>NZ_CP152376.1 GCF_038784515.1 Rhodoferax sp. GW822-FHT02A01
AGGCAACCCCAACCTCAAGCCCGAGGTTGCCCATACCTTGAGCTTCACCAGTGACTGGCACAGTGGTGATAGGGAGTCGCAACTCTCCGTGACGCCGTTCTACACGCATGTGCAGGACTACATAGACGCGACACGCAACTACCCCGGTTCCGCGGCCTCCAACATCTCAGCCACCACGGGCTTCGTCAAACTTCAGTACGTCAACCAGGAAGCCCGCCTGTACGGCATGAACATCGCCGGACAAGCGCCGGTGGGCGCCAATGGGTGGGGTTACTGGAGCGTGAAGACGCGCCTCAACTACACAAGCGGCAAAAACCTGACCACGGGAGACAATCTGTACAACGTCATGCCCTTGAATGTGCGTTTCTCGCTGGTACAGAAATTGGAAGGCTGGGAAAACACAGCCGAACTGGTCTCGGTGACTGCCAAGAACGATGTTTCTGCCACACGCAACGAAGTGCGTACGCCCGAATACAGCCTCGTGAACCTGCGTTCGAGCTACACCCGCGGCCGATTCCAAATGGACTTTGGCATTGAAAACCTGTTTGACAAGATGTACTACCAGCCCTTGGGTGGGGCCTATGTGGGGCAGGGTTTTACGATGTCACTTAACCGCGAAGTGGGTACCAACAATGCCTCGTCCTGGGGGACCGCCGTGCCCGGCATGGGCCGCTCACTGTACGTTGGCGTCAACTACAGGTTCTAGCTAGCCCCCTGCCACCAGGAGCGCTGCGGGTCTGGCCCGCGGCGGTAGCGCCATGCTGCTTCCAATCTCCTGGTGGCGGTTTTTCTGCCGCATTTCATGCAATGTGTTTCACATTTGTTTGATTTATCGCAAACTCACCCATCAATACATGCATCATAGTGCCGTTTATCACAAAGATGCATGCATTAAAGTGCTCTTGTGATTCGCATAACTTTTACAGGAGAAGACACTTGAGCCAGACAGATGCATTAGTTGAAGACCGCGAATCCGTTGAGAACGACCGGTTTGTGGAAGTCAGTTACGACGATTCCATCCCCAACAACGTGGGGCTTTCCTCCGACCGCCAGTTGTTGCGCGCCCTGGAGAGCTGGCACCCCAAGTACATCGACTGGTGGAAGGACATGGGTCCGGACGGCTTCCAGGATGCTGACGTCTACCTGCGCACCGCCGTGGGCGTGGACCCGGCTGGCTGGGCCAAGTTCGGCTACGTGAAGATGCCCGACTACCGCTGGGGCATTCTGCTGGCGTCCCCAGTGGAAGGCCGCACCATTCCCTTTGGCAAGCACAAGGGTGAGCCCGCCTGGCAGGAAGTGCCGGGCGAATACCGTGCCCTGCTCAAGCGCCTGATCGTGGTCCAGGGCGACACCGAGCCCGCTTCCGTCGAACAGCAGCGCTACCTGGGCAAGACCGCACCCAGTCTGTACGACATGCGCAACCTGTTCCAGGTGAATGTGGAAGAAGGCCGCCACCTCTGGGCCATGGTGTATTTGCTGGTCAAGTACTTTGGCAAGGACGGCCGTGAAGAAGCGCAGGCGCTGCTGGAACGCCGCAGCGGCCAGCAAGACAACCCACGCATCTTGGGTGCGTTCAACGAACTCACACCGGATTGGCTGTCCTTCTTCATGTTCACCTACTTCACCGACCGTGACGGCAAAATGCAACTGGCCGCACTGGCCGAGAGCGGCTTCGACCCCTTGAGCCGCAGCTGCCGCTTCATGTTGACCGAAGAGGCGCACCACCTGTTTGTGGGCGAAACCGGCGTGGGCCGCACCATCGAGGCCACCTGCAATGCCATGGTCAAGGCCGGCATCACCGACCCCTACGACACCGAAGCCATCCGCAAACTGGGCGTGGTGGACTTGCCCCTGCTGCAACGCAAGGCCAACTTCCACATGTCGGTAACCCGCGACCTGTTTGGCTCGGAAATCTCCAGCAACGGCGCCGAAGCCTTCAGCTCCGGCCTCAAAGGCCGCTTCAACGAAGCCAAGCTGAACGACGATCACCAGTTGCAGAACGAAAGCTACACCGTCACACGCGTGGTCGACGGCAAGCTGGTGGATGAGTCCGTACCCGCCCTGCGTGCCATCAACTGCCGATTGCTGGACGACTACATCGCCGACTGCCAGGGCGGCATCGACCGCTGGAACAAGGTGATCGAAAAGGCCGGCATCAACTTCAAGATCACGCAACCCCACAAGGGCTTCAACCGCCGCATCGGCGAGTTTGCGGGACACCGCATCAGCCCCACAGGCAAGCTGCTGACTGAAGCCGAATGGAACGCGCAAAAGGGCAACTGGCTGCCCAACGACGACGACATGCAGTTCATCCACTCGCTGATGAAGCCTTGCCATGAGGCCGGCGCATACGCCTCCTGGATCGCACCTCCGCGCACAGGCATCAACCAGCAGCCGGTGGAATTTGAGTATGTGAAGATCGACTGAGGCGCTAGGTAAGTCGGCACAAAAGAAAACGGCCTGCTGCTATTTGAATAGCAGCAGGCCGTTTGCATTGGCGGAGAAGGTGGGATTCGAACCCACGGTAGGGTCGCCCCTACGCTTGATTTCGAGTCAAGTACATTCGACCACTCTGCCACTTCTCCTGAAAACCGCTTCGACTGGACGAAGCCGGGATTCTACCAGCGTGGCGCAGGGGTTATGCGCCTATGCGCTCCAGGCCGCCCATGAAGGGGCGCAGTGCCTCGGGAACGGTGATGGAGCCGTCGGCATTCTGGTAGTTCTCCAGCACCGCAACCAGGGTGCGGCCTACGGCCAGGCCGGAGCCGTTGAGGGTGTGGACCAGCTCGTTCTTGCCTTGGGCGTTCTTGTAACGTGCCTGCAGGCGGCGTGACTGGAAGGCCTCGCAATTGGAGACGGAGCTGATTTCGCGGTAGGTGTTCTGCGCGGGCAGCCACACTTCCAGGTCATAGGTCTTGGCAGCGCCAAAGCCCATGTCACCGGTGCACAGGCTCATGACGCGGTAGGGCAGGCCCAGCTTTTGCAGAATGGCTTCGGCGTGGCCGGTCATTTCTTCCAATGCTTCGTAGCTCTTGTCGGGGTGCACGATCTGCACCATCTCGACCTTGTCGAACTGGTGCTGACGGATCAGGCCGCGGGTGTCACGGCCAGCGCTGCCCGCTTCGGAGCGGAAGCACGGTGTGTGGGCGGTGAGCTTGATGGGCAATTCGCTCTCGGCCACCACCACGTCACGCACGAAGTTGGTCATGGTGACTTCGCTGGTGGGGATGAGGTAGAGCGCGGTGTTGTCGGGTTGCTCTTCGCCCTCTTGTCCGCCTTTCTTGGCCGCAAACAGATCGCCTTCAAACTTGGGCAGCTGGCCGGTGCCGCGCAGGGTCTCGCCGTTGACGATGTAGGGTGTGTAGCACTCGGTGTAGCCGTGCTCGGTGGTTTGCACGTCCAGCATGAACTGGGCCAGCGCGCGGTGCAGGCGGGCAATCTGCCCTTTCATCACGGTAAAGCGTGAACCGGTGAGCTTGACGCCCATCTCGAAATCCAGGCCCAGGGGTTCGCCCAGATCCACATGGTCCTTGAAGGCGAAGTCAAAGTTGCGCGGCGCGCCCCAGCTGCGCACCACCACATTGCCATGCTCATCGCTGCCCACGGGCACGCTCTCGTGCGGCAGATTGGGCACGGCCAGCAGCAGGGTCTGCATCTCGGTCTGGATCTGGTCCAGGCGCGTGGCGGAGGTTTCCAGCTCGGTCTTGATGCCGGCGACTTCGGCCATGACGGCGTCCACCTCGGCAGGCGTGCCTTTGGCCTTGAGCATGCCGATCTGCTTGCTCAGGGTGTTGCGCTTGCTTTGCAGCTCTTCGGTGCGCATCTGGATGGTCTTGCGCTCGGCTTCCAGGGTGCGAAACGCGTCCACGTCCAGAAAGGTTTGCGGGGACTTGCGGGTGGCAAGGCGTGCCACGACGGTGTCGAGGTCTTTACGGAGTTGTGTGATGTCCAGCATGGTCTGATTTTACGTGTCCAGGCGCAGGCCCTTGGGCAGCGGGAACTTGACGGTTTCTTCGATGCCGTTCATTTTGCGAACGGACACAGCGCCCAGCGATTTGATGCGGTCAATCACCGCCTTGACCAGAATTTCGGGAGCCGATGCGCCCGCAGTCAGCCCGACGCGCTGGGCGCCTTCAAACCACTCCGGTTGCAACTCCTCGGCGCTGTCGACCATGTAGCTCTGCGTACCCAGCTTGCGGGCCACTTCGCGCAGGCGGTTGCTGTTGGAGCTGGTGGGGCTGCCCACCACGATCACCAGGTCCACCTGTGGGCTCATCATCTTGACGGCGTCCTGCCGGTTTTGGGTGGCGTAGCAAATGTCCTGTTGTTTGGGCTCACGCACCTTGGGGAAGCGCGCCTTGACCGCAGCGGCAATCTCGGCCGCATCGTCCACACTCAAGGTGGTTTGCGTCACCACCGCCAGCTTTTCGGTCTGGGACGGGTTGACGTGCGCCACGTCTTCCACGTCCTCCACCAGATGGATGCCGCTGTCGAGCTGGCCCATGGTGCCCTCCACCTCCGGGTGGCCCTTGTGGCCGATCATGATGAACTCAAAGCCTTCCTTGTGCAGCTTGGCGACTTCCACATGGACCTTGGTCACCAGTGGGCAGGTGGCGTCAAAGATCTGAAAGCCACGTGCTGCCGCCTCTTCATGCACAGCCCGGCTCACGCCATGGGCGGAAAACACCAGGGTGGAACCCGGCGGAACGTCGGACAGCTCCTCGATGAAGATCGCCCCCTTTTGCTTGAGATCGTTCACCACGTAGGTGTTGTGCACGATTTCATGGCGCACATAAATGGGCGCGCCAAACTTGGTCAACGCCTTTTCCACAATCTCGATGGCGCGGTCCACGCCAGCGCAGAAACCGCGCGGCTCGGCCAGAAGAATCTCCTGTGTCATAGCACTCCGATCAGTTGAACCTCAAAGGTCACCGGCTGCCCCGCCAGGGGGTGGTTGAAATCGAACAGCACCGATGCATCCTTGACCTGCAGCACCACACCGGCAAACTTGCCCCGGCCATCCGGCGTAGGGAACTCCACCACGTCACCCACCGTGTAGGTCTCGTGGGGGTCGCCCATGTCGCTCAAGACCTTGCGCGCCAGCCACTGCTGCATGTCGGGGTTGCGCGGGCCAAAGGCCGCGCCTTCAGGCAGCTCAAACGTAGTGCGGGTGCCCTCCTCCAGTCCGATGAGGCGCTCCTCCACGGCAGGTGAAAGCTCACCCGTGCCCAGACTGAGCGTGGCCGGTTTTCCATCGAAGGTATTGATGATGTCCCCAGCCGGGCCCGACAGGCGGTAGTGCAAGGTGAGGAAGGAGCCCGCTTGAACGCGGGGAAGCGCTGTGGTCATAAAAGTCCCGATAAACTGGCCTCTATTGTAGAAAGCCGCCCTCCATGTCCGTCAAAGACCTTCCTGCAGAAGCCCGCCCGCGTGAAAAGCTGCTGGCGCGCGGCCCTTCGGCCCTTAGCGACGCGGAGCTGTTGGCCCTGCTGCTGCGCACCGGCATCGCCGGCAAGGGCGTGCTGCAGATGGCGGACGAATTGCTGCGCATACGGGGCAACGGCGACACACAGCAACCATCCGGCGGATTTGGCGGCATCGCCGGTCTGCTGCATGCCACACCGGATGACCTCAAGAAGGTCAAGGGTCTGGGCCCCGCCAAGCGCGCGGAACTGTTGGCCGTGCTGGAGCTGGCGCGGCGCGCGGTTGCCCAGCGCCTGCAGGAGCGCACCGTGCTGGCCGACCCGGCTGCCGTCAAACAGTACCTGCAGCTGCATTTGGCCCGGCGCACGCACGAGGTGTTTACCGTGTGCTTTCTGGATGCCCAGAACAAACTGGTGGCCACTGAAGAACTGTTTCGCGGAACGCTGACGCAGACCAGCGTCTACCCCAGGGAAGTGGCACTGCGCGCCCTGCACCACCACGCTGCCGCAGTGGTGCTGGCCCACAACCACCCCAGCGGTGCGGTGCAGCCGTCGGCCGCCGACATCTCCCTCACGCAGAACTTGCGTGCGGCCTTGGCATTGCTGGATGTGCGGGTGCTGGACCACATCATCGTGGCGCCTGGGCAGGCGCTGTCCATGGCAGAACAGGGGCTGCTGTGAAATTCAACTCCCTGGCCGATCTGAAGGCGGTCAAGAAAGAAATCGAGGCCCAGGCCCAGCACGCCGCCGCAGAAGCTGCAAGGCGTGCACTGGAGGCCAAGCGGCATGCGGCGCAAAGCAATCTGTTCCAGGCCGCCGTGGGCAAAGTGGCGCGGCTGCCAGAGCCACGCCTGGCCAACCTCAGACCAGCACCTCCCCTGCCTATCCCCAAGCAACAGCAACTCGATGACGCAGCCGCGCTGCAGGAAGCCATCAGCGACGAAGTCGACATCACCAGCCTGCTCGATACCGATGACCACCTGAGCTTTCGTCGGCCCGGTGTGGGCACCGACGTGACGCAGAAGCTGCGCAAGGGCAAATGGTCCATCCAGCGGCAAATCGACCTGCACGGGCTGCGCAGTGAAGAGGCGCGTGAGACCTTGTCCTCCTTCATCCGGGAGTCGCATCGCCAGGGCATCCGCTGCATTCGGGTCATCCATGGCAAGGGCCTGGGTTCGCCCGGCAAAGCTCCCGTGCTCAAAGACAAGGTGCGGCGCTGGCTGGTCCAGAAGTCGGAGGTGGTTGCCTTTGTGCAAGCACCACCGGCGCAGGGCGGCACCGGCGCTTTGCTGGTGCTGTTGCAGCCGGTGCGTGCTGGCTCCATGCATTTTCAGTTTTGATCACTTTCGAACATAATGCCAATAAGGATTGAAGTGATTCCAATCAAACTCATACTCTGGGAAAGAGCAAATGCAGGCGGTCCAATCGATCCAAACGTTGTCTTGTTGAGCGAATTTCCATGGATACATGGCAATTCGTTAGCTTGGGCGTTGCCGCCCTGCTCTCCTGGCTGTACTGGCTGGAGCGCAAGAAACGGCTAGAAGCCACATCCGCCCGCGACCGGGCGCTGGTCGAGCTTTCGGTCAAACACGATCTGGACACGCTTACCGGGGCATTAACTCTCGAAGCCTTTGAAAAAGTGCTCGATGAAGCAACACGACGCGCCGACCGGGATGGATCTTCCTTCGCCGTGCTTGCCGTGTCACTGGATAATTTCGCCTTGATTGAAGACGGGTATGGTGAAGATCAGAGTCTGGAGGTTCTGAAGCTCACGGCGCAGCGCCTGGACCATTGCGCCGGAACCAGCGGCAAGGTCTGCAAGGGCACTGCCGGGCAGTTCTTCATTCTTGTCAGTGGTGGTGCCACCGTGGGCACGGACCTGGCGGACCGCATCAAGGTTGCGCTGGCGCAGCCCTACGAGTTGGGTGACAACAGGGCGCACTCCACCGGCTCCATAGGCGTGGCCATCTATCCCGAGCATGGCGCGCGCGCGAAGATCCTGAGCAACGCCACGTTGGCCATGCGCAGCCTCAAAAACAGCGGCGGCGGGGATTACTGCCTCTACGACCCCAAGATGGCAGTGCAGGCCCGCGACGAAGCCGTACTGGTCAACGAACTGCGACTGGCGGTAGAGGCCAACCAGTTTGACCTCTACTTTCAACCCAAGATAGATGCCAAGAGCCTGCAGGTCACGGCGGCGGAAGCGTTGCTGCGTTGGCACCATCCAACGCGTGGATTTGTGAGCCCGGTCGTGTTCATCCCGCTGGCCGAAAAGTACGGTCTGATGGGCCCCATCGGCAACTGGGTGATCGAAGAAGCCTGCAGAACGCTGGCCGTCTGGCTGGAGAGTGGCCTGCGCATGCGCGTTGCCGTCAACATCTCGGGCTACCAGATGCGCCAGGACGATCTGGTGGAGCACATTGAGTCCGTGTTGCAGCGCTATGGCGTGCGGCCCAACAACTTCACCTGCGAGATCACCGAGACCGTGGCCATGGAAGACACGCAGGCGACCAAGCTCACTTTCGAAAAAATGCGCAAGGCCGGATTTCACGTATCCATCGACGACTTTGGCACCGGCTATTCCAGCTTGGGATCGCTGCGGCGCCTGCCTGCTGCCGAACTCAAGATCGATCGCGCATTCGTGACCGATCTGGAGGAAAGCGAAGAGGCCCGCTCCATCGCCAAGTCGGTCATCGACATGGCACGGGCACTCAATCTCAAGGTCATCGCGGAAGGTGTGGAAACGCGCGGTCAGTGCGACGTCCTGGTGCAGATGGGGTGCGACGAGTTGCAGGGATTCCTGTTCTCCATGCCCATCCGTGCAGATGAGCTGCAACAAATGGCCATGAACCGGCATTCTGAAGAGAATGCCGAGTTCCGTGATTCGCTCTACGCCACCAACTTCGTCACCAATCTGGGCTCACTCAAGCAGTGAGATTGCGTGCCAACTAACGATTGGCGTTGGGGAAGAAAAGCTGCTGGCCCTCGATCTTGTAGGAAGCAATCACCGTCTGACCAGCCGGTGAGGTCACCCAGTCGACAAACTTCTGCGCATCCGCGGCCTTCACGTGCGGGAACTTGGCCGGATTGACCACCATGACGCCATACTGGTTGAACAGTGCCTTGTCACCCTCCACCAGAATGGCCAAGTCCGCACGATTCTTGAAGCTCAGCCAGGTGCCGCGATCGGCCAGCACGTAGGAGCCGGTGCTGGCGGCCATGTTGAGCGCGGGCCCCATGCCGCAGCCGCACTCCTTGTAACCGCTGCCCTTGGATGCGCCATCGCCCAGTGCCTTCCAGAAACGCAGCTCGGCCGCATGGGTACCGCTCTTGTCACCGCGCGAAATGAAGCTGGCGTTGCCCGCTGCAATCTTGCGCAGCGCATCGCCAATGTCCTTGCCCTTTGTCTTTGCCGGATCAGCCGCCGGCCCGATGAGTACAAAGTCGTTGTACATCACGGGAAAGCGCTTGACGGCATAACCCTCGGCCACCACTTTTTCTTCGGCCACCTGGTCATGCACGAACAGCACGTCCGCATCGCCACGGCGCCCCATGTCGATGGCCTGCCCCGTACCCACGGCTACCACCTTGACGTCCACACCGGTAGCCTTCTTGAACTCGGGCAACAGGAAGGGGAACAAGCCCGATTGCTCGGTAGAGGTGGTGGATGCCATCACGATGGAGGCTTGCTGTGCGTATGCCTGGGTCGCCAGAACTGCGCAACCGATCAGGGCCGAAAGCAGCAGACGGCGTGGAAGAGCTTGGGATGCATGGACTGGGTGTTTCAAACGAGTTCTCCTTTTACAAAAGCATGGGCATGGGGAAACTGCTGCTGCAGCGCTCCGGAGTCAAAAAATTCGTGCACCGGCAGATCCGCCACCAGGCGGCCTTGCTCCAGGTACAGCACACGTGTGGCCAGGCGCTTGACCTGCCCCAGGTTGTGGCTCGCAAAAGCCAGTGTCATGGCGGGATCGGCAACGGAGAACTGCTGGATGAGCGCCTCCACCTCCCGCTTGGCATGGGGGTCCAGACTGGAGGTAGGCTCATCGAGTATCAGCACCTGCGGCTGCATGGCCCAGGCACGCGCCAGGGCCACCCGCTGCTGCTGACCGCCCGAGAGCCGGTGCGCCGCACGCAGCGCGTGCTCTGCCATGCCTACCTGCTGCAGCGCAGATACTGCCGAGTGCCGGGCTTGCGCCCAGTTCTGGCCACGCAGCCAGAGTCCCAGCGCCACATTGCTCTGTGCCGACATGCGCATCAGATAAGGTCGCTGGAACACCATGGCATGGCGCAGCGATTCGTTGCGTGCGAATTGGCCCGTGCTGGGCGCGATCAGGCCGTGCAACACGCGCAGCAGGGTGCTTTTTCCGCAGCCATTGGCACCGATCAGGGCCACCCGCTCACCGGGCGCGATTTTCAGCGTGATGTCCCGCAAGGCATGCAGCACGCGTGCACCTTTGCCAAACCGCACATTCACCTGTTGCAGGGAGACGACCGGCATCACAGACCCAACCCCATGGGAGCCAGCGCATTGGAAACGCCCTCTTCCTGCTCGCGCCAACGGCGCAGCGCGGACACCAGCACGTTCAGCAACAGCACTACGGCCAGCAAGACGATTCCCAGCCCCAGGGCCAACGGCAAATCGCCCTTGCTGGTTTCCAGCGCAATGGCTGTGGTCATCACGCGGGTGAAGCCGTCAATGTTGCCGCCCACGATCATGACCGCGCCCACTTCCGAGATGGCCCGGCCAAAGGCAGCCAGCAGCACGGTCAGCAGCGCGTAGCGCTCATCCCAGGCCAGCAGCACGCTGCGCAACAGGGAGCGCGCGCCCAGCGACTGCAGTTGTTCACCATGCAGACCTTCCGCATCCTCTACCACTTGGCGCGTGAGCGCCGTCACCACGGGCAACACCAACAAGCCCTGGGCCAGCACCATGGCCTTGAAGGAAAACAGCCACCCCAGAAATCCCAGAGGCCCGCTGCGAGACAGCAACAGATACACCACCAGACCCACGACCACCGAAGGTACGGCCAGAAACGTGTTCAGCAGCGCCAGCAGCATCTGGCGTCCGCGGAACCGGCTCACGCCTATCAAGGCGCCCAGCACCAGACCCAGCGCACAGGCGATGGCGGTCGCGCAGGCGCTCACCCAGAGCGAGCGCGCCACGATGGCCAGAAGATTGGGGTCCAGGGAAAAAATCAGATGCAGCGCCGTTGCGGCACTATCGGTAAAGCTCGTCATAACTTCAGGTATCGTAGTCGCTCACCCAAATACCAACCATATGAAACGCTGTGCATAGGATCCAGTTCCACTACACCCTCTCGCGTACCGGCAGTCCCGCACAAGTGCGCAACCCGTTGATCGATCTGCTGCAGGCGGTTTCCACGCATGGATCCATTTCGGCCGGCGCACGCGCGCTGGGTCTGAGCTACCGCCATGTGTGGGGCGAGCTCAAGCGTTGGGAACAGGAGTTGGGCAGCGAATTGCTGATCTGGGAAAAAGGCCAATCGGCCCGACTCACCGAATTCGGCTCCAAGCTGATGTGGGCTGAAGGTCAGGCGCAGGCGCGCCTGGCGCCGCAGATCGAAGCCTTGCGAAGCGAGCTGGAGCGGGCCTTTGCCATCGCCTTCGACCCGCAGGCGCACGTCGCCATGCTGTACGCCAGCCACGACGATGCGCTGGGCACCTTGCGTGAATTTGCCCTGGGCGATGGCGAGTCGACCTCGCCTGCGCGCGTGCACCTGGACATCCGTTTCAGCGGCAGTGTGGATGCCATTCGGGCGCTCAACGAAGGGCGCTGCGTGATGGCAGGTTTCCATACCGTGCAGAACCCGGTGCCAGGGTCTGTGGCCGAAAAGATCTACAAGCCCTTGCTCAAACCCGGACTGCACAAGATCATCGGCTTTGCCACCCGCACTCAGGGGTTGATGGTGGCCGCAGGCAACCCCTTGCAGCTCAACAGCCTGCAGGATGTGCAAGAGCGCAATGCACGCTTTATCAACCGTCCGCTGGGCACGGGAACGCGCGTGGTACTGGACGAATTGCTGCGTCAGTCGTCGCTGGATGCGACGCAATTTCCCGGGTACGCGCACACCGAACCTTCGCATGTCGCAGTGGCACACGCCATTGCTTCGGGCATGGCGGATGTCGGACTGGGCATCGAAGTGGCCGCCCGGGCACACGGACTGGGCTTTGTGCCTTTGCTGGAAGAAAACTACCACCTGGTGTGTCTCAAGTCTGCGCTGGATGACCCGGCTATACAGGCCCTGATGGTCCTGCTGCAGAGCGAGGCATGGCAAGCGCGGCTGTCGACCTTGCCGGGCTACCGCGCCTGGCATAGCGGAGAAGTGCAGTCCTTGCGCAAGGTGCTGCCGTGGTGGACCTTTGGCAGCAAGACACCGGGCTAACCACCGCCTCTTTGCATGTAGAGATCAAAACGCTTCATGAAGGCGTTGCGCGTGCCGTCGTCGATGCCGGCAAAGCGGAAACGCACGATCAGCCGCGGCATGCTCACCTGGGCAATCACGCGCGGCTCGGCCACCTCCCATTTGAGCCCCAGTGCACCATCCCCGATGCGCACGCCCACCGTGCGATTCTGGCGCTTCCAATGATGGTCGCCCAAGGCTTCGGGTAGCCAGCGCAACCAGTCCTCCTCGGTGCAGGCCATATCGCGCTCAAAGCGCTCGTCGTAAGAAGCTTGCATGGGTGCTGCGTTCACCCACCCGCAATAGGCGGCCAGATGGCCAGCACGTCATCGGGCTGCAGAGCATGGGTGGCCCGGTCCTGCGGCGCGATGTACTTGCCGTTGATGAGCACCAGATGCACCATCTTCTCGGGCAGGCCGAATGGTTCTATGACCTGCAATATGGTGGCGCCATCCGGCACTTGCAGATCCATCTGGTTGCTGGTGCGCACCTGCTGCGGCAGAAAGTCGGTAAGCGAGGCGAACAGCTTGAAAGTGATTTTCATGAATGCCAATGCTAGCGTCTGCGTGTGTCGTTCGGACCGGACCAGTCCTGCTGCCCCTGCGCGGCGCCAAGATAGGCTTCCATCAGCCGGGTCGGATCGGCCTTGAGTACTTCTTTCCAGGCACCCAGCTTGACCTGGCCTTCCACCAGTCCACGCATTGCGCCCACGTGGCTGGTCCATCCAACCGAATTGCAGCCCACCAGCACATCGTCCTTGAATTGCAAGCTCAGGTGACGGCCATTGGGCAGATCGGTCAGCTCCACATGCTCGCCACCAGGGCGACCTTGCCAGTCGCCAAAGCTGGTGGAGATCAGACCCAGCGTGTCGAGCACATTGATTTGCGTGACGCCCTGCAACTCCGCGGCCAGTGGCGTACCGCGTGCATGGCTGACCATATTCATGGCGGCAATGCGCGCCTGCTCCGCGGCGTTGGGCTGGATGGCGCTGACGATCATCTTGCCGCTGACCTTGTCGAACGCTTCGGCGCAATCGCCTGCAGCAAAAATGCCCGGCACATTGGTCTGCAGATGCTCGTCGGTGAGCACGCCCAGCAGACAGGTCACACCGGAATTCTCCAGGTACCCAATCGCGGGCCGCACACCGGCGGCGCTGATGACCAGATCGGCCTCTACCGTCTTGCCGTTGGACAACTTGACCTGCAAGGGCTTGCCGGCCGTGATCGACTCCACCTTGGTGCTGGTAAATACCTGCACGCCCTTGGCTTCACACCACGACCGGATCATGCCGCCCGCTGTGGGGCCCATCATGCGCGGCACCATGCGGTCGCCCATTTCCACCACGCTGAGCTGCACGCCCCGTGCGGCCAGCGCCTCCATGATGATGCAGCCGATGAAGCCCGCACCCAATTGCAGCACTCGAGCGCCCTTGGTGGCCAGCTCTGCGATCTTGCGGGCATCCTCCAGCGTCCAGCAGGTGTGCACTCCCTCGGAATCAATGCCTGCGATGGGTGGACGTATCGGATGCGAACCGGTGGCGATCAGCAGGGTGTCGAACGCCAGACGCTGGCCATTGTCCAGCTCCACACTTTTTCCCGCAGCGTCGACGGAAGTTGCCTTGGCCTGGATGACCTGGATGTTCTGGTCGAAAAAATGCGTTGGGCTCTTGCGCAGAAAGGTGCCACTCTCATCCACCTTGCCGATCAGCAAGTACGGGATGGCCATGCGCGAATAGGCCGATTCACGCTCATCACCCACGATGGTGATGGCGTCCTGCGGTGCTTGTTTGCGGATGGTCTCGGCCGCAATGACACCGGCAGGGCCGGCGCCGAGAATCAAATGGTGGGTCATGGTGTTTGCTCCAAAAAAGAAAAGGCGGCCCGATCAAGACCGCCTTCCATGCACCTCACTGTGCGCACCGGTTGATGTGCTGCACCTGAGGTTTACCGGTGGCCTACAGGCCCAGGCGCTTGCGGGTTTCGGCGGTCGGACGGCCTTCAGCATCCCAACCGCGCGCAGCGTAGTACTTGGGCATCATTTCAGCCAGCATGTTGACCTTGCCCTTGGCCGGGCCGGTGGTCACGGCCTCGGTCAGCAGGCGCTTGGGCAGGCTGTCGTCCTTGGCGGTGAAACCGGCGCGGTTGTTGAACTCGCGCTCCATGTTCCAGATGCGCTCGCCGATGTGGGCCAGTGCTTCGGTGTCGAATTCGTCACCGCATGCGCCCTGCAGTTGCGGCGCCAGATCGGCCAGCCCCCAAGCGAAGGTGGTGAAGATGCACAGACCGGAAGAGTCAAACGCAGCGGTTGCGTCCTGGAACGCCTTCACCAGTTCAGGTTTGCCTTCATGCTCCAACGGATCGGTCTTGACGGGAATGCCCAACACTTCGGACGCGATGGTGTAGCCACGCAGGTGGCAGCCGCCACGGTTGGAAGTGGCGTAGGCCAGGCCGATGCCCTGGATGGCGCGGCCGTCGTATGCGGGGAACTCCTGGCCCTTGCTGCTCATGGACAGGTCGGGGTGACCGTACTTGGCGCACAGACGCTTGGAGCCTTGGCCGATTTCCTTGCCGAAGCCGCGACCATGCACGGTCTCGTCCACCAGAAAGGCTAGGGCCTGAGCAGAGCCGAAGTTAGCCTCAATGCCGATCTGCTCCTTGGTCAGCACACCCATCTCGTACAACTCCATCACCGCACCCACGGTGGTGCCAAAGCTGATGGGGTCAATGCCCTCTTCGTTGCAGATCATGTTGGCGTATTGCAGCGCTTCCAGATCCTTCACGCCGTTGGCTGCGCCCAGGGCCCAGGCGGCTTCGTATTCCAGGCCGCCCGATGCGCCCCAGTATTGAGGTTTGGTGGCCACGGTGAAGT
The DNA here is from genome assembly GCF_038784515.1 of Rhodoferax sp. GW822-FHT02A01. Classification (NCBI taxonomy): domain Bacteria; kingdom Pseudomonadati; phylum Pseudomonadota; class Betaproteobacteria; order Burkholderiales; family Comamonadaceae; genus Rhodoferax; species Rhodoferax sp. GW822-FHT02A01. The sequence continues at coordinate 14,717 of NZ_CP152376.1, forward strand.
GGCCTTGGTCCATCTTGCTGATGCGTCCGCAGGCAATGGTGCAACCAAAGCAGGCCTGGTTGGTCACCAGATGCTTCTTGCCATCGGTGGCGCGCGGCGTGGCCATGGCTTCGGCGGAAATGTCCTTGGCACCTTCGAACTGGCTGGCGCGGTGGTTGCGCGTAGGCAGGCCGCCGACTTCGTTGATCACGTTCATGAGCACCTGCGTGCCGTAGGCCGGCAGGCCTTGTCCGGTGACGCCGTTCTCGGCCAGGATTTTTTTCTTGTCCTTGACGGCTTGCACGAAGGCAGCTGGGTTGTGGATATTGCCCACGCCCTTGGTGCCGCGCACGGCAATGGCCTTGAGGTTCTTGCTGCCCATGACGGTGCCCACGCCTGAGCGGCCGGCCGCACGGTGCAGGTCATTCACCACGGCGGCGTATAGCACGCCGTTTTCGCCGGACTTGCCAATGCTGGACACGCGCGTCAGCGGATCCTGCAGGCTCTTCTTGAGCGTCTCTTCGGTTTCCCACACGCTCTTACCCCACAGGTGCGAGGCGTCGCGCAGCTCGGCCAAGTCGTCGTTGACATAGAGATACACCGGCTTGGCGCTCTTGCCTTCGAAGATGACCATGTCCCAGCCCGCCATCTTGAACTCCGCACCCCAGTAGCCACCGGAGTTGGAGCAGGCGATGGCGCCGGTCAGCGGGCTCTTGGTGATGACGGTGTAACGGCCACCGGTGGAGGCCATGGTGCCGGTCAAGGGGCCGGTGGCCCAGATGATCTTGTTGGCTGGCGAGAGTGGATCCACGGTGGCGTCGACCTCTTCGCACAGGTACTTGGTACCCAGCCCACGCGAGCCGATGTAGGCACGTGCCCACTCCATGTTGAGAGGTTCGGATTTGACGGTGCCCGCGGTCAAATCAACGCGGAGAATTTTTCCTGCCCAAGACATGATGGTGCTCCTTAAGATGCAGAAGGCTGGTTGCCCAGCTTGTTGGCCCATTGCTCCATCTTGGAGAGTCCGGTCCAGTTGGCGTCAATGAACGTGATGGCTCCGGTCGGGCAGGCCGATGCGCAAGCGGGGTCGCCACCGCACAGGTCGCACTTCTGTACCTTGCCGGTCTCTTCCACATAGTTGATGGTGCCGAAGGGGCAGGCAATGGTGCATACCTTGCACCCCACACAGGTGGCCTCGTTGACCACCTTGGCACCGGTGACCTTGTCCACAGTAATGGCCTCTACCGGGCAGGCATGCAGGCACCACGCTTCGTCGCATTGGGTGCAGGTGTAGGGAACCTTCTTGCCGGTTTCGTGGAAATTGAAAACCTTGATGCGGGACTTGGCCGTGGCGAAGGTGCCGTAGTTCTCGTAGGAACAGGCCATCTCGCACTGCAGGCACCCGGTGCACTTGTCAGCGTTGATATGCAACAACTTTTGCATGCGTTTCTCCTATGTTTAATCTGCAGGCCTGGTGTAACCTATGCACATCCGTGCCTATGAAATGATTTGCCTATGCATTGTTGGAGCAGCAGACCTTGTAAGCTCTAGGGATAACCCTAGTCAGGATTGGCAAATGTTCAATATTCTCAATTTGCAACACCTCGCCCACGCCGCCTGCACTCTGTCTTCGCACTACACCTGTCCCGCCCGAATCCACCATGAGCACGCCCGCCCACACTGACATCACCCAACGCAATCGCCTGGACGCGATTGCGCAAGCGCGTCGCGCGTTGCTGGTGGGCGAGCGCTGCGACGCGCCGCTGGTCGCACCGTGGGTGGAGCGCTCCTGGCAGCGCTGTCTGCAACAGGGGCTGCAACCCCAGGCCTGTGCGGAATTCGATGTCATCAGCAGCGCCACGGCACGTCATACCGCTGAGGGCAATGCGCGTCTGGTGCAAACCGCCAGACCTCTGCTCGAGAAGCTGGGCAGAGCCATTGTCAACACCGGTTACTTTGCCATCCTGACCAACCAGCATGGAGTGGTAGTGGATGTGAATGGTCCGATTGACCGCAGTGACCGACGCGCCGACCTGATCACCCGCATAGGCACCGATTTGTCTGAACAACGCGTGGGCACCACGGCCATCGGCACTGCACTGTCCGAGCAACAGCCAGTCTGGCTGCATCGCGGGGAACATTTCTTTTCCAACACGTCGGTGTACAGCTGCGCCGGTGCGCCGGTATTTGGCGCCAACGGAAGTTGCATCGGCATGCTGGACCTGACCGGCATCGATGCGGTGGAGCGCCCTGAACTCTGCCACTTGGTGACGCAGGTTGCCGGGAAGATTAGCAACGCCATGGTGCTGGCACATACGCACAGCGTGATGCTGCGTCTGAATTGGCCTGGCAATACATTGGGCAACGATGCCGACGGCATCGTCTGCCTGGATGCCGACGGCTGGATCACCGGAGCCAATGCCGTGGCGCGCCAGATGGTTTCAGGCCTGGGCGCGGGGCAACTCAAACCCGTGCACGCCGAAGAAGTGTTCGGCCTGCCCCTGCAAATGGTGTTTGATGCTGCCAAACGCAGCCAGGCCATGCTGGAGATTCCGCTGTGGACGGGATTGCGGTTGCAAGCCTCGGCGGTCCTGGCCGCCCATGAGAACCTGCCCCCGCACTACGACGCAGGCTTAGGCCAAGGCACGGGCAGAGGACTGAAAGACATGGAGACAGCCATGATTCGTCGCGCTGTCGAGCAAGCCAAGGGCAATGTGGCCAAGGCGGCCCAGACCCTGGGCATCAGCCGTGCCACCGTGTACCGCAAACTGGGGCGCCAACCCAAGTCTTAGAGGCCAAGCGATTGCTCAGTGACAAAAGATGCAGGCGCAAATATTGCTCTTGCTGAATTAATTGTCTACATTGGGTACAAATAGTGTGCAAGTCGCAAAAGAAGCCAGAATTGCCTAGTTGATTTGCATCAATTCCGAGGGGAAATCGAATGTTGCGCCACTGGTCGTTGGCCATTCTTGGCTTGCTTTTCTCGCTCTGCGTGCAAGGCCGTGAATTGCAGGCGGTCGGCACGACCTTTACCGGCATTTTTGAACAGGACCAGAAAGGCAACTTCGTCGGCCTGGGAGTTGACCTGATCCGCACCTTGTGCGGCATGCAGGGCGACACCGTCAAATTCAAGATCGAACCCTGGACCCGTGCACAGGAGACCGTGGCCAGCGGCGCCGGGGACATTCTGCTTGGCCCCTACCTGACGCCAGAGCGCGAAAAGCGTTTCGCCTTCATGGATCAGCCTTTTTATGAAGACAACATGGTCTTCTTCGTGAATGCCAGCTCCGACCACCGCTGGGATGGCAGCTACACCTCGCTGATCGGCAAGCGCATCGTCACCATCCGGGGTTGGGCCTATGGCGAGCAGTTTGATCGCGAGCTCCCCAATCTCAATGTGGAAGTCACATCCACGATTGAAGGCGCCATGCTCATGCTGGCGGCCAACCGCATGGACTATCTGGCGGTCAATGAGCGCAATGCGTACCGGGAATCCATCAAGCCCGACATCCGCCCGGCGGTGGCAAAAATCGCCCCGCCTATAGGCGTTCAATACGGATACATCGCTTTCCAAAGAGACCCACAGCGTATGGAGCTGCTGGCCAAATACAACATGGCCTTCAAGAAGCTGATCAGTAGCGGACAGTTTGCCGCCATGGCTGCCAAATATGCAGGCCTTGTAAAAATCCCGCCCAAAGACAAAACGAAATTCAAGTGACCCCGCGGCGACGGTCGCTCAGATGTTGCGCATCCAGTCAGCGGTCTGGAAAAAGGACGCATTCAACCGCTCACGCAGCAGCGGATGCACCTGCACTTCAGTCATGGCCTGGTCCATGCAAGCCAGCCACTGGTCGCGCTCCAGAATCCCGATCTTGAAGGGCATGTGCCGCATGCGCAGACGCGGATGGCCAAAACGCTCCACGTAGTGTTGCGGCCCACCCATCCAGCCACACAAAAACCAGTTGAGTTTTTCCCGCGCAGAAGCCAGATCCGGACCATGCACGGCACGCAGTGCGGCATAACCCGGCTCCAGATCCATCAAGTCATAAAAGCGTTCCACCAGTGCATGGATTGCTGACTCTCCACCGATCAGCTCAAAGGCACTGGTGCCCGGGGTTTGTTCGTCGTCGCTATCGCTCATTGGGCGGCTCTTCGCAAGGTTTCCACAACAGGGCGACGCAACACATCGCGCAACCCCCACCAACCGGCCGCCAGCGCCAGGGCAGCGCCACATAGCGCGCCGCCCAGTGGCAACCACAGACTGACCGTCCATTCGAAATCAAACACATAACGGGCCAGGGCCCAACCCACTGCATTGGCCACCAGGGATGCCAGAAAGCCCGCCAACAAGCCCACACCGGCAAGCTCGGCGCGCTGCACGCTGCGCAGAAGGCCCGCCTGCGCCCCCACGGCACGCATCACCGCGTATTCCTGCGCACGCTCCTCACGCGTGGCACTCACTGCCGCAAACAGCACCACCAGGCCTGCGGCCAGGGTGAAGCCGAACAGGAATTCCACGGCACGAATGACCTGATCCAGCACGCGCTGCACCTGATTCAGGGTGATCGTCATGTCCACCGCCGTGATGTTGGGGAACTGGCGCACCAGCGCATTGTCAAACCCTGCACTCGCAGGCGCCCTGAATGCGGTCATATAGGTGCCGGGTACGTCCGGCATGGCGCTGACCGTGAACATCACGTAGAAATTGGCCCGCATGGAGCCCCAATCCACCTTGCGTAGCGAGGTGATGCGCGCTTCGCGCTGCACACCGCCAATGTCGTAACGCAGGCGGTCTCCCATCTTCAGGTTCAGGGTCTTGGCGATCCCTTCGTCCACGCTGATGGAGTCGCGTTCCTCGGCCTTCCAGGCGCCCGCGATGATTTCATTGTGGGGCGGCTGCACGGCGCTGTAGGACAGATTGAACTCGCGGTCCACCAGACGCTTGGCACGATCGTCCACATAGTCCTCGGGACCGACCTTGCGGTCATTGATGGCCACCAGACGTCCGCGGATCATGGGGTACCAGTCGAACTGTGCCACTCCGGACTGGGTCAAGGCCTGCCGGAAGCTATCGCCCTGGTCCGGCATGATGTTGATGACAAAGCGGTTGGGCGCATCCGGCGGTGTGGACTTGCGCCAGCTGCCGATCAGGTCGGTACGCAGCAACACCAGTAACAGCAGCGCCAGCATTCCCACCGACAGTGCACTCACCTGGACTACGGCAAATGCAGGCCGCGCTGCAATCTGTCGCGTGGCCAGCACCAGCCAGCGCGGCGCGGTCTGCTCATTCACACTGCGACGCAGCAGCTTGACGGCCAGCCAGCTCAAGAGCGCAAACACCAGCACGGCCGCTGCAAAGCCACCCACGGCAATCAAGCCCAGTTGCAGGTCGCTGCTCACCACCAGCAGCAGCGTGGCAAAGCCCGTCACACCCAAGGTCAATACACCGACCGACACGGGACGCAGATTGCCCACATCGCGTCGGATCACCCGCAGCGGCGGCACCTGCGCCAGCTGCAGCACGGGCGGAAGGCCAAAGGCAAACAGCAGGGTCAGCCCCATGCCCAAGCCCAGCACAGCCGGCCACGGTGTGGCTGCGGGCAAGGCGGATTGCACTAGTCCGGCCATGAGTGCAACAAACAGGTAATGGATGGCATAGCCCAGCAGCACACCGAGCGCGCTGGAGAACAACCCGATCAATGCGAACTCCAAGGTGTAGGCCGAAGCCATGGCACGCTGGCTCAGACCCAGCACCCGCAACATGGCGCAGTCATCCAGGTGCTTGGCCGCAAATGCCCGCGCCGCCAAAGCCACCGCCACCGCGCTCAACAGCGCCGCCAGCAGTGCCACCAGACTCAGGAACTTCTCAGCGCGGTCCAGTGTCTGGCTCATCTCCGGGCGCCCGGTTTGAACCGACTCAATGCGCACGCCATGGATGCCGCGCCCGGCAGCCTTGGCACCGTTTTTCACCTCGACGTCGGCCCAGGCCACGAAGGCCTTGACCTGCGCCTCCTCTCCGGCTACAGCCAGCCGGTAATTCAATCGGCTCGCGGGCTGGATCAGGCCGGTCGCGGCAACGTCATCGCTGCGAATCATCACGCGCGGTGAGAAATTCATGAAGCCCACGCCACGGTCCGGCTCCACCGCGATGACTCCGGCAATCGTAAAGCGGCTGTCTCCCAGCAACAAGGTGTCGCCTGTGGTGAGTGACAAGGAGTCCAGCAACGAAGGGTCCACCCAGGCCTGGCCCGCCAGCGGAATGCCGCTTGCCGGAACCTCCATGCCGGGCGCGCCACCACGCAACAGCAGCCTGCCGCGCAAGGGGTACCCGGGCTCCACCACCTTGAGCGCGACCAGTTTGGTGGCCCCGCCTTTGGCGTCTTCCGCCCGCGCCATGGTGGGGAACCCCAGCGTAGTTACGGTGCGCAGGCCCAGCTCACGTGCCTTGGCCAGAAATGCTTCCGGTGTGGCGTTGTCGCTGGCGATCACGGCATCACCGCCCAGCAGTTGTCGTGCGTCACGCTGCAGCCCGCCCTTGAGTCGGTCCGCAAAAAAACCCACGGCCGATAAGGCCGCCACAGCCAGTGTTACCGCCACGATCAGCAGGCGCAAATCACCGCTGCGCACGTCCCGCCACAGCGTGCGCCAACCCAGACTCCAGAAAGATTGCTTCATGGCGCTACCTTAGCGCATGTGGGTGAAGGCGGCGTGCAGACGCCGCGCAATCCCCTTCAGTGCAGGCGTACACCCTGCTTTTCCAGCTCCGCCTGCACATCCTTCAAACGTACTTCCGCCGTGGTCTGGCCATTGCGGATGGACACTGCGGCGGCCGCACCGGCGCCCTGCCCGGTGACGGTGCAGGCCATCATGTTGCGCATGGCGGCATGGGACACCATGTCACCAGCCACGCATCTTCCTGCCACCAACAGGTTGTCCACCTCCAGCGGCACCATGCAACCGTAAGGCACTTCGAAATAACGGCCGGTGCTGGGCAGTATCAGCACCGCATAGCCATCAATGAACTCGGGGAAGATGCCGATGGAGTCGTCGAACTTGGCCTGGTTGCGCACATCCTGTCCGGTCAAGTTGTAGCGGCCGATGATCTTGCGCGAGTCGCGCACACCCAGGGTCATGGCGAAGTTGCGCAGCTTGGCTTTCTCGAACCCGGGGACCACGTTCTTGAGAGCAGCCAGCGCGTGCAATGCTTCCTCGCGCCCCTGCATTTCGGCACGGGTGAGGTCCATCACGTCAGTGGGATCAAAACCATACATGTGGGCCAGGTTGAGGTTGTTGGCTTCACCGGCTTCGGTCAGCGAGGACCATGAACCACCCAGGTTGGTGCTGTCCTGCGGGATCACGCCCATTGCGCGGGCCTGGTCGAACTCCTTGTCCAGGTAAGGACTGCGCAGCTCGTTTTCCTTGCCGGTGGTCTCCTGTTCCCAGGTGCGGCTCCAGTCGGCATAGGTTGCGGGCTGGGCCTCGGTGTATCGCAGGAAGCGATCCTTGTCGACACCGGAGGCATTGAACACCGTGGTCATGCCCAGCATTTTGTCCTTGGGCGTCTTGCGGTAGCTGGCACCTGCCAGATGGGCAATGTCTGCGTCACCCGTGCAGTCGATGATGCGCTGCGCCAGCACCACCTGACGGCCGGACTTGCTCTCCGTCACTATGCCCTTGAGGCAATTGCTGCCCTCTTCAAAGATCACGTCGACCGCATAGCAATGCAGGATAGGGCGTACGCCGGCCTCGCGCACCAGATGGTCGGCAACCACCTTGAAGAAATCGGCGTCCAGACACTCGCTGTCGTTGTAGGGCCACTTGACGGTGCCACCCATGGCTGCAGCCCGGCGCTCCATCTCGATGCCAATGCCTTCGGATTCGATGGTGCCTTCGTAGCGGTACCACGCCAAAGTTTCCATGCCCACCGTCGTGATGGCACCACCAAAGCAACCAAAGCGCTCCAGCAACACCACATCGGCACCCGCACGGCGCGCGGCCAGTGCCGCCGAAAGCCCCGCCGGACCGGCGCCAACAACCAGCACTTCACAGGTGGTCAATATGGGCAAGGCCTTGGGTGGTTCGATGTAGACGCCTTGCGCGGCATCCATCTCTCCGGCGGTGGGCGGAGTGTGCTGGAGCACCTCGCCCTCGTCGGTGCTCTTGCGGGTAAAGGTCAGGCGCTTGCCCGCCCAGCGGCTGATCATGCGGCCTACGCGGCCGCTGTATTTCTCTTCATCCGACATGGTGGTTCCAGTGTGAGCGGGCGCCAGAGCGCCCGATTCGCGTCAAAAGGAAGCGCGAATCTTCACACAAAACCATCCATGGCTTACTGGCTTTTCTTGGCTATTTCGTTACCGACGTATCCGCCACCAATGGCGCCCAGAATGGTTGCCAGCGTCTTGCCGTCACCGCTGCCGACCTGGTTGCCCAGGACACCACCCACCACCGCACCCACGCCTATGCCCACGGCACTATTCTTGGCTGCGGGTTTGGCAGGTGCTGGTGCAGGAGCGGGTGATGTGGTGTTTGTCGGTGCGTTGCTGGTGGCGACCTGTTGCGCATCATGGTGCGTATGTTTGGCCGCTGTCGTTTCTGGAGCTAACGCCGGTGTTGGCTTGGCCATTGCGGCTGTAGCTTCTGGAGGTGCAATGGCCTCGCTATGCTGATCCCCAACCGATCCGCGAGACATGGGCAACACACCGGTGATGGCTGCGATGCCCAGCAAACTGAACAATGTCAGCGCAACTGCGGCTACTGCTACCAAGGGGTGAATACGACGCAAACTGTTTTGAAAACTCATGGGCTACCTCGTCAACTAATTGTGTTGACCTCAGTATGCCCAGGAAGTCAGCCCCATGGGGGTAGCGAATGGTGAACCACCTGTTTCAGTTGTAAACAGGTGTAAGACCTCGGGGTTGGCGTAAGCGCTCAGTCGCCTGTGGGCGATATGCGGAACGTCTTGATGCGGCTGTGGGCGCGCAGGAAGCGCGCGAGCGACGCAAATTTATCCGAGCCCGACGTGCGGATCACCATGCGGTATTCAAAGTCGTCGCCGCTGTCAGAGACACGGTAGCTGATGTTGGCAATGGTGAACCCGTGCGCCTGCAGCATGCTGCGTACTTCCTCTTCTTCCATCGCGTCATTGCGACCAAAGCTGAGAAAGTGCTGCGCATAGTGATGTGACGGTATGCGCGCCTCGATCACGCGAAACAGCGACAACACACCAACCGTAAGAATCGTTGCCACGATGGCTGGGAAATAGAACCCGATACCTATGAGCACGCCCAGGGCCGATGTGATCCAGATGGAGGCGGCCGTGGTCAAGCCGCGCACGCTCAGTCCTTCCTTGAAGATCACGCCCGCGCCCAGAAAACCGATGCCGGTCATGATGCCCTGCGCCATGCGCGTGGGATCGGTACGGAAGGCTTCCATGGATGCACCAGCCGGCAGCCATTTGGCCTGATACAGGGTGACCAGCATCAGCAGGCTGGAAGCCAGGCAAACCAGTGTGTGCGTTCTGAACCCTGCAGGGCGTCCGTGGTAACTACGCTCCAATCCAATGACACCACCCACCGCCATGGCACCGATCAGGTGCAATGTCATCGTCGCCAAGTCTTGATCCATATCTGTAACAAATCTGAAATATTTAATCGCTATTGTGTGTTGAAAATTGCTACCGTGTGTAAACTGATTGACACGGAACTGACATTTTTTAACGCCACACTCCCCTGGCAACTTTTAAGGAACCGTTATGCACCCATCCAAATTGACTTCATTGGCTATCGCTGTTGTGGCGGTATGCAGCACCCAGGCTGCCATGGCCCAATCTGCACAACTCGTTGCGGCTGCCAAGGCCGAAGGCCAGTTGACCGTGATTGCCCTGGCGCGCAGCTGGTGTGGCTATGGCCCCATCATCGATGCCTTCAAGGCGAAGTACGGCATCAAGGTCAATGAACTCAATCCGGATGCAGGTTCCGGCGACGAAATCGAAGCCATCAAGGCCAACAAGGACAACAAGGGTCCCCAGGCTCCCGACACCATTGACGTGGGTCTGTCCTTCGGCCCCTCGGCCAAGGCCGCAGGCCTGATCCAGCCCTACAAGGTTTCCACCTGGGCCAGCATCCCTGACAGCGCCAAGGACCCTGAAGGCTACTGGTACGGTGACTACTACGGCGTGCTGGCATTCCAGGTCAACTCCGACATGGTCAAGCCCCCAGCCGACTGGTCCGATCTGCTCAAGCCCGAATACAAGAACGCTGTGGCACTGGCTGGTGACCCCCGCGCTTCCAACCAAGCTATCCAGGGCGTATATGCCGCCGGTCTGAGCACCACCAATGGCGATGCTTCCAAGGCTGCTGCCGCTGGCCTGAAGTTCTTTGCCGACCTCAACAAGAGCGGCAACTTCGTGCCCGTGATCGGCAAGGCCGCCTCGCTGGCACAAGGCACCACCCCCATCATCATCAGCTGGGACTACAACGCCCTGGCCGACCGCGATAAGCTCAACGGCAACCCCAAGGTCGACGTGGTCGTTCCCAAGAGCGGCGTGGTTGCAGGCGTGTATGTGCAGGCCATCAGCGCCTACGCTCCCCACCCCAATGCAGCCAAGCTGTGGATGGAATACCTGTATTCCGACGAAGGCCAGCAAGGGCTGCTCAACGGCTACTGCCACCCCATCCGTTTCAACGACCTGATTGCCAAGAACAAGTTCACCAAGGCTTCTCTTGACAAGCTGCCTCCTGCTGCGGGCTATGCCAAGGCTGCATTCCCCACACTGGATCAGCAAAACGCTGCCAAGGAAGTCATCACCAAGCAATGGGATGCTGTTGTGGGTGCTGCGGTCAAGTAATTTGCCGGGCTGACTACTGCCATCGGGCGTGACCTGCAACGGTCATGCCCGATTTTGTTTGCGGCCGGCCCGATGCTTGCTTCACCGTGGAATATGCGTTTCTGCTGAACCTGTACCTCACCCCATGGCCACTCCCCTTCTTCCCAACAAGAAACCCGCCAACCTGAATCTTTTGGGTGTGGTGCCTTTCTTTGTGTTCGCCTTGCTGTTCCTGCTGCTGCCCACGGCTTACCTGATGGTGGGCGCGTTCCAGGACGCCGCAGGCAACTTCACCTTGGACAATCTGCGCGGTCTGTTTGAAGCCAACGTGCTGGATGCCTACTGGATCAGTTTCAAGATCAGCGTGGCCTCCTCAGTTGCCGGCGGACTGCTGGGCTTTCTGCTGGCCTGGGCCGCCGTGCTGGGCAAGCTGCCCGACTGGATACGGCCCACGCTGATGACCTTTTCCGGCGTGGCGTCCAACTTTGCCGGCGTGCCCCTGGCCTTTGCCTTTCTGGCCACCTTGGGACGCATGGGCCTGGTCACCGTGTTGCTGCGCACCTATTGCGATATCAATATCTACTCCACCGGTTTCAGCATCCTGAGCTTTCTGGGGCTGACCATTACCTATCTGTATTTCCAGATCCCGCTGATGGTGCTGATCGTCACACCGGCGCTGGAAGGCCTCAAGAAGGAATGGCGCGAAGCCTGCGACTGCCTGGGCGGCACCACCGTTCAATACTGGCGCTATGTGGCCATGCCGGTGCTGTGGCCCAGCATCCTGGGAGCCATGCTGCTGCTGTTTGCCAACGCCTTTGGCGCAGTGGCAACCGCCTATGCCCTGACCGGCAGCTCGCTCAACATCGTGCCCATCTTGCTCTATGCACAGATCCGTGGCGACGTGTTGCACAACCCCAACCTAGGCTACGCCATGGCTCTGGGCATGATCATCATCACCGGCCTGGCCAATACCGGCTACATGGTGTTGCGCAGCAAGACCGACCGGAGGAGCGCATGAAAAAAGAATCCCGTCTGGGCGCATGGATAGCAATGGCCGTGGGCGCCACCTATTTCCTGCTGCCCCTGATTGCCACCTTCGAATTCAGCCTGCGCATGAAGCGCGGCCAGTACAGCTTTGAAGCCTACAAGGTGGTCTTTGAAGACCCGCAGTTCCAGGCCACCTTTGGCTACTCCATCGTGATGGCCATTGCCACCATCGTGGTGGGCGTGCTGCTGGTCGTGCCCACTGCCTACTGGGTGCATCTGCGCATGCCCAAACTACGTCCGCTGGTGGAATTCATCACGCTGATGCCGCTGGTGATACCGGCCATCGTGATCGTGTTCGGTTACCTGCGCATGTACAACAGCAGCTCGCTCATCCCCTTGACCGGCAGCGAGCGGGCCACGGACTTCCTGCTGGTATGTAGCTACGTCACCCTGTCGCTACCGTATATGTACCGCTCGGTAGACACGGGCTTGCGCACTATTGACGTACGCACGCTTACTGAAGCTGCGGAAGTGCTGGGCGCCAAGCGCGCCACCATCTTGCTGCGCGTGATTTTTCCTAACATCACATCGGCCATCCTGTCGGGCGCCTTCCTGACCTTTGCGGTGGTGATCGGTGAATTCACCATGGCCAGTCTGCTAGACCGCCCGGCCTTCGGCCCTTATCTGCAACTCATTGGCGCCAACCGCGCTTACGAGCCGTCCGCGCTGGCGGTCATCGCCTTCATCGTGACCTGGGCCTCCATGGGGCTCATCAATGTGTTCGGCAGCAACAAGCACGCACGCCCCACCCGCTAATTGAACCGAGAGATTGACGCAATGGCATTCCTGGAAATTTCGAATATTCAAAAACGCTTTGGCGAACAGACCGCCGTGCACGACTTCTCCATCTCGATCGACAAGGGAGAGTTCATCACCTTCCTGGGCCCATCGGGATGCGGCAAGACCACCATCCTGCGCATGCTCGCCGGATTTGAATCGCCCTCGGTCGGCAGCATTGTGTTTGACGGCAAGGACGTCACCCATGTGCCGACCAACCAGCGCAACGTCGGCATGGTGTTCCAGTCGTATGCGCTGTTTCCCAACATGACGGTGGCCGAGAACATCGGCTTCGGTCTGAAGGTGGCCAATGCTGGCAAGAGCGAGATCGATGCGCGCGTCAAGGAGATGCTCAAGCTGATCAAGCTGGATGCGCTGGCCGACCGCTACCCCTGGCAGATGTCGGGTGGACAGCAGCAGCGTGTGGCCCTGGCCCGCGCCATTGCCAACAAGCCCAAGGTACTGCTGCTCGATGAACCGCTGTCCGCGCTGGACGCAAAGATCCGCATCTCCCTGCGCGAGGAAATCCGCGAGCTGCAACGCGAGCTCAACATCACCACCGTGTTCGTGACGCATGACCAGGAAGAGGCCTTGTCCATCTCGGACCGCATCGTGGTGCTGAGCGAAGGCCGGGTTGAACAGATTGGCACGCCCTCGGAGATCTACAACTTTCCACGCACCCGCTTTGTGGCTTCGTTCATCGGCACGCTCAACCAGCTTTCCGGCGAAGTGGTGGATACCGCCAAAGGAGAAATCCGCGTGGGCGGTTTGACGCTGGTGACATCCAACCCGCTGGACAACCTGAAGAACGGCCAGAAATGCACCCTGGCCATACGCCCGGAAGCCATCACCCTGGACGAAGGCGGCAACGGCAAGAATGCAGTGCAGACGGTGGTGGACGACGTGGGCTTTCTGGGCTCCATCGTGCGCATCCGCACGCACCTGGGCAATGAAGTCCTTTCCATGGACGTATTCAACGACCCCAACCAGAAGTTGCCCGCGCGCGGCGACAAGGTGACGCTGAGTTTTGCTTTTGAGAATCTGCTGGTACTTGCGTAACGCTGTGGCGCCCCGAGCGCGCCTTTGAATTGGTCCGGGTGACAGCGTCATAACGCTGTCACACCAGTATCCGACACTATTCATATGAAAGCGCATATGAACACAGAGTCGGGCGAAGTGAACGACTGGATGCTATCCAGCGAAGACCGCGCAAGCCAGATCGTCAGCCTCGTCAATGAGCAGGGCTTCCAGTCGATAGAAGCCTTGTCGGCACGCTTTGGTGTCAGCACGCAAACCATTCGCAGGGACGTCAATGCCTTGTGCGACAAAGGGCTTTGCCGTCGTCGCCATGGCGGCATCGATCTGCTGCCCGATGGCGAGAACGTTGCCTACCTGGCTCGGCGTGTATTGAACCAGGAAGCCAAGGCCGCCATTGCCCGATGTGTTGCAGCCCTGGTGCCCGAAGGTGCTTCGCTGTTCTTCGGCATCGGTACCACACCGGAACAATGTGCCCATGCACTGGCAGACCGCACACGGCTGCGCGTGATGACCAACAACCTCAACGTGGCAGCGGCGCTGGTTCGCAACACCAGTTGCGAAATCACCATTGCGGGCGGGCGCCTGCGCAACCTGGACAACGATGTGGTGGCTGGTGAAGCCCACACCTTCTTCTCGCACTACCACGTGGACATCGGCATCTTCGGTGTCGGCGGCGTGGCCGAGGACGGTAGCCTGCTCGACTTCAGCCCGGACGAAGTGCATATGCGCCAGCAATTGGTCAAGCATTGCAGGCAACGATTCCTGGTGCTGGACCACACCAAGTTTGGTCGCGCAGCCACGGTACGCGGCGGCCACATCACCGAAGTCAGCCATGTGTTCACCGACCAGCCGGTGCCCGATGCCATCGCCGACATGCTGCAACAGGCCCATGTTCATTTGAGCACTGCCAATGGCGATTCCCCCGTTTCACTTACCCCCCTCTGAAGGAGAACCTTGTCATGAAACCACACCACTTTCAACGCCTGGCCATGGCCGGCGCATTGGCTCTGACTGCGCTGTTCACCAGCACCGCAGCACAGGCCCAGCAACGTGCCATCTGCTACAACTGCCCGCCCGAATGGGCCGACTGGGGCACCCAGCTCAAGACCATCCAAGCTCGCCTGGGTATCCAGGTGCCGTCGGACAACAAGAACTCCGGCCAATCCATCGCCGCCATGATTGCGGAGAAGGCCAACCCGGTAAATGACGTGGTCTACCTGGGTGGCATTGCGGCCGACCCGGCGCGTGACGCCGGTGTGCTCATGCCCTACAAGCCCAAGGGCTGGGACAAGATCCCCGCCAGCCTGAAAGACCCGGAAGGCTATTGGTTCACCATCCACTCCGGCACCCTGGGCCTGTTCGTCAACATGGCAGCACTGGGCGGCAAACCCGTGCCGCAAAGCTGGGCCGACCTGCTCAAACCCGAATACAAAGGCATGGTGGGTTACCTGGACCCCACCTCCGCTGCGGTAGGTCAGTTGGGTGTGATGGCCGTCAACCTGGCACTGGGTGGAACCTATGACAACCTGGACCCCGGCATCAAGTACTTTCAGGCGCTGCTGAAGAACCAGCCTATTGTTCCCAAGCAGACCTCCTATGCGCGCGTCATCTCCGGTGAAATCCCCATCCTCGTCGACTACGACTTCAACGCGTACCGCGGCCAGTACACCGACAACGCATCCACCCGCTTTGTGATTCCCAAGGAGGGAACCGTGGTGTTCCCCTACGTCATGGGCCTGACCAAGAATGCCCCCAACGCCGACAACGGCCGCAAGGTGCTGGACTTCGTGCTCTCGGCTGAAAGCCAGACCTTGTGGGGCAACGCCTATCTGCGCCCGGTGTTTCCGGAGCACCTTTCGGCTGAAGCGAAGGCTCGCTTCCTGCCGGACAGCGAATACGCACGCGCCAAGCCGGTGGACCTGAAGAAGCTCGCCGCAGCGCAGGCCAAGATCATAGAGCGCTACAAGAACGAAGTGCAGTAAAGCGCCAGTGCGCCAGGAAAGTCTGAACCCATGATTCTTCTGCTTCCCGCGGCAGTGTTCTTCACTGCCTTCTTCCTCCTGCCCATGGCGCGACTGGCGCTGGTGGGCGGCAGCGGCACCCTGGGTTGGTCTGCCTATGGCGCATTGATCACCAATGCCGGCTACTTCAAGGCGCTGCTGTCCACCCTGGGCCTGGCACTGGTCACCACCATACTCACCTTGGTGATCAGCACCATTGCCGGCGTGTTCCTGCAGCGCCACAAGTTCCGTGGCAATGCCACGCTGGTTTCCATGTTGACGCTGCCACTGGCGTTTCCCGGTGTGGTGATCGGCTTCATGGTCATTCTGCTGGCCGGGCGCCAGGGGTTGATCGGCCAGATCAGCCAGGCCATGGGTGCCGACAAGCTGGTGTTTGCCTACTCCATGACCGGCTTGCTCATGGGCTATGTGTACTTCTCGATTCCGCGCACCATACTGACCGTGATGGCCGCCACCGAGAAGCTGGATGCCCGCATTGAAGAGGCCGCCCGCTCGCTGGGCGCCAATAGCTGGCAAGTCGTGCGGGATGTCATCGTGCCGGGCCTGTCTCCGGCGCTGATCTCTGCTGGTGCCATCTGCTTTGCCACCGCCATGGGCGCATTTGGCACGGCGTTCACACTGGCCACCAACATCAACGTATTGCCCATGGTGATCTATACCGAGTTCACCATGTCCGCCAACATTGCCATGGCCTCGGCACTGAGCTTCATGCTGGGCGCCATCACCTGGCTGGTGCTGGCCCTGGCGCGCTCGGCAGCCGGCTCCGGCGTTGCCGCAGCAGGTTGAGAGGACGCCGCATGCAAACCAAAAAATTCCTGTTCGTGCTACAGCTGGCGTTCACGCTGCTGGTGTGCGCCTTTCTCATCGTGCCGGTGGTGCTGTCCATGCTGGCCGGGGTAACGACCAACTACATCGCGGGCCTGCAAAGCGGTCTCACCACACGCTGGCTGTTCGAGGTGTGGGATGGCTACCGCGACACCCTGTTCCGCTCCATCGGCATCGCGCTGGCCTGTCTGGTCATCACCCTGCTGCTGGGCGTGCCCGCTGCCTACGCGCTGGCACGCATGCGCAACCGCCTGGCCCGCTGGGTGGAAGAGTTGCTGGTGCTGCCAGTGGCCGTGCCCGGCCTGGCCACGGCGCTGGCGCTGATTGCCACCTATGGCGGCTGGGGCAGCTTTCGCACATCCTGGGTCTTCATCCTGATCGGCCATGTGCTGTTCACCTTGCCGTTCATGGTGCGCTCAGTGCTGGCGGTGCTGCTGGCCATTGACCTCAAGACGCTGGAAGAAGGCGCGGCCTCATTGGGTGCCAGTTTTCGCCAACGCTTCTTTGACCTGGTGCTGCCCAACTGCCGCAACGGCATCCTGGCCGGTGCACTGATGGTGGTGACCTTGTCCATGGGCGAGTTCAACATGACCTGGCTCTTGCACACCCCACTCACCAAGACCTTGCCGGTGGGACTGGCCGATGCGTACGCCTCGCTGCGGCTTGAAATCGGCAGCGCCTACACCCTGATTTTCTTTCTGATGATTGTTCCCCTGCTATGGGCCATGCAAACCCTTGCGCGCCCCACCAAGCGCCGCTTTGACGACACGTCCCCCACCGACACCCCACTGAACCGCACCCGATGAACACGCCCGCGCTCCCTCCCCTATCGATAGAACTCAAGGCCTGTGCCAAGACCTTTGCCAACGGAACCCGTGTGCTGGAGCCGCTGGACCTGCACATCGCGGCAGGCGAGACCGTGGTCCTGCTGGGCCCATCCGGTTGTGGCAAGACCACCACGCTGCGCCTGATTGCCGGGCTGGAACAGCCCGATGCCGGTGGCCGGGTGCTGTTTGATGGCACCGATGTCACCGCACAAGGCATTGAAAAACGCAACGTGGGCATGGTGTTCCAGTCCTATGCCCTGTTTCCCAACATGAGCGTGGCCGACAACATCGGCTATGGCTTGCGCATCCGCAAGACACCGCCCGCACAACTGCGTGCGCGCGTACAGGAGATGCTGGATCTGATGCGCATCAGTGCGCTGGCCGACCGGTCCATTGACCAGCTCTCCGGCGGCCAGCGTCAGCGCGTGGCCCTGGCGCGTGCACTGGCCGTGCGCCCGCGCGCGCTGTTGCTGGACGAGCCGCTGACCGCTCTGGACGCCCAGCTGCGCGAGACCCTGCGCGTGGAGATCAACATGCTGCTGCGCAACCTGGGCATCACCACGGTGTACGTTACGCACGACCAGAGCGAGGCCATGGCTCTGGGTGACCGCATCATCGTCATGTCCCACGGCCGCGTGGAGCAGGCCGGTACGCCGCGCGCCATCTACCAGAAGCCGGCCTCACCCTTTGTGGCCGACTTCATAGGCACCATGAACCGCGTGCAGGGCCGCTACGACCCGGAGGGGTTTGCCTGCACCGGTGGCTTGCTGCGCTGGCAAGGTGGCCCGACGCCAGCAAAGGAAATGATGTTCCGCCCCGAGGATGTGCAACTCACAAGCCCCGACGCCCAGCCGGACCTGCACGGCACGGTGGCCGCGGCCTTCTTCCTAGGAGACCGTACGCGCCTGATCGTCAACGTGGGCGCCACAGCGCCCCTGGTCATGGACGGCCCGGCGCGCTGTGATGCGCAGGTTGGCCAAGAGGTTGGATTGCGCGTGGACCCGCATGGTCTGCTGCCGGTACAGGAGCGCGCACCATGCTGATCGCCCACATCAGTGACACCCACATCAAGACGCCTGGCAAGAAAGCCTATGGCCGGGTGGATACCGCGCAGATGCTGCAACGCTGCGTGCAGCATCTGCTGCAACTGCGGCCGCAGCCAGATCTGGTGGTGCTGACCGGTGACTTGGTGGACCTGGGCCGGCCCGAGGAGTACGCCCACCTGCAGCAGTTGCTCTCTCCGCTGCACCTTCCGCTGGTGGTGGTGCCGGGCAACCACGATGCGCGTGACGCCATGCGACAGGTCTTTGCCCACCACCGCTATCTGCCGGCGACCGGGTTCCTGCATTTCAGCCTGGATAACACCTACCCCTTGCGCATCATCGGGCTCGATACGCTGGTGCCATTTGAGGGACGCGGTGAGCTGTGTGCCGAGCGACTCGCGTGGCTGGAAACCACGCTGGCACAGGCACCGGAGCAGCCCACGCTGGTCCTGATGCACCACCCGCCGTTCCTCACCGGCATTGCCCATATGGACGCCCTGGGTCTCACGGGTCGGGAAGCGTTTGCCTCCATCCTGGCGCGCCACCCGCAGGTACAGGCCGTTCTATGCGGGCATTTGCACCGCCACATCCATACCCGCGTGGGCGGCCACAGCGCCATGACTGCCCCCAGCCCGGCCCACCAGGTGGTGCTGGACCTGGACCCGCAAGGGCCCAGCCAGTTCTGCATGGAACCACCCGGCTACCTGCTGCACCGCTGGCTGGACGGGCAGTTCCTCAGCCACAGCGTGGTGCTGGGAGAACACGAAGGCCCCTACCCGTTCCACGATGCCAGCGGGCAACTCATAGACGAGTAGCCGCGCTGCGCCAATCTCAGGATGCGGTGACCCAGGCGGAGCGGTAGTCGCGTGCGTACTGTTCCAGCGTGCCGGGCGCGCGGCCCAGAATGGTCTGCACCGCATCGGTGGTGCGCTCGGAATAGCCTGCCTTGAAGTAGCTCAGGATCAACAGCAGAAACTCGGCGTAGGGCTTGGGCAAGCCGGCTTGCAGCAAGCCGCCCAGCAACACGTCGGGCGGAATGTCTTCGTAGGTGATGGTGCGGCCAGTGGCGGCAGACAGGATCTTGGCCACTTCATCATGGTCCAGTGCCACGCTGCCGGTCAGATCGAAGTCGCGGTTGTTGAAATCGTCCTTGCTCAGCAACTGGGCTGCTACGGCGGCAATGTCACGTGCGTCAATGAAGCTGCCCTTGGAAGCGCCCAGCGGCAGGAAGATCTTGCCGTGTTCCAGAATGCCCTGGATCCAGAAAGTGTTGAAGTTCTGCATGAACCAGTTGGGGCGGATGATGTTGTACGCCAGGCCCGAGTTCTGCAGATGCACTTCGGCCTTGCGCAGCGGTGCGGACTCATCGGCATTGGCACCCATAGCGGTCATCAGCACCAACTTCTGCACACCTTGGGCCTTGGCCGCATCAATGGCGGGCTTGAGCAGCTCGTCATGGTTGGTATAGCCCGGAGGGCACAGCAAGAAAACCTTGCTCACACCGGCAAATGCCTGGGCCAGACCTTCGCCGCTCACCAGATTCAAATGCACGTCACGCGCCGGGTCCTTCACCGCCTTGCTGGTGGCTTTGCGCACATCGTGCCCCTGTGCGATGAGCAGCTTGACCAGCTCGGTACCTACGGTGCCGTTTGCACCGATGACAAGTGTTTTAGCCATGAGACATTCCTCGTGTAGTGGTTGATGGCCTGATGATCCGCGCAACCGTCTGAACTTGAAATGGACAAAAATACACTTTTCATGTCCAATCGTACAAAACCTCTTTAATCCCAACGTGTTCCATGGACCTTTTGACCGACCTCTTTCGCCAGGCGGGTCTGCGCCGCAGACTGCTCAACCAGCGCCGCATACGGCCGCACACCGCCCTGCAGTTTCCCTGTGACCGCAGCGTGGGTTTGCATGTGGTCACCGACGGCACCATCTATCTGCATGCCCCTTCGATGGCGGAGCCCATGCGGCTGGAAGTGGGGGACATCGCCGTCATGGCGCGCGGGTGCACGCACAGCATCAGCGCGGACGCCAGCCTGCAGGACGCCAAGGTCGTGGCGCTGGCCGATACCTGGCAAATGGCGAGCTTGCAGCCGGCAACAAAGGCGATTCCCAACGCCGTCATCAGTGGTGCCTACCAGTTCTGGCACACGCCGCTGCACCCGCTCTTTCAGGAAATGCCCGCCTGGTTCGTGCTGCGTGCCCAGGACGGCCCCTGCTCCAGCGCGCTGACGCACAGCATGCAACTGCTGGAGCAGGAAATATCCCTGCACGAACTGGGTAGCGAGTCCATCGTCTACGGCTTGCTGGACGTGATCTTCGTGCTGCTGATGCGCGAGATCGTGGCACGCCAAAGCCAGGCACAGCCCGGCTGGAGCCACTCCATCCAAGACCCACAGGTGCTTCGCGCCGTGCAGGCCATGCACGCGGATTGCGCACACCAGTGGACGCTGGAAGAGCTGGCGGCCCGAGCCGGGCTCTCACGCACCAGCCTGGCCGAGCGCTTTCGCAAGAGCATGGGCAACACGCCGCTGAACTACCTGCGCACGGTGCGCATGCAAAAAGCCATGAGTGTGCTCAGCGAATCCGAACGCTCGCTAGAACAGATTGCGCAGGAAGTCGGCTACCAGGACGCGTTCAGTTTCTCCAAGGTCTTCAAGCGCACCGTGGGTGTGGCGCCGCGCGAGTTCCGCCGCCAGGACACGCAGGACAAGGGCCTGGCGTGGCGGATTGGCTGAAGCTCAAAAACCCAGCAGCGAACGCTTGGCCTGGATCTGCAGGTTCCTGTAGTCCAGGTTGTTGTCATCGCAGTATTTGATGGCAAACGCCACCAGGCCGCCCATGCTGTCGATGGCAAACTTCTGCTTGATGTTGCTCTTGTGCTGGTCAATGGTGCGCGGCTCTATCACCTTGGGGCTGTCCAGGTGGTTGTACTCGCGTGCAATTTCCTTGGAGGTCAGGCCCTTGGCCACATAGGGCATCAGGCGCTCCTCGCTGGGCGTGAGGCGCGGCAGGCGGCTCCAGCGGTCCAGCTCCTGGGGCAGCTCGGGCGGAAAATAGGTCATGCCTTCAAACGCTGCCTCTATGGCCTTCACATATTCGCGCGCATCCGACTCCTTGTACAGGAATGCCTTGGCGCCCGCCTTGAAAGCCTCCACCATGTAGTGCCCCTGCATGTTGGCGGTGATGAGCACGCAGCGTGAAGGAACGCCCTGCATCTGCAACTCCCGGATCACGTCGATGCCATTGCGCGAGCTGCCGTTGAATATGAGATCCGTCACCACCACGTCCGGACGCAAGGCCGCGGCTTTGGCCAAGCCTTCATCCGGGCTGCAGGCTTCACCCACCACATGGAAACCTTCGCCATAGGCCTGGATCATGGCCACCACTCCCTGGCGCACCACCGGATGGTCATCGAGAACAAGAATCGTGACTTTCTGTCGCATGCTTCCTCCTCATTGCATTTGTTGCAGACCGGTGGACAGATAGGTCTGTCCACGCAGCGCACGGTCTATGGCCAATTCCACTTCGTGCGCTGGGTCCTGCTTGAGCACATAAGCGCGGGCACCGGCAGCGAGCGCGGAACGTACGTATTCCGGATCGTCAAACATGGTCCAGAACACCACCGGGATGTCGGGGTGACGCTCCAGAATGGAGCGCGCGGTCTGTGGGCCCGTGGAACCCTGCACGCGCATGCTGATGATCACCACATCCGGGGCCAGTTGTGCGACCAGCTCCAGCGCTTCCTGGTGCTCGCTGGTTTCACCTACGACCTCAAAGTCGGCCAGGGCATCCAGCAGAGTGCGCGAACTCGCGCGCGATATGGCGTGCACGTCGACCAGCAACAGGCGCACCGGTGTGGCGTCGTGGTCAGAGGGCGAAATGGCTTTCATGCTGGGTATCTCTTACAAATGGGTATGCGGGATGAAAGCGGTGACGCGGGTCATGCCCGATGTGCTGTGGAATTCGAACTCCCCACCATGACGCTCGATGCGTTCGCGCATGTTGAGTAGACCAATGCCGCTCTTGCCCTTGGTAGCTGAAACCGGAGCGCCCACACCGTCATCCTGGATGCGCATCCACAGGCCTGCGTTGTCGACTTCGATGGAAATATTCACCTGCCGGGCCTGCGCATGCTTTTCGATGTTGCGCGTGGCTTCCTGGAAGGAGCGGTACAGATCGCTCTCCACATCCTTCGGCAGCTTCGGGATGTCGCCCACGTACACATCCACACGGATGCCGGTGCGGTCACCAAATTCCCGGCTCTCCTGGACCACGGTCACCCCCAGGCCGGCATCGTCGAGCATGGCCGAGCGCAGCTTGTGCGCCATCTCGCGCACATAACGCATGACCTCCTGCAGCCGAGTCACGCCGCCGCCCAGCGTCTCGTCGGCCTTCTGGACGTCTCCCCGCTGCAACTGCAGGCGCGCCGTTTCGAAAGTGAACTTGGTAGCCACCAGCCACTGGCTCACGCCGTCATGCAGATCGCGCGCCACCCGGGTGCGTTCGGCCTCCTGCGACTCCACCACCTGCTGTGCCATGCGCCTGAGCTTCTGGTTGGCCTGGCGTTGCTCGTGGATATTGAAGGTGAGACCACCAGCCGCCACCACGAACAGCGACGCCAGCGCAATCAGCACGATGCGGTCGCTGGTGCGCTGGATGGTCTGGTCAGTCTGTTTTTCGATGAAGGAGCGCACTTCGCGCATGTAGTCCAGGTACAGGCCGGTGCCTATCATCAGGTCGCACTCGGGCACATATTCCACATAGCCGAGCTTGGCCTCGATCTGCCCGGTGGAAGGCCGGTGCCAGACGTAGTCCACAAAGCGATCGTCCGAGCGCGAGGCCTTTAGCAACTGCTGGATGATGTAGTTGCCTGCCGCGTCCTTGAATTCCCACAGGCTCTTGCCCTCGATGTCGGGCAAGCGTGGATGCATGACGTTGGTGCCATCCATGGCATAGACGAAGAAGTAGTTGTCGTCGGCCGAATCGCCAAAGTCCATGTGCCGCAGCAGTTCCTTGCCTTCACGACTGAGCTTGTAGGGGGTGTTGGTGGGCGCGCAATAGTGCGCCATGACTTTGCCGCCGGCCTGCACGAAGTGCTTGAGCTCGTCCTTGCGTGCCTGCAGCACGATGGCTTGCACGGCCACCACCTGGTTCCTCTGCATCTCGGTGATCAGGTCACGCACCATCCACACCACCCACACCACCGCCAGCAGCAGCGGCAGACTGGCCAGCAGGATCACCACCAGGCGCAGGCGCAGCTGGGCCGTTCTCTTGGTGGCAATCGGGCTATTGGACATGCGTGGGGCTCCCTGGACGGGGTCTATCGTAATCGCCCCACCCTCCCCAGCTAATGAACCGAGATACGGATCACACCCCGCTCACGCGGGGATAGACGCCAGAGCGCCCCGGATGCGAGAGCACCCATTGCCAGAGCTGGATATCGCGCGCCCTGAACGCTCCGGCGCAGGACAGCAGGTAGTAGCGCCACATGCGGCGAAAACGCTCGCCCAACCGGTCAGCAAAACGGGGCCAGGACGCTTCGAAATTCGCATGCCAGGCCATCAAGGTGCGGTCGTAGTCCGCGCCGAAGTTGTGCAGGTCTTCCACCACAAAGCGCAGTTCGCAGGCCTTGCCGATCTGGGCGATGGTGGGCAGCTCGCCATTGGGAAAGATGTATTTGTGGATCCAGGGATCGGTGCCATGCCCATGTTCATTGCGGCCTATGGTGTGCAACAGAAAGAGTCCGTCGGGCGCCAGGCAACACTTGACCATGTCCATGTACGTGGCGTAGTTTTTCTGGCCCACGTGCTCGAACATGCCCAGGCTGACAATGCAGTCGAATTTTTCATTCAAGGCGCGATAGTCCTGCAGCCGGAACTCCACCGGCAGGCCCTCACACAGGCGCCGCCCCAGTTCCACCTGTTCGGCGGATACCGTAACGCCCACACACCGCACACCATGGCGCTCGGCCGCATAGCGCATGAAGCTGCCCCAGCCACAGCCGATGTCCAGCACCCGCATGCCACGCTGCAAGCCCAGCTTGCGACACACCATCTCGAGCTTGTGCTCCTGCGCTGTCTGCAGATCCTGGGCGCCGCTTTGCCAATAGGCGCAGGTATAGGTCATGCGACGGTCCAGCATGGCCGCATAGAAGTCGTTGCCCAGGTCGTAGTGCGCGCGTCCCACCTGCCACGCCCGCGCCTCGCTCTGCAAATTGAACCAGCGCGCCCGCAGATGGTGCAACAGCATGGTGCTGGGGTGTACCTTGGCAGACAGATTGGCGCGCAACAACCGGTCAAAGAGCGCATCCAGCTGCTCGCAATCCCACAAACCGTCCATGTAGGCCTCACCCAGACCCAGGCTGCCTTGTGCCAGCACCCGCTCGGCCAGACCGGGCTTGATCCTGCACACGTCCCAGGGCCTTTGGCCTTCCAGGCGGATGTCTGCCTGATTCAACAAGTCCGCGAGAAAGCGATGCTCGCGGGAATCGGGCATCTGCTGCGAAGTTTGTAAAGCATCGACCGGTGTGGAACGCATGGCCTCTTGACTACAAAATGCTGAAGCAATCTATTAAAAGGCAATAGCAGTATTGATACCAATAGAAAATTTCTGCGCGGTCATAGCATTCGTGCCGGACACAGACCGGCCGCGCCGTCCCCTGTCGAGGAATCAAGCCGCAACGCGTACGGGTGAGGCAGCCAGTTCGGGTTGCAACAGCAAATGCTCGGCGCCACTAAAGCACAGGAAGCGCCGGTTGGTGGCCCGACCAATGGCGCACAGGCCCAGCTTCTGCGCCACGGCATGCCCCATTTGCGTCATGCCGCTGCGCGACACCACGATGGCAATGCCCATCTGCGCCGCCTTGATGACCATCTCGCTGGTCAGCCGCCCCGTGGTGTACAGCACCTTGCCCGCGCTGTGCTGGTCGTTGAGTGCCATCCAGCCGGCAATGGTGTCGATGGCGTTGTGGCGCCCCACGTCTTCCACAAACAGCAGCATCTCTTCACCACGGAACAGCGCACAGCCATGCACCGAACCCGCGCTCTTGTACACGCTTTGCTGCAGGCGAATCGCATTGACGATGGAATACAGCTCGCTCTGGGTGATGCGGGTGTCGGGCAGCGCCAGCTGGTCTACGCCGTCCATCATGTCTCCGAACACACTACCTTGGCCGCAACCCGTGGTGACCACGCGGCGTGCGGTCTTTTGCGCCAGGTCCACGATGCCGCCGCGCGTTTTGACGGCTGCAGCACCCACTTCCCAATCGACGGTCACCGAGGCGATGTCTTCAACGCCGGCCACCAGACGCTGGTTGAGCAGATAGCCGGTCACCAGCCACTCGGGCCGCGCACCCAGGGTCATGAGGGTGATGAGCTCGCGCTTGTCCACATACACCGTGAGCGCGCGCTCACTGGGTATGGAGAGCAGGTAGCGCTCGCCCAGCTCATTGACCACTTCCACTTCGTGGGTCAGGGCTGCGCTTACCTGCGTGAGTGTGGGCTTGGCGTGCTGCATATCCAACCGTTGTAGTCGCTGGCGGCTCAGGCAGCCAGCTTGGCCGTGCCATAACCCGGCACTGCCTGTGGTTTTCCACCGCGGCGAATGGCCACTGCGCAGTACTTGAATTCCGGAATCTTGCCAAACGGATCCAGTGCTGCATTGGTCATCAGGTTGGCTGCTGCCTCGTAGTAGGCAAACGGGATGAAGACCGCACCACGCGGCGTGCCGTCATCGCGGCGCACATGGATGGCCACCTCGCCACGGCGCGACTGCACCGTCACCACGTCCCCGGCCTCCAGCCCGAGCAGACTCAGGTCTTCACCGCACATCGAGGCCGTGGCCATGGGTTCAATGGCATCGAGCACCACGGCGCGACGGGTCATGCTGCCGGTGTGCCAGTGCTCCAGCTGGCGCCCGGTGATCAGCACAAACGGAAACTCCGCATCGGGCCGCTCATTGGCCGGAATGATGTCGGCTGGCACCAGGTTCACACGGCCATCGGTGGTGGCGAACCGGTCGATGAACACCGTGGGCGCGCCCGGGTCTTCGGCACTCAGGCAGGGATAGGTGACGCTGGACTCGCGCTGCAGCCGCTCCCAGGTGATGCCGGAGATGGCCGTGGACATGGCCTGGCGCATTTCTTCGTAGACAGCGGCCACACCGTCCATATCCCCCTGGTAATTCCAGTTCAAGCCCATACGCTTGGCGATCTGCTGGATGATCCACAGGTCGGGCATGGCCTGACCCGGTGGGTCGATGGCCTTCTTGCCCAGCTGCACCATGCGGTCGGTGTTGCTGACGGTGCCGTTCTTTTCTGGCCAGGCGGTGGCGGGCAACACGACATCGGCCAGCCAGGCGGTCTCCGTCATGAAGATGTCCTGCACCACCATGTGCTCAAGTGAAGCCAGCGCGTGGCGGGCGTGGTTCAGGTCAGGGTCGCTCATGGCTGGGTTCTCGCCCATGATGTACATGCCGCGCACCTTGTGCGGGTCGCTGTCATCGGCCAAGGCCTTGTGCATGATCTCCACCACGGTATAGCCGGGTCGGTCATCGAGCTTGGTGTCCCAGAACTTCTCGAACCAGCTGTGCACCGCCTTGTTGTCCACGCGCTGGTAGTTGGGGAACATCATGGGGATCAGTCCCGCATCAGACGCACCCTGCACATTGTTCTGGCCGCGCAGTGGGTGCAGGCCGGAGCCGGGCTTGCCGATCTGGCCGGTGACTGTGACCAGGGCAATCAGGCAGCGGGCGTTGTCGGTGCCGTGTACGTGCTGGCTCACGCCCATGCCCCACAGAATCATGGCACTCTTGGCCTTGGCAAAGGCCCGCGCCACCTCACGCAGCGTCTGGGCCGGAATACCGCAGATGGGCTCCATGGCCTCGGGGCTGTAGCCTTTGACGTTCTCGCGCAGCGCCTCAAAGTTGTTGGCACGCTTGGCAATGAAGTCCTGGTCGGCCAGGCCTTCCTCGATCACCACGTGGATCAGTGCATTGAGCATGGCCACATCGGTGTCGGGCTTGAACTGCAGCGTGCGCCAGGCATGCTTGCCGATGTCGGTAATGCGCGGGTCGGCCAGCACGATCTTGGCGCCCTGCTTGGATGCGTTCTTCATCCAGGTGGCAGCCACCGGGTGGTTGGCCGTGGGGTTGGAGCCGATCACGAAGATCAGCTCCGAATGCTGCACGTCGTTGACCTGGTTGCTCACCGCACCGGAGCCCACACCTTCGAGCAAGGCGGCCACGCTGGAGGCGTGGCACAGGCGGGTGCAGTGGTCCACATTGTTGCTGCCAAAGCCGGTGCGCACCAGCTTCTGGAACAGGTAAGCCTCTTCATTGCTGCCCTTGGCCGAGCCAAAGCCCGCCAGCGCCTTCTTGCCATGGGTGTCGCGCAGCCGCTTAAGAGTCCCTGCGGAATACGCCAGGGCTTCTTCCCAGGTGGCTTCACGGAACACGTCCGACCAGTCCGCCGTGTTGCGGTTGAGGTTGTCCAGCAGCGCCGGGTCCTTGGGCACGCCTTCTTTGCGGATCAGCGGCACGGTCAGGCGCTGCGGGTTGGCGGCGTAGTCAAAACCAAAGCGGCCCTTGACGCACAGACGATTGTGGTTGGCCGGGCCATCGCGACCGTCGACGCTGACGATGACGTTGTCCTTGACGTTGTAAGTCAGCAGGCAACCCACGCCACAGAAGGGGCAGACCGAGTCCACCTTTTTGTCCACCACCTGCGAGCCGATGTGGGTCTTTGGCATGAGCGCACCGGTGGGGCAGGCCTGCACGCATTCACCACAGGCCACGCAGGTGCTGTCGCCCATGGGGTCGTTCAGGTCGAACACGATCTCGCTGTGCGAGCCGCGCAGCGCGTAGCCGATGACGTCGTTGACCTGTTCTTCGCGGCAGGCGCGCACGCAGCGGTTGCACTGGATACAGGCGTCCAGGTTCACCGCCATGGCGGGGTGGGATACGTCGGCCTTGGGTTGTTCTCTTCGGAGAGACTTCAAGGCCGGGCGCACGGTCACATCCAGCCGGTCGGCCCAGTAGCTCAGCTCACCGTGTTGGCCGGGGTGATTGGCGCTCGCTTCTGGCACAGCGGCGTCGGCCGGTAAGCCGGGTGCCTCATGCGCGAGCGCAAAATCGGCTCCCGACTTACCGGCCGCCACCGCCGTGCCAGAAGAGGCAGAAGTAGCACCTGCGTCATTCCACTTGTACCCGGTATCGGGCATATCGGAGAGCAGCATCTCCAGAACCATCTTCTGGCTCTTCTCGACCCGCGGCGTCTTCAGTAGCACCTCCATGCCCGCTGTGGCATTGCGGCAGCAACTGGGCGCCAGGGTGCGCTCGCCTTTGATCTCCACCACGCAGGCACGGCAATTGCCGTCTGCGCGCAGGCCGTCCTTGTAGCAAAGATGCGGAATGTCCACACCGTGGCGCTTGGCAGCCTTGAGGATGCTTTCGCCCTCAAACGCGTGGATGGTCTGCTGGTCGAGCTTGAACTCCACGGTGGCGGGAAGCACTTCGTTCATTTTGGTGGGCGCGTTCATGCTGCTACTCCTGCACCGTTCACTTCATGAGGGAAATATTTGATAACGCAGCGCACCGGGTTGGGCGCGGCCTGGCCCAACCCGCAGATGGAGGCGTCGGTCATCACGATGTTGAGGTCTTCCAGCGTGTCCACATCCCACACGGGCGCTTCCAGGAGCTTGGCCGCCTTGGACGTGCCTACGCGGCAGGGCGTGCACTGGCCGCAGCTCTCGTGGGAGAAGAAGCGCATCATGTTAAGTGCGGCATCGCGCGCCCTGTCGTGCTGGCTGAGCACGATGACGGCGGCGGAGCCGATGAAGCCGCCATGCGGCTGGATGGTGTCAAAGTCCAGCGGCACATCGGCCAGACTGGCCGGGAAGATGCCGCCTGAGGCGCCGCCGGGCAGGTAGGCGTACAGCGTGTGACCGTCCTGCATGCCGTCGCAGTATTCGTCGATCAGTTCACGCAGGGTGATGCCGGCCGGCGCCAGCTTGACACCGGGGTGGCGCACGCGACCGCTGACGCTGAAAGAGCGCAGGCCTTTGCGGCCATTGCGGCCATAGCTGCTGAACCAGGAGGCGCCCTTCTCCACGATGTCGCGCACCCAGTACAAGGTCTCGAAATTGTGCTCCAGCGTGGGGCGG
Organism: Rhodoferax sp. GW822-FHT02A01; assembly: GCF_038784515.1. Lineage (NCBI taxonomy): Bacteria > Pseudomonadati > Pseudomonadota > Betaproteobacteria > Burkholderiales > Comamonadaceae > Rhodoferax > Rhodoferax sp. GW822-FHT02A01. The sequence continues at coordinate 44,267 of NZ_CP152376.1, forward strand.
CCAAACAGGCCGACCTGGGCGATATAGGGCGGGCGCATGCGTGGCTCGCCGCGTTTGCCTTCGATGCTCTCAATCATGGCCGACTCTTCGCCACAGATGTAGGCACCTGCACCGCGGCGCAGCTCGATGTGGGGCAAGAGACACGGCGGATTGGCCTGCAACTTGGCCAGCTCGGTTTCCAGGATGGCGCGGCAGCCGTGGTATTCGTCACGCAGGTAGATGTAGCAGCGCTCTATGCCCACGATTTGCGCGGCAATCAGCAGGCCTTCCAGAAAGCGGTGTGGGTCACGCTCCAAGTAGGTGCGGTCCTTGAAGGTGCCGGGCTCCCCCTCGTCGATGTTGACCGCCATGAGCTTGGGTGCGGGCTGGTCGCGCACGATGCGCCATTTGCGCCCAGCCGGGAAGCCGGCGCCACCCAGGCCGCGCAGCCCCGAATCCTCCATGGCCTTGATGACGCTCTCGGCATCCTGTTCGCCGTTGACCAGGGCCGCTGCCAAGGCATAGCCGCCAGCGTGGCGGTATGCCGCATAGCCTGCGTAGCCGGGTGCCACTTCAATGGCATGGGGGCGCGGGGAAATGCTGCACTCCGCGTTGGAGGACGCCATGAACACGGCATCGGCCAGGGCCTCCGGGTGGTGGGCGTGTGCCTTGTCCACCAGATCCACCACTGCCTCCACCGTAGCCACAGGCACAGGGTGCTGGTGCACCACAGCCACTGGGGCTTGTTCGCAGCGTCCCACACAGGGAGCGGCAACCACGCGCACGTCGCCGCCCAGCAAGGCAGGCAGGCGCTGCAGCAGATCCTGGGCACCTGCCATCTCGCAGCTCAGGCCGTCGCATACGCGCACCGTCAGGCCCGGTGCCTGCGCGTCGCCCTTGACCACTTCGAAGTGGTGGTAGAAGGTGGCCACTTCAAACACCTCGGCCATGGGGATGTTCATCTCCCGTGCCAATGCCACCAGGTGCCGGTCATGCAGGCAGCGGTAGGCGTCGTTGAGCTTGTGCAGGTGCTCGATGAGCAGATCGCGCGGGTGCGGTGCATCCCCAATCAGGGCGCGCACCTCACCCAGTGACACATCGTCCGCCTGACGACCCTTGAGCTTGGCTTTGCGGCGTATGCGCTCGCGCATGTCCTCTACCGTGCCCAAGGACACGGGCTTCACTTCAGAAGACGGGGCAACTACAGATTGCATGTTCACTTGCGATTCACTCATTCAAAAAACCATGGACTTTCAGGCAAAGAACTTGGCAACGCTCAGCATGGTGCGGTAGATGCCCCAGCACAGGGGAAGGCCTACTGCAACCCAGGCAAACACCACAACCGCCGGGCTGACGGCATCGGCACCACCACCTTGGGCGCGGTGCAGCTCATTGGAGACCGCCTTGTCATGCGCCAGGCGCTTTTCCTCAGCCAATTCTGCTTCGGTCATGAACCATTTATTGTCCAGCGGGCGAACCAACAGATTGCAAATGAGACCCACAGCCAGCATGCCGACAAGGATATACATGGTCTGGTTGTAGACCTGCTCGCGTGGAATGCCCAGGCCCAGCTGGTATTCACGCATGTAGTTCACCACCACCGGACCCAGCACACCGGCCGTAGCCCAAGCGGTGAGGAGACGGCCGTGAATGGCACCCACCATCTGCGTGCCGAAAATGTCGGCCAAGTAGGCAGGCACGGTGGCAAAGCCGCCGCCATACATGCTCAGGATCACACAGAAGGCCGAGACGAACAGCAAGATGCTGCCAGCCGCAGCGCTGCCGGGCACACTGAAGTACATGGCGCCACCCAGCACGAAGAACACCACGTAGGTCATTCTGCGGCCCAATTTGTCGGACAGGCTGGCCCAGAAGAAACGACCACCGATGTTGAACAGGCTCAGCAACGCGGTAAAGCCGGCCGCCACCGTGGCGATGGACGCCAATTGCGCCTTGTCCAGCTCCCCGAACTTCTTGGCCACACCGATCAGCGAACCACCAAAGACTTCCTGCAACATGGGCGACGCCATGCCGATCACGCCAATGCCGGCGCTCACGTTCATGCACAGCACCATCCAGATCAGCCAGAACTGGGGAATGCCCCAGACCTTATTCACGTGCACATGGTGCTTGGTGATCATCACGTTGCTCACCTGGGCCTGGGGTGCCACCCAGCCTTTAGGTGTCCAGCCGGTCTCGGGTACGCGGTAGCCAAAGGCACCGGCCATCATGAATACAAAGTAGATCAGCGCCATGACCACAAAGGTCTGCATCACGCCTACGTCGGTAGGAGAGGCGAAATACTTCATCAGGTCGGCCGCCAGAGGGGAACCGATCATGGCGCCGCCGCCAAAGCCCATGATGGCCATGCCAGTGGCCATGCCGCGCCGGTCAGGGAACCACTTGATCAGCGTGGACACCGGAGAGATGTAGCCCAGGCCCAGCCCGATGCCACCGATCACTCCGGAGCCCAAGATCATCATCCAGAACTGGTGCAGGTACACGCCCAGGGCAGAAATCAGCATGCCGCCGCACCAGCACAGCGCCGACACCACACCGGCCTTGCGCGGACCGGCCCGCTCCAGCCAGCCGCCCCAGGTGGCCGCACTGGTGCCCAGCAGCACAAAGAACAGGGTGTACATCCAACCCAGGGTGGAAATCTGCCAGTCGCAGGTGGTGGTGAACAGCTGGCCGATGAAGCCAACGTCTGGGCCGCACTTGATAGCCTCCTTGATACCGAGCGCCTTGCTCAAAGGCAGCCAGAACACCGAGAAGCCGTAGGCCATGCCGATACACAGGTGAATGGCCAGGGCGGCCGGAGGAACCAGCCAGCGGTTGAAACCGGGGCCGGCAATGATGCGCTCTTTATCCAGCAGTCCAGGGGAAGCAGTGGTCATGTTGTCTCCATACGTATTTGTCTTTTGATTTCCAACGCCAATGCGACATTGAAACCACGTCTTTGCGACGTGGGCGGAGTATGCAATTGGGCCGCGATAGGCGTCCAATTGATTCGCCACATGGTTTGATACAAGTTTTGAATGCGGCAGCGCCGCAAATCAAGCAATCATGAGACCGCTGTGCGCCGCCGCGTGACGCAGCCAGGCGCCGTCTTGCGCCAGTACTAGGCCCGCTTCCAGGGCCCGCGATGGGCGCGCCTGAGCGTGGGTAATGAAGCCGATGCGGGTTTTGACGTCAGGTTCCACCAGGGGAAGGGCCTCGAGCTCGCCGTAGCCGCGCACCGTGTCCACCAGCGACCCCGGCAGCACACTGCAGACACTGCCTTCCACCACGCTGAGCATCATGGTCATGATGGAGTTGGTCTCTATGGCCGGACTGGCGCGTACGCCGGCGGTGGTGAACGCTGCGTCCACAATTGCGCGGTTGTGCATGGCCGGGGTGAGCAGGCACAGAGGCAGGTTGGCTGACTCTTTCCATGTTATGGGTTTGCCGATCTGCAGACCCTTGGCATTTGGCTTGTCGGCGCGCCGCAGCAGAAAGTAGTGCTCCACATACTGCGGCCATACACGCAGCTTGCCGCCCTGCACCTTCATGCGGTCGCTGTAGCCCAGGGCCATGTCGATGGTCAAGTCTTCCAGGCCCTGCTCCAGCTCATTGGAGCTCAGCGACAGCACCACTGGCTGAATGCCGTTGTGGCGCGTGTGCAGCATGGCGGCAAAACGCGCGGCAATCGGGATGGCTGTGGGCACGGCGCCAATGTGCACCGCGCCGCGGGGCAGCATGGTTTCGCTCTGCAATTCCTGCTGCAAGTTGGCATGCTCGTGCAGCATGAGCTGGGCCGACGCCAGCACCCGCTCGCCCTGGGGCGTCAACCCGGCAAAGTTGCGGTCGCGCTTGACGATGACCACATTGAACTCACGCTCCAGCGCCCGTATGGCATTGGACAGCGCGGGCTGGGTGATGTGGCACGCCTGCGCTGCCCGGCCAAAATGCTTGTGTTCTTGCAGCGCAACCAGATAGCGCAGGGAGGAAAGAAGGTTCATGGGTGGGCAGCAGGCTTCATGGCGGACCCATGATAAGTGAGGCGGTCGACCTTGCGCGCAAATGTCTTCTGCTTAACGTGCGGATGTGGTAACTTAGCTTCCAAATAAATCGCACGTCCAAACCAAGCCACATCGCTCGCCTCCATGTCATCCGCTGAAAATGCCTTGAAAGACGAGCTGCTGCAGGCCCAGTTGACGGTGCGGGAGCTCAAGACAGCGGTAGCCATCCTGCGCAGCAAGCTGGAGCAAGCCAGTTTCGAGCGCGAGCAGGCGGTCCAGAACGAACGCGTCACCCAGACCAACGAAGCCAACCAACTCCAGAAAACCATTGCGGCGCTGCGCCAGGCACTGGAAAACATGATGGCGGACAACTACAAGGTGGAGCAGTCCTCCAGTTCGCGCTACCAGAGCGAAATCGAACAGCTCAAGGGCACCATCATTGGCTTGCGCATTTCCATCGAAAGCCTGAATCAGCAGAACCTGAACATGGAACGCAAGATCAATCAGCAGTATGCAGACGAACGGGCGCAACTGATGCGAACCATTCGCGAATTGCGCTCCAAACTGGAAACGGTTGCGCCCCATGCCTGATAGGTCTGCAGCCCCGGCGCTTACCACCGAAGCAGACTGGGAGGCTGCGCGCGAGCGCTTGCAGCGCTGTGAAATGCTGCTGGATGTGAGCTTTCGCCTGAGCAAGTGCAAGACCCTGGACGAAATCATCGACACCCTGGTGAGCGTGTTCTCCAACGAATTGCGCTGTGAGCGCGGCTCCCTGTTCCTGAATGACCCCAATTCCAGCGAGCTGTATTCGCGCATCCTGCTGCACGGTGCCTTTCGCGAGATCCGCATCCTGAATTCCCTGGGCATTGCCGGTCATGTGTTCACGGAAGGGCAGCCCCTCATCGTTGACGACGCCTATGCCGACATGCGCTTCAACCGCTCGGTGGACGAGCAGACCGGCTTTGGAACGCGCAGCATTTTGTGCCTACCGATCCGCACCTTTACCGGCGAAATCATGGGCGTGGCCGAGGCGCTGAACAAGATAGGCGGAAACTTCACCGAGCAGGACCTTCAGCTGCTCGAGGAAATCGTACGCCAGGGCACCATGGCGCTGCAGGGTGCGCAGCTGATTGAAAGCATGCAGGCCAAGCGCCGCCAGGAGATGCAGTTCATCGACGTGGTGTCGGAGATGACCGAGGACATCAAGCTCGGCTCCCTGCTGCAGCGGGTGATGGGAGAAGCCACGCGGCTGCTCAATGCCGAGCGCTCCACCCTTTTTCTCAACGACGAAAAAACCGGCGAACTGTGGTCGGAAGTGGGCCAAGGTCTGGAGAGCGTGCAGATCCGCCTGCCCAACAACGTGGGCATTGCCGGTGCGGTGTTCAGCTCGGGCAAGTCCATCAACATCCCTTATGCCTACGCCGACTTGCGCTTCAACCCCGAGTTCGACCGCAAGACCGGGTTTTTCACCCGTTCCATCCTGTGTGTGCCCATCGTTAACAAGCGCGGCATGACCATTGGTGTCACCCAGGTGCTCAATCGGCGCGGCGGTGCCTTTACCGACGAGGACGAGTCGCGCCTGCGCGCCTTTACCGCGCAGATCTCGATCGCGCTGGAAAACGCCAAGCTGTTCGCCGATGTGCAGGCGATGAAGAACTACAACGAGTCCATGCTGGAGTCCATGTCCAGCGGTGTCATCACCTTTGACGCCGACGACCGCATCGTCACCTGCAACGCAGCCGGGCTGCGCATTCTGCGGGTGCAGGCCGAGCAGATACTGCACAAGCACGCACCCGATTTCTTTGGTGCCGACAACGCCTGGTTTGTGGAACGGCTGCGCCTGCTGGTGGGTGAAAAGAGCGTGGTGGCGTTGATGGATGCCGAGTTCAAGCTGGGCGAGGATCAGGTGTCTGTCAACCTGACCTTGCAGCCTCTGCTCTCAGCTGAAGGGCAGCGCATAGGCGCCATGGCCCTCTTGGACAACATCTCCAACGAGAAGCGCCTCAAGTCCACCATGGCACGCTATATGGACCCCGGCATTGCCGACCAGATGCTGGCCCATGGAGCCGAGGCCCTGGGCGGCAAGAGCGTGATGGCGACCGTGCTGTTCTCAGACATCCGCGGCTTCACCACCCTGACCGAGGCGCTGGGCGCGCAGGAGACCGTGTCACTGCTCAACGAATACTTTTCGCTGATGGTGGCCTGCATCAAGAACGAAGACGGCATGCTCGACAAGTTCATCGGCGACGCCATCATGTCGGCCTTTGGCATTCCGATGGAGCACAACGACGACCCGGACCGTGCCGTGCGTGCCGCCATCCAGATGATGCGCGAGCTAGCCGAATGGAACCGCACCCGTGCCGCGCAAGGCAAGTTGACGGTGGACATCGGCATCGGCATCAACACCGACAACGTGGTGTCCGGCAACATCGGGTCGCAAAAGCGCATGGACTACACCATCATCGGCGACGGTGTGAACCTGGCCGCGCGGTTGGAGTCGGCATGCAAGATGTACGGCACGCATATCCTGATCAGCGAGTACACCTACAAGCAACTACGCGGAACCTACTATTGCCGCGAGGTGGACTTGGTCATCGTCAAGGGCAAGACGCAGCCCGTGGCGGTGTACGAAGTGATGGACTACCACACGCCGCAGACCTACCCCAACCTGGCCGATGCACTGCACGTGTACCGGGTGGCTCTGGGCAAGTACCGCTCCGCACGCTGGGCCTCGGCCATTGAAGAGTTCGAGCGCCTGCTCGACCTGAACCCGTTGGACAACCTCGCGCCGCTCTATCTGGAGCGCTGCCGGTTCTTTGCCGTTAACCCGCCTGGTGCAGAATGGTCCGGCGTGTGGGAAATGCAGGAGAAGTGATGTAGCGCAGCATTTCTTGCGCCGGGGCGCCCGGACATTACGGCAGAATGCCGCTGTGAAGCGGTTCAGCAAGGACAGGCGAAGGAGGCAACAGTTGCCGCCTGCGCAGAGGATTCAACAATAATGAAGTTATCTATCGATCACGGACACGGACACGGAATGTCTGCCCAGTTGCAACGCAAATTCGGGGGCAGGACATGAACCAGACCAGCGCAACGTTCGTGACCCCAGCCTCCAGCACAGATGAGCTGCTGGAATGCCTGCTGATCGTCGCCCGCTCCCATGGGGAATCGCCCACCCGCGAAACGGTGATGTCCGGTTTGCCCGCACAAGACGCCCGCCTGAGCCCTGCTCTGTTTGAGCGTGCCGCCAAGCGCGCCCGCCTGAGCAGCCGGCTTGCCAAGACGCCACTGGACCAGCTCAAGGATGGCTTGCTGCCAGCCATTGTGCTGATGGAGCACAAGAAAGCCTGTGTGTTACTGGGTTTCAGCGAAGACCGCAGCCAGGCCCAGGTGGTGTATCCCGAGCTGCCGGACGCGCCGGTCAGCGTGCCCTTGGACGATCTCAACGCCCAGTACCTGGGAACCACCATTTACGCCCGACCAGCGCACCGCTTTGACGCGCGCACGCCGCAGGTGCGCAAGGCGCGCCAGGGCCACTGGTTCTGGAGCGTGATGGCGGAAAGCCGCCCGCTCTACATGGACGTGCTGTTTGCCGCCCTGCTGGCCAATCTGTTTGCGTTGGGCATGCCGCTGTTCACCATGAATGTGTATGACCGGGTGGTGCCCAACCACGCTTTCGAGACACTGTGGGTGCTGGCCTTTGGACTGCTGCTGATGCTGCTGGGCGACCTGGTGCTGCGCACCATGCGCAGCCGCTTTGTGGACCTGGCCAGCAGCCGGGTGGACGTCAAGTTATCGGCCTTCATCATGGAGCGAGTGCTGGGCACGCGCATGGAGCAACGGCCCGCCTCGGCCGGCTCGTTTGCATCCAACTTGCGGGCATTCGAATCGGTTCGGGACTTCATTGGCTCGGCCACCGTGGTGGCGTTCATCGACCTGCCGTTTTCGCTGATCTTCATGGTCACCATCGCCTGGATATCCTGGATGATGCTGATACCGCTGGTGGTGGGCTCGCTCATCATGCTGCTGTATTCGCTGGCCGTGCAGGACCGTATGCATGAGCTGGCGGAAACCACCTACCGTGCCAGCGCGCAGCGCAACGCCACGCTGATTGAAGGCCTGGTCGGCTTTGAAACCATCAAGGCGCTGTCGGCCGAGTCCAATATCCAGACCAAATGGGAGAAAAGTGCCGCCCTGCTGGCCCGTGTGGGCGCGCAGCTGCGGCTGCTGTCCTCCACGGCGGCCAGCTCATCGGCCTTTGTACAGCAACTGGTCAACCTTGCGATTGTGGTGATTGGCGTCTATGCCATCTCCGAAAAGGAACTCACCATGGGCGGCCTGATTGCCTGCACCATGCTGGCCTCACGCGCCATGGCGCCGGTGGGCCAGGTGGCTGGCTTGCTGGTGCAGTTCCATACCGCTTCCACCGCGCTGACCTCGCTCGACGAGATGATGAAGCGCGACGTCGAACGCCCGGCAGACGCCAACTACATCAACCGCGGCCGTCTGCAGGGCGCCATCGATTTCCGCGGCGTGAGCTTTACCTATCCCGGCCAGACCACACCGTCCCTGCAGAACCTGAACTTCAGGATCAAGCCGGGTGAAAAAGTGGCCATTCTGGGCCGTATCGGTTCGGGCAAGACCACACTGGAGAAGCTGATCCTGGGCCTGTACCAGCCCACCGAAGGCGCGGTGCTGGTGGACGGCATCGACTTGCGCCAGCTGGACCCGGCCGAGCTGCGCAGCCAGATTGGCTATGTGCAGCAGGACATCATGCTGTTTTATGGCACGCTGCGTGAAAACATCACGCTGGGCGCACCACTGGCCTCGCACCAGGACATCGTGCGCGCCGCTGAAATTGGCGGCGTGATCAATCTGGTGAACCAACACCCGCAAGGCTTTGACATGCTGGTGGGCGAGCGCGGCGAATCCCTCTCCGGCGGACAACGCCAAGGTGTGGCCATTGCCCGCGCCGTCATCAACGACCCGCCGATATTGCTGCTGGACGAGCCCACCTCGAGCATGGACTACTCCAGTGAGGAGGACATCAAACGCCGCATCACCGAATTCGCACACGACAAGACCGTGATCCTGATCAGCCACCGCACCGCGCTGCTGGACCTGGTGGACCGCATCATCGTGATGGACGGTGGTCGCATCGTTGCAGATGGTCCCAAGGAACAGGTCGTTACCGCCCTGCGCCAGGGCCGCATTGGAAAGGCTGCGTGATGGCTTGGTTTGGCGAAAAAGCATTCAATCGCACGGGCAAACTGGTGGCAAAAACCGCAGCCACCAGCACCGCAACCTTTGGCCCCTTTGTCAAACGGCTGACTCCCGTGGAAGACGAAGCGGATACCGACTGGGCCGGTGAGGCCGACTGGGCCCGCCTGCAGCAGGACCCCATGCGCGCGCGCCTGCTCATGCGGGTGGTTGGCATCACCTTGATCGGATTGATCGTGTGGGCCGCGTTTGCCAAGGTGGACGAAGTCACCCGGGGCGAAGCCCGCGTGGTGCCCACCAGCCAGGTACAGGTGGTGCAAAGCGTGGATGGCGGCGTGGTGGAAGAGCTGCTGGTCAAGGAAGGTCAGGTGGTGGAGGCCGGGCAGCTGCTGATGCGGGTGGATCCGACCCGCTTTGTGTCCAACCTGCAGGAAAGCAAGGTCAGCCAGGCGGCACTCAGGGCCAAGGTGCTGCGGCTGGAAGCGCTCACGCGCGGTACCGCTTTCAACCCGCCGCCCGACCTGATCAAGGAAGCGCCTGAAGCGGTTGCCCAGGAAGCCCGGCTGTATGAGTCCCGACGCGCCGAAATCAGTGCGCAGGTATCCATCTCGCAGAACCAGCTGTCCCAGCGCCAGCAGGAGCTCAACGAAGTCAAGGCGCGCAAGGAGCAGGCCGAGCGCACCCTGGAGCTGATGACCAAGGAGCTCAATGCCACCCGCCCCATGATCGCCACCGGCGCGGTCTCGGAAGTGGAGGTATTGCGGCTGGAGCGCGAAATCGCACGCATGAAGGGTGACCGCGAGCAGGCCACGGCGCAGATTTCACGCGTGCAGGCAGCGATTCAGGAAGCCTCCCGCAAGATCGAGGAAGTGACGCTGACCAGCCGCAACCAGATGAGTGGCGAGCTGTCTGAAACCATGGGCAAGCTTGCCGCCCTGAACGAAAGTGGCAAGACCCTGGAAGACAAGGTCAAGAAGGCCGATGTGCGCTCCCCCATGCGTGGCACGGTCAAGCGTCTGCTGGTCAACACGCTGGGTGCGGTGGTGCAACCCGGCAAGGAACTGGTGGAAGTGGTGCCGCTGGATGACGCCCTCATTCTGGAAGTGCAGATCGCGCCCAAGGACATCGGCTTCCTCAGGCCCAACCAACAGGCCACGGTCAAGTTCACCGCCTATGACTACTCCATCTATGGCGGGCTGACTGCCGATGTGATCAACATCGGCGCCGACTCGGTGCTGGACGAAAAAGGCAATGCGTTCTACCACGTGCGTGTGCGCACGCACAAACCCAGCCTGGGCCCGGGCCTGCCCATCATTCCGGGCATGGTGGCCCAGGTGGACATCCTGACCGGCAAGAAGACCGTGTTGTCCTACCTGCTCAAACCGGTGCTGCGCGCCCGCGCCAATGCCCTGACCGAACGATGAATACGCAACACCTGTTTCTTTGCGCCAACGCCAGCCGGCCCAGCCCGCGCTGGCTGGAAGCCTTTCCTCAGGGCAGGAAGGTCGATGCCGCGACACTGAATGCACAGATCGCCGATGGGAAAACCACCTCGTACATCGTCTGGCTGGGTACGGATAACCCGCAATGGCGGCAGACGCTGCAGCAGACCATGGCATCACATGCCGGTACACGGTTTGTGGTGGTCAGTGGTTCCCCGGAGCCCGCCGAGGGCCTGAGTGCGCTGGATGCCGGTGCCATGGGCTATACCCATTCCTATGCCCTGCCCGAACTGTTGCGCGAGGTGGCCATGGTGGTCGATCACGGTGGCCTGTGGGCAGGCCCGGACCTGATCAAACGCTTGGTGGCATCCACCAGCGCCGCCCTGGCGCGCCTGCCGGAACCCGCCCATGGCCCCGGCACCGTGGCGCAAGGCTACGCCAAGGCCTGGTCCACCCTCTCCGCCCGCGAGGCACAGGTGGCCAGCCACGTCGCCCAAGGCAAGTCCAACAAGGAAGTTGCGGACCAGCTCTTTGTTTCGGAACGCACCATCAAGGCCCATCTGGGCTCCATCTTCGAGAAGCTGGGCGTGCGCGACCGGTTGCAGCTGGCCCTGCTGGTGGCGGCCATCCCCGTTGAAAACCGGGTTATCAAGGACACATCCCCATGAGCGAATCCATGCCCAAACTGCCAGAAGACCCCGAAGCGCAGCAAGCCGAGGAATTGCTCAGCCAGTCCGACACCGCCATTGCCCGTGTGCTGGAGGATTTGATCGATGTGCTGATCACCCGTGGCGTCATCCAGTTCACCGATCTGCCGGAGGCCGCACAGGACAAACTCCTGTCACGTCGTCAGACCCGTGCCCGACTCAAGGATTCGCTGCAACTGCTTCCCGGCGACGGCGACGGCGACGGCGGCTTGCTGTAGCCGGTCTGCTGCAGGCGGTTTGACCGCAAATTTGTACCTTAGTCCAATACCCAAAAAAGCGCCGGGCGCCTAACCTTGGGCCAAGCTCGCGCCATGCCACAGGGCATTGCGTGGGACTTCCAACGACATACATGGAGTTCTCACATGGCCACCATTGCAACCATCGCCGCCATCAATGGCACCGGTTCCGTCTACGCAGTCAATGCCCAGGGCGTGCAACGCCTACTCAAGGCCGGTGACGCACTGGAAAAGGGCGAAACCATACGCACCGTGGGTGATGTCAATGTGGAGCTCCTGTCGGAAGACATGCGTGCCCTGCACATCAACCCCGATCAAGTCGTCAAGCTCGACGACAACGTGTTCCAGACGGAGCAGACCCCCACGACTGCGGATGCAGCGGTCACCACGCCAGCGACAACCAACACCGTTATCCAGGCCCTGGAGAACGGGCAGGATCTGAGCACCCAGCTCGATGCCACTGCGGCCGGTCTGGGTGACGGCGGCGGAGGTGGTGGCGCCAGCTTTGTGCAGCTGACGCGTATTAGCGAAGGCGTCAACGGCAATACCTATGGGTTTGATTTCAATGGCCTGGGTACTCCGGGAATCGACCCCGGCGTGGGCACCACATCGTCTACCAGCACGACTGCACCCACGACAACCACTACCTCCACCACGCTGACACTGACCGCCGATCCCGCCAGCGTGGCCGAGGGCGGGCATGTCACCTATACGGTGAAGTTGGGCGCACCTGTCACGTCGGACATGACCATTACCCTGAGCAATGGCGCAACCATTCTGGTGACGGCAGGCTCTTCCACCGGCGTATCCCAGCCCGTCGATGTCCGCTCCAATGACGTCTATGTCGAAGGCAATGTCGATGTAAAGGTCACGGTTGCAACGGCACAAGGCGGCGGCTTTGACCACTTGGTCGTCAACGATGGCAATGTCGTGACCGTAGTCGGTGACTCCATCGACACCACCACCGTTACCCTGAGCGTTTCCGGCCAGTCCTCCGGGGAAGGCTCTGAAGCCGTTGTGGTCGCCAATGGCTCCACCGTCACGGTGACCGCCCATGTGGACCACACACCCCAGACCGATCTGGTCATCACGCTCAATACCAGCACCAATGGCGTGCCCGACACCATCACTATCAAGGCAGGCCAACTCAGTGGTTCGACCAATGTGGTGGCGCATGCCGATATCTCCGAGACCCAGACTGCCCCGGTCAACGTCAACGTGACTGCCGCCACGGGTGGCAACTACGAGAACCTGGACACGTCCGGCGCCGCGGCTTCCGTCACGGTTACCGACATCAAGAACATCACCACCGTCACCATCACCTCCAGCGGCGATGTGACCGAGAACGATGCCGGTGTGACCTTCACGGTGCAGCTCAGCAACCCGCCACAGACTGGCACCACCGCCACGGCCACTGTCACGGTAGATGGGGTCGCTCACGCGGTGACGCTGGACGCCAACGGCAAGGGCACGTTGGTCATCGACACGCACAACCCGGACGTCTACAAGGACGGCCATACCGTCACCGCCACCGTGACCGGTGTCACCGGCGGCAACTTCGAAGCCATCAGTCTGAATGGTGCCACTGCTTCCGCCCAAGTTACGGATGTGAATGACACCACCACTGTCACCATCACCTCCAGCGGCAATGTCACCGAGAACGATGCGGGTGTGACATTCACCGTGCAGCTCAGCAACCCACCACAAACAGGTACCACCGCCACTGCCACCGTCATGGTGGGTGAGGTCGCTCACGTGGTCACACTGGATGCCAACGGCAAGGGAACATTGTTTGTAGAAACACAGAACCCCGACGTTTACAAGGATGGCCATACCGTCACCGCCACCGTGACCGGTGTCAACGGCGGCAACTTCGAAGCCGTCAGCGTGGAAGGCGCCACTGCTTCCGCCCAAGTTACGGATGTGAATGACACCACCACTGTCACCATCACCTCCAGCGGCAATGTCACCGAGAACGATGCGGGTGTGACATTCACCGTGCAGCTCAGCAACCCACCACAAACAGGTACCACCGCCACTGCCACCGTCATGGTGGGTGAGGTCGCTCACGTGGTGACACTGGATGCCAACGGCAAGGGAACATTGTTTGTAGAAACACAAAACCCCGACGTTTACAAGGACGGCCATACCGTCACCGCCACCGTGACCGCCATCAACGGCGGCAACTTCGAAGCCACCAGCGTGGAAGGCGCCACTGCCTCCGCCCAGGTCACGGATGTGAATGACACCACCACTGTCACCATCACCTCCAGTGGAGATGTGACAGAAAACGATGCGGGTGTGACCTTCACGGTGCAGCTCAGCAACCCACCACAAACAGGTACCACCGCCACGGCCACCGTGATGGTGGGTGAGGTCGCTCACGTGGTGACATTGGATGCCAATGGCAAGGGAACATTGTTTGTAGAAACACAGAACCCCGACGTTTACAAGGATGGCCATACCGTCACCGCCACGGTGACCGCCATCAACGGCGGCAACTTCGAAGCCACCAGCGTGGAAGGTGCCACCGCTTCGGCATATGTTGCTGACACTGTTGATGCCTACAAGGTTGTTCTCTCCTCCGTAAGCTCGGTGGTTGAGGGCTCCGGCGTGGTTACCTACACAGCCACATTGGTTCATGTGAAATCGGACGGAACCACTGAGGCGGTGACCAGCAATCCCTATGGTCAGGCCATTACTGTCACCCTCAGCGACAACAGTACGATCACCATTCCTGCCAACGGCTTGACCGCTACGCATGACATGGTCGTACAAGGCAATGACGTTTATCACGACCCTTCCACAATTTCGCTTTCCATCACAGGCCTTGCCCTTGCCGGTACTGCGCAGGCTGAGTCCCTGACTCCCGATACGACACCGGTCACAGTGTCTGTGACAGACTCCATTGACCCCACCACGGTCACCTTGGGCGCCATCTCGGTAGATCCCACTACCGGATTGACGACGATCTCGGCAACGGTGGATCACGCGCCGCAGGCGGGTTCTCCACTGACGGTCACACTGAGCAATGGTGCAATCATTACTTTTGATGCGGACCACACGTCGGCCACTTCGACGGCGTTCGTGGCGCCCACTGCCACGACAACGTACTCCATCGACTCCAGCCAAACATCTGGTGGCAATTTCGAACAGTTGAATTTGACCAGCACGGCGACGTTGACGGTTACCGATACGCTGATCATTGGTGGCACAGGTGATGACACCAACCTGAATGGCGGCATAGGCAAGGACATCGTTGTCGGCGACCCGGGCAGCACCGCACTGAAGGCGGGACAAAGCGCCAATATTGTCTTCGTGCTTGATACATCCGGCAGCATGATCAGTCCGATCAGCTTCACAAATAGCACGGGAACGCATACCGAAACGCGCCTGCAGGCTCTGGAGGATTCCGTCATTGCAACATTGAAGCAATTGGCGAGCTCGGGCGCTCATGTGGTAGTCCACCTGGACCAGTTCAGTGACACGGCCAGCTCCATTGGAACGTTTGACCTGAGTGAGCCGGGCAAATTGGATCTGGCCATATCGGCAGTGAAAGGCCTTACCCCTGGCGGCAACACCAACTACGAAGCAGGGTTGCAATCCGCGTTGAATTGGATCAATACCGCGACGGTTGCCGATGTGAACAAGGTGGTATTCGTCTCCGACGGACAACCCAATGCATTGAACAACAACACCGGAAATGGCACCGAGACCACCAACGAATCGTCCAGCACGAGCGACCAGGCCATTGCGGCCGTGCTGGGAACGCTCTCCGCTTCTGGCTCCATCCATGCCGACCATGTTTCCGAAGTTGCCGCCATTGCTGCCAAGGGCTATGACCTGCAAGCCGTTGGCATCAACGTAGGAAGTGGCTTGGGCACCTCTGCTTCTCCCACTGCACTGGGCTTCCTGAGCGAACTCGAAGGTTACAACTACGGCACGGTCACCACCGGACACACAGCCGACAACATCACCACCGCCAATCAACTGGCCAGCACCATCGGATCGCTCACGGGATCACAAACGATAGCAACAGCTGCCGGAAGCGACGTGTTGCACGGCGGCGCTGGCAACGATCTGATCTTTGGCGACGCCATGAATACCGACAAGCTGGCTGCCGACCATGGCTTGACCGGCCTGTACCCTGCAGGTTCCGGCAGCGCGGTGTTCACGGCGCTGGAGAGCGGCAACTCCGGCTGGACCCGTACCGACACAGTGAACTACATCCAGACCCATGCGGATGAACTGGGTGCGGAAAGCGGTCGCAGCGGTGGCAACGATGTCATTTACGGCGAAGCCGGTAATGACCGCATTTATGGTCAGGAAGGCAATGACACCATCGACGGTGGTGCCGGGGACGACTGGATTCGCGGTGGCACTGGCAACGACACGCTGACAGGCGGTGTGGGCGCCGACGTGTTCGCCTGGAGCCTGGGAGACCAGGGCACTTCTTCCGCCAAGGCGGTGGACCACATCACGGACTTCCAAGCCAATATGGCAGGCGAAGCCATCGATTTGCGCGACCTGCTGCAGGGCGAGCACTCCGCAGCGGCCATGGGTGGCACGGCAGCCTCTGGCAGCCTGACCCAGTTCGTCAAGTTCGACCTCACCACGGACGGCAAGCTGGAGATGCTGGTCACGCACGATCCGGTTCACAACAGCGGAGTGACCCAGGCCATCGTTCTGGACAACTTCACCGGGGCCAATGTGGATGTGGCCAAGGCCAGTCTGGCGCACACGCTGGATGCGTCGTTCAGCGCAAGCTCCATCAGTGATGCCGATCTGCTGAAGAAGCTGATTGACACCGGCCACCTGAAGACAGACGCATAAGGCTGTGCCCGCCCGCTTGTGCTAATGGTGCAGGCGGGCCTTGCAACGGAGAAGGTAACTAAGAACTTTGCGTCAATTTATGCGTTGATTGCAGTGAATGCATGTAGTATCGTCGGCAACAGTTGGGAGTGGCATGGCTCCGGTGTCTTAGAGGCCCCAGCTGAATTGACGAAAAGAATATGAATACCACATTGAAACGATCCTTCGTTGCCGCATCCGTGGCGTTGGCATTCACCGCCAGTGCGCAGACCAAGGCGCCTTTACCCGAACCCCTGCTGCAAGCGATCCACAAAGCTGTCGCCACCAATCCCGATGTACAGGCCAAGTGGAATGCCTTCAAGGCTGCGGACAGCCAGCGGGATGTGGCCAAGGCAGGTTTCTTTCCCACCGTTGATCTGTCTGCCTCTGCTGGCAGCGAGAGCCGTGTCACCGGCGGTGTTGATCTGGGCAGCTACAGCGTCAACTCGGCCCAGATCACCCTGGACCAGATCCTTTTTGACGGCCTCTATACCGTCAATGAAGTCAAGCGTCTGGGTGCTGCCAAGCTGACGCGCTACTACGAACTGCTGGACGCATCTGAAAACGCTGCATTGGAAGCAGCGAAAGCCTACGCCGACGTGGTGCGATACCGGGAACTGGTGGACCTGGCCACACAGAACTACGTGGAACACAAGCAGTCCACCATGCTGGTGGAAGAACGTGCCAATTCCGGCGTGGGAAGGCGCGTGGACGTAGAGCAGGCCAATGGCCGTCTGGCCCTGGCGGAATCCAACCTTCTGACCGAGCTGACCAATTTGCACGACGTGAGTGCCCGTTACCTGCGCGTGGTGGGTGAGCAGCCTCCGGCCAGTTTGCCCAGCCTGCCTGATCCATTCAAACTGGTCACCTTGCCCGCTTCCGCTCAAGCCCTGATGCTGGAAGGCATGAGGAACAGCCCCACGCTGCTGGCTGCCATTCAGAATGCCCGCGCCAGCCGCATTGCCGTGGACTCTGCAAAGGCCGCCTACATGCCCCGTGTGGATTTTCAGGTGTACGCCAACCAGGGCAACAACTCGGGTGGCGTCATTGGAGACAGCCGCGCAACCGGCGCGGCCGTTGCGCTAACCTACAACCTGTTCCGTGGCGGCGCCGACAAGGCCAAGGAAAAGCAGGCGGTCTACCTCGCAGCACAGGCGGTCAATCTGCAGGAAAAGGCCTGCCGGGATTTGCGCCAGACGCTGTCCGTGGCCTACAGCGACACACGCTCATTGAACGAGCAACTCATCTACATTGACCAGCACCGTCTGTCTGCCGAGAAGACGCGGGAAGCGTACCGCCAGCAATTTGACATCGGCCAGCGAACGCTGCTGGACTTGCTGGATACCCAGAACGAATTCTTTGAGGCATCGCGCTCCTACATCAACTCCCGGCACGACCAGGCCATTGCCCAGGCCCGCACGCTGGCCGGCATAGGTCAGCTGGTGGTAACCACCGGAGCCAACCGCGATGACGTACCCAGCCCGCAGGATGCGGGTCTGGACACTGCCGACCTGTCACAGACGGAAAGCCTCTGTCCGATTGAAGAGACCGTGGTGGACACCTTGGAAAAGATCAAGGCAGAAGCAGTCATCCCCAGCCGCGCCAAACCGGCACCTGCCGCCGTGGAAATGCCCACGCCCGCTGGCGCTGACAAGTGCGGACGCATCACCCTGCTGCCCGATGAAGACGGCAAAGTGGGCCGTGTCTTTGTCAAGGACGGCAAGGGTGACGAGGTCAAACTGGAAACCGCCTACGCTGCCAGCCTGGACGACTGCCAGAAGGTGACTCCAGGGCAGTCCACAGACCCGCGTTACAAGGCAATGGTGAAGAAGCTGCCAGAAGCAGCACGCTACTACCGCATCAACTTCGTTCTGGGCAAGGATGAGATGCTGCCCGAGTCGGCCACCGTCTTCAAATTCCTGCTGGAGGACTATCGCAAGACGGCCGCTCCCGAGGTCACCCTCATCGGCCACTCCGACAAGGTCGGCGATCCGGCAACCAACCTGCGGCTGTCCCAGAAACGCGCCAAGGCCGTTTACGACTTGCTGACCAAGGATGGGGCTGTGCCCAAGTCTGACATTGAGCAAGCCTGGCGTGGTGACAAGGAGCCCTTGCCCGGCACCGAGGGCGCCAAGTCCGAACCACGCAACCGCCGTGTGGAAGTCAAGATTCAATAAAACCGCGAATTGCCAACCAGCCTGTTTCGCAAAGGATTACCCATGAATTCCCTGACCTTTCTACCTGCAAAAAAAATGCTGCTGGCCAGCCTGACGGTCTTCTGCCTCGTGGCGACTGGCGCGAGCCACGCGCAATCCGTGGCCGGTGTCGTGAAAAAGAAAGAGGGCACCGTCGAAATCGTTCGCAATGGCAAGTCCATTCCCGTGGAGGTCGGCAGCACCGTATCGGCGGGAGACACGGTCAAGACGTCCAAGGACTCCACCGTCGGCCTGATGCTCAAGGACTCATCCCGCATGTCACTGGGCCCCAACAGCGAAATGTCGCTCGACAAGTTTGGCTTCAATGCCAACACCTACAGCGGCAACCTGTTGGTCAGCGTGGTCAAGGGCACCTTTGCCATGATCTCCGGGTTGGTCGTCAAGAACAATCCGGCCAATTCGATGATCAAGACGCCCACCTCCACCGCCGGCATTCGCGGCACAACCTTCGTGGTGGAAGTGCCCTGAATTCAGGAGATGCCAGGGCCAGTTGCGCCGTCAAAGCCCAACTTGGCCAGTAGCGGCAGGTCTTCCTTCTTCTCCACCCCTTGCGCCACCACGGTGATGCCGATGGCATGCGCCACCTTGCACAGGCCCGTGAGGAATTCCTGATTGCCCACGTTGTCGGCAATGCCGCGGATGTAACTGGGGTGCACCTTGATGTAGTCCAGCGCCAGATCCGCCAGCTTGTCGCTCTCGGCAAATCGCTGGCCGAAGTACTCCACACCGATGCGGCAGCCCAGCGACTTGAGTGTGCGAGCCAGGTCGCGGAAGGCATCAAACTGACGGAACACACCGTACTCAGGCACCTCAAACAACAGGCGCTTGCAGACATCCGGATAGGCCTTGAGCAGGAGGGCCAATTCGTTGCGGAAGTGGAAGTCGGCAATGGTCTCGGCCGAGAGATTGACCGCCACATCGCCACTGCTTTTCTGCAGGTATTCGATGGCCAGTTTGACCACGCCCAAGTCCAGTGGCGCGGTCAAGTTGAGTTGGGCCGCCATGGGCATGAAGTCGCCTGCGGTCATCAGGGTGCCTGCGTCGTCCATCTTCAGGCGGATCACACTTTCGCGGTGCAAGGAACTCTTGCCGTCACCCGACATCACGGGGTAGAAGCTCAGTGCCAGCCGCCCTCCCCCTACCGCTTCGGTCAATAGGGTGCGCCAGGTTTCGGCCGCGATGGCTGGCTTGGCATTGGCGTCGTCCAATGCCTCGTAGGTATTGCTGCCCTTGGCTGCCGCCTTGGCCAGCGCTTCATCCGCACTGGACAGCAAGCTGCCCAGATTCTGGTTGCGCGCATAGCGCACAGCACCGATATGGAACAGGTCAGGCACCTTGTCCTTCCACTTGGGCAGCACCTTGTCATGCAGGCGCTCGTAGATTTCCTTGGCGGCCGCTTCGGCCGTGGCATGGCTGGGACAGACCACCGCGAACTCGGCCCCCTTGACGCGGCCCGCGCGCTGACCGATGCGGCCATTCCCGCTTTCATACAACTCGGTTCCGATCTCCTTGAGCAGCGCGTCTGCCCCTTGGCGACCCAGCGCCGTATTGAGATCGTTCAGGTCAGTCAGGCGCACCAGCACCAGGCTACCGCTGGCGCCAAACTGCTCACCAGTGAGCACCTCGCGCAGATGCGACAAAAAGTATTCCCGGCTGGACAGGCCCGTCACCGCATCGCGATTGACCTTCTTGCGCAGCGCATCCAGGCGTGCGGACTCCTCGTTGAACATGGTCTTGAGTCGCCCCACCATGTCGTTCATGCCGCGTGCCAGGGCCTTGAGCTCCGGTGTGCGTGGCTCGGGGATCAGCACAAAGCGCCGCTCCGTGATTGCCTCGGCCTGACCAACCACCGCATCCAGCGGACGGGTAATGAATCGCAGCAGAAAGGTACCCACGATGCCGGTACCAATGCCGCCCACAACAAACCACAGCAACAGTTCCAGCGTTTCGTCCCAGAGGGTCTTGTAGACGTACTGCTCCTGGCTGGCCAGCGTCAGCGTGCCGTACTGTATCCATTTGTCCTGGATCAGCGCCTGCCCCGGATGGACCACGATGGGAATCAGGTCAATGAACCACTGGGGTGCCCCTTCGATCTTGCCTTCGAACACGCGCTCCACAATCAGTTCCCCCTTGGGAGAGACAATGCGGATGAAGCGGTAGTGCCCGGCATCGAACTGCGCTGCCACCTGCAGCTCCACCGTAACCGGGTCCTTGGGCAACTGCGACAGGGACAAGGCCAGCGCAGTGGCGTTGTCGACGTTCTTCACCTGCAGCTGCTGCTGCAGATACTGTCGCGCCGACAGGACGCTGGTGACCGTGCTGGCGGCAAATGCCATGGCCATGACCAGGATGATGGCTGCCCAAAGTTGTTTGATAAGTGACATGGAGGTCTCGCTGAAAAAACTATAGGTCGGTATCAAAGTCCGTCCTGGCGCATGCGCTCGAGCACATCGCGCCAGCGTGACAGGCGGGTCGTAGGATCGGCACTGGAGGTTGTCGCACCGCCAACCCACAGTCCGTCGCTATTGAAGCTGTACACCGGGGTCAGGTCGGTACGCATGGAGGCCGGGCGAATGCTGGTGACCATGTTGTCCAGAATCACGGGCTCTTCGGTCGGTTGGGCGTAATAGCCCAGCACCATGTGCGCAATGGGGGCCGTGTTGCCGGTCTGGTAACGTACGTACACCAGCCGCAGGCGTTCATTCGGCACGCCCAGGGCCCGCAGCGTCATGTATTTGGCAATGACGAAGTCCTCGCAGTCCCCTGCCCCATGGCCCATGAACTCCAGCGGCGTGGCCCAGTAGTCCTCCACCTTGTAGACCTCCATGTCGGTCTTGTAGAGGATGCGACGGTTGAAGAAGGTGTTGACCTTGTTGAGCTTGTCGTTCTCCGCCAAGTTGGCAGACTCTTCGATCAACTTGCGCCACGCGGCTACGGTTTGTGCGGCATTGGCGCCATATTGCTGCTGCGCCAACATCAGCATGCGGTCAAAGTCAGGCGCCGCAATGCCCAGTGCAAACAGGCCAGCCAACAGCGCCGCGGCCAGACTCCAACGCAAGGCGCGAAGAGCTGCCACCCTGCGCAGGCTTTGAACGGCAACGCGCAAGCCCACCCGGCATTGGGGGGTGAGTGGGTTTGCCATCAGCATGGTGGGGAGATTGCCGCTTACTGGAACACGCTTCTGAGAGCCGTGTTCACCTTGTCGAATGGCGGGCAACCATTGGCAAACACGGGCGACACCACCATTTCGATGTCGGCCTTGCCGCCTGGTGCAATATCGGTCAACGGACTGGAGAGGTCGCGATACAGCTGCGTGCCCTGCCCAAACACCGCCACATCCAGCACCGATTTCCTGGACAAGGTCTTTCCGGACTGGTTGTTCAGCTTGCCGGTGATGAAGGCAAAGCAGCTCTTGCTATTGACCTTGGAAGCCTTTTTTTCCACCTGGTAGTCCAGCGAAAAGCCGTCACCCAATTCGGCATGGAAACGCTCCACCGTGTGGACGACGGCCGGAGGTGCGGCCGGTTCGGCAACCGGAGCAGGCGCATTCGCGCACCCTGCCAGCAGAGCGCAGGCCACCAGCACTGCGGCATACCCGTCTTGGCCCAGGCCCTTGTTGCGAAGGGCTGCACTGCAAGCCTTTGTATTTGGTTCAAACATCTACGCTCCCGGGTGCATGGTGCACCTCTGTCGCAATTATGGCGTGGACTGCGCCAGCGGCACAGTCCACGCCAGCAGGCTCTGCAACAGCGCTACGCGCTCAGGTGTTCTTGCTGATGGTGATGGTAGGGAACTTGGAAGAAAAGTCCTTGTTCTTGGCCGCCACCGACAAGGCCACCTTGCGTGCCACGGCCTTGTACAACCCGGCAACCTCCCCATCAGGGTCGGCCACCACCGTAGGCTTGCCACCATCGGCCTGGATACGGATCTGCATAGCCAGGGGCAATGCACCCAGGTAGTCCATGCCGTACTGCGCCGCCATGGTCTTGCCGCCGTCCACACCAAAGATGTGTTCGACGTGACCGCAGTTGCTGCACACGTGCACCGCCATGTTTTCCACGATGCCCAGGATGGGCACACCCACCTTTTCGAACATCTTGATGCCTTTCTTGGCATCCAGCAGCGCAATGTCCTGCGGCGTGGTCACCACCACGGCGCCGGTCAGCGGCACGCGCTGGGACAGCGTCAGCTGGATATCGCCGGTACCGGGTGGCATGTCGACGATCAGGTAGTCCAGGTCCTTCCAGTGGGTCTGGCGCAGCAGTTGCTCCAGCGCCTGGGTGGCCATGGGGCCGCGCCAGATCATGGCTTCGTCGGGTGCCACCAGGAATCCGATGGACATGACCTGCACGCCATAGTTCTGCATGGGCTCCATGGTCTTGCCGTCCTCGGACTCGGGGCGGCCTTCGATGCCCATCATCATGGGTTGGCTGGGGCCGTAGATATCGGCATCCAGCAGCCCCACCGTGGCGCCTTGGGCGGCCAGGGCCAGTGCCAGATTGGCCGCCGTGGTGCTCTTGCCAACCCCGCCCTTGCCGGATGCCACGGCCACGATGTTCTTCACGCCCGGCAACAACTGCACGCCGCGCTGCACCGCATGGGCCAGCACATTCAGCCGGGGCGTGACTTCCACACTCTGTACCCCATCCACCGTTCGGGCGGCGGCACTGAGTGCATCGGCAAACTGCTGCTCCTGGCTCTTGGCGGGATACCCCAGTTCCAGCGTGAAACGCACGGCACCACCACTGACGGTGAGCTCCTTGATGCATTTGCTGGAAACAAAATCCTTGCCCGTATTCGGGTCGATGACGCTTTGCAAAGCGCCCATGATTGCTTGCTCGGTAACGGCCATTCAATGCTCCTTCTGAGCCCAGAGTCTAGCTCTGCACGCCTTGCCCTTTGCTGCGCAGGCCCAAAGACTGCCGCGGCAGACCGGGTTTGTGGTGCGCTCTAGGGTTAACCCCCTTCGCCCGGATGCTTGGCGTTTGGCCGCTACACCCCATAATGAATTCATGGATCGTGCCGCAGCAGAAATCCGCGCCACCGTGAAACCCGCCGGGCTCATGCTCTCGGGCGGTGGTGCACGTGCCGCCTACCAGGTCGGTGTGCTCGAAGCCATTGCCGACATCCGCCTGCAATGCGGAGCCGGCCAGGAGCCCAACCCCTTTCCCATCATCACCGGCACCTCTGCCGGTGCCATCAATGCCTCGGCACTGGCCTGCGGCAGTGACAACTTTGATGCCGCGGTACGTCTGATTGCCCACACCTGGCGCAACTTCAGCGCGGACCAGGTCTATTGCGCCGACCACATCAGCATGCTGCGCTCCGGTGCGAAATGGATGACTTTGCTGTCGCTGGGTTGGCTGCTGGCCAAATGGCGGCGCATCAAACCGCGCTCCCTGCTGGACAACAGCCCGCTGGGTGAACTGCTGCGGCGCCTGGTACCGCTGGAACGGCTGCCCGAACTGATCCGCCAGGGCCACATCCAGGCACTTGCCGTCACAGCTTCCAGCTACAGCTCGGGCGAGCACGTGACTTTTTTTGAAGGGGACAAGCGCCTCTTGCCGTGGGTGCGCTCCCAACGCATATCGGTGCGGGACCACATCACCCATGACCATCTGCTGGCTTCCAGCGCCATTCCCTTTGTGTTTCCGGCAACCGAACTGCACATCAACGGTCATACCGAGTACTTCGGGGACGGCTCCATGCGCCAGAGCGCACCGGTGGCGCCAGCCATCCATCTGGGCGCGGAACGTCTGTTGGTCGTAGGTGCCGGGCGCATGAATGAGCCCAAGGGCGAGGCCCCTTCCGCCCTTGCCAATGGCTACCCGAGCATTGCGCAGATTGCCGGACACGCGCTGTCCAACATCTTTCTGGATGCGCTGGCCGTCGATGTCGAGCGCGTGCGTCGCATCAACCACACACTGAACCTGGTTCCCGAAGCCCTGCGCCAGCAAAGCGCTCTCAAGCCCATCGATCTGCTGGTGATCTCACCCAGCCAGAGACTGGACGTGGTTGCCTCACGCCACATCGACGATCTGCCCCACGCGGTGCGCACCATGCTCAACGGGGTAGGCATCTCGTCCGCCAAGGCCGATGTCAAGGGCTCTGCCCTGGCAAGCTACCTGCTATTCGAGTCCAGCTACACCGGCGAGCTGATGGCGCTGGGCTACGCGGACGCACAGAAACAGCGGGCCGAAGTGTGCGCATTCTTTGGCTGGACCGATCCCCATGCAGCCACTGACACAGGCAAAACCAGACCTGGCAAGGAGCGTCGCCAGGATCCGTTGCGGGTGCGGTGATTTCATGATCCAGCTCAATTACTATCCAAAACGGCAGTGATCAAATGCGCCGGAGGGCTGCACCCCGCGTGTGCGTTCCGGGCGGGTCGACCAAATTCAAGGCAGGGAGTTCTCAATGCACGCTGCAGGGCGGCAAACCACGGTGCTGGTAGTAGATGACACCAAGGAAAACTTGTTGATCATTGGCCAGTTGCTGCGCCCCCACTACCACGTGCGGGTGGCCAATTCCGGCATGCAGGCCCTGCGCGTGGCGGAGTCCGAACCCCGTCCCGACCTGATTCTGCTGGACGTCATGATGCCGGACATGGACGGCTACCAGGTGCTGCAGATTCTGCGCAGCAAGCCGCAAACCCAGTCAATACCGGTGATCTTTGTCACGGCGATGGATGCGGATGCAGACGAGGAACACGGTCTGTCCCTGGGTGCCGTGGACTACGTCACCAAACCGGTCAAGCCGGGTCTGCTGCTGGCCCGGGTACACGCCCACCTCGAACTCAAGGCGGCCCGCGACGCGCTGGCACGACAGAACGCCGAACTGGACGCCGAGGTCCACCGACGCATGGCCGAGAACGACCTGATCAAGGACTTCAGCCTGCACGCCCTGGCCACCCTGGCCGAAAAGCGAGACAACGAAACCGGCAACCATCTGCGCCGCACCCAGGCCTACATGGAAGTCCTGATGCAGCACCTGAAGGACCACCCGCGCTTTTCAGCGGAGCTGGTGGACCCCGCCGCGCGCGACCGCATTGCCAAGGTGACGCCCTTGCATGACATCGGAAAGGTGGGCATACCCGACGCCATTCTGCTCAAGCCGGGTCGACTCACGGTCGAAGAGTTCGCCATCATGAAAACCCACGCCAGCATTGGCGCCCAGGCCATTGGGGAAGCCATTCGCAGCGTGCAGGCAGCCCGCAGCCTGGACGAACCCGCCGTTTCCCCGAGCGACGCTGCGCTCAGGGCCCAGTCGCTGAGTTTTTTGGAAACCACGCGCCAGATTGCAGGCAGCCACCACGAGAAATGGGACGGCAGCGGCTACCCCGACAGGCTCTCAGGTGCGGCCATTCCGCTTCCAGCTAGGCTCATGGCGCTGGCCGACGTGTTTGATGCCCTCATTTCCAAGCGCCACTACAAGGAAGCCTATTCCATGCAGCAAACCGTGGAGACCATCCTCCAGGGCAAGGGGGGGCACTTCGACCCGGACATTGTTGACGCCTTCATTGCCGTACAGGACCAGTTTGCCGACATTGCAAAACGCTACGTAGATCCACCGCCGCAGGAGCACTGAACCATGACCCGCCATTCGCTACTGATCCGAATCCTCGCCGCTTGCGCCACCGTCCTGACCGCCACCGGCATTGTGTGGGCACAAGGCGCTGAGACTGCCTTTGTGGAAAAAATGGTCACCCCGGAGCTGCTGACCGAACTGCGCAAGGGCGGCTACGTGCTCTACATGCGCCACGGCACCACCGACAACAGCCGTGCAGACCGCGCACCATCCGTCGACCTGAACGACTGCTCGACACAGCGTGTGCTCAACGATGAAGGGCGCAAGTTGTCCGCAGCCATCGGACAGGAACTGGTCAAGGCAAGGATTCCCGTTGGCGAGGTTTTCTTCAGCCCGCTCTGCCGTGCCCGTGAAAGCGCCGAGCTGGCCTTTCCCGCGATGAAAGGGAAAATGCACTCCGATCTGAATCTGGCCTATTCCGCCAACCTCACGGCCGAGGAAAAGAAACCGGTGCTGGCCGCCACACGCAAGCTCGTGTCCGCCCCTGTTGCGCCAGGCACCAACCGCGTACTGGTGGCGCATGCGCCCAACATGGCAGACCTGATGGGCTACTTCGTCAAACCCGAAGGCACGGTGGTCGTGCTCCGCCCCCTAGGGCAGGACCGGTTTGAATACCTCGGCAGCATACCGCCCACCTTGTGGGCAACCCTGCTCAAATGAGTCACACCAACCGCAGCCAGCTGCGGCGCATTCTCTTTCTGCTGTATTTCTTTGTGCCGGTGGCGGTGGCGCTGGGTTGCGGTGCGGCGTTTGACCGTTGGGCACAGTCCAGTCTGCGCGAGAAGCAAGAAGCACTCTCGGCAGAGTTTGACGCGGATGCGCGCACCGCGTCCGACGCGGCCGACATCAGCCGCAACCTGCTGCTGGTTCAACAACGCGTCATGTTGGCACTGAATGAGGCCGAGGAAGGCAAGATAGACGAAGCCCAAGCGTACAGGCTGCATAGCCAGATCGTCGAGCAGGTTGCAGTGCTGCAAAAGCGTCTTTCCGAGCTGGGAAGCGCCAGAGACCAAGTCCTGGTGCAGGCCAAACTGTCGCTGGCTCTGGCGTCTTTTCTGCAATTCCGGCAGTTCGTCCTGATGAGCACGGACATCATTTCCGTGGATCACAAGCAGGCGGCAAAGTACCTGGCAGACGCCAATCCGCATTACGCCGACTTCGCCCTGCAGATCGCAGACATTGCCTCCATCTACACCGACCACGCCATGAAGAGCGGTGCCGAGGGCCGCGCCCGCCTGGCTTATGAAGCAAAAAAACTCAGCGCGTTCAGCACATTAGCCACCATGGGGATGATCTTGCTGTGGTTGATGGCTTCGGTAACCCTGACGCGGCGCCTGGACCTGCTGCAGAACAGTCTGCAGAACCTGAGCGAGGGTCACACCGGACCTGCCGATGAGCAGGCTTTCAGTGCCATCGCAACGATGGCCAAACGCAGCGGCACATTGATCGGCGAAATGGCCAACGCGGTGCTGGCCTTCCGCCGAGTCCAGCAGGAACACCTGATCGCACAGGAAGAGCTGCGTGATCGGGAAGAGCTGTACTCCAATATCGTGAGCCAGGCCCCTATCGGCATAGGGGTGCTGGACCTGAAGACGCTGCATTTCTCCAGCTTCAACCGCGCCACCCATGAGGCACTGGGCTATACGGCCGAAGAGTTTGCAATGCTGACCATTTACGACCTGCAGGTCGACATGGATCGCGCCGGTGTGGACGAACGCGTGCTCCGCATCATGGACGGAACCGGCCAGACCTTCGAAAACCGGCGCCGCACCAAGTCCGGCCAGCTGCGCGATTTCTGGATCTCCATGCGCCCGCTGGTGCTGCGCAACGGCACCTTCCTGTCCGGGGTCTGGGTGGACATTACCGACCGCAAACGCAGCGAGCGTGAGCTTGCGCGCTACCGCGAAGAGCTGGAAACCATGGTGAAGGACCGCACTGCCGCACTGGAAAAGACGAGCCAGGCGCTGGAGCTGCAAACGCAGGAGCTGCAAAAAACCAACGAGGCACTGCGCGCTGCCAAGGAAGTGGCAGAAGAGGCCAACCGGGCCAAGAGCTCGTTCCTGGCCAATATGAGCCACGAAATCCGCACGCCCATGAACGCCATCATTGGTCTCACGCACCTGATACGCCGCGACACCACCAAGAACCGCCATATACAACAGCTCGACAAGATTTCTGGCGCGGCCATCCACCTGCTGGCCGTCATCAACGACATCCTGGACTTTTCCAAGATCGAAGCCGGCAAGATGACCCTGGACCCCACCAACTTCGAGCTGGAGCGCGTGGTGGCCAACATCTTCACCCTGACCCACGACAAGGCCGAAGAGAAGGGCCTGGAAGTGGTGGCCGACATCCGCAACGTGCCGGAAGTGCTGCATGGCGACGGCGTGCGCCTGGGGCAGATCCTGCTCAACTTTGTGGCCAATGCCATCAAGTTCACCCAGCGCGGCAGCGTGGTTCTGCACGGTGAAGTGGTGCGCCGCGAAGGCGATGTCGACCACGTGCGCTTCGAGGTGCGCGACACCGGCATCGGCCTGAGTCCGGAACAACAGTCCAGGCTGTTTGCAGCGTTTCAGCAGGCTGACGTGTCCACCACCCGCACCTACGGCGGTACCGGTCTGGGCCTGGCCATCTCGCGGCGCCTGGCCGACCTCATGGGTGGCAGCGTGGGCGTCAGCAGTGAGGTGGGCAGAGGCAGCACCTTCTGGCTGGAAGCCCCATTCGGCGTGTGCTCCGCCAAGCCGTCGCGCGCCGCGGGCGCCATGCCGCCGCGCACCCGGGTATTGGTCATCGATGACATGGAAGAGGCGCGCGAGCCTCTGGTGGACATGCTCACCAGCCTGGGGGCCCGGGCCGACGCGGTATCCAACGGGACCATGGCGCTGGAACGCGTCACCGAGGCCGATGCCAACGGTGACCCCTACCAGATGATTTTTACCGACTGGCAGATGCCGGGCCTCAATGGAACGCAGACCTGGCAACGTATCCGGCAGTTGCCGCTACGCCTCAAGCCGGTTTGCGTGCTGGTCAGCGGCAGCAGCGGCTGTCCGGACAACGTGCTGGATGACAACGAGTTCGCCGACTTCATCGCCAAGCCGGTGATGCCCGCGCGGCTGGCGGAGAGCATTGCCAAGACCTGGGGCCTGGCCCAGGTGGCCGACGACCATCCGAACCCGCCGGATACCGTGCCCCGCTTTTTGCCCGGCAAGAAGGTATTGCTGGTCGAAGACAACGCGCTCAACCAGGAAGTGGCCACCGAACTGCTGCTGGACATGGGTTTTGATGTGGACCTTGCCGAAGACGGCGTGATCGCCGTAGACAAGGCAGGCCGCAAGGCCTATGACCTGATCCTGATGGACATGCAGATGCCGCGCATGGACGGTCTGGAAGCCACCCGCCGGATCCGCAAGCTCAGCGGCCATGCCGACACGCCCATAGTCGCCATGACGGCCAACGCCTTTGCCGAAGACCGGGCAGCCTCCGTGGAGGCCGGCATGAATGACCACCTGTCCAAACCGGTGGACCCGGAGCTGCTGGCCCATGTGCTGGCCCTGTGGCTACCCGGTGCGGTGAGCCACATGGAGGAATCCCAATGGACCTCACAATGGCCCGAGCAGGTGGACGCCGATCCGGCACTGGGCCACTTGATGCGGCAGCTGGACTGCGTTCCGGGGCTCAGCCTCAGGCACGGGCTGCGCAGCTTCCGGGGCAATGCCGAGCATCTGGCGCGACTGTTGCAGCGTTTTGTCAATGACCATGGCAATGACCTGCAGCTCACCCGCCAGCAGCTGCAAGCCGGAGACAACGCAGCGGCGCAACGCACACTGCATACGCTCAAGGGCCTGGCAGGCACAGTCGGTCTGCTGGATTTGCAGGCCCTGGCTGCGGACGCGGAACGGCATGTGCGCCAGGGCGACTCCGACGAGCAGGTTGCCAATGCACTGCAACAGATGGCGCCGGCAATGGCTGCGTTGCAGGACGCGCTGCACGACTGGGAGCCGCACAGCCCTGCCGCCAATGCCAGCAGCCGCGAAGAGCTGCTGCAGCGTCTGCTCACCCTGCGTACCCTGCTTTCCACCGACGACCTGGACGCGGCCGACTACTACGCCGGTGTGCGGGATTCCATGGCGATGCACTTTCCCGGGCAGTGCCAGGCCCTGGGCAAGGCCATGGATGACTTTGCCTTCAACGACGCCCTGCAACTGCTGGAACCGCTGCTGGCGCAGGCCAGCGGGCCATCCTGAAGCCACCTTCGCGCAGCTCTGCCTGACCCCCGGACTAAAATCGGGGACTGTCTTTGAAAGTCTTCCCCCATGTCCCGCCAACTATTTGTCACCACTGCGCTGCCCTACGCCAACGGAAACTTCCATATCGGCCACATCATGGAATACATCCAGGCCGACATCTGGGTGCGTTTCCAGCGCATGCAGGGCCATGCGGTGAACTTTGTAGGTGCAGACGACACGCACGGCGCGCCCATCATGATCGCCGCCGAAAAGGTCGGCAAGACGCCGCAGCAGTTCGTAGCCGACATTGCCGCTGGCCGCAAGCAATATCTGGATGGCTTTCATATCAGCTTTGACAACTGGCACAGCACCGACGGCCCCGAGAACCACGAGCTAGCCCGTCAGATCTACCGCGACCTGCGCGACCGCGCGGACGGCTCGCTGATCGAGACCAAGACCATCGAACAGTTCTTCGACCCCGAGAAGAACATGTTCCTGCCAGACCGCTACATCAAGGGCGAATGCCCCAAGTGCCACGCCAAGGACCAGTACGGCGACAACTGCGAGGTCTGCGGCTCGGTCTATGCGCCCACCGACCTGATCAACCCCTACTCGGCGCTCTCCGGTGCCAAGCCGGAACTCAAAGCTTCGGAGCACTTCTTCTTCAAACTCTCCGACCCGCGCTGCGTGGCCTTCCTGGAACAGTGGACGCAAGACGGCAAGCTGCAGCCCGAGGTGGCCAACAAGATCAAGGAATGGTTCACCGTACGCACCAACCCGGATGGCTCCACCAGCGAAGGCCTGGGCGACTGGGACATCAGCCGCGATGCGCCCTACTTCGGCATCGAAATTCCGGATGCACCGGGCAAGTACTTCTACGTCTGGCTGGACGCGCCCGTGGGCTACCTGGCTTCGCTCAAGAACCTGCTGGACAAGCGCGGCGAGAGCTACGACGCCTATATGGCCAACCCGGCGCTGGAGCAGTACCACTTCATCGGCAAGGACATCGTCACCTTCCACACCCTGTTCTGGCCCGCCATGCTGCACTTCAGCGGCCGCAAGACGCCCGACAACGTGTTCGTGCACGGCTTCCTCACCGTCAACAACGGCGAAAAGATGAGCAAGAGCCGCGGCACCGGCCTGGACCCGCTCAAGTACCTCAGCCTGGGCATGAACCCCGAATGGCTACGCTACTACCTGGCGGCCAAACTGTCGGCCCGCAACGAGGACATCGACTTCAACGCCGATGACTTCATGGCGCGGGTCAACAGCGATTTGATTGGCAAGTACGTGAATATCGCCAGCCGCGCCGCCGGCTTCCTGACCAAGCGCTTTGAGGGCAAGCTGACCCACCAGTTCGGCGCACAAGGTGCTGCACTGGTCCATGAACTGCGTGGCGCTTCCGACAGCATCGCGCAGATGTACGAGGCCCGCGAGTACGGCAAGGCCACGCGCGAAATCATGCTGCTGGCCGACAAGGTCAACGCCTATGTGGACCAGAACAAGCCCTGGGACCTCGCCAAGGATGTGGCCAACAACGAGGCACTGCACCAGGTTTGCTCCGTGTTGATCAACAGCTTTGCGGTGCTGACGCGCTACCTGGCACCGGTGCTGCCGGGCCTGGCGCGGGCAGTGGAGCAATTCACCGGCAGCAGCATGGGAGAGTGGAATCTGGTGAAGCACGATGTGCAGGCCATCCAGCCCTACCAGCACCTGATGCAACGCGTAACCCCCGAGCAACTCGACGCTCTATTCGAACCGCCCCCCGCCCCCGTGGTGGAGAAGGTTGCGCCCGGTGGCGAGGAGATTGCCCCCACCATCAGCATCGACGACTTCGCCAAGATCGATCTGCGCATTGCCAAAATAGTGAACTGCGAAGCCGTGGAGGGCTCCACCAAGCTGCTGCGCCTCACGCTGGACGTGGGCGAGACCGACGACGCGGGCCAACCCCGCACCCGCAACGTGTTCAGCGGCATCGCCAGCATGTACAAACCGGAGCAGCTCGTCGGCCTGTACACCGTGCTGGTGGCCAACCTGGCGCCGCGCAAGATGAAGTTCGGCATCTCCGAAGGCATGGTGCTGGCTGCCAGCCATGCCGACGAGAAGGAAGACCCCGGCATCTACATCCTGACCCCCCGACCCGGTGCCATGCCGGGCATGCGGATCCACTAAGCGCGCCACGCCATGATCCCCCTGCTGCGCGGCTGGACTTCGGTACAGCGCACCGCCCAAAACAACATGCGGCTGGGGGTGACTTTGTGTTTTGTGGCGGGTGCCACCAATGCCGGAGGCTTTCTGGCGGTGGGCCAGTACACCTCGCACATGAGCGGCATCGTGTCCTCGGTGGCCGACAACCTGGTGCTCGGGCAGGTGGGCTTGGCTCTGGCAGGTCTGGCAGCCGTGCTGGCATTCATTTCTGGTGCCATGACCACCGCCTGGATGGTGAACTGGGCGCTGCGCCGCAACCTGCAAAGCGCCTATGGCAGGCCGCTGCTGCTCGAAGCCCTGCTGCTGCTGGTGTTTGGCCTGTTTGGTGCCGGCATCAACGTCTGGGCCGGCTTTTTTGCGCCGCTCACCGTGCTGCTGCTGTGCTTCATCATGGGCCTGCAGAACGCCGTCATCACCAAGATTTCGCATGCGGAGATCCGCACCACGCATATGACCGGTCTGATCACCGACATGGGCATCGAACTGGGCAAGCTGTTCTACGTCAACCGTCTCACGCGGGACAACAAGGTAGTAGCCAACCGGCAGCGGCTGGCCATCCACTTCAAGCTGGTAGGCAGTTTCTTCGTCGGTGCGCTGACTGGGGCCGTCGGCTTCAAGACCGTGGGCTACGTGGCCACCGTTCCCCTGTCCATTTTGCTGTTGCTGCTGGTCATGCGCCCCGTACTGGACGATGCCAGAAACTGGATTGACCCGCACTAAGCACCATGTCAAACATTGCATCAAGCAAGAAGGCCCTGCGCTTTTTCCACCCCCGGTTGCTGGATTGCCTGCAGGGCTACAACCGGCACCGGTTGACCAAGGACATTGGCGCGGGTCTCACGGTGGGTGTAGTGGCTCTGCCGCTGGCCATGGCCTTTGCAATTGCCAGCGGGCTCAAGCCGGAGGCGGGTCTGTTCACAGCCATCATTGCGGGCTTTCTGGTTTCGTTGCTGGGTGGTAGCAAGGTGCAGATCGGTGGGCCGGCGGGCGCTTTCATCGTCATCGTCTACGGCATCGTGGAGCGCTACGGGCTGGCCAACCTGGTCATTGCCACCGCCATGTCCGGGGTGATGCTGTTTGCCATGGGCGTGTTCAAGATGGGCACCTTGGTGCGCTTCATCCCGGTGTCAGTCATCATCGGCTTTACCAACGGCATTGCGGTGCTGATTGCGCTCTCGCAGGTCAAGGACTTTCTGGGTCTGCGCATCGCCAAGCTGCCGGGCGAATTCTTTGGCATGGCATCCACATTGGTCCATGCGCTGCCCAGTTTCAACCTGCCGGCCACCTGTGTGGCACTGGCGTCCCTGGCGTTGATTGTCTGCTGGCGCTTTTTGGTGCCCGCATGGGTCAAAGACCCGGTCTGGAACGAGCGCGTGCAGCTGATTCCGGGCTCGGTGCTGGCGCTGGTGCTGACTACCGCATTCGTTTCCATCACGCATCTCCCGGTCGAGACCATAGGCAGCAAGTTCGGTGGCATTCCTTCGAGCCTGCCGGCATTGGCTTGGCCGGACTTCTCCTGGGACACCGTACGCTTTCTGTTCATACCCGCCACCACGCTGGCCATGCTGGGCGCCATCGAGTCGCTGCTGTGCGCGCGGGTGGCTGACGGCATGATTGACGACCGCCACAACCCCAACCAGGAGCTGATGGCGCAAGGCATTGCCAACTTCATCACGCCCTTTTTTGGTGGCATGCCGGCCACCGGAACCATTGCGCGCACCGTCACCAACGTGAAGGGCGGCGCCACCTCCCCCATCGCGGGTGTGGTGCATGCATTTACCTTGCTACTGGTCATGCTGGTGGCCGCACCGCTGGCGCAGAACATCCCGCTGGCGGCCATGGCGGCCATCCTGATGTTCGTGGCCTGGAACATGGGCGAGTGGCGCGAGTTCTTGCATCTGCGCCAGTTCCGCCTGCCCTATCGCGTCACGCTGCTGGCGGTGTTTTTCCTGACCGTGGTGTTCGACCTGACCGTGGCCGTGGAAGTGGGCCTGGTGGCAGCCTGCATCACCTTCATCTACCGCATCTCCAGCCTGTCGCGCTCGGAAGAGCTGACCGCTGCCGACTACCCGGATCTGGCTGGGCTGCAAGGACAGGTTTCGGCCTACCGGCTGTATGGCGCCCTGTTTTTTGGCGCAGTGAAGATCATTGAGGAGATTCAGGACACGCTGCCTGCGCGCACCATCGTCCTGGACCTCAAGAATGTCATCTATGTGGATTCCAGCGGTGCCGATACGCTCAATGATCTGGCCCGCGCCTGCCACAAGAACCGTGTGCGTCTGGTCATCTGCGGCCTGATGCATCAGCCGCTGGACATTGCCCGGCGCAGCGGCTTTGTGGCCGCCGTGGGGCCGCAACACATCTACCCGGACGTGGCCACTGCCATGCGGGCAAGTTTCGGTCTGGCCCATCTGGATGCGCCCCACACGCCCGCCACCACGTAAAATAGCGCAAAGAGGTTCCACCATGTCGATTTTCCGCCGCCCCGATTACCGTTCCGATACCACCCAGTTCCTGAATCAGCTCAAGACCGCCCGCCCGGCGCTGGAAGAAGAGCAACGCAAGGGCCGCTCCCTGCTGTGGGACAAAGCCATTGACCGTTTGGCCCTCTTGGGCTTTCGCAAGGCGAAAGTGGCGCAAAAGCCCTACGTCTACCAGACGGACAACACCTAAGCTGTGTCCGATACGCCCGAGGTCGTAGACCAGGTTGCGCTGGCACGCCTCTACGGCGAGCCACTGTTTGCGCTGCCGCAGGACCTCTACATCCCGCCCGATGCGCTGGAAGTGTTCCTGGAGGCCTTTGAAGGCCCGCTGGACTTGCTGCTCTACCTGATCCGCAAGCAGAACTTCAACATCCTCGACATTCCCATGCTCAGCGTGACCAAGCAGTACCTGGTCTACGTGGAGCAGATCCGCAAGCGCAATCTGGAACTGGCCGCCGAGTACCTGCTGATGGCGGCCATGCTCATCGAGATCAAGTCGCGCATGCTGCTGCCGCCCAAGAAGGTGGCCGAAGGAGAAGAGGCCGAAGATCCGCGTGCCGAACTGGTACGCCGGTTGCTCGAATACGAGCAGATGAAGCTGGCCGCAGCACGCCTGAACGCCATCCCCCAATTCGGCCGCGACTTCCTCAAGGCCAGCATCTTCATCGAGCAAAGCCTGCAGCCGCGCTTTCCGGAGGTGCATTTAGTGGACTTGCAGGAAGCCTGGCGCGACATCCTCAAGCGTGCCAAGCTGGTGCAGCACCACAAGATCAGCCGTGCGGAACTGTCGGTGCGTGAGCACATGAGCATCGTGCTCAAGAAGCTGCAAGGCCGCCGTTTTGTCGGTTTTGAAGACCTTTTCGATCCCGAACTGGGCACTCCGGTATTGGTGGTAACCTTCATCGCCATGCTGGAGCTGGCCAAGGAAACTTTGATTGAAATCACCCAGGCCGAGGCCTTTGCGCCGATTTATGTGCGCCTAGCCTACTCGCCCACCTGATCCAGGCCCTCCGCAAGAGCGGTTAGTATTCGGGCCAATTTCGCTGTCTTCTTGGAGATGCCATGACTGAAGCCCCTGCTGGCAACGCCGCTTTACATGCCACGCCCTACGGCACGTTTGCCCCGGCGTCGCCCATGCCGAGCCGCCGCCCCATGAGCCTGCCACGCCTGCAGGAAATGCGCACCCGCGGCGAAAAGATCTGCATGCTCACCGCCTACGACGCCACCTTTGCCGCAGTGGCCGATGCAGCTGGCGTGGAAACCATACTGATCGGTGATTCCCTGGGAATGGTCTGCCAGGGCCTGGCCAGCACCGTCGGCGTGAGTCTGGAGACCATGCGCTACCACACCGAGAGTGTGACCCGCGGCCTGTACCGTGCCCAGGCCACTGCCTGGGTGATTGCCGACCTGCCCTATGGCAGCTACCACGAGTCGCGCGAACAGGCCATCCGTAGCGCTTCCGTGCTGATGCAGGCGGGCGCCCATATGGTCAAACTCGAAGGCGGCGGCTGGACCACCGACACCGTGCACTTCCTGGTGGAGCGCGGCATACCAGTGTGCGCCCACCTGGGCCTGACACCCCAGACCGTGCATGCGCTGGGTGGCTACCGTGTGCAGGGCAAGACCGAAGCCGGTGCCGTACAGCTCAAAAAACATGCGCATGAACTGCAGGATGCCGGCGCAGCCATGCTGGTGCTGGAAATGGTGCCGCACCAGATTGCCACCGAGCTGACCCAGGAACTGTTGCACTGCGCCACCATCGGCATCGGTGCGGGCAATGGCACCGCTGGACAAGTGCTGGTGTTGCACGACATGCTGGGCATGAACCTGGGCAAGATGCCCAAGTTCGTGCGCAACTTCATGCAGGACGCCGGCAGCGTGCGCGGCGCCATGGAGGCCTATGTTGCCGCCGTGAAAAATGGCAGCTTCCCCGACAACGCAGTTCATGCCTGGTAATCCATGAAGCTTATACACACCATTTCTGACCTGCACTCCTTGCTGGGCGCCTACCGCCATCCTGCCGTAGTGCCCACCATGGGCAATCTGCATGCGGGTCACATTGCGTTGGTACAGGCTGCCAAATCGCTGGGGGACGTTACCGTCGCCACGGTGTTCGTGAACCGCTTGCAGTTCGGCCCCAACGAAGACTTCGACACCTATCCGCGCACGCTGGAGCAGGACTGCGCCAAGCTCGAGGAAGTGGGTTGCGACATCGTGTTTGCCCCCGCTGAAAAAGAGCTGTACCCCCAGCCCCAGACCTTTCTGGTGCAACCGCCGCCCGCGCTGGCCAACATCCTGGAAGGCGAGTTTCGCCCCGGCTTCTTCACCGGTGTGGCCACCGTGGTGATGAAGTTGCTCAGCGCCACGCAGGCACGCACAGCCGTGTTCGGCAAGAAGGACTACCAGCAGCTGATGGTGATCCGCCAGATGGTGCAGCAGTTCGCCATGCCGGTGGACATCGTGGGCCTGGACACGCGCCGCGCCGACGATGGCCTGGCCATGTCATCCCGCAACGGTTACCTGAGCTCCTCCGAACGCCAGGCCGCGGTATTGCTGTCGCAAACCCTGAAGACCTTTGCCGATGCATTGCGCAGCGGACGCACGGACTATGCCGCGTTGGAGGCGCAAGCTATGCAAACGCTGACAGATGCGGGCTGGAAGCCGGACTATGTGACGGCACGCCGTCGCACCGACTTGCAGGCACCACACAACGGCGACGCCTTGGTGGTGCTGGCCGCTGCGCGACTGGGCACGACAAGACTGATCGACAACCTGGAAGTTTGATACGGCTTGCCCTGCATAGAAGCAGCCTACAGAAACCGATCCAATATCCGCTTGCTCTCCGCATTCAACGCAAACTGGTCCCGCACCAGGTACTGAATGCCATGTGTATCCGCGATCAGCAAGGCGTTGTCCTTGCCAATGCGGCGAATGTCTTCATCTCCCCGCAAGACAAACTCGGTCTCCCCACGATCGGTCTCCACCGTCCAGGTGCACGGCGTGGAAAAGCTGGTCACTGACACGATCTGCTGAATGACTGGCATGAACTCACGCGCTGCCAACTCAGCACGGATCAGGCCCTGCGTGGGCTCAGGCACATCGACCAAACGGTCCACCCAGCCCACTTCCTGGCCATCGGTGCTCACAATCGAAATGCCCACATCCGGCGACTGGATGGGGAAGGCACGTACCGGCACCACGGCCTCATGGCGATCCCCTTCGGGCGTGGTCAGGATCAGCTTGCCGAACGCATTGCGTTCCAGCACAAATGGGGTACGGTCAGGTGTGTGTGGGACGCTCATCACGCGCCCTCCTTCTCAGCGTTGTCGGAAGCCTGGTCGGCATCCATGTCCACATCCATGTTGCGTGCCTGCGCCTGGTAGAGGTTGTAGTAGGCACCTTGCTTGGCCATCAGCGCGTCATGCGTGCCCTCTTCCACCACCGAGCCACGGTCCAGCACCACCAGCCGGTCGGCGCGGTGCAAGGTGGAGAGCCGGTGGGCAATGGCGATGGTGGTGCGGCCTTGAACCAGGTTTTCCAGGGCCTTCTGGATTTCCTTTTCGGTCTCGGAGTCCACCGACGAGGTGGCCTCGTCCAGGATCAGGATGCGCGGATCGATCAGCAAGGCGCGCGCAATCGAAATGCGTTGACGCTCGCCACCCGAGAGGCCCTGGCCACGCTCACCCACCATGGAGTCATAGCCCTGCGGGAGCCGCAGGATGAACTCGTGTGCATGGGCCGCGCGTGCTGCAGCAATGATTTCCTCGCGCGAGGCGTCCGGCTTGCCGTAGGCAATGTTTTCCGCAATCGTGCCGAAAAACAGGAAAGGCTCCTGCAGCACCAGGCCGATGTTCTTGCGGAAGTCGGCAATGGCATAGGAGCGGATGTCCACGCCATCCACCAGAATCGCGCCCTCGGACACATCGTAGAAGCGGCAGATCAGATTCACCAGGGTGCTCTTGCCGGAGCCGCTGTGGCCCACCAGCCCGATCATCTCGCCGGGCGCAATGTTCAGGTTGATGCCTTTGGTGACTTCCCGGTTGCCATAGCGGAAGCCCACCTCGCGCACCTCGATGCGACCCTGCACCTTGTCCACGTGAACCGGGTTGGCGGGCTCGGGCACGCTGGAGACGTGGTCCAGGATGTCAAAGATGCGCTTGGCTGCAGAAGCCGACTTCTGCGTGACCGAGACGATGCGGCTCATGGAGTCCAACCGGCCGTAAAAGCGACCGATGTAGGCAATGGCCGCCAGCAGCATACCCACGGTGATATCGCCCTTGGACACCTGCCAGATGCCAAAGCCCCAGACCACCAGCAGACCGATCTCGGTGAGCAGCGACACGCTGGGTGAGAACAGGGACCAGATCTTGTTGATGCGATCATTCACCAACAGGTTGTGGCGGTTGGCCTCGCGAAAACGCTTGGCCTCGCGCTGCTCTTGGGCGAAGGCCTTGACCACGCGAATGCCGGGAATGGTGTCGGACAGCACGTTGGTGACCTCACCCCAGACCCGGTCGATCTTCTCGAACCCGGTGCGTAGGCGGTAGCGCACAAAGTGGATCATCCAGCCGATGAAGGGCAACGGCACCAGGGTGATCAGTGCCAGATAGGGATTCATGGAAAACAGGATGACGGCCGTCATCACGATCATCACCACGTCGCTGGCAAAGTCCGTGAGGTGCAGGGACAGGTAGACCGCAATACGGTCGCTCTCGCTGCCCACGCGCGACAGCAGGTCGCCCGTGCGTTTGCCGCCAAAGTATTCCAGCGAGAGGCGCAGCAAATGCTCATAGGTGGTGGTGCGCAGATCCGCGGCAATGCGCTCAGAGGCCAGCGCAAGAATGTAGGTCTTGGCCCAGCTCAGAATCCAGGCCAGCAAGCCCGCCCCCAACAGACCCGCCAGGTACCAGGCGATGGTGGAAGGCTCGATATGCTGGCCGTTCTGGAACGGAATCAGCACCTTGTCCACCAGTGGAATGGTCAGGTAGGGCGGCACCTGGCTGGCGGCAGTGCCCAGCAGCATCAGCAGGAAACCCCAGAACAACTGGCCACGGTAGGGTTTGGCAAAGCGCCACAGGCGAAACAGGGTCCAAGTGGACGGTGGCGTGTGGATCACCTTGGTGCAGACCGGGCACTCCTCCTGGCCCGGCTCCAGCGGCGCCTTGCAACTCGGGCACACGTTCTTGAGCGCCTGCACCAGCGGCTTGCCCGACACCACGCTCTCCAGCTGCAGCGTGAACTGGTCTACCAGGCGGATCGCGTGCAGGTTCTGCCCCAGGGTAAAGCGCCAGCTTGCCAGCAGGCCGGTGGCGTCCACCAGCTCCAGATGCCCCACGCCGGCATAGTCGTGGTGCTGCAGGGTCAGGCCCTTGGTCAGCGGCCAGTCCTGCCAATGCGCCGCGCCGCCATCGGTGCTAAGGACGCGCTCATTGGTCACCACCACCAGTCCCCTGACGAAGTGCAGCCGGGCGTCCAGGTCAACCTCCAGGGCGGCAAGAACGTTTTCCTGAGGGTGCAGACGGGCCTGCAAGGCGGAACGCCAAGGTACGGCAATCTCACCTGGCACAGATCGGACTAGGGAAATATCAGTGGTCATTGCAAACAAAATTCATTTTTCTTGGAATCGCAGACAGCGCTCTGGGCAGGTAGCCTTGGCAGGCGTTCCTGAAGATACCACCCCCAGGGTTGGGTCCACTGAACAGGCAACCCGTCAGTGAGCGAGAATACACAACGCGGACAGCGCCATGTCGGTGGACTGCCCATGCCACAAAGTGCCATGCAAGCCAAGATCAATATAGACATTATTCGGGTAACCCACTTACGCGGACCCAACATCTGGACCTATCGCCCGGTTATTGAGGCATGGGTTGACATTGGCGAGCTGGAGAACCATCCCTCCAACACCATCCCTGGCTTCTACGACCGCCTTACCGCCCAGCTGCCCGGCCTGATAGAGCATGAATGCAGCCCCGGCGTGCGCGGCGGCTTCCTCATGCGCCTGCAAGAAGGCACCTGGGCTGCCCACATTCTGGAACACGTCTGCCTGGAGTTGCAGAACATGGCTGGCATGCGCACCGGCTTTGGCAAGGCGCGCAGCACGTCCACCAAGGGCATTTACAAGATCGCCTTTCGCACCCGGCACGAAGACGTGGGCCGCGCCGCGTTGGCAGCCGGGCGCGAGCTGCTATTGGCCGCCATTCAAGACAAGCCATTTGACATCACCAAGACCGTGGCCGACCTGACCGACATGGTCGATGACCTGTGCCTGGGCCCCAGCACCGCGCACATTGTGGACGCCGCCACGGCACGCCGTATTCCCTCCATCCGCCTGACCGACGGCAACCTGGTGCAACTGGGCTACGGCATCGCCCAGCGCCGCATCTGGACGGCAGAAACCGACCAGACCTCGGCCATTGCCGAAGAGATCGCCAGCGACAAGGATCTGACCAAGTCCCTGCTGCAATCCTGTGGCGTACCTGTGCCCGAAGGCGAACTGGTACGCAGTGCCGATGCTGCATGGGAGGCCGCGCAGGACGTGGGCGTTCCCGTGGTGCTCAAGCCCTACGACGGCAACCACGGTCGCGGCGTTTCACTGGACCTCTGCACCGAGGCCGAAGTGCGCGCAGCCTACGAACTGGCGCACCGCAAGGGTGGCGGGGGTCCCGTGATCGTGGAGAAATACATCTCCGGCAATGAACACCGTCTGCTGGTTGTGGGCAAGAAGGTGGTGGCCGCAGCCGCGGGGGAAAACCTCTGGGTCACCGGCGACGGCGTGCACAACATCGACGAGCTGACCGACCTGCAGATCAATATCGACCCGCGCCGCGGCACCGGTGAAGACTTCCCGCTCAACGCCCTGATGCCCAGCAAGAGCGGGGAGATCATTCTGGAGCTGGAGCGTGCCGGCCTCAAACCGGAAACCGTGCCTGCCGCTGGCCAGAAGGTGCTGATACAGCGCAACGGCAACGTCCAGTTCGACATCACCGACAAGGTACACCCCAGCGTGGCCAATGCCGCCGCACTGGCCGCCCGCGTAGTAGGTCTGGACATTGCGGGTGTGGACATGGTGCTGGAAGACGCCGGCAAGCCCCTGGAGAGCCAGCGTGGCTGTGTCATCGAGGTCAACGCCAGCCCGGGTCTGCTGGCCCACATCCGCCCTGCCAACGGCAACGGCCAACCGGTGGGACGCGCCATCATTGATCACCTGTTCAGCGAGGGCAAGGACGGCCGCATTCCCATCGTCGGCATCACCGGCACCCGGAACACCGGCCGCATCGCGCGCTTGGTGGCCTGGCTGGTACACATCAGTGGCAAGCATGTGGGCCTGGCATGCAGCGAAGGCCTGTATCTGGACGGCCGCCGCATCGACGAAGCCAACTGCGCCACCTGGGAAGCGGGTCAGCGCGTGCTGATCAACCGCTCGGTGCAGGCCGCCGTTTTCGAGAATCCGGGAGCCGTCATTCTGGGTGAAGGACTGGCCTACGACAAATGCACCGTGGGCGTGGTCACCGACGTGAACTGGCATGAAAGCCTGGCCCACTATGACATCCACGACGACGAGCAGACCTACAAGGTGGCTCGCACCCAGGTGGACGTGGTGCTGCCCAGTGGCACCGCCGTGCTCAACGCAGCGGACCACCAGGCCGTGGAAATGGCCGAGCTGTGCGATGGCAAGGTCATCTTCTACGGCATGCATGCCGACAACCCAGCCATCGCCGCGCATCGCGAAGCCGGTGAGCGCGTGGTGGTGCTGCAGGGTGAAGCCATCGTCCTGGCCCAAGGCGCCCAGATCGCTGCCAGCCTGCCGCTGTCCAGTCTGACGCCGGCCAAGGCATCCAAGCCCGAGATGGTGATGGCCGCTGTAGCCGCAGCCTGGGCATTGAACATTCCCGTCGAATTGATTGGCGCCGGATTGCGCACCTTCGAATCCGCCCCCAAGAAAACCCCTTACTGAGCACGCCACATGGAAGTCACACGCATTCGCGCCCTGCGCGGTCCCAATCTGTGGAGCCACCACACGGCCATCCAATCCATCGTGTCCTGTGCGCCGCAAGAAAACTCGATTGACGAGTTGCCCGGCTTTGAGGTGCGGCTGCGCGAGCGCTTTCCCGAACTCAGCCCGCTGCAGCCTACAGGCCACAACGACAGAATTTCACTGGCCCACGTGCTGGAGCTGGTGACGCTGGGGTTGCAGGCACAGGCCGGCTGTCCGGTGACCTTCAGTTGCACAACACCCACGTTGGACGACAACGTGTACCAGGTGGTAGTGGAGTACAGCGAGGAAGAGGTTGGTCGCAAGGCGCTGGAGATCGCTGAGCAGCTATGCAATGCCGCACTCAGCGACACACCTTTTGATGTGGCTACCGCACTGGCCGCGCTGCGTGAACTGGATGAAGACGTTCGCTTAGGGCCAAGTACCGGTTCCATCGTGGATGCTGCCGTCGCGCGTGGCATTCCCTATGCCCGCATGACCTCAGGCAGCATGGTGCGCTTTGGTTGGGGCAGCAAAAAGCGCCGCATCCAGGCGGCCGAAATTGACGCCACCAGCGCCATTTCTGAAGCCATTGCGCAGGACAAGCAACTCACCAAGAAGCTGCTGGCCGCTGCCGGAGTGCCCGTACCCACAGGGCGCGCGGTCAGCGACGCGGATGACGCCTGGAAGGCGGCCCTGGAAATCGGCCTGCCGGTGGTGGTCAAGCCGCTGGACGGCAATCAGGGCAAGGGTGTAACAGTCAACATCACCAGCGAAGAGCAATTGCGCAAGGCCTACGAGGTTGCCAGCACGTTCAGCGACGACATCCTGGTGGAGCGCTACATGCCGGGCAACGATTTCCGCCTGCTGGTGGTGGGTGACCGTCTAGTGGCCGCCGCCCGACGCGATCCACCCAAAGTGGTGGGTGACGGCGTGAGCACCATTGCGCAACTGGTGGAGCAGGTCAACAAGGACCCGCGTCGTGGCTCA
Source organism: Rhodoferax sp. GW822-FHT02A01 (assembly GCF_038784515.1). Classification (NCBI taxonomy): domain Bacteria; kingdom Pseudomonadati; phylum Pseudomonadota; class Betaproteobacteria; order Burkholderiales; family Comamonadaceae; genus Rhodoferax; species Rhodoferax sp. GW822-FHT02A01. The sequence continues at coordinate 88,382 of NZ_CP152376.1, forward strand.
GGACACTCCACTTCGCTCACCAAGATCCGCTTCGATGAAATCGCCAAGGAATGCCTGGCCAACCAGGGTTTCACCGCCGATTCGGTGCCGCTCAAGGGACAGCGCGTCAATCTGCGCAACAACGCCAACCTGTCCACCGGCGGCTCCGCCACCGACGTGACAGATGACGTGCATCCGGACGTAGCCGCCCGCGCCGTCGCCGCCGCCCACATGGTGGGCCTGGACATCTGCGGCGTTGACGTGGTGAGCGACAGCATCCTGCGCCCCCTGGAAGAACAGGGTGGCGGGGTCGTGGAAGTAAACGCGGCCCCGGGGTTGCGCATGCACCTGGCCCCCTCGTTTGGCAAAGGTCGCGCCGTGGGTGAGGCCATCATTTCGCTGCTGTTCAAGAATGGTGACAACGGGCGCATTCCGGTAGTCGCCGTCACAGGAACCAATGGCAAGACCACGACCGTGCGTCTGATTTCGCACCTGCTCAAGACCAACGGCCTGCGGGTGGGCATGACCAATACCGACGGCGTCTACGTGGATGGCCAGTGTATTGACACGGGCGACTGCAGCGGCCCCAAGAGTGCACGCAGTGTTCTGCTGCACCCTGACGTGGATGCGGCGGTTCTGGAAACCGCCCGCGGTGGCGTGCTACGCGAGGGGCTTGCCTTCGACCGTTGTGACGTGGCCGTGGTCACCAATGTGGGCAGCGGCGACCACCTCGGCCTGAACTACATCACCACGGTGCAGGAGCTCGCCGTTCTCAAGCGCGTCATCGTGCAGAACGTGGCGCCCACCGGCGTTGCCGTTCTCAATGCGGCCGACCCCAATGTGGCCAGCATGGCCAGCAAATGCAAGGGTTCGGTCACCTTCTTCACTCAGGACCGGCACCATCCGGTGATGGCCACGCACCGTGCCCAAGGGCATGCAGTGGTCTACGTGGAAGAAGGCAATCTGGTGGCCGCCAAGGGCGACTTCAAGCACCACATTCCCCTCAACAAAGTCCCGATCACCATGGGCGGGGCCATCGGCTTCCAGGTCGAGAACGTGATGGCTTCGGTCGCGGCCGCCTGGGCACTGAAGGTGGACTGGGTGACCATTGAAACCGGCCTGTCTTCGTTCTCCAACGACAGCGACAACGCGGCGGGCCGATTCAATATGTTCAAGCATCGCGGTGCCACCGTGATTGCTGACTACGGACACAACCCCGATGCCATGGCGGCGTTGGTACAAGCCGTCGAGAGCATTCCCGCCACCCGCCGCAGTGTCGTCATCAGCGGGGCTGGCGACCGGCGTGACCAGGACATCCGGCAACAAACCGAGATTCTGGGCCGCGCCTTTGACGAGGTGGTGATGTTCGAAGACCAGTGCCAACGTGGTCGCAGCGACGGCGAAGTCATTGCCTTGTTGCGCGAAGGACTCAAGGGCGCACCGCGCACCAAGGAGTCATCTGAAATCTACGGTGAATTTCTGGCCATCGACAAGGCCATGGACAAACTCAAGGAAGGCGAGCTCTGCCTCATTCTGGTGGACCAAGTGGAAGAAGCCATGGCCCACATCGCGGCCAAGGTGGCTGCGGGTTGAGTGGTACTGCAGGCTCAGGCCTGCGGCACTTCCATGCGCGGCTCACGCCCCATCAGCAAGGCCACGGCCTGCGCGGGCTGAATATGTCCTTCCAACAAAGCGACTACGCACTCGGTGATGGGAACTTCCACATTGAGGCTGCGTGAACGCTGCAACACGGTGTGGGCGCAGTACACGCCTTCGGCCACATGGCCCAGCTCATGTACAGCCTGCTCCAAGGATTTGCCCTGCGCCAATGCCAGACCGACACGTCGGTTGCGCGACAGGTCGCCGGTGGCAGTCAGCACCAGATCGCCCAGGCCGCTCAGCCCCATGAAAGTCTCGGCCTTGGCTCCCAGCGCCAAACCCAGACGGGTGATTTCCGTCAGCCCCCGGGTGATCAGCGCGGCACGGGCATTGAGGCCCAACTGCAGTCCGTCACACAGTCCGGTGGCGATGGCCAGCACGTTCTTCACGGCACCGCCGACCTCCACACCCACCACGTCATCGTTGGCATAGACGCGCAAGCTGCTGTTGTGAAACGCCGCCACCAGCGCATCACGCACCTCGGGGTGGGTGCTGGCGGCTACCAGTGCCGTGGGTTTGCACAAGGCAACCTCCTGGGCAAAGCTGGGGCCGCTGAGCACTCCGGCCAGCATTGCCGGAGCCACCTGGGCCTGCACTTCATGCCCCAGCAACCCAAAGTTGTCTTCGCGCTCGGCTTCAAATCCCTTGCACAGCCAGGCCACCGGCTTCTGGAACCCACGCAATTGGGCCAGCATGTCGCGCAGACCGGCCATGGGTGAGGCGATTACCAGCAAGTCCTGTTGTGCCAACAATGCTGGCAACGCCTCCAGGCTGCTGCAGGTGATCCGCAATGCCTCGGGGAACGCAATGCCGGGCAGATAACGCGCATTGCTGCGGCTGCTTTGCATGGCAGCCGCCTGACCCTGGTCCCGGGCCCAGAGGGTTACCTGGTGCACGCCAGAAGCCTGGGCTGCATTCAACGCCAGTGCAGTGCCCCAGGCACCTGCTCCCAGTACGAGGATATTCATGACAGTCCGTTGTGCAAACGGGGTTCTGCCCGTTTGCCAGTGGATTTACTGCGGCAGGCTATCGGAAGCGCCAGCTGCTTCGTTGCGCTGTTGCTCATACATGGCCTGGAAGTTGATTTCCTGCAGATGTACGGGCGGGAAGCCAGCGCGCTGCACCAGGTCTGCCACGTTGCCGCGCAGATAGGGGTAGACGATTTGCGGGCAGGCGATGCCCATGATCTGGCCCAATTGTGCTTCGTCCAAGTTGCGGATTTCGAAAATGCCGGCCTGCTTGGCTTCCACCAGGAAAACGGTCTTTTCCTTGATCTTGGTGTGCACCGTGGCGGTAACGCTCACCTCAAACACGCCATCGGCCACGGGTGCGGCCTCCACACCCAACTGGATATCCACCGAGGGCTGTTCCTGCTCCAGCAGGATGGCAGGCGAGTTGGGCTGCTCCAGGGAGGCTTCTTTGAGGTACACGCGTTGAATCTGGAAAACAGGAGCTTGATCAGCCATGGGAACGGTCTTTCTAGGTAAAGAAAAGCCCACTTCAGAACGTCAGCGGGCTGGAATTGGAATTGTCGCAGGCGATTATGTCAGGCGCCGTTCAGCAGGGGCACCAGCCCCCCTTTGCCATCCAGCGCCATCAAATCATCGCAGCCCCCCACATGGGTGCTACCGATAAAAATTTGCGGCACGGTGCGCCGGCCGGTGATTTCCATCATGCGCAGGCGCTCCTGCGGATTGGCATCGACCCGGACTTCTTCGATGGCGGCCACGCCGCGGGACTGCAGCAGTCGTTTGGCCTGAATGCAGTAAGGGCAGACGGCCGTGGTGTACATCTTGACGGTTTGCATGGGCATTCGCTCGCAAATCAGGCTTTTTCAATGGGCAAGTTGGCGCCCTTCCACGCGGTCAGACCGCCACCCAGGCTCTGGGCCTGCTCATAGCCCAGCTTCTTGGCAATGGCTACAGCCCGGCCCGAGCGCGCACCGGTCTGGCATACCAGGATCAGGGGTAGCGTCTTGTTTTTCACGGTGGCCACCAGCTTGTTCTCCAGTTCACCCAAGGGAATATTCTTGGCGCTGCCCAAGTGACCTGCGGCAAATTCACCGGGTTCCGACACGTCAACAACCACCGCCTTTTCACGGTTGACCAGCAATACGGCACCTGCCGGGCTCAGACCCGCTGTGGCCGCACCTTGCAGCACCGGCCACAAAAGCAGGCCGCCGGAGACCATCGCCAGGGAGATCAACATCCAGTTATCGAGAATAAATTTCACTTTGTTCCTTGTTCGTACTTGCGCACCTGCGAAAGCATTAGCCCTCCATTTTAGAATGCTGAACCTGGCCCATGTTGGGCATGGGCCATTGATCACTCCACCACAGTCCGTTCACCATGTACAAACTTGTTCTTGTTCGCCACGGCGAATCCACCTGGAATCTTGAAAACCGCTTTACCGGCTGGACCGATGTGGATTTGACCCCCACTGGCGTGGAACAGGCCAAGAATGCGGGCCGACTGCTCAAGGCCGAAGGCTACGAATTTGACCTGGCCTACACCAGCGTGCTCAAGCGTGCGACCCGTACCCTGTGGCACTGCCTGGACGAGATGGACCGCACCTGGCTGCCCGTGGTGCACTCCTGGCGCCTCAACGAGCGCCATTACGGCGCCCTGCAGGGATTGAACAAGACCGACATGGCCAAGCAGTACGGCGATGCCCAGGTGCTGATCTGGCGCCGCAGCTACGACACGCCCCCCCCCGCCCTGGAGCCGACCGACCCCCGCAGTGAACGTGGCGATCTGCGCTATGCCAAGCTGCAGCCCGAACAGGTGCCTCTGACCGAATGCCTGAAGGACACCGTGGCCCGCGTGCTGCCGTTCTGGAACGAGTCCATTGCACCGGCCATCCGTTCAGGCAAGAAGGTCCTGATTGCTGCGCACGGCAACTCCATCCGCGCATTGGTAAAGTACCTGGACAATATTGCGGACGACGCCATCGTGGGCGTGAACATTCCCAACGGCATCCCGCTGGTGTATGAGTTGGATGCGGACCTCAAACCCATCCGCAACTACTACCTGGGTGATGCAGAAGCCGTCGCCAAGGCCGCTGCAGCGGTGGCATCCCAAGGTAAAGCGTAAGTAAAAAAGACCCTATTCCATCCGAGGAGCCCGGGCCGGGTCTGCCCGGTGTTTACCTCACGGTGTATATTGGCGCGAGACAGGAACACATATGGGTCAAAAATTGAAAATCACCGGATGGATAGCCGTCGGCGCGCTCGCGGGTGCGCTGACAACTGTGTCCCTGCAGACGGTTGCGCGGAGTGCCATGGCGCCGCTACCACTGGAAGAGTTGCAGCAACTCGCCGCGGTATTTGGCATGATCAAGAGTGATTATGTGGAGCCGGTGGACGAGAAGAAACTGATCACCGACGCCATCGCTGGCATGGTCTCCAGCCTGGATCCGCATTCGCAATATTTTGACAAGAAGTCCTTCAAGGAATTCAAGGAAGGCACCTCCGGCAAGTTCGTAGGCGTAGGCATCGAGATCACCCAGGAAGACGGTTTGGTCAAGGTGGTCTCGCCCATTGAGGACTCCCCTGCCTTCCGCGCCGGCCTCAAGCCCAATGACCTGATTACCAAGATTGACGATACCGCCGTCAAGGGCCTGAGCATGAATGAGGCGGTCAAGCGTATGCGTGGCGAGCCTGCCACCAAGGTGGTACTCACGATTTACCGCAAAGATGAGAACCGCACGTTCCCGGTGACCATCATCCGCGAAGAAATCAAGCAGCAGTCGGTGCGCGGTAAGCTGGTGGAACCCGGCTATGCCTGGATTCGGTTGAACCAGTTCCAGGAACGTACCGTGGACGACTTTGTGCGCAAGGTCAACGAGATCTACCACCAGGACCCCAAGATCAAGGGCTTTGTGCTGGACTTGCGCAACGACCCCGGCGGTTTGCTCAATGCGGCCGTAGCGATCTCGGCGGCCTTTCTTCCCGAAGACGTGACCGTGGTTTCGACCAACGGGCAGACGCCTGAAAGCAAGCAGGTGCTCAAGGCCACGCCGGCAGACTTCCGTGGCATTCCCGGTGCGGATGCCATCAAGACACTGCCGCCTGAGCTGAAGAAAGTGCCTTTGGTGGTTTTGGTGAACGAAGGCTCGGCCTCCGCCAGTGAAATCGTGGCTGGCGCCTTGCAGGACCACAAGCGGGCCACCCTGATGGGCAGCCAGACCTTTGGCAAGGGCTCGGTGCAGACCTTCCGCGCCCTGGGGCCTGACACGGGACTGAAGATCACCACTTCACGTTACTACACACCGAGCGGACGCTCGATTCAGGCCAAGGGCATTGTCCCTGACGTCATGGTGGACGAAACCGAAGAAGGCAGCCCTTACGCCGTGCTGCGCATGCGCGAAGCGGATTACGACAAGCACCTGACCAGTGGCCAGGGCGAGGAAAAGAAAGATCCGGAACGGGAAAAGGCCAGGGACGAGGCACTCAAGCGCCTGGAAGAGGAGTCGCGCAAGCCAGTCTCCGAGCGCAAGGCTCCCGAGTTCGGCTCCGATAAGGACTTCCAGTTGATGCAGGCCATCAACCAGCTCAAGGGCAAGCCTGTACTGGTCAGCAAGACCATGGTCGAACGCAAGGAAGAGCAGAAAGAAGAGTAAGCGCAGTATGCAGGACGAAGAGCTGCTGCGCTATTCGCGGCATATCCTGCTCGATGACATCGGTATCGAGGGTCAGGAGCGGATTCGTGCCGCACACGCATTGGTCATCGGTGCCGGTGGGCTGGGTTCCCCGGTTGCGATGTACCTGGCCTGCGCAGGAGTGGGCACTATCACGGTCACGGACGACGACACGGTGGACCTGACCAATCTGCAACGTCAAATTGCCCACCGGACCGAGTCGGTCGGAACGCCCAAGGTTGCGTCACTCAAGAACACCTTGCAAGCGCTCAATCCGCACACGCAGGTCAACGCAATGCAAACCCGAGTCGACGCCAAGGCGCTTGACGCACTGGTTCAGCATGCCGACGTCGTACTGGACTGCTGTGACAACTTCAAGACGCGCCAAGCCGTCAACGCCGCATGTGTCCAACATCGCAAGCCGCTGGTTTCTGGAGCCGCCATTCAATTCGATGGACAGATCAGCGTATATGACTCAGGTCAAGCAGATGCCCCTTGTTACGCCTGCATCTTTCCACCGGAAGCCACCTTCGAGGAAGTTCGATGTTCCACCATGGGCGTGTTTGCTCCCTTGGTCGGAATCATTGGCTCCATGCAGGCTGCAGAGGCACTCAAATTGATCGTTGGAATCGGACGCAGCCTACAGGGCCGCTTGCTGATGCTGGACGGGCGTGCCATGGAATGGAATGAAATCCGCATGCCGCGCAATCCGACTTGTCCGGTTTGTGGTACGAGCCCATCAAAGCAGGAACTGGCGGGGGAACACGCTGCATAAAGTTGTAACTGATACGGGTCTTGCTGTTAGACTTTGAGCTGAACTTTATTTCCCGACAGTGGCATCTTCCCCTCCCGCACCCCTTTTAGCGTTAGATCAATTGCGTCTCGATGACGCAAAAGCGCTTTTGGATCGGGACAGTGCGGTCGCCTTGCCCTCCCCTACCGCCTCACCCTTGGAATATCTTCAGGGAGTGATCGATGGTTTGTGCGAACTGTCGCTCAAGGACCCACTGACCGGATTGTCCAATCGGCGCCACTTCCGCTCGGTGCTGGACCGAACAACCGAGATGGTGGCACGCTCAGGTGATCCGGCGCTGCTATTGATGGTGGACATAGACCACTTCAAAAGCGTAAATGACACCCATGGTCACCAAGCTGGAGATCAGGTTCTACAGGCCGTGGCCATGGCGCTGGCCAAGTGCGTGCGCCCCATGGATACTTTGTCGCGCTACGGTGGTGAAGAATTTGCCGTGGTACTGCCGAATTGCCATACCTTCTTTGGTGGCACGGTCGCGGAGCGGATCCGCCAGACCATTCAGAACATGCCGATAGAACTGGCTTCCGGCCAGGTACTCAATATCACCGTCAGTATTGGAGGCGCATACGCCCCGGAATGGGTGCGCTCCACTGCAGCGCTTTGGACCGAGCGTGCCGACGTGCAGCTGTACCGGGCCAAGCGGGAGGGACGCAATCGTGTGTTCCTGGATACCCAGCAGGAAATTTTTGTCAGTGCCGAAGAAAAAAATATGTTGTTTGGACATCTGTCGTTGGGTGACCCGGCGTGGATTGAAGCTGGAACGGGTGAAGTTTCAGCGAGTGGTACGGGGCAAAGGGTTAATTGATGTCTGATGCTGTAATTCCGAGCGCTGAAGAAGGCGCTTTACCGGAGGTGCCCCTGACCCCATTGGGCAAGGTGGTGGCCGTGACCAGCGGCAAGGGCGGCGTGGGCAAGACTTTTGTTTCCGCCAACCTGGCTGCTGCATTGGCCAAACGCGGCTTGCGCGTGTTGGTGCTGGACGCCGACTTGGGACTGGCCAATCTGGATGTAGTGCTCAACCTGTACCCCAAGATTACGCTGCATGACGTGTTCACAGGCAAGGCCAAGATTGAAGAGGCCATCATCAAGGCGCCCGGCGGTTTCTCCGTGCTTCTGGCAGGCTCAGGCATGGTGGAGTATTCGCGCCTGACTCCGGAAGTGCGTGGCGATTTCCTGAAGATCATGTCCAGCATGGTGCCGCACTACGATATCGTGCTGCTGGACACCGGTGCCGGTATCTCCGACGTAGTCCTGTTTGCCGTATCCCTGGCCTCCGAGGTGATTGTTGTTGCAACGCCCGAACCCACCTCACTTACGGACGCATACGCCACCATCAAGGTATTGGTGGGACAGCAAAAGCGCCAGAACATCCGCATGGTGATCAACCAAACAGCTCGCTTGGGCGACGGCCGTGCCATCACCGTGCAATTGCAGCAGGTGCTGGACCGCTTCGTTACGACCGAACCAGGGCGCCCCATCAAGCTGGTGCACATGGGTGATATCCCGGCGGATCCATCGGTGCGTCAGGCCGTCATGCGCAGGCAGTTGCTGATCCAGTCCGCCCCCGGTTGCGCCGCGTCGCTAGCCATTACGCAATTGGCCCAGAAGATTCAGGAAACGGTGATTCCTCGCATCTGAATGCCTGCCGCTGTGTGGCGGATTTCAGGCACTTAATATCCAGCCCTCCAATGGATCCAGGTCCGGCGGCAAGCCATACAACGGTTTTCCCTGGCTATGCTGGTGCTGCGCCCACGCCGCCTGCACCAGGCACAGCGTTGCATCCAGACTATCGCCACTGGCATCCGCAATCAGCGTATCGCGTTGGGCATGGCTCAGCTTCAATCGCAGACCCAACCGCGTTTGCCCCAGCTCCAATGCGTTGATCAGGTCCTTGCGGGCAATCAGTCGCTCTGCTGTTTGCTTGGCGCGATCGTCACTCTTGTAACTGCGGCTTCCGAGTATTTCGCGAGCCAGCAGGCCGGGGTAGGCCTCCAACGCCACACGTTCTTTCGCAGCACTCAGAGACTGCAGTCCCGGCAGATAAACTCCCGCGTCGAGCAACCGGGGCACGCCCGCGTGCAGCATGTAGGCGACCGGCGGATTCACCCATTTCATGGATGGACTGCTGAGTGCCGGCCTGTCGGTGGCACGGTGTGCGAACTTCCCGCCCACAGGTCGCGCATTGCAAAAGCCCGCAAACAGGTCGCGGATTTCGGCACGGCTCAGGCTTGCATAGTGGTGCATGCAGTCCTGCCATTCCAGAGGCCAGCCCAAGGTTTCAACCAGCTCACGCGGCAGACCGAAAGGCAGATCAAAGCCTCCCACCCAGGCGGGCTCGCGAACCAGCATGTCCGAAAAAGCCTGCAAGCTCGCCAGTTGCTCCAGTTCCACCAGTTGAACACGAGCGCCTTGCACCCTGCCCCACGCCACCACAATGGGTTTTCGCGGGCTCGGACTACTGGAAAAATCGCACCCCAGTAACTGCACCATAGGGCGCTACCCCAGGGATAGGGCAACCACGCCCAAACCGATGCAGGCGGCCCCTGTCAGGCGTGCCAAACGATCCCCCTCGCCCAACAAATGGCCGCCCAGCAAGGCGGCAAACAGCATGGACACTTCCCTGGCCGGTGCCACATGGCTCATGGGCGCTATCTGCAGCGCGTACAGCACCATCACATAAGACACCGGACTGACGGCCCCTACGATCAGCGCATATTTCCACTGCTTCTGCCAATGCTGGCGCGTCTGCTGCCGGTCCCTCCATACGGTCGGCGCCAGCAGCACCGTCTGCGTGAAACTGGACATGTAGAACAGCAGCATGGGAGACAGCAGCAAGGCCTTGATGGAATAGCCATCCACCACGGTGTAGCTGGCTATGGTCAAGCCCGTGAGCAGCCCATAGACAATGCCTTTGCGGGTACGGGCGCGCTGCTCAGCGTCATGGGCGTTGCGCCAGATACCGGGGCCACCCGCAATCAGAAAGACACCCAGTCCCACCACGGCAATGCCGGACAGCCCCAGAACAGAAACCTTTTCACCAAACAGCGCTATGGCTACCAAAGAGGAAACCATGGGCCCGGAACCGCGCGCCAATGGGTAGACAACCGTCAGGTCCGCCTTGCGATAGCCGCGCAACAGTACGACAAAATAGGCCACGTGGATCAGTCCGCTGGCAACAGCTCCCATCCACGCCGCTAGTCCCCAAGCAGGCAATTGTTGCCAGCCCAGAAACGCGCCCACGGGCAACCAGATCACCACGGTTACTGCGGAGATGAAGAAAGCAAAGCGGACGTCGCCATTGGCCTTCTTGGCGGCGATATTCCAGAACGCGTGAACCAGCCCTGCCAGGACGACCAGAACCAGGGCGGAAAAAGGCATCTACGGGTTCAGGCCCGGCCCATGATGGAAGCAGTAGCCATCAGTTCTTCCAGCAAGGCCAGAGATACGGAGCCCGAAACGGAATACGGGTCGAGTTCAGGCTTCTCTGCGTACTTGAGCAGGATGCTGGCATTGACCTTGGCCATGTTGACCTGCCCCATGGTCCAGCCGCCAAAACGGCGCTCATTGATTTCCTCGTAGTGCAGCAGCACCACGTCCTTGTGGCGAGGGTCTTTCTGGATGTGTCCGTAAAGGTCATTGACCGCCATGCGTCCGCCTTCGATGGCCTGCAAGAAGATGCCGCCGCCGTAACACAGGATCCCGGTGATTCCGCTGATGGGATTGAACTGGCGGCAATGCGCCAGGATTTCCTCTACTGCGCTGCAAGCAGGGTCAGTAGCACGACTGGCATACAACAAGCGGACCAACATGGTTCAGCCTTTCCGAGGGATCAGGGACAGGAATTCACGACGCAGATTAGGGTCTTTGAGGAACACTCCGCGCATCACGGAGTTGATCATCTTGCTATCCATATCCTTCACCCCGCGCCAGGCCATGCAGTAGTGGCTGGCTTCCATGACAATCGCGAGACCATCGGGTTGGGTTTTTTGCTGGATCAGGTCGGCCAGTTGCACGACCGCTTCTTCCTGGATCTGTGGACGGCCCATGATCCATTCGGCCAAACGCGCGTACTTGGACAGTCCAATGACATTGGTGTGCTCGTTGGGCATGACGCCAATCCAGATCTTGCCGATCACAGGACAGAAATGGTGACTGCAAGCGCTGCGCACCGTGATGGGCCCAACAATCATCAGCTCATTGAGGTGTTCCGCATTGGGGAACTCGGTAATCGTGGGCGCCTCCACGTAACGGCCACGGAACACTTCGTTCACGTACATCTTGGCCACGCGGCGCGCGGTGTTGTCGGTGTTGTGGTCTGACTCGGTATCGATGACCAGGCTGCTGAGCACACCCTTCATCTTCTCTTCCACTTCGTCCAGCAGAAGCGCCAGCTCACCCGGCTCTACGAACGCAGCAATATTGTCATTGGCATTGAAGCGCTTGCGCGCGGCCAGAATGCGCTCGCGGATCTTGACGGAAACCGGGATCCCCTCTTCGGCATCAGTTGGGTTCATGCTGCTCTGCATTTTCATTAACATGGAATGATGTTACCAGTCTTTGCGCCATAGGGTTATAGGCCATTTGCGCCTATGGATATTGGATGCTGCGCTATCAATTTAGTAGTCTTTGCCGCTCAGGAACAGGGTCAGGCGCATCACGGTGTAGGCCGCGCGGTCCTTCAGTCGCTGCCACAGTGGCCGGTGCTCAAACCGGGCTTTGTCCAATTGGGAGCTATGGCGTTGAATCGCATCGTTCAGGTGCCCACGCAGGTTTTGCGCGAATGCCGCATCGGAAACCACCACATTGGCTTCCCTGGCCAACAGCAGACTCAAAGGGTCCAGATTCGACGAACCCACTGTCGCCCATTTGCCATCGATGACAGCAACCTTGGCGTGCAGAAAGCCGGCCTGGTATTCATGGATTTCCACTCCCGCGTCCAGCATGGCGCCGTAGAACGGCTTGGCGGCGTGGAATTGCATGAAGAATTCATAGCGCCCCTGCAGCAGCAACCGCACTTGCACGCCGCGCTGCACGGCGTGCACCAGGGCTCGGCGCAATTTGACGCCGGGCATGAAGTAGGCGTTGGCAATCAGGACTTCTGATTTGGCGTGGGCAATGGCCTGTCGGTAGGCACGCTCAATGCGTCTGCGGTTGCGCACGTTATCGCGCAGCAGAAGTCCGGCATGCACATCGCCATCCCCTTTGTCTTGGGCACGTGCGAGCCCGTCCGCCCCCGGCCTGCCGCCCATGTGTTCGAACTCGCGCCGCGCATCGCCGAACTGACCGCGCTCAATTTGCCGCGTGACCTGCAGACGGCTCCAAAACTGCTCCATGACAGCATGAACCTGCTTCACCAGAGGACCGCGGACCTGGACCGCAAAATCGAATCGCGGCGTGGGCTGGCGACCATGGTTGAGTTCGAAGAAGTCATCCAGCACATTGATGCCACCACAGAAGGCCAATGCACAATCCACCACGCACAGCTTGCGGTGCAGGCGCCTCCAGCGACCGGGGATCAGCATGCCGAAGTTTCCCAACGGCGAGAACTGTTGCCAGCGCACACCGCTGGCGTTCAGGCGCTCCTGCCAGGTCTTCGGTATCTGGGGTGTGCCGATGCCATCCATCACCAGATACACCGCCACTCCACGTCGCGCAGCCCGCTCCAGGGCACCCAGGACGGACTCTCCTGCATCGTCTTCGTGAAAGATGTAGGTCTCAAAGCGCACTTCCTGTAGCGCCGCCTCTATCGCTTCGATCAGCGCCGGGAAGAACTGCTGCCCGCTTACCAGCAACTGCACGGAATGCCCGCCATGAAGAGGATGCGTGCTCACCCGTGCTGGTCCATCAACTCAAACTCTGCGATCAAAGGAAGGTGATCCGACATGCGCCACCAGATACGGCCACGCGGAACATGGTGGGACAGCGGCGTCATGCCACGCACGAACACGTGGTCGAATTGCACGATGGGCAGTCGTGCCGGAAACGTGGACGTTTGCGGCAAGCCACCAGCGTGGAGCCCCACGGTTGCCATGGGCCTGGTCAATATGGCCCCCCAGTCGTTGAAGTCACCGGCGACGATGACCGGATCGTGCTGAGGGATGTCGCGAGCGATATAGCGGGCCAGTTGTGCCATCTGGCGCACGCGGCTACCGCGTATCAGCCCGAGATGCACCACCACCACATGGATGTGATGACCGTCCACTTCCACTTCGGCATGCAGCAGTCCGCGTTGTTCGAACCGATGGTCTGACATGTCCTCGTGCTGGTGCCCCAGGACCGGCCAGCGCGACAGCATGGCATTGCCATGCTCTCCGTGCCGGGTAACGGCATTGGTGCGGTAGACGGCATGGTATCCCTCGGGTGCCAGGTAGTCTGCCTGGGGTTGTTGTGGCCAGTGCTCGAAATAGGTGGCACCCCGGTTATGGATCTTGCGCACCTCCTGCAGGCAAACGATGTCTGCGTCGAACTGCTCCACCGCCAATCCCAGGTTGTGGATTTCCAGACGGCGGTTGGGGCCAAGCCCCTGAACGCCCTTGTGGATGTTGTAGGTGGCAACCCGGATACGTGTCATGGCTCAGCCCTTGGTATACGGTTGGGTGTCAGTAGCGGGACCGCAAAGCGCGGCAGCGTCAGAATCGCCTCGGCATTGGATGGCGAAAAACACAAGGAGGCGGCTTCCTGATAAGGCAACCACTGGTAATCCGTATGCTCTCGCGGGCTCAGTCGCACAGGTGTTCCAGCCGGGACGCGCAGGCCAAACACCCGTTCGGTGTTGTGCACGGTGCCTGGAGCGTAGCGGTGCAACCAGCGGGGGTAAATGCTGTACACATTCTCCAGCCCCCAGTCCTGCAAACCCGCGTACAGGGTTGTACCTTGCGAGCAGTCTATGCCAGTTTCCTCGCCCACTTCACGGATGGCTGTGGCCTCATAGCTGTGCTCGGGCGCATCTTTGGAACCGGTGACGGACTGCCAGAAATCTTCCGGCGTATCCGCGCGACGTATCAACAACACGTCCAACTGCGGCGTGTAGATCACCACCAGAACCGACTGCGCAATCTTGAATGTTGGGGCCATAAAAAAGGGCGCTGGATAAGCGCCCTTTCATTGTGCACTAGTGCATGTCGCCAAACAGAAGCTCAGCTAGACGCCACCGGCTTACGCCGCCTTGGTCAGATCGGCATTGCGCAGCCGGATGTGCAACTCACGCAACTGCTTTTCGTCCACCGGGCTGGGCGCCTGTGTCAGCAGACACTGGGCACGCTGGGTCTTGGGGAAGGCGATCACGTCACGGATGGACTCGGCACCGGTCATCAGGGTGATGATGCGGTCCAGGCCGAAGGCCAGGCCACCGTGCGGGGGAGCACCATACTGCAGCGCGTCCAGCAGGAAACCAAACTTGGCCTGTGCTTCTTCGGGCGTGATCTTCAGGGCATCAAACACTTTCTGCTGCACATCGGCACGGTGGATACGCACCGAACCACCACCCATCTCCCAGCCGTTCAACACCATGTCGTAGCCCTGAGAAATGCACTTCTCCGGAGCGGTGACCATCCAATCTTCGTGACCTTCCTTGGGCGCAGTAAAGGGATGGTGCACAGCGGTATAGCGCTGGTTTTCCTCGTCGAACTCGAACATGGGGAAGTCCACCACCCACATCGGGCGCCAGCCCGCGGTGAACAAGCCGTTCTTCTTGCCAAACTCGCTGTGGCCGATCTTGATGCGCAAGGCGCCGATGGCGTCGTTGACGATCTTCTCTTTGTCGGCGCCGAAGAAGATCAGGTCACCGTCCTGGGCACCGGTGCGCTCCAGCACGGCTTGCAGCGCCTTGTCGTGGATGTTCTTGACGATGGGGCTCTGCAGACCGTCTCGGCCCTTGGCCAATTCGTTGACGCGGATATAGGCCAGACCCTTGGCGCCGTAGATCTTGACGAACTCGGTGTAGGCGTCGATTTCGCCACGGCTGATGCCGCCACCCTCTTTGGAGCCGCCCGGAACGCGCAGGGCCACCACGCGGCCACCCTTCATGGTGGCAGCACCCGAGAAGACTTTGAAGTCCACATCGACCATCACGTCGGTCAACTCCGCGAACTGCAGGTTGACACGCAAATCGGGCTTGTCCGAGCCGTACAGGTGCATCGCATCCTGGTAGGTCATAACCGGGAACTCGCCCAGGTCCACACCGATGGTGTTCTTGAACACGGTGGTGATCATGCCCTGGAACATTTCGCGGATGTCTTCTTCGCTCAGGAAAGAAGTCTCGATATCGATCTGGGTAAATTCAGGCTGGCGGTCGGCGCGCAAGTCCTCGTCACGGAAACACTTGGTGATCTGGTAGTAGCGGTCAAAGCCCGCCACCATCAGCAACTGCTTGAAGAGCTGGGGCGATTGCGGCAGCGCAAAGAAATGGCCGTCGTGCACGCGGCTGGGCACCAGGTAATCGCGCGCACCTTCGGGCGTGCTCTTGGTCAGCATGGGTGTTTCGATGTCCACAAAGCCATTGGCGTCGAGGAATTTGCGCACTTCCATGGCCACACGGTAACGCAACATCAGATTGTTCTGCATGTAGGGGCGGCGCAGGTCCAGCACGCGGTGGGTCAGACGTGTGGTTTCCGACAGATTGTCGTCATCGAGCTGGAACGGAGGGGTGACCGACGGATTGAGCACGGTCAATTCGTGGCACAGCACTTCGATCTTGCCGCTCTTGAGGTTCTCGTTAACGGTACCTTCGGGGCGTGCACGCACCAGGCCCTTGATCTGCACGCAAAATTCGTTGCGCAGGTCTTCCGCGACCTTGAACATCTCCGCGCGATCGGGATCGCACACGACCTGCACATAACCCTCACGGTCGCGCAGGTCGACAAAGATCACGCCGCCATGGTCACGGCGACGGTTCACCCATCCGCACAGGGTAACGGTTTGGCCCATCAGGGCTTCGGTCACAAGACCGCAATAGTGGGAACGCATGGCCATAGCTTGCTTTCTTGACACTGCACTGGAGGCAGCTTGGTTTCTAAAAAATTAATGGGAAGAGACGGGGTTTTGTTTGACCGGAAGGGCCTGCTCGGCAGGTGCCACCGAACCCATGGAAATCACATACGTCAATGCCTCATCCACGCTCATGTTGAGCTCGATGACCTCGGAACGCGGCAGCATCAAAAAGAAGCCGCTGGTCGGGTTGGGCGTGGTGGGAACATACACGCTGACAAAGTCATCACCCAAGTGGGATCGCACCTCTCCGCCGGGGATACCCGTCTGGAAGGCGATGGTCCAGCTACCTGCGCGCGGATACTGAATCAGCATGGCAGTGCGGAAGGCATTGCCATTGCTGGAGAACAGCGTATCAGAGACTTTCTTGACGCTGTTGTAGATCGACTTGACGATGGGAATGTTGGTAAACAAGGTATCCCATTGGCGCAACCACCAGCGACCCGCCACGTTGGAGACGAGAGCGCCAGTCAACAGCAGCGCGGCAGCTACCAGCACCACGCCCAGCCCGGGAATACCGTGCAGGCGTTCAACCATCGGACCCATTGCTGTCGGCGCAACGGCAGAAAAGCCAGCCAGCACACCGAAGAACACGGAGTCCAGCGTGCCAACCAGCCACAGCAGGACCCAGATGGTGATGGCCAGGGGCAGCCAGACCATCAGGCCGGTGAGCAGGTATTTCTTGAAGGGCACGGTAACTCCGGTGGGTGTGTACGGCGTATCAGCTGGCTGTCGGCTTGGCGGCAGGTGCAGCGGGCGCAGCCGTTTCGGTCTTGCTGGAAGACGACTCGGCTGCAGTGCTGGCTGCCGGAGCCGCACTCTCCCCGGTCGCTGGTGCCGTGGCGGGAGCGGATGTCGAGCCGGAAGAGCCCTTGAAGTCCGTTACGTACCAGCCCGAACCCTTGAGCTGGAAGCCCGCGGCGGTGACCTGTTTCTGGAAGCTGGACTTGCCGCAGGAGGGGCATTCGGTCAGCACCGGATCAGAGATTTTTTGCAGCACGTCCTTGGCAAACCCGCAGGACTCGCATTTATAAGCGTATATAGGCATGGGATGAGACTTTGACCAGTGGTTGCAAAGCCTTAAATTATAAAGCCGTGCCTAAAATGGCCGTACTCTGACCAGGAACATCATTACGCCCGCGCCGAAGCATGCGCCGAAAAAGACTGCGATCATCATCTGCAGCATGCGGTTGGTGCGCTTTTGCTCCAGCAGCAGCTCGGTTACCAGCTTATCGGAAATGGCTGGTTCGTTGCTACGCTTGAGGTAGCTGTGCAGCAGCATGGGCAACTCCGGTAGCAGCTTGGCGTAGTGCGGCGCCTGGTCCTTGAGCTGGTGGAAGAATTTTTGCGGTCCAACCTGCTCCAGCATCCATTTTTCAAGGAAAGGCTTGGCGGTGGCCCACAGGTCCAGCTCCGGGTCCAGGTCTCGCCCCAAGCCCTCGATATTGAGCAGCGTTTTCTGCAACAACACCAGCTGTGGCTGGATTTCCACCTGGAACCGGCGCGACATCTGGAACAGACGCATCAGCAGCAGGCCCAGTGAGATTTCCTTCAACGGCCGGTCGAAATACGGCTCGCAGACCGACCGCACCGACGCTTCCAGCTCGTCCACGCGGGTCGTGGCGGGCACCCAGCCGGACTCGATGTGCAACTCGGCCACCCGCTTGTAGTCGCGCCGGAAAAAGGCAGCAAAGTTCTGAGCCAGGTATTCCTTGTCGACCTCGGTGAGCGTGCCCACGATGCCAAAGTCCAGCGAGATGTAACGGCCAAAGGTTTTGGGGTCCAGGCTGACTTGGATATTGCCCGGATGCATGTCCGCGTGGAAGAAGCCATCCCGGAACACCTGAGTGAAGAACAGGGTGACGCCGTCACGTGCGAGTTTGCGGATGTCCACACCGGCGCTGCGCAGCTTTTCCACCTGGTTGATGGGAACGCCCACCATGCGCTCCATGACCAGCACCTCGGTCGTGCAGAAATCCCACAGCATCTCGGGGATCAGCACCAGTTGCAGGCCTTCCATATTGCGGCGCAGTTGTGCGGCGCTGGAGGCCTCACGTATCAGGTCCAGTTCGTCGTGCAGATACTTGTCAAACTCGGCCACGACCTCGCGTGGCTTAAGTCGCTTGCCATCTCCTGAGAGACCTTCCACCCAACCGGCCATCATGCGCATCAGGCTCAGATCTTTGTCGATGGTGGACAGCATGCCTGGGCGAAGCACTTTGACTGCCACATCGCGCACCTGGCCGCTGCGGTCCTTGACCACGGCAAAGTGCACCTGCGCAATGGAAGCACTGGCAACCGGCACTTGGTCAAACGAGACAAAGATCTCGGTCAGGGGTTTACGCAGTGCGCGCTCGATGATGGCCACGGCCTGCTCCACCGGGAAAGGTGGAACCCGGTCTTGCAGCTTGGCCAGTTCATCGGCGATATCCACGGGCATCAAGTCGCGGCGGGTGGACATCACCTGACCGAACTTGACGAAGATGGGCCCCAGCCTCTCCAACGCCTCGCGCAGGCGCTGACCGCGGGGCGCATCGCGTCGGCCCACCGACACCACACGTGCAATCCAGTGCAGCCAAGGTTTCTGGAAGCTATTGAGTACCAGCTCGTCCAGCCCGTAGCGCAGGACGATCCAGACAATGAACAAGCCGCGGCCGAGGCGACTCATGGGGTATTGCCGGTGCTTGCGTCGGATGCGGACTTGTCGCCCGCTCTTTTACCCAGAAAATCCCGTAGCGCACCCGTGATCTTGCGTCCGGCCTCCATCAGCATATGGGAAGGCGCATCACCCACGATGCGGGAGAGATCCTCTTCCACGTCCCAGCGCAGGTTGTCTGCCATCCAGTTGACCTCCGCGGCAAGTTGCACGTCCCCTTCGATACGCACTGGAGGCTTCTCGCCCTGCATCAGGCACCCAGCCAGTGCGAGAGGCGACTCTTCCGTCAGCACCAGCGTGAGATCGGGGGTGGCGTCTTCAGTGGCCAGATCGAGCAGCCCTGCGGGTGTTATCAGCAGCCTGAACGTGAAACTGCGCCATTGCGCCAGAATCACCCTGCCCGACTGTCGCACCAGCCGCTGCATGGCTTGGGGCTCCTGCATCAGCACATGGTTGAGCATCAGCACGCATTTGCGATGTGCCTCGTCTACCGCCCAGGCCGGAGGTGTGGGAAGGGGAAACTTCTGAAAGACATCTTCCAGAAAGGAAAAAGGGGACTGTGTTGCCATAGTCCCCGATTATTCCCTGAAAGTGATGCGCTTTGATGTCTATTGCAGCGCCTGCACGCCGGCCACCAGCCAACCGCCGCCACTCTTGGGCTTGGTCATGTTCCACACCTCGCGGAACGGGCTCGGGCCCGCGGAAGGTTCTTCGCGGATCATGCCCGAGAACTCCACACTGGCCATGTATTCGCTGGGCAACTCCTCAATGCCCAGAAGGCGTGCCTCGATCATCACCACTTCCGTGCTGTTGGGAGTTGATCCGGCGTGTGCCTCACGTTCGGCCAACTGGGTGCGGATTTCGCTCAGCATTTCGTCGGTCATCATGGCGCGCAGAGCCGGTATGTCCGAACGGTCCCAGGCCGCCTGCAGCGTCACGAAGTTGGTCTTGGCTGCGCGCAGGAAGCCCTCCGTATCGAATCCGGCCGGTATACCCCAGGTTTGCGAACC
Organism: Rhodoferax sp. GW822-FHT02A01; assembly: GCF_038784515.1. Taxonomy (NCBI): domain Bacteria; kingdom Pseudomonadati; phylum Pseudomonadota; class Betaproteobacteria; order Burkholderiales; family Comamonadaceae; genus Rhodoferax; species Rhodoferax sp. GW822-FHT02A01. Next base: position 108,123 of record NZ_CP152376.1, read on the forward strand.
CGAAAGTGCCGAACCAATGATTGAGCCGCCATTGCCATCCAGCGGTGACATGCCGCTGCGCTCAAAGGGGCGTGCCGAAGCATCATTGCCAACGTTCTCCGGCCTGTAGGGAACGGTGGGAGGCATGACACCTCCACTGCCCTGGAAGGCAAATGGACTGGCCACGGCAGCATCGGCGTTGCGTTTGCGCATGAAGAAGCTCAGCAGCATGAACACGCCCAAAGCCAGCACGGCAAACATCAGCACTTGGCCAAACGCCTCACCCATGCCCAGGGACTGCGCCAACCAGGCCAGCCCCAGGCCGGCGGCCAAACCGCCCAGCATGGCGCCCCAAGGGCGTCGCTGCGGCGCGACCGACGGAACTGCGGCGGGTGCGGGTTTGGCGGCCGTGTTGTTGACACCCTGGCTGGGTGCTGCAGGCGCCACCTGGCGTTGGGTCACATTGCTGGACTGCTTGCCCAAGGATCCGCCGCCGCCCAATCGTTTGGCTGCCTCGGCATTCATAGCACCGAGCGCCAGGGCGATAGCCAAAATCCAGACTGACCACTTCATCGAATACTCCAAAAAATTACTTGCTTAGCACTTGATTCCAACATGCAACGCCGCCACACCGGCGGTGAGGTTGTGGTAGTCCACATGTCCGAAACCACCTTTGTGCATCATGGCCTTTAGCTCCTGCTGACCGGGATGCATACGGATGGACTCGGCCAGATAGCGGTAACTGGCATCATCCCCAGCCACCAACTTGCCAAGGCGCGGCAACACCTTGAAGGAATACCAGTCATAGGCCTTTTCCAACGGCTTGGCCACCTTGGAGAATTCCAGTACCAGCAGCTTGCCGCCGGGTTTGAGGACCCGATTCATTTCGGCCAAAGCCATGTCCTTGTGGGTCATGTTGCGCAAGCCGAACGCCACACTGACCAGGTCGAAGTAGTTGTCGGCAAACGGCAGCTTTTCGGCATCACAGACGATGGTTGGCAGCACCACGCCAGCGTCCAGCAGGCGGTTGCGTCCGGTGCTGAGCATGGCTTCGTTGATATCGGTGTGCACCACCTGTCCGCTGGCGCCGACCTTCTTGGCAAAGGCCATGGCCAGATCGCCCGTGCCCCCCGCAATGTCGAGCGCACGGTCCCCTTCCTTCAGGTTGGCGACCATCACGGTGTAGGCCTTCCATGCACGGTGCAGGCCCGCCGACATGAGGTCGTTCATCAGGTCGTACTTGGGTGCGACAGAGTCAAACACACCGCGCACTTTGCGCGCTTTTTCCGCCTCGTCGACGGATTCGAAACCAAAATGGGTGGTAGTCATGCACTGATTTTATGCAGTTCACCACCCTGCACCCGATTAATGCAGCCTGAATTGCCATTCGGTCGCATATGCGTTGTGTTTGTGCACGCAGCCGTGCATGCACAGGGAGGATCTAGTCAGTGGCTGGCGCAGCCATGACCGGCCTTTTCGGGCATGGGCGCATCACGATCCATTCCTGCGGCCTTGAGCTTCTGCTCGTATTCCTGCCAGAGCTGCTCCTGCTGAGAGCCCAGAAAGTACAAGTAATCCCAGGTGAACAGCCCGCTGTCGTGGCCGTCCGAGAAGCTAGGCTGAACCGCGTAATTGCCCACCGGCTCCAGGCCGGTCAGGGTCACGTTGCGCTTACCGGTTTGCAATGTCTCCTGGCCCGGGCCGTGGCCCTGTACCTCGGCCGAAGGAGAATAGACACGCATCAATTCGAACGGAATGCGAAAGTTCGCACCGTCAGAGAAACGGATTTCCAGCACGCGCGACTGCGCGTGCACCGTGAGCGCCTCTGGAGTGGGCGAGCCTGTTTGTAATCCAGCCATGCGGGCATTGTACGAAGCACCCAATCCTGGGTGCTTCGCAAGGCCAAAGCCCAGTCTTAGACCAGTACCCGCTCAATACCGCCGGCGTTGGCCTTTTGCACGTAGGCCTGCAGCCACTCCTCACCCAAAATCTTGCGTGCCATCTCGACCACGATGTAGTCGGCCTCCAGCAAGCCGTTGTTGAGGTCATTGCCGTAGCGTGTCAGACCCTGCAGACAACTGGGGCAGCTGGTGAGGATTTTCAGGTTGCCTTTGTCCTGGGAGCCATCTCCGGATGTTGCCGTCAATGCGCGCAGCTCGGCCTCGCCCTTGCGCAGCTCCTCTTCCTTACGGAAGCGGATCTGGGTCGAGATATCGGGGCGCGACACACCCAGCGTGCCCGACTCGCCGCAGCAGCGATCGCTCTTGAGAACGGTATCACCTACCAACGCCTTGACCGTCTTCATGGGGTCCTGCAGCTTCATGGGGCTGTGGCAGGGGTCGTGGAACAGGTAACCGTCTCCCGTACCACCTTGCGGCACCAGGGTGATGCCCTTCTCCAGGAGGTACTCATGGATGTCGATGATGCGGCTACCAGGGAATATCTTGTCGAACTCGTAACCCTGCAGCTGGTCATAACAGGTACCGCAGCTCACCACCACGGTCTTGATGTCCAGGTAGTTCAAGGTATTGGCCACGCGGTGGAACAGCACCCGGTTGTCGGTGATGATTTTCTCGGCCTTGTCGGCCTGGCCGGAGCCGCGCTGCGGATAACCGCAGCACAGGTAACCCGGTGGCAACACGGTCTGCACCCCGGCATGCCAGAGCATGGCCTGGGTGGCCAGCCCCACCTGGCTGAACAGGCGCTCAGAGCCACAGCCGGGGAAGTAGAACACTGCTTCCGTCTCGGGTGTGGTGTCCTTGGGGTTTCGGATGATGGGCACGTAATCCCCATCCTCGATGTCCAGTAGGGCACGCGCGGTCTTCTTGGGCAAACCACCGGGCATCTTCTTGTTGATGAAGTGGATCACCTGTTCCTTGATGGGCGCAGTACCCACGGTGGCTGGCGGCTTGTTGGTCTGCGCCCTGGCAGCCAATCGCAACACCTGATTGGCAAAGCGCTGCACCTTGAAGCCAATGCCCACCATGCCTGCACGCACCAGCTTGATGGTCTGCGGGTTGGTGGCATTCAGGAAGAACATGGCCGCAGCGTTGCCAGGCCGGAAGCTTTTCTGCCCCATCTTGCGCAGCAGGTTGCGCATGTTCATGGTGACGTCACCGAAGTCGATCTTCACCGGACAAGGCGACTCGCATTTGTGGCAGACGGTGCAGTGGTCAGCCACATCCTCGAACTCTTCCCAATGGCGGATGCTGATGCCGCGACGGGTCTGCTCTTCGTACAAGAAGGCTTCCACCAGCAGCGAAGTGGCCAGGATCTTGTTGCGGGGGCTATAGAGCAGGTTGGCACGCGGCACGTGAGTGGCACATACCGGCTTGCATTTGCCGCAGCGCAGGCAGTCCTTGACCGAGTCGGCAATGGCGCCGATATCGCTCTGCTGCATGATGAGCGACTCATGTCCCATCAGGCCAAAGGAAGGTGTGTAGGCGTTGGTCAGGTCGGCATGGGCATCCGGACTACGCAACAGCTTGCCCTTGTTGAAATGCCCGTCCGGATCGATCTTGGCCTTGTAGGCACTGAACGGTGCCAGCTCGGCGTCGCTCAGGAACTCCAGCTTGGTAATGCCAATGCCATGTTCGCCGGAGATCACACCGTCGAGCGAGCGTGCCAGCGCCATGATGCGTTTGACGGCGCCGTGCGCCGCCTGCAGCATGTCGTAATCATCGCTGTTGACCGGGATGTTGGTGTGCACATTGCCGTCGCCAGCATGCATGTGCAGCGCCACCCAGACCCGGCCCTTGAGCACGCGCTGGTGAATGGCATTGCATTCCTTGAGCACGGCTTCAAACGCGCCACCGGTGAAGATGCCTTGCAAAGGTGCGCGGATCTGGGTCTTCCAGCTTGCACGCAGGCTGTGGTTCTGCAATTGCGTGAACAGGTCTGCAACATTGCTCAGCCAGTCCTGCCATTGCCCACGTACTTCGGCAATCAAGGCAATCGCCTGATCCACCTTTTCCTGCAACAGCGCAGGCTCGGGCACATCGTTGGTGTCGCTGGCCTTGCTCAGCGGCAAATTGCCTTGCTGAAGGAACTCAGTCAACGCATCGCACAGGGCCAGCTTGTTCTGCAGGCTCAGCTCGATGTTGATGCGCTCGATGCCGTCGGTGTATTCGGCCATGCGCGGCAGCGGGATCACTACGTCTTCATTGATCTTGAAGGCGTTGGTGTGGCGGCTGATGGCTGCGGTCTTCTTGCGATCCAGCCAGAATTTCTTGCGCGCTTCCGGGCTGATGGCGATGAAGCCCTCCCCGCTGCGCGAATTGGCAATGCGCACGACTTCGGAAGTGGCGCGCGCCACCGCGTCGGCATCGTCACCCGCAATGTCGCCAAACAAGGCCATCTTGGGCAAGCCGCCGCGCTTGGACTTGGTGGCGTAGCCCACCGCCTTGAGGTAGCGGTCATCCAGGTGCTCCAACCCGGCCAGCAGGACGCCGCTGCGCTTTTGCTCGGCAAACATGAAGTCGATGATCTCGACGATGCTGGGCACCGCCAGCTTGGCATCGCCAAAAAACTCCAGGCACACGGTGCGGGTGTGCTGAGGCATGCGGTGCACCACCCAGCGTGCGCTGGTGATCAGGCCGTCACAGCCTTCCTTCTGAATGCCGGGCAAACCGCTGAGGAACTTGTCGGTCACGTCCTTGCCCAAGCCTTCCTTGCGGAAGGACCTCCCGGGAATATCCAGGCGCTCGGTGCGCAGCCGCGTCTTGCCATCGGCCTTGAAGTACTGCAACTCGAAGCTGGCCACGTCCGCATCATGGATCTTGCCCATGTTGTGGTTGATGCGGGTCACTTCCAGCCACTCGGCCTGCGGCGTCACCATGCGCCAGCTCGCCAGGTTGTCCAAGGCCGTACCCCACAGCACAGCCTTCTTGCCGCCCGCGTTCATGGCGATATTGCCGCCTATGCAGCTGGCCTCGGCCGATGTGGGGTCTACCGCGAACACATAGCCGGCACGTTCGGCCGCATCGGCCACGCGCTGGGTCACCACGCCCGCCTCGCTCCAGACAGTGGCTACTTCGCGGTCCATGCCAGGCAAGCGTTTCATCTCCACCTCGGTCATGGCCTCCAGCTTTTCGGTGTTGATGACCGCGCTCTTCCAGGTCAGCGGGACGGCGCCGCCGGTGTAGCCCGTGCCACCTCCGCGGGGAATGATGGTCAGACCGAGGTCGATACATCCCTTGACCAGGCCGGCCATCTCTTCTTCCGAGTCCGGCGTAAGCACCACAAAGGGGTATTCCACGCGCCAGTCGGTGGCGTCGGTGACGTGGCTGACGCGCGAGAGGCCGTCAAACTTGATGTTGTCCTTGGCCGTGACCCGGTTCAGCTGGCGCAGCGCCTTGCGGCGCAACGCGGCTACTTCCTCAAAGGCGGCGTCAAAAGCCTTGACCGATGCGCTGGCGGCGGTCAGCAACTCGCCCACCATCGCGTCGCGCTCCGGGTCCACGTCCGGGGTGCGACGCTTGGCCACTTCGCTCAGACGATGGTGCAAAGCCTCCACCAGCATGCCGCGGCGCTTGGGGTTGTCCAGCAGGTCGTCTTGCAGGTAGGGGTTGCGCTGGACCACCCAGATGTCGCCCAGCACCTCGTACAACATACGGGCAGAGCGGCCGGTACGGCGCTCCTCACGCAGCTTGTTGAGCGTCTCCCAGGCCTGTTCGCCCAGCAGTCGGATGACGATTTCCCGATCGGAAAAGGAGGTGTAGTTGTAAGGGATCTCGCGAATGCGCTCGTGCGGATGGGCTGCAGCCGCTTGAGCGGCAGGGTCGGCGCTGGTCAGATGCGTGATTAGAGTGGGTGCGTTCATCGGGTAGTGTCTGGGCAACCAGAGGAGCAGAAATGCCAGTCCTCGGGCTGATATGGCAGACCTGCGATGGTACCGCAGTGCACCAAAGCGACCGTTTCTGTTCTGAAAAGGCCACACCAGCGGCACAGTCTGAGCCGGCTTCGGGCTGACGCACAATGTTGAAATAACCTTTGCCCGATTTGATCCCTCATGAACCCACGCACTTTGCCTGCCTGGCCTTATCCCCGCTGGATTGCCCACCGCGGAGCCGGAAAGCTGGCCCCCGAAAACACCCTGGCGTCTTTCCGTACCGGTGCCGGCCATGGCTACCGCATGTTCGAGTGCGACGTGAAACTCAGCGCCGATGGCGTGCCATTCCTGATGCATGACGCAGAACTGCAGCGAACCACCAACGCTGCCGAGCGACTGGGTGTGGGGCAGCCAGGCGTCAGTGACATTGCGGGAAGCCACGGTTGGCACGCACTGTCCCAGTTGGACGCCGGCAGTTGGCACTCCCGCATTTTTGCAGCGGAGCCACTACCTACTTTCGAGGCCATAGCGCGGTTTTGCGTACGCAACAGTTTTTTTCTGAACGTTGAAATCAAGCCCACGCCGGGCACCGAATACCGCACCGGTGAAGTGGTGGCGCAACACGCTGCACGCCATTTCAACGGCGTTGCAATTCCACCACTGCTCACTTCCTTTGACATTCCCGCACTGGAAGGTGCCCTGGCATCGCAACCCGAACTGCCGCGCGGGTTGTTGATCGATGCGCTGGAAGAGCTGCCCTGGTCCGCCTGGCTCTCCAAGGCACAGACACTGCAATGCCAGGCCATCGTGTGCAACCACACGCTATGGAATGCAGACACCGTGTTGCAAGCCAAGGCAGCCGGCTTCAGAACCTTGAGCTATACGGTGAACGACACACAAGAGGCGGCACGTCTGATTTCCTTGGGCACCGACGGCGTGATCACGGACCGGGTGGACCTGTTCAGTCCTGCTGCATAGCGCAAAAAATTTCTTGTTTCCGACATCGCGCGCTGTGTTTTTTTAGCCACTTTGGGTTTATTCACCTTAGGTCTATTGTTCTCTTTCGGTAAACCCCAACTTTCATTGAAACGTTTGGATTAGTATGGAAACAATACCTACACTTCCGGCATCGGAGTGATTGGTTGTGTTGCTGTTACTTGCCAGGAGTTCTTATGGACGCGATTGGTAATTACGTAGCCCGCTTTGCGCGTAGCCGCGAAGAAGAGATGAGCCTCGACGAGTATCTGCTCGAGTGCAAACGCAATCCTTTGGCCTACGCAACTGCGGCGGAGCGCATGCTCAAAGCCATCGGTGAGCCACAGGTGCTGGACACCCGCAACGACCCACGCTTGTCGCGCATATTTGCCAACAAGCTGATCAAGATCTACCCCGCCTTTTCCGAGTTCTTCGGCATGGAAGAGGTGGTGGAACAGGTCGTGAGCTACTTCCGCCACGCCGCGCAGGGCCTGGAAGAGCGCAAGCAGATTCTGTATCTGCTAGGCCCGGTTGGTGGTGGCAAGAGTTCGCTCGCAGAGCGCCTCAAACACTTGATGCAACAGGTGCCCTTCTATGCCATCAAAGGATCCCCGGTCAATGAAAGCCCACTAGGCCTGTTCGATGCGGTTGAAGACGGGCCGATATTGCAGGATAGCTACGGTATTCCAACGCGCTATCTGCAGCGCATCCTGTCACCTTGGGCCGTCAAGCGTTTGGATGAGTTCGGCGGAGACATACGCCAGTTCCGGGTGGTCAAGCGCTACCCCAACGTGCTCAAGCAGATCGCCATTTCCAAGACCGAACCGGGTGACGAAAACAACCAGGACATTTCGTCCCTGGTCGGCAAGGTGGATATCCGCAAGCTGGAAACCTTCTCCCAGGATGATCCGGACGCTTACAGTTTCTCTGGCGGTCTGTGCCAGGCCAACCAGGGCCTGCTGGAATTCGTGGAAATGTTCAAGGCGCCCATCAAGGTGCTGCACCCACTGCTCACGGCAACGCAGGAAGGCAACTTCAAGGGAACGGAAGGCTTCGGCGCCATTCCGTTTGATGGGGTGGTGCTGGCGCACAGCAACGAGAGTGAATGGAAGACCTTTCGGAACAACAAGCACAACGAGGCCTTCCTGGATCGCATCTACATCGTTAAGGTGCCCTACTGTCTGCGCGTGAGCGACGAGATCAAGATCTATGAAAAACTGATCCGCGAGTCGTCACTCGGTTCCGCCACCTGTGCACCGGGTACGTTCAAGATGATGAGTCAGTTCGCAGTCTTGACCCGACTCAAGGAGCCCGAGAACTCCAGCCTGTTCAGCAAGATGGCGGTGTATGACGGTGAAAGCCTCAAGGACACCGACCCGCGTGCCAAGAGCTATCTGGAATACCGCGACTATGCTGGCATGGATGAAGGGATGACGGGCGTGTCCACCCGCTTTGCTTTCAAGATCCTGTCCAAGGTGTTCAACTTTGACAGCACCGAAGTGGCCGCCAATCCGGTTCACCTGATGTACGTGCTGGAGCAACAGATCGAGCGCGAACAGCTTCCGCCCGAGTTGGAACAGAAGTACACCGGCTTTATCAAGGAGCTGTTGGCGCCCCGCTACGCGGAGTTCATTGGCAAGGAAATCCAGACCGCCTATCTGGAGAGCTACAGCGAATACGGCCAGAACATCTTTGATCGCTACGTCACCTACGCGGACTACTGGATTCAGGACAACGAATACCGCGACACCGACACAGGTGAGGTGTTTGACCGTGTGGCCCTGAACGCCGAGCTGGAGAAGATCGAAAAGCCTGCAGGCATTGCCAATCCCAAGGATTTCCGCAACGAGATCGTCAACTTCGTGCTGCGTGCCCGTGCCAACAACCAGGGCAAGAATCCATCCTGGACCAGCTACGAAAAGCTGCGGGTGGTCATCGAAAAGAAGATGTTCTCGAATACCGAAGAGCTGTTGCCCGTCATCAGCTTCAATGCCAAGGCCAGCGCCGACGATGCGCGCAAGCACGAGGACTTCGTGACACGCATGGTGGCCAAGGGCTACACATCCAAGCAAGTGCGGCTGCTGTGTGAGTGGTATTTGCGGGTGCGCAAGAGTTCCTGAGGTCGCCCAACCTGAAGTCACCCTATGGCCCTACACATTGTTGACCGCCGGCTTGCCGGCAAAAACAAGTCCATCGGCAACAGGGAGCGGTTCTTGCGCCGCCATCAGGAGCAGATTCGGGAGGCCGTGCGCAAGGCCGTTGCGGGACGCAGCATCCGCGACATGGAGCAGGCCGAAGACGTCACCATTCCCAGGAAAGACATCAGCGAACCCGTGTTTCACCATGGGTCGGGAGGCGTGCGTGATTTGGTGCATCCGGGCAACACCGACCATTTGCGTGGCGACCGCATCAAGCGCCCGCAAGACGGAGGTGGTGGCAAGGGGGGCGGCAAAGCCAGCGACTCCGGTGAAGGCGAAGACGATTTCATCTTCACCCTGAGCAAAGAGGAGTTCATGCAAGTCTTCTTTGACGGGCTTGCTTTACCGCACCTGATTCGCAACCAGATCGGCGAAACGCCGGAGTGGAAATCACACCGGGCCGGCTACACCAAGGACGGCACACCCAGCAACCTGCATATCGTGCGGTCCATGCGGCATGCGCTGGGTCGACGCCTGTCACTGGGTGCGGGCGCACGCCAGGATTTGAAAGACAAGATTGCCGCTCTAGCGGAGCTGGAGCGCTTTCCCTTGGGGCATGAGGCTGCCATCCGGGCGCTGCGTCAGGAGATCAAGGACCTGGAACTGCGGCTCAAGCGCATCCCATTTCTGGACCCGCTGGACCTGCGCTTTCGCGGTGTGGTGAAGACGCCAGTGCCCATGGTCAAGGCCGTCATGTTTTGCCTGATGGATGTGTCAGGCTCCATGGACGAGGGGCGCAAGAACCTGGCCAAGCAATTTTTCATCTTGCTGTACCTGTTCCTGACCCGCCATTACGAAAAGATCGACATCGTCTTCATCCGCCATCACACCCAGGCGCAGGAAGTGGATGAGGACACCTTCTTCCACGCCACGGAGAGCGGGGGCACGGTAGTCAGCAGCGCGCTGGACCTGATGCAGAAGATCATCTCTCAGCGCTATTCGCCCAGCGAATGGAACATCTACGGTGCCCAGGCCAGCGATGGCGACAACTTCAGCAGCGACAGCGGCCGCTGCCGCGAGCTGCTGGCCGAGACGCTGCTGCCACTGTGCCGTTATTACGCTTACATCCAGGTTGCCGAGGAGGAACAGAACCTCTGGGAAGAATACGCAGCAATCGGAGCTGACCATGCCAACTTTGCGATGCGCAAGGTCATCGAACCCACCGACATCTACCCCATCTTCCGGGATCTGTTCAAGAAGGAAGGGGCCAACGCATGAACACGCCGCTCACCAGCGTCAGTGGTCGAACGGCCGAAAACCGGCACATGGATGATGTCGCACGCATTCCTGTGGCCGGGGAACGCAGGGCGCGCCACACATTGCAGCAACCCTTGCCAGCACCTCCACGAGCCCACCACCCGTTGCCTGATACCAGTGACTGGACGTTTGACATCATCGAGCAGTACCACGACGTGATTCGCGATACGGCGCAGCGCTTTGGCCTGGACACCTATCCCAACCAGCTGGAAATCATCACCGCTGAACAGATGATGGACGCCTATGCCAGTGTGGGCATGCCCATCAATTACCGCCATTGGAGCTATGGCAAGGAGTTCATTGCCACCGACAAGCGCTACCGCCGCGGCAACATGGGACTGGCCTATGAAATCGTCATCAACTCCAACCCCTGCATCAGCTACCTGATGGAAGAGAACACCACCGCCATGCAGGCCCTGGTGATTGCCCATGCGGCCTACGGCCACAACAGCTTCTTCAAGGGCAATTACCTCTTTCGCATGTGGACGGATGCCTCGTCCATCATCGATTACCTGGTCTTTGCGCGCAGCTACATCGCCGAATGCGAGGAACGCTACGGGCTGGACGCGGTGGAATCCGTGCTCGACTCCTGCCATGCCTTGGCTAATTTCGGCGTGGACCGCTATCGCCGCCCCAGCAAGAAAAGTCTGGCGGTGGAGCTGGCGGAGCGACGTGCACGTGAGGCCCATGCCCAGCTCCAGGTCAATGATCTCTGGCGCACCCTGCCCCAGCGCCTGGACAAGGCGGAAGATGCGCCGGCAGCGCAGCGCTTTCCCAGCGAGCCCCAAGAAAACCTGCTGTACTTCATTGAAAAGAACTCTCCGCTGCTGGAGCCCTGGCAACGCGAAGTAGTGCGCTTGGTGCGCAAGATCGCCCAATACTTCTACCCGCAGCGGCAGACGCAGGTCATGAACGAAGGCTGGGCCACCTTCTGGCACCACAAATTGCTAAACACCATGTACGACGACGGTCAATTGAGCGACGGCGTGATGATGGAATGGCTGAGTTCGCATACCAATGTGATCTACCAGCCGCCGGTTGGGCACCGCGCCTACAGCGGAATCAACCCCTACGCGCTGGGCTTTGCCATGTACACCGACATCCAGCGCATTTGCGAACACCCGACCGAGGAAGACCGGCGCTGGTTTCCCGACATGGCCGGAGCGCCGTGGCTGCCCACGCTGGACCATGCCATGCGCAACTACAAGGACGAGAGCTTTATCGGCCAGTTTCTCAGTCCCAAGCTGATGCGCGACTTCCGGCTATTTGCCATTCATGACGACGAGCGCAAGGTCGAACTGGAGGTGGGCGCCATCCACGACGAGGCGGGCTACGCCGAACTACGCCAGGCCCTGTCGCAGCAGTACGACCTGGGTACGCGCGAGCCCAACATTCAGGTCTGGAACGTCAATCTGCGCGGGGACCGCACGCTGATACTGCGCCATTTCCCCTACCAGGACCGGCCTTTGGGAGACAGCACGCAGGAAGTGCTGAAGCATACGGCGCGCCTTTGGGGATTCGGCGTGAAGCTGGAGAGTGTCAATGCCAACGGTGACGTCACCAAGCAGTGGAGCGTTCCCGCCCCACCGGTTTAAGGGCGAGCTTCAGCTGCGCCAGGCACCAGCCATCAACCATTGGCAGCTTGCGCAGGCCAATACCATGGCGGCGTAACTGGCCATCTTGCCGTCGTGACCGAAAAACCAAAGCCCACCAAGCAGGGCAATAAAACATGCTATAGAATTGATAGCGCCCTGCTTGAGCCAGCTATGATGGGTGCGCGCCTTCTTGATCACCAGCGGCGCCAACACAGCGACCAGTAGCCCGACGGTGAGCGCTGGCAGCAGAAAATTCAGCAGGTGATCGATCAAGCCAAACAGACTCATGGGAAGGGGCGGAGTCCGTAAAACGGCTCAACTTTGGTATAGCAATGGCCGGGATTTTATAATCCACCGATAAACGTATGGCAGTCTGGGCATTAGGAATCAACCACACCACCGCGCCGCTGGACCTGCGCGGCCGGTTTGCGTTCGCCATGGACTCGGTGGAACCCCATCTGGTAGCCCTGCGGGAAAGCCTGGCCCGCAACCCGGAGGCCGCCATTGTTTCCACCTGCAATCGCACCGAGATCTATTGCGCAGGTGACGAAGCTGCACTGGAACAAACGCTGAACTGGCTGGCCCAGTCGGGCGGTGTTTCTCCCCATGAGCTGCGCTCTCACACCTACCACCTGGAGGGCGATCAGGCCGCCCGCCATGCCTTTCGCGTAGCCAGCGGGCTGGACTCGATGGTGCTGGGCGAGCCCCAGATCCTGGGTCAAATCAAGGATGCGGTGCGTGCTGCCGATGCGGCTGGCGCGCTGGGCACCACGCTGTCACAGATGTTCCAGCGCTCGTTTGCTGTCGCCAAGGAGGTTCGCACCTCCACCGAAATCGGCGCGCATTCGATCAGCATGGCTGCAGCGGCCGTGCGCCTGTCGTCGCAATTGTTCGAAGACCTGGCCAAGGTCAAAGTGCTGTTTGTGGGCGCTGGCGAGATGATCGAGCTATGCGCCACACACTTTGCGGCCAAGAATCCCCAATCCATCGCCATTGCCAACCGCACCCTGGAACGCGGCGAAAAGCTGGCCGTGCGCTTTGGTGCTGAAGTCATGCGTCTGGCCGACCTGCCTGAGCGCCTGCACGAGTTTGACGCGGTGATCAGCTGCACCGCCAGCTCCCTGCCCATCATCGGCTTGGGTGCCGTGGAGCGTGCGCTCAAGAAGCGCCGCCACCGCCCTATGTTCATGGTGGACCTGGCCGTGCCGCGCGACATTGAGCCTGAGGTCAAGGCGCTGGGCGATGTGTATCTCTACACCGTGGACGATCTGGCCAGCGTGGTGCAGACCGCCCAGGCCAACCGCCAGGCAGCGGTGGCACAGGCCGAGGCCATCGTGGATGCCGGGGTGCAGAGCTTCATGCACTGGATCGAACAGCGCAACTCGGTGCCGCTGATTCAGCAACTCAACTCCCAGGCCGAGCAGTGGCGTGCCACCGAACTGGCGCGCGCCCGCAAGCTGCTGGCGCGTGACGGCGATGTGGACGCAGCCCTGGAAGCACTGGCCAAGGGTCTCACGCAAAAGATGCTGCACGGCGCCATGGCCGAACTGCATGCGGGCGACGTGACTGCGCGCGAGCGTGCCAGCACCGCCATCCAACGCTTTTTCCTGCGCAAAGAACGTTAGCGGCCCTGCCCTGCCGTCGCCTCTGCCCGCTTCATTGGGGCAGTTCTTTGTTCTTTGTCCTTTGCAACACCATGAAACCCTTTCTGCGCCAACAACTAGCCCGCTACGCTGACCGTCTGGGAGAGCTCGAATTCCTGCTCTCACGCGAAGACATCATGCAGGACATGAAGCAATTCCTGGCGCTCTCACGGGAACACACCGAAGTGGGCGCAGTGGCCAGCCGCTGGGCGCGTTACCAGCAGCGCGAGGCCGATCTGGCAGCCGGGCAAGAGATGTTGAAGGCCTCTGCCGACGACGAGGAGATGCTGGCCATGGCGCAAGAAGAGGTAGACAGCGCCACCGCCGAGCTAGCCCAGTTGGACCAAGAGTTGCAGCGCATGCTGTTGCCCAAGGACCCGGACGACCAGCGCCCTGCCTTTGTGGAAATCCGCGCCGGCACTGGTGGCGATGAATCCGCCCTGTTTGCGGCGGACCTGGCCCGCATGTACACCCGCTATTGCGATGCCCAGGGCCTCAAGACGGAAATCATGAGCTCGTCGGAGAGCGAACTGGGTGGCTACAAGGAAGTGGTGCTGCGGGTGGAGGGCACGGTGATGACCAGTACCGGCGCCTGTGGCGCCTATGGGCTGCTCAAGTTTGAGTCGGGCGGCCACCGCGTACAACGTGTGCCCGCCACCGAAACCCAGGGCCGCATCCACACCAGTGCCTGCACGGTGGCCGTGCTGGCCGAGCAAGACGAGGCTGAGGCCATCAAGATCAATCCGTCGGATTTGCGCATTGACACCTTCCGCGCCAGCGGTGCCGGTGGTCAGCACATCAACAAGACCGACTCGGCCGTGCGCATCACCCACATTCCCACCGGCATCGTGGCCGAGTGCCAGGACGGGCGCAGCCAGCACAGCAACAAGGCGCAGGCCCTCAAGGTGCTGACTGCCCGCATCCATGAGAAAGAGCGTTCCGAACGCGCCGCAAAGGATGCGGCTGAGCGCAAGAGCCTGGTGGGCAGCGGCGACCGCAGCGACCGCATCCGCACCTACAACTTCCCGCAAGGCCGCCTCACCGACCACCGCATCAACCTCACGCTGTACAAGCTGCTGTCCATCATGGAAGGCGATCTGGGCGACGTGATTGAAGCCCTGCAGGCCTATGAAGCCGCACAGCAAATGGCAGCCCTGGAGCTCAACGCGTGAACCTGACGCAGGCCGTGCTGCATGGCCAGTCCCTGGGCATCGAGCGGCTGGAAGCGCAGATGTTGGTGCTGCATGCCCTGCAGCGCCCCACCAGCGACCGGGCCTGGCTGCTGGCGCATGGCAGTGACGAGCTCAGTGCGCAGACGCAAGACCGCGTGCACACCCTGGCGCAACGCCGCGCAAGCGGGGAGCCCATGGCCTATATCACCGGGCACAAGGAGTTCTACGGCCTGGATCTACGCGTGGACGCGCGCGTGCTGGACCCGCGCGCAGATACCGAAACCTTGGTGGATTGGGCTTTGGAGGTGATGGACGCCGGGCGCCCGGCTGGTGCTGAAATGCCCAGCGCCATCGACTTGGGCACCGGCAGCGGCGCCATTGCGCTGGCGCTGAAGCACCATCGCCCCCAATGGCAGATCCACGCGCTGGACTTCAGCATGGACGCCCTGGCGGTGGCAGAGGGCAATGCAGCGCGACTGCAGCTTGCCGTTCACTTCCACAAGGGTTCCTGGCTGCAGAACGTGCAAGAACGCTTTTCGCTGATTGTCTCCAACCCGCCGTATATCGCGGCACAGGATGCGCATCTGGCTGCGCTGACGCATGAACCCCTGCAGGCGTTGGTCAGTGGAGAGGACGGACTGGATGCAATCCGTACCATCGTTGCGCAATCGCCCACGCGTTTGCTGCCAGGCGGATGGCTGTTGCTGGAGCATGGCTATGACCAGGCCCCTGCCGTACGCACCCTGTTGCAAAATGCCGGCTTTCACAACGTCCAATCCCGCCGAGACCTGCCAGGCATTGAGCGCTGCAGCGGCGGCCAATGGCAGGCTTGAACAGAAAGCACACAACCCTATGCAGACCATCAGTGTCCGGCTGGCAACGCCAGCTGATCTGGATACCGTAGCTCTTCTGTTCAATGGCTACCGGCAGTTCTACGAACAGCCGGATGATCTGGCGCTGGCCAGACGGTTCATTGGCGAGCGCATGGCCAAAGGGCAGTCCACCATCCTGATCGCCGAGGACGCCATGGGCACTGCACGGGGTTTCAGCCAGCTCTACCCAAGCTTCTGCTCGGTGATTGCAGCCCCGATTTATGTGCTGTATGACTTGTATGTGGCCCCGGGGGAACGCAAGTCCGGCATGGGCAAAGCGCTGCTGCAGTTTGCGGCACAGTATGCGAGGCAACAGGGCGCTGCCCGCATGGACCTCACCACGGCGCGTAACAATCTGCCGGCGCAAGCGCTGTACGCATCCTTGGGCTGGCAGCTCGACGAAGTCTTCCTGGCCTACAACCTGAACCTTTGAACCTGCCTTCAGCTGCTACGCACGCCCATCAGGGCACCGCTTCTTCGGCATGGCAGCACACACAGAGCTTGTTGCCGTCCAAGTCGCGGAAGTAAGCGCCATAGTAGTTGGCGTGGTACTGCGGCCTCAGGCCCGGCGCCCCTTCGCTGTGGACTCCTTGGGCTAAGGCGGTGGTATAGGTTTGGTCTACCACGGCCCTGGTGGGCGCCAGCAGAGCCACCATCTGGCCGTTGCCAGCCACATGGGGCTGCCCGTCGAAAGGTCTGCCAATCAGAAACAGTGGTCGCGCCTGGTGGGGCACCATCCAGCCAGCCCACGCTTTTTCGGGCTCACTGAACTTCAACACCCAACCCAACGCAGACAGCACCCGGTCGTAGAAGGCAAAGGCCCGGTCGAAGTCGGTAATGCCGATGTGCGTGTGGGAGATCACGCTACAGCCTCCTCCACCTTGTCGCGCGTGCTCTCGATCTGCAAGCCCAGCCGATTCACGCCGCTGACCAATGCCTTGAGCGAGGCCGTGACGATGTTGCTGTCGAGTCCGACACCATAGCGCTCCGAGCGGGCACCAACGGCCGCCAACTCGATGAAAGCACAGGCCTGCGCATCGCCGGCATGCTGGCTGGCTTTGGTGGAGCGCTCTTCAAAGCTGCGCACCTGCACTTCCAGACCCGCGCTTTGCAGCGCATGCACGGCTGCGTCAATGGGGCCATTGCCCACACCTCTGAGCTGCACGGAACGCCCTTCCATGCTCAGTTGCAACTCGATGCCTTGCGCCGGTGTCTTGCCATGCCCGGCGACTTCAAACAGGTGGTGGCCCAGGTAACGCACGCTGGCGTTGTCGGCGTCCAAATAGGTGGCATCGAACAGGCTCCAGATGTCCTGTGCCGTCATCTCACCGCCGTGGGTATCGGTGTAGCTCTGCACTTCACTGGAGAACTCCACTTGCAGGCGGCGCGGCATGACCACGCCGTATTCCACCTCCATGAGATAGGCCACGCCGCCTTTGCCACTCTGGCTGTTGACGCGGATGACCGAGTCGTAGCTGCGCCCCAGGTCTGCTGGATCGATCGGCATGTAAGGCACATCCCAGATCGTGTCCTTCTTCTGCGCGGCAAGCCCCTTCTTGATGGCATCCTGGTGCGAACCGCTAAAGGCCGTGAAGACCAGATCGCCCACATAAGGGTGACGGGGATGGATGGGAAGCTGGTTGCAGTATTCCACCGTGCGCGCCACTGCATTGATGTCGGAAAAGTCCAGGCCAGGCGCCACGCCCTGCGTGTACAGATTGAGCGCCAACGTCACGATATCCACATTACCGGTACGCTCGCCATTGCCGAACAGGCAACCCTCCACCCGGTCGGCGCCAGCCAGCAAACCCAACTCGGCGGCAGCAACCGCAGTACCCCGGTCATTGTGCGGGTGCAGGCTCAGGACAATGCTGTCACGCCGTGCCAGATGGCGATGCATCCACTCGATCTGGTCTGCGTAGACATTGGGGGTTGCGCCTTCCACGGTGGCGGGCAGGTTGAGGATGACCTTGTTGGAAGGTGTTGCGCCCCATTCCGCCGTTACTGCATTGCAGATTTCGAGTGCGAATTCGGGCTCGGTACTGCTAAAGACCTCAGGGCTGTATTCCAACTGGAACTCCGTGCCCGGCTGCTGGGCCGCCAGCTCCTTGATGAGGCGCACCGACTGCACGGCCATTTCCACGACCTCGGCCTTCTGCATGCCAAAGACCACCTCACGGAACACGGGGGCAGTGGCGTTGTAGACGTGCACGATGGCGCGGCGTGCCCCTTGGAGGGACTCGAAAGTACGACGGATCAGATGCTCGCGTGACTGGGTCAGGACTTCAATGGTCACATCCGCCGGAATGTGACCGCCCTCGATCAGGTTGCGTACGAAATCGAAGTCGGTCTGGGACGCGCTGGGAAAGGCCACCTCGATTTCCTTGAAGCCCACTTCACACAGCTTGCGGAACATGCGCATCTTGCGTTCGCCGTTCATGGGTTCAAACAGAGACTGGTTGCCGTCACGCAAGTCGCTGCTCATCCAGATGGGCGCCGCGGTCAGTGTTTTGGAAGGCCATTGGCGGTCAGCAAGCTGGACGCCCTGGAAAGGTCGGTACTTGGAAGCGGGATTGGCTAACACGGGCAAACTCCTTATAAGACTTACGAACGGGTATAAGAAGCATGTTATGCCATTGCAGTGCGCAGATTATTGCCAATGCATGCTTTAAATCAAATTTATTTGGCAACAACTACCAATTTTTAATAAAATTAAGCATTATTTATGATAATTCGAACGTTTTCTCGCCAGCATACTTACCGACCAGTGCACGCAGTCGATCTGCATTTACCGGTTTGCTGAGAAAGTCATTGGCGCCTGCAGCCAGAGCCTGGCCATTGGCGTCGTTCATGACGTCAGCGGTAAGCACCACAATCGGCAGTTTGGAAGCTGCACCTTGCAGAGCACGAATGGCGCGGGTCGCGGTCAGACCGTCCATGACCGGCATGTTCACATCCATCAGCACCATGTCAAAGGGTTTGCGTTGAACCCAGTCCAGTGCCTGTTCCCCGTTTTCACAGAACGTAGCCTCACAGCCCATGCGACGCAACAGGACCGCAACCAGCTTTTGGTTGATCGGGTGGTCTTCCACCACCAGCACCCGCATATCCTGTGTGACCACGTCTGCTGTAGCGCCTTCGCCCGTCACAGTCGGCTCCTGAGTCACAGGATTCGGCTGAACCAATGGTGAGTTGGCTGCCGCAGCACTCAGCCCTGGATGAAATGGCACCCGCACTTTGACCGTGAAGGTCGACCCGGTCCCCACCACGCTTCGCACCGTGATCTCACCATCCATCATGCGTGCCAGGGACTGCGATATTTCCAGCCCCAGGCCAGCACCACCAAACTTGCGTGTACGGCTGTCATCCCCCTGAGAGAAGCGTTGGAACAACCGCGAAAGTGTCTGGGAATCCATACCAATGCCGGTATCTGTGATTTCAAATTCCAGGGCAATGGTCTGCTCCATGCGCATGGCCTCGAAAACCTTCAGGTGCACATGACCGATTTCGGTGAACTTGATGGCGTTGTTCAACAGATTGAACAGGATTTGCTTGAGACGCGTCTCATCCACGAAGACCAGAGGCAGCACAGCCTGCGGCAGATCGATGTGAAATTCCAGGCCCTTGCTTTTGGCCAGCGGCTGCATCAGGGCTGCCACGTCCGCCAGCACGTGCGGAACTGCCACATAGGTGGATTTCAGTGAAAGTTTGCCGGACTCTAGCGCGGACAAGTCCAGCACATCGTTCAACAACGTCAGCAGATGGCCGGCAGATGTGCGTGCCATCTGGACATAGTCGGTTTGCTCGGCGTTCATGGGCGTGCTTTGCAGCAGGTCCAGCATGCCGATGAGCCCGTTGAACGGGGTGCGGAGTTCATGACTCATATTCGCCAGAAATTGGCTTTTGCCCCGACTTGCCGACTCGGCACGAAAGCGAGCTTCGCGCAATTCCTGGGTGAGTTGCTCCATGGCCCTCCGCTCGGCCTCCAGGCGCCTGTGGCGCATGACAAGGGCGCCCGAGGCGATCGTCAGCAAAGCCAGTTGTGCAATAGTCAGCCAGACAATGAGGCCGTTTTGCCTGCCCATGGCGTCCGATTGGTGCTCCAGCAGCAACGCGACCTCGGAATCTGCTGCAAGAGTCAGTGCCTGCACATCGGGCCCAAGCGTGTTGAGTCTTTTCTGAGCGTTGGCAAGCCCGGCAAATCGGATAGGTCTGTCGGACAGCGCCGCGTCCATCTCCACCAACAAAGGCTCCAGGCCTGCAAAGACCTTGCGGTACTCCTCGCGTCCCGTCAACAGCGCAACACTGGGGCTGTCACGCAGCAGGGTCAGGCGACTGAGAAAGATGTCATAGCGCAGCGACAGGGCGTCGGCGTCGTTCTCCGTACGGCTGACCAGCGCTTCGCCCAATGCCTGCCTGGTACGCAGAAATTCCCGCTCAAACTGGAAAACCAGCGCAGTCAGTGAATCCGAGCGCAGGGCGTTGCTCTTATCGATGGCGCGCATTTGCGCAATCTCGGATACCAGCAACGCCGCCATGGCCAGTGCCATGGCGGCCGTCCCCAACGCAAGCCAGAGCAAAAAGCCCCGGTTATTTCTGCCGCCATACATCGCCGGTCTATTCGATCGTCAGTGACTTGAGCTGCCAGGCCGAGCGTTCGTAATAGATGGCAGAGCGAAGCTCTGGATTAGAGTCGTAGGGATAGACGATGAACAAGGGGCCTTTGGTCTTGACCGGAATGCTCTTGCCATTCATCTTGTGGGCCAGAATCACATCGAACTTCTGCGCGTCCTCGAACGGCACGGATGTCTGGTAATCATTCAGTGCAACTGCCTTCAAAAGGGTGCCGGAGGCCTTGGCGGCCGCCAGCACATCGCGCAACAAAGGTCCGGTGAACGCGATAGGCTGCTTATCCCACGGCGTCATGGTGGTAAACGTGCGCTGCGGCAGCTTCTCCACCATCTCCATGTCAAACACCGCTGCATTGGGCGCGTTCTTTTCGCCGACATTGCCGGAAAGCGTCAATACGACTTTGCTTTTGGCAGGCTGCAACGCGGCCGCAGGAAGTGCCATGCTTAGAACCACACTGATGCCACAAAGGACAAAAATGCGAAAAAGCATTGAAATCATAAAAACGGCCTTTTTGATAAAATCGGAAAGGCCAAACTCTACACCGGAAAGCTTACATAACGTCAGTGGTGGTGACCGTGGGCTCCATGCACGTGTCCGTGGGCCACTTCTTCCTCTGTGGCGGGCCGTACTTCCAGAACCTTCAGTCCAAAGCGCAGTGGCTTACCAGCCAGAGGATGGTTTCCGTCCAAGTAGACCGTATCACCTTTGATCTTCAGGACGGTAAACACGATGGTGTGACCGCTTTCGTCACGGCCTTCCAGCTGACCGCCGATCTTGACGCCGGGCGGGAACTGCTTCTTTGGAATGGTCTGCAGGAGCGCTTCATTGCGGGCGCCAAAGGCATCTTCCGGTTGAAGCTCAATCGTCGCTTGATACCCCGCTTCTTTGCCTTCCAATGCCTCTTCGATCTTGGCGAAGGTGTTGCCATAGCCGCCATGCAGGTAAGACATGGGCTCTTTGCTTTCTTCCAGCAGCTTGCCGGTGATTTCGGAAACCGTATAGCGCAGGGTAACTGCCGAGTTTTTTTCGATTTTCATAAGATTGGGGGTGAGTGGATGGGGCATTATCGACAAAAACCCTCTTGAACTAGGCAGCATGCGCCGACGGCATCCCTCCCAATGTGCGAAGGTGGATAATTCGCTTCTGTATCCATTTGAGGTTTTTGACATGAGTGACGCACAACACCGTATTGATGAACTGGTTAAATCCAACGAAGTCCTGCTGTTCATGAAGGGCACGGCCAGTTTCCCGCAATGTGGCTTCTCCGGTCGCGCAATCCAGATTCTCAAAGCCTGTGGCGTGGACCCCAAGTCCATCAAGACCGTCAACGTGCTCGAAGACGATGAAATCCGTCAGGGCATCAAGGAATACAGCCAGTGGCCCACCATTCCGCAGCTCTACATCAAGGGCGAGTTCATTGGCGGCTCCGACATCATGATGGAGATGTACGAGTCTGGCGAACTGGCCCAGACTCTGGCGTCCAAACCGGCCTGAGGATTCAGGCGGCAAACTCCCAGCGCCGCTTGGCTCCCAGCACCGCATCCGGATACGCTGCCTTGCCGCGCGAGCCGTTATAGCGCCCCAGCGCCATGAAGTGGTCTTCGCGCTCCAGGTCAAGGTAGTGACGCAAGATCACACAGCCAAAGCGCAGGTTCACCTTCATCATGAAAAGGCTGTTGGCGTCGCCATCTCCAATGCTGCGCGTCCAGAATGGCATCACCTGCATGTATCCCCGCGCACCCACGCTACTGACCGCGTACTGGCGAAAGTTGCTCTCCACCTGAATCAGCCCCAACACCAGGGCTATATCCAGGCGGGCACGTTTGCAGTCGTACCACAGGGTCTGCAAAAACTCCGTTCGCTGCTGCAGGGTCCTGAGGTCGGACCGACGCGCCACCAGGCGTTCATTCATCTCTAGCTTCCAGCGCAGGTAATGCATCTTGGCCTCGGTGCTGGAAAACGGCGGCTCAGGCGGCTCGCCGCTGGCAACTGCTGCACTCAGTGCATTGCGAACCGCGTCTGCCAAGGGTTCTTCGATTTGCCCACCCGCGTGCGCCACCCGTCCAAGACCGGCTAAACCCGGCGCGGCCAAATATTGCAGCAATCGGCGACGACCCAGGCCGAGCGCCTGTGCGTCTGGCTTCATGCCTTCAAACGTGACCGGATCAACTCCACGATTTCAGCGACGGCGACATTGGTTGCAGCCTTGTCTCGGCGGTGCTGGTACTCCACCACACCCTCTTTCAGACCACGATCACCCAGCGTCACCCGATGGGGCACACCGATCAGCTCCCAATCGGCAAACATGGCGCCAGGGCGCTCGTTGCGGTCATCCAGAATCACGTCCACACCGGCCGCCAGCAATTCCTCATAAAGCGTGTCAGCCGCTGCCTTGACGTCAGGGAAGCGATCCGGGCTGATGGGGCACAAAACGACCGTGAAAGGCGCAATGGCATCCGGCCAGATGATGCCGCGCTCGTCGTGGTTCTGCTCGATGGCTGCTGCCGGCAAACGGGTGATGCCGATGCCATAGCAACCCATTTCCATGAACTGCGGCTTGCCGTTGACGTCCAGGAACGTGGCGTTCATGGCACGGCTGTATTTGGTTCCCAAATAGAAGACGTGGCCCACTTCAATGCCGCGCTCGATGGCTAAGGTGCCCTTGCCATCCGGCGACAGATCCCCTTCGACCACATTGCGCAGGTCGACCACCACATCCGGTTCGGGCAGATCACGCCCCCAATTCACGCCGCTCAAGTGGTAGTCCACCTCATTGGCACCGCAGATCCAGTCCGACATCAACGCGACTTCCCGGTCTGCCACGACGCGCAAAGGCTTCTTCAAGCCAACCGGTCCCAAATACCCCGGTTCGCAGCCAAAATGCTCATCGATTTCGGCCAAAGTTGCAAAACGGAAACCTGCCAGTCCAGGCACCTTGCCCACCTTGATCTCATTCATGCTGCGATCGCCGCGAATCAGCAGCAACCAGACCTGGGATTTGACGATTTCACCCTTTTCATCACGGGTGTCTGTTGCAACCACCAGAGACTTCAGGGAGTTTTCGATCGGCAACTTCAAGTAATTTGCCACATCAACGCAAGTGCTCATGCCAGGCGTGGCCACTTTTGCCAATGTCTGGGCGGGCGCCGGGCGCGGCCCCGCGGGAGCCAAGGCTTCAGCCTTTTCCATATTGGCGGCGTATTCGCTTTGCGGGCAGTAGACGATGGCATCTTCCCCGGTGGCGGCAATCACCTGGAACTCTTCGGACAGATCACCACCAATGGCGCCACTATCGGCCGCTACTGCACGATAGACCAAACCAAAGCGGTCAAAGATCCTGCGGTAGGCCTTGGCCATAATCTGGTAGCTCACCTTGGCCGCGTCTTGGTCGCGGTCGAAGCTGTACGCGTCCTTCATGATAAATTCGCGCCCGCGCATCAACCCAAAGCGTGGACGCCGCTCATCGCGGAACTTGGTCTGGATTTGGTACAGGTTCTTGGGCAGCTGCTTGTAGCTCTTGATTTCCTGACGCGCAATATCGGTAACCACTTCTTCACTGGTCGGCTGCACCACGTAATCGCGTTCGTGCCGGTCCTTGATACGCAATAGTTCCGGGCCCATGGCTTCAAATCGCCCGGTCTCCTGCCAAAGCTCCGCGGGTTGCACCACGGGCATGGTCAGTTCGACGGCACCGGCACGGTTCATTTCCTCGCGCACGATGGCCTCCACCTTGCGTATCACCCGCAGGCCCATGGGCATGTAGTTGTAAATGCCTGCGCCCAGCTTCTTGATCAACCCAGCCCGCGTCATCAGCTTGTGACTGACGACCTCAGCATCGGCTGGCGCTTCTTTCAGGGTGGAAATGAGGAACTGGGAGGCTTTCATGACAACTACTCGATCAACTTCAAAGGCTGCTAGGGCACTTCGTCACTTGATGCACGCCGCTTGCTGTGCATAATGAACGAAGTTTAAGAATTGGGGTTTGATTATGCTTGACCGGGACGGCTTTCGCCCCAACGTCGGCATCATCCTGCTCAACCATAAAAATCAGGTATTTTGGGGCAAGCGCATACGAACCCACTCGTGGCAGTTTCCGCAGGGTGGCATTGACCGGGGCGAAACCCCCGAGCAGGCCATGTTCCGTGAATTGCACGAAGAAGTCGGACTCCATCCGGAGCATGTTGCGATAGTTGCCCGTACCCGAGATTGGTTGCGCTATGAGGTGCCAGACAGGTACATACGACGCGATGCACGTGGCCACTACAAGGGCCAAAAGCAGATCTGGTATTTGCTGCAACTCACCGGCCACGACTGGGATTTGAACCTGCGCGCGACCGACCATCCGGAGTTTGACGCGTGGCGCTGGAATGACTACTGGGTTCCGCTGGAGGCCGTGGTCGAATTCAAGCGTGGTGTCTACGAAATGGCGTTGACCGAGCTCGCCCGGTTTTTGCCGCGCCATGACGCCCGCAATCGCTATTTACGCCATGGGCATAGACCCAGGGAGCAGGAATTGCCCGCACAGGGCAATGCGCTGCCAATCTCCAACAATTCAACCGGCTCCATGGGTGACACCCAAGGCGGGACCGGAAACCCTGTATCGGACTCGCATGAAACTTAAGGTCCTTGCAACCTGGACGTTGATGTTTTCGTTCACATTGCTCAGCACTAACAGCCTGGCTCAGACTACCAAGGTGACCGAAGAAGATGAATGGGTGGAAGAACAAGCGCCTCCACCGCCAGCATTTTCAAAAGAACATTTGATACCAATTGACTTGCCATTGCATATGACCGTCAAGGTGGGAGCAGATCCCAACAGCATTGTTGTGGGAACTGACGGTGTCGTTCGCTATGTGTTGGTCATCACCAATACGACCGGCACCACCAGTGCTTTGTACGAAGGAATTCGCTGTACAACCGACGAGGTAAAGATGTATGCACGGCTGGGCTCATCGGGAACGTGGACTACTCTTGCGTCCCCAACCTGGAAGCCCGTGAGTGACAATTTGCCCTCTGGAATCTCGCTGGCTTTTGCGCGCCAGGGCGGCTGCCTGAACAGGCTTGCCACTTCAAAAAGCGAAATCATTGCCGCTCTTACAGCGCGTGTCCGAGTTGGGCCTTCAATGCGTGGCCAGTAAGGCCGACCAAATTACTTGGTGATCACCAGATTGTCCCGGTGCAGCATTTCGGCCTCTGCCGCATAACCCAGCAGCTTTTCAATCTGTGAAGAGGGTTTTCGGCAAATGATGCGGGCTTCTGCACTGGAATAGTTCGCCAGGCCGCGCGCGATTTCCAAGCCTGCGTCGTCACGCACCGCGATGACGTCGCCGCGCGAAAAATCGCCCTCCACCTGTACCATGCCGATGGGCAACAGGCTCTTGCCCTCATCACGCAGCTTGACGACGGCACCTGCATCCACCACAACCGCACCGCGCAATTGCAGGTGATCTGCAATCCATTGCTTGCGTGCCTGGGTCTTCTGCGTTTGCGCAACCAACAAGGTACCGATGGCCTCGCCAGCGGTCAACCGTATCAATGCATCTGGTTCACGGCCCCAGGCGATGACGGTAGAAGCCCCTGAGCCGGCTGCACGCTTGGCGGCCAGAATCTTGGTAATCATGCCGCCGCGTCCAATGCTGGAACCGGCACCACCAGCCATCCGTTCCAGCTCAGCGTCTCCTGCCTTGGCCTCGTGGACAAAGCGGGCGTTGGCGTCTTTGCGAGGATCCGCGGTATACAAGCCCTTTTGGTCCGTCAGGATGATCAGCGCGTCAGCTTCCACCAGATTGGCAACCAGTGCGCCCAGCGTATCGTTGTCGCCAAACTTGATTTCATCGTTGACTACGGTGTCGTTTTCATTGATCACCGGCACCACACCCAGCTTCAGCAAGGTCAACAACGTGGAGCGCGCATTGAGGTAGCGCTCGCGATCCGCCAGATCCGCATGCGTGAGCAGCACTTGGGCGCTGCCCAGTTCGTTGAGGCGCAACTTGGTTTCGTACATTTGCGCCAGGCCCATTTGACCAACCGCTGCGGCCGCCTGAAGTTCCTGCACAGCCTTGGGACGGGTACTCCACCCCAACCGCTTCATGCCCTCGGCGATGGCGCCGCTGGACACCATGATCACCTCACGCTTGTCACGGATCAGATGCGCGATCTGACGGCACCACTCGCCTATGGCCTGTTCATCCAGGCCCTGACCATCGTTGGTCACCAGGCTGGAGCCCACTTTGACCACCACGCGCCTGGCTTTACGCAGTACGGAAGATTGCGATTTCTTTGTCATTTTTCTGTGCTGGCTGGGACGTGGGCTTCAGAAAGTCTCAGGCGCGCACGCCTGGCTGGATTTAAGACTTGGCAGGATCGGCCTGAACGTCCGTAAATCGGGGATCTACTTCTACATGCGGCTGCTCGGCCACCTGCTGGGCTTTGACGTGTTTGTAAATTTCCTTGATCAGTGGCTCACAGCCTTCGCGTGTGAGCGCAGAGATCTCAAACACCGGCCCCTTGAACTTGAAGCGCTTGATGAAATCCTTGACGCGGGCCTCTCGCTCTTCGGCTGGCAGCATGTCCACCTTGTTGAGTACCAGCCAGCGCGGTTTCTTGTACAGGTTTTCGTCGTACTTCTTTAGCTCATTGACGATGGCTTTGGCCTGTTTGACGGTATCCACACCCTCATCAAACGGCGCAATGTCCACAATGTGCAAGAGCAAACGGGTGCGCTGCAAATGCCGTAGGAACTGATGACCCAGACCGGCGCCCTCTGCCGCACCTTCAATCAGTCCGGGCAAGTCGGCCACGACAAAGCTCTGCTCGGGCCCCACCCGTACAACGCCTAGATTGGGATGCAAGGTCGTAAACGGGTAATCCGCGATGCGCGGGCGCGCGTTCGAAACCGCTGTGATGAAAGTGGACTTGCCCGCATTGGGCATGCCCAGCAGGCCGACATCTGCCAAAACCTTCAGTTCCAGCTTGAGATTGCGCTTTTCCCCTGGCCAACCTGGGGTCTTCTGACGTGGTGCGCGGTTGATGGCACTCTTAAAGCGCAGATTGCCAAAGCCACCATCACCACCCTTCGCAATAGTGATGACCTCGCCGGGAACCAGCAGCTCAAACAGCACTTCTCCGGTTTCGGCATCGCTGATGATGGTTCCAACGGGCATTTTGAGGGTGATGTCCTCGCCTGCAGCGCCGAACATATCGGAGCCCATGCCATGTTCTCCGCGCTTGGCGTCATATCGGCGCGCAAAGCGGTAGTCCACCAAGGTGTTGAGATTGGGATCGGCAACTGCGAAGACGTGGCCGCCACGACCACCGTCCCCACCGTTAGGGCCGCCAAATTCCTTGTACTTCTCATGCCGGAACGAGACGCACCCCGCTCCGCCGTCTCCAGCAGAGATATCGATATAGGCTTCGTCAACGAACTTCATGGTGGCTATTTTCCCAAATTGCAACCCGCTTGCGGATTGCGTAGGAGCTTAACTTCGCGCAACGGAGTTAAACAGGGCGGGCTGAAAACAAAAACCCCGCGCTTGGAAAGCGCAGGGTTTTTGGGGTGAGCTTGCTGCAGATTAAGCAGCAGTGACGCTCACTGTGTGCTTGTTCAAAGCACCCTTGACCGCAAACGACACAGTGCCGTCTACCAGTGCAAACAAGGTGTGATCCTTGCCGATACCGACATTGGTGCCGGGATGGAACTTGGTACCACGTTGACGAACAATGATCGCGCCAGCGCTGATCACTTCACCACCGTAGGACTTCACACCGAGCATCTTGGGCTTGGAATCGCGCCCGTTTCGCGTAGAGCCGCCGCCTTTTTTCTGTGCCATGACCCTTGCTCCTTATGCTGCAATCGCGCCGATTTGCAGCTCTGTGAACTGCTGGCGGTGCCCTTGACGTTTCTGATAGTGCTTACGACGACGCATCTTGAAAATGCGCACTTTGTCGTGCTTGCCGTGTGCCACTACAGTGACAGTAACCGTTGCGCCGGACACCAAGGGCGTACCAACCTTCAGCTCGGTGCCGTTTCCGACAGCCAGAACCTGGTCAATAACAATCTCTTGGCCTACGTCCGCAGCAATCTGTTCTACTTTAATTTTTTCGCCAGCAGCAACCCGATATTGCTTGCCACCGGTTTTTATGACCGCGTACATGTTGACCTCTTTATCTAGACTCTGAGAACGGATTTTCGCAGAGCCATAGATTATAGCCCTAAAGCCAACTTTCTCCAAATTTGCCTGTCATGTCAGATTCGAAGCATGGCAAGTTTCTATAATCGCCGCACAACCAACCGGCCTATCGTCTTGCAAGTCAATCCAAGCAGCACATCATCTGGACTCTCCATCATTGAGGGCGACATGCGTCAGGTGGACGCCGTCATCGCCCAGCGGCTCAACTCTGGAGTTCCCCTTGTAGGTAGTGTTTCGCAATACATCATCACAGCGGGAGGCAAGCGCCTGAGACCCTCGCTTCTGTTGCTGTGCTGCGGCGCGCTGGGCTGTGACAGCGAACAGCGATTCAACATGGCAGCCGTCGTCGAGTTCATCCATACGGCAACCCTCCTGCACGACGATGTCGTGGACGACTCGGCGCTACGTCGTGGACGTGCCACTGCGAACGCCACGTTTGGCAATCCGGCAAGCGTCCTGGTCGGCGACTTTCTGTACTCCCGTGCTTTTCAAATGATGGTGGACGCCCAAAGCATGCGCATCATGCAAGTACTGGCGGATGCCACCAACGTGATTGCCGAAGGCGAGGTCATGCAGCTGATGAACATGCACAACGCAGAACTGGACGAAGCGGGGTATTTGCATGTCATTCGCTCCAAGACTGCCAAGCTGTTTGAAGCCAGTGCGCGCGTTGGCGCAATTCTGGCGGGCGCTGAGTCAGCGCTTGAAGAGGCATGTGCAGAATATGGGCAAGCATTGGGCACAGCCTTCCAAGTCATTGACGACGTGCTCGACTATGCGGGAGATGCGTCGGTAATGGGCAAAAGCGTGGGAGACGACTTACGCGAAGGCAAGGCAACCCTGCCACTGATAGCCGCCATGCAGCGTGGCACTCCAGAGGAATCGGCAACCATCAAGAAGGCCATCGAGACCGGCGACCTTTCCATGCTCGAACTGATTGTCTCCATCGTCAAAAGGACAGGCGCCTTGGACGTTGCCCGCAACGCGGCACGTCAAGAGGCATTACGCGCCATTTCGGCCGCCAAGCGCCTGCCCCAGGCCCCGCACACCGACTGTTTGATACAATTGGCGACCCAATTGTTGGAGCGCGATCACTGAGATTCGTCTCCCACTGTCTTCAAACCGCGGGGTGTAGCTTAGTCTGGTAAAGCGCTACGTTCGGGACGTAGAGACCGGAGGTTCGAATCCTCTCACCCCGACCACGGTGTTTGGTCATTTCCCAATAAAAATTGCTCGGCAGCTTAGGCGACAATGCCGCGATATTCTGGGAAAAAGACATGACCATACTGGTAACCGGCGGAGCCGGCTTCATTGGCAGTAATTTTGTGCTGGACTGGTTGGGCCAGGGGGGCGAGCCAGTTGTCAACCTGGACAAGCTCACGTATGCGGGCAACCTGCAGAATCTGGCGTCTGTGTCCTCCAACCCCGCCCATATCTTCGTGCAAGGCGACATAGGCGATGCATCCTTGATGAATGAGCTGCTGGCGCACTACAAGCCCCGCGCCGTACTGAACTTTGCCGCCGAGAGCCATGTGGATCGCTCCATCCTGGGCCCAGGCGAATTCATCCAGACCAACATCGTGGGCACTTTCAACCTGCTGGAAGCCGTGCGCGCCTACTGGAGCGGCTTGGAGGCAGCAGCCAAGACAGTCTTTCGCTTCCTGCACGTCTCCACCGACGAGGTCTATGGCTCCTTGTCCAAGACCGATCCGGCTTTCTCAGAGACCAACCGCTACGAGCCCAACAGCCCATATTCGGCATCCAAGGCTGCCAGTGACCATCTGGTGCGCGCCTACCACCACACCTACGGGCTGCCGGTGCTCACCACCAACTGCTCCAACAACTATGGGCCCTTCCACTTCCCCGAGAAGCTCATTCCCCTCATCATCGTCAACGCCCAGGCCGGCAAGGCGCTGCCCGTGTACGGTGACGGCCAGCAGATCAGGGATTGGCTGTACGTGAAAGACCACTGCAGCGCCATCCGCCGCGTGCTCGAAGCGGGCGTGCCCGGTGAGACCTACAACGTAGGCGGCTGGAACGAGAAACCCAACTTGGAGATCGTGCACACCGTGTGCGCGCTCCTGGATGAACTGCGCCCCAGAGCAGACGGCAAGCCTTATAGCGAGCAAATCACCTTTGTCACCGACCGCCCCGGGCACGATCGGCGCTACGCCATCGATGCTGGCAAGATCGAGCGCGAGCTGGGTTGGAAGCCAGCCGAGACCTTTGAGTCGGGCATTCGTAAGACCGTGCAGTGGTACTTGGCCAACCCCGAGTGGGTTGCCAATGTGCAAAGCGGCGGCTACCGTGACTGGGTGAGCCTCCAATACGGCAACAGTGACCAAGCTGCGGCCGCTCTATGAGAATCCTGCTCTTGGGCTGTAACGGCCAGGTGGGATGGGAGCTGCAGCGAAGCCTCTCGGTGTTGGGCGAAGTCGTTGTCCTGGGCTCGGATGCAAAGAAGAACCTGCAAGGCCTGAGCGGCAATTTGACCGATCTTGACGGTCTTGCACAAACAGTACAGACAGTGCGCCCGGATGTGATCGTCAATGCCGCGGCCCACACCGCAGTGGACAAGGCTGAGTCCGAACCAGAGCTGGCACGTACCATCAACGCCCTGGCTCCCGGCGTGCTGGCT
Source organism: Rhodoferax sp. GW822-FHT02A01 (assembly GCF_038784515.1). Taxonomy (NCBI): domain Bacteria; kingdom Pseudomonadati; phylum Pseudomonadota; class Betaproteobacteria; order Burkholderiales; family Comamonadaceae; genus Rhodoferax; species Rhodoferax sp. GW822-FHT02A01. Next base: position 139,103 of record NZ_CP152376.1, read on the forward strand.
GCCGAAGCACACAAGCTGGGTGCCTGGCTGATCCACTACTCCACCGACTACGTATTCGACGGCAGTGGCACGACGCCCTGGACGGAGACCGATGCAACGGGTCCATTGAGTGTGTATGGTGCAACCAAGTTGGAAGGTGAGCAGCTTGTTGCGGCCAACAATCCCAAACACCTGATCCTGCGCACCAGCTGGGTGTACGGAGCTCGCGGTGGCAACTTTGCCAAGACCATGCTGCGCCTGGCCTCTGAGCGCGAGACGCTGACCGTCATCGACGACCAGTTTGGGGCTCCCACATCGGCCGAGCTGCTGGCTGACGTGACAGCGCATGCCACTCGCAACCTGCAAAGTAGGCCTGAGCTGGCGGGTTTGTACCACTGCGTAGCCAGCGGAGAGACCACCTGGCATGGCTATGCCCGCTTTGTGCTGCAAACGGCACAGGCCTTGGGCACCGTGCTCAAGGCGAGCCCCGAACAAGTTGCCCCGACCAGCACACAAAACTATCCCACACCGGCCAAACGGCCACGGAATTCGCGCCTGAACACAGCCAAGCTGCAGGACGCCTTCAATCTCACCCTGCCCCATTGGCAGGCGGGGGTGGGGCGCATGCTCACAGAGATATCAGGGAAGTAGGAACAAGAACATGACCAACACGACAACACCAGCCCAGTCCAAAGCCCGCAAAGGCATCATCCTGGCCGGTGGCTCGGGCACACGGCTGTATCCAGCCACCCAGGTGGTGAGCAAGCAGTTGCTGCCCATCTACGACAAGCCCATGATCTACTACCCGCTGACCACGCTGCTGCTGGCGGGCATTCGCGAAGTGTTGGTGATCTCCACCCCGCAGGACACACCGCGCTTTGAGCAGCTCTTGGGGGACGGCAGCCAGTGGGGCATCAAGATCCAGTACGCGGTGCAGCCCTCGCCCGACGGACTAGCCCAGGCCTTTCTGATCGGCGAACAGTTCCTGGCCGGGGCACCCAGCGCCCTGGTGCTGGGAGACAACATCTTTTACGGCCACGACCTTGCGTCCCTGCTCAAGGGCGCGAACCAGAAAACCACCGGCGCCACCGTGTTTGCCTATGCGGTCAATGACCCGGAGCGCTATGGCGTGGTGGAATTCAGCCCGCAGGGGCGTGCCATCAGCCTGGAGGAGAAACCCCAAGCGCCCAAGAGCCGCTACGCGGTCACGGGCCTGTACTTCTATGACGAGCAGGTGGTCAGTCTGGCCAAACAGGTCAAACCCAGCGCGCGCGGTGAGCTGGAGATCACTGATCTGAACCGGATGTACTTGGACCAGGGCCAGCTCGATGTGCAGACCATGGGGCGGGGCTATGCCTGGCTGGACACGGGCACCCACGAATCCATGCTGGAGGCCAGCCAGTTCATCTACACCATTGAAAACCGCCAGGGGCTGAAGGTCGCAGCCCCGGAAGAGGTGGTGTGGCGCCATGGCTGGATTGACAATGCCCAGCTGGAAAAACTCGCCGCACCGCTAACCAAGACGGGCTATGGTCAATACCTGCTGCGACTGCTCACGGAAAAGGTGTATTGATGAAGGTAACGAAAACGGCAATTGCCGATGTACTGCTGCTTGAACCCAAGGTGTTCGGGGACGCACGGGGATTCTTCTTCGAGAGCTTCAACCACCGGATGTTTGAAGAGGCTACCGGGGTGAAGACGCAGTTTGTGCAGGACAACCACTCCAAGTCGGCCAAGGGCGTGTTACGGGGTCTGCATTACCAGGTCAAAAACCCGCAAGGCAAGCTGGTGCGGGTAACGCAAGGAGAAGTGTTTGATGTGGCAGTGGACATCCGCAAGGACTCGCCCACCTATGGTCAATGGGTTGGAGAAACACTGAGTGCGGACAACAAGCGTCAGCTGTGGATTCCGGCCGGTTTGGCCCACGGCTTTGTGGTGCTCTCAGACACCGCCGAGTTCCTCTACAAGACCACCGACTACTATGCGCCGGAGCAAGAGCGCTGCATCATCTGGAACGACCCGACACTGGCCATCGACTGGCGGCTCAATGGGCTGACGCCATTGCTCTCGCAAAAGGACTTGCACGGTGCAAGCTTTGCCGACGCAGCTTTGTAGTGTCCAATCTGCCTGCGATAGTGCAATCCTGCAACAATGGGCCACATTTACATTGGTTACCCGATCAACGATGATTGTCAAATCTGTCACGCACTGTTTATGCTGTAAATAATGGCCGCACCCGTAGATTCATTCCTGCAAGATTCGAGCGCAATAGCGCTGCCCGGCCTGGGGCGTGCCATGGTGGCCGCCGGAAAGCTTGAACAAAAAGCCGCCGAGGACATTTACCGTAAGTCGATTTCCAACAAGACCAGCTTCATCTCCGAGCTGGTGGGGTCGGGCGCCGTATCGGCCTCGGACCTGGCGCATACGCTGTCCCAGGCATTTGCCGCCCCTCTGATCAATCTGGACGCGCTAGACCCCCAGCGTTTGCCAAAGGGTCTGCTGGACAACAAGACCTGCCAGGACTATCGCCTGGTGGTCCTGAGCAAGCGCAACAACCGCCTCCTGGTAGCTACAGCCGACCCGTCTGACCAGCGTGCGGCGGAAAAAATCAAGTTTTCCACCCAGATGGGGGTGGACTGGATCATCGCCGAATACGACAAGCTTTCGAAAATGGTGGAGGCCAATTCGGTCAGTGCTACCGAGGCCGTGGAAGACATCATTGGCGGCGACTTCGAATTCGACGAAAACGCCGTCGATACCGCGGTGGAACAGTCGCAAGTCACAGCCGAGGTGGAAGATGCGCCCGTGGTGCGCTTCTTGCAGAAAATGCTGCTGGACGCCTTCAGCATGCGGGCCTCGGACTTGCACTTCGAACCGTACGAACACAGTTACCGGGTGCGATTCCGTATCGACGGCCAGCTGCGAGAAATTGCCAGCCCCCCCATCGCCATCAAGGACAAGCTTGCCTCCCGTATCAAGGTGATTTCCCGCATGGATATCTCCGAGAAGCGTGTACCGCAGGACGGACGCATGAAACTCAAGGTCGGCCCCGACCGGGTCATCGATTTCCGTGTCAGCACCCTGCCCACGCTGTTTGGCGAGAAGATCGTGATCCGTATCCTGGACCCCTCCAGCGCCAAACTGGGTATTGACGCCCTGGGCTATGAGCCCGAGGAAAAAGAACGCCTGCTCAAGGCCATCAGCAGACCATACGGGATGATACTGGTCACCGGCCCCACTGGCTCAGGCAAGACCGTGTCCTTGTACACCTGCCTGAACCTGCTGAATCAACCGGGTGTCAATATCGCCACGGCGGAAGACCCCTCCGAAATCAACTTGCCTGGTGTCAACCAGGTCAATGTGAATGAAAAAGCCGGACTGACGTTTGCCGCAGCCCTGAAGTCCTTTCTGCGCCAGGATCCGGACATCATCATGGTGGGTGAAATCCGGGACCTGGAAACGGCAGACATCTCCATCAAGGCGGCGCAAACCGGCCACCTGGTCCTGTCCACCCTGCACACCAACGACGCACCGACCACGCTCACACGTATGCGCAATATGGGCATTGCCCCGTTCAATATTGCCTCCAGCGTGATCCTGATCACCGCCCAGCGTCTGGCCCGCAAACTGTGCCCCACCTGCCGCAAGCCAGCCGACATTCCCAAGCAGGCCCTGCTGGACGCCGGCTTTACCGAAGACATGCTCGACGGTTCCTGGAAGCCCTACAAGCCAGTTGGCTGCTCAAGCTGCAACATGGGTTACAAAGGCCGCGTGGGCATTTACCAGGTGATGCCGGTATCGGAGGAAATTCAGCGCATCATTCTCGCGGATGGCAGTTCCCTCGACATTGCGAAGCAGGCCGAGCGGGAAGGGGTGCGATCCCTGAGACAATCGGGCCTGAGGAAAGTGCAGACTGGCCATACCTCGCTTGAAGAGGTTCTGGCTGTGACCAACGAATAAGGCTTACCCAAGGGACGCTATGGCTACGAATCCAGCTAAAACTGCCAACAACAATGAAGCAGTCTACGAATGGGAAGGCAAGGACAAGAATGGCAAGCAGGTACGCGGTGAGATTCGTGCCGGCGGCGAAAACCAGGTCAAGTCCGCCTTGCGTCGCCAGGGTGTCACTCCCACCAAGATAAAGATGCGGCGCACCCGCTCCGGCAAGTCCATCAAGCCCAAGGATCTGGCCATCTTCACGCGTCAGCTGGCCACCATGATGAAGGCGGGCGTTCCCTTGCTACAGGCTTTCGATATCGTGGGTCGCGGCAACCCCAACCCCAGTGTCACCAAGCTGCTCAACGACATCCGCAACGACGTGGAGACTGGCACATCGCTAAGCGTTGCATTCCGCAAATACCCGATCTACTTCGACAACCTGTACTGCAATCTGGTCGAGGCCGGTGAAGCGGCCGGTATCCTGGACCAGTTGCTGGATCGTCTGGCGGTCTACATGGAAAAGACCGAAGCCATCAAGTCCAAGATCAAGTCGGCCCTGATGTATCCCATCTCGGTTCTGATCGTAGCGTTTGTGGTGGTCGCTGTGATCATGATTTTCGTGGTGCCCTCGTTCAAGCAGGTGTTTACCTCCTTCGGTGGCGAGCTGCCTGGACCAACCCTGGTCGTGATTGCCATGAGTGAGTATTTCGTCAAGTACTGGTACCTGATCTTCGGTGGCCTGGGGGGCGGAATCTACTTTTTCCTCGAGTCCTGGAAGCGCAATGAAAAGGTCCAGGAATTCATGGACAGGCTGATGCGCAAGCTTCCCATCTTTGGTGTTCTGGTCGACAAGTCCTGTATCGCGCGCTGGACACGCACGCTCTCCACCATGTTTGCCGCCGGTGTCCCGCTGGTGGAAGCACTGGACTCGGTGGGAGGAGCTGCCGGCAACATCGTATACCAGCATGCAACCCAGAAGATCCAGCAGGAAGTCTCCACGGGTACTGCGTTGACTGCGGCCATGACCAACGCCAACCTGTTTCCGTCCATGGTGCTGCAGATGTGCGCCATCGGAGAGGAATCCGGCTCGATCGACCACATGCTGGGCAAGTGCGCCGACTTCTATGAAGCCGAAGTGGACGACATGGTGGCCGGCATTTCCAGCCTGATGGAACCCATCATCATCGTGGTGCTGGGTACCATCATCGGTGGCATTGTGGTGGCCATGTACCTGCCCATCTTCAAGCTGGGTCAAGTGGTTTGATGCTTTCCGGAGTTCAATGGCTGGACGCCAGCCTGATGGGCCTGCTTGGCCTGTTGATCGGCAGTTTTCTGAACGTCGTCGTATACCGCCTGCCCAAAATGATGGAGCGCCAATGGCAGCTGGAAGCTGCCGAAATGGCGGGCCAGGAGCTCGCCAAGCAGGAAGCCTTCAACCTGGTGGTGCCCCGCTCGCGTTGTCCACATTGCGGCCATGCAATTGCCTGGTATGAAAACATCCCGGTTCTGAGCTACCTCGCACTGGGTGGCAAATGTTCGGCCTGCAAGAGCCCCATCAGCGCACGCTATCCGCTGGTTGAAGCCACTGTAGCAGCACTGTTCTTCTATTGCTCCTGGACCTACGGTGCCAATGCCTCCGGTCTTGCGTGGAGTGTGTTCGCAACCGTTCTGGTCGCCCTGGCACTGATCGACTGGGACACCACCCTGCTGCCGGACGACCTTACCCTGCCTCTGGTCTGGCTGGGGCTGATAGCCGCGGCATTGCAATGGATACCGGTCACACTCAATGCCTCGCTGTGGGGTGCCGTTGGTGGCTACATGTCGTTGTGGACGGTCTACTGGGCCTTCAAGCTGGTGACTGGCAAGGACGGCATGGGCTATGGCGACTTCAAGCTGTTTGCAGCTCTGGGCGCCTGGTTCGGATGGCAGACGCTGATACCCATGATCCTGATTGCCTCCATCATTGGCGCGATCGTGGGAATCGCCATGAAGCTCAATGCCAGCCTGCGCGAGGGCGGCTACGTGCCCTTTGGTCCGTTTCTGGCGGGTGCCGGTTTGTGCGCACTCTTTCTCGGGCCGGCCGCTTTGCGGCACGCCGTCGGTCTGTAGAGATGCCCGGCCCACTGAAACTTGGCCTGACCGGTGGAATTGGTAGTGGCAAGAGTACGGTTGCGGGCCTGCTGGCACAGCACGGCGCCAGTGTGATCGATGCCGATGCCATCTCACGCGCCACCACAGCCAGTCAGGGTGCTGCCATACCGTTGATTCGTGCGGCGTTTGGCGAGGAATTCATAGGCCCGGATGGTGCGCTCCTGCGAGAGCGCATGCGCCAGCACATATTTGACAACCCGCAGGCCAAGCAGGCACTGGAGGCCATCATCCATCCCCTGGTCGGCCAGGCCATTGCCGAACAGCAGCGCCAACTCGCGCAAGCCGGCAAGAAATGCCTGGTGTTCGACATCCCGTTGCTGGTGGAGTCCGGGCATTGGCGCAAAACCCTGGACCGCGTGCTGGTGGTGGACTGCAGTGAACAGACGCAAGTGCAGCGCGTCTGCGCCCGCAGCGCCTTGCCTGCCTCTGAAGTGCAGAAAATCATCGCTGCCCAGGTGAGCCGCTTACAACGCCTGGCAGCGGCAGACGTGGTGCTCTGCAACGACGGTATTTCATTGGATGAATTGGCCGCGCAAGTGGCTGAACTCAGTCCGCAGTTCGGGCTATGATGCGGCCACACGAAAGTACAGCGTGATTCTCTACGAATACCCATTTAACGAGCGCATTCGCACTTACCTGCGGCTCGAACATCTGTTTTTGCGGTTGGCCACGCTGGTCTCCCGACAAGCTCCGCTGGACCACCATTTTGCCCTGACCACCATCTTTGAAGTCATGGACGTGGGCGCGCGCGCCGATCTCAAATCGGATGTGCTCAAGGATCTGGACAAACAAAAGCAGGTGCTTGGCAGTTACCGCGGCAACCCCGCCATTTCGGAAGCCGCTTTGGAGCAAGCCGTATCCCAAGTGGAAGGCTGCTTTGAGGCGCTCAACGCCACTGCCGGCAAGGCAGGACAGTCACTCACTGAAAACGACTGGCTGATGAGCATCCGCAGCCGCGTCGGCATTCCCGGTGGTACCTGCGAATTTGACTTGCCGGCCTACTTTGCCTGGCAACACCGCAGCCCCGAAGTGCGCGTCAAGGATTTGCATCGCTGGGCCGCCACGCTAGCGCCACTGGCAGACTCCATTCACTTGCTGCTCAAGATGCTGCGAGACTCCGGCGCTCCACAAAAGGTGATTGCTGCAGGTGGCCAATTTCAGCAGAACCTGCCACAGGGCCGCACCTTCCAGTTGCTGCGGCTGGCACTCGATCCGGCGCTGCAGCTGATTCCCGAAATCAGTGGAAACCGGCTGATGGTGTCCATCCGCTTGATGCGCCTGGATGCCGACGAAAAGCTGCACCCAGCGGGCGAAGACGGCGCGTTCGAATTGGCCCTGTGCGCCTGAACGGTAGGTAGTGGTAATGGAAGCGGCAAATCCCAGAAAGATCGTGCGTTGCCCCGCTTGCGGCGGCGACAGCGTGTATGCGGTGAGCAATCCGTATCGGCCGTTCTGCAGCGAACGCTGCAAGAACCTGGACTTTGGCGCCTGGGCTAGCGAGGCCTTCCGCGTGCCAACCGAAGCGCCCCCGGAAGACGAGTTCTACGGCGATCCCAAGCTGCAATAAGTTGCGGCCGTAAAGCCGCGCTCCTCTGCAAACCAACCCAGCACCGGCACCGTACCTGGCAGCACCGGCTGCACCTGCACCGGCAGCTGCTCCCAGGAAAAGTTCTGAGCCTCCCGCATCTGCAGCTCGCCCTGCCATTCGAAGACCTTGCAGAAGTTCAGGCGCACCAGCGCATGCGGGTAATCCACCATCTCCACGCGCCAAGGCGTTACGGCGCCGATATCGATGCCCAGCTCTTCGTGCAATTCGCGGCGCAGCGCCTGTTCCACCGACTCGCCCGCCTCGAGCTTGCCGCCTGGAAATTCCCAGTAACCGGCATAGGGCTTGCCCACTGGGCGCGAGGTCAGAAGAAAGGCCCCGTCGGCGCGCACCAGCACACCCACGGCCACTTCGGTCACCGGTCGGTCCGGACCGCCCACGCGCTCGGCGTGCCCATCGGCAACCAGCGGCTTGTTGCTCATGCAGACACCGACTTGCGGCCGGCATAGTCCTGCGCAAACTGCCAAGCCACGCGGCCGCTACGAGAGCCACGCTCCAGCGCCCAGAGCAAGGCCTCGGGTCGCGCTGCTTCAATTTCACTTTGCGCAACACCCAACACCGCCAGCCACTGGGCTGCGATGTGCAAGTATTCGTCCTGCGAGAAGGGGTAGAAACTCACCCACAGGCCAAAGCGCTCAGAGAGCGAAATCTTTTCTTCCACGACTTCACCCGGGTGCACCTCGCCCTCTGGCGTATGGGTGTAGGTCAGGTTTTCGGACATGTACTCCGGCAACAAATGGCGGCGGTTGCTGGTGGCATACACCAGCACATTGGGCGTGGCGGCGGCCACGGAGCCATCCAGCACCGACTTGAGCGCCTTGTATCCCGGCTCACCTTCGTCAAAGCTCAGGTCATCGCAGAACACAATGAACTTCTCAGGCCGCTTGGCCACCAGCTCCACGATGTCGGGCAAATCCACCAGGTCGGCCTTGTCCACCTCGATCAGGCGCAAGCCCTGGTCTGCATAAGCATGCAGGCAGGCACGAATCAGGGACGACTTGCCGGTCCCTCGTGCACCCGTCAGCAACACATTGTTGGCCGTGGCACCGCGCACGAACTGCGCCGTGTTGCGCTGGATCTTTTCCTTCTGCTGGTCGATCTCCTTGAGGTCCACCAACTTCATCGCGCCCACGTGGTGCACGGCCGATATCACCCCTTGCCCGCTGGAGCGACGGCGATAGCGGAACGCAATCGACGCCCCCCAGTCCGGCTCCGTCAGCCCATGCGGCAATGACGCTTCCACCCGCGCCATAAACAATTCGGCACGCTCCAGAAAGGCAGCAAATTTGTCGTTCATATCAACCATACGTTCTCCGGAGCAGAAGGTATTCAAATTCAAGAACACCGTGGATCCGGCTCAGCCGGTCCACCGGTGTTGCCCCCTGCAAGGGGGAAAGCGGCTACGCGCAGCGAGCAAGCCGGGGGGTGTTCACGATCTGTAGTCAGCGTTGATGGTCACGTACTCGTGGCTGAAATCACAGGTCCACACCGTATCGGTGGCGTCTCCCCGACCCAGCCCCACGCGGACGGTGATTTCGCTTTGTTTCATGACGCGCTGACCGTCTTCCTCGCGATATGCCGGATTGCGCCCGCCTTGGGTTGCCACATGCACATCGTCCAGGAACAGCTCGATCTGCGACTGGTCCAGATCATCAATGCCGGCGTATCCCACTGCCGCCAGAATGCGCCCCAGATTCGGGTCGCTGGCATAGAAAGCGGTCTTCACCAACGGCGAGTGCGCAATCGCGTACGCTACCTTGCGACACTCCTCAGCATTGCGTCCGCCTTCGACCACGACGCTAATGAACTTGGTGGCGCCCTCTCCGTCACGCACAATCGCTTGGGCCAGTTTGCGTGCAACTTCCAGCATCAGCGCCTTGAGCGCCTGGCCGTCTGCGGAATCCAGCGAGGTGACGGGTGTATTGCCAGCCTTGTTGCTGGCGATCACCACCAGCGAGTCGTTGGTGGAGGTGTCGCCATCCACCGTGACGCGGTTGAACGAGCCTTCTGCCAGTTCAAGCGCCAGTTGTTTCATCACACTCTGGTCTACATTTGCGTCGGTGGCAATGAAGCCTAGCATGGTCGCCATGTTGGGACGGATCATGCCGGCACCCTTGCTGATGCCCGACACGCTGACCTGCTTGCCGCCCACAAGCCCATGCACACCAAAGGCCTTGGGTTGGGTGTCCGTGGTCATGATGCCCTCGGCCGCCTTGAGCCAGTTATCCGCCTTGGCGTCAGCGATGGCGGCGTCCAGTCCGGCCTCGATGCGGTCGATCGGCAGCGTTTCCATGATGACGCCAGTGGAAAACGGCAACACCTGATCGGCATCCACACCAAGGCGTTTGGCCACAGCCGCGCAGGTGCTGCGTGCGCGACTCAAACCATCGGCACCGGTACCGGCGTTGGCATTGCCGGTATTGATGACCATGGCACGGATGGCCTTTTGAGTGAGCAAGTGCTCACGGCAGAGCTGGACCGGAGCGGCACAAAAGCGGTTGGACGTGAACACGCCCGAAACGCTGGCGCCTTCGTCGATCAGGACCACGGTAAGGTCCTTGCGGTTGGCTTTGCGGATACCTGCTTCGGTCACGCCGATGCGCACGCCCGCAATGGGGTGCAGCGTGGCCAAGTCGGGCAAGGGCAAATTGACGGGCATGGTCTTCCTTTAAACGAGTTTGCCGTGGCAGTGCTTGTACTTCTTGCCGCTGCCGCATGGGCAGGGGTCGTTGCGACCAACGCGCCCCATGGCAGCCACGGCTGCGGCAGCCGCTGTTGCGGTAGCGCTCCTGGCCTGCCCCAGCGTCTCCGCATCGACAGTGGTCTGCACTTCGCCAGTTTCCGTGGGGGCGCTGTAAGTCACGTTGGAGATGGACTCTGCGCGCGCTTCCATTTGCTGGGCCGCTTCATCGGCCTGCTCGGCAGACTGGATCTTGACCGTCATCAGCGTCTTGGTGACTTCGTTCTTCACCGAGTCCAGCAGCTGGCCAAACAACTCAAAGGCTTCGCGCTTGTATTCCTGCTTGGGTTGTTTCTGGGCGTAGCCACGCAGGTGGATGCCCTGGCGCAGATAGTCCAGCGCACTCAGGTGGTCACGCCAGTGGCTGTCAATGCTCTGCAGCAGCACCATGCGTTCAAACTGGGTGAAGTTGGCCTCACCGACCTGATCGACCTTGGCCTGGAAGGCCTTGTCTGCCGCCGTAGCCACGGTTTGCAGTAAATCTTCGTCGGTGATGGCACTGGCCTCGGCGACCTGCTTCTTGAGGTCCAGCTCGATCTGCCAGTCTTCGGTCAACACCTTCTGCAAACCGGTGATGTCCCACTGCTCTTCCACCGACTCCTGCGGCACAAACTGGCGCACCAGGTCGTGGAAGCAGCCTTCGCGCAACGAGGCAATCTGTGCGTTGAGGTCCTGCGCGTCCAGAATCGCATTGCGCTGCTGGTAGATCACCTTGCGCTGGTCGTTGGAAACGTCGTCGTACTCCAGCAATTGCTTACGCATGTCGAAGTTGCGGGCTTCCACCTTGCGTTGCGCACTCTCGATGCTGCGGGTGACGATGCCGGCCTCGATAGCCTCGCCTTCGGGCATCTTCAGGCGCTCCATGATGGACTTGACGCGGTCACCGGCGAAGATCCGCATCAGTGAATCGTCCAGGCTCAGGTAAAAGCGCGAAGAGCCCGGGTCACCCTGACGACCGGAGCGGCCACGCAGCTGGTTGTCGATACGGCGCGACTCGTGGCGCTCGGTGGCAATGATGCGCAGGCCACCCAGCGCCTTGATGGCTTCGTGGTCGCGCTGCCATTCGGTCCGGATCTCGGTGATGCGCACCTGCTTGGCTGCTTCGTCCAGCGCCTCATCGGCTTCCACCGCCTCTATGGCCTTCTGGATGCTGCCACCCAAAACGATGTCGGTTCCCCGGCCGGCCATGTTGGTGGCGATGGTGATCATCTTGGCGCGACCGGCTTGGGCCACGATCTCAGCTTCACGGGCATGCTGCTTGGCGTTGAGCACCTGGTGCGGCAGCTTTTCCTTTTCAAGCAGGGTCGAAATGATTTCGGAGTTTTCGATGGACGTAGTGCCCACCAGCACCGGCTGGCCGCGCTCATAGCATTCGCGGATGTCCTTGATGGCGGCGTCGTACTTTTCCTTGGTGGTCTTGTAGACGCGGTCCAGCTGGTCTTCGCGGCGACTGGCGCGGTTGGGCGGGATGACCACCGTCTCCAGGCCATAGATTTCCTGGAACTCGTAGGCCTCGGTATCGGCAGTACCGGTCATGCCGGCCAGCTTGCCGTACAGGCGGAAGTAGTTCTGGAAGGTGATGGAGGCCAGCGTCTGGTTCTCGGCCTGGATTTCCACGCCTTCCTTGGCTTCCACGGCCTGATGCAAGCCATCGCTCCAGCGGCGACCGGTCATCAGGCGGCCGGTGAACTCGTCGACGATGACGATCTCACCCTGCTGCACCACGTAGTGCTGGTCGCGGTGGTACAGGTGGTTGGCACGCAGCGCTGCATACAGGTGGTGCATCAGCGTGATGTTGGCCGGGTCGTAGAGGGAAGCGCCCTCGGCAATCAGCCCCAGGCCGGCCAGAATGCGCTCGGCATTCTCGTGACCGGCTTCGGTCAGATAGACCTGGTGGGCCTTTTCATCGACGGTGAAGTCACCGGGCTTGGTGACGCCCTCACCGGTGTGCGGATCGGCCTCGCCTTCCTGGCGCACCATGAGCGGCACGATCTTGTTGATGGCGATGTAGAGGTCGGTATGGTCTTCGGCCTGGCCGCTGATGATCAAAGGCGTACGCGCTTCATCGATCAGGATGGAGTCCACCTCGTCGACGATGGCGTAGTTCAGGCCGCGTTGCACCCGGTCGGCCACCTCGTACACCATGTTGTCACGCAGGTAGTCAAAGCCATATTCGTTGTTGGTACCGTAGGTGATGTCGGCACGGTACGCGGCCTGCTTGTCTTCACGCGGCGCCTGCGGCAGGTTGATGCCAACGGTCAGGCCTAGGAAGTTGTAGAGGCGCCCCATCCACTGCGCGTCGCGACTGGCCAGGTAATCATTCACCGTCACCACATGCACACCCTTGCCGGTCAGCGCATTCAGGTACACCGGCAGAGTGGAGGTAAGCGTCTTGCCTTCGCCCGTGCCCATTTCGGAAATCTTGCCGTAGTGCAGCGACATGCCACCCAGCATCTGCACATCGAAGTGGCGCATCTTCATGACGCGCTTGGAGCCCTCGCGTACGACCGCGAAGGCCTCGGGCAGGATGGAGTCCAGTGACTCGCCATTGGCTACCCGGGTCTTGAACTCTTCGGTCTTGGCCTTCAGAGCTTCATCGGTGAGCTTCTCGAACTGCGGCTCCAGCGCATTGATGCGGGACACCACGGAGCGGTATTGCTTGAGCAGACGGTCGTTACGACTTCCGAATATTTTGGTAAGAATGTTGATGGCCATGCAAGCAAGACTGGCCTGTTGCCCACCACGGGCGCACAGAACAGCGCAGTCCTTTTTTAGTCAAGGTGAAATGAGGGCATTCCGGCAAAAAACAAGCGCCACGGGGCGCTTGCTACTTACACAGCCTGCGAAAACGACGATTTTAGCGTTTGCCCAAGACCGCCAGGTTACTGCCGGCATTCAGAAACTTCTGTGGGTCCTGCGGCACACCCTGAACCAGCACCTCAAAGTGCAAATGGGCGCCGGTAGAGCGACCGGTATTGCCCACTTCGGCAATCTTCTGGCCCCGTTTGATCAGGTCCCCCAGCTTGACGAACACCTTGGATGAGTGCGCATAGCGGGTAATCAGGTCGTTGCCATGGCTGACCTCGATCATGTTGCCGTATTGGGGGTGAAACTCCTGTGCCACCACCACCCCACCCGCAGCGGCGTAGATCGGCGTGCCCACGTCCGCCGGGAAGTCCAGCCCGGTGTGCAGGGCCGAATGTCCGGTAAACGGATCAATGCGCCAACCGAAGGTGGAGCCCAGCGCAACGTCCTTGACCGGCTGCTCTGTGGGCACCATCAGCTTCTTTATCTTTTGTTCAAACAGGCGCGATTCGATCACGGTCATGACATCGGTGTGCTGGTTGGTCAACTGGTCCAGGTCGGACAAGGCCGCCTGCAATTCCTGCATGGAGAGCGGGTGGGCCGCCACCTGCACACCGCCCTGCCCCGGTCTGGCCCGTATATCGGCAGGGTTGATGCCCGCAAGGCCCGAAACCCGCTCGCCCAGGGACTCCAGTTGCAGCACCTTGGCCTGCATCTCGCCCACGCGCCTGGCCATGACATCGATGTTTTCGCGCATGAAGCGCTCGCGCTGCGCCACTTCGTCCTTCACCACCAGCTTCACCAACTGGCTGATGACAGGCCAGCCCTCGCGCGCGCCCTTCAGAAACACCCAATGGTACAAACCGGCTGACACCAGCATCAGGCACAGGGAAACGGCCAGCACAAACGCAATCAGCCGCGCCCCGCTGAGCTGAATGGTGCGGCTCCTGAACCGTGCATCCGTGATAATCAACTGCATTGCCATCCTTTCCCCAACATCCCACCGGGCCATGATCCGCCGCAACCACGCCATCTCCCTGCTACAGGCGACCCAGGAGTCCGAAACTCTGAGCCGCCTGTGCGATCTGGCTGAAGAGTCGGCACAACGGCTGAAATCGATAGAGCCACTGTTGCCGGGGCCTCTGCGCGCCTGCGTGCGCCCCGGGCCCATTGACGGCTCCGTCTGGTGCCTGCTCCTTGACAACAATGCGGTGGCTGCCAAGGTCAAACAACTTTTGCCCGCGCTGCAAGCCCATTTGCGGACCAAGGGCTGGGAGGTTAGCGCAATTCGGCTAAAGGTTCAAACGTCGGCCACCCCGCGTTAATCGAGGAGCACAAGACATGACCAAATGGACTCTGCCTCAGAAGACCAAGCACAGTGTTGTCGTCAAAGGTAACAAGGTCCAGCTCTCGGGGTTCAATTCGGCGGATGTTCTGGCTGCGTATGAGGCAGGACGCAGGGAGGCGCTGGAAGAGGCGGCACAACTTTGCGATGCCCTGGAAAAGGACTACAAGAAGAAGCGGGAAGAAATCGACAGCCTGGAAGATTCCCTGTATTGGGGTATGTCTTGTGGTGCGTTCGAAAGCGCGGCCGAAATAAGAAAACTGCTGGCACGCATGCCCGTCGACAAACCCTCACCGAGTGATTCCTGACGGCGCAGATGCGTCCTCAGTCCGATTAAATAATGGGCAAACTAATTCCCGGTTTGCCGCTAAATTGAATGGATTGAGAATTACGCCCGTGCGTCACCCCAGCGCAACTCGGAAGAATCGTCACCCCGGTAAATGGTGCGACCGGCACGATCCACACAATACTCCGGTGAAACAATCATTTCCCGAATGGCCGTCCCATTGGGGATGCGCGTATATTCAAACAAAACACTGCGCTCGATGACTGCACCGGCCTTGACGTGGCAACCGTGACCAATCCAGGCCGGGCCAATAATGGTGGCGCCGGGCTCCACCTTGACGCTGGAGCCAAAATAAACCGGCCCCTGGATATTGACCTGGTCCCAGGGGATACAGACGTTCAAACCCACCCACACACCCGGACGCACTTCGACACCGGGCATATTCATTTCAGCCACGCCTCCGCGCAACACGCGTTGCAGCACGGACCAGTAATCGCTCACCCGCCCAATATCTATCCAGTTGAAGAAGCGCTTTTGTGCATAAAAGGGCAATTGGCGTTCCACCAATTGCGGAAACAATTGGGAGCCAATGTCGTACACGGTGCCGGAAGGCACCAAATCCAATATGGAGGGCTCAAATATGTAAATGCCCGTACTGGCCATGGTGGACTTGGCTTCTGCCGGGCTGGGTTTTTCCTGGAAGGATTTGATCTGCCCGTCTTCACCCGAGACAACAATGCCGTAATTGCTGACATCTTCCCGCGGCACGTCCAGTGTTACCACACTGGCCATTGCGCCTTTGAATTTGTGTTCGCTCAAGGCCGCGCCAATATCCAGGTCAATCAATGCATCGCCGCACAAGACCAGCGTGGTTTCGTCAAAAAAGCCGCTGAAATCCTGAATCTTGCGCATACCCCCGGCAGATCCCATGGGACGGGGCAATATGTCTCCGTGGTCCAAAACGCCTTCGTAGGAATAACCCAGCTCCACACCCCAGCGATGCCCGTCGCCAAAATAGCGCTCGATTTTCTGGTGGTGGTAAGCCACGTTGACCATGATCTGCTTGATGCCGTGGCGCGCCAAATGCTCAATCAGGTATTCCATCAAAGGCTTGCCAAGAATCGGCACCATGGGTTTGGGCAGGTCCTTGGTCAGAGGCCGTACACGCGTTCCTTGGCCTGCAGCCAGAATCATTCCTTTAGCCATTTTTCTCAATCCCCTTGTTTCTAGTCCATCGAAGACACATAGCAGCAGGGCACTGTAAACCGGTTACGTTACAGAATGCCCCTACCCTCTAGCTTGCGTACCCGGTGGGGTTGTTTTTTTGCCAGCGCCAGGCGTCTGCGCACATGGTCTTCAAATCGCGCGTGGCCTGCCAAGCCAGCAGCTCCTTGGCCAAGGTTGGCTCAGCGTAACAGGCCGCGATATCGCCCGGCCTGCGCGCCTGTATTTGATAGGGTACGGGCTTGCCGCTGGCAGCCTCAAAGGCCTTGACCATTTCCAGAACGCTGTAGCCAACCCCAGTGCCCAGATTGATGGCCACGCATTGCCCCACGCCCGGGACGGCTGCCGGCTTGCTCAGTGCCTCCAAGGCACACAAATGCCCCATGGCCAAGTCCACCACATGGATGTAGTCGCGCACCCCGGTGCCATCGGGCGTGGCATAGTCGTTACCCCATACGTTCAGGAACTCCCTGCGCCCCACGGCAACCTGGGCCACAAAAGGCAGGAGATTGTTCGGGGTGCCCTGTGGGTCTTCGCCAATCAGACCACTCTCGTGTGCCCCAACCGGGTTGAAGTAACGCAAGATGCCAAAACTCCAGCTGGAATCCCCTGCGAACGCATCGCGCAGCATGTCTTCAATGACCAGCTTGGTCCGTCCATAAGGATTGGTCGCCGAGAGCGGATGGTCCTCTGTCAGGGGCAGGCGTTGCGGATCACCATAGACCGTGGCCGAGGAGCTGAATACCAGCGTCTTCACTCCGCAGGCATTCATGGCCTCCAGAAGACGCAGCGTCCCCACAACATTGTTGTCGTAATAGCGCAGCGGCTGCTGCACGGATTCCCCCACCGCCTTGAGGCCGGCAAAGTGGATGACCGCCTGCGCCCCACTCTCGCGCAAGGCCCGCTCCATTGCAGCGCCATCCCGTATATCGGCCTGCACCCGCGCAATGGATTTGCCGGTAATTTTCTCAACACGATTCAGAGACTCGGGACTGCTGTTGCAGTAGTTATCCAGCGAGGTGACGCTGTACCCGGCCTTCAGCAGTTCCAAACAGGTGTGAGAGCCAATGTAACCGGCACCGCCGGTAACCAGTATTTTCATATTTGTGTGCATTCAGTAGTATGGCCTTGGGTATATGGCAGCTCCATGACCCGGGGTCAGGAAACCTGATCGTAGTGGATTATTTTGTATTTACCGATGCATTGGCCTGATTTGCCCAATAAAACACGCCCATTTTTCCTTCCCGAAAAGAATGCATTCCAAATACACTATTGACTATATAAATTCACCCGCGTCTGCAACATGCAAAAACATACATTGCACCTGACTTTGGTATGTCTTTTCCTGGCTGCATGCGGTGAAGAGGCCAAACCGGTTGCCCAGGCACCGAGCGCGCCTTTTGTCAAAACAATTTCCCCGACCCAGAGCGCCAAACAAGATCTTGGATTATCCGGCACCATTCGAGCCCGGGTGGAGTCGCCCATAGCGTTCCAGGTCAATGGCCGGATCGCCAAACGAATGGTTGACGCAGGACAAGAAGTCAAAGCCGGCCAGGTCCTGTTTGCGCTGGATAGACGTGACCTGGAGCTGGCCTTGCAGTCGGCGCAAGCCGATGTGGCCGCTGCCGAGGCAGCCAAAGCCACGGCAGATGCGGACCTGGCCCGTACCAAACAGCTCAAAGACCAAGGCTTCATCAGCACGCAAGCCACCGATATGGCACAACTGGCTGCCCGCGAAGCACACACCCGGCTGGCCGCAGCGGCATCGCGCCAGGCGCAAAGCCGCAATGGCCTGGACTACGGCCTGGTGCGCGCGCCGGCTGCCGGCGTCATGTTGGATGTCGTGGGCGAGCAAGGCCAGGTAATATCGGCCGGCCAAAGTATCGCAGTGCTGGCACAGGCAGGCGAGCGCGAGGTGGAAGTGAACTTCCCCGATGGCGTGCCGCCTCCGACCGAAGGCAAGCTGCAATATGCCCAAGGCGTCCTGCCACTGAAATTGCGGGAAGTTGCCGGAAGCGTGGACCCCTTGAGTCGCACCCTGCGCGCCCGCTACACGGTCATGGAGAACGCGCAGGCGCTGGTGCTCGGCAGTGTCGTGAAAACGTCGTTTCCGGAAGGTGCTGGCGCCGTCCCCACCAAGGCGGTTCCACTGGCTGCCGTGGATGAGCGCGGCCAAGGCCCCAGGGTCTGGATCTACAAGGAGGGGCATGTGCGCGCCCTGCCCGTCAAGCTGGTTGCCATCGATGGGCAGACTGCACACATCCAGGCAGAGTTGCCCACCGGAGCCAAGGTGGTTGCCATGGGCACGCATCTCCTGACGGACGGCATGCCGGTACGGGAGTTGGCTCAGTGAGCTTCCCCAATCTGTCTGCGCTCGCGGTCCGCGAGCGCTCGGTCACCCTGTTCTTTCTGCTGATTGCCGGCATTGCCGGAGTGTTCTCTTTCCTGGCACTCGGGCGTGCTGAAGACCCCGCGTTCACCGTTCGGGCGATGGTGGTCACCGTAGTCTGGCCCGGCGCGACGCCGCAGGAGCTCCAATCCCAGGTGGTGGATCGGCTGGAGAAGCGGGTGCAGGAAGTTCCGTACCTCTATCGCATGGAGAGCACCATCCGTTCCGGACAGGCCAGCCTGCAGATTGAATTTGAAGACTATGCACCCAACTCGCGCATACCCGACCTGTTCTATCAGGTGCGCAAGCGCATGGAGGACGAGTCCCACACCCTGCCCCCTGGCGTGATCGGGCCTATCGTCAACGATGATTTCTCCGATGTGTACTTCACACTGGTATCCGTGACCGCACCTGGCATGCCCATGCGCGAACTCACCCATGTCATGGAGTCCATGCGTGACCGATTGCAGCATGTGGAGGGTGTGCAAAAGGCCCTGATACTGGGCGAGCGTACCGAGCGCATGTTTGTCGAGTTCAACCAGGAAAAGCTGGTCAACCTGGGGCTTTCGCCACAGGCCGTGTTTGAGGCGATCGACGCCAGCAACCGCTTGGTGCCTTCCGGCAAGATTGAAACGCAGGGCCCGCGCGCCTATCTGCGGCTGGATGCCGACCTATCGGACCCCAAGCAGATCGAGTCTCTGCCGATCCGGGTGGGAACCAAACTGATCCGGCTCTCGGACGTCGCCCTGGTGCGGCGCGGCTATGAAGACCCGCCCAGCTATCTGGTGCGATCGCGGGGCCAGGATGCCATGCTGCTGGGCACGGTCATGGCAAAGGGCGAGAACGGCCAGGCACTTGGAAAGCGCCTGGACAAGTTCATCGAAACAGAACGCAGCCGCATGCCACTGGGCATGACGCTGGAGGTGCTGACCAACCAGGCCGAAGCGATTGATCACGCGGTGGACCTCTTCCAGATCAAGTTTCTAGTGGCGGTCATTGTGGTGATTGGCGTCAGTGTCCTGGCATTGGGGTTGCGCGCGGGACTTATCGTCGGCATCGCCGTGCCTTTCACCTTGGGCATCAGCTTTCTGATCATGATGCTGTTGGATATCAATCTGGACCGCATCACCTTGGGCGCACTGATCATCGCCCTGGGTCTGCTGGTGGACGACGCCATCATCTCCGTCGAGATGATGTTGGTGAAGATGGCCGAGGGCTGGGATCGCGTGCGTGCCGCGGCCCACGCCTGGACCGTTACCGCCGCCCCCATGCTGCTGGGCACACTGGTGACCGTTGCAGGCTTCTTTCCGATCGGCTTTGCCAAATCTGCCGTAGGCGAATACGCCGGCAATATTTTCTGGGTGCTTGCCATCACGCTGGTGGTTTCGTGGTTTGTCGCGGTCACCTTTGTTCCCTACCTCGGGGTGAAGCTGTTGCCAGCGCTCACCGACGCGCAGGCCCAGGCGCACCACGGTGCTTACCATTCCCCGCTCTACCAGCGCCTGCGTCGCCTGATCACCTGGTGCGTGGTCTGGCGCAAAAGCGTGGTGGCCATGACGGTTGCACTGCTGGTGTTGTCCGTCATTGGCATGGCAGTACTGGTGCACAAACAGTTCTTCCCCAACTCGGATCGCACCGAGGTTCTGATCAGCGTCTACCAGCCACAGGGCAGTGGAATCGCTGCCACCGACAAGACCATCCGCAAGATCGAAACCTTGCTGGCGCCCATGCCCGAGGTGAAGTCCCTGTCTTCCTATGTGGGCGCCGGTGCCCCCCGCTTCTTCATTTCTGCCACACCGGAACCACCGGATCCGGCTTTCGGAAAGATCATTGCTGTTGCCCGGGACACTGCAGCGCGCGACAAAATCATCGCGCTGGTAAAGCAGCACATTGCCGCCGGCGAATATTCCGAGGCACGGGTGCGCCCCTACCGGCTACTGTACGGCCCGCCCGTCGTATGGCCCGTGACCTTGAGGGTTGTCGGCCCGGACCCTGTGGTGCTGCGCAAGATCGCCCACCAGGTCCGCGATGTGATGACCAAGAACCCGCACCTGGTGGATCCCCACCTGGAGTGGGACGAGCGGGCACCCACGCTGCACTTGAGTACCGATGCAGAACGACTGAGCCTGCTCGGGATGACGCCCATGGAAGTGTCGCAGCAGTTGCAGTTCTTGCTGGACGGGGCAACGGTGACACAGCTGCGGCAGGACCTGCGCTCCGTCGATCTGGTGGCGCGCGGCATTCGCAGCGAATCGGGGTTGACAGCCGAGCGCCTGGGTGCAGAGGAACTGATCACCCACGATGGCCGCAAGGTGCCGCTGGCACAGTTGGGGCGCATCGAGGTGCGTTATGAGGACCCCGTCATCAAGCGCTACAACCGTGAGGGATTTCTGGCGGTCTTTGCCGACATCCAGGATGCCGAACCCAACGACGTGACCGATGCGGTATGGCTTGCCCTGGCTGATGTGCGCAGTCAATTGCCCGCGGGCTACCGGATTGACGTTGCAGGCTCCGTGGAGCAGTCCGGCAAGGCCGATCTGTCCATCCAGAAGCTGCAGCCGGCCATGGCGGCGTTCATGATGATCTTCATCATGATTCAGATGCGCTCCTTTAAGGGCACCTTCGTGGTCGTGGCAACGGCCCCTCTCGGACTGATGGGTGCGGTATTGGCTCTGCTGCTGTTTCGCCAACCCTTTGGCTTCGTGGCGCTGCTGGGCCTTATAGGGCTGGCCGGCATTCTCATGCGCAACACGCTGATTCTGACCCAGCAGATTTCCGACAATGACGCAGCCGGCACGGCGCCCTTCGAAGGCGTTGTGGAAGCGGCTGTGCAGCGCGCCAGACCGGTGATCCTGACCGCTTTTGCTGCGGTATTCGCCTTCATTCCATTGACGCACGACAGCTTGTGGGGCGCATTGGCCTATGTGCTGATAGGCGGTGTGGCCGTGGGGACGGTCATCACGCTGCTGTTTGTCCCGGCACTCTACGCCATATGGTTCAAACGGGAAGTGAAGGCCTGACAGTTCAGTGGCGCAAGGCGCGCCGCCACCATGCGCGTATGGCCCATACGCCCGCACCGATGGCAAGCAACAAGACAACCACCACCAGCCAGCTGGTACGGCCGGGGTTCTGAATGGCATCCAGCACCTTCTCTATGAACAGCGCAATTGCCAGGGTGCCAGGAGCCATTCCGAGAAAAGTGCCCAACAAGAGGTCTGCCAGGCGGATATGGGATGCCCCGGCAACCATGTTGATGACGGCAAAAGGCGCCACCGGAACCATGCGCACGGCAATGATGGCCAACAAGCCGCGCTCACCCAGCTTTTGACTCAGTCGATTGGCGCGCTCGCCACCCAGCTTTCGCAGGATGTCCCTGCCCAGCGCAGCGCCCAGGCCGTAACTGCACAAGGCGCCAAGCTGCGCGCCCAGCATCACGCACAGGAACCCATTCAGCGATCCCAGTGCCACAATGAAAACCACGGTCAGAAAGGTCAATGGAACGGCAACGATCAGCGCCAGGGCAAAGGCCAGCACCGCCGCCACCAGTCCGAAATGTTGCGCGATCTGCCGTAGCGACGTCACGACACGAGGAACATCCAGCGCTTCACGCAAGGGTGAAAACGACCACGCAAGCGCGCAAACCACCACAAGCAGAACCACAGCCACCGCCAACACCAGCTTGTGGCGTATATGCCGGGCAGACATAGGCTTATTGATCTGCGCCCCGAAGGACCCTGGCCAGTCCGGCTATCTGGTCGGCTTCGAAGATGGAGCCATGCAGTCCCTGAATCAAACTCTCGGTCAGCCTGCCCTTTTGCAATGTTCGCCAGGGCGCAAAGAACAACCAGTCCCAGCGTGAAAGTCCGGACGTCTTCACCAGCAGCGTACGTCCTTCGAATCGATGCGCACGGTATCCCGCCATGGCCAGTACCTGGCCCACCAAGGCGGCGTCGTTGATCATCGCGCTGATCTTTCGGCCGTTCATCATCAGGTCACCCAGGCGGAAGTTCCTCACCAGCCAGACAAACAGGTGCCAGAAAATGGTACCGCCCCAGATCGCGCGTGGATACAAGGTGTCCAACAGGATCAGACCGCGCAAGGGATACCCACGCTTCTGCAGCACACATGCGGTCTCCAGAGCGGTGATACCACCGACAGAGAAGCCGGAGATGAATCCTGGCAGCGCATCCTGCGATTCGACAATGTCCGCATACAGCTCCGCCAGCTGCGAAACACCGGAGATAGGCTGGCCCAACGGGGGCTGCAGCATTCTGACGTCGTAGATATCCTGCAACTCCTGCGCCAGCGCCTGAAAACGAATCAAGTCGCCATGACCGGAAGCGGCTATGTAGAACGGCGCCTTGTTGGAGTTCGCATTGAAACTCACGATGGAACTGGGAGCCTCAATGGGCTTGCGCAGCATTTGCGCCAGTGCCTCAACGGTTGGGTTCTCGGTCAGCAGGAACAAGGGCACGGAATGGCCCACCATTTTTTCGAGACCGGCCAGGATGGTGACGGCGTCCAGCGAGTCCCCTCCCACTTCAAAGAAGTTGTCGTACACGCTCAAGGGGCGGACATCCAGAACGTCCTCCCACATGGCGAGCAGCTTCTGCTCCATTTCGTTCTTGGGCGGACGCGCAGCCTGCGGAACAAAAAGATCCGAGGGTTCGGGCAATGCTGCATAGTCAATCTTGCCGGTGTCCCCCATGGGCAGCTCCGGCAGTATGGTGATGCCTGCTGGAATCATGTAGTCGGGCACACGCAAACGCAGAGCTTGCTGCAATTCATCGGACCCCAGCTTGGTCGACGTGGAGACCCACGCATGCAGCACAGGCTTGTCGCCTCTTTGCACCACCTTCACCGCCGCCTCAGTCACACCATCCACACGAAGCAGCCCGGCTTCAATCTCGCCGAGCTCAATGCGGTAGCCGCGCAACTTGATTTGTCGATCCAGCCGCCCGACAAAATGCAGATTGCCATCTTCGCCGAACCAGCCCGTGTCACCGGTGCGGTACATACGTCCACCCGGCCTGAAGGGGTCGGGGTAGAAGGCCTGTGCATCCAGGTCGGGGCGGTTCAGGTAGCCGCGCGCAACGGCCGCACCGCCAATGAATATTTGCCCATGCATTCCCAGCGGGAGTTGGTGCAGCTTGGAATCCAGCACATAGATGGACGTATCGTCCACCGGATAGCCAATGGGCAGCACGTTGGATGCGGGCCCGCTCACGCACTCCCAGGCCGTGGCAAAAATGCAAGCCTCGGTTGGCCCATACACATTGAACAGCCTGGCTTTGGTGGAGGACAGATAGCGGTTGACCAGCTCGGCAGGAAGCACTTCGCCACCGCAACATGCCACCCGCAGTTTCAGGTTGGGATGGCCGCCCGCCTTGTCCAGAAACCGGGTCAGGGTGGAGGGCACAAACGCGATGAACGTGGCACCGTGGCGGATGGCAAATTCGGCAAGCGTCTCCGGCAGCAACCGGCCGGGCGGCGGCAATGCCACGCTGGCCCCGTTGATCAAGGGCAGACACAACTCGATCAACGACGGATCGAAGGTGATCTGGGTACTGAGTGCGGACCGGTCCCTGGGGGTGACTTGGTAGGCCTTGGTCAGCCATTTGAGCCGATGCGCCAAAGCCGAATGGGACATCATCACGCCCTTGGGTCGCCCTGTGGAGCCCGAGGTGAACAGCACATAGGCCAGCGATTCGGGAGTCACTTCCACCGCCAGTGGCACCACGGCATCTTCGTCCAACGGATCGCTTAGTGAAACAACCAGCGTCTTGGCATGCAAGGAGGCCAGTCGCTCCGGCCCCTGAGCCTGGATGACCAGGGCCAGGGCACCGCTTTCCTGCACGATGTCTGCCAGCCGCGCTGTCGGTGCGTCGGGGTCCAGAGGCAAAAATGCGGCACCTGCCTTGGACACAGCCAGCACCGCAACCACCAGTTCTGCCGACCTGGGCAAGGCCAATGCCACCACCGCATCCGTCGTGGCGCCAAGAGCGCGCAGGCGTCGCGCCAGCAGATTGGACCGCTGATCCAACTCCGCGTAACTCATGGTGCCGCCGTCCCATACCAGCGCAACGGCGCTGGGGTTGGCATGGGCCTGCGCCGCAAACTGCGTAACGTAGGGTGTGGAGCCCTCGTTCCACTGCGTGCTGGGGTGCAGCGCGCGCACCTGCAGATGCTGCGAATCGGACAACAGTGGAAGTGAGTCGAGGGGCGCGTCGGGCGTCGCACTCATGCGCAACACCAGGCTCCAGATACGCTGGCCAATCTGTGCCACTTCCTGCTCGGAGAAACAGGCGGAACTTCCCTCCAGCACCATCTCGGGATGCTGGGTGGTCTGAAATTCGCAGATCGTCACGCCCAGCGGATAGCGCGCTTTCCCATTGAACAATTGGCGCGATTCAGCCATGACGGCGTCACCAAAGGCCACGTCGTAATCCTGCCTCTCAAAGGACAGCAGCACATCGAATATTCCGTCCCGTCCCAGTCGCATGACCTCCAGCGCTCGCCCCATCTCGCTCAGCGGATAGCGCGAATGCCGCAGCGCCCCGCGCATGGTGGAGCCGATGGAGGCCAGCAGTTCCTTCACCGTCATGCCGGGCGTCAACGTGACATTCACTGGGAACACGCCCACAAACATGCCCAGCGTATTGCGGAACTTCTTTCCGGCGCGATTCAGATTGGGCACTCCGATAGCAACCGATTGGCGGTTGGTAATGCGTGCGAAGTACACCGCCATCGCGGCCAGGAAGTAGTTGAATACGGTGCTGCCACTCTCCGCTGCGGAGGAGCGGAGTTTTTCGTAGTCTGCCAACGGGAGCGAAATATCGCTCAACCATGCGTCGGCCAATGCGGCGGAGTCGCTTTCGTTTGAATGCCGCCGGTCGATGAGAACCGGCGGCAGTGTTGGCATCTGTTCCAGCCAGTAGGTCCCGTCGCTTTCAAATGTGGCGGACTTCATGTATTTGTTGGAGTCATCCACAAAGCTGCTGTAGCTCGCAGAGGCATCCGGTTCGACAGCCTTGCCCTGATGCAGCAGGTTGTAGATTTCACTCCAGCGCTGGATCAATCGGGCAGTTCCCCACCCGTCGATCATCAGATGGTGGTATTGCATGACCAGCGCGTTGCGATTTGCTTCCCCCTGGATCAGCCCGAATTGCCAAGGAGGACGGCCACTCCAGGAGAAGGTGCTCTGCAGATGCTGCTTCCACCAGGACTGCGCAGCCTCATGGATATCCTGACCAACCGCAGCCGTGGTGATGTCCAGTGGAATGTCCATGTCCTGCAGCAACACTTGCGTACCATCCTCATTGGGTACGAGGCGCATTGCGTCACTTTCTGCCACGAGAATTTTCAGCGCTGCGGCAAGCGTCTCCACCTGAAGATGGCCTTCAAGATATGCCACCCCACCGATGATGAGGTGCGTGCTGCCAGGCCAAGCCCTTTGGTCCAGCCACACTTCGCGCTGGCTCAGGGAGAGCGGCAACACGTTGCTGCCCAAATTGTTAGCGGTTACCTCTTCCACTTGCTCACGCGCTCCATTGTGTGTCGATAGCCGACTTCAGCTATTTCAGCAGCACTGCGGTATCCCATCATGGAATAGCTGCTGACCGGTGGTTCCAGATAGATATCTGCCTGTGCAATCGTCTGACCGCGCTGGTTGAGACCACCGATATGTCCGGCGCGGTACATGATTTGGGCGATGGTCGGCGTCTTGGATGAATTGGGAAGAAGCGAATTTTTTACCGTCTTCCATACGGACAACTTGAGCAAGTCGGGAGGCGCGCTCAATTCATCCTGCACATCGACATCCACTGCAATGATGGTCCCGTTTCCGCGCCGCCGCTCCTGTGCGGTCCCCAGGCGCATACGCATGGCGGCTACGGGTACGTTTTCCAGAATGGCCCCGTCCACCAACAACTCTCCATTGACCAGTACCGGAGGGAACAATCCGGCTGGCGAATTGCTCGCCAGAACCGCCCGCCACAGTGGCCCGCTGTCCTGAACGGTGGTGCAGCCCTTGGTGAGATTGCAGGCTGCAGAAAAATACGGACGCCACAGGCCATCCACCTGCAAGTCGCCAAACATGCGGATCAGATCCCGTCGGACCCGGTTACCGGACACCAGTGAAATCAGCGGCAGGGTGGGAAACTCTCCGCCCGCAGCAAACTTCTGCGTACGTTCGCGGATCTCGTCCAGAGGGATATCGCAGGCGTACTGCGCCCCGATCAAGGCGCCCATGCTGTTGCCGCCAATCAGGTCGATGGGCACGCCCGACTCATGCAACGCCTTCAGCACGCCCAAGTGGGCAAAGCCCCGTGCGCCACCGCCGCCAAGGACAATGCCCACTGCGCTCCCGGTGACGAAGCGCGCCAGGCGGTCGTAATCGCCGGAGTGGCCGCGACGTGTAGGGTAGTAGCGTTCAACGTCCCGGCCGCGATGCCAATGCCCCCGTTCGGACGGGTACAAGGAGCCGGGCGAATGCAGGACCACCAGGTGCCTGCGCTTCATGGCGTAGCCAGGCTCTTTCATGAGCTGGCTCTCCAGTGCGGAGATGTCCTGCGATGCGCCCGCCGTTCCCACAAAGACAATCTGGTCCGCCTGTCTGAAGGCGCGCTGGGTCCAGGCGGTTGCGTCCATACCGGCTTCATAGACCAGAAACCCGACATCAGACTCCAGTGATTCCTGGCGCCTGATTTCTTCTACATCCTGATTGCCCGCAATCTGGGCAAACTTGCTGTTGTCCGCCAAGGTATAGCGGTGTGTGGACCCCATCTTTGCAAAGGCCTGCGCAAGCCCCGTGGAGACCTCCAGAGCGTCCGCGTCGTTGTGCAGAGGCACGACCACAATGGATTCGGCGTGCCGCTTCTTGGTCAGGTTGTTGTGACGCAGGTAGTTGTAGATAGCCTGAACAAATACGCGATTGAGCGCCAACGGGTGCTTGGCTAGCAGTGCCTCGTATTCGTCCTTGTGCAGTACCGCAAGGGTCGAATCCCGCACAGCCACCACGTCGGCCGAGCGTGGCTGTTGAAGAATCAGGCCGGCCTCACCTACGCTCTCGCCCGGTCGGACTTCATTGAACAGCAGCAACTTGCCGGTACTGTCCTTGCGGGAAACTCTCAGTCCTCCCGCAATGACAAACATCATGCTGTTCGAAGGGTCGCCTTCGCGCAAGACGGTTTCACCGCCGCGTGCTGTTTGAATCTTCAGATCGTTGGCAAGATCTGCTATGACGAAATCATCGAGTGATCCAAAGACATTGCTGGCTCTCAGGACGTCGACCACCCGAGCACGAAGCGTTTCGTCGATTTTCATTTCCACTGCCCTACGTTTATTTTGAATTTGCCTGATTGTCTTCCCGTCCACCCAGACATCAAATGGTTCTTATGCGTTATATGCGCCTACCTCCGCCCTGACCGTGTTCAAGTCTAATCAATTCGAACCTTGCTTTTGCAGTATTTGCGTCACAAAGTTGGATGGAATGGCATAACTGATGCCTGATGGTTGACTCAGCAGCGATTCCTTGGTTGCCTTGACAAATACCATGTTGATTACGCCCACCACCTCGCCTGATTCGGAATCAAAGAGCGGGCCGCCGCTGTTGCCCGGGTAGGCCGTTGCGTCCAGCTGAAAGATATTGAAGGTGCCGCTGCGCAGACTGGCTATCGTGCGCGCGTTCAGTTGCTGGGCATTGCCCGAAGGAAGTGCGATTGGCGTGATGGACGACACGATGCCACGGTGCGTCACCGCAGAAAAGCCCAGAACGCCTCCGATGGGGAAACCCATGAATGCCACCGACTGCCCTTCTCGAACCGTATCCGAGTTTCTCAATGCCAAGGCCGGAGCCGGTGCGCCGTCAAATTGCAGCAGCGCGAGGTCATGCAACTTGTCCACGTCCACGACAGTCGCCAGCCGCATGCTGAGATCGTCCTGGCCGGTCAGCCCTTTGGGATTGGTTCTCACCTGGACCACCAATTTGGAATCGGGCTCCAGATCGGTGCCTTCCGGAATGACGTGCGCATTCGTTATGGCCCAGTTTCCCTTGCCCGCGACAAAGCCCGTGCCGCGCAGAACGAATCGTGGCGTCTTGATAGGGGAATACGTTCCGACGATGACGACAGAGGGTTTGACTTTGGAAATGGTCTCAACCGTATCCGCATGGGCAATCCCCAGAAACAAAGCGACAAGAAGGAAACACCTGGTTGCCAGGAGCAAGGGGTTCCAACGTATCGGGTGTTTCATGTTTCTTCCGTGAACCGCCGCTTCCAGGCCTTACGAACCAGATGGGGAACTACCAGCTGCAGTGGCATGCGCAACGCATGGGAACGTACATAGAGCAGCCACCGCGCCAGGCCGGTCAGGCGCATGTCACTGCTGGGGTGGGCAGGCCTCAGTGCCAGACCCAGAGTCCATTCCATGAACACCTTCGCCCCACCAGAGGGCCCCATCTTCTGAACTCTGGGGACCAATGCCGCAGGAGGCACCGTTCCAAATAGCCGTTCCAGATGGTGCAGGGCATGAAAAAGAGGTATCTGCAGACCCAGCTGAATGGCGCGATCCAGCAATACATTCCAGAAGGTGGCTCTCTGCGCAAAGTGCTTCACCAGATCATTCAGATCCAGCAAGTCGCGCAACCCGGCGTAGAACTCGCCTTCGGTGAACAGATGCACTGCGCTGTGCAGCACCATGTCCTCGGGGGCCAGCACATAAATATTCTGGTAGCCGGGTATGGGCCCTATACGCTGCAGCAAATGCGCCCCATCGACGTTGAATCGCGAAACCGGCGGAGTGATCGTATGGTGGATATCGATGTATGTGTTGCGCTGCACATGCCGCAGTGGTGGGATCTCGTGCATCCACTGCCGGTAGTAGCGCTGGTTGTAAGCATCGCGCTCATCCGAAATCCAACCCGCGGCAAACATGGAACTCTCGACCATGTCCACCTTGTCGCGCGGCACCAGCAGATCGATATCGGAGAACAGGCGCCCTCGCGCTGCGGGCAACTCCGCCATCAGGTAAGCGGCGCCTTTCAAAAGCACCACGGCGACGTTCTTGTCGCGCAGCGCATGTGCAATGCGATTGACTTCCCAGCGGACTTCGTGCTGCTGGCGTTCCGTGAGCCGCAGGCCGCTTTCCAGATGCAAAAAAGGTCCCACGCGCACCTGCGGCATCCAGCCTCTGTCGACAAAATGGGCCGCCAATCGACCCAGCAGTCGGGATTGACGCGCCTGCCCCAGCACAGTTTCCCATTCAGCGCCGGTCCACTGTGGTTGCTTGTCCGGGTGAGCCCAGAACGACTCCAGCATGGAAGGGGTCACGCGTTTCTCCCCTCCACCAGTTGGTTGAATACCGCCAGCGCATCGTCCAGCTGGCTGTATCTGAAATCGTAGCAATCACTGGCATCCACTACCGCCGAGAGCGTTTCAAATCCGGTGCGTCCCAGGACCATGTAATTGAATGAATTGCGCCCCAGCTCCAGCATGCTGCTGGCCTTGGATCGGCGCTGGAGCTCGGGAGCGGATCCGCCCACGTACTTCGGGAATATCACCCACCGTGGTCGCGCCTTTTCGTGGATGCGCAACAGTTGCTCCGTCGGCACTTTCAGATGGGTGACACTGCCTTTGGTGGTGTCGGGCGTGATGCTGTTGAACACAGCGCCGGGCACATACTGCCGAATCAAGTCGATGGACTGGTTCTTGAGGCTGATTGGTCGCCCCACCGGGGTGATGCTGGCGTCGGTCAGTGAAATCAATGCAAGCTCATCGGACAGCAGACGCCAGCCCCTGTTGATCAAGGCGGCGCACAGCGTGCTCTTCCCCGAACCGGGAGGTGCAGGCATGATCACCGCGCAGCCTTCGCGTTCAATCACTGACGAGTGCAGTATCAGATACTGATGCGCCTGTGTGGACACGCACCAGTTCATGGCCCATTCCAGCAGAGGAAAGGCATGGTTTTCTGGAAGTGGGGTAAACGGCTCAATCCCGTCAAACCGGAAAATTGCCTGCGGATGCATCCAGCGCCGCAATCCACCGCCGCCGGCGATGTGCACCGTGTAGTCCACGAACTGATCTTCAGCAGCCTCCGGGTAGTCCGGATACAGCGTGATCAAGCCGTCCGCGATCGACTCTATATTGGAAACGATACGAAAGGTGAAAGGTCCTACGTGAATGGCAAGCCCAGGGTCTTTGAGTTTCTTGCGAATCTCTGCATACGACAGGCTACCCAGGTTCACACAGATGTTCTTTCCAACAAGCCGACTGTTTCAAATTCTTCGATGACGCTGTGGAGCAGTTGGGTCGCCGCTTCCGGGCTTTGAACGGTCATGGCACTCACCATGTCCGCCAACAGGTCGCTGACCTGGATTTCCCCTTCAAGTGCCGAGTTCAGGACAAAGGCCCGGAAGGCATCCAGCTGATGTGTCTGCCCCGAACTCTCTTCAAAAACTACGTACTCATCGTCCCAGCTGACCCAATGCAATTGGGCAACCGGATTCAGCCTGAACGCTCCAGTCAAATTTGCCACAGGTACCTGAGGCAACGATCAGGAGTAGCAAGACTCCATGTGGGTACCGAAGAAGCTCTCGCAATCCTGACGGCTGGGATAGCCGTTGGAGCCGGCCTGCCGGTAGTGGGTCACGATTTCACTGGAATTGTAAGGGTAGTTCTTCGAGACACAGGTCTGCGCATTCAAAAACGCAGTCACCCAGCGGCAACTACTGCTGGAGCTGTCGTTTTTCACGATGTCATAACAGGTTCTGTTGTCTGAGGTTCCAGGGAAAATATCATTGAACTTTTTGTTCACGCAAGAAGTGTCCTTGCGCGGATCGCGGTTGTAACCTGGCCAGCAGGACTTCTGGGTGTAATGCGAGCAGTGATAGCCTTGGCTGACAGGCGTATCTGCAGGAATGCGCGAACCCACTGCAGAGTGGCATCCCGACACGGTGGCCCACACCACCTGCCCGGTGTGACCATCGGTCTTGCAACGGGTGGAAGTGCTTGCCAGGGTATGCATGGGAACCGAAGCCGCCGCCAGCACCACGGAACCCTTGCCCAGACCACTCAACAACACGCGCCTGCGGGCCAGCGCATCAACTGCCATGGCCCCGGTGTCGAGCGACGGCTTGGACGGTGATGTATTGAGTTCTTCGGACATAGAAACTTCCCGTTAAGTACAGACTTTGGCAATTATCAGCCTTTTGCGGCATGAATGCAATTTTCAGGCCAACTCAAAGCTTCGCTAATTAGTCATTTAAATTCAACAACTTATCTCTGCAAAGCCACAGACAACCGGGAAAAATACGACGCTCGCAAGAGAGTTGTAAATTTTCCCGACAGCGGTTGGTCACAAGTCCTTCAACAAGCTGGCCACTTCAGCCTGACCAGGAAACTTGTCGCCCAATTTACTCAGCTCGGACAGAATAACCTTGGCTTCTGCCTTGTGCCCCGCCTTGAGCTGGATCTTCGCCAGGTTCAACTGGAAACCAGGCGCGGAACGGCTCAGTTCCACCACTTTCTTCTGGATTTCAATGGCCTTGTCGTACTCACCCTTTTCTGCCAACAGGCCCGACAGGGTGTCCATAAATGCCGGCTGGTTGGGCGCAAGGGATACCGCCTTTTCGGCATAGGCAATCGCGCCATCCTTGTGCAACTTCGCCGTTATCCACGCCAGATTGTTGTAAATCATGGCATTCTTGGGCTGCTGTTTGAGCAATGCAAGATACGAACGCTCACCTTGCTGGTAGTCCTTGCGGGCGATCGCTCCATCGGCCAGATACATCTGGAATGCAAGGTCTTGCGGATGGTCTTTTTGCCATGTGGCAGAGAACTTGTCGGCGTCAGCAGACTTGCCTGAGGCCTGCAGGGCGGTGAGCAGTTTGATTGCCAGTTCGGTAGATGGCGCCTGCTTCAGGCCATTGCGGTAGGCGGTGGTTGCCGCGTCCCACTTCTTCAGGATTGCATTGATGTCGCCTTCCAGAACGTACCCCGAAGAATCCGCCGGTGCCTGCGACTGCATGGTACGCGCCGTTGCCACAGCGCCCTGGTAATTCTTGGCGTCCATATCCAAAACAATGCTGCCTGTTTGCGCCTGCTTCAGATCCGGCTTGATCTCCAGCGCCTTGCGCAGACTTTGCGCGGCGGCAGTCTTGTCCTTGGCTGCCATATAGGCCTCCGCCAGACGCAAATAAGGCTGCGGCGACATGGGCTGCAGGGCCGCCATCTTGTTGTAGCTCGTGATGGCCTGATTCAAATCACCATTGGCCTGCTGCGCGCGTCCCAATGCCTCCAACGCTTCCGGGCTGTCGGGGAGCGCAGTCTGGGCATCCTGCGCCACGGAAAGCGCCTGCTTCAGGTCCTTGTTGCGAAGATGAAATTCGATCAGGAGCAGCCGTGGAGCCACATCCGTGGGATTGGCCGTGACGGCTTTGGTGATCAAGGTCCCGACCACGTCCTTGCTGGCGCCGGTGTTGGCGGCCAGTTCAGCCAAGGCCAGCAGGGCCTGGCCACTCTTGGGGTTCTTGTCCAGGAAAGCCTCAAAGCGCTTCTTGGCATCTTCCGGCTTCTTGTCGGCAAAATCCAAACCCGCGAGGCTGGCAACTGGCGTGAAAGAACTGGGGTCCAGGCCCATGGCTCTCTCGAAGCTCTTGCGTGCGCTGGCCAGATCCTTCTTGGCCAAGTAGACGCGGCCTTGCAGTATGGCAGTGCCTGCCTTTCCAGGATCCTTCTTTTCCAGCGCATCAATGGCCTTCAGCGCCTTGTCGTATTGTTGGCGATTCAAATGGGCACTGATCAATGCCATGTCAGCCACCGTACTGCTGTCGGATCCGGCAATTTGTTCCAGTTCGGCAATGCCGGAATCGACCTTGCCCTCGGCCAAACGCGTCACTGCCAATGCGGTGCGCTTGCGCGCACTCTGCGGATCCTGCTTGATGGCTCTGGCCAAATACTCCTCGGCCTTCTTGGCGTCTCCACCCTGCAGATATATCTGCCCTGCCAGGGACAGCACGTCCGGATCGACCGGCTCGGTTGCCAAGGCAGGCTCCAGCGTGGCGATTGCCTTGGCAGTATTGCCAGACCGGGCATAGGTAGCTGCCAAAAACCTTCTTGCCGATGTCAACTCAGGCGCCAACTGCACTGCCTTGCTCAGAAAACTCTCTGCCTGCAGTACCGAGTTGAATTGCAGTTCTGTCGCACCGGCCACTTGAAGGGCCATTGGATATTCAGGTGCTGCCTTGAGCGCCTGCTGCGACAGAGTGCGCGCCGATTTGAAATCCTTGCGTTGAAACGCCAATTGGGCTTCCAACGTCTTGGTCATGGGATGGTTGGGCGCTACCGCCTTCAAACCGGCCAGTTGCTTCTCCACTTCATCGAGCTTGTTCTGCTGGAACAGCACGCGGACCGCATCTACGTGCCCGACAACAAAATCGGGCCGAGCGCTGATACTCTTGCGATAGGCTTCCAGTGCCTCGTCCGGCTTGTTCTTGCCGAACATCAGCAGGTCACCCTTGAGCTTCCAGCCCTGGTAGTTTTGTGGAGATTTGGCAAGGATTGCGTCAACATCACCCAGCGCGCCATCCATGTCATTGCGTGCGCGTAGGCGCGCCTGCAACAAGCGCGCAGGCTCAAAGTTGGCGTCTGCCTTCAACGCCTCGCCCAAGGCAGCTTGAGACTTGTCGACTTTGCTCAAAGAACCATAGGCCAAGGACAGTGTGGTCTGCAAGTCTGCGTTGGCTGTGGCTTGCGTAAGCGCAGTTTGGCCAAATTCATCTACCACTTTCTGGGCTTTTCCCTGGGCCAGCAGGGCGGTTGCCAGCAGGGGCACCACCTGGTCTTCTGGCGCCTTGAGATTCAATGCCTTGCGCAGTTCGGTTTCTGCACCCACTGCGTCTCCTGCTTCAAGCAATGCCTTGCCCAAGAGGAGGCGCGCTTCTGGCAGATCCGGATTGGCCTGCAGTGCGTTCTTGATCTGAATGACCGCTGACTTGGTGTCATTTTTCGCCAGGAAATCCTTGGCAGACGACAGCATGGCCTCGGGCTTCTGTCCGCACCCAGCAAGAACCAGTGCCAACACCAAGGCAGATAGACGAGCACCACGAACCATTTTTGTAGAGCGCATTGTTGTTCTCACAGAATATTGAAAAGCAGAAAAAACTACTTGATGCCGAGCCGGTGCATCAAGTCGTAAAGCGTGGGACGACTGACACCCAGAAGTTCGGAGGCCTTGACCATATTCCCGTTGACACGACCCAAGGCCGCTATCACGGCACCGCGTTCGGCATTGTCGCGAATAAGGCGCAAGTCCAAGGAATTATCTTCCGCACTGTCTTGTGCCGGGCTGGCCAGCCCCACATCTTCCAGGGTGATCTGGTTGGAATCCGCCATGATCACCGCTCGCTTAATGCGGTTTTCCAGCTCGCGGATATTGCCCGGCCAGGGGTAGGCCTCGATCGCCTTGAGGGCCCCTTCGTTCAAGGACATGGAGGCCCGGTTCTGTTCCTGCGCAAAACGCCGGACAAAGGCATGGGCCAAGAGCGCGGCATCTCCCACGCGTGAGCGCAAGGGCGGGATGTTCACCACAATCTCTGCAAGCCGGTAATACAAGTCTTCCCGGAACCGGTTCTCCTTGCTCAGCGCATGCAGGTCCTGGTGGGTCGCACAAACAATGCGCACGTCCACGGCTATCTCCTGACGCCCGCCCAACCTCTCGATCTTGCGTTCCTGCAAGAAGCGCAATAGCTTGGCCTGCAGGGAAAATGGCAAGTCGCCAATTTCGTCCAGCATCAGGGTGCCGCCGTTGGCCGTCTCGATCTTGCCCAGCGTCTGTTTGGATGCGCCAGTAAACGCGCCTTTTTCAAACCCGAACAGCTCGCTTTCCAGCAGGTTCTCCGGAATGGCCGCACAGTTGATGGCGACGAACTTTCCGTTCTTGCGCGACGAGGCATCGTGCAAACCCCGCGCCAGCACTTCCTTGCCGGTACCGCTTTCCCCCAACAGCATGACGGTCGCATTGGTGTTGGCTACCTTTTCAATGGTGCGGCAAATGCGCAGCATTTCCGGGTCACGCGTAATCAGCCCGCTCAAGGCGTCGGGATGGTGGAAACTGCGCAAACGTTCGTTTTCCGCCTGCAGCTGGGAGATCCGGAAGGTACGCTCGACGATCACGTCCAAAATCTCGGGCTCGAACGGCTTGGCGAGGAAATCGCATGCTCCCATGGCAATGGCGCGCAAGGCGTTGGACTGGTCATTCTGTCCCGTCAGGACAATGACCCGGGTATGGGGGGCCGTGGCCATGATCTGTTCCAGCAGCTTGAAGCCCTCGGATACCGAATCGGGGTCCGGTGGCAATCCCAGATCCATGGTGACAACGGCCGGTGCGTGCTTGCGCAACTGCACGAGCGCACTTTCGCGGTCATGTGCGGTGACTGAATCAAAACGATCCAGCGACCATTTGATTTGCTTTTGCAGTGCCAGATCGTCTTCGACGATCAGCAATCCGCGTGTTTTTTCGGTGCTCATGAGTCCTCTAATTAAGGAAGGTCAGATTGATTGTGAGGCTCAAACAGCGGCAGCAGCACAGTGACCACCGTTCCCACGCCCACCTCACTTTGGACGTCTATTTTTCCGCCGATCTCCTGCAGATAATGGAAGCTTTCATAGACTCCAATCCCCATGCCGGCTTGCTTGGTCGTTTGAAAAGGCTTGAACAGCTTTTCCCGTATGAATTCCTGCGACATGCCTTGCCCAGTATCGCCGACAACGATCCGGGCCTGACCTGCCGCACGATCCAGGCGCAACCAGACCCGGCCCGACTTGTCGGTCGCATCGAACGCATTCTGCACAATATGGCCAATGACGCGCTCCAATCGATCCGCGTGGCCCCGTGTGGCAACCGGATCCTTGCGCTCCACTTCCAGAACACGGTCGCGCCCTTTTGCCATGGCCACCAGGCTATCCACAATTCCAGCCAGGTCCACACCAAAGGTCGACCCGGAAGGAGTTGCCCCCTCCCGCAGCTGCAGCATCATCTGACGCATACGGTCCAGCGAGTTTTCCACGGTCTTGAGCATGTCTTCCTGAAACTCGGGGTTGCCGCTCAAGCGCCGTGCATTCTTCATCATCAGTGACAGCTGGGTCACGATGTTCTTGAGGTCGTGCACCACAAATGCCGACATCCGATTGAATGCATCGAACTTGCGTGCCTCCAGCAATGCTTCCGTGGCCTGCATCTGGGCCAGGAAGCTGGCAGCCTGCAGACCCGCCGTCTTGAGCAAGTCGTTCACTTCCCAATTCACGTCCATGCGCGTGCGCGCACTGGCAAGGACCACAAAGCCGATCAGTGTCGTCCCTACCAGCAAGGGAACGACCAGCCAGGCCTGCGACATTTCCGACAGCCACCGCGGCAGCTTCATCTGCCCGTAGCGGCCCGGATACGAGCGGTATTCCTCCAGATTGACTGCCCAGCCACTGGTCTCCAGAAAGCGGCAAAGCTCCGAATCGGCAGACTCGCTCTCCTGCGACGGGCTCATGTTCCAGAAGGCCGTTTGGGTGAGCACATCCTTTCCCTGCCCCCGCATCCACAAGGCGCCCGCCGGACTCTCCAGCATGTCGGCCAAGCCGCGAATGACTTGCTCCCCCATTTCCCGTGGCGAGTTTCTTTGGGACAAGGTGTAAGTGAACTTCAGCCACTCCTCGCGGTAGTCGTAGCGGTAGCGAAAGAAGTGCTTTCCCAGAAACACCTTCAGACTGGCCCGCAGCGAACCGGACATGGCCAGTGTGATCATCAGGATCAGGCCGAAAAACACCAGCCCCACCTGCAGTGCCCGCCCCCACTCGCCACCGAAGTAGCGCACGTAGTAACCCACGGCGGAAATGAAGATCAAATACACGCCCGCAATCAGCAGCGTGGCGGAGTGGAATGCCGCCTTGGGTGAAATGCTGATCTTTGACACCCAGTCACTGCGGCGCGTCATTGCCAGGAACAGAAAAGGCGTCACCAGTGCATGCACCGTGTCGCGGATGTTGAAGGCGTCCGCGTCCGCCCGGTTGAACATGACAGCTTCGGAAAAAATGTACATGTCAAACAGGAATGCGCCCGACAGGCCGATACACAAAGGCTTGATATTCCAGCGTGAGTCCGCCGTGACGTTGCGAAACACCTGCTCCAACAGCACCAGTGCAAACAGCGGCGTGACCATCCACACCAGACGTGTCCAGCGCAATAGGCTGGCCCTCAATCCATCGGGTACATAGGCTTGCAGGTCAAATGGCAATCCCAACACGATCACCACCACCGCAATGACGGCAAGCGTGGTGATGTTGATGGCCGCCAGCTTGGAGTGGCCCCTGCCGATCAGAACCAGCAGAAATGCATACCAACCCGCGTAACGCAGCGAGTCCATCCAGCGGCTCAGCAACAGCCAACGGGCATCACCGGTAATGCTGGACACCAGACCCAGCCAGCCCCACAAGGCACTGGCCAGAATGGCAAAAATGACCAGCGCATTGGCCGTGGCAGCATCCGCCCGTTGGCTCTTGACCTGAATCAGCCGGATGGCAAACAGGGAGTAGGCCAGGCCTACCAGGGCCTGTCCCCAGGCCGCAAGGTTCATTTACTGCGCTCCCTTGCCCAGCAGCACCACACCTACGGTTTCAAACAGAATCACGATATCCAGAAACAGCGAATGATTCTTCACGTAAAACAAGTCGTACTGCAACTTCTCGGCCGCATCCTCCACCGAGGCACCGTACTGGTAACGCACCTGGGCCCAACCCGTCACGCCAGGCTTGACGCTCTGGCGTACCGCGAAGAAGGGGATCTGCTGGGTCAGCTGGTCCACAAAATAGGGACGTTCCGGACGCGGCCCCACCATACTCATGGACCCGCCCAGCACCACGAACAACTGAGGCAACTCGTCGATACGCAGCTTGCGGATGATTCGGCCTACGCGTGTCACCCGGGAATCGCCAGCCGTCGCCCACCGGGGCTTGCCGTCCTTCTCAGCGTCGCTGCGCATGCTGCGAAATTTCACCACGTTGAACACCCGCCCGTTGAGCCCCACGCGCTCCTGCGAGTACAGCATGCTGCCCGGACTCTCCAGCACAATCAGGATGCCGGTGATGACCATGATGGGCAGCGTCAGGACAATCAGGATGCTGGCGCACACAATGTCAAAAATCCGCTTGACCCAGGACTTGACCCATCCGTGCACAAAGCCTTCACCGAAGATCAGCCAGCCTGCAGATACCGAATCCAGCCGGATCTGTCCCAGCGTCTTCTCGAAGTGGGTGGAAATGTCGACCACGCGGATGCCACGTAGCTTGCAGTCCAGCAGTTCGCGCAGCGGCATGCTGCCGCCACGACGCTCGGTAAGTGCAACGACGATTTCATCCACCTTGAGTTCGTCCGCCACTTGGGATATCGATTTGGTTACCTCCAAAACGCCCCAAGCTGACACTTCCGGCTTGACCTCATTGGGGCTGGCGTAATAGCCAACCACGTCCACCGAAGGGTCCGATGCCTTCAGACTGCCTCCGACCATTTTGGCGGGCTTGCCTGTGCCATAAATAAGCACACGCTGACGCATGTATTCGCGCGGCGTCATATAGGTGAGGTAGATGCGCGTGATCAGCATCAGCACCAGCACACAAACCAATGCGACTACCAGCAATTCAGATGGGGGCGACAGCAGTTTGATGAATCCGGCCAGCACAGCCGAAGCACACAAAGCCAGTATGGCACGAGCGTAGGTTTGTCCGACGGTGCGGTTGTGCACCCGCAGATAGAAACCCAATCCGGCATTGATCAGTAACACGCCAAATGCCATGGTGAATGCTTGTACAAAAGCCAGATTGCGGCTGTTGGAGGGCTCTAGGTCGTGAACCAGCAAAACGTACAGCATCACGCCGCTTACCAGAAACAAGTCAAAGCTGACCTGCAACAGCGTTCGACGATTGAAGTAATGACCGAAAATCTTTATCAATTGTTTCCCCCTATACCCCTGGCGTAATGGCGGCCCAACCGCATAAGTCTATCAAGGGGCCCCAGCGCGCTGTCATTTTGCCTTTTTTTCGCGCTTTTTTACCTCTGGTTACTCTTTCCTATCAATAACATGGGAAGTAAATAGAAAAGCAGCGCCACCCGGGGCACATCCATGATGCTGCTGACCAGTCCAACTACCAATGCGCCACACAATCCGGCAGCCGTGGCAGTAAGCGCAGATCCGCGCACCTGGGGTGAGAGCAGGAAGCTGGCCATTGCCCAGAGGATGAGGCCCGCCAGGCCCAACACGCCCAACACGCCCCGTTCGATCAGCACCTCCAGATACAGATTGTCAATATGCCAGGGCACGTAATAACTCTGTGCCGACGGCAACCAATGCGCCATGCGTTCGCTGAAGTCCCCGTTGAGCAGCAGCTCCTGGCCCGCATCACCAGTTACCTGCAACTGGGTGATGTCGGCTGACGCGCCCGGCGTGTCCAAGGACACAGCAAAAGTGATGGGTATGGAGCCCCAGACCAAAGGTGGACCCGACAAGGGCAATTGCACCGCCTGCCATTCGCCCAGGCCCGGCTCCACCTGGGTGCTAGCCCCCTGGCAATCGCGGTCATACAGAAGGTACCGCTGGCACAGGACCACCGTCAATGCGACCGGCTTGTCCACCCGCACGCGCATTTGAACAATATTCACATTGCTGCCCGACAGGTCCACGCGCTGCGTGAGAGCAAAGTTTCCAGTCAAGTCCTCCAGATTGTCCGGGACGCTCAGAACGGCGTAGCGTCGGGTATTTCCGTCCGACAGGGTTTCGCTGCGTAGGGCAACACTTCCAGAGAAGTTTTCTCCGGGGACCTGGGCGGAGTAGTTTGCGGGCAGTCGGCCCAGGCCCTTGCCAGCCAACCAATCTGCGGGACTCTTCAGCAGACCCACACCGGACCACCAGTGCGCCAGTCTACGGGTCATGTCCTGCCCGGAACTGGCAAGACGCTTGTTCATGTAGGAGTCGCCGCCAAGCACGGCATATATCTCCATCACAACCAGGACCGCCACGACAAAGGTACCCCAAATGCGCCAGCGTGCCCACAGCTGCTTTACCAGCGTGGAGTACTTGCACCACTCATATATTGCAAACAGAAGCTGTAACCCCACCGCCAGATAGACCCCTCTGGAAAAGGTGGTCAGACTGGCATAGGCCGCAAGCAGGGTCAGGACCGATGCCATACCCCAAGCAACAGGCCGCCTGGCACTGGCCAGCGCCAGAAACGCAAAGGGCGTGGCCATCGCCAGATAGGCATCGATGGCAGCTCCGCCCACATGCATTTCCCAGAAGGTTGCCACGGTACGGTAGTTGGCATCCGTGTCGAAGATGCCGACAAAATTGTGGCGATCCCAAAGAACCGCCAGACTGACCCAGGCCAGTCCCACCATCATCCCCAGAGCGAACAGGCGTTGAGACCGCTGTGGATTGCAACGCAGCTGCCGGTCCATCAGCGGCCACAGCAACAGTGCATACACCAGACTCTTGGACACACGCACGGTATTGACGGCATGCGTATACGTTCCAAACCAGTCGAACGCCCAGCCCCCCGCATCCGTGACGCCACGTACAAAGGACACGGCACCCGTCACGGCCAATGCAAACAGCAGCAGAGCGAACAACCCATTGCGCCGTGAACCAGCGACCACTGGTTCACTGGCATACCCCACTACCAACCGTATGTAGCCACCAGCCAGAACTGCCAGCAGCATCAGATCCAGTTCCTCAAAAGCGACCCAACCCGTCCACGGAGAAAAGTTCAGGAAAGGCAGGCTGGCAGGCACCAGGAACAGCCACGCTCCGGGGTAGGCCACCTCGAGCACCAGCACACAGGACTGCAGCACGAGCATGCCCATGGGCCAGAGTGGGTGGTTCAACGCCATGGCGCAACCTGCCAAACCGGAGGCCGCCGCTATCAGCGCACAAAGGAACGACCTCGCGGACAAGCCTTACACCAACACTTCCGTACAAGGGGGATGACCCAAGAAGGCCTGGGGACTGGCACTGGCGCCATAGGCTCCCGATTGGTACACCACCACCCAATCCCCTGCCTGAGCAACGGGCAGTTGCATACGGTCTGCCAACAGGTCCAGCGGAGTGCACAAAGGGCCAACAACTGACGCCACTTCGGTAGCGGATTCATCCACCCGGTTGCCAATGGCGACCGGGTAGTTCTTGCGCAGAACCTGACCGAAGTTGCCCGATGCCGCAAGATGGTGGTGCATGCCCCCATCGGTGACCAGGAATACCTGCCCATGGGACACCTTGCGGTCCAACACCTGGGCCACGTATACGCCAGCCTCTGCCACCAGATAGCGCCCCAGTTCCAGCACCAGGGTGGCTTGTGGCAGCGCGGACTGCGCCTGCACCACCAAGTCGGCCAGACTGCTGCAGACGGGGCCCAGTTCCAGGCGACGCTCACCCGGGAAATAGGGAACCCCGAAACCGCCGCCCAGATTCAGCGTCTTCACCGCAGAGGGGGCATGCGCGGCCAGCCGCACGACCAGTTCCAGCGTCTTTTGCTGCGCTTCGCAGATGGAAGCTGCCTGCAGATTCTGGGAGCCTGCGTACACATGGAAGCCTTCAAATGCCAGACCGGCACGACCGATGTCTGCAAGCAGCCCGGGAACCTGCGCTTCATCGACACCAAACGGTTTGGCTCCACCGCCCATCTTCATGCCCGAACTCTTGAGCTCGAACTCCGGATTCACCCGCACGGCCACACGGGCCGGCAGTCCCAGCTCCTGCGACGCCGCTTGCAACACCACCAGCTCGCGAGCGGACTCCACATTCACCAGAACCCCTGCAGCCACGGCTTGTCGCAGCTCCACATCGCGCTTGCCAGGGCCGGCGAAACTGATGTGACGCGGATCGACGCCGGCATCCAGTGCCACCTTGAGTTCCCCGGCGGAGGCCAGGTCCACGCCATCCACCAGACTGCGCATCCAGCCCACCAGGGCGGGCATGGGGTTGGCCTTCATGGCGTAGTGCAACCTGACTTGCGTTGGTAACAGGGCACGCAACTCGCCAATGCGCTGCGCAATCAGTCCGCGGTCATAGGCATAAAACGGCGTCTGGCCTACGCGTGCCACCAGTTGCGACAGACGTTGGCCACCAATGAGCAGTTCCCCCTGCGCATGCGCAAACTGGTCCATGGCGACGTGGACGGGCGTAGCCGTCCGGGCTGGGGTTTCAGATGCGGTGTGGGGTGCGTTCATGGCAGTGTGTGCTTTGCTTCCGTAGTGCCTTGATGGTCTGTTATCCAGGCCGCACGCAAGCCCTTGCGATCGATTTTGCCGTTCATGTTGCGCGGCAAGGGCTGGCCCACCACCTGCACGCCTGCGGGGACCATGTAGGCCGGCAAACCGGCCCTGCAGGCGTCCAGGAGTTCACTCTGGACATCGCTTTGCATGGTATCAGGGGTGCAATACACCAGCACCTGGATCACCTGGCCCAGCACCGGATGATCCACGCCAAAGGCTACGCACTCGATAACC
Source organism: Rhodoferax sp. GW822-FHT02A01 (assembly GCF_038784515.1). Lineage (NCBI taxonomy): Bacteria > Pseudomonadati > Pseudomonadota > Betaproteobacteria > Burkholderiales > Comamonadaceae > Rhodoferax > Rhodoferax sp. GW822-FHT02A01. The sequence continues at coordinate 182,101 of NZ_CP152376.1, forward strand.
CGCCCGGTTGCGTGGATGGCCTCTTCCACTTCGGTCGGGCTCACGCGGTATCCCGAAGTCTTGATCATTTCGTCCTTGCGGCCCACGAAGTACAGATACCCTTGCGCATCCCTGCGCACGGTGTCGCCGGAAAACACCGCGTATTCGGGCAACTGCAGGCCAGCTGGATGCCATGGCGTGGAGCCCGTCAGCGGCTTGAATCGCTCAGCAGTCTGCTCCGGGTTGTTCCAGTACCCCAGGCTCACCAGGGGGCCGCGATGAACCAGCTCGCCCGGTTCATCGGCCGCGCATTCAGAACCGTCAGCGCGCAACACCAGCACCTCGGCATTGGGAATGGCTTTTCCTATCGAGTCCGGACGCAGATCCACCTGGTCGGGATGCAGATAGGTTGAGCGGAACGCTTCGGTCAGGCCGTACATGAGAAATGGCTTGACCTGCGGGGCACGCTCACGCAAGACCCGCAATGTCTCCTGCGGCATGCGCCCGCCGGTGTTGGCAAAGTAACGCAGCGTGCCCGTCACGCCGTCAGGCCAGCTCAGCTGGGCCAGCTGCATGTACAGGGGCGGCACCGCGGTCAGCCCCGTCACACGATGCTGTTGCATGGCCTTGAGCACGTCGCGCGGCATCAGGTAGTTCAGCAACGCGACGCGTGCCCCCACCGCAAAGGCCGTTGTCAGCTGGCTGAAGCCCGCATCAAACGACAGCGGCAGCACTGCAAGCAGGGTGTCCTGCGCGGTGTTCTCCAGGTAGGCGTTCACGCTATGGGCACCCACCACCATGTTCCGGTGCGACAGCACCACGCCTTTGGGGCTGCCGGTGCTGCCAGATGTGTACAGAATGGCCGCCATGTCGGTATCAATCACCCGGTGGCCGGCGCTTGCAGGCGCCGACAGAAGTTCGTCCCATCCGGCAATCACGGGCGCTCCGGTGCTGGCTTTGGAGGCGCCCTCCCCGCCTTGGGGCGAGGTCACCAGCACCACATGTTGCAAGTCGGGGCAATGGCCCAACACTTCACGCAGCAATGCCAGGCGCTCGACCGATGTCACCAGAACCCGCACGTTGCAGTCCCGCAGCACATAGGCAACTTGCTCGGCCTTCAGCAGCGGATTGACCGGCACATGCACCGCACCGGCAGCGCTGGCGCCAAAGCTGCTCACCACCGTTTCCATGCGTTTTTCCAGATAGACGGCGACGCGTTCGTTGCGCTGCACCCCCAATGCCAGCAGGCCCGAGGCGAACTGCCCGACCGCGGTGTTCAGCTCCAGATAGCTCAAGGATTGCTCGCCGTGAACCAGTGCGGTGGCCTCCGGCGTGCGCCGGGCCGAAGCGGCGACCAGTTCGTGCAGGAGGCCTCCTGTATTGTGCAAACTGCTCATGGTTTGAAGGTTCCCATCCATTGCAATACGGCTTGTTCGGCAGACGCGCGCCACTGCTGTCTGGAAAACGTGTGGTCAGCACCATCCACGTCCACACGCTCCAGACCCGGCCTGTGCAGCAGGCCGCTCCAGAGCGGGTCGGTGCTGGCGGTTTCCAGAAACTCCTTGGCGGTGTAGTCGTTTGCGCTCAGCAGTAGCAGCACCCGTCCAGAATATTGGCGCAATGCCTGCGCCATGCGCACTTGGAAGGGCGATTCGGCGCCTTGGTGCAATGCGCCGCTGCGCGAAACTTGGAAGTTACCCCACAACTCCCTGAGGGACTGCAGCACACGGAATTTGCCTGAAAACACTTTCTTCCAGAAATCCACCTGCAACAGGCGCGCGCTGTAGTGGTGTTTGAGGTGGGTACGTGCCAGCGTCGCCTCCGAACGAACCCACGGATTGAGCAGACACAGGCCCGCCACCCGCGCATCGCGCGTGGCACCGCAATACAGCAGGGCCGCGGCCGCACCATCACACAGGCCCCAGAGCACCACGCCGCCTACCGAGGGGCAGGCCTGCTTCAGCGCATCGATGGCCGCTGCAATGTCCTGGTCGATGGACTCGAAACCTCTGGCCTCGCCCTCGCTGTCGCCCATGCCCCGGTAATCAAAACGCAAGACCGGATAACCCGCACTGGCCAGGCGACGCGCCAACAGGACGAACTGCCGGTGACTGCCCACCCGGTATTGCGGCCCACCAACCACCACCACCAGGCCCAGAGTGGACGGCGTGCCCGGACGGGAGAGCACGCCAACCATTGCGTCGCCTTGGCAGGGTATCAACAGGGCATGTTCGGTGAACTGCATAGGCTCATGCATCCACCAGGGCAGCCACGGTGGCGTCCACCAGCGCGGTGCAGAGTTGGGCCTCGGGCAATTGCCAGAAGGCCTCACCTTCTACCGCCGTGGTCTGGGCAGCAATGCCGGCGCTGGTCCAGCGCTGGATTTGCGCCGCCAAGGCTGGCGAAGCTGTATAGCCCTGTGCCTGGCCTGGCGCCACAACCTCAAGGCATACCACTTGGCGGACGTTCACCAAAGCATCCAGGGTGGCCTCCGCCAATCCCTGGGCCAGTCCCGGCGCCAGTGCATAGCCGGCCACCTCCACGGCTTGCCCTTGTTCCAGTTGCTTGAGCAGTGCGTCGGTACCTACCTTGCCGCCACCCTGCACCACTTCCGCCATTTGCCGCAGCCGCAAGAATTGCTGCAGATGCTGACGCCCGGCCACGACCGGTTGCCACATCAACAAACGCGCAGGCACATCTGGCTGTTGCCTGGTACTCGCGGCCGCCAACAGACAGCCGGCACGCACGCCCCACAGCCACAGTGGTGCGTCATAACGCTGGGCCAGCCACTGACGCCCCGCGCCTACGTCGCTGAGCCAAGCATCCCATGTCGCATCGGAAAAGTCACCGAAACTGTCCCCACATCCAAGCAGGTCCATCTGCAGGACGGCAAAGCCGCAGCGGGCCAGTGCACGGGCCTGCAAACTGGCCATGCGTCGGCAACGGTTCAGCTCTTCGGCCAGGGGGTGGATATACAAAACGGCGCCCCTGCACGGTTGACCGGCAGGCGGCACATGCAGCAGACAAAACCGCTCTCCTTGGGGTGTTGGCAGGAAAAACGCGTCCACCACAGCCTGGCTACAGCGTTGGGCCGACTTGGACCGCAAGCCAGTCGGCCAGCGTGCCCACGGTGGAAAAGGCCGCACCGTCTATCGCGTCGTCGTGGATGGTGATGCCAAAGCGCTCCTCTAGCATCGTGATCACATTCAGCACGCCCATGGAGTCCAGTTCAGGCAGCGCCCCCAGCAATACCGTCGATCGTCCAAAGGACGCAGAGCGTCCGCGCAAGCTCAACGCTGCCTCCAATACCTCCATTACTTCTTTTTCCAATGCCACGGGCATTCCTTATATTGAAACCTCTCTGGGTATGATACCCACGGCAATATGTAGCACGGGAGCAGCTAATGAAAATCTCAGTGGTAGGCGAAGGATACGTGGGATTGGTCGCGCCTGCCCAAGACGCCGCTGAACTGTGCAGTACCCAGGCCGCCCCACCGATCCGATCCAGCGCTGTAGGCGTTGCATATGGTTGAACCCGGTGTCGATGTATTGCATTCGTTCGAAGAGCTGCGGGTGGCGTTGCGCGCACGCGGACTGTGTCCGCAGGCGGCACCGGAGTCGGCAGATGTGTTCTGCACCCTGCCTTGGCTGGAAAACCTTGCTGCCCATGGCTTGCCGTTTCCAACCACTGCCGCCGATTGCCGGTTGCTGCTGACGGGCTCTGACAAGCACCTGGCCGTGTGCTTGCCACTGCTGGCACACGGATCCAATTGGACCAGCCTGAGCAACTATTACAGCAGTCTTTTTTCGCCCCTGTGCTGGCCTTCGCCTGACAGGGATTCCGAATGCGCACAAGCCCCAGAATCTGCTGACAGTGGTTATTGCCTGCGGGCGCTATGTGCCTCGTTGCGCGCGGCACGCCAGCGTCCGACCATGCTCACCTTGTCACCGCTGGACAAGGACGACCGGCAGTTTCAGGCGCTTCAGGATGCGCTGCGCGCCGCGGGCTACTGGGTGGACACCTTCTACTGTTTTGGCAACTGGTACTTTCCTGTGCGCGGGCAGACATTCGCAGCCTATCTGGCCGCCCTGCCTTCTGCCCTGCGCCACAGCATGGACCGCGGACAGCGCCGCCTCACGCGGGCCGGCCCGTGGAACCTGCGCATCCAATGTGCGCAGCCCGCGTCGCTGGAGCAGGCGATTGCCGATTTCGTGCAGGTCTACAACCACAGCTGGAAGCAGCCCGAGCCTTTGCCAGACTTCATACCGCAGATGGCTCGCATGGCCGCTGCGCAAGGCTGGTTGCGTCTGGGCGTGCTGTCGCTGAACGGCGACCCCATTGCGGCCCAGCTGTGGCTTATCAAGGACGGCAAGGCCAACATCTACAAACTGGCCTATAAACAGGGGTTCGAGCGCTATTCGGCGGGCTCCTTGCTGACAAAGGCCATGATGGAGCACGTGTTCAATATCGACCGCGTGCTGGAAGTGGACTACTTGACCGGCGACGATGGTTACAAGCAAGACTGGATGTCGCAACGACGCGAGCGCTGGGGCATCGTGGCGTTTGAGCCGCGCAGTTTGCGGGGCTTGGCCCAGGCTGGCCGGCATTGGCTAGCTAGGCAATTCAGGCACTGGAGACACACGTGAAGAATCCAAGCGGACAAGAAAAAGGGCAGAAACGCGGACGCAGCAAGTGGACATGGCCAGCCCTCGGCGTCGGCATAGGTGCGCTCGGCCTGGTCGTGGTTCTGCTGAACGCCGTAGCCATCGTGAACAGGTTGGCCGAGTCCGCCAACCGCTCGCCTGCAGAACTAATTCGCTATGCCAAGCACCGCATGCAGGGACATACCAACTTGGAAGCCTTGGCGCTCGGACCGCTCAACAGCTTGCAGGACCGAATCGTGCGGTCGGCCAATGCCCCCGGCCTGCCCGACCTGGGCAAAGGCCAACGGCGCTACCCGTTGGCACCGGTACGCTATTCCCAGGTGGGCCAGCCCCTGGAGGAAACCGCTGCCGCCGCACCCGACACCCTGCCGTCCAACAGGGCGGTGCTGGTGCAGAGTGCAGAGGAGCTTGCACGCGCCATCAGCGGCGCCGTGGCAGGTCAAACGCTGTTGCTTGCGCCGGGGCACTACACGATCCGGCAAAAGCTCAACACCCGCTCGGGCGGTAGCCGCGAACAGCCCATCACGGTCCGGGCTGCCGCTCCCGATCAGGTGACCTTGGAGTTTGATACCGAAGAAGGCTTTGTCGTCTACCACCCATTCTGGATTTTCGAGAACCTCACCATCCGCGGCGTCTGCGCCAGGCAAAAAAACTGCGAACATGCCTTTCACGTGGTCGGTGACGCCCGCAACATCGTGATACGCAACAACCTTGTGGAGGAGTTCAACGCCCATATCAAGGTCAACGGCCTGGATGACAAATGGCCGGACGGCGGACTGGTGCAGTTCAACACCCTCACCAACAGCACCGCACGCGAAACCGAAGGCAGACCGATGACGCCCATTGACCTGGTGGGCGCCGATCGCTGGGTCTATGCCGACAACCTGATCAGCAATTTCGTCAAGGCGGACGGCAACCAGATCTCCTACGGCGCCTTCATGAAGGGGGCCGGTCACGGCGGCAGGATAGAGCGCAATCTGGTGATCTGTACACCTAGCGATGTCGCACAACCGGGTGCCCGCATCGGCCTGTCTTTCGGTGGCGGGGGCACATTCCCGGCCGCCGTGTGCCGTGACAAGCAGTGCGTGTTCGAGCACAAGGACGGCCTGATAGCCAACAACATCGTGCTGGACTGCATGGACGAGGGTGTGGACATCAACCGCTCCGTCGGTGCCCTGGTGGCACACAACACCCTGATCAATACCGCCGGTGTGGCCATGCGCCGCGGCCCGGCTTCGGCACGCGTCTATGGCAACCTGCTGGAGGGCGGCCTGCGCAACCGCGACGCCGGACCCTGGAAGCTGGAAATGAACGAGCTGGTCACCATGCCTGCGACCTTCGAGGATGCAGACAGGCTGTCCTTGAACTGGAAAAAGACGCCTGATCGAATCCCCTCGATCCTGGCCGTCCCACACGATTTCTGCGGTCATACGCGTGCCGACGGCACCCTGCCGGGAGCGTTGGCAGACACGACGCCCTGCCCCACAGGAACTCCATGAATAAGGGAACCCCTATCGCGCTCCGGTCTATAAAATCAACCACCATCCGCGACAGAACTGAACGACAGACGATCCATGCTACCCACCAACCTAATCTGGAGCTGAACATTGAACTCCATCCGTAGCAAGATAGGCCTTCAGTTCATTGTTTCCAATGGCTCTTTCGCCGCGCACTTCGCCCTTACGGTGGTGCTGGCGCGGCTGCTGTCGCCCAGCGAAGTCGGCATCTTCTCCATCGCCGCGGTGTTTGTCGGGTTTACCCATGTCTTTCGAGACTTCGGTGTGGTGGCATTCATCAAACGCCAAAAGGTGCTGACGCCGCAGGCCCAGCGTGCGGCCATGGGAGTCTTGTTGACTTCTTCCTGGACCTTTGCTGTATTGCTGTACCTACTCTCCGGCGTGCTTGCAAATTTCTTCCAGCAGCCCGGCATTCGTGAAATCATGCCCGTGCTCGCGCTGGGCTTTGTATTTATCCCGTTCGGTGCTATCCCACTGGCTGTTCTCTCGCGTGAACTGCAAGTACAGAAGACAGCCGCGGTCACCGCCGCGGCAACAGTGACCTATATCGCCACCTGTATTACGTTGGCATCCCTCAAGTTCAGCTACATGAGCATGGCGTGGGCCAACTTGGCCAGCATCGTCGTCAGCGGCCTGCTGGCCACCATGCTCATGCCTAAACACCGGTTGCTACTACCTTCATTTACGGGCTGGAAGAACGTGGTGCAGTTTGGCGCAGGAGCAATACTGACATCGTCCATCAAAGCGCTGGACACCGCGTTGCCGGACATCATTCTGGGCAAATTGACCGGACCGCACGTGGTTGGTATCTACAGCCGTGCAAATTCCACAGTCAACATCTTGAACACGGTGACCGCGCCAACCATCGAGTACTTTGCGCTACCTTATCTGGCCAAGGTTCACCATGGAGGTGAGAGACTCAGCACCAGGCTGGTCCCTACTATCGCCTTGCTGACGGGTATCGTTTGGCCCGCACTGGCCGCCACCGCAGTCATTGCCAACGATCTCATTGCTTTCCTTTACGGCGCAACATGGAGTGAAAGCGCCTCTGTGGTGCCGTGGTTGTGCTTGGCAGTTGGCGTCCAGGTAAGCTTTGCCATCGTGCAACCGGCCATGACCGCCATGGGTCGACCGTACCTTAGCGCCCTACCGCTTGGGTGCACCATGGGCGCCAAGGCAATGTTGGCGCTCAGCCTGTATGACGGGTCCCTGATTTCATTCGCCCGTGCAGTTGCGCTGGCTGAGTGCCTCGGCATACCGGCCTATCTTTTGCTGGGGCGATGGCACCTGGCCATGGGCGCGTTGGAATGGAGACGATCGCTGGCTAACAGCGCTGGCGTGGCACTAACAGTACTCGGCACTGTTCTGCTGTTCTACCATCTTGTGGACGGACTGGGTTCGCCATTTTTGCGTCTGTGTGCAGTTGCCTTCCTGTTTCTCACAGTCTGGCTACTGGCACTACATCTGTTCCGGCATCCGTTGAGGCATGAGTTCCACAAGGCCCTCGAAATGGTCAAGGGACTGATGGTGAAGGGACGGGGAAACAACGAACCTGTGACCCCAGTAGTCGACGAGGTGGTCTTGTACGGCGCTGTTGCAGCACCGCCGCCACCCATGGGCTTTTTCGCCCATTTGCGCAGTGAAGCGAAGTTCGCAATCAAGGCTGCGCGCGATACGCTGCGCTGGAAGCGAGGATCGCTGGCTCGGCTGGATTATCGCGACTACGTCACCTCTGCTTCTTACAACCGCGGAGACGAAGCCATCGTGCTGGCGTCGCTTGAAGCGCTTCTCGCAAATCAGCCGGGTCGCCGTGCCCTGCGCAGCAACTGGGGAGATCGCGAGAATTTCATTGACACGCCAGCAGGTAACCGGCTGATTTGCATATGTGGAAGCGGGTATATTGCTTTCGAACACGATGGCCAGTTGGCACGTCGCGTGATAGCCGATTTAGAGGTACTGGAAACGATTGCAGCACCCGTGGTGCTCTACGGTATCGGCATAAACCGCCACCTTGAGCCGGGCATGAAGGACCAACCCTTCACATCCGCGGCCGATGAGGCAGTAGTACGACGCCTTTTGCAGCGCTGTGCCCACATCAGTGTGCGTGACGCCGATTCACAACGTGTCCTGGCACAGTACACAGATAAACCGGTACTGCTTGTCGGAGATCCGGCATTTCTGTACGCGAAGGAAGGGCGACACCTCACTCAAGTGACAGGTATGCAAAGTAATGTGCGGCCTGTCATTGGAATAAACCTACCCTTTCATTTCCAGGAAGTTGCACAGCGCATCAGGCAGGATCTGCCAGAGTGCGTGGCCATGCTCAGGCAAATTCAGCAGGCCACGCATTGCAGCTTCCGTTACATGGTGCATTTCGACACCGAACACGTAATCGCGAAGATGATCATGGCATCCGGAATCGAGCTGGAAGTCGTCAGCGGCAACCCGGACGTGCTTTGCGCAGGCTATTCCGGGATGAACCTTCATTTGGGCGGAATGTTGCATTCCTGCATCCTGGCAGCGAGCACCGGCACACCCTGTGTGGCGCTCGCCTACGACACGAAGCATGCGGGGTTTTTTAGCCTGATCGGTCTACCGCAGTACTGCATCCCGTCTTCCCCCTTTGGCAAGGATCGTTTCGTGGCCGCGGTGCTGGAGGCATTGGCGCAGGAGAGAGAGCTCCGCGCCACTATCCATGCTGCACGACAGCGATATGAGCAAGAATCTCAGCGCTTTGTTTCCGAAGTCAATGCAGCAATGCTGGGTCTACGTCCTTCGCCTCCAGTGTCGGCCTTGCGCAAGACCGAATCCGGTGCCGATGGACTGCCCCGCGTCTCCATCATCATGCCAGTGCGCAACGGCAAGGATTTCATCGATGAGGCTGTGGACAGTGCGCTGGCACAGAGCTATTCCAGCTTTGAACTACTGATCATCGACGATGCCTCCGATGACATGGACTACCGTTTGCTGGAAGCCAAGGACAAGCGGATACGCGTCATTCGGCAGCAGGCTGGCGGTGTTTCTCGGGCCCGCAACAATGGCATCGCTCACGCACGGGGTGAATTCATTGCCTTCCTTGACGCCGACGACTACTGGTTTCCCGGCAAGTTGGAAGCGCAGGTGCGGTATTTCGACGCGCACCCTGACGTCGGATTCGTCTTTGGCCGCTATCTGAGATGGTCCGCTGGCCCGGAAAGGCGATTTCCCGTTGCAGCCAGCATGGCACCGGATTGCAGGGACGTGGTGTCCGCCGATCTCCATCGCTCCGGTTGGGGCTACAACCGCATGCTGATGGGCATGCTGGTAGGCATGAGCGCGGCCGTCGTGCGCAAATCCGTTTGCAGACAAATTGGCCCATTCAACGAAGGCATGCGCATCGGCGAGGACTATGAATTCTGGTTCCGCGCATCCAGGGTCACCGAGATGCACGCACTGGATGCGGTAGTGTCGCTCTATCGGGCGCATGGTGCCAGCACCATGGCGCGCGTCACACCGACCAATCATATGCTTCAGCTTCTGTGCATGGTGGAGCAACGTTGGGGGACCAGCAATCCTGACCACACGCATCTTTCGCAACGGGACTTTCGCAGGCGGCTGGGGCAAGTCCATTTTGATCATGGCTACATGCATTTCTGGAAAGGTGACATTGCAATAGCCAGACACGAATTCCTGTGGTCCTTTCTTATGGGCCGTCGTCGTCTGCAGTCACTGGGATATTTGAGTATGGCGATGGTCGCACAGGTGTTCCCCTGGATCAGGCCGCCAAGAGAGAGCGCATGACCAACATGCATCGCCGGGCATTTGCCCGCTGGAACGCCTTACAGGCCTTGGGTAATCGCTACTCTTGGTGGCTTGGAAAACGCTCCGCACCATTGCGTGTCATCATTGACAGCACTGGCTGGCGATTGTCTCGCGTCGCTTACCAGCTAGCGGGAAGACCTAAGGCCACGCTCAGTTGGCCACTGGGATTATCCTATCTATTGCTCAATGGCGAGCCAACCAAACTGACCGCGCAAGCACGCTGGGTTGATCACGGGCTTTCGCAAATTTCGCTCGCGGACCAAGCGCAATCGCGGCTGCACATTGACATGGGCGGTCTGGGTTACGCGGCGTTGGCGCTGGAATCCGGTTACGGCTTCCAGCGCGGCTATCTGGAGCAAGCGCGAAGCATGGGTGAACGCTACCTGTCCCGCACGGGCGCAGGTGCCGGTCTTATCACCTATGCAGAACACCGCAGTGAAGTGCTGGTGGACACTTTGGCCATGCTGTGCCCATTTCTCGCACGATTGAGTCGCCTCACCGATGACTCGCGCTACCTCGAAACCGCTTTGGCCCAGTTAAACAGTTTCATGCGGTTTGCTGAAAATGCCGAGACGGGTTGGGTGACGCACGGTTTCGACGCAAAGACCCTGACGCCACTGGGCCCACCCGGCTGGGGACGTGGCATAGGCTGGCAATTGCTGGGGTTGACCGACACGCTGATGGAGATCGACGATCCAACAATGCGTGAGCCCCTTGAACGCGCTTGCAAAGCACTCTTGATCAAGCTGGCGAACGTACAACTCGCCAATGGTCACTGGCCTTGGCAGTTGACCGACACCACGCAACAAAGCGACAGCTCTGTCACTGCTTTGCTGTGCTATGGCCTGGGACGCTTGCTTAGCCAAGAAGGCGATGCTTCAAGTCCTTTCGTCGAATTTCTGCCGTTGTTAAAACGGGGCCGCACCGCATTGGACAGCAGCACCACTGAAACGGGACTGGTTGATGACAGCTCTGGCGAGGCCGCAGGTGTTGGCAGTTACAGTCGCCAATTTGGATGCCATCTATGGTCTTTGGCGCCTACAGTGGCGTTGGACGCCATATCGCTGACCACTTCAGCACATATGGAGATACCAGGAACGTTAAGCGCACGGCTCTGACAACTAACGCAATCGTCGGCGATCGCTGTCATGCACTTGCGCAATCCGAGACATTAGTCATCGACGAACCTGGCGGGAGTCAGCAGATTTCTGGCCAACTGCAGGGCAATGCTCAGGGAGCTTCGTCCCCACGGTGTGAAGCGTGGAATCTGGTACACCCAGTCGGCACCGCCCAATCCAATCCCGCGCTGGGTGGTGACTGCACTCGTGAAACCGGCTTTCTTCACCATATCCACGTGCTGTGCCGAAAAGTCCGCGTAGGGCCTTCCGTTCGGATACGCGAATGACCGTACCGGCCCCCCTACGTATCCCGCCAGTGTTTCCCTGACCGCGCCGATTTCCCGCATGGCGGCGGCTTGGTCGCAGTACACCAATATGGGGTGGTTGTCGGTGTGGGCACCGATGCCAAAGCCACGGTTGTGGATGGTCCGCAGATCTTGCGTGGACATACGTGTCACGTGCTCGGGCCCGGTTCCCACGGCGCACTCCATACGGTGCAGCAATTCGTCTCGCGCTTCCACTGCGAAGTACTTCAAGAACCGCTCTAGCTGCACCACGGCGGCAGAGCGCTCTTCCAGTGTCCCAACGGGCAGCGGGGCGCACGCCGGATGCACGATGTCCAGCAGCGGGCCAGGCGCACAACGCACCACATTGGCAATGCGCTCGTGCCACAAGGGCCGTCCCTCGAATTGCCCGGTGGTGATATAGAAGGTCGCGTGCATATTGCGGCGCTCCAGCGCCGGTATGACGCCCGGCAACCAGGTGTCGTAACCGTCATCGAAGGTGATGCAAGCTGCGCGCAAGGGCAAATTGCCGCCTAGCAAACCCGCAACCGCCTCGTCCAAGGGAATGACATTGAAAGCAGACACAACGGAGTCCAGCAATTGCTCAAAAGAGCACAAGTCCAGGTCGTACGGCATCAACGGGTCAACCTGGCCCGGCACCTTGTGGAATAGGAAGACCGACAGTTTCTTGCTCGCAAGGTAACGCAGCGGAAGCAATTTTGTAGGGTGCATTAGGGGCGAGTCCTCCTCAACCATGTGCCGGCATATCTGTGTCTCTTGCCCGTGAATGGCCAGGAAGTTAATTGCACTTTGCGCCTCTAGCCTCTATTTAGTTTGTACAAAATTCTAGTTCATGTGGCTGATCAGGCCGTCAGTGGTGAAAACGTCGTCAGAGGGCTCGCATCTGCGGGCCTTTTCGGTTTTCTACTAGTCGTGTAGAGTTCACCCGGTTCCCAAGGGGGGAATTCGCTATGCACACTGGATTCTCGCCAGGGCATCACGTCTCGTTTTCACAATTGGAGAACCGTAAGATGAACCCTGTCATCCTGATTGAATTCAACGAATTGTGCCCATCCCTTCTGGACCGTTGGATGGCCGAAGGGAAGCTCCCCAACTTCAAGAAATTTCACGAGAATTCGGATGTCTTTGTCACGGAAGCCGATGAGAAGGAGGCTCCTAATCTGGAGCCCTGGATTCAGTGGTATTCGCTGCACACGGGAGTTCCCTTCCGAGACCATCAGGTCTTCCACCTGACCGACGGCCCCCGTGCCACCCAGCGCGATATCTGGCAGCGCCTGCTGGACAAGAACAAAGTGGTATGGAACTGCTCGAGCATGAATACCAAGGGACTTGCCCACGAACGAAGCGTGTTCCTTCCTGACCCATGGTGTACCAGTGAGACACCCTTCCCTGCCGAGCTGAAGGACTTCCATCGATTCGTAGCCAGCCAAGTACAAGAGTACAGCAACGCCGACAGGGGACTCCAATTGGGCGACGTCCTGCGCTTTCTGGGCTTTATGGTGGGTCACGGGCTCAGGGCCAAGACTGTCATGGCTATATTGCGCCAGCTCCTATCGGAGCGGCGCAATGGTGGTGAATCTGCGTGGAGACGTGCCACCATCCTGGACAAATTGCTTTTTGATGTATTCCGTCATTACCAGCTAACGCGCCGGCCGGATTTTTCGACCTTCTTTGCCAATAGCACGGCGCATCTGCAACACAGCTATTGGCGTTGCATGGATCCCGATGCCTTCACTGTAAAGCCCGGTGGCGAAGACATTCGAAAGCATGGTGACGCGGTGTTGTTCGGTTACCAGGAAATGGACCGGCTTCTGGGTGATTTCTTCCAGCTGGAGGAAGAGTGTGGTGCGACCCTCGTTTTCGCCACAGCCCTCAGTCAACAGCCGTTTCTGAAATATGAGGCCACCGGAGGACAGCATTTTTACCGGCCACGACGGGTTGAGGATCTGCTGAAATCACTGGGCCTGGCATGGACCGAGCTTGCCCCCGTAATGACCCACCAGTACGTGATGCATTTCGCCAATGCGGCCATGCGCAACGTCGCAGAGCAGCGCCTGCGAGCGGTGACCGTGGACGGCGTGGAAGTGTTTCGTATTGAACCGACCAATACAGAGACCAGTCTGTATTTCGGCTGCAAGTTGAACCAGAAAATTGCATCGGATGCCCAGTTGAATCTGGGAGTGGGGCAATCTGCGACACCGTTCTTTGGTGTTTTTTATCGCATTGAGGAAATCAAGAGTGGGCGCCACCATCCGGATGGATGCTTCTGGGTCAAGTCCGGACGGCATACGCAACACCCGCAGAAGGTTTCCATCCTTGATATTGCGCCCACACTTCTGGGCATGCTGCAAGTGGACGAAGCGGACCTCAGTGGCCGCAACTTGCTGCGGGCTTGAACGCAGCGCCCACTATGCGACCGCTTTGCGGGCGCCGTTGGAGTCTGTGAGACGTCGTTCGCGGCGAAGGTGGAGCTTTAGCACTTCCAGCAGCATACAGACGATGTAGGGCATCTCAAAATAGGCCGCAGATAACAAGGCGCCGCCGGCCAAGTAGGCAATGATGGTCAACAGCAGCATTTCTGCAAGGTTCCTGGCCCACTCAAATTCCGGGCCTAGCGCTATCGCTTCTCGGATCACCGTACGCGCCGTGAAAATTGCGTTAAGGAAGACAGTCAGGAAAATGATCAGCCCCAGAAAGCCACCATCTCCCATGACTTCAAAATAAATGCTGTGCGCAGCTCTCGCGATGTTGAAGTCCATGCCTTGCATGGTGGGCAACAGGCTGGGGGCATTCTGGAATCGCTCCCACACCGGGCGAGCCTGCACCGCGTGGAAACCACCACCGAATACAGGATTTTCCAGGGCGATGGCGCTGCTGACTTTCCACGCAGAGACACGCTGCATGAAGGAGTTGTCAGCCCCCGCATCGCGCATGGTGTTCATGCGTTCGGTCCAATCTGCAGGCGCCATGGCGACCACCAGAACGGCAGATACGGACACCAGAAGCAATCCCGCCATTTTGCGCTTGCTAGTGGCAATGAACCACAAGGCCACTGCGACCATGCAGGCCAGGCCTCCACGCGAATGGGTGGCCACAACTGCCAGCACGGTAAGTACGGTGACACCCATAAAGCCGAGTTTGATCAGCCTGCTGCTGACGAAGCGCGAGATATAAATCAACAAGGGAAGCGACATCACGAGCACCAGCGCAAAATGGTTGTTGTCCCCGAACTTGCCTATGCCCATGGCGACGTGCCTGCCGGCATTGGCTATGAACTTCAGCCCATCCAGCAGCCCGTGCAGACCAGTGGCTATGGCGAGCATGACGACAAAGGCGTGAATGCGGTAACGACTGGTCAGCACCATGGGCATCAGCACACAGTACAAAAGAGTCTTGATGAGGTTGACGGCCAATTCCCAATTTCGCGCCAGATCTGGGTAAGCCAGCGTTGCGCATACAAGCGCTTGAGCGGTGTAGACCAGATATATGCTGGATGTACGGTTGAGGGCAAAAGGCTGTCGCTCATCATCCTTGCCCATCACTATCAGGACCAGGGTGATGATGGCAAATACCTGCACGATCGGCTGCGTTTGCATGAAGCCGAAGACGTAGTAATTGACGGCAGCCAAACCCGCCCAGCCCCACAGCATATAGGCAATGAAGGTATTGCCCACTGCGAGTGCAAAAAACACCAGCATGGCGCCAAACAACATCAGGTCACGCATGCGGATTTACCTTCTTGGCAGCCCCGGGCTTTGCGGGTTTAACTGGCTTTTCCAGCAACTCAGCGTACGAAAAAATGCCCAACGTCTTGCGCGCGCCCCGCTTGCTGGAGCGATAGACATTCCAGATCAACAGCATCATGCCGAACAGGGCGAGCGCCAGGAGTCCTGCTTCAATCAACTTGTGATACCTCCCCTGTTCATTCTGCCAAGAATGTCGGAAAACAACTGCAGCTGCGCTTGGGTGGTAGCGTCCCAGGAAAAGGACTCCGCATGGTGGCGCGTCGCATCGCGCTCCGGATAGTGCGCATACAGGGCCTCGAAGCCTTGCACCAATCCCGCTGGCGTGCGCTCGGGCATCAGCACGCCGGCGTCGGGGGAACCGACCACTTCCGGCGTGCCCCAGATATTGCTGGCAATGACCGGCGTGCCGCAGGCCATGGATTCCAGAAGCACATTGGCCCACCCCTCCCGGCTGGAACACAGCACCAGCGCGTCGACAGCGCTGTACCACCACTTCAAGTCGGTCTGGGGCACCACGCCGGCAAAGCGCACACGTTCCTTGACACCTAGGCGCTGGGCAAGCGCCTCCAGATTGTGACGCTCTGCGCCCGCGCCAACGATCAACAGCTGCACATCGGGAGGAAGCAGGGGGAGCGCAGAGATGGCGATGTCATGCCCTTTGCGCTCGATCAGATGCCCGACAGACAGCAGGTAACGGACCTGGAGTTGCAGGCCCAGTTGCTGGCGGGCGACTTCCCGAGGCAGGGGAGAAAACCGCTCCAGATCCACACCATTGCGCATCACATGCAGTTTGGCCGGGTCGGCCCCCAATTCGGCCAGTCGCACCATCAGCGCCTTGGCAACGCCGATCGAGCCACCTGCCTGGGCGGCAGTCTCCAGTATCAGGCGGCGCGGGCGCGCAAATTCGGGTATCTGGTTGAGATCGGTGCCGCGTGCCGTCACTGTGAAGGGCTTGCCCAATGCCTTGGCAAGGTAACTGGCGGCTACACCGTCGGGGTAGTAGTAGTGCGCATCGATGAGGTCGAAATCGAATCCTTCGGCAATCAGCTTGCGAATGGTTGGCAATGCGCCGCGCCACAGCAGTGAAGGCGCGAGGTTCATGCCGACTTTGGGGGGCAGAAAGTAGCGTGGATGGTAAACCTCGATGCCGTTGCGCACTTCGAAGCGAGGTGCACGGGCGTGCAGGGCGTACTCACCAAATCGCGCATGTGTGAAGGGAAACCAAGGGACCGGCGCTACGACTTTCGCCTGCACTTGGCCTGACTTGAGCAGTTCGCGCAACCGGGTTTCCACAAATATGCCGTGGATGGGGCGCACCGAATTCGGATACAGCGTGGAAAAAAGCAGGATTCGGATGGGGCGGGCAGTCATACGGGTTCAGCGGGTGACAGCATGGGTGCGGTGGCGTTCCAAGGCACCCAGGCAGATCTTCTCGAACACTTCAGCCGCAACCTTGTGGCCAAAGCGTTGGTCCACAACTGCGCGAGCCTCGCTTGATATGCGCTGCCGCAACGCCGCATCCTCCAAGAGTGCCAACACGGCATCGGCCATGGGCTGCGCACCATCGCGCTCAAGAAAGTGACGCTCCGGCTCAGCGCCGAGACCTTCCGTGCCCAGTGACGTGGAGACGATGGGACAACCCATCGCCATGGCCTCGAAGGCCTTGATGCGTGTGCCTCCACCCACCAGCAGCGGTATGACAAAGGCATGGGCCGCATGCACATAGGGTCGGACGTCGTCCACAAATCCAGTGAACTCCACGTTACGGGCGGATTGTCCCAGTGCCTTCAGCATATTCGGAGGGTTCCGCCCCACGACCACGAAGCGCGCATTGGGTTGCCGCCGCAGAATGAGAGGCCAGACTTCATTCAAGAAGTACTGCACTCCATCGATGTTGGCCGTCCAATCCATGGAACCGGTAAACACCACTGTGGGGGGGTGCACCCCATCCACGGGCGGCGGAACCTGCCAGGAAAAGAAATCCAGATCCACGCCAGTGGGAATGGCGTGGCAGTCTGCTATGGCATAGGAATTCCGGAAGAACTGCGCGTCGCGCTCCGAGACGGCAATGACGGTGGTGAAGCGCTCCAACGCGTCGCGTTCGAAGCGGGCCATCTTGCGGTACTGGGAGGACCACATCCATCGTCGCGCCCCATCTTTCGCCTTGCTGGCGTGACGCGCAAAGATCTCGGCCTCCACGTTATGGGTGAAACACACGCTGGCTTGCCGCAGTTGCTCAGGCATGAGTACCGCGCTGTGCACGAAATCAAACACGATGAGATCACCCGGCGCCTGCGCCAGTTGCCGCACAGCGTTGGCGCCAGCCTCTGTGCGGTCAGCCACTACGTTGACGGGCAGCTCGCGCAACAAGTCCAGTGCACGCAACCATTTGGGCCGCTCTGGTGCCGGTTGCCACGCAACGAAGCGGTCGCACACGCCGGCAATCTCTGCAGCCCAACGCCGCTGTTGGGCCTCATCAGCCACACTGACCAGCGTGATGTCAAAGGCGCCACCTTTCAGCCCACGCAAAATATTGGTGGTGCGTATCTTTCCGCCCGCATCGTTGGGGAAAAGAAAGACCGGCGAAACGAAGACCAGCCGAGGCTTGCGTGGCGTCACCAGCAAATGCCCTCGTACTCAACGCCGTCCAGGTTGCGCAGCTCCGCATAGCCCGACAAATCAACAATGCGCCGTCCCTTTGCCCGGGAAACAATCAGCTGTCGCACCTGCGGCTCGGCATGGCCGATGACAAGCACTTCGGCGTCGTGGAGCGCAGCTTCTGGCGATTCGCGCAAAAGCCTGTCCAGGTGCGGAATTTCTCGCTCAATGAATTCCTTGTTCTTGCCCAGCAGCCGGCTGAGTTTGACAAAACCGTCATAAATGCACAGGTCAAAGCCCTTGCCCAGCAACCGCTCTGCCAGCGCCACCAGCGGCGAGTCACGCATGTCGTCCGTGCCGGGCTTGAATGCCAGACCGAAGAGCGCCACCTTGCGCCGTCCGTCACGGGCGATCAGATCGTATGCGCGCTTGATGTGCGCTTCGTTGCTATCCAGGAGGCCCCCCAGCACGGGAATGGGAACGTTGAGGCCACGAGCCAGTGTCAGGAAGCCTTTGACCTCCTTGGGCAGGCATGAGCCGCCGAAGGCGAATCCCGGGCGCAGATACGCTGGAGAGATATTGAGTTGCGCGTCGTTGCAGAATATCTTCATGACCTCGCGACCATCCAGGCCGGTGGCCTTGAGCACCGACCCGGCTTCATTGGCAAACACGATCTTCATTGCGTGGAACACATTGCACAGGTACTTGACCGACTCGGCCACGGCGTTGCTGGTGCGCACGAACTGACCGGGCAGGCCTTCGTACATCTGCTCCAGAGCCAGGTACCCCGCTTCATCCAGGCTGCCGATGACGGTCTGCGGCGGGTTGTGAAAGTCTTTGACGGAAGAGCCTTCCCGCAGGAATTCGGGGTTGAACACCAGCGACAGGTTCTGTCCCACCTTGCGCCCGGAACTTTCTTCCAGAATGGGCAATATGCGGCCTTCGGTGGTGCCAGGCGGGACAGTGCTGCGCAATACCACGACGTGCGGCGTGCTCTTCTTGCGCAACACCTGACCAATGGATCGAATGACGGCGTCTACCGCCGTGAGATTGGGCGAATAATCGGGATTGGAGGGCGTGGCCACCGAAATCAGCGAAACGTCGGTATTGAGCACCGCATACTCCACGTCAGGAGTGGCTTGGAGCTTGCCTGCCTGGACGGCAGACGCAATCAGCTCATTGATGCCCTCTTCCACCACCGGTGACTGGCCATCGTTGATCATTTTGACCTTGAGCGGATTGGTATCCACACCAATCACGTCGTGACCCAGTTCGGGAAGGCAGCCACAGGACACGGCACCCACATACCCCAAACCAAAAACGGAAATCTTCATGCCTACCCTTTCAAAACGCCTCCGAAGTGGCAAAAACGAATGCTACTTGGAACTACACAGCTAGCCGCGTCCCGGCTTGAACACGAGATGCCTGGCCACCAGAAAATTGAAAACCATGGCAACACCCGAGGCTAAGGCCAAGGGAACCAGCGGGTACTGCTTCAGGTCAGTCCAGCATGCCAGGGCGAGAAAAAAAACCGAAAAATTAATGCCGGCACCCATAGTCTGACCAGCAAGGTACTCAATGTAGGCGCGGCGCGCCCTGCGCGGCTGCGGGTGTGAAAACGTCCAGGCCCTGTTCAGGGTCCATGTGACGGTGACGGCCAAGCCGAAGGATGCCAGACGTGCCGCTAGCAGGGGTGCACCCAATCGCAGCAGGCCCATCATCACGCCAGCATCGACCCCAAAGCCGACTCCCCCCACCACCACGAAGCGCGCAAAATCACGCATGGGTTGTGGCATCGGGAACGCGCGGCACGCCGTGGCTCACACACGTTCCCCCTGGGTGGCAGGAACCGAGAGATACAGCAGTCGCTTCATCTCCTGGCGGCCACGGGTGACGGTATCGAGGATCAGGCCTGCCGTCACGCTGAGAACAGCCGTCAACATCAAGCCAACCACCAGAACTGCCGTAGGCAGACGGGGCACCAGGCCAGTTTCCAGGAAAGTCATGATCAGCGGCACGGAGAGACCCAGACTCAGAATGGCCAGCACGGCTCCGCAGGCACCGAAGAACTGCATGGGACGCTCTTCCTTCAGGAAGCGCGCAATGGTTGTGAGGATCCGCCAACCGTCACGGTACGTGCTCAGCTTGCTGATCGACCCTTCCGGACGCTCTCGGTACGCCACCGTCATTTCGCCCACAGCCATACGCATTTCCAGCGCATGCACGGTCAACTCGGTTTCAATATCGAAGCCACGCGTGAGCGCAGGAAAGGATTTGACGAAGCGGCGCGAGAATATCTTCAGGCCCGACAACATGTCATTGAATTCCTTGCGGAAAAAAGTGCCCACCAGCCCCGTCAACAGGCGATTGCCAAACTGATGCCCGAAACGGTAAGCCTGTTCACTTTCATGGATGCGCTCACCATTCACCATGTCCAGGTTGTTTGCCAGCATGTACTCTAAGAAAGAGGGCACACAGGAGGCGTCATAGGTGTCGTCTCCATCCACCATGACGTACAGGTCGGCATCGATGTCCGCAAACATTCGACGAATCACATTGCCTTTGCCCTGGGACCGCTCGCCACGAACGACGGCGCCCGCTTCCTTTGCACGGGCTACCGTGTCATCCTTGGAATTGTTGTCGTACACATAGATGACGGCCTCAGGAAGTGCTTTTCGAAAGTCTCGCACCACGCTGGCAACGGTCTGACCCTCGTTGTAGCAAGGCACCAGGACAGCGACTTTCAGATTTCGGAAGCTCGTGTTTGCCATAGTTTCATTCTATCTATTCAATGTGGGACCAGGTCGTGGAGCAGGCGGGGCACCGATTCAGCGGCTGGTGGAATCTTGCCCACCTGCTGGCAACGGTGGCGCGGGCAAGCGGAACAAAACGGCGTGGCGCGGCTGGAAATTGAGCTTGCGTGCCACGGCATCCGGCAACACATGTTCCAGGCCCATGCCGAATATCAGTGCGATCATGGGACGTGGCGGCTCCTGCATTTGCGCAACCTCAATCCAGTCGGAACCCGGACGTTGAACGGGCCAGTCTTTCGGCAGACCGCGTCTTGGCCGGTCGTAGAAGAAATACAGATCGCCCGGACGCGGCGGCTCAGCGACAACACGTTGTGCACTTTCGTTTGCATCCAGCAGCCATGCCGCACCTCGCAAAGTGCCAGGGTCCGTATTTATCCTGGAAGCGGTGCCCTGTGCTGCAATGTGTGCCAGCGCCTTTTCCCCAAAGAGAGGATTGCGGTCCGATACACCAATGGCAAGCAAAGCAAACCCCGCGGCCGCACAGACAACACCCACTGCCACCACCATGCGCCCTTTGCGAATCGTGTCCGCAAGGTAGATTGCAAGCGGCATGGCCAGGGCGGCGGCCGTGAGAATCTGGTAACGTGGCACGAGCCATAAGAACGTGAACACGAACGACATCACCAGAAACCATACCGCCGCCAGCAATAGAACCATGCGGCTAATAGTTCTGATGCGGGCCACAGCCTTGACGGAAAGATAGACCGTTGCCGCCAGACCCAACCACGGCAAGATGCCAAAATTCTGGTTGAAGAACAACACAATCCAGGCCTGCAACCAGCGGGGTGCAGTCAACGAGCCAAACCGGTCAAGCCCTTGCTGGGTCTGGAATTGGCCCACCATGTCAGGATTGTCACCTTTCACACCCTGTTGGCTTATATGCAGTCTGTACAACAAGTCGCCGCTACTGCCCGCCAGGTACGCGGTGTCAATGGCCAGGACGAGCGCCACGCCAACACCTATCCAGAGGTAGATGTCACGCCGCCCGCCATAGTTCCGCATCATCAGAATGCCGTAGAACACGGCAAGAACCACACTGGTCTCCCGTGTGATCAGTCCCAAGCCAGCAAAGATGCCGCACAAGACGAACTGCCAGACGCGGCCTCCCGTCTCCAGAGCATATAGAAACAGCCAAACGGAAGCTAACAGGAAAAAGGTCTCCGGCAGGTCGGTCGTTACCCAGGAAGCGCCGGAGACGATCACCGGCGTGGAGGCCACCAGCGCTACGGCGAGAAGGCCGCCGTAATAGCCCGCTATCCTGCGCACACAGACAAAGCTCAAACCGAGAAGCAGCACGAAGTACAGCAGCGAGGGAAATACGAGTGTCATCTCGTTGCGGCCAAACACCGCAAACCCCAGAGCCATAGGCAGGACAATGGCGTGACGCAGTCCCCAGTGGTTTGCTGCCAAGTGAAAGTGCCCTACCCACTGCTGAGCCGCCGTGGCATAAAAAACGTCATCACTCTCGGAAAAGCCAATCCAAGCATAACGGACCAACAGCAGCACATACGTGAGCGTCAGCAGCGCCGCTACCCAGCTCCAAATACCTCCACCTGCATCGGTGTGCATCGAGCTTTTCGTGCCAGATGAATGTGCCAGATCACTCCCCCTTCGATAGAGCGCTACGCCCTTGTTGTTTGAAGCGACTTCATTCACGGGCTACAGCAAATCGCCTTGCCAATGAACGGATGATGTCGCGACCCGGGTATTCTATCCAGCGATAGGTGCACCAAGCGATCGGGATGGTCGTAAGTGAGCCGGCAAACGCAACGGCCAGGGCCGCCGTCTGACCAAGCGCTTGGGAATGCAGTTGCTTGACCAGACTGAGCTCCAGGTACGCAATAGGGTAGTGAATCATGTATAGGGAAAAAGAAATCACCCCCATGAAGTACATGAAGCGATGGTCCAGCACCCTGGTCACCCAACTGCTGTTGTATGCAACGCCCAGGATGATGAACGGAAACGTCAAAACCGCCACAAGGTCCCACAGGCGCAGCAACATCATGGTGGCCGCAATCAACAACATGATGGAAAGGACGACATCTGTGCCAAAGCGCTTTGCGCGGGGATCCATGGAATAGCTGTGATACACCACCATGCCCAGCACAAATTCTGAAAAACAGCGGACCAAAGTCCACGATACCGTTTGCGTTTCCAGACTCAGCCGATGCCCATGCATGGCAGTTGCTGCAAGTGCAAGTACAGCCCCGACTGCCAACAGACCTCGAATCCAAGAACTTGTGTGAAAAACGAGTTTCAGGAACAAGGGGAACGCCAGATAGGCGAAAAATTCAACACTGATTGACCAGGACGGACCATTCATGTTGGGAGCAAGTCCCAGACCTTGCAGTAGCAAAAGATTGAAAATCACATCTCGCACCGGGTTCGCGGATTCAAACGCTGGCTTGACCGAACCAGTGAACCCTGGCGATACAGCCAATGTATAGGTCAATAGTGCAAATGTGATAAACCAGTGCAGCGGAATCAGACGGGCAACGCGCTTGATCATGAAGGATGGAGCGGCACGCACAAATCCGTATTGTCGGAAGTCCGCCGCATAGGAGTACGTCATGATGAAGCCGCTGAGTACAAAGAAAAAATCAACGGCAAGGTACCCTCGCGGCGCCAGTGACGGGATGGTGGCTACGGCGTGGTGCTCGAAGGCAGTCGAAAAATGTAGCAGCACCACGTAAAACGCTGCCAGACCACGCAAGGACGTCAACGCGCGCAATTCAACCATAGACAGTTACCCGTTTGCTCTGCGGTTTGGGTGGGCCAAGCCAGCTTCCCGTTGGCGGACAGCCAGAAAGTCTGGGCACTTTCCTGCTGCAAAAGAATGGGCGAATTATTCGTGCGAAAGATGTTGATTCTACCGTAGTCACGCCTCGAAGCCATGGCCGCAGGCACTTGGCCGGACGGCTGCGTGCTCCCCCCTAGTCCACGGCACCAACAGTGTTGGTACGTCGAGGGCTAACAAACTGCTGATGCTGATATCCCGGCGTACCCACCACTGTGCTGGAATTCACCTGAATCGGATTGCGAAGGCGGAACGACTGGTCTATGCCATTGAAATTGACAATGGAATAACCGGTGCCGAAATAAGTGCCAGCCTTCCAGTTCGGTGAAGGGGTCTGGCAATAGCCAACAAATACGTTGTTGCGGATGTGCAGGTTTTCTGGCGCCACAGGCGCCTTGCTATTGAGGAAGAAAGGATACGTCTCGTGCTTCAGGCTGTCGTAATAACGCGAGAATGTGACAAAAGTGTTGTGCTCGATGGTCAGCGCCCAGGGACGGGACATGTCAAAGGTTCCCGCGCCTTTTTCCACCCCGTAGGTAACGGCAGCACCATTGGTAGAGTCACCGGAATAGTTCTTGGCAAAAATATTGTTGCGCAAAACCAGGTCTCCCCCTTCAGGGATGTCCACCAACCACGACTCACGCATCTCTCCCTGCGCAGACCGTGAGCCCTGAAAGTAGTTGCCTTCCAGCAGATTGATCTGGGCACGCGATTTGAATAGATGGCCGTAGTAGGAATTGTGTGACCAGGAGCCCGTCATCTTGACCGTGAAATTGGGATCACGCAGGCTGGCATTGATATAGATGTTGTGCTCGGGCCCACCGCCCCCGCCGTTGTCAGCAAGCTCCACGTTCTGCAGCAACAGCAGCCCGTTGTTTGCGTTCGTGCCGAATATGCCGTTGGCCGATTGCCTGTGAAAGCCACTGACGCGGATATTCTTCAGCGTCAGATTGTGTACGCCATTGACATAGATACCCGCCTTGCCAACCAGTACGTTGCGGTCGCTGGAGACGACGTCGAGGTTCTCAAGCGTGATGTTCTCCGACTGGCCGATGTAGATAATTCCCTGGCCCAGGGTGTTGTTGCTGACCCCGCTTGCCGGCAGCTTGATGACGGGCCGCACGCCGTTGACGGTGACACCCCGCACGGTGATGTTCCTGGGCACCACGAACTGCTTGGCGTAGTAGGCAGCATCGTTCTCGGCGTTGGGGCCGATGAAGATCTGCTGATCTTCACCTTCGTACACAGCCGGATATACCTCGAACACGTCACCGTCCTTCCACTGCGTATACAGCTGGCGCCGGAACGGCCCCACCGAATTGTCCTTGCCGTCCACATTGTTGGGCCTGCTGCGTCCGCCCGAAAGCCGGCTGTAGGTGGCGATGACCACGTTGTTGCGTATGTGCTTGATAAGGGGTGTGCCCGAGGTGGCGCCAACCACCTGTGGGTCCACGGTGGCCGGATTCCACTCCCATTGGCTGGGATAGGTGTTGTCGCTGCAATAGCTGTTGCTGTAGGACGTTTCGGCCGAATACCCATCAACCTTTCTGGCGGACTCATCCGCTTCGGTTGCCGTAACCGGATGTTCGCAATGGGAAGGCGCCACGGCGCACGACCAGTCTCCCAGGTTACCCAATCGGACCAGCACCCCCTTGGTCAGCGGCCCCATGGCGTATACGGAACTGCCCGATACACCAAGCAACATCTGGGTGCCAGAGTAGTAACGGAAGATGTAGCCCTGCGTCTTCTGGCTGGCCGGGTTGCCAGGAAACAGGGACGCGTAGCTGCGCTGAGCCCAATCCAGAAATTCCCCTGCGGTGGGAGCCTGCGGCACAGTGGCGTTTTGCACCGCTGGCTGGCTGGGCAGGTTCGGGCCATGTGCCCCTAGCAGGGTCATCGTACGCACACACTCGCCGTCCACCAACTGGAACACGATAGCCGGAGAAGCCGGGTTTGGTGGCACAGCTTCCGCACACTGGGCAGGATCGACCACCACGCTGCGAGGCGACGGGGGTTCAACGGGAGACAGACTGGCAGTGGAGCCACTGACGCTGCAAGCCAGCAGTACAAAGCACACCAGCAATCGTAGACAGGACCGCATGGACAAGATCATTTCTTTTCGGTAGATCATTCGGATGCCTGGAAGGCGCGGCACGCGGGTAACGCGTTCAGATGATACGCTAATGCCTCTGCACTGACGACACGCCAAGATGGGGTGCATCGAACACCAGGTCAAGACGACCATCGAACAGCTTCCGCCATTGGGCAACCATGACCTGCTCCGAATAATGCTGCCGCACTTGGCTCAGGCCCGCTTCAACCCACCGCGGCCACTCGGCGCGTGCATCCACCGCGCCCAACAATGCTGCGCAGAAGGATGCATCATCCGGTTCTGACAAGCCCGCCCTTGCCGACTCCGGCAATATGTGCGGCACGTCGCCCACCCGGGTAGCAACAACGGGCACACCTGCGGCCATGGCTTCCAGCATGGCGATGGGAAGCTGCTCGGTGTCCGAGGAAAGAGCA
The DNA here is from genome assembly GCF_038784515.1 of Rhodoferax sp. GW822-FHT02A01. NCBI lineage: Bacteria > Pseudomonadati > Pseudomonadota > Betaproteobacteria > Burkholderiales > Comamonadaceae > Rhodoferax > Rhodoferax sp. GW822-FHT02A01. The sequence goes on from NZ_CP152376.1 coordinate 207,966, forward strand.
AACAGGTCAAACTGGGCAAGGCGTGTCCCCGGTGCGGCTAGGTAACCAGCGAACTCGACGTCAGCGGCCACGCCCAACTGGGTGGCCAACTGCTGCAATTCGGCCCGCAGGGCGCCATCGCCAACGATGACCAAGCGTGCGGCCTGGCGCGCACGCAGCGCGGCAAATGCACGCAGCAAACGTGCAATGTTCTTTTCGGGGCGAAGACCCGCCACCGTGCCAACCACCAGCGGTGCACTCGGATCTGGGCTGGCGGTCGCACTGGGCGGCACATCGTGCAGTACCACACCATTGGGAATGAAACGCACGTAGCGGGCACGCAGCTTCCAGACATCCAACGCAATGCGTTGCAGGTTGCGCGACGCCACCACCACGGGAAGGGGTCGCCACCCCAGCAACGCACGGCGCATCAGCACGCGACGGGGCAGTTGGCTTTGCGCCTCTTCCGGCCCAAACCCGTCCTCCACATGGACCTGAGGAACCAGCTTGGGCAAATTGGCTGCAGCCCACTCCATGGCACCCCAGTTGTAGCTGAACAGAACATCGGGCTTTCGGGCAAGCAAGACATCTCGCAATGTGGAGCGGTTTGCCAATCCACCACCGCGACGGTTCGGCAACGGCAGGCGCTCCCAACTCACGTGCGGCCCCAGGCGTTCACCGGCTTCGAAGCAGTTGTCCATGGCCGCCACCACGTGGTGGTAGTCCGGTCCCAGCGCATTGGCCAATTGCACGAACCGGGCTTGCGGACCGCCCAACTTGAATGTCGAAAAACCGTGCAATATAACGCGCGCCATCAGCTCAGACCTTTCTGTCCAGTCTCAACTTTCTGCGTGCACGGCCAGCGCGCGCTGGTGGAATACATGCGGGTCGGATGCTGGCGTCCACCCCAGATCGCGCTTGGCGTCGGAGCAATCAAATCCTGCCTTGAGACCGCGCGACAGGATGTCGCGTCGGTACGGGCGCTTGACCTTCTGACCGGCGACTTTCTTCACCGCCCACTTGCCCATTTCCGTCAACCACAGTCCAGTGGGAGAGGACGGCACAAAATGCAGGGGACGCTGCAGCACCTTGGACAGATCCTGCAGGTATTGGCGCGCACTGGGGCGCACATCCCCCACGAGGTTGTAGGCCTTGCCAGGCGCGCTGGGAGAGGTCAGCGCGGAAACTATTGCATCCGCACAGTCTTCGACCAGTACCCAGGGCAAGGCATTGCCGCCATCATTCCAGCCCACACAATACTGGTCATTGTTGAAGAAGCCCAGACCGCCGTGGAAAGGCGAGGTGCCAGCGCCAACCACCAGCCCGGGGCGCAGCAGAACCACAGGCAGGCCCTGGCGGTGCGCCTTGAGCATCTCGGCATCGGCCAACGCCTTGGCATGGGAGTAGTCATTGCGGGTATAGGGCCGCGGATCGGGTGGGGTTTCGCTGGTGATGACATCACCACCATCGCCCAGATATAGGCCTGAGATGGAGCCTACGTGCACTAGCCGCTTGATGTTGCTGGAGCGGCAAACATCGGCAACTGCCACGGCCGTATCCACCATTGCCGCGCGAATTGCCTCGAAATTGGCTCCGCCTCCGCCATGGGCCAAATTGACGACAAAATCCGCACCTGCCATCACGCGCTCCAGATCTGCCTTGCGTTTGACATCGCCACGGACGATCTCCACCCCCGGTTCATAGAACACCGGCTGCAGGTTTGCGGCGCCACGCCCCATGGCACGCACGCGGTATCCCTTGCGCAGCAAGGCTGCCACCGTGTGCGCCCCGATGAACCCAGTGCCTCCCAGCACGGCCACGATGCTGCCCTGTGGCGCCGCTTTGGCAGAAGACGGATGGTCGACTGCTGTAGGAGGCAAGGGTTTGAACGCGGTAACCACCTGCTCGCACACATTGACCAGATGGGCACCAAAGGACAAATCAATACGGGGTCGCTGACGTGCCTGCAAGTCGGCATAGAAAGATTGCAGACTGCCCTTCATACCCAGATAGAAAGCATCGCTACGTGGCCTGAGCTTGACCATGGCCAACGCATAGTCACGCAGTCCGGCGAAACCCTGTGACGCGATCTGCTTGCCCGTTGCACGTGCCGAGAGCCAGTTATCGATAGGCTCCATGTAGGCACTGCGTTCCAATGTATGGAACTGGTTGGAGAAAATGTCGGCAACAGCCACGCCGTCATCGCAGACCACCGTCATGCGACACACCGTGAAATTGGAGCCGACGTGGAACCGCAGGTTCGCAGGCATGCGCTCGCACAGCATGGACACTTGACATGCATTGTGAAGCCCCACTCCGGGGGAAATTTCTACAGGCGTTTCGGCCAGCGTGACCAGCTCTTTGACCTTGCCGGCCAGATCCACGATCTGCGACATGGGATGCACAGCCTGCTCCAACAGGATGTTCAGCGGTTGGCGAAACATCCAGTGACCGAACTGCTTGCCCGTGAGCTGGCGCAATGGAGCCTCGTACACGTAATTGATGTAACGCGGACGCCCCAATCGGCCCGAGGTGATGGCTTCCCGTAGTTGCACGTAGGCTGGGTTGAAGACCAGATTCTGGTTCACACCGATTACCGCACCAGAGCGTTGCGCGGCTGCTGCAAGTGCGTCGCACTCCGCTGTACTCACACCCACAGGTTTTTCCACCAGCACGGCTTTGCCGGCCTCAACAAAAGGCATGGCGGTGGACAAATGCAGGTCTGGCGGCGTCAGGACATGCACCGCATCCGCGGCAGAGGCCGCCGCACTCTCGAGCGTGGTGAATACGTTTGCGGCTCCAAACTCCTTTGCGAAACTCTCGGCAACCTTGGGATTGATGTCGAATACGCCAAACAATTCCGTTCCGGCGACTTCCCTCAATGCAGAAGCATGGGTTTTGGCGATATTTCCCGCACCAACCAAAACGACTTTTCTCTTGTTCAAAATAACTCCCAACAAATGTGTTTTAGAGCCTGTACGGCACGATCATAAGCATACGCGACGAGGGTGAAAGACCGCGTTTCGCGTGCGTTGCTGCAGCCCGGAAATCCACCTTACTGCGGTGCCCGACCGTCGCCGGCCTGACGCAGAAAGGCATCAAACATCAGCAGCGACCACAGCGGCACCGAGAAATCGCGCTGGCCGCTCTGGTGTTGCGTCACCATGGACTTGAGTGTGGCCGGGTTGAAGTAGCCGCTGTCGAGCATGCGCGGGCCCAGCACGGAATCGCGCGTGCGCTGTGCCAGCGGGCCGCGCAGCCACTTGGCCAACGGCACCGAGAAGCCCATCTTGGGCCGGTACAGCACTTCGTGGGGCAGCTTGGACTCAAAGGCCTTCTTCAGCAGGTACTTGCCTTCCTGGCCCTGAATCTTGTGGCTGTTGGGCAGCGTGGCCAGCCATTCGATGAGCTGGTGGTCCATGAGTGGTTCGCGCACCTCCAGCGAGTGCGCCATGGCAGCTCGGTCTACCTTGGTGTTGATGTCCCCCACCAGCCAGGTCTTGTAGTCCAGGTACTGGATCATGGCCAGCGGATCGTCGGTGCCGGAGCGCGCTGCGTGCTCGCGAAAGATCTGCACCGCACCGTAGCCGCCCAGCTGTGCCTTGAATCCGTCGGAATAGAGCGCCGCGCGTTCATCGCTGCGCATCACCGACATGCTGTGCTGGTAAGCCTCTGCGGCGTCCATGGCCAGTGCCTGAAAGGTGGTCTTGGCGCGGAACATGCGCGGTGCCCAGTCGGCCTTGGGGTACAACCGGCCCAGCACACCAAACAGCGGCCGACGCAAGCCCATGGGCAGCATGCCTCGCGCCTTCTCTTCGGCCATATGCAGCCGATAGCGGCGATAGCCGCCAAAGCTCTCGTCCCCGCCATCGCCAGACAGGGCCACGGTAACGTGCTTGCGGGCCATCTGGCATACGCGGTAGGTTGGTATGGCGGAGCTGTCCGCATACGGCTCGTCGTAATGCCAGGCCAGGGTATCGATCAGATCGAAGTCATCACTCTTCACCACTTCCAGCCGGTGGTCGGTGTGGTAGCGGTCAGCCACCATCTGTGCAAACGCCGACTCGTTGAAGTTCGGGTCATCAAACCCGATGGCGCAGGTGCGAATGGGTGTGCTGGTAAGTCCCGCCATGGTGGCTACCACGGCACTGCTGTCCACGCCGCCCGACAAGAATGCGCCCAGGGGCACGTCGGCAATCATGCGTAGCCGCACGGACTCCTGCAGCCGTTGCATCAACTCGGCTTGGGCGTCACGGCTGCTGATGGCGTTGTCCAGGCTGAAGTGCACATCCCAATAGGGCTTGGACGGCGGCACGGGTTGCCCGTGGCGCAAGGTGAGCGTATGCCCTGGCGTGAGCTTGTGCGCACCGCGGTAGATGCAGCGGGGGTCCGCAACATAGCCCAGGGCGAAGTACTCCTCCACCGCCAGCGGGTCTATGGCCCGGTTGAAGCCGGGGTGCGCGGTAATGACCTTGAGCTCGGAGCCGAAGATAAAGGTGCCATCGTCCAGCAGCGCGTAGTGCATGGGCTTGACGCCCAGGCGGTCGCGTGCCATGAACAGGGTCTGCTGGTTGCGGTCCCAAATTGCGAAGGCAAACATGCCGCGCAGGCGCTGCACACAGGCCTCACCCCAGGCCTCCCAGGCGTGGATGATGACTTCCGTATCACTGCGGGTATGGAACACATGGCCCAGCGCCTTGAGCTCGGGCACCAGTTCCTGGTAGTTGTAGATCTCACCGTTGAACAGAATGACCACGGACTGGTCTTCATTGAACAGCGGCTGCTGACCGGTGGCCAGATCAATCACCGACAGGCGGCGGTGGCCGAACGCTACGCCGGGTTCCTGATGCAGGCCCAGCTCATCCGGCCCGCGATGGGCCTGGACGTTGTTGATGCGAGCGATCAGCTCGGTGGCAAAGTTCTGTTTGCCACGGGTGTCAAAAAGTCCGGCTATGCCACACATGATGCGTTACTGGTAAGTTGAGTGCCGAATGGATTGCAGCCAGGTGCCAATGGCCGAGGCGTTGGCCTGCATGAATGCTTCCAGCGCAAGTTCGCCCTGCCCGGATTCCCCTTTGGGGGCATACACGATCACTACCGCCGAGTCATCACCCTGACCCATCAAGCTATAGAGCGCCGTGTATATCTTGGCCAGCATGTCACTGGAAGTGAGCGTGCCGTTGACCCAATAGTACTGCCACACCGTGAGTCGTTCGGCGCCGACGACGCCAGGTATGGGCGAGCCGCGCAGCTCCGCAGTGCGGACCTTGAGCGAACCGTTGGCAAGCTGCAGGGTGCGAACACCGCTGGCCACCTGAGCCCAATCGGTGACCTGGCTCTTGACCAGCACATTGTCGGAGCTGACCATCTTGCGATCCGCATTCTGGTTGCGGTAGTACGCCATGTACAACTTCACTGCACGCTCGCCACTGCCATAGCTGGTGGTCAGCTGCGAAGACGGGTTATTGAAAACAGGCTGCCACTTGGGGGCCGGTTCAGGCGTAGCGGTCCACCCGGGTGACAGCTCGGCAGGAGCCGCCAGATTGGGTTGCGGCAGGCCGGCCACAGCACGGTGTATCTGCCAGCGGCCAAGAGGCGGCAGAGCCACCACCATCAAGACAATCACACTGGCAAGCACCCAGCGCTGTGGGCGCGGTGCGCTGCCGCTGACCGCATTGGCTGGATTGGCTGCGGAGGGCTGCAAGTCCGGTTCCGGCTCGGACCAGCGTGCACCGATCCAGAACATCAGCATGATCACCACCCCGAAGAACACCCACCCGTAGATGATGTGGTCCACACCGGTAGCCAGCTTGTTGCCCGACAGGTGGCCCAGCATGACGATCATGTAGGCACGAATCCAGTTGGCCAGTACGGGCACCAGCAATGAAACCACCATGAACAGAACCCGGCGTCGCAAGGTCTGGTAATTGAGGTAGGCAAACAGGGTGCCCACGGCCAGCGATGCGATGATGTAACGAATGCCGCTGCAGGCTTCGATCACCGACCAGGCACCGCTTGGGATGATGAACTGCAATCCTTCGCGGTATACCGGCACGCCACTGGCGCGCAGGGCCAGCACCGTGAAATCCGCCGTCCACTGCATGAGCTGCGGCATGGCGAATTCACCAAAGGGCACGCCGAAAAACAGGAATGCCAAGGGGAATGCAATAGAGGCGGCGACACCATACCCCAGCAACGTGGGCACCAGCAGCACCAGCATGGAGACCATGGCAAACTGGCTCAGCGCATTGACCGCAGCCAGCTCGCCCAGCAACCATGCCAGCCCTGCCAACGCCAGCAACACGCCCGCCCACAGGCTGGGCACGGGTGCAATGCCCGCCAACACATGCCGCCTGCGCCAGACCAGCCACAACACGATGGGCAGCACCAGGAAGCCGTGCGCAAAGGTGTCTGAGCGTGACCAAATGCCGACTATGGATGCACCCGTGTCCAGATACAGCAGAACAAATGCGAGAGCCACCACGACAAATGCCGTCAGCGCCTGTCTCCACACGGCTGAGTTACTGGTCAAGGTTTTGGTCATGGCATGCTCAGGATACGGGCGTGGAAGAAAGGTAACGGTCAATGCCGCCCAGATGGGCAGTCCAGCTGTAATGCTGCACCACGCATTCGCGACCGGCGTGCCCCACCGCGACCGCGCGTTCCGGTGCATTCAGCAGCGCCTGGATCTGGTCCACAAATTCCGATGCGGTGCCAGCAGACAGGAGTTCCTTGCCCTCGACTGCCGAGACCGCACCCGCACACTCGCGCGATGCAATCACCGGTCGCGCCATGGCCATGGCCTCCAGAATCTTGTTCTGAATACCACGCGCCACACGCAGTGGCGCCACCACCAAGGTAGCGTGCTGCAGATAGGGTCGCACGTCAGCCACCGTACCGGTGACCACGACGGAAGGCGACGCCAAGTTCTGCACGGTGGGCGGTGGATTGCGGCCGACAATGTAAAAGCGCAGCCCCGGCCAACGCGTCAACAGCTGGGGCAAGACATCGCTGACAAACCAGGCTACCGCATCAATGTTGGGCCAATAGTCCATCGCACCGGTAAACACCAGCGACACTGCCCCGTCACCTGTTGAGCCAACGGCAAAGGGAGAGGCGCGTTGCGGGTCCGGTGCAAAGTACTCGGCATCGACTCCGTTGCAGAGTGCGTCCACCTTCTGGGCACACTCGGGCGCCAGCCGTTGAAAGAGCGCCACTTCGTTTTCTGTGACCAGGAAGCTGCGGCGTGCGCGTGCGGCAACCTCTCGCTCAAACGCCAGCAGGCGCTCGCCTTCGCGTCGATACAGCCAGGATAGCGGCCAGCTGTGGTTGGCCGCGTATTGGCTCCACTTGGCAGAGTCCACATCTACAAAGTCCACCAGCATGGGAACCGACTTCTGTGAATTCACTGGAATGTATTGCGCCATCACCGACGAGAAGATGACGATGGCGTCGATCTGGTTCTCGGCCAACACCTGATTCACCCACACCTGCAAACCGGCATTGCGGTAATAGCGCAAGCCCAGCGCCTGGTGATGCAACAGGCCGATAAGGCTACGCAGCTTGGCCCAGCGCGGATTCAAGCCAGCCACATGCAGTTGCGTACACAGTGCCCGCACCGTGTCCACATGCTGCCAGTCATCCGGGTCGTCCACAAAGGTGCCCAGGTACACCTGGTTGCTGGCGCTCAGATGCTTGAGCAGGTGGTAGGAGCGTACCTTGTCCCCTTTGTTCGGGGGGTAGGGCAACCGGTGCGCCAGATACAGAAGGTTGCCCATAACCCCGTCAGCCCAGGTTACGGACGATGAACGGCCCCAGCCAGTTGGCCATCGCGATGGGCATGCGCCGCCAGGCGCTGATCATCAGCTTGTATTTGGCGTTGTTGGGGTTGTTCTGTGGAATGGCGTCGCGCTTGTACAGGCAGAACGCATAGTGCAGCGGCTTGGGCTCGAAGCCCCAGTTCTTCTTGAACGCATAAGGGCCGGTGCCCTGCTTGCTGCGTCCGTAGTCAAACACCTTGAGCCCTCTGGCGCAGGCGCGGCGCATGAGCTCCCAGTATTTGAAGTCGTTGGCCGCCAGGTCCCTGGCCGCCTCGTCATCGCCCGCGTAGTAAGGGAGTACTTCGTCGCGAAAGTAAAAACTGAGTACCGAGCTCAAGGGTTTGCCGTCGCTGGTGGTGACCGTGAGGACCTCACAGTCCGCACCAAACTCCTTTTGCAGCGCTTGAAAATATTTCTTCGGCATGGCAGGCGTGCCATGGCGATGCACATTGTCGGCAAACAGTTTGAAGAAGCGGTCCACAGTCGGGTCTATGTGGCTCACCAGTTCATTCTTGATGCCCTTGCGCACCATGGCGCGCTGCTTGCGGGGAATGGCGAGCATGTTCTCGTCTTCCGTGGGCAATATTTCCTTGCGAAAGGTGACGTAGAGGTCCTGTGTGGGCCACTCCGGGTGACGGGACTCCACGTTGCGCAACTCCAGATGGTCCACGCCCAACTGCACCGCAATGCGCTGCGCCTCCTGCTCCAGCGCATCCGCGGCCTGCTCCGAGGATGCGGCTACACCGCCATACACGGTAAACGGCAAACCCGTGAGGGAGTTGCCAAACAGCCAGCTGTTCACATGCCCCAGAGGCAGCACGCCTTCTATGGCGCCGTTGCGCTCGGCATACAGGAAGTAGGTGTCGTGCCGGAATACCTTGGCGATGATGTTCTGCCAACCGGCACGATGAAAAAACGTGGCCTGCGGGCAGGCCATGACGAAGGCTTCCCAACGCGCAACGTTCGAGGAATCATCGGCACCCAGGCGCTTGACGGTAAGTGATGCGGACTCAGTGGGCGTGGGCATGCGGCAATGGTTTATCCAGAAATATGTGATCCATGCGGCCCCAGCGGAAGTCGGTCAGCAACTGGTTCAGCCGCGCCTCTACCCGGTCAATATTGACGTAGTGCCGGAAGCGCGTCTTGGCACTGATGCCTTCAATGCGCGGTTGCTGCGTATCGATTTCCCACGGGTGGAAGTAGAAGATGCCGGCCTGCCCGTCGTCGGCGTTCACGCGTTGCAGCATCCAGCGCGTCAGCGCATAGGGCAGCAAGCGGAAATAGCCGCCACCGCTGGAAGGAAAGTTGCGACCGAAAGCGCGCAGGGTAGTGATGGGGACCTCGATCAAACCCGGGCGCACTTCGTGCACAAAGCGGGGGGAGTCGGGCATGCCGTAATGGTCATGCGCTATCGGGTAGATGCTGGAGCTGTAGCGATGACCGGTTTCTGCCAGGCAATCAAAGGCCCACAGATTGCTCTTGCCAATGGAGAAGCTGGGCGCGCGGTAGCCCACGACGGCGCTTCCGGATATGTCTTCCAAAATCGCCTTGGCCGAGCGTATATCTTCCAGAAAGGCAGCTTGCGTCAGATCACTGGCGCGTTCGTGGCCATAGCCATGGCTGGCCAGTTCGTGACCACCTTCCACGATCTGCCGGACCAGTTGGGGGTAGCGCTGCGCCACCCAACCCAGTGTAAAAAAGGTCGCCTTGGTGTTGTGCTGCTCCAGCAGCGCAAGAATGCGGTGCACATTGCGCTCCACACGACATTCGCAGTTGTCCCACGTTGCCCGGTCAATGTGCGGCGCAAACGCCGAGACCTGGAAATAGTCTTCCACATCGATGGTCAGCGCGTTGGTGATCATGGCTCGCCAGGCTCCTTGGGTTTGGCCAGCGCTGTTACGAGTTTCTGCAATAGCACCAGCACTTCCAGATTGATACGCTCCAGATGCAGCACGCTGCGCTCCAGCCTGCGCATGCGCGCGTCCAGTTGCTCTCCGCCCAGGCCACCGATCCGGCGCGAGAGCTCCTCGCCCAGTGCCGGCTTGAGTTGCAATTTGCCGATGTCGATGTCCACCGCGCTCTGCCCGCTCTCCACCGGCAGAATCGAATCACCATCGTTCCTGTCGGTTGCGCCGGCGACGAAGGGGGCTGCATATTCTTCCTGCAGCTCGCCCACCACTTCGTTGACCTCGGCTATGCCAAAGGCATCCTTGCTGGCCAGATATCCCGACAGCAGCAGACGGTCGCAGATCTGATTGATGCGCCGGGGAATGCCGCCGGACGCTTCAAAGATGCCTTTGTAGGCCTCTGCATCAAAGCTGGGGCGATCCTTGGCACCCACGCAATGCAGGCGATGCTCGATATAGCCCTGGGTCTCTTCGAGGTCCATGGGCCCGAGGTGACAGGTAGCCGTCACGCGTTGACGCAGCTGCTGCATGGAAGGGCTGCGCAAGATGGTGCGGAACTCGGGCTGGCCCACCAGGAAGGTCTGCAGCAGAGCCTGCTGGCCGAACTGGAAGTTGGAGAGCATGCGCAACTCCTCCACCGCCTTGGGCGTGAGGTTCTGCGCCTCGTCCACGATCAACAGGCAGCGCTTACCTTCGGTGACCTGGTTGACGAAGAACGCCTCCAGCGACATGAGCAGGTCCGCCTTGGAAACGTCCTTGACGCGTACGCCAAATGCAGCACCCACCATGCGCAAGGTATCGTCGGCATCCAGCTGCGTGGTGACCAGATTGGCGGCGAGCACGTTGCCCTCCTCCAGCGTGGCCAACAGGCCGCGCACGATGGTCGTCTTGCCCGCACCCACGTCTCCCGTGATGACGATGAAGCCCTCGTTGCGCTGCACGCCATACTTGAGATAGGCGCTTGCGCGACGGTGCTGCTTGCTGGCGAAATAAAAGGCCGGATCAGGATTGAGCTGAAATGGCTTGCCGCTTAACCCGTAATACTCTTCATACATGAATTAGAACTGCAGTTTGAAGGTGCCAGTGACAGCGGTTTCTGAATATGGAATCAGACTGCTGTCTGACTCCGAATGACGAAAGCCCAGTGTCACGTTGGACCGAAGGCCGACCTTGCCGGTCAGACTCAGGTTCACTGAACGCAACGTGTTGGACTGGGAGCTCACCGATCCGGTGGTGGCCACCTGCGAAAGCAGAAGTGCCAGGGAGTAATCCGGTGTAAGCCGATGGGCAAGATTTACGCTCAGACCAGTCTGACGTACCAGCGTTGCGGTGGAAAAATCATCAACGGCCGTCGTGAGCGCATCAAAACGGTTGCTCTCTGACTGTGTTGCGACAAATGTAATGGTGTCGCGCACACCCAGCAGTGCAAAAGAGGCCTCCTGACGATGCTGCATGGTGAGCGACGAAGCGGTAAAGCCCATGCCAACCGTTGCCCCCAGAGGAATACCGTAGGACTGCAAGAAGGCAGTAACAAACTGCGCACGAGCCACAGGATCCGGCACGACGGTGGCAAACTGCGCGTAATACAGGTCATACGCCGTGCCCACGGAGACGGTACCGTTCTGATTGGGAGTCTGGGTAATGTCCTTGGTATCGGAAAAATGCCAGATGGTGCGGCTGGTGCGGCGGTCAAAACTCACCTGGTAGGTATCGCCATAGGCGTGATGACGCGCACTGGCGGACAACTTGGTCACCTCGGACGGTGTCCAGGAGAAACCGAATCCTGTCAGTGAATTGGTTTGTCTGTCCAGGCTGGTGAAGTTGTTGGATTCAGAACCTGCCTCGACCGAGACATTGACCTGCGGCGTGATGGCATAGTTGAGGCCCAGGACGGCAGTGTCGTTGTCGGTCGACCTGCCCGCGCTGTAGCTGACATCTTGGTGCGTGACATCGGCAGACCAGCCCAGGTACCTCTGACCATTCCCACCCTTCAATCCAAATGACGCATCATTGGTGGCGACATCGCCCGAGGAACCGCCGCTGGTGACGGTGCGGCTGTAGCGGCCCAGATAATTGACCGCGCCCGCGAAGCTGCCCTGCACATAAGGTGATACACGGTAGGTGGAAACTTCGGTGCTGTTGGAGTTGACCGAGCTGGTGCTGGTCGACTGCGTGCCAAATGCCGAGATTGCCTGCTGGCTGATGGAGCCGCTGGCATCGATGAAGAACGTGTTGTCCACGGCCTCCAGCGTCATGTTGGACGCCAGAGCGTTGGTGGTGCGACTGGGGGAACTGGACTGCGCGTAGGTCGCTCCAGTCAGTGTGTAATCAAGAAAGCCCTTGAGTCGGGCCTTGTTCACATCGACACGTAGTCCGGGACTGATTTCGGTGACCTGATCCGCCTTCTTGGCGCTGCTCAGGCTTACATTATCGGTCCAGGTTTCTGTCACCGAAACACGGGGCACCATGCTCACAGCGGGTTTGGGGCCGGGTGTTGCCGCGTCGTCCGTTACCTGTGCCGAAGCGAGAGGCGACAGGCAGGCGAGCCCCCATGGCAGCAATACGCGCAGCACATGTGCTTTAGGTGCCGGTTTGCTGACCATACCCATACCCATACCCATACCCGTAGCCATATCCATAGCCGTCTTTGAACGGGGTTGTCGCCTGGTTCAGGAGCACGAACTTCACCGGGCAATCTTCTATGGTGCTCAGCGCGCTGCGTACATCCGAGCGCAAGGTGGAATCGGCCTTGACGACCATCACGATCTGTCCCATGTGGGTGGCCAGCACCCGTGACTCCGTTGTCAACAGCAAAGGAGGTGAGTCAAAAATGATGATGCGGTCTGAATAGCGGCTGCCAATATCTTCCAGCAGGCGCGTCATGGAGTCGCTGGCCAGCAGTTCAGTCGCCCTGGGATGAGGCGTACCGCTGGGCAGCAGGGTGAGCTTCTCGATATTGGTCTTGAGCAGCACACTGGACAGATCAAACGAACCGTTCACGACAAGGTCCAGCAAGCCGGGACTGGGCTCCAGCCCCAATCGGTTCAACACCGACGGTCTGGCTACGTCTGCATCCACCAGCATCACTGTGTAATCCAGCTCGGTGGCAATGCTCATCGCCAGATTGATGGCGGTAAAACTCTTACCTTCGCCCGGCAGGGCGCTGGTCACCATGATCAGGTTTCCATTGGCAATCGGTGTGGCCCCCTTGCCTACCGCATTGGCAAGCAGAGGACGCTTGATGACCCGGAATTGGTCCGCTATCAACGACCTGGGCGCATGCGGACTGACGATGCCCGCCGCTGCCAGCGTGTCCAGGTCAATCTCCACACTGCGCGAATAACTGACAGGCGCTGTCGCGGCTTCTGCAGCCGGCTGTGTTGTTGCCACAGGCGGCGGCACCGCTCCGGCAGCGACGGCAGCAGCAACCGCTGCGGGAGATGCTGCTGGAACCTCTGCGCCTGCACGCTTGAGTTGTTCCAGGCGCTGTGCGGCTTTTTCGATCAGGCTACTCATTTTGTTTCATCCCGCCCGCCCAGACAAAAAGATTATTAAGGCCATGCCAATGGCATATACGAGCAACAGCACACCAAACGCACCTGCAAACTTCTTGAGGTCCGCCTTCCTCTTTGCCAGGCCGGCTTCATCCAGATTGAGCGATACCGTTCCCAGCAGCGGCAGTCCGGTCATTTCAGTCAGAGAGCGCGGATCAAAGAACACCGCCCGTATCTGACTCAGCAAGAAGGCGACTCCAAGGCCCGCCGCAATGGCGGCTGCCAGCGCCATGGGCAACAGGATCAGGCGGTTGGGAGCAACCGGCTTGGGCGAAGTGCGCGGCGGATCGATGAGGCGGAAATCAGCCACCCCGGCCGCATTGTCCAAGTCGCCGGAAAGCGCCGCCGACTCGCGGCGTGCCACCATGTCGTTGTAGTTCTTCTTGTTGATGTCGTAGTCGCGGTTGAGCTGTGCAAACTCGGCCTCAATCTGCGGAGCACTCTTCATCAATTGGCGGGCACGCTCATACCTTGCGGAATATTCGCCAACGCGGGCGCGAAGCGACGCGACCTGCACTTCGGCATTGGCCAAAAGGCGGCTCATTTCCTGCTGCGCCGGGCTGGCGGCGGCGGGTGAACCTGGGTTGGCCAAAGCCGCCTTGCGCAATTCGGCAACTTCCTTGCGCTTCATTTCTTCAAGTTCCTGGATCATGCGGCGCGCGCCGGTGACGTCGGGGTGCTTGTCGGTGTACTTTTGCAGCAAGGCATCCAGATTGCGTTTCTGGGCATCTATACGGGCATCAATCTCGGGAGTCGCAACCGTGGGCGAAGTGTCTTGCGACAGGCTGCGTGAATACGAAGCACGCTCCTGCTCCAACTGGCGTTTGGCCGAATCCCTGGCGTTCTCAGCCTCGCGCAGCTCCAGACGCGCCTGGCTCAGCTGATCTCCGATGGCGCCGATCTGCTCGACCACACCCTTGCCATCGCCAGTCTGCATATCGATGTTGCGAAGCTTGAACTCTTTCAGACGGGTCTCGGCCTCTTCCAGCTTGGTCTCATAAGCCTTGATCTGCTCATCGATGAACTTCTTGGCGACCTCGGAATCCTTGCGACTATCGCCAAGGCTCGACTCCACAAAGATGGACACCAGTGACTGGACAACCCGTTTGGCCTTGTCCGGACTGGAGTCTCTGTAGGACAGAGCGTAGAGGTTGTCTCGCCCCACCGACTTGATTTCAAGCGCCTTGGTGAGTTCGTCAATCAGCGCTTCCTGCGCCTCCTTGGACTTGGTTCCCAGATCCAGGTCCGCCATGCGGATGAGCTTTTCCACATTGGGGCGGCTGATCAATGTGCGGCTCAGCATCGTGACTTGCTGTTCCACATTGGGCTGCACCGCCAGGCCGGACATCAGTGGTTTGAGAATGGACTGGGTATCTACAAATATGCGCGCTGTCGCCTCATATTTGTCGGGAACAGCAACTACTGCACCTGCGCCAAGGATCGCCACGATCCAGGCGACCGCCAACGCCGCCCACCTGTGTCTCCACATGCCGCGAGCAACAGATAGAACATGGCCGATTACCTCTTCCATAGGGGGTGTTTCTCTTTGATCGTAAGAATCAGTATCCAGCGGCCAAGGCGAATACCGCCTTGCTGCCGAGACCCGACTGGAATCAGAACCAACCTTGCGGAATGGTCAGAATATCGCCCGGACGCATTTCAACATTTGCAGAAATGTCACCACGCTTGAGCAGATCCTTCAGACGCACGGAATAGCGCTTGCCACCTTCCGAGGCACGGGTGATGGAAGCCGCATTGCCGTCTGCAAAATCGGTCAAACCACCCACAGCAATCATGACATCCAGCACTGTCATCTTTTGCTTGTAAGGAAGGGCCTGTGGCTTGGCGGCCTCGCCAATGACGCGAATCTGTTCACTGTACGGACCGACGAAACTGGTGACGATGACGGTGACAACAGGGTCCCGCACGAATTTACCCAATTCGGTTTCGACTTCACGCGCAATTTCAATGGAGGTCTTGCCTTGAGCAACCAATTCGTCAACCAGTGGGGTGGACACTTTGCCATCAGGACGCACAGGCACGGAAAGCGAGAGCTCCGGATTGCGCCACACAATAATATTAAGAGTATCGCCCGGACCTACGAGGTAGTTGTAGTCCTGCGAAGAGGCTGTAACTGGTGCCTCGTTAAGGCTGACGCTATTGCTGGCACACGCAGTAACCAAGCCTGTGAAAAGTACCAGCGCTACCCAGCGAAAACAAGTGACCAGTGTGGCGTTTAGAAATTTCAAGGCGACCTCCCCTAAAGGCAAAAAGACTGCATGTACGTGCAGTTGTGGAATATAGCGCATTTACCGGAAGTGCAAGATGGGTTAGTTTGAGCGAGCAACTAAAATCCCGGCCAATGACAAAACTATTGTTCGTTTGCACGGCCAACATATGCAGATCCCCAATGGCACTCGTCGTTGCGCAGAAGATGGCACGTGATCTGGGCGTTGGCAGAAAGTTGCAAATCGATTCGGCCGGCACCCACGCACCCTCGCCCGCGCAGCGCACCGACCCGCGCGCCATTGCGGCGCTGGAGCGCCGCGGCTACAGCGCCAAACGCCAGCGCTCCAGCCGCATTGCGAGCAGTCACTTCACCGATGCCGATCTGGTGCTGGCCATGGACAACCAGAACATGGCAGCCCTCCAGAAAATCTGCCCGGCCGAGCACGCGCACAAGCTACGGTTGCTTTTGAGCTTTGCCTCCGAATGCGATCGAACCGAAGTACCCGACCCCTATCACAGCAATGCACAGGCCTTTGATCTGGTGCTTGACCTCTGCGAGGCAGCTATCGGCGCATTGCTGCGGCACTACACTTTGTAATAGCTGCGATACCAATCCACAAAGCTTCGCACACCTTTGTCGATCGGGGTCGCGGGAGCAAAGCCCACCCAGTCATTCAACGCCTGGGTATCGGCATATGTAGCCGGAACATCGCCATCCTGCATGGGCAGCAATTCCTTGTTGGCCTGCAAGCCGAGAGCCGACTCTAGGCATGCAATAAAGTCCAGCAGCGGCACTGGTTGGTGGTTGCCAATATTGAAGACGCGATAGGGAGCCGTGCTTTCCGAAGACGTTGCCACCTTGTCCAATACCCGGACAACCCCTTCAACAATGTCATCTATGTACGTGAAATCGCGCCGCATGTCTCCGTAATTGAAGACTTTGATAGGGTCGCCGGCCAAAATGGCCTTGGTAAACAGGATGGATGCCATATCCGGCCTGCTCCAGGGTCCATATACGGTGAAAAACCGCAACCCCGTCGTCGGCACTCCAAACAGATGGCTATAGGTATGGGCCATCAACTCGTTGGCCTTCTTGGTGGCGGCGTACAAACTGACCGGATGGTCCACATTGTCCGCTTCCGAGAACGGCATCTTGGTATTGCCGCCATACACACTGGAGCTGGAAGCGTACACAAGGTGTTCGATGGCGTTGTTGCGACAGGCCTCCAGCACATTCACAAACCCCACGAGGTTGCTGTCTACGTAGGCATGGGGGTTTTGCAACGAATAGCGTACTCCGGCCTGCCCGCCAAGATGCACGACGCGTTCGAACTTTTCCTTCGCGAAAAGCCCCGCGATTTCTTCCCTGTCGGCGAGGTCCATCTTCATGAAGCGAAAACCCGGGTGTCGGTCCAGCAGCGCCAGGCGACTCAGTTTCAGGCTTGGGTCATAATAGTCATTGAGGTTGTCTATCCCGACGACAGTGTCGCCCCGGGCAAGAAGACGAAGGGCAGTAGCCGCCCCAATAAAGCCAGCCACGCCAGTTACAAGTATTTTCATGGCGCTATTCTGGCATGTGGTTGGGGAGCCATTGACCCGTTCGGCAACCCAGAAAGATGTCGGTATTGTTTACACGCCATCCTCAAAGAAGTCGGCTAAACGTCGTAAGCCATTGATTTTAAAAGAACTAAAAAACTTGGCACACCCTTTGCTTTATTGATTGCGCAACAAGTTTTTTTGCAACTCATTTAAAGGGGATCAACATGATCAAGGTAAAACGTTCACTCTTCGCTGCCGCTGCGCTAGGCCTGGCCTTGATTAGCTCCGGCGCTCAAGCTGCATATTCTTCTTTCTGGTTTGATCCGGATGGCGCGGGTGCTGCAGCTGCTATTAAGGTTGTTGGTAGCACTGGCTTTACGCTTGGTAGCGACCCAGTAACAGTGACAGACATATTCTCTGGGGGCGGCAACTTTACCTTTAGCCAGACTGGGCTCGTAGGCGTCTCTTACAATCACACTTTGGTTGGATGGCTTGACGTTGTGGGATCGGGCGTTGGTACACAAAACGGATCTTTCACCTATACCGCTGGAACCGTAACATTTTTGAATGTTGCACAAACAGCCACGCTGGCTACCTATGCCATCACGGGTGGCGGTGGTCTGCTTGCCGATTTGACTCCTAAGGCGCTTACCTCGATTGTTGTGGACGCAAATCAGTCAACCATTACCTCGGGTTATTTTTTCCAGGATGTTGGCGGTGTGAAAGGTGCTGACTTTTCCTCCTTCGAGACTGGAAAGCCTGTATTTGCACTTTCCCATACCGACTTCTCAAGTCCTACTGTGACCCCCATTATTGATGGTCAGGTTATCGGCGCCACCATAACTGGCAACAGTGCAGGTCAGTTCTACTTGGAAATCCCTGAGCCAGAAAGCCTGGCCCTGATGGGTCTGGGTCTGGTGGCTCTGGTTGCATCGCGTCGCCGCAAAGCAGCCAAGTAATTCAAGAAGCAATTCTTTGAATCAAAAAGGGGCCTTCGGGCCCCTTTTTTGTATTTGGAAATAATAGGTGAGATATCAGCGGTCTCACTACAATGATTCCTTCCAATACCAGGGTGACAGAATATGAATTCATCGCATTCCACGGGCGCCATTCAAACCACCAATGTAACCGGACGGGATTTTCCGGCAGGTGCAATTCATAGACCCACTACTACCCAGGAAGTCATTGCTCTGGTCAATCAGTCCCGTGTTGCGAAACGTGCCTTGTACCCGGTGTCGACTGGCTTCAATTGGGGTTACGGATCTCGCGCTCCTGCAAAGGCGGACTGTGATCTGGTCGACCTGAGTGGAATGAACCGCATATTGAATGCCGATGAAATTTCCCTATCCAATCCTGTTGCCGTTCTGGAGCCGGGCGTCACACAGGGGCAGCTTTATGATTTCCTGCAAAAGCATTGCCCGGAATTGACCTTCAATGTCTCCGGCTCCGCACGCGACACAAGCATTCTGGGCAATGCGCTAGACCGCGGTGTAGGTTATTTCGGACCACGCAAGGAAGACGTATTTGGCCTGGAAGTGGTTTGTGGTTCCGGCAAGTTGTTGAAGACCGGTTTTCGGCGCCTCGGTGAAGATTCACCTCTGGCCCACAGCCACCCCTTCGGCCTGGGCCCCATGCTCGACGGTTTGTTCTTTCAGGGCAATTACGGCATTGTCACCAGTGCCTGCTTCCGGCTGACTCCCCGCCGTCCCAAAGAGGTCGCTGTTTCCTTGGCACTTTATGACAGTGCGCGACTGGGTGAATTCATTGATGAGTTGGCACACCTCAAGCGCGAGGGTCTGTTGGTTTCTGTAACCCATATAGCCAATCGCGCGCGCACGCACTCATCCATGATGTACGGCATGTGTACTTATCTGGAGAAGGAATGCCACCTTCCTCCGGCCGAGGCCTACGCAGCGGCAGAGAAGGCCATCAGTCTGGTGGCTCCCAATGAATGGGCCAGCCTGGGCGCGGTCACAGGCAACAAGGGCCAGGTCACTGCAGCACTTCGTGAAATCAAGTCCCGCATGGGCAAACTTGCCCGGGTCACCGTAGTCAGCAACGGCTTACTGGATCTGGGGTATGCAGTGATGAATACCTTGCGCTTCATTCCACAGGCGCGTGCGTTGGCAGCGTCCATCTCCGCGCTGCGACCGTTGCACAACCTCTCGGTGGGCGTACCAACCAATGTGGCGATTGACAACCTCTTGTGGAAGTACGGCCACAGCGACTGGGGCACCGAAAAGCTGGACGAAACCAATTGCGGCCTGATGTTCATATCACCGGCCCTCCCCTCCAATGGAAAGGTAGTTGCCAAACTGTTGACCGGTATGAATGCCGTTGCTGCCAAATTCGGTCACGTGCTGTATATGACCGTGAACATCGAAACATCCATGTCACTTGTGGCGGTTATCAATATCCTATTTGACCGTAGCAAACCTGAGTCGGTGAAGGTAGCACATGAGTGCGCCGATGCCTTGTTGCTGCACATCCATGAACAAAAGCTCTCGGTGTATCGCGCACGATCGGACGCCATGCCGGATATCGTCTCCCGTGACCCCGCCTATTGGGAGATCGTCAGAGGACTGAAAAGCGAGCTGGACCCGGACAACATCATTGCTCCAGGCCGGTACAACTTGGCAGATTAAGCGTTAGCCTGCAGACTCAGGGCGCCCTCAAGCGTCCTGCACGGATCTGCAATTGTGCCCCGGAACCTTCCCCATCACCCCCCCAATTTTCTCGACGTCTGTCCAAACACACCATGCCCCATACAACAGCACAGCTCAGCGAACGCATGCTTCGCCATATTGCGCTTGCCCTGCTTTGCTCATTGAACCTGTTGACACCACATGCTGCGCTTGCAACCGATGCAAAGGCCTCAAAGTACTATGAGGATGCCTTGGTTCGATATGAGAAGAAAGATCTGGAAGGTGCCATCATCCAGCTCAAGAATGCGCTGCAGATCGACAAGAACATGCTGCCGGTCCAGATGCTATTGGGCAAGGCGCTGCTGCAGAGTGGAGACGTAGTGGCCGCAGAAGTCGCCTTCAATGAGGCATTGCGTCTGGGCGTCAACCGCGCCGAAGTGGTCATCCCCTTGGGACAGGCCTATATGGCACAGGGCAAGCTGGTTCCATTGCTGCAACAGCAGCAGTTCAATCCTGCAGGCCTGCCACCTGCTGTGCAGATCCAGGTATTGTTGCTGCGTGCCGCCGCCAACTCGGATCTGGGTGATACGCGCAACGCCCTTAAGAACATTGAAGAAGCACGAGCGATAGATCCAAAATCAGCCTCATCCTGGTTGGCGGAAGTGCCCATTCGCATTCGCGCGCTGCAATTCAAGGAGGCTGCTGCAGCCGCTGACCGGGGAATGGCATTGGCTCCGGACTCTGCTGAAGCCTGGTACCAGAAGGGCTCCGTACAGCACAGTACAGGAGACTTGACTGGTGCAGTTGCTTCCTACAGCAAGGCACTGTCCATCGACGCTGATCGGGTGGATGTGCGGGTTGCAAGGGTCGGAATTTACGTGGACCTGGGACAGAAGAAAGAAGCCACAAGCGAAGTGACGCAGTTGGTGGGGCTCCTGCCTGGCGAGCCCCGTGTTGCCTACTTGCAGGCATTGCTGGCAGAGCAGGACAACCGGCCTGTGGACGCACGAACTGCGTTGAAGGAAGTGGTCAACCTGATTGACCCGGTTCCACCTGACTATCTGCGCTACCGCCCGCAGTTGCTGATGCTCAACGGACTGGCGCACTATGGTCTGAACGAAAGAGAAAAGGCCAAACAGTATCTGGAAGCATTTCAAAAAGTCCAGGGCAACAGCGCAGCGACCAAGATCTTGGCGCAGATCTATTTGTCCGAGCCCAATATCGATCGTGCCATTGAGGTGTTGGAAACCTATTTGAAGGCGCAACCCACCGACAGCCAAGCCATGACCATGCTGGGTTCTGCGTTGATGGTGAAGGGACAAAACGCGCGCGCCACTACGCTCATGAAAAAGGCTTTGCAGACGCAAGACGCACCGGGACTGCGCACGGTGCTGGGCATGAGTCTGATCCGCAGTGGCCAATCCGGCAGTGGCATCAGTGAACTTGAATCAGCCTACAAGAAGAACCCCAAACAAACCGGAGCGGCTACCGCATTGCTTAACATGTACTTGAAGGCGGGCCAGACCGCCAAAGCGATTGCCGTTGCCGAAGATCTTGTCAAGCAACAGCCCACCAACGCGGAATTCTTCAATTTGCTGGGCATGGCCCGCGGGCAGTCCAGAAACTATCCGGCTGCCCGTACTGCCTTCGAGCAATCGCTGAAGCTTGTCAGCACCTATATTCCCCCAAGCCTGAATCTGGCACGTCTTGACATTGCGACCAAAGCCTACGATGCGGCTACAAAGCGGCTCAATGACGTTCTGAAAGTGGACCCGCGCAATGCCGAAGCCATGGCAGAGATGGCGATTATTTCGGAACGCACAGGAAAGCTTCCCGAAGCACAACGCTGGCTGGAGAAGGCGGTCGATGTATCGGGGCCCAAGGAACAGCGTTGGAACCTGGCACTTTCTGACTTTCATTTACGCAATGCCAATGCCTCAGCCGCCCTGGATGCTGCGAAGAGTGCATCTGCAAAGGGTCCCGAAGAACTCTCCGTTCTGATGGCTTACGCAAAGGCCCAATTGGCAGTCGGTGATATCGCCGCAGCCAAGAACCTGCTCATGACAGCCACCAAATTGGCGGATTACGATCCGGCGAAGCAAGTCCAAATAGCCATGCTTCAGCTCGCCGCCAACAACCTTCCAGGAGCCTCTTACAGTTTGGATAAGGCGCTTTCCGGTCAGGCGGATTTTTTGCCCGCCCAAGCGCTTATGGCAGAAGTCGATTTGCGCCAAGGAGACCAGGCCAAGGCGGAGAAGCGCGCCCGCGAAATCATTGCATCCCAGCCCAAACGAGCCGTTGGCTACAGCCTGCTGGGCGACATATCGATGGCGCGCGGGCAAAAAGCGGCTGCACTGGACAACTACCGCAAGGCCCACCAACTTGAACCCTCCACAGAAACCTTGCTGCGACTGTCGCGCGCCATGGGGGATCAGGATGGCGGCAAGGCAGCAGCCCAACTGGCGGAGCAATGGACCAAGACACACCCCAAGGACATCATTTCCCAGAAGGCACTGGCCGATGGTTACGCCCGATCCGGTAACCTGCCGCAGGCCCGTCTGGCCTACGAAAGGGTATTGAAATTGGATCCAGACGACGCAGAGGCACTTAACAATCTGGCCAATATTCTCTTGTTGCTCAATGACTCTGGAGCCATCAAGATCGCGGAACAGGCTGTGGCGAAAAATCCTGGTAATGCTGGAACGATAGATACCCTGGGTTGGATCTTGTTCAAGAATGGCCAGCCGGACAGGGCTTTGCAGCTCCTCCGCGATGCGCGCTTGAGGCAACCCGGAAATCCGGAAATCGCTTACCATTTGGCGGCAGCATTGGCGCAAGCTGGACGCAAAGCGGAGGCAAAGGCGGAGCTGGAATCGGCACTCAGGTCGGGTAGTTCGTTTGACGGAGCGGACCAGGCGAAGACGCTGCTCAAATCATTGAATTGATAATTTCGACAAAGTGATGTCGGTGGTTTTTACATTTCATCAAAGATTCCACTTTGACAAATCGTAACTTATTGATTTTAAATGATTTTAATTGTTGGCTCGAATATTGCTGTAATTGCATGAATAGGGTGGCAGGTTAATCTATTTGACGCCTGACCTGAGTTGCACGGAGAACATGATGAAGCGAAATATCTACTTGGCAATTGCGATCGCGATCGGCACCTGCGGCGCATCCGCATGGGCGAGTTCAACGTGGTCTCAAAATCTGGTCGCTGATTGCACATCGAGCGCTGCAAGCCAAGCCTGCAGCGGAAGCCCCGCTGTGTCGCTGAGTGGCTGGTCCACAGGCTCGGGCACCATTACCAACCCGACGGCTGGCAGCTCCTTTGCTGCGGCAACGGTATACAACTATGGCAGTTCCTACGGCTTGGGCGTGGTTGCCAGCAATGAGTCTGCATCCGCTACTGGCCCCCATGCAACGGACAACATCAATGGCATCGATGCCATGCTATTGAGCTTCACCAATGGTCCAGTGAACTTGTCCAGTGTGAGTATTGGATGGAACGGTACTGACAATGGCACCTCACCCTATAACGATTCCGATTTGTCCATCCTGGCATGGACCGGCAGCACAACTCCTCCCACCATGGCTGGCGCCAGCTTGAGTGGATTGCTGTCCTCTGGCTGGAGCCTGATTGGCAATTTCAGTAACGTGGGCGCCCAGGCTGGCAATACCGCAACCAGCAGCAACACCTCCACCTACTCAAGCTACTGGCTAATCAGCGCTTACAGTACCTCCTATGGCCCAACAAGCACCAATGGTCAAACCCTGGACCAGGGCAATGACGCGTTCAAGCTCCTGTCGGTAGCCGGAAATACTTGTGCCGGCACGGTGAGCGGATCCCAGTGCAACCCCAACAAGACTCCTGAGCCTGGTTCAGTGGCCCTGTTGGGAGCCGGTCTGTTGGGCCTGATTGCCTCGCGTCGCCGTTTTTCAAAGCGTTGATCAGCCGGTTGTGGGCCTAGCCCCGCCAGCACCTCCGGGTGCCCAGCACCATGCAAAATAAAACCCACTGTCCGATTACGGAAGTGGGTTTTTTATTGGGGCGCTACTGGAGTAACTCTTGGTGCCGCTTGTCGGATTCGAACTGACGACCTACCGCTTACAAGGCGGTTGCTCTACCAACTGAGCTAAAGCGGCACGGGATGTATTCTACCCTAGCGTGCAGCGGCGAAATGCCGATGCACTACATGAATTTACTTCACACGCGTGAGTGACGGCCTGCCACTCCCACCTGGGCGTGGAGCCTCAGGTGGTGGCGTGTCGGACTGGCTGGTATCAGACGCTTTTTCTACTGCCACCGGGGCCTCGGACAAAGTCCCGGATTCAGTAGCCGAGGTGCTTGCCAGCAATGGGAACGCCATGCCCTGCCCATTCTCTCGCGCATAGATGGCCAGCACATGATCCACCGGCACCAGAATGTCGCGCGCCACACCACCAAAGCGGCCCTTGAACTCAATGTAGTCATTGCCCAACTTCAAGGCACTGGTGGCATCAAAGCTGATGTTCAGGACAATTTCGCCATCACGCACGTACTCTGTAGGAACTCGCACGGACTCGTCCACCAACACCGCGATGAACGGAGTAAAGCCGTTGTCCGTACACCATTCGTACAAAGCACGAATCAGGTACGGGCGCGTGGAGTTCGAGTCTTTGGCGTCAATCATGTCTGAACTGCAATTACTTGCGCATGACTTTTTCAGAAGGTGTCAGCGCTTCAATGTAGGCCGGACGAGAGAACACGCGCTCTGCATACTTGAGCAGCGGTGCCGCGTTCTTGCTGAGGTCGATACCGTAGTAATCCAGGCGCCAGAGTAGCGGAGCAATGGCAACGTCCAGCATCGAGAAGTTATCGCCCAGCATGTACTTGTTCTTCATGAACACGGGGGCCAACTGGGTCAGGCGGTCACGGATATGGGCGCGGGCCTTTTCCAGGGCCTTCTCATTTCCTTTGGACGCACGGGCTTCCAGCGTGGATACATGCACGAACAATTCTTTTTCAAAGTTCAGCAGGAACAGGCGAACACGCGCGCGGTCCACTGGATCTCCGGGCATGAGCTGAGGATGCGGGAAGCGCTCGTCAATGTACTCATTGATGATGTTGGACTCATACAGAATCAGGTCACGCTCGACCAGAATCGGCACTTGCCCATAAGGGTTCATGACGCTGATGTCTTCGGGCTTGTTGTACAAGTCCACGTCACGGATCTCGAAGTCCATGCCCTTTTCAAACAACACAAAGCGGCAGCGGTGGGAAAAGGGGCAGGTTGTTCCTGAATACAGAACCATCATGACAAGAGACTCCTAAAAATTAAAAAGAGTGGGCTGCCAAATGCGAGCCCACTCTCCAATGTCCTGACGCTTTGAACGACAGGACTTGACTGTGAATTACTTGACTTCTTTCCAGAAGGCCGCATTCATGCGCCAGGTAAACAGCGTCAGCACACACAAGAACAGCAAGACCCACACTCCCACTCGAACACGGGTGTTTTGTGCAGGCTCTGCCATCCATTGCAGGTAGTTCACCAGATCACCCACGGTCTGGTCGTATTGTTCCGGGGTCATAGTTCCAGGAGTGACCTGTTCCCAGCCCTTGAAGACGTGCACTTCCTTGCCATGCTCTTCAACGGTTTCATAGATTGGAACACGCTTGCCCTGGAGCTGCCACAGCACATGGGGCATACCCACATTGGGGAAAACCAGATTGTTCCAGCCTGTGGGCTTGGCGTCGTCGGCATAGAAGGTACGCATGTAGGTATAGAGGTAATCAGCACCCGTACCTTGCCCTTGGGCAGAACGTGAACGCGCCAGCACCGTCAGATCGGGCGGATT
The DNA here is from genome assembly GCF_038784515.1 of Rhodoferax sp. GW822-FHT02A01. Lineage (NCBI taxonomy): Bacteria > Pseudomonadati > Pseudomonadota > Betaproteobacteria > Burkholderiales > Comamonadaceae > Rhodoferax > Rhodoferax sp. GW822-FHT02A01. The sequence goes on from NZ_CP152376.1 coordinate 233,477, forward strand.
GGCACCGAACCACTCCTTGGCCTGCTTGGGATCAATGGCCGACTTCATGGTTTCACCCACTTTGTCGGTGGTGAACAGCAGGTTGTCCTTGATCTGTTGCTCCGTCAGTCCAATGTCTCTCAGACGGTTGTAGCGCATGAAGGCGGCCGAATGGCAGTTCAGGCAATAGTTCACGAAGATCTTGGCACCATTTTGCAGAGCGGCTAAGTCATTGGTCTTGACGGGCGCCTTGTCCCAGGCAATGCCGCCCGTGTTGGCTTGCACACCCAGGCTGACGCCGAGGGCCATGAGCAGAGATACGAGTACTTTTTTCATTGTGTTTGTTTCCATCTCAGTGGGCAACAAAGTTGACACGTGTTGGCACCGGTTTGGGTTCACCGATGCGACTCCACCAGGGCATCAGAATGAAGAAGCCGAAATAGAACAGCGTGCCGATTTGCGAAACGCGCTCGCCCACGGGGGATGGAGGTTGGGTACCCAGCCAAGCCAGAATCACGAAAACCACCACGAACACAGCGTACAAATACTTGTGCCAGCTGGCGCGATACCGGATGGACTTGACCGGGCTGTGGTCCAGCCAAGGCAGGAAGAACAGAATCACGACGGCACCGCCCATGACCACCACGCCCCAGAACTTGGCGTCGGTGGAGAGCATCATGGCAACCACAGCTGCAGCAGCCACGGCGATAACCGGCTTGAATACCTTGGGCAGCTTGGCCTTGAAGATGCCAAACAGTGCGCCACCGATCACGCAAGCGATCAGGACGTACATCATTTCGCTGGTGATGGCACGCAGCATCGAGTAGAACGGCGTGAAGTACCAGACCGGCGCAATGTGCAGCGGCGTCTTGAACGGATCGGCCGGAATGAAGTTGTTGTATTCGAGGAAGTAACCACCAAACTCGGGGGCAAAGAAGATGATGGCGGAGAACACCATCAGGAACATGCTGACACCGAAGATGTCATGCACTGTGTAGTACGGATGGAATGGAATGCCATCCAACGGGTGACCGGCGGCATCACGCGGTGCGTCGGGGCCCTTGATTTCAATACCGTCGGGATTGTTGGAGCCCACGTCGTGCAAGGCCAGCAAGTGAGCAACCACTAGGCCCAGCAGCACCAGCGGCACGGCGATCACATGGAAGCTGAAGAAGCGGTTCAAAGTGGCATCGCCAACTACGTAATCACCACGAATCAGCAGAGCTAGGTCGGGGCCGACAAACGGCACGGCGGAGAACAGATTAACGATCACCTGAGCGCCCCAGTAGGACATTTGTCCCCAGGGAAGCAAGTAGCCCATGAAGGCTTCGGCCATCAGGCACAGGAAGATCGCACAACCAAAGATCCACACCAACTCACGCGGTTTGCGGTAGCTGCCGTACATCAGGCCTCGGAACATGTGCAGGTAGACAACAATGAAGAACGCGGAAGCGCCTGTGGAGTGCATGTAGCGGATCAACCAGCCCCATGGCACATCACGCATGATGTACTCAACGGAGCCGAACGCCAGCGCGGCATCAGGCTTGTAGTGCATGACCAGGAAAATACCGGTCACGATTTGGATCACCAGCACCAGCAGCGAGAGCGAGCCGAAGATGTACCAGAAGTTGAAATTCTTCGGAGCGTAGTACTCCGACATGTGCACCTTGTAGGCATCAAACGCGGTCGGGAAGCGGTTTTCAAACCAGTTGGTGAGCTTGGCGCCCGCCGATGCGTTGGGAGAAATTTCCTTGAATGTCGCCATGTTTTGAGTCCTCAGGCTTTCTTGTCTTCGCCGATCAGCAGCTTACTGTCGGACAGGTACATGTGCGGCGGCACTTCCAGGTTGTCAGGTGCGGGCTTGTTCTTGAAGACTCGGCCAGCCAGATCGAAGGTGGAGCCATGGCAGGGGCAGAGGAAGCCACCCTTCCAGTCATCCGGCAGGGAAGGCTGGGCACCGGGCTGGAACTTGTCAGACGGAGAGCAGCCCAGATGGGTGCAGATTCCGACTGCGACGAATACGTCCGGCTTGATGGAACGGCCTTCGTTGAGTGCGTATTCGGGGGTCTGTTCACCGCGCTTGCGCTCGGATTTGGGGTCTGCCAGCAGAGGATCGAGCTTGGGCAGTTCGGCAATTTGCTCAGGTGTGCGACGCATGATCCACACGGGCTTGCCGCGCCATTCCACGGTGATTTTTTCGCCAGGCTTGATGGCTGCAATGTCCACTTCGACAGCTGCGCCAGCGGCTTTGGCGCGCTCTGATGGCTGGAAAGTGCTGACAAACGGTATCGCGGTAGCAATACCGCCCACTGCACCAGCACAGCCGGAAGCAATCATCCAAGTCCGCTTACTGGCGTCGATCGATTTGGTGTCGACTAGGGTTTCACTCATGAGAATCCTCGATGAACTTCACAACTAAGGGCAAACTCCGATTGTAGCTGACCGTAAAGGGCCAACGACCCTGGGCTGGATCAATGGTTGTTGCCAATCACGACGTCTCTGCGACACTACGGCTCTGTCTTAATTGAATGAGGAGTTTTTCATGGCAATGTTGCAAGAATTCAAGGAGTTTGCAATCAAGGGCAACGCGGTAGATCTGGCCGTTGGTGTGATTATTGGCGGCGCATTCGGAAAAATCGTGGACTCCATTGTGGGCGACCTGATCATGCCTTTGGTGAGCGCCGTAGTGGGCAAAGTGGATTTTTCCAACCTGTTTGTCACCTTGGGTACCGTGCCGGCCGGAATCGACATGACCCTGGCTGCCATCAAGAAGGCGGGGGTACCGGTATTTGCTTACGGCAGTTTCATTACCATCGCAGTGAACTTTGCCATCCTGGCTTTCATCGTCTTCATGATGGTCAAGCAGCTCAACCGCCTGAAGAAGGCCGAACCCGCTGCGGAGGCAGCCCCTCCGCCAGTTGCAGAGGACGTTTTACTCCTGCGCGAAATCCGCGACAGCCTCAGGAAGTAAGCAGCGCACGCGCCATCCGTACCGCCTCGATCAGGCTGGACGGGTCGGCAATTCCGCGTCCGGCAATATCGAACGCGGTACCGTGGTCTGGGCTGGTACGCACCAGCGGCAAGCCCAGCGTCACGTTCACCCCTTTCTCCACACCCAGGTATTTGACCGGAATCAGGCCCTGGTCGTGGTACATGGCCACCACGACGTCAAACTCCGCATCCAGTCCCAGCTTCTTGCGGGCCCGCATGAACACCGTATCCGGCGCCCATGGACCACTGAGCAGACAGCCCTGCGCGCGTGCCATTTGCATGGCGGGCACGATGACATCCAGTTCCTCGCGCCCGAACAGTCCACCCTCTCCCGCATGGGGGTTGAGTCCTGCAACCGCCATGCGTGGTGCCCTTCTCAGCACGCGGCCGAGTGACGCATGCGTGATGAGCAAGGTCTGCAATACGTTTTCCACCGTCACCGCCGCAATGGCCTCGCGCAAGGATACGTGGATGGAAACCAGCACGGTGCGCAGCTCGTCATTGGCCAGCATCATGCGCACCGGGACCTCCGACACAGGCCGACCGAGATGCCCCGCCGCCACGGCCTGCAGCATTTCCGTATGCCCCGGAAACTGGTCAAACGGGGTGCCGGCGGCGTGCAGTGCTTCCTTGTGCAAGGGCGCTGTCACCAGGGCCGCAACGTCGCCACGAATTGCCGCTTCCGCGGCCTGCATCACGCATCGTCCTGCAAATGCCCCGGCAACTGCGTGTACTCTGCCCATAGGCAGCTCGGGCAAGGCATCCCCAGCCTGCAATACCGGTACACAGTGTGGTGGAACTTCCGTCAAATCCTGCGGGCTGGCAATTTGCGCAACCGGATACGGCACGCCGCCGGGCTGCACCTGCCGAAACGCGCGACGCATGCTGCCAACGTCACCCCAGACAAAACAGTCCTGCAGAAGATCGGGGCGCTGCAAGTAGGCTTTGGCGATGATTTCGGGACCTATGCCGGCGGCATCTCCCATCGTGATGGCAATGGGCTTGTGTTCTACGTGGGTTGTCATGCAGGGTTGTCTATGTCAATGAATACATGCTCCAACCCCAGGCCATAGGCCACATGGGCAGCCAGTGCGGGAGCTCCATAGCGTTCGCTGGCATGATGGCCGCAGGCGATGAAACTCACACCGCATTCACGCGCCAGATGTGCCTGCGGTTCGGAAATCTCTCCAGTTACGAAGACATCGGCCCCGGCGGCAATGGCCGGCTCAAAATAGCCCTGTGCGCCGCCCGTGCACCAGGCTACGCGTCGCATGGGCCCGCTTTTACCATCCACCAGCGTGACGCTTCGACCCAGCACCAACTGGATATGTTCGGCCAGCGCCTTGGGGCCGGCCATGATGGATGGGGATGCTTCACCCAAGCAACCCAGTTGCTGCTCGCCAAAACATTCCTGTACTGCAAAGCCGAGTTTCAAGCCCAACTGCGCGTTGTTGCCCCATTCCGGATGCGCATCCAATGGCAGGTGGTATGCAAAAAGATTGATGTTGTGCTGCAAAAGCAGGCCCAGTCTATGGCGCAACCAACCTGTCACACGTCCGTCATACCCCCGCCAGAACAATCCATGGTGAACAAAGAGAGCATCAGCACCTTCATTGACTGCGGCCTCGATCAGCGCCAGGCTGGCAGTCACGCCGGACACGATCTTGCGAATCTCCTGTTTCCCCTCCACCTGCAGGCCGTTGGGGCAATAGTCCTTGAAACGCTCGGGCTGCAGCAAGGTGTCAAAGGTATCCAGAAGCTGTTGGCGTTCAATCATGGTGTCAGTCGCTGTCCTTATCGGCACGGGACTCCATTGTGGGGGACGCCACGGGCTCCAGCGCACAATCACAGCCAGAGCCTGCCGCAATCCACCGTGCGATCGTTCGGGCACGAAGACGCGCAAAGCTTGACCTCTGCAGGCCGGACAGCCCTTCCACCGCATGTTCCCCCGATTGCACAGATGTTCCCAGCGCGCCGCAGCGGTATTGCTTCAGATCAGCGGTCCATTGCAGTGCCTTGCAAGGCCCTTTGCGGCTACGCGACAGCAGCACGCCCAATGGGCACGGCTCGACCAGACAACATACACCGCAGCCATTGCAGGCCATGCCCTGCGCTGGCTTAGGGGGTGCCTCAGTTTGTATGTGTATCACCTGGTGAAGCAGCATAGTGTGGTGTTTGTGGAGACGCCATACGCAATGTACGCGCTCCTTGGATAACTTCATGAGTTCCAACCGATAGCGCGGCCTACAATTTGACACTATGAAAAGACTTTGGCTGATTTTTTCGCAAACCGCGACGGTTCTGCTGGCCGCCTATTTTGTGGTGGCCACCCTCAAACCCCAGTGGCTGAACCGTGCTCCTAGCAGTGTGGGTGGCGCCGTGGCGCTGATAGAAGCGCCCGGCAACGCACCCGGGGAAATTCCGCCGGGTAGCCTGCGGGTGGCGGCTCAGAGGGCCTCCGCCGCGGTGGTCAGCATCAGCACCAGCCAAACTGCACGCAAACGCTCCAACTCCAACGATCCGTGGTTCAAGTTCTTCTACGGCGACCAGGGCGACGAGCCCCAGGGTGGATTGGGCAGTGGTGTCATCGTCAGCCCCAGCGGCTATATCCTGACCAATAACCATGTGGTGGAAGAAGCCGACGAGATTGAAGTCATTCTCAATGACAGCCGGCACGCCAAAGGCAAAGTCATTGGTACCGACCCGGACAGCGACCTGGCCGTGCTCAAGATTGAGCTGGACAAACTCCCCACCATCGTTCTGGGCAATTCTGACTCGCTGCAGGTGGGCGATCAGGTGCTGGCGATTGGCAATCCGTTTGGCGTAGGACAAACCGTAACCAGCGGCATCGTCAGCGCGTTGGGACGAAACCAGCTGGGCATCAATACTTTCGAGAACTTCATCCAGACCGACGCGGCCATCAACCCCGGCAACTCCGGCGGCGCTCTGGTAGATACCAACGGCAACCTGCTGGGCATCAACACGGCCATTTATTCACGCTCCGGAGGCAGCATGGGCATTGGATTTGCCATTCCCGTGTCTACCGCCAAGCAGGTGCTCGAGGGCCTGGTCAAGGATGGTCAGGTGACGCGCGGCTGGATTGGCGTGGAACCCAATGACCTGTCGCCCGAACTGGCCGAAACCTTCGGCGTCAAGGTCAATGAAGGTGTGATCATCACCGGCGTGCTGCAAAACGGCCCGGCAGCCAAGGCAGGGATCAAGCCTGGTGACGTGATTGAGAGGGTGGGAGAACGTAAGATCAACGACGTGACGCAATTGCTGTCAGCGGTCGCATCCTTGAAGCCGGGGAACGCAACCCCTTTTGCCGTCAATCGCAAAAGCCAGGAACTGGTGCTGACCGTCACACCGGGTGTACGTCCCAAGCCCAAAGCCGCTCAGCGCTGACGGCCACCCCGGCTTAGCTTGCTGGCTCTTCCGGGGCCTTGGTGACCCGTATAAAGACCTGGGCAGCCCAAATGCCAATCTCATACAGCAGGCACATGGGGATCGCCAGCGAAAGCTGCGAAACCACATCAGGCGGCGTCACAATGGCTGCGGCGACAAAGGCCACCACAATGAAATAGCTGCGAAAGGCCTTGAGCTTTTCAATGCTGACCAGCCCCATGCGCGCCAGCACCACGACCACGACCGGCACTTCAAAAGCCAGGCCGAAGGCCAGGAACATGGACAGCACAAAGTCCAGATAAGCTTCTATGTCAGGCGCCGCCGTGATGCTCTTGGGGGCGAAGCTCTGGATAAACGCAAAGACCTTGCCGAACACAAAGAAGTAACAGAAGGCGACCCCGACGAAAAACAGCAAAGTGCTGGAGATCACCAAGGGCAACACCAGCTTCTTTTCATGCGAGTACAGGCCAGGCGCCACAAAGGCCCACACCTGCCACAACACAAACGGTAGCGCCAGCAGAAAGGCGCATACAAACATGATCTTGAGTGGCACCATGAATGGTGAAATGACCGACGTGGCAATCATGGTTGCACCCTTGGGCAAGGAATGCACCAGCGGCTGGGCCAGGATATCGTAAAGCGCGGCCGGGCCTGGATACAAAGCAAGAATGGCAATTGCCACCCCAATGGCAAAAGCGGCCTTGATCAAGCGGTCACGTAGCTCAACCAGATGGGCAACAAAAGGCTGCTCCGTGCCGGACAGCTCGTCTTCTTTGGAATTTTCAGAGGCCATGAACAGTCTTGCAGAATGCCTCAGGTAGTGCGGCGTGGGCGGAAACGGGCAACTCGTGCCGCGCCGGAAAGCGCCTTGGTACGCACACCATTACGCGCCTTGTACCAATTGGGTGTGGCGCCTTGCTTCAGGCGCCAGTTCTTGCCGGGGTGCTTGTAAACGGGAGGCTCCGGTTCTTGCGACGGGGCCGGCATTTCATTGGACCAGGATTTTTCAAAATCGCTGGCATGGGTCTGGATGGTGTTCTCGACATCGCGTGCGGCACCTTCAACCGTCTCGCGCATCTTCTTGAGTTCTTCCATCTCCATGGCGCGGTTGACCTCTGCCTTGACGTCAGACACATACCGCTGCGCCTTGCCAAGCAGAGTGCCTACAGTGCGCGCTACCCGAGGCAGCTTCTCGGGGCCTATCACCACCAGAGCGACGGCGCCAATCAGCGCCATCTTCGAAATGCCAAGATCAATCACGCGGGTCTAACGCAAAACACACCAGGAACAGCCGAAGCCGCGATCAAGACTTGTGACGTGCTTCGACGTCAATGGTGTTTTTGTCTGTAGCAGCGTTGGACACCTGGTTGGCAGTTGCAGCTGGCTTTTCCTCCGGGGCTGTGCCATCGCGCATGCCTTCCTTGAAGCCCTTGACGGCGCCACCCAGATCCTGCCCGATGTTCTTGAGCTTCTTGGTGCCAAACACCATCACCACGATCAACAGAACGATCAGCCAATGCCAAATTGAAAACGAGCCCATGAATTACTCCTAACGATTGATGTGATTCTAGTCTGCACTTACCCGCGCAACCAGGGACGCGGCCCGCCCATCACATGGAAATGCAAATGCTGCACCTCCTGCCCACCCTCGCGACCCGTGTTGCTCAGCAGACGATAGCCGCCATCTGGATATGGGTTGCAGCCCTGCTGCAAAGCCAGTTCGGGAATAAGGGCCATCATGCGCCCCAACAAGCCAGCATGCTCCGTGCCAATCTGGGCCATGGAGGGAATGTGCATCTTGGGAATCAGCAGGAAATGCACTGGCGCCCAGGGATTGATGTCGTGGAAGGCGTACAACTCCTCGTCTTCGTAAACCGCGCGAGAAGGGATCTGCTTGGCAACGATTTTGCAGAAGATGCAGTCGGGGTCATGGGGTTTGATCAGCGCGCTCATAGATCCTGTCCTATCTCCTGTCCTTTGTTCATGGCGATGAAGCCGGTAACGATGCGGTACAAAAACCAGATGGAAATGGCCGTCCAGGCGATCCAACCGGGTACCAGCAAGAAGAACCACAGTGGCGCCGTCACCAAGTAAAGGCCTGCGGCGATCAGCACGGTGCGAATGCGCCAGCGGAAATGCGATGCATGCCAGCTACCGACCGCGCGCTCCCGGTTCACCAGATCGATCACCAAAGCGGCGATCAAAAGCACGGGCCCCAGTTGTCCGCCGGGAATGATCGCACCGATGGCCACCAGCAGATGCAGCACATAGCTGATGGTGCCCACGGTATTGAGCGACTGCATGCGCTGCAGGTATGCCTGGTCCGGATTCTCCGGCACGGTGAAGTTCTGGGTCATGTCTGGCCCTCCTCCCGCGCAATGGCCTTGCGCAGAGCCTTTTCCTCAATACCACTGGTGCCCTCGCGGCGTTGCAGTTCTTCAATTACGTCGGCTGGCGTCAAGCCGTAATGCGCCAAGGCGATCATGCTGTGGAACCACAGATCTGCCACCTCGTACACGATCTTGGTCTTGTCACCGCCATGGTCTGCATCCTTGGCAGCCATGACCACTTCGGTGGCCTCTTCCCCAATCTTCTTGAGAAAGCCGTCCGGCCCCTTGTGCAGCAGCCTGGCCACATAGCTGGCGTTGGGGTCACCGCCGTTGACCGCCTTGCGGCTTTCGATAACGGCCGCCAGCCGGGCCAGCGCGTCTTGGGATGTGGTGCTTGTCATGGGCTTAGTTGTAGATGGTTGCAGGGTCTTTCAAGACCGGGTCGACACTTTTCCAGGCACCGTCTTTCAGCACACTGAAAAAACAGCTGTGGCGACCGGTGTGGCAGGCAATGCCCGGCTCGTGGCCGAGCTGCGTGACCTTGAGCAACACTACGTCGTTGTCACAATCCAGGCGGATTTCGTGCACGGTCTGCACATGGCCAGACTCCTCGCCCTTGTACCAGAGCTTGGCACGCGAGCGGCTGAAATACACCGCGCGCCCAAGCTCCGCCGTCTTTTGCAAGGCTTCGCGGTTCATCCAGGCAAACATCAGGACATCGTTGGTGCCCTGTTCCTGCGCAATCACGGGTACCAACCCCTGTGCATCCCATTTGACTTCGTCTAACCAGTTCATACCCAGGATTGTCGGTGATTTGCAGATTGCCAATAAAGCAGCTTGGATGAAACTTCAGTGACACACCGCGGAACCGGCTTCGCCGGGCCGTAGGTGTCGCCCCAGCAGGGGGAAAGGCCTTGCGACACGCAGTGCGCAAGGTCGATGGGGGTTACAAACGTACGGGTATCCCGCGCTCAGCCATGCGGGCCTTGGCCTGGGCGACGGTGAATTCACCATAGTGGAAGATGCTGGCTGCCAATACCGCGTCAGCCCCACCCTGCTGCACACCGTCGGCCAGATGGTCCAGATTGCCCACACCGCCCGATGCAATGACCGGCACGCTGACAGCATCTGCCACTGCACGGGTAAGCGCCAGATCAAAGCCAGACTTGGTTCCGTCGCGGTCCATGCTGGTCAACAGGATTTCACCCGCACCGCGCCGCGCCATTTCCGTGGCCCATTGCACCGCGTCCAGACCGGTGTTCTTGCGACCGCCATGGCTGTAGACATCCCAGCCGGGACCAATGGCACGGCCATCCACCAGGCGCGCGGCGTCATCCGCATTACGGCGCTTGGCGTCGATGGCAACCACGATGCACTGGGCGCCGTATTTGTGCGACGCGTCCTCGATCACCTGCGGATTGGCTATGGCAGCCGAATTGAAGCTGGTCTTGTCAGCACCGGCGTTGAGCAGGCGGCGCACATCTTCCACCGTGCGCACACCGCCACCCACCGTCAGCGGGATGAAAACCTGCGAAGCCACGGCTTCGATGATGTGCAGGATCAGGTCGCGGCCGTCGCTGGTAGCCGTGATGTCCAGAAAAGTGAGTTCGTCCGCGCCCTGGTCGTTGTAACGTGCCGCGATTTCCACCGGATCGCCGGCATCGCGCAATTCAACGAAATTGACGCCCTTGACGACGCGTCCGCCTGTCACATCCAGACAGGGAATGATGCGTTTAGCCAGCATGCGAAGTCTCCGCCGGGCCGCGCCAAGGAGACTTGGCCCCCACGGGGGGCAGCGCACTACACGCGGTGAGAAGCGTGGGGGCCATATCAGCCGTTGAGCTCGTCGGCACGCTCTTGCGCTTTTTCAAAGTCGAGGTCGCCGCTGTAGATGGCCCGGCCGCAGATGACACCTTCCACGCCCTCGTCTTCCACTTCGCAAAGTGCTTCGATATCGGCCAGATTGGACAGGCCACCCGAGGCAATCACAGGGATGGTGAGCGCCTGTGCCAGCTTGACGGTGGCTTCGATGTTGATGCCACTGAGCATGCCGTCGCGGCCAATGTCGGTATAAATGATGGACTCGACGCCGTAGTCTTCGAACTTTTTGCCCAAATCGATCACGTCGTGGCGTGTGAGCTTGCTCCAGCCGTCCGTTGCCACCTTGCCATCACGGGCATCCAGGCCGACGATGATGTGGCCACCAAAGGCCGTGCAGGCGTCCTGCAGAAAGCCAGGGTTCTTGACTGCGGCAGTTCCAATAATGACGTAGCGCAAGCCCGCGTCCAGGTAGCGCTCGATGGTGTCCAGGTCACGGATACCGCCGCCCAGTTGCACGTCGACCTCGCTACCCACGTCCTTGAGGATCTTGCGGATAGCCTGCTCGTTCTTGGGATGACCGGCAAAAGCTCCGTTCAAATCCACCAGGTGCAGGCGTCTGGCGCCCTTGTCGACCCAACTGCGGGCCATGACGACCGGGTCTTCTCCGAAAGTAGTGGATTGATCCATATCGCCTTGTTTGAGGCGAACACAGTGACCGTCTTTCAGGTCAATCGCAGGGATGAGAAGCATGATGGCGGATTTTGCCGAGGGGAAGAATCAGGGGTTCCAGTGAAGGAAGTTGCGATAGAGGGAGAGGCCGTGCTCTGCGCTTTTTTCTGGGTGAAATTGGGTTGCGAAAATATTATCGCGTGCAATCGCCGATGAAAAGCGCTGGCCATACTCGGTTTCACCCACGCTGTGGCGCATATCAGACGGTCTGGCGTAATAACTATGCACGAAATAGAAGTAACTGCCGTCCGGCACATCGCCCCAAACCGGGTGGCGCGGCACGTCATGCGCTGTTTGCCAGACCTGGTTCCAACCCATTTGCGGCACCTTGTACCGGCTGCCGTCGGGCTGGAACTGACCATCCAGTTCAAATTTGACAACTTCGCCGCCGATGAGTCCCAGGCATCGGGTATCCAGCTCCTGGCTGTGGTCCAGCAGCATTTGCATTCCCACGCAAACCCCCATCAGGGGTTTGTTAGCTGCCGCATGCATGACGGCGTCAAACATGCCGCTGGCGTGCAGTTCGTGCATGCAATCGCGCATGCCGCCCTGCCCTGGCAGCACCACCCGCTCGGCGTCCATCACCTCATGCGCCGTACGTGCCCAGACCACTTCCACACCGGCATCGGAGGCCACATGCATCACCGCCTGGGTAACGGAGCGCAAATTGCCCATGCCGTAATCAACAACGGCGACTTTTTTCATGCCACAGCCTTCATGCTAGAGCGAACCTTTGGTGGAGGGAATGACGCCTGCGGAGCGGGGATCCAACTCCAGAGCTGAACGCAAGGCACGGGCAAAGGCCTTGAACACAGTCTCAGCCTGGTGGTGTGCGTTTTCACCCTTGAGGTTGTCGATATGCAGGGTGACAAAGGCGTGGTTCACGAAACCCTGGAAGAACTCATGGGTGAGCTGGGTATCAAAGCCGCCGATCATGCCGCTTTTGAACGGCACATCCATCACCAGTCCAGGCCGCCCGGAGAAGTCCACCACCACGCGCGACAGTGCCTCATCCAGAGGCACATAGGCATGGCCATATCGGCGTATGCCCTTTTTGTCCCCCACGGCCTTGTGCACCGCCTGACCCAGCGTAATGCCCACGTCTTCCACCGTATGGTGGCCATCGATATGCAGGTCCCCATCGGCTTCGATCTCCAGATCGATCAACCCGTGGCGCGCGATCTGATCCAGCATATGGTCAAAAAAACCGATGCCCGTGGACAGGCGACTCTTGCCGGTACCGTCCAGATTGACGATGACACGGATACGCGTTTCCGCAGTATTGCGGCTGACTTCAGCAGTGCGCGGGGCCTGGGTAGCCGGGACTTCGGTCAGTGGATAGTTGCTCATAGGATTTCCTGAAGGGCTGCCAGCAAGCGGTCATTTTCGGGCGCAGTGCCCACGGTGACACGCAAACAGTTGCGCAGCAATGGGTGCATTTTAGAAACGTTCTTGACCAATATGCCGCGCGACTTGAGCGCCTCGAATACGGCACCGGCCTCATCAGCCTCACCGGTCAAGCGCAAAAGAATCATATTGGCATCACTGGGGCAGGCCTGTACGCCGTTCAAGCGGCTGAAAGCCTGCTGCAAGCGGTCACGCTGGGCCTTGATGTCTGCAGCCTGTTGCGCAAATACTTCTGCGTGCTCCAACGCAAACAGGGCGCATTCGGTATTGAGCACACTGATGTTGTAGGGTGGCCGCACCTTGTCGATCTGGGCGATCAATTCCCGACGGCCAAACAGATAGCCGATACGCACGCCAGCCAGCCCGAATTTGCTCATGGTACGCATCAGCAGCACATGGGCATGCTGCTGCGGCTGGGCTGCGATCACATCCCGGTAGGTTCTGCTGGAAAACGGCTGGTAGGCCTCATCAATCACCACCAGACTGCCCACTTCACCAGCTGCGGCCACAACGCGTGCCATGGAATCGGAGTCCCACAAATTGGCCGTCGGATTGTTCGGATAGGCCAGATAGACGATGGCAGGCTGATGGACGGCAATGGCATCGACCATGGCCTGCGCATCCAGCGCAAAGTCCGCTCGCAGGGGCACACCGACAAAAGTCAGCCCGTGGAACTGCGCGCTGATGGCATACATCACAAATCCGGGTTCTGGCGCCAGCACCACCGGCCTTTTGCCTGTGACCGCATCCTGCGGTACAGCGCAAGCCTGCGCCAGCAGGGATATCAACTCGTCCGAACCGTTGCCCAGCATCAGGTCGTAACCTTCCGGAATGTCGGCGTACGCAGCCAGTGCATGGCGCAAATCGTTCACCCGGTCATCTGGATACCGGTTCAGCGCCACCGCGCCCAGTCTTTTGCCCAGTTCCACCTGCAAGGCCCCGGACAAACGGTGCGGATTCTCCATAGCGTCCAGTTTGACCATGCCTTTGGAGTCCTGAATGGCATAGGCGTGGACGGATTGCACATCCTGGCGGATGCGGCGGGCAATCAGGGCGGCGAGCGGGTCAGTGCCTTGGCGCATGCGTATGGCGGTTCAACAGGGGTATACGTTGGCCAGCGCATTGGTGACTACCAACTGCACCGGCATATCGGCCTCGTACAGGTCCGCATTGCGCTTGAGTTCGGTGCGATACAGCCCCTCCGCCATGTCCGGGCTGAGGCGCCGACCATTCAAGCAGATGCTGGCGGTGGCACCACTGCGAACCGCCTGGTCATGCGCCTCCAGCGCCCCTTCCATGGTGCCCACCAAGTAATAGCGCATGTAGTTGGCACCCTGCTTGGGGTCGGATTTTTCCAGCTTGCGCAGCTCGCGAATGGACATGGCTTGCACAGTCGAAGCACACATCGCCAGGAGCGCGAGTGCCCCTATCAGGCGCACCAGACGGGTACCCGAAGAAGGAGCTGATAGGAGTAGACGCATGCCTGTCAGTCGGGAGTGGCTTCAAACTCTTACTTGAGACGCAATTCGGCAGCACGCGCGTGGGCTTGCAGACCCTCGCCATAGGCCAACTCGGCTGCGATGGGGCCCAGCACCTGGGCCCCGGCTTCACTGACCTCGATCAGGCTGCTGCGCTTCTGGAAGTCATACACACCCAAAGGACTGGAAAAACGTGCGGTACCGCTGGTAGGCAGCACGTGGTTGGGGCCAGCGCAGTAGTCGCCCAGCGATTCGCTGGTAAAGGCACCCAGGAAAATCGCACCCGCGTGCTTGAGCAAGGGCTCCCAGCGGTGCGGTTCGCTGCTGGAGACTTCCAGATGCTCGGGCGCTATGCGGTTGGAAATGGCGCAGGCTTCTTCCATGTCGCGGGTAAGGATCAGGGCACCACGGTCGTTCAGACTCTTGGCGATGATTTCCGCACGGGGCATGGTGGGCAACAGGCGGTCGATTTCACGTTGCACCGCGTCCAGATAGGCGGCATTTGGGCATAGCAGGATGCTCTGGGCCAGCTCGTCATGCTCAGCCTGGCTGAACAGGTCCATGGCCACCCATTCGGGCGGTGTGCTGCCATCGGCCAGCACCAAGATCTCGCTGGGGCCGGCAATCATGTCAATACCGACGGTACCGAACACGCGGCGTTTGGCCGCGGCCACATAGGCATTGCCGGGACCGGTAATTTTGTCAACCGCAGGAATGGTGGCGGTCCCATAAGCCAGTGCGGCCACGGCCTGGGCCCCGCCAATGGTGAATGCACGCGTCACACCCGCCACATAGGCGGCTGCGAGTACGAGCTCGTTGCGCTCGCCGCGGGTAGCGCCGGAATTGCCACTGCCGCCAGTGGCCACGCTGCCACGCACGGGCGTGGGCACCACCATGATGATTTCCTGCACACCGGCTACATGGGCCGGCACCGCATTCATGATCAGGCTGGACGGGTAGGACGCCTTGCCGCCCGGCACGTAAATACCCACGCGGTCCAGTGGCGTCACTTTCTGGCCCAGCAGACTGCCGTTTTCATCGCGATAACTCCAGCTCCCGCCGCAAGCTTTTTTCTGCGCTTCGTGGTAGCTACGCACGCGGCGCTCTGCATTCTGCAAGGCCTTGCGCTGTGCTTCGGGCAGTGCGTCAAATGCGGCCTTGAAGTCCGCCTGCGACAGCTCCAGTTCGGACACGTTGGAGGCGTTCAGCCCGTCGAAGCGTGCGGTGTACTCCAGCACGGCGGCATCGCCCCGCTTCTGCACGTCAGTCAGTATGTCGGCCACGCGCTGCTCAATAGCCGCGTCGGTATCTGCGGACCAATGCTGCAAGGCCTTGAAGCGGGCTTCAAAGTCTGTATCCGTGGTGGACAGGCGGATGGGGGCGGCGTGCAAAGTCATGGGGTGCAGATGGGTCGGATGGTGGAAGTGCTACTTGCCAACAGCGCCCGCAAAGGCGTTGATGATCTTGCGAATGGGTTCCTGCTTGAGCTTGAGGGCGGCCTGGTTGACGACCAGCCGCGAGCTGATGTCCATGATGCGTTCCACTTCCACCAGATGGTTGGCCTTGAGCGTGTTGCCGGTGGAGACCAGATCCACGATGGCGTCAGACAACCCTACCAAGGGTGCCAGCTCCATGCTGCCGTACAGCTTGATCAAATCCACGTGCACACCCTTGGAAGCAAAGAATTCCCGTGCGATGGAAACATACTTGGTTGCCACCTTGAGGCGCGAACCCTGTTTAACAGCCGAAGCGTAGTCAAAGTCCGCACGCACGGCCACGCTGATGCGGCACTTGGCAATCTGCAGGTCCAGCGGTTGGTACAACCCCTGGCTGCCATGCTCCAGCAAGGTGTCCTTGCCGGTAATGCCCATATCGGCACCGCCATACTGCACATAGGTGGGTACATCGGTAGCACGCACCACCAACACACGCACATCAGGTTGGTTGGTATCCAGAATCAGCTTGCGTGATTTCTCGGGGTCGTCCAGCACCTCGATGCCCGCCGCCTTGAGCAACGGTACGGTTTCTTCGAAGATGCGGCCTTTGGAGAGGGCTAGGGTAATCATTTCACGCGCTCGATATCTGCGCCAATGCCGCGCAATTTGGTTTCCATCTGGTCGTAGCCTCGATCCAGGTGATAGATGCGATCAACCAACGTTTCGCCATCTGCCACCAAGCCGGCAATCACCAGGCTGGCGGAAGCGCGCAAGTCCGTGGCCATCACGGTAGCGCCCGACAGGCGTTCAACGCCTTCAATCACAGCCACTTTGCCATCAATCTGGATATGCGCACCCAGGCGCACCAACTCGTTGACGTGCATGAAGCGGTTCTCAAAGATCGTCTCGGTCACCTTGGACGCACCATGCGAGATCACGTTGAGCGCCATGAACTGCGCCTGCATGTCGGTGGGAAAACCGGGGTATTCGGTAGTCCGGAAGCTCTGGGCTTTCAGGCGTCCTTGTGACTGCACGCGGATGCCGTCCTCCAAAGCAGTCACCGTGGCGCCAGCTTCACGCAACTTGTCGATGACCGCGTCCAGATGGTCGGCACGCCCGTGCTTGAGCACTACGTCACCACCGGTTGCCGCCACGGCGCAGAGGAAGGTGCCAGTCTCGATGCGATCCGCCACCACCTGGTGCGCACAACCGTGCAGGGACTCCACCCCTTGAATCCGGATACGGCTGGTGCCATGGCCTTCGATCTTGGCGCCCATCTTGATCAGCAGCTCTGCCAGATCGGGAATCTCGGGCTCTTGTGCAGCGTTCTCCAGCACGGTTTCGCCTTCGGCCAGAGCAGCCGCCATGAGGAAGTTCTCCGTTCCAGTCACAGTCACCATGTCGGTGGCAATGCGCGCGCCTTTCAGACGCTTGCGGCCGTGGGCCAACTTGGCCACCATATAGCCGTGCTCCACCACAATGTCGGCCCCCATGGCAGCCAGACCTTTGAGGTGCTGGTCCACAGGCCGGGAACCAATGGCGCAGCCGCCGGGCAGCGATACCTTCGCATGACCAAAGCGCGCAACCAAAGGCCCCAACGCCAGCACCGAGGCGCGCATGGTCTTGACCAATTCGTAGGGCGCCTCAGGGTTGTTGAGGGATGCCGCATTCAGCTCCACCGAACCGTCCTCACGCATTTCCGCACGCACACCCATGTTGCGGATCAGCTTGAGCATGGTGGATACATCTTGCAGGCGCGGAACGTTTTGCAGCGTCAAGCTGTCCGCAGTCAACAGGGCTGCGCACAACTCGGGCAAGGCGGCGTTCTTGGCCCCAGAGATCAGCACCTCGCCAGCCAGCTGGCGTCCTCCGCGAATCAGTAACTTGTCCATCAGGCTTGGGCGGCCCACTCGGCCGGTGTGTAGGTTTTCATGGATAGCGCGTGCACCTCATCGGTCTTGATGCGTGCGCCCAGTGTGGCGTAGACCTGTTGGTGGCGTTGGATCAGACGCTTACCCTCAAATGCACTGGAAACGATGGTGGCAAACCAGTGGCGGCCATCCCCCTCGAGCTCGCAACGCTCGCAGGACAGACCGGCGGTGATAAGGGATTTGAGTTCTTCAGCTGTCATGGAAAGTGCGGGCAAGCCCAAAGGTAATAGGAGGCGCTTCAGCTACGGATTTTGTAACCTGTGCGCAACAAGTGCAAAGCCACCAGGCTGACTGCCACCATGGTCGCCCCCACCACGGAGAAGCTCAACCATGGCGACACGTCACTCACGCCAAAAAAGCCATAACGGAAACCGTCAATCATGTAGAAAAACGGATTGAAATGGCTCACCCCCTGCCAGAAAGACGGCAGCGAATGGATGGAATAGAAGACGCCACTCAGAAAGGTCATGGGCATCACCACGAAATTCTGAAAAGCCGCCAGTTGGTCAAACTTCTCGGCCCACAAGCCGGCAATCAACCCCAACGTCCCCATCAGGGCGGCACCCATCACGGCAAACACCAGTATCCACAGGGGCGCCACAAAACTGAGGTGCGTGAAGAAAGCCGAGACGACCAGCACCCCTACACCCACCACGATACCGCGCAGCACCGATGCGCCCACGTAGGCCACAAACCAGTGCACATAGGAAAGCGGCGTGAGCAAAAGGAACACCAGATTGCCCATGACCTTGCTCATGATGAGGGACGAGGAGCTGTTGGCAAAAGCGTTCTGCAACAGGCTCATCATGGCCAGCCCCGGTACGAGAAAGGCGGTGTAGCTGACCGTGTCATAAACCTTGACGTGGTCTTCCAGCGCGTGGCCGAAGATCAGCAAGTACAGCATGGCTGTCAGCACTGGGCCGGCGATGGTCTGAAAAGCAACCTTCCAGAAGCGCAGCGACTCCTTGTACAGCAGTGTTTGCCAACCGTTCATAAAATGGCCCCCACGCTTCCCGCTACGCGTGGTGCGCCGCCCCCCACGGGGGCCTTCGCGCCTTGGGACGGCCCGGCGGCGCTCATGCTGCGACCCCCACACCCTGAACCGAGTTCTTGTTTTGTGCCATCACGTCCAGGAACACGTCCTCCAGGTCAGCCTTGCGGATTTCCACGTCATGCGCCACCAGACCAGCCTCACGCACGGCTGCCAGATAGCGCTCCACTTCCAGCGCGTCATGCGCTGGGAACTGGACGATGCGGCCGGTAATGCGGGCCTTTTCTGCCAGCGCCCTGGGCAGCTCACTGTCAATCTTGAAGCGCAGGACATTGCTGGATGCGGCCTTGAGCAGGTTGCTGGTTTTGTCCAGCGCCACGATGCGGCCAGTCTTGAGCATGGCGATACGCCCGCACAATGCCTCAGCTTCTTCCAGGTAATGGGTAGTGAGCAGCACGGTATGGCCTTCGCGATTGAGCTTGGCGATGAATTGCCAGAGGGTCTGGCGCAACTCGACGTCCACGCCTGCCGTGGGCTCATCCAGCACGATGACGGGAGGTTTGTGCACCAACGCCTGGGCCACCAGCACGCGGCGCTTCATGCCGCCGGAAAGCTGACGCATATTGGCATTGGCCTTGTCGGTCAGGCCCAGGTTTTCCAACAGTTCGTCGATCCAGGCGCCGTTGTTCTTGATGCCGAAGTACCCAGACTGGATACGCAGCAGTTCCCGCACATTGAAGAATGGATCAAACACCAGTTCCTGCGGGACCACCCCCAGGCTTTGACGTGCTCGGGCGAAATCCGACTGCACGTCGTGGCCCAGTACGCTGACTTTGCCCTTGGTCGCGCGCGTCAGGCCGGCCAGAACACTGATCATGGTGGTTTTGCCAGCCCCATTGGGGCCGAGCAGACCGAAGAATTCACCTTCTTCGATGTTGAGACTGACGTCGTCCAGCGCCAGAAACGTGCTACCGGCAGCGCTGGCTCTTGAAGACTTGGGCGACGGGTAAGCTTTGGAGACGGATTGAAAAGAGATGGCGGCCATGAGAGACCGTCATTTTACCTGGGTCGGCTCAAGCTGCTGTGAGCAGGCCTTCAATCCCGTACAAGGCGGCCAGATCCCGCAGCCGGTCGGGCAAGCCTTTGACGGCAAACAGCTTGCCTGCCCGCGCGCACTCACGGCGCACGGCCAGCAAAACCGCCAGCGCCGAGGAATCAAAATTGTTCAACGGCGCAGCGTCTATCACCACCTGCTTTTCTGCTTCCCGCTGCACATCCTGGGTGAGCTTGGCCAAACAGTCGTTGGCCTGTGTCTGGGTCAAAATGGCGGGAAGGATCAGCATGTCAGGACTTCTTGGGAGTGGCGTTGCTTTTATTGCGTTCTACCAGCGAGGTGATCAGTCCGTCAATACCCTTGGCGTTGATTTCTGCAGCAAACTGGCTTTTGTAGTTCTCCACGAGCCAGACACCCAGCACGTTGATGTTGTAAATCTTCCAACCTGCACCTTGTCCAGGCGTCTTGGCTAGGCGGTAATCCAGCTGGATCGGGTCTCCGCTGCCCTTGATTTCGGACCGCACCACGACCTCTTTGTCATCCGGACTGGCACGCAGAGGTTTCATGGATATGGTCTGGTCGGTAACCTGCGCCAGGGCACCCGCATAGGTACGCACCAGCAAGATCTTGAACTCATCCTGCAGACGCTTTTGCTGCTCAGGGGTGGCCTGACGCCAGGCGGGACCGACCGAAGAGGCCGTCATGCGCTGAAAATCCAGGTTGGGCAAGATGCGCGAATCCACCAACGCAACCACCTTGTTCATGTCTCCGGCACGGATGGACTTATCCGCCTTGATGGAGTCCAGCACCTCAACCGAAAGACGCTTGATGAGCGCATCGGGCGCTTCGTCTTCAGCGCGCGCATGCATCGCCACGCCCAGCCCCAGGATCAGGGAACAAGCAACCAACAGTTTGCGCAGGAATTCTCTTTTCATCATTTCGATCAGCAGTTGAACATGCTTTGCATTATGTACCTCGTCACATTTTCCCGAGTAATCCTGCGGTAAAGACTGTATCAAGGTGCGGTATCTTCCTCTTCCGGTGGATTGCCGTCATACTGGATATTGCGCTGGCGCTGCAGATAGGCGTCACGCCGGAAGGTGTAACTGTCCAGCGCTGCGCCTTCGAGCACATCACTGGCATTGAGGTACTTGGCCCGCAGGTCCACGACGTCCAATACGGGAAGCCAGGTCCTGGTGTCCTGGTCGCCAATGTTGTAGAGCGGTTCACCTTGCCAATCGACCGGCAAGGCTGCCACTTCGCGCAAGGTGCGCGGACCCATGATGGGCAGCACCACATAGGGCCCGGGCGGAACACCCCAGCGCCCCAGCGTCTGGCCGAAATCGGCCGTGTGCCGGTCAATGCTGAGGTCGCTTGCGACGTCAATCACACCCAGCAAACCGAAGGTGGTGTTGATCATGACCCGACCCACGTTATCGCTGAATTCCTGACCACGGCCCTGCAATGCACTATTGACAACTGACCACATGTCCTCCAGGTTGTTGAAGAAGTTTCCAACACCCTTGCGCAGCCAGTCCGGCGTCACTGCACGGTAGCCCTTGGCCACAGGCTTGAGCACCACAGTATCGACCTTGTCGTTGAAGCCGAACATGGCACGGTTGAACGATTCCATGGGGTCGCGCGGATCCGGGTGCGCCACTGTTGCACACCCCTGCAAGGCAACCAGTGCAGCCACCAGCAACCAACGTCCACAACCAGCCAAGCGCGTCATGGCTTGGCCTTGTCGGACGGTCCGTCTGCTGCCTTGCTGTAGAGGAACTGACTGATCAGGTTTTCCAGAACCACGGCGGACTGTGTGGTGGTGATGGTGTCGCCTGCTGCCAGGTTGGCAGAATCCGCACCCGCCTCAATGCCCACATACTGCTCGCCCAGCAACCCACTGGTGAGAATCTTGAGCGAACTGTCCTTGGGAAAGGCGTAGCGCTGATCCATGGACAAGCGCACCCGGGCCTGGAAGGTCTTGTCGTCGAACGTGATGGCCTCCACATGGCCGACCACCACACCTGCGCTTTTGACCGCTGCCTTGGGTTTGAGTCCGCCAATATTGTCAAACTTGGCCGTCACCGCGTACCCCTTGTCGAAGTTGAAGGTCAACAAGTTGGCCGCCTGCAATGCCAGGAATACCAGGGCTGCACCGCCGATCAACACGAACAAGCCCACCCATACATCCGTACCAGAACGTTGCATGCTTTCTTCTCCTAAACCTAAATACTGAACATCATGGCGGTCAGAACAAAGTCCAGACCGAGCACGGTGAGCGATGCCATGACCACCGTGCGGGTGGTGGCATGGGCCACGCCTTCGGGTGTCGGTTGCGCCTCAAAGCCCTGCAACAGCGCAATAAAGCTCACCGCAAAACCAAACACCACGCTCTTAATGACGCCGTTGCCGACGTCCTTCCAAACCTCCACCCCGCCTTGCATCTGGCTCCAGAAGGCACCGGAATCAATTCCGATCATGGCCACGCAGACAACCCAGCCACCGATCACGCCAACCGCGCTGAACACGGCGGCCAACAACGGCATGGCGATCACGGCACCCCAAAAGCGTGGTGCCAGAATGCGCTGAACTGGGTCAACCGCCATCATCTCCATGGCGCTGAGCTGCTCACCCGCCTTCATCAGGCCAATTTCCGCCGTCAGCGAGGTACCAGCCCGACCGGCAAACAGCAGGGCCGTGAGTACCGGACCGAACTCTCGCACCAGACTCAGGCTGATGAGCATGCCCACCGACTCTGCCGCACCAAAGCGTTGAAGCCCGTAGTAGTACTGCAAGCCCATCACAAAGCCGACGAACACACCGGACACAGCAATGATTGCCAGTGAATAATTGCCCATGAAATGCACTTGGTCACGCAGCAGCGCGGGGCGCTTGAGTGTGGCTCCTATGGACACCAGCAGACGCAGAAACAAACGCGCAGCGTAGCCCATGTCGCCCAGCTTGGCGCGCAGGGCAAAGCCCACATCGGAGGGACGATACCAGCTCATGCTTTCCCTCCTGCAGAAAAGTCCACATCTACAGTGACAGCCGGATAGTGGAAGCGCACAGGACCCTCTGGAAGGGCATTGACAAACTGGTGCACCAGCGGATTGTCGCTGTGGCGCACCTCGTCGGGTGTGCCCTGGGCAGCGATCTTGCCGTTGGCAAGGATGATGACCTTGTCTGATATCTGAAAGGTCTCCTCCAGATCGTGCGACACGATGATGCTGGTCAGGCCCATGGCGTCGTTCAACTGACGGATCAAGCGCGCAGAGGTCCCCAGTGAAATGGGGTCCAGTCCCGCAAAGGGTTCGTCGTACATCACCAGTTCAGGATCCAGGGCAATGGCACGCGCCAGGGCCACACGACGCGCCATACCACCGGACACTTCAGAAGGCATCAGGTCACGCGCACCACGCAAACCTACTGCGTTGAGCTTCATCAACACTACGTCCCGGATCAGGTCCTCGGACAGGCTGGTGTGCTCACGCAGGGGAAAGGCGACGTTGTCAAACACACTGATATCCGTAAACAGCGCGCCAAACTGGAACAGCATGCCCATCCGGCGACGCGCCAGGTACAGAGCGCTGCGGTCCATGGAGCCTACGTCCAACACGCCATCAGACACCTGCTTACCGTGCAACAGCACCTTGCCCTGCTGGGCGGTGTACTGCCCGCCAATAAGGCGCATGGCGGTCGTCTTGCCACCGCCCGACGCACCCATGAGCGTCGTGACCTTGCCGCGGGGTATGGTGAAAGACACGTCATCCAGGACTACGCGATCGCCGTAGCCAAAGCGCACATTCTGGAATTCAACGAGAGTAGTAGAGGATGAGACTGCCATAAAAACAAAAGCCAGCATGTATCTGGCTTTTGGATCATAAAGGATATGGAAAAACTCAGCGGGGCAGTGCGCTAACACCCATCAAGAACTCATCCACCGAACGTGCAGCCTGACGGCCTTCACGAATAGCCCACACCACCAGACTCTGGCCGCGACGCATGTCTCCGGCCACAAATACCTTGGGCACATTGGTGCTGTAACCACCAACCGCTTCGGTACTGGCCTTGGCATTGCCACGGGCGTCCTTGTCCACGCCGAAAGCTTCCAGCACAGTGGCCACGGGGTTGACGAACCCCATGGCCAGCAGGACTAGGTCTGCCTTCATGACCTTTTCGGTCCCGGCAACCTCGACCAGCTTGCCGTCCTTGAGCTCCACTTGCACCGTCTTGAGGCCGGTGACCTTGCCCTTTTCACCGATGAACTCCTTGGTGGAGATGGAAAACACGCGCTCGCAGCCTTCTTCGTGGCTGGAGCTGGTGCGCAGCTTCAGCGGCCAATAGGGCCAGGTCATCGGGCGGTTCTCCACTTCAGGCGGCTGTGGCATCACTTCAAACTGAGTGACGCTGACCGCACCATGGCGGTTGCTGGTGCCCACACAGTCGGAACCTGTATCACCACCACCGATGACGATGACGTGCTTGCCATCAGCACGCAGCTGGCCCTTGAGCTTGTCGCCCGCGTTGACCTTGTTTTGCTGCGGCAGGAATTCCATGGCGAAGTGAATGCCGTCCAGATCGCGGCCCGGCACTGGCAGGTCGCGTGATTGCTCTGAGCCACCGGTCAACAATACGGCGTCAAAGTCTTTCTTCAGATCTTCGGCGGAAATGGTTTCCTTGGCCCAGTTGGTGACCTTGGAATCCTTGGGCATTGCACCGACCAGCACGCTGGTACGGATGGTCACGCCTTCGGCCTTGAGCTGTTCGACACGTCGGTCGATGTGCGACTTCTCCATCTTGAAGTCGGGAATGCCATAGCGCAGCAGACCACCGACGCGGTCGTTCTTTTCGAACAAGGTCACGTCATGACCAGCGCGTGCCAATTGCTGTGCGGCGGCAAGCCCCGCGGGGCCGGAGCCGACCACTGCCACCTTTTTTCCGGTCTTGACTGCGGCAGGCTGAGGGACCACCCAGCCTTCATGCCAAGCACGGTCGATGATGGCGTGCTCAATCGACTTGATACCCACGGCCTCCTCATTCACATTCAGCGTGCAAGCAGCCTCGCAAGGTGCGGGACAGATGCGCCCGGTGAATTCGGGAAAGTTGTTGGTGCTGTGCAAGGTGTCGATGGCAGCCTTCCAGTCACCCCGGTACACCAGATCGTTGAAATCCGGAATGATGTTGTTGACCGGGCATCCGTTGTTGCAAAACGGGGTGCCGCAATCCATGCAGCGCGCGGCCTGCTTGTTGGCTTGCGCATCATCCAGCCCGATGACAAATTCCTTGTAATTCTTGAGCCGCTCGGCAACGGGCTTGTAGCCCTCCTCGATGCGCTCAAACTCTATGAATCCCGTGATCTTTCCCATGTTCACCCCTTGGCGGACCGATACACGCGTACCGGTCCATTAGCTCTTGAATTGCTGTACGACGATGCCTTATTTGGCAGCAACCGCTTGCTTCTTGGCAGACGCAGATGCCGCTTGGGTGGCTGCTGCGGCTTCCTTGCGTGCATGGATTTCGCCCAGGGCGCGCTTGTATTCGTTGGGGAATACCTTGACGAACTTCACGCGTGCAGCTTCCCAGTTGTCCAGCAGATCGCGAGCGCGTTTGCTGCCCGTCCAGCGGTTGTGGTCTTCCAGCAGCTTCTTCAGTTGGGCTTCGTCGGTTTCGCCACGGTGCCACACGGCCTTGTCCACGGAGGCTTGTTGTTCGGCTGTTGTCAGAACCTTGTCCAGGCTGACCATGGCGGTATTGCAGCGGCTGGCGAACTGACCATCCTCGTCATACACGTAGGCCACGCCACCGCTCATGCCTGCCGCAAAGTTGCGTCCCGTCTTGCCCAGGACCGCAACCGTGCCGCCCGTCATGTACTCGCAACCATGATCACCGGTACCTTCAACCACCGCGGTGGCGCCGGACAGGCGCACGGCAAAGCGTTCGCCCGCCACACCGCTGAAGAAGGCTTCACCCGTAGTGGCGCCATACATCACGGTATTGCCCACAATGGTGTTCTTGATGGCCTCGCCACGGAAGTCGATGCTCGGGCGCACCACCACACGGCCACCGGAAAGTCCCTTGCCGGTGTAGTCATTGGCGTCGCCAATCAGGTACATGGTGATGCCCTTGCACAGGAACGCACCAAACGACTGTCCGCCGGTTCCTTCCAACTGGATACGGATGGTGTCGTCGGGCAAACCTTCGGGGTGCACCTTGGTCACCGCACCGGACAGCATGGCGCCGACCGAGCGGTTGACGTTGCGGGCCACTTCCATGAACTGAACGCGCTCACCCTTTTCGATGGCAGGCTTGGACTTGGTGATCAGCACGTTGTCCAGCGCTTTTTCCAGGCCATGCTCCTGCTCTTCCACTTGGTAGCGGGGCACATCGGCAGGCACTTGCGGCTGCGCAAACAGTCGGCTGAAGTCCAGGCCACTGGCCTTCCAGTGCTCGATGCCCTTGCGGGTGTCCAGCAGGTCGGAGCGACCAATCATGTCGTCGAACTTTCGAATGCCCAACTGGGCCATGATCTGACGCACTTCCTCGGCAATGAAGAAGAAGTAGTTCACCACATGCTCGGGCTTGCCAGAGAACTTCTGGCGCAGCACCGGATCCTGCGTGGCCACGCCCACCGGGCAGGTGTTGAGGTGGCACTTGCGCATCATGATGCAGCCTTCGACCACCAGCGGTGCTGTGGCAAAGCCGAACTCGTCGGCACCTAGCAAGGCGCCGATGGCCACGTCGCGGCCGGTTTTCATCTGACCGTCGGCCTGCACGCGGATGCGGCTGCGCAGGCGGTTGAGCACCAGGGTCTGCTGGGTTTCGGCCAGGCCGATTTCCCAAGGGCTGCCTGCGTGCTTGATGGACGACCAGGGCGATGCTCCGGTACCACCGTCGTGACCGGCGATCACCACGTGATCGCTCTTGCACTTGGCAACGCCGGCTGCAATGGTGCCCACACCGATTTCGGACACGAGCTTCACCGATATAGAGCTGTGCGGAGCCACGTTCTTCAGATCGTGAATCAGCTGCGCCAAGTCTTCGATGGAGTAGATGTCGTGGTGGGGCGGCGGAGAAATCAGTCCAACGCCAGGCACGGAGTGGCGCAGCTTGCCGATGTAATCAGACACTTTGCCGCCAGGCAGCTGACCGCCCTCGCCTGGCTTGGCGCCCTGGGCCATCTTGATCTGGATCTGGTCAGCGCTGGAGAGGTACTCCGCCGTCACGCCAAAGCGGCCCGACGCAACCTGCTTGATGCGCGAGCGCAGAGAGTCGCCGGCTTGCAGTGGCAAGTCTACTTCCACGTTTTCTGCGCCAATCACGCTCTTGAGCGTATCTCCCACCTTGATGGGGATACCCTTGAGCTCGTTGCGGTAACGCGCCGAATCCTCGCCGCCTTCGCCCGTGTTGCTCTTGCCGCCAATGCGGTTCATGGCGACGGCCAGAGTGGCGTGGGCTTCAGTCGAGATGGAGCCCAGAGACATGGCGCCAGTGGCAAATCGCTTGACGATTTCCTTCGCGGATTCAACTTCCTCAACCGGAATGGCCTTGGAAGGATCGATCTTGAACTCGAACAAACCGCGCAGCGTCAGGTGGCGCTTGCTCTGGTCGTTGATGATCTGGGCGTATTCCTTGTAAGTGTTCCAGTTGTTGGCGCGGGTACTATGCTGCAATTTGGCGATTGCATCCGGTGTCCACATGTGCTCTTCACCACGCACGCGCCATGCATATTCGCCGCCGGTTTCCAGCGCGTTGGCCAGTACCGGGCTGTCACCGAATGCGGCGTTGTGCATGCGAATGGCTTCTTCGGCAATTTCGAACACACCAATACCTTCCACACGGCTCGGTGTACCGGTGAAGTACTTGGCAATGGTCTGTGACGACAGGCCAATGGCTTCGAACAACTGCGCGCCACAGTAGCTCATGTAGGTGCTCACGCCCATCTTGGACATGATCTTGGACAGACCCTTGCCCACTGCCTTGACGTAGTTGTAGATGGCCTTCTCGGCGCTCAGGTCACCCGGCAGATCCTTGTGGATGCTGGCCAGTGTTTCCATGGCCAAGTAGGGGTGCACCGCTTCGGCACCGTAACCTGCCAGCACGCCGAAGTGATGCACTTCGCGCGCAGTGCCGGTTTCCACCACCAGACCGGCAGTGGTGCGCAGTCCTTCGCGCACCAGATGCTGGTGAATCGCCGACAGCGCGAGAAGCGCCGGAATGGCGACCTGGGTGGCACAGATGAAACGGTCGCTGATGATCAGGATGTTCTTGCCGCTCTTGATAGCATCGACTGCCTCGGCACAGAGCGAAGCCAGCTTGGCTTCTACACCTTCATGACCCCAGGCCAGCGGGTAAGTGATGTCCAGTGTGTAGCTGCGGAACTTGCCTTGGGTGTAGGTTTCGATGTCGCGCAGCTTGGCCATGTCTTCGAAGTCCAGCACGGGCTGGCTGACTTCAAGGCGCATGGGCGGGTTGACCTGGTTGATATCCAGCAAATTGGGCTTGGGTCCGATGAAGGACACCAGCGACATCACAATCGCCTCACGGATCGGGTCGATGGGCGGGTTGGTCACCTGGGCGAACAACTGCTTGAAGTAGTTGTACAGCGGCTTGTTCTTGTCGGACAGAACAGCCAGCGGGCTGTCATTGCCCATGGAACCAATGGCTTCTTCACCTGCCGTGGCCATGGGGGCAATCAGGAACTTCAAGTCTTCCTGGGTAAAGCCGAATGCCTGCTGGCGGTCCAACAAGGACACGGTGTCGCTGACGCGCTTGGGCTCCACGCCAGCAACCACATCTGCAAACTTGTCGTCTGCGCGCTTCTCGGCAATGGCCACGTCATCCAGCTTGATGCGCAGGTTTTCGATCCATTGCTTGTACGGCTTGCTGTTGGCGAGGTTGGCCTTGAGCTCTTCGTCATCAATCATGCGGCCCTGCTCCAGATCGATCAGGAACATCTTGCCTGGCTGCAAACGCCATTTGCGCACGATCTTGTTTTCGGGCACGGGCAACACCCCCGACTCGGAACCCATGATGACCAAGTCATCATCCGTGATGCAGTAGCGCGAAGGACGCAGACCGTTGCGGTCCAGGGTGGCGCCGATCTGGCGTCCGTCGGTGAACACGATGGATGCTGGGCCATCCCATGGCTCCAGCATCGCGGCGTGGTATTCGTAGAACGCCCGGCGACGTGGGTCCATGGTGGTGTGCTGCTCCCAGGGCTCCGGGATCATCATCATTACGGCTTGGCTGATGGGATAACCTGCCATGGTCAGCAGTTCCAGGCAGTTGTCGAAAGTCGCAGTATCCGACTGACCGGCAAAACTGATCGGATACAGTTTTTGCAGATCAGGTCCCAAGACGGGGGAGGACATCACGCCTTCACGCGCCTTCATCCAGTTGTAGTTGCCCTTGACGGTGTTGATTTCACCGTTGTGCGCGACATAACGGTAGGGATGGGCCAGCGGCCACTCGGGGAAGGTATTAGTGGAGAAGCGCTGGTGCACCAGTCCCAGAGCTGAAACGCAGCGCTCGTCTTCCAGATCCTTGAAGTACACACCGACCTGGTCAGCCAACAACAGTCCCTTGTAGACCACGGTACGGCTGGACATGCTGGGCACGTAATACTCTTTGCTGTGCTTGAGCTGCAGGTTCTGGATGGCGGCGCTGGCTGTCTTGCGGATCACATACAGCTTGCGCTCCAGTGCATCCTGGACGATGACATCATTGCCACGCCCTATGAAGACCTGCCGAAGGATTGGCTCCTTCTTGCGAACCGTTGGCGACATGGGCATGTCGCGGTTCACAGGCACGTCACGCCAGCCCAGCAGCACCTGGCCTTCGGCCTTGATTGCGCGCTCCATCTCCTGCTCGCAGGCCAGGCGGGATGCATGCTCCTTGGGCAGGAAGATCATGCCCACGCCATACTCTCCCAAAGGCGGCAAGGTGACGCCTTGTGCCAGCATTTCTTCGCGGTACAGCGCGTCGGGCAACTGGATAAGAATGCCGGCGCCGTCACCCATCAGCTTGTCTGCCCCAACGGCACCCCGGTGGTCCAGGTTTTCAAGAATCTTGAGCGCGTTCTTGACGATGGCATGGCTTTTTTCGCCGCGGATATGGGCAACAAAGCCCACGCCGCAGGCATCGTGCTCTTGGTCAGTGGAATACAAACCGTGTTCGGAAAGGTGCTTAACTTCTGCAGCCGTTGTCATGGCGCGCTCCTGAAAATGACAGAGGACGTGAAGCTTAATGCAATGCAACAAAGATGCCAAGAAGAATTAAATAGGGTCAGATTCTATTTTTAAGAATCAAATTTCCCCTCTAGATTAATTGGGGACATATAAAATCCCAATTGCCAGACTATGCTACTGTTGCTTTTTTTCTCTTGCTGGCCGCCCTGGCTGCCCTTTGGTGAGACGTCTGGAGGTCTCCTTCTGGAGCTTCTCCACAAACACGGCGTCGCCCAATGCCCAGCCCTTCAAGGTTGAGTCCGTCAGCGTCTGCTGCAGACTACTGGCAATTCCCTCTTGCACCAACGCCCCGTAAGCGGCTTCACGTGCAAACGGGGTATTACCCAGTCCCCAAAACTGTGCGTGCGGTGTAATCACCCGGTCTTGCCTTCTTCCCACGTAATGGCCGTGGCTGGACCACTCGTAGTCCGCGGCGGAGGCCGCAATTCCGGCTCTCACCGGATTGGCATCCATATAGACCATGCAAGGAAGAACGTATTTCTCCGGTTGCAAAACCGTGCAGCGGTAGCGCCCATCCCACAAAGTGCCGGTCCTAGCCTGTGCATCGTTGAAATAGCGCACATAGCGGCGACCAATTGACTGCAGCATTTGTGGCAATCCGTCGGCGGCGATCGGTGTCGCAAGCAAATGAAAGTGATTGGGCATCAGCACATAGCCGTGCACGGCCACGTCAAACTCCCGCGCGTACTCCAGCACAAGATTCAGCATGTACTGGTAATCTGAAGGTCGCAGGAATATGGGCTGACCGTTATGCCCTCTTTGGATCACGTGGTGGGGCAAGCCCGGGAAGCTCAAACGGGGCAAGCGTGCCATATCAAACGGTCCCGCAGTACGGTGGCGCCATGCCGCAGGAGCGCACGGTTACTTGGGCGCTTTGGTAACGCGCACTTTGCCGCCCGTCGTCACAATGATTACAGGGTCCCCTGCCTCCAGCTTTTCCGTACCTTTGGCTTGCACAATGGCGCGACGCTCGCCCCCTTTGAGCTGCACCAAAATTTCCAACGCTTCATCGCGCGTGGCATAGCGCTCAATCATGTTACCGGCCGCAGCTCCCGCCACACCAGCCAGCACACCCAGAACTTGCCCCTCGCGCTGCACACCACTTCCGCTGTAGCCGCCAATGGCTCCCACCACGCCACCAACCACGGCGCCAGCACCAGATTGACTGCCGTCAATGGTGACGGAACGAACCGAAAGAATCACACCGTCTTCCACCTGCGCCATGCGCTGCGCCTCACCACGCTGAACGACATCCGGACTGCTGGAAGCGCAGGCACCCAAAACCGCCGCAATGGCCACAACCACAGCAATACGAATTGCTTTTCTCATCTGGAACTCCACAAACTATTTAGAGGGGACCGCACCATAACGGTTTAAACGGCCATTTCGTTGTCTGCCTGATTGTCTGGCAGGTGTGTAAAGCGGGTGTCAAGCAGGGATTCAATCCCAAATTCCTGCAGGATTGCGCGCAATCTCTGCGCCGCGCTGCGTTTCTTTTGGCCGGTGTAGCGGGCAAGAATGAGTTCGTTCTTCATGCTGTGCTCCCACCCCACCAGCTCGGTCACCGTCACATGGTAGCCACAGGACTCCAGATACAGGCAGCGCAACACGTTGGTAATTTGGCTGCCGATCTCACGCGTATGCAAGGGATGGCGCCACAGTTCGGCCAACGGCGTTCGGGACAGTGACAGAGCCTTGCTTTGGTTCAGATGACGGGCAACCTCTGCCTGGCAGCACGGCACCAGGACCATGGCCCGGGCTCGCTTCTGCAACCCAAAGGTAATGGCATCGTCGGTTGCCGTGTCACATGCGTGCAATGCGGTAACCACATCGACGCGGTCGGGCAGTTTGCTGCTCTGGCCCGATTCGGCCACCGTGAGATTGAGAAACGACATGCGGTCAAAGCCCAGTCTGGCTGCCAATTGGGCTGACTTGTCAACCAGCTCCGCTCGTGTCTCTATTCCATAAATGTGTCCAGCCGCATGGACCTTGAAATACAGGTCATACAGAATGAATCCAAGATAGGACTTTCCTGCACCATGGTCCGCCAGACTGAAAGTCTGGTGCTTCTCCGTCTGCAGTTCATCGAGCAGTTTTTCGATGAACTGGAACAGGTGATACACCTGCTTGAGTTTGCGTCTCGAGTCCTGATTGAGCTTGCCCTCACGCGTGAGGATGTGCAATTCCTTGAGCAATTCAATCGACTGCCCCGGCCGCAGTTCCGCCGCCAAAGGATTGACTTCCAGGCCAGCTAAGGACGCCCCTTGGGATGAGCTCTTGCGGGATTGTGGTTTGGTGTGCTTCATGAGGGGTCTTCGTCGGTCGCACGCGCGGCCAAGTCCAGTGCGCCCCAACCGTCAGCGCCTAGGCGTCGCATTGTTTGCATATTGGTTTCGAATATGGCTTCAGGATTCGGGAATGCCGCCACCGCCCTATCCACACTTTCTTCACGCAACAAATGCAGCGTGGGATATGGCGCCCGATTTGTGTAATTGGTGATGTCTTCCGGATCCGTATCGGCAAACTGGTACTTGGGGTGCAAGCTGGCAATTTGCAATACGCCGTCCAGATCCAGATCGACCAGCAATTGATCAGCACGTTGCAGGAGATCATTGAACTCCAGGAAATCAGAAAATCCGTCCGGCGCAATGAGCAACGTCGTGTCCAGAATCGCCGCGTCGGTGTCAACAAGATGCAGCAATTCCCGCTTCAAGTCCGCCAGCAGGCCCTTCGCGCGCGACGCGTGGCTGACGGCATAACGTACCTGCCGTTTTACTTCGACGGATTTGGCAAATGGGCACAGGTTGAGACCAATCACTGCCCGCTGAACCCAGCGGCGCGTGTCCTCCTGCACGGTCTTATCTCTCTCTGAAATTTGAGACATTATGGAAACCTGCTTGGCTGCGCCACTATGAGCTTCGCCAATTCGTCCATCAGGTTGCTGTTGACGCGCTCCGATTCAATGGGAATTGTGAAAACCCCAAAACCCTCTGCATTGGCAACCCGAAACACCAGTTGTGCAGCATCGTGATCTGCGGTGACCATCACGCCTCCTCTCGCCTGGGTTGTGTATTCAAACCGCACGGATAGAAGACTCCTTCGCTCGGGGTGTCTATGCTCTTTGCGCTCATAAGAAACACCGGCTAGATCCAACATCCTTTGCACATTGTCCGCATCCGGCAAGAAGCTGACAATCACCGCTCCACCGACAGGAATGCCCATCTTCGGGATCATTGTCCAACCTATGGAGATCGTGTCAAAAGCTTCCTTATCCCGAAAACTCTTCTTGCGGGCATCCGCGCTGAACTTGACTAACTTCATGGCAGGCCAAGGCGTATTGCCATTCAGAATAAACCGAGGCCCTGTTGG
Organism: Rhodoferax sp. GW822-FHT02A01; assembly: GCF_038784515.1. NCBI lineage: Bacteria > Pseudomonadati > Pseudomonadota > Betaproteobacteria > Burkholderiales > Comamonadaceae > Rhodoferax > Rhodoferax sp. GW822-FHT02A01. The sequence continues at coordinate 266,645 of NZ_CP152376.1, forward strand.
CTCAATAACATTCAATTGCTTGGCCAATTCACGCAAGTAATGCGACACGATTTCGCATGCCGCTTCTGTCTTGACAAAGTTGACAGAAAGGTCACGCGCATTGTCTGAATTCTGATTGGTCAGCTCCGCCGCCTGTGACTTCAATTGATCCAAAAATCCCACAGGGCCTCCACTACGTTTTTCATTTTCTAGATTTCGGTCACGCCACCGTTGGAAGCACACGCCGCCCAGTAAGGCGGTGATGTTCCCTGGAAGCAAAACGATCTGTCATGCCGGCGATGTAGTCTGCCACGCTCCGCTGCAATGCGGGTCCCGCATCCCAGGTTGCGACCGTTTCCAACTGGGACCTCAGCGCGAAACCTGCTTGCATCTCCTGAGGCCTCTCACAATATGCCTCGAACAACTCACGCACCACCGTCTTGGCCTGCTCCATTGTTTGCACGACTTGCGGGTGCCGATATAGATGCGCAAACAAGAAGTGCTTGAGTTGTGAAGACCGGCTTTGCATATCCAAGTCAAACTTCACCAAGGAGCCACTTTGCCGCACATCTGCAAGCTGTTGCACGCCTGCCCTTTCAATGGCTTCTGAGGTAGCATCAATCACGTCAAACACTTGGGCGCTCAACATCAAGCGGATGCTCTCGTATACCAGACGGCGCTTTTGATTGGGTTGCCGCAAGTGGGCATGTGCAATCTGGGCCTGTTCGCAATATTCCAGGAAAAGCGGTACGTCTTGTAACTGCTCCAAAGTGATCAATCCAGAGCGAATCCCATCATCTATGTCATGGGCGTTGTACGCAATTTCATCAGCCAGATTGCATAGCTGCGCCTCAAGACTGGGGCGCGCACCGGTCAAAAAACGTTGCCCCACCCCGCCCAGGCCATCGGGGTAGCTGTGATCAGCGGCTTCCAGCAAGGTAGCGTTGACGCGCGAGCAATGCTTGAGTATCCCTTCACGTGTTTCAAAAGTCAGGTTTAGTCCGTCAAATTGCGGGTACCTTTCTTCCAGCAAGTCCACCACGCGCAAGCTTTGCAGGTTGTGTTCAAAGCCACCGAATTCAGTCATGCACTCATGCAACGCATCCTGGCCCGCATGACCAAAAGGTGTATGTCCTAAATCATGCGCCAGGGCTATGGCCTCCACCAGATCTTCATTCAGATGAAGCGAGCGGGCAATGCTACGACCGAGTTGCGCCACCTCCAGCGAGTGGGTAAGCCGTGTTCGAAAAAGATCGCCTTCATGGTTAAGAAACACTTGTGTCTTGTAAACCAGTCGCCTGAACGCCGTGGAATGCACAATGCGGTCCCTATCGCGTTGATAGTCGGTGCGCGTTGGCGCCTTGGTCTCAGGAATACGCCGTCCGCGGGTCTGTGATGGATCACACGCATACGGCGCGAGACCGGTTGCCACCGAAGAAGATTGATCTAGTGTGTGCAGCATGCATCGATCACTTCGCGCACCATTGCATCTGGCGCACCACGCACACAGGCTCTTGAAGGCCCGTCAATCAGCACGAACTTGATTTCGCCGGCATCCGACTTTTTATCCAGACGCATAAGCTGCAGATATCGCCCGGCGTTGTCCGCAGCATCCAATATTGGCCCCACAACTGGTAAACCGGCACGAACAACCAGCGCCGTCAGCCGCACGACAAAGCTCTCATCAACCAATCCCAGCCGCCTGGATAGCTCCGCCGCCATAACCATGCCGCAACCGACAGCCTCACCGTGCAGCCACGCGCCATAACCCATGCCGGCTTCAATGGCGTGACCAAACGTATGTCCAAAATTCAGAATGGCACGCAGACCGCCCTCACGCTCATCCTGTGCAACTACCCATGCCTTGATTTCGCAACTACGCCGCACAGCGTGGGTCACCGCATCCACATCGCGCGCCATCAGCAGATCCATGTTCTGCTCCAGCCATTCCATGAAGCCCATATCCGAGATCGGACCGTATTTAATGACCTCCGCCAGACCCGCACTCATTTCCCGGGCAGGAAGTGTCTTCAAGGTGTCCAGATCGCAAATCACCCGTAACGGCTGGTAGAACGCTCCAATCATGTTTTTGCCTAGGGGGTGATTGATGCCGGTTTTCCCACCCACCGAAGAATCCACCTGTGAGAGCAAGGTGGTTGGCACTTGAACAAAGGGTACGCCGCGCATGAAACTTGCGGCTGCGAATCCGGTCATGTCGCCGACGACGCCACCGCCAAGTGCCACAAGCAGGCACTTGCGATCGCAGCCGTTTTCTAAAAGCGCATCAAATATCAGGTTCAAGGTCTGCCAGCTCTTGTGCGCTTCGCCATCGGGCAACGACAAGGTAATGACCTTGGGAAATTTCGCACGCAGCAACTCTTCCAATTGCCTTGCATAAAGCGGAGCAACCGTCTCGTTGGAGACGATCAGTACCGAGGTGGCCCGTGGAAGCGCCTCCCACATGGTTTTTTCAACCATGAGATGGGAACCAATATGGATGTCGTAACTGCGCTCCGCCAAATCAATGGCGACTGTTTGGAAATTTGGCTTGCTCATAGCTCAAGTTTAGAGCTTTTGCAAAAGCTCCCTCCGGCGCAGATTTAGGGCTGTTGACCCGCGCCAGATAGCTCCAATTGCATCACGATCATGTTGACCAGCGTAGAAACAGAGGGTCGACCAGTCTCCAACACGAAATGCGCCACCTCCCGATACAGCGGATCACGTTCGGTATACAGGGTCTTGAGTTTGTGCATGGGATCTGCCACCTGTAGCAAGGGGCGGTTGGAGTCATGCCGCAAGCGGCGAAAAAGCTCTTCCGGCGTTGACTTGAGATACACCACTTGTCCGCGTTCACGCAAATGCTGCCGATTTTCAGGACGAAGTACCGCTCCGCCACCGGTGGACAGCACTTTATTGGCACCTTGGGTCAAGGTGTCCAGGACCTCCTGCTCGATGTCACGAAAGCGGGCCTCGCCTTCACGCTCAAAGAATTCACGAATGGAACAGCCGATGCGGACTTCTATCTCTTGGTCCGAATCTACAAACGGGAGCTGGAGACGTCGGGCGAGTTGTCGCCCGACGGTGGTCTTCCCAGAGCCGGGAAGACCGACTAACGAAATCACGCTAAATCATCCACTGTAGGAAAACCGTAGAGTATACGCAGGCACTTTTCCCGGATCGATGAAAACGGCACTTGGTCCATAGGTTTACCCATGTTGTTGCCCCGTTCCAACTGGAAACAAACGCATTGCGCGGGAACAATACGCAAGCAAACCTCTAGGTAGTAGAAGATACTCTTTTCGAAAAATTCAGGACCAAAGTACTTTTTCGCAATACAGATGCTTAGTTAGAAGCACTGCGGTCAGCCAATACTCTGGGGGTAATGAATACAAGCATTTCCTTTTTATTGGTGCTCTTAGTTGTTCTTTTGAATAGAGCGCCCACAAAAGGCAGGTCGCCAAAGAATGGAACCTTGTCCACGCCATCAGACTGATCCTCCGTAAAGATGCCACCAATCACGATGGTTCCACCATTTTCAACAAGTGCCTGCGTCTGTATATGTTTGGTGTCAATGGCGTAGCCAGCGCTTGTAAGCTGCCCGACCGTATCCTTGTTCACATCCAAAGTAAGAATAATGCTGCCTTCAGGTGTGATTTGTGGAGTCACTTCCAGCTTCAGATTGGCCTTGCGGAATTGAATACTTGTGGCACCACTCGAAGAAGCAACTTGATACGGCAATTCAGTACCTTGCTCAATCAGCGCTTTTGTCTGGTCGGCCGTTACAACGCGCGGGCTCGAGATGACCTTGCCTTTGCCATCGGACTCCATGGCTGAAATTTCCAAATTCAGGAATCGATTGGCAGACGCATTGAATATTGACAACGCAAAAGTTCCAGCAGCCGTGCCTGCCACTGGCAAATTCACGGCGCTCGACGTTGCATCCACAGTTCCACCGGCTCCGCTCGCCGCAACTGCATTGCTGTAATTATTTCCAAAGGCAACACTGTCGGCGCCATTGAATTGAGAGCTACCTCCAGTCGCCCCCAGACGAACGCCAAGGGCTTTGCTGAAGGTGTCAGAAGCTTCCACAATTCTCGCTTCAATCACCACTTGGCGAACTGCAACGTCCAGCTTTGCAAGCAAGTCCTGGACTTGTTCCAGGCGGCTGGGAATATCGGTGACGAACAATTGGTTCGTACGAGGCTCCGCTATTACGCTTCCCCTGGTGCTCAAAATACGGGCTGTAACGGAACCCGACGCCGAGGCCCCAGCCCCGCTGATTTGCGTAGCGATATCCGCCGCTTTAGCAAAGTTGATTTGGAACGACTGCGTCTTCACCGGTTCCAGATTCTGAACTGCAGTCATGGACTCCAGATCCAGCTTTTCCTTGGCGGCAATTTCATCCTTTGGAGCAACCCAGATCACGTTACCACTCTTGCGCATGCCCAAATTTTTGGCTTGCAAGATGATGTCCAGTGCCTGATCCCAAGGAACGTCCTGCAAACGCAACGTCACTGATCCGTTCACACTGTCCGAAGTAACAATATTGAAGTTGGTGAAGTCGGCTATGACCTGCAGCAGCGAACGCACTTCGATACTCTGGAAATTCAGGGACAGCTTCTGACCGTTATAACCAATACCTTGGGTCAACTTCTTGGGGTCTACCTTAACCTCTTTGACCTCAACTACGAACTGTTCATCGTTTTGATAGGCCGAGTGCTCCCAAAGCCCTTGCGGCTCAATGACCATACGCACCCGGTCCCCGACTTGCGTAGTGGTAACCGTTTTGACGGGGGTACCAAAGTCGCCAACATCCATGCGACGACGCAGCCCTTCGGAGAGCGATGTCTTCATGAATTCAACAACCAATGCCTTGCCTTGCTGACGAATGTCCACACCCACATTGCTGTTGGGCAAAGTGACAACCACGCGACCGGAACCATCTGCCGAGCGGCGGAAGTCCACATCCTTCAATGCCTGTACATCGCGTGTACGGTTTTCTGCAAATGTAGAGGTCGCTGTAGCGCTCTTGGCGCTGGCACTGCTGGGGTCCAGCACGACCAACAAAGATTTGCCCTTGATTTCCGCCTTGTATGTCGTTGCCTGTTTCAAATTCAGAACCACACGGGTTCTCTCACCAGCCTGCACAACGCTGACAGACTTCAGATTGCCCTCATTGACCTCAATGGAAGATCGACCCATTGCATTGGTGATCCCAGGAAAGTCCAACGCAATGCGAGCGGGCGACTGAATGGTAAAACCTGTAGGAACTGAGTCGAGCGCCTTTGACAAGTCGATTCGCACATACTCCACCCCGCTTTGCATGGAGCCGGTCACCGATTCAATTGCATTCTGAGCCCAGCACAAAGGAGCAAGCGTCATCAAGGACAGTGCAAAGAAGATACGACGCCACATGTAAGACCCTAACCCAAAATTATTGATATTCATTTGGACCTCTCCTGCAACTGGAGCGTTGCAACGCGTTCAATCCATTCGCCAACCGCATCCTGCACGATTTCCCGAAGAGTGACCTCTGTTTCCGTGATTTTTGTAACACGACCAAAATTCAGTCCCAAATAGTTTCCAAGTTTGACTTGATACAGCAAGTTGTCGACTTTAACCAAGGCAACCGGCTGCCCAGCCTTGATGATGCTTCCAACCAATGCCATGGAGTCCAAAGGAAAGGCCTCCAACGCTTCTTTACGCCGGGCCAGCTCAGGTGCGACAAGGCTCGCATTGGTGGAAGACTGCGATGAGTCCCGTTTGAGTGCCTGCGTGAGCTTCAGATTGCTGAACGGATCCACCGCCGTCGTATTGGCATATGGTTCAGGTATGAACTGCTTAGGCGGCTGAATGGGGGGAACGTGTGGCTTGGTCTGATTGTGCTCCTGCACCATCCAGGCTCGAACATCATCTTCTTTGGACGAACCACAGCCTACCAGTGCAAACCCGGCAATTAACAACAAAGTAATATGAGCGTGCTTCATTTTTTCTTGGGCCCTGAAGCGTTTCTCTGCGCCTTAACCTCATCATCATCAAGGTATCGGAAGGTTTTGGCCGTGGAATCCATCGCAAGCGCCCCATCCGCCTTGGGGGAAATCGTCAGATTGTTCAGCGTAACAATGCGGGACAAATTGGCAATATCCGAAGCGAATGCGCCTATATCGTGGTACCTGCCCGTCACTTTCAGAGCAATCGGCAGCTCAGCGTAATACTCCTTCACGGCCACCTGACCAGGGCGGAACAGATCAAACTGGAGGCTGCGGCCCAACCCGGCCTGGTTGATATCGGACAGCAAAGCATCCATTTCCGCCTTGCTGGGCAACTGCTTTTCGAGCTGCGTCACATACTGCTGCACCTGTTCGCGCTGCTTCTTCAGCACATCAAGATTGACCGCCTTAGCCAACTTGACTTTGTAATCTTCACGAAGCTTGACCTCTTTAGCTTGCTCTTCTTGCAACGCATCTTGCGAGCCACTCAGCCATACGAACCACAAAACAACCAGCACCACCAATGTTGTTACGCAAAAAAGCGCATACCGCGGAATGGAAGGCCAAACGGACGGATCGCGAGGGTCCAAATTGGAAAACTGGCTCTTCAGATTGTCCTGAAACGCCTGAAAGTCAATCGAAGGTAATGATTTGGTAGCCATGGCTTTATGCTATTTCTTCACAGGAGAAGAAGCTGCCGCCGCTGGCGCAGATGCGCCGGCAGCAGGCGCTACCGCCTTTTCTGCTTCGCTCGAACGCATGAGGCGCACCTTGATAACAAAATTGGACACTCGCTTTTGTTCTTTGGTCGGAAGCGTGATACTTCCAGCCACAATTTCAATCAATTCAGGCTTGCTGAACCAAGGCGTATTGCTTCCCAGATTGCGTAACAGTTCCGCTACGCGTTCGTTGGACTGCGCCGTACCGGTCAATGTGACCGACTGGTCCACCTGAACCATTTTGGACACAAAAATTCCGTCAGGAAGTTGTTTTACCAACTCGGTCAACAAGTGAACCGGCAAATTGCGGTCAGACTGCAGATCCTCAACCGCCTGTTGGCGCGCCTTCAACGCAGCGATTTCCCCCTCTAAGCCGGCGATCTCCTTGATCTGCCCTTCCAGTTTGGTAATTTCACTCGCAATGATTTGATTTGAATTTTGCTGCGCAGATATCTCGGACTCGTACCAAAGGAAAATGGTACCTGCAATCAGCCCACCCAACAAGGCTGATCCAGCCAATGAAACATTGAATATGTCGCGCCGCCGTTTACGCGCGGCCTCCCTGTGCGGAAGCAGGTTAATCAGAATCACTGGGTAAACCTCCGCAAGGCCAGGCCACAGGCGGTCAGATAGGACGGCGCCTCACGGGTCATTTTCTTGAGACGCACGCCACTTCCTATTTCCATTCCATCAAATGGATTCAAAAGTGTGCACGGAAAGGATGTGTGCTGGGTCACTGCTGCAGTCAATCCAGGCAATGCCGCAGAGCCACCCGCCAGCATGATGTAGTCCACCTTGTTGTGTGGCGTGCTGGTAAAGAAAAATTGCAATGCCCGCCCCAATTCTTGAACCATCGTCTCAATAAACGGATTCAGTACAGCAGACTCATAGTCCTCGGGTAGCTCGCCACTGCGCTTCTTGGCCTCGGCCTCTTCCGCAGAAAAACCATACTGCCTCACAATTTGTTGCGTGAGCTGCGCGCCACCAAAGGCCTGGTCTCGGTCGTACAGCACGTCTTCATCACGCATAACTTGCATGCTGGTGGTAAGCGACCCCAACTCAAACAATGCCACGATCTGGCCCTTACCTTGATCAGGAAGGTTCTCAATCAGTCGATTGGTTGCCATCCGTGACGCATAGGATTCCACATCAACCACGACGGCAGTCAATCCGGCTGCCTCTGCCAGCCCCTGTACGTCCTGCACCTTTTCGCGCCGAGATGCTGCAATGAGGACCTCTACATCGCCGGCTGAAGTTGAACTGGGCCCCATGACGCAAAAGTCCAGGCTGACCTCATCCAGCGGAAAGGGAATGTACTGGTTGGCTTCCGTTTCAACCTGCAATTCGAGGTCAGAGTCAGACATGCCTCCAGGAAGAATGATCTTCTTGGTAATTACCGCAGAGGGTGGCAATGCCATAGCCACGTTGCGGGTCTTGGTGCCGCTCTTCTTGACCAGTCGCCTGATGGCGTCCGCAACTTCGTCGAACTTTTCGATATTGCCGTCGGCGATCCAGCCTCGCTCCAGAGGCTCAATGGCACATCGTTCCAATACCAGGTTGCCCGCCTTGTCACGACCCAATTCGACCAGTTTCACACCAGACGTGCTTACGTCAAGCCCGATCAAAGGCGCAGGTTGACGACTAAAAAGCGACCCCAATGAGATCAAAACTGTCCCCTGAAACAGACCAGCTACATGCCAGTCCTACTTAAGAATTCACTTCAATGCTATCAGCAAGCCCGTTGTCCGGCAAAGGTTTTTTAATTCTGACCTCCGGTCGAGCGTTGTCAAAAGCAGACGATATATACAGGTATCTCCCAAAAAATGAACATTCATCAGGTGCTTTGCGGCGCCCATGCCAAGATACCGGTCGACCCGCGCCTGAACTTTACATGCATTTTTATAATGTGACGGCGACAACCCACCTTCTTTTATGCCCTCCACCTCCCCACCTTCCGAACCGTCCAAGGCGGCATCCCCTGCGAAAAAGAAAACCATGCATTGGGGGTTGAAGGTGCTGCTGTGGGCATCCGGCTTGGGTCTCGCTGCCGTGCTCAGCGGTTTGATCGTGTTGGCCATTGCGTTGTCAGTCGCTTTTCCCAACCTGCCGGACATTTCTGATCTGTCGGACTATCGTCCCAAACTGCCATTGCGAATCTACTCGGCGGAAGGTGACCTGCTCGGGGAATTTGGAGAAGAACGGCGCAATCTGGCCCCCATCAAGGACATCCCCAAGGTCATGTCCAACGCAGTTCTGGCCATTGAAGACGCCCGCTTCTACCAACACGGCGGTGTCGATTACATGGGCGTGATCCGCGCTGGCTTGGCCAACGTCGGACGGGCGAAGAGCCAAGGCGCGTCAACCATCACCATGCAGGTGGCGCGCAATGTCTATCTTTCCTCGGAGAAGACTTTCACCCGCAAGATTTACGAAATTCTGCTCACCTTCAAGCTGGAACACATGCTCAGCAAGGACCAGATTCTGGAAATCTACATGAACCAGATCTTCCTGGGGAACCGTGCCTACGGCTTTGCGGCTGCGTCGGAAACCTACTTTGGCAAGCCACTGAAAGACATAACCATCGCCGAGGCAGCCATGCTGGCCGGACTGCCTAAGGCACCGTCCGCCTACAACCCCATCAGCAATCCACGGCGTGCTCGTTCACGCCAGCTCTACATCATTGACCGGATGCTGGAGAACGGCTTCATTACGCAAGCGGAAGCCGAAGCCGCCAAAGCGCAGGAAATCAAGGTCAAAAGCGGGGCCGACAGCAACAAGATCCACGCCGAGTACATCGCCGAAATGGTGCGCCAGCTCATGTACAACCAGTATGGCGATGAGACCTACACCCGCGGCCTCAACGTTCAAACGACCATCCATTCCGACGAGCAGGACGCCGCCTACAAGGCGCTACGCAAAGGCATCATGGACTTTGAGCGTCGCCAGATCTATCGTGGCCCGGAAAAGTTCATCACCCTTCCCACAACGCAGCAGGACATCGAAGACGCCGTAGATGACGCGCTGGACGAACATCCCGACAACGGCGACGTCATGTCGGCCGTAGTCATTGAAGCGGACCCCAAACACATCAAAGCCATGCGCACGGCAGGTGAAACCCTGGAAATCACGGGGGATGGCCTCAAACCCGCGCAGTCCGGCCTTTCCGACAAGGCGCCGCCCAATATCAAGTTGCGCCCCGGCGCTGTGATCCGCGTGGCGAAAACTGCCAAAGGCGGCTGGGAAATCACCCAACTACCCGAAGTGGAAGGTGCGTTTGTAGCCGTAGACCCCCGGGACGGCTCTATCCGTGCGCTTGTAGGCGGCTTTGACTTTGCCAAGAACAAGTTCAACCACGTAACCCAGGCTTGGCGTCAGCCAGGCTCCAGCTTCAAACCGTTCATTTACTCCGCGGCGCTGGAAAAGGGTTTCACGCCTTCCACGGTCATCAACGATGCACCGTTGTTTTTCGATGCAGGAACAACCGGCGGCCAACCCTGGGAGCCCAAGAACTACGATGGGACCTTTGAAGGGCCCATGACGCTACGCCGTGCACTGGCAAAGTCCAAGAACATGGTCTCCATCCAGATTCTGCAGTCCATTGGCACCCAATACGCGCAAGAGTGGATCACCAACTTCGGTTTTGATGCGGACAAGCATCCGCCCTACCTGACCATGGCGCTGGGCGCGGGCTCGGTCACCCCCATGCAGATGGCTGGGGCCTATTCCGTCTTTGCCAACGGTGGCTACCGGGTCAACCCCTGGCTGGTAACCAAAATCAGTGAGCAGCGCGGCAAGGTTCTGGTGAACACCCCCCCGGTGGTTCTGGATGAGTCACAGCGCACCATAGAAGCGCGCAATGCGTTCCTGATGACCAGTCTCCTGCAGGAAGTCACCCGTTCCGGTACCGCAGCACGCGCGCAGGCCACCTTGAAACGACCCGATATCTACGGAAAGACCGGCACCACCAACGACTCCATGGACGCTTGGTTTGCCGGCTACCAGGCCACCATCACGGCCGTAACCTGGATTGGCTACGACACACCACGCAAGTTGGGCGACCGGGAAACCGGCGGCGGCTTGAGCCTGCCCGTGTGGATCTCTTTCATGGAGACCGCCCTCAAAGGTGTGCCCGTGATGGAGCCGACTGCGCCCGAAGGCATCACACGGGTAGGCGGCGAGTGGTACTTTGAAGAATTCGCCAAAGGCAATGGCGTGTCCGGCCTCAATGCAGGAGAGAAGTCAGAGCCTGCTCAGGTCCCTACCGATGAAAAGAAGAAGATCATTGATCTGTTCAAGAACTGATCAGGCGGTGAATTCCAGCTTCTGGCCAGACTGGACACTGGCCTGACGCGACAACTGTGCGAAGAACTCGCCTTGCCCCTTGGTGTCCTGCCATTGGTCATCCAGCCACCGGTAGTGGTAGCCACCCGCCTTTGCCGCCATCCATATTTCATGCAATGGCTTTTGCAAATTGATGACAATCTGGCTCCTGTTGGCAAAGGTCATCGTCACCATGTCACCCACGCGCTGGTTGTCGATATCTGCATCGCCTTCGTCGTTCATGCGATCACAACATTCCTCCACGGCTTTGAGCAGGGCTTCGGCTTGATCCAGGAATTCGAGGTCAGTCATTACAATTTGGCGATGTTGAAAGCAAAGCAAATTCTAGCCACCCTGATAGTCCTTGGTGTGTGCATGTTGAATCTGGCGGGTTGCGGGCAGACCGGCCCTTTGTACTTGCCCACACCACCAGCGGCCTCGACGGCCAAATAAACAGCGGCTACGACTGCTGCAAGCGGCGCAACAAACGCCAGCCGAGCAACACCGACAGTACCGCCGCATATACCGCCACTTCGGCAAAGTTGTTTTTGCCCGCACGCATCCAGAAGAAATGCAGTATGGCCAATCCGGCCACGCAATAGGCCGCACGATGCAGCACTTGCCAACGCCTGGCCCCAATGGCCTTGATGGCGCGATTGAAGGAAGTCAATGCCAATGGCGTGAGCAACACAAATGCGCTGAAACCCACCAATATGAAGGGACGCTTGGCTATGTCCTTGGCAATATCGGGCAGCTCAAAGCCCATATCGAACCAGGCGTAGGCCAGCAGATGCAGCGACGCGTAGAAATACACAAACAGCCCCGCCATGCGTCGCATGCGGGCCAAGCCCGTCACGCCTGAAACGGTACGCAACGGCGTGACCGCCAGCACAATGCACAGGGCACGCAAGGTCCAGTCTCCCGTTGCCCGCACCAAGGCCTCAGCAGGATTTGCTCCCAATTGGTCTGCAACGGCGCCCCAAACCAGCCACGCAACAGGCAGGACGGACACCACAAACCAAACAGGCTTGGCCACAGCGCTGGAAAGCCAGCGGTTCAGCATGACACGCATGAACAGACTCAGTAGTACTTCTTCAGGTCCATGCCGGCATACAGCTGACCCACTTGTGCCTCATAACCATTGAACATCAACGTCTTGCGCTTCTTGGCAAACAGTCCGTCTTCTCCGATACGGCGCTCCGTGGCTTGGCTCCAGCGCGGATGATCCACAGTCGGATTGACGTTGGAGTAGAAGCCGTATTCATTGGCCGCTGCCTTGTTCCAGGCAGTACCGGGCTGCTTTTCAACAAAACGGATCTTCACGATGCTCTTGCCGCTCTTGAAGCCGTATTTCCAGGGCACCACCGCACGTACCGGCGCACCGCTCTGGTTGGGCAGCACTTCGCCGTACATACCGAAGGTGAGAAGCGTTAGCGGATGCATGGCCTCGTCCAGACGCAGTCCTTCCGCATAGGGCCAATCCAGAATCCGTGAGCCCACAAACGGCATGGTTTTGGGGTCGGCCAGGCTGATGAATTCCACGTATTTGGCACTCCCCAATGGCTCCACCTTGCGAATCAACTCCGACAGGGAATAGCCAATCCACGGGATGACCATGGACCACCCCTCCACGCAACGTAGACGATAGATGCGCTCCTCCAGCGGGCTGAGCTTGAGCAAGTCTTCCAGCGCAAACTTGCCCGGTTTCTTGATAAGGCCTTCCACTTCCACCGTCCAGGGCGAGGTCTTGAGCGTGTGTGCATTGGCAGCGGGGTCGGATTTGTCCGTGCCGAATTCGTAAAAGTTGTTGTACCCGCTGGCGTCCTTGTAGGGCGTAACCTTTTCCATGGTCAGAGCCCCTTCTACCTTGGATGCCTGGGTATTCAGTGCAGCCAATTTGCCCAGGCGACTGCCCCAGGCCGAATCCGCAAACGCTTCACGCGCGGTCCACGACGCCAGCCCCGCGCCTGCAGCCCACGCGGCAGCGCCCTTGAGCAGTTCGCGTCTACGTGTATAGATTGCCTGGGGCGTGATTTCACTCGCTACGAGGTGATTGAAACCATTGTCTTGAGATTTGATGAGCATGGAGAAAAGTCCTTGTTTCGCGTTGGTCTGACAATGGCGTCGCTTCTTACAGCTTTCCCCAATTTCATGGGCCCTAGGCAAACCGGTGCGCCAAGCTAACACAAGCGGAAAAAGTCATCCTCCGCCCAGGTTATTTCACAAAAGAAAAGGCGGACTCCTTTCGGAGCCCGCCTTTTCAGACAATCTATGCAGGTCAGCGCTCATAGGCGCATAACCTGCAGCAGGATTAACGCAGTCCGGCGATGTAGTCGCTTACGGCCTTGATTTCGCGGTCATTCATCTTCGCTGCAACGCCCGACATCTGGGCGCTGTTCTTGCGAACACCATCACGGAACGCAGTCAGCTGAGCCACGGCGTAGTCCGCATGCTGGCCGGCCAGACGTGGGAACTGTGCAGGAATACCGGCGCCATTGGGGCTGTGGCAGCCAGCACAAGCAGGAACCTGGCGATCGGCAATACCACCGCGGTAGATGCGCTCGCCCAACGTGACCAAGTCCTTTTCCTTGGAGAAGCCAGGCTTGGACGCCTTGGTTGTCACCCAGTAGGCAATGTTCTTCATGTCTTCTTCGGACAGAGCCGATGCCATGCCCTTCATGACGGCGTTGGCACGCTTGTCGGACTTGAATTCGGTCAATTGCTTGACGATGTATTCAGGATGCTGTTGCGCCAGCTTTGGATATGTGGGTGTGCCGGAATTGCCATCAGCACCGTGGCAGGCGGCGCAAACGGCGCCGAAGCTCGCTTCACCCTTAGCCAAGTCCGGCTTGAATTTGGCAGGTGCAGCCTCAGTGGCCACAGCTGAGAAAGAGGATGCGGCAACAAAGCCAGCGATGAGCAAATGGGCAATCAACTTCATAGTGGGGTGGTTTCTGAGAAGCAAAACTGCTCGCATTCTACAATGCGGCTTCGGGTTTACCTTATCGATCAATGACCACCCCTCCAAACCCAAGCCGCTCCGCTGGCACCGTCCCCCCTCAAACACCTCCAGAAAAGTCTGCGGCTGCGGTAGCCATGGGCTGGTTGCATACCGCCAAATTCCTGACGACAGCGCCCCAATTGCACTTCCTGCCCGCACTGGATGTGCCGGAAATCGCATTTGTGGGTCGATCCAACGCAGGCAAGTCCACCTGCATCAATACCCTGACGCAGCAAAAACAATTGGCCTTTGCTTCGAAAAAGCCGGGGCGCACCCAGCACATCAACCTGTTCTCGCTTGGCAAGCAAGGTGTGATGGATGCGGTGCTGACCGATCTCCCCGGCTATGGCTATGCAGCCGTGCCCAAGCAGGACAAGATCCGTTGGCAGCAGGTCATGGCCAACTATCTGGTTTCGCGCAAGAATCTGATGGGTATCGTGCTGATGTGCGACCCCCGCCATGGCATGACCGAGCTGGACGAAGTGCTGCTGGAAGTCATCCGTCCGCGCGTGGAAGAGGGACTGAAGTTCCTGATCGTCCTGACCAAGGCCGACAAACTGACCCGCACCGAGGCTGCCAAAGTGCTCTCCATTACCAAGCTGCAAGCGGGCGGAGGAGAAGTCAAACTGTTCTCTGCCACCAAGCGCCAGGGCATAGAAGACGTGGCACAACTGCTATGGCAATGGGCCCACCCCAAGGCGCCTAGTACGGAGGCAGCTCCCCCGCCGGCCGATCCTTGAACCGCTTGTGTACCCAGTAATACTGGGCGGGCATGGTGTCTATATAGGCTTGCAACCGCTGATTCATCAGCGCGGTGTCGGCCGTTGCGTCCGCCGTTGGGAAACCGACCCACGCCGGCAATATCTCGATGTCATAGCCTTGCGGTGTCATTCGGGCCAACACCGGAACCACCTTGGCCCGGCTTAGCCTGGCAAAGCGCGACAGGGATGGAACGGTTGCCGCCGGCACGCCATAAAAAGGCACAAACACCGAGTCCTCTGGCCCGAAATTCATGTCCGGCAGCAAATAGAGCGGGTCACCGGCCTTGAGCGCCGCCACGATGGGTTTGACGCCATCGATGCGACCAAACAGACGCGCGTTCCCAAAGCGTTTGCGCCCTTGCAATATCCAGGCATCCGCTACTGTATTGGCCTGATTGGTATAGATGGTGGTGAAGTGACGAGGCAATTGCCGCGTAATGGCTGTCCAGCCAGCATCCAGTCCGACAAAGTGCGGAGCAAAAATAACCGTGGGCATTTCGCCTAGCAGTTCTTCGGTGTGGCCGATGATGCGCAGGCGCTTGTCCAGCCGAGACTCCTCACCGTGCCAGAGCCAGCCCCTGTCCAACCATGCCTGGGCGAAATACACGAAGGTGCTGCGGCTGCACGCACGAACCTGCACCTCGCTCCAGTCTGGAAAGCACAGACGCAGATTGGTCTGTACCACACGTCTGCGTGAGCCCACGGTCCAATACAACAACCACCCCAACCCCGCCCCCAAAGCGCGCACCCAGGACAGCGGAAGCACCGCAATCCATTGCAGCAGCGTCAACGTCCATTGCGTCACGACTCGGTGCTCCGGGGCGTCTTGTACCGTGCATAACCCCACAGGTACTGCGATGGAAGTTGGCAAATCAAGCGCTCCATGGACTGGTTGATTTGCCCTGCCGCGATCTGCATGTCACTGGAGAGGACCTCTGCCATCGGGGAGACGTGCACCACAAAACCGCGGCCCCAAGACAGTCTCTCGCACCAGGCGACCAGCACGGTTGCTCCGGTTTGCAGGGCCAAACGTGCCGAAAGCGTCATGGTGTACGCGTTCTTGCCAAAAAATGGTGCCCATACGCCCATGCCTTCGGGAGGAACTTGGTCTGGCAACAACCCTATGCAGCGCCCGGACTTCAAGGCCTTGATGAGTTGCTTCACGCCAGCCAGCGTGGTGGGTGCAGTGAGCAAACCGGGGCGCTGGCGCGCCGCGCCCACCACGGCCTGCAGCCAGGCCTTGCGCGGGGGCCGGAACAGCACGGTCATGGGTTTGCCGTGAATACCAAAGGCTGCGGCGTAAGCCTGGGCAGACACCTCAAAACAACCTAAGTGCGGCGTCAGAAAAACGATACCGCGCTGCAGCTCCAACGCGGCTTTTACATGCTCTTTACCATCCCAGAAGATGGGTACATCGGAGCCCATCCAGAGCCGTGGCAGTTCGGCGACCATCTTCCCGGACTCGCCTACCGCCTTTCGCCATTGAGCCCCCGGAACCCTTGCCAGCGCAGCGTTTTCCAGGAAACGGCGACGGTAAGTTGACGATGCCAGAAACGCGATCCAGCCCATGGCCCAGCCCAGGCCGTGCAGCAGCCACAAGGGCCCATGCGATAAGAGTCTGAATACTGAAGTCATTGCTGAGATAAAATGGCGCGTGTCGCTGAGTTACAGAACTACTTGCAGGGCGACATGCACTGTGGCTTTTCTTTCGGGATCGCCATTGTGCCCTGCCAATTTGGCCAATCTGCTAAAGCGTTCGCTGCAAGCCCAAAAGCCCAAGCAACGCAACTTGTTGAACTTTTGGAGAACTTTTTATGGCGAACGACTTCCTCTTCACTTCCGAATCCGTATCCGAAGGCCACCCCGACAAGGTTGCCGACCAGATTTCCGACGCGATTCTCGACGCAATCTTCAAGCAGGACCCGCGCAGCCGTGTGGCCGCCGAGACGCTGACCAACACCGGTCTGGTCGTGCTGGCAGGTGAAATCACCACCAATGCACACGTCGACTACATCCAGGTCGCGCGCGACACCATCAAGCGCATCGGCTACGACAACACCGAGTACGGTATCGACTACAAGGGTTGCGCCGTGCTCGTGGCCTACGACAAGCAGTCCAACGACATCGCCCAAGGTGTGGACCATGCCTCCGACGACCATCTCAACATCGGCGCCGGCGACCAGGGACTGATGTTTGGCTACGCCTGCAACGAAACGCCCGAGCTGATGCCTGCGCCCATCCACTACGCCCACCGCCTGATGGAGCGCCAGGCCCAGTTGCGCAAGGATGGCCGCCTGCCTTTCCTGCGTCCCGATGCCAAGAGCCAGGTGACCATGCGCTACGTGGACGGCAAGCCCCACAGCATCGACACCGTGGTGCTGTCCACCCAGCACAGCCCGGACCAGTCCGAAACCTCCACCAAGATGAAGGCCAGCTTCACCGAAGCCATCATCGAGGAAATCATCAAGCCGGTTCTGCCCAAGGAATGGCTGAAGGACACCAAGTACCTGATCAACCCCACCGGCCGTTTCGTCATCGGCGGCCCGCAAGGTGACTGCGGCTTGACTGGCCGCAAGATCATCGTCGACACCTATGGCGGCGCCTGCCCGCACGGCGGTGGCGCGTTCTCCGGCAAGGACCCATCCAAGGTGGACCGTTCTGCTGCCTACGCTGCACGCTATGTCGCCAAAAACGTGGTGGCAGCCGGACTGGCGCGCCAGTGCCAGGTTCAGGTGGCCTACGCCATCGGCGTGGCCCGCCCCATGAACGTGACGGTCTACACCGAAGGCACGGGCGTGATCCCCGACGAGCAGATCGCCAAGCTGGTCAACGAACACTTCGACCTGCGTCCCAAGGGCATCATCCAGATGCTGGACCTGCTGCGCCCCATCTACGAAAAGACGGCTGCCTACGGCCACTTTGGTCGCGAAGAGCCCGAGTTCACCTGGGAACGCACTGACAAGGCCGCGGCACTGCGCGCAGCGGCGGGCCTGTAAACGGCCATGAAACTGCAGACACAACGCTTCATCGACCGCTGGGTTGGCCAGCTGCTGTGCGGGCTTGTGTCTGCCTGGGTGTGTTTCACAGGATTTTTCTCCGGTCCGGTAAAACCGGTCCGGAGCCCAAAAAACATTCTGGTGATCCTGCTCTCCGAAATGGGGAGCATCGTGCTGGCCGGCCCCATGTTTGCGCAGATCCGCCGTCAGTACCCGGGCGTGAACGTCCACATCCTGCAGCTCAAGAAGAATCAGGAAGTCTCCAAGCTGCTGCAACTGACCGAACCGCAGTACCTGCACAGCCTGGACGACAGCTCCGGTGCTTCCCTGATCAGCGACATCCTGTCCGTCAGCGGCAAGATGCGTAGCCTCGGTCTGGATGCGGTCATCGACTGTGAGTTGTTTTCGCGCGTAAGCGCCCTGCTGTCTTTCACCACCGGAGCGCCGGTGCGGGTCGGCTTTACGCCGCATACCCAAGAGGGTCTGTACCGCGGCAGCTTCATCAACCACGCCATTCCCTACAACCCCTACCAGCACATCAGCAAGCAATTTCTGTCGCTGGTGGACGCGCTGGAGTCCGCCGGTAGCGTTCCGCGCAACAAGGCTGCGGCGATACGCGCCCTGCCCCCCGAAACCGAGCTGAGCGTCGATTTTTCCGCCGCGGAGTTGCAGACCTACCAGGCACAAGTGCACCGCGACCACCCGGTCACAACGCAACGTCCTCTGGTGCTGATGTATGCCGGTGGCGGCATCCTGCCCGAGCGCGCCTGGCCGGCCTCGCATTACGCACGTGTGGCACAAGGCTTGTGTGGCAAGGGCTATGCCGTGGGCCTGATCGGACTGAAGGACGATGCCCAATTGGCCAAGGACCTGCTGGCGCAAATCCAGAGCGACGCCTGCCTGGACCTCACCGGCTACACCCGCAGCATCCGCGAGTTGCTGATGCTGTTCCACTCTGCCCGTTTGCTCATCACCAATGATGGCGGTCCTGGCCACTTCGCCACCCTCACCCCGATCCAGACCATGGTGTTTTTCGGGCCGGAGACCGGTAAGCTGTACGGCCCGTTGGGCAACCGCAATCTGGTACTGGAGAGTGGCATTGCCTGCTCCCCCTGCCTTACCGCCTACAACCATCGCCTGACCTTCTGCGACGGCGATAACCAGTGCCTCAAACGCATAGCGCCCGATCCGGTACTGGACCAGGCTTTGCAATTTCTACAGGGCACCGCCCTTTCTTCATGAGCGATGCATCTCCCTTGCGGCGGGGCGCACTCGCTCTGCTGCGCTGGCTGGAAAAATTCCGCTACATCAAATTCGGCATCGTCGGTGCCAGTGGCACGGTGGTCAATCTGCTGGTGCTGCATTTCGGCCACGAGTACCTGTTCACGGCCATGGAGCCGCCCGGCAGCAAACCCTATGCCTCGCTGGCCTTTGCCATTGCGGTTGCGACGCTCAACAACTTCACCTGGAACCGGCTGTGGACATGGTCTGATCGCGTCAAGGCTGCAGAACTGGCCCACCTGGAAGACACCGAACAGTTGCACGTCAACCAGTTGACCCGGGAATTCGGCAAATACGCAGCCGCCTCCGCTTTTGGCAGTGCACTGCAATACGTGCTGACCCTGGTGCTGACCGGCTACATGGATTACCGCCTGGCCAACGTCATTGCCATCGTGGTGGCCAGTGTGAGCAACTTCCTGGCCAATGACTATTGGACGTTCAAGCGTCGCTGAAGCACACTGAAGGCAATCATGCCCCATCTGCGCACCCTGCTCCACCCCGCCGTGCTGTGGGCCGCTTTGTTGCTGCTGGTAGTGGTCACCTATCTTTTCGGACTCGGCGGCCCGTTTGCGCCCACCAACGGCGACGAAATGGTGTACATCCACATTGCGCGCATGACGGCCGAAAGCGGCCACTGGTTGCCACTGCAAAGTGAGTTGCTGGGCACGCGCAATACCAAGCCGCCGCTACTGATCTGGCAAGGCATCGCAGCCAGCGGCTGGGGCCAGCACTGGAATCTGGTGGCTCTGCGGCTACCCAGCATCTTCTACACGTTTGCCACCACGGCTTTACTGGGCTTCTTCACCTGGCGCATGAGTGGCAAGCGTCGCACCGCCTGCCTGGCTGCCGTGTTGTACCTGTTGTACTTCTCTACCTTCCGCTATGGCCGCGTCTATTTGACGTCCGCGCCGGAGACCTTCTGGCTAGCGCTGCCGATGTGGTGGCTGATGTGGCTGCAGGCAAAGCAGCGCAGTCCCGGAGCCAAAGGCCCAGATGTACCGGCCGCCTTGGGTTGGATTGCTTACTCATTGATAGGGGTGGCTTTCGGGCTGGGCGCAGCCTACAAATCCTTTGCCCTGTTGGCACCGGCCAGTGCGGCGCTGTGGTGCGCAACACTCTGGGGTACGCCATGGCAATGGCGCAACGTCGTGCGCGCTACGGCTGGCGTGTGCTGGAGCGCCTTGCTGGGCCTGGGCATTTTCTGCCTATGGTTCGTGCTGGACCCGGATCCATCCGCGGTGTGGAACGAATTTGTTCTGGCAGAGAACGTCGGCAAGATGTCCAACCAGATGGGCTACTGGCAGGCCGCCATCAATGGCCCCTATCCCATGTGGCAACAACTTCTGGCCTACCCTGTGAATGCCGGACTGCTGGCACTCACAGGTCTGGGCTTTTGCTGGCTCATCTTCAAGTGCCTGGTACGACCCGGCCGGCTTGCACCACTGACGGCTTCACAACGGGTACTGGTCGTGTGGCTCGTCGTATGGCTGATCGTGTTCACCATTCCCAGCCAGCGTTCCGAACGCTATGTCATCCCCGCCATGCCTGCATTGGCCATTGCCATGGCCCTGCTGTGGCAGCACATCGGGCGCATCTGGTCGATTGCCACCTTGCTGCTGATTGCGCCTGCGCTGGTCATGCTGGCGCGCATCGCATGGGTGATTGACGACATGGGCGCAGGCTCTGAATGGCTCAGTGACTCCACCTTGGCCGTGGCGGGACTGGGCCTGCTGGCGGTATTTCTGGGTCTGTTCAACGCACGCTGGACACGCAATGCCAGTCTGGTGGCCTGTGCCACAACCTACGCCTGCTTCAACCTGATGGTGGCCCCGCTGTCCCATCCGGATGCCGACTACCCCAGCGCGGTGATTGCCTCATTGCAAGACAAGCGCGTGGCCGTGCCCAACGGGTTTACCGGCCAGTACGAGAACTACCACTTTGTACTGGGCCGCGCCCGCACCATTCCCTACGATGCAGAAGGGCGCAACACCGGCGAGTTGTACCCGGACATGCCCGCACCACAGCGGCTGGAGCGCCTGCTCAACGAGTTTGATGCTGTGGTCTGGCTGCAGGACGACGATGACCAGGAAGAGCCCACCTGCATGCCACATTGCACCTTGGTGGCACAGCGCTGGCATGTCCTGAGTCGCCACAAGTCGGGCGACATCACCTGGGACAACATCTGGTACCCGCAGGAGTGGCTGTTCAGTCGCGAGTGGCTGCTGGTGAAGTCGGGCGCTTGAGCCCTTTGTAACGCCTGTAGAGGGCGCGGACCAGCAGACCGTGCAGGAACAGCCACAGCAACGGGTCCAGCAATGCATCCCACAGATTGCCGGTCGGCAGCCGCGTGGCGGCATACAGCAGCAAGGCCGCAGGCGTCAGCCACCGGGTCAACCCCGCTTGCGCGCGCGACGCGCCTGAAAACACCCACGGCAGCAGCGCCATCAGCAGCAGAACCAGCAACAGCAAGGGGCTGAAACCCCAGGCATAGACCTGCCATGGAAGCACCGCAAACGTGTCCAGCAACAGCACATACCCCAGTGCCAACGGCACCAGCAGCAGCAAGCCAGGGCCCGCAGCTGGCGTGCTCGATTGGTGCGAAGGCGGGAACAGACTGCGCCACAGCCACCAGCCGCACAACAACATGGCGGACAGGCTGGGTGCATGAAACGCCAGCCCCAACCAATAGTCTGGCGTGAGAGGTCCAGGCAACAGCGTCCAAGCCACCAGAACGGCGGCAACCACTCGACGGGTTCGCAGCGATAGGCGACAGGTCAACCCGACGCCCAAGGCGGCAAGTACCAGAGCCCAGCCAAGCGCCAAGCCAGCGTGCATGGCCCAGGCCACCGGCAGGGACGGAGTGCTGGTGGACAGCAGCGGAGACAGCCAGGACATTGCGGTACTCACGGCGTTCCCTGCCCCGCAGCGGCAAAGCGCTGCCACGCAATGCTGCGACGGTGATCGGTATAGCTCAGCCACAGGGATCCGTCGGCCCAGGCCACGGCTGGGTAGGAATACTCATCCCCTTCAGTGCCGCGCGCCAATGTGGCTTGAGATAACCATTGCATGCCATCGGCAGAGCTGCTCAAGTCCAGCACTTGCCGTGAATGGGCCGAGCTGTTGTGGGTCAACACCATCTGCCCGGGTGCCAACGCCAATCCGGCAATGGCTGCGTCCGGGTTCACCAAGGACAGGTCAGGTAGGTCACGCCAAGTCTGCCCCGCATCCAGGGTCTGTACCGCCGTGACGTGGCCGTCGGGGCGGTGATCTCGCATCAGGGCCACCCAGGCCGTTTCGGACTGGGGTAGCAGCGTGGGCTGCAACAGATACGGCCTTTGCGACATGCGCACCATACCCAGGAACTCACCATCGCGGTCAAAGCGCAAGGCCACCGGGTACTTGATGCCGATTTCAAAATGGGCGGGCAGCAGCATGCCGCCATCCTTCAGAGGCAGCGGGTTGTTGCGCACTAGAAAACTGGTGTTCCACAACCAGGACAAGGGCAAAACGCGCACCGGCTCAAACTCCATTGCAGCCAGCTGGTTGTCCGCACTACGCTGCACCAGATGCAGGATGCGCCCGGCGGCCCAGCCGCCCCAACCAGTGGCCACCACAAACAGGTGCATGCGGCCTGACGCGTCCAGCCAGGCCACCGGATTGCCCAGTCGGCGCAGGCCAAAGCCGAGCTGCTCGCCCATGACATGGCGATCCACCACGTAACGGGCCGCAAGCCATTGCTGCGTGTCCCGGTCGAATTGGGAAGCGGCTATCTGCACATTGGGTGCACTCTCACGGTCGCCGGCAAACCAGAAGGCCGTCAACACGGCCTTGCTGCCCGCAGGCATGGCCAGCAGATTGCTGGCATGGGCCGCCAGAGCGCCCTCGGGCATGGGAATTTTTCCGGACGCTACCGGCTTGAGCGCATGCACGTCTACGGCCTGTTTGTCCGACGCAGTCGCGAACACGGCCTGCGCTGCGCCCGGTTCAGCGGGCCGCCGCCAAGTGTCCAGCCCCCAGGCAAGGCCCAGCACCAGCAAGGCCAGCACGCACCGGGCGGCCAGCGGAAGTGGGGCGCGGGAGGTCATGCTTGCGTCTGGCCCAGACGGAGTTCTGCAAGGTGTGGCGGCAAGTGCATGGCTTAGTGATGCTCGATGTTCAGCTCTGCTCGTGGCTGCCAGTCGGCCTCGGTTGCCGAGGTCTTGGCAGCGCCCATGAACAGACGGTCAGACGGCAATTGTCGGGCAACCAGATAGTCCCGCACCGCGATGCTGCGGTTCAGGGCCAGTTCACGTACCGTATCGTCGTTGACCACAAAACTGCCCAGCAGCAAAGCCTCCATCTCCGACTGCGGCAGATCCTTGGCAAAGCCCACCAGATTGCGCGGCTTCTTGATGTCCGAGCGGCGGTACACCTCCTTGAGCAGGGCTGGGTATTCCTCGGGCGTGACGGCAGTCACGGCGGTCACATCCTTGCCCGCGCTGGCAGCAACACGCCGCTTCTCGGCCAATAGCAGACCAGACAAGCGCTCGCGCTGGATGGCTTCTGCCTCACGCTCCAGACTGGCAGTGCCCACCACGGTCAGACGCAAGCTGGGCTTGTCTGCCAGTGCCTTGGCTACCTTGTCGAGGTTGGCCTGCGCGGCGGTGCTGATGTGTGTGGTGCCAGCGTCAAACGCAACGGTGCTGAGCTCGTCCGCGCCACCATCGCCACTAAAGATTCCACTGATGAGATTGAACGGTGACGTAATGGCCTTGGCAATGATGTTGCCCACGATCTTCCAGACGATGGGCCAGACGCGGAACTGCGGGTCGTTGAGCGAGCCGCTCAACGGCACGTTCAGGTCAATCACTCCATTGCGGTCCGCCAGCAGCGCCACCGCCAGCTTGACCGGCAGGCGGTTGGTCGCGCCTTCGACTTCATCACCAAAAACCAACTGGTTCAGGATGATGTTGTTGCTGGCCTGCAATTGCCCATCCGGTGCCACGCTGTACTTCACGTCCACGCTGAGCTTGCCGCGCTCGATGCCGTAGCCTGCGTACTTGATGGCGTAGGAAGAAAGTGGCGAGAGCTCCAGGTCGCGCACTTTGCCGGTGATGTCCAGCGCCAACGGCTTGGCCAGTGGATTGACCTTGCCCGTGATCTCCAGGCTGGCGGTTCCTTCTGCACGCCCCCGCAGTTCCAGGTCCGCCATCTGCACACCGCCCTGCGGTGTCTGTGAACTGAAGCGGCTCAGACTGCCACCCAGCTCGGTCAGGCTGGCAGAGTAATTGGGCTTGATGAAACGGTCGGAGAACGCAACCCGACCATTGACAAGTTTGATGGTGCCGATGTCAATGACCGGGTCCATTGGAGAAGCCCTGGGAGCGGACGCGACAGCTGCTGGCGACGACGCAGCGGCGCTTGCCTGGGGTGCCGCACCTTGCGCGGGTACCGGAGGGCCTACATCTTCGGGACGAACAATGTCCTGCAGCACCAGACGCCCTTCCGGGCTGATGATCAATCGCGCATAGAAGTCAGACAGGGAGACCTCACGCACTTTCAGTCGCAGCGGCACACCGGGCGCCATAGTGAATTCAATGCCGGGAACGGACAAGGCCTTCCAGTTCAGCAGCTCTTCAGACGTCGCAGATAGGGGCTGCGCCTTGGCCGTGCTGGCTCCGCTCTGGGCAGCGCTGGCTGCGGCGGGCGCCACGGTGGGATACAGGCTGTTGAGCACAAGCTCTTCCACCGCCGCATCGCCACTCACCTGCACCTGCGGCCCAGCGGGCAGACTGGCATAGCGCACCTGGCCCTTGAAACTGGTATCGGCCCGCAGCAGATCCAGCCGCAACTGGCTCATCACATAAGGCGCCACCGCCTGCAATGGCAATTGCGAGGCTTGCAGCGCACCCTGTGCTACCAGTGGATCCCACATCACGCTACCGTCAAAGCGCAGAGTGCCCGGCTCGGTGCGTGCGGAGCGGACCTTGGCCGACAGCGTCAGCGGCACTGGCTTCTTGCCGTCGGGCGAGAGATTTTTGGCGTGCGACTGCAAGGCGGACAGCTCCAGGAAAACCGTTTTTTGCGGTACCTTGTCCACATAAGTTAGCGTGCCGTCGTCCAGCGCGAAGTCATTGAGCCGCAGCATCCAGGCCGGTCCGGCCTTGGTGGCAACCGTCTTCTGGGTTGGCGGTGTCTTGGGGGTGACCGGTGGCTTGAGCCAGTGACTGAACATCCATTGCCCGTCATCGTCGCGCTGCACACGCAGCTTGGGGCTGCTCAGAGCCAGGCTACCCAAGGTCACACTGTGCTTGCCCAGATCCGCCGCCACCTGGGTCAGCTGCAACAGTTTGAAGGACGGCAGGTCCTTGGCACGCATGTCGGTGTTGCCTGCAGGCGGCAGCAGTGCAAAGTCATGGGCGGCCAGGCGGGGTGCGGAAAACTGCACCTCACCGCCCTTCCAGTTCGCCAGCAATTCGCCTTCCAGCATGCCTTGCACCTGAGGCACCAGGTAGGGATTCAGGTAAGGTGCCGCCAGCGTGAGCGCCAAGTCGGACACACGGGCCTTGACACTGCCGGTTGCGTCCGTGGCTTCGCCCTGCAGTGCAATCCCGGCAGGCTTGCCCTTCTTGGCATCCGGCGCCTGCAATTGCGCCGATGCGTCAAACTTTGCCGGGGCCTCAAAAGGCCAGTGCACATCGCGCACCGTGATGTGCGTGTCGGTGAGTGCCAGCTTGGCCACCGGCACCGTGCTTTCGTCCGTGAAGCGCACCTGCCCGCCCTTCAACTCCAGCTTGTCCAGTGCCACCTTCCACGGATTGGCGGTGCTGGTGGCAGCCTTATCCGGTGCGGCCTTGGCAGCGGGCTTGCTGTCGCCAACGCCAGGCAATACCAGCTCCCCGGCATGGTTGCGTGCGAGCACGACATGGGGGCCTTCAATATCCAGCGACTCCAGCACCAGCGACTGCTCCAGCGGACGCAAGTCCTTGAGCTTGGCCCGCACAGCATCGATGGCCAGCAGTTCACCTCCCGCCTTGTCCGCCACGCGCAGCTTGGAGACTGCCATGTCTCCCGACAGTGTCACCTTGGTAGTGGGGGACTGCTCGAAGGCCAGCTTGAGGTCGCTGTCCAGCACCGCGCCCTGGACGCGCACCGGCAGACTGGCAGGCAGATAGGGCAGATACGGCGCCACGTCCAGATGCGCCACATGCAGCTCCACTTCCCCCTTGCGCGTCTGGGCAAAGGGAGTGGCCTGCGCAGCTGTGTCAAACGTGCTGCCATTGAGTTCAAACGCCAGACGGGGTTGCACAGTCACGTTGCGCTGCGAATCAAAGTTGCTCACAAACGGCAGCGCCAGTTGCAGCTTGCGCAGATGGTGCTCC
This sequence comes from Rhodoferax sp. GW822-FHT02A01, assembly GCF_038784515.1. NCBI lineage: Bacteria > Pseudomonadati > Pseudomonadota > Betaproteobacteria > Burkholderiales > Comamonadaceae > Rhodoferax > Rhodoferax sp. GW822-FHT02A01. The sequence continues at coordinate 293,053 of NZ_CP152376.1, forward strand.
TGCTGGGCGCCCGCCACATGGTCGGTGAAATCCACAGAACCGTCGGTCAGCTCGATGTTGTGCAGCGCAAAGCGGGCCGGCGCCGAAGCAGGCGCGACCGGGTCGGGCTTGAAGCGTTCCAGCAGGTCATCCACGTCATAGTGGCCGTCACCCAGATGGGTCAGGTGCAACTCGGGTTGGCTGATGCGGATGGCATCCATCACGGGCGCCAGACGGAACAGGGATTGGATTTCCGCATCCACGTACACACCCGCCACGGCGAACTGGGTGCTCTTGCCGTCAGCGCTGGCGATTTTGATGTCCGAGACCGTGAACTCCAGTGTCCAAGGCTTGAAATCCACGGCGCCAATCGTGAGCGTGCGCCCCAGCGCCTGTGAACCTCGGGACTCAGCCAAATGCTTGACCAGCGGCGGCAAGGCCAGCCACGCCAGCAACCACACAGCGATCCATACGCCTATAACCCACAGAAAACGTTGCAACCACTTATTTTTTAGCATGCTGACTGACTCCATAGCGCATTATTGCTGAGGCGTTCGCATCGAATGGCTTGACGCAATGCAAAGTTGAAACAACAAGTTCAACGCATCGAAGCATCTGCCCCTTGCTGCGAACCAGCCAGAACAGGAGGCCCCCATTGGACGCCATCAGGTCCACTCCGATACTTTGTCCAAATATCCAAAAACTGCGCTGGTGAGCCAGCATGCTCAAGGTTGCCAGTGATTTTGGCCAGGTCACGCGGATTGGCCAGCTCTTGCCACGAATCCATCTGCAAGTTGGATGGGGCCGCACCGGCGATGAACGGAGCGTGTGCAGCTGAGGCAATCTTGGCCATGGCACCCAGTAGCTCAACATCCGGCGGGGTGTGATCAAAGTAGTAATCGGCAACCAAACAGCCATAGGGCTCACCACCCAATTGACCATATTCCTCTTCATACAGACGTTTGAATAGCGGGCTTTGATCCCATGCGATACCTTTGAATCGACGCATGGTGCGCCGCAGCTCGGTCTTGCTGATGTCCATGAAGCGAATCTTCAGCATCTCATCTGTTTCCGTGTTCGATACCAGATGGTCCAGACCACGCCAAGCTGCCTCCAGACGTTGAAAGTCTTCGTGGTGCAGGATGAGATTGATCTGCGCTGTGAGCTTTTGGTCAATTTCGGAAATGATGGCTTCGATGCTGGCGTAGGCATCGTCACTCATGGTGACGGTGTTACCTAGCGCCTGCTCGGCCAAGGTACGGACCGCGGCCTCGACGGCTTCACGCTGTTGCTCGCCTTTGGGTTTGAATTCGCGGTCCAGTAGTCCACTGAAGACGCCGGGATCAGAAAACTGGGTAGCGCCAGATGCAGTTGCAGTTTGGGATTCCATGGATATGAGTCCTTTTCTTGTTGATTAGCAGAGGTAGTTCTTCAGGAGTTCAGCGCCGTTGGTTTGGGCGCCGCGGCAAGTGACTTCATCAGCGCGGGGTCACCCAAGAGTTTGCGCACGAGGTCTTCTGCACCCGCTTTGCCGTCCATATAGGTTTGCAGGTTGGAGAGCTGGGTTCTCGCGTCCAGTAACTGCTTGAGCGCGTCGACTTTGTTGGCCACCGCAGCCGGGGAGAAGTCATCCATGCTTTCGAAAGTGATGTCAACCATGACATGACCTTCGCCCGTGAGCGTGTTTGGCACGCTGAAAGCCACGCGAGGCGCGATGGCTTTCATGCGTTCGTCAAAGTTGTCGATGTCGATCTCAAGGAATTTGCGCTCTTCGACACCTAGCAAAGGCTCTACAGGCTTGCCCGATAAGTCGGCTAGAACGCCCATGACAAAGGGCAGTTCGATCTTTTTCTCGCTACCGTAAATTTCCACGTCATATTCGATTTGCACACGCGGAGCACGGTTGCGCGCAATGAATTTTTGACTGCTGTTGCTGGCACTCATAGAGATCCCTTCAGGTTGATGAAAAATGGATTGGTCGGTCCACCTATACCGACCGGTTGGGTACCGCCGTGCACAAATACATGCCACTTGCGAAGGTGAATTGGGTTTAGAGAGACGCTCATGGATTCGCTCTCATGCCGTCGCTTCGATTTGCAAGGTCAAACCGGCCTTGGGTTCAACATACGGTATTTGCTGACTCTGCAGTCCAGCTTCTAATTCCGTTTGCAAAACCACTTTTCGGATTTGTAGTCGGTCTTGCATAGCTTGCAGCCAGACTTGAGCCAATTGAGTAAGTACGTTGTGTTCGATGAATTGGCTGATGCGTCTGGCACCGGTTTCGTGCGCACCGCACTGTGCAACGATGTGGGTGATTGCCAGGTCGGTGCACTCCATAGCGATGGCGTGCTGCTCCTGCATGCGGGACACGACTTTCTGCATCTTCAGAATAACAATGGATGCAAGCAACTCGCTTGACAGGGGGAAGTACGGGATCACAGACATGCGTCCCAGGAGCGCTGCGGGAAATACCTTGCGCAGTTCCGGTTGCAATGCATCACTCAACGCTTTTGCATCGGGAGCCAAGGAACTGTCTTCACACAAGGTGCTGATGAGTTCAGATCCAGTGTTGCTTGTCATCAGAATCAACGTGTTCTTGAAATCAATGACACGCCCTTCACCGTCTTCCATCCAACCTTTGTCGAAGACCTGGTAGAACAATTCGTGCACATCAGGGTGCGCCTTCTCTACCTCATCCAACAAAATGACGCTGTAAGGCCTACGACGTACGGCCTCCGTGAGTACGCCGCCTTCACCATAGCCCACATACCCCGGGGGAGCCCCTTTGAGACTGGAGACTGTATGTGCCTCCTGGTACTCACTCATGTTGATAGCGATAAGGTTGTGCTCGCCACCGTACATCGTGTGGGCTAGTGCCAGCGCTGTTTCGGTCTTACCGACCCCCGAAGGACCAACCAGTAAAAAGGTAGCAATCGGTTTGCCCGGATCACTAAGTCCGGCCTTGGACGTCTTGACGCGTTCGACTAAAGCCCGGATAGCGGTGTCTTGTCCCACTACACGTTTTTGCAGTTGTGTTTCCAGGGACATGACTGCAGCCATATCATCTTCAACCATGCGTCCCACGGGTATGCCTGTCCAATCAGCGACGATGGATGCCACGACACCTTCATTGACTTCCACGTGAATCGAAGGTTTGTCACCTTGCAGACATTGCAGCTCAAGCTCCAGACGTTGTACCTCCTGCGTCTGCTCCAGCTTGTTGTCCATACCCTAAGGCGATTGCAATAGCCCACGTATTGACAGGATGGCAGTAGTCAGGGAACGAATGCGTTCACTCTGAGCAAGATGCCAATCGCGTTGCCCCTCCAGCGCTGCTACGCGCGTTTGCAATTCATCCAACGCTCGCTCGCGCGACTTGCCTATAGAAGCCTCTTGCAGCAACAAACATTGCTCACCCTTGAGTGCATCCAACTCGGCATCTACCTGCTGCAGCGCCTGCGAAGGCGTATGGAGGGACATGGCAACGCGAGCACAGGCTGTATCCAACAGACTGATGGCCTTGTCTGGTAGCTGCCGCGCGGGTATGTATCGATGCGATAACGTAACCGCAGCCCTTACTGCCTCTTCCAGAATCGTTACACCGTGGTGTCTGGAAAAGACTGGAGCCAGACCACGCACCATGTTGATGGCAGCCACCTCTTGCGGCTCCAGGACTTGCAACACTTGAAAGCGGCGCGTAAGTGCAGGATCCTTTTCGATGTGCTTTTTGTATTCGGACCAAGTAGTTGCACCGATGACGCGTAAAACGCCTCGAGCCAGTGCTGGCTTGAGCAGGTTGGCAGCATCACCCGTTCCTGACTGCCCTCCGGCCCCCACAAGAGTGTGTACTTCATCCACAAACAGGATGATGGGAACCGGAGCATCGCTGGCCTCCTTGATCACCGACTTCAGGCGGGACTCGAACTCTCCCCGCATGCTGGCTCCCGCCAGCAAGGCGCCCACGTCCAAACTGAGGATTCGCACCGACTGAAGACTGGGAGGAACCTTCTTGGAGGCAATAGCCAAAGCCAGCCCCTCCACAACCGCCGTCTTGCCTACACCCGCCTCGCCAGTGAGCAAGGGGTTGTTCTGTCTGCGACGTAGGAGAATGTCGGTCATCGTGCGAATCTCTTGTTCGCGCCCTACAACCGGGTCAATGGCGCCTTCCCTGGCCAGCGCAGTGAGGTCAGTGCAATAAAGGGAGAGTGGTGATTTGCTGTCCACCGCATGCCCCCAAGCGTTGCTTGCATCTCCCGGAACGGCGCTCTTCAGGTTTGTAGCGTCGTATGCCTCTTGCTGGTCTTCACGGGAACCCGAAATAATGCTCGGGAAGTCCGCTGTAATTTGTGCAACCGGAATTTGCTGGAAAGTAGGCGATATTCCTATCATCAACCGCCGCAGTTCAGGCGTTTGGAGCATGGCAGCGATCAGCCATCCAGACCGTATGCGGTTATCACCAATGGTCAGACTTGCGAATACCCATGCACGTTCAATCGCCGATTCAATCGTATGGCTAAAGTCGTTGAGGCCAGACGCCCCATTTGGAAGCTGCGTCAGAGCAACTGTGAGATCTTTCTCCAACTGAGCGGCGTCGATTCCATAATGGATGGTCAGTCGCTGGAAATCTCCACCAGGTGTCTGCCATATCTGGTGCAGCCAGTGCACCACTTCCACATACGGGTTGCCCCGCAATTTCGCAAAAGCAGTAGCGGATTCAATAGCGCGGAACAACTCTACGCTCAACTTCCCAAATAACGCACGACGAGGAATGTTCATGCGTGCGCTCTCAGATACTTCGCTACATGCGAGCACTCACTTTGAAAGTAAAACCTGAGCTTCTTTCGCTTCTCTTGAACGCTCCCCAGCCAACGGGAAATAACTCTAATACTTGCACTCATACCTGCAAACTTCCCTATTGCTAGACATTTTTTAACTTGACCGGCAGGCACTTGCCTATGCGCGGAGCAAATGTGAGCAACGAGAAATTTCGGCTTCAGGAAAACACCCTAGCACTTGATCGAGATCCAACGATATCGTCTTCAGAAACCGAATACATGCGACGATCGGATCACCCAGGTGCTCTTGACGCTATCGCGAGTTCTATTTACGTAACATCATTCGACACGCAGTCTTGCGGGAGCAAACAATCGAGCCTTTTATGCGCTGAAATTTCTTGTTGCGCAGCGACTATTGCTTGTTTTGAGGAAATGCTCGACCAACTTTGTCTTTTGGCGAACAAATTTTGAAAATTGATTTTGGAAGTGACGCAGCCGACTGTCCGCGCGTCCGACCGCTGCTACGGATTGTGTGTTGTATCCGCCAACAACTCCAACGATTCATCAATCAACCGATGCAACGCGTTGACCCGCTGCGCACCCAGCACCTGATTGATGCCCTCCTGCGCAACCTTCCATCTGCACTGTGCCTCCGTGCGCTTGGCTTGGCCTTCGGGCGTGGCGGATAGCAGCAGGCTGCGGGCGTCTGCGCCCGGGCTTGTGGTGAGCCAGCCCGCGTCCACCAGTGGCTTGAGGTTGCGTGAGAGTGTGGAGGTGCTGACCTTCATCTCGGCGGCCAGGTCCACTGCGCGTATGGGGCCGAGCTTGACCACGTACGACAGCAGGGAATATTGCGTGCCCTTGAGGCCTACCTTGCCCATTTCATCGTCGTAGTGCTGCGCGATGCGGCGCATGAGCTGGCGCAGCTTGAGGTTGGTGCAACCCTGGGGTTTTGGTTCTGCCGGTTTGACAGTGGTTCGCATAGCATTTATTGTATATACATCTGTTGCATATGCAACATATTCGTCAACAAACACCAAGAGGAAACACACAGCATGGCGCATTCATCCACCATTGACGCATGGCTCGCGCAGGAGCAGGAAGTCTTGGCCCGCATGCACGCGGGCGCCGGGCCGGGCGCACTGCAGGCGGAGCATGTGAGCGGCAAGAACGGTCTGGAGATGATGCAGGCCATGTTGCTTGGCGAAGTGCCCTACCCGCCCATCGCGCAGACGCTGGACTTCACCCTGTTGGAGGTGGAAGAAGGCCGCGCCGTCTTTCAGGGCACGCCGGGCGAAAAGCACCTCAACCCCATGGGCACCATCCACGGCGGCTGGTATGCCACGCTGCTGGACTCGGCCCTGGGCTGCGCGGTGCACACCATGATGCCGGTGGGGCGTGGCTACACCACGGCGGAGCTGAGCGTCAACCTGGTGCGCGCCATTGGGCCGAACGTGCAGCGCGTGCGGGCCGAGGGGCGCATCATCCACTGCGGCCGCCAGTTGGCCACTGCCGATGCACGCATCGTCGGGCCCGACGGCACGCTGTATGCGCATGGCACCACAACCTGCCTAGTATTTGAGATGCGCCCGCAGAAAGCCGCTTGAGCGCCGGCGCTATCTATTTCGGCGCCACGGTGGCGTAGCCGTAGATTCTTTCAGGCGGGATGCGTGCAATATTCGGCGGCAGAGGTGCCTTGCCAGCAATAGCGTGCTCGGGCAGCGCGGTGTCGTAATGCAGGGTGTGGGTAATGGACGCGCCCTTGGCGTCAATGATGCAAGCCACTTTGGGGCAACGGGGGTTCTCAGCCCTGCGCATGACCAGCGCGGTTTCGCCGGACACCAGCTTGACAACCTCGCCCGGCGGATAGATTCCAAACTCCTTGATGACGGCGCTGGATAGGGGGCCGCCTTTGTCTTCTTCATACAGCTGTTTGGCAGCTTCCCGTATGGACAGGGCCGAGCGAAGAATGCGGGGGCTGATCTTTGCCATGAAGACGTCCGCCACACGCAGCGCCACAGCTATCTCGGCCACCTCTTTCAGGCCCTGGGGATAGCCACTGCCGTCGGTGCGCTCGTGGTGTTGCAACACGGCGGTCAGCCACTCGGGGTCAGTGACTCCGGCCTTTTGCAGCCACTCATGCGCCTCGCCTGGATGGCGGCGGATCTGGTTCTTCTGGCTCTCACGCATGGGCACGTCCTGCTTGGCCATTTGGCCTTGCAGTGTCAGCACCGGGATGTTCATGGAAATGGCAGCGCACATCAGGCTGTTCACGCGCGGTTGCGGCCAGTTCATGCGACGGGCGATGAGCAGGCACAACACAGCCGTCTGAATGGAGTGGCTGAAACCGTAGAAATAGAGGTCCGCGTTTTCTTGCCGAACAGCGTGATACAGCGCGATATCTACGTCCTTGTCGACCAGGTCAACCAACGACCGGACAAAGCCCTGAATGCGCTCGACGGCATCGATTGGCTCTCTCAATGCCTCAACCAGAAGGCGCATCTCGTTGGGCAGATCGTCCCAAATGGAAAACAGATTGACCGGGCGCTTGGGACTGCTTATTGCTGATTGCGAGACAAGCAGACTCTCTGCGGCCTTTGCCTCTTCAAAGTCGACGAAGGCGCCGCGCTCCAGCAGGGCGTCGAGCTGCACTTGGCTATCAACTACCTGCCCCTTGGATAGAAGAAGGCGTTCATCGGCATCCCGGACATTCCAAGGCAACGGGACGCCCAACTTGACTTTTGCAGCAGGCAGTCTCAATAGCTTCATTTGGTGTCACATGTCGGGGTGGCCAATGATGCCACCCTTTAATGTGAACTATTACCACCTTTCCCTCAAATGCCACTAGGGTTTTCACGTAAGCCTTGCGCTTCAGACTGGAGCGTCGTTGCCCAGGGCAAGAAGCTATTTTTCTGGCGGAACAATGATGACGGTACTGCCACTGGCTCCTGTATTTCCCGTATTGCCTTTGTCCCCTGTGCTCCCGGTACTGCCAACACTGCCGGTATTGCCCGTGTTACCCGTTGCTCCCTGCCCGCCAGCATTGCCCGTGTTGCCTGTATTCCCGGTATTGCCGGTCGCACCTCGAGGTCCCGGGGGGCCATTACATGCTCCTAAGCCCAGCAGCAAAATGAGAGCTGCCGATGGAATTGCGTATTTCATAAAAAAGGTCCTTCAGTTACAAGCGGTCACATTGATTCGCTGCTTGAACTTTGGACCGAAGGACACAAGGAGTCTGTTTGCCAGCGCACTGCGTGCGCAGACGCACGTGCCTTGAATACCCTGCCACGCTCTTGTCTTAAGATACCTTTGATTCCACCCACTTCCTTGCGTTGCTATTGGTTTCGCAGGTTTCTCCATGCTGCAATACCAAACGATTCCCGTCACGCCCTTTCAACAGAACTGCTCGCTGGTCTGGTGCGACCAGACCCGCTCTGCAGCGGTCATAGACCCCGGAGGCGATTTGCCACGCATCCTGGCCGAGGTAAAGCGCCTGGACCTTAAGCTGGAGCAGATCTGGCTCACGCACGCCCACATCGACCATGCCGGTGGCACGGCAGAGCTGGCGCGTCAGTTGTCCCTGCCCATCATCGGGCCGCACAAGGGCGACCAGTTCTGGATTGACGGGCTGGCGCAGCAGGGCAAGATGTTCGGCTTTCCGCATGCCGAGGTATTCACGCCCACGCGCTGGCTGGTGGATGGCGACACGGTCACCATTGGCAACAGCACGCTGCAGGTGCGGCACTGTCCGGGCCACACGCCGGGGCATGTGGTGTTCTACTCAGCCGAGGCCAAGCGCGCGTTTGTGGGTGACGTGCTGTTTGCTGGCTCGATTGGCCGTACCGACTTTCCGCAAGGCGATCACGATGCGCTGATTGCCAGCATCCGCGAGCGCCTCTGGCCCATGGGCAGCGACACGGTGTTCGTCCCCGGCCACGGCCCGGAGAGCACCTTTGGCCGCGAGCGACGCAGCAACCCTTATGTTGCTGACGGGGTTTGAGTCGGGAAGATGCCGCGCTCGGTCACCACGTAGTCCATGGGCAGGTCAAAGTCCTGCGGGTGGATGGTGTCCAGGCGTGAGAGCTCGTAGGCCACGCCGATGGTGAGCGGCCTGGGTTGGATGCTGGCCAGCGTGCGGTCATAAAAACCACCGCCGTAACCCAGGCGGTAGCCCGCCGCATCAAAGCCCACCGGCGGCATGATGAGCGCCTGCGGGGTCACCACGTCGGTGCCATCGGGCACGGGAATGTCGTACACACCAGTAGTCATGGCCACACCGGGCCACCAGGCGCGAAAGCGCAGCGGCTCGGCCTTGCGCACCACCTCGGGCAGCGCGGCAGTGGCGCCAAGGTCGCGGAAGTGGTGTACCGCAAACCGCGGGTCAAACTCCCCCTGGTAGGGCCAATACAGGCCTATGGTCATGCCGGTGAGCTGGGGGAAGCCGTCGATCAGAAGCTGGGTGATGGCGGCGTTCCAGGCCTTGCGATCCGCGTCCGACACGGCCATGCGCCTGGCAATCAGCTCCTTGCGCGTGGCGGCCTTCCAAGCCTTGATGTCTTCGGGCGCCATGGTCACAGCAGAGGCAGTTCGCCATCGCGCTGAGGTGCGGCCACGCCCAGATGGCGGTAGGCTGCCAGCGTGGCAATGCGTCCACGCGGCGTGCGCTGCAAAAAGCCTTGCTGGATCAGGTAAGGCTCGATCACGTCTTCAATGGTTTCGCGCTCTTCACCGATGCTGGCGGCAATGTTGTCCAGCCCCACCGGGCCGCCATCAAAGCGGTGGATCACCGCCTCCAACAGTTTGCGGTCCATCAGGTCAAAGCCCTGCGGGTCCACGTCCAGCATGGCGAGTGCGCGGTTGGCAATGTCCAGCGTGATGGTGCCCTTGCCCTTGACGTCGGCATAGTCGCGCACGCGGCGCAGCAGGCGGTTGGCAATGCGCGGCGTGCCGCGCGAGCGGCGGGCAATTTCGAAGCCGCCCTCTTCGTCCATGGGCACGTTCAGCAAACCGGCGCTGCGCGTCACGATGCGCTGCAGCTCCTGCGAGGTGTAGAACTCCAGCCGCGCCACGATGCCGAAGCGGTCACGCAGCGGATTGGTCAGCATGCCGGCACGGGTGGTGGCGCCCACCAAGGTGAAGGGTTGCAAATCGAGCTTGATGGAGCGGGCAGCTGGCCCTTCGCCGATCATGATGTCGATCTTGTAGTCCTCCAGCGCGGGGTAGAGGATTTCCTCCACCACGGGCGAGAGGCGGTGGATTTCATCGATGAACAGTACGTCGTTCTTTTCCAGGTTGGTCAGCAGCGCGGCCAGGTCCTTGGGCTTTTCCAGCACAGGCCCACTGGTCTGGCGCAGGTTGACGCCCAGCTCGTGGGCAATGATGTGCGACAGCGTGGTCTTGCCCAGGCCCGGTGGGCCGAACAGCAGCACATGGTCCAGCGCCTCGGAGCGCATCTTGGCCGCGCCTATGAAGATTTCCAACTGTTCGCGCACCTTGGCTTGCCCCACGTACTCGTCCAGCAGCTTGGGGCGCAGGGCGCGTTCAATCGCCTCTTCCTGGGGCGAAGTCGGGGCGGCCGACACCATGCGCAAAGGCGGTGCGGCAGAAAAATCGTCGGTCTGGATACTCACAGGATCATTCGCAAAAAAGGGGGGACGGGCGTCGGGACCCACTATAGCGCGTGGCGCCCTACCCGGTAGGCAAACTCAAGTTGGACAGGATTTGCGCCGATACTGTGGACAAACGCCTCCAGAAGTTGGACCTGTACGGTACATGTCCATGCGGCTCCAAAGACCACAATGAATACAAAGACCCGTCCTGCCATTGCCCAACGTCTTGCGCTGAACCTGCTGTTCGCCAGTGGGTTGTTGCTGGGCCTGTGGTCTGCTGGCCTTGTCCACGCCGAGGAGAAGGTTGAGAAGATAGAAAAGATTGAGCTGATCGAGCTGCCGCTCAACAAGAACCGGAAGGTCGAAAAGCCGGTAGCCAAGGAAGCGGCAGCAGCATCCTCTGCCCCAGCGGTCAGCGGCAAACTCACGCCGGCCGCACCGACCACAGAGCATGCGGCCCCAGCCGAACCCGAAGCGCCCGCCGGAAGCGAGTCGGTCCGCCAGCTCAAGCAGGCGCTCTCAGCCATTGGCACGCCCAGCAAGAAGCCCGAGGATGCCAACAAGCGCATCACCCTGACCAACACCGGCACCAAGCGAAGCTCCTCCACAAAATCAGCGGCAGAACCCAGCGGCGACAGCCGCCAGTACATCCGGGCGCGGGCCATGGCGCTGGCCAATGGCGAACAGCCAGTTGCCCACGGCGCAGCGGCAGAAGGCCATGGCGGCGAGGTGCACTGGTCCTACGAAGGCGAAAACGGCCCGCAGAACTGGGGCAAGCTCAAGCCCGAGTTCAACCTGTGTGCCATTGGAAAGCGCCAATCCCCCATCGCCATTCGCGATGACGCCACCCTGCTCGGCCCGGCCGAGCCCATCCGCTTCATCTACACACCCAGCCGCGGTACCGTGGTCAACAACGGACACACCATCCAAGTGGATGTGGAGGGCGAAAACTCCATCACCGTGCGCGGCTCCACCTACAAGCTGCTGCAGTTCCACTTCCACACGCCGTCGGAAGAGATGATCAACGCCAAGCGCTATGCCATGGTGGCGCACCTGGTGCATAAGAATGACGCTGGGCAATTGGCCGTGGTTGCCGTACTGCTGGAGCAAGGCGAACCCAACCCGCTGATCGACACCGTCTGGACCTATTTGCCGCTGGACACCAATGACCGGGTGGGCGTTCCAGAGGGTCTGATCGACATGAACAAGCTGCTGCCCACCGACCAGCGCTACTACCAGTTCATCGGCTCACTGACTACGCCACCCTGCACCGAGGGCGTGCTGTGGATGGTTTTGAAGCAGCCGCTGCGCCTGAGCCCGGCGCAGTTCCGGGTGTTCAGCCAGCTGTTCCCGCTCAATGCCCGGCCGGTGCAACCGCTCAACGGTCGCCCGGTGCGCGAAGCCAAATAGTCTATTTGGCCAGCGCGCGCAGCGCCAGCTTGATGCCGTCGCTCACGCCCACATCGGCCGGCAGTGCCTTGAGGGCCGCTGCTGCTTCCTTGTCGCTGTAGCCCAGTGCCAGCAATGCCTGCAGGATGTCGCCCTGCGCGCCGCTGGAGCCGCCCGCCGGTGCACCGATGTCGGCGCCCAGCTTGCCCTTGAGTTCCAGCAACAGGCGCTCTGCGGTCTTCTTGCCGATGCCGGGCACCTTGATCAGGCGCCCCACCTCTTGCAAGGTCACGGCCTGTGCCAGATCGGCCACGCCCATGCCCGAAAGCACCGACAGCGCCGTGCGCGGGCCGACACCGGAAATCTTGATGAGTTCACGAAACGCTTCGCGCTCGGCGCTGGAGCCAAAGCCGTACAGGATTTGCGCATCCTCGCGCACCACGAAGTGGGTCAGCAAGCTGACTTTTTCGCCAGCTGCGGGCAGGTTGTAGAACGTGCTCATGGGTACTTGCACCTCGTAGCCCACGCCGCCGCAGTCCACGATGACCTGGGGCGGATTCTTGTCGCTGAGGATGCCGGTGAGCTTGCCAATCATTTTGTGCCTATCATGGGGTTACTTGGTTCTATTGCCTTCAGGAATTATCAGCTTGATTCTCAGACACCTGTTCACCCCGCTGAACAACACCCGCCTGTCGCACTTGTGCGGCCCCACCGACGAACACCTGCGCACCATTGAGATTGCCCTGGACGTGCGCATTGCGCACCGCCATGAGCAATTCAAGGTGGAGGGCGCCAAGGCCAAAGCCCAGCGCGCCATGGACATGCTGCAGGCGCTCTACGAAATCGCCTCGCGTCCGATTGCCCCGGCCACGGTGCAGCTCATGCTGGCGGGCGACGGTTCGGCGGAAGCGGCGGCAGGCCCTACCCTGTCCACGCGCCGTGCCGACCTCAAGCCGCGTACGCAAAACCAGGCCTTGTACCTGGACAACATTGCCGAGTTCGACATCACCTTCGGCATCGGCCCGGCAGGCACCGGCAAGACCTATCTCGCCGTGGCCGCCGCGGTGGACGCCCTGCAACGCAGCGCAGTGCAGCGCATTGTGCTGACGCGCCCGGCTGTTGAGGCGGGTGAGCGGCTGGGTTTTCTGCCCGGCGACTTGAATCAGAAGGTAGACCCCTACCTGCGCCCGCTTTATGACGCGCTCTATGACCTCATGGGCTATGACCAGGTGCACAAGGCGTTTGAGCGCCAGGCGCTGGAAATTGCGCCCTTGGCCTTCATGCGCGGGCGTACGCTCAACAACGCCTTTGTGATTCTGGACGAGGCGCAGAACACCACGCCCGAGCAGATGAAGATGTTTCTGACGCGGGTAGGATTTGGCACCAAGACTGTCATCACCGGCGATCTGACCCAGATCGATCTGCCCAAGGCGCAGCTGAGCGGGTTGGTGGAAGCGGAGCGCATCTTGCGCCGTGTGCCGGGCATTGCCATTACCCGTCTCACCAGTGCTGACATCGTGCGCCACCCGCTGGTTGCGCGCATCGTGGACGCCTACGACGCTGCGCGGCTGAGCGACCTGCCGCCCATCGCCGTGCCGGAGCCCGCGCCTGAGGCGCCTCGCGTCGGCCTGCCCAAAACCCGTTCGCCCAAGGTGCGTTGATGTTGCATTCGCTTTCACTCTCGCTGCAGTTCGGCGATATCGCCTACGCCGCACGCCACCGCGCCGCACTGCCGCGCCACAAGGTCATACGCTGGATCCGCCATGCGCTGGATGCTGACGCCGAGATCACGGTGCGCATCGTCGATGCTGAAGAAGGCCAGGCCTTAAACCGTGACTTTCGCAAGAAAGACTACGCCACCAACGTGCTGACCTTTGACTACACCCAGGCGCCCCTGGTCACTGCCGATCTGGTGCTGTGCGCGCCGGTGGTCGCCAAGGAGGCCAAGGAGCAAGGCAAGACATTGCAGGCCCACTATGCCCACCTGATCGTGCACGGCACACTGCACGCCCAGGGCTGGGACCACGAAACCTCCAAAGCCGATGCTGAAGCCATGGAAGCCCGTGAAATCGACATACTGAGCGGCCTGGGTTTCAAGAACCCTTATTGACGCCATGCACATGCTGGCCCGCACCTGCGTGTGGCTTTTGGTTCTGGGCTGGGGCAGCGCCGTGTGTGCAGCGTCACCAGACAGCGACGCCACGCAATTGCCGCCTGCAGTCGCCCTGCTCCTTCAAAAGGCGCAGGAGGACGAGCAAAACCCGGATACCTATGAAGGCATGTGGCAGGCAGCCAATCGCTATTGCACGGCGTCCCGGATGGGGAGCACCGAGGCCCAGTTCCGCCTGGGCATGCTGTTCGCCTTCGGTCGCGGCGTACCCGAGAGCCAGGAATTGGCTGCGTCACTGTTCTCGCTAGCCGCCAATCAGGGGCATGCACTGGCCCTCGCCATGCTCGACACCATCCGCATGACCAGCAACACCCTGCCCGACTGCGTGATGCAGGCTTCTGCACCGCCCAGGGGCTCCAGACCTGGCGCCACGGATGCACTCGTCGCTGGCATTGACAAGCACCTGGACGATCTGCCCAGGAACCGACGCTGGATCATCGATCTGGTGGGCACCCAGGCGCGCTGGAACGCGGTGGACCCGCGCCTGATCCTGAGCATCATCGCCGCCGAGTCCAACTTCGAGACGACGGCCACCTCACCCAAATCGGCCATGGGTCTGATGCAGCTGATTCCGGCCACGGCCGAGCGCTTCAATGTGCAGAGCGCCTACAACGCGACGCAGAACATCCGGGCCGGCCTGAGCTATGTGCGCTGGCTGCTGTCGTACTACCAGGGGGACCTGAAGCTGGCACTGGCGGCCTACAACTCCGGCGAAGGTGTGGTGGACCGGTACAAGGGCATTCCGCCCTTCAAGGAAACCAGGGCCTATGTGCAGAAGGTGATCGCCCTGTATGGCAAGGCCACACATCCATTCGACGACAAGGCTGGCAAGGTCTCGCCCATTCTGGGCAAGCTCATCCGTTACTGAGGAGTGGCTGCGGGCTCTATCCGCATGGGGATGGTGATAGGGCCGTCATTCACCAGCTCGACAGCCATCTCGGTTGCAAAGCGGCCGGTCTGCACGATGGGATGCGCCGCCCGTGCCTGAGCCACAAAGTGGTCAAACAGCTGGCGCCCCAGATCCGGAGCCGCTGCGTTGGTAAAACTCGGACGGTTGCCGCCGCGTAGGTCGGCCGCCAGGGTGAACTGGCTCACGATCAGCAAGCCGCCCTGGGTGCCCTGGCCGTCGATGTTCTGGATGCTCAGGTTCATCTTGCCTTGGGCGTCGCCGAACACGCGCAGCTTCAGCAGCTTGGCCAGCAGCTTGTCCGCCTCCGTGGTGGTGTCCCCCTGCTCGGCGCACACCAGCACCAGAAAGCCACGCCCGATCTCGCCGACAATTTCGCCCTCCACGGTGACCTTGGCGCGACTGACGCGCTGTACCAGAGCCAGCATGCAGTGTGTTACGACAGCGTGACGCGGGCGAACTTGCGCTTGCCCACCTGCAGCACATAGGTGCCGGCAGAAAGCTTGAGGCCCTTGTCGCTCACCACATTGCTGTCGATACGCACACCACCGCCGTCTATTAGGCGATTGCCTTCACCGCTGGAGGCCGCAAGCCCCGCGGACTTGAGCAGCGCACCGATGCCCACGGCAGCACCGCCCTCGCCCAATGGCAGGCTGATTTCCTGAATCTCGTCCGGAATGCCGCCCTTGCTGCGGTTGATGAAGTCCTGCTCGGCGGCTTCGGCCGCGGCTGCCGAGTGAAAGCGCGCGGTGATTTCCTTGGCCAGCGCCACCTTGGCGTCCTTGGGATTGCGGCCCGCTTCCACCTCGGCCTTGAGCTTGGCAATGGCTGCCTCGGACTGGAAGCTCAACAGCGTGTACCACTTCCACATCAGCACATCGGAAATACTCAGCACCTTGGCAAACATGGTGTTGGGCTCTTCGGAAATGCCGATGTAGTTGTTCTTGCTCTTGGACATCTTGTCCACGCCGTCCGTTCCCTCCAGCAGCGGCATGGTCAGAATGCACTGCGGCTCCTGACCGTACTCGGCCTGCAGATGGCGACCCATCAGCAGGTTGAACTTCTGGTCGGTGCCCCCCAGCTCCAGGTCGCTCTTGAGCGCCACGCTGTCATTGCCTTGCATCAACGGGTACAGGAACTCGTGCACGGCGATGGGCGTGCCGGCGGTGTAGCGCTGGTGGAAGTCATTGCGTTCCATCATGCGCGCCACGGTGTAGCGCGATGCCAGCTGGATCATGCCGCGGGCGCCCAGCGGATCGCTCCACTCACTGTTGTAGCGGATCTCGGTCTTGCTCGGATCCAGCACCAGACTGGCCTGCTTGTAGTAGGTCTCGGCGTTGACCTTGATCTGTTCGGCTGTGAGCGGCGGGCGCGTGCTGTTGCGGCCCGAAGGGTCACCAATCATGCTGGTGAAGTCACCAATCAGGAAAATGACCGTGTGGCCAAGATCCTGCAACTGGCGCATCTTGTTGAGCACCACCGTGTGTCCGATGTGGATGTCCGGCGCAGTGGGGTCCAGCCCCAGCTTGATGCGCAGCGGCTTGCCCGTCGACTCGGATCTGATCAGCTTCTTGACCCAATCATCCTGGGGAATGAGCTCTTCGCAACCACGCAGCGTCACCGCCAGGGCCGCTCGAACAACGTCAGATATCACAATATGGGAGTTTGAGGCTTGATTCATAAGGGTTTTCAGGCGGACCGGTCGGCCAGTGGCCGCTATACTGCGGAGTCAGTCCTGCAACGTGCAAGGGACTTGCGACTGGATTTTAGTCGCCCTTGCCATGCCCCCCTGGAGCACCTAACTTGATACGCGCCATCGAACGCACTGTGAAAGAGCTGTGGGCCGACGCTGCTGCACTGCTGTCACGCCACCCCAAACGAATCGCTGCCGTCTTCACCGCCTTTCTGCTGACTGGAACCGGATTGACATATGCCGTAGCCAATCTGGCTCCAGACGCATCGGACCTCCCCGTTCACAACATCACCGAATCGCTGGCTACGCCGCTGCTGGACCAGCAGATTGACGCCATTCAGAACCAGGCGCTGAAGCTGTACCGCTCGGACTTCACCCGCTCCACCGACACGGCCGAAACGCTGCTCAAGCGTGTGGGGATTTTTGACCCCCAGGCGGCCGCCTTTTTGCGCACCAATCCGTTGGTGCAAAAGAATCTGTTGGGCCGCGTAGGCCGTGCGGTGACGGCAGAGGCGAGCGGAAGCAACGGCCTGCTCAAGCTACAAGCCCGCTGGAGTCCGGATGAAGATGGCACTTTCAAACGCCTTACGGTGGAAAAGACAGACACGGGCTTTACCTCGCGCCTGGAAACCCTGCCCCTGGTCGCCTCTTCGCGCATGGCTAGCGGCGTCATCTCTACCAACCTGTTTGCAGCCACGGACGAAGCCCGGATCCCCGATTCCGTGGCCAACCAGCTGGCCGACATCTTCTCCGGCGACATCGACTTCCACCGCGCCCTGCGCAAGGGCGACCGGTTTTCCGTCGTGTACGAGACGCTTGAAGGCGATGGCGAACCGCTGCGCGCCGGACGGGTGCTCAGCACCGAGTTCGTCAACGGAGGCAAGTCCTACCAAGCCATGTGGTTTGAAGACCCCGAATCCGCCGTTCGTGGCGTGCACAAAGGCGGCTACTACACCTTGGCCGGTGAAAGCCTGAAACGCGCGTTCCTGGCTTCGCCCATGGAGTTCTCGCGCATTACCAGCGGTTTCAAGATGCGCTTTCACCCCATTCTGCAGGTCTGGAAGGCCCATCTGGGCGTGGACTACGCCGCTGCCGTTGGTACGCCGGTGCGCAGCGTCGGCGACGGCGTCGTGGAGTTTGCCGGCGTGCAGAACGGTTACGGCAATGTGGTGAAGATCAAGCACCAGGGCCAGATCAGCACGGTCTACGCCCATTTGAGTCGCATCAATGTGCGCGTGGGTCAGTCCGTTGCGCAGAGCCAGACCATTGGTCTGGTGGGCATGACGGGCTGGGCAACTGGACCTCATTTGCACTTCGAGTACCGGGTGAACGGCGTGTACCAAGACCCGCAAACCATCGCCCGACGCAACGACACACAGCCCTTGGCCACTGCCATGAGGCCGCTATTCGACAAGGCGGCCGCCCAAGCGCGTGACGCTCTGGCAGCAGCCCGTCAGACGCAGCTGACCAGCATCGAATAGGTCTGCGCAAGCGCAAGGTGGTCATGTCCGACCTCTACATCGGCCTGATGTCGGGCACTTCGCTGGATGGCGTGGACGGTGTTCTGGTGGATTTTTCTTCGGTGCAGCCGCGCGTCCTGAGCCACGCCACCCAAGGTTTTGACGACCGGTTCCGGGCAGAACTGTTGCAGCTCAACACCTCCGGACCGGATGAGTTGCACCGCGCCGCATTGGCCGCCAACGAATTGGCTCGGGTCTATGCCTTGGTTGTGAAACGGCTTCTGGAAACCACCGGAACCCAACCTGCGCAGGTGCGCGCCGTAGGTGCGCATGGGCAGACCGTGCGCCACCGACCACAGCAGTTCGATGGCACCGGCTATACCTTGCAACTGAACCAGCCCGGTCTTTTGGCCGAACTGTGCGGCATGGATGTGGTCGCCGATTTCCGCAGCCGGGACGTGGCCGCCGGTGGCCAGGGTGCGCCGCTGGTCCCGCCGTTTCATCAAGCGCTATTTGGCCAGCTTCCAGGCGTAACGGCGGTACTCAACATTGGCGGCATCTCCAACCTCTCGTTGCTCAATGCCAGCGGCGCCGGAAGTCTCATCGGTTTTGATTGCGGCCCCGGAAATGCGCTGATGGACGCCTGGAGCCAAACCCACACCAGACAGGCTTTTGACGCAGAGGGCCGCTGGGCGGCAGCCGGTACGGTGCATGCCGGATTGCTGCAGAGTCTGTTGAGCGAGCCCTTTCTTGCATTGCCGGCGCCCAAGAGCACGGGGCGCGATTTGTTCAACGGCCCTTGGCTGCAAGCGCATTTGCAGTCATTTGCCCACGTGTCTGCCCAGGATGTACAAGCAACCCTGACGGAACTGACCGCGCAGGCGTGTGCCGACAGCCTGCTGAAGCAGGCACCAGACTGCAAGCGGCTGATTGTTTGCGGTGGCGGCGCCCTCAATACCCACCTCATGTCCAGGCTGCGGGCTCTGCTTCCCGGTTGTGACGTAGCCAGTTCTGCCGTGCACGGGCTGCCACCGTTGCAGGTTGAGGCAACCGCCTTTGCCTGGTTGGCCCGCCAGTGCTTGGAGCGCCAGACTGGGAGCGTCCAAAGTGTTACGGGCGCCAGAGGCGCCCGCATCCTGGGTGCAATCTACCCCGCCTGACAGGCGAGGTGTAACTTTCAGGTCGAGAAGGAAGAGCCGCAACCACACGTTGTGGTGGCATTGGGGTTCTTGATGACGAACTGGGCACCCTGCAAGTCTTCCTTGTAGTCGATCTCGGCACCTACCAGGTACTGGTAGCTCATGGCGTCAATCAGCAAGGACACACCATTCTTGGTCATGGTGGTGTCGTCTTCGTTGGTGATTTCGTCAAAGGTGAAGCCGTACTGGAAGCCGGAACAGCCACCACCCTGCACGAATACGCGCAATTTCAGTTCGGGGTTGCCCTCCTCGGCAATCAGGTCAGCAACCTTGGCCGCCGCGCTATCCGTAAAGAGAATGGGGGCGGGCATTTCGGTCTGTACATTTTCGGCAACGGCGCTCATGGGGGACTCCTGTCAGTTCTGCAATACCGCAATACTACACAAAAAAGCTCGGGAATTCTTTCAAGGGTTATTTGCCGCTAGTTTCAGTGCGGGCTTTTCCTCGCCTTCGAGCAGCGGACACAGCTGACCCGCGATCAGGGCGCCCAGATGCATTTCCAGCGCAGCATAGTGCACGTCACCTTCGATACGGGATTTGGGCTGCAGTTCAAGCAATTGGCGGGCATGGACCGGTCCGCGGACCGTGCCGTTCAGGATGATGTGGTCGGCGGTGACGGCCCCTTCAATCCTGGCCATCTCCGATATCACCAGCAGGCTGGGCTGGCCGGTGTCGGCCTGGACGTCTCCGCTGACCTCGCCGTCAATGCGAAGCCCTTCGCTGAAGAAAATATTGCCCGCAATGCGGCTTCCCTGGGCGATCAGGCTTTTGATAGGGGGCTGCTTCTTCTTGTTGAACATGGTTCACCTCGTGGGGTATCTACATCTTCAGGGTCTGCGTGGCACGCAGCGCATTGCCTTCCAGCACCCGCGCCACCACACTCTTGACAACGACTTGTGCAGGCACTTCCAGAGCGCCCTGCAGGCGCCCGTATTGTCGGACGGTAAAGCTTTGCGAACCACCGGGCAGATTGGTTACCCAAGGCTTGCCACCCAGGGTGCCACTAAAGGTCAGCTCCAGACGGCCACTGAACTCCGCAACATTCTTGCCGGACTGAATGACCAGCGCCTGCCATTTCAGGTCCTTGCCATTTTGGATTTCCGCCTGAAGCCCCCGGATGGCCACGCCTTCCGCGCCGGTGGAAGGAATGAGTTTCTCGAAAAAACCCAGGTCGTCGCGCAAAGACTGGTTTTCAGTCTGCATCTGCTTGACCTGCTCCAGCAGCTTCTCCTCGGAAGCTTTGCCCACGTTTACCAGCGTGCCCGCGGTGTTGGCAATCAGTTGGGCTTTGTCTCGCTCCTCCTGCAGCCTAGCCAGCTCTTCGCGCAACCTCGCCATTTGAGAGCGCAGGACGACCAGTTCCGCTTTGGCGCCATGGTCCAGTCCCGCAATGTCCTTGCCAAACTCGAACGCCCAAAGCCCGATCGCAGCACAGAACCCCAGAACAATCGCTGCCACCGCCCAGCGGAAAGGCCAAGGCAAGGCGCTTCGCACAGCCATGCGAGGCGCGCTGATGGTGAGTCGGCGAAGAAACAGGCGCAGTTTCATGGAGGCCGCAGTCTAGCAGGCACCATGAAAAAAGCCGCTGAAACTTGCATTCCAGCGGCTTTGGCAATTGCCAGCAATAAGCGAGTGCTTAGCGCTTGGAGAACTGCTTGCGACGGCGAGCGCCGTGGAAACCGACCTTCTTACGTTCGACTTCACGTGCATCGCGGGTCACGAAGCCAGCCTGGCTCAGGACGGGCTTGAGGGTAGCGTCGTAATCGATCAGAGCACGGGTAATGCCATGGCGAGTTGCACCAGCCTGACCGGACTCACCACCACCAGCCACATTGACCATGATGTCAAAGGTTTCAGCGTGGTTGGTCAACAGCAGGGGCTGCTTGCAGATCATGATGGAAGTAGCGCGACCGAAGAATTTTTCGATGGCCTTGCCGTTCACCACGATTTGGCCGGAGCCTTTTTTCAGAAACACGCGGGCGACGCTGGACTTGCGACGGCCGGTGCCATTGTTCCATTCACCGATCATTTGGCGGCCTCTCTCTTCACTGCGTTGGCAGAAATACCGGGGATTTCCAGAACCTTGGGTTGCTGGGCGGTATGGGGATGCTCTGCACCACCGTAGACCTTGAGCTTCTTGATCATGGCGTAGCCCAGGGGTCCCTTGGGCAGCATGCCCTTGACGGCTTTTTCCAAAGCGCGGCCGGGGTGCTTGGCTTGCATGTCGCGGAAGTTGGTGGCAGTGATGCCGCCGGGGTAACCAGAGTGACGGTAGTACACCTTGTCGATCGGCTTGGCGCCGGTGACACGCAACTGGGATGCGTTGATGATGACGATGAAGTCACCGGTATCTACGTGAGGCGTGTAAATGGCCTTGTGTTTGCCGCGCAAACGGAGAGCAACTTCGCTGGCTACTCGTCCGAGGACCTTGTCGGTCGCGTCAATCACAAACCACTCGTGCACGACCTCAGCGGGTTTTGCGCTGAAAGTTGACATGAGAATCTCTTTAGAAAAGTTGGTTTGGCGGGCTCTTTTCCACGGTCGGTGTTCCTTCTTGTACCGTCCGCCTTGCGGCATCCAGCGGGGAATCTCTTAGGTGGGTTTTGCCAGGATCAGCCTTGCAGCAGGGCCATGACACCTTCGCCGCGGAACCACAAATTCGCTGCGAAGCCCGCCATTATATGAAAGTTGATCAGCTTTTGGGGAACTTTTATGCGGGAAGCGTTACCATCAGGCCATGTTCAGCTACCGCCACGCCTTCCACGCAGGAAACCACGCCGATGTGCTCAAACACATTGTTTTGCTGGCCGTCATGCGTTACATGACCCAAAAAGACACGGCACTCAATGTGTTCGACACCCATGCGGGGGCCGGTTTGTACCGTCTGGACGGGGATTTTGCCAAGACCAGCGCCGAGGCTGCCGAAGGCTTCCTGAAGCTGGTTGCCAGCAAGGCGGAGCAACCTTTTGCCCCCGCCATCCAGGATTACATCGAGATGGTGGCGGGTTTCAACGCAGGCGGCACCTGGAGCGTGTATCCAGGTTCACCGTTCATTATCCAAAGCCTGTTGCACGGGCGCGACAAGCTCAAGCTGTTTGAGCTGCACCCCACCGATACCAAGACGTTGACGGCCAATATCGCCCAGCTGGAGGCCGGACGCCAGGTCACCATCCTGCGCGAAGATGGCTTTGAAGGCCTGAAGAAATTCCTGCCACCACCATCGCGCCGGGCTCTGGTTCTGTGCGACCCCAGCTACGAGCTCAAGAACGACTACGCTCGGGTGCAGGCCATGGTAGTGGATGCCATGCAGCGCTTCCCCACGGGAACCTATGCCGTCTGGTATCCCATCATTCCGCGCCCGGAAGCGCATGACGTTCCCAAGAAGCTCAAGACCCTGGCCAACAAATATGGCAAGAGCTGGCTGGGCGCCACCCTGACGGTCAAGAACAGCAAACTGACGCAGGATGCCGAAGGCGAAGTGGTACGCCCAGGCCTGCCGGCCAGTGGCATGTTCCTGATCAACCCGCCGCACACCCTCAAAGCCTTGCTCAAGGACGCCCTGCCCCAACTGGTCAAGGCACTGGGACAGGACCAGCACGCCGCCTTCACACTGGAAAGCGGCGGCTAGGCAGTCCCCTCTCAGGCTGCGGCGCGGACTGAAGCAGCCTGGGCGGGTACCAATCCCAGGCAGGAACACAAGGCCAGCACCGGCGCACTCTGGTTCATGGTGTAGAAGTGCAGTGCGGACACGCCACCGTCCAGCAGGCGACTGCACAGGTCGGCCACCACATCCAGCCCGAAGGCGCGTATGGATGCCAGATCCTCCCCGTAGCTTTGCAGCCGCATGCGGATCCAGCGAGGTATCTCTGCTCCACAGCCATCCGAGAAACGCATGAGCTGCGTGGCATTGGTGATCGGCATGATGCCCGGGATCAGTGGAATTTCCACGCCTCTGGCGCTGACCTCGTCGCGGAAACGAAAGTACGCATCGGCATTGAAGAAGTACTGCGTGATGGCCGAATTGGCACCGGCCTGGGCCTTGATCACGAACGCTTCCAGGTCGGCGGCGGGTGATTTGGCCTGGGGATGCACCTCCGGATAGGCTGCCACCTCCACCGAGAAGAAGTCGCCCGTTTCCTCGCGGATAAAGCGCACCAGGTCGCTGCCATGGCGAAAGTCTCCGGCAATGCCGTAACCACTGGGCAGGTCGCCACGCAAGGCCACGATGCGCTTCACGCCCATGGCCTTGAGCTGGGCCAGCTGTTCGCGAACGGACGCCTTGCTGGCACCAATGCAGGACAGATGCGAAGCAGCGGCCATGCCTTCGGACACCATTTCGCGCAGCGTGCTGAACGTGCCTTCCTGCGTGGTGCCACCGGCACCAAAGGTCACAGAGCAGAACTCGGGATTCAAAACATACAAGTCCTTGCGGATGCCGGCCATCTTGGCCGCCACTTCGGGACTCTTGGCCGGGAAGAACTCCAGGCTCAGGGGAACGCGCTTGTTCGCGGTCATAACCATCTCCTACCTCACCGGGCACAGCATGCTGCCATGCCGGGTTTCATTCAGCCACGTGGGTGGCGCAAATAAAAAACTCGCGGTTGCCGTCGCCGCCTTCAATGGGCGAGTCGAACCACGCGGTAACAGTCAAACCCAGAGCGGCGCACGCTTCACGCAAACGCTGCTCCACGATGACGTACATGGCTGGATCTTTGACAATGCCGCCCTTGCCGACTTGGCCGGGCTGCAACTCAAACTGGGGTTTCACCAGGGTCAACAAAGTACCACCGGGCTTGAGCAGAGGCACGATGGCTGGCAGGACCAGGGTTTGGGAAATAAAGGACAGATCGGCCACGATCAGGTCGAACTCCGGCGCAAATTCCGACACGGCATCATCCACGCCGTCTGCGTCAGCATCTTCGTCCTCTTCAAACTGGCCATCCTCGCCCGTGCTGTCTTCGTAAGCCTGGATCAAATCCTCGGCCGTGAGCGCACGCGCATTCACCTTTTCCACGCACAGCACGCGCGGATCGGTACGCAGTGCGGGATGCAACTGGGCACTGCCCACATCCACACCAACCACCGACTTGGCACCCTGCTGCAGCAGACAATCCGTAAACCCTCCGGTCGATTGACCGACATCCAGGCAGGCAAACCCTTTGACCGACAGACCGACTGTTTTCAGCGCAGCTTCGAGCTTGAGCCCGCCACGCGACACGTAGCGCGCCTCGGAGTCGTCCAGCAGGCGCACTTCGGCACCTTCGGGCAACTCGTCACCGTTCTTGACGACACGCTTCCAGCTCTCACCCTGGCGCCACTCGACACCATTGGCAATCAGCCGTTGTGCCTGTGAGCGGGTGCTGGCCAGCCCCCGCTGCACCAGCAGTTGGTCTATTCGCATAAGGTTTGCTAAGAAGACCTGCGCTTAATAGCGGTAGGTTTCTTTCTTGTACGGACCGGACTTGCTCACGCCAATATAGGCGGCTTGCGCGTCGGTCAGCTCGGTCAGCATGGCGCCCACCTTCTTCAGATGCAAACGGGCGACCTTCTCGTCCAGATGCTTGGGCAATACGTACACCTTGCCAACCTTGTATTCCTTGGGCTTGGTGAAGAGTTCGATCTGCGCAATGGTCTGGTTGGCGAAGCTGGACGACATCACGAAGCTGGGGTGACCGGTGCCGCAGCCCAGGTTCACCAAGCGGCCCTTGGCCAACAGGATGATGCGCTTTTCAGGCTTGCCGTTCTTGCCCTTGGTAGCAGGGAAAATCACATGATCCACCTGGGGCTTGATCTCTTCCCACTTGAGCTTTTCCAGGGAGGCGACGTCGATTTCGTTGTCGAAGTGACCGATGTTGCAGACGATGGCCTGGTCCTTCATGGCCGCCATGTGCTTGTAGGTGATGACGTCCTTGTTGCCGGTGCAGGTCACAAAGATGTCGGCCTTGTCGGCAGCGTATTCCACGGTCACGACCTTGTAGCCTTCCATGGCGGCTTGCAGGGCGTTGATGGGGTCGATTTCGGTCACCCACACCTGGGCAGACAAGGCGCGCAGGGCCTGGGCGGAGCCCTTGCCCACGTCACCGTATCCCACGACGCAGGCTACCTTGCCGGCAATCATCACGTCGGTCGCGCGCTTGATGGCATCCACCAGCGATTCACGGCAGCCGTACAGGTTGTCGAACTTGCTCTTGGTCACCGAGTCGTTCACGTTGATGGCGCGGAATGCCAGGGAGCCCTTGGCGGCCATTTCTTCCAGGCGCATCACGCCGGTAGTGGTTTCTTCGGTGACACCGATGATGTTCTTCAGGCGACGGCTGTACCAGGTGGGGTCTACCTTCAGCTTGGCCTTGATGGCGTTGAACAGGCAGATCTCTTCTTCGCTGCCGGGCTTGGCCAGGACCTTGATGTCCTTCTCGGCCTTGGCGCCCAGGTGCATCAGCAGGGTTGCATCGCCGCCGTCGTCCAGAATCATGTTCGGGCCTTCGGTCTTGGAACCCTTGGGGCCGAATTCAAAAATGCGGTGGGTGTAGTCCCAGTAGTCGACCAGGGTTTCGCCCTTGTAGGCAAACACGGGCGTTCCCTTGGCAACCAGTGCAGCAGCTGCGTGGTCTTGGGTAGAGAAGATATTGCAGGAAGCCCAGCGCACTTCGGCGCCCAGGGCTTGCAGTGTTTCCACCAGCACGCCGGTCTGGATGGTCATGTGCAGGGAGCCCGTGATGCGCGCGCCCTTGAGCGGTTGCGACTTGGAGAACTCCTCACGGATGGCCATCAGGCCAGGCATTTCGGTCTCGGCAATGGTCAGCTCTTTGCGACCCCACTGAGCCAGGCTCAGGTCGGCAATCTTGAAATCTTCGGTCTTGGCAGGCTTGGTAACGCTCATGGTTCACTCCAAAAGTTAATTTGAAAGCCACTGAACGCAGGGAAAACTCTGGGAGGGAGCTCACCCGGCAAATGCAGTGGGTGAGCGCCGTTGAGACAGCAGCCAGAAGGGCCACCGGGTCCGAGCCTCATTCACTTTGCGTGAACTGCAACGCTCCTCGGAAGCCGCAATTATAGGCGCATGCGGCGGGGCTTGACCCGGTAAGCAGTTTTCAGTCTCTGGGGCCGGTTGTCTGACCCGCCACCAGCTCGGGCTGGCGCAGAACCTGATAGGGCCCGGCGAGAGGGTCACGCAACACCTGCAGCACCATTTCGGCCATGGTGGTTCCGGTGTTGTGCGCGGTAGGCTGGGTCACCATGGTGGCGTCCAGCCCAGCCAGTAGCGAATCGGCAGGAATCACGCCGTGCACCACCACAGACACTTCCTTGCCCAGAGTGACCCCCATGTCCATCAGGCCCCGCATCACGCCGATGCCGCCCAGGTTGTTGTCCACCACGATGGCTGTAGGCGGATGGGCCAGCCCCATCAGCGCCTGCACAGCAGCCCGTCCGCCGCGGCGATCCACGGCAGGCCCTGAGAGCCAGGCGGGGTCGAAAGACAAGCCAGCTTGTGCCATGCCCCGCATGAAGCCGGTATGGCGCTGCATCGCAAAATTCAATTCCAAGGGCGAATGCACATAGGCGATGTCGGTATGCCCCAGGCCGTTCAGATGCTGCACTGCCTGCCTGCTGCCTTCTTCATTGTCGAAGTCGAACCAGGAAAAGTCGCCGCAATCCCCCGTACGGCCATAGGCCAGAAAAGGATAACCCTGCTTGCGCAGGTAGGTCACCCGCGGGTCCTGCACGCGGGTGTTGGGCAACACCACCGCATCTACGCGCCCGCCGCGAAACAGGCGATCGTAAATATCCAGATCCTGCTCATCTCCGGCCACCGCCAGCATCAGGTCATAGTGGTCGGTATGCAGCCGCTCGGCCAAACCACCGGCCATGTCCAGAAACTGCGGATTGCCCAGGTACTCCACGCCGGCGGAATACACAATGCCCACAGCCTCGGTGCTACCGCGCACCAGCCTGCGTGCGCCCGCATTGGCGCGGTAGCCCATGGCCTTGGCGGCCTCTTCCACGCGTTGCCGGGTCTGGGCGTTGACGTCCTGGTAGCCGTTCAGGGCACGGCTAACGGTGGACGTGGAAAGCCCCAGTTCCTTGGCAAGGCTTTTGATGTTCATGCGGGTATGTTGGTTATCCAATGCTCATTCCAGTTGCGCAAACAGGCCACCCCACGGCGCCAACTCCAGGTTGGGTGCATTCCATGTTGCGCCGCCCAGTTTGCTGTCTTGCAGTATCCGGGCAATTTTGCAGCCTTCGGGCAATGCATAGCTTGCGGGCCTGTCGCTGAAGTTGAACACGCACAGCAGACGCTGTGTGTCGGTGGAGCGCACAAAGGCGAACACCTGCGGATGCACGTCCAGCAACTGCATGTCGCCATCCAACAGTGCCGGCTGGGTCTTGCGCCAGCGCAGCAGGTGGCGATAGAAATGCAGCAATGAACCCGAGGCCGCATCCTGCTTGTCCACGGCCAGATTGCGATGGGTCTCTGCCACCGGGAGCCATGGCTTTGCGGTGGCCTTGCCAGCGGGCGAAAAGCCCAGGTCGGCTGCCGCGCTGTTCCAGGGCATAGGTGTGCGGCAACCGTCACGGCCCTTGAACTCGGGCCACATGGTGATGCCATAGGGGTCCTGCAGATCTTCGAAGGCAATCTGCGCCTCGGGCAATCCCAGCTCGTCTCCCTGGTAGATGCAGGATGATCCGCGCAAGCTGGTCTGCATGGCCACTGCGAGTTTCAGCAGGGCCACGTCCGGCGTGGCTCCACCCCAGCGCGTGGCGTAACGCGGCACATCGTGGTTGGACAGCGCCCAGCAGGGCCAGCCCCCTTCCGAGATGCGTCCGAAGCGGCTGAGAAAGGTATGGAGAAAGCTGGAGGAGTGCTCCGTTCCCAAGAGATCAAAGCAATACGCCATATGCAACTTGTCGCCACCACGCGTGTACTCGGCCAGACGGGCCAGGCCATCGTCGTCGCCGATTTCACCCACCATGGTGGTGTTGGGGTATTGGTCCAGCAGAGTGCGCAACTTGCGCAGGAACTCCAGGTTCTCGGGCTGGCTCTTGTCATACTTGTGCCATTGCCAGCCGTAGGGATTGACAGCACTCACCGCAGCGTCTTCACTCACCGGGCGACCGCGTGGCGGGTTGTTGCGCAACTGGGCGTCGTGCACATAGAAGTTCACGGTATCCAGCCGGTAACCATCAACACCCAGATCCAGCCAGAACTTCACGGTTTCCAACAGCGCGCTCTGCACCTCGGGGTTGTGGAAGTTCAGGTCCGGCTGGCTGGTCAGGAAGTTGTGCATGTAGTACTGGCAGCGGCGCGTGTCCCATTGCCATGCACTGCCGCCGAAAATGGACAGCCAGTTGTTGGGCGGGTTGCCATCGTCCTTGGCATCGGCCCAGATGTACCAGTCGGCCTTGGAGTTGGTCTTGCTGGAGCGGCTTTCCACAAACCAGGGGTGCTGGTCCGAGCTGTGCGAGAGCACCTGGTCGATCATGACCTTCAGGCCCAGAGCATGGGCACGATCCACCAGCGCCTTGAAGTCGGCCAGGCTACCAAACATGGGATCTACCGCGCAGTAGTCGCTGATGTCATAGCCAAAGTCCTTCATGGGGCTTTTGAAGAATGGCGACAGCCAGATGCCATCCACACCCAGACTGGCCACATAGTCCAGATGCGCGGTGATGCCCGGCAGGTCACCGATTCCGTCGCCATTGCTGTCCGCGAAGCTGCGTGGGTATATCTGGTAAATCACGCCACCGCGCCACCAGTTGTCGTTGGGAGCTTTTTGTAACTGCATTGTTACTACACCTTTGAAAAATGAAATTTGATTGAGGAGAATTCACAGGACAATGAAGCCCGCAAACCTTGAGGACGAATCGAATGACTTTGGACCCGCTGCTGTCGCCTGCACGTTTTGAATGGGGCTGCGCCACCTCGGCCTTCCAGATCGAGGGGGCGAGCACGGTTGATGGCAAAGTGCCCAGCATCTGGGATTCCTTCTGCGCGCAGCCCGGCCGCATCCTGGACGCGAGTGACGGCAGTGTCGCCTGCGACCACTACCACCGCTTGGCCGAAGACGTGCAGTTGATCGCCAACCTGGGTTTCAAGCACTACCGCTTTTCGATTGCATGGACGCGCATCACGCGCCAGGACAACAGCCTGAACCCGGCCGGCCTGGACTTCTACAAACGTCTGCTCGATGCGCTGGAGAAGCACCAGATCACGCCCAACGCCACGCTGTTCCATTGGGACTTGCCGGCCCATTTGGAAGGTGGCTGGCTGAACCGCGACACGGCATACCGCTTTGCCGAATATGCCGACCTGGTGGCACGCCACCTGGGTGACCGCCTGCCCCGCGTGGCCACGCTCAACGAGCCCTGGTGCAGCGCCTTTCTGGGACACGACCTGGGCGTGTTTGCACCGGGCGTACAAGACCGGGCGCAGTCGCTGGTGGCAGCCCACCATCTGATGCTGGCCCATGGTCTGGGCCTGCAGGCCTGGCGCGCGGTACGCACCGACACCTCGCTGGGCATCGTGCTCAACCCGGAGTTGAGCGACCCTGCCAGCAGCCGCCCCGAAGACGTACAGGCCGCGCGCCTGGCCGAGCTGGAACGCAACGACTGCTTTCTGAATCCGCTCTTTGGCCGTGAATGGCCGCAAGAACTCTTGCAGCAGATTGACGCGCTGAATGCCACGCGCAAGGAAGGCGATCTGGCCATCTGCGCGCAACCCATGGACTTCATGGGCCTGAACTACTACACCCGCACCATTGCCCAGGCGCCAGCGGGTGGTCGCGATGTCGAGCGCGGCTACGCGTTTGTTACGCCGACCGCACCCAAGCCACTGACCGACATCGGCTGGGAAATCTATCCGGAGGGTTTGACCCGCGTCGTGCAGAACCTGCTGCACCAATGGCCGTTGCCCGCACTGTGGATCACCGAGAACGGGGCAGCGGACAACACCGGTGTGACGGATGGTGCTGTGAACGACACCATGCGCTGCGACTATCTGCAGACGCACCTGGAGCAGGTGGCCGGGCTGATCCGCAACGGCGCCGATATCCGCGGCTACTACGTATGGAGCCTGCTGGACAACTTCGAATGGGCGCAGGGTTACAGCCAGCGCTTTGGCATCGTGCATGTTGACTTCCAAACCCAAAAACGTACACCGAAACGCAGCGCGCTGATGCTGCAGCGCCTGCTTCAGGCCTGACTCTCCCTGCTTGCTCAAATCCCTAGCCGCCCTTCACCGAACCGGACAACAAGCCCCGCACAAAGAAGCGTTGCAACGAGAAGAACACCGCCACCGGCACGGCGATGGACACGAAGGCGCTGGCAGTCAGGATTTCCCAACTCTCACCACGGGAACCCAGCAAATCGTTGAGCTTGATGGTCAGCACCACATGGTCGGGTGACTTGCCCAGAAACACCAGGGCCACCAGGAAATCGTTCCACACCCACAGGAACTGGAAGATGGCAAAGCTCGCCAGCGCGGGCAGCGACAGGGGCAGCACAATGCTGGTGAATATCTGGTAGTGGGAAGCGCCATCCATGCGCGCGCTCTCGATGATGTCGCGCGGCAGCGCTGCGATGTAGTTGCGCAGCAGGTAGATGGCCAGCGGCAAGCCAAAGGCAGAGTGCGCCAACCACACACCCAGGAAGGACTTGGACTCAATGCCCAACGCCGCCCCCAGCTCGTTATACAGGCGCAGCAGGGGAATGAGCGACATCTGCAGCGGCACCACCAGCAGACCGACCACCACGATGAACAGCCATTTGCGACCGGGAAACTCCATCCAGCTGAAGGCGTACGCGGCAAACGCTGCAATCAGTATGGGAATGAACGTAGCTGGGATGGTGACTTCAAACGTGTTCAGGAATGCCTGGCCTACGCCCTCGGATGCCACCACGCGGGAGTAGTTCTGGGTGCTGAAGGTGGGTGGTGTCTCGGCCACGTAGAAGATACGAACGCCCTTGTCCTTGTCATACGGTGCCGTCAGTTCCAGCCGGTAGCTGCTGTCTGCGGCCACCGTCAACGTGCCGTCGGGTTTGCCGTCCTCCTCGTCAAATATCTGGCCGTCTGCCACTTCGACCGTGCTGCCTGCATCGTAGCGGTCGGGTTTGGAGGATTGCAGGGAGAACTTGCGGATGTGCACATGCGCATCCTGCGCAAACAGGCGGCCGGTGATGACGTACTTGTCGCCATCCTGCACCACGCTCTGCGCACCGCCAGTGCGTCGCATGTCGGCGCGCTTCTGTGTGGACATTGCCGTCCACCAGCCGCTGGAGATCAGCTGGTCCTTTTCCCGAAAGCTGGAAACCAGCAAGCCGAAGGTGGGCATGACCCAGAGCGCCACGATCACCAGCAACAGCAGCTGCGCCATGATGGATGGCAGGGAGAAATACTTTTTCATCGCTGCGCCTCCTCGGTGCGAAAGCGCCGGATGTTGAAGGCCATCACCGGGATCACCGCAAACATCAGGACCATGGCCAGAGTGGAGCTGCGGCCGTAGTCACCGCCGCCACGGAACATCCAGTCGTACATGAGGTTGGCCAGCACACTGGTATCCCACTGGCCGCCGGTCATGGCCATCACCACATCAAACACCTTGAGTACCGTGATGGTGATGGTGGTCCACACCACCACGATGGTGGACATCACCTGCGGCACCATGATTTCAAAAAATATCTGCAGTCCGCTGGCGCCGTCGATGCGGGCGGCCTCTATGGTGTCGGTGGGCACACCGCGCAGAGCAGCCGACAGAATCACCATGGCAAAGCCGGTCTGTATCCAGATCAGGATGGCCATGAGGAAGAAGTTGTTCCAGAACGGCAGCGTCACCCAGGCTTGCGGCTTCATGCCCAGCCCCATGACGATGGCGTTGAGAATGCCGATCTGCTCGGCATCCGGCCCCTTGAAGTCGAACACGAACTTCCAGATCACGCTGGCGCCCACAAAGCTGATGGCCATGGGCATGAACACCATGGACTTGGCAAAGTTGCCCCACCACACGCGGTCCGCCAGCACCGCCACCACCAGGCCCAACGCCGTGGCGGTGGCTGGCACCACCAGAAGCCACATGAAGTTGTTGCGTATGGTGATCAGGAAGTTCTGGTCCACAAACACCCACTGGTAGTTGGACAGACCCACAAAGGTCTCGCCCGTGGCATCAAAAAAGCTCAGACGGAAGGTCTCGAACAACGGGTAGAAAAGATAGACAGCCAGGAGCAGCAAGGCAGGCGCCAGAAACAGCCAGGGCCGTATGCCGGACTTGAGCCCTTCCTTGCGATTTCTGCTGGCGGACGTTGCGTCCACCAGCCTGTCGAGCAACAGGTTGCTGCCTGCAAAGTACAGCAGGCAGAACGCGATGCTGACCACCACGGCGGTAAGCGTTTGAACTAGGGATTCATTCATGGCAGTCAGCTCGCGTTGACGGACTCGTTACTTGATGGCGTCCCAGCTCTTCTGGATTTCGTCGGCCACTTCCTTGGCGGAGGCACCTCCGGAGTAATTGACCATGCCCTTCCAGAAGCTGCCTGCGCCCACGGCGCCGGGCATCAGGTCGGAGCCATCAAAGCGGAACGTCGTGGCACCCAGCAGGATCTCGCCCTGCTTCTTGAGCGCCTTGGTCTTGTACTTGTTCATGTCCACACCCTTGAACGGCGTGAGGAAGCCGCCTTCGGCCATCCAGATTTCATGGGCCTGCGGATGTTGCAGGTATTCCATGAAGGCACGCGCACCCTTGCTGTCCTTGGTGATGGTCATGATGGTGCCGCCACCTTCCACCGGGTTGCCCAACTTCTTGCTAGCAAACGAGGGGAAGTAGAAGAAGTCCGCCTCATCGGCCTTGCCATCGGGGAAGAAGGCCGGAATGAAGCTGGCCTGACGGTGCATATAGCACTTGGGTGGCGAGCCAAACAGACCCTTGGGGCTATCCTTGAAGCTGACGGTGGCCACTGCCTTGGCACCGCCGTCCACGTAAGCATCGTTCTTGGCGAACCAGCCATAGGCCTCGATGGCCTCAATCACGCGCGGGTCGTTGAACTTCATCTTGTTGCTGACCCAGTCGTCATAGACCTCTGGCGGGTGCAGGCGCAGCATCATGTCCTCCACCCAGTCGGTGGCAGGCCAGCCGGTAGCGGCGTCGCTGCCCAGGCCGATACACCAGGGCTTGGCACCGCCGTCAGCAGCCATCTTCTTGGTCAGGGCCTGCAACTCCTCCATGGTCTTGGGCACTTTGTAGCCCCTTTCCTTGAAGTTTTCCGGGATGTACCAGACCAGGCTCTTGACGTTCACGTTGTAGAAAAAGCCATAGAACTCCGGCTTGCCGGCCTTGTTCTTGTAGGTACCCAGATCGGCCCAGGACTGACCCGCGGCGTAGTTCTTCTTGACCCACTCCTGCACCTTGGGACCCAGCGGCGTCAGTCCACCGATGGCAGCCATGTTGGCGGCCAGCCCGGGTTGTGGGAACACCGAGATATTGGTAGGTGAGCCCGCCTTGATGTCGATGACGATCTGCTGCTCCGAGCTTTGCGAACAGGAGTGCTTTACCGTGGCGCCGGTGGCCTTTTCGAAATTGGCAACAACTTTCTTGAACATGCCCTCTTCGGCTCCGGTCCAAGGACAGGTAATGGTGATCACTTCCCCCTTGAGGTCCGGCCCCTTGTAGTCCGCCGCCACAGAGGGCGTGACCACGGAGCACAGTGCCAGCAGCGAGCCTGCGGCGATTGCGGTTTTCTTGAACATACCTGTCGTCTCCTGAAAGTGCTTGGCGGCCAATCCGCAAAGCAAAAAAATTACATGCTTTTTCCGTCCGCACCAAAGCGGTAGAGATGTTCCGGTGCAAAGGCCAGCGCAATGGTCTGACCCGGCTCATGCGCCAGCGTGCCGTCCATGCGCGCAGTGATTTCCCCCAGTGCACCGGCCTGCATATAGGCAAAGGTTTCATTGCCCAGTTTTTCCGAATGCAGCAGCGTGCCCTGGATCGGTCCGCCCTCCTGCACCTTGAGGTGTTCGGGGCGCAGGCCCACGGTGGTGGCGCCCAGGCGCGCAGCGAAGTCACCGCTGATGAAGTTCATCTGGGGTGAACCGATGAAGCCTGCTACGAACTGGCTCGCGGGTTTGTTGTAGAGCTCCAGTGGGCGGCCCACCTGCTCCACCCGGCCCTTGTTGAGCACCACGATCTTGTCGGCCAGGGTCATGGCCTCGACCTGGTCATGTGTCACATAGATCATGGTGGCGCCCAGGCTGCGGTGCAGCGTGGCCAGCTCCACCCGCATCTTGGTGCGCAGGGCCGCATCCAGGTTGGACAGCGGCTCGTCAAACAGGAACACTTTGGGATTTCGTACGATGGCGCGCCCAATGGCCACGCGCTGGCGCTGGCCGCCCGAGAGCGCCTTGGGCAGGCGCTGCAGGTACTCGCGCAACTGCAGGATGTCAGCCGCGGCGTTCACCCGCTTCGCAATCTCTTCCTTGGGCACCTTGGCAATCTTGAGTGCAAAGGCCATGTTGTCGAACACCGTCTTGTGCGGATACAGCGCGTAGCTCTGGAACACCATGGCCACGCCGCGGTCGCTGGGTGGCAGGTCGTTGACCGATTCGCCGCCTATGGTCAGGGTGCCGCTGGAGATTTCTTCCAGCCCGGCAATCATGCGCAGCAAGGTGGTCTTGCCGCAGCCCGACGGGCCGACGAATACAGCGAATTCGCCCGGCTCAATGTCCAGATCCACACCGTGGATGACGTGTACTTTGCCGTAGCTCTTCTGGATTCCGCGCAGGCGGACGTCTGACTGACTCATGTAGGGCGCTCCTGTAGTGGACGCCAGAGAGTGGCCTCCAAAAACGTTTTTGATTTTGCCAAAAACGTTTTTGGAAGGTGCTAGTGCTTTCCCTAGTGGCCTTTGTAAAGATCGGTCGGTGGGCGGCGTTTACGCCGGAAGTTGCAGTCGCGCGAAGCGGGTGCGGCCGCTGACGGCCGTGATGCGAGCGAGCCGCTCAGCGTGCTCGGGACGCACCCAATCCCAACGGAAGCGCCAGGTCCAGCAGCCCATGGTGCCGGGTGTGTTCATCCGGTGGTAGCCGTCCAGCCCCAGCACATCCTGGAACTGGCACAGCGCGTGGTTGGCCACCGACAAGGCGCAGGCGCGGATCATGGCCCAGTGCACGTCATGGCCGTCGGTACCCAGGTATTCGGCGGCAAAGGCCCGCTCACGCGGGCTGCAACATACCCACCAGCCCAGTGCCATGTCGTTGTCGTGCGTGCCGCAGTAGACCACCGTGTTGGCCACATAGTTGTGCGGCAAGTGGCTGCTGGTGGCGTCCTCGGAAAAACCAAACTGCAGCACCCGCATGCCCGGGAACCCGGTGCTCAGCCGCAAGGCATCCACCTCGGGCGTGATCAGCCCCAGATCCTCCGCAATGATGGGCGGCTTGCCCAGGGCGCGCTCCACCGCCTCAAACAGGGCAATGCCCGGCCCCTTGACCCAGCGGCCATGGATAGCGGTTGGTTCGGTGACTGGTATTTCCCAGCAGGCTTCAAAGCCCCGGAAGTGGTCGATGCGGATCAGGTTGGCCAGCTGCAGCTGACGCCGGATGCGCTCCACCCACCATTGGTAGCCATCGGCCGCCATGGCCTCCCAGTCGTACAGCGGGTTGCCCCAGCGCTGGCCTTCCACTGCAAAGTAGTCGGGCGGCACACCGGCCACCACGCTGGGCTGGCCTTCGTCATCCAGCAGGTAGAGGTCCGGGCGGGCCCAGCAGTCGCAGGAGTGGTGGGCAATGAAGATGGGCAGATCACCCACGAGGTAGACCCCCTTGGCATTGGCATAGGCCTTGAGGGCTTGCAGCTGCACGTCGAACTGCCATTGCACAAAGGCCCAGAAAGCTATTCCCTGCGCATGGACGTTGCGCGCTTGCGCCAGTGCGGCGGCGTTTCGCCGGGCCAAGGGCGCAGGCCAGTCGGTCCAGAGGTCGGTGGCGTAGTGCGCATCCAGCGCCATGAACAGGACGTAGTCGTCCAGCCAGGCGGCGTTGTCCTGCTGCCATTGCGCAAACTGTGCTTGCGTGGGCGCGTCAGCCTTCTCGCAGAAGCCTGCAAAGGCCAGGCGCAAGCGCTCCATGCGCCAGGGCAGCACTTCCTCGAACCGAACATGTTCCGCGATGAAGGTGTTATGCAGCGCGGCGACATCCAGCCAGCCCTGCTGCACCAGGGGCTCCAGGGCCACCAGATACGGGTTGCCCGCCAGGGCCGAACGGCCCATATACGGCGAATTGGCCAGGCCGATGGGGCCCAGCGGCAGGGTCTGCCACAGGGTTTGGCCGGCCGTGTGCAGCCAATCCACAAAGTAATAGGCGTTGGGTCCCAGGTCCCCGCTCCCATGGGGCCCCGGCAAACTGGTCGGATGCAAGACAATGCCCGCACTGCGTTGGTTCAAGAGATCGTGGTGCAAAAAGTTAGCTCCTTCCGGTTGGGGGCTGCAGCAAGAATAGCGCCAATCCGACCTGTCTCACCCAGCCGGTAAAATCCCGCCTCCCACCCTCGATCTGGAACCCCCTTGTCTTTTGCCAACGAAACCCGGCGTCGCCGCACCTTTGCCATCATTTCCCACCCGGATGCGGGTAAAACCACGCTGACGGAAAAGCTGCTACTGTTCTCCGGCGCAATCCAGATCGCCGGCTCGGTGAAGGCGCGCAAGGCCAGCCGCCACGCCACCTCCGACTGGATGGAAATCGAGAAGCAGCGCGGCATCTCGGTGGCATCGAGCGTGATGCAGATGATGTACCGCGACCACGTCATCAACCTGCTGGACACCCCCGGGCACAAGGATTTCAGTGAAGATACCTACCGCGTGCTGACCGCGGTGGACTCAGCGCTGATGGTGATTGACGCGGCCAACGGCGTGGAGTCGCAAACCCGTCGCCTGATCGAGGTCTGCCGCCAACGCGACACACCCATCATCACCTTCGTCAACAAGATGGACCGCGAAGTGCGTGAGCCGTTGGACATCCTGGACGAAATCGAACGCGAGCTGGGCATGCCCTGCGTGCCCATGACCTGGCCGGTGGGCCAGGGCAAGGCCTTTGGCGGCATCATCAACCTGCGCACCAAGGCCATGACCGTGTTCGAGAGCGGCAGTGAACGCCGCCCGCAGGACTTTGACACAGTGCCGCTGGACAACGCCGACTCGCTGGCCCAGCGTTTTGGCCATGAGTGGACCTCGGCCATCGAAAGCATGGAACTGGCCACGGGCGCATCGCCCGCATGGGACCATGAAGCCTTTCTGGCCGGCAAGCAGACACCCGTGTTCTTCGGTTCCGGTGTGAACAACTTCGGTGTGATGGAAGTGCTGGACGCGCTGGTGGACCTGGCGCCCGCACCCGGTCCGCGCACCAGCTCCTTTGTTGTCAACAAGCAGCCGGTCATCAAGCAAGTGCAGCCGGAAGACGAGGCTTTCAGCGGCGTGGTGTTCAAGGTGCAGGCCAATATGGATGCCAACCACCGCGACCGCATTGCCTTTGTGCGCATGGCGTCGGGCAAGTACACACCGGGGATGAAACTCAAGGTGATGCGCACCGGCAAGGAGCTGCGCCCCACCAGCGTGGTAACCTTCATGAGCCAGCGCCGCGAGGCGGTGGAAGAGGCCTATGCCGGTGACATCGTGGGCTTCACCACCCATGGCGGCGTGCAGCTGGGCGACACCATCACCGACGGCAGCGTGAACCTGATGTACACCGGTCTGCCCTTCTTCGCCCCCGAAATGTTCATGACCGTGGTGCTAAAGAACCCGCTGCGCACCAAGCAGCTCCAGCAAGGCCTGGCGCAGTTGGGTGAAGAAGGCGCGATCCAGGTGTTCCGCCCGGAGATGGGCGGCAACATGCTGCTCGGCGCCGTGGGGCAGTTGCAGTTTGAAGTGGTGCAGCACCGCCTCAAGGGCGAGTACGACGCAGACATCCGCCTGGAGGGTAGCCAGTACACCGGCGCGCGTTGGATCACTGCCGACACGCCCAAAGAGCTGCAGGAGTTCATCAACGCCTACCCGCAGCGCATGGCGCGTGATGCGGCCGACACGCTGGCCTACCTGTGCACCAGCCCGTATGACGTGCGGCTGGCGCAGGAGCGCTTCCCCAAGATCCACTTCCATCCGCTGCGCGAACACGCGGGTCTGGCATTGCAGTCCGCCGGCTGATGCAACGCATGCGGCCCCTGCACGACTGGCCCGTATCCGAGCGCCAAGCCGTCGTCGGTGTGTTCACCGACATTGACGACACGCTCACCACGCACGGCCACATCACCCCGGACGCCCTGCAGGCGCTCCAGCAGCTCAAGGCCGCCGGGCTGCAGGTAATTGCCATCACCGGCCGCCCCATTGGTTGGTGCGAGCGACTCGCCCGCGGCGACGCAGACACGGGACACGCGCCCTGGCCACTGGATGCAGTGGTTGCCGAGAACGGTGCCGTGGCCTGGGTCGGACCTGCGTCCAACCGCAGCAAGATCTACCAGCAGGAAGCCGCAGTGCGGGCGCGCAACCGGGCGCGCATGCGCTCCGTGGCAAGCCGCATCACCAGCCAGGTACCGGCGGCGCAGATCACGCGCGACAGCGATGGCCGGGAGACCGACCTGGCCATAGACGCAGCCGAATTCGCCCAGCTGACCCCGCAGGAAATTGCCCAGGTCGTTGCGATCATGGAGGCTGAGGGCCTGCACACCACCGTCAGCAGCATCCACATCCACGGCTGCTACGGTGTCTTCAACAAGTGGCGTGGTGCCTGCTGGATCGCTCAGCAACTGCTGGGCCGCCGTCTGGAAGATGAAATCGGGCAGTGGGTCTTCGTCGGAGATTCCGGCAACGACGTGGCCATGTTCGAGCACTTCGTCCATAGCGCCGGGGTTGCCAATATCCGCACGGTGGCCGATCGCCTGTCGCACCTGCCGCGCTACGTGGCTCCGTCCGAGCGTGGCGCTGGCTTTGCCGAGGTGGCCGCAGCCATCCTGCAGGCGCGCCAGCCATGAACAACACCGAAGCCCCCGCCGGCAGCCGCCTCGGGCTGGCAGCCATTTTCGGCTCTACCTTTTTTGCGCTGGTGGGTTACTTCATCCTCACACCTCTTTTGTTGCTGCGGCTCAAAGGGGCAGACGTCAGCAGCACCGTGGCAGGGCTGTTCGTTGCCACCGGGTGGCTGGGTATCTTCGTGATGACACCGTTTGCATCCACCGTGACCAATCGCATGGGCCGGCGGCAATGCATGTGGCTGGCCTCTGCGGTGCTGATGCTGTGCGCCCTGCTGTTCACCCTGACACAGCAACTGGTGCTGTGGTTTGCGCTCAACCTGCTGTCGGGCATCGCCATGTCCTTGCGCTGGGTGCTGGCAGAGGCTCTGATTGCCGAGTTCTGCCCGCCGCAAAAGCGGGGACGCTATGTCGGGCTATTCCAGACGCTGGTCAGCGCGACCTTCATCATCGGCCCCACGCTCCTGGTCTGGCTGGGCCCGCAGAGCAGCATCACACTGTGGGCGGTCAACGGGCTCAACCTGCTGGGCCTGCTGTGGACGGCGCTGATTCCCCCTGTCCCCTCGGCAGCCGATGCCGGCATCGCCCACGTGGGCGTGCGCGGCTTGTGGCACGCCCTGATGGAGCACCCCATCATCATGTTGGCCGGCTTCGTGGGCGGCTTCTTTGAGACGGGGGTGACCTCGATACTGCCCCTGTACGGTCTGGCCCTGGGTCTGAGCGGTGCTGCCGCTGCCGTCATGGTGTCCATCAGCGGCCTAGGTGGTGTGGCGCTGACCATTCCCGCAGGCTACATTTCCGACCGTTTTATCAATCAGGCACGGGGCCGTCGCACACTGATGGTGTGGTCAGCCTCCATCATGCTGCTGGCCACGCTGGCGCTACCTTGGGTGGCCCACACACCCGCGCTGGCCTGGCCGATCGTGTTCGTCTGGGGCGGCGCCGGTGGCGTGCTGTATTCCATGTCCATGACCGACATCGGCGCACGTGAGAAAGGCATCACCCTGGTCAATAGCACGGCGGTGCTGGTGCTCACCTATACGCTGGGTGGTCTGGTGGCCTCGGGCGTGTCGGGCGCGCTCATCGACTGGTCACCCACCCTGGGCTTTCCGGCGTTGCTGGTACTGGTAGCGGCCATCGGGCTGGTGGCACTGGTCCGCTCACACAGAAACTGACTGCCAGCAATCGCGTACGCGAGCCAGGCCTACTGCTGGCCTGCGCGTTCCTTTTCGTATTCCTCGTAGCTCTGCTTGTTCACACCTTTGAGGCACTGGTCCACATCGCCCGGCGGCAGGTGATTGCAGTAATTCACGGCACTCATCTTGTTGCCTTCGTACCAGCTACGTGCCGTGCATCCGGTGATGGCACCCATGCCCAGCACCAGCGCCAGCGCCATGCAAGCCATGGTTTGTATCGACTTCATAAGCTACTCCTCATACAGTTCCAAGGGCAGACCATCCGGGTCGGCAAAGAATACAAAACGCCTGCCCGTGTACGCATCCACCCGGATGTCTTCCACGACCAATCCCTTGGACTCCAGCTCCACCTTGCACTGCGCCACATCCGCAACGGCAAAAGCCAGATGCCGCAGACCACACGCCTCCGGGTACGACGGGCGCGGTGGTGCGGCAGGAAATGAGAACAGCTCGATCTGCGAACCGTCGGGCAAGACCAGATCCAGCTTGTAGGACTGACGCTCCGCACGGTAGTGCTCGGCCAGCACGCGCAAGCCCAGCGTCTCGGTGTAGAAGCGCTTGGACGTGGCGTAGTCAGAGCAGATGATGGCGGCGTGGTGTATGCGCAGCAACATGTGCGTATGAAGATGGTGTGCTGGCGGCAACCCAGCTAGCGAGGGTTGCAGCGCACGAACTGCTGCTCCGTCACCACGGAACCCCATTGGTTACCCGGACTCTGGTGCACCAGTTCAAACCCATACGACTCGTACAGGTGACGCGCCGCATCCAACCCGGCAAAGGTCCATAGCTGCGTGCTGCGATAGCCGCAGGCGTCCACGAAGTCTATGGCCTGCTGCAACAGGCGTCGGCCCATGCCCTGGCCCTTGATGGCGTCCGACGTGATGAACCAGCGCAAGTGGGCGTGATCCGTGTCTGCGTGCGAACCGTCGATGATGACGGAGCCCTCCACGTTGCCGCCCTGCTCCACCAGCCACAGGCCATCGCGCCCCGGCTGGTAATAGGTGCAGAAATCCGCCAGCTCGCGCGCCACCTTGGCCTCGAAGGCCACACCAAAACCGTGGGTGGCTGCGTAGTACGTGGCGTGCAGTTGCGCAATGCGGCCTATGCAGCCAGGGCGGTAGCCTTCATGCAACTCGGCTTGCATCAGGCAGACAGACCCACAAGGGCCAGCCCCACGGCAGCAGGCAAGGCCTGCACAAACAGTATCTTGCGGCTGACCGTAACAGCACCAAACACACCCGCCACCAGCACGCAGGCCAGGAAGAAGACCTTGATGGAACTGTCCGCAGAGACGATGCCCCAGAACAGGCCCGCCGCCAGAAAGCCGTTGTACAGCCCCTGGTTGGCTGCCAATACCTTGGTGGACTGCGCCCGTTCCGCCGTGAGGCCGAAGGCTCTGCGGCCAGCGGGCTTGTCCCACAGGAACATCTCGAGCACGAGGAAATAGGCGTGGAGCAGGCCGACCAGACCTGTGACGATGTTTGCTGCAATGGCCATAGGGGTAAGGGTTCGAAAACAACAAGCGTTGCATGGTAACCGCTGGGGCCAGAACCGAGGTGCTTTGCCTCCTCAAAAATATTCAACCAAATGGTTGACAATTGTTTGGGCGGCACATATATTCAACTTCATGGTTGAATATGAAACACCTCAACTCGACGCCGTCTTCCATGCACTGGGAGACGCCACCCGCCGCAGCATGCTGCGCAGCCTGGCCCAGGGCGAGCGCACCGTGAGCCAACTGGCGGAGCCCTTCTCCATATCGCTGGCCGCGGCCTCCAAGCACATCAAGGCGCTGGAAAACGCTGGGCTCATCCAGCGCGAAGTGCATGGCCGCACGCACTTCTGCCGTCTGGACCCTGGCCCCCTGGCCAGTGCCAACCAATGGCTTCTCTACTACCAGGACTTCTGGAACAGCCGCCTCAATGTGCTGGAGCGGCTGCTCACTGAAGAGGCAAACACTTCACCCAAACCCGCACCCAAGAAAGGAAAAGCCAAATGACTGCCACCCTTGCACCCGACGCCTATGGCGTATTGACCGATCCCGTGACGCTGAAGATGCAAAGGCTGTTGCCCGGCCCCATCGAACGCGTCTGGGCCTACCTGACCGACAGCGACCTGCGCCGCCAGTGGCTGGCATCGGGTCTGATGGAGTTGAAAGTACAGGCGCCTTTCGAGCTGGTCTGGCGCAACGACGAAGTGACCGACCCGCCCGGCGAGCGCCCCGAAGGATTTGGTGAAGAGCACCGCATGCAGTGCCGCATCCTGGAGCTGGACCCCTTGCGCAAGCTGGTGTTCACCTGGGGCGTGAACTCCGAAGTGCGCTTCGAGCTGGAACCGCAGGGAGAAAAAGTGCGCCTCACCGTCACCCACCTGCGCGCACCGGACCGCGGCGTTCTGCTCAACGTCAGCGCGGGCTGGCACACCCACCTCAATATCCTGCAGGCGCGTCTGGCTGGCGAGAAGCCGCTGCCGCTATGGGACATGTGGCGCAGCCTGCGCGCGGAGTATGACCAGCGCCTGCCGCAGTAAGGGAGACAAGGCACGCACACCGCGTGCCTTGCACTAGCGGTTGTTCGCCGCCAGCTTGATGCCAAAGCCGATAAGTGCCAGACCCGCCAGACGGGTGGCCAACCGGCGCGCGGACGGGATG
This sequence comes from Rhodoferax sp. GW822-FHT02A01, assembly GCF_038784515.1. Lineage (NCBI taxonomy): Bacteria > Pseudomonadati > Pseudomonadota > Betaproteobacteria > Burkholderiales > Comamonadaceae > Rhodoferax > Rhodoferax sp. GW822-FHT02A01. The sequence goes on from NZ_CP152376.1 coordinate 336,074, forward strand.
TTGCGCAAGGCACTGGCCACCTTGTTACCCACCAGCACCAGCGCCCACTGATACAGCAGGCTGATGACGGTGACGTGCACCATCATCACGGTCAGCGTCACCGTGGACGCTTGGGGCTTGAGGAACAACGGGAAGAAAGACACAAAAAACAGGATCACCTTGGGGTTGGTCAGGCTCACGGTAAACGCCTGGCGGAAATACGACCAGGGCGAACGTGTCGGCTCCGGAGCTCCTTCTGCTGTATTGATCTTGGTACGGATGAGCCCCACTCCCATCCAGATCAGATAGGCCGCGCCAAACCATTGCAACGCCTGAAACAGCACAGGGTTGGCGCGCATGATGGCCGCTAGTCCGGCTGCAGCGGCCACCATGAACACAAAGTCGCCACACAAGGTGCCAACCACCGCCGCCATGCCGGCACGCGCACCATTGCGCGCAGTAGCGTTCAGGATCGCGATGGTGCCAGCGCCGGGAATGAGCTGGAAGACCAGGATGGCGAGTACGAAACTGGTGTAGTTCTGGATATCAAACATGGCTGTTCACTTCACGAACGGGATTCAACGTGTCTGGCAAAGTTGTCCAGGATGGCTTGCCAGCCCTGGCGTTGCTGATCCGGCGAATGCTCGGTCTCTGCATCGAATGTGACACGCACGGTGACACCATCGGTGCCCGGCACAAACTCAACGAGGCCAGCGCGTTCTCCAAACGCATAGGCAATCAGCGCATGCGGCACGACCTTGGTATAGGTTCCGGCAAAGTCGAAACCAAAACTGCCGTCCTTGGCCTCCATGCGTGATGAGAATGCACCGCCTGCGCGCAGGTCGACCGTGGCCCGAACCGTGTGCCAATCGGGAGAGGCCGTGTTCCATTGCACGATGTCATCTGGTGTGGTGTAGGCACTCCAGACCTTGGCGATCGGGGCTCTGACAAAAGTTTCAACCGTGATTTGCATGGCATGTCTCCTTTTCTGATCAACCGATGGTCGCACTACGTTACTTGAGTTCGATCTCCACAAACGAGAACTCATAGTCATTGATGTTGATGACATTGTGGGCAACGCCCGTGAGCTTGGCGTAAGAGCCACCCGCCACCAACTCAACATCACGAACACCGTCAGGCTCGACCAATCGGAGTTTTCCCGTCGTCAACGGCACCACCACGTAATCGTGCCCATGCACGTGGTCACCGGTATCCGCGCCTGGGGGAAAAGTCCACTTGGTCACGATGACGCGTTCGTTTTCTACCTGAAGTGTGGGAATTGCGTGCATGGTTTTCTGTGTTGCGGTGATACAAGTTCACCTGGGTGGAAGGTGCAAATATTATGCCGCCACGCTCTTGCCCATCGCTACCCCAGGGCAACAAACTCGCCCTTGAAACGACCAGCTATTTGGCTCTCGTACACAAGATCCGAACGCACGGAGACACGGCCTTTGCCCTTGCGACGCAGCATGGTTTTGAACCTCTCCCAGCCTTGCGGATCGTCAAGCTGCGAGACGGCGAGGAACTCACCTGCTATGGGATTGTCATAGCTCATGGTGTTCTCCTGAATCACCAACCGCGCGGCAATACCCTCAGCGCTCAAACGGGTCTGTATCAGACACCACGCAGCCAATATCGCCAGCGCCGAAGCACTGCCACCGAAGACCGTCTCCCTATGATTGATATTGGGTTGGAGTGGTGCGCTCAAGGTTACGGACTCCGGTTCCACTGAGACGACGGAAACCGACATGGCCTTGGATAGCGGGATATGTGCGTGCAGGTATTGCTGTAGTGCGGGTGGCGTCATGTGTGTCAATTGGTACTACCGTAGAGCAGCATATGAGACTTCACCGATTAGTTCACCAACGACACGCAAAACCGTAGCGGAGCGGAGGCTTTGCGTGGTGTCGGGTGCAACGCCCAGTTAGCGCTATGCTTTTTTAACAAATTCTGATTTCAATTGCATGGCTCCAACGCCGTCTATTTTGCAATCAATATCATGATCACCTTCAATGATTCGTATATTCTTTGCTTTTGTGCCAACCTTGATTACAAGCGATGAGCCTTTTACTTTAAGGTCTTTGATTAAAGTTACCGTATCACCGTCAGCGAGAATATTTCCGTTCGCATCGCGGACGATTTTCTCTTTTTCGGAATTCTCCTCTACAGATTCAGTTGTCCATTCGTGAGCGCATTCTGGACAAATAAAAATACCGCCATCTTCATATCCGTATTCGGAGCCACATTGGGGGCATTTTGGAATATTGCTCATTGCGTATACCAGTCAAAGCAAAAATATAATATCCAGCCACAAAGCGCGGAGCGTTGGTTCGTGACCGGGTTTGTCAGTATACAAAATTTTGAAAACTCCAACCTGCCAAGCGACTGTTCAATTTCTTATTTTTCCGACTCGGGCAAGTTTTTTGCAGCTCCTAGAGTGCAAAAATTCAAAGAGAGTAATGCAATAAATATTTTTGCATTAGTCAGCGTGTGATTATCGGGATATAGACGCCAACGTTGAGCTGAGCGGCGACTTGAAATAGGCAGGAGACACCCTAGCTGCGGACGCTACAAGGTGCAAACGGCCTCTTCCTGTGCGAGTCTGCCAGATCCAGCGCGTGGCTTATGGCCCCGCAGTGGTAGGTGCCGTGGTCGATCAGGTTCCCGCGAAGACAGCTCCTGCGTGTTCGTGGAATCATGCGTCTCGGCCCCACCGCTGAGCAGCGAGCGAAATTGAACTGGACTGCGTGTGCATCAGGGTTGATCTGCGCCACCGCCGAGCCTTCAATGCTCCTAGTGTCCCAGGGATCCCATTCGCACTTGAGTTTGACGCCGTTTCGCTTCAGGCGGACGCCGTCGTAGTCGATACCCACATCGACACCACCATAGCGGGCATAGACCTTCCACCCCATGGATTCCAGGCGAGACAGGACAACTGAAAACTCTTCGTTCCCGAGGTTGTCAATCTTGGACAGACTGCGCATTGGGTGGTTTCGTTAACGTGGAGAAGGCTGCACGGTGTAGCGATGGAACCCATCGAAATCCTGCTTACCCAACGGGACGCCTTGGTGGCGAAGCACAGCGTAAGCCGCTGTGAAGTGAAAGAAAAAATTGGGAAGTGCGTACTGAAACAAAAACTCTGGGGCAGACAACCGGACCAACGCTTCGCCAGCCCGACTCTCAGTGACGCGAGTCCCAGCAGTAACGAACTGACTGGGCTCCAAAGCTCCCAGAAGTAGCGCAGCCCGATCAATCCGAGCATGAAGACCTTCAAAGGTTTCGGGAAATGTCCCTTCAGTTGGTACCGCTTCACCTGCAAGCGGAAACGCGGCGCGCAAAGTAAAGTTGGCAGCAATCGCCACCTGACGCTCGAAGGACAACATATCGGGCGCCAGCTTGGCCGCGAGTAGATCTGACGGACGAACGCCTCGCTCCGTAGCAAAGCGTTCTGCTTTAGATACGAGGTCCCGCAGTTGGGCGAGGTAGCGGAGAAATACGGGAACGGACGCGTCGTGTAGCGAGAGGGACATGGGATTCAAGGCTTCTTTGACGCCATAACGTGGGCAACGATGGCATTGGCATGACCGTGCCCCAACCCATGCTCAGACTTAAGAAGCGCAACAATTTCCATGTGCTTCTTGTCTTTGTTTTTGCGAACCAGATCGAGCCAATGGTCGATTGGTTTTCCGTACTTTTGCTCGATAGACGGAAAGTACGATGCAGGGCCTTTGACCTTCTCAGTTGCCATGTGGGACTCCGGTTATGGGTAGTGACTTGGAATACGAGACAGGAAGAATGCCACGGATGCGGCATTGTTTCTACAGCTTGCTCCGCTTGCTGGCGCACACCCCGAAAGCGCCAAACCCAACAGGAGCGAACACGGCGCTTGAAAGGGTGGCAATCGCCTGAATCCTCATGGTCGCAACTTCTGCCGCTACTGTCGCCTCACCAACCGAACGGAGATCGACATGCCTACACATCATGCAAAGTGGGTTGGGTACGGGCGCTGTTGAAGACAGCAAACTGCGCCGCAAACGCGCGTTGGAAGGCAGGCCTAGCTTCGGCGCGCGCAATGTAAGCGCAGAGGCTTGGGTACTCTGAAAGCAAGTTCGAGCTCCCCAGCCTGCGCAACACCTGCACCATGAGTAAATCACCTGCACTGAATGTGCCGTCTAGCCAATCAAAGGTCCCCAGCCTTTCAGAAAGTTCCCCAAGCCGAATGCGAATCAGGTCTTCCATGAGGGGCAGGCGCTCGAAAAACCAAGGTTTGTCCCGTTCCATGTATACGGTGTTTTCCAGCTGAGTGATCACCGGCTCCACAGTCGACACGGCAGCAAACATCCAGGTGATGGCACGCGCACGCGCGTCGGGATCATCCGGCAGAAGCCCTGTGTGGTTCTGTGCAATATGAAGGACGATGGCTCCTGACTCGAACAGTGCAAGACCGCCGCACTCGTAGGTTGGAATTTGTCCGAATGGCTGTAGCGTGCGATGGGCTGTTTGCTTCATCTCCGCAAACGATAGAAGTCGAACGTCGTAAGGTTGCCCAACCTCCTCGAACGCCCAGCGAACCGGCATATCCCTTGCCAAACCACGCCCTCTATCTGGCGATGCTGCAAACGCAGTAATTACAGGATGCATGGATGAATCTCCATTGGGTGCGTACTTCCAGACTCACTAAGGGCCTAGTCTCTCTCAACCCTGCGACGAATAGGCTGAACTTGCTTGTGCCGCCTATTGCACCGAAAGGGGCTGCTCTTTATACTGTATATACAAACAGCATAAAGATATCAAGACCCCATGTCCACCCACCCCCTGCACTTCGTCAAAGGCCGCGGCTCGGGCTCCAACCCGGGTTCGCGCTTTGACGCGTTTCAGCGCGAGGCGCTGGCGCCGGAGTTGCAGCACTGGCCGGGGGACGAGGAGCCGGATGCGGAAGACGCGCCTTCTGCCAAGACCATCGTCGTGCAGCAGCAGGCGCGCTCCATCATCAGCCGCAACCAGTCGCCCGATATTGGTTTTGACCAGAGCATCAACCCCTACCAGGGCTGCGAGCACGGCTGTGTGTATTGCTATGCGCGGCCAACGCATGCGTATCTGGGGCTGTCGCCGGGCCTGGACTTTGAGACGCAGATATTTGCCAAGGTCAACGCCGCCGCGCTGCTGCGTGCCGAATTGTGCAAGCCGGGCTATGTGCCAGGGCTGATCGTGGTGGGGTCCAATACCGATCCGTACCAGCCCACGGAACGCAAGCTGGGCATCACCCGCTCTGTGCTGGAGGTGCTGGCCGAGGCGCAAGTGCCGGTGGGCATCATCACCAAGAACGCGCTGGTGACGCGCGACCTGGACATTCTCAGCGGCATGGCGCGCAAGGGCCTGGTGCAGGTGAATGTGTCGGTGACCACGCTGGACCACGCGCTGGCGCGCAAGCTGGACCCGCGTGCCAGCTCACCCACCAGCCGCCTGCAGGCGATAGAGACGCTGGCAAGTGCGGGCATTCCGGTGGCGGTGTTCAGCTCGCCCATGATTCCTGCCATCAACGATGTGGAGTTGGAGAAGATCATGCAGGCTGCAGCAGAGGCCGGTGCGCGCTATGCCACGTATGTGCTGCTGCGTTTGCCGCTGGAAGTGCGCGACCTGTTTGTGCAGTGGCTGCAGCAGCATTACCCGCTGCGCGCCGAGCATGTGATGCACCGCGTGCAGCAGATGCGCGGCGGCAAGGATTACGACCCCGACTTTGCCACCCGCATGAAGGGCAGCGGCCTGTTTGCCAGCCTGCTGGCGCAGCGCTTTCAGATTGCGCTCAAGCGCTACGGACTGCAGAAGCCACCCACCTTGGCAGATGTGTCGCAGTTCACACCGCCCCAGGTGCCCAGCGCGCAAAGCAGCCTGTTCTAGCGCATGCGAGGTTCAGGCAAAGGCCTGCACCACGTTGACCGCGTTGATACCCACCTCGGCCACGGCATAGCCGCCCTCGAACACCAGCACGGTGGGCAGGCCCGCACGGCGCAGTCGTTCGCCCACGCGCAGGTAGTCATCGCTCTGTAGCTTGAAGCCCGATATCGGGTCACCCGCAAACGTGTCCACACCCAGCGATACCACCAGCGCCTGCGCGCCAAATTTCTGGATGTCTGCCAGCGCCGTTTCCAGCGCAACAAACCACTCCGCAAAGCCAGTGCCACGTGGCAGCGGCAGGTTGAGGTTGCTGCCCTCACCGGCCCCCGCTCCCTTTTCATCGGCATAGCCCAGAAAGAACGGGTACTCGGTGCGCGGGTCGCCGTGGATGCTGGCAAAGAACACATCGGGGCGCTCATAGAAGATGGCCTGCGTGCCATTGCCATGGTGGTAGTCCACATCCAGCACCGCCACGCGCTCCAGGCCTGAGGCACGCAGCTGCTCTGCCGCAAGCGCCGCGTTGTTCAGAAAGCAGTAGCCGCCGAAAAAGTCCATGCCCGCGTGGTGGCCTGGGGGGCGGCTTAGCGCAAACGCTGCCTGCTCGCCCTGCGCCACTGCCTGCGCGGCACTCAGCGCACACTCCGCACCGGCACGCGCGGCGACCCAGGTGCCACCCGTGAGAGGCGTGCCCGCGTCATACGAGAACAAACCCATGCGGGCCGCAAAGTTGTCGGGCAGAACATCGCTGCGCAAGGTGCGTGTGGGCCACACCGAAGGCAACGCATCACGCGTGGCGTTGGCCGGGTCCAGCGCCACCCACTCGCTCCAGGCGTGTTCCAGAAAGTGGAGATAGCGTGCACTGTGTACACGCTCCAGCGCGCTGGCATCAAAGGCGGTTGGCGCCAGCACTTCACCCAGCTTGCGCCGCTGCAGTTCCGCCAGCACATGGTCGGCACGCGCGGGCACTTCGTGACATGGCACCAGCGCACCGCGGAACATTTCGTACTGGCCCTGGTGCTGGGCGTGAAGGTGGTTGTAAAAGGTTTTCATGCTGCCAATCCTAACCAGCGCTTGAACGCCGCACTCACCGCATCCGGTTGCTCCAGCGTCGCCATATGACCGCACTGCTCCACGATGCACAGCTCCGCATGGGCAATGGCGGCAGCCATGCGCTCATGCGCTTCGGGCGGGCTCCACAGGTCTTCGCGGCCGGTGAGTACCAGCGTGGGGCAGGTGATGGTGGGCAGCACGGGCGCAGCATCGGGGCGGGTCAGCAGTGCGTTGATCTGGGCTGCGTACTGCTCGGCACTGCTGCGCTCCAGCATGTCGAGCACGGCGGCAAACACCGGTGTGTCGTGGCGCGAGGGATGCACCATGGGTTTGGCCCACAGCTCGGCCATGGCGCGCATGCCTTTGCGCTCGGCGGTCTGCAGCAGGCCCATGCGGCCGGCACGTTCCTTGGCACCGGCATCGCCCTCGGCCAATGGGTGGGTGCCCGTATCCAGCAGGGCCAGGTGGTGCACACGGTGTGGCGCACGGCGAAACACTTCCAGCGCCACGCGGCCGCCCATGGAGTGGCCCGCCAGCGCAAAGGTCTGCGCGGGCGCGGTATCGAGCACATGCTGGGCCATAACGCCTATGGAATCGAGCAGACCGTAATCCACCACATGGCAATGCACATAGGGCGACAGGGCTTGCACCTGCGGTGCCCAGACAGCGCTGTCGCATACCAGGCCGGGCAGAAGAATGAGCGTGGGTTTCATCAAGAGGCGTTTGCAGAAGAAGACGGGAGCGTTACTGTAATCTCCAGCCCCGGCTCTGCGTTGGCAATGCGGAATTCACCGCCATGGGCCAGAGCCACCAGCTTGCACAGATACAGCCCCAGCCCCACGCCGCCGTCTTCACGTGTGCGGGCGGCATCCGGCCGGTAGAAAGCCTGTGCCAGATGCGGCAATTGTTCGGGCGGCACGCCCGCGCCAAAGTCACGCACGCTCAGCACCACTCCACCCTGCTCTGATGCATGCGCCCGCAGAAACGGCGCTTGCGCTGCATTTGCGCTGTGGCGCAAGGCGTTGTCCAGCAGGTTGCGCACCAGCAGGCGGATGCGGGCCGGGTCCAGCGTCAATGTGGGCAGTTCCTGCGCGATGTCCTGCTGCACGGGCTGGCTCATACCCTGCACAACTTCTTGCAACAGTGCCAGCAAGTCCACAGGCTCCAGATGCAACGCCGCATGGCGGGTGGAGAGGCGTTCGCTTTCCAACAGATCGGTGACCAGGTCGCGCATCAAGGCCAGATCGCGCAGCAGGGCTTCACGACTTGCCTGAAGTTCGGAGGTTTCGGGCAGCAGCTCGGTGTTCAGCCGTGCGCGGGTGAGCGGGCTGCGCAGCTCGTGGCTGATGGCCAGCAGCAGGCTGCGCTTGGCGTCCAGCATCTGCTGGATGTCGGTGGCCATGGTGTTGATGGTGGTGGCCAACTCGCCCAGTTCGTCGGGTTTGCGGGCACGGCGCACGGGAATAGGCTTGGCAAAATCACCCGCGCCATAGCGCAAGGCGCCGGCACGGATATCGTCCAGTGGATGCAGCAGGCGACGCACGCGACGGTACGCCAACGCCGTAAAGAACAGCAGCAGGGCCAGCGTGAACCAGCCCACCAGCCGGGGCCGCTCTTCCCAGGCGCCAATGTTCAAGGCGAATTCCAACCGGTGCCCGTCTGCGGTCTTGCGCTCCAGCAAATGCTCCTGCATCTGCCAGCGGGTGCTGTCGCGCCAGCGCGCGCTGCGGTCCGGCAACTGGGGATGGCTGTTCCAGTTCACCATCGGGCCGGTGATGATGATGTGCAAGGGCAGCCTGTCGACAATGGCCTGCGCGCGCTCTACGCTGGGCGGGCTGCCGATGTCTGCTGCCAGCCGATCCACATAGTCGCTGAGCAGCGGGCGGGCCGCATCGCGCCAGCCTATGCCCAGCGCGTACTGCATGCCACCTATGAATACCGCTGCCATGGCCAGCGCCAGCACCACAAACAAGGCCATGAGGCGTATGCGCAGCGAGTGAGAAAAGGCGTGGCGCGCCCGCTTGTGCCACCTCATGCCGGGGCCCGGCTGACGGCCAGCGTGTAACCGGCGTTGCGCAAGGTCTTGATGCAGTCCAATGGTTCGAGCTTCTTGCGCAGGCGGCTGATCACAATGTCCACCGCACGGGTGAGCATGTCCACCTCGTGACCGCGCAGGTGGTTGAGGATGTCGTCACGGCTGAACACCTTGCCCGGCTCCTGCGCCAGCAGATGCAGCAGGTCAAATTCGGTGCTGGTGAGGTTGAGCACTTCGCCCTGGCGCACCACCGTGCGTGTGACCGGGTCGATGCGCAGGCCTTCAAACACCAGGGCACCGTCGGCGCGGGCAGTGGGCTGCGCGGGTGGCTGCACGCGTCTGCGCAACACGGTTTGCAGCCGTGCCACCAGCTCGCGTGGCTCAAAGGGTTTGGGCACATAATCGTCCGCGCCCAGCTCCAGCCCGACCACGCGGTCCATCACCTCGCCACGGGCGGTGAGCATGATGATGGGCATGTCGCTCTCTTTGCGGATGGCGCGGCACAGCGCGAAGCCATCCATCTCGGGCAGCATCACATCCAGGATGGCGGCGTCATAGCGCTCACGCTGCAAGCGCGCCAGCCCCTCGCTGGGCTTGAGCGCGCAGTCGAGCTTGAAATCAAAACGCGCAAAGTAGGCCGTCAGGGGCGGTCCCAATTGCGCGTCATCGTCGATCAACAGGATGCGGGGCATGGGACTATTGTCACACCGGGCAGCCCAGTGGGTCGCCCGGTGCACCTTGCCTTAGCCGCGGTGGAACCAGCCGTGGCGGCCTTCCATGAAGTCCCGCACCTTTTGCTGCTGGGTGGGGTTCAAGCTGTCGTAAAACGCTGCCAGTGCAGCCACCACCTCGGGGCTCTTGCTTTGCAGTGCGGCCGTCTTGTCGTTGATCAGGGCCTGGGCCTTGGCGGCATCAAATTTGGGGCTAGCTACCAGCGACTTGATTTCTGCACGCGGGTCGGTGCCCTGGCCCATCAAGGCCTTGCGCTGCTCGAACAGCTTGTCGCCCACCACGGCCAGCAGCTTCTTCTGCTCGTCGTTGAGGTCCAACTTGCTGGCGGCACGGTCCACCATCTTGTCGCGGCGCTGGGCATATTGCTCGGGCGACACGTCGGCGCCCCAACGGTCTCCACGGTGGCCGCAGGCCGACAGGCTGCCGACCACCAGTGTGGCACCAAAGATGCCAAACAGGGTGCGGCGGATATTGCGTTTGAAGAAACTGCGCATTGCGATCTTTCTGACTCTTGTGGAGTGGTTGAACATGACCGCAATGGTGCCGGTTCAAAGCGCGCAGCGGGTGTCGCTGCGGTATCGCTTTGTTTCGGTTTATGTCAACGCGCCAGCAGTGCCTGCAAGGCCACTCCAGTGTGGGTGCCCAGGCGCACCACTTCCTCCGGCGTGGCAGCCGCCACCACAAAGCCGCCGCCGCTGCCGCCTTCGGGGCCCAGGTCCAGCACCCAGTCGGCCTCGGCGATCACGTCCAGGTCGTGCTCGATGACCACCACGCTGTGGCCCGAGCGCACCAGCCGGTGCAGCACGTGGATGAGCTTTTCCACGTCGGCCATGTGCAGGCCGACAGTGGGCTCGTCCAGCACATACAGCGTATGCGGCGCCTTGTTGCCGCGCTTGCCAATGTCGTCCCGCACCTTGCTGAGTTCGGTCACCAGCTTGATGCGCTGCGCCTCGCCGCCGCTGAGCGTGGGTGAGGGTTGGCCGAGCGTGAGGTAGCCCAGGCCCACGTCTTTCAGCAATTGCAGCGGATGGCTGATGTTGGGCATGGCGGCAAAGAAGTCCACCGCCTCGTCCACTTCCATCTGCAGCACGTCGCCAATGCTTTTGCCGCGCCAGGTGACGGCCAGCGTCTCGGGGTTGAAGCGCGCGCCCTTGCAGGTTTCGCACAGCACTTTCACATCGGGCAGGAAGCTCATGCCGATGGTGCGTATGCCTTGGCCCTCGCAGCTGGGGCAGCGGCCTTCGCCGGTGTTGAAGCTGAAGCGGTTGGCCGCGTAGCCGCGGGCCTTGGCTTCCAGTGTGTCGGCAAAGAGTTTGCGGATGGTGTCCCAGAAGCCGATGTAGGTGGCGGGGCAGCTGCGCGGTGTCTTGCCGATGGGGGTCTGGTCGACTTCGAGCACGCGGTCTACGGACTCAAAACCGGACACTGCCGTGCAGCCGATCCAGTCGATTGTTTCGCCGGTGTCCAGTGCGTCGCGGCCGGCTTTGGTGCTGCGCTTTTGCACTGCCGTCTGCACGTTGGCGAGCAGCACGTCCCGGGCGAGTGTGGACTTGCCGGAGCCGCTGACGCCGGTGATGGCGACTAGGCGTTTGAGCGGGATGTGGGCGGTGACGTTCTGCAGGTTGTGCAGGGTGGCGTTGTGGACGGTTAGCCAGTTGATTTTTTCGTGTGGCTGTTTTGGTTTTGCATCTGAGCTCGCATCGCCAAGGCTGGAGGTGGGCGCCTCATGCGCGAGCGCAAAATCGGCTTCCACCCCCAGCCTTGGCGCTGCTGCGGCTAAGACTGTTGGCGCACCCATGGCTCCAGCGGCTGCAGCAAATGCTGCAGCGCTTTGGGCGGACGTTGCTGCTGCTTGTGCGGCAGCGTTGCTTGCCAAGTAATCCGCCGTTTCCTTTTCACGGGCGGCAAACTCTGCATTCACCGCCACACTCGCCGCAGCTTGCGTGGCAGCGACGGCAGCAGCCTTGGCGGCTTTACCCCGCAACTTCTTCCCGTTAGCGTCCACGAACCCGGAGGCGGGAGCCGGTGTGCCGGGCGCCGATTTGGGCTTGCCGTATGAGGCGCCCGGCACACCGGCTCCCACCTCCGAGAGCGCCACAAGAGAGGCATCCAACGTCAACGAGTCCAGATAAGAAACCACGTAGCGCCTATCCACCAAGGGATGCCGAATCGCATGCAACAGATACCGCCCCGTCTGAGACTCCGCCACAGCCTGCACATCCGCAACCGACCCCTGCGCCACCAACCGACCACCGCGTTTGCCTGCGCTGGGTCCGATGTCGATGATGTGGTCAGCATGGCGGATGGTGTCTTCGTCGTGCTCCACCACCACCAGGGTGTTGCCCTTGTCGCTGAGCTGCTGCAATGCGCCCAGCAGGATCTTGTTGTCACGCGCATGTAGACCGATGGTGGGCTCGTCGAGCACGTAGCACACGCCCTGCAAGTTGCTGCCCAGTTGCGCCGCCAGACGGATACGCTGCGCCTCACCGCCGCTGAGTGTGGGCGCGCCGCGGTCCAGCGTCAGATAGCCCAGGCCCACTTCTTCCATGAACTCCAGGCGGCTCTTGATTTCGGGGATCAGGTCGCGCGCGATGTCGGTCTCGCGCTGGGTCAGGCCGCCCAGTTGCTGCAATGTCTCCACCCATTTGCGCACATCGGTGACCGACAGGCGGGCCACATCGGCAATTCCGACGCCGGCGAACTTCACCGCGCGGGCGGTGGCGTTCAGGCGCGTGCCCTGGCAGGTGGGGCAGGCGGTGTCGTGCAGGTCTTCCACATCGGCTTCGGCAAAAGTCTGCTCGCGGCCCTGGTTGTCATCGGCCTTGACCGAATCGTCGAACACCTTGCGCTGCTCCTTGGTGAGCGCAACGCCGGTGCCCACGCAGTCGGGGCACCAGCCGTGCTTGCTGTTGTAGCTGAACAGACGCGGGTCCAGCTCCGCGTAGGACGTGGAGCATACCGGGCAGGCGCGCTTGGTGGAGAACGCATGCAAGGTGCCTATGCCGGCAGCCGGCGTACCCGCCAGCATGGCCTCACGCAGACCGTGCAGGTCGCTGAGCACCTGCACCACGCCCTTGCCATGCGTGAGCGCATCGGCCAGCGCCTTGCGCAGCGCCGTCTCGTTGGCGGGGTTCACATCCAGACTGGCCACGGGCAGTTCGATGTTGTGTTCCTTGAAGCGGTCGATGCGCGGGAAGTGGGTGGTTGGCAGAAAGTTGCCGTCCACCCGCAGGTGCGTATAGCCACGTGGCCGCGCCCAATCGGCCAGCTCGGTGTATACGCCCTTGCGGCCCGACACCAGTGGCGCCAACAGGCCGATGTGCTGACCACGGTAGGTCTTGAGCAGTTGCGCGGCAATGCTGTCCGCCGACTGTGGCTGCACCGCGGCACCGTCCTTGTAGCAATGCTGGGTACCCAGCTTGACGTAGAGCAGGCGCAGGTAGTGCCAGACTTCGGTGGTGGTGCCCACGGTGGACTTGCGGCCGCCGCGGCTGAGGCGCTGCTCAATGGCGACGGTGGGCGGGATGCCGTACACCGCGTCCACTTCAGGACGCCCAGCCGGCTGCACGATGGAGCGCGCGTAGGCGTTGAGGGATTCGAGGTAGCGGCGCTGGCCTTCGTTGAAGAGTATGTCGAACGCGAGTGTGGATTTGCCCGAGCCCGAGACACCGGTGACCACGCTGAACTTGCCACGCGGGATGTCGACGCTCAGGGACTTGAGGTTGTGTTCCTTGGCGTTGACGATGCGGATGGCATTGGAGTGGTCGCCTTGATTGCTCACATGGTTGGCGGGCGTGACAGGGAGCAGGGCGGGCTCCTCATACGGCAAGCCCAAATCGTCACCCGCCCTGCCCCCTGCCACGCCGGAAGCGCGATTGTGTGCAGTCGATCGCGACAACCCGGAGGAGGCAGGGGGTGCGCCGGTCGCCGATTTGGGCTTGCCGTATGAGGTGACCGGCGTACCCCCGGCCTCCGGAGAGCGAGCAGCTGCCACATAAGCATCCGCAGCAGAAAACTCCCGAACCTCGTGCACCACCCCCATGGCCGCCGCGTATTCCCGCAGCGCCTTGCCGGTGTGCGAGGTGGCGTGCAGCAGCATGTCTTCCGGCGTGCCCACACCCACCACCTCACCACCGCCCTCGCCGCCTTCCGGCCCCAGGTCGATGACCCAATCTGCGGCGCGGATCACGTCCAGGTTGTGCTCAATCACCAGCAGCGAATGTCCCGCATCCAGCAGCTTGCGCAAGGCGCGCATCAGCTTGGCGATGTCGTCAAAGTGCAGGCCGGTGGTCGGCTCGTCCAGCATGAACAGCGAACCGCGCCGCGCCATGGCTTGGCGACTGGCGGTGTTGCTCTTGGCGGCCTCGGCCAGAAAACCTGCGAGCTTGAGGCGTTGCGCCTCGCCGCCGGACAGCGTGGGCACGGGCTGGCCCAGCTTCACGTATTCCAGGCCCACGTCGACGATGGGTTGTAGCACGCGGATCACGTCGCGGTCTGCGCTGAACAGATCGGCAGCCTCGCTCACCGTCAGGTCCAGCACATCGGCCACGTTCAGTGCGCGCCCCTTGCGTTCGATGGTGACTTCCAGAATCTCGGGGCGGTAGCGCTTGCCGTCACAATCTGGGCAGCGCAGATACACGTCGCTGAGGAACTGCATCTCGATGTGCTCGAAGCCGGAACCGCCGCAGGTGGGGCAACGGCCATCGCCGCTGTTAAAGCTGAACTTGGAGCCGGTGTAGCTGCGCTCGCGCGACAGCGGCGCGATGGCGAACAGCTCGCGGATGGCGTCCCACGCGCCCACGTAGCTGACCGGGTTGGAACGCGCCGTCTTGCCGATGGGCGACTGGTCCACGAACACCACTTCACCCAGCAGCTCGGCGCCCAGCAGCCGCGCATGGGCACCCGGGGTTTCGGTGGACTTGCCGAAGTGGCGCAGCAATGCCGGTGCCAGCACGTCCTGGATCAACGTGGACTTGCCCGAGCCGCTGACGCCGGTGACGCACACCAGGCGCTGCAGCGGAATCTCGACGTCGATGTTCTTGAGGTTGTGTTCAGTCACGCCTTCCAGGATCAGGCGCGGCGTGTTGGGCGCCACCATGCGCTTGAAGCCCATGCCCACCTGCTTGCGGCCGCCCAGGTAGGCGCCGGTCAATGTGTCGGCGCTGCGCAGTGCGTCGGTACTGCCGTCAAACACGATCTGCCCGCCACGTTCACCGGGGCCGGGGCCCATGTCGATCATGCGGTCGGCAGCGAGCATGACGGCAGGGTCGTGCTCCACCACCACCAGCGTGTTGCCCGCATCGCGCAGGCGCTGCATGGCCACGATGATGCGGTGCATGTCACGCGGGTGCAGACCGATGCTGGGCTCGTCCAGCACGAACAGTGTGTTGACCAGCGAAGTTCCCAGTGCGGTGGTGAGGTTGATCCGCTGCACCTCGCCGCCGCTGAGTGTGCGGCTCTGGCGGTCCAGGGTAAGGTAGCCGATGCCTACGTCGCACAGGTATTTCAGTCTGGTTCCTACTTCTTCAAACAGGAGCTTGAGTGTTTTGGCTTCGGCTTCGGAGCCTGTTGCGAGAGTCCTGTTCTTCGCCGACTCGGCGGTGGCAGGGGGTATGGCGGGCGCCTCATACGGCGAGCCCAAATCGGCGCCCGCCATACCCCCTGCCACCGCTTCCCTGTTCGAAGCATTGCGCGCCGACAGCGACGCAGTATCCAACCGCGCTTCCGGCGAAGACTCTTCCTCCGCCCCACCCCGCAAAGAAACAGAAGAAGCGTCCAACTGCAACTGCAACGAATCAAAGAATCGCCGCAACCGATCCAGCGGCATCAACATCATGTCGTGCAAACACAGCCCCGGCAGCGCTTCCAGCTGCGCACGGGTCCAGGACACACCTTGCGGCATGAACCGCTTGGAAGGCGGCAACACCGCGTCCGTCTGCTCCTTGGTGCCAATGCGCCAAAGCAGACTTTCGGTCTTGAGGCGCGCGCCGCCACAGGTGCCACACGGCGTGTAGCTGCGGTACTTGGACAGCAGCACCCGGATGTGCATCTTGTAGGCCTTGGACTCCAGGTATTCAAAGAACCGGTCCACACCAAACCAATGCTGGTTCCACTTGCCGTTCCAGTTGGGTGAGCCCTTGAGCACCCAGTGCTGCTGCTCTGCGGTGAGCTTGTACCAGGGCGTGTCGCGTGGGATGCCTGCGGCTTCGGCGTGGCGCATCAGGTCATCCTGGCACTCTTGCCAGGCGGGTGTCTGCATCGGCTTGATGGCGCCGGCACGCAAAGTGAGCTTGTC
The DNA here is from genome assembly GCF_038784515.1 of Rhodoferax sp. GW822-FHT02A01. Classification (NCBI taxonomy): domain Bacteria; kingdom Pseudomonadati; phylum Pseudomonadota; class Betaproteobacteria; order Burkholderiales; family Comamonadaceae; genus Rhodoferax; species Rhodoferax sp. GW822-FHT02A01. The sequence continues at coordinate 352,060 of NZ_CP152376.1, forward strand.
GTTGGGGATGACCAAGCCGTAGTCCACGCCCACCACCCGGCCAAAGCCCCGGCACTTCTCGCAGGCGCCCACGGCCGAGTTGAACGAGAACATGGAGGCAATCGGGTCGGTGTAGCGCAGATCGCTTTGCGGGCAATGCAGGCCGGTGGAGAAGCGCCAGGTGGGTGCGGGCGTTGCGCCTTCGGCCGCGGCGGCATCGTCCAGCACATACACGTTCAGGCGGCCGCTGCCGCGTTTGAGGGCGGTTTCTATGGCTTCCAGGGCTCGGGCCTTTTCGGCACCTTCAATACGGAAGCGGTCGGCCACGACGTCCAGAATCTTGCGCGAGCCGCTGATGGTGTTTACCTCACGCTCGGCCTGCACGCGGGTAAAACCGCTGGCGCTAAGCCACTGCGTGACTTCTTCTGCCGAAGTGTCGGCAGGCAGCTCCACCGGAAACGTCAGCACCAGCCTGGGATTGGCCGCCTCGGCTGCGCGGCGCATCAGCTCGGCATAAATGGTCTCGGGCGTGTCGTGCTGCACCGGCAATGCGGTCTGCTTGTCAAACAGGTTGCCCGCGCGTGAAAACAGCAGCTTGAGGTGGTCGTTGAGCTCGGTCATGGTGCCGACCGTGGATCGGCTGGAGCGCACCGGGTTGGTCTGGTCGATGGCAATGGCCGGGGGCACGCCTTCGACGCGGTCCACGGCGGGCTTGTCCATGCGGTCCAGAAACTGGCGCGCATAGGCGGAGAAGGTCTCCACATAGCGGCGCTGACCTTCGGCGTACAGCGTGTCGAACACCAGGCTGGATTTGCCTGATCCGCTGGGGCCGGTCACCACCGTCAATTCACCCGTGCGTATATCCAGGTCGAGGTTCTTGAGGTTGTGTTGTCGTGCGCCGCGGATGCGGATGGTGCCCTGGGACATAGTCGATGCTCTTTCGAATGAGGACACACATTCTAGGAGTTCGATATGACCTTCGTATGCCGGTGTGTTTGACGAGAAACAAAAAAAAGGATTACTCTCGTCCTATCTCCTAAAAAAGGGATGTAAATGCAGATCGATCTGCACTTCCAAATAGAATGAAAGAGCAGTTAAGAAAACCATCAGAAGCCATTTCTGTGAAACTTCAGAAATTGCGACTTTTTTAGTGATGATGGCGTATCCGCCACACAACAAGGCAATGCACAAGAGTGCTGCATCGATCACGATGACTGCCCCTCCAACAGCCACCGCTGGCCCAACGAAGAAAGAAGATTCAGGTTGATTTGTCGCGTATACCCATGCGAGCACTATCCAAAATGAACAAGCGACAACCGTCAAACACCACATCACGATCTTGTCGAACTTGTTCACCTCAACCCCTTGGAGTAAATATATTTCGCCAGCTCTTTTAAACGTGTGTCCAGTACAGGCACAGCATGCCCATAGTAAAAGTGGCCCTCCCCTTTTCCACTCAACATGTCCGATGCCAACTTCTCTATGAACATCGGGTTTGCAAATGTTGCCTGTGGCATACCAGCATAAATGTCGTCCCCTTCTGCTGTTAGGTTGATAACAACGACATGGGCAATACTCGGATGATTTCTGAGCTTTGTTAAAAAATCCCCATCGATTGGCGAACCAATTAGGACCAAATGATCAATCGTATGCCCTTTGTTTGCATAGCAATTTGCTGTTTGTGCTGCAAGCAAAGACCCGTAGGAATAACCGATTAGGTTGAATTGCCCTTTTCCATTGACCATGCTAGTAGTTAGCCTCCAGTCACCTTTGTCCTCATACCGCAAGGGTAAAGCAGCACGAAATGCATCGACAAAAGTACCAGGCAAACCAATAGCCGCAGTAGCGGTATTTGTTTGACCAACGTAGACATTGGAGATGCCAACGCTTTGCAGGGCTTGAAGTGTCAGTGGTATGTACGGACCATCCAATCCAGCTCCACCCCAAAACAGCGTACCCGTAGGAGTGGGTTCCAGCGGCACCGTAAATTCCAACATCTGCATCCAAGGATGCAGCGGCTTGGTGAACAGCAGCATGTCGCCGCCCTTGTTGTGCTTCTCTCGCCACTGCTGAAATAGCATATCGGTGATGGGCCATCAGCACCGCATTCCTTGCGTACACATCATTGCCGATGTACACGGGGGCGTCCACCCAATCGCCGTTGGTCACCAGTGACACATACTTCTTGTTCCAGTGGCCTCTGTATGCTGTGCCACCCTCTGGAGTTTCAAATCCATAGGACGCCATGGCATAGACGGCAACGGACTTCACCTGCATGAGGCGGGTCGTGCGGTTGGGGTAGATGCTCACGCGCTCTAGCGCCAGAAACCAACGAAACTCACCAATCGCCAGTTCCACATCGTCGGCGGTGTCGCGTGATCTGAACAAATCTTCCGTGCGGATGTCACTGTAGTAGCCCGGAAAGCGCCTTCCTACCGTGACAGAGGTAAACGCATATTTGCGGTGCATAGCCAGCATGGCGTCTTCACCATACTGGCTACTGACAATGACACCCGACACGCCTTGCGGGATTCTTCTGAGCACTTTGAGCAATGCGTCCTGAACCGGTTGGCTGCGCAGGAACTCGGGCGCAGTGATGCGGTCAAAGGCATTTTTGATGTATTGGAGCTGGACCAGTTCGGAATGTTTAAGTGTGGTGATATCCACCATGTCAGCCGGATAGTCCGGCACGGTTCCGCTCAAGGAGTCTTTCCACTGGGCACGAAAGGCGCGGCTGGTGAACCATTTGCGCAGCAAGGTTGCCGCCAGCGTGAAGCCCAAACGGTCCAGTGTGTCCGCGACGTCTTGCAAGTCAAACTTGTCTATGGGTTTCTGATTGGTCTTTGCGCCAGTGGTAGTTGCCGATTTGGCCTCAGCGGCTTGCTTGGATGCAGGGGGTGCATTCCACCACCTGTGTACTGCGTCCATTTGGTCCATGAAGCGCAATAGGCCATCGCCAGGACGTGGGGCGGCGGCTTGTTCTGCACGCCTTTGCTGGGCTGCGGCCACTTGCCTCTCTTGTTTGGAGAGGGGCGCGTCTTTACTGATATCAACGGCTGCGGCTTGGGTTACTTTGCGGCAATCGCCTTTTTGGCGAAACCAACGGAGATTGGGAGACTCGGGAAAGTAGTAGCGCATTTGCGGGGCTTACCTACTGGGTGTCCTCGCGGACGATCTTTGAGCAAAGGCCCACAGCTGGCTAAAGCAGACTGAGAGCCTTTGGAAGATTTCTTGTTATGCGTCGGAGGACATTGAATCGTTGTGAGTACGTTCAACCCTTCGCCTTCCCGTGGCAAATGATTCTAAAGGAAAGGAATTCATCCAATCACAAAGCAAAAAAAGGCCCTCCATTGGAGGGCCTTGAAAACTAGCCCGGCAAGGAACTGCCGAGTGTCGTTAGCTCACTTAGAACAAATCAGTCGTTGGCGTAGATATCCACGTCCTTGGTTTCCTTGATGAAGATGCCGCCAATGAGCACGGTAGCACCCGCGATGATGATGGGGTACCAGAGGCCGTTGTACATATTGCCGGTCTGGGCCACGATGGCAAACGCCGTGGTGGGCAGCAGGCCGCCGAACCAGCCATTGCCGATGTGGTACGGCAGGCTCATGGACGTGTAGCGGATGCGCGTGGGGAACATTTCCACCAGCATGGCAGCAATGGGGCCGTACACCATGGTCACCAGAATGACCAGGTAGGTCAGCAGCAGGGCTACTGTGACCTTGTCAAACTTGGCCATGTCGGCCTTGGCGGGGTAGCCTTCAGCCTTCAGTGCCGCACCCAGGTTGGCGCTCAGCAAGGTGGCACCGGCGTTCTTCTCGTTACCCAGTTCCGCTGCGGCCTTGGTGGCGGCTTCAATGGCCTTGGCGTCAGGTGGTTGCACAGCCTGCAGCTCAGCCAGCTTGGCGTCGGCCTTGGCCTTGGCAGCTGCGACGTCCTCCGGTGTGTACTTGACCTTCACCTCAAGCTCACCCACCTTGATGACTGCCGGCGTGCCCGCAGGTGCTGCCACGTTGTCATAGCTCACCGAAGCGCCAGCCAAGCGTTGCTTGGCGATGTCGCAACTGGAAGTGAACTTCTTGGTGCCCGTGGGGTTGAACTGGAAGGAGCACTCTGCCGGGTCGGCAATCACCGTCACCTTGGCAGCGGCCTGGGCGACGGCCAGATCGGGGTTGGCGGCCTTGGTCAGCGCCTTGAACACAGGGAAGTAGGTCACCACAGCCAGCAGACAGCCCGCCAGGATGATGGGCTTGCGTCCAATCTTGTCAGACAGTGCACCGAACACAATGAAGAACGGCGTGCCGATGATGAGCGAAACCGCAATCATGATGTTGGCCGTAGCCCCATCCACCTTGAGCGACTGGGTCAGGAAAAACAGCGCATAGAACTGGCCCGTGTACCACACCACGGCTTGGCCGGCGGTCAGACCGACCAGTGCCAGGATCACGATCTTGAGGTTCTTCCACTGACCGAAGGACTCTGACAACGGTGCCTTGGAGGTCTTGCCTTCGGCCTTCATTTTGGCGAAGGCGGGCGACTCGTTCATGGACAGGCGGATGTACACCGAAACGCCCAGGAGCAAGATGGAGACCACAAAGGGAACACGCCAGCCCCAGTCGGCAAAGGCTGCTTCTCCAATGCTGGTACGGGTGACCAGGATCACGATCAACGACAGGAACAGGCCCAGGGTCGCTGTGGTCTGGATCCACGAGGTGTAGGCACCACGCTTGCCGTTGGGCGCATGTTCTGCCACATAGGTAGCGGCACCGCCATACTCACCACCCAATGCCAGACCTTGCAACAGACGCAAGCCGATCAAGATGACGGGAGCTGCCGCGCCGATGGACGCATAGCTGGGCAGGATACCCACGATAAACGTGGACAAGCCCATGATGAGGATGGTCACCAGGAAGGTGTACTTGCGGCCGATCATGTCGCCCAGACGGCCAAACACCAGTGCGCCGAACGGTCGCACGATGAAGCCCGCGGCAAACGCCAGCAAGGCAAAGATGAAGGCCGAGCCTTCATCGAGTCCGCTGAAGAATTGCTTGGCAATGATGGCTGCCAGCGAACCGTATAGATAAAAGTCGTACCACTCAAAAACCGTGCCCAGCGAGGAGGCGAAGATGACCTTCTTTTCCTCTGCTGACATGGGCCGTGCCACTGTTGTCGCCATATATATGTCTCCTCGTTTATTTAAGTTCACCATTGCCCATGCTCCAGGCAATGGGGGGCACTATCAAGTGATTGACTGACGGCAATCTGACAACGGTCTTTCAAAACCTTACGCGGTACTGAGCGCAGGCTTACGACCCCGTACTTACCCTAGGCGCGGATGAATAGCTCTGATACGTAAGCACTTGGTCAGGCCCCCTCAACAGAATCGCGCCGTGTGTTGACAAGACACATTCATTCCAACCCATTTCCATTAACCAAGAGGAGACCCACATGAGTGATCCGGTGGTCGACAAAATTCAAAAGAATCCGAAGTACCAAGAGCTTCGACGCAAACGTTCCGGCTTCGGCTGGACACTCACCTTGCTGATGATGGTGGTGTACTACGGCTACATCGCGCTGATCGCGTTCAACAAGCCCTTCCTGGCACAACCCATTGGCGCTGGTGTCACCACCCTGGGCATCCCGATTGGCATGGGCGTGATTGTGTTCACGGTCTTGATTACCGCCATCTACGTACGCCGTGCGAACAGCGAGTTCGACGCACTGACCGCAGAAATTCTGAAAGACGCATCCAAATGAGCAAGGTCCAAAAAACTCTCGCCTCGCTGCTGATGCTGGCAGTTGCCGGTTCGGCGTTTGCAGCCGGTGGCGATCTCGGTCAGGTCGACAAACAGCCCACCAACTGGGTTGCGATCACCATGTTTGCCGTGTTCGTCGTGGGCACGCTCTTCATCACCAAATGGGCAGCAGCCAAGACCAAGTCCGCCGCTGACTTCTATACCGGTGGCGGTGGCATCACCGGCTTCCAGAATGGTTTGGCGATTGCAGGCGACTACATGTCTGCCGCTTCCTTCCTGGGTATTTCCGCTGCCGTGATGGCCACCGGCTATGACGGCCTGATCTACTCCATCGGCTTCCTGGTGGGCTGGCCTGTGGTCACCTTCCTGATGGCAGAGCGCCTGCGCAACCTGGGCAAGTTCACCTTTGCCGACGTGGCCGGTTACCGCTTTCAGGCAACACCCATCCGCGCCTTTGCCGCCTCGGGCACGCTGGTGGTGGTGGCCTTCTACCTGATCGCCCAGATGGTGGGTGCAGGTGCGCTGATCAAGCTGTTGTTTGGTCTGGAGTACTGGATGGCGGTGGTGATCGTCGGCGCGCTGATGATGATTTACGTGCTGTTCGGTGGCATGACTGCCACTACGTGGGTGCAGATCATCAAGGCCTGCATGCTGTTGGCCGGTGTGACCTTCATGGCATTCATGGTCATGGCGCAATTTGGCTTCAGCCCGGAAGCGCTGTTTGCCAAGGGCGTAGAAGTGCGTACCCTGATTGCCGGACACGCCAAGGACGCCGCTGTGGCCGCCGCCGCAGCTGCAACCGCCTCTGCGGCCACACCGGAAGCCGTCAAGGCCGCCGGCGAAGCCGCTGCCAAGGCGGTCGCCATGGACCCCGCCAAGATCGGTCTGGCCATCATGGGCCCAGGCGGTTTTGTGAAAGACCCGATCTCCGCCATCTCCTTCGGTATGGCGCTGATGTTTGGTACCGCCGGTCTGCCCCACATCCTGATGCGCTTCTTCACCGTGCCCGATGCCAAGCAGGCACGCAAGTCCGTGTTGTGGGCCACCACCTGGATCGGTTACTTCTACGTGCTGATCTTCATCATCGGCTTTGGTGCCATCACCCTGGTGCTGACCAACCCTGAATTTTCCAACGTCGTCACCGGTGTCATCAAAGGCGGCGGCGGCTCGGCCAACATGGCTGCGGTGCTGGTGGCTAAGGCGGTGGGCGGCAATGTGTTCTTCGGATTCATCTCCGCCGTGGCCTTTGCGACCATTCTGGCCGTGGTGGCCGGCCTGACCTTGTCCGGCGCATCGGCGGTGTCCCACGACATCTACGCCACGCTGATCAAGAAGGGCAAGGCCGACAGCGCCTCCGAGCTACGCGTGTCCCGCGTCACCACCGTGGTGCTGGGCATTGTGGCGGTGGCTCTGGGCATTGCCTTCGAGAAGCAGAACATCGCGTTCATGGTGTCGCTGGCCTTCGCCATCGCCGCATCGGCCAACTTCCCGGTGCTGTTCATGGCTGTGCTGTGGAAAGACTGCACTACCAAGGGCGCAGTGATCGGCGGCTTCATGGGACTGATCTCCTCGGTCGCACTGACCGTGGTTTCCCCTTCCGTGTGGGAAGCCACCCTGGGCAACCCAAAGGGCTCGGCCTGGTTCCCCTACACCTCGCCTGCGCTGTTCTCCATGGCCATCGCGTTCGTAGGTATCTGGCTGTTCTCCATCATGGACCGCAGCGCCAACGCCGCCAAGGAACGCGCTGCGTTCCCCGCGCAGCAAGTGCGCTCCGAAACCGGACTGGGTGCATCCGGAGCTTCCGGTCACTAAGCCGTTGTCTGGCGCGACCTGCGGGTTGCGCCCCGCATGAAAAAGCCGGGCTTCATGCCCGGTTTTTTATGGGCGTGATTTACCCGCCATTTCTTCGCTTAGAACCGCCATTTGTAACAAGCGCCTTACAAGAACGATATACGGGGGCAACATTGCAGACGAATAATGGAACAGTGAAAAAAGTTCCACCATCACCGTAAGACCATGGATATCAGCCACGTCGAAAAATGCATCCGTGTCCTGGGTGAGGTATCGCGGGCGATTGCTGTCCAACAGAACGCTTCGGCGCGCGCCCTGGAAGATGGCCTGTCCTGCATCAAGGCACAGGGTGTGTTGATTGAATATGCCTCCGCCATGGCGGCACAGCATCGTGCCGAAAAGCACCCCGCGCACCACGACGCCAGCCACAAGCCGGAGTCGCACTCCTTCAAGGACTATGTATTCCGTGGCTCCCGCTCGGCGATGGAACATTTTTACAGCGGCAACCACCATATGGAGTGCCAGGAATACGCAGACGCCATCGGCAGCTACGACGCAGCCATAGAGCAGAACCCATCCATCCCGGAGTTCCACTTCAACAAGGGCAATGCACTGGCCAAGACGCAAAGCTATTCGCAAGCCATCCTGTGCTACGACCTGGCAATTGCTCTGCGCCCCGACTATGCGGTGGCCTATGCCAACCGCGGCAACTGCCTGTATGAAGCCCAGCGCTTTGAAGAGGCCGTCGAGAGTTTCAATGCGGCGGCCATTCTCAACCCCGGCTTGGCCAACGCCTACCTGGGCAAGGGCAACGCGCTGGTGCGTCTACAGCAGTTCGAGGCTGCGGTGCACGCCTACGACCTGGCAAAAGCGCAGGACCCGATGCTCATTGAGGCCACGTACAACAAAAGCATAGTCCTGGAGCTGATGCTCCTGGAAAGCCAGCCCAAGCAGGCTTAGGCGACTTCATTTTCCAAAAAGACCAACACCCTTGCATAGAACCTTTTCTCTGCCCGTCATCGCACGGGCACTGTTTGCAGCCATGGCGCTGCAAACCATTCCAGCCATTGCACAAGTCCGGGACGGACTTCCCGACGTTGCCGGCATCGCCGCCAAATACGGTCCGGCCGTGGTCAACATCAGTGTGAGCGGCACGCGCCAGATCTCCACCTCACCCCCATCGCCCGGCGAAGACAGCAAGGGCGAATCCGATGACACCGCCGCGGCGCAGGAGTTCTTCAGGCAGTTCCAGCAGCAGTACGGCAACCTGCCGGCGCAGATTCCCGTACCGGTTCAAAGCGCAGGTTCGGGCTTCATCATGTCTTCCGATGGCCTCATTTTGACCAACGCACACGTGGTCAAGAATGCGCAGGAAGTCACGGTCAAGCTCACCGACCGGCGCGAATTCATTGCGACCGTGGTGGGTGCCGACGCGGTATCCGACGTGGCCGTGCTGAAGATACCGGCACACGATCTCCCCACCATCAATGCCCAGAACACCCGCCCCACCAATGTGGGCGACTGGGTCATGGCCATAGGATCACCCTTTGGCTTTGAGAACACCGTGACCGCAGGCGTGGTCAGCGCCACCAAGAGGCAGGTCCGCAGCGAGAGCAATGCGCCCTATATCCAGACAGATGTGGCCATCAACCCTGGCAACTCCGGTGGACCGCTCATCAACATGAGTGGTGAGGTGATCGGCATGAACGCCATGATCTACTCCAGAACCGGCGGCTTCCAGGGCCTGTCCTTCGCCATACCCATTGATGTGGTGCGCAACATTGCCCAACAGATCATCAGCACCGGCACGGCCCAGCACGCCCGTCTGGGCATGGGCGTGCAGGAGGTCAACCAGCTGCTGGCGGAAGCCTTCCACCTGCCCCGACCCATGGGCGTGCTGGTGGATGACATTGAGTTTGGCGCGCCTGCATTCACAGCCGGGCTGCGCACAGGCGACATTGTCCTGAACGTCAATGGCAGACCGATTGAGGCCTCGGTAGACCTGCTGGAGGCACTGGAGCTTGCCAAGCCCGGGGATCGCGTGGAAATCGCGTACTGGCGGGACGGACAGACCAAGAAAGGCTTCGCCAATCTGGCAGGCGCCAAACCCGCACCCAAGCCAGTGGAAAACACGCTTGCAATGGTCACACTGCCCCGTCTGGGTCTGACCGTCAGACCGCAACGTCCAGACGAAAAAGAAAAAGACAGTGCGGACTTCGGATGGGTGATCGAAAAGGTCGATGCGTCGGCCTCCAGGGCCGGATTCCTGGTTGGTGATCTGCTGCTCGCCATCGGAGGCCGACCGGTCCCCTCGGCGGAGCAGATGAAGGCCTCCGCACAGGACGGAAGCAAACCGGTTGCACTGCTGATTTCGCGCGCGGGAACCAGGATGTTCCTGGCCATGCACCTGATTTGAATCAAGGCTTCTGTACCAAGAAGGAGATTTTTTACTTAACAATCTGACTTGCATGCCGATACATCAGGCATGCAAGTCACCAGTTCAACCTCCTCCACGACGTCCACTGCTTCTGGCTCGAGTGCCAGCAACAGCCAGATCGCTCAGCTACAGAGGAAGCTGAAAGATCTGACCCAGCAGCTCAAAGACCTTGCGACGTCCAACATGGACGCCAAAGCCAAGCAGAAGAAGGCGGAGCTGTTGCAGGCACAGATCGAGGCGATCCAAGCCCAGATTACGGCCATCCAGAACCAGAAGCAGCAAGTGCAGATTGAAAAGGCCAACAAGGCAAAGGCCGAAAAAGACAAGGACAATGACAAGTCCAAGTCAAAAAACACCGGCGCTGCCGCCACAGCCACTTCCGGCTCCCACATCGACGTATTTGTCTGACAGTGACCTAACCGTTGCTGGCGTGTATGGAGTCCCTGACGCGGGGATAGATCTGCTGGTTCCACTTCTTGCCGCTGAACACCCCGTAATGCCCCACGCCGGTCTGCACATGGTGGTTTTTCAAATACGGCCGGATGCTGCTGCACAGGTCCTGGGCGGCCACGGTCTGCCCGACGGAGCAGATGTCATCGCGTTCGCCCTCCACCGTCATGAGCGCCGTGCGCCGTATCGCCCGCGTATTGACCAGGCGACCACGGTAGATCAGCTTGCCCAATGCCAGGTCATAGGTCTGGAACACCTTTTCGATGGTCTCCAGATAGAACTCGGCAGGCAAATCGTTGACCGCCAGGTATTCGTCATAGAAGGTCTTGATGGACAGCGCCTTGTCATGGTCCCCGTCCACCGTGTGCTTGTACATGTCGATGAAGGCCTGCTTGTGGCGCTCCAGGTTCATGCTCATGAAAGCGCTGAGCTGCACAAAACCGGGATACACGCGGCGCATGAAACCGGCATGCGGCAGCGGCACATGGCTGATGAGGTTCTTCTCAAACCACTCGATGGGTTTGCTGGTGGCCAGGGTGTTCACGCCGGTGGGGTTAACGCGGCAATCCACCGGGCCGGCCATCAGCGTCAGGCTACGCGGCTGTTTGGGGTTGTCATCCTCCGCCATGATGGCGGTGGCGGCCAGTGCGGCTACGCAGGGCTGGCACACGGCCACCACGTGGGTTCCGACGCCCACTTCCTCTATGAAGCGGATCATGTGGTCGATGTAATCGTCCAGACCGAAACCGCCTTGGGATAGCGGCACGTCGCGCGCATTGTTCCAGTCGGTAATGAACACATCATGGTCCTGCAGCAGGGTGCGCACCGTCTCCCGCAGCAGGGTCGCAAAGTGACCGGACAAGGGCGCTACCAGCAGCACCTTGGGCTGGTCGTCTGGCTGGGCACCTGCTTCTTTACGGAAGTGCAGCAAGCGGCCGAAGGGCATTTCCAGCACCGCTTCCTCCTGCACCGCAACGGCCTCTTCCTTGATCCAGACGGTGGATATGCCGTAGTCCGGGCGGCTGTGGGTGAGCCGCATGCGCGAATACACCTCCAGGGCTGCGGAGACACGGCGCGCCAGTCCGGAGCCTGCGCCCGCGAAACCAATGAATGAGCTTCCGATCTGCGACATCAGGCGCAACGGCGAGGTTGCATCGGTCTGGAACTGATAAGCCTGGTACAGCATGAATATCCTGGTCTCTTTTCCAACACAAAAGGTGCATCTGGAGATGGACAGGCAAGTTGCGGGCCAGAATTGCCGCCAGGCTGGCATAAGGCTTGCGGGTGGGCAACCGTCGCAAGTTGCAAGGAGACGTCATGGCCAAGGCAGTGTTAACCATCAGCAGCAAGAATTACGGCGCCTGGGCGCTGCGCGGCTGGCTGATGGCCAAGCTGGCCGGGCTGGAATTTACCGAGAAGGTCATCTCGCCGGACGATCCGGCCATGAAGGCGGAGATGCTGCTGCTGTCCTCCAGCATGCTGGTGCCATCACTACTGCACGACGGCATCAAGGTCTGGGACACCCTGGCCATTGGCGAGTACCTCAACGAGATCAAGCCCAAGGCCCAGTTGCTCCCCGCAGATGCCAAGGCGCGCGCGCACTGCCGCGCCATCTGCGGCGAGATGCATTCCGGCTTTGCTTCGCTGCGAGGCTCCTTGCCGATGAACATCAAGGGCAAGTTTCCGAACTTCAAGGTCTGGTCACGCGCGCAGGCCGATATCGACCGGGTCAAGGAAATCTGGACCGAGTGTCTGTCCACCTATAAAGGCCCCTTTCTGTTTGGCAAGCAGCCCACACTAGCCGACGCCATGTACGCGCCCGTGGTGGCCCGCTTCCTGAGCTATGACATTCCCATGGACAAGGTGTGCGCGGCGTACGCCAAGCACATCATGGCGCTGCCCGCCATGCAGGAGTGGGTGACTGCGGCATTGGCCGAGCCCGACGAAATCGACGAGCTCGATGCCGAGTTCTGAACCGCGCGCCTACTTCCAGGGTGTGGGCGCAGGGATCTCACAGACCGGTTCCACATCCACCGTCTTGAAGTCTGCTGGCGACACGATCTCCAGGTACTCCATGTCGGGTGAATAGTCGAACAGAAAGTGGCGTATGCCCGGGCGCTGGTGCACCACGTCACCGGCTTTGACCAGCGTTTCCTTGTCCTCGTACATGAAGCGGGCCCAGCCCTTGGTCATGATGACGATCTGAAAATCTGCTTCATGGCGGTGCCAGCCGGTGCCCACTTCTGGTGCCAGATTGGCTTTTACCAAGTGCGCAATCACTTTGCCGTTGGTTGCGTCGGCAATGCCCAGGTCCCGATACAGAAAGAAGTCGCGCAGACCACCCGACACAAACTCCGTGTCCGTCGGGTGCACATGGGAAAACTTGGTAGCGGTCTTGTCCAGCATGGTGAGCTCCTTGGGTGACAACAGCAAAAATGCTGCGTCGCACCAAGCACAATGTGTTCCACCCGCCGGGAGCTTATTCGCGCACTGTCGCCATCACCGCAGCAAAGCCGACAAAGATACCTCCGGTCACCCGGTTGAACACGCGCATCACCCGGGCCTGGCGCAGGTAGTGCGAGAGCTTGTGCCCGCTGACGGCGTAGACCAGATACCAGGCCACTTCCACCACAGCAAAGGTACTCAGCAGGATCGCAAACTGGCCGAGCTGTGGCAGCGCCGGGTTGAGAAACTGGGGGAAGAACGCCGCTGCGAACAGAATGGCCTTTGGATTGCTGGCAGCCACCAGTACGCCCTGGCGATACAGGTGTGCCGGGGGTTGCGCCGGCGCCGCGGTGGCTCCTGGCTCTGCCGCATCCGCAACCGGTGCGCGCCAACCCTGCACGCCCAGATAGGCGAGATAGGCCGCACCGGCCAGACGCATGGCATCAAACACGGCCGGAAAGGCATGCAGCAGCACGCCCATGCCGGCAGCCGAGATGCTCATCATCGCCAGCAACGAAGTCATGCAGCCACACATGGTGGCCACTGCGGCGCGCAGCCCGAACCGTGCACTGTGGCTCATCACCAGCAACATGTTGGGGCCGGGCGTGGCAGACACCACAAAAGTCATGGCCACAAACAGCCACCAAGTATGCAAAGTCATTTCACGCCACCCGGAATCGGGCGATTTCCTCAGTCAGTTTGTCGGCCTGGTTTTTCAGGGATTCGGCAGAAGCACTGGTCTCTTCGACCAAGGCTGCATTTTGCTGGGTATGCGAGTCCAGCTCGGTAATGGCACCGACCACTTCGTCCACCTTGGCAGTCTGGGTCCGTGTGGCCACTGCGATTTCGCTCAACAACAGATTGATCTGCTTGGCATTGGCCATCATCTGGGACATGTTGCGTCCTGCCCCTTCGACGACCTCGGCACCGGCAGTCACCTTGTCCACGCTGTTGGTGATGAGATCCTTGATTTCCTGCGCTGCCGTAGCGCTACGGCCAGCCAGGGCCCGCACCTCTGACGCCACCACCGCAAAGCCACGGCCCGACTCACCCGCGCGCGCGGCCTCCACTGCCGCATTGAGCGCCAGGATATTGGTCTGGAAGGCGATGCCATCGATGACGCTGATGATGTCCGCAATACGCTTGGAAGACTCCTGAATGTCGTGCATGGTGGCGTTCACCGAGGTGATGATCTTGCCGCCATTCTCCGCCACCTGGGCATTTTCCTGGGCCATGCTGGCGGCTTCCTGCGTGCGCTGAGCCGAGTGCCTGGTCTGTTCTCCGATCAGCGCCACGGCACCCGCCTGCTGCCCCAGGTTGGATGCGGCGGCCTCGGTACGCTGGGACAGGTCCAGGCTGGCGCGCGACACTTCGGCACTGGTGATGGCCAGCTCGCGCGCCGAATGGCGCACCCGGCGGATCAGCTCACGCATGGAGTCATACACCTGGTGCAAACCGTGGATCAACTCGGCGGGCTCGTCCCGGCCCAGCGGGTTGATGGGGCGGTTGCGCAAATCGCCACTGGCCAGATCACTCAGGTGCTCGCCCACCAGGGTCAGACCACCTTGCATCACCTTGTAGAAAGAGAGCATCAGGTAGAACGTCAGAAATAGGAACAGCGCCGGGAAAGCCAGCTCCAGCCGCATGGTCCTCCAGGTGCCGTCTATGCGCTCCTGCAGGCGAGATTCCAGGCGTTTTGCGACTTGCTGGTTCAACACCAGCTGTTTGTCCAGCGGGGGCGCCGAAACCGCTTGAAAGGCCTGCACCTCACCCTGCACCGTTTCACCCATGATCTGCTTGTTGACTGCTGCCATGAAGGCCTCACGGGTACTGTCCACCCCCTTCATGTCCATGGTGCTTGCCACTTCCGGATAGGTCTCTATGCCTTTGTGGTATGAGTTCTCGTAGATGGGGTCCACGTAGTCGATCAAAGTCAGGTAGCGCTCCATCATCCGGCGACGCTCAGGTGACAACGGCTTGCCTGCATCCTGCGACAGAGCCAGAGATCCCATCACCTTGAGTCGGGTCAGATATTCCAGGTACTGCGGCCCCACGACCACCGCCAGATTCATCGCGTGATAGGTGTCCAGTTGCGGGTCCAACGCCAGTTGCGAATCATCGCCCACGCTTACCAGCAGATCCAGACACGCATCCAGCGCAGCGGTGTAGGCCAGGAATGTAGCGTCCGCCGTATCCAATGTGGGCTTTCGCAGCAGCGGCTGGAGCGCCTTGTCGACCTTGTCGTAGGAACCTTTGGTCTCTTCACCCACCACAGCACCCGACTCACTATGCGCCGCCTTGACCTTGTCCAAAGATGCTTTCACGCGGTTTTGCTTGCCGCTGAGATCCGTGCCCTTGAGTACGGCCTCGGTTCGCATGTCGGACAAATCCTGCGCCAGGAGGTTGACCGCATTGACGTACGCCATACCCTGTAGTTCGGATTTGGCAACATCCACGTTGTCGACGTTGGCACGATAGAGCAGAAACAGAAGCCCGCTGATCGGAATGATCAGGGTAGCCAGTAGCCACGCGGCCTTGGCGGGGAAAGTCAGCCGGCGAAACAGGCGCACCCCTGGGGCTAGCCAACCGTGGTATGTGAAATAACCTGCCGATTGTGATTTATTGTTGTATGTCAACTCTTCCATTGGTGCCCTGCGCAAAAAAATGCCGTCTTCCCTGAATGCTTGTACGGCGCTCTTTGACGCCAGTCAACCTCGGATCGTAGCGGCTTTCCTCCACGGCACCGGCTTTGTCCCGTGTAGCCACTGCGAAATTCTTGCTACCCCTTGAGCTGCCGCAACTTCACAAAAGCCAGTGCCGCCATGACCGCATCGTTGAGCGCATCGTGGGCTTCACGCACCGGAAGCCCCAGGTCACACATCATGGTGTCAAAGCGCAGGTCGATCTGCGGCATGTCCTGTCGTGTATGGGCTGGCTGCTGGCGGAACTTGTAGTCGTAGTACAGGCCCGACACCTCGATTTTGGGTTGTGGCAAACCCTGGCCCAGCATGGGGAACAAGGCCTTGTTGATCATGGCCACGTCAAATTCCAGAAAGTAGCCCACCAGGGGGCGGCTGCCGATGAAGCGCAGCAGCTGCTTCATGGCCTCGTCAATCGACAGCCCCTGGGCCACGTCCTGCTCGCGCAGGCGGTGGATCTTCACGCTCTCGGCCGACACGCCACGCTCGGGCCGCACCAGCAACTCCAGCCGCTCGCTGGTCATGATGCGGTTGCCCACGATGCGCACCGCACCGATGGAAATGATCTCGTCCTTGCCCACGTTCAGCCCGGTGGTCTCGCAGTCCAGCGACACCCATTCGTTTTCGGGCGGCGGATCGAACATGAAGCGAAACTCCGGATGCCCCAGGTGGTAGATCAGCCACTCGCGCTTGAGCGCCGGCCACCAGCGTTGCGGCTGCAACAGGAGATTCATCACACGGCTTCCAGATGAAAGCGCAAACGCAGCAGACTCTTGAAGCGCTTGACCACACCCAGCGTGTCCTTGAGCAGGTCACGATCCAGGCTACTCAACTGATCTACCTGGATGGCACCGGTCACCGGTCTGCCGGTATCCAGCTCTGCCAGACCGGCCTTGAGCTTGAGGCCCATGAAGAAGTGCAGACTGTCTGTCAGGTCCGCCCCCATTTCGGCGGTGAGCACTTCCTGCGACACCAGCACGGCAATGCGTGCCGTGGTGCCGGTTTCCTTGACGCGCTGCGCCATGGCCAGGCTGCGCACGCCGTGCACCAGCGGGAAGATACCTTCCTTCTTGATGTTGAGATGGTTCGCCCCATCGCCCAGGCCCAGCAGTCGGTTCCACCAACCGGTGCCGCTACCAAAGGCATCGATGGCCGAGGCAAAGCGGTTCAACATGGCGTCGTTGTCGGTGGCCAGCGCGCTCAGCGCCTCCTGCACGGCATCCAGCAGATGGGCATCGCCACAGACGGCGTGGGCATCCATGAAGATGGCCAGCTTCATCAGGCTGTCGCCATCGGGCATGATCAGCCACTGGCGTGCCAAACGTGAAAAGTCGGCTACGGTGTGGCGCCAGTCCGCATTGCTCACCATGATGTTGCCCGGGCATGGCGGATAGCCAAAGCTGGCCAGCGCCTGCGAGAACTGCTCGCACAAGGCGGCCAGATTGTCCGGCGCCACGTAACCGTCGCGCAGCACCAGACCATTGTCCTGGTCGGTCTTGAGCAACTGCTCGCCACGGCCTTCGCTGCCCATGACAAACAGACAGCTGTTGCTGACCAGCTCTGGCGGCGCTATCAATTGCCAGGCACGCTCAAACAGGCGCGCGTTGAGCTGCTGCACCAGCTTGGCAATCAGGTTCACACGCGAGCCGCTACGGTGCAGCAAGGTGATCATGCGGGTGATCTGCGCGGCGGCCAGACTCAGGCCTTGCAGGTCCTTGGCCTCTTCGATCTTTTCGGTGATCAGGTGCGACTGGTTGGAGAGAAAACTGAACAGGTCCAGCGCTTCCAGGATTCCGACAATCGCACCGCTGTCATTCACCACCACCACGCGGTGCACCCGGTTGCGCAGCATCACGGCCATGGCGTCGCCCAACTGGTCGGATGCCTTGACCTCGATCAGCCTGAAGTTGGCCAGATCCCCCACCGGCAATTTGTCCAGCGGCCGCCCATCCAGAATCGCGCGCTGTATGGCCGTGGCGGTAAAAATGCCCAGCCGCTCGGGCTGGCTGCGACTGTCACGCACCAGCACGTTGGAGGTACGGTGCTCATGAAAGTGCCGCACGATGGACAGGATGTCGGTATCCACATCCACAAAATGTGCGGGGCGCAAAAAGGCCTCGTCCACGCGCGACATGGTGAGGCTTTGCAACTCATGCTGGCTTTGCCGGGCGGAGAGCGCGCTGAGCTTGTTGCTGAGGTCGGAAAACAGCAGCGCGCCAAAGGTGGCGTTGGCCGCAATCAGATCGCTGACGGCCTGCTTGGCCAGCTGGTAGGCCACCACTTCTTCTGCCGCCACAAACCGGCTGCTGACCTTGCCGGCAACCAGTCCGCGCCCGTCGAAGCAGTCTTCCGGCCCGTAGCTGGTCATGACCTCGCTGCCATCCATCTGGCTCACATAACCCTTGATGATGACAAACAGATGGGTGGGCGCAATGCCCACGTCCAGAATGGCGGCCCCTTTGGGGAAGTACACCACGTCCACACTGTCGCGCACCAGGCGCTGCTCTTCCTGCGTCAGGCAATCAAAGGGCGACGCATTGAAGTTGAAAGCATTGGGCATAGGACACCTGCTGCGCGTCAGGGCTTGCGTGGCGGCAAGGCAGAAGGCACGGCGTGGGAGGCATTCCAGTTCACGTCACTGAACCAGGCATCGCCTTCCAGATAGCTGCGCAGCATGGGTAGAGCGTCCAGTCCCCAGAACACCTTGCCATCGACCTCGAAAGCAGGCACACCAAACACATCCAGCGCGATGGCCTGATCGGTGTGTTGCTTGAGCTGGGCCTTGACCGATTCGTCCGCCGCGTCGCGTTGCGGCACCAACGTATCGGCCACTTCTTTCAGACGGGCCAGATCCGTGGGGTCGGCACCGCCCACCCAGACGTGGCGGAACAGGGTCTCGCACACATAGCGGTTGGGCTCACCCCGTGGGTCGGTGGCTACCGCCAGGCGCAACAGGGCCATGGGGTTGAAGGGGTGCAGCAGCGGCATGTCCAGCGCGACGCCTCGGTTGTGCGCCAGCCACATCACATGGCGATAGGTCCAGTCGCGCTTGGCCGGTATCTCGGCCGGCCCCAGGCTGCCGTGGTGGCGCAGCACAAAACCCAGGCCCACCGGCACATAGTGCACTGCATAGCTCAGCCCTTGCAATGCCCGAGGCAGCTCCTCGAACGCCAAGTAGGCGTAGGGCGATACGAAGTCAAGAAAAAAACGGATCTGTTTCACGTGATTCGACCTTGCAAACGCTGCGCAATCGCAGTCCACACCACGAACTTGCCGTCCTCATCCAAAGTAGACCAGGCCCGCAGTTCGTCCCGTGTGCGCAGGCAGCCCAGACACATGTCCTTAACCTCTTCCATGCGACACACCGACACGCAGGGTGACATAGAACTCTTTCCCGCAGCTTGCACCGAAGCAGATCGGTCAGACAATACCTTGCGCGCACCGGCTGGCATATCGGCAAACGGCCACTCCACCACGTCCGACTCCATGACGCCGGTCATGTCGCACAGCTGGTTGGGAGTCAGTTGGAACACCGCATGCGGGTGACCGGCCGCGGCCCAGATGTCGTCAAAGCGGAACAAGTCCTCATCCATCAGTGTGACGCAGGGCTTGGCATGCGCAATGGGCGCCACGCCGCCAATGCTGAAGCCGGTGCTGGCCTTGACGAAGGCCGCATCAGCGCGCCCCAGCGGCCCCACGATGGCCTCCACCTTCTTCTGGTCGACCCGGCGGTCGCCCGAAGTGATCACCAGCACAGCCGCATCGTCCGACAAGCGCCGGAAGATGATGCTCTTGGCAATCTGGCCGAGCGCCACACCCAGACCGTCTGCGGCCTGCTGCGCGGTGCGCGCAGCCTGGTCCAGCATGACCGGCATATGCGGGTGCTCATGCGACTGCAATACCGCAGCCACGCGTTGAACACCCTCGGGAAGACTCAGCAATTCAGAACCACACATGAACTTGTCCAACTACAAATAGGAAAAAAAGGAGCAGCCGGGCATCAGCCCAGGCGCTTGGTGAGCAGCGCGTTGGCCGCGCGTGAATGGGGCTTGCGGCCCAGCGCATCGCTGATGAACTTGCCCGCATCGATAAGCAAGTCCAGATCGATACCGGTCTCTATGCCCATGCCGTGCAGCATATAGACCACGTCTTCCGTGGCCACATTGCCGGTGGCACCCTTGGCATACGGGCAACCGCCCAGCCCCGCCACCGAGGCGTCGAACTGCCAGATGCCCATTTCCAGGCTCGCCAGGGTGTTGGCCAGCGCCTGCCCGTAGGTGTCGTGGAAGTGGCCGGAGACATCGTTGATGTCGTAGTACTTGAGCGCAGCGTCCAGCGCCCGCTGTACCTTGCGCGGCGTACCCACGCCGATGGTGTCAGCCACGCCCACGTGCTGCACACCAATCTCCTTCATCAGTCGCGCCACCAGCTCCACCCGCTCGGGCGCGATCTCGCCCTCATATGGGCAACCCACGGTGCAGGAGATGGCGCCGCGCACATGGATGCCTGCGGCGCGAGCGGCCTGCGTCACCGGGCGGAAGCGCTCGATGCTCTCGGCAATCGAGCAGTTGATGTTCTTCTGGCTGAAGGCCTCGCTGGCGGCGGCAAACACCACGATCTCGTCGGGCCCGGTCTTGGCCGCGGCTTCATAGCCCTGCATATTGGGTGTGAGCACCGAGTAGCGCACACCCGGCTTGCGCTGTATGCCCGCCATCACCTCGGCGTTGTCTGCCATCTGCGGCACCCATTTGGGCGACACGAAACTGGTGACCTCGATCTCGGTCAACCCGGCAGCCTGCAGCCGATGCACCAGCTCGATCTTGACCGCCGCTGGCACCGCCTGCTTTTCATTTTGCAGGCCGTCGCGGGGGCCGACGTCCACCAGCTTCACACGGGAGGGGTAGTCCATACTGCGCACTCACTTTTCCAATGGCGTTGTTACAACAGGCACCTAGTATCCGCGCTGGCGATCAACCAGACCGGCAACAGGTCTTCCAGCTTCCAGGGCGGCAATCTTGGCGCTGATCTGCGCAATCGATTCGGACCGCAAGGTCAGCGCCGCAATATGCGGCGTGATGCGGATGCGCGGATGGTTCCAGAACGGGTGCATGGGCGGCAGCGGCTCGGTGCGGAACACATCGAGCGCGGCACCGGCCAAATGGCCTTCGTCGATCAGCGCCAGCAGGTCTTCTTCCACCACCTGCACACCGCGCGCCACGTTGATCAGGTAGCCACCCTTTTGCAGCCGGGACAGCGTGCCGCGGTTGAGCAGGTCGCGTGTCTGTGGTGTGGAGGGCAGCACCGACACCAGCACCTTGCTGGCCGCCAGAAAGTCGCTCAGGCCCTGCTCGCCATGGAAGCAGCGCACGCAGGGAATGTCCTTGGCGCTGCGGCTCCAGCCGTTGACGGGGAAGTCGAACTGCGCCACGGCGCGCGCCACGCGCTCACCCAGCACGCCCAGCCCCATGATGCCCACCGGCATGGCGGAACGCGGCAGCACTTCGTGTTGCTCCCACACCGCTTGACTCTTTTGCTGGTCGTAGCGGTCAAAGCCGCGGTAGTGGCGGATCAGCGCATGGCAGACGTATTCGGCCATCTGCGCGCCCATGCCGGCATCGTCCAGCCGCACCAGGCGGGTGGAGGGCGCAACGTTCAGACGCAACAGCGCATCCACACCGGCGCCGATATTGAAGGCTGCACGCAGCTGCGGCTGCTCATCGAAGAAGGCCTGCGGTGGCATCCACACCACGCCGTAGTCTGCTGCTGCGGCACCGGGCTGCCACAGGCTGACTTCCGCGCCCGGCAACGCCGCGCCCAGGTCGTTCAGCCAGGGTTCGGCCGGGGTATCGGTACAACAAAAACTGATGCGCATGGGTTCTCCTTACAGTGTCCGGCCTGCATTGTGGCCGGACTTGGCCGCCCCGTGCGCTACGCGGCCACGGTCTCTGGAACCTCCAGGCGCAGCAACTCCGCCCCTTCGGCCACCTGATCACCCGGTGCAAACAAAAGTTCGGCCACCGTGCCATCGGCGGGCGCGGCAATGGTGTGTTCCATCTTCATGGCCTCCATCACCGCCAAAGCCTGGCCTTTCTTGACCCGATCTCCGGCCTTGACGGCGAAGGACACCACCTTGCCCGGCATGGGTGCAGTCAGACGCCCACCTTCGGACTGCGTGTCGCCCGCGTGGGCCAACGCATCCACGCGGGTGATGGTGGTGGCACCCAGCGGGGTGAACACGTGCAGCACCTCGCCATGGTCAAACACCTGCGCCTTGATGCGCTGCGCACCCAGCATGATGTCCAGCGCGCCATTGGACAGGCGCTGGTACTGCAGGTTCTCGCAGACACCGGCCACCTCGATCTGCAGCGCACCGCCATGCAAGCGGGTAAACAGGATCTGCTGTGGTTCATCATGAAAGACGGCTGCAAAGCGGCGTAGCGAAGGCCCGTGCGAACGCCAGCCGTCGCGCTGGGCCCAGGGGTCTATCCAGCCGTTCACATCGGCCACGCGCACGGCTTGTGCCTCCTGGTCCAGGGTGTGGGCCACGAGCGCGGCCGCGGCCAGTGACAGGCCCACCTTCTCCTGGTTGAACAGCACGGCAGCTTCACGCGGTATCAGCGCGGTATCCAGCTTCGCTTCGGCAAACGCCGCACTGCGCGCCACATGGCGCAGGAACTGCACATTGGTGGCCAGCCCCACGATATGGGTCTGCATGAGCGCCGTATCCAGCCGCGCCAATGCCTCTTCGCGCGTGTTGCCGTGCACGATCAGCTTGGCCACCATGGAGTCGTAGAACGGGCTGATGGTGTCGCCCGCACGCACGCCAGAGTCCACCCGCACGCCCAGGTCCGCGCGGGCAAAGTTGCTGCAGGCCGGCAGGCCATATACATGCAAGGTGCCGGTGGCGGGCAGAAAGTTGTTGTCCGGCGTCTCGGCGCAGATGCGTGCTTCGATGGCATGACCGTGAATCTGCAGATCGCTTTGCTGCAGCGGCAATGCCTCGCCACTGGCCACGCGCAGTTGCCACTCCACCAGGTCCAGCCCGGTGATGGCCTCGGTCACCGGATGCTCCACCTGCAGCCGCGTGTTCATTTCCATGAAATAGAACTTCATGGCCTCAGGATGCTCGTAGCCCAGCGGTTGCTCCACGATGAACTCCACCGTACCCGCTCCCACATAACCCACGGCACGCGCGGCTTCCACCGCAGCCTGGCCCATGCGCGCGCGCAGCTCCGGCGTCATGCCGGGCGCAGGCGCCTCTTCCAACACTTTCTGGTGGCGCCGCTGCACCGAGCAGTCGCGCTCGAACAGGTACACATAGTTGCCCAGCGTGTCGCCAAACACCTGGATCTCGATATGGCGCGGGCGCTGCACGTATTTCTCGATCAGCACCGCGTCATCGCCAAAGCTGTTGATGGCTTCGCGCTTGCAGCTGGCCAGCGCGTCGGCAAAGTCCTCGCTCCGGTCTACCGCACGCATGCCCTTGCCGCCGCCGCCTGCGCTGGCCTTGATCAGCACCGGGTAGCCGATGCGGTCCGCCTCGCGCTGCAGCAGCGCCGGGTCCTGGTCGGCTGCATGGTAGCCCGGCACCAGCGGCACACCGGCCTTTTCCATCAGCTGCTTGGATTCGGCCTTGAGACCCATGGCCTGGATGGCCGAGGGCGGCGGGCCGATGAAAACCAGCCCGGCATCGGCGCAGGCCTGGGCAAAGGCTTCGTTCTCGCTCAGAAAGCCGTAGCCGGGGTGGATCGCCTGTGCACCAATGGCCTTGGCCACCTCGATGATCTTTTCCCAGCGCAGGTAGCTGTCCTTGGGCGCGCTGCCGCCTATGTGCACCGCCTCGTCACAGGCCTGCACATGCTTGGCGCCCGCGTCGGCATCGGAATACACCGCCACGGTCTGTATGGCCATGCGGGCTGCGGTGGCCGCCACGCGGCCGGCGATTTCGCCGCGGTTGGCAATCAGGATCTTCTTAAACATGGTGGGCTCCCGGGGTGAAATCGCCTGCGCACGCTGCGCGTGCCATGCAATGTGGCTTCGCCACTGCGCGACTTTGTCGCTGGTCGCCCCGGTTGGCAATGAGTATCTTGGTAAACATGGTGCGGCTCCCGGTCACATGCGAAAGACACCGAACTTGGTGTCGGGTATGGGTGCATTCAGCGCGGCCGAGAGGCCCAGCGCCAGCACGCGGCGCGAGTCGGCGGGGTCGATGATGCCGTCGTCCCACAGACGCGCGGTGGCGTAGTAGGGGTGGCCCTGCACCTCGTACTGCTGGCGAATGGGGGCCTTGAAGGCGTTCTCTTCTTCCGCGCTCCAGCTGCCACCCTTGGCTTCGATGCCGTCACGCTTGACCGTGGCCAGCACGCTGGCCGCCTGCTCGCCGCCCATGACGCTGATGCGCGCGTTCGGCCACATCCACAGAAAGCGTGGGCTGTAGGCACGGCCGCACATGCCGTAGTTGCCAGCGCCAAAGCTGCCGCCGATGATGATAGTGAACTTCGGCACCGCGGCGGTGGCCACAGCCGTCACCATCTTGGCGCCATTGCGGGCGATGCCCTCGTTCTCGTACTTGCGCCCCACCATGAAGCCGGTGATGTTCTGCAGGAACACCAGCGGGATCTTGCGCTGGCAGCACAGCTCGATGAAATGCGCGCCCTTGAGGGCCGATTCGCTGAACAGAATGCCGTTGTTGGCAATGATGCCCACGGGCATGCCTTCGATGTGGGCAAAGCCGCAGACCAGCGTGGTGCCAAAGCGCGGCTTGAATTCGTGCAGCTCCGAGCCATCGACGATGCGGGCAATGATCTCGCGCACATCAAACGGTTTGCGCGTGTCAGTGGGGATCACGCCGTACAGCTCCTCGGCGGCAAAGCGCGGTGCAACGGACGGTTGGGTGCTGGCGGGCACGGCCTTGTTTTTGTTGAGGTTGGCAATGGCTTCGCGTGCCAGCGAGAGCGCATGCAGGTCGTTCTGCGCCAGGTGGTCGGCCACACCGGAGAGGCGGGTATGCACATCGCCGCCGCCCAGGTCCTCGGCACTCACCACCTCGCCGGTGGCCGCCTTCACCAGCGGCGGGCCACCCAGGAAGATGGTGCCCTGGTTCTTGACGATGATGGTCTCGTCGCTCATGGCCGGCACATAGGCGCCGCCCGCAGTGCAGCTGCCCATCACCACCGCGATCTGGGCAATGCCCTGGGCACTCATATTGGCCTGGTTGAAGAAGATGCGGCCGAAGTGGTCGCGGTCGGGAAACACCTCGTCCTGGTTGGGCAGGTTGGCGCCGCCCGAGTCCACCAGGTACACGCAGGTGAGGTTGTTTTGCGCCGCCACTTCCTGCGCGCGCAGGTGCTTCTTCACCGTCAGTGGGTAGTAGGTTCCGCCCTTCACCGTGGCGTCGTTGCAGACGATCATGCAGTCCACGCCGCTGATGCGGCCAATGCCGGCAATCACACCCGCACTGGGCGCACTGTCTGTGCCATCGCGGTCGGGGTACATGCCCAGCGCCGCCAGGGGCGAGAGTTCCAGAAACGGGGTGCCGGGGTCCAGCAGCATGGCCACGCGGTCGCGCGGCAGCAGCTTGCCGCGCGCCGTGTGCTTGGCGCGGGCCGCTTCGCCGCCGCCCATGGCAGCCTTGTCGATCTGGCGGTTGAGGTCCTCCACCAGGGCGCGCATCGCGGCAGCGTTGGCCTGGAAGTCGGCCGAACGCGGGTTGAGTTTGGATTCCAGTACGGGCATAGGGCAGCCTTTCAAATCGGTCCCACAGCATAGGGCTGTGGCCGACCAAAAGCTTGCCAGTACGGTTGCAAATCCTGCCACAATGCCCTGGATGTCTGAGCACCCCGCAAGCAATGCTGCCCCCGGCCCCAACCTTGGGCATGCCGAAACACCCGTGGCTTTTGTGAATGCCATCGTGCACGCCTACGCCCGCCGCGAGCTGAACCCGGCCGGCATGCTGAAGCAGGCACAAATCACGCCAACCATTTTGGAAAAGCCGCAAGCGCGCGTAACCGCCCTGCAGTTCGAGCTGGCCTCTGCCGCTGCCATGCGCGAACTCGACGACGAGGCCCTGGGCTGGTTCGAGCGCCGCCTGCCTTGGGGCAGCTACGGCATGCTGGTGCGCGCCTCGCTCACCGCCCCCACCTTGGGCGTGGCACTCAAGCGCTGGTGCCGCCACCACAATCTGCTGACAGGCAGCATCCAGCTCAGCGTCAGCGAGAAAGACGGCGTGGCCAGCCTGAACCTGGAGGAGCTGACCGATCTGGGCGTACTGCGCGAGTTCTGCATTGTTTCGGTTCTGCGCAACGCGCTGGGCGTGGCCTGCTGGCTGAGCGACTCGCGCATAGCCCTGCAACGCACCACGCTGCGCTATGCGCCCCCTCTGCACAAGGACAGCTACCGCGTGCTGTTTGATGGCCCCTGCAGCTTCGACGCCGAAGCCAACAGCCTGCAGTTCGACGCGCTCTACCTTGGACTGCCGGTGCGCCGCGACGAAGCCGCCCTGCAGCGCATGCTGGAGCGCGCCCTGCTGCTGACCGTGCGTCCCTACCGGCGCGACCGCTTGCTCGTGGAAAAGACCCGTCAACTGCTGCGGCAGGATGCCGCCGTCCTGCGCAGCGCCGACGCCCTGGCCGAGCGGCTGAACCTGTCGGTACGCAGCCTGCACCGCCAACTGCACGAGGAAGACAGCAGCCTGCAGGCCATCAAGGACGCGGTACGCCGCGAGCTGGCGCTGGAACTGCTGCTGCGCAGCCAGCGCCCGATCAAGCAGATCGCCGAACGCGTGGGGTTTCAGAACGAGAAGAGTTTCCTGCGCGCTTTCAAGAGCTGGACCGGGCAGACGGCCGACGCGGTGCGCCAGACCGCGATGCAATCGCTCAGCCCGGCAACGTCTCAGGATCGCGCTCGGATTGCGCGCCCAAGGGCACCACGCACAGCGTGACGCCGTCCAGCGTCAGCACCAGCCCCAACTGCCCGCCCACCTGCACGACGCCACAGGTGGCAGCGGGGGCCGCGCAGCTGGTGCCCCTTGTTCTGGGCGCTACACCCGCCAGCGCCTGGATGGGCGGCTGACGCAGTATTGCCCACAGGGTTTTCGGGTCGCGCAGTTGCAGGGCCTGCAAATACAGGCGAAACACGGTTTCCTCGCCCGCCTCACGTTCGCCGTGCCCCGAAGATGCTGACGCATTGCCAGCCTGCCGCAGGCGCAACAGTGCCCGACGCAACTGTTGTCGGCTGCTGGCCTCGGAGCGGCCGCCGGCCCTGGCAATCTCCGCATGGCCGACGTCAAACACCTCGAGCAGCAACACCGCCGCGCCATCCTCCGGAGCCAGGTGGACCGCTAGCAGGTGCAGCGCATGCGCGACCTCCTGCGCCAGCACCGCATCGCTTTCGGCAGAAGGCGCTGCCTGCCGGGGTACGTCCGCGCTCATCTCCGCCAGCCATTGCTGCATCCAGCTGCGTCGCCGCAGGCGGTCAATGGACAGATTGCGCACCACGGTCAGCAGCCATGCCTGTGCCGCGTTGAGCGCCAATGTGTCGGCCTCCAGCGCACGGACATAGGCGTCCTGCACCGCGTCTTCGGCGTCTGCCGGCCCCAGCAACCGGGTGGCCGCACGCACCAGGCGGCGGCGATCGGAATCGAGCAGGGTCAAAAGGTGATCGTCGTGCATGGCGGCATGTTGCCACAGCGCGCCACAGACCGTGGTGTCACACAAGCGGCCGCTTGTTCGTCAAGGCAGTTCAACTACAAGGACTTTTGCATGGAAACCCCATACACCGCCGCGCCATCCAGCGCCACCGAACCGCGCACCTCCTACCTGGAAGAGAAGGCATTCAAGGCGCGCACCCTGCTGATCTTTGGCACCGTCACCGACGTGACGGCCGCTGACGTGACGCGCCGCCTGATCGCACTGGATGCCGACAGCACGGACGCCATCGACATTCTGGTCAGCTCCCCAGGCGGCCACCTGGAGTCCGGCGATGCCATCCACGACATCGTTCGCTTCATTGCCGCGCCGGTGAACATGATTGGTACCGGCTGGGTCGGCAGCGCCGCCACCCACCTCTATCTGGCAGCGCCGCGCGAGCGGCGCTACTGCCTGCCCAACACCCGTTTCCTGATCCACCAGCCCAGTGGCGGCGCGGGCGGACCGGCCAGTGATATCGCCATCCAGGCGCGCGAGATGGTCAAGGCCCGCGAGCGCATTGCACGCACGATCGCGCGCGAAACCGGCAAGCCGCTGGAAGTCGTGCTGGCCGACATCGAGCGCGACCATTGGCTGTCGGCCGAGGAGGCGGTTGAATACGGGCTGGTCTCGCGCATCATCGAGCGCAAGACCGAACTCAGCTAGCCTGCACCTCCCATTGCTGCCGTGCGTACAGCGAAGGCGGTTGCCCCACGTGGCGGGTGAATGCAACGCTGAACGTGCTGGCAGAGCTGTAACCCACACGTTGAGCGACTTCGGCAATGCCGACGGCCTTGCCGCGCAGCAGGCGCTTGGCCAGCGCCATGCGCCACGCCAGCAGGTACTCCATGGGCGCCATACCCACGGCGTGGTTGAACCGAACAAAGAAGGCCGAGCGGGAAAGGGCCGCCGCCTTTGCCAACAGCGCAACCGTCCAGGCCTGGGTGGGGCTTTCGTGCATCTGCCGCAGTGCGGCAGCCAGTCGTGCGTCGGCTAGCCCGCGGAGCAAGCCGGGCGGTGCCTCTGTACCCGCAGCAGACCGCAGAGCCTCAATGAACAGGACTTCCAGCAGGCGAGCCAGAACCACTTCGCGCGCTGGTCGTTCTGCCCGCGACTCCTCTCCCACCAGTTGCACCAGGGTGGCCAGCCGCGCATCGCCACGCACGTGCACCAGCCGCGGCAAAAGCGCGACCAGCATGGCTGCGTCCGGAGAACCCAAAGTGCAGTGACCGACCAGCAGCCGGACGTCCGCAGGCCCGTCCTGCAGGCCGAGCCGAAATTCGCCGTGGAGCAGGGCCACTGGTGTGGTTTCAAGCTCCTCGGAAGCGAGGGGCACCAGGCTGCTCATGGCAAAACCATCGGCCTCGGGAATCAGGACAAAGTCGCCAGACAAGAGCGTGAGCGGCTCACTCCCTTGTACCTCCAGCACGCAGCTGCCCTCAAGGACCACACAGTAAAAGGGTTGCCCCGCATCCGATCGGCGCACGCGCCAGGCACCCGCACCGCTGACGACCTTCGAGAACCGGGCGCTGGGTTGCAGCAAGGTAACCACTTCGGCCAATGGATCGACCATGCTTGGACTATTGCAAATGTTTTAAGGACTTCTGATTGTAGTAAGTCTTGCACTCAACCCCTAAAGTTGCGGCTCTTTCAACAACTGACAGGAATTCACACCATGCAAACTGTTTTGATTACCGGATGTTCATCCGGCTTCGGCCTGGCAACCGCTCGCTACTTTCTGGAACGCGGCTGGAAAGTCATTGCCACCATGCGCACACCGCGTGAAGACGTACTGCCCCGCTCCGACCATCTGCGCGTGCTTGCGCTGGACGTCACCGATGCACACAGCATCCAGCACGCTCTGGAAGCGGCTGGCCCCATTGACGTGCTGGTTAACAATGCAGGCATAGGCTTGCTGGGTGCATTGGAGGGCACTCCGATGGAAACTGCCCGCGCAGTGTTTGAGACCAACACCCTGGGCACGATGGCGATGACCCAGGCCGTGCTGCCGCAGTTTCGCCAGCGCCAAGCCGGTGTCGTTGTGAACGTCACTTCCAGTGTGACCCTGAAGTCACTTGCATTGCTGTCGGTGTACACCGCGAGCAAGGCCGCAGTCAACGCATTCACCGAGTCGCTGGCGTTGGAACTGCAACCCTTCCAGGTGCGGGTCCGACTGGTGCTGCCTGGCCGCGCACCGGAGACCCGCTTTGGTGAAAACGCGCTTTCGCGCATGGAAGGCTCCATTCCACAGCCCTATGCCGCACTCGCACAAACCATTTTTGCGCAATGGGGCCAATCCTCTGAGGTGACGCAGGCACAGGACGTCGCGGAAGCAGTGTGGCGAGCGGCAACCGATCCGACCGCACCGGTATGCATACCCGCCGGCGCAGACGCCGTGGCACTGGCGGCCTCCAGCTGAAGGTGCAGTCGGGATGCGACGCCATCAGCCCCCGGCGTCTCTGGACTTGCGCCCCGCCCCAAGGCGCCGGTAGGTCCCGGGAGTGCTGCCAGTCCAGAGCTTGAAGGCGCGGTTGAAGACGCTGAGGTTGTCGATGCCGATGGCGGCGGCAACAGCGGTGATGGGCATGCGGGTCTTCAGCAGCTTCTGGATGGCCATGTCCCGGCGCAGCTCGTCCTTGATGGCCTGGAACGTCGTGCCCTCGTCGGCCAGGCGGCGCGACAGCGAGCGTTCGGAAAAATGCAGCGCACTGGCGGTCGATTCCAGCGTGGGCTTGTGGGCCAGCTGCGCCTCCAGATAGTCGCGCACCCGGTGCGTCTGCATTTTTTCGCTGAACGAGACGAAGAGCCAGTCGGCCGGCGCGTTGCGCAAGAAGGTGCCGAGAGCCTTCATGTCCTGGCGCATGGGCGACTGCAGGTACTCCGAGTCCACATACAGCGCGGTCTGCGCCTGGTCGAACTGCACCGGCCCGGGAAACAGGTACACATAGTCAGCGGCCCGTTGTGGCCGCGGGTAGGCAAAGTCCACCCGCGCCAGCGCGATCTTGCGGTCAATCATCCATGACGCAACGCCGTGCACCAGCTTGAGCATGATCTCGTGCACCAGCACGCGGGAGCGCCGGGGCGGCACATGCTCGATGAGCGCGATGCGGGTGAGCGCTCCATTGATCGTCACCTCGAAGCCCATGTCGTCCAGCAGCAGACGAAAGTAGCTGCGAAACCGGTGCAGCGCAATCTCCAGACTGGGCGCGCCATACATGCCCAGGCACAGGAACTTCAGCGTGCCCTGGCGTAGCGGGCGCGAGAAGAAGCCCGGCGTCTCATCATCCAGCAGGGCGACCAACTGGCGGTAGATGCGCGAGAACTGCTCCACCGAAATGCGCGCCCCGGCCTCCTGCAACAGCTCGGGCGCAATGCCGGCGCGGTCTATCGCCTTGTCTACCCAGGACGGGTCCAGCCCCAGATCGGCCAGCAGTTCCGTGACCATGGCCATGGAGACGGTGGGCGAGAGGGTGTGGATGGAGCTGGGCAGCATGGAAAACGAATGGATTTTGGCGAGATATGCAAATTCAAAGGCTGATTTTGTCCTATCCATCTCCCTATGCCAATCCTAGAATCGACGACGACCTTGGAAGTTGCAGCCAGCTTGGATGGCGACATTTGCAACCCCAACCCACAAAAATGCGCCACCGCAGGCGCTGCAACGCAGGAGACATGCATGCACTTTCAGCTCACCAGTGAGCAACTGCAGATCAAGGAACTGGCGCGCCAGTTTGCCGACCGGGAGATCCTGCCGCTGGCAGCCGAAGCGGATGTCAAAAGGGAGTTTCCCATGCAGGTGCAGGCCAAGGCGGTCGAGCTGGGCCTGGTGAACCTGACCCTGCCCGAGAGCGTGGGTGGCGCCGGGTTGGGTTGCGTGGAGCTGGTGCTGGTGACCGAGGAGTTCTGCCGTGCCTGCCTGGGCATAGGCACGGCCCTGTGCGTCAACGCATTGGCCTATGAGCCCATCCTGCTGGGCGGTAGCGAGGCACAGCAGCAACGCTACCTCGCGCCGCTGGCCCAGGGCCGCTTTGCCAGCTTCGGCATGACCGAACCAGGTGCGGGCTCCGACGTGGCAGGCATTCGCACCCGTGCCACCCGCACCGAGGGCGGTTACCGGCTGCAGGGCAGCAAGATCTGGATTTCCAACGCCCCGCTTGCCGACTACTTTGTGGTGTTTGCCAAGACCGACATGGCCGCCAGCCACAAGGGAATGACCGCCTTTATCGTGGAAGCGGGCACCCCGGGCGTGACCGTGGGTCCGGCCATGGGCAAGCTGGGCCAGCGCGCGGCGCCCACTGCCGAGATCTTTCTGGACGACGCCTTTGTGCCGGAGGACCGTCGCCTGGGCGCAGAGGGCAGCGGCTTTGCCCTGGCCATGGCCGTGTTCGACCATTCACGCCCCATGGTGGCGGCGTTTGGCGTGGGGCTGATCCAGCGCTGCGTGGACGAGTCGCTGGCCTATGCCCGCAGCCGCAGCAGCATGGGCAAGCCCTTGATCGAACACCAGGCTGTGGCCCACAAGCTGGCCGAAATGCAGATGCGACTGGAAGCCGCCCGCCTGCTCACCTACCAGGCCGCCTGGCTGGTGGACCAAGGCCAACGCGGCACCATGCAGGCATCCATTGCCAAGGCGTTTGCGGCGGACGCGGCCATGTGGTGCGCCACCGAAGCCATCCAGATCTTTGGCGGCATGGGCTACAGCACCGAATACCCGGTGGAGAAACTCTTCCGCGACGCCAAGGTGCTGCAGATCTACGAAGGCACCAGCGAGATCCAGCGCAACATCATCGCCCGCGAAATGGCACGCATCTAACCCAGGAACACCAGACCATGACCAACCCAGCCAACGAACCCTTGATCCTGTCTGCCGTGCGCACGCCCTTTGGCCGCCGCAACGGCGCTTTGCGCGACACCCGGCCTGACGTGCTGCTTTCCAGCGCCATCACGGCGGCACTGGAGCGCGCCAAGCTCCCCGGCGAAGCGGTTGGCGACGTGATTGCCGGCTGCGTCAGCCAGGCGGGCGAACAGGGCGCCAACATCGCGCGCCAGGCCGCCCTGCTGGCGCGCCTGCCGCAGGAAGTGCCGGGTGTCAGCCTGAACCGCATGTGCGGCTCCAGCCAGTTTGCGGTGCACGCTGCAGCACAGGCGGTGGCCGCAGGCGACCTGGACTTTGCCATCGGCTGCGGAGTGGAGAGCATGAGCCGTGTGCCCATGTTCCTGGACCTGACCCTGGGCCAGCGCGCCTTTACCGGCTTTGACATGCTGCACCCCGAGACCCTGGCGCGCTACCCCATACCGCACCAGGTGGAGAGCGCCGAACGCGTTGCCGAGCAATGGAAGCTCTCGCGTAGCGACGTGGACAGCTTCGCCGTGGAAAGCCACCGCCGTGCCCATGCCGCACGTCTGGCGGGCCAGCACACCGAAATCGCACCCATGACGGGCGTGGACAAGGACGGCGCCAGCTTCCTGCTGGACCACGACGAAGGCGTGCGCGCAGTCATCGACCACGACAAGATGCAGTCCATGCCACCCGTGTTCCGCACACCCGAAACCGGCGTGGTGACTGCTGCCAACTCCAGCCAGATTTCCGACGGTGCCAGTGCCGTGGTGGTGGGCAGCCGCGCGGCAGCAGAGCGCCATGGCCTACAAGCCAGGGCGCGTTTCCGCGCCCGCGTAGTCACCGGATCGGACCCGGTGATGCAGCTCACCGGCGTGATCCCCGCTACCCACATGGCGCTGAAGAAGGCGGGCCTGTCCATCGCCGACCTGGACTGGATTGAGGTCAACGAGGCCTTCGCCTCGGTCGCACTGTGCTGGGCGCGCGAGTTCCAGCCGGACATGGACAAGCTCAACCCCTGGGGCGGCGCCATTGCGCACGGCCACCCGCTGGGCGGCACCGGTGCGGCGCTGATGGCCAAGATGCTGGCCGGTCTGGAGCAGACCGGCGGCCAGTTCGGCCTGCAGGTCATGTGCATAGGCCACGGCATGGCCACCGCCACGGTGCTGGAACGCTTGAACTAAAAGGTTGACTCCAACCTGCCCGCATATTTGAAATCAATAAAGAGGAGACACCCATGAACCCCGCAATCCGCCGACAAACCCTGGCCGACGTGCTGCGCCGCACCGCCAGGCGCCTGCCCAACAAGACCGCCATCATCTGCGGCAACACGCAATGGACCTATGCGGAATTTGACGCGCTGGTCACGCGCCTGGCCGCCGGCCTGCAGCAGCTCGGCGTGAAGCAGGGCGAACGCGTGGCCATGCTGGCGCGCAACTCGCACGGCTTTGCCGCCATACGCTTTGCACTGGCGCGCCTGGGTGCTGTACTGGTGCCCATCAACTTCATGCTGAAAGCCGAAGAGGTAGCCTACATCCTGCGCCACGCCGGAGCCCGTGTGCTGGCCACCGATAGCGGTCTGGCCGAGCTGGCCCGCGCCGGCGCCGCGCTGGACACGCAGGTGCGCGAGTTCGTCTGGATTCCCGCCGAGGAGGACAGCGCGCCCGTGCCCGGCATGCACAGCTTCCGCGACCTGGCCGCATGTGATTCGGAATTGGCCGAGGGCACCCTGGGCAGCAACGACCTGCTGCAGATCGTCTACACCAGCGGCACCGAGTCCTCACCCAAGGGCGCCATGCTCTCGCATGACGCGGTTCTGTGGCAATACGTGAGCTGCGTGGGCAGTGCTGGCATGGCCGAGCAGGACGTCATGCTGCATGCGCTACCGCTCTACCACTGCGCGCAGCTCGACGTGTTCTTCGGGCCCGGCATCTTCATGGGCACCACCAACATCATCACGTCCAAGCCGGTGCCCGACAACCTGTTGGCACTGATGGAGAAGTTCAGCATCACCAGCTTCTTTGCCGCACCCACGGTGTGGATTGCACTGCTGCGCTCACCCCGGCTGGACGTGGACAAGCTCACCAGCCTGGCCAAGGGTTACTACGGTGCGTCCATCATGCCGGTGGAAGTGCTGCGCGAACTCACCACCCGCCTGCCCCAGGTGCGCCTGTGGAACATGTATGGCCAGACCGAGATCGCCCCGCTGGCCACCATGCTGCCGCCGGAAGACCAGCTGCGCAAACCCGGCTCCTGCGGCCGCCCGGTGCTGAATGTGGAAACGCGTGTCGTGAACGATGCCATGCAGGACGTGGCGCCGGGTGAGGTAGGCGAGATCGTGCACCGCTCACCGCATCTGATGCTCGGCTATCTGAACGACGAAGAGCGCACCCGCGCTGCGTTCGAGGGCGACTGGTTCCACAGCGGCGACCTGGGCGTCATCGATGACGAGGGCTACATCAGCGTGGTGGACCGCAAGAAGGACATGATCAAGACCGGCGGCGAAAACGTGGCCAGCCGTGAGGTGGAGGAAATGATCTACCGTCTGCCAGAAGTCAGCGAAGTGGCGGTGGTCGGTCTGCCCGATCCGCAATGGGTGGAAGCGGTGACGGCGGTGATCGTGCTCAAGGCTGGCAAGACTCTGACCGAGGACGCCGTGATGGCGTTCTGCCGCGAGCACATGGCCAGCTTCAAGGCGCCCAAGCGGGTGGTGTTTGTCGATGCCCTGCCCAAGAACCCCACCGGCAAATTGCTCAAGCGCGAACTGCGGCAGATGCACGGCTGAGTACTAGCAAGGCGTATCGCCGTCGCTAGTGCAACGCGTTTCGCGCGAATATCCGCACTCCGGGCAATTGGCTACGATTGCCCGTGAACCACCAGTTTTTCGCCGTAAATTCCCCGTGGACGGAGCACCAGCATCATTGCAATCAGGCAACCGATAAGCACCACCTGAAGTGCGGCAGCGCGGGCTTGCTCTGCCTGCGGAACAAAGTCGCGCATCAGGCCTCCAGCGGCAGTCCAAAAGGCCCACACCACATAGGCGCCCAGTATGGCGCCCCGGTTGTTGCCTGCACCCCCAACAATCAGCATGGCCCAGAGCTGAAACGTCAGTATGGGAAGAAAGTCTTCCGGTGCAATGAACCCGACAAAGTGGGCATACACCGCGCCACCAAGACCCATCAGCATGCTGCCAATGACAAAACTCTGGAGACGGTAGTTGAACGACTTCTTGCCCAAAGCGTTGGCTGCGTCCTCGTCTTCACGGATCGCACGCAGCACCCGCCCCCAGGGACTTTTGACCAGAGATTCGATCGCCAGATACGCCAGCACCAGCAGCCCCACGGCAAGGGCCAGATAAGCCAAAGTCCAGGGTAGACCGGTACCCAGCCATGCCTGCAAAGGTCTGGGAATGAATTGCACACCGAACGGCCCACCCGTCAGGGATGTCGCGTTGTTGGCCACCAGCTGAATGGTCACCGCAATTCCGAAGGTGGTAATGGCCAGATAGTCCTGACGCAGCCGCAATGCAAGGACACCGACGATGGCCCCCACCAGTCCGGTCACCAACATGGCCGCCAGCATGCCCGCTGCGACGGGCCAGCCCAGTCCCGCAAGATGGCCCTCCTGGTGCGGCGTCGTCAGCAGTGCCGAGGTGTAGGCTCCAATGGCCACAAACCCTGCCACGCCCACATTGAACAAACCGGTGAAACCCCACTGCAGGTTGAGTCCCAGGGTGATGATCGCGTAGGCCGTCGCGAACACCAGAAAGAAGCTGACGTAGGACAGCAGGCCGTTGAAGTCGATCATCAGTATTTCTCTCCGAACAGGCCTCTGGGGCGCACCATCAGAATGGCAATCAATACGACAAAGGCCGCTGCAGAGCGGTACTCGGCGCCCACCCAGGTAATGGAGATGCTCTCTGCCATGCCCACGACAAATCCGCCCAGCACAGCGCCCCAGATGGATCCTATGCCCCCCAGAATGACTGCGGCGAAGAGCGGCAACAACAAATCCACCCCCATGGTCGGGCGCATCTGCACGGTAAGGCCGGCAAACACGCCCGCAATGGCCGCGAGCACGCCGCCCATCAACCAGGTGGCACGCAGCACACGCTCCGGGTCAATGCCCGTGACACGGGCCAGACCGGGGTTGAGTGCGGTAGCCCGCATGGCCCGCCCCAGCGTACTGC
The DNA here is from genome assembly GCF_038784515.1 of Rhodoferax sp. GW822-FHT02A01. Lineage (NCBI taxonomy): Bacteria > Pseudomonadati > Pseudomonadota > Betaproteobacteria > Burkholderiales > Comamonadaceae > Rhodoferax > Rhodoferax sp. GW822-FHT02A01. The sequence continues at coordinate 388,327 of NZ_CP152376.1, forward strand.
GCTGCAGGAACAGATGCAGCCCGGTCACGGTGACCAGCGCCAGGACCAGAACAAACAACTGGTCGGGTGTCGCGCGCAAGCCGCCCCAGGTGCTGCGTGGCAGGAAAGCGATTGCGATCTGCAGGTTCTCGGAGTAATAGCGAGGAATGCCCCCCTGCCAGAACAGCAACAGGTTACGCAGTGCCAGCGCTGCACCAAAGCTCGCGATCACCAGGGTGATGGAACCCTGCTTGCGCAATCGCTTGAACAAAACCGCATCCAGCCCCAGTGCCAGCAGCGCCGTCAGGCCACATGCCAACACCAGCGCCACCAGCAGGCCCCAACCAAAAGAGAAAGGACCAATGGGAGTGGCCCAGGCCCCGCTGGTGGTGTTGAGCGCAGTAGAAGCAACCAGTGCAAGGTAGGCACCCCACCCCAACAGCTCGCCGTGGCTGAAATTGGAGAAACGCACGATGGACAAGGTCATGCTCAGGCCAATGGCCCCCAGGGCCACTACCGAGCCGATGATGAGTCCGTCGGCAAGAATCTGTAGCATCAGACCGTCTCCTTTGCACGTTGCTTGCCGGTATAGCGGCCCAGATACAGCTCTGCGATGCGTTCATCGTTCAGCAGGTCGTGGCTCTTGCCCACAATGCGCTCCTTGCCCTCCACCAACACGGCAGCGCGGTCGGCCAGCGCAAGCGCTGCCTTGACGTTTTGCTCCACCAGAAGCACCGTGATACCGGCATCACGCACTTCCCGCAACTTGGCAAACACCTGCTGCACCAGCAAAGGACTCAATCCCGCCGACGGTTCGTCCAGTATCAACAGCTTGGGCTTGCTGATCAGCGCTCGGGCTACCGCCAGCATTTGCCGTTGCCCGCCACTGAGTTGTCCGGCCGGCAAGGCACGCTGGCGGTACAGGTCCGGAAACATGGCGTAGACCGGCTCCAGGCTTTCGCGCACGCGCGCCTTGACGATGGCTGCGGCCAACTCCAGGTTTTCAGCAACGCTGAGGTTGATGAATACATTCTCGGTTTGCGGAACAAAGGCCAGCCCCTCAAACACCATGCGATGTGCTGGCGTGCGCGTAATATCGTTTGAACCCAGCAGGCAGCGCCCCTTGCTGATGGGCACCAAGCCTGCAATGGCTTTGACAAATGAAGACTTGCCCGCGCCATTGGGCCCAAGGATGGCCATGATTTCACCCTGCAGAACGCTCAGGCAGGCGTCCCGGACAATGGGCAGACCCGGCTCGTAACCGGCTTCCAGCGACTCCACAACGAGCGCGAATGGGGTACTCATGCCGGACTCCCGAGATAGGCTTCCACCACACGGGGATCGTTCAGTACGGAGTCCGCGTGTCCCTGCATCAGCATCTGGCCCTGTGCCATCACCATCACCGGATTGCACAGGGAGGCAACCAGGTCCATGTTGTGCTCAATGATCAGGAACGTGACGCCCTGGGCGTTGAGTGATAGCACCTTGTCGGTGATCTGGTCCAACAGTGCCGGGTTGACACCGGCGGCGGGCTCGTCCAACAGCACGATCTTGGGCTGGGACACCATCACGCGGGCCAGCTCCAACAGCTTGCGCTGACCACCGGACAGTACGCGTGCGGGCTGATGCTCCAGTGCCGACAGCCCGACAAATTGCAGCCAGTACCGTGCGGCCTCCCGCGTTTCGCGTTCTTGCGCGGCGACGCGCCCACGCCGCAGCCAATTGGCCCAGAACACCTCGCCCAGTTGGCCGCGCGGCGCCACCATGACGTTTTCCAGCACGGTCATTTCAGGAAAGGGGCGTGGGATCTGGAAGGTACGCGCCAGTCCCGCAGCAAACACATCACAGGAAGGCCGGCCCGACAGCAACACGCCATCCAGCAACACCCGGCCCGACGCTGCCTGCATGAAACCGGTCAGGCAGTTGAACAGGGTTGTCTTGCCTGCACCATTGGGCCCTATCAAGCCCCCGATGGCTCCCGCCCGCAAGGTGAAGGAAACCTGGTCGACCGCCTGATGCCCGCCAAAATTCTTGGACAGGGCTTCCACCGTCAAAAGGGCTTGCGACTCAGGCATCGACAATTGCCTCGGCTTCCATTTCCACAAGGTAGCCGTCGCCTACCAATGCGGCCACTTCGACCAGCGTGTTGGCTGGGCGCACATCGCCGAAATACTTTCCGTGGACACGGCTGACCATTTCACAATCGGCGGCATTTTGCAGATAGATGCGTGTCCGAACCACGTCCTGCATCTGGCCACCCAATGCCTTGATGCTGGCTGCGATCTTGTCCAGGATGTAGGTGGCCTGCACTGCCGCATCGCCACGTCCCACCAGTTGCCCCGCACCATGGGTTGCCGTGGTGCCCGAAACCAGGATGCGTTCTCCCACACGCACTGCGCGTGAGTAGCCCGCCAGTGGTTCCCAATGGCTGCCGCTATCGATGGTCCAGCGGTTGGCACGCCCCGCCACGGGCTTGCGCTCCCACAGGGGTGCCAGGGAATCGAGGTGGTGACTCAGGTCACCCGACGCCGTCAGAAACGGGGGCTTGCGGTATTCGTCGCCGCAGTCACCAGGCAAGCGTGTCGTGCTGGAAAATGCCAGATTCAGCGCGTCATGGTCCTGCGCGTCCAGTGCAAATTCGAACAGCTTCAGGTTGTCTGCCCGGTGCTCGGACTCGCCCAATCGTGCACCCACGATGACCGCAGCGACTGCAGGTTGCTCCAGCACCCAGCGGGTCGCCACATTCGAAACGGATACGCCATGCTTGAGCGCGATCTTCCGGGCCGCCGTCAACACCGCCTGCAGTGCGTCCCAGCCTCCGATGGCGTTGATGAAGCGTTGGTACTTCATCTTGCTCCAATCACCCACTTCTGCAGGCGCATCCACGCCGACCCATCGGTCACTCAGGAAGCCACCGCCCAGCACACCGTATGCCAAGAGCTTGACATCACGCTCCAGGCACAACGCAGACATCTCTTCGGTACCGCGCCGATCCAGCAGTGACATGCACACCTGGTTGCTGGCGATGGGTATGCCTTCATTCAACAGCAGGCGCAAATGCGCCGTATCGAAATTGGCGAGTCCAATATGGGCAATCAAACCCTCTTGCCGCAATTTGGCCAGCTCCAACATGGCATCGATGTACGCCGGATGCTCATAGGTCCACCAATGGAATTGCAGCAAGTCAATGCACGAGGTTTGCATGCGATCGAGGGAACGCTGCACACCTTCGCGCACCACGGCGGCTGTCATGGGGCCGGGTGGCGGGCACCATTTGGTGAATGCCCGCACGCCGGGTCGCGCCTCCGACGCGAGCAGCGTACCTGTGATGACCTCGGCCGAGCCATAGTGATCCGCCATATCAAAGGTATCAAACCCTTGTTGTGCATACACGGCCATGTCGGCTGCGCCCTTCACCGGGTCCAGCAGTGTTCCATTACGCTCCATATCGGCAACTTGCCACAATCCCGTCACGAGACGGGAAATCTCCAGACCGCTGGCAAGCTCGGTACGGTCTGGTCGTCTCTTGTGCGTGGTCACAGCCGCTGCGCCATACAAAGACACCGTGTCGGACGGGATGGCGCTCATTTGTTGATCTTGGCCTGAATGGCTGCCACGTCTTCGGTAGTCATCTGACTCACAGTCACCACTTCACCGTTGGTAAATTTCCAGGCACGGAACGGTCCGGCGATATCGCCGTATTTGTCAAACTGCACCGGGCCAATGACACCCACATAGCGGATGGGCTTCTTCTGCCGGATCAGCTCGATGGCGCGGGCAAATCCGGCCGGGCCTGCATGGATGACTTCGCCGCCCGGGTTGGTGACTTTGCGGATGGCATCGCGAATCGCAGCTGCTTCAAATTTTCCCGCCTGTGCCACGGCCAGGCCCAGGATGGCGGCCGCGTCATAGCCCTGCACCGCTGCAGGTGCTTCTGCATCAAATCCTCCACTCATGGCTGGATAGGTCTTGTTGAAGTATTCGGTAGATTCGGTCTTGGTTGTGCCGGACGATGTGCCGTAGGCGCTGTTCAGGTATTGCGCCCCTACGCCCTTGATGAAGTCGGACGAATTCATGCCATCGTTGAAGAGGAACTTCTGGGGTCCGCCTTGCTGAATCCAGGTACGGATGATGGTTGTGCCGTCGCCGGGATAACCAATGAAATACAAGGCAGCTGGATCGGTCTTGAGCGCCTTGGTGACTTCCGCGTTGTAGGATGATTGGTCAGGGTTGTAGGGCGTGACATCCACAATCTTGCCGCCCAGTGCCTCGTAGGCGCGACGGAATTCGGCCAGCATATTGACGCCAAAGTCATTGTTCACATGGATGATCGTCAAGGACTTCATGCCCTGGTCCAGCGCATACTTGGCTGCAGCCGTTCCTTGCAGTGCATCGCTGGTGATGGTGCGAAAGAACCAACCGCCGGTTTTGCCCTCGATCGCGAGCTTGGTAAGGGATGGCGAGGAAGAGGCCGGCGATATCTGCACGACACCTGCAGGCGCCGTAACCGAAGTCACCATGGGGATGGAAACCGAACTGATGATGCCGCCAATGATGGCTGGCACCTTCTTCAAGTCAACCAACTGCCGTGCCTGGTCCACTGCCACCGAACCCTGGCTTTGTGCGTCACGCACATCAAAGCCCAGTTTGCAGCCCGCTACGCCCTGTGCACCTGCAGCCTTATTGATGTCATTGAAGGCCAGCTCAACGGACTTGCTGGCGGCTTGGCCATAGCGTCCTGCTGCGCCAGTGAGCGAGACCACCATGCCCACCGTATGGGTACAGGAGGGGGTTTGTGCCATGGCAGCCGGAGCTCCCATGGTAGCGAGCACGGCAAGAGCGGTAGAAGTGAGCATGAGACGCATGGTGGGATTCTCCAGGTGGGTTGAAATCAGGATTTGTTGAGGTCGTACTTCATGATGCGGCCGTGAGGGCCCGTCTTGTCGCGCTCCAGACTGTAGGGCTCCCCGGCAGGACCCGGGTGTGCGGCAAGTACAGGTTCCAGCAGCGCGCGATCCGCAGCATCCAGCTGAAAGGAAAATACTTCGAGCGTGGAGGCAAGCCGGTCCGCATAGCGCGCGCCCACGATGGCAGCCGCTACCCCGGGCTGCTCCAGCACCCAGCGTACCGCCACGCTCGACAGGCTGACGGCGTGGCGTTGGGCGATGGCCTTGAGCACCTGCAACAGGGTCTGGAACGCAGGCCAACCGCCAAACTCATCGATGATCAGCTTGTACTTCACAAGCGAGCGGTTTGCCATGGGGAAAGCCGGCTCCGGCTGCCCCAGCCACTGCTCGGTCAAGAAACCGCCAGCCAGCGACCCGTAGCACAGCAGATGCATGTTCTGCTTTTCGCACAACGCAGCAAGGCTGCCCTGGGGACGGCGGTCCAGCAATGAGTACTGGGTCTGCATGCTGACCAAGGGAACACCTGCAGCAAGCATTTCCTGGGTATGGGCCGCATCGAAGTTGGTTCCACCGATATGCGCAATCAATCCTTCCTTCTGCAATCCATACAGGGCAACAGCCGTTTCGACATAGCGCGGCACGCTGTAGTCCCACCAATGGAACTGCACCAAGTCCAACCGGTCGGTACGCAGGCGCTGCAGGGAACGGGTAACGATGCGACGCACCTGGGCAGCATCCACGGTGGCCAGGTCGCCATAGTCGGGCACCAGTTTGGTATGTACTTGCATGGTGGGCTGGTGTGCCGCTTTCTGCTTGGCGTTGAAATCGCCGTACATGTCTTCCACGCCGGTATAGATATCTGCACCATCTACCGTGTTGAGCCCGGCGCGCAAAAACGCCCCCATGTCCGCTATGGCCCGCTCCCGCTCAACCGGACCATGGTCACCCGCCAGCTGCCACCCGCCCCGAATGATGCGCGGGACCTTGTAGCCCGGCGCGATCTCTTTGTACGTTACGCCATTGTCGACACGCTTCATGCCGCATCCCCCAATGGAACTGCCGTAGTTTGCGCATGCTTGAAAGTGCGCTTGCCCAGGCGTGTGATCCGAAAACGCGTAGGGCAATGCGGATCGGGACAGGCCACCTCGGCATCTGTGCTCATCCAGTCCGCGGCCTGCGTAACACGCTGCTTGGCGGGCAACAGTGGCAGCAGCGCCGCCAAGGAATACATGGAAAACCCCTGGCCTGCCGGGAAGCGCAACAATTCGCCTTGCACTTCAAAGTAGTCCCCCACTTTGGCATTGCACTGGATTTTGCGATCGTCATGGACGACGACCTCCACCCTCAGGTCATAGAGTTCAAATTCATCTGCCTGCATGCCGATACGCCTTTCAAAGAGTCACGTAGCATTGCCTAGCCCACTTCGATTCTTTTAGAAACCGAATTCGGTATAAATATATACCGACGTGCAAATATTATTTGACCATCTATTTGCGTTGTCAAGCAGATTTCATTTAAACGTGTTAGCGCCTCTTTGTTGTAGTTTTTTGCGCAGCCATTTGCTCGGATGGTTGCGTCAGCGCGCGGCGGCGCAGCCGTTTTCCCGAGGCCTTTTCCCAGGCCGACTCCAGTACATCGATCCGCTGTGAGGTCGCGGCATCAATCTGCTCGGGCTTGCCGCTCTCTATGGCCAGCAAGCTGTTGCGCAATGTCTCCGTGCTTTGTGAGGTATCACCCAGCTCGCGCACCGCCATGGTTCGCACCAAGTCCATGCGTCGCAGCATGACTTCCATCATCCGCACAATCATGCTGTTTTGCGTCGCCCGGGCCACTGCAATATTGAATCGCGTGCTGGCTATGGTCATCAGTTGCGCACCCTCGTTTGATATTTTTTTCTTTTTGAAACGGGCACTGATTTCCTCACTCAGCCGGACCGCATCGCGCATACGTTCAAAATCGGCAGGTGTGGCATAGATAGCAGCCAGACGTGCGACATGGGGTTCAAACAGCCGCCGCGCCTCCAGCACGCCGTCAATATCCTCCAGCGGAAGCTCTGGTAGTGGAAAGCCGCACAGTTCAGCTGGGATGGATTCGCTGGTGATGAAAATACCTCCGGAAGAACCGGGCAGCACCTGCACAATGCCGGCCTGCTGCAAGAGCTTGATAGCCTCCCGCAAAGTGGGACGACTGACTCCAAGTTGCTCGGAGAGATTCTGCTCAGAAGGGAGTCTTTCACCGACTTTGACATCCCCCGCACGTATCGCCTCCGTGATGCGGTAGGCCACTACCTCACAGGGACGAACCAGTTGAACAGGCGGGAATACGAATCGGGTGGGCTTTATGCGCGTCACAGTTGCTCCTTCTGGAGCGCATCCTAGCGCATTCGAATTTTGCAAAGTTCCCGATCAACTGCAGTGGCACAGGCTTGGCTTTTCAAGCCGCATGCCATGCTTCAGCAGCCTATGACAGCACGCCGACCAGCTGCTTCATATCCGTGAACACCGCGTGCGCTCCGACGTCCAACAGCGCACGCCCGTCACCCAGAGGCGCATAGGCAAATACGGTGGCACCAGCGGCCACTCCGGCGCGCACGCCTACGGTGGTGTCTTCCACGACGGCGCAGCGCTCTGATGCCACACCCAGGTGCGCAGCCGCAGCCAGATAGACGTCGGGGAAAGGTTTGGAGCGCGGCATTTCATGTCCGCTGAAGATGCGCCCTTCAAAATGCGGCAGCAGCCCAACGCGGGACAGCATGAGTTCGATCTTGGGACGGTCCGCACCCGAGGCGCAGGCGATGCGCCCTTGTGTGGCGGCATGCAGATGCTGCACGGCGGCGTGCACATTCGGTATCGCCACGATGTGGGCGTCCAGCGTCTCGTTGCGGCGCTGGCGGAACGCCGCCAGCCACTCCTGGGTGAACGGCTTGCCCGTCTCGGCCTCGATGCGCACGCGCTCGTCGGCCACCATCTTGCCGATGAAGATGTCCATGCATTCCTGCAGCGTCAGGGTCCAGCCCAGGTCCTGCAGCATGTCGCGCAGCACGCCGCAGGTGATGGACTCGGAATCCACCAACACACCATCGCAATCAAACAGCACAGCATCAAATCTCACAAGGCATCTCCATCCACATACAACCAGCGCCCGTCCCGGCGCACAAACCGGCTGCGCTCGTGCAGCCGAACCGCGGGCCCGCCCATGGGCTTTTGCCGGGCCACGAATTCCACCTCGGCAGTATCCGCCCCGGTCTGGCGGTGCGCACGCACCTCCAGCCCCAGCCATTTGACACCCGCATCAAAGTCAATGTTGGCAGGGCGGTGTTGCGCGGCCCAACTCTGCAGCAGATAGGCCTCTCGCTCCAGCACAAAGGCGCTGTAACGCGAGCGCATCAGGCTCTCGGCGTCGGGCGGAAATGCGCTTGCGGTTTGCGGCTCCAGCCAGCGGCCGCAACAGCTGCCATAGGTGAGCGGCTTGCCGCCCTTGCCTGCGGCAAGCCGCCCGCAGGGGCAAGGCTGGTGTGCGTCCAGCGTCTTCATGCCTTGGCTGCGCGCCGTGCCTTTTGCTGCTCCAGCGTCTCGGTGGGTGCGCCCTGCTTGACCCACTCGGCGTAGCCGCCATCGATATGGGCCACGTTGGTCATGCCCATGTCCTGCAGCGTCTTGGCCGCCAATGCACTGCGCCAGCCGGCGCCACAGAACAGGATGAACTCACGCCCCTCGTCGGCAAAAATCTTCTTGTGGTAGGGCGAGTCCGGATCCACCCAGAACTCCAGCATGCAGCGCGGCGCATGGAAGGCGCCCACCACGGTGCCGTCTGCCAGCTCGCGTACGTCGCGGATGTCGACGATCTGCACTTGGGGGTCGTCCAGGCGCGCGCGCACGTCTGGCACCGAATAGGTGGTGACCTGGGCCATGGCTTCATCCACCAGTGCACGGAATCCTTTGGTAATGGGCATGGGTGTGTCCTTATGGGTTGTGGGTATGGATTGCTGCGATCAGGCGTTGTGCACCCACTCGCCTTGCACGCGGGCAGCGCCAGCGCGCACCAGATCATGCACCAGCGATGCGACGGCTTGGGCGCTTTCGGTGTCGGGGAAGAGTTGCGTAAACAGCGAACGGAAATACGGCGTCGCATCGGCCCACGCCACCAGGGCGTGCATGGTGGCGCTCTGCAACTCCAGCAACTTGAATTTCAGCAGCACCTTGGCAGCATGCTGCAAGTGGCGCACCGGGTCGTTCTGAAAACCTTCCAGCCGCTGGCGCGCGCGCGCCAACGCCTCGGCCACATCGCTGAATAGGGAACCGTGGCCAGGTATCACCAGCAACGGCTGCAGGCGTTCGATCAGGTCCAGCGTGTCGGCCACTTCGTCAAAGGCGCGCACGCCATCGAGCTCGGGAAAGATCACGCCAAAGCCGCGCTCCCACAGCGCATCCGCCGACACCAGCACGCGGCGCTCAGGCGCAAACAGGATGACCGAATGCGGGTCATGCCCTGGCGCTGCATGCACCTGCCACTGCATGTCGCCCAGGCGCAGTTCGGTGCCGGGCTGCAAGGTGCCGCTGAGCGTGAACTGCGGGCAGTTCTGCCCGGTGGGTGTGTAGCTCAGTGCCTGCGGGTCCCACTGCGCCACAAACGGCGCATGGCCGGGCGGCACCAGCGTCTGCAGCTGCGGGTAGCGTGCCTGCAGTGCTGCGTTGCCACCGCAGTGGTCGCTGTGCAGATGCGTGTTGACCAGCACATCCAGCGCCTTGCCCTGCAGTACCGCGTCCACCAGCGCGAGCGTCTGCTCGGCATGGATGCAGTAGCCGCTGTCGATGAGGGCGCTGCTGTCCTTGCCCGTGATGAGGATGTTGTTGCTCGACAGCCAACCCCGCTCGAAGATGTGGATGTCGCGCAGCATGTGCGTGCGGTCCAGGCTTGCCGACATGGGCTCAGGCCAGCGCACGCTGGATGATGATCTTCTGCACGTCGCTGGTGCCTTCATAGATCTGGCAGACCCGCACGTCGCGGTAGATGCGCTCCAGCGGAAAGTCGCTCACATAGCCGTAGCCGCCCAGGGTCTGGATGGCGGCGCTGCACACGCGCTCGGCCATCTCGCTGGCAAACAGCTTGGCCATGGCGGCCTCCTTCAGGCAGGGGCGCCCGGCATCGCGCAGGGATGCGGCATGCCAGATCAACTGGCGCGCGGCCTCGATCTGGGTGGCGCAGTCGGCCAGACGAAAGCCTACCGCCTGGTGGTTGAAGATGCTGGTGCCAAAACTCTGGCGGTCCTTGGCATAGGCCACGGCCACCTCCAGTGCGGAACGCGCCATGCCCACGCTCTGCGCCGCAATGCCGATGCGTCCACCTTCGAGCCCGCCCAGCGCAATGCCATAGCCCTCGCCTTCCTTGCCGATCAAGTTCTCGGCGGGGATGCGGCAGTTGTCGAAGTTGATCTGGGCCGTGTCACTGGAGTGCTGACCGAGCTTGTCTTCCAGACGCGCCACCACATAGCCTGGCGTGTTGGTGGGCACCAGGAAAGCGCTCATGCCCTTCTTGCCCGCGCCCTTGTCGGTCACCGCAATGACGATGGCCACGTCGCCGTTCTTGCCGCTGGTGATGAATTGCTTCACTCCATTGATGATGTAGCTGTCACCTTCGCGCGTGGCGGTGGTGCGCAGCGACGAAGCGTCGGAGCCCACATGCGGCTCGGTCAGGCAGAATGCGCCCAGCATCTGGCCCTGGGCCAGCGGCTCCAGCCACTGTTTCTTCTGCTGCGCGTTGCCAAACTTCATGAGGATGGCATTGACCGGGCAGTTGGTCACGCTGATGACGGTGCTGGTGCCGCCATCGCCGGCGGCAATTTCTTCCAGCACCAGCGCCAGGGTCAGGTAGTCCAGTCCAGCCCCGCCCAGTTCCTCGGGTACGCAGATGCCATAGGCACCCAGCGCCGCCAGGCCCTTGTGCACTTCCTTGGGAAAGGTGTGCTCCTTGTCCCACTGTGCGGCATTGGGCCAGAGCTCGGCTTGGGCAAAGTCGCGCACCGCGTCGCGGATCATTTCCTGGTCTTGTGTCAGCAGCATGTTTTCTTGTCTCCGTCTTTGTTTTACCAGGACGCGTAGGGGCGTCCGTCATGGTGTAGAAATTTGGCTTTGTCTTTGGGGGTGACGCGCGAAAGCGTGTGGCGCATGGCGCCCACGCTGGCTTCCACCGTCAGCGGTGCGCCCGTTCCGCCCATGTCGGTCTGTACCCAGCCGGGGCACAGCGCGATGAAGGTGGCCTTGGGATAGTCGGGCTGCGCCGCAACCACCGCCATGTTGAGCGCGGCCTTGCTCACGCGGTAGGTCCAGCCGAAGCTGGACTCCACCGTGCTGATCTGGCCCATGCCGCTGGTGATGAAGGCGAAGATCCCCTTGGCCTCTTCCACCCAGGGTGCGACCTGCGGTATGGCCTGCATGGCGCCCAGCACATTGGTGTGCATGACCTGGTCGAACTGTTGTTGCGTGGGCGGGCTGAGTGCGCCCTCGGTGGTGTAGATGCCGGCCACGTACAGGGCGATGTCGATCTTCTCGCCGTCGAGCTGCCAGCTTAGGCCGCTGATGCTGGCGGGGTTGCTGACGTCGAGCTTGAGGGCCTGTGCGCCCATGTCGGTGAGGCGCTGCATGCCTGCCGCATCGCGTGCGGTGGCGATGACGCGCTCGCCGGCTTCCAGGTACTGGCGGGTGAACTCCAGGCCTATGCCTCTGGAGGCGCCTAGGATGAGGATGGTCATGTGCTTGTCCTGTGGGTTGGCCTACTTCGGGGGTACGCGGGAAGGGGCAGAGCGACTGGCCTCATCTGTCCTTCGGCCAGAAAATCGGCTAGCCGCTCTGCCCCTTCCCGCTTGGACGAAGTTTCCGCACGCACAAATTGAAGCCCCAATGCATTGGCGGCATGCACGCGCCCAGCGCGGTGACCGGGTATGCCGGTAGCCGATTTTCTGACCGCAGGGCAGATGAGGCCACCGGCATACCCGGTCGCCGCGCGTGAGAACATCACCAATGCAGGCATAAAACTCAGAGCAGCTCCAAAGCCACCGCCGTAGCCTCCCCGCCCCCAATACACAAAGTCGCCACACCACGCTTCAACCCACGTGCCTTCAAAGCATGGATCAACGTCACGATGATGCGCGCACCCGATGCGCCAATGGGGTGACCCAACGCGCAAGCGCCGCCATTCACATTGACCTTCTCATGCGGGATGTTCAGCTCCGTCATCAAAGCCATGGGCACCACGGCAAAGGCCTCGTTCACTTCCCACAGATCCACATCGGCCACCGACCAGCCGGCCTTGGTCAGCACCTTCTGTACCGCGCCCACAGGTGCTGTGGCAAACCAGTTGGGCTCCTGTGCATGCACGGAGTGGGCCACCACGCGTGCCAGCGGTTTGCAGCCCAGGCTGGAGGCAGTACCGGCGCGCATCATCACCATGGCAGCAGCGCCATCGTTGATAGAGCTGCTGCTGGCGGCGGTGATGGTGCCGTCTTTCTTGAAGGCGGTGCGCAGCGTGGGAATCTTGTCGAGCTTGATCTTGCCCGGGCCTTCGTCCACCGACACCACCACCTCGCCAGTGCGAGTCTTCACCGTGACGGGCGTGATCTCGGTGGCGAATGCGCCGGACTGGATGGCGTTCTGCGCGCGTTGCACGCTGGCAGTTGCAAAGGCGTCCTGCTGTTCGCGGGTGAAGCTGTACTTGGCGGCGCAGTCTTCGCCGAAGGTGCCCATGGAACGGCCTGCCTCGTAAGCGTCTTCCAGACCGTCGAGCATCATGTGGTCGAAGATGCGGTCGTGGCCCATGCGGTAGCCGCTGCGGCCCTTGAGCATGAGGTAGGGTGCGTTGGTCATGCTCTCCATGCCGCCCGCCACCAGCACGTCATGGCTGCCGGCCACCAGCATGTCGTGCGCGAACATGGCCGCGCGCATGCCGGAGCCGCACATCTTGGACAGCGTGACCGCGCCTGCGCTCTTGGGCAGCCCGCCCTTGAATGCGGCCTGGCGTGCAGGGGCCTGGCCCTGGCCGGCCATGAGGCAGTTGCCGAAGATGACTTCGGTCACCAGCTCTGGTGCAATGCCGGCACGCTGCACTGCAGCCGCGATGGCTGCGCCGCCCAGGTCGTGCGCGGCAAGCGACGCAAAGTCGCCCTGGAAGGCGCCCATGGGTGTGCGGGCTGCACTGACGATGACAACGGATTCAGACATAGGGATCTCCTGTAGTTGGTAAAAAGATGAAACTCAAGCGGCAAGGGTGCCGCGGTACTGGTGGACAAAGCGCTTGCTGCGCTCGTAGGGAAATACGTCGTGCACATGGCCCGCAGCAATGCGGTCCTTGCAGCTCTGCCAGAACTCCACATCCAGCAGGTCTGCATGGTGTTGCATGAACACTTCGCGCACGGCCGGATTGCCCAGCAGAAACGGGGCAAAGGTTTCGGGAAACACATCGTGCGGCCCTACGGCGTACCAGATCTCGCTGGACATCTCCTCCTCTTCGGTGCGCGGCTCGGGCACGCGGCGGAAGTTGCAGTCGGTGATGTATTCAATCTCGTCGTAGTCGTAGAACACCACCTTGCTGCTGCGGGTGATGCCGAAGTTCTTCCACAGCATGTCGCCAGGGAAGATGTTGGCGGCCACCAGGTCCTTGATGGCGTTGCCGTATTCAATGACGGCGCGCGTGATCTGCTCGCGCGCGCGACGGGCCGCAGGGCTGGTGTCATCGGCGCGAGCACCACCGGCATCGAAAGCTTCCTGCAGATAGATGTTGAGCGGGATCATGCGCCGCTCGATGTAGACGTGCTTGAGCACCACCTCCAGCGTGCCGTCGCCATCACGGTCGCTGATCTCGATCTGGCTGGGGGCGAACTTCTGCAGCTCGGCAATCAGGTCGTCTTCAAAGCGGTCGTGCGGAAAGCCTACGTCGCTGTACTCCAGCGTATCGGCCATGCGGCCCACGCGGTCGTGCTGCTTGACCAGCTGGTACTTGGCCTTGACCTGCTCGCGCGTGGTGTCCTTCTGCGGCGGAAAGTAATCCTTGATGATCTTGAACACATAGGGGTAGCTGGGCTGGTCGAACACCAGCATCACCATGCCCTTGATGCCGGGCGCGATGCGGAACTTGTCGGTGCTGTGGCGCTGGTGGTGCAGCAGGTCGCGATAGAACAGGGTCTTGCCCTGCTTGGCCAGCCCCAGCGCGTTGTAGATTTCGTTGCTGGGTTTGCGCGGCATCATGCTGCGCAGGAACTGCACATAGGCCGAGGGAATCTCCATGTCGACCATGAAGTAAGCCCGCGCAAAACTGAACAGCATGAGCAGGTCGTCTTCGCCGAACAGCGCGGTGTCGATGATCAGCTTGCCCGCCTTGTTGTGCAGCACCGGCAGGGCGAATCCAAAGGCATTGAAGCCGTTGATCAGCTTGCCGATGATGTAGCAGCCCTTGTTGCGAAAGAACAGGCCGGAGAGCGCCTGGATCTGGAAGTTGGCGCGCAGGGTGGTTTCACCCTGACGCGCGTGCATGGCCTGTGCCACCCAGGCGATGTCGCGCTCCAGGTCATCAAACGGTGTGCGAAAGGCGTAGTCCTCCACCAACTGGCGCAGGCTGTTGTGCAGGCCCGCCGTGCCGGGGTAGTAGGCGTGATAGGTAGGCGCGTCGTGCGGGTCGCTGCTTTCGATGTACTCGGTGCTGACGGCGGGCCGCACGAAGATGAAGTCGTTCTGGAAGTAGCTGCGGTGCAGGATCTTGGTGGTGACCGAGTTGAAAAACGTCTCGGCCAGTTCGGGCTGGTGGTGATCCACCAGCAACCCGATGTAGTGCAGCTTGATCTGCTGCCAGACTTCCATGGGCTGCTCGCTGGCCTTGAACTCGCGCTCCAACCGCTTGGTCGCTTCCTTCACCCGCAGCGCGTAGAACTCGATGCGCTCGCGCTGGGCACGCTGCTGGCCGTGCCAATCGGAGGTCTCAAAGCGATGCTTGGCACGCGCCGACTCCTTGCGGAACAGCAGGTAGTGGCGGTTGAACCCGTCGAGCATGGCCTTGGCGATGTCATAGGCCAGCGGCGAATCCAGACGCGTGGGAAACATGCCGGTCGCCGCGTGCTTGGTCTTACTTCGGCAGGCGCGGCATCAGGCGCACACCGGAGACGGCTTCGCGGTAGAGCGCATCCAGATCATCTTCACCGGTGACCGTTATGTGCAGGTCGTGCAGCAGGCCGTCGGTAACGCCATAGACCCAGCCGTGCAGGGTGACGTTCTGCTTGCGCGCCCAGGCGTCCTGCAGCACCGTGCTCTGCGCCACGTTGACCACCTGCTCGATCACATTGAGCTCGCACAGCGCCTGGGCCCGACCATGTTCGGGCAGCACGTCCAGCACGTCGCGGTGGCGGTCGCGCACATCCTGGATGTGGCGCAGCCAGTTGTCGGCCAGACCGATGCGTGCGCCTTCCAGCGCAGCCTGCACGCCCGAGCAGCCATAGTGGCCCACCACCATCACGTGCTCCACGTTGATCCGCTCCACAGCGAACTGGATGGTGGACAGGGCATTCAAATCGGAATGCACCACCACATTGGCGATGTTCCGGTGCACAAACACTTCACCGGGGTCCAGGCCCGTGATTTCATTGGCCGGCACGCGGCTGTCGGAGCAGCCGATCCACATGTACTTGGGGCGCTGCTGGTTGGCCAGGCCGGTAAAAAAACCGGGGCGCTTGCGCTCCATGTCGCTCGCCCAGGACCGGTTGTTGTCAAACAGGTGTGAGAGGTTCTTCATGTCTTGTTACTTTCTCAGGGAGATGCGCACATTCCAGTCCAGCAGACCGTAACGCGCGCGCTCCTGTTGGTCGTCCTTGGCATTGAATGCGCATTGGGGATCAGGCTTGGCCGAGGTGCACACGAAGCTGCCGGGATTGCCCAGTTGCCACATGCCCTGGGCGTTGCGCGCTTCGCCGGTAAAGAACATGGCGCGCGGCGCATTGATCGGGTCCGTCGGCTCTTTCAAAGGCTGCAGCAGGTTGCGGCCCGCATTGATGTAGGGCCCCTCGATGCCGGCCAGCGGGAACAGGGTGTTGAACATGTCGCGGTGGCTCGCGGGCTGCTCAAGCTGATTGCCGCACTGCAGGCCTTCACCCCAGATCACGAAGGGCACCTGACGGATCAGGTAGCGCCGGCTGTTCTCCGCATACACACCGAAAGAACGCACATTGTGGTCGCCGGTGGCGCCAATGATGGTGTCGGACTTGTGCGGGCCGTTCTGGATGTCCTGCACAAAGCCGCCCAGCAGATCGGCGGCGTAATGGTAGGTGTCCAGGTTGAGCAGCAGCGTGTCGGCACTGGTCTCACCCTTCCACAACGACATGTCGCGCGGCACGCGCTTGTACTCGGGCGGCAGATCGTAGGGTGGGTGGTTGGTGGAGGTCAGCACGAACACGAACAGGGGTTTATCGGAGGGCTGGGACATGCGCTTCTTGAGGTATTTGAAGACGTAGTCGTCCCACACGCCCCACAGACCCAAGGTGGCTTCGGGGTAGGCTTCCTTGAGGGAGTTGGCATCGATGATTTCATCAAACCCCTGCGCCTGCAGCACGCGGTCCAGACTGCGCCAGCCGGCGCGCACCGAGGACACGAACAGCGTGCGGTAACCCGCGTCGCGCGCGATCTTGGCCGTCGCCCACGGAATAGGTTTGCGCCCCACGTCGCCCAGCGTCAGTGGTGTGATGGGCGTGGAAAACAGAATGGCTTCCATGCTGGGATGGGTGCCGGCGTGGGCCGAGTCGAAATTGCTGAAGTGACAGGCCTTGTCCAGTGTGGGCGCCAAGCGGCCCAGCACATCGAACTTGGGACTGTTGTAGAGCATGGGCTCGGCACTCCAGGATTCCATCAGGAAGAACAACAGGTTCTTCTTGGGCGTTCCGGGTGGCAGGGGTGGATGTGCCGTGAGCGCGGCCTTGACCTCGGCATCGCTGTCATGGGGCAGGCCCAGCACCTCGGCTGCGGCGCGCGCGGAATCAAAGCCCATGGCCCTGAGGCCCACCAGAGGGTCCTGCAGGTTTTGCGATTGGCCGCGGCTGTCCCAGGCGTACTTCAACGCAATGACGCCATTGGGCACCATGTCGTTGAGGAACTGCGAGGTGGTGACCGTGAGGTGCTGGCGCTGCAATGCCATCTCACGCAGCGTGCCCTTGCCGGCAAACACCAGCGCCCAGAACGCCACGAAGATGAACACGCCACGCAGCCAGGCACTGCGCCCGCGCAACGCGGTATCGGGCACGGCACGCACCACGATGCGCTGGTGCAGCCATACAGCGGCCCAGCTCAGCAGCACGACGGCCAACAGCGAGGTGACCACCGGGAAGTCGTGCCACACGGTTTTGAGTACGGCGGAGGTGTCATCCTCCACCAGCCCGAACACCAGCGAGTCGATCGGTGTCTTGTAGAAGCCGAAGTAGTGCAAGTTGATCATGGAGAGCAACACAAACACCAGCGGCAGCACCGCCGCAATGGCGCGATACGCCCGGGCGTGGACCCAGGGCAGCAGCACCAGCAGCAAGATGCCGGCAATGGCGCTGACCTTCAGGTCGAAGCGGAAACCCTGAAACGCCACCGTCATCACCTCGGACGGCGGTGCGGTGAAGCCCGCAGGCCAGAAGTGCCAGATCTGTACCCAACGGATCAGGGACAGGGCCAGCACCAGGGGAATGACCAACAGCCAGGCGCGGATCAGACCGCGCATGAAGCCGTTGAAGAAGACGGAGAGGATGCGTTTCAGTGTGGTGAGCATTTACATGGTTTCGGCGAACAATTCGCGGCCGATAAGCATACGGCGGATTTCGCTGGTACCTGCGCCGATTTCGTAAAGCTTGGCATCGCGCCATAGTCTTCCCAGGGGGTACTCATTGATGTAGCCGTTACCACCGAAAATCTGCACGCCCTCGCCCGCCATCCAGGTGGCCTTCTCGGCACACCACAGAATCACCGAGGCGCAGTCCTTGCGCACCTGGCGCACATGTTCGGTGCCCAGCATGTCCAGGTTCTTGGCCACGGTGTAGGCAAACGAGCGCCCGGCCTGCAGCACGGTGTACATGTCGGCCACCTTGCCCTGGATGAGCTGGAACTCGCCGATGCTCTGCCCGAACTGCTTGCGGTCATGGATGTAGGGCACCACGTTGTCCATCACCGATTGCATGATGCCCAGCGGCCCACCGGTCAGCACGGCGCGTTCATAGTCCAGGCCGCTCATCAGCACCTTGGCGCCCTGGTTCAGGCCGCCCAGAATGTTCTGCGCCGGCACTTCCACGTTGTTGAACACCAGCTCGCCGGTGTGGCTGCCGCGCATGCCCAGCTTGTCGAGCTTTTGCGCAATGCTGAAGCCCTTCATGCCCTTCTCGATCAGGAAAGCCGTGACGCCGCGCGCCCCCAGCTCAGGCTCGCTCTTGGCATAGACCACCAGCGTATCGGCGTCCGGGCCATTGGTGATCCACATCTTGTTGCCGTTGAGCAGGTAGTAGCCTCCCTTGTCCTCGGCCTTGAGCTTCATGCTGATGACGTCGCTGCCGGCGCCGGGCTCACTCATGGCCAGTGCGCCCACATGCTCGCCACTGATGAGCTTGGGCAGGTACTTGGCGCGCTGCTCGGGCGTGCCGTTGCGCTTGATCTGGTTGACGCACAAGTTGCTGTGCGCGCCGTACGACAGGCCGACCGAAGCGGAAGCGCGCGAGATTTCCTCCATGGCAATCATGTGCGCCAGGTAGCCCATGTTGGCACCGCCGTACTCTTCGCCCACGGTGATGCCCAGCACGCCTAAAGAGCCCATCTTCTGCCACAGGTCCATGGGGAACTGGTCGTTGCGGTCGATCTCGGCGGCACGGGGTGCGATTTCTTCCTCAGCAAATGCGCGCACCGCATCGCGCAAGGCATCAATGTCCTCACCGAGTTGGAAATTCAGTCCGGGCATGTTCATGGTGGTCTCCTTCTTTGTAATGTCTGTGTATGAACGGGGTGTGAAATCAGTAAGTCTTGGGTACCGGCACCAGGGTTTGCTGCATCACGGCGCAGGCGCTCTGCTTGCCGGCCGGGTCCGCATGCATGACTTCGGCGCTGGTGACGATCAGGCGCTTGCCGCCCTTGATGACGCGCCCGGTGGCGCGCAGCTCGCCCGCCTTGAAGCCCGCCAGGAAATTGATCTTGTACTCGGCCGTTGTGACTTCCATGCCTTCGGCCGCCACCGTGAGGCCTGCATAGCCACCGGCAATATCGGCCAGCGCGCCCATGGCACC
Source organism: Rhodoferax sp. GW822-FHT02A01 (assembly GCF_038784515.1). NCBI lineage: Bacteria > Pseudomonadati > Pseudomonadota > Betaproteobacteria > Burkholderiales > Comamonadaceae > Rhodoferax > Rhodoferax sp. GW822-FHT02A01. The sequence goes on from NZ_CP152376.1 coordinate 407,485, forward strand.
ACCATGGAAGCCATCCTGCTGCTGCGACACCTTGTCGGAATACGGCAGGGCAATTTCCACCAGACCGGGCTCCACCCGCAGCAGGCGAGCGCCCAGGTGGCGCATCATGCCCTGGCGGTCCAGGCTGTCCTGCACGCGTTGCCAGAGTGCGTTATTGGGCATTGCTTTTCCCCTTCCCTGCAGCTTTTGTGGCGGACTTGGCCTCGGCCTTGGCGTTCTGCTTGGCCAACAGCGCACGGGCCTCGCGCTGGTGCTCCTTGATCTCGTCGAGATTGGCCTGCAGGTCAGCCATCTGCTCTTCCACCTGGCTGCGGTGCACAGCCAGCACGTCCAGAAACTTGACCAACTGCGCGCCGGTGTCGCGCGGGCTGTCGTACATGTCAATGATCTCCTTGGCCTCGGTCAGGCTCAGGCCCAGCCGCTTGGCACGCAGCGTGAGCTTCAGGCGGGTACGATCACGGTGGCTGTAGACCCGGTTGCGCCCGCCCGGGCCGCTGCGCTCGGGCTGCAGCAAACCCAGATCCTCGTAAAACCGGATGGCCCGGGTAGTGAGGTCAAACTCACGTGCAAGATCGCTGATGGTGTAGGTTGTCGTCATGTGTAATAGGGCCGCAACGTGGGAGACAGCACGCTTCACGTGCACTGCATACAATAGTTGCCGCAGTTGACGTTTACGTAAACGTCAATTATGAAGCATAAAACCACCCATGAACGAACTCGAAAAACAACTCCACTATCCCCTGGGCGAGGCCTTGCCTGAACCGGGCCACTGCAGCACCGTGGCGCCCGGTGTGAAATGGATTCGCATGTCGCTGCCCTTTGTGCTCAACCACATCAACCTGTGGCTGCTGCGCGACGCGATCGATGGCGTAGAGGGCTGGAGCATTGTGGACTGCTGCATCCACCGCGAAGACGCCAAGGCGCAGTGGGAGTCGCTGTTTTCCAATGAACTGGATGGCCTGCCAGTGCTGCGGGTGATCGTGACCCACATGCACCCGGACCATATCGGCCTGGCCCATTGGCTGTGCGAACGCTGGGATGCCCCCCTGTATATCAGCGCCACCGACTTTCTGGTGGCGCACATGGCCTGCTCGGGCCAGGACACCTTCAGCGGCGAGCGCACTGCAGCTTTCTATGCCGCGCATGGGCTCAATGACGCACAGACGCGCGCCAAGGTGATGGATCGCACCTCGTATTTCTCGTCCCTGGTGCCCTCGGTACCTGACCAGCACCACCGGCTGCTGGACGGGCTCACGCTGCGCATCGGCGCGCATGCCTGGACCTGCATCAGCGGCTATGGCCATGCCCCGGAACACATGGCGCTGTATTGCCAGGAACTCGGTTTGCTGATTGGTGGCGACATGATGTTGCCGCGCATCTCCACCAATGTGAGCGTGTACGAGCAGGAGCCCGAGGCCGATGCACTCAAGCTGTTCCTGCATTCCATAGACCGCTTCAAGGCGCTGCCCGCGTCCACGCTGGTGCTGCCCTCGCATGGCAAGCCGTTCACCGGTCTGCATATCCGCATCCAGCAACTGCACGACCACCATGATGAACGACTGCAGGAAGTCATGGAAGCCTGCACCCGCACGCCCTGCAGCGCAGCCGACGTGCTGCCGGTGCTGTTCAAACGGCCATTGGATTTTCACCAGACCACATTTGCCATTGGCGAGGCGGTGGCCCACCTGCATACGTTGTGGCACCGCGGTGATCTGGTTCGCCAGCGTTCCCCGGACGGGGTGTACCGCTTCACCACTTCGGAATCGCGTCGTCCTTGAGCTGCGAGCGCAGCTGCTGGTAGTCGGGGACTACGGTGGCTACGGTGTTCCAGAATTGGGCGCTGTGGTCCATGACCCGCAGGTGGCTGAGTTCATGCGCCACCACGTAGTCGATCACCGGCTGACGGTAATGAATCAGGCGCCAGTTGAGCCGGATGGAGCCGTCCGCACTGGCACTGCCCCAGCGGGTGCCAGCGCTGCTCAGCCGCAGTTTCTTCCACTGCACGCCCAGTAGCGGCGCAAAGTGGTCCATGCGTTCCTTGAAGTTGGCCTGGGCCTGGCGCATCAGCCAGGCCTGCACCGCATCGCGGATCTGGTCGGCCGTGGCGGCCTTGGGCAGGCCCACATGCAGGGTTTGCGATGCACCGCCTTCTCCCCCCGGCTTGAGTTGCGCGCCTCTGCCGCTGAAGCCGTGCGCAGGGTCCAGCAGCACGGTGATGTCTTCCCCCATGAACGGGATGGCGACACCGTCGCGCCACTGCACGCGCGCACTGTGCGCACGCTGCTGGCGCTCCCGCGACTCCTGTAGCTTGCGCAGAATCCAACTGCCCTTCTCCTGTAACGCGGCATCCACTTCATGCAAAGGCGTCCAGCGCGGCGCACGCACCACCAATCCATCAGGGCCCACAACAAAACCAATGGTTCTGCGCTTGGCCCGGGCAAAGGCGTAGGCAATGACGGCATCCTGTATGCGTACTTCGCGGTTGGCCTGCGGATGTGCAAATTGGGCTGGCGCGATGACACCTTGCAGGGGCACGCCGGGAATGTGAGCGCCTTCGCGCCGCCTGGGGGGCGCTGCAGATACAGGAGGCTCCTGCGGCTTGACCACAGGCTCGGTGGAAAACAGGTCCAGTGTGTAGCGCAGCAGGGGGAGCATGGTGGGTACCGTCAGCGCGGGGCCGTGCAGCACGTCATGGTGGTGGCTACCGATTCACCAGATAGTGGGCAAACGCAGGCAGGTCTTCATGCACCATGGTGCCCTGGGGCAGCCCTTCGGGCAGCGCACGCCCTCTGTACCCGGCCGACTTGCCGGTCAGCACCAGGTGTGGTGCGCAGCCTACGGTGGTTCCAGCCACCAGATCACGCACCGAGTCACCCACGGTCGGCATGCCCTTGAGATCCACGCCATAGCGATCGGCAATCTGCTCGTACAAGCCTGGTGCTGGCTTGCGGCAGTGGCAGTTGTCTTCTGGTGCGTGGGGGCAGTAGAAGATCGCATCCACGCGCCCCCCCACTGCTGACAGCATGTCGTGCATCTTGGCGTGCATGGCGTTGAGCGCGCTCACATCAAATAGGCCACGCCCCAGACCCGACTGGTTGGTCACTACCACCACATGCCAGCCAGCGTGGTTGATGCGGGCGATGGCCTCCAGAGCCCCCGGCAGCGGCAACCACTCAGCGGGCGATTTGACGTAGTCTGCACTGTCTTCGTTGATGGTGCCGTCGCGGTCGAGAATGCAGAGCTTCATGGTGTGGTCCCCAGTTTTCAGCTGGCCAGCTTGGAGAGGTCGGCAACGCGGTTCATCGCCACGTGCAGACTCTTGAGCAGGCCCAGGCGGTTCAAGCGCAGATCAAGCTGCTCGGCGTTGACCATGACGTCTTCAAAGAATACGTCCACCGGCGTGCGCAACTCGGCCAGCGATTGCAGCGAGGCGGTGTAGTCACCCGCCTCCCAGCGCGCCTGTGCCACCGGCAACACCGTCTTCATGGCGTCAAACAGATTCTTCTCGGCGGACTCCACCAGCAGCACCGGGCTGACGTGGGCATCCACGTCGTCGGCCTTCTTGAGGATATTTCCGATGCGCTTGTTCGCAGCAGCCAGCGCGGCGCTCTCCGGCAGTTCGGCAAAAGCGCGCACCGCAAGCAGACGCTTGGGAATGTCGCCCAGACGCTGGGGCCGCAGGGCCAGCACGGCATCCACTTCCTGCGCGCTGTAACCTTGCTCACGCAAGGAGCCGGCCAGGCGGTCGTAGATGAAGTCGGCCAGTGCGGGCGTGGCATCGGTGATGCGATCGCCAAAAGCAGGAACGGCGCTTTGCAGCAGCGTCAGCAAGTCCAGCGGCAGGTCTTTTTCAACCAGCATGCGGATCACACCCAGCGCGTGGCGGCGCAGGGCAAAGGGGTCCTTGTCGCCCGTGGGCAGGTTGCCGATGCCGAACATGCCGACCAGGGTCTCCAGCTTGTCGGCCAGTGCAACCACCAGACCCGCGTCATTGCGGGGCAAATCGTCGCCGGCAAAGCGGGGCTTGTAGTGGTCTTCGATGGCAAATGCGATGTCATCGCCCAATCCATCGTGGCGTGCGTAGTAGCCGCCCATGATGCCTTGCAGCTCGGGGAATTCACCCACCATGTCGGTGACCAGATCGGTCTTGGCCAGACGCGCTGCGGTATCAGCCTGTGCAGAGAGTGCACCCGTGTTGGCATACCCGCCTTGCCCCAGCAGTGCGGCAATGGCGGTGGCAATGGCGCGCACCCGCTCGCTGCGCTCACCCTGAGTCCCGAGCTTGTTGTGGTACACGACCTTGCCCAGACCTTCGACACGCGACTCAAGCGTTTTCTTGCGGTCCTGGTCAAAGAAGAACTTGGCATCCGCCAGTCGCGGACGAACTACGCGTTCGTTGCCGCCGATGACGGCACTGGTGTCCTCCGGGCTGATGTTGCTCACCACCAGAAACTGGTTGGTGAGCCTGCCTGCGGCGTCCAGCAGCGGGAAGTACTTCTGATTCGCCTTCATGGTGAGGATCAGGCACTCCTGGGGCACTTCCAGGAACTGGTACTCAAAGCTGCACACCAGCACATTGGGGCGCTCGACCAGAGCGGTGACTTCGTCCAGCAAGGCTTCATCTTCAATGGCATGCGCGCCATTGCCCACCTTGGCAGCTGCCGCGGCGAGCTGTCGCACGATGTCGGCACGGCGCTCGGCAAAGCTGGCAATCACGGCACCTTGTTCGCGCAAGGTGTTGGCGTAGCTGTCGGCATCGGCAATCACGACCGGCGAGACCTTGGATTCAAAGCGGTGGCCTGTTGTGGCGTTGCCGGCCTTGAGGCCCAGTATCTGGATGGGAACCACATCCGCACCGTGCAGGGCGACCAGCCCATGGGCGGGGCGCACAAAGCTCACGCTGCTCCATCCGGGCAACTCGCAACCGCTGGATGCGTCCAGCTGGTAGGTCATGACCTTAGGGATGGGCAGCTTGGCCAGCGACTCTTCCAGCGCTTTCTGCAAGCCGTCACGCAGTGTGATGCCGGTCACCATGCTCTCGAAGAACAACGCTTCGGCCTTGCCATCCATGGCGCGCTTCAGGCCTGCGACCGCAGAGGCATCGGCCCCCAGGGACGCCAGCTTCTTCAGCAAGGCGGGGGTTGCCTCGCCTTGCGCATTCAGGCCCACGGTTACGGGCATGAGCTTGGCAGAGACCGCCTTGTCTGCCGCCTGTGCCGCAACCGTTGTCACGTGCACGCCCAGGCGGCGCGGCGAGGCAAAGTGTGTCACCACAGCATCTGTTGCGGCCAATCCTTGGGACTTGAGGGAATCCGCCAGTACGGAAGCAAACGCTTCGCCCAGTTTCTTGAGCGCCTTGGGCGGCAGCTCTTCCACAAACAGTTCAACCAGAAGGTTTTTTGTCGTCATCTCATGCAGCCTTCTTGGCAATTTGCTCAATCCATTCGCGTGGGGCCATGGGGAATCCCAGGCGCTCACGGCTCTCGTAGTAACTCTGGGCAACGGCACGTGCCAGGTTGCGGATGCGGCCGATATAGGCGGCGCGCTCGGTCACGCTGATCGCACCGCGCGCATCCAGCAGGTTGAAGCTGTGCGCCGCCTTGAGAACCTGTTCATAGGCCGGCAGGGCGAGCTGGACTTCGATCAGATGCTTGGCCTGCTTCTCATGCGCAGTGAATGCGGTGAACAGGAAGTCGGCGTCGCTGTGCTCGAAGTTGTAGGTGGATTGCTCCACTTCGTTTTGCTTGTAGACATCGCCGTACGACATGCCTTCAGTCCACTTCAGGTTGTAAACGTTGTCCACGCCCTGCAGGTACATGGCCAGGCGCTCCAGCCCATAGGTGATCTCACCGGTTGCCGGTTTGCAATCAATGCCGCCCACTTGCTGGAAGTAGGTGAACTGGGTGACTTCCATGCCGTTGAGCCAAACTTCCCAGCCCAGGCCCCAGGCACCCAGCGTGGGGTTTTCCCAATCGTCTTCCACAAAGCGAATGTCGTTTTTCTTCAGATCAAAGCCCAGGGCTTCGAGTGAACCCAGATACAGCTCCAGGATGTTGGCAGGCGCAGGCTTGAGCACCACCTGATACTGGTAGTAGTGCTGCAAACGGTTGGGGTTTTCGCCGTAGCGGCCATCTTTGGGGCGGCGGCTGGGCTGCACGTAGGCCGCCTTCCAAGGCTCGGGACCAATGGCTCTCAAGAACGTAGCGGTGTGTGAGGTGCCCGCGCCGACTTCCATGTCATAGGGTTGCAGCAGTGCGCAACCCTGGCGGTCCCAATAGTCCTGCAGTCTAAGGATGATTTGCTGAAAGGTAAGCATAGGTGTGGGGGCCAAACCGGACGGCCCTCGTGTAAACCCCCAATTCTACGGGGCGGGGCTTAGCAATCTGGCAGGAGGTGCCGTGCGCCACGCCAGCAACAGCACGACCATCGCCACGATCCACAGCGGCCACAGGCCCCAGCGCGATACCCACCAGGCAAACGGTGTGGTTCCGGTGCGGCCTTCCACGGTACCTTCAAGCACACCCGAAGTGAGGCGTGTCAGGCTGTTGATGACATGGCCGCGATAGTCCATGATGACAGTCGCGCCTGTGTTGGTAGCTCGCAAGAAGGGCCGCTGAAATTCCAGTGCCCGCATGCGGGATATCTGCAAATGCTGGTCTATCGCGACGGTGTCGCCAAACCAGCCCAGGTTGCTGACATTGGCGAATACGGTGGGTGCCAGCGCCGGATCGATAAAGCGCGCGCCCAGCTCCTCACCAAATAAATCTTCGTAACAGATGTTGGGCGCGATGCGCTGCCCTTTCCAGGCAAAGGAAGGTTGTCCTATGCCTCCGCGCTGGAAGTCGCCCAGCGGTATGTTCATCATGCGGGTGAACCACTTGAACAGCGGCGGGATGAATTCTCCGAATGGAACCAGATGGTGTTTGTCGTAGCGCCAGGCCTTTGGCGCTCCCGGTTGCAGCGCAATGACCGAGTTGGTGTAGCCGCGCTGGTAGTCACCCAGCGGTATGCCGGTCAGCAGCGCACTTTGTCCCTGGTCGACCTGCCTACGCAACGCATCCCAGTAGCCCTCGGGCAGCTCCTGAGGTAGCAAGGGGATGGCAGTTTCGGGTGCCAGTACCAAGTCCGCCTGGCGTTGTTGCATGTGGTCTGCATACCAACGCAGGGCCAACGGAACTCCGGTGCCGGCGTCGAATTTTTCATCCTGGGGAATATTGCCTTGCAGCAAGGCGACCCGGATAGGTCCTGTGGAGGAGGTGTGATCCGCTTGAATGGGAAGCCAGCCGGCTGCCAGCAATAGCACCATGGCGACGCGTTGCCACCAGCCTGCTTCTCTCAGCAGCGCAAGTGAAGCTGCCACCCAGGCGGCCAGCGCACCGACACCGTATGCACCCACCACCGGTATCCAGCGGGACAGCGGACCGCTGGTATGGGCATAGGCCATGGCTCCCCAGCCGAAGCCGGTCAGCCACGTTCCGCGAGCCATTTCGGCCATGGTCCAGAGGGCGGCGAATAGCAGGGCCATCACGGCGGGGCGTCCTTGCCCCAGCTTCCAGCACAGCGCCATAGCTGCACCGTAGTACAGACTTAGCGCCCCTGCTAATGCCAGTACCGCGACAAGCGCCAGCGCCGATGGCAACCCTCCGTAGGTGTGCATGGCCACAAAAAGCCACCAGAACGTGGCACAAAGCCAGGCGACGGTGTAGAGGAAGCTCCATCCAAACGCTTGTTTGGCTGTGGTGCAACGCCCCACAACCCATGACAGGCAGGCTAGGGAGAGCAACTGCAGCCACCATATGGTTTCGCCAACTTGGCCCACGTTTGCAAACGGCCAGCAAACCGCCAGGGAAGCAGCAGCGGCAGCCAATACCAGCAGTGCGGCCTGCAAGGCGTATGCCGAACGTTGGGCTACGCCGGGTGAATCTACCATCCGGCTCAAGACAGCGGCGTCTTGGAGGGTGCGACTTTGAACCACTTCACTGCTCCACCTTTGGTATGCAGCACTGCAAAGTCAAGCCCACCCATGGAGTGCCGTTCGCCGCGTTTGGGCACATGGCCCATTTCATGCGCAATCAGACCGCCGATGGTCTCAAAGTGGTCGTCCGGATCGCTGCTGGTCAAAGTGACGTCGAAAGCATCATTCACACGTTCAATCGGTGTATCTCCACTCACTCTATAGCTTCTATCCGGCAGGCCAAAGATGTCACCTTCATCATCGGGCATGTCGAATTCGTCTTCGATTTCGCCCACGATTTGCTCCAGCACATCTTCAATAGTGATGAGACCAGCTACGCGTCCGAATTCGTCGATGACGATGGCGAGGTGATTCCGATTACCCCGAAAGTCGCGCAACAGATCGTTGAGTCCCTTGGACTCCGGTACAAAGACCGCGGGTCGTATAAGTGCGCGGATGTTGAGTTCCGGCGCGCGTTGCAGCTTGAGTAGATCCTTGGCCATCAGTATGCCCAGGATGTTTTCGCGTTCATTTTCAAAGACCGGAAAGCGTGAGTGGCCGGTATCTATCACCTGGTGCAGCAGCTCATCCATCGTTGAGCCTATGTCCAGAAAATCCATCCGCGTCGCGGGCACCATGACGTCACCTGCTGTCATGTCCGCCATGCGAATGACCCCTTCAAGCATCAGACGCGAGTCTGCGCCAATGATGTTGTTGTCCTGTGCTTCGGCCAGCGTTTCAATCAGTTCATCCGTGGAATCGGGTCCAGGGTGAATGAACTCAGCCAGCTTTTGGAGAAAGGTGCGTTTATCTTCCTTTTCATTGGTCCGCGCGGGATGGGGGTCTGACACTTCGGAAAGGGCAGTAAAGCCGTTGTTGCGTTGTCGCAAGGATAGCGGATTTGTAAGACGGGCGAATTCGCCGCGCATCTTGGCCCGTATTGAGGCCGTCGAAGCTACTGCGAAATTCAGCTTACTTCACTCGGCGAATTAATCAATGAGCGGATCTGATACGCGCGCACTTTGAGCCGGAAGTCTGCTTTTGCAATTCGCTCTTGTAGCAATTCGCCAAAGCGGCTGTACACAGTGGATGATGGCAGTTGAAGATAGGCCTGCGATTCGGATCCGTCTCTCTGCACATGGGCGCCTGCAGCCCGTGCTATCTTCAGCATAGCGGCGTTTTCACTCAAGGCGTGTATGAACATGGTCCGCACGCCTAGATTGCTCGCATGCGTGGCGGCCCTAGCGAACAGTCTTGCCCCATATCCCAGGCCGCGAACTTCCTTCAAAACGGACACGCCAAATTCAACGCATTGTTCTGAAGCCTCTTCTCCGTAAGCGAGATGCGCGACCGCAACGAGTTTCAGCTGTCGATCATAGATCCCAAGCACTTCGTCGTGCAGAAAATCCAGTCCTTGTACGTAGCGCAATATCTGTGCGTCTTGCGCCGGATACCCAAAGCGCAGATAGCGATCCTGTGCGCTCAGTGCCAGCAAGTGGGCGGCAATACGCTCCCTGTGATGTGCTCCCAGCGTACGTATGGGAGTGCCACTCGGCATCAACCGACGAAGCCAAGAAAAAGCCACTTTGGCAATCGCGCTGAATTTGTAGGCAAGTTGAATCATGAATGCAACTATAAGGGTTTACCCTAGATTCTGCACTTCACAGGAGAAAGACCCTGCTACGTATCAGCCATGTGAGCCGATTTCGCTGGGCAAAAAAAACGCCCCAGGGATACCTGAGGCGTTTTTGGCTGTAAATAGCCTGACGATGACCTACTTTCACACGGGAACCCGCACTATCATCGGCGCTGACTCGTTTCACTGTCCTGTTCGGGATGGGAAGGAGTGGTACCAAGTCGCTATGGTCGTCAGGCATAACTTTTTTGTCTGATTGACTGAAGTCAACCGGACCAATTTATAGAGCTAATCAGCTTGTCTGTTACGACACCACTTGTGGTGGATTTTGAATGCGTCAACTTGGCATAACTTCCTTGAGTACATGGTGTACATCAAAGTTATAGGGTCAAGCCGCACGAGCAATTAGTATCGGTTAGCTTAACGCATTACTGCGCTTCCACACCCGACCTATCAACGTCCTGGTCTTGAACGACTCTTCAGGGGGCTCAAGGCCCCGGCAGATCTCATCTTGAAACGAGTTTCCCGCTTAGATGCTTTCAGCGGTTATCTCTTCCACACTTAGCTACTCGGCAATGCCACTGGCGTGACAACCGATACACCAGAGGTGTGTCCACTCCGGTCCTCTCGTACTAGGAGCAGGCTTCCTCAAATCTGCAGCGCCCACGGAAGATAGGGACCAAACTGTCTCACGACGTTTTAAACCCAGCTCACGTACCTCTTTAAATGGCGAACAGCCATACCCTTGGGACCGGCTACAGCCCCAGGATGAGATGAGCCGACATCGAGGTGCCAAACACCGCCGTCGATATGAACTCTTGGGCGGTATCAGCCTGTTATCCCCAGAGTACCTTTTATCCGTTGAGCGATGGCCCTTCCATACAGAACCACCGGATCACTATGTCCTGCTTTCGCATCTGCTCGACTTGTCAGTCTCGCAGTTAAGCACGCTTATGCCATTGCACTATTAGCACGATGTCCGACCGTACCTAGCGTACCTTCGAACTCCTCCGTTACGCTTTGGGAGGAGACCGCCCCAGTCAAACTGCCTACCATGCACTGTCCCCGATCCAGATAATGGACCTAGGTTAGAACCTCAAACACACCAGGGTGGTATTTCAACGTTGGCTCCACAAGATCTAGCGACCCTGCTTCAAAGCCTCCCACCTATCCTACACAGATCTGTTCAAAGTCCAATACAAAGCTACAGTAAAGGTTCATGGGGTCTTTCCGTCTTTCCGCGGGGAGATTGCATCATCACAAACATTTCAACTTCGCTGAGTCTCGGGAGGAGACAGTGTGGCCATCGTTACGCCATTCGTGCAGGTCGGAACTTACCCGACAAGGAATTTCGCTACCTTAGGACCGTTATAGTTACGGCCGCCGTTTACTGGGACTTCAATCAAGAGCTTGCACCCCATCATTTAATCTTCCAGCACCGGGCAGGCGTCACACCCTATACGTCCACTTTCGTGTTTGCAGAGTGCTGTGTTTTTAATAAACAGTCGCAGCCACCGATTTTTTGCAACCTCATTGGGCTCCCAAAGTAAATGGTTCACCTACTAAAGGCACACCTTCTTCCGAAGTTACGGTGTCAATTTGCCGAGTTCCTTCTCCCGAGTTCTCTCAAGCGCCTTAGAATACTCATCTCGCGCACCAGTGTCGGTTTGCGGTACGGTCGTGTGTAGCTGAAGCTTAGTGGCTTTTCCTGGAAGCAGGGTATCACTCACTTCGGCTGCAAGCAGCCTCGTTATCACCCCTCATCTAAGCCCGGCGGATTTACCTACCAGGCACGACTACAGGCTTGAACCAACATATCCAACAGTTGGCTGAGCTAACCTTCTCCGTCCCCACATCGCACTACACATCGGTACAGGAATATTGACCTGTTTCCCATCAGCTACGCATCTCTGCCTCGCCTTAGGGGCCGACTCACTCTACGCCGATGAACGTTGCGTAGAAAACCTTGCGCTTACGGCGAGGGGGCTTTTCACCCCCTTTAACGCTACTCATGTCAGCATTCGCACTTCTGATACCTCCAGCACGCTTTACAACGCACCTTCACAGGCTTACAGAACGCTCTCCTACCACTTGCAATAAATTGCAAATCCGCAGCTTCGGTAACTGGCTTAGCCCCGTTACATCTTCCGCGCAGGACGACTCGATCAGTGAGCTATTACGCTTTCTTTAAATGATGGCTGCTTCTAAGCCAACATCCTGACTGTTTTAGCCTTCCCACTTCGTTTCCCACTTAGCCAATTTTAGGGACCTTAGCTGGCGGTCTGGGTTGTTTCCCTCTTGAGTCCGGACGTTAGCACCCGGTGCTCTGTCTCCCAAGCTGTACTCTGCGGTATTCGGAGTTTGCATTGGTTTGGTAAGTCGCCATGACCCCCTAGCCAAAACAGTGCTCTACCCCCGCAGGTAATACTTGAGGCACTACCTAAATAGTTTTCGGAGAGAACCAGCTATTTCCAAGTTTGTTTAGCCTTTCACCCCTATCCACAGCTCATCCGCTAGTTTTGCAACACTAGTCGGTTCGGACCTCCAGTACCTGTTACGGCACCTTCATCCTGGCCATGGATAGATCACTTGGTTTCGGGTCTACACCCAGCGACTTGACGCCCTATTCGGACTCGATTTCTCTACGGCTTCCCTATTCGGTTAACCTTGCCACTGAATGTAAGTCGCTGACCCATTATACAAAAGGTACGCAGTCACCCTTGCGGGCTCCTACTTTTTGTAAGCATACGGTTTCAGGATCTATTTCACTCCCCTCCCGGGGTTCTTTTCGCCTTTCCCTCACGGTACTAGTTCACTATCGGTCAATGATGAGTATTTAGCCTTGGAGGATGGTCCCCCCATATTCAGACAGGATTTCTCGTGTCCCGCCCTACTTGTCGCAAGCTCAGTACCACACAGGTCATTTCACGTACGGGACTATCACCCTCTATAGTCGACCTTTCCAGATCGTTCCGTTATGTCTTGTGCTATCACTTGCAGGCTTCTCCGATTTCGCTCGCCACTACTTTCGGAATCTCGGTTGATGTCTTTTCCTCGAGCTACTGAGATGTTTCAGTTCACCCGGTTCGCCTCGCATGACTATGTATTCATCATGCGATACCTTTGCAGGTGGGTTTCCCCATTCGGAAATCTCCGGATCAAAGCTAATTTGCCAGCTCCCCGAAGCTTATCGCAGGCTATCACGTCCTTCGTCGCCTATCATTGCCAAGGCATCCACCATATGCTCTTATTCACTTGACCCTATAACTTTGATGATTCTTGCGAATCAACCAGTTATCTTCAAGGAATGTTTGACAGGTCTCTCACCTGTCGCGTTATGCCGTATTCAATTAACTTGAATAACTCGAATTTCAAACGTGAAGTTTGATATTCATTTTGACGCAATCAAAATTATGTCGCTAGCGGCACGGTCTGCACTAAACCTTTACGAATGTGCAGTTTCCGCTAGCAACGCTGATTAAACTCTATAAATTGTTAAAGAACAGCCGATTGATCAAGTAATCTCGATCAACAACAAAGTAGCCTTAAATCATAATAAATCTAAAGCAACTTTGGTGTTGAATAACTACCAAAGGATAAGTTTTGAAAGGTTGGTGGAGGATGACGGGATCGAACCGACGACCCCCTGCTTGCAAAGCAGGTGCTCTCCCAGCTGAGCTAATCCCCCGTGTACCCGAATATCTGTATATTGGACGACGATGGTGGGTCTGGTTGGTCTCGAACCAACGACCCCCGCCTTATCAAGACGGTGCTCTAACCAACTGAGCTACAGACCCAAGCCGGTCACTTGTGACCAGGCCATAAGCCAGAGTCGTCAGCGACAACCTTCCAACAACCGATAAGTGTGAGCGTTCAAATTAAATTGCAGTTTCCAGAAAGGAGGTGATCCAGCCGCACCTTCCGATACGGCTACCTTGTTACGACTTCACCCCAGTCACGAACCCTGCCGTGGTAATCGCCCTCCTTGCGGTTAGGCTAACTACTTCTGGCAGAACCCGCTCCCATGGTGTGACGGGCGGTGTGTACAAGACCCGGGAACGTATTCACCGTGACATTCTGATCCACGATTACTAGCGATTCCGACTTCACGCAGTCGAGTTGCAGACTGCGATCCGGACTACGACTGGCTTTATGGGATTAGCTCCCCCTCGCGGGTTGGCAACCCTTTGTACCAGCCATTGTATGACGTGTGTAGCCCCACCTATAAGGGCCATGAGGACTTGACGTCATCCCCACCTTCCTCCGGTTTGTCACCGGCAGTCTCATTAGAGTGCCCAACTAAATGTAGCAACTAATGACAAGGGTTGCGCTCGTTGCGGGACTTAACCCAACATCTCACGACACGAGCTGACGACAGCCATGCAGCACCTGTGTTACGGTTCTCTTTCGAGCACTAAGCCATCTCTGGCAAATTCCGTACATGTCAAAGGTGGGTAAGGTTTTTCGCGTTGCATCGAATTAAACCACATCATCCACCGCTTGTGCGGGTCCCCGTCAATTCCTTTGAGTTTCAACCTTGCGGCCGTACTCCCCAGGCGGTCAACTTCACGCGTTAGCTTCGTTACTGAGTCAGTGAAGACCCAACAACCAGTTGACATCGTTTAGGGCGTGGACTACCAGGGTATCTAATCCTGTTTGCTCCCCACGCTTTCGTGCATGAGCGTCAGTACAGGTCCAGGGGATTGCCTTCGCCATCGGTGTTCCTCCGCATATCTACGCATTTCACTGCTACACGCGGAATTCCATCCCCCTCTACCGTACTCTAGCTATACAGTCACAAATGCAGGTCCCAGGTTGAGCCCGGGGATTTCACATCTGTCTTATATAACCGCCTGCGCACGCTTTACGCCCAGTAATTCCGATTAACGCTCGCACCCTACGTATTACCGCGGCTGCTGGCACGTAGTTAGCCGGTGCTTATTCTTACGGTACCGTCATTAGCCCCTTGTATTAGAAAGGACCGTTTCGTTCCGTACAAAAGCAGTTTACAACCCGAAGGCCTTCATCCTGCACGCGGCATTGCTGGATCAGGCTTGCGCCCATTGTCCAAAATTCCCCACTGCTGCCTCCCGTAGGAGTCTGGACCGTGTCTCAGTTCCAGTGTGGCTGGTCGTCCTCTCAGACCAGCTACAGATCGTCGCCTTGGTGAGCCTTTACCTCACCAACTAGCTAATCTGATATCGGCCGCTCCAATCGCGCGAGGTCTTGCGATCCCCCGCTTTCATCCATAGATCGTATGCGGTATTAGCACAGCTTTCGCTGCGTTATCCCCCACGACTGGGCACGTTCCGATATATTACTCACCCGTTCGCCACTCGCCACCAGGATTGCTCCCGTGCTGCCGTTCGACTTGCATGTGTAAGGCATGCCGCCAGCGTTCAATCTGAGCCAGGATCAAACTCTATAGTTCGATCTTGAATTTTTTCGCTCTTTCGAGCAACTCATAAATTGGAATCGACGTGAATATCATCTCTGACTTTCACATCTTTTTTACTTCATGAGCGTTTGTAGGCCAGTTAAGACCTAGTTCCGAAGAACTTGGCAATCGCCTTCAAACGCCCACGCTTATCGGCTGTAAATTTTTAAAGATCACAAAGAACTTTTCACTTCTCTTTGCTTGCTTCACTGTGATCAGCGAAGCCTTGAATTATGACACAGTTTTTAGCTGCTGGTCAAATTTCTTTTAAAGTTTTTTTATTTGCTTTACTTAGAAATTTGTCTTCGCCGTCATTAGCGAAGCCCTCGACTATAGCACTGTTTTTTGGGATTTCAAAACAACTTCAAAAAAAGTTGCCCTGAACGCCTTGACGCACATCCCAAGGTACGAGGTCACACCCGGTAGCGATCAGTACTTCCAGAGAGCTTGGCAAGTAATGCCGGCGCTATGGAGGTCAAGGGCAATACCTCGTCCGCAGCGCCGTGCAAGATGGCTTCGCGCGGCATTCCAAAGACGACGCAGCTGGCTTCATCCTGCACGAAGTTGTAGCTTCCGGCATCCCGCATCTCTTTCATGGCCTTGGCACCGTCATTACCCATGCCTGTGAGCATGATTCCAAAGGCGTTGCGGCCCACTACCCGGGCAGCCGACTTGAATAACACCTCGACAGATGGTTTGTGGCGATTCACCAGTTCGCCGTCTTCCACGACACATTGGTAATTGGCCCCGCTTCTGTCAATTCGGAACTGCTTGCCCCCCGGCGCAATGTAGGCGTGCCCCGGAAGAATCCGCTCACCATTTACCGCCTCTTTCACGGAAATTTGACACAAGCCATTGAGCCGGGCTGCAAAACTGGTGGTGAAGCCGGGCGGCATGTGCTGCGTGATGACAATTCCAGGCGAATCTGCTGGCATCCGTACCAAGATTTCCTTGATGGCCTCCGTACCTCCCGTAGAAGCACCGATACAGATCAGTTTTTCAGTGGAAATACGTCCGATGGACGCGTTTTGGGGTTTGGCCGCCGGCGTAGAAGCGGGCACGGCCGCCGGTGTAACGGTACGTCGAACGTGCGCCTGGGCCGCAACCCGTACCTTTTCGACGATCAGTCCGGCAAGCTCGTTAATGCCATCTACCAAGCCAATCCGTGGTTTTGCCACGAAATCCACCGCGCCCAGCTCCAGAGCGCGCATGGTGATCTCGGCGCCGCGTTCCGTCAGGGTAGAGATCATGAGAACCGGCATGGGACGCAGGCGCATCAACCTTCCCAGAAACTCGATTCCATCCATCTTGGGCATCTCGATATCCAGCGTGATCACGTCCGGATTGAGTTCACGAATCATTTCACGTGCGATCAGTGGATCGTTGGCTGTGCCAATGCACTCCATGTCCGACTGGCGGTTGATGATCTCAGACAACAAGCTGCGCACCAGCGCGGAATCGTCCACAACAACTACGGTAATCTTCTTGCTCAAACCACATCCTCAAAACAAATCAACAGAGCCACCGGCGTTTGACTTGGCAACCGTGGCCGCATTTCCGCGACGCTCCTCCACCGCCAGTGTTTCAGGGTGCGAGTGAGCGAGCCGTTTGACCAGCGCCTTGCCCGTAACCGGGAAAAAACACACCTTGCGCGGATGGATATCCAGCACATCCTGTGAGACGATGGGAATACGCTCTGTAGCCAGGTAATCCTGAACAAACTGCGTATTGCGCTCCCCCACATTCATGGTCGTAAATCCGGCCATCACCTGGCCGCCGCCAAAGATCTTGGCCTGCATGGTCTCTCGCCTGGCTCCCAGCTTGAGCATTTCGTTGATCAACAACTCCATGGCAAACGAGCCATAGCGACCGGACCCGTCACCGGTATCACCGTCCGGGAGCATGAAGTGGTTCATGCCACCTACGCGTGACCTTCCATCCCACAGACAGGCTGCGATGCACGAACCCAGAACGGTCATGATCACAATTTCCTCGCCGGAGACGAAGTACTCGCCCGGCAACACTTTGACAGCGTCGTACTGAAAGTGGTGATCTGCATAGAAAAAGGAGGCTTCACCCGGTTTGCGTGCCTGCGCCTTGAGCTGGTCGACCCGCGAGACCCGTCCATTAGGCAGCGTCTTGGCCGCGGGCATGGCCGCGCCCAAGCGCGAGGCATTCGGGGTGGGGAAATTTGAACTCATAGGGTTGTTGCCATCAGGTCCACGCAATAACGCATTGCACTAGCGGCGCTCATAGGCGGTTTTCCCCTTCAATACAAACAAATCGCGCGAGTCACTGAAATTTTCTGCATGTCCGACAAATAGAATTCCGCCCGGCTTCATGACACGGTGAATCCGCTCCAGCACCCGGCGCTGCGTTTCCGCGTCAAAGTAGATCATCACGTTGCGACAGAAGACGACGTCAAAGGGCTCCCTGAAGGGCCAGTCGTCCTTGATCAGATTGATGATCAGGAACTCTATGTATTGCCTTAACTCCGGCTTGACCCGCACCATTCCCTGATTGGCGCCCTTGCCACGCATGAAAAAGGCCTGCATCTGCGCCTGGCTGACCCCCTTGAGCGACTCCGCCTTGTAGACACCGTTGGCCGCCGTAGCCAGCACTTTGGAGTCGATATCGCTGGCAGCCAAGGAAAACTGGGGGCGGCTACCCAAAGCCTCCAGCGCGGTCATCACGATCGAGTAAGGCTCCTCCCCCGTGGAGGCTGCGCTGCACCAGACCTTCCAGTGGTGCGACGCCGGTTTTGACTTCAGGTGCTCAGCAAAAATCTGGAAGTGGTGATGCTCACGAAAGAAGGACGTGAGATTGGTCGTGAGTGCGTTCACGAACTCCTGCCACTCATCACCATCGGTGGACTCCAACCAGGACAGATACTCCTTGAAGCTCTGGTGCCCGGTTTCACGCAAACGCCGAGACAAGCGGCTATACACCATGGCATGCTTGCCATCATGCAGGCTGATTCCGGCACGGCGGTAAATCAGGTCCTGTACGCGGTCAAAATCTGCGCTGGTCCATGCAAATTCTCGCCCTTGGATTCCTGCGTCACCCAGACTGTCCATGGAAGCGCGTGCATTCATCGTATTTCAATCGTTCTTCTAGTTGTAATCGAACGCTCCCGGGAAGCGGTTACTCTTCGGAACTGACCAGCCCCATATCGGGTGCAGACATAAGTCGCTCGATGTCCAACAGAATCAGCATGCGTTCGCCAAGAGAGCCCAGGCCCATGACCGCACTGCTGTCAATCACGCTGTCAATGTCCGGTGCGGCCTTCAACGCCTCGGGGGGAAGCTCCATCACGTCACTCACGGAGTCGACCACAATCCCCACGATACGGTTGCGCAGGTTCAGGATGATCACAACCGTAAAGCTGTTGTACTCCGCCTTTTCGCAATTGAATTTCAGGCGCATATCCACGATAGGAACAATCGTGCCCCGCAAGTTCACCACACCCTTGATGAAACTGGGCGCATTGGCAACCCGCGTGGGAGGCTCATAGCCCCGGATTTCCTGCACCTTGAGAATGTCGATGCCGTACTCTTCGGTATCCAGCCGGAACGTCAGGTACTCGCGTGCGCCCGTCGATGTGAGCTCTTCCATTTTTTCCATCATTCCCATAACTTGCTCCTAGTGCCTGGATCGACGCACCAACGCGGCCGTATCCAGAATCAATGCAACTTTGCCATCCCCCAATATCGTGGCGCCGGACACGTTGGGCACCTTGCGATAGTTGGATTCCAGGTTCTTGACCACCACCTGCTGCTGGCCCAACAGCTCGTCCACCAACAGAACCACGCGACTTCCGTCAGCTTCCACCACGACCATGATGTCGCTGTTCTTCTCAAAGTCAAAACGCGGCACCTGGAATACTTTTTCAAGCTCGATCACCGGCATGTACTCGTCACGCACCTTGACCAGTTGAGAGCCCTGTCCGACTGTGCTGACCGCATCGGCCTTGACCTGGAAGGACTCCACTACGGAGGACAACGGCAAGATGTACACCTCCTCGCCCACGCCAACGGACATGCCATCCATGATGGCCAGCGTCAGCGGCAGGCGCACCGCCACCCGCATGCCAAAACCCTCTGCGGAGTCAATCTCCACGGTGCCATTCAAGGCGGCGATATTGCGCTTCACCACGTCCATGCCAACGCCGCGGCCTGAAACATCGGTAACCACCTCGGCCGTCGAGAAGCCGGGGGCAAAGATCAGCCCCCAGACGTCCGCATCGGACATCTGATCTGATACGTCCATACCGCGGTCTCGCGCTTTCTTGAGAATCTTTTCCCGCGACAGGCCCTTGCCGTCATCCCGGACTTCAATCACGATGGAGCCGCCTTGGTGTGAAGCAGACAAGGTGATCGTTCCGGTTTCAGGCTTTCCAGCCGCCAAACGCTCGGCCGGCGACTCAATGCCATGGTCGCAACTGTTGCGAACCAAATGCGTCAACGGGTCTGTGATCTTCTCAACCAGCCCCTTGTCAAGCTCAGTGGCTTCGCCTTGCGTCACAAAATCCACCTTCTTGCCCAGTTTGCCGGCCAGATCGCGCAACATGCGAGGGAATCGGCTGAACACAATGGACATGGGGATCATGCGGATCGACATGACCGATTCCTGCAAATCGCGGGTATTGCGGTCCAGGTCGGCCAACCCCGTCAACAGTTGCTGGTACACCGCCGGATCCAGCGCCCGACTGTTTTGCGCCAACATGGCCTGCGTGATCACCAGCTCGCCCACCAGATTGATGAGTTGATCCACTTTGCTGATGGCAACACGGATGGTGGCGGCTTCAGGCTGCTGCGCAGCCGGTGCCGCCGCGGTCTTTGCCACAGCCTTGGCCCCGGTCTTGACTTCCGCTACATGATTGTCCGTAACACCGGCACTGGCTTCGTGACCCGCCACAGGCGCGCCCGGTGAACCGTCAAAGAACCCGTAGCCAGCAGGTGCCTCGGGCTGCGCGGGCGACGGACCGGCTGCTGCAGGCGCTCCGGGCGCATCGTCGAAGAAACCATGGCTGGCATCCGCCTCGGCGGGCGTAGGGGCGGCCACAGGCCGAATTTCGATCTGCTCGCGCGCCACATGGAAGGTAAACAGGTCCAGCAGGTCTTCATCGGTGGAGGCCGTTTCAACGGCAAACACACGAAAGTCCTTGCGGTCTGAACTCAACGCCTTGATGGTGCCCAGCCCCGGGATATCCCGGAACAGCTCAGAAATGGCATCTGCCTGCTCGGGATGGGTCAGCGGGCCAACCTTAATTTCCAATTGCCGAACGCCTCCAGCAGCAACGGGCTCCGCTGGTTTAGCCACCGCAGCCGGTTTGGGCGCAGGTGCCGGCGCGGGCGCCGCCACTTTGGCCGGTGCCGGAACATTGCCAGCCGCCAGATCCGCAATACGGCGCACCAAGTCTGCAGTCGGTGGGGCCTCACTGGTGTCACCAGACTGGTGGCGTGCCAACAGGCTGCGCGATGCGTCCGCCGACTCCAAGAGAACATCAACCATCACAGAAGTTGGCTGCAACTCGTGCCGGCGCAGGCGATCCAGAAGAGACTCCATCTTGTGCGTCAGCTCGGCAACGTCCGCAAAACCAAAAGTCGCGGCACCGCCCTTGACGGAGTGGGCGCAACGGAAGATGCCATTGAGCTCTTCGTCATCCGCTGTTTCCAGGTTCAGATTCAGCAGCATGGTCTCCATCAGGTCCAGGTTTTCGCCTGCTTCCTCAAAGAAGATCTGATAGAACTGACTTAAATCAATATCGCCGCCTGCGCCGCTTTCTTGATGCGTTTCTGACATTATTTATTCTCCTGTTTGGCGTCCTGGGGTGCCCCAACCGACTTGTTAGCGAATGACTTTTTTAATGACGTCGAGCAACTTGGCTGGGTCAAACGGCTTCACCAGCCAGCCGGTAGCCCCCGCGGCGCGTCCGGCCTGCTTCATCAGATCGCTGGATTCTGTCGTGAGCATCAAAATGGGCGTTGTCTTAAACTGGGGATGGTCACGCAATTTACGGGTAAGCCCCAAGCCGTCCAGGCGCGGCATGTTTTGATCGGTAAGGACCAGATCGAATGATTGCGTCTGCGCCTTTTCGTAGGCGTCCTGGCCATCCACGGCCTCCACAACCTGATAACCCGCTCCGGTGAGCGTAAAAGAGACCATCTTCCGCATGGAAGGTGAGTCGTCGACGGCGAGAATTACAGGCATCAAATGCTCCAGCTAATCAATCTTGAAATGGGGTGGATCAGAAAAGTTCAATGGAACCGGCGTCCATTTCGTCCTGAGTGACAGGGTTGGGCCGCTCCGGTACTTCTTCCACAAAGGGTACTGCCTCCCCGTCCTCCACCCCCATGGACTCGGAAGCCAGACGGTAGGCGCAGCCTTGCAATATCTTGGAAGTGTGGGTAATCAGCTGGGAGGCCATGTCCTGAAACTGAAGCTCGGTTACTGCCGCACGCAATGTGCTGCGCACCACATCGAGCTCCTTGGAGGCGACCAGATCGGGGTTGGCCAGATTGGCGCTTGCCGCGGTGAAGCGCTCCATCAGGTTTTCCATGGTGTGCGCCAACAGGCCATCCAGCCGGTTGAGATCATGGACCACCACCAACAGAGAGTCCTGCACTTCCGCCACAAGCATCAGCGGCATTTGAACAGATGGCGCACTCGGTGTTGTCAGTGATGCTGGCATCGTTATTAACCCTCAAAGCCACTCGGCAATTTATTCATTTTGGCATGCCTCCCACTTTCTATCTTGGAGGTTATCAGGAAACTCCGTGATTGTGGAAATTTTGACTTGGCTCGCCGCTCTTTCGAAGCGAAAAAACTTGCGCCCGCGCAGAACGTAAACAGATAATCTGCCCCAATGCGCATGGCTCCCCTTGTATCCCCCACACCTACCCAGCCACTTCGCATTCTTCACCTGGAAGATTCGGAGCTGGACCATCAGTTGGTTTGCAGGGCTCTGAAGAAAGACAAGCTGGACTTCACTGTCACCCGGGTCGATTCGCTTGCTGAATTTGACCACCAACTGCGGAACCGCGATTTCGATATCGTTCTGGCAGACTATCGTTTGCCTGGTTTCACTGCCCTGGACGCATGGACTGTACTGAAGGAGATCGGGAGCAAGATCCCTTTTTTGCTCCTGTCCGGCGCCATCGGGGAGCCGGCGGCGGTTGCCGCCATCCAATTGGGCATCAGCGACTACCTCCCCAAAGAAGGCTTGGACAAACTGACCCGCGTGATTGCCAGCGCCATCGAAGTGCACAAGGCCAAGGCTGCAGAAGCACGCGCCGTGGCGGAGCTCGCAGCCTCCGAAAAGCGTCTGGCCCACTTTGCCCAACACCTGCAAACCGCCATTGAAAATGAACGCGCCTCGATTGCGCGGGAAATACATGATGACATTGGCGGATCGCTCGCTGCAGTGCGGCTGGACCTGTCCTGGTTGGCGCGCCACGCGCCAAGCACGGAGGCACAAGACCATGTGACAGCGGCCAATGACATGCTGCAACACGCCATTGGAGCGAGCCAGCGCATCATGATGAACCTGCGTCCTGCCATCCTGGACCAGGGCCTGTACCCCGCCATCCAATGGCTCGCCGAAAGTTTCCAACGCAGAAGCGGCGTCAAGACCTCGCTCTTGACCAACAATCCGGCCATCAACCCTGAAAAGCACCTTCAGCTGACGGCATACCGCACGGCGCAGGAAGCCCTTACGAATATTTCCAAATACGCGCAGTGCACTCTGGTCAAGATAGACTTGTCCGATGCGGAAGGCGTGCTGACGCTTGAGATCTCTGACAATGGCCAGGGCATCTCGCAAGAGGCCCTGGACAATCCCGCGGCTTTCGGGATCCGGGGGCTGAAGGAGCGGGCCAAAGTTGTGGGCGGATGGCTGGACATCAGTACACGCCCAGGCCAGGGCACCACCCTCATACTCAATATCCCGCTGGATGAAAAGACCAGTTCCCACGACGAGGCGGATTTTCTGTGATCAAAGTAGTACTGTGTGATGACCACGCCATGGTGCGCAGAGGCATTCGCGACACGCTCAGTGAAGCCGTGGACATCCAGGTCGTAGGCGAGTCGGGCAGTTATTCTGAAGTGCGCGAAGTTCTGCGATCAGCGGCCTGTGATGTGCTGATTCTTGACCTGAATCTGCCGGGCCGAGGCGGCCTGGAAGTGCTTTCTTCCCTGCGCGAATCGGGCTCCGCCGTGCGTGTGCTGATTGTTTCCATGTTCGCCGAGGACCAATACGCCATTCGCTGCCTGCGCGCCGGCGCCCATGGATACCTCAACAAGGCGGGAGACCCGGCCGAACTGATCGCTGCAGTGCGCACGATTGCGCAAGGACGCAAATACGTGACGGCTGCGGTGTCCGACATGTTGGTCAACAACCTGGCCGAACCCAGCGCCGAGACATTGCACTCCACCTTGTCCGAGCGGGAGCTGCAAACCCTGCTGAAGATTGCCTCCGGCAAGAAACTCTCGGAAATTGCCGAAGAGCTGATGCTCAGTCCCAAGACCGTAAGCGTCTACCGCGCCCGGCTACTGGAAAAGCTCAAACTCAACAACAACGCCGAGTTGACTGTCTACGCCATTCGCAACGAGCTGGTCTGAACGCTGGTTAGCCAAAGATCTCGATGACCCGTGTCATCAGATTGATGAAGGGCTGGTCCAGCATGGGGAGGGTAAAGGCAATCCCCACCAACCCCACCAGCAAGGTGACCGGAAAGCCAATGGCAAAAATGTTCATTTGCGGCGCAACCCGCGAAATGATGCCCATGGCCAAATTGCTGAACATCAAGAGTCCTACCATGGGCATGGCAATCCACAGTGCGCTGGAGAAGATTTCGGAACCCAGCTTGTGCAACTGCATCTGCGACAAAGTCTTCAGAAAGTTCTGTCCAACCGGGAATGCCACGAAGCTTCGGTTGATTGCCATCAGCACCATCAGGTGTCCGTTCATCACGATGAACAGCAGCGACGTCATCTGGGTAAAGAAGCGTGCCACAGCACTGGACTGGGAGTTCAGACTGGGGTCAAAGAAAGACGCGAAGTTCAGCCCCATCTGAAAACCCACCACCTCTCCAGCCAGCTCCACGGCCGAGAACACCACGCGTACGGCAAAGCCAATGCATAGCCCCACCCCCACCTCCTGCACCACTACACCAAGGGCGCCAGGATCATTGAAGCCGACGATGGCAGCAGGTGGCAAACTGGCCTGAGATGCCAGGGCCACCAGAAAAGCAAGGGCCACCCGGCCTCGGGTGGTAAAGGCCTTGGAAGAAAGTACGGGTGCCGAGGTAAACACAGCCAGCACACGGATGAACGGCCAAAAGATCGGCGATATCCAGGCAGCAAGCTGCGCCTCGGAAAGACTGATCACGGCATGGACTCCGCCTAGACCACGGAGCCGGGAATGGCTTCCAGGGTACGGCGTATGTACTCGACCAGCATCGTGAGCATCCAAGGACCGGCAATGGCGAACACAGCCACCACGGCAATCAGCTTGGGCACAAAGGCCAGCGTGGCTTCATGAATCTGGGTAACCGCCTGAAAAAGGCTTACCAGCAGACCCACCACCAACGCCGCCCCCAACACGGGCGACGATACCATCAACAACATCAGCAGGGCCTCCTGGCCCATGGTCAACACCATCTGGGAATTCATGTGCGCCCCTTCTAACTCACGAAGCTCGCTGCCAGCGAGCCTACCAAGAGGTTCCAACCGTCAGCCAATACAAAAAGCATCAGTTTGAATGGCAGGGCAACCAGCACCGGCGACAACATCATCATGCCCAGCGACATCAACACGCTGGCCACCACAATGTCGATGACCAAAAACGGAATGAAGATCATGAAGCCGATCTGGAATGCCGATTTCAGCTCACTGATGACAAAGGCCGGTACCAGCACGCGCATGGGAGCGACATCGACCTTGGTATCCGGCGGCAGCTTGGCCAGTTTGACGAACAAGGCAAAGTCGGACTGTCGGGTCTGCTTTGACATGAAACTGCGCAAGGGCGCCTCAGCCCGAGTCAGAGCCACGTCAAACGTAATGGAGCTGGTGGAATAGGGCAAGTAGGCGTCTTCATAGACCTTGTCCAGCGTCGGCCCCATGACGAAAAAGGTGAGGAACAGGGACAATCCCACAATGACCTGATTGGGAGGCGCCGACTGGGTGCCCAGCGCCTGGCGCAGCAGTGACAGCACAATCACGATGCGGGTGAACCCCGTCATCATCAGCAGCACGGCTGGCAAAAAGGACAGTGCCGTAAAGAACAGCAACGTCTGGATGGGAACCGAATAATTCGTGCCCCCCTGGCCACTGCCGATGATCAGGGGCAATTGGCCCGGCGCAGTCTGCGCTTGGGCCAACCCGTGCAGCAGCAATGCCAGCAAAGGCAGCGCGATCTTGGCAAAACGGGCAAGGGATTTCATGCGTGCAAGGGCTAAGGTTGGGGGGTGGCCTTGAGCATAACCTCAGCCGCTTGAGCTTGGCCATCGGCCGCTCCTGCGGAATCGGCAGGCATGGTGTGCAGGCACTGTATGGACTGTTGCGTCACACCCAACACCAGCCAGACACGGGCATGCGCAGGCCCCACTTCTACGGTCACCACCTTTTGCTGCGGCCCCAAAGCCAGCATCGACACCAGTCTGGCCGATCCCATCGGCCCCAGATTGCTCAGGCCATAGTGCTTCTTGACGCGCTCAATGAGGAACGGAAGGCTCACCAATACACACAGAAACAGGCCGATCAGAATCAGGGACTGCGTCATTCCTCAGCCGCTGTCAGTTCTTGCTGACGCGGCGCAGGCGCTCGGACGGAGTCACCACATCGGTCAGCCGGATGCCGAACTTGTCGTTCACCACCACCACCTCACCTTGCGCGATCAGGTAGCCATTGACCAGCACGTCCATGGGTTCACCAGCCAATGCATCCAGCTCCACAACCGAGCCCTGGCCCAATTGCAGAATGTGTTTGATTGGCACCTTGGTGCGGCCCAGTTCCACCGACAGTTGCACCGGGATGTCCAGCACCATGTTGATGTCCTGGGTGGTTCCGTCTGGACCTGTCGAGGAAAACGGACGCGGCGCCTCGTTGCCGGACAGCACCGAACCGGGTTGCGCCTCCGTGCTGTCGGCGGCCTTTTGCTCCATGAGCGCTTCGGCCCAATCGGCCATGCCGTCGTCGGCTGCTTCGTCGGGCTTGTCTTCAGTGGCCATGTCTATCCCCTAACCAGTTGTGGTCATTGTTGCGCAACGCCTTTTCGATGCGAATTGCATATTTGGCGTTGTGTGTTCCGTAGTTGCACTCGAAGATCGGGACACCATCCACGGTCGCCTGGATGCGGGGTTGCCGCTCAAGCTCGATAAAGTCCCCCTTCTTCAAGGAAAGCAGGCGCTCCACCGTGGCGTCCGCCTTGGCCAGGTTGGCTACCAGGGTCACCTCCGCCGCCTGGATTTCCCGCGTGAGCACATTGACCCAGCGTTTGTCCACTTCCATGGAGTCGCCCTGGGTGGACGAATACAGCACATCACGAATGGGCTCCAGCGTGGAATACGGAAAGCAGAAGTGGATGGCGCCCGCAATGTCACCGATTTCCAGCTGGAACGAAGTGGAAATCACGATCTCGCTGGGCGTCGCGATGGTGACGAACTGAGGCTGCATTTCCGAGCGCTGGTAGTCCAGCTCCAGCGGATAGATGCCCTTCCACGCCTTCCTGTACTCTTCCGAGATCACCTCTACCAGGCGGTTGATCACCCGCTGTTCGGTGGCGGAGAAATCGCGACCCTCGATACGCGTCTGGAATTTGCCTATGCCGCCAAACAGGGTGTCGATCACACCGAACACCAGACTGGGTTCGCACACAATCATCCCGCTACCACGCAAAGGCCGGATGGCCACGATATTGAAATTGGTCGGCACCGCCAGCTCGCGCAAAAAGGCGCTGTAGCGCTGCACGCTTACCGGCCCTACGGAAACTTCCGGGCTGCGGCGAATGAAGTTGAAAAGTCCCTGGCGCAAATTGCGGGCAAAGCGCTCATTGACGATCTCCATCGTGGGCATACGCCCACGCACGATGCGCTCCTGGCTGGAGATGTTGTAGGGGCGAACCTCGCCATGTTCGGCCGCTTCCTCGACCGACTTCTGACTTTCGCCCGTTACACCCTCCAGAAGTGCATCAACTTCTTCTTGGGAAAGGAACGATTCGCTCATGGGGCAATTTCCGTGTCGCGTCTATTGAACAATGAAACTGGAAAACAGCACGCCAGTCACCGGCAGGTCTGCGTGGGGGGCCGCAGCCTTCTTCTTCTTTTTGCCATCCTCGGGCGCGGCCTCTTCTTCATCACCGCCACCAAAGGGAATCAGCGCCTGGTGCAGGATTTCCTTGGCCAGCTTGGTCTTTCCTTCCGGCGTCAGCAACTCCACCGCCGTCTTTTGCGATATCAGCAGCAGGACACCACTGCGAATGGTCGGCAAAAAGGCTTTGACCTGGTCGGATGCATGTGCATCCGTGACCACCAGCGTCACGCCGATCTGGGCGACCCGATCACCACCGACATCGGCCAAATTGACCACCATGTTGTCCATGGGCAGATAGGCTGGCGGCACCGGATGCGCGTCATGCGCTGCCGCCTTGGCCGGCTCTTCGCCATCTTCTGCGGCGGCAGCGGCACGCTGCTTGGATATGTACCAGAACGCACCACCTCCGCCCAAAAGCAGGACGAGCACCACCGCGCCAACAATGATCAGCAACTTCTTGCTCTTCTTGGGGGCGGCCGCTTCGGTCGCTTCGGGTGCTGCAGTAGCCACTGTTATTCCTCGCTCACTATGTCTATGTAGAACGGATTATTGGGCCGTCAGTACCTATTAAAGGCTGAAAAAGGCCTGTATTTCCAATACGCAATCCCTATTTTTGCCCAATTGGACATCGCTACACAAAAAGATCCACCGAACGTCCTGTTGCGGCTCCCGCGCGCGCCGCGCCAGAGGCCACCACCGGCTGCAGCGGAGCAATGGCCACCTGCCTTGCCGACTGGCGTCCCCGTCGGTCACCCGCTCCGGAGTCGCCGCTGCCCGAAGTACCTACGGACACTCCGGTCAACACCATGCCCTCACGTTGCAGCATGTCTTTCAGGTGGGCGCCTGCGCTCTCCAGCACGCCGCGTGTCATTGCCTCGTCGCTGCGGAACGCAATCTGCGCCTCATTGCCCTGGACGCTGATGCTCACTTCCACGGGGGAGTGGCCCAGACCGTCGAGTTTCATCTCGGCGTTCTGCACGTTTTGCGATACCCAGTACGTTACCTGCTCAGCAACCTGCATGTCCGGCGCCATGGCCGTGGGCTGCGCTGCGGTCTGCGAGAAATCCGGACCAGTGACGCCAATTGCGGTGCCCGTGTAGGTGGGGTCGGCATTCTTCGCACCGCCTATGGCGCGCTCGGACTGCGACTTTTCGGGCCGGTTGTTCAACGCCACCAGAGCGGGCTCCGCAACTTTGCTGGCAGGTGCGGCTTTGGCCTGTTCCAGCGCGGCCAGGAATTTCGCATCCACAGCCTCCTTGTGGTCACTTGCAGGCGTGGCCGCGGTGGCATTGGCGGCGGTGGAACTGGTGGAATCCGAAAGCGTGGGCAGGCTGTCCTTGCCGCCCTTGGCGTGCGCACCCGCATGCTGCAGGCCCACGGTTGCCGACTCCTGGCTGATCGTCACGTCCCGGGGGACGGATTCCTGAACGTCACCCACACCAAGGCGCACCGGACGCACACCGCCCTTGCCGTCTTGTGGCAAGGAAGCGTCCTGCCCCTTTTGCGAACCACCACCCTTTTGCGAACCACTGGAAGCCAGGCTGGCTGCCAACGCATTTGCATCAACACCCTTTCCGGCCGCATCGATGGCGACGCCTTGCATCGCGGCGGCAATCTGGGGGTTCTGCAACAGCAGGGTATTGGGATCCATCGCACCAGCAGATGGGGTGGAGGTATCCGGGGTCGTCGCATCACCCGTATCTGTCGCGGCGGCTGTGCCGTCGATGGAACCCAGTATCGCCATGAATCCATTGGCACCGGCATCCGGTTTGCCGTCAGACGTTCCAGACTTGGATTTGGATTTGGCAGCCTGCGCTTCGCTCGGCTTGGCAGGTGTTGTGGCAGGGGGGCTGAGTTCGATGGTCATGAAACGTCTTCCAGGGATTGATCGGCACGGCCACGGATGTGGCGCTGAGCGGCAAATTCGTCGGTGGCGAGCTGTTCGCGCCGGTGCAGGAGTTGGCTATGGGCTGCGCGCCGGGCCTTGAGCACTTGCTTGAATCCGGCCAGGCGAAACTCGGCCTGCAGCACGCGCTGGTGGGCGGCCTCCAGCTGGCGCTCCAGATTCTGCAAGACACCCTGCTGCAGATGCACGGCGTTTTGCAATCGGTCCATGAACTGGTAATGGTGTTTGACCATTTCCACCGACAGATTGACGGCGCGGCCGGCAACCCAGCGCGCATCGGTATCTGCCGAATAGTTCTGCAACTGGTCGAGCTGGTTGCGCGCATAGCTAAGTGCACGCTGCGCCTGCGCATACAGACGCGCCTGCTCATCGCGCTGCCGCGAGGCCTGGTCGATGGCAAGTTCCAGCGCTCTGAATTTAGGCATGGTGCATTGCTTTCATGCGGCGTCCTCAGGAAGCATCCAGCGAGACATTGCAGACCTGTGCCATCTGGGGCAGCACCTGCTCCATGGGCGCTGCCTCAAACATGTCCTGCTGCAGGAAGTGCGCCATGCCATCGTGCAGGGAAATGGCCTCGTCCAACGCCGGGTCCGAACCCTGCGCATAGGCCCCAATCTGGATCAGATCGCGGCTCTTCTCGTACTTGGAATAGAGCGAGCGGAAACGTCGCGCCACCTCGAAATGGTCCCTGCTCACCACGTTGTGCATCACACGCGAGGCCGACTGCTCCACGTCAATGGCCGGGTAGTGTCCAAATTCGGCCAGAGAGCGTGACAGCACGATATGGCCGTCCAGAATGGCACGCGCCGCATCGGCAATCGGGTCCTGCTGGTCATCGCCCTCGGTCAGCACGGTGTAGAAAGCGGTGATGGAGCCCACGCCATGCAGGCCGTTGCCGCTGCGCTCCACCAGCTGGGGCAGCTTGGCAAAACACGATGGCGGGTAGCCCTTGGTGGCTGGTGGCTCACCGATGGCGAGTGCAATTTCGCGCTGGGCCATGGCATAGCGGGTCAGCGAATCCATTAACAGCAGCACGTGCTTGCCCTGGTCCCGAAAACTCTCGGCAATGGCAGTGGCATAGGCCGCGCCCTGCATGCGCAGCAGCGGGGGCGCGTCGGCGGGCGCCGCAACCACCACCGAGCGCGCGCGGCCTTCGGCGCCCAGAATGTCTTCGATGAATTCCTTGACTTCCCGGCCCCGCTCGCCGATCAGCCCCACCACGATGACATCGGCCTGGGTATAGCGCGCCATCATCCCAAGCAGCACACTCTTGCCCACGCCGGAACCGGCGAACAGGCCGATGCGCTGGCCGCGTCCCACGGTCAGCAAGGCATTGATGGCGCGTATACCGGTGTCCAGAACCTGGCGCACCGGGTCACGGTCCATGGCGTTGATGGGTGCGCGGTCCAATGGCTTGGCGGCCACGTCCGCAATGGGGCCCATGCGATCCAGCGGCATACCTTGCGAATCCACTACCCGACCCAGCAGCCCCTCGCCCAAAGGCAGACGCAACATGCCGGTTTCAGATGTGAAATCGGCAGCGGACGGCTTATGCAGTTGCGGCACCGGAACATAGTGCGCCGCGGGCGCGACGCTGGCGCCGCTCGAGAGGCCCTGCACGTCCCCCGCAGGCATGAGAAAGGCCCGGTCGTTGGAAAAGCCCACGACTTCGGCCAGGATGGTTTCACGCGTACGCGCTGTGACGATGCACTGGGAGCCGACCGGAGCACGCAGCCCGCTGGCTTCCAGCACCAGCCCGGCCAGCTTGGTCAGGGTGCCGCGCACTTCCAGCGGCGAGCTGCGTGCCAGGCGTCCCTGCGAGCGGGCAAAGAAGTCCTCCCACTGGACAGGGCTGCCAGGCAGAGCAGCGGGCGCCTCAGGGGGCATCATCTTCTTGCTCCCAGCTTGAATCCAATCCCAGGCTGGCAACCGCCTTGTTCCACCGGCGCTGCACCGTGCCATCGATCACGGTACCTGCGGCCTCCACCAGACAGCCGCCTGCGAGGACGTTGACGTCGGGCACCAGCGTGAGCTGCAGGTTGGAAAATTCACTCTGCAGATCTTCTGCAAACACGTCGAGATCCACCGGATTCATGCGCACAGCCGCCATCTTGGTATCCACTGTCAGCATGCCCAGCGCTTCGCGCACCACGGGCTGCAAGGCATTGGGGTTGACTGTCAGTTCGCGGCGCAGCACCTGGCGCGCGAGCTCGCAGGCCAGTTCCAGCACACCCTTGGCCAGGGTCTGCTGGGACTGCTCAATCTGCTCCTGCGCGGACCGGAAGAGGCTGGCGAAATGTTGGGCCGCCTGCTGACCTTCATTGGCAATGTATTCGTTGATCAGGCGCTGGCCTTCCAGCGTGGCCTGTGCATGGCCCTGGGCATAGCCTTCGGCGTAACCGGACTGGCGCGCCAGCTCATCGCGCGCACGGTCCTGCGCTTCGGCCTGTGCCTTGACCTTGGCGGCGAACCGCAGCGAGGCCTGATCGACGGGATCGAAGTTCCAATTGCTGGCTTCTGCGACCTTTTCTGCGGGGATGAAGGTTGAGTGGGCGCGTGACATCAGACCATGGCGTCGTCGCCACCTCCACCGCCGATGACAATCTGCCCTTCGTCCGCCAAGCGGCGCACGGTCTTGAGAATTTCCTTCTGTTGCGCTTCCACTTCGGATAGGCGCATGGGCCCGCGCGACTCCAGGTCTTCCTTGAGCGTGGCCGCAGCACGGGTCGACATATTGGCCAGGATCTTGTCCTTGAGCTCGGGCTGTGCACCCTTGAGCGCCACGATGAGCACATCGGTAGACACTTCCTTGAGCACCATCTGGATGGCCTTGTCGTCGAGCTTGATGACGTCGTCGAACACAAACATCTTGTCCATGATCTTCTGTGCCAGATCCGCATCGTGGCTGCGGATGGACTCGATCACCGTACCCTCAATGGCGGTACCCATCAGGTTGATCATTTCCGCGGCGGTCTTGATACCGCCCATGGAGGCCTTGCGGATCTTGTCGCCACCGGCCAGCACATTGAACAGAACTTCATTGAGGTCCTTCAGGGCCGTGGGCTGAATACCTTCCATGGTGGCCACACGCAGCATGACTTCGTTGCGCTGGCGTTCGTTCAGGCACTTGAGCACATCGGCGGCCTGATCAAATTCCAGGTGGACCAGTATGGCGGCCACGATTTGCGGATGTTCGTTGCGCAGCAGCTCGGCCACGGACAGCGGATCCATCCACTTCAGACTCTCGATTCCGGAGACGTCACCCCCCTGCAGAATGCGGTCGATCAGCAGGGCCGCCTTGTCGTCACCCAGGGCCAACTTCAGCACCGAACGCACATAGTCACCCGAATTGGAGACCAGCAGGCTTTGCGATGCCGCCACTCCGTGGAACTTGTCGATGACCGCGTCCACCTTGTCACGGGTGATCTGGGAGGTCTTGGCAATCGCCTCGCCCAGCTTTTGCACCTCTTTGGGAGACAGGTGCTTGAAAACTTCAGACGCCTCGGCCTCACCGAGGGACATCATCAGAATCGCCGCATTTTGCAGACCGTCGTCGTCATTTGCCATGGTTTTGGTTACTCCCGTGTGTTAGGCGGGAGCTTCCCCGTTGATCCACGATTTCACAATATTAGCGACTGCCGCAGGATTGTCACGGGTCAGCTTGCGTGCCTCTTCCATGCGCAGCTCGGACGGTGTCATGACGCCATCGGCGTGCGCGCTCGGGGCGACCAGTTGGGGGCGCTCGGGTTGTTCGGACTCCAGCGCGTCAAGCTGGTTCTCGTGGCCCTGCGCATGGGCCGCACGCGGACGGCTCTCGGTCAAGGCCTTCATGGCGGGCTTGACAAAGCCCAGCAGCACCAGCGTGGCAAGTGCCAAGGTACCCAGCGGCCAGGCCAGACTCTGCGCAAGGCTGGTCACCTCGGGCTGACGCCAGATCGGTATGTCCAACTGCTCGGGCTTTTCGACGACAAACGGTGCATTCATCAGATTGACCGAGTCACCGCGATCCTGCTTGAAGCCCACGGCCTCACGCACCAGGGCGGTCATTTTCTCGATCTGGGCATCCGTCAACGGGGTGCTGGTGACCTTGCCCTTGTCATCGGTCTTGACGATGTTGTTGATCACCACGGCGGCGTTGATGCGCTTGAGCACGCCGGTCGCCCCCTTCACCACCTGCACTGTCTTGTCCACCTCGTAGTTAACGATGGATTCCTTCTTGCTGCTGCCGCCAGCTGCGCTCTGGCCCGCTGCGGTGAGCGGCTGGGTCTGCCCGTTGATAGGTGCGGCAGACGCTGCAGGAGGCTGGTTCGAGGTCGCGCCCGGCACACCGGTCGGACCGGAACTGCTGCCGCCGTTGATGCTTTCCACCGTCTGCTGGCTGCGCACGGCACTGTTTTCCGGTGTCAGATTGGGTTTGTGGGACTCGGTGGTGGACTCGGTTTGCGAAAAGTCCAGCTCGGCCGTCACCTGTGCCTTGACGTTCTGCGGCCCCACCAGCGGCTCCAGGATGTCCAGGATGCGGCGGCTGTAGAGTTGCTCAAGCTGTTGCACGTACTGCAGCTGCTCGGCATCCACGTTCATGCCGTTGGCGGATTCCGGGGGTTTGGACAGCAACTTGCCGGTATCGTCCAGCACGCTCACAGCGCTGGCATCCATCTCGGGAACACTGGCCGCCACCAGATGCACGATGCCGGCGAGCTGGGTCTTGTCCAGTGAATGGCCGGGGTGCAGGCTGAGCAGCACGGAGGCAGAAGGTTTCTGCTGGTCCCGGAAAAAACCATTCTGGTTGGGCAGGGCCAGGTGCACGCGCGCATTGGCTACCGAGGCAATCGACTGGATGGAGCGGGTCAGCTCGCCTTCCAGCCCGCGCTGAAAGGTCAGCCGCTCCTGGAACTGGGTCATGCCGAAACGGTTGGATTCCATCATCTCGAAGCCAGCGACTGCGCCTTTGGGCAAACCCAGCGAGGCCAGCTTCAGGCGGGCATCGTGCACCCGATCTGCGGGCACCAGGATGGCGCCGCCGCCGTCGGAGTACTTGTAGGGAATGTTCATGGTGCCCAACTGGGCAATGACGGCGCCACCATCCTTGTCTGGAAGGTTGGAATACAGCACACGCCATTCGGCCTGGCGCCCCATGACCAGACCCACTGCTGCAATCGCCACAAACAGCACCACACCCAGCACCAGACGCAGACGCTGCCCTTGGTCCAGACCGTTGAAACGCTGGACGATGCTGGGGTTGACAGGTATGGCGGCGGTGGCGGGCATGTTGGATTCCATAGAAGCAAGGCGCTCTTTGCCTTTCGATTGGGACTGATTATTCGAGCCGATCCGCAAAACATTAGGGGGAAAAGCACCGGATTTACCGTCCAATTGAAAATAATGCCCCTTGGCCGTGCGACCTAGTATTACCCCCAATCAAGTTTCACCGGAAGCCGCCATGGACCACCTCAAACTCTCGCCACTCACGATGCCGACCACGGTACGCCCCGGCGCAGGCGTGCGGCCCAACGCTACGGCCGATACCCAGGGCACGGGCGGCGGGTTTTCCGGGGCTCTCAAGAGCGCCCTGAATTCGGTCAGCTCCGCCCAGAACGAAGCAACCCGCTTGCAGCAGGAAGTGCAGATGGAAAACCCCAAGGTCAGCCTGGAAGAGACCATGGTGGCCATTCAGAAGGCCCAGATCGGCTTTACCGCCACCCTGCACGTCAGAAACCGCATGGTGCAGGCTTACACTGACATCATGAACATGCAGGTTTAAGCGAGCGGGCAAAATGCCCGCCCCAATCTACCCTCCCACTATAAGTACACTTCACCCTATGAAAGCTGTCATTCTTGCTGGCGGGCTGGGCACCCGGATTTCGGAGGAGACCCACCTCAAGCCCAAACCCATGATCGAGGTTGGCGGCATGCCGATCCTGTGGCACATCCTGAAGATCTACTCCCACCACGGCATCAATGACTTCGTCATCTGCTGCGGCTACAAGGGCTACCTGATCAAGGAGTACTTTGCGAACTACTTCCTGCACATGTCGGATATCACTTTTGACATGCAGAACAACAGCATGACGGTGCACCAGCGCAAGGCCGAACCCTGGAAGGTGACCTTGATAGACACCGGCGCCGAGACCATGACGGGTGGCCGCCTCAAGCGGGTAGCGCAACACCTGGACGGTGAAGAAGCCTTCTGCCTGACCTATGGCGATGGCGTGTCCGACATCAACATTGCGCAAAGCATCGCTTTCCACAAGGAACACGGCCTCAAAGCCACCATATCGGCTACCTTCCCGCCGGGCCGCTTTGGCGCCCTGGACCTGCAGGGTCACAGGGTTGCATCCTTCAAGGAAAAACCCAAGGGAGATGGCGGGCGCATCAACGGGGGTTTCTTCGTGCTGTCGCCCCAGGTGCTTTCCTATATTGACAGCGACGACACC
The DNA here is from genome assembly GCF_038784515.1 of Rhodoferax sp. GW822-FHT02A01. Lineage (NCBI taxonomy): Bacteria > Pseudomonadati > Pseudomonadota > Betaproteobacteria > Burkholderiales > Comamonadaceae > Rhodoferax > Rhodoferax sp. GW822-FHT02A01. Next base: position 443,164 of record NZ_CP152376.1, read on the forward strand.
ATCTGGGAACGCGGTCCGCTGGAGCGTCTGGCAGAAGAAGGCCAGCTTGCTGCCTTCGAGCACGACGGCTTTTGGCAACCCATGGACACCTTGCGCGACAAGACCTATCTGGACGAGCTGTGGGCATCGGGCAAGGCGCCCTGGAAGGTTTGGGCGTGAATCCCGCGTTCTGGGCTGGCAAGCGCGTATTCCTCACCGGCCATACCGGCTTCAAGGGAAGCTGGCTGTCGCTCTGGCTGCAAAGCCTGGGTGCAGAGGTCACCGGCTTTGCCCTGGCACCGCCCACTACGCCCAATCTGTTCACCGAGGCCCGCCTGGAGCAAGGCATGCAGTCGGTCCTGGGCGATATCAGGGACCTTGGAGCAGTCCAGTCGGCGCTGCAAACCGCCCGGCCCGAGATCGTCATCCACATGGCCGCGCAACCCCTGGTACGGCTGTCCTACGAGGATCCGGTCACCACCTATGCCACCAATGTCATGGGCACGGTGCATCTGCTGGAAGCTATCCGCCAAACGCCTGGCGTAAAGGCCGTGGTCAATGTCACCACCGACAAGTGCTACGAAAACCGTGAGTGGGTCTGGGGCTACCGTGAGAACGAGCCCATGGGGGGCTTTGACCCCTACAGCAACAGCAAGGGCTGCGCCGAACTGGTCAGCTCGGCGTACCGCAACTCCTTCTTTCACCCCGACGCCTATGCACGCCATGGCGTGGCGCTGGCCACGGCCCGTGCCGGCAACGTCATCGGCGGCGGCGACTGGGCACGCGACCGCCTGATTCCGGACATGGTGCAGGCCTTCGAGCAGGGCAAACCGGTGCAGATCCGCAACCCGGGCGCCATTCGCCCCTGGCAACATGTGCTGGAGCCTTTGCGCGGCTACATGACGCTGGCGGAGTGCCTGTTCGAGCAGGGTCCGGCATTTGCCGAAGGCTGGAATTTCGGCCCCATGCCGCACGATGAACAACCCGTCGGATGGATCGTGCAGAACCTGGCGCAACTCTGGGGCGAAGGCGCCACTTGGACCATCGACAAAGGCCCGCGCCCCCACGAGGCCAACCACCTGCGTCTAGACATCTCCAAAGCCCAGACCCTGCTGGGCTGGCAACCTGCGCTGGGCCTTTCCCAGGCCCTGGAAAAAGTGGTCAGCTGGTACAAAGACCGCGCTACCGGTCAGGACGTGCGCGAACTCACCCTGAAACAGATCCAGTCCTATCAAAATACCCTGCCCCACACCCGCTGACTATGGAAAACAACAAGACCCTGGCAATCCGTGAACAGATTGCCCACCTGGTAGATGCGTACGCTGCCATTGCCCTGGCACCGCAGCCTTTCCTGCCGGGCGCGTCGGCCGTTCCGCCATCCGGCAAGCAACTGGATGCGCGCGAACTGCAACTGATGGTGGAAGCCTCGCTGGACGGCTGGCTCACTACCGGCCGGTTCAATGCCGAGTTCGAAAAGAAGCTGGCCGCCTTCATTGGCGTGAAGCACCTGATCACCGTCAACTCGGGCTCCTCCGCCAACCTGGTGGCCTTCAGCACCCTGACCTCGCCCAAGCTGGGCAAGCGTGCCATCCAGCAGGGTGACGAAGTCATCGGCGTGGCCGCGGGCTTTCCGACCACGGTGAACCCCATCCTGCAGTTCGGTGCCGTGCCCGTGTTTGTGGACGTGGACCCGCTCACCCACAACATCGACGCGCCCAAGGTCGAAGCCGCCATCGGCCCCAAGACCAAGGCCATCATGCTGGCGCACTCGCTGGGCAACCCCTTCAACCTGGATGTCATCACCGCCCTGTGCAAGAAGCACGGCCTGTGGCTGGTGGAAGACTGCTGCGACGCGCTGGGCTCCACCTACCGCGGCCAGATGGTGGGCACATTTGGCGACATTGCGACCCTGAGCTTCTATCCGGCGCACCACATCACCATGGGTGAAGGTGGCGCTGTCTTCACCAACAGCGACGAGCTCAAGACCATTGCCGAGAGCTTTCGCGACTGGGGCCGGGACTGCTATTGCAACCCAGGCAAGGACAACACCTGCGGCAAGCGCTTCTGCCAGAAGCTGGGCGACCTGCCCGAGGGTTACGACCACAAGTACACCTACAGCCACCTGGGCTACAACCTCAAGATCACCGACATGCAGGCCGCCTGCGGTCTGGCCCAGCTGGAGAAGGCGCCGCGCTTCATTGCCGAGCGCCGCAAGAACTTTGCCTTTCTCAAGGAGCGGCTCAAGGACTGTGAGGAGTTCCTCAACCTGCCCCAGGCCACCGAGCACTCGGACCCGTCCTGGTTTGGCTTCCCCATGACGCTAAAGCCCAATGCCCCAGTGTCCCGGCTGGAGCTGCTGACCTACCTGGATGAGAACAAGGTGGGAACACGCCTGCTTTTCGCAGGAAACCTGACCCGCCAACCCTATATGGTTGGGGCCAAGTACCGCATCAGCGGCGATTTGAAGAACACCGACAACGTGATGAACAACACCTTCTGGATCGGGGTACAGCCCTCGCTCACACCGGAAATGCTGGAATTCGCGGCACGCAAGATAGAGAGCTATCTTGGCGTCAACTTTTAATTGAATTCAGGAGAACATTCATGGGATACGTAACGCAAAGAGACCGCGATCTGTTCGAGAACTTCTTCGTTCTGGAGCTTGCCAACAACCACTGGGGCAAGCTGGACCGCGGCCTCAAGATCATCCGGGACCACGCTGCCATCGTGCGCTACAACAACGTCAAGGCCGCCATCAAGCTGCAGTTCCGCGACGTGGACGAATTCATCCACCCTGAATTCAAGGGCAACACCGAGAACCGCTACATCAAGAAGACGGAAGACACCAAGCTCAGCCGCGCGGACTTTGCCCGCATGGTGGAGGAGATCCGCTACCTCAGCTGCATCCCCATGGCCACGCCGTTTGACGAGGCATCGGTGGACCTGTGCGTCGAGTTCGACATGCCCATCATCAAGATCGCCAGCTCGGACATGAACGACTGGGTGCTGATCGAGAAGATTGCCTCCACCCGCCGTCCCACCATCGTGTCCACCGGCGGCGCATCGGAAAAGGACCTGGACGACCTGGTGCGCTTCTACGAAAAACGTGACATCCCTCTGGCCATCAACCACTGCGTGTCCCTGTACCCTTCCGAAGACGGCGAGCTGGAACTGGACCAGATTGATTACCTGAAGAACCGCTACCCCAATCACGTGATCGGCCTGTCCACCCACGAGTACCACGACTGGCACTCGTCCATGCTGATTTCCTACGGCAAGGGTGCGCGCAGCTGGGAGCGCCACATCGATATCGATTACGAAGGCGTTCCGGTTTCCACCTATTGCTCCAAGCCGGAGCAGTGCGACACCTGGTTCAAGGCCTTCCACAAGGCCGCCGAAATGTGCGGAGGCCGCAGCCAGTCCAAGCGCATCATCTCCAAGAAGGAAATCGAATACCTGGACGCCCTGGTGCGCGGCGCCTATGCCAAGAAAGATCTGGAACCTGGCTACGTGTTCACCAAGGAAAGCTTCGAACGCGACTTTTACCTCGCCATTCCGCTGCGCAAAGGTCAGCTGTCCTGCCGCGAAGTCATGAACGGTGAACTGCTTTCCAACGGCATCAAGGCCGACGAACCGCTCACCATCAACCACGTCAGTGGCCCCTACAGCCAGAACGAAGGCCTCAAGAGCCTGATTCTGAATCGCGGCCTGTAAATGAAGACGGTTGCAGAACAGATTGCCGACTGGCTGGTACGGCGGGGAATCGAACAGGTCTTCACCGTCACCGGCGGCGGCTCCATGTTTTTGAACCAGGCACTGGGGGCCCACCCGGGCCTGCGTTGCACCTTCATGCACCACGAGCAAGCCTGTGCCATGGCGGCAGAAGGCTACGCGCGCATTGCCGGCAAACCGGCGGTGGTGATGCTCACCACCGGCCCCGGTTCCATCAACGCCTTCAACGGCGTGTATGGCGCCTTCACCGACTCCATCCCCATGATCGTGATTTCCGGACAGGTCAAGCGCGAAACCTGCCTGTCCTTCCACGATCTGCCCGGATTGCGCCAGCTGGGCGACCAGGAGGGGCCCACCGTGGCCATGGCCGCGCCCATCTGCAAGAGCGCCACGCTGATACGCGACGCCGCCCATGTGCAGACGGTGCTGCCCGCAGCCTATTCGCTGGCCATCACCGGCCGGCCCGGACCGGTGTGGATTGACATTCCGCTGGACGTGCAATCTTCCAAAGAGACCCTGACCATTCCAGACCCCGCCCCGATGGCTCCGCCACAGGACAACGGGCTGGAAGCTGCCTGCATGGCCATTGTCGAACGGCTCAAGCAGTCCAACCGTCCGCTGCTTCTGGGCGGCACCGGTGTGCGTCTGGCAGGTGCCACTGAGCTGTTGCGCCAGTTGGTGGAGCAGACCGGCATTCCCCTGGCCACGGCCTGGACCCATGATCTGATTGCCTCCGACCATCCGCTGTTTGCCGGACGCCCCGGCACCATCGGCACCCGCTCCGGCAACTTCTGCCTGCAAAACGCGGACCTGGTCCTCGTCATCGGTTCGCGCCTGAACATTCGCCAGACCAGCTACAACTGGGACTCCTTCGGCAAGAATGCCTGGATCGTGCAGGTCGATGTGGACCCTGCCGAACTGGCCAAGCCCGGTGTACAGGCCGACCTGCGCGTGCAGGCCGATGCCAAGGCATTCATCAGCAAGCTTCTCTCAGTGCTGGCGCGCCAGACCTTGCCCAGCTACGCCCAGTGGGGCGCCTGGTGCCGCGACATTGGCGAGCGCTACCACGCCCGCCGCGAGCACACGCAAAAGCCCGGCGCCACACTGAACCCCTACGTGATCGTGGACCGCATCTTCCGCCAGATGCGCGATGACGACGTGGCCGCCTGTGGCAACGCCTCGGCCTGCATCCTGCCGTTCCAGATGGCCCACCTCACCTCTAACCAGCGCCTGTTCAGCAACTCGGGCTCTGCCTCGATGGGCTTTGACCTGCCTTCGGCCATTGGCGCCTCCTTTGCCGGCACGCCCGACAACCGCCGACGCGTGATCTGCTTTGCCGGCGACGGCAGCCTGCAGATGAACATCCAGGAATTGCAAACCCTCAAGACCACCGGCCGCAACGTCGTGATCGTGGTACTCAACAACGCGGGCTACCTGTCCATCTGGCAGACCCATGAGAACTTCTTCGGCCGCGTGATCGGTGCCACCCCCGCATCGGGCGTGGAGTTCCCCGACTTTGAAGCCGTAGCCACCGCCTATGGCATCAAGGCCGCCACCATCCGCACCGAAGCCGACCTGGCCCGCATGGACAGTCTGCTGCAGGAAGACGGCCCGTTGCTGCTCAACGTGATAGTGGACCCGCGCCAGGAGTTTGTGCCGCGCATCAAGTCGCGGGTAGATGAGAACGGCAAGTTCGTCACCCCCGAGCTGGACGACATGCACCCGTTCCTGGAACGTGCCGAGCTCCAGTCGGTGGCCGAGTCGGCCCGTGCCATCCGGGCTGTCGCCTGACATCACGCTGGAGTAGCCCGAACATGACCCCATCAGTGCTGGAAGAACTGCACGCCCTGCCTCAGCGATATGCCAGCCGGCAGTCCAGGGACTTGCCCGCCGGCAAGCCCGTCTGGATCTTCGGCACCGGTCAGTTTGGGCGCGATCTGTGTGGCGCACTGCAAAAGACCGGCCACCCGGTGGCCGGCTTTGTGGAGACCAAACCATCGGCCGCGCAAGTGCTAGGCCTGCCCGTGCTCGGATGGCAGCAATGGTCACCTGCGCATACCGCTGAACCCTTGTGCGTAGGCATCTTCAACCGTGGCATGCCACTGGACCAGCTTGAAGCCCTGGCGCGGCAATCGGGTGCACAGGACGTCTATCTTCCCTGGGATCTGTACCACTCTCTCAAGCAGCAACTGGACTGGCGCTTCTGGCTCAGCGAGCCCGAACGCATCCTGGACCAGACCGATGCCATCGCTGCGGCACTGGACTGCATGGACGACGAGGTCAGCCAGCGTTGCATGTTGGACATCGCCGCATTCCGCCTGGGCCTCAAGACTGCGTACGGTAGCTTCCAGCATGACGAAAACCAGTACTTCAATCCGCTGACCCTGAATGACCAGCAGGGCAAGGCACTGCGCTTTGTCGATGGTGGTGCCTACAACGGCGACACCTATCTGGAACTGTGCAGTCTGGCCGACGTACAGACGGCTTACCTGTTCGAGCCCGACACAGCCAACTTCGCCCAACTGACAAAGAATGTTGTCCAGACCGGACGCGCGGCGCAATGCCTGCCCCTGGGGCTGTCGGATTCCTACCGCATCTTGAGTTTCAACGCCGGTAGCGGCGAGGGTGCCGCCATCTCCGAGAACGGCACCGCCCACATTGCGGTTGCCGCACTGGACGACGTTCTCGCAGGCTGCACCGTAGATTTCATCAAGCTGGATGTGGAAGGCGCTGAACTCCAAGCCCTGCAAGGGGCTCGCAAGCTGATCCAGCGTTCACGCCCGGTGCTGGCCTTGTCGCTCTATCACTGCCCGCAAGATCTGTGGGAGTTGCCGCTGGCGCTCTCCAGCCTGTGCGAGGACTACCGCTTTCACGTGCGCCAGCATTACTTCAACAGCTTTGACAGCGTGCTGTACGCGGTGCCGCGGCACCGCTAGCCCAAACACCAGAGCCTGCCCATGAGCCTGACGACCCGCCCCTGCCCCATCTGCTCCAGCACGGAAGCACAACCCTGCCTGGACAACCCCATGGCCGCGGTGGGCGGTTTCGACATGAGCTACAAGGTGGTGCGTTGCAGCCACTGCGGCTTCCATTACGCCCAGGAGTTGCCCGACGCCGACACCTTCAGCGCCTACTACCAGTCGGTGTCCAAGTACGACGCGCCGGATTCGGTGGCACCCGTGGACAGGGCCCGCATCGACGCCACGGTGCGCTTCCTGGAAGGCCGCGTCGGCAAGTCCGAACGCATTGCCGACCTGGGCTGCGGCTACGGTGCGCTGCTTGGTGGCCTGCAGGCAGCGGGCTGGCAACACCTAGAGGGACTGGACCCGGCACCCAACGCAGCGCAGTGCGCACTGAAGATGTTTGGCGTGCGCAATATCCACCGCGGCCTGATGTCCGAGGCCCACACGGTGCTGGACCTGCAGTCGGTCGATCTGGTGTGCATCATGTGTGTGCTGGAACACCTGCCCCAGCTGCGCCAGGACATGGCCAAGCTGGTGTCACGCCTGCGTCCTGGCTGCAAGATCCTGCTGGAAGTGCCTGCCATCGAGTGTTTCCTCCATCCCGACTGCGAGCCCTTTGGCGAGTTCTCGCTCGAACACATCCAGTTTTTTGACATGGCCTCTTTGGCAAACCTCATGCAATCCCTGGGTGCCAAGCAACTGGCGCTGGAATTGCTGGACTTGCCCATGGTCGCATCCGGCTCCATGCTGGGGCTGTTCGAATGGAGCGGCAGCATTCCCCAAGAGCCCACCTTCCAACGTTCCGAAACAGGCGCCCTGCAGGCCTACATCGAGGAGTCACAGCGCCAGTTGGACCGTGCCTTGCAGCGGGTTCCCGCCGGGCCAGTGATCGTCTACGGCGCGGGCTCGCACACGGCGCGCCTGCTGGCCCATCTGGAAAAAATACCGGGTTGCGAGGTGCGCGGCATTGTCGACAGCAACCCCAACCTGGAAGGCAAGCGCATGGGCCGCTGGACCGTGCGCGCACCGTCCAGCATCCACGAAACCCCGGACACTGCGGTGCTGGTGTCCTCGTTCCGCTCCCAGCAAGCCATAGCCGCGCATCTGCGCAAGACCGCACCCAACCCCCTGGTGTTGCTCTACCACTGAGCGCGCATCCGCCATGACCCACAGCCACATCCTGCTGACCGGCGGCACCGGTTTTTTCGGCAAGGCCCTGCTGCGCCACTGGATCGACAGGGAACGCAAGGGCCAGGCGCCTACCCGGGTGACGCTGCTCTCACGCGACCCGGACCGGTTTGCGACCCAGCATCCGGCACTGGTGGAGCACCACTGGCTGCAGCTCGTCCGCGGCGATGTGTGCGATGCCGCCAGCCTGCCACAAGGCCAGGCCTTCACCCATGTGCTGCATGCGGCCACCGACTCCACCACCGGACCGCAACTGACGCCCCAGCAGCGCTTTGACCAGATTGTGGATGGCACGCGGCACATGCTGAACCTGGCCGTGGCCTGCGGCGCCAGCCGCTTCCTGCTGACCAGCTCGGGCGGTGTGTACGGCGCACAGCCGCCGGACATGGAGCAGATTCCCGAACATTGCCACACCCTGCCCGACCCGCTCAACCCGGCCCAGGCCTACAGCATCGGCAAGCGCATGGCCGAGCACCTGTGCGCGCTGACCATGCAGGCCCATGGCCTTCCCATCGTGGTGGCGCGCTGCTTTGCCTTCGTGGGCCCGGACCTGCCGCTGGACGTGCACTTCGCCATTGGCAACTTCATCCGCGATGCCCTGCAGGCCGACAGCATCACCGTACAGGGCGATGGCAGTCCGCTGCGCTCCTACATGGACCAGCGCGACCTGGCGCAGTGGCTGTTGGCGCTCCTGACCCGAGGCCGCGCAGGCCAGGCCTACAACGTAGGATCCGACCACGCCGTCAGCATCCGGGAGCTGGCGCATACCGTGCGCGATCTGCTGGCTCCCCACAAGCAGGTCCATGTGCTGGGCGCGCCCAATCCGGCGGCCGCACGCAACCGCTACATTCCCAGCATTGCCAAGGCTCGGCAGGAGCTGGGACTGGACATCACCATCAGTCTGGAAGATGCCATTCGCTTCACGGCACAGGCCCATGTGCGCCGCACCGGCACTTCATGAAGGCAGCATTCGATGCTGTCGTGTTCGACCTGGACGGCACCCTCATCGACAGCGCACCCGGCATCCTGCAGGGGTTTGAACTCGCCTTTTCCCGTTGCGCAGTCACGCCACGCCAGCCCTGGACGCCGGCACTGATAGGGCCGCCCCTGCTGCAGACCATTGCCATGCAATGTGCGTCGCAAGACCCTGTGCTGCTGGAAAGCCTGCGCCAGGCGTTCATGACCTGCTACGACACCGAGGGCTACCGCATGAGCACCGCCTACGACGGCATCCATGCCGTGTTGCAGGCCTTGCGCGGGATGGCCTGCGGCTGTTCATCGCCACCAACAAGCGCATCGTGCCCACCCTGCGCATCCTGGAGCACCTGGGGTGGAGCGGATTCTTCGAAGGCGTGTTTGGGGTGGACTCCCTCGCGGCCGGCCAGACACCCAAAGGCCAGGTGATTGCCCACATCACGCGGGAATTCGGACTGCAGGCCACGCGCAGCCTGTACGTGGGCGACCGCTTCGAGGACTATGACGCCGCTTCCACTGCCGGTCTGCCCTTTGCCCTGGCCACCTGGGGTTTCAGCGAAGCCAACGCACTGGTGCCCCCAGCCTGTGCGCGGCTACCCGACACCAGTGCGCTCTATCAGCTGGTAAACCACAGCAGCCTGGGCTAGCAGCACTGCCGCTCAGGCGGCGAGCTTGCGCACGATGTGCCCCATGTGCTCCATCGCCTGCAGTGGGTCGCCGCTGCGCGCATGCGCCAGCCATACACCAGCGCTCCATGCCTGAGGCTGCGGCCGGGGCAGCGACGGATGGGCATGTCGCAATGATTCCAGGGCACCACGCCCCATCAGGCTGCAACCAGCAGATTGCAGCCAGGCATCCGCCGGCAGACTCATGCAGTGGGCCCGCAGTGCATCGGGATCGAACACATCTTCCAGGGAGGCCCTGAACAGCAGGAAATGGTCGGGATTGCGACGCAACAGCATGTCATGCACGGCACGCTCCAGGTCCGTGCCTTGGCCCACCAGCAGGTCGCTCCCGTTGTCCCGTATCTCGCCCTGGCCCAGGCCTGCCGTGTGGCGCACGAAGTAGAACTGCACCGTGGGAAAGTAGCCGGCGAAGAACTGCCAGAGGCCACGCAGCTTTTGCTGTGCAGGGTCCTGCGGGTCGTAGGGAAACCAGACGATGAGAGGCACATCAACCGGTCTGACCTCCATGGCCAGGCTGACCGGGTTCTGCTCCAACATGGCACCGGGCAAACGGGGTTGGCGCAGGTCCCAGTCCAGGGTACGCGTCAGCCCTTCGATCATGCAGGCTATGGAAAACGGCCGGTAGCCTGGGCCGGTGATGAACTGCGCAATGCGGTCCAGATAGCCTGCATAGGTCTGCGCGTCCATGTTGCGCAGAAAGTCGAACAACGCAAAGTAGTCGCTGAACTGGTTGATGGAGATGAAGCAGTCCTGCGGAATCCAGCGCGTCACATTGGGTGCACCGCCGTACACGGGGATGGTGCCCACGCGCAGGCAGTCCAGCAACTTTTCGGTGATGTAGCCGCTCAGGCCCTGGGCGTTCTCGTAGCAGATGCAGAAGCGGTAGTTGGCCAGTGTGGCCAGCTTGTCTTCGACCGCACCCCGGTAGCTGGGGAACTGCTCCTGGTTCCAGCCCATGCCATACAGGTCGAAATGTTCCGGTGCTTCGGACTCGAACCAGCGGATGGCGCGCACACGGTGCGAGTACAGCTCGTTGGGATGCTGCGAAGACTTGGCGCCGGCAATCAGCGTCACCAGCTTGCGCTCGTGGAAACGGGCCTTCTGCTGCTCAAAGTCGCAGGCCAGCACCGGGTCGGTGACCGAGTTGCTCTTGAGGTAGAAGCTGCCATCCACCAAAGAGTCGTCCCAGGTCCAGACGCGGCGGAACTGGCGGTGGTACTGCGGGTCCCAGCTGGGCTGGTAGATGATGGGGCACTCGGATGTGATGAGGTACTTCGCCGCGCGCGATTGCATGGCAGCCTCCACCAGCGGGTTGCCGGGCAGGGGCCGGTCGCACAAGAGGATGGCATCCACGCTGTCCCAGTCCTGCACCTGGTCGAAGGTGAGGAATTCGAAGCCTTGCGTGCGGCCATAGTCGTAGAGGTCGCACCAGGCCTTGAGCAGGTCGGCGCCCAAGCCCGCATCGCGGTGCTTGAACAGGTAGCCGTCCTTGACGATGCCCTCGTACAGGCACCACAGCGCAATGCGCAGGGTGCGCGCGCCACTGGCATGGGAGCGCCCGGGGAGGGGTTGCACGTCGTTCACGGATGCACCTGTGGGGATGCTCCGGCCCGCAGGTCGGGATGGATCGCCTCGGCTTCTTCGTCCGTGAGCGGGAAGTCCCGCGGACCGCTGAAGAAGTGGTCCTCATAGGCTGCCATGCTGACACCGCTGCGCGTGCCCAGGCTCTTGAGCAGGCGCGCCCGCAGGTCCACCGCCGCAGCCGGATTGGGCTCGTATCCCAAGATGGCCCGCATGATTTCCAGCATGATCCACGGGTCCACATCTTCCCTGCGGCCCAGCTGCGCCTGTTCGCTGGTGGTCTTGACCCGGAACTGGTAGTGGCCGGTGTCCAGCATCCTGCGGGTGATGGCGCCCACATTGCCAAGGCCCGTGGCAGGGTCGCGCGGCTTGATGAAGGAGAAGAACGGCAGGGGTGTGCGCGCGATGTCGCGCAACATGTAGGACACGTTCACATCCTGCGGAATGCCGTTGTGGGGGCTGTGCGGATCGAAACGCTCCAGCATCAGCTCCACCATATCGCGGGTGAACAGACAGTTGGTGCCACATACCACCGACAGGTTCTCGTAATCACCCGGGGTCGTGATGCGCGCAGGCATGCCGGCAAAGACACCCGCACTGGACAGCGAGTCCACCAGGGCAAACAGCAGGCGGAAATCCACCACCGAGGTGATGGTGGAGTGGCAGACGTAAAACGGCTTGTCGTACCGCCGCAGCAGGTAGTCGTAGATGGCAAACTGGAAGGAGACCTGCGAAAGATTCTCGGCACTGGACCATACGCCCGAGGACGCGTAACCCGCCTCTCCACTGCCTTTGCGATGGGTGCGGGGGTCACTGCCAATCAGCAGATCGTGCCCATCGTGGACCACTTCACCATGCCCCAGTTCATTCGTTGCGCGGCACACGAAATAGGTGAGGTTCGGAAAATGCGACAGATAGAAGTCCCACAACGCACGTGCGCGGCTGAAGACGGGCAACTCAAAACCATACCCCAGCACGACGATGACGTCGGGGCGATCCACCCGCTCCAGGGACTCCCTCAGGCCAGACATGGAACTGGAACCTGTTCCCACTCAAAGCGCAGAATGCCCACCGAGTTGCGCGTGCCGTTGCGGATCTTCTCCAGACCCAGTGCCGCGTTGCGGCTCAAGTCACGGCTGAGGCTGGACGTACCAAAATTGGTGTCCTCGAAAAAGTCCGGCGTGCTGAAGAGCGTGCGCACGCCCCCGTTGCGCTCCCAGACCCGCGGCATGTACAGGTCTTCATAGCCGTAATGCCCGGCGAAGTCCTCGTCGTACATGCCTTGGCGCTTGAAGGTCGCCACGTCCACCAGGAAGGTGCTGGGGTGCGAGGTAAGTGTAGTGTTGTTGGTGGTATCCACCAGCTCCTTGATCTTGAAGTAGTACAGGGTGTTCTTGTTCAGGATATGCAGCTGGTTCAGAACCATGTGCATGGGCTCTGCGTAGAAGTGCTGATCGATGTCGAAATACAGCGCCCATTCGCCGCTGGCATTGAAGATGCCCAGATTGCGCGCACCGGCCTGGTTCCAGGGGATGTCGGTAGTGATGCGGAATACCTTGAGGTCGATGTTGGTTGCAAAAAACTCCGGTCGCTCTTCGGAGCAGTCGTCCACCAGAATGAACTCGACCTGGCTCAGGAATGATTCGGGCAGCGTTTCCCAGTAGCGGATCTGCCGCAGCACCATGTCCGGATGGTTGTAGAAGTGGCTGATGATCGAGAGCTTCTTCATGCGGGTTTGTAGCATTCAACGCACAGGCTTTCCATGGCCTTGATCGACACATAGGGCTCCACTTCCACGATGTCGGGCAGGTCGCTGCTCTGGACCAGCGTGCGGCGTATGCGCTCGAAGCCGGCGCGCTCGAGCACCCACTTCAGGGTGTCGAAGTCGTAGCCGCATTTGTGCTCGTGGTTGTGCAGCATGCCCATGAAGACCGCACCCTTGGTCGGGTACAGATGTTCCTCCGGCGCCAATGCCTTGCGGTACTCGTCGAAGAAGAAGGTGTTGCCCTGCACATAGTTGTTGATCCACAGCTCCAGGTCCGGCACCAGCACGCGCATGATGCCGCCGGGCTGCAGCGCCTTGAAGCAGTTCTCGATGAAGACCATACCGTCCTTGTAGGACAGATGCTCCAGCAGATGCGAGTGGTAGATGACTTCCAGGCTGCCGTCCGAACAGGGTATGCCCTTGACCAGATCGTGGTTGAGCATGTAGGTGCCCTCCACGCCATTGGGGTTCACATAGAGCACGTCACTCTGCAACTGACTCCAGTAGCCGATGTTCAGATAATTCTTGATGAAGATGGTTCCACAACCCAGGTGGAATTTCTTGAAGTGTTGCGAGTAGTCAATCATTTCGGGCATGCTACAACTGCTGGGTGATGTGGATGAAGTGGTGCAACTGGGCCCGAAATTCGTCGAGCGTTGGCATATAGGAAGTTTGCAATGGCCGCATCTGGCCTGAGGCATCGATAAGCGTGACATTACACCCGCAAAGTTTCGCTTCATGCGCCAGCATGGTGAAATCGTCGTAGGTGTAGAGCGTGCTCACCGTCTGCAACAGATCTGCCAACTGTCTGCGGGTTGGCGGATACAGCTTGGTGATCTCCACACAGCCAGCAGGATGGGCGCCCAGGTTGCGCCCCTTGCCCACATAGACGGCGTCTTTGTCGCGCACACCATGGGCATCGTGAAAGAACGGCTCCGTGGTGGGGACCTGCAGAACCAGTCCATCCGCATACGGCGCCAGCTCGTTGTTGTAGGCCACCAGCAGCTCGCCCGGGCCGTACACCTTCTCTCCATGGCCGAGCTTGCCAGGCGTGTTCAGTATGAACCGCACCACGCGCTGGGCATGCAACACGTTGCCGGGAGCCACTTCGGGGTACACCACGATGTCCTCGGCAAATGACTCGACCGGATAGCCCGCAAACCAGGTGCAGACCACTGCGTCATAACCTGCCAGCACCAGCCACTTCTGCAAGTCATACAGCACCCGGATTCCGGCCGACGCATGCTGATAGGGTGGCGCCACGATGACATAGCGCCTGCCGCGCTGGCGCGGCGCGTGCAGATAGGTCAACTCGGAATCGGTGGGCACTGGCACGGGTTCGCGCGCGGGAAGTTGGCGGTCGACTGAGCGCAGCAGTGCCTCCACGCGGGGGGTCAAGCCGGCGTCTGCCGTGCCCGCTTCCACTTGCGGACGCTCCAGGCGCAGTACGGATTCCCGAAATTCCTTTTCCCTGGACGCAGGCAGGGTCTGCCCATCTGCCACCACTGCATCCACCGCCACAAGGCCGCTGGGTTCGGGGTCTGCCTGCCACGCCAGCACCGTAGGCGCAGGGTGGTAGGCCACGATGCCGGGGCGCCCGTCCGGGTTCCACCCGGTCAGGTCAATCAGTACGTCTGCCTCCCGCTTGCGGATTTCGCAGGCAACGGCCTCGTCGCTGAGGGATCCAACGTCCTGAGCGTCCACGGGAATGTCCTGGCCCCAGGCCAGCATGAAATGCATCTCACGGCCTTCACGAAGGCCTGCCAGCAGGTTCTGCACATGCGATGCGGCAAAGGAACGGGCGTGCCCGATCCAGACAATGCGCAGTGCGTCATGACCGTAAGAGACACGTGCCGCCATCGGGCGCCGCTGGTCCATGGTTGGTTCGACACACAGCTTGCGCGCCATTTCAAAGCCGGGGTTGCAGCGCAGACAGGCCCGCAAAGCGGCCTGTGCCAGACCTGTTTGCAGCTTTTTGAAATAGAGGACGGCCAGGTTGAAATATGCGGCGTAGGCCTCGGGTGCATCGTTCAGCGCCAACCAGCTGCGGTACGCATCGATGGCAGCATCCACATGCCCGGCTCCCGCCAGCGCCTCTGCCCTACCGATGATCTCGACCCATGTTTCCGGAATTGTTGTGGCGCTCACCATGTGCTCAGAGACTACGTTTATTTGGGCTCTCTGACTGCTTCATCCAATCCTTTGGTCAATGGCCAGGCCAGGTAGGAAATCATGGAGCGCTTGCCCACTACGATTTCCGCACTCAAAGTCATCCCCGGAAGCAGTCTGGATCCGTCCATCATATTCTTTAAGTCGGTGTGTTCCAACGCAATGTGACCCAGGTAGTAAGCATCGGAGCCGGACTTGCCCGCGGCGTCTCGCTTGAAGGCATCCTCGCTGACCGAGACAACCTTCGCATCCAGTGTTCCATGGCGCTGGAACGGAAAGGCGTCGAGCTTGATGTGCACCGGCAGACCGGCCTTGATGTAGCCCACATCGCCCGAGTTGATCTGCACTTCCGCTTCCAGCTTGGCATTCAGAGGGACCAGGGTGAAGAAGGTCTCCGCGCCCCGCACGATGGAGCCGGGTGACAGCTTGGCAATTTCCAGCACCACGCCATCTACCGGCGCGTACAGCGTCACCAGTTGGGTACGCAGGTCCGCCTTCTGCAATTGCTGCAGGATGGAGTCGCGCTCGCGCGACACGGTGAGCAGCTCTTCCATGGCCTTCTGGCGCCAGTTGCGCTCGAAGGCGGTTTTCTCCGCGTCAAAGGCGGAGAGTTCCAGCCGCAGCTCCTTTTCCCGGTTCTGGGCCAGCTCCAGGTCACGCTGGACCTCCTTGCTGCGTTGCTGCGCTTCCAGCAGTTGCAACGGTGCGCCGTATTTCTGGGCCACCATCTTTTCCTGCATCGCTTCCATCTCCTTCATGGAGCGCAGGCGCGACTCAATCTGGCGCTGGTCGCTGCGGTTGGTGGCAAGGGCGGCCCGCAGCTTGGCGGCCGACTCCGTGAGCTTGAGCTCCTGGGCGCGGTAGTTGGCGCGGCGCTCGGCCAGCAGATTGGCCTGCAATCGTTCGTCATCGGTCGTCGGCACACTCAGGTTGGCATTGGAGCCGTTGAGTTCGAGTTCAATGCCGCGGATCTGCGTCTCCAGGCTGGCCAGCCGCACCTTGAGCTGCGATTCATCGGCCTTGGCAAAGGTGGCATCCAGCGTGGCCAGCTTGTCACCCTTTTTCACCACCTGACCCTGGCGCACGTCCACGGTCTGGATGATGGAGGTGTCCAGGGGCTGCACCACCACATTGGGCAAGGGATTGGTCAGCTGGCCCCGTGCGACCACCACCTGATCCAGTTCAGACACAGTGGCCCAGATGATGAAGGTCAGCAGCGCCACCAACAGCAGATGCAGGGTGAACTGGGCATACCGCGGAACCGGGCTGCGCTCTATCTCGTCGGCATCCGGTAGGTACTCGATGACGGTCTTGCCCTTGCCCACCTTGGCGGACTTGCTCTCGGCCGGTTTGACCGGCTTGGCAGCCTTGGCCGGCTTGGGCGCGGCAGGTGCACCCTTGTCTTTGGATTTCAGAAACGGCAGCTTCATAGGTGGCTCGTCTGCTGATTCCAGAGTTGCTGATAGGTTTCACAGCGGGCAACCAGTTCCTCATGGCGCCCGCTATCCATCAGCTTGCCTTGCTGCATCACCAGGATGGCATGCGCATTGACCAGCGTGGAGAGGCGGTGCGACACCATGATCACGGTACGCCCCACGGCAATGCGCGTGAGGTTGTTCATGAAGATGGCTTCGCTCTCGGGGTCCAAGGCGCTGGCCGCTTCATCCAGGATCAGTATGCGCGGGTTGGTCAGCAGGGCACGTGCGATCGACAACCTCTGCTTCTGGCCGCCCGACAGATTGGCCGCGTTTTCCTCCAACATGGTGTTGTAGCCCTGGGGCATGCGCTCGATGAACTCGGCGGCACCCGCGGCCTCCGCCGCTGCCACGATCTGTTCGAAGGTGGACTCGGGCTTGGCCATGGCGATGTTGTCGCGCACCGAGCCGCGGAACAGAAAATTCTCCTGCAGCACGACGCCGATCTGCCGACGCAGATGGGCCAGTTCAATTTCGCGTGCATCGGTGCGGTCGAAGCGGACCACGCCTTCCTGAATGGTATAGAGCCCCTGAATCACCTTGGTCAGCGTGGACTTGCCCGAGCCGCTGCGGCCCACGATGCCCACCACCTTGCCGGCGGGAATAGTGAACGAGGCGCGGTCCAGCGCATTGATGCTGGAGCCGGGGTAGCGGAAAGTGACGTTGTCGAATGCCACCTCGCCAGCCAGTTCAGGGCGCAAGCCGCCCGACGTCGCCCGCCCTTCCGAGGGCCGGTTCATCACTTCGCCCATCATCTTGATGGACAGCATGGTTTCCTGGTAGTCGTTGACCAGTCCCACAATGGAGATCAGGGGCCCGGTGACGCGCCCGGTAATCATCTGGAAGCCGATCAGTGCGCCCACGGTCATGGTCTGGTCGAACACCTGCTGCGCACCCATCACGATGATGACCACCGGCAGCAGCTTGCCCAGAAAGTCGGTCACGGCGTTGCCGGTGACGGCCAGCTTGCCGACGCGGAAATGCATGTTGATGGAGTGCGCCGAGCGCTGGTCCCACAAGCGCCGTTGGGCCGGCTCGATGGCCAGTGCCTTGACCGTGCGCATGCCGTGAATGGTCTCCACCATCATCGATTGGCGCTCGCCTTCCGCCTGGTACAAATCCTTGAGCCGCTTCTGGAAGGTAGGCACCATCAGCGCGACGATACCCGCTATCAGCAAGGTAAACACCAGGGTGATCAGGGCCAGTTGTACCGAGTAGGTGAACAGCAGCGGCAGGAAGATCACCAGCGATGTGGCGTCCAACACGGTAAAGAACATGCGTCCGGTCAGGAAGGCCCGTATCTTGTCCACCTGCTGCATGTGCCGGGTGATCACGCCCGCAGTGGTCGTCTCGAAGTAGTCAATCGGCAGCGACAGCAGATGGGCGAAGGTTTTGCGCGTCAAACGCATGTCGATCTTGTTGGTCGCCGACAGGGTCAGGATTTGGCGCAGATAGCCGAACAAGGAGTCGAATATCAGCGCGATCACGATCCCCACCCCCAACACCCACAGCGTGGACACGCTTTGGTGCACCAGCACCTTGTCGATCACCAGCTGAAAGAAGATGGGCGAGCCCAGCGCCAGAAAGTGCATGGCGATGGCAGCCACGGCAATGTCGCGCAGGGCCGCCTTCTGCTTCAGGATGTCCGGTATGAACCAGCGAAAGCCAAAGGGTTGTCCTTCTTCCGGCAGCGTGTAGATACGCTTCATGAGGAAGACTTCACCATCCCAGTGGGCGCAGAACTGCTGCTGATTCAATAGCAGCACTTCGGTGGGGGTGGTCGCAGCCGGGTTCAGTACCGCAACCTTTTCACCGTCCTTGGCGTTGGCACCCACCACGATCACACTGGTGCCGTCCTTCATGCGGGCGATCAGCGGGAACACGCCACCTTGGGCCAGCAGATTGGACCAGGTCAGTCGGTCGGCCTTGGCCTTCAGGCCAATGTCCGTGGCAATGCGCAGTACGGTTGCTTTGGACGGCTCTTCCCCCACCAAGGCATAGTCTTCAATCAATCGCTCAGGATTGATCGGCAACCGGTGGTGCTGTGCAATGGCAGCAATGCATTGGACAGTGGTGTGGGGAAATCTTTCGGCCATGTGTATGTATCCCAAGGGGACACGGCGATTTCAACATGGTCACCCCTTGGCCAGCCAAAGAAATAGGGGCCCTTTGGGCCCCTATTTCATCAGCTGCCTGTTGGCTTCGGCGTAGCCGCCGCCAGCGCTCCCGCCGCGTTCGGATCCTGCGTCGCCGTCAGGCTTGGCACACCGTTGAGCGCGTTTGCCGATGTACCCTGCGTCGCCAGCAAGTTGCCGTTCGCGTCGAATTGCTTCATCACGTCGGCCATGCTCACCGCCGTCAGCGCCACCCCACTTCCACTGCTGCTGGTTGCAACATTGAGTTTGGGCGTATCCGCCGTTCCCGCCGCAGCGTCCCCGGCAAATGCGCTGATGGCCTGTGCAATGCCGCTCACCTGGGTTCGCAAGTCGACCGTACCGGCAACTTGCGGAACCGGTGCCGGCGATGCAGCCGTTGCAGTCTGTGTAGCAGCCGGTGCAAGGGCCACGTTCCAGTCCAGCGCAATCGGCGTGCTTGCCGCAGTCACCTGCGTAGTCGGCTCCGAAACCGCAGTGGTAACAGAAGCCACAGGTTGCGAGGTGCCAGCCAAAGCCGCTGCCTTGTCCGCCACGAACCAGACGTCCGCCGCGGTCTGCGTCGTGCCGTTCCTCTCAAACGTGGAAGTCATGCCGATCAGGTTACCGTTGTCCTTGGTCGGTGCCACGGTCGCATTTGTGCTGATGCTGGTGATTCCCAGGGAGTCCAGCGTCACCACCTCGCCCTTCTCGGAGATGCCGTCGGAGTTGGCATCTATCCAGACACGCAGGTTGGCAAAGGCAGCATCTTTCTTGTCGATAACACCATCGCCATTGCTATCCAGCTCCCTCAGGGCCTGATAACCGTCGGTCGCCTTGGTGCCGTTGGACAAGGTGGTGGACGAGCCGAACAGCTCAGAGCCGTCGTTGATCTGTCCATCGCCATTGCGATCCATCACCAGCAGACCATCGCTGCTGGAGACCCAGCCTGTGGAGACCTTGGTACCGGTGGCAAACAGGTCGAAGTTCACACCATCGGCAGCACTCTTGGTCTTGACGCCATCGCCATTCAAGTCCAGCACGATAGGCGTACCCAATCCCAGGGCCGGTCCCTGTGCGGTGGTAAACGCCGCAGTCTGCGCCGTTGTCAGCGCCGCCACCTGCATGGTGGTCAGCATGGCCACTTGTTGCGTCGTCAACGCTGCGATTCCTGCCGTCGTGATGGCCTGGATCTGCGAGGTCTTGAGGGCAACCAGGTCGGTCGTCTCAATGCTTGCAATCTGCGCGGTCGTCAATGCCGCGACCTGGCTGGTCGTCAGCGCCATGGCCTGCGCCGTCGTCAACGCCACGACCTGATCGGTCGTGAGCGCCACCACTTCCGCAGTTTGCAGTGCAGCGACCTGGGATGTCTTGAGCGCTGCAATGTCCACTGTTTCAATGGAGGCCACCTGCGATGTCGTGAGCGCTGCCATCTGGACCGTGGTCAAGGCCTGCACCTGATTGGTCGTGAGCGCCACGATCTGGTTGGTCGTGAGTGCCCGCACCTGGCTGGTCGTGAGCGCTGCCACGTCTGCCGTGGTGATCGCCTGGATCTGCGCCGTCGTCAGAGCCACTACGCCCGCCGTGGTGATCGCCTGGATCTGTGCCGTCTTGAGTGCTGCCACATCCACCGTCTGGATTGCCACCACCTGGCTGGTGGACAGCGCCTGGATACCCGCAGTGGTGACTGCCTGCACCTGGTTGGTGCTGAGCGCAATCACCTGGTCGGTTGTCAGCGCCGCAACCTGGTTGGTCTGCAGTGCGGCCACGTCCGCGGTGGAAATCGCCTGCACCTGCGCTGTCGTCAGCGCCGCCACACCGGCTGTGGTGATGGCCTGGATCTGCGCCGTCTTCAGCGCTGCAACGTCCACCGTCTCGATCGCCACCACCTGGTTGGTAGTGAGCGCCTGCAACTGAGCTGTAGTCAGTGCTTGCACGCCTGCCGTGGTCAGGGCGATCACCTGGTCCGTGGTCAATGCCACCGCCTGGGCTGTCGTCAGGGCTGCGACCTGGTTGGTCTTGAGTGCCGCGACATCCGCCGTCTCAATCGCCACCACCTGGCTGGTGGAGAGCGCCTGCACGCCCGTAGTGGTGATTGCCTGCACCTGGTTGGTGTTCAGCGCCACCACCTGGTTGGTCGTCAGCGCCGCAATCTGGTTGGTGTTCAGAGCCGCTACGCCGGCGGTAGTGATCGCCTGGACCTGCGCTGTCGTGAGGGCTGCCACACCGGCTGTGGTGATGGCCTGGACCTGCGCTGTCTTGAGCGCGGCCACATCCACCGTCTCAATCGCCACAACTTGGCTGGTGGAAAGCGCCTGCACGCCCGCGGTGGTCACCGCCTGCACCTGGTTGGTGTTCAGTGCCACCACCTGGTTGGTCGTCAAGGCCGCAATCTGGTTGGTCGTGAGGGCCGCCACGTCTGCCGTGGTGATCGCCTGCACCTGGTTGGTCGTGAGCGCTGCCACTCCGGCGGTGGTGATGGCCTGTACCTGCGCAGTCTTCAGAGCCGCCACATCCACCGTCTCGATCGCCACCACCTGGTTGGTGGTCAGCGCCTGCAGCTGGGCCGTCGTCAGCGCCTGCACTCCGGCCGTCGTCAGGGCAATCACCTGGTTCGTGGTCAATGCCACGGCCTGGCTGGTGGTCAGTGCTGCAACCTGTGCTGTCTTGAGCGCGGCCACATCCACTGTCTCAATCGCCACCACCTGGCTGGTCGAGAGCGCCTGGATGCCCGCAGTGGTCACTGCCTGCACCTGGTTGGTGTTGAGTGCAATCACCTGGTCGGTCGTCAAAGACGCTACCTGCGCCGTCGTCAAGGCCGCCACGTCTGTGGTCGTGATCGCTTGCACCTGGTTGGTCGTCAGTGCCACCACGCCCGAAGTCGTCAGCGCCGCGATCTGGTTCGTCTTCAGCGCGGCAATGTCCGCTGTCGTGATGTTCTGAACCTGCGTGCTCGTCAGAGCCTGGATACCGGCAGTGGTCACTGCCTGAGCCTGGCTGGTGGTCAGCGCACCGATCTGATTGGTCGTCAGCGCAGCAACACTTGCCGTGGTGAGCGCTGCAACCTGATTGGTCTTGAGCGCGGCCACATCCGCTGTCTGGATCGCCACTACCTGGCTGGTGGACAGCGCCTGGATACCCGCAGTGGTGACTGCCTGCACCTGGTTGGTGTTGAGCGCAATCACCTGGTCAGTCGTCAAGGACGCTACCTGCGCCGTCGTCAGTGCCGCCACGTCCGTGGTCGTGATCGCCTGCACCTGGTTGGTCGTCAGTGCCACCACGCCCGAGGTCGTCAGTGCCGCGATCTGGTTCGTCTTCAGCGCGGCAATGTCCGCCGTGGTGACGCTCTGCACCTGCGCGCTCGTCAGTGCCTGGATACCGGCAGTGGTCACTGCCTGCACCTGGTTGGTGTTCAGTGCCACCACCTGGTTGGTCGTCAGCGCCGCAACCTGGTTGGTCGTGAGGGCCGCCACGTCTGCCGTGGTGATCGCCTGCACCTGGTTGGTCGTCAGCGCTGCCACTCCGGCGGTGGTGATGGCCTGTACCTGCGCAGTCTTCAGAGCCGCCACATCCACCGTCTCGATCGCCACCACCTGGTTCGTAGTGAGCACCTGCAGCTGGGCCGTGGTCAGGGCCTGCACTCCGGCCGTCGTCAGGGCAATCACCTGGTTCGTGGTCAATGCCACAGCCTGGCTGGTGGTGAGCGCTGCAACCTGATTGGTCTTGAGCGCGGCCACATCCACCGTCTCAATCGCCACCACCTGGCTGGTCGACAGCGCCTGGATGCCCGCAGTGGTCACTGCCTGCACCTGGTTGGTGTTGAGCGCAATCACCTGGTCGGTCGTCAAGGACGCTACCTGCGCCGTCGTCAAGGCCGCCACGTCCGTGGTCGTGATCGCTTGCACCTGGTTGGTCGTCAGTGCCACCACGCCCGAAGTCGTCAGCGCCGCGATCTGGTTCGTCTTCAGCGCTGCAATGTCCGCCGTGGTGACGCTCTGCACCTGTGCGCTCGTCAGTGCCTGGATACCGGCAGTGGTCACTGCCTGAGCCTGGCTGGTGGTGAGCACGCCCACCTGGGTGGTCGTCAGCGCCGCAATCTGGTTGGTCGTGAGCGCGGCCACGTCTGCCGTGGTGATGGCCCGCACCTGGTTGGTCGTGAGGGCTGCCACACCGGCGGTGGTGATGGCCTGTACCTGCGCGGTCTTCAGCGCTGCCACATCCGCTGTCTCGATCGCCACCACCTGGTTGGTGGTCAGCGCCTGCAGCTGGGCCGTAGTCAGGGCCTGGATCTGGGCCGTGGTCAGGGCAATGATCTGATCGGTCGTGAGTGCTGCCACCTGCGCCGTGGTCAAAGCTGCCACCTGCGAGGTCTTGAGGGCCGCAATGTCCAGCGTCTCGATGGCCACGTTCTGGGCCGTGCTCAGCGCCTGGATGCCCGCCGTGGTGAACGCCGGCATCTGGCTGGTCGTCAGCGCCACGATCTGGTTGGTCGTGAGCGCGGCCACTTGTGCGGTCGTCAGCGCTGCCACATCTGCTGTGCTGATGGCTTGCACCTGGGCCGTGGTCAGGGCCTGCACGCCCGAGGTGGTGATGGCCGATATCTGGTTGGTCTTGAGGACTGCAACGTCCACCGTCTCGATGGCCGCCACCTGACCTGTGCTCAGCGCCTGCACGCCCGCGGTGGTCACTGCCTGCACCTGATTGGTGTTCAGTGCCACCACCTGGTTGGTCGTCAAGGCCGCAATCTGGTTGGTCGTGAGGGCCGCCACGTCTGCCGTGGTGATCGCCTGCACCTGGTTGGTCGTGAGCGCTGCCACACCGGCTGTGGTGATGGCCTGGACCTGCGCAGTCTTCAGAGCCGCCACATCCACCGTCTCGATCGCCACCACCTGGTTCGTAGTGAGCACCTGCAGCTGGGCCGTGGTCAGGGCCTGCACTCCGGCCGTCGTCAGGGCAATCACCTGGTTCGTGGTCAATGCCACAGCCTGGCTGGTGGTGAGCGCTGCAACCTGATTGGTCTTGAGCGCGGCCACATCCACCGTCTCAATCGCCACCACCTGGCTGGTCGACAGCGCCTGGATGCCCGCAGTGGTCACTGCCTGCACCTGGTTAGTGTTGAGCGCAATCACCTGGTCGGTCGTCAAGGACGCTACCTGCGCCGTCGTCAAGGCCGCCACGTCCGTGGTCGTGATCGCTTGCACCTGGTTGGTCGTCAGTGCCACCACGCCCGAAGTCGTCAGCGCCGCGATCTGGTTCGTCTTCAGCGCGGCAATGTCCGCTGTCGTGATGTTCTGAACCTGCGTGCTCGTCAGAGCCTGGATACCGGCAGTGGTCACTGCCTGAGCCTGGCTGGTGGTCAGCGCACCGATCTGATTGGTCGTCAGCGCAGCAACACTTGCCGTGGTGAGCGCTGCAACCTGATTGGTCTTGAGCGCGGCCACATCCGCTGTCTGGATCGCCACTACCTGGCTGGTGGACAGCGCCTGGATACCCGCAGTGGTGACTGCCTGCACCTGGTTGGTGTTGAGCGCAATCACCTGGTCAGTCGTCAAGGACGCTACCTGCGCCGTCGTCAGTGCCGCCACGTCCGTGGTCGTGATCGCCTGCACCTGGTTGGTCGTCAGTGCCACCACGCCCGAGGTCGTCAGTGCCGCGATCTGGTTCGTCTTCAGCGCGGCAATGTCCGCCGTGGTGACGCTCTGCACCTGCGCGCTCGTCAGTGCCTGGATACCGGCAGTGGTCACTGCCTGGGTCTGGCTGGTGGTGAGTACGCCCACCTGGGTGGTCGTCAGCGCCGCAATCTGGTTGGTCGTGAGGGCCGCCACGTCTGCCGTGGTGATCGCCTGCACCTGGTTGGTCGTCAGCGCTGCCACACCGGCGGTGGTGATGGCTTGCACCTGCGCAGTCTTCAGCGCCGCCACATCCACCGTCTCGATCGCCACCACCTGGTTGGTGGTCAGCGCCTGCAGCTGGGCCGTCGTCAGCGCCTGCACTCCGGCCGTCGTCAGGGCAATCACCTGGTTCGTGGTCAATGCCACGGCCTGGCTGGTGGTCAGTGCTGCAACCTGTGCTGTCTTGAGCGCGGCCACATCCACTGTCTCAATCGCCACCACCTGGCTGGTCGAGAGCGCCTGGATGCCCGCAGTGGTCACTGCCTGCACCTGGTTGGTGTTGAGTGCAATCACCTGGTCGGTCGTCAAAGACGCTACCTGCGCCGTCGTCAAGGCCGCCACGTCCGTGGTCGTGATCGCTTGCACCTGGTTGGTCGTCAGTGCCACCACGCCCGTGGTCGTCAGCGCCGCAATCTGGTTCGTCTTCAGCGCTGCAATGTCCGCTGTGGTGACGCTCTGCACCTGCGCGCTCGTCAGCGCCTGGATGCCGGCAGTGGTTACCGCCTGGGTCTGGCTGGTGGTGAGCACGCCCACCTGGGTGGTCGTCAGCGCCGCAATCTGGTTGGTCGTGAGCGCGGCCACGTCTGCCGTGGTGATGGCCCGTACCTGGTTGGTCGTCAGAGCTGCCACACCGGCTGTGGTGATGGCCTGTACCTGTGCTGTTTTGAGCGCTGCCACATCCGCCGTCTCGATCGCCACCACCTGGTTGGTGGTCAGCGCCTGCAGCTGGGCCGTAGTCAGGGCCTGGATCTGGGCCGTGGTCAGGGCAATGATCTGATCGGTCGTGAGTGCTGCCACCTGCGCCGTGGTCAAAGCTGCCACCTGCGAGGTCTTGAGGGCCGCAATGTCCAGCGTCTCGATGGCCACGTTCTGGGCCGTGCTCAGCGCCTGGATGCCCGCCGTGGTGAACGCCGGCATCTGGCTGGTCGTCAGCGCCACGATCTGGTTGGTCGTGAGCGCGGCCACTTGTGCGGTCGTCAGCGCTGCCACATCTGCTGTGCTGATGGCTTGCACCTGGGCCGTGGTCAGGGCCTGCACGCCCGAGGTGGTGATGGCCGATATCTGGTTGGTCTTGAGGACTGCAACGTCCACCGTCTCGATGGCCGCCACCTGACCTGTGCTCAGCGCCTGCACGCCCGCGGTGGTCACTGCCTGCACCTGGTTGGTGTTCAGCGCTATCACCTGGTTGGTCGTCAGCGCCGCAATCTGGTTGGTCGTGAGGGCCGCCACGTCTGCCGTGGTGATCGCCTGCACCTGGTTGGTCGTCAGCGCTGCCACACCAGCTGTGGTGATGGCCTGTACCTGCGCGGTCTTCAGCGCGGCCACGTCCACCGTCTCGATCGCCACCACCTGGTTGGTGGTCAGCGCCTGCAGCTGGGCCGTCGTCAGGGCCTGCACACCGGTCGTCGTCAGGGCAATCACCTGGTTCGTGGTCAATGCCACGGCCTGGCTGGTGGTCAGTGCTGCAACCTGTGCTGTCTTGAGCGCGGCCACATCCACTGTCTCAATCGCCACCACCTGGCTGGTCGACAGCGCCTGGATACCCGCAGTGGTGACTGCCTGCACCTGGTTGGTGTTGAGCGCAATCACTTGGTCAGTCGTCAAGGACGCTACCTGCGCCGTCGTCAAGGCTGCCACGTCCGTGGTCGTGATCGCCTGCACCTGGTTGGTCGTCAGGGCCACCACGCCCGTGGTCGTCAGCGCCGCAATCTGGTTCGTCTTCAGCGCTGCAATGTCCGCCGTGGTGATGTTCTGCACCTGTGCGCTCGTCAGCGTGGCTACCTGGCTGGTGGTAAGTGCCTGGGTCTGGTTGGTGGCAAGGGCGGCAATCTGGGTGGTGGTGATCGCCTGCACCTGGCTGGTGGTGAGTGCTGCCACACCGGCGGTGGTGATGGCCTGCACTTGCGCTGTGGTCAGGGAAGCCAGGTCTGCCGTTTCAAGGGCGGTGATCTGGCTTGTCTTGAGGGCTGCAATGTCCGCGGTTTCAATGGCGGCCACCTGGTTGGTGGTCAGGGCAATCAGTTCGGTGCTGGTGAGGGCCTGGATTTGCTTGGTGGTCAGCGCTTGAATCTGGGCGGTGGTGAGCGCTTGGACCTGATCCGTTCTCAGGGAGGCAATGTCGTCAGTCGTCAACGACTGTATATATTGCGTCGTGAAGGATGCAATGACTGCTGTCGAGAAACCACTGATATTGCTAGCCATTTATTTTCCTTTGGAACCCGAAGGTTCACCAAACCATCTTTGAACGGCCGCCCCACCCTGGTTCAGCCCATCCCTGCAAACGCCACCCATCGCATCCAACCGCTTGCTTTTCGGCAGACACATAAATTAACAAATGCCGCAGTCGAGCAGACTACGGCCTGTCTTCCTAATCGGCAGATCTTTGCAATTCTTAAGCAAAAATCTGACAAATCCTTGAAATCAGCCGATTTCGGCCTGATTTCAGCAAACTTTTGTTACATCAGGTCATCTTAAATGCGCGTTTGCTTGTCAGAACGCGATAAAGCGCGGCTTTTCCACTCATTTGCGCGCCTTTGGCCTTCCGCCGTCTGCTTGGGGCTGTTGAGGGCCAGGGAGCGCTCCAAATTCGCCCGGGCGCTTGCATCGCCACTTTCGGCAGCCAGAAAAAGCCATTTGTGGCCTTCAATCGGGTCCAGCGCAGCCCCCTCGCCCGTGACATACATCAAGCCAAGACGGCTTTGGGCGGCCACCACACCCAATTCGGCGGCGCGGCCCAACAAGGAGAGCGCCTGGATTTCGTCCTTTTCCACGCCTTCCCCCTTGGTATATGCCAAGGCCAGGTTGTACTGGGCTTCTGGGTCTTCCTGCATTGCGGCCTTCTTCCACTCCGCCACGGCACGCTCTGGCAGTCCGGTCAGTGCATACAAAATGCCCAGATTGGAGCTGGCAGCGACAAAACCCTGGTCGGCGGAGCGCTGGAACCACTGAAAGGCGAGCTTGAGATCCCGCGTGAGCCCATCTGCACCGGCTGCGTACAAGGCACCCAAATTCCACTGCGCACGGGCATCCCCCTGCTCAGCCGCCTTGAGCAACCACTGGAGCGCCACCTTGAAGTTCTTTGCAACGCCCTTGCCACGCAGATAAGCCACGCCCAGTGCGCATTGGCCACCGGCATGCCCTTGGTGCGCGGCCTTCTCGTACCACTCGAGGGCTGTATCGCCATGCTGCGACCGCGTCTTGCCCTGCTCCAGTTGCTGCCCCAGCAGGAATTGCGCCTGGGGTTCGCCCAGTTGCGCGGCCTTTCGCAAAGCAAGCAGACCCAGTTCCCGGGTGTCACTCAGCATCCAGTGGCCCAACGCAGCCAGAGCCTGGGGATGCTCCTGACGCGCGGCCTGCATCCACAGGTCCAGGCTTTCGAGCGGGTCCTGCATGCCGCTGGACGTGTACAGGTAGAGCTGACCCAGCGCAAATTGCGCCTGCGGCAGCCCGGCCTTGGCGGCGCTGAGATACCACTTGAACACGTCCGGTAGCCCGGCCGCCTCGCTCAGGCGCGCCAACGCCAGCTGCGCACGGGCGTGCCCCTGCTGGGCCGCAACACCATACCAATAGAGTGCCGAATCGAAATCCGCATCAAGCCCCAAGCCCCTCTCATACATCTGGCCCAGGTGATAGCGCGCATCGGAGTTGCCCTGTTCCGCAGCTTTGATCCAGCGCCCCTCATTGCGCCTGCGCTCCGCCTGCCCATGCCTTTGGACACGCAGGCCGCGCAAGGAACCAATGGTTTGACCTTCCTGCTCCAGGGTCTCAATGGCGACCTGGGCAGCCAGATGGTCCTGGCGGGCGGCCTTGCGGTACCAGACCAGCGCCGCATCGGTGTCCGGCGGCGAGACCACCCCCTTGAGCAGCGCCTCACCCAGTGCATGCTGGGCCTCCGGCAACCCCTGAGAGGCGGCTGCCTGGTACCAATGGATCGCCTGTGCCGGGTCCTGCTCCATGCCATCACCCTGCAGGTAGGCATTGGCGAGCGCGAGCTGGGCCTGGG
This sequence comes from Rhodoferax sp. GW822-FHT02A01, assembly GCF_038784515.1. Taxonomy (NCBI): domain Bacteria; kingdom Pseudomonadati; phylum Pseudomonadota; class Betaproteobacteria; order Burkholderiales; family Comamonadaceae; genus Rhodoferax; species Rhodoferax sp. GW822-FHT02A01. The sequence continues at coordinate 471,703 of NZ_CP152376.1, forward strand.
CCAGACCGGCATCGGCAGCACTGCGCAGAAACTGCATGGCCTGGGCGGTGTGCGTCTTCCCATACAGCACGCCCAGACGAAGCTGAGCTTTGGAATGCCCTTGTTCAGCGGCCTTGGCAAACCACAGTTTGGCCGAATGCACGCTCTGCTCGACACCGATGCCGGACTCGTAGCGCGTGGCCAGCAGGTACTGCGCGGCAGCAAGCCCCCGCTGGGCAGCCTGCGATACCCAGTGCACGGCCTGGGCGATGTCTTGCAACACACCAATGCCGTTGGCGTACATCAGGCCAACTTCATACTGCGCATCGGCCGCACCCAGCCTTGCGGATTTCAGTGTTTCATCGAATACACGCTTGTCTTTGGCGCTGAATCTGGTTGCCATGGTCAGGCTCCACCGCCCAGGGCTTTGTAGAGTTGTGCAGCCGTCTCCAGCTGGGAGCGCCTGAGTTGCAAGGTGATCTGCTGGGCGGCAACCAGATCACGCTGGCGCTCCAGTACGTCGTTATATCCGGTCAGCCCGATGTTGTGGCGCGCCTGCGCGATGTCCAGCAGCCGTTGCTGCGACTTCTCGTTGATCCTCGCGGAGCGCATCTGGCGTGCCAGCGAACCCCTGGCCGACAACAGGTCAGCGACTTCGCGAAACGCCATCTGGATGGTTTTTTCGTAGTCGGCCACCGCAATCACCTTGCGCGCCTCGGCCAGCTCCTTGCCGCCGGTCAGACGCCCGCCGTCAAACAGCGGTGCGGAAATCAGGGGCTGGAACGTCCAGGCCGCGCCACTGAACAGGCTGGACAGTCCCGCGCTGGCCACACCCAGGCTGGTGGTCAGAAGCACCTTGGGCATGAACGCTGCGCGCGCCGCATCAATATTGGCATGCGCCGCCAGCAACCGCTTTTCGGCGGCAATCACGTCGGGGCGCAGCAGCAGCACATCACTGGGCAGACCGGGAATGATCACCTCGCCAAAGCCCTGGCTGTCGAATGGCAAGGGAGGCGGCAAGTCCGGGACCACCTCTCCCACCAGGTAATTCAGGCGATTCACCGTGGTGTTGCGCTGGTGTCCGTATGCATCCAGCGCGGCGCGCGCCGACTCCTGCAGCCCTTGGGCCTGCTCGACCTCCAAGTCATAGGCACCGCCGGCGTCTCTGCCTTTCTTGACCAAATCCAGACTCTGGGCGCGCGACTGCAGTGTCTTCGTGGCAAAGGCAATCTGCTCGTCGAGCTGCAGTAGCGTAAAGTAAGTCGTAGCAATGTCGGCGATCAGCGATACCTGAAACGCCTTTTGCGCCTCTTCGGTCGCCAGATAGCTGTTTCGGGCCGATTCGGTCAATCCGGCAATGCGCCCCCAGAAGTCCACCTCGTAGGAAATCGACGACACGCCCAGATCGTAGCGCTCTGCGGTGGTGGTGCTGGACAGACTCTCGGGCACTCCCGTAAAGGCGGCGCTGCTGAGCAGGTTGACACTGGGATACCGGTCTGCCTGGGCGATTCCGTATTGCGCCTTCGCCTCCTGCACCCGCCCCACGGCAATACGCAGGTCGCGGTTGTTCTTGAGCGCTGATTCGATCAGCGCATGCAAACGCGGATCCACGAAGTACTGGCGCCAGTGGATGCGCGACACCTCTTGCGGGTCGCCCGCCACCCCGGGCCACTGGGTGGGCACGGGCAGTTCCGGGCGCACATATTCCGACGGCTGGGCGCAGGCCGCCAGGAGCAATACCAGAAGCAGAGAACCCCAACGGCTCAACATGAAGTCCTGTCCATCAAATCAAAGCGCACACGGATAAGCAGCATGGAGTGAGTGTAGGCCGCGCCAATGACTCCATATGCGGGGAAAATAGCCCCCGAACGCACGCTACTTCTGCCCGGTCCGGGTGATGGAAGCGTGTCCAATGTGCGCCTACAACTCTCCAGACCCATGACCCCAGACGCTACGTACGCCGAATCTGTCACCCGTGCCTGGCAGAAGACCATGGACTTCTCCAGTCTGCTGGAGACCGCAAGCAGCCTGGAGGCGGCGGGGCAACCACACCTGGCTGCGGTGCTGTACCAGACCTGGCTCAGCCGCAATGAGTCGCCCTACGCCTATGCCGCACATTTCAACTGCGCGCTATCCCTGGCCAACGCCGGCGACTTGCAGGGCGCCGAGGCGGCCTACCGCAAGTCCATAGAAATCCATCCCGGCTTTGCCCAACCGCGGCTGAACCTGGGCATGCTGTACGAACGCATGGGAAGACCGGAGCAGGCGCTGCAGGAGTGGATTTGGGTCGAACAAAACATCAGCGCGGCACAAAAGGAGAACGTTCCCTTTGTCGTGATGGCCCTGAACAACCTGGGCCGCTTGCAGGAAAGCCGCAAACAGTTTGCCGATGCCTATGCCTATCTGACCCGCAGCCTGGCCATTGACCCCAACCAGCCGGACGCCCTGCACCACTGGGTGCACATACGACAGAAGCAGTGCATCTGGCCGGTGTACGCGGAACTTCCGGGTATCAGCCTGCAAGCCATGCAACAGGCTACCTCTGCCCTGGCCATGCTCAGCATTTCCGACGACCCGGCTGCCCAGCTCGCCGCCGCCCGGCGGTTTGTGCAGAAGAAAGTGGCGGCCCCGACTCGCGTGCTGGCACCGGGTGGCGGCTACGGTCACAAAAAACTGCGCATTGCCTACGCCTCGTCGGACTTCTGCCTGCATCCGGTCTCCATGCTGATGGTGGAGCTCTTTGAGCTGCACGACCGCTCGCAGGTGGAGGTGTACGGCTATTGCTGGAGTCCCGAGGATGGCTCCGCCATGCGCCAGCGCGTGATTGCCGCCATGGACCACTTTCACCGCATTGACGCACTCAGTGATGCAGACGCGGCCGAGCTGATCCGTTCCCACGAGATTGACGTGCTGATCGACCTGCAGGGCCAGACGTCCGGCGCCCGGCCCAACATGCTGGGTCTGCGCCCGGCGCCCATCCAGATCACCTACCTGGGATTGCCAGCCACGACCGGGCTGCCTTCGATTGACTATGTGATCGCCGATCCGTTCCTGATTCCGCAGGAGTTTGCGCCTTTCTATTCGGAAAAGCCGCTGTACATGCCGGACATCTACCAGGTCAGCGACCGCAAGCGACTGGTCGGCGCCATTCCAACACGGGCCCAATGCAATCTGCCGGAAGACGCCTTTGTGTTCTGCTCGCTCAACAACAACTACAAGTACACATCCGAGGTGTTTGATACCTGGATGCGCATCCTGACGCGCACACCGGGCAGCGTGCTGTGGCTACTCTCCGACAACCGCTGGGCGCAGGAAAACATCTGCAAGGAAGCGGCGGCGCGCGGCATTGGGCCGGAGCGTCTGGTCTTTGGCGGACGTCTGTCGCCGGAAAACTATCTGGCGCAATACGCCTGTGCCGACCTCTTTCTGGACACATTCCCATTCAACGCGGGGACCACGGCCAACGACGCGCTCTGGATGGAGTTGCCCCTGCTCACCTACTGTGGGCGCAGCTTTGCCTCGCGCATGGCCGGTGCCCTGCTGACTGCCGCCGGCCTGCCGGAGCTGATCACCTACAACCTGCAGGCGTACGAAGAGAAAGCCGTTGACTTGGCCCACGATCCGGACCATTGCAAGGCGTTGAAGACGCAGCTCGCAGAAGTGAAAAAAAGCGGGGTGCTGTTTAACACTCCGCTTTTTGCGAGAAATCTGGAAGACCGGCTACGCACACTGGTAGCGGGTCTGCAAACCGCATCAGTGCAGTAGCCTGCTGCCTTCGATGTGCTGTTCGCACTGGGCAAGCCAGGGCTCAGCCAGGTAACGGATCTGGGCATCGTTCTTGAGGATGCGCTGCATGATGTGGGTCTTTTCGATGCGGGCCGCCAAGTCCAGCGCTTCTGACTTGGCGCGCAGACGCAACTGCTCTATCAGCACCGCGCAAGCCCCTTCGTAACGCACCACGGACTCCCAGTCCTTCATGCGTGCGGCGTCCAGCATTTTCCTGCTGCTCTCCTCGATGGCCTGATAGCAGCCGATCAAACTGTCTTGCATGGTTACCGGCCTCCTGCGGCAAAGCCTGCATAGGCATTGGAGCCATACAAGCGCTGAACGCTGGGCACAGCGCTTTTGAGAGTACGTGTGACGGTGGCCAAGACGTCCTGACTATTGTCAGCGCCAGCCTGTCCACCCGCGCGGACCGTCATCCAGGCGTTCAACAGAGGGGTGAGCAACTCGCCGATCTCGTCCAGAGCCGCCAGATCATTGCGGGAATTGGCGTGCAGCAGACGGACCGAGCAGTAGGCATACAGGTCGTCAAGGTTCACCGCGATTTCGCCACCGGCAGCCATGTCCAGATGGGCACGCAAACCTTCGCTGATGATTTCCAGTGCCTTGTTGATGTGCTTGATTTTCTGGCCGATGTCGCGCTGCGCCATGGCGGCCCTGGCCAGCTTGACGCGGTCCAGAACGCCTTCGATCAGCAAAATGACCAAATCAACACCACTGGAAGAGCTTGCCCTGCTCTCCAGGCCAACCGATGCATAGGCAGATGCTGCGCGTGATTGTAAAGTTGTCATGTCATGTCCGAGTAGCTAGTGATTCAGTTATCGGCTCAATCTGCACGAACTTTATAGCGTCGTGTCAGTCCAGCAAACAACTTTTCCACTTTTGCACCACGCCACTCAACAAAAACCCGGAATTCACCCAGTCATGCAGCTGCTGCCCCATGCCCAGACGCAATTCCCGGTCGGCAATCAGCCTGCGCAAGGCGCCTATCCACTCGTCCTTGTTGTCGCTGCAGCGGATCACAGGGGCATCATAGGAGCGATAGGGATAGACGTCCGAACACACCACCGGCCAGCCCATGGCACCGTACTCCAGCAGGCGCAGATTGCTCTTGCACTCGTTGAAAATGTTGGACTCCAGCGGCGCTATGGCAATGTCCAGATTCAGGCTGGCCATCTTGCGGGGATAGTCTGAAATCTGCACGAAGCGATGGAACTCCTTGAGGTGCGGCGCTATCTCGTCGGTCTGCATGCCCATGAACACCCAATCGACCTCATCGGCCAGCTCACGCACCACGTCTACCACCAGATCCAGGTCACCCTTGTGCTGACCGGCACCGACCCAGCCCACGCGCAGTTTCTCGCGCGGCTCGGGAATCGTGCGCAGGCCCAGCCACTGCTTGTCCAGGGTATTGGGCACCAGCCGGACGTCGGCAACGTACTTCTTGTAGTGGGTTCTCAGGGGCTCGGTGGTCACCACCAGGATGTCCGACTTCTTGAGAGCCTGGATCATGCGCTGGTGTCCCTCGCGGGTCTGGAAGTTGCGGTTCGGGTGCTTGGCAGGTACATCGCCCAGCAGATCGTCCACCATCTGCACGATTTTCAAATCGGGCATGACCAGCCGGTATTTGTCGATCAGGCCCAGTTGACCATCGTCCACCGAATGCTGCAGTACCAGGCGGTCGGGCGCGGCTCTTGCCAGCTCCAGCGGCAACAAGGGTCGCGTCGTTCCTCGCATGGGGGGAATGACCACACAGGTTTGCACCAGGCTGGCATCCTGCAGTGCGTTCAGTGGTTCGATCACGCGGTACTGCCCGGCGCCGCTGGTCAGCGGAACGGCCAGCACCCGCGGTCTGTCGTGGCGTTTGGGATGCCAGTCGATCACCACGATGGACTCCAGATCAAACGGAGCCACCAGAGACAAATGGCGGTTGTAGCAAGGGTCCGAAGAAAGCACGCTGGCCCACTTGAGCAACAGGGCATCCTTTTCCTGCAGCTCCGAGTCCGCCAGTCTGAATTTGCTGCGTGCGTCGCGGGCCAGGCTGCCCACTGTCTTGCCACCGTGGTGCAGGACATTGCTCAACGGCGTCCAGACGTGGCGCTTGCCCGCCTGCGACAGGCGTAGGCAGTAATCCAGTACGGCGTACCAGAGGCCAAATTCCGTCTCATTGAATCCGCCCAGACTTTTCCAGTCACTGCGGCGCATCAGGAAAAAGTGGCCCGAAACCGTGCTGACGTCCTGTGTAAGCTGCAAGCGGGAATAGATGCCGGACTCTTCCAAGCGCCCTTCCTCCCCGTTGTAGCTAGCGGCAGAACCGTTGATGCCCAGCACCATGGGACCACCGACGACACGCGCTTCCGGACCGCGATTGGCCATCAGGCGCGGCGCCACACAGCCCACATCGGATTGCAGCGCAATACCCAGCAGGGGCGTCAACCAGTCCTTGTGCAGGATCTCGGTGTCATCGTCACAGACCAGGATGAAGTCGCCGCTGGCGCGCTCTATGCCCGTGTTCAACGCACGGGAGTGGCAATAGCTGTCTTGCTGCAGCTGGACTATGACCAGGGGGATGGCCGGCATCACGTCGCTGAGCGCGTATTCCACTTCCGACACCTGGTCGGGCGCGGTCACCACGATGATTTCCGCCAGATGCGATTGCGGGTACGACTGCAGGGATTCAACCAGACTGCGCAGGTAACCGGTCTGCAATCCGCTGGGGACCACCAGGCTGACGCGGGCGTCCGGCCGGGCGTCATAGTCCACCAGCCATGTGCCCAACTTATCGTGGGGTAGCATGCGTTTGGCAATGCCCCCGTCCACCAGCACTTGGCGCGCAGCCAGGAATTCACGATTTTCGCTCTCGGGATCCAGGCCGCCCGCGATGTGCGAGAGCACGATGTCTATATGGGCCAGCGCGCTACGTCCCTTGCGCGCCAACAGGTCCAGTGCGTGGCGGTAGATCTCGTCACCCGACAAGGGGCAGGAAGCCTTCGCCCACGACTGCACGTTCACCAGTACTGCGTTGCCCAGGTAATTGGTACAGCGCAACAGCTCCACGTTGGCATCGGGTTTGAAATTGGGGTACTGGCCGGAGCTTTCCTCAGACCAGCTATCGTCATCCGCATAGATCAGGTTCACACCGGCGTGCGAAGCAGCAGCCAGTGACCATTCGACAATGCCCTGCGGAAGAATCCTGGTGCCGGACTTGACCAGCAGCGCCCAGTCGGTACCCAGCCCTGCGCCTTCCAGATTGAAAGTTGCGTCACCGCCAGGCGTTTCGAGCCAGTGGATATGGGCCACGCCCTCCAGTTCTGCGGGTGCGGCCTGTTCACTCACGATGAAGAGTGTTGCGGGCTCACCCAGGCTCTCGGCCAGACTGTCCAGGGTATCGGCCAGTTCGTTGATGTGCGTGTTTCGATGGTCGATGACGACCGATAGCTGGGGCAATTTGCCAGAAACCAGGTGCTCGGCGTAGATGTCGGCGTCGATCTCGCGCAACGTGCACAACTCTTTCCAGCGCGTGTACTGGGCATTCAGGCGCGCATATTTGCGCCGGTCTGCACGGCCACCCAGCTCTTGCGCTGAAAGATCCGGAATGGGTAAGGTGTCAACAATTGCTGCAGGCCAAGCCTGCTCCAATGTCAGCTTTTCTGCAGCACTTTGTGTGCCCTGAATGAAGGTTTGGAGCTCCTGCTGCCACAGCGAGAGGTCCTTGAGAAACCTGGGCCACCTTTCGGTGACCGTGCGCATGGCATATTCAATTTCTTCGGGATCTTCTCCCCACGCAATGCCCTCTTTCCCCAGCTCGTTGATCGACTGGGGCATGGTTTCCAGGGATATGGCGTTCGGAATCATCACGACCGGGCAGCCGCACAGCGCAGCCTCCAGAACAATGCCGGATGATTCGTAGGTATAGAGCACCTTGGCCTTCTTCAGAATGGCCAATGTTTCGACGTTGGTTGCCGGAAATGTGGAGGAAATTTCCAATGCATCAGGCCCGAAGTCCCGCATCTTTCCACCAGCCTTGGTGTAACGGTTGTGGTAGTAGGCCACCTGCGTACGCTGGTCCTGCTCCAGCCTGTCGTCAACAATGTTGCGCAGATTGATGATGGGCAGATACAGACGCTCAACGCCTGGGTAGTAGCAGTGCTGGTAGGTATAGACCAGCTCTTCCTTGGCGTAGACCTTGTCACCGCCCAACAGTCCGGGATAGTTCAGCACATAGCGCACCACCTGCCCGAGCCCCATGGGCGAGCCGGCGACCACCTCCGGATACACCACAATGGGCTTCTTCCCCGCCCTGTAATGCGCGAGCTTGGTCGTCTCGGTCAGGCGAGGCGTCCAGAGCTTTCCAAGCGTGCCGGGCGAGTCCACATAGGCCTCGTAACCCAACTGGTTCAGTATGCTGCAGAGCTCATGGAGCAAGCGGATTCCCGCCGATTGCTGCCGGTATGGCGGACATACTATGTAGTACGGTTGCGCGTCATGTTGGTAGTTGGAACTGCATGGTAGAACGTCACTGTCGATCCTTCTTTCTATTCTCACCATCGCACCTCTTTCCAAAACGCACAATCATTTGGCGTAGCCAGCCGATACGGCCAACGCCTGGGTATCAGACTACTTCAGGAGCTGCAATACGCTTTGCGGCATCTGGTTGGCTTGGGCAATCATAGCGGTGCCAGCTTGTTGCAGGATCTGGGCGCGGCTCAAGTTGGAAGTTTCTGCCGCAAAGTCGGCGTCCATGATGCGACCACGCGCAGCTGTCTGGTTTTCCACTGCGGTTTGCAGATAGGTGATGGTCTGGCTGAATCGGCTTTGGATAGCGCCCAGTGTTGCCCGTGAGCTGTTCACTGCAGCCAGCGCTGCGTCGATGGCGGTGAGCATGGCAGAGTTTTCAGCGTTCGCAGAAATGACCAGGGCCGAGGCAGTGCCGCTATTGGCAACCACGCCAGAAATATCGCCGGTGGCAACACCCAGGTCGGACGCGGAAATGGTAACGATCTGGCCCACATTGGCACCGATCTGGAACGTGAAGTCCGCAGTCGTGGTGAACAGTGCTGTGCCATTGAATTCGACGGAACTCATGTTGCGACCGATTTCCGAGGCCAGCTGTGAGTATTCCTGGTTCAGGGCGGAAATGTCGGCAGACGTGTTGGTCGAATTGATGGACTGCACGGCCAGTTCACGCATACGTTGCAGGATGTCGGTCACTACGGCCAAACCACCTTCAGCCACCTGTGCCAGCGAAATGCCGTCATTGGCATTGCGGATCGCAACATTCATTCCGCGCACTTGGGTGTTCATGCGGTCGGCAATCGCCAGACCGGCTGCGTCGTCCTTTGCGCTGTTGACACGCAAGCCGGATGACAGCCGTTGCATGGAAGTGGCCAAACTGCTTTGATTGGCGGAAGCGTTGCGCTGCGCATTGAGCGACATGATGTTGGTGTTGATGGTCATTGCCATGGGATTACTCCTTCAAAAATTCAGTCGTGATGGATCAACCCACACGGTTTGAAGCGAGAAACCAATTCAACCGAGTGTTGGAATGATTGTTCTCTGACCCGAAAAAAACTAAACCCCGATAAACGGGGCTTAATTCGGTCTATTTGAAGGATTCCTGGGCGTCTAGCCGCTCTTGTTCCAGGTGGTGACCTGCTGCGACACGTAGGTGCTCAGGCTGTTGAGTTTGGCCATGTTGGTGTCCAGTGCAGTGTACTGGGCCAGCAGCTGTTTGCGGTAGGCGGTGATGTGATCATTGAACTTGTCAATGGTCGCATTGTTCTGGTCAATGGACTTCTGGAACGCCGTGCTGTGCCCACTCACGGAGCCACCAACCCCCAGCGCGCCAAAGGCAAAGTCGTAGACCCGCTTGGCTATGCCGTTGCCGTTTGCAGTCCCGGTGATGGTACTGAAAAAGTTCTTCACATTGGTTGGATTCTGCAATGCGGCATCCAGCTTGGAGGCGTTGGTCTTGAGGGATCCATCCTTTTGAATTTCCAGCCCCAGATCACTCAGGCGACCTAGGGTGCTGCTTGACGGCCCCGCTGCACCCACCAGGGTTCGGAGCATGTTCTGCACGCTGTTGGCGGTGTTGTCTCCCAGCAAAGGGCCGCCGGTCTTGGTCGTTGAGTCGTAGGCAGTCTGCGTCTTCAGGTCCGCATACAGCGTGTTGTAGGCATCCTGAAAGGCCTGTATCTTGGCCTTCATGGTCGCCTTGTCCGTGGCTATCGTGATCTGCGTGGGCGTTGTCGTGGGTGTCAGCAGATTCAGCGTCACGCCAGACAATGCATCCGAAACCGTGTTGGTCGAAGAGGTGACGGTAATGCCGTCAATCGTGACCGACGCATCCGCAGCCAGTTGCCCGTAGGTCATGTCTTGCGCCGAGGTCGCGGAACTGGCAATGGCTGTGCCACTGGAGTCCACAATATTGGAAGGCATGTAGCGCAACTGCTCCAGCCCTGAAGAGGCATCCACCTGGAACGCCGCATTGGCCCCCGTCGAATTGCCCCGGATCACCAACTGCTGTTTGCCCGAAGTCGTGACGATGGAGGCCGTGACTCCCAGCGTCGAAGACTTGGCGTTGATATTGGTGACCACGTCAGCCAATGTGTCGGTGGCGGATACGCTGACCGTATCAGACGCGCCGGAAGAGACAAATTTGCTTGGGCTGTCCGTGTTGTAGTAACCCGTGTAGAAGGTCAGTGTGCCACTGGCGCCCATTGCCGATCCGGAAGTGATTGCGGCGGACTTCAGGGTTTGGGCCGTCACCAAGTTGTTGACCGTCACGGAATGAGAACCCGGAACCGCAGTGGAGGTTGCGGTCCCGGTCAGCGCACTTGCATTGCCCGAGGAGAAGCTCATGCCATTCCAAGTGGCCGATGACATCAGCGCGCTGGCAGCATCCTGGAGCGCTGACAGTTCGGACTTGACTTGTCCGAAAGCAGACATCTTGGTCTGTAGGGTGGAAACCTTTGCTTGCAACAGCTTGATAGGCTGCTGCTCCACCGCAACCAGCTGGCTGACGATGGAGTTGATATCCAAACCACTACCAATACCTGTTGAGGATATGGCCACTTGAGCTCCTTGACTTCAATGCATCAATAACAAGCTGTACTTGTAACGCCTTCAAAGTTCTTGAAAAGCCAAAAATGCACGGAAAAAACCCAGCATAAACAAAAGCCTGGAAACATTCCAGGCTTTTGTGGAGCATTACTGCTTAACGCAGCAGAGCCAGAACACCTTGTGGCAACTGGTTGGCTTGCGCAATCATGGCCGTACCGGCTTGTTGCAGGATCTGGGCACGGCTCAGATTGGATGTTTCTGCAGCGAAGTCGGCGTCCATGATACGACCCTTGGCAGCAGCCTGGTTTTCCGCAGCGCTCTGCAGGAAGTTGATCGTATTGGTAAAGCGGCTTTGCACAGCACCCAGGTTGGCGCGAACGTTGTTGATCGCGGTCAGCGCAGCGTCCAGTGCAGACAGGTTGCCCGAGTTGGCGGCAGCAGCAGAAGTCACCAGAGCGGAAGCCGCACCAGAGTTGGCCATCACGCCGGAGAGGTCGCCCGTTGCCACAGCCATGGAGCTGGCGGCGATGGAAATGGTCTGACCGGAGTTTGCGCCCACCTGGAAGTCGTATTGCGCAGTGGTGTCGAGCAGCGACTGGCCGTTGAACTGAACGGAGCTGACAGTACGCGCAATTTCCGTTGCGAGCTGTGTGTACTCCTGGTTCAGAGCGGAAAGGTCACCGGTCTGATTGGTGCCGTTGGAAGCCTGCACCGTGAGTTCACGCATACGCTGCACCATATCGGTCAGGGTCTGCAAACCGCCTTCAGCCGTTTGCGCCAGCGAGATGCCGTCATTGGCATTGCGGATGGCCACGTTGATGCCGCGGTACTGGGCGTCCATACGGGTCGCAATCGCCAGACCGGCCGCATCGTCCTTGGCACTGTTGATACGCAGGCCGGAAGACAGGCGCTGCATGGAAGTAGCCAGCGACACTGAGTTCTGACTGGCATTTCTTTGCGCATTCAAAGAAATGATGTTGGTATTGATCGTGTAACTCATGCTAAAGCTCCTAAAAAAGTTGAACCGGATTGACCGGAGCCAGATCAGCCTGGACTGCCCTGACAACGAACCCTGGTTGAAGCTCGTTGCAAGATTTATCGGTAGGGTCTGGAAGAACTTTAGGCTTCCCGATCGAAATAGTTGCTTTACGCGGTCCACATGCAGCCTGTAGGAAGTTCCCTTACAAGCCATTTCCGCAAGGCTGACAGGCCAAACATCCAAACCCTGATTCAAGTTCCTGCCCCCGGCTTCCAGAATTCAGGCCATGGTGAACGGCAAACAAATAGATGCTTTTCACCGCCCAAATGAATGAATCACTTTCTGGAGCCTGTTATGACAAACGAACAAATCCTTTCTGAAATACAGGAAGCCAATTTGACCTATCTGATGCTGGCCCAGAACCTGATCCGTCAGGACAAGGCCGAAGCCCTGTTCCGCCTGGGCATGTCAGAAGAGTCCGCCGACATGATTGGCACCCTCTCCCCCGCCCAGATCCTGAAAATCGCCTCCAGCAACATGCTGCTGTGCCGCTTCCGCATGGATGACGAAGTGATCTGGAGCCTGCTGACCAACCACTCCGTAAACAAGGTGGACAACGATTCCACGACGCGCCTGCACGCCAGCATCCTGATGGCCGGTCGCTTCGCTGAAACCCTGTAATCCCCCATTTTTCGGAGAGTCCCATGGCTACCAAAAGCGTTTTGAACGATTCCAAGCAGGTTGAACGAGCTGTTGCCCTGATCCAGCTGGGTGCGCGCCTGCAGGTGCTGGAAAGTGAAACCGACCTGTCCTATGAGCGCCTGTTGCGCCTGTACAAGGAAGTGGCCGGCCGTTCTCCCAGCAAGGGGCAACTGCCCTTTTCCACCGAATGGTTCCTGACCTGGCAGCCCAACATCCATGCTTCCCTGTTCCAGAACACCTACGAATACCTGACCAAGGTGACCGCTCTGGAAGATATCGACGCCATCATGAAGGCCTACAAACTCTATACCGAGCAGATAGCGGCCTGCGGGGTGGAGCCGCTGCTGTCCATCACCCGCGCCTGGCGCTTGGTGAAGTTCATCGACAACAACATGCTGTCCATGACCAAATGCTCCAAATGCGGCGGGCATTTTGTGAGCGAGGCCTACGAAAACAGCCGTCACTTCGAGTGCGGCCTGTGCTCGCCACCGGCTCGCGCAGGCAAGGGCGCAAGTTCCGGCGGGATTTTGCTGCACTGATTCAAGTGCCGCCCCCAGGGGACGATATGATGGGTAGAGGCCCTGAAAAGCCACTCTATTCAACCATTGGGCCCCAAAGCCCTGCTGTCACAATGCCGCTATGTTTGTAATCGTCGGATGGCTTGTCGTACTCGGCTGCGTGTTTGGTGTGTTCATTGCACACGGGGGAAACATCAGCGTGGTGCTGCACGCACTGCCTTTTGAATTGATCACCATCGGGGGCGCCACCTTGGGCGCCTTTCTGGCCAACAACCAGATGAAGGTGGTCAAGGCCACCATGAAGGGCTTGGGTGCCTGCTTCAAGGGCAGCAAGTACACCAAGGCGCGCTATATGGATTTGATGGCCTTGATGTTTGACATCCTGCAAAAGGCCCGCAAAGAGGGCCTGATGGCCATCGAAAACGACGTCGAAAACCCCCACGAATCGGCGATTTTCAAGAAATACCCCACCGTGGGGCATGACCACCACGTGGTGGAATTCATCACGGATTACCTGCGCATGATGGTCTCGGGCAACCTCAACGCCCACGAAATCGAGTCCCTGATGGACAGCGAAATCGAAACCCACCACCACGAAGAACACGCCGCCGTCGCCGCCATCCAGCGCATCGCCGGCGGTTTGCCCGCCTTCGGGATCGTGGCCGCCGTTCTGGGTGTGGTCAACACCATGGGCTCGGTGGGCCAGCCGCCTGCCGTTTTGGGCGGCATGATCGGCTCAGCGCTGGTGGGAACCTTTTTGGGCATTTTGCTGGCCTACGCGTTTGCCGAACCCCTGGGCGGTCTGCTGGAGCAGAAAGTCGAAGAAGCCGGCAAGGAACTGCAGTGCATCAAGACCACCCTGCTGGCCAGCATGCAGGGCTACAACCCGTCGACAGCCATCGAGTTCGGACGCAAGGTGCTGTATTCCACCGAGCGCCCGACGTTCTCTGAACTTGAAGCCTTCGTGAAGAAGAAGTAAGGCCGTGGGAGTCTGACCATGGCAGGGGACGCCAAGAAACTACAGCCGATCATCATCAAGCGGGTCAAGAAAGGCGGCCACGTGGCGCACGGGGGCGCCTGGAAGATTGCCTATGCCGACTTTGTGACCGCGATGATGGCCTTCTTCCTGCTCATGTGGCTGCTGGGCAGCACCACCGACGGTGACAAAAAAGGCATTTCGGATTACTTCCAGTCGCCAGTCAAGGTTGCCATGGCGGGCGGCAGCGGGGCCGGCTCCAGCAACAGCGTCATCAACGGCGGCGGCAACGACATCACCCAGACCGCCGGACAAACCGCCAAGTCCGAGAGCGAAGAGAAGCGCTCGCGCCGCGTCGCCACCGAACAGTTCCGCCAATCGGAGGCCAAGGCCGACTCGCGCCGTCTCTCGGTGCTGAGCGCCAAGATTGCTGCGGCCATTTCCAACAACCGCAAGCTCGCCGAGTTCAGTTCCCAGATCAAGCTGCAGATCACCCCGGACGGACTGCAGATCCAGATCGTGGATGACCAGAAGCGCCCCATGTTCGACAGTGGCAGCGCCACCGTCAAACCCTATATGCGCGACCTGCTCAGGGAAATTGGCGTGGCCCTGATGGACGTGGAAAACAAGATCAGCCTGGATGGCCATACAGACCGCCAGTCCTACGGCAACGCGGCACGCGGCTATAGCAACTGGGAGCTCTCTGCCGACCGCGCAAACGCCACGCGCCGCGAACTCATGGCTGCCGGCATGCCGGAAGAAAAACTTGCCCGCGTAGTAGGCATGGGTTCGAGCCTGCCACTGGACCCTCAAAACCCTGACGCCCCCAGCAACCGGCGCATTACCTTGCTGGTTATGACCAAGGAAGCAGAAGAGCGTCTGCTGGGAACCCCGTTGACTCCCCCCGAAAGCGCAGAGGACGCCGCGCCAGCTGCGCCTGCGGCAAAATCGGCGCCGTAATGGCCTGGAATTTCGGTCATACTCATAGATAACAGAAAATTCGCCCGCGAAAGAGCTTGTCATGTCCAAAGAATTGCGTTTTTTAATCGTCGATGACTTCTCAACCATGCGCCGCATCGTGCGCAACCTGCTCAAAGAAAGTGGTTATGCCGATGCCGACGAAGCAGAAGACGGACTGATCGCCCTGCAAAAGCTGCGCAACAGCAGCTTCGACTTCGTGGTCAGCGACATCAACATGCCCAATATGAACGGGTTTCAGCTGCTAGGCGAAATCAAGAAGGACGACAAGCTCAAGCATCTCCCCGTGCTGATGGTGACCGCCGAAGCCCGCAAGGAAGACATCGTCATGGCAGCGCAGCAAGGCGCTGCCGGCTACATTGTCAAGCCCTTCACCAAGGCCACACTGGAAGACAAGGTCAACCACATCCTGACCAAAATGGGTCTGAAGTAACCATGGCCGAGCACGACACCCACCCCGCAAGCTCGCCACTTGCCTCAGCGGCGGAAGTCCACCAGCAACTGGGTGCACTCACCCGCCAACTGCATGACTCCCTCAACGGCTTGGGTCTGACCGCCAAGGTGCAAACCTGGGCGGGAGAGCTGCCTGACGCCAAGAGCCGCCTGTCGTACATTGCCCGCCTCACCGGCGAAGCGGCCGAAAAAGTTCTGAACCACGTCGATCAGGCCAAGGAACAGCACGACTTCATTGCGTCCGAGACGCACCGCATCGGCCAACTCATCGTCAAGGATCCGGTGGCCGCCGTGGCCAAGGGCCATGTGATGAACTTCATCGAAGACGTGGACAAGGCCAGTCGCAAGGTGGACCAGCACCTGACTGAAATCATGATGGCGCAGGATTTCCACGACCTCACCGGCCAGGTCATTGCCAAGGTTGTGAATCTGGCCGCCACCATTGAAGAGCAACTGGTGCAGCTGCTGATCCAGACGGCTCCGCCTGACGCCGTGGTCAAGGCTCCCGCCGTTCACGAACCTTATGTGCCAGCGCTGGACGGTCCGGTGGTGGATGGCAAGGGCAACCCGGATGTGGTAACCGACCAGTCGCAAGTGGACGACCTGCTGGCCAGCCTGGGCTTCTAACCTCCCCAAACAAAGCAGGTTTTACCCTGCTTTTCAGGCTTTAGTTTCGCGACCCCCTCGCGACAATGGTGTGAACCACTCAAGTTCTCACCATGGATTCCGGAAGCCAAGACCGCAACTTACCCGCATCGGAACGCAAGCTTAAGAAAGCGCGGGAAGACGGCCAGGTCAGCCGTTCCGAAGATCTGTCCCACCTTGCAGTATTGGGAGCGGGTTCTCTGGCCATTGTGTCGCTCTCACCCCGCCTGTTCGACCTGCTTCGCCAGGAGATGGGGCGTCAGCTCACCTTCGACGCACTCACCATCAAGACCCCTGCAATCGCGTTTTCCCGCCTGGATGAAGCCATGATGCTGTGCCTGGGCGTCTGTGCCCTGTTCGCCTGCATCGTGATGACGGCTTCGGTGCTGTCGGCCATTGCGTCCGGCGGCTGGGTTGCCAGCCTCACGCCGCTGATGCCGGACTTCAGCCGCCTCAACCCCCTGTCGGGCTTTGGCAACCTGGTGAGCAAGAAGAAGCTGATCACCACGGCCAAGATGGTGCTGATCACCAGCATCCTGTTCACCATCGCCACCATTTTTCTCAGGAACGGGCTGGTGCCCATGGCCTCCCTGGTGTTGCAGCCGTCCAGCTCGGCCGTCATGCACCTGGTGCAGTGGCTCATGGGCGGATTGGGTCTGATGCTGCTGGTGATCCTGCTGGCGGCCATGGTCGACGTTCCCCTGCAGAGCTTTCTGCACAAGGGCGAGATGAAGATGTCGCACCAGGAAGTCAAGCAGGAAGGCAAGGAAAGCGACGGCAACCCCCAGGTCAAACAGAAGATCCGGCAAAAGCAGCGCGAACTATCGCAACGTGCCAGCGTCACCAAGGTTCCCAAGGCCGATTTCGTGGTGATGAACCCCACCCACTTTGCCGTGGCCATCAAGTACGACGACAAGACCATGGTGGCGCCCCAAGTCATCTCCAAGGGCACCGATCTGCTGGCGCTGAAGATCCGTGACATTGCCAAGAACCACGCCATTCCCGTGTTGCAGTCCCCCATGCTGGCACGTGCACTGTATGCCCACGCCGAGCTCGACCAGGACATTCCCTCCACGCTGTACACGGCGGTTGCCCAGGTCCTGGCCTACGTCTACCGCCTGCGCGCGGCCATGAAGGGCATGGGCCCCATGCCTGAAGAAGTGCCGCAACCTTTTGTCCCGCCGGAGCTCGATCCGCTGTCCAAAACCTTGAAAGCGGTTAACGCATGAACGCCCAACTGAAAAACCTGCAGCAGTGGTACGGCAATAACGCCGGCGTCATTCAGGGCGCGGCCGCCCCCCTGCTGGTAGTGGCCATCCTGGCCATGATGGTGCTGCCGCTGCCGCCCCTGCTGCTGGATGCGTTCTTCACCATCAACATCGCCGTAGCCCTGATGGTGATGATGGTTGCCGCCTACATGGTGCGTCCGTTGGACTTTGCGGCGTTCCCCAGTGTGCTGCTGCTCACCACGCTGATGCGCTTGTCGCTGAACGTGGCCTCCACCCGGGTGGTGCTGCTCGAAGGCCACACCGGTGCTGGCGCCGCAGGCGCGGTGATTGAAGCCTTCGGTCACTTTCTGATCGGTGGCAACTTCGCCGTCGGTCTGATCGTGTTTGCCATCCTGGTGGTGATCAACTTCGTGGTGGTGACCAAGGGTTCGGAACGTATTGCCGAAGTGTCGGCACGCTTCACCCTGGATGCCATGCCCGGCAAGCAGATGGCGGTGGATGCCGACCTGAACGCCGGTCTGATTGACGAGAAGGAAGCCAAACGCCGCCGCCTGGAGATTGGCGAGGAAGCGGACTTCTTCGGTTCCATGGACGGTGCCTCCAAGTTCGTGCGTGGCGATGCCGTGGCCGGCATCCTGATCCTGCTGATCAATATCTTTGGCGGTCTCACCGTGGGTGTGCTGCAGCATGATCTGAGCCCCTCGGAAGCTGCCAACACCTACATCCTGCTGGCTGTCGGTGATGCGCTGGTTGCGCAGATTCCCGGCCTGCTGATTTCGGTGGCCGCTGCCATGGTGGTGTCCCGCGTGGGCAAGGAAGACGACATCGGCAAGCAGATCATTGGCCAGATGTTCGTCTCGCCGCGGGTGCTGGCCATTACCGCCACCATCATGTTTGTGCTGGGCATCATCCCCGGCATGCCGCACTTCGTGTTTCTGACCATTGCGGCAGTGCTGTTCTACGGTGCATGGGTGCTGGCCAACCGGCCTGTGGTCACGGAAACCGAAGTCGTGGCGCCCACGCCTCCGTCCGACGGCGAGGCATCCTGGGATGACCTGCAGCCGGTGGACCAGCTGGGGCTCGAACTGGGTTACCGCCTGATCGCCTTGGTGGACAAGACCCGCCAGGGCGACCTGCTCAACCGCATCAAGGGTGTGCGGCGCAAGTTTGCGCAGGAGGTTGGCTTCCTGCCGCCGCCGGTGCACGTGCGTGACAACCTGGAACTCAAACCCAGCGCCTACCGCATCACATTGCGCGGCGTCATCGTCGGTGAGGGCGAGGCATTCCCCAACATGTTCCTGGCCATCAACCCGGGCGGCATTACCACGCCGCTGATCGGCACGGCCACCACCGACCCTGCGTTTGGACTGCCCGCGCACTGGATCGACGACAAGCAAAAGGAAGCGGCGCAAATGGCCGGTTTTACCGTGGTTGATTCCGAGACCGTGATGGCCACCCATTTGTCACACTTGATGCAGGTTCAAGCCTCCAAGCTGCTCAGCCGCACCGAGACCCAACAACTTGTGGAACACGTCGCCAAACTGGCCCCCAAACTGATCGAGGAAGTTGTCCCCAAAATGGTTTCCATCGCTGTCTTCCAGAAAGTCCTGCAGCTGTTGCTGGACGAAGCTGTGCACATCCGCGACATCCGCACCATCATCGAATCGATTGCCGAACACGCCACGAGCACCACTGATCCGGTCGAGCTGGCCAAGCGCGTTCGGGTGGCACTGTCGCCTGCCATCGTCCAGCAGATTTACGGCCCGACCCGCGAGCTCAACGTGATTGCCATCGACCCCGGTCTGGAGCGCCTGCTGGTGCAGGCCCTGGGCAATTCCGCCGGACCGGCACTGGACCCGGGCGTGGCCGACATGCTGTCGCGCACCGCCGCAGAGACCGCCATGAAGCAGGAAGAGATCGGTGTACCCGCCTGCCTGCTGGTGCCCGACCAGATCCGCAGCTCCATTGCGCGCCTGCTGCGCCGCGTGGCGCCACGCCTGCAGGTGCTTGCCCACAGCGAAATCCCTGAAACCCACACCATCCGCATTGGCCCCATCCTGAGAGGTGCAACATGAACATCCAACGCTTTACCGCTGCGACTTCCCGCGAAGCGCTGGCCAAGGCCCGCATGGCATTTGGCGAAGGCACTCTGATTCTTTCCAACCGCCCAGTTGAAAACGGCGTGGAGGTCGTGGCCACCGGCGAAGACAGCCTGAACAGCCTGGACCAAGGCACCTCCGGCTTTGGCAAGGGTGGCAATGGCGAACCACAACGTCGCTCGGCTGAATCCAGCTCCCGCGACACCGCATCCCTGGTGGAAGACGATGCCAACCAGTTGGCCATGAGCACCCTCTCCTTCCAGGACTATGTGCGCGAACGCATGGCGCGTCGCCGCCAGGAAGCCACCGAGGAAAGCAGCAAACTCATTCGCATTCCGCGCGACGAAGCACCCGCACCGCGTACACCGGAACCGCGCCCGACCATGGAGCCGATGCAGCAGTCTGCAGCACCACAGGCCTTTGCAGAGCCTCGGCCCGTGGTGATCAAGGCCAGCCCCCCGGTGCGCCCCGAAACGGACAGCCTTGCCGGACAGGCCATGTCGCCCAGCATCAGCCGCGAACTCAATGCCATGAAGGAGCTGATTGAAGACCGCTTCAACACGCTCAACTGGCTGGGCCAGGCGCGCCAGAACCCGATCCAGGCCAACCTGATGCTCAAGCTGATCCGCGCCGGCTACTCGCCCACGCTGTCGCGCACCATCCTTGAACGCCTGCCGGCAGCGGCCGACGCCATGCAGTCCATGCAATGGGTGATGGATGTGCTGGAGCGCAATCTGCATACCGATTCCAAGGGTGTGCCCTTGCACCAGGAAGGCGGTGTATTCGCCCTGGTGGGCGCCACCGGCGTCGGCAAGACCACCACCACGGCCAAGCTGGCCGGCCTGTGCGCACGCACCCATGGTCCCAACAGCGTGGGGCTGATCACGCTGGACTCCTACCGCGTCGGTGCACAGGAACAACTGCGCGCCTACGGCAAGATGCTGGGCATCGTGGCCCACCTGGCCCATGACCGCGCCGCGCTGCAGGACCTGCTGGGCTTGCTGGCCAACAAGAAAATGGTCCTGATCGACACCACCGGCCTGGCACCGCGCGATCCGCGCAAGCGCGAAATGATGGACCTGCTGGAGATCCCGGGCGTCAAGCGCCTGCTGGTGCTCAATGCGGGTGGCCACGGCGACACGCTCGAAGACACGGTTGCCAACTTCAAGACGACCGCCAACCAGCAGGTCATCCTCTCCAAGACAGACGAGGCGGTCAAACTGGGCCCGGCCCTGGACGCCGCCATCCGCCACCAATTGGTGCTGCGTGGCATCACGACCGGCCAGCGCGTTCCGGAAGACTGGGAAGCTGCCAACGCCAACAAGCTGGTGCGCGCTTCCATGCGTTCGGCCGGCAACTCGGTGTATGACCCCAAGATCTCGGATCTGGGCTTCATCTTCAGCCACTCCACATCGAACCCTGCAGCCCGGAACATGTTCAATGCATGATGTCCCGCTCAATCAGGCGATTGGACTGATGGGCCTGGGCGCCACGCAATCTCCGCAGCTGCTGGCCATGGTCAGCCATGGAGACCTGCGCCATGAGCAACCCCTGCTCTGGCAACTGGGCAACGCACTCACCCAGCTTGGCTACGGAGTGACTGTGCTGGACGGCACAGTGGCCGAAACGGAACAAAACCCGGGTCTGCAGCAACTGCTGGACTTCCAGTTTGGCCATGGTGTCGTGGAAAGCGATGCCCCTGAGTGGAATGTGCTCCCGGCTGCACTGGGGTTGCAAACCCTGTGCGCCCTGGGCATGCGGCCCACGCACAGCCTGCTGCGCCTGGCCCAGACTTTCCAGACCAACGGGGTCGTGGTGCTCTATGCGGGCGTGGATGTGCTGGTCAAGCTGCTCGGCCACACCGATGCGCGACCGCTGCTCAGCGTGTCCTCTGAAAAGGGATCGCTCATGACCACCTATCTGGCCCTCAAACGGCTTTTGCGCAACGGTCGGATCGAGCCCACAATATTGAATATGATGGACAAGGACACGGATGGTCGCGGTGACCTGGGCGTTGCCAAGGCGCTGAGCGAATGTGCCAGGAACTTTCTGAACTACGAAGTCCAGGCGCTGCGCATTGACCCGACGCAAAAAGAATCGCTGCTGGACATGGATATGCGGCGACTGGCGACCCGTTTGTTGGAGAATGCGTTACCGCTCAGGAGCCAGGGCTCGGGTAATGCAGGATTTGATTCGTCAGGATATAGGGAATTGGGCAGGAGCCATTGATGTACACGGCCAAAGGTCAACTGGACCGCAACGCGCTGATCAAGCAGTACCAGCCACTGGTACGTCGGCTGGCGCACCACATGATGGCCAAATTGCCCCCCAGCGTGGAGGTGGATGACCTGATCCAGGTGGGGATGATCGGCCTGGCGGATGCACTCACACGCTACGAAGCCGCTCAGGGCGTGCAGTTCGAGACCTTTGCGACCCAGCGCATACGCGGCGCCATGCTCGACGAGCTACGCGAGAACGACTGGATGTCGCGTGGATCCCGCAAGAGCCAGAAGGACATCGAAATCGCTATCCGCAAGGTCGAGCACAAGGTCGGACGCTCTCCCATGGAGTCGGAAATTGCCGCCGAACTGGGCATGAGTCTGTCCGATTACCAGACTTTGCTGGGCAAAGTGCGCGGCACCCAGCTGGTCTACCTGGAAGACATGACCGGGCGCAATGAAGACGACGACACCTATCTG
Organism: Rhodoferax sp. GW822-FHT02A01; assembly: GCF_038784515.1. Lineage (NCBI taxonomy): Bacteria > Pseudomonadati > Pseudomonadota > Betaproteobacteria > Burkholderiales > Comamonadaceae > Rhodoferax > Rhodoferax sp. GW822-FHT02A01. The sequence goes on from NZ_CP152376.1 coordinate 493,805, forward strand.
GACCGCCATGTGGCAGATACCGAATCCGACCCGCTCAATATGCTGCGCGACCAGAAGCTGCGCGAGGCACTGGTGGCCGCCATCAAGCTGCTACCCCAGCGCGAGCAGTACATCATGAGCATGTACTACGAGCAGGACATGAACCTCAAGGAAATTGCCGCTGTACTGGAAGTGACCGAATCGCGCGTCTGCCAGTTGCACAGCCAGTCGATTGCCAGACTGCGCGCCAAGATGCGCTCGCACTGAAGATCCGGCAGACGGCGCGGCCCGTTCAGGCCGCCAGCACCTTGAATGCGCCGGTCTGGCGCGCCACCGATCCATAGACGGAACTGCCGGCCGAGTAGGTCGACTTTTCCGCGACCGGCACCACCACGGCCAAGGCCTGGTCGGTGTAGGCGGCCCGGCGAGACAGGTTGTCCCGCAATATCTGCATTCCTGCAGCCAGTGACTGGACGCGTCTACGCAACACGGCCTTGGCCGCCGGACTGTACTGGGAAGAGGTTTGCAGCAACTTGGCCAGTTCCAGACCCAAGGACTGGAGCGACTGGCTGGCGGTCTGCAACTGGAGCGCATCTCCATTTGCCAGAAACGCAGCGACCTGGTTGAACTGTTGTTCTACCAGGTCGAGTTGGGCTTTGACGGGGTCTTGCATTTCAGGTCCTTTGCACAGAGAGGGTTGCGCAGACCTGAAAACCCGGGACGCGCTTTATTTCAGCGTGGTATTGAGCAGGTCCTGCGAATTGGAAAGCAGCTTGTCGGCGATGGCTTCCGGGTTGACTACAAAGGTGCCGTCCTTGATGGACGCCTTTACGGCCTGCACTTTGGCATTGTCGATTTCCGAATGTTGATTGACCGAGTCCTTGCTCAGGGAGCGTGCGGCTCCACCGATCACCACGGCCACGCCGGCGTTGGAGGCTGACTTGGTTGCAGTTTGAGCCGCATTCTGGTCTGCCTTGGGCGCATTGGTCTGCTGGGGCTTTTGCCCGGAAACGTCGGATAGGGGTTGGCCAGTAACTCTCATGGTGTGCTCCAAAACTACGATGCGCGTAGCCTCGTACGAAGGTTATCGGCTCGAATCTAACGGACTTTAGGACTAATTGCAGCCGGTTTTTCATTTAGAGCTCAATTTTTACTGTGCGTGCATCCAGTACCGTGCCACTGGTGACCCGTCCGTTGTCCATGCGCACCCGGGCGGTTTGACCGACCACACCGGCCGAGAGCGCCTGCGCGTCACTGGAAATCTGGAAACCCGCCCCTTCGGCCACGACCCGGACCTGTGTGCCGGCCTGGAACACCTGGGTCGGCCGCACCATGCCCTGGCGCAGCACCTGTCCGGTCATCAATTGGCGGGTGGCGGTCTGCCCCAGCCAAAGGGCCGCATCGATCAGCACCGGGCTGCTGTCTTCGGCCCAGTCCACTTCAGTCTGTACCAGATCGCTTTGCGCCAGCGCGGCACCAGCCATCACCTGGCCCCGCACCACCCAGGCATTGCCAAATACCTTGACGGTCAGCGGAACGCTCACATTCCAGCGCGAGACGCCATCCACGCAACGCACGCCAACCCGGGTATGCCCCCACAGACGCGAGCCGGGTGGCAGGTAAGCCTCCACATTACCGCAGGGCGCCAGACGCAAGCGGCTGTCCAGCGCGCCCACCGTCATATCCACGCGCAGCGGCGTTGCAGATTCCGGCAGCGAGGCATTGACGTTGCTGCGCGCCCATTTCAGTGCCATTGCGGCATAGTCGGGCTCCTGGCTTTGAGCGTGTGCGATCTTGCCCAGCAGCAATACAGCAGCCGCTACCAGCAGCCCGCGAAGCAGCAACCAGCGCATGTGCTGTGGCCGTATCTGTATCAGTGTGCGCATACCCTGCTCCTGTGCCCACCATGGGCAACGTTGACGGCAACTATAGGCAGCAGACCCGCGCCGCAAAGAACGCAATTGCGGGCCAAAAGCCACCCTATTCCACGGCTAAAAAATTAAAGTTTTTCCCATAATTGCCTCACGACACCAGCCCCAGGCCCTTCCTGGAGTGCGTGTCCCCTTATGCGAGGAAAGCAATGTTTGCCAATTTGACCAACGGACTGGACTTTCAGGCCAAAGCACTGGTGCTTCGGGCCGAGCGTCAGCGCGTCATTGCCAGCAACATTGCCAACGCCGACACGCCCGGCTACGTCGGGCGCGACGTCAATTTCAAGGAGGCCATGAATGCCGCCCTGGGCGAAACCCAGGCCGGTGGCCGGCTGCAACTGTCCCGCAGCAATGAAACCGCCGCCAGCAGTGACGGCACTTCCCACAGCGCCCACATTCCGCTGCAAAGCACACTGGGCAGCCTGGGTGACGGCACCAATTCCCTGGCCTATACGGTTCAGAGCCAACCCTCCATGGACGGCAACAGCGTGGACCTGGACCAGGAGCGCGCCAACTTCGTCGACAACTCGGTCCGCTATGAAGCCACCCTTCGCTTCATTAACGGCTCGTCCAAGACAATCTTGAGCGCCATCCAGGGCCAGTAGCTCTCTGACCACCCACAAGGAGCAGCACCATGTCCATGTTTTCCATTTTCAACGTCTCGGGCAGCGCCATCAGTTCACAGGCGCAGCGCCTCAACGTGGTGGCCAGCAATTTGGCCAATGCCGATGCCGTGGCCGGACCCGATGGAAAAGGCTACAAGGCGCGCCAGGTCATCTTCGAAACCGTGCCCATGGACTCGCAGGCTTCCGCCGGCGTCAAGGTCAGCGGCATCCAGGAGAGCCAGGAGCCGCTCAAACGCGTGCACAACCCGTCACACCCCTCTGCCGATGCGGATGGCTATGTGACCCAGTCCAACGTGAACCCGGTGGAAGAGATGGTCAACATGATCTCTGCTTCGCGTTCCTACCAGAACAACGTCGAGGTGATGAACACCGCCAAGACCTTGCTGCTCAAAACCCTGCAAATGGGTCAATAAGACGTAAAGGAATCCTTCCATGGTCGCCTCAGTCAGCTCCTCCACCTCCTCAACCAGCAACACAGCCTCGTCGTTGAACTCCACCTCGGCGCAAGATCAGCAGGACCGTTTCCTGAAGCTGCTGGTGGCGCAGCTCAACAACCAGGACCCCATGAACCCCATGGACAACGCCCAGATGACGACGCAGATCGCGCAGATCAACACCGTCTCGGGCATCCAGCAGCTCAACGACACCATCAAGTCGATGGCCTCGCAATACACCTCCATGCAGGTCATGCAGGGTGCGGCCATGATCGGTCACCAGGTGGTGGCCGACGGCTCCACCATCAGTGTCAACAGCGGCGTGGGCACTGCGGCACTCAGCCTGGATGCCGACGCCTCCAGCGTGCAGGTGCAGGTGCTCTCTTCCAGCGGTTCGGTGATCGACCAGATCAACCTGGGCGCCATGAAGGCCGGCAACCACAACTTCCAGTGGGATGCGTCCAAGTACAAGGGTACCGACAACCCCAGCTTCAAGATCATCGCCAAGCAGGGCACCACCGCCGTGACAGGGACACCGCTGGTGCGCGACACCATTGCTTCGGTCGGAACCGATTCCACTGGTGCCATGACGCTCAACCTCAAGAGCGGCACCAGCATCAAGTACGACACCATCGTATCCATTCTCTAAATCCACCACGAGGATCGCACCATGAGCTTTCAAACAGGTCTCTCCGGACTGAACGCCTCCAGCCAAAGCCTGGACGTCATCGGCAACAACATCGCCAATGCCAACACGATTGGCATGAAGTCATCGCGTGCCGAGTTTGCCGATCTGGTGGCTTCCACCATTGGCGCTGGTGGCGCCAATGTGTCGCCCGGAATTGGTACTGCGGTGGGGGCGATATCACAGCAATTCACGCAGGGCAATGTGAGCATCACCGGCAACTCGTTGGACATCGCCATCAATGGCAGCGGCTTCTTCCAGCTCACCAAGCCCGATGGCACCACCGCCTACTCCCGCAACGGACAGTTCAAGCTGGACAAGGACGGCAACATCGTCACCAACACGGGCGCCAACCTCATGGGTTACCCCACCGACACGACCGGCGCCGCCACGAGCACGACCCCGCAAAAGCTCGCCCTTCCCACGGGCGCATCCATTCCCGCCAAGGTGACCGGTACGATTACCGCGGAAATGAACCTCGACGCGCGTGCGCCCATTGCCTCTGCCACCACGGCGCCCGGCCAGTACGGTACATCGGTTGTGGCCTACGACACGCAGGGCAACCAGGTTCCCCTGAGCCTCTACTTTGTCAAAAGCGCCAACAACACCTGGAGTGGATATACCGACCTCACTGCCGCACAAACAGCCATTACCAGTGCTGACTACAGCACCGCGAATGCCACGCTGGTCTTCAGCACCACCGGCACCCTGATATCACCCACCGCCGCCACGTCCATTACGCTGAACTCGCCCTACAACGGCATTGGCAACTTCAATGTGCAACTGGACCTGACCAAGGCCACCCAGTACGGGACCGATTTCGCGGTCTCCAACCTGACGCAGGACGGCTATACCGCGGGCAACTTCACCGGCCTGAGCATCGACAGCAAGGGCGTCATCACCACCACCTATTCCAATGGCCAGACCATGAAGAACGGTGGCATGGTGGCCCTGGCCAACTTCCGCAACACGCAGGGCCTGACGCCCACGGGTGGCGGCGAGTACACCGAAACCTTCAAGTCCGGCCAGGCCCAGCTGGGCAAACCCACCATCGGTAACTACGGCGAGCTGCGCTCCGGTGCACTGGAAGAATCCAACGTGGACCTGACCGCCGAGCTGGTCAACATGATGACCGCCCAGCGCGCCTACCAGGCCAACGCCCAGACCATCAAGACACAGGACCAGATCATGTCGACCCTGGTCAACCTGCGCTAACCGGAACTAGCACGCCATGGACCGCCTGATATACACCTCCATGACCGGGGCCAGCGCTGCCGCGAACCGGCAGGCGATTCTGGCGAGCAACCTGGCCAATGTATCCACCAACGGCTTTCGTGCCCAACTGGAAACCTACCGTGCCGTTCCGCTCAATGGCGAAGGTGCCAGCACCCGCGTGTTTGCGGTGGAGTCCACCGCCGGATTTCTGGACAAGCCCGGCTTTGCCCAGCAGACCGGGCGCGCGCTGGATGCCATGACCACCGACAAAAGCTGGTTTGCGGTGCAGGCTCTGGACGGCAACGAGGCATACACCCGCAACGGCAGCTTTGAAGTGGCGGCAGACGGCACGCTCAAGACGTCCAACGGCTTACCTGTGCTCTCCAGCGGTGGGGCTCCCATCACCGTGCCACAGGACTCCGAAGTCACCATCAGCTACGACGGCACCGTGAGTGCCAAGGCCATCAACCAGCCCATCACCGTGGTGGGCAAGCTCAAACAGGTCACACCCAACGAGGAAGACCCACTCAAGCGCGGTGATGACGGGCTGTTTCGCACCTACTCGGGCAACCCGCTGGACAACGACGAAACCGCCCGGCTGCATGTGGGTGTGCTTGAGGGTTCCAACGTGAATGCGATCGAGACCATGGTCGGCATGATCCAGACCGCACGCCAGTTCGAAGCGCAAACCAAGCTGCTCAGCAGCGCCGAAGCCAATGACCGCTCTGCTGCCCAACTGTTGGGCTTGCAAGGCTGATCCAGCACCTAAGGAACCACCATGATCAACTCGCTCTGGATCTCCAAGACCGGAATGGAAGCCCAGCAAATGCAGCTGGACGTGATTTCCAACAACCTGGCCAATGTGTCCACCAACGGCTTCAAGAAAGCACACGCCGTCTTCGAAGACCTGATGTACCAGAACCTGCGTCAAGTCGGCGCCACCACCGCCGAGCAAAGCACCTTGCCTACCGGCCTGCAGGTCGGCCTGGGTGTGCGCACGGTGGCGACCAGCCGCAATTTCACCCAGGGCAGCATGCAGCAGACCAACAACAACCTGGATGTGGCCATTCAGGGAAACGGCTTCTTCCAGGTGACCATGCCGGATGGCACCACCGGCTACACCCGAGACGGCTCCTTCCAGCTGGACAATCAGGGCCGCATGGTCACAGCCAACGGTTTGCTGGTGCAAGGCGGCATCACCGTGCCCTCCAATGCGACCAATGTGGCAGTGGCCGCCAACGGTACGGTCACGGCCAGCATTCCCGGCACCACCACGCCGCAGACCATTGGAACCATCACGCTGGCCAACTTTGTGAATCCGGCCGGCCTGGAGCCCAAGGGCCAGAACACCTATGCCGAAAGCGCCGCCTCCGGCCAGCCCAATGCGGGCACCGCTGGCTCCAACGGCCTGGGCAACATCATGCAGGGCTTTGTGGAAACATCGAACGTGAACGTGGTGCAGGAACTGGTCAGCATGATCCAGACCCAGCGTGCCTACGAGATGAACTCCAAGGCCATCCAGACTTCCGACCAGATGCTGCAAAAGCTCGGCCAGCTGTAACTCCATAGGTGCTCGCCATGTCCTCTTCCACCTCTACCCTTGCGCGCCGCAGCGCTGTTGCGGCCACGGTCTTGCTGTGCGCCGCCTGCGCGCCGCTGCCGCAAAAAGTCGTGGTGGACTTCGCCGAACCCAAGGTGACACCGGCAAGCGCCAGCGCCGACGCCATGGTGCGCAAGCCCAATGGCAGCCTGTTCCAGCAGACCAACTATCGCCCCGCGTTCGAGGACAGCCGGGCCCGCCTGCTCGGCGATCTGGTCACCATCCAGATTGTGGAAAGCCTGGCCGCCAGCCAGGTCACCGCGTCCACCGTCAACCGCAACACATCGGCCGACACCACCATCAGCGCGGCCCCCTTGCCCGGTCTGCTGGGGGCCGACCTGATGAACCTGAACATGGGCGCCAAGACCAACAACGACTTCTCCGGCAAGGGCGGAACCACGGCGGCCAACACCTTCACCGGATCGATCACCGCCACGGTGGTCGAGGTGCTGCCCAACGGCAACCTGGTGGTTTCCGGCGAAAAGCAGATTGGCGTGAACCAGAATGTGGACGTGATGCGCTTCACCGGCACGGTGGACCCGCGCCTGCTGCAGCCCAACAACATCATCAGCTCCACCCAGGTCGCCAACGTGCGCGTGGAGTCCAAGGGCCGCGGCGCCCAGGGTGAAGCCCAAACAGTTGGCTGGTTATCCCGGTTCTTTTTGAGCTTTAATCCGTTCTAAAGAACTCCAGAATTGTGCCGAGGGGTATAGGGTCCAGTCGGATCCCCCCACCTACCGACTCAGCACATGAAAACCCAGACGCACACCCCTTCAGGCACCGGCCAGCAGCAGCTGCTCAGGCTGTGGGTGGCGCTCGGGCTGGCCCTATGCGGCCTTTTTTTCACTCCCTGGGCACAGGCTGCGCGCGTCAAGGAAATCGCCTCCATTGAGGGCGTTCGCAGCAACCAGTTGACCGGATTCGGACTGGTCGTGGGCCTGGATGGAACCGGTGACCAGACCACCCAGATGCCCTACACCACCCAGGGACTGGCCAATTACCTGCGGCAACTCGGTTTGACCTTGCCCGCCGCACAGCTGACCCAGTTGCAAATGAAGAACGTGGCCGCCGTGTTGGTCACGGCCCAGCTCCCCGCCTTTGCACGCCCTGGCCAAAGCATGGATGTCAGCGTCTCGTCTATTGGCAACGCCAAGTCGGTCAAGGGCGGCACACTGATCGCCACGCCGCTCAAAGGCGCCGATGGTGAGGTCTATGCCATGGCCCAGGGCAACATCATCGTGGCCGGCGCCGGTGCTTCGTCCGGCGGCAGCAAGGTCACGGTCAATCATCTGGGCGTGGGCCGCATTCCGGACGGCGCCCAAGTGGAACGTGCCGTGCCCACCCCTCTGCTGGAGGGCAACAGCATCAGCCTGAGCCTGAACGCATCCGACTTTCAAACCGCGCGCAAGGTGGCAGCTGCAGTGAACCAGCACTTTGGCGCAGGCATCGCTGCCGCACTGGACGGACGCACGGTGCAGGTGCAGGTTCCCCCCGGTCCGAATGACCGCGTCAGCTTCATCGCGGAGATGGAAGAGTTGCCGGTCGAGTCTTCCGTCCAGTCCGCCAAGGTAATCATCAATGCACGCACCGGCTCCATCGTGCTCAACCAGGCCGTCACACTGGGTGCCTGCGCCATCGCGCACGGCAACCTGTCCATCAGCATCTCCTCCACTCCTTCCGTGAGCCAGCCCGGTGCTTTTTCCGGTGGCCAAACGGTAACCACCGAAAAGGCCAATATCGACATCAAGTCCGAACCCGGCAAACTGATCCAGCTGCCTGCGGCCGCGCAACTGGCGGACGTGGTCAAGGCACTCAACTCGCTGGGAGCCACACCGCAGGATCTGCTGGCCATATTGCAGGCCATCAAGTCGGCTGGCGCCCTGAACGCGGAACTGGAGGTCATCTGACATGAGCTACGGTTCCATCAACGGCACTTCTGCATTCAGCCAGAGCCTGGCTGCCGATGCGCAGTCGCTGGGCAATCTGAAGATGGAAGCCGGCAAGAGCACACCCGAATCCATCAAGGAAACGGCCAAGCAGTTTGAGTCGCTGTTCATGAAGGAGCTGCTCAAAAGCATGCGCGACGCCAATGCAGCCATGAAGTCGGGCATGCTGGACAACGCTGGCAGTGACCTGGGAACCGACTTGCTGGACCAGCAGTTCTCGGTGCAGATGTCGGGCCAGCCCGGTGGATTGGCCGACCTGATCGCCGCCCAGCTCACACGCCAGATGGGCACCATTCCCGAAGGCACCAGCAAGCCCGCCACCACCACTCCGGCCATATCCGCCCCCGCCAGCAATGCACCCCCGGCAGCCAAGGTGAGCAAGTCACCCACGGCGGGCCAGGTGAACTTTGTGAACAAGCTTTCGGACGTGGCCGCCAAGGTCGAGCAGGAGACTGGCATACCGGCCAGCTACATGATCGGTCAGGCCGGGCACGAAACAGCCTGGGGCCAGCACGAAATCAGGAACAAGGGCGGCAGTCCGTCGTTCAACCTGTTTGGCATCAAGGCCGGTGCCGACTGGAAGGGCAAGGTGGCCGAAGTCACCACCACCGAATATGTCAACGGTGTGGCGCAAAAGCAGGTGGCCAAGTTCCGTTCCTATAACTCCTATGAAGAATCCTTCAAGGACTATGCCAAGCTGATTGGCGACAGTCCCCGCTATGCCAAGGTCAAGCTGGCCACCGCTTCGCCACAGGCCTTTGCCAGCGGACTGCAAAAGGCCGGTTACGCCACCGACCCCCAATACGCGGCCAAGCTGAGCCGGGCCATCAACACCACGCTGCAGCTGCGGCGGGTGCAAGTCTAGAGGGTTAGCACATGGGCATTCTCAACATCGGTTCGCAAGCCCTGCAGGCCAACCTGGTCGCGCTGCAGACCATTGGCAACAACATCGCCAACGTCAACACCCAGGGCTACTCGCGGCAGAACGTCTCTCTGGCAACGGTACAGGGCCAGTACACCGGTAATGGCTACGTCGGCAAAGGTGTGACCGTCCAGACGATCACGCGCAATTACGACCAGTTCCTGGACCGCCAGTCCACCCTGGCCAGCGCCACCCAGGCTTCCGATGCAGTGCGCACGGATTACCTGAAACAGCTGAGCTCGATCTTTCAAGGTGGAACCAACGGCATCGGCCAGTCCATCAACGACATGTTGAACTCGTTTTCGGACGTGGCTTCGACCCCTACCGACATTACGGCCCGCACGGTGGCACTGACCCAGGTGGACGAAACCTCGCGCAGGCTGCGTGAGGCGTCACAGAGCCTGGATGACCTGCAAACCGGCATCACCCAATCGCTGAACGAAAAGATCAACTCCGTCAATTCCATTGCCAAGCAGATCGCGGACGTCAACGGCAAGATTGCGCTGGCCCAGTCCAGCGGCCAGCCGCCCAACGACTTGCTGGACCAGCGCGACCAGCTGGTACGTAATCTGAACCAGTATGTGCAGACCACTTCGCTGCCGGCCAGCGATGGCTCCATCGGCATTTTCATTGGCGGCAGCCAGTCCCTGGTGCTGGGCAACCAGGCAGCCACCATGTCCCTGGTCAAGGATGACTTCAGCAACGCACAGCAGTCCAAGATCGCCATCACCCGTGGTGGTGTCAGCGTATCCATGGACGAAAACACGCTGGGCGGAGGCCAGGTATCGGGCCTGCTGCGCTTTCAGAACAGCGACCTGGTGGAAGGCCGTAACCTGCTGGGAAGATTGACGACATCCGTCACCACGGCGATGAACACGCAGCATCAGTTGGGCCTGGACCTGAACGGCAACCCGGGTGCCAACCTCTTCACGCCGGTGAGTGTGGACAACGTGCTGCAACCGGTGGCACCGGCGACGGTCAACGCCGGCACGGCAGACCTGCATCTGGCAATCAGCGACAGCACCAAGTTTGTTGCCTCGGACTACGAAATCACGTTTACGAGTGGTACGGCGGGAACGATCAAGCGGACCTCCGATGGCACGACCCAGAACTTTGATCTGGCCAGCCCTCCGGTAGTCGTAGACGGTCTCACTATCAGCAACGCAGGCGGCAATGCAGTAGCCGGCGACCGCTTCTACCTCAAGCCGTTCAGCTCGGCGGCCAACTCCATTTCCAGGGAGTTCTCCAACCCTGCTGCACTGGCCGTGGCAAGTCCCGTGGTCGGAAAGATGGGGACCAACAACACTGGCAGCCTGCAGTTGAGCAGTCTCACAGCAGGGGTCAACCCGCCGACCAATGTACCTGTCACGATCACCTTCACATCGTCCAACAGCTACACGCGCAGCGACGTTGCCGGCACCTTCACCTACACATCGGGACAAGCCATCCAGAGCGGCGATACGCCGAACTCGTGGACGCTGACACTGCAGGGCTCCCCCAAGTCGGGGGACACCTTTGACGTTCGCAGCATTTCCGACCCAAGCCTCAACCTGGATCTCAAGTTGAATGGTGGCAACGCCACCAACATCATGAACCTGCGTGACGTGCCCACATTTGACGGGGCCGCCATGAGTGACGGTTACGCCGGCCTGATTTCGCAGATTGGCGTGCGGGCCCAGAGCGCCAGCTACGCGTCCCAGGTCTCCAGCAGCATTGCAACCACTGCCGAGCAAAACCGCACCGCCGTGTCGGGTGTCAACCTGGATGAAGAAGCGTCCAAGCTGCTGCAGTACCAGCAGGCCTACCAGGCTTCTGCAAAAATGGTGCAGGTTGCGCAAAGCATTTTCGACACCCTGATACAGACCCTTGGAGCCTGAGTTTCAGCAGGAGCGATCCCATGTCAATTACCGGACTTACCCGCCTCGGCTCTGCCAACGCCTACGACACCGTCATCGGCAACCTGGAAACGCGCCAGAGCAATCTCACCAAGATTCAGGAGCAGCTGTCCACCGGCAAGAAGATCACCACGCCCGGAGACGACCCCACCGGTGCCGCGCAGGCAGAGCGCGCACTCAACCGCCTCTCTCGCATCGCAACCGATCAACGTGCGCTGGACGCGCAGAAGAATGCAATCACCACGGCGGAAAGCACCCTGGGCGACATCACCGATGCGTTGCAACAGGTGCGCGACCTGGTGTCCAGCGCGGGCAACGCAAGCTACAGCAACGCGGAGCGCAAGACGGTGGCGAATCAAATTGCAGGCTTGAGCCAGCGCATACTGAGTCTGGCCAATACGCAGGACAGCAATGGGCAGCCCCTGTTCGCGGCGCTGGGTAGCGCACTCAAGCCTTTTGCCGGTCCTGCCACCTCGCCCGATTACTCCTTCAACGGACTGCCCGGTACCAATGCCACCGGGACCTACACCATCCCTGCATCCCTGGACGGCGAGAGCGCCTTCATGCTGCAACCCGCACGTGACGCGGTGTACAACGTGCAGATCACTAATGGTGGCACTGCCCCCAACCTGGTCAGCTCGCCGGTCACCATGACCAATTCATCGCAGGTGAATGGTTCGTCGTATTCCATCCAGGTAACTGCTTTTGATCCGGTTGCCGGCACGGCCACCTACGACCTCACCGAGACGCCTACCTCGGGCTCGCCCACCACGACCAGCGGGATCACCGTTCCCTGGACCAAGGCCAGCGGATTCACCGTCACCGGAATGCAAGGCCTGACCATGAGCGTCAGCGGCACGCCCACGGTGGGCGACACCTTGAGCGTCACCCCGAACTCCAGCGTCTTCTCGACTGTGGACAAGGCGGCGAATGACATCGCCAACGCCACCACCAGTGCGGCTGCCAGCCAGGCCGTGGCACAGGCGCTGCACAACATCGACATCAGCTTGGGACGGATTTCCGCCGTACGCGGCCAGGCGGGCGACCTGCTCAACCGGGCGGACATCATCAGCAGCTCCAACGACAAGCGCAACATCGAGCAGGAGTCCAACCGCTCCGCCGCCGAAGACGCGGACATGGTGAAGACCATTTCGCAATTCCAGAACCAGACCACCGGCTACCAGGCCGCGCTGCAGTCCTACGCACAGATCCAGAAGCTCTCGCTGTTCAACTACATCAGCTGATTCAGACACTGAATTGACGCTACTTGAGGCAGATCAATTGGCGTGAGCGTGCCAACGCGACTTGCGCTTGAGCTTTGTCCGTGAGAGTGCGACCATATGGGTACTAACCCTAGATCTGGTGCCGCCCGTGTCCAACCCTTCGCATGACGTCAATCCGCGTCTCACTCTCGAGGACCGTCTTATTTACCCGCCCGCTTACGAAGCCATACGCCCATTCTTTGACCCCAGAACGCAATGGGGTCACGGTGCACAGGAACACCTGGCATTCCATACCCTTAAGGATCATTTCCCCGAGCTAAGCTCCCAGGAAGTATTTCTGATCATCGCCACCGCCAAGCGCCTGTTTGCCAACGGGCACGAGCCACTCTAGGTCCGGCCCCATTGCTCGGCGCAAAGCCGCTGCAACGTCTCCCAGAACACCGGTTCCTGCGTAGTCGCGAAGTTGATGCGCATGAGGCTGCTGGGCGTGCGCTGGGCATGGAACAGCGCGCCGGGCGCCAGCAGGTAGCCCTCGTCCAGCATGCGCTGCGATAGCGCGTCGGTGTCCACGCCGGTCTCCACCCAACCAAACAGGCCCGTCGGTTCCGAGGCGAATGAAAACCCGTGCGCCAGCGCCAGTGCCACGCTGCGCGTGCGGGCGCCATCGAGCCGCAGGCGTATGCGCTCGGCGTGGCGGCGTATCTGCCCCTGCTCCACACACCAGGCCAATGCCTTCTCCAGCAAGGCCGGTGTCGTGAGCGTGGATAGCAGTTTGGTATCCAGCAGCCGCTCCACCAGGTCCTGTGGCGCGGCCATGTAGCCCACGCGCCAGTTGGGCGCCAGGATCTTGGCAAAGCCGCCCACGTAGATGGTGCGCTGCAGCCCGTCCAGGGCGCACAGGCGGGTGGAATGTTCGGGCGCAAAGTGGCTGTAGGTATCGTCCTCCACCACATGGAAGTTGTGCGCATTGGCCAGTTGCAGGATGCGGTGCGCGCTGGTCGGGTTGAGGCTGTAGCCGGTCGGGTTGTGCAGCACGCTCACGCTCACGAACAGCTTGGGCGCGTGGGCCTGGGCGTAGCGTTCCATCACCTCCAAATCCGGCCCTTCGGCACGGCGTGGCACCGGCAGGATGCGCATGCCCAGTGCATCCAGGCGGGCAAATTCCACCGCCCAGCCGGGCTCCTCCACCATGACGTAGTCCCCGGCCTTGAGCAGCGTGCGGCTGACGATGTCCAGCGCGTGGGTGGCGCCAATGGTGGTGATGATTTGCGCCGGAGTGGCCTGCACGGCAACGTTCTTGAGCTTCTGAGAGATGGCCCGGCGCAGCCCGGTGTCGCCAGCGGGCTCACCGTATTGCAGCGACAGGTCGTTGAGTTCCCGCACATTGCAGAACCGCCGCACCGCGCTGGACAGAAAGGAGCTCTGCAGCCACTCCTGTGGCAGCACACCCATGCCGGGCTGCGGCTTGTCACTGACGGTGTGGAACATGCCGCGAATCAGGGTGGTGGCGTTCAGAGGCGGCGGGTGTGGCGTTGCGCCGGCCTGCGTCACATCCCCTGCACCGACCTCAGAAGCACTGACTGGCTCGCCCGGATGGCGCACGCTTTCCCGTACATAGAAGCCGCGGTTACGCCTGGCCTCTACCAGCCCCTGGGCCAGCAACTGGTCGTAAGCCCCCACCACGGTGGACGGGCTCACACCCTGCTGCTGCGCGCATTGGCGCACCGAAGGCAGTCGTGCGCCGGGCGCCAGCAGGCGATCCCGAATGCGCTGGGCAAAGCGCTGTGCCAGTTGTTCGGTCAGCGATTGCGCGCTGCTTTTCATCAGCATGGGTAAATCCTTACGTACTTGTGCCAGTTCTGCCAGCAGTACAGTTCAAAAAATGTTCATAAAAACTGTACTGCAAGTGTATTGATTTTGCACGTACAGTGGAAGCCATGCACCACACGCCCCCTAACCTCCAGGCATTCCCATGAAAAAAGAAGCACGGGGTATGTGGCTGGGCGTGCTGGGCGTGGCAATCTTTGCCGTCACCTTGCCGATGACGCGTCTTGCCACCGGCACGCCGCAGGACCCGCAGCTCTCGGCCTGGTTTATCACCTTCGCCCGCGCCGCACTGGCTGGCGGCCTGTCGCTGGTCTTTCTGGGGTTGACGCGCTCGCCCCTGCCTACCGCTGCACAACGCAAACCCCTGTTCATGGCCATGCTGGGCAACGCGCTGGGATTTCCGCTGCTGCTGGGCTTTGCCCTGCGCCATGTCACGTCTGGCCATGCCGCCGTGTTTACTGCGCTGCTCCCACTGGCCACGGCCGCCATGGCCGCCTGGGTGCTGCACCAGCGCGCCCGTCTGGGCTTCTGGGTTTGCGCCGGTCTGGGTGCCCTGCTGGTCATGGCGTTCTCGTTGATGCGGGCGTACCAACATGCACAGGGCTTTGCACTGGAATGGGCAGACCTGCTACTGCTGGGCGCCATTCTGTCCGCCGCGGTGGGCTATGTGTATGGCGCCCAGGTCACGCCGCAACTGGGTGCCGAGCGCGTGATCTGCTGGGTTTGCGTCATGACCCTGCCCTTCAGCATACCGGGCGCCTTGCTCAACTGGCCTGCGGGCAGCATCCACACCGCGTCGTGGTTTGCACTGGCTTATGTGGGCGTATTCTCCATGTGGGCGGGCTTTTTTGCTTGGTACCGCGGCTTGGCTATCGGTGGCGCACTGCGCGTGAGCCAGGTGCAGTTGCTGCAGCCGTTCTTCAGCATTCTGGCTGCCGTCCCTCTGGTGGGTGAAATGCTGGAGCCGGTTACGCTGGGCTTTGCGCTGGCGGTGGTGGCAGTGGTGTTTCTGGGTAAGCGCTTGGCCAGCGGTCCAGCACCCACACAACGGCCCAGCCCCATACCCGCGCCGCTTGGCGCAAAGGCACCCACATGAACTACGAACTGCTTGTTGCCGCCAGCCTGTTTGCCGTGGTGAGTCTGATCACGCCCGGACCCAACAACACCATGGTCCTTACTTCGGGGGTGAACTTCGGCCTGCAGCGCACGCTGCCCCATCTGCTGGGCATTTGCATTGGCTTTGGCCTGATGCAGGTGCTGGTGGGCCTGGGTCTGCACACCCTGCTCGGGCAATACCCGTCGGTACTGGAAATCCTGCGCTATGTGGGCGGCGCCTACATGCTGTGGCTGGCCTGGAAACTGGCAACCTCGCGTTCCGCACCCGGTGTGGTTGCCGCCAGTACACGCCCCCTGGGCTTCTGGGGAGCAGCGGCCTTTCAATGGGTCAATCCCAAGGCGTGGGTGATGTGCATGACCGCCATGACCGCCTACCTGCCCACCCAAGCCAGCACCACCCAGGTGCTTATGCTGGGCAGCATGTTCACGGTGCTGGGCATTCCCTGCGTGGGGACCTGGGCAGCGTTTGGCAGTAGCATGCGCAGATTCCTGCAGGACCCGCTGAAACTTCGCATCTTCAACAACGCAATGGCACTGGCCCTGGTGGCTTCGCTGTACCCCATGCTGATGAATTGACGCGGCCCCGGATTGCGCACAACGACACCTGACTTCATCCTCCATCCATAACAACAGAAAGCACACAGCATGAGCTCTGCCAAATCCCCATGGACTCTTTCCGCCCGCGCGGCCAAGATGAACCCGTCCGTGATCCGCGAAATCCTCAAGGTCACCGAGCGTCCCGGCATCATCAGCTTTGCCGGTGGCCTGCCCTCGGCCAAGACATTTCCCGTGGCGGAATTTGAAGCAGCTTGCGCCAAGGTATTGCGTGACGATCCCAGCGGTGCACTGCAGTACGCCGCCAGCGAAGGCTATGCACCGCTGCGTGAGATGGTGGCAGCCAACCTGACCCAACAGGCCAGCGAACAGGGCCAGCACTGGGACGTCAACCCCTCGCAGGTATTGATCACCACCGGCTCCCAACAAGGACTGGACCTGGTGGCCAAGATCCTGGTGGACCAAGGCAGCCGCGTGCTGGTGGAGTCACCCACCTATCTGGGTGCGGTGATGGCCTTCACCCCCATGGAGCCGGAAGTGGTGAGCGTGGAAAGTGACGAAGAAGGCATTGACTTGGCCGACCTGCGCGACAAGGCCCGCGGCGCACGTTTCCTCTATACGCTGCCCAACTTCCAGAACCCGACCGGGCGCACCATGTCCGAAGCGCGCCGTGCCGCACTCAGCAAGGCTTCTGGCGAGCTGGGTCTGCCTCTGATGGAAGACAACCCCTACGGCGACCTGTGGTTCGACACACCGCCACCCGCATCGCTGACGGCGCGCAACCCCGAAGGGGGCATCTACCTGGGCTCTTTCTCCAAGGTGCTGGCACCGGGCTTGCGCATGGGCTTCATCGTGGCGCCCCAGGCGGTGTACCCCAAGCTGCTGCAGGCCAAGCAGGCCGCCGACCTGCACAGCCCCGGTTTCAACCAGCGCATGATTTATGAGGTGATGCAGGACGGCTTTCTGGACCGCCACGTGCCTACCATTCGCGCCCTCTACAAGAGCCAGCGCGACGCCATGCTGCAGGCCCTGGCCGAGCACTTCCCGGATGCGGCCACACAGCCCGAACAGTCACTGACCTGGAATACGCCTGCGGGCGGCATGTTCTTGTGGGCACGCTTGCCCGCAGGCATGAACGCGGTGAACCTGCTGCCCCACGCCGTGGACAAGGGCGTAGCCTTTGTGCCAGGCGCACCGTTCTACGCCAGCCAAGCCGACGAGCGCAGCATGCGCTTGAGCTTTGTTACCCCCAGTGTGGAAGAAATCCGCCGCGGTGTGGCAGCATTGGCCTCCGCCATCAAGGAACAACAAGGACGCTGACATGCTGCATATCTGGGGTCGCCTGAGTTCGCTCAACGTTCGCAAAGTTGTGTGGGCCGCGCAGGAAGTGGGTGTACCCTTCCAGCGCACCGATGCGGGGCTGAGTTATGGCGTGGTGAGAACGCCGGAGTACCGCTCCATGAACCCGAACAGCGAAGTGCCCACCATCCAGGATGGTGATCTGGTGCTGTGGGAGTCCAACGTCATCGTGCGCTACCTGTGCGCCAAGCATGCCAACGGCACCCTCTATCCGCAGGACCTGACCGCGCGCTTCGACGCCGAGCGCTGGATGGACTGGCAACAGACCACTTTCAACCGGGCAGCTGGCACCGCCTTTGTGCAATGGTTTCGCACGCCTGCGGAGAAGCGCGACATGGCGGCCATTGCCCAATCCGTGGCAGCGACGCAGCCGCTACTCGCATTGCTAGATGCCCACCTGGCGCAGCATGCCTACATGGGCGGCGACCACTTCACCATGGCCGACATTCCGCTGGGCTGCGACGTGCAGCGCTGGTTGGGCTTGCCTGAGCAACACCCCGCGTTGCCGAACCTGCGGCGCTGGATCGCCGCCCTGCTGGCACGCCCCGGCGCCAAGGGTGTGCTGGACCTGCCCTTGTCCTGAACCCGCACATCGGGTCCCACCATGCCGCACCAACGCCCCTTTAAACAGGTCGACGTCTTCACTGCCCGCCCCTATTACGGCAACGCCCTGGCCGTGGTGCTGGATGCCAGCGGCATGAGCGACGACGCCATGCAGCGCTTTGCCGCCTGGACCAATCTGGCCGAAACCACCTTCCTGCTACCACCCACGCCCGAGGCGGCGGCAGCCGGCGCGGATTACCAGGTGCGCATCTTCACCACCGCGTACGAGATGCCATTTGCCGGCCACCCCACGCTGGGCAGTTGCCACGCCTGGCTGGAGCACGGCGGTACGCCCAAAGACCCGGCGCGCATCGTGCAGCAGTGCAAGGTCGGCTTGGTGGCCATTCGGCCCGAAGGCCGGCGCCTGGCGTTTGCCGCACCGCCGCTTGCGCGCAGCGCCATCGCGCCGGAGCTGTTGCCTGCACTGCTGGCGGCCCTGGGGCTGCAAGCAGAGCAACTGGTCGCCAACCAGAGACTGGTCAACGGCCCACAATTCTTCGGCCTGCTGGTGGACAGCGCGGACACCGTGCTCTCCCTCAAGCCGGACTCTGCCGCCATCCGCGCGGTGCTGGCACAGGGCGGATGCAGCGGCGTGGGCATTGCGGCCATCGAGCAGGAGAGCGGCAGCCATGGGTTGATCAAGCGCTCCAACCGCGAGGCGCGCGCCTTCGGCGGCTCTGCAGCCGCAGCGTCCCCGGACAACGCCCAGCCCAGCGTGGAAGTGCGCATGTTTGTCAGCGACCTAGCGGTGTCGGAAGACCCCATCACCGGCAGCTTCAATGCCAGCCTCGCCCAATGGCTGATTGCCGACGGACACGCGCCTTCCAGCTATGTCGCAGCCCAAGGAACCTGCATAGGGCGCGAAGGACGGGTGCACATTTACCAGGACGCGTCCGGCCAAGTCTGGGTTGGCGGGGACAGCGTCACGTGTATCAACGGTCAAGTTCTTCTTTAACGTTTTCCATGCCTTTGCACATTGCCACTCCACTGGTTCAATCCACCCCACTGTCCCATGCCGCGCAACGCTCCGTCTGGCTCAAGCTCGAAGCCTTGCAGCCGCCCGGCTCCTTCAAGATCCGCGGCATAGGTGCCGCCTGCGAACACTATGCACAGCACGGCGCCAAGCGCTTTGTGTCCTCCAGCGGTGGCAATGCCGGGCTGGCCGTGGCCTATGCGGGTCGCCATCTGTCCATTCCCGTGACCGTGGTGGTCCCGTCCACCACCTCGGAGCGTGCCAAAGACCTGCTGCGCCAGGAAGGTGCCGAGGTCACCGTGCATGGCGCCAGCTGGCAGGAAGCCAATGCGCTGGCGCAGTCGCTGCTGACCGGCACCGACGCCTTTCTGCATCCGTTTGACAACCCGCTGCTGTGGAGCGGCCACGCCAGCATGATTGATGAAGTCGCAGCCAGCGGCGTGCGGCCCGATGCTGTAGTGCTGTCGGTTGGTGGCGGTGGATTGCTGGCCGGCGTCATGGAAGGCCTGGCGCGCAATGGCTGGGGCGATGTGCCGGTACTGGCCGTGGAAACGGACGGCGCCGCGTCCCTGCACGCCGCCATGCAGGCTGGCGAGCGCGTAACACTGGATGCCATCACCAGCATCGCCACCTCCCTGGGCGCACGCCAGGTCTGTGAAAAAGCTTTCGAGCTGGGTCAAAGCGGCAAGGTGCACAGCGTGCTGGTGTCAGACCAGGAGGCCGTGGATGCCTGCAACCGCTTTCTGGACGACCACCGTCTGCTGGTGGAGCCAGCCTGCGGTGCTGCACTGGCCGCCGCGTACGGCAACGCCAGTGCCCTCGCGCCCTACCGCAACGTGCTGGTAATCGTGTGCGGTGGCGCCACGGCCACTGCGGGCAATCTGCAGCAATGGGCCCGGCAGCTGGCCGCCTAGCAAGGAACACCATGGCCGCCTACCAACTTGCCCAACTCAACATCGCGCAGATGCGCACGCCCATGGACTCGCCCGAGATGGCCGACTTTGTCGCCAACCTAGACCGTATCAATGCGCTGGCCGACAGCGCGCCGGGCTTTGTCTGGCGCCTGGCAGGCGACGATGGCAACGCCACCGCGTTCCGCCCGTTTGGCGAAGACACACTGGTCAACCTGTCGGTGTGGGACAACGTGGACGCCTTGGGCGCGTTCGTCTACAAGACGGCGCATGTGGAAATCATGAAGCGGCGCAAGGAGTGGTTCGACCGCATGGAGCAGGCCTATATGGTGCTGTGGTGGGTACCCGCCGACCACCGCCCCGATGAGGCCGAAGCCAAGGATAGGCTGCAGACCCTGCGCACCCTGGGCCCGACCGACAAGGCCTTTACTTTCAAGCAGCCTTTCCCCGCGCCGCTATGAAGACCATTGGCCTCATCGGTGGCATGAGCTGGGAGTCCACTGCCCTCTACTACCGCCAGATCAACGAAGGTATCAAGCAGCGCCTGGGTGGACTGCACTCGGCCAAGCTGATTCTGCTGAGTGTGGACTTTGCCGAGATCGAAGTGCTGCAGCGCGCCGGCGACTGGCAGGCCGCCGGTGAAATCCTGGCGCAGGCAGCACGCACGCTGCAGATCGCTGGAGCCGACTTTCTGGTGCTGTGTACCAACACCATGCACAAGGTGGCGCCTGCCATCGAGGCCGCGGCCACCATCCCCCTGCTGCATGTGGCAGACCCTACGGCACAGGCTATCCGGGCAGCCGGTTTTTCCAAGGTGGGACTAATCGGCACGCGCTTCACCATGGAGCAGAGTTTCTACAAGGACCGCCTGATCCAGCGGCACGGACTGCAGGTGGTGCTGCCCGATGAGGCCGATCGCGCCACGGTGCATCGCATCATCTTTGAGGAGCTGTGCCTGGGAAAGACCACCGAAGCTTCGCGCGCCGAATACCGCCGCGTGATGGCAGGCCTGGTGCAGCAAGGTGCCGAGTGCATCATCCTGGGTTGCACGGAAATTACGCTGCTCGTGGGTGCGGAGGATGCAACCGTGCCGCTGTTTGACACAACGGCTTTGCACGGGCAGGCGGCGGTGGAACTGGCATTGCAACAGACCGACTGACCTGCAAGGCAACGCTAGCAGCTCATTCCTGTCACAGACTGCGTCCCATAAACCGCCACCTTTCGCGAAACTGGACGGGAACCTCTGTCTCTTCATAGGCCGCACAGTCGACAAAGCCGCAGGCTTCGTACGCTCTGTGCGCAGAAGTCATGAAAGGTGCGGAGTCCAGGAGCGCGCGCTCATATCCGAAAGCACCCGCGTCTGACAACAGGCGCCTGAGCATCCGTTCTCCCAATTTGTTGCCTCTGTATTGCGGGCTGAAATAAATGCGTTTGATTTCCGCTGTGCCTTTGCGCAGATAGCGCAGACCACCCATGCCTGCCAGACCTCCATCCACATAGACCAGGTAGAAAATCCCCTTGGGAGGTGGATCACCACAGACCTTGTCGATAACGGCTGCAACGTACTCGTTCACCGACACACCCGCAATGTCGTTCATGGGTACGGCGAAATACGCCTCGATTTCCCCGAATGCCCAAGTCATGTATTCGAGGTTGAGACTTATGAGTGCGGCGCGGTCCCGTACTGCATCAGCAACTGTGAATTCCACGTGGGGCATAGGCTTCCTTCTTTTGACCTCGTCGGGGCGGGTGGGGTCAGTGTACGAGGGTCGCTTTGCTACACTGCATGCATGTTCTGCAAGCCTTTCTCCGATGCCTTCACTGCCCTGCAACGGGCCTTGAATGCCACACCCGCCTCCGTGCGAACGGAGCTTGCACGCATTACCACCATTACCACCACGGCCACCTGAGTCGTGCAGGTGGCCGTCCCGGCTGCCTTCTGGTGTCTCTTCAAACAGTTCCCAGCCCAGGCAGTTGGGTTTTCAACTGTCTGGAGAGCAAGATGTTTCAAGCAATCACAAATACAAATCATGGCCCCGTTCCTTTCCACGCGGAACAGGCGCCGCTGCGGGTAGGCCTGCTCGGCCTGGGCACAGTAGGCGGCGGCACCTACCGTGTGCTCGTGCGCAATCAGGCACTCATCGCGGCGCGCTGTGGCCGAGCCATCACCATCACTGCGATAGCGGTTCGCAATACAGCGCGGGCGCAAGCGATGGTTGGGTCTGAGGTGCGGGTGCTGTCGGACCCGTTCGCTCTGGTAAACCAGCCCGATATCGACGTGGTGGTAGAGACCATAGGCGGCACCACGCTAGCCAAGGAGCTGGTGTTGCAAGCCATTGCCAACGGCAAGCATGTGGTCACTGCCAACAAGGCGCTGCTGGCCGAACATGGCGCGGAGGTATTTGCAGCGGCGCAGGCGTGCGGCGTGATCGTGGCGTATGAGGGCGCGGTGGCTGTGGCCATTCCCATCGTCAAGGCCTTGCGCGAGGGCCTGGCCGCCAATCGCGTGGAAAGCGTTAGCGGCATCCTCAACGGCACCACCAACTTCATCCTGACCGAAATGCAGGACAAGGGTGTGGACTTTGACAAGGCCCTGCGTGAAGCGCAGGCGCGCGGCTTTGCCGAAGCTGATCCGCACCTGGACGTGCAAGGCATTGACGCCGCGCACAAGCTCTGCCTGCTGGCGGCCATTGCGTTTGGCACGCCCATCTCGCTCGCGCAGGTGGACGTGCAGGGCATAGCGCACCTGCAGCCGCGCGACATGGAAGAGGCCAAGCAACAGGGCTGCCGCATCAAGCTGCTGGCCGTGGCCAAGCGGGATACACATGGCCTCCACCTGTCGGTCCGGCCGACGCTGGTACCGGCGCAGGACTGGCTGGGCTGCGTGAGCGGCTCCATGAACGGCATCCTGGTACGCAGCGACGCGGCAGGCGACACGTTTTATTACGGCGCAGGCGCAGGTTCCGAGCAAACCGCCTCTGCCGTGATTGCCGACCTGGTGGATGTGGCAAGGGCGATGCACTGCCCGCCGCAGTTTCGCGTTCCCTACCTGGGCACCCCGATACAAAGCTTCTCCTGAAAGCGGTTTTTCCAATCCATGACACACTGCGCCCCCTATGACCCGTACCGCAACCAGCGCCCCTGCAGCACCCGCCCGCTACTTGAGTGGCTCCCTGTTCCACCATGTGTTCGTCATGGCCGGTACCGGGGCCATCGGGCTGGTGGCGGTGTTTGCGGTGGACCTGATCAACCTGTTCTACATCTCGCTGCTGGGTGAAAAGGAGATTGCGGCAGCGGTGGGCTTTGCCGGGGTGGTGGCGTTTTTCCATACCTCGATCTGCATCGGGCTGATGATCGGCATTACCGCCTGCGTGGCCCGAGCCATTGGTGCCGGCCACATGCAGGACGCGCGCCGCATGGCAACCCACAGCCAGCTGATCATGGTGGCCATCGCTGCCGTATTGGGCCTGGGCACGGTGGTGGTACTACCGGCACTGCTGAATGCGCTGGGTGCCACCGGGGAAGTGGCGCGACTGGCGCAGCGCTATCTCACGGTGACCATGCCTTCGGTACCGCTGCTCGGCATCGGCATGGCCACGTCGGCCCTGCTGCGTTCGGTAGGCGATGCGCGACGCTCCATGTGGGTGACGCTGGGCGCGGCTGCGGTCACTGCCTGCCTGGACCCGCTGTTCATTTTCGTGTTCGGCCTGGGTTTGGATGGCGCCGCCATTGTCTCGGTGATTGCACGCTGCGTCATGGTGGGCTTGGGCGCGTTCGGTGTGTGGCGTGTGCATCACATGCTGGGGCCGGTCGAGTGGCAGCACTTCTCCGCCGACGCCCGCGCGCTCTCGGCCATTGCCGCACCCGCAGTGCTTTCCAACCTGGCCACGCCGGTGGGCGCTGCCTTTGTGACGCACAGCGTGGCGCAGTTCGGCCCGTCCGCCGTGGCCGGGCAGGCCACCATTGACCGCATCACCCCCGTGGCGTTCGGGCTGATCTATTCCCTCAGCGGTGCGGTCGGTCCCATCCTGTCACAGAACCTGGGCGCCCGACAGTTCGACCGCGTGCGCGCCTGCATGCGTGCCAGCCTGTGGTTCATGGCGCTGGCGGTAGGCGCCGCCTGGTTGCTGCTGGCGCTGCTGCAAGGCCTGCTGATACGCGCGTTTTCTCTGGAAGGCGTGGCAGCCGAGATGGTGCACGCGTTCTGCTCCTGGATTTGCGCCAGCTTTCTGTTTGCCGGAGCCCTGTTCGTAGCCAACGCGGCATTCAACAACCTGGGCCGCCCACTGTGGTCTACCGGTTTCAACTGGGCACGTGCCACCCTGGGCACCATTCCCTTTGCCTGGTGGGGCGCGCAATACGGCCCGGTGCAGGTGATGGTGGGGCAAGCTGCAGGGCTGGTGATCTTCGGCACCCTGGCGATGCTCACCGCCCAGTGGCTGACGCGGCGCTTTGGCGACACGCACTGAGGCCCAGGTCTCTTACAGTGCAGCCATGGGAACTCTCTATCTGGTCCGCCATGGACAAGCCTCGCTGGGCGCCGACAACTACGACAACCTGAGCGGCTTGGGCCAGCGCCAGTCAGTGCGCCTGGGTGAATACCTGGCCCACAAGGGCCTGCAGTTCGACGCGGTCTATACCGGTAGCCTCAAGCGCCATGCGCAGACCTGGGCCGGCATCGCGCAAGGCATGGGAAGCAGTAAGTCCCTAGAGCCCACCGTGCGCACGGGCCTCAACGAGTACAACAGCGAAGCGGTGATCCGCAGCACCTCCACCGAACCCGCGCCACGCCCGACCACACCCGAGTCCGTGCGTGCGCATTTCCTGCGCCTGCGCAACGGCCTGCAGCAATGGGCCGCAGGCAGCGTCACGCCCGAAGGCATGCTGCCCTACCGAGACTTTGCAGGGGGTGTGGCCGAAGTGCTTGCGCAGATACGTAGCCAGCACAGCGGCAATGTGCTGCTGGTCAGCAGCGGCGGACCGATTGCCACAGCGGTGGCGCTGACCCTGGGCACCAGCCCCGAGGCGTTTGTGGAGCTCAATATGCGCATCCGCAACACGGCGCTCACCGAATTTGCGTTCACGCCCAAGCGCCAGGCCTTGCTCACTTTCAACACCCTGCCCCATCTGGACGCAGCGCCCTACGCCGACTGGGCCAGCTACTCCTGAGAGCGCATTACAGCCGCGGCTTGTCGACCAGCGTACTCATGGGAAGCTGGTGCAGCTCGGCCAGCAGTTGCGCCAGGGCGCAGCCTGCCGCGTCGAGCACGCTGCGGCCTTTTTTCGCAGTGGCCGCCGCCGCATTGCCGACCGCACCGGCGGGGTTGTAGTCCTGGGTCTGCCAGGCCAGCTTGGCGCTCTTGCCATTGCCCAGGATGGCGTACTGGCTG
Source organism: Rhodoferax sp. GW822-FHT02A01 (assembly GCF_038784515.1). Lineage (NCBI taxonomy): Bacteria > Pseudomonadati > Pseudomonadota > Betaproteobacteria > Burkholderiales > Comamonadaceae > Rhodoferax > Rhodoferax sp. GW822-FHT02A01. The sequence goes on from NZ_CP152376.1 coordinate 518,995, forward strand.
GCGCGCTCCTGCGAAGTGGAGGCAAAGTTCTGCGCGTGGTCCATATCCACTACCTGCGGCTGCAGCGCCAGCATCATGGAAGTCTCTATGTCTCCTGCGTGGATGCCGAAGCGGTGCTCGTCGGCACTGAACTGCGCATTCACATCCTCACCCTGCGGTCCGACCAAGGGCAAGCCAAACCAGTTGACGCTGTAGACCAGCATGCCCAGCCGCGCGCGCAGGTCACGCGCCACCACATCGAGCAGACCCACCTGGCCGCCATGCGAATTGAGCAGCACCAGCTTGCGCACTCCGGCAGCGGCCACGCTTTCGCCGATGTCGGTCCACAGGCGGATCAGCGTTTCGGACTTGAGTGTCAGCGTACCCGCATAGGCTGCATGCTCCGGGCTGAAGCCCACGGCCTGCGTGGGCAGGAACAGGGCCGGTACATCGGCGGCCAGCTGCGGCAATGTGGCGGCGATCACGCCGTCCACCAGCGCGGTGTCCACGCACAGCGGCAGATGCGGACCATGCTGCTCGGTGGCCGCCAGCGGCAGCACGGCGATGATCTGCGGCATGCGGCCATGGGCCTGTGCCTGTGCAAAGTCGCGCGCTGTCCAGTCCGCCCAGAATCGTGATGTGGTTCTCATAGGTCTATCTTAGAGCGAGATGCCTGGTGGCGCTGCTGCCGTTGCGCGGCAGGCCGGTTGTGCGCATTCTGCTTTTCGCGGCGCGGCAGCAGGCCTTGCAGGGCGCTCGGGTTGGAGCGTGCGCCGCTGCCCACATAGTCCGCCAGCAGGGCTGCGCGTACCGCGTCTGCGGGCAGGGCCCGCACCTGCGTGAGGTAGTCAAACAAGGCGTCCACCAAATCTTCGGGCGTCAGTGCATGGGTGCTGCCAGTGCGCTGCCACAGCCACGCTGAAAAGTCGGACAGCGCGGCAAAGGCACTGCCGGCTTGCAGCAGCAGGCCGCAGCTTTTGCCAAAACGGCCGGAGTTGGCGAGCAAGTCCCAGTAGCGCGCCAGACGCGCAAAGGCCTGCGCTTCTGCGGCGCTGACGGCACCGGTGTGTTGCACGGTGTACGGCGGCAGCGGGTCATACACCATGCCTTCCTGCGCGGGCCCACCAGCCGGGCTGCGTTGCGCCAGCGGCGTGCCGCGCAAACGCTTGAGCAAGCCCAGTTGAATCTCATGGGGGCCCAGCGCGTACAGGCGGTCAAATCCCTGCGCAAAACTGTGCCAGCTCTCGCCGGGCAGGCCGAAGATCAGGTCGGTGTGCAGATGCGCCTGGGTGTGGGTCAGCAACCAGCGGATGTTGTCCTCTGTGCGCGGGTTGTCCTGCCGGCGCGATATCGCCTTTTGCACCTCCGGGTTGAAGCTCTGGATGCCGATCTCAAACTGTAGCGTGCCCGCGGGAAAGCGCACCAGCATGTCCTTGAGCGCATCGGGCAAGTGGTCGGGCACCAATTCAAAGTGCAGAAACAGGCGCTCATGCGGCATGGCCTGCAGCGCGTCCAGAAAGAACTGCAGGATGCGCACCGACACATCCACCTTGAGGTTGAAGGTGCGGTCCACAAACTTGAAGCTGCGTGCACCCCGCGCCAGCAGCGACTGCAGTTCGAGCAGAAACGGTTCCAGCGCAAAGGCCCAGGCGGTCTTGTCCAGAGCGCTCAGACAGAAAGCGCATTTGAACGGGCAACCGCGTGAGGCCTCCACATACAGCACACGCTGGGCCAGATCGGTGGCGCTGTAGTGGGCGTAGGGCAGAGTGAGTTCCGACAGGGGTGGCTGCTCACCGGCAATCACCTTCATCAGCGGCCTGGGCCCATGCACCAGTGCTTTGCACAGTTTGGGGAAACTCACATCACCCCAGCCGGTAATCACGTAGTCTGACGCTTGCACGATGGCTTGCTGTTCCAGCTCGAAGCTCACCTCCGGCCCACCCAACACCACCTGGATCTGCGGGCACTGGCGCTTGAGCAGGCGAATGACTTCCTCGGTCTGCACCACATTCCAGATGTACACGCCAAAGCCCACGATGCGCACATCGGCATCCCCCAGCGACGCCAGCAGCTCGTCCACGATGGCCTGGGGTGCGCGGTGGATGGTGAACTCATGCAGCTGCGTCACCGCTGTCAGATCGGCGCCGCCGTAAAGCGGCATGTTCGCCATCAGATAGCGCAAGCCCAGGGACGCGTGGATGTATTTGGCGTTGAGCGTGGCAAGGGCGATGCGAGCAGACATGGCCGTATTATCAAAGCATGGCCAGCAAGCAACGCTCCAAGACCAACGCCAAGAACGCATCGCCTGGCGCTGCACCCGCCGCGCGCAACAGCACGGGTGACACCTTTTTTGGCTGGGACGGGGACGTTCTGGTCGTCAACATCCTGGGCAAACCAGCCGCGTCCAAGGATGCCATCGGCAAACCCAAGGGCACACAGCTCAAGGTCAGCGTCACGGCCGCGCCCAAGGATGGCAAGGCCACTGACCACATGGTGCGCTTTCTGGCGCCACTCTTTGGCGTGGCGGTGTCAGACATCGAGGTGGTGTTTGGGCGCGAGAACGTCAACAAGCAATTGCGCATCCGATCCCCCAAGAAATTGCCGCCTGTTTTTGACTCGGAAGCGTCATAAACGGCTTGGCGCGACAATCGGGGGGTAGCGCAGTGTGCGCCCCTTATTTGTCGGCCTGCTCCCATGTTCCTATTCCCTGAACGCTCCCATAACCCTATGCCCGGCTCGCGCCCGCTCGCGCGTCCGTGGGCTCGCGCGGCTGCCGCCTGCATGGCAACCCTTTGCATGGCCACCACCGCCTGGGCACAGTTCTCGTCCCCTGCCGCCAGTTCGGTGGGCGGAGGAGCCGTCAGTGCCGTGGTGCAAACCGAGCAGGTGCGCGCCGAACTGGTTGCCTACGCGCCGGACGGCGTAAGTGCCGGCAAACCGGTTTGGGTGGGGCTGCAGCTTACGCACCAGCCGCAATGGCACACCTATTGGAAGAACGCCGGGGACTCCGGCCTGCCCACGCGATTGGAGTGGAGCCTGCCCGCCGGCGTCACCGCGGGTGAGATTGCTTGGCCCACACCACAAAAAATCAATATTGGCAGCCTGGCCAATTTTGGCTATGAAGGCACGGTGCTGCTGCCGGTGCCGCTGAGCATCGACAAAGCATTCGCGCCGTCTGCTTTGGCCGACACCATGGAGGTCAAGCTTTCGGCATCCTGGCTGGTGTGCAAGCAGGAGTGCGTGCCGCAGGACGGCAACTTTGTATTGCAACTGCCCTTGCGCGGCTCCACCGCATTGCATGCTGCGGACTTTGAGCGTGCCCGCGCAGCGCAGCCCGTTGCGCACAACGGCAAGTCCGAGGTCCAGTTGGCCAAGGACGGACTCACCGTCACGATTGCCGGTCTGCCCGCCGCCTGGCTTGGCAAGAACATCAGCGCCTTCATTGAAGCACCGGACATCATCGAGACTGCCCGCTCACCTTCAGCCAGCGACAGCAAGCCACAGAACTGGAGCGGCGATGGAAGCTGGTCTGCCACGCTGCCCTACTCCACCTTGCGCAGCGAATCACCGGCAAGCTTGGCCTTTGTGCTGGTATCAGGCACGCAGAGTCTGAGAACCCAGGCCACCGTACATGGGACTTGGCCGCCTTTGCCCACGGGACCAGCCGCGTCCGCCACACCGCAGTTGACCGGCACCAGCGGCAGTGCGCCGCTCCCCCCTGCCAAGGCAGATGCCGGACTGGGAACCTGGGCCCTGGCCATGGGCGCGGCCTTGCTGGGCGGGCTGATCCTCAACCTCATGCCCTGTGTATTCCCGGTACTGGCCATCAAGGTGCTGGGGTTCACCCGCCCGGGACAGTCGCACGTGAGCCACCGCACCCAGGGCCTTGCTTATACCGCCGGTGTGGTGCTGTCCTTTCTGGCACTGGGTGGGCTAATGCTGGCGCTGCGTGCCGGTGGGGAGCGTCTGGGCTGGGGCTTTCAGCTTCAGTCGCCAGCGGTGATTGCGGCACTGGCCTTGCTGTTTACGCTGATCGGCCTGAACCTCATGGGCTTGCTGGAAGTGGGCAATCTGCTGCCCGGCAAGCTGGCCTCCCTGCAATTGCGCCACCCGGTGGGTGACGCATTCCTGTCGGGGGTGCTGGCGGTGGCCATTGCGTCGCCCTGCACGGCGCCCTTCATGGGCGCCTCGCTGGGTTACGCCATTGCGCTGCCAGCGCTGCAGGCGCTGGGCATTTTTGCTGCACTGGGTGTGGGGCTGGCCCTGCCGTTTCTGGCCATCAGCTGGATTCCCGGTTCGGCCAAGCTGCTGCCACGGCCCGGTGCATGGATGGTCACGCTGCGCCGCTTTCTGGCTTTCCCCATGTGGGCCACGGTGGTCTGGCTGCTGTGGGTGCTGGGCCATCTGAGCGGCGTGGACGGCGCCGCCAGCCTGCTGGCCCTGTTGCTGTGTCTGGCGCTGCTGGTGTGGTCGCTGCGTTTGAGCGGGCGCAGCCGTGTGGTGCTCAGCGCCATTGCTTTGCTGACCGGCATCTGGCTGACTGCCAGCCTGGGGCCCAATGTGCTGCGCGAGGAAGCCGCTGCCTCCGCGTCTGCGTCCGCCGGCTCAGCCGCAGGTGCCTGGCAGCCCTGGGAGCCCGGCCGTGTAGAAGCAGAGCTTGCTGCCGGGAAGCCTGTGTTTGTGGACTTTACCGCCGCCTGGTGCATTACCTGCCAGTACAACAAGAAGACCACGCTTGCCGACGCCACCGTGCAGGCGGACTTTTCCGCCAAGAAGGTAAGCCTGCTGCGCGCCGACTGGACCCATCGCGACCCAGCCATTACCCAGGCCCTGAGCGATCTGGGTCGCAGCGGTGTGCCGGTGTACGTGCTGTACCAGCCAGGCAAGCCAGCGGTGGTCCTGTCGGAATTGCTGGGCGTGGGTGAGTTGCGGTCCGCGCTGGCGCGCCTCTAAGCGCCGCACGCTGCTACTGCCAAGCTTGGTGTAAGGCTGCAGGGCGGTCACCTGCGACAATCAGGCTATCTACCTAACGCCAAGCTGCGCTGCCTCATGACCACTTTTGCCCCGCTCCAGAACGATACATTCCTGCGCGCCTGCATGCGCCAGGCTACGGACTACACGCCCTTGTGGCTGATGCGCCAAGCCGGGCGTTACCTGCCGGAATACTGCGCCACCCGTGCCAAGGCAGGCAGCTTCATGGGGCTGGCCACCAACACCGACTACGCAACCGAAGTAACGCTGCAGCCGCTGGAACGCTACCCACTGGATGCCGCCATCCTGTTCAGTGACATCCTGACCGTGCCCGATGCCATGGGTCTGGGCCTGTCCTTCGCGCAGGGCGAAGGCCCGCGTTTTGCCACCGCTGTGCGCGATGAAGCCGCCGTCGCCAAGCTGGAAGTGCCGGACATGGACAAGCTGCGCTATGTGTTCGATGCCGTCACCTCCATCCGCAAGGCACTCAATGGCCGTGTTCCCCTGATCGGCTTCTCCGGCAGCCCCTGGACACTGGCCTGCTACATGGTCGAAGGCAAGGGCTCGGACGATTACCGTCTGGTCAAGACCATGCTGTACAGCCGCCCGGACCTGATGCACCGCATGCTGGCGGTGAATGCCGATGCCGTGGCCACCTACCTGAATGCCCAGATTGACGCCGGCGCCCAGGCCGTGATGGTTTTTGACAGCTGGGGCGGTGTGCTAGCCGATGGTGCGTTCCAGGACTTCTCACTGGCCTATACCAAGCGGGTGCTGGCGCAGCTCAAGCGTGTCGGCGTGGACGGTAAGGTGGTGCCGCGCATTGTGTTCACCAAGGGCGGTGGCCTGTGGCTGAAAGACATGGCACCACTCGACTGCGAAGTGCTGGGCCTGGACTGGACAGTCAATCTGGGTATTGCACGTGCCCTGGTGGGCGGAACCGAGAACGGCCCTGGCAAAGCACTGCAAGGCAATATCGACCCGAATGTGCTGTTCGCACCGCCCGTGCAAATCGCTACCGAAGTGGCACGCGTGCTCGACAGCTTTGGCACACCGTATCAGGGCACGGGCACCGGACCCACGCACATTTTCAACCTCGGCCATGGCATCAGCCAGTACACGCCGCCCGAAAACGTTGCAGCACTGGTCGAAGCCGTGCACAGCCACTCAAAAGTGCAGCGACGGTAATTTCTATACCACGTTTTTGGCACCTTGCAAGCGACCGCATCACTACTTATGCACAAAATGAGGGATGCGGCACAGCAGCAAATCGGAAACGGTGCATATTGCGCTACAAACTCCATAGCGCGTGTAAGTTGTTGATTTGTAAGGATTTAAAACTTTGCTTTTTTTCTGGGCATTCCGGCGAAAGCCTTGATTTACAAGGCGTTGACAGGTGTCGGTCCAAGATATGAACAAAGTTATCCACAGAAACTCTGAACTACTCACAAATGGTTTGTAAATCAAGCACTTAGCCTTCCTTCCTCAGAATTACATCAACTAAACACCCCAACTGAGCACCCAGCTGCGAACGTTCCAGTACCGGTTTCACCCGCCCTCACTCCATGACCACCTGGCTCTGCGTACTCGTTCAGACCCCCGCGCATTCCGCCCTGGGGCCGGTGCTGACCTACCGCAACCCGCAACCGTTGCCGAGTGGCACGCTGGTGCGGGTGCCGCTGGGTACACGCGAGACCTTGGGCCTGGTCTGGGAACCGAGTGCGGCAGATGCCACCGGCGAGATCGACCCGGACAAGGTGCGTGACATCGCTGACGTGCTGGAAGGTATAGCGCCTTTGGGCACGCCATGGCAGCAGTTGGTGACATTTGCCGCCCAGTACTACCAGCGTTCGGTTGGTGAAGTGGCGTTGGCGGCCCTGCCACCGCAGTTGCGGGACCTCTCGCCCCAGCAGATGCAGCGTCGGCTCAAGCGCAAGAAATCCACCGATGCAATGCCTGCCGCGATGCAAACGGCGCAAACGCTGAGCCCCGAACAGGCCGAAGTGGTGGAGCAGATCCGCCAGCAACCCGGACCGTTTCTGCTGTTTGGCGCCACCGGCAGCGGCAAGACCGAGGTGTACCTGCACTGCGTACAGACCTTGCTGGCACAGGACCCGCATGCCCAGGCGCTGGTCATGGTGCCGGAAATCAACCTCACGCCACAGTTGGAAGCGCGCTTCCTGGCCCGCTTCGCGCCCCTGTATGGCGAACAGGCGGTGGTCTCCCTGCACAGCGGCATGACCAACCCGCAGCGCCTGAAAAGCTGGCTGGCGGCACACAGCGGCTGCGCGCGCATCGTGCTGGGCACGCGCATGGCCGTTTTCGCCTCCCTGCCGGCCCTGCGCCTGATCGTGGTGGACGAAGAGCATGATCCCAGCTACAAGAGCAGCGAAGGTGCACGCTATTCGGCGCGCGACCTGGCGGTGTACCGGGGCAAGCTGGAGGGCGCGAAGGTCATCCTGGGTTCAGCCACCCCGTCATTGGAGAGCTGGTACCACAGCCGCCCGGCTGACCAGGGCGGTCGCTACCAGCGGCTACATATGCCCAGCCGCATAGGCGCCGAAGAAGGCACTTCGGTGTTACCTGCGGCACCCGATGTTTCACCCCCCAGCGTGCAGAGCCTGGCCACCGCCGCGCGCCAGGCCATGCGGCTGCAGTCGGGCACCCCCGCAGGCTTGCCCCTGGTGCGGCGTGTGGATATGAACCACCAGCCCCGCAGGGCCGTGTTTTCCACACCGCTGCTGGAAGCCATCAAGGAGCGGGTGGCGCGCGGCGAACAGTGCATGGTGTTCCTGAACCGGCGCGGCTATGCACCGGTGCTGCACTGTGCCGATTGCGGCTGGAAGAGCGAGTGCCCGCATTGCTCGACCTTCCGGGTCTTCCACAAAATAGACCGCACCCTGCGCTGCCACCACTGCGGCTTTACCGAGCGCGTGCCACGCGCCTGCCCGGCCTGCGGCAATCTGGACATAGAGCCCATGGGACGTGGCACCGAGCAGCTGGAAGAGCAACTCGCCGAACTGCTGGCCGATGTGCGGCGCCCGGGGACCGCCAGCGCGGAGCACCCGCAGGGTGAGCCGCTGCGCATTGCCCGTATTGATGCCGACAGCACCCGCCTGAAGGGTGCCTTGGAAGAACAACTGGCCGCCGTCCATGCCGGTGACGTGGATGTGCTGGTGGGCACCCAGATGATTGCCAAGGGCCATGACTTCCGCCGCATCACGCTGGTGGCAGCGGTCAACCCCGATGGCGCCTTGTTCTCCAGCGACTTTCGTGCGCCCGAGCGCCTGTTCAGCCTGCTGATGCAGGCCGCAGGCCGTGCCGGACGCGACGCGGCATTGGGTGAAAGCAGCGAAGTCTGGATACAGACATTCCAACCGGCGCACCCGCTTTATGCTGCACTCAAGGCGCACGACTACCCGGCCTTTGCCGATCAGCAACTGCTGGAACGGGAACAGGCCGGCATGCCACCTTTCAGCGCGCAGGCGCTGGTGCGGGCGGAAGCCCGCACGCAGGAGGCGGCACAAGCCTTTCTGAACCTGGCGCGCATGTCGGCTTTGGAGGACATGGCACAGTGGCCGGGTTGGGCTCCCATCCTGGAGCAGGTGTCGGTGTACCCGGCCGTCCCCATGGCGATCCAGCGCGTAGCCAACATCGAGCGTGCCCAGATGCTGGTGGAAAGCCCCTCGCGCTCGGCCCTGCAGAAGTTCCTGGCGGCATGGCACGACGTGCTGCATGCCAGCCGCTCTGCGCCGGAATGCAAGGGCCTGATCCGCTGGGCGGTGGATGTGGACCCGTTGGCGATCTAGCCCCAGCTGACAGAAGTTAGCGCACGCTCAGCAGAGCGACGGCACCAGAGAATGTGAAGAAGGCCGCCACTGTGGAAGCCAGGATGATGCGGGCGATGCGTCCACTGTCGGCACCGTAACGCTCGGCCAGAAGCACCACATTGCTGGCACTGGGCAGGGCTGCCAGCAATACCAGCACCTTGAGTGCAAAAGGATGGAGCGCAATGCCCAAGGCAATGGCAGCCGACCCCACACCCCAGACCAGCGCCGGGTGGACAAACAACTTGAGGGCGGCGACGGGCAGATAGGCTTGCCAAGGTACGGCGTGTGTCCGGTCGGTTGCCGACAGTATCTGAGACCGCGCCAAAACAGCACCAATGGTGAACAACGCGACCGGTGAGGCTGCATCGGCCAGCAAGCCCAAGGTCTTGCCTACGGGTTGCGGCAACTCCCAATGCAACCAGGAAACACAGGCACCGGCAAAAATGGCCCAGGGCAAGGGATTGGCAGCCACACCCCGCAAGGCCTTGGCCGCCGCCTCCGCGGCGCTTGCATGGGGTGCTCCATCCGACACATGCAGCCCCAAGCGTGAGAGGGCAATACACAGGCTGGAGGTGACCACCATGTCCACAACCAGGGACACGATGACCGGTGTGGCGGCCGCCTGCCCCAGCTGGGCCACCAGCAAGGGCACGCCCATGAACCCGGTATTCGGGAAAGCAGCCACCAGTGCGCCAAAGGCGGCATCGTTCCAGCCGGTGCGCCCGCGCCGGGTCAGCCAAAGGCAAAGCGACACCATCAGCAAGGCGCACAGAAGGTAGGTCAACGCCAACTGAGGTGCCAGCAGCTCAGCCAGCGGAGCGGACGCGCCAAACCGGTACAACATGCAAGGCAGCGCAAAGAACAGCACAAAGCTGTTCAGGCCGGGAATCGCCGAGAGCGCCAGCATCCTGCAGCGCGCAGCCAGGTAGCCACAGGCGACCAGGGCAAAAAAGGGAAAGGTGATCGTCAGAATGGCCAGCACCGCGCCATTGTCAACGTGATCGCACGGCGCCCCGCAATCCCGGGTCGTGCGCGCGACAGGTGGCAGGCCGTTAAGATCAGCCCTCGCCTTTTGTTTGCCCACCTGTCCCCGTCCGCTCCCTCTATGTCTGCAGCCTCCCCATCCGGAATGAATATCGCCCAGCAAGAGGCCGTGAACTATCTGCACGGCCCCTGTCTGGTGCTGGCCGGTGCGGGGTCGGGCAAGACCCGCGTGATCACGCACAAGATTGCCCGGCTGATCCAGATGGGCATGGCGCCCAAGCGCATAGCCGCCATCACCTTCACCAACAAGGCCGCGGCCGAAATGCGGGAACGTGCCAAGGGCCTGATCGGCAAGCAGGCCAAGGAAGTGGTGGTTTCCACCTTCCACTCGCTGGGCGTGCGCATGCTGCGCCAGGATGGCACGGTGATGGGCCTCAAACCCAACTTCTCCATTCTGGACACGGACGACATCACCAGCATCCTCAAGGACGCCGGCGGCACCACCGACGCCGCTACGGCGCGCCAGTGGCAGTGGACCATCAGCGGCTGGAAGAGCGCCGGCCTGAACGCAGCCCAGGCCCTGGCGCAGGCGGCCAACGAGGAAGAGCGCGTGGCTGCCATCGTGATGGCGCGCTTTGAGGAGCGCCTGATCGCCTACCAGAGCGTGGACTTTGACGACCTGATCAGCCTGCCACTCAAGCTGCTGCAGAACCATCCCGAAGTGCGCCAGCGCTGGCAGGCCCAGATGGGCCATGTGCTGGTGGATGAATATCAGGACACCAACGCCACGCAGTACGAAATGCTCAAGCTGCTGGTTGGAGAGAACCCGCGGGACGCGCGCTTCACCGCAGTGGGCGACGACGACCAATCTATTTATGGCTGGCGTGGCGCCACCCTGGACAACCTGAAGAAGCTGCCGGTGGACTTCCCGACGCTCAAGGTCATCAAGCTGGAGCAGAACTACCGCTCCACCAGTGCCATCCTGCGCGCGGCCAACAATGTGATCGGCCCCAACCCCAAGCTCTTTCCCAAGAACCTGTGGAGCGACCTGGGCGAAGGCGAACCGGTGCGGGTAGTGGACGCCGACAGCGAAGAACACGAAGCCGAGCGCGCGGTGGCCCGCATCCAGAGCCTGCGCGCCGAGGGCACCTTGGCCCAGGCGGGCGCGCAGTACCGCGAGTTCCGCGACTTTGCCGTGCTGTACCGCGCCAATCACCAAGCCAAACCGTTCGAAAAAGCGCTGCGCAAGGCCAACATCCCCTACAAGGTCTCCGGGGGGCAGAGCTTTTTTGACCGCGCCGAAATCCGCGACCTGTGTGCCTGGTTCCGCCTGTGGGCCAACAACGACGACGACCCGGCGTTCGTGCGTGCCGTCACCACGCCCAAACGCGGCATAGGGCACCAGACCCTGGGCACCCTGGGCACCTTTGCCAACCAGTACAAGATCAGCCTGTTCGAGGCGTTGTTTTCCTCCTCGCTGGGCTCGGTGCTGAGCGGCAAGGCACTGGGCAGCCTGCACGAGTTCGGCCGCTATGTGAATGACCTGCAGTTCCGCGCCCGCCATACCGAAGGCGCTGAAAACGCCGGCGTGTTCCTGGCCGAATGGCTCAAGGAGATCGGCTACGAGCAGCACCTGTATGACGGCGAAGACAGCGAGAAGCTGGCGGCCTCCAAATGGGCCAATGTGACCGAATTCTGCGAATGGATGGCCCAGCGCTGCGGCGGCCAGGTGGAGGGCGTGGCGGGGGTGGATGAGCGTGAAATCAAGAACCTGCTGGAGGTCTCTCAGACCATTGCACTGCTCTCCACCATCAGCGAGCGCGAGAAGGACCAGAACGTGGTGACCCTGTCGACCCTGCACGCGTCCAAAGGCCTGGAGTGGCCCCACGTGATGCTGGTGGGCGTGAACGAAGGCGTGCTGCCTTTCAAGCTCAATGAAGACGCCAACGGCGATGGCAAGCGTAGCGCCGAGGCCGTTAATGAGGATCTGGCGAGCCGCTTGCAGGAAGAGCGGCGCCTGATGTATGTGGGCATCACGCGCGCCCAACGCAGTCTGGCCGTGAGCTGGACCCGGCGACGCAAGAAGGGACGCGAGCTTGTCGCCGCATTGCCGAGCCGGTTCATTGCCGAGATGGCACTTGACCAGGCCACGGTGAAGGAAGATCCGCGCGAGAAACTGCGGGCGCTACGCGCCGAGTTCGCACTCAAGGCACAGGCATCGGCTGCGGCAGCCGCCACCAACCGCTAAGTCAATGGAAAGGGCTTAGATGGACAGGCCCAGACCACCGCTGGGTGTGTCGGGCGGACCAAACTCGGAGTCATGCAGGTCAGAGAGTGCCAGCATGGCTTGCACCGCTTCCTGGTTGAAGCCGACGCGGGCGTGTCCCATGCCGTCGCCACCGGACATGATTAGCTTGTTGATGTAGACGCTGCATTCCTTGTAGCCCCACAGGGTGCGTATCGTGTTGGCAATGCGCTTGTGGTGCAGTTCCACCACGGCCAGGGCGGCTTCCTTGCGCTGATCCAGCGTCATCTCCTCCAGGGGGATCGGTTTGGTGGGCGCATCGGCAATTGCGCTTGCAGGGGGCGCCTGCACGGGTGCAGGTGCGCTTGCCTGCGGCGCCGCTTTGGAGGCTACGGGTTGAGGTGATGGTGTTGATGCCGACGCCGGAGGGGTCTGCTGTTCCGCAACTGCACTGTCCCACATACCCCAAGCCGTATCCGGATCATCTTCGATGACCTCTATACCACGCGTGACCTTCGCCTCTTGGGTTGGCGAGTCGTCAGACTTGTCGCGCTTGCCAAAAAACCTGCTGAGCATGTGAGACTTTCTTGAAATTAGCGAAATGTTACCGCACTACGAACCGTTTGTTCCATTGAATTGTGTACAACAGCTCAACGCAAAATGACTTCCACACGGCGATTGCGCTGTTCCCTGGTGTTGTCCGGCGTGGCCACTTCCAGCATCTTCTTGCCAGCCGACTCTTCGGATATGGCTTCCACCTTGAGCCCCAAGGTGATCAGTTGCTGGACGACAAAATGGGCGCGCTTACGGCCCAACAACTCGTTCGCCTTTTCTGAACCCGAAGTGTCCGTGTGACCGATCACCGACACGTCCAGGCCCGGATGGGCTGCCGCTCGCTCGATGATTTTGGAGAGCAAGGCCGTGGACTCCGTAGTCAGCACATCGCTGCCTCGCTGGAAATACAGAACAAATCGCTCCGGCGCCTTGGGCAGAGCCGCCATTACCGCTCCGAAATCCCGTTTCAGCTGCTCATCACTCACTGCAAAGGCTGCGCCACCACCATCGGCTTTGACACCCTGCTGCGCATCCTGAAGCACTTGCTTGCCGCCCTTGCCTTCGACAATGACCTTGCCCACCACGTTGTCGCGGTCCGGCAATAGCACCACGTAGGATCCGGTAGGCTTTTCGGGTTTGCCGAAGTTCAATCCAGCCTTGATGTTTGCCACCGTGTCGACGGCAGTCTCCACGCCTTTGCACATGGCGTTCACGTCCGTCTTGTCCTGTTCATCAGACTCCTTGTTGCCTGGCATGTCGGCACGTGCCGCGCCCACGGTGTTGATGAGTTGGCCCATGGCTGCCAGTGTGCGTGCCTGCGCCGCTGCCTGATCGTGGCGGGCGATGGTGTACGAACGGGAGGCCTGGAAAAATTCGTTTTGGGTGTCCAGCAAATCGAGCAAGGTGCGCTGACCAATTTCAAACTGCTGGCGGTAGGCCTCGCGCGTCTTTTCACTGGCAAGCCGGTGCCGGTCCTCGTAGTCCAGCTTCTCGCTCAGGCTACGCACATCACTGTAAGCCAGCGAAAGCACTTGACGTACGTCACGGCAGGCTTTGTTCTGCAGATCCCGCGCCTGATCGGAGTTGAAAGTAGCCATCTTTTCATTGGCCCTGTCCGCCCCACCTTTGAACAGGTTGTAGGTCAGCGCCACGGCCGCGCCCATCGCCCTGTTTTCGCCGGCAACCGAGTTGTTGTTGCCACTGGTGGCGTAACCCTGTAGATCCACACGCGGCATGTACCCCGCCTTGGCGGAGGCGATTGCGATTTGGCTGGCCCGCGCATTTTGAAGCGCGGCCAGCAAGGTCGGACTGTTCTGAATGCCATCTCGCATCAGAGCTTCAGCGCTGGCAGGCATCGTGCCGAGCTTGAAGGGCTCTGCCAACGCGGGCAGATTGCGCGGCGGGACCTCGCCTACAACACGCAAGTAACGGGCGCTGACGTCGTGCAAGTTGGTCAATTCGGTCAACAGATTCGACTCGGCTTGCGCCACTCGCCCCGTAGCCTGCTCCAGGTCCACGCGACGCCCTACCCCCGCGTTCACACGCTCCTCGACCAAATTGGCCGATTGCTTGTGATCCACGTAATTCTGTGTTGCCAGCTCAACCAGCTCACGGTAACGCACCACATCGGCATAGGCCTTGACGGCCTCCAGCGCGGTGTTTTCTGCGGTCTCCAGCAACTCGTAATACCGGGTGCGTTTGGCCGCAGTCAGGCGGTGCACTTCGTTGGAAGTGAAAAAGCCGTCAAACAGAATCTGATTGACCGTGAGCTTGGCAGAACTGGTGTCGTAATTGGTGCTGGGCACAGTTGGGGTGGTGCGGTTCTCGGGGCCGGCAGAGGCAGAGAAGTCCACTTGCGGCAAGAAACCGGCCTTTGCAATATCGCGCAGGCTGTCGGCCACAGCAAAGGCAGCCAGCTTGGCCTGTACCTCTGGGTTGCTACCAACTGCTTTTTTCACCGCCAGCACCATCGGTTCAGGAAGGGTCGCTAGTTTGGCTTCGGAAGCCGACTGAGCCCAACCCGGTTGCGCAGTGAGCACACATACGACAAACGATGAGATTACAAATTTCTGGTGCACGATGATATTTATTGTTCGTTGAATTTCAGTGTGCCCCCAAGAGCGCAACCCACACTGTCAGATGGCCCGAATATAGGGCCTGCCCCGGTGGTTGGCAATGCGTTATGTGGTACGGGCGTGAAGGGATTGCACAGACAGGACATCATGGCAGCTTGAGCCATGATGTCCTAATGTTGGAGCGGGATAAGAGGCTCGAACTCTCGACCTATACCTTGGCAAGGTATCGCTCTACCAACTGAGCTAATCCCGCATAAGCGACCATTTTTGTGGTCAGATGAAATCCCATCTTCGCGATGGAAATTCCAATTGATGGCTTCGGGCTGTATCAATGTACAACTCAAGGTTTTTTCTCTTTTGAAGAGAACCCTGTTACCCGAAGCAAGTCTTCTATTGTACACCGACAACGACCTCTCCAGCCCCAATACGAGCTTCTTACTCAGTACTTGAAGGGAACGGTATTGGTCGGAGCAGACTGCATGACGTTGGGGGCGCTGTTCACGTTGGAGTTTTTCTGCGCTCTGTCCTGCTCCACTTTATTCGCAAGATCCCTATTCACCCTAGACTGCTGGTCTTGCGCAGCACGCGCTACTTGCTCCTGCGCCAAGCGTCTGGCTTCAACCTCATCGGCCAGTGCCTTGTCGCGGGCAACCTTGGCGTCGTGCTCGGCCTTTTGCTGCGTCATCTCGGCGTCTGACGGCGCATTGATGTTCAACTTGGACAGCCTGCCTTGGCATTCCTTGTCCGAGAACACGACAATCCCAGTCGCATCCATACATTTGTAGACGGCACGCTCCTGCGCCTGACCGCCTGTCCCCGCAAGCATTACGAATACAAGCGCAGGAATGAATGCCAGCCCTCTCAACTGTCTTGTCATTTGATTGGCCCCTGAAAGAATGAAATCACCCCCGACACTTTCATGATAGTTCGGGCTACAGCTTATTCAATTGGTAAATTGCGGCACGGGTACCGGGGCAAATCATGAAGATCACACACCAGACGTAGAAACGCCCCGGTATCCAAAAGGGTACTGGGGCGCGTCGTTATTGGTGGCCTGGGGCGGAATCGAACCACCGACACAAGGATTTTCAATCCTCTGCTCTACCGACTGAGCTACCGGGCCGAGCCTTGAATTATAGCATCAACTTTTCGCAACTTCGGCAGACAGGCGTTCGGCTCAGGCTGCCTGGCGTTTGCCTCGGGTAAGGTCCACGCCCAACTGCTTGAGCTTGCGGTACAGATGGGTACGCTCCAGGCCGGTTTTTTCAGCAACCCGAGTCATGGAACCATTTTCACGCGCAAGGTGATACTCGAAATAGGCCTTTTCGAATTCATCACGTGCTTCGCGCAGCGGCTTGTCCAACAAAAAGCTCTGGTTGGGTTGTGGGCCGGCCTCTACTCCGTTTGCAAGTGCCTGGGCAGAAGCGTCCACTGATTCGGCCAGGACAAGCTCTTTGGAGGGCACTTCAGGTTGGGCGGCCTTTCGAAGATTGCCACGCGTCAAACCTTGCTCCACTGCCTTGAGCAGCTTCTGCATGGTGATGGGTTTTTCCAAAAAGGCCAAGGCGCCGATCTTTGTAGCTTCGACCGCCGTGTCTATGGTTGCATGACCGCTCATCATGATGACAGGCATGTTCAGCAAACCGGATGCCGACCACTCCTTGAGCAGGGTGACGCCGTCCGTATCGGGCATCCAGATGTCCAGCAGAACCAGATCCGGTCGCTCGCGCACACGGGCTGAACGGGCCTGTGCCGCGTTCTCGGCAAGTTCAACCTGATGCCCTTCGTCGTTGAGGATTTCCCAGAGCAGGTCCCGGATTCCATGCTCGTCATCGACCACCAAAATGTTTGCCATCGTGTCCGCGAATTCCTTGGAGTATGTCTAAAGGCTCAAGTCTGTGAGCTATTTACAACGGCCAATGATAACGACACTTGCGCACCTACGACTTTGCCGTCCACAACACGATTGCTGATGTCCACACGCGAGCCGTGTTCATCGGCTATTTTCTTGACCACCGCAAGCCCCAGTCCGGTGCCTTTGACCTTGGTGGTGACGTAAGGTTCAAAGGCCCGCTTGAGGATGGCTTCAGCGAAACCGGTTCCCTGGTCGAGTACGCTCAGGCGCACGCGTCCTTTGGTCTCCTGCCATACGGTGCGCACCACGATGTGCCCATCCGAGCCCTGCTCCAGATTTTGCGACTCGGTCGCATCCTGGGCGTTTTGCAGCAAGTTGTGAATGACTTGGCGCAACTGATGTGCGTCACCCCGAACCTTGGGACACTTGGCATCCAACTCCAGCAAGACCTGCACGCGCGGAGACTCGGCGTCGTACAGATGCAGCACGTCCTGCACCAAGGCATTCAGGTCCACCGGCTTGAGTTCCGCCGCCGGAAGGCGCGCATAGTCACGGAACTCATTGACCAAGCGCTTCATGGCATCGACCTGGTCCACGATGGTCTTGACGGATTTGTTGAGGACTTGCTGTTCGGCGGGTTCGAGCTTGCCCGACAGCTTGAGCTCCAGACGTTCGGCCGACAACTGGATGGGGGTCAGCGGATTCTTGATCTCGTGCGCAAGTCGCCGTGCCACTTCACCCCAGGCCTGGGCGCGCTGCGCCGACACGATCTCGGAAATATCGTCAAACACCAGCAGGCGCGTATCGCCCGGCAATTCGGCACCACGTGCCACGATGGTCAAGGCGCGGTCAAACGGGGCATGCATGGGTGCACTGCTGACACCCAATTCGAAAGTTTGCTGCCAATGATCCGGCTCGCGTTCCTGCTTGGCCAGCAGAAATTCCGTGAACTGGATTTGCACGGACTGGCCGAAATCCTCCAGGCCAGGAATGCTGGACAGCACCTGACCTTGATGTGCGGCCAGAGGGACCTTCAGTATGCGGGTAGCTCCCGGATTGGCTGAGAGCAAAGCGCCCTGCCGGTCCAGCACGATGACGCCGGCAGTCAGATTGTCCAGGATGGTCTGCAGGTTGGCACGCGCAGCGTCCACTTCCGCCATGCTGTGCTCCACAGCGGCCCGGGCATCGGCCAATTGGGCGGTCATGGTGGCGAACGCGCGCGTCAATCCGCCCAGCTCGTCCTTGCCCTGCATGGCCAGCTTGGGGCGCAGATCTCCGGCTGCAACCTGGCTGACGCCTTCGGCCAACAGCAGCAGAGGCCGCGCCAACTGATTGCCCAGCACCACGGCCAGCAGCACTGCGCCGAACACCGCCAGAAACAGGCTGAGCGTCAACGTGCCGATGTACATGCGCTTGAGGCCCACGCGTGCCAATGCGCGCTCTTGGTACTCCCGGTTCGCGGTGTCCACGGCCAGTGCATTGGCCACAAGATTGCGTGGCAACGCCTTGGACACCAGCAGGAAATGGGGCTCGGGGCTCAGACCCAGACCCGACAGCGCCAGAGGCACCAGCACGCGGATGCGCGACGCCGCGAGCGAGTCGGGCGTTGCCTCTTCCAGGCCATCGATCCAAGCCGCGGCACGCTCAGATTTGGCAAGGCGGAACTGCGCACTCGTGGGCTTGTCTGGGTTGAGCTGAATACGTGTCTGGCCGCCTGTGGCAACCAATCTGCCGCCGGATGTCCAGATGGCGATTTCGGACGCTCCCAGTTGATCGACGAGCTTTTCCAACTGCAATCCGGCGCCAGCCTCGGACACGTCATTGAGCTGTGGCGCAGCCGCGCGGACCTTGGCACTGAACTCGCTGGACAGGGTATCCAACGTCACCCGCCCCAGGCTCAGGCCTGCGTCAAGCGCGCCTTCAACCTTGACGTCAAACCAGGTCTCGATGGAACGCGACACGAACTGGTAGGACACTACGTAGATCAACAGGCCGGGTGCGAAGCCGACCAATGCGAAGATCGCCGCGAGCTTGACCAGAAGGCGACTACCGAAGCGTCCTTGCCGCAAACGCATGAACAGGCGGTAGGCCACCCACACAATGGCCACCAGCAGCACGGAAGCCACCGCCACATTGACGGAAAACAGCAGCGCGTAGTTGCGCTCGTACAAATCGCGGTTATTGGTCGCCTGCATCAGCATGTACAGCAGCACGGCGCCTATGAGCACCATGCATGCTGCTGCCACCGTCACGGTGCGTCGCACGGCGCGCGACGTGTGGCGCACTGTAGGCGCGGTCTGCAAGGATTCGGTCATTTGCCGGTCTCGGTGGAGAACGGTGTCAGTACGCCAACGGAGATGTCCCAATCTGACTGGCCGATGGCGCCAATCTGGAACGGACGGGGCAATTGCCCCAGGTCGAGCTTGAAGCGGAAATCAAGCTTGTACTTGGCGGATGCGTCCAGGTCGGACACGTCGGCAATCTTCCATTTAGCGATACGCTTGATGGCCACCAAGGCTTGGGCCAGGGTATCGAAGTTCTGACTGAGCGCCAGCCCGGCACCGGTGCTGGCGATGGCGCCCGGACTGACGTTCAGACGCCAGCGGCGGGTGAGCGGCTGGTAGGCCAGGCGCATATGGCGCTCTGCAAACGTCACACGACGGTCATACCAGTACCAGCGTTCACGAAGCACTTCAGCGCTGACCACAAACACCATCGGTATACCTTTGACCAAAGCATCTTCTACCGCCGAGGGCATCTCGAACTGCACCTGGGCCGACAGCAGCCACTCTTCATCTGCACGTTCCAGCCGCAACTGGGTGATTTCGGTCGTGACTTGCGCATGCGCCAGGGCCACGAACATCAGCAGCCACGCCAGCAACAGCCGCAGGCTGCAATCAAACAGCCTGTTTTTGCAGGAGTGCGTAGAAAAATCCGTCATGGTCACCGTTGTGATTGTCCGTGACTGCATCGGCTTTCATGGGGTTTGCCGGGATTAAATGCCCCGGTGACGGCAGCAGTGCAGCATCGGTGTTGTGTGCAAGAAACGTTTGCACTTGCCCGGCCCCCTCGGCGAGGAACACCGAGCACGTGCAATACAGCAGGCGGCCGCCGGGCGCCAGCAGGGACCAGAGCGTCTGCAGCAACTTCTTTTGCAGGGCTGCGAGCTGGGCAATGTCGCTCTCACGGCGCAGCCAGCGCACGTCGGGATGACGGCGAACAATGCCGGAGGCGGTACAGGGTGCATCCAGCAGGATGGCATCAAACTGGCGCCCATCCCACCAGCTCTGTGGTTGACCGGCATCTGCCGCCTTGACCGTGGCCTGCAATCCCAGTCGCTCCAGGTTCTCGGCAATGCGTTTGCAGCGCCTGGCATCCACGTCCAGAGCAACTACTTCTCCGACACCGCACTCCAGCAAGTGGCCGGTCTTGCCACCGGGCGCAGCGCACGCGTCCAGTACGCGCTTGGAGTCCAGTCCTTCCAATCCGGCCAGCAACAGCGGTGCTGCCATCTGGGCGGCGGCATCCTGCACGGATACCGCTCCCTCCGCAAAGCCGGGCAGTTGATGCACCGGCACCGCGCGCTCCAGCTCAATGCCACTGAGTCCCACCGCGTGCGCTGCAATGCCCGCTTCGGCCAGACGCTCCAGGTAGGCCGGAACCGAGGTCTTGCGCCCATTCACCCGCAAAGCCATGGGCGCTTGCCGATTGGCAGCCAGCAAAATGGCTTCCCAGTGGTCGGGATGGTCTTTTTGCAGACGCCGTATCCACCACAGCGGATGGTTCCAGCGCGCCTGCAGATCCGTGTCGGTGGAGGCAACCAGTGCCTCCCGCTCGCGCAGGAAGCGGCGCAGACAGGCATTGATGAACGCGGCCTGGGCCCGTGTTTGCGTATGCTGCTTGGCCGCTTCCACGCACTGGTTCACCAGAGTGAAAGCGTCATAAGGTGAATCTTCCTCACGCCACAGCAGGGCCAGTGCCAGGCACAGCAAAGCATCGACTGCGGGTGGAGGCGCCTTGCGCGCTAGTTGCCTGCGCAATGCCTCGGCACGGCCGGCATTGCGCCAGGCCTGAAAGGCGAGCGCCTGCACGCCAGGGCGCAACTCGGGCGCCACCGCTTCTACCGCGGCACTCCCGGACGCACCGGATCGCACGGCCTGTACCACTTGCGCAGTGGCCAGCAGTTGCCGCCACAGCGGAATCTGTTCTGTTGTCTGTTGCATTGATTTGCTAAAGGTTTCCCGCTGGCTTGAACCCCATCATGTCCACCACCATGCTGGCAGGGAACTGATGCAATGCCTCGTTGTAGCGGTCCACAATCTGGTTGAATCCGCCACGTGCGGTGCGTACTTTCAAGGCAGCCTCCTGCCAGAGCTTCTGCATCGCGTCGGACAAGGGAGGTTGCTCCAGGTTTTCGGCTTGTTCGCTAATGCGCGCCCACTCTCGCTCTATGGCATCCACAATCTGACCCAGGCCCTGGAGCTGAGCTGCAGCAAGGGGCGCGCCGCGCGCCGCCTTGCAATGGGCATCGATGGACTGTACATATCGCGCCAAGTCAGCCCAAACCAGCGGTATGAAGCTTCCCTCTTCGTTGGGGAACTGGGCATCCACCAGGCTGATGTAAACCCGCAGGTTCTTTTCCACGGAGCCGAGTGCATCCAGACCTCTTGCGCGCAAGCGCATCAAGCGGTTGTACAGCCCCACGCACCAGAACACGGTGGTGGCAGCCAACAACCAGGTCAGGACGGACGCGCTCATGCAAACAGCATACTGGATAACACTGCGGCCAATAAAAACGCCCCAAGGCCCGGGGCGGGCTTGGGGCGTTTCATGGAAGGCCGCTGGTAGCGATTACTCGCCAGCCACACCTTCGTCAGCAGCGGCATCGGCCGACTCGCCAGCACCCGCCAGTTCGGCGGCTTCGGCTTCGGCAATGGCACGGCGCTCGGCGTCGTCCATCTTCTCGCGAACCTTGCGGGCTTCGTGATAGGCCAGACCGGTTCCGGCAGGAATTAGACGACCGACGATCACGTTTTCCTTCAGGCCGCGCAGCTCGTCGCGTTTGCCCATGATGGCGGCTTCGGTCAGCACGCGGGTGGTTTCCTGGAAGGAAGCCGCACTGATGAAGCTGTCGGTGGACAAGGATGCCTTGGTGATACCCAGCAACAAGTTGGTGAAGGTGGCGGGCACCTTGCCTTCGGCGCGCAGGGCGTCGTTGGTGTTGAGCATCTCGGAACGCTCAACCTGTTCACCATTGATGTAGTTGGAGTCACCAGCGGCTTCCACCACCACACGGCGCAGCATCTGACGAACAATCACTTCGATGTGCTTGTCGTTGATCTTCACGCCTTGCAAGCGGTAGACGTCCTGGACTTCGTCCACGATGTAGCGGGCCAGTTCTTCGGAACCCAAGAGGCGCAGGATGTCCTGCGGATCGGCCGGGCCGTCCACCACGGACTCGCCCTTGTTGACCACCTGGCCTTCGTGCACCAGGATGTTCTTTTCCTTGGGCACCAGCTCTTCCCAGACCTTGCCGTCTGGATCGGTAATCTGCAAGCGGACCTTGCCCTTGGTTTCCTTGCCGAAGGAGACCGTACCCGTGACTTCGGCGAGCACGCCCTTGTCTTTGGGGGAACGGGCTTCGAACAGCTCGGCCACGCGGGGCAGACCACCGGTAATGTCGCGGGTCTTCTGGCCTTCGATTGGGATACGGGCCAGCACTTCGCCGGGGCCCACGTCCTGACCGTCACGCACCTGCACCAGCGCGCCCACCGGGAAGCCGATGGTCACGGAGTGGTCGGTACCGGGGATCTTGACTTCGTGGCCAGATGCGTCGATCAGCTTGACCTGCGGACGCACCACCTTGGCGGCACCACGACGCTTGGGATCGATAACCACCAGGGTCGACAGACCGGTGACTTCGTCGACCTGCTTGGCAACCGTCAGGCCTTCTTCCACATTCTCGAAATGCGCCTTGCCGGCGAATTCGGTAATGATGGGTCGGGTCAGCGGATCCCAGTTGGCCAAAATGGCGCCAGCCTTGATGGTCTGGTCTGCCTTGATGGTCAGCACAGCGCCATACGGCACCTTGTGGCGCTCACGCTCACGGCCGTGTTCGTCCTGGATGACGATCTCGCCGGAACGGGAAATCACCACCAGTTCGCCCTTGCTGTTGGTCACATAGCGCATGGTGGCGTTAAAGCCGATCACGCCGTTGGACTTGGCTTCCACGCTGGAGGCGATGGCAGCACGGGATGCCGCACCACCGATGTGGAAGGTACGCATGGTCAGCTGGGTACCGGGTTCGCCGATGGACTGGGCAGCGATCACACCGACGGCTTCGCCGCCATTGATCAGGCCGCCACGGCCCAAGTCGCGTCCGTAGCACTTGGCGCAGATACCAAAGCGGGTTTCGCAAGTCAGTGCGGTACGCACCTTGACTTCGTCCACACCTGCGGCTTCAAGCTCTTCGATCTTGTCTTCGTCGAGCATTTCGCCCGCTTCGGCCAGCACGGCACGGGTTTCGGGGTGCAGCACTTCATCCGCTGTGGTGCGTCCGAGGATTCGGTCGCGCAGGGATTCAATGGTTTCACCGCCTTCGACGATGGCGCGCATCAGGTAACCGGCGTGCGTTCCGCAGTCCTGTTCGGTCACAACCAGATCCTGCGTCACGTCCACCAGACGACGGGTCAGGTAACCCGAGTTGGCAGTCTTCAGCGCGGTGTCGGCCAGACCCTTACGGGCACCGTGGGTGGAGATGAAGTACTCCAACACGTTCAGACCTTCGCGGAAGTTCGCGGTAATAGGCGTCTCGATGATGGAGCCGTCAGGCTTGGCCATCAGACCCCGCATACCGGCCACCTGACGGATCTGCGCAGCAGAACCGCGGGCACCGGAGTCGGCCATCATGTAGATGGAGTTGAACGACTCTTGCGAGACTTGCTTGCCATGGCGATCGGTCACGGTCTCCTTGGAGAGCTTGGCCATCATCACCTTGGACACTTCGTCACCCGACTTGCCCCAGATGTCCACCACCTTGTTGTAGCGCTCGCCAGCCGTCACCAGACCGGAGACGTATTGCTGCTCGATCTCTTTGACTTCCTTCTGGGCGCGCTCGATGATGCTTTGCTTTTCTGGCGGCACCAGCATGTCGTCGATGCAGATGGAGATACCGGCGCGCGTGGCCAGACGGAAACCGCTTTGCAACAGCTTGTCGGCGAACACCACGGTTTCCTTCAGACCGCACTTGCGGAAGGACACGTTGATCAGCTTGGAGATTTCCTTCTTCTTCAGTGCCTTGTTCAGGTTGGAGAAGGGCAGTCCCTTGGGCAAAATTTCGGACAGCAGGGCACGGCCCGCGGTGGTTTCCCACAGCTTGGTCGAAGGCACCAACTCGCCGGTTTCCTTGTCCTTGGTGTACTCGGTCAGACGCACATTGATGCGGGCGTTGAGTTCCACTTCACCCGCGTCAAACGCACGCTGCACTTCACCGGTGTCGGAGAAGATCAGGCCTTCGCCCTTGCCGTTGATTTTTTCGCGGGTCGTGTAGTACAGACCCAGCACCACGTCCTGAGAAGGAACGATGGAAGGCTCGCCGTTAGCGGGGAACAGGATGTTGTTGGAGGCCAGCATCAGGGTGCGGGCTTCCATCTGTGCTTCCACCGACAGGGGCACGTGAACAGCCATCTGGTCACCGTCGAAGTCGGCGTTGAAGGCCGCGCAAACGAGGGGGTGCAGCTGGATGGCCTTGCCTTCGATCAGGATGGGTTCAAAGGCCTGGATACCCAGACGGTGCAGCGTAGGCGCACGGTTGAGCATCACGGGGTGTTCCTTGATGACCTCTTCCAAGATGTCCCACACCACCGGTGTACCGGCTTCGACTTCTTTCTTGGCCGCCTTGATGGTGGTGGCAATGCCCATAGCTTCCAGGCGCGCGAAGATGAAGGGCTTGAACAGTTCCAAGGCCATCAGCTTGGGCAGACCGCACTGGTGCAGCTTGAGGGTTGGGCCCACGGTAATCACGGAACGACCGGAATAGTCCACGCGCTTGCCCAGCAAGTTCTGACGGAAACGACCGGATTTACCCTTGATCATGTCAGCCAGGGACTTGAGTGCGCGCTTGTTGGCGCCAGTCATGGCCTTGCCGCGGCGGCCGTTGTCCAGCAAGCTGTCCACTGCTTCCTGCAACATGCGCTTTTCGTTGCGCGCAATGATTTCCGGTGCCTTGAGTTCCAGCAGACGGCGCAGACGGCTGTTACGGTTGATCACGCGGCGGTACAGGTCGTTCAGGTCGGAGGTCGCAAAACGGCCGCCGTCCAGCGGCACCAACGGACGCAGGTCCGGTGGCAGCACGGGCAGCACGTCCAGCACCATCCACTCGGGCTTGATGCCGGACTTCTTGAAGGCTTCCAGCACCTTCAGGCGCTTGGCGTTCTTCTTGATCTTGAGCTCGGAGCCGGTCAGGTCGTTGCGCAGCTTTTCGATTTCGCGTTCGATATCGATGTTCTGCAGCAGGTCCTTGATGCCTTCGGCGCCCATCTTGGCCTGGAATTCATCGCCGTATTCCTTGAACTTGGCGTCGAAATCGTCTTCGGACATGATGCTGAATTTCTTCAGCGGAGTCATGCCGGGGTCGGTCACCACATAAGCTTCAAAGTACAGCACGCGTTCGATGTCACGCAGTGTCATGTCCAGCACCAGACCCAGACGGGACGGCAGCGACTTGAGGAACCAGATGTGGGCGCAGGGCGCAGCCAGGTCGATGTGACCCATACGCTCACGACGCACCTTGGTCTGTGTCACTTCAACGCCGCATTTCTCGCAGATCACGCCGCGGTGCTTCAGGCGCTTGTACTTGCCGCACAGGCATTCGTAGTCCTTTATGGGCCCGAAGATCTTGGCGCAGAACAGGCCGTCACGCTCAGGCTTGAAGGTACGGTAGTTGATGGTCTCGGGCTTCTTCACTTCGCCGAAGGACCAGGAACGGATCTTTTCGGGCGAGGCCATGCCAATCCGGATGGCATCGAAATGCTCGTCCGGGGTGAACTGCTTGAACAGGTCGAGTAATGATTTCATGTGCTCTTTCCCTTGTCTTTAAGAACGTTCGAGTTCGATGTCCAGGCCCAAGGAACGGATTTCCTTGACCAGCACATTGAACGATTCCGGCATGCCGGCTTCGATGGAGTGTTCGCCCTTGACGATGTTTTCGTACACCTTGGTACGACCTTGCACGTCATCGGACTTGACGGTGAGCATTTCCTGCAGGACGTAGGAAGCGCCATACGCTTCCAGCGCCCACACTTCCATTTCACCGAAACGCTGTCCACCGAACTGGGCTTTACCGCCCAGAGGTTGTTGCGTAACCAGGCTATAGGGGCCTGTGGAGCGAGCGTGCATCTTGTCATCAACCAAGTGGTGCAGCTTGAGGTAGTGCATATAGCCCACGGTGGTGGTGCGTTCGAAGGCATCGCCGGAGCGGCCGTCGTACAACTGTGCCTGCGTACGTGTGGCGGTCAGGCCCTTGGCCTTGGCCACGTCATCCGGATAGGCCAGTTGCAGCATGTCACCGATTTCCTTCTCGGTGGCGCCATCGAACACGGGCGAGGCGAACGGCACACCGCTGGTGAGCTCTTGCGCCATCTGCTTGACTTCGTCGTCAGACAGTTGTGCCAGGTCTTCCTTACGGCCGGTGCTGTTGTATACCTTTTCCAGGAAACCACGGATTTCGCTGGCCGCGGCTTCGCGTTGCAGCATGTCACCGATGCGCTGGCCCAGGCCCTTGCCGGCCCAACCCAGATGCACTTCCAGCACCTGACCGATGTTCATACGCGAAGGCACGCCCAACGGGTTCAGCACGATGTCCACGGGGGTACCGTCGGCCAGGTAAGGCATGTCTTCCACTGGAGTGATCTTGGAAACCACACCCTTGTTACCGTGGCGGCCGGCCATCTTGTCACCAGGCTGCAGGCGACGCTTGACGGCAATGTAGACCTTGACCATCTTGAGCACACCAGCGGGCAACTCGTCGCCTTGGGTGAGCTTCTTGCGCTTTTCTTCAAAAGCCAGGTCAAAGCTGTGGCGCTGTTGCTCGATGGAGTTCTTGATGGACTCCAGTTGCGATGCCACTTCTTCGTCGGCGGGACGGATGTCGAACCAGTGGAACTTCTCGACGGAAGCCAGATAGGCCTTGTCGATCTTGGTTCCCTTGGCCAGCTTGTTGGGGCCACCGTTGGCAGTCTTGCCATCGAGCAGCTTGGCAATACGGTCAAACGCGTCGGCTTCCACAATGCGCAACTGGTCGTTCAGGTCCAGACGGAAACGCTTGAGTTCGTCGTCAATGATCTGCTGGGCGCGCTTGTCGCGTTGGATGCCTTCACGGGTGAAGACCTGCACGTCGATCACGGTACCTTGCGAGCCCTGATCCACACGCAGCGAGGTGTCCTTCACGTCGGAAGCCTTCTCGCCGAAGATGGCGCGCAGCAGCTTCTCTTCCGGAGTCAGCGTGGTCTCGCCCTTGGGCGTGACCTTGCCTACCAGCGTGTCGCCGGGCATGACTTCGGCACCCACGTAGATGATGCCGGACTCATCCAGACGGTTGAGCTGTTGCTCGGACAGGTTGGGAATGTCGCGAGTGATTTCTTCCGCACCCAACTTGGTGTCGCGTGCCATCACCACGAGTTCTTCGATGTGAATCGAGGTGTAGCGGTCATCGGCCACCACGCGCTCGGAGATCAGGATCGAGTCTTCAAAGTTGTAGCCGTTCCAGGGCATGAAGGCGATCAGCATGTTCTGACCGATGGCGATTTCGCCCAGGTCGGTCGATGCACCGTCGGCAATCACGTCACCCTTTTCCAGCTTGTCACCACGCTTGACGATGGGACGCTGATGGATATTGGTGTTCTGGTTGGAACGCTGGTACTTGATCAGGTTGTAGATGTCCACACCGACTTCACCGGCTTGTGCTTCGCTGTCATTGACGCGCACCACGATACGGGTCGCGTCGACGTAGTCGACCACACCGCCACGGGAAGCGGTCACCACCGTGCCGGAGTCCACCGCCGCCACGCGCTCGATACCGGTGCCCACCATGGGTTTCTCGGGACGCAGTACGGGCACAGCCTGACGTGACATGTTGGCGCCCATCAAAGCACGGTTCGCATCATCGTGTTCCAGGAACGGAACCAGGGAGGCAGCCACCGAAACGATCTGCGCAGGCGACACGTCCATGTACTGGATGCGCTCCGCACCGCAGAGGATGGATTCACCCTTTTCACGGGCAGACACCAGGTCACCAGTGAGCTTGCCATCCTTGTCCAGCGTCGCATTGGCCTGGGCAATCACGTACTTGCCTTCTTCAATGGCGGACAGGTAATCGATCTCGTTGGTAACCTTGCTGTCCACCACGCGACGGTACGGGGTTTCAATGAAACCGTATTCGTTCAGGCGGGCATACAGAGCCAGGGAGTTGATCAGACCGATGTTCGGGCCTTCAGGCGTTTCAATCGGGCACACACGACCGTAGTGGGTCACGTGCACGTCGCGCACTTCGAAGCCGGCACGTTCGCGGGTCAGACCGCCCGGGCCAAGGGCCGACACGCGGCGCTTGTGGGTGATTTCGGCCAGCGGGTTGGTCTGGTCCATGAACTGCGACAGCTGCGACGCACCGAAGAACTCCTTGAGCGCTGCGGAAATCGGCTTGCTGTTGATCAAGTCGTGGGGCATCAGCGGCTCTTGCTCGGCCTGCCCCAGACGTTCCTTGACGGCTTTTTCGATACGTGCCAGACCGGTGCGGTACTGGTTCTCGGCCAGTTCGCCCACGCAACGCACGCGGCGGTTGCCCAGGTGATCGATGTCATCGACTTCGCCACGGCCATTGCGCAAATCCACCAGGATCTTGACCACGGCCAGGATGTCTTCGTTGGTCAGCACCATGGGGCCCGTCGGGTCATTGCTGCCCATCTTGGCGTTGAACTTCATACGGCCCACGCGCGACAGGTCGTAAGTGTCGGGGTTGTAGAACAGGCGCTGGAACAGGGCCTGCACAGCGTCTTCCGTAGGCGGCTCGCCAGGGCGCATCATGCGGTAGATGGCCACGCGCGCAGCGAACTCGTCCGCGGTGTCATCGGTGCGCAGGGTTTGCGAAATGTAGGCGCCTTGGTCCAGCTCGTTGGTGTAGATGCAGGCCAGGTCCTGGATGCCGGCTGTGCGCAGCTTCTTGAGCAGCGCTTCGGTGATTTCCTCGTTGGCCTTGGCCACGATTTCGCCGGTGTCGGGATCAATCACGTTGCGGGCGACCACGCGGCCAATCAGGAAGTCTTCGGGCACGCTGATGTGCGTGGTACCGGATTGCTCCAGATCGCGTGTGTGGCGTGCGGTGACGCGCTTGTCCTTGGCCACGATGACCTTGCCGCTCTTGTCGGTGATGTCAAAACGGGCGACTTCGCCGCGCAGACGCTCAGCCACAAATTCCATTTGTGCGCCACTGTCCATCAGGCGGAAGTTGTCATTGACGAAGAAGTTGGCCAGGATGGATTCGTTGTTGAGGCCGATGGCGCGCAACAGAATCGTGACCGGCATCTTGCGGCGGCGGTCCACACGGAAGTACAGCAGGTCTTTGGGATCGAATTCAAAGTCCAACCAGGAGCCGCGGTAAGGAATGATGCGCGCAGAGAACAGCAACTTGCCTGAGCTGTGTGTCTTGCCCTTGTCGTGTTCGAAGAACACGCCAGGAGAGCGGTGCAACTGAGACACGATCACGCGCTCGGTGCCGTTGATGATGAAGGAGCCCTTGGTCGTCATCAGGGGCACTTCGCCCATGTAGACCTCCTGCTCTTTCACTTCCTTGACCACCTTGTTTTGCGAAGTGGAGGACTCACGGTCATAGATGATCAGCTGAACCTTGGCGCGCACAGCCGATGCGAAGGTCAGACCCCGGGTCTGGCATTCACGCACATCAAACGCAGGCTTGGCCAAGTTGTATTCCAGATACTTCATCTCCACAAAACCGTTGTGCGAGACGATGGGGAATGCAGCCTCAAATGCCGCTTGCAAACCTTCATTGGTCCGCTTTTTGGGCGCTACATCGGCCTGCAGGAACGCGGTATAGGCGTCCTTTTGCATTTGCAGCAGGTAGGGAATTTCAAGCACGCTGTCGCGGCTGCCGAAATTTTTGCGGATTCGCTTGCGTTCAGTGTATGTATAAGCCATTCGATCTCCGGGCAAAGACTAGGGGAACCCTGCGGTTCCCAGGCGACTGTCGCGTTGAGCATCACTCTCAACAGGCTTGGTGATTGGCCACTACCAATCATTGGCGGACGGCCGCGCGTTGCACACGGCCCGTACCAAGGCATCTTCTGCAGTCGGGTCAGAAGACACTCAAAAACACACTTTTCGTGGTGTTTTTGGGTGTGCTCTGTAAGCACCAAAGGCTGGAGGCCCTTGCGAGCACTCCAGCCTCTGTAGGGGAGAAGAATTACTTCAATTCCACCTTGGCGCCGGCTTCTTCCAGCTTCTTCTTGGCAGCTTCAGCGTCAGCCTTGGCAATGCCTTCCTTCACGGCCTTGGGAGCGCCGTCAACCAGGTCCTTGGCTTCTTTCAGACCCAGACCGGTGATTTCGCGCACAGCCTTGATGACCGACACCTTGTTGGCGCCAGCTTCAACCAGCACCACGTTGAATTCGGTCTTTTCTTCAGCAGCAGCAGCGCCAGCGCCACCACCAGCAGCAGCGGGAGCAGCCATAGCAGCTGCGCTCACGCCAAATTTCTCTTCGATGGCTTTCACCAGGTCGTTGAGTTCCATGACCGTCATGCTGTCCAGCGCGGTCAAAAATGCGTCTTTATCGAATGCCATTTTGATTTCCTAACAAGTTTGGTTTACTAAGGGTTGCGCCACTCAGGCGGCAACTGCCTCTGCGGGGGCTGCTTCTGCTGCACCACCGCCCTTTTGTTCCGCCAGAGCCGACAGCACGCGGGCCGTACGGGAAATGGGGGATTGCATCAAGCCCAGCAACTGCGCCAACAGCACTTCCTTGGAAGGGATGCTTGCCAGTTGTTTAACGCCGTTCACGTCCAGGACTTTTCCGCCATACGCACCAGCACGGATCACCAACTTGTCGTTGGTTTTCGCGAACTCGGCAACCACCTTGGCGGCTGCGACTGCGTCTACAGAAAAGCCATAGATCAGAGGACCGGTCATCTGGTCGGACACGACTTCAAAGCTGCTTCCGGCAACAGCACGGCGGGCCAGGGTGTTTTTCAACACACTCAGGCTCACACCAGCGCTGCGCGCGTTGTTGCGCAGTTTGGTCATGTCAGCGACCGTGATGCCGCGGTATTCCGCGATCACAAGCGTTTGAGCTTTAGCGGCGAGGCCGGTCACATCACTGATGACCGCTTCTTTCTCACTGCGATTCAGACTCAAGGTCTACTCCTTAAAAATGCGCTTTGCGACTATTGCCGCGCCACGCTCCACATTGCAGCGACCAACTGTTAACAGAAATTTCCATTCCATCTGCAGCGGGATCGCCATCTGCGTTGGAAATTAAGTGCAGTTGCCTGCACACCAACGGTCTTGGATGACCTGCCAGCGCTTTGCAACACCGACAGCCCACCACATCAGGCGGCTGTTGCCAGCCGCCCAAATTCTGCGATTACGCCGAGATGGTCTGGAGGTCCACACGAACCCCCACGCCCATGGTCGACGAAACAGCAACCTTCTTCAAATACACACCCTTGCTCGAAGCGGGCTTGGCCTTGTTCAGTGCATCCACCAGAGCAGCCAAGTTGGCTTGCAGCTTGTCGGATTCGAATGAACGACGTCCGATGGTGCTGTGCACGATACCGGCCTTGTCAACGCGGAACTGAACTTGACCAGCCTTGGCGTTCTTCACAGCCGTGGCAACGTCGGGAGTCACAGTACCCACCTTGGGGTTAGGCATCAGGCCACGTGGTCCCAGGATCTGACCCAGGGTACCCACGATACGCATAGCGTCCGGAGCAGCGATCACCACGTCGAAAGGCATGTCGCCAGCCTTGACCATGGCAGCCAGATCGTCCATGCCGACGATGTCGGCGCCAGCAGCCTTGGCTTCTTCAGCCTTGGCGCCTTGGGCGAACACAGCCACGCGCTTGGTCTTGCCAGTGCCGTTGGGCAGAACCACGGCGCCACGCACCACTTGGTCCGACTTCTTGGCATCGATGCCGAGCTGCACTGCCACGTCGATGGACTCATCGAACTTGGCGTTGGCAAATTCCTTGACCAAACCGAGGGCATCGCCCAGGGGGTACAGCTTGGTGCTGTCGATCTTGCCGACTTGGGTCTTTTGTTTCTTGGTGAGCTTGGACATTTACACGCCCTCCACATTCACGCCCATGGAGCGGGCAGAACCAGCGATGGTACGAACGGCAGCTTCCAGATCGGCAGCATTCATGTCCTTCATCTTGGTCTTGGCGATTTCTTCGAGCTGGGCGCGGGTGATCTTGCCAACCTTGTCCAGATGCGGACGGGCAGATCCCTTGTCCAGCTTGATGGCCTTCTTGATCAGCACCGTTGCGGGCGGCGTCTTGATCACGAAAGTGAAACTCTTGTCTGCAAAAGCAGTGATCACCACAGGCAGCGGCAGGCCGGGCTCAACACCTTGGGTCTGCGCATTGAATGCCTTGCAGAATTCCATGATGTTCAGTCCGCGCTGACCCAGCGCCGGGCCGATCGGGGGGGAAGGATTGGCTTTACCAGCTGGCACTTGCAGCTTGATGAAACCAATGATTTTCTTTGCCATGATTTCTCCTTACGGGTAGTAGCGCTTGGGTGACAACCTTTTTGTCACCGCAGCTCCCCGGGGTTAGCGACTCTTCTCTAAAAGCCTGCACCGAGTCGGATAGTGCAAACAGTGCGGGTACTTGCGCACCCTGGATTTGAAATACGTCTCAGGTCTTTTGCAGAAAGACTTATGTCTTTTCGATCTGAGAAAACTCCAGCTCCACCGGAGTGGAACGGCCGAAGATGGTGACCGACACGCGCACCTTGCTCTTTTCGTAATTGACGTCTTCCACAGATCCGTTGAAGTCGGTGAACGGACCTTCCTTGACGCGCACATATTCACCCACCACGAATTCAATCTTGTGGCGCGGCTTGTCGGTGCCTTCCTGCATCTGGTTGACGATCTTCATCACCTCGGCTTCAGAGATGGGAGCGGGGCGATTCTTCGCACCACCCACAAAACCGGTCACCTTGTTGGTGTGCTTGACCAAATGCCAGGTGTCGTCGTCCATGACCATTTCGACCAAGACGTAGCCAGGAAAGAACTTGCGCTCAGTCGTACGCTTCTGACCATTCTTGACTTCGACCACTTCTTCCATGGGCACCAGAATGCGACCAAACTTGTTCTGCATACCGGCGCGGTTGATGCGCTCGATGATGTTGCGCTCCACCGCCTTCTCCATTCCGGAATAGGCATGCACAACGTACCAGCGCAGATCCGGATTGACCGGAGCGGCAGCAGGCGTCTCAACAGCAGGAGTAGCCACGGTGTCGTCAGTCATTATTTCTTCCATCCCAGAATCAGGTCGTAAAAGAGCCACTCCAGCGACTTGTCGGTCAGCCAGAGGAACAGCGCCATGATCAAAACAAAGCCAAACACATAGGCGGTAATCTGAATCGCCTCTTTGCGGGCAGGCCAAACGACCTTCTTGACTTCACGCCAGGCGTCGCGACCGAAGGCCGCCAACTGGCGCCCAGGCTCAGCCATGAAAAACACGACAACCGCTGCCGCAATGCAAACCAAAAAGACAGCCCACTGCACCAACTGGCCTTGCTTGCCCAGCAAATAAAATCCGGCCAGCGCAGCCACCACCAAAGCAACGGCAGCGCCGAGCTTGGCTTTGTCTGCCCCTGTATTGATGGTTTCAACTTGTGTAGTGGCCATAGTTCTCTAAATTCGCAAGCTTCTTGTTAGTATCAAATTCAGCACCCAGAAGACGCTGAAGCCCGCTACGCAGTAGCGGGCTCTTTTGCCACATCTCAACTAGGTGGCAGGGGCAGTAGGAATCGAACCTACAACCTTCGGTTTTGGAGACCGACGCTCTGCCAATTGAGCTATACCCCTTTAACTATTCCTTACGCGATGATCTTTGCCACCACGCCAGCGCCCACGGTACGGCCGCCTTCGCGGATAGCGAAACGCAGGCCTTCTTCCATGGCGATGGGGTTGATCAGCTTCACCGTGATGGACACGTTGTCACCAGGCATCACCATTTCCTTGCCTTCGGGCAACTCGATCGCACCGGTCACGTCCGTTGTACGGAAGTAGAACTGGGGACGGTAGTTGTTGAAGAAAGGCGTGTGACGGCCACCTTCGTCCTTGGACAGAACATAGATCTCACCCGTGAAGTGCAGGTGCGGCTTGATCGAGCCGGGCTTGCACAGCACTTGGCCGCGCTCCACTTCTTCGCGCTTGGTGCCGCGCAGCAGAATACCCACGTTGTCGCCCGCTTGACCTTGGTCCAGCAGCTTGCGGAACATTTCCACACCGGTGCAGGTGGTCTTCAAGGTGGGCTTGATACCTACGATTTCGATTTCTTCGCCGACCTTGATGATGCCGCGCTCAACGCGACCGGTCACCACAGTACCGCGGCCGGAGATGGAGAACACGTCTTCCACGGGCATCAGGAATGCGCCGTCCACAGCGCGCTCGGGCGTGGGGATGTAGGAGTCCAGTGCGTCAGCCAGCTTCATGATGGCGCCTTCGCCCAGTTCACCCTTGTCGCCTTCCATGGCGAGCTTGGCAGAGCCGTGGATGATGGGGGTTGCGTCGCCGGGGAATTCGTACTTGTCCAGCAGCTCGCGCACTTCCATTTCAACGAGTTCGAGCAGCTCGGCGTCGTCCACCATGTCGCACTTGTTCAGGAACACGATGATGTAGGGAACACCCACCTGACGGGCCAGCAGGATGTGCTCGCGGGTCTGGGGCATGGGGCCGTCGGCTGCGGACACCACCAGAATGGCACCGTCCATCTGGGCAGCACCGGTGATCATGTTCTTCACATAGTCGGCGTGTCCGGGGCAGTCCACGTGGGCGTAGTGGCGATTGGCCGTTTCGTATTCCACGTGGGCGGTGTTGATGGTAATGCCGCGTGCTTTTTCTTCGGGAGCAGCGTCGATCTGGTCGTACGCCTTGGCCAGGCCGCCAAACTTCTGCGCCAGAACCGTGGTGATGGCCGCTGTCAGTGTGGTCTTGCCGTGGTCAACGTGACCAATCGTGCCCACGTTCACGTGGGGCTTGGTACGCGTGAATTTTTCTTTTGCCATTATCAGACTCCGAGAAGTTACGAGATAAAACCATCAATACAAAACTGGTGCCCATTGCGGGAATCGGACCCGCGACCTCTCCCTTACCAAGGGAGTGCTCTACCACTGAGCCAAATGGGCTAAAAATCTTTCACCACAGCAAACGATCAGATGTGGAGCGGGGTAGGAGAATCGAACTCCTCGCTTTAGCTTGGAAGGCTAAGGTATTACCACTATACGAACCCCGCACGATTCCGGGCACGCGCTCGAACAACTGACTATCACTGGTGGAGAGGGCTGGATTCGAACCAGCGTACTCGTAAGAGGGCAGATTTACAGTCTGCTGCCATTAACCACTCGGCCACCTCTCCATGGGTGAGCCGCTGATTATGCCACGAAATTATTTCCGTGCATCCCTCCAGGCCCGCGCCTTTGAAAAATGTTCGCACCCAATGAAGGGAACCGGTGGACGCATGGCCGACAGCGGCGAGGGGTGATTGGCGCAAAGCACCAGATGGCGATTGGCGTCAATCAAGGGCCGCTTTCCCTGGGCGTGGGCGCCCCAGAGCATGAAAACTGCGGGTTGGGCATGCTGCGAAACATGGCGGATGACCGCATCGGTCAGCTGTTCCCACCCCCGGTTGGCATGGCTTGCAGGTTGGCCCTCCTCCACGGTCAGGCAGGTATTGAGCAGCAAGACGCCTTTTTGCGCCCAGCGCACAAGACTGCCTCCCGGCTGCGGAAAAGTTGGCGGAGGCGTTCCCAGATCGCGCTGCAATTCCTTGAAGATATTGCGCAGCGAAGGGGGAAAGGGAACACCCGGCGCCACGGAAAACGCCAAGCCCTCCGCCTGGCCACGCCCGTGGTACGGGTCCTGCCCCAGGATCACTACCCGAACCTCCTCCGGCGGGGTCAGTCGCAACGCGCGCAATGGTTGCGGCGGAAAAATGCTAGCCCCTGCCTGCAGTCTTTCTTGCAGAAACAGCAACAACGCCTGCCCAGTGGCGGATTGAAAGAAATCCTGAACCAGAGGCTGCCAGCCCTCTGCAACCGGCCAGGCGGCCGGATCTGCCGCCGTCAATTGGTCTGCAACCGGCTCCGTGGTCACCTGCATGGCTGAAATTATCCGAACAGCTTGGCCAGCGCTTCACCGGGCTCGGGCGCCCGCATGAAGGCCTCGCCCACCAAAAAGGCATTGACCCCAGCCGCCCCCATGCGCAGCACGTCTTCACGCGTGTGGATGCCGCTTTCGGTCACCAGAATGCGCTCTGGAGGCACCAGCGCGCGCAAAGACAGCGTGGTTTCCAGCGAAACCTCAAAGGTCTTCAGGTTGCGGTTGTTGATACCGAGCAGGGGCGTGCGCAGTTTGAGCGCCCGCTCCAGCTCGGGCTGGTCATGCACTTCCACCAGAACCGCCATGTCCAGCCCCAGAGCGATAGCCTCCAGGTCTTTCATCTGCGCATCATCCAGGCTGGCGGCAATCAGCAGAATGGCATCCGCCCCCATGGCTCGGGATTCGTAGATCTGATAGGGGTCCACCATGAAGTCCTTGCGCAGTACCGGCAACTGGCAGGACGCACGCGCCTGCTTCAGGTAATCCACGCTCCCCTGGAAGAACTGCACGTCAGTCAGCACGGACAGGCAGGCTGCGCCATGCTCGGCATAGCTCTGCGCGATGTCGGCAGGAATGAAGTCCTCGCGCAGAACGCCTTTGGATGGGCTGGCCTTCTTGACCTCGGCAATCACGGCAGGTTTGCCCGCAGCCACCTTGGCGCGGATGGCACCCACGAAGTCACGCGTCAACACGCGCGATTCGGCGTCGGCGCGCACCACTTCCAAGGATTTACGCTTGCGCGCTGCCGCCACTTCCTGGTGCTTCACCGCGACGATTTTGTCCAGAATATTGCTCATGGTTTCCTCACCCCGCCAAGCGGGCCGACAGGGAGGCCAGGACCTCCAGTTTGGCCTTGGCCGCCCCGGATTCAATGGCCGCATAGGCGCGTTGGATGCCATCCTGCATGGTGCCGGCGACATTGGCCGCGTACAAGGCCACCCCCGCATTGAGCGCCACGATGTCTTTGGCTGCGCCGGGCTGGTTATCCAGCACGCCCAGCAACATAGCCCGTGAAGCCTCGGGGTTTTCCACCTTCAAGGCACGGTTGCTGGCCATGATCATGCCGAAGTCTTCCGGATGGATTTCGTACTCCCGGATTTCACCGTCTTTGAGCTCGCCCACCAGCGTGGAGGCGCCCAGGCTGACTTCGTCCATGCCATCACGGCCGTAGACCACCACCGCGTGTTCCGCGCCCAGACGCTGCAGGGCACGCACCTGAATACCCACCAGGTCCGGATGGAAAACGCCCATCAGGATGTTCGGAGCGCCGGCCGGATTGGTCAGCGGGCCCAGCAGGTTGAAGAT
Organism: Rhodoferax sp. GW822-FHT02A01; assembly: GCF_038784515.1. Lineage (NCBI taxonomy): Bacteria > Pseudomonadati > Pseudomonadota > Betaproteobacteria > Burkholderiales > Comamonadaceae > Rhodoferax > Rhodoferax sp. GW822-FHT02A01. The sequence goes on from NZ_CP152376.1 coordinate 556,191, forward strand.
GGTCTTGATACCCATCTCGCGGCGCACTGGCGCCACATTCTTCATGGCGGGATGGTGGTTGGGTGCAAACATGAAACCGACACCCGTCTCCGCCAGGCATTGGGCAATCTGCGCCGGCGTGAGGTTGATGTTGACGCCCAGCGCCTCCATCACATCGGCGCTGCCGCTCTTGCTGCTGACACCGCGTCCGCCATGCTTGCTGACCTTGGCACCCGCCGCAGCCGCCACGAACATGGCGCAGGTTGAAATATTGAAGGTGTGCGATCCGTCGCCCCCGGTGCCCACGATGTCCACCAGAGACGACTTATCGGCAATCTCCACCTTGGTGGAAAACTCCCGCATGATCTGTGCGGCAGCGGTGATCTCGCCAATGGTTTCCTTCTTGACGCGCAGGCCTGCTGTAATGGCGGCAATCATCACCGGCGAAACCTCGCCAGACATGATCTGGCGCATCAGGTGCAGCATCTCGTCGTGAAATATCTCGCGGTGCTCGATGGTGCGTTGCAAGGCTTCTTGCGGGGTGATCTGGCCTTTTGGCTGAGGCATGTAAGTCTCCTTAGGATGCAGGATTGTCTGTGAAAGCGAGCTTCAGCCCGAATGCGATGAACAGGGTGCCGGCCACGCGGTCCAGCCAGTGCATGCCGCGCTGTACCACGCTGGCGTGGCGCGCGAGCCAGGCCGCAGCCAACGCCCAGCCGATATTGACCGGAATGGCGTTGACATTGAACAGCACGCCCAAGGCCAGGAATGCCAGGGTGGCATGCTCGGTACCCGGTGCGATGAATTGCGGCACGAATGCCAAAAAGAAGATCGCCACCTTGGGGTTGAGGGCATTGGTCCAGAAGCCGCCGGTGAACACGCGCCAGAGGTCCGTTGCGACGGGCTGGTCGGAGCCCTCTGCCTCGACCGCCAACGGCTTGCTCTCTGCACGGGAAAACAACAGCTTGATTCCCACATAAAACAGGTAGCCCGCGCCCAGCCACTTCAGCACAGTGAAAGCTGTGGCAGAGGCCGCCAGCAGGGCGCTCACGCCCAGCGCCGCCGCGAAGATGTGCACAAAGCAGCCCGCCGTGATGCCCAAACCCGCCACGACTCCGGCACGCGCGCCGCTGCGCAAAGCCTGGGACACGATGTAGAGCACATCAGGCCCTGGCGTCAGATTCAGCAGCCACCCTGCGGCAACAAACAACAGCAACTGGTGGGTAGGCACCGTATTTACGCCTTGAAGAATTGCCGCACGGTAGCCACGGCACGGTCAACACCCGCAGCGTCCACGTCCAGGTGGGTGACAAACCGCAAGCGATATAGGCCCGTGGCCAACACGCCCTGGGTCTTCAGATAGTCCAGAAGGGCCGCAGACTGTTCACGTGCCGGGCCCACCAGATCAACGAACACGATGTTGGTCTGTGGCGCTTCCACTTGCAGGCCCTCGATCCCGATGAGCCCGTCTGCCAGACGCTTGGCCAATTGGTGGTCTTGCGCCAGCCGCAGTACGTGGTGGTCCAGTGCATGGGTTGCTGCAGCCGCCAGCACGCCGGCCTGGCGCATGCCGCCACCCGCCATCTTGCGGATACGGTGCGCGCGGCCAATGAACTCCTTGCTGCCGCACAGAGCCGAGCCCACGGGCGCACCCAGCCCCTTGCTGAAGCACACGGAAACGCTGTCAAAACAACCGGCGATGGCGCGTGCCTCCTGGTACGGATCAGTGCCCGTCAAGGCGGCCTGGGCAGTCGCGGCATTGAACAGGCGCGCGCCATCCAGATGGCGGCTCAGGCCCTTGCGCTTTGCCAGCTCGGTTGCCGCCTGCACGTAGGCAAACGGCAGCAGCTTGCCGCCCCAGGTGTTTTCCAGCGTCAGCAGGCGACTGCGGGCGAAATGCGCGTCATCGGGTTTGATTGCGGCCTCGATATCAGACAGGGAAAGTGTGCCATCCGGCTGGTGGCTCAGCGGCTGCGGCTGCACGCTGCCCAGCACGGCAGCGCCCCCTCCTTCCCAGCGGTAGGTATGCGCCAGCTGGCCGACGATGTACTCGTCGCCGCGCTGGCAGTGGCTCAGAATGCCGCACAGATTGCTTTGCGTACCGGTAGGCATGAATAGCGCAGCTTCGAACCCGAGCATTGCCGCGACCTTGTCCTGCAAGGCGTTGATGCTGGGGTCATCGCCAAAGACGTCGTCCCCCAACGGGGCCGCCGCCATGGCTGCCCGCATGGCGGCCGTGGGTTGGGTCACCGTGTCGCTGCGCAAATCCACTGTAGAAACCATGGGAATTACCTTAAAAAGTTTTGCAGCATGGCATGCCCATGCTCCGTCAGGATGCTTTCCGGGTGGAATTGCACGCCTTCCATGCGCACCTCAAACGGCAAGCCGGTGTGGCGAACCCCCATGATCTCACCATCGTCCGTCCATGCGGTGACGGCCAGCTCCTTGGGACAGCTGGATCGCTCGATGGCCAGGGAGTGATAGCGGTTCACCGTGAACTGCCTGGGCAATCCGGCAAACACGCCCTCTTGCGTGGTGGTGATGACCGAGGTCTTGCCATGCATGAGTTCCTGCGCCCGGATGATCTTGCCGCCCAGCGCCGCGCCAATGCTCTGGTGCCCCAGGCAGACGCCCAGAATCGGCAGCTTGCCCATGAAATGGCGTATGGCTGGCACAGAAATTCCGGCTTCGTTGGGAGAGCAAGGGCCGGGTGAAACAACCAGACGGTCGGGCTTGCGCGCAGCAATTTCTTCCAAAGTGATTTCGTCGTTGCGATACACCTCGACGTCCGCCCCCAGCTCGCCAAAGTACTGGACGATGTTGTAGGTAAAGCTGTCGTAGTTGTCGACCATGAGAAGCTTGATTTTGTTTGTCATGGTGATTACTCCAATCCTTCCTCGACCAGCTCGCTGGCACGCAACAAGGCGCGCGCCTTGGCTTCGGTTTCTTTCCATTCCAGCTCGGGCACGCTGTCGGCGACCACACCGGCTGCCGCCTGCACGTACAGGGTCTGGTTCTTGATGATGCCGGTGCGAATGGCAATGGCCACATCCATGTCACCGGCGTAGCTCAGATAGCCGCAAGCGCCGCCATAGATGCCGCGCTTGATGGGCTCCAGCTGATCGATCAGCTCCATGGCATGCACCTTGGGCGCGCCGGTTAGCGTGCCGGCCGGGAAGGTGGCTCGGAGCACGTCCATGCTGGTCATGCCGTCATTGAGGGTGCCTTCCACATTGCTCACGATGTGCATCACGTGGCTGTAACGCTCCACGCAGAAGGCATCGGTCACCTTCACGCTGCCGATCTTGGCAATGCGGCCGATGTCGTTACGCGCCAGGTCGATCAGCATCACATGCTCGGCACGTTCCTTGGGGTCACCCACCAGCTCCACTTCGGCGGCCTTGTCCAGTTCTGCAGTGGCGCCGCGCGGGCGGGTGCCGGCCAGGGGGCGGATAGTGACTTTTTGCTCGGTCACACCGTCCGTCACCACCTGCTCCTGGCGCACCAGGATTTCAGGCGACGCCCCCACCACGTGGAAGTCACCGCCCTGCCCGTCTGCACCGCTGAAGTTGTAGTAGTACATGTAGGGGCTGGGGTTGAGCGAGCGCAGAGCGCGGTAGAGGCTCAAGGGGGACTCGGTGTAGCGTTTCTTGATACGCTGGCCCACCTGCACCTGCATGAAGTCGCCTCCGGCGATCAGCTCCTTGGCGCGCTCGACCGCGGCAATGTAGTCGGCCTTGGCGAAGTCGCGTACCGCCTCATGCGTCTGGGTAGGCCTGACCTCCGGCGCAATCACGGCCTGGGCCAGTTGCGCACGCAGTTCGGCCAGTCGGGCTTGTCCCCTGGCAAAGGCGCCGGGCTGTGTCGGGTCCACATAGACGATAAGATGCAACTTGCCCGAGAGGTTGTCGATCACCGCCAGCTCTTCGGTTTGCAGCAGCAGGATGTCGGGGCAGTTCAGCTCATCCGGTGGGCAGCTGTTTTCCAGCTTCTTTTCGATATAGCGCACGGCGTCGTAGCCAAAGTAACCGGCCAGACCGCCGCAGAAGCGCGGCAGGCCCGGCTGCAGAGCCACCTTGAATCGGCTCTGGTATTCGGCGATGAAGTCCAGCGGGTTGGCGCCGGAGGTCTCCACCACCACGCCATCGGTCACGACTTCGGTGCGGGCATGTTGGCCAAAGCCACTGGCGCGCAACAGGGTGCGCGCTGGCAAGCCTATGAAGCTGTAGCGGCCAAAGCGCTCCCCGCCCACCACGGACTCCAGCAGAAAGCTGTAGGGCGCGGGCTCGGCACTGCCTGGAGTGCGCGCCAGCTTGAGGTAGAGGGAAAGCGGGGTTTCAAGGTCCGCAAAGGCTTGCGCCATCAGCGGTATGCGGTTGTAGCCCTGGTCGCGCAAGGCCTGGAATTGGGTTTCGGTCATCACGTTGGTTGTGCCTATTGGAAGGATTGCATTCGGTTTCCCCACAGGTGCGGGGTTCGGGGATGCGCGTCGCTCAACCGTGATGGAAATCGCATTCCCGGGTGTAAGCAATGGCCGCGCAGTGCAAGCACATCAACCCGGGACTCGCCGCAAAGTCAGGCAGCGAGCGAGGGTGTGCGCCCAGCGAAAGCAGGCAAGGTACGCCAGGGCCAGGCTCCCCGGTCGCTACAACCCGTAATGCTGATGCGGTGAATAAACATGCGTCCAGTGTAGCAAAACAAGATGTCATGCATTGGCGGTCGCTTGCAAGTTGTGCAAATGGGCTCGCCGGCATGAAAACTGCTGTGTTTCCTGATGACAGCTGTTGGTTTGTGGTCTAAATTGCATTACCCGCGTAGCAAAATGCCTGACAGACAGGAGTTGTGATGAAACTGAGTCTCAAGCTACCCTTGGCATTCGCCGTCTCCCTGTTGCTGCTGCTGGCCGGCGCATTGTTCGGAATCTGGAGACTCAACGGCGCAGTCTCCACCTACGAAAACGATGTGCTGCACGAAGTCGCTGCGCACCGCAAGAGCGCGGACATCGCGGGCCACTTTTCGGTCGCCATCCAGGAATGGAAAAACACCTTGCTGCGCGGATCGGACCCCAAAGACCAGGAAAAGTACTGGGCTTCACACCTCAAGGAAATGAGCGAGGTCAACTCTGGAATTGATGAACTGGGCAAGATGGTGGGCGACAACCCGGAGGCAAAACCGCTGGTCTCCAAGCTGCGCACCGAAATGGCCAATGCCCAGGCCGGCTACCTGCAGGCTTTCGATGCCTACAAGCAAGCCAGCAATGACCCCATCGCGGGCGACAAGGCGGCCCGCGGCAAGGACCGCGATGCCGCAGCCACGCTGAATGCCTTGCGTGGCGTACTGGCCAAATCCGAAGCCGCCGTGGCGGTGGTGGCATCGCAGGGCGCCAAGAGCGCCACCCAGATTGCGACCGGGGTGATGGTGTTCATCTCGCTTGCGGCCCTGATTGGCAGTGTGCTGATCAGCCGCCAGATCGTGGGCTCTCTGCAGCGGGCCGTGGGTCTGGCCAACCAGGTCGCCGACGGTGACCTCAGCTCGCAAGTCCAGACGCGAGGACGTGACGAAATTGCCGAACTGCTGCGCGCACTCGCCACCATGCAGGACAAGCTGGCAGTACTGGTGGCGCGTGTGCGCCAGGGCTCTGAAAACGTGGCCCATGCCAGCGCGGAAATTGCCCAGGGAAACAATGACCTGTCAGCTCGTACCGAACAACAGGCCAGCGCCCTGCAGCAGACCGCCTCCAGCATGGAGGAACTGGGCTCCACCGTCAGCCACAGCGCCAACAACGCGCGCCAGGCCAGCCAACTGGCCAGTAGCGCTTCAGCCGTTGCCACACGCGGTGGGGAGGTGGTGGGCCATGTGGTGGAAACCATGAAGGGCATCAACGACAGCTCGCGCCGCATTGCGGACATCATCAGCGTCATAGACGGCATTGCCTTTCAGACCAACATCCTCGCGCTGAATGCGGCAGTAGAAGCAGCACGTGCCGGCGAGCAAGGCCGCGGGTTTGCCGTGGTGGCCTCCGAGGTCCGCGCCCTTGCCGGTCGATCGGCCGATGCCGCCAAGGAAATCAAGACCCTCATCGGCACCAGCGTGGAACGGGTGGAACATGGCACGACCCTGGTCGATCAGGCAGGCGCCACCATGACCGAGGTGGTCACCGCCATCCGGCGTGTAACCGACATCGTGGCGGAAATCAGCGCGGCCAGCGCCGAGCAGGATGCGGGCGTGAACCAGGTTGGCCAGGCGGTCAATCAGATCGATCAGGCCACCCAGCAAAATGCCGCCCTGGTCGAGGAAATGGCCGCCGCTGCCAGCGGCCTCAAAAGCCAGGCCATGGATCTGGTGGATGCCGTCTCGGTGTTCAAGCTGCGGGCGGGAGATGCCCCCACGCACGTGCTGCTGGGCGCGTCCTTGCCCGCCTGAATCAGGCCAGCGCTTGGCGCATGGCGTCCACCACCGCCTTGTAGTCCGGCTTGCCGAAAATGGCGCTGCCCGCCACAAAGGTGTCGGCACCCGCATCGGCCACACGGCGGATGTTGTCGGTCTTGATGCCACCATCGACTTCCAGGCGGATGTCCTTGCCGCTGGCGTCAATGCGTTTGCGCACATCCGCGATCTTGCGTAGCGCCGAGTCGATGAAGCTCTGTCCGCCGAAACCGGGGTTGACGCTCATGATCAGAACCAGATCGATGTCCTCTATCACCCAATCCAGCACGTCCAGCGGCTCGGCCGGGTTGAAGACCAGACCGGCCTTCACACCCTTGCTCTTGATCGCCTGGATGCTGCGATGGACATGGCCGCTGGCATCCGGATGGAAGCTGATCAGGTCGGCTCCGGCCTCGGCAAAGCTGGCGGCCAGGGCGTCGACGGGCGAAATCATCAAATGCACGTCAATGGGCACGGCCACGCCCGCAGCGGTCTTGGCATGGGGCTTGAGTGCACTGCAAATCATGGGGCCGAAGGTCAGATTGGGCACATAGTGGTTGTCCATCACATCGAAGTGGATCCAGTCGGCGCCAGCGGCGATGACGTTTTTCACTTCTTCCCCCAGGCGGGCGAAGTCGGCGGAGAGGATGGACGGGGCAATACGGTAGGTCATGGGTCGAGATGGAAAGTGGGCTTGGTGGGCAGGATCTGCAGCCCCGCATTTTCGCAGGTAGCATCGGGGCATGCCAAAGTATGAATTTCTGGTGGAAGTGGTGCCGCAATACCTTCCCGACCAATCCAATCCGGAAGAGGCCCTGTACGTCTTTGCCTACACCATCACCATCACCAATACCGGTGAGGTGACCGCGCAGCTCATCTCGCGGACATGGAACGTCAATGACGCCAACGGCCACACCGAAAAAGTGCGCGGCCTGGGCGTTGTCGGCCAGCAGCCGCTGCTCAAGCCGGGGCAGTCGTTCGAGTACACCAGCGGCACGCGTTTGCGCACGCCCACGGGCACCATGCACGGCAGCTTTTTTTGCGTGGCCGAAGATGGCGAGAAATTCGACGCCACCGTGCCCATGTTCGTGCTGGATGCCCTCAGCGGTGACCACGGGCTGGACCAGAAACGCACGCTGCACTGACCGCAACGCATGGCCAAAACCGCAACCGACCTGCCCCAGCTACTTGAAGCACTGGACCCTGAGGCGGATCTGGTGCACCGCCACCTGTGGCTGATTTCCCTGCTCGAATGGATTCGCGGAGCCGACGGCGCCCCAGCCACGGCGCTGGGCCACATCGAAATGCTGCTCGATGTGCTGGAAGCCCGTGAAGACACACGCCTCAAGCTGCAACGCTGGTGGCGTGCGCTCATTGACGCGGTGGACATCAGCAACTTGCTGTGCGACTACGGCTTTTCCGCCCGCAACGCCTTTGTCAGCGAAATGGTGCAGCGCCTGCACCGGCGCTGGCTGCCGGCGTCACCACAGACCACCGATGCCGCGGAGCTGTTTGCGCTGGTGCTGTCCCATCCGGCAGACGCCCAGTGGCTGCATGCCCTCACACCCAAGCACTTGGCACGCCTGGCAGCCATTCTGAGTGCACCGTCCAACGGCCACCACGCCAAGGTGCGGCCAGGCCTGAGCTACTGGCAAGACGGCTTGCTGGACGCGTTGACCTTTTGCACCAGCCAGATCCGCGCCACCGGTTTCTCACCCGAAGTCCGCTTGCGCATGGATGCAGGTTGGCGCGAGCACAACCCCTTCCACGAGTTGACCGCCTGTTTTGACCGTCTGCGCGACGCCTGGTTCAGTGGCCAGGATCTGACAGAGGCGGTAAAAGCCTTTGAAGCACAGCTGGACTCCTGCAACTGGGCTGCCACCAGCGTCTACGAGCATCTGGACGCGCATGGCATCTCGGTGGATCTGGTGTTTCGCCTGCGCCAGTTGCGCGGGCGTATCCAACGGGTACGGGCACTGCTGGCCTGTCTGCTCGATGACCCGCAGTACCTGAATTGCGCCGGTCTGCTGTCCCACCTGGCGACACTGGAGCAGGAACAGCGCAGCGTGGGCGCACTGGTACGCGCCAGCTCGTCCCTGCTGGCTGCCAAGGTGGCCGAGCGCAGTTCGGAAACCGGGGAGCACTACATTGCCCGCACCCGCACCGAATACCGCGAGATGCTGTCCAACGCGGCTGGCGGTGGCGCCTTGACGGCGCTTACGACAGCGCTGAAGTTTGCGGTGATGGCCCTGGGCCTGAGCGCCTTCTGGTACGGCTTCTGGGCCGGCGCGGTGTATGCCGCCAGCTTCGTCCTGATCCAGCTGCTGCATTTCACGCTGGCCACCAAACAGCCGGCCATGACCGCACCAGCCATGGCGGCCAAGCTCAAGGACGTGTCCACACCCGAGGCGCTGGAGTCTTTTGTGGATGAAGTGACCCACCTGGTGCGCTCGCAGACCGCCGCGGTCATCGGCAATGTGGCCGTGGTATTCCCGGCAACCGTGCTCCTGGCGCTGGGCGTGCAGCAACTGCGCGGCACGCCCATGATCGACGCCACCACAGCCCATTACGTGCTGCACTCGCTCACCCTGCTGGGGCCCAGCGTGCTCTATGCCGCGTTCACCGGCGTGCTGCTGTTTTCCAGCAGCATTCTGGCGGGTTGGGTGGAAAACTGGTTTGTGCTGCACCGGCTGGACTCGGCCATCCGATACAACCCGCGTTTCACTGCAGTCTTGGGTGTACAGCGTGCCGACCGCTGGGCGCATTTCTGGCGCCACAACATCTCCGGTCTGGCAGCCAATGTGTCGCTGGGCTTCATCCTGGGGCTGACGCCCGCCATACTGGGTTTTTTCGGGATCCCGCTGGACGTGCGGCACGTCACCCTGTCGACCGGCCAATTGGGCGCCGCATGCGCCACGCTAGGCTGGGAGGTGGTGCATGAACCCGCGCTGTGGTGGGCCGTGGCGGCCATCCCGCTGATCGGCCAGCTCAATGTAGGCGTGAGTTTTCTGTTTGCGTTCCGGGTTGCGCTGCGCGCCCACGACGTGTCCAACATCAGCCGCAACCGCATTTACCGGGCCATTACGCGCCGACTGGTACAAAGTCCCCTGAGCTTTGTCTGGCCCGCACGCTCCAATGACTGACACATCGCATGGGTGAGTTCGACCTGATCAAGCAATACTTCACGCGCCCCACACCCAAGGCGGTACTGGGCGTGGGCGACGACTGCGCACTGCTGCAGCCCAGACCTGGCATGCACCTGGCCATCTCCACCGACATGCTGGTCAGCGGGCGCCACTTCTTTGCCGATGTGGACCCGCGCGCGTTGGGCCACAAGGCGCTGGCGGTCAACCTGAGCGACCTGGCGGCCTGTGGCGCTTCGCCGCTGGCTTTCACCCTGGCCCTGGCCCTGCCGCAAGCTGACCCTGCCTGGCTGGCCCCCTTCTCGCAAGGCCTGCTGGCCCTGGCCGATGCCCATGGCTGCGAGCTGATTGGTGGCGATACCACCAAGGGACCACTCAACATCTGCATCACCGTATTCGGCGAAGTGCCGCATGGGCAGGCCCTGCTGCGCAGCGGTGCGCGCGCAGGTGACGACATCTACGTCAGCGGCAATGTGGGTGACGCCAATCTGGCTCTTGCCCATCTGCAACAACAAGGCACAACACCGCTGCCGCCCGAAACCTTCGCGCAAGCCCGGCTGCGCCTGGAGCAACCCACACCGCGTCTGGCCCTGGGCATGGCACTGCGCGGCATTGCCACGGCGGCAGCCGACATCAGCGACGGACTGTTGGGCGACCTGGGCCACATCCTGGAGCGGTCCGGGGTGGGCGCCACACTGGACACCTCTGCCGCCTTGCATTTGCTGGCGGCCTACCCCGCCCTCGCTGCAGCGGCGGCCCCTTCGGACGCACCAGCGCTGCAACGCGCGCTGCTCAAGCATGTACTCAGCGGCGGGGATGATTACGAGCTGGTATTTACTGCACCGGCAACGCAGGCTGCCGCAGTGCAAGCCGCAGCGCGTGCCAGCCACACACCGGTCACCCGCATCGGGCGCATAGAAGCGCAATCCGGCCTGCGGCTGACCGACGGCGACGGCCAACCTATGGAGCTGCATCTGCAGTCGTTTGACCACTTCGGCTCCGACTGAAAACCCCCTTTGATTGCTAGCTGCTGAGCTGGTCCAGCACATGGGGAGGTGCTGCTGCGCGCAAGCAGTCGGCCAGGGTCTTGCCGGCTTCCTCCTGAAAGTGCCCCGCCGCACCTTCCACCAAAGCCAGATCACGCATGCGGTCCAGACGGAAGCTGCGAAAGTCATTGCGGTCTTCACACCACGCTGCCAGCGTCCACACACTACCCCAGTAAAAGCAGCCCAGGGGCCGCACTTTGCGCTGGCTGCCAACGCCTTGCGCGTCACGGTAGGCAAAACGCAGCCTGCAGCGCTGCTGCACGGCTTCACGCAAGGTTTGCAGGGTCGCCAATACGGCGGGCTGCATGCGCACGGGCGGCGCATACAGGGCCATGCTCTGTGCCGCTGCTCGCGCGGCTGCAGGCAATACGGAGAGGATCTTGCCCAGTGCAACCTGCGAGGCCTGTGCCATGGCCGGGTCTTGCCAGGCCTGCGCCATGCGCACCGAAGCCACCAGCGCCCGTGCTTCGTCCGGACTGAACATCAGCGGCGGCAACTCGAAGCCCCGGCCCAACCGATAGCCCACGCCCGCCTCGCCCTCAATCGGCACCCCCTGGTGCTGCAGGTCGGCTACGTCGCGGTACACCGTGCGCTCCGACACCTCCAGGCGCTGGGCCAGGAATGATGCCGTGGTGCGCCTGCGCCCGCGGATCAGTTGCACGATTTGGAAGAGGCGGTCGGCGCGGCGCATGGTGGGGGTTGGGTATTCAGCCGGGGAAACGGCATGTTACTTGGCATCCTCACTGCAGCGCCAATGCGTGCATGTCTGCCTGCAGGGCGTTGGCTATCCGCCGCATGCCATGGTCGGCGGTCTCAGTCCAGCGCGTGCAGGCCCAGGCGGTTGCCGTCCAGATCGATGAAGTGGGCAAAGTAGCCCATCCCCGGCGGAAGGGCCTGGCGCGGCAATGCGATGCGGCCACCCTGCTCCACTACCCGCTGCAATGCGGCGTCGAGTGCGGGAGATGCATCCAGATACACCAGGGTACCCGTGCCAGATGGCTGCGGCGCGGTGGGGCCCATCATGAGTGCGCCACCGACGCCGTCCTGCTCGTGTGCATACGCGAACACGGCGCCTTGCGATGGGCCCATGGCCTCCCGACGCATGGGCCTACCCAGCGCGGCCTCATAGAAGGCCTGTGCCTGATCCAGTTGTGTGGTGGGAATTTCAAACCAGCTGATGGCGTTTTTCATGAAGAGTCCTTTGAGTAAGAGAGGCCGCCATCGTGCGCCACCCCTCCTGACAACGTGGTGTCAGGAGGGTTTGTGCCGGTCCTGCTGCGTGCGCCCGCCATAGCCCCAGTTGGCGGCATCCACTTCATTCACCACCACATAGCTCGCCAGCTCGATGCCTGCAGCTGCACCCAGCTGGGATGCGAGCTCGGCATAGGCCGCTTGTACGAACGCAGCCTTCTGGTGGTCGGAGTTGGTGCCCCGTGTCACGTTGATCTCCAGCAGGACAGTTGGCCGGGCTGGTTCACGACCGCCCACAAACCAGCGCCCCGGGGGCAACACATCAATCGCGACGGCAGTGACCTCGGCGCGCTTTTCCAGCGTTTGCGCGGTAATGCGGGTCAGGGCGTCGGCCAACAGGGCATAGCGCTCCGGTGGTGGTTGGTGGGACAAGGTGACAACAAGTGTGGGCATAGAAATCCTCGGTGGTTTGAAAAGACACAGGGGTTGGCCCCTTGGATTTCACTTTATCGAAAGTACCAACCTATGAAAACACCGAAAAAACCAAATGGGTGTTGCACTATTTGCAAAACAAGTCCTGAATGCCCCACAATCCAGCCATGCCCGCCCGCCTGGATGACATCGCCCTTTTCACCCGCATTGCGGAGCTGGGCACGCTGTCTGCCGCCGCCAGGGAGCGCAACATTCCGGTAAGCCAGGTCACGCGCTCACTCAAGCGACTGGAAGCCAGTTGCGGCATGCGCCTGCTACACCGCAGTACCCATGGACTGAGCCTGACGGATGAAGGCGACACCCTGCTGGACTACGGCAGGCGCATGCTGGACCTGTCGGCTGATCTGGACAGCCAACTCAGCGGCAAGCTCAGCGGGCCCAACGGATGGGTTCGCGTGGCGGTCAGCCCGCTGCTGGCGCATTGCGTCATTGCCCCCAGCCTGGCAGGGCTGTACCAGCTGCATCCGGATTTGCACATCGAAATACAGGCCGATGACCGGATGGTGGACATGGTGCGTGACGGCATCGACATTGCGTTTCGCACCGGCAGCGCGGGCCAGGACAGCCTGGTGGCACGCAAGGTCGGGGAGCATGGCCGCAGCCTGTATGCAGCACCCTCCTATCTGGCGCAAAAGGGCACACCGCAGCATCCCGACGAACTGGAGCGCCACCATTTGATCGGCAGCAGCGTGTCACCTTGGATGAACCAATGGACCCGGTCCGACGCCGGTGAAATTCCGGTTTATGGCCACACGCGCACCGACAACAGCGCCCTGATGATGAGCCTGGTCGTCCAGGGCGTGGGCATTGGGCGGCTGAACGATCTGATGGCACGCCCGTTGGTGCAGGCCGGCAGCCTGGTGCAGGTGCTGCCCGGCTACTTCAGCAGCCCGCGCTTTCCCATCTACGCCGTCATGCAACAGGGGCGCCAGCGGCTCCCCAAAATACGGGCCTGCATCGATTATTGGTCTGCGTGGATCGGCGCACTCGGATAATCCCCTCATGCAGGATCCCAACACCCCCCTCACCATCGATGTAAGCGCCACCGAAGTGGCTGATGGCATTTCTTCCAGTGCAGAAACCCACGCCACTCCAGGCGCTGCTCCCATGACCCGACCCACCGCACGCTTTCTACGCGCCCATCCGGCGCACTGGATCGCGCTGGGTTTTGGCTCCGGGCTGTCGCGCGTGGCGCCGGGCACTGCCGGCACGCTGTGGGCCTGGGCAGCGTATGTGGTGCTTTCCCACTGGCTGGGCGAGGCGGGCTGGGGACTGTTGATCGCCGCGTCGCTGCCCATAGGCTGGTGGGCCTGCAGCGTGACGGCGCGGCACATGGGCGTGCTCGACCCCGGCAGCGTGGTGTGGGACGAGGTTGCGGCATTCTGGCTGGTGCTGTGGCTGGTGATGCCCGCGGGCCTGCTGGCCCAGTGCGTGGCATTTGCGCTGTTTCGATTCTTTGACGCGGCCAAGCCAGGCCCGGTGGGCTGGGCCGACGCCCTGTTCCACGGCGTGGACCCGCTGACCGACCGCAATGCCTGGGTCAAGGCTGGCGCCGGCATCATGCTGGACGATCTGGTGGCTGCGGGCTGCACCCTGCTGACCATTGCACTGTGGAAATTCATCTGATGGCCAACACGCAGAACCTTTGCGCACAACTGGCCAGCCAGCTGCTGCAGCGCCAATTCACACTCGCCACCGCCGAAAGCTGCACCGGCGGCATGATTGCCGCGGCCTGCACCGATCTGGCAGGCTCCAGCCTGTGGTTTGAACGCGGCTACGTCACGTACTCCAACGCAGCCAAGACCGAGATGCTGGGCGTGGACGCGCAGCTCATTGCCACCCAAGGTGCGGTGAGTGAGGGCGTTGCCCGCTCCATGGTCCGGGGAGCGGCAGAACGTGCACGCACCCAGGTGGCCGTGGCCGTCACCGGAGTTGCCGGCCCCTCTGGCGGCAGTGCTGCCAAGCCAGTGGGCACGGTGTGGTTTGCCTGGAACGTGGCCGGCAGCATCACGTCCGAAGTGATGCACTTCGACGGCGACCGCGCAGCCGTGCGCAGCGCAACGGTGCTGCACGCGCTGCAGCGCCTAGTCACACTGTTGAAGGGCTGATGATGCTGATGGATATGGGCGCCGGGCTGGCTACCGGGCTGGCACTGATCGTGGCCATCGGCTCGCAAAATGCCTTTGTGTTGCGCAGCGGGCTCAAGCAGGAACACGTGCTGCCACTGGTGCTGTTCTGCGCTTTGTCCGACGCGCTGCTGATTGCTGCCGGCGTGGGCGGTGCCGGTGCGGTACTGCGCGGCAATGAACTGCTCATGCAGGGCACACGCTACGGCGGCGCGCTGTTTCTGGGCTGCTACGGACTGCTGGCAGCACGTCGGGCCTGGATGGGTGGACACCTGCATGTGGAAGGCAGCGGCCCGGGCAGCCTGCGCGCGGCGCTGGCCGCCTGTTTTGCCTTCACCTTTCTCAACCCCCATGTGTACCTGGACACGGTGGTGCTGTTGGGCGCCGTGGCCACGCAGCGCGGGGATGGCCGCTGGTGGTTTGCCGCCGGCGCCATGCTGGGCAGCGTGCTGTGGTTCAGCGCCCTGGGCTTTGGTGCACGCCTGCTGGCACCCTGGTTCGAGAAGGACAACGCCTGGCGCGTGCTGGACAGCGTGATTGCGCTGGTCATGCTGGCGCTGGCCACCAGCTTGGCACTCGGCCTGTAGGACGGTCGCAGCTATTCGCTGCGAGCCAGCAGGGTGGCCAGCTCGGCCGACGAACGCACACCCAGTTTGGCGTACACGCGGGCGCGGTACACCTCCACCGTGCGCATGGAGACGTTCATCTCGTCGGCTATGACCTTGTTAAGCTTGCCTGCGGCCACGCGCACCATCACGTCCTGCTCCCGTTGTGTGAGCCCGGCCAGCAGTTCGCCGCGCGAATCGCCGTTGGCACGCCGCTGCTGTTGCTGTGCGTCGGCCTGCAGTGCGTCGCGCACCCGCTCCACCAAGGCTGCATCGCCAAAGGGCTTTTCCACAAAGTCGAACGCACCTTTCTTCAAGGCCCCGACTGCCATGCGGATGTCACCGTGCCCGGTCAGGAAGATCACCGGCACCTGGATGCCACGCGCCACCAGTTCGTCGTGTACCTGCAAGCCCGACAGAGGCTCCATGCGCACGTCCAGCAGCACGCAGCCGCGCAGCGTATGGCCCCGGTTCAGATGGTCCAGCAGGGCCACGCCACTGTCATAGCTGCGCACCGCAAGGCCATGCGATGCAAAAAGGAATTCCAGCGCTGCGCGCACGGTGGCTTCGTCATCCACCAGATGCACAGCGACCACGTCAGGGGCCTGGGTCATGCTCGGTTCTCACACATCGATTTCCATGGTTGCGCGGGCGTCTTCGTCTGCCAGCTCGTTGGCCTGCTCCGGGCTGTGTCCTTGCAGGCGTGCGTCAAACACCGGCAGCGTGAAGGAGAAACGTGCTCCGCCCAGGCTGCTGATGCCCGCATCCATGCCGCCGTGGTGTACCTCGACCACGGAGCGGCAGATCGCTAGCCCCATGCCCATGCCGTCCGACTTGGTGGAGAAGAACGGCGCGCTCAACTGCTCCACACTCAAGCCATGCAGGCCTGGCCCGTTGTCTTCCACGTCCATGCGCACAAACCGCTCGCCGCTGCGCTGGGCGGCCAGACGGATGCGGCGACCTGCGGATTGCACAGGCGCCGCCTGCATGGCATCGCAGGCGTTGCGTATCAGGTTGATCAGCACCTGCTCCATCAGGATCGGGTCGGCAAAGACCTGTGGCAGGTCTGCGGCCATATCCCATTGCAGCTGCACCTGGGCGGCACGCACATCGCGCTGCAGCAGCTCCGCCGCGCGGTGCGCCATGGTGCCAAGGTCGCAAGCCTCGCGCTGAGGTGCGCGCCGGGTCAGGAATTCGCGGATGCGCTGCACGATGCGCCCGGCCTCAGCCGCCTGCGCGCCCTGCTGCGCCAGGGCATTGAGCACCGCCTGGTTGTCATAGCCCGCATCGGCCAGCATGCGCTGCAGGCCGGCGTTGTAGCCCATGATTACCGTGAGCGGCTGGTTGAGCTGGTGTGCCAGCGCGGAGGCCACTTCGCCCAGCGTGGTCAGGCGCGACTGGT
This sequence comes from Rhodoferax sp. GW822-FHT02A01, assembly GCF_038784515.1. Taxonomy (NCBI): domain Bacteria; kingdom Pseudomonadati; phylum Pseudomonadota; class Betaproteobacteria; order Burkholderiales; family Comamonadaceae; genus Rhodoferax; species Rhodoferax sp. GW822-FHT02A01. Next base: position 572,601 of record NZ_CP152376.1, read on the forward strand.
GCGCCATGGCCTCGGCCTGGTGGCGCTCGCGTTCTTCCAGTTTCTTGCGCGCGGAGATGTCGATGATGGAGCCCATCCAGCCAATCTGCTGGCCCCGCGCATCAATCAAGGGCGACTCGAACACCATGACGTTGATGCGCCGACCGTCCTGGTGGCACCACAGGGCCTCGTACCCATCGCGCGGCGCCTTGCCCTCCAGATTGCGCTTGTGGCGCAGCATGACCTCGTCCAGTGCTTCCGGCGGCCAGTAGGGCATGGGCGGGCTGAGCCCCACCAACTGGTCGGCACGCAGGCCCACCATATTGCAGAAGGTCCGGTTCACATACAGGATGCGCCCATCGGCGTCCCTGGCACGCAAGCCCACCAGCGCCGAATCCTCCATGGCCTGGCGCCAGGCGGCCTCGGTCCGCCAGGCATTCTCGGCGAGCGAAATACGCGCCACCTGGCGACGCAGCAAGAAGGTTGCCACCACCATGAGCGCAAGAAAGCCACCAATCAGCACCAGCGGCACCACCCGCAGAATGGGGCGCGGTGCTTCGCGCAAGGCCAGCTCCAGATAGGCGCCCGGCATGTCGCTGCCTACGGAGACCATATAGGTCTCACGCTCCTGGGTATCGGTACGCAGGGGCGTCTGGTCCACTGAGGCGATAACCTGCTCGTTGGAGTCAATCAGTTGCACATCGTATTTGCGCGTCACCCACCAGGGGATGCCTTTGCGCAGCAGCAGCGCCGGGGAATATCGCAGCACCAGCTTCTCGTCACCGGCATTCAGGTTCAGGTGTGCCGAGATACCGGGCTCCTCACCCAGTTCACCCACACGGGTGCTGACCAGGGGGGGCTGTTCGGGCACATTGGCAATGATGCGGTTCTGTGCATCCAGCCAGGTCACGCTCAGCCACAGGCGATGCAGACCTTCACTCACTTCCGCATTGCCCGCCAGGCCCGCGGCATTGCGCGGCAGCGTGGGTAACTGGCGCGCCAGGGCCTGCAGGTGCACCATCTCCGCCGCCAGGCGATCACGCAGCTGGGCTTCGGTACTCAAGGCGTCCGCGATCATGGTGGCACGGCGCTCTTCATGGTCTTCACGGTCGGTCTTGTAGGCCCAGGCCAGCACGCCAGATACAAACAGCAGGGATGCCAGCAGCGGCAGCAACCACAGGCTGCGCCGCACACGCCTCCAGCGCGCATCGGAGGCGAGTTCCAGGGGGATGCTGTGGGTCGCAAGCATGGCCGCAGTCTAGCTTCCGACGGGTCGAATGTGCTGCAGCACCCCACCCAAACCCAAGGGTTTACCCTTGGTTTGAACGCCAAAAATGAATAAATGTGGAAAACCACAATCGCGCCACCGGACGACGTACAGCACACTCGCGCCACCCAAATCTACAACGGAGCATTCCCCATGACCCACTTCACCCGCCGTACCCTCGTCCAGGCCGCATTGCTGGCCTGCACCGCACTGACCAGTGTGGCCGCCCTGGCGCAAGCCCCCATCGTCATCAAGTTCAGCCACGTCGTGGCACCCGATACCCCCAAAGGCAAGGGCGCCCTGCGCTTCAAGGAACTGGCCGAGCAACGTACCGGCGGCCGCGTGAAGGTGGAGGTCTACCCCAACAGCCAGCTCTACAAGGACAAGGAAGAAATGGAAGCCCTGCAACTGGGCTCCGTGCAGATGCTGGCCCCCTCGCTGGCCAAGTTCGGCCCCCTGGGCGTGAAAGAATTTGAAGTGTTTGACCTGCCCTTCCTGTTCAAGGACGACGCAGCCTTCCGTGGCATTACCGAAGGCCCGCTGGGCGCCGAACTGTTCAAGAAGCTCGAACCCAAGGGCATCAAGGGTCTGGCGTACTGGGACAACGGCTTCCACCAGATGAGTGCCAACAAGCCATTGCACAAAGTGGAAGACTTCAAAGGCCTGAAGATGCGCATCCAGAGCTCCAAGGTGCTGGACGCTGAAATGCGCGCACTGGGCGCCATTCCACAGGTGATGGCTTTCAGCGAGCTGTACCAAGCGCTGCAATCCGGCGTGGTGGATGGCACCGAAGGCGTGGCCTCCAACTTCTACACCCAGAAGACCTACGAAGTGCAGAAGCACATGACCATCTCCAACCACGGTCACCTGGCCTACGCCGTGATCGTGAACAAGAAGTTCTGGGACGGCCTGCCGGCTGATATCCGCACCGCGCTGGAAAGCTCCATCAAGGACTCCACCACCTACGCCAACGCCATTGCCGCCACCGAAAACGCACAGGCCCTAGACAAGATCAAGGCCAGCGGCAAGTCCACCGTCTACACCCTGACCCCGGCCGAAACCCTGGAATGGAAGAAGGCCCTGATGCCGGTGCACCACGACATGGAAGGCCGCGTGGGCAAGGCCACCATCGAAGCTGCGTACAAGGCCGCCGGATTTGTTCCCGTGAAGTAATCCGGCATGTTCAACAAGATCCTCAACCACCTGGAGGAATGGCTGATCACCTTCCTCATCGGTGCGGCAACACTGGTCATCTTCATGGCCGTGCTGCACCGCTTTCTCTCCGGCGTCCCGGTCATACAGGACTACGCCGTGCGCATGGACGTGAGCTGGGCACAGGAGCTGTGCATCTACATGTTCGTGTGGATGGCCAAGTTCGGCGCGGCCTATGGCGTGCGCAACGGTACCCACGTGGGCGTGGACGTGCTGGTGCGCAAGCTCTCGGCTGACAAGGCCAAATGGCTGGTGCTGTTCGGGCTGCTCGCAGGCGCCGTATTCACCGGCACCGTGGGCACCCTGGGCGCACGCTTTGTCTGGGAAAACGGCTTCCACTACGCCTACTTCCACTTCATGGGTTGGGACGTGGCCGATGTGCCGGAAGGCCCCACTTCGCCGGACCTGGAAATTCCCACATGGATTGCCTATTCCTGCGTACCGTTGGGTTCCTACCTGATGTGCTTCCGCTTTCTGCAGGTGGCCTGGATCTTCCTGAAAACTGGCGAAGTGCCCCACGCCCAACACCATGTGGCAGGTGTGGATGACGCGGCCATTGAAGACGCCGACTTCGAACCGGCCGGAGGTGACCGCAAATGAACACGCTCATCATCTTCACATTGCTGGTCCTCTTGATGCTGACCGGCATGCCGATCTCGATCTCGCTGGGCCTGACGGTTCTGACTTTCCTGTTCACGCTGACCGATGTGCCCATCGAATCGGTGGCGCTCAAGCTGTTCACCGGCATCGAGAAGTTCGAGATCATGGCGATTCCGTTCTTCATCCTGGCGGGTAACTTCCTGACGCACGGTGGCGTGGCCAAGCGCATGATCAACTTCTGCACCTCCATGATCGGCCACTGGTACGGCGGCATGGGTCTGGCAGGGGTTCTGGCGTGCGCGCTGTTTGCAGCCATCTCCGGCTCCTCGGTAGCTACCGTGGTGGCGGTGGGCTCCATCATGCTGCCGGCCATGGTCAAACAGGGTTACCCAAAGCAGTTTGGTGCAGGCGTAATCACCACCTCGGGCGCCCTGGGCATTCTGTTCCCGCCCTCCATCAACCTGGTGATGTACGCCATTGCCACGGCGGGCATGAATGCGCTGGGCCCGGACGGCCAGCCAGTGGGCTCTGCGTCCGTGGGGCAGCTGTTCATTGCCGGTATCGTGCCGGGGCTGTGCCTGTCGTTCCTGCTGGGCCTGACCACCTGGTGGCGCGCCAAGAAGTACGACTACCCCCGCATGCCCAAGGCGACCTGGGGTGAGCGCTACAAGGCATTCCGTGAAAGCATGTGGGGCCTGCTGCTCATCGTGGTGGTGATTGGCGGCATCTACAGCGGCAAGTTCACGCCCACCGAGGCAGCTGCGATGGCTGCGGTGTATGCGTTCTTCATCTCCGTGTTCGTCTACAAGGACCTGAAGCTGCGCGATGTGCCCAAGTCGCTGCTGAGCGCTGCGGCCATGAGCTCCATGCTTCTGTACATCGTGACCAATGCGGTGCTGTTCTCGTTCCTGATGACGTCCGAGCAGATTCCGCAGACCATGGCTGCGTGGATGACCAGCCAGGGCTTTGGCCTGATTGCCTTCCTGCTGCTGGTGAACTTCATCCTGCTGGCTGCCGGCAACTTCATGGACCCGGCTGCGATCGTGCTGATCATGGCGCCCATTCTGTTCCCGGTGGCGGTGAAGATGGGTGTGCACCCGGTGCACTTCGGCATCCTGATGGCGGTGAACATGGAAGTCGGACTGTGCCACCCACCGGTGGGGCTCAACCTCTACGTGTCGTCGGGCATTACCAAGATGGGGATCACCGAGCTCACCGTGGCGGTATGGCCATGGCTGCTGACCATGATCTGCTTCCTGCTGGTGGTGACCTTCTGGCCGGGACTGACCTTGTGGTTCCCGCACCTGATGGGCATGGTCAACTGAAGAAGCTGCCCCTGCATCAACCCGCCACGGCCTCGCGCCCTGGCGGGTTTTTTTCTTGTTTGAGTTGCGTTCAGCGCCGGTGTATTGGTTGCTCTCCAGCACGCATCGTTGATGCCTCGAAAATTCCGACAACCATGGCCGTGATCTATCGCCGCCATAAACGACCAGTGGGTACAAACTGGAAATTCGGAACTCATTTCGCCCCAAGGGCGAATTGCAAAGTATTGTTAAGACATTAAAAACTTGACCGTGGTCATGCGTCTCACTGACAGGTAGGGCATCCAATGCGAGCGCAATCCAGCATTGCACGATCCGCCTTTAAATAATTCAGGAGACAAAATTGAACCCCAAATTAAGGAAGTCTTTCAACCATTTTGCATGGGTTGTAGCCGCGTCCGGTACATGCTTCAGTGCGTCAGCATTTGCGCAACAGACCAATCTAGACTTGCTACGACGTATAGACGAATTGCAGAACGAAATCCAGAGCATCAGGTCCCAGTTGGCCCCGAAAACACAGCAGCCAAGTGAATCCGCCGCTCCTGCAAAAGCGCACGAATACCTGGAGCGAAAATCTGGCGAAGGTGTTACGTTTTTGACGCACGGTGGAGAGGTAACCGTATACGGCAACCTGGATCTTTCGGTTGATAGCACGACCAAAGGTATATCGAACAAGGTTGCCGGAAATGGCGATACACCGGTCGGAAATATGGGATGGATGCCGGCTATCTCTACCAACCTGTCCAGTATTGGACTCAGAGGGCATCAAGCCTTGGGTGATTCAGCGCCTGAATTTGTCTGGCAACTTGAAACCCAAATAGATGTCGCTGCTACTTCAGGAACAACCAACACGAACAGCAATACCAGTGACGTTGTGAAAGGTGCGTTGACATCGCGCAATAGCTATATTGGACTGATGTCGCCCCATTGGGGGGCACTGAAAATTGGTAAAACTGACGCGCCCTATAAGACATCCACCGCCAACATGAACCCGTTCTCCGGAATGCTGGGTGACTACTCGGTGATCATGGGAAATACAGGGGGAGACAACCGGGTTGAATTTGGCACCCGTCTGGATCATGCAATCTGGTATGAGTCCCCCAATATGAATGGCATCACGATCAATGCCCTTGCTGCACCAGGGCAAAACAGGGCAACGGATAACAGCAATATTGCTTCCGGTTCCTCGGACTGTACTGGGGGAAATGTGCCTAGCAGCGGCGGAGGGACAGCCTGCCAAGACGGCTCTTACGGCAACGCCTACAGCGTGAGTTTGGCTTATCGCAACGCCGGCTTGTATGCCGTTGCTGCGTATGAAGTGCATCAACAGGTAAACCGGGTAAGTGACAACGGAGACGCTAACGACATAGGTGATGAAACCGCAGCGAAGATCGGTATTCAATACAAGTTTGATTCAACCCGCACTACAGTCAGTGGCATATATGAGGTTATGAACAGACGCGTCTCTGATGATCTGGTGTACTACAACGAACGGAGCCGAAGTGGAACCTGGGTTGCGATCAGCCAGGAAATTGGCGACAAGGACAGCTTGCATTTCGGCTGGGCGCACGCCAACGTAACGCCAGGAGACCCCGGGGTACACAACACTGCGGGGCCAGCAGCAAATCTTGACAATGCAGCAGACCTGTACACCTTGGCGTGGAAACATCAAGTGGATAAGAGCCTGACCTACTATGCTGACTATGCCTTGACCATCAATCACGACGCTGCACATTACGACTTGGGCGCCGGCGGTCGTGCTGTCACCACAGATTGTCATGATGCTTCTGGTGCATTGGATGGTAGCGGTCACTGTTATGGAGGGGGGCACGTTGAGGGCGTGAGTGTTGGGATGAAATACATTTTCTGACACGGCATCCCTTGATGAAATAAGCGCCGCATTTGACCTATCGCTTTACAAGCAGATGTGGCGCTTATCCGTACTTTCTTGACCGGTGTTCAAGCGGCAGAGTTACGCATCAGGGTGCGAGACTGCTTGCTGTGCACCCGCGGGTATACGGTCTATCCGCTGAGCTTTTGCCACCGCAAACGAACAGTGAATACAAACTGGCTAATGAATGCAATCTACGCGCTGGCGAAAGTATATGTACCGCGCTATCGACAAACCTCAGCGGCTGCCTAACCCCAGGAAGCGCTGGAGCATTTCGCGCGACATCACGCCTTCGTGCGACACGTATTCGGAGGTGGTCTGGTTGCGGGCCACCACATAGGGCACACCCAGCACCCGGAAGCGGTTGATCAGATCGGTATTGGCCTTGACGACCGAGTCCAGATAGGGCGGCACCGGGTCCATACCTTTGATGCCTTCGGTGCGCTGCAGAACCGCCTTCTCCTGTCGACGCAGGTCTTCCTGCGCGGAGGCTGAACCCAGCAACGCGGCGCTGATGGCCGCGCTGCGCACGTCCATGATGGTCACCGGCACCCAGACGAACCGCACGGTTGCCTGCAATGCCTGCGCCTCCTCCCACAGCCGGGCGCAATGTTGGCATTGCGGGTCGAACATCACATACACCGTGTAGTCGGATGTGGCGGGCCCGGTGGCAATGCCCTTGGCCGAAGCCTTCAGCGCTTCATACTGCTGCTGGGGCTTCTTCAGGGCAGGCGGTGGCGGGGCCGGAGGTGTGGCTTCATTGCACGCGGCCAGTGCCACCACCATGCTGCACAGCGCATAGCGCAAATGCGCCCGAAACAAGGGATTGAAACGCTGTGCCATGGCCAATTGTCGCAGGGTAGATCGGGATCAGGCCCCGTGGCATTTCTTGTACTTCTTGCCGCTGCCGCAATAACAGGGATCATTGCGGCCCGGCTCGGCTTCTTTGTGGACAGTCTCCACGCGCGGCCCGATATTGCGCCACAGTTCGCGCAGGTCATACACCGCCCACACCGCATCGGCAAATGCGTTAAACCGGTTCACGCTGACAGTAGGTACGCCTTCGTCATCAAACACGGACAGGGTAGGTTCGTCGGTGTCGTCTTCGGTCAGGGCCACCATGCGCTGCAGCGCGTCGTCCAGCCACTTGCGGGCTTCCTTGTCACGCGGCGGCTGCCATTCGTCTGGCCAGTTCTCCACGGCGTACATGAAGCCGACGGCCCACACCTGGGCAAAGGATGGTAGCGCCTCGTCCGCCATTTGGGCACGCTCGGCCTCAGGCAGTGCGGCCACGGCGCCGCGCACGTCCATCACTTCGGGGTGGTAGGCGCGCTCATCGTCCAGGCTTTTCACTTCCACCGCCAGACTTTGCTCAATCTCACTCCAGCGGCGCTGCCAGAGCTCCATGAAGCGGGCGTACTGCGCTGCGTCTGCAAACGTGCCGCCACCTACCTCGGCACCAGCGCTGGCAGCCACGTCGGTATCGTCAGTGTCCAGCAGTACCGGCAGGTATTCCTGCAGGGGAATGGCGCGCCGACTGACGATCAGCGCGGCCATGAAGCCTTCGCAGAACTCCCACTGCGGAGTTTCCTCAAAGCGTTGGCGCAGGTCGTCCAGGATGGCGTCGATTTCGTCGAACTCTTCAGGGCTGAGGGCGACTGCTTGGGCCGCGGGTGCCAGGTCAGGTGTCTGGCCGGATGTATGGGTATTCATGGGGTGTGCAAATCAGGTCGTGGCTGCTATTGTCGCCCCCAAGGAGTCCCCGCATGCTTGACAACATCAACAAAATAATTCCCGCGCGCTATCTGGTTTTTGCGCTGTGCTGTCTGGGTCTCGTGTTCAGCCTGCTCTGGCTGCTGGTGGTCGGTTCGGGCGCAACGGTGGTGGCCCTGCTTGCCGCACTGGTGATTGTGGGCATCCATGACCTGAGCCAGACCAAGCGCTCCATTCTGCGCAACTATCCGGTCACCGGCCACATCCGCTTTATGCTGGAGTCGGTACGGCCCGAAATCCGTCAGTATTTCTTTGAGGGTGACAACGATGCCGCACCCTTCTCGCGTGCACAACGCTCCCTGGTGTACCAGCGCGCCAAGGACGCGGTAGACAAGCGGCCTTTTGGCACCCAGTTGGACGTGCATGCCGAAGGCTATGAATGGATCAACCATTCGGTATCCCCCACCACCTTGCATTCGCACGACTTTCGCGTGATGGTGGGTGGGCAGCGACCGTACCCCTACAGCATCAGCGTGTTCAACATCTCTGCCATGAGCTTTGGTGCGCTCAGTGCCAATGCGATCCTGTCACTCAATGCGGGCGCCAAGCGCGGCAACTTTGCGCATGACACCGGCGAAGGGTCGATCTCCGCACACCACCGCGTGCATGGAGGGGACTTGATCTGGGAGATTGCCTCGGGCTACTTCGGTTGCCGCAACGAAGACGGTACTTTCAACGCCGACAAGTTCGCCGCCAACGCCACGCAACCACAGGTGAAGATGATAGAGATCAAGCTCAGCCAAGGTGCCAAGCCAGGGCACGGCGGCATGCTGCCCGGCTCCAAGGTAACCGCGGAAATTGCCGCCGCACGCGGCATACCGCAGGGCGTGGACTGCATCTCTCCCTCGTCGCATAGCGCCTTTTCCACGCCGGTGGAGATGATGCATTTCGTCGAAAAACTGCGCACGCTCTCGGGCGGCAAGCCCACTGGCTTCAAGCTGTGCATAGGCCATCCGTGGGAGTGGTTTGCCATGGTCAAGGCCATGCTGGTCACCGGCATCACGCCGGACTTCATCGTGGTCGACGGGGCCGAGGGCGGCACCGGCGCAGCCCCCGTGGAATTCACCGACCATGTGGGCTCGCCCTTGCAGGAAGGCCTGCTGCTGGTGCACAACACGCTGCGCGGCGTGGGCCTGCGCGACCAAGTCAAACTGGGCGCGGCAGGCAAGGTCACCAGCGCCTTTGACATTGCCCGCCTGATGGCGCTGGGAGCCGACTGGTGCAACAGCGCGCGCGGTTTCATGTTTGCGCTGGGCTGCCTGCAGGCCCAGACCTGCCACACCGGCATGTGCCCCACCGGCGTTGCCACGCAAGACCCGCAGCGACAGAAGTCGCTGGTGGTGGAGGACAAGGCCACACGGGTTTACAACTTCCACCAGCAGACACTGCATGCGCTCAAGGAGCTGGTACAGGCTGCCGGCATCGAGCATCCCAACCAGATCACCGCACACCACATCGTGCGCCGCTCCACCGACCAGAAGGTACGCTCGCTGGCGCAGCTCATACTCACCCAGTTGCCCGATCGTGCGCTACTGCAAAGTGACCTGCAGGCGCTGCCTCTGATTTACCGCATGACCTGGCCGCGCGCAGCGGCCGAGAGTTTCATGTTGCAGGGAGGAGATGCGCAGCTGGTTGCAGCCTGAGCGCGTCCAGGGTGGATGCCGTCTGCACGCCCAAGGGCCGCAGGCGTTTGGCCATGCTGAGCACGGCGTTGTCCTTGCTCAGCAGCAGGCTTTGGTGCGCGACCGCCAGATCGATGAACTTCTGATCGTCGGCGTCCTTGCACACCATGCGGGCCTTCACTGCCACCTCCACGATCTGCGCCATCCGGTCAAAGTGGTCCAGAACGGTCTGCGCCGTGCGCTGGTAAAACTGCAGGCGTGGAACGATGTGCGTGTAGGCCAGCACACGCTCCAGCTCGTCGCGCATGGGCTGGGTGGCAATCCAGGCCAACTGCTGGGACTGCAAAGCCTCCAGCAGCAGCGGAGTTGCCGGGTCGGCAAAGACAAACAGGTCCAGAACGATGTTGGTGTCCAGAACGACGCGCATCACTTGGCCGCCGGTTTGTCCGTTGAACCTTTGTCCTTGGCCATGCGTCCGGCCACCATGTCGAACTTGAACAGCCGGCATTCCAGCGGGCCATTCCACATCGGCACGCGGCGTGACTCTTTCAGGCGCATCTTGCCAGGCAGCTTGAGGTCTGGCGTGAGCATCCAGGCAGTCCAGCCGGAGAAGTTTTTCTTCCAGTGGCTGGCCAATTGGGTGAAGAAGGCCACACCGTCTTCGGTCTCGGCCAGTTCGCGGGCGCCATAGCGGGCCTGCACGCCCTCACCGGCCACACCGCCAATGCCGATGCGCTCGCCGTAGGGTGGGTTCAGCAGCATGACGCCACCGCCTTCGATGGGTGGCATGCGCTGCAGGGCGTCACCACCACGGAACTCGATGACATCGGCCACGCCCGCGCGCTCCGCGTTGCGCTGCGCGAAGTCGACCATGCGGTGCGACACATCGCTGCCGTAGATCAGAGCTTTCTGGCCGGGCTCGGGCTTGACCACGGCGTCAGCCGCTTCCTGCTTCATGGCCTGCCAGACCTTGGGCTGGAAGGGCACAAACTTCTCGAAGGCAAAGCGGCGCAACGAGCCCGCCGCAATATTGCAGGCAATCTGCGCGGCTTCGATGGCAATGGTGCCGCTGCCGCAGCAGGGGTCGTACAAGGGCATCAGGTCGTCGTCACCATCGGCCCAGCCGCTGGCGGCGATCATGGCGGCTGCCAAGGTCTCTTTCAACGGCGCATCGCCCTTGTCCTCGCGCCAGCCCCGCTTGAACAATGGCTCACCGGACGTGTCAATGTAGAGCGAGCAGCTGTCAGTGGTGAGGTGGGCATAGATGCGCACATCGGGCCACTGTGTGTTGACATCAGGACGCACGCCCCCCGAAGTCTCGCGGAAGCGGTCGCAGACGGCATCCTTGACCTTGAGTGCTGCAAAGTTCAGCGACGTCAATGGGCTGTGCTGGGCGGTGACCTCGATCTTGATGGTCTCGCGCGGTGTGAACCAGCGCTCCCACGGCACCGCCATGGCGGCGCGGTACAGGTCCTGCTCGTTGCGGTATTCGGTGTACGACACCAGCACCAGCACACGCTGTGCCAGGCGGCAGTACAGGTTCAGGCGCATGGCGTCCGTGAACGATGTGCGCACGGCCACACCGCCACGCTGCTTGGTGATGCAACCGGGCGGCAGGCCGGTGATGCGCAGGATTTCGGGCGCGAGGTAATCCTCCACACCGGCGGCGCAGGGAAGAAAGAGTTGCAGTTGGTTCATAGCGCCTTGCGCAGGGATGCGGGGGCGATCTTCAGCCCCTCGCGGTATTTGGCCACAGTGCGCCGGGCACATTCAATACCCTGCTCCTTGAGCATCTCGGATATCTGGTTGTCTGACAGCGGCTTCTTGGCACTTTCGGCGCTGATGAACTGCTTGATGAGTGCACGCACCGCGGTGCTGGACGCATTGCCGCCGGACTCAGTGCCCAGGCCGGAGCCGAAGAAGTACTTCAGCTCAAAGGTGCCAAAAGGCGTTGCCATGTACTTGGCGGTGGTCACGCGGCTGATGGTGGACTCGTGCAAGCCCAGTTCGTCGGCGATCTCACGCAGCACCAGCGGGCGCATGGCCAATTCGCCATGGGTGAAGAAGCTCTTCTGCCGCTCCACAATCGCCGTGCTCACGCGCAGGATGGTGTCAAAGCGCTGCTGGATGTTCTTGATGAACCAACGCGCCTCCTGCAGCCGTTGCTGCAGCGCGGCGTGGCTGGCGCTGTCCTTGCCACCGCGGTGGTTGCGCAGCACATTGGCGTAGATGTCATGCACCTTGAGGCGCGGCATCACATCGGGATTGAGCATGACGCGGAACTTGGGTGCAGCCGCCTTGTTGGCGTTGGTCACCGGCACCACCAGCACGTCGGGCACCACGATGTTGCGCTCCACGTCGATAAAGCGCCGCCCCGGCTTGGGTTCCAGCCGCGCAATCTGCGCTATGGCCTCGCGCACCAGGGCATCGCTGCCCACGCCCAATTGCACCAGCCGCTTGATGTCACGGCGCGCCAGCAATTCCATGGGCTGCTGGCAAATGCGCAGGGCCACTTCCAGTTGCTCGCGCTCTTCGTCTTCCAGGTCCGGATTGCGCAGCAGAGCTTTCAATTGCAGACTGAGGCACTCGCTCAAATTGCGGGCACCGACGCCAACCGGCTCCAGGCTTTGCAGCAGTCCCAGGGCTACCGAGAAATGGTGCACCAGGTCGTACAACTGCTCTTCATCCTGCGGGTTCAAGGTGCGGGCCAGGTCCTCGAGCGGCTCTTCCAGATAGCCGTCATCGTTGAGCGACTCGATCAGGAAACGCAGCGCGGCAGCGTCTTCGGCGCTCAGGCGCAAACCCAGTGTCTGCCGATGCAGGAAGGCCTGCAAGCTCTCCTGCGTGCGGGCCAGCTCGGTGGCGTCCTTGTCTTCGTCGCCAGTGAGGTTATTGGTACTGGCCTTGGCCTCGACGCCCCACTCGCCGTCGTCCGGGGTCATTTCGGTGGTGCCGTCGCCTTCCCAGTCGATGCCTTCGTCCCCGCTCAGGGGACTGTTGTCTTCATCACTGCTGGTGGAGGCCACGGTGCTGCTGCCCAGGTCGGGCATGGTGGCGGAAAACTCCACATCCTTGTCGCCTTCACTGACCGGCGTATCCGCCTGTGCGATGCCGAACTCTTCCCGCTCGGCATGGTCCTCACCCAGTTCCAGAAAAGGGTTCTCGTCCAGCATCTGCTCCACTTCCTGGCTCAGTTCGAGCGTGGAGAGCTGCAGAAGACGGATCGACTGCTGCAACTGGGGCGTGAGCGCCAGATGCTGGGAGACGCGTAATGAGAGACCTTGCTTCATTACATCTTGAAGTTTTCACCCAGGTACACGCGGCGTACCTCGGGGTTGTCAACAATTTCCGAAGGCGTGCCTTCGGCCAGCACGCGGCCATCACTGATGATGTAGGCGTGGTCGCAAATGCCCAGGGTCTCGCGCACATTGTGGTCGGTGATGAGCACCCCGATGCCGCGCGCCTTGAGGAAGTTGATGATGCGCTGGATCTCGATCACCGCAATCGGGTCGATGCCGGCAAACGGCTCGTCCAGCAGGATGAAACGCGGCCCGGTAGCCAAAGCGCGGGCAATCTCCACGCGCCGCCGCTCACCGCCCGACAAGGCCAGCGCCGGAGACTCGCGCAAGTGCTCGACCCGCAATTCCTGCAGCAGATTGGTCAGCCGCTTCTCGATCTCCGCGCTGCGCAATGGAGTGCCGTCTTCGTCGCGCTGCAGTTCCAGCACGGCGCGCACGTTGTCTTCCACATTGAGCTTGCGAAAAATCGAGGCTTCCTGCGGCAGGTAGCCCAGCCCCAGACGCGCGCGCCGGTGTATGGGCATGGACTCGATCGAATTGCCGTCGATGGAGATGTCTCCTCCACTGGCCCGTAGCAGTCCCACGATGATGTAAAACGAGGTGGTCTTGCCAGCGCCGTTGGGACCCAGCAGGCCCACCACTTCGCCCGTACGCACGGTCAGAGACACGTCCTTGACCACCTGGCGCTTGCCATAGGACTTTTGCAGATGTTGCGCCGTCAAGTTCCCCGCAGCAAAACCACTCACTTGGCGGCCCCCCCCAGGGTCGCGGATGGTTTGAGCGGCAACGGGGTTGCGGCAGGCGCCGGAGCACTGGCTTCGGGCTTGGGGGTCAGCATGACCCGCACGCGACCGGTTCCCAGGGCGCCTGTCGGTCCCTTGGTGTTGGCGGCACCATCGACCGTAAACAGGTCGGTGAGATTTTCATAAACGATGACACCGCCGGTGATTTCATCGGCCAACGTGGCGCCACGCAGTCGGCGCAACTGCGCCTTGCCGGTGAAGGTCACGGTATCGGCCTTGCCGTCATAGGTGATGGTTTCGCCCTCCCCCTCGATGAACTCGTCCAAGGCTTCGCGCTTCTGCCGGTAGAAGGCCAGCTTGTCTGCGGAACCGGTGGCAACGCCAAATTGATATCCGTCAGGATCCTGGCGCACATCCAGCCGATCTGCGCGGATCACGATGGTTCCCTTGGTCAGCACAACCTTGCCGGTGAATACGCTGACCTGCTTGAGGTCGTCATAGCGCAGCGCGTCGGCCTCGATGTTCATGGGCTTTTTCTGGTCGGCTTTTTCGGCGCGCACGCCACCGGCTGCAAACAGCAGCGTAGCAATCACCAACGAGAAAAGAATGTGTTTTTTCATAAAGGCACGAAACTTGCACACAGTGCGCACGGCCATTGTAGCGAGCGCATGGCATGTTTTATGCCTTGACGAAAATTGAATCGTGTGTGCGGGATTACCCGCAGAAGTTCAACCTACGGTGTTGATGCGGGAAACCAGCTCTTTGACCACCGTGTCGGCCCGCTCATTGGGTACCTGGCAGGTTCCAGCATTTTCATGGCCACCCCCACCGTACACCAGCATCAAGGCACCGATATTGATGCGCGAGGTCCGGTTGGTGATGGATTTGCCCACCGCGCAGACGGTGTTTTGCTTTTGCACGCCCCACATCACATGGATGGACACGTTGGCCTGGGGAAACAGCGCATACACCATGAAGCGGTTCACCGCGTAGATGGTGTCTTCGTGGCGCAGGTCCAACACCACCACGTTGTTGTGGACCGTGGAACACAGCTGCAGCTGGGCTTTGGCCTTCTGGGCATGCTCGAAATACAACTCCACCCGCTCCATCACGTCGGGCAGCTTCAGTATGTCGTCAATGCCATGGGTGCGGCAGTAGTCGATCAGATCCATCATCAGCTGGTAGTTGCTGACCCGGAATTCGCGGAAACGGCCCAGGCCGGTACGCGAATCCATCAGGTAATTCAGCAGCACCCAGCCAGTGGGGTTGAGGATTTCATCAACACTGAACTGCGCGGAGTCACCCTTGTCGACGGCCTCCATCATTTCATTGAAGCGCGCGCCAAACTGGGCGGTGCCACCGTAATGTTCAAACACCACCCGCGCAGCCGATGGCGCATCCGGGTGGATCACATGGTTGGCGGCAACATCGTTGCGCAAGGTCTCTGACGCATGGTGGTCAAACGACAGGTGCACCCCCGGGACGTAGGGGAGATTGGTGGTGATATCGCGGCTGGTGACCTCGATCTTGCCATCCTGCATATCCTTGGGATGGACGAACTTGATGTCATCAATCAGGTTCAGCTCTTTGAGCAAGACGGCGCATACCAGGCCGTCAAAGTCACTTCTTGTAATAAGCCTGAACTTGGAATCCGACATGGCGTATGCCCCGCTGAGTGATTGATATTGCAATCATTCTAGTTCGGGGATACGTCACTTGTCACCCGCGACCGTGGACCCGGCCTCAGGGTTTTCCTATTTGCCGCTGCGCACTGTCGCAGCCAGGGCTTCAACGACCTTGATAGCCTTGTCCATGCCCTTGGCCAGAGAACCGTCCACGTAAAAACGGCCGGCCACACCCAGCGCGGGCACGCCTTCGACCTTGTAGCTGTTCTGCAATTGCGTTCCCTTGCTTGCCTTGGCGGCAACGCTGAAGGAGTTGAATTGTTCGGTGAACTTGGCAACGTCCACACCCTGCTTGCCCACCCACGCCAGAATGGCAGGCGCCTTGGATAAATCCTGCTTTTCCACGTGGATGGCAGCAAAGACCTTGGCATGCAGCTTGTCCACCAGGCCCATGGCGTCCAGGGCGTAGAACAGGCGCTGCTGCGGCACAAAGTCATCGCGGAATGCCACGGGCACGCGGCGAAAGGCCACATCCTTTGGCAGCTGCTTGATCCAGCCTTCCAGCATGGGCTCGAACGCGTTGCAGTGCGGGCAGCTGTACCAGAAGAATTCCACCACTTCTATCTTGCCTGCAGGCGCCTCTACCGGTGCGCGCGGGTCCACCACCAGGTAGTCCGTCCCAGCCTCGGGCTTGGCAGCGTCGGCGTGGGCCGCGGCACTCCACAGGGTGGTTGAAGCCACGGCAGCACCGCCGGCCAGCAGGGAAAAATCACGACGTTTCATATCACTCCAGTCTTGTTCGAATCTATGGTCTGTCCATCAGACAAAGGTTATCTCACCCAGGTAAAGAAGCGTTAACGCTGCACCCGGACCAGGGCGGTATCCAGACCCGCCTTGTCCAGCTTTTCCTTGGTCTTCTCTCCATCTTCCTTCTTATCGAAAGGCCCCACCCGCACGCGGTACACCGTGCGCCCGGACTGCTCACGCTCCGAAATCTTGGTTTCGATGCCGCTGAGCGACAGCTTGGCACGCTGGCTCTCTGCATCTTCTGCCGTGCGGTAGGCGCCCACCTGCACCCAATAAACAAAGGGCTCGGCATCCGCTGCCGCAGTCTTGGCCTTGGCCAATTCACCGATCGGGTCTGCTGAAGCCGCGGCCTTGGCTTCGGGCTTCTTGGCATCTGCGGCCTTGGCATCGCTGGCTTTGGCATCCGGCGCCTTGGCTTCGGGTTTGGTCGGTGCTGCAGGGGCACTGGCGACCGGAGCCGCCGGCGTGACGGGGCCTGAAGCCGCGGGCTGCGGCGGCTTGACTGGGTTCTTGCCATACAAGGGCGCGTTGGGGTCCCAGTCCTTGTTCTTCTTGGCCTCTTCCGCATCCTGGTCGGCACTGCGGGTCTGGCCCTTGTTCATGAAGGGAACGGGCACTTTGGTGACGTACACAGCCACACCCAGAGCCACTGCCAGGCCCACCACCACACCAATAATGAAACCCAGAATGGTTCCGCCGCGCTGTTGCTTCATGCCTTTGAGTCTCTTGAAAGAAATTACATCTTCTGTGGAGCGCTCACGCCCAGCACAGCCAGTCCATTGTGCAACACCTGTGCGGTTGCGGCCACGAGCGCCAGTCGAGCCAGCTTGACGGCTTCGTCATCCACCAGGATGCGCTCGGCATCGTAATAGCTGTGGTAGCAGGCGGCCAGCTCGCGCAGGTAGAACGTGACGTCGTGCGGGGCAAAGTCCACGGCCGCCGCAGTGAGCATTTCGGGGTACTTGGCCAGCAGCAGCATCAGCGCCTGGGCCTGCGGGCTGGTCAGGGCCGACAAATCCACCTGCGCCAGGCTGGCCCGATCACCGCCCCAAGTCGCCAGAACCGAGCAAATGCGTGCATGGGCGTACTGCACGTAATAGACCGGGTTGTCGTTGTTCTTCTGTACCGCCAGGTCCACGTCAAAGGTGTACTCGGTGTCCGGCTTGCGGCTAAGCAGGAAGAAGCGCACCGCATCCTTGCTGGTCCATTCAATCAGGTCACGCAGCGTCACATAGCTGCCGGCGCGCTTGGATATCTTGACTTCCTCGCCACCACGGACCACCCGCACCATGGTGTGCAAGACATAGTCCGGGTAGCCCTGGGGAATGCCGACATTGGCGGCCTGCAGACCGGCGCGCACGCGGGCAATGGTGCCGTGGTGGTCGGTGCCCTGGATGTTGACGACCTTGGTAAAGCCGCGCTCCCACTTGGCGATGTGGTAGGCCACATCCGGCACAAAGTAGGTGTAGCTACCGTCCTGCTTGCGCATCACCCGGTCCTTGTCGTCCCCGTAATCGGTGGACTTGAGCCACAGCGCGCCGTCCTTCTCGTAGGTCTTGCCAGCTTCCTGCAATTTCTTCACAGCGGCGTCCACACGGCCACTGGTATAGAGGCTGCTTTCCAGGTAATAGTTGTCAAAACGGACCGCAAAGGCCTGCAAATCCAGATCCTGCTCATGGCGCAGATAGGCCACGGCAAACTGGCGCATGCCGTCCACATCGTTCACATCGCCGCTGGCGGTGAAGCTGCGGTCGTCGGACTGAACGGTCTTGCCCGCCAGAAAGTCTGCTGCAATATCGGCAATGTAATCACCGTTGTAGGCTGCGGCATTCTCTCCACTGGGCCACTCGGCGTCACCAGGCTTGAAACCCTGCGCACGCAAATGTGTGCTGGCGGCCAGGGTGTTGATCTGCACGCCTGCGTCGTTGTAATAAAACTCGCGGTAGACATCCCAGCCCTGGGTGTCGAACAGGTTGCAAATGGCATCGCCCAGCGCGGCCTGACGGCCATGACCCACGTGCAACGGGCCCGTGGGGTTGGCGGACACAAATTCCACCAGCATGCGCTGGCCGTTGGACGACTGCTTGCCAAACTGCTGGCCCTGGCCCAGTACCTCGCGCACTACTTCCTGCTTGGCAGCAGGCTTGAGGCGGATATTGATAAAGCCCGGCCCGGCGATCTCCACCGCATCCACCCAGCGCTCAAAAGCCGGTTGGGCGCGCAGTGCAGCACACAGGTCTTCGGCCAGTTGGCGCGGATTGCGCTTGAGCGGTTTGGCCAGTTGCATGGCCGCCGTGGTGGCAAAGTCGCCATGGGCCGCCACTTTGGGGGATTCAAAGGCTGCTTTGGCACCAGCGCCAGCAGAGAGGTTTTCAAGACAGGCGGAAAGCGCCAGCAAGAGTTCGTTTTTTACAGACAACATAGCCGCTGATTTTAAGCGGGGGGCTTTTTATCCGTGTTTTGCTGGTCAACGGGTTTGCAAAACCCTACGTTATGTGCTGGAATCCCCCCGGATTCCGACGTAATGGCAGGCCTCCTGCCCAACCTTTTTGAGGAACAACGATGAAGAAAATTTTGACTCTCCTGGCTTTGGGTATGGCATTGACCGTGGGCGTAGCCCATGCAGCGTCCGATCAGCAAAACAAGATGAAGACCTGCAATGCAGACCCCAAGGCAAAAGAACTCAAGGGTGACGAGCGCAAAGCATTCATGAAGGAATGCCTGAGCGCCAAGAAAGAAGAACCTGCCAAGCCTGCCACCCAGCAGGACAAGATGAAGACCTGCAACGCCGACGCCAAGACCAAGGCGCTCAAAGGCGACGAACGCAAGGCCTTCATGAAAGAGTGCCTGAGCGCCAAGTAATTCTGCGTTGCGCCGTCGCAAGCGGCGATGGAGCCCCTACCGGGGCCTCAAGCAAAAGGCCCGAACTGTTACAGGTTCGGGCCTTTTGCTTTTTGCGCTGACCGGGAGGCGGATGCTGTCAGGCGAAACCCACCGCAATGGCGGCAAACAAGGTGAATCCCACCCAATGGTTGGCGCGGAATGCCTTGAAGCAGCCTTCCCGGGTACGGTCCTTGATCAGCGTGGCATGCCACACCACCTGCGCCAGCACCACCACCACACCCAGCCACCATGCCCAGCCACGCGGTTGCGGAACAATCGCCCAGGACCAAATGGCAAGCTGCACCAGATAAAAGGACAACACGGCCACCACGTCCCAGCGCCCCAGCGTGATAGCGGAGGTTTTCATGCCGATGCGCAGGTCGTCATCGCGGTCCACCATGGCGTACTCGGTGTCATAGGCCAAAACCCAGAACAGATTGCCAATGAGCAGCACCCAGGCCAGCAAGGGCACCTGCGACTGCACCGCGGCAAAGGCCATGGGAATGCCAAAGCTAAAGGCTATCCCCAGCACCGCTTGCGGCATGGAGACATGGCGCTTGGCGTACGGATAAATCAGCGTCACAGCCAGGGCGGCAAACGACCAGGCGAAGGTGGTGCTGTTGGTAGTGAGTACCAACCCAAGGGCCAGCAGCGCCAGCACGGCGCCTACGGCCAACGCCTCCTGCACCGAAATCTTGCCGCTGGTGACGGGCCGGTTCGCCGTGCGTTTGACATGCCGGTCAAAGTTGCGGTCGGCCACGTCGTTGATGCAGCAGCCGGCGCTGCGCATCAGGATGGTGCCCAGCACAAACACTGCGGTCAGATGCCAGCCGGGAAAACCACCGGAGGCAATCCAGAGAGCGGACAAAGAGGGCCAGAGCAACAAAAGCCAGCCGGCGGGCCGGTTCCAACGGATCAGATCCAGATACAAGGCAAAACGCGCACTCACGATAGACGGGTCACTCCTGGCAATTCACAGGCATAGATTGCGTTGCGCAACTCTGCAATGGCTTCATAACGGGTAAAACTGCGCCGCCACGCCAGCACCACGCGTCGTGTGGGCGGTGGTCCTCCTTTGTCGTCGGTGACCGGAAGGTACTTCACAAAGGCGTCTTCATGGCGGCGCTTCTTGGATTCCAGTGCCTCACGCGGTACGCTCAGGCGCGGCACCAGTGTGATGCCCATGCCGGCTGCCACCATGTGCTTGATGGTTTCCAGGCTAGAACCCTCGAAACTCTTGCGTATGCCTTCGGCGTCGCTGGAGAAGCGGGCAAACTCCGGGCACACCTCGAGCACGTGGTCGCGAAAGCAATGGCCATTGCCCAATAGCAGCATGGTCTCGCTCTTGAGCTCCTGTGCCGACACGCTTTGCTTGGTTGCCAGCGGGTGGTTCATGGGCACGGCTGCGTAGAACGGCTCATCATAGAGCGGGGCAGTCGCCAGCCCGGTGTCGGGAAAAGGTTCGGCCAGGATGGCGCAATCGATCTCGCCGGTGCGCAGCATCTCCAGCAGCTTGACGGTGAAGTTCTCCTGCAGCATCAGCGGCATCTGGGGAGAGCGGGTAATCACCTGGCGCACCAGGTCCGGCAACAGATAGGGAGCGATGGTGTAGATCACGCCCAGTGCCAGCGAACCGGCCAGCGGGTCCTTGCCGCGCTTGGCAATGTCCTTGATGTTGGCGGCCTGCTCCAGCACGCTTTGCGCCTGACGCACGATTTCTTCGCCCAGGGCCGTCACCGTGACCTCGTTGGCACTGCGCTCGAACAGCTTAACGTCCAGCTCTTCTTCCAGCTTTTTCACGGCGACCGACAGTGTGGGCTGCGACACAAAGCATGCGTCCGCCGCCTTGCCGAAGTGGCGCTCGCGGGCCACGGCCACAATGTATTTGAGTTCGGTCAGTGTCATGGCGCTATTGTGCTCCGCAGCTCAGGCCTTGAGGAATTCCGCCTTAGTACCCAGCCAACGCTGTACGTGTTTTTCGGCCAGATGCGGATGGTGGTCCAGCATCATGGGGGCTTCCTGGCGGGCCCACTCCAGCAGCGCCGTATCGGTGGCCAGGTCGGCAAAGCGCAGCATGGCATCCCCGCTCTGGCGCGCGCCCAGGAATTCGCCCGGGCCACGGATTTCCAGGTCGCGCCGGGCGATCTCGAAGCCATCGTTGGTTTCGGCCATGGCGCGCAGCCGCTCCCGCGCGGCCTCACCCAGACGCGGCCCATCACCCGTGGAATACAGCAGCACGCAGGCCGAGGCTGCGGCACCGCGTCCGACCCGGCCCCGCAGCTGGTGCAACTGCGACAGGCCAAACCGCTCGGCATGCTCCACCACCATCAGCGAGGCATTGGGCACGTCCACGCCCACCTCGATCACGGTGGTGCTGACCAGCACTGCCATCTGGCCCGCCACAAAGGCCGCCATCACCGCCTTCTTCTCTTCCACCGGCATGCGCGAATGCAACAGACCCACGACTACCGGTTTGCCGTCGGTCCCTGCGTTCTGCAACGCAATGCTGAGATCGGCATGGGTCTGGGTCGCATTGGTCAGGTCCAGCGCCTCGCTTTCTTCAATCAGCGGGCACACCCAATAGATCTGCCGCCCCTGCGCGATCTGCGCACGAATGCGCTGCACCACCTCGTCGCGGCGCGCTTCATTCACCACCTTGGTGATGATGGGTGTGCGTCCGGGCGGCAGCTCATCCAGTGTGGACACGTCCAGATCGGCGTAGTAGCTCATGGCCAGCGTGCGCGGAATGGGGGTGGCCGTCATCATCAGCAGGTGCGGCTCCATGGCGTCGTGCTGCAGCTTGCTGCGCAGTGCCAGGCGTTGGGCGACGCCAAAGCGATGCTGCTCGTCGATGATGGCCAGCGCCAGGTTCTTGAACCGCACCTTGTCCTGGATCACCGCGTGGGTTCCCACCACCAGCTTGGCTTCGCCGCTTTCGATCTGCGCCAGCGCCTCGCGCCGGGCCTTGGTCTTTTGCGTGCCGGTGAGCCAGGCGGTGGTGGCGCCCAGCGGCTCCAGCCAGGCCACCAGCTTGCGGAAGTGTTGCTCGGCCAGGATCTCGGTAGGCGCCATCAGCGCGCACTGCCATCCCGCATCCATGCAGATGGTGGCGGCCAGCGCGGCGACCACGGTCTTGCCGGCGCCCACGTCGCCCTGCAGCAGGCGGTGCATGGGCTGGTGGTGTGCCATGTCCTTCGCAATTTCAAAGCCTACCCGCTGCTGCGCCTTGGTCAGCGCAAACGGCAGTGCAGCCAGCAGGCGTGCGTGCAAGGTATCACCCACCTTGCCCTGCAACTGCGGTGCGCGCAAGGCGGCGCGGGCGCGACGCGATTGCAGCTGTGAGAGCTGCTGCGCCAGCAGCTCTTCCGCCTTGAGGCGCTGCCAGGCCGGGTGGCTGTGGTCCTGCAAGGTTTCCAGCGACACATCGGGCGTGGGATGGTGCAAGAACTGCAACGCCTGGCGCAGCGTCCACAGGGCATGGGTGTTGAGGCGGCTCAGGTCACCAGGTGCAAAGGTGTCGGACAGCTCCGCCCGCGCCAGCCCGCCCAGCACCGCCTTGCGCAGATAGGCCTGCGGCATGCCCGCCACTGTGGGATAGATGGGGGTAAGTGCCGTCGGCAGGTCGCCCACGGCAGACTTGAAGCTGGGATGCAGCATGGTCCAACCCAGAAAGCCACCGCGCACCTCACCCCGCACGCGGATGCGGTTGCCCACGGCCAAGGTCTTCTGGTGGTTGGGATAGAAGTTGAAGAAGCGCAGCGTGCACACGTCCGAGCCGTCATCCACCTTGACCAGCAGTTGGCGGCGCGGGCGATGGGCGACTTCACAGTCGGTCACCACCGCCTCGATCTGGATGGTGTCGCCTTCGCGCGCGTCACGCAGGCGGGTAATGCGGGTCTCGTCCTCATAGCGCAGCGGCAGGTGCAGCGCCAGGTCGATGTCGCGCTTGAGCCCCAGCTTTTCCAGCCCCTTTTGCATAGCGCTCTTGGGCGCCTGCGGTGCCGTTTTGGCCGCAGCCTTTCCGGCCGCTTTGGGCGGCTCGATCAGGGTGATGGAAAGGGTGGACTCCGGCATGGGACAATTCTGCCCTGTCTTTACTCCTTGGTACGGGTTTGTTCGACCCTCAAGCATCATGTCCCTTGCCCCTGGCGCCCCCGAGCGCACCTTCACCCTGAGCGACTTCGATTTCGCTCTGCCCGAAAACCTGATTGCCCAACACCCCGCCCCCGAGCGCAGTGCCTCGCGCCTGCTCGATGGGCGCGCTGCCCAGCCGGTGGACCGCATCTTCCGCGACCTGCCCGGCCTGCTGCGCGCAGGCGACCTGCTGGTCTTCAATGACACCAAGGTGCTGCACGCACGCCTGTTCGGCGAGAAGCCGACAGGTGGCAAGGTGGAGCTGCTGGTGGAGCGCGTACTGGGCGGCAACCAGGTAGCGGCCCACATGCGCGTGAGCAAGAAGCCCGAGGTGGGCACCACGCTCAAACTGCTGTGCGCTGCTGGCCATGAGGATGGCCTGTGCGCCACCTTGCTGGGCCGCTGGCCGGATGCTGACGGCCAGTTGTTCCGCTTCGTGCTGTCCAACGACCGGGGCGATGACCCGTACACCCTGATGGAGCGCCACGGCCATGTGCCGCTGCCCCCGTACATCACCCACAGCGATTCGGCCGAAGACGCCCAGCGCTACCAGACCGTGTTCGCCAAGAACCCCGGTGCCGTGGCCGCCCCCACGGCCGCGCTGCATTTTGACGAAGCCGTGCTCGCGGCACTGGACGCCATGGGCGTGCAACGCGCGCACGTCACGCTGCATGTGGGCGCAGGCACCTTCCAGCCGGTGAAGACGGAGAACCTGGCAGAACACCATATGCACAGCGAGTGGTACCAGGTGCCCGAAGCCACGCAGCGTGCGATTGCCGAATGCAAGGCCCGCGGCGGACGCGTGGTCGCCGTGGGAACCACCACCGTGCGCACGCTGGAAAGCTGGGCCCAGAGCGGCCAGGCCAGTGGCGACACCACCATCTTCATCACGCCCGGCTTCACCTTCACCCATGTGAACCTGCTGCTGACCAACTTCCATCTGCCCAAGTCCAGTCTGATGATGCTGGTAAGCGCCTTTGCCGGGTACGACCACATCATGGCGCTGTATCGGCATGCCATTGCAGAGCAGTACCGCTTCTTCAGCTATGGCGACGCCATGCTGCTGGCACGACAATCCTGAACATCCGTATCCGACACACCATGCTGAAATTCGACCTCCTCAAGACCGACCCCGCCACTGCCGACGGCTCCTACCTGGGCAGCCATGCCCGCCGTGGCAAGCTCACGCTCAACCACGGCGTGGTGCAGACGCCCATCTTCATGCCGGTGGGCACCTATGGCACGGTCAAGGGCGTGACGCCGCAAAGCCTGCACGACATGAATGCCCAGATCATCCTGGGAAACACCTTCCACCTGTGGATGCGCCCCGGGCTGGATGTGGTCAAACAGTTCGGCGGCCTGCACGCGTTCGAGAAATGGGACAAGCCCATCCTCACCGACTCCGGCGGCTTTCAGGTCTGGAGCCTGGGCGAGATGCGCAAGATTTCCGAGCAAGGCGTGAAGTTCGCCTCCCCCGTGAACGGCGACAAGCTGTTTCTCACGCCCGAGATCAGCATGCAGATCCAGACCATTCTCAACAGCGACATCGTCATGCAGTTTGACGAGTGCACGCCCTACCTTTCGGTGGAGCCCAAGACCAAGGGCCAGGTGACGACCGAGCGCGAGGCGCGCAGCTCCATGGAGCTCAGCCTGCGCTGGGCTGCGCGCTGCAAGGAGGAGTTCGCCCGCCTGGCCAACCCGAATGCGCTGTTCGGCATCGTGCAGGGCGGCATGCATACCCATTTGCGCGACGAGTCACTGGCCGGCCTGGAAGCGCTGGACTTCCCCGGCATTGCCGTGGGCGGCCTCTCGGTGGGTGAACCCAAAGAAGACATGATGCGGGTGCTCAAACACATAGGCCCCAAGCTGCCCACGCACAAACCGCACTACCTGATGGGCGTGGGCACCCCGGAAGACCTGATTGCCGGCGTGCAAAACGGCATCGACATGTTCGACTGCGTCATGCCCACCCGCAATGCCCGCAACGGCACGCTGTTCTCCCGCTATGGCGACCTGAAGATCCGCAATGCCCGCCACAAGGCCGACCCCAAACCGATTGACGAGACCTGCACCTGCTACGCCTGTGCGGGAAGCCCTACGCCGGAAGGCGCGCAATCGTGGGCCAACGGCGGGCGGGCCGGCTTCAGCCGTGCTTACCTCCACCACCTAGACCGCTGCGGCGAAATGCTGGGCCCCATGCTGGCCAGCATCCACAACCTGCACTACTACCTGAACCTGATGCAGGAAATCCGCGATGCGCTAGATGCCGGTCGCTTTGGCGCCTATGTGGCCCAGTTCCACGCGGACCGCGCCCGCGGCGTCTGAGCCGCCTTTACCGCTTCAGCTCAGAAAGTTTCCCACTCGTCGTCACCCTTGGCGGGTGTGACCTTGGCGGTGAGCGTGGGTGGTTCCGCGCGCACGGGTGCAGGCGCAGGTGCGGCAGCCTTGGGTGCGGCGGGCTTTGCCTTGGCGGCCGCGTCTGCACGACGCTCTTCCCCGTTGAAAGGTTTGCCCTGAGAGCTGGGTGAACGCACGCCCACCTTGCTGGGCAAGGGAACGTGATCCGCGGCTCCCAGCCTGAATACAGCCACTGCCTGCACCAGTTCGCCCGCCTGGGTCTTGAGGCTGCTGGCCGCTGCCGCCATCTGCTCCACCAGGGCTGCGTTCTGCTGCGTGGTGTGGTCCATCTGGGAAACGGCTTCTCCCACCTGGGCCACACCGGCGGACTGCTCGCCGCTGGCAGCGCTGATCTCGCCCATGATGTCGGTGACGCGCCGGATGGACGCCACCACCTCGGTCATGGTGGCGCCCGCCTTGTCCACCAGCAGCGTGCCCTGCTCCACACGTTCCACGCTCGCACCGATGAGGGACTTGATTTCCTTGGCCGCATCGGCACTGCGTCCGGCCAGGGCACGGACTTCGGAAGCCACCACTGCAAAGCCGCGGCCTTGCTCTCCGGCGCGCGCTGCTTCCACCGCGGCATTCAGCGCCAGGATGTTGGTCTGAAAGGCAATGCCGTCGATCACGCTGATGATGTCGGCAATCTTGCGCGAACTCTCGTTGATGCCCTGCATGGTCTGTACCACCTGGCCCACCACTTCCCCGCCTTGTACGGCGACGGTGGAGGCATTCATGGCCAATTGGTTGGCCTGGCGCGCGTTGTCGGCGTTGTGCTTTACCTGGGAGCCCAGTTCCTCCATGCTGGCGGCGGTCTGCTCCAGCGCGCTGGCCTGGCTCTCAGTCCGGGCGGACAGATCATGGTTGCCCTGAGCGATTTCCGAAGAGGCCGTGGCCACGCTTTCCGAGCCCTGACGTACGTGCGAAACCACCCGCACCAATGCCGTCTGCATTTCCTTCAACGCACGCAACAGCATGCCGGTTTCGCTGTTGCCCCGGGCTTCAAAGGAATAGGCGAGGTCGCCACCCGCAACAGCGCGCGCCACGTCCACGGCCAGGTTGATGGGTTGCGCAACAACACGGGGAATCCAAATCGCGGCAAGCACTGCAGCAACCAGCGCCAGGCCACCTGCGATTTCCACTGCCATGCGCATCTGGCTGATTGCCGATGAGGCCTCTTCGCGGGCCCCCTGCATCTGCTTTTCCACAAAGATCACCAGCGCATCAACCGCAGCAAGGTAATTCTGCTCCAGCTGCGCGACTTCAGTCTGCAGCGCGATCTTGGCCAGTTCCTGGGAACTGACCGCCTTGTTCATGAATTTCTGGCTTGCCGGCACATATTGGGCGCGCGCAGCCAGGGTTGCCTTGAAGAGCGTCTGGCCCTCTTCGGATTTGAATGTGCCTTCCAGCTTGGCAAATTGGTCTGCGTCTTCCTTCTGCAGGCGTCCGACGGACTCTATGGCCTTCTTGATGTCATCGGCATCTGACAGTAGCAGCAGATCTCGCTGGATACGGCTGGATTCCCTGGCGCGGCTATTGATGGACTGCAATGCACTGATCTTGGGATAGCGGTTGTCCAGGACGCTGCTGAATGAGCCCTGCACACTGTTGGCCTTCCAGAGGCTCAAGGCCCCCATGATCACGATCAAAATGGCCAGCAGGCCAAAGCCCAGGCGCAACAAGGTGGCGATTTTTATATTGGATGTATTCATATTTGTCTCTGGCCCAAATCTTATGTAGTAAACACGGTCAGCACGCCGGTGTAGCCATACAGATGGTCATAGGCGATCTCGCCGCCGGCAAAGAAACCGACCAGTGGCACATCGCCAAGCGCCCTGCGCACCAGTTGCAGCTCGGCGCTGGGGCCACCAAAATGCGGTCCACCACGGCCAGTGCAACTCACATACACCGCTCCGGCTATGCGGCGCGCCGGATGGGGCGCCGACTCCAGCTCCGAGGCCATCAGTGCATTGGCGGTCTGCAACGGCATCTCCTGCGGCTCCAGCTCCTCCCGGATCTCCGCACACACCCGCATCAGGTCGGCACGCGCCGCCTGCATGTTGCGCTGGCAAAAGGCCATGCGGCTGTCCTGCTGCACCGGTGCTGCGATGGCCACGCCGCGGCGGGCCGGGTCCAGTCCGATGATGTGGCGCACCATGACGTCATTGCCGAAGTTGCCGGTCTGGCGAACCAGTTCATCACCGGCCTCGACCAGACCGACCAGGGTCGAGCGCACCGCTTCTATGGCCTCCTGCGGCTTGTCCAGCGTGACGTGCAGGTCCTCCAGCAATACGTCGAGCGCGGGAATCCCGTCGAGCTCAAGGATCAGGTTGCCGTCCGCCGCAGTCACCGTGCGCGCAGCGGATACCGGCACGCAGCCTTGCGTAACACGCGACACCAGGCCCACGCCGGGGCCGAATGCCACGCCACTCATGCCTCCGCTAAACACGCCGCTGGCCGCACCCTGCCCGCTGATGTTGCCGTCGGCAGCGACGGCAAATTGCACACTGACCGACCGGCTGGACGACAGTCCTCCGAACAGGAAACCGGCATCCGTTCGATGCGCCAGCTCGGCAATGAGCTCCACCACGTCGGGCGTGCTGCCATCTGCGTGCACCAGTGCCGTGTTGACCTCAAAGCCCATGCCCAGCGGTGCCACACCGGAAAAGATGCGGTACTGATCGGTAGGCAATTCCAGCAACATGACGGCCAGTGCGGGTTCGTCAAAGTACTCCACGTTGTTGGAACTGATGCCCACGCCCACGGTGCCGGACCAATCCGTCACCAGGGGCAGTTCGCCGCTCAGGTATTCCAGAATGTCTTGCGCGTCGGTGGCGTAGTGGTCGGTGATGTAGAGCAAGGCCAACGTAGGGTTCGCCGCATAGCCGTGCAGCGCCATCTGGGCACGCAATTGCGCCAGTACCAGAGCCGCCGCCATTTGCCACTGCGGATGCGTGGCATGGCCATAGGGAAACAGCTTCATTCCACGCCTGCCATCGATGCAGTTATCGGCCGGTGGTCTTGCGCGCTGCCGTCTTGCGCGCAGCTGTCTTCTTGGCCGGAGCCTTCTTGCGCGCCACGGGGGCTGCCTTGACGGGCTCCTTGACACTGGCAGCCGCCATGGTCTTGGCCAGGTCTATGCCCGCCTTGGCCGTGACTTCCTGCATAGCGTTGGACGCAATCTGCTGGAACTGCTGTGTCAGGGAACCCCACAACTGCAGGGGGTCGACCATGGACGCACCCGCCGCTGCCTTGGAAGCCGGTTTGCCGGGTTCGGCACTTGCAGTGGGCTCTTCGTCTGCAGGCTTGGCTGCGCTGGCGGCCTTTTCTGCCGCTTTGGGCGGCGGGGAGGCGGGCGTCTCGGCAGACTTGGCACCAAATGCGCTGGCCACCTCGCTCAGGTTGAAGTTCATGCCCTTGAGCGTGGCCAGCGTCATGCGCTGCACTTCCAGTGCCTGGACGGTGGCCGAGAGCGCGCGGGAATTCTGCTCCAGCCAGAACTGCACGTTCTTGAGTTCTCCAATGCGCTTGTCGAGTTCTTCCACGCTGAGTGTGGGAGCGATCCAGTTGCCCATATTGGGCATCTGGTTCACGCTGGCGCTGGCACCCTTGGCAAGGGTCTGCAAGAAATCAAAACCTGGGACGAACTTGGCAAATCCGGTGGCGTCTGTGTCGCTCATGCTGTCTCCTTGAAGTCATTGAAATATGCGCGCTGCCTTGCAAGCACTGTACTCCATCCACAAGCCACCACGGCAGTTAAATCGGAGCGCAAACGGCGCCTAGCCGGGGTCGGTGACAAAGCCGATTTTGTGCAGTCCGGCGCGTTGGGCGGCAGCCATGGCACTGGCCACACGCTCGTAGCGTACCGCCTTGTCACCGCGTATATGCAACTCGGGCTGGGGCACCCTGGCCGCCGCCGCAGCCATGCGCGCGGGCAGTTCGGCATCGCTCAGTGGGATGTCGTTCCAGAAATAGGCACCGGAGGCATCCACGCTCAGGCGTATGGTTTCGGGTTTGATGTTCTCGGGCTGGTTGGTGGCGCGCGGCAACTCGATGTTGACCGCATGCTGCATCACCGGCACGGTGATGATGAAGATGATGAGTAGTACCAGCATGACGTCCACCAGGGGCGTCATATTGATCTCGTTCATGACTTCGTCGGTGTCGTCCTGGGTTCCGAAGGCCATGTGCGCTCCTTAGGTGTGCTTGCCTGAACCCACGCGCGCGCCGGTCACAAAGTAGGCATGCAGGTCATGGGCGAAGCGGTTGAGCTTGGCAATGATGGCCTTGTTGGCACGTACCAGCGCGTTGTACCCCAGCACTGCCGGAATGGCCACTGCCAGGCCCAGGGCGGTCATGATCAGCGCTTCGCCAATGGGCCCTGCCACCTTGTCGATGGTGGCCTGGCCCGCCATGCCGATGGACATGAGCGCGTGGTAGATGCCCCAGACCGTGCCGAACAAACCGACAAAGGGTGCGGTGGAACCCGCCGAAGCCAGGATGGCCAGGCCGGACTGCATGCGCGCGGTGCTGTCATCCACGCTGTTGCGCAGGCTGCGCGTCACCCAGTCACTGAAGTCAAAGCCTTCGTGCAACTCGGCCTGCGCGCTGCCCTTCCCTGTCAAATGGGTTGCAGCCTTCTGACCTTCCTGCGCCAGCGCCACAAACGGACTGTCTACCGGCCCCAGCGCGCGTATCCCTTCTGCAAAGTCCTTGGCGTGCCAAAAGGATTCGATGGCAGCCGCCTGACGGGAGAGGCGCCGCAGGTCCAGCAAACGAAAACCGATCACCAGCCACGAGGCCAGGGACATCGCAAGCAGCACCAGCAGCACGACGCGGCTGACCGCGTCGCCTTGCATCCACACATTGACCAACCCGAAAGTGGGATTCATTGCCTTGTTCTCCAAAAACTAATCCGTCAGCTGGAAGGGAATGGGCACGTCCACCGACATCTCCACCGGTGCGCCATTGCGTTTGCCCGGGACAAACGTCCATTCCAATACTGCTTCGCGCGCCGCGCGGTCCAGCAGATTAAAACCACTGGACGACTTCACCACTACTTCACGCACCTTGCCGTCCGGCCCCACCAATACGCTGAGTATGACCTTCCCCTGCTCGTTGCGGCTCAGGCTAAGCCGGGGGTACTTTGGTTTGGGGTTGTGCAGGTAGTCGGCGGTACTGGAGGGCAGCTCCATCTTGGGAGCGGCAGGTGGCGCAGCAACTGGCAGTGCAGCCAAAGGCTGTGCCGGCGCCGCCAATGCTGGCTGGCCAGCCTGAACGCCCGCGGGTGCACTGGGTGTGGGCGTGGCATCGGCAATCGCCTGCGGCGCAGGCACGGCCACCGGTGCCGGGTTGGGTAGCAAAGGCGCCGGTATTGTGACGGCATTCTGTTTGGGAGCAGGCACTTCCTTGTTTGCAGGGGCTGGTTTCACAGGTGCAACGGGCGCGGGCATCGGTTGCTCCGAAATGGCCTCCACTGGCACCACGATTTCACGATCAGCTTCGACAAAACGCTGCAGCAGGCCCGTCTGCAAGGCCCATAGCGCCAGCGCATGCAAGAGCAGCACGCAGGCGACCAGAATAAAACGCTGGCGATGAACGGGGTTGGTGAGCGACATGGGGTGGAGCACCCCATTTTCCTCCATACCGCCCCCAGCGCCGTGACGGGCCTTACGCCGCCATATTGGCCATTGCACGGGCTGCTATCCTGCGGGCATGCGCAGCCTGTTTCATTTCGCCTTCAACGTCACCGACCTGGATACCGCGCGCCGCTTTTACGGCGGCGTGCTGGGCTGCGCCGAAGGGCGCAGCACCGCCACCTGGGTGGACTTTGATTTCTTCGGCCACCAGCTCTCGCTGCACCTGGGCGAACCTTTCAAGACGGCCAACACCGGCCATGTGGGTGACCACCTGGTGCCCATGCCGCACTTTGGACTGGTTCTGGCCCTGCCCGACTGGCAGGCCCTGGCACAGCGCCTGCAGGATGCCGGCACCGCCTTTGTGCTGGAGCCGCAACTGCGCTTTGCCGGTCAACCCGGCGAGCAATGGACCATGTTCTTCCTGGACCCGTTTGGCAACCCGATCGAGGTCAAAGGGTTTGCCTCGCTCGACACCCTGTACGCCGCATGATGAATTACACCTTTCTGTCGGCCACCATCCTGCTGGTGCTGATTACCGACCCGGTGGGCAACATCCCCATCTTTGCCAACGCGCTCAAGCATGTCGCGCCGCAGCGCCGGCCCTGGGTGATCCTGCGCGAAATCATGATCGCCTTTGTGCTGCTGCTCACCTTCATGTTTGTGGGCGAGCGCTTCCTGCAGGTCATGAACCTGAGCGAGCTGGCGCTGCAGATCGGTGGCGGCGTGATCCTGTTCCTGATCGCCTTGCGCATGGTGTTCCCACCGCCTGAAAGCATGGACCCGGAACAGATGGAAGAGCCACTCATCGTGCCGCTGGCGGTGCCCGCCGTGGCCGGCCCCAGCGCGCTGGCCACCGTGCTGCTGCTGGTATCGCAGCAACCGGAGCGGCGCATGGAGTGGATAGGTGCCCTGTGCGTCACCATGCTGGTGAGCGCCGTGGTGCTGGTTTCGGCAGAGCGCATCCAGCGCATCATCGGCACCCGCCTGGTGGTGGCGGTGGAACGGCTGATGGGCCTGGTGCTGGTTTCCGTGGCCATCGAGATGATGCTGCGCGGTATCAAGACCTTCGCACAGCAGCTGCACGGCTGAGCGCCGCAAACGCGGCGCCCTGGCCGGACTCAGTCCTGCAGCGCCACCACTTCCTGCTCGATCGCGCCGAACACGCTGTGGCCGGCGGCGTTCTTCATGTCGATACGCACGGTGTCGCCAAACCGCAGGTACTCTGTCGCCGCCTGCCCGTCCTGCACGATTTCCATGGCGCGTTTTTCGGCGATGCAGTGGTAGCCGGCTGGCCAGCTCCACTGGCCCTTTTTCTCGGTCCCCGCATTGCTGACCGGGCCTGCGGCCACTATGCTGCCTGCGCGCACTGCGCGGGTCTTGGCCAGATACGCCAGCAGCTGACCGAAATGCATGCCCATGCCTGCACCCGCGTCGCCCATGCCTACCTTGCGGCCATTCCAGCTGCATTGCAGTGTGAGGTTCACCCGCCCTTTGGACCAGGCTTCACCCAGTTCATCGGGCGTCACTGCCACCGGGCTGAAAGCGGTGGCGCACTGGCTCTGCACCGAAGCGCTGGCGGCTGCATCGGCAGGCAGCAGGTTGCGCAACGTCACCAGATTGCACAGCGCCAGCAAGCGCACACCGTCCAGAGCACGGTCACCCGGGCATTCCTGCGGTATGTCCCCAGTGATCACTGCCACGGCAGCACCAAAATCCACACCAAACGCCTCGGTGGCACAGCGCAGCGGCTCGTGCGCCCCCAGCAGCGCGTCGCCACTGGCCTGCGCCATCTGCAGCACGGGCGAGGACTCTTCCACACCGCGGGATTTGTTCAGCAATGCGGCCAGGCTGGGATAGGCATCTGCCTGCACCACCTGGTAGGCACGTGGCAGCGGCGCCATGCATTGGGCCGGGTCGAAAGGAAAGGCGTGGCGCGCACGGCCCGCGTTCAGTGCATCAAAAATATCCTGCAACTGCGGCGAGAGGTAATTCCAGTCGTCCAGCACCTGTTGCAGCCGGTTGGCAATGTGGGTGGCGTAATGGGCCTGGCTCAGGTCCCGGGAGACCACGACCAGTTGGCCGTCGCGGGAACCGTCTTTGTAGCTTGCAAGTTTCATGGGGGGATTTTCGCCGCATTTATGCTGTGCCCTAAACTCACTGCCCACCACGCCCTACTCCATGCGCAAGCTTTTGATCCTGACCGCCGCCGTTGCACTGGCCCATGTGCTGCTGCTAGGTGGCCTGCCCAGCGGCATAGGCTTTCACGTGGGAAACCCTGACAGTGCCCCAGACCTGCACTTCGAGACCCGCACCATCGACGAGCCACCGGCAGTCGCTCGTCCGACTCCGCCACACGCCCCCCCCCGGCCCGCACCCCACGCGGCTCCTAAGCCGATAGCGCCCGCCCCGGAACCACCGGCGCCCGCGGCCACAGTCGACCCCACACCCGCAGTTGCCGCACCCGGCCCTACAGACGCCGTGGATGCCGCACCAGCCGTAGCAGCGACAGCACCGCAACCGCCTGCCAGTGCACTGGCCGTGCTTGCCGCAGCCAAACCCGAGCCACCTGCCAGTGCCAGCGTGACGCCCTCGCCGCTAGTCGCTTCCACCGCCGCCGCTGCGGGCGCCGAAGTCCGGCGCGCCCAGAAGGTGTCCTATTCCGAGCCGGTGCGGCTGCTGTATGACGGCAAGGGCGAGGAAAAGGGGTACATCAAGTACGCCGCGTCCGGCGAGCTGCTATGGCAACCCGATACGCTGCAGTACACCGCCAAGCTGGAGCTCTCGGCTTTCGGCTTTCGGCTGCGCACCTGGACCAGCAAGGGCGAGCTGACTGACAGCGGCCTGCAACCCACGCGCTTTGGCGACAAGCCGCGCGGCGCCGAGCAGGCCACCCATTTCCAGCGCGACAAGGGCATCATCTCCTTCAGTGCCAACAACCCGGACGTGCCGCTGCAGGCAGGTGCACAGGACAAGCTCAGCGCGATGCTGCAACTCAGTGCCATGGTGGCGGGCGAGCCTGCGCGCTACCCGGCGGGTTCGGTCATCAGCTTCCAGGCAGCCGATGCACACCGGGCGGAACTGTGGGACTTCAAGGCTGGCACGCCGGAATCCATGGAACTGCCGGGCGGCACGCTGATGGTGGTGCGCTTTGTCAAGGAGCCCACAGTGGAGTTCGACCAGCGCATCGAGGTCTGGCTGGCGCCGGACATGCATTACCTGCCGGTGCGCATCCGCATTACCGAGGCCAGCGGCGCATTTGCAGACCTTTTGTGGCGAAAGTCACAAAAACCGGACTGAAGGCCTTGGAAGCCGAGTTTTCCTGTTAATCTTGAATTGCGACAGCCCGCTCCCAATTGCAAAGCAACATAGGAACCCGCTACGACATGCACACACTCTACGATTCTGAAACCTACTCGGTCACCCACATGCTGGCCAACCTGGAGTCGGAGGTGCAACACCCCTCCGGCGCCAGCAAGACAGAACACGGTGCACAGGTACTGCCCATGCTGCTGCGCCACGGCTTTGAAATCGTGGACAAACGATCCGGCAAAGAGGTCTATCTGGACGGCTCCTGGGCCGAACTCTTCCAGCAGCACATCGTTGCATGGCAGGTGAACACCCCGACCCAGGAAGAGGTGGAAGACACGCTGGAGCGCTACGCCGAACTGGCGCAAAACCCGGTACTGGTGCACTAAAACCTCCCCGCGCAGCGCGCGGGGAAGTCGCCCTTTCAGGGCTTGGAGGCCATGGCTTCGCCCATGCGGATGGCGCCAGCGGGCGCCCACTGCGGGTTGAACGCGAGTGTGCCCTTGCCAAACAGCATCACCACGGTGGAGCCCAGCAGGAAGCGGCCCATCTCCTCACCCTTCTTCAATTGCACGGCACCGGCGTCGTAATGCCACTCGCACACCTGCGGGCTGCGCGGCGGGTTCACCTGACCATGCCAGACCGTGGCCATGCTGCCCACAATGGTGGCGCCCACCAGGGTCAGCACGAAAGGACCGTCTGCACCGTCAAACACACACACCACCCGTTCATTGCGGGCGAACAG
Organism: Rhodoferax sp. GW822-FHT02A01; assembly: GCF_038784515.1. Classification (NCBI taxonomy): domain Bacteria; kingdom Pseudomonadati; phylum Pseudomonadota; class Betaproteobacteria; order Burkholderiales; family Comamonadaceae; genus Rhodoferax; species Rhodoferax sp. GW822-FHT02A01. The sequence goes on from NZ_CP152376.1 coordinate 607,845, forward strand.
CCCCGGCACGCCCCGCGCCGTGGTCGGGTTGACTGAGAACAGATCGCCCGGCACGTAGATCATGCGGCGCAAGGTGCCGTCACAGGGCATGTGAATGCGGTGGTAGTCGCGCGGGCTCAGATACAGGGTGGCAAAGGCGCCATCCTGGAACTGCGCCGCCAGCGCCGCGTCGCCACCCACCAGCGCGGTGCTGCTGTAGCTGTGGCCCTTGGCCTGGAAGATCTGGTCGCCGGCTATGGGGCCGAACTGGCTGATGGCGCCGTCCACCGGGCACAGGTAATCGGCTGCGGCCAGAGGGCGCGCACCGGCCTTGAGCGCGCGGGTGAAAAAGTCGTTGAAACTGGCATACGCGGAAACGTCTGGCTGGGCCGCCTCGCCCATGTTCACCTGGTAGCGCTTGACGAACCAGCGGATTAGCGCTGTGGTGATGGCGCCACCCTTGGCACCGGCTACCCAGCCGGCGAAGACGGTAAGCGCCTTCTTGGGCAGGAGGTACTGCGGCAGCACCGCTAGGGAGTCGGACATGGCAGTTTCTCGGGTGTTTGGGTATGCGGGGGGAGGGCCGCGAATTATAGTGAGGGCATGAGCACCGCCCGCATTCCTCCAATTCAGTGTCTGTTGACCTTTGAAGCACTGGCGCGCCTGCGCAGTGTGACCCAGGCCTCCGAAGAACTGCACGTCACGCCCAGCGCCATCAGCCACCGGGTGCGTCAGTTGGAGGAGATCATAGGCACCAAGCTGTTCGGACGGGCCGACTTCTCGCTCACCACCGAGGGTAGTGAATACCTGGCCCATGTGCGTGAAGGGCTGGCCATCCTGCAAAAGTTCCCCAGCTCCACCTCGGTTCCGGGAAAACGCAAGCTGCGGCTGGCCGTCACGCCCACCTTTGCGCGCAGCATCCTCATCCCCCGGCTGCGCCAGTTCACCGACGCCTACCCGGAAATCGACCTGACGCTGCAGGTATCCATCCCGCTGCTGGACGTGGTGGCCGAAGACGCCGACCTGACGGTGCGCTTTGGCGCCGGGCGTTACTCCGACCTGGAATACCTGTGCCTGACCAAGGACGAGGTGACGCCCCTGGCCTCACCCACCTATGTGCGTGAGCACGGGCCATTCGAGTCGGCGCAGGATCTTGACAACATGCCCTTGCTGCGCAGTCCTCTGGAACCCTGGCGCACCTGGTTTGCCGCCAATGGGCTGGACTGGCCCGAACCCACGGAAGGCTCGCAGTTCAACGACATCGGCCTAATGTGCGACTGCGCCGCTGCCGGCATGGGCATCGCACTGGTGCGGCTGAAACTGGGTGCGCCCTGGCTGGAGCAAGGCTCCCTGGTGCGCCTGGGCACCGCCGATGCGTTCATGCGCAATGTGCCCAGCCCCCACGCCCACTACCTGTGCTGGCGCACCGGTGCCATGGACCGCTGGGAAGTGGCCGCTTTCACCGAGTGGCTCAAGAAAGCCATGGCCTGACCACGCAACGTGGCGGCAATTCAACAGCCCGTGCAAGTTAATTCACGCCACACCTGCGGCGCTTGCCCTACAGTGGACAGACACCCCAAAACACGCTCTTCATGAACGCCCCGACCCCATCTGCTGCCAACGAATTGATGCAACGCGCCGAACTGCAGGCCCGCGTGTTGCAGGCCCTCAAACCCCTGCTGCCACCCCACGCCCTGCTCTACCAGACAGAAGACACCACGCCCTACGAATGCGACGGCCTCACCGCCTACCGCGCCCGCCCCTTGCTGGTGGCATTGCCGGAAACCGAGGTCCAGGTGGCCGCCGTGCTCAAGGCCTGCCACGCGCTGGAAGTGCCCGTGGTGGCACGCGGCGCCGGCACCGGCCTGTCGGGCGGCGCCATGCCCAACCCGTTGGGCGTGACCCTGTCGCTGGCCAAGTTCAACAAGATCGTAAAGATCGACAAGCGCAGCCGCACAGCAGTCGTGCAGTGCGGCGTGCGCAACCTGGCTATTAGCGAGGCAGCCTCACCCTATGGCATGTACTACGCGCCCGACCCCAGCAGCCAGATCGCCTGCACCATTGGTGGCAACGTAGCGGAAAACTCCGGCGGCGTGCACTGCCTGAAATACGGCCTGACGCTGCACAACATCCAGAAGGTGCGCGGCTTCACTGCCGAAGGCGAACCCGTCACATTTGGCAGCGACGCGCTGGACGAGCCCGGCTACGACCTGATGAGCGTGCTGGTGGGCAGCGAAGGCATGCTGGCCGTGACCACCGAGGTCACCGTCAAGCTGGTGCCCAAGCCCCTTCTGGCGCGTTGCATCATGGCGAGCTTCGACGACGTGCGCAAAGCCGGGGAAGCGGTAGCCTCCGTGATTGCCGAGGGCATCATCCCGGCCGGGCTGGAGATGATGGACAAGCCCATGACCGCCGCCGTGGAAGACTACGTGCACGCCGGCTACGACCTGGACGCCGCCGCCATCCTGCTGTGCGAGAGCGACGGCACGCCCGAAGAGGTGGAAGAGGAAATCGGCCGCATGAGCGCAGTGCTCACCGCCGCTGGCGCCACCCGCATTGCGGTAAGCCAGAGCGAGGCCGAGCGCATGCGCTTCTGGAGCGGACGCAAGAATGCATTCCCCGCATCGGGCCGCATCAGCCCGGACTACATGTGCATGGACAGCACCATTCCACGCAAGCGCCTGGCCGACATCCTGCTGGCCATCCAGGAGATGGAAAAGAAATACCAGCTGCGCTGCTGCAATGTGTTCCACGCTGGCGACGGCAACCTGCATCCGCTGATCCTGTTCGATGCCAACGACCCCGACCAGTTGCACCGCTGCGAACTGTTTGGCGCCGACATCCTGGAAACCAGTGTGGCCATGGGCGGCACGGTGACCGGCGAGCACGGTGTGGGCGTGGAAAAACTCAACAGCATGTGCGTGCAGTTCTCGGCCGAAGAAAACGCCCAGATGTTTGCGCTCAAGGCCGCCTTTGATACCAAGGGCCTGCTCAACCCGGGCAAGGTGATTCCCACGCTGCACCGCTGTGCCGAGTACGGCAAGATGCTGGTGCTCGGCGGGCAGATCAAGCACCCCGAACTCGAACGTTTCTAGGCTGCGATGCAGGCGCTGCGCGGCATCACCTGGCTTTTGCTGCTGCAATCCATCGGCGAGGTGATTTCACGCGGGCTGCACCTGCCGCTGCCCGGACCGGTGGTGGGCATGCTGCTGTTGCTGGTGGCGCTGCGTTGGCCGTTGGTGCAGGAAAGCGTGGGTGCGGTGGCGGCTTTTTTACTGCAGCACCTCTCGCTGCTGTTTGTGCCGGTGGGTGTGGGCGTGATGACGCACCTGGATGTGCTGGGCACTTACGGCGTGCGTATCGCAGTGGTGATCGTGCTGTCCACCTGGGCCAGCTTGGCCGTCACTGCACTGGTGCTGCGCGCCCTGCTCAAAGACGATGCTACGGAGGAGGGCCATGGCTGAGTTCGTGCAGCTCTGGGTGTACCTGTCTTCCACACCCCTGTTCGGGCTGACCGCCACGCTGGTGGTGTATGTGCTGGCGCAGGCCTTCTATGGCCGCATGGGGCAGGCTGCCTGGGCCAACCCGGTACTGTGGTCGGTACTGACGCTGGCCGTGGGACTGACGCTCACCGGCACTGCCTACCCCACGTATTTTTCGGGTGCGCAGTTCATCCACTTTCTGCTGGGGCCCGCCGTGGTGGCGCTGGCCTGGCCGCTGTGGGAGCGCCGAGCCGTGCTGCGCTCGCGCTGGAGCCGCTTTGCCATCGCGGCATTGGCCGGCGGTGCGGCAGCTGCCGTCAGCGCCACCGGCCTGGCCTGGGCACTGGGCCTGCCGCACGATGTGCTGCTGTCTCTGGCGCCCAAGTCGGTGACCGCGCCGGTGGCCATGGGTGTGGCGGAAAAACTAGGCGGCATTCCGGCGCTGGCTGCAGTCTTTGCGGTGGTGACTGGCATGGTGGGCGCGCTGTCGGGCAAGTACCTGTTTGATGTGTTGCGCATTGGCAGGGACGCCACCGGTTGGATGGCGCGCGGCTTTGCGCTGGGCACTGCGGCGCACGGCATAGGCGCGGCCCGCGCCATGCAGGTCAACGCCGATGCCGGCGCCTGGGCGGCGCTGGCGCTGGGGTTGCAAGTCGTGTTTGCATCGGTCCTGATCCCGCTGGTAGCGCGTATGCTGTGAGGCTGTTTCCACACGCCCCACTACCATGCGCAGCACCATACAGAACCTCGAAGAATCCAAGATCCGTGAAGTAGCCAACGCCGGCATAGGGCGCACCGATGTGCTGGCTTTCTGGTTTGGCGAGAGCGATGAAGTCACACCTGACTTCATCCGTGAAGCGGCCATCGATTCATTGCGCCAGGGCGAGACCTTTTACGCCCACAACCTGGGCCTGCCGCCGCTGCGCGAAGGCCTTGCCCGCGCCATGACGGCCAAGCACCCGCAGCACAATGCGGGCGCGGGCATTACGGCGGACCGCATTGCGGTGACCAGTGGCGGCGTGAGTGCGCTGATGCTGGCGGTGCAGGCGATTGTGGACCCGGGTGATGAAGTGGTGGCGGTTACCCCAGTGTGGCCCAACCTGACGGCGCAGGCGCTGATCATGGGCGGCAAGTTGCGCACGGTCAGCCTGCAACCCAAGGCGGGCGCCTGGACGCTGGACCTGGACGCGCTGCTGGCGGCCATCACGCCAGCCACCAAGCTGCTGATCGTCAACGCGCCCAACAACCCCACGGGCTGGACGCTCACGCCCGAGGAGCAGCGTGCCATCCTGGCGCATTGCCGCAAGACAGGCACCTGGATACTGGCCGACGAGGTCTACGAAAACCTGTATTACGAGCCCACAGCGCAGGCCTGCGCGCCCAGCTTTCTGGACCATTCCGTGCCAGAAGACCGGCTGCTGGTGGTACACAGCTTTTCCAAGAGTTACCTCATGACCGGTTGGCGCTTAGGCTGGCTGGTACTGCCGCCCACGCTGACGCAGGCCATGGGCAAGCTGATCGAGTTCAACACCTCCTGTGCCAGCACCTTTGTGCAGCGTGCCGGCATCGCGGCGCTGGATCGTGCCGATGAAGTCACGCCGCGCGTGGTGCAGCACCTCAAGGCCTGCCGCGATGCGCTAATACCCGCATTGCAGGCGCTGGCGGGTGTGGAAGTGGCCAGCCCCAAGGGCGGGATGTATGCGTTTTTCAAGGTGCCGGTGGCGGGTGACTCACTCACCATTGCCAAGCGGCTGGTGCAGGAAGCGGGGCTGGGCCTGGCACCGGGCAATGCGTTTGCCCCGGAGGCCAATGGCTGGCTGCGCTGGTGCTTTGCGTCCAAGGACATTGCGCGTCTGCACCAGGGTGTTGCGCGCCTGCAGGCCTGGCTGCAGGCCAACGCGCGCTAAAGCCCGCAAGGCGCACTGCGCCGCAGGCAACGAACCTCTCAGGCGGCAACAGCCTCTGCGGGTGCCTTGATGCCCATGGCGTCCAGCGCGGCGGCCAGATGCGCCACACTGCGGTCCACGTTGTGCAGCTTCTCCAGGCCGAACAGGCCCACGCGGAAGGTCATGAAGTCGGCCGGCTCGTCGCATTGCAGCGGCACACCGGCAGCAGTCTGCAGGCCCAGCGCCAGGAACTTCTTGCTGTTCTGGATATCGGCGTCGCTCGTGTAGCTCACCACCACACCCGGCGCCTTGAAGCCCTCGGCTGCCACACTGACAATGCCGCGGCTCTCGAACAGCGCACGCACTTGGGTGCCCAGAGCGATCTGCTCCTGGCGTACCTTCTCGAAACCGTAGGCGCGGGTTTCACGCATGACTTCGTGCAGACGCACCAGGGCGTCGGTGGGCATGGTGGCGTGGTAGGCATGGCCGCCCTTTTCGTAGGCTTCCATGATCTGCAGCCACTTCTTCAAATCGCAGGCAAAGCTGGTGCTGGTGGTGCCGTCGATGGCGGCGCGCGCACGGGCGCTGAGCATCACCATGGCGCAGCAGGGCGAGCCGCTCCAGCCCTTTTGCGGTGCGGTCACCAGCACGTCCACGCCAATGGCTTCCATATCGACCCACAGTGCGCCGGAGGCAATGCAGTCCAGCACGAAGAGGCCACCCACTTCATGCACGGCGTCTGCCACAGCACGCAGGTAGTCGTCGGGCAGGATCATGCCGGCCGAGGTTTCCACATGGGGCGCAAACACCACATCGGGTTTTTCGTCGCGGATGGTGGCCACCACTTCGGCAATGGGGCACGGCACCCAGGGCGCCTGCTTGGCATCGCTGGTGCGGCGTGCTTTGAGCACGGTGGACTGTGCGGGGATGCTGCCCATCTCGAAGATCTGGGTCCAGCGGTAGCTGAACCAGCCGTTGCGGATGACCATGGCCTTCTTGCCAGTGGCGAACTGGCGTGCCACGGCTTCCATGCCGAAGGTGCCGCTGCCGGGAACCAGCGCCACGGAAGGCGCGTGGTACACCTCCTTGAGCATCGCGGAAATGTCACGCATCACGCCCTGGAAACGCTGCGACATGTGGTTGAGTGCGCGGTCGGTATAGACCACGGAAAATTCGAGCAATCCGTCCGGATCAATATGGGGTACGAGTCCTGGCATGGTGAGGGTCTCCGTCAAATTGTTATGTCAGCAAAGTCGGGCAGTCAGCTTAGCACGCGGGGCTGTTTAGCGCAGCTAGACAAACCCGCGCACCGGAAAGTCTGCTCCGCGCTGTATCCAGTTGGTGGGCGCATAGGCCGTACGGGCGTCGGTCACATGCAGGGTGTAGGCATGGCGCGAGATGGGGGAACGGTTGGGCGCACTGTAGTGCGGCAGCAGGCCGTGGAACACCACCAGCGTGCCGGCCTGCACTTCCAGCGGAACCGCCGTACTGCTATCGGGCCAGGCCGTGGCGTCCAGGGGCTCCTTGCGCACAACGTCACCGTGGCGCACAAAGCGTTCACGCAAGGGGCCGTGGTGGCCGCCCACCTGGGTCCAGAGGCAGCCGTTCTGCAGCGTGGCGTCTTCCAATGCAAACCAGAAGGTGGTCACGCTGATGGGGGTACTGTCGAAGAAGGTGGCGTCCTGGTGCCAGCCCACTTCGCCGCCAATGCCGGGCTGCTTGAAGATGTACATGGACTGCCAGATCTGTGGCTGCTCCAAGCCCACGCCCTTGGCCACGGCATCCAGTGCCGCGCCGCGCGAAAACGCGCTGAACACCGGGTCCAGATCGTGCATGGCGTGGCCGATCTTGTTGATGGACAACTCCTTGGCCTGGCGCAGGTTGCCGTCCGCATCAAACGCCTCTTCTTCAAAGAAGCAACTGCTCTTCGTTGCGGAGTCCAGGAAGTAGCGGTCTATGGTGCGGACCTGGTCGTTGGTGGTGAAGATGGTCTTGCTGGTCTGCGGGTCGAAGTCGTGCACCATCTGCATAGCGCGTGCGCGCAACGCGGCAATTTCGTCCGCGCGCTTGAAGCCCGGCAACACCAGGAAACCCTCGCGCTGGTAGCGCGCCATCTGCTCTTGTGAAAGCATGCTGAAAAACCCTTGTTGATGTCGGCAGTATAGGCAAGGCATCCGCTTTCGCTCCATACGCACTATGCTTGCGGCCATGCAACTCGAACCCCTGATCGAACTCACCCGCGGGTCTTTAAGCGAATGCCTGCACTTCGGCGCCATTGCGGTGGTCAACACACGCGGCGAGCTGGTCGCCCATGCGGGCGACGCCCACCTGCGCACCTTCACCCGCTCCACCCTCAAGGCGCTGCAGGCATTGCCGTTCATAGAGGCCGGCGGCCACACCCAACTGGGCTTCACGCAAGCCGAAGTGGCGATGCTGTGTGCCAGCCACAACGGCGAAGACGCCCACGTGGCGGCGACCGACTCCATGCTGGGCAAGGCCGGCCTGCATTACAAAACGCTGCGCTGCGGCTGCCATGTGCCGGGCATCTTCACCCAGCTGGAGCAGGCACCGCCCGAAGGCCTGCAGTTTGACGAGCGCCACAACAACTGCAGCGGCAAGCATGCGGGCTTTCTGGCGCATTGCGTGCAAAGCGGCTGGCCGGTGCAGGACTACATAGCCCCGGAGCACCCCCTGCAGCAAGCCATCCGCCGTGACGTGGCCCGTGCAGTGGGCATGGACGCAGAAGATATGGGAATGGGCATAGACGGCTGCTCGGCGCCCAACTACGCCATGCCGCTGTCGCGCCTGGCCTATGGCTATGCGCGGCTGGCCAGTGGCGCAGCCGACGCGGAGTTCGGCGAGAGCTTTGCCACGCTCTCCAGCGCCATGACCGCAGAGCCCTGGATGGTGAGCGGCACGGCGCGCAACGATCTGGCCTTCATGCAGGCCGGGCGCGGCGACTGGGTCAGCAAGGTGGGCGCCGACGGTGTGCAGGTGATTGGCAGCAAGAGCCGGGGCGAGGCGCTGGCCATCAAGATCATCGACGGCAACAAGCCGGCCCTGTTTGCCACCACCGTGGCCGTGCTGGACCAGCTGGGCTGGCTCGACGATGCACAACGCACCCAACTGGAACCCTGGCGTGCCAGCACCCTGCGCAATGCACGCGGCCTGCATGTGGGCAGCCGCTCTCCCATCTTCACACTGCACACACCATGAACACACAGATCAGTCTGATAGGTGCACCCACCGATGTGGGCGCTGGCAGCCGCGGCGCCAGCATGGGGCCAGAAGCCCTGCGCGTGGCCCACATCGCCAGCACGCTGGAGAGCCACGGCCTGGAAGTGCTGGATCGCGGCAACCTGAGCGGCCCGCGCAACCCCTGGCTACCGCCGGTCAATGGCTACCGGCACCTGGCCGAAGTGACCGCCTGGAACCAGACGCTGCATGCGGCGGTCTACGCCGAACTGCAACTGGGCCGCCTGCCCATCGTGCTGGGCGGCGACCATTGTCTGGGCATTGGCAGCATCAGCGCCGTGGCACGCCACTGCCGCGATGTCGGCAAGAAGTTGCGCGTGCTGTGGCTGGACGCCCATGCCGACTTCAACACCAGCGCGCTCACGCCCAGCGGCAACATCCACGGCATGCCGGTGGCCTGCCTGTGTGGCCACGGCCCGCAGGAGTTGATCGAAATCGGTGGCCAAGTGCCCGCTATCCAGGCGCAGTGGGTGCGCCAGATCGGTATCCGCAGCGTGGACCAGGGCGAAAAACGCTTTGTGCACGCGCAGGGGCTGGAGGTGTTCGACATGCGCTTCATCGACGAAATGGGCATACGCTCCACCATGGAGCAGGCCTTGATGGAGCTGGACGACAACACCCATCTGCATGTGAGCTTTGATGTGGACTTTCTGGATCCCGACATCGCCCCCGGCGTGGGCACCACCGTGCGCGGCGGCCCCACCTACCGGGAAGCCCAGCTGTGCATGGAGATGATTGCCGACACCGGGTTGCTGGCCTCCATGGATGTGATGGAGCTCAACCCCGCGCTGGACGAGCGCAACCGCACGGCAGAAGTGGCGGTGGACCTGATCGAGTCGCTGTTCGGAAAGAGCACGTTGATGCGGGACTGACGTCCCCATCGCCGCGCCCTTTGCCACTCAGCCGGCGACCAGGCCGGGGGTAACCGGCAGTTGCAGGGCACGTGCCAGCTTGGCCCATTCCGTGTCGTTGAGCGTCTCACGGGCCACATTCATCAGGGCTTCGAACACGGGCTTGGGAGCACCGGCTTTGATGCCGGTGAACTTGGCCACGCGCTCGGGGTGGGACATGCCAGGGATCATCCAACGCATGGACTGCATCATCATGGGCGGCGCGATATCGGCCACCAGACGCTGCTCGATGCCGAGGATTTCTGCGTCGGTATAGCTGTTCCACAACACCGCGTTGTTCCGCGTCTCCTCTACGTGCATGTGCACCATGTTGTGCGCAATGAACAACGCCAGCGTCTGGTAGAGCGCGCGTGCTGCCGATTCGCGCTGTGCCGGTTGTGCCGCCGCCAGTTGGTTGGCCAGATTGCGCAATGCCGCAATTTCGAGTTCGTGCTCGATGTGTTCCGCAGCGATCTTGCCACTGGAGCCCGGCGCACGGGCTTCCATGGCCGCGTGAACGTGGGCGTTTTCATGCGCGAGGTGGCCTTCGCAGAAATCGGCCAGGCCTTGCACCTGTTCGCATGCCTTGGCTACGCAGGCCGCGTCCTGCCAGTCCGCACTGCCGACCCGTTGCAGCGTGTGACCCATGCACATGCGCAGTGCCTTGTGTATGTCACGGTAGATGTCCAGGCGTACGTGGCTGTTGGCATGGGCCACTGCGGCAGATTCAGCATTATCAAATTTCATAGTTTTCCCTTGGTTGGTTCAATTCACATGTGGCTATCCATCCACGGCATGACTGTAGAAATTTCACCGTCTTCTTGCGGCTAACTATTTGATAAAGGAAGCTTAAAATTTTGCTAAATACATTCGCCACCCCATGATCAGCATTCAGCAACTGGAGCTATTGAATACGCGCAGCGATGTGGTCATTGCCACGCGCAGTGCAACGATGGCGCCCAGTGTGTGTTGGAGTATGGGTGGCCACGTGGCAGAAGACCGCAAGTCCGCAACGGTGTGGACACGCAGGGACCATGCGTCCCAGGCCACGGCCGATATTGCATCGAACGGCTGGATCGCTGCCGTGTTCACCGTGCCCTTCACCAACTTCAGCTTGCAACTCAAGGGACAGGATGCCCGCGTGCGCGCCGTCGATGCAACGGATGCTGCGCTGCTCGAGCGCCACGTGTCGAATATGGTCAGGGAGTTGCGGCTGGTGAATGTCAGGGAGGCGTTTGCGCGTGCGGCCTTTGACCAGTGTCCCGACGACCTGGTGGCAATCGACTTCACCATCCACAGCGTGTTTGAGCAAACACCCGGACCTCGTGCAGGGCGCACAGTCGAGCCCTCGCCATGAACGTGCGCATAGACCACATCCGCGAGGCCATGGAAGGCGTCATACCTGGCGTCATGGCCACCTGCTCAGCAGAGGGGGAGCCCAATGTGGCCTTTCTGTCGCAGGTGCAGTATGTAGACCGATCGCACATTGCACTGTCGTACCAGTTCTTCAACAAGACGCGACGCAACATCCTGGCCAACCCCTATGGCCAGCTGACCATCGTCCATCCGCGCACAGCTCAGATATACCGTCTACGCTTGCACTATCTGCGCACCGAAAGCAGCGGCCCCCTGTTCGAGCGCATGAAAGCGCATCTGGAAGGCATTGCCTCGCACACGGGCATGAGTGGTGTCTTTCGTTTGCTGGGCTCCGACATCTACGAGGTGTTGAACGTCGAGGCGTTGCCGGGCAATACCCTGCCCGCTCCAGTGCCCGATCGCAACCACCTGTCGGCACTGCGCCGGTGCAGTGAGCGCATCGCGGAATGCGCCTCCCTGAGCGCCCTGGTGGATACCACACTGGATGTGCTGGAACAGGAGATGGGCATAGAACATGCCATCTTCCTCATGCTCGATGAAAGCGGTACACGCCTCTACACCGTCGGCAGCCGGGGCTATTCCACTTCGGGCGTGGGCTCGGAAGTGGCGCTGGGCGATGGCGTCATCGGTGTCTGCGCAGAAGCAAAGTCAGCTATCCGTGTAAGTTGGGTAACGCAAGCCTACCGCTACAGCAAGGCCATACGTGATGTGGTGCTGCAGGACGGCATAGGGCGCACGCTTTCCACCGAGATCCCCTACCCGGGCCTAGCAGATCCGCACAGCCAGCTGGGCCTGCCTTTGATGCAGGCCGGCAAGGTGTGCGGTGTGCTGTTTGTGGAGAGCAACGTGGACTTGCGATTCAGCTACGACGACGAGGACACGCTGGCTGCTTTGGCTGCACAGGTCGCCGCAAGCATGCGTGCGCTGCAGGAAGGCGGCGACGGCTCCATCGATGCCGAGACGCCCGCCCCGCAAGACTCCGTGGTGGCCGCGCCACCGCCTGCACAAAGCCTGCGGGTGCGCTGCTTCCGCGAGTCCCGCAGCATCTTCTTCGACGATACCTACATCATCAAGGGCGTGGCCGGTGCCATTCTGTGGCACTTGCTACAGGAGTATGTGCGTGACGGACGCACCGAGTTCAGCAACCGCGAGATCCGTCTCAATCCGGACCTGGGCCTGCCAGACGTGGTGGACAACTTGGAGGCGCGCCTGGTCCTGCTGCGGCGGCGCCTGGCAGACCAGGCCATGGGCATTGCGATCGAAAAATGCGGACGCGGACGGCTACGCCTGAGTGTTCAGGGGAGCGTCGAGCTCAAGCAGGTGGACTGATCTCGGCAACCCCGAAATCGCGCCCACCACTCCAGCGCATCCAGGCAGGGCTATTTGACCGAGATGATGGACAGACGGCCCCAGGCCGGATAGTCGGTGGAAGTCACTCCGGGATTGCCCGTTACAAAGACCAGGGCAGATCCTGCACTCACGCTGGAGCCATCCAGGCCCGCAAACAGAATGGATCCATCGTTGCCGGCTTGGGCGCCGACCGGGCTGGTCACCACCATCACGCCGGGGATATCCGACATGGGTGTAAAGGTAGAAGTGCCGCCACAATCCGATGCGGCTGTTGTGCCATCGGCCGAGAAGGTCATGGAGGCCACTCCGTTTGTGCAATTCGGCGCAACTATCTTGACGACTTTGCCCGCCAGCATGGCATTGGTCAGCGGTGTAAGCCGCACATCTGCACCGGTGAACGTTTCGCTTTCCGTGTAGCCATTGGCAATATTCGTTGTGGTGGCCTGCCCGGTATAGAAGCCGGCTTTGCCATCGAAGTAGGTCATGGTCTTGGAAGAGGCCACATTGTTGGTACGAACGCCATTCTTGTTGCTCTTCTGAACCGCAATGGACACGGTGTTGCCCGACACCGAGTAGGTCAGGGGCTGATCCACCACCAGCAGGTTGTCGCCGGTCGTTCCCGTCAGTGAGAACGTGCTGGCGGTGGACATGGTGCCGGACACAATGCGTCGGCCCGCGCCATTGGCTCCGTAATACAAAATTCTGGCCTTGGAATAGGGTCCTACGGAGTTTGCAGGGTAGGTGGTTGCGGTGACGTTGCCACTGTTGATTGCAAACACCAGCGTTCCTTCGGGAATGCTGAAATTGGTTGGTGCAGTTCCCAGTCCGCTGCTGATGGTTGTCGACAGGTTGTTCACCACCGTCAACTGAAACGTATTGGTCACCGGCAAATTGGGCACCAAAGTGACGCTCGCAACTTTCGCAGCCCCCTGGGCGGCAGTGAACAGGTTGACAACATTGCTCGACGTTCCTGTGTTGTCCCCGGAGCTGGCAATGTAGGTATTGATGTCCCGCACGTTCGCCGCTGGCAGGGTGATACCGCTGACGTCCATATTGCTGGTTGTCCCGTGGTTCAGCGCCTGCAACGTTTCTGCCGCCTGTGAACCGGTCGACAGGCTCAGGATGAATGTTTGCTCCGTGGTCCCGGTGGCCGTCGTGCCGGGTGACACTGTGCCAAGTGAAATGCCGGTGGTACTGGAGTTGTTCGCCGCGGTGGTGCCGCATCCGGTTCCGCTGGTATCAATCCAGAAAGCCACCGAATCGCCCGCACTGAAGCTGTAGGCCCCAGTTGCACTGGTGGTGCCATTGAGTCCTGAGGGCGATGCCAGATAACAAACCCCTTTGACAGGTCCATCCGTGAGAACGCCGGACAAGGAGGTGGTGGTAGCCGTGGTGCCCGTCGCCGGGGGAGAACTTCCGCCCCCACCACCGCACGCCACCAATATGGCCGCTGCCACCGCAAGTAGACCAGCCCTGGCTTGAATCGTCTTCATATGTGCATTTCCTTTGTCGGTATGGGTAAGAGACGGCACAGGTTACTGTTGCGTGCCGTATTACGGCATCCCATAAAAGGGGGATGGAACAACAGCGACTGGAGTCCACCAAGGCGATATGCTCCGGTCTTGTCAATTTATGTAGGACTCCCACACCATGTGGCATGTGCTTATCGTTGAAGACGATCCGGAAACCGTGGATTTTTTTGCGTTAAGCGTGGGTAAAAGCAGTCAGCTGGCGCTGGCCGGATGCGCGAACAATGTGGCGCAAGCCAAGGCGTTTCTCTCGGACCCCAGCAACAGAGTTGACGTGCTTCTCACCGACCTGGGCCTGCCGGATGGCAGCGGGCTGGATGTGATCCGTTTTGCCAGGCAGCAGCATCCCGAATGCGAGGCGCTGGTGATTTCAATGTTCGGTGACGATGACAACGTGCTGGCAAGCATTGAGGCGGGTGCCCTGGGCTACATCCACAAAGATGCCACGCCGGACGACATTGCGCACACCATCACCGAGATGAAACTTGGCGCTTCTCCCATCTCGCCCATGATTGCACGCAAGGTCCTGCGCAGGTACCTGCATGCCGTCCAACCGCCAGTTGCCGAAGCAACCAGAAAATGCACGCCGGATGCGCAAAAGCCCGCCGATGACAACACGCCGTCGCTGTCACCGCGTGAGCAGGGTGTGCTGGACCTGGTTGCGCGCGGCTTTTCCTATGCGGAGATCGCCCGCCTGCAAGGGGTGAGCGTGCATACCGTGCAAACCCACATCAAGAACTTGTACGCCAAGCTCTCGGTGCATTCCAAAAATGAAGCCGTATTCGAGGCCGGGCGCCTTGGTCTGCTGAATTCCGCGGAACGCTGAGCGCGCTTATGCACTGGCTGACGCTGCGCTTTTCGGACCAGACGCTGGAGCGCGCTTTTGCAGAAGCCTCTCTGGCACGCGTTGCCCGTCAGGGGAAGATTGCCGTCTGGATGGGAATCCTGGTCTATCTGGTGCACGGGTTTGTGCTGGATCTGGTGTTGCCCGCACCGCAGGTGACAGGGCTTTGGTCCATGCGACTGACTGCAATGCTGGTTCCTGTTCTGATGCTGCTGCTGCATCCCACGCAATGGTTTGCAAAACACTGTCACATGGGTCTTTCCATGGTGGGGTTTGCAGCAGGCTGGGGGCTTATTGCCATGCAGACCATGGTGCACGATGACTACGCGTCGGCGTTTTACCCGCTGATTGTTGAAGTCGCGTTTTACACCTACAACTTTGTTGGCGTGCGCTTTGTCTACGCACTCGGGGTGGACCTGAGTTTGCTGGTTTTGTACAACGTGGTCTTTGGCATATGGCACCCGTATCCGGTTACAGAGCTCGTCGGGCACGACTTTTTCCTTTTCTCTGCCAACCTGATTGGGGGCACCGCGGGGTATCTTGCCGAACGACAAAAGCGCCTGCTCTTTTTACAGAGGGAAGAGCTTGCCCGCGCTGAGCTGCGTCTGCGCGAAGGCGAGGCAGAGCGGGCACGGGTGTTGGAGCGCACCCGCATCTTGCGCGACATGCATGATGGCGTGGGTGCACACATCAGCTCGGCCATCCGGCAGTTGCAATCTCCCGCGTTCCACACCGCCGAAGTGCTGGCCACGCTGCGCGACTCGCTGGACCAACTCAAGCTTTCCATAGACGCCATGCACCTGGAGCCCGGCGACATCACCACGCTGTTGGCCAACCTGCGCTACCGCATGGAGCCGCGCTTGCGGGCCATGCACCTCGAATTGTTCTGGGATGTGGGCATGCTGCCCCATCTGGATTACCTGTCAGTGGATTCCATGCGGCAACTGCAGTTCCTGCTGCTGGAGGTTCTGTCCAACGTGATGCAACACTCGCATGCCACTACGCTCAGGGTGGTGGCACATGTCCGCACGGGAGCGGATGCGTGCACGTCGGATGGGGTATGCCTGATGCTGGTGGACAACGGGCACGGATTCGACACCGGCAACCCCTTCAAAAAAGGCCTTGCCGCCGTGCAGGAGCGCGCCCGCGCCATCCACGCACAACTCACCATAAACAGCAAGGTCGGCGAAACCAGTGTCGAGGTTTACCTGCCGATGGCCTTGCCAGTTGCCTGAGTCCACTCCGGGCCTGGGAAAGCACGCACACCGCTCTGAAGCAGCCAGCCACATCGGGGGAGCTATACCATTTCGGGCTAACAGCTAGTTCGCATTGAATGTTTTTGGCCTGTCGGCCCACGCCTTACACTTGGCTGACGCGCCGTGGCGAGGGGGTCGCAACGGCAACAAAAATACTTGGAGTCAAGCTATGTTGGAGTTTCGGAAGACGACCGCATCACGCCTCATGGTGGGCTATGCCGTGATGTGGGGGGTCCTGATCCTCATCCTGATCGCCAGCTGGAGCCAGTTGCGTGGTGTCGGCTCTGCGTCCCGTGCGCTCATGAAGAACGAAGTCGCAAGGGAACGGGCTGCCCGGCAGTGGCATTCCACTCTGTCGCAGGACGCACTCCAGTTCGGCTTCATGCTGGCCACTGGCGACCCGGACAAGTTGAACGTGCTGCACAAGCAGGTTGATGACAACAAGAAAATCATCGACCAGGCCAAGGCCACCTTTGCCGAGACGTCCAAGGATTCCCCCACCTTTGCTGAAATTGCCAAGGCGGACGACAAATACCAGAAGGCCAGAAAGTCCTTCCTGGACGCCCTGGGTTCCGGCTCTTCCGACTACGCCCGATCGGAGTTCTATGACTCCTTGATGCCATCCCTGCAGAGCTACCAGAAAGTGCTAGACGGTTTCGCGCTGGAACAGCAGAACGGCATGGATGAAGGCAGCACACAGATCGGCAACCGGATTGACCGTGCGACCAACATCATCCTGACACTGGGATTGATCGGTATCCTCTTCAGCGGTTTTCTGGCCTGGAAACTGGCGCAAAGCATCCGCACTGCATTGGCCCATGCCCTGAGCGCAACCGAGTCCATTGCCGACGGTGACCTGCGCACACCCATCCGCGCCAAAGTTGAAGGCGACCTGGGCCAGTTGTTGATGGCTCTGGAAAGAATGCGCGAGAGCCTGGTTGCCGTGGTGTCCAGGGTGCGCCAGGGCTCTGAGGCGGTTGCCAATGGCAGCAGCGAAATAGCCCACGGCAACAACGATCTGTCGGCCCGCACCGAAGGCCAGGCCAGCGCACTGGAGGAGACGGCCGCATCCATGGAAGAGCTCAGCTCCACCGTCCGCCAGAATGCCGACAATGCCCGTCAGGCCAATCAACTGGCCATGAATGCCAGCACGGTGGCCGTGCAGGGCGGTGAAGTGGTGGCACAGGTGGTGGACACCATGAAGGGCATCAACGAGTCCTCACGCAAGATCAGCGACATCATCAGCGTGATCGACGGCATCGCCTTTCAAACCAATATCCTGGCCCTCAATGCAGCCGTGGAAGCCGCCCGGGCGGGTGAGCAAGGGCGGGGCTTTGCGGTCGTGGCTTCCGAGGTGCGCAGCCTGGCCGGTCGCTCAGCTGAGGCCGCCAAGGAGATCAAGTCGCTCATCAATGCCAGCGTGGAGCGGGTCGAACAGGGCTCGGCGCTGGTGGACAAGGCTGGCGTCACCATGACGGAAGTGGTGAGCTCCATCCGGCGCGTGACCGACATCATGGGCGAGATCAGCGCCGCGAGCTCGGAACAAAGTGCAGGTGTGGCCCAAATTGGTGAAGCAGTCACACAGATGGACCGCTCCACCCAGCAAAACGCCGCCCTGGTGGAACAGATGGCGGCGGCTGCGAGCAGCCTGAAATCTCAGGCGCAAGAGCTGGTGGGCACGGTGGCGGTATTCAAGGTGGCACAGGACGAAGACGCCGTGCCACGCTTGACCCACTAACGCACCGGACTAGGGGCGCGGAAAGCGCGCCCGGCGCTCCAGGTCGTCCAGATCAATGTGGTTGCGCATGTACTGCTGGCTGGCGTCCACAAAGGGCTGGTGGTCCCACGACGTAAGCTTGCCCTTGGTCAGTGCGCTGTACACCAGTCGGCGGCGGCGCTGGCTGTTGAGCACCTGCTGATGCAACGCGGGTAGATCCCAGCGCTTGGCGGTCTCTGCCAGAAAGGCCTGCAGGATCTCGCTGTATTTGGCGTCACCGGCCAGGTTGGTGCGCTCGGCTGGGTCGCTCTGCAGGTTGTAGAGCATGCACAGGTCGTCTTGCGAGTAGATGAACTTCCAGGGACCGCGGCGGATCATCATCAGCGGCGTCTTGCTGCCCTCGGCCATGTATTCGCCAATGACCTCGTCGTGCCCGCCCTGGCCCTGCAGATGCGGCATGAGCGTGCGCCCATCCAGCGGCAGGCGCGCATCTACCTGGCTGCCAGCAAACTCCACAAAGGTAGGCAACAGGTCTATGGTGGAAACACTGCCCGCCACGCGGCCCGCCTGGAAGCGCTGGGGCGCGTGGATGATCATGGGCACGCGTGCGGCCATCTCGAACCAGTGCATCTTGTACCAAAGGCCGCGCTCGCCCAGCATGTCACCATGGTCGCCGGAGAAGACGATGATGGTGTCGTCTTCCAGACCACAGTCCTTGAGCGTCTTGAGCAGCTCGCCAATCTTGGAGTCCACATAGCTGCAGGAGCCGAAGTAGGCGCGCCGCGCACGGCGAATCGACTCCTCGGTCAGCGGCTTGTCCCACAGGTCGATCACCTTGAGCAGGCGCTTGGAATGCACGTCTTGGTCAGCCTGCGCAATCGGGTGCGCGGGCATGGGAATTTCTTCATCGCGGTACAGGTCGTAGAACTCTGCCGGAATGGTGTACGGGTCATGCGGGTGCGTCATGGACACGGTCAGGCAGAAGGGCTGATCCGGAGTGTTGCGCACATGGTCGTACAGGTACTGGCGCGCCTTGAAGATGGTTTCCTCGTCGTGGTCCAGCTGGTTGGTGCGCACGCTGGGGCCGGCCTGCAGCACGGAAGACATGTTGTGGTACCAGCTGGGGCGCACCTCCAGCTCGTCCCAATTCACCGCCCAGCCGTAATCGGCCGGGTAGATGTCACTGGTCATGCGCTCTTCATAACCATGCAACTGGTCGGGACCGCAAAAGTGCATCTTGCCGCTCAGCGCCGTGCGGTAGCCCAGGTTGCGCAGGTAGTGCGCGTAGGTGGGCACGTCCGCAGCAAAGTCCGCAGCATTGTCGTACGCGCCAATCTTGGAGGGCAACTGGCCGCTGACCAGACTGAAGCGCGAGGGCGCACACAAAGGACTGGGGCAGTAAGCCGACTCGAACACCACGCCTTCGGACGCTAGACGGCTCAGATGCGGCATCTTCACCACCGACTGCGGGTTGTACATGGGCAACATGGGCGCGGCCATCTGGTCGGCCATGATGAACAGGATATGCGGGCGTTTGGCGGCCATGGACTTGGGCTTTCTTTCTATTGGCGAGGGAAGAGGAAATGGTAGCGCCCATGGGTAGGTGGGCCATCAGACCATCCATGCATTCTCTGGCCCACGCTCTCCGGTGCCTGCTTCCGGGCGACCTGCACTATTCCGTTAACGCCGTGGCCGGCGTTTCAGCGAGCGGCACCAGCAATAGCCGCCCGCGAGGTGAGCCGGAGAGCACAAGCTGCGCCGCCCGCCTCACCACACGCGGCCCGAAAAATCAACGCGCCAACAAAGCAGCATTCCCCCCCGCGGCGGTGGTGTTGACCGTCACCGTCTGCTCCGCGCAGAAGCGGTACAGATAGTGCGGCCCACCCGCCTTGGGTCCGGTGCCGCTCAAGCCTTCACCGCCAAACGGCTGCACGCCCACCACCGCGCCGATCATGTTGCGGTTGACGTAGACATTGCCGATATGCGCCGCGTGTGCCAGCGCGTTGGCGCGTGAGTCGATGCGGGTCTGGATGCCAAAGGTCAGGCCGTAGCCCAGGGCGTTGATCTCTTCCACAACCTGCGCCGGGTCACCTGTCCAACGCACGATCTGCAACACGGGTCCGAAGATTTCCGCCTTCACGTCGGCAATGCGCTTGACCTCAAAGGCGTGGGGCGCAATCAGATGCTTCACCCCGTCTTGCGCAGATGCATCCGGCTTGACCACCACCACCGCTTCTCTGCTCAGGCGGTCGATCTGGCGCTGGATGTTGTCAAACGCTTCCTGGTCGATGACCGGGCCCACGTCGGTGCTCAGCTCGGCCGGGTTGCCTGCACGCAATTCACGCGCAGCGCCCTGCACCATCTCGACGACGCCGTCGGCAATCGACTCATGCACGCAGAGCAAGCGCAGCGCAGAGCAGCGCTGGCCGGCGGAGCGGAAGGCGCTCAGGCAGACCGCATCCACCACCTGCTCAGGCAAGGCGCTGGAGTCGACCACCATGGCGTTGATGCCGCCGGTTTCCGCAATCAGCGGAACGATGGGGCCGTCCTTGGCGGCCAGCGCGCGCTGGATGATCTTGGCCACCTGGGTGGAGCCGGTAAACACCACGCCGGCCACACCGGGCTGGGCCAC
Source organism: Rhodoferax sp. GW822-FHT02A01 (assembly GCF_038784515.1). NCBI lineage: Bacteria > Pseudomonadati > Pseudomonadota > Betaproteobacteria > Burkholderiales > Comamonadaceae > Rhodoferax > Rhodoferax sp. GW822-FHT02A01. The sequence continues at coordinate 628,042 of NZ_CP152376.1, forward strand.
CAGGGCCGCACCCACGGTTTCGCCAGCACCGTGCAGCAACTGCAGCGCGTCCTGCGGCACACCGGCCTCATGCAGGATGCGCACGGCGGCCAATGCAATGCCAGGCGTTTGCTCCGCCGGTTTGGCCAGTACCGTATTGCCGGTGGCCAGTGCCGCAGCCACCTGGCCGGCGAAGATGGCTAGGGGAAAATTCCAGGGGCTGATGCACACCCACACGCCGCGCGCCGTCAGGCGCAGGGTGTTGGTCTCGCCCGTCACACCGTAGGTGAACGGTGCCGCCACCACGCCATGCACCTGCGGCATGGGCAGGGGCTGCATGATGCGTTCGGCCTCGTCGGCGTAGTAGCGCAGGAAGTCCACCGCCTCGCGCACTTCCGACACCGCATCGCCCCAAGTCTTGAAGGCCTCCTTGACCAGCATGACGCACAGGGCGGGCGTCTTGGCCAGCATGGCGTCTGCCGCGCGGCGCAGGATGGCCGAGCGTGCGCTGACGTCCGTCTGGCTCCAGCTCTTGTAGCTGGCATAGCTGGATGCATAGGCCTGCGGGATGGTTTGCACATTGGCCTCGGCCACCTGTGGCACGGTGGTGGTATCCAGCGCAGCCAGCAGGGGCGAGCGCATGGCGGGCACGGTCAGGTCCAGACCGGTGCTGTTCTTGCGCGCACCGGCATGGGCGCCAAACAGGTCTATCGGCATGGGCAGCGATGACACCGGCTCCAGGCGCAAGGGCGAGATCAGCAGCTCCTGCATGTTGACCGACTCATCGGCCATCTGGTGCACAAAGGACGAGTTGGCACCGTTCTCCAGCAGGCGGCGCACCAGGTAGGCCAGCAGGTCGCGGTGCGCGCCCACCGGTGCATAGACGCGGCAAGAGACAGTGGGATTCTTCAGCACCTCGCGGTAGACGCCCTCGCCCATGCCATGCAGGCGCTGCAGCTCGAACTTGCCACCGGTGCGCGCGGCCATTTGCAGGATGGCTGCAATGGTGGCCGCATTGTGGGTGGCGAACTGGGGATAGATGGCGTCCGGCGCATCCAGCAGCGTGCGTGCGCAGGCCAGGTAGGACACATCGGTATGCTGCTTGTGGGTGAACACCGGGTAGCAGGGCAGACCCAGCTCTTGCGCTCGCTTGATCTCGGCATCCCAGTACGCGCCCTTGACCAGACGGCACATCAGCCGCACCTTGTGCTTGCGTGCCAGGGCCGTGAGGTGCTCTATGAGTTCCAGCGAGCGGGTCTGGTACGACTGCAGTGCCAGACCGAAACCGGTCCATTGCGGGCAATGCTGTGCCACCCGTTCCAGCAGTGCCTCGAACACGGCCAGTGAGAGCTCCAGCCGGTCCACTTCTTCGGCATCGATGGTGAGGTTGATGTTGGCCTTGGCTGCGCGCTCGCACAGGCTCCAGACACGGGGCACCAACTCGTCGAGCACGCGCTGGCTTTGCGCGTCTTCATAGCGCGGGTGCAAGGCGCTGAGCTTGATGGAAATGCCGTCATTGCGCTCGGGCGCTGCCGATGTGTCGGTATGGCCGGCAATGAAGTCGATCGCAGCGATGTAGCTCTTCAGATAGCGCAGGGCATCCGCATCGGTGCGGGCCCCTTCGCCCAGCATGTCATACGAGTAGGTGAGCCCCTGCGCATGTTTGCGTGCTGCGTTGGCCTCTTTCATCGCCTCGTCCATGCTTTGGCCCAGCACAAACTGGCGACCCAGCAGTTGCACAGCCCGCAGGGTTGCCGCGACCACGGTCTTGGCTCCCAGCTTGGCCATGATGCCGGGTTCTTCCTGCGCACCCGGGCCGGTTTGTGGATCTGGCAAGAAGTGTTTGGACAGGGCGATGGCGGTGCTGGAAAGCCGCGCCAGAACCTTGTCGCCGCTGTTTTCGAAGTCTGCGCGCCCCAGCTGGTCTGCGGTGAGGGCAATGGCGGTTTCCGCATCCGGCACGCGCAACAGCGCTTCAGCCAGCCGCATGAGTGCCAAGCCCTCCGCACTGGAGATGGGGTACTCGCGCAGCAGGCTTTCCATCGCCCAGAAAGGCGGCGGGTTGTCGCGCACTGCCTGCACCCATGGGGAGGCCACCTTGGCGGCTGCGGCCCAGTCCAGGCCGGTGGTGACAACCTGCAGCAGTCTGGCTACGACTTCACTCTCGGGGCGATAGGGAGTGGGAAGGTGGGAATGGATTAGCACAGAGTCTCCTCATATTAGCGATGGGAGAGATCATCCGGCTTACACACATGAATTAATCACTATATTTATCTACAAATGCTGGATAAATCTCCTTTGCATGAATTCCAAACAATATTGACCGAAATTGACTAAAGCAACCACAATAATGACCAAGTTCATCAACTTTAAGAGACAAACTCCACTGTGGGAGCGCTTTTGCAGTGGTTACCTGCACATGGATCGCAAAGAATGTGGAGGGCACCGTGTGATCAACAAAATAAACCGAGGCCAGATAACGCCATGACCCAATCCACCAACGGCCGCGCTGATCTTGACCGCATAGACCTGAAGATCCTGAATTGTCTGCAAACGGATGGCCGCATGTCCAACCTCAAGTTGGCTGAAACGGTGGCTTTGTCGCCTACGGCGGTGCTGTCGCGGGTGCAACGACTGACCAAGGATGGCTACATCCTGGGCTATGAGGCGCGCCTCAACCCGCTCAAGCTGGACGCAGGCTTGACGGTGTTTGTGGAGGTGCTGCTGGACCGCACCACGCCCAACGTGTTTGATGCGTTCAAGGCGGCCGTGCAGGTGCATGGTGAGATCCAGGAATGCCACATGGTGGCCGGCGGCTTTGACTATCTGCTCAAGACGCGCATCGCCGACATGGGCGCGTACCGCGACTTTGCGGGCAATGTGCTGTGGCAGTTGCCCGGTGTGCGCGAAACCCGCACCTATGCCGTGATGGAAGAAGTGAAGAGCACCACGCACCTCAAGCTCAGCTGAGGCGCTCGGATTTCAGGCGGTGGCGTAGTCCCGCTTGCCGAAGATGGCCGTCCCCACGCGGACCAAGGTGCTGCCGGATTGCACCGCTGCCTCCAGGTCTGCCGTCATGCCCATGGACAAGGTATCCAGCTGCAGACCCTCTGCGTTGAGCGCATCGAACAAGGCGCGCGCCCGTGTGTGCACGGCACAGGCTGACGCGAAATCGGCTGCAGGCTCGGGAATGGTCATCAGCCCACGCAGATGCAGGCGTGGCAGCGCAGCGATTTGCCGGGCCAGTTCCAGCACGGCCTCGGGCGCTACGCCAGCCTTGGTCGGCCCGCCGTCGATGTTCACCTGGATACACACCTGCAAGGGAGCCATGCCCTCCGGGCGCTGATCGCTCAGACGCTGGGCGATCTTGAGCCGGTCCACCGAGTGCGCCCAATCGAAATGCTCTGCCACCAGGCGCGTCTTGTTGCTCTGGATCGGGCCTATGCAGTGCCAGACCAGGGGCAGGTCGGCCAATGCGGCCATCTTGTCCACGGCTTCCTGGATGTAGTTCTCGCCAAACGCCGTCTGCCCGGCCGCATAGGCCTGGCGCACTGCCTCGGCGGGAAAGGTTTTGGATACAGCCAACAAGGTCACGCTGTCTGGTTTGCGTTGGCAGGCTGTGGCGGCCTGCGCAATTCGGGCCCTTACGCGCTGGAGATTGTCGGCAATCATGGTCATAATCTGCCAAGCGTACCAAACAACATCAAGCGAGAGAGGACTTTGTGGACATCACCCAATTGCTGGCGTTCAGCGTCAAGAACAAAGCGTCGGACCTTCACCTCTCAGCTGGCTTGCCACCCATGATCCGTGTGCACGGTGACGTGCGCCGCATCAACGTGGAGCCACTGGACCACAAGCAGGTGCACAGCATGGTGTACGACATCATGAATGACACCCAGCGCAAGCATTACGAAGAGTTTCTGGAGATCGACTATTCGTTCGAGATCGACGGACTGGCACGCTTCCGGGTCAATGCGTTCAACCACCAGCGCGGCGCCGGCGCCGTGTTCCGTACCATTCCCAGCAAGATCCTCTCGCTGGAACAATTGAATGCGCCCAAGATTTTTGGCGACCTGGCGCTCAAACCACGCGGCATGGTGCTGGTGACCGGCCCCACCGGTTCGGGCAAATCCACCACCCTGGCTGCCATGGTCAACTACCTCAACGAAACCGAGTTCGGCCACATTCTGACGGTGGAAGACCCCATCGAATTCGTGCACGAATCCAAGAAGTGCCTGATCAACCAGCGCGAAGTTGGTCCGCACACCCTGTCGTTTGCCGCTGCCCTGAAGTCCGCGCTGCGGGAAGACCCGGACGCCATTCTGGTGGGCGAAATGCGTGATCTGGAAACCATTCGCCTGGCCATGACCGCCGCGGAAACCGGCCACTTGGTGTTTGGCACGCTGCACACCTCCAGTGCCGCCAAGACCATTGACCGGATCATTGACGTGTTCCCGGCCGACGAAAAAGAGATGGTGCGTGCCATGCTGTCCGAGTCACTGCAGGCCGTGATTTCGCAAACGCTGTGCAAGACCAAGGACGGCCAGGGTCGCGTGGCGGCACATGAAATCATGCTGGGCACCAGCGCCATCCGCAATCTGATCCGTGAAGCCAAGGTGGCGCAGATGTACTCCAGCATCCAGACCGGTAACAGCGTCGGCATGCAGACGCTGGACCAGAATCTGGCAGACTTGGTCAAGCGCAACATCATCAGCCCGGCAGAGGCACGCAGCAAGGCCAAGATCCCAGAAAACTTCCCAGGCTAAGCCGGGATGTTTCACTAAAACTTCCCAGGGTGACCCATCATGGAACGCGACCAGGCAACCAAGTTCATCAATGACCTGCTCAAGCTGATGATCAGTCGCAATGGCAGCGACCTGTTCATCACCGCGGACTTCCCGCCAGCCATCAAAGTGGATGGCAAGGTCACCAAGGTGTCGCCCCAGCCACTCAATTCCGCACACACGCTGGCGTTGGCACGTTCCATCATGAACGACAAGCAGGTCGCGGAGTTTGAGCGCACCAAGGAAGGCAACTTTGCCATCTCGCCACCCGGCATTGGCCGGTTCCGGGTCAATGTGTTCATCCAGCAAGGCAAAGTCGGCCTGGTGCTGCGGGTCATCCCGGCCAATCTGCCCACCATTGACGGCCTGGGTGTTCCCCAGGTGCTCAAGGAAATCGTACAGTCCAAGCGCGGGCTGTGCATCATGGTGGGCTCCACCGGCTCGGGCAAGTCGACCACCCTGGCGGCCATGGTGGACTGGCGCAATGAAAATTCCTATGGGCACATCATCACCATCGAAGACCCGGTGGAATTTGTGCACGCCCACAAGAATTGCGTAGTCACACAGCGCGAAGTGGGGTTGGATACCGACAGCTGGGAGGCGGCTCTGAAGAACACCTTGCGCCAGGCACCGGACGTGATTCTCATGGGCGAAATCCGCGACCGGGAAACCATGGAGCACGCGGTTGCCTTTGCGGAAACCGGTCACCTGTGCTTGGCCACCTTGCACGCCAACAGCGCCAACCAGGCGCTGGACCGCATCATCAACTTCTTCCCGGAAGAGCGGCGCCAGCAGTTGCTCATGGACCTGTCACTCAACCTCAAGGCGCTGGTATCGCAGCGCCTCATCCCCAAACAGGATGGCAAGGGCCGCATGGCCGCGGTGGAGGTGATGATCAACTCCCCTCTGATATCCGACTTGATCTTCAAGGGCGAAGTCTCGGAGGTGAAGGAGATCATGAAGAAGAGCCGCAACTTGGGTATGCAAACGTTTGACCAGGCGCTGTTCGATCTCTACGAGAACAATCAGATCACCTATGAAGATGCCTTGCGCAATGCCGACTCGCTCAACGACTTGCGCCTGCAGATTAAACTCAACAGCGTGCGCGGCAAGTCGCAAGACCTGAGTGCCGGCACCGAAAACCTCGCCATCATGTAATTTATGTCCAGCATCAACGCCAAAACCTACGAAACATCCTCTCCTGCTTCTGTTGCTTTTCTGGGTCTTGGTGTCATGGGATACCCCATGGCAGGCCATCTGGCCAAAGCTGGCCACCGTGTCACGGTATACAACCGCACCGCAACCAAGTCTGAAGCCTGGGTAGCCGAATTCGGCAACCGGCATGCATTCGCTGCGACACCCAAGCTGGCGGCTCAGGGCGCTGACTTTGTCTTTTGCTGCGTCGGCAATGACGATGACCTGCGCAGCGTCACCCTCGGTGCCGACGGCGCATTTGCCGGCATGAAGCCCGGCGCTGTCTTTGTGGATCACACCACGGCGTCGGCCAGCGTAGCGCGTGAGCTCCATGCACTGGCCAAACAGGCCAGGCTGGAATTTGTCGATGCGCCGGTATCCGGTGGCCAAGCCGGGGCGCAAAACGGCATGCTGACCGTGATGTGTGGCGGTGATGCGGCGGCCTTTGCCAAGTCCCAACCGGTGGCGATGGCGTTTTCGCGCGCCTACACGCATCTGGGAGAAAGCGGAGCGGGCCAGTTGGCCAAGATGGTGAACCAGATCTGCATTGCCGGTCTGGTGCAGGGTCTGTCCGAAGCCATTGCATTCGGCCAGCGCGCCGGCCTGGACATGAACCAGGTGCTCGACGTCATCGGCAAGGGTGCGGCACAAAGCTGGCAACTCGACAACCGTGGCAAGACCATGGTGGCCGACAAATTCGACTTCGGCTTTGCAGTGGACTGGATGCGCAAGGACCTGGGACTGGTGCTGGACGAGGCCAAGCGCAATGGTGCCCGCCTGCCCGTCACGGCACTGGTCGACCAGTTCTATGCGGACGTGCAGCAGATGGGGGGCCGACGTTGGGACACCAGCAGCCTGATCAAACGACTCAAGTAAAGCGCATCAACACCTGAAAGCAAAAAGGCCCGGATTGTTCCGGGCCTTTTTGTTGGAAGCCAAATTACTGCGCCTTGGCGTCCGATGGTTGCTGCATCATGCGAACCAACTCGTCTTCGCTGATGATCTCCAGTATGCGCACCAGCTTCTGCACGCCCGAGGTCGCCGTCACCACTTCTGTCGCACGATCGGCTTCCCGTTTTGTCACGCGCCCCATCAGGTACACCGTGCCACGCTCGGTGGTGACCTTGAAGGCATTGGCATACAGGTCTTTCGCGTCAACCAGGTTGGCTTTCACGCGGCTGGTGACCAGCGCGTCGGAAGAACGCTGGCCCAATGTGGAGTTGCCCATGACGGCCAGCTCGTTGAGCACACTACGCACGTTTTCCACATTGGCGACAATTTTTTCGACCAACTGCTTATCCTGCTCGGACGGCACTTCACCGGTGAGCAGCACTTGGCGGTTGTAGGCCGTGACATCGATATGCCCACGGTCACCCAAACTATCGTCGATACGGTTGTTGGCCTTGAGCTGAATGCCGTTGTCTTCCACCACGGTTCCTGGGGTGCGGCGGTCGGATGCCACCATCACGGTGGTGACCGCACCACCCACCAACAACGGAAAGCAGCCGGAGAGCCCAGCCACGGCAGCAAGCAGGGTCAAGCCCAGTACGGATTTTTGAATCAATGTTTTCATGCAGACGCTTCCTGATCGCCCAACAAAAGGGCATCGACCGCATCGCAAATGCAATGCAAAGCCAGAATATGAACTTCCTGAACGCGTGCGGTGCGATCATGGGGGACACAGATATGCACATCGGTGTCACGCAGCGCATGGTTCATCTTGCCGCCGCCCCGACCGCTCAGGCCAATGACGACCATTTCGCGCTCGTGCGCCGCCTCAATGGCGGCCAACACATTGGCGGAGTTGCCGCTGGTGGAAATGGCCAACAGCACGTCGCCGGGCTGGCCCAGCGCACGCACCTGGCGCGAAAAGATCACATTGAAGTCGTAATCGTTGGCAATGGCCGTGATGATGGAGGTATCGGTAGTCAGCGCTATGGCGGCCAGTTCGGGGCGATCACGCTCGAACCGTCCGACAAACTCTGCGGAGAAGTGCTGGGCATCGGCTGCCGAGCCGCCGTTTCCGCAAGCCAGCACCTTGCCACCACTGGTGATGCTTGCCACCACGGCTTGTACTGCGGCCGCAATGGGTTTGCTCAGCGCCTCTGCCGACTGGTACTTCAAGTCGGCACTATCGATAAAGTGTTGGTGAATTCGTTGTTCCAGCATGGGGCAATGATACCTGCCCGACATAAATCCCTTGTGAAGCAGTCCCTGCGCGAAACAATGGCATTTGTTACCAAACGTCTTTGGGCGCCCAACGCATCTCAACTGGCGTCAAATGCGGCCTGAAGCCACTGCACACCATCCGGCTCCACCAGTACCACGTCAAATCGGCAAGGGGGCAACTGCCGCAGCCTTGCGAGGTAGTGGCGCGCCGCAAAAATGATGCGCCTTTGCTTGACAAACCCGATGCTGGCGGCAGCGCCGCCGTGCGCTCCCGACGCGCGGCTACGTACCTCCACAAACACCGTGGTACCGTCAGGCGCGGCCATGATGAGATCGATTTCGCCGCCACCCCGGCCCGGGGTTCGATAATTGCGCTGTATGAGGCGCAAGCCCTTTTGCTGCAGGTAACGCAGCGCCACGCCTTCTGCGGCATCACCAGTTTGTTTGGTGGTGACCTTGTGCGGTGATTTTGATGATGGGAATTCCATAGTGAGCGCTTCTTATTCTTCTGCCCGGGGTGCCGCCCGCGAGGCGGCCTCTTCGCAGCATTATCCGCAAGGGGCGCTCTATGTGGTGGCCACGCCGATTGGCAACCTGGCCGATATCACCCTGCGCGCCCTGCATGTTCTGGAGCTGGCCGACGTCATCGCCTGCGAGGACACGCGCCATACCCAGCAGATGCTGCGCGCCTACGGCATCGACAAAAGCGCCGGCCAGCTGCTGGCAGTACACCAGCACAACGAGTCCGAGGCTGCGCAGACCGTCATCGACAGGCTGCGGCAGAACCTGCGAGTGGCCTATGTCAGCGATGCGGGCACGCCCGGCATCAGCGACCCCGGCGCACGGCTCGCGGCAGTCACGACGCAGCAGGGCTTGCGCTGCATTCCGCTGCCCGGTGCCAGCAGCGTCACCACGCTGCTGAGTGTTGCGGGCATCGGTGGCGAGTCGGCGGACACGTCGGGCTTTGTATTCCATGGTTTTCTTTCCAGCAAGAGCACCGAGCGAGCGCACACGATTGGTGTTTTGGCCCAGGAGCCGCGCGCCGTGGTGTTGCTGGAAGCACCCCACCGCATTGAGGCCTTGGCGCAGGCGCTGGCGGTTCTGGGAGACCGGCAACTGACCCTGGGGCGTGAGCTGACCAAGCAGTTCGAAGAAATTGCAACCATGTCCGCCGGCCAGTTCTCGGCCTGGCTGCAAGCCGATGCCAATCGGCTGCGTGGCGAATTCGCACTGGTGCTGCACCCTGCCGCCATTGCTGCGCAGGGCGGTGATGCGGTACGGATCTTGACCTTGTTGATGGCAGAGCTACCGCTGAAATCCGCCGTCAAGCTGGCAGCTGAAATCACCGGCCAGCCACGCAATGCACTATACGAGCAAGCACTGTTGCTAAAGAAACAAGACTGAAAAGCTTGGGAGGTTCTAAGGAGCTGAAAGCTGCAATGGCTGCGGCCATTGTGATAGTTCGGCCAGTCGGCGCACCACCCATTCGGCCTCGGCCACGCTGAACACTGCGTCGCCGGCAACCAGCCCCAGGTAGCACCGTTGCAACACGTCCGCTTCGGTAATGCCCAACCCGTGCAACATTTCCTGCGCGGTCTGCGTCAGCATGTTGGCCATGTCCTCGCACAACTCATAGCGCTCGGCAATAAAAAACCGGGTTGCAGCTGGTTTGCTGCGACCCGGTTCAATGAAAAGCGCTATGAAGGACTGCGGAATCTCGATCTGATTGTCTTCAGACAAATGCAATCCTTGCAGTGCTTGGCTTAGGCCTTCTTGGCGTAAGCACTGCACCAGCCAGATGCGGACACCTGCTTGCCGGCAAACAGGGGGCAGCCGCCAGCCTTGTCACCAGCTTTGCCTTGGAACAAGGCACAGGAACTGCATTGCTGACCAGCAGCGTACTTGGGGAACTTGGTTTTGTCGGTCTTGGTGCCGTCAGCGTGGTAACCCAGTGCTGTAGCTTGAGGATCAGCATCGGCGACCATGGCGCCTTGGGCGAAAGACTGACCAGCAGCAAGCACTGCTGCGCCGCCAAGGCCAAATTGAACGATGAATTCGCGACGATTGCTCATGGGGAAGATCCTCAAAGGTTAGTTAACAGGGGGGAGTATGTAAAAGCACAACGCATTGTCGCCTACTGCCGTTGACCTACCAACCAGAAATTGAATAGCCCCTGATGTAGGTCAATTAACAAAACATGAAGGCCGCCATGGCGACGTCTTCCCCCAGGTTCAGTATCACGTAGGCCGCGATCTGATACGCCAGATAGTGAACGGTATTGCGGTCCAGGGCGAAATGCCAGGAGCTGCGCTGAAAAAGGCGTGGAATGCGGCTGCGCATCCGGGCTGCAGCAATCAAGGGTCTATGAACTCCAGTTGGGCAAACTGCATGTGGTGCATGAACTCGCGCAGGATCAGCAGTCTGGCGGCGAAAGACCTGGACTCCGGCAGCCCCAGACGCGCCGCAGGCGTGCCCATGACCACCGCCGTCAGATTGTCGAAGCACTGTTCCATGGACTCCAGCGAGAGCACGCGGGCATTGGCTGGCACTCCTGCGAGCGTCGCAAGGTCGCGCAAGGGAGCATCCAGGGTGAACAACAACGCATCACGCGGCAACAGTGGTCTAAGCGGCATGACCACGTCTTCCACTGCTGCAATTGCGTTTTCCATGGCCAGCGCAGTTGGGGGATCGGAGCGGAAATGTTCGCGTGCAGTGCGCTCGGCCCCCATGGGCAGGGCATGAAGGGTCTGCGGTTGCGCCCCCGTACCGGCTGCGATCCCGCATTGCGCATCACCAATGTGCAACACCACGATGTTGCGATCTGCTCCCACGGCATGGCGCGCGGCCTCATAGGCCTGGGTCAGCAAGGCACGCAGTGCAGCGTCGGGCGTCGTGGTGTGCATGTCTTCTTACCGGGATGGCCGCCACATGTGGAACAACTGCTGCGGGCCAATTTCAAAATAGTCGGCGGGGCCGCCGCCACGCAATATGGGCGCTGCCGCAGCAGTCTGGTACACGCCATCCACGATCAGGTGCTGCGCGATGTGCACTGCAACCACCTCGCCCAGCACCAGCCAGGTGGAAATCGTCTGGCCATCCAGCCCCTGCAGTTGCACGATCTGCGTCCGACGACATTCAAAAGTTACCGGGCTGTCGGCCACACGCGGCGGCTTGACCAGACGGCTGGGTGCGGCGGCCAGGCGGGCCAGCTCGAATTCATTGACTTCCGGACCTACCGGAGCACAGGTCTGATTCATGGCCTCGGCCAGGGGACGGGTGGCCAGATTCCAGACGAACTCACCAGTTTCCTCAATGTTGCGCAGCGTGTCCTTGTGGCCAATGCTGGCAAAACCGATGATGGGTGGCACGTAGTTGAACGCGTTGAAGAAACTGTAGGGCGCCAGATTCACCTGGCCTGCGGCACTGCACGTTGAGATCCAGCCTATGGGGCGCGGGCCGACGATGGCATTGAACGGGTCATGCGCCAGGCCGTGGCCGGATCGGGGTTCGTAGGAATGGAAACGTTCGTCCATGGTGCCGTCAATCGCGCAAGGTGCCATACATGCGCTGAAGTATCGCAGCTTGCGCGAAAGCGTGACCGGGGCCACATGCCCCCTCACCAGGGCTGCTGGTTGCCGCCAAAGTGGCTCTGCAGGAAGTCGATGAGAGCACGCACCTTGGCAGGCACGTGTTTGCGTGTCGGATAGACGGTGTAGATACCCAGCTCCAGCGAACGGAATTGCGGCATCAGCTCCACCAGCGTGCCATCGGCCAGATCCTTGCCCACCAGAAAGCTGGGCTGCAGTATCACACCCTGGTCCGCCAGCGCGGCGGCGCGGCAGGTATCGCCGCTGTTGGTACTGATGATGGGCTGGGTCTTCACGCTCACCGGCCCCTGCGGCCCGTCAAATCGCCATTCATCCCGGGTGGACCAGTAGCTGTAGGAGATGACTGCGTGGCTGCTCAGTTCGTGGGGATGCTGTGGTGTGCCGTGTTGCGCCAGATATCGGGGCGAGGCACACAACACCATGCGGGTGCTGGCCAGCCGTTTGCTCACCAGGGTGGAACTCTCCAGCGTGGCAATCCGGATGGCAACGTCATAGCCCTCTTCCACCAGGTCCACCAGACGATCTGCCAGCGTGATGTCGAGTGTGACCTTGGGGTTCTGCGCTTTGAACTGTCCCCACAAGGGCGCCAGATGCAGGATTCCGAAGGTGAAGGGCACATTCACCCGCAGCAAACCAGTGGCCGCTTCGCTGCGCGAAGTGACCTCTGCCTCTGCGCCTTCCAGCGCGTCCAGCAGCTCCTTGCTGCGGGCGTAAAACAACTGCCCCTCATCGGTCAGCGACAGACGACGCGTAGTCCGGTGCAGCAGCCGCACGCCCAGGCGCGTCTCCATGTCGCCTACGTAGCGCGATACCGCGGCCTTGGACATGTCCAGTGTCTCTGCCGCCTTCACAAAGCTTCCTGCATCGACCACGGCGTTGAAGGTCTGCATTTCCAGAAATCGGTCCACTATCCCTCCAAACGGAACAATCAATCTTATTTTTGCATATTTATCTTCAAGCGATAAGCCAATACAGTTCCTGCATGCGCTGCAGAGTGGCGCCATACATAGTCCCAACAACCCAGGAAACGCCATGGCACATACGTCTACCCAAGCCGTGAAGGCACCCGTGCTCTTCATTTCGCACGGTGCTCCTACCTTTGCACTGGAGCCCGGCCAATTGGGTCCCCGGCTGAATGCACTGGGTGCGCAGCTCTCTAACGTGAAGGCCGTACTGGTGGTTTCACCCCATTGGCAAACACGCGGAGTCAGCGTCTCTACCGACTCCAAGCCCGAAACCATCCACGACTTCGGGGGGTTCCCGGCCAAGCTGTATGACCTGAGTTACCCCGCCGCCGGAGCGCCTCACATTGCCGAACGCGCAGCGCAGTTGCTCAGCAATGCGGGCTTTGCCACCAAGCTGGACCCGGGCCGCGGCCTGGACCACGGCGCATGGGTGCCGCTTTACCACTTGCTTCCCCAAGCGCAGATCCCTGTGTTTCAAGTCTCCATGCCGTACGACCTGAGCGCCGAACAAAGCGTGCAACTGGGCCGGGCGCTGGCACCTTTGCGCGAGGAGGGCGTGCTGATCATTGCCTCCGGCAGCATGACGCACAACCTGCGCGAATTCCGCCAGGGCGTGAACCAACCCGCAAGTTACGTGCAGGAGTTTTCCGATTGGGTGAAGACCGCTGTGCTGGCCAATGCGCTGCAGCCGGTGGTGAACTACCGCACAGAAGCTCCCCACGCCCAACGTGCCCACCCGACGGAGGAGCACTTTCTGCCATTGCTGGTAGCCATGGGCGCGCAGCTGCCGGGCGAGAGCGCACAATTGCTCGAAGGGGGCATCGAACACGGCATGCTGTCCATGGACTCCTTTGCCTGGGGAGTGCCGCAGAGCGCCGTTGCCCCATCGGTTGCAGCATAAGAGGTAAGGAACCCCCATGACCACACTCTCTTTCGGATTGAGCGATTTGCAAACCGAGCCGGTATCTGGCCTGGCCTACCGCCTGCGCACACCGACGCCCGCGAAACCCAGCAAGCTGCTGGTTCTGCTGCACGGCGTGGGAAGCAACGAGACCAACCTGCTGACCCTTGCCACGGGCATTGACGCGGACACGCTGGTAGTGTTTGGTCAAGGGCCGCTGCAAATGGGGCCGCAGCAATATGCGTGGTTTCGTGTGATGTTCACACCAAGCGGGCCGCAGATCGTCCCGCAGGAAGCCGAGCACAGCCGCCAATTGCTGATCACGCTGCTGCTGCAGCTTCAGCAGCAGCATGGGATCGCGCCTGCAAACAGCGTGATTGCCGGTTTCAGTCAGGGCGGCATCATGAGTGCCAGCGTGGCTCTGTCGTCACCCGAGAGCGTGCGCGGTTTTGCCATCCTGTCGGGCCGCATACTGCCCGAGCTGGAGCCGCAGATAGCCAGCAATGCGCGCCTGGCCACCTTGCGTGCGTTCGTCGGTCATGGCGACTACGACAGCAAGCTGCCGGTGCACTGGGCCGAACGGTCTGATGCTTTGCTGAAGGCGCGCGGCGTAATCCCTGAGTCGCACCGCTACCCCATAGACCACGGCATCAGCGCCGAGATGCATGCGGACTTTGTCCGCTGGCTGGCGGGCTGACGCAGGCCTTCAGGTCAACCGCCGCAGGGCGCTGTTCCTGCGATCTTCCAGCTTGGCAGACTCTTCCATGCTGAGGCGCACAAAGCGGATGTGGTCCCTTGCAACTTGCGAGGCTTCCTCGGCCTCGCGCCTATGCACCGCCTCCCAGATCGCCTTGTGCTGGGTGCGCAACTGTTCCCACTGCTTGGGCAGTTCATGCAAGTGGATCAGGTTGTCCGTGACGTGGCCATGGATCACCTGCATCAGGCTGGCGGTGAGCTGACCAATCAACGTGTTGTGGGATGCGTCGGCAATGGCCTGGTGAAAGGCCACATCCCGCTCCACGCAGGCGTTCATGTCATTGCTGGCGTAGGCTTTCTCCAGCGCTGTGTAGGCCGCATCGATGCGCGCCAGATCCATATCGGTCGCCCGCTCCGCCGCCAGCTTGGCAGCTTCCCCTTCCAGCATGTGACGGAACTCCAGCATGTCGCTTTGCAGCAGCGGATGACCGCGCAGCATGTCTTTCCAGGGATCGGTGAACGGCGCCTGCAACCGGTCGGTGACCACGGTGCCGCCCCCATGCCGCGTATGCAGCAGGCCCTTGGATACCAGTTTGTGAATCGCCTCACGCAGGGTGGGACGCGAAACATTCAGCTCCAGCGCCAGATTGCGCTCTGCCGGCAACTTGTCCCCGGGCTTGAGTGAACCTTCCAGGATGCGTTGCTCCAGCTCGCTGGCAACAACGTCGGCTATGCGGGCCATGGCAGGTCGGGTGCTATTCATGAAAGTACGCCATTTCAAGTGGTCTTACCAGTTTAGCATCCCTGCCCTTCAAAAAATCTCTCACCCCTGTCTCGATAAATTCAATTGACGCAATCTAGAAGTTATCGTGTAATTCTGCCGCACATAGTGGTAATACCACTTTACCTTTTCTAAATTCCAACGAGGAGACTTTCATGGTCTGGCAGCAAATCTACGACCCGTTCGGGAATATGGTCATCTCTACGCTACTGGCCGCAGTGCCGGTGGCCGTGATGCTGATCTGCCTGGGCCTTCTGCATATCAAGGCACATATCGCTGCGGCGCTGGGCCTGGTCAGCGCTCTGGCGATTGCCGTGCTGGCCTACGGCATGCCGGCAGAGATGGCGGGCAAAGCGGCACTGTTGGGCGGGTTCACCGGTCTGCTGCCGATTGGCTGGATCGTGCTCAACATCATCTTCCTGCAGCAATTGGCCGAGCAAAACGGCAGCTTCAAGGTGCTGCAGGACTCCCTGTCCGGCATTACCACCGACCGGCGTCTGCAGTTGCTTCTGATTGCCTTTTGCTTCGGCGCCTTCTTTGAAGGGGCCGCCGGCTTTGGCACTCCGGTAGCCGTGACCGCGGGCATCCTGATCGGTCTGGGCTTTTCTCCGCTGGCGGCCTCCGGCCTGTCGCTGATTGCGAACACGGCGCCCGTGGCCTTTGGCGCCCTGGGCTCGCCGGTGATCACGCTGGCCAAGGTGCACGGTTACGACCTGATGCAGGTCACCGCCATGATCGGACGCCAGTTGCCCTTCTTCTCGCTGCTGGTACCGTTCTGGCTGATCTGGGCCTTTGCCGGGCGCAAGGCGATGCTGGAAATCTGGCCCGCCATTCTGGTGACCGGTCTGTCGTTTGCCATCCCCCAATACCTGGTCTCCAACTTCATCGGCCCCGAATTGGTAGACATCATCGCCGCCCTGGTCTCCATGACTTCGCTGATCCTGTTCTTGCGCGTCTGGCAACCCAGGAAGATCTGGCGCTCCCCTTCGCTCAAGGGCCACGAGAATGATGGTGGAGACGCCAAGGCCGAAGTGGCACCTGCGGTGCACTCCAAGGCCGCGCTCATGCAGGCCTGGACACCCTGGATCATCCTGACAGCCTTTGTGTTCGTATGGGGATTGCCACCGGTCAAGGCATTCCTCAACAGCCTGTATGCGCCGGCCTTCCCCATGCCGGGCTTGCACAACATGGTGGAAAAGGTGGCCCCCGTGGTGGCCAAACCCACGAAGGAAGCCGCGGTCTACACGCTCAACATCCTGTCGGCCACCGGCACCGGCATTCTGCTGTCCGCCATCGTGGGCGCCCTGGTGATGAAATACAAACCACTGGAAATCGTACGCACCTTTGGTCGCACCGCCTGGTTGGTGCGCTATTCGCTGGCCACCATCGTGCTGATGCTGGGACTTGGCACGCTGACGCGCTACTCCGGAACCGACACCACGCTGGGCCTGGCCTTTGCCAACACCGGCGTGCTCTATCCCTTCTTCGGCACGCTGATGGGCTGGATTGGCGTGGCCATGACGGGCTCTGACACGGCCAGCAACGTGCTGTTCGGCGGTATGCAAAAGGTGGCTGCAGAACAGCTGGGTCTTTCCCCCAACCTGATGGGCGCGGCCAACAGCTCTGGCGGCGTCATGGGCAAGATGATCGACGCACAAAGCATTGTGGTGGCCTCCACCGCCACGCGCTGGTTCAACCACGAAGGCGACATCCTGCGCTACGTGTTCTTCCACTCCATCGCCCTGGCCTGTCTGGTTGGCATCTTCGTGACGCTGCAGGCCTATGTGTTCCCGTTCACGGCCATGGTCGTCCACTAAACGAAAGGCAAGCGTATGTACACCAAAGTATTTGTCGCCATCGACAACAGCAGCACCGCCAGAAAGGCGTTGGAAGAAGCCATTGCACTGGCTCGCGCCCTCAAGGCTGAGCTGTGCATTGCCTTTGTCGCCGATGAGGCCGGACTCATGCAGCATGGAATGGGGCTTGGCAGTTATATCGACGTCAACAAGGTCAAGGCCGACATGCAAAACATGGGCAACCAGTTGCTGGATGAAGCCGTTGCCAAGGCGACAGCGTCAGGCTGCCAGGCACAAAAGCTCCTGATCGAATCGGCCAACCGCCGTGTGGCGGAAACGCTGTCCGAAGCCGCTACCCGCTGGGGCGCCAATCTGCTGGTCATCGGGGCCCACGGGGTGCGGGGCGTGGAGCGCCTGCTGGTGGGCAGCGTGGCCGAAAACCTGACGCGCATCTGCAGCATCTCGCTGCTGATTGTTCGCCAGGGGCACTAGCAAGGGTTGGGACCATGGTGAAAAAGAGTTGTCATATTTGTTTCACATATTTGACTTACCCTCGTTGGAAGCCCGTATGACGGACCTTCTTCACTTCCCAGCCTTTACCAACGGGGATCCCTGCCATGGCCATCGATTTTCAAGACATCACCGACACACTGCGCAAAGTTACCCTGACCGGCCGTCTGGATCTGCCCGGCACGGATGAAATCTCCACCAAGTTTGCGGCACTGTCCGCCACCAGCAACCGCCGCGTCATTGTGGATTTGAGCGGCGTGAGCTTTCTGGCCTCCATCGGAATCCGTGCCATCATCACCAATGCAAAGGCTTTGCAGCAAAGGGGGGGACGCATGGTTCTGTTTGTGGGCGACAACGCGCCGGTGTACAAGACACTGGAAACCACCGGCATCGATAGCCTGATCCCCATGTTCACCGAACTGTCCGAGGCCGAGAAGGCACTCAACGGATAACGCACGGCATGACTGCGCTGGGAACGCATTTCCGTTCTGACATCTGCGTTCAGGCGAACGCTTCGGAAGTACGCCGTGCATCCGAATGGATGGCACAGCACGCCACCGAACACGGCGTTCCGGCCGACCAGATGGGTCGCCTGGACTTGTGTCTGAACGAGGCGCTGGCCAACGTGATCGCGCATGCTTACTCGGGCAGTGAAAACAAGCCTATCAGATTGACATTGGAAGTCTGCGACTGCGCGCAGGCCGCCGTCACCGTCACCGACGAAGGCCCGGCCTTCGACATGGCCTCGGCACCTTTGCCCGAGCGGCCACAAACCCTGGCCGATGCCGAGCCGGGTGGTCTGGGTTTGATGATGATCCGCAGCTTTTCCGACGACGTGGCGTATCGCCGCATTGACGGCAAGAACGAACTCACCTTCCGGGTGCACTGGGGCTAGCCTTCCCTGATGACCACCCAATTCCCACGCAAATTCAAGGACAGGGAAGAGCGCCGGCACGTGCGCATGCCGCACCACCCCGAACGCCGCAAGGAAGAGCGCAGGCGCGAAGAGCTGGAATGGATCCCCCTGTTTCGCGACATCCCACCGGCGCAGCTCAGGGATGCACTGGCGGACTGTGAAGTTCTGGAACTACCAGCCGACACCCGACTGCTCTCGCCGGGAGAAATCAACCACAGCATCTTCATCCCCCTGTCCGGCACCGTGGTGGTCCGGCTCAACAGTGGACAGGGTGCGACTTCTGAAATCCCCATCGTCAACGGCGAATGCGTGGGCGAAATGTCTGCCATTGACGGCAAGGCCGTATCGGCCCTGGTCATCGCGGTCAGCGAAACACGGGTACTGAAAATTCCAGCGGACATATTCTGGGATCGACTGATGACCATGCCCAGCGTGGCACGCAATCTGCAGAGAACCTTGAGCGAGCGGGTACGCAGAACCAACGACCTCGCCCTGAAGGCCCAAAGGGAACAGCTGGAGTTGATGCATTTGCGCAAGGAGCTGGCCGTTGCCACCCAATTGCAGGCCAGCATGTTGCCGCTGCAACGCCCCATCTTCCAGCAACGTCCCGAACTTGACGTGTGTGGCTTCATGGAGCCGGCCTCCAACGTGGGTGGCGATCTCTTTGACGCATTTTTTGTGGACGACCACCAGTTGTTTTTCTGCATCGGTGATGTGTCGGGGCACGGCGTGGCGTCGGCACTGTTCATGGCGCGGGCCATTGGTCTGTTGCGCCTGCTGGCGATCAAGACCGATGACCCCAGCCAGTTGCTCACGGAACTCAATGACAGACTCTGCATCGCCAACGAGACGAATATCTTCCTGACTATTTTCTGTGGCTTCTACGATGTCCGCTCCGGGCAAGTGCGTTACTCCAATGGCGGGCACTGCGCACCACTGCTGCTGACGCACACCGGCGCGCGTTTTCTGCCGGTGCCCAAAGGCCCGCTCATTGGCGCGTTTGAGGGCGTTCGATTTGGAAAAGAGCACCAGACGCTGCAACTCGGCGAGCTGCTTTTTTGCTACACGGACGGTGTGACCGAGGCGCAGATGCCCGATGGCACCGAATATTCGGAGGAACGCTGCATCAACCTGCTGCAGGCCAGCCGGCACCTGACGCTGGCTGAACTGCTGGACACGGTGCGCTTCGACGTGGCACGGTTCACCGACAAGCAGGTGCTGGATGATGATTGCACCATGCTGGCGGTCAAGCGGCTGCGCTGAGACAGCTGCTGCCGCCTCGGCGCAAAGTCCACCCCACTATTTGTTGACGACGCTGAGCATGCTGTCGCCCCATACCGCGCTGGGCGTCTCCCACTCCTGGGCCAACACGGCCGAGGTGCTGCGCACACGTTGAGACAACTCCCTGGCAATGTTGCGGGTGATCTTGAGCGCCGCTTGCGGGTGGTCGCGTACCAAGGCGGCGATGCCCTGGTTGTCCAACAGTACCGCCTGCACCGGCGTATCCGCCGTTACCGTTGCCGACCGGGTGTTGCCGTCAATCAAACCCATCTCACCGACAAACTGGCCCGGACCAAAGGTTGCCAGCCGCATGGAGCTGGCACCCGCCCCCGCCAGAATGCTGACCTGCCCGGACTGCAACATCCACACGCCGTTGGAAGGATCGTCCTTGCGAAACAGCGCCATGCCGGCTTCCACTTGGCGCTCCTCGGCCACCATCAGCACGGCAGTGATTTCGTCTTCATCCAGCCCCCGCAGCAAGCTGTTGCCTTCGACGACGCGCGCGGCCTGTGCCCTGGGCAGAGCGGTTGCGTTTTGCAACACCCATTCCTCGCAACGCTCCAGGCCGCGGTCCAGATCAATGCACTGATCCAGCACTGGAACACTGTCCAGAGCAGTCTGCAGACTGGGCACACGGCACTTGGACAAGCCGGCTATCACCACCTGCAGGTTGCGCTCCTTGAGTGCACGCACCAGCCAGAGCACTGCGTCACGACCGCTGGGGTCTGCATCCTGCACGGCACTGACGTCTATGACCGCGCAGATGCAGTCTTCGTCAAGCTCATCCGCCAACTGGGTGATGCGCGCACTGTTGCCGAAAAACAGATGGCCAGTCATGCGCAGCACACCCACGTGGTGGGCCAGATGCGTCAGCGCATCCGCTTCCGCAAGCGTGCGTATGCGGCGGGAGCGCACGCCATCCAGATACACCCAACGCGCGGTCAGGTTGGCCGAAACACGGCGCAACACCACCAGACAGGACAGCCCCACACCTGCAAAAGTAGCCCAGATCAGATTGCCAAAAAAACCCACCAGCGAAATCACCACCGTGATCCAGAAGCCCAGGTCACTGGCTTGCGGCCTGGTCCAGCGGCGGGTATGCACAACCTGCGACAGGCTTTCCAGGAACGCCGGGCTCACCATCATGGTCGACTGCAGTATCAGCAACCCGGCCGCCAGACCGGCTGGCAACGCCATGAGCCAGGGATTGAGGAACGCCAGTCCAATGCCGCTGACCGCAAAGCAGACAAAAGACGTCATACGCCCCCGTCCGCCCGAGAGCCTGGCCGCAACGCTGTACACCGGGCTACCGCTGCAGGGCAAGCTGCCCACCAAGGCGCCCACCATATTGGCCCCACCCAAGGCGATCAACTCGCGGTCTGCGCTGAATCTCGCACCGAACCGAATCTCCATGGTGCTGGCCGCGGTGAATGTCTCGAGCACCATTACCAGAGCCAGCGTAATGGTTGCCGGAATGCCCTGCTTGATCAGCACGCCAAGGTGCACGCCATGGAGTGACGGCCACAGCGCTGCGGACATCCATTGCACGGGATCCTGCCCGCCTGAAGCCGCTTCCGACTCCACGTGCAGCCCCCCTAGAAGCATCACACACAGCAAACCCGAGAGCAGCACCATGACGACTGTGGGAAGGAATCGCAACAGGTGCAAACGCCGCTGAACCGGCGGCCAGGCCAGATGCACCGCCAACATGGTTGCCGCCGTCAGGCCTGCGGCCACTCCACCCGCGTCCACCTTGTGCGCAGCCAGCACGAGCAGGATCAGCGCGGTGCCATTGCTGATGCCGGAGGTCACCGGTGTAGGAATCATTTTGAACACCCGCCCCAGCCGCAACAGGCCCGACAGCAGAATCAGGAAGCTGGCGATCAGGTACATCACGCTGGCCGCAGCCAGCCCCATGCGCAATTGGGAGAGTGTCAATACGGCGTTGCTGCGTACCGGGGCATCTGACGCGAGAAGAGCCATGTTCAGCACCAATGCCGCATACGTTGCAGTGGAGGCAATGCGTGGGCCGGCGATGACGGCGCTGGAGCCCCTGAACCACAACCGCAATACGGGAATGAACGTGATGGCCAGCAGGGTCCCCCACAGGCCAGCGCCCGCCGCCAGGGCCCCGAGAATACCCACAGATAGCAGGCTCGGGGTAAGCAGCATGGGTATGCCCTGAAGCGCGCTCTCGATACCGCCACGCAGTTCGCTGCGCCAAGCGTGAATTTTTGTAGTGGACACCCTTTTCCCCTTGCGCAGAAAGGATGCCGAACGTGTTACTCATTCCGGAAGCCTGACTTCCGGTTGTTCCTCGCCGATTCATTGCCCGACATCAATACGCCGGGCTATTTTGCTACGACACGGCCGTGCGAATTGGATTGGTCGAAGAATGATGGAGTCAGTAACGCCGAGCCATGCAACCCAGCGCCAGACGCTCCAGGGCGCTGATGGTGTGCTCAAACCGGGCGGATGCAATCAGGGAGCGCTCCACCAGACCAGCACGTACCGACTTGGCGTACTGCTCGCGCGCCACGTCAAACGGCAGCGCAAGCATGTCACTGCCAAGACGCGTCATGCTCTTGAGCACTGCAGGCACAGCGGCGGCGCTCTCGATAACGGGAGTCATCAGTGGATCGCTCCACCCAAGGCCGGGCAGTTGAGACCCGATTGCTGACTGCGATGGTCGATTTCCCAGATGCGGCGCTCGACGTCATAGATGTCTACGGCCTGATTCAGATACTTCTCATCCAGCTCTTGTTGCGAGGGAATGTGAGGAACAAGAGCCTTGATGAGCTCAACAAAGTGGGACATGGTAAGTCCTTAATAAAGTGCGATGACTTAATTATAAGGGTTTACCCTAGTGTTTCAACCCCTATAGACTGAAACACCCAATCCGGTGCCGTTAGGCAACGGCCTTTGCAAAGCCTCAGTTCGGCCCGAGTCCGATCGGTGCCGGAGCCGTGGAAACAATGCGTGAGTACAAACGGTCATACACCGGGTCGCGCGCATATTTGCCGTTGAGCGGGTCGGTGTTTTGTTCAAACGCAGTATCCAGCTCCTTCCAGTCTGCTTCTGTCAAATGCTGTATGGCTTGCGGCAGGATGATGGATTCTTCGAGCCGCATATGGTCCATGTAGGAGTCGATGTACTGCGTGCACCGCTCCTCGAAAACCTTCCTGCGGGTATCTCCCAGCAACTCCCAGGCCGACAGCAGGTGCTGCAGTGCACGCACGCCCGCCTCGCTGTGTTCGTGGTCCTGCTCCAGGCGGTTCAGGGTGTCCTTGACCTCGGGCGCAACCTTGAGCACTTTGGGAAACAGCAGCGCCGACTCCTTGGTGTGGTGCAGCTTTTCCGGGAATTCGTCGATGTAGAACAGCATGGCCCGCAGCACGTCGAAGTATTGCTGGGCATCCTGACCGGGACCACGCTCCAGCATCATGCGCAAGGACTGCAACATGGCTGCCAGAGATGAATGTTCTTCGCGAATGATTTGCAGACTGCTGTGTTTCATGGTGACTCCTCAATTTATTGTTTCAAACTTCATACCCACTCTATAGCGGCAGGCCCACATAGTTTTCTGCCATCACGGTGGAGGCTGCCTTGGAGCCGATCAGGTACTCCAACTCAGCTTCCTGCAATTTCTGCCCGATGGCGCCATCATTGGGAAAACGATGCATCAGATTGGTAAACCACCACGAAAAACGCTCACCCTTCCAGATACGGCGCAGGCAGCGGTCAGAGTAATGGTTGATGCCGGCCTCACTACGCTCCTTGTAAAACTCGATGATGGATCCGCACAGGTACTTCACGTCCGAGGCCGCCAGATTCAGTCCCTTGGCACCGGTAGGTGGCACGATATGCGCCGCGTCACCCGCCAGGAACATGCGGCCAAAGCGCATGGGCTCGGCAACGAAACTGCGTAGCGGAGCAATGCTCTTTTCAAGCGATGGCCCCGTCACCAGCTTCTCGCGTGCAGGCGGGTCCAGACGCAGACGCAGCTCCTGCCAGAACGCTTCGTCCGACCAGTCTTCCACGCGGTCACTCAGCGGCACCTGGAGATAGTAGCGGCTGCGCGTCTGGCTGCGCATGGAGCACAGCGAAAAACCACGCGTACTATTGGCATAGATCAACTCTTCATGCACCGGCGGGGTATCGGACAACAAGCCCAGCCAACCGAAGGGATAGACCTTTTCGTATTCGGTTACGGCACCGCGTGGCACGCTGGCACGGCAGACGCCATGGAAACCGTCACACCCTGCAATGAAATCACATTCGATTTCATGCGTCTTGCCATCCTTCTCATAGCGCACACGCGGCTTCAGGGTGTCAAAGTCATGGACCGTTACGTTACCGGCCTCGTATACCGTGGGCAAATTGGCGGTCTTGCGCGCGTCCATGAGGTCGCGCGTCAATTCGGTCTGGCCGTACACCATCACCTGCTTGCCACCTGTGAGCCCGGTCATGTCGATGCGGTGACGCTCGCCGCCGAACAGCATGTCAAAGCCGTGGTGGGGAATGCCTTCCTTGTGCATGCGCGTGCCAACGCCTGCCTCATCCAACAAATCGATGGTGACCTGCTCCAGAATGCCCGCGCGGATGCGGCCCAATACATATTCACCGGTCTGCCGCTCCAGAATGATGGCGTCAATCCCCGCCTTGTGCAGCAACTGTCCGAGCAACAGGCCCGAGGGGCCAGCGCCTATGATGGCTACTTGTGTACGCATTTAAATGACTCCTGCTTTTACGAATTTCATGCTACGGCAATCATGGATCAGTTGGGGTGGAACCAGCCGCTAGCAGCTATCTAAAATCGTTATAGCTACCAGTATGAAATCGCGCTTGCCAATAGGTCGTTTTGCGAACACCATGCCACATAATTCGCTTTTTACAGGAGACAAAACGTGCAAAAACGCGTACTGATCGGCGCCATGTCCATGGCCATCGCCACTCTGTGGTCAGGTGCTGCCTTCGCTGATGGCAACACATTCAAGATCGGACTGATCCTGCCCATGACCGGACAGCAGGCCACCACGGGTCGCCAGATCGAAGCTGCAGCGCGCCTGTACATGGCGCAAAACGGTGACACGGTTGCCGGCAAGAAGATCGAGCTGATCGTCAAGGACGACACCAGCGTGCCTGACGTCACCAAGCGCATGGCACAGGAACTGGTCGTGAACGACAAGGTCAACGTACTGGCCGGCTTCGGCATCACGCCGTCCGCATTGGCCGTGGCCCCCATCGCCACCCAATCCAAGACACCGGAAGTGGTGATGGCAGCAGCCACCTCCAGCATCACGGAATCTTCGCCCTACATCATCCGCACCAGCTTCACGCTACCGCAGGCATCCGTGTCGCTAGCCGACTGGGCTCCCAAGAACGGCATCAAGAAGGTCGTCACCCTGGTGAGCGATTACGGCCCCGGCATCGATGCCGAAAAGTTCTTCAAGGAACGCCTGACCTTCAACGGCGGCCAGGTCATCGAATCCCTGCGCGTGCCCCTTCGTGGACCGGACTTTGCGCCCTTCCTGCAAAAAGTGCGTGACCTCAAGCCCGATGCGCTGTTTGTGTTTGTGCCCTCCGGTGCGGGCGCAGCAGTCATGAAGCAGTTCCTGGAACGCGGCATGGACAAAGCCGGCATCCGCCTGATCGGCACTGGTGACATCACCGATGACGATCAACTCAACGACATGGGCGATGGCGCTTTGGGCGTGGTGACTTCCCACCACTATTCCACCTATCACCAGTCGCCTGCCAACAAGAAGTTTGTTGAGGCCTTCCAGAAAGCCAACAAGAACCTGCGCCCCAACTTCATGGCTGTGGGTGGCTATGACGGCATGCGCGTAATTTACGAAGCACTCAAGGCCACCAAGGGCAATGGCGGCGGTGACGCCCTGCTGGCCGCCATGAAGGGCCAGATCTTTGAGAGCCCACGCGGCCCGGTGTTCATCGATGCGCAGACCCGCGACATCGTGCAGAACATCTATCTGCGCAAGGTGGAACGCAAGGAAGGCCAACTCTACAACGTGGAATTCGACGTGATCAAGGACGTCAAAGACCCTGGCAAGAACCGTTAATCGCACTCGATGTTGACACTGTTATTTGACGGTATCGCCTATGGCATGCTGTTGTTCATTCTTGCTGTAGGACTGGCCGTCACCATGGGGTTGATGAACTTCATCAACCTCGCCCACGGTGCGTTTGCGATGGTGGGGGGATACATCACGGTGTTGCTGATGCAACGCGCCGGTATGCCCTTTCTTCTGTGCCTGCCGCTGGCGTTTCTGGGTTCGGCGCTGCTCGGCGCCGTGCTGGAGCGCAGCCTGTACCGTCCGCTCTATAAAAAGCCGCACCTGGACCAGGTGCTGTTCTCCATCGGCCTGACCTTTATGGCGGTGGCCAGTGCCGACTACTTCATTGGCTCCACCCAGCAGATCATCCAGTTGCCCGAGTGGCTCAAGGGTCGCACCGAGCTGGGCGAAGGCGCGTGGATGCTGGGCATGGGGCATTACCGCCTGTTCATCATCGCCGTCTGTACCGCGCTCACCATTGCCCTGCAATATGTGCTGGCCAAGACCCGCTTTGGCAGCCGCCTGCGCGC
Source organism: Rhodoferax sp. GW822-FHT02A01 (assembly GCF_038784515.1). Lineage (NCBI taxonomy): Bacteria > Pseudomonadati > Pseudomonadota > Betaproteobacteria > Burkholderiales > Comamonadaceae > Rhodoferax > Rhodoferax sp. GW822-FHT02A01. The sequence goes on from NZ_CP152376.1 coordinate 654,226, forward strand.
CTCGGTGGATGACCAGCGCGTGGCCGCTGGACTGGGCATCAATGTGAATGTGGTGTTTCTGGCCACCTTTGCTGTGGGCTCGGGCCTGGCTGGACTCGGAGGCGCACTGGGCGCCGAGGTGCTGGGCCTGGACCCCACCTTTCCGCTGAAGTTCATGGTGTACTTTTTGATTGTGGTGGCTGTGGGCGGCACGTCCAGCATCACCGGCCCGCTGTTGGCAGCCCTGCTGCTGGGTGTGGCCGATGTGGCGGGCAAGTACTACATCCCCAAGCTGGGTGCTTTTATTGTGTATAGCCTGATGATTGCCATTCTGATCTGGCGTCCGCAGGGCCTGTTTGTGCGTCAAGGGGGCAAATCATGAAAGTCCCCAAAAGCTGGGCCTGGTGGGAATATGTGCTGTGGGTATTGCTGCTGGCTTCACCGCTGGTTTTGCCAGAGCGCGCACTCATCATCAATGAGATTGCCATCGTCGCGCTGTTTGCCGTGTCACTGGATTTGATCCTGGGCTTTACCGGTATCGTGTCGTTGGGCCATGCGGCATTCTTTGGTATGGGCGCCTACGTGGCAGCCCTGTTTGCCAAGCTGGTCATGCCCGACCCATTGCTGGGTCTGGCTGCCGCCATCGTGGTGTCCACCGTATTGGGCGCCTTTTGCAGCATGACCATCATCCGTGGCAGTGACCTCACGCGCCTGATGGTGACACTGGGCGTCGGTCTGATCCTGGCAGAGCTGGCCAACAAGCTGGACTGGCTCACCGGTGGCGCCGATGGCCTGCAGGGTGTGGTCATGGGGCCGCTCCTGGGCACGTTCGAATTTGACCTGTTTGGCAAGACGGCTGCATGGTATTCCCTGACCGTGCTGCTCATCATGTTCGTGCTGGCACGCCATCTGGTGCAATCGCCTTTCGGTGCCACGCTCAAGGCCATTCGGGACAACCGTCTGCGCGCCATGGCCATCGGTATTCCGGTGACGCAACGCATTGCGGTGGTCTACACCATTGCTGCCGGCATGGCCGGTGCGGCCGGCGGCCTGCTGGCGCAGACCAGCGGCTTTGCTTCGCTGGACGTGTTTGAGTTCCATCGCTCGGCTGACGTCATGCTGGTGTTGGTCGTGGGTGGCACGGGTTGGCTCTACGGTGGTGTGGCTGGCGCGCTGGTATTCACGCTGCTGCAGAACGTCATCTCCGCCATCACGCCCCAGTACTGGACCTTCTGGATTGGTCTGTTCCTGGTGGTACTGGTGCTGGTCGGACGCGAGCGGCTGCTACGCCCCTGGACCTGGTTTGGACGCGGAGGCAAGGCATGAGCGCGCAAGACAACATCGTGCTGAGCGCGCAAGGCCTAGTCAAGGTGTTTGGTGGCATCACCGCCACCAACAACGTGACACTGAACCTGCGCAAGGGCGCACGCCATGCGCTCATCGGCCCCAACGGTGCCGGCAAGACCACGCTGATCAACCTGCTGACCGGCGTGCTGACGCCCACCGAAGGACGCATCACGCTCGAAGGAAACGACATCAGCAACCTGCCACCCTACCAACGGGTACGCCGGGGCATGGTGCGCACCTTCCAGATCAACCAGCTGTTTGACACCATGACGCCCATGGAAACGCTGGCTCTCACAGTGTCGCAACAGCAAGGGCTGGGTGGCAAGTGGTGGCAGGCGCTGGGCTCCAACAAGAACGTCACGCGCCGCTGCGAAGAACTGCTGGAGCAATTCCACCTGACCAGCGTTGCGCACCAGACCACCAATGTGCTGGCCTACGGCAAGCGCCGTCTGCTGGAAATCGCCATCGCCCTGGCCTGCGAGCCGCGCGTGCTACTGCTCGACGAGCCGGTGGCTGGCGTTCCTGCGGGCGAGCGCGAGGAGCTGCTGCAAACGGTGGCTGCGCTGCCAGCGGATGTGTCCATCCTTTTGATTGAACATGACATGGATCTTGTCTTCAGCTTTGCCAACCGCATGACGGTGCTGGTCAACGGCACGGTGCTGACCGAAGGTTCGCCCGACGAAATCGCCAACGACCCACGGGTCAAAGAGGTGTATCTGGGCCATGGCGAAGGAGCACAGCATGGCTGATCTGCTGCGCGTGGAAAACCTCAGCGCGGGCTATGGCGAAGCCGTAGTGCTCAACGGCATCAACGTGTCATTGGCTGAAGGCCAGACCCTGGCGCTGCTGGGCCGCAACGGCACCGGCAAGACGACGCTCATCAACACCCTGGCTGGCGCCACGCGCCAGCACGGCGGCAGCATCACCCTAGGTGGTGTGGCCCTGCACAAGCTACCTTCGCACGAACGCGCCGCCGCTGGCATTGGCTGGGTTCCGCAGGAGCGCAACATCTTCAAATCACTGACGGTGGATGAAAACCTCACTGCGGTGGCGCGCCCCCCGCGTGCGGGCAGCAAGAATCCGCAGTGGACACCCAAACGCGTGTACGAAATGTTCCCGCGTCTGGCTGAGCGCAAATACAACCTGGGCACCCAGCTCAGCGGCGGCGAGCAACAGATGCTGGCCGTGGGCCGTGCACTGGTGCTGAACCCCAGCATCCTGCTGCTGGACGAACCGCTGGAAGGCCTGGCACCCATCATCGTGCAAGAGCTGCTGCGAGCCATTCGCAGCATCACCCAGAGCGAAGGGCTGGCAGCCATCATCGTGGAGCAGCATCCACAGGCGATCCTGGCTATCTCCGACACGGCTGCCGTGCTGGACCGCGGCACGGTGGTACACACCGACAGCGCTGACAACCTGCTGGCACAGCCCGAGCTGCTGGACAAGTTGCTAGGCGTAGCGCGCTAAGCCGGGTCGGCCCCGACCCCAGGGGCTAGGCGATACCGACGACCTTGTGCGTTTGAATGCTCAAGCGCCATTGCGGGTGCGCAAGACAGTACGCAATGGCGGCTTGCGTGTTGCGCTTGGCCTCCAGGCCATCCATGGGTTGCAGGAAGAAATGGGTGAACTCCAGCTGCGCAAAGCGCTCCGGCATGGCCAGGGCCTGAGGAAACACCAGCTTGAGTTCGCTGCCACGCGTGAGCACCAGCTCTGCGTCTGCCTTGGGGCTGACGCAGATCCAGTCCAGCCCCTCAGGCGCCGGCTGGGTTCCATTGGTCTCCACGGCGATTTCAAAACCCAGGCGGTGCATCGCGTCCACCAGTTCTTGGTCCAGTTGCAGCAGCGGTTCTCCGCCGGTAAACACCACCAACGGCTTGCCACCGGGGGCCAACGGCCAATGGTCCTGCACCGCCAGCGCCAAGGCGTCGGCTGACGCGAACTTGCCACCGCCCGGACCATCGGTACCGATGAAGTCGGTGTCACAGAACTGGCAGACGGCCTTGCTGCGGTCTTCTTCCCTTCCAGACCAAAGGTTGCATCCGGCAAAGCGGCAGAACACCGCCGCCCGCCCCGCCTGCCCGCCCTCGCCTTGCAGCGTGTAATACATTTCCTTGACGGTATAGGCCATGGCTTACACCGGCAGGGCCGGCGCCTCCAGATCGGTCGACACCACGGCGCCGCAACCCTGTGTCTCAAACAGGTCCACACGGTTGAGCTGCGGCAGTTGCGTGCGCGCCTTGGCCAGAATCCAGGCAGCGATGCTGGCCGTATCGCAATCGGCCAGGTCGGCTATTTCGTACAGAGGCCTATGGTCCAGTGCATCGAAGACCGGCTTGAACACCTGCTTCACGTCACCAAAGTCCACCGTCCAGCCCATGACCTGATCCAGCGCAGCGGTCAGATGCAGGCGCAAGGTGTAGGTGTGACCATGGATGCGGCGCAGCGCGCTGCCGTCGGGCGCACGGCGCAATTGCAGGGCACTGTCCAGCGTGAAGTCCTTCCAGATGCGGTAGTGGCTGCCGTCGAAGTTGGCGCCGCAGGACGCGGTTTCAAACACGGTGATCCAGGACAACTCCGGCAGCAGCGGCAGCAGCCGCTGCCACAACCAACTGGAGAGCATTTCGCTGGTCGGATTACCCAGACCGGGCAGGTCGTTCAGGCAGGCGAAATCGAGCTGCTGCTGCATGGGCGCCCAGACCGCATCCAGCACGTCGGCATCCACAACGCGCCCATTACACTGCTCCTTGGCATGCAGAATGACTTCAAAACCATGGCCGTGCATGCGCCCGCATTTGTGCCCGACCGGTACGTTGGGCAAACGGTGTGCCGACTGGAACACATAGCGTCGCCAGACGTGTGCCTGACCGGTTTGGTCCAGCGTGGCACCGCTGGTGGACGTGCTTTGCAACCCCACCTGGGTGATGGATGGCACTTGCAACTGCGATTGCAGCCAGCGCGCCAGATTGGCGTCGGTCGGTTGCTGCAACTGCTCATTCAGCAGACGGTAGTCCAGCTTGGAAATGGCCTGGGTCAGCGTACTGCGCAGCCGATCGACTTCCCCTCCGGGAAAGTGCGCCCAACCTTCGGGCGGGGCACAACGCACCGAGGCCATAAAACTGTGGCCATGCAGGCGGCCCAGCCGATGCTGTGCAGCAAGGCCATCGAGCTGCCGTGCCGCTTCAAAACCGGCCGATGCGGTGAAGAGGGTCTTTACATTCATTCTCAGGGGGTTCCAGGTCAAACACGCCGCAAATCCGGGCCACTGCACTGACCGTTCCGACTGCACGTAAAAGGTGCATTATCCAACGCCCGGAGATTTCACCCCCGGGACCCGCCTCAGGACAGGGACTCGATGGCCGACTTCACCACATCGGCCACCAGCGCATGCACGCCCTTGTGGGTCTCGGTGCTGGGGCGGCGCGCTGAAGTCACCAGCATCAGTTCGCACGCCAGTTGCGGGCTGTGCAGTCGGTGGGTAGTAAAGCTGTGGGGCTTGGGGAAATTGCTCAAGGTGTAGTGGGGCAACACGGCAAAGCCCAGCCCCTCGCCGACCAGTTCCAGAATGGCGTTGAGGCCATCCACCTCCAGCACGATCTCGGGCTTGAGGCGCAGATGGTCCAGCTCGGTGTCAATCAGAATGCGAAAGGCGTTGGGCCGGCTCGGCAGTATCAGCGGCAGCGATGCCAGCGCCGACAGCGGCATGCGCGCCTTCAGGTTCAGCCCTGGCATGCGCTTGACGCTGGCCTCGGAGGCAATCAGCACCAGGGTTTCGCGATGCAGCAGCCTGGTTTCGATTTCAGGGGAATGGGCGGTGTTGTACAGCACTGCCATATCCAGCCGGCCAGAGCGCAGCCCCTCATGCATCACCACCGAAAACCCTTCAGTCAGCGTCAGATGGGCGTTGGGCAGGCGCTTGCGGAACTCCAGGGTCAGCGGCACGGTGATGAGTTTGGACAGACTGGGTGGCAGGCCTATGGACACATGACCGCCCAAGGCACCGCGTGTGGCCTCCAGGTCTTCGCGCGCCAGCGCCACTTGGTGCAGGATGCCGCGGCCATGTTCCAGCAGCACCAGGCCCGGCTCGGTCAGCGTCACACCGCGACCATTGCGCAGCAGAAAGGTCTGTCGCAACTCGACTTCGAGCTGGCGCACATGGCGACTGAGCAAGGGCTGGGGAATGCCCAGAGCGGCGGCGGCACGGGTGAAACTGCCCAGTTCGGCCACCCGGACAAAGGATTCAATCTGTTTGAGGTCCATCGTTTTGTCTCGGTATATCTGTGGAATAGCTATGCGAATTGTTTATAACAGCTAGTGGGCATCGTTACACCGCTGAATGGGGGAAGTCCCTAGAATTTCCTCATGCAAAGCCCAAGCTCCGTCACCAGCGCGCCCGCCCTCAAGGGCATATCGTCCATGGCCACGCGCCAGCTCCTGAACGAGCTGCTGGCGCTGTATGCCGCGCGCGGCGGCAGCACGCTGCAACTCGAGTCGGTAGGCGGTGTGGACGCCGCCAAACGGGTGCAGGCGGACGAGCCTTTTGACATCGTCTTTCTGGCCAGTGACGCCATCGACAAGCTGGTGGCAGCCGGCAAGCTGGACGCGCAGAGCAAGGTGAATCTGGCCGACAGCGGTGTGGCATTGGCAGTACGTGCGGGTGCCGCGCAGCCCGACATCCGTTCAGCGGAAGCGGTGCGCCAGGCCGTACTGGCTGCCAGGAACATCAGCTACTCCACCGGCCCCAGCGGCGTGGCACTGGCAAAACTGTTTGATGTCTGGGGCATCACCGATCAATTGCAGGGCCGCATCGTCCAGGCGCCACCCGGCGTTCCGGTGGGCACCCTGGTGGCGCGTGGCGAGGTGGAGCTGGGCTTCCAGCAGCTGAGCGAACTCATCAATCTGGAAGGCATCACCCTGCTGGGCAATCTGCCTCCCGAGATCCAGATCACCACCACATTCTCCGCCGCCATCACATCCGCGTCCGCCCACAAGAAAGCGGCGCAGGAGTTGCTGCATTTCCTGGTGTCCGATGACGCAGCGGCCGCCAAGCGGCGCCAGGGCATGGAACCGGCTGCAGCCTAACCCGGGCAACCAATCCCACAACAAGCAAAGAGCCAACAAAGAGGAAACATATGAAAAAACCGCTCATCATTGACTGCCACGGCCACTACACCACGGCCCCCAAAGCGCTGGAGACCTGGCGCAATGCGCAGATCGCCGGCATCAAGGACCCGGCATCCGCTCCCAAGGCATCGGACCTGAAGATCAGTGACGACGAGCTGCGCGAAACCATCGAGCTCAACCAGTTGCGCCTGATGAAGGAGCGCGGCAGTGACATCACCTTGTTCAGCCCACGCGCCAGCTTCATGGCCCACCACATCGGTGACTTCCAGGTCTCCAGCACCTGGGCAGCCATCTGCAATGAGTTGTGCTTCCGTGTCAGCCAGCTTTTCCCCGACAACTTCGTGCCCGTGGCCATGCTGCCGCAATCCCCCGGTGTAGACCCCAAGACCTGCATCCCCGAGCTGGAGAAGTGCGTCAAGGAATACGGCAACGTCGGTATCAACCTGAACCCGGACCCGAGCGGCGGCCATTGGAACTCGCCGCCCTTGAGCGACAAGCACTGGTACCCAATCTACGAAAAGATGGTGGAGTACGACATCCCCGCCATGATCCACGTAAGCACCAGCTGCAACGCGTGCTTTCACACCACCGGCGCGCACTACCTGAACGCCGACACCACGGCCTTCATGCAGTGCCTCACCAGTGACCTGTTCAAGGACTTCCCCTCCCTGCGTTTCCTGATTCCGCATGGCGGCGGTGCAGTGCCCTACCACTGGGGGCGCTTCCGCGGTCTGGCACAGGAGCTCAAGAAGCCGCTGCTGGAAGAGCACTTGCTCAACAACATCTTCTTTGACACCTGTGTCTACCACCAACCCGGCATTGACCTGCTCAACACGGTGATCCCGGTGAAGAACGTGCTGTTTGCGTCCGAGATGATTGGTGCGGTGCGCGGCATTGATCCGCAGACCGGCCACTACTACGACGACACCAAGCGCTACATCGAATCGTCGAAGATTTTGAGCGATGACGACCGTTTCCAGATTTACGAAGGCAATGTGCGCCGCGTGTTCCCACGTCTTAACGCATTGCTGCAAAAGAAAGGCAAATAACCATGTACGAACTCGGAGTAGTCAAACGCAACATCACCCGCGCCGACAAGGCTGCGGTAGAGAAACTGAGCCGCTTCGGTGTGGCCACCATCCACGAGGCCATGGGTCGCGTGGGCCTGATGAAGACCTATATGCGTCCGGTCTACAAGGGCGCGCGCACCTGCGGTACCGCCGTGACCGTGCTGCTGCAACCCGGCGACAACTGGATGATGCATGTGGCCGCTGAACAGATTCAGCCCGGTGACGTGGTGGTAGCAGCCTGCACCACCGACAACACCGATGGCTTCTTCGGCGACCTGCTGGCGACCAGCTTCAAGGCACGCGGTGCGGCGGGCTTGGTGATCGACGGCGGAGTGCGTGACGCGGATGAATTGGAGAAGATGGGATTCCCCACCTTCAGCCGCGCCATCAGCGCAAAAGGCACCATCAAGGCCACACTGGGCTCCGTCAATATCCCGGTCGTCTGTGCCGGTGCGCAGGTGAATCCCGGTGACGTGGTGGTTGCCGACGTGGATGGCATCGTGGTCGTGCCCGCAGCCCGTGCACAGGAAGTGGCGGATGCCGCCGAGAAGCGCGAAAGCTTTGAAGGCGAAAAGCGTGAGAAGTTTGCCGCAGGCGTTCTGGGTCTGGACATGTACAAGATGCGCGAACCACTGGAAAAAGCCGGTCTGCGCTACATCGACTGAAAGCCGCACGCATGAGCAACGCTCCCAGCAAACCCACCACGGGTGACTTCACCAAGACCGCCGGATGGCTGGACTGGTACACCGGCCCGTCCAAGCCGCGCTTCCAGGTGCCCGCCGGCGCCGTGGACGCGCACTGCCATGTCTTCGGACCCGGTGCCGAATTCCCGTACGCGCCCGAACGCAAGTACACGCCTTGCGACGCCTCCAAGCACCAGCTCTACGCCTTGCGCGACCACCTGGGCTTTGCCCGCAACGTGGTGGTGCAGGCCACCTGCCACGGCGCCGACAACCGCGCCATGGTGGACGCGCTGCTGAACTCCGGTGGCAAGGCACGTGGCGTGGCCACCGTCAAACGCAGCGTGAGCGATGCCGAGATCCAGGCCATGCACGACGCCGGCGTGCGCGGCGTGCGCTTCAACTTCGTCAAGCGCCTGGTGGACTTCACCCCCAAGGACGAGCTGCTGGAAATCGCCGGCCGCATCGCCAAATGGGGCTGGCATGTGGTGATCTATTTCGAGGCAGTGGACTTGCCCGAGCTGTGGGACTTCTTCACCGCCCTGCCCACCACCGTGGTGGTGGACCACATGGGCCGCCCCGACGTGAGCAAGCCGATCGATGGTCCGGAGTTCGAGCTGTTCGTGAAGTTCATGCGCGAGCACAGCAATGTGTGGAGCAAGGTGAGCTGTCCTGAGCGCCTCTCGGTCACCGGACCCAAGGCCCTGGACGGCGAACAGAACGCCTACAAAGACGTTATCCCGTTTGCCAAGCGCATCGTCGAGGAATTCCCCGACCGCGTGCTCTGGGGCACGGACTGGCCGCACCCCAACCTCAAGGACCATATGCCCGACGATGGCTTGTTGGTGGATTTCATTCCCCATATCGCCACAACGCCAGAGCTGCAGAAGAAGCTTCTGGTCGACAACCCCATGCGCCTGTACTGGCCCGAGGAAAATTGAATGTCATTAGATAAACCATACCTGGATGTGCCCGGCACCATCATTTTTGATGCCGAGCAGTCGCGCAAGGGCTATCACCTCAACCAGTTCTGCATGAGCCTGATGAAGGCCGAGAACCGTGCCCGCTTCAAGGCCAACGAACGCGCCTATCTGGACGAGTGGCCCATGACCGAGGAGCAGAAGCAGGGCGTGCTCACACGCGACCTGAACCGCTGCATGGCTGCTGGCGGCAACATCTACTTTCTCGCCAAGATCGGCGCCACCGACGGCCTCTCATTCCAGCAGATGGCCGGCAGCATGACGGGCATGACCGAAGAGGAATACCGCAACATGATGATCAACGGCGGGCGCAGCGTAGAAGGCAACCGCTACATCGGTGAAGACGGTGACGCGCAGGCAAAGAACCAGCCCCAGGGCTCGGCCAACAAAAAAAGGGAAGCCTGAACATGGCACGCATAACCGCATCTGTATACACCTCGCACGTCCCCGCGATCGGTGCCGCGCTCGACCTGGGCAAGGACAAGGAGCCCTATTGGGCCCCGCTGTTCAAGGGCTATGAATATTCCAAGCAGTGGATGAAGGACAACAAGCCCGACGTCATCTTCCTGGTCTACAACGACCACGCCACGGCCTTCAGCCTGGACATGATTCCCACCTTCGCCATCGGCACGGCAGACAAGTTCGAACCGGCCGACGAAGGCTACGGTGCGCGCCCCGTGCCCACCGTGATCGGCCATCCTGAGCTGGCTTCACACATTGCCCAGTCGGTGATCCAGCAGGACTTTGACCTCACCATCGTCAACAAGATGGACGTGGACCACGGCCTGACCGTGCCGCTGTCCCTGATGTGCGGCAACCCGCCCAAGGAAGATTTCCATTGGCCCTGCCCGGTGATTCCGTTTGCCGTGAATGTGGTGCAGTACCCCGTTCCCAGCGGCCAGCGCTGCTTCAACCTGGGCCAGGCCATCCGCAAGGCGGTGGAGAGCTATGACGAAGACCTGAACGTGCACATCTGGGGCACGGGCGGCATGAGCCACCAACTGCAAGGTCCACGCGCCGGCCTGATCAACAAGGAATTCGACAACGCCTTTCTGGACAAGCTGATTGCCGACCCCCGTGCCGCCGCCGCCATTCCACATATCGACTATGTGCGCGAAGCCGGCAGCGAAGGCATCGAGCTGGTGATGTGGCTGATTGCCCGCGGTGCCATGGATGATGTGGCCGGACGCGCCGATGGCGTGAACCTCAAGCACCGCTTCTTCCATGTGCCGGCGTCCAACACGGCCGTGGGCCATCTGATTCTGGAGAACAAATAATGACTATCAAAGTAGCACTCGCAGGCGCAGGCGCCTTCGGTATCAAGCACCTGGACGGCATCAAGAACATTGATGGCGTGGAAGTGATTTCCCTCATCAGCCGCGACCTGGAAAAAACCCGCGAAGTGGCCGGCAAATACGGCATTGGCCACGTGACCACCGAGCTGGCCGATAGCCTGGCCATCCCCGAGCTGGACGCCGTCATCCTATGCACCCCCACGCAGATGCACGCCGAGCAGACCATGGCCTGCCTCAAGGCCGGCAAGCATGTGCAGGTGGAGATTCCGCTGGCCGACAGCCTCAAGGGCGCGCAGGACGTGGTGGCGCTGCAGAAGCAGACCGGGCTGGTGGCCATGTGCGGCCACACCCGCCGCTTCAACCCCAGCCACCAGTACGTGCACAAGAAGATTCAGGCCGGCGAATTCAACATCCAGCAAATGGATGTGCAGACCTACTTCTTCCGCCGCACCAACATGAATGCGCTGGGCCAGCCGCGCAGCTGGACCGACCACCTGCTGTGGCACCATGCCGCCCACACCGTGGACCTGTTCGCCTACCAGTGCGGCAGCCCCATCGTGGCCGCCAACGCACTGCAAGGCCCCATCCACCCCACGCTGGGCATTGCCATGGACATGAGCATCCAGCTCAAGGCCGCCAACGGCGCCATCTGCACGCTGAGCCTGTCCTTCAACAACGACGGCCCGCTGGGCACCTTCTTCCGCTACATCGGCGACAGCGCCACCTACATTGCCCGCTACGACGACCTGTTCAACGGCAAGGAAGAGAAGATCGACGTCAGCAAGGTGGACGTGTCCATGAACGGCATCGAGCTGCAGGACCGCGAATTCTTCGCAGCCATCCGTGAAGGCCGCGAACCCAACAGCAGCGTGGCTGGCGTGCTGGCCTGCTACGAAGTGCTGCACAAGCTGGAGCAGCAGCTGCAGGGCTGATTTTTCTTTCTGTTCGCATCTGTGCGGGGCACACTCCATCCGGGGTGTGCCCTTTTTACTTATTGCTTGCCGCACAATCCGCACATGAGCAAAGCCAGCCCATCCGCCAAAACCAGCACTGCCCGCAAAACCACCAAAGTCCCGGCCGTCATGCCGGTGCATGATGAGCCGGGCCACCTGATCCGCCGCGCGCAACAGCTGGCCGTGGCACGTTTTCACGAAGTGCATGGCCGCAATGCCACGCCCATCCAATACGCCATCCTGCGCACCCTGCAGGAGTCGCCCGGCATTGACCAAGTGACGTTGGCGCAGAAGATTGCGCTGGACACCTCCACCACCGCCGACATTGCCACCCGCCTGGAAGCCAAGGGCTGGATTGAGCGCAAGGTGATGCCGCGGCGCCAGCGCAGCCTGTCGCTGACGCCAACCGGGGCGGAAGTATTGCTGGAGCTGCAACCGGGTATCGAGCTGGTGTACCAAGCCGTTTTGAGAAATCTGGAGCCGGCAGAGCAGGACGAGTTCATGCGCCTGCTGCGCAAACTGGTCCAGATAGACAACTGAGAACCGCCCAAACCTAGGGTTAACACGGATCAAATTGTGCTGGTCAATGGGAAAGTCATTCCGTACAATGAATGTCATTCAGTACACGTATTCACTCCAAGGAGAATGTCCATGTATCCCAAGAACGCCTGGTATGTTGCTGCCACCCCCAACGAGATTGACGAGAAGCCCTTGGGCCGCACCATCTGCGGCGAGAAGATCGCGTTCTTCCGCGGCCCCGAAGGCGTGGTCGCCGCGGTGGAGAACTTCTGCCCGCACCGCGGTGCTCCCTTGTCGCTGGGCTATGTGAGCGAAGGCAAGCTGGTGTGCGGCTACCACGGCCTGCACATGGGCTGCAACGGCAAGACTGTGTCCATGCCTGGCCAACGTGTGCAAGGCTTTCCCGCAGTGCGCAGCTATCCGGTGGAAGAGCGCTACGGCTTCATCTGGGTCTGGCCCGGTGATGCGGCCCTGGCTGACAAGGCAACCATCCCGCACCAAGAGTGGTACGACCACCCCGAGTGGGCCTTCGGTGGCGGCCTGTTTCACATCGCCTGCGACTACCGCCTGATGATCGACAACCTGATGGACCTCACGCACGAAACCTATGTGCACTCCACCAGCATCGGCCAAAAGGAAATTGACGAGACGCCCAGCAAGACCACGGTGGATGGAACCACCGTCACCACCGCGCGCTACATGGACAACGTCACGCCACCGCCCTTCTGGAAGCTGGCCCTGCGCGGCAACAACCTGGCCGACGACGTGCCGGTGGACCGCTGGCAGATCTGCCGCTTCACCCCGCCCAGCAATGTGATCATCGAAGTGGGCGTGGCGCACCGCGGCCACGGCGGCTACGACGCACCCAACGAGTTCAAGGCCTACAGCAAGGTGATCGACTTCATCACCCCCGAGACCGAAACTTCCATCCACTACTTCTGGGGCATGGCACGCAAGTTCAACCCCACCGACAAGGCGCTCACGGCCACCATCCGCGAAGGCCAGGGCAAGATCTTCAGCGAAGACCTGGAGATGCTGGAACTGCAGCAGAAGAACCTGCTGGCCTACCCTGACCGCAAGCTGCTGATGCTCAACATCGATTCGGGTGGCGTGCAGGCACGCAAGATCATCGACCGCATGCTGGCCGAAGAGCAGACCGCTGCAACGGCGAAGGCTTGAGGCATGACGATGCATACCAGTCCCATACTGTCCGTACGTGTCGCGCGCAAGGTAGCGGAAGCGCTGGACATCAGCAGCTTCGAGCTGGTCTCCGTTGACGGCTCTGCCCTGCCCGCCTTCACGGCCGGATCGCATGTGGACGTGCATTTGCCCAACGGATTGATACGGCAATATTCCTTGTGCAATGACCCGCGCGAAAGTGGTCGTTACCTGATTGGTGTGCTGCGTGACGCGTCCTCCCGTGGCGGTTCGCGCGCCATGCACGACGAGATTCAGGAAGGGCAAACGCTGCAGATCAGCGCGCCCCGTAACCATTTTGCGTTGGCGCCTGAGGCCAAGCGCAACCTGCTGCTAGCAGGCGGCATCGGTGTCACACCCATCCTGTGCATGGCCGAGCACCTGAACGCTACGGGCGCAGACTTCGAGATGCACTACGCCAGCCGCACGCTGGAGCGCACGGCGTTTTACCAGCGCATCAGCGACTCCGCGTTTGCCAAGCAGGTGCAATTCCACTTTGACGATGGCGCTGCCGAACAGAAGCTGGACCTGCCCGCCCTGTTGGCAAAACCCCAAGCAGGCACCCATCTGTATGTCTGCGGCCCCAAGGGCTTCATGGATGCGGTACTCGCCAATGCACGCGCGCAGGGTTGGCCGGAAGAGCAGCTGCACTATGAGTTCTTCACGGCCGAAGTCGTCCACTCCGACAGCGATGCCAGTTTCGACGTCAAACTCGCCAGCAACGGACGCATCGTGCGCATCCCCAAGGACAAGACCGTGGCCCAGGCGCTGGCCGAGGCGGGTGTGGACATCATGCTGTCCTGCGAGCAGGGCGTATGCGGAACCTGCCTGACGCGGGTGCTCGAAGGCACGCCAGACCACCGGGACAGCTACCTGCTGCCCGAGGAACAGGCCGCCAACGACCAGTTCACGCCCTGCTGCTCGCGCTCCAAGAGCGCCATGCTGGTGCTGGACCTATAAGGGGCGCGGGTCGCGGCTGGCAACCCAGCGGGACACCGCCGGGCCTGCCAGCAGCACCATGATGAAACGGGCCATCTGCATGGCCATCACAAATCCCGCATCGACGGCGCTGGTGGCGGCAATCACTGCGACAGAATCGGCGCCGCCGGGACTGGTGGCCAGATACGAGGTCAGCACGTCAAAGCCCACCCAGCGGCTGAGCACCAATGCGTGCAGGCCGCCCACCACCACCAGCGCCAGAATGGCGCCCAGCACGACAGGCAACACCCTCCAGGCATACAGCAGGCTGGCCCGGTTGAACCGCAGGCCGATGCTCCAGCCGATCAGCGCATACGCCAGCCCCAACAGCAAGGACGGAAGCTCCACCTGAAACAAGCCCAACGCAGGCAAAACGATCGCCAGCAACATGGGAAGCCACATGCCTCCACCCGGAATCTCAAAGCGCCGGGCCAGGGCGGCGCCACCGCCGGCCAGCAACAGGGTGACGCCTGCATTCAACGGGCTCTTCAGCGTCCACCAATCCACCTCGGCTACCGGCAGGACGGCATGATGGCTTCCAAAGTGCGCGACCAGTGAGGCCAGTGCCGTCACAACCACCACCCGCGAATACTGCATGAAGGCCACCAGACGCACGTCGGCACCAAAGTCTTCCGACATCAGCACCATGGCAGAAGCGGCGCCCGGCGCCCGGCGCCAGGCCCCACACCGCCGTACTGCCCGGCAAGATGCGCATGCGCATCAAAAACCAGCCCAGCACCGCGCTGGCGGCGATCACCGAAAAGGTAATACCCAGGAAGAAAGGCCAGTCGCTGGCCAGCCGTTCCAGCATGGGCCATTGCAGGCTTCGGGCAATCAGGCAACCCACAATCCCCTGTGCCAGCGCAAACAGGTTGCGAGATGGAGCCAGAACATATCCCCGGTGCCCCATCCAGATGCCTGCCAACATACAGCCCAGCAACACACTGGCAGGGAGCTGCAGCAAATGGAGCAGGCCCACCAGCGCGGCGCTCAGCAGCAACAGCAACGGCCAGCGCATTCGGTCAGGGATCATGCAATACGGGTTCGTGAAACAGGTGTGAAACCATTATCGCGAATGCACATGACGGCACTTTTGGCCCACATCGCCGGCTTGACTGACGTCATGTTTCTGACCCCGTTTTAAAAAATCATCTTGTAAGTTTCGAGTCAGAATCGAATCCTATGCTGCGACGCACCATGAACGCCTCCCTCAGCATTCGCCTCGGCCTTGAAGACCTGCTTGCAGATCTGCGCCATGCCCGCCGGCATGCGGAACTGGGGCGACTGGCGCTGCTCGCGTACTGCGAGGTGCGCGGCTGGGCCCGTCAAGCCGGGGAGATCGGCATCGCCAGCCAATCCACCAAGATGTTTACCGAAAACCCCTACGTGAACAAGGAAGACTTCCTGGTGAAAGTGGATTCGCTGATCCATTCACTTGAGCGGCTTCAATCCGGCTCACCCATATCCCAACATGCCTTCATGTCGGCGCAAGGTGCCGACATGCCCTGCGCACCTTCGCGCTGAAACCGCTGCCGCTTGCTATGCTGCACGGTAGCGTGGCGCGCTATTTGCGTCATGCGCTCCACTGATATGAACCAGGCACTGCGCATCGTTGTTGTTTCCACCGATCTGGATATCCTGGATCCACAGGATGAGCACGCCCAGCAGCAGGCCGAGCGCTCACGCAGCCTGCGCATTGGTTTACTGGAAAGCGGCTTCAATCTGGTGGCCTCGTTGCCAGGAGACGTGTTTCTGACAGAGCGGCTGGCCCAGTTGCGGCCCGATCTGATCATCGTGGACGCCGAAAGTGACGCCCGGGATGCGCTGGAGCATGTGGTGATGGCCACGCGCGACGAGCGCCGCCCCATCGTGATGTTCACCAACGACCAGGACAGCGGCAATGCACGTGCCGCAGTGGCCGCCGGGGTGACGGCCTACATCGTGGCCGGTCTGCAGCCCGAGCGCATACGCCCCATTCTGGATGTGGCCATGGCCCGCTTCCAGCACGAGCAGGCACTGCGCAAGGAACTGGCCGACGCCCGCTCCGAACTCAACGAACTCAGCGCCACGCTGCAGGAACGCAAAGTCATAGACCGCGCCAAGGCGCTTTTGATGGAGCGTCAGAAGCTCAGCGAGAGTGAGGCCTACGCCAGACTGCGCAAGGCCGCCATGGACAAGAACATGAAGATCGTGGAAGTGGCCCAGCGCATGCTGGACGTGGCCGATCTGATGGGCTGAAACCGCCACTCTTGGTGCGTTGCACAAAAGAAGTGCGAGCCCTGCAATCCGTAGACTCCATTACAAACAAGCTTGTAGACCAATACCAGAAAGCATTTGACGCTATAACTTCTATAGCTACCAAACATGGCACGCAGTTTGCGTAGAAAAACACAAGACCAGTGATGGTCAACTGATGTGCACCATCCAACGGCGGGCGGTGCAGATCACACCGGACAAAGGCGTCCCCACGCGTTCAGCGCTACCAGCGACTGAGCGCCGTGCGGACGCCTTTTTGTTTTTGTTTTTCTAACCTGGAGTGTTGCCTTGACCGATCTGCTCAAACACAAACTCACCCGTCGCGCGGTACTGCAAACCGCAGCTGTTGGCGCCTTTGGCGTGGACCCCGCACTGCGTGCCGCGGTGTACGCCGCCGGCTCCGATGCACCGGAAAAGACGGAGGTCAAGATCGGCTTCATTCCATTGACCGACTGTGCCAGCGTGGTGATGGCATCGGTGCTGGGCATAGACCAGAAGTACGGCGTCAAGATCATCCCCAGCAAGGAAGCCAGCTGGGCCGGCGTGCGCGACAAGCTGGTCACCGGTGAACTGGACTTCGCCCACGTGCTTTATGGCTTGGTCTATGGCGTGCATCTGGGAATCGGCGGCCCCAAGAAGGACATGGCCGTGCTGATGACGCTCAACAACAACGGCCAGGCCATCACCCTGTCCAAGAAGCTAGCGGACAAAGGTGCGGTGGACGGCGCCGGCCTGGCCAAGCTGATGGCATCGGACAAGCGCGAGTACACCTTTGCACAGACCTTCCCCACTGGCACCCATGCCATGTGGCTGTACTACTGGATGGCGGCCAATGGCATCAACCCCCTGAACGACGCCAAGGTCATCACCGTGCCACCTCCCCAGATGGTGGCAAATATGCGCGTGGGAAATATGGACGGCTACTGCGTGGGCGAACCCTGGAACCACCGCGCCATCATTGACGGCATCGGCATCACTGCGGCCACCACCCAGGACATCTGGAAAGACCACCCGGAAAAAGTGCTGGGCACTACCGGTGACTTCGTCAAGAAGTACCCCAACACCGCACGCGCGGTGACAGCCGCCATCCTGGAAGCCGGCAAGTGGATCGATGCCGGCCTGCAGAACAAGAACAAGATGGCCGAAACCATTGCCGACAAGAGCTACGTCAATACCAGCGTGGACGCGATCAACCAGCGCATTCTGGGTCGCTACCAAAACGGCCTGGGCAAGACCTGGGACGACCCCAACTTCATGAAGTTCTACAACGACGGCGCGGTGAACTTCCCTTACCTGTCGGACGGCATGTGGTTCCTCACACAGCACAAGCGTTGGGGCCTGCTCAAGGAGCATCCCGACTACCTGGCTGTGGCCAAACAGATCAACCAGATCGACATCTACAAGCAGGCTGCCACTGCCACCAAGACGCCCGTTCCAAAGGACGTGCTGCGCACCTCCAAGCTGATGGACGGCGTGGTCTGGGACGGCAAGGACCCCAAGAAATACGCCGACGCCTTCAAGGTCAAGGCCTGAGTACCCGTGCCGAACTCTCACGCAAAGGAGCCCACCATGGTCAGTGCTGTTTTTCACTCCCCCTTGGCCACTGCAGCCGAAGACGTGGCCGTCATGCACGTGCCAGCCAAGCCGGCACCGGTGGTGGTGCCAACCGCCCCCACCGAAGCCCGGTCGGGCTACGACTGGAACGCGTTGCTGATGGCCGTCCTGCCGCCGGTGCTCGGTCTGGCCCTGCTGATGCTGATCTGGGCTGGCATCAGCATGGGAACGGGTGGCAGCATCCCTACGCCCACCGAAACGGCCAAGCAGGCAGTGGCAATCTTCAGTGATCCGTTCTACCGCAAAGGCCCCAACGACCAGGGCGTGGGCTGGAATGTGCTGATGTCGCTGGAGCGTGTGGCCATGGGCTTCGGACTGGCGGCGGTGGTGGGCATACCAGCAGGCTTTCTGATCGGGCGCTTCGACTTCCTCAGCCGCATGTTCAACCCGCTGATCAGCCTGATGCGTCCGGTCTCGCCGCTGGCCTGGCTGCCCATCGGCCTGCTGGTCTTCAAGGGCGCCAACCCGGCGGCCATCTGGACCATCTTCATCTGCTCCATCTGGCCCATGATCATCAACACCGCCGTCGGCGTGCAACGCGTGCCACAGGACTACATGAACGTGGCGCGTGTGCTGAATCTCTCCGAGTGGAAGATCATCACCAAGATTTTGTTCCCCTCGGTGCTGCCCTACATGCTGACGGGTGTGCGGCTGGCCGTGGGCACTGCCTGGCTGGTGATTGTGGCCGCCGAGATGCTGACCGGCGGCGTGGGCATCGGATTCTGGGTCTGGGACGAGTGGAACAACCTCAACGTGGCCCACATCATCATCGCCATCTTTGTCATCGGCATCGTTGGCCTTGTCCTCGAGTACGTACTGATCAAGGTCGCAACCGCATTCACATTTGAAGAGGTAAGAACCTGAACCACCCCGAAGCGCCTTTGGCGCTTCCCCCTCAAGGGGCGCCCCCAGTGGCCCGGCAAAGCCGGTTCCACGGTGGCCCTGAACCGGAGCACACCATGAATACAGCATTCACATCCCAATTCATCAATATCCAGGGCGTAGCGCAGACCTTCAAGACCAAGAAGGGCTCCTTCCCCGCGCTGCGCGACATCAACCTCACCGTCGCCAAGGGCGAGTTCGTCGCACTCATTGGTCACAGCGGCTGTGGCAAGTCCACATTGCTCAACCTGATCGCCGGGCTCGCGCTGCCCACCGCCGGCACCCTGCTGTGCGCCAACCGTGAAATCGCCGGCCCCGGCCCCGAACGCGCCGTGGTGTTCCAGAACCATTCATTGTTGCCTTGGCTCACCTGTTTCGAGAATGTGTACCTGGGTGTGGAACGCGTTTTTGGTGCGGCATCCAAGAGCACCGGCGCGCCTTCTGAAAACAAGGCCCAGCTCACCGCGCGAACAGACGCCGCACTGGCGCTGGTCGGCCTGACCGCCGCCGCGCAGAAACGTCCTGGTGAAGTCTCCGGCGGCATGAAGCAGCGCGTGGGCATTGCTCGCGCCCTGGCCATGGAGCCCAAGGTACTGCTGATGGACGAGCCCTTTGGCGCACTGGACGCGCTCACCCGCGCCAAGCTGCAGGACGAGCTGCTGGAGATCGTGGCCCGCACCCAGAGCACCGTGGTGATGGTGACCCATGACGTGGACGAAGCGGTGCTGCTGTCCGACAAGATCGTGATGATGACCAATGGCCCCGCCGCCACGATTGGCGAGGTCTTGCATGTGGACCTGCCGCGGCCACGCTCCCGCGTCGAACTGGCCGACAGCCCGCAGTACCTGGGCTATCGCAAGGCCGTGATCGACTTCCTCTACACCCGGCAAGCCCACGTGGAAAAGGCAGCCTGAACAAACCCCGTTCACCGGAGACTCCTATGGACATGAAACCGCCCCCGCTGCAGAAACAGAAACTCGTGATGGTTGGCAACGGCATGGCCGGCGTGCGCACGATAGAAGAGCTGCTCAGAATCGCACCGGACCTGTACGACATCACGGTCTTTGGTGCCGAGCCGCATCCCAACTACAACCGCATCCTCTTGAGCCCGGTGCTCGCCGGTGAGCAGACGCTCGATGAGATCGTGCTCAACCCCTTCAGCTGGTACGAAGAGAACGGCATCACCCTGCACGCAGGCAAGAAGGTCACTGAGGTGGACCGCGTCAAGCGCGTAGTGCGCTCGGTGGGCGCCGACGGTGCAGTGACCGAAGCGGCCTATGACCGACTGCTGCTGTGCACCGGCTCCAACCCCTTCATCCTGCCGGTGCCCGGCAAGGACCTGGAAGGCGTGATTGCCTACCGCGACATTGCCGACACCAACGCCATGATCGAGGCCGCCACACGCTACAAGCATGCGGTGGTGATTGGCGGCGGCCTCTTGGGCCTGGAAGCAGCCAACGGCCTGATGTTGCGTGGCATGACGGTCACCGTGGTGCATGTGCAGCCCACACTGATGGAGCGCCAGCTCGACAGCGTCGCAGGCGGTCTCTTGCGCAAGTCGCTGGAGGAGCGCGGCCTCAAGTTCCTCATGGGCGCGCAAACCCAGGAACTCATTGGCAGCCAGGACGATGGCAAGGGCGGACGCGTCAAGTCCATCCGCTTCAAGGACGGCACCGAAGTGGCCGCCGATCTCGTCGTCATGGCTGTGGGCATACGCCCCAACACCGAGCTGGCCCAGAGTATGCGGCTGCACGTGGACAAAGGCATCGTGGTGACCGACACCATGCAGACCGTGACCGACGCACGCATCTACAGCGTGGGCGAATGCGCTGCGCACCGCGGCATCGCCTATGGGCTGGTGGCGCCTTTGTTCGAGCAGGCCAAGGTGGCAGCCAACCACCTGGCGCTCTACGGCATTGGCCGCTACCAGGGGTCACTCACCTCCACCAAGCTCAAGGTCACTGGCATCGACCTTTTCAGTGCGGGCAATTTTATGGGCGGCGAGAACACCGAAGAGATCGTGATGAGCGACCCCTTTGGCGGTGTCTACAAGAAGCTGGTGATCCAGAACGACAGATTAGTGGGCGCCTGCATGTATGGCGACACGGTGGACGGCAGTTGGTACTTCAAGCTGCTGCGCGACGGCCGCTCCATTGCCGACATCCGCGACAAGCTGATGTTTGGCGAGAGCAACATCGGCGACGTGGGGCATGAGGGCCACAACAAGGCCGCCAGCATGCCAGACGACGCCGAGGTGTGCGGCTGCAACGGTGTCAAGAAAGGCACCATTTGCAAGGCCATCAAGGATAAGGGCCTGTTCACCATCGAAGAGGTGCGCAAGCACACCAAGGCCAGCGCCTCGTGCGGCTCATGCACCGGACTGGTCGAGCAGATCCTGATGTTCACCGCCGGTGGCGACTACTCGGCCACCCCCAAGACCAAGGCCATGTGCGGCTGCACCGACCTGGGCCATGCGGCCGTGCGCGAAGCCATACGCACGCCTTTGGCCGATGGAAGCAAGCTGCTCACCATAACCGCGGTGTACAAGCATCTGGGCTGGAAGACGCCCAATGGCTGTGCATCGTGCCGCCCGGCTGTGAACTACTACCTGATCAGCAGCTGGCCCAAGGAGGCGGTGGACGACCCGCAAAGCCGCTTCATCAACGAGCGCAGCCATGCCAACATCCAGAAGGACGGCACCTACAGCGTGATCCCGCGCATGTGGGGTGGCGAGACCACGGCCGATGAGTTGCGCCGCATTGCCAACGCGGTGGACAAGTACAACATCCCCACGGTCAAGGTCACCGGCGGCCAGCGCATCGACCTGCTGGGCGTGAAAAAGGAAGACCTGCAGGCCGTGTGGAAGGACATCGGCATGCCCAGCGGCCACGCCTATGCCAAGGCCTTGCGTACGGTCAAGACCTGCGTGGGCTCCGAGTGGTGCCGCATGGGCACGCAGGACAGCACCCAGATGGGCAAGGACCTGGAGCGTGCGATGTGGCGCATGTACGCGCCGCACAAGGTGAAGTTCGCCGTCTCGGGCTGCCCGCGCAACTGTGCGGAGGCCGGCATCAAGGACGTCGGAATCATTGGCGTGGACAGCGGCTGGGAGATGTATGTGGCGGGCAATGGCGGCATCAAGACCGAGGTGGCGCACTTCCTCACCAAGCTCAAGACGGCCGAAGAGGTGCTGGAGTACACCGGCGCCTTCTGCGAGCTGTACCGCCAGGAGGGCTGGTACTTGGAGCGCACGGTGCACTTTGTGAACCGCGTAGGCCTGGACTATGTGAAGAAGCGCATCCTCGAAGACCATGCCGGTCGCAAGGCGCTGTGGGAGCAGTTGCAATTTGCGCTCGATGGCGAGCCCGATCCCTGGTTTGACTTCAAGGAAGCACAGGTGGACACGCGCCAGTTTGACGCGCTGACCGTCAAGGAAGGAGCAGCAGCATGAGCAAGCTCCACAACACGTCCAATGAATGGGCTCTGATCTGTGCGCTCACCGACATCCCGGTGCTGGGCTCGCGCCGCGTGGCGCGCGCACAAGGGCTGGACGTGGCGGTGTTCCGCAACAGTCAGGACGAGGTGTTCGCGCTGCTGGACCGCTGCCCGCACAAGGGTGGCCCCTTGAGCCAGGGCATTGTGTTTGGCACCCATGTGGCCTGCCCGCTGCACAACTGGAGCATTGGCCTGTGTGACGGCCAGGCTTCTGCGCCGGATGAGGGTTGCACCCCGAAGTTCAGCGTCAAGCTCGAGGGTGGGCAGGTCTACCTCAAGGCAGCCGAACTGCAGAACCACGCCACCGATCTGCTGCGCCCGGTTGCAGGACCTGCCCGGCGCACGGCCACGGCGTAAGCCGCATACAGTGAACGAGCGCCCCATGCAGGAAACCCGCTCCACCTGTCCCTACTGCGGTGTGGGCTGCGGCGTCATCATCGAGAGCAAGGGCGCGCAGATCACCGGTGTGCGCGGCGACCCGGACCACCCAGCCAACTTCGGGCGACTCTGCTCCAAGGGCAGCACCCTGCATCTCACTGCAAGCGCGGTAGTGACGCAGCAGACGCGTCTGTTGCAACCCATGCAGCGGCTCACGCGCGGCGCAACGCCCCAGCCGCTGGGATGGGATGCGGCACTGACCCAGGCCAGCGCCACCTTTGCCCGCATCATTCGTGAGCACGGCCCCGATGCAGTGGGCTTCTATGTCTCGGGCCAGTTGCTCACCGAAGACTATTACGTCTTCAACAAGCTCGCCAAGGGGCTCATTGGCACCAACAACATCGACACCAACTCGCGCCTGTGCATGAGCAGCGCCGTGGCGGGCTACAAGAAGACGCTGGGTGCCGATGCGCCCCCGGCCTGCTACGACGATGTGAACTTTGCGGCCACGCTGTTCATCACCGGCTCCAACACCGCCTTTGCGCACCCGGTGCTGTACCGCCGCATCGAAGATGCCAGACGAGCCAACCCCACGCTGAAGGTGGTGGTGGTAGACCCTCGGCGCACCGATACGGCCGACATGGCCGACTTGCATCTGCAGATACAGCCCGGCACCGACGTGATGCTGTTCAACGGCATGCTGCACCTCATGCTGTGGGAGGGCTGGACCGATGCCGCCTACATCGCCGAGCACACAGCCGGCTTTGATGCGCTCAAGGCAACGGTGCGCGACTGCACGCCCGATCTGGTGGCGCAGGTCTGCGGCATCAGCAAGGACGCTCTGCTGGAAGCCACCCGTCTGTTCACGGGCCTGGGCCATAGAGTGGTCGGCGCAGATGGCAAGTTGCAGGCCGTACAGCGCCAGCCCACTTTGAGCCTGTATTGCCAGGGCCTGAACCAGTCCAGCAGCGGCACCGCCAAGAACGCCGCCCTCATCAACCTGCACCTGGCCTGCGGCCAGATCGGCAAGCCCGGAGCTGGCCCCTTCTCGCTCACCGGCCAGCCCAATGCCATGGGCGGGCGCGAAGTAGGAGGCCTGGCCAATCTGCTCAGTGCCCACCGGGACCTGGGCAATGCGCAACACCGCGCAGAAGTCGCCGATCTCTGGGGCGTGGCCGATGTGCCCGCAACACCCGGCAAGACCGCCGTGGAAATGTTCCAGGCCGCCGCCGACGGCGAGATCAAGGCCTTGTGGATTGCCTGCACCAACCCGGCCCAAAGCATGCCCGATCAGGCCACCGTGCGCCGCGCGCTGGAGCGTGCCGAGTACGTGGTGGTGCAGGAAGCGTTTGCGACCACGGCCACCTGCCGCTACGCCGACCTGCTGCTGCCCGCCACCACCTGGGGCGAGAAGGAGGGCACGGTGACCAACAGCGAACGCCGCATCAGCCGCGTGCGCGCAGCAGTGCCGCCACCCAGTGAGGCAAACACCCACCAGAGCGAAAGCGCCCCCCGACATGACTGGGCCATCGCCGTGGACTTTGCGCAGCGCCTGGAGCGCTCGTTGGGGCGCGTAGGACCCACCTTGTTCCCCTACACCACACCTGAGTCGATCTGGAACGAACACCGCGAATCCACCCGCGGGCGCGATCTGGACATCACGGGCTTGAGCTACACGGCACTGGAGATAGAACCGCAGCAGTGGCCCTTTCCAGAAGGTGCCAGCAAGGGGCGCGCCCGGCTATACGAAGACGGCGTCTTCCCCACTGCGGATGGCCGTGCGCAGTTTGCCGCCGTGCCCTACAAGCCCGTGGCCGAACCACGCGAGGCGCGCTACCCGTTCTCGCTCAACACTGGGCGCCTGCGCGACCAATGGCACGGTATGAGCCGCACCGGCACGCTGGGACGTCTGTTTGGCCATGCGCGTGAGCCGGCCCTGCAGATGCACCCGCAGGACATGGCACGGCGCCTGCTCAAGGAGGGCGACCTGGTGCATGTGACCAGTCGGCGCGGCTCTATCCTGGTGCCGGTGCAAGCCAGTGCCGAGCAGGCCATGAGCCAGGTGTTTCTGGCCATGCACTGGGGTGAGGAATTCATCAGCGGGCGCAGCAGCACCGGCCAGCGCCTGGCGGGCGTGAATGCGCTGACCAGCCCGGCCTTCTGCCCGGACTCCAAACAGCCCGAATTCAAGCATGCCGCAGTCAAAGTTCTCAAAGCCGAGCTGCCCTATTCTCTGGTGGCCATGGCCTGGCTGGCCCCCGAGCAGGTGCTGGCCGCGCGCAGCCAGCTGCAGTCGCTCATGGAGCGCTTTGCCTACGCCACCTGTGTGCCGTTTGCCAGTGCCACAGCCATGGATGGCGCGGCCGAGCGCCAAGGCCTGCTGCTGCGCGCTGCGGACCATGAAGCACCTGCATCTGAGGTGCTGCAACAGATCGAAGTCATCCTGCAACTGCAAGGCAGCCAGGTGCTGCGCTATGCCGATCCCAAGCGCGGCCAACACCGCACCATGCGGCTGCGCCGCACCCATGACGACACCCTGCTCGATGGCTTCCTGCTCTCGGGGGATACCCGTGCACAGGAGTGGATCAGCGGCTTGCTGCGGGACGAGCAGGCCACCCAGGCCTATGGCCGCGCCCTGCTGCTGCCGGTGAGCAAACCCCCGGTGCCGGTGGTGACGTTGGGCAAGGTGGTGTGTACCTGCTTCAATGTCCGGGACATCGCGATCGCCGAAAAACTGGCCGATTGCAGCGGAACCGATGCCGAGCGGCTGACCAACCTGCAAGGCGCCCTGCGTTGCGGCACCAACTGCGGTTCTTGTGTACCGGAATTGCAGCGCATGGTACGAAATTCGACTCCCTCCAACCTTTCTACCCCGACCGCCGAAGCGGCCTGAAGACCATGGACATGTCTCTTTCATCGTATGCGGCCAGCGGCCAGGTCACCCTGGTGGGCGCAGGCCCGGGCGACCCGGAACTGCTGACCATCAAGGCCCTCAAGGCCATACAGGCCGCCACCCTGCTGCTGGTGGACGATCTGGTGAGCGAAGGCATCGTGGCACTGGCAACGGCCAGCGCGCGCATCATCCGGGTCGGCAAACGCGGGGGCTGCCGCTCCACGCCACAGTCGTTCATTGAGAAGCTGATGATCACGGCCGCCCAGGAGGGCGAACGGGTGGTGCGCCTCAAGGGCGGCGACCCGTTCATGTTTGGACGTGGCGGCGAAGAGGTTGAACACCTGCAGGCAGCCGGTGTGCGTGTGGACGTGGTCAACGGCATCACTGCCGGCCTGGCGGCAGTCACCTCTTTGCAACTGCCGCTGACCCACCGCCAGCATGCCCATGGCGTGGTGTTCGTGACCGGTCATGCCAAGCCCGGCGACAGCGGGACGGACTGGCGTGCGCTGGCACAAACTGCCCACAGTGCCAAGCTGACCCTGGTGATCTACATGGGTGTGGGTGGCGCGGCTCGCATCCAGCAGGAGTTGCTGAGCGGCCTGGCTGCCGGCACGCCGGTGTTGATCGTGCAAAACGCCTCGTTGCCGCAGCAACGTCATGCCCAGACCACACTGGACCAGTTGCACGCCACCATTGAGCGCGAAGGGCTTGGCAGCCCGGCGGTGATTGTGGTGGGTGATGTGGTATCTGGAGTTTCTGCAATGGACCAGACAGGCATCTACCTGGAGCGCAGAGGGTAGGCCCGGAATCGAAGAATTCTCTGATGCACCTGCATGCGCACCACAAACGTCATCCAACCGAATTCAAGCACCCACTCCGGCAAATTGTCCGGGGAGACATTTGCAACACTCATCAACCTTTCTGGCCGCAGGCGTTTTACGTCCCAGCGCGTTGTGCTCTATGCCGTGTTGGCGTCCGGCGAAGACCCGGATGCACTGGCCACTGCCAGGGAAGCGCTGAAACTTTTTAGGGATGCACACACTGCCCTGGTCAAGGGAAATGATGCTTTGCCCGGCGTGTTCAGCGATGAACTGCATATGGCCTACTTTGGTCCCGAGTCTGGTGACAAAAAGATCCAGGCATTTATAGATCTGGCCGAGCGCACCTTCATAGCCATTGAATCAAATTGGCGGCAGAGGTCGGACTTTCTGAAAGAGCTTATTGCCAGCACCACTCCCTTGCTTGCAGTACTCAACAGCATCACGGCCATTTACGAGAAAGAAGCGCGCTCCCACGCCAACTCCGTAAAGAATCAGCTTCAGGATGTGATGAGTGAAATCCAAGACATATCAAAGCAGGCACACATGGTCGCGTTCAATGCGCAAATCATTGCCGCCAGGGCAGGCAACGCGGGACGCGAGTTTACGGTAGTTGCCAATGTGATGACCAGCATCACTGCAGAAATTGACAAACTGGTTCAAGCGGCACTCTCCAAAGCAGCGGCTTGAGTCTGCTCAATGGTCTGCATGCTGGCATCCAACAGCCGCATTGAACCGGCTATTTCCTGATGAGGTTGTCCCGAACGCATGGCCTCCGGACCAAGAGAATCGTGGCCCGAGTGTCCAATTCATGCTTCTGTGGAGCCAGCGCAATCGGGCGTGAGGGTCACTTCCCGCTGGCCGCCAATCGATGGCTCGGCTCGGCCCAGTCTTCAAACGTACGGATATCCAAGGGCCTGCTGAACAGGTAGCCCTGGTAATTCAGGCAACCGTTTTGCGCCAGCGCCTGGCGTTGCTCTTCGGTTTCCACCCCTTCGGCAATCACGTCCAGCCCCATGCTGCGGGACAGCGCCACCACCATGCGGGCGATGTCCACGTCGTGGGCATCGGTCAGGATGCCGCTGACAAAGCTCTGGTCGATCTTGAGCTGGTCCAGCGGCAGGCGCTTGAGGAACGACAGCGACGAATAGCCGGTACCGAAGTCGTCCATGGAGAAGCAAATGCCCTGCGCCTTGAGCGCGTTCATCTTCTCGATAATGCTTTCCACATTGGATACCAGCACCGACTCGGTAAGCTCCAGCTTGAGCCGGTCGGGCCGTGCGCCGGTACGCTGCAGCGTGGACAACACCTGATCGACAAAATCGTCCTGATGGAACTGCAAGGCGCTGACGTTGACGGCCATGGTCAGGTTGCAGAACACCGGGTGTGACGCCCATTGCCGCAGCTGCAGGCAGGCCGCTTGCAGCACCCAGTTGCCTATGCCCAGGATCAGTCCGGTCTCTTCCGCCAGCGGAATGAATTCCGCTGGCGGAATCCAGCCGCGTTCCGGATGCTGCCAGCGCAGCAGTGCTTCCACACCGATCAGGCCGCCGTGGTGCGACACCTGTGCTTGATACGCCAGCTCAAAGGTGCCGCCCTGGATAGCCTGACGCAAACCCGACTCCATGGCCACACGCCGGCGAACCTGCTCCTGCATCTGCCGGTCGAAGAAGCGGATGGCGTTGCGCCCGGCATTCTTGGCTTCGTACATGGCCAGTTCGGCCTGCTCCAGCAGCGAATCGATGTCTTCATGGCGCTGGCCGCTCAACAGCGTAACGCCGATGCTGGCTGTACCCGAATGTCCGTCGGCATCGATCTGGTAGGGCTCCTGCATGGCAGCAAGCACCTTGGCCGCAATCAATTCAGCCTGTTCGGTGGCGCGTTGCGGCACCGGATCCAGATGGGTCAACAGCAGCGCAAAGGAGTCCCCGCCCACCCGGGCCACGGTATCGGTTTCCCGCACGCAATGCCGCAGCCTGCGTGCGACCTGCTTCAGAATCATGTCGCCCTGCTCGTGTCCCAGCGCGTCATTGAGGTTCTTGAAGTCGTCCAGGTCGATTTGCAGCAATGCGCCCAAATGTTTGTCGTGGCGGGCCTCGGTGGTGAGCTTCTGGATCTGCATGACCAGATGGCGCCGGTTGGCCAGGCCAGTCAGGCTGTCGGTATAGGCCAGGCTCGCGATCTGGGCCTCGGCGGTTTTCTGGAAGGAGCTGTCGCTGAAGGCGCCTACGTAGTGGGTTGTGATGCCCGCTTCATTCTTTACCGCATGAATGGTCAGCCATTCGGGGTATTCCTCGCCATTCTTGCGGCGATTCCATATCTCGCCCTGCCAAGTTCCCACCTGCAGGATGTCGGCCCACATCCGGCCATAGAAGACGGCATCCTGCCGCCCGGAGGCCAGCAGACCGGGGGTCCGGCCCACCGCCTCTTCGGGGCTGTAGCCGGTGATGCGGCTGAAGGCCCGGTTGACTTTCAATATGACGCCCTTGGCATCGCAGATCAGCATGCCCTGCTGCGTTTCAAAGGCGGCGGCGGCAATGCGGAAATCCTCCTCGGCCTGCATCCGCGCGGTGATGTCGCGCGCCAGCAAGATGAAGCGCAGATCCACATCCTCCGGCAAGACCACACTGGACACAGAAAGCTCAAACCAGACCCGTCCGTGGGGCCCCTCCAGCCAGTAGGTGGCACCGGTAGAGCGGCCATGCTGCGCCGCCTCCTGCACGGCTTCCATGCAGGTAGCTGCGGCGTGGGCTGGCAGCACGTCATCGATGCGCTGGCCCAGAAAGGCCTGCACGGGCACGTCCAGCAAATCCTGGTGCGGTGAGTGGTAGTTGTAGATGCAGCCCGCCAGATCCACTTCAAACAGCAGGTCCGGTATGGCGTCTACCAAGGCTTGCAAACGGCTTTTCATAGTCGGCTGCGTGCCACAAATTCAAACATGGAAGCCTTTATGTACTTTTTCCAACGATTCTGCCGATTTTAGAAAGGTCCAATGGCCTTAACCTTGGTCAATATCAAGGTTTGTGGCATTGACGCACTGTACTACCCCGGTTTGCGCAGGCTCTCGAAGCGCTCGCCAAACTCCTGGCGCAGCTGCTTGCGCACCTGGGCCGCCGCGTGGCGCCTGTGTTCGTCGGGAGTAGAGGGCACCAGCGGATCGACGGGCACGGGCTTACGCTCATCGTCCACAGCCACCATGGTAAAGAAGCAGGAATTGGCGTGGCGCACCACTTGTGTCTGGATGTTTTCTGCAATCACCTTGATACCTACCTCCATGGAGGACGTGCCGGTGTAGTTCACGGCGGCCAGAAAGGTCACCAGTTCCCCCACGTGGATGGGCTGGCGAAACATCACCTGGTCCACCGATAGCGTCACCACGTAGCGCCGGGCGTAGCGGCTGGCGCAGGCATAGGCCACCTGGTCCAGAAACTTGAGGATGGTGCCGCCGTGCACGTTGCCGGAGAAGTTGGCCATGTCCGGCGTCATGAGCACGGTCATGGTCAGTTGGTGGATGGGTAGATTCATGGGCGTATTCCTGGAGTAGGGGATCAGTCAATGCTGTCTTCGATCCGAAGCGCAGCGTGCTTGTCGGCCTCGAGCACATCGCGTGCCGTGCGCTGGCGCCTTGCGTTGCTGTACCAGCCGTAGCCGACCACCACCAACGTCAGCAGCAGGGGGAGATAGATGCTTTCCCGAAACAGCGCAGGCAGGTAGGGCAGCACCGCGGCATCGCCGTCCACCATCTCGCCCGCCGTCCATGCAATCAGCGCGGCCCCCACATAGACCACGATGGGGTAACGGTCCATGATGTTCATGATCAGCGTGCTGCCCAGCACGATCAAGGGGATGGACAGGGTCAGGCCGGCAATCAGCAGCGTCCAGTCGCCCTTGGCCACCCCGGCAATGGCCAGGGTGTTGTCCAGGCTCATGACCACATCGGCAATCAGGATGGTCTTGACCGCGCCCCACAGGCTGGCGTGGGCCTGGTGCGCCGCCTCATCTTCATCGTCTTCCACCAGCAGCTGCAGCGCAATCCAGACCAGCAGCAGACCGCCCAGGCTTTGCAAAAAAGGCACCTTCAGCAGCTGAACCGCGACCACCGTGAGCGCCACGCGCAACACGATGGCGCCGCCGCTGTCCCACAGAATGGCCTGCTTCTGGTGCCGTGGCGGCAAGTTGCGTGCGGCCAGTGCAATGACCACCGCGTTGTCGCCGGACAGCACAATATTGACCAGCACAATTTGCGCCAGGGTGGCAAAAAAGGAAGCGCTCAAGAAATCCATCGGGGCAGGTGCCAATCAAAACAAGGGCTGACTGTATCAGCCCATGCACCGATTGCACCTGAGCGCCCGGGCCAGCAGGCTACATCACCGCAGCCGCATGGGTGTAGCACTTCTTCGGGCAGATCTTGGAACAGGCGGTGCAGCCGATGCACAGCTCCTGATGCGCGATGGTCATGACCTTCTTTTCGTATTCGTCATCATCATCCGCGTCGTCATCGACCCGCACGTATTCGCCTTCGTCGGTCAGGCCCACCAGCTCCAGCACGCCGCGCGGGCAGACCTTGAAGCAGCGGCCGCAGCCTATGCATTTGGTGTCGTCGAGCTTCTGGACGAAGTTGGGTGTCCAGACTTCGCCGCTGGGCAGCGTGACATTGAACGTTTCGCTCATATCTGCTCCGCGGCTTTGCGCGCCTCCATGAGTTGGGCGTGGGCGTCGTGGCAGCGCTGTGCCACGGAGAGGACGTTTTCCCAGTTGGTGGGCAGCTCCTCCGACAGGTCGTGCAGGTCCATCTTGGCCTGCGTGGCACGGGCGTTGAGCTTTTTCAACTGGGCCTTGCGTTCTTCGGCATCGGTACTCATGCTCAGGCTCCGTACTGTGCGACTTCGGGGTAGCTGCGGATCATGCCCACGGCCTCGTCAAAGAACTTGCCGCCGGCCGCCGCCAGCTTGGCCAGTGACGGGAAGCCGAAGCGGTGCACATCACGCAGCTGCTTGTTGACCACCACCAGGCGTCCGGCAATCAGCACCATGCGGCCGAAGCCTTCATGACTCATCTTCATCATGGGCGAGACCATCTGGCCGGTCTCGCGTTCAATGGCCACCGCGATGGCGTTGTAGAAGATTTCCAGATGCCACAGGGTTTCCGGGTCCGGGTCCCCCATGATGGGCAGGGCACGGCGCTCTTCAGCGGTGTGGATATAGGGCTTGAGCAATTCCAGATCGCTCTTGCTTTCCCAGGTGCCGTGGATGTCCTGTGCCCGCATCTGCTTGATGAGCTGCTGCACAAAGGGGGTGGTCAGGTAGCTTTCGTCGCTGACCGTGCCGGCAGCATCTTCCACCGTGGCTTCTGTCGTCATGGGGTGACCTCGTCTTCTTCAAAGTTGTAGCTGCGCGGGCTGTCTTTTTCCAGGGCCTTGCGCAACCAGGGGGGCGGGGTGCCCTGCAGCACGACCTGGAGCTTGTCCAGGATCTCGGCAATCGATTCCGGCTGTGGCACCTTGATCGGGTGGATCTTCATGGCCACCACGCGGGCGGCACCGGAGCCGCCAATGGCGGCCACGTAGACGATGGCGCAGTCCTTGATGGCTTCGAGCTTGGGTGCGAGCTTGTCCTCGTCGCCGTCTTCTTCGAGCTTGTCACCGAACTCGAAGCTCTCGACGAAGCGGTGGCCTGCGCCACTGATTTCGTAGACCACGATGCTTTTGGCCCAGCCGAAGTGCGCGTCCACGCGCTCCTTGTCCTGGGTAGCGAAGGCAATTTTCATACGGCTTCTCCTGGGTTGGTCAAACACTGGCCTCGGCCAGATCGGTGGGGTTGGAAGGCGCGCAGCCGCCGCACGACCCAGTGCTGCAGGAACCTGCGGTCACGGTGACGTCGGCCATGCGTGCGCTGGTGGTGGTTGCGGCGCGCAGGGCTTCGGGCGTGAGCGGCCAGTCGCCTGCGTGGTGGTGATCCATGTTCTCCAGCATCAGGTTGGCAATGGAGAAGATCAGATCCATGGTGCCGCGGTAGCCGACCATGCGCCGATGTGCGTTGCCGATGCGGTCAAACACCGGAAAGCCGATGCGCAACAGCGGTTTGTGCAGACGTTCCGCAGCCTGGCGCCCATGCGAATGGGTCACCAGCAGATCGCAGTCCGCAGCGGCCTGCTCCAGGTCTTCCAGATCGCCCAGCAGCACCTGCTCGGCCGGCAGCAGCGCATGCGCGGCCGACTTGGTGGTGCTGATGCAGCAGCGCAGTTCTGCGCCCATCTCGTGCAACAGGCTGCCCACGGCCAGCAGCAGATCGGGCTCGGCTGCAATCGCCACCTTGATGCCGCCGGTATAGAAGTGGCCATCGAGCATGGCATCGAGCAACTGGCTGCGCTGGCGCCGGTATTTGGCAGGCACCGGATTGCCCGACAGCGCCGACAGGCGCTGCAACAAGCGGTCATTCACTTCCAGCCCGGTGAGTCGCTCATACACCTCCATGGGCGTGCCGGCAATCTCCTGCAGGGCCAGCGCCGCTTCACGCGTCTGCTCGCCAATGCCAATGGTCAGCGCAGAGGCACCGGCAGCGCGGATCTGCTCCAGCGTGGTGCCACCAATGGTGGTGCCGCGCCAATCGGGCGGGATGTGGCCGTCCAGCGAGCCGGAGATATCCGGCAACACGATGGGGTTCAGGCCAAAGGCTTCGATGATCTCGCGCAGCTCGTCGATGTCCGCCGGTGTCAGATGGCTGCCCGGCAGCAGCGTGACCTGGTCGGCGCGCACCGGCAAGGGTTTGACCAGGGTCTTCACGATGGCGGTGACAGCGTGCTGGTAGCCGTCCTCAAAGCCGCCCACGTAGTCGGGCGTGGAGACGTAGATGATTTCGGTATCGGCCAGCTCGGGCTTGCGCTTGCGCACGGTGACGATGTAGCCGTCCACATCGTCGCCCTTGGTTTCGGTGAGGCCCGTGGAGCAGATGGCGATGACCTTGGGTGCCGCGCGCTTGTAGATGTTGACCAGCGCCGCCTCGATGTTGTCGTAGCCCCCCAGGATGGAGGTGACCTCGTTCATGGCCGTGGTCTGCAGCGGAATGGCTTCCTTGAAGTGGCGCACCAGCAGCACTAGGCCAAAGGAGGTACAGCCCTGCGAGCCGTGCATGACCGGCATGCAGGCGTCCAGCCCCATGAAGGCAAAGCTGGCGCCCAGCGGCTGGCTCATCTTGAGCGGGTTGACGGCGCAGGCTTTCTTGGATTCAACGACGTTTGCCATGGTGTGTGCCTTGTGTGGGTTGGGTCAGACGGGCACTTCTTCGGGCTCCAGCCCCAGCGATCTGGCTGCAGCTGTCGCCAGGAAATCCAGCGGTTTGGCTGCCGGTTGCACCGCACCCAGCGTCTCACCATCGTCACCCCAGGGCGCGGCAATGCGCACTTGCTGCCACACCGGGTTGAACAGGGCGCGGTCGATCTGCTTGACCAGCTCCACCATGCCTTCGTAGCCGCCATAGGGGTAGTAGCGCTCCTGGTTGATGTCCAGCCAGGGCATGCGCGCCTTGAGCGCCACGAACTGCGAGCGTCCACCCGAGAGCATGATGTCGGCACGTGCATCGCGCAGCATGGCGTACATCTCGCGCGGGGTCATGTCGTCGATCATGTGGGCGTCGTCGCCCATGATCTCCTTGATCTTTTCCTTGTCTTCCTTGGTGCTCTTCTTGATGCTGGTGCCGACGATCTCCATGCCGCCCTCTTGCAGCGCCGCCACCACCGACCAGGACTTCACCCCACCGGTGATCAGCAGCACGCGCTTGCCCGCCAGGCGTTGTTTGTAGTGCGCAATGCGCTTCCAGGCGCGCGCCTCTTCCACCTCGATCAGGCGCTCGGTACGCTCCAGCAAATCGTCCGGCGCACCCTGCTGCACCAGCAGTTTGGCAATCTGACGCAGCGTATCGCTCATGTCGCCAATGCCGTAGAACGAGCCCTCGAAATACGGAATGCCCCAGCGCTGCTCCATCTTGGTGGCGATATTGATCATGGACTTGGAGCACACCATCATGTTGACCTTGGCGCGGTGGGCGCTGGCCACTTCGTTGTAGCGGCCATCACCCGAGATGCAGGACAGCACCCGTATGCCCAGCGCGTCCAGCAAGGGCTTGACCTGCCACAGCTCGCCCACCAGGTTGTATTCGCCAATGATGTTGATGTCATAAGGCGTGGTGAACTCCGGCTCCACCGTGCCGATCACATAGTCCAGCAGCGCCTCTGCGCCCAGCTTGTTGCCCAGGTTCTTGGGGCCGGCGAAGCCCGGCGCGTTGACCGGGATGACCGGCTTGCCGAACTTTTCGCTGGCACGCTGGCACACCGCCTCAATGTCATCCCCCACCAAGGCGGTGACGCAGGTCTGGTAGACAAAGATGGCGGGTGGGTCGTACTTTTCCAGGATCTCGCGGATGGACTTGAACAGGCGCTTCTCGCCACCATAAATCACATCCAACTCGTTGATGTCGGTGGTAAAGCCGGAGCGGTAGATCTGCGAGTGCGAGGACGCGCTGTGCCGGTTGTCCCAGGAGTTGCCTTCGCAGGCAATCGGGCCGTGGACCAGGTGCGCCACATCGGCAATCGGTTGCAATGCGATCTTGGCGCCATCAAAGGCGCAGCCGCCAGCCGCTGCGCCGGGGTTGAGCTGCTTGGTGCAGCCCTTCTTGCGTTCTTTCTCGCTCTTGCCCTGGTTCTTGTCGCAGCCCGGTTCTTCGAACACTTCGGCAATCTTGGCTTTGAGCGATACGGACATGGACAACTCCTTGCAGGGTGGTTGATCCATCCATCGCAATTTGGGTGCCAGCCAAAATCGGCTTTTATTGGTGGTTTTGTGGGCGCAGAGACCTGCTCTTTGGCGGGTTTGAAGGCAATGCGACACAAGCCGCTGAACAGCGGGTCCGACTGCGCAATATTGCACTGCATCAACGAAATCCGTGCTTTTAGTACTTTGGTCGAATGCAGACCTTCGCAAATGCGTATATCCTTGTGATAAATGGGAAAATATCCCATTCACTCCACATCGGAACATTGGCCGTCAGTAACCCAGGGAGTCGAAACATGACAGGACGCTGGCCATTTTTTGCAAACGGGAAGGCCACCCCGCGAGCAGGCGTTGCCGCTGCGCCCGTCACGCCCCCCCAAGTCGCGAACCCTGAGCCGTTATGGGCCGAACGCCGCAAATTCATACGAGCCATTCCGGCACCGGTCGCGGAAGAACTCAACAGCGAGTCCGCCTGGGCCGAGTTTGAATCAGCGATGCAGGCTCCGGGTCCGCAAGCCAATACCTGACCAGGGACCGGACTGATTCAACGGTGAGCCCTATGAACCATTCGATCGACAAACCTCTGAAGCCGGAAACACACCTTCGGGTGCTGAACCTGAGTATTCAGAATGAAGAGGCACCATCACCAAACCCGGAGTGTGAGGTCATCGAATTTGAAGGTGAAGAAGGCTGGCAGCATTGGCGGGACTCGGTATTTGTGCAGGATTTCGAGGAATCCGTGCTCACCGCCCCAGCCCCCTTATTCAAGGCCCAAGGAGACTGACAAGACCACATACTGCCAGGGCCTGCCGGACAGGCGTTTCAACACTTTGGGCATGCACGCTATCATCGCTCCAGACTAAAAGAGTGGCGACACTCCAAAAACGCTGGATCGGAGGTGGTGTATGGACTTTTTTCGCAAAGCTCCCAAGAAGATCATTGATCCTCTGGAGCCGATTCCCGTTGGCGAAGTACAGGAGTCGGACTGGGCCGAATGGGAAGACTCGGTAGCCTTCCAGGACAGCCTGATAGGCGGTTTCCCAGACACCACCAAGCAGCCGCTGACTCCCGAAACCGAAGACATGCTGGACATCTTCGCCAACGTGAAGAAGAAGGACTCCTAGGCGGGCTCTCCCGCCCTCACTTCAATCCTGCGTGGGTAGTCTGGCACCCGCCAGATGCAACTGAATCCAGCGCTTGAGTTCAGCCACGTGCTCGGCCTCCTCATCCACAAATTCCTTGGCTAATACGCGGATCTCCGGGTCCTGTGTGGCCTCCAGCACGCTGCTGTAGAAGTTGAGGCCAGCCGTTTCGGCGTCCAGCGCCACCTGCAGCGCCTGCTCGATGCCGATGAACGGGTCCGCCGCCCAGATAGCTGCGGCTTCCGGGCTCTCGATATCGGGCCAGCGGAAGTCACTGCTCTGCAGCACCGGCAGATCGCGATAGCCCGAACGCGCACGCGCATCGCCCAGATGCAGCAGGGAGTAGTCCGCCAGACGCCGGAACAGCTTGCCGACATCCCGGTTGCCGGCGGTCATCATGGCATCGGCCAGTTGACCGAAACGCAATGCAGCCTCGCTCTCCAGCTGGATGGTGTGGGCCAGAAATTCTTCAACGCTGTTCATGGTGTTCCTTGTTCAAAACCCGATCTCAAACCACACCGGTTCCTGCTTGCGCAACTTGGCAATCAGCTCCAGCGTGGCCGGCACCAGCGACTGGATGCCATACCAGACCTCCGCACGGCGCGGCTGGCCGTCCTCTTCCAGCAACTTCTGCAGGCAGGCCCAGCCGTGCCAGTCCACCTGCACCAGGCGATCCCGCAAGGGTTGGGGCAGATGCGCCAGCGTCTGGGCCATCACCAGCAGATAACTCTCCACCCGCTCCAGCGTGTTGGGACTGGCAAACAGCTCCACTTCGCTCTGCATATGGGTCAGCAACACCGCCATGCTGTGGGCGCTGCCCTTGAGGATGTCGTATTGCATGCGCGTCAGCATGTCAGCCCCCGGCTCAATCGTCCGTCAGCACATCGAGAGCCACCAGTTGCTCATGTAGCGCATGGCGCGCGCGCCACATGGACTTGTCGGCAATGAGCGGGTCCCGTCCTTCAAAAGCTGCGATGGCCTCGGCCTCGTCCCAGTACACATAGCGCTCACGCTCCGGGCTGCCCAGGGTTTGCATCTTGTTGGCAAAGTCCTGCTTGTCATAGGCGAACCAGGCCTGTGGATAGCCCTTGGCGGGAAGCTCTATGACGTAGATCACGGCCTACTCCACGCCATCCGCATGGGCCTTGGCCCAGACCGCGTGGCGCAGTCTCTGGGTGATGCCCGCCGGGCTGGCATCAAACTGGCGCTGCGCTTCGGACAAGGCCCCCTGCACCGCGGCCGCTTCAGCCAAGGTAAAGGGCAAACGCCCGCCTGCATGCGTGGCACCCGGTACGGCCCGGGCAATGGCCTGGCGGTTGGGGTGCTCCTCCATGGGGATCAGGCTGTCGGCTTCGCGCACACCGTTCAGGCAGATCCAGCCGTCTATGACTTCCACCTTGCGTCCGTCCGATGTCGTCCTGATAAAGGTAGTGCCCATGGAAAAGCCTCCGTTGCGCAATGCGCTCTCAGAAATTCACGACGATGTCTTCATCACGCACCACCATCTGGCAAGCCAGGCGCCAGGGTGGCGGCAAGTCCTTGGTTTCGGCGTCACTGATTTGCTGCGCCGTGATCTTGCCGGCCAGCTTCAGAACTGTCTTCTCTTTTTCCGTCAGCGCCACACCGATAGGCGTGTTGCCCGACAGCACGGAAACCCGCACCTGGCAGGAACCGCATTCGCCGTTCTCGCACTCCGAGTCCAACGGAATATTGTGGGCCTTGGCCGTAGCCAGCAAGGTCTTGGTGTCACCTGCCACGGCATAGACCGTGACATCTTTCTTCAGGCGCGGCGAGCTGAAAGTTACGTTGGCCATATGTTTCTCGATAGTTCAAAGCAGTTATCAGTCAACAAGCCGTGGCGAAGCGAAGCGAGCCGCAGCGAGTTGACTGAGGTGCTGCAGCCGCCGTAGCGAGCGGGTCGAGGTTGCGTTGAAGCCCACAGCCGTACACCCGTACGGCGAGGACTGCAAACGCAAGATCGGCCCGCGCAGTAGGCGGATGCAGTGCCTCAGCGAATGATGTCGTAGGAGTAGTCGGTCTTTGCGATTTCCATGGTGTTGCCATCGAGTGCTTCAAAGAACTCGTCGAGCAACATCACCAGAACGCGCATCGCGCCGTCATAGCCCCAGGTGGCGTAGCGGTGGTAGTGGTGGCGATCGAAGATCGGGAACACCATGCGCACCAGCGGTGTCTTGGTGTCACGTTCCAGGAACTTGCCGTAGGTGTTGCCGATCATGAAGTCCACCGGCTCAGTGAACAGCAGGGAACGCAGATGCCACAGGTCGCGCTTGGGGTAGGCCTTGCAGCCCGCACCGTAGGGCGAGGAGTCAAACAGCGCCTGCATCTTGTCTGCCCAGGTTTCGGTGCCATTGGTGGACAGCACATGGGACGGTTCTGCACCGAGCTCCATCAGGAAGGCTGCATAACCCAGCATCTGGTCGGGGTCGCCATACAGGGCATAGCGCTTGCCGTGCAAGTGGGCCTGGCTGTCTGCCATGGCGTCCACCAGTTCGCCGCGTTCCTTTTCCAGCTGGGCCGGAATGGGCTTGCCGGTCAGGCGCGAGATTTCCATGAGGAACTTATCGGTGCCAGCCACACCCATGGGGGCGTTGAGCACCACGACTTCCTGGCCGTGCTCGGCGATGAACTTGCTGGTCTTTTCGCAGCAGTATTCCTGGAACACGATGGTTGCCTTGGCGTGCAGGGCGGCAATCACTTCTTCCTTGGTCGTGCCACCGGCGTACATGCGGAACTCGCCATCGGTCGGTGTGTTCCAGTTGCCGGACGGGTCGCAGATGATGTTGACCTTGACCCCAAACAGATCGAATATGCGGCGGATTTCCTTCATGTTGCCGACGACGAAGCCGTCAAAGCCACCAATGAAGTTGATGCTGTCATCGGGCACGCGCACCAGCGGTTCGGTGGTCTTGGCCTTGCCGTCCCAGAAGTGGCGCAGCACACCCAGAAGCGCATTGTCGTAACCGGTGATGTGGCTGCCCACAAAAGCGGGGGTGTGGGCAAAGGGCACGTCGAACTCTTCGGGAATGCTGCCCTTTTGCTTGCTGGTCTTGATGAAGGCGTCCACGTCGTCGCCAATGACTTCGGCCATGCAGGTGGTGGAGACGGCAATCATGTCGGGCTTGTACAGGCTGTAGGCGTTGGCCAGGCCGTCGACCATGTTGTTGAGGCCACCGAACACGGCTGCATCTTCCGTCATGGACGATGACACGCAGGAGGTGGGTTCCTTGAAATGGCGCGAGAAGTGCGAGCGGTAATAGGCCACGCAGCCCTGGCTGCCGTGCACAAAACTCAGGGTCTTGGCAAAGCCGTTGGCCACGTACACGGCGCCCAGCGGCTGGCAGGCCTTGGCCGGGTTCACAGTGAGGGAATCACGGGCAAAGTTTTTTTGCTTGTAGTCCTCGGTCTTGGTCCACTCGACGACAGACTTGATCTTGTCATCGGAGTGGTTGAATTCGAACTCCTTCTTGTCGGCGAGCATCTTCTGGTACTCGGGCTCACGAAACAGCATTTCGTGGTCAATGACTTTGTCAGCAGATTGAGACATGGCTGGCTCCAATAGATAAGTGAATCGGTGGTATGCGGATCAGGACTTCCAAGGGGCCTTGGTCAGTCCCCAGATGGGCGAGCTGATCGCCATGTCCATGTCACGGGCGAAGATGGCAAAGCCGTCGTAGCCGTGGTAGGGGCCGGAATAGTCCCAGCTGTGCATCTGGCGGAAAGGAACGCCCATCTTCTGGAACACATACTTTTCCTTGATGCCGGAGCCCACCAGGTCGGGCTTGACCTTGTCGACGAAGTGTTCAAACTCGTAGCCGGTCACGTCGTCATAGATCAGCGTGGCGTCCTTGATGTAGTGGGTGGTGCGCTGGTAGTCGTCGTTGTGGCCGAACTCGTAGCCGGTACCGACCACGACCATGCCCAGGTCCTCGTAAGCGCCGATGACGTGACGGGGGCGCAGGCCACCGATGTACAGCATCACGGTCTTGCCTTCCAGACGGGGCTTGAACTTGTCGATCACGGCCTGCATCAGAGGCTTGTACTTGGCGATCACTTCTTCGGCCTTGGCCTTGATGGTGTCGTCAAAGTGGCTGGCGATTTCGCGCAGGCTCTTCTCGATCATGGTGGGGCCGAAGAAGTTGTATTCGACCCATGGCACGCCATACTTTTCTTCCATGTGGCGGCTGATGTAGTTCATCGAGCGGTAGCAGTGCAGCACGTTGAGCTTGGCCTTGGGCGTGTTCTCGATTTCGGCAATAGTGCCGTCACCGGACCACTGGGCGATGACGCGCAAGCCCATTTCTTCCAACAGGATGCGGCTGGACCATGCATCGCCACCGATGTTGTAGTCACCGATGATGGCCACGTCATAGGGGGTGGAAACAAACTCGGGGCGCTTGTTGGGATCGGTACGGTCAAACACCCAGTCACGGATAGCGTCGTTGGCCAGGTGGTGACCCAGCGACTGGCTCACGCCGCGAAAACCCTCGCAACGCACCGGCACAATGGTCTTGCCTTCGTATTCCTTGCTCTTCTTCTTGGAGACGGCTTCGATGTCGTCACCAATCAGACCGATGGGGCACTCGGACTGGATGGAGATGCCCTTGTTCAAGGGGAACAGGTCCTGGATCTCGTCGATGATCTTGTCGAGCTTCTTGTCACCACCGAACACAATGTCCTTCTCCTGGAAGTCGGAGGTGAACTGCATGGTCACAAAGGTGTCGATACCGGTGGTACCGATGTAATAGTTGCGGCGAGCCGCCCAACTGTATTGGCCGCAGCCCACGGGGCCATGGCTGATGTGCACCATGTCCTTGATCGGTCCCCACACCACGCCCTTGGAGCCAGCGTAGGCGCAACCGCGAATGGTCATCACACCAGGCAAGGACTTGATGTTGGACTTCACGCCGCAATCGGGCTTGCCCTCTTCAAACGTACCCAGGTGCTTGGCACGGCGCTTGGCCATCTTTTCGGGATAGGCCTTCAGCACTTCATCAATCAGGGCCTTGTTGCTGGCCTTGCGCTCTTCAACGGTGGCGGTCATGTGGAAACTCCAGTAAAAAATGAATGGGTTGCTATACACACTGCGCTGCGTTCACGCGCGCCCCCTTCAGGGGCCCCGCGGATCTGGCTTTGCCAGTCCGCAGGGAGCGCCCCCTTGAGGGGGGAGGCGGCTACACGCGGTGAGCAAGCAACGGGGGTGCTTCTGTTCAGGCCGCCAGCTCAGCAGCCTTCTTGCCGACTTCGGACTCGTCGATGGTCTTCATGATTCCGAACTCCATCAGCATGTCTTCCAGTTGGTCCATGGTGATGGGGGTGGGGATGGTGCCGTTGCCCGCATTGTTGTGAACCTTCTGTGCCAGCGTGCGGTACTCACCGGCCTGCTTGGAGTCGGGTGCGTACTCGATCACGGTCATGCGGCGCAGTTCGGCGTGTTGCACGATGTTGTCGCGTGGCACGAAATGGATCAGCCTGGAGCCCAGCATGCCGGCCAGTGCTTCGGCCAGTTCCAGTTCCTTGTCGGTCTGGCGCTCGTTGCAGACCAGGCCACCCAGACGCACGCCGCCGGAGTTGGCGTACTTCAAGATGCCTTTGGAGATGTTGTTGGCAGCGTACATGGCCATCATTTCGCCGGACATGACGATGTAGATTTCCTGCGCCTTGTTTTCACGGATGGGCATGGCAAAGCCGCCGCACACCACGTCACCCAGCACGTCATAGGACACATAGTCCACGCCGTCATAGGCACCGTTTTCTTCGAGGAAGTTGATCGAGGTGATCACGCCGCGGCCGGCGCATCCCACGCCTGGCTCAGGACCGCCGGACTCCACGCAGCGGATGTCCTTGTAGCCGATCTTCATCACGTCTTCGAGCTCCAGGTCCTCCACGGAACCGGCTTCTGCAGCCAGGGACAGAATGGTGTCCTGGGCCTTTGCGTGCAAGATCAGACGGGTGGAGTCGGCTTTGGGGTCGCAGCCGACGATGAGAATCTTCTGGCCCAGGTCGCTCAGTGCGGCCAGGGTGTTTTGAGAGGTGGTTGATTTGCCGATGCCGCCTTTGCCGTAGAAGGCGATTTGCCGAAGTTTAGCCATTTCATACTCCATTCAGTAAGGTTGTAAAACAAGGTTGCGTAGCCGCGACCATGTCAGCCTGACGTGCCTGTAAGTCTTGTTATTGGGGTCACGGTTCGGCCGGACTTTTGTCCGCGCAGTCCCCTCATTGCACCTTCCGTGCCATGCTTTTCAAGCGCATTGCAAACGCCCTTTCAAACCACTTCTTCAGAGGGAAAAACGTGTTTTTCGAGGGCCATGACATCCATCAACCCGGCTTTGTTCATTTCCCTACAAAACGGGTTTGGATGTCGCAAATATTCCGTTGGCGCACGACGCGGGGCGCCATTTGTGTAGGGTTTGCAGGGTGCTGTATTGCATTTGCGGGTTGGTACGGTCATTGCTGATATAGCGGCATGAATCCCCAGCCCATCACCGCCGCACAGCCGACTTCCAGGCACTTCGACCTGTTGGGCGGGGAAGCCGTCGTGGTGAAACTGGTGGATGCCTTCTACCGGCATATGGACGCACGTAGCGACGCGCGCGGCATACGTGCCATGCATGCGCATGACTTGACTTCGACCAAGACGGTACTCGTGCGCTACCTGTGCGAGTGGCTGGGTGGCCCGCAGACCTACAGCGAGCGCCATGGCCATCCGCGCTTGCGCATGCGCCATGGCGGCTTTGCCATTGGCGTGGCCGAACGCGACGCCTGGCTGGCCTGCATGGACGCCGCCCTGACGGACATCGGTGCGGACCCTGGCCTGCACCAGACGCTGATGACTTCCTTTTTCAAGACGGCCGACTGGATGCGAAACACCGGCCCCCATCCCGCAACCATCGCAACCACAACCAAGGACTCTTCATGACCGCAACCCTCGCCCTCAAACCCACTGACGACACCGCGCTCGCTCCTCTGGAAAATGAAGGTCGCCTGCTCAACCCCCTGCTCAAGGCCGCCACCAGCAAACCCGGTCGCGTGGGTTTTCGCGGTGAACTGGCGCTGCGCTTTGCCCCCAAGCTGGCCGACGAAGCGCGTCCGCCCGAACTGCTGTGCGCACAGGCCATGGCCATTGCCAATGTGGGCGAGAAACACCTGCCCTTCTTTGCCGGCTACCTGCTGAGCTTTGAATACCTCAAGGACGTGGCCGAAACACTGGGCGACTCCTTGAGCGCCGGTGGCAAGTACTTTCTGTTCTGCAACAACATCGACCTGTCCAAGAAGTACCAGGTGCCATACAAGGGCGCCCTGTTCTATGTGCTGCCCATCGACGAGTCCACCGTCTACAACGAGCTGCTGGAC
Organism: Rhodoferax sp. GW822-FHT02A01; assembly: GCF_038784515.1. Lineage (NCBI taxonomy): Bacteria > Pseudomonadati > Pseudomonadota > Betaproteobacteria > Burkholderiales > Comamonadaceae > Rhodoferax > Rhodoferax sp. GW822-FHT02A01. Next base: position 697,958 of record NZ_CP152376.1, read on the forward strand.
CTGTTCTACCTGGAAAAGAACGACCTGAAGAAGAAGGACACCGCGGGCAAGCTCGACGCCATTGCCGACGCCGCGCTCAAGTTCGACATCACGTTTGACACCATCACCTACGCAGAAGGCCTGGAGCTGATGGGCCCGGTGCGCAACCCCAACGAAAACCGCCCGGTCTGAGGCGCTGCCCGGCCTGCCGTGGCGTACGACGATGACACGGACCTGCCCCACCGCTGGTACGCCTCCAACCTGGTGGGCGTGCCAGCGCGGGTGCTGGCCAGCACCGACTTCAATGCGCACCCCACAGCACTCGCGATTGCCGGCACCTATGAGGCCCATACCGCCCTGTTTCATCTACTCGACAGCAGCCGCGACCTGAACGAGGCCCATGACATGTTTGTGCACTACCTGACCTTGGCCTTTGGACTGCGCAAACCCGAAGCCCACGAAGCACAGGCCATGGGTGCGGCCGAACAACGCCGCTGGCGCAGCAGCTGGCGCAAGTTGCTGCAGGGCTGGGGCATGGACTCCAACGGCCCGGCAGGCGCCGTGCTCAAGGGTTGGGTGGAGAGCCGCTTTGGCCTGGTACCCAGCTTTCACAAGCAGCCGCTGCTGCGCTTTCCCTCCCCGGCCTGGGTGGTCTACCTGCAGGAGAAGGCAGCCAGCCGCTACAACAACAACAATATCCACCAGCAGCTCGACCTGCTCTACACGTATTGCCAGTGGGCCCTTCGCCGCATCCAGCAGCAGGACGGCACCAACGCACAGCACCTGCGCCTCTGGCGCGGCAGCAACCAGTGCGAGGAACAGGTGGTGGCCGGGCGACTGCAGAACCGCCGCTGCACCGTGCGCCTGAACAACCTGGTGTCGTTCAGCCTGTCGCAGGAAGATGCCTCGTGCTTTGGCGACTGGGTGCTGGAAGTGCAGGTGCCCATCGTGAAGGTACTGGTGTTCCCCGAACTATTGCCCGGCCAGGTGCTGCAGGGCGAGCAGGAAGTGCTGGCCCTGGGTGGCGACTACGAAGTGATGGCGCGCTATGCCTGATCTGGCCGACCGCGCCCTGGGCGCCTACCTGGGTTTTGCCATTGGCGACGCGCTGGGTGCCACGGTGGAATTCATGCGGCCACGCGAGATCGTGCAGCTGTACGGCGTGCACCGCGACATCATTGGCGGCGGCTGGCTCAAGCTGGCTGCGGGTCAAGTGACTGACGACACCACCATGAGCCTGGCCCTGGGCGAGGCCTTGCTGCAAGGTGGCAACGCGGCCCTGCAAGGATTGATGCAGGGCGATGACGCGCTGGTGCGCAGCATTGGTGACGCTTATGGACGTTGGCTCAAATCCAAACCGGTGGACTGCGGCAACACCTGCCGCCGGGGCATACAGCGCTATTTGCGCGAAGGCACGCTGCAAGGCCCCTACAACCCCGGTGACGGCGGCAATGGCGCACTCATGCGCAACCTGCCCACCGTGCTGGCCACGCTGCACAGCGAATCCGCGTTTGAGCGCCTGTCCATGGCGCAGGCGCGGCTGACCCACCACCATCCGTTCTCGGACTCTGCAACGCTGGGCCTGGGCTGGCTGCTGCGTACCCTGCTGCGTGGCGCGGACCACAGCGTGTGCCAGCTTTGGACAGAAAAGTGGATCGCCGAGAACGAGGTATTCCGCTTTACACCCTACCGCGAGCGCGCCACTGCCTATGTGGTGGATACGGTGCAGACCGTGCTGCACTTTCTGACGCTGCACGCGGACTTCGAGACGGCCATGGTTGCCACCGTCAACCAGGGCGACGATGCCGACACCACCGGCGCACTGCTGGGCATGCTGGCCGGTGCACGCTGCGGCGCATCGCAGTTGCCCAGGCGTTGGCTGGACCGTTTGCAGCCTGCCACCCGGCAAGCCGTTACCGAGCAGACGGTTGCGCTGCTGGACCTTTCACATGCTTTGGCGGTTCCATGACACACATTCTCTTTTTTGAAAAACCCGGTTGCGGCGGCAATGCACGGCAGCGCCGTGCGCTGGAAGATGCCGGCCATACCCTGGAGCGGCGCAATCTGCTGACCGCGCACTGGACGGCGGAGACACTGCTGGAGTTTCTGGCGCCACTCGCGGTCGCGGACTGGTTCAACCGCGCAGCGCCGCGCGTCAAGAGCGGTGAGGTGCAGCCGGACCAGCTCGATCGGGAGCAGGCGCTGCAACTGTTGCTGCAAGAGCCCCTGCTGATCCGCAGGCCGCTGATGCAGCGCGCGGACGACCAGACACGCCATGTCGGTTTCGATACCGCGGCAGTCCACGCCTGGGTCGGACTTGGCACGAACCCTGCAACGTCAACGGGCGAAGGCTGTGCCTCCCCCACCGAACGCTGCGCCACACCACTTGCATCTTCCGGAGCGACCCATGCCACTGTTTGACTTCCACTGCCCCGCCTGCGGCCACGACTTTGAAACCCTGGTGCGCCATGGCGACACGCCCGTGTGCCCGCAATGCCAGAGCAGCGCGCTGGAGAAGTGCGTCTCGCGCATATCGCCTGCGGGCAAGATAGAAGCCATCCGCATGGCACACCGCCGTGTGGCTGCAGCGCAAGGCCACTTCGACCACTACAGCCCGTCGGACAAGGCCAAGCTGCTGGCGGGCAAGAAAAACATCTAGCAATCAGTCCCCGCTGGGCCAGGCTTGCAGGCTCAGTGTGACAACGCGGTGCAGGGCCTTTCGCGAGGCGCCGCCTGCGGCCTGTACCGCCAGGCCCTGGATCAGCGTGGTGATGAACAGTGCAAAGTCCGCAGCATTGACGTCCGCTGGAAAGTCGCCTTCCGCCTGCGCCTTGCGCAATCGCTCACGCAGCTTGCTCACCACCGCGCGGCGGTGCAGCTGCAGCTCCTCGCGGACTTGCCTGCTTTCGGGCGTTCCCACTAGGTTTCCGTGCACCATCAGACAGCCGTGCGGCTTATCCGCCTGGGTCTGTCTGTCTACCAGGCCCATCAGAAGCGCTTCCACCCCAGCAAGCACCTGGGGATGGGCGAGTGCCTTGTTGGCGAATTCCGATTGACGCGCGCGGTAGCGGGCAAATGCCGTCTTGAACAATTGCTCCTTGTCGCCAAAGGCCGCATACAGCGATGGTTTGCTCAAGCCCGTTGCAGCGGTGAGCGCTGCCATTGAACTGCCTTCGTATCCATGTGTCCAAAACACATCTACAACTTTTTCCAGCGTCACTTCCTTGTCAAACGCGCGAGGGCGCCCCAGTGCCATGTGCTTTCTCCATATGAGGTTCCGGTGATTTTCAGGCCATTGTCGCGTCCCGCGGGACGCCGATGGCTTTGTGCAACAATCCCCCATTAAATACCATTCGGTACATAAATAGGAAACACAATGAACAATCGCACACGGGTCGTCGTGACCGGCATGGGCTTGGTGACCCCTTTGGGCTGCGGCGTTGAACCGGTTTGGCAGCGTCTGCTCTCCGGTGCAAGTGGTCTGCAGCGACTGCCGCAGGAATTTTGTCTGGGGCTCGATGCGCAGGTAGGGGCACGCGTTCCCTCAATCCAGGACGATCCGCAGCTGGGCCTGGATAGCGAAAAAGTGGTCAGCGCCAAGAACCAGAAAAAGGTGGACCGCTTCATCGTGCTGGCACTGGCCGCAGCGGAGCAGGCATTGGTGCAGGCGGACTGGCGCCCCGACTCGCTGCACGCGCAAGAGCGCACGGCAACCATCATTGCCTCTGGCATAGGCGGTTTCCCGGCCATTGCCGATGCGGTCCGCACCAGTGACACACGCGGCCCCAAGCGCTTGTCCCCTTTTACCGTGCCGTCCTTTCTGGCCAACATGGCTGCAGCCCATGTGTCCATCCAGCACGGGTTCAAAGGCCCTTTGGGTGCCCCGGTGACAGCCTGTGCAGCGAGTGTGCAGTCCTTGGGCGATGGTGCACGGCTGATACGCAGCGGCGAAGCCGACGTTGCCGTATGCGGCGGCACCGAAGCGGCCATTCACCTGGTGACGCAGGCCGGCTTTTCTGCGGCGCGTGCGCTGTCCACCGCCTATAACGAAACACCGACCGAAGCGTCCCGTCCCTTTGATAAGGCGCGTGACGGATTTGTAGTGGGTGAAGGTGCAGGGGTGCTGGTCATTGAATCCCTGGAGCATGCCCTGCAGCGCAGAGCCCAGCCGTTGGCAGAGCTTGTGGGCTACGGCACCAGCTCGGATGCGTACCACATCACGTCTGGACCGGATGACGGCAATGGCGCAGCGCGGGCCATGCGCTGGGCCCTTCAACAGGCGGGCATTGCGCCCAGCCAGGTACAACACGTGAACGCACACGCCACATCCACTCCCATGGGGGATGCTGCGGAAGCGGCTGCTTTTCGCGCCGTATTTGCCGAGCATAGCCCTGCCATCAGTGCTACCAAGGCGGCAACCGGGCATCTATTGGGCGCTGCGGGCGCAGTCGAGGCCATCTTCACGGTGCTGGCGCTGCGGCACAAGATAGCCCCACCCAACCGCAATCTGCACGATGCCGATCCGGTGACCCATGGCCTAGACATTGTGGGAAGGCATGCGCGCGCCCTGGACATGGAGTACGCCCTATCCAATGGTTTTGGTTTTGGCGGTGTCAACGCCAGCGTAGTGTTCAGGCGTTGGGACGCGGCGATCTAGCCACCCGTTTGCATCTTGCGTCGCAGGACCACATGCGTGGCCTTTTCGGTCGCCACGGATTGAACGCATTCGTATCCCAAGGTTCGCAAATCCAGCCCCTGGAACAGCGACTCGCCGCGGCCCAGCAGTACGGGCGAGATGGCAATGTGCAATTCGTCGATGAGTCCTTCGCGCAGGTACTGTCGTATGGTGCTAGCCCCGCCGCCAATGCGCACATCCTTTTCACCAGCGGCCGCACGTGCGCGATCCAGCGCCTCGTGAATGCCACCGGTCACGAAGTGGAACGTGGTGCCACCTTCCATCGTTATGGAGGCACGTGCATGGTGGGTCAGAACAAAGACGGGGACGTGGTACGGCGGGTTGTCTCCCCACCAGCCTTTCCAGCTATCGTCCGGCCAGCTCCCCCGAACAGGGCCGAACATGTTGCGCCCCAGAATCCAGGCCCCGACATTCTGGAAGCTGCGGGCAGCGAAGTCGTCGTCAACGCCTGTCGTACCGTCATCCTTGCCAAACAGTGCCCGCTGGGAGGTTCGTGTGGGAAAAAGCCACTGGTGCAGCTCCGTCCCGCCAACGCCGAGTGGATGGTCAATGTCCTGATCTGGTCCTGCTCCGTATCCATCCAGCGAAATGGTGAAAGCTTCAACGCGTACGCGTGTCATGGTGTGTCTCCAGTTTTGTGCACGAGGTGCAACACGACTCAGTTGTGATTCGGTTCATTGTCCGTTGTGGGCATCACGGCCTTGCGCTCGTGCACCGTGACCGCATGTCGGCGAACCGACTCCACGTACAGGGAGGAGGTCTTGATGGCAGGGCCTTGCCGCATGACATCCAAATTCGCCTGATAGTCTTTCAGCATGAGGGACATTTCGGTCAAAGAGTCACGAAATTGCAAGAGCATTGCAAGAGCATTGCAAGTATCCTGGCTTCATCGTCTTCGGGTTCCGTGGTCATTGTCCGCTCCCAAAATCTATCCGAAGACGGGCGATGCCAATGAAAGTTGGGCGCCATCTTCATCGGCGCGGAGCTTGAAAGTAGAAACCACTCGAACCAGGTCTTGCGCCTGACTCCTGAGACTGGAAGCGGCGGCGGCCATCTCTTCGACGAGTGCTGCATTTTGTTGCGTAGCCTGGTCCATTTGCGTGACGGCCTCTCCCACCTGGCTGACTCCTTGAGATTGCTCGCTACTGGCGGCACTTATTTCGCCCATGATGTCCGTAACGCGCCGGATGGAGGCCACCACTTCAACCATGGTTTCACCGGCCCTGTCCACCAAGGCGGTACCTTGCTCCACCCGCTCTACGCTGGCGCCGATCAGACTCTTGATTTCCTTGGCGGCATCCGCACTTCGACCTGCCAAGGACCGCACTTCGGAAGCAACCACTGCAAAACCACGCCCCTGCTCGCCCGCACGTGCCGCTTCTACGGCTGCGTTCAAAGCCAATATATTGGTCTGAAACGCTATGCCGTCGATCACACTGATGATGTCGGCAATCTTGCGTGAGGAGTCGTTGATGCCCTTCATGGTTTCCACCACCTTGCCGACAACCTCGCCCCCCTGCACGGCCACGGTAGATGCACTCTGCGCAAGCTGATTGGCTGTGCGGGCATTGTCTGCATTTTGTTTGACCGTAGAGGAAAGCTCCTCCATGGAGGCAGCTGTCTCTTCCAATGCGCTGGCCTGGCTTTCGGTCCGGCTTGAGAGATCTTGATTGCCTTGGGCGATTTCCGCGCTGGCGGTTGAAACGCTCTCAGAGCCCCGACGCACCGCAGAAACAGTTTTGGTCAAGCTCTGTTGCATGGATTGAATGCTCTTGAGCAATTGTGCAATTTCATCTTGACCATCCGCTTCAATGGTTTTGGTCAAATCACCGGATGCGACAGCCGCTGCCGCCTGCGCGGCCAAGTTCACAGGTCCCACGATCATTCGGGTCGCTGTGACACCCAGCAAAATGCCAATGATCACAACGGCCACCAGCACTCCGATGGTGGCAATTCGCGCACTGTCAGCGGCCGCCTTGCCCTGGATGCCCGAGTTCGTTGCCAGCTTGACGTTGTATTGGACATGTTCATCCAATGCCGCACTGATGGGTTTGTATGTGGCACGCGACTCACCGAACAGAAGCGCAGTGGCCTCTTTTGCTCCTGCTTCACCCTTGTCCAGCAGTGCCAGCAACTTGGCCGACATGGAAAAGTACGCTTCGACTTTCACAACATCGTCTTCATAGAGTCGCCGATCCTCTGCATCACTCAACAGACTCTCGTAACTTTTCAGACTCTTGCGTGCGTCGGCCTTTGCGGCATCGATACGCTGACGCAGTGAAGCGCGCTCTTTGTCATCGGCAAGAATGGAATTGGCCTCAAGACGTCGCAAGTCGTTCACCTTGGTGCGGACCTCATAAATGGTCATTACACTCGGCAGGGCGTTCTCGCCCAGATCCACGATCGTCCCGGTCATGCCTGCTATACGTGATATAGCAAAGAGGCCCATGCTGATGGTGAGCGCTACGATGACTCCGAAGGCCAGACCGAGTTTTGCGCCAATCTTCAAACTGCTCATAGGAATTCTCCTTTACAGTATTTGCGTAACGTAATGTAGGCAAGCGCGCCTGCGGGCATCCTATTACATAAGCGGCGCGCGTGCAGCCAGTTTTTCTTCGGTCCATGGAAGATGTGCGATGTAGCCTGTTCACTCAGGCGGCCGCATATTCATCGAAGCGAAGCTACCACTCGATACCGAATTAATCCGTATCAATTTGGCCTTGCAAAAGGCCGCGAGAACGCTGCTTCATGAGGGCATTTTCCAGAATCGTCGTCCCACCGCTGCCCTGCAGAAATTCACCGACAAAAGCACGGCCAATGTCACTCTGATCAATCGCCCCCAATGGGCCAGGAATGAGTCTTCCCATCCATGCCAGCACCGTGGGCGTGTGCACATTGCCGGCGATGATGCCCGAGCGAAAAATGGCCAGGCTGTTGAATCCGGCTTCGCCCACCACGCCAATTTCGAGCCTCTTGATGTCATCCTCGCTCCATTTTTGACTCTCTTTGCCGATGCCAATGCAAGACGCGGCGTACAAAGGCTCTCCTGACTTCAGGCACGCCGTGGCAAGTTCTTTGACTTCGCGATCAAAAGTTGGCGCGCCGAAGTCCAGGACCCCTTGGCGCAAACATTCGAAACTTCATGGATTGACCATCCTTTCTGTCAAGTATTCAGCCAGCGCGCTTTGCACGTACCGGCAATGTCCCCTGATCCCAATACGGCGGCGAACCAAACGCATGTTTCAGGTGGTTGATGAACAGTTGCGCCTTGGCCGAGTGTGACCGCCCCTTGAGCCGCACGGCATGAATGGCCGGTACCTGGCTGGTGGCTGCCTGAGCCGCAGCTAGGGCTACCGAATCAGGGAAAAGGTTCACCAACTCGCCTGACGCAATCTTGGGGTAGACCAGCCAATTGGCCAGATGCGCCACACCCAGCCCGGCGACCGCGGCTGCCAGCAGGGAGTCAATGTCGTTGCTGCGTATGCGCCCCTGCACGGGCAGCGGCTTGCCCTGGTTGACGTTTGGAAAGCTCCACAACCCCGATGGCGTTGAATTCACGCACAGGCAGTTGTGCTGCAGCAGGTCTTGTGGCTTTGCTGGGTGACCGTGCTGCTTGATGTACTGCGGACTGGCACAGGCAATGCGCAACATGGGCGCCAGTCGGGTGGCAACCAGGTCGCTGTCGGGCAAGGCACCTATGCGTATGGCCACGTCCGCCCTTTGCGCGGTGAGGTCCACCCAGTGGTCGCTGAGTTGCAGTTCGAGGTCAATCTGCGGGTATTTGTCCATGAAGCTGGCCACAGTGGGTGCAATGTGCAAGCGCCAGAAGATGGAGGGCGCGGTGACCGTCAACAGACCACGCGGTTCGGCTTGCGCGTCCAGCAGCGCGGCCTTGGCATCCACCATTTCCGAGACGATGAGCTGCGCTCGCGGCAGAAATTGCTCTCCCGCATCGGTGAGCAACAGCCTGCGTGAGCTGCGCTGAAACAACGCCACCCCCAGGGACTGCTCCAGTGCATCAATCTGCCGTGATACCGACGACACAGCCACGTTGTGCAGCTTGGCAGCCGCGGAAAAGGTGCCCGCCTTATGGACGTCTAGAAAGGCCTGGATGTTGTCGAGCATGGAACTGTGGCAGTTTTTAGTTTGCAGCTAACGCAAAGATCTTTAGCTTTTCAAGTGATTGTTGTTGTTATCGCTAAAAAACACAATCCACCCCGTCACCAACCCTTTGAACCGAAAGCACCCCATGTCTCTATTTTCAAAAACCCAACTCGTTCGCAGTCTGGCCTTGGCCGCATTGCTTGCTGCGCCTGCGCTTGGCGTCGGCATCGCCCACGCCGATGGTGTGACGGCGCAAGGCATCACCTTCACTGCGGAGCAGTCCTACCCTGAAGGGATGGCCTGGCACCCCACACAAAAGGTGTTTTTTGTAAGCTCGGTGCACACGGGCACCATTGGCAAGGTCACCCCGCAGGGCGTCTACACACCGTTCATCCAAGACGAGAAGCTGGTTTCCACCCTGGGCGTCACGCTGGATCTGCAGCACAACCTGCTCTGGGTGGCCATCGGTGACCTGGGCACCTCCATCCGCAGCAGCGAAGCAACCGCCTACAAGCTGGCAGCCGTGGCCGCCTACGACGCCACAACCGGCGAGCGACGCGCCTACCATGACCTGAGCAATCTGATGACAGGAGGCGGCAAACTGGCCAATGACCTTGCGGTGGACGCCGCCGGCAATGTCTACATCACCGACAGCTTTGCACCCGTGATCTACCGTGTGGATACCAAGGGCCAGGCCAGTGTTTTTGCTCAAAGCGACCTGTTCAAGGGCGAGGGCTTCAACCTCAATGGCATCGTGGCCCACCCGGACGGCTATCTGCTGGTCAACAAGTACAACAGCGGCGAAGTCTTTCGCATCAGTATCCGCAACGGCGCAGACATCCAGCGCGTGAGCCTGCCCGAGGCGGTGAACGGCGCCGACGGCATGCAACTGCGTGATAAGGACCATCTGGTCCTGGTGGAAGGTGCAGGCAGCAACCAAGTCGTGGAACTGGTGTCCAGAGACGGCTGGAAATCTGCCACGCTGCAGCCCGCGCGCAAGACAGCCTACGCATTCCCGACATCCGTCGCCATCGTAGGCAGGGACCTCTATGTATTGAATTCGCGGCTGGATACCTTGCTGGACAAGGAGGCCCCCAAGGTCAGCGCGTATCTGCTGCAGAAGTACTGATGCGTCAAATGTTCAACCCCGGCTGACTGGAGCCGTTCGGGTGGGACGTCTGCCGACAAGGCACGCAATTTGCCTCTGCACTCGGCGCGAGCCAGCTTTGTCGGAGTTGTCCAATCCGCTGTGTAGCGTTTGTCCTGATCGCAACAATTTGTGGAGGTTTTCATGCCAACCGCGCTATATATAGAGTTACCAGACGCTTTGCCGGCCCGTCCCGACTGTCCTGTGCGCCATGCGCAGGCGCAGCGTTGGCTCGCGGATCTGCCGCCGGATCTGCTGGATCTGGTGGTGGCACCCGTCTCGATTGACGTGTTCCATGAATACGAGATGCAGGCCGAACGCACCCAGGGCCGCGATGCTGCCAATGCCCCATGCTTTTGCGAGTACCGCTTTGTGCTCACCCAATTGCGCTCAGATGATAACGAGGTGTTTTACGAGACACCGGTATACGCGGAGACGCTGACTTCGTGGCGACTGTTGGACGAGCGCTGGCTGGTGTGCCGCACTACGCTGGATCGGCTGGGTCAGCACGGGTCGCAAACCATCCTATCGCTCAGTGACCACATGCCGCGATGAGCACCGATGCAACGGTTTCCAAACACCTGAAATAGCGGGATTTTCTTTTGGAATGCGTTATATAGTAAAGTAAATAACGTATACAGGTTCTACGCCAACGTTCCAGCGGCACGCTATTTGCTCAAGGCTATAGCGATCACGGGTTTTGTCGGATTTGTCGCCTCTTGTGCGCCACCGTGTCCTGTAACCAACATGAAAGGCAGAGCATGATGACTGGTCCCCCTGACAATCACCGCAGGCGATTGTGTGGCCTGCTGGCTCTGGGCTCGACGATGGCGGTAGCCCACCCTGCGGCGGGCGGCGAAGCTGCTGGTCGGGTCAGCCTGCAGTTGCGCGTGGGTGGCCGGGTGCAACGCGATGTGCTGCTGACACCAGAAACACTGGGCGACTTCGCCAAGGTCACGATTGCCGACACTCCCTTGCGCGGACGAACCGGCGATGCCTTGCGGGTGCTCTCGGGCTATAGCGGCATCCGCCTGACCGATCTGCTGGACAAGGCGCAGATCGTTGCCAGGGACCACAACGATCTGAAGAAAACCATCGTAGTCGCCACGGCTACCGATGACTACAAGGCCGTGTTCTCCTGGAACGAGCTCTACAACACGGCCATTGGTGAAGGCGTCTACGTCCTGGTGACCAAGGAAGGTAAACCGCTTGGCGACGAAGAGGGGCGCTTTGCACTGATCTCATTGCAGGACAGCAAGACCGGACCACGCCACGTGCGCTGGCTGGCCGACATACGGGCCACGCTGGTGGACTGAAACCATGTGCAGCCCTCAGCCCCTTGCTCCAAGCGAACCGCCGCCAACCGAGGCGGCGCGCGGGTACGCCGCGGCAGAAGGCTTGGGGCAAACCGCGCCCGCGCGGGTATGCCACGAAATGCCTGACGACGGCAGCGCCACCGTGCCTGCACCGCAGCTTCAGGATCTCCGAAATTGGCTGGAGGCGCGCAAGCGCTTTCCCGCCTTGTCCATGTGCAGAAAATGAACGCGTCTACCCCAGGATCAAACCGGCACACCCACCAGCACATGGCTGGCCTTGAAGAGTGCGATCACTGCGGCGCCTTCGACCAGACCGAGTTCGGCCACGGCATCGTTGGTCACCATGGCGCTGACGGTGGCGCCACCGACCAAGGCCACTTTGACGTGGGAGTTGACGCCGCCCTTGGTGAGGGCGCTGACCGTTCCCTTGAGCTGGTTGCGGGCGCTGAAACGGTATTCGGGCGTGCCCGACAGCAAGGTGACCCAGGGCGTCTTGACCACGGCCACAGCCTGGGAGCCCTTGGCCAGTCCCAGCGACTGGACGCTGGCTTCGGTCAGCGTGGCCACGATCCTGTCGCCGCCCGCTGTGGTGATTTCGATTTCGGCGTTGATGGGGCCGTCCTTGATTTCGGTGACTGTGCCTTTGAATACATTGCGTGCGCTGATGGTCATGGTGAGTTTCCTGTTGTGAAGGGCCAAAGCCCGGATGAACGACAGCCCATGGTGCGCCCAAGCGTTTTTCCTTTTCCACCACAACGCCAACTTCGTTGGCACAACACCACATGCCTTTGAAGACACCTTCCCAAACACTGACCGGCAAGCTGCAGATCGACACCGGTCTGGGCAGCTTTCTGGGCGACAAACGCATACGCCTGCTGGAAGCCATCGACAAGACGGGGTCCATCTCGCAGGCGGCCAAAGCCGTGCCCCTTTCGTACAAGGCGGCCTGGGATGCGGTGGATGACATGAACAACGTGGCACCCGAGCCCCTGGTGACCCGTAGCGCCGGCGGCAAGCATGGTGGCGGCACCGAGCTCACCGCATTTGCCCGGCGCCTGATTGCCTTCTACCGCGCGCTGGAAAAGGAATCGCAACTGGCGCTGGAAAAGCTCACCAGCAATCTGCAGCAAAGCGGCGTGTGCGATGTAGACGACTTCCGCCAGATTCTCAGGAGAATGTCCATGAAGACCAGTGCACGCAACCAGTTTGCAGGCCCGGTGGTAGAGGTCAAGGAGGGCGTGGTGGACACAGAAGTCACGTTGGCGCTCTCTCCCACCCTGCAACTCACTGCCATCGTCACGCGCGAGTCGGCGGAAGAGATGGACTTGCGTGTGGGCCGCGACGTGCTGGCCTTTGTCAAAGCCTCTTCCATTTTGATGCTGGTGGGGGATGACAAGCGCATCTCTGCACGCAACCGTTTTACCGGCACGGTCACCCGCATCCAGCAAGGGCCGGTGAATTCCGAGGTCACGCTCTCGCTTCCAGGCGGGCAGCACGTGATCACCGCCGTCATCACCGATGACAGCGTCAAGCGGCTGGACTTGGTGGCAGGCCAGACTGCCACCGCCGTATTCAAGGCGTCTGCCGTTTTTCTGGCCGCCGTCGACTGATTTTTTACCTAGGAGTTGTCATGAACATTTCACATCGCGTATCGGGCCTGTTGGCGGCCCTGCTCTTCACCGTTTTGCCCGCACATGCCGAAGAGATATCGGTTGCGGTAGCTGCCAACTTCACCGCGCCCATGAAACTGATTGCAGCGGAATTCGAAAAGGAAACCGGCCACAAGGTCGTGGCATCGTTCGGTTCCACCGGCAAGTTCTACGCCCAGATCAAGAACGGCGCACCGTTTGAAATCCTGCTGGCCGCGGATGACGAAACACCGACCAAGCTGGCCAAGGAAGGTGCGGCCACGGGTTCCAGCCAGTTCACCTACGCAGTGGGCAAGCTGGTGCTGTGGTCGGCCAAGGCTGGACTGGTAGACGGTGCGGGAGCCGTGTTGAAGAAGGGTGGCTTTGAGCATCTGTCCCTGGCCGACCCCAAGCTTGCTCCCTATGGCGCCGCCGGCGTGGAGACCATGAAGGCACTGGGCGTGTACGAAACCCTACAAACCAGGGTAGTGACTGCAGAGAACATCACACAGGCCTACCAGTACATTGCCAGCGGCAACGCGGAGCTGGGCTTTGTGGCGCTCTCGCAAGTGCTCAAGGATGGCAAGATCGAGGGCTCTTCCTGGCTGGTGCCCGCCAACCTGTATACCCCCATCAAACAGGACGCCATCATTCTGGAAAAAGGCAAGGGCAATGCCGCAGTGGAAGCGCTGATGAAGTACCTCAAGGGCGACAAGGCCCGTGCGGTGATCAAGTCGTTTGGCTACGAGTTTTCCTGATGCGACAGCAGCGGGCATGGAAATGGCTTGCTGAGCAGGAATTGAAGGCAACCGGAACCTGAACCATGAAAATTGCAGTGGCAACCAAGGACAACTGGGGCCAGGTCGCAGGCCATGCGGGCAAGGCACACGACTGGCTGGTGTTTGACTGCCAGCCCGGCACGCCGGTGCCGCAGCCGCAGCGCGTGGTGCTCACCACAGAGCAGTTGCCACACAACTTCCATGACGACGGCCCGCACCCCTTGCACGGTGTGGAGATTGTGGTGGTGGCCAGTGCCGGTGACGGCTACATCCGCCACATGCAGAAGTGGGGCACGCAGGTGCTACTGACCGGCGAGACCCTGCCCACGCAAGCTCTGGAAAAAATCCTCGCGGGGGAGGCGCTGCCAGATACCCGCTTTGACATCACCACCACCTTGTGCAAGGTACGTGACCTGTTCTCACGGCACTAGGTGCGCATCCATGCTGGCACTCAACGACACCCAACTGCTGGCCCTGCTGGCCGACGACGTGCCCTGCGGCGACCTGACGACGCAAGCGTTGGGCATAGGTTCGCAGGCGGCGCACATTGCCTTCCATGCACGCCAGCCCATGACGGTGGTTGCCACCGAAGAAGCCGCGCGCCTGTTCACCCTGGCCGGAGCCCAAAGCATAGTGGTTGCGACCAGCGGCAGCCTGCTGCAGGCCGACGGACTGATGTTGGAGGCCCGCGGTTCGGCCACAGCACTGCACAGCGCCTGGAAATCCGCACAGACGCTGATCGAGTGGGCCAGCGGCATCGGCAGCGCAGCAGCGGCCATTGTGGCGGCTGCGCAAGGCGTGGCCGTTGCCTGTACCCGCAAGAACGTGCCGGGCACCAAAGCCATGTCCGTGAAGGCGGTGCAGGCAGGTGGCGCCACCATGCACCGGCTGGGCCTGTCGGAAACCCTGCTGGTGTTTGCAGAGCACCGCCTGTTTCTGGACGAACCACCGGCCGCCACACTGGCACGCCTGCGCCGCCAGCAGCCCGAGAAGAAGATCGTGGTCGAGGTGGCTTCCGTTGAGGAGGCACTGCAATGGGTGGATGCCGATGTGCTGCAACTGGAGAAGTTCACGCCAGAGCAAGTCGCTGCTTGCCGCGCTGCCATAGGACCGCACGGAGGCGGCTGCGCACTGCTGGCCGCAGCAGGTGGCGTGCGAGCCGACAATGCCGCGGCCTATGTGGCCGCCGGCGCGGACTTTCTGGTAACGTCAGCGCCCTACACCGCCAGCCCCAAGGACGTGCAAGTCCACTTCCGTCGCCTGCCATGAATGCATCACACAACCACAGGGAACTGCTGCAAGCCGAATTGCTGGCACGGCCGGTTGGTGCAGCTGCTCAGGCAGACCCTTTGCGTTCTGTGCTGGTCAGCATGGTGGTCGGGCGTTCGCTGAACCTGGGCGTGCTGAGTGCCACGCTGGGACTGCCGCTGGCGACATTTCAAACACTTTGGCAGGACTACTTTGACGGCGACACGCTGTGGCTGGAAGACGGCCCCGGCGAAGCCATCGTGGAGCAGGAGGATCTGCAGAACCTGCTGCTGGAGTACCGCGCCCATCGCATTGAATCAGAAGTCTGGCTGGCGCAGATCGTGGCCTACGGCTGCTCCGGCCGGGACCATCTGTGGCAAGACCTGGGCCTGGCCAACCGGGGCGAGCTGTCCCTGTTGATGACCACCGCCTTTCCGGCACTGGCCGCGCTGAACACGGGGGACATGAAATGGAAGAAGTTCCTCTACCGCCACTACTGCAGCCGCGAAGGTATTTACGTATGCCCGGCACCATCTTGCGGGGAGTGCGCTGACCACGCCAAGTGTTTTGGCAAGGAAGAGTAGGCACCACCGCCCATGTCCGCTGACATCGCCGCCATTGCCCTGAGCGCCAAACTCGCCGGGCTCACCACCTTGCTATTGCTGCTGTTTGGCACGCCCGTGGCCTGGTGGCTGGCGCGCAGCCGCTCACGCCTGCGCCATGTGGTGGGCGCCATCGTGACGCTGCCGCTGGTGCTGCCGCCTGCGGTGCTGGGCTTCTATCTGCTGGTGCTGATGGGGCCGCAGGGGCCCGTGGGGCAACTGACCCAATCATTGGGCCTGGGGCTGCTGCCCTTTACCTTTGCCGGCCTGGTGGTGGGCTCGGTAATCTATTCCATGCCCTTTGTCGTGCAGCCGCTGCAACAGGCTTTTGTGGCCATGGGCGAGCAACCATTGCAGGCCGCTGCCACCTTGCGCGCCTCGCCCTGGGATGCCTTCTTCACCGTGGCCCTGCCGCTGGCGCGCCCTGGCTTCATCACCGCGGCGGTGCTGGGCTTTGCCCACACGGTGGGTGAGTTTGGTGTGGTGCTGATGATTGGCGGCAATATCCCGGGCAAGACACAGGTGCTGTCCATGGCCATCTACAACCATGTGGAAGCGCTGGAATACGCCAACGCGCACTGGCTGGCTGGCGGCATGCTGGTCTTTTCGTTCGTGGTGCTGCTGGTGCTGTACAGCCGCGGCTGGAACCGGACTTCATGAGCATCCACGCACAGTTCCATCTGTCCTACCCCAGCTTCACGCTGGATGTGAACCTGGACCTGCCGGGCAAGGGCGTTACGGCCTTGTTCGGCCCCTCGGGGTGCGGCAAGACGTCGGTACTGCGCTGCATGGCCGGCCTAACCCGTGCACCGCAAGGGCAACTGACCGTGAACGGCGAGGAGTGGCAAAGCCCGCAGTCCTTCCTGCCCACGCACCAGCGCCCCTTGGGCTACGTGTTCCAGGAGGCGGGGCTGTTCCCGCATCTGGATGTGCGGCGCAATTTGCAGTACGGTCTGAAGCGGGTCACGCCAGCGCAGCGCAAGGTAGCGTGGGACGACGTGGTAGCGCTGCTGGGCATTGCCCATTTGCTGGACCGTATGCCGCAGGGTCTGTCGGGTGGTGAGCGCCAGCGCGTGGCCATTGCACGTGCGCTGCTGACCAGTCCGCGCCTGCTGCTGATGGACGAGCCGTTGGCGGCGCTGGACCAGTCGCGCAAGAACGAGTTCCTGCCGTATCTGGAGCGCCTGCATGACGAGCTCGACATTCCGGTGATCTACGTCAGCCACGCACCGGACGAAGTGGCCCGGCTGGCCGACCACATGGTGCTGATGGATCAGGGGCGTGTGGTGGCCAGTGGGCCGCTTACCGACACGCTGGCCCGGCTGGACCTGCCGGTGCATCTGGGCGAAGACGCTGGTGTGGTGCTGCAAGCCGTGGTGGTCGAGCGTGATCTGGCATGGCACCTGGCGCGCGTGGAGTTTCCGGGCGGCAGCCTGTGGGTGCGCGACGGTGGACATCCGGTAGGCCATGCGGTGCGGGTGCGCATACTGGCGCGTGACGTATCCATCGCCCGCGAACAGGTGGGCGGCATCAGCATCCAGAACTGCCTGCCCGCCACCATTGACCAGATGGCTACCGACTACCACCCGGCACTTGCGTTGCTGCGCCTGCATGTAGGCACATCGCCCCTGCTCGCCCGGCTGACCCAGCGCGCCGCCGCGCAGCTGGAACTGGCGCCTGGCATGCCGGTGTGGGTGCAGATCAAGGCCGTGGCACTGATCGGCTAACCTACGGACCATGCCAATAACCATACGCCCCTACGAACCCAAGGATTGGCCCCTTCTCTGGCCTGTGCTCCACACCACTTTCGCGGCCGGTGATACCTATGCGTACGCCCCCGAAAGCACAGAAGCGGACGTCCACAAAGTCTGGATTGAAACACCTGCCGCCACGTATGTCGCTGTGGCAGAGGATGGTTCATTGCTCGGTACCTACAAGCTTCAATCCAACCAGCCCGGACTTGGCTCACATGTCAGCAACTGTGGATACGTTGTGGCACCCAGCGCCCGGGGGCAAGGTGTCGCATCGGCAATGTGCGAGCACTCCCAAGTCGAAGCGGTGAAGCGCGGTTTCAAGGCCATGCAATTCAACCTGGTTGTGTCTACCAATGCAGTAGCCGTGAACCTGTGGAAGAAGCACGGCTTTTCCATCGTGGGAACACTCCCCGGCGCGTTTCAACACAGAGCACTGGGCTATGTGGATGCCTATGTCATGTTCAAAACGCTAGGCACCTGACCCCGGGTTGTGGCTCTGATGGGCCATGCGCTCATTGCCCATGAACAGACTCAGCAGGCGCTGGCTTTGGAGGCGCGCCGTCCGGTGCATCGGTGGTGATCAGTTCCCGCAAGATCCCACCACCGGCAACGCTGCCGCTGACCGTGCCTTCGCCGCGCATTCTGGCGTCGCAGGCCACCCGATCCTCACCTTTGAGTGCATCACAACGCATCAGGCCGTTGCGCCGGAGTTGTTCCGCGTCGGCAGAAGGCGTGGAGTCCAGACGCTGGGCCTGTACCGCCCTGGCTTCTTTCATGCAGGGCTCGAAAGCCTGACCGGACTTGCCGTCCTGGCAAGCACGTTGATCCGCCTCGAAGCGGCGTGCCCTTTCGCCACGGTCCTGCGCGGCCACGGTGGCCACATGGGCCCAGAGCAGCGCCACCATGGCGATGCCGACGCAACGACGAATACTTTGTTGAGCGCTTGGAACAGCAGGCATATTGATTCCCCATTCACCGCAAAAGGCGATGACAGGGGTACAGCGTGCCAAAGGCAGGCACACCGGTCTGTGCGATAGCCAACCCAAACCAACGCATTGCCCCATTGGCAGAGATACCGGCGCTACGGGGTGCAACGTACATACAGGCGCCGCTTGCTTGGCGACCATGTCATGGCGAGCAGGTGGAGATTTTCAATTCAACGTCTGCTTGCATGCGTGCAATGGACTTTCATGTTTCTGTTGAAGGGTGAACCGTCCGCTGCAATTTTGCTTGTATCCAACTTGGAAAGTTTCATATGAAAAATGTATTGGGGAAATATTCCCTGGCCTTGTCGGCCGTCAGTCTGGCGGTGCTGGCGTTGCCAGCCCAGGCAGTGGAAGTGAGCTTCTCCGGGAGCAACACCGCCACAACCGGTGTTGTGAGCGGCGTGGACAACCTCGGTAACACGTGGGTCACCAGCGACGGCCCTTCCAACATCAACAGCAGCTTCACGATGGCCGATCAGCAGGAAACTGCACAGGCGTTCAACATCCTCAATTTCAGCAATGGACTGGGCAGCTGGGCCAATTCGTTTCAATTGACGATCAACAAGAGCCAGCAGGGTTCGGGATTCAAAGGCATCATTCAGACCCCGGTCGCGTCCGGTCTGAGCAATGGATTCATGGTGCAGGAAATTGCTGGCGACTCCACCAGTTGGGCGTCCTGGGCAGCGACCTACAGCCTCCTGGATACCATCAGTGGTCTGTATCAGCAGGTGCTGTTTACAGCACCTGAGGGAAAGCAACTTTCCCAGGGGCAGAACTTCATGCTGGACGTCAACTTCTCCGGCATCATCACCACCGACTCGGGCTGGGCGGCCTCGTGGGATGACCGAGCAGCACCCACCAATGACGTACCAGAGCCAGGCACTGTGACGCTCATGGGACTGGGAGCTGTGGGCTTGCTGGGGGCAGCGCGGCGCAAGAAAGCATAAACGCCAGCACGTCATGCGGCGCTGGAGCGAACTCCGGCGCCGTTTGCCATGTCGTGCGTTGCATGTTTTACACGCGCTGTCGTAGCGCGCATCGCCCTGGATCAGCCCACAGCCTTGGCGTCCAGTCCAAGAACAAGAGGAATAGCCATGCCACCCAACCCTGACGAATCAAGCTGCACCTTCATCTGCACCACCCAAGCCCACGCTGAGCAAGCCATCCTCGATCTGTTGAAAACAGGCGTGTCAACCGACAATATTCTTCGCCTGGGACGTGTCTTCCAAGCCGAAGGCCCGCCAAGACAAGTCGCGAGCATCCGCAACAGAATGATTGCCTGGGGCTGCAATGGCGCCTTTCTGGGTTGCATTCTGGGAATTCTGATTTCACCCGCTGCCGACTTCCTGCAACCGCATGGCTTCTACGCCTCGGCCGGACCGGTCGTATCGGTCCTGATTACCATGATGGAAAGCGCACTCATCTTGTGTGCGCTCTTTATCGCTGCTGCCTTACTGAGCCCCGTCAAGGCTACGCACAATGCCCTGGTGCGTTGCGATTCGGCGCTGTGCGTATACAAGTATCTGTTGAAGGTGAAGGGAACTCCCGCGGAAATCGACAGTGCCACCCGGCAATTTGCTTCGGTGCAGTACGTGACGCAGGTTATTCCAATGACGGCCCCCATTCACAACGAGGTCTGTGCGGCAAAGCTGCCTGCCAATGATCTCGACCATATTGCGACCAGCATTGTCTGAAGCACTGGCAACCCCTTTCACACGGAACCAGCACTTCATCCACAAGGCCCAGGATCGACTATCAACAACGTTTCACTGGAGATGGACATGGGCTTGCTGAACTTCATCGGATTGGGTGACAAGAAAAAAGTATGTGCTGGCTGCGGGGAAGTCTCCACGGTGCGCGAGCACAGGCAACCCAATCCGCTCCACCCCGAAAACACGAAATACTGGGGCTGTCCGTACGGTCCGGGCATGTTTTGCTGCAAGCCGGAGAACCAGGGCAAGCGCAAGGAGATCGACGTGTACTGGCCCGGCCAACGGCGCTACAAATAGGGCGCTAAAGATTCAGTCCAGAGCGACAACCCGCCGCCAAGGCAGGTCTGGGTCCGCCGCATAGTCTGCCACCACCCAACTGCGCATAGTGTGCGCCGCCATATCGCCCAGAAAGGCGCGTATCACCCGGATGGACGCCTGATCCAGGGCGGCGTAGGGCTGGTCCAGGCAGGTCACGGTTGCACCGCTGGCCAGCAGCGCTGCAATGGCAACCTTGCGACGGCTGCCGGTGGAGAGCATGAACAACTTCTTTTCCTGGTGGTCTGTCAAAGTCAAGGCATCCACCAGCTCAGCATGCAGGGCCGCGTTCCAGCGCGCGCAGCGTGCACGCAGCGCGTCCCACACTTGCAGCGCGGTCTGCTCGTCATGCCCGGGCAAGGACAGGTCCAGCCACAGCGCATCAATGACCGCGGACACGCCCGGCGGGGCCGCAAGGTCACCGCTCAGGCGACGCAACAGGCTGGTCTTGCCAGTGCGCTCGTCGCCAGTGACGGCAATGAGACCGGGTGGCAGGGGAATTTCAAGCAGATGCATCGGATTGACCACCCCGCATGACATACGCCTCAAATGCAGGGGCTGTGACCGGGCGGCTGTAGAAGTACCCCTGGAAGACAAAGCAACCATTGCGAATCAACCATTCGCGTTGCTCCAGGGTCTCCACCCCTTCGGCAATGACGTTCAGACCCAGGCTGCGTCCCAGCGTCACCACCGTGCGCGCTATGGCTGCGTCATTGGGGTCGGTCAGCACGTCGCGGATGAAGGTCTGATCAATCTTGAGCTGGTCCAGGGGCAGCCGCTTGAGATAGGACAGAGACGAATAGCCTGTGCCGAAATCGTCAAGGGAAAACATGATGCCCCGCGCCCTGAGTTGGCTCATTTTCTGGATAACGGACTCGGTGTTTTCCAGCAACAGGCTCTCAGTCAGCTCAAGCTTGAGTCGTCCCGGTGCAATGGCGTGCCGGTTCACGATTTCCAGCACGACTTCCACAAAGGCGCTCTGCGCAAATTGACGTGCACTGACGTTGACGGCCAGTGTGAGCGCGCTCAGCAGCGGATTGGTGGACCACTTGGCGAGCTGCAGGCATGCTGCATCCAGCACCCACTGCCCCAAAGGAACGATCAGGCCCGACTCCTCTGCCAGTGCAATGAAGCTGCCCGGCCCCAGCAAGCCGCGCGAGGGGTGCTGCCAGCGTACCAGCGCCTCGGAACCTGTCACCTGCCCAGCAGAATCCACCTGCGGCTGGTAGTGCAACACCAACTGCCCTTCCTTGATGGCCGTGCGCAGTTCCACCTCGACAGCTGCCCGTTGGGTAACCAACGTCTGCATTTCGATGTCAAAGAATCGCAGCATATTCTTACCCCCGGCCTTGGCCTGGTACATCGCCGTGTCTGCGCGCCGCAAGAGGTCATTCACGGAGACCGAATGGTCCTTGAACATGGCAATGCCGATACTGGAAGTACAGTAGTAAGCACGGTCACTGGCAGCGTTCGGCCCTTCTCCGGTGTGAAGCAAGTACGCCTGCCCCAGGCTGGACAGTATCTTGTTGGCCACCTGTTCCGCCTGCACAGCCGCCAGTTCGTTGTCGCCCAGATCCTTCAGGATGACGATGAACTCATCGCCACCCATACGTGCCACCGTGTCCCCCTCCCGAATGCTGTTGCGCAAGCGGCAGGCCACCTCTGTCAGCAGCCGATCACCGGTTGCATGGCCCAGTGTGTCGTTGAGCAACTTGAAGTTGTCCAGATCAATCATCATCAGAGCCCCCTGGCATTCCTGGCGTGCACAACCGATCAGGGCCTGGTCGAGCCGGTCCAACATGAGGCGCCGATTGGGAAGGTTGGTCAAGGGATCGTAGAAAGCCAGGTGTTCTATTTTTTGGGATGCCGCCTTGCGCTCGGTGACGTCACGGATGGCAACCAGTACCGCCGGCGCCCCATCAAACTGAATCCACCTGCTCTGCACCTCGACATCTATGGACGTTCCATCCAGCTTGAGGTAGCGCTGCTCGATGAGCGGATTCACCTGCGCCCCCTCATCGAGCCTGCGTGAACGCTGCAGCGACCTTTCACGGCTATCCGGATGCACCAGTGCAATAACCGGGGTCTGCCGCAGTTCTTCCTCCGACGCAGCACCAAAGAGTTTCACCGCAGCCGGATTGAGGTACAGCAACCTGCCGTTACGCTGCACCACGATGGGATCCGGCGCCCACTCCAGAATCGTACGGTAGCGCTTCTCGCTCTCCACCAGTGCCGACTGCATTTGCTTGCGCAATGAGATGTCGCGCGATGCCGCGTAGAGATACCCCTTGCCATCGATCTCTATGCCCGACGCGCTGATTTCCACGTCGATGATGCTTCCGTCGCGGCGGCGATGGCGTGTTTCGAACAGTGTCTTGCCTTGCGTCTTGACCAGTCCGTCATTGAATTTCTTGATTTCGTCCCAGCTCAGCTGTGCGTCCCAGTCCGTGACGCGCATAGCACCGATGTCGCTCTTGCTCAGCCCCAACATGTCCAGAAACGCGTCATTGGCTTCTACCAAGGTCCCTTCGGCATCGAGAATGTGAATGCCGTCACTGGACGTCTTGAGTATCGTCTGCAAACGGATACGGCTTCTTTCAACCGACTCGTGCAGTTGGTACCGCTCGGTGATGTCGTGACCAATTCCCAGCACGCCGATGATCTTGCCATCCTGCGCACGTAGTGCCACCTTGGTGGTTTCCAGCAGTGCCCGGCGCCCATCCGACGCAAATGTGACCCACTCCTCGTTGACACTGGGCCCTTCCTTGTCCATGGCTTTCTGGTCATTGGCGCGGAAGAAATCGGCAAGTTCCTTGTCCACGAAGTCGTAGTCCGACTTGCCCAGAATGTCCTTTTCCTTGGCCCCGAAAAACTTCTCGAACTGCGGGTTGCAGGCCAGATAGACACCTTGCAAATCCTTGAGCCAGACCAGATCGGGAATGGAGCGGATCAAGGTCTGCAGCCGTGCCTCGCTTTCAAACAGCGTGTTTTCCATGCGCTTGCGCTCGGTGATGTCGTGCGCCAGTCCAAACAGCCCGTAGATCCGCCCATCCGCAGAACGCAACGGTCCCTTGGTTGACAGATAGGTGCGCTCACCGTCGATGGTGGAAACCGTCTCCTCGAAAGTCAGTGTGACGCCTTCCTGCAGAACACGCACGTCGTTCTGCCGAATGCTTTCAGACTGTTCCGGGAAGACTGCCGCCTCCTTCTGACCCAGCATCTGCGCCACGGTGAGTCCGGTCACGCGTGCGGATTCCGTGTTGCACAGCAGGTAACGGCCTTCCAGATCCTTGGCAAAGATGGCGTCGGAGGCGCCTTCCACGATGCTGTTGAGCAGCTGACGCAGCTGAGCCTGCTCGTCGCGGACCCGCAGCTCCTGTTGCAAGGTCGCCCCAATCTGCTGTTGCAAACGCCGGATCAAACGGTACAGCAGCACCGTCGTCACACCCACGAACAACCACCCCTTGAGCGTGCTGGCCCGGGCAATGAGCCCCGGATCCTGAAACATCCAGGCCACCACATAGTCGGACACCAGTATCCACAAGGCCGCCAGGGTGGCATAGGTCAGAACGGTTGTTCCTGCCGCGAAACGGGTTGCCCTGTCTACGGCAATGTCACTGGACGCTTTTGTATCGGGCATGGCGCTTTTTTCCGGGTAAGGTCCTCTGGGCCGATATTGTCTCCGGCACATGGTATCGCTACGGCTCACAAGCGAATATTGACACGCATCAATACCCGTCGTTATGGCTTCCCCATAATCTGAAACTGTAAGAGCCCTATGTCTTGCGCCGCGGACATGCCTGTTAGCAGTTGGACTACACATATGAGAGAAATGGCAAGACGGGTCGCATCCGTCCCCCGCAAGGCATTTGGTGCCACGGGTTGGTCGCTGGCCTTGGTTGTTTTTGCAGCCATTGCTCCCTTGGTGGCTTTTGCCGCCTTTGCAAGCTGGACGGTGGTCCAGCAAAAACAATCAGATGCGCAAGCGGAGCTGGTGGGTTTGGCACGTGCCATCCGGGTTGCGGTGGATCGTGAGCTCAAGGGGCAATTCAGCTCCATGCAAGTAGCGGGTACGGAACTGCGCTTCAACGTGGCCGACAACCAGCGCTTTGCGCTGCACGCCAAACGTATTCTGGCCGACAAGCCGGAGTGGGCCAGTCTGGCCCTGATCGACCCGGTCACCAAAGCGATTGTCTTCAGCGAGCCTGCGTTACACATCCCCGGGCAGCAAACGATTTCACCGCAAACCGTGGAAACGGCTGTGCAGACCCGAGAGCCCGCCATTGCGGGTGTCTTTCCCCAAGGCAAGGTTATACCGGAGCCGCTGATTCTGCTGATGGCCCCTGTAATGGAGCAGGACCAGGTCCGCTATGTCATCGGTGTGGCCCTGCGCCCGGCAGTGATCAGTGCCATCTTCACGGAACAAAAGATGGTGCCCACATGGACCGGCGCGGTCCTGGATCGAGACATGCGCATTGCCGGACGGTCCCGAGCGCCCGAAAAGCTCATTGGAATGTCTGCCTCGCCCACGCTGATAGAACAGGTGCAACAAGGCTACAAGGGGATGTTTCTCTCGCGCACAGCCGACGGGGAGGTAGTGAGCACGGCCTACGAGCGCTCGGCGACAACCGGCTGGACCGTGGCCATCGGCATACCGCAGCACGAACTGGACGGCCCCATCCAGTCCTCCCTGTTGCGATTCGCCGGGGTAGCGCTTCTGCTGGTCAGCAGTTCACTGGCGATGGCCTATGTGCTGGGAAGAAGGGTCATACGCAGTCGCAACGCGTATGAAGCTGCACTACAGGCCATCACCCAGGAACAGGAGATCATGCTCAACAACGACATGGTCGGCATCATCAAGCTGGCAGACCGCAAGATCCTGTGGCACAACAAGTGGGTCACCAGAAATCTGGGTTACTCGGACGCAGAGCTCGATGGCCAGTCGGTGCGCATGCTGTACCCCGACTCGGAATCGTATGCAGACATCGGAGAGCGCGCCTACGTGGCACTGGACAGCAGAAACACGTTCCGCTTCCAGGCCCAGTTGCGACGCAAGGACGGCTCGGTGCTCTGGTTGGACATCAGTGGCAGCCTGCTGGGAGACAACCTGCGTGAGTCGCTCTGGATTCTGGTGGACATTACCCAGGCCAAGAATAACGAGCAGACCCTGGAGGCCGTGGCCCAGCACGACGAGTTGACCCAGTTGCCCAACCGCCGCATGCTGCAGGAAGGCCTGCAGACCGCCATAGCCACGGCCCGGCGCACCGGTGGCCAGATTGCCATCTGCTATCTGGACCTGGACGGCTTCAAGGCGGTCAACGACCAATACGGCCATACGGCCGGCGATCAGGTTCTCAGGGTTTGCGCCCAGCGCATGACCGAGTGCGTGCGGGCCAGCGATCTGGTCACCCGCGTGGGCGGGGACGAGTTCGTTCTGCTGCTCTGCGAATACGGCACCGACCCGGACTATGCCACTGTGCTGGAGCGGCTGTTGGCCGCAGTCAGACGCCCCATACTGATCGAAGACGGCCACACGGTGGTGGTCAAGGCCAGCATTGGCGTTTCGTTCTATCCGCAACACGGCGATCAGGTGGACACCCTGGTGGCACTGGCCG
This sequence comes from Rhodoferax sp. GW822-FHT02A01, assembly GCF_038784515.1. NCBI lineage: Bacteria > Pseudomonadati > Pseudomonadota > Betaproteobacteria > Burkholderiales > Comamonadaceae > Rhodoferax > Rhodoferax sp. GW822-FHT02A01. The sequence goes on from NZ_CP152376.1 coordinate 723,839, forward strand.
ATGAGGCCATGTATGAGGCCAAGACACGCGGCAAGGACTGCTACGTGCTATGCGAGGAGCCACGCTGAGAGCGACAGTGCGACGGCAAACCACCAACCCAGCCGGAAGGTGCGAAACAGGATGGCGTTGTAGGCAACACCTTGCGTGACCGCGCCAAAGTCCCGGTAGATGTTCCAGGCCCGCCACGCCAGCGTCCATACCAGCAAGGGCCAGACCTGTTGAGCGAACAGCGCCATCACCAGAGCCAGCGCAAACGGAAGGAACAGCAGCAGGGCAAACCAACGCTGTGAAGCACGTGCCCCGTACACCACGGCAAACGTCCTGCGCCCTGCCAGTCTGTCGTGCGCCATGTCACGGTGGTTGTTGACCGCCAGTGCGGCAGCAGCCATGCTGCCCACGGCCATGGATGCGAACACGCCGATGCCACTCAAGCCGCCGGTCAACAGCCACCCAGTACCCAGCACGGCTACCGGACCAAAGAACACGAACACCGTGGCTTCGCCCCAAGGTGTATAGGCAATCGGACGCGGGCCACCCATATACGCCAAGGCGGCCAGCAAGGATGCACTGCCCAATGCCAGCACCGGCCAGCCACGCAGTGCAACCATGTAGAAACCCAAGCCGGTAGCCAGTGCAGACAAAACCACAATGGCCAACCGAACCTGTCTGGGGCTCAGCCACCCAAGTGCTGTGGCGCGGGGCAGGCCGATACGCTGCCCCACGTGCTCGGCCCCGCGCTGGGTGTAGCCCACATCGTTCTGCAGATTGGTGATCACCTGCATCAGAACGGCGGCCAGAAGCGCCAACAGTGCCAGCACCAGGTCAACCTGACCGGTTTGCCGGTATCCCAACGACACCCCTACCAGCACGGGCGCGATAGCCAGCAGCAGACTGGGGGGGCGCACTGCAGCACCCCAGGCCCGCAAAGGGTGGGGAGTCGGCGAAGAGGAGCTTGGGATGTCGGATGGCGATGGCATGTTCGGTCGCACTTGGATCGTTCTATACGGCCATTGAACCATACCGCACCGCCTGGACCACTCGCCGAACCGGCGCACAGTATCTGTGTGGTGGCAGACGGAACGCGCCCCGGCCAGGACCTACGATGCCAAGGTGAAAAAGGGCATTGCCAAGGAAATTGTGCGTATTGCGCAAATGTCCGCATACGGACAGACAGGATCCGAACAAAAAAATAAAGTAGCCTGATCGAAACGCCGAATTGCCCCGCATGGACGCGGGCTGGGCCTCGATGCAGAAGGGAGTCATTACATGCATAGGGTGAACGCCCCCATCGATTGGGCACGAGATGCATACGGCAACGGGCAAGGCATCGTCCTGCAGATTGAAAACAATGCGGCAAATGCAGACCTGATCAGCCGACTCATTGCACGCCGAGCCAACCTGACGTTGCATACCGCAGTGGACGGATTGCTAGGTTATGTGTTGGCGCAAACCTTGCAGCCGGACATCATCTTGTTGGACATGGTGATGCCGGTCGTCACGGGTTATGAGACCCTGCTGTTGCTGCGCGAAAACGCGCTGACAAAACACATCCCGGTCCTGATCTTGACGTCCAGCGCGGCACGGGGCCAGCAGCAAAAGTGCCTGGACGCAGGCGCGTTCGGGTATCTGACCAAGCCCTACCGCATTGATGACTTGATGGCGCTGATAGATACCGCCTTGCACGCGGTCAACCTTGGAAAGCAGCAAGCAGGTACTTCTATGCAAAGGTCAGCAGACGATCGTATTCGTGTTTGACGACCTCGTAGCATTCGCACACGCGCTCTTCCAGCCCCTTGCGGTCCGATACGGTGATGCGCCCGCGTGAATAGCGAATCAGGCCCGCATCCTGCAACTTGACGGCGCATTCGGTCACGCCTTGCCTGCGCACGCCCAGCATGTTGGCAATGAGTTCCTGGGTCATGGCAATTTCGATTCCCGGCAACCGATCTAGGCTGAGCAGCAACCAACGGCAGAGCTGCTGGTCGAGCGAGTGATGGCGGTTGCAAACCGCGGTTTGGGCCATCTGGGTAATGAGCGCCTGCGTGTAGCGCAGCAACAGATGGGCCACCGGGCCGAACTGCTCGAAGTCGTCTTTGAGCGTCTTGGCCTTCAGGCGAAAGCACCATCCCGCGCTCTGAACCACGGCATGGCTGGGAGTCGAGTTGCCTCCCATGAACAGGGAAATACCCACAATCCCTTCAAAACCAACCACCGCAATTTCAGCTGCATCGCCGTTCTTCATGACGTAGAGAAGCGAAACGATTCCGCACGTAGGAAAGTAGACGTATTTTTCAACCCCACCGGCCTCATACAACACCTTTCCCAGAGGCAACTCCATCAGCTCTAGCTGCGGCAACCAGCGCTCCAACAGGGCGTGCGGCAATGCTCCCAGCAAAAGATTCGATTGGGCCTTTTGCTTGTCGGCATGCGGCGCTGGCGAGTGGTTGGGTACAGGCATGAATGGTTGGTTGTGAATATCGGCGAAGGGCCAATGTATTGAAGATGGCACGAGCATCCAGCAGATGCCGACCCTGGTCTGTACGGTGGCAGACCCTGGGCGAAATTGAATGCATCTGCACCTCGTTCGGTGGCGTACAGACCCTGCAGTTGGCTGGCTTTACAACCGGCATGAGAGTTTGTTTGCCATTCGCATTCGAATGGAGCCTGCTCACTCCAACTGCCATATGAACCACACGCAATTGCCTGGCATGCATCTGCCACCCCACAGCCGAGATACCGGCGGCTCCTACCTATGAGCGCCCAAAGGCAATACAACCGCGATCCGGCTGCGCTCAAGGCATTGCGGATGTCAGAGGGCCGTTATCGCAGGTTGTTCGAGACTGCGCGCGACGGCATCCTGCTGCTCAATGCGTCGACATCACAAATCGAGGACGCCAACCCGTTTCTGACCGAGCTGCTCGGCTATTCGCATACGGAACTGATGGGCAAGCACCTGTGGGAGCTGGGAGCATTTTCCGATGCCATCGAGAACCGCGACAAATTTGCAGAACTGCAGACACTCGGGTATGTGCGCTACGACGATCTGCCATTGGTTACCAAGGCCGGGAAAAGAATTGCCGTGGAATTCGTCAGCAACGTCTATGAATGCGAAGGCGTCACTGTCATCCAGTGCAACATCCGCGACATCAGCGCGCGCAAGCGCTCTGAAGAGCGCATTTATGAACTGGCCTTTTTCGATCCCCTGACGTCGCTACCGAACCGCACCCTTTTACTGGACCGGTTGAGCCAGGCCGTCATAAGCGCGCTGCGCAACAAGGTGTGTGGCGCGGTACTGTTTCTGGATCTGGACCAGTTCAAGGCCATCAATGACATCCAGGGGCACGATGCCGGCGACCTGCTGCTGCAGCAGGTTGGCATGCGCTTGAAAGCTTGCGTGCGTGAAGGCGACACCGTGGCAAGGCTGGGGGGGGATGAGTTTGTGGTGGTCCTTGAAAGACTGCACGATTGCCGCCAGGAGGCTGCAACCCAGGCGCAGGAGATTGGCGACAAAATTCTGGCCTCGCTCAACCAACCCTACAACATGGGTACGTCAGACTGTCGCGTCACTGCCAGCATAGGCGCCACCCTGTTCAGCCTGGCCACCGACTTGCCAGAAGACCTGCTCAAGCAGGCCGACTTGGCCATGTACAAGTGCAAGGAGACTGGACGCAATCGCCTGCAGTTTTTTGACCCGGCCATGCAGTCGGCCGTGCTGGAACGGGGTGAGCTCGAAATTCAAATGCGTCAGGCACTGCAGGCGCAGCAGTTTGAGCTGTACTACCAGGCCCAGGTCGTAGGCAGTGGTCGGGTCACTGGTGCTGAGGTACTGGTGCGCTGGCGGCATCCGCAACGCGGATTGCTGTTGCCGGCAGATTTCATTCCCCTGGCCGAAGAGACTGGCCTGATTTTGCCGCTGGGCAATTGGGTGTTGGAGTCCGCATGCCAACAGCTCGCGCGCTGGTCTGCGGACCCGGTACTCTCCCACATCACACTGGCGGTCAATGTGAGCGCGTACCAGTTCCGCCAGATAAATTTTGTCGAGCAGGTAATGGCCGCTTTGGACAAACTGGATACAGACCCCATACGGCTCAAGCTGGAACTTACGGAGAGCCTGCTGGTGGATGACGTAGCCACCATTATGGAAAAAATGTTTACCCTCAAGGCCAAGGGCGTTTCCTTCTCGCTGGACGACTTCGGCACCGGCTACTCGTCGCTGGCCTACCTCAAGCGAATGCCGCTGGACCAGCTGAAGGTGGACCGCTCCTTTGTCAAGGACATCCTGAGCGATCACCAGAATGCCTCGATCACACGCACCATCATTGCATTGGCCCAAAGCCTGGGCCTGAGCCTGATTGCGGAAGGCGTGGAAATGGAAGCACAACGCGACTTTCTCGCCGAAGCCGGTTGCCATGCCTACCAGGGCCACTATTACAGCAAGGCCGTGCCGCTGGCCGACTTTGAGAACTATGCCCGCGGCGGAATATGAGCCTGTGTAAAGTTTGGTGAAGTCGCTTTGGGCCTGAGACTGCAAGGGGATTCTGGCTACCATTTGGCACTCACCAAAGGATCCACCAGTGTCTGCCGCTTGCACCAATGGAATCGATATCGGTTTCGCCTCATTGAATTATTTGCAGATCGGTTTTCTCGGTGTCGTGCAGGGAATCACGGAGCTGCTGCCGATTTCATCGACGGCGCATATGCGCATCGTGCCCGCACTGCTGGGCTGGACCGATCCGGGCTCCGCGTTCTCGGCCATCATGCAGCTCGCAGCACTGGCCGCCGTGTTGTCCTACTTTGCCAAGGATGTGCGCGCGCTGTTGCAAGGTACGGTGCAGGCGATCCAGGTGCGCAATTACCAGTCGCCCCACTTTCGCATGTCGGTGGGCATTGTGTTGGCCACCATTCCCATCGGCATCGCCGGACTGCTGCTGTCGCATCTGCTGAACGCCTGCGGCTCCGCGCTGCGCGGCCTGCCGGTGATTGCGGTGGCCTGCATCGTCATGGCAGCACTGCTGGCCATCTCCGAATGGAAATGCAAGCATGAGCGCCGCATGCATGAAATGCGTCTGCGCGATGCGCTCTGGGTCGGTCTGGCCCAGGTGGGCGCGCTCATCCCCGGCGTGTCGCGTTCCGGCTCCACCCTGACCGGTGCCCTGTTCCTGAACTTCCGCCGCGAAGACGCGGCGCAGTTTTCGTTCCTACTGGGCTTGCCTGCCATTGCGCTGGCCGGGCTCAAGGAACTGCTGGTGCTGTGGCATGCGCATATTCCTCTGGAAGCGTGGCAACACCTGGCAGTGGGCTTAGTGGTGGGTAGCGTCTCGGCCTTTGCCGCCATCTGGGGGCTGATGCATTTTCTGGAGCGTTTTTCCACCTGGGTGTTTGTGGCGTACCGCGCGCTGCTGGGCATCTTTTTGCTGGTCGCGCTGGGCATGGGCTGGCTGGCATGAGCACGCTGCAATCTCTGCGCGACTGGTTCGCCTACTACGCACAGCTGCTGGGACTCAAGGGCCGCGGCGGCATGGTGGTGGCAGTGGTGATCGGGCTGCTCTGGGTCAACTCCGGCATCTACAAGGTACAGCCCGATGAGCAGGGCGTAGTGCTGCGCTTTGGCAAGTTCCAGGAAACGGTGGACCCCGGTCTGCATTACCACTGGCCCTACCCGGTGGAGTCGGTGCTACTGCCCAAGGTCACCCAGGTCAATCAGCTGCAGTTGGGAACGGCGCGCACGGGCGCTGCCACCAATGTCTCCAACGAAGACTCGCACGACCGCCAGATGCTGACCGGTGACGAAAACATTCTGGAAGCCGAGTGCGCCGTGTTCTGGCGCATCAAGGACGCCAAGGACTTTCTGTTCCGTATCAAGAACCCCGAGGTGTCGGTGCGCATTGCCGCCGAAAGTGCCTTGCGCGAAATCATCGGCCGCACTCCGATTCAGGCCGCCATGTCGGACAAGCGCCAGCAGATTGCCGACCAGACCCGCGACCTGATGCAGACGCTGCTGGACCGTGAACATGCCGGCATTCTGGTATCGCAGGTGCAGCTGCAACGGGTGGACCCACCGGCTGCGGTGATCGATGCCTTCAACGACGTGCAGCGTGCCCGTGCCGACCAGGAACGTGCCCGCAACGAGGCGGACTCCTATGCCAACGACATCCTGCCACGCGCCCGCGGCGAGGCATCCAAGATCACCCAGGAGGCCGAGGCCTACAAGGAGCAGGCCGTCAAGCTGGCTGAGGGCGATGCCAAGAGCTTCATGTCGGTCTACAACAGCTATGTGAAGTCCAAGGACGTGACGGCCTGGCGTCTGTATATGGAAAGCATGGACGAGCTGCTCAAGAAGTCCACCCGCGTGATAGTGGACACCACCGGTAAAGGCGCCTCTGCCGTCATGCCGTACATGAACATCGGCGAAAAGGCCAAGGACGCGCCCAAGGAGAGCAGCAAATGAAGCGACCCGTCCTGTGGGCTTCCATCGCCGGCGTTGCCGCTCTCTGGCTGGTATCCATGACCACCTATGTGGTGTCGGAAACCGAGCAGGCCCTGATCATCCGCCTGGGTGCGCCGGTGGGCGTGGTCAGTGTGCCGGGACTGCAATTCAAAGTTCCGTTTGTCGACACCGTCAACCTGTATGACAGCCGCCAGCTGCTGCTGGAGCCGCCGCTGGAGCAGGTGATTCTGGGGGACCAGAAGCGCATCGAAGTGCAGACCTACGCACACTACCGTATCGTGGATCCGCTGCAGTTCTATCAGTCACTGCGCACGCTGGACCAGGCCAATGCGCAGCTAGGCCAACTGGTGAGTTCGTCCCTGCGCAAGGAGCTGGGGCAGATCAACTTGCCTGCGCTGCTGTCGGAAGAGCGGACCAAGGTGGTGTCACGCATCGAGACCGAAGTGCAGCAGAAAGCCAAGCAACTGGGTGTGGAAGTATCGGAGGTGCGCTTTCGCAAGGCCGACCTACCGCTGGAAACCAGCCAGGCCATCTACGAGCGCATGAAGTCGGAGCGCCAGCGCGAAGCCAAGGAGCTGCGTGCCCAGGGCGCTGAGTGGGCGCAGCAGATCCAGTCCAAGGCGGACAAGGAGCGCTCGGCCATTCTGTCGGAGGCACAACGCACCGCCAAGATTGCACGCGGCCAGGGCGACGCCCAGGCCAACCAGGTGCTGTCGGACGCCTTTGGCCGCGACCCGCAGTTCTACCGCCTGTACCGCTCGCTGCAAACCTACCGGCAAGCCTTGGCCGACAGCGGGCCCAGCCTGTTTCTCTCACCCGATACCGAGTTTTTGCGGAACCTGAAAAACGGCCCCGCCACAGCCGGCCGCAAGTAAGGTGGAAACGGATCCTTCACTGCTGTCCTTCAATGTGGCACTGGGCGTGCTGCTGGTGGACATTCTGCTCAGCGGTGACAACGCCATCGTCATTGCGCTGGTATGTCGCTCGCTCTCCAAGGAGCATCGCACCAAGGCTCTGTGGCTGGGGGTGATGGGCGCATTTGTGGCCCGGCTGGTGCTGACCAGTTGCGCCACGCTGGCCATGAACCTGCCCCTGATCAAGCTGATAGGCGGCCTGCTGCTGCTGAAAATTTCGATCGAGCTGATCGTGGACAACCTGCAGCAGTCCGGCGATGGCGCCGGGCCGCAGCACTCCAGTGCGCAAGATATTTTTTCAGCGGCCAGGACCATTGTGCTGGCCGACATCGTGATGAGCCTGGACAACGTGCTGGCACTTTCGGCCATCACCCAGAACAACTGGCAGATGCTGGTGGCAGGCCTGCTGTTGAGCATTCCCATCCTGATGTTCGGCAGTCTGTATGTGGCGCGGCTGATGGATGTGTTTCCCTATCTGCTGTGGGTGGGCGGTGCCATTCTGGGTGGCGTGGCCGGCTCGCTCATCATGGACGACCCTGTCTTTGGTGGCGCATTCAGCAGCGCCTCCACCCTGTCCAACCTGGTGGTGCCGGTGATCGCTGCCGGCTTTGTGGTGCAGATCAGCCGGGTGATTGCGACCAATGCACAGCGCATGCAGGGCGTGCCCAAGCCACCGTCTCTGCTGAGCATTCTGTGGAAGAGCGCGCCGGATGCGCCGCGGGCAGATGCGGCTGTGCCACAGCCAGTGCTGGCCTTGGCCGTGGCAGCTGAAACCGCGCAGCACCCTGTTGCCAAAGCTGCCCCCGTCAACGCCGCTCTCGCTACGCCACCCGCGTCCACGGCCAAGCCGGTGCGACCGGCGCCCGTAGCGCAAGGCGGTGAGCACCGTGTGCTGATTGCGCTGGGCCTGTTCATGATTCTTTCCGGAGGTGCGGCGTACTACTTGCTCAATGTGTACCAGCCGGCCGTCCCGGACCGCTTCATCACCTATCTGTGCAAGCAACCGGCCATGGCTATCAGCTACCTGCCCCATGCCCGCGAAATCCGCTTTGCCACCGCAAAAGGTGCGGTGTCCACCACCGTCATCGAGGACCGCGTCGTGTGGGAAGACTACCGTGATGCCGGTGCCCGATTGGGCGCACCGCCGCCGGTGAAGATTCTCTCGGCAGACGAGCGTCAGCTGGTTGTGAACGGAGGCGTTTTTGAAAACACATCCTGCATCCCCGCCGCCCAACCGTAGAGCCCGCAACGCAAGGCGCCTGCGCTCGCGGGTGCGCCTGTTCGCGTTGGGCGTTCTGGTGGTCTATGGTGTTTATCTGCTGATCAGTTGGTTGTTGCTTCGTTAGCTGGCGCGGCGGCGCGTCAAGCTGCTATCTGCTCAATGCCAGTGGTGATGGTCCCAATACCCGAAACCCACGCCAACCGTGACCGGTGAGGGTGCGTAATACACCGGCGCAGCGGGCACGATCACACTGGTCGGTGCTTGTGCATATTCCACAGGGGCGGTTGAATACGTGGAGGTGGTGCCCTGCGTCGCCGCACCTATGGGCGTGACCTGCAAGCGAATGGTGGGGCCAGGGTCTTGCGGCATCTGCACGGTGTACTGCTTGCCACCGAACTCATACACCACGTTATAGGCCACGGTACGGTTTTCATAGAAGACCTGGGTGCTGCAATGCTGCACGTCCTGCAGCTGCGCCGGTGGGCTGCCTTCAATCTTGTCGCCCAAAATGGCGCCGCCCACAATACCCAGCATGGTGGCCGCAGCATTGCCTGCGCCACGTCCCACCTGGTTGCCTATCGCGCCACCGGCAATCGCGCCCATGGCGGCACCTGCGCCTGACTTCTGCGATTGCACGGCCACCTGTTCGGTGGTGCAGACCTTGCGTGGAACGCCCACCTGTTGCACCACTGGTGTAGTGGAGATCACCCGCCCCACATCATCTGCCAGGCAGATGCCGGAGGCAACCAGCAAGGTCGAAAAAGCAATGAGCTTATGCATGTGCAACTCTCCTGACGTTTCAGATGGCTCAATAATCCACCTTGCCGCGCACGGTTTCATGCCTGAGCAGTGAAGAAAAAGTAAAGTTCCGTAGCTTCACATTTCCTTCGTCAACTGAAGAGGCTTCATTGCAACAATCGGGGTCATAGCCCATCAGACCTGCACGCGCGGCTGATCTCGACTCCGTCTCCATCCAAGGCATACCTTATGAGCAGCAGGCAAAGCATGTACCCATCCACCCCAAGCCAACCGAGCGCTTCCGCCGTTGCAGGCAGCCAATCGGGCAAGCTCAGCACTTGGGCACTTACCGCCCTGGTGGTTTTGGCAGCTGGCGGCGCTGCATGGTGGAAGTTCGCGCCGCACGCCAGTGATACCGCCGCAACGGGTCAGGCTGCAGGTGGCCCACCCGGCATGGGGCCCGGTGGCGGTTCGCGCCGCTTTGGCGGCAGTTTGGGTGTACAGCCGGTGTCGGTCATGGCCGCGCGGCTACAGGACATACGGGTCACGGCCAGCGCCATTGGCAGCCTGACCGCATCCAACACGGCAGTGGTCCACGCGCAGGTGAGCGGCACGCTGCAGAGCATCCTGTTCCAGGAAGGGCAGCAGGTGCAGGCCGGCCAACTGCTCGCACAGATCGATCCGCGCTCTTTCCAGGCCACCGTGAGCCAGGCAGAAGGCGCACTGGCACGCGATACCGCACAGCTCGACAACGCCCGGCTGGACCTGCAACGCTACAAGGACCTGGTGGCCAAAGATGCCGCTCCCAAACAGCAGGTCGATACCCAACTGGCCCTGGTGCGTCAGCTCGAAGGCACCGTCAAGGTGGACCGCGGCGCGCTCGACAGCGCGCAGTTGCAACTGTCCTACACCAAGGTGGTGGCGCCCACCAGCGGTCGGGTGGGCCTCAAGCAATCCGATATCGGCAACGTGGTGCAGCCTGCGGACACCAACGGCATTGTTTCCATCGCACAGACGCGGCCGATTGCGCTGGTGTTTTCCATCCCTGCCGCGCAGGTGCCGGTGCTGCAGGCCAAACTCAAGGCCAAGCAGCCGCTGCGCGTGGAGGCCTGGGACAAAGGCAGTGCCAAGCTGCTGGCCACTGGCCAGGTAGCGACCATCGACAACGCGATTGACGCCAGCACCGACACCATCAAGGTCAAGGCCTTGTTCCCCAACAAGGACGATGCGCTGTTCCCCAACCAGTCGGTCAGCGTGCGACTGCAGCTCGACACGCTCAGCAATGTGCTGGCTGTGCCGCAAGCGGCCGTACTGCGGGGTGCGCAGGGCTTTTATGTGTACGTCGTCGGCGATGACAACACGGTCAGCACCCGGGTCATCAAACCCGGCGTGGTGGACGGCGACTGGATGGCCGTCGAAGGCGCTGTGCAGCCAGGCGAAAAAATTGTGATCGACGGTGTGGACCGGCTGCGCAATGGCGCCAAGGTGGAAGTCATAGTTCCCAATGCCAAACCGGGTGGCGGTGGCAACTGGAAGGGCGGCGACAAGGGCGGCAAAGCTGCCAATGGTGCTGCACCTGCGGCATCTGGCGCAGCAGCACCAGCCCCTGCAGCTCTCGGCCCCGGCACCAGACCTGCTCCGGCAGGCGCACCACCCCAACCTGCAGCCGGCAAGGAGGGCCCCGCCGAGAATGCGGGAGCCGCCGGTGCCGACGACGCTGCAGCGGCGCAACGCCGCGCCTTCTTCCAGAGCCTATCCCCCGAAGATCGCGAGAAGCTGCGCAACATGACGCCAGAAGAGCGCCAAGCCTGGCGCGAAAAGATGCGTGCCAAGCTCAATCCGCAATAGGCCCCCATGAATCCGTCGCGCATATTTATCGAGCGGCCGGTGGCAACCGCGCTGCTGATGCTGGCCATCTTGCTTTCGGGTCTGCTGGCGTACCGGCTGTTGCCGCTATCGGCCCTGCCCGAGGTGGACTACCCCACCATCGAGGTCACTACGCTGTATCCCGGCGCCAGCCCGGACGTGATTTCCACCACGGTGACCGCGCCGCTGGAGCGTCAGTTCGGACAGATGCCGGGCCTGGGCCAAATGACCTCCAGCAGCTCGGGCGGTGCGTCCATCATCACGCTGCGCTTCTCGCTGGGGCTGTCGCTGGATGTGGCCGAGCAGGAAGTGCAGGCCGCCATCAACGCCGGTAGCAACCTGCTGCCCAGCGACCTGCCCATGCCGCCGGTCTACAGCAAGGTCAACCCGGCCGATGCGCCGGTGCTCACCGTTGCCGTGACCTCGCCGTCGCTCACCGCCATCAAGCTGCACGACCTGACCGAGAACCGGCTGGCCCCCAAGCTCTCGCAGGTGGACGGGGTGGGCCTGGTCAGCATTGCCGGTGGCCGCAAACCCGCTGTGCGCATACAGGCCAACCCACAGACGCTGGCCAGCCTGGGTCTGTCGCTCGATGACATTCGCACCGCCATCGCAGCAGCCAATGTGAACCAGGCCAAGGGCAGCTTCGACGGTGCGCAGCGCGCCTCCACCATCGATGCCAATGACCAGCTCAAGTCGGCTGCCGAATACCAGGACCTGATCATTGCCTGGAAGAACGGCAACCCCTTGCGCCTGAAAGACGTGGCGCAGATCGTGGACGATGCCGAAAACCTGCGTCTGGCCGCCTGGGCCGACCAGACGCCCGGCGTCATCCTGAACGTGCAACGCCAGCCCGGCGCCAACGTGATCCAGACAGTGGACCGAGTGAAGGCCCTGCTGCCGCGGCTGCAATCCACGCTGCCGACCTCGGTGGACGTGCGCATCATCGCCGACCGCACCACCACCATACGCGCCTCGGTGGACGACACCGAGTTCGAACTGCTGCTGGCCGTGGCGCTGGTGGTGATGGTGATCTTCCTGTTCCTACGCGATGCACGCGCCACGCTGATTCCGGCGGTGGCCGTGCCGCTATCGCTGGTGGGCACATTCGGCGTGATCTACCTGGCGGGCTTCTCCATCAACAACCTCACGCTGATGGCGCTGACCATCTCCACCGGGTTTGTGGTGGACGATGCGATTGTGATGATCGAAAACATTGCCCGCTTCGTGGAAGAAGGCGACAGCCCCATGCAGGCCGCGTTCAAGGGTTCCAAGCAGATTGGCTTCACCATCATCTCGCTCACGGTGTCGCTGATCGCGGTGCTGATTCCGCTGCTGTTCATGGGCGATGTGGTGGGTCGGCTGTTCCATGAGTTCGCCATCACGCTGGCGGTCTCCATCCTGATTTCCGCCGTGGTCTCGCTCACGCTCACGCCCATGATGAGTGCACGCCTCTTGCGCCCCGAAGCGCAACGCAACCACAGCCGCCTGGGCGCCTGGAGTGGCCGCAGTTTTGACGCCATGGTGGCGACCTATGGCCGCGCACTCAACTGGGTACTGGACCGCTCGGCCCTCACGCTGATGGTGTTCGGCCTCACGCTGCTTGCCACAGTAGCGCTCTATGTAGCAGTGCCCAAGGGCTTCTTCCCGGTGCAGGACACCGGGCTGATACAGGTCATCACCGAGGCGTCGCAGAGCACCTCGTTTGCCGCCATGGGTGAGCGCCAACAGGCACTGGCAGACACCATCCTGCAGGACCCGGATGTGGACCACCTGGCCTCCTTCATCGGTGTGGATGGTGCCAACGCCACGCTCAATACCGGGCGCATGCAGATCACGCTCAAACCGTTTGCCCAGCGTACCAGTTCGGCCAGCGAAGTGATACACCGCCTGTCCGCCAGCACCTCGCATGTGCCAGGCATTACCGCCTACATGCAGGCGGTGCAGGACCTGAGCATTGAAGACCGCGTCTCCAAGACGCAGTACCAGTTCCTGCTCAGCTCACCGGACTCCAACGATCTGACTACGGCCACCAGCCGGCTGCTGGAGCGCCTCAAGACCCTGCCGCAGATTGAAGACGTGGCTACCGACTTGCAGGACCAGGGCCTGCAGGCCTATGTGCAGATCGACCGCGAGGCCGCTGGCAAGCTGGGCGTGACGGTGTCCGCCATCGACAACGCGCTCTACAACGCCTACGGCCAGCGCCTGATCTCCACCATCTACACCCAGGCCAGCCAGTACCGCGTGGTGCTGGAGGCGGCTGCGCCGTTTCGCACCGGCCTGCGCTCGCTCGACAAGCTGTATGTGCCCGGCAGCAGCGTGAATAGCAGCGGCACCACCACGACCGTGCAGGTGCCGCTGTCTTCGGTGGCGCAGTTTGTGGAGCGCCCCTCGGCGCTTTCCATCAACCATGTGGCGCAGTTCCCCTCGGCCACCATGTCCTTCAACCTGGCACCGGGCGTGTCGCTGGGTGCGGCAGTGGATGCCATCAAGGCCGAAGAAGCCAAGCTCGATCTGCCGGCCAGTGTGGAGACCAGCTTCCAGGGTGCGGCCGAAGCGTTCCGCGCATCGCTGACCAGCACCCTGCTGCTGATCGTGGCGGCGGTGGTCACCATGTACATCGTGCTGGGTGTGCTGTATGAGAGCTTCATCCACCCGGTCACCATTTTGTCCACGCTGCCCTCAGCCGGACTGGGTGCACTGCTGGCCTTGTTGCTGGCACGCCAGGACCTGGGCGTGGTGGGCATCATCGGCATCGTGCTGCTCATCGGCATCGTCAAGAAGAACGCCATCATGATGATCGACTTCGCGCTGGACGCCGAGCGCGAGCAGCAGCTCTCGCCACGCGAGGCCATCCACCAGGCCTGCCTGCTACGCTTTCGCCCCATCCTGATGACCACCATGGCCGCGCTCTTGGGCGCACTGCCACTCATGCTGGGCACCGGCGCCGGCCATGAGCTGCGCCACCCCCTGGGCGTGACCATGGTCGGCGGCCTGATCGTGAGCCAGATCCTCACCCTGTTCACCACCCCCGTGATCTACCTGGGCTTCGCGCAGCTATCGCAGCGCTGGAAGGCGCGCAGCTCCGAAGGAGCAGCGGCATGAGCGAGCCCACCAAGGCTGCCGCGGATCCGGCTCCGCCGGTCCGCCAGCAGCGCCCCCCCTCGGGGGGGGAGGCGCCGAAGGCGACACAGGGGGGCTCCATCTCCTCGCCTTTCATCAACCGCCCCGTTGCCACCACACTGATCACGCTGGGCATAGGGCTGGCTGGCGCCTTGAGTTTCTGGCTGCTGCCCATCGCACCGCTGCCGCAAGTGGACATCCCCACCATCTCGGTCAGCGCCTCACTTCCCGGCGCCAGCCCCGACACCATGGCCGCCACCGTGGCCACACCGCTGGAGCGGGTGCTGGGCAGCATTGCCGGGGTGAGCGAGATCACCTCGCGCTCCTCACTGGGCTCCACCAGCGTCACCTTGCAGTTTGACCTCAAGCGCGACATCAATGGCGCCGCCCGCGATGTGCAGGCTGCCATCAACGCCGCACGCACGCTGCTGCCCACCGGCATGCCCAGCAACCCGACCTACCGCAAGGTCAACCCAGCGGATGCGCCCATCATGATTCTGGCGCTGACCTCGGACACGCTCACGCGCGGCCAGATGTATGACGCGGCTTCCACCGTGCTGGCGCAGCGCATTGCGCAGGTGGAAGGTGTGGGACAGGTGAGCGTGGGTGGCGGAGCCCTGCCGGCAGTGCGCGTAGAACTCAATCCGGACCAGCTCGCAGCCAACGGCATTGCGCTCGACAACGTGCGCCTTGCACTCACCGCCACCAATGCCAACCGTCCCAAAGGCACGCTGGAAGACGGCGCACGCAGCTGGCAGGTGGGTGCCAATGACCAGGCCCGTACCGCGGCCGAATACGCCCCCATGATCCTGAGCTACCGCAGCGGTGCGGCGGTGCGCCTGCGCGATGTGGCGACCGTACGCGACTCGGTGCAGGACACGCGCAACTATGGCGTGGCCAATGGCAAGCCAGCGGTGGCGCTGTTTGTACAGAAAGAGCCTGGCGCCAACATCATCGACACGGTGCAACGGGTGCGCGAGCTGCTGCCGCGCCTGCAGGCCTCCATTCCCGCGGCCATCGATGTGAAGGTGCTGAGCGACCGCACGCCCACCATACGTGCGTCGCTGCGCGAAGTGGAGCGCTCGCTGGCCATTGCCATCGGGCTGGTGATTCTGGTGGTGCTGCTGTTCTTGCGCAGCTGGCGCGCCACGCTGCTGCCGGCGGTGGCCGTGCCAGTGTCGCTGGCAGGCACGCTGGGCGTGATGTACCTGTGCGGCTACAGCCTGGACAACCTCTCGGCCATGGCGTTGACGGTAGCCACCGGCTTTGTGGTGGACGATGCCATCGTGGTGCTGGAGAACATCACCCGCTATACCGAGCAGGGACTGAGCCCGCGCGAGGCCGCGCGCAAGGGTGCGCGCGAAATCGGCTTTACCGTGGTGTCCATCAGCGTGTCACTGATCGCTGTGTTCATTCCGATTCTGATGATGGGTGGCGTGGTAGGTCGCCTGTTCCGCGAGTTTGCGGTGGTGCTGTCCACGGCCATCATGGTTTCCATGCTGGTGTCGCTCACCACCACACCCATGATGGCTTCGCTGCTGCTGCGCCCCCGCGAGAAGCAACGCCCGCGCAACGCACGACTGCAGGCGCTGTCGGATGGAGTGGCAACGCTGGGGCGCAAGGCCGTGCGGTTGTACCGGCGCAGCCTGGCCTGGACGCTGCGGCATCAGCCGGTGGCCATGCTGTCGCTGCTGGCGGTGATCGCGCTCAACATCTACTTGTACACCGCCATCCCCAAGGCCTTCTTTCCGCAGCAGGACACCGGTGTCATCGTGGGCGGCGTGCAGGCTGACCAGGGCAGCTCTTTCGAGATGATGCAAAAGCGGGTCGATACCTTTGTGGCCATCTTGATGGCCGACCCGGCCGTCGCCAACGTCAGCGGCTCCACCGGCGGCGGGCAGCGCAACACGGCCAATTTCTATGTCACGCTCGAACCCCTGGCCGAGCGCAAGATCAGCGTGGACGGTGTCATTGCCCGGCTGCGCGGCAAGCTGGCGCATGAGCCCGGCGCCAATCTGTTTCTGGTGCCGGTGCAGGACATCCGCATGGGTGGCCGCCAGGCCAATGCGCAGTACCAGTACACCTTGCAGGCCGACTCGCTGGAGGACCTGCGCAGCTGGGAGCCGCGCGTACGTGCCGCTTTGTCCAAACTGCCGGAGCTGGCCGACGTGAACTCCGACCAGCAGGACAAGGGCATGCAGACCACGCTCACCATTGACCGCGATGCTGCAGCCAGGCTGGGCGTGACGGTGAGCAATCTGGACACCACGCTCAACGACGCGTTTGGCCAGCGCCAAGTCGGCGTGATCTACAACCCGCTCAACCAGTACCGGGTGGTGATGGAATTGGCACCCGAGTACCTGCAAGGGCCGGAGATGCTGAGTCGCCTCTACGTCACCAGCAAGACCGGTGCGCAGGTGCCGCTGTCGGCCTTTGCCAAGGTGGAGACCACCAACACGCCGCTGTCCGTCAACCACCAGAGCGGCACACCGGCCTCCACCATCAGCTTCAACCTGCCGCTGGGCGTGTCGCTGTCGGAGGCCACCGCTGCCATTGACGGTGCGCTGCTGCAGCTGGGCGTGCCGGTGTCGGTGCGCGGCAGCTTCCAGGGCACGGCCAATGCGTTTCAGCAGTCGCTGTCGTCACAACCCTTGCTGATCGCCGCAGCGCTGGTCACCATCTACCTGGTGCTGGGCATTCTGTACGAGAGCCTGATCCACCCGCTCACCATCCTGTCCACCCTGCCCTCGGCCGGTGTGGGTGCGCTGCTGGCGCTGATGCTGTTTGACACGCAGTTCTCCATCATCGCCTTCATCGGCGTGATCCTGCTGATCGGCATCGTGAAGAAGAACGCCATCATGATGATCGACTTCGCCATTGCGCGCCAGCGCGTGGGCAACGTCAGCGCGGGTGCCGCGATCTTCCGTGCCGCCAGCCTGAGGCTGCGGCCCATCCTGATGACCACCATGGCTGCCTTGTTCGGCGCGGTGCCGCTGGCCCTGGGCACCGGCGATGGCGCCGAGATGCGCCAACCACTGGGCATTGCCATCGTGGGCGGGCTGATCCTGAGTCAGCTGCTCACGCTCTACACCACGCCGGTGGTGTTTGTGCTGATGGACCGGCTGCGCCGCAAGCCCAAGGCCACTGCCGCCCCTGCCCTCACCCCTTTGCCGAACGCGACTGCACACTGAGACCGCCATGCTGAAACTCCCTCGCCTCACCCTTCTCTCCCTGGCCGTGTGCGCGCTGCTGAGCGCCTGTGCCATCACGCAGGTTGCACCACCCGCGCCGCAAGACGCGCCGGCCCGGTTCAAGGAAAGCGCTGGTCCTGACGCTGCCACTATGCAGAACGTGCCGGACGCTTGGTGGACCCTGTTCCAGGACCCGGTGCTGGATGATCTGGAACGCCGCGTGGTCATCGGCAATGAGAGCATCAAGTCCTCGCAGGCCCAACTTGCCAGTGCGCAGGCGGTGCTGGGCGCCAGCCGCAGCGCCACCGGGCCCACTCTGTCTGCCAACCTGAACGGCACGCGCACGGCCAACGCGCAATCGACGGCGGCTGAGAACCCGAGCAACAGCGTCTCCCTCACCGCCACCGCCAGCTGGGAGGTGGACCTGTGGGGCCGCCTGTCCATGGCCACACAAGGTGCAGAGGCCAGCCTGAATGCATCGCAGGCGGATCTGGCTGCCGCGCGCCTGTCGGTGCAGGCGGCCGTGGCGCAAAACTATTTTTCGCTGCGTGCAGCCGAGGCGCAGCAGGCCCTGCTGGAGCGCAATGTGCAGGCCTACCAGCGTGCGCTGGAACTGACCCGTGTGCGCTACAACTCGGGCGTGGTCGGTCTCACCGACGTGTTGCAGGCGCAGACCCAGCTCAGCAGCGTGCAGACCCAACTGGCCGACATGCAGGCGCAGCGCGCCCAATTGGAGCACACACTGGCGGTGCTGCTGGGCGAGGCACCCGCGGTCTTCTCCATCGCGCCCACAGCAACCTTGCCCCAGGCAGTGGCTGTGCCCGCGCTGCTGCCGTCCACCTTGCTGGAGCGGCGGCCGGACATTGCCGCTGCACGCGAACGCGTGAAGGCCGCTTATGCACAGATCGGCGTGACCGATGCCGCCCTGTTCCCCACCCTGAACCTGTCCGCCACGGCAGGCTACAGCCAGTCTTCGATCGCCAATCTGCTGAGCACGCCCAATCTGTTGTGGTCACTGGGCGCTTCGCTGGGCCAGTCCATTCTGGATGGGGGCAGCCGCCAGCTGGCCAGCGCGCAGGCGCGTACCTCGGCCGACCAGGTCACCTCGTCGTACCGGCAACTGGTGCTCACCGCGTTGCAGGAAGTCGAAGACAACCTGGTCCTGAGCGCGCGCCTTTCCGACGAAGTGCAATCACAAACCCTGGCCCTGCAGGCGGCACAGCGCAACCTGGAGATCGTGATGGAACAGTACCGCGCGGGCACGGTGAGCTACCTCAATGTCAGCAGTGCCCAAAGTTCGGCACTGAGCAGCGAGGCAACCCTGGTCTCGGTGCGCAATCGCCAGCTAATTGCCATTAACACCCTGCTCAAGAACATTGCGGGTCGCTGGCAGATGTAACAAAAAAGCGTGTCTTTACATAGCTGCGGTAAAGATAGGTAAACAGCTACGTTTTTGCCGCTTTTCATTTGATTTAGAAAATTTTCCGCCGAATTCCAATGGAGTCCATCCCACCCCATTGGAGTCAACATGAGCAGCATCGACAGCATTTCCTCCTCGGTCTATGTGCCCCCATCCAACCTGACACAGACGAGCCAGACCAGCAACACTTCTGACCCGGATGGCGATGGGGACGGCGGCAAAGGTGTCAAGGGTTCGGGTCACCACGGGCATGGCCATGGTCGCGGCGGCGCCCTGCAGTCCGCTTTGATGCAGGCACTGCAAAGCCTGGGGCTCAACACCACCCAGAGCACCAGCGCCACCTCCAGCACTTCGGGCAGTTCGTCCACCACCACCGCCGGCACCGACAGCGACGGTGATGACGACGGCTCCACCTCCGGTGCCAGCAGCACCAAGGCGGACATTGGTGCCTTCATGCATGCCCTGTTTCAGGCCGTCAAGAGTGAGAACACCGGCGGCGCTTCGGGTAGCGGCACAGGCAGCAATTCCGGTGATCCCAAGAGCGACTTTGCCTCCGGCCTGTCGGCCCTGATTTCACAGGTCACCAGCGGCAATGCGCCCTCGGACCTGCAAAGCGCCTTCAACAAGATGGTGGCGGACCTGCAAGGCAGCTCCAGTTCAAGCTCTGGCAGCACGGGCACCAGCGGCAGCGGATCGACCAGTTCACAAGTCAGCCTGCAGGCCCTGCTCAGCCAGATGCAGCAGAACCTGGGCTATGGCGCTACCTCCAGCACATCCTCACTGGGCAGCCTCTTCAGCAACCTGGCATAAGACGCCGGGGACGCGTGCCTAAGCCGGCACTCCGGCCAATGCGGACTCGATGACGGCGATGCGCGTGCGCAGCTCCGGCGCAATCCAGCGCTCCATGGCCTGCATGGGTTGCGTCCAGCGGGCAAGCGCGGGCGCCCTGACGCCAATCTGCGCCCATGCCCAGTCCAGCAACACGATCGCTACCACGCGCAGGAAGTCGTCGGCCACCCAATAGGCCAGTGTTGCATCGCGCTGGCCCGCCTCGCACAGTTGTCGTGTGACAGAACGCAGCGCCTCCACGCGCTGCAACACGCGGGGGTGCGATGGCACAGCCAGGTCCAGCTCTGCAACCAGGCCGTCCAGCCAGTTGCCAAAGGATGTGCCCGCGTCAGCCAGTACCTTGCGCACCAGCAGGTCTATCGCCTGGATCTCGTTGGTACCTTCGTAAATCATGGCCACGCGCGCATCGCGCACGATTTGCTCTATGCCCCACTCGCGCACATAACCATGCCCGCCCAGCACCTGCAGGCATTCGCTGCCACCGTAAAACGCCTGCTGGGTGAAGGCGGCCTTGATGACCGGCGTCACAAAGCTGCACCAGCGCTGGGCCGCTTCACGGCGTGCGGTGTCTGCGTGGTGTTTGCCCATGTCCAGCTCAACAGCGGTTCGGTATGCCAGCACACGGCCGCCATCGATCCAGGCCCGCTGGGTATCCAGAATGCGGCGCATGGCCGGATGCTCGGCGATCAGGTCCGCTTCGGCAGCTGACCTGCCGCGGCCAGGTGCGCGCATTTGCCTGCGCTCGCGGGAGTAGGTATCTGCGGTTTGCCACGCGGCTTCCAGCAGGCCAATGCCCTGCAAGGCCACATGCAGGCGCGCGGCGTTCATCATGACGAACATGGCGTTGAGACCACGCCCGGGCTCGCCCACGATCCAGCCCGTTGCATCTTCGAAACGCATGACGCAGGTGGGGCTGCCGTGCAGGCCCATCTTTTCTTCTATGCGGTCGCAGTAGGCCGCACTGCGGCTGCCGTCTTCGTAGTATTTGGGCACCAGAAACAGCGACAGCCCCTTGGGGCCGGGCGGTGCGTCGGGCAGGCGCGCCAACACCAGGTGCACGATGTTGTCGCTAAGGTCGTGCTCGCCGCCGGAGATGAATATCTTGGTGCCCGAGACGCGGTAGCTGCCATCCGCCTGTGGCACAGCCTTGGTACGCGCCAGGCCCAGGTCGCTGCCGGCATGCGCTTCAGTCAGGCACATGGTGGCCAGCCATTCGCCAGTGGCAATCTTTTCCAGGTAACGCTTCTGCAAGGCCTCGCTGCCGTGGTGCTTGAGGCATTCGTAGGCGCCGTGCAGCAAGCCGGGAGCCATGGTCCAGGCGTGGTTGGCGGCACTCAGCATTTCATACAGCATGGCGGCCAGCACCGAAGGCAGACCCTGCCCTCCGTCTTCCACATCGGCCGCCAACGCAGGCCAGCCCGCGTGCCAGAAGGCGGCGTAGGCGTCCTTGAAGCCCGGCGGCATGGTGACGGATCCGTCCTTCCACTGCGCGCCTACCTCATCGCCCTGGCGATTCAACGGGGCAATGGCTTCGCCCACAAACTTGCCGGACTCTTCCAGCACCTGGGCCATCAGGTCTTCATCGACTTCTGCAAACGCCTGCAGCTGCTGCAGCGCCGCGGGCGCCTGCACCACAGCGGCCAACAGCCACTGCATGTCCTGTGTGGGAGGCTGGTACACGCTCATGCCACTTCCTTCCGTTTGGCCGCGCCCAGATAGGACTCGATCACGCGCGGGTCTTGCGCCAGTTGTTCGGCCGGGCCGTGAATCCCGATGGCGCCCATCTCCAGCACGTAGGCATAGTCCGCAACCGCCAGTGCGGCGCGCGCATTCTGTTCCACCAGCACGATGGTCACGCCAGTCTCGCGCAAGCGCTCGATGATGGTGAATATCTCCTTGACGACCAGCGGCGCCAGGCCCAGGCTGGGTTCATCCAGCATCAACACCTTGGGACCGGACATGAGCGAGCGGCCCACCGCCAGCATCTGGCGCTCGCCACCCGAGAGGGTGCCGGCGAGTTGCAGCCTGCGCTCTTTGAGGCGGGGGAACAAGGTGTAGACCTCGTCCATGCGGTCACGCCAGTGCGGATTGGCCAGACGCATCTGGCGAAAGCCGCCCAGCAGCAGGTTGTCTTCCACCGGCATGGTGCCAAACAGTTCGCGCTTCTCCGGCACCAGGGCCATGCCGCGCATGACGCGCTCCTCCAGCGTCAGCGACTGGATGGGGTCGCCCTCCAGATCGATCTGTCCGTTGGCGGGCAGGATGCCCATCAGCGTGTTGAGCAGCGTGGACTTGCCCGCGCCGTTGGGACCGATGACGGTGATCACGCTGCCTTGGTCCGCATGCAGGTCTATGCCGTGCAGAACCTCGGCGCGGCCATAGCCCGCACGCAGGTTGTGAACGCGCAGTACCGGGGTGGTCATGAATCGCTCCTTAATGTTCCGTACCCAGGTACGCGGCACGCACCTTGGGATCTTCCTGAATCTGCTCGGGCGTTCCTTGCGTGAGCAAGGTGCCGAACTCCATCACCACCAGGTGGTCGCACACGTCCATGACCAGTTCCATGTCGTGCTCCACCAGCAGAATGCTCACGCCTTGCTGTTGCAACTGCCGCAGCACTTCGCCCAGGCGCTTCTTCTCGAGGTGGCGCAGTCCGGCTGCGGGCTCATCCAGCAACAACAGGGCCGGGTCACTGCAGAGGGCGCGCGCGATCTCCATCAGGCGCTGCGGCCCCATGGCCAGGTTGCCCGCCAGCTCGTGCAGGTACTCGCCCATGCCAATGCGCTCCAACTGGCGTTGCGCTTCCTTGTAGAGCTGGCGCTCTTCCATGCGGTTGGTGTTTGTCATGGCCGACAGCACGCCCTTGCTGCCACGCAGGTGGGCGCCCAGCGCCACGTTTTCCAGCACCGTCATGTCGGGAATCATCTTGACGTGCTGGAAGGTGCGGGACATGCCGCGCCTTGCGATTTCGCGGGAAGGCAGGCCACTGACCACTTCGCCACGGAACATCACCTCCCCGCCGCTCAGGGCCAGCACGCCGGTGATGAGGTTGAAGGTGGTGGACTTGCCCGCCCCGTTGGGGCCGATCAGGCCCACGATCTGCCCGGCATCGATCTGGAAGCTGATGTTGTTCACCGCGGTCAGCCCGCCGAACACCTTGCGAATGCCCTTCACCTGCAGAATCGGTTCGCCCTTGGCTGGCTTGCTGCGCTCAGGCAGGGCGGGTGCATCGGCCCAGTCCACAACGCGCGCAGCACGCGGCAGCTTGCGTTGCACCATGGACCACAGCCCATCGGGAAGGAACTTGAGCATCACCACCAGGACAATGCCAAACACGATGACCTCGTAGCTTCCGCTGGTGCCGATGAGCTTGGGCAACAGCACCTGCAACTGGTCTTCCATCAGCTTGGTGATCAATGCACCTGCGACCGCACCCCACACATGGCCGATGCCACCCACCACGGTCATGAACAGGTACTCAATGCCCATCTTGAGACCAAAGGGCGAGGGGTTGATGGAGCGCTGGAAGTGTGCGAACAGCCATCCGGAAATGGAGGCCAGTTGTGCCGCGATCAGGAAGATGATGATCTTGTAGCGCAAGGTGTTGACGCCCATGGCTTCGGCCATGCGGGTGCCGTTGCGCAAGGAGCGCATGGCGCGGCCGGCGCGCGAATCCAGAAGCGAAATCAGCGCCGCCGCCGCACACAGCACCACCACCCAGGTCAGGACGAAGAAGCCCTTGCCCTGGCCGATCTGCCAATCGAACACCGACAGACCCGGCAGGCCCAGCAGGCCGTCGTACTTGCCCAGGGCGTCCAGGTTGCCCATGAGGTAGTACAGGGCCAGCGCCCAGGCGATGGTGGCCAGCGGCAGGTAATGGCCGGACATGCGCAGCGTGATGCCGCCCACGACCAGCGCAGAAGCCGAGGTGATGGCCAGACCGATGAACAGCGTCACCCAGGGCGAGAGGCCCAGGTTGAGGGTGAACCAGCCACTGGCATAGGCACCGATACCTACGAACGCAGCCTGCCCGAAGGAGGTGAGGCCGGCCACGCCGGTGAGCAACACCAGCCCCAGGCAAGTCAGGCTGTAGAGGCCGATGTAATTGAGCTGGGTGATCCAGAACTCGGGCAGTGGCAGCAGGGCCACCAGCAGAACCAGGGCCCCCAGAGCGAGCCAGCGCATGTTACGGTTGTTCATGTCAGTGCTCCTCATCCGAATGGCCACCCTGGAGCGAACGCCAGAGCAGGATGGGAAGAATCAGCGTGAACACAATGACCTCCTTGAACGCACTGGCCCAGAAGGAGGCCAGCGACTCCACGATGCCCACGAACAGGGCGCCCACCAGGGCACCTGGGTAGCTCGAAAGACCAGCCACCACCGCCGCCACAAAACCCTTGAGGCCGATGAGGAAACCCGAGTCGTAGAACACGGTGGTGGTCGGCCCGATCAGCAGGCCCGACAGCGCACCGATGAGTGCGGCCATGGCAAATGCCGTCTGGCCGGACGCGTGGGAGGAAATGCCCATGAGGCGCGCACCCAGGCGGTTGACCGCGGTGGCACGCAGGGCCTTGCCCATGAGGGCACGTTCAAAAAACAACCAGAGCAGCACGATGAGCGCAACAGAGCAGGCAAAGATGATGAGGGTCTGGCCGGTCAGCGTCACCGGACCCAGCGAAAGGCGCAAATCCCAGAACGGCGGATTGCGGAAACCTTCGGCCCCGAAAAACAGCAGCCCCAGGCCAGTCATGGCGAAGTGCACACCCACGGCCACGATCAGCAACACCAAGGGCGATGCATCTTCCAGCGACTGGAAGGCCACGCGGTACACCAGGGGCCCGAAGGAGGTGACGATGGCCACACTCAGCAAGGCTTGCACTTCCAACGGAAACTGGCGCGGCGCGGCCCACAGCGTGACCAGCGCAAGCGCCACCGGAACCGCCAGCACCTTGAGGGCCGACTTGAGTGCAGCCAGCGGGTTGCGGTGGTGGTGCCACCGGCTTACCAGCTCCATCAGAGCGGCTATGCATGCCATGATCAGCAACAGCCATACCGTGCCGGGCACGTGCCCCGTCTGCAGAATGGCCAGGGTGAGCGCGCCGTAGGCGACGAACTCCCCCTGGGGGATGAAGATCACACGCGTGACCGTGAATACCAGCACGGTGGCCAGACCCAACAGGGCATATACCGCCCCGTTGGTCAAGCCATCCAGCAGCAGGATGCTGGCAATCGTGGAGTCCATGGGCTTGAATCCTTTTGCGTGTTATTCGATTTTCCAGTCGCCGTTGACCACCTTCACGATCACGCCGGTGTCCAGGGTGTAGCCCCAGTGATCTTCCTTGGTCCAGTTGAGCGTGCCGTGGGCCACCACGGTGCGGCCCATGGTCTCCAGCGCATCGCGTAGGGCCGCGCGGAATTCGGGCGTACCGGTCTTGGCCTTCTTCAGCGCCAGGGGAACCGCTTTTTCCAGCACCAGGACGGTGTCGTAAGCGTGGCCGGCGAACTGGTTGTGGCTGCCCGCACCATAGGCTCCGTCGTACTTGGCCACGAAGTCCAGGGCAAACTTCTTGGAGGGGTTGGAGTCTGGCAACTGCGCCGGTGCAATCACCGGGCCCGACACCACATAGGTGCCTTCCATGGCCTTGCCACCCACGCGCATCAGGTCCTTAGTGGCAGCGGCATGGGTCTGGTAGATCTTGCCTTTGTAGCCACGGTCCAGCACGGCCATCTCGGGCATGGCGGCTCCGCTGCCCGAGGCCACCACCAGGATGGCATCGGGATTAGCGGCGGTGAGCTTCAAGGCCTGCGCGGTCACGCCGGTATCGGTGCGGGCAAAGCGTTCGGCGGCCACCACCTTGATGCCTTCCTTGTCACCGGCAGCGGTGAAGGCCTTGAGCCACTGTTCGCCATAGGCATCGGTGTAACCCAGGAAGCCCACCGTTTTGACGCCCTGCTTCTTCATGTGCGCAACCACGGCGTGCGCCATGACGTCATTCGACTGGGGCAGACGGAAGGACCAGGTGTCCTTGCCGGGTGGCAGACCAATGGGGGTGGCTGCGAGTTGCACCGTCTGGCTTTCCACCGCCACGTCGGCAATGGCAATCCCCACCGGTGTGGCAGCGGAACCGAGCAGCACGTCCACCTTCTCTTCGGCCACCAGGCGGCGCGCGTTCTTCACGCCCTGGGTGGGATCGGTGGCATCGTCGAGCACGATCACCTTGAGCTTCTCGCCGGCAATCTTTTCCGGCCACAAGGCGATCTGGTTTTTCATGGGAATGCCCAGGCCGGAGGCCGGACCGGTCAGCGGAAGAATCACACCGATGGTGAGGTCGGCCATGGCCAGACCCGACATCAGTGTGGTTGCGGCAGCGGCAATCACTTGGTAGCTAAGTTTCACGGTTGTCTCCTTTTTGTGGTGGTTGAAGCAGTGGATCAAGAGCACAGTGTCTTGATGAATTCCGGTACCGGAATGGATTTCATGCGCACCTCGTCGCCGGGCAGGCGCACGACGAAGGCACGCACCTCGGTGCCTTCGCACAGCAGGTCGTCACCGCGCATGACGACATGGCGGTGCAAAAAGACCTTCTCGCGCCATTCGGTCACGCTGGTGTGGATCTGCAGCCGCTCTCCATAGGTGGCCGGTCGCTTGAACTGGGTGTTGATCTCCAGCAGCGGGGTGCCGATGATGCCGGTGGTCTTGACCAGTTCGCGCCAGGGCTGCACACCGCACTTCACGAAGAAGTTCAGCGAAGAGGCATCCATCCACTTGGAAAAATTGGGGAAGAACACGATGCCGGCGGGATCACAGTCCCCGAACATCACTTCCACTTCGTAGATCACGGTTTTGCTCATCGTCTTCCTTGGGTTAGCGGGGGGCCATGCGCAGTGCGCCGTCCAGGCGTATCACTTCGCCATTGAGGTGGCCATTGGTGACGATATGCGCAGCAAGCTGCGCGAACTCTTCGGGTTTACCCAGGCGTTTGGGGAACGGGATGCTCTCGGCCAGTGACTTCTGCACCGCTTCGGGCAAGGTGCGCATCAACGGCGTGGCAAACAGGCCGGGCGCAATGGTGCACACGCGGATGCCGTGCTGCGCGAGGTCACGTGCCATAGGCAGGGTCATGCCCACGACCCCGGCCTTGGAGGCGCTGTACGCCTGCTGGCCCACCTGGCCGTCAAATGCCGCCACCGACGCAGTAAACACCATCACGCCGCGTTCGCCATCCACCAGCGGCTCCTGCTGTGCACAGGCGGCGGCAAACAGGCGCGCCACGTTGTAGGTACCCAGTAGATTGACCTCGATGACTTTGGCGAAGTCCTCCAACGGGGCGGCGCTGCCGTCCTTTGCAATGACACGCTTGGCGCTGCCGATGCCGGCGATCTGCAGCAGGATGCGCGCCGGCCCATGGGTTGCGGCTGCCTGCTCCAGGGCCGCTTGCACGCTGGCGGCATTGGTCACGTCACACTGAATGGCCAGGCCACCGATTTCGCTGGCCACCTGCTGCGCCTGTGCCAAGTTGACGTCCAGGATGGTGACCTTGGCGCCCAGGCGTGCGAGCTCGCGCGCGCTGGCCTCGCCCAGGCCTGATCCGCCGCCGGTGACCAGTGCCGCTTGTCCTGTGATGTGCATGGAGTTCCTTTGCTTGTGCGTGGGTTGTCTAAGGGTGCGGTCTCAGGCTGCAGCGGGGTTTTCCAGCAGCAGGGCAATACCCTGACCGCCACCGATGCAGGCGCTGGAAACGCCGTAGCGCAGACCGCTGCGCTGCAGTTCGCGCGCCAGCGTCAGGGTCAGGCGCACGCCGGTTGCGGCCAAGGGGTGGCCCAGGGCAATCGCACCGCCGTTGACGTTGAGCCTGGACATGTCCAGGCCCAGTTCGCGGCCCACCGACAGGGTTTGCGCACCCTGGGCTTCATTGATCTCGAACCGGCCCACGGCATCCAAAGACAGCCCTGCGCGTTCCAGCAGCAGGCGGATGGCAGGCGCCGGGCCTATGCCCATGATTTCCGGTGGCACCCCCACCACGGCGGCAGCCACCACGCGTGCCAGCGGCTTCTTGCCTTGGGCTCGCACATAGCTGCCCGCGGCCACCACGGCGGCCGCCGCCGCGTCCACCAATGCCGCGCTGTTGCCGCCGGTCTGCACGCCGTCCGGATACACGGTGCGCAGCTTGGCAAGCACTTCGACCGGGGACGGGCGGGCATGGGTGTCGGTGGCCACTTCGGTTACCTTGCCCTGCAACTGGATGCCGCGCGTGGCGTAACCGGGAAGCTCAAACTTTTCGCTGACCACGGGCGCAATCTCGCCAGCATGGAAACCATCGGCCTGTGCGGCCACCGCCTTGGCAAACGACGCGCTGGCAAAGGCATCCACCTCTTCGCGGGTGATACCGTATTTTTTGGCCAGATTCTCGGCCGTCTGGATCATGGTGATGCCGCAGGCGGAATCTTTCAGCGCCTCCCACAGAAAATCCTTGAACTCCACCGGCGCACCCAGCTTGAAACCGGTGCGATGGGTGAAGGAGGCAATCGGGTTGCGGGTCATGGACTCTGCGCCCACCACCAGGGCCACATCGGCACACCCGGCCTGGATCTGCTCACCCGCCTGGCGGAACAGCTCAAAACCGGTGCCGCAGATGCGCTGCACCATCAACGCGGGCACGGTCTGTGGCACACCTGCATACAGAGCGACGTGGCGCGGCAGCATGAACTGCTCGTAATCGCCAGGCGCCATGTTGCCGGTCAGCACCGTCTCGATGTGATCGGCCGGGACGCCTGCCTTGTGCAAGGCTGCACGGGCCGCTTTGATACCGAGATCGGTGGGCGAGATGTGGCCCAGCGCACCGCAGTAGTCCACCATGGGGGTGCGCATGCCGTCGATCATCCAGATGTCGTCGAATGCGTTGAAGAATCCTTTGGA
The DNA here is from genome assembly GCF_038784515.1 of Rhodoferax sp. GW822-FHT02A01. Classification (NCBI taxonomy): domain Bacteria; kingdom Pseudomonadati; phylum Pseudomonadota; class Betaproteobacteria; order Burkholderiales; family Comamonadaceae; genus Rhodoferax; species Rhodoferax sp. GW822-FHT02A01. Next base: position 752,527 of record NZ_CP152376.1, read on the forward strand.
TGCCATATGGTTCCTTGTATGGGTCGTGCTTAGTTAGTGGGATGGTGTCAGCGTGTGAGGCAAACGGCCATCGTGCATTGCTTCAACAATGGCACTGCGATGGGCCAACACGGCACGCTGGTTGATGGAGCCCTTGTCGGTGATCTCGCCCAGATCCAGCGACGCAGGCGTGGACAGCAGGCACAGCCGGGCAACGCGGTTGGCGCTACCGGTGGCCGTCTTGGCCAGCTCATCCACCAGACTCTGGAAACGTGCGAGCACGGCGGGCGCGGCCAACACACCTTCCAGCGGTGCGCCGTCGGGCAAGCCACTCAACGCGCGGCAGAGCGCCGCATTAGGAAACACCATGGCGCCGACTTCGTGCATATTCAGGCCGGTAATCACCACGTCTTGCACCAGTCCGGCGGCACTGGCGATGATCTTGGCGCGCAACGGCCCCACGCTGACAAAGGTTCCGGTTGCGAGCTTGAAGTCTTCGGCAATGCGGCCATCGAACTTGAGGCCCAGGTGGATGTTGTTTGCATCGATCCACGCGACCGCATCGCCGGTTCTGAAGAATCCTTCTTCGTCAAAGTGGGCCTTGGTCTCTTCCGGCGCCCGCCAGTATCCAGGTGTGATGTTGGGTCCGCGGTAGCGCACCTCCACCTTGCCGTCGCTGGGCACCAGCTTGAGCTCCATGCCCGGCGCGGGCAGGCCCAGGTCACCGGCGCGCACCTCCGGGTTGGTGACATAGATGCCAAAGGGGCCGGACTCGGTCATGCCCAGGCCACTGGTCATCACGATGCGCTCGCCGATTTCCGCTTCTTCGCTGGCGTACAGGCTGTCCCACACCGGCTGTGCCAGTGCGGCACCAGCGTAGAAGAACATCTTGACCCTGGAGAGAAAGGTGCGGCGCAGCGCATGGTCGATCTGCATGGCCGCGGCAATGGCTTCAAAGCCGGTGGGCACATTGAAGTACACAGTGGGTGCCACTTCACGCAGGTTGCGCAAAGTCTCACCAATCAATGCGGGTACCGGTTTGCCTTCGTCGATGTAGAGCGTGCCACCGTTGTAGAGCACCAGCCCGAAATTGTGGTTGCCACCAAAGGTGTGGTTCCAGGGCAGCCAGTCCACCAGCACCAGCGGATCCTCGGCCAACACCGGCATGCTCTGGCGCATCTGCTGCTGGTTGGAGCACCACATGCTTTGGGTATTGATCACCGCCTTGGGCAGTTTGGTGGAGCCACTGGTGAACAGGAACTTGACGATGGTGTCCGGCCCGGTGGCCGCAATGGCGGCATCCACCTCTGCCGTTGCTTCAGTATCCAGCAAGGCACCGAAGCTGGTGCTGGCGCGCTGCTCCAGCGTACCCCGGCACAACACCACTTCCACGTCTGCAGCCACTACGGTCTGAATGGCCTTCTGGTAACGCGTGGCATCCGAGGCAAACACCAGGCCGGGCGTGAGCGTGTTGTAGACATGGCGCAGCTTGGAGTAGTCGGTGCTGATGGTGGAATACGCAGGCGACGCGGGACACCACGGCACACCTGCCAGCATGCAACCCAGCGACAGCAAGGCGTGCTCGGTACCGTTTTCCGACAGGATCAGGACCGGGCGCTCGGCGCTCAGGCCGCGTTGCAGCAGTGCCTGTGCAATGCAGCGGGCCCGCTCCAGCGCCTGAGCGTAGGTGATGAACTGCCATGCGCCCCGGCTGCCATCGGCCTCGCGGCTGAGTTGAGCCATCCAGACGCGATCCGGTGCGGTTGCCGCCCAATGGAGCAGGCGATCGGTCATGCGCCTAGCGGTAGCCTGCAGCGGCACCTGCGCGCGCAGGTATTGCACGCCGTTGGCGCCATCGGTCAACTCACCACGGGTCACTCCGAACTGGAGTTCCCGATACTTGTACTTTGCTGTCATTGTCTTGTCTCCTGCTTGCCCTCGGCTTCTGCGTCCGAAAGTCAGGTGGGGTTGGTTGTCAGCTCTTCTGGACCTTGGCGGCCCGGCCTTCCAGAAAGGCCGTCACGCGGGCCTTGGCCTCGGGTGCGCTCTGGGCAATGGCGGCCATCATGGCTTCGGTAAAGAAGCCCTGGTCCGAAGGTTGTTCTGCGATGCGCGGCAGTGCGTGCATCAATGCGTAGTTGGTCAGGGGCGCGTTCTGTGCAATGCGCAGCGCCAGTTCAAAGGCCTTGGCCGAAGCGGTTCCGGCAGGCACCAGATACTGCGCCATGCCAATGCGTTCGCCGTCCTGCGCGTTGTACACACGTCCGGTCAGCATCATGTCCGTCATGCGTGCGGTGCCGATCAGGCGCGGGATGCGCACAGCACCACCACCGCCCACAAAAATACCGCGCGAACCTTCGGGCAAGGCGTAGAACGTGGTCTCGTCTGCCACACGGATGTGGCAGGCACTGGCCAGCTCCAGACCGCCTCCGACCACAGCACCGTGCAGTGCCGCGACCACGGGAACCGGGCCGAACTGCACACGGTCCAACGCGTCATGCCACATGCGCGAGTGGTGTAGACCTTGGCCCGCATCTCTTTCCTTCAGCTCAGACAGATCCAGGCCAGCACAGAAGTGCTCACCTTCGCCTTCGATCACGGCGGCCCGGACCGACGTGGGCATTTCATCGAAGAGCTTGCGGATGGCCAATACCAGTCCGTCGTTGAGTGCGTTGCGCTTGTGGCTGCGCAGGAGGCGAATCACTGCCACCTCCTGGCTATCGCCTTTGAGCTCCATCTGTATGTCTTTGCGTGTCATCGGTTCTCCATCAAGTGGGTGAATTATGGTTATATTTAATAACCAAATGATTGGTGTTTACCCTGTGTGATTCAACGCGCCGCAGCGCTAGCGGTAGACCTTCTGCAGCAGCCGCAGCAGTGTCTTGCGCTCACTCTCGCTGAGTTTGCTACAGGCCTTGAGTTCCAGTTCACTGGCCTTCTTCTCCGCTGCGCGCAACATCTCCACGCATTCGGGTGTGGGGTGCAATCCCGTGGCGCGACCGTCATTGGGATGGGGCCTGCGCACCACCAGTCCGCGCTTCTCCAGGCCATTGAGCAGCGCCACCAGATTGGGTGGCAGGATGCCCAATGCGGCGCAAATCTGTCGGGACGTGATGCCCGGGTTGTGCAGCACCAGCGACGCCACGGAAAAGTCCACCGGCCTCAGATCGAACGGCGCCATCTCCACCAGGAAAACCTCGATGACGGCCAGCGCGGCGCGCCGGGCGTTGTAGCCCAGCAGGGTCTCCAGAAATCGCGTGTCGACGTCTTCGACGAAGGCAGTACTGCTCTTGCTTGGTGTGGGCATAGGAGTGTCAGGTGATCTCCGCCCGCGTTGCGGGCAGGAGCGGTGGCAGCGATGATAGCAATGCACCACACATTTTCCGTGGCAGGTGCGCATGCCGGTGTGCGGCACGTGCACCTGCCACGCTCACTGCGTCAGAAGGCGTAACGAAGACCACCCACAATGCCGGTTTGCGAGCCGCCCGCCACCGGGTTGCTGCCGGAGGCACCGGAGCTGACCGATATGGCCAACGCACCTTCGTTGGCGATCTGACCCAATCCAGCGTACACCACCAGGCCGCTTGCCAGCGTGTAGGTACCGCGTGCAACGAACAGTTGGGCCTTGTTCGAGGAGTCCTTGAACGTAAGCTGCGACACCTGCGCATCCAGCACAAAGGTGGGCGTCACGGGATAGGTCACACCGAAGAACGTCAGATCGCTTTTGGGGGTGGCAGCGCTGCCCATGTTGTTGCGGGTCATCAGGCCGCCGGACAACTTGACGCTGCCGAACTTGTAGTAGCCGTTGAGTGTGGTGCGACGGTCGGTCAGATCGCTGGACGTCAAGCCCAGCGCGGCCCACGAACCTGCTCCACCATTCATCTCGTCGATGGCGGCAGCCACGCCCCAGGTGGGCTGGTCGTACTTGGCCATGACCGACCATTCACGGCAGGCATTGGGGTCGTTGGCCGACTCACCACCGCAGTTCGTGCCGGCGGGGTTGTTGGGCGTGGGGTTGGCCGAGTCGCGGCCGGTGCTGAACGTTGCGCCCATGGTCAGACCGCTGAAGCTGCCTTTCCATGCCAGCGAGTTGTCAACGCGCGTGTTGGGGATGTAGCTGTCGAGCGAACCCAGACCGAACACCATCGGACCAATGTTATCGGCATCGAGCAAGGACCAGTACAGCATGGTGTATTGGCGCCCCACCGAGAACGTACCCCAGCTGCCGCTCAATCCGACAAACCCCTGGCGACCAAACAGGCGACCGCCCTGACCCGAGGTACCGGAGTCGGGCGCAAAGCCGCTCTCCAGCGTGAACACGCCGGTGAGTCCCTCGCCAAACTCCTTGCTGCCACGGATACCGACGCGGGAAGGAAGCGCGCCAGTGGTACTGGCCATACGCACGAGATTGTTGCCGGTGGTGCCTACGTTGTTGATGCTTTCCTCGCCGATATCAATGAGTCCGTAGATGGTGTAAGCCGGAGCGCCTGGTGCGCTTGCAGTCGTACTTTGTGCGTTGGCGAGAACGCAGATCGCGCTGAGTGCTATGGCACTGTAGGTATTTCTCTTCATGTCTTGTCTCCTGTAGTTTGTGATGGGGCAAACGATTTGTCGTCGTACGGGCCGTGTGTTGAATCACGCGTGCTCAATCTGATTTCAGCTCAGATATGATTATGTTATGTAATTATCTTTGGTAACTATCTAGTACAAACCCCAAGACAATCGACGAAACTTGTTACTCAACCTAAGTAAATGAGCCAAGGTGATAATCGCCTGAATGAACAAGAAGACTGTGAAATCCGGCAGCACTCCGGGCTCCGGCAGCGTGCAAGTCGCAGGCGGAATCCATGCCCTGGTTGGCTACCAGCTGGCACTGTCCACCGCAGTGCTGAGTCCCGTCTACTTCCGCGAGGTCGGCCTGCCCATGCAGATGGGGAGAATAGAGTTCACCATCCTCAATCTGGTGGACCTGACTGACGGCATGACCCCTACCCAGATATCCCAGGCCATCTCCATCAAGACTTCCAACATCACGGTTGCTGTGGACAAGCTGGCAGCGCGTGGACTTCTGGTCCGGGAAAAAAGCCTGCGTGACGGACGTGCCCAGCATCTGCGTCTGACAGCCCAGGGCAAGGAGCTTGTCAAGGACGCATTGGTTCGTTTGAAGAAGGCCGAGGAAGTGGCCATGAGCCACCTCAGTCCGGGCGAGCGGTTAATGCTGCTGGAGCTGCTGAGCAAACTGGCGCTGCCGCCCCCAGGCGCAACGCACACAGCACCCGCTGGGTAATAATGCGATCCATGTCGACCCTCCAGTCCCTTCGCGAAGCGCGCTCCATCGTCCGATGGATGCTGCTGTGCTTTGCGCTGTCGATTGGTGTGGCCATTGCTTCGCCGCTGGTCAATCCGCAGGGCATGGAACTGGTCTGCTCGGCCACGGGCAACGTCAAGCTGGTTCCTGCCAACGACGCGGCAGGCCCGTCCAACCCGTCAGTCACCCACGCACTGCATTGCGTGATGTGCCTGCCCTTCGGCGCGCCCCCGGCCGCCGAGATGCCGGTACCGGGCGCACCGGACCTGGGCCAGGTCTTCCATGCGGCCCGTCCCGCAGTCGCCGTCTGGCGCCTGGCCGACCCCACGTCGGCCCGTGATCCTCCGTCCTCCATCTGAACCCGACATTGGTCTGCGCCGCTGAGGCGCAGCCATGGCGCATTGCCGCGTTGGCAGTGCACGCCTTGTTTATTCAGATTCGACTACAGGACATCCAACATGAAGATCTACACCCAATTCGTTCTCGCCCTGGCCACTTCCCTCACCGCAGTGGCCGCCCTCTCCCACGTGGTTCTCGATGACCCGGTTGCTGCCGCAGGCGCGGCCTACCGCGCGGTGCTGCGCGTGGGCCATGGCTGCGATGGCGCCTCCACCAATTCGCTGTCGGTCACCATCCCCAGCGGGTTTGTGTCTGCGCAACCGCTGGTGAAACCCGGCTGGAATATCTCCACCAAGATCGGCAAGCTGGCCGAGCCTTACGAGATGCACGGCAGCAAGATCACCGAGGGCGTGCAGGAAATCACCTGGACCGCCAAGGGCCCGGAAAATGCACTGCCCAATGCCTTGGCAGATGAATTCGTCTTTCGCGTCACCACCCCCAAGAAGCCCGGTGCCACCTGGTTCAAGGTCGTCCAGGGCTGCGACAAAGGCAGCAATGAATGGGTGGAAATCCCCGCTGCCGGCCAGGACGCGCATAGTCTGAAGTCGCCTGCGGCACGTCTGGACATTCTGGACGTGCAGGCCGCTGGAAGCCATTCCCACTAAACCACCACCCCAAAGGATCACCATGAAATTCGTTCGCATTGCCTGTGTATCGTTGATGGCCGCCTGCGGCTCGACTGCCCTGTGGGCCCAATCGCTGGATGTGCAAAACCCCTGGGTACGGGCCACGGTGCAGGGCCAAAAAGCCACTGGCGCCTTCATGACCTTGACCGCCAAGGAAGGTGGCAAGCTGGTGGGCGTGAGTACGCCAGTAGCCGGTGTAGCAGAGGTCCACGAAATGAAGACGGACGGCGGCGTCATGAAGATGCGTGCGGTCGAGGGTGGACTGGACTTGCCGGCGGGCAAGGCAGTTGCCCTCAATCCTGGCGGCTACCACGTGATGCTGATGGACCTGAAGCTGGGTCTCAAGGCCGACACCACCATTCCGTTGACCCTGGTGTTCAAGGATGCCAAGGGCGCGGAGAGCAAGATTGAAGTCAAGGTACCCGTGCTGATGACCCCGCCTACCGCAATGCCCATGTCGCATTGATCCTCTGCCGAAAGCAGTAGCCGCAGACGCCGTTCAGGCTCAGGGCTGACTCGGCCGCTGTGGCGGTGTGCCTTGCGGTGCACCGGAGGGCGGGCCGGCGTCATCACCCTTGGCAAACACCCAGGCATTGGGTTCCAGTGACACCACCAGTCGCTTGTCGGCGATGGCTTGCTGCGAGATGCTCAAGGATGCGTACAAGGGTTTGACGGCATCCAGCACCTCTTCCCATCCGGCCGCGCGATTGCTGGCCCGATCAATCTGGCTGCCTATGCGCTGCATGGCACTGCCTTCCGTGGGCGCGGGCCGGCTGGCCCAGGTGCCTTCGTCGAGCATGATTTTTTCCACCGCGCCCGCATAGCGCGCATACAGCGCCACTTGCTGGGGCGTGAGTTGCAATTCACCGGGCAAGCTGCGCAGCCGTTCACCGGCGGCCATCTTGATCAGCGTGGCGCCAGCGGGTCCGGGTGACTCGGCAGACGCACTCTTGCAATCACCACCCGGCCGGCCTCGCCCGCCTCCTGGCCCACCCATTCCTCCACCCATCCCCCCGCTCATCTGCGCACGAACGGCACCCGCACCCAGCAGTCCCAGTGCCGCCACACCGACCCAGGCGCGGCGCGTGCCGAGGTTCACGGTTGAAGATTTGTCAGTCATCGCGTATCGCTTCCCATGCAAATGGAGCGATCGTAAGTGCGCCTTGCACCAAGGCTATGTCTGCAGAGTCAAGTTATGCAAATCCGAAAAAGCACCACGCACGGCTACTTCTGGGAGGCGGCCAATCGCGGTTCCGTCTTGGCCACATCCAATGCATCACTCAGAACGCGCGCGGCCTCCAGCAGGAAAATATCCTTGGCTTCCTTGCGCGCCTTTTCCGCCGAGATCGAATTGGCAAGGCTGCGCTCGTTGGGCAGCAGTCCATCGTCACGGGACGCGGCCACGGTATCGGTCGCCGGCGTCTTCGCCGACTGGTCGGTAGCCGTGCGGGAGGCCAGACGCGCTTCCTGCGCGTCGCGCTCCTTGCGACGTTCCGCTTCGTTGAGGGAGATGGTGTTCTTCTTGCGCTCCTGCTTGAACTTTGCGATGTCCTCGAACACGTGCTTCATGTCCGCGTCGACGGCGACCCGGATCTCATGCTTTTTCAGCAGCACCGGGACCATACTCTGCAAGTCACTGGTAGGCACGAAGTCTGCCGGCTTGATCTGCGTCCAGGGCAGCGCATTGTCATAGCTTGCCTCACCATAATCACCTTCATCGGTCCCGCCTTGCAAGGGGATGTCGGGCACCACACCACGCAGCTGCGTGGTTCCACCATTGACGCGGAAGAACTGCGCCACAGTCATCTTCAACTCGCCAAAGCGCGGTTTGCCATTCTTGGCAATGGCGTCCAGATCGACCATGGACTGCACCGTGCCCTTGCCGAAACTGGGGTCCCCCATCACCAGCCCGCGCCCGTAATCCTGCATCGCTGCGGCGAAGATCTCGGAAGCTGATGCCGAGCCGTGGTTGATCAGAATGCCCAGCGGGCCATTCCAGATGACCTTGGCCTGCCCATCGCGTTCCACCGAGACACTGCCGTTGGCCTTGCGCTGCTGAACCACCGGGCCGTTGCCCACGAACAGACCGGTGAGCTCGATAGCCTCGGCGAGTGAACCGCCGCCGTTGTTGCGCAGGTCAATCAGCAGGCTGTCAACCTGCTGCGCCTTGAGCTCCTGCACCAGACGGGCCACATCACGGGTCGCGCTGCTGTAGTCCTTGTTGCCAGCCTGCTTGGCGGCAAAGTCCTCGTAAAACGAAGGCAGGGTGATGACGCCGATGCGGTGGGTCTCACTGCCCTTGGTGACGGTTTGAATTGACGACTTGGCTGCCTGTTCGCTCAGGCGTATCGGCTTGCGCACCAGGGTCACCACCTTGTGGCTTCCATCCGGTCCGGCCTGTGCGGGAAGGATGTCGAGCCGCACCACGGTATCGCCGGGTCCGCGAATCAACTGGATGACGTCATCCAGGCGCCAGCCCACGACATCGACTATGGGCCCGGCCGTGTCCTGCCCCACGCCGACAATGCGGTCTCCCACATGCAATTGCCCGGACAGACCGGCGGGCCCGCCAACCACCAGTTCCCGGATGGCGGTGTAGTCCTCGGTCTCGGCCAGGGTTGCACCAATGCCAGTCAGCGAAAGTCGCATGGAAATATCAAACTCAGCCGCAGCTCTGGGTGCCATGTAATTGGTATGCGGATCAATCGACATGGTGTAGGCGTTCATGAAGGTCTGAAACGCCTCTTCGCTCTTGACCTTGGAGATACGCTGCATGGCATGCGCATAGCGCTTGTCCAGGATGTCGGCGATGCTGGCGCTGTCCTTGCCCGCGATCTTCAGGCGCAGCCAGTCGTTCTTGACACGCCTGCGCCAGAGATCACGTATTTCCGCTTCGCTCTGCGCCCAGGGCAGCTTGTCCCGGGAAAGCTCCAGCACCTCACGCGCATTGAAATCCATGCTCTGCTTGAGCAGGGTTCTGGCATAGGCGAAGCGCTCGGTCGCCCTCTGCTCATACAGGTTGAACATGGCAAATGGCAGGCTCAGGTCTTCCTTGAGGATGGCGTTTCCCAGCTGGTTGCGCTGCGCGGCAAAGCGGTCAATGTCCGCCTGCACGAAGAAATACTTCTCACCGTCCAGCGCCTTCAGATACTGGTCAAAGATCTTGCCGGACAGGGTGGTGTCCAGCGCCATGGCCTTGTAGTGGTAACGCGTCAGGACCTCCGCGGCCAGGCGCGCGGCCTGCGCCTCGTAGCGTTCCGGGGTCAGCGTGGGCGGGGCGGACAGGCCGACATCGGGCGTTGCGCCTTGTGCAAGCGCCGCAAAGCCCAGTACCAGCCACAACAGTCTTTGTTTCAGTTTCATGCGCAGGGTTTTACCATGGGGCGAGCGCCGGGGTGGCACTCTTTTGAGTGCCAGTATGGCGTGTGTGCGTTTCAAACTGCTTGCGAACGACAAAGATTCGGTAAAGCTGGACGGCTAAGAGCTTTCTGGTGAGTGCCAAAGAGGCAGTTCGCATCTTCGGCCGCAAGCTGGGCATACGGCTCGTTGCATGGGGTGGCGATATCGAAATCACGGCAGTGGAAAAGGGCGTGCACTTCCTGGCCAACGTCAGCATTACCGAAACGGCAGACGTCATCGAATTCCGCGCCAAGAAGGAACTTGAGCTGGGCGGAGGCAGCAGCTACAGCGTGCTCAACAAGGCGGGCATCAAACACAACACAGCGGGTGAGTTTGTGGTGCATTCGGCAGGTACGTCTATGGAGGGGCCTCAGAGTTTGCCAGTGGTCGATCTGCCCGCATCCAAGGAAGAGATGAATGAAATGTTTGTACTCAAAGACAAGAAGGGCAATCCGGTTGCCAATTACGGCAATGACGTGGACGATCTGGGCCTGCGCTTTGTGGATGATTCCGCGTTTCGCGTGTTCCATCTGGTGGCGCTAGACGAATACCGCGAGAACTTTTCCGACACCACCATAGAGAGCGCCCGTACAGCCGACTCCACCTTCCACGGTATCCGTGCTGCCATGGGATTCGAGCTGGGTATTCCTGGTGCTCACTCCGATGTGGGAGGCGGCTACACCACGGACTTCGGGAAACCTATTACCGAGGAACGCAAGCTACCGCCGGCGCGAACCCTCAATATGGGCGATGGGCAAAGCACGGATCTACCTGGCCCTCAAGAATTCGTCTACGCGCACGGCTGGTACACCCCTAATGACCAGAATCCCACCCGCTGGCTTCCTTGGCAGCATACGCGCAAAGTCACCGGCGACTACTACAAGGTGGCCTTGTCACTGATGGTGGACATGGCTGAGCGTTTTTCCACTGCGCAATACAGAACGAAGTTGGACATGAACGCCCGGGAGGCGGCCATTGCACCGCTGCAACCCAGTCTGCGGGCTTTCGTCGCATCCAACGCCTTTGCCCCAGCAAGACCCAGTCGCATGAACTGGGAACTTGACTCCGAACTGGGCCAGCAGGCCGCCAAAGAAATCCGCCACAAGCACCTGCATCTCTCCTTTAACCTGGACGCAACGGGCATGGGGCCACGCTACAAAAACATCAACACACTGGAGCGCCACCATGAACCCGGATGAGCGCCACACCAAACATGCAGCACCCGTCATGGACCGGCGTCGCTTGTTGCTCACACTGGGTGTGGGTGCCCTCACAACAAGCAAGCGCGCCAACGCTCAAAGCTGGCTCCATCACTTATCCCAATCCTTGAAAGGAAACACCGTGAACGCCTATGCCACCGAACTATTCAAATGGGATTTGACATTCTGTTCGTATGGCTTAGACATTGATCCCAAGGGGCAAGGTAGCGTCAAGACGCTTTGGAATGACAACTGGTTCAAAGACACAGACAGCAACATCGTTGCCAACTTTTACACGGGCTTTGGCGCAGCTTGGGGCGCCGGCAGCGCCGGCATGGGGGGAACCAATCCCCGTGGAAGTCGCCTGCCCAAGACTTTCAGGTTGACCTACTACGACTATTTGGAAGACCGCTTTTACCAGGTGGAGGGCGAATTGCCTATGCGGCGCATGTATGAGTTGTTCAAGCCGCGCACCATTGACAAGGATGTGGAGTACGGCAGGGTCATTCCCTGCTTCAACGATTTGCGCATCGGCGTGGCACCACTAGGCAACGTCATGATTTGGGCAGCCGGGAATGATCAAGTGGAACTGCAAACTTATCACGGTCAAGTCGTCATGCAGGGCGTCACGCGCAAGAGGTACAACGACAGCCTTCCCGGCGGCACCTTCACGCTGATGGAAGACCGCGACACGGTGCTGTTGGGCGGGCGCATGAAGCCCGAAACCCTGGAACGCATCAAGGCGGGTTGGGTACCTGACCCCACGTGGTACATGCGCACCATTCGGGTCAAATATCCTTGGCGCCACAAGCTCACCGGCAATGTGACGCGTATGACAGAGCTGGAGAGCTACCAAGGCAATGCCGAAGCTCAGACCATAGGCGCCTGGGAAATGGGCCTGTATGAAGCCACTACTGCGATGCGCGGCGTACCCGATACGGCCAAGTTCTGGTTCCATGATCGCTCTGGCGTGCGACACCATCTATGGATCAGCTTTTCCTTACGGGAACGGGCGGTATCTGAGTCTGACCTTTCCGAGGTATGGGCAGCATTTGAAAAAATGTTTCCCGGCCGCAGCATGGACGACAACGCCTACGCACCATCGGACGAAGACATGGCAACGGTGGAAGTCAACATCAGTGACGACTTCAAGACATTCACTGCCAGTCTGGTAAAGGGCACAACCCGCTTGCCGCTGCCTGTGGGCCGGACGCAGCACTTTGCGCTGGAGCCTTACACGCACTGGCCCGGACAAAAAACGGATGATATCAAGCCAGAGGTCAAGCGGCGGTTTCTGCTAGGCCCGGATGCCTGAACGTTGTCCGCGACACGCGGATATAGCTGACGACGTCACTTTCACTCTTCAACCGCCGCCGCAGCACTTCTTGAATTTCCTGCCACTGCCGCAGCTGCATGGGTCGTTGCGCCTCGGTGTGGCCTGTGCGTGTACGGTTTCCACCCGCGGGCCCAGGGTGCGCCAGGTTTCACGCATGTTGTAGACCGCCCAGATGGAGTCGGCGAATGCTTTCATGCGCTGGTCGCTCACGGTGGGCAATGCCGCCAGCTGGTTGTCCACAAAGGCAGAGAGGGTGGGCTCGTCGGTATCGTCCAGGGTCAATTGTTCCAGCAGGTTCAGCGTAGTGGCGCGCCAGTGTTGTGCGGCCTTGTTGCGCGGCCCGGCCCATTCCTCGGGCCATGCGTTGACGGCGGCCAGAAAGCCCACGGCCCAGAGCTGGCCGAAGGATGCCAGCTGCGCCCAGTTTGCGGGCGTGCGCTCTGCGGATGGCAAGGCGGCGTACGCGGCGCGTGCGTCGGTCACTTCCGGCTGGTAAGCCCTGGGGTCTTCCAGCGTGGTGACCGGTGTGTCCAGCGCCAGCGCGACCGCATTCCAGCGGCGCATCCACAGTTCCAGAAAACGCTGCTGCAGGGCCGCATCGGCGAACACGGTTTCCAGTGGCAGGCGCGCCCCATCGGTGGTGAGCAGCACCGGCAGGTATTCATCGGGCTGCATGGGTCGGCGGCAGCACACCAACGCAGCCAGGAACCCTTCGCAAAACTCCCAGTGCGGTGTGACCTTCAGGCGCAGGCGCAGGGCGTCGAGTATGCGTTCGAGCTCATTGAATTCATCGGCAGTCAGCATGGGATACGCGCGCAGGTTCTAGGGCGTCATGCGAAACAGCGCGGGCTGGCTGTGCTGGTAGAAGCGCAGCCACAGCAAGGTGGCAGGCACCAGGGACTCGCAGGCAAACCACAGGGCTTCATCCAGCGCCTCACCGGCGGGCAGATCGAAGCGCGTACGCATGGTGTCCCAGCCGCTCCAGTCCAGCTCCGGCAACGCGCTGCGGATGGCGGCGTCCACCTGGCGGGCGCTGTCGGCCAGCACCACGAGCTGGCGCAGCACCTCGCGCCGCGTCAGGCGCGAGCGCAGCAGTTCCTCGCGCGACAGATCTTCCACCAGGGTGGCCACCGCCGTTGCGGCTTGTTCCATCAGCCCCAGCAGGGCGCTTTCCAGGATATGGGTCATGCGGGTTTCAGGCTGGCAGATGGGCTTCGGCGGCCAGCAGTAACCGGCTGTTGAGCTCAATGGCAAATTCGCGCCAAGCCGATGCCATGTCGCGGGTGATGGCACGCAGCGTCTCGGCGTCCGGCCGGTGTTCCTGGGCAAAGTTGGACAGAGCGCAAGACGCGCCGTTGAAGGCCAGTGCACGGTCCAACAACTCCTTGTTCCAGCCTTCAAACGGCGCCAGCAAGGCCGCCGTCAGCGCGTGGCGGCCCTGCACGACTTCGGCCTGGGACGCATCCAGGCTTTCCAGCAACGGGTCCAGACGGGAGAGGGCTTCGCTGTAGCACTGCTCCACCGTGGCCACCAGAGCGCGCTGGGTCAGCATGTCCGTCTGCTGCGCCACGAGCAAGCGCGTGAGGTGCTGGCGATAGCGCTCTGCCGCCAGGCTGCGCAGCGTCACCACACCGCAAGAATAAGCACCTATGGCTGCGGCACGGGTCAGGCGCTCACCGTGTTCGCTGCTATGGGCTAAAACAATCTGCCCGCGCAGCAAGGCATGGGCCATGCGGTCGGCAGATTCGAGTGCGCCCTCCATGTGCCCTGCCCCATGCGCCGCCGTTTCACTGCCCCCCATATACAAGCGGCCACCCCACAGGGGCTGGCGCAACAGCGGATCAGCCTGCGGCGGCTCGCCCGGTTGGGCCAGGTCCAGGGCGCTGCAGGTCCAGGGCTCCAGAGCCCAGTCCTGCACAAACCAGCGGCCCTGCTGCGCCTCTGCGCCAAAGAGCTGGGCCAACTGGCTTTCCAGCAGCAGAGGCAGGCCGCGTTGGAAGTTCTCCCGCTGCGCCGCATCCAGCGCCACAAAGCCGCCCAGCGCGCCCGGTTGCTGCGCTTCGCCAGCGTGGGCGCAGCAGTCATACACCGGGTCCAGCACGGCCTGCGGATGGCGCACAAAGGCATTGCCCGACTGGCCGTTGCTGCGCCAGAACGCCTGCGCAAAGGTGCTCAGGGCCTTGGCCTGTGCCGCCATCCAAGTCGGTGTGTCCTGCATGGCCTGCGTCACGTGCTCGGGCAAGGCCGGCAGGAATTCCAGATGCTGCAGCGCCAGCCGGGGTGGCAGTGCCAGCACTACATGTTGGGCACGCACCACCTGGCCTTGGGCCATGACCAGTTCGACGCGATTGCCGCAGTCGCGCACGGCACGCACAGTCTTCCCCAACTGGATGCTGTCTTGCGGCAAGGCCACGGCCAGTGCCTGCACCAGCGCGGCCACGCCGCCCTGAATACGGCGGGCACCGGCATGCACACCGTCCGGCTCATGGCGCGGCTCGGGTGCGCGGTTGGGGTCGGTGAGCCAAAGCGCGTCACCCGGATCGTGTTGCGCCATGTCGGGCAGGTTCAGCGCGGCCAGCAATGCGGCCACTCGCGGCTCGGTTTCCGGCCAGAACCAGGTCGGCCCCAGGTCCAGCGCCTGACCGGTGTCGGGACACTGCAGCGTGAGCGCGCGACCACCCAGGCGCTCACGCGCCTCCAGCAGCTGCACCCTGAGCCCGCGCGCATGCAGGGTGTGCGCCAGGGCCAGGGCGCACAGGCCTGCACCGACGATGGCAACGTCCCAGGTCGGCTCCGCATTGCGGGCGATGGGCAGCGGCACAGGCTCTGTCATGGCATGGTGTGGCGGTTAGAGCAGTTGCACGGTAACGGCTTCTTCTCCCAGGATGGCCTGGCAGGCCAGGCGCGAGGCCGAGGCAACGCCGACCATGCCGTCGAGCTTTTCGTTTTCGGCACGCTGGATCTTGGACAGGCTCTTGCGGCCCTCGGGCACCATCACATGGCAGGCTTCGCACTTTGCGCCGCCGCCACATTTGGTCTTGATCGGTTCGCCTACCGACTGCAAAGCGGCAAGCAGGCTCTGGCCGGCAGCCACGTCATAGGATTTGCCGGAAGGAAGAACGGTGAGAGTGGTCATGGTGTCAAACGGGCACGAGGGCCATTGGTGGTTGAGGAAACGGAACGAAAAAAACTCAGGCGGTGGCATCCACCTGCAGCGCGGCAATCAGCGCTTCAGAAAACTGCGCCAGCGGCATGGCGATGCGGGTGATGTTCTGCTCCTGCAGAAAGCGCGCTTCCATGCGGGTGGGCTCTTCGGGCAATACAGCCCAGTGCTGGTCGCTGGAGCGCTTCATGATCTGGCGGGCAAAGCAGCGGGTGAGCTGGTCGTCAAACCTGCAGCCCAGAAACAAAAAGCTGCGTCCGCTGCGAAAGGCCTGCACTGCTGCCGGGATGGGTGTCTGGATATCGATCTCGGTGAGCACCTCGACAAAGTCGCTGTCCGACACCAAGTAGTTGGATGCCGGGCTGTGGCTGCCCAGCGGTTTGTAGAGCAGGCGCTCGGCCGTGGCGGGCATGTCTGGCAGCAAGGTGCCGTCGCTACCGTAGGCGGCAACCCAGTCGCCGAAGTGCTCCGACTGCGACAGGCCTTGCACCTGCGTCCACTCGCCCGGTGTTTGCGAAAGCGCCTTGGCAAAGGTGTCGTCATACCAGGTGTCCACCCACAGCTGCGCAGCACTTCCTGCCAGCACCTTGTGCAGTGGCGAGGGCGCAGGTGAGCTGGCATAGGCCTCGTTCATCAGATGCACCACCGATTTGCGGTGCTTGAAGTTCTCGATGAACTGCGCCGCCTGTGTGAGGCGCTTGCGGATCTTGTGCGGCACGCTGACCTTGACGGTCATGCTCTCGGCCAGCGCCAGCGGCGTGGCGGGTACCTGCACGTCGCTGCACAGGCTCAGCATGTCCGGCCCCAGATAGGGAATGACCGTGCCGCTGTCGAGGCTGTTGGCAATGGTGTGGATCAGATCGGTCATGGTGTTCCTTAGAGGTAAATAGCGGCGCCCGCACCGACGTTTGTCGCAGTGTCCTTGAGCGTCTTGACGATGTACTGGACCTGTTCTTCATCCAGCTGCGTGTGCAACGGCAGCGCCAGGGCGCGGTCGCCGATGCGGTCGGTATCAATCAGCACGCCACGGCGCCGTCCAATGGCATCGGCGGCGTTCATGTAATAGAACTGCTGGTGCAACGGGTGGCTGTAGGCAGCGGTCTCCACACCGCAGGAGCGCAGGTCGTCGATCATCTGCGCGCGCGCACTGCCGGAGAAGCGCTTGCCCAGATGCACCACGTAGAGCATCCAGTGCACCTCGTCCACATGCTCGCCGATGTAGGGTGGCTTGACGCCCTCAAAGCTCTGCATCTGGTCGTGGTACCAGGCCACCACCTGCTTACGTGCATCAAGTCGGTCGTCCAGCCCGGCGAGTTGCGCCAGACCCAGTGCGGCCGTAAGTTCACTCATGCCCGCCTGCAAGGGCACGCGCGAGCCGACCGATACCGAAGAGCGGTCCGCCAGTCGGCGCTGGCGCAGGTAGCGCAGCTCATGTACCAGCATGTCGTCGTCGGTCACGACCATGCCGCCCTCACCCGTGCACAAGGCGCAAGGTGCGGAGAAGTCGAACACCGACACATCACCGAAGGTGCCCACTTGGCGGCCCTGGTAGCGCGAGCCCAAGGCTTCGGTGCTGTCTTCAATGAGCACCAGACCATGGGCAACAGCCAGGGCGCGCAGAGGTTCCCAGGCGGCCGGGTGGCCGTTGGTGTTGCCAGCCAGCAAGGCGCGGGTCTGCGGCGTGATCTTGAGCGCGGCCTTTTCGGGGCTGAGGCTACCGGTCCAGTAGTTGATGTCGGCAAACACCGGCGTGGCGCCGCACAGGGTGATGGCCTGTGCCACCTGGTGCCAGGTGTGCGAGGTGCAGATCACCTCGTCCCCCGGGCCTATGCCCAGTGCGCGCAAGGCAATCCAGGTGCCCAGCGTGCCACTGCCCACCGCCACCGCATGCTTGCGCCCGACCCAGCCTGCAAAGGCCCGCTCGAACGACTCCAGCATGGGGCCATCGCCCCAGCGTGCGGACTCCAGCACGGCGCTCACCAATTCGATTTCGCGCGCGCCGCATTCGGGCTCGAAGAGGGAAATCAGGTCGACTTCCATAGTTAGTTTTGCGTCAGGATGAGGGCGGTGGCTTCGTCTGCCCGGTCCGTCACCGACCAGCAGTGGCCGTTGCTGCTTGCCAGGTAGACATTGCGGCTGCCCAGCTTGAGCGCGGGTGTCTCATCGCGCATGTCCATGGCATCGACCAGCACCACGCGCATGGCGGGGTCACGGGCGCGCCAGAGGGCGGCGGCGTCACGCAGCGAGGGAGCGGCGCCAATCACTTCGCTGGCGTTGCGCAGGTATTCGGGGGTGACCATGGCTATTCGTCCGTGAGCGCCAGGCGGCGTGCTTCCACCGTGATGGGCAGCGGTGTGTCGGCCGGCATCTCCGGCAGCTCGAACTGCCAGCCATTGGCCAGCGTCACCAGCCCGCCCCACATCGCCGGGTTGGCCATGGAAACAATGGGTTCCTCCAGATCTTTCTTGGGCACATAGCCGGTCAGCACGCCCTTGCTGTCTTTGCGGATCATCAGTTTCATCATGGACTTTCGGTGGTGGATGGGGTGGTCGTTTCTTCGCGCAGCAGCGGTGCCAGCAGGGGCGGCAATTTGTTCAGCAGGTAGCCCACGTCGCCGTGGGTGGTGTCACTTCCCAACGAGAAGCGCACAGCGGCCAGCGCCTCGTCGGCAGGCACGCCCATGGCCTTGAGCACATGCGACGGCTCGCTGCCGCCGGAGGAGCAGGCTGCACCGCTGGAAGCGGCCACGCCCAGTGTGTCCAGGCGCTGCAGCACCACGTCAACCGACAGCTGACCAAAGCGCAGGTAGCTGGTGCCGGGCAGGCGCGCCACCTGTTGGCTCCAGACATGGGTGGCGGGCAGTGCCTGCTGCAGCCCGGCCTCCAGCGCGTCGCGCAGCTGGGCAATGCGGGCCGCTTGCTGTTCCAGGTCGCCCAGGCGCTCCAGTGCGGCGGCCATACCCACGATGGCCGGCAGGTTCTCGGTGCCGCCGCGCCGACCGCGCTCCTGGCTGCCCGGCGTGGGCGGCACAAAGGCCGTGCCCTGGCGCAGCAGCAAGGCGCCTACGCCCTTGGGGCCATGGAACTTGTGCGCCGACAGCGACACCGCATCGGCGCCGCTGGCAGCAAAGTCAAACGGCAGCTTGCCAATCAGCTGGGTGGCATCCACATGCATGCGGGCGCCGACGTTCTGTGCGAGCTGGGCTACGGCCTCATACGGCATGAGCACGCCGGTCTCGTTGTTGGCCGCCATCAGCGATACCAGGGCCACATCCGGCCCCATCAAAGCAGCAGCGGCTGCCACATCCAGCGTGCCGTCGGCGCGCACCGGCAACCAGTCCACCTGCACGCCGCTCTCGGCCAGCGCACGCGCCAGCTTGAGATGGGCCGAATGCTCCACGCGGCTGAACAGCACGCGGCGGCGAACGGGCTCTGCCGCTGCCAGCAAGCCGCGCACCGCCATCTGGTTGGACTCGGTGGCGCCGCTGGTGAACACCACTTCCACCGGCTTGCAACCCAGCACACGCGCCACCACGGCACGGGCCGCACCCAGGGCGCGCTTGGCGTCCTGACCCGGGCCGTGCTGCGACGAGGTGTTGGCCCAGGTGCTGCTCATCTGCTGCAGCATGGCCTGCACCACGGCGGGCGCGGGCTGGGTGGTGGCGTTGTGGTCGAGGTAGATCATGGTCGTGCGGCTTACGGCCAGAACTGGCGATCAGGGTCCACACACAGCAGGTCCAGCGCGGCGTCCAGCTCTGCGTTCTGCAACTGGGGTTCCCAGCTGGCGTTGGCGTGGTCGCGCGAGCACAGGCACCAGCGGTTGGCCTCGTGCGGCACCAGCAGGGCGATGTCGATCAGTCCGCCGCTGGGGTCTATCTTGCGCGAGCAGTTGGGGCTCTGGATGCGAAAGGCATCACCCTCCTGCAGCACCTGCGGGCGCACATAGCGGTAGCGCACCCGCTCGCGCAGAGCGCGCTCCAGGCGGTGCAGCGTCAGGTTCATGACGACGGCACCGCTGGCAGCGGCATGCGCGTTGACCGCAGTCACAGCGGCTCCTCCGTCTCGGGCAGCAACCCGGCAGGCGCCGGCACCAGTTCGATCTCCAGGCAGCCGACCACACAGTCGGCAAACTGCACCAGGTACACCGGCTCGTTGATTTCTTCGGCGTGGCCGATGTTGACGATTTCACCCACCGAGCCGCGCGCTGCCAGCAAGGCGTCTTCGGCGCGCTCGGGGTGGCTGCCGTCGTTGATCAGGTCGTCCAGCGCAATCACGCGCTGGCCCCAGGCGTAGGCCGGTTCGCGGATATCCATTCCGGGCATGGTGCTCATCACGACTCCTTGGTGGTTTGGGCGGAGCCCAGGGTTTGCAATGCAGTGGCTTTTTCGCCGAGCTGCGCCAGCACTTCTTCGGGCAGGTTGTCCAGCGTGCACAACTCCTTGGCGCGCATGCCCACGCGGTGGCCAGACTCCACAAAGTCCACCGCATAGATGTAGAACTGCTGCAGAAAGGTGTTGATGTTGATGACGTAGCCGATCTCGCCCTTGTTCACCAGCACCTCGCCAATGTCGCGGCCGTTGTAGGTGCCGTCGTTGCGCACCACGGAGCGCGCAATCACCCGCTCGCCATACGAAAAGCGTGGTGGCGAGGCCAGTTCGATTTCATCGCTGTCGCGGTTGATGTCAGCCATGGGGCACTCCTTGCGGGCCGCAGGGCAGTGCCAGGCGCTCCTGCACCATGCGGCGGACTTCGGTATCGGCGTCTTCCTGCATGCCGCGCAGCGTGGCGATATCGGCACGCTCGGCCACTTCAAAGCGCACACGCCAGTCGGCATCATTTGCCAGGCGCGACAGCAGGGCCGCAGGCAGGCGCGCGGCGACGATGCAACGCACCTCGGCCTCGCTGTCATCGGCCATGCGCAGCAGCGCGGGCATTTCCAGGCGGCGGGCCACACGCATGCGCACGGCGCGGTCGGCATCGGTGGCCATGGTGGGCAGCAGTGCCAGCGGCAGGCGCAGCGCCACCAGCTCACGCACGCCGTAGTCGGGGTCGTTGCGCAAGGCGGCCAGGTCATGCGGCGCCAGGCGCTGGGCCACGCGGATACGCACCTCACGGTGCGGGTCGTTCACCATGCGCAGCAACTGGGTCATGGGCAGACGCAATGCAACTTGCAGACGCACGGTTTCATCCGGGTCGTCCATCAGGGCAGTGAGGCGGAACACACTGGCAAAACGCGCGGCAATGGCGCGCACTTCGAAATAGGGATGGGCCAACTGTTCGTCGCAAAGATTCGGGTGCCAGCGAAAGAAGCGGTCTATGCGGCGGGCGTACACGTCCTGCATGCAGGCGTAGCCGGGCTCGCAACCATTGCGGCCTTCCAGCTCGCGCAGGTGCGCATAGGTGCAGCTGCCGCAGTGCACCGGGCCGCCCTGCCAGTGCTGGGCCGGGATATCGTCCTGCGGTGCGCGTACGGAGGGCTTGCGGGCACCCAGCACTACGGGCATGTCGCCGGTGGCGTTCATGGTGTGGTTGCGCCCCAGCCGCGTGCCGGGTATTCCGGTGAGGTGTCGGTGGGCCCACCGGCTTCATGGCGCGCCAGCACATGGGCCAGCAGTCCGCCGCCCACATGGTCCTTGGGGTCCAGGCGGCGCAGGCCAGCGAGCATGAGGCGCGCTTCGTCCATGTCACCCAGACGCATGTTGAGATAGGCCAGGCCCTTGAGCGCAAACAGATAGAAGCGCACGGCAGCGTCGTGCCGGGTGGCATCGTCGCTGGGCGGCTCGTCGCCAAAGTCGGGGCCCAGCGCGGTGCGCGCAATGGCCAGTGCGTCTTCACCCACGGCCCTGGCCTTGTCCAGCTGGTGGCCGTAGAAGAAGAAACGGTACAGCGCAATCAGCGGCGCCGGGTGGCTGGGCGCGGCGGCGCGCGCCTGCTCCAGCAGTGCCAGTGCCTGCTCGGGTGACTCGTACAACTTGGCAGCCTGCTCAATCAGGCCGCGCACCTGCGGACTCAGGCCTGAGCCGATGACGCTGTCAGCAAATGCCGCCAGGTCGTCACCGAAGCGCAGGCTGTCCGCAGTCATGGCAGCGTGCGATCAGGAGGCGACTACAGGGGCCGGACGGCCCCGGCCAATCGACCCGATGTCGATCTTGGTCACGCCGACCTGGGGCGCGCTCTCGGCGCTGCTGCAGGCGCAGGCGGCCTTGTTGGGGTCAATGAACGACAGGCCGGACTGGGTGGCGGTTTCCACAAAGTCGATGGTGATGCCGTTGAGCATCAGGCGGCTCTCGGCCCCCAGAAACAGACGCACGCCACCGGTTTCCAGCAGTTGCTCGCCACCTTGCGGTGCGGCCTCGGCGCTGAACTCGGAGGAGTAACCGGAGCAGCCGCCCGGCGTCACCGACAGGCGCAGGCCCGCGCCTGCAGGCAGGCCGGAGAAGCGCACGATGCGGTTGATGAATTTCGCCGCAGCGGGGGTGATGGTGACAGTGGGCAGCATGATGGTGAAGTCTCCGTAGGAATAAGAATCAGGCCTTGACGATGCAGCCATCGACCGGGCACACCGCCACGCACTGGGCGGTGTCGAAGTGGCCGACGCAGTCGGTGCACTTCTTGGGGTCGATCACATAGGTGCCATTCTTTTCACGAATAGCAACGTTGGGGCACTCGGGTTCGCAGGCGGAACAGGCGGTGCAGGTGGAGGCAATGATTTTGTGAGCCATGGTCGGTCTCCAGTGGGTTGAAAAAACGGGTACTCAAGCTGCCAGTGCAGCGCTGTTGCCAAGGTTGGTGTAGGCACCCTGGCGGATCTGCGCGTCGCCACGGGCCTGGTGCACCACGGCGCCGCTGGCAATGCGGGCGCGGTAATCGTTGAACCAGTCGAGCGCGGCTTTTTCAATGAACTCACCCACGTACTGGTCTACCGGCTCCACACCGGCCTGCAGCAATTCGTCCTTGGGGCAGGCGCCGATCTTGGCCACCAGCACCGCATGGCAATCGTTGATGGCGCGCACCACCGATGGCAGTTGCTCGTCATCACCCGCGCCGCCCTGGCAGTACTGGTCGACCCGGCGATGGCCTACAAACAGGGCCTGCGCTGCGGACACTTCAAACACCTGGAATTCGGTGACGTGGCCAAAGTGTTCGTTGACGCGGCCACCGCCCTTGGTGGCCACGGCCACCATGACCTTGAGGTCATCGCCAACGGTGATGGCACTGGCTTCGGCCAAAGCCTGCTGCTTGGCAGCGTGCTGTGCCTGGCGCTCGACTTCCACCTGTTCCTGATAGGACTTGCGTTTGTCCAGGTCGTAGACCACGTCCATCTGCTCCAGCTTGTCCAGGGTGAACTCTTCGCTGCGGTCTTCACCGAGCAGGCCCACCGCATCGGCACGGCACTGGCGGCAGTGGCGCATCAGGTTGGCGCCGCCCATGCAGGCGTCCTGCACGGCCTTGAGTTCAGAAGCGGTCGGGCCGCGCTGGCCGGTGAGGCCAAACACCGTGCCGTGTTCGGCTTCGGAGATCAGCGGCATGATGTTGTGCAGGAAGGCGCCGCGCTTCTTCACTTCGCGGTTCACTTCAATCAGATGCTCGTCGTTGATGCCGGGGATCAGCACCGAATTGATCTTGGTCAGCACGCCACGGGCGGTGAGCATCTCCAGGCCCAGCATCTGGCGTTCATGCAATATCTTGGCGGCTTCATAACCAGTGACGCGGCGGTGTTCCCAGAAGATCCAGGGGTAGATTTTTTCGCCCACGGCCGGGTCCACCATATTGATGGTGATGGTGACGTGGTCCACGTTGTACTTGCAGATTTCGTCCACATGGTCGGGCAAGGCCAGGCCGTTGGTGGAGATGCAGAGCTTGAGGTCCGGCGCCTGCTCCTGCAGCATGCGGAAGGTCTGGAAGGTCTTGGCCGGGTTGGCCAGCGCATCACCCGGGCCGGCAATGCCCAGCACCGTCATCTGCGGAATCTCGCTGGCCACGGCCACCACTTTTTTCACGGCCTGCTCGGGCGTGAGCTTTTGCGAGACCACGCCGGGGCGCGATTCGTTGGAGCAGTCGTACTTGCGGTTGCAGTAGTTGCACTGGATGTTGCAGGCAGGCGCCACGGCCACGTGCATGCGGGCAAAGTGGTGGTGGGCTTCTTCGGAATAGCAGGGGTGGTTCTTGACCTTGTCCCAGATGGCCTGAGGCATGTCATCGGGTCCGTCGGACGAGCCGCAACTGGCCTTGCCTTCACCACCGTGGGTGTCGCAGCCGCCACCGCTGGCGGGCATTTCAAACTTGGCACCCAGGGTTTTAATCTGGCCGATGCTTACATAAGATGTCGCTTGCATGGAGACCCTTCTCGCAGCCAACGCTGGCCGCACAGGGGGTTAATAGCTAAATCCATGCCATACAAAAACGACCTTTTTTGCCGGAAGTTTGTAGGAAGTGGCACACGGGACGGGTTCTTGGGCGCCGGGTTTGCAGGGGTTGCTGTCAGTGATGCGACAAAGGTGACACAGGCAAATTGTTTGGGTTTGGGCGGGTTGTGCGCCAACGTGTGGGCGGGCTGGCAGACCGGGTGGGGTGGTTGAGGAAGTTAAGTTCACTTGCCAGCCACAGATATCAACGTCATTTTTCGTGATTTGTGTACACTATGATTCACAAATGACCTTTGAAGCGAAGGGAAAAATGATGGAAGCCACCAAAGTGGGCATTCGAGAATTTCGCGCCGGAATGGCCGAGTTCATTACGTCCAACACGCCGGTAGCGGTGACGCGCCATGGACAAACTATTGGCTACTTCATCCCGACCCATGGCCAGGCGGAGGCAGACGTTGCTTCGCTCAAAAAGGCGAGCAAGACGCTGGATCGGCTGCTTGCAGCCAAGGGCGTTGATGTGGAGGGGGTTGTTGCTGAGTTCAAAGCCGCTCGCAAGCGTTCGGGAGCCTCCAAGAAACCCGCGCCATCGGCGGCATGAGCAACAAGGCAATCGTTCTTGATGCCAACATCCTGATTCGAGCGGTGTTGGGCAAGCGGGTGCGGGAACTCATTGTCGACAATGCGGAATCCGTCCAGTTCTTTGCCCCCGATGTGGCATATGCAGACGCCAGGAAATATCTTCCAGCACTGCTAGAAAAAAGAGGTGTGACCAGTGGTCCGGCCATGGCGGTGTTGGATGCGCTGGAATCCATCGTCCGGCCCTTGGAACTTGGCGTGTATGCAGGACTGCAAGCCCAGGCACTCCAACGAATTGCCATGCGTGACGCCGATGATTGGCCTGTTTTGGCATGCGCAATGGCAATTGGTTGCCCGGTGTGGACAGAGGACGTCGATTTCTTTGGCACCGGAATTGCGACCTGGACTTCGGACCGAGTCGAACTGTATTTGCTAGCTTGAGGAAAGCAAATGAACATGAAAAAAACGCATCGCCCCGCTCCTTGAAGTCTGACCTCGCACGTGTAGATGCCCACGTTGTAGGAAAGGGCGAATATAGGGAGTTGCCTGAACTGACAGATGACATGCTTGCGCGTGCTACGGTCAACAAAGGCAGCCGACCAGTCTCCGAGAATCCAAGAAACTGCTTTCGATCCGGTTGCCTGCAGACGTGATTGAGCGATGAAATTCAATATGGATTGAATTCATTAAGACGCAGCAGCATCCATAATGTGGCCCTGGCTTTCGTCCAAGCCTCCCCCCTCCAACGGGAAAGCACGCAACATGCAGGGCACTCACCACATCCGCAAACCACATGTTCGGGCCAGACGCATAAGGAGGGATTGCGACACAGGTTCGCAACACGAGGTTTGACCATGAAACTTTCCGCTCCCGTTTACCGCCTGAAGAGGCTGGCAAAAGAACTTTCCAAAGAGAAGAACATTCCTCTGCATGCGGCATTGGACCGCGTCGCGCAGGAGGAAGGCTTTGCCAGCTGGAGCCTGCTGGCAGCGCAACTGGCCACAGAGCGCCCTACCGACAAACTGCTCTCCCGCCTGGAACCCGGCGACCTGGTATTGCTTGGCGCCCGCCCCGGCCAAGGCAAGACCCTGCTGGGCCTGGACCTCGCCATAGCCGCCGCGAAGTCTGGGCGCAGCGGCTGGTTCTTTACACTGGAATGGACCGCCGCGGACCTGTTGGGCGGCATGCAGACGCTGGGCGAAGCGCCCACCGCCATCCCCGAACGCTTCCGCTTTGACAACGCCGACGCGATATGCGCCAGCTACATCATGGAACAGCTCTCCAGCGCCGAAAGCGGAACTGTGGCTGTCATCGACTACCTCCAGATACTGGACCAACGGCGCGAGAATCCGCCGCTGGCCGAGCAAGTCCAGGCGCTCAAGGAATTTGCGCGGGAGCGTGGAATGGTAATGGTCTTTCTCTCGCAGATTGACCGGTCATTTGACGGTGCCAAACAAACTGTTCCGAGCCTTGCGGATGTGCGGTTGCCCAATCCGTTGGAACTGGGGTTGTTTGATAAGACGTGCTTCTTGCACAAAGGGGCGGTGCACGTTGGGTAAACGCGCGCTACGCGATGAAGTACATATGCGGCTGCGGGCATCCGCAGCCGCCCCGCACTCTGGCTCGAATAATGATTCGGCGGTACTTCAGCAGATCGTCCGGACACCTCTTTGGAGCCTTGCATTCATTTCCGTGAGTCTGGGCTCGTCAAGAAATGGAATCCAACCGAGCCACTTCAACGTATTCAGGCTCCCAGTACTCTCGAAGGTCGTGAGGAGGCGATAGTGCAAAATAATTCCAACGACTCCAGGCTTGACCCTCTTGACAACCATTGGTAACAGCCGATCCATCTGAAGTTTGTCTTCCGCGTACATCAATTCGTAAAGATGATCTTCATCACGTACAAGCATGACGCGATTCTCAGGATTAATCACCTTGGAGAGATCCAGTGCGACTATGCCCGCGCGGTCGGGTTCTTCGTGCTTGCAAAGTCGATCAGTCAACTGACCAATTGCAATTCGCAGCGAAGTCTCTACGGACGTTCCGGACGTTGGGCGCTTCGCCTCAACAAAAATGCGGAGTTCGTCAACAAGGAAAGATAGGTCAGCCTTGGTGCTGTATTCAGGATGAAGATCTGCATGCGCAAACAAGGCATTTAAGTAAAGCTCAAAGCCAAAGTTCCGCGCTTTGTTCGAGGCTGTGGCGGCTTGCTCTTGAGTCGGTAGCACAGGCCCCTTGATGTAGTGCTGCAAATTCTCTATAGCGGCCGATTCAGTTGAGGTAGAAAGCCCTCGATAGATTGAAACGAGCTCTCGGCTTTCAAGCAGAGCAGTGCACACGCGATCCCGGTAGCTGTCGTCTGAAATGTTTCCCCAACCATTGTCTGTGAACTGGTCGAGTAGCGTTTTGATGGTTCTTCGGTACTCTGCGTGGCGGCCTCGATCAACAGGAAATCCGTTAGCCGCCACCCAAGCCAGGGCTGCTTCGTAGTGCTCGGCGATCTCAGCGAGTGTGTGGGGAGTGACTTCAACGCGCATGGTGCAGTGGGTGCGTGTGCCGCCCGCCAAACTATGGCCAGATGTAATCCCGACCCTCAATCATGCCGTGCGGCGACAGCGTGATGCTGAGCCGCTTGAACAAGCCAAAGAATTCCACCAACGGCATTTGCACATCGACGCGTCGAACCGGTATAGGGCCTGGCGTTGTGTCGAGCATGGACTTCACGCTGTCGTGGGCGCGCGGCTTGACCAGTAAGAATTGGACGTTGACGGGGTCTTTATGAACCCCGTGACTCTCGCCTGAAAACAGCTTAATGCCAAGCAGGAATTCGTCGTCCGTCTTTAGTCCTTTACTTGTTAGCCAATCGTCTGCATCGGCCTTGTCAGCGCGATCTGCGGCGGAGCTTCCTTTGAAATCACCGTATTGGACTGATGCGCGGAACGTGTCTTGTGGCACTCGAGTCTCCCAGGTTGAATGATGAGGCAGTGGTCAGGAATAACTGCGGGTCGTTCTGTGCGGCCTAACGAGGTTGTAAAAAAATGCGATTCTCGCGCGCCACGTGGCTGCGTTGCATCCTGCGTAAATCGCGCATCTGGAATTTGGCTTTCATGCTCTCAGTGTGCCGCAACTTCGCCCTTTCAGTCCATATGGGCGATCAAGGTCCTCGCCTCCTGTCTATTGGATATCTCGCCCCAGCGTGGTCTTGGATAACCTCTCGATGTTGTACACCATGCAGTAAAGATTCCACTGCACGTTTTCCTTGGCGCAGCCCCGGTAGTTCAGTCGGGTCAGGCGATCAGCATTGGACAAATGGTCGGCAATGATGTACAGTAACACGTACATATAAGGAGCCCCGATATGGATGCGATTACCTACACGACGGTTCGAGCGAATTTGGCGAGTGCGATGGACCGCGTTTGCGAGGACCACGAAGCTTTGATCATCACGCGCAACGGAGAGCAGTCGGTTGTGATGCTCTCGCTCGAAGACTACAAGGCGCTGGAAGAAACTGCGTACCTTCTGCGCACCCCCGCGAACGCAAAGCGCCTTCTTGCGGCAGCGGCGCAGCTGAACGCCGGGAAGGGTGTTGAGCGGAAGTTGGCCAAGTGAAGCTTGTCTTCGCTGACGAGGCATGGGAAGACTACCTGTATTGGCAAAAGCAGGATAGGAAGATGGTCGAGCGGATCAACAAACTGATTCGCGAGACCCAGCGAGAACCGTTCGGCGGCATCGGCAAACCCGAACCACTGAAACATGCCCTCTCAGGATTTTGGTCACGCCGGATCACGGACGAGCACCGTATGGTGTATCGGCTTGAAGACGACCAACTTCAAATAGCCCAATTGCGTTTCCATTACTGAGACGCCCAACGCCCAAGGTAAGCGGCGCCGGAGCCCGGCAGGGCGGAGGGCACCAACACAGGCCATGAGAATGCCGAAGGCATGGTCTGTGTTGGCGTCCGCTTGACCGATCAGCTAGGCGCGCCGCTCGACCACGCTGCCGAAGTGATTTTTGTAGAGGCATAGGAAGCTCTCCACTTCGTGCGCTTTAAGCAGCAGAAGTGCTTCGGGCAGTTCTGTCATTGGAACGTAGTCGCGATTCGTGGGAATACCCAGTCGCTTCGCTCCTACTCTTGTACCTGCATGCAAGTAGACATGCTTTGGTTCGTGCCCCGTCTTGGCGGAAATTCGCAGAGCAGTATCGTAGGCGTAGAGCTCACCAAGACCATGGACTTTGGACGTGACGCCTCTAACGATCTGAAGTACTTCTTCGAAGGAATTGGCCTTTTGAAATGCTCCGAGCATGCTCATGATGGCTTGCTTGCCTTGCTGTAGGCTCTCACGAGTAAGTCTGCGCTGGTGCGAGAAGCGATTTCCTCGAGAGTCTTTCGCCAACGCTGCAAATTCAAGCGCTTTTTCTTGCGAGATCTCTTTGAAGAACGCAAGTTCATCCCGCTCACCATGCCTATACGTGTCGATGAACTCCCTCACCATTGCCTCTAAGGTGATGAGGCGACGCGTTGGAGATGAACATGTTTTCTTTGGCTTTTTTCGGCAACTAGACATAGTGCTCCGCGTAGTCGTCTCGCCACTTCAGTCTACACAGATCTAAGGTCAAGAGTTCGAAGTCTTGCCAGTAGCTCGGCGGAGGAATTTCCGCAAAGATGTTGCCCATAGTCGCCTTTGAAATCTAACGCAATGTACAGAGCATACCTTGCTCCATAAATCGGACACTGCTCGATAAACAGGACATTCAATGCACCCGAAAGTGGCTTACAGCGTTGCGACACAGCCAAAATGGTTTAGTTACAAACAGATATAAAAATCTGTGAAACACCGCAAACTGGTTCCACCCATTCTGCCCCTCTATCCACGGCCTAGCCATCCCCCATTCGGGTGAGTCAAAGCAACGTCAAAACTTCCTCACCTCAATCCCATTCTTCTGCAACGCATAGCCCATCTGGCGTGGCGATATCTTGAGCAGGCGGGCGGCCTTGGCTTGGACCCAGCCGCAGCGCTCCATGGCCCAGATCAGGCGTTCGCGCTCGCCTTCGGGTTTGCCATCGCTGTCGGATGCGGCGCTCTCTGCCACCGCCACGTCATCTCCGTCCGCAGGTGCAGCCTCCGAGCGCGCTGGCATGGGCGGTGCCGAAGCGGCGGCGGGCGCACCGGTGGG
Organism: Rhodoferax sp. GW822-FHT02A01; assembly: GCF_038784515.1. Lineage (NCBI taxonomy): Bacteria > Pseudomonadati > Pseudomonadota > Betaproteobacteria > Burkholderiales > Comamonadaceae > Rhodoferax > Rhodoferax sp. GW822-FHT02A01. The sequence goes on from NZ_CP152376.1 coordinate 782,052, forward strand.
TATCTCCACCACGGGGATGTCGGCCAGCCGTGTGCTGACGACCGCGTCTTCGCGTTCGATGTGGTGCAGCACCTGGGTCAGGCAGCGGTTTTCCTTGCAGGGGAAGGCCAGGTCGGTGATGAGGTCGCCCTGCGCCATGGTGGCGGTGCGCTCCACGCAGTTCTCCAGCTCGCGCACATTGCCGGGCCAGTAGCAGTTGCTCAGTACGCGAATGGCGGTAGGGCTGAACTGGGCGGTGCGCTCGTTCTCGCGGTTGAAGCGCTCCAGAAAATGCTGGGCCATGGCCGGAATGTCTTCGCGGCGTTCGCGTAGCGGTGGCAGCTGGATGCTGACCACGTTGATGCGGTAGTACAGGTCGGCGCGGAACTCGCCGGCCTTGACCATGCGCTCCAGGTTGCGGTTGGTCGCCAGGATGAGGCGCACGTCTACCTTGACCGGCGTGGAGCCGCCCACGCGCTCGAACTCGCGCTCCTGCAGCACGCGCAGCAGCTTGGCCTGGAAGGCCATGGAGATTTCACCGATCTCGTCCAGAAACAGGGTGCCGCCGTGGGACAGCTCGAAGCGCCCTTTGCGCGTGGCCTGGGCTCCGGTGAAGGCGCCCTTCTCGTGGCCAAACAGCTCGCTCTCCAGCAGCGACTCGGACAGTGCCGCGCAGTTGACGCTGACGAACACCTCGTTTTTGCGATTGGAGAGGTTGTGCAGGGCGCGTGCGATCACCTCCTTGCCGGTGCCGCTCTCGCCGCGCAGCAGCACGGTGGTGCGCGTGCCGGCCACTTTGTGAACTTGTGCAAAGACTTCCTGCATGGGGGTGGAGTTGCCCACCACATGGGGAATCTGTTTGCCGGGCTTGAGGACCTTGTGCATGCGCCGCACCTCGTCCTGCAGGTTGTCGTGCGCGACGCTCACGTTGCGGTGTAGCAGCAGCGCCTGGCCCATCAGCGTGGCAACCATCTTGAGTAACTGCAAATCGTTTGCAAAGGCGCGCTTCTCGCCCGGGTTGAGGCAATCCACCGCCAACACGCCAATGGTCTGGCGGTCTGCGCGAATGGGAGTGACCAACATGGCCACCGCCACGCCGGGGCTCTGGTCGGCACCGCCGGTGCGGTTGAGGAACAGTGGCTCGGCGCGCACGTCGGGCACCAGCACCTGGTGGCCGTTGGCAAAGACGCGGCCGACAATGCCTTCGTTGGATTGGAACTGCAGGCGCTGCTGCTCATCGCGTGTGAGGCCGACAGCGCACAGGCCGTTCAGCTTGCCGTCAGACTCACCCAGCACCACGAATGCACGGCGCCAATCAAAAGCATGCAGCAGATAGTTCAGCGCTTCACGAAACGTCTTGGCCACGTCCAGTGACGTTGCCAGCGTCTTGCTGACTTCATAGATTGCGTTGAGCTCGCGGCGTGATTCGATTGACTGTGTATTCACCATGCTGAACTCCGGTTGACGTGATCTGGGGCATTGCACATCTGAGGTTTTGTGCGATGCAAGAAACGCGCCCGCGGGTGTTTCAAAAATGGTCCCGCCGTTGTCAACTGCCGCTTCGTGACAAACATGACAACAATTCCCACACATGTGAGGACGCGGCAAACAAAAACAACAAATTTGCGGCTCAAAAGGCCCAATTCTGCGTTCCAGCGCATGGCACCGAAATTGCGAAAAGAGAGCGTCCAACTTTTTCAGGAACGCCCCATGACGGATTCCAGCAACCACAAGGCCTCCATGCGCAGTGCACCGCCCGTGTATTTGGACTACGCCGCAACCACCCCGGTGGACCGGCGTGTGGCTGCCAAGATGATTCCCTACCTGACGGACTTGTATGGCAACCCGGCCAGCCGCTCGCACGCCTTTGGCTGGGCCGCAGACGAGGCGGTGGAGCTGGCGCGCGAACAGGTCTGCGCACTGATTGGCGCCGACCCGCGTGAGCTGGTCTGGACGTCGGGCGCCACCGAATCCAACAACCTGGCCATCAAGGGCGCTGCGCACTTCTACAAGGGCAAAGGCAAACACCTGATTACCGTGGCCACTGAACACAAGGCGGTGCTTGACAGCATGCGCGAGCTGGAGCGCGAGGGCTTTGAGGTCACGGTGCTGCCGGTGCTGCCCAGTGGCTTGCTGGACCTGGCGGTGTTCGAAGCCGCCCTGCGCCCAGACACGGTGCTGGCCTCGGTCATGTTTGTCAACAACGAAACCGGCGTCATCCAGGATGTGGCCGCAATCGGTGCACTGTGCCGCGCCAAAGGGGTGCTGTTCCATGTGGACGCAGCGCAGGCTGCCGGCAAGGTGGAAATTGACCTGGAGCAGTTGCCCATCGACATGATGTCCCTGTCGGCCCACAAGATATATGGCCCCAAAGGGGTTGGTGCGCTGTACGTGCGGCGCAAACCCCGCGTGCGCATCGAGGCGCAGATGCACGGCGGCGGCCACGAGCGCGGCATGCGCTCGGGCACGCTGCCCACGCACCAGATCGTGGGCATGGGCGAGGCCTTCTGGCTGGCGCACAAAAATATGGCGGCCGACAACCAGCGCATACGCGCGCTGCGTGAGCGGCTCTGGGCGGGTCTATCCAAGATGGACGAAGTCGTGCTCAACGGCGACGAGGAGCACCGCGCCGCGCAGTACCTCAACGCCAGCTTCAATTATGTGGAAGGCGAGTCCCTGCTGATGGGTATCAAGGGTGTGGCGGTGTCGTCCGGCTCGGCCTGCACCTCGGCCAGCCTGGAGCCCAGCTATGTGCTGCGCGCCATGGGCCGCAGCGACGAGCTGGCCCACAGCTCGGTGCGCTTTTCCATCGGCCGCTTCACCACCGAGGAAGAGATCGACTTCACCATCGCCCAAGTCACCCAGGTGGTGACACGCCTGCGCGCCATGAGCCCGCTGTGGGACATGGTGCAGGCCGGTGTGGACCTGTCCACTATCAAGTGGGCTGAACACTAACCCGGCCCCATTGAGTAGCCCGCCCTCTTTATTTGATTTGTAACCAGGAGAACTTCCATGGCCTATAGCGACAAAGTGGTTGACCACTACGAGAACCCCCGCAACGTCGGAGCCCTGGATGCGTCGGACGACAACGTCGGCACCGGCATGGTGGGCGCGCCCGCCTGCGGTGACGTGATGCGCCTGCAGATCCGCGTCAACGCCGAGGGCGTGATTGAAGATGCCAAGTTCAAGACCTATGGCTGCGGCTCGGCGATTGCGTCTAGCTCGCTGGTGACCGAATGGGTGCGTGGCCGCACGCTGGACGAAGCCCTGGCCATCAAGAACGCCGACATCGCCGAAGAGCTGGCGCTGCCCCCCGTCAAGATCCATTGCTCCATCCTCGCCGAGGACGCCATCAAGGCGGCCGTGGCCGATTTCCGTTCACGCCATCCTGCACCCGGCGGCGGCACCCTGGTGTCCGAGCAGATGGCTTGCGCATCTACCACCCGCTAAGCCCGGCTTGGCACCACCCCCACCCACAAGGAACCATCATGGAAGCAGCACTGAGCGTTAGCACTACCAGCCAGCCAGCCGGCATGCCCAGCCAACTGGAATTCACACCCGCCGCCGCCGCCAAGGTTGCGGAGCTGATCATCGAAGAAGGCAACCCCGGCCTGAAGCTGCGCCTGTATGTCACCGGTGGCGGCTGCTCCGGCTTCTCCTACGGCTTTGCCTTTGACGACGCCGTGGCTGAGGACGACACGCTGATCGTGACCGAAGGCGTGGCCCTGGTGGTGGACGTGATGAGCCTGCAATATGTGGTGGGCGCCCGCGTGGACTTTGAAGACGGGCTGGAAGGCTCACGCTTTGTCATCCACAACCCCAACGCCCAGACCACCTGCGGCTGCGGCAGTTCGTTCTCCGTGTAAAGAGGTTTCACCATGTCTGTCTCCCTGACACCCGCCGCGGTGCGCCACGTGAAGAAGTCCCTGGCCAAGCGCGGCAGCGGCATCGGCCTGCGCCTGGCGGTCAAGACCAGCGGCTGCAACGGCTTTGCCTATGCGCTGGAATTTGTCGATGCGGCCAATGAAGAAGACCTGTGCTTCGACAGCCTGGGCGTGAAGGTCATCGTGGACCCGCGCAGCTTTGGCATGCTAGATGGCACCGAGCTGGACTTTGTGCGCGAAGGCCTGAACGAAGGTTTCAAGTTCACCAACCCGAATGCCAAGGCCAATTGCGGTTGCGGTGAGAGCTTCGCGGTATGAAACAGCTCCCCCCCGTTGCTTGCTCGCTGCGCGTAGCCGCATACCCCCTCAGGGGGCAACACCAGCGGCCCGGCGGAGCCGGTTCCGCGGTGTTCCTGGGTTAGGCATTTCGCGCCGGACGCATTTGAGGTAATTTTTTTATGGCTCTTCTTCAGATTTCGGAACCGGGCCAAAGCGCGGCGCCGCATCAGCACAGTCTGGCAGCCGGCATTGACCTGGGCACCACCAACTCGCTGATTGCCACGGTGCAAAGCGCGGTGGCGCGGGCCTTGCCGGACGAAGACGGCGCGCTGCTGCTGCCGTCGGTGGTGCGCTATCTGGCGGGCAACGGAATTGTGGTGGGGCACGAAGCCCAGCAAAGCCAGGCGGACGATCCGCAGAACACCATTGTGTCGGTCAAGCGCTTCATGGGGCGCACCCTGGCCGACCTGAAAGAAGCCACCGGCCTGCCCTACCAGTTCACCGACGGTGCGGGCATGGTGGGCATACGCACGGTGGCCGGAGAGCGTTCACCGGTGCAGGTGTCCGCCGAGATACTGACGGCCCTGCGCGAACGCGCCGAGGTGACACTGGGCGGGCCTTTGAGCGGCGTGGTGATTACCGTGCCCGCCTACTTTGATGACGCGCAGCGCCAGGCCACCAAGGACGCCGCACGGCTGGCGGGCCTCTCGGTACTGCGCCTGCTCAACGAGCCCACCGCCGCTGCCATCGCCTACGGGCTGGACAAGGCCGCCGAAGGCACGTTTGCCATCTACGACCTGGGCGGCGGCACCTTTGATATTTCCATCTTGCGGCTGACCAAGGGCGTGTTTGAAGTGCTGTCCACCGGCGGTGACTCGGCCCTGGGCGGTGACGATTTCGACCACGCCATTGCCGAGTGGTTCTGCACCCAGCATGGCATTGCAGGCCTCTCGGCCCTGCCACCCGGTGCACAACGCAGCCTGCTGGCCGCATCGCGTGCGGCCAAGGAGGCACTGTCGGCCCACGACACGGCTGCCGTCACGCTCACCAACGCCGACGGCCAGACCCAGCAAGCCATTCTGTCGCGCGTGCAGTTCACCGAGCTGGGCGCGCCGCTGATCGCCCGCACCATGGCAGCGACCAAGCGTGCCCTGCGCGATGCGCAGCTCAGCATCGACGACATCACCGGCGTGGTGCTGGTGGGCGGCTCCACGCGCATGCCGATTGCACGCGATGCCGTGCGCGACTTCTTTGACCGCGATCCCCTGGTGGACATAGACCCGGACCAGGTAGTGGCCATAGGCGCGGCCCTGCAAGCCAATGTGCTGGCGGGCAATGGCGGCGTGGATGACGACTGGCTGCTGCTGGACGTGTGCCCGCTCTCGCTGGGCATAGAGACCATGGGCGGCCTGGTGGAAAAAATCATTCCGCGCAACTCCACACTGCCAGTGGCACGCGCGCAGGAGTTCACCACCTTCAAGGACGGGCAGACGGCCATGTCGCTGCACGTGGTGCAGGGCGAACGCGAGTCGGTGGCGCATTGCCGCTCGCTGGCGCGCTTTGAGCTGCGCGGCATTCCGCCGGCGGTGGCGGGTTCGGTACACATCCGTGTGAGTTTCCAGATCGATGCCGACGGGTTGCTGTCGGTCACGGCGCGCGAACAGGCCAGTGGCATCGAGGCACACATCGAAGTCAAACCCACCTACGGCCTGGCCGACACCCAGATTGCCGCCATGCTGCAGGACGCCATTGGCTCCTCCAAGGAAGACATGGCCTTGCGCTCGCTGCGCGAGGCTCAGGTGGATGCACGCCGCATGCTGGACGCCACGCAGACCGCGCTGAATGCCGATGCCGAGTTGCTCACCGCTACCGAACTGCAAACCATACGCCAAGCCATGTACGCACTCGGCGACATGCTGGAAACCGAAGCGCCGCTGGATGCCGTGCGCAAGGCAACCGCAGCCCTGGGTGCAGCCACCGACGGCTTTGCCGCCAAGCGCATGAATGCCTCCATCAGCAAAGCGCTCTCGGGCAAGTCCATGGACAGCCTGGCCTGAAGCCCCATGCCCATCGTCCACCTGCTCCCCCACCCTGACCTGTGCCCGGACGGCCGCGACCTGGAAGTCAAGCGCGGTGCTTCGCTGTGCGAGAGTCTGCTCAAGGGCGGCGTGGCAATTGAGCACGCCTGCGAGATGGTGGCGGCGTGCTCCACCTGCCATGTGTATGTGCGCGAAGGTGGCGCGTCGTTGGCCGAGCCGGATGATGAAGAGAACGACCAGCTGGACCACGCCTGGGGTTTGCAGCCGCAGTCGCGACTGGCTTGCTGTGTGCGGTTGAAGGATATGGACATCACGGTGGAGTTTCCTCGCCACACGCGCAACCATGCGCGGGAGCATTGAGTCTCTCGTTCACCTCTTGCCTACTTTGTTGGGGGACCCAGGACGGCGTGGCACTCTGCGCCGTCCGTGTCCCCCGCCCACTGCGTGGGCTCCTCCTTTACCTACCGGCGCAGAGCGCCACGCCATCCTGAGTCTGCAAACGTCGTTGGTGTGCGAAGGTCTTTTGGCCTTTAGTCACTGCATGCCATCGGTGCGGGTTGCCGATGGCGCTGGGGTGGATGCTGCAGCGACATAAAGGAGGAGGCCGCAGGCCGGGGGACAGTCGCGGAAGCATCTACCCCAGTGACATCGGCGCACAAAAGCAGCAAAACAAAAGTACTGTCTGAAACAAAACATTCCCGACACAGCACCCCACAGCAAGCGCCCAAAGCGTCGTGTTTGCAGGCAAAAACGGGTGGCACACACCTTGCAATGAGCTAGTCAAACACTGCTCACCATGACGCCCAATCTCATCATCAACGACACCACGCTACGCGATGGCGAACAGACGGCCGGAGTGGCCTTCACTGTTGCGGAGAAGTGCGATATCGCCACAGCCCTGGCCAACGCCGGCGTGCCGGAGATGGAAATCGGCATACCGGCCATGGGTGAGCAGGAGATTGACTGCATCAACAGCATTGCCGCCCTGCACTTGCCCGCAGCGCTGATGGTGTGGGGGCGCCTGACCGACGCGGACCTGCAAAGCGCTTTGCGTTGCGAGGCCGACATCATCCACCTGTCGATCCCTGTGTCGGACATCCACCTCACCTACAAGCTGCGCCAGTCGCGCGAATGGGTGCTGCAGCAGGTCACGCGCGTGATCACCCAGGCCGTGCGCAGTGGCCGCAAGGTATCTCTGGGCGCTGAAGACGCGTCGCGTGCCGAAGCGGGTTTTCTGGCGCAGGTGGCGCAGCGCGCCGAAGACTGTGGCGCCAGCCGCATCCGCTTTGCCGACACGCTGGGGGTGATGGACCCGTTCACCACCTTCGAGGCCATTGCGCGCCTGCGCGATGCGGTGGACCTGGAGATTGAAATCCATACCCACAACGACATGGGTCTGGCCACAGCCAACACGCTGGCTGCATTCCGTGCCGGTGCCACCCACGCCAACACCACAGTCAACGGCCTGGGCGAGCGTGCTGGCAATGCGGCACTGGAAGAGGTGGTGATGGCAGTGCGCCATCTGCACCACGCAGAGACGGGCGTAGACACCCAGGCCCTGGTGCCGATTTCGCATCTGGTGGCCAAGGCCTCGGGGCGCGCGGTGGCGTTCAACAAAAGCATTGTGGGCTCCGCCGTGTTCACCCACGAGTCGGGCATCCATATCGATGGCCTGATGAAGAACGCATCCACTTACGAGAGCTTCGACCCCAGCGAACTGGGCCGCACGCGCAGCACGGTGCTGGGCAAGCACTCCGGCTCGCAAGCCGTACGCCAGGCCTATGCCATGCTGGGCGTGGTGCTGGACGACGACGCCCTGGTGAGCCGCCTGCTGACCCGCATCCGCGAACACGCCATGCGCGCCAAGCAGGAACCCACGCCAGACCAGTTGCGCGACTTCCTGTTTGCGTCGCTGGACAACCCCGCATGCCACGGCAGTGGCCTGGTTGTATGAGCCAAGCCCGCGCCTCCTGGTGGTCGCTGCTGGTCGGTGACGTGCACTGTGTGCTGGACCGTGACCCGGCCGCACGCAACCGGTTGGAAGCCTGGACCATCTACCCCGGCGTGCATGCGATTGCCCACCACCGCATCGCCCACGCACTGTGGATGCGCGGCTGGCGCTACCTGCCGCGCTGGATTTCGTTTGTGTCGCGCTGCCTGACGCAGATCGACATCCATCCCGGTGCGCGCATCGGTGAGCGCTTCTTCATCGACCACGGCAACGGCGTCGTCATTGGCGAGACCGCCGAGATTGGCAACGATGTCACGCTCTACCACGGCGTCACTTTGGGTGGCACCGCTTGGCATGCCGGCAAACGTCACCCCACGGTGGGCAACAACGTGGTGGTCGGCGCGGGCGCCAAGATCCTGGGCCCCATACGCATTGGCGACCGCGCCCGCATTGCCGCCAATTCGGTGGTGATAGAGGCCGTGCCTGCCGGTGCCACGGTGGTTGGCATCCCAGGGCGTGTGGTGGCGCCACAGCGCAGCACCACGCACGGCTTCGACCTGGACCACCACCTGATCCCTGACCCGGTGGGCAAGGCCATCGCCTGCCTGCTGGACCGCGTGGCCCTGCTGGAGCGCACCCAGCTGGCCGCCGCCGACACGAGTTGCGCCACCTGCGATGACAGCTGTGTGGAGCCCGTCTTCAACCGTCCCGTTCTTCAACCCGCCAACCTGGAGTAAACCACCATGGAAACCTTCCTTTTGAAACTCAAGGAGCTGTCCTCCGCGGAGGATTTTCTGCAGTACTTTGGCGTGCCGTTTGAGCAGAGCGTGGTGAACGTGAGCCGCCTGCACATCCTCAAGCGCTTCTTCCAGTACATCCGCCAGGAGAACCTGCTGGCCCAGAGCGACGAGCTGGAGCTCTACACCGCCTACCGCACCCAGCTGATGAAGGCCTATGCCGACTTCGTCAAATCCACACCGGCGCAGGAGAAGGTCTTCAAGGTGTTCCAGGACACCAATGGCCGCCAGCACGTGTCGCTGGACAACCTGCGTGCCTCGCTGCCCCAGCGCATGGCCGCTTGAAAGGAGCAACTCCATGCACATCGTCGTCTGCATCAAGCAGGTACCGGACTCGGCGCAGATCCGCGTCCACCCGGTCACCAACACCATCATGCGCCAGGGCGTGCCGGCCATCGTCAACCCGTATGACCTGTTCTCGCTGGAAGAGGCGCTGCGGCTGAAGGACAAGTTCGGCGGCAGGGTCACGGTGCTGTGCATGGGCCCACCGCAAGCCGAGGAAGCGCTACGCAAGTGCATCAGCTTCGGCGCCGACGATGCCGTGCTGGTGACCGACCGCGCCTTTGCCGGCGCCGACACGCTAGCCACCTCCTATGCACTGGCTGCCGGTGTGCGCCAGATTGCATCCGAACAAGCGGTGGACATTGTGTTCACCGGCAAGCAGACGATTGATGGCGACACCGCCCAGGTGGGCCCCGGCATTGCCAAGCGCATGGGCCTGCAGCTGCTGACCTATGTGTCGCGCATCATCGAGACCGACCTGGAGAACCGCACCATCACCGTGGAGCGACGCGCCGAGGGCGGCGTGCAGGTGCTCAAGACCGCGCTGCCCTGCCTGATCACCATGCTGGAGAACACCAACGAGATGCGCTTTGCCGCCCTGCCCGCCATGATCCACGCCGCCGCCTACCCGGTGCGCAAATGGAACAAGGAGCAGGCTGGCATTGAAGACTTCGGCAAGATCGGCCTCAAGGGCTCGCCCACGGTGGTGAGCAAGGTCTTCGGCCCGACACCGCGCACCGAGAAGGTCGAGATGCTGGAGCTGGAAACCTCCACGCTGCGCGACGTCTCGCTCAACCTGATCCAGAAGATTTTCACCCGCCACCCGACGCTCGAAGCCGACCTGCTGACGAAGGAAATGACATGAGCCAAGCACCTGCAGCCGCCCCCACCGCACGGCCCACCGCCGGACGCGGACGCAATCTGGAACTGTCGGAAGAACTCAAGGCCTACAAGGGCGTGTGGGTCTTCATCGAGCATGACCGCGGCCATGTGCACAGCGTGTCGTGGGAGCTGGTGGGCGAGGCGCGCAAGCTGGCCGACCAGCTGGGTTGCCCGGTCAGCGCCATTTTGCTGGGCGGGGAAGATGAAGGGTTGGAAAAGTTTGCTGCGGAAGCGTTCACCTTCGGCGCCGACAAGGCCTATCTAATGAAGGACCCAGTGCTCAAGGGCTACCGCAACGAACCGTTCACCAAAGGCATGACCGATCTGGTCAACAAGTACAAGCCCGAGATCCTGCTGCTGGGCGCCACTTCACAAGGTCGTGACCTGGCGGGCTCGGTGGCGACCACGCTGCTCACCGGCCTGACCGCCGACTGCACCGAGCTGCGCATTGACCCGGTCAGCAAGGCGCTGGCGGCCACGCGCCCCACTTTTGGTGGATCGCTGTACTGCACCATCATGACCCTGGCCTACCGCCCGCAGATGGCGACCGTGCGCCCGCGCGTGATGGAAATGCCGCGCGCCGATGCCAGCCGGACCGGCGAGATCACCTACGACGCACTGGGCATGGTGGAAACACAGATCGTGACCAAGCTGCTGGACTTCATAGCGGACGCCAACAGCAACAAGATCAACCTGCCCTATGCCGACATCATCGTCAGCGGCGGCAAGGGCCTGAAGACGCCGGAGAACTTCAAGCTGGTGTTCGAGCTGGCGCGCGTGCTGGGTGCCGAAGTGGGAGCCACCCGCCCCTGCGTGCAGGCCGGTTGGGTGGAAGCAGACCGTCAGGTCGGCCAGACCGGCAAGACGGTACGGCCCAAGCTCTACATTGCCGCGGGCATCTCCGGCGCGGTGCAGCACCGTGTGGGTTGCGAAGCGTCTGACGTGATCGTGGCCATCAACACCGACATCAACGCGCCAATCTTCGAATTCGCGCACTACGGCATCGTGGGCAACGCCATGCAGGTGCTGCCCGCGCTGACACAGGGGTTTGCCGCGCACTTGGCGCTGCGTACCCGCCAGGCCGCCTAAAGGAGAACACGATGAAGAAGCCTTCCCAATTTGATGCCATCGTGGTCGGTGCCGGCCCTTCGGGCAACGCCTGCGCCTACACCATGGCCAAGGCCGGCCTCAAGGTGCTGCAAATCGAGCGCGGCGAATACCCGGGCAGCAAGAATGTGCAAGGCGCCATCCTGTATGCCAAGGCGCTGGAGGAGATCATTCCCGACTTCCGCGAGGACGCGCCGCTGGAGCGCCACATCATCGAACAGCGCATGTGGATGCTGGATGAAAGCTCGTTTGTGGGCACGCATATCCGCAGCGAGGAATACAACAAACCGCCCTACAACCGCTACACCATTCTGCGTGCGCAGTTTGACAAGTGGTTCAGCTCCAAGGTGCGTGAGGCTGGCGCGCTGCTGATCTGCGAAACCACGGTGGACCACCTCATCATGGACGGTGAGCAAGTGGTAGGCGTGCAATGCGACCGCCTGAATGGCGATGTCTATGCGGATATGGTGATCCTGGCCGATGGTGTGAATTCCACCCTGGCACGCAAGGCGGGTTTCCATGGCGAGATAGAGGCCGGCAACGTGGCGCTGGCGGTGAAAGAGATTTTGTTCATGCCCGAAGACGTGATACGCCAGCGCTTCAACATTGGCGAAGAGTCGGGTGTGGTGATCGAGATGGTGGGGCGCATCACCGACGGCATGATGGGCACCGGCTTTCTGTACACCAACAAGGAGTCCATCACCATTGGCGTGGGCTGCATGCTGGCTGACTTCAAGGCCAACCCCAACAAGACCACGCCCTATGGCCTGCTGGAACAGATGAAGCGCCACCCCTCGATTGCACCGCTGATTGAAGGCGGCGAGATGAAGGAATACTGCGCCCACCTGATTCCCGAAGGTGGCTTCCATGCCATCCCGCAGATCTATGGCAATGGCTGGATGATCGTGGGTGACTCGGGCGGCTTTGTGAACGCCGTGCACCGCGAAGGCTCCAACCTGGCCATGACCACCGGTCGCCTGGCCGCCGAGACGGCGATTGCCGCCAAGGCTGCCGGCAAAGGCTTCAAGGCCGCGGCACTGAGTGACTACAAGAAAAAGCTGGACGCCAGCTTTGTGATGAAGGACTTGTACAAATACCGCGACATGCCAGCGGTGCTGCACAAGAACCCGCAGTTCTTCACCAGCTACCCCGACATGGTGGCGCAAGCCGCACGCACCATGATCACGGTGGACGGTGTGGACAAGAAGACGAAAGAGCGCGCGATCTTTGCCAACTTCCGTCAGACCCGCAAACTCACCGGACTGATGGGTGATGCATACAAACTCTGGAAGGCCATACGATGAACGCCATAGCCGTCAATGTGGAAGACAAGCTCTTCCAGAACCGCTACCGGGTGGATGCCGGGCGGCCCCATATCAAGATCAAGAGCGCCGACGTCTGCACCAACATCTGCGTGAGCAAGAGCTGCACCTACGTCTGCCCTGCATCCTGCTACAAGACTGAAGGCAATGGCAGCGTGACGTTGATTACCGACGGCTGCCTGGAGTGCGGCAGCTGCCGCATCATCTGCAGCGACCACGCCAATGTGGACTGGGAGTATCCGCGCGGCGGGCACGGGATTCTGTTCAAGTTCGGCTAGGCGTTGGCGCAGGGCCTAACGCGGTAGCTGTTTCAACTTCCGATACAGCGTGGCCCGGCTGATTCCAAGCAGTGCGGCGGCTGCGGCCACATTCCCATTCGTGCGCTCCATCGCCTGGGCTATGGAATCGCGCATAGCCTGGCCCATGTCCAGCGTGCTGGAGGCCGTGCGCGCGACCGCTTCTTTTGCTGGAGCATGTGCATGCAGGTTGAAGTCGCCCAGGCTCAGCGGCGCGCCGGGTTCGGCCAGCGCCGCGGCCAAGGTCAATGCATGCTGGAGTTGGCGCACATTGCCCGGCCATGGGTAGCACTGGAGCGCGTGCCTCAACGAAGAGGACAGTTGGCTGGATCTGATTCCCACTTTCTCGCAAAGGCCGTCCAACACCGCGTCGAAGTCTGCGCGCTCACGTAGCGGCGGCACGCGCAGGTTGAAGCCGTGGATGCGATAGAGGAGGTCCTGGCGAAAGAGCCCCTGATCCACCAGCGATTGCAGATCCCGGTGCGTGGCGCAGATGAAGCGCACGTCCACCGCAACCGGCCGGGAAGCCCCCACGGGCAAGATCTCTCCACTGTCTAGCAGGCGAAGCAGGGCTACCTGCAGGCTCAAGGGCATGTCGCCGATTTCGTCCAGAAACATGGTGCCGCCCCGGGCTGCTTCAATCTTGCCGGGGCTGCCGCCGCGTGCCGAACCGGTAAATGCGCCTTCGACGTGACCAAACAATTCGGACGCAATCAGTTCGGGTGCCATGGCGCCACAGTTGATCGCCACAAAAGGGGCCTTTCTGCGGCGGCTGCCAAGGTGCAGGTTTCTTGCCGCCACCTCTTTGCCAGAGCCCGTCTCACCCGTCACCAGCGTGGGCAGCCCGGCCTCGAACGCCCGCAGTGCCACCTGGAAGTTCGCCAGGTAACCGGGGTCATGCGGCCTGCTGCTGACCTGTCTTGGCGGCTCGGCCATTGCAGCGCCGCTCACTGCATGCACTCTAGGCGTGGCGCCTTCGAACACCGCGTTTGCATGAATTCGCACCCCTCCGTTCAAATTCAATAGACCCGCCTGGCGTTGGTTTTCACGGTGGCTGCGGACCCAGCGCGAGAAGTCGCCCTCGAAGATGTCTTCGAACCTGCACCCCTCGCGCACGGTGGGCAGGTCGATGAGGCGGCGCGCAGAACTGCTGGCAGCAATCAGCTGACCATCGCTGTCGAACGACAGGCAGGCTCCGTCTGCCCCCACCCATTCAATCTTGACGAACGCACCCATGGCGTCAAACAGCTTGCGCTCTATGCGGTGCGCGCACGCCTGTGTGAGTGCCATGGCCCCAGCGACCAGGCCTGGGGTGTCGCGGGTGACGTCCACCGTCCCCAACAGGTGCCCTTGGGGATCAAAGATGGGCGTCGCGCAGCAGTGGAACAGTTGGTTGTCCGAAAAATAGTGCTCGGGCCCGAGCACCTTCACTGCGCGTCGCTCGGCGATGGCTACCGACATGGCGTTGGTGCCAATGGCCATCTCCGACAGGTCAACGCCAGGCCGGAACGCGTTGCGCAATGCAATGCTGCGTTGGCTGATATTGCCCGCCACGGACAACACCGTCCCGCAGGCATTGGTCAGCATGGCGGCGTAGCCCGCTTCGGCCACACCGGCTGCCAGCTGCTGCAGCTCGGACTGCGCCAGGTCCAGCCAATGGCGCTCAGAGTCCATCATGTGCGAGAGAGTGCTTCGTTCCACCGGAGCAAACGCCACATGTTCGTTGGCCCCCAGACCCGACTGGCGGCATCGCTCCCAGGACTGGAGCAGGGGGTGCTCCACCAAATCCACAGGGAGCAGGCCATCGACAAAGTACCGCTCTCTGGCTTGCCAGATGCGCTGCGGAACATAGCGCTGACCCGCAGGAGATGACGCGTTCGCGCGGGAAATGGTCATGGCACAACTCGTTTCTTGATGGCTCTCAGGCTGTCTCAGATTGAGACCTTCTGTCTCAGACAGAGATGATCTGCGTGAGAAGTTGCCTTGGTTTGATGCACTTTAATGCATGACTTGGATCATTTCATAGGTAAAAACCCGGCATCAAAGGCCGCAAATGCACTGAAATGCATGACTGGCATGCAGGTTGCGGGAGTGGGTCGGTTGGCACATGCAACAACCCATTCAACGGAGACACAAGATGAGCATCGTTCTGGAGCACATTGCTTCCCAAGCGCCCTGGAAAGGGAAGATTTACAGCAACGGCTGGACCTCTGCCGCAGGCGGGGTTCACGACATCGTGGAACCCGCCACGGGCGACGTCCTGGGCAGCGTCGGGCAAGCCAATGCCGAAGACGTGGACCAGGCTGCCCGCAGCGCGCAGGCCGCGCGTTCCAAGTGGGCCGCCACCCCCTTTGATCAGCGCGCCGCTGTGATGCGGGAGGCCGCGCGCCTGTTCAAGGAACGCGCCTCGGAAATCAACGCCTGGAATATGCGCGAGGGCGGCTCCATCGGTCCCAAGGCGGACTGGGAACTGCATGCAACCATCGAACAGGTGCACATGGCAGCGGCACTGCCCATGCAATCCAACGGGCTACTGTTTCCCTCTGCCATGCCTGGCCGAACCAACATGTGGCGGCGCGTGCCCGTGGGTACCGTGGGCGTGATTGCGCCCTGGAATTTCCCCTTGCTGCTGGCCATGCGTTCGGTTGCACCCGCCCTCGCCTTGGGCAACGCCGTTTTGCTCAAGCCGGACCCGCAAACCGCGGTCACGGGCGGCCAGTTGATTGCACAGATATTTGCCGATGCAGGGCTGCCCGAAGGCGTGCTGCACGTGCTGCCCGGCGGCGCATCCACGGGGGACGCACTGGTCCGCCATCCTGCGGTCGACATGATTTCCTTCACCGGCTCCACCGCCGTGGGCCGCAGCATTGGCGCGATCTGCGGCAGCATGCTGAAGAAGGTGGCGCTGGAGCTGGGCGGAAACAACGCCATCGTCGTGCTGGACGATGCAGACCTGGAAGCAGCCAGCTCCAGCGGTGCCTGGGGCGCCTTTCTGCACCAGGGGCAAATCTGCATGCAGGCCGGCCGTCACCTGGTCCACAAAAGTGTTGCAGAGCGTTATGCCGCGCTGCTGAAGGAACGTGCCGAGAAGCTCTACGTGGGCAACCCGCACGCCGGCCCCGTGCACCTGGGCCCCATCATCAATGACAAGCAGGTGCAGCGCATCGATGGTCTGGTGCAGGACGCCCTGCGCTCAGGCGCCAAGGCACTGACAGGTGCCTCCCATGAAGGACGCTTCTACCGCCCCACCGTGCTGGATGCGGTGACCCCTGACATGAAGGTCTTCCAGGAAGAGATCTTCGGCCCCGTCGCACCCATCACCGTCTTTGAAAGTGACGCAGAGGCGATCGACCTGGTGAATGCTTCGCCCTACGGGCTGGCTGCCGCCATCCACACTCGCAACACGCAACGCGGGCTGGCCTTTGCCCACCAGTTGCACACCGGCATGGTTCACATCAACGACCAGACCGTGAACAACGAGTTCCACGTGCCGTTCGGCGGCATGGGCGCATCCGGCAACGGGGGACGTTTTGGCGGCCCATCCAATCTGGAAGAGTTCACCCAGACGCAGTGGGTCAGCGTGCTGGAGCAAGGCATCCAGTACCCGTTCTGACATATCGGCATCAACTTCCCCACTCCCCACACACCATGTACAAAACCCTTCGCACCGCCGCGGCCAGCATGGCCTTGCTCGGCACCACCCTCTCCAGCCACGCCATCGACATCGACGCTGGCGACTACACCGCACTGCCGGAAGGCACCAACGTCGGACTGGTCTACGCCCAACACGCCGAGCGCAACACGCTGTACGCCAAGGGCCAGCAGGTTCCCGGCACCAATGGCCTGGACTCTGACATCGGCATCCTGCGCCTCATCCACTTCACCAAGATTGGAGACTACGTTGTGGACCCGCAGGTGCTGCTGCCCTTTGGCAACCTCAAGGCCACAGGCGGCCTGGCGCCAGCATTGGGGCAAGCCAACGGGACGGGTGACCTGATCTTTGCGGCAACGGTCTGGACGCTTAACGACCCGGCAAGCCGCCGCTACTTCGGCATCACCCCGTTCCTGTATGCACCCACCGGCACCTACGACGCAAACAAGGCGTTGAACCTGGGTGAGAACCGCTGGAAGTACGCCTTGCAGGCGGCCTACATCCATGGCTTTGGCGACAAGTGGACCGTAGACGTCGCCGCAGACGTTACGGCCTACGGCGAGAACAACGACGCAGGTGGGGGCAAGAACCTCAAGCAAGACGCCTCATCGCAGGTCCAGGCCTTTCTGCGCTATTCACCCAGTGCCACCTGGGACCTGCGTGCAGGCCTGTCTTATGCCCACACCGGAGCCACCCAACTCGGCGGCGTGGACCAGGGCAACGCCTCCAACGTCACCAAGATGCAGTTGGGTACCGCGGTATTCGTGGGCCCCAAAACCCAGGTGCTGGCCACCTGGGGCCGCGACCTGAATGTCGACAACGGATTCCAGGAAAGTTCCCGTTTGAACCTGCGCTTGCTGCAGGTGTTTTGAGCGCTCTTACAGAACCACACCAAGGAGACTTGCATGTACATGTTCACCAAAGACCCGCGGGCAGAGGCTGCCATGCCGGCAATGGCCGCCATTGGCCGCCTCTCGCGCAGAAGCTTTCTGCAAGCAGCCGCTGCAGCGGGCGCCCTCACGGTGATGGGCCGCGCTGCCGCAGCACCACCGGCCATGAAGTTCGTAGGCGCATCGGAAGCTGCCGTGCTGCAACGCCTGATGGAGGTAACGCTGCCACTGTCGGGTAGCGACCTGCTGCCGCTGTCGCAGGTTGCGGTGCTGCCCACACTCGACGGCGCGCTGCTAGCCACCATGCCGCCGCACATCCTGGCCGGCCTCAAGGGCGGCATCGGGTACTGGAACGACGGACCGCGCGCCCAGTTCAACCGCCCCTTCGTGGACTTGAACGATGAAGAGGCCGTGCGCTTTTGCGATGCCTGGGCCAATGGATCCGAGGTACCGCAACGCGCGCTGAGCGTCGGGCTCAAGAAGCTCATTGCGCTGGCCTATTTTGCGAACCCGCCTACCTGGGCACCGCTGGGCTACGACGGCCCCAACACGCGCAAGCGCAACATCCCCTCGCTGGGCAACGCCGCTCTTCCCCGCAGCTAACAAGACATACCAGGAGACCCCCAGTGTCCAAAAAAATCATTCCCGTCAAGCAACCCAAACATGGCCTGCAGGTGACGCAGGCTAGCGACATCCAGGCCGGCAGCACCTTGAAACTGCAGGCGGACGCCGTTGTCGTCGGCTCCGGTGCCGGTGGTGCCATCACGGCCTATGAGCTGGCCAAGAGCGGCAAGAAGGTGATCGTGCTCGAAGCCGGCCCTTACGTGCCATCCGAGAAATTTACCGAAATGTTGGCCATCAGCATGGGCACCATGTATGCCGACGCGGGCGGCCAGTCCAACACCACCGGAGACATCTCCATATTGCAGGGCGCCTGCGTGGGTGGTTCCACCGTGGTCAATGCCGCGCTGTGCTTTCGCACACCCGACTACTACCTGCACCGCTGGGGCAAGGAGCATGGGCTGACCAACCTCAAACCCGAAACCATGCGCCCCTATTTTGAAAAGGTCGAGCAGCATCTGGGCATCAAGGCCGTGGGCCCCAACGAGACCAGCGCAGGCGCGGAGCTCATTGGCAAGGGCCTGAAAAAGATGAAGCTGCCCCTGGGCCGCGCACGCCGCAACGTGAAGGAGTGCGTGCAAAGCGGCTTTTGCTTTGCAGGGTGTGCGTCCGACCGCAAGCAATCCATGCTGGTGACCTATCTGCCCTGGGCCGTCGCCTATGGGGCAACCATCTACTCCGACACCCGGGCTGTGGAAGTGCTTGCCGAATCGGGGCGCGCCACCGGCATTCGCGCAGAGGTGATGGACCCGGCGACCGGAAAGGTGAAAGCCCAGCTCCAGGTGGATGCGCCCATCGTCGTGCTGGCAGCGGGCCCGGTGCAAACGCCCATCCTGCTGCAACGCAGTGGCTTGGCCAACAGCAGCGGACAAGTGGGCAAGAACTTCGCCTGTCACCCCACCCTGTCGGTGACTGCCGTGTTTGACAAGGAAGTCAACGACTTCCATGGCGCGACCCACTCGCTGTACATGGACCGCAATACCCTGCCCGAGGAAGGCGGCTACCTGCTCCTCAACGCGGTGCAGGACCCCGTAGAGGCCAGCTTCCAGGTGGAGCCGGGCACGGGCAAGCCTTATGTGGCCTACATGAGCAAGTACAAGAACACCATCCGCCTGATCAGCCTGATCCACGACAAGAACAACGGTGAAGTGGTCTGGGAGAACGGTGTCAAGAAAATCAACTATGACGTGGACGACGAGGATTTCGAGTCCATGAAGAAGGGCCTGGCCACCACCTGCAAGGTGTTGTTCGCCAGTGGTGCAAACAAGGTCTACATCCCATCATCGCAGCACCTGGAAATCAACCGCATGGAAGACGTGGATGCGGCTGTTGCCTCACTGAAGAACGAACGGGCCCGCTACCGCTACACGTCGTTCCATCCCCAGGGCACCTGCCGCATGGGAGCAGACCCGAAAAAAAGCGTGGTCAACCCCTACGGCGAAACCCACGACATCAAGAGCCTGTACATCGCCGACGCCAGCCTGCTACCCACATCGATTGGCTACAACCCTTCGGAGACGGTGTACGCATTGGCGCACTACATCAGTGACCATATCGTGAAGGCTTGACGTGCGCATGCTGCTGCGGATCGGGTAGATGTGATCCGCATCGCTCCCGATCCCGGCAGCTGCGTTAAGAGGTCGGGCTCATGCCAGCGGCTTGCGCATGGCCCGCAAGACCGGGTGAGACGGTGAACTAAACCGTGTCCTTGAATGTCTCTGATGGGCTGGAACCCGACATCGAGATTCATCCAGAGCTGTCGTTGCCATTACCTTGACCGAAGAACCAAAATACTTCCGAGCGACCGAAGCCGCACGACTTCTTGGAGCACCAATCCACTAGCTTGAATCACCGATTTCCATTCGGACAAGGTCCTCTCCCGTCCTCGACACCCAACGAACATTTGCATGTCAAAGGAAGCGCTGGCGATGTCGGCGCCTGTTTCCGGTAAGACCATCTCAAGTATCGCCACACACGCACCGCTGCTTTCTATGGCTGCCTGAAGGCTTTGCAGCCCACGTACGCAGGTACTGTCGTCAAAGCCATGCAGGACAGCCGAGAGCAGATAGATGTCTTTAGGACCGGTCGCGACTGGAATCGTATTGAACAGGTCACCAGCCTGGAAGTGGAGGCGTTCGACTCCCTCTATGTGTTGAGTTGCCCAGTACCTCTTGGCTTCCTCGATGACCTGGGGTCGGTCCACAATCAACGCTGATAGCTTGGGATGGCGTTTCAAAATGGAGAGCGCCTTGGTTCCCCGCGAGCCGCCTATATCAATAATGCGCTCAAATTGACTCCAATCAAAATCAGTGCAAAATCCGTCGCCAGTCAAAGCCTCAACACTGTCCATGGCTTCAGAAAAAATGCGGTCGAAGTCTGCATGATGGTCAAGGTAATCAAATAACTCCTCACCGTGGCTAAGTTGGAACGGCGGTTTACCGCCACGAATCCCAGCTTCCAACTGCTCGAACCAGGGGCGACTAAATGGCTCCGAGTTGTGCATCAGAATCATTGCCCGCACACTTTGAGGGTCGTCACTACGCAGACAGTTGGACAACTTGTTATTGCGAAAGACCATGGGAGCCAATTCTTCGAAGACCCCGATAGCCGCAAGCAGTCGCATCAGACGCCCGAGCGCATCGCTGTTGACGCCAACCCGTCCTGCAAGCTCCGATGCATGCAGGACGTCCGTCCCAAGAACGGTGGCCAGATCTAGTCGAGCCGCTACGAAAATTGCTCGTGATTGCCAGTAGGCCGAGCCAATTTGGACGAGTCGAAAAGGTGCTGGCGTGACCTTATTGGGAATTGACTGTAGCCAAGCACCAAACCGCATCGCCTTTGCAAATCGGCTCACTGCACTCGCGTTCTTTTGGAGTGTCATTCCGCTTCTCCTAAGCAAGTTGGCAATACCGGCGCCAGACCTGCAGAAAATAGGCGCCCATTGAAGCTGGCGAGACTTTCTAGGAAAACGTCATCCATTGGGCGCTCCATTTGTTCTTCGAAAATGTCCTTGAGTAGCATTGGAGTCATCGCAAGACTGACGAAGGCTAGGCGCAGGATGTCGGGGTCGATGTTTGTCGCCATCTTCCCTTGAGACTTCAAGTCTGCGACCTTGAGCGCGCTTCGGGTGCGTCCGCGTTCCAGAAGTTGATGAATAAAACGTCGCCCAGGGCCATGGTGAAGCGCCAAGACCTTCAAGATTAGCTTGGGAAACTCTGGGCGCGCCGACATCGTTCTGTAGTACAGGCTTAGAAATTCTGCGAAACCGGCGGTGGAGGCCAAGAGCGGCCCATCGAGGACATCCAGCAGTGGACTTAAGGATTCGCGAATCATCTCCTCGTAAAGCCCTTCTTTGCTGCCGAAGTAGTATCGAATCATCGACACGTTGGCCCCGGCGCACTCGGCGATGCGCCGGGTCGTGACGCTGTGATAGTCATCGGCGAGGAAGCAATCAAGTGCCGCCTTAATCAAGCGGCTACGAAGGGACTCTGTAACTTTGGAAGTTTCCACGGTAGGGTCGCATGACATTGATGACGGCTAGGTTAGCAGCCGTAAGCCCCGGCCGGAGGGCTTTTCGTCAATCAATATCGACGGAGTGATTGATGTCCCAAACCGTTGTCTGCCGGCAGTTCAGATGGCAATTTCGATGTATCGGCTACCGACAGTCCCGTGGCGACAGCGAACGGTCACGAAACCTGGCCCAGGATCCGCTTTCGCGGCACTATTGAATTACAAGCATCTCCAAAGCTGACGTTCAATTATTTATTGCTGACATCTGCCAGCAGGGCCGCATGAGCCCCATTCAGCCACGAGCGGTTCTTCTATTACTCAGCAAGTTATGGGCACTCACCACAAAGATACCAGCCATGACCATCAGCGCTCCCACCACAAAGCCCACATCCAGGGGTTCGTTCAACACCAGCACGCCCAGCACCACACCGAACACCGGCGTCATGAAGGTGAACACGCCCAGGCGTGAAGCCAAGTAGGTGCGCAGCAGCCAGAACCAAGTCAGGAAGCTGATGAAGGACACCACCACCGTCTGGAATAGCAGGCTGGCTACTACGGCCATGCTCCAGTGCACGCTGGCATGGCCGCCCAGCACCGCAGCGCCCAGCAGGATCACGGCGGCGCCCAGCAGCTGAAAGAGCAGCGTCTGCGTGGGTGATGTCGATGACAGGCGTGTGGTGCGTATGAGCACGGTGGTGGCAGCCCAGGCCATGCCACCCAGGAGCGCAAGAAAGTCGCCGAACAGGCTGGTTCCGGCAAGGGCGCGGCTGGCTTCGGTGTTCTTGCTCAGGAATGAAGCGGCCACACCAGCAAATGCCAGCGTGATGCCAAGCCACTGCATGCGGTCCAGCCGCTCGGAGGGCAATTTGGCATGCAGACCCAGCGCCGCAAAAATCGGCGCGGTGTATAGAAAGACGACGACGTGCGATGCACTGGTGTAGCGCAAGGCCTCGCCCGCAAACAGGAACTCGGCAGCAAACAGGGCCGCAACCAGCGTACCGGGGCGCCATACGCTCCAGTCATCGGCTTCCTTGCGCCAGCGCATCAGCAACGCCACCCACACGGATGCTCCTGCGGAGCGCAGTGCAATCTGCATGACGGGGCTGATGTCGTGGGCAACGGCCTTGAGTGCGATTTGCTGTGCGCTCCAGATGAGGCACAGCATGACCATGGTGAGTGTTGCCGTCTTGTCGACGGCCAGTCGATGTTCCAAACGAATCCTTTGTCAGAATGCTCAGGTCTGCTTCACGCAGTCCCGCCCCGCGTCTTTGGCGCGGTACATGGCCTCGTCGGCGTTCTTGACCAGCGCAATGGCATCGGTGCCATTGTCAGGGTAGACCGCAACGCCGACGGAGCAGGAAAGTGCCAGCGGCTGGCCGTTGACCATGAAGGGGGCCTTCAGGGCGAGTCTGAATTTGTCGGCCAACTCCAGGACGTGATCTGTCTCGCTGAGGTGAGCCAGCAGGACGACAAACTCGTCACCGCCGATGCGCCCCACCGTGTCCGCCGCACGCACGCACTTCTGCAGGCGCTTGGCCACCTCTTTCAGGATCTGGTCGCCGATGGCATGGCCGTAGTTGTCATTGATCGGTTTGAACTGGTCCAGATCCAGAAAGACCATGGCGAACCGGCCGTTCTGTCGCTTGGCACGTGCCAGTTCCTGGTGCAGACGGTCATTGAACAGCGCCCGGTTGGGAAGCCCGGTCAACGGATCGTGCTGCGCCATGTGGCGCAGTTCCTCGGTCATGGAGGAGGCAAAGCGCAGGGCCATCTCCCTGCCGTGGATGAGCTGCCAGGCAAGAAGAGCCATCACCAGGCCCAGAATGGCACCGCCCACGGCAATGCCGGTGGCCATGCTGCGACCGAAGTTGGACTCGAATGAATCCTTGCTACGAAGCAACAGCGTCCAGTTGTGGCCCGCCAGCACCATGTATTCGATGGACTGCAGGGTCTCGGCTGATGGTCCATCGCCATTGGCATTGCCGTTGTCGGACTGGTACAGCAAGGCGCTGTCCCGGACATCCGTGCCGTCATAGATCGCAACCATCAACCCCGGCGACTGGCTTCCATACAGGCTGGCCATGAAGTCGCTCATCTGGAAGGCCGCATACACCCAGCCCACCAGATGGTCACGGCGCTGTTGCAGACTCTCGTGCGGCATGCCTGACGCGTAGACCGGCAGGTACATGATGAATCCGGGGGAGGCCAGGTTGCCCTGCGTTTTCAACTGGACGTTGCCGGAAATGGCGGCGATGCCGGAGTCCCGCGCCCGCTCCATGGCTTCGCGACGCACCGGATCGGACCAGTCATCGTCGAGCTGAACTTTGGTCTTATGCGGGCTCCAGTCGATCATGCCAATGGTCTGGACACCGGAAAAGTTGGCATCCAGCTGCAGCGCATCAACGTAGTTGTGCATGGCGGTGCGGTTGTTCCATGACGTGGTGGCAAACAGGGACTGCACGCCGCGCAGCATCTGCTCATACCCCTGGACGCGCTGCTCGATGCGGCTCACCGACTCACGCAGGGCAAAGTCAAACTGGAAGCGCAGCGCCTTGCGCGTGCTTTGCCGTTCATGGCCCCAAGTAAACCAGGTGACGGCGAGCATGACGACCAACACGAGCCAGGGCAATTGCCGCAACAGCGTGCGTGCGATGGCGCGATTGTCTTGTTGTACCTTCATGCCAGGGCGGTGCCTAGAAGTTCACCAGCGTGGCAGCCAATTCCGGCTTGAAGTATTTCTCGAATATGCGACCGACGGTACCATCCCTGCGCATCTCGTTGATGATGGCGCGCCACTGCTCCAGCTCGGCAGGTGAGAACGCCTTCCTGGACATGATCAGTCCATGCGGCACGGCCGGGTCCTTGAACTCCAGGATGCTGCTCATCTCGCGGATCTTCTTTTCCTCCAGCGCCGGGAAATCGAATGGCTCAATGATCATGCCCTGGATTTGCCCCTGCATGAGTGCCTGGTACAGCGGGGCCAAACCACCGGCCTGCCTGACGCGGTTGGCCTCCTGCAGCTTGTCCACAAAACGGTTGGCTGATTCGCTGTAACGGAAGCTCCGGATCACGCCCAGTTGCAGGTTGTCATTTTTCTCAAAACTGGCGAGATTGCGGATTCCGGCATCGTTGCGCGCCAGAAGGTAGTACTTGTTGCTGAAGTACCAGGCGAAATCGGCAAATTTGTCCCGCTCGTCGTTGGTAATGCCCGAAAGACTGAAATCCAGGGCGCCGGACTCTATGAGCTGCCAGATGCGTGCGCGTGGCATCAGGCTCACGATGACCTTGCATCCGCTGCGGCGGATCAGCTCGTCGGCCACATCCTTGTCGATTCCGGTATCGGTATCGGCGGAGTACAGCAGCCCGTGATCGTGCAGTGCCAGGGTGTACGTGCGTGAGCAAACGACGGCGCTGGCGCTGGAGAGGCCCAGGGAGGTGAACGCAACCAGGGCGGCAATCACTGAACGAACGGTCATTTGTTGTATCTCGCTATTGGGTCTCCCGAAACTGCCGCTTGCGCAACCGGAACAAGCGCAGTTTCAAGCCCGGCGGTGCCACCATCTTAAACGATGACTCCGTCCGGCACGCCAGCGAAGTCCCTACAACCTAGCCCGGCAGCATCCCCACACACGGCTCCGCTTGCCCCAAAGCAGCCCCAACGTGAGCCAGCGCACGGAAGGCTTTGCCCGTTCCGACAAGAATCGAAAAAAGTCACGTATGTCGTCCAGACCACCCGGTGAAGGCACCATTCCATGAACCAGAAACAGACACTCAAGCGACCTGGCGCGCCCCTGCCAGCCAAGTCATTGACCCAAGTGTTGAAAGACAGCGAGCACGTTGGCGGCATGATCAAGGAGTCCGCAGCCGAGCTCGCGTCGGTCAACTCGGTCCTCAATGACAACCTTTCCAACGGCAAACAGCTCCCCGGGGTCGAAAAAGCGCTGGAGAAAAGCGAAGCCGTTGAACTCAAGGTGCAGGAGGCGTCCGAGAAGCTGGCACAGGTGAACCTGAGTCTGGAAAGAGGGGTTCACGAACGACAAAGGCTGGAGCAGGATCTGGCTGACATCGGGGAGCACCACAAGCAGTCCCTTCACTCCTCGCTACACGATGCGCTCACAGGCCTGCCCAATCGTGTGCTCTTCTATGACCGACTGGAACATGGCATGGAGCAAGCCAAACGGCACGGCTGGAGCCTGTCCGTGATGTTCCTGGACATTGACAAGTTCAAGTCCATCAATGACTCGCATGGCCACGCGGTCGGAGATGCCATCCTTCTGACCATTGCCAAACGCCTGGCAGAAACCACCCGCACTGACGACACGATCAGCCGGCACGGCGGTGACGAATTCCTGTACCTGCTCATGGAAATGGGTGAAGAGAAGGACGCAGCCATCGTGGCAAAGAAAATACTGCAGGCAGTCCAGATTCCCTGCGTGGTGGGTGATACCCGGATTGAGGTCAACACCAGCATCGGAATCGCCATCTACCCACAGGATGGCAGTAGCGTGGAAGCGCTGATCCATAGCGCCGATGCCGCCATGTACCGTGCCAAGCAAAGCAGGTCGGGCTACGCATTTGCAAACGGCAACCCGCCACTGCCTTCGAATCCGCCAGCCGCCCTCGCACAACCGTGAAGACGCGACCTCAGTGGACGTTCAACGCCGCCTGGTTGCGCCCCATCAGCTTGGCCTGATAGCGTGATCTGTCTGCCAGCCCGATAAGGCCGAGGGGTGAGTTGTTCGTGTCCGGAATGGCAGTGGCCGCACCCACGCTGACCGTTACGTGTTGCTGCGGGCAGCGCTGCCCCAGGCCACTTGCAGCGCATGGTCAAAACCACGGCGATTCAGAATGCCCGTCATGCCACCGTGAACCGCAAGCCTTTCAAGCTCGAGCTGGGCCTTCTTGTGAATCGTCATGTCACGCAAAGTCTGCACCACGGCCAGCAGTCTTCCGTCGGTGTCGAAGATGGGGCCGGCGTCGGCGTAAAGATAACGCTGCGCGTCCATGCCGGTCAGCCGCTCGCATGCCTTGTTCCAGATCATGACCCTGCCGTGCGCGTCCAGCACAAAGGCCGGCACAACCAGGAACTGCATGAGACTGACCGCAAATCCATAGTCTCCATGGACGGATGGGTTGCCGGCAGCGGACTCGCGGTCTTTGTCTTGCACGGCAACATTCTTCCGCTCAAGCGTGGTGGTCATCATGGTGTGTGCGTTGGAGATCGCAGGGGTTTGATCAAGTGAGCGCATGGTGGGTGGAAAGAATCTTTCTGTTTGTGAGCCGTCGCACAGATGGAGCCTGTTCAAGGAACCAAACTTGGGAACTCCAGAGGACACGAAGAAGAATCCCGAGTGGAATATCTAGATACTTGCAACACAAAGGCGGCAAACGAGTCTGCGCAACAGGCGCTACGGGCTTCCGTGAGCCGCTATCGCCGTTTGTTTGAGGCGGCACAGGATGGCATATTGCTTCTGAACGCAGAGACGGCGCAGATAGAAGATGTCAACCCCTATCTGGTGGACATGCTCGGCTATTCGCACGCGGAGTTTCTGGGCAAGAAGATTTGGGACGTGGGCCCTTTTGCTGACAAGGCGCAAAGCAAGGAAATGTTCACAGCCTTGCAGCGGCACGGCTACGTCCGCTACGACGATTTGCCGCTGAAGACCAAGAGTGGCGTCATCATCCAGGTGGAATTTGTCAGCAATGCATACGATTGCGACGGCATACGGGTGATCCAGTGCAATGTGCGCAACATCAGTCAGCGCCACGCCGATCAGGCCAGCATACGCCACCTCACGCAACTCTATGCCACCCTGAGTCAATGCAACAAGGCCATCGTGCACTGCAAGAGCGATGTCGAACTGCTGCAGACGATATGCCGTGTGGCAGTGCAGTTCGGTGGCATGAAGATGGCCTGGGTCGGCTTGATCAACAGCGAAACACGGCTGTTGCAGCCACAGGCCAGCTTCGGCGACGATACCGCGTATCTGAAGAACCTGATCATCTCCACCGACAGCGAGATTCCAAGTGGCCAAAGCCCGGCCGGCAGGGCCATCAGCGAACGGCAGCCAGTCTGGTGCCAGGACTTTCTCAATGACGCATCCACCGCACTGTGGCACGGCCCTGCCCGCCTGGCGGGACTGGCGTCATCGGCTTCCATCCCCCTCACCAAAGAGGGCCAGCTGGTTGGCGTCTTCACGCTGTACGCCGTTGAGCCACAGGCCTTTGGCATTGCCACGCGCAACCTGCTGATCGAAATGGCTGAAGACATCAGCTTTGCACTGGATCGGTTTGCCAGCGAGGAGCGCCGACGCAGTGTGGAAGAAGAGGTGAAGTTCAAGAACACCATACTCAAGACGCAGCAGGAAACTTCGCTGGACGGAATCCTGATCGTGAGCGATGAAGGCAAGATCATTTCCTACAACCAGCAATTTGTCGACCTCTGGAATCTGGCGCCCGAACTCATTGGTGCCAGATTGGATGCCCCGGTATTGCGTGCCGTGGCGACACAGGTTGAAAACCCCAGGGCATTCATTGAGCGCATCCGTTACCTGAATCTGCATCGCGAGGGCAGAAGCCGCGAAGAACTGCGCCTGCTGGACGGAAGAATCATTGACCGCTACTCCGCGCCAGTCATCGGAGCGGACCTCACCCATTACGGAAGAGTCTGGTATTTCCGCGACATCACCGAACGCAAGAGGGCCACACAGAAGTTCGAGGACCTGCTTGAATCGGCGCCGGACGCCATGCTGATCGTCGATGCCAGCGCGCAGATCGTTCTGGTCAATGCACAGGCCGTGCAATTGTTTGGCTGGAGTCGTGCGGAGCTGCTGGCCAAAAAGGTTCACGCCCTGGTTCCGAAAATGGAATGTGATGCGGTCACGGACGGCAGCGGCCACTGCCTGGAATTGCTGCGCGAGCAAATCCAGTCCGCCGGCCCGGCGCTGTCTGGCATACGCAAGGATGGCAGCCTGTTTCCGGTTGAAATCACGCTGAGCCCCATGCAATCCGACGAGGGCTTGCTGCTGATTGCCGCCATCCGCGACGTGACCCAGAACCGGAAATACCAGGAGCGCATCTCCTACCTGAATCGCGTCTACGCCATGATGAGCGGCATCAACACGCTGATTGTGCGAACCGACAACCGCGAAGAACTGTTCAAGGAAGCCTGTCGCATTGCGGTGGACGGGGGATTTCGCATGGCGCTGATTGCCCTGGTCGACCAGGGCAGCCAGAAGCTGGTGCCGGTTGCCTCACAGGGCAAGGACGATGACCTGCTGTCCGCCATCACCAGCATCCTGTCGTCGGATGCGGATGCGGCAAAGACCATGAGTGCCCGTGCACTGATGGAGCGGCGGGCCATCGTCTCCAACCGCTCACAGGGAGATCCGCAGGTACTGTTCAGTGAAAAGTACATCGCTTCCGGTATCCACTCGATGGCTGTCTTCCCTTTGCTGGTGGGAGACAAGGCGGTTGGCGTACTGGCGCTGTATGCGGGTGAGATCGAGTTCTTTCATGGCGAAGAATTGAAGCTGCTGGCCGAACTCACCGGCAATGTGTCGTTTGCCATTGACCATATCGAAAAGCAGGAGCATCTGAATTACTTCGCCTACTACGATGCACTCACGGGGCTCGCCAACCAAAGGCTATTTCTGGAGCGGGTGGCCCAGGCTGCGCGCAGCGGCCAGGGGATGGGTCATAAGGTGGCGATCGCCCTCATTGACCTGGAACGCTTCAAGAACATCAACGATAGTCTGGGCCACATTGCGGGCGACGAGCTTTTGCGCAAGATGGCGCAATGGCTGATCCGCTCCACAGGCGATGCCAACCTGCTGGCGCGCCTAGGGGCCGATCACTTCGCGGTGCTCATTCCGGTTGTTCACACCTGCCCGGAAGTCGAGCTGATGACTTCCCAGATGATGAAGGCGCTCCAGGAACATCCTTTCCGCCTGAGTGATGCCATTTTCCGCATTGCCGCCAAGGTGGGCATTGCCATCTATCCAGCGGACGGAGCGGATGAAGACACCCTGTTTCGCAACGCCGAAGTGGCGCTCAAGAAGGCCAAGTCCAGCGGCGAACGCTATCTGCTCTACACGCAGAGCATGAACGAGCTGGTCGCAGGAAAGTTGACGCTGGAAAACGAACTTCGCCTGGCCTTGCAACGCGGCGAATTTGTGCTGCACTACCAGCCCAAGGTCAATCTGCTGAACGGCGAGGTTACCGGAGCGGAAGCACTGATCCGCTGGAACAAGCCGCAGGCAGGCCTGGTCGCGCCCGGCCACTTCATTCCCGTGCTGGAGGAAATCGGCCTGATCCACGAAGTCGGGCGCTGGGCCATGGCACAGGCCTGTGCGGACCACAGGCGCTGGCATGCGGCGGGCATGAAGCCGGTGCGCATCGCCGTCAATGTGTCGGCGCTGCAGCTGCGCAATCGCACGTTCTTCGACGAGGTACGCGTGCTCATCGAAGGCCATACACAGGCAGAGACCGGGTTGGAACTGGAGATCACCGAGAGCTTGATCATGGAGGATGTCAAGCACAGCATCATCAGCCTGCAGGCCATTCGTGCGCTGGGCCTCACCATCGCGATTGACGACTTCGGAACCGGTTTTTCCTCTCTGAGCTACCTGTCCAAATTGCCGGTGGATAGTTTGAAGATTGATCGCTCCTTCGTGTCGGACATGACATTGACCCCCGAAGGGCTGGCACTGGTTTCCACCATCATCAATCTGGCCCATGCGCTCAAGCTCAAGGTCGTGGCCGAAGGTGTTGAAACCGAGGAGCAGGCTCGCCTGCTGCGTCTGCTGAACTGCGACGAGATACAGGGTTATCTGTTCAGCAAACCGGTTCCTGCCGATGTATTCGAATCGCTCTTTCTGGTTCTGCCCTCAGAGCACTGATTCAGTGGCACGACCCAACTATGCTTTGGCGGTCGCCACCAGCAATTCTTCGGAATCGCGTGGCGGGCGCAGGCCGTCGGTGCGGCCGGAGAAATAGCGCTCAGCCAGCGCCACGGCTGACACATGCTCGACCCTCGCAAACCCGGCTTCACGCGCCAGTGCCAGCATTTCAGCGGGCGTAAAGAAGCTCAGCCAGGGCGTGCCACTGGCCTTCGCACCGGCCGCTGCGCGCTCCACGCCCACGCGAACCTCCGGGTCGTTGAGCTCAATCGGCAGCATGAACGACATCACCAGGGTCGACCCTTTTGCCAGCGCGGCGACCCGCCGCAGCGTCGCCAGGTTCGCCTCGCGGGACAGATACATGCTAACACCGGTGGATGCCACCACGGCAGGCTGATCAACATCGAAGCCGGATGCACCCAGGCGCGACCACCATGCCTCCCCCGCTTCAAAATCCACAGGGACCAGATGCAGATGGGGCGCTATGCCATACCCCAGGTCCATGAGGCGCTGACGCTTCCAGTGCTGTGACGCCGGCCGGTCGATCTCGTACACCTGCAGGCGCGATGCGAGTTGCGGCTTGCGCTGCACAAAGGTATCCAGCCCTGCGCCCAGAATGACGTATTGCGAAACACCGCCTGCAAGTTGCGCCTCGACATGGTCTTCGACAAAGCGGGCGCGCGCCACAATGGACGCACGAAAAGGCCGCGTGAACGGACTCATATCCGGGCGGTCTTGCCAACCATCCTCCGGTGCCACCAGCTCCAGTCCGACACGGTCCTCCAGCACATGCGGCGCGGCATCGGCTTCAAGATGCAATGCGCGCCACAGTGCGGTGCGCACGGCGGTGTTGTCGGGTACAGCTTGGGGCAGGGACATGGTGTGCTCTCCTTTGGGCCTATTGCACATAGCTTAGCGTCGCTTGCAGCAGCCGTCCGAGCCCGGTGGGAAAGACTCTATTATTTGGATCTGTCACTTCCACAAGGCAATCCCACCATGCGCCAGTCCACCTCCGATAGCGCGAACGTGCCATCGGTCCCGCCGCCCAAGGGGCAGCGTCTCCATCCGGATGTGCTCAAGCTGGGTCTGGTGAGCTTTCTCACCGACCTGAGTTCGGAGATGATCTTCTCAGTTTTTGCCGTCTTCTTCACCACCATCGCAGGCGCCTCCAGCGCATTGCTGGGGCTGATCGAAGGGTTGGCGGACTTTTCCGCCTCGTCGCTCAATTACCTGGCGGGCTGGCTTTCTGACCGCAGTGGCAGGCGCAAGTGGCTAACCACGGCAGGCTATGGTTTTTCCACACTGGCCAAGTTGATCCTGCTGGTATCGACGTCGGTGAGCGGCCTTGCCGTCTTTCGCGTCGTTGAGAGATTGGGCAAGGGCTTTCGCGGACCACCGCGTGATGCGTGGCTATCCACCATCGCAGCCAAGGAGTCGCGTGGCTACGCCTTTGGTGTTCACAAGGCACTGGACAAATCAGGCGCGGTGCTCGGGCCGCTGGTGGCCTATGCGCTGCTGTCCTGGCTGGGGGAATCGGCCAGCACCTATGGTGTCCTGTTTATCGTTGCGTTTGTTCCGGCAGTGCTCAGTGTGCTGGTGCTGACTAGGGTGAATGACCATCCGGGTGTTGCGCATCAGCGCGAAAGCATGCGTGAGAACTGGCGCCAGCTCAGCCCCGGCTTCAAGCGCTATCTGTTTCCGGCCGCGGTGTTTGCTCTGGCGTATTTCAGCCTGGGCTTCCTGCTGCTCAAGGCGCACGCAATGGGGTTTGGTGTCGCCGACGTCGTACTGCTGTACGCACTCTTCAACGTCACCTGCGTGGCTAGCGCCCCCCTGGTAGGTCGGCTGGGTGACAAGGTCGGGCGCGGGCGCATCGTCGTGCTCGGGTATGGCGTGTACGCGGCAGTCAACCTGTGGTTGATGGTGGCGAACAGCCGCTGGGAAATCGTGGCGGTGTTCGCCCTCTACGGCCTGTTCTACGCGATCGATGAATCGCAGAGCAAAGCCCTCATTGCCGACATCGAACCCGAGCGCCGCGCAACCGCGGTGGGGGTCTACAACTTTGTGACCGGGCTCATGTACATCCCCGCTTCCCTGGTGGCCGGCGCCTTGTGGACCATCGCGCCGGGTTGGGCCTTTGGTCTGGCCCTGGCACTGTCGCTTGTAGCCATGGTGCTCTTTGCCCTAGTGCGCCCTGCCGCAGTCCATGGAGATTGACGCCTTCACGTGCAGCCCGTTTGCCGTCTAACGATGCAGGAAGTTGGGCTTTCTTTTTTCGAGGAATGCAGCCAGTCCCTCCTTGAAATCATGCTCGGAGAAGCAGGTATGGAACAGCTCGCGCTCCATTGCCAACCCTTGCTCCAGCTGCACCTGCGCCAGATTGACCGCAGTCTTGATGCGGCCCGTCACAGGGCTGGAATAGGACGCAATCAGCCGCGCGATGGAGAGCGCGGTGGGTTCGAGATGTTCGTCTTCGACGACGCGTGAGACCAGCCCCACCGCCAGCGCCTCTTCGGCATTCAAAGCACGTCCCGTCAGCAGCACGTCCATGGCAATGTGCTTGCCAACAGCACGCGTCAATCGTTGCGTGCCACCTGCACCAGGCATGGCAGCCAGGGTGATTTCCGGATGGCAAAAGCGAGCCGAAGCGCCCGCCACGACGATGTCGCACATTTCAACGAGTTCGCACCCGCCACCTGCGGCCAGACCCTTTACGGCAACTACCAAGGGTTTCGTGATGCGAGGGGGAGCAGAGACACATCCCATGAAGCTGGATGCCTTGGCCTCTTCATGCGTCATGGCCGACATCTCCCGGATGTCGGCCCCAGCGCAGAAATGCTTGAGTGCGGAGGAAATAAGAATAGCGCGCACATCCTCGCGCGCATCCAGTGCTAACAGTGCCTCATCGATCTCACGACAAAACGGCACGCTCAGCGCATTCAGGGCATCAGCGCGTGCCATCTGCACATGGCCCACCCCTTCGTCGCATGTAACAACAACAGACGTCATCGTTCCCCATCTCCTATGTGGTTGTTCCGAGCGTCCAGTATGGGTGCAGTAGCGGCTCGGCTGCAAGAGCTCGCGCAGGGCTCTGCAGATTGACCCTCCAGTTGCGGCTCGCTCACTAGGCGGGACCTGGACAACACCTCTTCTCTGACATTGATCAAGCAGCCGTTGCGCACTTTGCGGTGCCATCACACTCGATCAATTTGGCCGCATTTTCCGTTTTGATCACTTGAAATCGGACACAGGTAATAGCGGGCCGTTTGAAATCCCATGAACAATCAATCACCTGTTACCCAGAATGAATACGAACTGCCCGATGATGCCTTGCTCGTATCGACGACTGACCTGAAAGGGCACATCACCCGCTGCAACTACGGCTTTGTGGTCGCCAGCGGGTATGACTATGAGGAGTTGCTGGGCCAGCCGCACGACATGGTGCGGCATCCGGACATGCCTCCCGAAGCATTCAAGGATCTGTGGCCCACCGTAGGACGCGGCCGCCCTTGGACTGGCATCGTCAAGAACCGGCGCAAGAACGGTGACCACCTTTCCAGTCGTACAGATGTGCAGGCCCCGGGCGTGGAACCACGACCGCATCAGCGGAAGAGATCTCCGGCACGGTGGCTGAGCGCCCTGCACGCCACAGGACGCCCCCCGACTGCACTGCGTCTCTTAGCCCTTGCGGAGCTTGTCGTTGTGCTTTTTCTCGAATAGCACTTCGCTCTGCCGGTTTTGCTTGCCTTGAATGGCGGCCTGCTCGTGCTTGTTGATATGTCCATTGTGGGCGGCCTGTGCTTCCTTGCGATCCACGCCAGCCTGCCCGCGCTCCAGACTACCAGCTTCATGGTTGGTCAGACTGCCGGACTGCACGCCTTGTTCAATGCGCTTTTCCTGGTTGACGTCGCGTTGCACGTCCGCCTGCATGCGCTCGGAAGATAGCGATTGTGGATTGCCCTTGACACCATTGGTTTCAGCGGCCCGGATGTCGTGACTGGCCTTGTCCTGCGCACGTCGCAGCTGGGCGCGCTCTTTCAGGCTGAGCTTTCCGTTCTTGAGGTCCTTGGCCTGCAGGCGATCCACCTGACTCTGTTCACGCTCCAGGCGACCGGCCTCCTGGGTCGTGAGACTGCCGTCCTTCAGGCCGTTCTCAATGCGCGTCTGCTGGTTGACATCACGCTGCACCGTGGTGGCTGTGGTGGTTTGGGCAAAGGCGCCGGTGGCGCCAAGGGCCGCCAGCAGGGAAGCGAGAAGAATGCGGTATTTCATGGAATCCTCTTGGGTGTTGTCAGGTCCGTTCGACCTGCTTCCCCAACGGCCACCACGCGATCCCTGCTTACCCGCTGCGTGTGAAAGTTTGTAAATCTGCGTCGTGAACGCGCCGCTAGGCCCACAGACCTTTGAGTGAATCAGCGATCAGCTTGAGCGAGACGCCAAACAGGCTGACCTGCACGATGCGGTAGAACCAGACGTCGGCCACGCACCTTGTCAGGTAAGCCCCGCTGATGGCACCGACCAGCGCGAACGGAACCAGCACGGCCGCACTGCGCAGCGACTCCAGGGAGTAGGGACGCAGAAACTGGTACGGCACGATCTTGGACGCATTGATCACCGCAAACAGAATGGTGGCAGTCCCCGCGAACTCCGCCTTGGGCAATCGCTGCGACAGCATGTACACCTGAAACGGCGGCGCGCCAGCGTGGGAGATGAAGCTGGTGAAGCCAGCCAGCATGCCCCAGAAACCGCCCTTGGGAATGCTGGGCGCCTGTGCCACTGCATTGCCCTGTTTGCGCAGCCATACGTTGAGGCAGAAGGCCACGCCCATGGCGCCTATGAGGAAAGTGATGGCACGGTCCGAAACCACGGAGGCCGTCAGCCAGCCGATGAACACGCCCAACAGGCTCGCGGGAATGAGGATGCGCAGATTGGGCGCGCTGTAGTCGCGCCGGTACAGGTACACACCCATCACATCCGAGATCACGTAGATGGGCAGCAGCATCACGGCAGCATCTACCGGTGGCATGACCAGGGACATCAGCGGCACGGCCAGCATGCCGATGGCGGGCAAGCCCCCCTTGGACAGACCCACCAGAAAGGCGGCACCTCCGGCCAGCCACATGTATAGAGGGGTGTTCAAGCGCGGCTCCCTTGAAAGTCCAGCTCCGTCAGGTCGCGGATGGAGTGCACGCGCGACGCGAGTTCCGCATCCAGCTCCTCCATGGGAAAGAGCGAATACACCTGCATGCCCGCGGCCAGACCCGCGCGAATGCCGGGCACGCTGTCCTCCACCACGGCACAGAACGCAGGCGTCACGCCCAGAACCTGGGCGGCATGCAGGAACAGCCCCGGGTCGGGCTTGTAGCTACCCACCTCATAGGCGGTGAAGATGCGGTCGCCAAAGTACTGGCGCAAGCCGGTCAGGCGCAATGTCAATTCAACCTTCTCGCGCGGCCCGTTGGTGGCCACGCAAAAGGGGATGGTCAGCCCCTGCAACAGTTCCCGCGCGCCGGGAATGACGTCCAGCCCCTGGCTGAAGCGCTCGGCCTGCGCACTGCGCAGCGTGCGGGGAAAGTTCTCGGCAAAGCCTTCGGGCACCTGCGCCAGTCGTGCGCCGATCCAGGCCACCACGTCGTTCATACGCAAGCCGCGAAAGTGCTGGTGCGCTTCCTCCCGCGTGAAGTCCAGCCCCAGCGCACTGGCGTGCTCGTGGATCACGTCCATGCCGGGTACCTCACTGTCCACCAGCGTGCCATCGCAATCAAAGATGACAGCCTGGATGGGATGGTGGGTAGCAGGATTCATGGTGTTCAATGGCCGCAATGGATGCAAACGCGTACTGTACCTGCCGCCCGCACGCTCCGGTTACCCCGGGGTTTCCGACTAGGCGCCAAACACCCCCTGGCCGCAGAATGGCACTATCGTTGTCCGTCCGTCTGCTGTAGAGTCAAAGGCATAAATACAGCTGGGAGGCCCGTGTGGGTGTTTCGCATTTATTCAAGGCTGATGAAAGTGCAATCGCACGACAAGTCATGTCTGAACGGGTGCGGGTCTTCACCGACCGGACGGTGGATGGGGTCTACTCGGCCATTCTGGGAACCTTCCTCCTGGCCTGGATGCAGGTCCGGGTGGCTGGCCTGGGCCACGCACTGGCGTGGCTGGCCTGCATCAATACGGTGGAAGTGCTGGTA
Source organism: Rhodoferax sp. GW822-FHT02A01 (assembly GCF_038784515.1). Lineage (NCBI taxonomy): Bacteria > Pseudomonadati > Pseudomonadota > Betaproteobacteria > Burkholderiales > Comamonadaceae > Rhodoferax > Rhodoferax sp. GW822-FHT02A01. The sequence continues at coordinate 818,634 of NZ_CP152376.1, forward strand.
CTGCTGCTGGGCTACGGCTACCGCGCCGCCCCCAAAAATGATCTGACCACCATGCGCTGGGGCATCTTGCAGATTGCCTGTGCGCCGCTGCTGGGACTGGCCTGGGGGTCTTCGGTCTGGTTCTTCTGGGTGGACGGCCAGTTCCTGGAATACCTTGCAAACATCACTGTGCTGGTGGCGGTAACGGCCATTACGCTCACCATCGTTTCACCTTTTGCCAGCGCCACAGTGCTCTTTTCGGCAGGCGTGGTGCTGCCGGTGTTGATCCAGCTTCTGGTTGTCCCCAACCCGCTGGCACCCCAGATTGCAGTGGGCATGGTGGTGCTGTTCATCGTGCAGCTGCGCTATGCAAAGGTCGCGCGGCTTCAACTGCTGCATGCCCTGGACACGGCGGTCCGCAATGCGGCACTGGTCAGCCAGATCAGGCTGAGCGAGCAGCATTACCGCCTGCTGGCAGAGAACAGCCATGACGTGATATGGACCTTTGACCTGCACACGGAACGCTTCAGCTACGTCTCACCATCGGTGCATGGCCTGCGTGGCTTCACGCCAGAAGACGTGATGACACAAACACTGGAAGAGGCGATGACGCCGGAATCCGCCGCCCTGCTGCGCAAGACGCTTGCGGAGCAACTGGCCCAGATCGCAGGCGGCCAACGCAACCACCCGACCTGCACCGTGGAAGTCGGCCAACCGCACCGGAACGGCAGCATTGTGCGTACAGAAGTGGTGACCTCCGTCATCTTCAACGAAAAGGACCAGCCTGTTTCCTTGCTGGGCATCACGCGGGACATCACCGAGCGCAAGAAGGTCGAGCAGGAACTGGAGCGCCTGTCCCAGGTGGACATGCTCACCGGGCTGGCCAATCGCCGCCGCTTCTTGCAGCTCGCCGAGCACGAACTTTCACGCAAACGGCGCTATGGCGGGGAGCTTGCGGTGTTCATGATGGATCTGGACCACTTCAAGGTCGTCAACGACACCTATGGGCACCAGACTGGCGACCTGGTGCTGCAAAAGGTGGGCGAAATCTGCCGGGACGTCCTGCGTGACGTGGACTGTGTCGGCCGTCTGGGTGGCGAGGAGTTTGCAGTGCTGCTACCGCGCACCGACGTAGACCATGCGATGGCCGTTGCCGAACGTCTGCGGGAAACCGTGGAAAAGGCCAGCGTTGCCGCACCGCATGGGGAGACGGTGCACTTCACCATTTCCATTGGCGTGGCCACCATGGGGGACGACACCGTCGATCTGGATACCCTGCTCAGCCAGGCGGATCGTGCGCTCTACCAGGCCAAGCACAGCGGGCGCAACCGGGTGTCGCTGTATTCAAGCTGAAAGGCCGCTCCCCGCCACTACACGTTGCGGATGGCCAGCCAGGCGGCTTGCGTCTTCCAGGTCTTTATCCAGTCAAGGTACGCCTCGGGCCGCATGGGCCTGGCAATACCGTAGCCCTGTGCCATGCGGCAACCGAGCTTGAGCAACGCGGCGCCGTGCTCCATGGTTTCCACGCCCTCGGCAATGACGCTACGATGAAATGCGGAGGCGAGCCGGATGACACCTTCCACGATGCCCAGGTCTTCCGCATCCCGGAGCATGTCGCGCACAAAGCTCTGGTCAATCTTCAGCACCTCGAACGGCAGCTTGCGCAAATAAGTCAGGGACGAGTAACCGGTGCCGAAATCATCCAGTGCGAGATTGACGCCCATGGAGCGGCACTGATCCAGCACAAAGCTCGCCAAGGTGATGTCGTCGATGGCGGTTGTCTCCAACACTTCCAGCTCCAGAGAAGCCGGCAGGATCTCGGGATACATGGCCAGTGCCTCACGCAAGTCATCGATGAACTCGGCGCTCAGCAAATGGGTAGCGCTGACATTGATGCTCACCTTCACCACATGCCCCTGCGACAGCCAAAGCTGCATTTGCGCAAGCGCCGCCTGCATGACCCAGATGCCCAGGGGCCGCTCCAGGCGGGTGCCCTGCACATGGGGCAGAAAGGCTGCGGGCCGCAGCAGACCCCGCTCGGGATGTTGCCACCGCAACAGCGCCTCCACCCCTTGAACCTCGCCGGTCAACAGATCGATCTTGGGTTGGTAGTACAGGCAGAACTCCTGCTGCTGCAAGGCGCCCGTGAGGCGCTCCACAAACTCCCTGTGCTCCTGCGCCTTGCGGTCGCTCTCGGGGTCAAACAGGTGAAAGCGGTTCTTGCCCGCTTCCTTGGCCAGGTACATGGCCTGGTCCGCATGGCGCATCAGCGTGTCTGCATCCGAACTGTCCTGCGGATACAGGGTGACGCCGATGCTGGCCGACACGCGAACCATGTTGTCGTCAATGTTCAGCAGCACATTGGCGGCGAGCAGAATGCGCTCCAGAATCAGCGAGCACTCTTCCGGCGACTCGATGTCTGCGAGCAGCAACACGAACTCATCGCCCCCTAGGCGAGCCAGAGTGTCTTCGGAGCGCAGCACGGCCTTCAGACTCTCCGCCACCCCGACCAGCAGCTTGTCACCGGTCACGTGGCCGAAGCGGTCATTGATGCCCTTGAACCCATCCAGGTCCAGATAGCAAACCGCCAGCGACAACACGCTGCGATCGGTACGGGCTATGGCCTGCGCCAGACGGTCTCCCAGCAATCTGCGATTGGGTGTGCCGGTGAGTGGGTCGTAATGCGCGACCCGGTCCAGCTCTTCTTCGTGCGCCTTGATCTGGCTGATGTCCGAAAACAAACCAACGTAATGCTGCAACCGGCCCTGACCGTCCGTGACCTGCGAGATGGACAGTATCTGTGCATAGATCTCGCCGTTCTTTCTGCGGTTCCATATCTCGCCGGACCAAAAGCCCGTGCTTTCAATAGAGTGCCACATGTCCCTGTAAAAACGCTCGTTCTGTCTTCCGGAAGACAGAATCCCCGGCGACTTCCCCAGTACCTCTTCGGGCTGGTAGCCCGTGATACGGGTGAAGGCCGGATTGACCCGCAGGATGAGGCGCTGAACGTCCACCACCATGATGCCTTCGTAGCTGTTGGCAAATACTGTGAGTGCTTCGCGTTGCGCTTGCTCCAGGACCTTGCGCTCCGAAATGTCGGTGTGCGTGCCTGACATCATGAGAGGCATGCCGTCTGCGTCGTATTCGACGACCTTGCCGCGGGTCAGAATCCACTTCCACTCACCCGTCTTGGTACGCACCCGCATTTCAGCCTCGTGGCTTGCCGTTTCGCCGCGCAAATGCCGCTCGATGGACTGCAGTGCGGAGGGAAAGTCATCCGGGTGCACCAACTCAGCCCAGTGGTCGGTGGACACGTCCATTTCGCCCGGTGCATAGCCCAACATGGATTCCCAGCGCGCACTGACCTGGAAATAGTTGGTCTGCACATTCCAGTCCCAATAACCCTGGTCCGAACCTTCCAGTACCCTGGATAGGCGCTTCTCGCGATCACGCAGCGCCACATCGAAGAGCTTGCTGGGCGTGATATCCGACAAGGTGCCCACGATCCGCGTGGGCGTGCCCCAGGCATCCCGTTCAACGGCCTGCCCTCTGGCATGAATCCACTTGCCCATCTGCCCCGTCTTGGAAACCAGGCGGTATTCGAACTCAATCCGATCGGACCGGCCTGCGATGTGGTCCGCCATGGCCTGACGCGCATTGGGAACATCCTGCGAATGCACGGTGCGCCAGAAAAAGTCGAGGCTGTGATCGTCTTCGCCGGCGTCATGGCCGGTGATGGCGTAGTAGTGGTCCGAGCGGTAGACCCGTCCAGTACGCAAATCCCAATCCCACAAGCCATTGCAGGTTGCATCCAGAGCCAGCTTCAGGCGCTCCTGCTCCATCTTGAGCGGTGTGATGTCCCGCGCCACCTTGGAGGCCCCGATGATGACACCCTGGGCATTGCGGATAGGGGAAATCGAGACGGAAACGTGCACCTGCTTTCCATCCTTGCGGATGCGAACGGTCTCGAAGTGATCAATCCTCTCGCCTTCCATCATCCGCTTCAGGATGAAGCGCTCTTCGTCCAGGCGATCTTGAGGAAAAAGAATCAGCAGGCTCTGCCCCAGCATTTCCTGTGCGGTGTAGCCAAAGATGGTCTCGGCACCGCGGTTCCAGCTGGTCACAATGCCGTCCAGCGTCTTGCCGACGATGGCGTCATCCGACGAATCCACGATGGCCTGGAAGTAGGCTGGGGTCATATCAGGTGAACCGGATGCGGGGTCGGCCCTTCGCGTCCCTCACACAGCATGGAATCGGTCAGCTCATTCATCCCTTTTGCACCCTTCGGGTTCGTGACCCTTATTTGTATTGCAGTTGATGGTAGCCGGGTGCGTAGGCATGACGCCCACATGGGTATTCACGCTCAGGGCGTGCGTACCAGTATGTAGCCCCGGTTCTCCACCGTGTCGAAGGTGCGCATGCCCTCGATCAGCACCGGCGCTGGCATCCAGATCCAGCCCGCGCTGGAAGGGTTCACATCCAGCACCAGAAATGAGTCGGACACCGCGTCATACGCGCCCAGGGGTGAGATGTGCCCGCCACCCTGCTGGCCGACCGCGCTGCGCTTGTAGGTGACGATGGCGTAGGTATCCGGTGTGCCCAGCGCCTGGACCAGGTCTGCACGCACCTGCTCCTGCGGCTTGCCGTCATCGACGATGACGAGCTGTGTCTCCAGACCGTTGGCGCGCAGCAGCTCATCCATCTGCCGCGTCTGGTAACCAAAATCCTGAATCAGCTTGCCATTGACCAGCACCGGCTCGCCCAGGACCTGGGCACGCTTCTTGGCGCCTTTGTCAATCACGTTGTCCTGGGTGTATCGCGGCAGCGACAAATCGACGCCGGGCGGCAGATACTGCAGGTCTTCTGGACGCAACCGGCTGCGGTCGCGCGGCAGGCCGGTATTTCGTCCCCGTGCGGCGTTGAGCACGATGGCTGCCGTGGTGGGGCCGCAAAAGGCCGCGTTGCTCTGCGCTTCAAACTGGTTGGCCAGAACCGGGAAGTCGGTCTTGGCGCTAGCTCGGGACAGGCGTGCAAGCCCTTCTTCCGAGGCAAACTGCACCAATGCGGGCGGCTGAGCCGCGGCCATGTCCCCTGCGAACGCGTGGGAGAGCATGGCCCATGACAGCAGACAGAGCAGCCCCAAGCGCGAAATCATTTTCATGTGTGCACCCCTTCTTTGCGTACGCCACTGCAATGTAAGGCAATCCGTTTCAATGCCCCTCCCACCATACAATGCAAACAAATACTTGTTGGATCTATGCGAACCACCTCTTTGCTCGCGGCACTCGCCATGGGCCTTACTTTATGGAGCCCCGGACATGCCGCAGGGGCCGGGGTCAATCACCTGGAGCGCATCCTCGCCAGCACGACTCTGAGGGTCTGCATCTGGCCCGACTACTACAGCATCACCTACCGCAATCCCAAGACGCAGCAACTCTCGGGCATCGATATCGAGCTGGCGCAGGAGCTGGCAAAGGATCTGGCGGTGGACGTGCAATTTGTCGACTCCTCTTTTGCCAGACTGGTGGACGACATCACGCAGGACCGCTGCGACGTCGCCATGTTTGCCATAGGCATTACACCGGCGCGCATGGAAAAGTTGCGCTTCACCCGTCCGCATCTGGCCAGCGACATCTACGCCATTGCCAGCAAATCCAACCGGCGTATCAAGGACTGGGCGGACATCGACCAGACCGGCACCGTGGTGGCGGTTGCCAAGGGCACGCTGCATGAGCCCGTCATGAAAGAGAAGCTCAAGAACGCGCAATTGCTGGTGTTGGATACGCCCTTCGCGCGCGAGCAGGAAGTGCAGGCCGGACGTGCCGATGTCTTCATGACCGACTACCCCTACAGCCAGCGCTTCCTGATCAACGCAGATTGGGCGCGCTTGGTGGCACCACCCGATACCTACCACGTCACCCCTTATGCCTATGCCGTCAAGCCAGGCGATGACGTCTGGTACGCGCGCATGGAACGATTTGTCAGCGATATCAAACGTGATGGCCGGCTGATGGCTGCCGCCAAGCACAACAAGCTCGAACGTATCGTTTCGCCGTGAACCACCCCGTCCAGCAACTTCGCACGGCCCTGGTTGCCGGTCTGCTGCTGTTCAATGCGGCCATGCTGACCGTCACGGGCTACACCTTGTGGATGTTGCGGGCCGAGGCAGTCGCCAACGGATTCGAGATTTCGAAGGTGCAAACCTGCAACTTCGAGAGCTTTCTCAGCCAGAACCTGCGTGCCGCGGAAACCGCACTGGTGCAGACCGTGCAGGTACACAACAACACGCTGTCACTGCGGGAAACGCAGGTGGCACTGGCGGCCACATTGCACCAGTCGCCCTTTCTGCGTTCGGTTTCCTTGCTGGACGAGAACGACCACGTGATCGCCAGCACCAACCCGGCCAACGTGGGACTGACCGTGCCAACGGTAGACTATTTCCCCACCGCCCAGGCTTCTTCGGAAATACTGCGCTTTGGCGCGCCCTGGTCCGGCCGGGACTTCGCCAACGGGGCGGCATCCACCCCGCGGACCCCAGTGGCGCCCGAGGTCCAGAACTTCCTCCCCATTCTGCGCACCATCGACATAGGCGCACGACAGGTGCGGGTACTGGCCGCCGTCAACTCGGACTTCTATCTGAATTACGCACTGCATACCGTGGACCCTGCCGAGGGTCGGCTGCAGATGTTCCGCTATGACGGCGTCCTGCTGATGGATACCGGTTCAGCGACACAGCTGGGCACGGTGCAGGACTTCATTTCGCACGATCTGCGCCTGGACGAAGCGGAAGTGGGTGCCGTCATGCGTCGCCCTGCAAATGGCGAAAGCACGCTGCTGGCCTACCGCACATCGGCCCTCTTCCCGCTGTTGGTTGTCACCCGCCGGCCCGAGGCCCAGGTACTCAAGCAGTGGAAGGAAGAAGCGACGGTCCTGGTCGCGGTGGTCGTCCCGTCGTTGCTGGTGCTGACCCTTCTGGTATTGGAATACCTGCGCCGGCAAAGGCAATTCCTGGCACAGCAACAGGAAGTGGAACGTTTGCAGCGCATCAACGCCACCGTATTTGCCGAAAGCGCCGACGCCATCATCGTCACCGATCCGGAGACACGCATTCTTTCCGTCAACGCGGCGTTCACCCGCATCACGGGTTACAGCGCAGAAGAAGCGCTGGGCAAGACGCCACGGATCCTGTCCTCCGGCCTGCACCCCAAGTCCTTCTATCAGGACATGTGGAGCGAGCTTCTGCAAAACGGAGTCTGGCACGGCGAGGTGATCAACCGGCGCAAGGACGGCAGCCTGTACAACGCGCGCCTGTCCGTCACCGCCTCCCGCGACAAGGAAGGCCGACTGCAGCACTTCATTGGCGGCACCGGCGACATCACGGCACACAACGTGGCCCAGCGCGCGCTCGCGGAGTCACATACCCTGCTGATGTCCATCATCAACACGGCACCGGTACGGGTTTTCTGGAAGGATCGAGACCTGCACTACCTGGGTTGCAACGAGGCCTTTGCCCAGGATGCGGGAATGACGCAGGCATCCGACCTGATTGGCAAGACCGACCACGACTTGCCCTGGGCAGAGCAGGCCGATCAGTACCGCGGTGACGACCGTGCCGTCATCGAATCAGGAAAGCCCAAGCTGTCTTACGACATCCCCCAGATCGGTCCTGACGGCCACACCTTCTGGCTGCGCACCTCCAAGGTACCGCTCAGGAACCATGAGAACGCCATCATCGGCGTGCTGGGAATCTACGAAGACATTTCCGAATACAAGCGCTCACAAAAGGCGCTGGAAGTCAGTGAGGAGCGATTCCGGCGGACCTTCTACCTGACCCCGGACTCGCTGATCATCAGCCGCGTGACGGACGGCATGATCGTGTCGGTCAACCGTGGGTTTTCACAGGTAATGGGCTACACCTCCTCCGAGGTGATTGGTCGCACGTCAACGGAGATCAATATCTGGAGCGATGTCAGCCACCGCAAGCGCCTGATCGATAGCCTGGAGCAAAAGGGCATCGTCACCAACATGGAAGTCGTCATGTGTGCCAAGGACGGCCACACGGTGCACGGCCTGCTGTCCGCGTCGGTGATGGACCTGGATGGCGAACCGCACATGCTCAGCCTGACCCGCGACATCACCGAACGCAAGAAGGCCGAAGAGAGCCTCAGCCTGGCCGCCAGCGTGTTTTCCAACTCCCGTGAAGGCATCATGATCACCGCGCTGGACGGAACGATCATCGACGTCAACGAGGCCTTCACCAACATCACCGGATATTCCCGGGAAGAAGTGCAGGGCCGAAATCCGCGCATCCTGAACTCCGGAAGACAGGGCAAGGACTTCTACGCCAAGATGTGGAGCGGCCTGTTCGATAAGGGGCACTGGTACGGCGAAATCTGGAACCGCCGCAAGAACGGCGAGGTCTATGCCGAGATGCAGACCATCACCACCGTGCGTGATGGCAACGGACGGGCGCAGCACTTTGTGTCGCTGTTCTCCGACATATCCGTCTACAAGGAACACCAGAATCAGCTCGAGCACATCGCCCATTACGACGCACTGACCGGCCTGCCCAACCGCGTGCTGCTGGCCGACCGCATGCGTCAGGGCATCGCCCAGGTGCAGCGACACAAGCAGTTGATGGCGGTGGCTTTCCTAGATCTGGACGGATTCAAGTCCATCAACGACACCCATGGCCACGAGGCGGGCGACCAACTGCTGGTCGCACTCTCTGCCCGCATGAAGCTGGCCTTGCGCGAAGGCGACACCCTGGCCCGTCTGGGTGGGGACGAATTCGTGGCGGTGCTGCTGGACCTGCCAGACGTGGAAGCCAGCGTGCACATGCTGACGCGCCTGCTGGATGCCGCGTCCCAGCCCCACATATGGGGTGACATGCTGCTGCAGGTATCTGCCAGTGTGGGGGTCACCTTCTACCCCCAGGTGGACATGGTGGATGCCGACCAGATGCTGCGCCAGGCCGACCAGGCCATGTACCAGGCCAAGCTGGCGGGCAAGAACCGCTACCACGTCTTCGATGCGGAGCAGGACCGCAGCGTGCGCGGCCACCACGAGGACTTGGAAAACATCCGCAGAGCGCTGCGGGAACGCGAATTCGTACTGCATTTCCAGCCCAAGGTGAACATGCGCAGCGGCGCCGTGGTGGGCGCAGAGGCACTCATACGCTGGCAGCATCCCAGCCGGGGATTGCTGGCACCCGCCACGTTCCTGCCCACCATTGAGGACCAGCCGCTGGCGGTAGAGCTGGGCGAATGGGTGATCGAAGAGGTGCTGGCGCAACTGATGCGGTGGCAGCGCGAGGGCCTGCACATTCCGGTCAGCGTGAACATCGGCGCGCGGCAATTGCAGCAGCTCAACTTCGTCAACCGTTTGCGCGAGAGCCTGTCTGCCTATCCCGACCTGCCCGCCGGATCCCTGGAGCTGGAGGTTCTGGAAACCAGTGCACTGGAAGACCTGAACCATGTATCGCGCCTCATCGAAGAATGCAGCCAGATGGGTGTGCACTTTGCGCTGGACGATTTCGGCACGGGCTACTCTTCACTTACCTATCTCAAGCTGCTGCCGGTCACGCAGCTGAAGATCGACCAGAGCTTTGTCCGGGACATGATGGTGGAGCCCGATGACCTGGCCATCCTGGAAGGCACCATCGGCCTGGCCAATGCGTTTCGGCGCCAGGTCATCGCCGAGGGCGTCGAGTCCGTGGAAACCGGCCGCATGCTGCTGCAGATGGGCTGTGAACTGGCCCAGGGTTATTGCATTGCCAAGCCCATGCCCGCGCAGGATCTGTCCGGCTGGATTGCAAGCTGGCGTCCCGACCCGACTTGGCTGAACCAGGCAGAGATCAGCCGCTCCAACCGGCCGCTGCTGTTTGCAGGCGTGGAGCACAGGGCCTGGGTCATAGCGCTGGAGCACTTCCTGATGGGCGAGCATGATGTCCCTCCGCCTATGGACATGGACCAGTGCCGCCTGGGGATATGGCTGAAAAGAGGCGGCCTGGACAGGCACCCGGATCTGGCCGCTGTGCAGAATGCACACCGCCTCCACCACGACGTGCATACGCTGGCTGCGCAGATTCTGCGCCAGCATGCCTTGGGTGAGCGCCATGCCGTATCCGAAGCGCTGCAGCAGTTGCATCAGATTCGCGACAGCTTTCTGGCGGAACTGCAAGTCCTGCTCAGGCAAGGCTGAGCGCAAACCCGCTACCATCGCCCCATGCTCAGTCTGCAAACCGCCATTGCCTTCTTCGGGGTCTCCCTTCTTCTGGGGGTCACGCCCGGTCCTGACAACATCTTTGTGCTGGTGCAGTCCGCCACCCAGGGCAAGCGCGCCGGGATGCTGGTGGTGTTGGGGCTGTGCACCGGTCTGGTAGTGCACACCTCGGCCGTTGCGCTGGGTCTGGCCGCTGTCTTTGCAGCTTCCGAGACGGCCTTTGTGGTCCTGAAGATGGTGGGCGCCGGCTATCTGGCCTATCTGGCCTGGGGCGCGTTCAGGGCCCCCGTGACAGAAGGCAGCGATGCCTCAGCACCCTTGTTGCGCCCTCTGCAGCTCTACCGCCGCGGCATCGTGATGAATCTGACCAACCCCAAGGTGGTCTTCTTCTTTCTCGCTTTTTTGCCGCAATTCGTGGACGCGCGACGCGGCTCGGTGGTGCTACAACTGGCAGAGCTGGGCGCCATCTTCATCCTGGCAACGCTGGTGACCTTTGGCGCCATCAGCTACTTTGCTGCCAGCCTGGGGCAGCGACTACGCGGCTCGGCGCGCGCCCAGCAGTGGATGAATCGCGCCGCAGGCGCGGTGTTTGCCGCGCTGGCCTTGCGGCTGGCCGTAGCCCAGCGCTAGGCTATCGCCGTCGGGCGATGGTTGCGGCCCACATGGCCTTGGACTCGGGGTAGATCAACGACTCTTCCAACGCAATATGGCCGTTGAGCAGCTCGAGAAAGGTGCTCACGTTGTGCTGAAACTCTTCCGCATGCACCCAGTCATTGCCCTCGGCAATGGCGCGCAACTGGGGCGCCAGCTCAATCCAGTTCTCTTCAATGAAGCCATGGTCCTGCTGCAGGCTTTTCACTGCCGCAGACAGCTTGGCACTGCCGCTGGCCAGAATCTGCGGAAACACATGCGCCTCTTCCTCGGCATGGTGCTCCCGCGAGGTGTTGGAAAAGAAGCTCTCGATATCGCCCGCCAGCTTGCGGTCCATTTCATTTACACCACCGGTCTCCAGGCGCCGGGCCAAACGCGTCAAGTCCTGCAGCGTCCTCTGGATTTGCAGATGGCAGGCGTCCAGTGCCTCGAAAGGTTGAAGGGGTGCAACGGCAGTCATGGGAATCTCCGGAAAATTTGTGCATGTGCAACAAATTGTGCAGGTCACAGTTTTCCGGAGTTTGAGCAACGTCAATGCTCCTCCAACTTTCAACGATCCCGGATGCTTCCCCTCAGCCGAACTGGTAGGACGCCATGACCACTTCCAGCACGTGGTCCACAAAGATGCGCTCTCCACGGTCCGCGCCCGCCGCGCCGGCAACCACCATGAGAGGAATCAGATGGTCCTCGCGCGGATGGGCCAGGCGCGCCTTGGGGGCTTTCTGCCACTCCACTAGCATGCGGTTGCGTTCGGACTCCTGGGGCTGCGTCACCGCATCATTGAGATAGTGTTCAAAGGCGGTGGCAATGGGCGAGGATGCCGGGTTACCAAAGCCACGCATGTTGTGATAGGTCAGGCCGCTGCCCAGGATCAGGATGCCCTCATCGCGCAAGGGGGCGAGCATCTGGCCCACGCGGATGTGCTCGGCTGCGTCATAGCCCGACTTCATGGACAGCAGAACGATGGGTACGTCCGCCTTTGGGTACATCAGCCCCAAGGGAACAAAGGTGCCATGGTCGAACCCGCGGGTCGGGTCCTGCGCACAGGTGATGCCGCCGGCAGCCAGCAACTCGGTCACGCGCGCAGCCAGCACGGGCGAGCCGGGCGCGGGATACTTCAGGTGATAGGTATGGGGGGGAAAGCCGTAGTAGTCGTAGTCCATGGGCGGATGCTCCGAGATGGACACGCTGAACTGCGGCGCTTCCCAGTGCCCGGTGATCACCAGCACGGCCCGCGGCCTGGCTGGCAGTCGTTCGGGAAGGTCGCGGAACTCCTGCGCGGTCTTGGCAAACATTTCGCGCATGCCAGCCACGAAAGGCCAGGGGCCGCCACCGTGGGACACGAACATCGTGGGAAATCGGGAACTTGTCATCGTCTGGCCTTTCACGTCATGCGGACAATTATGCGTGTCCCGCGCACGACAGCCCAATCATTCGGCCAAACGGTATGCTTGCAACGCTCCCTGCGGGGGATGGCAGTGCCGTTCTCAGGGCCTGAGGGTCAACATGACGCCGGACAGAAGAACAGCGGCCAACGTAACTCCAACAGACACCAGAAAGTCTTTGATAGCTTGTGACATATCTTGATACCTCCTATAAGAAGCCGCGATTGCGATATGTTTCACGGCCTCAGCTTGTCTTGAGCAAAATGTGTGCCGCCAAATCCGCACTACTTAGTTTCTTTTTCCAACAAAGTGTCGCAAATTGAGACGGGAAAGCACCGTCTTGGGGAGACTTGAAACCATGGGCCCCAAATTCGCCCGCCTGCTGCCTTTTGTCTTCGTGGTGCTGTGGTCCACCGGCTTCATTGGCGCGCGGCTGGGACTGCCCCACATTCAGCCGCTGACCTTTCTATCCATTCGCTACGTTGCGGTGCTGCTGTGCATCGTGCCCATCGCCATTGCCAGTCGCGCGCCGTGGCCGCAGAACATGCGGCAGTGGGTACACATCGGCATATCCGGTCTGCTGATGCACGGGCTGTATCTGGGTGGTGTGTTTGTGGCCATCGGCTTGGGACTGCCCGCTGGCCTGGCCAGCCTGGTCGTGGGTGTTCAGCCCTTGCTGACCGCCATTGGCGCGGGCTATCTGCTGGGCGCTACCGTGCTGCCGCGTCAGTGGGTTGGGCTGCTGCTGGGCTTGGTGGGAGTGGCACTGGTGTTGTGGAACAAGCTCGGCCAGGAGTTCGGCCTGCAGGCGCTGCTGCCCGCCGTGGTCGCATTGCTGGCCATCACCGCGGGCACGCTGTACCAGAAGAAGTTCTGCCCCGCATTCGATTGGCGCACTGGTGCGGTCGCCCAGTTCCTGCCCACCACCGTCGTCACCGGCCTGGCGGCAATCGCTACCGAGCACGGCGCCATCGACTGGAGTGGTGAGTTGTTCTTTGCCCTGGGCTGGTTGGTGCTGGTGCTGTCCCTGGGTGCCGTGAGCCTGCTCAATTGGCTGATACGCCACAGCAACGCGGTCAACGTCGCCAGCCTGTTCTATCTGGTTCCCCCGTGTACCGCCCTGTTTGCCTGGGCGCTCTTTGGCAACACACTGACCGGCATGGCGCTGGTAGGTATGGCCCTGACCGTCTGGGGCGTCTATCTGGCACGCAGCTAGCCGACCGCACCATCAACACACTACGCCGGAAATTGATCTGCGTCATAGTACAAATGTGCTCAAGCGCTATCATTTGCCGCACACCCATTACAAGCCAAGGAGCTTTCGAATGACAATTCTCGTAGCCTATGTTCCCCGTCCCGAAGGTCAAACCGCCCTCGAAAAAGGCATTGAGATCGCCAAGGAACGCAACGAAACGCTGATCGTGGTGAATGCCACACCGGGCGGCAGTGGTGAAGATCCTTCACGCGCTGACGCACAGGACGTGGAGCGGGTTGAACAGCTCCTGTCGGTGTCCGGCATCAACGCAGAATTCAAGCAGTTTGTGCGCGGCAAGAATGCCGTGGAAGAACTGGAAGAAATGGTTGCCACATACCAGGTTTCATTGCTGGTGATCGGTCTGCGTAAACGCAGTGCAGTGGGCAAACTCATCATGGGCAGCATGGCGCAGGAAATCCTGATGAACATTCCCTGCCCCATCCTGACCGTCAAAGCTGACTAAGTACGCTGCGTGCCATGGGCATGCAGCGGTCTCCGTTCTGAACGCCGCAGCAGTGGATTGCGCCCCATGGGTGCAATCCAGCTCGCTTACACTCGTGCGTGGAACTTCCATGGAACTACAGCAGGGGAACACGCAAGATGGCGCTCGTCGTATTCAACCAAAAGGGTGGCGTCGGCAAATCCACCATCACCTGCAACCTGGCGGCCATCAGCGCCAGCCAAGGCCTGCGTACCCTGGTGATCGACCTGGACCCGCAGGGCAACTCCAGCAGCTACCTGTTGGGAGAGACCGCCACCGAAGACCAGCCCAACGTGGGCGGCTTCTTTGACTTCTGTCTGAGCTTCAGCTTCAAGCCGCTCACCGCCACCGACTTTGTCATCCCCACGCCGTTTGACAAGCTGCACCTAATGGCGGCCAACGCCGAACTCAACGAGCTGCAAACCAAGCTGGAGTCGCGCCAAAAAATCTACAAGCTACGCGAAGCACTGCAGCAGCTCAGCGAAGACTACGACCGCATCTATATCGACACCCCGCCCGCGCTGAATTTTTACACCCGCTCGGCGCTCATAGGCGCCACCGGCTGCCTGATCCCGTTTGACTGTGACGAGTTTTCACGCAAGGCGCTGTACACCCTCCTGGACAATGTGCAGGAGATCAAGGCCGATCACAATCCCGAACTGGACGTCAAAGGCATTGTGGTCAACCAGTTCCAGCCGCGCGCCAATCTGCCGCAACGCATCGTGGATGAACTGATTGCCGAAGGCCTGCCGGTGTTGCAGCCCTATCTGCCCTCTTCCGTGCGCATCCGCGAGTCGCACGAGCAATCCCGCCCCATGGTCTACCTGGACCCCAAGCACCGTCTGACACAGGCGCTGGTGGAACTGCACGACACGCTGTTTGCCAAGCCCAAGAAGAAGGCATCCAAGTCCAGATAGCCCGACTGCAGCCCTGACCCTCAGGCCGGTTGCAAATGCCCCTTTGGCACGCTGCGCGCCTGGCGATCAAAGGCCGGTGTGTGGATCAGCGCAATGCTGAGCCACACCGCCACACTGAAATACAGCGACATCCATGCCACTTCGCTTTTCCAGACCTGCCACTGGTGCGACACCACCCAACGGGCCGACGCATCCAGCACGCCTTGCTGCAGGCTGAGGTAATGGCGACCACTGGCCTCGTCCTGCAACCAGCGCGACCAGTACATGGGCACATCCACCAGGAACATGAAAGCCACATAGGCCACACCGGCAATGCCCGTCAGCAGCAAGGCCGGGCGCAGACGCTCGCTGCAACGCGGCCAGACCGAGAACAGACTGACCACCAACAGTGCGGCAGACAAGCCCCAGAGCGACTCCTCGATGACGTGACCGATGTTGGCGGTGGTGAGCACGGAATACCAGGAGCAGGTTTCGGCAATGGCGATCAACGGTACCAGTGCCATGGAGGTCCAGCGACCCGCCTTGCTTTGCGTGACGTCGGCGATCTCGCGCATGAGCAAGGCCCATTGCGTGACAAAGCACAGCTCGGCCACCGTGGCCACCGAGCGGCCCACGATCACACTGGAAAACCAGGAATCAAACAGGCAGATGCGCTGCACATCAAACACCGGCAGCGCCGAACGGTAGGCACAGCCCAGCACGTAGCCTGCCGACAGCAGGAACTGCAGCTTGCGTGACGCATACACCTCGCGCGGAATTTGCCCTTGCCGGCGCAGCAGCAGATGACCGGAATATGTCAGCGCCATGACATTGGCCGCACTCACCACGCACAGGAAAAACCACCAGACCAGAACTTCGTTTGACATGCGCGAGTGCCTCCACCGTTAAACCCAAGGCACTTTAATATATACGATATATACCGTTTTTCAAGTCTCTTCTGGCACCATGTCGATGGCACCGCAGGGGCACTCCTGCACGCAGATGCCGCAGCCCTTGCAGTAGTCGTAGTTGAAGGCAAAGCGCTTGCCCGGCCCCAGCTTGATGACCGCGTTGTCGGGGCAGACACCGTAGCAGTTGTCGCACTCGAAGCAGTTGCCGCAGCTCAGGCAGCGGCGCGCCTCGAACAAGGCGTTGTCCTCGGTGAGGCCGCCCTGCACTTCGTCAAAGCTGCTGGTGCGCCGTGCCAGCTCCAGCTGCGGGCGCACGGTCTTGGGGGCATCGCTGTAGTACCAGCTGTTGATGCGCTCAAAGCCTGCCACTGCATGCTTGACTGTGGGCGCCAACGTCTGGCCGCGCAGCCAGGCGTCGATGTGGCGCGCGGCCTTCTTGCCATGGCCTACGGCGATGGTGACGTTGCGGTCCGCCGGCACCATGTCGCCACCGGCAAACAGGCCCGGGTGCCCGGTCATCATGCTGTGCGGGTCCACCTGTACCACGCCGTCCTTCACCTCCAGCCCCTCCACACCGTCGAGCAGGGAAAGGTCTACGTCCTGGCCCAGTGCCAGCACCAGCGAGTCGGCCTCCAGGCTTTCAAACTCGCCGGTGGGCTGCGGATTGCCCTGGTCGTCCAGCACCATCTTCTCCACGGTCAGCACGCCGCCATCGGCCTGCTTGATGGTGGAGAGCCACTTGACCATCACGCCTTCCTGCAGCGCCTCCTCCACTTCAAAATCGTGTGCAGGCATCTTCTCGCGGTTGCGGCGGTAGACGATGATGGCCTCGGTAGCGCCCAGGCGCTTGGCCGTGCGCGCCACGTCGATGGCGGTATTGCCGCCGCCATACACCACCACCCTGCGGCCCAGCATGGGCTTGTCGGCCCCTTCCATGGAGCGCAGCACCGATACCGCATCCAGAATGTGAGAGGAGTCCTTGGCGGGAATGAAGGCGCGCTTGGCGATGTGTGCGCCCACAGCCAGGAAGGCGGCATCGAAGCGCCCCTCCTGCATGGTGCGGGCGATGTGCTCCACCTTGGCACCCAGCTCCACCGTCACGCCCATGTCCACAATGCGCTGCATCTCGGCCTCGAGCACGTCGCGCGGCAGGCGGTACTGCGGAATGCCGAAGCGCATCATGCCGCCCATCAAGGGACCCGCTTCCTTGACCGTGACGCGATGGCCCAGCCTGCGCAGATGGTAGGCCGCCGACATGCCCGATGGTCCGGCCCCTACCACCAGCACATGCTTGCCGGTATCCGCTGCAGGCGCAGCAAACTTCCAGCCCCGCTTGAGCGCCTCGTCCCCGAGAAAGCGCTCCACCGAATTGATGCCCACCGCGGCGTCCAGCTTGCCACGGTTGCAGACTCCCTCACAGGAGTGGTAGCAGACCCGGCCCATGATGGCGGGAAACGGGTTGTCGCGCGTGAGGTGCTGCCAGGCCTGCAGGTAGTCTCCGCTTTCGGCGTGGAACAGCCAGCCCTGGATGTCCTCACCCGCAGGGCACTGTGCATTGCAGGGTGGCAGATGGTCGGCGTAGACCGGGCGCTCGGTACGCCAGGACCCGGTCTTGTTGGCCAGTGAAGAGCCCGGGTCCAGTGTGATGGCAAAGGGTTTTTGCATGATCAGGCTTCCTGTTCCAACAGCTTGAAGCGGCGGATGTTACGGTCGGCATCGGCCTGTATGCGCGCCAGCATCTGCGCATCGCCCTTGGGTCCGAACAGATGGGCAAAGCGCTTTTGCAGCTTCAGGTATTCCTGCACCGGCACGGGATGGCGGAGCTGGGTAACGGCAGTCACTTCGCCGTGCTCGGCCTCAAAGACCGGGAAGAGACCGGTCTCGCGCGCCAGGCGGGCGAGCTTGATGGTGTCGTGGCTGGCAGAGCCCCAGCCCAACGGGCACGGCACCAGCACATGCAGATAGCGCGCACCGCGAATGGACATGGCCTTCTCCACCTTGGCTTCGAGGTCGCGCAAGTCGGCCACAGTAGCCGTAGCCACATAAGGAATCTCATGCGCCATGGCAATCTGCGGCAGGTTCTTGCCCTGGCCTGCGGGTGCGCCCGGATGTGCTCCCACCGCCATGGTGGTGGCGGTGCGCGCACCCATGGGCGTGGCCGAGCTGCGCTGCACGCCGGTGTTCATGTAGGCCTCGTTGTCGTAGCAGATGTAGAGCACATCGTCGTTGCGCTCAAACATGCCCGAGAGGCAGCCAAAGCCAATGTCGGTGGTGCCGCCATCCCCACCCTGCGCGATCACGCGCACGTTGTTGGCGGTGCCGTTCTTCTGCGCCTTGACCTTGAGTGCCGCGGCAATGCCGGTGCCCACCGCTGCCGCATTGCCGAACAGCGAATGGATCCAGGGCAGTTGCCACGACGTTTCCGGATACGGTGTGCTGAACACTTCCAGGCAACCGGTCGCATTGGCTGCAATGAGCTGGTTGTGGGTGGCGCGCATGGCCGCATCCACCACATAGCGCGCACCCAAGGCCTCGCCGCAACCCTGGCAGGCGCGGTGACCGGAGTTGAGGGCGTTGCTGCGCTCCTCGCTCGACTGCACGCTGCGCTGCTCGGGCGTGAGCAGGCGGTTGCCCACGGTGAAGGTGCCGGTCTGGTAGAACTTGATGGGGGTCGTCATTACGTCACCTTGGAGGCAATGGAACCTACGTCACGCAGCAGGTTCTCGGCAATCGGGCCGCTGCGTCGCGTGGCGGCTTCGCGTTCGAGCTGGCGGTTCACGATGCGCCAGTCCAGGTCCATGAAGGTCAGACTCTGCAGGCTGTCGCTGGTGGCCTCGGTAAAGGTGCGCACCAGGGACGCCTTACTGATGGCTCGGCCGCCCAGGCCAGCGACCACGGTGTAGCCGTGCAGCTGCAGGCCCGACAAGGCCAGCCGCACATCGGTAGACACCACGCCGCCCAGCCCCACGGAAAAACTCTTCTCCAGCACCACCACCCGCTTGGCACCCTGCAGCGCCGCGCGCACCGCGGCCAGAGGGAAGGGGCGGAAGGACTGGATACCCAGCACGCCGATCTTCACGCCCGCAGCGCGCATCTCGTCCACCGCATCCTGGATGGTGCCCAGCACCGAGCCCAAGGCCACCACGATGGTCTCGGCATCCTCGGTGCGGTAGGGTCGTACCAACCCGCCGGAGTCGCGGCCAAAGCGTTGCTTGAACTCCGCCGCAATTTGCGGGATGCGCTCCAGCGCCATGGTCTGCTTGGCGTGGGCCAGGTAGCGCACCTCCATAAAGGCTTCGGGTCCGACCATGGCGCCTATGGACACGGGCTCGGCCGGGTCCAGCACCTGGCGCGGCTCGTAGGGCGGCAGAAAGGCGTCCACCTCGGCCTGCGTGGGCATGTCCACGCCCTCGTAGGCGTGGGTGAGGATGAAGCCGTCCATGCATACCATCACCGGCATGGACAGCTCCTCGGCAATCTTGAAGGCCTGGATGTGCAGATCCAACGCCTCCTGGTTGGTCTCGGCAAACAGTTGCAGCCAGCCGCAGTCGCGCTGGCTCATGGAGTCGCTGTGGTCGTTCCAGATGTTGATGGGTGCACCAATGGCGCGATTGGCCACCGTCATCACAATCGGCAGCCCCAGGCCGGAGGCGTTGTAGACCGCTTCGGCCATGAACAACAGGCCTTGGCTGGCCGTGGCCGTGTAGGTACGTGCACCGGCTGCCGATGAACCGATGGCCACGCTCATGGCGGCGAACTCGCTCTCCACATTGATGAACTCGCAAGGCGTGAGCGAACCGCTCTTCACCCGCTCGCCCAGACCTTCGACGATGTGCGTCTGCGGTGAAATGGGGTAGGCGCAAATCACTTCCGGACGCGCCAGCGCCACGGCTTCGGCAACGGCGGCCGAACCTTCAACTTGCTTGCGCATGGGCCAGCTCCTTCATTTCATTCTGGACATAGGCATAGGCTTCGCGGGCGCCGGCGATGTTGCCGTCTGCGACCTTGCCGGAAAACTTGTGGCGTATGGCATGCTCCACCGCATCCAGCGTGACCAGCCCGGCGAGCGCGGCAAAGCCGCCCAGCAAAACGGCGTTGGGCAAGGGGCGGCCCAAATGCCGCAGCGCAATATCCGTGGCCGGAACCGTGGTCAGGCGCTCGTGGCGAAAGTGCTTGCTGATATCCGCCAAACCCAGTTCATCAAAGGTGCGGCGGGTGTTGATCAGCACATAGCCGCCGGGCTGCAGCCCCTGGAACACGTCGACCTGGTGCAGCAGGGTGGGGTCCTGCACGATCAGAACGTCGGGCGCCAGTATGGGTTCGCGCAGGCGGATTTCATGGTCGTCGATGCGGCAGAAGGCCACCACGGGAGCGCCGGTACGCTCGGAACCAAAGCTGGGAAAAGCCTGCGCATGGTGACCCTGTTCGAAGGCGGCCAGCGACAGCATTTCGGCCGCCGTGACCACCCCTTGTCCACCGCGCCCGTGAATGCGAATCTGCAACATGGAAGACCATCCTCTTTGAAACCAAAGGTGAAGGCATTCTGTTCCCGCGCGTCCACGTCAATATTGATTTGCGTCAACACAATGGCGTGCATCACAATGTCTCATCGGCAATGTAGCCGGACAAACAATTACACGCCCACGTCCATGGGCGGCACATATGGCACAGCTGCTAGAAGACATTTCCAACACGCGGGCCCTGGTCGTGGAAGGCAACCCGGCCATGCGCTCGATACTGGTTAGTCAACTCAAGGACTTCGGAATCCGCACCGTGATGCAGTGCGGGCGCATTGCAGACGCAAGGCGCATGCTGGAGTTTCAGAGCTTTGACTTCGTATTGTGCGAACAGCACTTTCCCATGGAAAGCGCAACCGGACAGGACTTGCTCAACGATCTGCGGCGCAACCAGCTGCTTCCGTTCTCGACCGTGTTCGTGATGATCACCGGTGAGGCCACCTATGCCAAGGTGGCTGATGCCGCCGAGTCGGCGCTGGATGGCTATTTGCTCAAGCCCCACAAGCCTTCGCAATTGAGCGAGCGGTTGCAGCAGGCCCGGATACGCAAGGCGGCATTGCAGGAGATCTTTTCTGCCATAGAAGAAGGCGACTTTGCCCGCGCCGCCAAGCTGTGCATCGCGCGCTTTGAAGCCCGAAATGCCTATTGGCTGTATGCCGCGCGCATTGGGGCCGAGCTGCTGCTGCGTCTGGACCAGCCGACCCAGGCCCAGCGCCTGTACGAGGCCGTCATTCAGGCCAAGACCCTGCCCTGGGCCAAACTGGGTGTTGCCCGCTCCATGCTCGATGGCGGACAGCCCGCCGCAGCGGTCAGCACGCTGGAAAACCTAATCACGGAAGACCCCACCTATGCCGATGCCTATGACGTCATGGGCCGCGCCCAGTTTGAGTTGGGCAAATTCGAGGAGGCATTGGCAACCTACCGCATGGCCAGCCAGCTCACGCCAGCCTCCATCGGACGGCTGCAGAGTTTTGGGATGATGTCGTTTTATGCCGGCAAGCTCGAAGATGCGGACAGGGCTCTGCAGCGCACAGCGTTCCTGGGTCTGGACTCCAAGATCTTTGATTGCCAGGTGCTGGTGCTCAGCGCCTTCATGACGTTCGGACGCAATGAGCAAAAGGGCTTGCAGCGTTGCGTCAATGACTTTGAACGCCTGCTGGAACGTGACCCAGGGCAGGAACGCACGCGGCGCCTGTCCAAGGTCGTGCAGACCTTGAGCCTGATACACCACCACCAGATTGCGCAGTCGCTGGTGTCGGTGCGCGCCATGATCGGCGAAATACGACTGCCGGAGTTCGACTTCGAGTCAGCCTCCAATCTGGTGGCGTTGCTGGCGCAGCTGGCCAAGCGCGCCATCCAGCTTGAAGAGGTGTACTCGGTGATCGACCGGCTGGCATTGCGCTTTTGCTCCAGCCGGGCCATGAGCGAGCTGCTGATCGGCGCTGCCAAGGCTCACCCCGAATACGCCGACCGCGTGCGCACCTGCAGCGCCAAGATACTCAAGTACGCCGAATACGCCATGTCGCTCAGCCTCAAGGGCGACCCGGCTGCCGCTGTCAAGGAGCTGCTGCTGCGGGGCGAGGAGACACTCAACATCAAACTAGTGGAGTCGGCCTTCAGTGTGCTGGACCGCTACAGCGACAAGATCGGTGACACCACGGAGCTGAAATCGCAGGTAGAGGCGCTGCGCCTGCGGTGCGCGGCGAGCAAGGCACGCGTGGGGCCGGGCGAAGGACCGCGCAAGGCGGGTGGACTGACTCTGCGCGTGGACGGTGCAGCACCAAAAAAGAGTGCGCCCGAACCACAGGCAGCAACTGGCAACTAACCGAGCTTGGGCACGTTGGCCATGGCGGCGCACAAGGCGTCATAGCACAGCGGGTCCAGCGCGGTGCCCACGGTCTTCTTCATCATCTCCAACGTCTGGTCCACCGGCACAGCACCGCGGTAAGGGCGCTCAGCAGTAATGGCATCGAAGATGTCGGCCGTGGTGATGATGCGGGTTTCGATAGCAATGTCTTCCGCCGTCAATCCGCGTGGATAGCCACCACCGTCCAGGCGCTCGTGGTGGGCTCCGGCAATGCGCGCCAGTTCGCGAAAGGCGCTGATGCGAGAGAGGATGGACTCAGTGAGCTCCGCATGCTTGCGCACGGCTTCCCACTCGGCTGCATCGAGCTTGCCAGCCTTGTCGAGCACGCTGTTGCTCACGCCCAGCTTGCCCACGTCGTGCAGCAGTGCCCCGCGCTTGAGCCAACGCCTGCGCTCCAGGTTCAATCCCAAGGTCTCGCTGATCAAGTCGGTGTACAAGGCCACGCGCGCGCTGTGGCCGCTGGTGTAGGGGCTCTTGGAGTCCACCACCTGACCGAAGGCCGTGGCAATGTCGTCCAGGTAGTCCTCATCCAGAGGCACCTCAAAGCGGGCCGGCTCCAGAGCCGCCACGGCCGCGTCGATATCACTGGAAGTCAAGGTGTTCCAGAACGAATCCTGTGCTGCCAGGCGCTGCACCGCATCCACCAGCGTGGGGTCAAACCACTGGCCTTTGCGATTGCTTACTTCGGCCAGCGCGGCCTCCTTGCTGTCGGCCGTGTGGAATACGTCAACAACCTGTGCCAGCAGGGCAATGCGGGAGTACAGCGGGATATCGGTGCCAGCGACGCCACTGGGCTTGCCCGCGCCGTTCCAGTGTTCGTCCAGGTTGTAGATGCCCTGGGCAATGCCTTCGGAGAAGCGCAGCAGCCGGGCAATCTCGGCACCGCGCTGGCAGCGGGTCTGGATCAACTGTGTGGAGTACTCCGACCCGTTCTTGAAGATGTTGAGCACACTCTTGAAGCGCTCAGCCAGCCCGGTCTTGAGGCCGGTGTGCTGCAACACAAAACGCACCACCTGCGGCAGGCTGTCGCCCACCTGCTTGAAATCACGCTTGAAGCTCAGGTCATCGGTCAGGTAGAGCTCGCAAATGCGCGCCGCGTTGCTGCTGCAGCCAAGGTCCTTGAGTAGCAGTGTGTAGTAGAGCTCCCACAACTGCTGCTCGGGCATGCCGATTTCGCGGCCTATGTGCATGCCGATCCAGCAGCAGCGTACGCAGTGCCCCACCGGCTGCCCTTCCGTGATGTCCAGTGCGTGACTCAGTGCGCTGATGAGCTCGGACAGCTTGAGTGCCGAAGCCTTGGTGACAAACTGGATGGGCGGTCTGTGCATGGATGGGTGGGTAATCTGTGCAGATTAAACACCGATCCATTGGGCATGGTCGGAGCAGGGGTGATTGCCGCCGCTAAATTGCGGCCTCCGCTTCGGCTTGCGTCTCGTAAATGTGCGGTGCCAGACCACGGCTGCTGATGGCCGCGCCCAGCTTGTTGCGCAGGAACGCGCTGGTGCTGTAGCGCGTGATGCGGGCGTAGTAGTGCTCGCTCATGTGCTTGACCACTTCGGCATAGGCGTCCATGGCGGGCTCCATGATTTCAAAGCCGTCGTAGTTGACGATGGTGTTGACGCGGTGACCGATCTCCTGGCACTTGCGCTCAACGGCCGCCTGCACATCTTGCGCGTCCTTGGGTGTGAGGAGCTTGAGTCCCTGGAAGTTGAGGAACAGCAGGTTGCGCTCAGGCTGGTAGGCAATGCGGTCCAGCAGCGAGATGGACAGCAGCGTGTCCTTCAGGCCCATGGGCTCCTCGCGGAAGATGCGTGCATCCATAGTCAAAGGATTGCGGATGATGGGCTTGAAGGCCATGTAGGGCATGGATGTCGCGCTCGATGTCCACGCCGGGTGCCACTTCGGTCAGTTCCAGTCCTTCGGGGGTCAAGGTCAGCACGCAACGCTCGGTAACGTAGAGCACCTTCTTGCCCATGCGTGCAGCGTATTCGCCGCTGAAGGTGACCTGCTCGATCTTCTCCACGAACTTGCGGAACTTGCCTTCCTTCAGGATGGTGAGTTTGCCGTCCCCCACCTTCACCTCCAGGCCACCCGCGGTGAAAGTGCCAATGAAGATGACCGTGCGACTGTTCTGCGTGATGTTGATGAAGCCACCAGCGCCGGCCAGACGCGGGCCGAAGCGGCTGACGTTGATGTTGCCGCGCGCATCGCACTCGGCCAGCCCCAGCACGGCCAGGTCCAGGCCGCCGCCGTCGTAGAAGTCAAACTGCTGGTTCATGTCCAGCTGTGCCGTGGCGTTGGTGGAGGAGCCGAAGTTCAGGCCGCTGCCGGGAACACCGCCCACCACGCCGGGCTCGGCGGTGAGCGTCATGTAGCGCAGCAGGCGCTCCTCGTTGGCGATATCGGCCACGCCTTCGGGCATGCCGATGCCCAGGTTGACCACTGCATTGGGCATGAGCTCGAAGGCGGCGCGGCGCGCAATCACCTTGCGCTCATCAAAAGGCATGGGCGGCAGCGCATCCAGCGGTACACGCATCTCACCCGAGAGCGCCGGGCTGTAAGGCGTGCCGTAGGTTTGCATGTGATATTCGGGACGGGCCACGACCACGCAATCCACCAGAATGCCGGGCACCTTCACGCGGCGCGGCAGCATGGCCCCGGCTTCGGTGATGAATTCCACCTGTGCAATCACGATACCGCCGGCGTTCTTCACGGCCATGGCAATCGCCAGCGCGTCCTGCGTGAGCGCCTCACGCTCCAGCGACAGGTTGCCATCCGGATCGGCAATCGACGCGCGAATGAAGGCCACGTTCGGCTTGGGCGCCTTGTAGAACAGCATCTCGCGCCCGCCCAGGGTGGTGACTTCCACAATGTCTTCGGTGGTGCTGGCGTTGATCTTGCCGCCTTGCAAACGCGGGTCCACAAAGGTGCCCAGCCCCACCGGCGTGAGGTTGCCCGGCAGGCCTGCGGCGATGTCGCGGTACATGTGGGAGATGACGCCCAGCGGCAGGTTGTAGGCCTGGATCTGGTTGGCCATGGCCAACGCGCCCATCTTGGGCACCAGCCCCCAATGGCCGCCGATGGCAGAGGCAATCAGCCCCTCGTAGGCGATGCGGTTGAGGCCGCGGTCCTTCCCATCGCCCGGGCCGCCGCCAAATAAAAGATGCAGATTGCGCGGCTGCGCTGTCTCCAGAAAGCGCTTTTCCAGCGCTGCCAGCAACTCGTCGGGGACACCAACAACTCCGAATCCGGAGCAGACCAGTGTGTCGTTATCGTGTACGAGTGCGACGGCGTCGCTGGCCGACACTATTTTTGATTTCATTGCTTGGCTCCTCAGTGGTTTTATTGTCAGCCACGCCCAGCAACTGCTCCATGCGCTGGATCAATTCCAGCGAGTGGGGAGCCATCTCCGCGCGCGCACCCACGATGAAGTTCACCAGCTCCAGTGCCTTGGCACGGTCTTGCGGCGTCTTCAGCAGCAGGGGCAGTGTTTCCACTGCACGCTTGGGCTCGAACTCGGCGATGATGGATTGCTCCTGGATCAGCTCGCCTCTGCGCTCCGGTCCCATGGACTGGAATGGTTCGGTGTGGTTGAGTATTTGGGCCGAGCGCTCCAGCCGGTCGCGTCGCACCGAGCCGCGCGAATCCGCCATCAGCACCAGCATGCGGATCACACCGGCTGCCAGGTCGCCACGCTCCATGTTGGCCAGTATCTTCTGCACGGAGGCCGAACGACGCAGGTTGCGGCCTTCCTTGCGCTCGTTTTCCATTTCTTCGGGGCGTCCCAGCCAATGCATCAAGGGCGTGCCGTAGATGGCCAGGAAGGTGTTCTCGTAGGTTGCATCGCGCAGGTCGCGCATCAGGTCCATGCCCTGGATGATGCTGTTGGCCATCACCCGCTCCAGCTCCAGAAACGGGTTGCCGGGTGTCACGGAAGGGGTCTGGCTCTTGGCCCATTCGACGAACGGCGTCATGGCCGGCAACAGCGGATTAGCGTCGGAGAACAGTTTGCGGCTCACTCGCGATGGATGGGCCTCGCGCAGCGCCTTGGCGGTCTGCGGCGTCACCATGCTCTTGAGCAAAGGGCGCACCGTGGTGTCGTACGCCTGGGCACCGAGCTCGGAAAAGCGGGCCACTGCCGCAAAGTCCTTTTCCTGGTCGCGGTCGTTTTCCACCGTGGTGAGGATGTCCTTCATGCGCCGCTCGTGGAAGCTGACGTAGAAGTGCTCGTTGCCTTCGTCACCTTCCATTTCGTCGATCTTCATCTCGTACAGACCTGGCGTCAGCGCCTCGATGGTCTTCAGGGTGGAGGCGACTTCCGTGTGTTCCTTGCGGGCAATGGAGGACGACACGAAGATGCCCAGGTGGCCCACCTTGTCGTGCACCATGTAGATGATGCGCTGGCCCCGTACACGGATTTCCAGCTCATCGACAAAGGTGTCCACGATCCAGTTGAGCGCCTGCTGCGGCGGAGTGATGTTGTCGCCGCGGCTGGCAAACACAATGATGGGCGAGCGGATCGCCCGCAAGTCGAGCTTGTGGCCGGGCTCCAGCTCGGCCTCACCGCGGGCCAGCTTGTTACCCACGAACAGTTGCTCGACGATCCAGCGGATCTCGGCTTCGTTGGTGAAGTGAAATCCCCCCCACCATTTCTCGAACTCCAGAAAGCTCTTGCGCTTGTTGTCCACGTCCGAGAACAGGTCGTAGTACTTGCCGAAGAAGTTGCGGCTGGGGTTGAGCATCTCGAAGTTGGACACCAGATGCGCACCGTCGAACTCACCGCCGCCCAGGTCGGACATCAGCAGTGCGGGGACCACACCGCCCAGCAGACCGCCGTTGTAGCGCATGGGGTTCTCGCCCACCTGGCCCGACCAGGTGGCCACCGGTGCACCGTTGATCACCAACGGACCGGTCAGGTCGGGGTTGGCCGCAGACAGGATCAGTGTGGCCCAGCCACCCTGGCAATTGCCCACCACCACAGCCTTGGGTGCGTCGGGGTGGCGTCTGGCGATCTCACGCAGGAACTCGGCCTCGGCGCGCATTACTTCCACCAGGGTCTGCCCCGGCTCGGGATGCTGGCGGAACACCACAAAGTACACCGGATGCCCGGCACGCAAGGCCACGCCGACCTGGCTGTCCGGCTTGAAGCCGCCTATGCCCGCACCATGCCCGGCACGCGGGTCGATGATCATGAACGGGCGTTTGGTATCCAGCACCTGCACACCTTGCGGCGGCAGGATCTTGAGCAACTGGTAGTTGACCGGGCTTTGCAGCTTGCGTCCATCCACCACCACTTCATAGGCATAGTCCAGCACGGGTGGCGTGCCCGCTTCTTCGTGGGCCCGATCGATGTTGCCGCGCTCACGCAGAACATCCAGTGTCAGCGCCATACGCCGCGCGGCATCGGCCCCGTATTCCATGAACATCTGGTAGGCCTCTGCCGCCGTCATTGCCTGTGCAATGTCCTGCTGCGTCTGCGCCAGTTCCTTCGACAGTTCCAGTGCGCGGGCCCCGTGTGTTCGGGCAATCTTTTCACGGTGGTGCGTTGCGCTGGAGAGAAGCCGGTTGGACTGCTTGGAAAGCGTCTCCAGATCAGCAGGAACATGTTCCTCGAAAGGCGTGGAGCTGAATAGGGGGAGCATGGCTTTATTTGTTTGAAACTCAGAGTAGATTTACTTCAAGTCTTCTGCAGTGTAGGGTAGCTAGGCGTCGTGAAGCTTGCGTGACGCTGAACTGGCAAAGCCTGTTTGCAACGACGAAAAACCCGCGGACTTCAAGCCCGGCGGGTTTTCGTGTCTGGCGTATAGCCCAGGCCTACTTGGCGGACTTCTTGGTCTTGGTGGCCGAAGCGACCGAAGCGGCAACCGATGCCCCCTTGTCCAGTGCCGAACCCAGTGTGGTTTCAGCTGTGGAGGCAGCAGCCTTCAGGTTCTTGGCTACGGCGGCAAATGCCTCGGGAGCGGGATGGGCCTTTTCCACAGCATCCACGCTGCTATGGAACTGGTCCACGCTCAGGGAAGTGGCGGCCTTGAGGTTCTTGGCAAACAGCGCCATGCTGGCTTCTGCGGAGGCCTTGAACACTTCAAATGCGGCTTGCGGGTCCTTGGCACCCTTGATCGATTCCACGGATTCGGCCAGCACGGCTTGTGCTTCCTTGGCTTGGGCCTGAGCCAGGTCGGCCCATGCCTTGAGGTTGTCCTGCACGGGCTTGAGAGCTTCTTGCATGGCGGCGGGATTCAGTTTGGGAGCCGATTCCGACATGGTCTTGGCGATGGCTTCGAAGGGAGTGTTCTTGAACATGGTGGGGTCCTTTGGTAAAAATTGTTGCAGTGCAGCAATTATTGATCAACGCGGCCCAACGTGCCACTTTTTCACCCGTCCCAAGTGCGATTAGTTGCCGCGCCCTATTTCCTGACCGCACCCAGATCGGAACGCCAACGCGCTCTAGTCCTGCAACGACAGAACCACTTTGCCAAACTGCTCACCCGCCTCCAACCGGTCCAGCGCTGTATGAATCTGCTCCATGGGGTAGGTGCTGTCGATGACCGGGCGCAAACCGGTCTTCTGCACAAAGGCAATGAGTTGACGGAACTCCGACAGGTCTCCCAGCGTGGAGCCCATGATCTGCAGTTGCCGGATGAAGATGCGGCGCAGGTCTGCAGGCGGTTGGTCTCCCGCAGTGGCACCACAGGTCACCAGCCTGCCGCCACGCACCAGGGATTTCATGGCCTGGGGCCAGGTGTCACCGCCGATGTTCTCTATCACCACATCCACGCCGCGGCCCTGGGTCAGCGCGAGCACGGTCTTGGCAACGTCCTGCCGGGAACTGTCGATGCAATGGTCTGCTCCCAGCGCGGCGGCGCGGCTGAGCTTGTCCGCACTGCGGGATGTGACAAACGTAGTCAGCCCCACCAGCTTGGCCAGTTGCAGGGCAGCCAGTGACACACCACCGCCAATTCCGAAAATCAGCACGCTTTCACCAGGTTGCACCCGTGCCTTGGTGAACAACATGCGCCAAGCCGTGAGGTGGTTGCCACACAAGGCCGCTGCATCGGTGAACGAAAGACCGTCGGGAATGGCGAGCGCATTCTGGACCGGGACACTGACCCATTGCGCCATGGTGCCATCGCGATGCTCGCCCAGGTACTGAATCTTGTTGCACAACACGCCCTCACCGCGCTGGCAGAACTCACAGCGCCCACACATGACAGCAGGGTACAAGGTGACGCGCTGGCCCACCGTCAGGTCCGTTTCCGATGCGTCCACCTCTTCGACAATGCCGGCACCGTCTATGCCCATGACTTGCGGCAGTTTGTGGGTGATGCCAGCGCCGCTGTTGCGCATATAGAGGTCCACGCGATTCAAGGTTGCCACCTGCATGCGCACCAGTGCATGGCCGGGCTGGCGCAGCGGCTTCTCACCCTGGATCAGGGACACCACCTCATTGCCGCCATGGCCGGTGATCACGATACTTTTCATTGACAGGGTCCTCAGACGAAAACAGGAATGAACGGGCCACACGGCTGCGCAATTTTCTCATGCACTCCATGTGAAGATCTGTCACCGGTTTGATATGACGCGGGATGCGGGGTATAACTGAACACAGAACGACACTCGACACTCTTGAGGAGACAGCACCATGTCCATTGCCCATGCCCTTTCAGGCGAACCCATCGACGTTACGCCCTACGACGCACGGCTTGGCGAGCAGCGCTCAGCGGCTCTTTTCAAGTCGGAGCAGCTGGAAGTCATACGCCTGGTGCTGTCTGCAGGCAAATCCATGCCCATGCACAAGGTGAGCGGCGAGATCACCATCCAGTGCATCGAGGGTGAGCTGGACGTGCAGGTGGATGGCAACAGCACCCGCTTGCTGGCCGGGCAACTCATGTTCTTGCTGGGCTCCGTTCCCCACAGCGTGACGGCAATCGCCAATGCTTCGGCCCTGGTCACACTGGTGTTGAACCAGTAGTCGCGCCTCATCCATTCAGGAGTCCCTCATGTCCACACCCCTGGTATTCACGTTTGTAGGGGCTGACAAGCCGGGCCTGGTGCAGGAACTGTCCCGCACAGTGGCCGAGCATGGCGGCAATTGGCTGGAGAGCCGCATGAGCGAACTGGCTGGTCAGTTTGCCGGCATCGTTCAGGTCGAAGTCCCGCTGGCGCGGGCAGCCGCATTGCGCGCTGCGTTGCTGGCACTGTCGGCGCACAACCTGTCGGTGGTGGTGGCGCAAAGCCAGGGAGAGAAGGTCCCCAGCGGGGTTCGTCACCTGCGACTGACGCTTGTGGGTAACGACCGGCCTGGAATCGTGCGCGAGGTATCCCAGGCACTGGCGGCCCGTCACATCAGTGTGCGTGAAATGGATACCCGCATCACCAGCGCGGCCATGAGCGGCGAGCCGCTATTTGAAGCGGCGGCAAGCATTGAGGTGCCCAGCACACTGGATCTGGACGAACTTCACGGCCAGCTCGACAGCATCTCCGATGCGCTCACCATCCATATTGATCTGGAGGAAATGCCTGCGTAGCTCCGTCAATGCAGGCAGTATGGTTTCTTGCTCAAGATCAAGGAATGCGCATGCCCCCCTTCTCGGCACAGGCTTTGTCGCCGCACCGGTGTAGCGCAGTGATATGCTGTTTACGACGGTGCAGCAAGGACGTTTCGCAAGATCCTTCCAACCGCACCACAATCGGCAGAAGCCTGGAACCACGAAAAGGAGAATGAAAATGAAACTGACTATCAGCGGACACCACATCGAAGTTACCGACGCACTGAAGTCTTATGTGACAGGCAAGCTCGACAAGATCACTGGACACTTTGAGGAAGTGGTGGATACCAAGGTCACGCTGTCCGTGGAAAAGCACAAGGAAAAAGACGGCAAACACGCCGAGTGCACGTTGCACCTCAAAGGCGCGGATCTGTTTGCCGAATCTTCCAACGCAGATCTGTACGTCGCCATCGATGAAATGGCTGCCAAGCTGGAGCGTCAGGTCATGCGCCACAAGGAGAAGATCCAGGATCACTCCAAGGACGCGGCCAAGCGCGCCCCCGTTCTTTGACACGACCCACTTCGAGAGATCTCCATGACCGCAACCCCTACACAGTCTTTCAAGGACGCGATGAAGGCGACAGACGACGACGCCATCACGGAAGTTGACATGGGGCAAGTGGTTCTGCGCCCCGACGGTTACTACTGGCAACCCACCGAGGGCAAGCAGGAACTCGGCCCCTTCGCCACCATGGAAGAGGCGCTGGCCGAGTTGGAGGCTTCGGACTCTGAAGAGGAGCCCGGGCCTGGAGAGTCGCTGGAAGAGGCCGAAGACGAACTCGGCATAGCCGACTGGATCGACCCCGACACCGGTGAACCGGCAGAGGGGCTTTCAACTCCACGACTGAATGACGAGTAATGCACTTGACCGGTTGAACCGGCGCTCCCTTGCATGACGCCCGAAGGCTCCGCGCCCACCTGGTACACCGCCACGGTGGAGCAGGACGGATTGCAGGTGGACGCGCCGGACAACCAGCCGCTGTTGATCTCCCTGGAGCAAGGCGGTGCCAACTGGGTGAGTTCGTGCCGCAATGGCACCTGCCGTACCTGCATCGGCAAGCTTGAATCTGGCACAGTCCGCTACGAGATCGAGTGGCCGGGACTGTCCACCGAAGAAATGGAAGAAGGCTACGTGCTGCCCTGCCAGGCCTACCCTTGCTCTGACATAGTCATCAATCCGGCTTGATTGGCTTGTTGGGCCGACGCGCAGTTGCGCTGCGTCGCAGGAACTGGCCTGCAACAAAAATGTCACGCTCAATGGCACGCCGCACTGCGGCGCTGTCGCGTTTCTCCAGCGCCTGCATCACATCCTCATGGGCGTCGTTCAGGCAGGCGGCTGCATCCGGTGTGTCAAACAGCTGATTCGAAATAGGCCCGGCTTTGAGCCACAGGTTGTCGATCAGATGAAACAGCAGGGGCGAACCGGAGGCACGGTACAGCAGCACGTGAAAGTCTTCGTTGGCTGCAAGGTACTCATCCCGGTTCAGATCGGCCAGGGCTTTTGCCATGCGCTCGCTCAACGCCTGCATATGGGCAAGCTGTTCGCTTTGCAGACGCAGACTGCCGCGCTCGGCGGCCTCCCCTTCGAGCAGCATGCGCATTTGCAGCAGATCGTCAAACTCGGGCACCGACAGCACCGGCAGGGTCACGCCGGCATTGGGCACGTTGATCAGTGCGCCTTCGGCTGCCAGCCGCTGCAATGCCGCACGCACCGGCATCTGGCCCACGCCCAGATCCGCCGCCACATTGCGAATCTTGAGGCGTTCACCGGGCAAAAAGCGGCCCACCGTGATCCATTGCCGCAGCGTCTGGTACACAGTGTCCTGCTGTGTGGTGGTGGCGACTTCCGAAGGGACCGGGCTGCTTGGCGTTGGGTTCATGTATTGCGTGGGTCGTGTGCCGTCAGGTGCATTCATCCAGAAAATCGCGCATGCCCTGCAGCAGGCGCGCCACATCATCATGCCGGGTATCGGGGCAAATCAGCATCATGTTGTGAAAGGGCGTGATCAACACTTCGCGGTTCAAAAGATACAGGTGGATGGCATGCTCCAGCTCGGCATCCATGGCGTTGGCGGCCTGGGTACCGTTGACAGGAGCCACCGGGCAGAACTGGAACTCTACCCGAGCGCCGACTTGTGTGACGCACCAGGGCATGTGACGGCTTGCCAACAACTCTTGCAACCCCTGGGCCAGCACGCCGGCCAAGGCGTGCAAGGGCACATAGGTGGGAGCCGTCATTAATTCTGACAAGGTAGCCCGCATGGCCGCCATGGCCAACAGATTGGCCGTCAACGTGGTGCCAATGCCCGAATGGCCCGGTGGCGCATTGCGCTTGGCCTGCACCGCACGCTGCGCCAGTTCGGCACTGAAGCCGTAGGCGGCACACGGCATGCCGCCGCCCAGCGGCTTGCCAACCACCACCGCATCGGGCGACAGTCCGTGCGCCCTTGCATAGCCGCCTGGGCCGCTGCTGATGGTGTGGGTTTCATCCATCACCAGCATGGCACCATGCTTTTTGATCAGCGCCTGCGCCTGTTCCCAGAAGCCCGGCTGCGGCAACACCATGCCAATGTTGGTCATGACCGGTTCGGCCAGCACGCAGGCCACGTCACCGGGTGCCAGCGCGGCTTCGAGTGCAGCCAGATCATTGAACTCCACTACGCGGGTGGTCTGCGTCAGGTCGTGCACCTGGCCCAGCAGGCTGTCGCGCTGCACGGGCTGGCCGTCCACCAGATCGACAAATACGTCGCTGACCGTCCCGTGGTAACAACCATTGAAAACCAGCAGAACCTTGCGACCCGTAGCCGCGCGCATCCAGCGCAGCACAAAACGGTTGGCGTCGGTGGCGGTCATGGCGAACTGCCATTGCGGCAACCCAAAGCGTTCTGCCAGCAACTCGGCCACCACGGCACCGTCTTCATTGGGCAGCATGGTGGTCAGGCCCAATGCCGCCTGGCGCTGCAACGCTGCGGTCACTGCCGCAGGCGCGTGACCGAACATGGCACCCGTGTCGCCCAGGCAGAAGTCCGCCAGACGGTGGCCATCCACATCCTGCAGGTGCGCGCCCTGTGCGCTGGCCACCTGCAAGGCAAATGGTGTGCCCCAATCGCTCATCCAGTGCAGCGGTACACCGAACATCAGGTGCGCACCGGCACGCGTGGCCAGTGCCTGGGATTTGGGATTGCGCTGCATGTAGAGCGCACGTTCGCGCGCGACCAGTGCATGCAGCTTGTCTGTGGAAATGCCGCTGGGACGCAGGGCAGAAATCGTAGTGTTCATTGAATTACCCTCAGACCAACAGCAGCAGATGCTCACGCTCCCAGGAGCTGATGACGCGGTTGTACATGGCAAATTCCAGCTCTTTCACGGCGCAGAAGGCATCCACAAAGGCGCTTCCCAACATATCGCGCATGGGTTCGCAGGCGCGCATGGCGTTGATGGCATCTTCCAGATTGCGCGGCAACTCGTGGCTGACGTTCCAGGCGCTGTCGATGGTGGCTTCCGATGCCTGCAGCTTCTCACACATGCCCACGTAACCCGCGGCCAGCGTGGCTGCCATGGCCAGGTACGGATTCACATCCACGCCAGGCACGCGGTTTTCCACACGGCGCGCATCCGGGCCGGACTTGGGCACGCGAATGCCGCATGTGCGGTTGTCATTGCCCCAGCGCACGTTGATGGGCGCCGACATGAAGGGCGACAAACGCCGGTACGAGTTCACATATGGCGCGAACATGGGCATCAGCTTGGGGATGTAGGCCTGCAGGCCTGCGATGTAGCTGCCAAACAGCGGGCTCTCGGTGCCATCGGGCAGACTGAAGATATTGTGTCCTTCAGCATCGGTAATGCTTTGGTGGATGTGCATGGCGCTGCCGGGTTCCTGCTCCATCGGCTTGGCCATGAAGGTGGCAAAGATACCGTGGCGCAGCGCCGTCTCGCGCACCGTGCGCTTGAACAGAAACACGCGGTCGGCCAGATCCATGGGCTCACCATGCGAAAAGTTGATCTCCATCTGGCCGGGCCCGGCCTCGTGGATCAGGGTTTCGACGCCCAGGCGGTGCTGTACGCAGAAAGTGGACAGCTCCATGAAAAAGGGGTCGAAGTCATTCACCGCATCAATCGAATAGCTCTGGCGCCCCGCTTCGGGTTTGCCGGTGCGGCCCAAGGGCGGCTGCAGTGGTTCGTGCGGGTTGTTCTGCCGTGCTACCAGATAGAACTCCATTTCCGGCGCGACCACCGGCGTCCATCCCTTGGCACGGTACAACTCCAGCACCCGGCGCAGCACGCCGCGCGGCGATATCTGGACCGGGCTACCGTCCCATTCCTGGCAATCATGGATGACCACGGCAACCGGTTCGGCCGCCCAGGGCACCAGCCGCACCGTGGCACCGTCCGGGACGCACACCATGTCGGGGTCGGTGTCTCCGACAAAGGGGCCGTTGTCAGGCTGCTGCCCGTTGACCGTGTTGAGCAGCACGCTCTTGGGCAGGCGCATCTGCCCTTCCGCCAGGAACAGATCGCGCGGAAGGATCTTTCCGCGCGCAATACCGGTCATATCGGGAATGACGCATTCAACCTCATGGATGCGATGGGCAATCAGGAATTCTTCCAGGGTTTGTGGCATGGGAATGACAGTTTGTGGGGATCTTTCAATGATACATGCATTGACCTATTTGTGATCACAAATAAACCATTAAATCTACCTATAAGTGGAAAATAGAGTTTTTATGATCTCAATTCATTGCACCCAAGCAAAAACACGGATGCACAAGTGCATGCCGCGCAATCCGTACTCGGGAACTCCCGACCAAAGTGGCACTGCAAATCTCCCAGTTGGTTATACAATGCGAATCATTCTCATTAACTGGGTGTACTTCATGAAATCAACCCTCGCCTTGGCCTTGTTGGCGTTCGCCACTGCCACCAGCTTTGCCGCCACCGACGAATTCACGTTGACGATCAAGAACCATGTGTTCGAGCCCAAGGAAATCAAGCTTCCCGCCGGCCAGAAGATCAAACTGCAAGTGATCAATGCAGATCCCACACCGGCCGAGTTTGAAAGCAAGCCCCTAGGCCGCGAGAAGGTGATTCCCGGCAAGACCACCGCCACCATCAATCTGGGGCCGCTCAAGCCGGGCCGCTACGCATTTGTCGAGGAATACCACGAGACCGAAGCCGGCGCCCAGGGCACCATCGTCGTCGAATAAACCCGGGAGCACGCCATGTTTGCAGCCGCCATCATCGTCTTCCGTGAATCCATGGAAGCGTCGCTCATCATCAGCATCATGATGGCCGCGACAAGGGGCGTTCCACAACGCAGTCGCTGGGTCGCCGGTGGCGTGTTGCTGGGGCTGATTGGCGCTGCCATCGTGGCTTCCAGCATGGGCGCCATTGCCAATCTGGCGGACGGCATGGGCCAGGAGTTCTTCAACGTGGCCATTCTGATCACGGCAGTCGCCATGCTGGCCTGGCACAACATCTGGATGTCGGCACACGGCAAGGAGTTGGCCCAGCAAATCAGCAGTACGGCGCGCTCGATAACTGATGGCAGTCGCGAGCGCTCGGTGATCCTGATCGTCATCGCATTGGCCGTTTTGCGCGAAGGTTCCGAGACGGTGCTGTTTCTGTACGGCGTTGCCACCAGCGGTGACAGCGGGCTGCGTGACACCGCACTGGGTGGTGGACTGGGCCTGGCTGCAGGCGCTGCCGTCGCCAGCCTGCTCTACATGGGCTTGCTGAAAATACCGGTGCGCTGGTTCTTTGCCGTCACCGGTGTACTGGTGCTGTTGCTGGCCGCCAGCATGGCTTCGCAAGCGGCCCGCATGCTGATTCAGGCCGATGTGCTGCCCAGCCTGGGCGCGCCGATCTGGGACACCTCCAGCGTGCTGTCGCAGGACACGGTGGCTGGCACCATACTGCACGGCCTGGTGGGTTACGACGCGCAGCCCGCAGGCATGCAGGTGATTGCCTACGTGCTGGTACTCATCGTCATCACCAGCGGCATGCGCTGGGTATCGGCGCAAACCGCCCAGCGCAAGAGCGCTGCCTAGAGACCGAGTCCGGAGCCCGCGCCCAGCAGCGTGGCAAGTCCGAGCAGCGCAAACACAGCGGCGGCGATGGAGTGCACCAGCTTCATGGGGATCTTGTTGGCCAGCTTGTCGCCAATGAAGACCGCCGGCACGTCAGCGATCAACATGCCCAGCGTGGTGCCAGCCACCACCCACAGCGGACTGGCGTAGTGCGCGGCCAGGGCCACGGTAGCGATCTGGGTCTTGTCGCCCATCTCGGCCAGAAAGAAGGTGATCAAGGTAGCGCCGAAAACGCCGAACCGATGCGCCACCTGGGTTTCCTCCTCTTCAATCTTGTCCGGGATCAGTGTCCAGATCGCCATGGCGATGAAGGAGGCGCCCAGCACCCAGCGCAAGATACCCGGTGTGATGCTGGCGGTGATCCACGCACCCAGCGCGCCGGCCAGACCGTGATTGACCAGCGTGGCGCACAGAATGCCGAGGATGATGGGCAGCGGCTTCTTGAAGCGCGCCGCGAGGATGAATGCCAGGAGTTGGGTCTTGTCGCCGATTTCCGCAAGGGCAACGACTCCGGTGGAGATGAGAAGGGCTTCCATAAGGGTTCCAGGGCCGGATTCGGACGAATGACCGCATCGCTTCCCCGGCCACGGTGGAGGCGATACGGCCAAAGGTCTTGCCAGGCAAAGGAACTGCGTACGCCATGACCTGCGGGTCAAGTATGTTGACGTAAGCCTCTTCCGAAGAAGAGCGGCTACTCCCCAATGACCGCCTGATTGTAACCGTCGCCTTGCGTGAGGTAGGCGTCCAGCCGTCCGAGTGTTTGGCGTCCTCCTTCAATGGCACCGTATTCGGCAACCACGTGGTCGCGATCAGCGGGCGTGGGAAACACCATGCGGATGGTCAGCAAGGTGCCCTCGCCAAGCTCCTCAAAGGTCCAGGTGGAAACGAAGTTGGCGCCTTTTCCGCCTACCTTCCCGCCCGCGTGCGCATACACGATGCGCCCGGGTGGCAGCACCTCCTTGAAGATGCTTTTGTTCGGATAGTCGGTACCATCCGGTCCGTGCATGGTGTGTTTCCACACACCGCCCACGCGCACGTCCATTTCCACGATGGTGGTGCTGAAGCCGGTTGGCCCCCACCATTTGACTACCTGCAGCGGATCGGTCATGGCCGCCCAAACGCGCTCGCGCGGCGCCTTGATGGCGCGCGAGATCACGATGTGCCGGTCGACAATGCCCGTCAAGGCCGCCATTTGCTCGTTGAGTTTTTCCACACTCTCCGACCAGCCCTGGTTCATGCCCAGTTGCACCATGGCGTTGCGGATCTTTATCGAATCAAAGCGGGTGTGAATCGTCAGGCGGGTGCGATCGCCATCGTCCTCAAACTGGACGGTCTGCACCATGATGCCCGGAGCGTTGTTGTCGCCCGGTGCGCGCCCGGGGCGAATCATGTCGTGCCAGGCAGCAGGGTGGTCGGTGCAATCCATGGTCATTACCAGGCGTTGCATGGGCAGCACTTCCAGGTACTCCCCGCGGATGGGATAGCGCGTGCCGTCCGGCATCTGCATGGTGACGCTGTGGCTTCCACCCACACGCACATCCAGAGCGCACTCACAATGCGTCAATGCCCGCGGGCCCCACCATTGCACCAACAGCTTGGGGTCGGTCCAGGCCTGCCACACCAGGGCACGCGGTGCGTGCACCGTGCGCACCATCAAGAACGCATCGGCTGCAACGGGCATGTTCAGGCCTTTTCCACGCAGTTGATCATCCAGTGGATGCCGTACTTATCAGTGAGGCTGCCGAAATAAGCGCCCCAGAACATGTCCTGCAGCGGCATTTCCACCGTGCCGCTGGCGGCCAGCGCGTTGAACAGACGCTCGGCTTCGGCACGGGTGTCGGGCTCCAGGTTGATATGCACGTTGTTGCCCTGCACCACCTTGAAGCCCATGGACTGCGGTGCGTCAGTCCCCATCAACACATGCCCACCCAGCAAGTTCAGCTCGATGTGCATCACCATGTTGGCGGTGTCGGCTGGCATGGGAGGCTGACCAGGTGCGGCGGGTGCGTCGCGGAAGCGGTGTACGGGACCGTTGAATTCGCCACCAAACACCGTGCGATAGAACGCAAAGGCTTGTTCGGTATTGCCATTGAAATTGAGGTAGGTGCTGGTACGTGCCATGAAGTGCTCCTTTTAGGAAAGAAACCGCGCGGGAATGGCGGCATGAAACGGATAGAGGGGAAAGTAGGGTCTGGCCTCTGCCAGCACCCGTTGCACAGAGGGTCGCGCCATCAATCTGTCGAAGTAGGCGCGCAAGTACCCGAGTTGCTCAGGAAAAGGCTCCAGTGTGTGCGCGTAGAACAGGGCGGGTGCTGCGGCACAGTCGGCCAGACTGAAGTTTGCGCCTGCGGCCCAGAGTGAAGACGCCAATTGCTTGTCAAGCAAACAGTACGCGGTCTGTATGCTTGACCGGGCGCCGCCCATGTCCGCCTTGGCGCCGCGAATATGGTCCATGACGATGTCTTGCATGGGCGCATGCACGTAGTTGTCGAATATGCGATCCCACAGGCGCACCTGCAACGCCGCATCGAAATCAACGGGAAGCAACGGGCTCTTACCGGGAAAGAAACGGTCCAGGTATTCAATGATGACGGATGACTCCGGAACATCCCGGTTGCGCGCGCTATCCCTCAGCACGGGAAACTTGCAGAACGGCCACATTGACGCGAGTTCCGCCCGGTCCTGTTCCGCTCCGAGATCAATGATGCGGGCATCAAATGCGACGCCGTTCTCGTACAAGGCAATCAGGACCTTGTGGCAAAAGGACGCCAAAGGGTGGTAGTAAAGGGTAAGTGACATGGTGGTTTCCTGGTTCCCATTCAAGGTGTTTGCAATAACGCCAGATAGCTTTCCAGCACATCCAGATTGCCGCTCCAGCCCTGGGTCATGCTGGCGTGGCTTGCGTCGAACATCGCCTGCTCTTCTGCGGTGGCTTCGTGAGCTGCCCACTCGATGGTCAACAGCGTGGAGTCGCCCTGCTCCTGCAAGGTGGTGACCGAATGGGTGTAAAGCGGCCAGGTGGACGTCCAGGGGTTGCGGGTGACGTTGCCCTGCGGGTCCGAGAAGCATTGAATCAACGCAATCTTCTCAGGCTCCACGATTTCACGAATCAGCCACTTACCCCATAGCTCCATGCCTTCGGCCGTCTTCATGGAGTAGTGGAAGGTGCCCCCCACGCGGAAGTCCAGATCGCAGAAAGGCATGGTGCTGCCCTTGGGGCCAAACCAATGGGGAAGGTGCTGGGCCTGCGAATACACGTCCCACACCAGTTGGCGTGGCGCCTTGAGCAGGCGCTGGATCTTGAATGGGGTGCTCATGGGATGTTCTCCTTTGTGGGGGTACCGGTGGTTGGGATATCGGTCTGCAAGGTTTGCAAATAGTCCTCCAGCCGGTCCAGGCGCTCTTCCCAGTGCTGGCGGTACTGGGCAACCCAGTCGGCTGCCTCCATCAGCGGCTTGGCCTGCAGCTTGCACGGACGCCATTGGGCCTGCCGGCTCTGGCTGATGAGCCCGGCGCGCTGCAGCACCTTGAGGTGCTTGGTCACCGCTGGCGCGCTCATGGAAAAGGGCTTGGACAGATCGCTCACCGAGGCCTCTCCCTGCGACAGCCGCGCCAGGATGGCGCGCCGCGTCGGGTCCGCAAGGGCGGCGAAGGTGGTGCTCAGGGTGTCGGGTGGTTGCAAAACAAACCTCTTAATTAACCAATTGGTAAATTAAAGGCAATTTCCTGAGACAAGTCAAGAAATTTCGATGATCACCGACATCGTCTAGAGACACCCGCCACCAATCTGCGCACTGGATGGTGCAAAAATGGCAACTCACTACCTCTTGACTGCGGCCATGAACCAACATTTGCAAGACTTTGAATCCGAAACCGTGACGCAATTGCGTGAGGACCTGGCGCTGGCGCTGCGCGCAGCAGCCTTTCATGGCTTGGCCGAGGGTGTCTGCAACCACTTTAGTGTGGAATTGCCCGACGCATCCGGGCGTTTTCTGCTCAATCCACGCGGCCTGCTCTGGCAGGAGATACAGGCCGACGACATCGTGCTGATCGATGTACACGGCAACAAGCTGGCCGGGCGCCACGCAGTGGAGCCGACTGCCATGTTCATCCACGCGGCCATCCATCGCATTGCCGGCAAGGCCTGCGTGCTGCACACCCACATGCCCTATGCCACGGCCCTTACTCTCACGGCCAGGCGCGCACTGGACACCTGCCTGTCGCAAAACGCCATGCGATTTCATGGCCGTGTCGCCGCCGACGCGCACTACAACGGGCTGGCGCTGGACACATCCGAAGGAGAGCGCATTGCCAACGCCATGCAGGGCGCTGATGTGGTCTTTCTTGGCAACCATGGCGTGGTGGTCTGCGCCCAGCGCATGGACTATGCGTACGACGACCTCTATTACCTGGAGCGTGCCTGCCAGGTCCAGGTACTGGCCCAAAGTACCGGTGCGCCCGTGGTTCCCGTGGCGGCCGATATCGCCCACAAGGTCATGGAACAGACCATTGGCGAACGGCTGCAGTCTGAACTGTTCTTTGCCGCCTTGCGAAGGACTCTGTAGGCGCTTGGTACCACTGCATTTTTCCCTACGGTTAAGGCGCGAACAGCCGATAACCAGTTAGATGAAATCAGTGACGCAACCAAGAGGGCCACACAGAATGACCACGTCCACATTGCAAAGGGCCATGCCCACGGAACTCCAGGTATTGGTATGGAGTGGGCAACTTCGAAAGACCACGTTCTACGAATACTCCGCAATCCGACTGCTATCCAACGCGGTGTGCTGTGTGCGCAATGCCAAGAACCGGGATTTCAGTGCCATGGGACGGTTCTTCATGGCCAACGAGGGCATTCACTCGCTCTGTCTGGGTGTCTTGTACCTGCATGGCCTGCTACCCACCGGCCTGGTAGGGCACCGCTCCATGACCATGCAGGTGGGGTGTGAGCAGATGCACCTGCCGCACGCCTTGCGCGACCAGATTCTCTACGCCAACACCCACCGCGAACTCATCAGCTATGGTTCCACCGAGCCTGTGGAAGAAGACGAGGCCAGCCATCTGACGGTGCTGGGTGACGCGGCGATCACACAGGCGCGTTATGTCTTTCCCGACTGGTTCATGTAGGGCTGGCTACAGCCCTACTTTGGTGGGGCTTTACTTGTAGAACGCCTCGACCTTGCCTTTGATCTTGATCAGCAGCGGGCGTCCTTTGCGGTCCAGGGTCTTGCCGGCCGGGACCCGCACCCATCCTTCGCTGACGCAGTACTCTTCCACGTCATGGCGCTCCTTGTCGTTGAAGCGAATGCCGATATCGTGTTCAAAAATGGCAGCGACGTGATGCGGGCTGCGCGGGTCAATGGACAGGTGGTCCGGCAGTTCAGGGCGATTGGTTGACTCAGTCATGCGAATGGGCTCTTTCAGATTCAGTGCAGTTGGCAGGCGCCCGGACCATCCGGATGCCCGCAGGAGCCACACGGTCCGCTCAGGACGGCTGGGGCCGACTCGGTCACTGCGGTAGTTGCGAAGACAGAGAGCTTCTTTTCCAGGCTGACGGAGTGGCAAGCGGGGCACTCGGGCGTACTGCCGGAGCGCACCAAGGTTTCGAATTCCTTGCCGCAATCGCTGCAGGCGTATTCATAGATGGGCATGTGATCCTCTTACCCCCGCAACGGGGTGCATAGCGGGCGCAACTGTACCACTGCCAGCCCCGGCGTTTGGCCGCAACATCTGTCAGTCGGCATCCTCTCGTACCATGGCAATCTGAGCCGCAAGGCCCGATGCCAGCTCCAGGCGCCGCAGCAACCACGGTGTAAGGTCTCCCTCAAACGGGTCCGGCAATATGTGCTGCGTGGGCGCGGCCGAGGCATCCCATTGCACAACCCCGGACGAAACGCCGCGCGTCAGTGCCGCCTCAATGCGCTCTGCCGTGTTGACCAGGGGCTGGGCAATACGATCCTGCTCCAGCCTTGCGCGGCGCAGCAGCAACATGGTCTTGATCGAAGTGAGCTGCGCCAGCAGCTGGTAGCTCAGCGCCAGTATGCGACCCAACGGCTCCAATTGCGGACGCACGGCGCGCGGTTCGAACAGGGCGCGCTGAGTGGCCTGCACCAGGGCGGACAGGGTTTCATAGCATTCGCGCCGGGCCAGCCGCCACTCCAGTTCCGGTGCACTCGCCTGCCTTTGTACACGGCCCAGGTTCAGTGAAATGCGCGCATAGCGGGCCTGGGCAGCCCGGGCCCGTGCGACCAAGGCGGATATGCGGTGCCGCTCCCAGGACGGCAGCACGTAGCTGAAACCCCAGGCAATCGACACACCCATCAGGGTATCCGCAATACGCTCCAACTCATCAAACACCGGACTGGCACCCACATTGATCATGTGCGCCTGCACCAGCCCCAGCACCGTGGCCGCGATGGCCGTGAACAGGTAGCGCCGCAATGCGAGTGCGTGGGCGATGGCCTGCGCCACCGTGACCACCAGCAGCATGGTGACCACGGAGACATGCGCGGCCAGGATGAGGCCCGCCAGTACACAACCAATCAAGGTGCCCATGACACGGCTGTTGCGGCGCTCCAGCGTCTGCGCCAGGCTGCCGCGCAGCACCACCACGATGGTGAGCAGGATCCAGTAGTCGTGCGTGCCCCAGGGAAGCACCAGACCCAGCACATAGGCAAAACCGATGGCCAATGCAGCGCGTATCGCGTGGCGCATGGTGGGCGCGTCCCACTGCCACACGGTCAGAAAGGGACGCAGCGACCATGCGGTGCTGCTGACGAACATCTGCCAGGTCTGCTTGATCAGCTCCGAGTCGGGCATTGCCGCACCACGTGCCAGGGCGCTGGCGCGCATCGCTTCATCGCTGAGATTGCCAACCCGGTTGGCCAGGCCACGGGCCAGGACGGTGATGTGCGAATCTCCGACGCCAGGCGCACTCTCCCAGGACAATGCCGCAAGCAGTGGCCGCCGGTCCACGATGGGAGCCGGCGTGCGCCGGAACAGCAGGGCATCAGCCAGGTCCTCCATGTCCTGGGCAATGTCCCGCAGCACATCGCTCAGCCCCTGCATGGCCTGGAAACTGCCCGTCGATGCGCGCAGCAGATCCAGATCCAGTTCACACGCGGTCAAATGGTCGCGCATCTCCAGGATGAGAAGCAGGATGCCGGCAAGCCGCTGCCTGGGCGGCGAATCCGGGGACTCCAGCACGATGTCGCGCGCGCTCTGCAACTGGTCCGTCAGCGCG
This sequence comes from Rhodoferax sp. GW822-FHT02A01, assembly GCF_038784515.1. Taxonomy (NCBI): domain Bacteria; kingdom Pseudomonadati; phylum Pseudomonadota; class Betaproteobacteria; order Burkholderiales; family Comamonadaceae; genus Rhodoferax; species Rhodoferax sp. GW822-FHT02A01. The sequence continues at coordinate 862,678 of NZ_CP152376.1, forward strand.
GCCTGCTGGCGCAGCAGCACGCCAATCAAGGGTGCTGGGTCGCGCCGGTCGGCCTGCGCAATGCGCATGAACTGCTCGGCCTGGCTACGCATCAGTTGGGCCAAAGCCATCAGGGTATCGGCCAGCATCTGGGTGCGGTAGCGGCTGTTGAGCAGGCGATTGGCCAACGGCGAATACACCAGGTACAACGCAGCGCCCAGCCCAAAGTAGAGTGAGCTGGTCAGTGCGCCTGCACCGGAGTGGTCCGGAAAGGCCATGGAGAAAATCATGGCAAACATCAGCGATACCGCGATCGGCAATCCCCGCTTGCCCCAGGCGCCGCCCAGAAACGCCACAAACGTCGCCGGTACTAACACCAGCCCCAGCCACACCGGCGCATTGCGTAGCGCCTGCACCACGAAGAACAGAGGCAATCCCATCACAGCCGCAGGCAGCAAGTGCCAGAACTTGCCCTTGACGGGAGAGGCCTGGTCGGGCGGGATGCAGACGATGACACCTATGGAAGTTGCCGCGGCAGCCGCCGCACCCAGCAGCCAATGCACCACGCCGGTAATCAGCAGCAACCCCAGAGCCGCCGACACGCCATTGGCCACGTAGTAACTCAGCAGCCCGCGCAGCAGGGGCTTGATGTCCGTTGCTTTGCCAGTCACCGTCAAGCTCCTGCAGTCGCTGCCTGCATCTGCCGCCTGACCAGATCAATATGCTCCTTGAGCATGTAGGCGTGCTCGGAAAAGGCCAGCGGCAATACGGCATGGGTGACCTTGTGCTCGATCTGGTCCAACTGGCGCAGCAACTCTTCGCGCGACTCGGATGCATCGGGTGAGCGCACCTGGATTTCCAAGTACTTGAGCTCGCCATACCAGCGATAGATGCGCCGGCGAATACGCCAACCGTACAGCGCCGGTGCGGTACGCAATACCGGCACCAGAATGGCCAACAAGGGGATGATGGCCAGGGCCGCGCGATCTACCAACGTGGCCAGCCAGAAAGGCAGATACCGCTGCAGGAATGGCGGGCCGGACTGGTAGAAGCGGGCCGCATCCTTGCTCAGGGGAAAGTCGGTGTCCTTGACTGCAGGAAAGGCCTTGGGTGCGTTGAGCAGGTCGGCTCCGCCATGGGTCTTCTGCATGGCCTTGAGCAGCAGCGATACCAGAGCGGGATGCAGACTCTGGGTGACCACTACGGTGGTGGTGGTGGCCAGCAAATTCAGGTCGTGTGCGGGCCGATTGGAGCCCAGATCCCATGCGCCGTGCGGCAACACCAGGTGGTGCAAATAGGGGAACTGCCGGGTGTACGCCTCGGCCTGGTCCAGGTTCATGATGCGGATGCCGGGTGTTGCCACCAGCTCGCGCACCATCGCGGATTCAGGCGCTCCAATGAAGATGCCCGCATCGACCTCCCCTTGCTGCAACAGCTTTTGCGCCGCTGCCCGGCCCACGGTGACGAAGCGGCTGTTCTTGGCGTCCACGCCGTTGGCCTGCAGCAGACGCAGGGCGAACACATGGGTGCCGGAGCCCGGTGGGCCGACCGCAATGCGTTGCCCCTTGAGTGCGGACAGGCGCGTCTGTAGGTGGCGGTCACGATAGAAAATCCAGATCGGCTCATACGACACCGAGCCGAGCGACACCAGGTCCACATCGGAATCGCTGGCACGACTTTCCTCGGTATCCGACAAGCCATCCTGCAGGAAGGCAATGCGCGCCGCGTCATCCTCGTCCCGCAGCCGCTTGACGTTGTCCAGCGCACCACCGGAGGACTGCACCTCCAGCTCCACACCATCCTGCGCCAACTCCTTGGCGTAGCGGTTGGCAAAGTCCAGGTACTCGCTGTCTTCGGCGCCGGTAGCGATCACCACATGGCGCGACGGTGCCGGGTCGATGAAATGCAGGGCAGCCCACACCGCCACGGCGACTGCCGCTGCGACCGGCAGGGCGGAGGCCAACGCATCCCTCCAGGAAAAGCGGCGAAACCAGGCTATTGTTTTTCCCATACGACTCTCAAAAGCACCCGTGTTTGGTTGGCAGCCCCCAGCAGGGGCGGGGAAGTGTGCGCAGTCTAACCTGCATCAAACAGGCCTATCGCACGCCCGCGCGCATGGCTTGGACTTCTTTGTTATCTTCCACGGTTCCCTGCGCATCACCATGAACAACAACTTCTTACAAATTGCCATGGTCCTTGGCCTGTTGTCAGCCATCGGACCTTTTGCCATCGACATGTACCTGCCTGCCCTGCCGTCCATCGGCAGCAGCCTGGGCGCTTCGGCTGGTGCCGTCCAGATGAGTCTGATGGCCTTCTTCATCGCCCTGGGACTGGGGCAGATGGTGTATGGCCCGGCATCGGACATGTTTGGGCGCAAGCGTCCCCTGTATTGGGGACTGGTCATCTTCGCCGTGGGCAGTGTGGGCTGTGCGCTGGCGCCTGACATCCAGACCCTGGTTCTGTGGCGCCTGGTGCAGGGCACCGGCGCTTGCGCTGGCATGGTGGTGCCGCGCGCAGTGGTGCGCGACCTGCACACCGGGCCGGAGGCGGCACGCCTGATGGCGCTGCTGACCCTGGTGTTCAGCGTGTCACCCATTCTGGCGCCCCTATTTGGCAGTTTTCTGATCGAATGGAGCGGCTGGCGTGCAGTGTTCTGGGCCGTTACGGTGGCGGCGGTGCTCGCAATGGTGTTGCTGGCCATGGCGCTGCCAGAAACCCGCTCAAAGGAAAGTCGTATCGGCAGCAGTGTGGGCAGCGCCCTGCGCGGATACGGCGTGCTACTGCGTGACGGCCATTTCATCGGACTGGTGCTGATTGGCGGCTTTGGCATCTCCAGCTTTTTCGCCTACCTGGCCAACTCGTCCTTTGTTCTCATCAACCACTACGGCCTGACACCGCGCGAGTACAGCTTTGCCTTTGCGGCCAACGCTGCGTCCTTCATCGGCATGTCGCAGCTCACCGGCCGCATGGTCAAGCGCTTTGGCATGGTGCCTTTGGTGCGTGGCGGCGTAGCCTGCTACGCGGCAGTGATGACGCTGCTGATGGTGCTGCATTGGGCCGGGTTCGAAGGACTTCCTCTGATCATTGCCCTGCTCTTTGTCGGCTATGGTTTTCTGGGTCTGGTGATGCCTTCGGCTGCCGTGCTGGCGCTGGACGAGCATGGCGAGATCGCCGGCACGGCCTCCGCGCTGATGGGCACACTGCAGTTCATGACCGGAGCTGCCGTCATGGCCCTGGTGGGACTGTTCGTGGATGGCACGGCCCGCCCGATGTTGGCGGGCATTGCGGGTTCCGCACTCGTGACCTTGCTGCTGACTGCAATCACTCTGCGCGGACATCGCGCCGACAAACCACACCAGCCGACCGCCTGAGCGGCGCGGCCTATACGCCCGTAGCTGCCTACTCCTGAGGTTCCACCTCCGGTGGGCTTTGCGGCTGTGCGATCAGCACCGGGACCGGACAGGCGTGGAGCACTTCGTTGGACACCGAGCCCATCAAGGCCCGACGCAATCCGCTCTGGCCGCGTGCGCCCATGATCACCATCTGGCAGCCAAAGCGCTCCACGATGTCCACAATGGTGTGCGCCGGGTCGCCCTGGGCGACTTCGCTTTCGTAGGCAATGCCGGCGGCTTCCAGCAATGCCTGGGCAGATCGCAAGGCATGCATACCGGCATCGGCACTGACCTGCTCAATCACTTCCGGGTTGTGGGCCACGATCAGCTCGTACAGATTGGCTGGTTCCTGCACATTGGCCAGAACCACGTCTGCGCGCAACCCATCTGCCACCAGACGGATGGCAAACCGTACGGCCTCCAATGAAAACTCCGATCCATCCACGGGCAACAACAGCTTCATGGCGCGCTCCTTTGTTTTAGTCATGAACCAGTGTATGCAGTTTCAAGTTCCCGGGGTAACAGAATTCGCAACCTTCGGCACAAAATGCAAAACCGTGGCAGCATGCACGCCGTTGTGGTCTATTTCAAGAGGAGAGAGACATGGGATCTTCAATCAATTTTCAACGCCCCGACGGCAAGACGGTGCAGGGCTACCTCGCTGAACCGGCACAGGCCGCGGGCGCTCCAGGCGTGGTGGTGATCCAGGAATGGTGGGGCCTGAACGCGCAGATCCGCGGCGTGGCAGACCGGTTGGCAACTGCGGGGTACCAGGCGTTGGTGCCAGACCTGTACCGGGGCAATTCCACCGTGGAAGCAGAAGAGGCGCACCACCTGATGTCGGGACTGGATTTTGCCGACGCGGCGTCACAGGACATTCGTGGCGCAGTGCAGTTTCTCAAGGCCCGCACGTCCAAGGTGGGCCTGACCGGCTTCTGCATGGGCGGCGCTTTGACGCTGCTGGCACTTACGCAATCCCCGGAAATTGATGCCGGTGTGGTCTGGTACGGTTGCCCTCCACTGGAGTACATCGACGCCAGCAAGATCCGCGCGCCCATCCTCGGTCATTGGGCCACGCAGGACGAATTCTTCAAGGCGGAAACGGTAAATCTGCTGGAAGACAAGTTGCGTGCGGCGGATGTCAACCTGGAGTTCCACCGTTATCTGGCGCACCATGCCTTCGCCAACGAAACTGCGGTAGGTCCCGGTCGCATTCCAGCCACGCAGTTTGATCCTGTATGGGCCCAGCAAGCCTGGGATCGCACACTGCGCTTCTTCGGTCGAACCTTGGGCTAACGGCCTTCGATCCGGACGCTCGGCACCTCCGTTGCCTCCACGTCCACAACATCGGCTGACGCAGGACGCCGCCCGGCGCCTGCGGACCACGCCCCTTGCTGAAAGGGCCCTGCTGCCTGCTTGAACCGTGTGAAGGTCGCGCCCACCTGTGGCCTACGTCCCGTCAACAGCGCGCGCAACACGACAAATGCCAGAACGGCGATGCCGATTGCGACCAGGCACAACACCAGCACAGTCACCAGCGCGACGAAAGTGAGTTTGAGCAATTTGCGCAAGGCAAATGCCAGCGATTCCAGAACAAGTTGCATAGGCCGATTTTGCACCCGGCGGCAGATGCCCTGATACGCGTGGGGCTGCTGCCCAACAAAGACGTAGGGAATGCAGGGCTCAGGGCCTGTCGGATGGCAACGCAACGGTCAAATGGCTGTCGATGTCAGCGGGCATATCCATGAATTGACGCCACCCCTGCAACACGGCCTTGTATTGCCCCAGCGTGCACGACCAAAGCGGCCAGCTTGCGCTTTCGCCATAGACCACATGTTCAAAGGTCGCTTGGGAGCGCGTGAGAAAGTGTGAGAAATATTTCCCACCCCATTCAGCAGCATCGATCTCGCCTCTCTCCAGTTTGCCTATGTCTTGCAGCGCCGCATCGCAGAGTTGCGGCTGCTGTTCAGGAAAGTCAGAGGTGACGGCGGAGAGGAGGTATTTGCTGAATTCATAGACAACGCCTTCAGGTACATTCATCACGGAGGCGACCTTCTCCAGTCGGGGGGACTGGTCGCTGCGGCTTGCTCCCTTGTGTGACCTGCGGTAGCGGAAATGCACATCCATTGCTTTCTCCTCCAATGAGACTTTGGCAAATTGCCAGGCGTGCAACCGGAAGACGCGGAACCCGTTCAAGCCGGGCCTCATGCCCAATCGCGGCGACCGCATCACCGAGGGTGAAAGTTCGCTTGGAAACATGCGGGGTCGATTGCTGTGCCGATCCGGCAAATTAGAAGACAACAGAAGTCTTCACACTGTAAATCCCACTTAGCAATCACCGTGCCCAAGGCCCGGACAAACACAATGCACGGGCCGCAACTTGCGGTGAATCTGGAAGCGGAGCAAGTTGATGAGTCAGGTACCGACATTGAGATCTTCCGATCGATTCGAAGCATCCTTCTCTTTATTGGCGACAGACAAATCCATGGAGTCGGACGAGGTCCGAAAGCTGTTGCAAGTCGCCACAGACTCCCTGCTTGGTCACATTGCCACCATGTGCGAAGGTGCACTCATTGTGGACAAGGACGCCCGCATAGTGTGGATGAACGAGCGCTACCCCCATCGCCTGGGCATCACCGATCTCGCTGGGACCATCGGTAAACCGGTGGAGCAAATATTGCCCAATAGCCTGATGCGCACCGTGGTGGAAACCGGTCGCCCGATCATGCTGGACATCATGGAGTTTGGATCTGAGAGCTTTGTCGTGGTGCGCCTGCCTCTGCGCGACGGCGACCACAACATCATCGGTGCGATCGGAATAATTCTGCTCGACAATGCTTTGGGACTGGCGCCTCTTGTCGGTCGCTACAACCGACTCCGGCAAGACTATTCGGATGCACAGAACAAGCTTGCACTGGCGCGCCGAGCCAAGTACACACTCGGCAGCATCGTCGGCGGTTCACCCGCCTGCATTCAGCTCAAGCTCCAGGCGCGCCGCGCCGCGCGCTCCAACGCTGCCGTGCTGATCCAGGGTGAAACGGGCACGGGCAAAGAGTTGCTCGCCCAGGCCATACACAACGCCAGTGACCGCGCCAGCAAGCCCTTTGTTGCAGTCAATATCGCGGCCATTCCGGCGAACCTGCTGGAATCCGAATTCTTCGGCCACGCTGCCGGTGCATTCACGGGCGCTGACCGCAAGGGGCGCGAAGGCAAATTCAAGATGGCAAATGGTGGCACGCTGTTTCTGGATGAAATTGGCGACATGTCTGCCGCCGTCCAGGCCAAGTTGCTGCGCGTATTGCAGGAAGGGGAATTCGAGGCACTGGGCTCCAATCGACTGGAGACCGTCGACGTGCGCATTGTTGCAGCGACCAGTTGTGACCTGCAGGTCGAGATGGCCGCAGGTCGCTTTCGCCCCGACCTGTTTTACCGCCTCAACGTAGTCAGCCTACACGTGCCACCACTACGGGAGCGGACTTCGGACTTGCCCGCCCTGTGCGAGCATCTGTTGGACAGCCTGACGCAAAAGCTCAGGCTGCCCCCTCGGGAAATCACGCCCGACGCGCTGAATCGGCTGGCACAGCATGCCTGGCCCGGCAACGTTCGGGAGTTGAGCAACATTCTGGAACGGGTGCTTCTGATGAGCGATGCAGACACGATCACCCTGGAAGCGGTGAACGCAGTGCTCCCAGCAGCCGCCCCTAACCCTGCAGAACCAGTAGCTGCCGCAGCGTTCACGTTAACCGATACCTTGCGCAATGCCGAAAAAATTGCCATAGCGCAAGCACTGCTTGCATGTGCTGGCAATCGCACGCGTGCAGCACAGCAGCTGGGCATATCGCGGACCAGCCTGTATGAAAAGGTGACGCTGCACGGGCTTTCCTGAAAAGACATCCGGAGAAGCGGACACGCCGTCCGGTGCGCCAGACACATTGCAGGACAAAACCCTCTAAACGCAGGGTTTACCCGTGACGAATCCCCCGCATTTTGACTGGCAAGACTTTTGCAAAGTCCCAGCACTTCACACGGGTTGTGTGATTGCATAACGAGGAGATATCTATGGCATTTTTGATTGTTCTGGCAGCCCTATGCTTTCTGATGTTTGTTGCCTACCGAGGCTACAGCGTCATATTGTTTGCCCCGGTGGCTGCTCTGGGCGCCGTGCTGCTGACCGACCCCGGCATGGTCGCGCCCATGTTCACCGGTTTGTTCATGGACAAGATGGTGGGGTTTGTCAAAAGCTACTTCCCGGTATTCCTGTTGGGCGCCGTGTTTGGCAAAGTCATTGAGCTCTCGGGCTTTTCCAAGGCCATTGTTTCTTCGGTGATCCAGATGCTGGGCAGTGGACGTGCCATGCTGTCCATCGTGCTGGTCTGCGCCTTGCTCACCTATGGTGGCGTATCGCTGTTCGTGGTGGTCTTTGCCGTGTACCCCTTTGCAGCGGAAATGTTCCGTCAGAGCGATATTCCCAAGCGACTGATTCCGGGCACCATTGCGTTAGGGGCCTTCAGCTTCACCATGGACTCGCTGCCAGGCACGCCCCAGATCCAGAATTTGATCCCCACCACATTCTTCAAGACCAATATCTATGCAGCACCCTGGCTTGGAAGCATAGGCGCACTGTTCATCTTCTTCGCCGGCATGGCCTATCTGGAATGGCGCCGCCGCAGTGCGCTGGCTGCAGGTGAAGGCTATGGCACGGGACACAGCAACGAACCGGAGCCGTTCGACCATTCCGAAAAACTCGCCAACCCCTGGGTGGCCATTCTTCCGCTGGTCCTCGTCGGCGCAACCAACCGCCTGTTCACCGACCTCATTCCCAAGGTCTATGGCAAATCGGTCGAGTTCATTCCGGCCGTCATCGGCAAGGCCACGCCCGTCACGCAGGACGTCACCAAGGTGGCCGCCATCTGGGCAGTGGAAGGCGCGCTGCTGGTGGGCATTCTGTCGGTCATCGTGTTCGCATACAAAGGGGTGATTGCCAAGTTTGCGGAGGGCACCAAAAGTGCCATTGCAGGTGCGTTGCTGGCCTCCATGAACACCGCTTCCGAGTACGGATTCGGTGCCATCATCGCCGCCCTGCCCGGATTTCTGGTGGTCGCCAACGCCCTGCAATCCATACCCAACCCGCTGATCAACGAAGCCATCACCGTCACCTCGCTGGCGGGCATTACCGGATCGGCATCGGGTGGCATGGGCATCGCACTGGCTGCCATGTCCGACTTCTTCATCCAGGCGGCCAACACCGCGGGCATACCACTGGAGGTTCTGCACCGCGTGGCCTCCATGGCCAGCGGCGGCATGGACACCTTGCCGCACAACGGCGCCGTCATCACCCTGCTGGCCGTCACCGGGCTCACGCACCGCGTGGCCTATCGCGACATTTTCGCCATCACCCTGCTCAAGACCTCGGCGGTTTTCGTGGTGATTGCCGTCTACTACCTGACCGGACTTGTGTAGGTCCGCATGCAGACACAGGCAATGGCCGCCACGCTGCGCGGCAGCCCCACTGGCAAGGTCGTCAGCGCGCGCCAGGCGGCCCAGTTGATACGGGATGGCGACACGGTAGCCACAGGCGGCTTTGTGGGTATCGGCTTCGCAGAAAACCTGGCAGTTGCCATTGAAACGCTGTTTCTTGAAGGGCAGCGTGCCAGCGACTCCTCTGTGGGCCATCCCCGCAACCTGACCCTGGTGTATGCGGCGGGTCAGGGCGATGGGCAGGAGCGCGGTCTCAACCACCTGGGTCACCCGGGTCTGGTGCGTCGCGTGGTGGGTGGGCATTGGGGGTTGGTGCCCAAGCTCCAGCATCTGGCCTTGAACAACCTCATCGAGGCCTGGAACTTGCCCCAGGGTGTCATCTGCCATCTGTTCCGTGACATCGCTGCAGGCAAGCCGGGCACACTGACCCACGTGGGACTGGGCACTTTTGTCGACCCGCGCCATGGCGGCGGCAAGCTCAATGAAATAACCAGGCAGTGCGGAACGGAGCTGGTAAGACTCATGGAGCTCGATGGCCAGGAGTACCTGTTCTACAAGGCCTTCCCCATCCATGTCGGTCTGATACGGGGCACCACCGCCGACGCCGATGGCAATATCACCATGGAGCGCGAAGCCCTCACTCTGGAGGCGCAAGCCATTGCCATGGCAGCCCACAACAGCGGTGGCATCGTCATCGCCCAGGTTGAACGCATTGCCGAACGCCACTCGCTCAACCCGCGCCAGGTCAAAGTGCCTGGGGTATTGGTGGACTGCGTTGTCGTTGCCGAGAAGCCCGCGTACCACCAGCAAACTTTTGTGGAGCCCTACAGCGCTGTCTTTGCCTCCGAGATCCGCCAGCCTGACCATGCACTGCCTGCGATGAAGCTCGATGCGCGCAAGATCATTGCGCGCCGCGCCGCCATGGAGATAAAAGCCAATGACGTAGTCAACCTCGGTATCGGCATGCCCGAAGGGCTGGCCGCGGTGGCAGCAGAAGAAAACATCGCAGACCTCATGACCCTCACCACCGAGCCCGGCGTGATTGGGGGCATTCCCGCTGGGGGATTGAATTTCGGCGCGGCCACCAATGCTCAGGCCATCATCGACCAACCCAGCCAGTTTGACTTCTATGACGGCGGCGGACTGGATGTCGCCTTTCTCGGCCTTGCACAGGCAGACCGACAGGGCAACATCAATGTGTCCCGGTTCGGCAACAAATTGGCCGGCGCTGGCGGCTTCATCAACATCAGCCAGAACGCCAGACGGGTGGTCTTTGTCGGCACATTCACCGCGGGCCAACTGGAACTTTCGGTTGCGCGAGGGCGGGTGCACATCCACCAGGAAGGAAGCGCCCGCAAGTTCTTGCATGCGGTCGAACACCGTACCTTCAGCGGCGCCATCGCATGGGCACGCGGCAAACCGGTTCTGTACATCACCGAGCGCTGTGTCTTTCAGCTTGGCAGCGAAGGGCTGGAGTTGATTGAAATCGCCCCCGGCATTGACCTGCAGCGTGACATCCTGGACCACATGGACTTTGTTCCCGCCATGCAAGGCGCCCCCCGGCTCATGGACGCACGCATCTTCCACGACGAACCCATGGGCCTGCGCCACCAACTCCTGTAAACCGCCTGGGAAAGGCGTTTGCAACGAGGCACCGCCTGTGCCTGTATGAGTGAGATGGCGTAGGATAAAATCCTCCTCCCGAACATGTGTGATTGCCGGTGCACACGGGATGCCAGACATCCTGTCTTTGCCCCAGACACCCCCTGAATACAGCCCTGCAAGCGTGGAATGCGCGCAGCGATTCCCTTGGGTATCGCGGGCCGGTTCGCCATGACACAGACGTTTTGAATGCAGATGACCCCTTCGATATGACGCGGACTTTGGCGCGTACCCACTTGCACAGCACAAGCTTTGTTCGAGTTCTTGCCGACCTGGTGGAACTGGATGCGGTGGAGTCGCGTGCCGCCTTTGCCGAGAAGCTGGCGCAGTGGATTCATATTGCCGACGCCATCACCTTGCGTGCCGCGCACAATGCCGCCGCACCCACTACAGCAGACACAAGCAGTGTGAAGCCTTCGCAGGCCGCTGCGCATGTGCGCGAGGCATTCACGCACGCACGTGCAGCATTGGAAAAGACATTGCATGCGGGTGCAGACAGCAGCGCCAAACCCGGCGCAGCACGCACCAGCCTGCCCCGTCCCAAGCGCGGCACGCCGGCCGAATTGGCCGGTGCCTACGAGCCTTACAAGCGCTACTACGTCGCCCACCAGCGCGAGATGGAGCTGAAGATCAAACCCCTGCGCGCCAAGGTGCGCAGCGCCGTCGCCGAAATGTCACCCACGCTGCAACAGCTGGCCGCACTGGACGCGGCATTCGACGGCATTCTGCAAGAGCGCGAAGCCATGCTGCTGGCCAAGGTTCCCGCCCTGCTGGAGCAGCGCTTCAAGCGATTGCGCAAGACACACCAGGATGCGCAAGCCGCAACCGGGCTGGAGGACAATCCCGACCTTTGGACGCAAGCCGACGGATGGCTCACGCGCTTTGCGCAGGAAATGCAAACCGTATTGCTCGCAGAGCTGGATCTACGCCTGCAACCCACCGTGGGGCTGATGGAAGCCCTCGATAACGAAATACCCACCTTTTCATGAACAGACACTTTTTCACCGGCGCCTTTGCCCTGGGCGCCCTGGCCGTTGCCTGGGTTGCGTTTGGTTTTCTGGGTACCAACACCCTGGCGCTGACCATGACGCTGCTCATAGGCGCCATCTACGCCTATGGCGCACGGGAACTGCGCGACTTCCGCCACGCAACTGCCAGTCTGACCACTGCACTGACAACCATACCCGAGGGGCTGTCCGATCTGGGCAGCTGGTTGGCCGGAGTCCATTCCTCATTGCAGAACCCGGTGCGCTTGCGCATCGAGGGCGAGCGTGTTGGCCTGCCGGGGCCGGCGCTCACCCCTTATCTGCTGGGCCTGTTGGTGATGCTGGGCATGCTGGGCACCTTCCTGGGCATGGTGGTCACACTCAACGGTGCGGTGTTTGCGCTGGAGGGCACCTCCGACCTGCAGGCCATTCGCACCGCATTTGCCACGCCCATCAAGGGTTTGGGCTTGGCCTTTGGTACTTCGGTGGCCGGTGTGGCGTCCTCTGCCATGCTGGGCCTGATGTCTGCCTTGAGCCGGCGTGAGCGCGCCCACGCAGCGCAGTTGCTGGAGACCCGGATTGCGCAGCAGCTGCGCCCCTTCTCGCTGACCCACCAGCGGCAGGAAACACTGAAGGCACTGCAACTGCAGTCCCAGGCCTTGCCCCAGGTGGTGGACAAGCTGCAGGACTTGATGCAACAGATGCACCACATGAGCCTGCAGCTCAATGAGCGGCTGCTCAGCAACCAGGAGAGTTTTCACAGCAACATCCAGGGCGTCTACAGCGAGCTGGCACATACCGTGGACCAATCGCTGCGCGAGACCCTGCTGCACAGCGCGCAAGTTGCCGGGCAGAGCCTGCAACCCGTGGTACAGGCCGCCATGGCGGGCATTGCCACCGAAGCCCAGCAAATGCACGAGCGCCTGGTTGCCACCACCCGCGAGCAACTGGAAGCATTTGGTGCGTCGCATGCGCAACGATCTGGAGCCTTGCTGCAGGAGGTCAAGCATGCCTATGCCGCTCTGCAAGCCGACCAGACGCAGAACGAAGCCGAGCGGCTGCAGCAATGGAAGGGATCGCTGGACGCGCTGGCGCAGACCACGCAACAGGCTGCGGCAGACGCACAAATCCGCAACGAGAGCACTCTTGCCGAAATCACCCGTTTGCTGGCCAGCTCCGAAGAACTGGTGCAAAGCCGCATCGCGTCCGAAGCCGCATGGACGCAAACGCATGGCGCACAGATGGCGCAGTTGCTGGAACTGTGGCGCACCGAGCTGGGAGCCTTGCGCGACCAGGAAGCAGAGCGCGGCAACGCCGCCGTCGAGCGACTGGACGCGCTGCAAACCGCTGTGCGCACCCATCTGACCACCTTGGGTACCGCGTTGGAGGAGCCGATTGCCCGCCTCATAGCGACCGCATCCGAGGCACCTCGCGCAGCAGCAGACGTGATCGGCAAGCTGCGTCAGGAGGTATCCAACAGCGCAGCCCGCGACAACGAATTGCTGGAGGAGCGCGGCCGCATTCTGGAAACACTGAACGGGCTGCTGGCATCCATACACCACGCGTCAGCGGAGCAGCGTGGCGTCATCGATGCGCTGGTTTCCTCTTCGGCTCAGGTGCTGCAAGCGGCCAGCAACCAGTTTGCCGACCAGACGGCCGCCGAGGCCGCCAAGCTGGCAGACATATCAGCCGGCGTCACCAGCAGTGCCGTGGAAGTATCGGCGCTGGGGGAGACCTTTGGCTTTGCAGTGCGCTCCTTCAACGACGCCAACGAGAAGCTCATTGCCAGCCTGCAACGCATCGAAGACGCGCTGGGCAAGTCCATGGCCCGCAGCGACGACCAGCTGGCCTACTACGTGGCCCAGGCGCGCGAGATCATTGACCTGAGCATCATGTCGCAGAAAGAGGTGGTCGAAGAATTGCGCCAGCTCCCGGCCAGGCAGGCAGCCCTGGCGGATGAGGCCGCGTGATGGAAGAGCATGACGCAGGGCTGGAGCAGACTGCACCGGTCTGGGCGGTCTTCGGCGATCTGATGTCGGGCCTGCTGGGAGCCTTTGTGCTCCTGCTGGTAGGCGTGCTGGTGGTGCAGTTGCAGCTGACCAACCACCTGCAGGACGAAGTGAAGAAGCGCCAGCAGGAAGAACAGCGCCGCATGTCGCTGGAAAAAGCGCTGGCCATTCCTCTGGCCTCGGGGCGCATCACCTTGAACAACGGGCGCATCGGTATCAGCGGCCGTGTGTTGTTCTCGCTGAACTCGGACCAGCTGCAGCCCGAGGGACGCCAGTTGCTGGTCAGCTTGGTCACGCCGCTGAAGGCCTATCTGACAGCGCGCGATGAGTTGCTGATGGTCAGCGGCTTTACCGATGACAAATCGGTGCGCAGCACCAGCCAGTTCGAGGACAACTGGGAGCTGTCGGCCCAACGCGCGCTCACGGTGACACGCACCCTGATTGATGCGGGCATGCCCTCCTCCATGGTCTTCGCAGCCGCCTTTGGCTCCGAACAACCCGTCACACCCAATGTGAACGAGGCCGCGCGCGCGCAGAACCGGCGCGTGGAAATGGCCCCCGTGCCCAAGGCACCGCATGACAGCGCAGCACCCCAGCAATAGCACGCAGTCTGCCGATGCCTTGCCGGAATTGGCGTCACCCGCGCCGGACTGGTGTGCACAGATTGCGGCCTTGCGTCAGCACAGTGGTGCACAACGGGAACAGGTGCGCCTGCACTATCTGGACCTGCTGGCCACCAGGGTGCAGACACAGCAGGAGCCGGTGAAGCGCATGCTGGAAGCCAAACTGATCCGGGCGCTGCAAGAGTTGCAGTCCCGCCTGGACCAGAACCAACCGCCGTCTGTGCACGATGGCGCACAGGCCACCGGCGCAGCATCCGCAATGTCACCGCTGCGGGCCTTGGTTCACAGTTTGTCACAATATTCTGCCGATTCCCGGGATGCATCTGATGCGCTGGCGCAGCGTGCCGATGCCACGGCACGCCCTGAATTGAAATCGGTACGCAAATTCAGAAAGACCTGGTCCCGTCTCAGTACCGACAAGCAACTGCGGCAAGCGCTGGATCAGGCCCCCAAGAATGCCGGCCCGATCAACTCCCACATGCTGGTATTGCGCTCACTGGCCTTGATGCGGGACATCTCGCCCGACTACATGAACCGCTTCATGTCGTACGCCGATGCCTTGCTGTGTCTGGAGCAAAGCGAAAAAACCACACTGCCCGCTGCCAAACCGCGACGCGCGCGACGTGCGGCAAAGTAGGCAGTTACTGGACTTTTTCCTTGTCCATTTCGGCAATGATGCGCGGCGTCAGATCGGCGGTTTTGGACGCATAGATCGCATGCTGCAATATCAGGTCATAGTTCTCATCCTTGGCAATGCGAAGCACCACCTTGTTGATGAGATCCAGCACCTTCTGGATTCCGGCACGCTTCTGTGTTTCCAGATCGGCCTGGAAGTCGCGCTGTTCTTTCTGGATATCATGCTCCAGGTCCGCAACTTCCTTCCGGCGCGTAGCGCGTTGCGATTCGGTCAGGGTCGGACCTTCGCGCTCCAGCAGCGCTGCTTTCTGCTTGAAGGCTTCAATCCGCTTGCCGATCGCGGCACTGCGGGGTGCAAATTCGTCATTCAGTTTCTTGCTCGCGCTCTGAGCAAATTTGGAATCACGCAAGATGATGTCCGGTGAAACTGAACCAATCTTGGGAACCTGCGCCATTGCCGGTACGGCAGCGACACACGTTGAAAGCACCAGGGCTGCAAAGAAGTTTTTGATCATCATCAGGATTGTCGTTGGTTTTGAAAGAGTTGGCTGATCAGCGTCTGGCTTGAAACCATTGCACTGACTATGATGGAAATCGAACGGAAGTTTGTGAAGGAATACTTATGAGCCCATCCACCACCACGCGCTACAGCGCTTTCACCCAGATGTTGCACTGGACCACTGCCATCCTGGTACTGGTCGCCTTCATCTACGGACCGGGTGGCCCGGAAAACCGCGTCTATCTGAGCAGCCGCGATGGCGAACGCATGATCCATGAGACCCTGGGCATGGCCGTGTTTGCCATTTCGCTGCTGCGCATCCTCTGGCGCATGCTGGACACCGCGCCCGCGCCGGAACCCATGGCGCGCTGGATGCACATCAGCTCCAAGGCCGTGCAGGGCATTCTGTATCTGCTGTTGCTGTTGGTGCCCGCCACCGCCGTCCTGGGTGCCTGGTTCGAGGGCCACGCCGTGGTGCTGGCTACCGGCATCCAGATTGCTCCCCCCATGGCCGAAGCACATGCACTGGGCGCCACACTGGCCGAGGTGCATGGCTGGTTGGGTGACGTGATTCTGTGGGTCGCTGGGCTGCATGCGGCCGCAGCCATCTACCACCACCTGGTGCTCAAGGACGGCGTTCTGCGGTCCATGCTGCCAGCCAGCGTGCTTGCCAATCGCAAGTAGCGCCACGCCTTTCGTTGCGGTTGCGGTTTCCATTCAGGCAGCAATCTGCACAGTGATAGTGTGGTTTGCATGGTCGTCCCGCAGCGCGGCTGTGCCGCCGTCCTGCGGCACGCCGTCCAACAGCACGACCGGCTTTGCGCCAGCCGCCACACGCACCACGTCAATCGCATACACCGTGTCGCCAAAGCAGTACTGCATGCCAAAGCCCGGCCACTGTGCGGGAATGCAGGGTGCGAAGTGCAGCGTCTGCGCCTGCAGCCGCAGGCCCAGCAGGGACTCGGTGACGAGCCGGTACATCCAGCTCGCTGACCCGGTGTACCAGGTCCAGCCACCACGCCCTATATGGGGTGCCACCGCATACACGTCCGCTGCCACCACATAGGGCTCCACCTGGTAGAGCGCCGTCGCAGCCGCAGTGCTGCCATGGCGCACCGGGTTGATCAGGTCGAAGCATTCCCAGGCGCGCTCGGCGTCCTGCGCGGCGGCAAACGCCATCACGGCCCAGATGGCGGCATGCGTGTACTGGCCACCGTTTTCACGCACGCCCGGCAGATAGCCCTTGATGTAACCGGGGTTGAGTGGTGAGGTGTCAAAAGGCGGTGTGAGCAACTGGATCAGACCGGCCTGCCGGTTCACCAGACGCTGGTCCACCGCATTCATGGCGCTGAGGTTGCGCTGCGCGTCACCCGCACCCGAGAGCACGGCCCAGCTCTGCGTGACCGAGTCGATCTGGCATTCGGTGTTGGTGACCGAGCCCAGCGCGGTGCCATCATCAAAGAAGGCGCGCCGGTACCAGCTTCCATCCCAGCCGTGTTCGGCAATGTTTTCGCGCAGCACGCTGGCCGCGGCCAGACACTCGTCGGCAAATGCGTCATCTCCATACGCACGCGCCAGCGGCGCAAAACGTGTGAGCGTGTCAAACAGAAAGAAGGCCAGCCACACGCTTTCTCCGCGCCCTTGCAGGCCCACCAGATTCATGCCGTCGTTCCAGTCACCCGAACCCATCAGGGGCAGACCGTGTGTGCCAAAGCGCAGGCCGTGGCGCAGCGCTCGCACGCAATGCTGGTACAGCGTGGCCCGCTCTTCCGACACCGTGGGCAGGTCGTAGTACGAGTCCTCTTCCGGGTTGAGGGCGCGCCCCTGCAAGAAGGGCATGCTCTCGTCCAGCACACCGGTGTCGCCACTGCTTTGCACGTAACGGCAGGCGGCCTGGGCCAACCACAGGTAGTCATCCGAACAATGCGTGCGCACGCCACGCCCTTGCGGCGGATGCCACCAATGCTGCACGTCGCCTTCGACGAACTGACGCGCCGCACTGCGCAGCAGATGTTCGCGCAGCAGCGCGGGCTCGCTGTGCACCAGCGCCATGCAATCCTGCAGCTGATCGCGAAAGCCAAAGGCACCACCCGACTGGTAGAAGCCGGTGCGTGCCCACAGTCGGCAGGCCAGCGTCTGGTATTGCAGCCAGCCATTGGCCAGCAGGTTCAGCGCAGCATCCGGTGTGTGCACTTGCACTGCGCCCAGGGTGCGGGCCCAATAGGTGTGCACCGCCTGCAGGGCATTGTTCTGGCCGTGCGGTTCACGCAGGTTCTGCACCATGACGCGGGCATCGTCCATGCCACGGCGTCCCGCAGCACCCAGACGAAAGATGATTTCGCGCTCCTGCCCCGGCAGCAGCTCGAACGGCACCTGCACCGCAGCGCAGGGGTCCATGCCGGCGCCCACGCGATTGGACAGGCTGGTGCGGCGCATGGCGGCCGGATTTCGCAGCGTGCCGTTGCGACCCAGGAATTCACGCCGGTCCGCACTCACGCTGACGCCATGCGCTCGCGTGGCACCGTCGGCATCAAAGAACGCCATTCGGTCACCGAACTCCGGGTTGTAGGGGTTGCGGGCCAGAATGGCGCCGCTGTTCGGGTCGAGTTCTGTGGTGACGTGCATGGCCGAGCGGGGCTGCAGATCCCCCAGCACCCACTCCACGTATCCGGTGGCAGAGAGCCTGCGCGTCTGTGCAGAAAGGTTGCGCACCTTCAGGCACGAGAACTTGATGGCCGCTTCCAGATCCACGAACACCGTCAACTCGGATGCAATGCCATCCTGCTCATGGGTAAAGGTGCTGTAGCCAAAGCCGTGGCGGGTGACGTAGTTGCCAGCGCCACCACAAGGCAGTGCCGTGGGTGACCAGAAGCTGCCCGAGTCCTCATCACGGATGTAGATAGCCTCGCCGCAGCTGTCGCCAACTGGGTCGTTGCTCCAGGGCGTGTAGCGGAACTCATGTGCGTTCTCGCTCCAGGTGTAGGCACTGCCACTCTCCGATATCACGGTACCAAAGCGCGCATTGGCAATCACGTTGACCCACGGCAGCGGGGTGAGGACCGACTTGCCGCCACTGGCAGCGTGGGTGGTGATGACGTACTCGCGTCCATCGGCAGAGAAACCTCCCAGCCCGTTGAAGAACTGCAGTGCAGGCTCCACTGGTTCGGGGCCAGCCAATCGCGGCACGACCTGACGTGAGGCATACACCAGTTGCGGCGGCATCTCGCGTGCATCGCGGGCCTGGTGACGATTGGCCTGGTCCTTGAGGCTGCCCTGCGTGTCGGTGATGATGACGCGCGCCACGGTCTGGAACAGCGTGCGGTCTTCCGGCGACATCTGTTCGGCCGCACGCACGAAGATGCCTCCGGGTCTGTCCGTCAGATTGGCCTCTATGCCTGCGGCAATCAGCCCCAGGATCTGGTCCTGCAAGGCCTGACGGTAACCGGCATGGTCCTCGTTCCAGATCACCAGATCCACCGCCAGCCCCTTGAGACGCCAGTAGGCATGGGCCTGCACCAGCTGGCGCACCAGCTCGATGTTGTCCAGACTGCTGATCTGCAGCAGCACCATGGGTAGATCGCCCGAGACGCCATAGCCCCATAGACCCGACTGGCCGCGGCGGTTGCGCGCCAGAACCATATTGGGTGCGCGCTGCGCCGGGTTGGCATAGATCACGGAGCTGGCCAGACGTGCGAACACCTGGGCATCGCCCTCGGAGGCGTTGATCTGCTGCAGATTGACCCAGGCATGCGTCATGGCCAACTCGAAGACACGGTCAGCCAGATGCATGTCGCGGTACTTGTCCACCAGCGCCAGTGCCGCAGTGCGCTCGGCACAGACGCCTGTCACCATGTCCACGGTCACGGTCTGGCGCGGCTCCAGCGTGATGCGCTGGCGAATGGACACGATCGGGTCCAGCACCGCGCCTTGCGTGTCGGACAGCAGCACGCGCTCGGTCATGGCCAGAGGCGCGTCCAGCGAGCGGGTGCGCCCCACAAACGCCATGCGGTCGGTTTCGTACGAGATGGTTTGTGCATCCGCTCCATGCACCGCCATCAGATGGAACAGCCACAGTGAAGCCTCGGAGTCCGAGCGCGGTCTGCGATGGCACAGGATGGCCTGGCGCTCACGCACAATTTCGGTCTGCACAAACAGATTGCTGAAGGCCGGATGCAGTGCGTCGGATGCAGCCGTTGCCAGCACCACTTCGGCGTAGCTGGTGATCTCTATGGTGCGGCGGCTGCGCGAGCGGTTGGTGATGCGGGTGCGGCGCAATTCGATATCGTCTTCGGGCGAAACCACCATTTCGGTGTAGCTCTCGAAGTCGTTGTCCCGCCGGCGGAACTCCACCCGTCCTTCGGAAAAGATGGCCTCGTAGCTGTCGCTGTGGCGCAATACCGGCTGATGCGCCGCTGACCAGAATTCACCGCTGTCCACATCGCGCAGGTAGCAGAAGTTGCCCCAGTTGTCGCGCGTGGCGTCTTCGTGCCAGCGGGTCACGGCAATGTCTTTCCAGCGGCTGTAGCCGGCGCCCGACTGGCTCACCATCACGTGGTAACGCCCGTTGGAGAGCAGCTGCACTTCGGGTGTGGCCAGGTCGGGATTGCGCAGCACCCGCATCGGCGACCCCTGCCCCATGGAGCTGGTCTGTATCTCGGACAGATCCGCCGCCGTCTGGGCATGGAAGATGGCGGCGTTGGGAACACGCTCCTGCAGCAACAGCATGGTGGCCTGGAACAGCGGATCACTGCAAAAGCGCTTTTGCATGGGCTGCTCCAGCAGCACGTGGGCCAGCGACAGCAAGGTCATGCCCTGGTGATGGGCCATGAAGGAGCGCACGATGGCGCCACTCTGACCGCGCGGCAGGCGTGCCGGCGTGTAGTCCATGGCCTCGTACATCCCGTAGGCACCCTGCAGTCCGGTATCGGCCAGGCGTTGCAGATTCTTGCAGGCTTGCTCGGGCATGATCATCAGCGCCAAGGCCGAGGCATAGGGTGCGACCACCAAGTCCGCGGACAGCCCACGCTTCAGCCCCAAGCCCGGCACCCCGAAGGCGTGGTACTGGTAGTTCAGGGCCGCGTCCACGGCGTTGTAGCCCGACTCGGAAATGCCCCACGGCACACCCTGCTGGTCGCCATAGGCAATCTGCCTTTGCACCACGGTGCGGCTGGTCTGGGCCAGCAGCGTATTGGCATACACCGGCATGACCAGATTGGGCATGAGGTATTCGAACATGGACCCGCTCCAGGACAGCAGCGTGGGCGCATCGCCCGCCGAGGTGAGCAGCCGCCCCAGTGCAAACCAGTTCTCCTGCGGTACCTCACCCAGCGCGATGGCGACGAAGCTGCACAGACGTGCCTCGCTGGCCAACAGGTCGTAGTAGCCGGTATCGCGACGCTGCTCGTCCACGTTGTAACCCACCGCGATCAGATGGCGCGCGCTGTCGTACAGAAAGCTGTAGTCCGCACGCGCCATGGTGGTGGCCTGCATGGCCAGTGCTGCAATCGTCTGCATGCGCGCCTGCGCCTGGGCATTGCCGGTGGCCGCCAGCGCGCGCAAAGTGGGCACGTTGTCGCCAGCGAACATAGCCGCCAGATCCAGCTCAGGCAGCAGCAGATGCAGGTCGTCAAGCGCATCACGACATTGCGCCTGCAGCGCCTGCGCCCACACCTGCATGGCAGATGCTGCGTGAACCGTGCTGTCTTCGGCCAGACGCGAAAGCACCGAGGCGGCCAGGGCATCGGTACTGGCCAGGCGCAAGGCGACATCGCGCAGGGTGAGTGCAGGCGCATCACAGGCCGCCTCCAGTCCCAGGCGCAGGTGTTCGATGGCCTGGGTCAGGGCGACGCCAGCATGGGCATCCACCACGTCCTGCAGATTGGCCAGGGCATCCACCATGCCCTCGAACGTGCGCGCATGAACCACCGGCTGGTCCAGTAAATCCAGCAGCGCCGGGCGCAGCGTGAGCAGATGACCCGACAGATTTCCGCTGTCCACCGCAGAGACGTAGCGTGGCTGCAGGGGCAGACCGGTCAGTGTGTCGTACCAGTTGAAGAAGTGGCCGTTGTGACGCTCCAGCCGCTGCATGGATTGCAGCGCGTCGCTGCTGCGTGCAACCAGTGTTGCGCCGCTGATGTAGCCGAAATCAAAGGCGGCCACGTTTGCCAGCAGCGCCAGCCCCATGTTGGTCGGCGAGGTGCGGTGGGCCAGCACGGCAACCGGATGCTCCTGGTAATTGTCAGGCGGCAGCCAACGGTCCTGCGCGGTCACAAATTCCTCGAAGAAGCGCCAGGTCTTGCGCGTGAGCTTGCGCAGGAACAGGATCTGGCCCGCACCCAGATGCACCGCACGCTCGGACAAGGGGCGGCTGAGCCACCAGGCCAGCGCTGGGGCTAGAAACCACAGAACGAGCACCGGAACCACAGCAGCCAGGCTGCTGCCGTGCGGGGCATCCTGGAACAACCACCATGCGATACCCAGAGCCAGTACAGGCGACACCCCCATACGGCAGGTGGTACGCAGCAAGTCCGCCATGCTGCCCGGCACGGTTGCCGCAAGGCGGGGTGATCCAGGAGGCGGTGGCGCGTCCGATGCCTGCCACTCCAGCAGGCGATGGTGGGTCAGCAGCACACGCACATTGGTACGCACGATGGCCAGCAGGCTGTAACCCGCCTCATGTGGGAAGAAGGCCAAAGTCAGTGCGGCCTGCATCAGCTGTCGGAACCCATTGCCCAGCACCACGCGGGCGTGCTGCGACCAAGGCAATTCACGCGGCTTGCGCAGCAGACCGTAAGCATTGCTCACGACCGGTACAAAAACCATGAGCGCCAGCAAGGCCAGTGTCCAGGCCAGCGACCTATGCATCTGAGTCCACCCCAGCAGAAGCAGGATCACGACGCCCGAAGCCACCAGGCTGCGCCGCAGGTTGTCCAGAATTTTCCATTGCGAAAGGAAAGACAGCTGGTTGCGCTGGCGCGTCTCGGGCGCCCGCGTCTGTCCGGCCTCGGGTGCCTTGCCCATGGCGCTGCCCGGCACATAGGGAAGCAGCCAGGAAGCGATCTGCCAGTCGCCGCGCATCCAGCGGGTGCGGCGCTTCACATCCGCGTCGTAGCGCGCGGGGTAGTCGTCATAGAGTTGCACGTCGCTGATCAGCCCGGTGCGGGCATAACACCCTTCCAGCAGGTCATGGCTCAGAATGCGATTTTCGGGAAAGCGGCCCTTGAGGGCCAGTTCGAAGGCATCCACGTCATAAATGCCCTTGCCGATGAAAGAGCCTTCGTGAAACAGGTCCTGATACACGTCGGAAACCGCCCTCGTATAAGGGTCCACACCTGCCTCGCTGCCCATGAAGCGGGCGTAGCGTGAGCGATTGCTACTCTGCAGGCTCACGGCCATGCGCGGTTGCAGAATGCCGTAGCCCGAAGTCACACAGTGCCGGGTCGCGTCAATGTGCGGACGGTTGAGCGGGTGCGCCATGGTGGCGGCAAAGCTGCGGGCCGAATCGCGCTGCAGTTGGGTGTCGGTGTCCAGCGTGATGACGTACTGCACCTGCTGCAGCGGCGCTACGTTGCCCACGATCAGTGCGAAGTCGGAACCGTCACTGCCGCGCAGCAGCGCATTGAGCGCGGCGAGCTTGCCGCGCTTGCGCTCATAGCCCATCCACAGTTGTTCACGTTCATTCCACAGACGTGCGCGATGGAACAAAAAGAACGTGTCCTGCCGGTCGCCGGGATAGCGGGTATTCAGATCGCGAATGCCGTCGCTGGCCAGCGCCAGCAGTGCCGCATCGTCATCCTGGGTTTCGCTGCTGGCGTCACCCCAGTCCGTCAGCAATCCGTAGTGCAGATGCGCGTCCTGGTTGGACAGGAAGCGGACCTCCAGTGCCTCCACCAAGGCACGCACACCGTTCGCATTGCTGAGCATGGTGGGCACCACGACCAGCGTGCGCGCCTGCGGCGCAATACCCTTGGAATAGTCCATGCGAGGCAAGGCGTGCGGAGACACCACCAGAGTGGCCAGCCAGTTCACCAGCGTGACCGCAAACTGGCTGGCTACGATCAAGGCCGCCACACCGGCAGGCACCAGCGCCCACAGTGGCATGCCTTGCAAGGCAGCCCACCACAGCAGTGCCCCGGTGATGACCAAGGAGAGTACTGAGATGCTTCCCAGATACAGTGGCAGCGCCGCATTGCGCACGCCCTGGCGAACGTCCTCGGCAAATGACTTGTGTACCTGGGCTGCACGCTCCAGCACGGCCAGTCCATCGCCCACCAGGTAGTAGCCCACATGGATGTGCGGTGTTGCCACTGCGCCGGCCGCCCCCGTGGCCAGCGCATGGTGGGCCAGCTGCACGGCCTTGCGTGCCACGGCCGGCTCCGTCATATGGCTTTGCCGGGCGACTCTCTCCACCACGTGGCGGTAGCGGTCACGGGTCTGGAAGTCCATGCGGCCATAGACACCGTGCGGATCCTCGCGCAGTTCACATTCCACCTGGCTTTGCGACTCGACAAACTCGCGCCAGTCCATGGCGCTGAGCAGGCGCAGGCTGGCAATGCTGTTGCTGATGCAGACCTGGTTGATGGCCTGGCTCTGGGTTTCCGACTGCACCATCTGCTCGATGGTCGTGGAAGACTCACGCAGCTGCTGTTCGATCCAGGTCAGCGGCAAAGCCAGCGCAGAGCTGTGGCCCTGCAGCCGGCGCGCCAGTTCGGCCACAAAGGAATTGACCAGGGCGGGGCTTGCGCGCGCCATGTCCGAGATCACTAGGATCAGGCTCTTGGGATCGTGCTCGGCTACGCTGAGCATCTGGTCGGCCCAGACGCTTGCGCGGTTGCGCTCCACCATGCTGGCCGCCACGCGCGCACTGATGCGTCGCAGGTTCTCGATCAGCGCCAGCCGCAGCATGATGGGAATGGCCCACAACTCGCCGAGCTTGAGTTGCGCGCCGGTCTGGTAGGCGGCGACAAAGCGGTTCAGCGTTTCCGGGTCCACCCGGCCATCGCCATGCGCTATGACCTCCAGCGCAATGTCATAGACGCGCGCCAGCCCCTTGGAGGGGCCGCTGGAGAGCACCGGCAGCTCGCGGCTGTACCACTTGGAAAAGTGGGAGCGCGCCAGCAGGATCTGCTCTTCAATCAGATAGAAGTTGTCCAGCAGCCACTCGCCTGCCGGAGTGACGCGCCGCCCCTGGCGCACGGCTGCCACCAACAGCTCGCGGGCTGACTGCAACACCACCTCGTTGTCCTGCAGACGCAGCAGCAGCTGGTCGCCACCGCGTCCTCCGCGCACTGCGTGCAGGGCCGACAGCGTCTTGCCATAGCGCTCCATCTGCTCGGCGCCAAACAGCTCGGCACGCAAGGGGACTTCGGTATCGCTATGGGTCTGGGTGTTAGGGTGTTGTCTGAAAAGTTCGATGCGCAGCAGCGCAGCGCGCAGGAATTGAAACGGGTGCATGCGGAATTCCTCGGCGGTTCATACCAGCTTAGGTTTGATGCACTTCTGCGTCCGTGCGGCGGCGCACATAGCGCCGGGTCAGGTAGGCCGCCCCAGTGTCAGCGGCGTATACAAAGCATCTACAGCATGTCTTCAGGTCGAACCCAGGCGTCGAACTCTTGCGCAGTGACATGGCCCAGGGCCAGTGCGGCTTCGCGCAGGCTGGTGCCCTGCTGCTGCGCGTGGCGGGCGATGCGTGCCGCCTTGTCGTAGCCGATGTGCGGCGCCAGGGCCGTCACCAGCATCAGCGAGGACTGCAGATTGCGCTCCAGTTGCACGGCATTCGCGCGTATGCCCATCAGGCAGTGTTGCCGGAAGCTCTGCATGGCGTCTGACAGCAGGCGGATCGAGTCCAGCATGTTCAGGGCGATCAGCGGCTTGTAGACATTCAGCTCAAACTGGCCTTGCGCTGCGGCCATACCGATGGCCACATCGTGCCCCATGACCTGAGCGCAGACCATGGTCAGCGCCTCGATCTGGGTCGGGTTGACCTTGCCCGGCATGATGGAGCTGCCTGCCTCGTTTTGCGGCAGCAGCAATTCACCCAGACCGGCGCGCGGCCCGCTACCCATCAGGCGGATGTCGTTGGCCATCTTGTTGAGTGCAATGGCCAGCATGCGCAGGCTGCCGTGCAGTGCCACCAGCGCTTCGTGCCCGGCCATGGCGGCAAAGAGGTTGTCCGCCTGCGTCAGGGGCAGCTGCATCTTCTCTGCCAGCAAGGCGGCCACACGTGGCCCGAACTCTGCATGGGTGTTGATGCCGGTCCCCACAGCGGTGCCGCCAATGGCCAGCTTGCCGACTGCGCCCAGCGCATGCCGCACGGCCTCCTCACACAAGGCCAGTTGCGCGGCATAGCCACCGAACTCCTGCCCCAGCGTTACCGGTGTGGCGTCCTGCATGTGGGTACGACCGATCTTCACCATGTCCTTGAACTCCACCGCTTTGATCAGTAGTTCCTGATGCAGCGCGCTCAATGCCGGAAGCAGCCGGATGTGGGTCTGCTCCAGCGCCGCCATGTGCATGGCCGTGGGAAACACGTCGTTGGAAGACTGTCCCCGGTTGACGTCGTCATTGGGGTGAACGGTGATGCGAGCGGAGGCAATGCGGGCTATCACCTCGTTCACATTCATGTTGGTCTGGGTGCCCGAGCCGGTCTGCCATACCGACAGGGGAAAGGCATCGTCATGCCGGCCCTCGGCGATCTGCAACGCCGCATCCGCAATGGCCTGGGCCTTGGCCGCATCCATCCGTTGCAGTTGCAGGTTGACCTGCGCCGCGGCCCATTTGATGAGTGCCAGCGCATGCACGATTTCCAGCGGCATGCGCTGACTTCCAATGGCAAAGAAATGCAGGCTGCGCGCGGTCTGCACACCCCACAGCGCATCCACGGGAATCTCCAGAGAGCCAAAGCTGTCGGTTTCGGTGCGTGTGGTGATCATCGGAGTCTGTGCGCTCAGGCGTCCTGTTGCCGTTCCAGCTCTTCGGCCTGGAGCGGGTCGTCAAGACCTTCCGCAAACTCGCGCTCAGGCGGCGGCGATGCAGGCGCGGGTTCGCCGGTTTCCGTGGGCGACGGGTCCGTGTCGGGTGGATGGTGCATGGTCGTATTACCTGATGGAATGTGACAAGCGTCTGTTACTCAGCGCACATGAGCCGCAGACACATATGCACCGTACGCTGCCGCACAGAAGAATGCAAGCCTTTGCTGCAAGGTGACTCTCCTTGACCACCTTCTTCGGGGAATTCCATGACTACATACGAGATTGCCACCATCGTGGGGAGCTTGCGCACCGCCTCCATCAACGGCCAACTGGCCCGCGCCCTGACCAAGCTGGCGCCACCCGAGTTCCACTTCACCATGGTGTCCATCGGTGACCTGCCGCTGTACAACCAGGATGACGATGGCAACCAGGCCGCCCCCGTCAAGCGCCTCAAGCAGCAGATCCAGGCTGCACAAGGTTTGCTGTTTGTTACACCTGAATACAACCGGGCCATTCCCGGCGTCCTGAAAAACGCGATCGACCACGCCTCACGTCCCTATGGTGAAAGCGCCTGGGCCGGCAAGCCAGCCGGCGTCCTGGGTGCATCGGTGGGCACCATCGGCACAGCCGTGGCACAGCAGCAGTTGCGCACCATCCTGGCCTATCTGGACGTGCCCACGTTGGGGCAGCCGGAGGTCTTTGTTCAGGCCAAGGAAGGTCTGTTCGACGCAGACGGAAACATAGCCGCGTCCAGCAGGGCGTTTCTGCAAGGCTGGATGGACCGCTATGTGGCCTGGGTGAAGAAGCAATGCGGTGGTTGAACCTGTCCTGACCCGCTCCACGCCCAGGCTCTGGCTTGGCATCGGCACGGTCCTGGTACTGGCATTGGGTGTGGCGTTTGCGGTTTGCGAGTCGCGCGGCTGGCCCTTTCTGATCACGCCCCTGGAGTCGCTGCTGCAGCAAAAGCTGGGACGCACCGTGCTGCTGCAACCGGCCGCCGGTTCCGCCCAGGGACCAGAGCGGAAGGTGGAACTGCATCTGTGGGGCGGCGTGGCGTTGCAAAGCCCGCTGCTGCGCATCGGTGCGCCGGCCTGGAGCCACACACCCTACCTGCTGCTGGCGCAGGATGTGCAGGTACGACTGCGCTATATCGACCTATGGCATGCGTACCTGGGGCAGCAACCCGTGGTGCAGTATCTGCAGGCACGCCACCTGGATGCCTATCTGGAGCGCACCGGCGATGGCCGCGCCTCCTGGCAACTGGCGGCCAGTGGTCAGCCCCCTGCCATCCCGCGCCTGGAGCATGTGCAAGCCGATACCGGGCAGCTGCACTACGACGACGCCACGCTGGACCTGAGCCTGCTTGCCGAGTTGCGTCTGACAGACGCCGAGCCCACGCTGTCGGTTGCGCAAGTGCAGCCGTCCCAGGTGCTGCATGTGACAGCGTCGGGCCTCTACCGCAAGAAGTCTTTTGCGCTGAGCCTCACTTCCACCGGCGCGCTGCCGTGGGATGCCGACGCTGCAGAAGGCACGCCGGTGGCGGTGAAGCTGGTGGCAAAGTCCGGCACTGCCAGCCTGGACTTTGGCGGTACGGCGCAGGACTTTCTGCATCTGGGCGGGCTCAATGGTCGCTTCGTCGTGGAAGGGCCATCGCTGGCCGCGGTTGGCGCGCCCTTTGGCGTCACGCTGCCCACCACCCGCGCCTTCAAGGCAGCCGGCGCGCTGACGCGCTCCGGCAAGGTGTGGGAAGTGGCATTGCGTTATGCCAATGTGGGTGACAGCAAATTGGCGGGCACTTTTTCCTTTGATACCAGCGCCGCGGTACCGCGTCTGACAGGCACGCTGGAGGGCACCTTGCTCAAGCTGCGGGACCTGGCACCAGCCCTGGGTGCCACCGCTTCTGCGGTGGGTGCCGCTCCCGTATCCAAGGTGCTGCCGACGCGGCCCTTTGATTTCGCATCACTGCGCGCCATGAATGCCGATGTGCTGATCCGCCTCCAGCAGGTCGATGCACAGGTGACATGGCTGGAACCCTTGCGCCCTTTCAATGCCAACCTGCAGCTCACCGACGGCATGCTGACGCTCAAGGAAATCGATGCCCGCACCGGCCAGGGCCATTTGGTCGGCACGCTGGCACTGGATGGTCAACAAGACAGCGCGCACTGGGTGGCCGCGCTGAACTGGGACGGCGTCAAGCTGGAACGCTGGATCCATCAGACCCGCAGCGCCGCACTGCCGCCATATCTGTCAGGCGATTTGCAGGGCCATGCCACCTTGCAGGGGGATGGCCGCTCCACCGCCGAGATACTGGGCTCCATGCGCGGTGACGTGGGCGCCACCATCACCAAGGGCACGATCTCGCACCTGCTGATTGAAGAAGGTGGCCTGGATCTGGCCGAGTCGCTGGGGGTCTACGTCAAGGGCGACAACGCGCTGGTACTGGACTGTGCGCTGGCCGACCTGGTGGTCAACACCGGCGTGGTCCGGCCGCGCCTGCTGGTGCTGGACACCAGCGACTCCACGGTATGGATGGACGGCACGCTGTCGCTGGCCAAGGAGACCCTCGACTTGCGTACCGTGGTGGCTCCCAAGGACTTCAGCCCGCTGACGCTACGCTCGCCGCTGCGTATCACCGGCACATTTGCGCACCCGGAAGTGGGTGTGGAAAAGCGCCCGCTGGGCATCAAGGTGGGCACTGCCCTGTTGCTGGGATTGCTCAACCCGCTGGCGGCAATCATCCCGCTGATAGACCCGGGCAGCAATGGTGAAGCCAACAGCAACGCAGCCGCATGTCGCGCACGCGTGCAGCACAAGTTGCTGCGCGTCGCACCGACCGCACTGAGCCACCCATGAGCACACTGCTCGCCGACACCGGTGCAGCCATCCAGGCGGCTCTGCAGCAGACACTGGCGCTGGTGCGCTTTGTCGGCGAGACGGCATGGGTTGCTGCACACGGTGTGCGCCATCCGGCGCGCATCCGCTGGCGCCCGGTGGCATTCAATCTGCGGAGCTCCGGCGTGGACGCACTGCCCATCGTGGGCTTGCTGGCGTTTTTGCTGGGCGTGGTGGTGGCCTATCAGGGGGCTGCCCAGCTACAGACCTATGACGCCAACATCTTTGTGGCGGATCTGGTGGGCCTGTCCATGTTGCGCGAGTTCGCGCCGCTGATCACCGCCATCATCGTGGCAGGGCGTTCCGGCTCGGCCTATGCCGCGCAGATCGGCACCATGGTGGTCACCGAAGAGATGGATGCGCTGCGCACCATCGGCATCGAACCGCAGGAGTTGCTGGTACTGCCCAAGATTGTGGCGCTGGTGATTGCGCTACCGCTGCTGACGGTGTTTGCCGATGTGCTGGGCGTTGCCGGTGGCATGGTGATGGCACAAGTACGCCTGGGCGTGGGCTATGGCGAGTTCATGGAGCGCTTCGTCAAGGCCGTTCAGGTCAGCGACTACCTCATCGGCGTGTGCAAGGCGCCGGTGTTTGCCGCCACGATTGTGGTGATCGGCTGCTTCCAGGGTTTTCGCACCCAGGGTGGCGCAGACAGCGTGGGCCAGCAAACCACACGCAGCGTGGTGCAGTCCATCTTTCTGGTGATCGTGGTAGACGCTCTGTTTTCAGTGGCCTTCAGCGCACTGGACCTGTGACATGACCAGCCCCACTCCCGCCGCAGAACCGGTGATTCAACTCAAGCAGGTCAGCACCCGGTTTGGCGAACATATGGTGCACACCAACCTGGATCTGGAGGTGAAGAAGGGCGAGATCTTTGCGCTGGTTGGCGGCAGCGGCTCCGGCAAGTCCACGCTGCTGCGCGAAATGATTTTGCTGCAGCGCCCAGATACTGGTTCCATCCGGGTGCTGGGTACCGATCTGCACAACATCAGCGCTGCCCAGGCACTGGGCTTGCGCAAACGCTGGGGCGTGATGTTTCAGCATGGCGGTCTGTTTGCGTCACTCACCGTGCTGGAGAACGTGGGCCTGCCCATGCGCGAGCACACCCGCATGGACAGCCAGCAGATCGACAAACTGGCTGCAGAAAAAATTGCGCTGAGCGGGCTGCGGGCTGACGCCGGGGCGCAGTACCCGGGCCAACTCAGCGGCGGCATGCTCAAGCGTGCATCGCTGGCACGTGCGCTGGCGCTGGACCCCGAGCTGCTTTTCCTCGACGAACCCACTGCCGGACTGGACCCCGAAAGCGCAGACGGCGTGGATGAACTGATCCACAGCCTGCGCGAGAGCCATGGCCTGACGGTGGTGATGATCACCCACGATCTGGACCTGCTGTGGCATGTGACCGACCGCGTGGCCGTGCTGGCCGATGGGCGGGTGCAGGGCCTGGGTTCCATGCAAGAGCTGTCGGCGCTGAAAGTGCCAGCAGTCGAAAAATTCTTCAGCGGACCGCGTGCGCGCGCGGCAACCGCACAACACCAACAGCAGGAGGCCGACGCATGGAAACCAAAGTGAACCTCACCCTGGTGGGAGCCTTCACGCTGAGCCTGGGGCTGCTGCTGGTGGCCATCGTGCTGTGGCTTGCATCAGGCGGCATGTGGCATGTGGCAAAAGAAATTTGATGTCTACCTGGCCGTGGAAGAGGAGTCGGTCGCCGGGCTCAACCTGAACGCGCCGGTGAAATACAACGGCGTGGAAGTGGGCAAGGTGCGTCGCATTGCACTGGACCCGCAGGACCCGCAACGCGTCAATCTGTTTCTGGCCATCGAACGGGGCTCGCCCATACGCCAGGACACGGTCGCCGTGCTCAAGGCACAGGGGCTGACCGGCATTGCCTATGTGGAGCTCTCGGGTGGCGCACGCGACTCGCCTGCGCTAGCCACATTGCCGGGCGCAAGCTATCCGGTCATTGCCACCAAGTCTTCGCTGTCCACCCGGCTGGAAAATGTGCTGACGCGCGTGCTGGCCAAGCTGGACAGCACCTCGGGCAACATCGATGCGTTTCTCAGCGAGAAGAACCAGATTGCCTTCAGCAGTGCCATGGCTGATATGGCCCAGATCACCCACACCGTGGCCGCGCGCAAGCAGGTGATAGACGGCGCCATCGTGCATGCCGGCCAGACACTGGCCAACACGGCGCAGGTATCGGGCCAGTTGCCCGCCACGCTCAACCGCGTCAACCGCAGCGCCGACGCCGTAGGGCGCATGGGCGATGCGGTCACGCAGACCAGCACGGATGCCAGCGCAACCTTCAAGACCCTGGGCACGGAGGTCCAGCGCGTGGGCACTCAGACCGTGCCGGAACTGGACCGCTTGCTGGGTGAACTCAGCGTGCTCAGCGCCTCCTTGCGGCGTCTGACGGAGCAAACCGAGCGCGCGCCCGCAGGTCTGATCTTCGGTTACCCGGCCGTGCGCCCCGGGCCGGGCGAAGGCACTCCAGGAAAAACCACACCATGAGCACACACCCAAAACCCATCCCAACCCGTGTTGGCATCCTCTGTGTGGCGCTTCTGCTGCCTGCATGTTCGGTACTGAATCCGCTCCCCGCCGCGCCCATGCAGACCTATGCGCTGGACCGTGTGGTTGGCACGGATACACCTGTGCCATTGCAGCAAGCCACCAGCACGGTGCGCACAGCCAGCGCTGCTCAGCGCGTCATTCTGATCAGCATGCCTACGGCGGCTCCAGGCTATGACAGTTCGCGCATGGTCTACACACGCGAGGCCGGGTCACTAGAGTCCTTTACCCACAGCGTGTGGGTGGACACACCGGCACGCATGCTGGCGCCCTTGATGGCGCACGCGCTGCAGGAATCCGCAGCCTATCGCGCTGTGTTGCTGGCACCGGGTGCGGCCCGGGCCGACCTGAGGCTGGACAGTTCCATCGTGCGATTGCAACAAAGCTACTTGCAGCAACCCAGCCAAGCGCACTTCAGCTTGCGCGTCACGCTGCTGGACAACAACAGTCGGGAAGTGCTGGCCTGGCACGAATTTGACATCGCCGAGCCCGCGTCTGCCGAAAACGCATCCGGCGCCGCTGCAGCAACCCGCGCCGCCGTGCAAAAGGTCATGCAGGAGCTGGTGCTGTGGCTTGCCGATTACTAAAGGAATACTATGGAATTGCTTGCACCGACCATGCCCTGCCTGTTTGCCCAATTGGGTGAGGCCAATGATGCCGTCGCCATTGCGCGCTTTATCGAGCGCAACGGGACCTTGTGGGGTGGCACCCACATGTACGAAGCCAGTTGCTGGTCAAGGTCGCAAGCGGCTTTCCTGCGCGATGCGATTGCGCAGGATGCGAACTGGGCACCCATCGTGGACGAACTGAACGCCCTATTCCACAGGGCGCATCCGTCCGTCTGAGAGCGATGCCTAGCGGGTGCGCGTAGCCTCAAAGAGAAACCAGCAGCGCTGCTCGGTCTCGTCGATCCAGACTTCAATCAGGCTGGCACTGGCGATGTCCTTCTGGGCGTTGCACAGGTCATGGGCTTCACGCAGATGGGCTACCAACGTGCGGTTGTCGTCGGCCAGTTCCGACAGCATGTCCTGCGGTGTCACATAGTCCGCATCGTTGTCCAGCACACGCTGGGTGCGCGCAATGTGGCCGATGGAGCGCAAGGTCTGGCCACCTACTTTGCGGATACGCTCGGCCAGCGGGTCGGTCATGGCAAAGAGTTGCAGCGCCTGTTCATCCATCATCAGGTGATAGTCACGGAAGTGAGTTCCGCTCATATGCCAGTGGAAATTCTTGGTCTTCAGGTACAGCGCATAGACATCGGCTAGCACAGCGTTGAGCGAACCGCTGATCTCCAGCGTGGCGCCGCTGCTGAGGTCGGTCGGTGTGCTCAGGGGAGCGTCGCGGTGCTTTTTCAGCTTGGTGACTTTTTCGGTTTCAGTAGATTTCATGGGGTACTCCGGTTAGGTCTCCGATGGTGGCCGCTTGCCTTTACCAGGTCTGTGCGGTTGCAGACAGATTCCGGAAGCCTGCCTGTCTAGCATCGGCTAGCGTGGGTCTCGTCGATCCACCGCGCACTTACCAATCCCACGGAGAACGCTCTCATGCACTGGATAGACCCCCAATCCCTGCCATCCATTGAAAACCGTGTCGCCAGTTTTATATTCAACGCGGATGGCAGCGCCGATGGTTTCTTTTTTGCCAACGGTCAGCAGGTGCACTTTCCGCCGCACCTGTCGCGCCAACTCCTCAAACGGGTCAAGGCGGGCGATACGGTGCGCGTGCGTGGAGTCAAACCACGCGGCGCCGATGTGTTGGTGGCATTCACGCTGACCACCCGCGGCGGCCACACCATCGAGGACCATGGCCCTGAGGCAGAACCGCACCGGCCCGCGAGCAAGCCCAAGAGCAAGCCGGTTGAAATTTCAGGAACGGTGGCACGCACGCTCTATGCACCCAAGGGCGAAACCTGTGGTGCCGTGCTGGACGATGGCACGCTGCTGCGCGTGCATCCCAAGGGCAATGAAGCCCTGGCCGCGTACCTTCAGGTTGGCAAATCCGTCACCGCGTGGGGACTGCAAATGGCCGTACGCGGCCAGCACGTGGTCGATGTGTCGCACCTCGCATACAACCAGTAGCTAGCGGCAGAAGGCGCCAACCCCGGCTGGGGTCCGGGTTCATGGAAGCTCTCAGAATTCCATGGTCATGCTGTCGATGACATGGGTTACGCCGGGCGTGCCCCATGCGGTGTCTCGCGCGGTATCGCGCTCGGCCCAGTTGTCCACTTTTCCGCTCAAAGTAATCTGGCTGCCGTGGACGGCGGCATGGATCTTCTTGGCGTCAGACTTGGCGCGGCGTACCAATGCGGTTTCAATATCCGACTGCACGGCACTGAGCTTGACCGTCGGCTTGATGGCAATCAGATTGGCAACGCCGGTTACGCCCAACAGATGGCGCACTGCGACTTCGGCGGAAATCTTCTGGTACTGCCAGTCGACGTCACCCGTGAGCGTGATGCAGCCCTGCTCAACCATCACCTTGACCTTGTCGCTCAAGGGCGTGGTCAGCCAGTCCAGCGCGTTCTTGGCGGCGCGTGCAATATCTGCATCGGTGCGTTCACTGAAGCTGGGCAGGCGTACCTCCATCTCCACCGCCAGCGCCTTCACGCCGTTCACGCCGTTCACGCGCAGCGTGGCTTCTTCCGCGTTGTATTTGGCCAGGTAGTTGCTGAGGTGTCCGGCCAGCGTGACGACGCCGTCCTTGACCTCGACACCGATTTCCTCGGCGTTGACCGATGGCTGCCATTTGAGTTCGGCGATCACGTCCTGTTGCAGTTGACTGTCGGTTTTCATGGTGAGGCTTTCCTGAGTGAATGAAGGCTTCACTGTGCGCACATCTGCCGCCGCCCACCGTGCGCCAGGCCACGTCACGCCGGAAATGTTCTTGCGCACTTGTGGCAGTACGGTGCCGAACAGACCGGCTGGCGCATGGTTTCTATAACCGGATGGGAATGGCATTCACTGTCGCCGTTTTGGTGGCACCCACTCACGAGGACTTTTTCCATGAAGAATCAACGAACTACCCTGGCATTGGCAACCCTGGCGCTTGCCGGCACACTGGCCACCACGGCACCGGCCTGGGCACAGGTCGCAGGAGGTACGACCACCGTCGAAACCGCCGTCGTCGAATCGACCAAGATCGCCATGGGCTGGAGCGTCAAGAAGACGCTGATGGGCAAGACGATCTACAACGAAACCGGCCAGAAAATCGGCAAGGTGGAAGACCTGATCATTGCCCCGGACAAGAATGTGTCGTACCTGATCGTGGGCGCAGGCGGCTTCGTCGGCATTGGCCGCCACGATGTGGCCATACCGGTCTCTCAGATTCAGGACCACGCGGGCAAGCTGATCATGGCCGGTGCAACCAAGGACACCATCAAGTCCATGCCTGAGTTCACCTACGCCACCGACAACACCAAGCGCGACGCGTTCATCGCCGCTGCGGACAAGGACGTTGCCGACGGCAAGGCAAAGGTTGCGGATCTGGAAAAGAAAAGTACCGCAGCAGCAGCCGACGCCAAGGCCAAGATCGATGCGCAGCTCACCGTGTTGCGCGCTGACGTGAAGTCCGCCGAGACCAAGCTGGCCGAGATGAAGCAGGCCACTGCAGCACGCTGGAAAGAGTTTGAACTCGGTGTGGGTGCGGCGACTGCACGCCTGCGCAAATCCATGAACACAGCCCTCTGACCACTGCAAAACAACGACTCTTTGACCTGCATCATCCAATGCCACCGGCAAGGCGGCTTCGGCTCTTGCAGACATAGTTTGATGCGCGCATTATGTGAATGAAGGCCTGTGCGCGGTCGCCCCTGCGCGACCATGACCCAGCAGGCACAACTTGCAACGCAACGGGTTTTCCCCAGGAGGATGTATGTCTCTCGCCAACCAAACATTTGGCTTTTTCACGCCCACCGTCTCCCTCATGGGCGTAGGCTGTGCCGCACAGGCCGGGCCGCAGGCCAGGGCACTGGGCGCGCATCGTGCACTGCTGTGCACCGACGCGGGCATGGTCAAGCTGGGCATTGCCGAGAAGGTGAAGGCGCAGCTTGAATCTGCAGGTATCCAGGTGACGGTATTTGCCGGAGCCGAGCCCAACCCCACCGACCGCAATGTGCACGAAGGTGTCTCCGTCTACAAGGCTGCGGAGTGCGACGCCATCGTCACCCTGGGTGGCGGTAGCGCGCACGACTGTGGCAAGGGTATTGGCATGGTCATAGGCAACGGCGGCAACATCCGCGACTACGAGGGCCTGGACAAGACCACCAAACCCATGCCGCCGTTCCTGGCCATCAACACGACGGCCGGAACGGCCGCAGAGATGACACGGTTTTGCATCATCACCAATACCGACACCCATGTGAAGATGGCGCTGGTGGACTGGCGCTGCACGCCCAACATCGCCATCAACGATCCCCTGCTGATGGTGGATATGCCCGCCAGCCTGACGGCGGCCACCGGCATGGATGCGCTGACACACGCGGTAGAAGCCTACGTGTCCACCATTGCCACGCCGGTGACCGATGCCTGCGCCCTCAAGGCCATTTCGCTGATTGCCGAATGGCTGCGCCCGGCCGTGGCCAACGGTGCCAACATCGAGGCCCGCGACAAGATGGCCTATGCCGAGTATCTGGCCGGCATGGCGTTCAACAACGCCAGCCTAGGCTATGTGCACGCCATGGCGCACCAGCTGGGCGGCTTCTACAACCTGCCGCACGGTGTCTGCAATGCGGTGCTGCTGCCGGAGGTGTGCACCTTCAACCTGATTGCCGCGGTGTCGCGCTTTGGCGATATCGCACGCGCCCTGGGTGAAAACACCGACGGCCTATCGCCCATTGCAGCAGGCGAAAAGGCCATTGCCGCTATCCGGCGCTTGGCCAGGGACGTGGGTATTCCCAAGAACCTCACGGCCCTGGGTGTGCAGGAAAAGGATCTGGAAACCATGGCGGTCAACGCCAAGAAGGACGCCTGCCAGTTGACCAATCCGCGCACCGCCACGCTCGAACAGGTGATAGGCATCTACCAAGTGGCTCTGGTCGCCTAGGCGGCCTCCACACACTCCACGGGGCGGCTTATGCATGCGATGGTTTTGAAGCACACGGGCCACCCTCTGATGTGGACTGAGTTGCCCGACCGGCAACCCGGCCCCGGAGAGATTCGCGTGCGTGTCACAGCCTGCGGCGTGTGCCGCACCGATCTGCATGTGGTGGACGGTGAGCTGCCCAACCCGCATCTGCCCATCATCCCGGGCCATGAGATTGTGGGCCGCATCGATGCATTGGGCGATGGCGTGCAGGGCCTGCAGCTGGGCCAGCGCGTGGGCATTCCCTGGCTGGGCCACACCTGCGGTGTCTGCCCTTACTGCAGGATGCAGCGCGAGAATCTGTGCGATCGACCGCTGTTTACCGGCTTTACCCGCGACGGCGGTTTTGCCACGGCCGCCGTGGCCGATGCGCGTTTTGCTTTTCCGCTGGGGGAACACGGCAGTGACGAGTCGATTGCGCCCTTGCTGTGCGCCGGGCTGATCGGCTGGCGTGCACTGACGCTGGCCGGTGACGGTAAGTGTCTGGGCTTGTACGGCTTTGGCGCCGCGGCGCACATCCTGGCGCAGGTGGCGCAACGCCAGGGCCGCAAGGTCTTTGCCTTCACGCGCGCCGGGGATGTGGATGCGCAAGGCTTTGCGCGCGAACTGGGAGCCGTCTGGGCTGGAGACTCGGACCAGATGCCACCCGAGGCGCTGGACGCAGCCATCATCTTCGCCGCCGTGGGAGACCTGGTGCCGCAGTCTCTGCGAGCCGTGCGCAAGGGCGGGCGCGTGGTGTGCGCCGGCATCCACATGAGCGACATTCCGGGCTTTGCCTACAGCCTGCTGTGGGAAGAGCGGCAATTGCTGTCGGTGGCCAATCTGACGCGCCAGGATGGGCTGGACTTCCTCAGCCAGGCCCCGCAGATGGGCATTTTCACCAAGACAACAGCCTACCCGTTGCAACAGGCCAATCAGGCACTGGAGGATTTGCGCGCCGGGCGATTTGTGGGTGCCGCCGTACTGATTCCCTGATGCAGTCGCAGGCGGTATTTACATATTGCTGCAAAGATTTACCTTCCCCATTACAGGGTTTACCATTATTTGCCCGCTGGCGAATGCCGCTTAACAGCACACAAGCACCATGGAGGTCCCTTAACTTGGAACCTCCAAATGAAAAAACTGTTTGTCACAACTTTCGTACTGGGCACCCTTGCTGCAGCGTCCAGCTTCGCAGCAGATACGTCGAACCTCTCGGGCTTCAGCGTCGGTGCCAATGCGGAATTTTCCAAAGGCTCGTCCAGCGCTACGGACGGTACTTCTGACAACGGCAACACCTCTGCGTTGGGTCTGCAAGGGCGTTACGACTTTCCCGTGGCACCCAACTTCGGCATTGGACTGGGCGCCTCCTATAGCTCCAGCAACCACAAGGCCGGCACCTACGCCAGCGGCGCTGAGGCCACGATCGGAAACCGCTATTCCCTGGATGTGATGCCCACGGTGGCACTCGCCAACAACTACCAGCTATTCGGCAAGCTGTCTTCCCTCTACGGCCGGGCCTCATCGGACGATGGCTCGAGCAACTCGGACGTACACGGCGTTGGCTACGGTATCGGTTTGCGCCAGATGCTGGACAAGAACATGTACTGGCAGGTGGCGTATGACCTGAACAAGTTCAACGACGTGACCTTCAATACCGGCACCACGTCCAGCATGCAGGAAAACGTGTTTTCGATCGGCGTGGGCTACAAGTTCTAAAGCCTGACAGGGGCGTGAAGCGCCGCTGCGGCCCGGCCGGCCTCAGCCCAGCTTGACGCCCTTGACCGCATGGGCGTGCGCCGCGACGGTTATCTGCTCGCCGGTGCCGCCCATCTGGGCGCGCACGGCCTCTTTCAATGCCTGGCGCTCGTTCTGGCTCAGCTTGTCGGTTCGGCTGCGTATGGACGGACCCTGCAGACCGATGCGCCAATATTCCTCAAAGCTGCCAAAGGTGCGCTCCACCGTCAGCTTGTGGGTCTGCACTTCAACAAACCCCGCTGCATGCCATGACTGGCGCAGCGCGTCCAGGTTGGCCGCGTGCGGGCTGGGCGGCAAGGCAGGCGTGTGCCCTATGGCACGCAGTCCATTCTGGATGCCAGCCCACGGAAAGCCGCCCCCTTCCAGATCCCACGCATAGGCGGACGCCACTCCGCCGGTTTTCAGCACCCGGGCCATCTCGGCCACGCCGCGTGCCGGGTCCGTCAAAAAGAAAATGACCAGTGCCATGACCGCGTAATCCACGCAAGCGTCAGGTAACGGCAATTCCATGGAGTCGCCCAACATGAAGCGGGCATTGATACGCGCAAAGCGGTTCTGCGCAAAATGGATTTGCTCCGGAGATGGGTCTATGCCCTGAACGGACTTGGCATTGCAACGCTCCAGTAGCAGCTGGGTGAATGCGCCATTGCCACACCCTACGTCAAGCCAGCTCTGCTGCATTGCGGGATTGAGCCAGTCCAGGAATTGCGATCCGGCCTCCTGGCTCCAGACACCCATGTATTGCTCATAGGCCGCGCCGTCGTCAAATCGTATAGGTTGTTCTGCCATTGCAGTTGTTCTGGAGTTGTGTGACCATCTGATCGTAACGGCTTATTTTGATTCTGATCAAGTGACCCTCTCAATCCTGCGGCCATCCGGATGTGGGAGTGACAGAATAGGTTTTAGGACGGCGTCACATCGCTCAACTCCCTTCATCATGGACGCCAACGCAATGCAGACGAATCGACATCAGATGATCCGTCAGTTGTTTGACGAATACATTGCAATGTATGCGTCACGTGATGAACGGTTGCATGCGCGATTCAGCGAGAACTTCAGTGGCTTTGCAGGCAGCAGCGATGTGCTGGTCAAGAACAAGCCCGCGTGGCTCGAAGTGACGCATCAGGATTTTGCACAGGTGCCCGGACGCATCCGCATCGAGATGCTGGACCTGTCGATCCAGGACCTTTGTGAAGAGGTCGCCGTGGTGACGGCCTTCTTCCATATCCACCTGCCCGGTGACCATGCGCTGTTTGCCAAGGAAGTAGCTCGACTGGTATTGGTGCTGCGCCAGGAGTCGGGTGAATGGAAGATAGCGCACAGCAGCATATCCATCCCGTATCGCCAGGCCTCCGAAGGCGAGGTCTATCCGCTCAAGAGTCTGCAAGATCGCAACAGCGAGCTGGAGGCTTTGGTCCGGCAACGTACCCTTGCGTTGCTGGAGAGCCAGTCGCTCTACCAGCTGCTGACCGAAGATGCGCGTGACGTGGTCTGGCGGACTGACAAGGATTTGCGCATCACCTACATCAGCCCGGCCGACGAGCGATTGCGCGGTTTCAAGGCTGACGAAGTGATAGGCCACCACGTCTTTGACATGTTCACCGAGGAAGGTGTGGCACTGGTCAAGGAGTTTATGGAACGCAGACGCCTGGCCGAGCAGTCGGGAAACCCCGTCGGATTTCTGACCTTCGAAGTCGAGCATCGTTGCAAGGATGGCCATCTGATATGGGGCGAAGTGCTGTCTAAGCCGGAACACGACGCGCAGGGCAACATCACGGGCTACCACGGCATCACACGCGACGTTACCGAGCGAAGGCTGATGGGCGAGCAGGTCCGGCAGATGGCATTCCATGACCCGCTCACCCGTCTTGCCAACCGGCGCCTGATGGAGGACCGACTGACCCAGGCATTGGCTACGGCCGAACGCGTGGGCAGCCATGGTGCCGTGTTGTTTTTGGACCTGGACAACTTCAAACCACTCAACGACGCGCACGGCCATGGCGTGGGAGACCTGCTGTTGATGGAGGTTGCCAACCGCCTCAGGAGTTGCGTACGCAAGGGAGACACGGTAGCCCGGTTTGGGGGCGATGAGTTTGTGGTTCTGCTCAATAACATGAGTCGTGACCGCAATCTGGCTGCAGCGGAAGCAGCGGCCATCGCGGAGAAGATACGCATCTGCCTGGCAGCTCCCTACTTGCTGCAACCCGAATCCGCTGACGCACCGCCTGCCCACATAGAACACCATTGCACCGCCAGCATGGGCGTGGCGATATTCAACGGAACAGAGGCCGGCACCCTGGACATCATTGCCCGCGCCGACACTGCGATGTACCGCGCCAAGGACGAAGGGCGCAATCGAGTTTGCTTCGCCACGCCATAGACCACACCAGGAAACCACCATGAACACACCATCCCACAGCTCAGGGCTTCAACTTCGCTCCACCATCACCTCAGGTGGGCAACTGGTACTCGATCTGGTGCCGGTTGAAACACCTGCACCTGCCGCGGACGAAGTGGTGGTCCGTGTGGAGGCAGCACCGCTGAACCCTTCCGACATCGGCCTGCTCTTTGGTGCTGCGGACCTTGCCAGCGTGCAGTGCTCCGGTACGCCGCAATCTCCCATCGTGACCGCCACTGTGCCGCAGGGCGCAATGCGATCCATGGCAGCGCGGCTGGACCAGTCCATGCCGGTTGGCAATGAAGGTGCCGGTGTGGTGATTGCGGCAGGATCGTCGGATGCGGCGCAGGCGCTCCTGGGCAAGAAGGTGGCGGTTCTGGCAGGCGCCATGTATTCCCAATACCGCTGCGTCAAGGTGGAACAATGCCTGCTGCTGCCGCCTGATGCCTCCGTGGCAGAAGGAGCCTCGAGCTTTGTCAATCCGCTGACTGCACTGGGCATGGTGCAGACCATGCGGCGCGAAGGCCACAAGGCACTGGTGCACACGGCGGCGGCTTCCAATCTGGGGCAGATGCTCAACCGGATTTGCCTCAAGGACGGCATTGCGCTGGTGAACATTGTGCGCAAACCCGAACAGGTGGAAGTGTTGCGCAAACAGGGCGCAGTACACATCTGCAGCACCGCATCGCCAACCTTCATGGAGGACCTCACCCAGGCACTCGTGGCCACCGGTGCCACCATTGCATTCGATGCCATCGGCGGCGGCAAGCTGGCCGGGCAGATCCTGACCTGCATGGAGCGTGCGATCAGCAGCAGCGCCAAGGAATACAGCCGATACGGATCCACCACGCACAAGCAGGTCTATATCTATGGCGGGCTGGATATGGGCCCCACCGAGATCCAGCGCAACTTCGGCATGACGTGGGGCATGGGTGGCTGGCTGCTGTTTCCGTTTCTGCAAAGCATAGGGCCCGAGGCCGTGCAGACATTGAAGCAGCGCGTTGCACGCGAACTGAAGACCACCTTTGCCAGCAGTTACACCCGGGTCGTGTCGCTGGCCGAAGCCCTGCAACCCGAGGCCATTGCCATCTACGGCCAGCGCTCCACCGGAGCCAAATACCTCATCAATCCCAATTTGTAGCAGACGGCGCCGGACGTGTCTGCGCTAGGCACCTGGTCTCACGCGACTCATTTTAGTAAACTGATTTACAATAATCGCATGGCTAAAAGCGATATCAACAACCGCTTCGGTTTTCTGGTCAATGAAGTGGGACGTCTGTATGGCAGGCGTTTTGATCAGCTGTCGCGCCAACAGCTGGGGCTTTCCCGGGCACAGTGCCGACTGATCAACATCCTGGCACGCCATGCAGGCGATACGCCGCTGACACAGACCGAGCTGGCTGATCGTCTGGACCTCACGACCATGGGTGTGGCGTCCCTGTGCAAGCGCCTGGAGTCGGGCGGCTGGGTGACACGCCGCGTCAGCCCGACCGACAGCCGCGCCAATGAAATCGTGTTGCAACCCAAGGCGCTGGAAGAGCTCAAGGCCGCACATGCCATCAGCGACAAGGTGCAGGTGCAGGCGCTGCAAGGCCTGTCGGCACAGCAGCGCAGCGCGCTGATGGACATGCTGCATCACATACACAACAACCTCACCGCGCCGTGAACGCTGTGCCGCACAAGGGCATGATCACGCTGTCGATCATGCTGGCCACCATCATGCAGGCGCTGGACACCACCATCGCCAACGTGGCCTTGCCGCATATGCAGGGTGCCCTGCAAAGTTCGCAGGACCAGATCAGCTGGGTGCTGACGTCCTACATCGTTGCCGCGGCCATCGCCACGCCGCTGACCGGCTGGCTGTGCGGCCAATGGGGCCGCAGACAGGTGTTCCTGATTGCCGTGGTTGGCTTCACGATCGCGTCGGCACTGTGCGGCATGGCGCAGAACTTGAGCGAGATCGTGCTGGCGCGTCTGCTGCAAGGCGTGTTTGGTGCGGCTCTGGTTCCGCTGTCCCAAGCAGTGCTGCTGGACATCAACCCCAAGGAGAAGGTCGGTCAAGCCATGGCCATCTGGGGCGCGGGCATCATGATCGGCCCCATCCTCGGCCCCGTGATGGGCGGCTGGCTGACGGAGAACGCCAATTGGCGCTGGGTGTTCTTCATCAACCTTCCAGTGGGTGTGTTTGCCTTCTATGGCATTGCCCGCTATCTGCCGGAGAGCAAGCCCGCAGGAGAACAACTGGACATCTTTGGCCTCACCACCCTGAGTCTGGCCGTCGGT
Source organism: Rhodoferax sp. GW822-FHT02A01 (assembly GCF_038784515.1). Lineage (NCBI taxonomy): Bacteria > Pseudomonadati > Pseudomonadota > Betaproteobacteria > Burkholderiales > Comamonadaceae > Rhodoferax > Rhodoferax sp. GW822-FHT02A01. Next base: position 905,872 of record NZ_CP152376.1, read on the forward strand.
CTGCTGCAACTGTTTTTGGATCGGGGCGAGCAGCTGGACTGGTTCAATTCGCCGGAGATCTGCGCCGAGGCAATTGGCTGCGTCGTGGCGCTTGCCTACTTCATAGCCCATACGCTCACCACCACGAAAGTGTCCTTCCTGAACCGCGCGCTGCTCAAGGACCGCAACTTCATCACCGGCATTGCGTTTGCCTTTGTGGTGGGCATGATTCTGTATGCCACGATGGCCCTGCTACCGGCGTTTCTGCAGGGCTTGTTGGGTTACCCGGTCGTCTTTACCGGCGAGATCATGGCGCCGCGAGGCCTGGGAACCATGCTGGCCATGATGGTGGTGGGCAAGCTGGTGCATCGTTTCGACCTGCGGGCCATCATGGCATTCGGCTTTTGTCTCACGGCCTACTCGCTCTACCAGATGACACACATCACGCTGGACATGGATAGCACCCTGGTGACCGTCTCCGGCTTCATCCAGGGCATGGGTATTGGCTTTACCTTCGTCCCCTTGAGCGCCGTGACTTTTGCCACACTGGCACCCGGGCTGCGCAACGAAGGCACTCCGGTCTACAGCCTGATGCGCAACATTGGTAGCAGCGTGGGCATCTCCATCGTGCAGGCACTGCTCACTGAATCGATGGCACGGGCCCATGCCGAACTGGCAGTGGACATCAACTACACCAACCAAGTGCTGCAGGCTTTGCCACCCGCCATGAGCTCGCTAACTCCCTCGGGGCTGGCGGTCATTGACATGGAAGTCAATCGCCAGGCGGCCATGCTTGCCTACGTAGGCGACTTTCGGGTGATGATGTGGCTGACCCTGTTGACCATGCCGCTGCTGCTGTTGATACGTCCGGCAGAGAAGCTGCCGACCACAGGCACACCGGCCGAAGCGGAAGCCCTTCACTAGCTGAGCGAAAACCTCTAGCGGGCGCTGTGACGAACTGCAAAAGGCCTCATGCATTCACAATGCTCCGTCAATATACGGGTAGCGCTCCTGGTGGCCGGTCCTTGAACCGTTTGTGGACCCAATAGTACTGGTCGGGCATGCTGCGAATCACCTGTTCCAGCCAGTGATTCATGTAAGTGGTATCGGCCTCAACGTCGGAACTCGGGTAGTCGGCCCAGGCGCGATGCACCTCGATTTCATATCCGGTACGTGTCATCCTGGCAGTCACCGGAACTACCTGAGCCAGACCAAGACGTGCGAAACGAGACAGCGATGGAACGGTCGCCGCCGGTACGCCAAAAAACGGAACAAAGATGGACTCCTTCAGACCGAAATTCATGTCCGGCAACAAATACAGAAGCGATCCAGCGCGCAATGCACTCACCACAGCCTTCACGCCGTGGTCTCGGTAGAACAGTTGTAGTTGACCAAATCGCCGACGCCCAACGTGCAACCAGTGATCCACGGCCTGGTTTCGCTGCGGCGTGTAGATGCTCACCATGGGGCGGGCGAGAATGAGGTTCAATGCGGTGCCTGCTGCATCCAAGCCATAAAAATGCGGTGCAAAGACGACAGTTGGCTCGGTGCCATGCAATGCTTCCACGGCCCCCACCAAATGCAAGCGTCTACGCACAGTCTCCGGCTTGGCATGCCAAAGCCAGGCGCGGTCAAGCCACGATTGGGCGAAATAGATGAAACTTTGGCGAGCCCAACGCTCCCGCTGTTGCACCGACACCTCGGGAAAACACAACGCCAGATTGGCCAGCACGACTTTGCGACGTTTGACGACAAGCCCGTAAAGCAAGCCGCCTAACAATGCGCCCAACGCCCGAATCCAGGACAGAGGCAATGGCGCCATCACCCGCATAAGCAGCAAGCCAATATGGTGTGGCGGGCGCGCGCGCGCCATCGGGCTCTTGTGATCGCAAGTCATTGAAAATACTTAGAGAGGAGAGTGTTCGACAAAAGGACACAGCACGGGTTTGTGACGGATATGGACTGACCATCGGGCATAGCCCTGTCACGGGTCAGTAGGCCAATCTGGTCAACCCCTGTAGTTTCGGTGCATTCAAGGCATTCCCGAGCCGACTTTACGCAACTTGTCAGTTTGTTACCAAATTGCCAAACAGTTGGTACAAATGCTTCGGGAGCATTTCACGAGTGGTGAGCATGTATTTTTAGCTACTCCATTCGCCGTATCAATACATATATATATTTCAAACTGACACAGTATTTACGTATTCGTTACCATTTCTAACTATTGGAAACGGCTGATTTCGAATACCCATTTTCCGATTCCGATACTTGACCAGAATCTGAATCTGTGTCGGCTTGCATGGTTCCGTTCTGCAAAATGGGAAGTGCGCCGCAATGTGGCTCGCGTCGCTTGTATCGGCAGCTCAATTCACAGTTTCTGTGGGAGAGTTTTCTATCTACCTGCGCTGCAGGTCTTCAAGACGATTTGTAGCGCAGCTGATTGGGCTGCTTTTCCGGTGTCAGTTCAAACTGGCCGGGAAACTTCTTGAAAAGTTTGGTGGAAGCGGCATTTCTTCCGATGAGCTTGGCGTGGTGCAGTTGCATGACGATATCGCCAAGGGGCTGAACTTGACCGGTCTTCAGTGCCGGTGCAGCTTGCAGAATCTGCTCCAAAGTGACTTCCGCTTTTTCAGCACTTTTTGCTGACGCGGATTTCTTTTTCTCGGTGACTTTTTTTGCCAAAGGTTCAGGGGCGGTCGTATCGGATGCCTTCTTTGCAGCGGACCTCTTGACGGGTGTCTTTCTCGCCGGTGCGCGTGCTTCTTCTTTCGCCCGTTCCTTAACCGCTTCCCTACCGACAAAGAGCACCGAGTCGTACGCATGCACAGCCTCGGAGGCCATCTTGGTCCGCTCGGAAACGCAAATCATGCGAATGCCACGCTCGCGCAGGCGCACCACCAACGGCACGAAATCCGCATCCCCGGAACCAATGGCAATCACTGTCGGCTTGGGGAGCTGGCAGGCCAGCTCCATTGCGTCCACCGCCAAGGCCACGTCCGTGGTGTTCTTGGTCAGGGACAGGTTCACAAACGGGCGTATGGCCCAGGTCAGCATGGTTTGCGCGAGCCCCTTGAGATTCTCCGCACTGCCATAGGCGCGCCGCACTGCCAGACTGCCTTCTGCCGCCTCCAGGCTGCTACATGCCTCTTCTATCCAGGCTGCCGACGACAGATTGTCAGCGTCAATGAGGAAAACGATCATGGCCTTGGTCCTTTTAGCCGATTGAAACACCCAGAACCACCCAACACAAGGCGCTGTGGACCGCGAACAAATGGCTCTTGTGGGAGTGGCGGCGAACCGGATTCATCGTCACCGGTTCAAACAGAATTGCCTCTTTCTGGTCGACAACCGCCCGACCATGGGCCGCTTCGCAAGCAAATTTCCCGGGGCCGTCTTCGAGGATGCTAGCCATGCCTCGCATTTGGAGGATTTCAGCTTTGATTCTTTTGTCTATGCTGACCTTGTCACCCACCAGCGGATCCCATATAGGCTCGATCTGTAGGCCATCACGTGCCGAGACGTCATTCACAAATATTCGTACAGGTTGCACAATAGTAGTCATGGAAGTCTCCGTTAAATCACGCCGTCAGCATGCAAACGAGCGATGGCGTCAGCGGATACACCCAGGGACGTCAATACTTCATCCGTATGTGCACCCAATGCTGGGCCAACCCACTCTATATGGCCCGGTGTGGCGCTGAGTTTGGGCACGATGCCCGGAAAGTCAATGAGCGCACCATCCGGCAGCTGGTGACGTTCAATCATCTGACGTGCGCGGTAGTGTGGATCCCTGTGTATGTCGGCAGCGGAATAGACGCGTCCTACCGGAACCTCGGCGGCCTCCAATACATTCAGGACATCGGGCAGGGACCGTCTAAGCGTCCATTCACTGATGGCTTCATCCAACATTTCGTTGTTCCGCACACGTCCATCGTTGTGCGCCAGCTCAGGGTTGTTGGCGAGATCGTCACGATCTATCGCTGCCATCAGGCGCTTGAATATGCCGTCGCCGTTGCCTGCAATCACCACGTATTGCCCGTCACCACATCGATAGGTGTTGGAAGGTGAAATGCCCGGCAGGCTGGCGCCGGAGCGCTCTCGGATAAAGCCGCTTTGCGCGTACTCCGGGATGAGGCTTTCCATGATTGCAAACACCGACTCATATAGTGCAACATCGATGTACTGCCCCTTTCCACCATTGACTTTTAGATGATGCATGGCGAGCAGCGCGCCAATCGTTCCGTATAGTGATGCAAGTGTGTCGCCTAGACTGACGCCCGTGCGCACCGGTGGGAGTGGGAGGTAGAGGCTCCTGAGTTACAGCGGAGTGTTTATGTGGTGCCTGCCGCCGAGTTCAAAGGCAAGCGCGATCACGTGCTGATCTTGAACGACGCAGCCTGGCGCGTCGTCCAAGCCTGCAGGGGTCAGCATAGCAAATACGTCTTTGTGTACCGCCGTGAGCGCGTGAAGAACTTTGACCTGGCGCCGGTGATGCCTTACCAGCGCATTGGCACAATGAACAACACGGCATGGCAGCGGGCACGGGATGCCGCGGGTCTGACAAAGGTGCGGGTACACGATTTGCGCCACACCTTTGGCCAGCGACTGCGCGATGCTGGAGTAAACGAGGAAGATCGGGCGCTGCTCTTGGGACACGCGATTGAAGGGATGCCGCAGCACTATGCATCGGCCACAGTTGCAAGGCTTGTGGACGCCGCAAACCGCGTGCAACATACCGTCGATCGCACCACGCTACTGCGCGTGGTCAACGGCTGATCGTGGCGAAAGTCACGCAAGGAGTCACGCAGGAAAAGGAAGGGGCAACACGGTAGCAACGTGACGCCCCTCTGTAGAGGCTGGTGCGGCTGGCGGGGATCGAACCAACGACCCTTGGCTTCGGAGGCCCAATCCGTTGACCTCGATCAGCCTGGATTACTGGCCATTACTCGTCGCTATTCGATGTTAGAAATCGGTATTATATTGCGCATTTCTGTGAAAATTCATCTAATTTATGGTGTTTTATGCAGATTTGCACCATATTTTTCCACTGGCGGTTCAATTACCTTGGTCTAGGTTTATGTCAGCAACACTCCTTCGTCGCCAATTTGGCCAGTTGCTGTGAGCTCAATAGGTCGGTGGTAGGTATAGTTTTCATCGTCCGTATTCCGGACGTTTCAATTTTCCTTTAGACGCATTTTTGACTGATCCTGACTATTGGCCCTCCCCCTCTTCGCTGCCTTCTAGCCATCTTCCGGCATTTTGATATCGTCCGATTTCTGGACTTTGCATGCCATGCAGAGTAGCCCTTCAAGGGCTACTCCAGCCTATCGAGAAGGAAACTCCACACAAAGGCACATCAATGCCCCACCCGCCTGTACAGTTGCGCATTGTGAGTAAATTAACTCATAATTAGGCATGATTATCGAACGCCCTCAGCTGAACATCCTTTCAAACCGCCTCGGGGAAGAGCCGCGGTCACTGATTTTTGTTAGTGGCCCTCGGCGGGTTGGCAAAACAACAATGGTCCAGCAGGCCATCAGTCGGTTGAGGCGCACTTCAACCTATCTGGCAACCGACCAGCAAGTGTCACCGGTGGCCTCATGGGAACAAGGTACCAGTGCCACCGCCAGCACTGAGACCCTGGGATTCGCGCCCAAAAGTGAGCAGTGGCTGGTTGAACAATGGACACTGGCCCGCTCCAACGCAAAGGCCTTAAGTCCAGGCCAGTACTACGTTTTAGCCATAGACGAAGTGCAAAAAATCCCGCGCTGGTCCGAGGTGGTGAAAGGACTGTGGGACGCTGATCGTGCAGACAACATTCCAATGCACGTTGTATTGCTGGGTTCGTCAGCCTGGCTGATGCAGCAGGGAATGCATGAAAGCTTGCTTGGTCGCTTTGAGACCATTCACCTGACACACTGGTCTTACGCCGAAATGCAGCAAGCATTCAACGTCAACTTAGACGAGTTCATTTACTTTGGGGGCTACCCCGGCAGCACCCACCTTTACCGTGAAGGCGCGCGCTGGCGGCAGTTCATCCGTCAGTCCATGATCGAACCGAACATCAGTCTGGACATTTTTGAAATGGTCCGGGTCGACAAGCCAGCGTCGCTAAGAACATTGTTTGAGCTAGGCTGTGGCGCATATTCCGGCCAAATCGTCGCCCTAACTAAGTTGCTCGGTGAAGTTGAAAACGCCGGCAATACTGTGACCCTCTCCCGCTACCTGGATCTATTGTCCAAGGCAGAACTGCTATCCGGGCTGGAGAAATTCACCGGGCGACCACATCGCGGCCGCGCGGCACCACCCAAATTCAATGCGCACAACACTGCACTGATTTCTGCCCTAGCCGGATACGACTATGAAAACGCCCTGAACGACCGTTCCCACTGGGGCAGATTAGTGGAAAGTGCGGTCGGCGCCCATCTGATCAATTCCAAGCATCCCGACACCAAGGTGCAATACTGGCGCGAAAGCCCGGATGAAGTGGACTTCGTACTGCAAAGCCAAGGACGTCTGCTGGCCATTGAAGTCAAAAGCGGTAAGACATTTGCAGCACCCAAGGGATTGGACGTCTTCCAGGCCAAATTTCCGAAGGCAAGAACTCTACTCGTTGGCAACGGTGGCATTCCCATAGCCGAATTCCTGACCCGGCCAGCCGACGAATGGCTGGATTGAAATGGCCTCTGTAATCATCGGCCGCCATGTCAGGCGACTAAGCGATTCCCAAAATGATCAACAGGAGTACCCATCCCTGCCGATCGAGGATCTACGGGAAGTCCCAGCCTGGGTGCTATTGGGAGAGCCCGGGTCTGGCAAAACTGAAGCATTCAGAAGCGAGGCGCATGCCTGTGGCGGCGTGTTGGTATCGGCTTCTGAGTTCATACATGGGCTCTATCTTGACCAGGGCGCCGATGCCACCTATTTCATTGACGGTTTAGACGAGGCACGTGCACAACCCAGCGACAGCAGCGTCATCCATCGCATCCGCAGTGAATTACGCAAGCTTGGGAAGCCAAAATTTCGCATCTCCTGCCGTGCTGCGGACTGGTTGGGAGCAAGTGATCGGGATGCATTAAAGTCCGAAGTTGCTAACTTCGAGATTCCGCTTTACGCCTTGATCGACCTTGACGACGATGAAATCGCCAACATATTGGGCGACGTCAAACTGGCACAAGACATGATTTCCTCCGCCCGCACGGCCGGAGCAGATTTGTTCCTACGCAACCCTCACCTACTCGAGTTGTGGTCAGAAGTTGCGAAAAGTGGCCTTCATGCCACCACCAAAACGGAGCTATTTCAAACCGCCAGCGGGCTCATGGCCAGAGAGCGCAGAGAAGATAAGCACCAACGTAATCAGCAAGTTGGCATTAGCGAGGAAAAAATTCTGACCTCGGCAGGCCAACTTTGCGCAACACTCCTGTTGTCCGACCTGGACGGGATCGCTGTCCGCCGCTCATCCGTTAACCGGCGTTTTCCTGAATTGCAAGCCTTACAGCCCCTGGATATGCAGCACGGCCAAGCAGCACTAGGAAGCCTGCTATTCAAACCAGCCCAAGTTGCCGACCGGCTTGTTCCTGCCCACCGGACCATCGCGGAGTTTCTGGCTGCCCAATGGATGGCGCAGCAGATTGACCAAAAGCAGCTGTCACTAACCCGAATTCGGAACCTTCTCCTGGGCAACGACAACAAACCGATATCCAGCCTGCGAGGCCTGTACGGCTGGCTGACAACGCTGGGCATCTCTTTTCGTCAACGCCTAATCCTAGACGATCCAATATCCGTGGCCCAATACGGTGACCCGGCTACGCTACCGGTTAGTGACAAGACCTTGCTTCTGAACACCCTTCTAGCCAAAAACCAGGAGATTCGGGCGCTTGCATCTAGCTTTGACAGGAATACCTATTGGGGGCAACTATGGGATGAATCGCTGCAAGGCTTGTTCATTCAGCGGCTGGCAGACACTAACAGAAGCACCGATGCACAACATCAGACAGTGTTCTTGATCAGGGTGCTGCAACAGACGACATGCAAATACGACGAAGAGATGCTCTCAACTCTATGGTCGATAGCAGCGGACACATCACGTTGGCAATGGGTTAGGGGTGAGGCCTGCACTGCAGCGCTAAAGCATTCCCAATCAGTTACGGAAGCAATTCAATTGTTGCGCGCCATTGAAAGCAACGCCACTATAGATGTTAACGACGAGCTGGCCGGAATATTGTTGCAGCATCTCTATCCAGACAACATGGGCCTCGACGGAGCACTAAAACATCTGCACCAATGCAAGGACGACCGCCTAACCGGCACATTCTCGTACTTTTGGGACCACGAATTTGCACAGCGCACGGAAAGCTCAGACCTTCCAAGGCTGATCGAACACCTGCTCAGGCGCGATGATCTTGAACTCGGGAATACCCAAGTTCGCAACTTTTCTCGAATGGCCACCGCCGTGTTAGGACGAGCCTTCCAAGAGTGCGGCGACCATACTGTCGATGACGTTCTTTATCGGTGGATGCATCTTTGCAGTGACGAATACGGGACAAACAACCAACCACTCGAAGGGCGCACCCCCATCAATGCCTGGTTCGCTGATCGCCCAAACCGATACAAATCGATTTTGCGAATTGGTTATAACGAGTTCGCCAGCGCCGATAAACCGCGCATGGCTGTCTTTCGGCTCCAGCGAATGTTCGAAGGCATACCGCCACCCTCAGACCTTGGAATCTGGCACCTGGAATTGATAGATGAATTTGACGCTGAGCCAATGCGCGAGGTTCTTTTGGGAGAGGTAATCAACGCACTTGCTTATGGAAGATGCGCCGACGGATTGAACTTGGATGCGCTATTTGAATGGGCAAGCCAGGCCGCGCACCGCCGGTCGCTGCTGCTACCGATGTTAAGTTGCCAACTTCCCGAATGGCATTTCGACCATCAAGAAGCAACTATTGCCCGGCGCCACGAACGAGAGGACCAACGGCGATTACGCACGGAACGTGTCGCCCCACACTTACCCGCGATAAACGATGGATCCGCTCCGCCCAACTTGATGCACCATCTAGCGCAAGTCTGGTACGGACACTTTCAAGACATTCCTGGCGATAACCCCGAGTCCCGTTTTGAGAGTTACGCTGAAAACCATCAACAATTGCTGGAGTGCGCCAAGCGCGGATTCCTTGCTTGTATGGATCGCAACGATTTACCGTCACTGCCGCAGGTGATCAAGCTTCGCCAACAAAAGAAGGTTCACTTTCTTGTGCTTCCCACCCTGGTTGGCACAGACTTACTGTGGGCGCAGAATCCGGAGGTGTTTGAGTCCTTACCTGAATCAAAAGTTGAACTGCTATGTGGGTATTGGCTTTCATATGGCTTGGACAAGACACCGGCATGGTACATGGAGATAGCACCTCGTCGGTCTGCCGCTGCAGCCAGTGCACTTATCACCTTTGTTAAAGCAGACATTGCTGGGCAGAGTGAATTTGTAACAGGATTCCATGAGCTCAGCACCAATGAAGCATTCACGGACGTCGCTCGCCAGTCACTCCCTGAAATATTGCTATCGTTCCCTAGTCGTTCCAACAAGACCCAATTACAGCAACTAGAAACACTGATCAAGATCTTCGTCCGCCGATGCCCTGCAGATATACGGCGGGTCTGCACCAGTCGCTTAGCAAGACGAAGTCTTGACAAGATGCAGCGTCTTTACTGGATCACACTGGGCAGTATGGTTGATGCCCCTAAATATGAGCAAGACCTACTGGAGCGACTCGGAAGTTCGGAGCTGCACGCACAGGCTGTTGCATCGTTGCTTTCAACTGGCGTATTGGGTGGTGTGGCAGACATTGGGTTCGGTGCAAAGCTGTTGGCCCGGCTAATTGAGATATTGGGACCCATTGCCCAAATGGAATGGCCGTCAGGAAGTGGTTGGGTCACGGATGCAATGCGCCTTGGCGACACGGTACGCGCGTTTATCTCAAGTCTGACTCAACAAGGGACGCGCGAGGCTGTCCAAGAACTTGCACGTCTTGAAAATCTACCCTCCTTGCAAGCACTCAAGCCAATTTTGTCTGACTACAAGCAGCAGGCCATCAATCACTTGCGCGAACGGAACTACAGATACGCCGACCTCGATGATGTCGTCCAAATTTTGCGCAATGCCGTGCCTGCGAACCCGTCTGATCTGAAGGTAATGGCAATTGACCTGTTTGGCGAGATTGCGCACGAAATCCGCAACGGCAATGACAACTATATTCGAAACTTTTGGAAAGAGGCATCTGATCGAAAAGGCAACCAAGCGCTGATACATGTCAGTGAGAATACTTGTCGCGATTTGCTGCTTAGTCGACTTCAGCCCCACCTGGATCTGAAAGGCATCACCTGCATTCCGGAGGCACAGGTGCAATCAGAGAAGCGCGTAGACATCATGCTGTCAAAAGGTTCTCAGATCGACCTGCCCATCGAAATCAAAGGTCAATGGAACCCAGCACTTTGGACTGGACTTACCGATCAACTCGATCATCAATACACCAAGGATAAGTCTCAGGGGCATGGAATCTATCTGGTACTGTGGACAGGAGAATCCAACATGACACCGCCGAGGGACGGAGGGCGCAAACCATCCTCTCCTTCAGAATTGACCGAACGCTTGACTTCGCAGATGCAGGAGGCTCAACGCGCACGTATCTCAGTGGTAGTTCTGGATATCTCATTTCCAACCTAGATCGGGATCCCTGCTGTATTGGCATCGGTGCAAATTTGACCGAATGCGCCAAAAATTGCCGAAATGTGTTAAAGCTGCCTTACTCGGAACATTAGTGCGACTCGTCATTTCAAACCTACTGCAGCTGAACACAATCAGCAAGAGCCTTTGTCTTCACCGCCTGTATTGACTCAACAAACAACACCCAAATCGCAGCGTAATTTACCCCCATCATCCGTCCCAGAAATCTCTGGGGCTTTTTGTGTGTACTCCTAGAATCGCGCTCATCACTAATGCGGAGCAACAATGTCGCACCTGCAGACTTACGCTTTTCCCAATCGAGTTTATCGACTCGTGTTGTCACCCCGCGCTGTGCGACCTGATCAGCTATTTCACGCATTTGCAAAGCACGCTTAGCGCCAGGCATCTCCTCTCGGACAATCAGCTCCAGCTTGGTCACTGGAACACCCATGGCAATGAGTCCATCTACCACCACTGGCGCTGATGCCCAACGCTTTCCAAAATACACGTTACCGCTTTTTGGGCCGTTTCTATTCACAAGAAAGCCGGCGGCACAAACCATTGCAGCCCATCGGTGTGGCTTTTCCCGCGCGGCAACCGACACATCTAGGATGCGCCAAAATTCAAATCTATCCTCAACCGTGCGGGGCGGTCCGGGAATCCTTAGCAGCACCTTTGCTTCTCCCATCGACTGCTTGGCGTGCAGCTTGAGATAATCCTCATACAGGCTGAGTAGTTGCTTTTCGGGAATGCAGTGATTACGTTCCAATCTCTCAAGCACTGCTTGCATGGCAAGTGAGGACTTCCCGCTCTTTCGTTGCCAGCCGGGATCCGAAGCCGCCGTCACCATGTTGGCCAGTAATACCATCATGCGTGAAGGCCCTGGTAACAGGGGTTGCCCCAATCTTTCGACAATGTCCGAAAAATCAATTGGACCTAAATCCATAGACTTTACTTCTACCCACTCCTTCGGCGCACGCTGAAAGACAAACTGACGCAAGAATTCGATCGGCTTTTTGATTAATGCCCTGTAGGGCGGTTTGTACGGTGCAGACGGCGAGAGGCCACAAAGATTGCGTAGTGATTCAGCAGACCATCCCTTGAGGGCTTCCGCCAAGGCAAGTTCAATTTCACGCCCAGCCAGCCAATCGATTAAATGAAGGTAGTGGCGCAAACTTGTATCTGGGCTAAGGTGCCCCAACAGTGAGCTTACTAGATACAGGTTCTTGCGACTTGGCTGTAATTCGGTGCCAAGCGCGCGAACAAAGAGCTTTTCCTTTAATTGCTTTGTCCAATTGTCTCTTTCATCTTTATGCGGGAGAAAAGGCTCATCGCTATTGACTAAGTCCGGGTTGTCCGCGGCAAGAAGACGTAAGAGCAACCAGTTGCCAAATGAGTGCCTAAGGTGGTGAAACCGGAATTGAGGTCCAGACCCTGCGCAAATTCGCTGAAAAATCTGTGTGATTGGCCGGAACATCACTACGTCGTCGAGCGGGACCCGAGGCGCTTCAGGATTGCAAAAGAGCAAGGCCGAATGTCCTTCAAGCTGCGCAGTACGTCGCTGCTGATAGCTCAATAGCAACTTCAATTCATCTGCAGGCAATAGTGCCGCTAACGGCATACGACGCCTTGCATTGCGTGACTTGAGAGTCGCCAGTCTGGATGCCCTCACGACCAACACCGCATTGTCGTCACCGAATAAATCATCTGTCCAAAGCATCTGAATTTCGCGGCGCCGTAACCCACATCGAAATCCCAGCATCCCGACCAAAAAGGTCACGACACGTGGGCTGTCAAGATTAGGTTGTTCAGTATTCAAAAGTACCGTTTTGAAGTTCAAAAAGTCTCGTTCACTCACCAAGTTCGCCGTGACGCTAACGCCTGTGCTAGTGGACATCATGTATCCATCCAATTCATCGAACTGAATTGGCGGAGCACCACGAAAAGTCAGAAAGGTGTGAAATGAGTGGATACAGCCCCAAAACTTTGACCGCTCGCCATCAGTTTTCAGCCTAGCTGCCGCCATTTCGTACAAGTCTTCAAAGTCATCTTGCTCGAACTGCAAGAGTTCCTCGCATTCGCAAACTGCAATGAGGTGTCGTGCGATGGTAGCCAGATACCTGTGCGCTGTACTTCGTGCCACTGTGGCAGCACCAACTTCTGGCTGTTTATCATTGAGTGGCGCGCCAATGCGCCACCGTATCCAATAGGCAAGCCAGAGTGTCACAGGCCAAACCGAGGTACCATTTTTTCTGATTACATCGTCAATTTTCTCCAACGCATCGTGGTTACTGCTCCGCAGCGCGCGCAAAATTTCTCGGATGATGGACCCTTGCGATACAAATTTGGCACCCGGACTGAATTTACTGGTAACAGCGCTCAGGTCTACTTCAACATTGGAAGTGTCGACGTCGACCAGTGCGTCACTGTCCTTCGTTAGGGGTACAAACGACCAACCATTCAACCGCTGCCAGGTTGCCTGGCACAACGAAGCAGCTCGAATCGCCCCGCCAAGGTACTCACGCAAAAATGGCGGAATTTTCATTGCCGTTGCAACCGACGCAGCTCGCAGCAGTTCGGGAGCGTCCATGCTTGGTAAGCCAAACACTTCTATTGCGGTCAACAGCTTTTGTGATGAATCTTGATCAACGCCCTTCGGGTCAGCTACAAGGCATCCAGCCGCTGCACAACGTACCAGCAATGTAGATGTCACTGAGTCAGGAAACCATGCCTGACTTCTGGCAATGCGCCCGTTCCTTGTGATTTCAAGAACAACACGTATGCGCCCGTGTGATGTTCGTATGAACATGCCCGTCCACTTGGCGAGCGCTGACAAAAGGTCTGAGTCAGTTACGCCGCAATTAACTACAGCGCTAAGCAACACCGCGTGGCACAGCTGAACGTCGGCAATCACACCTTGCAGCAACTGCTGAAACTTTTGCTCCAACTGCCGATAGGTTTGTAGCAACTGAAAGTCGCGCCGCACGAAAGTGGTCGGTGGCGGTGGAATACGAACTACAGCACCGCACAGTTCTATCTTCCAACGTTCCTGTGAACATCCTGCTGTAATTAGTCTGTTCCACCACTCGATACATAACAACTCGTCACGCACATCCCGTGACAAATCCGCAGACAGTTTGTCTCGCAGGCGCTGATGCTCGGACTTCTCCAATGTGATTCCAGGTTCCCCAATACAAATACCTTTGGCGTTTTGGGACATCCAATGAAGAAACTCGGTGAATAAATCCTGCCGTCCTTTGCTAATCTGTGGTGCAACCTCACGCGCCCATTCAGGCCACTCCTGCCTGATCGTCAGTTGCGAACTGTCTGGCGACGAGTATTCATTTCCTACTGCGCTCATCGAAAAATGTTCGGCTTCAGTGCTTTGAAACCTAATTGTGTAGCCATTTGATCAATACGACTTTTGAGTTCGGACTTCCATATCCTTGGCGGAAGGCTACTGTAGACACCCCAAGGCTCGGCACCACGAATCCAATGGCCAAGCAATGCATCAATCAACTCACCGGATGTGCCACCAAGCAATAATGCTGTACGTATAAAATGCCGCGTCGCACCGATCCGCATGGACCATTTGTCACCCATATACTGTTGAAGCTGTTTAGCTTTGACTTCAATCATGGTGGAACCTGACTCGCCTAACATGAAGACCATCGGAGCAACACCATCAATCGAATTTAAATCGGCTGACCGATCTGGGCGAATATGATTTGATAGCTTGATTTCCTCGTGTCTCGCATCTAATTTGACAAGCGCCTCAGAACCGTTTGCCACAAGATATTTGCGCAGCTGCCGCACATGTTGTAGGTAGCTTTGCAGCTGCTCAACGACCAAAGGCAACATATACACCAAGCGGGCCTCGCTATACCGACTATTATCTTTCTCAGACGCAAAACAGATACCGGATTTCCAATCTACATCCATCGCTCCGGGCAATAAGGTCGTCAATGAACGAATCCCGGTCAGGACCAGAAGCATGAAGCAAACATAAGCCGTATACGAATTGTGACGTCTCGATATGCTAACGCCCGGGTTAGCTATGTCTGCGTTTAATCGTGTCAAAAGATCATGCACAGTACTTTTCACCATCTCATTTTGTGGAACTTGCATGGAACCCACAAATTGATGGTTAAAGTCAATCAGACTTGGGAGTTCGAAATTCCTACTTCCGTCCCAATCGTCTTCTTTTAAGGCCACGGAGTATCGTTCCCACGCTTGGATGAAGAGTTGCTGAATTCGATTCTCGGGTACAGCAGAGTACACCGCCGGCATATGCGAATTTGGTGGTGCGCCCGTGAAGTAGCAAGCAAGCACAGGGTCATTGGGTGCCAAAGTTGAGATGTGCTCCGCCATAGTATTTTGAAGCCTATGCGCGCTTAACGCCACTTTGTATTTGGCATTTATTGAGTTGAGCAGCAGCGAGAAGTATCGCTCTAGTTCTTCCTTAGAACTTTTAAAAATTAGTCCGGATTTAACCTTTACCAATTCAATCAACACCTGAACTAGCGTAGGCACCTCCAGTGTCAGTTGTGCTCCGACAGGAATGCTCAGTGCGGTAGAAGCACTGGCTTTGTGCTTTGGAGACAAAGTCGAAAAAGTAATTCTCTTGGTTTGTGGATTCCACGTAGGCAACCTTGGCGTCTCAGCGTTTGTCGATATGCGCAAATTTATTAATTGATCTGGCGATCGGGAGAACAAGTATCTGCATGCCGCCCACAGAGAAACCTCTACTAACTTATCATTTGGTATTACTCGCCACAATGATGATTTCCATCTATCTAGATTCTCCAGAAAGAGTTGAATTTCATACTCAGACAAATTTGAATATGTAATGGGGAGTTGTTGGTTTTGCAACTCAATAGCCTGCACTGCATATCGCGCCCGCTGCCCAGCACCCTCACGTTGCCGTCGAAAGTGATATTGCATAACTTTACCGGGAAGCAACTCAAGCGTTGATTCAACTGGTTTTATTTCGGCCTCAAGGTCTGGGGCGAACTTTTCTTGTTCAGCCTCTCTTCGATTTGGCCTTTCAAAATATGTAGAAATTTTCCTTATATGTGTTTCAGTGTGAGATTCATCCACAAAAAACGTCTTACGCTGATATTCCTTAATATCTGCATCTAGCGTAGATTTTCTTCGTGGAGCTCGTTCCCCAGTTCTTGGACGATACCCGGGGCCTACGACATCGACTAATGCGTCGCCTTCCTGCCAGCTCAGTAGTCTGTGAACTAAGTAGAACTGTCGGTATTTCCCTGTGCTCTCCATCCTTATATCAAAATGTTGAAATACCTTCTCCATTTCTTCAGCGTATTTTTGGGCTGAAGTAGGCACATCGGGCATTTCTAGCATCAACACCCTCTCATGGTTGAAGCATTTTTTTAAATTCCTCATTGCCAATGTAACTTGATACATATGGTCCGCATGAGATATAGGATCCTCTTTTCGACGACGTTCAAGTCTGAAAAGGCCCGGCAATGCTGTCGCAACCATTGCGTACCAGATATTTTCTATTTCTGGTGAAGCGGGTTCAAATTTAAAAAGTGAATATAGCGAGTTAGTCTTGTTGTAGCTGTAAAGAGATTCATTCTGCGTTGATTCCACTGAAGCTCGCCCGATCAAGTGAGGATTTTTCTTGACAGCATCTATGTCATCGAGAATTTTCTGTATTCCTGAGCGTGAATCAGAGTCCGATACTGCCTCCAGCAAATTGAGGGCTCGTTCAAAGGAATCAAGAACCTCAAAGACTTGGGGTTGTTTTGGTGGTGCATCCAACAAATCCAAGGCGAGACTTTCACCCATCTATTTATCTCCATTAACAGAGTTAGATACATCGGTAGTTAGATTGCCAGATGCACCAAGTGGAGGCAGCAGTTTTACTGAAATCCCCACATTCCTTTTATTCAAGCTCTCCTTTTGTGCAACGACATACCTCCTGGCTGCACTAATACGATCGTACAAAGCCGATCTTCCCAAGCCGACAAGGCTTGCCAATTCCTCAATCGTGCTACACGGCAGAAGACTGCTGCCCACATCGTGGATATTTTTGTTATCTTTTAATTCACCCAAAAAATATCCACTGTCTACACCACCTTCTTGACGATAAAGATAACAATTGATGTAATCCAATAGTTGCATTCCGTCTCTGTCTTTTTGTTCTATTTTCTCCGCCACAGCAACTGGAATCCGATATCGCCTACCATATTTACCCATGAAGGCCTGATATGTGCGCATACCGCTAATCAGCCAATATTTTCTTTCAGATTTCAAATCATATGCTTCAACTATGACAGGGTTTGTAATGACAAGGTAATTAAGCGCCTGCTGAAAATAGTTTGGATAAATTGATGGCAACTGATGAATGATTTTCATCAACTCGCCAACAGGCCCAGTCGCGATCGGCGTGATGTCTTCTAGGGCGACCATCTTTTTGCTTGTCTGAATGCGCTGGAAATTAAATTCGGCACTTTTTTCCTTCTTCCCCACGTTTGCTCCATTTTTTTGACCTATTGGGAGCACAACGGCACCCTGTGTTTCCCCACACGATCCTTGCAATCTTCTAGACATTTCTCAAATGTCGAATATGGATGTTTCATTCCCATAGCTTTGGCTGCCTCATCATTCTTTAGCACGGATTCCATGAGGTTTGCTATCGCGATATCACAAGCCATACGCCGGTCGTTTCGACTCCAATTCATTGCTGCCCTTCCCCTTGGATTGAAAATCACTGCATTTATCAGTTGAATTTGACGATATGTTGGCTCCCACTTTTCCACGAGGCGACGTGCCAACCATGCCCCAACAGTTGCGACCACTTCAATATCAACATCTGAGTACCCATTGTCATTATCAGATAATCCTATCGCTATCGCATATAGTGGATGCTTGCGTTTGCATTCTTCAAACCGATACTCAGACATAGTTCCGCTTGGATAGGTGATACTTCCTTCTCGTCTCCTCCATTGGTATAATTCGATGGCTGGAATCTCTATGTAATCCCGCTGTAATGAACCCATTGCAACCCAGAGACCATGTGCCGCATGACGGCAATCAGGCATCGATGGGGGACCACCCAGTGCTTTGTTGAACAACTTCAGGTAACTACTTCTATTGACCAATTGGCGATTGCTCACTTTTTTCATACATTGCCCTTTTCCAGTTCTTGCATTGTTTCAATGATTTTTTAAACCCAACTGTTTGCATTACAGTAACGATGTTTCATCATCAACTACAAAGATTGTGATGAATCATCTTGGGTGAGCTTTTTGCCGGCACCTCATACTAAGTACATGGACCGACATTTGTCCAAGAGCTTATTGACAAACCGGTTTCCGGGCAAATTTTGCAGAGTTCGTTACATAAGCGGCCGACTCTGTGAGATAAGCAGTCTGTTCATAGTAAGTTGCACCACGCTGCGGACTCACCGAACCTATTCCCGCGTCAAACTGTTACATTGAGCTCTTGACTATGGCGGAGTGACCGGGAGGGCCTGCTGCAGGTAGACAGTAATCATCTTCACGTCCAGGGGATTGAGTCCAGCGGTCTCGATGCGGATGTGCACTACATCAACTGGCAGGTCGCCGATAGTGACGACCTCAGGGCCACCAATGTTGGAAATCAGAGCTGCTTTCTTGATGGGGACTCCTGGATTCAAGCTTGTCGTGGAAACTGGTCAAGTTGCAGGAACAGGCCGAACCAGTCCTCCATGTGCCAGGTAGTCTTCACCAAGCCGTTCTCGATCGTGTGGAATTCGTGCAAGCGGAAGTTCACCTTTTTGTCGGTGGCGGGGATGCCGTACAGCTCCCCCTGGTGCGTGTCGGTGATTTCCACACGCGCGCCCACGCGGCCCGGCAACTGGATGAGGTCGTGAATTACCACCTTCACATTGGGAAACGCTTCTCCGAAGCTGCGAATGATCGCTTGATGCCGGCCGGACCTGACCCCTGGCCGGGCGCTAACGGGATGTCGTCCCAGTCGGGAGCGAGTACAGCGTCAACGAGGTCGGGGGCCTTTTCGCTGAAGGCTCGGTAAAGGGCCTCGACGGCTAGGCGCTCAGTGCGCAGGCGGTCGGTCATGTCGAGGTCTGGGTAGTCATGGCAATCACTTTCAGGTTAGGAAGGCTCGTAGTTTGGGCAATTGGATATGATCTGTGCAACAGATAAACCGTATATGTGACTATTTGATTTGTGGATTTTCACGGCGTTGATCTCAACCTGTTAGTGGCCTTCGATGCGCTGATTGCAGAACGGAATGTCGCCCGGGCTGCTGCCCACGTGGGGGTCAGCCAGCCATGAGTGCTGCCTTGTCTCGACTACGCATGCTACTTGGCAACCCGCTATTCCATCGCCGTGCCGAGGGCCTGTTGTCGACGCCAAGGGCGCGCGAGCTGGCAGCGCCTGCGTTCCCGTATCAGTCATCTCCAGCGTCCGCTGTCAAATTTGCGCTGGCGTCAACAGAAATGGCGTGCAAAACAGCATGAAAACCGCTTCAAAGTACTGGAATCGGACGCCCGAATTCCAAATTTTGAAAGCGGAGCGTGAAGAACGAATTTAGCGGTGAAGACGGCTCAGATTCGGTGAGTATTTCCGCGACCCGCTAAAGCTTGTCTGTTTTAACAATAGCATCTAGTATTCGAATTATGGTTCAATCTATTGGGTTCTCGATGCCAACCATCACTCGGCCGGCAGGCATCCGTTGACGAACCACCATGGACCACCGGGCTTAAGGATGTTGAATTCAATCAACGCCTTACCTCCCTGCCGCTTTAGTTCCTCGAAAACGATTTTCGGAATCGGAAACTTGACACCGTAATTTATCGGATCTTCGAGTATCAATTCCGATCCATTTGCTCCATTATTTACCTGAGCTTCATAACCCTCATAGCCAGTCCACTTCGGATTGACGACAAGCCAACTTGTTGAATCCAACTTGCCCTCCATGACATAGCTTTCAGTGGATTGCGTATGTATGGATGTCAATACAGACACGGCTGGATTGTGTTCCCAACGAAAACGGCTTCGATCAATCAACAATTTTGCTTCCAATTCGGCTATTTCCTCATTCTCGATACGATCAATATTGCGAAGAAAACCGCATGAAAAGGGAGAGGGCGTCCCGGCAAGGCGATCTATCAACCCTCGAGAGTCATGTAGTCCTTCGTCAAGTCTCCGGCACTCTTTGAGCTCATCGGGGCAAAGATCTATGGGTTTCGGTTTTACCAATCCCATTTGGATCAGCACAGCCTTTGCATTTGCCACAACGAGTGGTCCAGCTCCGCGCAGATATGAGTCCCCTATATCTGAGTGAGAGCCAGGTACCCAAATAGTCCAAATCCGTCGATCAGGGTAAGCGTTTCTTAATGCTACTACGTTAAAGTTGACATCATTATCGAGGATGGGGGAAAAAAGTTGCCGCGATTCGTTCTGTGCAACATAGTGGACTGCGAACTCCAAGTTCTCAGGGAATCCAAGTTTCAGAGTGCCTTCCTGCCCAGTGGCAACAGTATCAAATAGAAGTGCAGTAGACCATGTTGCGATACCTGCCGCATGCAGAAACCCATTTTTATTTTCTTGCTGGACCAAATTTAAAAAATGACGTGCTGTAGCAGCTCCTCGGCTAAAACCCAGTACTACTACACGAAGTTCCATTTGATTCGACTTGTCTCGGATAAAGTTCCGTAATTCTTGCAATGCAATCATTGCAGTATGCTCACTGCTATATCCAGTCATTGCATCAATCCAACAACTAAAACCGAATCTGCAGCCCGGCCCTTTCTCATAATGCTTTGAAATTGGACCAGCCGAAGCATTAGAAACATCGATAGCGTCATAAAGCTTTGCGATAACGGTCATACTCTCGTCATCTGGAACGAAAAGACGATCGTTTAAAGTTCCGTCAAATGCTGCAACAAAGACCATTGATTGGCCTTCGGAATTACGAAGAATTGGTGGGAATGATGGAGCTGCGTCGTGCATGCGATCTTTCGCGGCTTCTGATATCGGAATTTCTCGATCACCAGAAATCAGTGCACAGCCAGTGGCCGCCATACATAGAATCAAAATCAGAGCCCTCCGTTGGGCTTGGGCGAAGGCGGTTTGCATGGAGATTTGCATCGGCTCTTTCTTGCTGTTTAGCGGCAGCATAGCATTCGAAACAGGGAATCCTTGGACCCGCATTGGCCGAATGCATTCCACAACACAAGCACATTTACGTTAACTAAGTCATTGCTCAGACGGAGCTGAGACATATCGATACAGAATGACTACAAACAGGGAAAGCAAATTGAAGTAAGGTCGGCACTTGACGACCAACTACTGTACCTAAAAAAGACTTCACTGTGGTTGCCTTGACGACAAGCAGTCACGAGATATGAACTCAGCCTGCCAGTCTTGTAATCGCCTCGCGGCTTCCCGCCATTTGCCTGAGGCGGAACTTCTGAATTTTTCCCGTGGCGGTTTTGGGCAACTCAACGAAGACCACGCGGCGCGGACATTTGAAATGTGCCAAACGCTCACGGCAAAAGGAAATTATTTCCGCTTCGGATAAAGCAGGCGAATTCGATTTCATTTCAACAAAGGCGCAGGGAACCTCGCCCCATTTTTCATCGGGCTGAGCCACTACGGCAGCATTCAAAACACCGGGAACGCGATACAAGATCTCCTCAACTTCAACCGATGAAATGTTTTCACCGCCAGAGATGATGATGTCTTTGGATCGGTCGGTGATCTGCATGTAGCCGTCGGGGTGCACAACAGCCACGTCCCCGGTGTGAAACCATCCGCCTTCAAATGCCTTGGCGGTCGCATTCGGATTCTTCAAATACCCCATCATCACGGTATTGCCACGGACCAGAATCTCACCGCTTGTCGCAGCATCCCGTGGCACTTGCTCAAAAGATTGCGGGTCGGCAACACACACGTTTTCCAACGCTGCCGCACGCACACCCTGGCGTGCCTTCAAACGTCCCTGGGTTTCGGACGGCAGCGCATCCCACTCGCCTTGCCAGGCACAGCTCACGGGCGTGCCCGATATTTCCGTGATGCCAAAAACATGGTCCACATCAAATCCCATGGTCTTCACGGCCTCCAGAACGGCAGCAGGTGGTGGTGAACCGGCGGTTAGCACCCGTACGCGGCGCGGCAAAGCGATGCGCTCCTCCTGCGGGGTACTGGCAATTCCAGCCATCACAATGGGCGCGGCACAAAAATGGTCCACGCCCTGTTCAGCAATGGCGGCGAACACATTCGCTGCCGTGACCCGCCGCAGGCACACATGAGTACCGGCCGCCGCCGTAATGGCCCAGGTGAAACACCAGCCATTGGCATGGAACATGGGCAGCGTCCACAAATAGACCGGTGCCCTGGGCAAGGCCCAGTCCGTCATTTGCAGGAGGCTCATTAAATAGGTGCCCCGATGGCTTGGAACCACTCCTTTCGGGTCACCCGTAGTACCTGATGTGTAGTTCAGCGCAATGGGCGTCCATTCATCCTTCGGCCAGCAGCCGGGAAACTGAGGGTCACCACTTGCCAGGAGCGTCTCGTAGTCGGTCTCTCCAATGGCCGGACCGGCAGGTGCTTCTGAATCGTTGATGTCAATGACACGCGGCGGGTTGGGTACGGACTGCAATGCTTTCGATACCAGGGGCGCAAATTCACGATCCACCAGCAGCAGCTTGCACTCACCGTGGCGCAAGATAAACGCCACCCCTTCGGCATCCAGACGGCAGTTGATGGCATTGAGGACAGCACCGGACAGTGGCACGCCAAAGTGAGCCTCCAGCATGGCTGGCGTATTGGGTGCGATGATGGAAACTGTGTCGCCAACCTCTGCTCCCAACCGGACAAGGGCCGAGGCCAGCCGATAGCAACGTTCCCGTGTCTGCGCCCAGGTTTGGCGGAAGCTGCCATGCACAATGGCCGTGCGGTTTGGGTAAACGTCGGCAGTTCGCCCCAGAAAGTTCAAGGGTGTCAGGGGAACATGATTGGCCTCGCATTTTTCGAGGCCGCTTGCGTAAGCTGTTGCGCTCATGGGCTTATCTCCTCTTTGATTTATTCGTGAAAGCTTGTGAACGCGCCCACGGATTCTCGGTCGGTAGCGAGCGAGTTTTCGATCCGGCTGGGATCTGCATATCCAAGGCTCATGCCACACACCAGCATCTGCTGATCCGGAATCTTCAGCTGTTCGGAAATGACCCGGTGGAAGGGGGTAAAGGCGGCTTGCGGGCAGGTGTCCAAACCCCGCGCACGGGCGGCCACCATGATGCTTTGCAGAAACATTCCATAGTCGATCAGGCTGCCACGCCCCATGCCCCGGTCGATCGTGAACATCAGCCCCACGGGTGCACCAAAGAACCGGTAGTTGGCACCGTGCTGCGCATGCATGCGATCCTTGTCGCCTTTCTGGATTCCCAGCAAACCGTAGAGATCCCAGCCCACTTTGCGGCGGCGATCGAGGTACGGTGAAGACCATTGCGCCGGATAGTAGTCGTAGGGTTCTTCAAGCCCGGACATTTGTGCAGGGTCGTCGTAGATGCTGATGATTGTCCGGCTGAGGCGCTTCCTGGCTTCACCCATGACAACATGAACGTGCCAGGGCTGCATATTGACGCCTGAGGCGCAATAACGGGCCACATCCAGGATCGCCTCCACATCCGCTCTGGCAACCGGCGTGGACAGAAAGGCACGAGTGGAACGGCGGGTAATAAGGGCCCAATCAACGGCGCTGCGCAGCACGTCGTTTGGGACACTGGGGGGCGAAGACAGTCGTATGCTCATGGCAGGATTGGGTCAGACGCTTCAGTAAGCGGGTTGGGTTTTTATTGGTCAAAGTTCATACGCATGCACGTGAAGCTTGAACCAAGCTGAAATTGTGCGAGAACTCGACCAAACTGAATGTTGCGGGGATGACATTCTAGAAATTCAATCCACTTGTTGTTTAGTATTGCAACGACGCAAAGATCCGCCACTGGTCACGCCGGACTGCATCGGCTTCGTGGCAAGCGACCTCTGACCGCAGGTGAACGAGGAAATAACGAATGGAAAGAGGGTAATAACGTGACTGATCATCAACTCCCTGCGCAGAACGTACTGACAGAGTTTTTGCGCACTTCTCCGTGGCGTTCCGGGCTCACGGAGTCCCAGTTTGATCGCGTATGCCATGAGGCCGTCAGCCGCGAATTCAGCGCTGGCGCAACCATTTGTTTGCGCGAATCACCGTCAGAGCATTGGTTGGCTGTTGTCAACGGATTGGTAAAGGTCGACACCGTTTCTACCGACGGGCGCGCCACCACGTTTGCGGGGGTGCCTGGAGGCTCCTGGTTTGGCGAAGGCGCTGTGCTCAAAGGCGAGCCGCGTCCTTATGCCGTGGTTGCCATTCGTGACAGCACAGTCGCCTTTGTGCCGCGCGCTACGTTTATGTGGCTGCTGGAGAACAGCCATTCTTTCAGCCGCTGGCTTATTGACCAGTTGAACGCACGTCTGGGCTACTACGTTGCCATGGTGGAGGGCCTACGATTAGGGGATGTGAACACCAGAGTTGCTTACTGTCTTGCTGAACTCTTCAACCCCCAACTGTATCCCAATACCAAAGCCAGAATCGATATCTCCCAAGAGGAGATTGGCCGTCTCACCGGAATGGCGCGCCAGACCGCTTACCGCGCCTTGCATGAGCTGGAAAAGGTGGGGCTGATTCAAGTAGAGTACGGATCAATTGAAATACTAGACCTGGACAGGCTGAAGCGCTACGCACTGGGTGCGTAAACGGCGATGACTGAAATACCCCACTCGTTGGTCATGGTTGGAGAAAAGTTTTCGACACGTCACACCTTCAATGAGGAACAGGTCCGTGCATTTGCCGTGCAGGCCGGCGACACCAACCCATTGCACCATGATTCTGCGGTTGCTGCGAAAAGCCGATACAAGCAACTGATTGTCAGTGGTACACACACCACCGCGCTCATTTTGGGACTAACCGCATCGCACTTTTCCAAAAACCATTCGGTAATAGGAATTTCTTTTTCCGTCGAGTTCCGTAAGGCCGTATTTGCAGACGCCGCTGTGCGGATCGAATGGGAAGTGGTAGCCACTTCAAAGACCGGCAACAACGCACAAAGGGTGAAACTGCTAGGTGGCATGTATGACGCGGATGGTAATCTGTGCGTACAAGCGACAGGTACTGTGCGAGTCAGCTTGTCCATCTGAGCGTAGCGTTTTTTTGTCTGCTGTCAGGTCTTCTGAGCATTAGCGTGCGCGTGACTTCTGTCACACATCTCCACTGCCAATGCGGTCGCCTCGCCGCCACAAATTCACAAGCTCGCGACTCCGCGCTGTAAGCCGTACCTTTTCAGTTCCCCCAGGGGGGTAACGACGATACGGGAATCAAAAGCCTCAATCGGATTTACTCTTCTGCATTGTGATCAGACGCGTGCCCCGATAGCATTTACTAATGGCCGATGGAATTCAACAAGTAAGACCGACTAGCAATTCGGTGTCGCTAGAGCCAACGTTACGCGAGACACACAAATTCACACCGAGCGCGCTCTTGACTATGGTGTACTCTGGCTTTGGGTTCGGATCTTGAAGTGCATTAAATGGCTGCAGAAGTTGGATCTCCATCACCCACCCAGACCCAAATAAGGGAATCCCTTTCAATGACGGCATAAACCCGTGCACTGTCCATACTTGGTGAGCCCGACTTGCCAGATATTTCGATCAGATGGCCACGAGGACAAAATTTGAAGCCATGGTAGGGGCACACGATGTTGTCACCATCGACACGTCCTCCGGACAATAGTGCCCAGCGATGTGGGCACCGATCTTCCAATGCAACTGGAGCCCCGTCCTTTTTGCGGTAGAGCACAACTGGTTCGCTCATCACCGAAACTCCTAGTGGCTTATGAGGCTCCAATTGATGGGATTGTGCAGCAATATGCCACTGCCCAATCGCTACTGCGGCCGTTGGCAGTGCCGGCTCAAAGTCTGTTTGCATTTTCAAATCCTGACTCATTGCACAGCACCGTTCAAATGCTGTGGGTAACGCACCGGCACCGTCTCACCCGACTTTTCGCTCTCATGAATGGCCTGTGCTACCGCCAGTGATTTCAGACCCGCCTCGCCGTCGGCCATGTCAGTAGGTTCGCCGCGTAGCGCCTGGTGAAATTGCATCAACAAATCGGTATAGAGATTTCTGTCCTGCATCTGCTTGACCTCGTCGCCTTGCGCTGACATCATCTCCAGAGTCCCTGGAGCACCCTGATCCAACATGGATACGCCTTTGCGCGTTGCTTGGGTGCCCAGCATTTCAATGTCTTTCTCACCAAAGGACGTGGCAAAGCCCTGGTGGGTAAAAGCGGTGACCCCGCTCGGAAAGCGCCAGGGCGACAGAGCGTTGTCTTCGAGTCCTTCACCCATGCCGGCATTGCTGGTAAAGCCGTCACCTGCTCGGGGTACTCACCCAATATCAAGGCCAGCGAATCCACGTTTTGCCCCCCAATGTCCAACACCGCCCCACCGCCTGCCTCCTTGTCCTTGAGCCGCCAGCCTTGCAAAGGCTGCGGTAAAGACACGGAGTGATTTAACCGGACGGAGATCAGTTTTCCGAGCTTTCCATTGCGCACGGCTTCGCGCATCAAACGGTGAGCCTGGTTGTGGCGCAAAAGAAAGTTGCAGCCCATGGTGACGCCGGCATTCTTGCAAGCGTTGACCATGCATTGGGCGGACGCAAGGTCAATCGCCAGCGACTTTTCGCACAACACATGCAAGCCACAAGCGGCCGCATGTACAACGGACGCTTCGTGCTTTTCATTGGTGGTGGAGATGTAGACGGCTTGCACCCCGAGGTCCTTTAGCTGGCCTTCGTCCGTCAACGCGTGGGCAATGCCGTGCTTGTCCGCAAACGCCCTCGCACGACTGGCCTCACCCGGAACCATGGCTACGATTTCATCGCCCATGCTTCAGACTGCCTCCACCATCCATTGGCTGGCAATATTGCTTGCCCCGCCAAAAGCCCAACGCATAGATTCCCTTTCGAAACAAGACAAGTCGCTGTCAAGCCTTACCCTCAAAAACCACGACCACGCTATACTGCACCCGGTTGCAGTGCATTTTACAACCGTCGCAAATCTGTTTTCAATTTAAATTATTAAACGAAAATACATTTCGTTCTTTTGCTCAGCTTTCTTTCCAAGAGTACCTATGAAAATCCAGGCTTCAACGAACAGAAAGGTCACGGCCAGCGATGTCGCCGCGCTAGCCGGTGTTTCAAAGTGGACTGTTTCGCGCGCCTTCACCGAAGGCGCTCAAGTGGCTCCTGAGGTACGGGAAAGAGTCAAGAAAATCTCAGCGGAACTGGGCTACAGCCCCAACCTGCTCGCCCGCAGCCTGTCCACCCGCAAGACCCACATCATTGGACTGGTGATGGACGAATTGGGTAATCCCAACCAGCTCAAACTCCTCAATGAGGTGACGCGACAACTGCAACTCAAGTCCTACAGCTCGCTGCTACTCAACCTCAGTTCCGAATACAGCCCGGCCAATGCGCTCACGCTGGCAGATCAGCTGCAGGTTGACGGTCTGTTGTTTCTGGGCACGACACTGACCCACGAGTTGATCAATCTGGCGCAGAACATCAAGCACATACCCTTGGTGGTCATGTTTCGTAACAGCGGCAATGCGGGAATCCCCTTTGTCAGCACAGATGGCTTTCAGGCTGGGCGTGAAATTGCGGAACTCTTTGTGGAGAGTGGCTACCGAAGTATTGGCTACATGGCTGGCCCCACATCAGAAAGCACAGAGCTCAGGCGCTTTGAGGGCTTCAAGGAAGGCCTGCTGGAGAAAGGCATCACGCTGTCAACCGTACTGAATACAGGGCATTACCAGCGCAGCGAAGGCATGCAATCGCTCATGAAATATCTGGAGTCGACCCCCAGGGACAGACGCATTGAAGCAATGTTCTGCGAAAACGATATTTTGGCTATCGGTGCCATGGACGCTTTGCTCGCGTGTCACGCCACTGGAAAGATAGCAATTGTTGGTTTCGACGATATTGAATTGGCGTCTTCTCCTGCCTATGAGCTCACCACTTTCAGGCAGCCCATGGAATTTCTGGTGGGAGAGGCAATCAATCGCTTGCTTGATACCTCTGGTGATGAACGTAAGTCGCTTCTGTCCCCTGGAGCACTTATATTGCGGGCGAGCCATAAACGCAAAGCAGCTTGATCAGGTATCCCGGGCGCCGTATCAGTTCATGTGCCCTGCACGTGATCCTGCATAATTCAGTTACTAAGGGGACGTCTTGGATAATTCCAGGGAGTAGGCCAATGAAACAAAAAGGCTCTGCGCTAGGCCCATGGCATTGCAGAGCGAGCGAAAACCAAAGCTTGTTGTCTCGTGCACCACCAACGCTACACTTGCAAGCTGCGCCAATGGACTAAGCCCACTGTCTGTAATTACGATGAGATGAGCCCCGCGTTCAATCGCGTTGCGTGCCACCGCCAGGGTTTCTTCTGCGTAAGGCAGAAACGAGATGGCCAAAATCACATCATTCTTGCGCACCGAATGCATCTGGCCCATGTGCATGCTGGACTTCGTATCGACCAACATCACTCGCTTGTCGGTGTGCTGCAATGCGTATTCCAAATATGCGGCAATAGGGAATGAACGGTGCGAAGCTGCAATCCAAACACAGTCCGTTTTGGAAAGCAGTTCCACTGCATTCTGAAAAGTGGACAAATTCATACTGTCCTGCAGATCTCGCATGCCCGAGATGCTCTGCTCCAGAAAATCCTTGGCAACTTCAACAGTTGACGGGATGTGATTTGCCGATGTAATCGAGTTGCGGATCCGTGCCGTGTAACAGCCCTCAGGCGACAGTTGCTTGTAAAGATTCTCCCGGAACATAGCCTGCAATTCGCTAAAGCCTGAAAAGCCAAAGCGCTTGGAGAAGCGCACGATAGCAGAAGGTTGAACTCCGCATTGCTGTGCGAATTCTCGGATGCCCTCGATGCCTATGCGATCCCGATTTTTTTCAACATATCTGGCTATGGCCTGCAGCTGATTGCTCAGGGATTCGTACGCCAGCGATATTCGCCGGATCGTCTCATCAACGGTAGGCTGTGGGCTGGCTGCAGTTTTCATGATTTCAATGTAACAACTGCTCAATGTCCATCGCCTTTGGCCGGATATGCGCGGATAGCTTGCCTATTTGGCCGTGGGCATCACAAATTCGGCGCCCTTGCCAATGCTCTCGGGCCAGCGCTGCATGATGCTCTTTTGCTTGGTGTAGAAGCGCACGCCCTCTTCGCCGTAGGCATGCATGTCGCCAAACAGGCTCTTCTTCCAGCCGCCAAAGCCGTGCCAGGCCATGGGCACGGGGATGGGCACGTTGATGCCCACCATGCCCACTTGGATGCGGCGGCTGAATTCGCGTGCCACGTTGCCGTCGCGGGTGAAGCAGGAGACACCGTTGCCGAACTCATGCGCGTTGATCAGGTTCACCGCCTGGGCCAGGTCTTTCACATGCACGCAGGACAGCACCGGGCCGAAGATCTCCTCCTTGTAGATCTTCATCTCGGGCGTAACGTTGTCAAACAGCGTGCCCCCCATCCAGAAGCCGTTGTCACAACCGGCGCCAGCAGCCTTGCCACTGAAGGTGCGGCCATCGTGCAAAAGCGTAGCGCCTTCCTTCACACCTTGTTCGATGTAGCCGGTGATGCGCGCGTGCGCGGCCTGGGTCACGATGGGGCCCATCTCGGCAGCGAGGTTCATGCCGTCCAGCACCTTCAGGGACTTGGTGCGCTCCAGCAGTTTGGGGATCAGGCGATCACCCACATCCCCTACCAATACGGCCACGCTGATGGCCATGCAGCGTTCGCCAGCCGAGCCATAGCCCGCGCCCACCAGGGCGTCCACGGCTTGATCAATGTCGGCATCGGGCATCACCACCATATGGTTCTTGGCACCGCCCAGGGCCTGCACGCGTTTGCCATGGCGCGCGCCGGTTTCATAGATGTGATTGGCAATCGGTGTGGAGCCCACGAAGCTGATGGCCTTCACATCGGGGTGTTCCAGCAATGCGTCCACGGCTTCCTTGTCGCCCTGCACCACGTTGAACACGCCATCGGGCAGACCGGCTTGCTTGAACAGGTCGGCAATCAGCAGGCTGGGGCTGGGGTCCAGCGGACTGGGCTTCAAGACAAAGGTGTTGCCTGCGGCAATCGCCACCGGGAACATCCACATGGGCACCATCACGGGGAAGTTGAACGGCGTGATGCCGGCCACCACGCCCAGGGGCTGGCGCAGTGTCCAGTTGTCGATGCCGGTGGAAACCTGGTCGGTGAAGTCGCCCTTGAGCAGTTGCGCAATGCCGCAGGAAAACTCGACGATGTCGATGCCGCGCGAGACTTCACCCTGCGCATCGGTAAACACCTTGCCATGTTCGGCGGTGATCACGCGGGCTAGTTCGTCCTTCCGGGCATTGAGCAGCTCCAGGAACTTGAACATGATGCGCGCGCGCCGGATGGGTGGCGTGTCGGCCCAGGCAGGGAATGCCGCGTTGGCAGAGGCCACGGCAGCGGCTACGTCGTCCGCGTTACCGAGGCGCACCTGGCGTGCCACCTGCCCGGTGGCGGGGTTGTAGACGGGTTGTGTGCGTGTGCTGGTGCCCGCGGTGCGTGCACCTTGGATGTACTGCGCAACTTCGGTGGAATCGGTATAGGGTGTCATGGGGTGCTTTGGTAAGGGGGTTGGGAAGTTGCGGGGAAGCCGGGGGACAGGAGGTCAGGGGGTCGCCAGCATCCACTCGTGCGCCGGGTCGTTCTTGAACACCCAGAAGCGGTTCGGACCCGCCATCACATTGAGGTAATACAGATCGTAGCCATGGGGTGCGACCACCGGGTGATAGCCGCGCGGCACCATCACTACGTCGTGGTTCTCGACCGCACAGGCTTCGTCCAGGCTGCGGTCATCGGTGTAGACGCGCTGGAAGGCGAAGCCTTGCGGCGGATTGAGGCGGTGGTAGTAGGTTTCCTCCAGCAGCGTCTCGGTCGGCGGCGTTTCCTGATCGTGCTTGTGCGGCGGGTAGCTGGAGCTGTGGCTGCTGGGCGTGATGACTTCCACCACCAGCAGATGGGCTGCGCGCGGGTCGTCGTGCGGCAGGATGTCGCACACATAGCGTGTGTTCGTGCCCTTGCCGCGCACGCTGCGGCGCATGCTGGCCGGGTCAATCACGCTCACGCTGCGCGTGGCATCGTCACAGGGCGCGGTGCACAGGGCCACTTCGGCCAGATGGCCAGCGCCGGCCGCGTTGCGCACCACCACGGTCTTGCCGGAGGGCACGTACACGGCTGCGGGCGAGACCTCTTCGAACACCGTGGCGCGCTGGCCCAGGTTGGCAAACACCTGGCCGTCCACTTCCACATCGACGGTGCCGGTGAGCACCACCAGGCACAGTTCGCGGGTACCGGTCTGCACTGTCTCGGTTTCACCAGCAGCCAGACGCACGGCCCGAAAGCCCACATGCTTCCAGCCCGCGCGCTCGGGCGTGACGTTGACGATTTCGCGGCCTTCTGAGGCGGCCTTGGCAAGTAGGGGACTGACCATAGAAATAACTTATGAAGTTGTTAAATGCATTGAAGTCAAAATCGATGAACTTCAAACCCGCTGATCCTGCTTGGCCACTAGGTACACAGCATAGGCCTCGCCAACTTCTGGGCGCTGCGACACTTCCGGAATACCCACTTCCCACCAGCATCCCCCCTCACGGGTGATGCGGGAATGTGTGGTGTCTATCACAAGCACTTGGGTGCGTTGGGCTGCGCGGGCTTTGACCATGGCATTTTTGAGTTCAGCCACATTCTTCACATGCACCGCGTCTGCTCCCATAGCAGCACCGTGCTTGGCGAAGTCAATGCGGCTGGCCTCGCCACCTTCTGGGATACAGTCGTCCAACATGTTGTTAAAGCTGGGGCTACCCGTATTGAGTTGCAGGCGTTCGATGCAGCCATAGCCACGGTTATCCAGCACAACAATGATCAGTTTCTGGCCCAACAGAACTGAGGTGGCCAGCTCGGAATTCATCATCATGTAGGAGCCGTCGCCCACCATCACAATCACTTCCTGTTGCGGGCGCGCCATCTTCACGCCGAGCGCACCGGCAATCTCGTAGCCCATGCAGGAGTAGCCGTATTCCATGTGGTAATTGCCCGGCAGGGACGGGCGCCAGAGCTTGTGCAACTCGGCTGGCAAAGTACCGGCGGCGCAGACTACTACATCGTGTTTTCCGCTATCGCCACCGGCGTCGTTGAGCGAATCGCGCACCGCGCCCATGACTTCGGCGTCATAGGGTAAGGTACCGGCGGCGGGGATATTGGTGGTGAGCTCGGTGACCTTGTTGACCCAGCCCGCAGCCTCGACCTTGCAGCGCGTGGTCCAGGCGGAGTCCGCACTCCAGGCACCCAGCGCAGCGGTCAGTTGCTCTAGGCCCACCTTGGCATCGGCCACCAGGGCCGTGCCGCTCCATTTGCCAGCATCAAAGTGCTGCACATTCAGACTCAGGAGTTTGGCCTTGGAAAACAGGGCGTGCGAGCCCGTAGTGAAGTCTTGTAGGCGGGTACCCACGGCAAACACTACATCGGCTTCGCGCGCCAGTGCGTTGGCGGCCAGGCCACCATCCACACCAATGCCGCCCAGATTGAGCGAATGGTCCCAGGGCAGGGCGCTTTTGCCACCATGCGATTCCACAACAGGAATTCCAAAGCGGTCCGCAAAGGCACGCAGTCCATCACAGGCCAGACTGTAAAGCACACCACCGCCGGCCACGATCATCGGCCGCTTGGCGGTCTTGAGCAAATTAGCGGCGCGGCCTAGTTCGAAGGCGTCAGCTGGCGGGCGGCGGAAGCGAATGATTTCGAGTTCAAAGAAGCTGGCCGGGTAATCAAAGGCATGGGCCTGCACATCCTGCGGCAGGGCCAAACAGACCGGGCCGCAATCGGCCGGGTCGGTCATAACTTGAATGGCCCGCGGCAGGGCCGTCAAGAGCTGTTCGGGGCGGCTGATGCGATCAAAGTAACGGGTGACGGGGCGGAAACAATCGTTGGCCGAGACATCACCCTGCTGAAAGCTTTCGACCTGCTGCAGTACGGGGTCCGGCGCGCGCGTAGCGAATGTATCGCCTGGCAAGAGCAACACCGGAATGCGATTCACGTGCGCCACAGCGGCAGCAGTGACCATGTTGGTCGCACCTGGGCCAATGCTGGAGCTGACTGCCATCATGCGTTGGCGCATATGCGCCTTGGCAAAGCCAATGGCCGCATGGGCCATGCCTTGCTCGTTATGGGCACGAAAAGTTTGCAGACATGCGCGTTCAGCCCAAAGTGCCTCGCCCATACCGGCCACGTTGCCGTGGCCAAAAATGGTGAAGACACCGCCGCAATAAGGTTCTATGCTGCCGCCTTCCATTTCCACGCGCAGTGCGCTCAGGTATTTCACCAGGGCCTGGGCCATGGTCAGTCGGATCGTTGTCATTTCACTTCTCAGGCTATGTGTTCAGGCAACCGCACGTATCAGGCTGCGGCGATTGCGCCATGCATCCACCAACAAGGTGTAGTTATGTGCCACGTTGGCAACAAACGTGGCGTCGTCCACGTCACCGCGCAACCAAGCCAGTGACTCGTTCATCCAGAGGCTTCGCCCCACCATAAAGCCTTTGACAATCGGGTTGGTGGCGTAACGAAAGCTGTCCACCAGGTGGGCTATAGGTTGGTTCAGTCCCAGAATCACCGCGCCCCGGCAGTGGCGGTCGCGTTCAGAGATCAGCTGCTCCAGACTCTGCCAGCCCGCAGCACCCATGGGGGCCAACTTCCACCATTCAGGCTTCACGCCAATGTTGTAGAAACGCTCGACTGCACGCAGCACATCGGCGTCTTCCTGACCCGCAACAATTCTGTCCTTGGGCAGGATGATTTCCAACAGCAACTCATTGCCGCTTTCTCGAGTGGCTTCCCACAGTTCCAGCACTGTTTGTTCCTGCTCAAGTCGCAGCTCGGTGGAGTCGTCCGGATGGTAGAACACCAGGCACTTCGCCACCTGCTCGGTGGGCCAGTGAATGAGACTGCTACCTATTGAGCGTGTGCCATCAAATCGCAAGGGGCGCGAGCTTGGCAACTCGACTGGACGTCCTACCCACCATCCGCGTCCCGTGGCGCTTGCCAGGGCGTCACGACCATAGTCTCCGCCATCGATCAGCACGCCGGTGTGACCTTGCAGCTTGCGGCTGTGCTCCACTTGCGCAGTGGCCTGCACCAACAATTTTTTAAGCGCCGGTATCCGTTCTTCACTCACACCCGCCTGGGCTGCCAAATCGCGAAACTGGCTGCGATGGTCAAAGGCCATGACACACAACTCTTCCCACTGCGGGCGTGCAACGGTTACCCGGTGCAAATGGGCCAACTGTTGATCGGCATCCACCTTCGGGTTACGGTTTCCGCCAAACCAATGCTGCAGTTCCGCCGGAGTGGGCATGGCTGCCGAACAGGCATGGCGCGAGACCACAATCGCTCCACAGGCATTGGCCACCCGCGTCGATTCAGCCCAATCCTTGCCCTGCAACAAAGAGGCCAGCAGGCCGGACAAGAATGCGTCACCCGCGCCCAGGACGTTGAGGACTTCGACACGTTCCCCCCGGTATGTGGGTGCGTCTTCGATCCGCGCTGGAATTTCGCCTTCGATCACACAACATCCCAAGGCGCCACGCTTGACGACCAGCGTGGCGGCACTGTGCGCGCGTACTTCGTGCAAGCTGGCCATCAAATTGTC
Source organism: Rhodoferax sp. GW822-FHT02A01 (assembly GCF_038784515.1). Lineage (NCBI taxonomy): Bacteria > Pseudomonadati > Pseudomonadota > Betaproteobacteria > Burkholderiales > Comamonadaceae > Rhodoferax > Rhodoferax sp. GW822-FHT02A01. The sequence goes on from NZ_CP152376.1 coordinate 940,393, forward strand.
GGCAACACCGCCGGCAATGAAAAACTCTTCTTCGGTACCTACCAGCAGATCAAAGTGCGGCAGCATTTCCTGCAGCTGCTCCGTAACACCGGCATCGGCCACATAGCGGTTTTCTCCAGCGCCACGCGATGTCAGACCCCACAACACCGGACGGTAGTCGATGTCTAATACGCGGATGACGCCATGTTTGGCGGCATAGTCGAGTGCAGCCTGCGACGCTTTGCGTGTGGTCGCTGTGGAGAGATGTGTGCCTGTAATGGCTAGGGCGCGGCATTTGGCGATGAATGATTCATCGATCTGGTCAGCGTCAATAGCCATGTCGGCGCAGTTTTCACGCGCAAACAGCAGCGGGAACGTGTCGCGATCCTTGAGGCCCAAGAGCACCAGCGCGGTCAGCCTTTCGGGATCCACTTGCAGCTGCGAGGTATCGCACCCCTCTGCCTCCAAAGCCTGAGTCAGAAAGCGGCCCATGTGTTCGTCGCCCACGCGGCCGATCATGGCGCTGCGCATACCCAGTCGTGCTAAACCAAAGGCCAGATTGCCGGAGCTGCCGCCTAGGTACTTGGCCATGCTGCGTGCGTCTTCCAGCTTGGAGCCGAATTGCTGCGCATACAAATCCACCGCCAGACGCCCCAGGCAGGCCAAATCGATAGTTCGCCCGCTGGGAAAGTTAAAGGTGCTCATCAGGATGCCTTGCGCTTCGCGTTTTTGGTTAGCGGCTTGGCTGCCCCATAGTGCTTGTCGAGGTAGCGCTGGATTTCCTTGCGCATAAAGCGCGATGAGGCCTCGGCGCGCTCTTCCCAGGCAAAAACACATGCAGACAGGATGCCGTCGAACTTCACTTCGGCCAAGGTGCCAAAGAACACATCCCAGTTGATTTCTCCCTCGCCAATGTCCAGGTGCTGGTGCACCCGCACGTTGGATCCGGGCGGATTGACGATGTAACGCAGATTGCTCGATGCCATGGGGTTGTAGGTATCAGCCACGCGTACATGGTGCAGTACGGGCGCTGCATCGCGAATCATCGCGGCCATGTCTTCACCGTAATAAAAGGTGTGGGGCGCAATGTAGGACAGCTTGACGCGCGGTGAATTCAACACCTTGACGATGTCGGTTGCCGGGGTCAGGCGTTCAACCCAGTCCTCCGGATGCGGCTCCACTGACAAGGTAATGCCCTCACGCTCAAAGATGGGCGTGAGTTCTTCCATGGAACGCCACCACGCTGCCTCACACATCTCCTTGGTGTTGGCGCCCGGCTTCTCTCCCACGGAACGCTCGGGCGATGCACCACGGCCAAATTCGGAAATCATGGTTTCGCAACCCATTTCCACGGACACCTCAATCGCCTTCTTCCAGCATTTGACGGCCCACTGGCGTTCGTCCTCGAAGGGACTGGCCCAACGGTACATGGGCTGCAATGTGGCGAGCTTGACGCCGTATTCCTTCAGTGCCTTTTTGAACGCTGTGATGCGCTGCTTGTGCGCGCGAGGCATCACCCACCAGTCCAGGAAGTCAGAGCGGGGCGACAGCTCCACGGCGTCATAGCCCAACTCGGCAGTGAGCTTGCAGATGTCCGGCAGGGACAGATGGCGGTGCATGTACGGGTCGAGGGCGATTTGCATGGCGGTCCTTGAATGAGGTGTGGTTTGGTTTGGCGCGTCCCGCAGTCCTGGAGGTCTTCAACGACCGCCAGCACCCTGCGGGACTTGCAGCGAAGCGCTTACTGGCTGATTGTTTGCTTCAGTGCGTCAATGGAGGTTTGCACACCAGCTTCCACCGACATGGTCAGGTCTTCCATTTCCAATGAGACGTGGCCGTTGTAACCGCCCATGCGGCAGACCGAGAAGAACTCTTTCCACCATTGCATTCCGTGTCCGCAGCCCACCGCCACATAGTTCCAGGTGCGGGTGTCGGACTCTGTGACGGCCTTGGTCTCCAGCAGGCCGTCGATATCGCACAGACCACGCTCCACACGCGCATCCTTGCCATGGATGTGGAAGATCGCGCCTTTCAAGGCACGGGCCGAAGCGATGGGGTCTGCCCCCATGACCATCAGGTGCGAGGGGTCCAGGTTGATGCCGACGATCGGCCCCACCGCAGCGCGCAGGCGCAAGAGCGTGGACGGGTTGTAGACCAGCATGCAGGGGAACTCTTCGATGGCAATTTGCTCGACCTTGTTTGCCTTGCAATGCTCTACGAACTTCTTCCACCAAGGGATGGCCACATCGTTCCACTGGTATTCCAGCGCCGGCCCCATGTAGTCGGGCCAGGATACGGTGGAAGTGATCCAGTTGGGGGTCTTGTCACCAGGGGCGCCTGCGGGGCAGCCGGACATCATCACAACTTTCTTCACACCCAGCAGTCCTGCCAGAGTGATGGTGTCGTAGGTGGACTTGGTGTGCTTCTCACCCATTTCGCCGGGGCTCAAGGGGTTGCCCGAGCAATTGAGGGCGGCGATTTCCATGCCGCGCTTTTCCAGCTCAGCTTTGAATGCTTTGCGCTTGCCTTCATCGGCCAGCAATTCGGCGGTCTTGACGTGGGGGCAGGAGGCCCAGCCGCCAGCGGTCATTTCCACGGCATTGACGCCAAGGGATTGAACCTTGTCGAGCATTTCGGTGTAGCTGAGGTTGCCGTAAACGTCGGTGCAGATTGCGAGTTTCATGGTGTTTTCCTATAGTGATATGGGGTTGCAATGCCCTGCTCGCCTTTTTGCGCAGGTGGCAGGGCCGAGCGAAGGCCTTACTTGAAGTCGACCCACTGCGAACCGGCATCGGCCGAGCGCACACAGTTTTCCAACCAGCGCACGCCTTCGGTTCCAGCCTTGATGCCTGGGTAGCGATGCGTGGCCAGGAAGGCCTTGTCGTCCCGGTTTTGTGCGTCGATGGCTTGCGCAATCCACAGGTAGATGTTGGCCCAGCTGTCGCCCAGGCCTTCGGTGTGCAGGCCACCCATGCGGTCGACCTTGAGGCTTTCTTCTTCCAGGTAGGGCATGCCATGGTGCATGGTCATATTGGGCTGGCCCTGCACTTCATAGATCAGCTGGTCCGGGTGTGCATCCGACCATTGCACCGAAGCCTTGGTGCCAACAAAACGGAAGCACTGTGAACCCATGTTGCCGGCGTTCACCGACGACACCCACAGACGCCCCACCGCACCGCCTTCGTAGTGCGTCAGAACATATGCGTTGTCCTCCAGCGGTGCACGCGTCTTGATAAAAGACTGGCGGTCACACAGCAGCTTTTTGATCTTGAGCTCGGGGCAGACCAGCGTCGCCATGTAGTAGATGTGGGTTCCAATGTCGCCCAGCACAAAGGTCGGGCCAGAGGTGGCCGGGTTGGTGCGCCACTTCACCGCATCGGGTGCACCGACGTCGTCACCGGAGTTGAAGCCGTGGGTGTACTGGATGTCGACCATGCGGATGTCGCCCAACATGCCTTTTTTGACCATGGCGGCCATCTGGTGCAGCAGCGGGTGACCGGAGAAGCCATAGGTCACGCCCACGATCAGTCCCTTGGACTCTGCCAGTGCGGCAATCTCGTCGCACTCACGCACTGTGAAGAACAAGGGCTTTTCGCAGATCACATGCAGGCCGGCTTCCAGGCAGGCCTTGGTGATTTCAAAGTGGGTGAAGTTGGGCGTGGCAATGGACACCACTTCGACACCGTCGGCGCGCTTGGCTTCTTGGGCGATCAGCTGCTTGTAGTCGTCGTAGCAGCGCTCACCAGCGACACCGATGTTGACGCCAAAGTCACGGCCACGTGCAGCGTCCAGGTCAAAGGCGCCACAAACCAGCTGGTAAGCCGTGTTGTCGCGCAGCGCGCCGGTGCGGTGCTTATAACCAACCTGGCCCGTGCGACCACCGCCCACCATGCCCCAACGCAGGGGACGAGCTATTGTTTTTTCACCGTTGTACATATCATTTCCTTTTTAAAAAAATTACAAATTCGCAGTGCACCCGGGTGCAGTTATCTTCAAAAAAATGGCCCCATCACACGGCGTTCTTATTCCCTGTGTGGGTGCCTGGCCTAATTCAAATGGCTTTCGATTTCGGCTTCCAGGCCAGCCATCGCCTCGCCGCCTGCCATCAGGTCAGTCACTTCCTCTCGTGTCTTCTCGCCCTTGCGGAAGTCGGCCGCTTTCATGCCGCGGATGAGCACCGCGAAGTGGTCGCCAACGGTCAATGCGTGGGTGACCTGGTGGGTAATAAAGATCACGGCAATGCCCTTCTTGCGCGCTTGCAGAACAATGCGCAGTACGTGTGCCGCTTCCTTCACACCCAGGGCTGCCGTGGGTTCGTCCAGAATCAGTACGCTGGCCCCGAAGTAAACAGCCCGTGCAATCGCTAAGGCCTGGCGTTCACCACCGGAGAGTCCACCCACCAGGCGATCACCATCGGTGATGCGGGTAATGCCCAGTTGGCGCATTTCACGCACCGCGATCTCGTTGGCCTTCTTGCGATCGAAAACTTCAAACGGTCCGCGCTTTTTGGTTGGCTCTGCGCCCACAAAAAAGGAGCGGCCAATGCTCATCAGCGGAAAGGTGCCGCCAAACTGGTGCACGGTGGCAATGCCATGCTCGCTGGCTTCCTTGGGGTTCTCAAAGGAAACTGGCTTGCCATTCATCAACATTTCTCCACTTGTGGGCTTGTGCACCCCCGATAGAAGACGGATCAAGGTGGACTTTCCTGCTCCGTTGTCACCCAGCAAACACAGCACTTCACCGGCTTTGACTTCGATCGAGATGTCGTGCAAGACATCAATGGGGCCAAAGGATTTGTTGACACCTTTGAGTTGTAGCAGTGGAGCGGTCATTTGGCGGCCTTCGGTTTGATGCGCGGTGCGGCGTGGGAAATCGCCATGGCGCGGAAAGTGTTGTTCAGCAAGACAGCGGCGAGCAGCAGCACACCAATGATCAAGCTGGCCCAGTTTGCGTCGAAGCCGGTGTAGTAAATACCTTGGTTGACGATGGCAAAGGTCATGGTTCCCAGCACAATGCCAACCACCGAACCGTAGCCACCTGTCAGGATCACACCACCAATGACCACGGCAATGATGGAGTTGAAGATGAAGGACTGGCCGGCGGAAACCTGGGCGCTGTTGTACAGAATGGCCTGGCACATGCCAACAAAGGCGGCACACAAGCCACTGCCCATGTACAAGGCAATGTTGAGCTTGTCGGTAGGAATGCCAGCATTGCGGGCACTGACCTTGTCGCCACCTAGGGCCAGAATCCAGTTGCCGTATTTAGAGTGCCCCAGCAGATAGCCCACGAACACCATTGCAGCAACCCACCACAACAGAATCACTTCGAACTTACCATTGATAAAGTCACCAAACACCATCTTGGTGATGGGATCGCTCTTCAGCGCCACGCTGGTGCTGCCTGCCACCATGACCGACAGCCCCAGAGTCAGCCCGGCTACCGCAAACAGAGTGGCCAGGGTCACCACAAAGCTGGGCAGATCCGTTTTGATGATCACATAGCCGTTGAGAAATCCAACCCCGACGCCGAGCGCCAATGAACAGACGATGCCAACCGGCATGGGCAATCCGAAGTGCCCAGAGACAATTGCAACCATCATCGAGCTCGCCGGGATCACGCTGCCGATGGAGAGGTCCAGGTGACCTGCGATCATCAGCAGGCCAATCGGCAAGGCAATAATTCCCAATTCAGCAGCGATGTTGAGCCAACTGGCCAAGCCACTGACCGACAAAAATGTTTCGCCGCCGAAGATAGAAAAGAAAACGAAGACACACACCAGACCGATGAAGGAACCTGTCTCCGGCCTGCGGATGAGGTTGCCCAGTGCGTCCTTGGGAGGCACTTCAGCTTCTTTGGCCGCGGCTTCGCCCGGAGGGGAGTTGATGGAGGTTGCGTTCATGATTTTGTTCAAAGCAAATTTCATAAGTTTTGGGTAGCTGCTGCTGACCAATGGTTGCGGGTGACTGGGGCCAGCGGGGCCGAACCCGATCACCCGTGCAACTACTGATTAACGAGCACCCGCAGCAGCACCCGCCATGGTCGCCGCAACATTGGATGCGTCAACAATGCCGGGGCCAGTCAGAATCGGGGCTGTCGGCACTTTCAGGCCGTACTGCACATAGCTGTTGAGCATAGAAACTGCCAGATAGCCTTGCAAATAAGGTTGCTGGTCAATGCAGAACAGCTGGCTACCGTCTTTGATTCGCGCCAGGTTGGTGGGGTCCATGTCAAAGGTGCCCAGCTTCACTGACTTGACCAAGCCCGCCTGACTGATGCCCGCTGCGGCACTGGTGGCGTCACCGGCGCTGATGGTGATCAGGCCATCGATCGTCTTGTCTTTGAGCAGGGCGGCTTTCACAGCCTGCGCCACTGCGGTGGGATTGCCAAAGGCAGAGGAGGGCAGAGGCAATTGCGTGCCCTTGCCGCCGCCCTTAGCCATGCCATCCGCAACACCCTTGCAACGGGACTCTTGATTGGTGGAACCGGGCTGGGTATTTACGCAAAGCACGTTCTTGGCACCACTCTTAAGGAAGTATTCACCACCACCCATACCAGCTACGTATTCTTCACTGCCCACATAGTTCTGTGCACCCAGGCGCTTGGCGGCTTCCATGCCGCCGGCGTTGTAAATGATCAACGGCACACCCGCAGCCACAACTTCCTTGAAGGCCGCATCCATAGCCTCAGGCACCCAATCCGGTCCAACGATAGCATCGGGCTTCTGGCTCAATGCGGTGCGAATCAGCTTGGCAGCATCCGGGCCGAGGTTGTCGTAATTTTGTGGGCCCAGCCAAGTCACGGTGCCACCGCCGGCCTTGACGACCAAAGCAGCATCATCGGCACCCTTCTTCACGCGGGACCAGAAGGGATCATCGGCCTTACCGCCGATCACAAAAATCTTGGCGCCTGCCGCCATGGCAGTCGTTGCGGTCAGAGCGATGCCGGCGGCAATCACCACGGCTTTCATTGTGTTCACAGCTGATTTCATTGGTATCTCCTCGTTCTCGAATTCACGGTTAAAAATCTTGTCGGGTGCATACACTGTATTGCGTGTCCTGCAAGAGCGGAATGGCCAAACCGAGCACCTTGACCGATCAAAAAACACTTCATGGATGTCCTGACAGTCTCTTTAGCGCCAAGTGACTGCACCCGGTTGCAGTGAACTGTACATGCCTTTGTTTGACAAGCTTCTAAGTAGTTACCCTATAGAAATGAATTTCCAATTGATATTTCAAACGGAAATGAAATGCGCGGCTCCGGCTCCAGGTGGAAGTAGGTTCGAACCGAATGTCCAAGAGCCAATTGTTGTCTTTTCTATAAGGAATTTCACACACAGTAATGTGTCCTTTTGACCGTTGCTTAGTCATACAGCTGCCGGCGATGGCATCCAATGCGGACAGAAATGACCATCCCAATGCAGGCACTCATAAGCCATTGCACCTGTTGGGAGGCACTTTCCGTGGGCGAACCGTTACCAGACTTAGGTGGTCATTGCATGGTAAATTCGAGAAAACTGCACCCGGTAGCGGCGTATTGCAAAGATCAGATGGCTAAGCCCTGACCATGCAAGACAAGCCAGGATGCCACAGCCTCACACCAACACAAACGGATGACCGCCATGGGAATGAATATTGGATGTGCCCCCTGCTGCTGGGGCGTGGATGACGTTAGAAACCCGCACTTACCCGATTGGCGTCAGGTGCTGCAAGAAGCTGCCACGGCCGGCTACAAAGGCATTGAGCTTGGGCCTTATGGCTACATGCCCCTGGATGCAGAACAAGTTGGCACTGAGCTGAAAGCACGCGGGCTAAGCATCACCGCCGGCACCATTTTTGATAACTTGGTCGCGACAGCAAACCTGTCCAACCTGCTCAGACAAACGCGCGAAATCTGCGCACTGATCAAACAATCGCCTGCGCTACCTGTCGAGCAAGGACAGCGCTTTGCCACGCCCTATCTGGTGGTAATGGATTGGGGGCATACCGAGCGCGACTATGCAGCCGGCCATTCAGACCGCGCTCCACGCTTAAATGCGGAGCAATGGAACAACATGGTCTCTCATATCCGCCAGATTGCCACTGTCGCTTGGCGAGAGTTTGGTGTTCGCGCCGTCATACATCCCCATGCGGGCGGCTATATTGAGTTTGCCGATGAAATCGATCGCATTCTGGACGACGTTCCCCACAGCATTGCTGGTCTCTGTCTAGACACTGGCCATCTGTACTACTCCGGGATGGACCCGGCGCAATGGCTAAAGAGGCACGCCGCGCGTTTGGACTATGTGCACTTCAAAGACATCAATGCCGGCCTGTTGCAGCAGGTGTTTGGGGAACATATTGCGTTTTTTGATGCCTGTGCACGCGGTGTCATGTGCCCTATCGGTCAGGGTGTGATCGACTACCCACAAGTACGCCAAACCCTGCTGGAAATTGGCTACCAAGGATACATCACCGTCGAGCAGGAGCGCGATCCACGCAACGCCTTTTCAAGCCTTGATGATGTGATGGCCAGTCGGAACTACTTGTGCAGTGCAGGCTTTTTGTAATTCGTGCATAGGAGAGACTGTTTAGTAAATGCCGTTAGCTAGCTGAATGAGTCGTCGCTTTTGCTGATTGTTTCAAAAATCTTGCCGCCGACAGGATAGAGCGCGATGTCACTCCCTGGCGCTTGCGCACCTTTCACGTCGTCGTGGCGAAGAACATAGTGTCTATCAAATGTCGATGACTGGCTCGAAGAAGCGATATTGTTGCCAAATGAGTTCTTCAGGAAGTTAACTTTGTTCCTCCAACGTCATCACCTTCAATACCGATAGAACACTACGTTGTGTTCCCAGAATGTGGTCGTGTAGAAGTGCACACGCGACCTCATTGTCTCTCTTTAGAGCCGCATCCATAATTTTCTTGTGCTCATTTGACTTGCGCCTTGGTGTGGTGCGGTAGCGGGCCGAATAACGCCTATACCGTTCTGCTTGATCAAAAAGACTGGCACTCCATTTACGCTGGCGTTCCGACGGACATGCTGCCAACAAGGAAAGATGGAACTCACGATGCAGCGTACCCCATTCATCGTCTAACTGCAGCGGGCCATCGCCCAGCCTAGACTCAACCCGTTCAAGCCGATGGTATGCGGCCACAATGGAAGCTTCCCACGCATCATCGCCCAACTGTATGGATTCAGCCAAAGCCTGTACATCCAATACCAATCGCATTCGAGTAATGTCAGCTAAATCTTCCGTGGAAATTGAAGCCACACGGAATCCACGCCGCTCGTCGGCGCGAACCAGTCCCTCCTGGGCTAGGCGACTAAGTGCCTCACGCAGAGGACTACTTGAGATTCCATAGGCTTCCTGCAGGTCATCAATTTTCAACTTTACACCTGCTGGATAGACCCCAGTCAGGACATCTTTACGTAAGCGTTCAAAGGCTTGTTCAACCAGTGGAGGACTCTCTGTCATAACTTTTCCCTCGTATTTTTGCATTTTATGCATAAACACGACTTGTTTGTATGTGACCCGACTAGCGAGAGGCTCCAATTAGAACAAACAGCAAGGTTGCAGGCTTGTCACTCTTGTTGCGCCAAGCATGGCGAGTACCGTGCTGTACGCACACATCATGACGCTTAAGCAGCACTTCCCTACCTTCGTCCAGTTCAATTGTGATCTCACCATCGAGCACCACGTCGTAGTCAATACTGTCTGTTGTGTGCATTCCTGGACTATCCATCTCGAAACGCTCTGCCAACCCTGGCGCCTTTTGCGCGAATTCGGCACCAAAGGCCATCGGATTGAAGTCTGCTCGCATCATTACTGTATCGGGCGGGAACGTTACAAACATCAGCCGCGTTTCCCCCGGGCTCGGTACAAAACTAGCGTTCAGTGATGTATCCACTCCAGGTGTGGATACGCCAAGATTAGCGTTTGCTTCCGTGGCCCACAGTAGTGCTGAAGAAAAGCCTGAAACACTCGCGTAGGTATCGGCGCGTGGCGCGTCGCCATCTGAATGAACAAAGCTCTTGCCATTACCATCATTTCTCAATACGACGCGTCTTACTTTCATTTTCTGCTCCTGAATTAGGGGTTGATGACGAAATTGCTAAATCCGCCGTTGCGCTGCGCTATGCCTGATATTGCTTCGTTGACCTTCTCAAGCGGACTGCAAATATGTTCGAAGACCGAAAGATCCAACGTGCCAGCCTCCGCCATATCGGCCATGTCTTGACCTTCGGCTGCTGTAAACCAGGCCGAGCCCGCAACGCTTTGTTGATCATCCATCATCGTGTGCAAGTCCATACCAACCATACCCATGATGGCGCCAATATTGATGGCCTGCCCTCCCCTGCCCAAAGAACGCATGCCTTGCTGAAATGTTTCGTGTTGCGCGCCTGGCCCCATGGCATCGATGAAGGCATCTACTCCCAGGCCACCGGTACGCTCCTTGGCCCAGGTATCGACTGACACACCATCGTTGGTCGACAGTATTTCGATACGGTCTGGTGCCAGTGCCTTGACGCGTTCCAGCAGCTTCTTGTCACGACCAGTACCCAGAATCTTGGTCACTCCCATGGCCAGTCCGAACAATGCACCACCTATCCCCAGCGTTCCGCTTATGCCATTGACCAGCATGCTTTTACCCGGACCCATCTGCGTCTTGCGCATGGCGGAATACATGGTGCCCAAGTAGCCGAAACGTGCGGCCTGGTTGTAACTCACATTCTTGGGCAATTTGACCAGTGCGTATTGCGGCGCAATCATGTATTCGGCCAGACCACCGTTTGGATAGTTTTTGTAGAGCTTCAGGGAGTTCTGAGAAAATCCGAAGTAGCCGCCAAACGCGTAGTGCGTGCAATTGATTAAATCGCCCTTGCGACATGCTCGGCAACCACCACAGTACAGACCTGGATTTACATAGACGCGATCGCCCGGTTGCCACGTGTGTACGTGGGAGCCAACCTTGATAATCTCACCTGCGGGGTCAAGCCCAAACACTGCCGGCAGGGGAGGCAACGGCAATTCTGGAAACCATGTCGTCCAATTCGCAAGAATGTTACCCAGATTGGGAACTATGCCGCAGGCATGGACACGCACCAGAACGTCGTTCGAGCCTGGTTCGGGGATCGGAATAGTCTCAATCTGCATGGCTTCGCCAACCTTGTGCAGTCGGGCTGCTTTCATCATTGTCATCACTTTCTCCTTTGTGCATAAAATGTATTTTGTGCGTACTTTACGTTGACTTGGTGCACTTGCTATTGGTAGAAACCCGAGTCCTGTGTTTCAGGGTAGCGGCTTCACCCTGCGCAACCGGTGTATCCAGAGGAGCAAAGCCTGCATCTGGTCTTTCACAAGATTGCGTGCGATCTCATCCGTCAACCGACCTTCAGCATCAAACTTGGCCTTGGCATTGCCCACAAATATTTCTGGTTTGGCGAGAACATGCGCATCCATGCAATGCAAGACGCGCCGCAATTCGTATTGAACACGAGCCGTACCCAATGGACCTGTAGAGGCCCCCAACAGCGCAACTGGTTGTCCTTTGAATGGTGGAGCAGGTAGACGCGAAAGCCAGTCCAACGCATTCTTGAATCCACCAGGAATGCCAAAGTTGTATTCAGGACAAGCAATCAAAACGGCATCGGCTTGAGCCATGGCTTTCTCCAATTGGGTGACAGCTACAGGCCACTCGTCCACGTTCTCGATGGCACCATAAATTGGCACCTGAGTCCACGGCACGATGTCCAAATGCATGCCCACAGGCATCTGCAAACCAGCCTCCTCCAATAGCGCCAAATTGTAGGAATCGCGTCGTAAGCTGCCGCAAAGTCCGACCACACGCAGTGGACAATCATCAGTCATTCTCATCTCCAAAAAATAGTTTGTGCGTTATTTGCGTTTTATGCATAATAATGAAACTTTCAAATTTTACTGTCAACTGGAGCATATTGATGAAGCTGGTTTCCTTTAAGCACGCAGGCAAAGAATCTTGGGGTGCCGTCGTGGACGATCGCGTGTTCGACATGGCGGCTGTTACGGCTTGTCCAACCCTCGCAGAGTTCATTGCAAGCGCTTCCTTCACTGAACGTGAAACCCTTGTTGCGCTGGCCAAGCCTGGCCCCTTGCTGTCCGAAATCGTCTATTTGCCGGTGATCCCACGGCCAGAGAAGATCATTTGCGCGGTACGCAACTACATGGACCACCACCAAGAGGTCTTAGCAGCGGGTATGCACCGCGAGTTGTCGGAATTTCCACCCATCTTCTTGCGCGTGTGGCGCTCGCAAGTTGCCCATGGCCAGGCCATCGTACGCCCCAACGTGTCGGAATCACTGGACTGGGAGGGTGAACTGGCGGTCATCATCGGAAAGGCCGGGCGCAACATTCCCGAAGCCAACGCTTGGCAGTACGTTGCCGGATATAGCTGCTACAACGATGCCAGCATTCGAGAGTGGCAATTCCATGCCAAACAAATTGCCTCTGGCAAGAATTTTGAAGGAACTGGTGCCTTCGGGCCATGGATGGTGACTGCTGACGAAATTGCGCCGGGTCGCAAGCTCGCACTGCAGACTCGCCTCAATGGAGAGATTGTGCAGTCCAGCGATACCGGTCAGATGATTTTTGACATACCACGCATGATCAACTATGCGTCCACCATCTTTACCTTGATGCCAGGCGACGTAATCGTCACCGGCACCCCAGCCGGTGTTGGCTGGAGCAAGAAGCCGCCACGTTTTATGAAACCCGGTGATGTCGTGGAAGTCGAGATTGAAGCCATCGGCTTGCTCTCCAATCCAGTCATCGCTCAAGCCTGAGCCGCCACTATGCCAAACATTGAAATTCGAAAACGCAGCCTGACCATTGAAACAGTGTTCCACGAAGGTGGTCCTGCCCCCTACAAGCCCCTGCGGCTCGCCGCAGCCTGTGCCGTCATACGCAACCCCTTTGCGGGGTTCTTTGAGCCCGATTTGTTGCCGTTCATGGCCGAATTGCGCAGTCTGGGCACACTGTTGGCCGAAGAGCTGGTAACAGCACTCGGTGGGCGTGAACGCATTGAGGCATATAGCAAAGCCGCCATTGTGGGAGTCAATGGCGAGCTTGAGCACGGTGCTGTTTGGCATGAAGCCGGAGGATGGGCGATGCGGCAGGTGCTTGGCGAGCCCAAGGCGATTGTTCCCGCAGCCAAGTGTGTGGCCAATACTGGATACCGGCTAATGGTGCCACTGCACTACATCCACGCCGCCTACGTGCGTAGTCACTTCAACAGCTTCGAAGTCGGTATTCAGGATGCGCCACGCCCGAATGAGATCTTGTTTGCACTGATCATGGCCGATGGCGGACGAATTCACTCTCGCCTAGGGGGTCTCACCAAGGACCAGGTTACCGTCCACGACGGCCAACGATAGACATATTTACTACAAAGGAGACCATATGACAGCAGCATATGCACCCAATTTGAGCCACTTTGGTGTGTTTTGCAAAGACATTGATGAGATGACGCACTTCTACTGCGGCGTCTTTGATCTGGTAGTAACCGACCGAGGACAAGGCGTCACATTTCCCATGACCATTGTGTTCCTGAGTGGACGCCCGGATCAGCACCATCAACTTGTGCTGGCGACCGGTCGGGCTGCGGATGCACCTAGTACCGTTATGCAGTTGTCCTTCAAGGTTCAAACGCTCGATCATCTACGCGAAGCTAAGAATCGGGCACTGCGATATGGAGCAAAGAGTCTGCGCAGTCTCAACCATGGCAACGCGCTGTCTATCTATTTCGAAGACATCGAAGGCAATCTGGTCGAAGTCTATTTGGATACGCCTTGGTATGTTGCGCAGCCGCATGGCGATCCACTAGACCTTAGCATGCCCGACGAAGCCATTTGGGCCACGACCGAACAGACTTGTCGCTCAGATCCAACCTTCATGCCGGTCAGTGAGTGGGCCGCACGCTTTGGAAAAGCCAAATGATTGATGCAGATATCATCATCTCTGGCCTCGGACCGACTGGCGCCACGCTGGCGGGCCTTTTAGGGCAACGCGGCATTCGCGTAGTTGCTTTCGACAAACTGCCCGACCTCTTCCCTCTGCCGCGGGCGGCAGGTTTGGACCACGAGGTCATGCGCATCCTCCAAGAGCTGCAAGTGGCCGACAGGGTGGAACCCTTCATCGCACCCTATCGGCCCAGTGAGTACCGTGGCATGGAAGGGCAGTTGATCAAACGCCTCGATGCCACTCCACCCCCATTTAAGCTAGGTTGGGCCCCCAACTATGTCTTTAACCAGCCGGCGCTGGAGCGCACCATTCGCTCACGTTTGACAGAACTACCAACGGTCCGCACCGAATGCAGTGCCGAAGTCTTGGACGTAGGACAGGAATCAGATCACGTGTGGGCCGACGTGCGCCTGGCAAGTAATCAGCAGACGACTCGTTATCGCGCACGCTATCTGATCGCTTGTGACGGAGGTTCTAGCCCCATACGCAAACGTCTTGGCATTACATTGGAGGACTTGGGATTTGACGAACCTTGGCTGGTGGTGGATGCCATCGTCAATGACGACAAACTGGAGCAACTGCCTCAAACCCAGGTTCAGTATTGCGAAGCAGATCGTCCGGCCACGTACATCGTTGGGGTCGGCAAGCATCGGCGATGGGAATTGATGCTGCTGCCCGGTGAAAGCTTGTCGCCCGAGTTTCCCGATGGAGAACTTTGGCCGCTACTTGAACGCTGGTTGCTGCCCCATGAGGGCAAGATATGGCGTGCTGCCGCCTATCGCTTCCATGGGCTAGTAGCCAATGCCTGGCGCCACGGGCGTATCCTGTTGGCCGGTGACGCGGCGCACATGACTCCGCCTTTTATGACGCAGGGCATGGTGCAGGGAATGCGGGATGCACAAAATCTGGCATGGAAGCTCGAACGCATCCTACGCAACCAGTCCCCTGCATCGCTGTTGGAGAGCTACCAACAGGAGCGACGCCCCCATGTCACGACAACCACGCAGACTGCGATGGCGTTGGGCCGCGTGATCTGTGAACGCGATCCAGAGCAGGCAAGAGCGCGCGACGAGCGTTTGATTGAAGAACAGGGAGGAAGTATTTCCACCACATTCCGCCAAAATCTCATACCAGGTTTGACTTGCGGTTTGATTGCCTTTGACTCACCAGGGGCCGGATCCATACTGCCACAACCCTTTGTGCGCGCACATGGCTTTGAGGGACGCCTGGATGATCTTACCGGCCCAACTGTGCGGGTCATTGCGATCAAACCACTGACAGACGAAGATCGCAATTTAATGCACAAATCTTTGTCTCCAATTGGCGGAATTCTCCTGGAACTCGCGTCAGACACCGATAGGGCGTCAGAGGCAGGTAAGTTCTTCGAGGAACAGCCAACTTTGTCACGTTGGCTCATTGAACTAGACCGAACGATTGTCATCGTCCGCCCAGATCACTATGTTTTTGCAACTGCGGCCTCACCCGCCGAGGCCGTCACTCTAATCACTCAGCTCTATATTTCCATCACCACATCATGATCCAATCACACGAAATCATGGCTCTCGAACACAAGCGCCGTAGCGCAATGGTCGATGCAGACACTGATACACTAAGCCAACTCTTCGCCGATAGCATGGTATGGATACATGGCACAGCACGGGCTGATTCCAAGTCCGGCGTTATAGCCTCCATTGCGTCGGGCAAGACCGTCTACCAAGCAATAGACTGCTCGGAGGAAACAGTACGAATTTATGGCGACACTGCCATTGTCACCGGAATTGTTCACTCAAAGCTAAAAATTGCAAACGAAGAGCGGCAATTGCACAACCGCTTCAGTATTGCCTGGGCCAACATCAATAGACAGTGGCAAGTCGTCAACTGGCAATCCACCACGGTCCCTAAAGTCATCTCATAGAGATCCTATGCGCAAACAATAGGGTGCGCTTGCTTCATGAAACGCAGTTCGTGCGGCAGCGCCTTCTGCATTCCCGCGTC
The DNA here is from genome assembly GCF_038784515.1 of Rhodoferax sp. GW822-FHT02A01. Lineage (NCBI taxonomy): Bacteria > Pseudomonadati > Pseudomonadota > Betaproteobacteria > Burkholderiales > Comamonadaceae > Rhodoferax > Rhodoferax sp. GW822-FHT02A01. The sequence goes on from NZ_CP152376.1 coordinate 956,345, forward strand.
TCTCGCAAATGCTGGATGGCATTGGTTAAGCAATGAGTTTTCGATTGTCTACTTTCTGGTCAAGCTGGTGTCCGTCAATACCTATAGGTCTACGTACGACATGCATGCACTCATCTTGGACAAAGCCATTCATGGCACTGCCTCCCTCTTTCTCCATAATACTTTTTCTCCATGAAACAGAACTACATCGCAGGCCAATGGATCCGCAGCGACTTCGCACGCAACAACGTAAATCCGTCAGATACCAGTGACATCATTGGGCAGTATGCCCAAGGTGATGAGCAGCAAACCACTGAGGCCATTGAAGCTGCAGTTGCTGCCTTCCCAGCTTGGTCCGTCTCAGGTATTCAGATGCGGTCTGACGCGCTCGACAAAGTCGGCTCTGAGCTATTGTCACGTAGTACCGAGCTTGGCAATTTGCTCGCACGCGAGGAGGGAAAAACATTGCCCGAAGCCATCGGCGAAGTCACACGTGCCGGTCAAATATTTCGATACTTTGCAGGGGAAGCTCTACGACAAGCCGGCGAACGAATGTCCTCTATTCGTCCCGGCATCGAAGTCGATATCACGCGTGAGCCGGTGGGGGTCATCGGCATCATCACTCCGTGGAACTTCCCGATTGCCATACCCGCCTGGAAGATCGCCCCAGCGCTGTGCTACGGCAACTGTGTTGTGTTCAAGCCTGCGGATCTGGTGCCGGGCTCTGCATGGGCCTTGGCGGAGATCATTAGCCGCGCCGGATTTCCACCTGGTGTATTTAATCTGGTGATGGGACCCGGGACCCGGGTGGGGCAAACGCTGATCAACCACCATGCTGTCAATGCCATTAGCTTTACCGGCTCCACGTCCACGGGCGCACGTGTCATCGCAGGTGCAGCTCCCCGGCTGGCCAAACTGCAATTGGAAATGGGCGGCAAAAATCCTCTGGTGATTCTGGACGACGCCGATATCCGAACCGCGGTAGATTGCGCGACACAGGGAGCCTATTACTCGACCGGCCAGCGCTGTACTGCGTCAAGCCGCTTCATCGTGCAAAAGGGCATTTTGCCCGCCTTTGTAAACGCTTTGCGCGAGCGCATCGAATTGCTGCAAGTGGATGATGCCAGAAAGCAAGGAACAAACATCGGCCCTGTCGTGGACGAAGCCCAGTTGAATGTCGATCTTGAGTACATTGCTGTTGGCAAGAATGAAGGCGCTTCTTTGGTTTACGGCGGTCAGCGTGTCCAACGTTCAACCCAAGGCTTTTTCCTGACGCCCGCTCTATTTACCGAAGCAGAACCCGACATGCGCATTTGCAAAGAGGAAATTTTTGGCCCGGTAGCTTGCGTACTGGCGGCAGACAACTATGAACACGCCCTTAGTTTGGCCAACAACACAGCCTACGGCTTGACAGCTGGCATCTGCACCGCGTCACTGAAACACGCCACCCATTTCAAGCGTCAAGCGGCGGCTGGAATGGTTATGGTCAATGTACCCACGGCCGGCGTTGACTACCACGCACCTTTTGGTGGACGCAAGGGATCAAGCTACGGTTCGCGTGAGCAAGGACGCTACGCGGTAGAGTTTTTCACCACGGTCAAAACGGCCTATACGGCCAGTTGAGGATACCCCATGAATGTTCTTGTTTGTGTCAAACGCGTGGTGGACTACAACGTCAAGGTCCGCGTCAAATCGGACGGCAGTGGTGTCGACATCGCCAACGTCAAGATGAGCATGAACCCCTTTGACGAGATCGCCGTGGAAGAGGCAGTGCGCCTCAAGGAAAAAGGCGTGGTCACCGAGATCATTGCCGTCTCCTGCGGTGTAGCCCAGTGCCAGGAAACCCTGCGCACCGCCATGGCCATTGGCGCAGACCGCGCCATCCTGGTGGAAACCGCTGCCGACCTGCAGCCCCTGGCAGTAGCCAAGCTCTTGAAGGTTCTGGTGGACAAGGAACAGCCCGGCCTGGTGATCCTGGGCAAGCAAGCCATCGATGACGACTGCAACCAGACCGGCCAGATGCTGGCGGCCCTGGGCGACTGGCCCCAGGCCACTTTTGCCAGCAAGGTCAGCGTGGAAGGCGGCAAGCTGCTGGCTACCCGTGAAGTGGACGGCGGCTCCGAGTCCCTGTCCTTGACCCTGCCGGCCATCATCACCACCGATCTGCGCCTGAACGAGCCGCGCTATGTGACGCTGCCCAACATCATGAAGGCCAAGAAGAAGCCGCTGGAGACCGTCAAGCCCGAAGATCTGGGTGTGGACGTAAACCCGCGTATCAAGACCTTGAAGGTCAGCGAGCCCCCGGCCCGCAGCGCGGGTATCAAGGTGCCCGATGTGGCAACCCTCGTCGACAAATTGAAAAATGAAGCCAAGGTGATCTGAACATGACATCCCTCGTTATTGCCGAACACGACAACGCATCCATCAAGCCCGCCACCCTCAACACCATCACCGCAGCCACTCAGCTCGGTGGTGATGTGCATGTGCTGGTGGCTGGCCACAATGCCGCAGCTGCTGCCGCCCAAGCCGCCCAGATCAGCGGTGTAGCCAAGGTCATCCATGCCGATGAGGCCGGTCTGGCCCATGGCTTGGCAGAAAACGTCACCGCCCAGGTGCTGGCCATTGCAGCCAACTACAGCCACATCGTGCTGGCTGCCACGCCCTCGGGCAAGAACATTGCGCCACGCATTGCTGCCAAGCTGGATGTGGGCCAGGTCAGCGACATCACCAAGGTGGTGAGCCCCGATACCTTTGAGCGCCCCATCTATGCGGGCAACGCCATTGCCACGGTGCAGGCCACGGACGCCACCAAGGTGTTGACCGTGCGCACCACGGGCTTTGACCCGGCAGCTGCCACCGGAGGCAGTGCTGCAGTGGAAACTGCAAGTGCAGTCGCCGCTGCAACCAGCGTCACTTTCCTGGGTTCGGAGATTGCCAAGAATGACCGCCCGGAGCTCACCAGCGCCAAGATCATCGTGAGCGGTGGTCGTGCCCTGGGCTCCTCCGAGAAGTTCACCGAGGTGATCACGCCGCTGGCCGACAAGCTCAATGCAGCCATGGGTGCATCCCGTGCGGCGGTGGACGCGGGCTACGCACCCAACGACTGGCAAGTGGGCCAGACCGGCAAGATCGTGGCACCCCAGCTCTACATTGCCTGCGGCATCAGCGGCGCCATCCAGCATCTGGCTGGCATGAAGGACTCCAAGGTGATCGTGGCCATCAACAAGGATGGCGAGGCTCCGATCTTCTCGGTGGCGGACTACGGGCTGGAGGCGGATCTGTTCTCAGCACTACCCGATCTTTGCGCCTCACTTTGACCCTTGCACTTGGGTCTATCACAAGCGCAGGTACGTTCCCGGCGACCCGTCAACGCTTAGCTGAAACGAGGCCACCAACTGTGCCAGTCGTTGAGCCTGTACGGTGAGCAAATCGGCTGCAGCAGCACTCTGCTCCACTAGGGCTGCGTTTTGTTGCGTCATTTGATCCAGATCATCCATGGCAGTATTGACCGCGAGAATCCCCTGACGATGTGCCGTCGAGGATTGGGCAATGACCTCCATGGTGTGATTGACCTCGCGCACCGAAAGCACCACATCCGCAATGGTTCTACCAGCTTTTTGAACCAGCTCCACGCCTGTATCAATGGCTCCCCGTGAACTGTCAATCAAAGTCTTGATATTGTGGGCCGCCTCGGCCGAGCGCTGCGCCAGACTGCGGACCTCGGAAGCCACGACGGCAAAACCTCGACCCTGCTCACCTGCGCGCGCGGCCTCGACCGCCGCGTTCAGAGCAAGAATATTGGTCTGGAAGGCAATCCCATCAATTACCCCAGTAATCTCTGCGATCTGACGCGACTGTACAGCGATGGACTCCATGCTGGTCACCACTTGCTGCACGACTCGCCCACCTTGATCAGCCGCATCGGCAGCAGCGCTGGCCAGGTGGTTCACCCGCTGCGCTGACACGTTGGAATCGTGCACCAGCGATTCAAGCTGCTGCAGCGCGCCGGAAGTTTGCTGTAATTGCCCAGATGCGAACTCGGTCCGCTGCGAAAGATCCAGATTGCCGTTGGCCACTTCGGCGGATGCCAACTGTATCGCGTTTGCGCTGTCGCGCACATCGGTCACCACATGGTGCAGACTGTCCTGCATAAGTGACAAGGACTGCAGCAACGCTCCGGTTTCCCCTTTAAACTGTGTCGTAATCCTGCCTGACAAATCACCCGTGGCCACGCGTTCGGCCACCTGCACTGCTTGCACCAGTGGCCGCGAAACGCTGCTAGAAATCAGCCAAGCCGCAACCGTTCCAACCAGCAGTGATATCAGTGCAGCAGCCACCAATACTTGACGGGCCATAGACGCCGATTGTTGGTCCTGCATTTGTCGATGGGCACTGAACGTTGACAGCACAACCACAATGCCATTCATCGACTTGGCCCAGAAGTCCATCTGGCTCCTAAAACTGCTAGTGACCTCCGAAATCTGATCGGCATCCAGTGTCATCGTGTCTGTTTCCCCCAATTGAGCTGTAGCATCCTCGCTACGCGCTAGTGCTGCGGTTGCGAAGGTATTGGCTATTTCCGCTGCAGCCACCGCGTCCAACGCCTTGGACAATCCTTCAATCGCCTGACCGCCTCGAGTTGCGTCCAACAGCTTCTTTTTGGCGTCGATATAAAGCGCTTGGGCTCGGCGTACTTCACCCGCAGAAAAGTTCGCATCGTCCTTGGTTTGTGCCGTGGACACCAGCAGTGTGCTGTTAAAGATGCTTTGCACCGCGTCGTGCATGCCGTCGACGGCCTGCCTGATTTCACTGCTGGACCGCATGGTCGTCTGCATGTCGCGTTCCAGTGTCAGCAGTTGCCAATACGTGAATACTGTGGCGCTACCAAACAGAAATAGCATAACCCCAAACGCCAGGAACAATTTGGGCCCGGTGTTCAAGTTCAGTGACCACATTGCCCCCCGTTCAGTACCCCACGTACTATTCTTGATTTTGAGCTCCACTTGAATTTAGACTGCGGAGGTTTGAGTAACCGCTACTTTCGGCACCAACAAAAAGTGCGCCAAGGCAGGCAGCAGCACCAGTGCACCGATCATGTTCCACAAAAACATGAAGGCCAGCAGGATGCCCATATCGGCCTGGAACTTGATGGGAGAAAACACCCAGGTCGCAACCGCCACGGACAGCGTCACACCGGTCAGCATCACCACCTTGCCGGTGAACAGCAGCGCCTGGTAATACGACTCCGACAAAGAGGTGCCAGCCCGAAGGCGCGACAACATCACCGACAGCACGTACAGGGCGTAGTCCACGCCGATGCCCACGCCCAGCGCGATAACCGGCAGCGTGGCCACCTTCACGCCCATGCCGAACGCCACCATCAGTGCCTCGCACAGGATGGAGGTCAGCACCAGCGGCAAGACCGCCACTACCACCGCACGCCAGGAACGGAACGTGATCCAGCACAGAAGAATCACTGCCGCATACACCCACAACATCATTTCGTGCGATGCCTTCTTGACCACGATATTGGTCGCCGCTTCGATGCCGGCGCTGCCTGCAGCCAATAGAAAGGTGCCTGCCGGGCTGTTGTTGGCCTGGGCATAGGCCTCCACGGCGTCGACCACCCGCGTGAGCGTCTCGGCCTTGTGGTCTTTCAAATACACATACAAGGTCAGCAAATTGCAGCTCTGATTGAACAGCTCACGCGGCGCGCGGTTCTGCACGCCGGCGAGCACGTCGTCGTTGGGCACCAGATCGAGCCACTTGAAGTGACCTTCGTTGTAACCCGCCGTGGCAATGCGCGACAGCGCCGCCATGGAGTTGGTGGACTCGACCCCTGGCAACTGCTCTAGCTTCCAGGCGAGTTCGTCCACCTTGGACAGCACCGCGTAATGGGTGCACTGGTCTTCCGGTGTCTTGACCATGACCACCAGGATGTCCGAACTGGCGGCATAGCTCTTCACCATGAACGCGTTGTCCCGGTTGTAGCGCGAATCGGCACGCAGCTCCGGCGCGCCGGGGTCCAGATCTCCTACCTGCAGATGCTGACTCACCGCGTAGCCCAGCAGTGCCAGCAGCGCAGACACCACGACCGCGCCACTGGCCCACTGGCGTGCGGTAAAGCGGTCCAGCATCTCCCACATCCAGTGCTTGGCGCCCGACGCATCGAGCTGCTCTGCCTGCAATGTGCGCGCCGCAGCGCTGGCGCTCACACCGGTGTACGACAGCAGCACCGGCAACAGGATCAGGTTGGTAAAAATCAGCACCGCCACACCAATCGACGCAATCACGGCCAAGTCCTGAATGACGCCAATCTTGATGATCATCAGCACGCCAAAGCCCACCGCATCACACAGGAGCGCGGTCATGCCTGCCAGGAACAGGCGGCGAAAGGTGTAGCGCGCAGCCACCACGCGGTGGGTGCCCCGCCCCACGTCCTGCATGATGCCGTTCATCTTCTGCGCGCCATGGCTCATGCCAATGGCAAATACCAGGAAAGGCACCAGTACCGAATAGGGATCGAGTTGATAGCCTGCCAGCGCCACCAGACCGAACTGCCAGAGCACGGCGATCAGCGAACACAGCACCACCAGAGCGGTGCTGCGCACGCAGCGGGTGTACCAGAACAGCATGATGCCGGCGATCACCGTGGCCACGGCAAAGAAGCCCAGCACCTGCACCAGGCCATCCATCAAGTCGCCCACCACCTTGGCAAAACCGGTGACATGGACTTGGATCGTTCCGTGCTGGTACCTTTCCCGAATTTGCTCAATGCGCTGCGACAGCTGCCGGTAGTCGATGTCGGCACCGGTTTGCGGGTCCTTGTCCAGCAGGGGAACAAAGATGACGCTGGACTTGTAGTCATTGGCCACCAGCTGACCGATCTCGCCCGAGCGCTCCACGTTCTGACGCACTTGCTCCAGCGCGGCGGGCGACCCGTCGTAGCCATCCGGCATCACGGTGCCGCCTTCCAACCCCTCTTCCGTAACCGCGGCCCAGCGCGTGGCAGTCGTCCACAAGGACTTCATGAAGGGCCTATCCACTCCCGGGATGAGATAGATCTCATCGTTCATGTGCTGCAGCACTTCCAGGTAACTGCGGTCGAAGATACTGCCTTCGGTGGTCTCGACGGCGATGCGCATGGAGTTGCCCAGCGCCCCCAGATCGCGGCGGTTCTCCAGAAAGTTAGCAATGTAGGGATGCCCCGTGGGGATCATCTTCTCGAAGCTGGCATTCAGGCGGATGCGCGTGGCAAAGGCACCGAAGACCAGGGTGCAGACCAGGCAAATTAGCAGCACGATACGGCGATGGTTGAACAAGGCACGCTCAACGGTGTTACCCGACTGCACGTCGAAGTCTTCCAGCGATTGAACAACCGGCTGGTGGGGCATGGGGGTGTGGGCGCTCAACGGCTGCTCCTGAACAAAAAGGTTTTCAATGAATTAAGGCTGTGGGGCTGCGGCCACCGGCGTGGTGAGCACGCCGCGCAAACTGGCCAGCGCCAAGCCGCCGTGCGCGTCCTGCACCACGTCGGTCAACGGCAAACCGGCCTTGCCGGCCATCGGCGTGAATGTGGGGATGGCACCCGCACGGTCTGGCTGCGCCGCCACCAGCAGTTCACCCGCCTGGCTTGCCAATACCACCCGGCCATCGCCCAATTGCGTGGCCGCAGAAATCGAGGCCACGGTTCCGGTTTGCAGCTTCTCCCAGTGACTGCCGGCATCGGCCGAGACATAGGCATTGCCACGCAAGCCGTAGGCAATGAGCTGCTCGCCACGCGTCTCCAGCAGACCGAACCAGGAGCCCACATACGGTGACGGCAACGCCTGGAAGTGCTCGCCACCATCCAGGGAGCGCAGCATCAACCCTTGCTCGCCCACGATCAGCAAGGCCTTGCCCACCTTGCGTATGGCATGCAGATGCAAGGCCTTGGGGTTCTCCAGGTGCTCCTGCCACGGCAACCAGGTGGTGCCGCCATCCCCGGTGCGAAACGCCAGGTTGAAGGCTCCCACCACGATGGCCGTGGTCGCGTTTTCGACGTGCAAATCAAAGAACGGTTTGTCGGCCCCGTCGGCCAGCAGACGCTCGGCACGCGCAATGGCGCGCTCGTCACCGCTGCGCCTAGCCGCCTCGGCCACCAGCGCGGCGGCATGCAGGCCGTCGAGTTGTTTGACCCAGGTCTGTCCGCCATCCTCGGTATGCAAAATCACACCCATATGGCCAATGGCCCAGCCATGCTTGTCGTCGGCAAAACGCAGTGCCACCAGCGTGACACTGGTGGGTGTCGCGACCTGTTTCCACTGCGCTCCGCCATCGTCCGAGTACAGCACAATGCCGCGCTCACCGGCGGCGACCAGACGCGTGCCGGCACGGGCCAATGTCAGCATGGCCCGGCCTGCGGCCTTGGGCGACAACAGGGCCGGACGATCCAGCGCGGCGGGAGCCCCAACGGACTGCGCCAGCGCCTTTGTGCCACCTGCCAATGTGGCCAGCACGCCCACGGCCAGGGCGAATAAATGCAATCGAATGGAAGAGTTCATGAACTACTGAGTAGACGAATGACGAGACCTGGAGCCCACTGAGTGCGCGGCTCCAGGGAAGAGGCCAGGCGCTTATCGGGCGCCCAGGTTGGCCAGCTCATCGGGCGAGAAGAAACTGTCGGGACGGCGGGGATAAACCGTGAACTGTTTGTTCAGACCATTGGTCGCCGAGTTGATGAAGTAGCCACCGCCTTGCAAGCTGTACAGGCCCCAGGAGACATTGCCGACAAGTGCCGGCACATCTGGTGCCAGCAGTGTCAGGGTGTATCCTGTACGCCATAACTGTCCCTGGGCATCCCAGCCGTCCGTCAAAAGGATCTGCCAGCTATCCTCGTCAAGATAGTACTTGCGCTTTGGCACCACGTGGCGCTTGCCGGAAGCCAGATTGGCCTCGATCTCCCAGACCCGATGCAACTCCCAGCGCACCAGGTCCGGATTCAGAAACTGCGGTTTGACCAGTTCGTCCGGGCTGGCAGCATCGGCCCGGTTGTTGTTGTACGGCACATAGACTTCCTTCTTGCCCACGATCTTGTACTCGTGGTGGTCCCATGGGCCAAACAACATGAATGCCTCGTCAAAAAATCCCATTCCGGAGGTGACCGAGTCCGGCGTGTCATACGCAACGGCCGGAGCACGGCGCACGCGGCGCTGACCTACCAGGTATTGCCAGATGCCGCGTGGTTGACCGTCTGACGCCTCATGCGCAAGAATGGACTCGCCAGCCTTTGACGATGGCGCGGTTTGTACATAACGCACTAAGTTGAAATACCCTTTATAGGACTCGGCGTTACCGTCTTTGTAGTAGTAAGGCTTCTGGTCTTCCTGTACCCCGTCGCTGGCTAATACAACTTTACCTTCTGCTGTCACAACAAAACAGCGTGAACCACGCGAAGAGGACTCACCTTGGTTCCACGCCATTTTGTGGTTCCAAAGAGCTTCTTTTCCATCTTTGGGGATGGGGAACGGAACACCACCGTAAGCGCCTTCTAAGGAAAAGCCATCGCCAGTCAACTTGGCCTTGGTCGCGTTCTTGAAGGTGTTGTCATACACCCACTGAGGTGCCGCAGCGCTGCGGTGGGTGGGATAGACGTCAATGCGGTAGCTGGGGTACTTCTTCATCAAGCCCTTGACGCCTTCGGTGAGTTTGTCGGCGTACTGGTCCATGTTCTTGGCATTGATCGACAGCACCGGCTTTTCCCCGGCAAAGAAGTCCGGGCGGATATCACCGGACTTGTAGGACGCGGGCACTTTGGTGAAGCCGCCCTCCCATGGAGGAATGCTGCCGTCCTTGTTGCCCGCACGCTCGGCCCCCATGGGAGTGAGTGTGGTCTTGAGCTTGGCGGCTTCATCGGCGCTGACGGCGGCCCATGCATGTCCTGCCAGTGCCATGGCAACGGCAGCGGTGCAAACGGAAGTCTTGAAGTTCATGAAATGTCTCGCTTAGAAAGAACGGGAAATATTGAAAGAGAGGTAGTCGCGGTCCCACAAGGTCTGGTCGAACAGGCCGACACCGTGCGGACCGTAGTAGTGGTTGAACAGCAAGCCACCTTTCCAGACGTTGTTGTAGGTAAAGTTCACCCCCGTGGAGACCGTGCCGCCGTGATCTACCCAGGCCGCAAAGACCCGCGAACGCCCGACGCTGTAGGACACCACCAAGGGGATCGACAAATCCAATCCATCCGCAGCCTGGAACCAATCAGCGGAGAATGCCGAGGTGATGGTTGCCGCGTCCTCGGTACTATGGTCTTGGGCAATCGATGCATTCAGCACGCCCTGGTTCTTTTCGACACTGGCCACGCGGTGGTAATCGATCTGTGTTGCAATGGAGCCGCCATCGCGCATCAGGAAGTTGGGCTGAATCACGTGGATGTCCACCAGCGTCATGTGCTGCGTAGTGCCGACCGCGTACCCGGGATTGTTATTGTTGTCGTACGCGGGGCCACCCAGCAGGGTCGTTGTTGCAACGACGTAACCACTGCCGCCGGTCAGCGGCATGTTGCTGCGTTGCGAAACCTCCATCGACACGTTGTCGCTGCCCCATACGGTGCTGGCGCTGGCGCCCACCACACCGATGTTTTGGCCATACACCTGGGTGAATGTCGTCGGTGCAATGCTTGCCGGCGGCGTGAGCCCCAGTCCTGTCAACACGGGATTGACCCCCACGTTCAGATACACCGCAGAAGGTGTCTTGTCGTGGTAGTTGGCGGCGTACACCCCGTACTCCACATCGCCTCCCTTGATGCGTGCCTGCGCACCCCATTGGCCGCTGTCACTGGCGGTCTGATCGGGGGTGCGCGTGGTGATGCCCGGCAGGAAGGAGTGCGAAGGCCCCAGAAAGTCGTTGGGCGAGAGAAAGCTGCCGGGCGCGAAGAAGGGAGATTTCTGCCAGCCCAATTGGTAATAGGCGCCCAAGGTGAGCTTGTCATTCACCTGCAGGGAGCCCGACACCTGGGGCGTAGGCAGCAGAAACTCCTTGACCTGTGCTCCTGGCACGGTGGCCGCCTTGACGATATCCACCGGACCTTGTGCGGCGGCAATGCCATTGGAGCCTGACATGAGTGTTTCACCATAGATCACGGTGTGGTTGCCAAAGCGAACGGAAGCGGGCATGTCGCCGAGCAGCCCCTTCTTGTACACAAAGGCATCCATCAAGCGTGAGCCCTGGCCCAGGGCGTCCACGGTGCCTGGGGCAAACTGATTGGCCGGCGTGCCCAGCGGATTGTTGGAAGTGGCCGCAGAGGTGTTGGCGTTGCCGCGTTGATAGACCGGGTCGTACCAGGCAGCGGCACTGACACGCAGGCCCGCATCGGCGCCAAAGCCCAGATCCAATTCAGTGAGCCAGTCCATCCGACTCGACGCGATGCCCTGGCGAAAACTGTTCTCGCCATCATCTGCCGCGCCCCCTGCGGCTGCATAGGTGGCAACCTGCGCCGCGTCCGGATTGTTCAGACGGTACATGGTGCTGTACTTGAACGTGTTGTCCCAACGCGCAGTGATGTCCGGATTGCCCGTATCGAATTCCATGGCAGAGGCCGATGCGCCTGCCAGCACTGTGACCACTGCGGTAGTGATCACGCTGAGTCCGACGCGACCCTTGCGATATTTATATTTCATCTTAGTTGTCTCCTTTTGCAAAAATTTTCAACATGACTGAATTCGAGTTGTCTGCGCTTGGTATGTAAGGTGGCGGCATTCTTAGATTGTTACGCACAAGATATACTTTGTGCATAAATAGCCGTTTGCGCATGATAGATCACAACTGCATTGAATTTATTCGTGAAAACCCTAGGCTTATGATTTGCCAATAACGCCGTAGTTGACGATCTGAGCGCTTCCCTACTGGCCGTACCAATCTAAGAACCAGGAATTCCGCCACTATGAAGATTGACGGATATGCAGAAGAACAGATTCAGCGAAGATGGTGGACACACCGCTTGAATCTTTATCGATCGCGCAGGAGGTTCTACCCACCTTCCAAGGAGTCCTCCACGCTTGCTGTGATCGAACTAGAGTTGCCAAACGCCAGCGCACTGCAAGAAACAGCAGCATCCATGGAAGAGCTAAGCGCCACGGCAAAGCAAACCGCTGAGAACGCGCGCCAATCGGACCAACTGGCCAAGAATGCCTCTACAGTCACCGACATCACCTACCTGCGTACCCACGAGGGTTGGTTGTTCCTGGCAGTGGTCATGGACCTGTTCTCGCGCTAGATAGACTGCTGGTCCATGAACGAGCGCATCACCAGCGAGCTGGCGCTCAACGCGCTGTTGATGGTAGTTTGGCGGCGCAAGCCCAAAGCGCAGGTCATGGTGCTTTCAGACCAGGGCAGCCAGTTCAGCAGCTACGACTGGCAAGACTTCCTTAAAGCACACAACCTGCTGGGCAGCATGAGCCGGCGGGGCAACTGCCATTACAACGCGGTGGCAGAGAGCTTCTTCCAACTGCTCAAGCGTGAGCGCATCAAGCGCAAGACCTACACAACCAGAGAGGAGGCCCGCCAAGACGTCTTTGATTACATCGAATTGTTTTACAACCCCAAGCGCAGGCACAGCCATGCAAATGACCTGTCTCCTGTAGAGTTCGAGAAGCAATATTTCCTGAGGCTTAGCTCTGTTTAGGAAATCCGGGGCGATTCAACTGGGAACACCCATTAGAGCCATATTTCTGGTTGAAAGGTTGCGATCGATGGCTTAAGTTAAACTGTTGTACTACATCAAGATGACCATTCTTGAAGCACTAAATTTGAACATGAATCCCCCAACCTTTTTGGACAAACTCCCCGAGTTACGTGTCGGAACGAGGCTGTCCGAGCAGCTCGCCGAGGCGCTTGTCGTGAGCATACGAGACGGTCAATTGCCGTCTGGGGAAAGACTGCCAACCGAGAGCGCCTTGGTTCAAAGATTTGGCGTCAGCAGGACCGTGGTCCGTGAGGCCCTGTCGCGACTGAAGACCATGGGACTTATTGAATCGCGCCAAGGGTCGGGCGCCTTCGTAAAGAACAGCTCCCAATCGTCGGCAGATCAACTGGTCTTGACCTCGGACGGCTCGGTGAATGCGGTGATTCAGATGGTTGAAATGCGCAGGGCATTGGAGGCAGAGTCCGCTGCCTTGGCCGCTGCAAGAAGAACGCCCGCTGACATCAAGAGTATCAAAGAAAAGATTGCCGCTCTTGAACGCGCCGTAGCAGCGGGCGGTGACGGCGTGGCGGAGGACGTGGCCTTTCACACGGCCATCGCAACCGCCGCCAACAACCCGTTTTTGCTGGCGACCCTGGCTTACCTGAACCAGTTCTTGCGTGACGCCACACGGGTCACGCGCGCCAACGAGTCCACACGGTCGGACTTCGCACAACAGGTGCGTGACGAGCATGCGCAAATCGTGAAGTGCATTGAAGCAGGCGATACAACCGCCGCGCGCATGGCGGGTGCCATGCATATGGTCAATGCGGCTGAGCGCATCGCGCGCGCCGACCCCAAGTTCTGGGCGCAGCAAGGCGTGCGTCTGGCGGACCGGTTGCGCTCCGAATTGGGCGCGCCACAGACACCCACCAAAAAAGCGAGTCGGAAGTAGCTAGGGTAAATACCAATGCGAAGGATTTGCCCCCTGATTAAAGTTGTCGTACAAGATGTTATCTAGATAACAAACAACTTGGTGCGATCCAGCACCTTGATTAACCAGGAGAACTGTTTCATGAGTACGTCCGTCGCTCCCCCCTTATCGCTATCCGTCGAGGATCCAGAAAGCAGCGTCTATCGCAAGGTCTTCTGGCGCATCGTCCCTTTCCTCATGCTCTGCTATGTGGTTGCCTACCTGGACCGGGTCAACGTGGGCTTTGCCAAACTGCAAATGGGACAAGACCTCGGGTTCAGCGAAACTGTGTTCGGTCTGGGCGCCGGCATTTTCTTTGCGGGTTACTTTTTGTTTGAACTGCCCAGCAACTTGCTGATGAACAAGATTGGCGCACGCATCTGGATCGCGCGGATCATGATCACCTGGGGCCTGATCTCCGCGGCGTTTGTGTATGTCACTACGCCGACGGAGTTCTACATCATGCGATTCCTCCTGGGCCTAGCCGAGGCCGGCTTCTATCCCGGCGTGATTCTGTACATGACATACTGGTTTCCTGCGCATCGCCGGGCCAAGATCGTCGCGGTCTTCATGTCGGCCATTCCTGTTGCCGGCATCTTTGGCAACCCGCTGTCGGGCTGGATCATGGATGCATTTCAAAGCACCGGCAGCATGCATGGCTGGCAATGGATGTTCATCATTGAAGCCCTACCTGCGTTGCTGGTGGGTGTGGCCGTCATCTTCTTCCTGGACAACAGTATTGAAAAGGCCAAGTGGCTCACGGCGGACGAAAAGAAGTACCTGCAAAGCGAAGTGGACAAGGATCGCCAGCATGGCGTGAAGGGTCCTCACTCGGTGGGCGCCGTGTTCAAGGACGGCCGCATCTGGATGATGTGCCTGATCTACTTTACCTTCGTGATGGGGCAGTACGGTTTGACCTTCTGGATGCCCACCCTGGTCAAGGCCACCGGCATCAAGGGCAATCTGAACATTGGACTGCTGAGCGCCATCCCGTTCATCTGCGCCATCATCGCGATGAACATCTGCGGCCGCAGCGCAGACGCCCGTCGTGAACGCCGCTGGCATCTGATCGTTCCCGCCTTGGTGGGGGCCGTGGGCTTTACCGTTGCCGCGTCCTTTGCCGACAACGTGGTCGTCTCCATCGTCTTCCTGTCCATGGCCGCTGCAGGTGTTCTCACTTGCGCCCCGCTGTTCTGGTCCTTGCCCACTGCCTTCCTGACCGGCACTGGTGCGGCGGCAGGCATTGCCGTCATCAATTCGGTCGGCAACCTGGCCGGCTTCGCCAGCCCTTACATGATTGGATTCCTGAAGGATCTGACCCACAGCACCCAGATCGGCATGTACGTGCTGGCCGGCATGCTGGTATTGGGTGCCATCCTGGTTTGGCGCACCCCGGCCAAGCTGGTCAATCGCTGAGCTTTTCATTGATCACTACGACGCAAGAAAAACCATGAATCAAACAATTGGAATCATCGGCCTGGGCGCCATGGGCAAGGGAATGGCCACCTCGCTGCGCCGCGCAGGCTACCAAGTGCATGTCTGCGACGTGCGGCCCGAGGTTGCACAGGCCTTTGCAGCGGAGGGCGGTGTGGCCTGTGCCAGCCCTGCAGAAGTGGCGGCGCAATGCGAAGTCGTGGTCAGTGTGGTGGTGAACGCCGCGCAAACCGAGGCGGTGCTGTTTGGCGACGGTGGCGCAGCTGCCGCGCTACGGCATGGCAGTGTGTTTGTGATGTGTTCCACTGTGGACCCGAACTGGTCCATTGCACTGGAATCGCGCCTTGCAGAACAAGGCATTCTGTACCTCGATGCACCCATCTCCGGCGGTGCGGCCAAGGCTGCCTCGGGCCAGATGACCATGATGACCGCAGGTACCCCGGAAGCCTATGCCAAGGTCGGCGCTGCGCTCGATGCCATGGCCGCCAAGGTGTATCGACTAGGTGACAAGGCCGGTGCCGGCAGCAAGGTCAAGATCATCAACCAGCTGCTGGCCGGTGTCCATATTGCCGCTGCAGCCGAAGCAATGGCGCTGGGCATTCGTGAAGGGGTGGACGCAAAAGCCATCTATGAGGTCATTACCAACAGCGCCGGCAACAGCTGGATGTTTGAGAACCGCATGGCCCATGTGCTGGCCGGTGACTACACGCCGCTGTCGGCGGTAGACATCTTTGTGAAGGATCTGGGCCTGGTGCTGGACACGGCACGTTCCAGCAAGTTCCCCTTGCCGCTCTCTGCCACGGCGCACCAGATGTTCATGCAGGCATCGAGTGCAGGCCATGGCCGTGAGGACGACTCAGCCGTCATCAAGATATTTCCCGGCATTACCCTGCCGGATAGACAGGCATAGTCACCATGCAGGTACTGATCACCGGCGGTGCCGGATTTCTGGGTCAACGACTCGCGCGGGCCTTGCTGGAGCGGGGCACGCTCAGGCTTGCGGGTGCTGAAGAGCAGGCAATATCATCGTTGGTGCTGACCGATCTGGTCGCGCCAGCGGGGCCGTTGATGGACGATGCCCGCGTGCGCAGTGTCGCTGGTGATCTCAATTCCGTGCTGGCACGCACACCCAGTCTGGTACGTGATGCCGACCTGATTGTCCACCTGGCGGCTGCAGTCAGTGGCGACTGCGAGGCCGATCTGGATCTGGGGCTGCACAGCAACCTGGATGCCACATTGGCCTTGTTGCAGGCCGCGCGGCATGGCGAAAGATGTCCGGTGTTGGTGTACGCCAGTTCGGTGGCTGTATTTGGCGCCATGCCAGGCCTGCCCTTGCCGCACACCATCGAGGACAACACCTTGCCCGCTCCACAGAGTAGCTACGGCATCCAGAAATTCACGGGCGAGCAACTGGTCGCGGACTTCACCCGGCGCGGTCTGGTGGATGGTCGCAATGTGCGTTTGATGACTGTGGCCGTACGCCCCGGAAAGCCCAACGGCGCGGCTTCCGGCTTTCTCAGCAGTATGGTGCGTGAACCACTGGCCGGCCTGCGCGCCACGGTTCCGGTGCCTCCCGAAACCTGCGTGGCGCTGGCCACGCCAACCAACACGATTGCCGGATTGTTGTGCGCCATAGAGTCAACGGCGCAGCAGTGGGGCCCGCGCACTGCGGTCAACCTGCCAGCCCTCAGCACCACCGTGGGCGAAATAGCCGAAGCGCTGAAGCGTGCTGCCGGTGCCGAAGTTGCCCGATTGCTGGACTGGACACCGGACGCCCGCATCACTTCCATTGTGGGTGGCTGGCCCAGTCGCTTCCATGCCCAGCGAGCCCATGACCTCAGTCTGCGCGCCGACAGCTCGGCCGATGCCCTGTTGCAAGACTACCTAGATACCGTGAGACCGTCCCTATGAACAAACGTCCCGTCCTGGGTTGCATTGCCGATGACTTCACCGGCGCAACCGACCTCGCCAACAACTTGGTACGCAGTGGCATGCGCACAGTGCAAACCATTGGGGTGCCAGCCGATGCTGCAGAACCCATAGACGCCGACGTGATTGTGGTCGCACTGAAGTCCCGCACCATTCCTGCGGCAGAGGCAGTAGAGCAGTCCTTGAACGCATTGCGTTGGTTGCAATCGCAAGGCGTGCAGCAAATCTATTTCAAGTACTGCTCCACCTTCGACTCCACGCCCCTGGGCAATATCGGGCCGGTCACTGAGGCCTTGCTGGACGCCCTGCACGGCCCAGGCCAGGGTTTCACCATCGTGTGCCCCGCTTTCCCCGAGAACCAGCGCACCGTGTTCAAAGGCCATCTTTTTGTGGGCGACCTGCTGCTGAGCGACAGCGGCATGCGCCAACACCCGCTCACGCCCATGACCGATGCGAATCTGGTGCGGGTGATGCAATCCCAGACCCATCGCAAGGTGGACCTGGTGCCCTATGGAATTGTCAGTCAGGGCCCCACTGCCATTGCCGCGCGATTTGCAGCACTGCAAGCCCAGGGCGTGGGCGTGGCCGTGGTCGATGCCATCAGCAATGCCGACCTGATGGACATTGGCAAGGCGTTGGCCGGCATGCCCCTGGTCACTGCAGGTTCCGGGATTGCGATTGGCCTGCCCCAAAATTGGAACAACGCAGCCAGCCGCACAGGCGTCAGTGCAGATACCTTGCCTGCAGCAACCGGGTTGCGTGCCGTGGTGTCTGGCAGTTGCTCGCAAGCGACCAATGGCCAGGTGCTCCATTTCCGGCAGCAAGGTGGGCCGGCATTTGCCGTGGATCCGCTGGCGATTGCCGCCGGAGAAGATGTAGTCGCCAAGGCCCTGGCGTGGGCCAAGCCGCTGCTGCCGCAAGGGCCGGTGCTGATTTACGCCACCGCTGAGTCCAACGCAGTGCAGGAAGTGCAGGCCAAGTTGGGTGTGGCCCGCGCGGGCGAAATGGTGGAGCAAGCGCTGTCACGCATCGCGGTGGGTCTGATAGACCTGGGCGTACATCAGCTCGTGGTGGCCGGCGGTGAGACTTCCGGAGCCGTGGTGCAGGCTCTGGGTGTGCAACGTATGGCGATTGGGCCGCAAATCGATCCCGGGGTACCATGGACCGCCGTGCAGTCTGCGCAATGGCCACAAAAGACCTTGCACCTGGCGTTGAAGTCTGGCAACTTTGGCACGGTCGACTTCTTCACCAATGCCTTTGCCCTGTTGCAGACACCATCATGACCAGCGCCTTGCGCGAAGAAATCTGCCGGATCGGTGCATCGCTGTTTGCACGCGGTTATGTGCATGCCACAGCCGGCAACATCAGTGTGCGTACCGACGACGGCTACCTCATCACACCTACGGATGCCTGCCTGGGCAATCTGGATCCGGCCAAGCTGGCGTTTGTGAACGCCGACGGTGACCAGGTCTCTGGAGACAGGGCTTCGAAAACGCTGGCCTTGCACCGCAAGATCTATGGCAGCGACCCTGATGCACGCTGTGTGATCCACACCCACTCCACCCATCTGGTTGCGTTGACGCTGTCATGGGTGTGGTCGCAGGACGATATCCTGCCGCCCATCACGCCCTATTACGTGATGAAGGTCGGCCACGTGCCGTTGATTCCCTACCACCGCCCCGGTGATCCGGCCGTTGGCACCTTGGTTGCCGCACGCATCAGCGCCATGCGCAACAAGGGCACACCCATTCGGGCCGTCATGCTGGACCGCCTGGGCCCCAACGTCTGGCACACCAGCCCCGCCAATGCCAGTGCGGTACTGGAAGAGCTGGAAGAAACCGCCCGCTTGTATCTGCTTGCACGTCCGCAGGCGCTGTCGGATGGACAATTGGAAGAACTGCGAACACACTTTGGTGCCCACTGGTAAGCAGTGTACCAGCTGCGTCCTCAACGCTTCGACATTGATTTATTAATACCTCACCTATTCAGGAATCGACCATGCCTCGTTTTGCCGCGAACCTCTCCATTCTCTACAACGAGTACGACTTTTTGGACCGCTTTGTTGCAGCGGCCCAGGACGGTTTTACCGCCGTTGAATACCTTTTTCCCTACGACTTTGCAGCCAAGGACATTGCGCGGCGCCTGCAAGACAACGGCCTGCAGCAGGTGCTGTTCAATGCGCCTCCAGGTGACTGGAATGCCGGCGAACGCGGTATTGCATGCCTGCCTGGCCGCGAGGCAGAGTTCCGCGAAGGCTTCCAGCGTGCGCTGGACTATGCCAAAGTATTGGACTGCCCGCGCATTCACGTGATGGCGGGCCTGGTACAGGCAAACGCGGACTTTGCGTCATTGCGGGCGACCTACCTTGCAAACCTGTCTTGGGCTGCAAGCGCCGCATCCAACGTCGGGCGCGACGTGTTGATCGAACCCATCAATTCTCGCGACATACCGGGCTTCTATCTGAACCGCCAGGACGTGGCGCATTCCATAGTGCAGGAAGTGGGCGCGTCCAATCTCAAGGTGCAGATGGATCTGTACCATTGCCAGATAGTCGAGGGAGACCTGGCAATGAAATTACGCCATTACCTGCCCACTGGAAGAGTGGGGCACTTGCAGATCGCTGGTGTTCCACAACGCAACGAGCCCGATCTGGGCGAAATCAATCATGACTATTTGTTCGCCTTGCTCGACGAGCTGGGCTATGCGGGTTGGATCGGTTGCGAATACCGACCGGCAAACAAGGAAGCCGGTGGAACATCTGCCGGTCTGGGGTGGTTCGCCCCCTACGTATCCCGTGCAAAGTAGGCAAGCGTCAAACGAATGTCCAACTCGGCTAGTCTGCACAAGTGGCTCCATTTCGGTATCGCTACGATACAGCCGTGTTATACCCGGCGCATGGTTGCGTGTCTGCGCTCAGCATGAAGGCTGCTCCAATGTTAGCAGCGCTGTTGGCGATGGTCCCGGCCCTAGCGATTGAAGCTATGCGGGATCGGTATCAGTTAATTGTGCAGCTATCCGATGAATTCAAACAGATAGGAGAATGGCATCTTCAGGAGTCGCAGTTCTGCCAGTACGGCTTTGTTCGGCAATTGCGCGCAGATGACATGCACGTTCATCTGAACAGTCTGCTCTAATCTCGCCTCAACAACAAGACAATGATGCGCAACGTTTGCCAAACTTTCACGCAACTAAAAGCAAATAGTGCTTAAGACAGTCCGGCGGCTCGTATCTCAAGAGTTACACCAGCCCCCTCATTTTCAGTTTCAAAGTAGGTAAAACCTGCTCCATCAGCTCTTCGGCCATGAGCCCGAACCTCCAAGCCAATTTCTTGGGCAACTTTCTCTGAGGCATCCAAATCTTCAACGCTGAAACCTATGTGATACACACCCTCCCCCTTTTCCAACAGGAACTTCCATTGCGGAGACTTGCCTTCCTTGGGCTGGCACAACTGCAGCTGAATATTGTTCAAGTTTGCGAATCGATAATGTAGGCTCATGTATGCACTCTTTCCATCTTCATCGAGATGGCCAAGATAGGGCTCCAAGGATGGGAAGTCCTTCCAAGGGCCAATCCCCAATGATTCGTAATACTTCGTCGCCTTTTCAATGTCTCGAACAATGATGCAAACATGGTGTGCATCATTGAACAGTTTGGGTTGTGCCATATTGTTGCTCATCGTCATTGAGACCTTTGTCAAACCTTCATCGAAGATTCTTGGGCCGCTTCCTCAAAGGATTGCCCGACTGCCGGATTCCACTGAACGCCAGACTTGGCTTTGACTTCAGGCTTTAGACGCTGTGTTTGATCGTAGTCGCTCCAAGGGTGGAAGAACAGTGGCTCCACGTTTTCGTTCAATACATCCTGGAGGCGATTTCCATAGCCTTCAAGGTACTGAGCGCGGTCCTCTTCACTCACACGTGCCGGCATCCAGGCGGCATAAGGCGGATAAACCGTGAATCCCGTGTAGCCGAGCATGCCATTGTGGATTGGCCACAACACGTGCATCAGATCACCGTCAATTCCATTGGGTTCATACAACGTGGACGCCGTGCCAGTGGTGATGCAAAGCATTGCCTTCTTGCCCTTGAAGTGTCCTGTTTCGTACTTCTTTCCGGTGGAGTAGGCATACCCGCGGCTAAATACCCGGTCAACCCATCCCTTGAGTATGGCCGGCATGGAAAACCACCACACCGGGAAGTGGAACAGGACGAGATCTGCCTCGGAGAGCTTGGCTTGCTCCAGGCGAACGGCATCGCAGATGCTGCCTTTTGCGTGTGCATTCTCTTGTTCGGCTGAAAGGTCCAAGTACTCAGGATTTGCACGGTCTTCACCGAAATCCTTCTCACTTAGGGCCGGGCTCCACGCCATTTTGTATAGGTCACTAACATTGACCTCGTGCCCGAGAGACTCTAATTTCTTGACAGCGATGTCCTTGAGGGCTGCGCTGAACGACTTGGGCTCTGGGTGAGCGAAAACAATAAGTACTTTCATGCCTGTAGTCTGCCTAAAGTTGAGGGTTTAGTATTGAAGATTGATGTCAATGTTTTTGCGGAAATCTGCACAATTTTGGCGAACGACCCAAAGAAAGGGCACCTTAATACTGATAGACGCCACGTCCTGTTTTGCGACCAAGCCAGCCGGCCGCCACTAGTTCTTTGAGCAAAGGTGCCGGCCTATACTTGTTGTCGTTGAACTCTGACATGTAGACGTTCATCACGGCCAGGCATACGTCCAGACCAATCATGTCCGCCAATGCCAACGGGCCAATTGGTTGGTTTGTCCCCAGCTTCATCCCCGCGTCAATATCTTCTGGGATCGCAACGCCCTCTGCAAGGACAAAGAAAGCCTCGTTAATCATCGGGACGAGAATTCGATTGACAACAAAGCCAGGGGAGTTCTTCACCGTGATAGATGTTTTTCCAAGCTGCTCAGCGACCGCTTTGACCGCAGCATGAGTTTCGCTGCTGGTCTGTAGGCCGCATATGATTTCGACCAAAGTCATTATTGGCACAGGATTAAAGAAGTGCATTCCGATAAAACGCTCTGCCCGACCGGTTGCCGCACCAAGTTTGGTTACCGAAATCGAACTGGTATTGGTGGCAATGATGACTTCTTCGCCCAGCTGTTTATCGAGCTGCTGAAGAATTTTAACCTTCATCGCCTCATTTTCGGAGGCCGCTTCGATGACGAGTTGGGCACTGCCCAAGTCTGCGTAATCGGTGCTTCCCTTTATCGCCTCAATTGCTGCTGCTTTTTGCTCCAGGCTCAGCCTTTCCTTCTTTATCAATCTGTCCAGGCTGGTCGAAATAGTGGACAACCCTTTTTCGACCGCACTTTGTGACACATCCAGCATTACAACTTTGAAGCCACATGTGGCGCATGCTTGAGCTATGCCACTGCCCATAGTCCCAGCGCCAATAATTCCTACGGTTTCGATTTTCATTTTGAATCTTTTGTAGATGGTGAGGGGGCTAGCTGACTAAAGCTGCAACAGATTACGTTCAAGGTAGCCTATGACAACAGTTGATAGGGACGGCAGCTTTCCACGATAGAAATGGTCGGCTTTTGGAAGTACAACGACGTTTGCTCCACAATGTTCTGCCCAATCGCACATGTCATTCAAGGAAACTCTTTCGTCACATTGACCAAGGACGATGAGTGAGTCCTTTGGAACAAGTTCAGGGGCGTAAACCCGGCCACTCTGAGTTACGCCGACACCGGGGGAAACTAATGCCACAGCCAGAACAGGTATTCCTTGGGTCAGCAGTCGTTGGTAAACCCTCGTCTGAATGTAGGCACCATAGGAGAAGCCGGCAAGTACTAAAGGCCCATCGCCCGACGCGCGCGTTATTTCGACGCAAACTCGAACCAAGTCATCGGTCTCACCCACCCCGGCGTCGTGTGCCCCTTGCGTCGCACCCACACCGCGGAAATTGGGGCGGTATACGTTCCATCCGTTTTGTACCAACTCACGCGTCAGATATTCCACTACCTTATGCCTGGCGTCTCCCCCCAAGAGTGGGTGCGGATGTGCCATCAGAACAGCGCCCTTGGCTCCTAAAACCTCAGCTTGGTCGAAGAGTACTTCGATTTTGCCAGCAGCTCCGTAAACGACAATTTGCTCAGTCATATGCACTATTCGGAGAGCCTGAGCGTTGTCTGATAGGTGAAGGTGCCGCCGTTGTATGTGGCGTCACTGTAGAAAATCAGGTCGCCCTTGCGTGACACCACCCACCTTTGGATGCGAAGACCTGGGGCACACTCTGGCACATGCAGAGCTTTCGCTAACTCCCCATCAATCAAGACAGCGCCTATGTTCTGCCGTATCTCAACAGCTTTCTCGCCAAACAGGGTCTCAATTTGTTCAATAAATGGGGATTTGACTGGGAGTATCTTGTTCAGATGAAGCCCGTCAGTCACTCGCCCATAGATTGGATTAATCCATAGGCGGCTCAACATGCTAGGCGCTCCAACGCTGTCCGAAAGCCAGCGCAAGAGTTCGACCTTCTTCCATGCTCTTCCTATAGGGCAGCCAATTTCGGTCGCCAGATCCTCATCTGCCAGTACGTCCTGAATGGACGTAATCATCTGTTTGCTACCTGCCGTCAGCTGCACCAGGTCATTGACCGACGATAGGCCAAGGGTCTGTTTCTTCGGCTCTTTGGCAGCAATCACCTTAGTACCAAGAGGCCGTTGACTCTTAACATAGCCCTTGTCAGAGAGAAGCTTCAACGCTGCTCTTACCGTTTGACGGCTTACTCCATACTGCGTCGATAAATTTTCTTCAGTTGGCAACATGGAGCCAACGCTGAATCGCCCCGCTCGAATATCCAATAGCAGTGACTGCGCAACTAAGGCGTATTTGGGTTGTTGACTCTCAAACTCAGGAAGCGACATGACAGGAAATGGTCAGAGCAAGGCAGCCTGCGCGCCTTTTGACTCGATTGTGGAGGAGAAGTCAAACAGTTTAGCGGGGTTGTCTGCCAACACCGCCTTTAGCAACTTCGCGTCAGCCTCCAGCCAATTTCCCAGCGCATTGAGCAATTCGGCCGCATCAGGCATAACGCTACAAGCGACATGCGGCCAATCACTTCCCCAAACCATGTGCTGGGGCGCGTCGTGTATCAAGGTCCTGGCCCGCAAAGCAAACCGGTCGTCTTGGATGTCAGCTCCCAGTCGGTATGCGCCGGACAATTTAACCCAGGTCTCGCGCTCGGATACCAGGCGACGTAATGCGGTGACGCCTTTGGAGTTCATGCCTTCGTCCACACCGAGACTACCCATATGGTCAACGACAAGCCTGCACGGAAGCGACTTGAAGTCATCAACCAGGTCGGGCAAGAGCTGGCTTGCAATAAGCAGTTCGGCATGCCAGCCGAACTCGGCAATGATTGGAGCCAAGGCTTTCATGGATTGGAGACCATCCCCCCCTCCGAGCATCACGTTGAAGCGTAACCCCCGCACTCCACGCTCGTGCAGGTATTCAACGTCACTCCAGGTAGCAGTCGCACCTAGTACCCCAACCCCACGCAATCTGTCTGGAGCTGTGGCCACGGCCTCAATGACCGCTGAGTTATCAACTCCAAAGATGCTTGGCTGCACAACCACTCCACGGTCGAGTCCGAGGGCTTCTAGCATCGACAGATGGTCTTGAACCGTAGCGACGGCCGGAGTGTAGGTCGCAGAGGGAACCAGTCTCACCCCGGACGCCGGGATGACGTGAGTATGCGAGTCGCAGCTGCCTAAAGGGAGCCGGAATTTCACGGCGGCATACGAAGTAGGGGGTGGAAGGCTGGTTGATGAGTTGAGCATGGTGAGTGTAAAGCTGCTCTTTTATTGTATGTACATTGAACATTAAAGCAAATAATTTTCAATGAATTACCTATGAAAAAATATGGATTTGACTTTTCAATTTCTTTATGTATGATTGTACGGACATTGAACTTCACCTCTGGAGAACCATCATGTACGTAAATTTAAATTACAAGGATCCTGCTTGGGCAGAAGCTACGCTAAAGCTCGTTCAAGACATTGCAGTTGACTGTGAAGAAGAACTTTCTCATTGCGAAAGCGAAGGACGCTTCCCTGCAGAGACGTATAAAGAAATGGGCAGGCGAGGCCTGTTGGGTGTCATTACTCCTGAAGAGTGGGGTGGTTACGGTGGGGATGCACCCGAGTACTGCTTCACCACCGAAGCCATGACTCGCTACAACCTTGTCTCAAGCCAAGTACAAATTCAAGGCATGAGGTGGATGCTTCAGTGGGCCACTCCTGAGCAAAAGGAAAAATATCTCCGGGGAATGGTCAATGGCACCATTGTTTTTTCCGAGTCCATTTCTGAACCAGGCGCAGGGTCTTCTTTGAAGAAACTGAACACAACGGCACGCCGCAGCGGGGGAGACTGGCTCATCAACGGAGAAAAGATTCACATCAACCTGGGCGCGGAAAGCCACGTAACACTCGTATACGCAATGGCTGAAGAAGGCTTGACTTCCTTTCTAGTAGATACCGACCTGCCTGGCGTAAGCAGAAAGCACTCCGCCCCGCTGGGATACCGATTCCTCCCTACTGCGGACATGAGCTTCAACGACGTTCGGGTACCAAATTCCGCGTTACTGGGGGCTCCTGGCCAGGGCATGGAGACCTTCCTATCGACATTCAATGTGAGCCGGCTGGGGAACGCTTCCGAGTTGATTGGACATGCCACGCGCGGACTGGCCTTAGCTACTGACTACGCAAAGGGACGCAACGTTGGAAACAACAAAGTCACGGATTTCCAAGGCATTCAGTGGACCTTGGCCGACTGCTACAGCTCCTTGTACGGTGCATCTCTCGCGCGTGACCATGCGGCTAATCTGGTGAAGGCTGGGCAGGAACACGCATTTGCTACCAGCTTGGCAAAGAAAATGGCGGTGGAAGCTGCTGAGAAAACTGCCAACGAATGCTTCGCACTGACCGGTGGATACGGCCTCTATCGCGACAAGCCATGGGGGCAGCTATTGCTTGAAATCAAAACGCTGCGAATCGCAGGCGGGTCTGTCGAAATTCTTCGCAACTACGTAGCGCAGCAAATTCTCAAGGACGAACACCTGAAGGGCATGAAATGAACAACATTGCAGAACTGATTCTCTCAGCGGCCAAGAAGTCGCCCGACGCGGCATTTGGCACTTTTCAGCAAAATGACCGCTTGGATGCCGTCGTTGAAAGAGCGCAAGTCGTAGCTAAGGGTCTGACGGCAGTCGGTCTAGTTCGCGGCGACGTTGTCGCAGTCATTGGCAACAACAGCGGGTCTTACCTCGTGACCTGGATGGCCACTCAATTTGCTGGCCTCCAGGCAGCGCTCATCAATCCAGCCTATCCCGACGAACTGTTAGGGGGCATGCTGGACGACCTGTTACCCAGAGCCGTCTTGTGGGTGGGCCGAGATGCCGCAAGTCTCATCGCCCGTGAAGAGACGCAGTTGGATATGCAGACCGCCTGGTCCGGAAAAATCAATGTGCTTAAAAATGATGGGCGCGCAGGTGCTACCTCAGGCTCCGGCATTGATTGCACGCAAGAAGAGATATCGGCGTACATCCACACGTCAGGAACAACGGGCCGACCCAAGTTCTGCGCTTTGAGCCACGGCTATTTTCTGCGGTTGGGGCGCTTTTTTGCCGACACCCTTTGCCTCACTCGACTGGATACGGTTTGCGCCCCCCTTCCTCTCTTCCACATTAACCCAATGGGATATGGCGTAGTCGGCGCACTCACTGCCAACGCGGCTCTGTTGTCCACTGACAAATTCTCTGCTGGTGAATTCTGGGCGGACGTGCGTAACAACGACGTCACCGCCATCGTTCTGCATGGGCCACCGGCCAATCTGCTAAAAGCCAAGACAACAAGCGAGGATGCAAAAGGCCATAAAGTCCGCGTCTCTTTCCTTACGGACCCTGCTTTCCTCAAGCAATTCAACATTTCTGTGGGCATTGGTGGCTACGGATCGACCGAAGCCGGAGGGTTGTGCCACAGCTGGCACCTCCGTGCTGACGATACGGGCCTTCCTGTCGAAGGCGCAACCCATATGGCCGGCCGATCACGGCACGACATTGAGCACCGGATTGGAGAAAACGGAGAAATCTTCGTGCGCGGAAAGCATTCGCTCACCTTGTTCTCTGGCTATTCTAAGGGGGGACAAATTGTTCCCCAGACGGATGCCAACGGCTGGTTTGCAACTGGTGACCGTGGTCGACTAGATGAGTTCGGCAATCTGATTTTTGTTGAACGCATAAGCGAGTCGATTAGAGTCAATGGCGAATATGTCCCCATTGACTTCGTTGAAGCACGGCTCAAACAAGCTAAGTCGTTGGGCGAATTTGCCTTGTGGCGAGTCGACTCACCGTCTCGTGGCCACGACGTGGTTCTGTACACCACATCGGCCGAGGTCGAGATGCAGGAAGTCAAGGATGCGATCAAGGATTTACCCAAGTACATGCATCCTGGCATGCTGCATCAAATCCCCCATCTGCCGCGCGACCCCGGAGTGGGAAAGATTCAACGTCGATTGCTCAACGACTTTGAGCGCATCAGTTCCGTAAAGATTTGAGCCAAAACATGCCCTTTCTAACGGTTACTCGAGAGAACGGCGTGGTGGTTGCCACCATGTCTGAGCCCTCTACAAAGAACGCCATTACGGACAACAGTGCCGTAGACGAATTCGACGCTCTTTGCCAGGAGATTGAAAACAATCCAGAAGACAAGGTGCTCATCATCACTGGAAATGGGAAAGTCTTTTCCTCTGGTGGAAACATAAGCACAATGTATCGTTGTATGAGCTCAACGATGCCGGCCTTCGAAATCGTTGAAGACTATCGCAATGGGATTCAACGCCTTCCGTTGCTGCTGCGAGCACTCTCCGTCCCAACCATTGCTGCAGTCAATGGGCCGGCCATTGGCGCCGGTTGCGACTTGACTTGCATGTGCGACGTTCGCATAGCATCCACTGAAGCGACCTTTGCTGAGAGCTTCATTCACTTCGGAATCGTTCCAGGTGATGGAGGAGCCTGGTTCTTGCCTCGCATTGTGGGCACGGCGAAAGCCGCTGAAATGAGCTTCACGGGCGATGGCATTTCCGCCGCCGAAGCGTTGGGCATTGGCTTAGTAAGCAAAGTCGTGCCGCCTGGTGAACTGATGGCCGCTGTAAAGGAATTAGCGGCACGTATGGCCAGGCACGGCTCAGCAGCTTTAAGACTGACAAAGCGTCTGCTTCGTCAATCTGAAGAGCAGGATCTAAAAGCGCTTTTGGACATGTCTGCAAGCTACCAAAGCATGCTGCACAAGACTAACGAACATAGGATGGCTGTGGCCGACTATGAAGAACGCAGGGCCAACACAAAATTGAATAGAGAAAAAAATGGAAGAAGTCGTTGTAGTTAGCGCCGTTCGTACTGCCATTGGTACCTTTGGCGGTAGCCTGAAGGACGTGCCGCCAACGGAGTTGGGTGCACTGGTAGTGCGCGAATCGCTCTCGCAAGCAGGCATCGAGGGCAAAGATGTGGGGCACGTCGTATTTGGACATGTAGTCAACACCGAACCCAAAGACATGTATTTGTCACGAGTCGCAGCCATCCAAGGCGGCTGCACGGAGTCCACACCGGCATTTAATGTCAATCGCCTCTGTGGCTCGGGCCTCCAAGCCATCATCTCGGCAAGCCAGGCCATCCAGCTGGGAGACTGCGATATCGCAATTGGTGGTGGCGCTGAAAATATGAGCCGTGCGCCATACGCCAGTTTGACCATGCGTTGGGGGGCCCGAATGGGTGACATCAACATGGTGGACATGATGGTTGGCGCACTGCACGACCCATTTCACAAGGTTCACATGGGCGTGACTGCAGAAAACATAGCCGCTAAATACGGCATTTCTCGCGATCAGCAAGACGCATTGGCGGTCGAAAGTCACAACCGTGCCGAAAAGGCCACGGCAGCAGGCCATTTCAAAGACCAAATTGTTCCAGTAATGCTAAAGAGCAAGAAGGGGGAAGTCGCCTTTGAAAGTGACGAACACTTCCGATCCAACTGCAAACCTGAGGACATGGCAAAGCTTAAGCCAGTTTTTCTGAAGGAAAACGGCACGGTTACAGCAGGAAATGCATCTGGTATCAATGACGCGGCAGCAGCCGTGGTGTTGATGGCCTCGAGAACGGCCAAGAGCCGTGGCTTGGCACCTTTGGCCCGCCTAGTTGCATACGCACATGCCGGCGTGGACCCCAAGTACATGGGCATCGGTCCAGTTCCGGCTACCCAGCTGGCACTCGCCAAGGCGGGGCTCCCGGTACAAGACCTTGACGTAATTGAAGCCAATGAAGCTTTTGCTGCTCAAGCATGCGCCGTTTCTCACGTATTGGGGCTGGACCCGACAAAGGTCAACCCGAACGGATCAGGAATATCGCTCGGTCATCCGATTGGAGCGACCGGGGCACTCATCACGGTGAAGGCGCTGCATGAGCTCAAGCGAATTGGCGGCCGGTATGCACTTGTGACCATGTGCATCGGCGGTGGTCAGGGCATTGCTGCAATTTTTGAACGCATTTGAGCGGAAATGAGCAACCGCCTCGGTATTTGGTAAGTACAGTTAGCAAGGAGATAAGAATGTTGTTTGCATTGATTGGAATGGGTGAAGTTGGCCGGTGTTACGCCCGCCCTCTGAAAGAAGCCGGCTATGACCTCGTTCTCTGCGATCCACGCCCCAGCACAGCTTCGCAGCAGATGGCCGATGAATGGGGTATCCCTATCCATCAGTCCATCGGCGAATGGGTGAAAGAGGCAAATTGGGTGATTTCCTGTGTCACGGGTTCCCATGCATTGGCGGTGGTTGAGCAGGCACTGGCACACATTGGCTCGCAAACCAGAATTTGTGACATGACCACAGCGAGCCCGACCACAAAGCGTACCGCGCTAGCGCTTTGCGAAAAGGCCGACGTCGCCTACGTCGACACAGCAATCATGGGTGCAATTTCCCTGAGTCTGATTAAGACTCCTTTGCTCAGCGCAGGAAAACATGCTGATGAGTTCTCCACACTGCTTGAGAAAGCCGGCGGCAAGGTAACAGTCATACAAGACGGCAAGGCCGGTGACGCTATCTCCTTGAAAATCCTGCGCAGCATCTTCACCAAGGGGATGGAAGCTTTGAGCGTTGAAATGCTGATGGCAGCCGAGACGCAAGGCGTAAGAGAGAAACTCTTCGAACTCCTCTCGGATATTGACAACACACCGCTTCGCACATTTATCAATATGCTTGTGCGCACACACGTGATTCACGCCAAGCGCCGGGCGCACGAAGTACATGATGCCGCAGAAGAACTCGCGAGT
Source organism: Rhodoferax sp. GW822-FHT02A01 (assembly GCF_038784515.1). Lineage (NCBI taxonomy): Bacteria > Pseudomonadati > Pseudomonadota > Betaproteobacteria > Burkholderiales > Comamonadaceae > Rhodoferax > Rhodoferax sp. GW822-FHT02A01. The sequence goes on from NZ_CP152376.1 coordinate 986,668, forward strand.
CACGGGCTGCCGTCCGCAGTTCTGCCTGGCATCGAGGCTCGTTTTCAGAAGACAATTGCGAGCTTGGAAAGTACTCCTGTGGGTGAAGATGATCCGTCCATCGATACAGCAATCCAATGGCTACTGACCACAAGTAAGGTGTCCTGACCCCCAGCCAAGACAACTTGAATGTCATTAATGTTGAGCGACTACCGAATCCTTCTGCATTGCATGGCAAAGACGCCAGGCCTGTTGGAGACAATTTTTGACACGTTTCCGGATGTGCTCTTCTTCGTCAAAGACCTTGAAGGAAGGTACATCTGGGGAAATTCCGTCCTGGTCAACCGCAGCGGGTTTAAGTCGCGAGATGGCATTCTTGGCAAGACGGCTGACGACCTTTTCCCGGCCAGCGGGCAGAGTACCATGACACAAGACATGCAGGTCATAACAAGCAAACGCCCCATTGAGGAGGCACTGCGTATGTACCGCGTCTTGGGTGGGGCGCGATACTGGTGCCTGAGTTCGCGATACCCTTTGTTCAATGACAAAAATGAAGTGGTAGGTCTCTTTGGCCTTTCGCGTGACCTTCCGCGTCCAAACGAAAGGCACCGGAGTTACTTCAGGTTAGCAAAATTTCTGGAGTACATCGATAAGAATATCGGCGAAGGTGTGCTTATTGCCGATGCGGCTAAACAAGCCTCCATCTCCATGGACACCCTGGCCAGGTTGGTATACGAGGTGTACCATCTCAAACCGAAGCAGCTTTTGATGAAAAAGCGCATCGACCAGGCTTGCCAGTTGCTGGAGCAGACCTCCCAGTCGATTTCCGAAATATCAAGCGTCTGTGGATATGTTGACCAGAGTGCCTTCACAAGGCAATTCAAGGTCGCAACTCACATCACACCTGCCCAATACCGCGTCACTCATCAGGCAGCTCAAGTCATCAATTGAGCCGCCGACCTGGGTCTACAGTGCTGAAACCATCTGCGGGATGGCTTCAAACAAATCTGCTTCCAATCCATAGTCGGCAATGGCGAAAATGGGAGCCTCTGGGTCTTTGTTAATCGCAACAATGACCTTGGAGTCTTTCATCCCTGCCAAGTGCTGAATTGCCCCGGAGATTCCCGCGGCGATATACAACTGGGGTGCGACGATTTTCCCAGTCTGTCCAACCTGGAGGTCATTGGGCGCATAGCCAGCATCCACTGCGGCTCGAGATGCACCTATGGCAGCCCCAAGCTTGTCAGCGAGGGGGGTAATAACTTCCACGAACCTCTCTGAGCTACCCAAAGCCCGGCCACCGGACACGATAATCTTCGCTGCGGTCAAATCTGGCCGGTCATTTTTGGAAACTTCACTCCCCAAGTACCGTGTCTTGCCGTTGCTACTGGTTGCAGCGAGTACCTCGCTGACAGCATTGCCCCCAATAGCAACAGCGGCATCAAAGCCCGTCGTGCGAACTGTCAGGACCTTGATAGGCTCCAAGCTCTGCACTGTAGCGACGGCGTTTCCCGCATAAATGGGTCGCTCAAATGTGTCGGAGCTGACGATTTTGGTGACGTCACTCACCTGAGCTACGTCCAGCTTGGCAGCCACACGTGGAGCGATATTCTTACCATTAGAGGTGGCGGGGAACAGAATATGGCTATAGTGCGATGCAATCGCTAGCACTTGATCTGTCACATTCTCGGCCAAACCATGAGCAAAGCACTCATCGTCCGCATGCAGAACTTTACTCACACCAATAATTTTGGAGGAAGCAACCACAGCTTCTTCGGCTTTTTTTCCAACCACCAATACGTGTACATCCCCCCCACAGGCAACTGCGGCAGTCACCGTGTTTAGCGTTGCGGCTTTAAGAGAGACATTATCGTGTTCGGCAATAACCAGTGCAGTCATTTTTGTATACCTCGTTGTTTTTTTGTGTGCTAACTTAGATGACTTTCGCCTCGTTCTTGAGCTTCTCGACAAGCTCGGCGACGCTCGCCACTTTGACACCAGCGCCGCGTTTCGGTGGATCAGTAACTTTGAGTATTTTTAGACGGGGAGTGACGTCGACACTGAGCTCCTGTGGGCTGAGAATCTGGATAGGCTTCTTTTTGGCCCTCATGATGTTGGGTAAAGTCACGTAGCGTGGCTCGTTGAGGCGCAAATCGGTAGTAATAACCGCCGGAACAGAGAGTTCGAGCTTCTCCAGGCCACCATCGACTTCGCGGGTCACCGTAACCTTCTCGCCAGCGACTTGGACTTTGCTCGCGAATGTAGCCTGGGGAAGCTCTCCTAAGGCGGCCAGCATCTGACCGGTCTGATTGGCATCATCGTCAATTGCCTGTTTACCCAGAATCACGAGGCCAGGCTGCTCTTTGTCCACAAGCGCTTTGAGCAGCTTGGCCACCGACAGAGGTTCTAAGTCGAGCCCAACAGGGGTCTCTACCAAGATGGCGCGGTCTGCGCCGATAGCCAAGGCGGTACGCAGGGTCTCTTGGCACTGTGCCACCCCGCAGGAGACGGCGATGATTTCAGACGCAACACCCGACTCCTTCAATCGAACTGCTTCTTCAACGGCGATTTCGTCGAACGGATTCATGCTCATTTTGAGTCCGACGGTTTCGACGCCACTGCCATCGAACTTCACTCTTACCTTGACGTTGTAATCAACAACGCGTTTAACAGCGACCAACACTTTCATTTGAACCACTCCAAAAACAGAATCAATGTTCACCGGCAAGGTACGCTGCCCGTACCTCTGCGCTGTCGAGCAGCTCCTTCCCCGTACCTGATAGGACAACCTCTCCATGCTGGAGAACGTAGGCACGATGAGCCAAGCGCAAAGCGTGGTGTGCGTTTTGTTCGACAAGCAATATGGTCATTGAGTGCTCACGGTTGAGTTCAGCAATCACGTCAAAAATCTTCCGGATATAAATGGGTGCAAGCCCCAAAGATGGTTCGTCCAAAAGCAGAAGTCTGGGGCGGCTGAGTAGTGCGCGTCCGATGGCCAGCATTTGCTGCTCTCCTCCAGACAAAGTGCCTGCGCGTTGATTTTGTCGCTCTCCCAGAATGGGGAACGTGTCGAAAATGCGTTTGAGATCGCATTCCCAATTCGCAGGGTCAGAATGACTTGCTCCCATCTGCAAGTTCTCCATGACCGACATACGCGGAAAAATCCTGCGACCTTCGGGTGAAAGAGAGATACCACGCCTAGCCACCAGATGAGGTGAAAGTCGCGATACCTCTTCACCCTCGAAGTAGATGCCGCCCTTGGAAACTCGGGGCGACGAGAAGATACTTGTCATCAGCGTCGACTTGCCCGCACCATTTGCCCCGATGAGCGTGACGATTTCACCAGGGTGAACTTCAATGTTGACACCCTTGAGGGCGTGCACGTGTCCGTAATGGACGTGAACATCACGTAGTTCGAGCATCACTGTCCACTCTCCATTTCAAGCTGTACATCTTCGACCTCGGGCTCCCCCAGATAGGCAGCGATGACGTGAGGATCGTTTTGGATCTGGTTCGGGCTACCCACAGCAATCTTCTTGCCATAGCTGATGACGTAAATCTCATCAGAGACATTCATCACAACGCTCATGTCGTGTTCAACGAGGAGAACCGAAACTTTGTCGTCGTGAGACAGAGAGAGCAGCAAGTCGTTGAGCGCGAGCGACTCCTTTGGATTCAATCCAGCCGCCGGTTCGTCCAGGCATAGAAGCATTGGCCTCGCGCACATGGCCCGGGCAATCTCGACTCTGCGCTGCACACCGTATGAAAGTGCGCCGGCAGGCGTGTCTGCAAACGAGGTCAGTGAGAACCGACGCAACAAGCTCCATGCGTGGTCGACTGCTTCCCGCTCTGCTCGCGTATACCGCGGAAGCTTCAACAAGCCTGCAATCGAGAAACCACTGGCTTGGAAAAGACGATTGTGTTGAGCAACAATGAGGTTCTCCATCACTGTCATCTTCGGGAAGAGACGAATGTTCTGGAATGTCCGCATGACGTTTGCATGGCTGGCCACTTTATGGGTGCTCATGCACTCCAGTTGCATGTCCCCGTTTTCGGGGTGATGCATCACGACGCTACCACTTGTTGGCTTGTAAAAGCCTGTAAGGCAGTTGAAGAGCGTAGTCTTTCCGGCTCCATTTGGACCAATAATCGAAGTGATTGAGCCCTGGTTAACTGACATGCTGAGACCATCTATGGCGGTTATCCCACCAAACTTCATGGTCAAATTACTTACCGTCAGAATTTTCTTTTTGGCGGCGCTCATTGGCAGGCCCCCTTCAAATTAGTGGACTGAACGATTCCGCCTTGCTTCAGTTTCTCAACTGAAATCGTAGACTTTCGCTGCGACAGAAGTCCGGAGGGTTTAACAATCATGATTACGACCATCGCGGCGCCAAATACCAACATTCGATACTCCGCAAAACTGCGGCCAAGCTCGGGAAGTAATACCAAGAGACAAGCTGCCAAGACGACGCCCAGCTGGCTGCCGCTTCCACCAAGCACGACGATGGCCAAAATAGTGGCGCTCTCTCCAAAGGTGAAACTCTCAGGCGAGATAAAGCCCTGTCGCGCAGCGAAGAAGATTCCGGCTATGCCGCCCACCATAGCACCCAATGCGAAGGCGGACAGCTTGACGTTGGTCACATTGATACCAAGTGCCTTGCAGGCAATTTCGTCTTCACGCATTGCCTCCCACGCTCGGCCTATTGGCAAGTGCCGCAAGCGCAGGACGACCAAATTGATAGTAACGGCCATTACAAGAATCAGTGCATATAGAAAAACTGTTCTGTGCCAAACCGAGTAATCGAGCCCAAAGAAAGACGAGAAAGTATTGATGTCTTCGGACGATGAGAACGGCAATCCAAAGAACGATGGCCTGGGAATGGACGTTATCCCGTTGGGACCGTTGGTCAAGTCAGTCCAGTTGATAAGCACGATGCGAATGATTTCTCCAAAGCCAAGTGTCACAATGGCCAGGTAATCGCCACGCAGTCGCAAAGTCGGGTAACCAAGTAGTACGCCAAAGATTGCGGCAAGTGCACCGGCCATCGGTATGGACAGCCAGAACGAGAAATCGAAATGCGTTGAAAGCACGGCGTATGAATACGCCCCTACCGCATAGAAGGCGACGTAGCCAAGGTCCAGCAATCCGGCCAACCCAACGACGATGTTCAATCCCCACCCCAACAACACATAAATGAGAACTGTGGTTGAGACATCTATGATGTATCTGTTGTCAAAAAATACGAATGGAATTCCAATTGCAACCACGCCTAAAGCAAAGCCGAGGTAAGTAGTTGCTCGTGGAGTTGGCGTGGCATCAACTTGTTCCGAGCTAGCTGGTTTGAGTTTTTCCCCTCGGATGAACCATTTGAGGATAAATGCTCGAAATATAAATACGGAAGCGGCAGCAGAGAATAGCCAGCTCCAACGGGTTTGAACTTGCAGAGTTCCACCAGAGTCAACAGTGGTTAGCCCAAGCAGGGGAAGTCCGACAATAAGCATCATCAATGCCGCCAGTGCTGCGTCGACAAACTTTGCCTTCATGTCATCTTTTGAAGTCGTATTCATGTCACTCATACCTTCTCAACTTCCGGACGACCAAGCAACCCAGAAGGTCTAAACAACAAAACCAGGACCAGTATTGAAAATACGACAACGTCTTTATATTCAGCAGAGAAGTAGGTACCGTAGAAAGCCTCTACCAACCCAATAATCAAGCCGCCCAACATTGCGCCAGGTAAAGAGCCAATACCGCCGAGAACGGCTGCAGTAAATGCCTTAATGCCGGTGACGAATCCAATGTAGAAGTCGACAACACCGTAGTAAACGGTTACCAATACACCGGCCAGCGCCGCCAGTGCCGCACCAATCATGAAGGTTATGGAAATCGTGCGTTCTGCATTGATTCCCAGAACTCGCGTCATGAACTGGTCTTGTTCACAAGCACGCTGTTGCCTACCAAATGCGGTTTGGGTAATCAGCCAGGTGAATGCAGCCAGAGCCACCAAGGTGACCACCACTATCAGAACCTGCGCATGCGACACGCGCACGTCCCAACCAAAGTAAATCCCAACATCGAAGCCACCGGTCAACATTGGAGGAACCTGTTTTAGACGAGCGCCCTGGGTCAGTTGCACCGTGTTTTGCAGGAATATTGAGACGCCAATTGCTGATATCAGTGGAGCAAGCCGGGTGGAACCACGAAGCGGACGATACGCGACTCGCTCCACCGCCCATCCATAGAGCGAAGTGAACGCGATGGTGACTACAAGAACCACAGTCAGAGTTAAGGGAACTGATGTGACGCCAACCGAGGCCAGCATTGTGAACGCCGTAACTGAAATGAAGGCTCCTATCATGAAGACGTCGCCGTGGGCGAAGTTAATCATTCCGATGATGCCGAAGACCATGGTGTAGCCGATGGCAATGAGTCCATATAACGACCCAAGCGTTAGCCCGTTAATGAGTTGCTGAAGGAATTGAGACATTTAGAGACCCGGTGATTTAAGCGATTTCCACAAATTGAAATGACGCAGTGGAATCTCCACTGCGCCATCGAGATATCACTTGGCCAGGTCGTACTGGCTACCCTTCCATTGGTAAACGGCGAACGCAGGTGCCTTCGGGTCACCCTTTGCGTCGAACTCTAGGCTGCCCAGCACCGTGCTGAACTTGCCCGCAGAAAGAGCTTTTTGCACATCTGCAAACTTCTTACTCTTGGCAGCATCGATGGCCTGTGCATAAGCCTGCACAGCACCGTAGCAAAACAGCACATAGCCATCAGGTTCGTACCCTGCAGCACGGAATTTCTTGACCGCTTCGGCTGATGCAGGGTACTTGCGTGGGTCCGGGTAGAACGTGAACAGCAGACCGTCAACAGCTGCGCCGGCAGCGCTGTAAAGCTCGGAGTTGGTGCTAGTGTTACCGCTCATCGTGGTCATCTTCAGGCCACCTTGGGAGGCTTGGCGCAGGATGAGGCCGAGTTCAGTGTAGTAGCCACCATAGAAAGCGACTTCAATACCACCTGCTTTGAGCTTTGAAATGAGGGCGGTGTAGTCTTTTTCGCCGGCAGTGATGGACTCGCGCATTGCAGGCGGGTTCTTCAATTCCTCGAGGGTCTGAGCAACCACATCGGCTTGGGCCTTGCCATAGGCACCCTTGTCGTCAATGACGGCAAACTTCTTGCCAGCATATTTGCTGACCAGGTACCTTGCAGCAACCGCACCTTCTTGGTCGTCACGGCCAGTGATTCGGAAGACGTTTTTCAGTCCCCGGTCAGTTACCTTGGCATTGGTGGAAATGGTAATCATCGGAATCTGAGCTTCGCTGTACACCTCAGATGCTGGGATGGTCGAGCTGGAACAGTAGTGTCCAACTACAAAGTCAACCTTCTTGTTGACAAAAGTGTTGGCAACAGCAACGGCTTGTTTGGGGTCGCATACGTCGTCACCCACTTCAACACGAACCTTCTGACCAAGCAGGCCGCCCTTCGCATTCAGTTCTGCCACGGCAGCTTCGACGCCACGCTTCATTTGCTCACCACCAGATGCGTATTGTCCGGTCATGGGACCGGCCACACCGATAACGATATCGGCCGTAGCGCCTGAGGCGCCTGCCACGAGACCAAGGCCCGCAATCGTGTTGAACCAGCTACGTGTCGAAATCATATGAAATTCCTTTCGTGTCTTGGAAGACGTGTTGATTGAGGAGAGCTTTCGCTCGCCGATTTGCATCGCTGCGCAACTGCACAGCTGCCGAGGGATTGTGTTGAGAGGTACAAATTCAGTATTGGGAAATTGCCTGCATCTATATGCGGAAATCTGCATGCAAACCTGGGGTTTTCACCAATATGGTGTGAAAATTTGAAGCTTCACAAAGTTGGTGCTTCTATTGGTATTTATGCACTCAACTGATACAAATGGGTATCTTTGCTTCTCATACGGAGAATCTCTGATTATGCGGATTTCCGCATATTCACACGGAAGGCCGGTCAAGACTTAAAGGTGCAGGTTCCACACAATGACTCCATCTCCAAGGGACATGCCTTTGGAGTCCTTCTTTCATCTTTAGGAGCCCCAAATGCACGTCCTACCTTTCGCAAACGAGCCTATCGAATCCTTTGGCACCCCTGAAAAGCTCAACGAAATTACCACTGCACTCAAAGACGTCAAAGCCCAGTTTGGGAAGACCTACCCGATGGTCATTGATGGCATCAAGATTCATACTGATTCGACGCTGGTGTCTACGAATCCATCCACTCCGAGCGAAGTGGTTGGTCGCGCCGCGTGCGCTACCCGCGACCACGCTGACGCGGCTCTTAAGGCGGCCTGGAAGGCATTCGAGTCGTGGAAGCTCTGGAAACAGGAAGACCGTTCACGGGTTCTGCTCAAGGCAGCGCAAATCATGCGCAGCCGCAAACGAGAGCTCGAAGCGTGGCTGATTTACGAAATCGGCAAAAATTACGTTGAGGCCAGCGCTGAAGTAGCTGAAATGATTGACTTCACCGAGTACTACGCACGCTTAGCGCTGAAGCATGTGGGCAGTCAAGGCAACCTTTTAGCCGTCCCCGGCGAAGAGAATTCCAGCTTCTACATTCCTTTGGGCGTGGGTGTCACCATTGCCCCCTGGAACTTCCCCATGGCGCTGATGACTGGTATGACCGTTGGTGCAATCGTAGTTGGCAACACCATTGTTGCCAAACCGGCTGAAGACACTATAGTGTCCTTGTCCAAAGTCTTTGACATTTTTGAAGAAGCGGGCCTGCCTCCTGGCGTTGTGAACTACCTGCCGGGCAAGGGCGGCGAAGTTGGTGCCTACCTGGTAGAGCATCCTCAAACCCGATTCATCAACTTCACTGGAAGTCTGGCGACTGGCAAACGAATCAATGAAGTGGCCGCCAAAGTCGGAGAAGGTCAGCGCTGGTTCAAGCGTGTGTTCCTCGAACTGGGCGGCAAGGATGCCATCTTGGTGGATGAGACCGCCAATCTGGACGATGCAGCTCTTGGCGTTATACAAAGTGCCTACGGCTACCAAGGTCAAAAGTGTTCGGCCTGCTCGCGGTTGATTGTGGTGGATAGCGTGTACGACGCTCTACTTGAGCGTGTCGTAGAGCGCGCAAAGGCACTGAAAATTGACCTGGCCGAGAAAAACCCGAACTTGGGCCCAGTCTGCAATGCCGCTCAAGATGCGAAGGTCAAGGAGTACCTCGAAATTGGCAAGAAGGAAGGCAAATTGTTGACCGGTGGACGTCGCTTGGACGTTGAAGGCTTTTTCTTCGAGCCCACCGTGTTTGGCGAGGTGTCACCCACGGCGCGTATTGCTCAGGAAGAAATCTTTGGTCCCGTCGTTGCGGCCATTCGTGTCCCCAACTTTGAAGAAGGCTTGCGAGTCGCCAATGACACTGTTTACGGTCTGACTGGCGCCCTTTACTCCGCGGACCGTGCACGCATCGAACTGGCACGCCGCGAGTTCCATGTCGGCAACCTGTACTTCAATCGCAAATGCACTGGTGCCCTTGCTGGAGTTCAGCCGTTTGGCGGCTTCAACCTGACCGGCACAGACACGAAGACCGGCGGCCCGGATTACCTACTTCAGTTCCTGCAAATGAAAGCTGTGGCAGAACGCTTCTAACAACGTACTAAGTCACCATTCATGTCTTTTATTGCAAAACGATTGGAAGTCATCGCTCCTGCGGAAACCATGGAGATGGCTGCGCGCGCAGCGGCGCTGCGTCACTTGGGGGTGGACGTGGTGTCCCTTTCACAAGGGGAGCCTGACTTTCCTACCCCGGAGCATATCCAGCAGGCCGCAATCCGGGCTATGCGCGAAGGTAAAACGCGTTACACAGAAGCATCCGGAATGCTGTCTTTACGGGAAGCGGTAACCCGGAAATTGGAGCGAGACCAACGGCTGCAGTATTCGGCTGACCAGGTGACCATTACCGCTGGCGCAAAGCAGGCTATCTTTAATGCCTTCTTTGCATCTCTCAATCCCGGCGACGAAGTTATCGTGCCGGCACCTTGTTGGGTTTCTTATCCCGAAATTGTCAAATTGACGGGGGGAATTCCGGTAGTGGTGGAATGCCCACGTAAATCGGGCTTCAAGCTGACGGTTGAGCAACTTGAGAAACACATCACTTCGAAGACCAAATGGTTGATGCTGAACTCGCCATCGAATCCCACTGGCGCAGTGTACTCCGCCAAAGAGCTATCCGCTCTGGCCGCGGTACTTCGCAAGCACCCTAGTATTTGGGTACTTACAGACGACATCTACGAGAAGTTGGTCTATGGCGAAGCGCATTTTGTGAACATTCTGGAAGTGGCACCAGACCTGTCAGCGCGGACCCTGATTATCAATGGTGTGTCCAAGATGTACTCCATGACGGGATGGCGTATTGGATATGCCGTTGGCCCTCGTGAACTGATAAAAGCTATGACCCTCGTTCAGGGTCAAAGTACAAACAATGCAAACGCCGTAGCACAGGTTGCTGCTGCTGCTGCTCTGGATGGTGACCAGTCTTGCGTGCAGGAATTCCGGACCGCATTCAATGCCCGTCGTGATCTGGTAGTGAACGCTATCAATAGCATCAAAGGCCTATCTGTTGAGTCTCCAGATGGTGCTTTCTATGTGTTTGTTTCTTGTGCGGGAATCCTTGGGAAGCGAACCCCTCAAGGTGCCGTGCTTGAAACTGACCGGGACTTCGTACGGTACTTGCTGGACTCGGCTCACGTGGCTGTTGTCTCCGGCACAGGATTCCTCCACTCTCCGTTCTTCCGTGTGTCGTACGCTGCGAGCATTGACCAGTTGCGCGAGGCAGTGGAACGTATAAAGAACGCTGTAGATGCGCTGGGCGAAGGAGATAAATTTTGACCAAAAAGACAGTCATCATTGGTGGCGGAGGCGTTGGCTCATCCATCGCTTCATTCCTTTCATCGACTGCGCCTGACGAGGCCATCACGGTCATTGAACGTGACCCAACTTACCAGACCGCCTCTTCAAGTCTCTCGGCCAGCTCCATTCGACACCAATTTTCAACTCCTGTGAGCATTGAGCTGTCCAAGTTTGGCTACGAATTCATGCGTGGCTGCTCTACAGATGGCAAACCTGGTTCGGGCGTCGGTCTGACGAATCGGGGGTACCTATTCCTCGGGACACAAACCCAGGCACCTTTTCTGCGCTCTCGTACTGCAACTGTTTTGTCCATGGGCGGGACAGTGCAAGAGTTCGACAAGAGCAGCCTCTCGCAACGCTACCCTTGGCTCAACGTCGAAGACATTGAATACGCATCAGAAGGTACTTATGGTGAGGGATGGTTCGATGGATACATGCTGCAGCAGTGGTACCGAACTACCGCGCGCAGTAACGGCGTGAACTACATCAAGGGTGAAGCCGTCGGATTCGAAACCAATGACTCACGTGTTACAAAGGTCATTCTGGGCGACGGAACTGCTATCGAATGTGACCGCGTCATTAACGCGTGCGGTGCTTGGTCAGCCTCACTGGCCAAGCAATTGGGCTTGACATTGCCCATTCATGCCAAACGGCGCACCATCTTTGTGGTATCGACTCCGCAACATATCGAAAATTTCCCGATACTCATTGATTCGTCCGGTATTTTTATCCGTCCAGAGCAACACCATTTCATCTGCACGGTTGTTCCAGAGGAGTCGGAAGACCACGACGATCTGCCGTTAGACCCGGACTTTTCACTCTTTGAAGAGCGTATCTGGCCAACTCTGGCAGAGCGGATTCCCCAGTTCGAAGCATTGCGCGTCGAAAGAGCTTGGGCCGGATATTACGAAGTCAACATCCTTGACCAGAATGGTCTTGTTGGAAAAATGGGGCCAGAGAACCACTTCGTGGCGGCCGGATTCAGTGGTCACGGCCTCATGCAAAGTGCGGGCGTCGGACGTGGCATGGCTGAATTGCTTCAGTACGGCGAATTTCGCAGCATTGATTTGGCTCCTCTATCCCCCGAGCGACTGCAGACCGGGCGTCTCATAGTCGAAGACGCAGTCTACTGACAGCACCACCTCCTGCATTTGTCCCATAGTGCTAAGTCCAAGTGGCACTGATGGAAAGCCCTGTTCCAAATCGCCGTCCAGCGTGTTATTCGTCGTTTTACTTCATTTCAAAAAAGCAAATGAACAACACTTGAAACTCAGGGCTCCACTCCTCTTTCCAATATTGAACCAACTATTGTCCGCGGGGATGCTAGAAAACGAGATGACGAAAGAAGCCTTGGGGGAAAAAAGTGGTGAGCGCACCGGCCAGACGCGAACTGGTTCGCCACATGATCAGCCACGTGCTGAGCGAACGTCGTTCGTCGCGTATCATCGGCATGATCACCAGTGCGTACCGTTATGAGCCCGCACCGGAGCGCAACTGCGCACTCAAGGAGAAGATCATCGCCCTGGCACAGCGGCATAGGCTCTACGGTGCTGGCATGATCTATCCGAAGCTGCGCCAGGCCGGAGAAGTCGTCAATCACATGCGAGTCGATTTCCTGTACGCCGAAGCTGGTTTGCAGGTGAAGAAGCGCAGACGCAAGAAGATGCCGCTGAGCGAACAGCGCCCGCTGGAGCGCCCAACGGTGGCCAATCAGGTGTGGTCCATGGACTTCGTGTCTGACCGTATCGCTGAGGGGCGCAGCATCAAGAGCCTCTCGGTGGTGGAAGGCGCAACCCATGAGGCCGTGGCGATCGTTCCAGAGTGCGCATTGGGCAGTAACCAACTTGTGCACCTCCTGGAGCAGTTGGCCACGACACGAGGGTTACGCGTCACTTAAATTTAGGGAAACATCGCCTGATCAATTGGTCGAAGTCAGATTGGCCAGTTCAAGGAAGGAATAAACAAGTTGTAGGATACGGTCCACAGGGTCAGAAAGAATTGTTCAAAACTGACATCGGAGATTGTGTGTTAGAGCAAAGAATAACTACCGTTGAACCGCTTGCACCAAGTGCCATACCTGATTTCATTCGAGCGTTGGGATATGCTTTGGACTTGGGTACCGAAAGCGTATTTATCTGCGATGATGAGATTCGTTTCGTGTATGTGAACGATGCTGTCATTCGACAATTGGGATACAGGCGGGACGAACTGCTGCGGATGGGGCCGCCCGACATCGATTTAAATATTACGAGAGAGAAATGTCTCGATATTTTTCAAAATCCCCAGGGCTTTCCGTTCACTTTTGAGACAGTGCATCGAACGCAAACTGGGAAGGTAATTCCGGTCGATATTCACGGAATCAATCTTGACATTGACGGACGGCGCTACGCCGTGGCCATTGCCAGAGACATCTCTGCACGAAAAAAAATGAATGAGGAATTACAGCGTAATGAAAAATATCAACGCACATTGCTCAACAACTTTCCTTTTTCCGTTTGGCTCCAGGATCCAGATGGGCGTCTGTTGATCGGAAATGACGCATTCGCCCGCGATGCAGGTAAGGCGTCAATTGACGATTTAGTTGGACTAACCATCTTCCCCTCCGAACAGTCCTTGCGCTCGACTGCGGATGACATCACAGTTATGTCTACTGGGAATGCTCTTCATATTGAGGAAAAACGCCGCGGTCCAGATGGCAATTTCTACTGGGCGGAAACTTGGACAGCCCCTTTGCTGGTCGAAGGACAGATGCAGGGTACTGTCGGCTATTCAAGGGATATCTCCAGTCGTAAGCAAACCGAGAACAGTTTGGCCAAAACTCTGGCCTTTGTTCAGGGCGTAATTGATGCATTTCCTGATATCTTGTTTGAAGGGAGCCATGATGGCCGCTACCTCAATGTGTGGACGCGCAACCCCGAATTGCTAGCAGCTAGCCGTGAAAACATGCTGGGTCGCTCGCTTGACGAGGTGCTGTCTCCGAAAAGCGCGGCAATTGCCTGGGCGGCATTCCGTGAGGCCAATCTCACGGGGACGTCACATGGGAAGATCATCTCCATTGACACACCAGTGGGGCTGCGTTCGTTTGAAATCTCAGTGTCGCGCATGCAGCTAAGCGACGACCCAAATCCCCACTTCATCACGGTGTCACGCGATGTCACTGAACGCATACGTCTGCAGGCAGAACTTGAAAATCGAGAACACGAATTTCGCACTTTGGTTGAGCATTCTCCCGATGCGATAGCACGCTTCGACCTCGAACAGCAGTGCCAATATGCCAATCCGGTGTTGGCGCAGTCTCTAGGTTATGCAAGTTTGCCATTGAGGGGATTCACGCCTTGTGCCTTATTCGGGACTGACACAGGAGCAATGCTCACCGAGCGTCTGCAAAAGGTACAGGATAGCCACCAGCGAGCGGAGTTCGACATGTACTGGAAAAACACTCAAGGGCGCCAGAGCTCCATTCTAGTTAGTCTGACTCCTGAATTTGACAATACGCGTGCACTGGCTAGTGTGCTCATGGTCGGGCGTGACATCACCGAGCTGAGGACTTACCAAGACACGATCCATCAGATGGCTTTTTACGATACGCTGACTGGTCTCCCCAACAGGGCACTGTTCCACGAGCATTTGACACAGTTGCTGGCTGACGCGGCTTACCACGGCCAGCTTGCTGGAATCATGGTTGTGGATGTGGATCGATTCAAGGACGTCAATGACACATTGGGACACGGAACCGGTGATCAATTATTGAAAGAGGTCGCGACCCGTTTGCGGAATTGTGTAAGGACCTACGACACCGTCGCTCGCTTGGGTGGCGATGAGTTCGGTGTCTTGTTGCCCAAAATCAAGAAAGCAGAGAACTTGGGCCATGTGGCGAGCAAGATTCTGTCGGCCCTGAACCCTGCCTTTGATCTCGCGGGGGGGGAGATCTTTGTCACGTGCAGCGTTGGCATCGCGGTCTACCCGCAGGACAGTGAGCACGAACAAGAGCTGCTTAAGTACGCGGGCTCCGCCATGTACTTTGCCAAACGGTCCGGACGCAACGGCTTCCGATTTTATGCAAAGGAGCTAACGGCCAGCGCGCAGGCCCGTCTGTCGTTGGAGTCGGATCTGCGGCGAGCCACAAAACGGCAAGAATTGATGCTGCACTACCAGCCAAAGGTAAGCCTGAGCACCGGTGCCGTTGTGGGTTGTGAGGCTTTGTTGAGGTGGAACCACCCCGAGCGCGGGATGGTATCGCCAGTACAGTTCATATCAGTGGCAGAAGATATTGGTGTAATCTGTGAAATGGGTCGATGGGTGTTGCAAGAGGCTTGCAAAACGGCAATAGCCTGGAACAGAAACACCGGGGCGGGAATGCATGGCTACAAGGTTGCGGTCAATCTGTCACCTAGGCAGTTCTTCGAGTCGAACTGGCTGGAGCAGCTCATCGATATCGTCCGTGACACTGGGTGCGCGCCGCATTGGCTAGAATTTGAAATTACTGAAAGTCTGTTACTGGACGAAGACGACCGTGTGCTGCCTGCGCTGATGGCCTTGCGTGACTTAGGCGCCACCATTGCGATTGATGATTTTGGAACTGGCTATTCTGCATTAGGGTACCTCACGCGGTTTCCGATAGACACTTTGAAGATTGACCGCTCTTTCGTGCAAACCGTTACCACCGATCGCTACCGCAGCGAGCTAGTCAAGGCCATATTGTCCATTGCTCGTTGCCTCAACCTCGTTGTAGTTGCCGAAGGTGTTGAGAATCCGGAGCAAGCCGAATTCTTGAATTCCGAGGGCTGTCAGCTCGCCCAAGGTTTTCTGTACGGCCGCCCCGTCCCAAAGGATCAGTTACTTGTATTGCCCGAACTAATTTCGCAGCGGGTCAAACTTGATCAAGCTTAGAGTTTGGAAGTGCACAACGGTTGGCAATATACGGCCGATCAGTGAAGTACTTCGCTATGTGGAAGCGCCACCGACGTCCCCTCGTTTTCAGTAGCACTGAGCTTTGGAGTCTGGGGTTAATTTAACTGGTTTTTGAATCAGTGTTTCTTGCATAGATAGCCGGAGTCATTCCGCCCAGTGATCTATTTGGCTGCTCCTCGTTGTATTCCCTGCGCCAGACTTCAATGACAACACGGGCATACCGAAAACTGGTAAACCAATGCACATTCAAACGTTCATCCTGGAACCGCCCGCTGAATGATTCGAAGTAGGCGGTCTGGTTAGGCTGCCCGGCTCGATCAAAAACAACTGAACTCTCCGTGCATGCGTGCGCCTATGTCAGCACGGCTCGGCTGCAGAGCTCCTTGCCGTAATAAATGCAGATCCTGATCTCAAATGAAAGGCGCTGACCGCTGTGGCGGCCAAGATGGCTCGAGTTGCATATGGAGTGATTAAGAAGAATGTGCCGTTTCGGCAGTTTTTCGAACAGAGTTTGCTCAGCGGATCGATCCCTCTCAGTAGGGCCGTCGAGGTACCGGCTCGAGCTGGAGACCACTTGGATAATGCTTGGACCTTCCGCTGGGCTGCTTACATTGATTTAGGTACGGTAAAGATCGGGCTGGTCACAGCCAGGAATCTTGATTCCACTATGGTTAACTGAGACACCTATTGATGCGGAAGACTGCTGAGACCTCTGTTGCTTCTTCTTTGAGTATTGCCGATTCGCCAGTGCGGACCGGCATGGGATGCTGTTGCCATTTTTTGACAAACCTATTACATTTAGTACGTTGTCGGTTCTGATGGCTTTGGGTAGCTGAGTCCAATCCCACGTATGTATCTCTGCGCCGTCGCGCACTTCGTGCGGTGGTCGTAAATCAGTCAACTTGACCTCAGGTGTCTTGATCAGGATGAGCAGTGCCTCTTGTACGAGCATCTGGCACGCTGTGCCTGCCCATAATCCGTACGTTGGCAAACAGGTAACCATGATGGACCTGGGCTGAACCGAACACATGCACCACCGGACCCAGCAGGCGCTCAGCGCCTATGTGCGTGTCAATCGGCGCGGTGGCGATCCACAGAAATTCGATGCGGATCCCTGCAGAGAGCTTAGTTGCGTTATCTCATTGATCATTAGAACTTTGGTGTCCGTCTTTACCTTGCTGTGAAATTGAATCAATACGAAAAAAAGAGATCGAACGGACTAGACCGGCAGCTTGCAGTCTGAGTGACTCCGCGGCTGCAGCACTTTCTTCGACTAACGCTGCATTTTGCTGAGTGTTTCGGTCTATTTCAGAAACCGCTTCGTTGACGTCATGAATCGCTCGAGCCTGGTCAGCAGTTGCATTAGAAATTGAACTGACCATGGCACTTACCTCTTCAATAGAAGACACAATTAGCTTCATCGTGTTTCCTGCTGCATGAACTATATCAGTCCCAGAGAGAACCTTTTCCGAGGAAGCGCCTATCAGAACACGAATTTCCCTGGCCGCATCACTACTGCGTTGCGCCAGACACCGAACTTCACTTGCTACGACAGCAAACCCTCGACCCTGCTCTCCTGCTCTAGCTGCCTCAACAGCGGCATTTAAGGCCAGTATGTTTGTTTGAAAAGCGATCCCATCTATAGTGCCAACTATTTCGTTGATCCGCTTAGCCTGCGCACTGATAGCATCCATAGTTTTCACTACTTCCTCAACGTCTCGTCCCCCCTGCAGGGCCAAGCTTGCTGAGTCTACGGCCAAGCTACGCCCTTGATTAGCAGTCTCGACGGAAAGCTTAAGCGCACTTGTTAAACTCGCTACTGAATTGGAAATGAACTGCAAAGCCGACGCCATTTGTTCGGTTCGCCTTGCTAGGTCATTATTTCCAGTGGAAATTTCGCCGGCGGCCGCGTCAATTTGCTCTGCTCCATTGCGAATTTGACCGATCATGGCATTTAGGCGCTGAGCTACATCTTCGAGGGCTGTCAATACCTGACCGGTTTCATCGCTATTCGTTTTCACCTTGCGCATTCTCAAATTTCCATTGGCAACTTCTTGAGCTATCTGAACAGCTATCTGCAAGGGGAGAACGATTCGCCTAGAAACAGCGATTGTAATTGTCACTCCAATGAATAGTGCTAGGGCAGAAATTCCAATCGAGACACGATTTCCAAGGCTCATTTTGGCGGTTGTTTCCAATCCGCTAGCTTCTGCTTGTTGCACCTTATGTCTGAATAAGGCACGCAATTGATTTCTGGTCTCGTTGTAAGAACTCTCGGCGGTGCTCATCATCACTGCAGCGGTGCTAATATCAACATCTTTCATGTCCAATGTATCTGCAGCGGCTTTTGCATATTTTTTAAAGGCACTATTCAGAGAAACTAACTTTTCCACTGATTCGGGGTCATCTAAAAGAACCTCATGAAAATGGTCCAGTTGCTGTTGAATTGCCGTGAGCTCTGAGAATATCCTCTCATCAAGAGACTTAATGACGGACGGTTTGAGACCCGCGCCAGCATACGCCATGCTTTGCATAACCATCGCGTTTACCGCTACTGCACGCTCTTGTAATTCGGCAACCTTTGTGACGTTAACCATGCTTTTTTGAGTCAAATAATCCAACGTCTCGGATGTGGCGCTAGAACTCCAATATCCGAATATAGTAACGAAAATGAGACACAACAAAACCAAACCCGGCGCCAAAGCCACTTTAGTCATTAGCAACAGATCGTCAAAGTTCGATTTCACAAGATGTGCTTTCTATAGGTGACCTTGTAGAGACATTAGGGAAATTAGCTTTTTTTCTTTACCTATACACCCCTACAAAAACAAATCCATCGAAGTTGGGAATTCGCTTTACATAGGAAGACTTTCCCTCAACTTTTTTGGATACAGGGTTAGTGAAGTCATAGTCAACCCATCCGTCACCTTTATTGGCGACACTTATCATCTCCTGAATAAACAACTTTCCATTTTGGTCTTTGAACTCAATCAGTACTTTTCCGATAAGTTTTTGATTCGCGCCGTGCGCAAGAACTAGTCCTTTATTATCAAGAACTGAGACATATAGATCTTTATTTACCCACAAGCCATTTCCCGATGAAAAATCATTGAAAGCCGCGGAATTCCCTACCTGCTTAATGTGGGCCAACGCCGCGTTGACCATGTTCTTAGCTTCTTCTTTCGTTCCACGCTCCTGCGCAATGGAGGAAAGGGAAATAAATGCAGCTATCAGCGCAATAAAAAGTCCGCGAATTGGGCTCATCTTCTTTTGATCCTTCAAAGTATTTGAATTGATGCTAAACACCCTCCTACTATGTACTGAAGATGATTTATTTACAGTCATCCAAACGACATAACTACCATCATTGCTAATTCACTTGTATTCGCACACGTGGATCGAATAGATATGCTGGTCGTCGTACAGATAAAATAACGATTATTCGCCTGCGACAAATGTCAATGTGCAGTTGACCAGCGTGCTCGCAGGGTTTCCCTGTCAACTGCACTTTATGCCCGAGCTACCATACACTGCAGAAACCGCCTAGCCCGTACGTCTTCCCCATGTTGGTCTGATAGTAGAAGTTTCGCCGGTTCTCACTCTACCTGCATTGCTCCAGGGCAGACCGGCGACAGAGTACTTATTGGGCAGATGGCAGCGGGAAAGTTATCCATGACTCGGGCGGCGCCGATCGTTTCGGAGCGCATGCTACAGAGAATGTAGCTCCATACGACATAAACGATGACTGCGATCTTCAGTTGGACTACATTACCTTGTTCTTACTTTCGCTAACGTTACTGCGTCGAATGCGCCATCTAGTGAGGCATCATCGACGAAATGTCGATGTCTATGGAATACGAAACCGCTTCACATATGGCGCTTTAGGCTACGAAGTAGTGGTCTTGCCCTGCCCAATTGCATTTTACAAACCGGTGCAACGTAGTCTACATAGGTGCGAAGCCGTCGCAATATTGAAGATGCTAGGCCAGTCGACATGGTAGTAACTCCGTGAACAAGAAATGTATAGATTGGGATCGACAATTATCAGAAGCTCCTGTGGCTCATGCTCACTCTTCTATAGCACCACCAGTTGAACGCAAATGTTGCCTGAACGTCACAGTCGCGTCTACCTTTCGAGCAGCTAGAAACTCATCAAAGCACGCCTGCTGTCTGAAGGTAATACCATAATGCATACGTGCCGCTTGACTACGTTCAGTGTCCCGAATTGTGGTGGCCAGTTTCGCCACCTCTTGAGCGTGGCTCAGCGGGATAAAGATTACCCCGTCATCGTCACCAAGTACGAAATCGTCGGTAGTGATTGTATGCTCGCCGCAATTGGCAGATAAGAGCGCATCAGCCTCCTGTATATCCAGCCTTTGTGGCCCGACAGGTAATGTACCCATACTGAAAATTGGTAGCCTAATGGTTCGTAGTTCAACTGAGTCACGGTGCAAACCCCAAATGACTATGCCGCACATACCTGCTCGCGCCGTTTCCAACGTCACCAAATCGCCCACACAGGCCTCTTCCAGGCGCCCACCATTGTCGACCACCAGCACGTCTCCAGGCTCAGACCGATTGATGGCTTCAAGAAATACGTCAACACTCCCATAGTGTCGTGAAGGGCGCGCGCGCCCCACTACATGCGTACCATTCCAGAGTGGTCGGATTCCCACTGGGGCACAACGAACCGAGATTCCCAGGCGCATGCAGGCATCAGCGACGTGCGGTGTGGTGAGGTCCAGATAGGTGCGTTGAAGTCTTACAGTATCCATGTCATTTCTCCTCGGATAAAATATATGCAGGGGTGCGGCGAAGATCTCGCAGCAAATGATTGTTTCGGTTTGTCATGGCGATCGAATATCTCCATCCGCGGCCGACTCGAATGGGACGCAATGCAGACAGCGGCTCTGTTGGGGAGTCGAACACCGTTAGTTCTGCCGTCCCTGACCAAATGGGGCTTGCATGCACATTCTCGGCTTGAAGGCGAACTAGCTCGCAAACCGCTGGGCGATCGTGCTGCCCTTCGAAAAGCGAGGGGAAGTGCCTTAGTGCCACGATGGGCCGGCTTCCGAATGTAACCGCAGAGTCGTCTGCAAGCTCTGAGAGCCTCACATAACCTTCAGCGAGACGTCGGTCTTTGAGTGCCACCGTCCCTGCAAAGATCGCACCGCTTTCCAACTTTGGAGACGCAATCGAAGGTACACCCATGGACCGCGTGATCCACACTGAGCCAATCTTCTTCGGGTAGCCCAGGGCCCAGCCGCGAGCCAGCGAAGTATCCTGGTCGACCACTATATAGGGACAGTACTGCATCAACTTCCCCTCATACTGAACGCTAACCAGCACAATGCACTCGCGGTACTGCGCTCGGATTGGATCCAGCAGCTCACCCCCTGTGTCCGTGCAAGCTTGCCAGTCGACAAAAGAGACTGTCATCAAGCCGCGCTCGTCAGGGTGTAGCCCCAAGCCAGGCGGCAGTAGCGCCTCAATGTCCAAAGGTTTTACCCAGCACTCGACAGTGATGAAGTCGGCCGCGTAATGCCACGGTGGATTTGGTGCAATACTGGCTTTCCCATCATGGGAAAAAGGCCCCATGAAACCCTGTGCGGCAGCGAAGCGTGTCATTCAGAACTCCTGTGTTGAAAGATGCCAACTACGCAGCATTTGCGTTGCGCATACGAATGTACTAATTTGCTGGGAAGCGGATGGCATGCGGTCTGCTACCCATGTAGCGGTACTGATAGTCCGCAGGTTGGTCGCGAGTAGAAAACACAGTTTTGTTTGGACAATCGCATTTTGCTCTTTCCTTGCTTATGACAGCCTATCCAACCAACCGTGCGTGTCAGCCGCACGTCCCAATTGAATGTCCGTCAGTGTGTATTTCAAGCGCTCAGTGATGGGATCTGGGCCACCGTCACCGTCACCGTCACCGTCACCGTCACCGATGGTGAAGCGATGTTTGCGTCCCCTGACCTCTCCAATCGGTGCCACCACCGCTGCCGTACCGCAAGCGAAGGACTCCTGCAATCGACCGCTCTTGGCATCGTCTTGCCACTGATCAATTGAGTAAGACTCTTCACGAACAATCAGTCCTATGTCATCGGCCAAAGCGATGAGCGATTCCCTAGTAATGCCAGCTAATATCGTACCGTTCAACGGTGGTGTCTGTATCGATCCGTCAGCGAACACGAAAAAGACATTCATTCCTCCGAGTTCTTCTACCCAACGGCGCTCCACTGCGTCAAGGAAAATCGCCTGATCACATTGCTCGCGGATTGCTTCGGCCTGTGCACTTAGGCCAGCCGCATAGTTGCCACCACATTTGACGTCTCCCGTTCCACCTGGGGCTGCACGGGTGAATTTGTCTGAAACCCAAAGTGTCACTGCAACAACTCTGCGGCTGAAATAGACCCTAACTGGTGACGCAACTACGCAATAGAGATAGTCTGTCGACGCTCGGACACCGCGAGCAGATTCGATTGCGACCATGAACGGCCTCAAGTACAGTGCGTGGCCTTGAGTAGAAGGTATCCATGCGTTTTCCACGCGCACCAGTGCACGCACGGACTCCGTGAACAAAACCTCTGGTAATAGTGGCATTGCCAGACGGGCTGCTGATCTGCGAAAACGCTGTGCATTCGCATCGGGACGAAACAGTTCCGTTCCACCTCCATCCAAACGATAAGCCTTCATGCCTTCGTAGATTTCTTGAGCGTAATGACACACTAGTGCAGCGGGGTCGAGGCATAAAGCCTGGCGAGGGCCGATCGTTGCGTCATGCCAGCCTCTATCCTCTGAATATCCGATTGTGGCCATGTGATCTGTAAAAACCTGGCCAAAACCTGGGGCACGAAGCAGTGCCCGCCTCTCATCTTCGCCCACCGGGCATAGATGGCGCTCCACACGAAAGCGCGGCGATGAACACGTTGTCACTCCTTAACTCCTTGATCCGAGGCTAGCCGCATAAAAATCAAAGCGGCAATATTAGGCCAATCGCATTAGAATTTGGTTGCGTTAATGACAAATTGCACCTCAATAGTGGCATGTAATGCTTTGCGTATTGACAATCGTAAAATCAAATTCCATGCAATTCAACACCATCAAAAATCTCGATGCGATTGACCGTCGAATACTTCAGGCTCTTCAAGAAGATGGGCGAATTCAAAATGTGGAACTTGCGGAGAAGGTGGGGCTATCGCCGTCTCCGTGCCTACGCCGAGTCAAGATCCTTGAGGAGTCTGGCGCTATTGAGAGGTACGTCGCATTATTGAACCCGTCAAAACTCGGCATCGGATTGACCGTCTTTGTCCGCATTTGGCTAACAAGCCAAGATGCGCGAACGATTGAAGAATTTACGGCTGAAGTGCAGCGATTCCCTGAGATCGTTGAATGCCATCTCATGGCAGGCGATTGTGACTTTTTGCTTCGCGTTGTTGCGGCCGACCTCGACGCCTACAGACGCTTCCAGGGTGAGCATCTGACGCGTATAAAAGGTGTTCAAAGTGTGAAAACTGAAATTCCCATGCAAAAGATAAAGTTGACTTCGCAACTCCCACTATAAGCGGGCATTCGCGTTTATTGATAGAACTTCGATTGCCATGACCACCTACCGTCCATCAAGTCACTATCGATCGCAGTGCAAAACTCTCGGGGGTGACGGCGCCTCTCCCACGGAACAACACATTTCAATTCGCCGCAGTAAGATAGGTGATCAATCTTGGTACGTGCACACTGACGAAACCTCGACGACGTTCGCTTCGGATCAACCCTGACTGCTTCAACATGTTGAGTGCCATATTCACCCGCTGACGTGAAAGCCCACACATTAGGGCCAGTTGATGCTGCGGAATTAAAATCTCCTGTGTGGTGCCTATTCGGTCATCAGCAAGCATCATGAGTGCTTTTGCCACACGCACCTCCGGTCCAAGCAGCCGAGAAGCCACCAGCATTTCCACGAAAAAACCCATACGAGTGTTCATTATTTCGCAAAGGAAGTGATTGAATTCAATTGATGAGTTGCGCAACAGCTCAAAGGTTTTCAACGGGAGCCCACACAGTCTTACCGGGGTAAGGGCTCGGAGGTCGTAGCGACGCGGCTCTCTTTTCAGCAAAGAGCCTTCCCCGCCCCATTCGCCTTCTCTAAGGCAGTACAAAGTGGTCTCAGAACCGTTTGTACTCGTTACGTACATCTGCAGAATGCCCTGCATGAGACCATACCAATCCGTGCAGGGATCCCCCGCGCGAGCAATATACTCCCCTGCGAAGGCCAGCCTCTCAGTTGCAGTATTCAATACCAGTGAACGCAGCTCGGAAGGCAGAGAGCGATACCATGGCCAGTGCTCCAAGAACGAAGGAAGCGAGATCTCTGCTGAGTTGCCATTCTCCTTCATATCCCTTGCCGCAAAGCAATGCTGTCAGCCTCCTTCTGAAGCCGCTCCCACGAGCCTACGGCTCGCATACGTCTCGCCTCCTTTCCCTGCAATAGAATCTGCCTATCACGCAGCCATCGATGGTGCGCAACACCTTGCTCAGTTTGCCAATGGCCTTCGCTCTCTTGGATCACGTTACTTGCGAAGGAAAGAGATCCTGAGACTAGGATGTGCGTGTGTATGTCTTTCGGATCTAGTCGAGTGCAGACTTGCAGCATAGCAATAGCTGCGATACAACGTTGACACCAATTGGTCGCCCATTTACCCGACTGGGCTTCAGCGAGTAGATATGCCAATGTGCACCCCGACACAAATACATCCTCTAGCACTCTGAACGGCTTGGCAAATTCAGAATACCCATCGCCCGGCACCAACTGCGCAGTGTCCAAACGAACTGAATCGAAACGAACTTCTGAATGGGAGAGCTCGGGCACAACGGCCTGCGAACGCGCAACTCCCCAACTGACACCGAATGAACTTGAAGGTAGTTTCACCATCACAAGGCTACCTGCTCCCTTCTGAGGGCCATCGCTACGCCTTGCAAGTACCAACAAGGCCAGATTTTCTACTCCGCTCAAAGCCCACGACTTCTGTCCATGCAAGTGTGGAATTCCGCTGCGGTGATCCACTTTTGTAGTGATCTCGGTCACCTTCCGGCCGGTTTCATTGGCGCAAAAGGCAACGACCTCGCCCGCCTCCGCTAAATTGGGGAAAGCCGCTTGAATCGCTCCCTGGTATCCACTAAAGAACGCCCAGGCAAGTCGATCAGCCTTGTGCGCAGCCACAACGCTATCGGAGAACGGATCTCGACCAACGGTTGTCTTTTGAACTGATCGCCATACGGGTAGCCACTGAGTCAGCTCAGTATATGTAGCACGAGCATCGACTGCAGACAACAGAGAGACTAGGAGTGGGCGCATAAATATTAACTCCGCGCGACACCGAACTCAGCGTCGGCAGCCCTACGGTACGCCGGCTGATCGAACAGATCAGGCTCATTGAGAAAGTGTCGGGCCCATTCAACCGTATCGCTTCCCCAAAATAGCTTGTTACGAACAATCAAAGTCGATACGCCAAAAACGCCGAGATCTATGGCCCACTGGGTGTTACCTACCAACTGCTGCTTTACTTCGGGCGAAGAGATTAACGCTTGGACATCGGTCACCTTGAGCCGCCTGCCTAACGCCATCAGCTCAATTTCGGGGTCACGCCCTTCTCCGTAAACGAAGTGGAATGCCGATGAGACACTTTCATCAGACGCGCCCAACGCGACAAGAAGGCGCAGGGCCGGAAGCGGGTTAAAGGGGTGCCGCGCTGGCATGCAAAACGGCAATCCTTGCTGGCCTGCTGCCCATACGCAGTATTGGTAGGTATGAAGACGTTTCGATGGAACTTCAGCCGGTCCCTTGGTTCCCCAATGCTTCAGCAGTCCTGCGAAAAGAACGGGTACGGCCCGGATCTGCAACTGATCGCGCAGAGGTCCGAGCTTATGGAAATGTAGGTACGAAAATGGCGATACGAGGTCAAAAAACCAAAGTGCTTTCTCCATATCGACCATCCTTGAAAGTATCAAAAAGCTTAATTCGTAGTCTATTCTGCCGTGTAAATCTATCATTCCACGATGTCGAGAAACAGATCGAACAGCTTAAACCGCAATTCGACGAACCAATTCTAAATTGTCAAACTCTTCTTCATTTACGGTCGAAGAGCGGCAAGCCTAGACACAGCCTCCTGTAAATGCGCCATTGAGTTTGCTGTGGAGAAGCGAACGAACTTCGCCGACTCGGCCCTTCCGAAATCCCTTCCGGGCGAGATTGCGACATGGGCTCGTTTCATGGCCTCAAATGCGAAGTCCCAGCTATTCGAAACGTTCCAGGCATCAAACCAAGACGAGCAATCCGCCCATGCATAAAAAGCACCATCCGGCATTACTGGAACTTTGAATCCGATCTTCTCAAGCGCTGGGATAAACCAATCGCGGCGTGCCTTAAACTGAGCGCGGCGGCTCTCGAACTCAGCAATGCTGTCGGGCTCGAAGCATGCAAGTGCGGCGTGCTGAGCAACAGCGTTGGGACACAAGAAGAAATTTTGTGCAAGACGTTCGATTACTGGGATCAAAGGTTCGGGAGCCACAACCCAGCCCAGACGCCACCCGGTCATGCAGAAATACTTTGAGAAGCTGTTGATGCTGATAATGTTCTCATCGATGGCAAGTCCAGTTTGCCCAAAAGCAACGTCGTGGCTCAGCCCAAGGTAAATCTCGTCGAGCAGCGTTATACCTCCCTTGGACTGAACGTAGGCATGTATGCGACGCAACTCTTCAGGATGGAGAGACGTTCCGGTGGGGTTGGACGGCGAAGCGAGCAACACGCCACGCGTCTTGCCCCCCCAATACGCTTCAACCTTATCTGCGCTAAGCTGGTACCGCTCTGCTGCAGTAGTAGGTACCATCACAGGTTCACCCTCTGCAGCAATGATGAAATGCCGATTGCACGGGTAACTTGGGTCTGGCATCAAGACTTCATCGCCGACATCAATCAAGGCTTGGCAAACAAGTTGCAATGCGGCCGAGGCACCGGCAGTCACCACGATTCGGCGCGCTGGAACATTTACGCCGAAACGTTGCCGGTACCAATCGCTGATGCGCTCACGCAGCACCTCCAGACCAATTGCTGGAGTGTACTGCGTGGTGCCGTCGCGCACGGCGCGCACTGCCGCCTCCTGAACCAGTGGCGGTGCGGTGAAGTCCGGCTCACCAATGGTTAGGAAGACCATCGGCTTGTCGCCGTGGGCGAACTGACGCGCCAACTGCGAGGCGGTCTTGGCCACCTCCATCACATAAAACGGCTCAATGCGCTCAGCGCGCTTGGAAAATCTCATAAGTCAAGTTCGATTAAAGTTTCATCACTCGGCACTTAGTCGCCATCCCTTCGCCAACCACAAGATGTCCAGCAGTACTGCTGCGGCGGTGACGTATGCCGACTGTCACACTCTATTAACGCGCTTTCATGTCACAGCGTGAAGTGGCGAAACTGACTTATTCTTTGCCAATTCAGACACATCTGACACGCTTCCGCACGACTACGGGTAAGCGTTAGAACCCAGACGGGGCGCTCTATGCTGCCGCCTTGCCGTAGGCATAGAAGCCCTCGCCGGTTTTGCGTCCCAGGCGGCCGGCATCCACCATCTCCTTGAGTAGCGGAGCAGGTCGGTACTTCGGGTCGCCGAATCCTTCATGGAACACCTGCATGACGGCAAGCATCGTGTCCAAGCCGATCAAGTCGGCCAAGGCCAAAGGCCCGATGGGATGATTGCAACCGAGCTTCATGCCGACGTCGATCTCCTCGGCGCTGGCGAGGCCCTCCTGCAGGACGGAAATGGCCTCGTTGATCATCGGGCAGAGAATGCGGTTGACCACAAACCCGGGACTATTCTTGACTGTGATGGGACTTTTGCCGATGGTCCGGGCAAAAACCAAGGCCTGTTCAAGCGCTTGGTCTGAAGTCTGCAATCCACGTATCAGCTCCAGTAGTTCCATCAAGGGAACTGGGTTGAAGAAATGCATTCCGATGCAGCGGCTCGGGCGATCCAGGACAGCAGCCAATTGCGTGATGCTTATGGATGAGGTGTTGGTAGCAATCACAGTATCGTTGTTGACTGCCGCCTCGATATCACGGAGGATCCGCAACTTGATGTCAAGCCTCTCCGTGGCCGCTTCGATCACCAATCCTGCGCCGCGCAATTCCTGATATGAAACTGTCGGAAAGATTTTGTTAAGCACAAGATCCTTATCGTCAGCGCACAAGGTATTTTTCTTTACCAGTCGATCCAAGCTCGCTCCGATGGTCGAAATACCACGTCGAAGCTGGCTGTCGGATACGTCTAGCATCGTGACATTAAGTCCAGCCATTGCACACACTTGCGCGATGCCATTGCCCATGGTTCCGGCACCGATAACACCAACATGTTGTACGTTCATGATGAGTACTACGAGATGAGAGTCGCCCCCAACCGGGAGCCTGAAAATTGTGCAGCCTGAATTGACACAGCACGCCTATGTTTACTGCAGTTTCACTGCGAGTTCGCCAGCAATTTCACTACGCTGGAAAAGTCCAGTTCGCCACGGCCGGCATGGCGATTCATGGCGTAGAGATTGCGCGCGAGTTCACCCAGAGGAATGGGCGAACCGATCGCCATGGCGGCTTCTGCAGCAAGGCCCAAATCCTTCAGCATCAAGTCATTGCCAAAGCCTCCGCTATACCCGCGTGAGGCGGGCGCGTTTTCCAGCACGCCCGGCCACGGATTGCACACCTCGGTGGCCCAGCTTCGGCCAGTACTCACAGCCATCATTAGCGAGAGTGCTTTGGGATCCAAGCCGTGCGCCACGCCCAAGGCAATGGCCTCGCCGGTAACCGCCATGATGACGCCCAAAGCCATGTTGTTGCACAGCTTGGCCACCTGTCCCGCTCCGGCCGCTCCCATGTGGAAGATGTTCTTTCCCATGGCATTGAGCACGTCTCTGGCACGCTCCAAAGCGGCGGGATTTCCCCCCACGATGAAAGTCAGAGTCCCTGCCGTGGCGCCGGCTGTGCCGCCAGACACCGGCGCATCGATCATCGCCAACCCGTGCGCCTCTGCGGCGCGCGCCACCTTCTGCGCGGATGCTGGCGCAATGGTGCTGCAGTCGATCACCAGCGTGCCTTCACGCATCGCGGCCAATAGGCTAGGCTCATCCCCACTACCCAGGTAGAGCAATTCAACATGCCTGCTCGCGGGCAGCATCGAGATCACGACGTCCGCGCCTTCAACCGCTTGGTGAGCCGATGTGGCGGTGCCGACGCCATACTCCCGGACCTTTTCCAGGGCCGATGCACTTAGGTCAAAGGCCGTCACCAGATACCCGGCCTTGACCAAGTTCATGGCCATGGGCCCGCCCATGTTGCCCAGCCCGAGGAAGGCGATGCGTTGAGTCTGATTGTTCTGCGCCATAAAGGTCTCCGATATGTAGGTTGAGGGGGGGAATCTGACTTACGCAAGGTCAGCCAGCGGATGCGCGCCGTCAAAGCGCGGCCGCAAAAGAGAATCAAGGTGCGCTTGGGTGACGCGCTCGAGTGAATCGGGCTGCCAGGCGGGACACTTGTCCTTGTCAATCAGCAACGCGCGCACGCCTTCGGCAAAGTCCCCGTGAACGCAGCAACCAACGGAAGCTTGGTACTCCAACCGGAATACG
Source organism: Rhodoferax sp. GW822-FHT02A01 (assembly GCF_038784515.1). Classification (NCBI taxonomy): domain Bacteria; kingdom Pseudomonadati; phylum Pseudomonadota; class Betaproteobacteria; order Burkholderiales; family Comamonadaceae; genus Rhodoferax; species Rhodoferax sp. GW822-FHT02A01. Next base: position 1,016,113 of record NZ_CP152376.1, read on the forward strand.
TCCGCCAATGAGCGGTGGCGCGCATATTGCGGCATGATGAACGACAATCTTGCCGATGTCGGAGAACCTTTCGCAAAAGCCCGTGCAGACTGTGCCAGCCATGGCTCGGCATCTCCTTCCAAGGCTTTTAGCCGATCTGCAACGTTCATCAGGTCGTCGTGGCCGATGATCTTGTCGATGCGCCCAAGCGCACTCGCGGCCTTCGCCACAGGCGCATCCACAGCGTTATGGCGATCCAAAATGTGGCTCAGGCGTGCTGCATCAGCAGCACATTGGCCTTGCCAACGCTCGTGGCTGAGCGCCTCGATAACTGCAGGCAGAGCGCCTGCGTCCAACACGAAATCGGCAAGACCGGCAAAGCATGCGTCGACAGCGTTCAGAGGAGCTCCCGTTAAGGCAAGGAACATCCCGAGCTTGCCAGGCGCGCGTGGCAAGAACCAACTGCCTCCGACGTCGGGATAGAGTCCCAGACTGATTTCCGGCATCGCCAGCCGGGTGCCCGGTGTCGCGACCCGATGCGAGGCACCTGCCATCAATCCGATGCCGCCCCCCATCACGGTGCCGTGCCCCCAACACAGCACAGGCTTCGGATAGGTGTGAATGAGGTAGTCCAGCCGATACTCCCGCTCGAAGAATGCTGCGGCATCGGCGGGAATCTGCTCCAATGGCACGGCACGGATCGCGCGATGCAAGGCAACCACATCGCCTCCGGCGCAGAACGCCTTGTCACCCGCTGCATCAAGGATCACACCAACGACGCTAGGATCTTCGGCCCAAGCTCTCAACTGCGGGTCCAGTCGGTTGACCATCTCGATCGACAAGGCGTTCAATGCGCTCGGGGCATTCAGAGTGGCGTGGCCAAAAACGTGGCCAGACACCGTTTGCAACCGTTGAAAAACCACTGATTCCTGTGCTTGCACGATGCCCCCTTAACCGTTGCGCCACTGCGGCGCGCGTTTCTCAAGGAAGGCACTGACGCCCTCGCGCTGGTCAGCGGTATCGAAGAGATCGGTGAACAACTCGCGCTCGGCCAGAAGCATTTGCTGTGGACTCGTGGTGCGCGCCCCTTGGATCAGGTGCTTGCAGGCACGCACCGAGCTCGGACTTTGCTTAGCCACCGAATCAGCCATCGCGAGTGCGCGCTGTAGCGATTGGCCCCTGCCTACCACCTCATCTGCCAGGCCGATGCGCAGCGCAGCGGATGCATCTACTCGCTCGCCCAGCAGTACCATGCGCTTGGCCCACGGTTCACCCACCGTCCGGGTCAGCCACTGTGTGCCGCCCGCGCACGGCAGCAGGCCGACCGCCGCTTCGGGAAGCGCCATCACAGCATGCTCCTCGACCACCCGCAGGTCGCACGCCAGCGCGCACTCCAGGCCGCCCCCCATGGCGTAGCCGTTGATGGCTGCGATGCTCACCCCGCGGTACGCCGATAGGGTTTCGAAGGCTTCGCCGAAGCGGCGCGCGATGGTCGTGGCCACGGCCTTGTCGCCATCGGCAAAAAGCCTGAGTTCCGCGCCCGCACTGAAGAATTTCTCTCCGGCGCCGGTGATCACCAACGCGTAGATTTCGCGATCCTCTTCGAGATCGTGTACGAGTTGGGTCAACGCCACCAGGCTGTCCCGCGTCCAGGTGTGGGCGGGAGGATTGGTAAGGGTGACGATCGCGGTGTGGCCTCGTTTCTCGAGCGAGAGGCCGGCATAGGTGGTGTTTGGGGAAATGCTCATCGAATGATCTCCGTTGCGTTGTCTTGCAGCATGCGGCGCGCCACGATGACGCGCATAATTTCGTTGGTACCCTCGAGAATCTGGTGCACTCGCGAATCTCGCAAGTAGCGTTCAAGCGGATATTCGCGGATGTATCCGTAGCCCCCGTGGATTTGCAGCGCCTGGTTACAAACTTCGAACCCCACGTCCGTCGCGAGGCGCTTAGCCATGGCGCAGTAGACACTGGCATCGGCGTGGCCGGCATCCAACCTGGACGCCGCCAGGCGCACCATCAGGCGCGCGGCGACGAGCTCGGTTGCCATGTCGGCCAACTTGAACTGCAGCGCCTGGAAAGTCGCGATGGGCTTGCCGAACTGCTTGCGGTCCTGCATGTAGTGCCGGGCCTGCGTCAGCGCACCCTGGGCCGCGCCCACTGAGCAGGTGGCAATGTTGATGCGCCCGCCATCCAGGCCCTTCATTGCGATCTTGAAGCCTTCGCCCTCGGAGCCCAGAAGGTGGTCGGCCGGAATGCGCACGTTGTCGAAGTTGACAGTGCGCGTGGGCTGGCTGTTCCAACCCATCTTCTCTTCTTTCTTGCCGTAGCTGACGCCCGGCGCGTCGGCAGGCACGGCAAACGCGCTGATGCCCCCTGCACCGGAATTCGCATCTCCGGTGCGGGCCATGAGCACGAGCACGTCGGTGCTGCCCGCGCCGCTGATGAAAGCCTTGGCGCCGTTGATCACGTATTCGCTGCCGGCCAGCTCAGCCCGGGTCTTGAGCGAGGCGGCGTCCGAGCCTGCGCCGGGTTCGGTCAGGCAGTAGCTGGCGAGCTTCTCGCCCGTGGTCAGGAGCGGGCCCCAGTGATCGCGCACGGCAGGCTGAGCCCAGGTGCCGAGCATCCAGGTGGCCATGTTGTGGATAGTGATGAAGGCCGTCGTCGATGGATCGACGGCCGCCATTTCCTCGAACACCAGTGTGGCGTCGAGGCGAGGCAGCGCGAGGCCGCCCACGGCCTCGGGAGCGTACAGGCCGCAAAAGCCAAGTTCGCCTGCCTTGGCGATCGCCTCGCGCGGAAAGATGCACTCGGCGTCCCAGTGCGCGGCATGAGGCCCGAACTCGGCGCGCGCGAAGTTGCGGGCTGTCTGCGCGAAAGCGCACTGCTCCTCGGTCAGTTCAAAGTCCATGTACGGCGATCTCCTCGTTTTTACTCTGCCTTTATTAATAGCTACTAGCGCTTAAGGGACAGGCGCTGGCGGACATTTCTACTTCAGACTGATAGTGGTGTTGACGCCATGGCTCGTGGTGCTGTCATCGAACCAGCGCTCGGTCACCGTCTTGGTCTGCGTGTAGAACAGCACGACTTGCTTACCGTAGGGTCCCAGGTCTCCTAGCTTGGAGGCGCGCGAACCGGTGAACGAGAACAGCGGGACAGGCACAGGGATCGGCACGTTGATGCCGACCTGGCCCACATCGATCTCTTCCTGGAATTTGCGCGCCGCGGCGCCCGACTGCGTGAACAGTGCCGTGCCGTTGCCGTTGGGGTTGCTGTTGATGAACTCGATGGCTTCGTCGATGTCGGCAGCGGGCACAAGGGCCAGCACGGGGCCAAAGATTTCCTGGTCGTAGATGGCCATGCCGGGCTTCACGTTCGAGAAAATCGTCGGACCCACGAAGTTGCCCTTTTCATAGCCGGGCACGGTGGGCTTGCGGCCATCCAGTTCCAAGGTGGCACCGTCGGCGATGCCGCGTTCGATCAGGCCTTCCACGCGAGCGAGGGCGGCGCAGGACACTAGTGGGCCCACATCCGTGCCCTTTTCTGTGCCGCCGTTGACCTTGAGCGTCTTGGCCTTGGCCACCAGCTCGGGAATCCATTTTTGCGATTCACCCACCAGCACCACCACCGGCAGGGCCATGCAGCGCTGGCCCGCCGCGCCAAACGAAGCGCCAGCAATCGCGTTGAGCGTTTGCTCTTTGTTTGCGTCGGGCAGGATGATGGCGTGGTTCTTGGCGCCCATCATGCATTGCGCACGCTTGCCGGCCAGGGTGGCGCGGTTGTACACATGGGTGCCCACCTTGGTGGAGCCCACGAACGAAACGGCCTTGATGTCCTTGTGGTCGCAAATCGCGTTCACGGTCAATTCACCGCCGTGGATCACGTTGAGCACGCCGGGCGGAATGCCGGCTTCGAGCGCCAGTTCAACCAGGCGCATGGTCACCATCGGGTCCTGCTCGGAGGGCTTGAGCACGAAGGTGTTGCCCGTGGCGATGGCCATGGGGAACATCCACAGCGGAATCATGGCGGGGAAGTTGAACGGCGTGATGCCCGCGCACACGCCCAGCGGCTGCAGCACGGTGTAGGTGTCCACGCCACCGGCCACATTGTTGGCCAGCTCGCCCAGTTGCAGGTTGCCGATGCTGGCGGCATGCTCGACTACTTCGAGGCCACGGAACACATCGCCTTCGGCGTCGGGGAGTGTCTTGCCTTGCTCTGCCGTCAGGATCGCGGCCAGCTCGGACATGTTTTCGCGGATCAGTTGCTGGTATTTGAGAAAGATGCGCGCACGCGCGCCGATAGGCGTCTTCTTCCATGTCTTGAACGCCTCTTTGGCCGAAGCCACGGCGTCGTCGATTTCTTCGGCCGTGGCAAACGGCACGCGAGCCAGCACCTGCTGGGTGGCGGGGTTCACAACGTCGCGCCATTCGGTGGTCTTGGATTCGACGAACTGGCCGCCGATCAGCAGTTTGACGGTGGGGATGGGACTGGACATAAGGGTTCCTTTAAATGATTTGGCATCGAACTCGACACCAGAATTTCACAGAGTTCTCACCGCGATAGGACGTGGCAAGCGCGCAACAATACAAAGTCAAACACGTTCGAAGATGGCGGCGATACCTTGCCCTCCACCAATGCACAGCGTCACGAGCGCGTAACGTCCACCAGTGCGGTGTAATTCGGCAATCGCCTTCGTAGTGATGATCGCCCCGGTCGCACCGACGGGGTGCCCCAAGGAGATGCCCGATCCGTTCGGGTTCACCCTGCCCGGATCTAAGCCAAGCTCTTGAATCACGGCACAAGCCTGTGCCGCAAACGCTTCGTTTGACTCGATCACGTCGAGGTCTTTGACCTGAAGGCCGGTACGCTCCAATACCTTGCGCGTGGCCGGAACTGGACCGATGCCCATATAGGCCGGCTCGACCCCTGCGTGCGCATAGCCCACTAGGCGGGCCAGTGGCTTGAGGCCCAGCGCTTTCACACGCCCCCCCTCCGCCAGCATCACGGCAGCCGCGCCATCATTAATGCCCGATGCGTTGCCGGCCGTGACCAGCCCGTCTTTCTTGAAAGCGGGTTTCATCATGGCAAGGGATTCGACTGTGGTGTCGCCCCGCACGTGCTCATCTGTATCGAACAGCACCACCCCCTTGCGAGTCTTCACCGCCACCGGGACGATCTGTTCCTTGAAGCGACCTGCTGTGATAGCTGCGGCCGCGCGTTGCTGACTGAGAGCGGCCAATTGATCCTGCCGCTCCCGAGAGATTTTGAAGCGGGCCGCCACGTTTTCCGCCGTGATGCCCATGTGGATCTTCTCCCACGGGTCATGCAGAATTCCCAGCGTGTAGTCGATCAGCACGGTGTCACCCATGCGGGCACCGTAGCGCGCAGAAGTATCGATGTAGGGGCCGCGACTCATCGACTCCGAGCCGCCCCCGATGGCTAGGTCGCAATCTCCCTGCGCAATGGCCTGTGCGGCTGAGATGATGGCCTGAAGTCCGGAGCCGCAAAGGCGATTGACGTTGAATGCTGGGGTCTGTATCGGAATGCCCGCATCAATGGCAGCAATGCGGCTGAGATACGCATCCTTTGGATCAGTTGGGATCACATTTCCCATAACAACGTGCCCGATGGCGTCGGGCGATACTCCGCTGCGCTCCAACGCTGCCTTGACCGCTGTAGTTGCCAGTTGGGTGTTCGGAACATCCTTTAGCGAACCACCGAAGGTGCCAATGGCTGTGCGAGCGGTGGCGATGACAAAGATTTCGCGAGCATTCATACAGGATCTTCAGAAGCTAAATAGATGGTTAAACTCATTGAACCAATGCCGCTATCTCCAATAGCCATCCGCTAAGGAAGACTTTCAATTCAAGTTGCTGTACAGATACACAGACATGGCATGGAACTCGACTATGTTTACTTTAAGAATTTCGACGTTTAGCGCACAGTGGCTAAATTGACTATTTCCATGCGTATTCCGTCAATATAAAGATTCAGGAGGTGCACCCATCAAACGTGCGCCGCAGGTGCTACACCGGCTTCAAGGTACTTGTATCGAAGCTCAACGGCGCTCACACTCCAACCAGGATCCAAGTACGCACTCCGTGCTTTGCGCATATCGCATCCTGCTGCAGCCGTTGCTAATGATTTGGTGGGTTCTTTATGCCTGCAATTAGCACCCGGATCCCTGTTGGCTGGCTTGCACTTGTGAGCCGTTAGCTCGTCGTTGCGCCAAAGTTTCCGTGGGCGACAGGATTTGGTTTCCCTACGTCAGGTGCACCTATTGCGATGAGTAAAGACCGGCCATGCGCACTGTTACTTCCGCTTGTTCGCCGGAATCCCTGTGGCTTGAATGAGCGACGTCCTTGCGCTGCAAGAATAGAACTTTTCCAAGCTCCATTGCACTTAAGAGAAACGGTTGCGGTAGGGACGGAGGTTACCCCCCGCCCCCCGCACAGATCCGTACGTGCGGAATTACCGCATACGGCTCCTGCCTCAGGTATGTGACACGTAGAAGCGCTCCTCGGGGTACGGATGTGCGTTGCGCGGGTTTGGAACGAATCGCTTGGCAATGCGGCTAAAACGCGCCCAGGGGAGCCGGTGTCGCTGGCTTCTACGCATCAGTGCATGCCGCCAAGCACGACATATTTCACTGCGCATACCTCCCAGTCGGTACAGATTCCCAGGCACGGAGTGGTAGTTGAAGTATCCCTGCACCACGCGATTCAGCCATTTGCTCACAACGGAGGCGACAGGGTTTCCAGCAGGTGCGCCTGGATTTCGCGCGCGCTCATCCCGCGGGCATACATGCTAATAACGTGGTCGTCAAAGCCGGGCAGACGACGTTGGTGTGTAAGCGTCCGGCCATCCCATATTGAATCGACCTTGGTGATCAGGCATCGTCCCCACGAAGGAGATCGTGGAGACTATGGATCAAGTGTCGACAGTGCAGCGCCTCAAGCGGCGCGAGTACAGCGTGGAATTCAAGGCATCGGTGTTGGAGCAGTGTCGCCAGCCAGGCGCATCCCTGGCGGGCATTGCGCTGGGCCATGGCATCAACCCGAACATGGTGCACCGCTGGATACGCGAGGAGCGCCAACGCAGGGTGCTGACCGAGCTGCAACAGACGGCAGCAACCTTCGTGCCGCTGCAGCTTTCAGGGGCAGGCAATGCGGATGCCATAGCGATGAAGCACCTACCAGAGGCACCGCAGCCTGCTCACACCGGTGAGACCATCCACATTGAAATCCAGCGCGGCGGTGCCACCGTGAGCGTGCGCTGGCCACTTACGGGCGCTGCGCAATGTGCACAAGTGCTGCGTGAGTTGCTGCGTTGATCCGCATCGACTCAGTCTGGCTGGCGACTGCACCGCTGGACATGCGCGCTGGAACCGATACAGCGCTGGCCCGCGTGATCGCTGTCTTCGGTGCCGCACAGCCTCACCATGCCTATGTGTTCGCCAACAAGCGCGCCACCCGGCTCAAGATCCTGGTGCATGACGGCATTGGCATCTGGCTGGCTGCACGCCGGCTACACCAGGGCAAGTTCATATGGGCATCTGACTGCGACACCCACTGCAGTCTGGACCGAGTCCAGCTCGATGCCTTGGTGCTGGGCCTACCCTGGAAACGCGTGGGACAGGCCGGCGCCATTACCGTGGTGTGATCGCGGGCGGCATAGGCCCTACCTGCCAATTGGGGCATGCGCCAATGGCCTGCACACAGCGACTCTGGCACAGTCGTGGTCATGGTGGTGGAGCCGCAATCCCTGGAGAACCTGAACGCCGAGCAGTTGCGCGCGATGACAGCCCGACTGCTCACGGAACTGCGCCACAGCCAGGCCCTCAACGAAAAACTCACCTACGAGAACGCGCTGCTCAAGCGCATGAAATTCGCCGCCCAGTCTGAACGCTTCAGCGCCGATCAGCGCAGCCTGCTCGAAGACGAGATCGATGCGGACCTGGCAGCCGTGGCCGCAGAGATTGAGCAGCTAAGCCTGCCGGTATCTCCTGCGCAGGACAAGCGGCAGGCCAAACGCCAACCGTTGCCGGTCAACCTGCCACGCCGGGAGATTCGCCATGAACCCGACTCCACCACGTGTCAATGTGGCTGCCAGCTCAAGCGCATTGGCGAGGACGTAGCGGAGAAGCTGGACTATGTGCCCGGCGTCTTTACCGTGGAGCGTCATGTGCGCGGCAAGTGGGCATGTGCCAAGTGCGAGACCATCACCCAGGCGCCGATCGAAGCGCACGTTATCGACAAGGGTATCCCCACCGCCGGACTGCTGGCCAAGGTGCTGGTGGCCAAGTACGCGGACCATCTGCCGCTGTACCGCCAAGAGAGCATCTTCGGTCGGGCCGGTTTGGCCATCCCGCGCTCCACTCTGGCGCAATGGGTGGGAACTTGTGGCGTGCGCCTGCAGCCCCTGGTCGATGCACTGAAGGCTGAGATGCTGCAACATCGTGTACTGCATGCTGATGAAACGCCAGTGTCGATGCTCAAGCCAGGCGATGGCAAGACGCATCGCGCCTACCTATGGGCTTATGCGCCCGGAGCCTTCGAGGACATGAGGGCCGTGGTGTATGACTTCTGCGAGTCCAGGGCTGGCGAGCATGCACGCAAGTTCCTGGAGGACTGGCGCGGAAGTCTCACCTGCGATGATTTCAGCGGCTACAAAGCACTGATCGCCAGCGGTGTGACGGAGGTGGGGTGTCTGGCCCATGCGCGGCGCAAGTTCTTCGATCTGCACGCCGCCAGCAAGAGCTATATCGCCGAGTTTGCGCTGGCACAGTTTGCACTGGTCTACGAGATCGAGCGCGAGGTCAAGGAATTGGATGCAATGGAACGCCAGCGCATCCGCCAACAAAAGGCCAAGCCCGTGCTCGATGCCTTGCATGAATGGATGGGCTTGCAGCGCCAGAAGGTGCACGCCAGTTCAGCCACCGCCAAAGCATTGGACTACAGCTTGCGGCGATGGGAGGCGCTCACCCGGTTCGTCGATGACGGACGGCTTCCCGCGGATAACAACTGGATCGAGAACCAAATCCGCCCCATTGCCATTGGCCGCAACAACTGGTTGTTTGCCGGGAGTCTGCGCGCAGGCCAACGGGCTGCGGCAGTCATGAGCCTGATCCAGTCAGCACGCATGAATGGGCATGATCCCTATGCGTACCTGAAAGATGTGCTCACCCGGCTGCCTACACAACGGGCCAGCCAGATCGGCGAGCTATTGCCGCATCGCTGGCAATCCACTACCACCTGACGGACTACCGCGGCAGCTCTCAGCGGTCAACATGGGTTGGCCGCGCGCTTACGTTGGTGTTTGCCCACCAGAACCGGATCAAAGGTGGCTTGCCGGTCGCGCGGAATTTGCAGCGCCAGTGAACCCTCTGGGGTCAATACTGCCTTAGCGGTGCTGCCATTACGGTAGTTGGCAGGATCGCCTTCTTCGGCCAGTTCGCGCTCTTGGCGCAGGTGATGTCCAAGTTCGGCAGAGAGCATGCGCTCAGCCAATTGCTTCTTGAGTTGGGCTACCAGGCCAGACTGGCCAAGAAGGCTCTCGGCGTCATTACCCTTTAACTGGCTCAGTATCTGGTCCAGCAGTTCGTCCGAAAAGGGACCTTTAGGTTTGCGCTGCCTGACCTTGGCAGCTTTGGGTGAATCGGTCGTTACTTGCTCCTTCGGGGTGCATGTTATGACCTCTTACACAAAATTCAGGATAGGCTCCTTCAACACTTTGCCGGATTGGACTGCAAGCCAAGCAACTGAAGGCCGCGTATTCGCAACATCTCAGAATTGCTGCCCAGCGCGTGCTGTAGACACTCGTCCATATAAGCTCTGTCTCGCTGTAGGCGCGACAGATCGACCCACCAGCCAACGCCAGCCATGAGCCATTTGAAGTAGACGAGATTGAGTAAGTCGTCTTTCGGTCCTTTTTCGTGCGGTGTATTCATAAAATTAGCAACTTCTGATGCAGATCATGTCAATTGATCCTTAGGTAATTGATCCGCGTGTGGCCGACTGCTACTGTGTGAGCGCAATTGACGGCGCAAATACAAGCCTGCACACCTAAGATCAATTTCCTGTTAATTTAGCACTTGTACGTCCAACCCAGCGTCCTTCTTTGTCTATAGATTTTGGTTGGCTCGCGCGGATGACTTAAGTTCAGCTAATAGTGCGTCGACCCCGAAACTTGAGCGTTCATTAGTTGAGACATATCGTCCTCAAGTGACATTCAGATCAACTACGCACATCCAAGTTGTCATCGATTCACGCAGACTTCGCTTCGACAATATTGAGCTCCTTCATCATCATCTCTCGCATCACGAACTTCTGAATCTTCCCGGTGACCGTCATGGGAAAGCTCTCGACGAAGCGGATATATCGAGGAATCTTGAAATGTGCGATCTGCCCTTGACAGAACTCTCTCAAGTTCTCCTCGCTGAGCGTAGCGCCATCACGAAGGACCACCCATGCGCAAAGCTCTTCGCCGTACTTCTGATCCGGGACTCCGATCACCTGCACGTCCTGAATGACGGGGTGGCGGTATAGAAACTCCTCTATCTCGCGCGGGTAGACGTTCTCACCTCCACGAATCACCATATCTTTGATGCGACCCGCGATGTTGACGTATCCGTCCACATCCATGACGGCAAGGTCACCCGAGTGCATCCAGCCCTCTTCGTCGATAGCCTCGGCAGTCTTTGCTGCATCTGCCCAGTACCCGCGCATTACGGAATACCCGCGCGTGCAAAGCTCACCCACCTCACCAACGGGCAAAATCTCTCCGGAATTTGGGGCGATGACCTTCAACTCCAGGTGAGGCAGCACTTTCCCGATAGTCGAAACCCGTTTCTCAAGCGGAGTGTCCGTAGTGCTTTGGCAGCTCGCGGGACTCGTTTCCGTCATGCCATATGCGATCGTAACTTCGTTCATATGCATCTCGCTCACGACACGCTTCATTACTTCGATAGGGCAAGGCGAACCCGCCATGACTCCCGTGCGCAGCGTAGATAGATCGAATTCCTTGAAGCGTGGATGGTCAAGTTCGGCAATAAACATGGTCGGCACACCATGAAGCGCAGTACACCGCTCGTTCTGTACAGACTGCAGAACGGACACGGGTTCGAACGCATCATTCGGATACACAATGGCCGATCCGTGCGTCAAAGCAGCTAAGTTTCCAACCACCATGCCGAAACAGTGATACAGAGGCACCGGAATGCACAACCGGTCATCCGGGGACAACCGCATTGCCTCGCCAATGAAGAATCCGTTGTTCAGTACGTTGCGATGGGTAAGTGTCGCCCCCTTTGGAGAGCCGGTCGTTCCACTCGTGAACTGAATGTTAATTGGATCCGTGTTGCGTAATCTTGCGCTTACAGCTTCTACGCATTGGTCAGCAGGGTCGCCCATTGCCAACAGATCCGAGAAGCGCAGAAATCCAGGAACCCTATCGCAACTAATCTGGATGACGGTTTTCAATGACGGTAGTTTCGCTGATTCAAGGTGTCCGAGCGCTGTGCCATCTAGCTCGGGAGCGAGACTTCGGATCATTTCCAAATAGCTGGTCGTCTTAAAGGACGGCATTGTGATCAAAGCCTTGCATTCAACTTTGTTTAGCGCGTACTCTAACTCCGACACTCGATACGCCGGGTTGAAGTTGACAAGTGTCATCCCAGCTTTGGCAGTAGCGAGCTGGGTAACGAGCCATTCGGCATTATTGTGCGACCAAATTCCGATGCGGTCACCCGGCTCCAGGCCGGCCCTAAGCAATGCGCTCGCCATCCGGTTGACTTCGCGCTGCAGCTCAACATAGGTGCGCCGGATGTTCTGGTGACAGGAGACCAGCGCTTCCTTCTCGGGAAACTTCATGACCATTTCGTCGAAGAGGTTTCCAATTGTCTGCTCAATCAATGGCCTATCCACTGCGCCACATGAATAGCTGTTCGTGAGTACATTCATATCAAACTTAGTCTCCATTGAATAATTAGGCACAAACATCGCGATATTTCATGCCTGCCTCATAATTCGACCAACAAAGTAGGGACAGTCTGTCTTGCCTGCCGGAACAGCCAACGGTCATTGTGCAAGATCACGCCAACACCTTCATCAGGTTCGACAGAATTGAGTAAGCCCTCCCGGTTACTCCCTGCCCATCAGCCCACACTTGTGCTCAGGGACGAGCAGCAGCAATCGCCCGAGCGGAGACCGTCTTTGTCTCGCTGGCATCCAACACTTTCGAGGCGTCAATTGCTGACGCTGACCGGCGATGATCGATCAATGCCACCGCGATAGCGCCAACAAGTCCCGCCATCGCGATCGCAATGAAGTTTTGCTCAAGCGGCAGATGCATCGACATCAGCACGCCAATTCCGATCGGTGCCGAAATGCCGCCAGCACGTCCCACGCTCGATGCGAAACCGACTCCGGTCGAACGGATCGCCGCCGGATAAAACTGAGCGGCATACGCGTGTAGCACGATTCCGGTGCCGAGCGTGGAGGCACCGACGACCGCGACGATCAGAGACAGCGGCTGCACTCCGTGGCCCAACATCGTCAGAGTAACCACAGACACTGAGAAGAAGATGCACAGAACCCACTTGATCTTAAGCTTGTCGCTGAGCCAGCCACCAAATATAGCTCCGACAATCGCTCCGCCGTTGTAAAGCAACAGGAAGTTCAGTGCAGAACCTACACTATACCCAGCCATCGCCATCAGTTTGACAAGCCATGTGCTCAATGCATACATCATGAACAGCACTGAGAAGAACGCCGCAGCAAACATGACCGTACTGAAGCTGCGGCCATCCTGAAACAACCTGCCAATAGACACTCCTTCAGCCTCGTTGTCGACAGGCACGAGAAAACGCACACCAGCGTGAAGCGGATGGCTCGGCGCAAGACGAGAAATGATCGCACGAATGCGCGAATTGTCGTTTCGTATTAACAAAAACGGCAACGATTCAGGCATGAGCTTCAGAATGAACGGGATCAGCACAATTGGCGCACCAGCCGCAAAGAACACCGATTGCCATCCATATTTCTCAAGGAATTGCTTGCCCACCAATGTCGCAATTACGCTACCTACCGCATAGCCGCAAAGCATCGCTGTTGCGAGCAGGCCTCGCAGTTTCTTCGGTGCGAACTCCGACACATGCGCTGTCGAACAAGGAAGAGCACCGCCGATACCGAGCCCCGCGATAAATCGCAGCACACTAAAGGTGAGGGGATCGTGCGCCATACCTGCTGCAGCTGTGAAAACACTGAAGAGGAGAACTGAGATCGAAAGTGCCCAGCGTCGGCCAATATGGTCGGCGAGCATACCCATTCCCACTGCGCCAAACATCATGCCGAACAAGGCAGAGCTCGCCATGAAACCGGCCGTCGTTGGATCGACATTCATACCGCTCATGATGGCCGGTAGTGCAATCCCGGCGACAGCCAAATCATAACCGTCTGCGACGATGATCACCGCACACAGAAAGAGAACAGTGGCGTGAAAGCGGTTGAATCTGGCTTCGTCTACAAGCTTGTGGACATCAATAGTATTCATATAATCTCCTCAAATAATTTGCCCAAATATGGAACTGGTCCAGTTTTCAGAGCTGTTTTTAAATGTCTTTCGGGATGGAACGTCCCTGCCTCAGGGTACGGCAAGGAAGGCATCTTTAACACGTGATGCCTGCAACGGGGAAAACGCAGTTTGCGCGTTGGCCTATTTGCGCTTGTGCATGATTTCTTGTCGGCGTCTGTCTTGAGCCTTGCGGTTGCCGAGATCGCTCATGCCATTTGGCAGTAGGGCATCCAAGGCAATGGTGCGCTCATCAATCTGCTTGTTCGTTGCGTCCTGTAGAGCCATCTTGGACATCGCGTAGGCGACATTGCAGTCGGAAGTGATACAGCGCGCATAGCGGATAGCCGTGGACAGAAGCTGGTCCAGCTCCACCACTTCGTGGAAGAAGCCCAGACGCTGCGCCTCTTCCAAGCCGTACAGTTCGCCACGCAAGGTAGTCAGTGCGCCGACCTGGTCGCCTAATGCGTACTTGATGATCTCCACATAGGCAGCTGGCATGGGAATGCCAATGGGGACTTCATTGAGGCCGAATTTCGCGGGCTTTCGGGCTGCGACTCGGAAATCGCAGTCCAGAGCGGTAATCAGGCCACCCGCAATGGCGTGGCCGTTGATGGCCGCAACCGTTGGCCTCGGATACCGGAAAATGCGAAGATTAGTCTCACGGTAGGCCTTGTACCACTCGCGAATTTTTTCGTGATTGCCGCTCCCGAAGATCTCGAAGCTGTACTGGAAGTCGATTCCTGCAGAAAACGCATCACCTTGACCCGTTAAGACAACTGGCAACGCACTGAATTCTCTCTCGAGGCGATCGAACGCACTGTGCAAGTCGGCGAAGAACTGATCGTTCTGTACGTTGACCTTGTTGGTGTTCATGCGCACGATGGCGCAATCATCAATGACTTCAATATTCCATGCCATGTGGTGTCTCCTTTAGTTGATGTAAAAAACGGCCGTTGGATCTAATCTTTCAGTTTGAAAGCGCGACGTGCGTTACCCGCGTGGAAGAGGGAAAGCGCATCTTCCCCGAGCCCCAAAGCTTGGATGTCCTTAAGGCATTCCGCAGGGGTAAGCATCGGATAGTTGGTGCCGAACATCACCTTGTGCTTTCCGGAACCGACCATGTAGGCGACAAGTTCCGGCGGGAATCGGGATGCTTTATAGGCAGAGGTATCGACGTACACGTTAGAGTGTTTCATCATGAGCGATATCATCTCGTTCACCCATGGGAATCCGATGTGCCCGCCAACGATGCGCAACTCAGGAAATTCGTGCGCGACGTTATCTAAGTAAGGGATTGGTCGCCCAGGCTCCGAAGGTCTCATTGGCCCGGCATGGCCCACTTGCAGGCAGAACGTGATGTCGAGCTCGACACACTCGGCATAGAGTGGGTAGTACCTGCGGTCATCGGGAGGTAGCCCCCACAGCCAGGGCAGAACACGAAGGCCCTTAAATCCGAACTGCTTAACGCATCGCCGTAGCTCTCTCACCGCTTCCATCGGCCTGTTGATGTCGACAGACGCAACGCCGACTAAATATCCGGGGTGCGCATTAACCGCAGCGGCCACTTCGTCATTCGTGATCATTTGCCCCCCTGGCCCCCACCAGGCACTCGCGATCGCCCGCGTGACGCCTTGCTCGCGAAACGTTTGAAGCGCCTCGTCGTGAGTAATGTCCGGATTGTCCTTCGCCACAGCTCGCCAAGCAGTCGGCCACCGGCGCAGTGAGTCGAACATCGGGTTGAGCAAGTATGCGCTATTTGGAAGTTGCATCCAAGCGTCGACAATTTCGGTCATTTCATTTACTTCAAAAACTTTGCATTCATGTGGATGAAATCTGCGCCGCCTTTGGTCGAAACTCCGCATCGAAGTCGTCCAAGCTGGGCATGGGAAGGATCGCGCGACTCTCAATGTTTTCGATTTCGTAGAAGAGCTTCATGAGCATGCTCGTACGCTCCGTGCTTTCCACGTAGGGCACGTGATATGCGAAAAATGGCTCATAAACGGAGTAACCGACGTACCCAAGGGTGCCTTGCAATAGGTGCTTCAGCATGCTCTTCAGGTCGCCATGAATAGAATTGGGACCAAACATATAGTCTCGCCCTCCCAGGGACGAAACGACCATAGCGTGTTTGCCGCGCATGCCGCCGCGGTCGTACACGCGCGTTCCTCCGTAAAAGACACCCGACAGAAACACCCGGTCGATCCATCCCTTGAGTTGGGCTGGCACCGAATACCAGAATATTGGAAAAACCAGCACGAGCAGATCGGCACTACGCACGGCTTCGACTTCGGCTGCAATTTGTGGATCGATCGTCTTGTTCTCCCAAGCACTTCGCTGCTCAAGGGGGTAGACAAGATAGTCTGAGCGAGACCGGGTGCCGAAGTCGGCTGCACTCGCCACCGCATTAAAGTTGATTTCCGTCAGGTCCGTGACACTGGTCTGCCAGCCGTGCTTCTCCAAGGCCTCCGTAGTGAAGTCGCGCATCGACGCGACGAACGAGTTCGGCTCAGGATGCACGTAAACAATATGAGCGCGTTTCATTAGATAACCTCCGTTGCTTTCCGACTGCGACCGACGGCCGCGTTGATCTCAATCACCTCTTCGTCTATGCGTCGGTGATACTCACTGCTTGGATGCAGCCAATCCTTGATGCACCGAAGAATTACGGGATCCTTCGATGCGAGAAACTTTGCACGTTCAAGGGCTCGGCCATAGACTTCAGCGTTTGAAGAGAGCTCTGCTACGAGTCCCCACTGATATGCCTCGGCACCCGTGAACTTCTCACCACCGAGGAGCAGACGCTTGGCACGCGAAAATCCAATGGCACGCTGCAAAAGCAGCGTACTAGCTGCTTCCGGAACAATGCCCAGGTCGATGAAGGGAAGCCTGAAAACACTGTCAACACTCGTCACTACCCAGTCTGCGTGCAGTAGCCAGGTTACACCGATCCCGGTGGCGGAGCCATGCGCAGCAATCACGACAGGTTTCCTCACGTCGGCAATGGTGTGTAGGAAGATCGGTACAGGATCTTGCGACTGCTGGGGCCATTCTTCGAAGGACTTCAAGTCATGTCCTGCGCAAAATACATTACCCGTCCCCGTCACCAGGATGGATCGCACGTCGTCTCTTTGGTCCGCCGCTTTCAGAGCATCGGCGATAGCCGCAAACATGGGCATCGTCAGTGCGTTTCGCTTTTCAGGCCGATCAATACAGATATGCCATACCCCGTCTTGAACACTACATTTGACGAATTCAATGGTTCTCTCAGTCACGACCATGCTCCTTCCAGGTAACGTCCGTAGGCCAATGGCTCCGACGGATCCATCGGAGGGATGTCTTTACCGGTGATCTCGCCAAGCAGAACACGTTGACGTTCACGGCCCTCCGCGAGGGCTTTCAACTTCACGTGTCCAAATCCGCGGATCTGTTCGGGAATACGCGCAAGCTCTAGGCACTTCTTCGGTTGGACCTCGATGAACGGCAGCGTTGCTTTGATGCCGAACTTGTATTCCTCGATCAGTGTGCGCTCCATCCTGCGCTCGTGCGTGTACCCGAACGGATCGAACAGAGTGCCCCGCAGAAACTTCAGCTTCGCAAGGCCCCCAAAAACCGATGCCATCCAACCGCCGTATAGCTGCTTGCGCGGCAGGCCATCCGTGCCGCGACGTGCAAAAAGGGGCGGGGCCAGGGAGAACCGCACCTTGTACTCGCCATCGAACTGGCTTTCGATCAGATTGCGCAGCTGCGCAGACGAATGCATACGCGCCACTTCGTACTCGTCTTTGTACGCCATCAGCTTGAAGAGATTCTTTGCGACGACCTGCTCATAGCCGTCCGGCTTTCGGATTTTGGACGATTGCACCGTCTGCAGAAAATCACCGTACAACTTTGCATAGTTGCTCCCCTGGTAGGCCACGAGTCGAGTGCGCCGATCCTCCACCAGTTGCGATACATCATCTTTGTCGACCCTCGGGATCCATTGAACCACTGAGGTGGATTTCGCCACGAGCCGGTCTGGGGACGAAACGTACTGCCGACCGATCTTGAACGCCCGCAAGTTGGCATCCACGGCCTGTCCATTTAACTCGATCGCGCGGCTCAGCGCATCGAGCGAAAGCGGCACCTGACCGGCCTGCCACGCCGCACCCAGCATGATCATATTGGCGTAGACGCTGTCCCCGCAGTAGCGCACCGCGATGTCATTTGCTGGAATCTTGGCGAGACTATCTGCTGAGCACGCCTGCTCTAAGGTGGCCCACAGCGCATCGTTCGGCATATTGAAGTCGCCGTTGCGCTGGAAATCGGAGGTGGGCGCGACGTTGGCGTTCACCAGGGCACGGCAATCGGACTTTAGCCTACTGATGGAATCCGGATGTGCACTTACGACCAGATCGCCGCCAATGAGTGCATCGGCCGCACCGTCCGGTATGCGGGGCGCGTAAATGTCCTCTGCCGACGCAGCGATTCGCACATGACTCCACACTGCGCCGCCCTTTTGGGCCAAGCCGGCCATATCCATCACGGAGCAGTGCATGCCCTGCAAGTGCGCCGCCATGCCTAGAATGTTGCCGATCGTCAGCACACCTGTGCCGCCGATGCCGTTGACCAGTACAGCGTAGCTGGTTTGCAACGCGGGAAGTTGGGGATGGGGAGGCTCAGGCCAGACTGCCGGATCGCCCTCTGAGCCGGCACCGGAATCGACTGGCTTCTTGCGCAAAACTCCGCCATCCACAGCCACAAAACTAGGACAAAAACCGTCGGCACAGGAGTAGTCCTTGTTACAAGACGACTGATTGATCTGGCGCTTACGGCCCAGTGGTGTGTCCAACGGCTCTATCGAAACGCAGTTGCTCTTTACGGTGCAGTCCCCACAACCTTCGCACACCTCCGGGTTGATGACGTAGCGGATGGAAGGATCCGGATACTTGTTGCGCTTACGGCGGCGGCGCTTTTCAGCGGCACACGTTTGGTCGTAAACCAGCGCGGTGACCTGCGGCAGTTCGCGCAGTTCGCGCTGTACTGCATCCAAATCACGCCGGTGATGGAAGGTCGTAGCGGGCGCGAACGCTGATTCATACCCCTTATATTTCTCGATGTCGTCACTGACGACCACGACGCGCGCCACGCCTTCAGCATATAGCAGGTGCGTTAGCATCGGCGCCGTGAGCGGTCCGTCATGCGGCTGTCCGCCAGTCAGTGCTGTGGCGTCGTTGAACAGGATCTTGAACGTAATCGGTGTCTTGGCCGCAACGGCCTGACGAATGGATAGCGAGCCCGAATGAAAGAACGTACCATCGCCCATGTTGGCGAACATATGCGGCCGTTTAGAGAAGCGACTTTGCCCCACCCAGGGAGCACCTTCGCCGCCCATGTGCGTGTAGCTCTCTGTGCGGCGGTCCATCCAATTGGCCATGTAGTGACAACCGATACCTGCCGTGGCTCGCGAACCTTCCGGTACTTTGGTTGAGCTGCTGTGTGGGCAGCCAGAACAGAAGTACGGCGTGCGCATGAGAGGCGTCTGGAGCTTTCCCATTTCTGGCACAGAGAGCGTCAGGTATCCGTCCATGCCTGCGGCGTGCAGCCGTGCCCGCAACGCCGCCGCAATGTCCATGGGCCCGAGTTCTGCGTCTCCGCGCAAGAGTCGCTGCTCCTGCGGAATCTCGAACTCCCCGCATTGGGGGCCGCCACTGGACTTTCCCACGATCAGTGGCGCTTTCTCGCCGCTTGCCGCCAAGGGATAAAGGATGTCCTTGACCTGCTGCTCGATCAGAGCGCGCTTCTCTTCGACCACGAAGATCTCGTCAAGGCCCTTTGCGAATTCGCGAATGATCTGCGGCTCTAGAGGCCAGACCATGCCCAACTTCAAAAGGGCGATGCCCCTGGTGGCCAATTCCTGCTCGCCAATGCCGAGCATTGCCAGGGCCTCGCGCACATCATTGTAGGGCTTGCCGCCAGCAATGATGCCAATGCGCGCACCTGCATCCTTGGACACGATTCGGTTTAACCCGTTGGCACGACAGTAGGACAGCGCCAAAGGTAGCTTTGAGCGCACAATCCGCGGCTCCTGCGTTGCCCAAACATCGGGCCAGCGGATGTGCACGTCTTCCGTCGCCTTGAAATCCTCAGGCGGTCTGCATACAACTCGGAAAGGATCGACATCTGCAATTGAAGTCGTTTCTACGATGTCCCCTACACACTTGAGCCCAATCCATAGGCCCGACACACGGCTCATCGCCCATCCGTGAATCCCGAAGTCGAGGTATTCCTGTACATTGCTCGGATACAGGATGGGAATGAATGACGCTACAAGTAACTGCTCGCTCTGGTGCGCGAATGAGGACGACTTGGCAGTGTGGTCATCGGCAGCCAGTACGAGTGCCCCTCCATGGGGAGAGGTTCCGGCTGCATTTGCATGCTTGAGGGCATCCCCGCTTCTATCTACGCCCGGCCCTTTTCCATACCACATCGCGAACACACCGTCGACTGTGGCTTCCTCTGGACGCTGCATCAACTGCTGGGTTCCCCAGCATGCAGTCGCCGCTAAGTCTTCGTTGAGACCCGGGATGAACTCGATCTGCTTTTCCTTGAGAAGCTTTTGGATCCCCCAGAGCACCTGATCGAGGCCTGACAGCGGCGATCCGCGATAGCCACTGACGAACCCAGCGGTATTCAAACCTGCCGCACGGTCGCGTTCGCTTTGATTAAGCAGCAGTCGAACCAGCGCCTGTGAACCGCTGATATAGGCAGAACCGCGATCTAACTGGTATCGGTCTTCGAGCTTCGCCGGACGCAGCAACGACCCCGTCGTTGGTGCAACCTCAGACATGTCGCACCTCCCAATGCTGGGTACCGCAAACGGGTATGGCACTTGATTGTGCGTTGTGCGAGGCAGCCACACGCAGTGACAGGCTCATGGGGGGTCTCCTTGTTTCGTTGCTCGGCCCAGATACCGTTCCCCCAATTAACCGACAAACGGGCTTCTTCGTACATTGGCGAAGTTGACTTTATTTATGCCATTTTCGCCACTTCAATGGCCAGCATAATTCTGCTTGCTTGAGTGATTTCCGGATACCTTCGCACCTTCGCGGGTAGCCGCACTCTATTTCAACTGCCATCAGCCTCCGAATCCTCAGTTGGCGCCCCAAAAAGCCCTTCCGCAAGTGCAAGCGAACGTGATCGTGGTATCCCGCGACGACATGTTCGCGTGACGCCCACTCAGTATTAACTGCTTGGGCTGCATGGAACCATGCACCCAATTGGAAACCTGATCAGATTTGATGTAAAGTGTCGATATTCACATATATTGTGCTGTTTACGCCTCACTATGCCACGTGCCGCCATCCTTACCTTCGACGGCTGCTACGCCTCTAGCGTGGCGGGATTTGCCGACATCCTTCAGATTGCGAATTCGCACCTAAAGCTCGAGCAAGCACCTAAGTCTGCACTGTTCGACTGGAGATTCGTATCTCCCTCGGGTGAGCCGGCCATTGCCAGCAATGGCCTTCCTCTGCAAACCCAAAAGTTGGATCCGCGAGAGCGCTATGACTTGGTTTTTGTTCCGAGTTTCCACTATGGAGGGCATCATCAGTTTGACCATTTTTTGGGCAAACAGTCCGACGCCTGTGCGTGGTTGACAGCTCAATGGTGCGCAGGTGCTTGGGTGGCCGCGAACTGCACTGGCACCTTCATCTTGGCCCAAACTGGATTATTGGATAAGCGCATTGCAACGACCACATGGTGGCTAGAGCGGCAGTTCAGGGCAAAATTTCCTCATGTGGACCTGCAACTCCGCCCAGTGGTCACTGAGATAGATCGGCTGATCTGCGCGGGGGCCTCGGCGTCGTATCTCCTTCAAACCGTACGCGTCATTGAGCGTTTCGCAGGACCAATCATTGCATCTCAATGCGCCAAGGCCATGTTGATCGATGTGAGTCAGACCAGCCAAATCCCCTACCTTCCGCTGCTCGCGCAAAAGAATCACTCTGATGCGCTGGTACATCGAGCCCAACGCTGGCTGCAGAACAACATGACCGAGGACTTGCGGATCACAGAACTCGCCGATTCGCTCGCAGTCAGCGACAGAACTCTAATCCGCCGTTTCCGCAGCGTACTGGACCAAACACCACTGGCCTATCTCCAGGATCTTCGATTAGAAGCAGCGCGCGCCCTACTCGAGACCAGTTCGCACAGCGTTGAAGAAGTGGCGAGCCAAGTTGGTTACAACGACACCAGTTCCTTCTCCAGGCTCTTCCGTCAACGCATTGGGATGAGTCCGGGTGCTTACCGCGGTCGCTTCCAAATGGGCTCGGCGCTCTAAGTTGCCACAGGCCATCCTATTGCATGTCGGAGACAGAGTAATTTAGGGCGAATGATGGAACGCAAGAGCATTCATACATCAGTGATGAATCAAACGTCAAAGTCTGGTGTGACCGAGTTCTTCACTAGGTGGTCCTGGTTCAATACGCTGTCAGCGGAACTTCGGGAAATGATATTGGACACGTCAATGGAGAGGGAGTTGGACGCCGGCGAGTATGTCGCCCGAGTAGGGGACCCTAGCGCGCATTGGTACGGAGTCATGCGCGGTCACTTGCAAATGTACGTTGTTACTCCCGAGGGCAATGAGACGACTCTCTACTACCTTCGCGAAGGTGAATGGTGTGGCGACGGGTCCTTGTTAAAGGGAGAACTCTTGCAATACGACTTGCGAACGCTGACTACTGTCCATCTCTGCCTCGTTACGGCGCAAACCTTCAACGTGTTACGCAATTCGTCCCTTGAGTTCAGCAACTTTCTTTGTGATGTCATGAATGCCCGAATGGGAGTTTTTGTGGGAATGCTCGCAGCGTCACGACTATTGGGACCTGAGGGGCGGGTCGCAAAGGCTCTGCTCATGCTTACGAAAGATCGACTCGAGGATACTCAGCGGCTGTCAATCCATCAACACGACCTGGCACTGATTTGTGGCCTCTCACGCCAGCGGGTGAACATGGCACTTTCGTTTTTTAAACAGAATGGGATCGTCCATACAGATGGACCCAAGGGATACCTGATCGTCCACACACGGCGCCTAAGCAACTATATTGGGGACCTATAGTTTGTCCATGCAGTGGAAACGAATTTTTTTCGAATCGAGTTCGAAAGTCCCCACGCTTTCGACCTTTTCTGGAATGTATTTGGTTTGCATATTGGCATTAGTTGGAAAAGACTGTCACTTGTCTCTGATCCAACATAGCCCAGGCGAAACTTCGTAAGGCTGTGCGCGGACTTTCTTCATTGACTGAATAGTAAAACTAATCACTGAGTCTTCTGCTTATAGTGTCACTCCGTTGAATAGACCAAACCCACAGGTATGCCGTGTACGCCGCGGCTGATCCAATTTTTTCACTCCAAAAGTGACTATCTGTGTTGCCAGCCACGTATTAGTTTTCCCCAGCACCATGATTGGACATGGCCTGTCAGTGGGCCCATGCGTGTTCCGTTCCAATCTAGCCGCCGCTCCCCGAAACGGCAACTTGCTTCATGCAAAAACATCGTAATTGGTGATCAGCTGCTCATCTGCCGTCTTCCGTCAACCCACTGGCATATTTTGGCATGCAGTTTGGCCTGCCTTGACAATGCGATTAGATACTACTTGGGTGAACAAGACACATGAATGACCTGAACTTTCGTCAACGACCGAACTCTCCTTGTGTCAATAATCTTGCAGAGAGTGGACAGATACTGTCGTTCGAGACTACTCACCCGAGGTACCTCCCAGTAATGCAGCTTCGAGCAGATTCATCCGATCGCCGCCCCAGAACATTTCACCCCTATAGATAAAAGTCGGAGCGCCAAACACTCCCAACTCCTCCGCATGCTTAAGCGCCCCAGTCAGAGCTCGTGCTGCATCTTTTTGTAGAAATTCGTTCCACTCCGCAGATGACAAGCCCGCATTTACAAGTAGCGCTTGCACTTGCGCAGGAGATTCCAGATCAAACTCCCTTCGCCAGAATGCCGCTAGCAGAGGGCTACAGAACTCCCAAAGGCGGTTACCTGCTTTTGCGAAAAGAACAGCCTGACTCGCAAGCGTGGGATCCCAGAGCTTCGTCGTAGATCGAACCGTCAGCCCTTGCGTCTTCGCAAGCCGTCGACAATCCATATAAAGATATTTCAACTTCGCGACATCGCGGCTTGTTCGTTGTTCGACTTCACCACCGTAAGCCGACTGAAAGTCCGTTACGTATGGCCACCAATCGAAGGCAACTCCACTGCGCTGTGCTAGCGCACGGGCGGGACCAATCGCAAGGTAAGAGTACGGGCTTCGCAGATCGAAGAAGACTTCTACTCGGTCCAAGTTGATCAACATGACTAGCAGTTCTTCCTGAAAAGATTGAACTTCGCTTGATCCGACTTGGTGACATCCACCCATTGATCCCTCAGGAGGTTCAGTCCTCGACCAACTCCGGGGCGGCTTCGAACTCTCCCATACCATTCCAACACTCGGGGGAACTCTTCGAGTGACACACCGGTCATCTTGTGGATCCGAATCCAAGCGAAACTAGCCATGTCAGCAATAGAGTAGTCATCACAGATGAACTCGCGCCCCGCAAGACGATCCTCCAAAATCTTTAGGAGGCGCTTGGTCTCTGTCTGATAACGCGTGATGGCATAGGGAACCTTCTCTGGCGCGTACCGGAAGAAGTGTTGAGCCTGGCCCATCATCGGTCCAATTCCTCCGACCTGCCAGAATAGCCATTGAAGTACTTCACTGCGCTTGCGCATATCACTTGGAAGAAAGCGCCTCTCCTTCTCTGCCAAATAAACCATGATTGCTCCTGTCTCAAAGACAGTGAACGGTGGTCCCGCATCGGCCGGAGCATGATCGACGATGGCGGGGATTTTTCCGTTCGGATTTATGGCGCGGTAGCTGTCTGCGTGTTGATCACCCGCCGTAATGTTGATTGGAATCACCTGATAGGGTATCTCAAGTTCCTCAACCAAGATTTGCACTTTGTGCCCGTTGGGTGCCGCCCAGCTGTATAGATCGATCATTCTGTCACCTTTCGCTCGAAGCTAATCCACTCAGTAACTTGATACTAGCGCTGCTTCAGATTAGCAGAGATAAAACGGCTATGATGTCATTGCAAAGACAGTGGATTGCCTATTGTCTTCAAATTGAAGAGCGTCTGAGCGTGAGAACCAATTTCGTCCGGTCGCAACGGTAAGGGACAATTGGCTCTATGCAAGATCGCTGCGTGCGGGTCAGCGTGCCCCCGCCGTGATGAGCCTGATCCAATGCGCCAAGATCAACAGGCATGACCCGTTTGCCTACATGAAGGATATCCTCACGCGGCTACCAACGCAAAGGCACAGCCAGATCGAGGAACTGCTTCCGCACCACTAAATGCTACAGATTCCATAGCACGCCTGTAAGCCTGTGATGGCTGGGTGCTTACTGTTATCGCGGCGAAAGTCTGCAATGGTCTTGAAGTCAGGGGTAAGCCTTCCAGTCAGCCACATGAGTTCAACATTGCGCTGGCATTCACGCTCCAAGCGACGACTGGATTGGACGCGGTTGAGGTCCCCGTAGAGGTAGGACCTTCAACATGACTACTGAATGATACGAAGGGCGTCCCGTTGACGCAGGATTGGCACCTTCAAAACCCAGGACCACTACGTCCAACTCGCTGATGAATGCGTCCATCACCCGAACGATGTTGTCCTCAGCGAGGTAATCGGCCCGACATTCTGGCAACAGAGTCACTTGCCGCCTGTCTTCTCCCACAATGAATCTGGACATATTCAATCTTCCAAATGGCTTGACATGTCGTAGCAAACTAATGTAAAGATTCATGGTGTTTTCACACAGCCCCGGCCGTTTGCGGACGCCAAAGTACTAACACGCAGTTCTCACAACACAACACACCAATGCAGTCTTTGGCGAATGACTGTATTTAGGTCGCGATATAAAGCGTTTGCGACAACCATGCTGATGACTAGTCATTGCCTCTCATGCTGGTATGAAGCCAGACAAGCTGCACAGATGTGATTCCACGGCAGTAATCAGTGCAGTCACGCGGGCCGGCCGGAAAACACCTGGAGGCAGTGCGATATGGATTCCAATCGGCTCCAGGGACCAATGGGGCAAAACCTGCACCAGCTTGCCGGATCGGATGTCTGCATCACACATCCAAGGTGCCGCTGAGCCAATGCCGGCGCCATTCAGTACTGCGCGGTAATTGGCTTGCAGACTGTCGGTCTTGAGGGGGGTGTCCAGAGTCACCATGCAGGTTTTTCCAGAAGTGTGCACAAAGCGTACTTCGCCCATCACATGCGGGATGAGACCGATGAACGGCGCAGATGCCAATCGACTGATATTCAATTTGCCCAATGTACCGACCAACTGAGGCGCAGCAATCAGGATGCGACGCATTTTCCCCAGGTATCGTATGGCCAACCCCGGATCTTGCACAGTGCCTACGCAAATCCAGCATTCCGCACCCGTGGCGGAAAATTCCTTAACATGATCGGTCAACGTCAATTCAATACGCAGCTGCGGGTACTGCAAACGTAAACTGGTGATCACGTCTATGAGGAAACTGTTGGCGTATCCTGCTGGACCAATCACACGTAACGTTCCATCTGGACGGCTCTGGCTTCCGGACAACCGTTGCGACAAGTCCTCCCAACTATTACGCAACCCATAGGCCTCTGCCAGTAAGACACGGCCTTCGTCGGTCAGCGACAGGCCTGCGGTGCTGCGTATCACAAGCTTGCAACCCAACAAACGCTCCAGATCGGAAAGGCGTCTGCTGATGGTTGGCTGTGTTGTGCCGATCAGAGGCGCCGCTTTGCTCAGGGAGCCACTTTCAGCAATACGAATGAAAGTTTCCAGAAGTTCGAAACGGTCGTTTGTGTATTTCATGCGCCATATGTATAACACTTCATCGCCATATACGTCTAGCGGTGAGCAAGGTTGTTGACTATCGTGCAGACCAAAGTACAGCAAATGGAGTTTTTATGCCTACCACTTTAAGTGCCGGTGTTACCACTGGCCAACCGATAGATATGGCTCTGGCAGAGGCAATGGAAGCCTACCGCA
Source organism: Rhodoferax sp. GW822-FHT02A01 (assembly GCF_038784515.1). NCBI lineage: Bacteria > Pseudomonadati > Pseudomonadota > Betaproteobacteria > Burkholderiales > Comamonadaceae > Rhodoferax > Rhodoferax sp. GW822-FHT02A01. The sequence continues at coordinate 1,042,745 of NZ_CP152376.1, forward strand.
GCCGTAACCCACATAGTGAGCGCCTGATGATCGAGGCAGCCGGAGTTCTACCATCAGGTAACACCCGCAGCGTGCTGTACTACCAACCCTTTCCGCTGAGCATGGAGCGCGGTGAAGGTTGTTATCTTTGGGATGCCGATGGCCACCGCTACCTGGATGTGCTGGGCGAATTTACCGCAGGCATCTACGGTCACTCCAATCCAAAGATCCGCCAAACTATCGTGCAATCGCTGAAAGACGGGCTGAATCTGTCTTCGCATACCCGCCGTGAAGCACTGTTGGCGCAGGAACTGCAGCGCCGCTTCGTTAACCTGGAGTTGCTGCGTTTCACCAATTCAGGCACCGAGGCCAATCTCATGGCACTGGCAGTGGCAAAGGTGCATACCGGACGCAGCAAGGTACTGGTGTTCGATGGTGCGTATCACGGTGGCGTGCTGTCATTTGCAGGGGGCGGTTCGCCGGTGAACGTGCCGCACGACTTTTTGGTTGGAACCTACAACGACCTGAATAGTGTCGAAGCGCAGATAGCGACCCACGGGTCGACGTTGGCTGCCATCTTGGTGGAGCCGATGCTGGGCGCAGGCGGTTGTATTCCAGGCGACCCGGCATTTCTCAACGGCCTTCGCGTATTGGCCGACCGCTGTGGCGCACTGCTGATCCTGGACGAGGTTATGACGTCGCGATTGTCGGTTGGAGGCCGACAGGCGTTGCTAGGCCTGAAGCCGGACCTGACCACGTTGGGCAAGTATTTCGGCGGCGGCTTGTCATTTGGCGCTTTTGGCGGACGCGCAGACGTGATGCAGCGTTTCGATCCCAGCCGTCCTCGTTCCCTGGGGCACGCTGGCACCTTCAACAACAACGTGTTGTCAATGGCTGCGGGCCTCACCGGCCTGACCAAGGTTCTAACGCCGCAGGCCATTGATGCACTGAATGAACGCGGTGAACAACTACGTGCGCGCCTGAACCGAGTGTTTGCCACCCATGCAGTGGGCTTGCAGTTCACGGGCTTGGGATCGGTAATGCAGTTGCACGCCACCGATGTGCCCGTCCGAAACTCCGTCGATGTGCGCAGCGAGGATGATCGCGTGAAGGCACTGCTGTTTTTTGACCTGCTGGAGCAAGACGTATTTATGGCACGGCGTGGCTTAGTGGCGCTGTCTTTGCCTTTTGCCGACGTCGAAGTCAATACTTTGGTAGAGACGCTTCATAAGGTCGTGGCCCGACGCAAGGGGGTGCTGCCAGCGTTGTCCTCTACGTCGGTCCATGAGAAGGCACGCACATGACGGGTCACAGCATAGCGCCCCAAGCAACGGCAGCCATCGTCCAAGGGCAGGAACTTTGGCGTCCCTCACCAGAGAAAGTGGCGCAGTCCGGCATGGCGCACTACCTGAATTGGCTGCAACAGCATCGGCATCTGGAATTTGCGGAGTACCAGGATCTCTGGCGTTGGTCCACCACGCACATTGACGACTTTTGGCGCAGCGTATGGGACTACTTCGGCATCCTGGCTGATGGAGACCCATCGGTAGTTCTAGGTCGTCGTCAGATGCCAGGTGCACAGTGGTTTCCACACACCAGGCTTAGCTACGCGGAGCACATTTTTCGCAACGCATCTGATACGTACCCCGCCCTCATTGCGCGATCAGAAGCGGCCGTTCCTACCGAAGTATCCTGGGCGGAGCTGAGTGCGGCGGTAGGGGCATTGGCGCACACCTTGCGTAGCTTGGGGGTTAAATCTGGCGACAGGATTGTGGCCTACCTTCCCAACATTCCCGAGACCGTTATCGCCTTTTTGGCCTGCGCCTCGATTGGAGCCACCTGGTCCAGTTGCTCGCCAGAGATGGGGGTGTCAGTAGTTGTGGACCGCTTCAAGCAGATTCGTCCAACACTGCTGTTTGCGGTGGACAGCTATACATACGGTGGCAAACTGTTTGATCGTAGAGAAATAGTTGAAGAATTTCTGCATGCCCTACCCGAGGTGCGGAAGGTCATTCATGTTCCTGGCCCACTGGCACAAGGCAACTCCCTGGCATGGTACAACATACTTCCATGGCAGGACGCACTAGCCACGCCGGCGAAATTGCAGTTTGAGAGAGTGCCTTTTGATCATCCTCTGTGGATTGTGTATTCCTCCGGCACTACCGGACTGCCCAAGGCTATGGTGCACAGCCATGGTGGCATCGTGCTGACGCACCTGAAAACCAACCGGTTACAGCATGATGTACGCCCAAGTGACCGCTTCATGTTCCTAGGCAGCACGGGTTGGATCGTTTGGAATCTGATGGTTGGGAGTCTGTTGGCTGGTGCCACAGTAGTGTTGTCAGACGGCAATCCAAGCTATCCGGACAACGAGAGCCTGTGGGATTTCATCGACACGTATAGAGTGACTCACTTTGGCTGTGGTGCAGCCCTTTTGGTCAAGAGCATGAAAGACGGCATGGCGCCGGGCCAAACCCGGGCGTTTGCAACACTGCGAGCCATCAACTCCACCGGATCGCCATTGCCGCTGGAAGCCTACGCATGGGTGTACCAACGTGTTAAGCCAGACGTATGGCTGGCTTCAGTAAGCGGAGGCACCGACATTGCCTCTGGCTTTGTGGCCTGTGCGCCTAACTTGCCAGTTCACGCTGGTGAGATTCAGTGCCGTGAACTTGGTGTTGCGGCCTACGCGTTCGACGAATCCGGCCAATCCGTGCTTAACGAAGTGGGTGAGTTGGTAATTACCCAACCCATGCCATCGATGCCGGTGTATTTCTGGGGAGATACCGATGACAAGCGCTATCGCGAGAGCTATTTCGAAGCATTTGACGGTATATGGTGCCACGGGGACTGGATACGTTTCACCGAGCGCGGCAGTAGTGTCATTTACGGCCGTTCAGATACCACCATCAATCGCTTTGGCATTCGCATGGGCACTGCCGAAATCTACCGCGTGGTGGAAGAGCTGAGCGAGATTAAGGACAGCCTGATTGTGGACCTAGAATATTTGGGCCGCCCATCCTATATGCCACTGTTTGTCTGTCTGGAACCAGGAAAGACGCTTACAGCGGAGTTGGTTTCCTCCATCAAGAACGCGATCAAAACCAAGGCTTCGGCGCGGCACGTGCCCGACGAGGTGTTTCAAATCGACGAGGTTCCTCGCACCTTGACCGGTAAGAAGATGGAGTTGCCCGTTCGCAAGCTGCTGTTAGGCGCTGCGTCAGAAAAAGTTGCGAGCCCAGATGCCATGGCGAATCCGGCCAGTATCCGGTTCTTTTTGAGTTTCCGTGACAGATTTAATGTCATCCAACGCGCTGAAGGAAATAAATGATGAGCATGACAATACAACCGCGCACTGTGGGGGATACGCCCAAAGGCGGCTCCATTCTGGGGTTTTATGCGCCCAAGGGCACGCCGCGACCGCCGCAATTGGACCGTGGTCAAGGCGTCTACCTATGGGACAACGATGGCAAACGTTATCTAGATGCCACCTCTGGTGCGGTGGTCGCTAATATTGGTCACGATAACCCGGCGGTTGTGGCTGCCATGCAAGCCCAGGCGGCCAAGGTCAGTTTCGCCCCACTGGGATTTTTTGAAAGCCGGGACAGCATCGAACTAGCCAACAATCTGTGCGGACTGGCGGGTGACGGGTTCGACCGAGCATTTTTTGTATCCGGCGGATCCGAGGCCAATGACTCAGCGATGAAGCTGGCCCGCCAGTATGCGGTGGCAATCGGTCAGCCTGGGCGCCATAAATTCATTGCACGCAACCCCAGCTATCACGGTGCAACCTTGGGGGCCACGGCGTTGACAGGAGATGCGCATTCCCATTCAATCTTCAGTGCCATCGTGCCGCATGTGCCCAAGGTGCCTGTACCTTGGACCTACCGTTTACCCGACGGCCACAGCGTGGCCACCTATGCGGAAGTTTGCGCAGATGCATTGGAAGAAACAATACTGCGTGAAGGCAGCCAGTCAGTGCTGGCTTTCATCCTCGAACCGGTAGGTGGCCTGTCCACCGGGGCTGCGGTCCCTCCACCCGGCTACCTGGAGCGAGTGCGCGAGATTTGCGACCGGCATGGTGTGCTGCTGATCTATGACGAAGTGATGAGCGGTGCCGGCCGTACGGGTGCGTTTCTGGCTGCCCACCACTGGCCACAGGCCCGGCCTGACATGGTGACACTTGCCAAAGGCCTGGCCGCTGGTTATACCCCTTTGGGGGCGGTGCTGGCGCCCAACCACATAGTTGATGCCGTGGCCGGCCAAGGCGGGTTTGTGCATGGTCACACGTATTCCACCAATCCATTCTCCGCTGCGGTAGCGAATGCAGTGTTGGGTGAAGTCGTTCGCCAGGATCTGGTCACCCGCGCACGCGAAATGGGGGCAGTGCTGATGGAGCATCTGCAGGGCATAGCACAGCGCTCACCCATCGTCGGCGATGTGCGCGGCGTGGGCTTGCTGACCGCCATCGAAATGGTGGCTAATAAGAAGAGCAAGCGTCCTTTTCCAGCGGCATTTAATGCGCCCAAGCGCCTCAGCGAGCACGGATTGCAGCGTGGCATTGCGCTGTACAACCGACGAGCAAATTTGGGTGAATTTGGCGATTTCCAGATGGTGACGCCGCCGCTAACCATTAGCGTGGCCGAAATTGACGAATTGGCTTCCTTGCTGGAAGCCTCCTTGCAGGATTTAGCCGATGAAATCACAAAGGCTGGTTTGCCCATCGGCTAGCGTGTCTACAAACCGTGATCATCCCGCGCTCGTGGCGGAAACCTTGATGAAAGACGCACGCCAAGCGGTCCATTTGCAGTTCGATGACGCGGACCATTTTGTCTCGTTCTTCTATTTCCTTCTCGAGCTTTTCGCGGCTTTGGCCCTATCTCAATCCATCAATACCTGCTCTAACACGGTGCTAAATTGAATTACTGTCAGCCGACCACTGAATTTAAATTCGGGCCTGCCGATTTGCTGCAATCTTCAGGTGGGAACTTTAAAACTTACCCCTAGCCAAAGCTCAGCCCAGCACCTTCGCGCATTTTTTGCCTCGATGGCAACAATGGCACGCCAGTATCCCCCGCGTTACTTGACCTGCAGTGCCCACCGGCTTACTGTATCTGGCTTGTCTTTTGCTCTAAGCAGAACTGACCAGGCACCCAAGATGAGTAAGCTGCGAATGTTACTGTCACCGCCCACATGACAGTGATGGACTATGCAGAACTCCGCGCATTTACACTGACACTTTGCCAAGACTTTAAGGAGGGGCTTTAACAAAATAACTTCATACCCGTAGATATCGCCTTCGGAGGCCGTTTTCTTCGCCTACAGGAGCCTCAATTGCGCGCCCCTCCCTGCATTAAGAAACCTATCAAGTCGCTCTCCCTCAAGAAGCTCAAATAAATGCCCTCAATACTCAAGGCGGTGAAGGAACAGATTGATCAGACTCAAGCGATACGTCTATTTGCATTGAAGCGACAGCATCTGTCCAATCAGATATCTGAGCTTTATCTATTCCGAAAGGGATCTTAAATGCAAAGTTTGAATTTTTCCAAATTGTCCAAAGGGCCCATGTTGGACGGCCTAACAGTGCGTACTCAGCTTTGGACTGCGTTTTCAATAATTGTGCTTTTGACCATTTTGGCACTTGGATTCACCCTTCTTCAGATGAGCAGGATTAGCTCTTCCAGCAAGCTAGTCTACGAGGAAGAGTACGTGGCAGGTCAGGCTACTGAACAAGTACGTGGCTTTTTGTACCGAGCTAGCAGAGACCAAGCCCAATTACTCACCGCAACAACCGACAGTGAAAGAAAGCAGTTGGGAGACGATGTTGATTCTGACCTAGCACAAATACAGAGTAGATTGACATTAGTGAGCAAGATGGCGAACACAGAAAAGATGATCGCTGACGCTCGAAAACTCACCGATCTAACTGCACGTTGGGATAAGGATCTGCGAGCCTTTGTTAAGTTAGTTCAGTCTCAACCTCTGGACCTGGTTCAGATGAGTCCAGATGTTCCATTGGAGGATGCAACGCTCCTAACAAGGGCAAACAAAATTGGGCAAGTCATCGACGAGATTCTCGAGCTGAGAACCGCATCGATACAAAGCACCGTTGGTAGATCTGAGCATGTTTACTCCAGCTCGCTAAATTGGACTATCGCGGCTGCCGGTGCCATTGTGTCAATCGCGTTTTTTATAGGCGCAATGGTGATCCAAAAACTTGACAAACAATTGGGAGGTGAGCCAGCTTATGCGAAGGAAATTTCAAGAGCGATTTCGGTTGGGGATCTCTCTATGCCGATTCAGGTGAAGGAACGGGACACAGAAAGTCTGATGCACTCGTTGCTGACGATGCAAATGAATCTTCAACGTCTAGTGCGAGATGTTCGCGGTACAAGCGAACAAGTCGCAATGGCGAGCTCAGAAATAGCCCAAGGCAACAATGACTTGTCAGCTCGAACTGAGCTCCAGGCCGGCAATCTCCAGGAGACTTCATCCAACATGGGTAATCTGGATGCATCTATACGACATAGCTTCGACGGTATCAGCAAGGCAAATGACCTTGCATCCATTACTTCGAGCATGGCAGAAAGCGCCGGCGAAGTGATGCGTGAGGTGGTCGAAACCATGAAAGGGATAAGCCAATCCTCCAGCAGAATCTCGGAGATCATAGGCGTAATTGATGGCATAGCCTTTCAAACAAACATACTTGCTCTAAACGCTGCCGTAGAAGCTGCTCGAGCAGGGGATCAGGGTCGCGGATTTGCTGTAGTGGCCTCAGAGGTTCGATCATTGGCTGGACGATCCGCAACTGCCGCAAAGGAGATAAAGGTCCTAATAAACGACAGCGTGGCCAAAGTTGAGCAAGGCAGACATTTGGTGGACAAGGCTGGGGGTACTTTGTATGACGTAGTTGCCAGTATCCGTCTAGTTGCCACCCAAATGAGTGAGATTAGCGAGGCAAGCTCAATCCAGTCTGAAAACGTGTCTGAGATAGGGGAGGCTATAACCTATATTGACCAGGTTACTCAGCAAAATGCCGCTTTAGTCGAACAGATGGCCGCCGCCGCAGCGAGCCTTAAGAGTCAGGCGGCGGACCTCGTTGGAGCCATATCGGTCTTCCGAACGAGCGATTTTTTGATTAGCTAGTGCAAGGTTTTCAAAGTGATTGGGGCACTTTAATTTCGAATGTGGGAACTACGGTGACTGATGAAGGCTTTCCCCACATGCCTACTGATATTGGCGATGTCAATATTTATGATGTCAATTATTAGAGTCAGTCAATATGCAAAAGTATGGAGTTATCAACGTGCAATTGTTTTTTAAGAAATTGTCCCTGGCCGCAGTGCTTGTATCTACCTCTGGCGCTTATGCTCAGTCCGTCGTTACTATAGGTCACGTAGGTCCAACCAGCGGCGCTATTGCTCATCTTGGCAAAGACAATGAAAACGGCGCCATCATGGCCGTTGAAGAAATCAACGCTAAAGGCCTGACTATCGGTGGTCAAAAAGTTATATTAAAACTGATGACCGAAGACGACGCGGCTGACCCAAAGCAAGGTACCGCCGTTGCACAGAAACTGGCTGATGCCAAGGTTTCTGGCGTGATCGGTCACCTGAACTCCGGCACGACGATACCTGCATCCAAGATTTACAGTGATGCCGGAATTCCTCAAGTTTCCCCATCCGCCACTAACCCAAAATACACCCGCCAAGGCTTCAAGACGGCCTTTCGTATCGTCGCTGACGATACTCAGCTGGGTGGCACCCTGGGCCGCTATGCTGTGAACACCCTGAAGGGCCAGTCCATTGCCGTGATCGACGACCGTACTGCTTACGGGCAGGGCGTGGCCGAAGAGTTCGCCAAGGCTGCTACTGCCGCCGGTGGCAAAGTGGTTGCCAAGGAATTCACCACCGACAAGGCTACTGACTTCAACGCCATCCTGACATCCATTAAGGGCAAGAAGCCTGACGTGGTGTTCTTCGGTGGTATGGACGCCGTTGCTGGCCCCATGCTGCGCCAGATGAAGGCTCTAGGCATCAACGCCAAGTTCCTGGGTGGTGACGGTATCTGCTCCACCGACTTGGTGAAGCTGGCTGGCGACTCCATTGCTGACAACCAGGTCTATTGCGCCGAAGCCGGCGGCGTAGAAAAGGGTAGCAAGTACGCTACCGCCAAGGCAGAATTCGACAAGAAGTTCAAGACCAAGTTTGGTGTCGACGTGCAGATCTACGCTCCCTACGTGTATGACGCGGTCAACCTAATGGTTGCAGCCATGGTCAAGGCCGGTTCTTCCGACCCAGCCAAGTACCTGCTCGCACTGGCAGCCACCAAGTACGAAGGCGTGACCGGCCCCATTTCCTTTGACGAAAAGGGCGACATCAAGGGCGGTGCCCTGACCCTTAAGACTGTCAAGGGGGGGAAGCTGGAGGAACTGGCCGTTATCCGCTAGTTGGCAGCGATAATATACTTTCAGGCCCGTGCCCGGCCTCGGTACAAAACCTAGCTCGGGCGATTACTTCGGTGCCTAATTTGGTGTTTTGCTTCCAGGCTTGGAGGCTGAAACTGTGACTTCACATTGCTAGACAACAGCAATTGCTTTTGATTCAGCGGCTGGGGCTGAACCGGATTCTCAAAAGCATGCAGATACTTGTCCCAACGGCCTACCAGTTCGGACAGCGATTCTGTGCCTCTCCGCTGATTGTGAGATGTTGACAATTGAACGGCGTAATAAATGGCAGAACCTTCCGGGCTTAGCCTGACTGTACCGCCAGAGCAGATGAAAAGCTTAGTTCCTAGGTAATCCTCAAGCACCCGAATTTGTCTACTGATCGCCGCCGGGGTGACGCTCACCACCGAAGCAGTACGCGTAAAGCTTTGATACTTCGCTACGGTAATTAAGGACTTATCCACCACGAGAGACGGCATCTTGGTCAGAGTTTGTTCAGGCTCTGGATTTTTGTTCATAAGTTCTTGGATGCCTTGCAAAAACATACAAGACTCTCCAGTCTTGCAGCCCAAAAGGGCATCTGAGTCCAGTGGCACGCCGAGACATTGCTAGCCATTACGAACGACTCAACTGACCTCCAATGCTCAAACCGCTTCGCGGCCCATGTTGTCAAAGTCTGCTTCAAGTAGGGAGGGTCGCCAATATATAAGTCCGCACATTGACGTTGTCCACCAACGTCAACAATCTGGCATCTGACGGCGACTGTTCAATATATTCTTGCTGTGGTCATAAGATGGCCACAAACCACGTGGTCGGATCAACATCATGGAAATCATTGATGCCGCAATGAGCAACTGGCGCAAAATTGCAGGATCCAGTCTTCCATCGGTCAGGTCGCGCAGCGGAGCTGCTACGTACCGCAGCACTTCTGGCAATGCGGACAAAAGGACCGCCCCAAGAATGACGCCAGGCAGATGTCCAATGCCACCCAGAACGACCATCGCTGCGATCATGACTGACTCCAAGAGGGTAAAGGCCTCCGGCGAGACAAAGCCTTGGAACGCGCCAAACATGACTCCCGATATCCCCCCAAAAGTTGCACCCATTGCGAACGCCAGGAGTTTCATGTTGCGCGTGTTGATGCCCATCGCCTTGGCGGCGATTTCGTCCTCACGAATGGCCATCCAAGCACGGCCAACGCGTGAGCGTTCGATGCGAGAGCACACGAATGCGCTAACAACAACCAAGATCAGGAACAGGTAGTAATAGAGCGTCACCGAAACGACTTTGAATCCGGATATCACTATCGGCCGACCAAGATTGAGGCCAAACACGTAAATTGGGTCTATAGACCCGATACCTTTTGAGCCGTTCGTAATGTTGGCAGGCGCATCCAAATTAATGACAAGCACGCGGATAATTTCGCCAAAACCAAGGGTAACAACTGCTAAATAGTCTCCGCGCAGACGCAAGGTTGGCCCGCCCAGCAATGCACCCAAACATGCCGCCAAAGTACCCGCGAGCGGAATCATGATCCATATCGGCGTGTGCATGCCATGCGGAAGAAGCGCCTGAATGGTGTCGAAAGTCTCGACCAGGTGCGGCGAAGCCAGTAGTGCGTAACTGTATGCCCCAATCATGTAGAAGGCCACGTACCCCAAATCAAGAAGTCCTGCATAGCCGACCACAACGTTAAGACCTAAGGCCAGCAGCACATAGAGAAGCGCCATGTCGGCAATGCGCACCCACGCGCCTCCAATACACTGCAAAAATAGAGGCAACACCACAAGCGAGAATGCACAAATAGTCCATCGAACTTTTTTGTACCGCATCATGCTAGCTTCACTTGCATGAGGTGAAACTCAAAGTGCACGGAAAAGTTAGTTCTTCCGATATGGACAGCGGGATTTCGACCTGTGTTTCATCGGGCTTTTCCTGCGGCATCAAGGTGTATTCAATCATTTCATATGTCTACTATGAGTAGATACCGCTCACCATCACCACACAATAGCGCGAGACACGGTCCGTTGGGTTGTAGAAGACCGTAGGTTGCTCAAGCGTCATAGCTAAGCAGTCACCGGTTTTAAGATGCCACGAGTCTTCGCCAATGACGAGTGTCATCTCACCACTAAGTATCCAAACCTGTTGATGAAAGTGGGGGGTAGGCGACACAGTCTCGAAAGCCACACGAGCACCCGGTGGAAATTCCACGTCAACCAACTGCACTGAAGAAGGAAAATTCCTTGGAGATACAGCTCGACGGACATAGCCTGAACCAGGATCAGTCCATGTGACTTGTTCCGCACGCCGTGCCAGTGGTGTAACCGGTACATCGGTGCTCCGACCACTCTGTTCAAACAATTTTCCCAACGTGATGCCAAGCCCTGCGGCAATTTTGTCCAGCACGATGGCAGTCGGGCTGCTCTGCCCGCGCTCGATCAACGACAAGGCGGAGCGACTAACGCCTGTGGCTTGGGCTAAAGCTTCCAGGGACAGTCCACGCTCGGCCCGCTGGAGACGCAATGCCTCGGCTATACGCTGGTGGATAGGAGTGACTTCTTTCATTTCCAATATTATAGACAACATATCCATAGAACTAGATGTTTTCAACTGGAAGCCCTATAGATCAGTTCTTCTATGGTCGACTCCGGTTCGATGGCCCGAACATTGAAGCCTATGACTCCATGATCGCGCATCACCTGCTTACCCCAAACGCTGGGGCACGCCGCACAATCCTGAGGATTTGGCCGATCACCAATGCTTGGGGTTTTACCGTTGGACGTGTCGGGGTGGCTGGGTGCTGGAACGCACCAGTACCCCTCAACGTGGCTAGGCGGCTTGCCGCTTCCAGTCCATCAATGCACTGGAACTGCGCAGGGCTGCATTGAAAGAGTTTGGGATCGCGATGCGGTCATTAGTGATGCTAGGCGGCGACGTAGCCGCCGGGCGGCCGGAGAATTTGTTAACGAATCACTTACCCCCAACCGATGCACATCGTTTACCCTAAGGACCGAAAACAAGCGCCAAAGCTGACACGTCTTGCGGAATTTCTAGCCGCGCAACAACCTACTTGAATAGTTGGGATGAGACTATTTGAATTCCTGTTAAAGAATGAAGATATTTCACGTCAGAATTGGCCAACTCAACGCCGTGAAGCGACGGAACATTCGGCGATGACGACGAGCCTTTCAAACATCCAAGCGAAATGCACCAGGATAAATGATGAACCCATCCAATGAGCCACGCGATCAATCGATACTGCAAGCCCTGGCGATGGCGGCTGCTTGCTTCGCGGGTTTTCTATGGGGCACGGGTGCATTGATCGTGAACGTGCTCATTGCCCGACACGGCATTTCACCTGAAAACATTTCGTTCTGGCGATTCTCCGTTGGTTCGGTTGTTCTTCTTGCAGTATTTGGTCGAAAAATACTTTTATCGAAGTTACGACCACTCCTGTTTACTGTGGTCGTGGCCGGAACATCGATGGCAGGCTATGTTTTGTTCTGGTTCTTTGGGATTGAACGCATTGGCGCCGCCATTCCAACTCTTATCGCATTGTGTTTGCCGCCGGTCCTCGTGACGATTGTTGCGATTGTCCGGGGTCAAGAAAGGCTTGACGTTTACCTTATCACTGTGCTTGCGGCGGCTGTCACAGGAACGATTTTGATTGTTTCGCTCCACGATACCGGTACAAGAGCGATGGACCAACATAAGTTAATCGTTGGCGTTTTGTGTGCCCTTGCCTCCGCGACTCTTTACGCGGGTTTCACGCTGATTAGCGGGCGTCTTTCAAAAGCACTTGGCGCCGGGCAGGCAACAACCTGCCTAACGATGGTCGCGACATTGGTTATGAGTCTCTCCTCATTGTACCGCCCACTACATTGGCCAACCGAAATCCCACCGCAAGCCTGGTATCTGTACCTCGGAATAGTGACTGCTGCGCTCGCTCTGCTCGCGTTCAGTTGGGGCGCAGCACGACTGAACCCGACAGCCTTGACAGTTGCGACATTGGTGGAGCCGCTTACAGCCGTGGTATTGGCGGCGCTGTTTCTGGGGGAAAGACTGAGCGGATGGCAATGGTTCGGCGCAAGTCTTCTCTTGTTGAGCATTTGGGGCCTTGGCCGAAGGATTGCAGTGCCTGTGCATTAGTGTTCTCGGTGGACCTTTGGGCTCAAGTCGAGCTCTTAGATCAGACACCCCAAACGCGCGATCTGATCCAGTCTGAAATATGCTTGGGGCTGCCGGCACCCACGAAGTCACGTTGGGGGATTGCCAACAACAAAGCTTCAGTGGCTACCGGTTGTCCCGGGTGGACTGATCAGTTTGACTCTCGCTTGACCCCAGAAGTACGTTGCCTTGACAATGACAAAGGCGGTCTAGATACTTCGTGTCTATGAATATGCGTTCACTGTTGATACTGTCGCTTGCCCTATTAACAGAGGGGGCAGGCGCAAATGAGCCGGTGATTTTGTCAACCGTGGCACAAGTAGGTTCCGCCCCAAAATATATCGAATCAACAAAAGAAGCACGGGGACTCTGTCCCGACATCTTGCGAGCTATAGAAGAAGTGGAAATGGGTCTGCGCTTTCGCATTGATCCCACACCCACACCAATCAAACGTATTGAATTCGATTTGGAAAAGGGCAAGCTGGATGTGGTTTGCGCACTTTTAGATACACCATTTCGCAATGAAATTTCTTACCGCATTTCAACCCCACTTTTTAACGTTCGAGAGCGCTTGATTGGGCGCAATGACGAAGTTCTACAAATTCACTCCTATAAAGAACTAGCTGACACGGGTGAACTAGTTTCCACTCAAGCCGGTGCAAGCTATGCGAACATGTTACGAAGTCATGGCGTCAGGGTAGATGAGAGTGCTGGCGGCACTCCAGGAGCTTTTCGCCTTTTGCTCAACAAAAGAACTCGCTTCTTTTACATTAATGAGTTAACCGGTGCGTATTACATCAAGACAGAGGGATTGAGTGACAAGTTGCGACTAATGCCGGGGACATTAAGCGAGTCCCCAAGTTACTTGTGGGCTTCACGCAAATTGGATCCCATGATTATTCAGCGCTTGAACGGTGCGGTCTTAAAACTGTACAAAAATGGTACATTAAACAAAATTTACCAAAACTACCTAAATGAACTTTGAGGCAACATCGATTTTTCCAATTTGAAAAGGTTATCACAAATCTTTCATTTAAAAAATGGTTGACGCTAACATGGCACTAAGCACCTACTCGAAGAAGTTGAAGAAAAGGTTCTGGCTAATACCTTGGCATCGATTAAAAGTTAGCGCGCATCCGAGACATGGCGCTTCATTTATAGCATTTATAAAGGACAAATAATTCACAAAGATAAAGACGACTTATTTACAAGACAATGCCGCATCAAACTCATCTATCGGAAGCGGTTTTCCAAACAAATATCCTTGATAATTGGAACAACCGCTCATTAGAAGGCGCTCTTTTTGCTCTTCCGTCTCTACTCCTTCAGCAATTACGCTGATGGACAAGCTATGTGCCATGGCAATAATTGTGCGAACGATTGCCAAATCGCTAACGTCTGTTTCGATATCTCGCACGAATGATTTGTCGATCTTAAGCTGGTCGAGAGGCAATTGTTTTAGGTATTGCAACGACGAATAGCCAGTACCAAAATCATCTAATGAGAAGTGTACTCCTATTGAATTCAATGCATTCATAGTCGAAACCGTCTTTTCTATATTTTCCAGCAAGAGGCTTTCCGTCAACTCCAGTTTAAGTAGATTTGCATTTACTTCATGTCGAAGCAGCGCAGCCTTCACATTCGTCACGAAATCTGTTTGTCGGAATTGTTTAGCGCTGACATTTACCGCTAAAGTAAAGTGTTTTGTTCGCGCATCTTGTTGCCAAGACTTCAACTGCGCGCAGGCCCTCTCCAGCACCCAATTTCCTATGGGCAAAATTAATCCGGATTCCTCTGCCAGAGGAATAAACTGTATTGGCGAAACCATTCCGCGCACTGGATGAATCCAGCGAATCAGTGCCTCCGCTCCAATTGGGCAGCGAAACTCATCTACTTGTATTTGGTAGTACAGATGCAACTGCTGTGATTCCAAAGCATTGTGTAATTCATTTTCCATGTATACACGTGCCGCAATACTGTCCTGCATATTCTGATCGAAGTAGCGGATAGCGTTGCGACCAGCCTTCTTGGCCTGGTACATAGCAATATCAGCCTGCTTCATCAACTCATCTTTGGCATGGTCGCCGCTGTCAAACAAGGTGACTCCTATACTGGCCGTGCAACGAAACATGTGGTTTTTGAGTTGATAAGGCTGGCTGACGGCAGAGAGGATTTTTGTACCAATATATTCCGAGATCGCTGCGGCCTCCATGGATTGTTCGCTCAGATTCAACAGTAAAACCACGAACTCATCCCCTCCCAGTCGTGCAACGGTATCGCCCTCACGAACGCAAGATTTCAAGCGTTGCGTGACTTGTTGCAGCAAAATATCCCCGAAGTCGTGTCCAAGAGTGTCGTTAAGATTTTTGAAATTGTCCAAGTCAATGATCAGTAACGCCCCCTTTCGATTGGAGCGCGCACCAAATGCCTGCTGAAGCCGGTCCATTAAAAGCAGTCGATTGGGCAACGCCGTCAGGTGATCATAGAAAGCCAGATATTGAATTTTTTCCTCCGATGCCTTCCGATCAGTTATGTCGATGTGAGATCCAACGTAATGAGTGACAGCTCCCTTTTCGTCTTTGACTGCTGCAATGGATAGCCATTTGGGATAAATTTCACCATTCTTACGACGATCCCAAATTTCCCCTTGCCAGGCTCCGTTGACACTTATTGCTTCCCACATAGATCTGTAAAACTCAGCGTCATGGCGGCCAGACTTAAAAAGACGCGGCGTGTGTCCCACAACCTCAACAGACGAATATCCGCTTGTCTCGACAAACGCTTGGTTAACGCGAAGGATTACTGTATTTGCATCGGTGATCATCACGCTTGACTCAGACTGAAATGCTGTAGCGGCAATGCGCAACTCGATTTCGTTTTGCTTGCGTTCCGTAATATCACGCGAAGAGCTGAACAGTGCCGGCTTACCGTCCAACATGAGAGCAACGCCGCTTATTTCAACATCAAAAACTGCTCCGTCCTTTCGTTGATGAGTCGTCTCAAACTGGTAACGACCACCCCTTAAAAGCAACTTTGACAAAATCTTTTGAAGCTCTGCGGCGGAACGACTGGTGGACCATTGCGAGAGATTCATACCTGTTAGCTCATCTCGTCCGTAGCCTATCATGCTGCAAAATGAATCGCTCACCTCAATGATATTGCCATCGGCATCCAGTATATGAATGCCGTCGCTGGCATTACGTAAGAGTGCTAGGTTCTTCTCACTTTCTCTTTTTAATGCATCCTTTTCGAGATTAAGTAATACGTTCTGTTTTGCTATTTGACCGTGACTTTCCGCCAATTGTTTCATGAGCTGGTTAAAAACCAGTTTCAAGGTTTCAATCTCGCCAACTTTAACTTTTCCAAGATCAATTGGTTTACCTTGACCACTTAGAAATAGCGTTTCAACCTGATCAGAAAAAACCACCAACGGCTTCACTATAACGGAGCGAATTAGGAACCATATCAGCAGAGCAAGAAATATGAAAATTGCTGACGTAGTCATAACAACCAGCGAAATTGAGTCTCCAAGACGTGACATAAGCACTGCATCACTTGACGCAATTCGTAAGTATCCTAAGTCCTGTAACCCATAGACGTCTGTGTGGTGCAAAGTCTGTTGAACTGTCAGATCAGGGGATGGGCGAGCGCCGGACGGACTCCTCCACGACGCACCAACTTTGCCTTCCAAACCAACAATTTCAACGCTAACAACAATAGGGTTTGCCCCAATTCCATTGACCATTGAATTGAGAAGTTCACCCTGCAGTTCCCAAAGTGCTGATTCAGCACCTGGCTTGAAGGTTCCTACCATAGAATGCAGGTTGCTGACTATTTCCGCCTTGACTACACGGTACTCAAGGAATATCAAGATGCCGAGAATTGACGTTGCGAACACAATGTACGCCACCAACATTCTGCGTAATATCAGTTGCGACAAAGTTTGAGGAGAACTAATCTTGATTAAGTTCACTTTTGAGACCCCGCAAGTGTTACAACGCTTCCTACTTAATTTGATATCGTCAGAAGTTCCAACAAAATACGCAGCTCAAGTACAAAGAACCTCGACTTAAATGGGAATAGAATTGACCTCTTCTGCCTCCAAGCGAAGAACCACGTGAAGATGATCTGATGATACGTCAGACAATGGTCGCATGGATACTTGTAACCGGGTTCCCAGCCTTGCAAGCACAGGCGGAAGACCGTGTTGTGTCAATAGGGGAGTCACCTTTTTCTGCCGAAGCTGACGCCAATGGAGGTCATGGCAGGTTGGTAGATCTTATCCGCGCACTTGACAGGGCCACTCATTCTTCGACAAAGATTGTCCTGCGCCCGTTCGCCAGATCTTTGGAAGAGACGGCGGCTGGTCATGCGGATTTCCACATTCCGCTCATTCAAAATGGTGACTCTTCTGCCCCCCCCGGGTTAGCTTACGTTACGGAAGTTAATTTCGGCCAAGTTCCATTTGTCATTTACTCGCACCAGCGGGCACCGCTTGATGCCTCAAGTGTAGTTAGCGCCAAGAAAATTGAAATTGAACCCGGTCACGAATCATTCTTTTCATTTCCTGTAAAGGTGACGCATTGCGTGCCCTGCACCCTGGACAAAATCTTATTGGGAAGAACGGACGCAATGATCGTGTCTGCAGATATTGTTGATCCTCTGCTGAGTAATCCGAAATATAAAGGTATACATCGTGCGTTGTACAAAGTGTACCCAGTCAGAGCACTAGTTCCCATCAAATCAGACTCCAGTGAAACACGCCGCTACTTGATCGAAGGAATGGAACAATTACACAAGACAGGGGAGTTTTGGAAAGTTACTGGACGTAACCATCAATATCTGGATTGGCAGCCCTGACGATCCAGAAAATATAGCGGGTGCTGTCAACTTTTTGAAATTTGGCGGACCCAGTGCCACTAGCCTGTGGGGCACAAATTAAACTGTGGCATTTACAACTGATTGGTTCTCCTTTGCGCAGAATTCCCAGTTTACGGAGACGTGCAGTATCTGCCCTCTGCATCGACGATCATGAATCGTCCTTACCTTATGAGGGAAATCGTGAGACTGTGGATCAAACGTTGGCAGTGCTTCGCGCTCCACGCCACGAATAAAAGGCAGAATTAAGACTTCGTTGTAAGAGCAATCCCGCAAGCTTGGCGCATACCTGGCGGGAATTGCGTTGGGACAGGAATTTAATCCAAGCATAATTCATTGGTGTATGCGTTAGGCACCACAGTTACGGATGCTGATCGATGTACAGGATCTGCATCGGCATTCCTTACGTTGGCATTGGAGGCCTAAATGACTACCGGTTCAGGAACTGTCAGATCTACCCTATAGGATGCTCCATCACGATCAAACCGGTCCTTTGCTCGTCATACTTATTGGCCGATCCATCAATGAACCTCAATGGCCATGTCAAAGTTCTTATGCGCTACTCGATTGAGTACTTCAAGGGTCTGCGTTTTCAGCGCTTTAAGATCAAAACTGCCACGGCCACCACGGCTACTCAGCCTCTTTACGAATCACTGGTTTGCAGTAAGGTGCTCCTGACCTACCACCGAATGCTGTGACAGTAAGTGCTCCTTTTCTAATCCGACCAAACATCATCATGACCTGACCGATGAATTTCGGACCAATTGAAGCTTGAGAGAATGGTCTCCTCTGCAAGGAGAGACGGGAATGAAGCAGGGACGATTCAGTAACGAGCAGATAGTTCGGATGCTGCGCGAGACGGACCAGGACAGTGTGGCGGTGGTGGCCAAGCGCCACGGTGTGAGTGACGCGACCATTTACATCTGGCGCAAGAAGTTTGGTCAGCTTGATACCGATGAGGTCAAACGCCTCAAAGCGCTGGAGGCGGAGAATGCCCGGCTGAAGAAGCTGCTTGTTGACCGTGACCTGGAAATCGAGGTCATGAAGGAAATCAACACAAAAAGATGGTGAGCGCACAGGCCCGACTGGATCAGGCCCGCTACGCAGTACAGCGTGGACTGAGCCAGCGGCGGGCGTGTGCGCTGATGAGAGCAGCCCGCTCGGGCTTGTATTACGACCTGCGCATGCCGGTCAAAGACGCACCAGTGATTGAAGCCATGAAAGATCTATCGGGGCAATTCCCGCGCTTTGGCGCTCGACGGATCAATGTCTTTCTGTCGCGCCAGGGCCTGGAGATCAGCAAGGACCGCTGCAGTCAAATCTGGAGCGTAGCGGGCCTGCAGGTGCCGCCACGCAAGAAGCGCCGGCGCGGCTTTGCCAGAACCAGCCCACGGCCAATGTCGCCGCTGGGGCGCAATTCGGTGTGGTGCTATGACTTTGTGTTCGACTCCTGTGCGAACGGCCAGCAATTGAAATGCCTGACGGTGGTGGACGAGTACACACGGGAATGTCTGGCCATTGACGTGGCAGGCTCTATCCGTTCCAAGCGGGTCATTGATGTGCTGAGCCAATTCATCAGCATTCACGGTGCACCACGCTATTTACGCAGTGACAAAGGTCCCGAGTTCGTCAGTTTGGCCCTATTGAATTAGGCCAAAGATGAACGTCTGGAATCCGTTTTGAGCGATCCAGGAAAGCCTTGGCAGAACGGTACCAATGAAAGTTTCAATGGCAAGTTCAGAGATGAATGCATGGCCATGGAATGGTTCCGAAACCGGCTGGAGGCCAAGGTCATCATTCAGGACTGGCGGCGTCACTACAATGAAATTCGGCCCCATTCGAGTTTGAATTGCCGCACACCGGCTGAGTTCATCGCGGGCTTGAAGAACGATTTATCAACCGAGACCAGGAAGTCAAGTTGAGATTGGCCTGAAGAAACCCGGCAGGTCAATCAAGGCAATTGAAAACGGTGATGTATGCCCCCTTCCGCAAGGCCCGTGAAATTTCAGGAATTCCCATTAAGGTAGAACTTTGCATCTGTTGGCCTACATGCACGTCCATGTTATGAACATCTGGCCTTCGTTCCCTACACACCAAGTGCGGCCTTCACCGTATCGTTGCTGATTAATGACAAAGGCGCGGTCAACATGAACCTCATTCCCCTTGACAAACCGTAAAAATTGGGAGCCCAATTGCGAAAAAATGGCAAGGCATCCATTCAGATGGTGCCTATGATGAGTCATAACCCATGAATTCGCTGTACGTTGGTAGGTTCGGATTCTCTCGTTGGAGAAGTATTGCGTTATTCAGCGCAATGCTCGGTCTCGCCTGCCTCGCGTGTCATGCCCAGGGCATTTTGCGTCTTGCCAAGATCGAAAATGTTCCAGATCAGCAGGTTGGTGCTGAAATTCTTGTTGCGGTCTACAGCAAGCTAGGCATCCAACTCCAGTTCATAGATGGTCCGGCGAAACGATCATTGATTGAGTCAAGTGAGGGCCATCTCGATGGAGAAATACAGCGTGTGCTTGCTGTGCAGAATGAATATCCCACGCTGATCGCTGTTTCAGAATCCATCAACTACATCGAACCCATTGCATTTACCAAATCAATGAGTTTCTCAGTAAATGGTTGGGACTCACTTCGTCCATACAGGATAGGCATCGTGCGAGGTGTTGGCTCATCAGAAAGAGGGGTTTTCGGAATGCCACATGTATCTCCTACAACGACCATGGATCAGATGATGCTTATGCTCAATGCAGGTCACATTGACGTGGCTGTTAATGATTTGTTCAGTGGGATGCTCGTCTTAAGCAGACTCGGATTTCAAGAAGATATTCACCCTCTTTTTCCAAAGTTGCAGCACATCGAGTTGTATCACTTTTTGCACGAACGACATCGTGCGCTGGTGCCTAAGGTGGAGGTCGTCATTAGACAAATGAAGTCTGGCGGTGAGCTGGCCAGCTTGCGCAAGCAGATAACGGACCGTTTGCTGAGCGAGGCAAATAGGTAATGGCGAGAATCAGAATCTGTCCAGTGCACCAATCAAGGGGATCTGCCGCAAAGGCGGTTTCAGCGATACCTCCTTTTATATGTGGCGACATGGATGTGCCGGGCGCCCGCAAGCTCCGTGAAATCGAGAGCGAGAACGCCAAGCTCAAGAAACTGCTGGTAGAGGCCCACCTGGACATTCATGCCTTGAAGAGTGTTCTCGAGGTAAAGCGCTAGCCCACAGACCAAACGCGAGGCCATTGGACGCATGGTGAGTGAACATCATTTGTCCGAGCTCCGCGCATGCCACCTTCTGGGGCTCTCCCGCGACAGCTATCGCACCTGCCAGAAGCAGACCAGGTCAGGCTGGCACTGAGCAGCAAGATCATTGAGATCGCCCAGATACGTCGGCGCTTTGGTTACCGGCGAATCCACGACCTGCTGCGCCCAGAATTCTCCGGCGTTAACCACAAGCGCATGTACCACCTGTACACCGAGGCCAATCTGACGGTGCGCAGGTGTAGGGAGGCCAAACGTCCGCCAGCGGATCGCGTGCCGCTGCAACTTGCCAAATCCATCAATAATGGTACGGAATGTGGATTTTCTATAGTCCGCCCGCAAACCGCAAGCTCAAACTGGTGGAGCTAGACGACTCGCGTTTATCTATCCGCCCTGTCCGGGGCAGGGAGTCGGTACGTCGGCTTTTCGAATCTTGGCTGGATTAGCGGCCTGCTGATGGTTTTGCCCAATGCACTGATTGCCGTGTACTATGCGCGCCGGGGTCGACAAGACATCGTTCTGAGTTCACAAATTGGTGATGCACATATCTGCGTTCCGATGTGCATTGGCATATTTGCAGTATTCAATTCGATTCACACCCCTGGCATGTTCCAAACGGGCATTTACGTCATCCTGGGTGCGGGCGTGCCGCACTTCTTGACCGTGGCCTTCCTCAAACGAGTGCCGCGAATCTTCGGAATAGGGTTGCTGGGAGCGTATGGATTCTTCTTTTACAAGGGAATTGTGCATTAGTTGGCACTGGCAAGGGCCTGGCCCAGGGTGACCCGATTGCGACCATCTTCCTTGGATTGATAGAGTGCTGCATCGGCTATTGCCAGCAACTCCTTGCTGCTCGTGACGCCGTCGTATTGAAGCCGGGCAACGCCAAAAGACATCGTGACAGGCAAGGACTCACCATGGATCGGGTTACCGCTGGGCCCAATCTTCTTAAACGGGTGTCCTGCAATAGATTGCCGCAGTCTCTCAACAATGCTCAAGACTTGCCGCGCATCGGAATCCTCATAAATCAGCAAGAACTCCTCACCGCCATAGCGGCCAGCCACGTCAAGATGCTTGCGTGTGAATGAGTCAAACAGCATTCCCACCTCCTGCAAGACAGAATCACCCTGGATGTGACCGTACTGGTCATTGATTTTCTTGAAAAAGTCAATGTCAGCCAGAACAACAGCTCCCAGGCCAGAATTCTTGCGCTTCTGGCGCTGAAACGCTTTCTCAAATGCCTCCCGTATGGCGCGGCTGTTCATCAGTCCGGTTAAGCCATCTATGCTTGCCAATTTCTCGAATTGTGCTTTCATGAGTACGGCACTGAGCATGTTGCACATGACTTCACAAGCGCGCACTTCGTATGTCTGAATGTCAGACTCTTCCCCAAAAAAGTCACCTGCCAGAAGGTATCCATGGCCCAGACTCTCGGGCATGTAGATCGATCCAACGATATCGCATCCCCAGCCTGGAACATTGACGGCCGACACACTCCGACGTTTAAAGGCCATGACCTCGTTGATGAATTCCGCCGGGGGATTGTTGATATCCAGGCATATCTTGCTGCCCTCTTCTAAATCCGGGCGCTGGTGCTCTGAACTGCAGACGCCCACCACTTCCAGTATCAGGTCGTTTTCAATGGCATTGGCAATCTTGTACAAGACGCCAACGTGAAAGCCCATCACGTTATTGACAATTTACAGTGGCTTATCAAAATAGCCTTGCCCCTGCAGCGACCTGCTGCTCAATTCGTGACTGAGCTCGCCGAGTTGATTCAACAGGTATTCTGCAGAATGTGTCGCTTTGGCCATCGTTTCGTTACCTGAATTTTCCCTATGGTATCGGATGCCAGCCGAGTGGAGTACACGCGGGTGCCATATATGGACCCGTGCATTTGGCTGGATCCGTCCCCAAGAACTGTGGGTGGGTCTGTGGGAAACTCTTGAATAACCTCAGCGAACCCGCATGCCTACAGCGTTTGCGGCTTGTGCTCAAAAAGGATGCAGATCGTTTATTCGATTGTGGTAGGGCATTCCACACCAAGAGGCCTAGATGGGCACGAAGCTGGCACTCTCTAGTGGTTGCAACCAGGCAGCCCGATTTTTGCAGCCACTATAACTCTTGCTCCTTATTTCCTATGCAGGAACATCATTGGTAGGTGAAAAGCAATGCTCCACATTGCATATGACGACCATCGTGCAGTGATGAGATACACGTTTCTGGAAATGTCCAGACAGAAGGGGCCCACAGGCCCCTCGTCGACGACCGGACAAATCCGCTTATTTTACAGCGGAGCATTGGCCTCTTCGCCCGTATGCGTCACTGCAGCTTGTTCTGCCACCTTGCTTTTTTTCGGCGCTGCTTTGGCCTTGCGGGACACCTTGGGTTTCGCAGGCGTTCTTACTGCTTTTTCTTTCTTGGCAGGCTTTGCCTCCTTGGCTACCGCTTTCACATCGTTTACAGGTTCTTCCGAATTCGCGGCGTTTGCAGCGCTTTCGCCCAGTTGGTAAGTTCCACGGCCTACCAATTTGACGGCGCCAGTGGCTAGAACTCTCTTCAGCGATATGCCCACTGAGCCCAATGGAAGCTTGGCGCCAGCTGCCAACGCAGCACCAGTGACAGCCGTACCTACGTCTGCTTTTAAGACACCTTGCAGATAAGACAGAAGCTTGCTGTCGTTTGCGGTGAGGGCGCCGGGAGCAGCAGCCTTGCGTCCAGTCTTCTTCGATGCCTTTACTTTCTTGGCAGCCTTGACATCTACTGCTGCAGCGTTGGAAATCGCCCCACGCTTGGCGACATCCCGCAGAACGATCACGTCTTCTACAGGATCAGCCAGTTCATTGGCCAGAGCAAAGAGCTTCTGAAGCTGGGACTCCACTGCGACAAGGCCTTGGCTCAGGCTGGAGAGTAACTTGAATCGCTCGATCACCTGATCCGACTCCGTACCAAACGGCTGACTACTCAGGTTGGCAACGAGCGCCTCACCTTGCGCGCGCACCGTCTGCCCGAAGGCCTCAGCTGCATTGTGAGCAGCTTGACCTGCTTTTTGGATGAACGATAGGTTCTTTTGGTATAGCGACATACAACTCCGAGAAAAATAGATGAGGAAATGAATACTTTAGCGAATCAATCTTACGCCTGGCTGTGTATCCATTGTCTATACATGGTGGCAATGCAGCTAATGAAATCAGTATCGATTGTGTTAACCTTGCCTGCGGGAGAAGTGACAGTAAAGCGTTAAGGCGAATGGCCGTAACCAGCCAATTCAAATCGATAGTTGTACGTCGCATGACGACCACCAGCAGCCACTCATCAATGGTTGGTAACAGGTAGTCAATTTCGTCACCCATTCCCGATTCAGAACGCAAATTATTGAAGATCAATGCACAGGGACCGCAAACGCAATGCGTTATTACGGGAATCCGGTCGGTTGGCTCGCATATTCTCCCCCAAATGGATACGACTTTCTTCATAGTAGTCAAGAACTGGGCCAATCGCCATTCGCTTCGGCCGCGACATCAACCTGCTTCTTGGCCTAACCTACAATCCGAGACGCGCCGGTGGCTGCAACCGCCGCAAGCCGCATGGTGGTGTGGCACGGCTACTACTTGTATCATGTGCCCGTTCCAGTAGTTCACCCGTATGCGCATTAAACACATCGAAGTTTTCAACGCGATCATGCTAACTGGCACAGTTAGTGCGGCGGCACGGCTTCTGCATGTCACGCAGTCCGCCGTTACCCAGACACTGCAGCATGCAGAGCTGCAATTGGGATACGCGCTGTTTACACGCCAGTCCAATCGGCTCATTCCTACGCGTGAAGCACAATCCATGTACCCCGAGGTGCAAAGGCTCATGTCGCAGCTGGAGTCGGTGCGGCGCATGAGCAAGGCCCTCGGTAAGGGGGAAGGCAATCATTTGAGAATTTTGATTGTTCCATCTTTGGCGGTACGCGCCCTCCCTGACGCGTTACAGCGATTTCGTGCACGTTACCCGGACATGCAGGTTTCGATCCGTACGATGCATTCAAATGAAATTGCCCAGGCCATCGCCCTCCAGGAAGGGGATGTCGGCGTGGTGTACGGTAGCCTTCCCCACCCTGCCGTGCACGAAGAATCCGTTGCCGTCGGGCGCTTGGTGTGTGTGTCGCGGGTCGGCAGTCCGGGCGCGGACGGACGCAATACCGTGGCGCTGGAGGACGTGCTGCGCGGTCGCTTCATCTGCATCGATGAAAGGGATCCGCTGGGCGCCATGCTGGCTGATCAATGGGCACGTCTGGGGCTGGCACCTCACGCGGACATCACCGTCCAGACCCATCACATTGCAATGGTGTTGGCCGAGGAAGGATTTGGTCCAGCGATCATTGACTCCTTCACAGCCCAGGCGAGTCGGAATGCGCGTCTCCATGTGCGCGATTTGTTACCTGAAGTACCGGTAGAAATTCGGGCACTGTTACCGCTGGGCATACGGTCGCCGCGCCCAGTAACGGACTTCCTGAAAGCCCTGCGTTTCGTGACGACCAAAGACTCGTGAGAGGCCCTGTCCACAGATACGCGTGGGGCCCATGCGGGGTGGCTGCGTTCAGTGCTGCAGGATCTTGGATAGGAAATCCTGGGCGCGTGGAGGGCGTGATCCGGTATCTCCGAAGAAAGAGCGGGTTTGGCAATCCTCCACAATCTTTCCTCCGTCCATGAAGATCACGCGGTGGCTAACCTTCTTGGCAAACCCCATTTCATGCGTAACCACCATCATCGTCATCCCCTCTTTGGCAAGTGAGACCATGACGTCCAAAACCTCTCCCACCATCTCCGGATCCAGTGCCGAAGTGGGCTCGTCAAAAAGCATCACCATCGGGTCCATGCTGAGAGACCTTGCAATGGCCACGCGTTGCTGTTGCCCTCCCGAGAGTTGCCCTGGAAACTTGTCTTTGTGCTGAGACAAGCCGACGCGATCCAGCATCTTCAATCCCCGCGCACGGGCATCTCCCGCGCTGCGGTTGAGAACTTTGACTTGTGCGAGTGTCAGGTTGTCGGTCACCGTCAAGTGGGGAAACAGTTCAAAGTGCTGAAATACCATGCCAACGCGTGAGCGTAGCTTTGGCAGATTGGTGTGGGGTGCTCTCAGGCTGATTCCGTCCACCACAATGTCGCCACTTTGAACGGGCTCCAGTGCATTGACGGTCTTGATCAGCGTGGACTTTCCCGAGCCGGAAGGACCACACACTACAACCACCTCGCCAGCGGCAACCTGTGTAGTGCAGTCGCTCAGTACCTGAAAGCCACCGTACCATTTGGAAACGTTCTGGATTTTGATCATCTTGGGACTCCTCAACGAATGATTTGGATTTTTTTCTGTAATCGACGCACCAGCATCGACAAGCTGAAGCAGATCAGGAAGTAGCTCGCGGCGGCCACCACGTAGGTTTCAACTGGGCGGTTGTAGTTACGCCCAACTATTTCGAATCCCTTCAATAGGTCGTACGCGCCAACGCTATACACCAGCGAGGTGTCTTGAAAAAGCACGATGGTTTGTGTCAACAGGACTGGCAACATGTTGCGAAACGCCTGGGGCAGAACCACCAACTGCATGCACTGTCCATATGTCATACCCATGGCATAGCCCGCATACATTTGTCCCTTGGGAACAGACTGGATGCCAGAGCGCATGATTTCGGCGTAATACGCCGCTTCAAATATTGAGAAGGTGATGATGGCGGACATTTCGGCTCCGATGGGCCGACCCAATAGCAAGGGCATAAGCAGAAAGAACCACAAAATGACCATGACCAGCGGGATGGAGCGCAACGTATTGACATAGGCTGACGCCGCGAGACGCAACCCCTTGGTGTCGGACAACCGCATCAGTGCCAGCGCGGTACCCAGCAGGATGCCGCACACCATGGAGATCAGAGTCAGCTGCAATGAAAAGAACAATCCCTTGGCGATGAAGTTGGAGACGACCGTCCCGTTCAAGAATGAAAAGTCGAAGTTCATAGGGAAGCTCCACGTCGATGTGCCACACTGATCCGGTTCTCCAACACCAGGGCCATGCGATTGATGGCAAACGCGGATATGAAATACAGACCGGTGACGGCAAGGTAGATTTCAATACCACGCGCGGTTTCTTCTTGGGCCTGGATGGCAAACATAGTCAGCTCCGAGATACCTACTGCAAACGCCACCGAAGAGTTCTTGATGATGTTCATCGCTTCGCTGGTCAGTGGTGGAATGACAATGCGTATGGCCGTAGGTAGCAACACGTAACGGTAGGTTTGCACCAACGTTAAGCCCATGGCCAGCCCGGCGTAACGCTGACCGGTAGGAATGGCTTGGATACCCGCCTTGACTTGTTCTGCAACCCGCGCCGATGTAAAAAATCCCAATGCCGTAACCACCAACAGAAAGCCAGGGACCGCCCTCAGACTGGGAAACACGGATGGCACGACGTGGTACCACACAAAAATTTGTACCAAAAGCGGTACGTTGCGGAATAGTTCGGTCCACACATTGCCTACAGTAACCAGGGCGCGTGAGGGCGTGGTGCGCAAAATGCCCACCAAAATCCCGCTGGCCAGCGCCAGCAACAGGGCGAGCAACGCAACGGACAGGGTCCAGGCCCACGCAGACAGAAGCCATCGCAGGTACGTTTGTCCTGAGCCGTTGTCTTGCAGGAATATCTGCCAGTACCACGGCTGCATCATTTACGACCCCCGACATGGTTGGCATATGGAGGAGCCTCCGCAGGGCGGATTTGCATACCCCCCACGACGCGACTTGGAAATTGCTTTCCGCCGAGACGATTACGTTCCTGACGGAACACGGTATCTTGGTGTGGTTTCGGATTCATGAGACGGGTGGGAATGTGGAAAAAGACATGAAGACCCCTGGGTTACAACTTGAATTGACCTACGACCTGCGAGAGCCGGTCGGCCTGATCGCGCATGGCCTGAGCGGCAGCGGCACTTTGCTCCACCAGGGCCGCGTTCTGCTGCGTCATGTGGTCCAGGTGCCGCATGGCGGTTTCCAACCTGGTCGTGCCTAGGGACTGCGCAGTGGCGGCAATGGTGATCTGACCGACGAGATGCGCGACATTGTTGACGGAACCCACCATCTCGTTCATGGTGCGCCCTGCGTTGTGGACCTGATCCGCGCCAGCATTCACGCTGATTACCGACGCTTGGATCAGGCTCTTTATTTCCTTGGCAGCCTCTGCGCAGCGCTGCGCGAGTCCCCGCACCTCGGACGCTACAACGGCAAAGCCGCGTCCGTGCTCGCCCGCTCTGGCTGCCTCGACGGCGGCGTTCAACGCCAGAATGTTGGTCTGAAAGGCAATGCCGTCGATGACGCCAATAATGGCGGAGATTTTCTGGGAACTCTCGTTGATGGCCTGCATGGTTTGCACGACAGATCTCACGACAACACCACCACGTGAGGCCACTTTCGCCGCGTTATCGGCCGAATTATTGGTCTGCACCGCGGCTTCGGCCGATCGGTGGATGACGGTAGAGAGTTGCTCCAGGTCTGTGCTGGCTTGTTGAAGTTGGGTTGCCGTCGTTTCTGTACGTAGGCTCAGGTCGAGATTGCCGGTGGCGATTTCACTGGCCGTGGAAAGGATGGATTCTGAGGCCCATTGAACGGCTTCCATGGAGGCCCTCAACCGCGCAACCATATGACTCAGTGCATTCACCATATGACCTATCTCATCACTTTCCTGGGTACGAATCTGGATGTCTAATTGCCCGTCCGCAACGCGCTGGGTGGTATGGATAACCTGCCCGATCTGGCGAGTAATGCGCTGTTGGGTTACCCAGGAGAACGCGACACAGGCACCTACTGCAAGCAGTCCTAACACGATCAGAAGTGCGGATTGCTTTTGCGCATCTGAAGCGAGTTCCTTGCTTTGCAGATCGGTTTGTCGTTGCACCTGCTCCATGACTTGGTTCAAGGTCTGGTTCAGGGACATGAAATCCTGATCGGCGTTCTTCATAGCCTCGTCATTGGGAGATTCGGTCGATAGTTCGATGGCCCGGTCACCCGAATGTGCATAGGCCTGCACCTGGTGTTCAATGGTCTGGGCAAGCAACGCGTCCACCGCTTGGTCCTTGCCCTCCTTGCCCTCCTTGCCCTCCTTGCCCTCCTTGCCCTCCTTGCCCTCCTTGCCCTCCTTGCCCGTGGCTATACGGTGCAGCAGCGTCTCTCGCTGGGTGCGAATCGCCTGGATTCTTTTGCTGCCCAAAGCATTGATGACCGCCATGGT
Organism: Rhodoferax sp. GW822-FHT02A01; assembly: GCF_038784515.1. Lineage (NCBI taxonomy): Bacteria > Pseudomonadati > Pseudomonadota > Betaproteobacteria > Burkholderiales > Comamonadaceae > Rhodoferax > Rhodoferax sp. GW822-FHT02A01. Next base: position 1,071,741 of record NZ_CP152376.1, read on the forward strand.
TCGATACAGGTCTATATGCGCATCATTCAAGGTGGATCGCATCTTCAGGACTTCTGTGTACCGCCCCATCATGGCCACTTCTGAGGTGCGGCTACGTTCACGGAATACGCTGAGTGCCCAGAGCGAGGCACCCAGCAAGACGATCAGCAGCACGGTGCTCAAGGCAGGGGCGATCAGCAGTTTCGTACGCAGACGCATGGTTTCTCCTGGGCCTGACTGTCTTCAGACAGTGGGCACGGCACGCTGCGAAAGCGACCAGGCAACGGTTCGACGAGCCAGAGACGCAGTGGCATCCACTACCGGCGCAGGCGCATTGCTGTCATCAAGCACCAGCGGTATTTCCGTGCAGCCCAGAACCAGTACCTGTGCCCCGCGTCTGAACAGTGCGTTGGCGGCTGTCAGCAAATGCTTGCGGCCCACATCTAGCGCGCCCGATTTCACGGCTTCTATGCCTGGCATCACGGACTCCAACATTTCACCGGCAGTGGGCAGGGCCCACTGCACGCTAGTAGCGCTTGCCAGATACTGAGTCCGGTTCACATAGAGCCCTGAGGCCAGCGTCGCGTCGGTGCACAGAAGTCCTACCGTCACACCTTCTCCCGCTCTGGCCACGGCGTCCTGCAACGCGGCATCCACCAGATGCAGCATGGGCAACCCCACTGCGCTCTGCAGTTCGGAATACCACAGATGTGCGGTATTGCAAGGAACCACAATCAGCCCGGCACCGGCTCGGGACAAACGCAGTCCACTGGCAATCATGGCGCGAAGTGGTGATTGACCATCTCCGCGAAACGCGGCAGTCCTGTCCGGGATTTGGGGAATCGAGCTCACCACCATTGGAATGTGGTCCTGATCCGTGGCGGAAGGTGTTGCTTGGAGCACCTTCTGCATGAAGTCCACGGTCGCCATGGGGCCCATGCCACCGAGTACACCAATCAGGCCGGGAATCAATTCGGAGTCCATGGGTGTTTGCGAAAGAAGGTTGGCGTCCATCGTCAGGCGGCAGGCTTGTCAGACAGGTTCTTCAGGTTTTCCTGCAGTTCCCGGCTCATGGGTGCATTCAGGTTGATCCCCTTGGGGGGAATGGGCGACTGAAACCACTTCTTGTAGAGTTTGGTGAATTCGCCGCTTTTGACGAGGTTCGCAATGGTGGTGTCCACCAGCTTCTTAAAGGCGGGGTCGTCTTTACGCAGCATGATGGCGTAAGGCTCCACCTGCAGCGCATCGCCCACCACTTCAAAATCAGCCGGGTTTGCGGCGCTGGCTTTGAGTCCATATAGCAGGATGTCATCCATGGCGAACGCCTGTGCCCGACCCGTTTGAACCATCAACAAGGATTCGGCGTGATCCTTTGCGGCCAACAGATCAATGCCAAGTTTTTTTTCTTCGTTCAGATTGCGGATGACGCGAAAGTTGGTGGTCCCGGTAGTGGAGACAACAGGCTTCCCTTTCAAGTCATCCAGGGATTTGAAGGGCGCACCAGTCTTGATGATCAGACGCGTGCCAGTGTAGAAGTAGTTGGTGGCAAAGGCGACCTGTTTTTGACGCTCGCTGTTGTTGGTCGTCGATCCGCATTCGATATCAATGGTGCCGTTGGTCAGCAAGGGAATGCGGTTGGCCGGAGTGACCGGTTGCGGGGCCAGCTTCAGATCGCTGCGTTCAGTTACCTTGCGCACTTCCTCCACAATCCTGCCGCAGATTTCCCATCCGAACCCGGTAGGCTGTGCCTTATCGTCCAAATATGCAAAGGGAATGGAAGACTCGCGATATCCCACGGCAATGGTGCCGCTTGCCTTCACCTTGTCCAAGGTGGTGGTGGTTTGTGCGTGCACGCACAGCACGGCCGACATGGACAACGCCGATACGGTTGCGAAAGTGGAAATACGAGAATGCATACGCTGCTCCTTGGGGGTGTGGAAGACGAACAAATGACAATGCAAATGCTATGGATCTTCTGCAGGAGTAGTTATCGCAATTGCGATGAGTCCTATTAGTTCACCTAATGGGCAATGATGGCAATTGCGAACGTTTTAGGCTGTGAACTCGCCGATCTGACACCGGCCAATAGCCATCAACGGCTGCACAAAGGTTGCTAGCAGCCTCAATTTAATAGGTGCGTTTGCAGCCTTCTTCAGCCGCTTCCGTGTTCAACCGGTTGCACTTGTCGATAGTGGCGTCCAGATCGAATCAGACTGGTACAACGGCAGGTCTCCGGATGTAATTTCGTGTATTTCTTTGACCGCAATGGGCACACATCCGCCCCTCCCCGATGACTGCAGTCCGGAACGGTGATTTCAATGTCAGTTTCATGACTGACCGGCCAGGAACCTCAATTTCAGGTGCCGACCAGTTGCCAGTATTCACCAACGTTCGCTCATCAGTCAGTAAATAGAGGTCCAGCTAGGTACTGCTCGTCGGTAACTGGCTCCATCCACTCGACGTTTTTGCCCTCGATGATCTCGGTGATGGCAACATGCGACATGGCCGTGGTCAGTGAAGCACCGTGCCAGTGGCGCTTCTGACAGGGGCACCACACAACATCGCCGGCTCGAATTTCAGTGCGCGGCCCCCCCTCACATTGGGTCCAGCCCAGACCGGACAGGATGACCAGGGATTGCCCTGCCGGGTGGGTATGCCAATGGGTGCGCGCGCCGGGCTCGAAGGTGACGATGGCTCCGCCTGCGCGCCCAATTCCTTCGGCTTGAAATAGGCTGTCAATTCGGACTGAGCCCGTGAAATACGATTCAGGTCCTTTGACGGATGGCTTGCTGCCATTACGGCTAATTTTCATATTCATTTTGGTAGTCCTTCATGTGGCGTGGGTAGGTTGGAAGTTTCTGCGCTGACTTGCGCAAGTGAAAAAAATTTGCCAAATCAGAGACCGGTCATCTTCAACACCGCTTCTGGCAGGCGTGCGCCCTCCAGTGCCATGTTGGAAAGGGCCACATCGATTTCCTTCAGGTCAGAGGCCGTCAGCTCAATGGAGACCGCCTCCAGGTTTTCCTGCAAGCGATGCAAATTGGTGGTTCCCGGGATGGGAACAATCCACGGCTTTTGTGCCAACAGCCAAGCCAATGCAATCTGTGCCGGTGTCGCGCCTTTGCGTGCCGCCACTGCACGCACCATTTCGACCAGCGCCATGTTGGCCTTCAAGGCATCCGGTGCAAAGCGCGGCACATGTGTCCTGAAATCTGTGCTGTCAAAGGAGGTTGCTGCATCAATCTTGCCCGTCAGGAACCCAGCACCCAGCGGACTGAACGGTACGAAGCCGATGCCCAGTTCTTCCAACGTGGGAAGAATCTGCGCCTCCGGTCCACGCCACCAAAGCGAATATTCACTCTGAACTGCGGCAACCGGCTGAACTGCATGGGCACGGCGAATGGTTTGCGCCGATGCTTCCGAGAGACCAAAGTGTTTCACCTTGCCTGCCTGAATCAACTCCTTCACCGCGCCGGCGACCTCTTCAATCGGCACGGCCGGGTCGACCCGGTGTTGATAGAAGAGATCAATGGACTCGATGCCCAGACGGCTGAGCGAGGCTTCGGCAACGGCCTTGATATGTTCGGGCCGGCTGTTCACACCGCCTCTGCGCTCGCCCGTCTCCATATCGATGGCAAAGCCGAACTTGGTGGCAATGACCACCTCATCACGAACGGGTGCCAGGGCTTCACCCAACAGACGTTCATTTGTGAACGGCCCATAGGCTTCAGCAGTGTCAAAGAAGTTCACGCCCGCATCAAAGGCGGTGCGGATCAATTCAATGGCCGCCGTCTTTTCCGTTGCCGGACCATACACGCCACCAAGCCCCATGCAGCCTAAGCCCAAGGCTGAGACCTCGAGCCCGGATGTACCCAATTTTCTCTTCAACATAATGTGACTCCTTAATTTGCCGATCCCGCCACCGACAGGACTTCCCGTCGTGGCCGGACAATGAACATCAGTACCAGGGCCAATGCAGCACCCAACATCACGGCGCTGGCCGTGAGGGCGTGTGAAATGTGCTGTGCCAGTGCTGCCATAGCACCCGGAGTGATAGCGCCCCCGAACGCAAATACCACGACCAGGATGCTCAGGCCCAGCGAGTTGCCTAACTGGTGCGCCACGTTGACAACACCGGAGGCTGCACCCGCATCTTCGCTGGCAACACCCTGCACGGCAGAAACGGTGAGCGGCGCCAGCACAAAGCCCTGCCCAACACCCAGCAAGAGCATGGGCAAGGCGATGTCGGGGAAATAGGCGGAAAGATTCGTCAATCCGGCAAGCCAGGCCATGCCTCCGATGCAGAGCAGCAGGCCAAACGCAAGCAACCTTGCATTGCCAAACCTTCGACTGAGGCGTGGTACCCAGATGGCCGCCAAAAAGTTCGGGATCGTGGTTGGCAGAAACGCAAGGCCTGCGTGCAACGGCTTGTACAGCATGACTTCCTGCAAAAACTGCGTGGTGAAGAACCAGAACCCAACCATGCCGCCCAGAAACAGCAAGCGCGCTGCGTAAGCTGCGTTACGCTCCCGGTTGGTGAACAGATGCAGTGGAAGAATCGGTTGCAGCGCACGCGACTCATGAATCAGGAAGTGCACCAACAGTGCCAGACCGACTGCTGCAGATACCCACGTAGCAGGTGCAGTCCAGCCAAATTCTGCCGATCGCACGATGCCAAACACGAGTGCCCCCATTCCCAAGGTGGAGCTCATGGCCGCAGCAATATCCAGCTTGCCCGATTTCAAGGGCGTCTCTACCAGGTACCGCTTGGCGCCCACAATTAACGCAATGCCAATGGGCAAATTGATGAAGAAACCCACGCGCCAGGAAATCATTTCAGCCACCAGGCCACCTAGCACCAGGCCAAGGCTCGCTCCCACGCCAGCGGCCGCGGCGTACATCGACATGGCGCGGGTGCGAGAGGGGCCTTCAGCAAAGTGAACCGACAGCAATGCCAGGGTAGAAGGCGCAAGAATTGCAGCACCCACACCTTGTATTGCGCGACCTAGCAACAGCCAAGTGGGTGACTGAGCCAGACCGATTCCCATCGACGCTGCCGTGAAAATCGCCAAACCGGCAATGAACATGCGCCTGCGCCCCAAGATGTCCCCGGCGCGTGCGCCCAGCAAGAGAAAGCCACCAAAGGTAAGCGTATAGGCGTTTTGTACCCATGACAGCTCGGCGTGGGAGAAACCCAGTTCTGCGTGGATGTTGGGCAACCCAGTCAGCACGATGGAAATGTCCACCACCAGCATCAAATAGCTTGTAACGATGATGGCGAGAATCGCGGCCTGCTGTGTACCGTTTTTGTTTTTCATACGCTACTGACTCCTAAACTGCGACGCACTTCGAGCGCAGGCGACAAAGAGAGCTTCACAATCAAATCCGAAAGACTGTTCAGAGAAACGTCATGTCCTTTGAATGGTTCACCTTTTTGCGTGAGCTGGTAATCCGCCGCCGCATCGTGGGTAAACCAGCCGGGGCGCAGAATGGTGTAGTCCAAATCGGAGGCTTCGATCAAGGCCGCTGCATCGCGGTATGGATCCAACACGCTTCGGTAGCGTTCACCCGGCACCTCGCCATAAATACCCATTGAGCTGATGAAGATCAGGCGTTTGAGACCCACCACTCCCATCGCCGTAATGATGGTGCGCGCCAGCGTCGTCATGTCACCGGCGAGGTTGACGTAAACCACGTCCTGTCCGCGCATGGCAGCTTCGAGCGCGCTGCGATCCAGCACGTCGCCTTCAATGACCCTGACGCGCTTCGGGTCCGGGTTGGTGATTCGTTTGGCGCGGCGCAAGTAAAGGGTGAGCTCCACTGATTCCCGCTGCAAAAAGACGGGAATGGTGTGGCGCGCCAACTGGCCGTTGGCGCCGAGGATCAGGATGCGGGTCACGATGATTTGTCCCTGTCAATTCAATCGGGTGATTGCGTTGCAATCACAGGGCGCGTTTCAAAATTTCGGTCAGCACTTCGGGCGTGTAGGTCTCGGCCAGGCCGAACCACTGCGCATTGCCGCGCAGGTTGTCGAGGATGGCCGGCAAATCTGCTTCGGTGATGCGCAGTTGGGACAGTCGCGTGGGCGTGCCGATCTTGTCGAACCACTTCTCCAGCGCGGCGATGCCCTGCTCTGCCGTTGCAAGTCCGAAGATTTGCTGTGCAAAGCGGTCGAACTGTGCCGCGTTGCGTCCGTGGTACCACTTCATCCAGGCCGGCATCACTACAGAAAGACCAGCACCATGCGGGACGTTGAACAGTGCGGAAAGCGAGTGTTCAATCATGTGGTTGGGGTAGCTAAAGCCTGCCGTTCCGGCATAGGTAATGCCGTTAAGCGCCAACGTCGCGGCCCAGGCGAACTCAGCGCGGGCGTCGTAGTCGGCTGGATTTGCCAACAGCGCATTCGTTGTCTCCATCACCGTAGTAATGACGGACTCGATCAGACGGGACTGGATCTTCGGCTGCACCGTGGCGGTGAAGTAGCCCTCGATCGAATGGGCGATGATATCTGCGGCGGAATACACGAGGTAGTCCCGCGAAACGGTCTGCATCAGTGCCGGATTGACGATCGAGACCTTGGGGAAGGTATGCACCGAGTTGATCGCAAACTTTTCTTTGGTCGCTTCGTTTGTGACGACTGCGCCCGAATTCATCTCGCTGCCTGTGGCTGCCAGTGTGAGAATCGCAAAGACGGGCAATGCAGTTTCGATCTGACCCTTTCCGATAAACAAGTCCCACACCTCGCCCTGATATAGGGTGCCAGCGGCAATGGCTTTGGAGCTGTCGAGCACAGAGCCTCCGCCCACACTCAACACGGCTTCCACTTTTTGTTCGCGCGCCAGGAGGATCGCCTCGCGCACCTTGGAGATCACCGGATTGCTGACAATTCCGCCGCATTCGACGAAGGCGATGCCTTCTTTGTTGAGGCTCTTCGCGATGCTGGCGAACAGCCCGTCGTTCTTGATGCGCTCGCTGCCGTACGTCAGCAGCACTTTCTTGATGCCATGCGCAGAGAGGATTGCGCCAATCAGTTGTTCCTTGCCCTTGCCGAATTCGACCTTGGTTGGGTTGTAAAAGCTGAAGTTGTCCATTGGATTGTCCTTTGTTGGGTGGGATGCAAACGGGCTGTTTGCCAATGGGGTGAACTGTAGGCAGCTGATAAACATCTGACTAGATGTCAAAATGCGGATTAACTTACAACCAGATGATGAAAATCAGGGGAATAACGCATGATCAACGAGTTGCGCTCCATCACCACTTTCGTCCGCACCGCCGAACTGGGAAGCCTCAGCAAGGCTGCAGAAGTTCAGCAGATTTCGCCGCAAGCGGCGAGCAAGGCGCTTGGCCAACTGGAGACCCATCTGGGCGTGCGCTTGTTCCACAGAACCACGCGCAGCATGTCGTTGACCGAGGAAGGGCAACGGTTTCTGGAGGCTGCGCAGCCTTCCCTGATGGGGCTACAGCAAGCACTGTTGGGCGTGCGTCAGACACGCGAAGACATATCCGGTCCGCTGCGCATCGTTGGACCGCGTACGGTAGTCCAACCCATACTGGGCCCTGTACTCGATGAATACAGTCGTCTGTATCCCGATGTTCAGCCGGACGTACAGCTAGATGATCGCATTGGCAATTGGGTTGAGGATCGCGTTGATATAGGATTTCGCCTAGGACAAGCGCCACAGGAAGGCTTGATCGCTCGCAGACTGTTCCCGCTGCAATTGATCATTTGCGCCAGTCCGGCCTATCTGCGCAAGCACGGTGTGCCACGGCAGTTGCATGATTTGAGCAAGCATCGCTGCAGCGCATTTCGCAGCAGCAACAACGGCCGAATCGCTCCGTGGCGCGTGCAAGTCGGTGAGGCCATTCAGGACCAGCACGTCACTCCGGCCTTTTCCACCAATGATGAAGATTTTGAATTGCGCACCGCTATGACCGGCACCATCATCGCGCAATTCGCGGCACCTACCGTGGCATCACATATTCGGTCTGGTCGGCTGGTGCCGCTGCTACTAGAGCACGTCAGCGATGCTTATAGTCTTTATTTGTACTACGGCAGCCGGACGGCGCAACCGGCAAGGGTGCGCTGTTTTATTGATCTTGCTGTTGAGCGCTTAACCAACAGCAAAGATTTCATCCTTGGTAAAGAAGAGCTGACGCTCGCCCACACCAAAGGAATCGAAACGCTTTAGCCACTTTGCGAGCACTTGAGCGGCGACTAACGGGCGCTGAATTCGAGTGGTGCTACACCCGCTAAGGGCACACTGGCGCTACTCGCCAAGGTCAGCAATCTGGCAATCTGATTTGAACGGCAGCTTTGGGTAAGGTCGATTTGGCGCCTATTCAGGAGTCGACCACAAACAGTCATTCCCCAATGGCCGGTTTGGCGCAGTGGATATGCCTAACGCCACTTATCTTCACAACAGTCAATCATCGCTGACGACTTCGTGCCCAAACCGGCTTTACAAGGCAGTACTTATATCGGCAGAACTTCAGCGTATCCAGTCATAGAGACTTGCGATCTGCCCGCTCCATAGCAGTCATGCGCAACCTAGGAGTGGCCGGCAACTTTTTGGCAGCCAACCTATCAAGCTGGCCGTCGTGTGATGACCAGTACCTGGCGAATGACCGATATCTGGAGCCTAAAATTGATTGTGGGTGTTGCTGGAGACTGGTCGTTTCAAAAGTACGAATATCCAATGGACGCCGTCCTCCAATTACGACGGCAGTATGTGCGCTTGTCCTACTGGTGCCGGGATTGACGCTGTTTCGCTCTCGTCTTTAAGGCGCACCCCCGTCGCTTCAAGTTGATTTGCTGCCGTGATAAGCCAAGCAATTTTTGCTGCCGCTTCCGTGACAGCCAGCCCATCGGATCGGATGTTCGACACGCAGTTGCGTTCAGCATCACTGCGCCCGACGTGTGGCGTCCAGGTCAGGTAGGCGCCAAGACTGTCGGACGAAGAGAGTCCCGGACGCTCACCCAATAGCATTACAACAAGGCGGGTGCGCAGCAGCTCGCCAATCTCGTCGCCAAGCGCAACGCGCGCCTGATGCGCCAGTACGACCGGTCCGATCCGTAGTCCGGCAACTTCCATGCGTGGTCGCAGTTCAAGCAACAATGCCTGGGCATTGCGATGCACAGCCTTTGATGACAGGCCGTCCCCAACCACAAACAATACATCGGAAGCGGACGTTTCGATCGAGGTCAGCAGTTCCCGACTTCGCATCGACAGCCTCCGCCCGAAGTCGGGTCGACGCAGGTAGGTTGCGCGGTCAACTGCTGCGCTCTCAACCTCGATCGTCTCGAATCCGTTTGCCAGCAGATTCTGTTGAATGGCGCAGGCATCAAACGGTAGGTGTACCGCGTCGCGCGCTTGGGCATGCGCGACGCCAAACCTTAGTAACTCCGTCGTCGGAAGACTTGCTCCGCTGCGACCAAGCGCAATGCGTGCATTGGTATGCGTGCGCAATTCAGTCCATGGATCGGGTGGGGTAATGCTGTTCATAGGCCTTCGTATCAAGGTGATGCGACATGCATTCCGCCTAGGAGTGGGTGGCGCAGCTTTGCTGGGAGTAGCCTTCCAGAAGTGTCCAGAAGGCCGATGCGTTGCAGCCAGTCTTCAAATTCTGGGGCATGACGCAAGCCCAGAACTTCGCGTAGATAAAGCGCGTCGTGAAACGATGTGCTCTGGTAGTTGAGCATGATGTCGTCGGCGCCTGGAACACCCATCGTAAAGTTCACACCAGCAGTGCCGAGCAGTGTCATAAGACTGTCCATGTCATCAGAGTCGGTTTCGGCGTGATTTGTGTAGCAGACGTCGCACCCCAGTGGAAGGCCGAGTAGCTTGCCGCAGAAGTGGTCTTCCAGGCCTGCCCGAATGATTTGCCGACCGTCGTATAGATACTCTGGACCAATAAAACCCACCACGGTATTAGTTAAAAAAGGGTTGAACGCCCGTGCCACCGCGTATCCGCGCGCTTCGCAAGTCTGCTGGTCGACCCCGTGATGTGCGCCAGCCGAAAGAGCCGAACCCTGCCCCGTTTCGAAATACATCACGTTGCTTCCCACCGTGCCGCGGTTGAGAGACAACGCGGCGTCGTGTGCCTCACGCAAGAGTGCGAGGTTGATGCCGAAGCTGGCATTGGCTTTTTCGGTGCCAGCTACTGACTGAAATACCAGATCCACCGGCGCACCGGCCTCGATCATGCGCAAGGTATTGGTCACATGCGTCAGAACACAGCTTTGGGTCGGGATCTCGTAGTGCTCAATCACGTCCGCCATCATCGCAACCAGTGAAGTGAGCACATTTATGTTATCGCTGGCCGGGTTTATTCCAATCATGGCATCACCGCAGCCGTAGAGGAGGCCGTCCAGCATCGACGCCGCAATACCTCGGATGTCGTCGGTTGGATGATTTGGCTGGAGCCGTACGGCAAGTCGACCCGGTAAACCGATAGTGTTTCGGAACTGGGTAATGACGCGACATTTACGCGCTACCAAAATCAGATCCTGGTTACGCATGAGCTTGCTGACAGCGGCAACCATCTCCGGAGTCAGACCAGGGGCCAGCGCACTCAATATCTCGCCGGTTGTCGAATTGGACAATAGCCAGTCTCTAAAATCGCCCACAGTTAGGTGAGCGACCTTGGTAAAAGCCGACGCATCGTGCGAATCGATGATCAATCGTGTTACCTCGTCCTCTTCGTAAGGGACGACTGGTTGGTGTAAGAAGGTTTGGAGTGGCAAGTCGGCCAACGCATACTTTGCCGCCATGCGTTGTTCTTCTGAATCGGCGCCAATTCCAGCCAACTGGTCGCCTGAGCGTTGCGGAGTAGCCTTGGCCAATAGCGACTTCAGATCCTCAAAGCGGTGGATGTTTCCTGCCAAAGTGTGGGTGTAAGCCATGTCACTCTTTCTTGTAAAGTCTCAATGGCTAAAACGCTGAGGTGAACAAGCAGCGGGCGCATTGGCTCGGCCGCTAACCTCAGCAGCTACAAGGTCGGCCGTGACAGTTGCTAAGGTGAGCCCCAGATGCCCGTGCCCGAAGGCCAAGATGGCTGCAGGCACACCTCGTGCACGTCCAATCACTGGAACAGAGTCCGGCATCGAAGGCCGAAATCCCATCCACTCAGAAGTGACTGTGGGTAGGTCAGGGAATAGTACACGTGCACCCCTGTCAAGTAGCGCCCATTGCCGAGGGTTTGCGGGGCGGGCGAGACCGCCGAGCTCAACGGTACCTGCTACACGCAGGCGGCCTTCCATCGGCGTTATGTAGAAGCCCCGTTCAACTGGGCATATCGGACGTCGCAGTGGTAGCTTGTCCAAGGTATATTCGACGTGGTAGCCGCGTTCGGTATCCAGAGGCACCTGTTCGCCAGCTTGCAGCGCCAGTTCACGGGAATGCGCACCAGCCGCGATAATCACAGTTTCGCTGCGTATTGAATCGTGGCGATTTTCGTAAGCGATTTCCAGAACTGCACCATTTCCCTCCTTCTTCAGTCCAGTCACTTTTGCGCGCAGGTGATATGCGCCGCCTCGCATGACTTGTCTATACATTTGTTGCATCAACTTAGCGGGTGAAGTGATATGAACGGCATCAGGGAAAAATAGGCCGTGGCGCGAATGATGCGCGACGGCCGGTTCTAGTGTGGAAACCTCATTGGGAGAAAGTAGTTGCTGATGTATGCCAAGGCGCTCACGCAGCCGGAAATCAAAGGCGCGGGGTGATGGTGCTTGGCGATAAAGGTAGAGGCATCCTTCACGACGGATTAGCTCTTCGCAACGTAGCGCGCGCCAACGTCGATCCCAAGACGGGCCGACTTGGGTCAATAGCGTAGCCAAGGTATTTGCACTTGCATTTGCTGCACTCGGAGTTGATGCACGTACGAAGCGCCACAACCATGGCATCAACGATGGTAACGCCTCCATAGGCATCGAAAACGGACTGTCACTGTCTAGTAGTAGGCGCGGCAGGGCTCGGAGAACATCTGGTGTGCCCACAGGTACACAGCCGTATCCTGCGATTGTGCCGGCGTTGCCAAACGACGCACCGCTGCCCGGTTCGGCGGGGTCGATAAGTAGTACCTGCCTACCATCGTCCTGCAGGCGCAAGGCGATGGCCAATCCAATGACACCGGCGCCAATAATGGTGACCGAATGATTCATCGTGAGCTCTCAGACGAGGCTTGGAACATGCCGCTCGCCACTTTTCATGACTTGGACCAGGACTTCCAGTGCGCGCTGTAGGTCACTGCGAGAGCGAGCGGCGGCCAGGTTTACGCGTACAGCGTGTGGTGCTGCATGCTGTCCAATTGCAAATGCTTCGGCCGCCATTACTGCTACACCTTGCGTACGTGCCACGGCAGCGAACGCGTTTGCGCGCCAAGGAGATGGTAACTTTATCCAAGCATGGGGGGATGCTTCTCCTGATTGGAAGTCGAAGCCAGCAAGGGCTTCTTGTAAGAGCAATTGTCGGGCCCTTAGCTCGCCCGTTTGGGCTGCGACGATTTGGTCCAGCGTGCCATCCTCTATCAAACGCGTTGCAACTAGTGCTGTCAGTGGGGCAATACTCCAGCACGCCACGCGCTGCATCGCGGCAATATCGCCAACCAGTGCCGTCGGGGCGATGGCGACGCCAAAGCGCAGACCTGGCGCAACAGTTTTGGACATTCCAGTGACGTAGACTGTCCGCTCCGGACAAATCCGAGCAAATGCCGGTGGAGCATCTGAAACAAGAGGACGGTAGACGTCGTCCTCGACGATTAACAAATCGTGGCGTCTAGCAATTTCGGAAATGTGGCCGCGTCGTTCCAACGTCATTGTGATGGCGGTTGGATTTTGCAGGCAAGGTACAACGAACAACGCCCGTGGCCGGTGCTCATTGCATGCGTTTTCCAATGCATCCGGACGCAAACCATCCTGATCCATTTCCACCGGTTGCAGGACAAGATTGAGGGTGCGACACAACGCGGTCATGCCTTGGTAAGTAACCGCGTCCGCCAAAACCACATCGCCTGGGCGAGCAATCGCGCCAAACACCGAACTTAGTGCGCTTTGTGCTCCTTGCGCAATAACGATTCGTCCCGGATCTCGTTCACCTAATACGGGTTCTAACCATGTCGCCACAGCCTCGCGCGCCCAGGACGGGCCTTCGGGAGCATGAAAGTCCTGTAGGTCGGCGTAACGCGGGTCCTTCGGCAATTTTGGAAGAAAGCGTGCCAATGCCTCAAGGTAATCGGTGGTGGCTGGGCGGTTGACACTCAAATCAATGAGACCTGGCTCACGCTCCGGTGCCGACACAAATGCCAGCTCTTCCGCAAGGCCAGTAACCACCGATCCGCGCCCGGGACGACTGGCAACCACTCCTCGTCTTTGTAGCGTCGCGAAGGCGCGGGTGATCGTGGTCAGGTTGACACCCAGTATTCGAGCGAACTCCCGCTGCGGAGGAAGGTGCTCGCCTGGCTTCAACTGCCCGACTGTTACTCGACGCTCTATCTCGTCAGCCAACTGTTGATAAATCGCCCCGCCATCATGGGCCGGTGTGAAGTCATTGAAGGATTGCATATTGTCTCTGTTGTATGACCTGCATTGATCTTGTTGATCATGCCACATTAGAAAAACAAGGCTATTCTAGCCAATTTGAGGCGTTGTATCACAACAACTAGGGTAAATACCGACCAAATGATGACCATACAATTGTTGACTTCATTCTATTGGTTGTAATACAGTTGACACCGATCAACAGTACTCACCCATCTTTACGCAGAGGTTCGTTATGAATAGCTCGGAATTTATCCGGTTCAACGCAGTTAAAAAGTCATATGACGGCAATGCGTATGTCGTGCGCGGACTTGATCTGTCGGTTCGTCAAGGCGAGTTCTTGACGCTTTTAGGCCCCTCTGGCTCTGGAAAGACCACCAGTCTGATGATGTTGGCGGGTTTTGAGGCACCAACATCAGGTGAGATTTACCTGGATAGTCGGCGAATTGACCAAGTACCAGCGCATCAGCGCAACATTGGAGTGGTATTTCAAAACTATGCGTTGTTTCCCCACATGAGCGTGGCCGACAACGTTGCCTTTCCACTGCGCATGCGGGGTGTTAACTCAACTGAAATCGGTGTTCAGGTCAAACGTGCTCTCGATATGGTGCGCTTGGTCGGGATGGATCAGCGCCGCCCAGCGCAGTTGTCAGGCGGGCAGCAGCAGCGTGTCGCGCTGGCCCGCGCAATGGTGTTCGAGCCTAAGTTGGTGCTCATGGACGAACCGCTGGGCGCGCTCGACAAGCAGTTGCGTGAACACATGCAGATGGAGATAAAAGCGCTTCACCATCGCCTGGGCATCAATATTGTCTATGTGACACATGACCAATCGGAGGCGCTGACGATGTCCGACCGGGTCGGAGTTTTTGACAAGGGCGTGATGCAGCAATTGGCGCCACCCGACGAGTTGTACGAGTCACCTTCCAACTTGTTTGTCGCCCAGTTCATTGGAGAAAACAACACTCTGACCGGCAATGTGATTGCACTATCCGCAGACCGCTGCACGCTGCGTTGCAGCGACGGTACCGAAGTGCTGGCTCGCAGCGCGCCGGGACTCATGGTGGGCCAGTCCGCCGCACTGGCGCTACGGCCGGAGAAGGTACAACTGCTGGCCAATGATGCTGTGCGAAGCGACTCGCTCAACGTCGCGCGAGCCAGTGTGACTGACTTGGTATACCACGGCGACCATACGCGTCTGCTTCTGGAAAGCTGCGGCACGCAGGACTTTTTGATGAAGTTGCCGCACCACACCGCACCGCAAAAATTAGTCCCAGCAACGTCGTTAACCATCGGCTGGGCGGTTGAACAATGTCGCGCGCTTCCCCTGCACTGATCGTTTTCCCCTGTCCTCTTTACCTTAACCCAACCCAAGGAGTCTAGTCATGAAACTCAAGCCCGCCTTCCAACTCACCATCGCCGCAGTCGCTACAACATTGGCCACCACAATGCTTGCATCAGCAGTGCACGCGCAGTCCACGCTGACCGTCACTTCGTGGGGTGGCGCTTACACCAAGAGTCAGGAAAAAGCGTTCATGGAGCCTTTCGCCAAGGCCACTGGAACCAAAGTGCTACAGGACGAATGGGATGGATCGCCTGCCAAGATCAAAGCTATGGTCGAGACTAAGGAGGTGACATGGGACGTTGTAGACGTTGAACCTAGCCACGCGATTCAAGGCTGCGACGAAGGTTGGCTGGAAAAGGTGGATTACAGCAAACTAGGCGGCAAGGACAAGTTCATTGAGGGTGCCGCATACGATTGCGCGGTTGGCACCATCGTGTTCGGCACCATCTACGCCTATAACGCCGACAAGTTTCCCAACGGGGGCCCAACCACCATGGCCGATCTCTGGGACGTGAAAAAGTTCCCTGGAGCGCGTGCGCTGCGCAAGTCTCCCAAAACCACGCTTGAGTTTGCACTGATCGCCGATGGTGTGCCGGCAAAAGATGTCTACAAAGTGCTGGCTACAAAAGCCGGCGTGGACCGGGCATTCAAAAAGCTCGATCAAATTCGGCCCAATGTGAAAGTCTGGTGGACCGCTGGGGCGCAACCGCCCCAACTGCTAGCCGACGGAGAGGTCGTGATGACAACGGCCTGGAATGGTCGCATTTACGACGCAGTCAAGAACAGCGGGAAGCATTTCAAGATCGTCTGGGACGGGCAAGGCTTGGACTTCAACTTGTGGGCGATCCCAAAAGGCTCGAAGAATTTGGCACTGGCTCAGCAGTTCGTGGCGTTCTCGGTCAAGCCTGAAATCATGGCAACGCAATCGCAATACATCTCGTATGGACCGACGTTGAAAGCCGCAATGGCCAAGGTGCCCGTCACTATCCAAGCTGATCTACCCAACGCGCCCGCCAATGGCAAGAACTCATTCGTTGTGTCACCTCAGTTCTGGGCTGATCACGAGGAAGAATTGACCGAGCGCTTCAACAAGTGGCTGGCGAACTAATACGCAAAGCGCAACATTGCGGCCGATCACCATGAAACCTGTCCCATCACACGGCAGCGCACTTGGCGCCACCACCGTTGACGATCACGTCGCGTTGCGGCGCCAATTGTTGCGACTGCAACGACGAGGTCGCTGGAAGGCAATTGGCCTGATCGCGCCGCTCATGGTCTTTCTAGCGCTTGTCTTCGTGGTGCCCATCGTATTGTTGCTGGCACGCGCGGTTGACAATCACGAGGTACCAGCGGTGTTGCCCCAGACATCGATCGCTATGAAAGACTGGAATGGCGACGCGCCACCCACGCATGTATTGGCCGATGCGCTCATTGTCGACCTTCGCACCAGCCCGCGCGAGGCGGTGGCGGAGGTCGCCAAGCGGCTGAACTACTATCAGTCAGGGCTGCGTTCGATGGTTTTGAAGACGGCGCGAGAAGTGAACAATGAGAGTGCGTCGAATCTATCCGGCCTGGAGCGACTGAAGGAAATCGACGAACGTTGGCTCGAGCCCGCGACTTGGAGTGTCATCCAACGTGCGCTACCTCCGACCACGGACTTCTATCTGTTGGCATCCCTCGATCTTCGGCGTGACGCGCAGGGTGCGATTGTTGCTGCCACCGGGGACAGTGCCATCTACCGCGATGTGATCGTGCGCACCTTCGTCATTAGTGCGGCGGTAACGTTGCTCTGCCTGCTGCTCGGCTATCCGCTGGCCTACTGGATCGCGATCGCAGCGCCCCGCACGGCCCGCCTGCTGTTGCTGATGGTGCTGTTGCCGTTCTGGACTTCGCTGCTGGTGCGCACCACCGCCTGGGTCGTGGTCTTGCAAAGTGGCGGCGTGGTGAACAGTCTGCTGGGCTGGCTCGGCCTCATTGACCCCGCACACCCGCTGGAGTTGATCCATAACCGAATCGGGGTGTTGATTGCAATGACCCATATCCTGCTGCCATTTATGGCGTTGCCGATCTACAGTGTGATGAAGAGCATCCCGCCGAACTACATGCGTGCCGCCGCATCGCTGGGCGCATCGCCGCTTCGGGCTTTCCTGCGTGTATACCTTCCGCTCAGTTTGCCAGGCATCAGCGCGGGTTGCCTTCTGGTCTTTATCCTAGCGCTCGGGTACTACATCACCCCGGCACTGGTGGGAGGACCACGGGACCAGATGCTGAGTTATTTCATCGCGTATTTCGCCAGCCAAGTGACCAACTGGGGCATGGCCGCTGCGCTCAGTGCCACTTTGTTGGTGCTCGTGCTGCTGCTTTACGCGGTGTACCACCGCATGGTCGGTATCGACAAACTCAGGATGGGGTGAAGCCATGAAAGCCAATAGTTCTTCCGCACGTGCGTGGGTGCTGCGCACATTCTGTGTCGTCGTTTTGTTGTTCCTTGTGGCGCCCATTTTGGCAATCGTGCCCTTGTCTTTCAATGCTGAGCCATTCTTCACCTATCCAATGCCGGGCCTTTCACTGCAGTGGTATCGGGAATTAATGGAGTCTGCGGTATGGCAACTTGCACTGCGCAACAGCCTCATCGTCGCAACATTCGCAACTCTGCTGGCCTCGGTATTGGGCACTCTGGCCGCTCTCGGACTGTCACGCAACGACTGCCCGTGGCGAGCCGTCATCATGGCCGTTCTGATCTCGCCGATGATTATTCCGGTAGTGGTCAGTGCCGTAGGTATCTACTACTGTTTCGCGCGCGTCGGCTTGCTCAATACTTTGACCGGAATCGTGTTTGCACATACCGCGCTGGGCGCCCCCTTCGTAGTAATCACCGTGCTGGCTACTCTGTCGAGTTTCGACCATAACCTCATGCGGGCCGCCGCAAGCCTCGGTGCGAGCCCGATGCGTGCGTTCTTTCGCGTAATGCTACCGGTGATCGCCCCGGGAGTTGCATCAGGCGCCTTGTTTGCGTTCATCACCTCCTTCGACGAAGTGGTTGTCGTGCTTTTCATTGCCGGCTCGGAGCAACGTACTTTGCCACGGCAGATGTGGAGCGGTGTGCGCGAGTCGATAAGCCCAACTATCACCGCTGTCGCCACCCTGTTGATCGTGGCCTCGGTGCTGCTTCTGGTAAGTGTGCAATGGCTGCAGGGCCGTGCAGCGCGGGCAAGCGCTCGTTCAGGAGCCTCTGGATGAACGTGAGATTCAGTGAAGCGCGAGTAAAACAACATACTAAGAGGAATGAAACCATGATTCAACGAATCGAGGCTGGGCCGCGCATGTCGCAGGCGGTTGTATTTCAGAAAACGGTTTACCTTGCAGGTCAGGTCTCCAGACCAGATGCGGGTCCCGATGTATTCGTGCAGACGTCCCAGGTGCTTGAGAGTATCGACCGCCTGTTGGCGGCCGCCGGGACTGACAAGTCGCAACTACTCAGCGCCACCATTTGGCTTACCGACATGGACACCTTTGACGATATGAATCGCGCTTGGGACGCGTGGGTCGCGCCGGGCTGTGCACCAGCGCGCGCGACCGTTCAAAGTTCCAAGCTTGCCGAAACATGCTATCGGGTCGAGATTGGAGTGATTGCGGCGCAGCAATAAGCCTTCAACGGATCCTGACCCAAAAGCAGGTGCAAATTCAATCGTCCGGGCAAATCACAAGAGGCCGAACATTGTTCGATCCATGAATTCCCGCCTCTAGTCGGGACTCGCCTTCCGTTATCAAATGGGATAGTCGCGATTGCGAACATCGAAAGTATGTCTGAGGCTATTGACGAATGTCAGCTAACGGGCGCTGAATTCAAGGGACACTAGTACTGCAATGGGCACCTTTGCTGAATGTCGCGAACGACTCCTGACTGAAGCCGAACTGGATCTACCTAAAGCAGACTGTCGAGAGCACCCGTTTTGGCCTTAACCTGCCTGCCGCCCTCTAAAGGTCTAAGTTGCTGCCGGAGAAGTTTTTTACGAATGTCCAGTTTCGGTAAGCCTCAAATTGCCGGTTAGCGAGTGTTCACAACACTCTACCTTTGAAAAACTTTCATTTTTCATGTCGAATAGCGTTCAAAGAGGCACAGGCGCAGTTAACCTACCAGGCAATCCGAATTCAGTGAAGAGAGCTTTTTTGAAAGCGAACAATGCAATCAAACGTCCCAGCCCAAAAGCAAGTGCAGGTGTACTTTTCCAACATCGTGTGGCACACGCTGACGGGCGCTCATTCCAAATACGCTACCGGGTCCGAAGATGCACTGCGATATTCAAAAGGCTTTTCACCAATCGTTGGATTTGCCGACACGGCACGGCCCAATTTTCAGGCCCTGACATCGTTCTGCGGCCGCGATGAGCACTTTTATTGTGTTGACTGGACCGGGAGTCCCCCGCCGAATTGGCAGATTGAAGGGGAAACCGTAATGTTCAAGATGACGTGGAATCAGTCGCTTCCAGAGGAGGAGGCTGCACCGGCAGCCATTCCACTGGGGCCAGCTCATGCAAAGCAGGCGTTGGAGCTTACCTCCCTCACGCGACCAGGTCCCTTTGGCGAAAGAACCATCGAACTGGGTGAGTATTTCGGTCAATTCGACAAAGGCCGTCTGATCGCAATGGCTGGCGAGCGCATGCAAGCGGGCATCATGCGAGAGATCAGTGGTGTGTGTGTTCACCCAGATTACCAAGGCCAGGGGCTCGCACGGCAATTGGTCTACAAACTGTTGCAGCGGGAGACACGGCGTGGTGAGATGCCTTTTCTGCATGTTTCACGGGAAAACGCCGGTGCATATGCTCTCTACGAAAGCATGGGCTTCAGGGTCGCCCATGAATCCGTAGTGCGCGTCATTTCTCAAAAGTGACGTGAATATTGCCCACACGAATAGGCCAGGACTCCGATAGTCCGGCCATCCTCATTCAGGGCATGAGTATTCATCGCCGTTTGCGTAAAGTCATCATCCAAGCGCTGTAATCTTCAGGCTCATTGAGAGAGGTGATGGTCAAGTGGCCCTCCTCAGCCTTCATGCTGAAACTCAAGTCACCAATCGAGGTACTCGGCGCATACACATCAAAGGACGACACCTTGGATGTTTCCAATTGACCATTGACCATCACCGCCACCTGAAAACTTGCCGAGGCTCCTGTCAACCCCATAAACGTCACCGCCACGGAAACCGTTCGTGGTTGCCCTGGATTGAGGATCACCGCTTTCAGCGGGCTTTCCTGGTATGTGGTTGGCATTCCTACACCGATCAGCTTTTCATCTAACCTTTCAGAACAGATGAATCCGGATTCATCGACCATCGCGAAGATCTTGTTGAATGCGCTGCCGATGGCGATCAAGTCAAACTTTTGCCCTGCACTCGAAACAAATGTTCCTGCAATGGACAGTTGGTCCTGAGGCGTAAGTTTGATATCCGGGGTCAGGGGACTGGCATCAATGATCTCAATTTGCTTTTCGGTGCGATAGACCTTCGTCCCTTCAATCAGTGAGACGTAGTACACCATCTCGCCGCTGGCCAGTGGTTTGCCAAGATTCAAGCGTCTGTCTGCAACGCTGTACACAGTCCCTCCAGGTCGAACCTTTCCTATACGCGTGATGGGATCTAGGTGACCAACGTCACACTTCTTCTGCGGAACGTTGCCCGGAGTTACCGGAATCCCGGCTACTGCACTGGAAGCGACGCAGGCGCCTGCGAGCCAGGCGATAAGGTGACCGTAGATTGAATTTTTCATAAATTCCCTGAGAGTTGGTTGATGTGTGGGTTGAAGACACTTCACAGGCGATTGCCTTGAATGTCATCAAGACACCTCACGATGAACGCTAAAGCCTTCAAGCGAGGCGGTTTATAACCGATTTTCGCATATTCCAAAATCGGATGGATTCTGCTGATTTTCTTCCCAGCAGAATGCCCGCATCGTTTCACTCCAAGCAGTACGAGATCTTTACCACCTTGCTCAGAGAGGTGCGCGAGGACTTAGGGGTCTCCCAAGTGGAACTGGCGCTTGCGCTGGGTGTGCCGCAAACGACCATCAGCAAATGCGAGACAGGCGTGCGTAGAGTGGATGTGGTGGAACTCTACGATTGGCTGCAGGCACTGAACGTGGACTCCAATGTATTTATGCAGCGACTCACGGCGCGGTGGGAGGCCCACGCTGCGCGTGCGCACATGTCCAAGAGGCATAGGAATAGACCCTAGCCACCGTTTCTTTCCTCGTGTCCAGTAGGGCTTCGGTTACTCGTCGTGACCTCGGATGCATGGTCGGGCAATCGTCTTGAATGAATGGCCGATGTGCCACAAATCGCCCAAAAGATCGATGCAGACAGGGACTGTGGTACCACCCTTCATGTCTCCTCTTAGGATACGCAGCGACACGCCGTCCCTTCGGTGTGAAGGCAGCAAAACCTGGAAGTTGGAAGTCTCGAACCCTGGTCATTCAAAGCCCTCGCACGGAATAGATTCCAAGTGCCGTCTTCTTGGACATCTCCTGCAGCGCATCTAGCTCCAGCGAAACAAGTTGACAGCGAAGGCCGGTTTTGGCTGCAGCGATTGCACCCCGCACCTGCCTCTGAGCATCTTCGACAGTCTCCGAAGCAAACAGACTCCAGCGCATCGCAGACGTCAGCCACCGCCCTTTGAGCAGCAGATCGAGTGCAAAGCAAACCGGGTTGAAGGCGTAGTACAGCGTTGCCTGTTTGTCTTCCTTGGCCATTTCCTGCAGCAGTTGTCGCAAGCGATAACCAGGTAGGGCCTTTTCGCCAAACTGGATCGCGTCCAACAAGTACATCGGTGCATGACAGACAGTGGTGCCGAATGCACCTTGCTCGAACTTGCTAGGGGCGGCTGATTCCAAATCGTCCTGCCCTACCGATTTGGTCAGTGCGTCAACTCCCCAATGCAGGCAGCCCTGCACTGCATCCTGCACCCCTGGCTCGTTGAGTTGACGCTTCCCCCCAGGCTTGGTCACTTCCACGCCCAGGAAGTAGGCCATGCGCCAAGGCGGTTCACTGCAACTGCGCAAAGCTATGCTTGCTGGTGCCTTGGTGAGCCTAGGTGTTGCCAGGAGCAGAAATTGCAGGTGATCGTGCAATGCATGGGCACTCATGGCAAATAGTGCCTTGGCACTGTAGATGGCGTCATCCAGCAGCACTTTTTCCGCTCCCGTGCATTGCCGGATGCCCGCGGCCAATTCTGACAAGTAGGGGCCCTGCCCTCGCTTTGCCAGAAAGAAGCATTCTTGTCGCATACGCCAGTGAACGGCAACCGGGACTGCAAATGCATTCCACACTTCATCTCCACGATCAAAGCTCTGACTGCAAAGGCTCACCATGTCTTGCAGCACATCAGCCTCTACGTCCTCCAGTTCACCCAAAGCGCGGGCTTTCCAACTGCGAACCAAGCTCACCAGCGACCGCACCTGGTGTTCAAAGATGTCTCGACTGCGCATCAAAGTTTCTCCCTGAAGTCAATTCGACATGCCAAGCGGCCAAGAAGGACTTCGTGGCAGTTGCGCAGACGGGCGCTGTACCGTCGTCCAGGATGGGGGCCCCTGGGATATTTCGTGACACACACACCGAGGTCATGCACGCTCAACCACACCCGATCACCCATACGCGCGTTCAAGTTGGTCATGGCTTGATGGGGCAAACAAATTGCCAACGTCTGATCAGGGCGCGTGCGCCAGATGGAATAGCGGACGCGATTGGCCTTGGGACCACGGATTCGCGGCTTCAAAAGCGACGTCTGTGAAGGTTTTCCCTTCAATGTTCTGGTTGCATGGAGGCTTGGGGGCAAGCGCCGTGGGCTCGTTTCTTGGAGATACGGTGTCATGGCTTAACCTCCCAACGCATCGATTTCGATCTTGAGCGAGCGCATACGGTCCTGCCATTGCTCGGCCATGGTGTCTCCGTCGATCCCGTGAGGTTGGCTACCTGGGACCGATGCGTCTGTCCCAAGAGACGCATCATTCGTGAATGGCACATCTGCTGTAGAGGATGCAGTCAACAGCCGTTCCACAAGCCCACCCAGTTGCCCCACCACGCCGAACCCCGCCTGACGAACCAGTCGATGCATGGGTGTGAGCGCAAGTACCACCGTATCCCCTGTGCGCGTGATGCTGCGCACCAGGTTGTGGGCGTGCGTCCGATCCGATCCGTGGTCACCCTTAAGCGGCCTCCAGGCGTAAAGGTTACGGTCTTGGACAGCGCGCAGCAATTGCCGGGCCTCTGGATCTAACGGGGATACCGGCCGCACCAGAACATGGTGCATATCCAAGGCCGAGTCCTTCAGCACGTAAATGCGCAGACTGGGATGGCACTTGATACGCAGCCACAGGTCTTCGGTTGCGCTGAACATGTCGTCCAGGTCAGCAGGATTGACCAGCCTGAGCCGGGTGGCGCCGATTGTTTTGCCCAACGGACGGGTGGCCCACGGGGTTCCTTCAAAGAGGTCGCCATTGGCAGCCACCGCTAACTTGCCGCCATGAAGGGAGGATGGATGCTGTAGGCGCGCACTCATTTGCAGTCTCCCGGATAGGAAAAGACCGAATCATTGGCCGCACCACCGTTTGCAGTTTCACCCTGTTCAGCTCCACCCGTTGCAGCAATTGCCCGCTCCACACCGCGGCCAATGATGGTGCCGATGGTCTCGCGCAGACGATCATGCGGGTCGTTCGCTGGGTTGAGAATTTCCACATCCGGCCCATTGGGCGTCCACGTGATGGCCACCTTCTGGTTGTACTCGGCGGCCAGGGTATAGGCCCACAAAGGAAACCCGTCGTCGTCGGCGAGCAGCCTCCAACGGAAGCCATGGGTGCTGTTACCCAAGGCCGCATCGATTTCCATGCAGGTGAGCGTGAAGGCTGGTGCCCACCGCCGATCAATGTTCATGGTCGCCAGAGAGTTCTCGAACATGTAGGGGTAGTTGATGGCCACGCACAAAAAGCGCGCATCCATGATGCGGTTCTTACCCACGTCAATCTCGATGACGGCTGCGCTCTGGCGCACCTTCTTCGGAAGGGACAGTGCGGGACCGCTGCGAGCGCGCGATGTGTTGTGATGGGTAGCTTTCATTGACTTCTCCTTGAATTGCGATGTATGTCTGACTGACAAATCAAATACTGAACTTTTAGGTCGAGCGCCTAAGCGCGTTTTTGAGGTTTCTGCAAAATTTCTTTAAAAAGATGCAAGTTCCAGCAGGCGCAGTGCGTTGTCCAATCGGCCCTGCATCCATTCCCTAAAATCCCCCTCCACATCGAACTGGTCCCAGTGCATACACAGCTGCAGCGTGTTGGCCGACGGTTGGTCCCGGACGCGCAGCTGCGCCAAGTAGGGTTGCACCATCCAGTACAACGCATGCGGTGTGTCGTACTTGCCGCAGAGTGCTGGGAACATGCAGTAGTCCAGGGCATACAGAATGGATGCGACATACACCGCATCCACATTGGCAGTGAAGTCGAGCGCATCCTCTTGCCAGGCGTCTGCGATGGGCTGGACCACCTCCACCAGTAAGCGCACCTGCTGGCTGTCTGCGCGAATGGGGGTGGCCAGGATCTGGCGTAGGTCCTGCAGTCCCAGGATGTCTTCGAGGAACTGGCGCACATACAGCCCCTTGACCGGCAAGGTGAGGTTCTCGATCAGCAATTCGGCGTAGGGATCAATGGGACGCTTAGCGTCGTGAACGACCAGCTTGGATAGCATGGGATTGAGGGGTTGATTCGTCATGTTGGTTTTCCTTCGCGTACGGAATGGGTTGAACAGGGATTTGCGGATTCAGATTCGCGGTGAAGGCAGCACTACACGCTGTCATCTGCCTCTGTGGCAGCGCGCCCGCTTACGAAGCCCATGGGCGCACGCCGCGGCTGCTTGCCCGTCTGCAGTTCCTGCAGCAGGCAGATCAAAGTCGCAGCCGTGCGGGCATCCGGCGCAAAACGCATGCGCCGCGACAGGGCCGCGAAATCTCCGGGCGTGACACCGGTGATTTGTGAGGCACTGTCCAGATCGCAGATTTCCACCTCGATTGCGTGCGCCTTGCAGAGTGCTGCGAATCCCTCTCGCACCTGCTCGGGCCTGAGGGGCTCAAACGTGATCTGCATGTCCAGCCGGCGCATAGCGGCCGGATCGATGGCCTGCATGCGGTTGGTGGCAATCACCACAACACCTGTGTATTCACCGAGCTGCTCCAGCAGTTCATTGACCTGCGTGACCTCCCAGGTACGTGCAGCCATATCGCGGTTGGCCAGCAACCCATCGACCTCGTCGATGAAGAGCAAGGCGCCCTCTTCGAGCGCCTTCTCAAACGCAGTGCGAATGCGCTGCTCGGTCTCTCCCACATAGGCCGACAGCAGGTCAGACGCACGCTGCTCCACCAAAGGCTTATCCAGCATGTTCGCCAGGGCCTTGGCGAATGCGGTCTTCCCGGTACCAGGAAGTCCGCACAGCGCCAGTCGCGCACTGCCTACCTTCCCTATCCCGGCCACCAGTTCCATCAAGTCCACACTGGCATTCACCCGGGTCGGACTCCACGTGAATGCTTCTGTAAATGCTTCCGTGTAGGCCCCCTGCTCGATTGGGATTTGCAGGTGCTGGGTGGGGCGGCCTGGCAGTCGCTGGCGCAGCCAGTGCCGGCACAAGGTGGCATCCATCGGGACGTCAGCATGCTCACCACGCGCATGGACTTGGCCCAGCCGGTCGATGAGTGCCGGTGTCAAGGTGCTGACTTCAGCCCAGCGCTGCTGTTCAGTTTCTGTGATGGCAGCGGGACGGTGCTGTCTGGGTGCAAATCGCTTTTGGATCAATCCCAGACGTACCGAGCGGGGAATCCCCTCAAAGTGAATTTCGACATCGAAGCGGCGCAGTACGGCACGGTCCAGCACCTCCGGGCGGTTCATGATCCAGATGACCGGGATGCGACTGCCCTCCAGCAATTGGTTCAATGCCGCCCGGTGGTTGTCCATGCTCACCGCATCCGCGTCACCTGAGCCACGCCGATGACCGAAATCCGATTCCGGCGGTCGAAACACATCGTCTGCTTCGTCAAAGAGGATGGCCCCGCGGGGGGTGGCGCGCATCATCCGCATGACCAGGCGCAGGTGGTGCAATCGGTCCTCACCCGTCAAGGCGCCACCCCGGTCATTGGTAACAACCATCTCCATGGCCTGCACACTGGATTCCTTCAGCAAGGCCCTGCACCACTCGGTCTTCCCGAGTCCTGGCATTCCAGTCACCAGCATGTGACCTGCTGTGTGTCCGTCCGATGCCGCCTTGAGCACGCCTTCTAGCCAGCTCCTGGCAAGTGCCGTGTGGTGCGGAATGTGCGCAAAGTCACCTAGGCTTAGTCCGTCCCCGCGCAGTGGGGTGGCCATATGTGCCAGGATTTCCTCGGGTGGCCCCTGGTGGTAGGCAATGGCCTCAGAAAGTTGGCGAGGGACAAACAGCAAGGTGCCCAGCCACTCCTCGCCACCCGGATACATGCGCAAGATGCCGCTGGACAGGAGCGATCCTTTGGAGCTCAGTGCGGTCTGCACTTCCTCCAAGGGGAGGTTCAGGACTGCACTCAATGCATGGGGCAGATCGCCCCGGTTGATGGAGCCCCACGTTTTTACTGCTTTCTTGAGGGCATCGAATACGCGTAGAGCGACGGCCAATTCAAAAATCGCAAGTTCCACTGAATTGAGCCCCGCACTGTTGCCCAGCCATGCCAATGTCGTGGACATACAGCAAGGGGCAACCGGCCAATTGGCCTCGCCCTGCATTGCCAAGGGTCCCAGGAACTTCTGCGCCCTCACCTGAAGTGCTTCGAATACTGCTGCTGCCTTGCAGCTTGGGTCTGCAAGCTCGGGCACTTCCAGCACGGCGGACAGCAGCTGGTGCTGGCCGGATCCGTCCACATGAAAGGCCGGCATACCGCCATGGCCCAGCAAGATTCGCAGGATCCAGCTGCTCATGCGCTGGCGGTAGGCTTCGCGGGTGGTTTGACCCGACACGCTGAACCAGTGGTCGGGGCTGTCTAGATGGTCATAGTGGTCGTCACCATCCAGTTCGAAGAAGCTATGGTTATCCATACGTGGTCTCCTGTGTCGGTTCAGTAGCAAGACAGGTTGGAAGCCGGGCGGGCTGCAACGCGTGGCAAGCATCGACCTGCACTGCCGTTCACGCGAGACAGCGCACGCTGCACGCAGTGGCGCAGGCGCGGCACGTAGAAGTCATCCATCTCATCGGGCAGGCTCCAATCCAGGCACATACGAAGGAGCCCGGCCAGACGCTCGCTTTGGTTGTCCAGGCGATGCAAAGGGGCCAGCACCAGGGTTCGCAAGACGTCCTCAGCGTTGTGTGCACCCATACTGGAACGCAAGTACGCATGGCAGCCCTCGACGAAGGTGGCCACGTACAGCGCTTCACGCTCCGCACCGCCGTAGTCACTGGCGTAGGCTGCTGTGTCTGCCGCAGAGCGCAGGATCTGAACGGCATAGCGGCACAGACCTGTGCGCTGGTACTGCTTGGCATCACCCAAGGGGGTTCCCAGCAATTCGAGGATTTCAGGCTCAGCCAGGAATTCGCACAGAAACCTGCGCAGCTCACAGCTCTCCACCTTGCGCACGGATTCGGCGATCAGGGTCTGGAGGTCTGGCCCCTCGGTGACTTGAAATGTGGTGTGGCCTGCGTTCGGTTTGACAGTGGGGGTTGAGATGGTAGGGGCGATACGGTGCATGGTGTTCTTTCTCATACAAATGCTGCTGAAAATCGGTTGTTCGGGCAAAGCTCCGCCCACCCCCTGCGCCAAGGTTTTGGCGGAAGGGGTTGCGGACTAGCTGTCTATGGAATGAGGCTTAGGCGGCCTGGGTGAACGGCTCAGAGTTGGATGAGCTTTCGCTTTTCCAATTTCTGGCCATGTCCGCCCAGGAGATGGGCGGTGCCTGCGAGTTGCCGGGTACATCGGCCTTGGCCGGGTAAGGCATCTCTGCACGTACTGCCTGCTGTCGCATACTCTGATCAACTGCAATTGCGTTCGATTGCAGTGGCATCTGTTGAGGTGCCAAAGCTTGAAGCACCAACGCTGGCTGCACAGGTTTTGCCACGGCTTGCACGGGCGCACTCAGTGGGACGGCCATCAGCTGCACTGGCGCCACAGGTGCGACCGGCGCAACAGGCGTTCCAACAAAGGTGCTGGTAAGCAGTCGGTCCATCGCAGAGCCGTCATTACGCGTCAGGTTGGGCACGTAGCGGCTATACACACGGAACAACATTTCGGTTGTGGTGTGGCCAAGCTGCCTTGCAATCCATTCGGGCGCTTCACCGGACGCCAGCCACAGCGTGGCAGCGGTGTGCCGCATCTGGTATGCCTTGCGATGTTCCAGCCCCAGGTGTCGGAGCAAGGGTGCCCAGACCCGATTGATGAAGTTCTTGTTATCAATCGGATTTCCTGCCCGGTTGCAGAACACGTACTCAGTCTTGCCGCCGGTGATCGCATGCTGCTCTTTGAGCGCATCGAACACGATCTGGCTCATCTGGATATCGCGCATGCTGCCATCGGTCTTGAGCTCGTCTTCTTCGCCGAGCACGATGGACTCCCGCACGTAGATCATGCGGCGCTCAAAGTCGACATACTTCCATTTGAGGCCATTGACCTCACCCGTTCGCATGCCTGTGAAAATGCGCGTCTTCAAGTACGGCCGGTAGTCCATCCGTATGGTCGAGATCAGCAGCTGCACCTCAGGCAAAGTGAATGGCATGACCTCACTGCGCTTCATCCGCAACGGCTTGATGTTGCGAAACGGCGAGTTGAAGTTGAAGCGGTCGGCTGCCTCATTGAGGATCTGGCGCAGCGGCTTCATGATCGCGTTGATGCGCCGGGCAGTCATGTTCGCGTTCTTACCCCGGCCCTTGAGCTTGGACAGATCCGAACGAAAGGCAAGGATGTCGGCTTTGCTGACTTGGCCTACGAACTTTTCTCCGAAGTGCGGCAGGATGTACTTGTCCAAGGCGCCGCGCTGAGTGATTTTGTAGCTTCGACGCCAGGTGATCTCAGTCTCGCCAAACCACTGGTTGGCGAATTCCTTGAAGTTGGGCGTAGGTGCGACTGCGCCCTGCACTGCCAAGGTGGTTGGATTCAGGGCCGCATCGGGTGAATCGGACCTTACTTCCCGCTTGGGTAGCGGTTTGTTGAAAGTCTT
Source organism: Rhodoferax sp. GW822-FHT02A01 (assembly GCF_038784515.1). Classification (NCBI taxonomy): domain Bacteria; kingdom Pseudomonadati; phylum Pseudomonadota; class Betaproteobacteria; order Burkholderiales; family Comamonadaceae; genus Rhodoferax; species Rhodoferax sp. GW822-FHT02A01. The sequence continues at coordinate 1,100,800 of NZ_CP152376.1, forward strand.
TTCGTAATCGAAGGTACCGAGGGCGATTTCGGCTTCAATCTTGTCGAGGACTTTTTGCAGACGCTTGCGATTGGCAGGGTTGTCCGCCAACGCAGTCTGCTCCCGTACCCGCTGTCCCTGAAATTTGAAGTCCAGAAACAATGCGCCAGTTTCTGGCCTGGAACGAATACTACCCATTGAGCGTTCCTCCGTTGGCCATCGGAATGGGCGCCCCCGAACTACTGGAATATTGCATCATGTCTTGCAGAATGTTTTCCCAGATGTAGAGCGTTTTGCGTCCACCGAACGGTCGGAAGTAATGGCGCCCTTCGAGCAGAACACTGTCCTTCAATCGATCCCGGACTGTGCGTGCGTCATAGCGAATCCTGGCTGCCAACTCCTCTGTTGTCAGATAGGTCTGGTTCGTCATAGCCTGCTCCTTTACAATTTAAGCGACGGACGTAAAGAATTTTTTACACCTGTCGCGTATTTTATGCAGTTGCGTCTATTTTTCAAGTCATTTGTCGAGTTTTTTTTACGTTTGTCACTTTTATGATCAGATTCAAGCTCGCCGAGGTAATGGAAAAAAGCCGTTTTGCAGGTGGGCAGCGTGTTTCCTTAACGGAAGTTGCCAGCGGCACTGGCGTGAGCAGGGCTACTCTTTCGAAAATCCTGAACCAGAAGGGCTACGGCACAGGGACTGATACCGTGGACCGGCTTTGCCAATTTTTTGGGTGCCGAGTCGAAGATTTAATGGAGCACTTGCCCGAGCCCAAAACAAATCAGATAGATAGCTGAATTGTCAGGGTCGCCACTTCGGGCTGGGACCAACTGCAAAGGTTTGGCCACTTAATGACTACTTGCACAAGTAGAGGCTATAGTCCCTCTTACATATTAGCTTCTGAACCCGAATTCAGTGGCAACACGTAAAAAGCATGGGAGGGACGATGAGTTTCATAGGTGAAATTAATGCTGAATTGTCATACAAAACTGCGTTTGGTTTGTATAGACGGGAGAACCCCCCCACTCAGAACCAACCGAACTCAATCGAAATTGTTCAACGCAGCCGTCTATGACAACTTCCTATAGGGTGTCCGAATTGCTTGATAAGGCATTGTTGCACCAGGAATCGTCCAACGGTTCAACGGTCGTTTGTGTTCAAAATCCACCTCTTACGTCGATTCGTTTCAGAGCGAAAGACGTCGTCATCTGGCGCCGTATTCATTTAGTTAATCCTAAATTTGCTCAGTCTGTGCAGAACATCAACGCGCCCAGATGATGTTCTTTTCCTCTCCCCGTGAGCACTTCTTTCGCCCTCTCACGCACGAGAACCGCGAGCTATGTGCCACCGTGCTGCGCGCCCTGTATACGCGAGTGCATGGCGCAAATGCCGACTACGCAGAAGTGCTGACGCGTGAACTCGTGCTCGAAGTGATTCAGAATGCACTCGCCAATCCTGAATTGCGTAACCTGGCTTTCGAGGTTAGGCAGATTGTGCGCGCTGAGGAGGAACGCACCTACGCAAGCGAACTGCTGCGCAAGCTCAAAGAGCATGGTTGGCTTGAGGACTATCGCGATCCCATTGATCTGCGACCCACGCTCAAACTCAGCCGTTCGGGCAAGGCTTTCAGCGAGACATTTGCCAATCTAGACGATTCCCGTTCCAAAACTCGCCAACGCAACATGCGTTCGGCCCGCAAGGCTCTGGCTGCCTTCCTCGCCACCCGAGATGCTGATGAACTGTTGGACGCCCACGAGTTCGCCAGCCGCGTGGTGCAGGATCTGCAAGACGACATCGAATACTTTCGTCATTTGATTCAGAGCCTAACGCGAGAGGCACTGGCACAGAAGGTGGCCTGGAACGAGTTCAATGAGTTTATTGAGAAGCGCTTTGCGCGCGAGTACACCGTGCGCCTGGTGGCGGACTCGGCTGAACGCCATCGCGGCCGGATCAATGAAGCACTGGAGGATGTTCGTACAATTGATGGTGAGCATCGCGCCAGCGTAGATGCTCATCTGTTACAGCGCGCGCCCTGGCTAGAGCAGACGGCTCGAGGCCGCAGCCCCATGCTTTGGCTGGCCGACCGCATCGAGAGCATGGTCGAGGCTGCCTGCAGTCTGAAGCTACCGATGTTGCGCTCGGAGATGAACAACTACGTGCGCCGATTCACCAGCCTGCTGCGTCAAGCGCTATCCCTGGACTATGGTGCCGAGTCCCCGTTGGGTCGTACTATGGCCTGGTTGAAAGAGCAGCCAGAGCCGTCTCGTGAAGGTTTGCTTGACATCTTGACACGCCGTTTGTCTACAGCCGAGATCCGTTTGCCCGGTGGCGTGCTTCGCTGGACGATGCGCGATCGGGAATCAGAGACCGTAGCACAGGCACCACTAGTCGTGGACGAAACCAGCCGTCTGAATGCTCTACTGCGTCGAGCTGAAGCCGAGGCTTTTGCCTTCAGCGATCAGCAGGTGCTTCAAGGTCTGATGACTCATCTGCAGGACGGCCCCATCACACTGGCGGCACTGCCAGTTGAGACCGCCGAGGACGCTGTACGTGTGCTGCACGCCGTGGGCGCGGCGCGTTCGAGCGAAGGGCGTCGCATATTGCAAGCTCGCAAGATAGTCGGACAAGTAAGTACACCCTACTTCCGAGCCGACGACTACGAGTTGCGCATCGAACCAATTGGTGATGTGGATGCGACGTCCAACCAGATAAGCAGAGGTCACTGAACACACCATGCTGCAATCCCTGGCTCAGTACATCGAACAGAGGCTGACAACTGAAGGTGCCGCCAACGTCAAATCCGCGCGCTTCTCCGAATTGGCCGGACGACTACTGGCTAGCGGCGTGGTGTGGCGTGAGTATTCACGGCCAGAGGCTATGTTGTATGACGATGCCATCCAATGCGAACAGTTGCTGCGCGAATGGTTTGCATGCATCGGTTTCGTCCTGGTCCATGACAGCGATGCGCGCCTACTACGTCTGTATCCACCAGGCGAAGGTGGAAGCGACGAAGAAGAAGACGGTGTACGCCGCCTGCGAGCCCGACTTTCACGCGATTTCGTGGCTGCTGTGATCGCCCTGCGTTTTCTCTACACTGAGGCGCTTACTGGACGCCGCCAATTGGTGGACGAACGCTTGGCTATCAGCTTGGAGGAGCTTTCACAAACGGTGGTGTCGCTGCTGGCGCACAAACTGCCCAACGCGGCCAGTGAACGCATGTCGCTGCTGCGTGAGCTGCGCAAACACCGCATTCTGCATTTCGTCGAAGGCGATGACGTCGGCGACATGCAAATGGGCCTAGCCGTGCTGCGGCCGGTGATGAGCTTCGTTAGCGACGAGGCCCTGGAAGAGGCTTTGCGGATGGTGAAGCGCCAAACGCCCTCCCCCAAGCCTGTACCCGAGGACGGCCTATGAAGATTGCCAAGCTGCTAACCTGGCACTGGGGTTCGCTGGAGGACCGTGAATGGCCCTTTGCAGACTCTGTTCTGCTGACAGGCGAATCCGGTTCGGGCAAATCCACGTTACTTGATGCAATTCAGACCGTACTGACTGCCGCACACCAGCATGTGGTGCAGTTCAACATTGGCCAGGATGAATCCACTCAAAGTCGGCGTGGCGGCAAGGAGCCGCGTACCCTGGCCGCCTACGCCCTTGGCCAACAGGCCGACGGTGTGTTCTTGCGCACCCGGTCAACAAGTTACGTCGGCATTGTGTTTGAAGCCTCCGAACAGGTAGGCGAGCAAGCCGAACCCTTCACAGCATTGGTCGGTGTGGAAGCTTTTGAGGACGGCCGGCGCGCCATCCTACAGGGAACAGCGCAGTTCTTCATCGTGCGCCGAGCCCTGTCGATGGACAATCTGGCACGCCGCGCTGGCGAGGTGCTCACCGCCTCACCATTGCCTCTAAAGGATCTGTATGTTCAACTCCAGCACCGCCTGCAGACCCATGCCGAAAAGTCCGTCGCTACGGTACAGCGCTTTCCCGACAAGGGCACCTATCTGCAGCATCTCTATGGTGCGTTGATGGGCAAGACGGCTGTAGGTGAACACGATGCTACCCGCGCAGCCAAGTCGCTCGTCAAAGCCATGGCATACAAGGAGCTGGGCAATGTCAACGATCTGGTGCGCGACGAAATCCTAGAGCCGCACGATTTCAGCAAAGACCTCGACAAGATGCGCGAACTAATGCGCTCCATCGCTAGCCTGAAGCTTGAGGCTGAACGCCTAGTGTTGAATTTGGAACGACTCGATGGTGCTCAAACCAGTGCGGACCAGGTCATTGATGAGGCGCGGCGATTCGTCATCACCACTATCGCCCATGCTCTACGTACACGCAATGAGACACAGGATGAATTGGCCTCGGTGCAGCGCCAGATTTCAACGCAGGATAGAAAGCAGACACAGCTGCGAGAGAAGTTGGACTCGCTCGAAGCGCAAGAGACTCAGCTGCGCGAGCAGTTGCGTGGAGTGGATAAGCGCCTAGACGACAGTGATGTTGCGCGCGAAAAGCATGCGCTGGAGAACCAGATCCGGCTGCAGGTCGACCAGTTCCGGCTGCACTGGGGTCGCGTGCAGGACGCCGCGCGCAGCATCGGCGGCATGACCACACAACTCGAACAATTGCTGGCGCTGGACCTGTCGGCGTTGCCAGCGCTGGCTGCGGCTGTGCAAGCCTTACACCCCGCAGCACAGCAGGTACTCAAGCCCTGGCCGGTCATGGCCCAGGCATATGCGCGCGATGCGAAACTGGACGTAGTGCTGCCTGCCTTCGAGTTAGAAGCGTTCGACACGCAACTGACCAACCTGCGCCAGGGTCTGCACGACGGTGAAACCTCGGTGCAAGGCGCGGTGCTCCAGGCCTTGACTGATGTGGGTATCCAATTGAATCAACTAGAAGACGACATCGAACAGCGTGATGCTGAACTGCGTCGTCTACAGTCTGGCCGATCCCAGGGACCGAAGGATGCCCATGATGCCGTAGCGCTGATCGAGCGCGAGCTTCCTTCGGCCCGACCTCACCTACTGGCCCAACTGGTGGAACCACGCCCCGGCACCCTCTGGCAGAACGCCATCGAAGGCTACATGGGCGGTGATCGTTTCGCCATCATCGTCGAGGCGGGCATGGAAGCGCGCTGCGCCCGACTGGTCAAGCAGCACTACCGCGTGCGCTCACCCAAGGTTGTACAGGGTCGCAAGGCGATGGAGGACACCGAGAATCGCCAGTTGGAGGTGCGGTCTGTGCTGCACGAACTGGTCTGCCAGCATCCGGTAGCCCACGCTTTTCTGATGGCGCAGTATGGCCGCGTGCGCAAGGTGGACACCGAAGAAGAGCTGGCCCGCACCCCACAGGGCCTGATGGAGGAAGGTCTAGGCAGCCGGGGCTACGGCATGTTCGCCTGCCGTGCACCCGATGGAGAGCTTGCATTCGGTGAAGCCGCGCGCCAGCGGCGCCGGCAGTGGTGCGAGGACGAACTCCAACGCCTGGCGAAGGAGACGCACACTCTGCAATCGCTGCGCCAGTCGCTGCTGGCAATCACCCGAATGTTCAACGGCCCCGTGTTCACACCGCTAACGCCGTTGGTGCTCGCTGTGCTAGAGAGTCAATCTCAGCATGCCCACGCTGAGCAGGCGCTCAAAGCACTGGACCTGTCGGCCATCGACGAGTTGTTGGCTGAGCAAAAGAATCTGAAGACTCGCATCGGCAGCGTCACCGGACAACGCGACGAAGAGCTGAAGCAAGTCGGTGCCACCGACAAGGAACTGGTAGAACTGCACCGCCGCGAAAAAACTCTGGCGGAACGCCTACCCGATCTCGACGTCGCCTGCACCAATGCTATGGTCTGGGCCTCACGTTTCGCAGGTGCCGCACCCACTCTGGCCACCGAACCTCAACTGCTAAGTGAGGCCCAAACGCTGGCGGCCGAGTCGGAAACCAGTCTGGACGCACTGCGCCATCGTGTGCAGAGTCTCCGCGAAGGCCTGCCACGCACACTGCGCGAATTGGCCCAAGCCGTGGGCACCTATCTGTCTGGCGCGCGGGACGACAGCGAGCGCTTTACTTGGACCGACCCGCCGCGCAGCGTCGATCGGCTGGAAGAGCTACTGCCTCTGATCGAGCGCACCCGCACTGCCATCGCCGAGCAGGCTCAGCGCCAGCGCGCCATCGGCTTGGCGGACAACGCGCGCGCATTGCGTGAAGCGGAAAGCCAGTTCAATCACGTCTTCACCAGCAGCTTCTGCTTCAAGGTACGCGACGATGTCAAGCAGGGCGCGCTGACGCTGCAGCGGCTCAACCGTCACCTACAGGGCATCCGCTTCGGAAGCGACACCTTTAAACTGGAATGGGACTGGGTACCGCGCATGCAAAAGGTGCAGGAGTTCTTCGAGGCGGTGGAAAGCGCAGTCGAAGCACTGGAGCAAGACCACAGCTCTATATTCACCTCAGCTCGGCTCACCGACGAACAGCGAGCCACTGCGGAAGAGATTCGCCGTCTGCTGCTGGCCAATGACCAGGGTGCCAGCGAACGCGCGTTGCGCGAACTGGCCGATTACCGCAACTACCGGCGTTACGACATCCTGCGCACCAGTCCTGTTGGCACTACGCGGCTGTCCACTTGGGGCACAGGTTCGGGCGGCGAGTTGGAAACTCCGTTCTATGTGGTTCGTTCGGCCGTGCTAGCCCATGCACTTGGACACTTCGGCGGAGACCGCCGGGAAGCGCCGGCTCTGCGACTAATGCTCAGCGATGAGGCCTTCTCCAAGATGGACGAAACGCGTTCGCGTAACGTGCTGCAGTTCCTGTCGCAGACTCTGGGACTGCAACTCGTCGTGGCCATGCCCACCTCTAAGTCGGGTGCGGTCAAACCCGAGTTCGACAAGGAATTCACCTTTTCCAAGGTAATGGCGCGACGTGATGGCCAAGAGCTGTTCATCAGCGAGGCTCAGGAAAAAACGCTTAACCGCCCGGCCCTGGCTCGGCTGTGGAGTGCGCATGCCGAACAAGCACGCGAAGCAGCACGCGTCAATTGGGTCGCACAAGAGAACAAAGATCAGGTCACGGTCTTGGCAGTTGAAGGTACCAATGACAAACCTCAGTCCTGACAATGAACGCGCCCAAATTGCCCTCGTTGCCCGATCCACCTCCGCCGCATCCCTTCCTATTGCGCCTGGCCCGACTTCTGCTTGCCAAGGCTGAGCGCGGCACGGTCCAAGGACCGGTACGTCTGCTGCTGGAGCGCAAGGTCGCACCCGAACTGCATGATGCCGTCGATGCCGACCATATCCAGTTGCTGCGCATGCAACTTGACGACCTGTGTGCCACGGGCTGGGTTGCCTTGTTACTAGACAACCCTCGCGCATTTGCCAGCTTCAGCGACCGCAAGCCTCGGCTAGAGCTGCGTGATTTCAGTGCCTTGACGACTTGGGCCGGATATACGCCACAAGCCCTACGTTGGCGGCAGCAATGGCGAGCGCACCTGACCGCTCACTGGGCCGCAAATCCGCATGAGGCACCTGCCGATTCGGCGGCTGTGTTAGACCATCTGAACCGCAGCCCATTGATTCCTGTGGAGAATTTGCCAACAGAAGACGCTACTCGGAGTCTTGTCACTTTGACCAAGCTATGCCGATCAGGCCGAACAATGGCCTTGCGCGAAGCCTCAGCACACGCCTTCCAGGGCCGCTCCAAAGTGCTGGACCACCGCGAGGAACTGCTGAGGCTGCTGGGCTCTACTTCCGGTCAGTTCACCGAAGCACCAATCCAGTTGCTACTGGTGCCGCCGAATTGGAGTTCTTCAAACAGTAGCTTTCGCGGTACCAGAGCCTTCAAGGACGTGCTGTTTATCGAAAACCTAGTCACCTTCGAGCACATGGCTGAGACGCGAAACCCAGCCTGGGCAGGCAGCCTGCTGATCTATGCGGCGGGTTTCCGAGGCAGCGCTCGCAGGTTGCGTTCTCGAGCTGGATGCCGCCTGTACTTGCGCGCACCGGCGTCTGCGACATCACTACCTGAGATCGAGAGCTGGCTGTTCCAGCCAGAAGATGAGCTTGCAAGTTCGTCTCCAGTACCGGTTTATTTCTTCGGCGATCTCGATTTCGCAGGCATGCAGATCCTGGCGAGCTTGCGCGATATTTTTCCAAACGCAAGTGCATGGCGTCCCGGCTACTCGCAACTGTCAGGACAGCTAGAAGCCGGTTTAGGTCACCTACCTGAATTAGCCTCAAAGGCTCAGCAAATAGATCCCAATCACACAGGTTGTATCTATGCAGACGATGAATTGTTGCCGCTAATGCGCAAACTGGGACGTTTTGTCGATCAAGAGATTTTCAGTTTTCAAGATCACGATGACTTGGGTTATGAATCTGCTTAGATCCATTGGTCGCCCCCCACCGGCAGACCATTACTTTGGCGTGCATGATCACGTGTAATGATGGCTCACGCTCGTCAACCCCGCAGCAAACCTTGATGCCCTCGGCCCCGGGGGTGCTTACCGAGGTGCGCGTAGGGCTCTCAAGCCGAGCCGATTCCGTGCACCAGGGCAACTGATCCGCTTGACCCCGGGAGCACGATGACTGGATAGTCCGCCGGGCAGCGGTTTGCACTCATGTACGATCCGCGGATGACAACACCAACCCAGACCGAGGGCTACTACGCTGGGCTATCCGGCCTGGAATTCCTGTCTGACTGGCAGCCGCTGGAGCTTGGCGAGGGGCTGCTGATCCAGCGCACGTACGGCCACTTCATGCAGTCTAACATCATGGCGTTCAAGCTTCCGGCGAACCCTGGTGAGCATCATGCAGGCCCGTGGAAGGCGACGACCCAACACGATGGATGGGACGTTCATGCCGAGCTGTTTATTCCGAGCAGCTACAAGCCTAAGCACGGCGCCAGCCTGAGAGATGTTGCTGGAACGCTCGTTGCCATGATCCGGCTGAAGTGCGACCCTAACGTGCGCTTCTTGGTCGAGTCGAACTACTCGCTGTCCGCTGGTGCTGATCTTGGCGACCAGATGCGCATCAAGCCAATTGAGACTATGCCGCAGTACACACGACTCGGCTTCGTCAACCCAGAAGACGCCAAGATGGCGAGCCACAGATTGGTGTGGGTGCGCGACAACTGGAAGCACGCGGTCTCCCTTATGGGGTCGCATGCCGACTTCAAGACCGCGATTGACACCTTCGCTATGTCGATGTTCATCCCGAACCATGGCACTACGTTGGTGGCCCTGTGGGGGGCGCTTGAGGCTCTGTTCTCGCCGTCAACCAGCGAGCTCCGATTCCGCGTCTCGATCCTCCTCGCGTCCTACCTGCACCCACCCGGCGAGGATCGGGCCAAGATTCAGAAGGAAATCTACGACCTGTACGACAAGCGGTCTGCAGCGGCCCACGGCAAGCCTAAGCACAGCTTCGATCACTTGGTGCAGACATTCAACATCATGCAAGTGGTATTGGTGCGCATGATCGAGGAGAACTCCGTGCCTACGAAAGCTCACCTGAACGACCTGCTACTCGGCGGAGTCAAGCCCTAGGCGCACTTCTATGGCCACTACCAAACCAGACGATGCCCAGATGGGGTTTTTCGCGACGCGAACCCTTGAGATCATGGGCGGTCGGGAGCTGGCCATCGCCTCCATGGAGGCTGAGTACAACACCATGAAGGAGCGGTGGAACCAGGATGTGTCCACCATCGGGCGCATACTGCGGTCGCATCTGCACGTAGAGTACTACATGACGGAGCACTTGCAGCACGCGAACCACTCTCTTGGTGACCTCGAGGAGGCCCGGCTTTCGTTCGCGCAGAAGATGAACCTGCTGAATCCTGGCGACCCCATGCTCAGGATGCTGATTGGCGGCATCCGTCATCTGAACAAGATTCGAAACCGGTTGGCTCACAACCTGTCTGCGACCGTGACCGATGAAGATGCGCAGTTCTTCCTTTCACAGAGCCTCTTCAAGGTGATGCGGGACGAAGGGGCGAAGGGCAAGGTTGCTGCGCCTAGCAGCGACCCTCTTGATATTCTGGAAGCCTTTGCCGAGTTCGTCAGCGCGATGCTGCACGACGCGGCCACGCCTTACTCGAAGGCGCTTCAGCAGGCCATGGGTGAATGGGACTTCAAGAATGGCATCCGCAAGTAGGTGGCCGCGCGCGGCCAACAAGCCCCGTAACACTTTGTTACAAATTCATGGGTTCGCATCCCCCTCTTACAACTCCCCCTGATGGACGGATAACGTAATAGTGAGACAGACATGAAACCCATGACATCGTCTTTGGCAATAAGCGCTTGATTTTATTGAATATGGTCACCAAAGTCGCGTGAATTCTGCACATCCAGTGCGCTACTAAATTGGCTAACTCACAATTAGATTAAAACTGTTTTTATTGACTCAGATTTGAGTTGTCTTTTTTTGCGTCGACAGCACGCCTACAATGGGAGCCATGAGCTCGAAAACCATACCCAAACTGGCAGCGCCAGCTGCCTCGCCCCCGGCTTCTGCTGCCATCCCCGCGCAGGCACCCAAGAAGGGTAAGGTGCGGAAACGCAAGACGCTGGCTGAGTGGGCGAAGGACATTCGCGCACTGCACTGGGCGGCAATTGCTGACGAGCAAGTGTGGTCGTCCGCCGGGGGCGGCTGGACCGCTATGCCGCGGGCTGTCGGCTTGATCTGCGAGGTCGTAGTCAAGGAGGCGCATAAGAAGATGTTCAACGCTTCCAGCGCGGCCGGCACGACCTACATGACCCTCTGGATGCATTCGCAGGCCAGTGGAATCGCCAGGGTCGAGAGCGAGGAGGACGCGGCGTTCGAATCCGGCTATGGCGGCGAGCGTGGCGTGACTACCTTTCGCCGCCACCTTCGCACTTTGAAGCAGATGGGCTTCATCGACTTCGTCGAGGAGAGCCGTGGCCGCGTGAAGTGGGTACTGCTGTTCAACCCGTATCAGGTCGTTAAGAAGCTGCACGAAGAGGGACACCTCGACAAGCAAATTTTCAGGGCAGTGTCCGAGCGGGCGATGGGCATTGGCGTGAGCCATGAGATGGAAGACGAAGAAGGAGGAGCGCCCGATGCTGCCAAGTAACCGTACCGAGTTGGTCGAAGAACTGAACGCCACCGACGAGCGCTACGTGCGCAAGAAGCTGGCACTGAACGGGTACTTGGACTGGCAGCGACCTGTCGCGCAGCATTGGCTAGACGAACGGAACACGGAGCGTGTGGCCGCTGCGCGCCGATGGACAACCATGTTAACAATCATCGGTATCGTGGTGGCTGTTATCGGCCTCATCGTGCGCCACTACAGCGGTGGCTGATTCCCTAGCGCACGAAAATGAGACATTTTCTGACGCGTGAAGGAGCCAGGGATGGAACCTGCTGTGTACGGAGCAGTCTTTGCCAGGATTGTTCTGCTGTGGGACGGGATCAAGTGGCAGAGCGACCATCAAACGCGCATTGACGCGCTCCTGTTGACTGGCCTGAAGAGCTACAACATGCCGCAGTACAAGAGGCAGACTCTGATGACTATGGATGCGATCAACAGGAGCAACGCTTGGCGTGCACGTCGCTGCCTTACTGGATGCTATCTTCTACGAAGTCAAATAAGGAGGGGCAGTAATGTTTGAATCGATTGAACCACTGGATGCATACAACAAGAACATCAACATACTAATTGGCTCAGGAGCTTCAGCGGACTTGTTCCCAACTCTTGCTCTCGCGATCAAGGGAACCAAAGGTGAATGGGAGACGATTGAGACTCTCGCCGCCAGGTTTGAGACTTCACAGGAGAAGCGAACTGCGTTGTTCATGCACTACTACAACACGTGCATTTTTCCAGTTCAAACCTTCACGCCCAGTGCAGTCACATCCGACAAGGGAAAAGCCAATCTTGAAAATTATGGAGTTTTCCTGAAAACCCTTCTTGGGCTGCTAGACAGAAGGAAGGATCTCAATCGCAAGATCAACATCTTCACGACCAACTATGACGGATGCTTGGCTCACAGTGCCGACAACATTCTCATGAAGGGCTCGCATGATTTCGTGGTCAACGATGGCACTTCAGGCTTTCACAGAAAGCACCTGCATGCCAAAAACTTCAGCACCTTCCAGTGCCAGACAGGTATTTTTGAGCGAAGCAGCTACGGAGTGCCCCAGCTCAACATCATCCATCTCCATGGTTCTGTCTACTGGTCAATAAGTGGCGACAGGATTGAAGTCAAGTATGTCAACGACTTCAGGAACATGATCCATAAAAAGACGCTGGAGAAGATTGGCAAGTTTTCCGAGTACCTTACGACCGATGGTGGCAGCACGGCAAAAATTCCATCCGTAAACTTCACGTTTGCACAAAGAGAGAATTTCTGGACCGAGTACAACAAGCTGCCCATCGTCAATCCCACCAAGTGGAAGTTTCACGAGACTGTTTTTGAAGAGCATTACTATCAGATGCTCAGGTTCTTGAGCTATGAGCTTGAGAAACCCAATTCCATTCTGATCACTTTCGGCTTTTCCTTTGCCGATGAGCACATCAGAAAGCTGGTGCAACGCTCCCTATCTAACCCTCAACTTCAAACATTCATCTGTTGCTACAGCCAAAGCGGTGCTGAGAGCATGAGGGAGGAATTCAAGCTCTGGAAGAACGTGATCGTCATTGGTCCGCCCGATGGTGAAAAACTGGACTTCACCAACTTCAATAAGTACATCTTCTCTCTCAAGGCTGAGAAGTATGAAACGCCGGTTGAAGACAAGGACGCTCTATGAGCATCGTCATAGGCGAAGTCATTGCCGTATCAGGTATTCGCATATCACTGCGTATCTTTGAAGACTCCAGCCTGGAAACTATTTTCTATGAAGGGGTGAAGTACAGAGGTGTGTCGCTTAGAGAGCATGTAACCATTCAACGCGGGTTCATAGAAATCGTTTGCCTTGTAGAAGGCGAATATCTTGATGAACGCAAGATGGATGCTGATGCCGATAAGACCCAGTACATCCGCAAGGTTGATGTTCGTCCCATTGGCTACATCATGGATGACAAGTTCTTTGAGGGCGTGAAGTACATGCCAATGATCAGGGATAAGGCATCCCTGCTCGGCGAGCCCATGGTGAGCAAAATTTACGGAGCCGAGGGCAAGACCAACTTTTCCATTGGTTCAATGCTCAAGGAGAACGTACCCATCAACCTGCCATGGACACGCATCTTCAACAGCCACCTTGGAATCTTTGGCAATACAGGCAGCGGCAAATCCAACACGCTGGCAAAGCTCTATACAACTCTCTTCAACGAAAAGCTTCCCGCCCTCAAGCACAAGAGCCAGTTCGTCATCATTGACTTCAATGGCGAGTACACCGAGGGGCAGATCCTGCCCGCCAGTGACAAGCAAGTAACGATGCTGGATTCCAAGAAGGGCAAGCACAAGTTCAAGATTGAAGCCTCCCATTTCTGGGATGCTGAAACCCTCAGCTTGCTCTTCCAGGCCACAACCAACACACAGCAACCATTCCTGCGGCGCGTGCTAACTGGCAAGGAAAGATTCAAGGACGTGCCACTTGAGCGCTACATTGAAAAGACCTTTGAGAAGGCTTTCAGTGCCAGTGAGCCAAAACCTGATGCGCTTGAATTGAGCCGTGAGATAGCCAGAATCATTGATTGCGAAAAATTGCAGGATCACCTCAAGGGCATCACCTACAACGCTAAGCACAAGTATTTCAAAGATACAGACGGCAATTTCTACAACTCTGACAGTGACGGTTTTGTAGCCCATCTAAAACCGCTGCTGGATGCGCACGTGGATGTTGCCGACATGGACCAGTTCACGGAACTCATCCTGAGATGCTACCTTCAGCTATGTTCAGATGTCGTGCTGGGGTATGCCCAGTACGAGCACATCCAGCCGGTAATTTCTAGGGCAAAGTCATCCATCACGGCTCTTCGCAACGTGCTTGAAATCGTGGATGTGCCACCGCCTCCACATCTCCTGCATGTCATCTCGCTCAAGAAGTGCAAGAACGAAATCAAGAAAATCTTGCCGCTACTCATCGCCAAAAACTTCTACACGAACCACAGGGATTCAGAGAACCTAAAGAGCCCACCAACTCGGACTCTTCATCTCATTATTGACGAGGCTCACAACATCCTGTCAGAGCAATCCACCCGCGAGCATGAAATCTGGAAAGACTACCGGCTTGAGCTTTTCGAGGAAATCATTAAGGAGGGCCGCAAGTACGGCGTCTACCTCACTCTCTCCAGCCAGCGACCGGCCGACATCTCGCCCACCATCGTTTCGCAGATCCACAACTTTTTCATCCACCGGCTGGTAAACGAGCGCGACCTCATGCTGCTGGACAACACCATCAGCACACTAGACTCGTCCTCAAAGGCACTGATACCCACCCTTGCCAGAGGTTGCTGTGTGGTCACAGGCACTGCATTCGACCTGCCCATGATCCTGAAGATTGACCCGCTGCTAAAGGAGCATCGCCCCAGTAGTGATGACGTCAACCTGCAAGAGCTTTGGGCATTACCACCAGCCTAAAACCCGTCCCCACGGGCATTAGGAACAGCTCGCATCTTCCGGAAAAAACGCCTAGGGCAGGTCAACAAGGACACCCATAGGTTGATAGTGCGTGCCACTCCCTGATTAAAGGGCTGTTTACAGCAGAAGTTAGGCTCAGTGCGATTCGTGCAACGCGCTAGGGTGTCAGTGGCAACTCGGCACAAGTGCTAGAAGCCTGTCAAGTAAATGCCGACGACAACAGTTATATCCTTGAACCGATCACAATCTATCGGTCACAGTGGTCTTCACCCAACTGCGCTGTCAGTAGTGTGTGCTCAAGGCGCAGGACCGGAACTGCACCCTTGGGTAACCGGCCTTGAGGGAGGGGGGGGCGCTGGCGCCGGGGCACTCCGCTTAGGAACTTTCCGTTTTGCTTCGAGTTTTGCGTTCGAACTTGCCTGAGCTTTCAGAGTTGCCGCCAATTCTGCTTTGAGTTCCCCCAATGCTTTTCCTTCGGCTGATAGCTGTGCACCAAAGCTGTTATTGGAATCGACACATCTCGCGAGGCTACCGGCCAACAGCGCAATCTCTTGCTTATCCGTAGCTGCCAATAAACTAGGCTGCACTTTCGGATATGCAATAGAGAAGATCACAAGGAGAAGACCGCTAAGGGTTGCAACAATCACCCCCCTTAGGAAGGTCTTCTCAGAAACGTACATCAAGTTTCCTTTGCGCGTAAGCAAAGGTTCGTTTCGACGTACGAGATCGATGAGATGCAATGCCCACTGACGGCGGAAATCTGGGTCAGTTAGTGCGAAGTCTTGTAAGCTGGCCGAGTTGATAACGTAGTGTGGATCACGCGTGCGAACTCTAATTGCATAGAGAGCAGCCACGACTAGATATACCACCGCGACGGCGAAAAGAGCCGAGACGATTACCTTCAAATAGATCGAACCCCCGATCCTGTCTGTTAGCAATGCGGGGAGCGCAATCAGAATACTAAAAGATACAGCCACACCTGTAAGGAAGGTAGTAGCCTTGTCTTCAATGCTTTTTTTCTGTCTATTTCGCTCTTATAAATGGCTTCGGCAATTGCTAGGTGACTTTGCTGCACATCTGGTGCAACCGATTTTTTACTTTTAAATAAAGTAACGATCGGGTCTTCATCCGGCAATTGATCAGTTGGTCCATAGAGCAAAAGTTCGTAGGGCGGATATAAAAAACCCCATGCACGCTTCATGAAGCAACGCAGGCTCATCACGCCTCCCTTGCAAGAAGAATGTCACAAAGGGCAGCACTGATAGGAGCTCCCACAGCCTTCTCCAACCATCCCCATTCGCCATTCGGATTTATCTCAAGAAAAAAGAAATCACCCGCATACTCGACCAAATCTATCGCCCCAAACGTCAGTCCGGCATGAGCGACAAATTGCCTGCACAATTGTTCTATCGAACGTGGAATATCGGCCACCTCAAACTTTACATTTGCCTCTCGAGTGCGCCAATCCAAAGCACTCTCCAAGCATTCTTCATTGGAAGAGGTAATCCGCACAGGGAGTACTTTGTCACCAATCACAGTAACGCGGTAATCAATCTTGGGCGACAGCATCTGTTGAAATATGCTGGGTGCTATCGACAATGACTCATTATTTTGCAAATCAGCGAGTGTGACGACATTAGAAAATATGAAGAAGTCTTGCTCTGTTTCCTCAATCAGCGGCGCGTAGAGTGCCTTGGCAACGATACAACCGCCCTCAGCCTCGCAGAAAGCACGGATTTCCTCACCCCTATTTGAAATCAAAGTCCTGGGAACGCGAAAGCCCAGTTCTGATGCAAGTTGAAGCTGACGGAGCTTGCTCTCCATCTGATCATTCGTCGTAGGAGGATTTATCCAGCGAACGTCTCTCAAAAGCTCAAGTGCTTCCAAACACGCGTGCCATTGATCACTGGCGAACTTTTGGATAGCGTCGGAAGGTTTCTGATCTTGAGGTACGTAGTCATATGGTTTTCCTGGGCGTCTGCACCAAATCGCAGTCACACCTTGCGAAAGATCAAAGGTCTTTGCCCCTTTTCCGATTACGAGACATGGGCCCGGAAAGCGAAAAACGACCCCATCTTTAGTTAAATCTTCTGTGTTGATTCGCAGAAACTTCGCGCGGCGTGCCTTGAGTTCACGGACGACGAAGTCAACAGTGATATCCCACTTGTTTGAGAGGATGAGGATCATGGGCGTGGTCTAGCGCCACATCCGCCGGTCCTTATTGTCCTCACCCTTTTCAATATCGGCTTTCTTTGTCATGGGACCATTTTTTCCGGCTTGATCTATGGCAAATGGAGCATCCATGTGTCCCGTCCATCGCACCATGTCCTCTACATCGTCATAAACGTATTCCCTATTTGGGCTGACGCGCCCTGGAGACATACAAGGTTTCGCAAAGTTGACCAAAAAAGGGACGGACGGCATTTGAATATTCTCCTAATTGCAATCGACTGGATAACACGAGTCATCGGGGCCGCAGGATCTCGCTCAAGTATCACTATTTGAGCATTATAAAAGAGCCTCCGGCAGCTTATCGTAAGAGCGCTGCAATGATCCAAGTTACTTGGGCTCAATTGAGGCAGGACATTATGGGTGACGTGAGGCTTGCAACTCTGATTATTTCTCTTCTAATTCCGTCTGCTCAATGGCCTACGCGTGCCGCGCTGGAAAGTTATGAGAGGCTAAACGGCCTATTCATCAAGCCCGTAGCATTGCTGCAGTTGCTATTTAGACAAAAACATTTCTAAATTCAATCTAAATATTGTTCCGCACCTTTTCAACTTGAACACCCCAAAAAAGGGGTGAGTTCTCTTTGGTTGTCGAAGCTCACGGTTACTTCCTAAAGTTACTTGGTAATTGGCCGTTGTGCAGCGAATGGAACATAAGAGTATCCGCCCATGGATGATTTTCAAGGAGTCATTGACTAAAGTCGGCATCTGGCCCATCAATGGCTCCCGAAATCCACGGTGTAATGACTGTAATCTCCCTGCGGAACAGACATTGACACTTATCCCTCAGACACCCCGCCAACAGCCGGGCACAGGACTAATCGTCAATTTTCGACTTCTGTGAAAATTGCTTGGCACGGCCAGGGCACAAACGTGGCACAACCTGGGCACGGACCGGTGTGAGTAACTTGGTTTGAAGATTGGTCCACAAAGGTGGTTGTGCCCTAATTTCGCAGACTTTGACTATTGCCGCGGGCAAACGCCGCGTCACCATATGGCCCTTGAAATCTATGGATTTCCCTTTGATGGTGCGGCTGGCGGGGATCGAACCCACGACCCTTGGCTTCGGAGGCCAATACTCTATCCACTGAGCTACAGCCGCACTTCGGAAAACAGACCAATACTCACTTTTGCGGCCGAACCTGGGATGACCATAGGCTTCGGAGGCCAATACTCTATCCACTGAGCTACAGCCGCAACTCGCAGCCGACATTGTAGGTGTATTCACGCAAGCACCCCGCTATAATCCAGCCTTCATTCTGAAGCCGCACCCACTCCGAGGATTTTATGAGCGACACCAGTAACGTTAACGGCCACGATGAGGCACACACTGGCCCCATCACCAATCCCAAGCAGTTGCTGGTGGCGGTGGGTTTTTCCTTCATCATCCCCGTGTTCATCATCATTGGACTGGTGTACTTCGTCACTTCCGGCAACAAGCCGGCCGCTGGCTCGGTTGACCTGGAACGTGCGGTGGCAGAGCGCATTCAGAAAGTTGGCATGGTCGAGATCCGCGATGCCAACCGTGCCCCACGTACAGGCGAACAGGTGTTCAAGGCCCAGTGCTATGCCTGCCATTTGACTGGTGCTGCTGGCTCTCCCAAGTTTGGTGATGCCAGCGCATGGGGTCCCCGTATCAAGAACGGTTTTGACGCACTGTGGAACTCTGCCTTGAAGGGCAAGGGCAACATGGGTCCACAAGGCGGTGGCGACCTGTCCGACTTCGAAGTGGCACGCGGTGTGGTTTACATGGCCAACGCAGGCGGCGCCAAGTTTGAAGAACCCAAGCCGCCAGCGGCCGCTGCGTCCGAGCCTGCCAAGTAAGCACGCGCTCGCACCTTTAGAAAAGCCGGTTCAGTCAACCGGCTTTTTTGTTGTCTGTCGGATTTGCGGGCTGCAGACATAGCCATACCGTCCCTCCAATTCGGAACGGTTCACTTCCTTGATCGTCCACAGTTGCTGCCCAATGGCATCTGCCGCATTCGCCACGTCCTGGGTATGCACCAGGCCGAAGCCCACATCTGTTTCGCAGTAGAGCCAACCTCGCTCGTCTACCAGGCACTGCTTCAAATTGGCCGGACTGCCGTCATGTGCGGTTATTTGATGATGGTCTGATATACGCCATATCCAGGGTGTGGCTTCCAGCTCCACATACACGCGCTGCGGTCCATTCTGAAAGAACTGTTGACCCTCATTATCTGCGGCGTAGTTGCGCTGTATGAACTCAATCAGTTTGGTGTGCTGCAGCAGGCTTCCTTTCGCACCCGGTACGCCACTGGCAAAGCCACCTTGCGCCTGAGCTCTGTCGTCTCGCATGTACCAATTGCCACGCGCGTCCAGCCCGAGCCACCCATAGCAATGGGGCACGTTGGGCCATTTCAGCATGGCCTGTTTGACGATGTCATCCATAGCAATCCTTTTACGCAATATGTTGTTGTAGCCACTGTCCGACAGCGCTTGGCAGACAGTGCAGACTTCCCGGGGGCCTCCCGGTGGAGAAGCCCACGTGGCCTCCGTGACGTGGCTGCCACAAGGTGACATTGGCGCCCACATCCTGCCGGACCGGCAGGCTCCATGCAGGTACAAACGGGTCATTGTGCGCGTGGACGATCAGCGTGGGGAGCAGCAGTGCTTGCAGCCGGGGTTTGGATGACGCTCTGCTCCAATAGTCCTGCGTATCCTTAAAGCCGTGCAGCGGCGCGGTGAACACATTGTCAAAGTCATACAAATTGCGCGAAGACAGCAGCGCTTCCTGGCTGAACAGCCCAGGGTGTTGACGCAGTTTGAGCAAGGCCTTTGGTTTCATCGTATTCAGAAACATCGGCGTATAGGTGAACTTGTTGAAACCTTGTCCCAGCGCCATACCACTGGCCGTGAGGTCGGTTGGTGCGCACACCGCGCAAACTGCGTGCACCACTTCCTCTGCGGTACATCCGGATTCCTGTGCCCAGCGCAACAGCGCATTGCCGCCCAAGGACACGCCGACTGCCACGATGGGCCCACGGTATTGGGTCTTCAGACGTCGCAGTATCCAGTCGACTTCTTCATGGTCACCCGAGTGGTAGGCCCGTGGCGCGAGATTGATTTCACCACTACATCCTCTAAAGTGCGGCACCACATAATTCCAGCCTTGTTGTCGTGAAAACTGAGCAAAGGCACGGGCGTAGTGGCTTTGGGAATTGCCTTCGAGTCCGTGGAACAGCACAAGCAAGGGGTTCCTTGGCATTGGTGGACCCGGCTCGCCCTGGTGAGCATCTAGCCAGTCTACGTCGATGAAATCCTGGTCTGGAGTGGTCCACCGAGTGCGCCTGTAGCTCTCATGGGCTTCGGCGAAGCGTCGACTGTGAAGCGCTGGCCATATGGTTTGCAAGTGCCCGCCGGGCAGCCACACAGGCGCGGTGTAGGCGAACAAATCGTTCAATGCAGTACTTTGGGTTGGGACACGTCTTCTTGCATTTGTGACTCTGTACCTGGACTGGCGTGATGAACAACCAGACGCCAGCCTTGTGCGGTCTTGATATACACATTGGTTGCCAGTACATAGGCCTGAACCGGCCCTCGCTGCGTGACCACTTCCACGCGCTCGCTGACGTGGTGTATCGCGCACGCTACTGCGTGAACATGACGCACATTGGTTACATCGAGCTGGAGGGTGCCTCCGTTGGAGAACATCTCTTCGAATGCTGCGCGAATGCTGGCAGCACCCAGGAGGCGCGCACCTCCCGGATGAATACACACGATGTCGTCCTCGTCGGCCCAGCATGACATGACTTTGTCGGCATCGCCCTCACGCAGACCCTCGTAAAAAGTGGCCTCCACCTCGTCCGGCGTTCCACCCACCGCCGCAGCCTGCAATTTGGATTTTGTTCTTGCCATGCTGGCAATTTTCCCTCATGTGCGAGGAATGCGCAGCACAAAAAACAAAACCGCCCAAAAGGCGGTCTTGCTTGGTGGCAGATCTAATTACCGCTTCTGACGGTACTTGCGCAGCGCTGCAATCTGGGCCACCATGACTGCGAGTTCGGAAGTTGCCTTGGCTAGGTCAATCTCGCTCTTGGCGTTCTTGATGGCCTCTTCGGCGGCGGCCTTGGCGGCATTGGCCTTCTCGTCATCCAGATCTTTGCCACGAATGGCGGTATCGGACAACACAGTCACGCAGTTGGGTTGCACTTCCAGAATGCCGCCGGCAACGAAGACGAACTCTTCGGAGCCATCGGCCTTTTCAATGCGCACCGAGCCAGGCTTGATGCGCGTGATCAGCGGAGTGTGGCGGGGATAGATCCCCAACTCGCCAGCTTCACCGGGCAGCGCAACAAAGCGCGCTTCACCGGAGAAGATGGACTCTTCTGCACTGACCACATCAACGTGGATGGTGTTCATTTAGGCAACCTTTTTGGCTTTTTCGAACGCTTCGTCAATGGTACCGACCATGTAGAACGCTTGTTCCGGCAGGTGATCGCATTCGCCAGCCACAATCATCTTGAAGCCGCGGATGGTTTCAGCTAGGGTCACGTACTTGCCAGGAGAGCCGGTAAACACTTCAGCCACGTGGAAAGGCTGGCTCAGGAAACGCTGGATCTTACGGGCACGGGCCACGGTCAGCTTGTCTTCGGGAGCGAGTTCGTCCATACCCAGAATCGCGATGATGTCACGCAATTCCTTGTAGCGCTGCAGCGTACCTTGCACGGCGCGGGCCGTGTTGTAGTGGTCTTCACCCACGACATTGGGGTCGAGCTGGCGGCTGGTGGAGTCCAGCGGGTCCACAGCAGGGTAGATACCCAGGGAAGCGATGTCACGGGACAGCACGACGGTGGAGTCCAAGTGAGCAAACGTGGTCGCAGGAGACGGGTCGGTCAAGTCGTCGGCAGGCACGTAAACGGCCTGGATGGAAGTGATGGAGCCAACCTTGGTAGAGGTAATACGCTCTTGCAGACGGCCCATTTCTTCGGCCAGCGTAGGCTGGTAACCCACGGCGGAAGGCATACGACCCAGCAGAGCGGACACTTCGGTACCGGCCAGTGTGTAACGGTAGATGTTGTCCACGAAGAACAGCACGTCACGGCCTTCGTCACGGAACGACTCCGCAATGGTCAGACCGGTCAGAGCCACACGCAGACGGTTGCCCGGGGGTTCATTCATCTGACCGTACACCATGGCCACTTTGGACTTGGGCAGGTCTTCCAAGTTCACAACGCCAGAATCGGCCATCTCGTGATAGAAGTCGTTACCTTCACGGGTACGTTCACCCACACCGGCGAACACGGACAGGCCGCTGTGCGCCTTGGCGATGTTGTTGATCAGTTCCATCATGTTCACTGTCTTGCCCACACCGGCACCACCGAACAGACCCACCTTACCGCCCTTGGCGAAGGGGCATACCAAGTCAATCACCTTGATGCCGGTTTCCAGCAGTTCCTGAGAAGGGCTCAGCTCGTCATAAGTAGGAGCCTTGCGGTGAATGGACATGTGCAGATCTGCATTCACAGGACCGCGCTCGTCGATGGGCGCACCCAGCACGTCCATGATGCGACCCAGGGTAGCTTGACCCACGGGAACGGAGATCGGTTTTTCCGTGTTGGAAACGATCATGCCGCGACGCAGACCGTCGGAAGAACCCAGAGCAATGGTACGGACAATGCCGTCGCCCAGCTGCTGCTGCACTTCCAGCGTCAGGGTGGAACCTTCCATCTTCAGCGCGTCATAAATGCCGGGCATCTTGTCACGGGGAAACTCAACGTCCACCACCGCGCCAATACACTGAACAATTTTTCCCTGAACTGGGGAGTTAGCTTGAGCCATTGTTTGCTCCAAAAATTAAATCTATAACTACTTGTACAACGAATGCTGCGACTTACACCGCGGCAGCACCCGCAACGATTTCGGACAACTCTTTGGTAATCGCGGCCTGGCGGGTCTTGTTGTAGACCAACTTGAGTTCCCCGATCACGCTACCTGCATTGTCGGTAGCAGCCTTCATGGCCACCATCCGTGCAGACTGCTCGGATGCCATGTTCTCTGCAACCGCCTGATACACCAGTGCTTCCACATAGCGAGTCAGCAAGTCATCGATCACCGACTGTGCGTCCGGCTCGTAGATGTAGTCCCAACCGTGCTGCGTACCGCTGGCGGCAGCCTGCGCGTCCATTTCAGCAGCCGAGAGAGGCAGCAGTTGCTGAACCACCGGCTCTTGCTTCATGGTGTTGATGAACTTGGTGTAGCAAAGATACACAGCCTTCAACTCACCCTTGGTGTACGCATCCAGCAATACCTTGACCGGGCCAATCAGCTTGTCCAGGTGGGGGGTATCACCCAACTGGGTCGCATGCGAGACCACTTTGGCGCCAACACGGTTCAGGAAACCCAGACCCTTGTTGCCAATGGCCACGGCCTGTGCAGATTCACCCGCACCTTGCATTTCACGCAATTTGCCAGTGACCACGCGCAGCACATTGGTGTTCATGCCGCCGCACAAACCCTTGTCGGTGGTGACGACGATGAAGCCGGATGTCTTCGCATCGTTGGCACGCATGAAGGCATGCGTGTACTCGGGATTGGCCTTGCCCAGATTGCTCGCAATGTTGCGGATCTTTTCGCTGTATGGACGGGCAGCGCGCATCCGGTCCTGCGCCTTGCGCATTTTGGATGCGGCCACCATTTCCATGGCTTTGGTGATCTTCTTGGTGTTTTCCACCGATTTGATCTTGCCGCGTATTTCCTTACCTGCTGCCATTGATGGCTCCTTGGATCGTCAGGGCGGAATTAAGCAAAAGTCTTCTTGAAGGCTGTGATGGCAGCGTTCAATTCGGCTTCAGCGTCTTTATCCATTGCCTTGTCAGCTTCCAGCTTGGCCAGCAAAGCGGCATGCTTGTCTTTGAGATAAGCGTGCAGGCCGTGCTCGAAGGACAGAACCTTCTTGACTTCGATATCGTCCATGAAGCCCTTGTTCACTGCGAACAGTGTTGCGCCCATCAGGCTGATGGTCAGCGGGCTGTACTGGGCTTGCTTGAGCAACTCGGTCACACGGGCACCGCGGTCCAGCTGCTTGCGGGTGGCTTCGTCCAGGTCGGAGGCGAACTGCGCGAACGCAGCCAGCTCACGGTACTGGGCCAAGTCGGTACGGATACCACCAGACAGGTTCTTCACCAGCTTGGTCTGGGCAGCACCACCCACGCGGGACACCGAGATACCGGCGTTGATAGCGGGACGGATACCTGCATTGAACAGCGAGGTTTCCAGGAAGATCTGACCGTCGGTAATGGAAATCACGTTGGTCGGAACGAAGGCAGACACGTCACCGGCTTGGGTTTCAATGATTGGCAGAGCGGTCAAAGAACCGGTCTTGCCCTTCACGGCGCCCTTGGTGAAGGCTTCGACGTAGTCGGCATTCACGCGAGCTGCACGCTCCAGCAGACGGCTGTGCAGATAGAACACGTCGCCGGGGTAGGCTTCACGGCCTGGAGGACGGCGCAGCAGCAGGGAAACCTGGCGGTAAGCCACGGCTTGCTTGGACAGATCGTCATAGACGATCAGTGCGTCTTCGCCGCGGTCGCGGAAGTATTCGCCCATGGTGCAGCCAGAGTAGGCAGACACGTACTGCATGGCGGCAGACTCGGAAGCGGTAGCGGCCACGACGATGGTGTATTCCATGGCGCCAGCTTGTTCCAGAGCGCGCACCACGTTCTTGACAGAAGACGCCTTCTGGCCGATCGCAACGTACACGCAGGTCATGTTCTGACCCTTCTGGTTGATGATGGCGTCAATGGCCACGGCAGTCTTGCCGGTCTGACGGTCACCAATGATCAGCTCGCGCTGACCGCGGCCGACGGGAACCATGGAGTCGATGGACTTCAGGCCGGTCTGCATGGGCTGGCTGACGGACTCACGGGCGATCACGCCAGGAGCCACTTTTTCGATCACGTCGGTCAGCTTGGCATTGATGGGACCCTTGCCGTCGATAGGCTGACCCAGCGCATTGACCACACGGCCTTTGAGCTCGGGACCCACGGGCACTTCCAGAATGCGGCCCGTGCACTTGACGGTATCGCCTTCGGAGATGTGTTCGTATTCACCCAGAATAACGGAGCCAACAGAGTCACGCTCCAGGTTCAGCGCCAAACCGTAGGTGGGCAGGCCATCGCTACCGGCGGGGAACTCAAGCATTTCGCCCTGCATCACGTCAGACAGACCGTGGATGCGGCAGATACCGTCGGTCACCGACACCACGGTGCCCTGATTGCGAATGTCGGCGCTGGCGGACAGACCTTCAATACGGCTCTTGATCAGTTCAGAGATTTCTGCGGGATTGAGTTGCATGACTCTTTCCTTCTTTCTTTAGTTAGGGCTGCAGACTGCGGCAAACGCCTCAGGCTGACAGTGCCACTTTCATTTGTTCCAGACGCGCCTTGACAGATGTATCAAGAACCTCGTCACCCACCACGACACGAATGCCGCCGATCAGTTCAGGCTGCAGTTCCACAGACACATTGAGCTTGCGGCCGAAACGCTTTTCCAGCGTTGCTGCCACATCAGCCAATGCCGCCTGATCAATCGGGAAAGCGCTGAAAACCACAGCATCAGAAGATCCGCTCTGGGCGTTTTTCAACGCCCGGAACTGTGCAGCAATTTCAGGCAGAACACTCAGGCGACCGTTCTCGATCACAGTGCGCAGGAAGTTCTTGGCCTGATCGCCCAGGGCCGACTTGGCCACACCCGCGATCACATCAAAGACTTGTGCAGAGGTCACCTTGGGACTGTCGGCGAATTGCAGCAACTGTTCGTTGCCGGCAATTGCAGCCAACTCTTCAACCCAGGTGCTTACCGCAGCCAGATCACCTGCAGAAGCCTTGTACAGCGCTTCGGCATAGGGCCTTGCAATAGTGGCGAGTTCAGCCATGGTGTCCTCTTACAGCTCGGTCTTCAAACGGCCCAGCAAATCCGCATGCACGCCAGCATTGACTTCCTTGCGGAGAATCTGCTCGGCGCCCTTGACAGCCAGCGCAGCAACCTGCTCACGCAGTGCTTCACGGGCCTTGACGGTTTGCTGTTCAGCTTCAACCTTGGCGGCAGCAACGATCTTGTTGCCTTCTTCGGTTGCTTTGGCCTTGGCTTCTTCAACGATGGCTTGCGCGCGGCGTTCCGCGTCAGCCAGACGGCTTGCAGTCTCGTTGCGGGACTTGGCCAGCTCGTCTTCCACGCGCTTGTTGGCGCTGGTCAACTCTGCTTTGGCCTTGTCCGCAGCGGCCAAGCCGTCTGCGATTTTCTGCGCACGTTCATCGAGTGCTTTCGCTATCGGTGGCCACACGAGTTTCATCGTGAACATCACCAATATGAAAAACACCACCATCTGTGCGAAGAATGTTGCGTTAATACTCACAACAACACCTCTCTAAGTTAGGAAGGCGAAAGGGCTTACTTCAGCACGAAGGGGTTGGCGAATGCGAACATCATGGCGATACCAACGCCAATCAGGAACGCAGCGTCGATCAGACCAGCCAGCAAGAACATCTTGGTTTGCAGTTCATTCATCAGCTCGGGCTGACGTGCTGCAGACTCAAGGTACTTGCTACCCATGATGCCGATACCAATACAAGCACCGATAGCACCCAGACCAATGATCAGACCAGCAGCCAGCGCGACAAAACCAAGAACGTGTTCCATTTAAGAGCTCCTATGGATTTAAGTTAACGAGAAAACAAAAAAGTGAAAAGACCGACAAACTCAGTGGTGGTCGTGGGCCTGCCCCACATACACCAAGGTCAACATCATGAAAATGAAGGCCTGCAAAGCAACAATCAGAATGTGAAAGATTGCCCAACCGGTACCTGCAACCACATGACCCAACCACAAGGCGATGCCTGTAGCCGACCCGAAACCAACCGCACCCATGAGTGCGATCAACATGAACACCAGCTCGCCAGCGTACATATTTCCGAACAACCGCATGCCGTGTGAAACGGTCTTGGCGGTGAATTCAATCAGTTGCATGCTGAGATTCAGCACACCCAGAATCAGAGCAAAAACGGGGTTCTTGCTGGTACCGAACGGGGCGGTCACCAGTTCGTGCGCCCAGCCACCAGCACCCTTGATCTTGACGTTGTAGTACAGACAGACCAGCAAGACGGAGCAGGACATACCCAACGTAGTCGAGAGATCCGCCGTAGGCACTACACGCATGTAGGCGTGGTGAATATCACCACCTGCGGCGCCATAAATCTCTTCCCAGATCAGCGGGATCAGGTCCACAGGCAAGAAGTCCATGGAGTTCATCAAAAACACCCACATGAACACGGTCAAAGCTAGGGGACCCACGAATTTGCGCGACTCGGCATTGTGAATAATGCCCTTGGCCTGGGTATCCACCATTTCCAGGAGGATTTCCACGGCGGCCTGCATGCGGCCAGGAACACCAGTCGTGACGCTACGCGCCACACGCCACATGACAAACATGCCCACCACGCCCAACAGGACAGACCAAAAAATGGAGTCCATATTGAAAACGGAGAAATCAACCACACCTGCTTGATGCGCTGTGCGCAAGTGCGTCAGGTGGTGGCCAATGTACTCGCCGGCCGTGAGGCCATGTTCCGCAACGTTTTCTTCAGCAGCCATCAGTTACTCGTATCAGTTACTTTTGCCGTTAAGCGTTTTTAAATTTGCACTGTCTTTGGTTTTCGCTTGAAACCCAAAGCTAGCCAGTACACCTTCATCGTGACAATCAAACCTACCAGCATTGCCGGCCAGCTCAACCCCGCCACCATCAGGTGGGCCGCAAACAAGATGCCCACCGTCACCAAAATCTTGACCAACTCCCAGACAAAAAAGCTCAGCACAGCGGAACCCGCATTGACCGAAGCAAATTGCCCAGTAACTCCTCTTGCAAACAGCGCCGCCGGAACGACTACCGCCAGCGCGCCACAAGCCGCAGACCAACCAACGACCGATCTACCCGTCACACCCCAAGCCGCCAGAGCCACCAGGACTCCAACCACCACTTGTCCCGCAACAACCCACCATGGAGAAATTGCCGGATTTTGTTCGCGAAGCGCTTTTGCTTGTGCCGCAGTCAGCGGAGTGAAGTCAGAAACTTCTTCCACATCTGAATCTGGCGGGATTGTGACCATGTCAAATTACGCCCAGGTTACAGACTGACTGCAGATTTGTGCACAGCCCGCGATTATACGTAGAAACCCAGACCCTCATTACACGTCCTTTACAAAAAAGCGCCACCGCGCAGTAGCGCCCGCGCACTGCATAATTTGCCCCTACTACAACCACACCATGTCTACACCTGACGCGCCCACACCCCAAGCAGGCAGTTCCCGCGCTGAGTCGCTGATCGAATACCCCTGCAAGTTTCCAATCAAGGTCATGGGCAACAAGGTGGACGGGCTGGTACATGCCATCACCAGCATCACCCGAGAATTCGACCCCGCATTTGACGCCAGCACCATCGAACTGCGCGAAAGCAAGGGTGGCAAATACCTGGGCGTTACCGTCACGGTGAACGCCACCAGCCGCGAGCAACTCGACGAGCTCTACCGCACGCTCAGCACCCACCCCATGGTCAAGGTTGTGCTGTAAGGGCTGGCGCATGCAGATTAGTCAACTGGGACGCGTAGAGTACCTGCCAACGTACTCCGCCATGCAGGCATTCACGGAACAGCGTTATGCCAATGGGGCCACGGAAGACCAGCTTTGGATTTGCGAGCACCCTCCCGTATACACGCAAGGCCTGGCCGGCAAACCAGAGCACATCTACAACCCGGGCGACATTCCGGTTGTCCAGACGAATCGCGGCGGGCAGGTCACCTACCACGGCCCGGGTCAGGTCATGGGCTACCCCCTGATGGACCTCAAACGCGTCGGCTACTTCGTCAAGGAATATGTGTACCGCATCGAAGAGGCGGTCATTCGCACCTTGCTGCATTTCGGCGTGACCGGCCATCGCGTTGCGGGCGCGCCGGGCATTTATGTGCGACTGGATGACCCTGCGGGTCATGCGCCTTTGCCCAATCGCCCGGGCAAGGATGCGCCGACCGCAGAGCCGGATTTCACCGGCCTGGGAAAGATCTCGGCGCTTGGCATCAAGGTCAATCGCAATTGCACCTACCATGGTGTCGCACTGAATGTCGCCATGGACCTGGAACCCTTCCAGCGTATCAACCCTTGCGGTTATGTAGCCCTGCAAACCGTGGACCTTTCTACAATCGGCTTTCAGGTCAGTTGGCAGGATGCCGCTGATGTTCTGAGCCACAAGCTCGCAACCTACCTGGCGCCCTGAGGTGCCATCACTTCGCCCACACCATGAGCCAAAACGACAGCACCCCCACCGTACGGGAAGCACAGAGCACAGCGGAATACAACCCGTCTGCCAAACAGAAGGCTGCCGCCAAACTGTCACGCATTCCGGTCAAGGTACAGGCTGGCGAAGTGCTCAAGAAACCTGAATGGATTCGCGTCAAGGCGGGTTCCCCCTCCACCCGCTTTTATGAAATCAAGGACGTCTTGCGCGCCAACAAGCTGGTAACCGTGTGCGAGGAAGCCAGCTGCCCCAACATTGGTGAATGCTTTGGCAAGGGCACGGCCACCTTCATGATCATGGGCGACAAGTGCACACGCCGCTGCCCGTTCTGCGACGTGGGCCACGGTCGCCCGGATCCGCTGGATGTGAATGAGCCCGACAACCTAGCCAAGACCATTGCCCAGTTGAAGCTGAGCTACGTGGTCATCACCAGCGTGGATCGCGATGACCTGCGCGACGGTGGCGCTGGCCACTTTGTGGAATGCATCCGCAAGACACGCGAGCTCTCGCCCACCACCCAGATCGAAGTGCTGGTGCCTGACTTCCGGGGACGTGACGACCGCGCCTTGGAAATCCTGAAAGCCGCCCCACCGGATGTGATGAACCACAACCTGGAAACCATTCCGCGCCTGTACAAGGAAGCGCGCCCCGGGTCGGACTACCAGTTCTCACTCAATCTGCTGAAGAAATTCAAGGCCCTGTTTCCGGACGTGCCCACCAAGAGCGGCCTGATGGTGGGCCTGGGCGAAACCGACGAAGAGATTCTGGAAGTCATGCGCGACATGCGTGCGCACAACATCGAGATGCTCACCATAGGCCAGTACCTCGCCCCGTCGACCAGCCACTTGCCGGTGCGCCGCTATGTGCATCCGGATACGTTCAAGATGTTCGAGGCCGAAGCCTACAAGATGGGATTCAAGCACGCAGCCGTCGGTGCGATGGTGCGCTCGAGCTACCACGCCGATCAGCAAGCGCATTCCGCCGCCCAGGCGAGCTAGCCAACAGCAGCGCCTTTGGCCATCTGACCATCAAGGATTGCCAGAAGTCATTGGCGCCTTGCGCTGGGGCACCAAAGCGTGTCCCGCGCCACGACTCCGTAGTTCCTGGGCAGCTTGTAGAGCGGCTTCCTTCCTGGTCACCGCATAGGCCTGCAGCTTCAGCAGTGTGGGCCGGGAGGGCACGGCGGGGCTCGCTTGCACCGCCGCCAGCTCGTTGAAGCTGCGCTCATAGGATGCAGCCACTTCACTGTGCAATGCATCGGCAAGTTGATCGAATGACATTCCCCGGCGATCCGTCAGCAAAGCGCCCCAGCGCGCGGAAATGGCCTGGTCTTCCCGCAAGAAGCGCTGAATGGCAGCGCGGGTTTCCAGCTCTTCCTCATAGCGGTAGGGCGGCGGGGAGATTCCGGCCAACAGCGTAACAATCACCGCAAGCGCCAACGCAGCCGTCCACCGCCGTGAGGGCCCCGCATATCCGCCATCCGGCAAACCCAAGGGCCGCCGCAGCAAGCCGCCCAGCAAGCCCCCTGCCAGCAAGCCACCGCCATGCGCCGCGTTGTCGATCCCGGGAAGAAAGAATCCCAGCAGCAGCATCAACGCAGAAAACACCAGCGCACCCACGAACAGCCAGCGAAATTCGAAGGGGTCAATACTGCGTCGCTCGCGCCACAGAAACACCAGCAAAGCGCCGTATAGGCCAAAGATGGCACCGGAAGCGCCACCGGAAACTCGCGGCTGCCCATGCATCGCCAACGACACCAGGTTGCCTACAACCCCGGCCCCCAGATACAGGACCACAAAGCGCCATCGACCCAGCACGCGCTCCATCAGTCGACCCACGTCCCAAAGCGCCCACATATTGACCACGATATGGATCAGGCTGAAGTGCACAAAGACAGCGCTCAGCAAGCGCCACCACTCGCCGCTTTGGGTGGCAGGGCCGAAGTTCGCACCCCACTGCATGGGAACGCCGGGTGTCATATGCCACAGCGCCCGACCAGACCAAGCCATCACAAGAAACAACAGCACATTGCAGACGATCAGCATGGTGATCACCGGGACCTGACGCACGGGGCTACGCATCCACTCATGCAGGCTGAGCGTTGCGGCTACAGAAGGATCGCGAGGTGTCATGGAGGCATTCAGGAGCTGTACTGGAGCATTATCGGGAATACCGGCCTACCCCAGGTAAACGGCGAAGCAGCCGATAATCACCATCCTCAATCAGGAGCGTGCACATGAAAGTACTGGTACTCAACGGCGTCAACCTCAACATGTTCGGCAAGCGCGACCCTGCGCAATACGGCACGGTCACACTCGAAGAAATCAACTTGCGCCTGGCCGAACTGGGCCAGGAACTGGGGGTTTCTGTGGAGTGCTACCAGACCAACATTGAAGGTGAAATGTGTCAGCGCATTCACCAGGCATTCCACGACAAGGTGGATGCGGTACTGATCAATGCGGGTGCCTGGACCCACTACAGCTACGGCATACGGGATGCGCTGGCCATCCTCACCTGCCCAATTGTGGAAGTGCATATGTCCAACATCCACGCGCGCGAAGCATTCCGCCATGTGTCGGTCTTCTCCGAAATCGTGCGCGGGCAGATCTGCGGCTTCGGCGCAGAAAGTTATCTGCTGGGGCTGCGCGCTGGCGTGGCTGCGGCCAAGACCGCAAAGAAATAGGAAAGCGCATATGCCCTACCAAGCCAATCCCGAGCGATACGACGGCCGCATGCCTTACCGCAACTGCGGCAAGAGCGGGCTCAAACTCCCGTCCATCACACTGGGCCTGTGGCACAACTTTGGCGATGCCACCCCCATGGAGACGCAGCGCCAGATGCTGCGCACAGCATTTGACCTGGGCATCACGCATTTCGATCTGGCCAACAACTACGGCCCACCGTTCGGCAGCTCGGAAACCAATTTTGGCGAGCACATGCGCAGGGACTTCAAACCCTACCGGGATGAGCTGCTGATCTCCACCAAGGCGGGCTGGGAAATGTGGCCCGGCCCCTACGGACAAGGTGGCGGCTCCCGCAAATATGTGCTGGCCAGTCTGGACCAGAGCCTGCAGCGCATGGGCCTGGACTATGTGGACATTTTCTATTCGCACCGCTTCGACCCCGACACACCCCTGGAGGAAACCATGGGTGCCCTGGCCAGTGCCGTACAGCAAGGCAAGGCACTTTATGTCGGCATCAGCAGCTACTCGGCCGGCAAGACGCGCGAGGCTGCGGCCATCCTGAAAAGCATGGGCGTTCCCATGCTGATTCACCAGCCCTCCTACAGCATGCTCAACCGCTGGATCGAGGAAGATCTGCTGGATGCGCTCGAAGATACCGGCATGGGTTGCATCGCATTCAGTGCATTGGCCCAAGGCCTGTTGACCAACAAGTACCTGCACGGCGTACCCGAAGACGCACGGGTCAATCGCCCGGGGGGTGGCTCCTTTACCGCCGACTACCTGAGCGAGACCAACCTGCGCCACGTGCGCGCCCTGCATGCGATTGCCCTGGCACGCGGCCAGTCTCTGGCGCAAATGGCCGTGGCCTGGGTGCTGCGTGATGCGCGCGTGACTTCGGCCCTGATCGGCGCCAGCAAACCCGAGCAGATCATCGACCTGGCAGGCGCCATGCACAACAAGGATTTCTCTGCCGACGAACTTGCGGCCATTGACGTTCATGCTGTGGAAGGTGGCATCAACCTCTGGAAGAAGCCTTCCACCGACCAACGCCCCAGTTGAACCATGCACAGCGCACACGGCTCACTCTCCCTGCGCCAGTACGGCAACTCGCCGGGCAGCCATGCGCACGCCCACTTTCAGGTGTTGCTTGGCGTGGAAGGCACGCTGGAGATTGAGGTGCAGGGCAAGGGGCGGCGCATTGTGCCGGGTGATGGGTGTGTCATCGCGCCGTGGGAGCGGCACGACTTCGAGGCGCGCCGCATGGCCCGTTGCCTCGTGCTGGATACCGAGGAATCGGGGTGGGCTGCATGTGCTGGCAACCCGGCACAGCCGGCGGCGGCTCGCGCGCTGGCGAAATATCTCAGCCAAGCACTGGAGCAGCCGCAGAGCCTGGCCTGGCACTATGGTCCCATGCTCTTGCTCGACTGCTGGCGTGCGCCCAGCACAACCTTTGCCCGCAGCCGCCGTGCCATTGACTGGACCGCGCTTGGGAAGTGGTGTCAGGAGCATATGCACCGTCCACTGACGGTTGCGGATCTGGCGGAGCAGGTGTGCCTCAGCCCCACCCAGTTTGCTGCGCGCTGCCGCCAGGAGACCGGCATCAGTGCCATGCAGTGGCTGCGGGGTTTGCGTCTTGCCCGCGCGCGGGTGCTGCGCGCACAAGGGCTGCCAACCGCCGTGGTCGCGGCGCGCTGTGGCTACCAGTCTGCCTCTGCCTTGGGCGCGGCACTGCGTCAGCACTTGGATCATTGAAACCGTCGTTGTGCGCTAGTTGGCCGTCGTTACGCGCGCTTGCAGGGCCCTAAGCTACAACGCATGCAAGCCAACCTCTATGCCATTGCCGCCATTGCTCTGTGGGCGTCGCTTGCCGCACTCGGTGTGGCGCTGCGACACGTGCCGCCCTTCTTGCTGACCGGCATCACGCTCATGGTCGGCAGCATGCTGGCTTGGCCCATGGTAGCCCGACAGCCGCAGTTGTGGAGGATTGCGCCGTCCTCTTTGGTTCTGGGCGTATTCACTTTGTTCGGCTTCCACTTCCTGTTATTCATCGCGCTGCGACTGGCACCGGCGGTTGAGGTCAATCTGGTGAACTACCTGTGGCCGCTGTTCATCGTCATTCTGTCGCCGCTGTACCTGCCACACATCCGGTTGCGCGCGGTGCATGTCATAGCCGCCCTGATCGGCTTTGCGGGTGCGGCCATTGCCATTCTCGGCAGCCGCCGTGCCGAAACCCAGTCTGTAAGTCTTGGCTGGGGCGCTGCGCTGGGTTACGGGCTGGCACTTTGCTCGGGCCTGATCTGGGCCAACTATTCTCTGCAAACCGTCCGACGCACCGCCCTGGGTCAAGGCATTCCCACGGCGGCCATTGGTCTGTTCGGTTTGCTATCAGGTCTGCTTTCGCTTCTCTGCCATGTTGCGCTGGAGCCGCCAGTGCCACTGAGCCTTACGGACTGGACGCAGCTGGCCGTCTTGGGACTGGGGCCGCTGGGCGGCGCGTTCTATCTGTGGGACGCAGCACTCAAGCGCGGGGATGCGCGGCATATCGGCTTGCTGTCTTTCCTCACTCCGCTGCTGTCCACCCTGACCTTGCTGGCCGTGCGTGCGCAGATGCCCAGCACTTCGGTGATTCTGGCTGCCATCATGATTGTTGGCGCGGCCGTCTTGGGAACGCGCTCAGCCAAGTAGCACACGCTGACGAACTCTTGGACGTGCACGCCTGGGAACGCGTGCAGGCGTGACCCGTTATGCAGATGCGAGGGCTTTGGCAGGGTCTTCCGCGGTGCGCACCTTGTGCGCCCAGTTGACCAGTTTGCTGGCGTCTGCGCGCAGAATTTCCTGCTTGACTGCAAGAATTTGCGCCGGATGCATGGAGAAGCTGCGCAGGCCCATTCCCAGCAACAAACGGGTCATGGCCGTGTCACCTGCCATCTCGCCGCAGACGCTGACTTCCTTGCCTTGGGCACGGCATTCGGCAATGGTGTCGGCCACCAGTTGCAGAACCGCCGGGTGCAGTGGGTCATACAGATGGGCAACCGATTCGTCTGCCCGGTCAATCGCCAATGTGTACTGGATCAGATCGTTGGTACCTATGGACAGGAAATCAAAGTACTTGAGAAACAGCTTCAGGCTCAGGGCCGCAGCCGGTATTTCGATCATGGCACCCAACTTGACTGGACCATAGGCAATACCCTTGTTGTCCAGCAAAGCCCGTGCATGGTCAATGTGCGCCAGCGTCTGGCGGATCTCGCGCGCATGCGCCAGCATGGGCACCAGCAACTGGACAGGGCCATGTGCTGCTGCCCGCAAGATGGCCCGCAGTTGCGTCAGGAACATCGCCGGGTCAGCCAGACTCCAGCGAATGGCACGCAGACCCAGCGCGGGGTTGAGGTGGGCGTCATCCCGGATGGAGTCGTCCAGCGGCTTGTCTGCGCCCACGTCCACCGTGCGGATGGTGACCGGCAAGCCGCGCATGCCCTCCACTGCGCGTTTGTAGGCTTGGTATTGCTCCTCCTCATCGGGCAGCTTGCCCTGACGCCCCATGAACAGAAACTCGCTGCGAAACAGCCCCACGCCCAGGGCGCCGGACTTGAGCGCCTGCTCAGCATCGTCCGGCATTTCGATATTGGCCAGCAGCTGCACCTTTTCTCCGTCCATCGTGACAGCTGGCGTATGCAACAGGCGCTGCAAGCGACCCCGCTCCAGCTCGCCCTGGCGCTGCTTGAAGCCGTATTCAGCCAGGATGATGGGGGACGGATCCACAATGACCACGCCCGAATCCCCATCGATGATGACCCAGTCGTCCTGGCGCACCAGTTGGCTGCAGGTGCGCGCACCGACTACCGCTGGAATGTCCATGCTGCGTGCGACGATGGCGGTGTGCGAGGTGCGCCCTCCCACATCCGTGATGAATCCGGCGAACACGCTTTGCTTGAACTGCAACATGTCGGCGGGCGACAGGTCATGTGCCACCAGTACCAGAGGCACATCCACTGTGTCGTCCAGCAGCAGGTCTTGCTGGGATTGCTTACGCGCCGGTCGGTGGCCATGCGGCACCTGAATAGGTGAGGATGCGCCCTTCATGGCGCGCAGCACACGCTCCACAATTTGCTCCAGATCTGCCTTGCGTTCGCGCAGATAGGCGTCTTCCATTTCGTCGAAGTGGCGGGCGATGACCTCCAGTTGCGTGGTCAGGGCCCATTCCGCGTTGTAGAGGCGGTCTGTAATCCAGTGCTTAATGCCACTGATCAGTTCGGCATCCTGCAGCAGCATCAGATGCACGTCCAGCAAGGCACTGAGTTCGTGCGGCGCCTCTTTGGGCCCCATGCGGGTGATGCTTTCCTGCATCCGGTGAATTTCGTCCACCACCGCATCACGTCCCGCACGCACCCTGTCGATTTCAGCCTTTACCTGCGTAGCATCGATGAAATAGTGCGCCACATCCACCCGGCTTGATGCCACCAGGACCGCGCGTCCGATGGCGACACCACGGGATACTGCCAGGCCGTGGATGGAGAAGGTCAAGCAACGCTCCTTTTGCGAGCGAGTGGCTGAGACGCCGTACGCGTCTTCATTCGCCCTCTCCGAACTTTTCGGCAATGAGGGCCAACAGTGCGTCCATGGCTTCCTGCTCCCGCTCACCGTGCGTTTCTATCTGCACTTCGGAACCGATACCGGCTGCCAGCATCATCACGCCCATGATGCTTTTGGCGTTCACGCGGCGCTCGCCTTTGGTCATCCAGACTTCGCAGGGGAAGGAACCGGCAAGCTTGGTGAGCTTGGCCGATGCGCGGGCGTGCAGGCCGAGTTTATTGACTATGGTCGTGGTGCTGTTGATCATTGATTTTTCTCTGCTGATTCTGCGGCGCTGTCACTGCCACCTGCATGATGCTTTGGGTACCTCCGGCCAGCGCGCGTGCCACCAAGACGTCGAGGGGTTCATGGCGGTAGTTGACCGTGCGCAGCAGCATGGGGAGGTTGACTCCTGCCACCAGCTTGGAGCGCACACCGTCCACCACCTTTTGGGCAATGTTGCACGGCGTGGCGCCAAACACATCGGTTAGCACCAGCGTGTTGGGGGTTCCCAACTGGACCAGCATGCGCTGGGCTGTGGCACGTGTGACGTCCGGGGCCTCCTGAGGAGGCACATCCAGGGCCAAGATGCCTTGCCCCAGGTCTGGAAAGACGTGCAGCACCCCCATGCGCAATGCACTCGCCAAAGGAGCGTGGGCGATGATGAGAATGCCTGTGTTCATGGTCTGCCAGTCGTTTGGCGATTATGGCGTCTTTGCACGGCAAATATGCAGCACAGGTGTGATTTGCAATTGATGGTCAGCCTCATTGGAAGCGTATCCCACCGACTATGCCTTCGACCTGCCCGGCCTGCAGACTGGGCGCATACACAGC
This sequence comes from Rhodoferax sp. GW822-FHT02A01, assembly GCF_038784515.1. Taxonomy (NCBI): domain Bacteria; kingdom Pseudomonadati; phylum Pseudomonadota; class Betaproteobacteria; order Burkholderiales; family Comamonadaceae; genus Rhodoferax; species Rhodoferax sp. GW822-FHT02A01. The sequence continues at coordinate 1,137,914 of NZ_CP152376.1, forward strand.
CACCTGGTAAGCCGATTGGCCTTGCATCATCCATTTGAAGTGGGCCTGCACCGGACTTCCAGCGGGATCTCTACCGTTCACTTGCACGTCGAAGCTGCTGTGCTCGTCACCACTGTTGGCAGTTGGGTGGATGCTGCCCGCCTGCACGCTGGCCAAGCTGGCCTTGCGCAGCCGGATCATGATTGCCTGTGCCCTTATGGCGTCTTCCATCTGGATGCGGCTCACCGTGTAGAGGGCACCGGCGGCTTCGCAGCCGGCCATCTCCAGGTTGACGGTTTCCCCCTCCAGGGTTATTGGGCGTGTTGCGCGGTCTGGCTTGCAAGGCAGCAGCGTCGTGAGTTCGCCCACATGCACTTCGCGCCAGTTCAGACTTGGTGAACATGCCGCCGCGGCGACTGCGATGGTTGCCACAGGGGCCCAATGCATTGAACCCGATGCGATGCGGCTCACTGCAAGGCGCCAAACACTTTGGTCAGAATGGCACTGCCGTATGCGACCGGGTTCTGGCGAATCTTCTTTTCTTCTTCGGAAATCATGAAGAACAGTCCATCCAGGGTTTTCCCCGTGACGTATTTCTGGATGTTGGCGTCTTCCTTTTTCACCAGACCCAGTTCGGATGCCTTGCCTGCCACTTCGTTGTATTTGTCCGCCAATCCCACTTTGGCCGTGGCCTGGGTGACCACAGGAAGGAATCGGTCCGCCAGGGCCGGCCGCGTCTTGCTGGCAAAGAAGTCCGTTACGGCAGTATTGCCGCCGCTCAGGATTCCTTTGGCATCGGTCACGGTCATGTTTTGCACGGCCTTCAGCAACAGATCCTTGGCCATGGGTACCGCGGCTTCGGCGGCACGGTTCATGGAGGTGATCAATTCATCGACCTTCGCACCTTGACCGAATGTGCGCAACAACTGCACCGCGTCATTCAGAAAGCCCGGTAACGGAATACGCACTTTGTCATTGCCCAGGAATCCGTCTGGTTTGCCCAGCAGGGCTACGGCAGACAAGGCGCCTTTTTCCAGCGCAGTTTTCAAACCTTTGCTGGCGTCGGCGCCGCTCAGATCGTCCAATGTAAGAGCCCGGGCCTGTTCCATGGCCAAGACCAGCCATCCGGCAAGCGTTACGGAAGTAAGGGAATTAAACTGGCGTCTATCCATGAAAATACCTTGGGTGTTATTGAGGAAATCTGTCCAACGCCACATGGTAGCGCGTTGGATTCCAGTTGGCTGCCGCTCCTGGGCAATGCGATAAAGGACGTATGCAATATGGCTAGAGCACGTGGTGAGTCCGGCCTGTGGTCTGACAGCACCGGTATAGGGGTTTCAACCGCCCAAAGCGACAGTCAGCTCGAAGGCATCCGGCTTCTGTTCCGGGAATACGCCAAGGCTTTGGGAGTGGATTTGTGTTTCCAGAATTTTGAACAGGAACTGGCCCAACTTCCCGGCGAATACGCTCCCCCCAGAGGCAGTCTTTTGATCGCAACGGTGGCCGCGGACGACGCCGGGTGCTGCGCGTTACGTGCCCTGGACACCACCGATTACGCCAATGCCTGTGAAATGAAGCGGCTCTATGTGCGCCCCCAGTACCGTGGTCTGGGCTTGGGACGCAAGCTGGTGGAGGCTGTTCTGGATCAGGCACGCCAAGCTGGTTTTTCCTGTGTGCTACTGGACACCTTGGACGAGATGGAGGCGGCACGCGCGCTCTACGACGATCTGGGTTTTGAGGAAATTCCACCCTACTATTTCAACCCGATTGCAGGCGCCCATTACCTGAAGGTTGATCTATAGGGCGCTGCCGGGGACTCCTCCCCGGCATACGCTTCTGCGTTAGGCCTTTGCCTGTGCCAACAAGGTTGCAGCGTCACTCACTTCAAACTTGCCAGGGCCTTCCACATTCAGGGTAACAACTTTGCCATCCTTGACCAGCATGGAGTAGCGGTTGCTGCGCAATCCCAGGCCCTTGCCGGTCAGGTCCAGTGTCAGTCCCGTTGCCTTGGCAAAGGTGGCATCGCCATCGCCCAGCATGCGGACCTTTCCAGCGGTCTTCTGGTCGCGTGCCCAGGCGCCCATCACGAACGCATCATTCACGCTCACACACCAGATTTCATCCACACCAGCGGCCTTGAAGGCCTCTGCCGACTCCACATAGCCAGGAACATGCTTGGCAGAGCAGGTGGGCGTAAATGCGCCTGGCAGGGCAAACAGGGCAATGGTCTTTCCGGCAGTGGCCTTGGCTACATCAACCGCATTGGGGCCAATGCTGCAGCCTTCACCTTCCACTTCCGAGTACTCCATCAATGTGGTTGCGGGAAGTGTGTCGCCTACTTTGATCATGTGAATCTCCTGTTTGTAATTTCCAATGAAAACGGCCCACATTGTGGGCCGTTTATCAGAGTCCTGCAGGGAGGAAGTCTAAAGACTTAAACCGCAGCAGCCTTTTCCACCAAACGGGTCGCAACCCAGTTCTTGGTCTTGGAGATAGGCTTGCTCTCCGTGATTTCGATCACGTCGCCCAACTTGTACTCGCCCTTTTCGTCATGGGCGTGGTACTTGCTGGTTTTCGCAACAATCTTGCCGTAAAGCTCGTGCTTCACACGACGCTCGATCAGCACAGTCACTGTCTTTGAACGCTTGTCGCTGACCACCTTGCCAATCAAGGTGCGCTTGAGGGATTTTTTAGCTTCCGTCATTTATCGCTCCTTATTTGGCGGATTTTTCAGCGCTTTGCTTCTCGACAAGAATGGTCTTGGCGCGAGCAATATCGCGGCGCGCGAGGCGCAGCGTAGCGGTGTTGTTGAGTTGTTGCGTGGCTTTTTGCATACGCAGGCCAAAGTGTGCTTTTTGCAGCGCTTTGACTTCGTCTTTCAGGCCGGCAACGTCTTTTTGGCGCAGTTCAGCAGCTTTCGTCATTTCGATTTCTCCTGAATTACTGACCGATCATGCGGGCCACGAAGGTGGTGCGCAAAGGCAGCTTGGCAGCAGCCAAACGGAACGCTTCACGAGCCAGCTCTTCGGGAACGCCGACGATTTCAAACACGATTTTTCCGGGCTGGATTTCAGCCACGTAGTACTCGGGATTGCCCTTGCCGTTACCCATACGCACTTCAGCAGGCTTCTGGGAGATTGGCTTGTCGGGGAACACGCGAATCCAGATACGGCCACCACGCTTCACGTGACGGGAAATTGCACGACGTGCAGCTTCGATCTGGCGAGCCGTCAGACGGCCGCGGTCAGTACATTTGAGACCGAAGTCACCGAACGCGACCGAGCTTCCGCGGGTTGCGATACCGGTGTTACGGCCTTTTTGCTCTTTGCGGTATTTCCGGCGAGCGGGTTGCAACATGGTTATTCTCCTTTACCGTCAGCTGCTGCAGCTGGCGCGGCGACTTTGCGAACGCGCTTAACGGCGGGTTTGTTATCGGCACCGAGTGCTTCTGCAGGCTTGTCACTGCCGTCTGCAGGAGCGGCATTGCCACCTGCAGGACGACGGGCACCAGCAGCAGGGCGACGGTCACCGGAAGGACGTGCACCACCGCGGTCATCGCGACGGGGGCCACGTGGGCGACGCTCTTCTTCGGCGCGGGGCTCAACGGCGGCCGGCAGATCGTTACGACCCAGCGTGTCACCCTTGTAGACCCAGACCTTGACGCCGATCACACCATAGGTGGTCTTGGCTTCAGAAGTTCCGTAGTCGATGTCAGCGCGCAGGGTGTGCAGTGGCACACGGCCTTCGCGATACCACTCGGTACGAGCGATTTCAATGCCGTTCAGACGACCGGCAGACATGATCTTGATGCCCAGTGCGCCCAAACGCATGGCGTTTTGCATGGCGCGCTTCATGGCACGGCGGAACATGATGCGCTTTTCGAGTTGCTGGGTGATGCTGTCGGCAATCAGCTTGGCATCGATTTCAGGCTTGCGCACTTCTTCGATGTTCACTGCTACCGGCACGCCCAATTGCTTGCCCAGATCGCGCTTGAGGTTTTCGATGTCTTCGCCCTTCTTGCCGATCACCACGCCCGGACGTGCCGAGAAAATGGTGATGCGTGCGTTCTTGGCAGGACGCTCGATCAAGATGCGCGAAACGGACGCGTTCTTGAGCTTGGCCTTCAGGTACTCACGAACCTTGATGTCTTCGGCCAACATGCCGGCGAAATCACGGTTGCTGGCGTACCAACGCGAAGACCAGTTACGGCTGACGCTCAGGCGAAAGCCGGTTGGGTGGATTTTTTGTCCCATATCTTCCTGGCCTCTTTCAGTTACCAACCGTCACGTACACATGGCACGTGGGCTTGCGGATTTGGTTTCCGCGACCTTTGGCGCGGGCCGTGAAGCGACGCAGAGAAGCACCTTGTTCGACGTAGATGGTCTTGACCTTCAATTCGTCGATATCGGCACCGTCATTGTGCTCAGCATTGGCAATCGCAGACTCCAGAACCTTCTTGATGATCACAGCAGCTTTTTTCTGTGTGAATTGCAGGATGTTCAGGGCTTGATCAACTTTTTTGCCACGGATCAGATCCGCGACCAGGCGACCTTTGTCTACCGACAAACGAACGCCACGAAGGGTTGCACGTGTTTCCATGGTCACCTCCTTATTTCTTCTGGACTTTTTTGTCCGCAGGGTGGCCCTTGAAAGTACGGGTGAGTGCGAACTCGCCCAACTTGTGGCCTACCATTTGGTCGGTGATATAGACAGGCACGTGCTGCTTGCCGTTGTGCACGGCAATGGTCAGGCCGATGAACTCGGGCAGGATCATGGAGCGACGCGACCAGGTCTTGATCGGCTTCTTGTCCTTGGTTGCCACGGCCTTTTCGGTCTTGGCAATCAGGTGATGGTCTACAAAGGGACCTTTTTTGAGAGAACGAGTCATTTAACCTTCCCCTTACTTCTTGCGACGCGACACGATCATGACCTGCGTGCGCTTGTTGTTACGGGTACGGTAACCCTTGGTCAGATTACCCCAAGGATCGACTGCATGACGGCCTTCGCCAGTCTTGCCCTCGCCACCGCCATGGGGGTGGTCCACCGGGTTCATCACCACACCGCGAACGGTAGGACGAATACCCATCCAGCGTTTCACACCGGCCTTGCCGAGCTGGCGCAGGCTGTGTTCTTCGTTGGCAACCTGGCCAATGGTGGCGCGGCAGTCAATGTGAATCTTGCGGACTTCACCAGAGCGGACGCGAACCTGGGCGTAGGTGCCTTCACGGGCCAGCAGGGTTGCAGATGTACCCGCAGAGCGGATGATCTGTGCGCCTTTGCCGACTTGCAGTTCCACGCAGTGGATGATCGAACCCACGGGGATGTTACGGATTGGCAGAGTGTTACCAACACGGATCGGGGCTTCCGAACCACTCAGAATGGTAGCGCCCACTTCCAGGCCACGCGGAGCAATGATGTACTTGCGCTCGCCGTCTGCATAGCACACCAGAGCGATGTGCGCGGAACGGTTCGGATCGTACTCAATACGCTCAACCTTGGCAGGAATGCCGTCCTTGTTGCGAACAAAGTCCACCACGCGGTAGTGGTGCTTGTGTCCGCCGCCTTTGTGACGGGTAGTGATGTGGCCGTTGTTGTTACGACCGGCTTGCTGGAATTGGGGCTCCAGCAATGCAGCGTGAGGCGCACCCTTGTACAGGTGGTCACGCGAAATCTTCACCACGCCACGACGGCCTGGGGAAGTAGGTTTGATTTTGATAACAGCCATGATTACGCAGCCTCCCCACCGAGGTTCAGCTCTTGACCGGGTTGCAGGGTCACGTAAGCCTTGCGAACGTTGTCGCGACGACCCACAGACTTGCCGAACCGCTTGGTTTTGCCTTTGGTGTTCACTACGGAGACGCCCTTGACTTCCACCTTGAACATCAACTCCACAGCGGCCTTGATTTCATATTTGGTGGCGTCTTGCAGCACCTTGAAGGTCACGGCATTGCTTTTTTCGGCAACCATGGTGGCCTTTTCGGACACGATGGGAGCGACCAGCACTTGCATCAGACGACCTTCGTCGAATTTGGACAGATTAGGACCGTGGCTCATGCGAACATCTCCTTGAGTTTGTCCATGGCAGCCTTGGTAACCAGCACCTTGCGGTAGTGCACCAAAGACAGGGGGTCAGCGTAACGAGGCTCGACCACCAGCACATTGACCAGATTGCGCGATGCCAGGTACAGGTTTTCGTCGACTTCGTCGGCGATTACCAGCACGGAGTCCAGGTTCATGGCCTTGAACTTGGCGGCCAGCACCTTGGTCTTGGGAGAGTCGACCTTGATCGAGTCCACCACGGCCAGACGGCCTTCGCGGGCGAGTTGCGAGAAGATCGAAGCCATACCAGCGCGGTACATCTTCTTGTTGATCTTCTGGCCGAAGTTTTCGTCGGGCATATTCGGGAAAATACGACCGCCTCCGCGCCACAGAGGCGAGGAAGTCATACCAGCGCGAGCGCGACCGGTTCCCTTTTGCTTGAACGGCTTCTTGGTGGAGTGCTTGACTTGTTCGCGGTCTTTCTGGGCACGGGTGCCTTGACGCGCGTTAGCCTGGAAAGCCACCACGACCTGGTGAACCAGATCTTCGTTGTATTCACGACCAAACACGGTCTCGGGCGCTTCGTATTTCGAAGTGGCCTGGCCTTGGTCATTCAGGAGTTCGAGCTGCATTAGTTCGCTCCTTTCGCGGCTTTAGCTTTCACAGCAGGGCGCACGGTCACAAAACCACCAGCGGATCCAGGGATAGCACCCTTGATCAGCAGCAGTTGACGTGCTTCGTCGATGCGGATGACATCGAGGTTCTGGGTAGTCTTGGTGACGTCGCCCAGGTGACCTGTCATGCGCTTGCCGGGGAACACGCGACCGGGGTCCTGTGCCATACCGATAGAACCGGGCACGTTGTGCGAACGGCTGTTACCGTGCGAGGCGCGCTGCGAGCTCATGTTGTGACGCTTGATGGTACCGGCGTAGCCTTTACCGATGGAAGTGCCTTGCACGTCCACCTTTTGACCCACGGAAAACACGTCCGACACAGGCACTTGCGCACCAGCGGCGTACTTGGCAGCCGTATCAGCGGCTACGCGGAATTCCTGGATGATTTCTCCGGCTTCAACACCCGCCTTGGCGAGGTGACCAGCAACGGGCTTGGTTACGCGCGATGCTTTGCGCGAACCGAACGTTACCTGCAGGGCAACGTAGCCATCGTTCTCTTGGGTTTTGACCTGAGTAACACGGTTGTTGGAAACGTCGACCACCGTAACAGGAACTGCATCCCCGTCGTCGGTGAATAGGCGCATCATGCCAACCTTGCGACCCAGCAACCCTAGGTGATTGCTAAGACTCATTGTTTTCTCCGTAACTTCCACCGTTGCAGCTTCAATTGGTTGCAACGTTTTTGCGTGGAAGACTGTTAATAAAACCCCATTGGAAACCCAATGGAGCCTACGATTGTAGCGCGCTGTGCCCAACTAGGCAAGCGCGCCACAATTCGACTCTTTGTGAATCCGGTTCCCACCGGATTCGGAACTGCTTATTGCAGCTTGATTTCGACGTCCACGCCAGCTGGCAGGTCCAGCTTCATCAGCGCGTCCACTGTCTTGTCTGTGGGATCTACGATATCCATCAGACGTTGGTGGGTACGGATTTCGAACTGATCACGACTTGCCTTGTTCACGTGGGGTGAACGCAGGATGTCGAAACGCTTCATGCGTGTTGGCAGGGGCACAGGGCCCTTGACAATCGCGCCGGTGCGCTTGGCGGTATCCACAATTTCAGCGGCCGACTGGTCGATGAGCTTGTAATCAAACGCCTTCAGACGGATGCGGATCTTTTGTTTTGCGGCCATGGTAATTCCTTTGTTAATTGCGAATTACGCGATGATCTTTGCCACCACGCCAGCGCCCACGGTACGGCCGCCTTCGCGGATAGCGAAACGCAGGCCTTCTTCCATGGCGATGGGGTTGATCAGCTTCACCGTGATGGACACGTTGTCACCAGGCATCACCATTTCCTTGCCTTCGGGCAACTCGATCGCACCGGTCACGTCCGTTGTACGGAAGTAGAACTGGGGACGGTAGTTGTTGAAGAAAGGCGTGTGACGGCCACCTTCGTCCTTGGACAGAACATAGATCTCACCCGTGAAGTGCAGGTGCGGCTTGATCGAGCCGGGCTTGCACAGCACTTGGCCGCGCTCCACTTCTTCGCGCTTGGTGCCGCGCAGCAGAATACCCACGTTGTCGCCCGCTTGACCTTGGTCCAGCAGCTTGCGGAACATTTCCACACCGGTGCAGGTGGTCTTCAAGGTGGGCTTGATACCTACGATTTCGATTTCTTCGCCGACCTTGATGATGCCGCGCTCAACGCGACCGGTCACCACAGTACCGCGGCCGGAGATGGAGAACACGTCTTCCACGGGCATCAGGAATGCGCCGTCCACAGCGCGCTCGGGCGTGGGGATGTAGGAGTCCAGTGCGTCAGCCAGCTTCATGATGGCGCCTTCGCCCAGTTCACCCTTGTCGCCTTCCATGGCGAGCTTGGCAGAGCCGTGGATGATGGGGGTTGCGTCGCCGGGGAATTCGTACTTGTCCAGCAGCTCGCGCACTTCCATTTCAACGAGTTCGAGCAGCTCGGCGTCGTCCACCATGTCGCACTTGTTCAGGAACACGATGATGTAGGGAACACCCACCTGACGGGCCAGCAGGATGTGCTCGCGGGTCTGGGGCATGGGGCCGTCGGCTGCGGAAACCACCAGAATGGCACCGTCCATCTGGGCAGCACCGGTGATCATGTTCTTCACATAGTCGGCGTGTCCGGGGCAATCCACGTGGGCGTAGTGGCGGTTGGCCGTTTCGTATTCCACGTGGGCGGTGTTGATGGTAATGCCGCGTGCTTTTTCTTCGGGAGCAGCGTCGATCTGGTCGTACGCCTTGGCCAGGCCGCCAAACTTCTGCGCCAGAACCGTCGTGATGGCCGCTGTCAGTGTGGTTTTGCCGTGGTCAACGTGACCAATCGTGCCCACGTTCACGTGGGGCTTGGTACGCGTGAATTTTTCTTTTGCCATTGTTCAATCCTTAAAAAGAGCAAATCCCGTGTATTGGTTTAATGTTTGCACGATGTTGCTGGTTCGCCCCGCACGGGAACAGGGCGGCACACCGTCGCAGACAACTTCAAATTACTTGGCGCGCGATGCCATGATGGCTTCGGACACGTTACGCGGGGCTTCTGCGTAGTGCTTGAATTCCATCGTGTAGGTCGCACGACCTTGCGACATGGAGCGCAGAGTGGTGGAGTAGCCGAACATTTCGGACAGGGGCACTTCAGCCTTGATGGCCTTGCCACCACCGACCATGTCGTCCATGCCTTGCACCATGCCGCGGCGTGAGGACAGGTCGCCCATCACGTTACCGGCGTAGTCTTCAGGCGTTTCCACTTCCACAGCCATCATGGGCTCCAGAATCACGGGGTTGGCCTTGCGGCAGGCTTCCTTGAAACCGAAGATGGCAGCCATCTTGAACGCGTTTTCGTTCGAGTCCACATCGTGGTAAGAACCGAATGTCAGAGCAACCTTCACGTCCACCACAGGGTAGCCAGCCAAAACGCCCTGGTTCAAGGCCTCGATCACACCCTTCTCAACCGCAGGGATGTACTCGCGAGGAACCACACCGCCCTTGATTTCGTCCAGGAACTCAAAGCCCTTGCCGGCTTCGTTGGGCTCCACACGGAACACCACGTGACCGTACTGGCCCTTACCACCGGACTGGCGCACAAACTTACCTTCCACATCGGCAACACCCTTGCGGATGGTTTCGCGGTATGCAACCTGGGGCTTGCCCACATTGGCCTCCACGCCGAATTCGCGCTTCATACGGTCCACGATGATTTCCAGGTGCAATTCACCCTGGCCGCCAATAATGGTCTGGCCGGACTCTTCGTCGGTTTGCACGCGGAACGAAGGATCTTCGGCAGCCAGACGGCTCAGGGCAATACCCATCTTTTCCTGGTCGGCCTTGGACTTGGGTTCTACAGCCTGACGAATCACGGAATCAGGGAACACCATGCGCTCCAGGGTGATCACAGCATTTGGATCACACAGGGTTTCGCCGGTTGTCACGTCTTTCAGGCCCACGCAGGCAGCGATGTCACCGGCGCGGATTTCTTCCACTTCTTCACGGTTGTTGGCGTGCATCTGCACGATACGGCCGATACGCTCTTTCTTGCCACGCACCGCGTTGTAGACGGTGTCGCCCTTCTTCAGAACGCCGGAGTACACACGCACAAACGTCAGCTGACCCACAAACGGGTCGGTCATCAGCTTGAACGCCAGGGCGGCAAACTTCTCGTTATCGTCAGCCTTGCGGGTGGTTTCCTTTTCGTCTTCGTCAAAGCCCTTGATGGCCTTCACGTCCAGCGGGGAAGGCATCAGTTCAATAACGGCGTCCAGCATGCGTTGCACGCCCTTGTTCTTGAACGCGGTACCGCACAGCATGGGCTGGATTTCGCCAGCAATGGTACGTGCACGCAGACCTGCGGTGATCTCTTCTTCAGACAGATCGCCTTCTTCCAGGTACTTGTTCATCAGCTCTTCGGTGGCTTCAGCTGCGGCTTCGACCATCTTTTCGCGCCACTCTTTGGCGGTAGCCAGAAGTTCGGCAGGGATTTCTTCGAAGGTGAACTTCATGCCCTGAGATGCTTCATCCCAGATGATGGCCTTCATCTTGCGCAGGTCAACCACACCGGTGAAGTTTTCTTCAGCACCGATTGGAATCACGATAGGCACTGGGCTGGCCTTCAGGCGCAGCTTCATCTGTTCCACGACCTTGAAGAAGTTGGCGCCGGTACGGTCCATCTTGTTCACAAAAGCCAGACGAGGAACCTTGTACTTGTTAGCCTGACGCCACACGGTTTCAGACTGGGGCTGCACGCCACCCACAGCGCAGTACACCATGCAAGCACCGTCCAGCACGCGCATGGAACGCTCCACTTCAATCGTGAAGTCCACGTGTCCGGGGGTATCAATGATGTTGATGCGGTGCTCAGGGAAGGAAGTGTCCATACCCTTCCAGAAGCAGGTCGTCGCAGCAGAAGTAATGGTAATGCCGCGCTCTTGCTCTTGCTCCATCCAGTCCATGGTGGCCGCGCCATCGTGCACTTCGCCAATCTTGTGATTCACGCCGGTGTAGAAAAGAATACGCTCGGTGGTAGTGGTTTTGCCGGCGTCAATGTGCGCAGAAATACCGATATTGCGGTAGCGCTCAATGGGAGTAGTGCGAGCCATGATGGATCCTTGGTTGGTCTAGTCGGAGAACAGTCGTGCCGCATCGGACGGCGCAACAAGGGATCCAAGAGTTTGAATCCCTTTTATGACAGTGCACATGCACTGCCACTTTGCGACAGCATCCGACAACCGGATGCCGCCGCTTTCGCTTCTTCTTAGAAGCGGAAGTGAGAGAAGGCCTTGTTGGCTTCAGCCATGCGGTGAACTTCATCACGCTTTTTCATGGCGCCGCCACGGCCTTCGGTTGCTTCGAGCAACTCGTTGGCCAGACGTTGAGCCATGGACTTTTCGCCACGCTTGCGTGCGGCTTCCTTGATCCAACGCATGGACAGAGCCAGACGACGGACAGGGCGCACTTCCACCGGAACCTGGTAGTTGGCACCACCCACGCGGCGGGATTTCACTTCCACCATGGGTTTGACGTTGTTGATGGCAACGCTGAATGCTTCCACCGGATCTTTATCGGGGTGCTTCTTTTCGATGAGTTCCAGTGCACCGTAGATGATGCGCTCTGCAACAGCTTTCTTGCCGCCTTCCATGATCACGTTCATGAATTTGGACAGCTCTACATTGCCGAACTTGGGATCCGGCAGGATTTCACGTTTAGGGACTTCGCGACGACGTGGCATTTTTTCACCTCTTTGCTTCAGTTGGCACCTTTGCAGGCACCGCGAGAGTTAATCAATAAGACTCTCACTTACTCGACCCAAATAGCGGGTCACTACGTTTATTCGCCGCGCCACGCAGCAAACAAACACCTTGCATCTACAAATCCAGGGCTTATTTGGCCTTGGGCTTCTTGGCACCGTACTTGGAGCGGGCTTGCTTGCGGTCTTTCACGCCTTGCAAGTCCAGCGAGCCGCGGACGATGTGGTAACGCACACCTGGCAAGTCCTTGACACGACCGCCACGAACCAGCACCACGCTGTGCTCCTGCAGATTGTGGCCTTCACCGCCGATGTAGGAAATGACCTCAAAACCGTTGGTCAAGCGCACTTTGGCAACTTTACGCAGAGCGGAGTTAGGTTTCTTAGGCGTTGTGGTGTACACACGAGTGCACACACCCCGACGCTGCGGAGAGTTCTGCATCGCAGGACTCTTCGACTTGATGGTCTCGACCTCACGGCCTTGACGCACGAGCTGGTTAATGGTTGGCATTGAAAAACGTCCCTAAACGTTTGAAACTAAATGAAAACGTGAATCCCTTCGGAATTTCCGAAAAGCCCTCGACTGTATCAGATCAGGGGTTATCCCGCAAGTCCGTGCGAAAACCTACCGGATCCACAGACGCACGGAGTCCCAGGCGCGGCCCAGGATGCCGGCCTGCTCGACCCCATCCAACGCCACCAGCGGCACATCGACCACGAATAGGTCTCCTGCGGTAACGCGCAGCGTGCCGACTTGCTGCCCCTTGATGACCGGGGCTACCAGGGGATCCTTGCGCAAGACCTGGGTTTTCACCTTGGTGGCGGTGCCGTTGGGCACGGCCACGATGATGGACTGGCTGCTGCCCAACCTCACCGTGGGCGAACTGCCTTTCCAGATGGCGGGCTCCACAACCGCTTGGTCAGCATTGAACAGCTTGACCGCCTCGAAAGCCGTGTAGCCCCAGTTCAGTAACTTCTGCGACTCATTTGCACGTGCATTTTCACTCTCCGCGCCCAGAACGATTGACAGCAACCGACGGCTTCCGGTCGCAGCCGGTGTGCCCGGCGCTGCGCCGGCAGTGGCCAGATTCGGAAAGTCACGTTTTGCGGTGGCAACCATGCAATAGCCTGCTGAATCCGTATGACCGGTCTTCAGACCATCCACAGTTGGATCGCGAAAAAGGAGCAGATTGCGGTTGCTGCTATTGGCCGCTGGCGTACCGGGATAGCGGTAATTCTTGATTGCGTAGTAGCCGACGTATTGCGGGAAATCGGCCATCAGACGGGTTGCAAGAATACCCAGATCGCGCGCCGTGGTGGTGTGACCCGCCTCGGTCATGCCTTCCGGGTTCTTGTAACTCGTGTTCTTCATACCCAGTGCCTTGGCCTGCGCATTCATCATTTGGACGAATTTTTCGACCGAGCCGCCCACACCTTCAGCCAACGCCACGGTGGCATCGTTGCCGCTTTGAACAATCATGCCCTGAATCAAGTCCTCCACTGGCACCTGCATCTTGGGATCAATGAACATGCGGGAACCCGGCATCTTCCAGGCCCCCTCACTGACTCCAAAGGTTTGCTTGAGGTCAATCTTCCTGGATTTCAGTGCGTCGAACACCAGATAGGCCGACATCAGCTTGGTGAGTGATGCAGGCTCCACCGGTGCATCAATATCCTTCGCGGCCAGAACTTGGTTGGCTGTGATGTCCACCAACATATAGGCTCGAGCTGCCACTTCCGGCGGCTGGGGCATTTGCGCCGCCGCGGCGAAACTCAGAACAACCAAGAGAGCGGCCAGAAATAATTTCATGGGATAAAAAAGGCCCGCAAAGGTTCCGATGGAATAAACGAACTCACACAGGGGGTAGCGAACTCATGACGTGTCGGGCGACCAGCCCGCGCAACAGTGGCAATTGTCCGTGAAAGAAATGTTCGACCCCTGGAATTACAGTTACCGGAAGATTCTGGGGACGTGCCCAGTCCATCACTGACGTTAGAGGCACCGTGTCGTCCACCTCACCGTGAACCACCAGCGTACGCGCATGCAGATCCGTGGCAATCGGTGCCACGCCAAAACGGCTGGCGGCAGTACCTACCAACACCAGTTTTTCGATGTCGCGATGCGGCCAAAGTTGCGCCACCGCCGTGCTGGTGACAAATGCCCCAAATGAAAATCCTGCAAGCGCCAAAGGCCCTTGGGGTGCCTGGTCTTCCAGAACGGCCAACAGGTCCTGCAACTCTCCGCGCCCTTCGTCGTACACCCCGGCACTACCGCCCACCCCACGGAAATTGAAGCGCACCGCACGCCAGCCACACTGCACAAAGGCGCGCGCCACGGTCTGCACCACCTTGTTGTCCATGGTGCCACCAAACAAAGGATGGGGATGGGCAATGATTGCCACGCCACGTACGGTTTCGCTGGCGGGCTCGTCCACCGCCGCTTCCAGTACACCCGCTGGACCCAGTAACGTGATTTTGCGTGTGGAAGCCTTCACAGTTACCGTCCCAGGTGTGGTGGGGTCAGCAGTCGCTCCACCACTTTGCCATTCTTGAGATGCGATTCGACGATCTCTTCAATATCGGCGTTGTCCACGTAGCTGTACCAGACTGCCTCGGGATAGATGACGGCCACCGGGCCTGCCGCACAGCGGTCCAGGCAACCGGCTTTGTTGACCCGCACCTGGCCCGGTCCATTCAGGCCCGCAGCCTTCACCAGGGACTTGCAGTGGTCGAAGGCCTCCTGGGCTTTGAACTGTGCACAACAAGCTTCACCGTTCTTGCGTTCGTTGAGGCAGAAAAAAATATGGCGCTCGTAATAGGAACGCGCAGTCGTAGTGGTTTCGGGCATGACTCGATTTTAGGGATTCGGATTGCGGCGCCAGATCATCGATACGGCATACACCAAAACGGCGTAAGGCCATAACCAACCCAACCATTGAGCAAGCCCGTTGAAGCGGACGAATCGCCCCTGTTCCCACTCTTGCAGAGTCTGTGCGAAATAGGGGTTCTCTGGAGCCTGATTCAGGATGCTCAAGTACAGCCCCAGCCCCAGCAGCACCAGCGCAGGACTGGCTCGCGCCGGCACAAACGAAAGAAACGAAGCCAGAATGACCGCTGCCACCAAGGCCACCTGTGTGGGCAGGTCCAGCCAAGCCCAGGCATGGTCCGGCCCCCAGCTCAGCAGCGCGGAAAGCGCTGCTACCAACACACCCACGCCAATGAACAACGGCGCGAAAAGCAGCCGCCTGAAGCCCGGACGGATTACGCAAAAGCCCACCAGGCAAGGAATCAACAGCCCCAGCAGAACACAGACCAGTTCGGCACTGGGAAGCAGGGGCTGCAACTCAACCTCCCGTACGGGAAGCCAGTCCAGAAACGGCGTATCGGCAAGCCGGTCTGCCAACTGCGCTTCGATCCGTTCAAAGATCTGCCCCAGTCCAAACGGAACTGCAGGCGGAAACAGGAGCGCCAGCGGCCAGGTTGCAATCAGCACAACGCCACCACGATACGACTCGAAAAACCAGCGCTTGCGAAAGTCAGTCCAGCGATCTATCGCCCCCCACCGCTCCAAACCCAACGTGATGAAGGCACCGACCCAGGCTCCGGCCGAATTGAGCAGCCAGTCTTCGCGCGAAGCCACGCGCACAGGCAGGTAGCTTTGCAGGGTTTCCATTCCCAGGGAAAGCAGCGAGGCGCAAAGAAAAGTCAGCATCAGCGGGTGCCTCAGACGCCCGGACCGCAGCGCGCTCAGCATCAACAGGCCGCCAAACGGAATGTAGCCCGCCACATTGACTGCCACATCAAATCCAGTCCAATACCGAGGCCAGGGCGCCAGCAAGAACGCCCAGGCGTCTATCCCCTGATCGCGCCAGTCTGCAAATGGATAAAGGCTGGCGTAGACAATCAGCACCGCATACATCAACGCCAGTGGCGTGGCCGCGGTCTTGTGCATGGCAGACAGCCTCAGAACGGCTTGACAACTACCAAGATGACGATGGCAGTCAGCAGCAGCACAGGGATCTCGTTGAACCAGCGGAACCAGACGTGGCCGTGCGCCTCACGCCCCACTTCGAAACTGCGCAGGATGAAGGCACACACGACGTGGTACGCCACGGCCAGCACGACCAGGAACAACTTGATGTGCATCCAGCCCATTCCTTGACCATTGCCCATGCCATATGCAAAACCGTAAAGCCCCCAAGTCCACAGGCCAAAACCCAGCGCCGGCACCATCAGCATGTGGCTGAAGCGCATCAGCTTGCGGGCCATCAACATCAGACGGGCGAACTCAGCGTCCGAGCCCTTGGGGACCATGGCCAGATTGACAAAAATGCGCGGAAGGTAGAACAGCCCGGCAAACCAGCTGGCCACAAAGACTATGTGAAAGGACTTTATCCAGAGCATGGTTTTCAGTGTAGGCCATATCGGCAATGGCAAAAAAAACCCCAGCACAAGGGCTGGGGTAGCAAGCCTATTTGCTGTCACACATCAAGGCCCCGCTCAGGGAGGAAAAGCGGGAGGTAGCAAGCTACCCGGCGCTGAATTTAACAATTTTCACATTGCCGCACAAGCATTTTTTTCAAATACCCATGCGACTCTGTCTGCTATTTCTTCCCTTTACATGACTCCAAACCGATGTTGCATCGCAGTACAAACTGCGCCATCACACATGACGCAATGTGCCTACCAAGGATTCAGGCACAATTTTCAATATGACCAACTATGCCCCCTACCCCGCCGGACGCCCCCGTCGTCTGCGCCGCGATACGTTTACCCGCAACCTGGTACGTGAAAACAACCTGACAGCACATGACCTGATTTATCCGGTCTTTGTGGTGGATGGGCAGGGGCAACGGGTTCCCATCGGTTCCATGCCCGGCGTGGAACGGCTCAGCCTGGACCTGCTGCTGCCAGTCGCTGAGGAATGCGTCAAACTGGAAATTCCGGTGATGGCATTGTTCCCCGTCATCGACCAGTCCCTCAAGGACTACCGTGGTAGTGAGGCGCTCAATCCCGATGGTCTCATTCCCCGTGTGGTCCGCGCGCTGAAGAAGGAGTTCCCCGATCTGGGCGTCATGACCGATGTGGCACTGGACCCCTACACCAGCCATGGCCAGGACGGCCTGCCCGACACCCGCCCGGAGACGGAGGGCTACATCCTGAACGACGAGACCGTGGAAGTGCTTGTGCAGCAAGCCATGGCCCAGGCCCGTGCAGGAGTGGACATCGTTGCCCCTAGCGACATGATGGACGGGCGCATAGGCGCCATCCGTACCGCACTGGAAGCAGAGAAGCTGGTACACACCCGCATCATGGCCTACAGCGCCAAGTACGCCAGCGCCTTTTACGGCCCCTTCCGCGACGCTGTGGGCTCGGCCTCCAATCTGGGCAAGAGCAACAAGAAGGTCTATCAGATGGACCCTGCCAATACCGACGAAGCCTTGCGCGAGGTCGCCATGGACATTGCAGAAGGCGCCGACATGGTGATGGTCAAGCCCGGCATGCCCTATCTGGACGTGGTGCGTCGCGTCAAGGATGAGTTCCGCATCCCTACTTTTGCCTACCAGGTCTCCGGCGAATACGCCATGCTCAAAGCTGCAGCGGCCAATGGCTGGCTGGACCATGATGCCGTCATGCTGGAAAGCCTGCTGGCCTTCAAGCGTGCCGGTGCCGACGGTGTGTTGACCTACTTCGCTCGCGACGTCGCCCGGCTGCTACGCAACCGCTAACCCCGGCCGCCGCCCAGCGAGAGCCAGACCATGCGCATCTTTCAGATCCAAAGCACGGGCGCAATGGAGGGCGGGGACTTGCAAAGCCTGTTGCAGGCGGACCCGCCCGCCAACGGGTTCGTCTGGATCAGCTGCACCCGCAAGGAATTTGAAACACAGCTGAGCACCATCCAGTCGGTGTTGCAGACACTGTGTGGCCAGGCCCTGCTGGACCTGCACGTATCCGACCTGCTGAACCAGCAGTTGCCCTCCCACTACGACTACACCTCGCAATATGACATGGTGGTGTTCCGACGCCTGGCGACCTCCCACGCCACCGCCACGCGCGTGGAAGGCGGCGTCAAACCGGCTTTGGCATTGGCCAAGGGTGGGCCGCCCATCCTGCGGCGCATAGATACCAATCCGGTGGGGTTTGCGGTGTTTGATCGCGTGTTGCTGACCGTCCATCCCGAAGACTGTCTGGTTCGAGATGCTTATGCGAGCAAGCTGACCCAGGTCGGCGGCAGCCCCGATCTGCGCGTCACGGGCACGCGTTTCCCGGGCAGCCCGGCGGACTTGATGCTGCGCATTGTCAATCTGATGGTGGACGGCTATCTGGCCCTGCGCCGGGAAATGACGCACCAGCTGGACCATTGGCAGACCGAGCTGCTCAGCCCCAAGGCACGCTTTGCGAACTGGGGAGCGCTGTTGGATGCACGTCTCGCATTGCACCAACTGGACGAGATCTGTGAAGACCAGCATGCCTGCATCCAGGACTGGATCGAGGCCATCAAGACCTGGCCGGACGCCGACACGCCGGCAGATGCGCGCGAACGCGAATTGCTGCAGGTGCGCAGCCGCGATGTGCTGGAGCATATTGAGCGCGTAGTGCACCACGTGCGCCGCCTGGAACAGAGCGCCGAAACCGCGGTGCAGATGCACTTCAGCGCGCAGAGCCACCGCACCAATGACATCATGCGCACGCTCACGGCGCTGACCGCCATCTTCCTGCCATTGAATCTGATCGCCGCCATATTCGGCATGAACTTTGACTCCATCCCGCTGCTCCATGTGCACAGCGGTTTCTGGTGGGCCATGGGCAGCATGGTCACCATTGCAGCTGCTCTGAGTCTGGTGTTTTGGCGCAAGCGATACATCTCGCGCACGGCCTCGCACTGAAATGGACAGTGCATTTGCATAGGGCATTCCCTAGTGCGCACTGGCCTTGTCGCAGATTGACAATCTGACGGCGCATTTTGGGGTTTGGTTGCGTTTTGTGCGGCTAGCATGGCCCGCTTCATGCATAGAGAAGGGCGCTGTAGCCCAAAGCTGCAACAAACCCAACGAACCAGAGGACAAGCGCAGTGGTCGAAAAAGTCGTCGTCAAGAATCTCTACAAAATATTTGGCCATAGCCCGGAACTGGCCATGCAGATGCTGCAACGGGGCCAGAGCAAGGACCAGATCTTTCAGCAAACCGGCATGGTGGTCGGGGTCAAGGATGCCAACTTCCACGTCAATGAGGGCGAGATCTTTGTGCTCATGGGCCTCTCCGGTTCCGGCAAATCCACCCTGATCCGCCTGCTCAACCGTCTGGTCGACCCCACGCACGGGCAGATTCTGGTGGGCGGCCACGACGTTGCCACCATGAGCAAGCAGGCATTGATCAACCTGCGCCGCAAGGACTTGGCCATGGTGTTCCAGTCGTTTGCGCTATTGCCTCACCTCTCGGTTTTGCGCAATACCGCCTTCGGCCTGGAAGTCGCCGGCGTGGATCGCAAGACGCGCGAAAAACGCGCCATGGAAGTGCTGGACCAGGTGGGCCTGAAAGCCTTTGCCCAGCGTATGCCCGCCGAACTGTCTGGCGGCATGCAGCAGCGCGTCGGTCTGGCGCGTGCGTTGGCGGTAGACCCGTCACTCATGCTGATGGACGAAGCTTTTTCAGCCCTGGACCCACTCAAGCGCACCGAGATGCAGGAACTGCTGCTCAAGCTGCAGGCTGAGCAACAGCGCACCATCGTCTTCGTCTCGCACGACCTGGACGAAGCCTTTCACATCGGCAACCGCATTGCCATCATGGAAGGCGGTCGCATTGTGCAGATCGGCACGCCCGATGAAATCCTGCGCAACCCCAGCGACGAATATGTGCGCGCCTTCTTCAAGGGCGTGGACGTCAACAAGTACCTGGTCGCCAAGGACGTGGCCAGCGCGGACGAGACCCTGGTCTTCCAACCCGGTGCCGACGCCAAAGCCGATATGCGCACCGCCATCGCGAAACTGCGCGAAACGCAACGCCACTATGCTTTTGCCGTAGGCAACGATGGGCGGCTGCTGGGCACGGTTTCCATCGACTCCATGTTCCGCGCGCTGGAAGCCGACTCCAACCATCTGGCGGCAGCCTTCCTGCAACACATTGCCTCGGTTCCCTCCACCATGGTGCTCAAGGAACTGATCGGGCGCCTGGTGCGCAACCCGGTGCCATTGCCCGTGGTGGACGCCAACAATATCTATCTGGGCGCCGTGACCCAGACCATCTTGCTGAAAAAACTCGTAGAAGAAGTAGAGGCCACCCATGAGTGACACATTGCCCTTGGGCGAATTCGTAGATCGCGCCGTCAAGTTTGTCGTGGACAACGACGGCGGCACGCTGGAGCAACTGGGCTCGGGCATCGGCACCCTCACCGAAGCGCTGGAAACTGCGCTGCAGGCCATTCCCATGCCTGTAGTGGCGGCCGTGTTGGTGGGCGTAGGCTTTTGGCGCCTGGGCTGGAAATTCGCCCTGTTCTGCCTGGCCTGCTGCTATGTAATCAACGGTACCGGCTTCTGGCCTCAAACCATGGTGACGCTGGCGCTCATCATTGCCGCGACCTTTATCAGCCTGGTGTTGGGACTGCCGCTGGGCATCTGGGCCGCACGCAATGACCGGGTGGCCGCCATCGTGCGCCCTACTCTGGACTTCATGCAGACCATGCCGGCGTTTGTGTACCTGATCCCTGCGGCCATGCTGTTCGGCCTGGGACGCGTGCCTGGCGTACTCTCCACCGTGATCTTCGCCATGCCACCGGTAGTGCGCCTCACCGCCCTGGGCATCCGCCAGGTCAACAAGGAGCAAGTAGAAGCGGGCATCACTTTTGGCTGCACGCCTACGCAAGTACTGTTCAAGGTGCAGATCCCCGGCGCCATGCCATCCATCATGGCGGGCATCAACCAGACCATCATGATGGCGCTCTCCATGGTCATCATCGCCTCCATGGTGGGTGCGGGCGGGCTGGGCAACGACGTCCTGGCCAGTATCCAACGGCTGGATATCGGCCTGGGCTTTGAATCCGGCCTGGCCGTGGTGCTGTTGGCCATCATGCTGGATCGCATCACCGAAACCTTCGGAGAACAAGGCAAACGCCGCACACTCAGGGATAAACTCGGGCTTAAACCCAAAGTCGATGGCCCTTGACTACACACAGCTCTGATGGATTTGCCTGCTAAACGCCCGAACCGGCCCCTTCCAAAGCACCGATTCGTATTCCTGACGCTGCAGAATTACTCTCTGATTGCGCTGTCCAGCGCGGTCGAGGCGTTGCGCATGGCCAACCGGGTTGCTGAACAGGACGTGTATGAGTGGACGTTGGCCAGCCTGGACGGCCAACCCACACCCGCCAGCAATGGTCTGTCCATGTCGCCCACGGTGGCCATTGAAGACATTGGTCCGGCCAACATTGTGTTCGTCTGCGGCGGCGTCAACGTCGAGCAGGCCGTCACTCCGGAACTCATTGCCGCCCTGCGCCGCTTTGCGCAACGTCTGGTGCCGCTGGGCTCGCTGTGCACCGGCGGCTACGCCCTGGCCAAGGCTGGCTTGCTGGACAAATACAAGGCCGTGGTGCACTGGGAAAACATGTCGGCGCTGGAAGAGCAATTCCCCGCCGTGCAGTTCTCCAAGCAGCTCTACGCCATTGACCGGGACCGCTACACCTGCTCGGGCGGGATTGCGCCGCTGGACTTGATGCTCAACATCATCAAGGACCATCTGGGTCGCGATATTGCGCCGCAGATTTCCGACCAGTTCATCCTGGACCGCATCCGCAGTGACCAAGACCGCCAGCATGTGCCCCTGCTGGCCCGCGTCGGCCTGTTCCATGAGAACCTAATCGAAGCGGCCGCCCTGATGGAGGCCAATCTGGAGGAACCCCTGTCGCTGGACGAGATTGCCAAATTGGTGGGCGTTTCGCGCCGCCAGATTGAGCGGCTGTTCAAGCGATATGTGGGCGAGGTTCCGACCAAGTACTACCTGGACATGCGCCTGCGCCGCGCCCGCGGCCTGCTGCTGCAGACTTCCATGTCCATCATGGAAGTGGCGGTGGCTTGCGGCTTCCAATCCCCGCCGCACTTTTCCAAGTGCTACCGCGACTTGTTTGGCCACACCCCCAGCGCCGAACGCCGTAACAGCCGCCGGGTTGCCATAGGCGACCTGCCGCTCGAAGCGGACGACGACATCGCCACCGAATACTGAGCGGCGATGTCGGCCCGTGAGGGTCAGGCAAAAATCACAGTCTTGGAGTCGTTCAGGAATACGCGGCGTTCCACGTGCAGACGCACGGCCGTTGCCAGGGCGCGGCACTCGGAGTCGCGACCGGCGGCAGCCAGCTTTTCCGGCGTGTAGGTGTGGTCCACACGTTGCACCACCTGCTCGATGATCGGGCCTTCGTCCAGATCCGCCGTCACGTAGTGGGCCGTTGCCCCCGTCAACTTGACACCGCGCGCATGGGCCTGGTGATAGGGTTTGGCGCCCTTGAAGCCCGGCAGGAACGAGTGGTGGATATTGATGGCCTGGCCGCGCAGACGGCGGCACAGGTCGTCCGAGAGAACCTGCATGTAACGCGCCAGCACCACCAGCTCGCTGCGCGTCTCATGTACCAGCTCCATCAGCTTGTCTTCCTGTGCTGCCTTGGTCTCGGGCGTGACGGGAATGTGTACATAGCGAATGCCCTGCGCTTCCACCAGCCCTTTGAGGTCGGGGTGGTTGGAGACCACGGTGGTGATTTCCATCTTCAGTTCGCCGGTGCGGTTGCGGTACAGCAGGTCCACCAGGCAATGGTCGAATTTGGAGACCATGATCAGCACGCGAGGTTTGATCTCCGCGTCCACAATCGACCACTCCATTTCCTCCAGTGTGGCGACCTCCTGGAATTCATCGCGCAATGCAGCCAACTCGGGCGTGGCGCCCGGGTTGCCATAAAAGCTGATGCGGGTAAAAAAGCGCCCGGTGATCACATCATCGAACTGCTGCATGTCGGTGATGTAGCACTTGCGCGAGGCCAGAAAGCCGGACACGCGTGCCACAGTCCCCATGCGGCTGGCGCAGGTGGCCGTGAGGATGTAATGGGGCTTGCCTTCGAGTGGGACGTTCATGGAAATCGGGCTCCGTAGGTTGTCGAATAGGTTGGCGCAAAACAGTTGCGTTGCCAGTGGGCAGTTTATGGATTGGGCGCCCGCGGAATTATCTCGGTGCGACGGCCATTTCGACCCGAACGACCACGCAATTCACGAGGCAATTACACTGTCGTGTGACGACAATCCCAAGTCGCTATTGTGTCAGCCCTGACAGATAGCGACTCGTACCATTTTCAACACGCTCTGACTGTGCCGATGCAGTGACATGAGCAACCTATTTTTCAGGAGTTAGCGGTGGCCAACGAATTTGATGACGATCTGGATCTCAACACCTTGAACGACGAGGAGCTGACAGAGCAAGTCCATGACGATCTCTACAACGGCCTTCGCGACGAGGTCATAGAAGCAACCAACATCCTGCTCTCGCGCGGCTGGACTGCAGCCCGCGTGTTGGATGACGCGCTGGTCGAAGGCATGCGTATCGTGGGCATCGATTTCCGCGACGGCATCCTGTTCGTGCCGGAAGTGCTGCTGGCTGCCAACGCCATGAAGGGCG
The DNA here is from genome assembly GCF_038784515.1 of Rhodoferax sp. GW822-FHT02A01. Taxonomy (NCBI): domain Bacteria; kingdom Pseudomonadati; phylum Pseudomonadota; class Betaproteobacteria; order Burkholderiales; family Comamonadaceae; genus Rhodoferax; species Rhodoferax sp. GW822-FHT02A01. The sequence goes on from NZ_CP152376.1 coordinate 1,161,462, forward strand.
GCATGGAAATCCTGCGCCCCCTGCTGGCAGAAACCGGTGTGGAGCCGATCGGCAAGATGGTGATCGGAACCGTCAAGGGCGACATCCATGACATCGGCAAGAACCTGGTGGGCATGATGATGGAAGGTGCCGGCTTTGAAGTCATCGACCTCGGCATCAACAACCCCGTTGAAAAATACCTGGAAGCCATTGAACAGCACAAGCCCGACATCCTGGGTCTGTCTGCTCTGCTGACCACCACCATGCCCTACATGAAGGTCGTCATCGACACCCTCAAGGAAAAAGGCATTCGCGATGACTACATCGTGCTGGTCGGCGGCGCACCGCTGAACGAAGAGTTCGGCAAGGCTGTGGGCGCGGACGCCTATTGCCGCGACGCTGGTATCGCCGTGGAAACTGCCAAGACCCTGATCGCTGCACGGCGCGCAGCGGCAGCCTGAGCCTGCGCAGAGTCGGCAACCCTGTCTGATCCGGTGTAGCCATGGGTGCTCAGCCAGCCAGCTTGATCATTGCCTGTGGCGCCCTGGCACGCGAGATTGTGGCGCTGCGCACCCTGAACAACTGGCCGCACATGGCTGTGCAGTGTCTGCCCGCAGACCTGCACAACCGCCCCGAAAAGATTCCCGAAGCGGTGCGCGCCAAGATCCAGGCGGCGCGCGGCCAATTCACCTCCATCTTTGTAGCCTACGCCGACTGCGGCACCGGCGGTCTGCTGGATGCCGTGCTGGCCGAAGAGAGGGTGGAGCGCATTCCGGGTTCCCACTGCTATGAGTTCTTTGCCGGCACAGCGCAATTCGAGGCCATGGCCGAGGCAGAGCTTGGCACCTTCTACCTGACTGACTTTTTGCTGACCCATTTCGACCGCCTGATATTGCGCGGTCTGGGCATAGACAAACACCCGGAGCTGATGCCGATCTATTTTGGTAACTACAAGAAGCTCACGTACCTGGCGCAGGTGGCCTCGGAGGAAAAGATTGCCGCAGGGCGTGCGGCTGCAGAGCGCCTCGGACTGCAATTCGAGTACCACGTCACCGGCTACGGAGACCTGGCCACCAGCCTGGAACGCGCCCAAACAACCGCTACTACGAGGCCCATTACATGGCAAAACTGATTGTGATTTCCTGGCGCGACATTCCCGCGCAGGTAGTGGTCAAGAAAGGCCGCGAAACTGGCAAGGTGCAACTCTCGCACCGCTTCCAGGAGGCGGTGGACCGCGCCGCCATGCGCGCGGGCAAGTCCGGCTCTGCCGACTACCTGGCCGACTGGAAGCGTAGCGAGCCGCGCGCTTGCGGTGACGACATGCAAGCCGAGGCGGAAGCAGAGGCCGCCAAGATCGAGGCCCGCTATTCCGATGACGATTTGCTGCGCCTGATTCGCGCCCATGGCGTGGACGAAACCCTCACGCCCGATTCCCCAGCCCCTTCGGGAGAAGCCTGATATGTATTCCGTTCGTCTCTGGTCTGTACGCCATGCCCGTGGGCTGGAGAAGTTTTACAGCGCATTCGAGAAGGCCTTTGTGGCCCTGCATCCGGTATGGAACTGGATCGGTTACGAACGGGTGGAAAAACCCATCGCCGCTCTGGAGAAAGTGACCAAGGGCTTTCTGTTTGACTGCAAGATGTGCGGCCAGTGTGCCCTGAGCTCTACTGGCATGTCGTGCTCCATGAACTGCCCCAAGAACATCCGCAACGGCCCCTGTGGCGGCGTGCGTGCCAACGGGCATTGCGAGGTCAAACCCGAGATGCGCTGCGTCTGGGTGGAAGGCTTTGCCGGAAGCGAACGCATGGTGGAGGGAAAGAAAGCCATCCGCATCGTGCAATTGCCGGTGGACCGTCGCCTGGAAGGACGATCCTCCTGGCTCAAGGTGGCCCGCGACAAGAATCCGCCGCCGCCCAAGCCTGCCAGCCCGGTTGCCGCCGCCCCTTCCGCCACCAGCAGCACTCCCAAAGCACCATGAAATTTGAAGACGAACCAGTTCCGGGCTATCCGCTGCCCATCCTGCCGGGCCACACTTCGCCGGGGCGCCTGGAGCGGGTGCTGCGTGCGGGTGCGTTTGCGGTAACCGCAGAGCTGGACCCGCCCGATTCGGCAGACCCGGAAGACGTCTACAAGCGCGCCCGCATCTTCGACGGCTACGTGGACGCCATCAATGCCACCGACGGCAGCGGTGCCAACTGCCATATGTCCAGTATGGCCGTGTGCGCCCTGCTGACCCGCGTGGGCTATGCACCGGTGATGCAGATTTCCTGCCGCGACAAGAACCGCATTGCCATCCAGGGCGACATCCTGGGCGGTGCGGCCATGGGTGTGGCCAACATGCTGTGCCTGTCCGGTGACGGCGTGCAGTCGGGCGATCACCCGCAGGCCAAACCGGTGTTTGATCTGGACTGCATGTCACTGCTCAACATCGGCCGCACCCTGCGTGATGAACACAAGTTCCAGAGTGGCCGCAAGGTGACCTATGCGCCGCGCGTGTTTTTCGGCGCTGCGGCCAACCCCTTTGTGCCGCCCTATGAATGGCGCGCCGAACGCATTGCCAAGAAGATCGCCGCCGGCGCCCAATTCCTGCAAACCCAATACTGCTACGATGTTCCCCGCCTGAGAACCTTCATGCAGCAAATGGAGGATCTGGGCTTGCTGGACAAGGCATTCTTCCTGATTGGCGTGGGCCCGTTGCGCACCGCCAAGGCCGCCGAATGGATGCGCACCAATGTGCCGGGCATCCACATTCCGGATTCCGTGGTCAAGCGCATGGCCGGGGCCGAAAAGCCCGCCCAGGAAGGCCGCCAGATCTGCATTGACCTGATTCAGGAGATCCAGGAAATCAAGGGCGTGTCGGGCGTGCATGTCATGGCCTACCGCCAGGAAGAATCCGTAGCCGAAATCATTCAGAAATCCGGTGTACTCAAGGGGCGCGTCCCTTGGTACCCCGAACGCGATACCCATCAGACACTAACAAAGGAAACAACGTGACCGATACCATCATCAGCTCCGCCACCAAAGAAGTGGTGATCGGCTTTGACCGCCCCTTCGTCATCATCGGCGAACGCATCAACCCCACAGGCCGCAAGATCATGGCGGCCGAAATGCTGGCCGGTGACTACAGCCGCGTCGTGGCCGATGCATTGGCCCAGGTGGAAGCCGGTGCGCACATGCTGGACGTCAACGCCGGCATCCCGCTGGCTGATGAACCCGGCATGCTGGCCAAGGCCATCCAGCTGGTGCAGTCCGTCACCGACGTGCCGCTCAGCATCGACTCCTCCATCGTCGCCGCGCTGGAAGCCGGTCTGGCCGTCTACAAGGGCAAGGCCCTGGTGAACTCGGTCACCGGCGAGGAAGACCGCCTGGAAACCGTGTTGCCGCTGGTCAAGAAATACGGCGCCGCCGTAGTGGCCATCTCCAACGATGAAACCGGCATCTCCCAGGACCCCGACGTGCGTTTTGCCGTCGCCAAGAAGATTGTGGAGCGCGCATCCGACTACGGCATCCCCGCCTCCGACATCGTGGTGGACCCGCTGGTCATGCCCATTGGCGCCATCAACCAGGCTGGCGTGCAGGTCATGCAACTGGTGCACCGCCTCAAGACCGAGCTCAAGGTCAACACCACTTGTGGCGCATCCAACGTGAGCTTCGGCCTGCCCGAGCGCAACGGCGTGAACGCGGCTTTCCTGACCATGGCCATCGCCTCGGGCATGACATCTGCTATCACCAACCCCTTGCACGCCGAAGTGGTCAAGGCCATCATGGGTGCCGACGTGATGATGGGCCACGACCCTGACTGCATGCGCTGGATCCGCAAGTTCCGTGAAGCGCCTGCCATGGGCGCCGACGGTGAAATGGGCCGCGGCCGCCGCGAAGGTGGTAGCCGCCGCCGCCGCGAGTAATCCCTCTTCCGCGTGATTCGTGCATTCGTCAGGAGCCTGTGATTGAGCAATAAAGACCCCTTGGTCGTTTTCACCCCTTCGGGGCGCCGTGGTCGTTTCCCCCTGGGCACACCGGTGCTGCAGGCAGCGCGCTCTTTGGGCGTGGACATTGACTCCGTCTGCGGAGGCCGCGGCATCTGCGGCCGCTGCCAGGTGCTGGTATCCGAGGGCGAGTTCCCCAAGCACGGCCTCACCTCCAAGGTGGAAAACCTCTCGCCCGTGGGCAAGGTGGAGCAGGAATACTGCGTCACCCAACCGCTGGCCGAAGGCCGCCGTCTGTCGTGCTCGGCCCAGATCCTGGGTGATGTGGTGATCGACGTCCCCTCCAGCAGCCAGGTGCACAAGCAGGTGGTGCGCAAGGAAGCCGAAGCACACGATGTGGAGCTGGACCCGCTGATCCGTCTGCACTATGTGGAAGTGCAGCAGCCTGACATGCACGACCCCAGTGGCGACCTGCGCCGCCTGGAAGACGCGCTGGAATTCGAATGGCGTCTGACCGATCTGGCCTGTGACGTCATCGTGGTCCAGCAATTGCAGAAGGCCCTGCGCGCCGGTGAGTGGAAGGTTACGGTGGCGGTGCATGCGGGCCATCAGATCGTGGCGGTCTGGCCCGGCTTCAAGGAACACGTCTACGGCCTGGCCGTGGACATTGGCTCCACCACCATAGCCGCCCACCTGTGCAACCTGGCATCGGGTGAAGTGGTGGCCTCGGCGGGGCTGATGAATCCGCAGATCCGCTTCGGCGAGGATCTGATGAGCCGCGTGTCCTACGTGATGATGAATCCGGGCGGCGACAAGGAAATGACGGCTGCCGTGCGCGAGGCACTCAACACCTTGGCCACCGAAGTGGCGGCCCAGGCCGGCATCACGCCGCAGGACATCCTGGAAGCCACCTTTGTCGGCAACCCCATCATGCACCACCTGCTGCTGGGCATTGACCCCACCGAACTGGGTGGCGCACCGTTTGCGTTGGCAACCGACCGCGCCATCACCCTGTGGGCGGTGGAGATTGACTTTGCCATCCACCGCAACGCCCGCATCTATGTGCTGCCCTGCATTGCAGGACACGTGGGTGCGGACACTGCCGGTGTGCTGCTGGCCGAACGCCCAGACCTCACCGACAAGATCACCCTGCTGGTGGACGTGGGCACCAATGCCGAAATCGTGCTGGGAAACAACCAGCGCCTGCTGGCCTGCTCCAGCCCCACCGGCCCGGCCTTTGAGGGCGCGCAGATCAGCTGCGGCCAGCGCGCGGCACCTGGCGCCATCGAGCGTGTGCGCATCGATCCGCAGACGCTGGAGCCGCGCTTCAAGGTGATCGGTTCCGACCTGTGGTCCGACGAGCCCGGTTTTGCCGAAGCGGTAGCAGGCACCGGTGTCACCGGCGTGTGCGGCTCCGGCATCATCGAGGCGCTGGCCGAGATGTACCTGGCCGGCATCATCCGCCACGACGGCACCATCGACGGCGCCCTGGCCGCGCGCAATCCGCGTATTCAGGAAGATGGCCGCACCTTCTCCTACGAGCTGTACAAGGCCACGGCCGAGGCCCGCGCCCTCAAGATCATGCAAAACGATGTGCGCGCCATCCAGCTGGGCAAGGCTGCGCTGTATGCTGGCGTGCGCCTGCTGATGGAGCGGCTCAACATCAGCACGGTGGACCGCATCCGTCTGGCCGGTGCCTTTGGCAGCCACATCGACGTGAAATACGCCATGGTGCTGGGCATGATTCCCGACTGCCGCCTGGACCACGTCTCCTCGGCGGGCAATGCCGCCGGTACCGGGGCACGCATCGCGCTGCTGGACCAGCGCTCACGCAAGGACATCGAGGCGCTGGTGCGCCGGGTAGAAAAAATCGAAACGGCGGTGGAGCCACGCTTCCAGGAATTCTTTGTGGAGGCCATGGCCATTCCGCACCTGAACGCGCCGTTTGAAGAATTGCGCAAGGCAGTGCAACTGCCTGAGCGAACCATGTCCAGCACCGAACCCAACCAACGAGGGCGCAGACCCTCGCGGCGCGACCCCAAGCCCTCCTAGGGCTTGGCGAAAACCGGCAACAGCGTAAGTCCTTTTTTTACAGGAGTGTCCCCATGAAGATGAAAGTAGCAGGAATCGTCACCGCCATTGCAGCCCTGGCTGCCCAATCCGCACTCGCCGATGACGCGAGCTGCAAGACCGTGCATTTCGCCGACGTCGGCTGGAGTGACATCGCAGCCACCACCGGCATGGCGTCCGTGGTGCTCGAAGGCCTGGGTTACAAGCCCACCGTCACCATCGCCTCCATTCCAATTGCATTCGCCGGGATGAAGAAGAAGCAGATCGACGTGTTCCTGGGCTACTGGAATCCTTCCATGACTCCGCAGATCGAGCCCTTCGTGAAGGCCGGTGACATCAAGGTGCTGGACACGCCCAACCTGGTGGGTGCCAAGTACACCCTGGCCGTACCTACCTACCTGTTTGACAAGGGCTTGAAGACCTTTGCCGACATCGCCAAGTTCGAGAAGGACCTGGGCGGCAAGATCTATGGCATCGAACCCGGCAACGACGGCAACGCCCTGATCGCCGGCATGATCAAGGACAACAAGTTCGGCCTGAAGAACTTCAAGATGGTCGAATCCTCAGAAGCCGGCATGCTGATCGAAGCCCAGCGCGCCATCAAGGACAACAAGGCCATCGTCTTCCTGGGCTGGGAACCCCACCCCATGAACGTGCAGATGAAGATGAGCTACCTCTCCGGTGGCGACGACATCTTCGGACCCAACCTGGGCGAAGCCAAGGTTTATACCGCCATTCCTCCCTCGTATGAGAAGAAGTGCCCCAACGTCTACACCTTCCTGAAGAACCTGCAGTTCACCACCGACATCGAGAACCAGGTCATGGGTCCCATCCTGAAGAAGGTCAAGCCCAATGTCGCTGCCAAGGACTACCTCAAGAAGAACCCCGGCACCGTGGACAAATGGCTGGCTGGCGTGACGACCTTGGATGGCAAGGACGGTTTGGCAGCAGTCAAGGCCGCGCTGAAGTAAGCACCCCGCTTTTTTACGGTGCACACTCCGACGCGGCCTGGCCGGGTCGGAGTTTTTTTATTGGGGCTTTGCAAGCCCGCAAGGATTGATATGAGTGAAGCAAGCATTTCCAGTTTCGTGAACGGCAAACACCTGCAAGGCGGTGGCGAGCGTTTTGATTCCATCAACCCCGCCACCGGCAAGGCCTATGCTGCGGTGCATGACGCAACGCAAGCCGACGTGGACGCAGCTGTTGCCGCTGCGCAAGCCGGCTTTGCCGTGTGGTCAGCCATGACTGGCACCGAGCGCGGGCGCATTCTGCGCCGCGCCGCCGACATCCTGCGCAGCCGCAACGAGGAGCTTGCTGCACTCGAAGTGCAAGACTGCGGCAAGCCACTGCAAGAAGCGCTGGTGGTGGACGTGATGAGCGGCGCTGACTGCATCGAGTACTTCGCCGGCGCAGCGGCCACCCTCACCGGCCAGCAGTACCCGCTGAAGAACGCCTTTGCCTACACCCGCAAGGAGCCCCTGGGCGTGTGCGTGGGCATTGGCGCCTGGAACTATCCCATCCAGATTGCCTGCTGGAAATCGGCCCCCGCGCTGGCCGCCGGCAACGCCATGATCTTCAAACCTTCCGAGCTGACCCCGGCCACCGCCGTGAAGCTGGCCGAGGTCTACCTCGAAGCCGGTGTACCGCCGGGCGTGTTCAACGTGCTGCAGGGCCGCGGCGCCACCGGTGCCATGCTGGCCGCACACGAAGGCGTGGCCAAGGTATCCGTCACCGGCTCGGTTCCCACCGGCAAGAAGGTAATGCAGACCGCCGCCGGAACCCTCAAGCGCGTGACCATGGAGCTCGGTGGCAAATCGCCCCTGGTGATCTTTGACGACGCCGACCTGGAGCAGGCAGTGGCCGCGGCCATGATGGGCAATTTCTACACCCAGGGCGAGGTCTGCACCAACTGCACCCGCGTCTTCGTGCAGCGCGGCATTGCCGATAAGTTCCTGGCCCGCCTGAAAGAGCGCACACTGCTGCTACGCGTGGGCGACCCCATGGACCCGGTAACTGAAGTGGGTGCACTGATCTCCGAAGCCCACACCGCCAAGGTGATGGACTACATCGCCAGCGGCAAGGCCGAAGGCGCGACTCTGGTCTGCGGCGGCGAGCGTGTGGCCGTGCCCGGCCTGGGCTCCAATTTCGTGGCGCCCACCATCTTTGCCGACTGCAAGGACGAGATGCGCATCGTGCGCGAAGAGATCTTTGGCCCGGTGCTGTCCATGCTGACCTTCGATACCGAAGAAGAAGCTGTGGCCCGCGCCAACCTGTCGCGCTTCGGCCTGGCTGCCGGCGTGTTCACCACCAACATCCAGAAGGCCCACCGCGTGGCGGGCCAGCTCAAGGCGGGCATCTGCTGGATCAACAACTACAACATCACACCCATCGAGATGCCGTTTGGCGGCGTGGGCGAATCCGGCATCGGCTCCGAGAACAGCATGGCCGCGCTGGACCACTACACGCAGCTCAAGACGGTGTATGTGGAGATGGGTGAAGTGGCTACCGGTTATCGCTGAAACCCCCTTCCTTTTTTGGGCCAACGTGGTAATTCATTGCACTCCAGGTCATAGGTCACTTCGGACACAGGACGGCATGGCACTCTGCGCCGTCCGTGTCCCCCGGCCTTCGGCCTCCTCCTTTACCTACCGGCGCAGAGTGCCATGCCGTCCTGTGTCTGCAAGCACTGTTGGTGCGCGAAGAATTTGGAGTCCGGTCTTTCTCCGGCTTTGGCGTACCAACCAGGCAGGCTGCCGTGGGCGCTGGGGTGGATGGTGCAGCGGCATAAAGGAGGAGCCCGAAGGGCGGGGGACAGCCGCGGAAGCATTCACCCCAGCGCCCACGGCGTACACCAGGCCGCATAGAGGACTTTGACCTCACAGGCAATTCGACCCAACACCAACTTTCGCCAAAATAAAGCCATGGAAAAAGAATTCGACTACATCATCATCGGCGCCGGTTCGGCCGGCAGCACCCTGGCCTACCGCCTGGGCGAAGACCTGAACACCCGCATCCTGGTGGTCGAGGCCGGCCCGATGGACCACAACCTCTTCATCCACATGCCCAGCGGCTTTGCCTACCCCATGGCCAACCCCCGCTACACCTGGATGTACGAAGCCGAAGCCGACCCCGGAATGAATGGCCGACGCGTGCACTGCCCGCGCGGCAAGACGATTGGCGGCTCAAGCAGCATCAACGGCATGGTCTACATCCGTGGCAATGCCGAGGACTACAACGGCTGGGCCGAGAAGTTCAACCTGCCCGACTGGAGCTACGCCCACTGCCTGCCCTACTTCCGCAAATCTGAAACGCGCGAGAAGGGTGGCGATGAGTACCGCGGCAGCGAAGGCCCGCTGCGCGTGCACACCGGCGAGTGCAAGAACCCGCTGTACAACGCCTTCATCGAAGCCGGGCAGCAAGCCGGCTACGCCTACACCGCCGACATGAACGGCTACCAGCAAGAGGGCTTCGGCCCCATGGACATGACGACCTACAAAGGCCGACGCTGGAGCACAGCCATGGCCTACCTGCGCCCGGCTCTCAAGCGCGGCAACGTCAAGCTGCTGCCCAATACGCTGGCCAGCAAGATCCTGTTCGAAGGCAAGGACAACCCGCGCGCTGTCGGCGTGGCGCTGGACTGCGGCGGCCAGCGCATCGAGGTGCGGGCACGGCGCGAAGTCATCGTCAGCAGCGGCGCCATCAACTCACCGCAGCTGCTGCAGCTCTCCGGCATCGGCAACGCCGATCTGCTCAAGCCCCTGGGCATCATGGTGGTGGCCGACCGCAAGGGTGTGGGCGAGAACCTGCAGGACCACCTGGAAACCTATGTGCAGTACGCCTGCAAGGAACCCATCACGCTGTACTCGGCCAGCAAGCCGCTGGCCATGGGCATGATTGGCGCGCAGTGGCTGCTCACGCAAAAAGGGCTGGGCGCGACCAACCACTTCGAGTCCGGCGGCTTCATCCGCAGCGACGCCGGTGTGAAGCACCCGGACCTGCAGTACCACTTCCTGCCCATGGCGGTGCGCTATGACGGCAACTCGCCGGTGGAAGGCCATGGCTTCCAGGCCCACGTAGGCCCCATGCGCTCCACCAGCCGCGGCCATGTGCGCATCCGCACGGCCAGCCATCTGGATGCGCCCACCATTGTGTTCAACTACATGAGCAACGAGCAGGACCGCAAGGAATTCCGTGCCGCCATCCGCCTCACCCGCGAGGTGTTCGCACAAAAGGCCTTTGACCGTTTCCGCGCAGAGGAGCTGTCGCCCACATCGCAAGTACAGAGCGACGCCGAAATCGACGAGCACATCCGCAACCAGGCCGAAACCGCCTACCACCCCAGCTGCTCCTGCCGCATGGGCACCGACGACATGGCGGTGGTGGACAGCCAGGGCCGGGTGCACGGCGTGCAGAACCTGCGCGTGGTGGACGCGTCCATCATGCCCCTCATCGTCAGCGGCAACCTCAACGTCCCCACCATCATGATGGCCGAGAAGATTGCCGACGCCATCAAGGGAACCGCCCTGCCACCCTCCAAGGCGCCGGCCTGGGTGCACCCGAACTGGCAGACGCAGCAACGCTGAAGCCATAGGGGACCACGGGTTGGAATCTGGTCGCCTTCTTGATATTCATGGGCAGTTCAGTCACTACACACCAACACTGCTCGCAGTCGACAGTATCGGGGCGGATGGTGAAGCGAAATAAAGGAGGAGGCCGAAGGCCGGGGGACATTCGCGTAACCATCTGCCCCGGTGCTGTCGACCTACACCAGCTTGTGCGCCGCCGTTCTGCATGCGGACGTCCCCTTTACTGGGCCACAGTCATGGGCTTTGACTCTCAGGCAAAATCGGGGATCCAACGACTCCACTTCGCACGCCCTGCAAAGGGCCCGACTGCCCCATGACATCCACCGCCCCCAACCGCTTCACCGAACTACTTGCAACCCGTCCCTGGCTGCTGGCCGATGGTGCTACCGGCAGCAACCTGTTTGACATGGGACTGATGTCCGGTGATGCGCCCGAGCTGTGGAACACCGAACATCCGGACCGCATCACCAAGCTGCACCAGAGCTTTGTGGATGCCGGTGCCGACATCATCCTCACCAACAGCTTTGGCGGCACGCGTTACCGTCTGAAATTGCACAAGGCCGAGGACCGCGTTGCCGAGCTGAACACGGCTGCCGCACGCATTGCACGCGCCGTGGCTGACAAGGCGGGCCGCCCCGTGGTGGTGGCCGGAAGCATCGGCCCCACTGGCGAAATCATGGAGCCCATTGGCCCGCTGACCAAGGCACAAGCTGAAGAAGCCTTTGCCGAGCAGGCCCGCGCACTGGCTGCCGGTGGCGCCGACGTGATGTGGATAGAGACCATGTCCTCGCGCGAGGAAGTGGAAGCCGCTGTGGCGGGTGCGGGCAGCGTGGGTCTGCCCGTGGTGTGCACACTGAGCTTTGACACCAATGGCCGCTCCATGATGGGTATTTCGCCCAGCGATTTCGCCGACCTGCAAAAGACGCTGACACCGCACCTGGCTGCCTGCGGCAGCAACTGCGGCGTGGGCGCTTCTGAGATGGTGGCCTGCATCCACAACCTGTCTACCGCCATGGGCCCGGAAGCCGTGCTGGTGGCCAAGGGCAACTGCGGCATTCCCCAGTACGTGGAAGGCAAGATCGTCTACAACGGCACACCCGAGCTGATGGCCGTGTATGCCCGCATGGCGCTGGACTCCGGCGCACGCATCATTGGCGGCTGCTGCGGCACATCACCGAAGCACCTCAAGGCGATGAAGGACGCACTGGACGCCCACACCAAAGGCCCGGCCCCCGAGCTGGAAGAAGTGGTGGCCGCGTTGGGTGAAGTTTCTACCGGTGCGCGCGCCCAGTGGGGTGGCGAACAAAGCCGCGCTGGCGGCGCTGCTGCAGGCGCCACGCTGAACCGCGGACGTGGCCGCCGCGCCGGTAGCGCAGGCAAGACCGAGTCGTGATGGCGGGGACGGACAAGCCCGCGGCACCTGCTTCTGTCAGCTACCTGATCGGTGTAGACACCGGCGGCACCTATACCGATGCCGCGGTCATCGAGGCGCGCGGCCACCGCATCATTGCCACGGCCAAGGCCATCACCACCAAGGGTGATCTGGCCGTGGGCGTGGCCGAGGCCATTACCCAAGCGCTGGCCAAACTGCCGCACGAAGTGCCGCCGCAGAGCATCGCCATGGTGTCGGTGTCCACCACGCTGGCAACCAATGCCGTGGTCGAAGGCCATGGCAGCGCCACCGGCGTGGTGCTCATCGGCTTCGATGCCGCCATGGTGGAGCGCACCGGCATTGCCAAGGCCTTCCCCGACATTCCCATGGCCGTGGTGGCCGGTGGCCACAACCACGCCGGTGACGCGATCTGCCCGCTGGATACCGCAGCGCTGGAAGCCGCACTGGCTGGCATGAACGCCAAGGTCGACGCGTTCTCGGTGGCATCCACCTTCGCGGTGCGCAACGCGGCCCACGAGCACGAAGCGCGCGACCTCATCGTGGCCCGCACCGGCAAACCGGTCACGCTGTCCACCGAACTCTCTTCCGCGTTGGACGCGCCGCGGCGCGCACTCACGGCTGTGCTCAACGCCCGGCTGATCCCGCGCATCTCGGGTCTGATCGACGCGGTGCAACGCGCCATGGCCCAGCTGGACATTGCCTGCCCGCTGATGATCGTCAAGGGCGACGGCTCGCTGGCGCTGGCGGAATCCGTGGCCACACGCCCGATCGAGACGGTGCTCTCCGGCCCCGCGGCCAGCCTGGTGGGCGCGCAGTGGCTCAGCGGCCTGGACAGCTTCATCCTCTCCGACATGGGTGGTACCACCACCGATCTGGGCCTGCTCATCGACGGCCGCCCCAAGGTGAAAGAAGAAGGTGCTGAAGTCGGCGGCTGGCGCACCATGGTGCGCGCCATTGATGTGCGCACCATCGGCCTAGGCGGTGACAGCGAGATCACGGCGTTGGCCAATGGCAAGATCACAGTCGGTCCGCAGCGTGTGGCGCCGGTGTCGCTGATTGCAGCACGCTATCCCGCGGTGCTGTCCATGCTGCGCGCCGATCTGGACGATGTGGAAGGCGGCGGTTCCATGCACGGCAAATTCGTGCTGCTGCCCTTTGCCGCCGATAGCGACAAGGCTGCCAATGGCCTGAGCGCACGCGAGGCCGAGATGCTGCAAACCATCACGCACGAGCCCAAGCCCCTGCGCAAGCTGGCTACGTCCTTGAGCGCCCAGCGCGCCATCAGCAGCCTGCAGCGCAAGGGCCTGATCCAGGTCAGCAGCCTCACCCCCTCGGACGTGTCGCACGTGCTGGGCCTGCAGGACAACTGGTCCGCCGAGGCAGCCACCATGGCCACGCAACTGGCGACCCGCTTGCGCGACATGAAGATGCCCACACCGGAGCGCACCCGTGCCTTTGCGACCCAGGTGTGGTCCGAAACGGTGCGCCTGACTGGCTTGGCCATTCTGCAAACCGCCTTTGGTGTGGACATGGCCGACAACGCGCTCACCCAGGCCGTGTGCACGGGTGACGGCAAGCTCGGGTTGGCCGCGGTCAGCCTCAAACCCACCATTCCCGTGGTGGCCGTGGGCGGCCCGGTGAAGGTGTACTACGAAGAAGTGCAGCGCCGCCTGGGTTGCGAGCTGGTGTTCCCCGAATTCTGCGAAGTGGCCAATGCCGTGGGCGCAGCCACTGGCGTGGTGGCGCACAGCGTGACGGTGGAAGTGATGGGCGACGGCACCGGCCTGTTCCGTCTGCATTCCTACGCCAGCACCAAGCAGTTCACCAATCCGCACGAAGCGCTGGCCGAAGCACAAGCCCTGGCCGAGCAACTGGCCCACGATGCCGTGGTTGAGATGGGTGCGCCCAAGCCTCAGGTGAAGCTCAGCATCACCAAGCAATACATGCCCAACGCCCGCGGTGAAGAAGGCCTGCTGCAGGCCGTCATCGTGGCCGAGGCCATTGGCCGCCCCAACGCCGCGGCAGAGGTTGCTGCCTAGGCCGTGGTAGTGGTTACCATGGCGGGCACGCATGCACGGGCCTGACCATGGAATTCATTTTTGAAGTACTGTTCGAGATCTTTGGCGAGCTGATTCTGCAAGTGCTGTTTGAAGCACTGGCCGAGGTCGGCATCCACCTCACGCGCCGCCATGCCGATGCGCAGCCCCGCAGTGGCTGGCGTCTGATGATTGGCTATTCCGTGCTGGGTCTGATCGTGGGGGCGCTCAGCCTGCTGGTGTTTTCGCACTCGCTGGCGCACAGCCACAACGGCCGTCTGGCCACACTCCTGCTGGTGCCCCTGCTGGCTGCGCTATCCACCGTGCTGCTGGGCAAACTGCGCACACGCAAAGGGCAGACACTGGCCGGGATTGACCGCTTCATGTATGCCTACCTGTTTGCCCTGGGCATGGCCAGCGTGCGCTACTGCTGGGCGCAGTAGTCACTTGGCGACATAGAACACAACAGGCTCACACAGGGTCGCCTGTTGGAGCAGATTTGCTTGCGAAAGCCGTTCTGCGAAATGGCCATTCGTGTGGACGGTGGATTGCAACTTCGTTACAGTGCGCTAAAAATGCACCTCCTCGACGGGGACTTGGTGCCCCATGCACTCCATCCAACAACCTCTTTCAACCGACTGACCAGATCATGAAAATCATGGGTATCTCCCAGCCCGGAGGGCCGGAAGTTCTTCAATACACCGATGCACCCGACCCGCATGCCGCGCCCGGGGAAGTTGTCATCGACGTGGTGGCTACGGCCGTCAATCGCGCAGATCTGCTGCAACGCCAAGGGTTCTATCCCGCACCCGCGGGCGCACCAGACTGGCCTGGTCTTGAGGTGAGCGGTCGCATAAGCGAAGTGGGCGAAGCCGTACGCGGATGGTCTGTGGGTGATCCCGTGTGCGCCCTGTTGTCAGGTGGTGGTTATGCGCAAAAAGTGGCGGTTCCGACCGGGCAACTGCTGCCGGTGCCGGCGTCGCTACCCTTGGAAGACGCAGCCGCCTTGCCGGAGGTGGTTTGCACGGTCTGGAACAACCTGTTCATGGTGGCCGGTCTTCAAGCCGGTGAATGGCTGCTGGTACACGGCGGGGGGAGCGGTATTGGGACCATGGCAATCCAGATGGCCCGACGCCTGGGCGCCAGGGTTGCGGTTACAGCGGGAAGCGCCGACAAGTTGGAGCGCTGTCGCGCGCTGGGAGCCGAACTGCTGATCAACTACCGCGAGCAGGACTTTGTCGAGCAAATGCGTGCGCATACGGCTGGGCACGGAGCCGATGTCATTCTGGACATCATGGGTGCCAAGTATCTGGGAAAGAACGTCGACTGTCTGGCCTACAAGGGGCGTCTTGTGGTGATTGGTTTGCAGGGTGGCACCAAGGCGGAAATCAATCTTGGGACACTCCTGTCAAAGCGCGGCAGCTTGCACGCCACAGCTCTGCGCAGCCTGTCGCCACAGAACAAGGCAGAGGTTGTGGCGAGTGTGATGCAAAACGTCTGGCCCCTTGTGGAGGCAGGAGAAATCCGCCCCATCATTCACTGCCACTTGCCACTTACCGCCGCAGGGCAAGCGCATGCCTTGGTGCAGGAGTCCTCCCATGTCGGCAAAGTGGTGCTGACCGTGCAGCAAGACCAGAAAGTCCGGCAAACGGCCTAACCGCTGACGCCCCCCGAGGCTGGAAACACAGAGGCGGCAAGCAATCAGATCTTGCCGCTGTGCTTGAGTCGACTCAGGGTCTCAGGTGCCAGATTGAGGTAGGAAGCCAGTTCCTTCTGGGGGAGATGTTCAAGCATTTCAGGGTGCTTGCGCATGAACCGTTGAAAACGCCCCGGCGCATCCAGCAGATGCAGGGTAATGATGTGCGCCATGATCTCGGTCATCACCTGCATGACGTTGAATTCGAACTGCTGCAACAGCTGTGGACGCTTTTCGAGGAAGGCGACCCAATCCACCAGCGGCAGACAGGCCACTCGCGACTTGGTAACGCTGACGATGGCATACGGAGTGGGTGTGCCCGTTCGCCACGCAGCGTAGCTGGTTTCCATGTCTGCCTCACCCGAAAACCGCAGAATCATTTCCTTGCCAGCAGGATTGGACACGACACGTTTGAGAATGCCTTCGAGAACAAAATACTGCGCCATGTCGCGGACGCCCTGATTGCGCAAGAAGTCGCCCTTGCGGGCATCAATAATTTCCAGATGGGGCTCCAGCGCCGCAAAGTCCTCCGCACTCAAGCCCTGCAGCGACTTGTGTTTCTTTATCTGCAAGCGGATTACGTTGTGCTCCGGATGATCAACCAAGGGAGTCATATCTAGACCCGTTTCCTTTTTTTTTCAGAATCTTGACCGCCGTCATTCGTTGGTCGATAACGCCCAATTGATACTTGATCCAAGCACAGAAGTATACGTTGTAGCACTGTGTGGAAAGTAGGCAAAAGCGACCGGAAAGAAGAGGGGCCAAGTCGTCACCACCTTGGACCTTCAAGATCATCCAACGCGTTTGCCCCCGAAGTCAAGAAGAAAGAGACAACCCATCATGCCAAACGAATCGGCCACGCAAGAAATGACAGACGGATTTCACCTCGTCATAGATGCCCTCAAACTCAACGGGATAGATACCATCTACGGGCTCCCCGGCATTCCCATCACAGACCTGACCCGTATGGCGCAGGCTGAGGGGATTCGCGTCATTTCTTTCCGTCACGAACAAAATGCGGGCAACGCAGCAGCCATTGCCGGCTTTTTGACGCAAAAGCCCGGCATTTGTCTGACGGTGTCAGCCCCCGGCTTCCTGAACGGCTTGACTGCTTTGGCCAACGCTACGACCAATTGTTTCCCCATGATTCTTATCAGCGGGTCCAGCGAGCGTGAAATCGTGGATTTGCAGCAGGGTGACTACGAGGAAATGGATCAACTCGCCATTGCCAAACCCCTGTGCAAGGCGGCCTATCGCGTGTTGCACGCTGAAGACATTGGCGTCGGCATCGCGCGTGCCATCCGATCGGCTGTGTCCGGGCGTCCCGGTGGTGTCTATCTTGATATGCCTGCCAAATTGTTTTCGCAGACCATGGAGGCGCAGGCGGGCAAACGTTCGTTGATCAAGGTTGTGGACGCCGCGCCGCGCCAGATTCCTGCACCCGACTCGGTGCAACGCGCTTTGACGTTGTTGAAGGATGCCAAACGTCCCCTGATCCTGTTGGGCAAGGGCGCAGCCTATGCCCAGGCAGATGCGAGCATTCGCGCGCTGGTGGAGAAGTCAGGCATTCCCTATCTGCCCATGTCCATGGCCAAAGGGTTGTTGCCCGACAACCATGCGCAATCGGCATCTGCTGCACGCTCGTATGTGCTGGCAGAAGCAGACGTCGTGCTGCTGGTTGGCGCTCGTCTGAATTGGCTGCTGTCGCATGGAAAGGGCAAGACCTGGGGAGGTGACAAGGCGAAGGACCGCAAGTTCATCCAGATCGACATTGCGCCGACCGAAATGGACAGCAACGTTGCCATCGCTGCACCCTTGGTGGGAGACATCGGCTCCTGCGTGTCCGCACTGGTGGATGGCATGGGCGCCAACTGGGCCAAAGCACCTGCCGACTGGACGTCTGCAGTGTACGAGCGCCGCGACAAGAACGTGGTCAAGATGGCGGAGACCTTGTCCAAGAATCCGCCTGTCATGAACTTCCATAGTGCCCTGGCGGCAATCCGGGAGATCGTCAAGGCCAATCCCGAGGCTGTGCTCGTCAACGAGGGTGCCAATACGCTGGACTTCACCCGCAGCATCGTGGACATGTACCAACCTCGCAAGCGACTGGATGTAGGTACTTGGGGCATCATGGGCATCGGCATGGGCTATGCCGTCGCAGCCGCTGTGGTTACCGGCAAGCCTGTCATCGCCATCGAAGGGGACAGCGCCTTCGGCTTCAGCGGTATGGAAGTGGAGACCATCTGCCGCTACAAGCTGCCTGTGTGCGTGATTGTCTTCAATAACAACGGCGTTTATCGCGGCACCGATGTCAACCCGTCGGGTGGAGCCGATGTTGCTCCCACGGTGTTCGTCAAAGGTGCGCGCTACGACGTGATGATGGAAGCCTTCGGTGGCGTGGGCGTCAATGCAACCACACCAGCAGAGCTGAGCAAGGCACTGAAAGAGGCCATTGCGTCGGGCAAACCCACCTTGATCAATGCGGTGATCGATGAGACTGCGGGTACAGAAAGCGGACGGATTACCAGCTTGAATCCGCAGACTGCCGCACAGAAGAAATAAGTTCGTAAGTTAGTCAACAAGAGCCATTTACAGGAGATAGCAAAATGTCAAACAAACCACTCAGCGGTATCAAGATCATCGATTTCACGCACGTGCAAGCAGGTCCTGCATGCACCCAGATGCTGGCCTGGTTCGGAGCTGACGTGATCAAGGTGGAGCGTCCAGGATCCGGTGACGTCACGCGGAGCCAACTGCGCGACATTCCCGAAGCCGATGCGTTGTACTTCACCATGCTCAACAGCAACAAGCGCTCGTTGACACTCGACACCAAAACGCCAGAGGGCAAGGCCATCCTGGAGAAGATGATCAAGGAATCTGACGTGATGGTGGAAAACTTCGGTCCTGGTGCCTTGGATCGCATGGGCTTTACATGGGAACGCATCCAAAGTCTGAACCCCGGCATGATTCTGGCGTCGGTCAAAGGCTTCAGCGACGGACACCACTACGAGGACCTGAAGGTTTACGAGAACGTGGCCCAGTGCGCAGGTGGCGCAGCATCCACAACCGGCTACTGGAAAGGCGAGAATTCCGGCCCCACGATCAGCTCTGCTGCGCTGGGCGACAGCAACACCGGCATGCACTTGGCAATCGGTATTCTCACTGCATATATTGGCAAGCAGAAGACTGGCAAGGGTCAGAAAGTTGCCGTCTCCATGCAGGATGCCGTGCTGAACCTGTGCCGCGTGAAAATGCGCGACCAACTCCGCTTGGACAACGTGGGTTACCTGGAAGAGTACCCACAGTATCCGCACGAAATGGAAGCGTTCAAGGACGGTGTGGTACCACGCGGTGCAAACGCGGGCGGTGGCGGCCAGCCGGGCTGGATTCTGAAGTGCAAGGGCTGGGAAACCGATCCCAATGCCTACATCTACTTCACCATTCAGGGACATGCCTGGGGCCCCATCTGCGATGCACTGGGCAAACCGGAATGGAAGGAAGATCCTGCGTACAACACGCCACGCGGACGTCAGCCGCACATCATGGACATCTTCGCCACCATTGAAGACTTCATCAAAGACAAGACCAAGTACGAAGCAGTCGACATCTTCCGCAAGTTTGACATCCCCTGCGCACCCGTGCTGTCCATGAAAGAACTCCTGCATGACAAGTCACTGCGTGCCAGCGGCTCCATTGTGGAAGTGCCACACAAGGTACGCGGCAGCTACTTCACGGTCGGCAGCCCCATCAAGTTCTCCGACCTGAAACCCACGGTCACTGCCTCTCCCCTGTTGGGCGAACATACCGACGAGGTACTTGCCGAACTGGGCTATAGCAGCGAACAGATCAAGTCCTTGCGCACAGCCAAGGCTGTCTGAGCACAATAGCCAAATTGACTGGGTTGTATTCGTAGCCAGACGACGACCCAGTCCTCATGACATCATTGGAGAAGTTCATGCAAGACATAGATCCCGCAGCGCTGGTAGCCGCACTGGGCGATGCAGTCATGGTGTGTGATGCGACTGGTGCAATTACCTATTGGAATGCAGCCTGCGAGCGCAT
The DNA here is from genome assembly GCF_038784515.1 of Rhodoferax sp. GW822-FHT02A01. NCBI lineage: Bacteria > Pseudomonadati > Pseudomonadota > Betaproteobacteria > Burkholderiales > Comamonadaceae > Rhodoferax > Rhodoferax sp. GW822-FHT02A01. Next base: position 1,181,210 of record NZ_CP152376.1, read on the forward strand.
GTTTGGCTACACCGCGGCTGAGGCAATGGGCCGTTCCATGGACATCATCATCCCGGAACGGCTGCGTGGGCGCCATTGGGAGGGCTATCACCAGACGATGGCCAGCGGTGTCACCAAATATGGTTCCGATGTGCTGCGGGTTCCTGCCGTCGACAAGCAAGGTAAAAAGATGTCCATTGCCTTCACGGTAGCGCTGCTGTATGCGCCGGATGGCAAAGTCAATGCCATAGCTTCGGTAATCCGTGAGGAAACCAACCGATTCAACGAAGACCAGGCGTTGCGCAAACGTGTAGCGGAACTTGAGGCGAAACTAAGTAATAAATAGAGCCAGGAAGACAAATGATGAGCAAGAAGGCGCTAGACGGGGTAAAAGTCCTCGACTTCACACATGTCCAATCAGGGCCTACCTGCACGCAGTTGCTGGCCTGGTTCGGCGCAGACGTTATCAAGGTAGAGCGCCCCGGCGAAGGGGACGCAACACGCGGACAACTGCGTGACATTCCTGGAGTGGACAGCCTCTACTTCACGATGCTCAACCACAACAAGCGCTCGGTCACCATCAACACCAAGAAAAAGGGGGGTATGGCCGTTCTGGATCGCCTGATCAAAACCTGTGATGTGATGGTCGAGAACTTCGCTCCTGGCGTATTGGAGCGCATGGGCCTGACCTGGGAACGCATCCAGGAACTCAATCCGCGCCTGATTGTTGCGTCAGTCAAGGGATTTGGCCCAGGCCCCTATGCCGATTGCAAAGTCTATGAAAACGTTGCCCAGTGTGCTGGCGGTGCTGCATCGACCACTGGGTTTGACGACGGCCCTCCTCTGGTAACAGGTGCACAGATTGGTGACAGTGGAACCGGTCTGCATCTGGCACTGGGCATCGTGGCGGCACTCTACCAACGCACGCACAGCGGTCGCGGACAGCAGGTGCTGGCTCCCATGCAAGATGCGGTGCTCAACCTGTGCCGCGTCAAACTGCGGGATCAGCAACGTCTGGAACGCACCCATACGATGCACGAATATCCCCAATATCCCGATGGCAAATTTGGCGACGTTGTGCCACGCGCCGGCAACGCCTCCGGCGGAGGACAGCCAGGGGCCATTCTCAAGTGCAAGGGCTGGGAAACCGACCCCAATGCGTATATCTATTTCATTACGCAAGCAGCAGTGTGGCCAGCAGTTTGCAAGGTCATTGGCGAAGAGGATTGGATCACCGATGAGGCCTATGCCACACCGCAGGCACGGTTGCTGCATCTCAAGCCCATCTTTGCACGCATTGAGCAATGGACACAGACCAAGACGAAGTTCGAGGCCATGGACATTCTCAACCGATATGACATCCCCTGCGGTCCCATTCTTTCGATGAAGGAAATAGCGGCTGACAGGTCACTGTACGAATCTGGCACCTTGGTCGAAGTGGATCATCCCACGCGTGGTAAGTATCTGAGTGTGGGCAATCCCATCAAACTGTCGGATAGTCCCACCGAGGTTACACGCTCTCCGCTTCTGGGAGAGCACACGGATGAAGTGCTGGTACAGCTTGGATTCAATACCAGCGAAATCGAAAATCTGCGTCAGGAAGGAGCCATCTGATGGTCTCCATGAATACAGGTAACTCCGACGCTTTCCGAGCCTATCGATTCCGTCCCAAACGGAATTAATAGGTATGCCGCTATCCGGTGCGTGCATGGCACCGGATAGGCAGTTTTGATCTTTTGCCGCCTCGGGCGGAAATATTTTGAATACCTTTGGCCTTCAATGGAGGGGGCTTGCTGCGCGCTTGCGCATTCACAGTTGAACCGTCGTAGTCATAACGCATAGCAAATGGTCTTGATAAATATCTTTAACTTTTATTTATGGGTTGCTCAATCTACATTGACAGCATTCCCAATCACTTTTATGGAGTTGTAAATGTTCAAAGATGAAATCACTCAGCCAACATATAGCGGAATTGATCGCGACGCCTACAACGCCGCCTTCTATGAGATAGGACTTAACTGGTACTGGGACGAAAAAATATATGCCGATCTCACATGCCAGTTCGATAGCCCTGCAGAACAAATACAGCACTATTTGAACGCACAGCATCCTCACCTGCTGCGGGTGTATGACGCAACCTTCTTGACGGATCTCATCCAATCCAAGATGGCCGAATATTGCACACGTGCATCCAGTCCATCCAAGCAATTCTCCAGAAATTATCAACGGCGACATGTATCCACACATCAGATTGGTTTCTGAGGTGAATGCATCAGTAACCACACGCGCAAATCATCGGGTCATTTTTCGCCACAACAACTCCAATCATTGAAAGTACGACATGCAGAACAAATGGCTTCGCTTTGAATATGCCGGCAAGACGGGTTTTGGAACCTTGATCGATGACTCGGTCCATGAGTATCACGGTGATATGTTTTCCCGCAAGGAGAAGACGGGCGTTGTTCTGCCGCTGTCCCAATTGCGCGTGCTGACCCCTACCCAACCCAGCAAAGTCATTGCGCTGTGGAACAACTTCAAGGCCCTGGGCGCCAAGCTGAATCTGGCGGAACCTGCCGAGCCCCTCTACCTTCTCAAGGCGCCCAATTCATTTCTGGCCACAGGGGAAAGCATTCGCCGTCCTCGATGCGATGGCAAAGTAGTTTTCGAAGGGGAGCTTGGCATTGTGATAGGCAAGACGTGTACAGCGGTTCCCGAAGAAGAAGCACTGTCGCATGTGTTTGGGTATACCTGTGCCAACGACGTGACCGTTGCAGACATATTGAACCGGGACGCATCGTTTACCCAGTGGGATCGGGCCAAGGGTTTTGATACGTTTTGCCCGATGGGGCCCGTTGTGGCAACCGGCCTCGACCCTTCGACATTGAGTGTCTGCACCCGACTGAACGGTGAGACACGACAGCATTACCCGGTCAGTGACATGCGATTCCCGGTTCAAAAACTGGTGAGCCTCATATCCCAGGATTTGACGCTGTTTCCCGGGGACGTCATTCTTTGTGGAACCTCCGTAGGTGTCGGATCGATGAAGCCGGGAAGCCACGTTGAGGTAGAGATCGATGGCATAGGCACGCTTTCCAATGTGTATGGCTAGCTAGCGCCCGTTACAAATTTTAATATGAGGAGACAAGAATGAAGATCGCGGTGATAGGTGCAGGTTCTATTGGGGGCCTGGTAGGAGCCAAACTCGCACTGGCTGGTGAGGATGTGACTTTCCTCGTACGTGGCGCCAATCTTGCTGCCATTCGTGAGAATGGATTTACGTTGATTTCGGCGGATGGCCAGAAGCAGGTTGCCACATCTGTGCGCGCCACCAACGACTATGCTGAAGCAGGCATACAGGACGTCGTCATATTGGCGATGAAGGCGCACCAGGTCGAAGCGGTGGTTGACGATATCGCGAAACTTATTGGACCCCAGACCTTGATCGTGCCAATGCAAAACGGCATACCCTTCTGGTATTTCGACAACCACGGCGGTACATTCGCGGGCACGCCCATACGCAGCGTTGACCCCACCGGCAAGATCGCCAGTGCGATTCCGGGCCAGCAGATTATTGGGTGCGTGGTGTATCCTGCTTCCGAACTTGTTGCCCCCGGCATTGTGAAACATATCGAAGGGGATCGATTCCCCATCGGTGAGTTGGATGGCACCACTACATCGCGTGTCACGCGCCTGTCGGAATGCTTTGCCCGCGCAGGATTCAAGTCCCCGGTTCTTGACAATATACGTGCGGAGATCTGGCTGAAGTTGTGGGGCAATCTGACCTTCAACCCCATCAGTTGTCTATCCCACTCCACGCTGGAAGACATTTGCCAGTTTCCGCTGACGCGTGATCTGGCTGCCTCCATGATGCTGGAGGCGCAAGCGGTTGCCCAGAAGCTGGGGATTGAGTTTCGGGTTTCACTCGAAAAGCGCATCGCCGGGGCCGAGAAGGTCGGTCGGCACAAGACTTCCATGCTGCAGGACGTGGAAGCCGGGCGCGCACCTGAAATCGATGCTTTGGTCGGCTCTGTTGTTGAGTTGGCCCGCCTGACCGATACGCCAACGCCCCATATTGACACGGTGTTCTCCTTGGTAAAGCTGCTCGCGCGCATGTTGGATACCCAACAGGGGCAGGTCCGACTGCAAAAGCTCGCATAAGCCGCCGAAACAAACTGGAAACATCCTATGCACAATTCCCGACTGGCAAAAATTGTTGCCACACTGGGTCCGGCCACGTCGGACGAGGCAACCATACGCGCCCTGTTTGAACTCGGGGTGAATGTATTTCGCCTCAACTTCAGCCACGGAACGCAGGCAGATCACGCACGGCGGCTACTGATCTTGCGCAACCTGGAGAAGGAATATGCCCGCCCCATCGGTGTACTTCTGGATCTGCAAGGCCCCAAGCTGCGTCTTGGTACCTTTCAAGATGGCAAAGCAACGCTGGTCAGCGGCCAAACCTTTCGCCTGGATATGTGCAGCGAGCCCGGGCACGCACAACGCGCCTACCTGCCGCATCCCGAGATATTTGCCGCCTTGCAGCCAGGTTCTGAATTGCTGCTGGACGACGGAAGGCTTCGTCTGCGCGTGGACCGCTGCGGGTCGGACTTTGCTGAAACGACGGTCATGGTGGGCGGGCAGATTTCGGACCGTAAGGGTCTCAACGTTCCCAGTGTCATATTGCCTATCTCACCACTGACTCCCAAGGACAGGGAAGATCTTGAGTTTGGCTTGGCACTGGGAGTGGACTGGGTGGCCTTGTCCTTTGTGCAGCGCCCCCAGGACATAGAAGAAGCACGCGCCATCATCGGATCACGCGCCTGGATCATGGCCAAGCTGGAGAAGCCTTCAGCCGTCGAACATCTGGAAGCCATTGTCGATTTGTGCGACGGCATCATGGTGGCGCGTGGCGATCTGGGAGTCGAACTCCCTCCGGAGCAGGTGCCCGAGTTGCAGCGACTCATTGTGCGTGCTTGTCGCAAGGCCGGCAAACCGGTTGTGGTGGCCACCCAGATGCTGGAATCCATGGTGAACGCGCCTGTGCCGACCCGCGCCGAAGTCAGCGACGTGGCTACTGCGGTATACGACGGTGTCGATGCCGTCATGCTCTCGGCTGAGTCCGCATCCGGAAAGTACCCGTTGGAATCGGTGGAGATGATGCGTCGCATCATCTCCAGAGTGGAGGGGAGTTCTCCGTACCGCGACGGAATCGGACAGGGGCATGCGCCAACGCCTGGCGCCACCTCCGATGCCATTTGTGCGTCGCTTCGACAAGTGGCGTCGACACTCTCCTCTGCCGTCACCGTGACCTATACCTCTTCAGGCTTCACGAGTCTGCGCGCTGCGCGTGAACGATCGCAATCCCCCATTCTTTGCCTGACACCGTCCGTTGAAACGGCACGCCGTATGTCCATGGTCTGGGGGGTTCACCCGGTACAGGTGGAAGACGTTCACGACGTGGGAGAAATGATTGAACGGGCAACGCATACCGCTGTGCAACAAGGTTTTGCCCAGGCGGGTTCCAACATTGTTGTCATCGCAGGTATTCCTTTCGGTCGCTCCGGCACGACCAACTTGCTGCATGTCGCACGCATCCCTGGTTGATACCGTGCATCGGTAGCTGGTCCCTGATCTCATTACAAGTAAATAGGTTGAAGTATGTTGATTGGTATTCCAAAGGAGACGCTGGCAGGCGAGAGCCGGGTGGCTGTCACGCCCGAGACGGTGAAGAAACTCAAAGCCCAGGGCCATAGCCTGTGGGTACAAAGCGGAGCCGGTGTCGCTGCCAGCGTGACCGACGAGGCCTATGTGGCAGCCGGTGCCGAAATCACCGATGCAGCGGGCGCCTTTGGTTGCGATCTGGTGCTCAAGGTGCGCAGCCCACAAGTGTCGGAGCTGCCCCTGCTGCGCGCGGGCACCACGCTGGTGGGCATGCTCAACCCCTTTGATGCTTCCGGTCTGCAGCAGCTGGCCACAGCCGGCCTGACCTCCTTTGCGCTGGAAGCCGCACCGCGCACCACCCGCGCGCAAAGCATGGACGTGCTCTCCAGCCAGGCCAATATCGCCGGCTACAAGGCGGTGATCATTGCGGCGGACAAGTACCAGCGCTTCTTCCCCATGCTCATGACTGCGGCCGGTACCGTCAAGGCAGCCCGTGTGGTGATCCTGGGTGTGGGCGTGGCCGGTCTGCAGGCCATCGCCACGGCCAAGCGCCTGGGTGCGGTGATCGAAGCCTCGGACGTGCGCCCCAGCGTGAAGGAGCAGGTGGAATCCTTGGGCGGCAAGTTCATCGACGTGTCGTATGACACCGACGAAGAGAAGGAAGCCGCGGTTGGTGTGGGGGGGTATGCCAAGCCCATGCCGCAGAGCTGGCTGGACCGCCAGAAGGTCGAGGTGGCCAAGCGCGTGGCGCTGGCCGATGTGGTGATCTCCACCGCCCTGATCCCCGGACGCGCAGCCCCCACGCTGATTACGGAAGACATGGTCAAGTCCATGAAGCCAGGCTCCGTGATCGTGGATATCGCAGCGGGCAAAGGCCCGGGTGGCGTGGGCGGCAACTGCCCGCTGTCTGAAGCCGACAAGACGGTGGTCAAGCACGGCGTGACCATTGTGGGCGAGACCAACCTGCCCGCGTTGGTGGCAGCCGATGCTTCCTCCTTGTATGCCCGCAACGTGCTGGACTTCCTCAAGCTGATCGTCAACAAGGAAGGCGCCTTGCACGTGGACCTGGAAGACGACATCGTGGCAGCCTGCCTGATGACCCAGGGCTTTGAGGTCAAGCGCAAATAAAGAAGAGCAACCAAAGGACAACCCCCATGGACCTCGTATCCCCCACGATCACCAACCTGATCATCTTTGTACTGGCCATCTACGTGGGCTACCACGTGGTGTGGACCGTCACGCCCGCCCTGCACACGCCGCTCATGGCGGTGACCAATGCCATCTCGGCCATCGTGGTGGTGGGCGCCATGCTCGCGGCCGCCCAGACCGAAACCCCCTGGGGCAAGGCCATGGGCGTGCTGGCCGTGGCACTGGCTGCGGTCAACATCTTCGGTGGCTTTCTGGTGACCCGGCGCATGCTGGAGATGTTCAAGAAGAAAGAGAAGAAGGCAACTCCCGCAGCTGAAGGGGGCCAAAAATGAGCATGAATGTTGTCACGCTGCTGTACCTGATTGCCTCAGTCTGCTTCATCCAGGCTCTGAAAGGCCTCTCGCACCCCACCACCTCCATCCGGGGCAATGTGTTCGGCATGATCGGCATGACCATTGCTGCCTTCACCACGGCGGCCCTGATTTACGAAACCTCGCACGGCAACGGCCTGGGCCTGGCCTGGGTGCTGCTGGGCCTGGTGGTGGGCGGCGGCTATGGTGCCTACCGCGCCAAGACGGTGGAGATGACCAAGATGCCCGAGCTGGTGGCCTTCTTCCACAGCATGATCGGTCTGGCGGCGGTGTTCATCGCCGTGGCCGCGGTGCTGGAGCCCGCGGCCCTGCTGCATGGACTGGCCAAGGGGGACCCGATTCCTACCGGCAACCGGCTGGAGCTGTTCCTGGGTGCAGCCATTGGTGCCATCACCTTCAGCGGCTCGGTGATTGCGTTTGGCAAGCTCTCGGGCACCTACAAGTTCCGATTGTTCCAGGGCGCGCCGGTTACCTTTGGCGGTCAGCACAAGCTCAATCTGGTGCTGGGCTTGCTCACGCTGGGTCTGGGCGTGGCCTTCATGGTCAGCGGCAATGAGGGTTACTTCTTTGCCATGCTGGCGCTGTCCTTTGTGATGGGCGTGCTCATCATCATCCCCATTGGCGGCGCCGACATGCCGGTGGTGGTGTCCATGCTCAACAGCTATTCGGGCTGGGCGGCGGCGGGCATTGGCTTCTCGCTAAACAACAGCATGCTGATCATTGCAGGCTCACTGGTGGGCTCCAGCGGCGCCATCCTCTCCTACATCATGTGCAAGGCCATGAACCGGTCGTTCTTCAACGTGATCCTGGGTGGCTTTGGTGGTGAGGCCGGTGGTCCTGCTGCGGGCAAGGCCGAGCAGCGCCCGGTCAAGAGCGGCTCCGCCGATGATGCGGCCTTTGTGCTGGGCAATGCCGAGACAGTGGTCATCGTGCCGGGCTATGGCCTGGCGGTGGCGCGGGCACAGCACTCGGTCAAGGAGCTGGCGGCCAAGCTCACCGAGAAGGGCATTACCGTGAAGTACGCCATTCACCCGGTGGCAGGACGCATGCCCGGCCACATGAACGTGCTGCTGGCCGAGGCGGAGGTGCCCTATGACCAGGTGTTTGAGATGGAGGACATCAACGGCGAGTTCGGTCAGGCCGATGTGGCCATCATCCTGGGCGCCAATGACGTGGTGAACCCGGCGGCGCACACCAAGGGCAGCCCGATCTACGGCATGCCGATTCTGGAGGCCTACAAGGCCAAGACGGTGATCGTGAACAAGCGCTCCATGGCCGCAGGTTACGCCGGTCTGGACAACGAACTCTTCTACATGGACAAGACCATGATGGTGTTTGGAGACGCCAAGAAGGTCGTTGAGGACATGACCAAGGCGATCGAGTAGCTGGCAGCAGCGACAGATGAAGCACGCGACACTACGTCAACTCAAGGTATTTGAATCGGTTGCACGCAACCTGAGTTTCTCGCGCGCTGCAGAAGAGCTGCATTTGACACAACCGGCGGTATCCACCCAGGTAACCAAATTGGAGGAGCATGCCGGAAACCCTCTATTCGAACAGTTTGGAAAGAAGATTTACCTGACACCCGCGGGGCATGAACTGCTGCAGATCAGTCGTGGAATCATCCAGCAGTTTGAGGCGGCTGAAAGCGCGATGGCGCACTTCAAAGGCGTGACGGGCGGAAAACTCAACATTGGCGTGATCAGCGCCGGCGACTACTTCTTTCCCAGATTGCTCGTCGAGTTTGCCAGCCGACATAAAGGTGTGGTTCTCAATTTCAAGGTACACAACCGGGAAGGCTTGCTGAACCAACTCACCGAGAACCTCACCGACCTGGCGATCATGGTGCGACCACCGACTGACATGGATACCGTGCATCAGGCCTTTGCCCCGCACCCCTATGTCATTGTCGCCGCCGCAACCCATCCTCTGGTTGGCAAAAAGAACATCCCGAGAGCGACCCTGATGGCAGAGCCATTCGTGGTCCGCGAGAAGGGATCGGACACCTGGCGATCCATGGAGCAAGGTTTCGAGGGTGACTTGGGCAACCTCAACATTGCAATGGAGATCTGCAGCACAGAAACAATCAAGCAAGCAGTGATCGCGGGGATGGGAATCAGCTTCCTGTCCGCCCACACAGTGAGCCAGGAACTGAGAAGCGGCAGCCTGCGCGTGCTGGACGTGCAAGGCTTCCCACTGATGTTGCACTGGTACATCGTGCAACGGCGCTCCAAACGCCTGCCGCCTGTGGCGCAAGCATTCAAAGACTATCTGCTGCAGGACGGCGCAGCTCTCATTTCAAAAATCGTCCCTACCGACAGTTACGCGAAGCCCGCTTGAATGCCGGCATCGCACAACGCAAGTTGCTTAGCGCGCAGCCTTCAACGCGTCTTGCACTGCCTTGAAGAAAATGACGATGGGCATGGCCTCGAACAACTCGACCAAGAAGCTGAAATTCTGGCTCGGCAGAGAGTAGATGGAGTTAACGGAACCAATTTGCGATTTCATGGTTTTTTCCTTTTGAACTAGGGTTAACCCTATTATAAAAGGAAAATCGTTTTTACCTAGTATTAACCCTAGGTCCCGCCGAGATATACGTCCAAACGGCAACAGCTGTACACATGGCGCAACAGGCTTTGTGTCGACTCACGTCCCGGAATCGGCCTCGATCAACACCGCACGAAAATCATTCACGTTGGTGCGTGTAGGACCAGTGACCACCGAATCCCCCAACAGCCCGAAAAAGCCGTGACCGTTGTTGTTGGATAAGTCGTCTTGCGGGTTGCGGCCAAGCTTCCAGGCACGCGCAAGTGAGTCGGGGCGCAAGAGCCCACCCGCGATCTCTTCCTGTCCATCCACTCCGTCCGTGTCTCCCGCAAGGGCGTAAACGCGGGGGTGACCATTCAAGGTCAGCCCCATCGACAGAAGACACTCCACATTGCGGCCACCACGCCCGGTGCCCCGCACAGTGACTGTTGTCTCGCCACCGGACAACAGCACGCATGGCGCAGCGAACGGCTGCCCGCGGTCAGCGACCTGCAATGCCATGCCCGCCAAGACCTTGCCGACATCGCGCGCCTCGCCTTCCAGCGCATCGCCCAGAATATGCGCCGGCATACCCGACTCGCGTGCAATGCGCGCAGCCGCTTCCAGCGCCTGCTGTGGTGCGGCAATCAAACGTATCTCGGTACGGGCCAGCCGAGGGTCCCCGGGCTTGATGGATTCGCCCCGCCCACTCACCAGCAGATCGAGGGCCGCGGGGGGCAAGTCAATGCCGTAGCGCCGTACGATGGCTAGCGCGTCTTCACAGCTGGTTGGGTCGCCCACCGTGGGACCGGACGCGATGTCCATCGGATTGTCTCCCGGCACATCCGAGATCAGCAGCGTGACAACACGGGCCGGATGGCATGCGACAGCCAGTCTTCCGCCCTTGATGGCAGACAGGTGACGGCGCACGCAGTTCATTTCGGAAATGGTTGCACCGGAACGGAGCAGCGCACGGTTGAGCTCCGTCTTGTCCTGCAGCGTAAGACCCGCAGCAGGAAGCGGCAGCAGCGCAGAACCGCCGCCCGAAATAAGACACAGGACAAGGTCCTCCTCCTTGAGTCCGGTGACGAGTTTCAACATGCGCTCTGCCGCCACCTGGCCCGCAGCATCGGGCACAGGATGGGCGGCCTCCACAATCTCGATGTGCTCACACGGAGCGGCATAGCCGTAGCGCGTAACGACCAGTCCCTCCAAGCGCGGCAGATGTTCCTTCCAATGGGTCTCTACCGCCTGCGCCATTGCGGCGGATGCCTTACCGGCTCCAATGACGATGAGCCGTCCATGGGGTGCTGGTAAGGGCAGGTGCTTGGGAACACAGAGAGCCGGCTGGGCGCTGGCGATTGCCGCATCGAACATCCGCCTGAGCAACTGTTGCGATGCGTTGGCACCGTGGGAGTCTGCCATGGAAGGGGCCATCACAACCACAACCGCTTCAGGCGGTCTGGCCGATTTCAAAGTTGGCCAGCTTTTCCAGTGCGCGCACCATTGCCGAGTGGTCCCATGCCTGGCCACCATGGGCAACGCAGGAGTTGAAGAGTTCCTGCGCGGTTGCGGTGTTCGGCAATGAAACACCGAGTGCACGTGCGCTGGACAAAGCCAAATTCAGGTCCTTCTGATGGAGTCCGATACGGAAACCCGGATCAAAAGTACGCTTGATCATGCGCTCGCCGTGTACCTCCAGAATCTTCGAAGAAGCAAAACCACCCATCAACGCCTGGCGCACGCGTGCGGGGTCGGCACCGGCCCGTGCAGCAAACAGCAGTGCTTCTGCAACGGCCTCGATATTCAGGGCAACAATGATTTGATTGGCGACCTTGGCCGTTTGACCATCGCCATTGCCTCCAACCAGGGTAATGTTCTTGCCCATCAATTCGAACAGGGGCTTGACCTTGTTGAAGGTTGCCTCGGAACCACCCACCATGATGGACAGCGTGGCATTCTTGGCACCGACTTCGCCGCCGGACACAGGCGCATCCAGATATTCGCAGCCGATGGCGTTGATTCTGTTCGCAAAGTCCTTGGTGGCAATCGGTGAAATGGAGCTCATGTCCACCACGGTCTTTCCCTTGCTCAGACCGGCGGCCACGCCATTCTCGGAGAAGAGTGCAGCTTCAACATCCGGCGTGTCAGGGACCATCAGGAAAATGATGTCGGCCCGCTCCGCAACACCGCGTGCACTCAGGCATTGGGTAGCCCTGCTGCTTTCGATGTGAGCGGGCATCTTGCCCAAGGTAAAGACGAAAAGATCGTGGCCTGCCTGCAAGAGGTGACCAGCCATAGGGGCACCCATGATGCCAAGACCAATGAAGCCGATTTTGAGAGGGGATGAAGTCATAAGAAAATCCTGTTCTGTGAGATGGGACGAGTCAGGTCAATACCTTCAAGTCCGCTTCATTTTTTGCAGCCAGCCAAGGCCAGCGGTCGTGGTAGCTGCAGGTTTGTATTCGCAACCAATCCAGCCCGCATAGCCAACGCGATCCAGGTACTCCAATAGAAACGGGTAGTTGATTTCGCCGGTACCCGGCTCATTGCGCCCTGGGTTGTCTGCCAACTGGATATGCGCAATGCGATGCAAGTGTTTTTGCATGGTCGTGGCAAGCTCACCTTCCATGCGTTGTGCGTGGTAGATGTCGTATTGCAGGAAAGCGTTGTCTGCACCGACTTCATCCAGAACGGAAATCGCCTGCTCGGTGCGGTTCAGGTAGAAGCCGGGAATGTCATAGGTGTTGATGGGTTCAATCAACAACCGCAGACCTGCCTCCTTGAGGGCTCTGGCTGCATACGAGAGATTGGCCACAAATGTTGCACGCAAAACCTCGGGCGAGGTTCCTGCGGGTGCCTTGCCTGCGAGGCAGTTGAGTTGCTTCACACCCAGGGCCTGGGCGTACGCAATGGCACGGCCGACTCCGTCGCGGAATTCCGCGACGCGCTGGGGATCGCAGGCAATGCCGCGCTCGCCAGCCTCCCAATCCCCTGCAGGCAGGTTGTGCAAGACCAGCTCAAGTCCGTTGTCGTCCAGACGTGATCGTAGGTCCTCCACCTTGAAGGCATAGGGAAAGAGAAATTCGACTGCGCGAAAGCCGGCCCGTGATGCGGCTTCGAATCGATCCAGAAAAGGCAGCTCGGTAAAGAGCATGCTGAGATTGGCGGAAAATTTTGGCATGTTGACGTTCTGCTGTGTTGCTGCGTATAGGTTCCGTTGGGCACTTATTCAAGCAACCCTGCGAGCTCCAGACCTTTGCGCCCTTCCGGATGCAGACACTCGATTTCTTCGAACTCGTTGATCTTGTCGATCTCAGTGCCCATTGCAATGTTGGTCACCTTTTCCAGAATGACTTCCACGACCACCGGAACCTGGTACTTTTCCGCCATCGCACGTGCTTCCACCAATGCACCCTGGAGTTTTTCGGGGTCCGTCACACGCAGACTCTTGCAGCCAAGTCCCTGCACAACGGCCTGGTGATCCACGCCATAGCTTTGCACAGTAGCGTCATCCACATTCTGGTTTTCAAACGCCAGCTGAACGCAGTAGTCCATGTCAAAACCACGCTGGGCTTGGCGTATCAGTCCCAGGTAGCTGTTGTTCACCAACACATGGACGTATGGCAACCGGAACTGGGCGCCCACAGCGAGTTCTTCCAGCATGAACTGGAAGTCGTAGTCACCGGACAAGGCCACCACATTGCGCGTGGGGTCTGCAACGACGACGCCCAGAGCTGCGGGCATGGTCCAGCCCAGAGGACCGGCCTGACCACAGTTGATCCACTGGCGCGGTCCATAGACGTGCAGGAATTGGGCGCCAGCAATCTGGCTCAGACCAATGGTTGTGACATAGATGGTGTCACGCGAGAAGGCCTTGTTCATTTCTTCGTACACGCGCATCGGTTTGATCGGTGTTTCTGTGAAATGGGTCTTGCGGTGCATCAGTTGCTTGCGCTCCAAGCAGCGCTTGGACCAGTCACTGAAGTTCTTGAGTTTGCGGCTTTCCATGCGCTCCCGTGCAACCTGGACGAAAAGCTCCAGCGCCGCCTTTGCATCGCTGACGATGCCCAAGTCCGGGTTGAATACCCGACCGATCTGGGTCGGTTCAATATCGACGTGGACAAAGGTTCGGCCTTTGCAATACACCTCCGGAGATCCGGTATGGCGGTTCGCCCAGCGGTTGCCAATACCGAGCACAAAATCACTTGCCAGCAGGGTTGCATTACCGTAGCGATGGCTTGTCTGCAAACCCACCATTCCGGCCATCAGCGGATGGTCGTCTGGAATGCTGCCCCAGCCCATCAGCGTAGGAATCACGGGAACGCCCGTGAGTTCGGCGAATTCCACCAACAACTCCGAGGCGTCTGCGTTGATGATGCCGCCTCCTGCCACGATCAAAGGCTTGTCTGCGGCCATCAACATGTCCAGAGCCTTTTCAATTTGCTTGCGTGTGGCCGCCGGCTTGTAAACCGGCAGTGGCTCATAGGTATCGATGTCGAACTCGATCTCAGCCATTTGCACATCAAAGGGAAGGTCAATAAGAACCGGGCCTGGGCGACCGCTACGCATCAGATGGAATGCCTGCTGGAAGGTACGCGGCACCAGCGCCGGTTCACGCACCGTCACACTCCATTTGGTCACTGGCTTGCTGATGCTCTCGATGTCAACCGCCTGGAAGTCTTCTTTGTGCAGTCGTGCGCGTGGCGCCTGACCCGTGATGCACAGAATTGGAATACTGTCGGCAATAGCCGAGTACAGACCGGTGATCATGTCGGTCCCCGCTGGCCCACTGGTGCCAATGCATACGCCAATATTCCCTGCCTTGGCACGCGTATAGCCTTCGGCCATATGCGAAGCACCCTCTACGTGGCGGGCCAGAATGTGTGAGATGGAATCGCGCTCACGCAACGCAGCGTAGAAAGGGTTGATCGCTGCACCCGGCACACCAAACGCTTGGGTGATACCTTCTTTTTCCATGACCAGCACGGCGGCCATGGCTGCCTTCATCTTTGCCATCTTGTGTCTCCAGTTATGTTTGATGAGTAACTGGAGAAAGTGTCTGCGCACGGCAACATATCTGGAAGTGCGGAGCGCGGCATTATGTTTATTCCTGTTCGGAATATTTGCGTTTTCAGGCGCGCGTGTTCTACTCGGCGCATGGACCATCTGCATGCCGTCAGACTTTTCATTCGGGTCGTGGACCTGGGCTCCTTCAGCAAGGCTGCCGCAGACCTGGGCATAGGCCAACCCTCTGCGACGAAAGTGGTGGCTCAGCTGGAATCCCAACTCGGTTCCCGTTTGCTGCATCGATCAACCCATGGCGTCACGCCGACGGAAATCGGCCTGCTGTACTACGAGAAATGCAAACTCATCAGCCACCACTTCGAAGAAGCGCAGTCCGTTGCCGCACTGATGCAATCGCAAATACAAGGCGTTTTGCGTATCAGCACCTCGGTGGCCTTCGGCAGACGTGTCATGGTGCCACTGGTCATGCGCTTCATGAGGAGCAACCCCAAGGTCCAGATCGAGTTGACTTTTGATGATCGCTATGTCGACCTCGTAGCGCAGGGCATAGATGTCGCCGTACGGATGGGGCGCTTGTCCGACTCCACCTTGGGTGCGCGTTTTCTGGGCATCAATCCCTGGGTCGTGGTTGGTTCGCCCAAATATCTGGTGGAACGCGGCATACCCAAACGCCCCGCGGACCTCGCTCGACATGACGCCTTGGTATACAGCACGGTACAAGGCGACGCGCGTTGGCTATTCACGGGAGCAGATGGTCGCTTGCATCCGACTCCGGTAAGAGGCCTGCTTCGCTCCAACAATCTGTCCGCATTGCTTTCCGCTGCCAGCGCAGACATGGGTATTGCTGCCTTGCCGTGGTATGTGGCCTATGAGTCGGTCCAGTCCGGTGCTGTGGTGCCCATCCTGAGCGAGTGGTCGCTTCCTTCGCAAGAGATACACGCGGTGTATCCATCGCCTCGTCGGGTTCCCGTCAAAGTCAGCCATTTCATTGACTGGTTGCAAGGGCAGATTGGCGAGTCATGGTGGTCCGATTACAAATAATCGAATGCTGATGGCCACCCCGAACCGCCCCCTATTTCCCCCCATTTTTCAAGCTACCTGAAGCCTTCCGCACAAAGGGCTACACACTGCGCCAATCATGTGCACACGGGCGCCCCAAAGGGGCGTATACAAGGCATAGAGGTGCAGAAGATGCCTAGGGAAAATACTAGCCCGAATTTTCCGAAAGATGACGGTGGTCAAGCGCTCCAAGCGGGTCACGCTTCTACATTTCCTCACCCGAGCATCGTTTCCCTATTGGAAATGAATCACTTCGTCTAGGGTTAACTTGCCACATCTTCGCCGATGTTTCGCCATGAGCAATGATAAGGAGACACAAATAACATGACACAACAACATACCGTGGCCGCTTCAGGAGTGGGCCATATGACCGACGCTGTACACCACCCCATGTTCCGATGGGGACAACTGATTCTGGGCATTCTCTGCATGGCCTTGATTGCCAATTTGCAGTATGGCTGGACTCTGTTCGTCAACCCCATTGACAGCAAATTCCATTGGGGGCGGACAGCCATTCAGCTGTCTTTCACGATTTTCGTCGTGGTGGAAACCTGGTTGGTCCCCATCGAGGGCTGGCTGGTTGATAAATTCGGTCCCCGCCCCGTTGTTGCCGGTGGCGCCATCCTCGCGGGCTTGGGCTGGACGATCAACTCCTATGCCAACTCTCTGACCATGCTGTATTTTGGTGCGGTGGTTTGCGGCATTGGCGCAGGCTGTGTCTACGGCACTTGCGTTGGCAATGCCTTGAAGTGGTTCCCGGATCGACGTGGCCTGGCTGCCGGACTGACGGCAGCTGGTTTCGGTGCCGGTGCTGCGGTAACCGTGATTCCAATTGCCAGCATGATCGAATCCGCTGGATACGAGCAGACCTTCCTCTCGTTCGGTATCGGGCAAGGCATCTGCATGTTCATCTTTGCGTTGATGATGGTAAAGCCGGTACCACCTAAAAATGTCGCGATCCGCTCACGACTGGTAATGACCAAGGTTGACTACACGGCAGCACAAATGGTGCGGACCCCGGTGTTCTGGCTGACGTATGTGATGTTTGTGGCTGTCGCAGCGGGCGGCTTGATGGCCACTGCCCAACTCGGCCCCATGGCCAAAGACTACGGACTGAATGCAATACCGGTGAGTTTCTTCGGCATGGTGACCTTGCCGCTCTTGACCATGACATTGGCTGTTGACAATTTGGCCAACGGATTTACACGACCACTGTGCGGATTCATTTCCGACCGACTGGGTCGTGAGAACACCATGGCAATCGTGTTTGTCAGCGAAGGGTTTGCGCTTCTCGGACTCATGAAGTTTGGACACAGTCCCTACGCCTTCATGACCTTTGCGGCGCTGATATTCCTTTGCTGGGGTGAAATCTTTTCGATTTTCCCTGCGTTGGTGGCTGACACATTTGGTATCAAGAACGCCGCTGCCAATGCGGGAACCATGTACACGGCCAAGGGCACCGCAGCGCTGCTGGTTCCATTGGCATCCCTGATGTCAACCAATGGCAACTGGGACAACGTGCTCATCCTTGCAGCAAGCATTGCCATCGTCGCAGGTCTGTGTGCCAAGCTGGTTCTGGCACCCATGCGCAGCAACTGCATTGCGCAAGCCAATGCACGCAATGCGCCATTCGCCTGATACACACAAAACACTGTAGGCCAGCGCCGAAATGGCGTGTATTTTTTAGCTGGATAAATCGCAAGTGAACATGCAATCTGTAGTTGCCCCGTCTTCTGAAGTGAAGCCCGTGTCCTTGGGCACGGTAGAGGACATGCGCGAGCGCATACGCCGCAAAGCCAAGCTCAAGGGTCGTCAGGCGGACGATGTGTCACTGGGTGAGGTGCGCGCACTGATCGGAGACGCGCCGCACCCGCGCGATCTGCTCATCGAGCACCTGCACAAGCTCAACGACGCCTACCGCTGCCTGCATGACCGGCACCTGGTGGCATTGGCACGGGAGATGAACATCCCCATGGCCGAGGTGTTTGAAGTGGCCACCTTCTACCACCACTTCGAAGTGGTCAAGGGCGACGCGCAGGCACCGGGCCTGACGGTGCGCGTATGCGACGGCCTGAGCTGCGAGATGGCAGGTGCCCAGGATCTGCTGCAGCGCCTGCCTGCCTTGCTGGGCGGCGACGTGCGCGTGGTTGCCGCTCCCTGTGTGGGACGCTGCGAACAAGCCCCAGTGGCTGTGGTGCACCAGCACCCTGTGCCTGTGGCTACGGTGGAGGCAGTGGTGGATCTGGTGGACAAGGCACACGCCCACCACCCGGAGGCCCTGGCCGATGCCGTGTTCATGGCGTCCTCCAACGCGGAGTGCAGCATTTCCCCGCGCCCCCATGCCATTGAAGTGGCACCCGGCTACGCAGGCTATGCGGCATACCGCCACGCTGGCGGCTATGCCTTGGCAGCGGCCCTGGTCAACGGCGAACAGGATGCCGAGAGCGTCATCAAGGCCATGGAGGATTCGGGGCTGCGCGGCCTGGGTGGCGCCGGCTTCCCGGCTGGGCGCAAATGGCGCATCGTGCGCGACCAGCCCGCACCCAAGCTCATGGCGGTCAACATCGACGAGGGGGAGCCCGGCACCTTCAAGGACCGCACCTACTTGGAGCGTGACCCACACCGCTTTCTGGAAGGCCTGCTGATTGCCGCGCAAATCGTGGGCATAGAGCGCTGCTACATCTACCTGCGTGACGAATACCACGGCTGCCGCGCCATCCTGGAAACCGAGCTGGCCAAGTTGCAGGCCAATCCGCCGTGTCTCTTGCCCCACATCGAGCTGCGCCGCGGTGCAGGTGCCTACATCTGTGGCGAAGAGTCGGCCATGATTGAGAGCATCGAAGGCAAACGCGGCGAGCCACGCATGCGCCCGCCCTATATCGCCCAGGTCGGCCTGTTTGGCCGCCCCACGCTGGAGCACAATTTCGAGACCTTGTACTGGGTGCGCGACATCGTGGAGAAGGGCGCCTCCTGGTTCAGCAGCTATGGCCGCAATGGCCGCAAAGGCCTGCGCTCTTTCAGCGTCAGCGGTCGCGTGCGCCACCCCGGTGTCAAGCTGGCGCCGGCCGGCATCACCCTGCGTGAACTGATCGACGAATACTGCGACGGCATGCAGGACGGTCACACGCTGTACGCCTACCTGCCCGGCGGCGCCTCAGGCGGCATCTTCCCGGCCAGTCTGGCCGATGTGCCGCTGGACTTTGACACCATCCAGCCGCATGGCGGCTTCATCGGCTCCGCCGCCGTCATCGTGCTCAGCCAGCACGACAGGGCGCGCGATGCCGCACTTAACATGATGCGCTTCTTCTCCCACGAGAGCTGCGGCCAGTGCACGCCCTGCCGCGTAGGCACGTCCAAGGCGGCCAAGCTCCTGGAAGCGCCCGTGTGGGATGTGGACACGCTGGAAGACCTCAACATCGTGATGACCGACGCCTCCATCTGCGGGTTGGGCCAGGCCGCGCCCAACCCGGTGCGCTGCGTTATCAAATATTTCCCCCACGAGATCAATGGTGCGGGGGCGAGTGACGCCGGGCCGCCCCAAGGCACGAGGGCCCCCACGGGGGACAGCGCAGTACACAACGTGACAAGCGTGGGGGCCAATAAACCATGAATGCCATCACCAAGATGAACGAAGTGCTTCCCGCTACCGTGGAGTTCAAGCTCGACCAGCAGACCATCCACGCGTTTGAGGGCGAAAGCATCCTCAAGGCGGCCAAGCGCCACGGTGTGGACATCCCGCACCTTTGCTACAAGGACGGCCTGCGCGCAGACGGCAATTGCCGCGCCTGCGTGGTGGAGATCAAGGGCGAGCGCACCCTGGCGCCCAGTTGCTGCCGCAATGCCACAGCGGGCATGGAGGTGCTACTGAAGACCCCGCGGGTAGAGAAGAGCCAGAAGATGGTTCTGGAGATGCTGCTCTCCGATATGCCCGATACCGGGTACAAGTGGAATGACGCAGGTGCTACTTCTGCCTCTTCTGGCACGGCGGTGGCGGCCGGTAAGTCGGGAGCCGATTTTGCGCTCGCGCATGAGGCACCCGGCTTACCGGCCGACGCCGCTGTGCCAGAAGCGAGCGCCAATCACCCCGGCCAACACGGCGAACTCAGTTACTGGGTCGACCGGCTGGATGTGACCGTGCGCCCGGCCTTGAAGTCTCTCCGAAGAGAACAACCCCAGGCCGACGTATCCCACCCCGCCATGGCCGTGAACCTGGACGCCTGCATCCAGTGCAACCGCTGCGTACGCGCCTGCCGCGAAGAACAGGTCAACGACGTCATCGGCTACGCGCTGCGCGGCTCGCACAGCGAGATCGTGTTCGACCTGAACGACCCCATGGGCGAGAGCACCTGCGTGGCCTGCGGCGAATGCGTGCAGGCCTGCCCCACCGGCGCGCTCATGCCCAAGACCCAGATCGGCTCGCAACTGGTGGATAAAAAGGTGGACTCCGTCTGCCCGTTCTGCGGCGTGGGCTGTCTGCTCACCTACAACGTCAAGGACAACGTCATCGTCAGCGTCGATGGCCGCGACGGCCCGGCCAACCACAACCGCCTGTGCGTCAAGGGCCGCTTCGGCTTTGACTATGCGGCCAACCCGCAGCGCCTGACCGTGCCACTCATCCGCAAGGAAGGCGTGCCCAAGGACCCGGCCCTGCTGGACAACCTCAACCGCGATTCAGCCGACTGGTCCGACGTGTTCCGTGAAGCCACCTGGGAAGAAGCGCTGGCCTGTTCCGCTGGCACGCTCAAGCGGCTGCGCGATGCCCATGGCAAGAAGGCGCTGGCGGGCTTTGGCTCGGCCAAGGGCAGCAATGAAGAGGCTTACCTGTTCCAGAAGCTGGTGCGCACCGGCTTTGGCAGCAACAATGTGGACCACTGCACCCGCCTGTGCCACGCCTCCAGCGTGGCCGCCTTGCTCGAAGGTGTGGGCTCCGGTGCGGTGAGCAACCAGGTCAACGACGTGCAGCATTCGGAGCTGATCTTCGTGATCGGCTCCAACCCCACGGCCAACCACCCGGTGGCTGCCACCTGGATGAAGAATGCATCCAAGCAGGGCGCCAAGATCGTGCTGGCCGACCCGCGCATTACCGACATCGGCAAGCACGCCTGGCGCACGCTGCAGTTCAAGCCCGACACCGATGTGGCCATGCTCAATGCACTGATCCACGTGGTGATCGAGGAAGGCCTGGCCGACCAGGACTTCATTGCCAAGCGTGCCAACAACTTCGAAGCGCTGCGCGAGAACGTCAAAGGCTACAGCCCTGAGGCGATGGAGCCCATCTGCGGTATTCCGGCCCAGACGCTGCGTGAGGTGGCGCGGGCCTTTGCCAAGGCCAAGAGCGCCATGATTCTGTGGGGCATGGGCGTGAGCCAGCACGTACACGGCACCGACAACGCACGCTGCCTGATTGCCCTGGTCACAGTCACCGGCCAGATCGGCAAGCCCGGCTCCGGCCTGCACCCACTGCGCGGCCAGAACAATGTGCAGGGCGCATCCGACGCGGGTCTGATCCCCATGATGTTCCCCAACTACCAGCGCGTGGACAACAAGGCGGTGCACAGCTGGTTCGAGAAGTTCTGGGACACCAAGCTCGATGACCGACCCGGCTATACCGTGGTGGAGATCATGCACAAGGCCTTGGCCGATGACAGCGACCCGCACAAGGTGCGCGGCATGTACATCATGGGCGAGAACCCGGCCATGAGCGACCCCGACCTCAACCATGCCCGCCATGCCCTGGCTTCACTTGAGCACATGGTGGTGCAGGACATCTTCATGACGGAGACCGCCTGGCTGGCCGATGTCGTGTTGCCCGCCACCGCCTGGCCAGAAAAGAACGGCACCGTCAGCAACACCGACCGCATGGTGCAGCTGGGCAAGAAGGCCATCGACCCACCGGGTCAGGCCATGCCCGACCTGTGGATCATCCAGCAGATCGCCAAGCGTATGGGCTTGAACTGGAATTACCAGGGGGATATGGACGGTGTGGCCGCTGTCTACGAAGAAATGCGCCAGGCCATGTCCACGGCCATCTCCGGCATCACCTGGGAGCGGCTGCAGCGCGAGTCCAGCGTCACCTATCCCTGCCTGAGTGCCGAAGACCCGGGCGCGCCCACGGTGTTCATCGACCGGTTCGCCACCACCGATGGCCGTGTGAACCTGGTGCCAGCCGACATCATTCCGGCCAATGAGCGGCCCGATGCGGAGTTTCCGTTTGTGCTGATCACCGGGCGCCAGCTGGAGCACTGGCACACCGGCAGCATGACCCGTCGCGCCGTGGTGCTCGATGCCATTGAACCCATGGCCACGGCCTCGATGTGCGGTGAAGACCTGAGTCTGCTCGGGCTGGAGGCCGGGGACGTGGTGACGGTGCAGTCGCGCCGTGGCGAGGTGGCCATCCATGTGCGCCGCGATGACGGCACGCCGCGTGGTGCGGTCTTCATCCCGTTTGCCTACTACGAGGCAGCAGCCAACCTGATGACCAATGCAGCACTGGATCCGTTTGGCAAGATTCCGGAATTCAAGTACTGCGCAGTGGCCATTCGCCGCGGTGGAAAACCACAGGCAGTGCCGGGTTATGGCACGGCCAAGCTGGCTGCCTGAGCCGCCAGCGACTACAACGGTTGGATATGCAGCACGCCAAGCCCACACTCACGCAGGTAAGCGCAGCCCTGACCCACGAAGTGGAAGTGGTCAATGAGCTGGGCGAGCGCTACCTGCTCTCCATACCCAGTGAGCGCGCGCTCACGGTGTATGTGGACAAGCGCGAGCTCATCACCCTCATGACCCTGGGTGCGCGGCCCGAGTGGCTGGTGACCGGCTATCTGCTCAACCAGCGTCTGGTGGCCGGCGTTGAAGACATCGCCTCGGTGACCGTCGATTGGGAAGTGGGTGCTGCAGCCGTCAAAACGCGCGGCGGCATCGTGGACCTGGCGCAAAAGACCGCACGCCGCGTGGTCACCACGGGTTGCGGCCAAGGTAGTGTGTTCGGAGACATGATGGACGGCGTAGACCAGCTGGCG
This sequence comes from Rhodoferax sp. GW822-FHT02A01, assembly GCF_038784515.1. NCBI lineage: Bacteria > Pseudomonadati > Pseudomonadota > Betaproteobacteria > Burkholderiales > Comamonadaceae > Rhodoferax > Rhodoferax sp. GW822-FHT02A01. The sequence continues at coordinate 1,204,002 of NZ_CP152376.1, forward strand.
CTGCCCGACACCCGCATCACCCAGAGCGAGCTGTATTCCATCGTCAATGCGATTCGCCTGCAGCAAAGCGTGTACAAGAGCGCGGGTTCGGTGCATGGCTGTGCGCTGTTCCGTGGTGAAGAGATGCTGCTGTTTGTGGAAGACGTGGGGCGCCACAACGCCATCGACACCATTGCCGGCTGGATGGCACTCAACGACCAGCACAGCGCGGGCAAGGTGCTGTACACCACGGGGCGGCTGACCAGCGAGATGGTCATCAAGGCGGCGCAGATGGGCATTGCCATCGTGGTGTCGCGCAGCGGCATGACGCAAATGGGGCATGCCGTGGCGCAGAAGCTGGGCCTGTGCGCCATTGGTCGGGCCACCAACCGGCGCTTCCTGTGCTTTAGTGGCGCCGAGCGTCTGCAATTGCAACCCGAGCTGGCTGCCTCACCCGTACGCGTTGCGGCTTGAGGCCGTCAAGCTGCGAGATTGTCGAGACAGCCATACCCATGCCTGAAGAGCCGTCCCCTCCCATCGTTTGGCTCTTTCGTTTCCCTTTATGCAAACCCTCTAGAGAGATGTTATGAAGATTCATGAGTACCAAGGCAAGGAAATCTTGCGCCAATTTGGTGTGCCGGTGCCGCGCGGTATCCCCGCATTTACCGTACAGGAAGCAGTAGAAGCTGCGCAAAAGCTCGGTGGCCCGGTGTGGGTGGTGAAGGCCCAGATCCACGCGGGTGGCCGCGGCAAGGGCGGTGGCGTCAAGGTTGCCAAGACCATTGAAGACGTCAAGCGCCTGGCTGGCGAGATCCTGGGCATGCAGCTCAAGACCCACCAGACTGGCCCCGAAGGCCAGAAGGTACGCCGCCTCTACATCGAAGACGGCGCCGATATCCAGAAGGAATACTACGTCTCGGTCGTGACCGACCGCGCCTCGCAGAAAGTGGCTTTCATTGCCTCCAGCGAAGGCGGTATGGACATCGAGGAAGTGGCGCACTCCACCCCCGAGAAGATCATCACCGAGTTCATTGACCCGCTGACCGGCCTAGGTGCCGAGCAGGCCAAGAAGATTGCCGACGGCATTGGCATGCCGGCAGACTCCACCGCCCAAGCCGTGGACATCTTCCAGAAGCTCTACAAGTGCTACATGGACACTGACGCGTCGCTGGTGGAAATCAACCCCCTGAACCGCGACAGCAAAGGCAATGTCGTTGCCCTGGACGCCAAGTTCAACTTTGACGCCAACGCCCTGTACCGTCACCCCGAAATCGTGGCCTACCGCGATCTGGACGAAGAAGATCCTGCCGAAGTCGAAGCCTCCAAGTTCGATTTGGCCTACATCAGCCTGGACGGCAACATCGGCTGCCTGGTCAACGGCGCTGGCCTTGCCATGGCGACCATGGACACCATCAAGCTGTTTGGCGCAGAACCCGCCAACTTCCTGGACGTGGGTGGTGGTGCTACCCCCGAGAAGGTGACCGAAGCCTTCAAGATCATGCTGAAGAACCCCAAGGTCAAGGCCATTCTGGTCAACATCTTCGGCGGCATCATGAAGTGCGACACCATCGCCACCGGCGTGATCACGGCCTGCAAGGCGGTGAACCTGTCGGTGCCACTGGTGGTGCGCATGAAGGGCACCAACGAAGAACTCGGCAAGAAGATGCTGGCCGAATCGGGCCTGCCCATCATCAGCGCCGACACCATGGCCGAAGCGGCCCAAAAAATTGTGGCAGCGGTGGCGTGACACCCCCCCGAAGCGCCTGCGGCGCCTCCCCCTGCAGGGGGCGCCACCTACAGCCCGGCAAAGCCGGTTCTGTGGTGGCCACTGGGCTGGGCGTATGCACATCCATCGCGTTTTGACAAGGATTCATCATGAGCATCTTCATCAATAAAGACACCAAGGTCATCACCCAGGGCATTACCGGCAAGACCGGTCAGTTCCACACGGAAAAGTGCCAGGAATACGCCAACGGCAAGAACTGCTTTGTGGCCGGCGTGAACCCCAAGAAGGCGGGCGAGTCCATCTTCAACATCCCAATCTACGCCTCCGTCAAGGAAGCCGCATCGGAAACCGGCGCTACCGTGTCGGTGATCTACGTGCCGCCCGCAGGCGCTGCTGCTGCCATCTGGGAAGCCGTGGAAGCCGATCTGGATCTGGCGATCTGCATTACCGAAGGCATTCCGGTCAAGGACATGCTCGAAGTGCGCAACCGTATGAAGGCCAAAGTGGCTGCGGGTGGCAAGGAGACTTTGCTGCTGGGCCCGAACTGCCCCGGCCTGATTACCCCTGAGGAAATCAAGATCGGCATCATGCCCGGACACATCCACCGCAAGGGCCGCATTGGTGTGGTCAGCCGCTCCGGCACGCTGACGTACGAAGCCGTGGCGCAGTTGACCGAAATCGGTCTGGGCCAGTCTTCTGCAGTTGGTATTGGTGGTGACCCCATCAACGGTTTGAAGCACATCGACGTGATGCGCGCCTTCAACGAAGATCCCGATACCGATGCCGTCATCATGATCGGTGAAATCGGCGGGCCCGATGAAGCCGAGGCTGCACGCTGGTGCAAGGCCAACATGAAGAAGCCTATTGTTGGCTTCATCGCCGGTGTGACTGCCCCTGCGGGCAAGCGCATGGGACACGCAGGTGCCCTGATCTCCGGTGGTGCCGATACGGCCGATGCCAAGCTGGCCGTGATGGAAGAGTGTGGCTTCAAGGTCACACGCAATCCCTCCGAAATGGCTAAGCTGCTCAGGACCATTTTGTAGTTTTGGATACCTCATGAAGTCGCAAACCGCAACAGATGCACAGCGCGATGTGATACATCACCTGGATAGGGTTTGGCATTCGCTCTCGACGTGTGAAGCCAAGGTCGCCCGAATTTACCTACAAAACGCGAGCGATCTGGCCCACATGACAGTGAAGGAAGTTTCGCGCATGGCCCATGTCAGTCCGCCGACCGTTCTTCGGTTTTGCAGAAGAATCGGGTACAGCGGGTTTGCCGACTTCAAGAACAAACTGCTGACCGTGCCTGAAGAGCAGCACTCTCAAACGCCTATTGCTCAGGCTCCACAAACGGTGCCATAGGGCGGCTGTGCTCAAAGTCCGGGCGGCGCGGGTCCATCTGCAGCACGGCTTGCGAGCCGCCACCCATGACCACGTAGTCGGTCTTGTGGCTGGTCGTTGACGCGTGGATGAAACGCTGCGGCGCGAACACCCAGATGCTCACGCACACCAGGCCCAGCACAATGGCAAAGTACAGCATCAGCGCCTCCGGCCCCAGCAGATCCATCACGCCCCCGGCCAGCGTAGGCCCCACGGTGGAACCGATGCCGTACAGCAGCAACAGGCCACTGGTAACTTCCAGCACGCGGCTAGGGTCGATCAGGTCGTTCACGTGGGCCACGCTCAGGCCGTAGATGGACATGGACAGGCCGCCATACACAATGCCCAGCGCGATCAGCGAGGCCTCGTATTCGCGTGCCAGATAGAACCCCACGCCGGACACTGCGGCACTGGCCATGCAGACCCAGAACAGCACCCAGCGTCGGTCGTACCGGTCCGAGAGTTGCCCGATGGGCCACTGACCGGCAGCGCCGCCCAGAATGGTGGCCGCCATGAAGGTGGCAATGCCGCGCTCGCTGTAACCCACACCCTGGCCGAACACATGGCCCAGGCTGTAGAAGGCACCGCCCAGCAGCCCTGATGCGATGGTTCCGATCACACCAATGGGCGAGATATAGATCAGGTCCTTGAGCACAAAGCGCGGCGCTTCCATGGTTTCGGGTTCGGTCACCGGTGTCAGCGTGATGGGGATCAGCGCAAAGGAAAACAGGATCGACACCAGCGCGAACGGCACAAATCCAAACCGGTCCCCCACCAATATCAGCCATTGCCCCAGCGCCATGGAGATGCCGCTGACCGCCATGTAGGCTGCAAACACCTTGCCACGCTGCGCGGTGGTGGCCACCACATTGAGCCAGCTCTCCACCACGATGTACAGGCCGACCAGGCACACGCCGGTGACGAAGCGCAGGATGCCCCAGGCCAGCGCATTGGTCCACAGCGCATGGAACATGGGGATGGCCGACGCGATGGAAGCCATGGCGGCAAAGGCGCGGATGTGGCCTACGCTGCGGATGATGGCCGGGCAGGCATAGGTGCCGTAGACAAAGCCCGCAAAATAGGCCGACATCACCAACCCGGTCACCAAGCTCGAGAAATGCGCAGAGCCCGCCTGCACGCCGATGGCTGCAAATAGCAACCCCGTTCCTACCACCAGCATGGCCAGCCCGCTCAGCAACGAAGCCAGAGGAAGCAGGAGTTTGTTGATGCCCATAGCGCCCCAATAAAAAAAGGCGCGCTGCCAAATAGCAACGCGCCTTGCGATGTTAAACCGGGATCAGACGTTGGAATCGGCGAAAGAACCTTTGCGGCGGTTTACGTAGTCCAGAATGGCTTCGTCGGTGGCCACGTCCAGAGCCGGTGCTTCGTATTCAGCCAGCTGCTTCTTCCACAGGGTGTTGGCACGGGCCGTGAGGTCACGTGAGCCTTCGGCTTCCCATTGCTCGAAGCTGTTGTTGTCGGTAATGGGCGAGCGGTAGAAGGCGCTCTCGAAGTTGGCTTGCGTATGCGCACAGCCCAGGAAGTGCTTGCCCGGACCGACTTCACGGATGGCATCCATGGCCTGGCCGTTTTCCGACAGGTCCACACCCGCCAGAAGCGTGTGCATCATGCCGGCCTGATCCACATCCATGATGAACTTCTCATACCCCATGGACAGACCGCCTTCGAGCCAGCCTGCGGTGTGCAGCACAAAGTTCACGCCACCCAGGCAGGTGGGCAACAAGGTGTTGGCCGATTCGGAAGCCGCTTGCGCATCGGAAATCTTGGAGCCACACAGGCCACCACCGGAGCGGAACGGAACGCCCAGGCGACGTGCCAGCGCTGCCATCACGTACAGCACCAGCGCGGGCTCCGGCGTACCAAAGGTGGGAGCGCCCGACTGCATGGAGATGGAGGAGGCAAAGCTGCCCAGCACCACCGGCGCACCGGGGCTGCACAACTGCACAAAGGCCATGCCGGCCAGTGCTTCGGCGAGTGTCTGCGCGGCCGTACCCGCAACCGTCACCGGCGACATGGCGCCAGCCAGGATGAAGGGCGTGATGATGGTGGCCTGGTTGTTGCGCGCATAGACCTTGGCCGCACCCAGCATGGTCTCGTCAAAGGTCATAGGCGAGTTGGCGTTGATCAGGTTGATGATCGCCGTGCGGGGCTTGCCGGTCAGCGGGTCAATCCAGTTGTCGCCGAACAGCAGCTTGGTCATCTCCACTGTGTCCTGCGCACGCTCGGGATGCGTGACCGAGCCCATGAAGGGCTTGTCGCTGAACTTCATATGGGAATAGACCATGTCGAAGTGGCGCTTGTTCACCGGCAGATCAACCGGCTCGCAAATCGTTCCACCCGAGTGGTGGATGGGGTTGGCCATGTAGGCCAGCTTCACGAAGTTCTGGAAGTCCTGGATGGTGGCGTAGCGGCGGCCACCTTCGAGGTCACGCACAAAGGGTGAGCCGTAGGCCGGCGCAAACACGGTGTTCTTGCCACCGATCACCACGCTGCGGGCGGCGTTGCGGGCATGCTGGGTGAACTCGCGCGGGGCGTTGTCCTGCACGATCTTGCGGGCCAGGCCACGGGGAAAACGCACGCGTTCGCCCTTGACGTCACAGCCGGCGTTGCGGAACAGTTCCAGCGCTTCGGCGTCATCACGAAAGTCGATGCCGGTTTCTTCCAATATCGTGTCGGCATTGCGCTCGATAATGGCCAGGCCTTCTTCATCGAGCACTTCAAAGTACGGGATCTTGCGGGTGATGTAGGGAACCGATTGGGTGCTACGGGCCGAGCGCGCTGCGCGCTTGGCCTCACGGCCACCACCGGCACGGCGTCCGCGGGGGGCTTCGGTTTCTGTTTGTTCAACGGTGTCGGTCATGCGGTCTCTCCAGTGCCTGATGCGTGCCCGCATGAGTAATATTCATGCGCTGCAATATGAATAGTCATAGTATTGCAGCCCTCGCCCATAGGCTTGACCTGTTTGCGACACGCATTTGCATGTAAACGCCGCCGCCTTTGCGCACTCCGGAGTTTGTCGCTTTCGCGCCGCCCCAAGTCGCCTCATGCACCTCTTGCGCCCACGTGCGGCCCTAGCATTCACACCGTCTTTAACCCCATCGCGAGAGTGGAATATGGTCGCCAAAATCATCGACGGCAACGCCGTAGCCCGGCATGTGCGCCAGGAGTGCAAGGAGCAGACGCAGGCGCTCAAGGCCCAGGGCGTCACACCCGGGCTGGCTGTCATCATCGTGGGGGACAACCCGGCCTCCAAGGTCTATGTCGCCAACAAGGTCAAGGCCTGTACCGAAGTGGGACTGGCCTCTACCGTCTATGCCTTTGAGGCCGATACCCCCGACACCGTGGTGGAGGCCAAGATCCAGGCGCTCAACGCAGACCCTGCTGTACACGGCATCCTGGTGCAACTCCCCCTGCCCGCCCACTACGACGCCAAGCGCGTGCTGGCCTGCATCTCGGTGGACAAGGACGTGGACGGTTTTCACCTCTACAACGTGGGTGCACTGGCCCAGGGCGAGACAGTGTTTCCGCCGTGCACACCCTACGGTGTGTCCAAAATGCTGGAGTACGAGAACATCCCCGTGGCCGGGCAGAACGTGGTGGTGGTGGGCGCCAGCAACATCGTGGGCAAGCCCATGGCCATGATGCTGATGCAGCGCGATGCCACCGTGGCCATCTGCCATGCCAAGACGCGTGACCTGGCGCAGTTCACCATCCTGGCCGACATCCTGGTGGTGGCTGCCGGTGTGCCTAACCTGATCCTGCCGCAGATGGTGCGTACCGGCGCGGTGGTGATCGACGTGGGCATCAACCGCCTGCCCAACGGCAAGCTGGTGGGCGATGTGGACTTTGAGGGCGTGCGCCAGAAGGCTTCCTACATCTCGCCGGTGCCGGGTGGCGTGGGGCCCATGACCATCACCATGCTGGTCCACAACACGGTGCAGGCCGCCAAACGCAGCCTGGCCGGCGCCGAGGCGCAACTAACCGAGAGCCTGGCTTAGAGACGTTGGCCGAAGCGCTCAATGCGCGGCAGCCAATTGCCCAGCATGTCGGCCGAGACCACGATGTGGTGGGCGCGGCCGATCAGCAGATTGCGGGGCACAAAGCCGATGTAGCGCGAGTCGGCGCTGTTGTCGCGGTTGTCACCCAGAAAGAAGTAGTTGCCCTCGGGCACGGTCACCGGGCCGAAGTTGCGCCGCGCCGATACCTGCGGCAGAAACTGCACCGCATGGGCACCTTCCTGCGTATGTTCAACGGCTCTCAAGGCGGCCATGGTGTGTTCCCGGTCCACCCGGTCCTGCAGCAACTCCAGGCCATCGTAGGCACTGGGCTGGCCGTTGATGTACAGCACCTCATTGCGCATTTCCACGGTGTCGCCGGGCAGTGCCACCAGGCGCTTGATCAGCCGCACGCCATCCTTGGGCGAGTTGAAGGTGACCACATCGCCGCGCTGCGGCGTGCCCAGCGCGAACAGCACCGTGTCGGTCAGCGGCAGCTTGAAGTCATAGGCCAGCCGGTTGACCAGCACCACATCGCCTTCTTGCAGTGTGGGCCGCATGGAGCCGGAGGGCACCGGATTCCAGTCGGCAATGGCCAGACGGAAGAAACCGAAACACAGAAGGAAGGCAATGAATCCACGGTTGCCCTTCAGCCACTTTTTCATGATTCGCTCACTTGCTGGGAATGAAAATGTGTGCCATTTTGAGACGGCCCGCTGTTCCCGTAAACATCTTGCGGTTATCCCTTTTGCAGCGTGTCGCCCGCACATTCTCCCGTGTCGTAATACCGACACCGCCCGCAGGGCCAGTCTCGACAATCGATTGCATCCCCGTATCTACCCATCTAGAAGGACTGCAATGGCATTGAACGCTACCCTGAATGAATTCGACCCCGAGCTGGGCGCCGCCATCGCTGCCGAAGCCGCGCGTCAGCAGGACCACCTGGAACTCATCGCTTCCGAGAACTACACCAGCCCGCGCGTGCTCGAAGCCCAGGGCAGCGTGCTCACCAACAAATACGCCGAAGGCTATCCCGGCAAGCGCTACTACGGTGGATGCGAATTCGTGGATGTGGCCGAGCAGTTGGCCATTGACCGCGCCAAGAAGCTCTTCGGCGCCGACTGGGCCAATGTGCAACCGCACTCGGGCTCCAGTGCCAATGCAGCGGTCTACATGGCGTTGCTGCAACCGGGCGACACCATTCTGGGCATGAGCCTGGCCCACGGCGGCCACCTGACGCACGGCGCCAAGGTCAGCTTCTCCGGCAAGTTCTACAACGCCGAGCAGTACGGCATCGACACCAGCACCGGCCTGATCGACTACGACGCGCTGGAAGCCCAGGCCATTGCCTGCAAGCCCAAGATGATCATTGCCGGCTTCTCGGCCTACAGCCGCTATCTGGACTTCCCACGCTTTCGCGCCATTGCCGACAAGGTCGGTGCCTACCTGTTCGTGGACATGGCCCACGTGGCGGGCCTGGTGGCCGCAGGCCTCTATCCCAACCCGGTGCCCTACGCCGATGTGGTCACCACCACCACCCACAAGACGCTGCGCGGTCCGCGTGGCGGGCTGATTCTGTGCCGCGCCAATGCCGACATCGAGAAGAAGCTCAACTCCATGGTCTTCCCCGGCACACAAGGCGGCCCGCTGATGCACGTGATTGCAGCCAAGGCCGTGGCCTTCCTCGAAGCGCTGCAGCCCGAATTCAAGTCCTACCAGACCCAGGTCGTAGCCAACGCCCGGGCCATGGCCGCCATCTTTGTGGCACGCGGCTACGACGTAGTGTCCGGCGGCACCGACAACCACCTGATGCTGGTGAGCCTGATCCCCAAGGGTCTGACCGGCAAGGACGCCGACGCCGCACTGGGCCGTGCCCACATCACGGTCAACAAGAACTCGGTACCCAACGACCCGCAAAGCCCGTTCGTCACCAGCGGCATCCGCGTCGGCACACCCGCCATCACCACCCGCGGCTTCGGCGTAGACGAGTGCACGCAGGTGGCCACGGCCATGTGCGATGTGCTGGACTGCATGGCCGCCAAGGGTGACCTGGCCGCGGTCGAAAAGGACGTTGCCGCGCGCATCACCGCGCTGTGCCGCCGCTTCCCCGCTCCGGCCTGACCGCACCCGCCCCAACCGAGCACCGCACACCATGGCACTCAGTGTTTTTGACCTGTTCAAGATTGGCATAGGGCCATCCTCCTCCCACACCGTGGGCCCCATGAAGGCGGCCGCCATGTTCGCCACGCGCCTGCGTGCCGAGGGCCTGATCGACCGCATTGCCCGCGTGGAAGTACGCATGTACGGCTCGCTGGGTGCCACCGGCAAGGGCCACGGCACTGATAAGGCAGTGATGCTGGGCCTGGAAGGCCTGATGCCCGACACCATCGACCCGGACACCATCGAGCCGCGCCTGCGCCACATGCGCAAGGAAGGCAAGCTGCTGCTGGGTGGCACCCACCCGCTGGTGTTTACCGAAAAGAGCGACCTCACCTTTCTGCGCCGCGAGGCACTGCCCTACCACTCCAACGGCGTGAAGTTCGTAGCCTTCGATGCCGAAGGCAACATCGTGACCGAGCGCCGTTACTTCTCGGTGGGCGGCGGCTTTGTGGTCTCGCAGGAAGAGGCCGACTCGCCGATGAACGATCCGGTCATCGTCTCCGACCCGACCAAGGTGAAGTACCCCTTCAGCAGCGGCGCAGACCTTCTCGGCATTGCCGCCGGCACCGGCCTGAGCATTGCCCAGATCATGCGGGTGAACGAGCAGTCCTGGCGCAGCGATGCAGAGGTCGACATCGGGCTGGACCGCATCTGGGACGCCATGAAAGCATGCGTGGACCGCGGCATCCGCACCGAGGGCCATCTGCCCGGCAACCTGCTGGTCAAGCGCCGCGCGCCGGAAGTGCACCGCTCCTTGAGCGCACATCCCGAAGAGGCCCTGCGCGATCAGCTCACCATCCTGGACTTCGTCAACGTCTATGCCATGGCGGTGAACGAGGAAAACGCAGCCGGCGGCCGCGTCGTCACGGCGCCCACCAATGGTGCCGCAGGCATCATCCCTGCGGTGATGCACTACTACTATCGCTTCATTCCGGGTGCCAACCAGAAGGGCATACGCGATTTCCTGCTCACGGCCGGTGCCGTCGGGCAGCTCTACAAGGAGAACGCCTCCATCAGCGGTGCCGAAGTCGGTTGCCAGGGTGAAGTCGGCGTGGCCTGCTCCATGGCTGCAGCCGGTTTGACCGCCGTCATGGGCGGAAGCCCCAAGCAGGTGGAAAATGCCGCAGAGATTGGCATGGAGCACAACCTGGGTCTGACCTGTGACCCGGTGGGCGGACGTGTGCAGATTCCCTGCATCGAGCGCAACGCCATGGGTTCCATCAAGGCACTCAATGCCGCGCGCATGGCGCTGCGTGGAGATGGCACGCATTTTGTATCGCTGGATCAAGTCATCAAGACCATGCGCGATACCGGTCGGGACATGATGACAAAATACAAAGAGACGAGCCGAGGGGGCCTGGCCGTCAACGTGATCGAATGCTGAAAGAAAACATACTGTGAGCAACTTCTCCATCTTTTCCCTGGCACGCAATGCCATGTCCTACCACGAGGACTGGCAAAAGCAGTGGCGCAGCCCCGCACCCAAGCGCAGTTACGACGCCATCATCGTAGGCGGTGGTGGCCATGGTCTGGCAACTGCCTATTACCTGGCCAAGGTGCACGGCATGCGCAACATCGCCGTGATCGAACGCGGCTGGCTGGGGGGCGGCAACACCGCACGCAACACCACCATCGTGCGTTCCAACTACCTGTGGGACGAAGCCACCCACCTGTACGAAAAAGCCATGGAACTGTGGGAGGGCCTGTCACAGGACCTGAACTACAACACCATGTTCAGCCAGCGCGGCGTCATGAACGTGGGCCACTCGCTGCAGGACATGCGCGACATCGAACGCCGCGTCAATGCCAACCGCCTCAATGGCGTGGACGGCCTGGTGCTCACGCCTGCGCAAGTGCAGGAAATCGTGCCCATCATGAACCAGACCTCGCTGCGTTATCCGGTGATGGGCGCGTCGTTCCAGCCGCGCGGCGGCGTGGCCCGCCACGACGCCATCGCCTGGGGCTTTGCCCGTGCGGCCGACCGTCTGGGCGTGGACATCATCCAGAACTGCGAAGTGGTGGGCTTCCAGCGTGAAGGCGACCAGATCACCGGCATTGAGACCACGCGCGGCACCATCCAGAGCAAGAAGATCGGCGTGGTCGCCGCCGGCCACAGTAGCGTGCTGGCCGCCATGGCCGGCATCCGCCTGCCGCTGGAAAGCCACCCGCTGCAGGCACTGGTGTCCGAACCCATGAAGCCCATCATCCACACCGTGGTGATGAGCAACGCCATCCACGCCTACGTGAGCCAGAGCGACAAGGGCGACCTGGTGATCGGTGCCGGCATCGACTCCTACGTGGGCTACGGCCAGCGCGGCAGCTTCCCGGTCATTGAACACACGCTGCAGGCCATCTGCGAGATGTTCCCCATCTTCCGCCGCGTGCGCATGAACCGCCAGTGGGGCGGCATCGTTGACGTGGCACCCGACGCCTGTCCCATCATCAGCAAGACGCACATCAAGGGTCTGTACTTCAACTGCGGTTGGGGCACGGGCGGCTTCAAGGCCACACCCGGCTCGGGCTGGGTCATGGCCCACACCATTGCACAGGACAACCCGCACCCGTTGAACGCGGCGTTCTCCCTGAACCGCTTCAACACCGGCCACTTGATCGACGAACACGGCGCAGCCGCTGTTGCCCACTGAAATAACCATGCTTCAAATTACCTGCCCCTATTGCGGCCCACGCGCCGAAAGCGAATTCAGTTGCGGTGGCGAAGCGCACATTGCGCGCCCGCTGGATACCGACTCCCTCACCGACGAACAGTGGGGTGACTACCTGTTCATGCGCAAGAACATCAAGGGCTTGCACCGCGAGCAATGGAACCACGTCGCCGGTTGCCGCCGTTGGTTCAATGCCGAGCGCCATACCGTGACCTACCAGTTCACCAAGTTCTACAAAGTGGGCGAAAACCCCGATGCATCCGGTAACGGCGCAGGAGGTCAATCGTGACCGCTAGCCGCATCAACTCCCTGGGTTCGCGCGTAGACCGCACCAAGAAGCTCAGCTTCCAGTTCAATGGCCGCAGCTACACCGGTTTTCAGGGCGACACCCTGGCATCGGCCCTGCTGGCTGCCGGCGAGAGCGTGCTGTCGCACTCCTGGAAGTACCATCGCCCGCGCGGCATCGTCACCAGCGGCATCGAGGAACCTTCCGCATTGGTGCAACTGGAGAGTGGCAAGAACACCATCCCCAATGCCAAGATGCCCGAGGTCGAGCTCTACGACAGCCTGCAAGCCACTGCGGTCAACCCCTGGCCGAATGCACTGAGCCGCGCTTTGAGCATCAACCGCAACTTCTCGTTCCTGTTCCCCGCAGGCTTTTATTACAAGACTTTCATGTGGCCAGCCAAGGCCTGGCTGTTCTACGAACGCTTCATCCGCAAGGCTGGTGGCCTGGGTGCGTCGCCCGAGGTGGAAGACACCGACCGCTACATCCACCAGAACACGCATTGCGATGTGCTGGTCGCGGGCGGCGGCGTGGCCGGTCTGGCAGCAGCTCTGGCAGCGGGCCGCAGCGGGGCGCGCGTGATCCTCGCCGAATTGCAATCCGAACTGGGGGGCAGCGCCCACCGCCTGCAAGGCACGATTGACGGCTTGCCCGCCACCGAATGGGTGAAGAAGGCCGAGGCCGAACTCGCCACCCTGCCCGAGGTGAAGATCATCAGGCGCGGCGTGGTGTTCGGCTACCACGACCACAACTTCCTGACCATCCGCGAAAGCCTGACGGACCACCGCCCCTTGGCGGCCCGCAAGGGTTTCCGTGAACGTCTGTGGCGCGTACGTGCCAAGCAGGTGGTACTGGCCACGGGTGCACATGAGCGCCCCATGGTGTTTGGCAACAACGACCTGCCCGGCATCATGCTCGCCAGCGCCATGGCCGACTATGCCCAGCTCTACGGCGTGCTGGTGGGCAAACGCATTGCCCTGCTGACCAACAACGACACGGCCTACAGCGATGCCCTCACGCTCAAGGCCGCGGGCGCAGAAGTCACCGTGATCGACGTGCGCGCCGGTCACTCGGTGGCCGGTGGCCTGGCACAAAAGGCACACGATGCAGGCATCACCGTGCTGCGCGGCTACGTGCCGGTGCAGGCCGATGGTGGCGCAGTCGTCACCTCCGTCCAGGTGCGCCAGCAGATCGGCGACAAGGCCAATGGCGAAAGCCGCAGCTTCAATGTGGACGCCGTGGGCATGTCCGGCGGCTGGAACCCGGCCATCCACTTGTATTCGCACAGCGGTGGCAAGGCGCTGTGGAGTGACCAACTGGAATGCTTCAAGCCCGGCGCGGCCATGCCCGGCCAGTTCAGCGTGGGAGCCTGCAACGCCACCGGCACGCTGGCCGCCACGCTGGCAGAAGCCAGCCAGGCGGGCGCTGCTGCTGCATCCCATGCGGGCTTTGCCGCCAGCGAAACCCAGTACACGGTGGTGGAGCCCAGCAACGAAGCCATTGCGCCCTTCTGGATTGCCGAAACCGGTGAGAAGGTCTCGCGCCGCGCCAAGGCCTTTGTGGACTGGCAGAACGACGTGGGTGCCGCCGACATCGAGCTGGCCATCCGCGAAGGCTTTGAGTCCATCGAGCACATCAAGCGCTACACCGCACTGGGCTTCGGCACCGACCAGGGCAAGCTGGGCAACATCAACGGCATGGCCCTGGCCGCACGCGCCATGGGCAAGACCATTCCGCAAGTGGGTACCACCACCTTCCGCCCCAACTACGTGCCCATCAGCTTCGGCCTGTTTGCCGGCCTGGAGCGCGGTGAGCTGTTCGACCCCGTGCGCAAGACCAGCCCGCATGCCCACCATGTGGCCGCCGGCTGCCTGTTCGAGGACGTGGGCCAATGGAAGCGCCCCTGGTACTTCCCCAAGCCGGGCGAAGACATGCACACCGCGGTCAACCGCGAAGTGCTGGCCGTGCGCAACAACGTCGGCATCATGGACGCATCCACCCTGGGCAAGATCGACATCCAGGGCCCGGACGCGGCCAAGCTGCTGAACTGGCTCTACACCAACCCCTGGCTCAAGCTGGAAGTGGGCAAGGCCCGCTACGGCCTGATGCTCGACGAGAACGGCATGGTGTTCGACGACGGCGTGACCGTGCGTCTGGCCGAAGACCGATTCCTCATGACCACCACCACCGGCGGCGCCGCACGCGTGCTGACCTGGATGGAGCGCTGGGTGCAGACCGAATGGCCCGACATGCAGGTCTACATGACCACGGTGACCGACCAGTGGAGCACCTTTGCCGTGGTCGGCCCCAAGAGCCGCGCCGTGGTCGAGAAGGTCTGCAAGGACGTGGACCTGTCGGCGGCAGCCTTCCCCTTCATGAGCTTTCGCGAAGGCACCGTGGCCGGCGTGGCTGCGCGCATCATGCGCATCAGCTTCTCGGGCGAACTGAGCTTTGAAATCAACGTGCCCAGCAACGCCGGTGCCCATGTGTGGAAGGCACTGATGGCTGCAGGTGCGGACTTCAACATCACGCCCTACGGCACCGAAGCCATGCACGTGCTGCGCGGTGAGAAGGGCTACATCATTGTCGGCCAGGACACCGACGGATCCATGACGCCGCACGATCTGGGCATGGGCGGCATGGTTTCCAAGACCAAGGACTTCCTGGGTCGCCGCTCGCTGTCGCGCAGCCACACGGCTGGTGCCAACCGCAAGCAGCTCGTAGGCCTGCTCACCGAAGACAGCCAGACCGTGCTGCCCGAAGGCGCACAGCTCACGGCGCTGGCGCAGATCGGCACGCCCACGGTGGCCAACCCGGTGCCCATGATCGGCCATGTGACCTCCAGCTACTACAGCCCCACCCTCAAGCGCTCCATTGCCATGGCGGTGGTACGCGACGGCCAACAAAAAATGGGCCAGAAGATTTACGCCGCACTCGCTGATGGCCGCCACGTTGCCGCCACCATCAGCAGCCCGGTGTTCTATGACCCCGAAGGAAAGCATCACCATGACTAATGTCGTTCTGGAAAGCCCCCTGGTGGGTATCACCCGCCTGGGCAAACGCGAGCTGCACGTGGACAACCGCAGCTGCCTGCTGGACGAAATTGCCCTGCTGGACATCGTCAACCTGCGCGGCAACAGTGCCAATGCAGCCTTTGTCCAGGCAGTGGAACAAGCCACCGGCCTGGCACTGCCCATCCAGCCCAACACCGCCAGCGTGCTGGGCGACCGCCAACTGCTGTGGCTGGGACCGGATGAATGGCTGCTCAAGGTTCCCAATGGACAGGGCGCGCCAATAGAAGCTGCGATTCGGGCGGCCGTGCCTGGCGTGCATTTCTCCATCGTGCAGGTCGGCAGTGGCAACACGACCTTTTCGGTGCAAGGCCCTGCGGCAGCTGACTTGCTGTCACGCGGCTGCCCCCTGGATCTGCATGCCCGCTCCTTCCCCGATGGCTCGCTGGCGCAATCGCACATTGCCAAGGCCAACGTGGTCATCCTGTGCGTCAAGGCCGAACAGAGCTATGAGCTGACGGTGCGCCGCAGCTTCGCTGACTACCTCTTCAAGTGGCTCTGTGAAGCTGGAAGCTGAAGAATATGGCCCCCACGCTCCCCCATGGGGGCCCTCGCGCCTTGGGGCGGCCCGGCGGCGCTCACGCCATCTTCTCCTGAACAGGTAGATGAGCGCGCACTACTACCTCGGCATTGACACCGGCGGCACGTTTACCGATGCCGTGCTGCTGAACGACGCCAAGCAGGTGGTTGCGGCAGCCAAGAGCCTGACCACCCGCTTTGACCTGGCACAGGGCATTGGCGGTGCGCTGGACAAGTTGCCGCAAGACGCCTTGAAGCGGATCGTGCTGGTGTCGCTGTCCACCACGCTGACCACCAATTCGGTGGTCGAGGGCAAGGGCTCGCCGGTGTGTGTGCTGCTAGCCGGTTACGACGCAGCACAGATCAAGACCAGCGGCATGGTGGAGTTGCTGGGTGCCGAGGCCATTGTTTCCCTGCCCGGTGGCCACGATGCGGGGGGCTACCCGATTGCCGCACTGGACGAGGCTGCCTCCAAGGCAGCCATCCTGCAGCACGCGCCGCGCGTGAGTGCGTTTGCCATTTCCGCCAGCTTTGCCGTGCGCAATCCGCAGCATGAGCTGCAGCTGCGCGAATGGGTCAAGCAGCTGTGCGACAAGCCGGTCACCTGCGGCCACGAGCTGGCCTCCAGCCTGGGCGCGCCGCGCCGCGCCCTGACGGTGGCGCTCAACGCACGCATGATTTCGCACGTCAAGGCGCTCATCGATTCGGTGCGGCACACGCTGCAGCTGCGCCAAATCGATGCGCCACTGATGATCGTCAAAGGCGACGGCACCCTGATCACCGCCGCCAGCGCCCTGGACCGGCCGGTGGGCACGGTGCTCAGCGGCCCGGCAGCCAGCGTGATCGGCGCCTGCGCCCTGAGCGGCAGCCGCAATGCCATCGTCGCCGACATGGGCGGCACCACCACCGACATCGCCGTGGTGCGTGACGGCCGCCCCGAGCTCAGTGTGGACGGCGCGCTGATCGGCGACTGGCGCCCCATGGTGGAAGCGGTCAAGGTCTATTCCATTGGCTTAGGGGGTGACAGCGAGGTGCGCTTTCTGGGTGGCAAAGGCCTGGCCATCGGGCCGCGCCGCGTGGTGCCCATCAGTCTGCTGGCCCATGAACACCCCGAAGTGCTGCCGGTGCTGGAGCGCCAGCAGAATGAATCGCCCCATGGCAGCCAGATCCGGTTTGCCTTGCGGCTGCAAAGCGATGAGGCCCTGATCAGCCGCCTGCCCGCCGACGAGCTGCGCGCCTGGGAACGTCTGGCGCGAGGGCCGGTGGATCTGGAACGCAGCAACATCGAAGACCGCCCGCTGTCACGCGCCCTGGCGCGGCTGGAGCGCAAGGGCCTGGCCATCTACAGCGGCTTCACGCCCAGCGATGCCGCCCATGTGCTGGGTATGGCCAGCCACTGGAGCCAGCCGGCAGCCGTGTTGGCAGCACGCATCTGGGCACGGCAGATGCGCTATATGTATGGCCTGGGCACCTGGACATTGGGCGACGCCGTGGCACCGTCCAGGCAGGTGGTGGACAAGGTGATTGCCACGATCTGCCAGAAGTTGATAGAGGCCGGCCTGAATGACGCGGGCCAGTTCAACGAGGACCGCGCCAGCAACATGGCCGCATTGCTGACCGAGATGGCACTGCAAGGGCGCAACCGCGCAGCTGTAACGGCTCAGCCGCCGACATCCGTATTTGCCCTGCATTTCGCCCCCGACATTCCGCTGGTTGCCGTGGGCGCACCGGCCTCCAGCTACTACCCGGAAGTGGCGCGCAGTCTGGGCATGGAATTGCAGGTGCCGCGCTTTGCCGAAGTGGCTAACGCCGTCGGTGCGGTGCTGGGCGAAGTGTCGCAGCGGGTGCACATCACCGTCACCCAACCGGTGCGTGGCACCTTCCGCGTGTTTACACATGGCGGGCCACAGGACTTTCCCAAGGTGGAGCCGGCGCTGGCCCATGCACGCGAACTGGCAGCCGAGCAGGCCCGGGCCAACGCCCTGGCGGCCGGCGCTGCCACCGTGCAGGTGGACTTCAGTCAAGTGGACAACAGCGTCAACAACGACATCGACGGCAACATGTTTTTTGAAGCCATCGTCACTGCCACCGCCAGTGGTGCGCCACGCACGGCATTGGATGAGGAGACTGCATGCCAGCCATTACCAGAGCCGGTCTGAGCACTGAGCTGGCGCACCATGGCCTGAGCCTGCGTGGCGGCTGGATTCCCGGCGCGGATGACAAGCTGCCTGCCCTGCCTGAAGGCGGCACGGCTGCCGTGGTCTGGATGGTGGGAGTGGTGGGTTCCAGCATGTGGCCGCATTTCAAGGCCTCGCCGTTCTACCAGGATGGATTGCCCAATCCGCTGGACCGTTGGAGCGCGCACCTGGGCCGGACGCTGGCAGCGCAGTGGGACGGGGTTGCCATGTTCCCGTTCGATGGGCCGCCGTACTATCCGTTTCAACAATGGGCCGATCGCAGTGAGCCGACCCAGAGCAGCCCGCTCATGCTGCGTATCCATCCCCAGCACGGCCTGTGGCATGCCTACCGGTTCGCGCTGGCTTTGCCGGAGATCGATGGTGACGACGCTCAGGCGCTGAAAGTGGAGGCTGCCCAGCGGCTGCGGTCTGCCAGCGACAACACCAGCCTGTGCACGCAGTGCAGTGGCCAGCCCTGCCTGCAGGCCTGTCCGGTGGATGCCTTCACCGGCACGCAGTACCGCATCGACGCCTGCGCCACCCATCTGCACGCGCACCTGGACGGCGACTGCATGCAGCAGGGCTGCCTGGCACGACGCGCCTGCCCCGTGGGCACTGCGTCCCGATACACGCCAGAGCACGCGGCCTTTCACATGCAGGCGTTTGTGAAAAACCACTAATCCGGCGCGCCGCACCGACTTCTTCACCGCGTCCGGCGCGCTCTGGGTTCTAATAGGCGCAACAAGATCCGAATGCCGCGCAATGGCCGGCATGACAGGGGAGCGCTGTTTGATTCATCCAAAATTTCTCTTCAGTCTGGCCTGCGTGTGCGCGCAAATGGCATTGGCGCAGGTCGGCAAACCGGCAAGCGATGATGCGCCCGCGGCGACTGTCTCCGAATCCGACTTCCTGCAGGACGTGCCGACGATCATCTCGGTATCGCGGCTATCGCAGACCCTGGCAGACACGCCAGGTGCTGTCACCATTCTGGATCGCCAGTTCATCCATATGTCCGGTGCACGCGACGTGGTCGACCTGCTGCGCCTGGTGCCCGGCTTTCAAACCACCACCTCGTACGAGACTGACGCCCCGATGGCCACCTACCATGGCCGCAACGACGACTGGGCCAACCGCATTCAGGTGCTGGTGGACGGACGTTCGGTGTATTCGGGGTTGCTGCAAGGTTCAGCGGGCATTGGCTGGAAAACACTGGCGCTGGACGACATCGAGCGCATTGAAGTCCTGCGCGGTTCCAATTCGGCGACCTATGGTGCACGGGCCTTTCTGGGCGTGGTCAACATCATTTCCCGGGATGTGCGCGAGACCATAGGGGCGGCCGCGAACCTGAGCCAGGGCGAGAACAGCATTGCAGACATGGGATTGCGTGTCGGCTGGAACCATGGGATTGGCACCTACCGCATCAGCGCCGACCAGGTGCAGGACGATGGCCTGCAAGGTGCCTTCGGCAAGAACCACACCGAACGCGCCAACTTCTCTTCCCTGATTGCCATCAGTACCGGCACCGACCTGGAGTTTCGCGCCGGTGGCGTGGGTGTATACGCCGGACGTGGTGAGCCCGGCGATACGGGCGGCAATCCGGCGCGCAACTGGTTCATGGGTTCGCAATTCATCCAGGCCGACTGGCGCAGCGTGCTGGACGACGCGCACGATCTGTCGGTGAGCGTGTCGCATACCGAAAACACCAGCCACGACACTTTCTACTTCCTGACTCCCGGACCGTATTACATGGCCACCGTGGACTTCAGCGGCAACGAATATGTGGACTCGATCTCTTCGCAGTACACCTCGCGCCTGAGTCCGGATTGGCGCGCCGTCTGGGGGGCAGAGTTCCGAAAGGAGCGTGTGGTCTCGCCATCCCAATTCGACCAGTTGGGCAGCGTGACCAACGATTTCTATCGTCTGTTCGGTAGCGCCGAGTGGCGCATGAGTGACACGCTTTTGCTCAATGCCGGTGCGCTAGCCGAGCACAACGACTTTTCCGGCGACTCCGTCTCACCGCGATTGATGCTGAACTGGCATTTCCAGCCCGGCCACACCTTGCGCGTGGGTGCGTCAACTGCGTTTCGTCCACCCAGTGCCTACGAAAAATATGGCCAGCGCCAGTACTACGACGCCAACCACCAGAACCCCACCGGCTACTTCACCTATAACGACGGCAGCGTTCAGGCGGAGCGGCTGTTTTCGCAGGAGCTGGGCTACTACTTTGCACCACCCTCCAGCCAGTTCAGTGGGGATGTGCGGATTTTCAATGAGCACATCAGCGACGGTATTGCGCACACTGAAACCGTCACCCCGGGCATACAGCCGGAGCGCTACGTCAATGCCCATGATGACCAGATCAACGGTGTCGAATGGCAACTGGCCTGGTCACCTGGTGAAGCCACCCGCATGCTGCTGTCGCAGACCTGGACCGATATTCAAGCGTCCACCACCGAACCCGGAAACAACCTGTTCCGCACCGGGCACAGCGCGCCGCGCTATGCGGCCAGTCTGACGCTGATGCATTCCTTTGACAGCGGACTGCATCTTTCCGTGATGCACCAGCAGGCCGATGACGTAGCACTGATGTCCATCTCCAACAATCCCTGGGTGTTCTCCATGCAGCGCACCGACCTGCGTCTGGCGCAGGACTTCCGGCTTGGCGGCAGCAAGGCCGAGCTGGCACTGGTGGTGCAGAACCTGAACGATCCGTACCGGGATGGGGACCAGAAGTTCTACTTCAATCGACGCGCCTTCGTGACCCTCAAGGTCGAGAACTGAAACTGTGATCCTGCAGCGCCTTCGCTTGTGGTACCGACTCGGACTGCTGCTGGGTTTGGCCCTGGCTTTCGGTCCGGCGCTCGCCTGTCAGGTGTGCGTGGTCAGCAGCGAGAAGGCACCTGCGTTCCAGGAGGCCTATGACAGCCTCAGCCAGGAGCTGCAACGTCTAGGCGTTGCGCGCCAGGACATCGCACTGCTGGGCATTGCCGAATACCAGGACGGCGGGCCCGCCGTGCTGGAGGCAAGGCTGCTGATAACCCTGGGCACCGACGCCTTGCGCCATGTCGCCACGCGCAATGGCAAGCTGCTGATTGCCGGACTGATACCGCGCATCAGCTATGAGCGCGTGCTGGCCGAATCCGGCAGAAAAAGTGCTGCGGCAACCGCTGCACTGTACCTGGATCAGCCCTTTGGCCGCCAGCTTGATCTGATGCGGCTGGCCTTGCCGCGCCTGCATCGCGTGGGCGTTTTGTGGGGCCCCGAATCGATCAGCCTGCAGCCGCTGCTGAATACGGCCCTCCAGTCCCGCGGCATGGAATTATCTGAAGGCCTCTACAGCGACGGACAAACCCTGATTGGCGCATTGCAAATGGCGCTGCATGATGCCGATGGTTTGTTGGCAGTTGCCGATACCGCAATCTATAACGCCAACACCGTGTCCAATATCCTGCTCACCAGTTACCGCGCCAAAGTTCCGGTGCAGGCATTCTCCCCGGCATACGTCAAGGCGGGTGCCCTGCTGTCCGTACACAGCACGGCCGGTCAGATCGGCAGCCAGTTGGCCGTCATGGCGTATCAGGTCCTGCAAACCAACAACATGCCCCAGAGCCAATACCCCGTGGACTTCAGCGTCACGACCAACGACTACATCGCCCGCTCGCTCGGTTTGACGCTGGATGCCAAGGTGCTGTCCGATCGGCTGCACCGCATGGAGAAACGGCCATGATGGGCAGCAGCATTCGCGCGCGCATGGCGCTGGCCTCCATTCTTCCGGTGTTGCTGGTGGTAGCCACCATCGCCGGCATCTTCTGGCAAGGCAGGGTTCAGGATCTGGAGAACTCCCACCAGCAGCGCACTCGCTTGCTGGTGCATCAGGTGGCGTTGTTCAGCGCCTATGGCCTGTTCTCGGGCAACACGGCCAGTCTGCAAAGTGTGGTGCAGGAAATCCAGCGCGAGGCCGACGTCCAGCTGGTGATGGTGTTTGACGCCAATGGTGACGTGCTGGCCTACAGCGGGCCTACCGAGGTACGTGCGCTCTCCGATGCCGAGTCCCCCAACTTCAAGGCCGGCCTGCGCACCAGGCATCTGGACATGCGCATCGAATCCGTTCTGCCCACGACTGTTCCGATTGATGACATGTTCACGCCGGAGCAGACCACAAACTCCCACTTTGCGGCTCCGTTGGGCAGTGCCATGGTGGTGGTGTCCCGGCAGGATCTGGATGAAAAGAAGAGCGATGCCCTGCTGACCGCTTTGTGGGTCGGTGCCGCAGGCATGCTGCTCGGCGGGTTTCTGGCGTTCCGGCTAGGCGATTGGGTGGTGCGGCCACTGGTGCGCATTTCCCAGATGGTCAAGCGCATCGGCCAGGGCGACTTCACCATCGCGCCCATCGTCTCTGAGCGCGACCCTCTGAAAGAGCTGCAGGTTTCGCTCAACCAGATGGCTGAACGCCTGGCCTGGGGGCGCGATGAGCTGGAGCGCCAGGTCGAGAAAGTGACGCAGGAGTTGCGCCTGAAGAAGGAGCAGGCAGAAAGCGCAACCCAGGCCAAGTCGCGCTTTCTGGCGGCGGCCAGCCACGATTTGCGCCAGCCTTCGCATGCCTTGGGCATGTTTGTGGCCCGGCTGGGTCAGTTGCCCATGGACCCGCAGATGCGGCAGCTGGTCAACAACCTGCAGGTCTCGGTACAGGAAATGCAGGACCTGCTGGATGGCCTGTTGGATTTGTCGCGGCTGGATTCCGGCAACGTGCAAATCCGCATGGCACCCGTGGACCTGAACGATCTGCTGAACTCGGTACGAAGTTCCCTGGCCAATGTGGCCCAGGCCAAGGGGTTGCGGCTGCGCGTGCGCTCCACCCGTCTGTGGGGTCAGAGCGACGCCACGCTGCTGGTTCGCATGCTGGTCAATCTGGTCATCAACGCCATCCGATACACCGAGCGCGGAACGGTGCTGGTGTGCTGTCGTCCGTACGACCAAGGGCAGGGTGTGCGCATCGAGGTATGGGATAGCGGCATCGGCATACCGGCACAGCACCATGACGACATCTTCAAGGAGTTCTACCAACTCGCCAACCGCGCCGGCGACCGCAACTTCGGCATGGGTCTGGGGCTCAACATCGTGCAGCGCAGTGCTGCTCTGCTGGGGCACGAGATCGTGCTGCGATCCAACCTGGGTTGCGGCACCCGGTTTTCCATCCTGCTCAAGGCAGCACAGCCAGTGAGGGTCCAGTCCGACAAGCTGTTGGGCGCGTTGCAACCCACGTTGGGGGACATCACCGGCTTGCATGTCCTGCTGATTGAGGACAACGACAACGCCCGCGAGGCAGTGCGCCAACTGCTGCTTTCCTGGGGCTGCAAGGTAGTCGTGGCCAAAACGCTGGTGGAGGCCCAGACGCAACTGCTGCAGCACGGAGTGCCGGACGTGATCCTGAGTGACTACCATCTGGGCGCTGCAGAGAACGGCATTGAATGCATTGCCGCACTGCGCGCGCTGGCTGGCGGCACGGTGCCCGCATGCCTGATGAGCGGCGATACCCATGACGCGTTTCTGGACGCCGTCAATGCTGCCGATCTGCCCTTGCTGCACAAGCCGGTGCGACCGGCCAAACTGCGCAGCCTGCTGCGTCGCATGCTGCCCTGAAAGAGCACGCAGTTTTGTGAAAACAAGTGGGGCGAAAGACGGTGTGCGGGGCTTGACGCGTTTCCATCAGCGACTGTCGCAAATGAATCGTCACCTGTCCTTGGGCTGAATACACTTTGTCCGGTTATCGTGAGGCTCAATTTCGACTTACCCCAGTAACTGCTGTTCACTACCGTCGTACGGCCTCGGTCCGAGGCTTGGCACGGATTTGGCACACTCACTTCACATCATTCAATCCCCCTAGGAGCAAAGCGCAAAATGGCCAAATTTCCTGAACGAGCCAAAGTTGTCATCATTGGCCAAGGCGGCATCGTCGGCGCCTCGGTGGTGCATCACCTGATCGAACGCGGTTGGGACAACATCGTCGGCATCGACAAGTCCGCCATCCCCACCGACGTGGGTTCGACCGCACACGCCTCTGATTTCTGCTTCAACACGATGCACGATCAGATGTCGATCTTCACCACCAAGTACAGCATCGACTTCTACGACAAGATGGGCCGCTATGAGCGCATCGGCGGCCTCGAAGTCGCCCGCGTGGGCGATGACGAGCGCATGCAGGAACTCAAGCGCCGCGTGGCGTCCGGCAAGGCCTTCGGCAACCGGGTCGAGATGATCACCCCCGCAGAAGCCAAGGCCAAGTTCCCGCTGCTGGAAGAAAGCATGATCCAGGGCGCGTTGTGGGACCCGGACGCCGGTCTGGTCAAGCCACGCTCACAGATGGTGGCCGGCGAACTGGTCGACGCCGCCGTGGCCTCTGGCAAGCTGCTGTCGTTTGCCAACACCGCCTGCACCGGCCTGCGCATCGAGAACGGCCGCATCCAGGGCGTGGAAACCACCAAGGGCTATATCGCCGCAGACTACGTAGTAGTCTGCGCCGGCCTGTGGGGCCGCCTGATTGCCAACATGGCGGGCGAAGACCTGCCCATCATGCCGGTGGACCACCCGCTCACCTTCTTCAAACCCTACCTGGAATTTGCCGGCACCGGCAAGGACATCGGCTACCCGCTGCTGCGCGACCAGGGCAACTCGGCCTACCTGCGCGACACCGGGGACCCCAAGACCCCCGAAGGCGGCCAGATCGAATGGGGCTACTACGAAGAGAAAAACCCCCGCATGTGCCACCCGCGCGACCTGCTTGAGAAAGAGCAGGCCCGCCTGTCGCCCTCGCAGCGCGACCTGGAGCTGGAGCAGATCATGGAGCCGCTGGAACGCGCCATCGAGCTGACCCCCATCCTGGCCGAGCTGGGCTACGACGAGAAATACTCCTTTAACGGCCTGCTGCAAGTCACCACCGACGGCAACCCCTCCATTGGCGAATCGAGCAAGGTGCGCGGCCTGTGGTACGCCGAAGCGATTTGGGTGAAAGACGCACCCGGCGTGGGCAAGCTGGTGGCCGACTGGATGACCGACGGCTATACCCACCTGGACCACGCCCGCATCGACGTGGCCCGCATCTATCCGTACCAGCAGGACGAAAAGTACATCCACGACCGCTGCTACGAAGGCGCCTTCAAGATCTATAACCCCCCTGTACACAACCGCGAGCCCTACAGCGCCGGACGCGGCATCTTCAAGAGCCCGTTCTACGAGCGCGAAAAAGCCCTGGGCGCCTACTTCATGGAGCTGTCCGGCTGGGAGCGTGCGCACGGCTACGCCAGCAACGAGCATCTGCTGGAAGTCTATGGCGACAAGGTGCCGGTGCGCGCCAACGAATGGGACAACCGCCACTTCTGGCGCGTCTCCAACGCCGAGCATCTCAAGATGTCGGAAGACGTGGGCATGATCAACGTCTCGCACTTCGCCGAGATCGACGTGGTGGGCCCGGATGCAGCCGACCTGCTGGAATACATCTGCGTGGCCAAGGTGGGTGGTGACACGCCGGTTGGCAAAGGTGTCTACACCCACTTCCTGGATGCCAAGGGCGGCGTGCGCGCCGACCTGACCGTCCTGCGTCTGGGGCAGGACCACTACCGCGTCGTCGACGGCGCTGACGCCGGCCACCGCGACCTGACCTGGATCCGCCGCATGGCCCAGGACCGCGGTGCCAATGTCGAAGTGACCGATACCACCACGCAATACGGTTGCCTGGGTGTGTGGGGCCCCAACGCCCGCGCCACCATCCAAAAGATTGCCGACGAGCCAGAAGCCTGGTCCAACGAAAACTTCCCCTTTGCGGCTTTGCGCGAACTCAAGATCAAGGGTGTTCCGGTGCTGGCCTTCCGCATCTCCTACGTGGGCGAGCAAGGCTGGGAACTGCACTTCAAGTACGAAGACGGTCTGGCCCTGTGGGACGCGCTGTATGCCCTGGGCGTCACCCCCGTGGGTGTGGAAACCTATGCCAACAGCCGCCGCATGGAAAAGAGCCTGCGCCTGCAGAACGCCGACCTGCTGACCGAGTACAACCTGTTCGAAGCCGATCTGGCCCGCCCCAAGGTCAAGGCTGCCGACTTCCACGGCAAGGCTGCCCACATGAAGTTCCGCGAGCGTGCGCACCAGCCCGCCACGCTATGCACCCTGGTCATGACCAGCAACATCGACAGCTCCGGCGTGGCCCGCTACCCCCTGGGCAACCTGCCAGTGATGGACCCGGCCACGGGCGCCACGCTGATCGACTCGGAAGGTCGCCGCTCGTACACCACCAGCATTGCATTCGGCCCCACCATCGGCAAGAACATTGCGCTGGCTTACCTGCCCCATGAATATTGCCAGGTGGGCCGTGAGCTGCAGGTGCAGTACTTTGACGATGTGTATCCGGTCAAGGTCGAAGCCGTGGGCTACGGCCCCCTGTACGATCCGGAAAACATCAAACCCCGTTCTTAAAAACCAGTGCGCCCCGCGGGGCGCCGCTCTTTGCGCCAGATGGCGCGCTACCTACGGAGAAATGCATGAAAGCAATGGTCGCGGTCAAACGCGTGGTGGACTACAACGTCAAGGTTCGGGTCAAAACCGACGGCACGGGCGTGGATATTGCCAACGTCAAGATGAGCATGAACCCCTTTGACGAGATCGCTGTGGAAGAGGCGGTGCGCCTAAAGGAAAAGGGCGTGGTCACCGAGATCATCGCCGTATCCTGCGGTGTAGCCCAGTGCCAGGAAACCCTGCGCACGGCCATGGCCATTGGTGCAGACCGCGCCATCCTGGTGGAAACCACGGCTGACCTGCAGCCCCTGGCGGTTGCCAAGCTCCTGAAGGCTTTGGTGGACAAGGAACAACCCGGCCTGGTGATCGTGGGCAAGCAGGCCATCGACGACGACTGCAACCAGACCGGCCAGATGCTGGCCGCCCTGGGCGACTGGCCCCAGGCCACCTTTGCCAGCAAGGTCGAGATCGTGGACGGCAAGCTCAAAGCGACGCGCGAAGTGGACGGCGGCTCCGAGTCCCTGTCCTTGACCCTGCCGGCCATCATCACCACCGATCTGCGCCTGAACGAGCCGCGCTATGTGACGCTACCCAACATCATGAAGGCCAAGAAGAAGCCGCTGGAGACCGTCAAGCCCGAAGATCTGGGTGTGGACGTAAACCCGCGTATCAAGACCTTGAAGGTCAGCGAGCCGCCGGCCCGCAGCGCCGGCATCAAGGTGCCCGACGTAGCCACATTGGTCGACAAGCTCAAGAACGAAGCCAAGGTGATCTAGTGCTGCGGAGTCCGGCCGCCATGGCACTCAGCTCCGCGGCTGTCCCCCGGCCTTCGGCCTCCTCCTTTATGCCGCTGCGCTGAGCGCCATGCCGTCCTCTGCCAGCCAGCACCCAGCAAACCCCATTTGA
The DNA here is from genome assembly GCF_038784515.1 of Rhodoferax sp. GW822-FHT02A01. Taxonomy (NCBI): domain Bacteria; kingdom Pseudomonadati; phylum Pseudomonadota; class Betaproteobacteria; order Burkholderiales; family Comamonadaceae; genus Rhodoferax; species Rhodoferax sp. GW822-FHT02A01. The sequence goes on from NZ_CP152376.1 coordinate 1,231,387, forward strand.
AAGAGCAAACCATGACTTCTCTTGTAATCGCTGAACACGACAATGCCAGCATCAAGCCCGCCACCCTCAACACCATCACCGCAGCCGCCCAGCTCGGTGGTGATGTGCACGTGCTGGTGGCTGGCCACAATGCCGCAGCTGCTGCCGCCCAAGCCGCCCAGATTGCTGGCGTGGCCAAGGTCATCCATGCCGATGAGGCCGGTCTGGCCCACGGCCTGGCCGAGAACGTCACCGCCCAGGTGCTGGCCATTGCAGGCAGCTACAGCCACATCGTGCTGGCCGCCACGCCTTCGGGCAAGAACATTGCGCCGCGCATTGCCGCCAAGCTGGATGTGGGCCAGATCAGCGACATCACCAAGGTGATCAGCCCCGACACCTTTGAGCGCCCCATCTATGCGGGCAACGCCATTGCTACGGTACAAGCCACGGACGCCACCAAGGTGCTGACGGTGCGCACCACGGGCTTTGACCCGGCAGCTGCCACCGGTGGCAGTGCTGCAGTGGAAACCGCAAGTGCAGTCGCCGCAGCAACCAGCGTCACCTTCCTGGGTTCGGAGATTGCCAAGAACGATCGCCCGGAGCTCACCAGCGCCAAGATCATCGTGAGCGGTGGCCGTGCCCTGGGCTCCTCCGAGAAGTTCACGGAAGTGATCACTCCGCTGGCCGACAAGCTCAATGCAGCGATGGGTGCATCCCGTGCCGCCGTGGACGCGGGCTACGCGCCCAACGACTGGCAAGTGGGCCAGACCGGCAAGATCGTGGCACCCCAGCTCTACATTGCCGTAGGCATCAGTGGCGCCATCCAGCACCTGGCCGGCATGAAGGACTCCAAGGTGATCGTGGCCATCAACAAGGATGGCGAGGCCCCGATCTTCTCGGTGGCCGACTACGGCCTGGAGGCGGATCTGTTCGCCGCGGTGCCGGAGCTGGTCAAGGCGCTGTAATGCGCGCAGTGGCGCAGTAGCCCCTACTGCGCCACAAAGCCGCTGGCCTTGATGATGCGGGCCCAGGTCTTGGTATAGGCCTGCTCCCGTGTGGCGAGTTGCTGGCTGGTCATGAAGCCCACCGTCAACCCCATGTGCGTGAGGCGGTCCTTCACATCGGGCATGGCCAGCACCTTGGCCAACGCATCGGAGAAGCGGTCTATCGCGGCGCGCGGCGTACCGGCCGGTGCGAAGAAGCCGTAGTACGGCACGTCCTCAAAGCCGCTCAGACCCAGCTCGGAAAAGGTGGGCACATCGGGCAATATGGCTTGGCGCTTGGCGCCCATCACTGCCACGATCTGCAGCTTGCCACCACGGTGGTTCTCGATGAAGTCTGGAACTGAAGCCACGCCTGCTGCTATCTGATTGCCTAGCATGTCGGACATCATGGGCGCACCGCCCCGGTAAGGTGCGGCCTGCAAGTCCAGCGCATATTTCTGCCCGATCACCTGCACCAGAAACTCCGGCACGGAGGCCGGCGCGGGAACGCCAACCGTCCCCTTGCCGCCGCCCTGGCCCTTGATCCAGGTCACGTAGGCCGTCATGGATTTCGCCGGTGTGCCACCCGACAGGGCAAAGGCATTCACAAAAGTTGCCACACCGGCCACGGGCACAAAGTCCTTGGCGGGCTCATAGCCCGGGTTCTTGAGCACCTGCGGCAGTATGGAAATGGTGTGGTCATGCGACAGAAAGACCGTGTTGCCGTCCGCAGCCGCAGCCTTGAGCGCCTGCGCCGCAATCTGGCCGCCGGCACCAGCCTTGTTTTCCACCAGCACCGGAACGCCCAACACATCCTTGAGTTTGTCACCCAGCGTGCGGGCAATCGCATCGGTGCCACCACCGGGCGGGAAGCCCACCAGCATGTGCAGCGCAGACCCCTCTGCCCAGGCCGCACCGGCAAAAACCAAAGCAAGACATACCCAGGCACGCACAAAAGAACGGACTATTTTGAACATCGGCATTCAGCGTAAAAAGGAAAATTGCATTATCGCGATCCGCCGTCGCGTCGCTTGCACACCTAGGCGAACTTTGGGCTCACGCATTAAGCCGCAGGGCGGCTTCTGAAGCACAATCGCGCGGTCATACCCTATGGTCAGCTCAACCATGCAACCCATTGTTCTCATAACCGGTGCCTCCCGTGGCATTGGTGCCGCCACAGCCCGGCTATGCGCAGCCGCAGGCTTCACGGTCGCAGTCAACTTCCACAGCAATGCCTCTGCGGCCCAGTCCGTGGTGCAGAACATCATCACAGCTGGCGGTCATGCATTTGCCGTGCAGGCCGACGTGGCGCACGAAGACCAGGTGCTGCGGATGTTCGAGGCGATTGACAAGCAGCCAGGTCGCCTGGGCGCGCTGGTCAACAATGCCGGCTTGGTGGATGTGACCAGCCGCGTTGAAGACATGTCGGTTTCACGCTTCAGGCGCATGTTCGACACCAATGTCATTGGCACCATGGTCTGTGCCCGCGAAGCAGTGCGACGCATGAGCACCCTGCGCAATGGTGCAGGCGGCGCCATCGTGAACGTCTCCAGCGTGGCCTCCACCCTGGGCAGTCCGGGACAGTATGTGGACTACGCCGCAAGCAAGGGCGCGGTGGATGTCTTCACCATCGGTCTGGCTCGCGAAGTCGCGACCGCCGGGATACGCGTCAACGCTGTGCGCCCGGGCATCATCGACACAGAAATTCACGCCTCCGGTGGCCAACCCGAGCGCGCTCGCCAGCTCGCCCACCTGATACCGATGCAGCGCGCGGGAACTGCCGAAGAGGTGGCCCAGGCCATTGTCTGGCTGCTCAGCCCGCAGGCAAGCTACACCACAGGAGCCATTTTGGATGTGGGAGGTGGAAGGTAGACATTGGAAAACCGAATGCCGTGAATCTATACTGAGCAGGGTATGCATTCAGATGCATAGGCGGAGTTGTATCGCTGTCGGCTGCCAAACTGAGAGACGACTTTCACATGAAATATAAATTGGGAACCCTATGAAGCTTGAGAACATTTCCTTTGCCCACAAGCTGTGGCTACTCGCTCTGTTCATCATCATCACCATGACGGCAGTGTCCATCTACGGACAGCGTACTTCCAAGGCACACCAGCAGGAAGCCATTGAGCAGATCCAGCTCCACGAAAGCCGGATCACCGAGGCGGTGCGTTGGCGTGGACTGATCGAGGCCAACGTTCAAAGAACGCTGGCCCTGGCCTCTTCCATGGACCCGGCCATTGCCGATACCTTCACGGAAAGCAACAAGGCCGGCATCGTGGCCAGCAGTGCCATGCAGAAGGCCATTCTGGAGCATGCAACTTCCGAGGAAGACAAGAAGGCGCTGGCTTTGGTCGGCGAACGCCGCGCTGCAGTGCTGGGTTTCGTGAAGAACCTGGCTGAACTCAAGAAGGCCGAGAACGCCGCCGAAATGGCCAAAGTGGCCAAGGAGCAGTTCCTGCCAGCCATCACGGGTTACCTGGACGCGCTGGACGGTTTCGTCAAGGCGCAGGAACAGGCTCGCGATGTGGCCAAGGAAACCGCACTGGCAAATGCCAGCCGTGCAGAGATGCTGAGCTATGCCGGCATGCTGGGCGTGGTGCTGATCAGCTTGTGGCTGGTGTACACCATGACCCACTCCATCATTCAGCCGCTGAACCAGACAGTCGCCGTGGCCAAAAACATTGCAGCCGGTGACCTGACCCAGCATCTGCAGACCACCCGCCAGGATGAATTCGGCGAACTCATGCGTGCCGTGGATGACATGAATTCCCGCCTGCACGGCGTAGTCAGTGAAGTCATCACCGCATCCTCATCGGTGGCCAATGCCAGTACCGAGATTGCCCAAGGCAACCAGGACCTGAGCGCCCGCACCGAGAGCCAGGCCAGCGCCCTGGAGCAGACGGCGGCGTCCATGGAAGAGCTCAGCTCGCAGGTCAAGCACAACGCAGACAACGCACGCCAGGCCAACCAGCTGGCATCCAGTGCATCCACCGTGGCCGTGCGCGGCGGCGAAGTGGTGGGACAGGTGGTGGAGACCATGAAGGGCATCAACGAATCCAGCCGCAAGATCTCCGACATCATCTCCGTCATCGACGGCATTGCCTTCCAGACCAACATCCTGGCCCTGAACGCGGCGGTGGAAGCCGCACGCGCCGGCGACCAGGGACGTGGCTTTGCCGTGGTGGCATCGGAAGTGCGGGCCCTGGCCGGACGCAGTGCGGAAGCGGCCAAGGAGATCAAGGCCCTGATCAATGCCAGCGTGGAGCGGGTGGAGCAAGGCACCGTGTTGGTGGATGAAGCCGGCACCACAATGGGTGAAGTCGTCAGCTCCATCCGCCGGGTGACGGACCTGATGGGCGAGATCAGCTCGGCCAGCAACGAACAGTCGGCCGGCGTAGCGCAGGTGGGAGAGGCAGTGGCACAAATGGACCAGGCCACCCAGCAAAATGCAGCGCTGGTGGAAGAGATGTCCGCAGCCGCAAGCAGCCTGAAGTCGCAGGCGGCAGATCTGGTGAAGACGGTTGCCATCTTCAAGCTCGAGACCGGGCACGGCGTGGCCAAAGCCACGGTGCGTTCGACAACTCCCAAGAGCACTCCGTTCCAGGGCCAGGAGCGCCGGGGCGCTGCAGCGGCACCCAAGCCTGCCGCCACCAAACCAGCAGCGCCTGCGGCCCCGGCCGCCGCCTTGCCCAAGCCAGTCGTGCAGGCCAAGACAACCGCCAAGGCCAACGACGACGAATGGGAAACTTTCTGAGCCTGGCTTGGTAGCCTAGTGCCCAGGCCGGCACTACACTCACCAGGCCATGGAACTCAAACCCCTCGTCACCCTGCTGGCCATCGTCAACCCGTTGGCCATCGTGCCGTTCTTCATCCACTACACACAGGGGTTCTCGCGCGAGCAGCGCCGCCAGACCATTCTGGTCTCCACCTTGAGCACTTTCATCGTGATTGCGGTGAGTGCGCTGGCGGGTCTGCAGATCCTGGAGTTCTTCGGCATCACGCTGGCGAGTTTCCAGGTGGGTGGCGGCATGCTGCTGCTCACCAGCGCCCTCAACATGCTCAACGCCCAACCGGCCGAAGCCAAGCCCAGCACCAACGTGATGGAGGACGGTGCCGAAAAGGCCGCACAGGGCTCCAGCATCGCGGTGGTGCCGCTGACCATCCCGCTGCTCACCGGACCGGCCACCATGTCCACGGTGGTGATCTATGCCGACAAGGCCAAGACCATGCTGCAACTGGCCACCCTGGTGGGCTATGGCGTGGTGGTGGCGCTGGCTACGCTGGCGTGTTTTTCTTTGGCCGCACCCATCGCCCGCTTCCTGGGCAAGACCGGCATTAGCGTGATGACGCGTCTGATGGGTCTGATCCTGGCCGCGCTAGCGGTGGAAGTGATGTCCGACGGTCTGGTCAAGCTCTTCCCGCTTCTGGGCGGACACTGAGCCTTAGGCCGCTGTCTGGTTGGACAGCAGGTCCGCCACCAGCTCCAGCCGCAGCAGCGGGCTGTCCAGCCGCAGCAGGCTTTGCTTGAAGGTGGTGGGCAAAGACAGCAGATCACACCAGCGGTTGGCCACCCAACCGCATTCGTCCAACCGGTAGGGCTGAGAAAAAAGCGGCGACTCCTGTGGCGACTGGCTGCTCTGCTGCTCCAGCAGATGCGCCAGCGCATGGGCCACAGGCCGCAAGTCCTCCGGAATGGGCAGGGGTTCGTCATTGGCAAGATGCTCCACATCGCCCACCCACAAGCCATGCTTGAGTTGCCTGCGTGCACGAACCTTGAATCGGCCGCCGCCCGTACAACGGATCACCATCAGTCCGGCCTGGGGCGCGGCAAAGTCGACGATGGTGGCAAGCGTGCCTACGTCGGCAAAGTCCTCGCGCACAAAGGCCTCGCCCGTGGGCGCCAACGGGTCGCGCGTACGCACTTCCTGCCCTTGGGTGAGCGACACCACGCCAAACGGTGTACCACTCTTGTGGCATTTGCCGATCAAGTCCAGATAGCGCACTTCAAAGATCTGCAGACTCAGGCTGCCGTCCGGGAACAGCACCGTGTTGAGCGGAAACAGCGGCAGCTCCTGCTGCACGGTGCCGGGAGTGGGGGCGGTCCAGGTCGTCACGGTGTTGTGGATTCCGCACTGGCCACTTGCTGCACCCAGGCGTCCAGTTGCGCGATCAGCGCGTCACTGGCTTGCGCAAGCGCCTGCACACCGCCTGCGGCGTCGCCACGGGTGGCCACCTTCTGCACCACCAGACTGGTTTGTGCCAGCGTCCTGGCGGGCAGGCCAGTGCGGCTCAGCGTCGCACGCACGCGCACCAGGCCCGAGCTGTTCTGTGCCGACTCGAAGTAGTGGCTGAACTCCTCCAGCTCCAGCCGCAGCACCAGCGTGCCGGGCGCCACCGCGTCGGCGGGCAACAGCACCGGACGGCGCTGCCCCAGCTGTTCGCGCAGGCGCTGTCGCAGCAGCTGTCCGGGCGGCATGGTCCAGCGGGCCTGGGCGTAGGGACGCAGTTGCTGCGCGTCGGCATAGGCCAGGCGGTACAGCACCGCATTGCCTTCCAGCGCTGCCGGGGCTTCCACATCCGCCAGCACCAGAGGCGGCAACGGCGCCATGCGGTTGGACATCACGGGCTGGGTGGCACCCGGACCGAAGTCATACACCACGCTGCGCGACGCAGGCGGTGCGGCACAGGCGCACAGCAGTGCGCCCAGCAGCAGTGCCGATGGAAGCGCCACGCTGCGTCGCAGGGATGGAAGGAACGGAAGTTGCAGATGCATAGGGACCTCAGGGTTGTACCGCCGGGCTGCCAGCTTTGTCGGACGGTGGCACAAAGCCGCTTTCACCAGGACCGGGCGCGGCAGGCCCCTTGCCAAACAGCAGGGACTGGGGTTGATCGCCAATGTCTTCCACCGCACGCCCCACCAGACGGACCGTGCGGGTGGCCTCCTCGCTGGTGCGACTCAGGCGCGGCAGCAGGGTGGCGTTGAGGGTGGTGGCGGTGTTGGTCAAGGCCTCGGTGCTGCGTGCAATGCGGTCCAGCGTGCCACCGGGCTCATTCATGCGCACCGAGGTGCGGCGGAACTGCTCGGCGGAATTCTTGACGACTTCGGCACTGTCGCGCAGCCGCTCGGAAGTTTGCTGCATGCTCTTGAAGGTGGCGTCCACCTGGGCGGTCAGCCGTGGCAGGTTGGTGCTGCCCTCAGGTCCGGTGCCCGTCAGCGCCTGGTCCGCATGGCGCGTCAGTTGCTGGATGCTGGCGGCAGCCTGACCGAGGTTGGCCACTGCGGTCGTCAGCGTCTGCTGGTTCTCCGGAGCCAACAGGGCGTTCATGCGCTTGCTGGCTTCTTCCAGCTGGTTGAGCAGGTTGCCGCCCTGCTCGGTCAGGCGCGACATCAGCCCCGCTCGCATGGGGATGCGCGCCGGATGCGCCTTGCTGGTGGACAGGGGTGCTCCGGTCAAGCCGGCATCGTCGAGCTGCACGAAGGCCAGGCCGGTCACGCCCTGAAAACCCAGGCTGGCAAAAGTAGTGGTGCTCATGGGCGCGCTGTCATTCACGGCGATGCGCACCAGCACATTGCCCGGAACTTGCGTATCCAGTCCAATGGCCGTGACCCGCCCGACGCTCACGCCCTTGTAGCGCACGCCGGCCTGGGGCTGCAGCCCGTTGACTGATTCCTTGCTGGAAATTTCGAACTGGCGCTGTTCACTGGTATCGCGCTTGAGCCACAGCGCCATGGCGATCAGCAGGGCCATCATCAGCAGCAAGAAGGTGCCGGCAGCGATGGCGTGGGATTTGTTTTCCATGAGGTTCTCTTTTTACACGCCTTGCGCCGGGTGGTGCAAGACTTCCATGGCGCGCTGCCCACGCTCGCCCAGAAAGAAGTCGCGCACGAACGGATGGGCAAAGCGGATTGCTTCACGCAACGGTGCATCGACAATGATGTGCTTGTCGGCCACCACCGCCACGCGGGTACTCAGCTCAAAGATGGTGTCCAGGTCATGGGTGACCATCACCACGGTCAGGCCCAGCTCCTGGTGCAGCGACCGCAGCAAGGTGCAGAACGCATCGGATGCATCCGGGTCCAGCCCCGCCGTGGGCTCATCCAGCAGCAGCAGGGGCGGGTCCATCACCAGGGCGCGTGCCAGGGCCACACGCTTGATCATGCCGCCGGACAGATCGGCCGGCATCTTGTGTGCAGCAGACGGATCCAGCCCCACCATCTGCATCTTGACCATGGCCACATCGTGGATCAGGTTCTTGGGCAGCACACCCAGCTCGCGCAGCGGAAAGGCAATGTTCTCCAGCACGGTGAAGGCGGAGAACAGGGCACCATGCTGGAACAGCATGCCCACCCGGCTGGCGGCACCGGCCCGGCCCAACTCGCTGGCAGGCTCGCCCAACACCGTCACACTACCCTTGAGTGGCGTCTCCAGCCCAAGGATCTGGCGCAGCAGCACGGTCTTGCCACCGCCCGAGCCACCCACGATCGACAGAAACTCGCCACGGGCAATGGTCAAGTCCAGATCCTGGTGGATGATGGCGCGCACGCCGCGGGTGGAGAACGACGACCACAGCCCGCGGATCTCGACGATGGGCGGTACCACGGCGCTCACAGCCCCACCCCCTTGAACAGCACGGCAAACAGCGCATCCACCAGGATCACCAGCGTGATGGAACTCACCACCGATGCCGTAGTGCCCTCGCCCAGACTCTGGGTATTGGGCAGCACACGCAGGCCGAAGTGGCAACCGTTGATGGCAATCAGCAGGCCGAACACCAGCGACTTGAACAGGGCCAGCCAGAGGTTGGACAGCGGCACCACCTTGGGCAGCGCAATCAGGAAATATTCGGGCGAAAGATGTATGGACAAGTCGGACGCCAGCATGCCGCCCAGCAGTGACGCCGCCGTGGTCCAGATGGCGAGCAAGGGCATGACCAGTGCCAATGCCAGTGCCCGCGGGAACACCAGTCGGTAGCCGCGGCGTATGCCCATGACGCGCATGGCATCCAACTCTTCAGTGACGCGCATCACGCCAATCTGGGCGGTGATGGCCGAACCCGAGCGACCCGCAATCAGGATAGCCGCCAGCACCGGCCCCAGCTCACGTATCAGTGCCATGCCGAGGATGTTGACGATAAAGGCGTCCGCGCCAAACTGGCGTAACTGGCGAGACATGAGGTAGGCCAGCACCACACCGATCAGGAATCCGACCAGCGCCGTGATCGGCAACGCGGTGGCGCCGATGCGGTAGATGTGGCCGGAGATATCGCGCCAGGGCGCACGGCTGGGGTCGCGCAGGAAATTCAGCGTGTCCAGGAACAGCTGGCCAATAAGTCGCAGTGCACTCTCCGCGTGGCTTTCCACACCCATGAGCCACTCGCCCAGCTTGAGAAACAGCTCCTTGAGTGTGGTGTGATGTGGCTTGGGCGGTGCCACGGCAAACCGTGCCACCCGGTTGAGCGTGGCACGCTGCAGGTCCAGCACCATCACGTGGCGCGGCCAGACCCGGCCCCAGGTGTTCCACAACAACTGCGCGCCGGTGTGGTCGAGCCGCTCGATATGGCGCAGGTCCCAGCTTGCTTCCATGCCGCCCTTGCCGTGTCGCGGCAGCGACTCCTGCAGGTTGTTCCAGAGGTCACGGTTCGCCAACGTACCGGCGCTCCAGCTGCCGTACAAGACCAGACTTTCCCCAGTGGCAGAGGCCTCCTTGACGATGCGCGGCGGGGTGTTTTGCACTGGTGGTTGCAGGGACTGAATTATGTGAGGGCTATGGTAGCGCCTCCGCACAGCTTGCAAGCAAAATACGGGGATTCATTGGCTTTACCTGCACACCATGGCTGACCACTCTTCGTTTCTCTCCACGCCCGAACTTTCGGTCGAGCTACGCGGCACCGTGCTGTGGCTGACCATCACGCGCGAAGAACGCCGCAATGCCATGAGCCATGGCGTGCTGGCATCCATGGCGCAGGCAGTTACACAGGCACAGGCGCACCGCGACATCCGTGCCATCGTGGTCACGGGCGCAGGCAGCAAGGCCTTCTGCGCCGGCGCGGACCTGCAAAGTGCCAACGCATTCACCACCGACTACTCCGAGCCGCATGGCCATCTGGCGCAGGTGCTGCGGGCTGTGCGTGCCAGCACCATTCCGTTGATCGCGCGGGTCAACGGCGCCTGCATGGCCGGTGGCATGGGCCTGATGAGCATGTGCGACATGGCCGTTGCCTCCAGCCACGCGGTGTTCGGCTTGCCGGAAGTCAAGGTGGGTGTGTTCCCCGCACAGGTGCTCAGTGTGCTGCAGCACCTGATTCCACGCCGCGTACTGGTGGAGATGTGCCTCACCGGCGAGCCCATTACCAGCGCGCAGGCGCTGGAATACGGGCTGGTGAACTATGTGGACGACGATGTGGATGCCAAGCTGCAGTGGCTGCTGGAGCGCATGCTGGACAAGTCGCCGGCGGCCATCCGGCGCGGCCTCTACACCATGAAGAAGGTGGAATCCATGGCCTTTGAGGAGTCTATGGCCTTCACCGAGAGCCAGATCGCGCTCTTCACCCTGACCGAAGACGCCAAGGAAGGCCAGAAGGCCTTCCAGGAAAAACGCAAACCCCAGTGGGCCGGAAAATAAGCATGAGTGACACCACCTTTGACTACATCATTGTCGGCGCCGGAACGGCCGGCTGCCTGCTGGCCAACCGCCTGAGTGCCAACGCCTCCAAGCGCGTGCTGCTGATCGAGGCCGGCCGCAAGGACGACTACCACTGGATCCACATTCCGGTCGGCTACCTCTACTGCATAGGCAACCCGCGCACCGACTGGCTCTACAACACCGAGCCCGACGCCGGCCTCAACGGCCGCACCCTGCGCTACCCGCGCGGCAAGACACTGGGCGGCTGCAGCAGCATCAACGGCATGATCTACATGCGCGGTCAGGCGCGCGACTACGACCAGTGGGCCGCGCTCACCGGCGATGCCGCCTGGAGCTGGGACAACAGCCTGCCCTACTTCAAGCTGCACGAAGACCACCACAAGGGTGCCAACACCCTGCACGGTGCCAAAGGTCAGGCGCCCGAGCTGCTGCAGCAAGACGGCTCCGAGTACCGCACCATCCTGCGCCACCACCAGGCCGGCGGCGAATGGCGGGTGGAAAAGCAGCGCCTGCGCTGGGACGTGCTCGATGCCTTCGCTCAGGCCGCCACTCAGGCCGGCATTCCCGCCACCGATGACTTCAACCGCGGCAGCAACGAAGGCGTGGGCTACTTCGAGGTGAACCAGCGCGCCGGCTGGCGCTGGAACACGGCCAAGGCCTTTCTGCGGCCCACCTGCTATGGTCGCCCCAACTTCGAGTTGTGGACCAACGCCCAGGTCGCCAAGCTGCTGGTGGAACCCAACACCGCAGGCGAGGACCGCCCGCTGCGCTGTACCGGCGTGCAGGTCTGGAACGGTTCGGAGATGGTGACCGCCACGGCGCGTGCCGAGGTCATCCTGTGCGCCGGCGCCATTGGCTCGCCGCAGATTCTGCAGCTCAGCGGCATCGGGCCCGCACCCTTGCTGCAGTCGCTGGGCATTCCGGTCGTGCACGACCTGCCGGGCGTGGGCGAGAACCTGCAGGACCATCTGCAGATTCGCGCGGTGTTCAAGGTCAAGGGCGCGACCACCCTCAACACCCAGGCCAATTCCCTCTGGGGCAAGGCCAAGATCGGCCTGGAATACGCGCTCAAGCGCAGCGGTCCCATGAGCATGGCGCCCAGCCAGCTGGGCGCCTTCACCCGTAGCGATGCGTCCCAGCCCTACCCCAACCTGGAGTACCACGTGCAGCCTCTCAGCCTGGAGGCTTTCGGCCAGCCGCTGCACAGCTTCAATGCCTTTACCGCCAGCGTCTGCAACCTCAACCCCAGCAGCCGCGGCCACGTGCGCATCACCTCGCCCGATTTCCGCATGGCGCCGGCCATTGCGCCCAACTACCTCAGCACCGACGAGGACCGCAAGATCGCCGCCGACTCGCTACGCCTGACCCGCAACATCGTGCGCCAGCCCGCCTTGCAGAAGTACGCCCCTGAGGAGTACAAGCCCGGCGTGCAGTTCCAGACCGATGCCGAACTGGCCAAGTTGGCCGGGGACATTGCCACCACGATTTTTCATCCCGTGGGAACCACGCAGATGGGCCGCGCCGACGACCCAACCAGCGTGGTCGACTCGCGGCTGCGGGTGCACGGCGTGGCGGGCTTGCGCGTGGTGGATGCGGGCGTGATGCCGCGCATCACCAGCGGCAACACCAATTCGCCCACCCTGATGATTGCGGAAAAGGCCGCCGAATGGATTGCACAGGGTAAGTCCTGATACTCCCTTGCAGGGTGGCGGGGTACAGTCCGTCTGTTCGCGTGTTGGAGCGTAAGAATACATTCCATCGGCACGAGACCTGATACGAAACCGATCCCGAGGAAGCTGTCGAACCATCGGCAATACAAAGCAAGAACAGTGGCTCCACGAAGTGCCACGAAAAAAAGCACCGGCTACCCCGGTGCTTTTTTTTGCCTGTTCAGTGCGGATGCGACAATCTTCGGATGGAAATGCTTGTCGTGGCCCTGGCCTCACTTTTCGCCGGTTTTGTGGATTCGATGGTCGGGGGCGGCGGGCTGATCCTGATTCCTGCTCTGCTCACCACCTTCCCCAACGCCCACCCGGCCACGCTGTTTGGCACCAATAAGGGCGCCTCGGTCTGGGGCACGGGTATTGCCACGTTGCAGTACAGCCGCCGTGTCCAGATGCCCTGGCACGCGTTGATTCCAGCAGCCACCGCGGGCTTTGTGGCGTCGCTGGGCGGCGCTTGGCTGGTGACCGTCGTGTCACCAGACTACCTGCGCAAGATCCTGCCGCTCATCCTGGTGCTGGTACTGGGCTACACGCTGGCGCGCAAGGAGCTGGGGCGGCACCATGCCCCCCGCTTCACGGGCTCGGCAGAGGCGGTAGCGGCCTGCTGCATTGGCGCTGTCATCGGCTTTTACGATGGTTTCTTTGGGCCTGGCACCGGCAGCTTCTTTGTCTTCTGCATGGTGCGTTTTCTGGGCTACGACTTCCTGCATGCTTCGGCAGCAGCCAAGCTGCTCAACACGGCGACCAATGTGTCGGCCCTGATCCTGTTCATCTACAAGGGTCACATCTGGTGGCACTTCGCACTGGTGATGGCGGTTGCCAACGTGGTGGGCAGCCTGGCCGGCACCCACATTGCCCTCAAACACGGCACCGGCTTCGTACGCGTCGTTTTCATTCTGGTGGTCTCGGCATTGATTTTCAAGACCGGCTACGACGCGTTCCTGCGTTAATCCGCGTCAGTGCCTGCCACCAGGCGGAGGCCAGGGTATTTCGGATACCAGACGCGGTTTGCCTATGGGCGCGGCGGCCTGACCCTTGCTGATGGCGGCCAGATCTTCCTCGCTGGGGTATTGCCCCATCAGCCAGTAGTCCAGCACGCGCCGCGCAATGGGAGCCGCCTGTTCAGCGCCCCAGCCCGCGTTTTCCACCACCATGGCGATGGCAATCTTGGGGTCTTCCGCCGGGGCATAGGCCACATACAGGGCGTGGTCACGCTGGTGCTCGGCAAGCTTGCTGGCGTCATATTTCTGGTCTTTGCCAATACCAACGGCCTGGGCCGTGCCGGTCTTGCCGCCGCTGGCGTAACCAGCCCCTGCAAATACCTTGGCTGAGGTGCCCTCCACCGTCACACCCACCATGGCCTTGTGGATCACGTCCAGGTTGGCTGGCTTGATGCCCAGATTCACTAGCGCCGGCGCGGTGATCGGAACCATGCTGTGGGTGACCGGGTCCTGCGTGGCAATCGCCAGATGCGGTGTGGGGCGCACTCCGTTGTTGGCCAGGGTGGCGATCGCCTGCCCGAGCTGCAGCATGGTGAAGGCGTTGTAGCCCTGGCCGATGCCCAGCGAGATGGTTTCACCGGCGTACCACTTCTGCTGCTCGGCGCGCTTGTAGGCACGCCGCTTCCAGTCGGTGGAAGGGAGCAGACCGCGGGTCTCGCCTAGGATGTCCACGCCAGTGATTTCACCGAAGCCGAAGCGCTGCATCTGGTCGTGGATGGTGTCCACGCCCAGATCGTTGGCCAGCGAGTAGTAGTAGGTGTCGCAGGACACGACGATGGAGCGGTACATGTTCACCATGCCATGTCCACCCTCCTTGTCATCGCGGAACCGATGCCCGCCGAACATGAAGAAGCCGGGGTCGGAAACCGTGAACTCGGGGCTGCGCGTGCCGGTCTCCAGGGCCGCCATGGCCATGAAAGGCTTGTAGGTGGAACCCGGCGGATAGGTGCCGCGCAGGGCCCGGTTGAGCAGCGGTTTGTCGATGGATTCGTTGAGGGCCTGCCAGCTTTCGCTGTCAATGCCTTCCACAAACAGATTGGGATCAAACGTGGGCTTGCTGACAAAGGCCAGCAGCTCTCCAGTCTTGGGGTCTATGGCCACCAGCGCACCGCGGCGCTCGCCATACATGGCCTCGATCAGGTGCTGCAGCTTGATGTCGATGGAGAGCTTGACCGTATTGCCGGGTGTGGCCGGATTGCTGGCGAGCTTGCGCACGGCCCGCCCGCCGGCAGAGGTTTCGATCTGCTCCACGCCGGTGATGCCATGCAGCTGTGTCTCGTAGCTTTGCTCGATACCGAGCTTGCCGATGTATTCGGTGCCACGGTAGTTGTCTGCGTCGTCACCTTCGTCGATCTTTTCCTTCTCCGACTGGTTGATACGGCCGATGTAGCCAATCACGTGGCTGGCAAGCTCGCCGTACGGGTAATTGCGGAACAGGCGCGCCTTGATTTCCACCCCCGGAAACCGGTAGCGCTGCGCAGAAAAACGGGCCACCTCCGTATCGGTCAGCCGGGTGCGTATGGGCAAGGATTCAAAACTGCGCGACTCTTCCAGTAGCTTCTTGAAGCGGCGGCGGTCGCGCGGCGTGATCTCCATCACCTTGGAGAGATCGTCCAGCACTTCTTCCAACGGCCCGCTCTTGGACGGCGTGATCTCCAGCGTGTAGGCCGAGTAGTTGTTGGCCAGCACAACACCGTTACGGTCCAGGATCAGCCCCCGGTTGGGCACGATGGGAACGACCGAAGTGCGGTTGTTTTCAGCCTGTGCACGCAGGTCTTCATGACGCCAGATCTGCAGATACACCAGCCGCAGAATCAGCAGCAGGAAACAGACCAGCACCACCAGACTGAGCACGAAAATGCGGGTACGAAACCGCGCCAAATCGGCTTCGACGTTCCGTAAAACGGTCATGGCAGCAACGCGGCCGTACGATTGCCCGCCGGGCCATCCCAAGGGCAATCAGCCCCCTTGGGGGGCAGCGTAGTACACGCAGTGACAAGCGTGGGGGCCATATTACAAGGGGCGGTTGGCGTCGGGGTTGGGTGCGCGACGCTGCGGCGCCAGCAGCGCAACAGTGGCCACCGGCCACAAGAGCGACTCCAGCACGGGCGAAAGCAGAATCCACCAGCCGGGGAAGGTGCCACCCACCATGAGGCGCAGGCAGATCTCCACCAGATGGGCCGCCGCGAACAGCGGGAATACCTGCACCATCTGGGACGCCACCGGGAACCACAGCAGACGCCGGTGGATGGTGATGGCAAAGAAGCTCAGCACCGTATAGGCCAGGGCGTTCTGGCCCAACAAGGCTCCCTGGTGCACATCGGTCAGCAGGCCAAACACAAAGGCGGCGCCAATGCCTACGCGCAGCGGCTGGTGCACGGTCCAGAACACCAGCACGACGGCCAGCAGATCGGGCACCCAGGCGGCGCGTCCCGTCAGCCCCATGTTCAGGACCATGTCGATCAGCATGGCAGCAAGCATGCTGCCCCACACAAACAAGGGATTGGCCGGCAACAGCAGTTGCTTGCCCTGCGGCATGATCATGGCTTGATCACCTCCCCGCGTTTGTTGCGTGTTGGCGCGGGCGGCTCCGGCACCGGCCGGGGCGGCGGCTGCTCCGCCATGGAAGCCAGCACCAGCACATGGCTGGCGCCCGAAACCAGGGCGGCAGGCACGCAATAGATGCGCGCGAAGATGGCATCCACGCGACGGTCCACTTTCTCGATGCGCGCCACCGGCAACCCCGGCGGGTACACGCCATCGACACCGCTGGTGGTCAGCAGATCCCCCACATTGGCGTCCACATTGGCTGCCATGTAGCGCAGCTCCATCGCATCGGCATGGGTGGTGGTGTCGCCAAAAGCCACACCGCGCGCGCCGGTGCGTGTGTTGAGCACCGGAATGGCATGGTCGCGATCGGTGATCAGGGTGACTTCACTCACCAGGGGATAGACGCGGGTAACCTGGCCCAGCACACCGCGCTCGTCCAGCACGGGTGAACCTTCCTGCACCTTGTTGACCAGCCCCTTGTCGATGATGACCTTGCGGGAGAAGGGATCGGCCGAGTCGTACAGCACCTGGGCCGCAATGCCGGTGGCCTGCTGGCGCTGGCGCAAGTCCAGCAATTTGCGCAGCCTGTCGTTTTCGAGCGTGAGCTGTTCCACCTGGTTGGAGCGCAGGGACTGCAATCCCAACTGCTTGAAGGCCTCTTCCTTGGAGCGCTGTGCCGCGTTCAGGCTGGAGAAGTAATCACTGGTGCCCAGTAGCAGGTTGACGGGCTGCAACGCCAGCCATTGCACCGGATAGATGACCGCAGCCAGCACCACGCGCAGCGGCTGCATCACCTTGAAGCGTGTATCGGCCACCATGAGGAACAGCGCCAGGGCGCTGCACACTGCCAGCTTGGACAGCGCTGAGGGCCCCTGGCGGAAAAAGGGTGGGGGTGCTCTGTCCAGCGTACCAAGAGGCATCGCCGACCTCGGGGATTATTCGCTGGTGAAAATGGAACCCAGACGCTCCATCTGCTCCAGCGCGATGCCGCAACCGCGCACCACACAGGTCAGCGGATCTTCGGCAACCAGCACCGGCAGGCCGGTTTCTTCGGCCAGCAGGCGGTCCAGGTCACGCAACAACGCACCACCGCCGGTGAGCATCATGCCGCGGTCGGCAATGTCGGCTCCCAACTCGGGCGGCGTCTGTTCCAGCGCGTTCTTGACGGCAGAGACGATGTTGTTGAGCGGGTCGGTGAGCGCTTCCAGGATTTCGTTGGAAGAGATCGTGAAGCTGCGGGGCACGCCTTCGGACAGGTTGCGACCGCGCACTTCCATTTCCTTGACTTCGGAACCGGGGAAGGCCGAGCCGATCTGCTTCTTGATGGCTTCTGCGGTGGGTTCGCCAATCAGCATGCCGTAGTTGCGGCGGATGTAGTTGATGATGGCTTCGTCGAACTTGTCGCCGCCCACGCGCACGCTGCCCTTGTAGACCATGCCGCCCAGGGAGATGACGCCAACTTCGGTGGTACCGCCGCCGATGTCCACCACCATGGAGCCGCTGGCTTCCGACACCGGCAGACCGGCGCCGATGGCGGCGGCCATGGGTTCCTCGATCAGGTACACATCGCTGGCACCAGCGCCCAGGGCGCTTTCGCGGATGGCGCGACGCTCCACCTGGGTGGAGCCGCAGGGCACGCAGATGATGATGCGCGGGCTGGGCTTGAGGATGCCGCGCGGATGCACCATCTTGATGAACTGCTTGAGCATCTGCTCGGTGACCGTGAAGTCGGCAATCACGCCGTCCTTCATGGGGCGGATGGCTTCAATATTGCCGGGCACTTTGCCCAGCATGGCCTTGGCTTCGCGGCCAACGGCCTGGATGGTCTTCTTGCCTTGGGGGCCGCCCTCGTGGCGGATAGCAACGACAGAAGGTTCATCCAGAACAATGCCCTTGTCGCGTACAAAAATCAGGGTGTTGGCCGTACCCAGGTCAATCGCCAGGTCGGTAGAAAAATACCGCCGGAAAGATCCAAACATCTCAATTCCTCTCGGGCACAGACGGGACTTCGCTCGTCTGTCACCATGTTCTATTCAATAAAAACCGTGAATTCGGCCCTGAAAAATGTGCTTGCGCAGACTTCAAGCCAAAGGCGGGATAATACCCTATCGCTCGGGAATACCCTGCGTAACCAGCCCTTGCCGGGCGCCATTTACCTTTGTTTTCAATCTTATTTCACCCATGTCACTGACATCTTCCGACATCGCGCGTATCGCCAATCTGGCGCGGCTGGAGCTGACAAGCGAGCACAGCGACCGCATGCTGAACCAGCTCAACAGCTTTTTTGACATCGTGGAACAGATGCGCGCCGTGGACACCATAGGCATAGAACCGCTGGCCCATCCAGTGGCCGCCATCGGTGACATCGCCCTGCGCTTGCGCGAGGACGTGGTCAGCGAGCCCAACCAGCGCGAAGCCAATCAAAAAAGTGCGCCTGAAGTACAGAACGGCCTGTTCCTGGTGCCCAAGGTCATTGAATAAGGTCTGATGCAATGACAACTTCCCTTTCCCAAACCGCATTGCACGACCTGGGCGTGCAACAACTGGCCACGGCCCTGGCCAGCAAACAAGTCTCCGCCGTAGAAGCGGCACAGCACTTCCTGGCGCGCTCGCAGGCGCATGCCGATCTGGGCGCGTACGTGGATGTCAACGCTGAAGTCACTCTGGCCCAGGCCGCTGCGGCTGATGCCCGCATTGCGCAAGGCAGCGCCGGCCCGCTCGAGGGCGTGCCGATTGCGCACAAGGACATCTTCGTCACCAAGGACTTCGCCACCACGGCCGGCTCGCGCATGCTCAAGGGCTACCGCTCGCCGTTTGACGCCACCGTCGTCACCCGGCTGGCACAGGCCGGCATGGTCACCCTGGGCAAGCTCAACTGCGATGAATTCGCCATGGGCTCCAGCAATGAGAACTCCGCCGTGGCACCCGTGGGCCAGGATGCCCCGGCACCCGTGCGCAACCCCTGGAACACCGAACGCATCCCCGGCGGCTCCTCCGGCGGCAGTGCCGTGGCTGTGGCCGCGCGCCTGACCCCTGCAGCCACCGGCACCGACACCGGCGGCTCCATTCGCCAGCCCGCGTCGTTTTGCGGCATCACCGGCATCAAGCCCACGTACGGACGTGCATCGCGCTACGGCATGGTGGCCTTTGCCTCCAGCCTGGACCAGGCCGGCCCCATGGCGCGCAGTGCCGAGGATTGCGCCGCCCTGCTCAGCGCCATCTGCGGTCCGGACCCGGACCGCGACTCCACCTCGCTGGACGTGCCCACTGAGGACTTCAGCCGCACCCTGAACGACTCCATCGAAGGCCTGCGCATCGGCATCCCCAAGGAATTCTTTGGCGCCGGTCTCTCCGACGACGTGCGCAACGCCGTCAATGCGGCTCTGGCGCAGTACGAGAAGCTGGGGGCCAAGCTGGTACCCATCTCGCTGCCACGCACCGAGCTGTCCATTCCGGTGTACTACATCATTGCGCCGGCAGAAGCCTCCAGCAACCTGAGCCGCTTTGACGGTGTGAAGTTCGGCCACCGCGCCAAGCAGTACACCGATCTGGCCGACATGTACAAGAAGACCCGCTCCGAGGGCTTTGGCGAAGAAGTCCTGCGCCGCATCATGATCGGCACCTACGTGCTGTCACACGGCTACTACGACGCCTACTACCTGCAGGCGCAGAAGATCCGCCGCATGATTGCCGACGACTTCCAGAACGCCTTCAAGGAGTGCGACCTGATCGCCGGCCCGGTGGCACCCACCGTGGCCTGGAAGCTGGGCGAAAAGTCCGACGACCCGGTGGCCAACTACCTGGCCGACATCTTCACCCTGCCCGGCTCCCTGGCCGGTCTGCCCGGCATGAGTGTGCCGGTGGGCTTCTCCACCACCAAGCAGGACAAAGGCATGCCCATCGGCATGCAGTTGATCGGCAACTATTTCAAGGAAGCACGTCTGCTGAACGCGGCGCACCGCTTCCAGCAAGCCACCGACTTCCACGTCGCACGCCCCGCAGGATTCTGAACATGTCAGTAAGCACCACCCCCACTCTTCTGGACCGTCCGGACGCGCCGCTGGTTGGCGGCTACGAAGTCATCATCGGCTTTGAAACCCACAGCCAGCTCTCCACCCGCTCGAAGATCTTTTCGCGTGCCTCCACCGCCTTTGGCGCCGAACCCAACACGCAAGCCTGCGCTGTGGATCTGGCTTTGCCGGGCACCTTGCCGGTGATGAACAAGGGCGCGGTCGAACGTGCCATCGAGTTCGGACTGGCCGTCGGCGCCCATATCGCGCCACGCAGCATCTTTGCGCGCAAGAACTACTTCTATCCCGACCTGCCCAAGGGCTACCAGATCAGCCAGTTTGAAATACCGGTGGTGCAAGGTGGTGTGGTCGAATTCTTTCTGGGCGACAGGAAGATGGCGGTGCGCCTGGTACGCGCCCACCTGGAAGAAGACGCGGGCAAGTCGCTGCACGAAGACTTCATCGGCCAGACCGGCATCGACCTCAACCGTGCCGGCACGCCGCTGCTGGAAATCGTGACCGAACCGGACATGCGCTCCAGCGCCGAGGCAGTGGCCTATGCCAAGGAGCTGCACAAGATCGTGACCTGGATCGGCATTTGCGACGGCAACATGCAGGAGGGCTCGTTCCGCTGCGACGCCAACGTCTCGGTGCGCAAGCCCGGCGGCCCCTTGGGCACGCGCCGCGAGATCAAGAACCTCAACAGCTTCAAGTTCATGCAGCAGGCCATCGACTACGAAGTGCGCTGGCAGATCGAACAACTGGAAGACGGTCACGCCATCCAGCAGGCCACGGTGCTGTTCAACCCCGATACCGGCGAGACCCGCGCGATGCGCACCAAGGAAGACGCGGCCGACTACCGCTACTTCCCCGACCCGGACTTGCCGCCGCTGGTGATTTCGGAAGACTGGATTGCCAAGGTGCGCGGCGAGATGGCCGAACTGCCGCGCGTGATGGCGCAACGCTTCATGAACGACTATGCGCTCAGCGAATACGACGCGACACAACTCACGCAAAGCCTGGCGTTGGCGGCGTACTTCGAAGCAGCGGCCAAGGCCTGCGGCAATGCCAAGCTGGCCAGCAACTGGATCATGGGTGAGATATCGCGTCGCCTGAATGCTGAAAATAGTGAAATTTCCGCTTCACATATTTCTGCAACTGCACTTGCTGCATTGATCGTACGCGTTTATGACGGCACGATCAGTAACAACGCAGCCAAGCAAGTCCTGGATGTGCTGTGGAATGACAAGGTGGTCATCGAACCAAGCGCAACTGATCAGACTCTGATCGACGCCATCATCGAAGCCAAGGGCCTCAAGCAGATGAACGACACCGGCGCTTTGGAAAAAATCGTCGATGAAGTGATCGCCGCCAACGCCAAGAACGTGGCCGAGTTCAAGGCTGGCAACGAAAAGGCGCTCAACGGCCTGGTCGGTCAGATCATGAAGGCCAGCAAGGGCAAGGCCAACCCGCAACAGGTCAACGACCTGCTGCGCTCCAAGCTGGCCTGAGCCCTATTTGGAAGCGGCTGAAGCAGCCCAGAGCTGGCGCAAACGCGTCAGCTCCAAATCAAAGCGCTCATTGACGCGGCGGCTTTCGCTCTCCTGCTCTGCGATGAACTGCTTCTGCACTTCCACGCTGTGCTTGTTGTCTTCCACCTGGCGCTTGAGATACATGGGTGCCTTGCTGGGGTCCTTCTTGTAGAACTCCATTTCGTCGTCCAGCTTCTTGCGCTGTGCAGCCAGTTCATTCAGGCGCAGGTCGGCAGCCTTGCTCACCACATCGATTTGCGCCAGCGCTTCGGCGCGCTCCTTGTCGTGCACCGCCTTGCTCGGGTAGCGAATCAGCAGGGCGCGGTCACGGCGGTGCTCTTCGGCCAGGCGGTTCTGTTCTTCAAGCTGCTGCTTTTCCCTGGCTTCCTGCTGGGCACGTTCGGCGGCGGTCAGACTGGGGCCGACCTTCTGCTTCACGGTGCCACTGGGGTTGAGCACCTTCTGCTCGCGGTCCAGACATTCCGGAATGGGGCGGTCCGAGGTGAGTTTGCGCCCTTGTGCATCCACACAGGTATAGATTCCTCCCACTGGCGCGTTCTGTGCCCAGGCAGCGCCTGTCACCGTGAACAACGCCAGCAATCCACCTGCTACAAATTTCATAAGCTTCCTTCTTCGACTCCGTAGCGCTGACGATACGCCAACACTCTCTGATGGTCTTCGGGCGAACTGCCACTGCCACCGGCTGCCAGATACTGCATCAAATCAGTGAGCTTCGCAATGGAACACACCTGCAGCCCCAGTTTATGCTGCACGTACTGCACTGCGCTGTAAGGCACATCCTGGCCGTTCTCCGTGGCCATCTCCTGACGATCCAGAGCGATGCAGACCGCGTGCGGCACAGCACCCGCCGCACGGATGATGGCAATCGACTCACGCGCTGCCGTTCCCGCCGACATGACGTCGTCCACGATCAGCACCCGGCCCTTGAGCGGAGCGCCCACCAGGGTGCCGCCTTCGCCATGGTCCTTGGCCTCCTTGCGGTTGTAGGCAAACGGGACGTTGCGACCGCGCCGGGCAAGCTCCACGGCCAGCGCCGCACCCAACGGAATGCCCTTGTAGGCCGGGCCGAACACCATGTCGAATTCGATGCCACTGGAGAGCAGGCGCTGGGCATAGAATTCGGCCAAACGCATCAGCCTGGCGCCATCGTCAAACAGGCCTGCGTTGAAGAAATACGGGCTCATGCGACCCGCCTTGGTCTTGAACTCACCGAAGCGTAGCACCCCGCATTCCACGGCAAATGCCACAAACTCCAGGGCCAGCGGGTCCGCTTTCGCGCCTTGCGCAGGGTCTTGAATCGACATGGGAAATTCCTTGTTTAAGTTAACCAGCCTGAACCTCAACGGCATCCGCTCCGCCACCAGCAAAGGTCTGGAAGCCTGGCTTGCGCAGGCCGCACCGGATTGTATTTGCGTGCAGGAGGTCAAAGCCCAGGCGCCCGATCTGGCCGACCGCTTCGAAGAGCTTGCCGGACTGCGCGGCTACTTCCATCTGGCCGAGAAAAAAGGCTACTCGGGCGTGGGCATCTACACCAAGCTGGAGCCCGGCGACGTGGTGGTGGGCTACAACTCGCCGGAGTTCGACCCCGAGGGCCGCTACGTGGAGCTGCGCTTTGACACGCTGCAGCGCAAGCACTCCATCATCAGCGCCTACTTTCCCAGCGGCTCGTCCGGTGAAGAACGGCAGCAAGCCAAGTTCCGCTTTCTGGACGAGTTCTACCCGCACATGATGGCGCTCAAGGCCGAGCGCGACTACATCCTTTGCGGCGACATCAACATCGCGCACCAGGAAATCGATCTGAAGAACTACAAGGGCAACAAGAAAAACTCCGGCTTTCTGCCCGAAGAACGCGCCTGGATGACCAAGCTGCTCACCGAGGGCGGCATGGTCGACGTCTACCGCACCCTGGAGCCCACCGCCACCGACGCTTGCTACACCTGGTGGAGCAACCGTGGCGAGGCTTATGCCAAGAACGTGGGCTGGCGTCTGGACTACCACCTGGCAACACCCACTCTGGCCGCCGGCGCGCGCGAAGTTGCCATCTACAAAGACCAGCGCTTCTCCGACCACGCACCCATCACCGTAGGCTACGCCTGGTAGCGGCTTCGTGGTCGAGCCGGCACAGCCGGCTGCCCGGCGCCCAGGGTTAGCCCTGGGCGAGATCGACCAATTTTTTCAAAACGGGAACTGCCTGGCGCAGGATATCCCGCTCGTCCTCGTCCAAGGCTTCCGCCAGAGCTTTTGCGATCCACTGCGCCCTTGCCGTGCGGTCAGTTGCTGTTTCCCGCAGACCGGCTTGCGTGACGTGGATGCGATAGCCCCGCTTATCCTTGGGATCGGGCAGGAGTTCAATCAGTCCCTCTGCCTCCAAACGCGTCGTCACCAACCGCATGCTTTGGTGTTTCACGCCCCGGGCGTCGGCAAGTACTGCAATACTCACGGGGCCAGCGCGCTCCAGGTAGGCCAGCGTTTCCCCGTGTGCGTCTGACGGAGTGCCCGCCTGGGTTCTCACCGACCTGACAAAGCGGCCAATGACTTCACGCAGTTCGTCCGCCAAGGCCTCCGCCTCGGTTGACGCTCTCACTGCCGTACTTCGTCTGGTCACTTAGGCGCCCTTCCTGTCTTGCTAGATTCCGATTTGCAAGACCTGCTTCAGCCAGCCCGCAGCTGGGATAGAACCGCCGTTAGCGTGTTGATGCCCAAATGTTCGACATACCGACCGCCATGCACACGCACGATATCAATCACGTCGATGACCACGGGCATGTCCGTCGCAGCCAAGCCCATGAGGCTGCCCGTGTGGGTGCCACTGATGCACTTGCGGGTGACCACCCTGTCGCCATCACAGAGCTGTTCATGGATTTCAACCTTCAGTCCGCCCAGTGCCGGGCGCAGCACTTTCTCGAAGGTGTTCCATATGCTCTCGGGCCCGTTGGGTGCCCCGTCAGGTGCGGAGCGGTTGACGAAGGATTCGTCCATCAGCTCCAGGAAGGACGCTCGACGACCTTCTTCAATGACTTCCTTGTTGAATCGCCGTACGACGTTCTTGCGTGTTTCTGCTTCCATAGGCTCTCTCGGTGTATGGGTCGTGTGCACCTCTGCGCACTTGCGCATAATATACAGTAATACTGCATAAATGGAACGAAATTGTGAATCCCCACTGTCCGGTCCTAGCTGGCCTGTGCGCCCAGTCTGGTGAGATGTACCTGCCATTTCTGTACCCCGGCTTCACCCAGCGCATCGACCAAGCCGATCAGCGTCTTGTGAACTGGCGAGATGCCCACAAAGCCCAGGATGTTGCGCTCTAGTGACTTCACGCTGTGGGCGCGGAAATACCAGCGGTACAGCAGTGCTGGCATGCCCATGGTGACCACCACGCGGGCGGACTTCCCGGTGAGGGCCTTGTGCTGGAACAGGTCTTTGCCATCCCTCTTGAAGGCAAAGTCGGGGCGTGCCACCTGTTCCAGAAATGCCTTGAGCAGTGCCGGCATGTCGCCCAGCCACAGCGGAAAAAAGAAGACGATGTGCTCGGCCCAGGCAATGTCCTTCTGCGCCTGCACCAGACCTTGTGGCAGGGCACCGTTCTGCCAATCGTTCTGGCTGCGCAGCAGGGGAAAGTCGAGCTGGGCCACGGCCAGCCTGCGCACCGCATGACCCGCGGACTGCGCGCCCTGTGCGTAGGCCTCTTCCAGGTGATGGCCCAGGTGGATGACGGAGCCATCCGGATGACCCTGGATAAGGAGAATGTTTTTCGCTGTCATAAGGCCCCCGCGTGAACAGAAGATGCTGGCTCAACCGCATCCCTGATCCTGCGCCCTGTCGGCGCGCCCTGCCTTGATGAAAGTCAGCGCGTGAGGAAAAAGGGCCGCTATGGGTTCCCCGTGGTCGGGCCCTTTTCGAACACCCGCAACCCCTGCTGGGACGCAAACCGCGGGTCCACCGCCTGGGTGAGGGCGCTCACCACGGCCACGCCATCCACACCGCAGTTGCGCACATCGGCCATGCATTCCAGCGTGATGCCGCCAATGGCAGCCACCGGATAGGGTGCTGCCAGGCGCGCCCAGTCCTGGAGACGTTCCAGCCCCACAGGCTCATACGGCATGACCTTCAATGTGGTGGGAAACACCGGCCCGATGGCCAAATACGAAGGGCGTGCAGCCTTGGCCAAAGCAAGCTCGGCGGGCGTATGGGTGCTCAATCCCAGACGCATGCCCGAACTGCGTAAGGCATCGCGCTCAGCATCGCTCAGCGCGGCCCAGTCTTCCTGTCCCAGATGGACGCCGTAGGCGCCCAGCGCGATGGCGTGCCGCCAATGGTCATTGATGAAGACCTGCGCACCGGGCACGGCGTGACCTGCGGCCACGGCAGCACGCACCTGCTCTCGCACTGCGGCATCGTCGCCCGAAGCGGGCTTGAATCGGAGCTGCACGGTGCGCACGCCCCAGTGCAACAGGCGCTCCACCCAGCTTGCGTCGGGCACCACCGGATAAAAACCCAAAGGCCCGCTCAGGGGTACGAAGGAGGCAGAGGTAGCTTGTGCTGGCATACGGTCCTTTACTGCGCATGCCAGAACGGCATGCCAACGGTGGGGGTGGATGCCTGTGCGGCGCTGCGCTCGGGCATGGGTGTGGCCTGGAAGGCGTCGCGTCCGGCTGACACGGCGCTGGCAAATGCGCGCGCCATGCGCACCGGGTCGCCAGCCTGGGCTACGGCGGTGTTGAGCAGCACGGCATCAAAGCCGAACTCCATCACGGTGGCCGCGTGTGACGGGCGGCCCAGCCCCGCATCGACCACCAGCATCGCGTCGGGCAGGCGCCGGCGCAAGGTCTCCAGCGCATACGGGTTCATGGGGCCGCGACCGCTGCCTATGGGGGCGGCCCAGGGCATCACCGCGGCGCAACCGGCACCATGCAGGCGCTGCGCCATGACTAGGTCATCGGTGGTGTAGGCGAACACGGAAAAGCCGTCACGCACCAGCTGCGTGGCCGCATCCAGCGTGGCCAGCAGATCGGGCTGCAGGGTGTAATCGTCGCCGATCACTTCGAGCTTGATCCAGGGCGTGCCGAAGATCTCGCGCGCCATGTGGGCCAATGTGATGGCCTCGTTGGCACTGTGGCAGCCCGCGGTGTTGGGCAGCACGTGGCAACCCATAGCCTGCACACGCTGCCAGAAGTGGTTGCCACCGCCGGTCTCGGGTTGCATGCGACGCAAGCCCACGGTCAGTACCTGGGTGCCGCTGGCTTGCACCGCATCGGATAGCACCTGCAGTGAGGGGTAATGCGCCGTGCCCAGCAGCAGGCGGCTGGACAGGGTGGTGCGAGCCACTTGCCACGTGTCTTCTGTCGCGGCGACGCTGTGCTTGTCCTGGGGGATATCCTGCATATCAGCCTCCGGTAATCGGTGCCACCACGTCCACGCGGTCGCCACTTTGCAGCGGCTGCTGCGGCCACAGCCCGCGTGGCACAAAGGTGTTGTTGATGGCGCAGGCAAAGGCCGCGTCCATGGCAAAGCCGCGCTCCAGCAGCAGCGCCTGCAGGTTGGGTGCCTGCGTTTGCAGCACCGCTCCGTTGATGAAAATTTCGCGTTCGTTCATGGTTGTTGCTCCGTAATCTTCTGCACCAGCGACTCCACCAGCGCAGGTGCGCACAGGTAGCCGTGGCGGTACAAGCCGTTGATGTGCCAGACACCCTCGCGCTGCAGGCAGGCGGGCTGGTCGTTGTCCAATGCCGGGCGCAGCGCGGCCGACAGACGTTCCACCCGCGCCTCACCAAAGGCCGGGTGCAGGCTGTACAAGGCACTGCCCAGCTCCAGCATGGAGCGCAGGGTGACCGGCCCGGTGTCTTCGGACTCCAGCTCGGTGGCGCCGACCACAAACGCATGGTCCGGGCGTGGTGCCACATAGAGCTGGTAGCGCGGATGCATGAGCCGCACGGGTCGCTGCAACTGCACGCCTTTGCATTCCACGCGCAGCACCTCGCCACGCACACCGCGCAGCTGCGGCAACGCCGACTTGCTGCCCACACCGCGTGCATCCACGCAGATGTCCACGGCCACCTCCAGACCGTTGCGCGCCACCATGCGTTGCGCTTCCAGCAGTTCGACCGGCACGCCTTCGTGCCAGACGGCGCCCAGCCGGTCCAGCACACCGGAGAGCGCCGCCATCCACTGCTCGTTGGAGAGCTGCCCCTCGCCCAGCAGATGCAGGCCGTTGGCAAAGCGCCCGGCCAGAGCGGGCTCCAGTTGGGCGATGGCTGGAGCGTCCAGCTTTTGCACCTGCGTGGCAAACGCGGACGGCAGCTTGTGCTGCAGCAGCCGGGTGAAGTGCTGCAGGGAACTCTGGTCGGGAGCGTGGGCCACCACCAGCGTGCCCTGCTGGCGGTAGTACACCGGCGGCGCATCCGGGTGATCCGCGTGCAGCGCATCCACCCATTGCGGCCAGAGCTGCATGGAGCGCTGCCCCATGGCGAACACCACGGCGTCGGAAACCGCCAGTTCTGCCAGCGGCGAGAGCATGGCTGCAGCCGTCATGGATGCCGTGTCCAGCGCGTCACGCCTGCGGCTGTCCAGAAGCGTGACGCGATGGCCGGCACGCAGCAGCCGCCAGGCCAGCATACGGCCAGCCAGACCGGCGCCCGCAATGCCTATGTGCAAAGGCTTCATGCGCGCGCCTCTCAGAGATAGATTTCGCTGCCGGCCTGGCGGAACTCCTGGGCCTTTTCGTCCAAAGCCGAGCTGACTTGCTGGATGGCAATCACGCCCGCTGCACCCTGCAAGGTGGTGCTGGCGGGGTTCAGCCGCGCGAAGTCACGCACTTCCTGCGAGATCTTCATGGAGCAGAACTTGGGGCCGCACATGGAGCAGAAATGCGCCACCTTGGCGTTCTCTTTGGGCAACGTTTCGTCGTGGTAGGCCATGGCGGTGTCCGGGTCGATCGCCAGGCGGAACTGGTCTTCCCAGCGGAACTCGAAGCGCGCCTTGGAGACGGCGTTGTCCCACATCTGCGCGCCGGGGAATCCCTTGGCCAGGTCGGCCGCGTGGGCGGCAATCTTGTAGGCGATCAGGCCCTGCTTGACGTCATCGCGGTTGGGCAGGCCCAGGTGCTCCTTGGGCGTGACGTAGCACAGCATGGCCGTGCCGTACCAGCCGATGTTGGCAGCACCCATGGCTGAGGAGATGTGGTCGTAGCCCGGCGACACGTCCGTGATCAGCGGGCCCAGGGTGTAGAAGGGCGCCTCGAAGCAGGCCTCCAGTTGCTTGTCCACGTTTTCCTTGACCAGTTGCAGCGGCACGTGACCCGGCCCTTCAATCATCACCTGCACGTCGTGCTTCCAGGCAATCTGCGTGAGCTCGCCTAAAGTGTGCAGTTCGGCAAACTGGGCTTCGTCATTGGCGTCGGCGATCGAGCCCGGACGCAGGCCGTCGCCAAGCGAGAAACACACGTCGTAGGCCTTCATGATGTCGCAGATGTCTTCGAAGTGCTCGTACAGAAAGCTCTCGCGGTGGTGCGACAGGCACCACTTGGCCATGATGGAGCCGCCGCGCGAGACGATGCCGGTGAGGCGGTTGGCGGTGAGCGGCACATAGGCCAGGCGCACGCCGGCATGGATGGTGAAATAGTCCACGCCTTGCTCGGCTTGCTCGATGAGCGTGTCGCGGAACAGTTCCCAGCTCAGGTCTTCGGCGCGGCCATGTACCTTTTCCAAGGCTTGGTAGATCGGCACGGTGCCGATGGGCACGGGTGAGTTGCGCAGAATCCATTCACGCGTCTCGTGGATGTTGTCGCCAGTGGAGAGGTCCATCACCGTGTCGGCGCCCCAGCGGATGGACCAGACCAGCTTGTCCACTTCTTCCTCAATGGAAGAAGTCACTGCAGAGTTGCCGATGTTGGCATTCACCTTCACCAGGAAGTTGCGGCCGATGATCATCGGTTCGCTCTCGGGGTGGTTGATGTTGGAGGGGATCACGGCGCGGCCGCGGGCCACTTCGTCGCGCACGAACTCGGGCGTGACCTGCTGCGCCATCAACGCACCAAAGGCCTGGCCCGGTTTGGGCAGACGCTCGGTGGCCAGGCGCTCCTGGAGTTGCGCACGCACCAGGTTTTCGCGGATGGCGATGTATTCCATCTCGGGCGTGATGATGCCCTTCTTGGCATAGTGCACCTGGGACACGTTGGCGCCCGCCTTGGCGCGGCGCGGTACCGGGGTGTGGGCCATGCGCAAGGCCTGCAGACGCGGGTCCTGCAGGCGCTGGCGCCCGTAGGCACTGCTGATGCCCGGCAGCGCTTCGGTGTCGCCACGCTCGGCGATCCAGGAGGCACGCAAGGGTGCCAGACCGCGGGTGATATCCACGGGCACCGAAGGATCGGTGTAAATGCCGGAAGAGTCATACAGCCGCAAGGCCGGATTGGGCTCGCGCCGCGGCTCACCGCTGCCAGTGTGCACCAGCGTGTCGCTGAGCGTGACTTCGCGAAACGGCACGCGGATGTCCGGGCGCGAACCCTGGATATGGATGCGGGAAGAGCCCGGGAAAGGCGTGCGGGTGATGCGGCTGGCGAGGCCCGCGGTATCTACGGTGTTGGATGTTTGGGTCATGGCGGTCTCCGGTTGTAAAGAATGGAGCCTGCCTGGGCGGCCGGGTTGTGCCCTGGGAATTGCCAGGTGGGACCGGTGCCAATATGCGTTGTTCCCTACGCGGGAATGACCCCGATCAGGTTCAGCGGGTTCCACCAAAGTGGTCTCAGCCTCGACTTTCGTCTACGGCGCCCCGACAAGCCCGGCCAGTGTATGCGAAATTGGATTCAGTTGAGTGTGTGCAGCTCTGCGCCGCCCGACGCTTGCGCCGAAAGCAGCTCCACCAACTTGCCCTGCGCCATGGGCTGATGGTAGAGAAAGCCCTGCATGATCCTGCAGCCCGCGTCGGCGAGGTACTTGGCCTGCACGGCCGTTTCCACCCCTTCCGATACCAGGTTCAGGCCCAGGCCCTGCGCGATGGCCACAATGGCCAGCACCACCGGGAACTGGGCACCCGAGTCCTGGATTTCCATGACAAAGGAGCGATCGATCTTGATGGTATGGATAGGGAAGCGGTGCAGATACGACAGCGATGAATAGCCCGTCCCGAAGTCGTCGATCGCCACGCTCACGCCCAGTTGGCAGAGCTTGTCGAGCTGATCGATGGCATTTTGCGGATTGCGGATGCAGATGTTCTCGGTCACCTCGACCTCGATCTGCCCGGGCGGGATTTGGTGGCGCACCAGCGCGTTCTTGAGTTTCTCGAAGAAGTCACCCCGGTCCAGGTACTGCGGAGAGATGTTGAGCGACAGGCGCATGGAGTCGCCCCCAAGTGCCGTCCACTCCAGGAAGTCACGGCAAATGGCCTCCAGCATCCAGTCACTGATAGGCAGGATCAGGCCGCTCTCTTCGGCAAACGGCAGGAATTCGCCGGCTCCCATGAAGCCGCGCGCGGGATGGTTCCAGCGCATCAACGCCTCGGCGCCGATGATCTTCTGGGTGCTGATGTCCACTTGCGGCTGGTAGAACATTTCCAGCTCGCCGCGCTCCAGGGCCATGTGCAGGTCATGCTCCAGCACGATCTTCTGGTACGAGGTTTCGAGCAGGCTGGCATGGAAGAACGCGTAGCCGTTCTTGCCCTGCGACTTCATGTGGTACATGGCGATGTCGGCATTGCGCACCAGTTCCTCCTGCTGCGAACCGTCGTAGGGGTACAGGGCAACACCAATGCTGGCCGACACGTGCACGGGCTGACCAGCCACCTGAAACGGCTGGCGCAGACAGTCCACAAACTTGCCCGCGATCAGCGCGGCGTCCTGGCGGTCGCTCAGCTCTGGCAGCACGGCGGTGAATTCGTCACCTCCCAGGCGCGAGAGCGTGTCGCAGCGGCGCAGACAGGCCTTGAGCCGCGTGGCCACCTGCTGCAGCAGGGCATCGCCTGCGCCATGGCCCAGCGTGTCGTTCACCACCTTGAAGCGGTCCAGATCAATGAACATCACCGCCAGATTGGTCTCGTTGCGCTTGGCCTGCAGCAATGCCAGGCCAAGGCGGTCTTTGAACAGCGCGCGATTGGGCAGCTCGGTCAGGATGTCGTGATAGGCCTGATAGGCAATCTGTTCGTCGGCGCGCTTGCGCTCGGTGACGTCACGCGCCACGCAGTAGGTGCCGCCTTCGGTCTTGTGGCGCGCATCCAGCTTCACCGAGTCACTGTCCGTGCCCGGCTGAATCATCACCATGACGATGCTGAAGGTGCGTGGCTCGTTTTCTGCGCGCAAAGGCTTGAGCCGCAGTTCCACGCTGCGCGATTGCGAAAACGCGGTGCGCCCTTCGTTGAACACATAGTTGGCGCGCTCCATATCGCCCTCATACACCACGGTGGAGTAATGCTGACCAATCAGCTCTTCGCGCCGGTAGCCCAACAGTTGTTGTACGCGGTCATTGATGAAGGTGAAGCAGCCGTCCGGACCCAGGGTGTAAATGATGTCTGGCGAGCTATCCACCAGATAGCGGTACATGCGCTCCGAGCGCTTGAGCTGCTGCGCGATGCGCTGGTTTTCCGACTCCAGGCGCCGCTGCTGCAGGGCATTGCCCACGGTCTTGTAGAGCTCTTCCCTCGGATACGGCTTGCGCAGATAGCCGTAGGCGCCCTGGCGTATGGCTCCGATGGCTGCTTCAATTTCGGTGGCACCGCTGGTCACCACGACCTGGGCGTCCAGATTGCGCACGCTGATGAAGTCCATGACATCATGCCCGCTCACTTCCGGCATGTGCAGGTCAAGCACCACCAGATCAAACGGCGTCCTGCTCAGGTGTTCAATGGCTTCCCGTCCGCCGCCCGCAGTTGTGATGTGGTAGCCCCTGCCGTTGAGCAGCTCCAGCAGACTGGCCAGCACGCGGGGTTCATCATCCACCAGCAATACGCGTGGCTGGTATTCGCCTACCGGAGAGTTGAGCAATTGGGAGGACTGTAGAAACGCGGCATCGGCCGATGCGCCCTTTCCAGCCGAAGCGTGGGTATCAAACACGATCTTGCAGGAAAGGCATGCCGGCGCCGCTGCGAGCGGAGGCCGTCACGGGCACGGGCAATTCCATCTCGAACGCGGTGCCCATGGCACTGCTCTGGCATTCGATTCTGCCGCCCAGCTTCTTGACCAGACCATGCACAATACTCAGACCAATGCCGCGATTCGTGCCAGCCTTGGTGCTCTGCACGGGAGAAAACAGCCGGCTACGCAGTTGGGGCGGAATGCCGGGACCGTTGTCCTTCACGCACAGCGTGTAGTAGGGGCGGCCATCCCGCTGCACCGGGCCACCGAGCGCGATCTCGATACGACCGCCCTTGGGCATGGCCTCGACAGCATTCTTGATCAGGTTGACCAGGATCTGCTTGATCGTGTCGGCCGGGCCTTCGATCTCGCAGTCGCGCTCCGACAATTGCGAGAGGATTTCCACCGACGGGGGCAGGAACTTGCTCTCGCGAAACAGGCGCACCACATTGCCCACGACGTGATTGAGATTGACCTTGCCGGGCGCGACCACGGGGGCCGCGCCGACAAACTCATTCATGATGTTGCCGACACGGTCGATTTCTTCATTCAATACGCTGAGCTCGCCTTCCACGGGTTCATGCCGTGTGAGTTTGTCATCCAGCACACCGAGGTAGTTCTTGATGATGGACAGCGGATTGTTGACTTCGTGCAGCACGCGCCTTGCGCTTTCCCGATGCTCTTCCTTGATGGCAGTGATACGGCGGTCGATCTCGCTGCGATCGCTGTTGACCACATTGAGCGCCGTAGCGGCCTGCACACCAAAGGCCTGCAGAAAGCGCTCGCGCCGCTTCAGATCGGGCATGAGGCGAGCGGGAACACCACCCACCAGCACGCCCAGGCAACGCGCGCCACTGGTCAGGGGAATGCATACCAGGCCATCCGCATCAAAGGTGCGCAGGAGCTGCTCTTCGTTCAGATTGAGCAAACCATCCTTGCGGCTCAGGAAAGCCACCCGGTTCTGCAAGGCGCACTGCGCGATGCCGCCACCAGCCGACAGCATCACGGAAAACTCGGACAACCGCTGCAAATGGTCCGCCACGGACACGCCGACCAGTGACTGGGCGTTGCCGCTCATCAGCAGAATGATGGTGTTGTCCAGGTCGTACAGGATTTGGGCGTTCTGGCGTATGACCTTGAGGAGCTGGTTGTCATCCTTTTGCCGCGCCAGCGATTGCCCCACCTCGGCGGCCAGCGCCATGTGCTGAATTTCCTCGTTCATGCGCTGCTGGATCGGGTTGGCCGCCGGAGCACCCAAGGTCTGCGGTGGCGTCCAGGCCTCCAGACCCGACAGATCAATGCCCAGATAGGCTGCTGCCTTTTCCACCTGCCCGGCGGCTCCCTGCGTGATCGCCAGCAGGTTCTCGCCGGAAATCTTGCACAGGTAGCCGGCATCTTCGGCCAGCGGCAGCGCTGCGTCGTGCGAAGCGAGCGCATGGGCCAGATGAACAATGCGGATCAGCGGGTGCGCACCCTCGACCCGGCTGGCCGGCTCATGGTGGTAGAGCACCGCATCGGCCATGTAGGAGTCCAGATTCCAGCGCTCGATCAGCCAGGCCCCTGCCTCCACATGGGAAATCTGCAGGCTACGCTGCTCCAGGGCGCACAGCGTCTCGTTGTCGGGCGAGTAGAAGATGCTGGTGTAGTCGTCGGGCGCGGCTGCCAGCAACGCCATGCGACCAACATCGTGCAGCAGGCCGGCGAGATAGGCTTCCTCACCATGCGCATAGTCCATGGCCCGGGCCAGCTCGCGCGCAATGACGGCCGTGGTCAAGGCATGCTTCCAGAAGACGCGCAGGTCACTGTTGGCGGAATACGGAAAGCTGTTGAATGTCTGCAGCACCGACTCGCTGATGACCAGGGTTTTGATCATGTCCGAGCCCAAAGTGGAAAGGGCCTGCATCAGGCCCACTTTCTGTCCACCCCGGTTGTAGGCTGCGCTGTTGGCTACGTTGAGTACCTTGACCGTCATGCCCGGATCGTTGGCCACCAGCTTGGCCATTTCAGCCATGCCCGCTCCGTCTGCTTGGCACAACCCAAGCAACTTGAGCAAGATTTGTGGCATCGCAGGCAGCTTCGCAACCAGCAACCGGTTGCGAATGTCCTGATCAGACTGGATCATATGTGACGATATTAGAGCCAACTGTTTTATATTGGGTACTCATAAGGGTACCACGAGCCTTGCAGGCGGTTCAATCGAAACAGACCCTCACCAGACAGGGGAGTGTGTCGTACAGACCACACTCGCACAACCTTGCCCGAGCAGTTGGCGCCGACTTTACACGGCTGCGATATTGGCACGGTCATGGACACAACCACCTCGACAGCGTCATGCTGCGCCCATGGCGGGACCGACCTGGGGCGGTTTGCTGAAACGCGTTAGTGAATGGTATTCTCCAGATTAATAGCAATTGTTGGAGGATGAATGTGAGCATTGGCAGGCGAAATCTCTAATTCTTGTTTCCATGCCCTTCCATTCAACTAATCCACCATGAGCTCCCCCACCTTGGATCGGGTCCTGGATGCCGTGCTGCGGGTAGACGGCAAGCTCGATATCCTGTTCGTGTCGGAGCCGGGCCAGCGCTGGTTTACCCAGATTCCTGGCGCGCAGATACCCAAGAATTTTGCAGAGGTTGTACACCCGGAAGACGTCGCGGGCTTCCGTCAGGCGCTGGCCGGGACAGCTGAAACCTTCTCGCGCGACCTGCGCATTCTCAAGGGTGGTACGGAGTGCTGGATCAACCTGCGCTGCTATCCACTGTCGGGTGTGGGTCAGCACGTTTTCTGCATATTCGATATTTCCCGCTGGAAGACCGAAGACTTCGCGCTACGTCGGGCTGCCGAAAATGACGAGCTCACCGGCTTACCCAACCGCGCCTTCCTGAAGAAGACAGTGGACGAGTACATACAGGAAGGCAAGGGACCGTTCTCCATCGCCCTGCTGGATCTGGACGGCTTCAAGAAAGTCAACGACACCTATGGCCACGCCATGGGCGACGCCGTGCTGGTGGAAACCACCAAACGTCTGGTCAAGCTCATTGGGCCGGGTGACATGATGGCGCGCCTGGGTGGTGACGAATTCGTGCTGCTGTACGGGGGCAAAAACGCGGAGGCCGCCAAGCTGGCACTCAAGAACGTGCTGCTGGCCGTAGCCCGTCCCTATGACACTGCGCCGCACAATGCCTATCTGGGCGTGAGCATCGGCGTGGCGGAGTACCCGCTGCATGGTGAGGACTACTCCACCCTGCTCAAGAATGCCGACACGGCCATGTATTTCTCCAAGAACGCGGGCAAGAACCGTGTCACCGTGTTTGCCGCGACTGAGGCCAATGTGGACTTCTCCATCCGGGCCGCCATTCACAACGGCATTCAGGAAGGCGAGTTCTACATGGAGTACCAGCCACAGTACGACATGCAGAACAATCTGGTTGGTGCCGAAGCGCTGATGCGCTGGGTCAACCGCGATCTGGGACGCGTCAATCCGGACCAGTTCATCCCCATCGTGGAAGATTCGGGCCTGATGCCTTTTCTGGGCAAATGGGCCTTGCGCTATTCCTGCTACCAGCTCAAGAAGTTCCACGCCCTGGATCCGGACTTTGTCATGTCGGTCAATGTTTCACCCGTGCAGTTCGGCAGCGACAACTTTGACGAGCAAGTGCTGGAAGTGATACGGGAGTCCGGCATAGATCCCTCCAGACTCGTTCTGGAGATCACGGAATCCACTTTGATGAGCAGCCAGCAGAAGACCGAGAGGGCGCTGGCCCGGTTGCGCGAACACGGTATCCGCTTCTCGATTGACGACTTCGGTACCGGCTTCTCCAGTCTGTCGTACCTGACCCGTCTGCCGGTGTCCAGCATCAAGATCGACAAGGCTTTTGTCACCGCCATGGGTGAAGACGGCAGCGAAGCCATATCGGATCGCAAGCTGATTACCGCCATGATCAACCTGGCGCACAGCATTGACCTCAAGGTGGTGGCCGAAGGTGTGGAAACCAATGCCCAGTTTGCCTTCCTCAAGGCTGCCGGTTGCAACCTGGTCCAGGGTTACCTCACCGGCAGACCTCAATCGGCGGAAGCATTGAGCCGATTGCTACAACCCCAGGCGGCTGTCGCATGAGCTCCAGCGTACTGGACAAAATCCTCCAGGCCATGGATTCGTCCAAAGGAGTTCCGGCGACGGAGCGCTCGGTCGCGTCGGTGTTGGGTGCACTGGACAGCAGCGAGGACGGCAAGCAGCGGGTGGTGGACCACATCATCGAGGACTTTGCGCTGACCCAGAAGGTGCTGAAGCTGGCCAACTCCTCCATGTATGCGCCCTTCTCGGGCGGCTCGGCCTCCGTCAGCTCGGCTGTGGACGTACTGGGTTCCGAGGCGGTGCTGCATCTGGCCCTGGGCGCCGATCTGGTGTCCGAAGAGGAACTGCGCAAGGATGAGCACCTGTCCCAGACCCTGATGGCCTCGGAGCTGGCTCGCAATGCCTGCGTTGACCGGGCTGAGGACGCCTCGATCGCCACCCTCATGTACGAGATCGGCCGTCTGATGACCAGCCGATACCTGCCGGTCGAAACCGCTGCAATTGCGCGCCAGGTCGCGGCAGGCAAGACCCCCGATGCAGCTGCGCTGGCTGTGCTGGGTGTTTCCTTTCAGGATCTAGGAGTGGAGCTGGCCGCACGCTGGAATTTGCCCCAGACCCTGCGCGCCACCATCGATGGCAGCGGCGACCCCACACTGGTGGGCATCGCACGGTTTTCAAGCTCCGCGTCCGCGCTCATTTCTGAAGGGAAGGTCGAGGCGGCGCATGCATTGCTGAACGACCTGGACCTGCCGGGCGTCGACAAATCCCGCCTGGGCGCCATCGTCAGCAGTCAGGCCGAACACATACGCCAGACGCGACCCGCGCGAGTGGTCGCGTCCAACGAGTCACGGCTGGACACGCTGCTCAAAGACCTGCAAAAGGAACACAAGGCGAGCCTGGAAGAGCTGGCCAACACCCTGCTGCCCGGCATCAGCGAGGTGCTGCATACGGCGCACTGCCTGCTGTTCATGATCACGCGCTCCGGCGAAATGCGGGTGCGTTGCGCCTATGGCAAGGGCATTGATGAGCTCAAGAGCCGCCTGCGCATATCCGCGGAATTCATGCCCACGGCTTTTCATGCCTCCATCAAGAACCAGATGGATGTCTCGATAGCGGACGTCTCCAAGCTCAAGGACGCGTCCTTGCCGGAGGGTTTTCGCGCATTGTTGCCCACGGTGACCAAGTTCGTCATCCTGCCCATTGCCAACAGCAGGGTCTCGGGCCTGCTGTATTGCGACTGGGACACCGACGTGGTACTCAAGCCCGCAGAGATGGAGGGCATCAAGAAGCTGCGCGAATTCATGCGCCCTTACTTCCCTGCATGAACACGACGCAAAGGCCCCTGGAAGTTCTGGTGGTGGACGATGACCCGTTCGCACAGGACCTAGTCCGCGAATCCTTGGGCGCATGGGGAAGCATGACGATCACCTGTGCGGACGACGGCGTTGCCGCCCTGCGCCTGCTGCGCTCTGCCAAGGTCCTGCCCGATGCACTGGTCTGCGACATCTACATGCCCAATATGGATGGGCTTGAATTCCTGGAGCAACTCGCGCGCATGCAGTTCAAGGGCGCGGTCATTATCGTCAGCGGAGTCAACATCGACATGCTCGACATGGCCCGCCAGATTGCCAGTACCAGCGGCCTGGAGGTGACCGGCGCCTTCGTCAAGCCGGTTGCCCACGTCCAGTGGGCCAACGCACTGGGCCTGAATCCGGCAGGCTGACTCCACCATGGTCAAGACCACTTCCCCGGAACTGGAACGCCGCTCCATCAACGTGCTGGTCGTTGACGATGACTCTTTTCAGCTGGATCTGAGCGCAGAGCTGTTGCGCAGCCTGGGCTTTGGCGCCGTGGCCGGCGTCACCAGTGGCGATGAGGCCCTGCAACGGCTGGCCGAACAACCGGGGCATTTCCAGCTCACCCTAATCGACCTCCAGATGCCCGGCATGGATGGCTTTCAGTTCATGCAAAGCCTGACGCAGTTGGACTACTCCGGTGCACTGGTGATCGTATCGGGTCAGTCGGAGGACGTTATGCGCGGCGCGGCCCTGGTTGCCAAACTGCATCGCGTCACCCTGCTGGGCACACTCCCCAAGCCGCTGGAACGCGATACCCTTGCCGCCCTGATTGCCAAGCTCTGAAGCCAATCGCCATGCCCCTGCGCGCACTGGACAATGAACTGGAACTGCTGCCACTCTGGGACGCAGGCGCCCTTGCGCGGGCAGTTGGCGACAACCCCACCATCCACAAGCGCTTGCTGGGCAAATACCTGGAGAGCGCACCCGCAACCGCCAGCGCCATTGCGACTAGTGTTGCGCATGGGGACTGGCAATCGGCCTCCGAGCATTCACACCGGCTGAAATCGTCATCACGCGCAGTGGGCGCCATGCGTTTGGGCGCACTGTGCGAAGCGCTGGAACGCGAAGGGCGCGCAGCCAATGGCGCAGGCTGTACCGCGTTGGCGCAGGCAGTTCTTTCCGGGTTTGAAATGGTTGCAACGCTGATCAGGGCGCAGCTGTAGCATGGGGCGGATGACCAAAGGCGCGCGACAGAACGACATCAACTTTTTTTGACGGGCATGGAATAAAGCGGGCTCCCGCAGCGTTTATCCAGTGCGCACACCTTGATGCGAACCTTGACCGGAGACTTCCATGAACCTGCATTTTTCCCCATTGCCCCGCAAAGCGGCTCTGACACTGGTATTGGCTACTGCCCTGCTGGGCGCCTGTGCCTCCATGGGCAAGGCACCTGCCATGGTGTCGGACGGCGTACTGACCGGCCCCAACGGCATGACGCTCTATACCTTTGACAAGGATGCCGCGGGCTCTGGCAAGTCAGTATGCAACGGCCCCTGTGCCAACAACTGGCCGCCGTTGATGGCCGCAGACTCGGATGCAGCCAAGGGCGACTACTCCATCATCACCCGCGACGATGGCAGCAAGCAATGGGCCTGGAAAGGCAAGCCCCTGTATTACTGGGCCAAAGACAGCAAGCCCGGCGACAAGACCGGTGACGGCTTCAACAAGGTGTGGCAGGTTGCAAAACCATAAGACATACTGAAGCTGCTGCATGCGCTCTTCCCTGCTCGAACACATTCCGGCCATGCGGCGCTATGCGCGCTCGCTGACCGGAGACGTGTGGGCAGCGGATGACCTGGTGCAGGACACGCTGGAGCGTGCCTGCTCCCGCTGGCGCCTGTGGCTGGCCGGAACCAACCTGAGAGCCTGGCTGTTCACGGTCATGCACAACCTCTATATCAGCGAGGTGCGCCAGGTGCAGCGCCGCGCAGCGCCGCACCTGGTATCCGATATCGACGAGGTCAGCCACGAACTGCACGCTCCTGCACCCATGACGGATTTGCAGCTGGATCTGCAGCGCTGCCTGTTGCGCTTGCCGGTGGACCAACGCGCGGTACTGCTGCTGGTGACTGTCGAAGACATGTCCTATGCGGAAGTGGCCAAGGTCACCGGCGTACCTCTGGGCACCGTCATGTCGCGCCTGTCTCGCGCCCGGGAACGTATGCGTGAGCTCATGAGCGAACCTGCCGATGGTGCCGCGGCAACCCCTTTGAGGCGATTGAAATGACTGCAATGCATTCGGACACGCTGGACGCGTCTCTGCGCAATCTGCATCAAGAGGTGCTGGATGAACCGGTGCCGCAAACCTTGCAGACAGCTGGCAACGCGTTGGCAGAGTTGCAGGACCGGGTGGCGCGCGAGCGCCGCTGGCTGCACACGGCTGCCGGTTTTGTGATGGCGGCCGGGTTGGGCTGGTTTGCCCATGGCTATGTGCAGCAAAACGCCCTGCAGATGTCCCGCAGTGCCGTGGAGCGTGAGTTTGTGCGCCAGGCCAGCTTTGCCTACAGCGTCTACCTGCCGGAAAAACGCCATCCGGTGGAGGTGGCCGCCGCCGAGCAGGCCCACTTGGTGCAATGGCTGTCCAAGCGCCTGGGCAAGCCGCTGAAGATCCCGCAATTGGATGCGCAGGGGTTTGAACTGGTGGGCGGGCGCCTGCTGCCCGGCGATGCGGGAGCGCGGGCCCAGTTCATGTTCCAGGATGGCCAGGGGCGGCGCCTGACTCTCTACATGGGTGCACTGGAGAAGTCGGCCAACAAGGCGGACACCGACGCCACCCAGTTCCGCTTCGAAACGGATGGCTCGGTCCCCAGCTTCTACTGGGCCGAGCAAGGCTTTGGCTATGCGCTCTCAGGCCAGGTGGACAAGGCCACACTGATGGCGCTGGCCACCAGCGTGTACAACCAGCTCATCAACTAAGACCGGCTCGGACAGGTCCGTTTGCTTTAGAAGTCAATCGCCAAGGGCGTAGGCAGCTTGTCATCCAGGTACAGGCTGTACTCGTCCCAGACGCCTTCGCCGTAGTGCTTGTCGCACAGAGCTTCAATGTCGGCCAGCGTGATGAAGAGCGTGCTGAACATGGTGTCGTAGAAGAACGGCTCGCTGGTGCCCGCCTCCACGTCCTCTTCAAAGTGGTAGCCGTGCACCCAGACGCGCTTGCCCGCGTGGCGGGCTTCAAAAGCTGCCTTGCGCTTCTGGTACTCGACTTCTTCGTATTCGTCGTCATCCATCTTGCGCAGGTGGAAGGCGTTGCCATGCAGGGGGTGGGCGGGGTCCAGCTGCAGGTCCACCATCTGCCAGTCGGTGGAGATCTGGGTGGCCACATTGGCCAATTGTTCGGGGGTGATGTCACCTTCCCAATGCACCACGTCGATGCAGCGGGAGTGGCCCACCTCTCCGTCCCAGATGCTGGCGCTGTGTTTCATGGTTTTGGGGTTCATAGGACAAAAGTCTCCGGTTGGTATGGCCGCTATCTTAGGAGGAATCCCGCAACCATCGCCAAATGCGCAGTGGCATCCGTTCGCCAACGCCCTGCGCGATGTGGTTTTCCACACTTGTGGCGCAACCCGCATGGGCACAGAATGCGCGCACATTCTTACAACGAGGAGCATGGAATTGAAACGTCTAACCAGTCATCTGTATTTCTGGGTTCTGATCGCGATCATCCTGGGCGGCACCTACGGCTACCTGAGCCCCACAGATGCCGTCAAGCTCAAGCCGTTGGGGGATGGCTTCATTTCCCTGGTCAAAATGCTGATCAGCCCCGTGATCTTCTGCACAGTGGTGCTGGGCATTGCCGGCGCGGGTGACATGAAGAAGGTCGGGCGCGTAGGCGGCAAGGCGCTGCTGTACTTTGAAGTGGTGTCCACCTTCGCCCTGGCCATCGGCCTGATCGTGATGAATTTCTTGCGCCCCGGCGCCGGCTTCAACGTGGACCCTGCCACGCTGGATGCCAAGGCGGTGGCCAACTACGCCAAGGCTGCCAACGAGCAAAGCACGGTCGACTTTGTGCTGCACATCATTCCCAAGACCTTTACCGATGCCTTTACCGGCTCCGGTGACCTGCTGCAGGTGCTGCTGGTGTCGGTGCTGTTTGGCTATGCCCTGGTTCACATGGGCAAGGCACAGAAGGCGGTACACGTCTTCATTGAAGAGGCTTCGCACATCTTCTTTGCCATGATGAACGCCATCATGAAGCTGGCCCCCCTGGGCGCTGGTGGCGCCATGGCCTTCACCATCGGCAAGTACGGCGTTGGCGCGTTGGCGCCACTGGCCAAGCTGATGGGCAGCTTCTACCTGACCTGTGCCCTGTTCGTGATCGTGGTGCTGGGTGCTATCGGTCTGCTGGTGGGCTTCAACATCTTCCGCTTCATCGTCTACATCAAGGACGAACTGCTCACGGTGCTGGGCACTTCGTCTTCGGAGTCGGCGCTGGTGCCGTTGATGCGCAAACTGGAAAACCTGGGCTGTTCGAAGTCGGTAGTCGGTCTGGTGGTGCCTT
This sequence comes from Rhodoferax sp. GW822-FHT02A01, assembly GCF_038784515.1. Classification (NCBI taxonomy): domain Bacteria; kingdom Pseudomonadati; phylum Pseudomonadota; class Betaproteobacteria; order Burkholderiales; family Comamonadaceae; genus Rhodoferax; species Rhodoferax sp. GW822-FHT02A01. Next base: position 1,273,821 of record NZ_CP152376.1, read on the forward strand.
CGGGCTACTCCTTCAACCTGGACGGTACCAACATCTACCTGACCATGGCGGCGCTGTTCGTGGCCCAGGCGCTCAACATCGATCTGACGCTGACGCAGCAGCTCACCATGCTGGGCGTGGCCATGCTGACTTCCAAGGGCGCTTCCGGCGTGACCGGTGCGGGCTTCATCACCCTGGCGGCCACCTTGGCAGTAGTGCCCACCATCCCGGTGGCCGGTCTGGCACTGATCCTGGGCATTGACCGCTTCATGTCCGAGGCGCGCGCCCTGACCAATTTCATTGGCAATGGCGTGGCCACGGTGGTGGTATCCCATTGGGAAAACGAGCTGGATAGGGACGCCATGAACAAGGCGCTCAAGTCCTGATCAGACCTTCAGACCGAACAACAGCCGGTAACGCGCCTATTGCGCGGTACCGGCTGTTTTTTTGGCGCGCTCATACAGCGGCATGACCTTGGGCAAATTGGCCTCGATATCGGCAATGCGGGTCTGACCGGACGGGTGGGTGGAGAGCCACTGCGGTGGCGCGCCCTGGTTGGACGCCGTCATCTTCTGCCACAGGGTGACGCCGGCACGCGGATCAAAGCCGGCGCGCGCCGCCAGCTCCATGCCCACCAGGTCGGCCTCGGATTCATCGGAACGGCTGAATTCCAGCGTCAATAGTTGCGCGCCGTAGTTGGTCACGGTCTGGCCTAGTTGGCCAAAGCCGAACACCTGCGAAATGATGTTGGCTCCCATGCCGGTGGCGGCGTTCTTGCCCATGCGCTCACGCGCATGCTCGCGCAGGGCGTGGGCTATTTCGTGGCCCATGACCATGGCCACTTCGTCATCGGTAAGCTGCAGTTTCTTGAGGATGCCGCTGTAGAACGCAATCTTGCCGCCCGGCATGCAGAACGCGTTGATCTGGGTGGAACCAATCAGGTTCACCTCCCATTGCCATTGGCGTGCACGGTCGTTCCAGGGTATGGCATAGGGGATCAGCCGCTGGGCAATGCTGCGCAGACGCTTGACCTGCGCATTGTCGGCCGGCCCCAGCGCATTCTTGGACGAAGCCTGCTGCAGCATCAATGCATATTGCTTGGCGGCAGAGCGCTCCACGGTTTCTGCCGGCACCAGATTGGTAAAGACGGAGTTCTTGCCGACGTTGATGCCCTCCCCGTCCAACGCATGGGAAGCCAGCGGCTGCATGAGGAAGGCACACGCCAGCACCAGCGGCGCGACACGCAATGGCAACAAGTACTTTGAAACAACTCTTTTCATAAATCCTAGAAGTGGGGCGCTGTGCCCGGCTGCACAAGAGGCCAGCAAGTATTATTCCCCCATGACCCCCTCCACGCACGGCGCACCTCCCGCAGCACCCAAGCCCACCTGGGCTCAAACCCTCAAGGTCTACCTGGAACCCGCCTCCCTGCGCATGCTGTCGCTGGGTTTTTCCGCGGGGCTGCCGCTGCTGCTGGTGTTTGGCACGCTGAGCTTCTGGCTGCGTGAAGCCGGTGTGGACCGCAGCACCATCGGTTTCCTGAGCTGGGTGGGCCTGGCCTACGGCTTCAAGTGGGTGTGGTCACCCCTGGTGGACCGTTTGCCAATTCCGCTGCTGACCCGGCTGATGGGGCGCAGGCGCAGCTGGCTGCTGCTGGCGCAGTCCCTCATCGTGGGCGGGCTCATCAGCATGGCCTTCACCGATCCCAAACTGGCCCTGGCACCCATGGTGTGGTGCGCCATTGCGGTGGCGTTTGGATCGGCCACGCAGGACATTGCACTGGATGCCTTTCGCATCGAGTCCGCCGACATGCAGCACCAGGCCGCGCTCTCGGCCACCTACCAGACCGGCTACCGGCTGGCCATGATCTGGGCCGGAGCCGGCGCGCTGTGGCTTGCAGCCCGCTCGGAGGTGGCGAATGCAGAGATCTACCAGTACGGCGCCTGGCAGACCGCCTACCTGGTGATGGCGGCCAGCATGCTGCCCGGCGTGTTGACCGTGCTGTTTTCCAAGGAGCCGCTGCAGCGCGAGATTCCCGCCAGCCGCAACGCTGCCGAATGGCTGCGCGGTGCGCTGCTGGACCCGTTTGCCGAGTTTGTACGGCGCTACCGCTGGCAGGCCATCCTCATCCTGGGGCTGATCGCCACCTACCGCATCAGCGATGTGGTCATGGGCATCATGGCCAACCCGTTCTACGTGGACATGGGCTACACCAAGGACGAGGTGGCAGCGGTCACCAAGATCTACGGCGTGGTCATGACCCTGGTCGGCGCTTTTGTGGGAGGGGCCATGGCGCTGCGCATGGGCGTGATGCGGGTGCTGATGCTGGGCGCCATCCTGAGCGCGGGCAGCAACCTGCTGTTCTCCTGGCTGGCAGGCCAGGGCCATGATGTGACCAAGCTCATCTTCGTCATCTCCGCCGACAACCTGGCCGGGGGCATCGCCTCTTCCGCTTTCATCGCCTACCTGTCGTCGCTGACCAATGTGAACTACTCGGCCACCCAGTACGCCTTGTTCAGCTCCATGATGCTGTTGTTGCCCAAGTTTGTGGCGGGGTATTCGGGCGTCTATGTGGACCACTTCGGCTACGCCAGCTTCTTCACCGCGACCGCGTTTCTGGGTGCGCCGGTGCTGCTGCTGGTCTGGCTGGCCTCGCGCATTGCGACGCAGGAAATGCAGTAGCTGCTGTTTACCTATCTTTACCCCCACTTCAAGCGCAGCAAATTGCTTTGTAAAGTTGCAGCGCTAGACTGCAGCCCATGACCCAACATCTGCTCATGATCGAAGACGACGCCCGCCTGGCTGCCATGGTGGGCGAATACCTGGAACAAAACGGTTTCGCGGTCAGCAAAGCGCCCGACGGTCTGAGCGGCATGGCCCGCCTAAGCCAGGAAGGCGACAGCAACCCTCCCGACTTGGTCATCCTGGACCTGATGCTGCCCGACATCGATGGGCTGGAAGTCTGCCGCCGCGTGCGCGCACTGACCACTGCGACGTCAAAGATTCCTATCCTGATGCTGACCGCCAAGGGCGACCCCATGGACCGCATCATCGGCCTGGAAATGGGTGCCGACGATTACCTGCCCAAGCCTTTTGAACCACGCGAGCTGCTGGCCCGGGTGCGCGCCATCTTGCGCCGCAAGACCGAAGGCGTCACTGCGCCTGCCAGCAACACGCTGCGCTATGGCTCCCTGACGATAGACCGGGATGCCCGTACCGTCACCGTGGACAACAAACCCTGCGACCTCACCTCCTACCAATTCGACCTGCTGGTGGCCCTGGCAGAGCGTGCCGGCCGGGTGCTGACGCGCGACCAGATCATGGAGGCCGTACGCGGCCGTGAGCTGGAAGCCTTTGACCGTTCCATCGACGTACACATGGGCCGCATCCGCGCAGCCATCGAAGCCGACCCCAAAGACCCCAAACGCATCCTCACGGTGCGGGGTGTGGGTTACGTGTTCGCCCGGCAGCAGGAATGAATCTCTTCTTCCAGAGGTTGTATGTGCGGATCTGGCTGGCCGTGGTGCTGGCCGTGGCCGTTCTGACGCTTCTGGTGGGCTGGGCCTGGCGCATGACCGCCGAGCCTCCCTTGCGCGAGGTGGTGGTACGCAATGCCATGGGAGACGTGATCGGCAAGGGCCAGGTAAGGCTGGCACGACCCGGTGACTTGCATCCCAATGACCATGCTGGTGACAAACCGGATGTCGAAGCGGGTCACATCGAGCCAAGCAACGGCGCCACCCCGGCCCCACCGGATACGGCAGGCGCTGAGCCATCGCAGGAAGAGACCCGGGAAATTGCCCGCAGCCGATACGGCAACGGACCGGAATTCACCGTGCGCATGAATGACGGGCAGACCATGCATCTGCACCTGCCGCGTCCACCCAACGGAAACTGGCGCGCGCCCTTTGGATTTTTCTGGACCTTGGGATTGGTTGCCGTGGCCGTGGCCCTGGCCATCTACCCGATCGTGCGTCGCCTCACCCACCGTCTGGAGGCATTGCAGCGCAATGTGGAGCGCTGGGGCGATGGCGACCTGAGCGTGCGCATGGCCACCGGTGGCCGCGACGAGGTAGGCTTTCTGGCAGCGCGCTTCAACAAGGCCGCCGAACAGATTGAGACACTGGTCAAGACGCGCGAAGCCTTGCTGACCTCGCAAAAGTCGCTGCTGGCCAATGCCTCACATGAACTGCGCTCCCCGCTCACCCGCATCCGCATGGGCCTGGAGCTGATGGGCAACAACACCAGCCCCACGGCACGCCAGGAAATATCACGCAACATCGCCGAGCTGGACCAGTTGATCGACGAAATTCTGCTGGCCAGTCGCCTGGACGCCAAGGAAGCGGACCTGGGTACCGTGGAATCGGTGGACCTGGTGGGCCTGGCAGCCGAAGAATGTGCACGTACGCAGGTGACGCTGGATGTGGAGGTTTCGTCCGTGCAGGTGCCAGGTGTGGCCAAGCTGCTGCGCCGTGTGGTGCGCAATCTGCTGGAAAACGCCAAACGTTACGCCGCAGGCGAGGCCACACTGACGATACGCACCGAAGGGGGCCAGGCTGTCATCCAGGTCAACGACCGCGGACCGGGTGTGCCGCCTGAGCTGGCCGAGCGCATCTTCGAGCCGTTCTACCGGCTACCCGGCGCCTCCGAACGCGAGGGTGGTGTGGGCCTTGGACTGTCGCTGGTGAAGTCCATCACGCTGCGCCATGGCGGCACGGTGAGCTGCCGCAACCGGCCCGATGGCGGTGCCTGTTTTGAAGTGCGGCTGCCGCTGGCCGCCTGAGCCGGCGCACATCTTTAGCCGACGAGAGCGATGTGGCCAACACGGGCCGGGGGGTGGATATGACCTGCATCAAAATAGCGGACCAGTCCCCATACCGCATCACAGATGACAAGCCATGCCCACACTGCTCGCTTCGCATAGCTCACCCAGGCCCATCACCGGTCTTTTCACGGAGTTCAGCAAGCAGTTGCTGGAATTGCACGGCCCGGCCCGTAAGCGCCGCCTGGACCGATTGATACCCGATGCCGTCCAGGCCCTGGGATCTCTATTGCCGCTGCGCTCTGCCTGGTGGGGAGAGTGCACTGCAGGCGACACCACCACCAGTTCGCTCAACTGGCAACATGGAAGCATGGGACTGCCAGCCACATTCGCGCAAGAGTGGAACGCCATCAGTGATAGCGACAGGTTTGCCCAAGCCTCCATCGATGCCTTGGGTCAGGTATTTAGAGACAGTGGCTACACATTGGACAGCGAGGAGGTGGAGCAATTCGCCCGCCGCCATAAGCTATTCCACGCTATGGCGATTACCATGGGGCTGCAAGACAGCAAGATGCGATTTTTCGTGTCCATCTACCGCGATGAAAAGGATCCTCCATTCGACGACATGGAGGCCCTCGTATTCGGCGAATTCTGTCGACATCTGCAGCAAATCTGGTGGGAAGCTGTGCAACACGCGGTTCAACGCGCGGCCTTGGCCGGATTGGAAGGTATGGCCCTGTGTGAGACCTCAGGGCTGTTGGTGCACATCGGCACGGACATAGCCAAGACGATCAGAAAGCGCTTTCCTTCGTGGTCGGGCTCCAGACTGCCGCAAGCCTTGCACCCACACCTGTCCGATGCCCCCTGCAAACTCCAGTGGGGCCGCTCCAGCATCAGCTTCACGCGCTGCGGGGAGTACGTGGCCCTGCTGCTGAATTCAACCTTGCTGCATGACAGTCTGGCCCCGCGAGAGCGAGCAGTGGCCGTGCTGTATGCCAGCGGCCACTCCTACAAAACCATCGCACGCCGACTGGATCTGAGTCCCGCAACGGTGAGAACCTATCTGCGTGATGTGTACCTGCAGCTCGGCGTGCGCAACAAGATTGAGCTGAGCAAATCGCTCGGCCACCAGCCCACCCCCTCTACCACGTGATCACCCGCGTGGCGCCCCTCCGCATCTGCGGAGGGGCGTTTCGTTAACCATCCAGATACATTGGCTCTGGAAGTTGTGCACCTCCAAACGTACGGAGATTGCAGTCAGAACAACTTTCCAATAACCAGATGAAGGAAGAGCCATGTTGAAAGCGCGGAGGGCGCGTGCGCGCGCCTTGTGGGGTGGATTGATTGTGTTGACGGCTGCCGCCGTCTTGGTGGCCGGATGTGGGGGGGCAGACCCTGAACCCGCCGACACCGTTTTCAACCATGGCTATGTCTACACGGTAGACGCGTCGAACTCGGTCAAGCAAGCCGTTGCCATTCGCAAAGGACTGGTGGTCTATGCCGGCACAGACGATGGTGCCAAAAAATTCATAGGTAGCGCCACCAAGGTCATTGACCTGGGCGGACGCATGTTGATGCCCGGTTTTGTCGATGGCCACTTGCATCCTATCGGCGGGGGACGTGCACTGCTCTTGTGCAACCTGAACTACGCCACATTGACACGCGCCCAGATGCGCACACAGATCCAGGCCTGCCTGGACGCTTCGTCCAATAAAGAACCGGATGGCTGGCTGGAAGTGGTCAATTGGGCGCGCCAGGCTACACAGTCGGTTGATGCCGATCCAGACAAGTCCACCTTGGACGCACTCTCCACCAGTCGACCCATCCTGGTACGCTCTTCGGACTTCCATTCCGTGCTGGCCAACTCGCGCGCGCTGGCTTTGGCCGGGGTCACCAGGAACACACCAGACCCTGCGGGCGGGTCGTATGCACGGGACGCGCAAGGCAACCCAACAGGTATTTGCGAAGATACCGCCAGCTTCGCCGTGGCAGCGCTGATTCCGCCCGACAGCGACGCAGACATTCTGGCGCAAGGCCGTGCGGCACTCGACGCAATGCGCCGCCAAGGTGTCACTACCTTCATGGATGCGGCAGCAGGTGACACCCAGGGCAAGACCTTCAGCACCTTGCAAAAGAACGGCGAACTGACCGCACGCGGATTCTTCGCCATCCAGCTGAGTGTGGATAACGCCACAGCCGACCCCGTTGCCACGGTGGCAGCCGCCAAGGCCTTGGCGGCCAAGTACGACCAAGGTCCGTCCAAGGCTGCGCCGGGCATCAACTTCCATAACCTGAAGATGTTTGGTGATGGAGTGGTCAATGCCCCCGCCGACACAGGAGGCCTGCTGACTCCGTACAACATGAATATCGGCACCGCCAATGCACCTAACTGGGTGCCAAGCACCAACTCTGGCAAGGTGTATTTCTCACCCGCAGTACTCAAGCCCTTGATGGCGGAAATTGCGAAGTCTGGAATGGACCCACACGTCCACGCCACGGGTGAACGTACCGTGCGGCAGACATTGGATGCCATCGAATATGCGCGCCAGCAGGTGCCCAACACGAGCTTCCGCCCCGTGATTGCGCACAACGAAACGGTCGATACCGCGGACTATGGGCGCTACAAAGCGCTGGGCGTCATGGCGTCGTTCTCCTTTCAATGGGCGCAGCAAGCGCCTTACTCCACCGGCGAAACCGAGCACCACCTCGGCCCTGATCGTTTCGCCCGCATGGAACCCTTTGGCAGCCTGCATAACGCGGGCGCCCGGGTGGGCTACGGCAGCGATTGGCCCATCGATCCCTTCGATGAAATGCTGGCTCTGAAGATCGGCGTCACCCGTTCGGGCGACCCCACGAACCCGAATAGCTACGGCCCCGATCTGGCTGGCAAGATCAACAACGACCCGGCGCTATCGCGGCAGGATGCGTTGCGCGCCATCACGATGAATTCCGCCTACCAGCTCCGCATGGAAGACAAGATCGGCTCCATCGAAGTCGGCAAGTATGCGGATTTGATCGTGCTCGACAAGAACTTCATGCAGGTGCCTGACGACGAACTGGCACGCAACAAGGTGCTCATGACCATGGTCGGCGGCTCGGTGGTGTGGGCGCTGGATCCGTTTGTCAGCGGACCCAACCCGTCTGCGAACTTCATGCCCCAAAAGGCGCAAAGCCTGAATATGGGTGCATCCGTCGGGCACGAAGCCTCGCTGCCCAGGCATGTGATGGGCTGGGAGATACTGCGGACCCTCAGGCAGAGGATCAATTAATCCACGGCCCGGCGCAGTCGCCGAACGCGACCGCCGGGCTGCCGCGGCAGGCTGGTCAACTGGCTTTGAGGAAGATGTCGCGGTCGGGCGCGAAGTTTTCGTGCAAAGGCAGCAACGCGCCACCCAGGGCGCGGGCATCGGAGCCTATGCTGCCTTCCACCAGCGTGGCCGGCCATAGGCCTTCCCAGTCGTAGTGGGACAAGGCTGCTTCCGTGTGGTCTATCAGGCGCGTCAGCATGGCGCGCGAGAAAGACCCGTCAATCACCACTGCATCGATATCCAGAAACGCGGTGCCGCTGACCACGCATTGCGCCAGTGCCAGTGCCGCGCTGGAAATCCATACGCTGGTCATCTCCGCATAAGGGGCTTCGAGTGCCCGCTCATCGTAGGCGGCGGTGGGGTCCAGACCGCGTTCGCGAAAACTCTGCTCCAGCTCCCACAGCGAGGCGTGGGCAATCAGTTGCTCCGGCATGCCCTTGCCGGTGGATACCTGCAGGGGCAACGAAGCGACCGCACCGGCATTGCCGTGCACGCCGTTGTGCAGGTGCGAGTTGATGACCAGTCCGCCCCCCACAAAGGTATCCACAAACAGGTACAAAAAGCTTTTCAAGTCCCGCCCGCGTCCGGCCACCAGTTCGGCCACGCAGGCTGCGGATGTGTCACGGGCGAAGCTGACCGGCGCATCGGTAAACGACTGCACCTGGGCGCACAGGTCGATATGGTTCCACTCGTGCGACACGGCAGGTGGCAGGCCCAGCATTTTGTGCCAGCCCCCCAGGTTGAAGGGTGCTGCCAGGCCAATGCCGATCAGGCGCAGGGCCAAGGCACCCAGGCCATCCTGTATGGCAGCCATGTGTTGTTTGATGGCGGGCAGCAGGGTCTGCGCGTCCGGGAATGCATAGGGCAGGGTTTCACGTCGGCGCACGGCGCCCGTGAAGTCGACCAACAACAGATCTGCGCTGCGGCGGCCAATCTTGATGCCCAGCGAAAACGCACCGTCCGGGTTCAGCGCCATGGGCACCGAGGGTTGGCCAATGCGGCCGCGTAAGGGCTCGTGGCGGATCAACAGCCCGTCTTCTTCCAGGCGGCTGGTGATCAGGCCGATGGTCTGCGCGGTCAGGCCGGTGAGTCGCGCCAGCTCCGCCTTGGGGCAGCTGCCATTGAGCCGGATGGCTTGCAACACCACCCGCTCGTTGAACTGGCGCATGCCCACATGGTTGGAGCCACGCGGGCGCAGCACCTGGGGCACACCCGAACGGCCACTGCCTGGGTCAAGGATGGGGCTTTCGGGTGTATCAACAAGGCTCATGGACGCAGATTTTCTCCTATGACGCCCTTGCGCAGCAAAAAGTTTCCAAACGGCTGTTGCTCGCCCGTAAGAACCACGGCAAATGCCCCCATGGTGCGTTCGTAAAAAGCATAGCGTTCAATCGCCTCGGCCGACTGACCCTGCCGAAAGCTGGGCTCCAGCTGGGACAGCACTTCGCGCTGCAAGGCCGAGCGATAGCCCGCAGGCTGGTTGCTCACATGCATGTAGCCCACCGGGTGGATTTCATCCGCCACCAGCGGCAGCAGCGAACTCACCGCCGCCACGGCACGCGCCATGCTGATACCGGGCAGGCGGATCAGCGGCTTGTCTTTGGTGTAGCGCACGGCGGTGAAGTTGGCATCGGCCAGCACGATGGCGTCGTCATGGCCCATCTCCATCAGCACCTTGAGCAGTTCCGGTGTCAGTACCGGGTCAATTCCTTTGAGCATGGGTATTCCTAGTGGGCCAGTGCGTCTTCGGGCAGTTCGCTGGCGGACTTGGCGCCCGTCATCACGGCCACCGTGTCGCTCATGCTGATCTTCTTGGGATTGACCACCGCGGCGCGCTTGCCCAGGCGGGCGATGTGGATGCGGTCGGCCACTTCGAAAACGTGGGGCATGTTGTGCGAAATCAGCACCACGGGCAGGCCTTTGTCGCGCACGCGGCGAATCAGCTCCAGCACCATATTGCCTTCCTTCACACCTAGTGCGGCAGTCGGCTCATCCATGATGACCACGTGCTGGGCAAAGGCTGCGGCGCGGGCCACCGCGACGCACTGGCGCTGACCGCCGGAGAGCGTTTCCACCGCCTGCGTCATGGAGCGTATGCCCACCTTGAGGTCGTTCATGCGGGAGATGCTTTCTTCCAGCATGCGCTTCTTGTCGATGAAGCCCAGGCTGCCCAGGAAGCCGGGACGGCGCAGCTCGCGGCCCAGGAACAGGTTCTCGGCAATGGTCATGGCCGGGGCTACAGCCAGGTCCTGGTAGACCGTTTCGATGCCGGCGCGGCGAGCATCGATCGGGCTGCGGAACTGGATGGTTTGCCCATCCAGCTGGATTTCACCCTCGTCGGGGATGGTGGCACCCGAGAGGCATTTGATCAGGCTGGACTTGCCGGCACCGTTGTCGCCGATGACCGCCAGGATTTCCCCGGCGCGCAGCTCGAAGTCGGCGCCGTCCAGGGCGGTGACCTGGCCATAGCGCTTGATCAGGCCCTTGGCCCGCATCACGATGGGAGTGGAAGAGTCAGGGGCGCTCATTAGCGTGCTCCTTTGCGGGACATTTGGTCGGTGGCAACGGCCAGAATCACCAAGATGCCGGTTACCAGGATTTGATAGACGGAGGACACGCCAATCAGCGTGAGGCCGTTGCGGAACACGCCCACAATCATGGCGCCCACCAGGGTGCCCAGAATGATGCCGCGGCCGCCAAACAGGCTGGTGCCGCCCAGCACCACCGCAGTGATGGCGTCCAGGTTTTCGGTCTGCCCGGCGTTGGGGTCACCGGCTCCGGTGCGGGCCACCGACAGCATGGAAGCAATGCCGTAGAACACGCCAGCCAGCACATACACCCCCAGGAGCACGCGGTCCGTGCTGATACCGGTCAGGCGGGTGGCCTCGGGGCTGTTGCCCACGGCATAGACGTGGCGGCCGGCGGCGGTTTCGCGCAGCCAGATCCAGATCACGGCGTACAGGGCCAGCATCAGGATGGCGCCGTAGGCAATGTTGGTATCACCCAGCTTGAGGGTGTTGCCCAGCCAGTTCATGCCGTCCGGGATGTTGGTGATAGTTTGCGCGTGGGAATACAGCTGGGTGCAGGCAAAGGCGATGTTGAGGGTGCCCAGCGTCACAATGAACGGGGGCAGCTTGATGCGGGTGACCAGGAGGCCATTGATCAGGCCGAACAGGGCGGTCGCCGCGATGCCACAGGCTATGGCCACGGGCGCCGACAGGCCGTAGTCGGCTGCGAATTTGGTCATGACGATGCTGCCCAGCGCCATCACCATGCCGCAGGACAAGTCGATGCCGGCGGTCAGGATCACCAGTGTCTGGCCGATGGCAATCACCCCCACCACCATGACCTGTTGCAGGATCAGGGAGAAGTTCTGGGTGGACAGAAAGCGGTCGCTTTGGGTCGCGAAGAATATGCACGCAATCAGCAGCGCGATAAACGGTCCCAGGGTGGCGATCGGGGGAAGTTTGGAGGTTTTGGTGTTCATGGTTTGGCGTGGCTCGCGTTGGAGGTTGTCCTGCTCACGTTGAATCCGGATCGGGGTACCAGCACACGGTACCGACGCCGGAAAGACTGCCGACAAGCAGCCCTTCCGGTCTTCAGCTTACAGGTGGGGAATTACTTGTTGCCCCAGCACAGGTCGGTACCAACCTTCACGTCCTTGCTGTCCACGCCCTTGATGGCCTTCGCAGCGATCAGGGTCACACCGGTGTCGGTGTAGCCGCTTTGACGCTTGCCGTCCTTGGCGTATTGCACGCCGGCAGCCACACCCATGGCGGCCATCTTCAGGGGGTATTGCTGCGAGGTTGCGGCGATCACGCCTGCGCCCACGTTCTTCACACCTTCGCAGCCGCCGTCGACCGACACGATGACCACATCCTTTTCCTTGCCAGCGGCCTTCAGAGCCTTGAAGGCACCGGCGGCGGCGGGTTCGTTGATGGTGTAGACGACATTGATGTTGGGGTTCTTCTGCAGGCAGTTTTCCATGCCGGTCTGACCCTTGGCGGCATCACCGAAGCTGTCGGCCATGCAGACCACCTCGGCGGGTTGGGCCAGCTCATTGCTCTTGGCATCCAGGCTCTTCAGGCCATAGCCTTGCAGGAAGCCGTTGTGGCGTTGTGCGCCCACGGGGTGGCCGGGGAACAGGTCCAGCGTGGCGATCACGGGCTTCTTGCCGTTCAGGGCAGCCTTGGCGTACTGGCCGATCAGTTCGCCGGCCTTGTAGTTGTTGGTGGCAAACAAGGCGTCAGCGCCTTCGAAGGGGCTGTCCAGCGCAATCACTTGCACGCCCTGGGCCTGGATCTTCTTGACGGTGGGGATGATGGCGTCGCCAGAGGATGTGATCAGGATGGTCTTGGCACCAGCGGCAACCATGTTTTCCATGGCGCTGATCTGGCCGGCGGTGTCGCCGTCCTGCTTGCCCGCAGCGCTGATGAGCTTGGCGCCCGCCTTCTTGGCTTCGGCTTCAGCGCCTTCCTTCATTTTCACGAAGAAGGGGTTGCTGTCGGTCTTGGTGATCAGGCCGATCACGGTTTCTGCGGCGAAGGCAGAAGAGGCAGCGGAAGCTGCAAAAGCGATGGCGGTCAGGGCCAGGGTGGTGGATTTTTTCAAGCTCGTTCTCCTCGAATGAATGTCGTTGGATCGTGGGTAATCAGGGATTGGAGGTCCCTGGGTTCATACGCTTTACGTCTTAGCGTGGCTGGACTATATTCGCTCCAGACTAATTAAATCAAGTTACTTTAGTAATGGAAAACCCTAGTATGGTGCAAAAAAATATGCAAATCCAGGTAGCCACGGCAGGCGAAGCCCTGATCGACATGATCCGCAATCCCGACGGGCGTTATGAGCCTTGTCTGGGCGGCGCGGTCTATAACCTGACCCGTGCCCTGGCGCGGCAGAGTATTGAAACCCTGTACCTCAACCCGCTCTCGCGCGACCGCTTTGGGCGCCAGTTGGCCGAGGGGCTGCTGGCTGACGGCGTGCATCTGGCGCGCCCGGAGCCCGTGGTGGAAGTGACCTCATTGGCCGTGGTCAGCGTCGACGATGCCGGCCATCCAGACTATGCGTTCTATCGCGAAGGCGTGGCCGATCGCGCCACCGATGCGGTGCGCCTGACCCAGGCCTGTGAGGCAGCACCGGCGCTGCAAGTGGTCTGCACGGGCGCGCTGGCGCTATCGCCCGACGACGCCGGCATCTACCTGCCCTGGCTGGCCGGACAGCGCGACTCCGGCAAAGTGGTGGTGATTGATGCCAATCTGCGACCTTCCGTCATGCCCGATCTGCCGCGTTACCGGGCCCATGTGCTCAACACCCTGCAATACGCCGATGTGATCAAAGTCAGCGATGAAGACCTGGACAACCTGGGCATGGCGGGCGCTACCGCCCTGGACCAGGCCCGCAACCTGCTGGGGCAGTGTGATGCGCGCGTGATTGCGCTCACCCGGGGCGGCGCGGGTGCCAACCTGCTCACCCGGGCTGACGCCGTGTTCCATGCGCGGGAGTCCGCACCGCTTGCGGTGGTGGACACAGTAGGTGCCGGAGACTGCTTCCTGGCCGGTCTGGTCACGGCCATGCTGGAGGCGGGCTTGGCTGCGGACTGGGGCAGTGCGGAAGTGAACGCTTCGGTGGCACAACGGCTGCTGCAAAATGCCATCGCCAGTGCCAGCATCTGTGTGCAGCGCCGCGGCTGCGTGCCCCCCAGCCGGCAAGAAGTGCTGGCCCATGTGGCCAGCGGGCGGATTGCCAGCGGCACGGGAACCGGAGAACCGCAATGACACACACCACACTACCCGCTGAAGTCCTGCTGCGTGCACAAGCGCTGCTCGCCAGCGGGCAGCGCAAGATTCTGGGAATTGCCGCCGCCCCCGGCGCCGGCAAGTCGACCCTCGCAGAAGGACTGCTGCTGGCGCTGGGCGACAAGGTGCAGGTTGTGCCCATGGACGGGTTCCACCTGGCCAATTCCGAGCTGCATCGCCTGGGTCGCGCAGGCCGCAAGGGTGCACCGGATACCTTTGACGCAGCAGGCTATGTGAACCTGCTGCACCGCATCCGCAACCAGCAACCCGGCGAAACCATTTACGCGCCCGAATTCCGCCGCGATCTGGAAGAAGGCATTGCTGGCGCGGTCGCCATCGAGGCCAGCACCCAGCTGATCATTACCGAGGGCAATTACCTGCTGATGGAAGACGGTGCCTGGGCCGGAGTCCGCGCTCTGCTGGATGAAGCCTGGTACCTGGACATCGCCCACTCGCTACGGCACCAGCGTCTGCTGGAGCGTCATGTGCGTTTTGGCCGCAGCCACCAGCAAGCGCTGGATTGGATAGAACAGACAGACGAACCCAATGCGATACGCATAGCGGCTACGCGTCACCGTGCCAGTTGGGTCGTCCAGAGCTAGACTTCTGATCAAATCTGATGGAGTTCATCATTTTTATCGTTTTTATTTGACCATTTGGATAGAAATTCCCCCGTATGGGGGATATCAAACGGGACAGGCTCCCGGTAAAGTTCATCCAACTGCTGTCACAGTCCAAAAAAATGAAGATCCGCTAGCCAAAAGGCGGACTTCCTACAAATCCAACGACGTCCCTTCGGGGACTTTTAAAGCCACCGCAAGGTGGCTTTTTTTTGTGCCGTTGCGGATTCAGTACCATGCAGGTATTCATCAAATGAGAGGGGAGACATGAAGAACCTCAAAATTGCACACCGCCTGTATTTCATCGTGGGCCTGTCGGCTGCCGTGATGATCGGGTTGGCCCTTATCAACTGGTCTGTGCTCAGCCGCCTCTCCGCCTTGCAGGACCAGGGCGTCACCAAGGCCCAACTGGCTTCCGACATCAAGCACGACTCCAACCTGGGTGCCCAGGCCTACCGGGTCATTGCGGACACCTACATCAACCGGAACTTCGATGAGGTGCACAAGAAATGGCAGGAAATCAACAAGGAAATCGACGACTCCTTTGCCATGGCTTCCGCAGGATCCGATACATCGGAGAAGAAGGCCCTTCTTGCGGATGCTGTTGCGGCTATCAAGGAAATTCGCACCCTGTACGAAGGCCAATATCTGGAGCTATCCAAGAAGAATGTTCCCCAGAGTGAAATGGGCTCTGTCGATGACGCCGTGGACAAGCAGATTGACCGCTTCGATGCTGCATACAGCAAGTACTACGAGCTGGTGTCCAAGGAAGCCAAGGATCTGGACAGTCAGTTCGATGCAGAGTCCAAAGGCGCGCGCACCTGGATCGCGGCGTCCATTCTGGTGGGCGGCATGTTTCTGGTGGCATTGACCCAATACATTTCCAGAAGCATCACCTCGCAGCTGGGCATGGAACTGGCCGAGGCCACCGTGCTGGCACACCAGATTGCCGAGGGCGACCTGACCCACAGTTTCACCGATGGAAGCACCCAGACCGGCAGCCTGGCCAGCGCGTTTGACCACATGCTGTCTACGCTGAAGTCCATCGTCGTCAACGTACGCCAGGGCTCGGACACGGTAGCCACATCCAGCACCGAGATTTCACAGGGCAACAACGATTTGTCCGAACGCACCGAGCAGCAGGCCAGCGCACTGGAAGAAACCGCCTCTTCCATGGAGCAGCTGGGCTCGCAAGTAGTGCAGAA
Source organism: Rhodoferax sp. GW822-FHT02A01 (assembly GCF_038784515.1). Classification (NCBI taxonomy): domain Bacteria; kingdom Pseudomonadati; phylum Pseudomonadota; class Betaproteobacteria; order Burkholderiales; family Comamonadaceae; genus Rhodoferax; species Rhodoferax sp. GW822-FHT02A01. The sequence continues at coordinate 1,289,490 of NZ_CP152376.1, forward strand.
CGCCGAGCGTGCCCGCGAAGCCAATGCGCTTGCGCTCAAGGCTTCCGGTGTGGCCACTTCCGGCGGGGAGGTGGTGGGTCAGGTGGTGGAGACCATGAAGGGCATCAACGAGTCCTCACGCAGGATCAGCGACATCATCAGCGTGATTGACGGCATCGCCTTCCAGACCAACATACTGGCCCTGAACGCGGCGGTGGAGGCTGCACGCGCGGGCGAGCAAGGGCGCGGCTTTGCCGTGGTGGCTTCCGAAGTCCGCAGCCTGGCCGGTCGCAGTGCCGAGGCCGCCAAGGAGATCAAGACGCTGATTAATGCCAGCGTGGAGCGTGTGGAGCAAGGCACGGCCCTGGTGGACCGCGCGGGTGTGACCATGGCCGAGATCGTCGCCAGCATTCAACGTGTCACAGAGACCATGGGCGCCATCACCACCGCCAGCGCCGAGCAGTCCGCGGGCGTGGCCCAGGTGGGCGAAGCGGTGCACCGCATGGACCAGACCACCCAGCAGAACGCGGCCTTGGTGGAGCAGATTGCGGCCGCCGCTGCCAGCCTCAAATCTCAGGCACAGGACCTGGTCCGGGTGGTTGCCACCTTCAAGCTCAACGATGCAGACGCGTTGCAAAAGGTGTCTGTGCGCAGACCCAATTCCAATGGCACCTTGGTGGCCGGCGTGGAGCGCAGGCGCAATCCCGCAGCCGCATGAAAAAAGGTCCGAGGGCCTGACGCCCAAGGACCTTTGATTTGAAGACCTGAAAGACTTACTTGCCGGTCTTGAAAGCCGTGAAGGTGCGGGTCTGCACCTTGCGGATCGGTTGCGGCAAAGCGTCCGGAGCGACCATGGTCTTCATGACCGCGGGCTCCAGAAAGATGGTCTTGTTCTCAGCCACGTCCTTCTTCACGAACTTCAAAGAGGCCGCATTGGGGTTGGCGTAGAACACCTTGTTGGTGAGTGACGCATCCACTTCAGGGCGCAAGATGTAGTTGATGAACAGGTGGGCGTTCTCCACATTCTGTGCATCCTTAGGGATAGCCATGGAGTCAAAGAACAAGGTGGCGCCGGTCTTGGGCACCAGCGTCTGGATGACCACAGGCTTCTTGGTCTTGGCAGCAGCGGCGCGGCTGGCAGCGATGTTGATATCGCCCGAGAAGCCCATGACCAGGCAGGTCGCCCCACTGGCCATTTCCTCGATGTAGCCGGACGACGAGAAGCGTGTCACGTAGGGACGGATGGCCTTGAGCACCTTGGCTGCGGCTTCGTAGTCGGCTGCGTCCTTGCTGTAGGGGTTCTTGCCTGCGTACAGCAGCGCGGCGGGCACCACCTCGGAGGCGGAATCCAGCACGCTGACGCCGCACTTCTTGAACTTGGATACGTACTCGGGATTGAACAGCAGATCCCAGGCGTTTTCGGGCATGGGCTTATCACCCAGTGCGGCCTTGACCTTGTCCACATTGATACCTACGGTCACATAGCCCCAGAGCCAGTCCACCAGGTATTCGTTGCCTGGGTCCACCTTGGCAAGTTGCTCCAGCACGCCCTTGTCCAGGTTGCCCCAGTTGGTGAGCTTGCTCTTGTCGAGCTTTTGTAGCAGACCGCCTTCGATCTGGGTCTTGGCGAAGTGGGCACCGGGCACCACGATGTCATAGCCGGTCTTGCCCGCCAGCAGCTTGGCGTGCAGGATTTCGTTGCTGTCGTAGTTGTCGTAACGGACCTTGATGCCGGTTTCCTTCTCGAAGTTCTTGATGGTGTCTTCGGCGATGTAGTCGGACCAGTTGTAGATGTTGAGCACCTTGGACGCATCGGCAGCGTGTGCGCCCGATGTCATCAAGGCCGCGCCCGACAGTGCAAGCACCAGCCCCAGCTTTTTAAATACCGTCTTCATATTTCCAAACCCTTTCATCAAGTTATTAAAGAAACGACCTACCGAATAAATCCTAACACCCGCTCGGGCGCAATATCGTTCAAGCAACGGGTGTGCCCGAGCGGGCATTCCCTTTGAAAACACGGTGCGCAATCCAGCGCCGGCAGGTAGGACGCATCGTTCTTCAGCCAGATCACCTGCGCCTTCGCGCTCAAGGGAGGCGTATGCAGCGGACTGCTGGAGCCAAACAACGCCACTTGCGGGATACCGAACGCGGCGGCCACGTGCATCAGCCCCGAATCATTGCTGACCATGGCCTTGGCAGATGCAATCACCGCCAGCGCCTGGTCCAAGCTGGTGCGGCCTGACAAGTCCACACAGGCGCCCGGACGCTGCTGGTGCGCCAACCGGGCAATCTCCGCACACAATGCCGCCTCCTTGGGCGACCCCAGCAAAACGACGGGCAATGCCAGCTGCGCGGCCAGACCGGCGAAGTGCGAGGCGGGCCAACGCTTGGCCGGGCCGTATTCGGCACCGGGCGCAAACACGTAATAGCCTCCGGGCATCAAGTCCAGGGCCTGCACCGCCTGCAAGCGCGCAGCCTCGTGCAACTGCAGTTGCGGTCTATCGGCCTCAGTGCCGGATTCGCCACTCAGGGCGGAATAGAACGCCACCATGGGCGGGCGCTCACCTTTGGGCGGATTGGGCAGGCGCCGGTTGAGGATGCCCCAGCGCGCCTCTCCACGGTAGCCGACCCGCTTCGGGATGCCGGCCCACCAGGGGATCAGGGCGCTCTTGAGCGAGTTGGGGCAGACATAGGCCACATCAAACCGGCCATGCAAATGGGCTGCCATGGCGCGGCGCGCCTGCCATTGCAGACCGCCGTGGGCAAACGGGAATTCAATAACCTCGGCCACCTGCGGCATGGCGCGGTACACCGGCGCCACCCAGGGCAGTGCACCTACGGTCAGGCGTTCGCCCCTGGCATGCAGGCGACGCAGCAGTGGTTCGGTCATCACCGCATCCCCAATCCATTGGGGCGCGATGAGGAGCGAATCAGTGCCCGTGTTCGAAGTGTTCACCAGCCTTGAGCGCGTAGACCGTACCGCAATAGGGGCACTTGGCTTCGCCGGTGCGGCCCACGTCCAGGTATACCTTGGGGTGGGTGTTCCAGGTCTTCATGTGGGCCAGGGGGCTGGGGCAGAACACGCCGCCTTGGTGGTTCAGGTCCTTGGCCAGCAGTTCAATCTTGGATGGGGTGTTCGACATGGTGTATTCCTGTGGAAATGCTTCAGACCTTGCTCAGCCAGTGAGCGTATTTGGGGTTGCGGCCATTGACGATGTCAAAGAACGCGCTCTGGATTTTTTCCGTGATCGGGCCACGCGAGCCGCTGCCGATTTCCAGGCGGTCGATTTCGCGGATGGGCGTGACTTCGGCGGCTGTGCCGGTGAAGAACACCTCGTCGCTGATGTAGAGCTCGTCGCGGGTAATGCGCTTTTGCACCAGCTCCAGGCCCAGGTCCTTGCAGATGTGCAGCACGGTATTGCGGGTGATACCGTTGAGCGCGCCGGCGGAGAGGTCCGGCGTGTAGACCACGCCATCCTTGACCACGAACACGTTCTCGCCAGCGCCTTCGGAGACAAAGCCGCTGGCGTCCAGCAGCATAGCCTCGTCGTAACCGTCATCGGTGGCTTCCATATTGGCCAGGATGGAGTTGGTGTAGTTGCTCACCGCCTTGGCCTGGGTCATGGTGATGTTGACGTGGTGGCGGGTGTAGCTGGAAATCTTGACGCGGATGCCGCGCTTCATGCCCTCTTCACCCAGGTAGGCGCCCCAGGGCCATGCGGCCACCATCAGATGGATGGTATTGCCCTTGGGCGACACGCCCAGCTTCTTGTCGCCAATCCAGGTGAGCGGACGCAGGTAACCGGACTCCAGCTTGTTGTCGCGGATAACGGCCTTTTGCGCCTCATTGACCTGCTCCTTGGTGAACGGGATCTTCATGCGCAGAATCTTGGCGCTGTTGAAGAGGCGGTCGGTGTGTTCCTGCAACCGGAAGATGGCAGTAGAGCCATCGTCGCACTTGTAGGCACGCACGCCTTCGAACGCGCCGCAACCGTAGTGCAGCGTGTGGGTGAGCACGTGGATCTTGGCATCGCGCCAATCCACCATCTGGCCATCCATCCAGATTTTTCCATCGCGGTCTGACATGGAGGGAGGAATAGCGCTCATGGGTGTGTCCTTCGGTAGGTGGATTGCAATTTGGGCTGAATCCCGGATTTTACGGGGATGCAGGCCAGCGCACGGTCACCGACAGTCCTCCCAATTCCGCCGAACGGGCAATCTCTGCCTGGGCGCCCATCACCGCCAGCAGGCGCCGCACGATGGACCAGCCCAGACCGCTGCCGGGCTGGTCATTGCCCAGCACCCGGAAGAAGCGCTCCCCCAGGTGGGAAATGGCCTCGTCGCTCATGCCCGGGCCGCTGTCTTGCACCCGCAGGACCGGCACGCCGCCTTCCACGCACACCTGCGCCCGGATGCGGGCATGGGGCGGGCTGTAGCGCATGGCGTTGTCCAGCAGATTGCGCACCAACACCCCCAGCAGCACTTCCTGCGCCGCTACCGCACAGGGCGTGTCGGCCAGCACCTCCACATCCTGCTGGCGCGCCAGCGCGCCCTGCGCGAGTTCTCCGGTCACGCGACGCAGCACAGCACTCAGGTCTACCCGGGTAGTCAGCGCCGCAGGCGCGGCCTCCAGCCTCGCCAGTGTGAGCAGCTGATCGACCAGACGGCTGGCCCGGTCGCAACCGGCCAGCGTGGTTTGCAGCGCATGGGTGCGCTCGGCCACGTCGTCTCCCGCCCCCAGCGCAACCTGTGCCTGGGCACGAATGGCCGCTATCGGGGTGCGCAGCTCGTGTGCCGCGTCAGCCGTAAAGCGGCGCTCGCTTTGCACCATGCGGCCTATGCGCTCCAGCAGGCCGTTGAGCGTCTCTACCAGCGGACGTAGCTCGCGCGGCATGCCATCCAATGGCACTGGTTCATCGGCCTGGGGCGCGCGCCTGTCCAGCATGGCGCGCAAATCATGCAGGGGCGCAAGCCCCTTGCGCACCGACCACCACAGCGCCAGTCCGAACAGCGGCAGAGCCAGCAGCAAAGGACGCAACAGGCTGCGCAGAAGCGCCCACAGAATGGCCTGACGCGAAGACACCTTCTCACCGACGAACACCGTGATGTCGTGCTCTTCCCCGCGTACCACCACGACGCGCCAAAGCTCGCCATCGCTGCGCCGTATGGTGCTGAACCCCACTTTCTGTGGTGCCATGGGCTCGGAGCCGACGTTGGAGGAACGCGTGATCATCTGCCCTTCGACAAACACCTGGAACGCCACCTGGGGTGCGTACTTGTGCAACACCGGTGTATCAAACACGTCGTCGTGATCGCCCTGGGTCTGCACCATTAGCAGCGCCGCCGCCTGCGCCAGGTGGCCATCAAGCAGCTCGTCGATTTCACCTTGCGCATCGCGCCAGGTGATCAGCGCGGAGCCCAGCCACACCGCAGCCGCGAACCCCAGCACCAGAATCATCAGCCGGGACTGCAGCGAGGCCTGCCGGGGGCGTTTCATGAGGCGGCCGGCTCGCGTTGCACGGTGTAACCCACACCACGCACAGTCTGTATCAAGTCAGCGCCCAGCTTGCGCCGCAGGTGATGGATGTGCACCTCGATGGCGTTGCTCTCCACCTCGTGCCCCCAGCTGTACATCTGCTGCTCCAGTTGTTCACGCGTGAGGACGCGCCCGACATTGCGCATCAGCGCATGCAGCAGATCGAATTCGCGGGTGGACAGCTGCACCAGTTCGCCCTGGCAGCTCACGCTGCGGGCAGCAGCATCCAGCACCACGGTGCCAGCACACAGGGTTTCCTGCACCTGCCCCAGCGAGCGCCGCACCAGCGAACGCAGGCGTGCCGCCAGTTCGATCAGGTCCACCGGCTTGATGACGTAGTCGTCAGCGCCGGAGTCCAGGCCCACCACCCGGTCGGGCACCGCGTCGCGCGCGGTGAGCACCAGAATGGGCGTGTCGATCTTGCGTGCGCGCAAATCCTTGAGCACATCCAACCCGTCTTTCAGCGGCAGGCCCAGATCCAGCACGCCAGCGGCATAGACGCCAGTGGCGAGTTCCCGTTCCGCCGCCATGCCGTCGCGCACCCAGTCGACCTGAAAACCGGCCTGGCGCAGGCCTGCGCGCAAGCCATCACCCAGCATGTCGTCGTCTTCGGCCAGCAGGATACGCATAGTGGGTCAGTGTTCCGTCTCGGTTGGCTTGCCGGCGGAATTGGCCACCCGCTCCATTTGCACGGACTCCTGCACGGCGCTGGTGGCGTCGGCCTTGGGTGCACTTTGCCACTGTTGCCACCAGAAGAACAGCACCGCTGCAATCAGGGCCACGGCAATCACTGCCCAGCTGCGGCGTATGCCCTGTTCGGGCAGACCCGTCTTGTATCCGGTGACCATGGCGCGCGCCAGGTTTTCACGGTGCTGCCAGCTGGCGGTGACCACGCCCAGCAGGTGTCCAATCACCACCAGCAGCATGCCGTTGCCCAGTAGCTCGTGCAGCTCGGACAACCAGCCCGGACCGATGTCGTTGTAGGTGGCGTAACCCGTTGCCGCCAGCGCCAGCCCCATGAGCATGAGCAGCACAATGGCCACGGCCCCGGCCGGGTTATGGCCCAGATGGTGCTCCGGCCGCCCGGACCGGATCGACTTCAGATAGCGCAGCACGGCGGCAGGTCCGCGCACAAAGCTGCTGAAACGCGCATAGCGCGTGCCCACAATGCCCCACACCAGGCGAAACAGCAGCAAGCCGCCCAGGGTGTAGCCCAGCGTCACATGCACCAGACGCCATTGCTCGCCTTCAGACGTGATGTAGGCGCCAGCAAAGCAAAACACCAGCAGCCAGTGGAACACCCGCACCGGTGCATCCCAGATGCGGATCTTCTGCAGTTTCTCGGAAGCTTCACTCATTTGGGGATACGCACCTGGTGTTCATTGAAATTGCCCTTGGCGGCTTCCGCATGGCAGGCCGAACAGTTGGACGGGCTGCCCACGGAAGCGCGCTTCCATACGCTGGCAGACACTTCGTCATGCTGGCGCACAAACCATTGTGCCTTGCTGATGCGGTCCTGGGCAGGTTCCTCGCCACCACGGCGACCGGTACCGGCGTGCGCCTCCAGCCAGGCGCTGATCTCGCGTGCCGTTGCCTCGTCCAACGACGCATCGGTGCCAAAGTGCTTGTGCAGATTGCCCATGATGCGCTGCCAGGAAGCCGCGGGCAGCAGGCCCGGGGGATAGGCTACGTGGCAAGACGAGCACTCCTGCTGGTGCCGCGCGTTGGGTGGGACGGCGTAGCCCTGGCTGGCGCCTGCAGTTTCGGCGAAGGACAGGCACAGCAACAGCGTGCCCGCCAGGACGGATAGTTTCTTCTTCATGGTGTCAGGCTCCAGCTTCAGGGTTTGAGGGAGAGCAGCCAAGTCAGCACATTGGCTTTTTCTGCCGGTGTGCACTCGCGACCGACCACGTCATTGCAATTGCGGCGAAACCACTTTTCGGTCTTGGCCGCATCGGTAAAGCGCTTGTCGTTGAAAGCCGGGGCCATGGGCTCGATGACCTTGCCGGTGGTGGCGTGCTTGCCCTGCACCGTGGGGTTGGCGGTGTGGCAGGTGGAGCAGCTCCAGTCCTTGCCGTGCTTGCTGGTGAAAAACTCCTTGCCTGCCGCAGCCTGGGCTGGCTGGCCCGACTGGGCGACATAGCCGGCAACCTGCTGCGCCGGGGTGGTCTGTGCCTGTGCGGCACCAGCACATAGGCCCAGGCCGAGAAGAGCGGAACTCAATAGAAACTTGCGTGTGAACATGGAACCTCCGATGGACTGCATCGTAGGCCGCGCAGATTAAACGCCGCTTAATGCTCGGGCGGCGCTTCTTCTTCCATGCTGCTGCGGGGGCGGTCGCTGTGCGAGACCTCCATGGCATCGGCTACATAGCCGGGCCCCTTCATCACCATCACCACGATGCAGCCGATGGCAATGGTGGCCACGGCGGTCCAGTGGAAGACCACCACGCCGACGACTACATAGTCCATGGTCTGCAGCCAGCGCAGCTGCGCCGTGCTTTCCTGGTTGGTGAAAAGATGCAGAGCCACAGCCGCTGCCAGAGGAATGGCGGTACCCACCAGGAAAATCAGCGGGAGCTTGCGCCACAACCTCCATTCCAGGCCACTGGCGCTGCGAACGGAGTTTGGAAGTTTGTTGAGCCAGCCCATGGCCAACATGTTACGCCAGTGAGCGCACCACCTGCATGGCCTCTTCGACCCGCTCCACCGCATGGATGGTCAGCCCCTCGATGGGTTTCTTGGGTGCATTGGCCTTGGGCACCACGGCCACGCTGAAGCCCAGCTTAGCGGCCTCCTTGAGGCGCTCCTGCCCGCGCGGCGCGGGGCGCACCTCACCGGCCAGACCCACCTCACCAAAGGCGATGAAGCCCTTGGGCAAGGGCTTGCCGCGCAGCGACGACGTGATGGAAAGCATGACCGCCAGATCGGCAGCGGGCTCGCTGATGCGCACACCGCCCACCGCATTCACAAACACATCCTGATCCATGCAGGCCACGCCCGCATGGCGGTGCAACACGGCCAACAGCATGGCCAATCGGTCCTTGTCCAGGCCTACCGAGAGACGCCGCGGCGACGGGCCACCGCTGTCCACCAGCGCCTGGATTTCCACCAGCAAGGGGCGCGTGCCTTCGAGCGTGACCATGACGCAGCTGCCGGGCACGGGCTCGGCATGCTGACTCAGAAAAATGGCGCTGGGGTTGCTCACGCCCTTGAGGCCTTTTTCCGTCATGGCAAACACGCCCATCTCATTGACTGCGCCAAAGCGGTTCTTGATGGCGCGCACCAGACGGAACTGGCTGTGCGTGTCGCCCTCGAAATACAGCACGGTGTCCACCATGTGCTCCAGCACGCGCGGGCCAGCCAGGGCACCGTCCTTGGTGACGTGGCCCACCAGCACGATGGCCGTGCCGCTGGACTTGGCCGCACGCGTGAGGTGGGCCGCGCATTCGCGCACCTGCGCTACCGAACCCGGTGCGCTGGTGAGCTGCTCCGAGTACACAGTTTGAATCGAGTCGATCACCGCCACATCGGGGCTGTGCGCGGTCAGGGTGGCGAGGATTTTTTCCAGCTGGATTTCGGCCAGTACCTTGACCTGCGATTTGTCCAAGCCCAGACGCCGCGAGCGCAGCGCCACCTGTGCGCCGCTCTCTTCACCCGTGACATACAAGGTACTCTTGCCCTGGCGCTGCAGCGAATCCAGCGCCTGCAACAGTAGCGTGGACTTGCCGATACCGGGGTCGCCGCCAATGAGCACCACACCGCCTTCGACCATGCCACCGCCCAGCACGCGGTCCAGTTCTTCGTGACCGGTGGGTGTGCGCTCCACATCGCTGGCTTCGATGTCTGCCAGCACCGCCACATCGGCGGTCTTGGCCAGGGATGCAAAGCGGTTCTTGGCCGGTGCGTCGCTGCCGGCGACGGATTCGATCAGGGTGTTCCAGGCATTGCAATGCGGGCACTTGCCCAGCCACTTGGGACTGGTGCCGCCGCACTCGTTGCAGGTGTAGATGCTTTTCTCTTTGGCCATGCAGCATGATACTGTATGAATCCACAGATACCCATTGCCAATCGCCCACAAAAAAGCCCGCCCGGCACATATGCGCTGGGCGGGCGAACTGCTTGCCTTCAGTTGTAGGTGTACTTGATGGTGTACGAGGTATTGAGGGTGACGGGCGTGGTGACATGCAGCGTGGCAGCGATATTGCCCACGTTGCCCGAGAAGCTGCAACTGTCAATGGTCAGCGAGCCGCCTGCTGAAGTCAGCGAGGTAATGGAGTTGTCGGTCAGTATTCCTGAGCAGAATGTGGACTGGTCCGCAGGTGCATGGATGCCCCCTATCGATATCGACGTGGTGACGCCCATCACCGTGGTCTCCACCGTCAGGCTGCCGGTCACAAACTGCCCCACATAGGTCGGACCATTGGAGACGTTGATTTCATACAGGGCACCCGAGTCAAGAATCATCTCGTATTTGTAATTGTCCGAAGCGTCGGTAAAGACATAGGCGGAGAACGGACTGGTCACCGCGCCATTGAGCGTAGGACTGGTCAAGGTCTTGCCCGAAAAACTCAGCGCAGTGGCGCTGCCGGTAAAGCATACGGACTGGCCATCGGCGTACTTGCCGCTGGTCCCGAAATAGGTCATCTTGGTTTCGCCGTTGGCACAGCTGGTGACCCCGGAACTTCCCGGGCCGGATACGGAACCGTAGGCGACAGTAAACGCGGTGCCAAAGCCGGTGAATGTGGCGTAGTTGCCGGCCTGTGCCGCGGCCAGCAGGGCCGCATAGGTTTGCGACTGGTTGGTCAATGCCGTCTTGATGGCTTCGAGCACGTCGTCCAGCAGCACGCCGTTCTGCGGCACGAATGCGGTAGTGAAAGGATTGACAGTGCCCAGGGTGCTTGTCATGCCCAGCGAACTGCTGACCGTGGTGAGTGCCGCATTCAGACTGGTTGCATTCACGCTGCTGAAAGCGGGGCTGGCAAACCAGGTCTGCGGCGCGGCACCCAGCATCTGGGCAACTACCAGATCGGTCAAGGGCGTGATGTTGACGGTGCCGAAGGACAGAGCGATGGAGTGATAGGGCGTGGTGTTGGCGGCACCACCGGCCGTGCCGCCGGACACCTGCACTGCGCAGGGCAAGGTCTGCCCGGAAGTGGTTACGCTCCAGCTGCCGCTGCTGCTGGTGGTGGTGTTCAGCGCGGAGCCGCCGGCACAGCTCACTTTCACCGAGCCGCTGACGATGGGCACACCCACCGCAGCCACGCCACTGAGGGTCGGACTGCTGCTGCCCCCGCCGCAGGCAGCAAGCAACGCGGCGGCGGCCGCAAGACACATGAAGCGCAAAGCGCGAACCGATTGAATGAGCATGAACCTCTCCCAAAATTGTTGAACGTTTCTCCCGTCTCCATTTTTCAGAGATGGGTTGACCTTCACAATCCCGCGAACACGGGGGAAAGAGGAATGGTTTGCGTGCTAAGGCTTGGGAATGCGCTCGCGCGCCTTGTGCACTTTGTCGGGGTTGACCGCCACCTTGATCTTTTCAAAGTTGACCGGCATGGTGATGGCGGTGCGCGGCTCGGCCGTGCTCTTGCATTCGTATTTGGCCAGCGGCATGGCATCGCTGCCCACGATGCTGATGACCCACGGCGTGTTGGCGCGCTCGCCGCGCTGCACCGCTACCGCGATTTCGCCATTGGCCAGCTTGACGTAGGTGCCCGGCGGGTAGAAGCCCACCGCCTGCGCCATGGCAGAGCCCAGACCGAGGTCGTCGCCATTGGCGCCAAACACCATGGTCTTGACCGCCTCCACCGGCGACAGTGCCGAGCGCGTCTTGCGTGCAGCCGTGCGCGCCACAAACATGTCGGCCAGATTGAGCAGACGCCGGCTGTGCAGAGCGGACGGCAACGCCTCCCGGGACAGCGGCGCGTGGTGCCAGCGCACCAGGTCCAGATGCAGGGGATCGTCCACGCCCAGGTCGCGCAATAGCTTCTCGCCCAGCACCGGGTGTTCAGCCACCAGGGCGCGCTGCCATGCGTTGATGGGCGTGGTCTGGCGCGACATGCTGTCTTGCTCACGGGCCATGCCGATGTTCATGGTGAGCGCGGCAGACACCAGCGGCTGGCGCTGCAAAGGCGTGTAGCCCAGCTTGATGGCGGTGAGTTCGCACACCACGGCGCACAACAAGGCGTGTGTGGCGCAATAACCCAGGCTGTTGTCGGTCAGCGCCTGGAACAGTTGAAACAGGCTGCCGTCCACATCCTGCTGCACCAGCTCCAGCGCTTTGTGCTCTATGCCCTTGAGGCGCGGCAAGGGCTGTATTGCCAGACCGCCTTGGTACAGGATGCCGCGCAGCACTTCCTGCAAGTCCAGCCAACCACCGCTGAGCTGCTTGCCGACGATGTAGTCGGTTTCTCGGATTTCACTGGGCAGCGTCAATTTGGTGAGCTCGCGCGCATCGACACCACTGTTGAGCATTTCATGCAACAGCCGTTCATAGGCACGCTGCCACGCAATGGCATCGCTCTCACGCGCGCTCGCATTGAAGCTCTGCAACTTCTCCCTGTGCTGGTCGGACAGTATGGGCTGCCCCTTGCGCAGCAGCAGTTGCCCGCTGTCGCTGACCAGGTCCACCGGCAGTGGCTTGCCCACCTCCAGCATGGCTACAGGGATAGGAACGTATTTCATGCATCCACCACCACTGGGACACGTGCGGCCAGTGCACACATCAACTCGTAAGCCAGGGTGCCCGCCTTGGCCGCCACTTCATCGATGGGAAGCACTGCGCCATTGGCGGCGCGCCCCCAGAGGGTGACTGTGCTGCCCATGCCGGCATTTGGCAGGTCCGTCAGATCCACGCTGAGCATGTCCATGCTGACGCGTCCCAACGTCTGGCTGCGCGCGCCATCCACCAGCGCCGGTGTGCCGGTGGGGCAGATGCGCGGATAGCCGTCGGCATAGCCGCAGGCCACCACGCCAATGCGCATGGGTGCCGTTGCCACAAAGCTGGAGCCATAACCCACCGTGTCGCCCGGCTGCAGATGCTGCACACCAATGATCTTGGCCTCCAGCGTCATGGTGGGTTGCAAACCCCAGTGGGCGGCGCTGTGCTCGGGAAAGTCCGGTGCACTGCCGTACACCACGATGCCGGGGCGCACCCAGTCGCTGGCACCGGGCACACCCGCGTGGCGCAACACCGCGGCACTGTTGCTCACCGTGCGCTCGCCGGGCAGATCGCGGGTGGTGGCATCGAACACCTGCATCTGCCGTGCTATGCCGGCAGCGCCATCGGCGTCGCTGAAATGGGTCATGTGGGAAATCTCGTCCACCTGCGGCAGGGCGTTGAGGCGCGTCCAGGCACTGCGGTACCGCTCGGGCCGAAAGCCCAAGCGGTTCATGCCGCTGTTCATCTTGAGGAACACCCGTTGCGGCACGTTGGTCTTGTGGGCGGCCAGCATGTCGATCTGCTCATTGCAGTGCACCGCATGCCAGAGGTCCAGGCGTGAACACAGTTCCAGGTCACGCTGCTCGAACACGCCTTCGAGCAGCAGCACCGGACCGCGCCAGCCCAGATCGCGCACGCGCTGGGCTTCGGCCAGATCCAGCAAGGCAAAGCCGTCAGCACCGCGCAGGCCGTTGAAGGCACGCTCGATGCCGTGGCCATAGGCATTCGCTTTCACGACCGCCCAGACCCGGGCATCTGGCGCGTGGCTGCGGGCGACGTTGAGGTTGTGGGCCAGGGCTTGGGTGTGGATGGTGGCTAGGATCGGACGGGGCATGGTGGATGGTAGAGAAGGCTGCTTTCCCCGATTTTGACACTGCATGCCGTGCTATAACCGCACATCGTTTGAAGCCCCATCACAATACCCACAGCGTTGGTCACTCCAGCGCGGCATTCCCGGATCAATGAAACGCGGCTTTTTCACCATCATGTCGGCGCAGTTCTTCAGCTCGCTGGCCGACAACGCACTGTTTGTGGCAGCGGTGCAACTGTTACGTGGCGGAGGTGCTCCCACCTGGCAACAGGCGGCGCTGGTGCCCATGTTTGCTTTGTTTTACGTGGTGTTGGCGCCTTTTGTGGGCGCGTTTGCCGATGCCTTGCCCAAGGGGCGCGTGATGCTGCTGAGCAATTCCATCAAGGTAGTGGGCTGCCTGATGATGCTGTTCGGCACGCACCCGCTGATGGCCTATGCCGTTGTGGGTCTGGGGGCTGCGGCCTACTCGCCCGCCAAATACGGCATCCTCACCGAACTGTTGCCAGCGTCCCAACTCGTCAAGGCCAATGGCTGGATCGAGGGCCTAACCATCTCCTCCATCATTCTGGGCGTGCTGCTGGGCGGCCAGTTGGTAGGCCCCAAGATTTCCGCGCATCTGCTGGCGTTTGACCTTCCTCTGATAGACACCGGCATCAATACACCACCGGAAGCCGCCATCTGCGTGCTCATTTTTGTCTACTTGCTGGCGGCCTGGTTCAACACACGCATTCCGCTCACCGACTTTCCGTTGCGTCCCATGCCGCGCAACTTCCTGGGACTGCTGCCCGATTTCTGGCACTGCAATGTGCGGCTGTGGCGCGACCGCCTGGGACAGATCTCGCTGTCCACCACCACCCTGTTCTGGGGTGTGAGCGGCAACCTGCGCTACATCGTGCTGGCCTGGGCTGCGGCTGCGCTGGGCTATAGCGTGACGCAGGCCTCCGCCCTGGTCGGCGTGGTGGCCATCGGTACGGCCGTGGGTGCGGTAGCAGCTTCGCTGCGCATGCGGCTGGAGCACGCCACCAACGTCATGCCGCTGGGCATAGGCATGGGGCTGCTGGTCATCCTGCTGAACTTCATCGACAACGTCTGGGTGGCAGCGCCTTTTCTGGTGCTGCTGGGCGGGCTGGGCGGCTTTCTGGTCGTGCCCATGAATGCCCTGCTGCAGCACCGCGGCCACAACCTGATGGGCTCGGGTCGCTCCATTGCCGTGCAGAACTTCAACGAGCAGGCCTGCATCCTGGGGCTGGGCGGCTTCTACAGTCTGTCCACCGGACTGGGACTGTCGGCGTTCGGCGCCATCACGGTGTTCGGCGTGGTGGTGGCCGGCTTCATGTGGGTGATCAAGCGCTGGCACGAGCGCAACTGCATCGAGCACTCCGCCGAGGTCGAATACCTGCTCGACATTGCCCGCAACGACGACATGCACAGCTGAAGCTGTGCATGCGCGCCTTCAGGCGAATTGCTCGGTATCCACTTCGCCGGTGGCTTGCGGGTCGTAGCGCGGCCCGTGCACCGTGCTGTTGTTGATCAGGCCTTCGAGCTGCTGCATCACGTCGGCGCTGAGCACCACGTTGTCAGCTGCGGCGTTTTCCAGAATGTGATCGAGCTTCTGGCTGCCCGGAATCGGAATGATGTGCGGCGCCTTGTGCAGCAGCCAGGCCAGCGCCAGTTGCGACGGCGTGCAACCCACCTGCTCCGCCAGTTGCCGGTAGGGCGTAAGCAGCTCCAGATTTTTGGCGTAGGTCGCAGGCTCGAAGCGGGGCATGCTGCGACGTATGTCCTTGGCGTACAGCGCAGTGACATCGTGCAACCGGTCGCACAGATAGCCGCGCGCCACCGGACTGAATGCCACAAAGGCCACGCCCAGCTCGCGGCAGGCGTCCAGTGCGGCGATTTCCGCATTGCGGCTCCATAGCGAATACTCGGTCTGCAAAGCAGTGATAGGGTGCACCGCATGGGCGCGGCGCAAGGTGACAGCAGATACCTCGCTCAAGCCGATGCTGCGCACGTAGCCCTTTTCCACCATGCGTGCCAACGCACCCACGCTGTCTTCGATGGGCACCTTGCGGTCCCAACGGTGCAGGTAATACAGATCGATGACATCCACACCCAGGCGGCGCAGGCTGGCCTCGATCTGGCGCATCAGGGTTTCGGGACTGCCGTCGATCACGCGCACGGGCTTGCCGTCGACCTTGGTGATCTCCATGCCGCATTTGCTGGACAGCACGTAGTCGTTGCGGCGGTTGCGCAGCACGCGGCCCACCCGCTCCTCGTTCATGCCGGCGCCATACAGCGTGGCGGTATCCATCAAGGTGTAGCCCGCGTCCAGGGCACCGAGCAGGGCCCGTTCACCCTCTTCTTCGCTGACCGCCGGTCCGTAGGCATGGTCCAGGTTCATACACCCCAGACCGATGCGCCCGACCTGAAAACTTCCCAGTGCACGCTTTTGCATTTCAACCTCTTGTTTGGTAACGACTTGATAAGCGGGCCATACCTTACCTCAACTTGCAAAGAGGCTACTTCAGCGCCTGCAGCAAGGCCGCATACAGAACGCGGGCAGGCAGCGGCTTGGTCACGAAGCCATCCATGCCGGCCTCCATGCAGCGCACCCGATCCTCCACAAACGCATTGGCTGTCATCGCCACGATGGGCACATCTCCATAGTTCGGCAACTGACGGATGGCGCGGGTGGCCTCCAGCCCGCTCATGCGCGGCATCTGCATGTCCATGATGATGAGGTCGTAGAGGAGCTGACCCGCCCGCTCCACCGCTGCCACGCCATCCTCCGCGACGTCCACCACAAAGCCGGCCTCCTCCAGCATGTAGCTGGTGATCTCGCAGTTGACCGGCTCGTCTTCCGCCAGCAGCACGCGCTTGCCGGCATGGCGGGCTTGCAACAGCATACGCAATTCGTCGTCGTCTGCATCGCTGTCTGCGAAATCCGCGTCCGGGTTCTTCTCCAGCCGCACCGTGAACCAGAAGGTACTGCCCGCACCCGGCGCGCTGGTGGCGCCGGCCTCGCCGCCCATGAGGCGCGCCAACTGCGCCGTGATGGCCAGGCCCAGACCGGTTCCGCCGTACTTACGCGTGATGGAGTTGTCCGCCTGCTCAAAGGCCTCGAACAAACGCTGCAGGGCATGGGGTTCAATGCCGATGCCGGTGTCCTCCACCTCCAGGCGCAGAGTGACACTGGTCGGCGTTTCCTCCAGCAGCATGGCCCGCACGATGATCTTGCCGGACTCGGTGAACTTGACCGCGTTGGAGGCGTAATTCAGCAATGCCTGCTGCAGCCGCGTGACGTCACCAATCAGGTTGAGCGGCATGGCGGGCACCTCGCTGACCAGCTCCAGGTTCTTGGCGCGGGCGCGGTCCGCCACCATGGACATCACATTCGCCACCACCTGTTCCACGCGCAGGGGCACGGCTTCGAGGGTGAGCTTGCCCGCATCTATCTTGGACAGGTCCAGGATCGCGTCGATGATGCGCAGCAGATGCCGGCTGGCACCCTCCAGCTTGTCCAGCCGGTTCGATTGCTCGTGCGTGAGACCGTCCTTGCGGATGAGTTGCGCCATGCCGGTGATGGCGTTCAGGGGCGTGCGGATCTCATGGCTCATATTGGCCAGGAAATCCGCCTTGGCCCGCGACGCGAACTCGGCGTCGATGCGGCGCTGCCGGTCTTCAATCGCATCCAGCCCATAGGCGAGATTGCCCGCCAGCTCCTCCAGCAGAACCACCTCATCCGCAGCAAAGGCGTCTTCCTCGGCGGCATAGATGGAAACCACTCCCCGCATGCCGCTCTTCTTGGCAAACGGCAGGGCAATGCTGGAGCGGTAGCCATGGATGAGCGCCGCCTCGCGCCATGGGGCCGTGTTGGGGTTCTGCAAGTAATTGCGATTGACCTGCACGACACCGGACCGCAGCGCTGTGCCCACCGGGCCCCTGCCATATTCGGAGTCGCCGCTCCAGGAAATCTGTATCGTTGCCAGATAGCCGTCATCAATGCCCCACTGCGCTTCTGGTACCACCGACCGCTTGTCATCCTGCTGCGCGTAACCCACCCAGGCCATGCGGTAGCCACCCTTTTCGCAGACTAGGCGGCAGATGTCTTCCAGCAGCTGGTGCTCACCTTCGGAGCGCGCCAGCGTGATGTTGGTATCGCTCACCAGGCGCAGGGCACGCGCCGCCCTCTCGCGGGCTTCTTCCGCATGGCGGCGCTGTGTGACGTCATGAAAGTTCACCACCACCTGCTTGAGCGGGCCATCGGTCTCGAACTCTGGAAATGCGCTGACCTCCAGCCACACCACGTCCTCACGACCCGGCACGCGCACGCCCAGCGCGATGTCCTTGAGTGCCTTCTGTTCACGAATCACCCGGCTGATTGGGTATTCGTCCGGTGCCAGCCTGCGACCGGTGGTGTCCACAAAGCACCAGGCTGGATCGACTGCCACCTTGCCTTCCATCTGCTCCCGGCTCAGGCCCAGCAGTTTGGAGGCAATGGCATTGCAGAACAGCACATGGGTGTCCGGCGCGTGCACGACCAGCCCGGTCTGCAGATTCTCCAGTAGCGTGCGCTGGCGCAGTTCGGTCTGTGCAAGCTCGGCATTTTTGCTCTCCAGCGCCCTCTGGCTGTTCTGGAGTGAATCCACCAAATCCTGCAAGCGCATGCGCGACTGGCTGATCTGGCGCGCCAGCACCAGTATCGAAAGAACCAGCAATGCGGCCAGGCTGAGCACCTCTGCCGCCTGGCGCTGCCACCCCTGAAGTGCCGCATCCACCGGCATGCCCACATTCACCACGTAGCTGTACTTCACACTGCGCCGGTACGACGAGAGCCGAGGAATCGCATCCGGCCCCAAGTCGTCGCTGAAATAGGTTCCCTGCATCGGGTCACGCTTGAAAGCCTGCTCAAAGCTCCTGCTGATTCGCATGCTCCCCATAGGCATTTGGTTTTCACCACCGAACACCTTGCGAACCATCAGGCTCATATCCCGGTGCCGTAGCGTCAGCGAACCACCGTCCTCCATGGGTACTTGGGACAGCAAAGACTTGAGCTCGTCCAATGTCACAGAGGCGTACACGATGCCGGCAAAGCTCCCGTCATCATGGTTGAAACGACGTGCAAAGGTGACCACCGCCAGGCCGGAAGTCCTGCTGACAACGGGCTTGGCCATGAACAGACCGGCCCCCGGGTCATCACGCAAATAGACGAAGAACTCGCGGTCGCCCACGCTCACCGCGGTTGCTGGAAGGTCCGGCCCATACACCACCCGACCCTGCGCGTCGGTTGCCCGCAGATAGGCCACGTGCCGTACCCGTCCGGCCTGTGTTTCCAGGTAGCGGGTAATGGCCGCGCGCTCGGGATGCAGGGTTGCGCTCTGACGTTTGATTTCATCAGCCGACGCCAGCAGTGCCACGTCAATCTGATCAATCAGGCCGTCCACCGTCTGGTTGACCGATGCCGCCAGGTTTTGCGTGGTACTGCGCAGGCGCGCCGTGGCGCTTGCGCGCAACTCAAGGACCGCGTAGAGGGAGCCCACGCAGAGCAACAGGCAGACCGTCAACGCTGCGCCATACAGGAACCTGCGCTCCTTGCGCGCAGCATGCCTATCGGGGTTGACGTTCACTGCAGTTTCCATCGGGCTGCGGATCCTTTATTTGGACCTATCTTAGCCCCCGAGCACCCCGGAACTGCTTACAGCGGCGCCCAGGCATACCAGGGCGCCGTCAACGCGCCGGCCTGTTGCCAGATTGCCAGATACACCTGGCGCCCATAGAAGAACGGCATGCCCCAGGCAAAGGAGCTGCCCGCCGTGGGTGTGGCACCCGCCGCGTCGCCAAAAGCGGTATTGCTGGTGGCAAACAGACCTTCGGCATTGCCGATCTGGAACGCCACCGGCACCCGGTTCTGCGTGGGGTTGTCACCATCTGACACCAGCGCACTCACGTTCAGCGTGTTCTTGGGGCAATACCAGGTGGAGCCCTGGCAGCGCGGCAATGTGGCATCGGTAAAGAACAGACCATTGGTGCCGGTATCCAGGTAACTGCCGGCAAAGGTGGTGCCGTTGTACTGCGTGCTGACGTTCAGGTAAGCGTTGGGGTGGTTGACGTAGTCCACACCCAGATAGACCTTGGTGGCATTGGATGGCACGGTGTTGTTGGCCGCACTGTTGAGGCCCAGGATCAACTCGCCGCTGGCGCTGGCCGCGCCCGGGTCGCCCACGGCGGGCATCTTCAGCACCACGCCGTTGTTGTAAGGCGCAGGCAGCGCAGCCACCGGGTTGTAGACCTGCAGGTTGGCCGGCACCGCAGCGGGCGTACAGGCCGCGGAACTGGTGGCGCCCTGCGGGCAGCTGTAGTACTGCACAAAAGTCCCGCTGTAGTTGCCCGCCACGCAGTTCAGTCCACAGTCCAGCGTGGTGCTGCCGATGCCCAGAATGCCGTTGGAGCCCAGCGTGGCCGCCGAGTCCAGGATGTTCCTGTCGGCGGCGTTGTAGCAGTCGCTGGTGTAGCGGACGGCGGCATTGGGATCGTCCTCGATCAGCTGCACCGCCACGGCTGTGGCGGTCTGCTGGCCCAGCACCACATCGGCCACGGCATTGGCGCCCCACAGTCCGCCGATGACGAACGGAAAACACTCCCAGGCGTTCTGGGTCGGGCCTTGTGCGAGCGTGACCGGTGGCAGATTCAGCGCCTTGACTTTGCTGGCCAGCACGCGCAAACCCACCGAGCCGGTATCCACCTGCACATGGTCTATCGACACACAGCGGCTGGCATCGCCGGGCGCGCACACGGTGACGGTGGCATACAGGATGTTGGCATTGGGTGTGAACTGGAAGGCACGCGGCCCGTCCTCCACCTTGACCGGCAAGTTGTTCACCGTCTGCACAAACGCGGTTGCCACAGCCGGGCTCAAGCCCAGGCTGTTCAGGCCGCTGCCGCTGATCGTGGTGGTGGTGGAGTCACCACCACCGCCGCCACCGCAGGCCGCGAGCACGGCCACGCAGCACAACACTCCCATCCATGTGCACCAAGCCCGCATGCGACTACTCCCAGCCCAGGCTGGCGACACTCACACCCGGCGGCAACAACGAGCGGCGGTAGGCATAGCCCACATATGCCTGCAAGTGCCCGGACGATTGCACCACCACATCGCTGTCGTCATGGCGGAACTGGCGCTGGATGCCGCCATGCTGCGCCGCCGCTTGGGCCGCGCTGGCGTAGCCGGGAAATGCGCTGCCCAGCAGGACGGAGAGGTCGGGCTTGGAGCGGGTGTTCCAGCGCAGCGCAAACACCCGCCCATTGCCCGCCAGGTACTGCACCACCCGCGAGCCGTCGGGTAGCTGCAGCTCCTGCACGGTGTAGCGCATCATGGCCGCCACGGAACGGCGCGCACCCAGTTGCGTGCCTTCACGCTCCACCGATGCCTGGGTTTCCCCCAGCGCAGCCCAGGCTGTTGCGGCATGCGCACACAGCAGCGTGACAAGCCACGCATGGCGCCCGCGGCGCGTACGGCTACTGGAAGTCATAGCGGTAGCCCAGGTAGAAGAAGTACGACTCGCTGCTCTCGTGGTTGCCGGGACCGTCGGTCTGCGAAGTCTCGTAAATGCCCTCGGCCATCAGGTTGGCCCGGTTGGAGAGCTTGTAGGACACCCGCAGCCCGGGCGAGATGCGAACCACCTTGGTGTCGGTGTTGTCGGTCTGCGTGTAGTAACGGATGGAGGGCTCCAGGCTGAGCTTGTTGCCCATGAAACCGGTCAGGTTGTTGTACGCCAGCTGGGTGCCGTTCATGGTGTCGCTGCTGATGAAACTGACGTTGAAGCCATTGATGTCACGGCTGGAATACAGGTTGGAGCCGGTGAGCTGGAACGACACGTTGTACTGCGCGCCGGTGGCGGGCTGGGCCTGGAAGTTGCCCACTGCAGGCAGCGCGCCCACATCGGCATAGCGCAGGTCCATGGAGCCCTGCCACTGGCTGGAGAGGGCTCGCGAAAAGCTCAGCATGGCCTGGCGCGCCTCGGCCGCAGTGCCCAGCGCCAAGGCCTGCGCCTGGTCCAGGCTCATGGTCTGCAGCAGCGTGGACAGCGACGACTTGCCCGATGCGATGAGCGCGTCGCTGAGCTGCAGCGAGGGCGCCTTGCGGTCATCCACCAGCATGGTCACCGTGGTGTCGTACGGTCCCTGGAACGAGCCCTGCAGCGTGAAAGCGTTAAGCACATTGAAGTTGATGTCGTAGTCGAGCTGGGTGTACATGGACAGCGTGTCACCGAAGTAGCGCACCTCCATGCCAATGGCGCGGCGGTCCGAGATGCCCTCGGTGGTCTGCTCCACCAGCGAGATGTTGCCGCCCCAGTGCTCGAACAGGTTGTCGGCCTCCAGCATCACGCCGGCCAGGTTCTGCTGCGGCGCCGACACCAGTGTGTTGGCCGGTACGCCCACCATGGCATCGAGTTTGTAGTCTTCCCACACCGGCATGGCCATGGACACGCCATCAAACAGGCCGAACAGCGAGCCGCCAATGGCCGATTGGCGCCCCACCCGCAGGTCTAGCCGGTTGCTGAGGTTGCGGTAGTCCACATAGGCGGCACTCACCAGCCCCTGTGTGGTGGAACTCAGGCTGCTGGCCGTGGACAGGTTGTCGGAGTGGGAGCCGCGCATCACCAGCTTGGTGACCGAGTCGTCGCCCTCGTAGCGGCCGGTGGCGTCCCAGCTGGAGACCAGCACCGACTGGTTGGTGCGGGTCAGCGTGTTCTGGTCGATGCCGGAGGCGATGTTGACCAGCGAGTCGGTCTTGGTCTGGCCGCCGTAGTAGTACTGCGAAATGCTGCCGGTGGCGCTCATGCGCTTTTTCTCGGCGGTTGCGGCTGCTGCAGGTGCAGCAGCCGTGGCCGGTGCCACCGCACCTAGCGCCTGCAGCCGCTGCGTCACACGGGCCACCGCTTCGCCCTGCGGATACAGGCGCAGGTAGAGCTGGTATTCGGTGCGCGCCTTGTCGCTGCGGCCCATGGCTTCCCAGGTGCGGCCTATGAGTTCCTGCGCCTCGGGCGTAGACGGGTTGGGCGGCAGCATCAGGGCCTGGTTCAGGCTGTCGATGGCATCCTGGTAGCGCTGCGCGGCAAAGGCGGTGCGCGACTGCTCCAGCAACGCTGCGCCCTGACCATCCACGTCGCTCACGTTCACTTCCACCTGGGGTTGCGACGCGGGCCGCGTCGGTTGCGCCGCCGCGGTTGTGCTGGGGGGCGCTGGCAATGCAGCGGTCGGCGGCGGCGTGTCCAGACTTTGCACGCTGGCCTGCGGGAACGCCCGCAAGGCGCGCTGGCGCACTTGCTGCGCATCCTGTTCGCTGCGGAAGTAGCCCAACACCAGGTCATAGCCCGCGTTGCTGCCACGGCTTTGCGTGAACACTTCGTAGTTCTGGAACTCGGCTGGTATGCGGGGCGTGGCCGCGCCGTCCACCACGGCCGACTGCAGCACCACCGCGTAGTGCCGATCCCGCGCGTCCTCGGCCATGGCCGGCAAGGTGGGGGCCTGCGTGTCTGCTGCGGCGTTGCCCAGCACCAGATCGATGGTGCGGGCGCCCGGCCCCTGGCGCGCCTGCAGCAGCACCTTGCGGCTCAGATGCAGGCTGATCAGTTTGGTCTGCGCGCGCTGCACCGGCACGTAGCTGAGGTCTATGGTGGGCCGCTCACCGTCGCCGGATAGCCGCTTGCCTTCTTCCACCGACTGGGTCAGCACCGCTTCTTCTGCCGCGACGATCTGAAAGCCCAGCTGCGCCAGATCGGTGGGCACGGTGTTCGAGGGCGCCTGGCGCAGAAAGCGCACGTTGGCCGCAAAGGTGATGCGCGCCACGGTGGATGCGCCGTCGGCCAGCCACTCCACGCTCTCAATGGTCTGCGCCTGCGCAGCCAGGCTCCACAGCAACAAAGCCATGCCCAACCCAAGCCCCATGCGTGCTGACGTCTTCACTCAGGGCCCTGTCGGTATCGGTTTGGTGCGGGTCAGGCCACGCATCTGGCGCGGAATGATTTCACCGTTGGTGATGTGGCAGCCCACGCAATTCATCGGGTCACCGGATGGCTGGTACTGCGGCGAGAGATGCTGGTAGGTCACCGGCTTCCAACCCGTGGTCTTATGGCAGCTGTCGCAGGAGCGCGCCGTCATGAAGTGGCCTGCGGGCTTGGCCGAGGCACTCATGCCGTTGTGGCAGGCCATGCAGGTGTTGGGCGACACGCCGTTGTGGTTGAACTGCGCCGGCGTCCAGGTGGTAGTGCGGTGGCAGGTGTCGCAGGAGTTGGGCACCATCAAATGGCGCGGTGGCATGCCCGAGGCGGACTTGCCGTCGTGGCAGGTCTTGCACTGGCCGGGTCGCACGCCTTGGTGATCGAAGCTATTGCCCAGGGTGCCGCGGCTGGGCTTGCCGGCCTGCAGGTTGGGGCGGATGCGGCCCATGTCCGGGCTGACCAGCGCTTCGCGCATCATGGGGCGCTGCAAGGCGCGGAAGCCGCCGTTGAAACTATGGCAGTTGCTGCAGTCGTTGGGCGCCTTGCGGCTGGCCGTGGTGTGCTTGCTCGGTATGCGGGTGAGCAGGTTGGTGACGTTGGTCCACGACAGGCCGTACTCGTGGCAGCTCTGGCACTGGATGCTGGCCAGCGCGGCGTTGGCATGCATGGTGGAGGCGGCGGTGCCGCTCTTCATGTCGACGCCGCTGAACGCCGTGGTGCCCACGTGGCAGGCGTCGCAACTGAGCACGCCGGTGGGCACGTGCGAGGCCACGGCGGCCACCGTCTTGGGCTGGTAGTTGATGGGCGGCGGCGAGGTGCACGAGGCCTGCGTGGTGCAGCCGGCAAAAGGCGCAGTGCCGCTGGTGCCGCCGGTACCCACGGTGTGGCAGGTCTTGCACGATGCGTTGCCCAGCGTGGCGGTGGTGTACTTCACCACGGCGGAGGGGATGGTGATGCCGGTGTGCAGGATGGCGTTCGATGCCAAGCCGCCGCTGGAGGAGTAGTCGCCCGGTGTGGTGTGGCAGGTGGCGCAGGAGGTGACCGTGGTGGGCATGTGGCCGGCTGGCTTGCCCTCGGCAGTGAAGGCGCTGGTACCGGCGTGGCAGAGCGAGCAGTCGCCCGTGTCCAGCGTACTGCCGGTGTGGCCCGCATCGGTGTAGCCGTAGGTGGTGGCGGTGGCGCCGGGGCGTGTCTGGAAGCCGTTGTAGGCCTGGGTGGGCACGGCCAGATTCAGGCTGGCCGGTGTACGCGGGTAATTGGCCATGCCCAGCCACACATAAGCGCGCTCGTGGCAGGTCTTGCAGGCAAAGCCGGTGCTGTTGGCATGGATCACCGTGCCGGAGGCCAACGGCGACGCAAACCGGGTACCGGTGCTGGTCACGGACACCAGGCCGCTGGGCACGGTGGCCGAGTGGCAGGTTTCGCAGCTGGCGGTGTAGGGAATGTGCGTGCCTGAGCCCGGCGTATTGCTCGAGGCGGGGATGGCCACCAGTGCAGTGACGCCACTGAAGGTGGTGTTGCTGATGCCAGGGCCGTGGCATGCGGCGCAACCGGTAGAGAAGCCCGCATGGCTGAACTTGCCACCGGCAAAGCTGGCACCGGTCTGCACCGGCGTGGTGGTGGGCACGTGGCAGACCTCGCAACCGGTGGAGCCAAACGGAATGTGGTTGGACACACTGGCTGGCGACTTGATGGAGAAGCCCACCGACGGGATGGCATAGGCCGCGGCATTGGTCGAGCTATGGCACTGCGCGCAGTTGGCGGTGGTAGACGGCGCGTAGGTATGGATATTGGTCACCGTGGGCAACGGGCTGAAGTCGATGGTGCTGGTGACATAGGCGCCGCCCACCAAGGACAGGTTGGTGTGGCAGTTCTGGCACTGCGCGCTGGCACTGGTGGGAATGTGGTTGGCCGGCTTGGCTACGGCGGAGAAGTTCACCGTGCTGCCGTGGCAATTGGAACAGTCGCCTGTGGCGGGGTGGTTGGCATCATTCACCGAAGGCGAAGTGCCGCCACTGACCGGCCGCGTCTGGAAGCCGGTGTAGGTTCCGCCACTGACATAGGTGCTCAGGTTTTGCGGATACAGGCTGATGTTGACCCAGGTCTTGCCGTTCTCATGGCAGGCGTTGCAGCCGGTGGTCACGCCGGTGTGGATCATGGCGCCGGTGACCGTGGGGCTCTTGAACTTGGTGAGGCCCGGCGTGGTCACGCTGGCCGAGGCCGACACCAGCGTGGACGGCGTAGCGCCCAGGTGGCAGACCTCGCAGCTGCTGTTCACCGGAGAGGGAATGTGCCCGGTGCTGCCGGAGGTGGTGGCGGGCAGCACCACGATGGCACTGATGCCCTTGAAACTGCTGCCGCTGATGCTGCTGCCGTGGCAGGCATCGCAGCCGTTGCTGATGCCGCTGTGGCTGAACTTGCCCGCAGCAAAGGTGGTGCTGGTGCTGCCCGCCTTGGACAGGCCAGTAGGAATGTTCAGGTGGCAGACGCCGCAGTCCAGCCCTGCCGGGTTGGGCACGTGCGCGGGCGAGAGCAGCGGCGTGGTCGGCGTGACCGGCACCAATGCGCCCTGGAAGCTGCCGGAGTTGATGCTGCTGTCGTGGCAGGTAGCGCAGGACGATGTCACGCCGCTGTGGCTGAAGGCCGAGTTGGCGAAGGTGGGGCTGCCGGTCACCGGCGTGCTGGCGATGCTGGAGTTGCTGCCCACGTGGCAGCTTTCGCAGCCCAGGTTGGCCATGGGGATGTGGTTGTTGGCCGGTGCCTTGATGGTCATGGCCGCGGTGTTGTAGAGCGCGGCATTGGCGGCGCTGTGGCACTGGGCGCAGTTGGTGCTGGTGGACGGCGCATTCGCGTGGATGGCCGTGATGGTGGGCATGGCACTGTAGTTGGTGCTGGTGTGGCAGTTGCTGCAGGCCACGTTGGCCGTGGGAATGTGGTTGGCTGGCTTGACGTTGGTGGCCCATTCCACAAAACCGCTGTGGCAATTGGCGCAGTCGCCGCTGGTGGGGTGCACGCTGTCG
The DNA here is from genome assembly GCF_038784515.1 of Rhodoferax sp. GW822-FHT02A01. Classification (NCBI taxonomy): domain Bacteria; kingdom Pseudomonadati; phylum Pseudomonadota; class Betaproteobacteria; order Burkholderiales; family Comamonadaceae; genus Rhodoferax; species Rhodoferax sp. GW822-FHT02A01. The sequence goes on from NZ_CP152376.1 coordinate 1,315,779, forward strand.
GCCACGCTGAAGGTAGTGGGGCTGGCGTAGGGCCGTGTCTGGAAGCCGCGGAACGGCGCGCTGTTGGTGATGGGATACGGCGACATGCTCATCCACTGCATGTCTTTCTCGTGGCAGCTGGCGCAGCCGCTGGTGACGCCGCTATGGATCATGGTGGAGGTGGGCGCGGGCGCCAGGAAGCCGCTGTTGGGCGCCGCATGCGACGCATTGCCCGGCACCAGGCTGGACGGCATGCTGCCCAGGTGGCAGTTCTCGCAGGTGGTGGACGTGGGCAGGTGCGAGGTGGAAGCGGCGCTGGCCGAGGGTGGCATGACCACGATGGTGCTGATGCCCTGGAAGCTGGTGCCGCTGATGCTCTGGCCATGGCACTCGGCGCAGTTGGCCGACATGCCCGTGTGGCTGAAGGCCGAGGAGCCGAACGTGGGCGAGCCCGTCACCGGCGTGGTGGCCATGCTGGAGCCGCTGCCCACGTGGCAGCTCTCGCAGCCCAGGTTGCGCATAGGCACGTGGTTGGTGCCGGGGCCGACGATGGTGCGGCTGGCGCTGCTGTAGGTGGCGGCATTGGCCGCGCTGTGGCACTGGGCGCAGTTGCTGCTGGTGGACTGGATGTTGGCGTGGATGGCGGTGATGGTGGGGTGCGTGCCCCAGCTCACGTGGCAGGAACTGCAGCTGGCACTGGCCGCATAGGGAATGTGGTTGGCCGGCCTGGAAGGTGCACCGAAGGCCGATGTGTCGCCATGGCACTGGACGCAGTCACCCGTGGTCGGGTGGCCCGCATCAGCCATCGAATAGCCCGCGGCGGCGGCCTGCGGCCGGGTGTGGAAACCGGTGTAGAGCTGCGACGGGTTGCTGGCGTTGAAGGTGGCGGGGCTGCGCGGGTAGGCGCTCATGCCCACCCAGGACATGCCGGCCTCGTGGCAGCTGGTGCAACCGGAAGCGATGCCGTTGTGGATGGCCGTGGTGTCAGGCGGCGCGGTGGCAAAGCCGCTGCCGGGCACGGTGCGTGGCGTGGTCACCGCCATCAGCGTAGAGGGGATGCTGCCCGCGTGGCAGTTCTCACAGGTGGTGGAGCTGGGGATGTGGGCCGTGGCGCCACTGGTCGGCGGCATCACCACAATGTTGCTCACACCGTAGAAGGTGCCGCCCGTCACCGTGGGGCCGTGGCAAGTGGCACAGCCGGTGGTGATGTAGGTGTGGATGAACTGCCCACCACTGAACGAGGGGCTGCCGCTGTAGCCGGTGGAAGGCACCAACCCTGACGGAATGCTGTTGACGTGGCAGGTTTCGCAGCCGATGTTGTTGGACACCGGGATATGGCTGGGCGTCAGGCTGGCCACGGTCTTGGGCGTGACGCCATCAAACGTGCCGGCCACCACGTTCACGCCGTGGCAGGTGGAGCAGCCGGTGCTGATGCCGCTGTGGCTGAAGGCCGAACCAGCAAAGCTGGCACCGGTGGTGACCGGCGTGCTGGTGATGCTGGAGCCGGCACCCACGTGGCACTGCGCACAGCCCAGGTTGCCCATGGGAATGTGGTTGACGGTGGGCGTCTTGATCGGGTTCTGCGTAGTGGTGGGCGCATACAGCGCGGCATTGGCCGTGCTGTGGCACTGCTCGCAGTTGCTGCTGGTGGACTGCAGCTTGGCGTGGATGGCGGTGACCGTGGGCGCCACGCCGAAGCTGGTGTGGCAGTCGCCACAGGCGGCAGTGGAGAGATAGGGAATGTGGTTGGGCGGCTGCGAGGGCTGGCCAAACGCCGTGGTGTTGCCATGGCACAGCGAGCAGTCGCCCGAGCTGGTATTGGGGTGGGCGGCGTCGGCGATGGAATTGCCCCCGCCACCGGAGACTGGCCGCGTCTGGAAGCCACGGTACAACGTCGTGGTGCTGGCCTGCAGCGTGGAGTAGTTGCGCGCGTAGGCGCTCAGGTCCATGCCGGCCCAAGTCATGCCGGCCTCATGGCAGCTGCTGCAGCCGGAGGTCACGCCGTTGTGGAGGGTGGTGGCCGAGGGCGGTGCATTGCGGAACAGGCTGCTGCCGATGGTGGCGCTTGAAGACGCCGGCACCAGCGTGCTGGGCTTGGCACCGGCGTGGCAATCCTCGCAGGTGGTGGATGTAGGCAGGTGCGACGTGCTGCCCGAAGGCGAGGTCGGCGGCATCACGATGAGCGGGTTCACACCAAAGAAGCTGCTGCCCGACAGCGTAGGGCCATGGCAGGAAGCGCAGCCGGTGCTGATGCCGGTATGGCTGAACTGCGCGTTGGCAAAGGTGGTCATGCCCGCTGACGGCACCAGGCCGCTGGGGGCGCCCGCCACGTGGCAACTGTCACAGGCTGCCGTGGTGGGCACGTGCGCGGGCGACAGGCTGCCCATGGTCATGGGGAAGACCCCTGCAAAGCTGGAGGCCGTTACGGTTGAACCATGGCAGGTGGCGCAGCTGACGGTAGTTCCAGCGTGGTTGAACAGCGAGCCCGAGAACCGGGCGCCATCGGGCACCGGCGTAGTGGCGATGCTGGAGTTGGCGCCCACGTGGCAGCCCTCGCAACCCAGGGTGCCGGTGGAGATGTGCTTGGCCGGTAGCGTGACGATGCCGGTTCCATTGCGCATGTTGGCACCGTACAGCGCCGCGTTGGCGGGGCTGTGGCATTGGTCGCAACCCGTGCTGGTGGACTGGATGTTGGCGTGGATGGCCGACACCGTGGGCAGCGCGCTGAAGTCGCCGTGGCATGCGCCGCAGGTGGCAGACGCCGCATACGGTATGTGGTTGGCAGGCATGGCCGGGCCGCCGAAGGCCACGGTATTGCCGTGGCACTGCGCGCAGTCGCCGGTGGCCGGGTGGGAGCCATCCGCCAGGGAGAAGCCGGCTCCCGCACTGGTGGGCCGCGTGTTGAAGCCGTTGTAGAGCTGGTTGGGGTTACCGGCGTTGAAGCTGGCCGGCACACGCGGATAGGCGGTCATGCCGAGCCAGGACATACCGGCTTCGTGGCAGCTGTTGCAGCTGGCCGAGGTGCCGTTGTGGATCATGGTGGCGGTAGGCGGCGCGTTCTGGAAGCCGCTGCCCGGCAAGGTGTGACCGGCGGTAACGGACAGCAGTGTGGACGGCACACTGCCGGCATGGCAGTTCTCGCACGTGGTAGTGGTAGGAATGTGCGACAGGTCGCCCGCAGGCGATGTGGGCGGCATGGTGACGATGCCGGTGATGCCATAGAAAGTACCGCTGCCCACGCTGGCGCCATGGCAGGTTTCGCAGCCGCTGCTGATGCCGCTGTGGCTGAAGCGCCCGCCGGCAAACGTGGTGCCGGAAGTGGCGCCGGTGAGCGGCACCAGGGTGGCGGGCACGCTGTTCACGTGGCAGGTTTCGCAGGCCAGTGCGGTAGGCACGTGGGGCGGGTTGAGCGTTGCCTTGGTCTTGGGCACCACACCGTAGAAGGTGCCGGTGGTCACGCCGTCGCCATGGCAGTTGGCGCAGCCGCTGCTGATGCCGCTGTGGCTGAAGGCTGCGTTGCCGAAGTTGGCGCCGTTCTGCACCGGCAGCGTCAGGCTGGAGTTGCTGCCCACGTGGCAGGCGCCGCAGTCCAGCGAACCCATGGCGATGTGGCCGGCCGGTGGCGCGACGATGGCCGGCACCATGGTGGGCATGGCGTAGACAGCCGCATTGGCGCTGCTGTGGCACTGGGCGCAGTTGGTGGCGCCGCTGACCATGGAAGCTGCGGGCGCATTGGCGTGGATGGCTGCGATGCTGGGCATCTGCGCGAAGTTGGCCGTGTTGTGGCAGGCGCCGCAGGCGGCACCGGTGGCAATCGGGATGTGGTTGGCGGGCCGCTGGATGGCGCTGGGATTGAACGAGATGCCCACGTGGCAGTCGGAGCAGTCACCCGTCTGCGGGTGCTGGGCATCGGCCACGTTGAAGGTACCCGCGGCGAGCTGGGGCCGGGTCTGGAAGCCGGTGTAGCCCATCATGGGGTAGAGCTGCATGCCAAGCCACTGCGCATTGGTGTCGTGGCAGGCCACGCAGTTGCTGGTCACGCCTGCGTGCACCATGGTCACCGTGGGCTTGGGCAGCTGGAAAGCGGTACCGGGCACGGTGCTGGTGGCATTGGGGTTGATGAGCCCCGAAGGCATGTTGGCGGTGTGGCAGACCTCGCAGTTGGTGGAGCTGGGAATGTGCGAGCGCACACCCGGGCTACTGGAGTCGGGCATGACCACGATGCTGCTGATGCCAGCAAAGCTACTACCCGTGATGCCCGGGCCGTGGCAGCTGGCGCAGCCGTTGGTGATGCCGGTATGGGTGAACTTGGCATTGCTGAACTTCGCTCCTTCCACCACCGGCAGGGTCAGGCTGCTGCCGGCGCCCACGTGACAGGTTTCGCAGCCTTGTCCGTTCATGCCGATGTGGTTACCCGGCGCCCCGACCAGTGGCGGCGACATAGTGGGCATGGCGTAGGCCGCGGCGTTGGCATTGCTGTGGCATTGCGCGCAATTGCCGGTAGTGGACTGCGCGTTGGCGTGGATGGCGGAGATGCTGGGCATCACCGAGAAGTCGGAATTGGTGTGGCAGGCCACGCAGGGCACGGCTGCGGTCGGGATATGGTTGGCCGGCATCTTGGGGCCGGTGAACTGGAGCGTGGTATGGCACTTGCCGCAGGGCGTGTTGTTGCCCAGCACCGCCATGTGCATGGCGTCGGACGGGTTGGTCACCACGCCCGGATGGGGGTTACGCGAGTCGTGGCAGTTCAGACAGGTCTGCGGTGCCACCGAGACGTGGCTGAAGACACGCAGCGCGTCCTGGAACTGCGACATATTGGGCGCGTGGCACGACTCACACGGCGCGTTGCGCGTGGGAATGTGGTTGGTCGGCATGACCGTGGTGGCACGCGGATTGTTCCAGCCGTGGCAGGCCTCACAGGTCTTGGGTGTGCCCTTGAAGATGCCCTTGGTATGGCAGGTCTCGCAGCGCACATTCTGGTGCTGGGCATTGAGCACGAAGCCGGTGCTGCTGTGGTCGAAGTCAGCGCCGGTCTGCTGCGCATGGGCGATGTGGAGCAGGCCCAGTTGCAACAGCACCAGAGCCAACAACCTCCACCAGTTTCCCCAAACAACGCGCATTGATTTTGTCTTCATGGAAGAGCCCCCTGTCCAACGCGGCTCTTCACCTTCTTCCAGCTCTCCACCAGGTGACACTGTTCACAGCGGGGGCCGAAACCTCCGTTGTGCACATCCTGACTCCGATGGCACGAAACACAGGCGGTGCCCAGTGGCGCTATGTCCTTGCCCGCGGGGGCCGGCCGCTTGTGGCAGCTCTCGCACGCTGCTTTGGCATGCGCGAACTCCAGGCGGTACTGGGTCTGGTTGTCGTGGTCGAAAGACCAGGTGCTCCAGGCCCGGGTGTTGTGACAGGACTCACAGCGCACACCGAGTACTTGCTTGTGCTTGTCCTCGTTTTTATGGCAGGAGAAGCAATCTCTTGGCGCGTCTTTGTAACGGAGTGTTGCGTGGCACTTGCTGCATTCGGTCAGGATGTGCCGCCCTGTGAGCGGGAAGCGCGACTTGCCATGGTTGAAGGTTGTGCCTCTCCAGCTCTTGTCGCTGTGGCAGCTGTCGCACTTCTCGCCGAGCTGGGTCTGGTGCTCATCGTCCTTCTTGTGGCAACTGATACATGCAACAGGCGTGTTACGAAAACTCACCAAATCCTTGTGGCATGCGCTGCACTCCACACCGGGTGCGGCATGCGCATTGCGCAGCGCAAAGCGTGTGCGCTCGTGGCGGAAGCGCCCGGACGTATTTTTCCAGCCCTGCTCGCCGTGGCAGCTGGCGCAATCGTGGCCCAGGGTGTCCTTGTGCTTGTCGTCCTTTTTGTGGCAGCTGTAGCAATCCTTGGCTGCATCCTTGAAGACCTGGCTCTTGTGGCATTCCTTGCATTCCACCTTGGCGTGCTTACCCAGTAGCGGAAAGTCGGTCTTCTGGTGGTTGAACTTGCCCACCTCTTTCCAGTCCTTCTCCACATGGCAGGCCGCGCAGTTGGTGCCCTGGGTTTCCTTGTGCTTGTCGTCCTTCTTGTGGCAGGCGTAGCAGTCCTGGCTTAGCTTGTCCTTGTACAGGTTGCCACTGTGGCAGCTCTTGCAGCTGGCGTCGTGGTGCTTGCCCTTGAGCACATATTTGGTGTCGGTATCGTGGTTGAAGTTGGCCGGCTTCCAGGCCTTGGTGCCGTGGCAGGTGTCGCACTTCTCGCCGAACTGGCCCTTGTGTCCTTTTTGCTCATCCACCTTGCGGTGGCAGGCGTAGCAGGTGGTGGGTGTGTCCTTGTAGACATTGTCCTTGTGGCAGTCGGTGCACTTGGTGTCCACATGTTTGCCAGTGAGCGGGAACCGGGTGGTGTCGTGGTCGAAGCGGGCCTCCTTCCAGTCGGACTCGGTGTGGCAGTCGGCGCACTTGGGCCCGAGCTGGCCTTTGTGCTTGTCGTCCTTCTTGTGGCAGCTATTGCAGTCCTGCGCCGCCTCACGGAACTTCTTGCCGGTCACGTGGCATTTCTCGCACGCCACTTTGTCGTGCTTGCCGCGCAGCGTGAAGTCGGTCTTCTTGTTGTGCTCGAAGGTCTTGTGGTCAAAACCGGTGGTCTTGAGCTCACGCCCCTTGTGGTCGGTGTGGCAGGTCTTGCAGGGCGTGGGCTGCTCCAGCCGCCCGTGGAAGCCCGCCTTGGCGCGCACATCGGCACCGACCTCCTTGTGGCAGGCCATGCACAGCCCGTCCTGCGCCTTGCGGTCCAGGCGCACATGGCATTGCTTGCAGTCGTCCTCGTATTTGGCGTGGTCCTGCATCAGCTTGCCCGGCGCCATGATGGATTCAATACCTTGTGCATGCACCGCGGTCTCCCCCACAAGCAACAACCCCAGAAGCAACAGACACAACACATGGCATATCGCTTGCGGTATTCGGGTGGATGTCGCCATGGTGTCGCACGTTGTCAATACGCGTGCACCGCGTATACGTGAACCAGCGCGGTCACGATCAGCACATACACAAACGGAATATGTGCCACGTGCCACAGCGAGAACAGGAACGCATAAGCAGAAAACTGCGATACGCTGACCACGGCATTCAGATAGCGGTCCACCATCTTCTTGGCCTTGGAACGTCTGCGTTGCAGGTCCTCACGGCTCCAGTGCTGGCTGGCCGCCATTTTCGGCAACAGCATGTCGAGCTCCCTGGCACATTGCTGGTAGACCTTGAACTGCAATACAGGCAACCAGAAGACGGCACGCATATTGGCCACAAAGCCATCGGAGGTCTGCAGCTCACGCTCCTCAAACGCCTTGAGCCGTTGCTCCACATGGGGCGCAAAGGCCAGGCGGGAGCGGGCATCTTCCTTGTCCATACCGGCGTTTTGCGTCACGGTCTTCAAGTCGGTGAGCTCGCCTTGCAGGCCACGGTTGACACGCTGAAACAGGAAGCGCCCGGCCACACCGCTGCCCGCCACCACCAGCATGCTGTACAAGGCCACGGCCGCATTGAGCGAGCCGGTGCGGAAGTTGGAGTGCAGCAAGACCAGCAGTGGACCCAGCACGCCCAGAACGATATGGACCCAGAACCAGATCTTGATATTGCCCCAGCCTTGCGCAAAGCGTACATATTTGCGCAAGGGATAGGTCAGCAAGCACAACATCATGACGGAGCCTGTCACCCCAATCCAGTAGCCCGTGTCATCGCCGGACTGGAACAGGCCCAACTGGCTGATGCCCCAGGTGCCCCACAGCAATGCAACCAGCACGATGTAGACGAGCGAGTCTCCTGCCAGTATCTGGACAGAAGATTTACGCTCGGCGTTCGATGCCGATCTGTTTGGCGGTGCTGCACTCATGTTGTTCGTATCCGGCTCACACGGAGCTCCTCCTGGCTAATGGCAGCGTAGGCCGGTGGCCTTTTTCTCACTGTGCTGCACCATAGTTCGATAGCCATTAAGGATTTCTTAAGGGTGCATCAAACGGGTTGCAGAAAACCTACGGCTGTCGCTTGTCTCGTATCTCGTTGTGGGTTGCACCCTGTGCTTCTTCATGGGGCATCTGTTCGCTGTCGGTGTAGAGCATGGACAACATATAGCTCTTGCTGAAGTCCTGGTGATCGAGTTCGCGCTGCGAATAGGCCAGGGTCGCCTTCAGCAGCGAATACCCCAGAATGCCCAAAATGACCAGGAGGGACCATAGGTCCACCGCGCGCAGATGCACACCCGGCCAGCCGTATTGCGCCATGGCATAGGCCGCCAGCAAAAATACCAGGGTGCACATGCGTACGTAACTGGAGGCCAGGCGTGGGCGCAGCCATTTGACGTTGGTCAAGAAAATACCCAGCAACGAAAAACTCAGCAGCAGTAGCAGCAGGACGCCACCATATATATATATTGGCTTCATGGTGTTGCCTCTATCGGATCGCATGCATTGTTGCGACCTTCACTGACGAATTTCTTAAGACAACCGTAAGCCAATCACTGTGGCTTCACGGTGATGTTGATGGTGCTGCTCATTTCCGGACCATAGGACTCGTGGCGTCCGTTGCCGAATTGCAGTGTCAGCTTGTGCGGTCCGGGTGGCAGGTCGATGCGGGCGCTGGTGAGGCCGGTGCCGTAGTGGATGTGTGTTTCATCCACATCAATCGGCTCACCCTTGGGAACAGGCTCGCCGTCGATGATCAGATGATGGTGACCAGTACCCGGCGTCTTGTCGCGCAACGGTGCAATGCGCATGCCTTCCAGGCCAAACCGTACAGTCACCGGTGATGTGACTTCGGCCTTGTCGAGCGGCTCCAGAAAAAAGACGCGCTCTGCCGCCCGTGCCAGGTTGCCCGCCAATGTGGCCATCAAGAATGCGACGCTCACGCACGAGACGCGCAGGTAGTGTATGTATTGCATGGACGTGCCCTGTGCCTATTTATATTCTGTGTCGGCCACCTGCAATATTTATTGCAAGGCCAACGACTCCGAGGTGATTGTGAGGTATGAATCACCTCACGCATCGCGGGAATACCGTGCGGATCATGCTACAAAATGTAACAACAGCCAGTCTTTGTAACCTGGCACCTGCGGATGTTGCGTGCCCGCGCGTTAGACGGTGCCGAACTTGGTCTCGAAGTCGATGCCTATTTTTCGCAGCAAGGGCGTCGGCAAAAGGCCGCCAGCACAGACGATGACCGCATCGTTGGCCAGCGTGTGCAGCTGTCCGTTCTGCTCCAGCTGGACTTCCTTCTCCAGGATTTCCTTGATGCCGGAATTGAGCAGCACCTGAATGCGGCCTGCTTTTTCGGCCTGCTCCAGCAGGGTTCTGTTCTTGGGTTTGACGCGCGAAAAGGCGGCACTGCGATAGGACAGGGTGACCGTGGTGCCGTCTTGCTCCGCAATGGCAATGGCGGCTTCGAGCGCACTGTCGCCGCCGCCCACTACCAGCACGGATTGGCCCTTGTATTGCTCGGGGTCGATCAGGCGGTAGACCACCTTGGGGCTGTCTTCACCCGGCACATCGAGCTTGCGCGGCGTGCCACGCCGCCCCATGCTGAGCAGCACGCTGCGGGTGACGTAGCCACCCTTGTTGGTCTGCACCACAAAACCGTCGCCGGATTTTTCAATGCTCTCCATGCGCTCGTGAAACGAGATCTGCAGCCCCGTCTTTTCGACAACGCCCAACCAGAACTCGAGCAGCTTTTCCTTTTGCACCTCGCCGAACTTCACCGTGCCGACGATGTCCAGCACCACCGGTGCGGTCATCGCAATCTTGTTGCGTGGATAGTGGTACACCGTGCCACCCAGGGAATCTTCCTGCTCGATCAGCTTGTAGCGCAGCTTGTGGTGCATGGCTGACAGACCGGCCGAGAGTCCCGCCGGGCCGCAGCCCACGATCACCACGTCGTATTCGGCTTGGCCTCCATCGCGCTTGCGCAGTGCGTTGATGGCCTGGCGCCCTTGCTCTGCCGCCTTGCGGATCAGTCCCATGCCGCCCAATTCACCAGCGATGAAGATGCCCGGCACGTTGGTCTCGAACTCACCGCTGATGTGGGGAATGTCGATGCCGCGCTTCTCGGTACCGAACACCAGCTTGATGGCGTCATGCGGACAGGCTGCGAGGCACGCGCCATGGCCTATGCAATGGGAGGCATTGATCAGCACGCCGCGGCCGTTGACGATGCCAATGGCGCCTTCCGGGCACACCGTGGCGCAGGAGCCCGAACCTATGCAACGCACCGGGTCAAACACCGGATGCAGCGAGGGCGGCTCTGCCATGCCACCCTGTATCGATTCCCGCAACTGGGACTTGTCGGTTTCAACCTTCTTCACATGCCGCCGTGAATACAACACGATGACCGCGAGAATGATGGCAGCGTAGAGGTACAGGTAATTCACGACGGACTCGCCGGGCAGACAGGCACTAGGGTTTGACAGCGTCCTTGATTTCGATCTTCAGGCCGGTTGCACCCACGTTCACGACAGCCGACTGGCCCGCGAGGTCACCCGGCTGGGCCATGGCATTGCCGCTCTTGCTGACGCGCGCACCCACGATGACCTTGCTGGCGGCGGACAGCGCGCTGGCGGGCGACATGGCCATGCTGTCATTGAGCGTAAAGTTCAGCGGCAGGTCCTTGACCTGCTTGCGCAGAATCGCCAGGGGCATACGTGAGCCTTCGGCTGCGCGGGCAAACACGAACACGGTGTCTTCCGGTTGGGCCTGCTTGGCCAGTGCCGGCGCGAGGGTGACGGTACCACTTACTACGCCACCGCCTGCAGCGGCTGGTGCCGCATTGCCTGCAGGTGCCGCGTCCAGCGGCTTGGCCGCTGGCGGCATGCCGGCGAGCCGACGGGCTTCCACAATGGCCGGCTCCACCTGCTGTGCGAACACATTGCCCGGGGGCGAGACGGCCACCATCTTTTCCCAGATCTGCACCGCACTGGTGTAGTCCTTGGTGTTGAAGGCCTGGGTACCTGCCAGGTACAAGGCCTTGAGGTTCTTGGGGTCCAGTTTGAGCGCACGCTCCACCAGCTTCATGGGCTCGCCGGTGAGGTCGCTGTTGTTATTGACCGCCATGGAATCGGCGTAATCGGCCAGCAGTGTGGGATCGTCCTTGCGCAGGCTCAAAGCCTTCTCATACGCCTTGAGCGCCTCTGCATGGCGCCCCAGCACGCTGTAGGAACGTGCCAGCATGGACCAACCTTCCACATCATCGGGACGGGACTTGAGTCGCTCAGCCAGCTTCTCGGTCATGGCAGCGATCTGCTCGGCACCCACGGCGTGGGGTGCGGGCTTGCCGTCCGCTGCTACCTGACCCGAATCGGTGGTGCCCGTCAGCGCGCCGGGTGAGCCCTTCCAGGCATATCCGGCCAGCGCCAAAGCCAGCACGCCCACGGCCAGCCCCGTGAGCAGCAGTGGCGAAGGCCGGGGTGCGGTAGCCGGCACGGGCGGAACACTGGCCGCTGCCGTGGCGGCATACGCCGCAGCCGCCGCCTTGCCCGACATCGTGGACTGCTTCCTGGGGTTGGGAGACGCGGCGGCCGTAGCCAGACGGGTAGTCGCCTCGGGCGCTGCGGACAGCACCAGCTCCAGAATGCGCCGCTCCAGCGTGGCCCTTCCCTCCTGGTACTGGGCTTCGGCCAGCACACCGCTGTCGTGCAAGTCCTTGAGTTGGGCCAGCTTCTGTTTGAGGCCTTCAATCGTGTCGGTGGAGGTGTTCATTCGCAATCCAAATCAGTGGGCGGTACGCTCGGTGGCATCTTCGGCGGCGACGCCGTCATCCGGTTCTTCCGGGTCAAACTTGTCGGCAGGCATGCGGTTGCGCCGGCGCAGTATCAGCACCAGCATCACCAGCCCGGCCACCAGCATCACGCCAGGGCCCACCCACAGCAGCACAGTGGTGTTCTTGAAAGGCGGGCGATACAGCACGAAGTCGCCGTAGCGTGCAGTCATGTAGTCCAGGATCTGCTGGTCGGTCTGACCCTTTTGCAGCATCTCGCGCACCTGCTGACGCAGGTCCACGGCGAGGTCGGCATGGGAGTCGGCAATGGTCTGGTTCTGGCACACCAGGCAGCGCAGCTCGGCCGTGATGCTGAGCATGCGCGCTTCCAGCGCCGGATCGGCGGCTGCGGGAGCCGCCTCGTTGGCCGAGGCGATGGACATCCAAGCGGCCATGCACAACAGCAAAAGCCACTTAGACATTGCCGGCCTCCTTCTTGAGCTGCTGGACCAGAGGAATCAGCTTGGTCTCAATGGCCTCAGGCGTGAAGGGGCCGATCTGCTTGTAGCGGATCACGCCTTTGGCGTCGATCAGGAAGGACTCCGGCACACCATAGACTCCGTAATCGATGCCGACCTTACCGTCGTGGTCGAACAGCGAACCGTCGTAGGGGTTGCCAAAGGTGGCCAGCCACTTCATGCCGGCGGCCCGGTCGTCCTTGTAGTTCAGGCCGTAGATGGGCAGCATCTTGGAGCGCGAGAACTCCACCAGCAGGGGATGCTCTTCACGACAGGCCACGCACCACGATGCAAACACGTTGAGCAGCCAGACCTTGCCCAGCATGTCGTCACGCTTGAATGTGGTGTCAGGCTTGTCCAGCAGGCTCAGCGAGAAGGCTGGCGCCGGTTTATCGATCAGCGGTGAGGGTACCTCGCGCGGGTCCAGAAACAGGCCCTTGAACAGAAAGCCGACCAGCCCCAGGAAGATGAACAGAGGCAACAGGAAACGCAGATACTTGCTCATGGTTGCTCTCCGCCGGGCCGCCCCAAGGAGAGCAGCGCCCCCTCGGGGGGCAGTGAATACACGCAGTGACGAACGTGGGGGCTCATACTTTCACTCCCGCTTTGCGGCGGTAACGCCTGTCGGTCAAGGCCAGGAATCCCCCAAAGGCCATCACCAGGCCACCGCCCCAGATCCAGTCAATAAAAGGCTTCACATAGACGCGGATGATCCAGGCTCCGCCCTCCACCTCTTCACCCATGGAGACATACAGGTCACGGGTCAGGCCCGGGCTGATGGCCGCTTCCGTCATGGGATTTTGCTGCACGCGGTAGATGCGCTTCTCCGGGTGCAGTTCGGCCACCCTGCTGCCGTTGCGGGTGATTTCGATCTGGGCGCGCGTCGCATCGTAGTTGGGGCCGGTAATCTGCTTGACGCCCTTGAAGGCAAACTGGTAGCCCTTCACCGTGGTGGTGTCGCCTACGGCCATCTTGACGTCACTTTCGACCTCATAGGTCTTGACCATGGTCACACCAAAGCAGAACACGGCCACGCCGATGTGCGCCACCATCATGCCGGCCAGCGCACGCGGAATCTGACCCATGCGACGGCGCAACTCGGCAAAGCCTTTGCCTTCGGGGCGCACACGCTCCCAGAAGTCGGTGGCCACGGAGCTGAAGATCCAGTAGGACATCATCAAGCCGATGCTGGCCACCAGATGGATGGAGCCCGCCAGCAGGCCGGTGAGGATGGAAGCGACCACGGTCACACCCGCGGCCCACTTCAGGCGGCTGGCCAGATCCGGCACCGAGGTTTCCTTCCAGCGCGCCATGGGCCCGACGCCCATCAGGAAGATGGTAGGCAGCATCAGCGGCATGAAGACCGAGTCGAAATACGGCGGGCCTACCGAAATTTTGCCCATGCCCATGGCATCCAGCAGCAAGGGGTAGAGCGTGCCCAGCAGCACCACACCGGCTGCCACCATGAACAGCACGTTGTTGGCCAAGAGCGATGTCTCCTTGGAGAACAGCGCAAAGCGTGCGCCCAGACCCACGGTAGGAGCGCGCCAGGCAAACAGGGTGAACGAGGAGCCGATCACCACTGTCAAAAAGGCCAGAATGAACAGGCCGCGGCGCGGGTCAGTGGCAAAGGCGTGCACCGATGACAGCACGCCCGAGCGGACCAGGAAGGTGCCCAGGAGCGAGAACGAAAACGCCAGGATCGCCAGCAGCACGGTCCAGTTCTTGAAGCTGCCGCGCTTCTCGGTCACTGCCAGCGAGTGGATCAGCGCAGTGCCCAAGAGCCAGGGCATGAGCGACGCGTTTTCCACCGGATCCCAGAACCACCAGCCGCCCCAGCCCAGTTCGTAGTAGGCCCAGGAGCTACCCATGGCAATGCCCACGGTCAGGAACATCCAGGCCACGGTGGTCCAAGGGCGGGTCCAGCGCGCCCAGGTGGCGTCCAGGTTGCCGCCTATCAAGGCCGCAATCGCAAACGCGAAGGCGACACAGAAGCCGACGTAGCCCATGTAGAGCGTGGGCGGGTGAAACACCATGCCCGGGTCCTGCAACAGCGGGTTCAAGTCCCGGCCATCAGGGGGTGCGGGAAACAGCCGGTCAAATGGGTTGGAAGTGAGCAGCATGAAAAGCAGAAAGCCCACGCTGACCAGCCCCATCACCGAGAGAATGCGCGAGAGCACTGGCTGCGGCAAATGGCGGCTGAAAATCGCGACGGCCACCATCCACACCACCAGCATCTGCACCCACAACAGCAGCGAGCCTTCATGCCCGCCCCAGAAACCGGCTATCTGGTACTGCAAGGGCAAGGCGGTGTTGGAATTGGAAGCCACATACAGCACCGAGAAGTCGCTGCGGATGAAGGACACCATCAGGCACACGGAAGCCAGTGAAACCAGGCAGAACAACAGGTAACTGGCAGGACGCGCCAGCGCCATCCAATCAGCCCGACCACGCGCTGCGCCCCACATCGGGAGCACCCCGAGGACGAGCGCTACACCCAGCGCCAGCCAGAGAAAGAAGTGACCAAGTTCAGGAATCATGTTTATTTGCTCGTAACCAGGGATGCGGCGGTTTTCTCGTTGCTCTTGGCGGCGTTCTTGAGTGCTTCTGCTGCTTCGGGCGGCATGTAGTTCTCATCGTGCTTGGCCAGAACCTCCTTGGCAATGAACACGCCGTCCTGCAGCTTGCCCTGTGCCACCACGCCTTTGCCTTCCTTGAACAGGTCGGGCAGGATGCCTTCAAAGTGCACCGGCACGGTTTGCGCCGTGTCGGTTACCTTGAAGTCCACGGCCACGCCGTCGCGCTTGACGCTGCCGGCCACCACCAGACCGCCCAGGCGGAAGGTGCGGCCCACGGGCGCCTCCTTGGAGGCGATCTGCGAGGGCGAGAAAAAGAACACCAGATTGCTCTGAAAGGCATTGAGGATCAGCGCAGCCGCTGCACCGATCACCAATACCACACCGGCCGCGATGGCCAGCCGTTTATGCCGCGTTTTCATATTTGTTCACCTTGTTCATCCCATTCACTCAGTGCCGCCAAAGCTGCACGGTGTCTGCGTGCAGCCAAAGCAGGCTCCAGCAGCATCCAGGCAGCCGTTACGCCGTAGGAGCCCCATACATACAGGCCATAGCCACCCATGGCAAAAAAATCACTCGCGCTATTCCAGATCATGGTGTCACCTTCACTTCTTTGCCAGGGCTTGCACCCAATCGGCGCCGCGCTCACGCTCCAGCACGATGGCGCTACAGCGTCTGAACACCACGGCAAAAGCATAGGCCCAGAAAGCCACGGTCATCAGCAACATGGAGGTCAGCATGGTGGTGGCCATCTTGGGAGCAGCCGTCATGCTGATGGTGGCGCCTTGGTGCAAGGTGTTCCACCAGCGCACCGAAAAATAGATGATGGGCACATTCACCGCGCCGATGATGGCCAGCAAGGCACCCGCATGGTCGGCACGGCGCGTGTCGTCAATGGCTTCGACCAGGGCCATGAAGCCCAGGTACAAAAACAACAGGATCAGTTCGGACGTAAGCCGTGCGTCCCACACCCACCATGCGCCCCAGGTGGGCTTGCCCCAGAAGGCACCTGTCCACAGCGCCAAAAAAGTAAACGCGGCTCCGGTAGGTGCCAGAGCGCGCGCCATCATGGACGCCAGCCGCGCATTGGCCGCCCAGCCGAACGCAGCCCAGCCGGCCATGGCCAGATAGATCACCATGGACATCCAGGCCGCGGGCACGTGGATAAAGATGATGCGGTAGGCATCGCCCTGGGTGGCGTCCGTAGGCGCCACAAAGAAACCGATGTACAGCCCCCAGACGGCAAACACCGCGGCTATGGCATACAGCCACGGCACGCTCCAGCTTGCCAGCCAGTAGAAGCGCGAAGGTGCGGCGAAGTAAAAAAGTCGTGGCAGGTTTTTCATACAGATATGCGCAAGGCTGCAGCAGTGGCCACTGGCGCGCCCAGCGACGTCAGCAGCAACATCGCTCCCAACAGATAAAAATGGCCATTCGGCGCCAGCCCCGCTTCCGCAGCCGACACCGCGCCAGCGCCAAAAATCAACACCGGAATGCACAGGGGCAGCACGATCAGCAGGATCAATACGGCCGAGTTGCGCAACCCCAGCGTCAGCGCTGCACCCATGCCGCCCATCATGCTGAGTATCGGTGTACCCAGCAAAAGCCCCAGAGCCATCAGGCCAATGGCTTCCCAGGACAGGCCAAACAGCAGCCCCAACAGCGGCGACACTAACAGAAGCGGTACACCGGTCATGAGCCAGTGGGCAAAGCCCTTGGCCACAGCCAACTCGGTGCCCGACATGCGCGAGATCAGCATCTGCTCCAGCGAGCCATCGGCGTAGTCGCTCCCATACATGGAGTTGAGCGACAGCATGCTGGACAGCAGCGCACAGACCCAGACAATGCCGGGCGCTATCTGCTTGAGGGTGGACGGCTCCGGCCCTACACCCAGCGGAAACAGGCTCGCAGCCACCACGAAGAACGCCACCGGCAGCAAGGCCTCTGCCGGCCTTCTGCTGGCCAGGCGCAGGTCGCGCGCCAGAACTGCCACCATGGGGTTCACTGCATCACCTCGGCGCTGCGCGGCGCGGCGCGCGTTCCCTGCAAGGTCAGCTCCACCAGCGGCAAGCCCTCGGGGCGCACGGGGATGTGGCTGGTGAACAGCACGATGCCGCCGCGTTGCACGTTTTCGCGGAACAGCTCCTGCACCAGAGCCAGACCGGCGTCATCCAGTGCGTCAAAAGGTTCGTCCAGTATCCAGAGGCCGGGTCGGTCTTCCAAGGCCAGACGCGCCAGCGCAACGCGGCGGCGCTGGCCTTGCGAAAGCATGCGCACCGGTAGCTTGCGCCGATGAAACACACCCATGCGGCGCAATGCCGCTTCCATGCGGTCCTGCGGGCAGACGCGGCCATGCACGGTGGTGAGAAAACGCAGAGCCTCCACGGCTGTCAAATCGTCCTTGAGTGCATTGGCATGGCCCATGTAGACAAGGCGGGCGCGGTAGTCTTCAGATTCGGACAGCGTCTGGGTATTCCAGTGGAGCTGGCCGCCATCGGGGCGGGACAGGCCTGCCAGCACGCGCAAGAGACTGGTCTTGCCACTGCCGTTGGAGCCGCGCAGCCAGACCAGCTGGCCTGCCTGCAGTTCAAAACTCAGTGCCTTGAACAGAACCTCAGTGCCCCGGCGAACGGTGAGATCCTGGGCCCGCATGCCCGCGCTCTGCTCGTGTTGAAAAGTCAAATCGTCCGCCAAGGTAAATAAGAACCCCGCCACATCGGGCACATGCTGTAGCGGTTTCCCCCGCCGCCAGGCTCCAAGAGTGGTGGATTATCGCCTGCCAACATTAAGAGACATTGACGTCCGTCAAGTCCAAGGGCCTTGCCCGTATCAAGCTGTAAATCACATCTACCCCCGGGCAAGTTCATCAGTTTTGCCGTTTTGGTACCGGCAAATGCCACCTGGATGCAACGGAACAACTGGCAACACATTGCAAGACTGCAAAGTATTTGCCACGGCTGCTTACATTTGTTTACATTTACCTGCAAGCGCCTTTGTCAAACTTTGTAGGGATTGCGGGTGCGGCCAACATAAATACTGCTACTTATGGGGACCACTTGGCATGCTTTCATTCCTTGTGCTGATATGTAACAAGCTCAAAAGGGCCCTCGGCATTCTTGCCCTGACGCTGCTGGCCTTCTCCACTGCGCAGGCGCAGTCAGTTTCCGCGGGACAGGGCATATACCGGACAACCGGCTCCACCGGGTATGGCGTGTGCTCAAGTTGCCACTTCGGTACGGAATACAGCACCACCCAATCGGTAACGGCCCCGGGGCACCCCAATGCCTCCAACGACCCGACCTTCCTGAAGACTGCGCTTTCCTCCGGAGGTCTCATGTATGCCGCAGCGGGTGGCACGCCCACGCCACCCAGCGACGCCAACATCACCTCGCTGGCCCTCTACATCGGCCAGTATTTCACGCCGCACTTCAACACCACCACCAGCACCTTGAGCGTGAAGTCCGGCGGCTCGGCTACCAAGGACGTGTGGGGCTACCTGGCCTCCGGCACTTCCGGTGGCTCTGCGGCAGATAACGGACTTGCCGCAAGTGCCTCCCACGGCACGGCCACACCCACGCAGGCCGCGGGATCGCTGGCCATGCAATACAACATCGGCTATACATCCAATGCCAATTACACCGGCTCGGACTCCATTAGCGTCACGGCCACCAATCCCAAGGGCACGTCCAATACACACACCATTGGCGTTACGGTCTACGGTTTCACTTCAGCGCCCAGCTCAGCAACCGGGGATGCAGGCGTCGCGTATACCTCCGGCTCTCCATTGGCGACCTTCACTTCCAACGACTCGTCTGCCACGTTCGCCGCGTCAGGCCTTCCTGCGGGATTGAGCATGACAACCGGCGGGAAGATTGTGGGCACACCGACCACACCCACCTCTTCCGGCGCTGCCACTGTGACAGTCACCGTGACGCTGCCCAGTGCCGTGGATGAAAGCGTCAAGACGCTCAGCACCACGATTTCGGTGACCATCCAGGGTTTCACCAACGCTTCCAGCCTGTCGCTCTCGCAGGGCGCCACGACCAACCTCCCGTTCAACGTCGCCGTCTATCCGTCAGCCGCCATATCGCTCAGCGGCACGTTGCCGCCTGGAGTGACGTACGACTCGGCCAATAAGCGACTGACCAGCACATCCGGCCCGCTCACTGCAGGCAGTTATCCGGTGACGCTGACCTCCGGATCACTGTCGCAGACGCTCACCATCACGGTGGCCCAGGCCAGTGCCCCGGTCATCACGACCGACCTTGCACAAAACAATCCCACGGTGCTTGGCACCGTGGGAACGGCGATCACGGCGTTCCACATCCTTGCGACCAACCCGCAGTTGGTCAGCCAGTACTACGTTTCAGGGGTCAGCGGTCTGTCGGTGGACTCGACAGGGCTGGTGACGGGCACGCCCACCGTGAGTGGTGATTTCACACTCTCGCTGAACGCCACGAATGGCGCCTTGGGAACGGCCAAGACCGTCAGTGTGCGGGTCAATGCCGACCAAGCCCCGGTCATTTCCAGCGCAGGCACGGCAACGGGAGCGGTAGGAACTAACGCGACCCAGTACACGATTGCCACATCCGGCGCCAATGGTCCGTTGACCACCACGCCGTACTCGGCATCCGGCCTGCCACCCGGGCTGTCGGTCAACAGCAGCACCGGGGCCATTTCTGGCGCACCCACGGTCAGCGGCATTTATAGCGTCACGGTTTCGGCAATCAACACCGGCAATCTGACGGGCTCCAAAACGGTCGTATTCACCATCAACCCAAATGCCGTGTCCACCATCACCAGCCCGGCCAATGGGGCTTCAACCGTGTTTACCATCAACACGACCACCACGGTCCAATTGGTGGCAACCAACCTGCCTGCCACCTTTGCGGTGACGCCGGCCCTGCCCGCAGGCTTCAGCCTGAACACCGCCACCGGGCTCATCACGATTTTGCCGACCGCGCCAATGGCAAGCACGGCCTATACCTTCACGGCGACCAACCTGATAGGACCCAGCGCACCCATCACACTGAACTTCGCGGTCGGGTCGCCTGCGCCAACCGGTTGCACGCTGACCACGCCTCTCAACACTGCGCAAACATTGGACCTGAGTGCCTGCATGTTCAATGGCCTGTCGCCCACCGGTTTTACCGTCTCGGTCGCACCTGGGCATGGCAGCACCCAACTGAGTGGAACCAAACTCACCTACACCCCGGCAAAGGATTACTTCGGTACCGACTCCATGATGGTAGTTGCGTCGTTTGGCGCGCTCAAGGCATCGGCGGGTACCGTGTCCATCACCGTCACCGGCCGCCCCGATCCCACACAGAACGCAGCCGTCACCGGGCTGGTAGCCAACCAGACGCAAACCGCATTGCGTTTCTCGCAGGCACAGGTTTCCAACTTCGGGCGCCACATGGAAAGCCTGCGGCGCCCGGGAGGACCGGGCGGCCAGCGCAGCGGACTCGGGGGGTTGACGCCGGCAGGCGCACAGGTGGTGAACAACCCGGGTTCTGATAGTGCCTGGAATACGACAGCAACGGGCAATGGCAACTTTGGCAATGCGGCCCTGACCAATATGCTCTCCGCTGGCATGCCCCAAGCATCCGCACCCGGAATGCAAGTCGGCAACGCCACCCAGTTGCCTACCGGAACCAACCCCACTGCGTCCTTGCCGGTGGAGTCAGGCGTCTCCATGGCAATGAACCAGCTGGGTGTTCCCAATGCGCCGTTGATCGGCCTTCTGTACAACCTCAACCAGAACCGCACCCTGGATCTGGGCGCACTCAAATCGGCGTTTGGCAGTGACGGCCAATCAGGGGCGACCTTGCCAGGTACTTCGGTGTGGGTGGAAGGCGTGGTCAGCTTTGGCTCGCGGGATGCCAACGGCGCGGTGAGCGCGACCGAGTACAGCTCCAACGGGATCAGCGTCGGTGTGGATATTCCGGTCAGCGATGCATTCACCTGGGGCATGGGAGTGGGCCTGGCGCGCGACGTGGCCTACATCGGCACGGATGGCTCACGCAACCAGTCACAGGGCTATTCCGTGGCAGCGTACGGCAGCTACCTCTTTGGCGAAAACGCCTTTGTCGAGGGCATGCTGGGGGTGGGAACGATTGACTACGACATGCGGCGCTGGGTGGACCCCATGGCGGATTTTGCGCTGAGCAACCGCAAGGGGCTGCAGATCTTCGGCTCCATAGGCACCGGCCTGGAGTACCGCAACAACGGCCGCATGATTTCACCCTATGTGCGGCTGGACTTCTCGCAGGACAGGCTTGATGAGGTCTCGGAAACCGGCGCCGGCAACTATGCCCTGCACTACTTTGAACAGACCAACAACAGCTCGCAGGCCGTGCTGGGTCTGCGAGGCGAAGCGGTTCACTCCACGTCCTTCGGCTGGGCCGTGCCGCGCGCCCGCGTGGAATGGCGTCAGGACCTGATGGACGGCAGTGATGCGGTCATCTCCTACGCCGACCAGATCGGTGGCACGCGCTACTCCATCGCTCCCACCGACAGCCGGCGCAGCGCCATGGTGCTGGGCCTAGGCAGCGAGTTCTTGTTCCGCGACGGCTGGTCCTTTGGTCTGGACTACCAACTCAGCCGGGTGTCCAGCTCGGAGTCTAGCTATGCATTGCGCATGCGGCTGACCAAGGAGCTTGGGGCCAAGGGCCTGCGCAATCTGCTCAAGGGCGATGAAGAAATAACGGATGACGAAAACGAGATCACCGTGGACTCCAGCGCCACCTGGGATGACAACATCACCCGCGCCAAGTTGGGCAGCGACATCCGCTCCGACATGGTCTACACGGTGAACGTGAGCCGCACGCTGGAGTACCAGCTGACAGGAAATACCCGCTTCCTGCTGACCGGTGTGGCCACCGGCGAACGCTTCCAGAACTTCAACGGCTTGAGCCGCTTCGCGCTGGGCGCAGAGGCCACGCTGCAATACCGCGGATCGGCAGATTTCGATGCCCCCACCTGGGGTCTGGTGGGCAAGGTCACGGGAGAGGACTACCAGTCCAGCCTGCGTGACGGCATACGCAGCTCCGTTGGTGGCACCTGGCTGCAACCCCTGACGGACCGCATCACGCTGTTCAGTGCGCTCATGTACAACACGCGCCAGGCCAACGACTCGGTGTTTGAGACCCAGGACACATCTTTGCGCATGAATGTGGACTATTCGCTGGGCAAAGGAGCCACCCTGTACCTGACCGGCGAATACCGCGATGGCGACATCGTTTCCACCGGTCACCGATCGCTGGAGAACATCACGATCGCCCAGGCGCGTGTACAGGACGACGCCTACCCCAACGGAGAATTCTTCAGCTACCGGCTCAAGGGCACGACCGCACTGTTCACGCTGGGCTACAACGTCGGGTTGGGTGCACGCGATTCACTGGACTTCTCGTGGCGCTATGTGCAGTCCACTCCGGAGCTGCGACCTGCCTGGGCGACGTCGCCGAGCAGCTACATCAGCAACCAACTGTCCGCCACCTACCTGATGCGCTTCTGAGGTCATGATGCACAAACGATTTGCGCTTCCCGCTTTCACTACGCTGTTGCTTGGGGCCAGCTTGCTGCTCTCTGCCTGTGGCGGAGGCACGGGTGACAGCGGCGCTGCCGCATCCAGCAGCCCTGCCAGCCAGGCCGGACCTGCCGGGCCCAACAGCTTTCTGCTGTTTCCCAATCCGCAGGTGCAGACAGATGGCTCGCTGCAGGTGGACTCCACCGCCTACGCCACGGCCTATTACCAGGCGATAGACCCGACCAACGCGCGCGCCACTCTGGCAGGCTTCAAGGCTACCAATGGTTTTGGCACAGGCGGCAACGAGATCAGCATCGTCATCGGCGACCAGCGGGATCTGGGCTATGGCCGCAAGATGACGGGCCGCATGAACGCGGACGGCACCATCGCCTTTGTGGTGGAAAACTATCTGGTCGGTGGCTACGGACCCTACACCCCGTTTAACGTGGAAGCCGCCGTCAACGCCGAATCGCGCTGGCACATCGGCACCAACGGCATCGAATTCAGCCCAGGCCCAGGTGGCACGGTCAACTTTGTGAAGTTCTACACCTTCGACCCGATCTCTGGAGCACGGCTGCTTGCGGCCAACCTGGACGGGCGCGGCAACAAAGCCATGCCAACCATCTGCATCACCTGCCACGGCGGTCGCGGAGATGCGCTGACTCCATCAGGGTTGTTCCCCAAGCTGACGTACTCCCAGTCGGGCGCACGAGGCGATGTTGGCGGGCAGACCCATGCATTCGAGCCGGCATCGTTTGATTTCTCCAGCATCAGCGGCTTTACCCGCGCGGCGCTGGAGAGCAACATCAAGGAGCTCAACAAGATGGTGCTGTGCACCTACGCCAAGCCGGCCTCCGAGACCGCGGGCGCCTTCGACAGCTGCCGCCGTGCAGCCAATGTCAACGAATACCAGGGCACCGCAGCGGCACATATCAAGCACATGTATGGCGGCAATGACCTGCCCAATGCCACGGCCGAAACCTCTGACACCTATCTGCCTGGTGACTGGGGCAGCACCGGCCAGAGCAGTCTGTACGCAGACACTGTGACCAACGCCTGCCGTGTGTGCCACAGCATGCGCGGCAATGGCAATCAGTCGGATATCGATTTCGAGTCCTTCACCAAATTCGACGGCTATTCCGATCGCATCAAGACCCATGTGATCGACCGCGGCAACATGCCGTTGGCCAAACTGGTGTACGACAAGTACTGGACCACGCCGTCGATGTTTGGCGCCATGGCAACTTACCTGGCCGGCAAGGGCTTTGCAGATGCAAATGCACAGCCGGGCAGACCGGTGGCAGACCCCGGACCAGACCGGATCATCAAGAGCAACACGACCACGCTCTCGGCTGCCATGAGTCTGTACTCGAGCACCTACCAGTGGAGCGTTCTCACAGGCAACGCCACCCTGACCAATGCCAACACCGCAACGCCCACGTTCACGGCAGCGGGCGGCAACGGCAGTTACACGCTGCAGCTGGTGACGGGCAATGGCAGCACCGTCAGCGCCCCCAAGACGCTGACCATCGCGGTGGACTCTACGCTTACCTGGGACCCGCAGGCGGTGTCGTTCAACAATGCAACACCCGCCAATCAGATCCGCGACATCCTGCAAAACGGAGGTGGTGGCTGCAGCCTCGCCTGCCACGTCAACACGGCAACGGCCCCGAAACCGTCCGTCTTCTACAACGACTATGACCGGGCCGGCACGGGGGTTGTTGCAGGCACCGATGCCACCAACCGGAACTGGCTCTACACAGAAGTGCGCTCCCGGATCAACTTCACAGATCTGATCGCCAGCCCCCTGCTGCGCAAACCATCTGGCCACCACCACAATGGCGGTCAGCTCACTGGATTTGATACCAGCAAGGCACTGGGTAATTCAGCCCGCGTGGATTACGACAAGCTCGTTGCCTGGATTCTGCGCGGCGCGCCGGAAAACTGAAGCGCTTGAGGTGTGCGTCTGCCAGGGCAGGCGCACGTGGGGGATCAATAGGTTTTGCGCGGGCCGCTGTATGCGTCTTTGCCAAACACGAAAGGCGTGGTGCGTCCGACGATGGCCTCGATGAGCGCGAGCTCCTGGTCGGTGTGGTTCACAAAGGGCGCGTTGCGGATATTGCGTCCGGCACCGCCATCCTTGACGATGTAGAGAGGCCGGTCGTGGTGGCTCGCAGCCACAGTCTCATGGCTCTCTGGATCGTCGGTTGCCTGCACCTGGGTCATGCCGTAGCACGTGCAGAAATAGGTCTGTGCAGGGTCTGCTTCGATGTAAAAACCGGTACCGCGAATCCCCACCGTAGCGGTGCTGGTCTTCACGGTCATGGGGGAGTTGCGGGACACCGAAAGCAGCTTTCCCGTGAGCAACTGCAGTCCTGCAATAACCGAGGACAGCTTGGAGTCCTGTGCCAGAGAAGCCTGCTGAATCGTCAACGTGCTGCCGCCGCGCAGAATCATGGCGTGCGTACCGACGGCAAATACCACCTGGCTGTTGGGGCCGGTCTGAACCGTATCGCCGGGTTTGATGAGTGTGCTCTTGTCAGCAGGTTTGTTGTTGACCTGCACGTCGCCGCTGGTGGAGAAAACAGATTGCCCTTCAGGTAACTTGGCGGGCTTGCTGCCCAGAATGCTTTGTGCCTGCACTGCATCCCAACCCGCGGCCAGCATGCCGGTAGACAAGGCACGGATCAGCCACGCGCGACGGGGATCATCGATCTCTTCGAACTTGCTCATGGAACACCCTGATGGTTTATGCGAGCGCACGCCTGCAACTCTGGAAAAGCGTAGGCCGCATTATGGGCGTTATCGCCCGTTTTTGCCTAATGCAGAGCGTCGTCCAGTACCTCGATCCAGTGCCGCACCGCAGTGTTTGTCCCGCTTTGCAAATGGGTGATGCAACCGATGTTGGCGCTGATGATAGTCTCGGCCGAAGTCGGTTGCAGGTTCTGCAACTTGCGGTCACGCAACTGGTAGGCAATGTCCGGGTTGAGCACCGAATAGGTCCCTGCTGAACCGCAGCACAGATGGGATTCGTTGCTGGCCAGCCGCACGGCAAAACCCAGCTCCTGCAGGTGCTGCTCCACGCCACCGCGCAGCTGCTGCCCGTGCTGCAAAGTGCAAGGGGGATGAAACACCAGTGGACTGCGGGGCGTACCCTTGAGCTTGCCGCGCAGTGCAGGAACCAGATCGGGCAGGAGTTCGCTCAGGTCCCGCGTCAGTTCGCTGACCCGTGCGGCCTTTGCCGCGTAGGCCGGGTCGTTGCGCAGAATGTGTCCGTATTCCTTGACGGTCACACCGCAGCCGGAAGCATTCATTACCAGCGCCTCCACGCCGCTTTGGGTATCGGGCGCAATCAGCGGCCACCAGGCGTCGATGTTGGCGCGCATCTGGTCCATGCCGCCGTCCTGGTCATTCAAGTGGAACTTGACGGCACCGCAGCAACCGGACTTGCCCACCACCACGCTCTGGATTCCCGCTGCATCCAACACGCGTGCCGTGGCAGCGTCGATATTGGGGCTCATCGTGGGTTGGGCACAGCCCTTGAGCAGCAGCACTTTGCGCGCATGGTTGCGGCCGGGCCAGTTGCCACTTGGCTGACGCGGTGGCACTTTGTTCTTCAGACTGCCGGGCAAGAGCGGACGCAGCAGCTGGCCGAGTTGCATGGACGGTGCAAACAGGGGAGATGGCAAACCTTCCTTCAACGCCCAACGCACGGCTTTTTCTGCTGCGGGGCGCGGCACCTTGGCATCCACCAGCTTGCGACCAATGTCCACCAGATGCCCGTAATCCACACCGCTGGGGCAGGTGCTCTCGCAGTTGCGGCAGGTCAGGCAGCGGTCCAGATGCATCTGGGTGGCGCGGGTGGGCGCGGCGCCTTCGAGCACCTGCTTCATCAGGTAGATGCGTCCGCGCGGACCATCGAGCTCATCACCCAGCAGCTGGTAAGTCGGGCAAGTGGCCGTGCAGAAGCCGCAGTGCACGCACTTGCGCAGAATGGCCTCGGCCGCTAACCCGTCGGGGGTGTTCTGGTACTCAGGCGCGAGATTGGTTTGCATGGAGGGTGAGTCCCGGATTGAAGATGCCCTGCGGGTCAAAACTGGATTTGAGGCGTTGGCTGATGGTTTGCAACGCGCGGTCATCAGAAATCAGGGCGGCACGTGCCTGACCGCTGTCCGTACCGGGAATCATGAATACGCTGGCGCTGCCGCCTACGGCACGTGCGGCGGCTTCGATGCCGGAACGCGCCGCAAGAGGCGCCCATACCCAGCGCAAGCCGCCATGCCACTCCACCAAGGGCTGTGCAGGCAGTTGCAGCACGAGCGCGGTTTGCGGCACGCTCAGGCGCCACAGTACGCAGCCTTCTGGCGCTGCGGTGAAGAAGGGCAGTTGCTGGTTGCGGCACAGCTCCCAGTCCGATGCGGTCTGTGCATTGTCCAGACGCTGACCGGGCACTTCAGCCAGCATGCGTTTGCACGCGGCATCCACTGCCGCGGCGGCTCCACGCAGCCGCAGGTACAAGCCCGGCCTCGGAGCTGCGTCTTTTACCGAATCGTCCATGACCCAACAGCTGGCATTGAGCGGCAATGGCTCAGCCCCCCAGCGCTGCAGATGGTCCAGCGCCACGGCCTGCTCCAGAGCAAAGTACAGCGTGGCCTCGGACGGCGCGAAAGGCAATACCTTGAGCGAGACCTGGGTAATCAGACCCAGGGTTCCGCGCGCACCGGCCATCAAACGGGAGACGTCATACCCCGCCACGTTCTTCATGACCTGACCGCCAAAAGTCAGCTGCTGCCCCAGACCGTTGATGAGTTCAAGCCCGAGCACATAGTCGCGCACGCTGCCGGCATTCGCCCGCGCAGGGCCGGAAAGACCGCAGGCAACCATGCCACCCACCGTGGCCTGCGCCGCGCCGGACCAGGCGTAGTGCGGAGGCTCAAACGGCAGGTATTGGCCTTTTTCGGCCAGCAGTGCTTCCAGCTCGCGCAAGGGTGTTCCCACGCCCACGGTGACCACCAGCTCGGTCGGCTCGTAGTTGATCACACCGCTGAGCCCCCGGGTGTCCAGTACGTCCCCGTGGGAGGTTCCCTGAAAGGACTTGCTGCCACCGCCTCTGATCTGCAGAGCGGTGCCGTCCGATCGGGCTGCGTGAATGCGATCCGTCAGGGTTCGCAGGGCGTGTTCCAAATTTGGCATGGCCGCGATGTTACGTGCTGGACGCGGCGCAAAGCGTGAATTTTTTGTATGCAATACCTTGAAAATTAGTCCGCAAACGCGTTGACGGGCAGGCCCGGCACCTCCACGCGCGTGGCAAACACGGCGCCTGACGCAGGGAACTGCACCAGCTCTGCTGCGCTTCTGCCATGCCCCGCGGAGGTGACATACAGCGTCTGCAGATCCTGTCCGCCAAAGCAGGGCATGGTGGGACATTGGGCCGGTGTTTCCAGTTCCTGCAGCAAGCTGCCGTCGGGGGCAAACTGACAGACGCGTCGGCCTTCGTACATGGCAACCCAGTAGTTGCCTTGTACGTCCACGGCCGCGCCATCCGGGCGACCCTGGTAACTGGTGTCTTCGAATGTCCAGCCCTGTGGCTTGGGTGCAAACTGCAGATGGGTGCGGTGCGCACTGAGCGCATTGACCTGCACGTCAAAGTCCCATGCATGCACCACGTGGCTGGGGGTATCGGCCCAGTACAGCACCTGATTGGAGGGGCTCCAGGCCAGGCCGTTGGCCGTCAGCGCATCTCCGGCCTGGCGCGTGACCAGCGGTGCTCCAGAGCGGCAATCCAGTGAAAACAGTTCGGCAGCACGTCCCGCCTTGGGCTCGTCGATGGTGCCGATCCAGAATCGGCCCAGCGCATCGCATTTCCCGTCATTGGCTCGGATGCAGCTTGTGTCGTAGGGAAGTTGAACAATGCGCTCCAGCGACCCACCCCAGCTTCGGGCACGGTACACGCCGTCGCGCAGGGCGACCACCAGGCCACCCTTTGCAGCAGGCGCTATGCAACCGGGCTCGGACGGCATGTCCCACGCCTCTACGCCGCTCTGCGATGCGTGCATGCGCAGGAGCTTCTTCCCGCTGATGTCCACCCAGTACAGCCGCTGCTCCTGCGGATGCCAAAAGGGGGATTCGGCCAAGGCGTACGTGTCGGTGCCTACGGTGCTCCAGATGGGTTTTTTCATACGACCTCCTCCACACGGATGCGCATGGTGGCGCGCATGGACTGACCGGGCTGCAGGACCTGCATGCCCAGCGCTTCAAGTGTTGCCTCTCCTTGCTCCGCCAAGGACAACGCATTGTTGACGTGGCTGACGGGCTCAATGGCAATACTGTCCCGCGCAGGCGTGGTGAAGACCACCAGACGCGACAAGTCCGAGCTGACCTCTACACGCAACGGCCCGCTCTGCAATTGCAGGGCTCCGGCCCATCCTTCAAAGCAGTGGTCCACCGTCAGGTTGGCGCAATCCGTATCCAGACCGCTGTGGGCGAGCGCATGCGTAGGCAACATGTCAGCACCCATTTCCCAGCGACTGTTGCTGGAAAAGCGAACGTGGGTTTGTGCACTCTTGGCAAAGTAGGGGTGCCAGCCCAGCCCGGCCGGCACGGCCTTTGCGGCGCGGTTGGTGATGCTGATGTGCATCTCCAGGGTATGGGCATCAAGCGTAAAGACCTGCTCCGTCTCAAAGGCAAATGGCCAGTAGTCATCGGCAACGTGGTGGTACGTCAAACGCGCCTGGCTGGCGCTCATCCGCTCCGCGTCCCAAGCCCGCATCCAGCCCACGCCATGGATGCAGTGGGGTTCCTGCGGGAAGTTGGGCGCCAGCACATAGTCATGCCCATCCCAACGCAGTTGGCGATAGCCCACCCGGTTCGAATAGGGGACCAAGGGATAGCTCGCACCGTCCAAGCCTGATTGCATCTGCGCTGCCGGTTGGTGTCTGAGCACCTCATGTTCCCCAAACCACAGGCCGGCAAGACTGCCTCCCAATGCGGGAACAATTTCACAACGCATGGTCGAGGCGCGGAGGGTGATGGTTTCTGTCATCGGGATTCTCGTTGGGCAAGGGATGGCAGATTGTGCATTCCGCAAGCGCCCAAAAAGAAGCCCGGCGCAACTTCGGGGTTACCAAAGTTGCGCCGGGCGCATCCGCCAGCAAACTGGCGGCCAAGGAGAGACTCAGGGCTTAACGGCCGTAAGCAGACTCGCCGTGAGAAGTGACGTCCAGACCTTCGCGTTCGTCTTCTTCGCTGACACGCAGACCGATGGTCTTGTCAACAATGAAGTAAGACACGAAAGACACGACGCCGGACCAGACGATGGTGGTCAGCACAGCCTTGGTCTGGATCCAGACCTGGGCGCTGATGGAGTAGTCAGCAGCGGTGATGCCGGTTGCAGTAACCCAGTCGGCCACGTAGCCAGGGCCACCCAGGGAAGGCGAGTTGAACACGCCGGTCAGGATCGCACCCAGGATACCGCAGACACCGTGCACGCCGAACACGTCCAGTGTGTCGTCAGCGCCCAGCAGCTTCTTCAGACCAGTCACGCCCCACAGGCCGGCGAAACCGGACAGCAGACCGATGATCAGTGCACCACCGATGCCCACGTTGCCGGCAGCAGGTGTGATGGCAACCAGACCCGCAACTGCACCAGATGCAGCACCCAGCATGGAAGCCTTGCCCTTGTGCAGTGCTTCACCCAGAGACCAAGTCAGCACGGCAGCAGCGGTAGCACCAAAGGTGTTGATGAAGGCCAGAGCGGCGAAACCGTTGGCTTCCAGAGCGGAGCCGGCGTTGAAACCGAACCAACCCACCCACAGCAGGGAAGCACCCACCATGGTCAGTGTCAGGCTGTGAGGAGCCATGGATTCCTTGCCGTAACCGACGCGCTTGCCGATGAAGTAGGCACCCACCAGACCCGCCACAGCAGCGTTGATGTGCACAACGGTACCGCCAGCGAAGTCCAGAGCACCCCATTGCCACACCATACCGGCGCTGGCATTGACCTTGTCCACCACTTCCTTGCTGGTGTAGGCATCAGGACCTGCCCAGAACCACACCATGTGGGCGATGGGAGCGTAGGAGAAAGTGAACCACAGGACCATGAAGGCCAGCACGGCAGAGAACTTGATACGTTCGGCAAAGGAACCGACGATCAGGCAGCAGGTGATACCGGCGAAGGTTGCCTGGAAGGCCGCGTACACGATTTCGGGAATGTAGACGCCCTTGCTGAAGGTCGCTGCGTTCGCGAAGGTGCCAGCAGCGTTGTCCCAGATGCCCTTCATGAAGAGGCGATCCAGTCCACCGATGTAGGCGTTGCCTTCCGTGAATGCCAGGCTGTAGCCGTAGATGAACCACAGCACGACGATCAGCGAGAACGTCACCAGGACCTGCATCAGCACGGACAGCATGTTCTTGCTGCGCACCAGGCCGCCGTAGAACAGGGCCAGGCCGGGAACCGTCATCAGAATCACCAGCAGTGTGGAGACCATCATCCAGGAGGTGTCGCCCTTGTTGGGAACGGGAGCAGCCGGAGCCGAGGCGTCAGCGGCCGGTGCAGCTGCGGCTGCAGCTGCACCGGCGGGAGCTTCAGCAGATGCTGCAGCAGCGGGAGCGGAAGCTTCAGCCTTGGCTTCGGCAGCGGCCGGAGCAGCAGTTTGAGCTGTGGCAAACGTGGCGGCCGTCAGCAGGCCCAACCCCAAGGCTAGGGATACAAGCAGTTTTTTCATGGTTCGTTCCTTTATTTATTTGTCAGAAGCGCCTTAGAGGGCCTCTTTACCTGTCTCACCGGTACGGATGCGCACGGCTTGCTCAACGTCATAGACAAAAATCTTGCCGTCGCCGATCTTTCCGGTGCGAGCCGCACCTTCGATGGCTTCAATGACTTGCTCCACCAGTGCGTCATCGATGGCGGCCTCAATCTTCACCTTGGGCAGGAAGTCCACGACATATTCAGCACCACGATAGAGCTCTGTGTGGCCTTTTTGCCGTCCGAAGCCCTTGACTTCGGTGACAGTAATGCCTTGCACACCAATGCTTGACAAGGCTTCTCGCACCTCATCGAGCTTGAACGGTTTAATGATGGCCGTCACGAGTTTCATGTGTTCACCTCAGCTTGTTTACAGGGGTTGCAGACACCGGGCTGGATCAGCCGGCTTCTCCAAAAAAAGATCAGGAGATAACCCCACTAAGCAGAGTCCGTGCCAACCGCTCGGACCAATGCCCCCACTTTTTGTGTGCACCAAATGGCGCCTCATCCGTTGCAAACACTGTATAAATAATCAGAACGCACCATTTAGGTGCCAACACAAAAGCGCACCCAATGGATGCGCACTTCTTTGGGAATCTCGCAAATGAGCTTATGTTTGGTGCAAAGCCGCGCCCTGCTAGGACTGGAGGCGGCAAAGGTCACTGTAGAAGTGCATCTGGCCAATGGCCTGCCCAGCTTTACGCTGGTCGGCCTGGCGGATGTGGAAGTCAAGGAGGCGCGCGAACGGGTGCGCTGTGCCATCCAGAATGCCGGCCTGGAGTTCCCCTCCAACAAGCGCATCACCGTCAATCTGGCCCCGGCAGACTTGCCCAAGGATTCAGGAAGGCTGGATTTGCCCATCGCGTTGGGCATTCTGGCAGCCAGCGGGCAGGTCGACGGGGCCCGGCTGTCCGGATACGAGTTTGCCGGCGAACTCTCTCTGTCCGGCGACCTGCGGCCCGTAAGAGGAGCGCTGGCCATGGCATTGACACAGGTGGGAGACGCTAGCGCCACCAAGCTGGTGTTGCCCCAAGATAGCGCCCAAGAAGCGGCGCTCGTGCCACAGGTGCAGGTGTATTGCGCCCGGCACCTGCTGGATGTGGTGCGTCAATTCGCGCCTGCCGGGCAAGAAGTAGAAGTTCCTCCGGGTCTCTGCACGGAGGACGGCTGGTTTCGTGTGGAGCCCGTAGTGCAGTCTGCCAGCGCATCGCTCCCGGACCTGGCCGACGTCAAAGGGCACGCCAGTGCCAGGCGCGCGCTGGAGATTGCCGCCGCAGGGGGACATAGCGTGTTGCTGGTAGGTCCTCCGGGCTCGGGCAAGTCCATGTTGGCCCAGCGTTTTGCCGGGCTGTTGCCAGACATGACGCATGAAGAGGCCTTGCAAAGCGCGGCCATCCAGTCTCTGAGCGGGCGCTTTCGCATGGAGCAATGGGCCATGCGCCCTACCGGGACACCCCACCACACGGCCAGCGCGGTAGCCTTGGTCGGGGGTGGCTCGCCGCCACGACCCGGCGAAATTTCACTGGCGCACAACGGCGTTCTGTTTCTGGATGAGTTTCCGGAGTTCAACCGCACCGCCCTGGAGGCTCTGCGCGAACCCCTGGAAACCGGCACGATCACCATCTCCAGGGCGGCGCGGCGCGCCGAATTTCCTGCCCGTTTCCAGTTGATTGCCGCCATGAATCCTTGAAGATTCATTGCTTAAACACCATCAATTAAAATAGTAAGAGGGAATTTACATTGTCTCTTGCGAGTTCGAAGAACTCGCAAGACCTGGGTTGTAGAGGAAGTTGAATTCAACTTCTCCGTCTCCAATGACGACATGGTCAAGGATCGTTTCCACGACTTGTCTGCGTTCAGTATGAGGGAGTGTGTCCCAGCGTTCGACCAGGTCTTTGCTTCCCGTTAGAACTTCTTCCTGTGACGTGAGCGCTATCTTGAGAACATCACGCTTGGCCTGTAACTCTGGAAGCTCGTCTTCTATTTGATCAAGTCGCGTGCGGAGCTTCCCATACCGGGGCGCAAATCCTTTCTTGTCCAAGGCACCGATTTGGTACAGCTCAATAAGCTTGTCAGCTTCACTGGTGAGCTTTTTTTGCTCAGCGTCCAGACTTGCAATCAAGCCTTCAAATGACTTCACCTGTTCGTTACCAGCCTGCACATGTCCAAAGATTTCATCTGGTGAGAATATGAAAGCACGCAACTCTTCCTTGAAGATTGCTTCCAGGTCGTTGACTGGGATCTTGTTACGGCATTTGCTACAGGTGTACTTCGGTGAGTTTGACGGTACGTACATCTTTGACCCGCATCCGCATGAGGTGACACCTGCAAACAGATGTACTACAGACCGGGTTTGTCTCTTACCCTTTGTTCGCTTTTCATCCAGGATTGCATTTACCTCAGTCCACAGCTGTTCAGTCACGATGGGTTCTACAGGTGTCAGTACCCATTCGCTTTCAGGTTTTACCTGCCAAGCACCATTTGAGTTCGTGGTCTGCGTGTAATTGGCACGGCGAACGCCTTTAGCTGTGGTGTCACGTAGCAGCCGATCTACCGTGGTGTCGGTGAATGGGCTGTTATTTCTGGTGCGATAGCCACGATCGTTGAGTATGCGCGCCACCGTCTTCTTGCGCCTGTGTTCCAAGAAGAGTTCGTACATAAGCTTGCGGATAGGGGCCTCGGCTTGGTTGATGACCAGCTTTTGCTCTACCCACTCGTATCCAAAGCTTGCGGCGCCACCAAGTGGCTTTCCCAATTGAGCACGCACTGGAACAGATGCAGATACACGTGCGGAGATCTCCTCACGCTCCCACGTGGCCATGGCAGCAACTATGGTGTAGAACAGTCGCCCCGCTGGTGTTGAGGTATCTATGGCCTCACCGAGAGACACAAGGTCTGCGCCCACATCCCGGAAGTAGTCAGCGAAATCAAGAAGTTCTTTAGTGTTACGTGCCAGGCGGGCGAGCTTGGAAAAAATGAGGCCAGTAATATGACCGCTCTTGATGTCGGCAAGCATCCGCTTGGCTTCTGGATGATCTTTGACCGTTTTTCCAGAAGTTGCGTCCAGTCGGTAGACCTCCACTACGTTCCAATCCCTCGACTCAGCATATGCCCGAGCGCGATGTTCATGGATTTCAGGGGATTCGCCACGTACTTGGTCTTCGGTACTGACACGGAGCCAGATACCGACATGCTTCTTGCCGTCCTTTTCCACCATGAATGTCCCCTAAGGAATATGGGTTTACATGTTACTCGTTAATTAGTGTTCAATCAAGTGGTTTGCACACAAATCAATGTGCAACGTGTATGCTTGGCGGTTGCAATGAACTACGAAGAATTCACCACCTTACTTTCCGGCACCAGCCTTTCAGGGCGGGAGTTTGCCAAGCTCCTCAAACTCAACCCAAATACTATTGCCAATTACAAACAGAAAGGGGAGATACCTTCGCATCTGGCTGTTATTGCGGTCTTGATCCACCAAATGGAAAGTCACGGAGTTGAGTACCGAGCACAGATTGAGGCACTAGGTCTACAACCGAATGCTCCGCGGGGAAAGTCGCTTTGACAGCAGTAATATCTGCAGCTGAAGTCATGGCCACACAACATAGAGCCACGGCATACGACACCAGTTTATGAGATAAATTAATTGCAAGGATGGGAATGCCAAACGGGAAAGCTGCATATATCATTCGCATAAACCTTCCAATACTCAGCATGCAAAACCGAAGCCCTTACAACCTCTACCGCTTCCCTTCCAAGGTCTTTTTCTTTGTCTTCATGCTCTGCATGTGCGCCTGGATAAGTCGAATAATCCGTGTCAATCCATTAGTATTTTCCGGCCAATTGTTGTCGTTTAGAACCGCCGAATGGCCTGTCTGGATGGAGCATTTCGCGTCAGCATTGGGATTACCGTCCCTCAGTCTTTCGGTTGCCTATTGGATCGCCGCCCGTCCAGACCCCAAGAAAGTGAATGAACGCACACCTATCCTTGCGTTCTTTATTCCAATCCTGCTCGCCTTCATAACGGTTGTGTTGCTTATCTATGGCGAGGCCGGGCATGAAATTGAACAAACTTTGTTGACGAAGCACTCCAACTATGGTCAGTACCTTGCAGACCGCTGCTTGCCTGCTGACACCATACACGCTCTAGCGCTGTGTGCCTCGGAATACCAAGCAACTGTCTACGCACAAGGGTTGGCCGATTTTGCCGGCACGATCACCTTCATCTGCTTGCTCGCATACAGCACCTGGCATCTAGCACTGGCGCATATACGAATCGGCAACAACAAGTAGTATTTAGCTTCAAGTTGAGGAAATCACATCCCTTGATCCCTTCGCTGTGAAAAGGCAATATTTTCAAGGCCGTTCACTTTGGCCATCGACGTGTCAGACAGCCTATATGTTGCAGATGGACAGACCAGATGATGGTAGGTTTGGAGTGCCACATAAATAATTTCTGAGTTGCCGCAAAATCCGGTTTCCGCTCACCTCTCTTTGACACCGAATTCAGCCTTTTGCTTGGCGTAAAAGTCTTAGAGTTTCTGTGAATACATTTTGAATCGACTCGGTCATAGAGCCAGATTCGTCAACTGCTGACTTATCAGCCAGTGCACCAGCAATCATCTCGTCTATGAACCCTTTTTGTGAAGATTCAAGTCTCTGTAAAAGCATCAACATTACATATGAACACGCACTAGCCTTCACCTCTTCACCAACACGTTCAATAGTCATAAAGATGCTTTTCTACATGTGAAGTGGTAAATTCTATCCTTTCATTGTGATATTGAAGAGTGTCTTCTTTCAGCCCATGCTAGTGGCAGAATTTCCGCGGCGGCAAACGTTTTACTTTTAATTTATTGACTTATCGTGAAGTCTCACTTACAACATTCCACATAATTGCATTGCAACTGCGTCAGTTGGACGAGTGACAGGGAGGGGGAAATGGCTTTGAAAAAACCAATAAAGAAAAACAGCTTGAGCAAATCGAACCTGGACACGCGCAATATGGTCTTGCTAACCGCAAATCCGGTCTGGCGTGCCTTTGCGAAGAAACCAGTTTCACAGAAGACCCAGACCAGCATCGGCCTAGCTGGTCGTATGGCGCTTTACGCACTTACAAACGGTGATGGACAGTATGAGCACTTCAGAGAGCTCGTTGTTACCGCCCATACCGGCATTGTCTTAGCAGAGCAAGGATATGGATATGAAATGCTTAGCGAATTCAATCTTGCATTGGATTCAATACTCGCATGCCGAGTAAGGGCGCTGAATGGAGAGGGCTATAGCCTCCGTGAGCAAGAGGGCCATTCGGTGAATACACTTCTGCAACTTCACGAGGAGCAAGTGCAACTGGCCGAAGAAGCTGAATTGGCTTCAGCAATCGTTGAAGGGTTCCAGCGGGCACAGGAATCAAATTAAGAAGGCTTGAATATGACCATAGACATTTTCGAAGCTCCATTTTTGCTCAATGCGCGCTCGACATTGCGATATTCAATTGAAGCTTCCACAGAAGGACGTTCTAACTTGGTAGTGGAGACATCCTTACTCTGTTGTCAGGGAGTTTTGATGGTCCACTAGACTAGACTTTGAAACGCCCTTTCTTTACCCACAGAAGCTGCAGGATAACAATGCCACGTCAAATTGTCTTCACAACAAATGCGGCAAAGCCGCCGCCAATGTATAGCCAAGCCGTTAAGGCAGCTGGTTTGATTTTTGTATCGGGCACTGCACCAACTGATCCAGCCACCGGCGCCTTCAAGGGCTCTACGATTCAAGAGCAAACACGTCAGTGCCTTACCAACATCCAGGCCATCCTTGAAGAAGCAGGAAGTTCCATGGATAAGATCGTCAGCGTTACTGTCGTCATTGCAGATGAGGATGAATTTGCCGGTATGAATGAAGAGTGGATGAAGTGGTTTCCTTCCAATCCGCCTGCCCGCCAAGGAGCGAAATTGCCAGCTCGCATTCCCGGCCTGAAGGTGTCAATTGCGGCCATCGCCGAGGCTTAACGTTTCCTAGCGTCACACTTGTCGGTTAGTCACCATCAAGCTTTGGCGCGAATGCCACGATAGCCGTCACGCGAACGGAGCTCACAATTTGAAAAGCATGCCAAATGCAAAACAACCGGTCCGCCGATAGTTGCCCATGCGGATCAACTACCTTCACATTGCAATATCCAAAAAAGTAGGTGCTCCATTGTCACTGCTCACTGTGCCAGCGCGCTCCCGCCTGCATTTATAAGGTGTCACATCCCTCGATCCCTCTGCTTTGACTTAATTACATAGCCGCCATCCTGCATATCAAGTGCCACCTTTTCTGTAATCTCACCAATGTTGTCCTTGAATTCATATGTACGGCCAACATTCGAAAGTGAAGATCCACGGACTACAGCAATTTTAGTCTGGGTACCTGTTACCTGAATTTCTACTTTCATATCGACGCTGGAGAACTCTGCTCTGGCAAAGTCCGTGGTGGTTGCGGGCACTGTCCCGCCATTCTTAATGGCAGCATCTTTAAAGGCCTTAATCGCATCACGTTGCCCCTCAAGGGTGACCGTCATGGTTCCAGATTTATGAGCCAGATTTGCCATGCCTACTACGGGCGCTAGCATGCAACCGGAAAGACTGGCTGTTAGCAATGTCAAGATGGTCAGATGTTTGATGATGCCTACTTTGTTCATGGTGTCCCCGCTGCCCAGAAATATTGACTTTGATTGGTGTTGTGCCACATGACGTTGAGCACGGATGGCTTCCCTGTCACTGACGTTTTGAAGGCAACACCATTTATTTGTGCTGCCGTGGTACCAGTTGCGCAGGTTCCTGCAACTGTGGACACTGTGAGACGGAAGTACCCTTTGCCGGTAACTGGGGTCAATGTGCCAGTGAAGGCACAACTGCCAATGTTGGTGACGGTCACCGCACCGGTACTTGAAACAGTGAGGGTTCCGAATGCGGCCATATTTGATGGCAATGCCGCATTCATGTTCCATGTCCCGGCAATATCAGAAGCCGCTGCCTGCACGCTATAGCTTGCTTCCGGCGTACCAGTAAATGACCAGTCCGGTATGGTTGAACCGGAAAGACTCTTTGATCCCGATACCGAAAGCTGCGTAGGGGAAGAGAGTCCTGAGACAGTACAGGTATACAGGAATGAACAGGTAAGTCCAATGATGTCTTTGTAGGTACCTGTCACATTGCCGGATGTGGCGCTGATATTGCCTTTGTTCGCTTCCAACGCAACACCGAGTGATGTTGACCCTGTGGAATACAGGACAGACGGTGTACCCCAGAGTTGTCCATCGGGTTCAACTAAGAGATACCGTAAGCGCGTTTGACTTGCATCTTTGAACAGCCCCTCTACGCCAGCAGTTGCAGTAACAGTGGTTGTTTGTGACGTGGTCGTGGTGGTGTTTGATTGGGTTGTTGTACTTGGGGCACCGCCCCCACCTCCTCCTCCGCATCCGGAAACCAGACCGGCGACGGTCATTGAGAAAAGCAGGCTGCGAGCTTTTCGTCGCAGTGCATCACTACCGATACCGATAGGTCTTTCCATGAGTGAACCTCTCCCTTTTGAGTCCGGAATGGAATATTCCGAAACGGACTCTAGCATAAGGGAATGACGTTGTATAGCCATCGGTATGCCTTGCTTCGAGACGAGCTCATTCGTCTCAGAACGGAAGCGGGCTTAACTCAACGCATGCTGTGCGACAAAATCAAGAAGAGCCAATCGTTTGTCTCCAAGGTTGAAAATGGAGAGCGGTATCTCGACATCATCGACTTCATTGATTGGACGAAAGCCATTAAGGCTGATCCGGCTGTACTGATCCAAAGGATTGCATCAGTCAAGGGGTAGTACAAAAAGGGGGCAGCTTGACGGATTGCACCTCGTCCGAACGACACTAAGCAGAAATCGTTCAAGTTCTTGGATTGAGAATGTCAATGGTGGGCTGAATGTAGTCAAATGCATCGCACGATGTCAGCCCACTCAACGGTAGGTTCATTGTGAAGCCAGTCGGCGCTGTCCGGCTCTGCTGCGCAGCTTCCAGTAGAACGCAGGGGTTGAAGTCGCCTTCAAGGGACTACCCTGACAAACGGTTCCTGCGCAAGGAAATCTCGCAGGCTCGCTTCAAATGGGTAGGCACAAGTCTTTGTCAATTTTATCTGGATACTTGCCGGTGCCGCTTTAACTGTGGCCATCTTCTTGGCCGATTCCCGTAACGTGAGAACGACCCCAGACTTCTGTTTCAGCTTCTCTCTGCCAAATGGAAGTGGAAAAGCCATTTCGCTATGCAAGAATAGTTTGATGATGAAACTATACGCCAGCGATGAACAGCTTATGAATTGCAAAAAGGTCTTGTTTCCGATGTACTCCAGATTTATTGTCAGCTTTGATATTTCAATAACGACCCTGAACCCTTCTTGCCTCAGGCAAGTGAACTCAGAGGCCAAGTGCTCAAAAACCTCTCTCTTCTCAATTAGGGATACCCTTTTCGAGCGAGCATCATCGAACTCAATGAGGTTATGACATCGTGCGCAAAGACCGACGAGGCCGCTCGAACGCAGTCCTAACAGGGTAGCTTCCTCATAGTCATGGTGATGGACCTCTGCAGCATCGTGGTCGCAGATTGCGCATTTTCCAGATTGCGACTTTATGACCCAATCTCGAATTGCATTCCAAAGTTCAGTACGTAAGTAGTTTTCATATGGAATGTCGAATACTGATTCGGCACCTCGCCTATAAATCCGGCGCATGAATTTTTCTCGATGCACCGATGTATGTACTTCGAGCGGTGACATGACGTGCGCTTGTGACCCGGCTATTCTGCCATTTATGAGGAACATCATCTACCGCACGTCAGGTTCGACTGGAAGACTATCAGCTACAGAGACCCAGTCAACGTGTGTGTCATAGTGAACATGTGAACCCGGTTCACGGTCAAGCGGCTGTGTAAACAATGCTCTCGCAATATGTGTTTCATCTGTCCAAACTTTGGAGCGAAAGAACATTGGGCTTCCACAGTTATTGCAAAACCCCCGACTACTACCTGTTGGCTCACTGTACCAACACAGCCTATTCTTGCTATCGACGATTTCCACTTGACCAGTCTCAGCGCCAACCCAAGTTACAAATGCGCTACCGTGCGCGCGCTGGCAACGTGAGCAATGACAGTGGAGCACCCACTTTGTAGGATATTTTAACGTGAAGGTAATTGAACCGCATAAACAACTACCGACGGACTGATTGTTTTGCATAGGGTACATTTTTCAAATTGTGAGCGCCCTTCTAGTGGCGGCACTCGCGGTCATATCGAATTCTGACACGGGCAGATCGTGGACAAACGGCTCGATTACAAGCCGAAAACATGCGTCAACAAAACTCGGGCAATTCAGCATTCAACGAAGCGGAACTCCGGATCTGACCTAGTTGACACCACGAACACAGCCTCACCTCCAGAGCGGGAATCACATGCGTTGACCTTCATGAATGCATCGTGCATCCAAGGAACGCACGTTTCAAGTGAACACGAGTTCTTGGTGGAGTCAATAAATGAACTGATGTTTGCCAATCCGACTGCCTTTTCGAAATGCACGCTTCCTGAACCAGCATGCAAAATCTTAACCCCGTCAGTGGATCGATGCAAACGGGTCTGGCTTTCAACCGGACTAAACAAAATTGTATTTGTGAAGTAAGTGTCAGCGACGTGGTCAAAGAACGTGGCGATACCTTGATTGACCATAAACGAGTTCAAAGTGCTCAAACTAGGGCGATCATGAACGCGTAGAAAACCTTCCATGTGTTTTCGAATTGTCCAGAGCCATTCATCGATAGAGGTACTCCGCTCTATCATCTGGATGTAGTAATGGTCTTGTCTATGACCGGCGATACCCAGAGCCAAGTTCCTGCTTGAATTCAGAGTGATTTTATTGAAATTGTAAACTGCGGAAACACTGCAAGTCTGAGACGCTATGTCGGGCGACGTTGACACAACCGGCCACTCCGCCATTGCCTTCTGGTCTGCCGCCAAGATAGACATATTTTTGTGCAGAATATTAAGTATGAAAGTCACATGCCTCCCTAAGCTGCTAACGCTCGAACTATCGGACCACTAGCCCGGGCTTTATGGCTTGCCGTTGACACTTCGCTTGAGCGAGGACTTAGATCGTACCTCAATCAGTACGCTACGTTGAATATCCCGTTCTTCTCAGGCGAGATTTCCGATCTTGAACGCGAAGACCTCTGACTATTGCGGTCGTGCGATGCAACTCGTTCTAACGGCCGCGAGCGTCTGATTGTTGATCGAGTCCCCTAAGTCTGCGAACAGTTTCTTCTTGGCAACGTTGCAATCTGCTTCAGATTTAAATGATCCAATTTGAAAGCTCGTCATACCGACACCGGGAAGGTCCTTAATTGGGATAGGCCCAGGAGGTGAGGGGGCAACAGTAAAAGCGTTGCCAGTACTTACCGCGATGACCACTAAGATCCATTCAATCATATAAAAATCTCCTATGGTTTCGTCAATTCTTTGAGCATTGCAAAGCTCATACCTACGTCCTAGTTCTCAGCACGGCATTGCCTTTCTGCTTGGGCCACCCCGAATAAATCATGAGCTATGCTTCATCATATATGTCTTTAAGAGAGTTACTTCGTTGGTAGTTATCAATAAAGAAGGTCCCCCATACGTTGAAATATGGAGGACCTATTCACCGCTAAAAAGTAACTTAATGGCGATTCGCATTACGGCGTTAGAACCTTACCATTGGACTATCGCACAATCCCAAGACAACTGACTTTCATGGGTTTAAACATCGGGTCAATCATGATCGAGAACGTGTCTGCAATCTTTGCTTCCAGAAGTTCACGAATCGAGACGTATCCCCATTCGTCATATGCAAGTCCGGTCACATATCCAAATGCGATCATTGTGACCGAATCGTACTCGGAGATATACCATGCCGCTTTCCCAATTGGAAAACAAAGTTTGACACGGATCGTAGGATCAGAAACGTTCTCTTGACTGTAAAGTGGAAACCCTTCACACCGCTTTTTGATTTCATCAAGTAGCTCCATATAGACCTTTCTCCCCCACATCATGTGAGGGGTGCGGGTGGTCTTCACTCCACCCGCACCCCGCACACGATGTGCGGAGAGTACAGATATCAAATACCTGCCTGCTCTTGCGTGTAGTAATAGGTCAAGGCACGACTGGCTGCATCAAAGAGCGCCATGCGCCGGTCTTCCGCTTGCCATGCCGCTCTAACGTCTGGCATACGAGATGAAAACACTTCCATCTTGTTTGCAATGACCTTGGCAATGTCATGCTTAGTAACAGCGCCAAACTGTGCGAACGCGGACCGAACTGCTTTTCTTCCAACGACCACGGTTTCAATGGAAAGTGATGTAGCACATGCAGTAATCGACTTATAGATTCGCTTACGCCGCACTGAGCTTTTCATCTTAATGTCACCAATGTCGTCGATTACCAGGATGTCTGGTCGATATTGGGCCAGCAGCTTCTCAATGCTTGCA
This sequence comes from Rhodoferax sp. GW822-FHT02A01, assembly GCF_038784515.1. Lineage (NCBI taxonomy): Bacteria > Pseudomonadati > Pseudomonadota > Betaproteobacteria > Burkholderiales > Comamonadaceae > Rhodoferax > Rhodoferax sp. GW822-FHT02A01. The sequence goes on from NZ_CP152376.1 coordinate 1,358,366, forward strand.
ATGGTCTTCACATGGCCAACATCCTTCTTAGCCTCTTTGATGCCCCAATCATGTGGTGAGAGCGCAGACTCAAAGAGAACAAAAGCAAATCCATTTTTGATAAGGTAAACAGAGAGAACAAGGAAACTATTTTTCTTGTGTTTCTTCATGCATACGTTGCTTATGTTTTGTAATAACTCGATCTTGACACTCCTTGAGGTGACGACACTTTGTTAATGTTCTAAGTGATGCGCTTTCTTCCATACTCATAAGCATTGTTGTCACTCTGGCTAGAGTTTCCTCTTCTACCATGTCATACAAAGGTTGCATGAGTTCATGAAGTGGCATACCAGTCAAAACTTCAAGTGCGATCGCCATACACAGCCCAGGATTTCCATATCCACACTCCAGGCGAGAGATGTACGTTTTACTTGCAAGCCCAATTAGCTGCGCCATCTCTTTCTGTTTGAAAGATGCTGTACGCCGCCACTTACGCAGTGCTAAATTGTGATTTGTTTGTGTCATACGTCGAGTGTTGCTTGCTTGAGCAACATTGTCATCATGACGTATCCACAGTTTCTGTCGTAGAGGGTATTAATCTCCCCCCAGGAAACTTTTGTCTTAGTTATCCACAGGAGGGGGATGTGAGGACATGGGGACGTTCCCAGTGACATCACTCTCTAGGCCAAACCGCTTTGCGATGTGTCTTACTTTTTCAAACTCACCGGCAGGCAACACATAGTTGCCATGCTTCTTGTATGTGGACAATCCAAGGTTGCCACGAAGCAATTGGCCAACGTACCGATTTGTAATAGGGCGCTCGAAATCGCCATTCACTTTTTGCCTAAGCGTTGATGCGATCACGCCTACTGAGAGACAATCACTACTGTCTTTGGCATCGATCAGTTCACAGATACTCTCAACAAGTTCGGCTTCAATGGAAAGCAACCGAAGTCCTTTGCTCTTCTCGTCATTTGTCACGGCAAACGTTCGAATCACATTCCGTATGCGTTCATCGGAAACAATCGACAACAACGGCACTACGGTTTGATTGAACCGTCCTGAACGGCTACGGTCCACCTGGTCCGCTTTGGTGCCCGCAGCCGACAAAGTTCTGAATCTGTACATCAGCATCTTGTTTCGAAGCACCGCCGCTTCCTTTGTCTGATCATCTGGCAAGCTAAGCGGAATGTCTTCACGCAGTGCACGAGTTCCCATGTCTTCCGTCAGAAATCTGCTTTCAAGAGCGATGTCCTCAAATTTCTTGCGCATGGCGACTATTTTTGGGCCGTACACGTTGAACGCTTTGGGATCAAACTCTTTGGTGATGGTCTGGGTCTGCCTGAGCACAGGGAAGCCTTTTACTGAACCATTGTTCATGATCTTGGCAATGTCTGACTGCATATCAGAATATCTGAAATCCGCTTCATCCAATATCAGGGTGCCGCGAAACAAGTCCAAGGTATAAAACACTGGACTGATGGTGGAAGCTGCGGATGCAAAGAAGGGCTTGTTGCAGATGCTCCCAAGCACATAGAGAGCACGACTTTTACCGGAACCGAAGTCGCCAGAGAATCGTAAGTAACACAGCTCATTGAATGCGTCGTAGACCCATGTGAAAAGCACGTACGCGCTTGCTACCTCCAAGAACTCCGGTGACAGATCAACATAGCTATACAGATACCTTTGTATTTCCCCAATCAACTGTTCTTCTGATTCATAGTCAGACGGCTTCTCAGGAAGAAGTACGGCACAATGTTTGATGAGGTTGTTGTAAGCAGGCAATGGTATCAACACATCTTCGCCATCTTGCACGCTTTCATGCATCGATATTTCACCCCGCCTATACATGCAGAGCGATGTTTTTTTACCATCGCAAACGAGTTCTAAAATTGCTCCGTCTTCTAACACACGACTTACGATTTTTGTTATACGTTGTTTTTCTTTCATGCGTAAAGCGTAGGTCACTCGGCTGTTAGTAGAAAGAGGGTGAAACATGTCATTTAGTGCACTTTTACCCCTCTACGAACGGATGGTGTCATCTGGGAAACTAGAGACCATGAATGACAACAGTGGTGAACAAAGCACAGATATTCCTCAAATCCTTCGTGTGATATTTCCCGAGCTTTCAAGGGAGGTACTTTCTGATATTTTTGAAGGATTTATTGACCTCTTTGGTGTGCTGCACGACGAGTACTTAAAGGAACATAGGCAGGTGACTTCCGCCAAATCTCTTGACGGAATTCATGATTGTGATAGTTTGAAGAGAACACTATGAAAAGGAGAGGCTTCTATGTCTACATCAGAACTTCAACGGTAAAGCAGGGCATCGAAGGTGTCTCTTTGGAAGTACAAAGGGAGCAGGCCTGTAATCTCGCCCGTCAGAAAGGTGTCGAGGTTACAAAGGTTTTTTCTGAGATGGAGACGGCAGCTAAACAAGGACGGCCCGTTTTCACCCAAATGATGAAGGAGCTACGTGCCGGTGTGGCAGAGGGACTCATTCTGCATAAGATTGATCGTGGTGCAAGAAATCTCCGCGAGTGGAGTGATATTACTGACCTCATCGAGCTTGGTGTGAAGGTCTATTTTGTACATGACTCCATCGACCTCAATACACGTGGGGGTCGTCTCACTGGTGACATGCTTGCAGCCGTCGCGGCGGACTATGTTCGCAATCTCCGGGAGGAGACAAAGAAGGGATTAGTAGGACGACTCAAACAGGGCATCTGGCCTTTTAGTGCGCCCCTTGGATATGTGAACAATGGTGGAGGAAAGCCAAAGACAATCGATCCGCTACGCGGACTTCTTGTACGTCAGGCATTTGAGCTATACGCGACCGGCAAATACACAATTAAGTCACTGCGTCTTAAGCTTCATGACCTGGGCTTACGGACTTCAAGTGGAAAGCCACTTTCCAAGCAATCTCTAACATGTGTTTTTCACAACCGCTTTTACTACGGTTCACTGCAACTTCGTTCAACTGGTGAGCAGTTCCCTGGCGTCCACCAGCCTTTGATTTCAAAAGTACTGTTTGATAACGTGCAAACTGTACTTGACGGGCGTATTTGGAGAAAAGCATCACGCCACAATTTCCTCTATCGCGGTGATATTACATGCGCATTGTGCTCGTATCGTTTGGTGGGCGAGAAGCAGAAGAGCCACGTGTACTATCGTTGTCATAGCAAGCAGTGCGCCGGTACGTCATTCCGCGAAGAGCGTGTGACAGCCTCCATGGAACGTGATTTAAAACTTCTCCTTAGATTTGTGGAAACATATCCAGGATTGGAAGCGGCACTAAGAGTGGCTATCGCTCGTAGGAAGAAAGAATCAGCGAATGCGCATCAGGTGCTACTCCTTAGGCGGTCAAAAATTGAAGACCGTTTCAGCGCTCTAATGGACGCATTCATTGATGGCGTTCTTGACAAAGAAGCATATATCCTGAAGAAGAATGAGCTGCTGAATTCAAAGGCTGATGTAAGTCAGTTAATCGAGCAGAGTGAGCGGGGAGAACTTCCTGTGGCGACATATGCTGAGTACTACCTCGAACTCGCAATTCAATTGCGACGTATGGCCTTTCTCAATTCTCCAAGCGATGCACGGCAATTGTCCAGGTGTGTTACCTCGAACTTTCATGCAAAGGGAAAAACCGTTGCTTTGCAATGGGAAAGTAGGTTTGAGCATGTCTTGGATCAAGCGAAACTGATTACAAGTGCCCATCCTAGGACCGAGCCTCGAACTATTGAGTACTTCACAAAGCTTTTAATGGGAGATATAGATGTCACTAGGCAGTAGGCGACATCCCCACGTCCCCATGTTTTAGCATTCGACTCGGTCATCTGCATTGACCTGCCCCCTTGTGGCGTACCAACCTTAAGGCGGAAGTCCTTTTTGCGAAAAACCCCAAAGCCATGGCCAAAGGGCCAACTTCGGCGTAGCATGGACGGGCGTCTGGCGCTGCACGGGGGCGCCAGACTTGGTTCCAGGACAAAGGCCCGAAGCTTAACCCTTAAAAGGAGCGTGTAAATGTACACTCAAGCAAAGCTTTTTCTAAAAACATACGTTGGTGCTTTGACCCTGTTAATGGCATCAACATTTCCCACATGGGCAAGTGCTGATGAAATGCCGACGAAGGGAGAAGCCGTCATCAAGACGCTATTGGAAAACGACAAAGTTTTGGTTCGGGAGACTTCTTGGAAGCCTGGTCAAGTACGTGCCTCCGAGGCACTGGCAAACCGAGTGGTAAGGGTGATGAGGGGCGGTACCCTCCTGAGGGAGTACCCTGACGGTAAGACGCAAAAAATCACATTTAAAGTCGGCGAGGTGAAATGGTTTGACGTATCCAATGCATCAACCACTGCATACTCAGTCAGAAACGTCGGCAAAACCGACGTGGTGCTGTACACAGTTATTGTGAAATAGACGTCAAACTAAATTTGAATTGGCCTGATAGGCCGCAATGTCCAAACTGGAAAGCGCCGCCTTTGATATTGATGAAGTGTTGCTGGCTGCCTGCAACTGAACGATAGTGGTCTTGAGCACCCTCTATATTGCAGTCATACCGGATCGCCGACGGTGCGTTCAGTCCGGCTGTCCCCTTAAGGGGAGGGGTGGAAATTAACTTCTTCCCGACAAATACCAGTTCGCCAGACATGAGTTCCTAAAACTGCGTAAGAACGACGATATTTGCCATTTCAGCCATCAATATAATAATCCATCATTGGCTTTTTGGTTTCTGTGAAAAAATATACAAACATCTTTTGAGAACTCTAAGACTTTACTATTCCATCTGATTCCACATTGAATCGGCTAACAAGTAGGAGATCAGAAAGTGAGTTACTACGCTCGTTCAGACGTCTGGCCAATACATGCGCAATGTTTTTATAGATGATCAAGGAAATATCGTGGAATGCTTCAAACCTTGCGCGCTGAAAACAGAGGGTCACACAATCCACATTGGCCACGACGGTAGCCGTGCGAATTTCGTCGAGGATGAGTGCCATTTCGCCAAAGCACTCACCAACTCCCAGTGAAGCCACTACATGCGATTTACTTTCACGTATCTTTAGTACGTTTACGCTACCCACGACGATCACATAGAACGAATCCCCAACTTCATCTTCTCGGAACAGAACTTCACCTGCGTTGAATGGACGCACTTCACCGATCGCCAGCGTCGCCAACAAATCATCATTTTGCATTTTGGCAAAGATGGCCACACCGTCGGCAATCTTCTTGACTATTTTCGGATCGAGACGAATCGTTGGCAAAGAGGGTGTGGGAGGAATCGGTTCGGCATAATATTTTCGAACACCTATTTTGTCGGAAAACAGGTGTGCAATTTCGGGGGCGATTCTTGTAGCCATGGTAATAATGCCTCGGTCAGATTTGAATGAACAAGTTTAGCGCGATCCTTACATTGGGTTGGCAAAGATCATTTGCGTGGAGTGCACCAGTTAGCAATTGGCCGAACCATTTCTATTAAAATCATACATAACAAAATTCAAAAAAGACAGTCCGTAACCCAAAGTTGAATCGATAACAAAGACAGGGGCAACATTCGACGACTATGGTTGCACCATCTTTTGGCAGGCATTCAAGATTGGAGTTTTTGGGTTGACCGCTGCCAAGGTCAAAGTACACACGTGGCCATTTTCTACATGGCGAGATCGCCAGTTCTTATGCTTGAGTGCACATATCCAGCGGTCGCAGTACCTATCTGGTTCGTCCCTTTTAGATAAATTCGCTTATATCCACCACATCGATTTGTCCTGGCAGCAGGTATTTCTCAGCGTAGCGCAAGTAGATACCAGAGGTCAGGAACAGGTCAAACAAGTCACCGTCAATGTGTTTGTCTTTCTTGAAGAAGGACAGGATCTTGATGGATTCCGACAGCGTCTTGGCCTTCTTGTAGGGGCGGTCCGAGGCGGTGAGCGCCTCGAAGATGTCGGCAATCGCCATGATGCGCATGGGCACGCTCAGCTCGTCGGCACCCAGCTTGCGCGGGTAGCCGGTGCCGATCAGGGTTTCATGGTGGGTGCCGGCGTATTCGGGCACGCGGCGCATGTTTTTGGGCAGCGGCAGTTGCTCCAGCATCATGAGGCTTTGCATCACGTGCTCGTTGATCTTGAAGCGCTCCTCTTCGGTGAGGGTGCCACGGCTTACGCTGAGGTTGTATACCTCGCCATAGTTGTACTGGTGTTCCGGGATGTTGACCTTGAACTTCCATTTGGGATCCATCACTGCTTTGCTGGTGCGCGGAATGATGTGGTGCGCCTTGTCCGACAGCAGCAGCTCGGTGGCGGGTAGGGCAGCCGGTGCATCGGTGTGGCGCTTGAGCTCCTCGTGGGCCAGTCCGGCGCGGTCGTCAAAGTGACGCAGCCAGGTCTGCTGGGCTATTTGCTGAAGGCGTTGCACTTTCTCCGGCGCCATGTATTCGCCACCCAGGTTGCACTCGGCAACAAACGCGAAGTCATCCAGCAGTTGTGCAAGTCGCGTGTCAAATGCAGCTTGTGCTTCCTGTGCATCGGTGCCAATGGCCAGGGCTTGGAGCTGGGCGATGCGCGCATCGCGCAGCAGCACTTCAAAACGCATGCGCACCTCGTGGATGCGGTTGTAAATGGTCTCCAGTTTGCAGGCCTTGTCCACCACGTACTCCGGCGTGGTGACCTTGCCGCAATCGTGCAACCAGGCGCCGATACGGAATTCGCGCCATTCGTCTTCGGTTTCAAACTTGAAGCTGGCCAATGGGCCCGAGGTCTGGGCGGTAGCGGCTTCGGCCAGCATCAGTCCGAGTTCCGGTACGCGCTCACAGTGGCCACCGGTGTAGGGACTTTTGGCATCAATTGCACCCGCAATCAGTTTGATCAGCGCGTCCATCAATAGCTTCTGGGCCTCGATCAAATTCTGGTTCTCGATGGCCACCGCAGACTGGGCCGCCAATGCCTCGACAAATCCAATCAGGTCCTGCGGGAAGGGAATGACGGCGCCCGTTTTAGGGTCCAGTGCATTGAGCAACTGGATCACGCCAATGACCTCTCCTTCGCGCGGGCTCAAGGGGACGGTCAGCATGGAAACCGTTCTGAAACCGGAGTCTTCGCTGAACTTCTTGGTACCGGACATGTCAAAGCGTGTTTCCGCATACACGTCGTCCACGATGACGGAGGTGTTGGTGTTGGCTACGTTCACCACGACAAAGTGGTTGTTGGGTTTGCCCTCGGCGTCGAAGAGCGGAATCTCAAAGGAAGGGAGCGGGTCTTCGCTGGTGCGCTGGGCAAACACCAGGGTGTTGTGCTCGGTCTTGAGAAACAGCGTCGCTGCTGCACATTGCGCAATCTCGCGCGCGCCGAACAGCACGTGGTGTAGTAGTAGGGTGCGGTTCTGTTCGCGCGAAAGTCTGATACCGTTGTCCACCAGCTGCGCCAGCTTGTCCTGCGAGGCCTTGAGCTCTTCGGTGCGGTTCTGGATGGCGCCATGCATGACGTATTGCGCGTCACCCAGGGCTTGGATTTCGTACAGCATGGAATTGGTTTGGTGTGGCTCCTGCGAAAAGTCCAGCCGTTTGAGGTGCTCGGAATCAGTGGCTAACGCCGTCAGCGTTTGGGCGATACGACGCGAGCCCAACATAGCCAGTGGCACTAGCACGAGTAAAACCGCCATGGCAACCAGCATTACGTCGCGTTGCGCGGCCCTAAATGCAGCGGTGAAGTCAGTAACTGGTGCCCAGACGGTGACGCTAAAACTTGCGCCGTCTGCAATTTGAAGGGGCTTATGATTGACCACAAAGCGAGCACCTTCGGTGCCCACCGGCTCTACGTCCAAACCGCCTGGACTATTGGTCTTTAGCACCGAGAGGTATGCACTCTTCAACGATTCTGGCTTGGTTAAGGGGGCAATACTTACGTTATCGAAATTGGAACCCGAGCCATGAAAGGCCAGCACGCGGCCCTTTGCGTCCTGAATTGCAATGGCACCGTTGGGTGGAAGCTTAAGCCGCGCCAAAATATCCCCCATGGAACGCAAGCTAATATCGGTGGCCAGCACGCCACCTCCAGCAGCAAGGGGCGCTGCAATCGTGATACCCAACTCATTGTTGGAAGCAAATACATAGGGCTCCGTTATGAACAGACCTCCTTTTTGGGTGGCGCCTCCATACCATGGACGTTGCGTGGGTACCAGCTTCGCCGGTTGGGAGCGATTACCCAACAGGGTTCTGTCCTTGTCGAAGAATTGGTAGTCGTCATTGCGACGCCCTTTGCTATCATGGGTGATACGACGCACCGCAAAAAAAGTTCTGGCAGGGGCTTGAAGCGCTGCTTGGACTCTTTCGTCCTCTTTGACATTAATAACCTGTAAAAAATCGTCATTGCTCAGCGCAAAAAAATCGGAGTACACGTCTGGGTCTGCGGCAACTGATCCCAAAAAAGAGGGAACCACGCTGTTCGGATTCAGAGTGCCGTCCCTGACGTAGTTCAGCCGCTGTGCACCTGCGCGCACCTTTACCACCTTAGCATTTTGCAGCACCAAACTTTCCAACTGCATTGAGGCCTGAGCGGCAATCAAAGAGAATCGTTCCTGTGCTGAATCTTCGGAGATACTGGTGAACGTCTGAAACACGGTACCAAGAAAAATCACAACCAGTGTGATCACAATCAATAAAGTACTCAATGCGATCCAGTTTTGGAACCGGATTTTAATGCCGATGTTCATCGATAACCCCCTGCTTTTGGTATAAGTTACGTAGCATACTCGCGATATAAAGGCATCTGGCATGATTGCATCCTCTCAAGCATTCCGCCACAAAAATCAAATGTAATTCCTCCCAACCGAATGGCCAGCCATATGAGTCTGACGGGACCGACAATATTCCGCACCGGCGCGCGGCCGAGTTATCCCTGTGGGAATGCACATCGTTTCGATGTAACTCACTTTTCCTTAAGCCACAAGAAATCTCTATGCACCAACTAGGGAGTCTTTATGAAAGATCATCCCAATGGTTGCTAGCAATTGACCATTTAAAGACGTGAAGACTATGAAATCCAAGCCGCGCATTGTCATTTGGCTAACGCTCTTGGTCCTGTTGCCCGTTATTCCCTTATTTTTCTTTTCTCTTTACTCGGCCCAGCAGTATGCCAAGGAGCGTCAACTAGCCGTCGAATCTGATTTGACCCAGAGGGCCGAAGCTATCACTAACCACCTTCAGAGCCACCTTGAAAAAACGCTTGGCTATCTGAATGGCCTGGCCGTTTCGGAAGCCAGTAACCAAGGCGATGTCGCTGCGCTCTATCGTGGTGCACTGCGCATCCAAGCAAGCAATCCGGACATAGTAGGCATTTCATTAATTGATCGGGCAGGAAAACTTGTATTTCTAGCACCTCAACCTTTGGGAACTCTACTGCCCACCGGGCAGCCGGAAGCGGTCAAGGAAGTGTTTGAGTTTAAACGGCCTGTTCTTTCCGAGCCATATCAATCTTCCATTTCAAAGTATCTGGTTGTGGCTCTCGGAGTCCCTGTATTTCAGAACGGTGAGGTGATTTATTGCATCCGGGCACTCCTGACTACGGAATCGATTAATAGTGTGTTGAAGCAAATGCCGCTGCCGTTGAACGGCATTTCAGGTGTGTTTAGTCCGAGCGGAGTAACAATCGGACGCTCAAAGGGGCCGGAGTTCATTGGACAGAGTTCACCTAACATTCTTAAAGCAATTCGTGACCACAGGCAAGGCTCTTGGGATGCATTGACCAAGGAGAACGTGCTGACCCGAACGGTGATACGCCCCGTTGGGAACTGGAAGTGGTACGTTGCTGTCGGAGTACCCTCAGAAATACTCAATGCCCCCCTGCGGTCGGAAATAGCGGCTCTGGCCTCCTTCGGTGCTGTGCTCCTTGGTGTGGCTCTGGTAGCTGCCGCGTGGATATCTCGGCGTATCACACGCGGACTCAAGGGGGCGGTGGAGGCCTCGCGGTCCGTGTTGGACGGTACTTTCGTTGCCGAGCGCTCGTCTGGCATCCTGGAAATTGACCAGATGAGGGACAGTCTGACGGCGGTGGACGTGCGCAGCAAATGGCTTGAGCAAAAAGTCTCTGAGCGTACACAGGACTTGACGCAAGCGCGAGCACGACTGGGTCGCTTTGTGGTTGAGCAAGAGCGCGTCGTGGAGGCGGAGCGTCACCGCATTTCCAGAGAAGTGCATGATCAGATCGGCTCCGTACTGACAGGGCTAAAGATGATTTTCCGCGGCATTCCCAAAGGCTGCTTGCCCAGCGACCAGGAAGTCGCATTTCTCGAGGCTCTTGACTTGGGCATTATGATTGCACGACGTATTGCGTCGGAATTGCGGCCCCCGCTGATAGATGATCTGGGCTTGCAAGCAGCTCTACAACATTTGCTGGGAAATATGTCTCGCGCCGGTAGTGTAGCTTTTTCGGTTCAGCTTGAGGACCAGCACCTGCTTACGGAGCACCAAACTATTGGAGCGTATCGAATTCTTCAAGAGGCTTGTACTAACGTCGCACGACATGCGCAAGCTTCTGAACTGAAGATCTTCGGTGAGCCGGTGAACGACCTCCAGTATCTGATCACATTGTGTGACAACGGCGTCGGTCTTCCCACCCCAGAGTTGCGGCATGGTGGCCTAGGTTTGACGGGAATGCAGGAGCGGGCGAACTTGCTGGGCGGCGCCTTAGAGCTGGATAGCCCGGCCGAAGGTGGTACATGCTTGAGGCTGCGACTACCATTGAATTCACCGGATCAACCGCCCAATTTATGAAAATCCTGTTGCTAGAAGATCACCCGATCGTGCGTATCGGACTACACCAATTGGTGGCCAAACGCTGGCCCGAGGCCCTCATGCAGGAAGCACCATCACTTGCGACGGCATTGGAGCTTGTGCGCGAGCAGGTCTTTGACGCGGCTATCGTAGATCTCAACTTACCTGACGCCAAGGGATTGGAAAGCGTTTCCCGATTGCGCCGCGCGGCTCCACAGTTGCATTTGTTAGTGTTAAGCCTGAATGATGAGGTCGCCTATGCTAGCCACGTATTGCAATTGGGTGCTCTCGGTTATCTTACCAAGGACAGAGCGGCAGACGAACTGGTAGTGGCGCTCGAACGCGTCATGGCGGGAGGTCGCTACGTCACCGCAACCCAAGCCGACCATTTGCTCGATCTCGTGTCAGGTAGGGCCACAATTCTCCCCCACGAAGAACTGTCTGCACAGGAATATCGCGTCATGCTTCTGCTATCCCAGGACATGCGTCTAACCGAAATCGGCGAATTGATGCACCTATCGCCGAAGACCGTCAGCACCTACCGATCGCGCATTTTAGAAAAACTCGCTCTCGCCAACAATGGTGAACTGATTCGCTATTGCCTGGATCACGGTATAGCCCTCTGAGTGTTTGGCCACTGCCGTAGGCCTTCCCCTACAAGGTAATCCGCCAAACCTGACAGGATGATAGGGTTCTCGCTGCTATTAGAACTCTCGGGTGTGGAAGACACTCAGGGTACCCATTCAAATGCTCAAGCGCTTCATGAATATCCTTATCGTCGAAGACAGCGAGCTGATTTGCAGGCAACTAGTTCGTTTGCTTGAACCGTATCCCGCGATTCATGTCATTGGTACTGCCTCAACAGAGGCAGAAGCAGTGGAGAAAATTCTCAGTAATCCGATTGACGCTGTATTGCTGGATTTATCTCTGGCGTCAGGAAACGGCCTTCAGGTATTGCAGCGTGTAAAAGCCGCAGGGCACAGTGCACGATTCCTCATATTGAGCAGCAAAGGGGGACGTTTATTGAGGGATGCGTGCCTTGCTTTAGGCGCCTACGCCTACTACGACAAGAATTCAGAAATCGACGCGTGCTTGGCGCATCTTCAAAGTTGGATACCGTTCTTCTCGCAATACAAAGGACAAGAATAAATTGGAGTATTGAACGTAAACAGTTGGAAGCTAAGGGGAGTATTCAAATCGGACGCAGAGCCGAGTAAGCATGTCTGGCCGGATAGACCTACTGCTTAGACCCACTTCAAAGGTAAGAAAATGCGTACTAATTTGCCAATCACCCAGCGTGAATATGAGTTTCCGGCAGACGCCACGCTGATGTCAACCACCGACGCACAAAGCCGCATCGTTTATGCAAATGCTGCATTTATTAGCGTTAGCGGTTTCGAACGCGAAGAAATCATTGGTCAGCCGCACAATTTGGTACGCCACCCTGACATGCCAACGCAGGCGTTCGCAGACATGTGGGCCACATTAAAGGCCGGGCGGTCCTGGACTGCACTGGTGAAGAACCGCCGTAAAAATGGTGACCATTACTGGGTACGCGCGAATGCTACGCCCGTAGTGCGCAACGGACAGTTGACAGGCTATATGTCAGTACGCACCAAACCCGGCACAGACGAAGTGCGCCAGACCGAACAGCTCTATAAAAAGTTCAGAGAAAACAAGAATGGCAGCCTGGCCTTTCGTGAAGGCTTAATCGTGCACACAGGGCTTTTATCCTGTATGTCGCTGTTCCAAATTTTACCTGTGCGCTGGCGCATCCGTCTGGCTCTAGCCCTGACCTTGGCCTTGACCTTGGGTCTGGCGGCTGCACTATTTCCCATAGGATCAGCCATGGGTTGGCTGTGTATAGGGTCCCTAGGATTGACTCTGGCAATATCTGTCATTTTGGAAAGCCAGATTTCGCGCCCTCTGGAGGTGGTTTTGCAACAGGCGCTAAACGTAGCCGCAGGCAATCCCGGGGCCAACGTCCAGCTGAACCGGGTGGATGAGATCGGGATGATCCTGCGTGCCATCAACCAGTCTGGCCTGAACTTGCGCTCGCTGGTTGACGATGTCAGTGAGCAGGTAAACGGCGTACGAGGTGCCAGCGGCGAGATTGCCCAAGGCAACAACGATTTGAGTGCACGTACCGAACAGGCAGCTTCCAACCTGGAGCAAACCGCCGCTTCAATGGAGGAGATGACGTCCATTGTTCACAACAATGCCGACACAGCGCTGCAAGCCGCTCATTTGGCTGCTTCTTCTAGCGCTGCAGCAGAACGAGGCGGCCAGGTAATTGCGCAGGTAGTGGGTACCATGGGTACCATCACTGATGCCAGCCACAAGATCCGAGACATCATCGGCGTTATTGATGGCATCGCTTTTCAGACGAATATCCTAGCTTTGAACGCGGCGGTTGAGGCTGCGCGTGCTGGAGATCAGGGGCGCGGTTTTGCGGTGGTGGCTGGCGAGGTGCGCGCGTTGGCCAAACGAAGCGCGGATGCGGCCAAAGAGATCGCCACACTTATTAAGGACAGCACGGAGACAGTGGAGGCTGGCAGCAAATTGGCTGTCCTTGCTGGCTCGTCCATGACTGAGATTGTCGCCCAAGCACAGCAAGTGGCCCACATGATCCGTGAAATGAGCGAGTCCACACGTGAGCAGTCTAGCGGCATTGGACAGGTGAATATCGCTGTCGGGCAACTTGATGAGATGACGCAACAAAACGCGGCCTTAGTTGAGCAGTCCGCCGCCGCTGCCGATAGGCTTCAGATCCAGGCAGGCATGCTGGCGGAAGCTGTGGCGGTGTTTAAGGTACAAACCGGCTCCTTTTCCACCAAGCCCCTAGTGTCTAACGCACCAACCTATTCGCCGCAAAACAAGCCCCAAATTCAACGCGCGAAAGCTAGACCTGCTTTGGTTGCGCCCAAGGCGCTTGTTCAGCATTGATCCTGGCAACCAATGGGGACCAGAGGGTCGCGGCCCAAGTATCTGCGTCGATGCGCATCCGCCTGCAAAAGCAGTCTGTTCCTCGTTTCCTCGCCGCTTTACCTGATGCAACTGCCGAGAGCTCATCTCTTCGGATTTTGGCTGGGCAACAACTCGGAGCGTTTGCTGCAAATAGAAGCGCCCGATTGGGTACCGTGAGGTCGGCACTACACACCGGCTACGTGGTGGATTGACTGTAGTAAATGACAGTTGGTGCTTCCAGTGCCAGCGCCGCTCCTCCAGGCGACCAAGATTGCCAATTGCGCAGTACAAGCTGCCATACTGAAATCCTTGCGCCAGGCCTGCACAGCACCTCGATCAAATCGGCTTGGGCTTTGGTTTTTGGCAATGCATAGGCCAGCGCAACAGCAATGTTCTGCGCAATCCATTGAGGCGACTGTCCATCAATCTTTGCAATGTCTGCCTTGAACCTGGTGGTGACGGTTGTATCTTCCGCATTGACTTGTGTTTTCAACTCGACCCAGATGGGCAAGCCAGCTCGTGGAACGATCATGAAGTCCGACTTTTGGCCCGATGGGTAGGGCACTTCCCGCGTCGCATGCCCGGATGCATTGGCAAGCAGCTGAAGTGCAAGTTCAACCTGCAGCCAAATCTCCCACCCACCCGCAATACCGTTCAGTATGGTAGTGATGGCGGCGGACTTGTCATTGGCCACGGCGCATAACGCCCGCCTTACTTCAGAGGCTGTCATTTGGCACTCCCTGTCTAGGTCACCATCAAAGCATAGATATCGACCTTTGTCGAATACTAATTGGTCCAGCCAGTTGCAGTGAAATGAAAAAAACCAGCGTCACAGGTCGCTCTCTCGCGGCGAAGGAAGTAAGCGCGGCGAAACCATCCCTCATATAAGTTCTGATGCATTTCACTTCCCGTCCTGACTCCGGAAATATGCCACATTGGTCATGGGATTTACATCCCCCATACTGGGAATATTGTCATTCTGAGAGATCTTCTGAAGAAAGCGGCAGTTACTCGATGCTGACCAGTTCGTTGGAGAGACCGTCGCCGAACTAGGCCTGTTGCGATGGCGTAGGACTCCATGAGGCAGGACTGAAAGTAGTTGTCAAAGGCGATAGCGTAACGAGAACGCTGCCGCCGTTGACCCCGCCGTCGGGGCTGGTGGTTCCGCAAAAACCGACGAAAACCTCTCCCACTGCAGGTGTCCATGTCGCGCCCTGCGGATCGCCTACCTGTGCCTGCGGCCATCTACTGTGCGCAGGGACCCCTTGGCTGAGGCGCGTAATCGCAAAAGACGAAAGAACGAAACGCTCGAAAGGATAGATAGAGTTTGCGTTTTCCTCTGTGCCAGACATCGAGGCAACCTGGTCGGTCAATTGAAACTCGAACGGCATGGTCTGCGACCATGTACTCCCCCATACTTGAACATTGCCACCGCGCGTGAAAGTCTTACTGCCCTCAGCGCTGGCATAGGTCGTGCTGATCATCGAAACGTCCTCGACTGTACCGCCAATTGAGGATACCGTCACACCCCCGATTGAAACGCTTGTCAATTTCGTCTGGCTCAAGACATCTCGGTATCCGACGTCGGCAAAGTAGGATGGCCCCGGGCTGGTCGAACTGGGCCATACCATTGCCGCTCCTGGAGTTGAAAAATTGAGCACAGGAGTGCCCCATTCCAGGCTCGGCAATGGTGGCACTTTCGGCAATACCGTTGCATCCTTGCTGATGGCGATGATCACGTTACCAAGCGACTCGCGATCCAGCGATATCTTTTTTCCCCTTTCTGTCAGATCTTTGTCACCTCCATAGCCATAGGTCTTATAGACATCAAGTATCCATTGCGTCGCGTGATCCAGACCAGTCAGACTTGCGTAGTTGGCGGAGATGCCATCGCCATTGATTCCGCCAGTGAACGCCAAACGCACCTTGACGATGGGGTCCAGCGCATTACCAACGCCTGGGACATGCTCGTATCCCGTTGTCTTGAAATTGATCACCATGCCAGGATTTGGCGTTCGTGCGGCGAACGCCAATGCGAACTGGTAGAGATTTTCCTCCGTCGGCAATGGTACGCCGGTGAGACCAAGAATGGTCTGCGCGAAGGCGAAACGGACGGTCATCTGATTGCGCACGGTTTGGATGGCTGTGTCCAACGACACTGTAATGCTTCCGCCCGCCCCCACGCCTTTAGCGCTCAAGGCATTGACAACGCTTGTTTGATCTTCGGCCGACTCCGAGTAAAAAACATAGGTAGCGATGTATTCGGCTCCCACAGTAATCTCGCTCACAAACGAATCGCCGTATCCGAGATAGAAGTCGTTGATGTGTTTCGGGATCGTCACGCCTTGAGCCAGACCTACATTCGTATAGGCGTTGGTGGCGGCGACGTTGTTGACGTAAACCGCGACGACTACGCTGGTCGAGGTCAAATCGAGGTTGTGCACATACTTCGTTTTTGCATCAATGCTTCCGAAGACAGAGCTCGCGGACAAATCCCCGTTGATTTGTAGCGATTTCGTAAGAGACTTCACGTTGGTACATGTTGTGTAGGTGCAGATCTCCTCCCCACCTACCTGCGTTGACGTGCCTACGACCGCCGTGCTACGGGCGCTACCTGTGAACGTGTCAACTCCTTGAAACAGCACGCTTGGCGGGGTTGGCCCAGCACTCTTGGCGTTGGTTTGTTTGGCGTCGGGGAAAATAGGTGTCGGGGTCATTTGACTATTCCTTCGTCATGTTGTTTGCCGCTCTATCCGGCCGGTTTTTTAAAAGGTGCAGCTGAAGTAGAGCCCACTGCATCAGACGTTAGCCAGTAGTGGATAGGCTGCTTTCGGCCAAAAGACAAGGTCGTAGCTTGTCCCAGCTTCACTAGTGGCCGTGATGGTTACCACTCCAACACCATGCGTGACAGATATCCCATTTCCAAAAGTGTGCGTTGTTGCCTGCGTATGTGCGCCGGTAGAGCCTATCAACACCTGGCCATTTGTGAGAGGACCGACTCCAGCAAGACCGGACGTGCCCTTTATCTGAACTGAGTTGGTGAAGCCTGCGGGTACGGCATCAATGCAGTTAGTCGCTGAAGTGAAGTTGCTCATTACCTGATTGGCATCAGCGGTTTGCCCGTTGGTGAGTTTATTGAGAACGGTGCATGGGGCACCAGGTGCGTTCTGAAGTCCTGCAAATTGTAGACATACAAAAATCGCCAACGAAACAAAACCGTAACGTGTACGCACGAGCACCCTCCCTTTTGTAGTACCTTATTTGTCAGCTCAATTTCAGCCGCAGACTATCACAAATATCGAAACAGGCAAATAAGGTTCTGTGACGGCAATCTTGCTTGCCACTATTCGCAGGATAGCCAATAGATCAGCGCACCAGATATGTAGCAATCTTATTTCGTCGCTTGAAAGTTTCATTACGTCATGAGCTTCCAATGCAATTGTGAGGGTCGCTTCTATGCTTCAAAAGCATCTATATCTGAGGGAAGCGTATGGTAAATATTACTTACTCTACGGACTATGACTTATGCCCTGGTGGAATAAGTAAAAATATGTAAACAGCCGTAGTATCAGGTATATGTCCGATGGCAAACGGACAAAAAATCTCGGACACAGCACGTTTGGGTTCTTTCTTTTAGGGGGAAAGCGCATGAGCATTGATCTGGCGTTGCTTGGAAACATTGTGACGGCCATTGGAGGCTTGGGATTGGCAGCCAGTGCACTGGTGGACACATCCAAGACCTTGCCCGATGGCGACGTATCCAATTTTGGCTTTGATTCGATTCAAGCTGCTGCCAACCTCTTTTTCCTGCGGTGTCGGAGGAGGCATCGCTGGCGGGGAGTCTTCTGCACACCTTGCATTCGAACTGGATCAATGGCACACCCGCTTCTGACCAGAAGGCGGTTGCAAAGTCCCTCATCAAGCTAATGCTTGCTACAGAAGTGCCCTTTAACTACTTGTACTGGAGAAACCTATGGACAGAAAAGCTGCCGCAAGTTATGCGCCGTTGATTATGTACGCATGGGATATGTGTGACAAAGGTCCGAGGAATATTCCACCGTTCGTTGATCAACGCATCGCTCAAAAGGGATGGAGCATTGTTGGATTTCTATCAGCCTCTGACGATATTCAGGCAGTCGGGGGCACAATTCGTCAGACTGTCATGGGTGCAGGTGATCGAGTGTCTTACGGTTATGTCGCAACAAAGGGCGAAGAGACAATTATTGCTATACGTGGGACTGATGGTGCTGAAGAGTGGGGTGATGATCTTGATTTCCTGATGATGTCACATCGAAACTCTAAAGTTCCTGGTTATGTCGATCAGGGGTTTTACAGCATATATTCCACAATGCAATTTCACCCAATTGCTGCTCCTTCTACTGGTGTTCCAGTGGTGAGCGGAATACTGGCCATTTCCAACTCGGGAACCATCAGAGTTTTGGGTCATAGCTTAGGTGCCGCGCTTGCGACTTATTTAACTCTGGATCTCAATCTCGCTGGATCAATAGCAACGGCCTGTTTATTTGCATCACCTAAAACCGGTAATGGCAGTTTTGTGGATTTCTTTGAATCCACAGTCACCAATTACGATTTATTCAACTACGAACGGGACGTTGTACCGACCGTCCCAAAGTTTGACATCTTGCATCTCTCGGTTTACCACGACTTACGACAAGCCAAGACCATACCTGCAGATATTACTTCGGCGGCTATAACCGACAACCCAGCATGCAACCATCACCTGATCTGCTATACAGCTCTGCTTGATCTTGAGACTTATATAGGCGAAATTAATAATGCTAGCTGTGATCCAGATGATCGCAACTGTGCCAAATGTGTGCGAACTTCCTAAGCGTATGCATTCAGAAAGGTGAAAAACTCCATTTGCTCCGGAATCTCTCTCCTCTAGAAAAGAGATTCAGAGCATTCATTCCGATGACTCAACTAGGATGAAAAATAGAAATACTAATCTTAAAGCTTAGATGCATCAATTTTGATTCAAGACGGGGGTTGGGGTCAATACCGATAACTGTGGATTGTTCAAACAATAGGGGTGGAGTCTATGAATATCAATATTAACAACATCATATGTATATTTTTGATAGCTGTTGGTACTTGTGTATTAATGACGCCTGTACTCCGGTACATTTGCTATGGCTGGCTGGCGAAACGCAAGGACATCATGGACGGACTAAATGATGATGCTCGTCAAGCTTACTTTGAAATGTTTAGTCGAGGCAGCGAAACTCCAAAAGCAGGGAATGCGTCCAAGGCATTTGAAGACTTTCATTTCAAGTGGTATGGGAGGAAGTATTTCGCATGGCCGACTTTATTGCTATTTCTGGTCTCGGTCTCAGCTGTGACTTTAGTAACTCTAACGTGCCTTAAGCACCTAGGTTTTACTACCTATACCATCTTTGAACTTCCCAATACTGCGATGGCTGCGCTTGGAGGTGCTTATCTTTGGGTGGTCGATGACCATGTTTCGAGAGCACGCCGACTTGACTTTGCGCCCTCCGATGTGCATTGGGGGACGCTGCGGCTGGTAATCGCAATTCCAATGGGGTATGGATTTGGCGCGCTGCTCTCACCCGGCTTTGGCCCATTTGTGTCATTTGCCCTTGGGGCCTTTCCTCTAGATGCTCTGTTAGTCATGCTGCGCCGACTGTCTGAAAAGCAGCTAGGACTTGGGAACACAGACGCAGAGAGTAGCGATGACATCACAAAGCTTCAAGGGATCAACAAGATGATTCTTGACCGCTTGCGAAACGAGGATATCAGCACGGTTACGCAAATGGCCTATTGCGATCCAGTACGGTTGGTGATGCGTGCCAATCTAGACTTTGTGTTCGTCTGCGATTGCATGAACCAGGCGTTGGCGTGGCTCTACTTTGAGGGAAAACTAGCCGTGATACGTCCGTTTGGATTGCGGGGGGCGGTCGAAATTAAGAACTTCATAAATGAGTTAGATTTTGATACAAAGGGCAACACTGATGCAATGGCCTTGGCGAATCGCGATCGTGCGGTGGCGGCATTACCCGCGATTGCGGCTGCATTGCAGATGGATGTAAACGCACTACAGGTTCCATTACGAGAGATTGCGGCAGATCCTTATACCGATTTTTTAAGCCGGATTTGGGGGTGAAGTTCACTTCGTTCCAGTAAGCGTCAAGATACTGGATAATTTTCAATGCGTGTGAGGTGCCGCACGTTTTCTGCCTGTGCGGCAACAGGCTTTTGCCTGACATGCGGTGCACAGTATGTTCAACAAACCTTCAAGCGCAGTCCCACATGTTCAACAAGAGAGTCAATCAAAACGCGACATTTGGGAGCTAGGAAGCGATTGGGTGGGTACAAGATGTGTGCGGTTCCGTGGTAATTGGCCTCCAGTTCCCACTCGGAGAGAATCCGCTGTACGGCCCCCGTTTGCAGCGCGTCTCTGGCAACGAAGTCCGGAACACAACCAATGCCAACGCCTCGTAGGACAGCCTCTAGGCGCATTTCACTGTGGTTGGCTACATAGCGGCCTTTGACCACCACATCTTCCACTTCTTGACCCTTCTTGAATCGCCACCAGTTATCCCTGTCTCGCTCCCCAATGTAGAGGCAGTTGACTCCCACCAAGTCTTTGGGATTCTTGATCGGGTGGTTGTTCTTGAGAAATTTCGGCGAGGCACACAGGATGTGCTCAACCTTCATCAGGGGTCGTGACGCCAGGTTCAACGGCGGCACCTTTGTCAGCTGGACTACCAGATCGACACCTTCCTGAATAGGGTCGACAAGCTTGTCGGTGACAATGAGTTGGACATCCACATCGGGGTACTTGTCCAGAAAGTCCAGGATGGCAGGGTGCAGAATATGCTTGGCGAAAGCTTTGGGTGCCGTGAGGCGAACCAAGCCTTGCGGACGTTCCATGAACTTGGCCGTTACCTGCATGGCACCTTGTGCGGCCTCCACCAGTTCGCTGCATTTGTGGAAAACCTCCATACCCACATCGGTTAGTTGCAACTGGCGGGTTGTGCGCCGAATCAATTGGGCTCCCAGTACTTTCTCAAGCCGCGTCACCTGTTTGCTCACGGCCGACGGCGAGATGTGCAGAAAACGTGCGGCAGCCGAGAAGTTACCTAATTCCGCCACGCGAACAAATGTCACCATTTCGGGCAACACTTCCAAGAATTCATTTTTTTCCATTAGGAAACACTCCCTTTCCAGCAACACATGTTATCAATATACCTGTGAAGCCTGAAGATTGGATATGTATGGAATCTTGTGTTGACTAGACCTTCAGATGCAAATCAGTAAGTAGCCAATCTAGAACTGCTAATTTATGAGTCAAATATCGCTCGCAAATTCATCATTAAGAGGGTCTACATGTTCCTCCCCAAGTGAAATGCGCTCTTGTCATTCCTGCTGATTTAACAAATGATTGCATTTTCCTACGAAAGTTAATTTAGAAAACCCTCCCTGAAGATGTTCTGTCTATGACTTTATTTTGATGCACGCGTCTATTGACGCGGCCTAATGGCATATGCGACTTCATGCCCTCACATTTTTCTTACTTTTTTCGGTGAAATTCCGGCAAAGGATCTGTGCCCCCGAGGAATAAATCATCTATGCTTTTCGCGTATTTTTTGGTGTAGCTTATGGATTGTTTCTCCTTCTCTTAAGTTCCGACTGTGGGCTATATGTCCGTAATGAAGTGGAAGGCGGCAATTTGAGTACTCAACTTCTCCATATATTGAATTCATAGGGCAAAGCCATGCAAATAGATTTTCATCATGCGGTAACCTATGTGGCAACCCGCCTTGGCGGCCTTTCCCATGAACAAGCATCCACTGTTGCACATGCTGCCCAATACGTGGACGATGCAACGAATGACGGCCCATTGGAATTCGATGACGGGCAACGATATGTGCGCGTGACTTCGGCACACAAGACGCTACAAATGTTGGAAAACGGAGATGCGGCAGATAACCGTCTAGTTTGGGTACCTTTCCACTTTCTTCCAGGCAACGAGACCCCAGCGGCATACACTGATGCAGGCGATTTAATCATTCATCGCATGATGTGCAAACCCAACAGTGTCGTGGCACAACAGATGGTGAATGATTGCATTGTTAAGCAAGACCTTCCCTTCGCACCGCATAGGCTTGGCATCGCACTGCACACGTATGCGGACACCTGGGCGCATCAACAATTTGTTGGCATCATTTGTGATGTCAATCGACTGAAAAGCGTACAGGTTCTGCCTGACCCGTCCTACGTTAATGATCCAGTTTACGGAGACTTAACGAGCGGAGCTACTCAGTTCAAAGAATACGTCGCAAATCATTTGCCCGTTGGCCATGCCGGAGCAGTTACCCTTCCAGACTTGCCTTTTCTGAAGTGGAGTTTCGTGAGAGAAAACGGGGAAAAGGTTTCGCGGAATAATCCTATCGACTTTTTATCTGCGGTGAGTGGTGTATTCAACATGGCCCGCCGCTATGTTGCAAGAAACCCTGACCTCCCTTCCATTGACCTCAACGCAGCCGACCTGGGGCTCATACAGCACCTTTTTGAGACCACCCTCTTTATCGAAGGGGAGCGCCGCCATCCTGTTTGGTTAAACGCGATTCAGCAGGGCCAGTTCTCATTCGGTCCAGCAAATGCAGCCTACGTTGAACAAGGACCTGGGTCCTGGAAATTTGCAGCGCTCGGTGCAGATCCGGACGAAGAAACGGGGGATGAGCGTTTCCATTTCGACGAGTCCTTTCTGGCATCTGATTGGAAGAGATTTCACGATGCTGTCCAGTACCACCGGTTATTCATACTGCACGAACTGCTTCCGCGATTCGGCCTGTGTGCTTCTTAAAGTTGAACTCAAACTGGAAGGGGAACGTTATGAACGAACAAGCAAACTACCGGCGTTATAGCTTAGGGGTACGATGAATAAGTGGGGGACAAGCTGAGGCGGTGGTCGCAACAGCTAGGAATTGCCAAATCGAAATATATTTGCGCCGCTTTGAGCTTTTGGGTATGGTTTTGCAAGCCCTTTGGCCTGCATTTCCTGTTCATGAGCGCACCTGTGCCAAAAGGCTTTGGCGACCAAGGTAAATGTTAGCCAGTGCCAAGGCCGTGAATGCCCGGGTTGCGTTCTTCTGCAGTCCACGGTAACGCACCTTGCCAAATCCCCACAGGCGCTTTACCACACCAAAGACATGTTCCACGCGTGCCCGGATGCGTGACTTGCTGCGATTCTTTGCGCGCACCGCTTCGTCAATGAAGCCCTTGAAGCGGCTACGTTGGTTGGTAAAGTCGCGGGCCTTGGGCGCCTTGCTGGCTATGAGCTTCTTCTGGCTGGCATAGGCTGAATCGCCATAGACGCGCCGCTCGTTGCCATGCAGCAAGTCAGGCAGTGGATGCTTGTCATGCACGTTGGCCGGCGTCACCACAGCGCTGTGGGCCATGCCGCTTTGGCTGTCCACGCCGATGTGCAGCTTCATGCCGAAGTACCACTGCTGGCCCTTGCGCGTCTGGTGCATGTCAGGGTCGCGCGTCTTGTCGGTATTCTTGGTCGAGCTCGGTGCGCCGATGATGGTGGCGTCCACGATGGTGCCGGTGTTGAGCTTGAAGCCACGTGCCTGCAACTCTTTGCCAACTTGTGCAAATAGTGCTTCGCCCAGTTTGTTGTCATTGAGCAGCTTGCGGAACTTCGTAATGGTCGTGGAGTCAGGCACCGGCTCGCGGCCCAGATCGATGCCAACAAAGCGGCGCAGGCTGGCACTGTCGTACAGCGCTTCCTCACAGGCCATGTCAGCCAGGTTGAACCAGTGCTGGACGAAGTGAATGCGCAGCATGCGCTCCAGACCAATGGGTGGCCTGCCGTTGCCTGCCTTGGGATAGAAGGGTTCAATAACAGCACACAACGTTGACCACGGGACGATGGCTTCCATCGTCTTCAGAAACTCGTCGCGCCGGGTCGGCTTGCGGTAGTTCTCGAACGATTGGTCGGCCGCCATAGCCAGGGTCTGTTGCTTCATTGGTGCGCCCTCACAGAGTTACATACCAACATGCAAGTCATGGGCCAGTTTGGACTTGTTCATCGTTGCCTTAGGCATACGCCTATGCGTCAGTCCATTAGAGCGAGGACCGCGACCACAAGACACCTGGTGCCCGGAGTGCCAAATGAAGGGAAAGCCTGGAGGTTGTCCGAATTGCGGAAGAAGTAGCTAGCGTGTCGCGTCTACAAAAGCACACCTCAAACTTTCAATTGAGTAGAGATTGTTAATTATGTGAGGTTATTTGTTGTTGAGATACTAGACTGATCGCCCTCCGTCCCTATGTCCTTGTTGTGCCAATGATAGGACGTATATTTTGTATTTGGCTAGGCGCACTAGGGGTCGGACGCTGGTCGAATTAACGCCGACACTGTCGGGCCAGAAATCCTTGACAATTTCCCAATCTTCGATAGTCTTAATCGAGTGGTCGACTGACACAAAGTGCTTACGACCACCAGATTTGGGAGAAGAGTTGTGCATCTATTACGGAAATTTTTTTGCACAAGTGTTTTCGGACTCTTGTTATTCCATGGTGATGTATTCGGTGCTGAATGTACATTCAGTGTTCCGAGTGCGAACATGGTTATCACTTCATTCAACGTCGAATGTCCAGGCGGCGTTGCTAATGGGTATGGCGAGGTAGTTGTCGAAAATAGCGTGGCAAATGGTATGCCCGCTGTTCGAATTTCCGCTCAATTTGTCCAAGGCGCACCAAGCGGACGCGGGACAATACAAGCCGAGGACAAGTCATTTGGATTCGAAGGTGAAATCCGCAACTGGCGCCCGCACAATGGTAAAGGGTATGAACGTCGGCTTGGTGGCGAGGCGAAAGCAGTAGAGTTTCGAGAAGGTGCGATCTTTCGGTCCAACGAATCAGTATCGCCTACAGGAAATCAGTTCACTCCGCCACAAAAAGCGACTTCCGAACAGACGGAAATCAATCCACTGGCCAAAGCGATCTTCGGCGGCATATTTGCCGCACTGCGGAATAGTTTGCAAGGTGCTCAGCAGACCGGAGCATCCCCCACAGTAGGGACGCAACAGGCTGTAGCCAACCCGAGCCTCGCGCAACAGGAGCAAGCTGCCAACGATTTGGTCAAACGACAAGCGGCGGAAGCTGATGCTCGAAATGCATCCCAGGCTAGAGCGGCTGACGCACAATCAAAGGCCAACATTGCTGCTGCAGATGCCCAGATTCGCGCTCAACGACAAACCGAAGAAGCCCTGATTAAAGCGCAGCAAGAAGCGTCGGACAGGCAACTCCGTGAGCAAAATATACTTCTTGCCAAACAAGCTGCCGATGCTCAGGCCAGAGCAACCCAGCAGGCAGTAGAACAACAGGCAAGGATCAATCAACAAGCAAAAGATGCAGACGCCCTTGCCAAGCGACAAGCACAGGCCGCTGACGTTCAAATGGCCGAGCAAGCCCGAAAGGCGGACGTACAGCGCCGTGCACAAGAGCAGAATGTTGCACCGTCCAATACTCAGCAGCAAGCCACAGTCCCGCAGACACAAGCCTTCAGTTCGCAGGCGCAGGCCGATTCATACAGGAAACAGCAGGAGGCTCAAACCGCAGCTTTCAATAAACAAGCTGAGCAAGAGCGACTCAGGTATCAGCAGCAGGCTGAGGCAGAGCGCTTAAGGTATCAGCAGCAAGCCACAGCTCAGCAGGCACAAAGTAGTACTGTGTCACCATCAAATAGTGGGGGAACGTTGTACAGACCCGCAACTAATCCGCTACCGCAAATAACCTATGGTCGATCTACAACGACGGCAGCAATATCGCCAAGTACAGTACCCGATGGATCAAAAAATGACTCTGCTGCCAACGCACATTCCTCTCCAACAAATTCTAGTGCAAATGTGCCCTCTGGCATATTGTTAGTTCCGGCTGGTACTTCGCAAACCGCTAACTCAACCCCTCAATACCTCACACCACCAACTACAACAGTTGCGAAAAAAAGCAATATTGTTTCACCAAATATTGCTTTTGATACCGCGAACTCTACGCCTCAGCAGGTAGCACCGTCGGATGGCCTTGCCATAGAGGCGTCTTTGATTCCGCTTGTTCCATTTTTTCTGGAAGAGGCGTCGATAGCTACAGCAGTGGCGGCAGAAAAATGGTATGCCGAATCCGGAAACACGGTATATGTAATTCGACTAGCTCAGAAAATTGTCTATGTTGGCATAACGAGCAATTTCTCGCAAAGAGCAGCATATTGGTTGAGTCGCGGATATAAGATTATCCCTGTTGCAGGATTAACAAATGTTAGTCGATTGGCTGCTCATGGCATAGAGCAACTCTACATTGCCAGATTTGGCTTAGCAAGGGAAAGTGGACAGTTGCTGAATAAGTACAACAGTATAGCGGCGGATAATCCATCAATGGCAAATGCCTTGAAATTGGGAATAGAGGCACTGCGCGCTGCCAATTGGCCTGGGTTCTAATACTTAAAAATTCATGAGAAATACATTTAAAATAGGAACCGTATTCGAATTTCGAACATTTAATGGGGATTTTTTCTATGGTCAACTAACTCATAGGCACAGGCTTATGGGAGATTTGATACGATTCCGAAAGATTCGCTTCATCGAAAGGCAACCCCAACCTGAATTGCTTTTTCAGCAAGAGGCTGTTGAAACGCAATACGCACCTTGCTTTTCTTCCATAAAGGTATTAACTCGGACTCATGATGCGACAATGGTTGCAACGTGTGCCGTACCAAGCAACTTAGCTGACTTACCATATTTTAGAGGCGGAGTTATCGCTCCTGAAATTGGTCTCTATCAAAAACCTTCTATATGGGATGGTGAGAGCTTTCATCCCTTGGAGAAATATCCAGCAATTAACACTTCCCTGCTCCCAGAACTCGCAAGCATTCCAATTCAGGATATCCGTGAGTTAGCAGAATTATTCCCTAAGTTCAATTGAAATAATAGCAACGCTGTCGCTTTAGATAATCTGGGTGCACGATAAGCAAAGTCTAGGCAATTTATTCGGTTGAACGAGACTATTGTCGTTCAACTATTTATTTCGATTTGCAGTTTGCATGTAACGAAGGCCTGACGTATGTCAGGCCTAATTTTGCTCTAGAAATGTGAGCGCCACCGAAGCTAAATTAGCCCACGCTCCGCCATACTCACTACTTCCCCGCCCGCAAACACCACGTGATCCAGCACCCGCACATCCACAAGTGCTAAAGCTGCCTTCACAGCGTGCGTCAAAGTTTCGTCAGCTCGACTTGGCTGCGCATTGCCACTTGGATGGTTGTGTGAAAGGATGACGCCTGCAGCCCCATGGTCAAGTGCACTAACCACGATTTCACGTGGATACACACTTGTCTGACAGAGCGTCCCCCTAAACATTTCCTCGCACGCAATCAATCGATTCTGGGCATCAAGGAACAGCACCAGGAACACTTCATGCCGCTTTGTTGCGTAGACCATTCCCAGGTAGTGTTTGACTACGTCAGGTGAATGAAGAATGTGCTGATCAGTAAGGTTGGCCAGGTACAACCGCTCCCACAACTCCCGAGCAGAAAACATGGGACGAAGTTCAGGTTCAGGAACTCCTTTTTGAAGCAGCTTTGTTAGTGAACCGCTATACAGCTTCTTGGTGGTCTCAATACCAATCAACTCCGCAAGGAGTGTGCTTGATGATGCCGACTTGATATCTTTCATAGTGAACTCCTTCGTGGTTAAGAACATCCACGGTTCAGCTTCTCAAGAAAGAGGTTTTTTGACACGAGGGTACTTTGTGCCTCACGGGCAACTTTTACCCTCTGGCGAAATTGTTGTAGCTCTGAATGGCCGTGATGGCATGCCATCAATCATGAGGCGCAGGTAGATTGTGAAGTTCGCAAGCCCTATTAAGTCTTCTGTGGTGACCACTTCCATGAATTCCTTGGCAATCAGACTGGCGTCTTTCGCACCAAGACGAAACGAGATCATGGTGCCAGCATTTCCAATTACTGCATGCTGCACGGCTTCCTCAAGTTGATGGAAGTGCTGGTGTGCAAGGACAAGTGAAAGGCGAAACTTACGAAGTTCGGAAATCATGTCTGCAACTGACAGTGTGGTGAATGCCTGGAATTCATCCACGTAGAGGTAGTGTGGCCTGCGCTTCTCTTCTGGAATACTGGCCCTCGAATACGCCGCTAGAGAAATGCTGGTCACAAGCATTGCACCAAGAAGCGATGAGCTATCTTCACCAATGGTCCCGCGTGACAGATTCACGATCAGAATTTGGCCTTCGTCCATGATTTTGCGGAAGGAAATCTGCTGATCGGGTGCTGTCAAAAGCTTCCGCATACGTGGGTCCGCAAGAAAGGCTCCGATCTTGTTCTGTATTGGGGCTGCTCCATCGATGCGATACCTGTCCGAGTAGTTTGAGAACTCAGACTCCCAGAAGGTACGTACTGTTTCGTTCTTGATGCGCTTGACCAAGTCACTTCGGAAGTCCTTGTCGGTAATCAGTTGGAGCACATCAGGAAGTGTCCCACCTCCTGTATCTAGGAGGGCGTACAGAGCATTCCTCAGAATGTGCTCCATGCGTACGCCCCAGGTATCAGCGAATCGCTTTTTGAATACTTCTAAGAGACCAGACACTGCGAGAGTTACATACTTCTCTCCTACCGCTTTCAGTGGGTTGTATCCATAGGGAACATTTTCATCCGTTGCATCAAGGTAGACGACATCTTTACGGCCAGACGCCCTTGCATACAGGAGTACACGTTGTGCAAGATCCCCATGTGGGTCAATCAAGGTCACACCACGACCCGCATCAATGTCCTGACGAAGCAGGACTTCAAGGAGCGTCGTCTTTCCCGTACCTGTCTTTCCAATGACGTGCACGTGGAAAGCACGATCTGATTGCTTGATACCAAATCGCTTATGCGGTGGTCTACCAGCCGTATCTCCAATGTAGCTAATACCTTGTTTGTTTTCCTTGCCAGCCATTGCACCAAAGTAGCGCATACCTTCATTTGAAAATAGAGGGTGACAAGTGCCAGGGAGGGGAGTAGTATTTCGCAAAAAAAATATATTCAGGAGGAAAAATGGAACTACTGCTTACGCGTAATCAGAAGTCTGGTCTTGTGGGTGGCATTAAATTCTTGCTGACTGCAAAGGCTCGCCTTACAGACGAAGAGTTAGACGCAATCAAGAAATACAAGCTCAGTGATACCCTGCTGTATGAGAAGCCTAACGATGGTCCAAACATGCACAGCATCACATCCATGCTTGCCTATCGTTTTGCTGTACCACGTCTTCATGTACATGACCTTGTTGATGGCAAGACCATTGAAGGCAAAGACGTTGTTGAAATCCTCGACGCCGAAGAGCAAATTATTAAGGCAGCAGAAGTATTTCATAAGGTACTGACTGCTGCAAAATCTTTTGGTGGAGAAACGGTTCATACCTTCGAACCGGCATGAGCTTCCTTTCCTCACTCCTTGGTACCTCGTCCAAGGAGGAGAAGGAAACCAAAGAGCTTCTGTCGCAAGTTAGGGTGCTTCGTCAACAGAGTACGCTCAGTGATGAAGACGCTAAGTCGGACTTCATCATGTCTGTCATGGAGGAAGCCGGTAAGGAGCTCGATGTCACACTAGGTACCCGTATTGGGTCACCTGTATTCTCGCTTCTTTCCATACTGCTTCGGCACGAGCCACTGACCGTACCACTTAATGCCGATACTGCGGACTTCAGTCTCGCTGAAGGTGTGGACTATCGCAATCGCCTGCGCAAAGCAGTGCGCATGCATGAACGGGAAGACTACTTCCTTGATAAGTGGTTAGAGGTAACGTCTGCAATTCTTTCAAGCCTGTACAAAGAGCTACCGCCGCAAGCGTTCGTTGATCCCCATGATGATGGTACGTTTGAGGAGTATTCACGGCTGGCACCTGTTGCCCCACTGCATACCTACATCAAGAACCTTCCTGTTCTCATTCACAAGATCATTGCAACCATCTTCGCAGATGACTTGATTTCTGATGCATTGTTTGATGACCTCAGGGACCAGCTCCATAGCAATCTTTTAAGTGCATCCAACATTCCATTTCACGAGCGGTTTACCAGCAAGAAGTCGTATGTTCTGCCGGAAGACAAGCATGGACTGGATTCTGTTGAGTTGATCCGGCTCTACCTTTCAGGCACGCCGTTTGTCGACATCTTCACGGTTGAAATTCCACTCTACATCCCAGAAGCCATTCGCTTTGAGCACACCCATGTGCTTGCGGGCACAGGACACGGGAAGACCCAGACACTTCAATTCCTCATTGCCGGTGACTTAGAAGAAGCACTCAAGGAAAGACGATCTGTTGTCGTCATGGACAGCCAAGGTGATCTTTTGCAAACCTTGATGCACAGTTCATATTTCGGTGAAGCTGGACTCAAGGACCGCTTCATCTACATTGACCCGCAAGACCTTGATCGTCCGGTAGGGCTTAATCTGTTTGATGTGGACATAGGAAGCGGAAAACTAACAAATGCAGTCGCCAGGGAAACTATTCTGAATGGCACGATTGAACTGTATGAGTACTTCTTTGGTGGTCTGCTCGGTGCAGAACTTACTCAAAAACAAGGTGTCGTGTTCCGGTACTTGGCAATACTGCTTGCCCGTATTCCAAACGCCAACATCCACACCCTACTGCTCCTTATGGAAGACGGAGAGCAGTTCAAACCTTGCATGCAGATGCTTCCAGGAAGTGCTCGCATCTTCTTTGAAACCAGATTCTTTGACCGGACATTCTCAGAAACCAAGAAGCAGATTCTGACAAGGCTTTGGGGGGTACTGTCGAACCAGACGCTTGACCGCATGATGAGCGCAACCAAGAACTCGGTTGACCTGTTCCAGTCGTTGCAAAACGGTTCCATTGTTTTCATCAACACTGCCAAGGACTTTCTTGGGCATGAAGGTTCAACCATCTTCTCTCGAATGTTTGTCGCCCTGCTAGGTCAAGCTCTCATGCGTCGTGCCGCTGTCGCAAAGTACGAACGTACTCCCACGTACATCTACATTGATGAAGCTGAAGATGTTGTAGACCTGACTCTGACCCGTATGCTTGCCCAGGTGAGGAAGTACAAAGGGGCCATTACCTTTGCGCATCAGAATCTGGATCAATTGGAGCCCAGCATCCGTGCTGGGGTGCTGGCCAACACGTCTATCAAATTAGCCGGCGGTGTCAGCTCCAAAGATGCGCACAGTCTTGCAGGGGATTTCCGCTGTGATGCAGATTTCTTGCTCTCACAGAAGAGAGGTCGTAGTCAAACGCACTTTGCATGCTTTGCACGGAACGTGACCGACCAGGCCGTGACGCTATCCATTCCCCTTGGGTATCTGGAATCACAAGAGAGCTTATCCGAAGGAGAGTACCAGGCCCTTCTAGAGACTTCACGGCAGACGTACGGTGTACCGTACTCTGATGCACCCGTGACAGATGAAACTCAAAGCGTGCCTCCGGTTGAGGACATTTCAAATGTCGAGCATCAGCCAGTGCCCCCCGACGAACCGGAGAGGCCTGCTTTTGACACGGTACCTGCTGCACCTGAGGTGTCTCCCGACATAGTCATTCACCGTGCTCCCGCCACTTCCTTACCAATCCAAACCCGAGACACTGGCGGTGGTGGGGTCAAACACAAGTACCTGGAACATCTCATTAAGGAGCTCGGCGAGGAACGTGGTTTCCGTGCGTCCGTTGAAGAGGTAATACACGACGGTGCTGGGCGTGTGGATGTGGTGCTCAGGCGTGAGCAGCTATCGTTTGCATTTGAAATCTCTGTGACCACCACCAAAGACCATGAGCTTGGCAATGTGGAAAAGTGCCTGGCACTGCCTTTTACACATGTTGTGATGTTGGCATCGCATCAGCGACACTTAAAAAGTTTGTCTACGTTCATTGGGAATGCACTTGAAGATGGTGAGAAGAAGCGCGTGACATTTCTCTTACCAGAAGACCTGCCAGGATTTCTTGATGGGTATCCCATGACGCAAGAGCCCAAGGAGAAAACTATTAAGGGTTATACGGTGAGAACTCGCGTGAAGGAGGTTGATCCGAGGGAGGCGCTTGCTCGAAGGCGGGCGATTGCGGCTGTGATGGCAAAATCAATGCAGTGACTATTGTGATGCGGGCATCGCATCCATTGCATGTAAAACTCTCACCCGCATTCAAAGTGAACGCACCTGTTCGCAGATTACCCGACAGTTTTCCTTCGGTATTTCAATAGGCGTGTTGAGAATCCACCTCCCACATATTCCTGACACACGATTGAAGAAAATTGATCTACCATCAAGGTAGTAACGCGCGCGTTGGGCGCCAGAAGAAAATAATGCATGAATTACGCCGCTCCACGATCCATCAATGAAGAAGGGCGACTGGCTCGATTACGGGCACTGCAAGTGCTCGATTCCGAGCCAGAACCAATATTTGACGCTCTGACACGTACCGCATCTGCCATTTGCAATGCTCCCATTGCCTTGCTGAGCCTAGTAAGTGCTGACCGGCAGTGGTTTAAGTCCAACATCGGGCTGGAAGGAACAGCCGAAACGTCCCGAGAAGTGGCTTTTTGTGCCCATGCAATTCTGGGTACGGACCTGATGGAGGTCCCTGATGCCATGGAAGATCCCAGGTTTTGCTTAAACCCACTGGTCATCGGGCAACCACATATTCGCTTCTATGCTGGAGCTCCGGTGGTCATGTCAGAGGGCGAAAGTGTTGGCACCTTGTGCGTAATCGATACCCAACCACGTGTGCTAAATGATGTGCAACGCAAGGTGTTGTCGGATCTCGCGCTTGTTGCTTCAAAAGCACTGGATATGCGCCAACGCGCCTTGGAATTGGATCAGCTACACGCACGAACTGCAGAAAAGGCGCAGGAGATAAGTACGCAAGAAGCGCTCTATCACGCTATCGTTGAAGACCAAACTGATCTTGTCTCTCTATCACTACCAAGCGGCGAATTGACTTATGTCAATGAAGCATATGCCAAGCATTTCGCACTGACGCCTAAAGACATGGTTGGACGCAACCTGTTTGACTATGTTTCAGTAAAGGATCGGGACGCTGTTGCATCCCATTTGCAGAAGCTTTGCGAAGGGCCCGGGGTTGCGTATGGTGAAAATCAAATGCGTTCTGCAAAAGGTGAAGAACGCTGGATGGCCTGGTCCAATCGATCCATCGGTGACGAGAACGATCACGTCATTTCCCTACATTCCGTGGGCAGGGACATCACGGATCGCAAGCAGGCCGAATTTGCCTTGAAGGCAAGCCAGAATCGTTTGCGTGCACTGTATGAGTCCACTCCGGCGATGCTGCATTCCATCGATCGACAGGGACGAATACTGTACGTGAGCGATATGTGGCTCCGAAGTTTGGGATACACCCGAGAAGAAGTAGTCGGTAAGCGCTCCACGGACTTTCTCACCCCGGCCTCGCGAGACTACGCGACGAACGATGTGCTGCCTAATTTTTTTGAGTCTGGTCGGATCGAAGACATCGAGTACCAGATGGTTCGGAAAGATGGAACGGTTATCGACATAGTGATGTCTGCAATATTGGAACGTGACTCGTCCGGGCAACCAGAGCACTCATTGGCCATCATTCAGGATGTAACTGAAAAGAAGGCGATGTCAGCTGCCTTGATCGCGAAAGAGGAGCGTTTGTCTTTGGCAACGTCCGTCAATGGCATAGGCATCTGGGAAGTTGATCTAAAGACTGGGAAGGTCGAGTGGACCGACACCATGTTCGAAATCTTTGGCAGTACCCCTGCATCCTTTGGTGGCACGCTTGAAGATTGGTCAAGCAAACTGCATCCAAAAGATTACCAGCGAAGCGTGACTGAATTTCAGAAGGCCATTGAGACCTATCAACCTATCGATTTTGACTTTCGCGTACTTACAGACAATGGGGAAATTCGCCACGTGCATGCCCGCGCGGAAGTGATTCGAGATGAGCATGGTAATGCAACCCGTGTGCTAGGTACGAACTACGATGTGTCAGAGCGCAAAGAGGTAGAGCGTGCACTGGCCCGTAGCGAGCGGCGTTTGCGGTTAATTGCCAACAATTTGCCCGTGCTCATTTCCCATGTGGATATGGACTACCGGTATACCTTTACGAACGACAAATACCAAACATGGTTCCATTTGAAAGAGGGCTCCACTGTTGGGAAGACAGTCGCTGAGGTGTTTGGTGAAGAGGTTTTTGCTGGGGTTAAGTCCTATATGGCGGAGGCAATGACTGGCAAGGATGTGTCATTTGAACTCACGAACACAATTCCTGGCTCGCCAACCAACTTGTACGTGCACTACGTGCCAGACAGAGATGCTCAAGGTACAGTCACAGGTATCTTTGGCATGGTGCTTGATCGTACAGAACAACACCAGGCGCAAGCGCGCCTTGAGGCAAGTGAGCGGCAGCTCCGTGCGGTGACAGACAATCTGCCGGTTTTAATTGCCTATGTCGATACGGAGGAGCGACTGCAGTTTCTCAATGCAACATTCAAAGACTGGTTGGGAATTGATTTGCAATGGGCAACTGGGCGCTCGATCCATGAAGTCCTCGGCGACGTCCGCTATGAAAAACGTAGGGATGCCCTACGAAAGGCGCTTGCGGGCGAGCGCATTGAATTCGATTCTGAAATTAATGAGAAGGGTGTCCACCGATACCTGCGAACCATCTTTATTCCTGACGTGTGGCCTGATGGCGTAGCACATGGCGCATATGTGCTTAGCTTGGATGTGACGGACGTAAAGCGGGTGGAGAAGGAACTTCAGGATATCGCTCGTATAGACCCGCGGGGCTACCAAACAGGCGGCAGTTTGATGAGAAGCTTGGGCAAGCCATTGCACGCTGCCAACGCACCGGTTCACGTATGGCTCTCATGTACCTGGATATTGATCACTTCAAATCCATCAATGACACTTACGGGCATGGCGTAGGTGATCTTGTATTGTGTGAAGTTGCAAATCGCCTGAAGTCGAGCATCCGGGTTACAGATACGGCAGCTCGTTTGGCAGGCGACGAATTTGTCCTCATCTTGGAGGATCTGAGTGACCAAGATGAGGTGCAGATGATCGCTGAAAAGCTGGTAGGAACCATACGGGCAACAATGCAGCTAGGGGATCATAAGATCCACGCTACAACAAGCATAGGCATTACCCTCTGCGAGGGCAATGAATTGAATCCTGCTGCGTTAGTTGCTCGGGCTGATCGTGCGCTGTATCAAGCCAAGGCCGCCGGTCGTGATACGTTTTGGTTAGACGTACCGCCTGGCACTTGATGTTCGGTATTCAGGGCGACACATCATAAGTCAAGGTTGCTGCGCATGGCCAGACCGTGCTCGTTCAACTTCGACAAGAATCGCTTCTGATGTGGCGGACATTGGAACCGGCTGGTGATTTCAATGCAAATTGAATCCCTCAAATTTGAAATTTTCGATACACTCCCGATTGGGGGCGGAGCTATGCCCTCACAACCCCGCTAAGCAGGGTAGCGTTATGAGCGCGTAACAATGGGCGTGATGCCCTAGGTTCGGATGCATTCTGTTGTGGACTGCACCATATTGCTGCGTAAGCCCTGCTCGCCCTAAATTTTTCATTGCCCGCCTTGTGCGGGCTTTTTTGTGCCCGCTCCACGCGGGTTTCTCAATGGCCCGCCTTCGAGCGGGTTTTTTTCTGGACAACACCCATGCGTAAGCTATTCAAGCTCGCGAAACGGTGGATTCCACTCTTAGCCGGTGCAAGCACCGTGCTTAAGAATGTGATCGACCTGATCGCCCATTTGCTGAAGTAAGCCCGCGTGACCCGTCTGCCTTCGTAATCTAGGAAGCCAGACTGTCATCGCCGAAGAGCGTTTTGACAGTCAAGGCCCAAACTCGCCCAAAATTTGCCCGCTGACTAGTTTTCGAGCATCAGCTATTGCCTCTTCGAGCCTTTCATAGAGGCGTATGGGAGTACCTTGTTCAGGTAGATTGCGGTACTCCTCCACAAATGCCTTCACCATGGAATTGTTTGTCACCACGAATTTTTGAACCTTGGCATTGCTTTGCTTTGACCCGTAATCGACTACCCATACGTCTTCAACGCAAGTACTCAGCTTCTCTAGACCCAAAAACGCATCTATTGGCAGGAAATCAAGCACTATCACTTTGAGCCCATCGAAGCGATGGTCGCCATGGCATGCGTTGTTGGCGGCGACAAGGTCTTCAACCGACGTAATGCCTGTGAACCGGACGAGCGCCAAGTCCGGGCTCCAAATGATGCTCCAACTCATATCATTCCTTGAATTATTGTTATCGGTAGTTTCGGCCCTCCCACTGATCCGCACCTGACAAGCATCAATTTTTCCCAGCACATCCGCAAATATCTTGAAAGCAAATGGAGTCTTCGTCTACCCGGCACTCTCGTCCTTGAGGAACTGTTCCAGCATCTTCCTGTACCTCGGCCACCTTGGCCAGTCCTCCTTCTGCTCCCACGTCTCCCAGGTACACCGATCCACCTTTTGCATAATTGCCACTTCTTCAATTGATAACCCAAGTGACCGTCGCTTGTGCCGCAAACGTGCCCCGACGCCTTCCGGTACTGGTTCCGGGTTATACCCAAGGAGTTCTGTGACTTTTGGTACCAGCCTGACGGGGAGTTCCTTTGTCAGGTTCTTTTCCCAGTTAAGCACGGTGGCCGCAGTCACCCCCAAGCGGTCGGCAAACTGCTTCTGGGTTTCCCCAAGTTCCCTCCGCTTTTTGGCAATATGGTCGCCAACGGTGACCGGAACTTTGAAAAGCGCCACTTTTCGGACGTATGGCACATATGGTAAGAAGGCAACGCGGCCATGTCCCTGCGGACATTTTGGCAGCACGGCACAGCGCTGCCGCTGCGCACCGGACCAAATTGCGCGGTACCAGGGCAGGCTGAGCGGGCCGCTGCTGGATCGCATTGACTTGCATGTGGAAGTGCCCAGCATCCCCACGTCCGACTTGCTGGGTGCTCCGGTCGGTGAGTCGTCCGGGCAGATACGTGCGCGCTGTCTGGTTGCGCGTGAGCGGGCGCTGGTGCGCCAGGGCAAGACCAATCAACTGCTGACGGCTGGTGAAATCGATGCGCACGCATGTCCGGACGAACCCACGGTCCAATTCCTGCGCTCGGCCGCGTCCCGGCTGGGTTGGTCCGCGCGAGGAATCCACAGGACCCTGAAAGTCGCCCGCACCATCGCAGATCTGGCCGGCAGCGAAAGGATTGAGCTGCTGCACGCCGCCGAGGCTCTGCAATACCGCCAGCATGTGGCCCAACGGACAGCATGAAGTTCAGCGATGGTCTTTGGACACGATCTTCATGTGCGCTTCCAGGTGAACCCACAGCACACCTTCTGCGCTACCATCGCTGCCAGACTTGAGAGGACGCCTCGCGTAATGCCATGAGTACCCATATAGAAACCATAGACCAGATACCCGTGGCACTGGGTGGCTCAGGTGCCGAATTCGCAGCCCAACTGTTGTCCGCTCCCGAGGCCATGACTGGCCTCACGCTCGAAGAGGCACGTGTTGTGGTGGGATATATGACGCCCCGCTTTGTGCCCGCCAACACAACGTTCATACGCGAAGGCGATGCCAGCGACAGTGGCTTCATGGCACTTCTCATAGAGGGTGAGGTGGTGGTGGAGCGCGTGACCATCAACAACAATGAACCTGTCACCATCCGCGTCATGGGCCCGGGAAGTCTGATTGGTGAAATTGGCTTGGTCGACAGCGAGCCACGCTCCGCATCGTGCACGGCCAATACGGATCTGTGGTGCGCCATTCTCACCCGCGACGCCATCAAAGCCATGATCCAGCACGACCCTGTGGTTGCAGCGCGCCTGTTGTTGGGCGTATCTGCCAGCATTGCCGAGCGTCTGCGAGACACCAACCGCCAACTCAAGCTCTATGCCCGTCTTGCTACCGCCATGCGCGAGGAGCTGGCGCATTCCAGCACGCCGGCTTCTCCTATCAAAGGCACATAAGGCGTTATCGCCCGCATATCGCTTTGTCCCACCACCAGATACTTCGCGACGTCTTCGGATACGCACAATTTCGCGGTCCCCAGCAGGATATTGTTGAACACATGGTTGCCGGGCGTGACGCCCTGGTTCTCATGCCCACCGGGGGCGGCAAGAGCCTGTGCTACCAGATCCCCGCCATTGCGCGCCAACGCCTGGGACACGGTGTCACCATCGTAGTTTCACCGCTGATTGCGCTCATGCACGACCAGGTGGGTGCACTGCATGAAGCCGGTGTGAGTGCGGCGTTTCTCAACTCGACTTTGAGCGGTGACGAGTCCTACCAGATCGAGCAACGCATGCTGCGTGGCGAGATCACGCTTCTGTACGCAGCGCCCGAGCGATTGACCACGCCACGCTTTCTGGCACTGCTGGATTCGTTGTTTGAACGCGGGCTGCTGAGCATGTTCGCCATCGACGAGGCTCATTGCGTAAGCCAGTGGGGACACGACTTCAGGCCCGAATACCGTGCACTGACCGTACTGCACGAGCGCTTTGCCGGAGTGCCACGCATGGCGCTGACGGCTACGGCCGACGCGCTGACGCGGGAAGACATCGTGGAGCGCCTCCAGCTCGAGGACGCTCGCGCCTTCGTGAGCAGCTTCGACCGCCCCAACATCCGCTACACCATTGTGGAAAAGCGCGATAGCACCTTGCAATTGCTGCGATTCATTGAGCGCGAGCATCCGGGTGACGCAGGCATTGTGTATTGCCAGTCCCGCCGCAAGGTGGAAGATATGGCCAACACGCTTGTGGACGCCGGCATCAATGCCCTGCCCTACCATGCCGGCCTGGACAACAAGACGCGCCAGACCCACCAAGATCGCTTTCTGCGCGAGGAAGGCATTGTGATGGTCGCCACCATTGCCTTCGGCATGGGCATCGACAAACCCGACGTTCGCTTTGTCGCCCACCTGGACATGCCCAAGAACATCGAAGGCTACTACCAGGAAACCGGGCGTGCCGGACGCGATGGTCTGCCCGCAAATGCCTGGATGGCTTACGGTCTGCAGGATGTGGTGAACCAACGCCGGATGATCGATGAGAGCCCTGCTGGCGAAGACTTCAAGCAGGTCATGCGCGGCAAGCTAGATGCACTGCTGGCATTGGCCGAAGCCACCAATTGCCGACGCATGCGTCTGTTAGGTTACTTTGGCGAACAAAGCCAACCCTGTGGCAATTGCGATAACTGCCTGCACCCGCCAGCGGTGTGGGACGGCACAGATGCCGCACGCAAGTTGCTCAGCACGGTGTACCGCATCCAGCAAATGAGCGGCATGAGCTTTGGCGCCGGTCACGTGATGGATGTGGTGCGCGGCAAGACGACTGAAAAGACCAGCCAGTATGGGCATGAAGCGCTGAGCACTTTCGGGATTGGCGCAGGCTTCAGCGAAATGCAGTTACGCGGCGTGCTGCGCCAGATGATTGCCATGGGCGCCATCCATGTGGACGGGCAGGCTTTCAACACATTGCAGCTCACGGAACAGTCTCGCGCCGTGCTGCGAGGTGAAGTGCCTGTGCTCCTGCGGGAGTCTGCTGCGGAGAAGGACAAGCGGCCCAAGCGAAATGCACGCCTGGGTGCTGTGGTAAAGGCTCCCATTTCCCTGGACAGCGAGGGCTTGCTACGGTACTCGGCCCTGAAGGCGTGGCGCGCCGAGGTGGCACGCCAGCACAATTTGCCCGCCTATGTGATTTTTCATGATGCGACGCTGGCGGCCATTGCCCAGCGGGCGCCTCAGTCTTTGGATGATTTACAAGGCATCAGCGGCATAGGCATCAAGAAGCTGGAGGCCTATGCCGAGGAAGTACTGCGCGTGGTGGCAATTGCCTGTGTCACCTGACTGTGGTCAGGCTAGTGCTGCCTAAATCCGTTCTCAAAGGACATGGCTGCGCCCGTCATGGTGTTTTGCAGGCGGGCAATGGCGCGGTTGTGGCGCTCGCACGATGCGGCCTTTGCGGCTTGTTGACGGTGATGCTGGATAAGCGCCTGTAGCTTGGTACGGCAGGTGTCCAAAGCGCCTGCAAAATTCAGCGCGATGTAGGCGGAGTGATCGTTATGGGTCTGGCGAAATTCGTCAGACCAATAGTTGAACAATTGCCATTTGTAGGTGCCCTTTTCAGGAACCTGAATCGTATCTCTGTGCATATATACAGTGAAAGTCTATGAACACGGATGCTTGTCGCATATCTCATGCATCCCCCTGCGTGTATTGACGCGCCAACCGTCCAAACGGTTGACAAATGATGAAATGCGCATGTAACCAAATGCAGTGGCTTATTGGGTTCTTTGGCGAAATAGATAGAATCCGTGTCAAGAACTCTTAAGGAAGACACCCTAATGTCCGCTCACCATACTGAAGCCACTTCGTCTGACACCGTTGAAGGCGTCGTGCCCATGATCCCGGTGATATTGCCTCTGGCTGGCGCCGTACTGATCTTCCTACTGGCATTCATTGCCGTCTCCATGGCCTGACCCGTCCGGGTTCCTCCGCCCTCCTTCCGCTCAAGATTGAAGAAAAGCCTTCGCGGGCCCTCGTGGCTCCCGAGGGCTTTTCTGCGTGCGCAACTATCCCCGTAGGCCATAGCTGCGCCACCAAGGTGCTACAAGACCATTGCTGTCGGTCATTGACTCGGAAACAGTTGCATTCGTCCTGCCATGCAATCACATCGCAAAACTCCAACCCAATGGATGTATAAAGTAATGCATTTTTTGCATTACTTTTGGATGTAATTACTTGGTAACTCCGGTACCGGTTCATAGAATCGACGACTCATCCAAACGAACTTCCTTCGAAGTGCGCTTGGCGAGTCCCCTTTTCAAAGAGCTTCCCACAGTTTTTTTGAAAAGGCGATTTTCAAACTTAGGAGCTTTTTCATGAATTCACCCGTAATGCAAGGACTCACGCTGGAAGCCCCCAGCTACGTCAAAAATGCGCGCCTCATTGCCTGGGTTGCCGAGATGGCCGCTCTGTGCAAGCCCCAATCCATCTACTGGTGTGACGGCTCCGACGAGGAATACCAGCGCCTGTGCCAGCAATTGGTCGACAACGGCACGTTCAAGAAGCTCAACCCAGCCAAGCGCCCCAACAGTTTCCTGGCCTGCTCCGACCCCAGCGACGTGGCCCGCGTGGAAGACCGCACCTACATCTGCAGCGAGAAAAAGGAAAACGCCGGCCCCACCAACAACTGGATGGCACCTGCCGAAATGCGCGCCCTGCTACAAACCGGCAAGGACGGCCAGAAAGCACTATTCGACGGATGCATGAAGGGTCGCACCATGTACGTGGTGCCGTTCTCCATGGGCCCTCTGGGCTCGCACATCGCCCACATCGGCATCGAACTGAGTGACAGCGCCTACGTAGCGGTGAACCAGCGCATCATGACCCGCATGGGTAAGGCGGTGTACGACGTTCTGGGCGTCGATGGAGCCTTCGTGCCGTGCGTGCATACGGTTGGCGCTCCCCTGGAAGCCGGCCAGGCCGACGTGAAGTGGCCTTGCAACAAGACCAAGTACATCGTCCACTACCCCGAGACCCGTGAAATCTGGTCGTATGGTTCCGGATACGGCGGCAACGCCTTGCTGGGCAAGAAGTGCTTTGCCCTGCGCATCGCCTCCAAC
The DNA here is from genome assembly GCF_038784515.1 of Rhodoferax sp. GW822-FHT02A01. Lineage (NCBI taxonomy): Bacteria > Pseudomonadati > Pseudomonadota > Betaproteobacteria > Burkholderiales > Comamonadaceae > Rhodoferax > Rhodoferax sp. GW822-FHT02A01. Next base: position 1,399,757 of record NZ_CP152376.1, read on the forward strand.
ATGGGCCGCGACCAGGGCTGGTTGGCTGAACACATGCTCATCCTGGGAGTCACCAATCCCCAGGGCAAGAAATACCACGTTGCTGCTGCCTTCCCAAGTGCCTGCGGCAAGACCAACTTCTCGATGCTGGTGCCCCCAGCTGGTTTTGAAGGCTGGAAGGTCACCACCATCGGTGACGACATCGCCTGGATCAAACCCCATGCGGACGGCAAGCTCTACGCCATCAACCCCGAAGCAGGCTACTTTGGCGTGGCCCCCGGGACCAACTTCCACACCAATCCCAACTGCATGGCCAGTCTGGACAAGGACGTCGTCTTCACCAACGTGGCTTTGACGGACGATGGTGACGTGTGGTGGGAAGGTATGGAAAAGGACACCGGCAAATTCCCCGATCACCTGATTGACTGGCAAGGCAAGGACTGGACTCCTGCTATCGCCAAGGAAACCGGTGCCAAGGCGGCTCACCCGAATGCGCGCTTCACCGTGACGGCCACCAACAATCCGGCGCTGGACAGCCAGTGGAACGACCCCAACGGCGTGGCCATTGACGCCTTCATCTTTGGTGGCCGCCGCTCCACCACGGTTCCCCTGGTGACCGAAGCCCGCACCTGGATGGAAGGCGTCTACATGGCTGCCACCATGGGCTCCGAGACCACCGCCGCCGCCGTCGGCCAGATGGGCGTGGTGCGCCGCGATCCGTTTGCCATGCTGCCTTTCTGCGGCTACAACATGAGCGACTACTTCCAGCACTGGCTGGATATGGAACACAAACTGGAAGAAGGCGGCCACACCCTGCCCAAGATCTACTGCGTGAACTGGTTCCGCAAGGGTGATGATGGCAAGTTCGTCTGGCCCGGCTACGGCGACAACATGCGCGTACTGAAATGGATGATTGACCGCCTGGAAGGCAATGCCAAGGGCGTGGAAACCGGATTCGGCGTGGCGCCTGCCTATGCAGAGTTCAATTGGACCGGGCTGGATTTCACCGCCGCCCAGTTCGATTCGGTCACCAACCTGCACAAGGACGCCTGGAAGCAGGAGTTCGCACTTCACACCGAGTTGTTCACGCAACTCGCCTACCACTTGCCCAAAGAACTCGAAGAGACAAAAGCAAAGCTGGAGCAGCGCCTTACCGCCTGATCCACAACGGAAATGCGCCCATCAGAGGCGCACCAACTAAAAAGCCACCCTGCAAGGTGGCTTTTTTTTTGCCCGGGTAACTACCGAAATCAGGTGCCCATGCGCCCCATGGCCACCCGGATTTCCTCCACCACTCGCGGGTCATGGCATGCCAACTCCCACAGGTGCGCTTCATCACGCCGTGCACGCCACTCGGCCAACTGCTTGAACATGCCGGCAGATGCGAATGCCGCCACGTGCCGCAAAGGCGGTGCCAGAAGCGCCAGAGCAGCGAAGGCAACGGTCCACAGTGCAACCCAAGCCGCCAACAAGTGACCGTCTGACCAGGTATCTATGACCTGATCGGCAACCACCAGCAGAGCAGCCATGGCGGCAGCCAACAGCATGCCAGCCAGCGTACGCGAGCCATCGGAACCCGCGTCAACGCCTACAGACGGCGCCGAATGGGACGCTGCCCTGGGCAGGATGAAGAAATGTGGTTCAGCAAAACGTGCCATGGCGAACTCCCGGGAGAGATTGACTGAACGGAGGGAATAAGTGGACATGGCCAAATCATAGGGTTTTCACTAGTGTTGGTCTACTTTTGGTTAGTGATCATTGTTATTCATATAGTGAATGTAATAAGGTATCGCGAAAGCCATGGAAACCAATGCCCCATTCAACCTGCGTACCTTTGATCTGAACCTGCTCAAGGTGTTTGACGAAGTGATGGCAGGACGCAGCCTGACCAAGGCGGCGGCACGGCTGTCGCTGACACAGCCTGCCGTCAGCAACGCGCTGCGTCGGCTGAGGGCGTCGTTGGGGGACGAGCTGTTGGTGCGCAAGGGCCGCGCCCTGGAGCCCACCGCCAGGGCCACAGAACTCTGGCCCATCGTGCGTGAAAGCCTACGCAACCTGCAAAGCACGCTGGCGCCCGGCGTATTCCAGCCATCGTCTGCCGAGAACGTGTTCGTACTGGCCATGGCAGATGCAACCGCGGCCGAGCTGATGCCCGGCCTGGTGGATGCCATAGGCAATGAAGCACCGGGCGTGAGTCTGCGCGTATTGCCGCTGACGACGCGCGACCCGCGCAAACTGCTGGATAGCGAACGTGCCGACATCGCCATCGGTCACTTTCCTATGGCCATGGCAGAACTGTCCTTGCAGGATCAGAAGGGGGAAGTTCCAACGTACATGCACCACCGTCTGTTCCAGGGCGACTACGTGTGCGTCATGCGTGAGGGCCATCCTTACGCCAAACTACCGCTGACACTGAACCGCTACTGCCAGGCCCGCCACCTGCTGGTAAGCTTTTCCGGACACGCTTTCGGATTTGTGGACGAAGCGCTGGCCGAAAAAGGAGGCAAACGCCGGGTGGTATTGACCGTGAACCAATTCTTCACAGCAGGCAAGGTGGTCGCCAACTCGGATCTGCTGACCGTGCTGCCGCGCCACTTTGTCAACGTGACGGGGTTTGCCGATCAACTGGTACAGCGTGAGTTGCCTTTCAAGGTGCCCACCATCCAGGTAGATGCGGTGTGGCACCATCGGCAAGACGCATCTGCCGCCCACGCCTGGTTGCGATCCAAGGTACTGGCACTCGCTGACAAGGCTTTCCCCGCATGAAACTACAACTGCTATCCGACCTGCACCTGGAAACCGATCCCTACTGGCGCGCCCATCCCAACCCAGATGCGGACCTGCTGGTCCTGGCTGGCGACATAGGCTCCTACCAGCCTGGCAACAAGATGCAGGACCCGGATTTCGGTCTGCGTCAGTTTTCACCATTGCACGGTTGGCCGACGCCTGTGCTGTTTGTACCCGGAAACCACGAATATGATGGCATGGACTTCGACGCCGCGCATGCACGCCTGCGTGAGACCTGCGACCGGCTGGGCCTGATCTGGCTGGAGCGCGCCAGCCATGTGATTCCGGCAAGCCACCAGGCGCCAGCCATTCGCTTCGTTGGCACGACGCTGTGGAGCGACTTTGGCGCGTTGGGCACACCCGAAAAAGCCTACCGTGCCGCCAATTTCTACCTGAAGAAAACCGATACCGTTCGCGCAGGTGAGCCATGGCTGGCTGAAGGCCTGCATGCGCAGGCTCTGGTGTGCCAGCGGTGGCTACGCGAAGCCCTGGACAGCCCGTTTGAGGGAACCACGGTGGTGGTGACCCACTTCGCGCCCAGCCTGAGAAGTGCCGACCCGCGCTATGGACTCACACCGGGGACCGCCGGGTTCTGCAACACGCTGGACGATTTGCTGAAACAGGCGCAGGTTTGGCTGCACGGGCATCTGCACGCGCCCAGCGACTACATTGCAAACGGTTGCCGCGTGGTAGCCAACCCCCTGGGCTATGCCCGCAAGAATGAGCAGGTTTCCTTTCGGCCCGATCTACTGATAGAGGTTGGCACCTAGCGCGGCTGACCAGGCGGGGCGCCAGGGTAACTGCTCAATCAGTGCGCGTTGCGCTTGGTCTCGAACACCCGCTGCAGCACACAGAACACGAACAGGAGCGCACCAATTACGATGCGCGTCCACCAGGAGCTGAGCGACCCATCGAACATGATGAGCGACTGGATGATGCCCAGCGTGAGCACACCAAACAGCGTGCCCACCACATACCCCACGCCACCGCTGAGCAACGTGCCGCCAATGACCACCGCGGCGATGGCATCCAGCTCCAGCCCCACGGCGTGCAAGCCGTAGCCTGACAGCATGTAGAAGGTGAACACCACGCCCCCCAGTGCCGAGCAAAAGCCGCTCAGGGTATAGACCAGCACCGTGGTGCGCGCCACGGGCAAGCCCATTAGCATGGCCGAATGTTCGCTGCCACCGATGGCATACACGGTGCGGCCAAACTCGGTGGAATGCGCTACAAAGAACGCTGCAGCCACCACCAGCAAAGCCAATATGGCACTGAGTGACACCGCGGCGCCATCGGCCCAGAGTGGCACGCGCATCTGCGCAAGGGCCGTATAGGTTTCGTCGGTGATGCTGATGGAGTCGATGCTGATCAAGTAGCACAATCCGCGTGCCAGGAACATGCCGGCCAGGGTAACGATAAAGGCCTGCAGCCGGAAGCGCTGGATCAGCCACCCCATGAACGCGCCCAGGGCCGTGCCCATCAACAGCACCAGGGGAATGGCCAACCACAGGCTCCAATGCTGCTTTTCCACCAGCTCGGCCAGCACCATGGTGCTGAGTGCCACCACCGAGCCTACCGAGAGGTCGATGCCACCCGTCAGGATGACAAACGTCATGCCCACGGCCACGATGACCAGAAAGGCGTTGTCGATCAGCAGGTTCAAGAAGGCCTGTACGGAAAAGAAGCCGGTGTAGGACACCGAGCCGAACACCGCCATGGCCACAAACAGCGAGACCGTTGCCGCCAGCGGCATGTATTTGGGTTCCAGCTTCATGCCTTGCCCCCTTTGCCCATTGCCACTGCGGCCTGCGGACGCACGACCCAGCCATGCACTGCCCGACGGAACTCGGCCGACTGCAGCAGCATCACGACAAACACCACCGCGGCCTTCACCACCAGGTTGATTTCGGGCGGGACGCCTATGGAATAGATCGTGGACGTCAGCGTCTGGATGATGAGAGCACCTATCAGGCTGCCCGCTAGGCTGAAGCGCCCACCGGTGAGCAAGGTGCCGCCCAGCGTGACCGCCAGGATCGCGTCGAGTTCCATCAAATTGCCAGCGTTGTTGCCATCCGCGCTCTTCACATTGGAGCTGATGATGATGCCGGCAATGCCAGCCGTCAGTCCGCAGAACGCATAGACGCAAATGCTGATCAGGCGCTCACGCACGCCAGCCAGGCGTGCCGCCGCAGGGTTGATGCCTATGGCCTGGATGAACAGCCCCAGCGCCGTTCGCGTAACCACCAGATGCACCAGAAGATAGACAGCCGCCGCGATGAACAGCGCAAACGGCAAACCCCAGAGAAAGCCGTTGCCAAAGTAGAAGAAGGGTGTGTAGTACACGGTCACGATCTGGCCACCGGTTACCAATTGCGCGATGCCGCGCCCGGCCACCATCAGGATCAGCGTGGCAATGATGGGCTGCAGCCCAATCTTGGCCACCAGCAGACCATTCCACAGGCCGCAGGCCAGCGACGCCAGCAGCGCGCACCCAATCGCCAAGGGCATGGGAAAGCGGCTGACCCGCATCGGCACGCCGTTCTCTATGACCAGCGTCCCGCCAATCATCAATGCGGCCACGGAGGCGCTGATGGCCACCACCGCTCCCACCGAGATATCAATGCCCCGAGTGGCAATCACCAGCGTCATGCCCAAGGCCACCAGCATCAGAGGTGCTGCGCGGTTGAGAATGTCGATGACGCTGCCATACAAGTGCCCATCGCGCCACTGCAAGACCCAGAAGCCTGGGTTCAGGCTGGCATTGACCACCAGAATCATCACCAGCGTCACTACCGGCCACAACAAGGGATGCGTACGCAGGCGGGTAACCAGGCCTGCTTGGAAAGCTGTCGCGCTCATGCCTGCCCCGCAATCATGGCGTAGACCGCATGGTCGGCGCTGCCGGCGGGAAGCTCTCCCACCTTGGCTCGGTCACGCATCACCACAATGCGGTCCGAGACCCGCACCACTTCTTCCATCTCGGAGGAGATGAAGAGCACCGCCATGCCTTGCCGTGCCAGGGACAAAATTTCGTTCATGATTTCCTGTTTCGCTGCGATGTCTACGCCGCGTGTGGGTTCGTCCAGAATCAGCAGGCAGGGCTGGGTCGCCAGCCAGCGCGCAAGTACGGCCTTTTGCTGATTGCCGCCCGAGAGCTGCCCCATGGGGGTCTCGATGCTGGCGGTTTTGATACCCAGCGCCGCCACATATTTTTCGGCCAGTGCCGTCTGCTGTGCCATGGAGATGAAAGGCCACAAACCCTGACGCGCCTGCAAGGCCAACGCGATGTTTTCGCGCACCGACAGCTCGGCAATGATGCCTTCGGCCTTGCGGTCTTCTGGGCACAGGCCCAGCCCCAGACGAATGGCATGCGCGGGCGAATCCATGTGCACGCTTTCGCCCTGCAGCACCATGGTTCCCGCATCGCTGCGATCCAGCCCGAACAGCAAACGGGCCAGTTCGGTTCGACCAGAGCCCAGCAAACCACCCAGCCCCACCACTTCGCCACGGTGCAGCGTCAGGTCCAGCGGCTTGACCTGACCTCGGCGCCCCAGGCCGGTGACCTTCAGCAACTCGGGAGCCTGTGTCGCCGCCTCGGACAGTGCGCTGGAAGCTGGCGTCAGACCGGCGACCATGTCGCGCCCGACCATGGCTGATATCAGTGCACTGTGCCCCAGCTCCGCAGCCGGATACTCACCCACCAGTTCGCCATTGCGCAGCACGGTGATGCGGTCACACAGCGCATAGACCTGGTCCAGAAAATGGGTCACAAACAGAATGGCCAGACCTTGGTCGCGCAGTTGGCGCAGCACCGCAAAAAGGCGCTCCACCTCTTCATCGTCCAGACTGGAGGTTGGCTCGTCCAGTATCAGCACCTTGGCTGAAATGCTTAGCCCGCGCGCAATGGCCACCATCTGCTGCACGGCCACCGAGTAGCTGCCCAGCGTCTGGGTGACATCGATATCCAGGTTCAGGCGGGCCAGCAGTTCCGACGCCTCGCGGTGCATGCGCTGCCAGTCAATCGCCCAGGCCTTGACGGCACCATGGCGCGGATAACGCCCTGCATAGATGTTCTCGGCCACCGAAAGATTGGTGCAGAGGTTGACCTCCTGGTACACCGTGCTGATACCCAGGTTCTGGGCCTGTACCGGTGAAGTCGCATGGATGCTGCGCCCTTCCAGCCGCATGTCGCCCTGGTCTGCGCGGTGCACGCCGGTCAGTACCTTGATCAGGGTGGACTTGCCAGCCCCGTTCTGCCCCATCAGCGCGTGCACTTCGCCGGCAAACAGTCGCAAATTCACGCCGCTCAATGCCTGCGTTCCGCCAAAGTGTTTGGCCACACCGGAGAGCTCCAGTACCGGAGCAGTCTGTGGTTTGTTGGTCATTGTCCTTGCGCCTCATGAAGAACAAGCCACACCGTGGCCTGTCCTCTGAACCATCCCCGCTAACACCGGAGATGTAGATGATTGACTGAGCCCTGAGGCTGGATCAGTACTTGCGGTTGGGGAACTCTTTGGCCGCCACTTCCATCGGAAAGATGCCTTCCTGCGTCACGATGCGACGGGGCAGGGTCTTGCCGGCCACCAAATCCTTGACGGCAGACATCAGCTGCGGTCCAAGCAGCGGGCTGCATTCCACGGTGACGTCCAGCTTGCCGGCCATCATGGCTTCGAAAGCACCCTTGACCGCATCCACCGAGATGATGGTGATGTCCTTGGAAGGCTTCAGACCGGCTTCTTCGATCGCCTGGATGGCACCAATGGCCATGTCGTCGTTGTGTGCATACAGCACATTGATCTTCTTGCCCTCGGCCTTCAGGAAGGCTTCCATGACTTCCTTGCCCTTGGCACGGGTGAAGTCGCCAGTCTGCGAGCGGATGATCTTGATGCGGGGGTTGGCCTTGATGATCTCTTCAAAACCTTTCTTGCGGTCAATCGCAGGACCGGAACCCACGGTGCCCTGCAATTCCACAACGTTTACGTCGCCCGTGGTGTTCTTGACCTTTTCCAGCAGCCAGCGGCCCGCCTTGCGGCCTTCTTCGGTGAAGTCGGAACCCATGAAGGTCACGTACAGCGAGGTGTCCTTGGAGTCCACCGAGCGGTCGGTCAAGATCACAGGGATCTTCGCGGCCTTGATTTCCTTGAGAACCGTATCCCAGCCGGACTCCACCACGGGGGCAAAGGCGATCACATCCACTTTCTGCGCAATGAAGGAGCGCAGCGCCTTGATCTGGTTCTCCTGCTTTTGCTGCGCATCGGAGAACTTGAGGTCAATGCCTTCCTTCGCTGCGGTGTCCTTGATGGAGGCCGTGTTGGCGCTGCGCCACTCGCTTTCGGCTCCGATCTGGCTGAAACCCAATACGATTTTTTTCTCGGCAAATGCGCTCAATGGCAGACTGGCTGCGAAAGGCGCAATGGCCAGCGAGGCAATCAGGGTACGGCGGTTCTGTTTCATCGATGTCTCCTAGAGTTTGTGTAATGGAACGGGTACAAGCCATGTAGGAGAGCCGCCCGTATCCAGCACCCCCGTCTCAACCACTGCAAGGCGATGTCAAGCACCGCTTTACCCTACAGAAGTGGGCGGATGATACGAAGGCGACCTATATCTATCCAATAGAGATTTGCAGTCTTGCTATTGCCAAAGAGACATTGGGGAATGTTCTCTGTTCAAAAAGAAAAATAACAAGTGTTGTTAAAAAATTTCAAGCTAAATCCTTGTTATTTTTGTCAATTTGACATTGCAAATCAGGCATTGAAAGTATCAATTATTTGATTTTCCTTTATCAATCACCGTTGCTAGCATGCAAGGCGCTCTTGCTGCCTCACCAACCAGTCCTTCGACCATGCCCGAAACTACCGCTCCTTCCATCCATTGGCTGCACCACGCCGGCCAGCACCTGGGATTGGTTCCCGATCTGGCAGGCGGCGTAGCGGCATGGCAATTGGAACGGCCTGAAGGAGCACTCCATCTCTGGCGGCCCTGGGATGGGCGAAATCTGGATCGCTACTCTCTGGCCTCATTTCCGATGGTGCCGTGGTCCAACCGCATCAGCGAGGGCGGCTTCACGCAGGATGGTGTCTTTCATCCGGTAGCGCTCAACCGCGTCGGCGAGCCCTATCCCATCCACGGAGACGGTTGGCTGCAAACCTGGAACCTGGAGCAGCCTGCAGATGACACTGTGGAAATGACCTTGTCTTCCGAGCAGTTCGCGGGCAATCCGTATGCCTACCAAGCGTTGCAACGCTTCGTGTTGCGTGAAGACGGTATGGACCAAACCCTGAGCGTGACCCATACCGGCAAGCAACCCTTGCCCTATGGCCTGGGACAGCACCCCTGGTTCCTGCGTACGCCCCAAACACGTCTGCATGCCAATGTACAAGGCGTGTGGCTCAGCGGCGTCGACCCGATGCCGGTCGCCCACAGCAGCACCTTCCCGCCCAGTTGGGATCCCCGTGCAGGGCTTGACGTGAACGGCACGCTGGTGGACAACGCCTATACCGGCTGGTCCGGCAGTGCGCGCATTGAATGGCCCGAAAACAATCTGCAGTTGGAGATGCGCGTCCCTGCCGTGGCAGACAGCGGGCGCAACGATGGTTTTTGCCTGCTCTACCGGCCACCTCAGGGACCGGCCTTCTGCTTTGAACCGGTGACACAGCCGATTGATGCTTTCCATGTGGAGGGGCGCCCCGGTCTGCAGGTACTGCAAACCGGCCAGACGCTGACATTGCACGTGGAATGGCGTTTTTCCGGCCTGGAATAAGGTTTAGCGCGCGTTCAGGCCATCGAAACAGGTGGACATCACCAGATCGATGATTTGCTCATCGCTGTACTGGCCGCCCATCTTCAGGAACTCCAGCACCGGATCGCAAGCCCGGGCATATACGGTGTACAGAATCGCAATGGCCGGTATCCCCCGGTTGAGCGTGCCCTGATCCTGCGCAGCCTCTATCCAGCCGCCCAGCACATCGCTTGCTTCCATCAGGCCGTCCATATAGTCTGCATTGGCCATCAGGGTGGCGCGCAGCTTGGAGTTCTGGCTGGGAAGCGAAGGCATCTCTCCAGCAAGCTTGACTTCCATGATCCAGCGCACCACCGCGCGCAAGTTTTCCAGGGGCGGTGCCTGCTCAGGCAATGTGGCGATAAAGGCTTGCGCCCGTCGCATCACGCTGACCATGGCGGCCGCAGCCAAGTCTTCCTTGCTGGGGAAATGCTTGTACAGGCTCGCCTTGGCAATGCCGACTGACGCGGCCACTTCGTCCACCGTCATGGCCTCAAAACCCTTTTCAGCCAGCAGCAGATTGACGGTGCGGATGATGGCGTCTTCCCGTGCCTGGAGCATCTGCTCCTTGAAGGAGACTTTGACAACGTTGCGGGAGTTCATGGCCACAGTTTAGCCAGCAACGTCACTTTGTGGATCTTGGGGTTATTTTGTGACTGACGGGTTTTGACGGCTTGCCCAAGGACGCCCGCGCGCCAGCCTCCAAGGCCTTGGTCAATCGGTCTATCACGTCCGAGCTCAGGTTCCAGCAATGCCAGTACAGACTCACGGGCAAACTGAATGCCGGAACCAGGTTCACCAACTCACCACTGTCAATGCGGCTTTGCACCAGCATCTGCGGCACTACGCTGGCGCCCCAGCCCGACAACACCGCGTGCACCTGGCCTTCGGTGCTGGGTACAAAGCGCTGGCTCAACGCCACCCGCCGCAGCCCCAATGCGCCACCGACAAACTCGGCCTGCAAATCGTCCTTGCGGTTGAATGCAATGAAGGGAATCTGGCGGAAGTTATGCGGCGTGAGCCCCTGCGGGCACTGCGCCTGCGCGTACTCCCGGTTGGCCACCGCTACATAGTGCATGTCGCCCAGGGCCATCACCTTGCAACCGCGCAGCGCCTGCTTGAGCGTGGTGACGCAGCCCAATACCTGCCCTTCGCGCAGCCACTCGTGGGTGAAATCCTGGTCATCGGTAATGATCTCCAGCGGCAACCCGTCATGGACCAGATGGCTCAGGGCGGGCAGTGCCCAGGTGGCAATGCTGTCGGCGTTGACGGCAATCGAGATGCGGTCTTCTTCGCGCTGGGCATTGGCGCCGGGTGTCAGCTCGTGCAGATCATTTTCCAGATCGGCGCGCAGCAGGCGCAGCTGGACGGCATGCTTGATCAACAGACGACCTGCGGTGGTGGGGCGCAAGGGCCGACTGCGCACCAGCAGCACGGTGCCGACCTGGGCCTCCAATGAGCGCAGACGTTGGGACACGGCCGACTGGGTGATGGACAGGCGCACCGCGGCACGCTCAAAACCACCCTCCTCCACGATGGCCGCAAGGCACTCCAAGGCATCTGCATCAAAAGTTCGCATGGCTTCTATTATTAACGCCGCTAATGATTTCGGAAAATATGGCAGTTTGACTTCCGTCATTTGGCGCCATCAACGACACTGCGCGCATGAAAATTACTGTACTTGGCGCGGGCATCATGGGCGTGAGCACCGCATGGCATCTGGCGGAGCGAGGGCATGAGGTCACTGTGGTGGACCGCCAGCCCGATGCGGCCCTGGAAACCAGCTTTGCTAACGCAGCCCAGATTTCCGTGAGTTACTGTGAACCATGGGCCAATAAGGAAGCCCCGCTCAAGGCCCTCAAATGGATGTTCAGCAAGGAAGCGCCCTTGCTGTTCAGGCCGCAATTCCCCATCGGCAAGGGCTGGCACCAATACCGCTGGGGACTGGAATTCCTGGCCAATTGCAATGACGCCGCCTTCGAGCGCAATGTGCAGCAGCTGGTCGCACTGGGCTCCTACAGCCACACCGCGCTCAAGGACGTGGTGAATGCCACCGGCATTGAATACAACCGGCTGGAGAAAGGCATTGCCCACTTCTACGTGGACCAGAAATCCTTTGACTCCGCCGCAGGTGCGGCCGCGTTGATGGCCAAGTACGGCGTGCAGCGACGCGTGGTCAGCCGCGACGAACTGCTGCGGATCGAACCGGCCTTCAAGCTCTATGCCGACCATATCGTGGGCGGCACCTATACCCCCAGTGACGAGAGCGGCGACGCACGCGAATTCACCCAGCAGCTGGCCCAGCGTTGTGCCGAGCGCGGCGTTCAGTTCCTGTGGGAACACGACGTGCTGTCGCTCAACAAGCAGGGCGACTCTATGGATTCCGTGAGCGTGCAGGACCGCCGTAGCGGTAAGACCAGCGCACTGCGCAGCGACCACTTCGTTCTGTCCATGGGTTCGTACACGGCGCCGTTGCTGCGCACCGTGGGCATCAACCTGCCCATCTACCCAGGCAAGGGCTACAGCGCCACCTTCAAGATCCTCAAACCGGAACTGGCGCCGCAAGTCAGCTTCATTGACGACTCGGTGAAGTGCGCCATGAGCCGCCTGGGCGACTACCTGCGCATTGCCGGCACCATTGAGGTCGGCGGCTACGACACCGGCCTGGACAGCAGCCTGTCGCGCGCACGCTGCGAAATGCTGGCACGCCGTGTGGAAGCCATCTTCCCAGGCGTCTGCGATACCCGCCTGGACACCGAAGGCGGGAACCCGCAGTTCTGGACAGGCCTTCGTCCAGCCACGCCCACCAACATTCCCTACATTGGCAAGAGCAAGGTGCAAAAGCTCTGGGTCAATGCCGGACACGGCACCCTGGGTTGGACCCACGGGGCTGGCTCAGGCAAGGCCGTGGCAGAACTCATCAGCGGTGCCAAGCCGGACATGAACTTCAAGTTCTACGGCTACTGAGCCGCGTGCGCCTGCTCCAGGCAGGCCTGGAATGCGCGCGTGGCCCGGGACGGTTGGGGCGACCTGCGCACGATGCCGAAGAAGTCGCATTCGTAATGAAACAGCGCGGGCTTGACCGCACGCATCTGCCCGGCAGCCACAAAGCTTTGCGCATAGTGAATCGGTAGAAAACCCAGAAAGCGGCCCGACAGAATCAGCGTGGCGATCGACTCCTGATCAAAGCCGGTTGCACTGCGCACCATGCGCTGCGACTGGCTGATTTCCATATTGGGTGAGTGATAGCCCAACCCGGCGAAGGCGTGCTGGCGCAGGCTGTCCCAGTCCAGATCGTCTGCATCCCCGGCAAACAGGGCGTGCCCCGCGCCGCAGTACAGCAACATGGCTTCGTCAAACAGGCGGGTGTACTCCAGGGTGTCTGAACTGCGGTGGCCCGGGATGACGCCGACCTGGAATTGCCCGTCCAGCACCCCCCGCTCGATACCGTTGAGCGTGGCCACATGCAAGTTGAGTTTTACGTCGGGCGCCAGATCGGTGAAAAGGGCAATGGCCTGCGCGATGTGGCTGGCCGGGTTGCTGGCGGTCTTGTCAAACACCGCCACATGGAGTTGCCCACCCATGCGTTGGTGGATCTCGTCCACGCTGCTGCGAAAGGCGTCGGTGGCCGACAGCAACTGGGTGGTCTGCGCATAGATCTGCTCACCTTCTGCAGTCAACGCAAAGCCAGCCCGGCCACGGCGGCACAGGGTCAGGCCCAGGCGGGTTTCCAGGTCCTTGATGTGGCGGCTCACCGTGGAGGTGCCGATATTGAGCTCCAGCTCCGCCGCGGCCATACCGCCGCAATCCACCACGGTGCGGAACACGCGCAGCAGGCGCAAGTCCATGTCGCTGATCTGACCCAGGGCGGCACGACTCTTTTGTTTCATAAAGTGCTAACTGAATAGTGATAACTCTCACTATATCGAAGTATCCAACGCACGCAAAATCGCGCTTTCCCCCTCTGGAGCCTGCCATGAAACTCAACGAAAACTCCGCTACCGAACCCGTCCTCAGCACCACACCCTATCCGGCAGGCCCAGGCTTTCTGGAAGCCCACTGGATGCCCTACACCGGCAACCGCAACTTCAAGGCCAATCCGCGCATGATGGTCAGCGCCAAGGGCGCCTACTACACCGACGTCAACGGCCGCAAGATCTTTGATGGCCTCTCCGGCCTGTGGTGCAGCGGTCTGGGCCATGGCCGTACCGACATTGCCGAGGCCATTGGCCACCAGGCCGCCACGCTGGACTATTCGCCCGCCTTCCAGTTCGGCCACCCTCTGTCATTCGAGCTGGCCAACAAGATCACCGAACTTATGCCCAAGGGACTGGACCACGTGTTCTTCACCGGCTCCGGCTCCGAGTCTGCCGACACGGCGCTCAAGATGGCCCGCGCCTACTGGCGTGCCAAGGGCCAGGGTACCAAGACCCGCCTGATCGGCCGCGAAAAGGGCTACCACGGCGTGAACTTCGGCGGCATCTCGGTGGGCGGCATTGGTGCCAACCGCAAGATGTTCGGCCAGGGCGTGGAAGCCGACCACCTGCCCCACACCCAGTTGGCCAGCAACGTGTTCTCGCGCGGCATGCCCAAGAACGGCGCCGAACTCGCTGACGAACTGCTGCGCCTGATCGCATTGCACGATGCCAGCAACATCGCGGCCGTCATCGTCGAACCCATGTCGGGCTCCGGCGGCGTGGTGGTGCCTCCAGTGGGCTACTTGCAGCGCCTGCGCGAGATCTGCACGCAGAACAACATCCTGCTGATTTTTGATGAAGTCATCACCGGCTTTGGCCGCATGGGCGCCTACACCGGCTCTGCCGCCTTCGGCGTGACGCCCGACATCCTGAACGCCGCCAAGCAAATCACCAACGGTGCCCAGCCCCTGGGCGTGGTGGTGGCCGGCAAGGAAATCTACGACACCTTCATGGCTGCCGGCGGTCCGGACTACATGCTGGAGTTTGCACATGGCTACACCTACTCCGCACACCCGGTCGCCTGCGCTGCCGGCATCGCGGCGCTGGACGTGCTGGTCAAGGAAAACATGATCGAGCGCGTGACCAAGCTGGCGCCCTACTTCGAGAATGCAGTGCACAGCCTCAAGGGCGCCAAGCACGTAGCCGACATCCGCAACTGCGGTCTGGCCGCCGGCCTGACGATTGCCGCCGTGCCCGGTGAACCGGCCAAGCGCCCCTACGAGATTGCCATGAAGTGCCTGGAAAAGGGCTTTTACGTGCGTTACGGCGGCGACACCATCCAGCTCGCTCCGCCCTTCATCACCACCGAAGCCGAGATCGACAGCCTGATCAACGCCCTGGGCGAAGCCATCAACGCCACTGCCTGAATCTTTTTGCGATAACTGCTCCATTTATGTCTACTCTCCCCATCGTTGGTCACCTCATCGGCGGCAAGTCCGTCACCTCGGGCACACGTGCCCAGGACGTTTTCAATCCCGCCACCGGCAAGGCCGAGAAGCGCGTGCTGCTGGCTCCCAAGGCCACGGTCGAAGAAGCCATTGCCAGCGCGCAAGCAGCCTTCCCGGCCTGGCGCAACACACCTCCGCTCAAGCGCGCCCGCGTGATGAGCAACCTCAAGGTGCTGCTGGAGCAGCACGCCGACGAGTTGTGCCAGCTCATCACCGCCGAACACGGCAAGGTGCTCAGCGACGCATTGGGCGAGCTGCAGCGCGGCATCGAGAACGTGGAATACGCCTCCTACGCCCCCGAGCTGCTCAAGGGCGAGCACAGCAAGAACGTGGGCCCGGCTATCGACTCTTGGAGCGAGTTCCAGGCGCTGGGTGTCACGGCCGGTATCACGCCGTTCAACTTCCCGGCCATGGTGCCGCTGTGGATGTGGCCCATGGCCGTAGCCTGCGGCAACACCTTTGTGCTCAAGCCCTCCGAGCGTGACCCCAGCTCCACCCTGCGTGTGGCCGAACTGGCGCTGCAGGCGGGTCTGCCGCCCGGCGTGCTCAATGTGGTCAACGGTGACAAGGAAGCGGTAGACACGCTGCTGACCGACCCGCGCGTCAAGGCGGTGAGCTTTGTCGGCTCCACGCCGATCGCCGAATACATCTATGCCGAAGGCTGCAAGCATGGCAAGCGCGTGCAAGCCCTGGGTGGCGCCAAGAACCACGCCGTGGTGATGCCCGACGCCGATGTGCCCAATGCCGTCAACGCACTGATGGGTGCCGCCTTTGGCTCCTGCGGTGAGCGCTGCATGGCCATCCCGCTGGTGGTGGCTGTGGGCGACGGTACCGCAGAAGCGGTGATTGCCGGCCTGAAGGCCGAAATGGCCAAGATGACCGTGGGCTCCGGCTTTGATGCCAAGAGCGACATGGGACCGCTGGTGACCAAACCCCACTTCGAGAAGGTCAAGGGCTATGTGGACCAGGGTGTTGCCGAAGGCGCCACCCTGCTGGTGGATGGCCGTGGCGTCAAGGTGGCTGGTCACGAAGAAGGTTACTTCCTGGGCCCCTGCCTGTTTGACAACGTCAAGCCTGGCATGAAGATCTACCAGGAAGAAATCTTCGGACCAGTGCTGGGCGTGGTGCGCGTGAAGACGCTGCAGGAAGCCATGGACCTGATCGATGCGCACGAGTACGGCAACGGCACCTGCATCTTCACCCGCGATGGCGAAGCCGCACGCTACTTCACCGACAACATCCTGGTGGGCATGGTCGGCGTGAACGTGCCGCTACCCGTACCCGTGGCCTACCACTCGTTTGGCGGCTGGAAGCGCAGCCTGTTTGGTGACCTGCATGCCTATGGCCCGGATGCCGTGCGCTTCTACACCAAGCGCAAGACCATCACGCAGCGCTGGCCCTCGGCCGGTGTGCGTGAGGGCACTGTGTTTGCGTTCCCTAGCAGCCGTTAATTCGCTTACTGGTTCGCCACTTCCTTCACATCGGTCACAAAGTACTCCGTCTCGCCAAAGCAGTTGGTGGGTACACCGATGTGTTGTTCATAGGTCAGCGCCACGCGCTTGCCCATGGTGGCGTTGAGGCGCTGTGCCACGGCGTCGTCACGCACCGAGAACAGAAACTTCTCGGGCGTGCTGCCGGGCACGGCGACCAGTTGCAGCTCACCCTCCCAGGTTTTGCAGACAAAGCCCTTGTTGGAGAGTTTTTGCAGGTAGCCGGCGCGCTCGCCCACGGCGTAGCTCCACTTCAATACGACAAAGGTGTAGAGCGCAGCCAGTAGCGCCGCGCCTGCCAGCACACCCAGCAAATATCCCAAAACCCGTTTTACCGTCACCGCCATTGCTTTGCTCCTGAATTCCTGACCCCGGGGAAAACATTCCCCGCTGCCGGGGATTATGAACGGCCCCTGTGACGGCCCTGAAACCTGTGCAAGGGATAATCCCACCCCTATGGCATTGATTACCCTTCTTGACGCCCAGCTGGCATTCGGGCACGTTCCCCTGCTCGACCACGCTGACTTCTCCCTCGAAACCGCGGAGCGTGTGGGCCTGATCGGCCGCAATGGTGCGGGCAAATCCAGCATGCTCAAGATTCTGGGCGGTCTGGAAAAGCCCGACGACGGAACCCTGCAGGTGCAGGGCAACACCCGCATCGCCTACGTGGCACAGGAGCCGCAACTGGACGCGGACGCAACCGTGTTCGAAGCCGTGCGTGCTGGCCTGTCCCGAGTGATCGAACTGATCGAGGAGTACTGCCAAGGCCACGGCGATCTGGACGCCATGCAGGGCGAGATCGAGTCATTGGACGGCTGGAACTGGGAACAGCGGGTCAACGAAACCCTGCACCGCCTGCACCTGAACCCCGAGGCCATTGTGAGCACCTTGTCGGGCGGAACCAAGAAGCGCGTGGCCTTGGCCCAGGCGCTGGTGGCCCAACCCGATGTGCTGCTGCTGGACGAACCCACCAACCACCTGGACCTGGATTCCATCGAATGGCTGGAAGGCCTGCTGGTGGACTTCAAGGGCAGCATCATCACCATCACCCACGACCGTTCCTTTCTGGACAACGTGGCCACCCGCATCGTAGAGCTGGACCGTGGCAAGCTGCTGTCTTACCCCGGCAACTTTGCCGCCTACCTGGTGCAGAAAGAAGAGCAACTGGCACAGGAGGCAGTGATCAACGCACGCGCCGACAAGCTGCTGGCGCAAGAAGAAGTGTGGATCCGCAAGGGTGTGGAGGCACGCCGCACACGTGCCACGGCACGCATCGTGCGCCTGCAGGAACTGCGCTCCAAGCGCGAGGCCCGGCGCGAGGCCGTGGGCAGCGTCAACATGGACATCGCCTCCGGTGCCGCCAGCGGCAAGCTGGTTTCCGAGATGGTGCATGTGACCAAGACCTTTGGCGACCGCGTGATCGTGCGCGACTTCTCCACCACCGTGCTGCGTGGCGACAAGATCGGCCTGCTCGGCCCTAATGGCGCAGGCAAGACCACACTGCTCAAGCTCATCCTGGGCCAGCTCACACCCGATCCAGCCCCGGCCAACGCCCCCGCGCCCGAACCCGGTCACAGCCCCTGGGGCACGGTGCGCCTGGGTGCCAATGTCACCGTGGCCTACTTCGACCAGATGCGCAATGCGCTGGACCTGGACGCCACGCTGGAAGACTTCATCAGCCCGGGCAGCGAGTGGATCGAGATCGGCAACCAGCGCAAACACGTCAAGAGCTACCTGGGCGACTTCCTGTTCTCGCCCGCGCGCGCCAATTCACCTGTGCGCTCCCTGAGCGGCGGCGAGCGCAACCGCCTGTTGCTGGCGCGCCTGTTTGCCCGCCCGGCCAACGTGCTGGTACTGGACGAGCCGACCAACGATCTGGACATCGATACCCTGGAGCTGCTGGAAGACCTGCTGCAAAGCTATGACGGCACCGTGTTCCTGGTCAGCCATGACCGCACTTTTCTCGACAACGTGGTCACCAGCACCATCGCCTACGAGGGCGATGCCAAGTGGCGCGAGTACGAAGGTGGTGTGTCGGACTGGCTGGTGCAAAGCAAGCGCGCCAACGAGATTGCACAGAGCAAGGGCCAGAAAGGCGCCTCGCCGTTCAACTACGGACGCGACCAGGCCGCCAAGCCCGCAGCAGCGGCAGTCTCCACACCACTGCCGACACCCGCACCCGCAGCACCAGCTGCCAAGGCGCGCAAGCTCAGCTTCAAGGAGCAGCGCGAGCTTGATAGCCTGCCCGCTCTGATCGCCGCGCTGGAAGCCGAGCAAAAAGACATTACCGAACAGCTTGCCGACGGCAGCCTGTTTGCGCGCGACAACGCCCGTGCGCTGGCGCTGACCAGCCGCAGCGCGCAGATCGACGAAGAGCTCATGACCGCGCTGGAGCGCTGGGAAGCGCTGGGCGCCTGAAGCCTGCAAGCACGCTAGGGGATTGTTACCCCTGGCGCAATCCCGCGATCGCGGGGTGCGGCAACACCTGATGCAAAACTCGCTGCACTTGCCCGTATTTTGTTAGAGTGGGGCAAACAAACGGGAGCTCGCGCAATGAGGAGGTGCTTTGCATGAACCGGCTATTGGTGCGCCCCAGTCTTGCCTTGCTGACCGTCGCGGCTACCTGTGTGCTGGTTGTCATAGTGGTGACCGTGGTCGCACTGGCCCAGCCGTGGCTGGGGCTTCCATTGCAGACGACAGGCGAGGGTGATGCCGCCACAGTCATACTGGCTGCAGAAGCTCCCACAGCCAACCCTCCAATTCCCAAAGACGCGCGCGTGCTGCAGCTGAGCGACGGCCTGCAGACCCTGGCGCTCAAGCCAACCGACCTGATCGAAGAGCCCGATTTTCTGGATACCTATCCCGAAATGGACGACTTCTTTGCACGGCAAAACCAGCTCGCCCGCATACTGCGCGCCGGCGAGGTCAGCGTCATCTGGCAAACCACCGAGGAACATCCGCAAGCCAGCATGATCCGGCCGCAGCACCGTCCTCTAGCTAGCCTGGGTACGCCGTACTGGTACCAGTTGGCGGTGGGATTTGCAGCCTTGCTGATTGCCACCTGGGTATATGTGCTGCGCCCAGGCCAGTGGGGCACGCAGCTCTTTCTGTTCACCGGCATGAGCTTTGTCTTGTTCACTGTCCCTGCTGCCTTGTACAGCAGCCGCGAGCTTGCACTGCCTGGTGTGCTGTTTCGTACGCTGTCCAGCATGAACCATTTGGGCGCAAATGCATTTGGGTGCGCGCTGGTCGGGCTATTCCTCATGTACCCACGACCCCTGGTGAAGCCGCGTACCCTGCTGTGGCTGCCGCTGGTTTTTGGCCTCTGGTTTGCGCTGGATGCCACACACAGCGCACCGGATCAGGACTGGGGTAGTCGCACACCCATCATGGCGCAAATGCTGTTGGCCATCGTCATGGGCGTGGTGCAGTGGCGTACCACGCGCGGCAAACCGGTGGAACGGGCTTCGCTGCTGTGGTTTGCGTTGTCCTCGCTGGTGAGCTGCAGCCTGGCCGTGTTGCTGGTGTACGTGCCCAGCTTCCTCGGATGGTTTGCGCCGCTGCCGCAGGCCTATGCCTTTGGTTTGTTTCTGGTGATGTACCTGGGCATTGCGCTGGGGCTGAGCAAGTACCGGCTGTTCGATCTGGGCGAGTGGGCTTATCGCGTGATTCTGTGGCTGGGTGGCATTGCGGCGGTGATGGCCATGGACGCCGCGCTGCTCACCATCGGGCTGGGGCCTTCCCTGTCCCTGGGCACCACGGTGCTGCTGGTGGGCGCCCTGTACTTCCCGTTTCGCCAGTGGCTGTTGCAGCGGCTATTGCGCCGGCACGGTGCACGACTGGACAGCCTGCTGCCGGAAATCACCCGCATCACTTTTCTGGCCGGCGCGCCCGAACAGCAGGCGGCCTGGAGCGCGCTGCTGCAGCGCCTGTTCGACCCGCTCGAGTTGTCCGTTGCGCCACCATCAGCTACAACGCAACCCAAGATGGCGCATGTAGAGCAGGACGGACTGGTGCTGCAAGTAGGTGGGCTGGCCAATCTGGCGCCCTGTACCCTGCGCTATGCCGGAGGCGGCGCACGCCTGTTCACCACGCGGGATGCGCAATGGGCCAGCGCACTGTGCGAACTGATGGCAGATATGCTGACCGGCCGCCTGAGCTATGAGGCCGGTGTGGCACAGGAGCGGCTGCGCATAGGGCGCGATCTGCATGACAACATCGGTGCACGCCTGCTGAAGATGATCCACCAGCTGCGCGGCACACCCACCGCCGAAGTGGCACGCGAAGCCATGAAGGACTTGCGCACATCGATTGCCGCTTTGGACTCGCACCCGGTGGCACTTGCCGACGCGCTGGCGGACTGGCGTGCGGAGGCCAGCGAGCGTTGCGAGGCCGCGGGTTGCACCATGCAGTGGGAGCAGCAGACCGAGCTGACCGAAACACCGCTGTCCTCTCATACCAAGGCCACGCTGGAGGCCGTGGTACGCGAGCTGCTGACGAATGCACTCAAGCATGCTGCTCCCACCCAGGTGGCCGTTTCATTCGCATTGCAGGAGCAAAGGCTGCAGCTGCAGCTTACGCACGATGGTGCCGTCTCTGCACCCGATTCATGGAAAGACGGCTACGGCATGCGCAATCTGCGTGCCCGCCTGAAGGAGAAGGGTGGCTCGCTCTCGGCGGCCTTGCGGGACCAGACTCTGCTGTTTCAGGCAGAGCTGCCGGTGTCATGAAAAACGCCTTGGTGCTGGAAGACCTGCCCGAGTCGCAGGAGATGCTTTGCGAACTACTGCAGACCGCGTTTGCCGGTATCACGGTGCATGCCGAGGCCAGCGTTGCGGCCGCCCTGGAGTGTGTTTCGCGAAAACCGCTGGATTTGGCCTTGATCGATCTGGCCCTTCCCGATGGCAGTGGCGTAACCGTAATACAGGCACTGGCTGAGCGCTACCCGGACTGCATGATCGTGGTGGCCACCATCTACGAGGACGACGCGCATCTGTTTCCAGCCCTGCGCGCGGGCGCCCAGGGTTACCTGCTCAAAGACGAGACGCTGGAGCGGCTGGTGGCCCAGCTGCAAGGCATTGTGAAGGGGCAGCCGCCCTTGTCCCCCGCCGTGGCGCGGCGTTTGCTCAAGCACTTCCGTGAGCCGGTTGCGACACTCGCACCAGTGGAAGACTCCACACAGCAAGCGGCACTGACGGCGCGTGAACGCGAGGTGTTGCAGGAGCTATCGCGCGGCGTCACGCTGGCCACCATTGCCGAAAACCTGGGTATCTCGCGCCACACCGTGGGCGATCACGTCAAGAACATTTACCGCAAGCTCAATATTTCCTCACGTGCCCAAGCGGCATTGCACGCGCACAACCTGGGCTTGATGTCTGGTAAGTAGCTGCCTTCAGGCAAACAGTTTGAAGCGTGATGCCAGTTTCTGCACGTCCCCCAGGCTGCGCGGTATCCGCGAGGCAGAACTGTCAGTTTGTGTTTCCTTGGCAAGTGACTTTTGCCGCTCCTGCTCATCGGCGTATTGGCGCATGGTGTTGACGGCAAAGGTTACAAAGGCCTGCGAAGAGCTGTCCTGCGTAGCGGGCCTGGAGACCAGCACACCGTCCTTGTCCAGTGACAAGCTGCTTGGGGAATCGGCACTGCGCGCGACGGCTTGGCGATATTGCTCGCTTGCGCGTGCGGCATCTGCGTCGCTATCGGACGCAGCGTTGGCTTTGCTCCCATTGGAATACACCAGATCCGCAGGCACAGGGGCGGCAGGTGCAGTGTCACGGGTGGTCTGAATAGTCGCAATGACACCGGGCGCGTCCTGCGCAGCCGGCGTCGGGCGGACAGTGGTGTCCTTGGCCGGGCTGGCGGTCGCGGACTGGCTGCCGAAGTCGGGATAGATAAGGTTGTTTAGCTGGCCAATCTGCATGGCACGTCCCCAGTGGGTGAAGGTCTGGGACAAGTATGGAGACGGGGTCAATCCGTCAACGCAGAAATAAAGGGCAAATAGCGGGGCAATTCCGGCTATCTAGCCGCGGCGTTGATTCAACGGCCGAAAGCGCGCTTCAGGGTGGGCCACAACAGATTCACCGCCAGACCGCCCATGACCAGGGCTGCTGCCGTCAGTTTCCACAGCGGCAGCGACTCGCCCAGCCACCAGGTTGAAGCACCCATGCCAAACACCGGAACCAGCAGCGCCATCGGCGTGATGGTGGCTGCCGGATGACGTGCCAGCAACCAGCCCCATGCGGCATAGCCAAAGAGTGAATTGCCCCAGGACTGCCAGACCACGGCAAGCCAGGTTGCCTGGTCCGCATCACGCAGCCCATGCAGGATAGCATCGCCCCCTTCAAACAGATACGACAGGACAAACAGCGGAGGTGCCGCAAACGCGCTGGACCACACCACGTAGGCCACCATGTTGTCCGGCTTGCCCTCCTTGGCCGCAATGTTGCCGCCAGCCCAGGACAGGGCGGCGCCCAGCACCAGCAGCAAGCCCAGTACGGTGGTCGTGCCATCGGTATGCATGCCGATGGTGGCAATGCCCGCTGTGGCCAGTGCCAGCGCCAGCCACTGGAACGGCTGCACCCGTTCGGCCCGCATGCGCATAGAAAGGCCGATGGTAAAGAAGACCTGCGTCTGCACGACCAGTGAAGCGATGCCCGGGGAGATGTGGCCATTGATGGCCAGATACAACAGACCGAACTGGCCCACGCCGATCAATACGCCATACAGGGCCAGATTGCGCCACCCCACATTGGGCCGCGGCAAAAACAGCATTGCCGGGAACAGGGCAAGGGTGAAACGCAGCGCCGCAAACAGCAGGGGCGGCAAATGACCCAGGGCGAGTTTGATGACGACGAAGTTGGTGCCCCAAACAGCTACCACCGCCAGGGCAAGTAGAAAGTGGCGCAAAGGAAGAGCTGCTGGCATGTCCCTACTGTACCCGAGCGACTTCGTCCGGCTTGCCCATAACCCTGCTCGCATGACCGGTAACGCAAAGCCGCTCTGGCCTGACACAATCCCACCCAATCAGTATTTTTTTCAGGATGCAGCAGGAGGCCGGATCGCAGGCCTGCAACCGCCCAGAATGAACGGATCAAACGAACCACCCGCCGCGCACCGTGCATCCGACCCCATCAGGATGTTCATTGACACGCGCGGTGAAGCAGTCATCCGCTGGGTCATCTTCTTCATTGTGCTGGCCGTGGCCATCGTCAGCCTGTATATCTACCTGCTGCATGGGACCGTTGCCTATGTCACGTTGACCCTGTTCCTTCTGAACATACTGGTAGTGCTCTGGCTGCTGCGAAAGAAGAAGTTCCAGTGGGCGTTCTTCCTGTTCATTGCCACATTGGTTGTTGTGGCCTTGCACCGCGGCTTTACCGTGTCGGGCTTTCAGACACCCGCCTTGCTGCTGCTGCCCATTGCCACCATGCTCAGTGGCTGGCTGCTGCGGCGCAGCCAGACCTGGGCATTGCTGGCCATCGTGACCGTCGGGCTTGTGGCACTGGCCTGGATGCAGCAGACCGGCCAACTCCCTACGGCGCCACGCGAACCTGCGGTATGGGCGTTGACCTTTGGCATGGTCTGCGGCTTTGGTGCCGTATTGGGCATCGCCATGACCAGCAGCGTGCGGGAACAATATGCGCGCGCTGTCCAACTAAACCAAAGCCTGGTCGAACTCAACCGCGATCTGGACTCCAAGGTAGCTCAACGTACACAGGATCTGCAGGACGCGCTGACCCGTCTGCAAAGCATGCAGGAAGAACTGATCCATTCCGAGAAGCTGGCATCTCTTGCAACCATGGTGGCAGGCATTGCCCATGAGCTCAACACGCCCATTGGCAATTCGGTCACGATCCTGTCGACGCTGGACGATCACCTGCAGAGCATCGGGCGAAAGGTTGACTCGGGCACCATCAAAAGATCACAACTTGTCAACGGCCTGCAGTCTGCTGCGGAAATGGCCCGGCTTGCCGACCGCTCGGTCAATCGCGCAGCCACCCTGATCACGAGCTTCAAGCAGGTTGCCATTGACCAGGTGTCAGAGCGCCGACGTCCCTTCGATTTGCGCGAAGTGGTGGAAGAGAATCTGGAGACCCTGCGCCCCGGCATCAAGCACAAACCCTGGGTTCTGACCAACGCCATCGAACCCGGTATCGCCTGCGACGGTTACCCCGGCCCCTTGGGACAAGTCGTCACCAACCTGGTGCAGAACGCCATCATTCATGGCTTCGGGGAGCGCGAATACGGCAACGTCGAAATCAGTGCCCAAACGGAAAACGGGCAGTTGACGCTGACCGTGGCAGACGACGGTGTGGGCATGGACGCCGCGACCAGAAACCGCGTGTTCGAGCCCTTCTTCACCACCCGGCTCGGGCAGGGCGGATCGGGCCTGGGGATGGCAATCTGTTTCCGTATCGTCAACAGCATTCTTGCGGGCGACATCCGGGCCGTCTCTTTGGCGGGAAGTGGCACCCAGGTGGTGCTGCGGTTCCCGCAGCGCACACCTGGGGCAATGTAGGCGCTGGCTGTGCCGGGTTAGATGACCGCAGCCTCCCTGAGTGCGGCGATCCTGGCGGCATCGAACCCCATCTCCTGCAAGACGGACTGCGTGTGTTCGCCCAGAGCTGGCGGCGGATTGCGCAGCACCGGCGGGGTGCTACCCAGGCGCAGCGGACTGGCAACGCTGGCAATGGACGCCACACCTGTGCTGGCGCGTACGCTGTCCGAAGTGGTCTGCGTGACCTTGAGCCCACGGTGCAGTACCTGGGCATCGGCAAAAGCCTGGCCCATGTGGTTGATGGGACCGCAGGGCACGGCCTTGTCTTCCAGTGTGGCAATCCACTGCGCCGTGGTGCGTTGGCGCGTCGCCGTCAGCATCAACTCCACCAGCGCCACACGGTGGGTTACGCGGGTGGTGTTGGTGGCAAAGCGCGCATCCTGCGCCCATTCCGGATGGCCAGCCACTTCGCAGAAGCGGGCGAACTGTCCGTCATTGCCTATGGCCAGCAGCATGGCACCGTCCGCCGTTTCGAAGTCCTGGTAGGGCGCCAGACTGGGGTGGCTGTTGCCCTGGCGCATGGGCACTTTGCCGGTGTTGAGAAAGCCTGCGGCCTGATTCGCCAAGATGGCCATGCCCACGTCCAGCAAGGCCATGTCGATGTGCTGGCCCTCGCCGGTGCGATGCCGCACTTCCAGTGCGGCGAGGATGGCGCTGCATGCGTAGACACCGGTGAACACGTCGATGATGGCCACGCCCACACGCATGGGCTCGCCTTCGGCCTTGCCGGTGATGCTCATCATGCCGGTCATGGCCTGGATCATCAGGTCATAGCCCGCGCGCTCGGCATAGGGACCGGCCTGACCGAAGCCGGTAACGGAGCAGTAGATGAGCTTGGGGTTGAGCTTCTTCAAACTCGCATAGTCCAGACCGTACTGGGTCAGGCCACCGACCTTGAAGTTCTCCACCACGATGTCGCTTTGCATCGCCAAAGAGCGGATCAACTCCTGCCCCTCGGGCTTGGACATGTCGATGGTGATGGAGCGCTTGTTGCGATTGCAGGCAGCAAAGTAGCTGGCCTGCTGGGTGTTGTTGCCGTCGGCATCCTGCAGAAAGGGCGGGCCCCAGTGGCGCGTGTCGTCACCGACCTGGGGACGCTCGACCTTGATGACGTCGGCCCCCATGTCAGCCAGCATCTGGGTACACCAGGGGCCGGCCAGCACACGGGAGAGGTCCAGCACTTTGATATGGGAAAGCGCCCCGGTAGTTTCAGTTGTCATGTTGTTTCCTGTGGCGCGCCGATACGTTGGCAGCGCGGTTGGGGTAGGGGCGGGCGCCGACTTGTGCGTACCCGCAGTAGGAGGCGCCCGCCCCTACCCCAACTGCGCAACCACAAGAGCACCGCAAAAGACCTTAATTGCCGAACGCCGCAATCCCCGTCTGTGCCCGCCCCAGAATCAGCGCATGGATGTCATGTGTGCCCTCGTAGGTGTTCACCACCTCCAGGTTCACCAGATGCCGCGCCACACCGAACTCGTCACTGATGCCGTTGCCGCCCATCATGTCGCGCGCCAGTCGGGCAATATCCAGCGACTTGCCGCAGCTGTTGCGCTTGAGGATGGACGTGATTTCTACCGATGCGATGCCCTCGTCCTTCATGCGCCCCAGACGCAGACAGCCTTGCAGTCCGAGTGCGATCTCGGTCTGCATGTCGGCCAGCTTCTTCTGGATCAACTGGTTGGCGGCCAAGGGGCGGCCGAACTGTTTGCGGTCCATGGTGTACTGGCGTGCACGCAGCCAGCAGTCTTCTGCCGCGCCCAAGGCGCCCCAGGCGATGCCGTAGCGGGCGCTGTTGAGGCAGGTGAACGGGCCCTTGAGGCCACGCACTTCCGGAAAGGCGCTCTCTTCGGGGCAGAACACGCCGTCCATCACGATTTCGCCGGTGATGCTGGCGCGCAGGCCCACCTTGCCGTGGATGGCGGGGGCACTCAGACCGGCCATGCCCTTTTCCAACACAAAGCCGCGGATGGGGCCAACTTGGCCGCCTTCGGAGACTTCCTTGGCCCAGACCACGAACACGTCAGCGATCGGACTGTTGGAGATCCACATCTTGGAGCCGCTGAGTTTGTAGCCGCCGGGCACTTTGTGTGCGCGAGTCGCCATGCTGCCGGGGTCAGAACCGTGGTCGGGCTCAGTCAGGCCAAAGCAGCCAATCCACTCACCGGTGGCCAGCTTGGGCAGGTACTTCTGACGTTGCGCTTCGGTACCGAATTCAAAGATGGGCACCATCACCAACGAGCTTTGCACGCTCATCATGGAGCGGTAGCCGCTGTCCACGCGCTCCACCTCGCGGGCAATCAGGCCGTAGGCCACATAGTTCAGGCCGGGGCCGCCATAGGCCTCTGGAATGGTCGGGCCCAGCAGGCCGAGTTCACCCATCTCGCGGAAGATGGAAGGATCGGTACTGCCTTCGCGAAACGCCTGTGTGACGCGGGGCAGCAGCTTGTCCTGGCTGTAAGCCGCTGCGGCATCGCGCACCATGCGCTCGTCGTCGCTCAACTGGGTGTCGAGCAGAAAGGGGTCTTGCCAGTTGAATGCAGTGGCCATGGTTGTCTCCGTAGGGGGATTGCAATTGCCCGCAAACAGCGGGATGGAATAGGCGCCATGTTAGGCGTGGGCGCCTTGGGAGGCAATCGATGCTTTCTTGCTCAGATATGATTAAAGCGCATATCTGGATTACCCCTTCACGCCATCACCTCCCATGCGCCGCAAGCTGCCCTCTTCCACCACGCTCCTCTGTTTTGAGGCGGCAGTGCGCCACCGCAGCCTGACCCGCGCGGCAGTTGAGCTGTCGCTCACCCAAAGTGCCATTTCGCGGCAGATCATTGCCCTGGAGGAATACCTGGGAGTTGCCTTGTTCCGACGCACGCGCCATGGCATGGAGCCCACCGCTGCGGGATCGGAGTACGCGGCCCGCGTGGCACAGCGCCTGGATGCGCTGGAGCAGGACACGCTGGACGTCATGGGCACTTCGGCGCCAGGTGGTGACCTGCACCTGGCCTGCATGCCGACATTTGCCGTGAAGTGGCTGATTCCGCGCCTCGGCGAATTCAGCCGTCTCTTTCCGGGCACCACGGTGCACATGGACACCTGCACACGACCGTTCATGTTCTCCGACGGCACATGCGATGCCGCCATATTTGCCGGCACGCTGGACCAGATGAACCGCTGGGCCGGTACTGAGTTCACCAAGCTGCTCGACGAGAAGGTGGTAGCCGTCTGCAACCCGCGCGTACTGGGTGCGCGCCGCAAGCTCAAGCCCGAGGCCCTCACCCAGATGCCGCTGTTGCAGCAGTCCACCCGCCCCGACGCCTGGCGTAACTGGTTCCAGGCCCTGGGTGTGGACGCACCCAATGCATTGGCGGGTCCACGCTATGAGCTGTTTTCCATGACCAGTGCAGCGGCGGCACAGGGCTTGGGTGTGGCCCTCGTGCCGCACCTGCTGGTGGAGGCGGAACTGGCGCGGGGTGAGCTGGCGCTGGCCCACCCCACGCCTCTGCCCAGCGAGCGGGGCTACTTTCTGGTGTTGCCCATGGGTGCCCAGCGCTCCCAAGCAGTGTTGAATTTCATCGCCTGGGTACGGCAGGCATTGGACGCCGGCGTGGCTGCAACCCAGCGCTAGCGCCAAGCTGCTGCTGCTGCTGCTGCTGAGTTATCGCACCAAGCAGGGACGCTTGGGGTCGAACTTCCAACCCGGAATCAGGTATTGCATGGCGATGGCATCATCCCGCGCGCCCAAGCCATGCTGCAGGTAGAGGCGGTGAGCAGCTTCCACCTTGTCCATGTCGAGTTCCACACCCAGGCCCGGTTTGCGTGGCACCTGCACATGACCGCCCACGATCTGCAACGGCTCCTTGGTGAGCCCTTGTCCGTCCTGCCAGATCCAGTGCGTGTCGATGGCGGTCACCTTGCCCGGAGCTGCCGCTGCCACATGGGTGAACATGGCCAGGGACACGTCGAAATGGTTGTTGGAGTGCGACCCCCAAGTCAGCCCCCAATCGCGGCAGGTCTGGGCCACGCGCACTGAGCCGGCCATGGTCCAAAAGTGCGGGTCCGCCAGGGGAATGTCCACGCTTTGCAGTGACAGCGCGTGCACCATCTGGCGCCAGTCGGTGGCAATCATGTTGGTGGCCGTAGGCAAGCCCGTGGCACGGCGGAATTCGGCCATGACCTCACGTCCGCTGAAACCGTCTTCCGCACCGCAAGGGTCCTCGGCATAGGCCACGATGCCACGGGTATCGCGCATCAGGCGCACAGCGTCTTTCAGCAGCCAGCCGCCGTTGGGGTCCAGCGTGACGCGCGCCTTGGGAAAGCGCGCGTGCAGTGCCGTGACGGCCTCCACTTCGGCCTCACCGGCCAGCACACCGCCTTTGAGCTTGAAGTCGTTGAAGCCGTATTTTTGATGGGCCGCCTCGGCCTGGCGCACGATGGACTCGGCGTCCAGTGCCGTGTCGTTGCGCAGGCGGAACCAGGGGTCTGCAGACGCCGTTTCATCGCGATATGGCAGATCGGTGCGTCGGCGATCGCCCACATAGAACAGGTAGCCCAGCATCTCTACGGAGTCGCGCTGCTGACCTTCGCCCAACAGGGCGGCCACAGGCAAATCCAGGTGCTGGCCCATCAGGTCCAGCATGGCCGATTCGATGGCAGTGAGCACATGGATGGTGGTGCGCAGGTCAAAGGTCTGCAGGCCGCGGCCGCCTGCGTCGCGATCTGCAAACTGGGCCCGCACCGCGTTGAGCACGGCCTGCACCTGGGCAACCGATTGGCCCACCACCAGTTTGCTGGCTTCCGCCAAGGTAGCCCGGATTTTCTCCCCTCCAGGCACTTCACCAACGCCGGTATGACCCGCGTTGTCGGTCAGGATCAGCAGATTGCGGGTGAAGAAGGGCGCATGCGCTCCAGAGAGATTCATGAGCATGCTGTCATGTCCGGCGACGGGAATGACGCGTAACGTGGCAATGGTGGGTGCGGTCATGGGTGAGGGCTATGGCAGAAATGGAAGGAATTGGTAGCGCTACCAAATTAAATTAGTGCGAATGGTAGCGCTACCAATTCTGGACGTCAAGCCTGTTTGTCCACAGCCCTACTCGGCCCACTCAGGTGCTGTCGCGCTCCACAATGGAAAAACCCACGTCCACCACGGGCTGGTCCACGTTGCGCCCTTCGGCACGGGCAATCAGCATCTCTGCGGACAGGCGGCCAATTTCCGCACCATTGATACGCACCGTGCTCAACGCCGGCACCAGATCGGCCACCAGCGGAACATCCCCAAAACCCAGAATGGCCAGCCGCTCTGGCACAGCAACGCTGCGTACACGCGCCTCCGTCAGCACGCCCAGCGCCAGCAGGTCGGAGCTGCAGAACACCGCATCCACATCCGGCGCCTGCGCCAGCAGCTGCGTCAACGCCTGACGGCCAGTGTGCACGTCGCGCGCGGAACCCACATTAATGACCTGCACAGTCGGCAGTCCCGCTTGTGCCACGGTGGCTGCAAAGGCTTCAAATCGGCGCTGCGCGCGCGCGTCGTCGGCCATGACCATGGTCAAGCGCGTGCGGCCTTTGCCGATCAGGAAATCCGCAGCCGCACGCCCGATATCGGCGTGGGAGAAACCCACCAGCATGTCCATCGGCGAAGTGCCCAGGTCCCAGGTCTCCACCACGGGAATGCCAGACGCCAGCAAGCGCGTGCGGCTCGCGCCGGAAGGCAGAAGACCAATCAAGAAGATGCCATCCGGACGGCGCGCGATCACCTCTTCCAGCAGACGGGTCTCGCGCTCAGGCGCGTAATTGGACTGCCCCAGCATGAGTTGGTAGCCCGCATCCATGAGCGCGGTGTTGAGCGCTTCTATGGTTTCCATGAACACCGACATCACCGTGCTGGGCACCACCGCAGCTATCAGGCGGCTGCGCTGCGAGGCCAATCCGCCTGCCATGCGGTTGGGAACATAACCCGTGCGCTGCACTGCGTCCTGCACCTTGCGCAGCAGATCAGAAGACACCTGCGCAGGCGTATTCAGGGCGCGCGAAACGGTGATGGGCGCCACACCGGCCAGTTGCGCCACGTCCTGGAGCGTGACAGCTCCGCTGCGACGGCGCGCGCGCTTGGGTGGGTTGTTGTCCAGGTTCATGGCGGGGATGTTAGCGCCACCTGTCACATGAAGCGGCCTCAACCAAGTCCGAAGGGGAACAATGCCCGCACACGAACATTTCATCCGTCTTCATTCCTTGCTTCTCCCTAGCATCTGGCCGCCTGTTTCACAACATGCACCACCAGACGCTTGCTCCCCTCACGGGATCTGTGCAACTTCCTACTACACAAGCAAATGATCAAATAGTGAGAATCAAAATGAAAAACCAGTTACGGCTGATAGCAACCGCATTTGCTATCGTTTTTATAACGGGCTGCGGAGGCGGCGGTGGGGGAGGCTCCACCACTACCACTGAGAGTTCCGTTGCGGCCCCGGTCATCACAAAGCAACCGATATCTGCCTCCGTCTACGAATCCCAAACCGCCACTTTCAGCGTCACCGCCTCTTCCAAGGATGCAGTTACCTACCAATGGAAGAAAAATAACGTCAACATACCGGGTGCCACTTCGGATACCTACAACTGGACAAACGCCGCGCTTGCCGACAATGGCAGCACCCTATCCGTCGCAGTGACAAGCACAGGCGGCACTACTACCAGTGCAACCGCGACGTTGAATGTACAAGCGGCCGCACCCAGCATCGTGACGGCACCCACGCCAAAGACGGTTCTTGTGGGGCAAGCTGCAAGCTTTACCGTCACCGCAAACGGGATGCCATCCCTGAGCTACCAGTGGTTGAGGAATGGTGCGGCCATCCAAGGCGCAAACCAGTCTGCATATTCAGCCGTAATGTCCTTGGGCAACAATGGTGACAAATATTCCGTGAAAGTCACCAATAGCGCTGGCAGCGTTACCAGTGGTGAGGCGCAAGTCGCAGTGCTCCCTGGCCAGAATGAACTGGTCATCTCCGAGGTTTCCAGCTGCTACTACTATGACGTGGGCTGCTGGTTCGAAATCTACAACCCCACTACTTCGGCGATCAACCTGAGCAGCTATGCAGTAAAGACTTACAGCATCGATGCGACCGTTGGAGGCCCTGCCACGATTTCCACCTTTGCACTCCCCAGCATCACAATTCCTTCCGACGGTTATGTGGTGATCTCTGGAAACGCGGAGAACCTCACGCAACGCAATAACCAGAATATTCGGTTGCGCTCTGGCAACCGGGTTCCGTTCTGGAACGCCAATGGGTTCATTGAACTTCTCAACTCAGGCGCTACGGCAGACTTTATCCGCTTCGGCTCCGTTACGCAGACCCCTGTGACAACCTCAAAGTGGACCGGCCAATCTGTTTCTGCGATGCCCTCCAGCGCCACGGACTATGGCAAGGCCATTGTGCGACTCTATCCCCGGATCATCGACACCAATACCCATTCAGCCGCAGACTGGACCAGCGTCAACTGGGCAACGCCCGGTGGAATGAACGATGTGCCGGCCTCCGCAATAGATGCAGACGGCGACGGCATCCCCAACACGGCCAAGATTTCGGGTGGCACCTTTGCTGGCCTGGACTTGTATGCGATGGGCGCGCGTCAGGGAAGAAAGGCGATATTCATCGAAGTGGACAGCATGCAGAGCAGCGATCCTGGCGTGAAACCCAGGAAGGAGTCTCTGCAAAAGGTGGTGGATAGCTTCGCAGCCCATGGAATTGACGTATTTTTTGATGCCGGAAATCTGTTCAGCTCCACGTTTTCAGTGGCCGATTTCAACCTGGGCCAACCCAATGGCACCGTTGCATACGAACCTTGCGTCACGCTGGACCAGGTAACCTGTACGGCCAACCAAAGCAACATGCGCAGCATCTACGACTGGAAAGACACTTACATGGACCTGCGTCGCAGAGCCATCTTTCACTACCTGCTTCTGGGCAACTCCCAAAAGGCAGACGGTTCTGCAGGCTCTTCTGGCGTAGCCGAACTGCCGGGGAACGACTTTTTGGTCACCATGGGATCTTGGGGTTTCAGCGCCAACGCCGGTCAGAGCCTGAACAAGCTGATCAACATGCAGGCATCGACCATCATGCATGAACTGGGTCACAACCTGGGGCTCCGACATGGCGGGTTTGAAAACACCAACTACAAGCCCAACTATTGGAGCATCATGAACTACATGTACCAGTTGGATGGTCTTGATCCGGATCCGGCTTCCGCAACGGCCTATCAACGCTGGCTAATGTACGCAAACAACGACTACACCATTGAATGCAGCCTGATTGGCTCTCCCTGCGGTGATAAGGTGAACTTCGTCATCAGCTATTCCGACGGCACAGGCAGTGCTTTGGACGAATCCAGCTTGTCAGAAGCCCAGAACATGGGACGTGGAGCCAAGAGCGGTGCCTACGCAGATTGGGACCGCAATGCAAGCATCACCTCTGCGCTTCTCAGCGTGGATATCAATGGAGACGGCCATAAGAGCGTCCTGAGTGACTACAACGACTGGGCAAATCTGGTCTTCCCGTTTGCACGCCAATATGCTGGAAACGCAGGCAGATCGATCCTGAGCCAATCCAAGCCCGCCTTGAACCCCGTCTCGGCGGATCGTCAAGAAGCCGTTGTTGAAGCGCCGCCTCCTGCAGCGCGTCTCCAACTCCTTCGTCTGATGCAACAGCGATGAGATTGCTCCTGCTGCCGCTAAGGATGGCTTCACTGCAAGGGCTCGCCATGGCGCAGAACTTTCAGTGTACGCAGATCGATGGACGCCTGTGGGAGTGCACACGCCAGGATCGCCATCCATCTGGTCCAACGGTTACCCGGGAGTTGAGGAGCGCTGTTGATTCACCCCCTTACTTTCGGGAAATACTGGGTGCGCGGTCCGGCAGCCAGGTGGTGGGTGATCTGCGTCTTCGGTATGGCACAGACCGCTCCTGGAGCCTCGTCTGGCCAGATGGGCACAGCACCCTATTGCTTACTCCAGGAGAGCGTCCTACCAAATGGGTTCGCGGGATAGACGCCAAAGGATTTGTTTGGGACGTCTTCGTCAAACGCCGCACTGAACCTATTGAAAGGGCGGGTATTTCCGTGGAGGACGAACCCAAGCTGGATCTTCAGCTTGTACGCAACACCCACTTGTAGCCATAGTCGGGCCGTGAGACTTTCGTTTGCACGGCACCCTCCACGCAGGGCCAATCTCTTGTCGACTTGGCGGTCGAAAGGGCTTGGCCCTCTTTTTGTTGCAGTGCTGTTTCCTGTGGGCCAACCGTAGGAGAGTCACCCGGCATCCTTCCACTGACATCGGGTAAGCCCCTACTTACAGGCTGGCACGTGCATTGCTAGTATTCGCTCAATTACTTGACCAAATGGTCAGTTTTTTAAGTTTTGCACCAAAAGGAGCGAGTCGCGTGAGCCCTGTTTCCACCAACCCCACATCCCCCGACATCCAGGCTGGCCGACTGCCCGCCGATGAATACGCACGGCGCTTTGCCGATGCAACACCCCGGCTCACGCCCTCGCAGGCCTTGCTGGAAGCCGAGCGCTGCCTGTACTGCTATGACGCGCCTTGCGCCACGGCCTGCCCCACCAGCATCGACGTGCCGTCCTTTATCCGCCGCATTGGCGAGGGCAACCTGCGTGGTGCAGCACGCACCATTCTGGACAGCAACCCCTTGGGCGGCATGTGCGCACGGGTCTGTCCCACCGAGAACCTTTGCGAGGCCGTCTGCGTGCGCAACACCCAGGAAGACCGCCCCGTCTCCATCGGTCGCCTGCAGCGCTTTGCCGTGGATGCCTTGATGGAAAGCAAGCAGCCCCAGATATTTACCCGCGCAGAATCCACCGGCAAGAAGGTAGCCGTGGTCGGCGCCGGCCCTGCCGGCCTGGCCTGTGCCCACACCCTGGCGCGTCTGGGCCACAGCGTGGTGGTCTATGACGCCCGCCCCAAGGCCGGCGGTCTGAATGAATACGGTCTGGCCAGCTACAAGACGCCCGACAACTTTGCCCAGGCCGAAGTGCAATGGCTGCTGGGCATTGGTGGCATCAAGATCGTCAACAGTTGGAAGCTGGAAACCGCCGCCCAGCTGGAAACGCTGCGCCTGGACTATGACGCGGTTTTCCTGGGCATGGGCTTGTCCAGTACCGCGTCGCTCGGCGTTCCCGGTGAAGACCTGAACGGCGTGCAGGACGCGGTGGACTTCATTGCCACGCTGCGCCAATGCGAAGACCTCTCCACGCTGCCTGTGGGCCGCCGCGTGATCGTCATCGGTGGTGGCATGACGGCTGTGGATGCCGCGGTGCAAAGCAAGCTGCTGGGCGCCAAGGTGGTGCACATGGTGTACCGCCGCGGACCGGAACAGATGTCCGCCTCCAAGGACGAACAGGAATGGGCCCAGACCAACGGCGTGGTGCTGCACCAGTGGCTTGCACCCGTGGAAATCGTGGGCAGCAATGGCCACGCCAGCGCAGTGCGCTTTGCCGAGCAAAGCCTGGTGGATGGCAAGCTGGTACCCACCGGACGCGAGATCTCCTGGGAAGCCGACACGGTGCTCAAGGCCATTGGCCAGACACTGGGCAATGCGGTACTGGGTGAAGCCGGGCTGACACTGCAAAGCGGACGCATTGCCACTGACGACGACGGCAAGACCAACCTGCCCGGCGTCTGGGCCGGTGGCGACTGCCGTGCTGGCGGACTGGACCTGACCGTGGAGGCCGTGGAACACGGCAAGCGCTCGGCCAAGGCCATTCATGCACACCTGAGCGCTGGCAAGTAATTCAGCGCACCACCCGAATTCAACGCATACCGTATTGGAAGTAACACCATGGCCAATCTGCAAACCACGTTCGTCGGCGTCAAGAGCCCCAACCCCTTCTGGCTTGCCTCCGCTCCCCCCACTGACAAGGCCTACAACGTCAACCGCGCCTTCGAAGCCGGCTGGGGCGGCGTCGTCTGGAAGACCCTGGGCGAAGCTGGCCCACCGGTCGTCAACGTCAACGGCCCCCGCTACGGTGCGCTGCTGAGCAACGACCGCCGCCTGATGGGTTTCAACAACATCGAGCTGATCACCGACCGCGACCTGGAGATCAACCTGCGCGAAATCACCGAGGTCAAGCGCCTGTGGTCGGACCGCGCCATGATCGTCTCGCTGATGGTGCCCTGCGAAGAAAAGTCGTGGAAAGCCATTCTGCCGCGCGTGGAAGACACCGGCGCGGATGCCATCGAGCTCAACTTCGGCTGCCCGCACGGCATGAGTGAACGCGGCATGGGCGCGGCCGTGGGCCAGGTGCCCGAATACATCGAGATGGTCACCGCCTGGTGCAAGCAATACAGCAAGCTGCCCGTCATCGTGAAGCTCACCCCCAACATCACTGACGTCCGCTACCCGGCCCGCGCCGCAAAGAAGGGTGGCGCCGATGCGGTGTCGCTCATCAACACCATCAACTCCATCATGGGCGTGGACCCACGCACCCTGACCATGAGCCCCTCCACCGGCGGCAAGGGTTCGCACGGCGGCTACTGCGGCCCGGCCGTCAAGCCGATTGCGCTGAACATGGTGGCCGAGATTGCGCGCGACCCGCAGACCGCGGGCCTGCCCATCAGCGGCATAGGCGGCATCGGCACCTGGCGCGACGCGCTGGACTACATCGCCCTGGGTTCGGGCACGGTGCAGGTGTGCACGGCCGCCATGGTGTATGGCTTCAAGATCGTGCAGGAAATGACGGACGGCCTGTCCAACTACATGGACGAAATGGGCTTTACCAGCGTGGACCAGATCGTGGGCAAGGCCGTGCCCACCGTGTCCGACTGGCGCTACCTCAACCTCAACCACATCAGCAAGGCGGTCATCAACCAGGACAGCTGCATTCAGTGCGGACGCTGCCACATCGCCTGCGAAGACACCTCGCACCAGGCCATCACGTTTGAGAAAGATGGCAAGCGCCATTTCGAAGTCAAGGAAGACGAGTGCGTGGGCTGCAACCTGTGCGTCAACGTCTGCCCGGTGCCCGAGTGCATCACCATGCGCGATCTGGCACCCGGCGAGGTGGACCTGCGCACGCAAAAGCCGGTGCAGGCACAGCACGCCGACTGGACCACGCACCCCAACAACCCCATGCGCACGGCGGCCTGAATCCGAGGGGCAGTTTTTCGGTGACAAGGACCGCGATCTGCCCTATTCTTAATCTGCTAATTTCTTGAGGAACTCTCCATGACCAGCCTTTTGATTCGTGGTGGCACCGTTGTCAATGCAGACCGTGCCTTTGTTGCCGATGTGCTCACCCAGGACGGGAAAATCGTTGCGGTGGGCGAAGGCCTGAGCGCCCCCGCTGGCGCAACGGTGGTAGACGCCGGTGGCCAGTATGTGATGCCCGGCGGCATAGACCCGCACACCCATATGCAGCTGCCCTTCATGGGTACGACGACGATGGATGATTTCTACACCGGCACGGCAGCCGGTCTGGCGGGTGGCAACACCACCATCATCGACTTCGTCATCCCCAACCCCAAGCAACCCATCATGGAGGCCTACAAGACTTGGCGCGAATGGGCCGAAAAGTCCGCCAGCGACTACAGCTTCCACGTCGCCATCACCTGGTGGGACGAGACCGTCAAGCGCGACATGGGCACTCTGGTGCAGCAGGAAGGCGTCAACAGCTTCAAGCACTTCATGGCCTACAAGAACGCCATCATGTGCGACGACGAAACGCTGGTGAACAGCTTCAAGCGCGCACTGGAACTGGGCGCCATGCCCACGGTGCATGCCGAGAACGGCGAGCTGGTCTACCTGCTGCAAAAGCAAGTGGCCGAGATGGGTATCACCGGCCCCGAAGGCCATCCGCTCTCGCGCCCGCCCATGGTCGAAGGCGAAGCGGCCAACCGCGCCATCGCTATTGCCGACGTGCTGAACGTGCCTATCTATGTGGTGCACGTCTCCTGCATCGAAGCGGCAGAAGCCATTGCCCGCGCCCGCGCCCGCGGACAGCGCGTGTATGGTGAAGTGCTGGCCGGCCACCTGGTGCTGGACGACAGCGTGTACCGCAACCCCGATTTCGCCACTGCCGCAGCCCACGTGATGAGCCCGCCCTTCCGCCCCGTAGGCCACCAGGAGTTCCTCTGGCGCGGTCTGCAAAGCGGCAACCTGCACACCACCGCCACCGACCACTGCACCTTCTGCGCCGCGCAGAAGGCTGCAGGCAAGGATGACTTCTCCAAGATTCCCAACGGCACCGGCGGCGTGGAAGAGCGTCTGGCCGTGATCTGGGATGCCGGCGTGAACACCGGGCGCCTCACGCCCAGCGAGTTCGTCGCCATTACCTCGGCCAACACCGCCAAGCTGTTCAACATCTACCCGCAAAAGGGCAGCCTGTCGGTGGGCGCCGATGCCGACCTGGTGGTCTGGGACCCGGCCGGTACCAAGACGCTGTCGGCCAAGACCCAGCATAGCAAGGGCGACTTCAACATCTTCGAAGGCCGTACCGTGCGTGGCATACCCAGCCACACCATCAGCCAGGGTGAGCTGGTCTACGTGCAAGGCGACCTGCGCGCCGTGCGCGGCAAGGGGCGCTACATCAAGCGTCCCGCTTTCAGTGCGAACTTTGAGGCATCGAAATTGCGTGCGGAAGCCCTGAAGCCCACCGCCGTCCAACGCTGAGGAATTCACCATGACCACTGCAACCGCAACCGATATTTCTGCCCTGCGCGTCAACGGCGAGCGCCTGTGGGCCTCGCTCATGGAGCTGGCCAAGATTGGCGCCACGCCCAAGGGTGGCGTCTGCCGCCTCACCCTCACCGACCTAGACAAGCAAGGCCGTGACCTGGTGACCGGCTGGGCCCGTGAAGCCGGTATGACCGTCACCATCGACAAGATCGGCAACGGCTTCATGCGCCGCCCGGGCCGCAACAACAGCTTGCCGCCCATCATGACCGGCAGCCACATCGACACCCAGCCCACCGGCGGCAAGTTCGATGGCAACTACGGTGTACTCGCCGGCCTGGAAGTGGTGCGCACCCTCAACGACCACGGCATCGAAACCGAAGCGCCCATTGAAGTGGCGTTCTGGACCAATGAGGAAGGCTCGCGCTTCGTGCCAGTGATGATGGGCTCAGGCGTGTTCGCCAAGGCCTTCACGCTGGAGCACGCCTACGCTGCTACCGATACCGAGGGCAAGTCGGTCAAGGGCGAGCTGGAACGCATCGGCTACATCGGCGACCAAGAGCCGGGCGACCACCCCATTGGTGCCTACTTCGAAACCCATATCGAACAGGGCCCGGTGCTGGAAGACAACGACGTCACGATCGGCGTGGTCAGCGGCGTGCTGGGCATTCGCTGGTTTGACTGCACCGTCACCGGCATGGAAGCCCACGCCGGCCCGACCCCCATGGCCCTGCGCAAGGACTCGCTGCTGGCCGCCACCCGCATCATGCAGGACGTGGTGGCCGCCGCCCACCGCCACCCGCCGCACGGACGTGGCACCGTGGGCATGGTGCAGGTGTTCCCCAACAGCCGCAACGTGATTCCCGGCCACGTGAAGTTCAGCATTGACCTGCGCAACAGCACCGACGCCCTGGTGGACCAGATGGCCGACGAAGTGAAAGCCTTCGCCGCCAAGGTGGCACAGGAGCATGGCGTGGACATCAAGATTGAACTGGTCTCCAGCTACCCCGCGCAGATCTTCCACGCCGACTGCGTGGACGCCGTGGGCCGTGCTGCCAAGAAGCTGGGCTATTCCAACATGCCCGCAGTCTCCGGCGCCGGCCACGACGCGGTCTACATGGCCAAGCTGGCTCCCAGCGGCATGATCTTCATCCCCTGCAAGGACGGCATCAGCCACAACGAGATCGAGGATGCCAAACCCGAGCACATCACCGCAGGCTGCAATGTGCTGCTGCATGCCATGCTGGAGCGGGCAGGAACCTGAGCACGCCTGACGCATGCTGGACCTGCTGATCCACAACGCCGCACTGGCCGACGGCCGCAAGGCCATGTCTGTTGCCGTGCAGGGCGGCAAGATTGTCGAAGTCACACAAGGGCTGCAAGCCCCCGCGCACGAAACCGTGGACGCGGGCGGCATGCTGTTGTCCAGCCCGTTTGTGGACGCGCACTTCCACATGGATGCCACGCTGTCGTACGGCCTGCCGCGGGTGAACCAGAGCGGCACGCTGCTCGAAGGCATTGCGCTGTGGGGCGAGCTCAAGCCCCTGCTCACACAGGAAGCCCTGGTGGAGCGTGCACTGGCCTACTGCGACTGGGCCGCGGCCAAGGGTTTGCTGGCGATACGCACCCATGTGGACGTGTGCGACCCGCGTCTGCTGGCGGTGGATGCGCTGCTGGAGGTCAAGAAGCGGGTGGCGCCCTATATCGACCTGCAGCTGGTCGCCTTTCCGCAAGATGGCGTTCTGCGCGGACCGCAGGGTGCACAGCAGCATATGGACAACCTCAAACGTGCGCTCGACAAGGGCGTGGACGTGGTGGGCGGCATTCCCCACTTTGAGCGCACCATGGCCGATGGTGCCCTAAGCGTGAAGCTGCTGTGCGAGCTGGCCGCCGAGCGCGGGCTGATGGTGGACATGCACTGCGACGAGTCGGATGACCCGCACTCGCGCCATGTGGAGACGCTGGCGTTCGAAGCGCAACGGCTGGGGCTGCAGGGCCGCGTCACCGGTTCGCACCTGACTTCCATGCACAGCATGGACAACTATTACGTCAGCAAGCTCATTCCGCTGATGGCCGAGGCCGGGCTGCATGTGGTGGCCAACCCACTCATCAACATTACGCTGCAGGGCCGCCACGACAGCTACCCCAAGCGCCGCGGCATGACCCGCGTGCCGGAATTGATGGCCGCTGGCATCAACGTGGCCTTTGGCCATGACTGCGTGATGGACCCCTGGTATTCGCTGGGCAGCGGCGACATGCTGGAAGTGGCGCACATGGGGCTGCACGTGGGCCAGATGACCAGCCAGGACGCGATGCGCCAGTGCTTTGACGCGGTCACCCGCAATGCGGCCTGCGTACTGGGCTTGCAGGGCTACGGACTGGCAGCGGGCTGTAACGCAGACCTGGTGCTGCTGCAGGCGCGCGACCCGGTGGAGGCCATACGCCTGCGCGCCACGCGCCTCAAGGTGTTTCGAGCCGGCAAACTGATTGCGCAGTCACCCGCTGCCACCGCCCAGTTGAACTTGCCGGGGCGCCCGGCGCAGACGAGCTGGATTCAGGCGTTGGACGTGTAGGCGCTCAAGGCGTTGGAAGTGGTTGACGACTGCGAGGCGCTGAACTGCTGCACCGCCTTGAGCAAGGCGGTGCGTTGGGTTTGCAGCAAGGTGGACTTGCTGGTGAGCGCGCTGACTGAGGAGGCAATCCTTCCATCGCTGGCCAGCTCCTTGCCGGCCGCCTTGTCCACCAGCTTGCCGAGCTTGGACAAAGCCGTCTGCACGGTGCTGGGCGAAGCCTTGTAGGCCGCCGCAAACTTGGTGGCATCCAGTTTCAGCGTGCCGTCACTGGCTTTGGTAAAGCCCATGTTGCGCAGGTCGCTGATCTTGCTGAGATCGGCAGACAACGCGCGGCTCATGGTGGAGCTGATCTTGTCTGTGCCGCTGGTCTGTGCCGCAGCCGTTTGCGCCGACGCCACCATCGCATTGAATTTGGTGATGAAGCTGGTGATGCCCGCTTTCACGTCGTCACTGGTGGAAGAGGTCTGGAACCCGCTGAGTCCCTGCGCGGCGGTTTGCACCAGGGAAACGGCGGATTTGAACTGGCCCAGCGTGGACAGGCTTGTGGTGGCGGCATCCAGCTTGGCCTGCAAGGCGGTGCTGGATTTGGTGATGCCCGCCAAAACCGGGCTGAGCGCGCTGCTGGCCTGCGTGGTGGACTGGCTGCTGGATGCCAGGCTTGCCGTGCTGCTGCTGAGCAACTGGCTGATGTTCATGGTGATTTCCTTGGTAGGGCGGGCTCGTGGCCCTCCGGTGGGACCCCCTGATTTTGTTCAGCCTTGGCCCAGGCATAGAGGCGGAGATAGCCCGAAGACACCCGCCAATTGGATGGACCTCAGTCGCCCTTGCCGCCGCCTCCACCGCAAAGACGGTTTCTGCGCTGATAATCTTCCGAGCAACAAAGGGGGACGCGATGGTTCTGGACGATTTGACGGCGCACGACAAATTCTTGCTCATGCTGGAGTGGATGCTGGCCCTGGAAAAGCGCCATGCCGACGTGTTGCAGCCGGGCCTGGTCCACATCAAGTACGACCCCCAGGACATCCGGGACCTGACCTTCGGTGCCAGCGATGCCGCGCAAAAGCTCAGCGAAGTGGCCGAATGCCTCAAACGCTCGTTCCGTGGCACCGACTTCATTGCCCGCGAGGGCATGGACTTCTGGATTCTTACCCCGTTCACACAGATTGACCCGGTGATGGAAAAGGTGCGCCAGGTTATCAAGACAGCGCCCCAAAACGGCCTGGGCATCGCCCATAGCAATGTGCGCATCTACATGCTGCGCGACCACCTGGGCGGTGCTGCCGGACAGTTCAAGGCAGCACAGGACTTCCTGGACTACCTGCAGACCTTGCCGGAACCGGTACTTCCGGTGTGACGTTCGCCGGGCTGCAAAGTACGCAAAAGTACTTGCAAGGCCTCTTCATATACGTTTTTGTAATTAGAAACTGACAATTAAGTTGTTCCTGTTTTAACGGTCCACTTCCAGAATGCAACCCATCGCACTGTTGCGTTGCAAACATCCTGGAGTTGACTATGGCAAACCGCCACCCCCAATCCCGCCTTTCCCGCCGTCCCTTCCTCAAACTGGCTGCCGCAGTCGCCGTGGCTGCCACGTCCCTCGGTGCATCGCTGCAAGCCCAGGCCCAGCAGGCCGTCACCCTGCTGAACGTGTCCTACGACCCCACGCGCGAGCTGTACGTGGAATACAACGCGGCCTTTGCCAAGTACTGGAAAGCCAAGACCGG
The DNA here is from genome assembly GCF_038784515.1 of Rhodoferax sp. GW822-FHT02A01. Taxonomy (NCBI): domain Bacteria; kingdom Pseudomonadati; phylum Pseudomonadota; class Betaproteobacteria; order Burkholderiales; family Comamonadaceae; genus Rhodoferax; species Rhodoferax sp. GW822-FHT02A01. The sequence goes on from NZ_CP152376.1 coordinate 1,442,740, forward strand.
CCAGGACGTGACCATCAAGCAAAGCCATGGCGGCTCGGGTAAACAGGCCCGCTCGGTCATTGATGGCCTGGAAGCCGACGTGGTGACTTTGGGCTTGGCAGGCGACGTCGATGCCATCGTCAAGAACGGCGGCTGGCTGTCCAAGGACTGGCAAAAGCGCCTGCCCCACAACTCATCGCCCTACACCAGCACCATCATCTTTGCGGTGCGCGAAGGCAATCCCAAGGGCATCAAGGACTGGGACGACCTGATCCGCCCGGACGTGAAGGTCATCACACCCAATCCCAAAACTTCTGGCGGCGCACGCTGGAACTACCTGGCAGCATGGGAGTTCGCCCGCCTCAAGTACGGCGGTGACGCCAAGGCCAAAGAGTTCGTAGCCAAGCTGTACGCCAATGTGCCTGTGCTGGACACCGGTGCCCGAGGCTCCACCATCACCTTCGGCCAGCGCGGCCAGGGCGACGTGCTGATTGCCTGGGAAAACGAGGCCTACCTGCTGGAAAAAGAATTCGGCGCCAAGTTTGACGTGGTTGCACCTCCCTTGAGCATCCTGGCCGAGCCGCCAGTGGCCGTAGTGGACAAGAACGTGGACAAGAAAGGCACCCGTGCCGTTGCCGAGGAATACCTGAAGTACCTGTACAGCGAAGAAGGCCAGGACATTGCGGGCAAGAACTTCTACCGCCCTGCCGTGTCGGAAAAGGCCAAGGCCAAGTACGCCAAGCAATTCGCCAAGATCAAACTCTTCACCATCGACGAAGCCTTCGGTGGCTGGGAAAAGGCCGACAAGGAGCACTTCGCCGACGGTGGCAGCTTTGACCAGATCTACACCAAGAAATAAGGCCCCACGCATTTCACCTTGGGACGGCCCGGCGGTGAAACCAACTCTTAGCATCATCAACCAAGGTCTGTCATGTCTGTTCTCTTGATTGCCGGAAGCCCGTCGGAACGCTCACGCACCGCCGCACTGCTGGATGCCGCCGGCCAGCGCCTGGCAACCCGCGGTGCGCTGGTAGAGCGACTTCGTGTGCGCGACCTCTCGCCCCAGGCGCTGCTGCTAGCGGACTTTGGCCACCCCTCGGTGAGCAAAGCTATTGGTCAGGTGGCACAGGCGCAGGTCGTGATCGTGGCCACGCCGGTGTACAAGGCCGCCTACAGCGGCGTGCTCAAGGTCTTCCTGGACCTGCTGCCGCAGGATGCCTTCAAGGGCAAGACCGTGCTGCCACTGGCCACCGGAGGCAGCCCCAACCACATGCTGGCGCTGGACTATGCCTTGCGACCGGTCCTGCAGTCGCTGGGTGCGCGCCATATCCTATCGGGCATCTTTGCGGTGGACTCGCAGGTCACGCTTTCGCCGGAGGGGTCCTATAGCCTGAGCCCTGACATCAGTGACCGCCTGGATGCGGCTGTCACCACGCTGGTCACGGAAGCGCTGTCTCCTTCCCTGGCGCACGCCAGCCGCTTTGCACCGGTGCACTTCTCGCAGGTGCGATGTAGCGTGTAACAACCCAACGCGCACCGAGTGCGCAAACCCCACTCTCCACGTTTTCGAGGACCGCAGGATGCGGCCCCCGGGGGAGGTTTTGTCTTCACTTTTGCAAGGAATCCAACCATGTCCCATCCGTCCATCACCCGACGCCACCTGCTGGCCGGTGCCGCTGCCTCCACTGCCTTGTTGGCCGGCGGCAGTGTCCTGGCACAAAGCGCGTCACGCACCTTGCGCATCGGTTACCAGAAGGGCTGGCTGTCCATCCTGCGGGGCCGCGGCACGCTGGAAAAGCGCCTCACACCCCTGGGCGTGAATGTGACCTGGACCGAATTCAACGCCGGCCCGGTACAACTGGAAGCACTCAACGTCGGCTCCATCGACTTCGGCGATGTAGGCGAAGCGCCTCCGATATTTGCCCAGGCCGCTGGCGCACCGCTGGTCTATGCCGCAGCCACCGTGCCGCGCCCGCGCCTGGAAGGCGTGCTAGTGCCCAAGGACTCGCCCATCCAAAGCGTGGCCGATCTCAAGGGCAAACGCATCGTCTTCAACAAGGGCTCCAACGTGCAGTACCTGCTGGTCAAGCTGCTGGAGAAGAACGGCCTGAAGTACAGCGACGTGACCCCCATCTTCCTGCCGCCGCCCGATGCGCGTGCCGCGTTCGAGAAAGGGGCCGTGGACGCCTGGATCATCTGGGACCCGTTCCTGGCCTCGGCCCAGAAGACGCTGCAGGCGCGCCTGCTGGTGGACGGCAGCGGTGTAGTGAACAACCGCCAGTACTACTTCACCTCGCGTGACTTCGCCACCAAGAACACCGACGTGCTGAAGATCGCGATCGAGGAGATCAACGCCATCGACACCTGGATCGGCAACAACAAGGCCGCCGGTGCCGCCGAGCTGGCCACCGTGCTGGGTCTGGACAAGAGCATCACCGAGCTGTACGTGGGCCGCGCCGCCTACGGCACCAAGGCCGTGACCAGCGACATCCTGGCCGAACAGCAGGCCGTGGCCGACACCTTCTTCGAGCTCAAGCTCATCCCCAAAAAGCTCAACCTGCTGCACGCAGCACCGGTCAACCTGAGCTGAAACGCCTTGCGAGAGACTGCCATGCGTACCACCTCACCCTTTCATACCCAGCGGCGCGGACTGCTGCAGTTGCTGGCCGTCACGGCGGGTACCTGGGGTCTGAGCGGCCCCGTCGTCAACCCGGCGTTTGCGCAGGCGGCGCCCTCGGCTGCCAAGCCGCTGGACGTGCTGCGCATCGGCTACCAAAAGTCTGCTGCCAATCTGGTCATCCTTAAGGAACAGGGCGCGCTGGAGAAGCGCTTCCCCAACACCAAGGTGAGCTGGATCGAGTTTCCGGCTGGTCCGCAGCTGCTCGAAGCGTTGTCCGCCGGCAGCTTGGAGTTCGGCCTGACCGGCGACTCGCCCCCGGTATTCGCGCAGGCTGCAGGCAAGGAGCTGGTCTATGTGGGTGCCGAGCCACCCAAGCCCGACAGCTCGGCCGTGCTAGTGCAGCGCGACTCGCCGCTGCGCACCCTGCCCGAACTCAAAGGCAAGAAGATTGCCGTGCAAAAGGGCTCCAGTGCCCACTACCTGCTGGTGCGCGCGGTGGAAAAGGCCGGCCTGCAATGGAGCGACATCACGCCCATTTACCTCACACCGGCCGACGCGCGCGCCGCATTCGAGCGCAAGAGCGTGGATGCCTGGGCGATCTGGGACCCGTTCTATTCCGCCACCCAACTCAGCATCCAGGCACGCGCCTTGGCAACCGGGCGTGGCCTGTCCAACAACAACTCGTTCTACCTGGCCTCGCTGCCCTTTGCCAACCAGCATGCCGATGCCATCGCAGTGCTGTTTGAAGAACTCACCCGCGCCGACCGGTTTGTGCAGGAGCACCGCCCCGAAGCCATCAAGCTGATTGCTGGCTTCAGCGGACTGGATGCCGGCGTGGTCAGCCTGTTCCTGCAACGTCGCCCCGCTTCACCGGTAGGCCCCTTGAGCGCATCCACCAAGGCCGACCAGCAACGCGTGGCCGATGCCTTTCTGCAGCTCGGCCTCATCCCCAAACCCGTGCAGGTTGCCAACATCGTGTGGACCGCCCCCGCCACACGCGTGGCCGCAGCCTCCACCAAACCCTGACCGCAAAAACGCCCCACCCCCACTGCCCCACAGACCATCATGAAAATCTTCTGGTTCATCCCCACCCACGGCGACAGCCGCTACCTCGGTACCTCCGAAGGAGCCCGCGCTCTAAGTCACGACTACCTCAAGCAAGTGGCTCAAGCCGCAGACAGCCTGGGCTATGAAGGCGTGCTCATCCCCACCGGCCGCTCCTGCGAAGACCCGTGGGTGGTGGCATCCAGCCTGCTGCCCGTCACCCAGCGCCTGAAGTTCCTGGTGGCCGTGCGCCCCGGACTGCACCAGCCCGCGCTGGCAGCACGCATGGCCGCCACCTTCGACCGCCTGTCGAACGGCCGTCTGCTGATCAACTTGGTCACCGGCGGTGACCAGACCGAGCTCGAAGGTGATGGTGTGTTTCTGGACCATGCCGCCCGCTACGAACAGTCCGCAGAGTTCATCCGCATCTGGCGCGAGATCATTGCCCGCAGCCACGAAGGCAAGACCTATGACTTCGAAGGCAAGCACCTCAGCGTCAAGGGTGCCAAGCTGCTCTACCCCTCGGTACAGCAACCGCATCCACCGGTGTACTTCGGCGGCTCTTCAGAAGCCGCGCACGATCTGGCTGCTGAACAGGTGGAGACCTATCTCACCTGGGGTGAGCCTCCTGCTGAGGTCGCCAAGAAGGTGGCCGATGTACGCGCCCGCGCAGCAAAGCATGGCCGCACGGTCCAGTTCGGTATCCGCCTGCACGTCATCGTGCGCGAGACCGATGCAGAAGCCTGGGCCGCTGCCGATGCGCTGATCAGCCACCTGGATGACCAGACCGTGGCCACGGCGCAAAAAGCCTTTGCCCGCATGGACTCCGAAGGCCAGCGCCGCATGGCTGCACTGCATGGCTCCGGCGCCAAGCGCAGCCGCGCCGATCTGGAAATCAGCCCCAACCTCTGGGCCGGTGTGGGCCTGGTGCGCGGTGGCGCAGGTACCGCGCTGGTGGGTGACCCACAAACCGTGGCGGCACGCATTCAGGAATACGCGGCACTGGGACTGGATACCTTTGTGCTCTCAGGCTACCCGCATCTGGAAGAGGCCTACCGCTTTGCCGAACTGGTGTTCCCCTTGCTGCCTCTGGAGCTGCAAGACAAGTTCAGCGGCGGCAAGGCATTTGGCGAAGTGGTGGCCAACGAGTACCTGCCCAAGGTCTCGCAAAGCTGAGGCACCCAGGACATGACACACGCTGTTCAAGACGCCTCGGCCTCGGCAGACACCTTGCAGGCGCCGGGCTTCGGCCTGCTGGCTGCGCTGCCTTCTGCACGCGCGCCCGGCTCCGCCCTGCTGCCGTTTCTGCGCGCCGTATGGCAGCGCCTGATTCCTTGGCTGGTTCCGCTGGCACTGATTGCGCTCTGGCAACTCAGCAGCGCACTGGGCTGGCTGTCCAGCCGCGTGCTGCCAGCGCCTCTGGATGTGGCGACCGCCGCATGGAAGCTGACTCTCAGCGGTGAACTGTTCACCCACGTCAAAGTCAGTGCGGCGCGTGCGCTCACGGGCCTGGCCATTGGCGGCGGCCTGGGTTTGCTGCTGGGCTTGCTGACCGGCTCGATACGGATTTTCGAAACCCTGCTGGACAGCACCATCCAGATGGTGCGCAACATTCCGGCCCTGGCCATGATTCCGCTGGTGATCCTGTGGTTCGGCATTGACGAATCAGCCAAGTTGTTTTTGATTGCGGTGTCGGTGTTCTTCCCGATCTACCTCAACACCTTCCACGGTATCCGCGGCGTGGACCCCGGCCTGGTGGAGATGGCACGCAGCTATGGCCTCAACCGTTGGCAGCTCTATACCCAGGTGATATTGCCCGGCGCGCTCTCCAGCATTCTGGTGGGCCTGCGTTTTTCGCTGGGCCTGATGTGGGTGATCCTGATCGTGGCGGAGACCATCTCGGCACAGGCCGGCATCGGCTACCTGACCATGAATGCGCGCGAGTTCCTGCAGACCGACATCGTGCTGGTGGGCATCCTGCTGTATGCCGCACTGGGCAAGCTGGCCGACTGGTTTGCGCGCACGCTGGAGCGCAGCTGGCTGCGCTGGCACCCCGGTTACCAAGATGCACAGTGAGGCACGCATGACAAACCCACAACAACGCGGCGTCGCACTGGATGCGAAGGGACTGACCAAACGCTACGGCGCGCGCACCGTGCTGAACAACGCGCAACTGCAGATTGCCCCCGGCGAGTTCGTAGCCATCGTGGGCCGCAGCGGTTGTGGCAAGAGCACGCTGCTGCGTCTGGTGGCGGGTCTGGAAGCCGCCAGCGATGGCCGCCTGCTTATTGACCAGAAGCCATCCGAAGGCATACGCAGCAATACCCGCATCATGTTCCAGGACGCGCGCTTGCTGCCCTGGAAGCGCGTGGTCGACAACGTCGCCCTGGGACTGCCCGCAATCCGCCACGCCGATGCGGCGCGGGTGCTGGAGCAGGTAGGCCTGGGCGAGCGCCAGCAGGACTGGCCGGCGCGCCTGTCGGGCGGCCAGCGCCAACGCGTGGCACTGGCCCGCGCCCTGGTGCACCAGCCGGACCTGCTGCTGCTGGACGAGCCTCTGGGCGCACTGGACGCGCTGACCCGCATCGAGATGCATGCCCTCATCGAAGACCTGTGGCAGCGCAACGGCTTTACCGCCCTGCTGGTCACCCACGATGTGCAAGAAGCCGTTGCACTGGCCGACCGCGTGGTGCTGATCGAGGACGGTGCGATTGCGCTGGATGAGCGCATCGACCTGCCACGCCCGCGCCACCGGGGCGATCCCCGCTTTGCCGCGCTGGAAGAACGCATTCTCAACCGCGTGCTGCAACGTCCTGTCAAAGAGGAAGCGATCACCACGCCAGACACCTGGCCCGGTGCACCCGCACACGGACTGCGTTGGGCCATCTGATGCGATATGCCCGCAACGATTTATTGATTTTTTAACTGACTTTTTAGGAGAAACCCATGTCCATTCAAGCCATCAACGTTCGCAACCAATTCCGCGGCAAAGTGCGCGAGATCATCCACGGCGATGTCGTCTCCGAAGTCGATGTGGAAACCCCCTGGGGCATCGTGACCTCGGTCATCACCACCCGTTCGGTCAAGGACCTGCAACTGGTCGTGGGTTCCGAAGTCGTGGCACTGGTGAAGTCCACCGAAGTGTCCATCGCCAAGCTCTGAACCGGAGACCCCATGTCCACCCCCCACAAGTTTGAAACCCTGGCGGTGCACGCCGGCTATTCGCCCGACCCCACCACCAAGGCCGTGGCCGTACCCATCTACCAGACCGCTGCTTATGCATTCGACAACGCGCAGCATGGCGCCGACCTGTTCGACCTGAAGGTGCCGGGCAACATCTACACGCGCATCATGAACCCGACGCAGGACGTGCTGGAAAAGCGTCTGGCGGCGCTGGAGGGTGGCATCGCTGCACTGGCCCTGGCATCTGGCCAGGCCGCGGTGACCTACGCCATCCAGACCATCGCCGAGGCCGGTGACAACATCGTCTCCAGCACGGCGCTCTATGGCGGCACCTACAACCTGTTTGCCCACACGTTGCCGCAGTACGGCATCACCACCCGCTTCGCCGACCACCGCGACCCCAACAGTTTCGAAGCGCTGATCGACGACAAGACCAAGGCGATCTTTGTGGAATCGCTGGGCAACCCGCAAGGCAATGTGACCGACATCGCGCGCGTGGCCGAGATTGCGCACCGCCATGGCGTGCCGCTCATCGTGGACAACACGGTGGCGTCCCCCTTCCTGCTGCGCCCCATCGAGCATGGAGCCGACATCGTGGTGCACTCGCTCACCAAATACCTGGGCGGCCACGGCACCAGCATTGGCGGTGCGATCGTGGACTCGGGCAAGTTCCCGTGGGCTGAAAACAAGGCACGCTTCAAGCGCCTGAACGAACCCGACGTGAGCTACCACGGCGTGATCTACACCGAAGCCCTGGGCCCTGCCGCCTACATCGGCCGCGCCCGCGTGGTGCCGCTGCGCAATATGGGAGCTGCCATTTCGCCGTTCAACGCCTTCCAGATCCTGCAAGGCATCGAGACCCTGGCGCTGCGCATGGAGCGCATCACAAGCAATGCCAGCGCGGTAGCCCAGTTCCTGCAAAAGCATCCCAAGGTGAGCTGGGTGAACTACGCCGGTTTGCCCGAGCACCCGGACCATGCCCTGGCGCAGAAGTACCTGGGTGGCAAACCTTCCGGTCTGCTGACCTTTGGCGTGAAGGCACCCGAAGGCAAACGCCGTGAAGCCGGTGCGGCCTTCCTCGATGCGCTGCAGGTCTTCACCCGCCTGGTCAACATCGGCGACACCAAGTCACTGGCCACCCACCCGGCTTCCACCACGCACCGCCAACTGTCGGCTGAAGAGCTGACCAAGTCCGGCGTGCCGGAAGACGCGGTGCGCCTGTCGGTGGGCATTGAACACATTGACGACCTGCTGGCCGATCTGGAGCAGGCACTGGGAGCGACATGAACTTTCAACAACTGCGCTCCGTGCGCGAGGCCGTGCGCTGCAATTTCAACCTGACCGAAGTGGCGCACATGCTGTTCACGTCGCAGCCCGGCGTGAGCCGCCAGATCCGTGAACTGGAGGAAGAGCTGGGGGTGGAAATCTTCGTGCGCGCGGGCAAGCGCCTGACCGGCCTCACGCCCCCGGGCGTGGCCATTCTGCCCATCGTGGAGCGGCTGCTGCTGGACGCCGAGAACATCAAGCGCGCCGGCCAGGACTTCACGGCGCAGATGGAAGGCCAACTCACGGTGGCCGCGACCCACACGCAGGCACGCTATGCCCTGCCGCAGGTGGTGAAGGACTTTCGCGATCGCTTCCCCAAGGTCACCTTGCACCTGCACCAGGGCTCGCCCAAGCAGGTGGCCGCGATGCTGATTTCGGGAGAGGCCGACATCGGCGTGGCTACGGAAGCGCTGGGCGACTACGCCCAATTGCTGACCCTGCCTTGCTACCGCTGGACCCACAGCGTGATCGTGCCCCCCGGGCATCCGCTGCTCGAAGAAAAGGGCCCGATCACACTGCAGCAGTTGATCCGCTATCCCATCATCACCTACGAGGTGGGTTACACCGGCCGCTCGCATATTGACGATGCCTTCTCTGCCGAAGGGCTGCAGCCGGACGTGGTGCTGACCGCCATGGACGCCGACGTGATCAAGACCTATGTCGAACTGGGCATGGGTATTGGCATCGTGGCCTCCATTGCGCTGGACGAAGAGCGCGACCGCGCCCTGCGCATTCTGGATGCCGGCCATCTGTTCACCGTGAACGTGACCCGACTGGGTCTGCGCAAGGGTGCTTGGCTACGTGGCTACGCGTACAGTTTTGTGGAACTGTTCGTGCCCACCCTGACCAGGGAAGTGGTGACGGCGGCATTTGCGGAGGCCGGCTGACTGCTGGCGCCAAAGCGCTGGTAGCGGGTCGCATCTCCTATAGTGGCGGTTTTCCATCCGAACTACCCTCAGCCCACATGACTTCCTTTACCCCTCTGAGCGCTCTGGCCGGCGGCCTGCTGATCGGCACGGCCGCCATCCTGCTGCTCTGGCTCAATGGCCGCATTGCCGGCGTGACCGGCATGATCACCGGTCTGCTGGTCAAGCCGTCAGGCACACAGATCTGGCGTCTGCTGTTCCTGGCCGGGCTGGTGCTGGGCACAGTGCTGTATGCCGCCTGGGGCCAAGCTACGCCTTTGCGCCATGGCTTTCCTGTGCCGTTGCTCATCGTGGCGGGCCTCCTGACCGGCTACGGAACGGCCCAAGCTAACGGCTGCACCAGTGGCCACGGCGTCTGCGGTCTGGCGCGTCTGTCTGTGCGTTCACTGGTGGCTACCGGCACCTTCCTGGGTGTGGCCATCGTGACCACCTTCGTGGTGCGGCATTTGGTGGGGCTGGCCACATGAGCCGCGCCACCTTGCGCAATCTGGCGGCACTGGCCAGTGGCGTGGTGTTCGGCCTAGGACTGTCGCTGGCGCAGATGACCAACCCCGACAAGGTGCTGAACTTTCTGGACGTGGCAGGCAGCTGGGACGCCAGCCTGCTCTTCGTGCTGGGCGGCGCTGTGGTGGTGAGCGCCGTGGTCTTCCATTTCATTCTGAAGCGCCGTGCGCCCCTGTGGGACACCGTGTTTCACCTGCCGCTGGCGCGTGCGATCGACAAACCACTGGTCATCGGCTCGGCCCTGTTCGGTATCGGCTGGGGCCTGTCCGGGTATTGCCCAGGCCCGGCAATTGCTTCTGGCGGCCTCAACAACCCGGAGGCGCTCTGGGTGGTGCCCAGTATCATCGCCGGCGCCGCACTGCAGCGCTGGAGCCACTACCGCCAGACTGCCGACATTGATTAAACGCAACCTGCCAACCGCCGATAACTGATACAAGCGCCCATTCCACCTACTCAGCGAGCCCCCATGAACCGTCCCACACCGTCCAGCGAATTCGAATGGCCCACCTGGTTGTTGTGGGGCGTGATTCTGTTGTCCTGGGTGGCACTGGTGGGAACCTATGGCAGCATTCCCACCTGGCTGTCCACCGGGCTGCTGATCGTGCTGCTGGCGTGGTACATGAGCTTTCAGCACGAACTCACCCACGGCCACCCCACGCGCAACGAAACCATCAACCGGCTGATCGGCCTGCCACCGCTGGCTGTGTGGTATCCGTTCGACACCTACAAGAAGGACCATCTCAAACACCATGACGATGCGCATCTGACCGAGCCCGGTGTGGATACGGAGAGCAACTACATCACCCCCGAGCAGGCCGCCACCATGGGCCCGGTGGCGCTGTGGCTGTACAAGAGCCAGCGCACCGTGCTGGGCCGCTTCATCATCGGCCCGGCCATCGTCAACGTGAGCCTGTGGACGCGGCTGGTACGGTCCCTGGCCAAGGGCGAGACCACCGAACTGAAAGTCTGGAGCTTGCACCTGCCGCTGGTGGCGCTGCTGCTGTGGCTGTTGGACCAGTACACCCGCATCCCGGTGTGGCACTACTGCTTTGGCATTGCCTACCCGGCACTGGGCCTGGCCATGCTGCGTTCGTTGTACGAGCACCGCCCCGGCGTCTTGCCCGCACACCGCACCGTGATCAACGAGGCCGCGCTGCCCTGGCGGCTGCTCTACCTCAACAACAACTTCCACGTGGTGCACCACGCCTACCCTGGCGTGCAGTGGTACAAGATTCCCGCGCTGTACCGGGCGGACCGCGCCGCCTACCAGGAGCGCAACGGCGGCTTTGTGCTGCCGGGCTACCTCTACCTGATTCGCAACTTCGCCTTCAAGCCGGTTGACAATCCGGTGCTGGCCGCTCCCGCCACGGCACCCAAGCGCACCGCCCCCAAACGCGTGCCAGCCAAGCCCTGAGCATGCAGGCAGCATTGCCCATGTACTTCCCGCCGCGCGAGGCGGTAGAGGCCTTCTGGGCGGCGCTGGCCGGACTGTTGCGTACGGATGCTGCATGCGCCGGATATGACATCCCTGCCGCATTGCGCTGGCCCGAAGACGTTCATGCCCAATGGCTGGAGAGTGACCTGTTGCTCAGCCAGGCCTGTGGCTACCCCTTCGTCACCATGCTCAAGGGGCGGGTGCAACTGGTGGGCACGTTTGCCTATGAGGCGGTGGGCGCGCAGGGCATTTATTGCCGCAGCCAGCTCATTTGCCGCGCAGACGATGTGCGCCAGACGCTGGCGGAATTTGCCGGCAGCACCGTGGCCTTCAACGACACCATCTCACAATCCGGCTACAACGCCTTGCGCGCACTGGTGGCTACCACCACCACGCAGAGGCCGTTCTTTGACAAGGCGCTCCATACCGGCTCGCATTACCGCTCCATAGAAGCGGTGCGTACGGGACAGGCGGATATGGCCTCCATAGACCCGGTCAGCTGGGCGCACTGGCAGCGCAGCAACCCATCACTTGGCACGCAGCTGCGCGTGTTTGAGCAAACCCAACCCTACCCCGGCCTGCCCTTGATCACTGCGCTGGAAACTCCGCCGGCAGTGCTGCAAGCCTTGCGCAAAGGCCTGCACACCCTGGCGCACGATGCGGCCTATGCCGCGCTGCGCAAGCCGCTACTGATCAGCGGCTTTGAAGTGACCGACAGATCGCACTACCAGATGTGTGTGACGATGCAGGAGCAAGCTTTACTCCACGGCGTGCGAGACCTTTGACGAATGGCATACGATAGCGCCTGAGCAAAGAACAAGTTCTGGGAGGAACGATGGCTGCAGTCGCGACAGTGTTTGGCGCAGAAGAACAAATGAACTCCGCCGCCCATGCAGGTGGCATCAAGGGAATTCCCATTCCACCGCGCCCGCTGGTGGTTCAGCAGATGCAGGAAGAGATGGCGTGGCCTGAACCGGACATGCGTCGCATTGCCCAGATCGTGGGCCAGGACGTTGGCCTGACGGTCGCCGTTCTGAAGACCGTGAATTCCCCCATGTATGGCTTGAGTCGCAAGGCCGAATCAGTGGAACAGGCCGTCAACCTGATCGGGCTCAAGCAACTGGAAAACCTGGTGACAGCCCTGGCCATGCGCAACCTGCTCAAGGGTGACAGCAATTTCCTGGGCCGTTTCTACGACACGTCGGCCCGACGCGCCCAGGCCATGGCCCATATGGCCAAGGCCACCGGTGTGGTGGATGTGGGATTGGCCCAGACCTTCGGCCTGTTCTGCGACGTCGGCATTCCACTGCTGATGCAGCGCTTCCCAAGCTATACCCAGACTCTGCGCATTGCGAACGAGGACAGCGAGCGCTCCTTTACCGCCGTGGAACATGAAGCCCATAACACCGACCACGCCCTTATTGGCGCGCTGATGGTGAGGACCTGGGGACTATCCAAGCACGTCGCACTGGCCATCCGCATGCACCACGACTACCACGTGTTTCTGGACCCGCAGGCACCGCTGGAAGTGGTGCGATTAATCTCGCTGAACATCGTGGCCGAGGAGGCCATCCAGCGCTATGCCCAGATGCATTCCAACGTGGAGTGGCTCAAGGGTGGTGACTACGTCCCCAGCACGCTGTCCATGGAACCGGCCGAAGTCGAGGAGTGGATTGAACAATTGACCGATACGTTTGCCCTCGGCATGGAGTAACCCTACTCGGTATTTGTGCTCTGTCGGAAACCGGTGCGATTGCTTTAGAGTCGCACCATGGGAGTGCCTACAACCTCTGAAAAACCCTCCGGCCAGGAGCAGGAGTCCGCTTGGCGAATCGTAGCTGTCTACACAATCTTCGCAGCGTTGTGGATTCTGCTGTCCGACACGCTGGTCGGCTCGATGTTCTCCGACGCCAAAGTGGTCGCCATGATCGGCTTGTTCAAAGGCTGGCTGTTTGTGGGCGTCACTGCGCTCTTGCTTTTCACACTGATTTCCCGCCTGATCGGCAACTACGAAAAGTCCCTGGAGCAACTGAAGCTGCGCGAAGACGAGCTCAACCGCAGCCAGCACCTGCTGCTGGAGGCGCAACACATCGCCGGACTGGGAAGCTATGAGCTGGACATTGCATCGGGGCGCTGGACTTCCTCCGATATCTGCGATGAGGTACTTGGCATTCCCCGGGACTTCGAGCGCACGCTGGAGAGCTGGAGCGGCCTGGTACACCCCGACGACTGGCCTGCATTGCTTGCCTACTTCACCGAACAGGTACTGCAGGCAGGAAAACCGTTTGATCGGGAGTACCGGATCGTCCGCCACTCTGACAAGGAAATCCGCTGGATCCGCGCGCTGGGCAAGGTGACGCGCGATGCGCAAGATAATCCGGCTCGATTGACGGGGACGCTGCAAGACATATCCACCCTGATGTGGGCGCAGGCCCGGATCACAGAGACTACCAACACCTTGCAGGCCACCCTGGATGCATTGCCGGATCTGCTGTTTGAGGTCAGCGAACAGGGTTACATATTCCAGTACCACTCACACAGCAGGGATCTGCTGGCTGCACCACCGGAGGCTTTTCTTGGAAAGCGGTTTGACGAGGTGCTGCCGCCCGAGGCCTGCGCTGTGTGCAGAGCCGCCATAGACGAGGCATCGCGAACCGGATTCTCTTCCGGCAAGCGGTATTCGCTCGATCTGGCACAAGGTACACGCTGGTTCGACCTCTCGGTTGCGCCCATGGCCACGGGAACACAGAACAGCAAGCGCTTCATCTTCATTGCGCGGGACGTCACGGACCGCTATCTGGCCGAAAAACAACTGGAGCTTGCCGGCCTGGTGTTCAACCATGCACGTGAAGGCATCGTGGTAACGGACGCCGAAGGGGCCATCATCGATGTCAATCAGGCCTTTGCACGCGTCACCGGCTATTCCCGTGAGGAAGTCCTGGGAAGGAACCCGAGATTCCTGAGTTCCGGGCGACAAAGCAAGGAGTTCTACAACGTCATGTGGACCCGTTTGCTGGAACTGGGATTCTGGACCGGCGAGGTGTGGAACCGCCACAAGGATGGCGAAGAGTATGCAGAGCTTCTCACCATCAGTGCCGTGCGCGGCCCGACCGGTCAGGTGGTGCAATATGTGGCCTTGTTCTCCGACATCACGGCGCTCAAGAAGTACCAGTCTGAACTGGAGCACGTAGCGCACTTCGACGTTTTGACCGGACTGCCCAACCGGCTGCTGTTGGCCGACCGGCTGCACCAAGCCATGGCCCAATGCCAGCGGCGCGGGCAGAAGGTGTTGATTGCCTATCTGGATCTGGATGATTTCAAACGGGTGAATGACAGCTACGGCCATGAAGTGGGAGACGCTCTACTGCAGGCCCTGGGCCAGCGGCTGGTGGCCCACCTGCGCGATGGTGACACGCTGGCGCGCATTGGTGGTGACGAGTTTGTGGCCGTGCTCACGGACTTTGTGGACACGGAGTCGGTGATGCCACTGATTTCCCGGTTGATTGCCGCGGCGACCGAGCCTTTCCATCTGGAAGAGCGGGTGCTTCGCATATCCACCAGTGTCGGCATCACCGTATTCCCGCAGGAGGCGGAGCTGGATGCCGAGCAACTCCTGCGACAGGCCGACCAGGCCATGTACCAGGCCAAAGTGGCTGGCAAGAACCGCTACCACGTATTCGATTTCCGCCACGACAGCGAGATACGCGTGCACTTCGACATATTGGAGCGCATGCGCCTGGCCTTGGCGCAGTCCGAATATGTGCTGCACTTCCAGCCCAAGGTGAACATGCGCACGGGCACCGTCATTGGCGCAGAAGCCCTGATCCGCTGGCAGCACCCTGAACGCGGCTTGCTTGCGCCTGGGGAGTTCCTGTCATCGGCGGAGGAGAGTCCGATTTCCGTGGACATCGGCGAATGGGTGATAGATGCAGCGCTGCGCCAGCACCTGGTCTGGCTGAGCCAGGGCTTCGAGATACCGGTGAGTGTCAACGTGGGTGCCATCCAGTTGCAGCAGTGCGATTTCCTGCAACGTCTTCAACGGATACTGGCGCGTTACCCCAGCGTCAAACCCGGCAATCTGCAAATTGAGATCCTGGAAACCAGTGCCCTGCGGGACATGCAGCAAGTCACTACCGTCATTCAGGCATGCAAGGATATGGGCGTGGAATTCGCGCTGGACGATTTTGGTACCGGCTATTCGTCACTCACCTATCTGCGTCAGCTGCCCGTGGCCATGCTGAAGATAGACCAGAGTTTTGTCTGCAACATGTTGGACAACGTGGACGACCAGGCCATTCTGCGTGGCGTGGTGGGTCTGGCCCAGGCCTTCGGACGCAAAGTCATTGCCGAGGGGGTGGAGACCGAGGCACATGGCAGGTTGCTGCTGCAATTCGGCTGCGACCTGGCGCAGGGTTATGGAATCGCCAGGCCGATGGCGGGTGATGCCTTTGCCCTGTGGATGCAAGATTGGACGTTGCATCCGGGTTGGCCCGAGCGCCGCTAGCTACACTCGCCTTTTCTTATTTTTGAACGCACGGAGAAACCCATGATCAAACGCCTGGATGTCGGAGCCCGCATGTCCGAAGTCGCGGTTCACAACGGAGTGGCCTATCTGGCCGGACAGGTTGCCGAAGATGGCAGCCAGGACATCGGCGGCCAGACCCGGCAGGTTCTCGCTGCAATTGATGCCTTGCTGGCGCGCGTGGGCAGCGACAAGAGCAAGATCCTGATGACGCAGATCTTTCTGGCCGATCTGGCCGACTTCCCCGGCCAGACACCGCCGCGCGCCACCGTGCAGGCGGCATTGGCCAAGCCGGATTGGAAAATTGAAGTGGTGATCAGCGCCGCTGTTTGACTCGCAGGGCTTTTCGGCTCTCCTGATGCGCCGGGCGTCCGTGCTGTATAGCATGCAGTACTGACTGGCCCCGCTGGGTCCTTAAACCCATTCATCAGGAACATCATGGATCTCCAACTCAAAGGCAAACTGGCCCTGGTTTCAGGAAGCACGGCCGGAATTGGCTATGCCATTGCTGCGGCACTGGCCGCAGAAGGCGCACGCGTCATCGTCAATGGCAGGTCGCAAGCATCTGTTGACGCGGCTGTGGCGACCATCAGCGCTGGCCCCGGCGGGCAGGTGCTGGGGTTTGCCGGTGACCTCAGCAAGGCTGCCGTGGCCGAGTCGCTTGTCCGCCAATATCCTGACATTGAAATACTGGTCAACAACCTGGGCATCTTTGAGCCCAAGCCCTTCGAGGACATTGACGACGCGGACTGGCTGCGGTTCTTCGATGTCAATGTGCTCAGTGGTGTGCGGTTGGCGCGCCTGTGCCTGCCTGCCATGAAGGCGGCTAACTGGGGCCGCATCATCTTCATCTCCAGCGAGAGCGCGGTGCAGATTCCCGCAGAGATGATTCACTACGGCATGACCAAGACGGCACAGCTTGCCGTATCGAGGGGGCTCGCCGAGTCCGTAGCCGGAACCGGCATCACCGTGAACAGCGTTCTGCCGGGGCCCACGCGATCACGCGGCGTAGGCGACTTCGTCGAGGCCCTGGCCAAGGCCGACGGCACAACCGTGGAGGCATTTGAAAAGCAGTTCTTCGAGACGCCGCAGGAAATTGCCAACATGGTTGCCTACATCGCCAGCCCGCTTTCGTCCGGAACGACGGGCGCCGCACTCCGGGTGGACGGCGGCTGTCTGAAGAGCGCCTTTTAGCAAACCGCTACCATGATCCGTGCGGAACGGGTCGGTCAGACCTTGCATCCCGCGCATCTGACCCAATGTTGTTGATCTTTCCAACAGGAGAACCACCATGGCTCGCAAGACTCCCATCCAGCGCTACCGCAACATCGGCATCTCTGCCCACATTGATGCCGGCAAGACCACAACCACGGAGCGCATCCTGTTTTACACCGGGGTGAACCACAAGATTGGTGAAGTGCATGACGGCGCGGCCACCATGGACTGGATGGAACAGGAGCAGGAGCGCGGCATCACCATCACCTCGGCAGCCACCACCTGCTTCTGGAAGGGCATGGCGGGCAACCTGGAAGAGCACCGCATCAACATCATCGACACCCCGGGACACGTGGACTTCACCATCGAGGTGGAGCGCTCCATGCGGGTGCTCGACGGCGCCGTCATGGTGTACGACGCCGTGGGCGGCGTGCAACCGCAATCCGAGACGGTCTGGCGCCAGGCCAACAAATACAAGGTGCCGCGCCTGGCATTCGTCAACAAGATGGACCGGGTGGGCGCCGACTTCCTGCGCGTGCGCCAGATGATGGTGGACCGGCTCAAGGCGAACCCCATCGTGTTGCAGATCCCTATCGGGGCGGAAGAGCACTTCCAGGGTGTGGTCGATCTGGTCAAGATGAAAGCCATCATCTGGGACGCCGACAAGGGCGTGACCTTCAAGTACGAAGAGATTCCCGCCAACCTGGCCGAGGTCTGCGAGCAGTACCACGGCATCCTGCTGGAAGCAGCGGCCGAGTCCAGCGAAGAGCTGATGAACAAGTACCTGGAAACCGGCACGCTGAGCGAAGCCGAGATCAAGGCTGCCATCCGCCAGCGCACGCTGGCTGGTGAACTGCAACCCATGCTGTGCGGCTCTGCCTTCAAGAACAAGGGCGTGCAAGCCATGCTGGATGCGGTGGTGGAGTACCTGCCGTCTCCGGTGGACATTCCACCCGTGCCCGGCACCGACGCCGATGACCAACCCACCGTGCGCCGCGCCGCCGACGACGAAAAGTTTTCCGCACTGGCCTTCAAGCTGATGACGGACCCGTATGTGGGCCAGCTCACCTTTGTGCGCGTGTATTCCGGCGTGCTGAAGTCGGGCGACTCGGTCTACAACCCGATACGGGGCAAAAAGGAACGCATAGGCCGCATTCTGCAGATGCACGCCAACCAGCGCGAGGAGATCAAGGAGATCCTGGCCGGTGACATTGCCGCCTGTGTCGGGCTGAAAGAAGTCACCACCGGCGAGACGCTGTGCGACCCGGAAAGCGTGATCACGCTGGAGAAGATGGTCTTCCCCGAGCCCGTGATCTCACAGGCGGTGGAGCCCAAGACCAAGGCCGACCAAGAAAAGATGGGTATTGCCTTGGGCCGCCTGGCGCAGGAAGACCCGTCCTTCCGCGTGCGCACCGACGAAGAGTCCGGCCAGACCATCATCTCCGGCATGGGCGAGCTGCACCTGGAAATCATCGTGGACCGCATGAAGCGCGAATTCGGTGTAGAGGCCAGCGTGGGCAAGCCCCAGGTTGCCTACCGCGAGACCATACGCAAGTCCGTCTCGGATGTGGAAGGCAAGTTCGTGCGCCAGTCCGGCGGCAAGGGGCAGTACGGCCATGTGGTACTGACGGTGGAGCCACAGGCGCCGGGCAAGGGCTTCGAGTTTGTCGATGCCATCAAGGGTGGTGTGGTGCCGCGCGAGTTCATACCCGCGGTGAAGAAGGGCATTGAGGATTCACTGCCCAACGGCGTGCTGGCAGGCTACCCGGTGGTGGACGTCAAGGTCACGCTGACCTTTGGCTCCTACCACGAGGTGGACTCCAATGAAAACGCCTTCAAGATGGCTGCATCCCTGGGCTTCAAGGACGGCTGCCGCAAGGCGACGCCGGTCATTCTGGAACCCATGATGGCAGTGGAAGTGGAAACGCCGGAAGACTATGCCGGCAACGTCATGGGCGATCTGTCGTCACGGCGCGGCATGGTGCAAGGCATGGACGATGTGCCGGGCGGTGGCAAGGTCATCAAGGCAGAAGTGCCACTGTCCGAGATGTTCGGCTATTCCACGACGCTTCGCTCCATGTCCCAGGGGCGTGCAACGTACACCATGGAGTTCAAGCACTACAGCGACGCGCCCAAGAACGTGGCGGACGCGATCATTTCCAGTCGGCAAAAGTGAGCGGCTGAACCGCGGTCTGGCGATCGCGGTTCAGTTCACCGGCTGGTGGAAGCGGATGGCATTGCGCCCGGCCTCCTTGGCCTGGTACATGGCCCGGTCTGCCCAGTTCAGGATGTCATCGGGTCTGGTTTCATGGCCCAAAAACATGGCAATGCCCACACTGGCAGAACAGTGGTGCTCGACCAGATTGCCCACATCCCCATCGGCTTCAATCTGCAGCTGGTAGGGCTGCGATATGGTGTTGCAGATTTTTCCCGCAATGGCGCGGGCCAGTGAGGCCGATTCGGCTTCGTCCATACTCAGCGCGCTCAGGATCACCACGAATTCATCGCCGCCAATGCGCGCCACGGTGTCTTCGGCGCGCATCAGGCGTTTGAGTCGATTGGCTACTTCGATCAACAGCAAATCCCCCACGGCATGGCCGTGCAGGTCGTTGATGGGTTTGAAATTGTCCAGGTCGATGAATATCAGGGCGTTGTAGAAGTAACTCCGCTTGCTTGCTGCCATGGACTGTTTCAGGCGATCCAGCATCAGACGGCGGTTCGGCAGGCCGGTCAAGACATCGTTGAACGCCATGTCATGCACTCGCTCGTCCTTTGCCTTGCGCTCGGTGATGTCAAACGAAACGACCGCCACATTCTTGACCTTGCCCGTGCCATCGCGGATGACGCCGCTGCGCGATTCCATGTAGCGCACGTCCTTGTGGTTGGGCAGCATGAAGCGGTATTCCAGGTGGCGCCCCACACCGGTGGTGACGACTTCCTGGAATGCCTGCTCCACGCGCTCACGGTCTTCGGGGTGTATTTCCAGAAAGGAAAACGTCCCTGCGGAGTCACCGGGGCCCAGCAGGCGCCGGTAGGAAGGACTGTTGTAGACGCGCACGCCCTTGAGGTCGAGCACGGCAACAAAGCCGTCCAGGTTTTCGGTGATCAGGCGGAAGAACTCGCCTTGTTCGCGCAGTTCGGCATGGACCTTCTTGCGATCGGATATGTCGCGAAAGAAGCCAAACATCTCCTGCCCGTTGTCGTCCGCAAGGGCCATGGATACGTCCGCATTCCACAGGGTTCCATCCTTGCGCCGAAGAATGGTTTCGAAGCGCCGCCCTTTTGCACCATCAACAAGTGTTGCGTTGGCATTCGCCTCCAGGGCATGGCTATCGAATGCGGAAATATGCAAGCCCGCCAGCTCTTCACGCGGGTAACCGGAAAGCGCACAGAAGGCGGCGTTGACGTCAACCACCACGCCTGCCCTGGAAATATGCAGGTAGCCGTCCAGTGAAGTTTCGATGACTTGTCTGTGGTTTACATCCGTGGCATTCATATTCACTCTGAATCACCTGAAGCCCGGATACTGTGCGCCGCGTAGTTCAATATGACACCAAAATAGTTGATACCGCCAAGCGAATGCACAGGTGACCGGCCTGCGTTCGATATTTCATTTTCTCCGGCCCGAAGGCCCAATCGCATCTTATCGGCAAATAGTTATCCATATTTACCAATATTTTTCTGATGACGGATTATGTTGCATACCTATGCAAAGCCGTGCTTAGCGCATCCGCGCTGCAATATTGCTGGCTGCATTGCATAAACTGTGCCGATAGCGTCTTGCCCCCTGCCAAAGCAAAGTCGAAGCAATTCGCCCTGCAATATTTCTGCGCACGTGCGATTGAATGCTAAATATTCACATATTTCAAAAATGAAATGGTCATTGGCAATGGAAAGACGGCGTCTCCAAGCGATTGACCTCATCCTGAGTCGCAGTACTGCGATGCAGATAAATTACAGGACCTGAAGGCTCTCAACCCCGAACCCGCTTATGCATCTCACAGAATTGCTCGGTATCCGATACGCGCTGATACAGGCACCCATGGCAGGTGTGCAAGACAGCGCGCTGGCCATCGCTGTGTCGAATGCCGGAGCTCTGGGGTCCCTCCCATGCGCCATGCTGTCGCCGGCACAGATTCGTAGCGAACTCACGGCCATTCGTAGCGGTACGGACAAGCCCTACAACGTCAATTTCTTCTGCCACACCCCACCCCAGGTTTCTACACAAAGAGAGGCGCAGTGGCAAGAAGCGCTGATGCCCTATTACCGGGAATTTGACATCGACCCGGCAGGCATCACCGCAGGCTCCCAGCGGCAGCCCTTCAGCGCCGAACTGGCGGATTTGCTGGAGGAATTCAAGCCACCGGTGGTCAGCTTCCACTTCGGCCTGCCCACGCCACAATTGCTGGCACGCGTCAAGGCCTGGGGCACCAAGGTTCTATCTTCGGCAACCACGCTGGAAGAGGCTGTCTGGCTGGAGGCCCATGGGGCAGACGCCATCGTCGCGCAAGGGCTGGAAGCCGGAGGACACCGGGGCATTTTTCTCTCGGATGACCTCAGCACGCAGGTGGGCACCATGGCCTTGCTGCCGCAGTTGGCAGCACGCGTGCGCGTGCCGGTGATTGCGGCTGGCGGCATTGCCGATGTGCGCGGCGTCAAGGCGGCCATGGCGTTGGGCGCAGCCGGCGTGCAGGTGGGAACCAGCTACCTGCTGGCACATGAAGCCCGCACCAGCGCTGTGCACCGCGCCGCCTTGAAAAGCGATGAAGCGGTACACACCGCGTTGACCAACATCTTCACCGGTCGCCCGGCGCGCGGCATCGTGAACCGCGTCATGCGGGAGTTGGGGAACATCAGCGCCCATGCGCCGGCCTTCCCCCTGGCTGGCGGCGCTATCGCCCCTTTGCGCGCATACGCGGAAGCACGGCAATCGGGCGCGTTCTCACCGCTTTGGGCCGGGCAGAACACCAGCGGATGCGTGGAGAAGTCCGCTGCGGAAATTACCGCCGAGCTGGTCAGCGCATTGCCAGCGTAGGCGCGACACGGAACAGGTATCGGTCTTCAGGTGTTCAGCACGTAGGCTTCAAAGGCGTCAATCGGCAAGAGCCTGCCAAACAGGTAGCCCTGGCAGGCGTGGCAACCTGACGCGGCCAGGAACTGGCGTTGACGACCAAGGTGAGATGCTCCAAAAGCAACCTGCTTGAGCAGCAGGTCTCCCATGTCATACCCCAGCGTGCTGTTCAAGGTCTTGAAGTGATCCAGATCGATATACAGCAGAGAGCCCCAGCTGCCGCGGCGATCGCAGTCGATGCTCGACTCCTTGAGCCGGGCCAGCAGCAGAGTGCGGTTGGGCAAGCCGCCGGATTTCCTCATCCGCCTGCAGATGCTGGGTGATGTCACGCAGCGCGCTGATGAAGGGCGGCGACACATACAGCTGGTTCTTCTTGCGCTGCTTCAGGGCGTTCATCTGGTGGCGGTTTTCATCGCATAGAGTCGCTTGTCGGCGCTGGCGATGAGTGACTGCGCATCGGTCCCGTCTTCCGGAAAGCTGGCGAGTCCAAAGCTGAAGGAGAGGCTGTGTTCCGCATCGCCAAAACGCATGGGCTTGGCACGCAAACGGGCAAGAATGCCGGCGATGTTCTTTTCCATGGTCTCCGCCTTGGTCAGGTGGTAGCTGGCGATGAACTCGTCGCCGCCAAAACGGCCCATGATGTCCGAGTTGCGGCAGGACGCGCGCAAGGCGTTGGCTATGGCCAGCAGCATCCGGTCACCCGCGAGATGGCCGGATGTATCGTTCACGTGCTTGAGTCCGTCCACGTCAAACAACGCGACGACAAAAGGCTCCTGGTGCCTAAGGGAACGGTCTAGCGTAATCCGGAACAGATCGTCAAAGTAGCGACGGGTCAACAGCCCTGTAAGCGAGTCCACCTGATAGCGCTTGATGTTGGCGGTGTAGCGCTCGCGCGCCAGCAAACCCACCTCGATCTGGGTGCAAAAGCGCTCCACGATCTCCACGTCCTTGACGTCATAGGTGCCGGTCACCGGGGAATCGAGATTGAGCAGTCCAAACAGCCGGTCGCCCACGAAGAGTGGTGCGCTGATGACAGACTTGTATTCCCACTCACCCGGTTTGATGACCGTTTCGATGTGCTTGAAATCCTGCCCGGTGATCAGGCGTGCCTCCTCAATTTGGCCCCCGGTCAACTGGTACAGAAAGCAGTCTTCCAGCTTGAGGTGGAAGTTGCTGACAAACTCTTCGGTGAACCCTCTGGAGGCAACAAAGGTCAGACATCCATCTTCGCCCAGAATCAGGATGGAGCCGGTGGTGGCACTGGGGAATACGCTGAACAAATAATTGAGGATCGTGCGGTAAATGAGTTCAATGTCCTCGTTCAAGAGGATCTCACGATTGACCTTCACGTTCATCTCGGCCAACAAGCTGGCGCGGCGTGAGGACTCTTCCAGCTGCCGAACGTACCGGTAAATCAGCACCCCACCCGCATTGACCGCGACCAGGCTGCCCATGATGGCCGTGGTCGTTACTGCAAAGCCCTGCCCCAGACGGGAAAGCGTCACCAGAACAGCACACAGGATGGCGAGTTGCGCCAAGGCGGCAACCGCAAATCCTGCCCACTTATTAGGTACGTTCAACCGCATCGCTTCAAGTATGGCATGAGCTGCCCATGCCAAAAGCGTCTACGACAACACTGCGTATTTCGCAGTGCAGCAAATCAATGGTCACCAAACAGGTGCCGAATCTCGCGATTCATCAGGCTGGGATCGCCGCTGTTCAATTCGATGAGGCGCCGCAGACGCGTCAGGCTGGTGACATCGATTTCGGTGCATTCAATACCGATCAGCGGACCTTTCAAATGGGCAATGCGTCCTGCCATCACAATGCCCTCTCCGTCCTGGGCCATGGGCAGTTTCAGCCGGCATTTTTCGTCTAGCTGGAACGTCTCGCTACCGTCGCCCTGCACCAGCGCACCCTTGATGGAGATGTCGATCAGCTGGACCTTGATGGACTTGTCTTGCACCCTGAGCAGGACATCTGCATCGAACGGAATGCGCACAAACTTGCGCATGCTTTGGACCGGATTGTGTTTCATGGTGGGCTCTTGCTATTGAAGCCCTCAGGTTACCCTTGCGGCGCCGAATAGACAATGGCGCAGTCATCCCGCGCGCCGATCGGGCTGAATCAACGCTTGCCCGGCTTGGGGGACCAGACCGGGCGTTCGGTCGCACCCGAATCCACTACCACCAGATAACGCCCCGGCCAGGGCATCGTCTGCCGGTCTGAACGCAGTATCCAAAGCTTCTTGCCGCTGGCTGCGGCCTCTTCGTATTGGGCGTCAAGCACGCCGTAGCGGTCCAGAAAGCGGTTGAGACTGGCCGGTATGCGCACGCAGCCCTCGGATTGCACGCTGCCCAGTCGCGCCTCCAGCCCATTCGGGTCGGTTGCATGCATCTGCAAGCGCATCTGGCTCTCGCCATCGTCACCCCAGCCCCGCTGGGCCGTCTGCCAGCCGAAATCAAACACCCGCATCCCTTTCAAGCCATAGCCACGGATCTTGTTCTGGTTGTAGGTGCCTTCGGCCCGGAAATCCGGGTTGTCCAGGGTATGCGCAAAGACCCCCAAGGGTGTCAGAAAGTGCTCATATGTGCCGATCTTGCCGGTGGAAACCGCCGTGGCGCCCAGCCAATGCCAACCGGCAGACGTGCGCACCACGACAAAGGCGGCCTGTACAAAGGCACTGCGATCCACCAGCACGTAGGCTTGTGGCGGGGCATTGCGCATATGCGACTCCCCCAACTCCTGGGCGAGCATATCGGTATAGCGCTTCTGAACATCTGAAGGCACCTGCAACTGGTGGTCCACCTCATTGGTGAATCGCAACGACCAGGCATTCAGCGTGGCGTCAGACGGTGGCACCGGTTGCGCGTGCACGAGGGTGCAGCAAAGTGCAAGCAGCAGGCTGCGTCGAATCATTCCCTATTCTCCCCCAGGTGGGCGCGCAGCGTCCGTGTGCCAGCAGACGATCACTGGCACGGGCAACGGTTGCCAGGCTATCGCTCAATCATCTACTGCGGCGGACGTCTGCTTGGGAACTTCTTTGGACTTCATAACCTCCGGCTCATGAACTGTGAGAGGAGCCTTGTCCTGCAGGTGGCTATGCGCCTGTTTGATCGCATGGTTGATACGGCCGTGCGGGTTGAACAACAGCATGCCCAGAACCAGAGCGGCGGCGACCAAAATGACGGAACCGGCACCTATTTTGGTGCCGGTTGAGACGATGGACTGCTTCACCTTGGACTCCTTGCGCATATCGGGGGGATACGCCGGCGCAAGCAGCAAGATCTGTACCCGTACCCGCTCCGAGATGGTGTTGGTCAAGCTCTTGTACTCTTGGTCGCATCTGCGAATCCAGCCCCTCCACCGAACCATGAACCAATTGATGTGCCAATGAAATCAGGCGCACCGGGCTGAAAGGCTTGGCAAGATAGGCACTGGCGCAGGCTTGCAGGCTCTCCTGAACCTCCGGGTCTTCCCCGGCATCGGAATAGGCGGAATCGCAGCCGGAAAATTCCGACCACGTTCAGAATTTTCTGATCAGGCTTTCTGGATCTTGTCCTGCGTGCGGGTCTCGAAGTCGCCCGCATCATGGCGCTCATGCAGCTGGGATTCCAGCGGGCCGAATGCGCGGTTGACGATGCGGCCGCGGATGACGGCCGGGCGCTGCGCGATTTCATCGGCCCAGCGCACCACATGGGTGTACTCCTGCACCTGCAGGAACTCGCCAGCGCCGTACAGAAGCCCCTTGGCCAGCCCGCCATACCAGGGCCAGATGGCAATGTCTGCAATGGAGTAGTCGTCACCCGCGATATAGCGGCTCTGCGCCAGGCGCTTGTCCAGCACATCCAGCTGCCGCTTGGTCTCCATGGCAAAGCGGTCTATGGCGTACTCGATCTTGGTTGGCGCGTAGGCATAGAAGTGCCCGAATCCACCGCCCAGATAAGGCGCGCTGCCCATTTGCCAAAACAGCCAGTTCAGGCACTCGGTACGCTTGGCACGCCCCGTGGGAATGTAGGCGCCAAACTTCTCTGCCAGGTACAGAAGAATCGAGCCGGACTCGAAGACCCGGACCGGCTCGGGCTCGCTGTAGTCCACCAGCGCCGGGATCTTGGAGTTGGGGTTGACCTCTACAAAACCACTGCCGAACTGATCACCTTCGTTGATGCGAATCAGCCAGGCGTCGTATTCGGCGGCAGTGATGCCCAGCGCCAGCAGCTCTTCGAGCATGACCGTGACCTTGACACCGTTGGGTGTTGCCAGCGAGTACAGCTGCAAAGGATGCTTGCCGCGCGGCAACGGTTTCTCGTGCGTGGGGCCGGAGATGGGGCGGTTGATGTTGGCGAACTGGCCGCCGTTCTCCTTGTCGTAGGTCCAGACTTTGGGCGGTACGTAGGGCTTTGCTTCAGGCATGGAGCGGCATTCCAGTCAGTGGTCTTTGGTGGCGACGATCTTGTCGTTGCGGCGGGGTCGACCAGCGCGGCCGGTCTTGGACCATTCATAGTCCTGGCCATCCGGCGTCTTTCCATCCACCACGGCATCGACGCCGGGCTTGCCCACATGGCGCGGGTCTTCTGCCACCATGGTGACAAAGGAATACCCCGCATCCCGCTTTTCCTTGACAACTTCAAGTGCTTTGGTGAGCAGCTCTTCGTCTTGCGAGCAGGCCTGTGACTCGGCGTCGGTCCTGTAGATTTTGAACATGCTTCATCATAAAGCGGGTGTGCAAGCACCGCTCGCGCAAGGGCAAGTGCTCCTGCTCAGACGTTGACCGAACCAAGAAAAGCTTCCGGATAACGCAGACCCGCCGCCGCATCCGGTTGGAAGACCGCGTTCAGCCGCTCCAGCTCGTCTTGCCCCAACACCACATCCAACGCACCGATGTTGATGTCCAGATAGGTCCGCCGCTTGGTGCCCGGGATCGGGATGATGTCCTCCCCTTGCGCCAGCACCCAGGCCAGTGCGAGCTGGGCTGCGGTGATGCCTTTTTCTTCGGCCAGCTGCTTGACCTGTTGCACCAGGGCGAGGTTGGCATCGAAGTTGTCGCCCTGGAAGCGTGGCGAAAAGCGGCGGCGGTAGTCTTCCTCCGGCAGGTCCTCGGGTTTGGTAAACGCTCCGGTGAGAAAGCCGCGGCCCAGCGGTGAATAGGCCACCAGGCTGATGCCGTTGCGCCGACAGGCGGCCAGCGTGCCGGTGAATTCCGGATCACGCGTCCACAAGGAGTACTCACTTTGCAGAGCGGCAATCGGATGCACCGCGCAGGCCCGGTCTATGGTTGCCGCCGATGCCTCGGACAGGCCCAGGTAGCGCACCTTGCCCGCGCGCACCAGATCGGCCATGGCGCCCACGGTCTCTTCGATGGGAACCGTCTTGTCGACGCGGTGCTGGTAGTACAGATCGATCTGCTCCACCCCCAGGCGTTGCAGGCTGGCATCGCAACTGGCCTTGACGTATTCGGGTCTGCCGTTCACGGTGCGCGCACTCTCGTTGGCCGGATCGCGGCAGATGCCGAACTTGGTTGCCAGAAACACATCGGCGCGCCGGGCCGCAATGGCCTGGCCGATCAGCACCTCGTTGGTGTGAGGCCCGTACGCGTCGGAGGTGTCCAGAAAATTCAACCCCTGGTCCAGCGCGTGGTGGATGGTGGCCACGGATTCGGCATCGTCGCGGTGGCTGTAGAAATCACTCATGCCCATGCAGCCCAGGCCGATGGCGGAAATGGTGGGGCCGTTGCGGCCCAGTGTGCGTGTCTTCATGGTTTCAGTCGTCCTTTGGAAAAAGTTGATACATGGCTTGTGTTGCCTGGAGGGGTTGTCTGCATTGCCTGGTAAGTCTGGATCTTGTCGCGGATGATCTGCAGGTTCTCGGCCAGCAGACGCTGCTCCTCTTCCAGGCGTATGGCATGGCGCTCGAGCAAAGCCTGCCGCTCGGCCACGCCTTCCGGGTCTTGCCCCTGGCGTCGCAACTGCGCATAACGCTGCATGTCGCGCATGGGCATGCCGGTGGAGCGCAGCCGGACCAGGAATTCCAGCCAGCGCATGTCTTCTGCGCTGTAGCGGCGTGCACCGCTGCTGCGGGCCACGGGCGCAATCAGGCCAATCTGCTCGTAATAGCGCAAGGTGTGGGCCGAGAGACCTGTCGCGCGGGATGCCTCGGCGATGCTGAAGAAGGTTGTCATGCGGGCACTGTAAGACTTCGAGTGCACTCGAAGTCAAGCATTGTTTTTGCGGCGGTACTGCCACCTACTGGAAGCTGTGCATACTGAGGGGCATGAGCAGACTTTCCCTGACACGCGACAAGATCTACAAGACAGTGGCCCGCCAGTTACACGGCAAAGTTCCTTGCTGGATGTGCGGTGAACATGTGGCGCCCGCGGAAGCGACGCTGGAACATATCCAGCCCTTGAGCGAGGGCGGCAACAGCCATGTCGAGAACCTAGCCATCAGCCATGCCCGCTGCAACCACCAGCGTCACATGAAAAAGCCGCTGCTTCCCTAAGGGCCTGCATAGCCTGGCATACACGCTTGCAGCATGAGCAAGCGCGGTTTTCTTCGTTCGCGTTTCTTCCCCTGTAGCCAAGAATGGTTTCCAAGACCGACAAGGCGCATGCACGCAGGAGGAACACATGCCAGAGACCGACCACAACCCAGGGCCCCAGCCGGACAACCCGTTTGATGATGTTGAATTCCTGCCCGGACTGGGCGTGGCGGTTTTGATCGTCGTGCTGGCCTATGTGCTGGTCAATCTGCTGTTGCTGCCTGTGCGCCCGGTGTAACGCAGACCACGGCGCTCATATGCAAAAACCAACTATACAACTACTTTAAAACTCGTTTGCGTTTGAACGATGCGCTCCTACAGTCCTCGCATTACCTGACCTCAGCGAGACCAAAGGACACCGCACCATGACTGCCACCACCGACACCGCCAACCTGCCCGCCGCACTCGAATCCATTCGTGCGGTAGCCCTTGCCACCGGTTTGCCCTACGCGGGCGCGGTGCCGCCGCAGCTGGCCTGGGAGCTGGTTTCGGCAGGTGAGGCGGTGCTGGTCGATGTTCGTACCACCGAAGAACGCAAGTTCGTTGGCCATGTGCCAGGCACACAGCATGTGGCTTGGGCCACTGGTACCGCACTCACACGCAACCCGCGTTTTGTGCGCGAGCTGGAAGTCAAGGTAGGCAAGCAGACCACCATCCTGCTGCTGTGCCGCAGCGGCAAGCGCTCGGCCCTGGCAGCGCAGGCAGCGACGCAGGCTGGCTTTCCCCGCGTGTTCAACATCCTGGAAGGTTTTGAAGGCGAGATCGACCTGGACAAACACCGCGGCACCAAGGATGGCTGGCGCTTCCACAACCTCCCTTGGGTACAGGACTGAGCTGGAGCGCCTGCATGAGCCAGCACCACAACAAAATTGAACCGCCACTTTTTGATCTCAAGAACATTGTTTCGGAGTTGGCCGCGGTAAGACAGCAATGGCGCACCGCGCAGCAGCGCTCCAACGAGCCGGGCGGGCGTGAACTGCCGTCGCGCGATGCCCTGGCAGAGATCATTCATGGACTGCAGGGCGTGCTGTTTCCCATGCGCCTGGGGCCCAAGGATTTGCGGCAGGAAAGCGAAGACTTCTACATCGGCCACACCCTGGGCTCGGTGCTGCATGCATTGCTGGAGCAGGTGCACCTGGAACTGCGCCATGCCGCACGCCATGTGCATGACATCGACGACACCGAACTGGGCGCAAGGGCGGAGCGCATCGTGCGCGCGTTCGGCGATGCCCTGCCCCACATCCGCCGCCTGCTCGACAGCGACGTGATTGCCGCTTTTGATGGCGACCCGGCCGCGCGCAGCGTGGACGAAGTGCTGCTGTGCTACCCCGGCATCCTGGCCATGATTCACCACCGCGTGGCCCACACGCTGTACATGGCCGGTGTGCCTTTGCTGGCACGCATCGTGGCGGAACTGGCGCATGCGCAAACCGGCATTGACATCCATCCGGGCGCAACCATAGGCGCCGGGTTCTTCATCGACCACGGCACCGGTGTCGTGATTGGTGAGACCGCGCTGATTGGTCAGCGGGTACGCCTGTATCAAGCGGTCACACTGGGCGCCAAGAGTTTTCCGGTGGACGCCGACGGCAAACCCATCAAAGGTCAGCCGCGCCACCCGATCCTGGAAGATGACGTGGTCATCTACGCCGGCGCCACCGTGCTGGGCCGCGTCACCATCGGCAAAGGCGCCTCTATCGGCGGCAACGTCTGGCTCACGCACGATGTGGAGCCGGGCACCGCCATCACCCAGGCCAGCTTGCGCCAGGACAACAAAGCCCGTTGATGCCGCGCCCCACTCCCCGCTCTCCATCCCAGACCGCAGTCAGCCTCACCCGGCACTTGGGTGCCACCGTACGCCGGTTCCGTGAGGGCAGAGGCTGGTCACAAGAGGTATTGGCTGAAAAGGCCGACCTGAACCGCTCCTACGTCGGCGAACTGGAGCGCGGTGAAGCCATCGCCTCGCTCATCACGCTGGAGAAGCTGGCCACTGCATTTGGCGTCAGCGTGAGCCACCTGCTGGCGCAGACCGAACGGCTGGCCCAACACCATGTGGTCGCCGGCATTCAATTGACGTCTATAGCCTGTTGAAGACGGGCTTCAGGCCTCAGACACTCATTCCCTGTTTCTCATTCACATCCCACGGAGTCATTCATGTCCGAGAACACCTCTTCCCAACAAGCGCTCAGTGACAGCGCCGCACGGCAACTAGCCAACGCGACCAAGACAGTACCCATCCTGTCGACCATCAGCCCGCGCTGGCTGGTGCACCTGCTGCAATGGACGCCGGTGGAAGCGGGCATCTACCGCCTCAACAAGGTCAAGAATCCGCAGGACGTGCTGGTGGCCTGCACCAAGCGGGATGAATCCGAACTGCCGCAGACCTTTGTGGACTACGAAGAGCAGCCACGCGAGTATTTCCTGAACGCCGTGTCCACCGTGCTCGACGTGCACACCCGCGTGAGTGACCTCTACAGCAGCCCCCATGACCAGATCAAGGAACAGCTGCGCCTGACGATCGAGACCATCAAGGAACGCCAGGAGTCCGAGCTCATCAACAACCCCGACTACGGCCTGCTGGCCAGCGTCGCGCCCGAGCAAGTCATCTACCCGCTGACCGGCGCACCCACGCCCGACGACCTCGACGAGCTGCTGACCAAGGTCTGGAAAGAGCCCGCCTTCTTCCTGACCCACCCGCTGGCCATTGCCGCCTTCGGCCGTGAATGCACTCGCCGCGGTGTGCCGCCACCCACGGTGAGCCTGTTTGGCTCGCAGTTCCTGACCTGGCGCGGCATTCCGCTGATCCCCAGCGACAAGGTGCCGGTGGCTGACGGCAAGACCAAGATCCTGCTGCTACGTGTAGGCGACAAGCGCCAGGGCGTAGTCGGCGTGTACCAGCCCGGTCTGGCCGGCGAACAAAGCCCGGGCCTGTCGGTGCGCTTCATGGGCATCAACCGCAGCGCGATTGCGTCCTATCTGATCAGCCTGTACTGCTCGCTGGTGGTGCAGTCCGACGACGCACTGGCCGTTCTGGAAGATGTTGAGATTGGCAAGTTCCATGACTATCCAGACACCTACAAGTGATCTGCCGGGAGCCACGCCTCCCGCTGGACTGCCTGATGTAGCCACGCTCACCCAACTGGCCGGCGCCTTCTTCGCCGCCCTGCCGGGTGAAGCGCCCAAGCTGCCTTCCGGCGCGCCCAATCCGCCCGCTCTCGGTGGCGTACCAGCACCAACGAATGTGCTGCCCGGCGGTACATCGCTGGGGCCGCTGGTGCGCGAACCGCAGCTGGCCGGAACCATTGCGCCGGGTGCCAATGTGGCACCCACGACGCCGCAGAACGTGCTGTCGCTGGGCGCCAGCACGCCATCGCTGCTGCCGCATTCCGCTGCAACCAACGGTCTTCCCGACAACGCGGCCATCGTGCCCCCTGCCGTGGACAACCGTACTGGCGGCCAAGCGCTGGGTGTGCCTGAAGGGTTTGCGGCATCGCTTCCCGCTGCGCCGCAGTCGCCTTCGCCGCTTCCAGGAACACCATCCACCCCGTACTACTTTCTGGGTGAGAGCAGTGGCTATCCCTCCACGTTGACCGAATTCTCTGTGCCGCGCGAAGACCGTGTCACGGCGCACTCGTTCGGCCTGCCCGGAGCGGATGACCTGCGTGCCCTGCTGAGCGACAACCCGCGCAGCGCAGCACCCTCTAGTGCGACCCCTGGCTCCGCAGTGGGCGGCCGGCCGCAACAGGCCGATGCCGCCCACGCCGCGGGCCCGTTCTACTTCCTGGACCAGAAGCGTCCGCCCAGTGGTTATGCCGGGCGTGATCCGCAAGTAGACCCGCAGGCACGCCACCCGGCGTTTGATGTGAACGCGATCCGTCGCGACTTTCCCATCCTGCAAGAGCGTGTGAACGGTCGTCCGCTGGCTTGGTTCGACAACGCCGCCACCACCCACAAGCCACGCCAGGTGATCGAGCGCATCTCGTACTTCTACGAGCACGAGAACTCCAACATCCACCGCGCTGCCCACGAGCTGGCAGCTCGCGCCACCGACGCGTACGAGAGTGCGCGCGAGAAGGTACGCGCCTTCCTGGGTGCATCCAGTGTGGAAGAGGTGATCTTCGTGCGCGGAGCGACCGAGGCCATCAACCTGGTGGCCAAGACCTGGGGTGTGCAGAACGTGCTGGAAGGCGACGAGATCATCGTCTCCAACCTGGAGCACCACGCCAACATCGTGCCCTGGCAACAACTGGCCGCGCAAAAGGGCGCACGCATCCGCGTGATCCCGGTGGACGACTCCGGCCAGGTACTGCTCGACGAGTACAAGAAGCTGCTGAACGACCGCACCAAGATCGTCGCTGTGACCCAGGTTTCCAACGCACTGGGCACCGTGGTGCCGGTGAAGGAAATCGTGGAGCTGGCCCACCGTGCCGGTGCCAAGGCACTGGTGGACGGCGCACAGTCGGTCAGCCACATGCGCGTGAATGTGCAGGACATTGGCGCCGACTTCTTCGTGTTTTCCGGCCACAAGATCTTCGGACCTACCGGCATTGGCGTGGTCTACGGCAAGCGCGAGCTGCTCGACAGCATGCCGCCCTGGCAGGGTGGCGGCAACATGATTGCAGACGTGACCTTCGAGCGCACGCTGTTCCAGCCCCCGCCCAACAAGTTCGAGGCCGGCACCGGCAACATTGCCGACGCCGTAGGCCTGGGTGCGGCCATCGACTATGTGCAGCGCATCGGTCTGGAAAACATTGCGCGCTACGAGCACGACATCCTGGAATACGCCACGCAGCTGCTGCGACCCATTCCCGGCGTGCGTCTGGTCGGTACGGCGCAGAACAAGGCCAGCGTGCTGTCCTTTGTGCTCAAGGGCTACACCACGGAGGAAGTGGGCAAGGAACTCAACCGCGAAGGCATTGCGGTGCGCTCCGGCCACCACTGCGCGCAACCCATACTGCGCCGCTTTGGACTGGAAGCCACGGTACGGCCATCCCTGGCGTTCTACAACACCTGCGAAGAGGTGGACCGCTTCATCGCCGTGGTGCGGCGCCTGAGCTCGGCGCGCTCCCACTGAAGGGGCGATTGGGGGGCTTTATCATCCGGCGCCATGCATGAGCCGGTTGAATGGTCAGAAGACCAGTGCCCCACCAGTCCCCGCTTCGGTGACGTCTACCGTTCGCGCGTCGGCGGCTGGCAGCAGGCGCAGACGGTGTTCGTAGGCGGCTGCCATCTGCCGCAGCGTTGGCAGAACACCGAGCACTTCACCATTCTGGAAACCGGCTTTGGCCTGGGTTTGAATTTTCTGGCGACCTGGGCAACCTGGCTGGCAGATGCGCGCCGTTGTGCGCGGTTGCACTATGTGGCGGTGGAGGCCTATCCGGTCTCGGCCGCAGATGTGGTGCGCAGTGCCCAAGCGTTGAGCGACACACAGGCCATATCGCCTCTTGTCGATCTGGCGCGGGAACTGGCCTTGCATTGGCAGACGCTGCGGCCCGGCATGCAGCAGTTCAGCCTCGCACAAGGTGCCATCCTTCTGACCTTGGCCATAGGCGATGTGCTGCCCATGCTGCAGCAACTCGATTGCCGCGCGGACGCCGTGTACCTGGATGGTTTCAGCCCGGCCAGGAACCCGCAGATGTGGTCCGACGAGACCTTGCGTGCGGTGGCGGCCCGCTGCATTGCGGGCACCACCCTGGCCAGCTTTTCAGTGGCCAGCAGTGTACGTAGCGGCTTACGGCAGGCGGGCTTCAGCGTGCGCCGCAAACCAGGCGTTGCACCCAAATGGCACCGGCTGGAAGCCAGCTACAACGGCTTGACTGCGCCCTGAATGGGTGCGCCTACTTGCCGAAATGACCGCCGTCAATCAGGCGGTCAATTTCTGCGGCAGCGAGCAACCAGTCTTCTTCCGGATTGCCGGGCGCAAACCCGCGGCGCTCGGCAATGTAGAAGGCGGCCACCTCAATGTAGTTGGCGCGCTGTTCAGGTGTGATCACGCGTGCTGCTGGCTTGGCCGCTTTCTTCGCGGCTGGTGCCTTCTTGGTCGGGGCCTTGGTTGCCGGTACTGCTTCTGGCACCGGCTTGGTCACTGCCTTTGCCGGCGCAGCCTTCTTGGCAGGGGCCGCTTTTTTGGCGGCGGTTGCCGGCTTGGTTGCCGGAGTGACTACGGGTGCTGCCTTGGGGGCATCTGCCGCTTTCTTGCTGGTTGCCATAAGGGTCTCCTGTATTTGCATCGAAAGAACCCCACCGCGGTGGGCCCTGCGGGTGTGCAAGAACTGTACCGCATGCGCCATAACAGGCACGTTACTTGATTGATGTCTAGCTCTTGCCCTTCCAGGGAACCAGTACGCTCTCCAACAGGCGCATAGCCAGGGTGAAACCAAAGGCGCAGATGGCAATGACGCCAATACCCACGAACACTGCGTCCGTCGCCAGGAAGTGTGAGGCCGACATGATCAGATAACCGATGCCCCGATTGGCGGCAATCAGTTCGGCGGCTACCAGCGTGCCCCAGCCCACACCCAGCGCAATGCGTATGCCGGTCAAGATTTCAGGCAGTGCCGAGGGCAGCACCACTTCGGTAAACAGCTGCCAGGGGCTGGCGCCCAGTGCGAGTGCCGCGTTGACGCGCTCGATGGGCAGCGCACGCACCCCAGCCTGGGCCGAGAGCACGATGGGTGCAAACATGGCCAGCGTCAGCAAGGTGATCTTGGATGCTTCACCAATACCCAGCCAGATGACCATCAAGGGCAGGTACGCCAAGGGCGGTAGCGGCCAGTAGAACTCGATGGGCGTGTCCAGCACGCCCTTGGCCCAGCGGTTCAACCCCATGAGCAGGCCCACCGGAATACCCAGCAGTACGGCAATGGCCGCTGCCGACAGGATGCGTGCCAGACTGGCCGATACATGTTCCCACAAGGTGGCGTTGGCATAGCCATCCGCCCAGATCGATTGGGCCATGGTGATGACTTCAGCCGGTGTGGGTAAAAACAGGTGGGAGACCCAGCCCGCTTGCGTCACACCCCACCAGGCAAGTAGCAACACAACGCCACTGATCAGGCTGATAGGCGCAGTGGACCCTTCCCCGATGCCAAAGTTGCGCATCTTCACAACCTTGGGCGCAGGTGTCTTGGTATCCGGCAACATCACGGTGGGACTGGCGTCCACGTTCTGAATCAATGCCAGCTGTGCAGCCATATCGCTCATACGCTTGCCAACTCCTGGTCTTCGGTCTGGTGCACGATGCTGCGGATCTCTTCGCGCAGTTCGGAAAATTCGGGCAAGGTCTTGATGGCACGCGCATCCCGATCGCGCGCGAAACGCCGCACGAAATCCACGTCGAAACGCGCCACGATCCGACCCGGACGCGGTGACATCACAATGACCTGGGTGCCCAGGAACAAGGCCTCCTCAATGGAATGCGTGATGAAGAACACCTGTTTGCCGGTACGTGCCCATACCGATACCAGCAGCTCCTGCATGTGTTCGCGCGTCATGCTGTCGAGTGCACCAAATGGCTCGTCCATCAGCAAGATCTTGGGGTCTGTAGCCAGCGCCCGTGCCAGGCCGACGCGCTGGCGCATGCCACCTGACAATTCGTAGGGCGCAGACTTGGCAAAGTCCTGCAAGCCCACCAAGCGCAGCAGTTCGTGTGCCCGTTCTTCACGCTCGCGCCGCGGCACGCCAGCAAACTTCAGGCCCAGAGCCACGTTGTCCAGCACCGACTGCCAGGGCAGCAAGGTGTCTTTCTGAAACACCACCCCGCGGTCGGCGCCGGGCCCACCGACGGGCTGGCCGTCCAAGGTAATCGTGCCTTTGGACAGAGGCAGAAACCCCGCCATGGCATTGAGCAGGGTGGACTTGCCACACCCCGATGTGCCCAAAGCCACCACAAAGCCGCCGTTGGGAATCTCGAGTGAAACGTTATCGAGTGCCTGTACCGGGCGGCCATTGCGGGCCTCAAAAAAGACGCTGGCGTTGTCGACCTTCAGCATGAAAGCCTGCTTACTTCTTCAGGGACGCAACCACCGTGGGAGTCACGTAGGCCGCGTAGCTGGGCAACACGTCGGAAATCTTCTTCTGCTCTTTCAGGAAGGCAGAAGTCTCTTTCAGGATTCTGGCAACGCCGGACTTCTCACCACCGCCCAGCCAGGCGTCGGAAGCCTGTGCAGTCAAGGGCACCAGGTTCAGGTTGAGCAGGCCCGCAGCCTGATCGGCCGATGTGCCGCCCAGCAACTTGGCAAGCTGCTTGGCGTTGTCGCTGTCCTTGTTCCAGGCGGCCTTGTTGGTCAAAAAGGACTGGGTGTGCTTTTCAATCACGCTGGCAAACCCTTTGAGGAACTCCGGATGGTCCTTGGCGAAGGCGCCAGTGGCGACCCAGGCGGAGAAGGTGGGCGCACCTTTTTCTGCCACTTCCTTGGAGGTCACCAATACCTTGCCGTTCTTCTTGAGCTCGGTGAGCGCCGGATCCCAGACAAAGCCACCGTCGATGTCACCGCGGTTGAAAGCGGCCACGATTTCAGGCTGGGGAATGGCAAAGACCTGCACGTCCTTCTCGGTCAGGCCCTGGCTCTTGATGAGTGCCAGCAACTGGTAATGGTCTGTGGACACGGGAGCCGCGGCAAGCTTCTTGCCTTTGAGATCGGACAGGGAGTTGATGCCCGATCCGTTGCGAACGACCAGCGCCTCGTCGATGCCCGAAATGGAAGCCAGATAGAAAGCCTTGACGTCCAGTCCACGGGAAGTGGCTGCTGCATAGGGGCTGGAACCTACATAACCCACCTGCACGTCGCCGGAGGCAATGGCGGCGAACACGTCAGCTCCAGAATTGAACTTGCGGAAGTCAATCTTGTAACCCGTGGCCTTTTCATAGTCTCCATTGGCAATGCCCAGCGAAGAGGGCAATGCGTCGGTCTGGTAACCGACCACCACAGACTTGTCTGCAGCGCTCACGCCAAAGGCGGCGGCTAGGGCCAGGGTGGCTAGCGTCGCGGCAAGCTTTCTTCTATCGATTTTCATGTGCGAGGTCCTTCTTTAACAATTCACAGGCCCACGGTGCGTGACCCTCGGTGAACTGTATGGAGGGACCTCGCGCTAGACAAAGACCGTTTTCGATCTTGTAAATGTGAATAACGAAGATGGCGGCTCCAGGCCGCCACACATCAGGGGCGGAAATGCTGCGCCAGTGCGAACACCGAGTTCGGTGGCAGGTTGCGCAAAACTGGGCGCGGTGCGGCAGGCATTACGCCCTTGTTGCTGACCTTGCGGCGTTCATCCACCTTGAAGCCTGCGGCGCGCTGGCCATCTGCCAAGCTCTTGAGCGTGATGGTCTTCATATGTTCAAACACGGCGGTATGTAGCGAGTCCCACAGCGCCTGGGTGTTGAGCACGCCCTGGCGTTGCTTGCGCGCGCTTTGGGGGTCACCCACTTCCTCGATGGCACTGATGATGTCTGCCACGGTGATGCTGTCACCGCGAAAGCCCAGGGTGTAGCCGCCGCCGGGGCCGCGTGTGCTTTCCACCAGGCTGTGCTGGCGCAGCTTGGCAAACACCTGCTCCAAATAGGAAAGGGAAATGCCGTGGCGCAA
Organism: Rhodoferax sp. GW822-FHT02A01; assembly: GCF_038784515.1. NCBI lineage: Bacteria > Pseudomonadati > Pseudomonadota > Betaproteobacteria > Burkholderiales > Comamonadaceae > Rhodoferax > Rhodoferax sp. GW822-FHT02A01. The sequence continues at coordinate 1,480,686 of NZ_CP152376.1, forward strand.
GGCCAAGTCAGATAGAGGTACCGGGTAGCCCTTGTCGCGCAGCGCAAGGTCAATCATGGCGGTAATGGCAAAACGTCCACGGGTACTGAGTCGCATGGTTATCACTCCTATGCAAGTGCAAAGGCACTTGTGTGAGTGGAATATAGGGTCGACAATGCTTCGTGAAAAGTCGAATTTTTCATTACTTTACTTCGCGAAAAACTGATGAACTTCAAACACCTGCGCTACTTCTGGGTCACGGCCAAGGCCGGCGGCATCACCCGGGCGGGGGAACAGCTCCACACAACGCCCCAAACCTTGTCCGGCCAGATCAAGTTGCTGGAGGACTGGCTGGGCCGCAAGCTGTTCAAGAAGAGCGGCCGCAATCTGGAACTGACCGAAGACGGACGAATCGCCCTGGGCTATGCCGATCAGATATTCACGCTGGGCGCTGAACTGGAGAGCGCCTTGCAGACCGCCCGGGACGGCAAGAAGGTTCTGGACTTTTCCGTGGGTGTGGCGGACTCGGTCACCAAGTCCATTGCCTACCGGCTGCTGGAGCCGGCGCTGTCCATTGACGAGCCGGTGCGGCTCATCTGCGTGGAGGGTAAGTTCCCCGACCTGTTGGCGCAGTTGGCGCTCAACCGCCTGGATCTGGTAATTGCCGACGAAGCCATGTCGCGTCGCCTGAACGTGCGTGCCTTCAACCATGCGCTCGGTGGCACCGCCATGAGCTTCTTCTGTACGCCGGAACTCAAGGCGCAGCTCAAGGGCAAGTTTCCCCACTGCATGACCAACCAGCCCATGCTGATACCCGGCACGCAAGCCTCGGTTCGCGGCCAACTCGAGAGTTGGCTGACGCGCCACGGTGTGCAGCCACGGATCGTCGGCGAGTTTGACGACGGTGCCCTGATGACCGCCTTCGGGCGCGAGGGCCGGGGCGTGTTCATGGCGCCCAGTGTGGTCGAGGACGAAATCATCCGGCAGTTTGGCGTGAAGGTCATTGGCCGCACCGACGAGCTGCGGGACGAGTTTTTTGCCGTCTCCGTGGAGCGCCGCATTACCCATCCATGCGTCGTGGCCATCACCGATGCGGCCCGCGTCACGCTGTTCGGCTGATTGCTCCGAGTCTCCCGAGCTTCAAGGCTTTCTGCATATGGAGAACCCTTCTATAGAGGGAATCCGCATATGCAAACAACCAAGTATTCGTTGGTTATTGCGGCTTCGGTCTGCACAATGCGGACTCCAATGGGGTGTTTTCGCACCCGCCGCTCAACCCTTCCTGAACTTGACCCATGCAATTCAAACAAAAACTGACGTTGGCCCTGGCGGCCTTGGCGCTTTCGGTAAGCAATCTGGCATCCGCCCAGACATTGCTGAATGCGTCTTATGACGTGTCGCGCGAGTTCTACAAGGATGTGAACGCCGCCTTCATTGCCAGTTACAAGAAAAGCACCGGCAAGGACATCAAGATTGACCAGTCCCATGGTGGTTCCAGCGCGCAGGCGCGCGCTGTGGCCGACGGCCTGGACGCTGACGTGGTGACCATGAACACCACCACCGACGTGGACTTCCTGGCCAATGCCGGTGTGGTGGCCAAGGACTGGAAGAAACGCTTCCCCAACAACGCATCGCCGAATTCAAGCACCATGCTGTTCCTGACCCGTGAGGGCAATCCCAAGGGCATCAAGGACTGGGACGACCTGATCAAACCAGGCGTTCAAGTCGTGGTCGTCAACCCCAAAACCGGCGGCAACGGCCGCATGGCCTATCTGGCCGCTTGGGGCTATGTGCGCAAGAAGGGTGGCACAGATGCCCAAGCCGCTGAGTTTGTGGCCAAGCTCTACAAGAATGTGCCGGTACTGGCCAAGGGCGGGCGCGATGCCACGACCATCTTCCTGCAACGCAATATCGGCGATGTGCTGATCACCTTTGAATCCGAAGTGGTTTCCGTGGACCGTGAATTTGGCACCGGCAAGGTCGACGCCATCCACCCCAGCATCAGCATCGTGGCGGAAAACCCGGTGGCCGTGGTGGAGCGTACTGTGGCCAAGAAGGGAACGGCCGATCTTGCCAAGGCTTATTTGACCTATCTCTATAGCGATGAAGCGCAGGAGATTGCCGCCAAGCACGCCCTGCGCCCGACCAACGCCGCCATCCTCAAGAAGTACGCCTCTACCTTCAAGCCCATCCAGCTATTCACCGTGGAAGAGCTGTTCGGCTCCCTGGCCGAAGCACAGAAAGTGCACTTCAACGACGGTGGTCAGTTCGACAAGCTGTATACGGTCAAGTAAATGAGTGCCGTCACCGCGAACGCCCTGTCGGTGCAGGGTGCCGACAACGCGTCCGCAAACCGCCGAACGCCCCGGCGCGTGCTGCCGGGCTTCAAGCTCACCCTGGGCTACACGCTGTTTTATCTGAGCGTGATCGTGCTGATTCCGCTGTCCGCACTGATCTTCAAAACCTTTACCCTGACCTGGGACCAGTTCGTGCTGGCCGTGAGCAGCCCCCGGGTCCTGGCTTCGTACCGCCTGACCTTTGGCGCGTCCCTGATTGCGGCGCTGGTGAACGCCGTGTTCGGCCTGCTGGTGGCCTGGGTGCTGGTGCGCTATAGCTTCCCCGGCAAGAAAATCATCGACGCGCTGGTGGACTTGCCCTTCGCACTGCCCACTGCGGTGGCGGGCATTTCGCTCACCGCGCTGCTGGCCAGCAATGGCTGGATCGGTTCCTTGCTGGAGCCCTACGGCATCCAGCTGGCCTTCAACCGCAACGGCGTGGTGATTGCACTCATCTTCATCGGCCTGCCCTTTGTGGTGCGCACCGTGCAACCGGTGCTGGAAGACGCCGAGAAGGAGCTGGAAGAAGCCGCCACCTGCCTGGGTGCCACCCGTCTGCAGACCTTCTGGCACGTGATCCTGCCGACTATTGCACCGGCACTGCTGACCGGCTTTGCCATGGCCTTTGCCCGCGCGATCGGTGAATACGGCTCGGTGATCTTCATTGCCGGCAACATGCCCATGATCTCGGAAATCACCCCCCTCATCATCATCGGCAAGCTCGAGCAATACGACTACGCCGGAGCCACCGCAGTCGCCGTGGTGCTGCTGGTCATCTCCTTCCTCTTGCTTCTCGTCATCAATGCCCTGCAAGCCTGGCAGCGTCGCCGCTCCGGCGGGAGTTCGTCATGAGCAATACACGCACGGTACGGCGCGCACAAGCCGGAACGACTGAACCCACCTGGGTCAAATGGACCCTGCTGACCATTGCGCTGGCTTTCATCTTCCTGTTCCTGGTGCTGCCCCTGGCCGCGGTGTTCACCGAGGCTTTGCGCAAGGGCGGCGATGCGGCTTTTGAAGCGCTCAAGGAGCCGGACGCCTGGAGCGCGATCCGGCTGACGCTGATCACCGCAGCGATTGCGGTGCCGCTGAACCTGGTATTTGGCATTGCCGCTGCCTGGTCTATTGCCAAATACGAGTTCCGTGGCAAGGCCTTTCTGACCACCTTGGTGGACCTGCCGTTCTCGGTATCACCCGTGGTGGCCGGCCTGATTTATGTGCTGATGTTTGGCGCCCAGGGCTGGATCGGCCCGTGGCTGCAGGCGCACGACATCAAGATCGTGTTTGCCATACCAGGCATTGTGCTGGCCACCATCTTTGTAACCTTCCCGTTCATTGCCCGCGAACTCATTCCGCTGATGCAGGCGCAAGGAACCGACGAGGAGCAAGCGGCCATCGTGCTGGGTGCCACCGGCTGGCAGACCTTCTGGCATGTGACGCTGCCCAACATCAAGTGGGGCCTGGTGTACGGCGTAATCCTGTGCAACGCGCGCGCCATGGGCGAGTTCGGTGCGGTGTCGGTGGTATCCGGCCACATCCGCGGCCAGACCAACACCATCCCGCTACACGTGGAGATTCTGTACAACGAGTACCAGTCGGTGGCAGCCTTTGCGGTGGCATCGCTGCTGGCCCTGTTGGCCTTGGTCACCCTAGTTATCAAGCAGGTTGTGGAGTGGCGATTCGAACGTGATCAAAAAGCCGCGGCGGCACTGCCACCCGAGCGCCCCTTGGTTGTTGCACCGTCTGCCACGTGACCATTTCCCGAAATTTAGAGAAGAAACCATGAGCATCGCCATTCGCAACGTCGACAAACACTTCGGCAACTTCCATGCGCTGCGCAATGTCAGCCTGGACATAGACTCCGGGGAACTGGTGGCACTGCTGGGCCCGTCGGGCTGCGGCAAGACCACCTTGCTGCGCATCATTGCCGGCCTGGAAACAGCGGACCAAGGCAATATTCTGTTCAGCGGTGAAGACACCACCGACGTGCATGTGCGCGACCGCAATGTGGGATTTGTGTTCCAGCACTACGCGCTGTTCCGCCACATGACCGTGTTTGACAACGTGGCCTTCGGGCTGCGCATGAAGTCACGCGCAACCCGCCCTTCGGAAGCTGTCATCAAGGAGAAAGTGCACAAGCTGCTGAACCTGGTGCAACTCGATTGGCTGGCCGACCGCTATCCGGCGCAGCTCTCGGGCGGTCAACGCCAGCGCATCGCGCTGGCCCGCGCCCTGGCGGTGGAGCCCAAGGTGCTGCTGCTGGACGAACCTTTCGGTGCGCTGGACGCCAAGGTGCGCAAGGAATTGCGCCGCTGGCTGCGCCGCCTGCACGACGACCTGCACGTGACCAGCATCTTTGTGACGCACGACCAGGAAGAAGCGCTGGAAGTAGCCGATCGCGTGGTGCTGATGAACAGCGGCACCATTGAGCAGATCGGATCTCCGCAGGAAGTGTGGGACCATCCAGCCAGTCCCTTTGTGTATGGCTTTCTGGGTGATGTGAACCTGTTCCACGGCCGTGCGCACGAGGGCGAGATGCTGATCGGCGAGCAGCTCCACGGCGTGCGTCTGGCCAGCCCCGAACACAGTGACACACAGGACGCCAAAGCCTTTGCCTATGTGCGCCCCCACGATCTGGATGTGCGCCGCTACCAGGCGGGTGAGGCCGCCAAGGTTAGCGCAGAGAACCCCCAGAGCGGTATCCCCGCCAAGCTGGTGCGCGCCATTGTGGTGGGCCCGATTGCGCGGCTGGAACTGCTGCCCTTGGACGCCTCGGCGGCCGGCAGCGGCGACATCATTGAAGCGCAGATCCCTGCCACGCAGTTCGCGCAAGAAGCCTTCAAGGAAGGTGAGACGCTGGTGCTGACGCCGCGCAAGGCGCGCGTGTTCGTGGCCTGAGGACCTACAGGCCGCAGCCGCGCAGGATCAGCGACACCACATGCTCGGTGGCGCGGGCATGGTCCTTGGGACTCAGGGATTCCTTGCCCAGCACGGCACTGACCTGCACGTCGAAATCGGCGTAGGTCTGCGTGGCCGCCCAGATGGTGAAGAAGAGATGGGTGGCATCGACCGGTGCCATGCGCCCGGCATCAATCCAGCCCTGCACCACGGCAGCCTTTTGTTTGACGAGCTGGCGCAGCTCGGTGCGTAGCAGTTCGCTTACCACCGGCGCGCCGTGCAGCAATTCATTGGCAAACACCTTGGAGCCGTCTGGCCGTTGGGCGGAGAGGTCCATCTTGGCGCGGATATAGGCTTCCAACGCAGCGCGTGGTTCGGCGTCTACGGTGATGCCGTGTGTGGGTACCAGCCAGTCGTTGAGAATGTGCGACAGGACCGCGCGGTACAGCACGTCCTTGCTGCCGAAGTAGTAATGCAGATTGGCTTTGGGTAAGCCACTTGCTTCGGCGATGGCGGCCATGGTGGCGCCGCCAAATCCGGCCCGGGCAAATACCTTCTCCGCAGCCAACAAAATACGGGCCTCGTTCGTCTGGCGAATGAGGCCCTTGGTCTGGGCTTCTGCAGCCTCTGTCTGTGGACGCACGCGAACGGTCTTGGTATTCAATGGCATTCGCGTGCTTCCTGCTTGCGGCTGATTACTTCTGCGCAGCGTCCCAGATGGCGTGCGAGTAGGCGGCCTTGCCCGGATCCTTCTTGATCACGGGGTCGCTGCCACCAGCCAGCAACACCTTGACGGTGCGCTCATAGGCGGCGGGTTCCAGGTAGCCGATCTTCTTGGTACCGGCATTGGTGATCAGCTTGGCCACGTTTTCCATCTGACGGGTTTGCACCTTCAGGTTGGAGCTGCCAGAGGTGTCAGCATCTACCACAGCCTTGGCGGCACCGGCGGGATCTTTCACTGCATCATTCCAGCCCTTGAGTGTGGCCTTGAGGAACTTGCCCATGCGTGCGACGAAGGCCGGGTCTTTCAGGTTGGGTTCCAACACATACAGGCCGTCTTCCAGGGTGGCCACGCCTTCCTTCTCATAGAAGAAGGTAACCAAATCCTTTTCCTTCACACCGGCTTCCACGACTTGCCAGTATTCGTTGTAGATCATGGTGGAGATACAGGCGGCCTGGTCCTGCAGCAGCGGATCCACGTTGAAGCCTTGCTTGAGGATTTTGATGTCGGAGTCGGTCTTGAGGCCGAGCTTGCTCATCCAGTTGAGGAAGGGGTATTCATTGCCGCCGTACCAGACACCCAGGGTCTTGCCCTTGAAGTCCTTGGGGCTGGAGACGCCGCTCTTCTTCTTGCAGGTCAGCATCAGGCCGGACTGGTTGAAGATCTGGGCCACGTTGACCAGCGGCACGCCAGCTTCACGCGAAGCCAGGGCGGAGGGCATCCAGTCCACCACGATGTCGGCCTGCTTGCCTGCCAGCACTTGTGTGGGAGCGATATCCGGGCCACCGGGTTTGATGGTGACGTCCAGGCCCTCGGCCTTGTAGTAGCCCTTGGCAGCGGCCATGTAATAACCGGCAAACTGGGCTTGCGGCACCCACTTGAGCTGCACGGTCACCGCTTCATTGGCAAGGGCGCCGGTGCTGGCAGCAACGCCACACACGGCCAATACCGCAGCCAGCAGGCTACTGGTGAATTTGCGAGAACGAATCATGGACTACTCCTTCAGGGTTAAAGAAACTACACAGGAACACAAACCATTTGCCACCACTATTTGCCTTCGCGCACCGATGGGTGCCAGAACGCGGCACGGCGCTCCAGCGCGACCAGCACGGCATAGGCCACCGATCCGGTGACCGAAGCCACCACAATCGCACCCCACACCAAGGGCATATTCATCTTGGCCGACTCGGTGGAAATGCGAAAGCCCAGGCCCATGGTGGGCGAGCCGAAGAACTCCGCCACGATGGCGCCAATCAGCGCCAGCGTGGCATTGACCTTGAGTGCGTTAAAGATATAGGGCAGGGCCGAGGGCAGGCGTAGTGCCAGCAGCGTGCGGGTGTAGCTGGCGGCATAGCTGTACATCAGCTCCCGCTCCAGCTTGCCAGCCGCCTTCAGGCCTGCCAGTGTGGACACCAGCATGGGGAAGAAGGTCATCAACACCACCACCGCCGATTTGCTGGGCCACTCAAAGCCAAACCACATCACCGCGATGGGCGCCACGCCCACCAGCGGAATCGCACTGGTAAGAGACGCTACCGGCAGCAGCCCGCGCTGCAAGAACGGCATACGGTCGATGGCCACCGCCACGGCAAAACCCAGACCACAACCCAGGGCCCAGCCAACGAGGACTGCCTTGAGCACCGTCTGCACAAAATCGCCCCAGAGCTTGGGCGCATGCTCGACCAGCGAGCCCAGGATCAGGCTGGGCGCTGGCAGCAGCACGCGCGAAACATCGAGCGCACGCACCAGCACTTCCCAGAAGAACAGCACCCACAGGCCAAACACGCCAGCCGTGAGTGGCCCCACCCAGCGGCTGCCGTCGAGTGCCGCGGTCTTGTAGATCGTGAAAATGGCAATGACAGCCAACAGCGTGATGAGCGGCCAGAACATGGGCGCGTTGCCGTCCAGCAGAATGTTCATACGCCCCCCCGATTGCGCAGCACGAGTCGCTCGACAGCCGCTACGATGGCTGTGAGGAACAGTCCCAGAAACGCCGACATCACCAGCGCAGACCATATCTGCACTGTCTGACCGTAGTACGAACCCGTGAGCAGCCGTGCGCCAAGACCGGCTTGTGCGCCGGTAGGCAGCTCAGCCACCATGGCACCCACCAGCCCGGCGGCCACACCCACGCGCAGGGCGGGGAAAAGGAACGGCAGCGCTGCGGGCATGCGCAACAGCCACAGTGCCTGCCAGCGGCTGGCAGCGTAGGTATGCATCATCTCGGTCTCGATCTTTTGCGGCGAACGCAGCCCGGCTACCATGGCCACGGTGACGGGGAAGAAACACAGGTACATGGCAATCACTGCCTTGGGCGCCGTCCCGGAAAAACCCAGGCTGCCCAGAATCACCAGCACGATGGGCGCAATTGCCAGCACCGGCACTGTCTGCGATGCCACGATCCAGGGCATTAGCGCGCGGTCCAGCGTGCGGCTGTGCACGATCAGGATGGACAGCACCAGGCCCAGCACAGTGCCCATGGCAAAACCCAGCAGGGTGCTCTGGCCGGTGACGGCGACGTGGTACATCAGGTTGCGCGGGTTGTCCAAGGGATAGCCGGTGAGACTCTCATAGAAGTCCATCACCACCTGGTGCGGTGCCGGCATCAGCGGGCGCTCCATGGTCATGGTGGCCTTGAACAGCTCCTGCCAGGTGTAGCCGGCGTCCGCGTCCAGCACGCGTTCGATGGCGCCCGGTGCATTCAGCGCCCAGGCAGCGCCATACCAGATCAGCACCACGGCAAAGAGCACCACCGCAATCGGCAAACCCTTGTGGAGCAGACCGTGCAGACCAGACGGGGTTTGGCCGCCGCCGGCGCTTGAAGACGCCGTCGCTTCAGCCATGGTGGTGGTCCGCCAGGGCCTCGCGCACTTCGTGCGCCACGGCAATGAAATCGGTGGTATCGCGCAATCCCAGATGACGGCCATCCGGCAGGGGTGAGTTGATCACTTTCACGATGCGCCCGGGTCGGGGTGACATCACCACGATCTTGGTGGACAGATACACCGCTTCGGCAATCGAGTGGGTCACGAACACCACGGTGCGGCGTTCGCGCTGCCAAAGCTGCTGCAACTGTTCATTGAGACGGTCACGGGTGATTTCGTCGAGCGCCCCAAACGGTTCGTCCATCATCAGTATCTTGGGCTCGAACGACAGCGCGCGCGCAATCGACACACGCTGCTGCATGCCGCCAGAAAGCTGCCAGGGGTACTTCCCCTCAAATCCTTTGAGGCCCACGCGCTCCAGATGCTCCACCGCAATCTGTTTGGCCTCCGCACGGCCCTTGCCCTGGATCTGCAAGGGCAGGGTCACATTGGCCAACACGGTGCGCCAGGGAAACAGGGCCGGTGCCTGGAACACATAACCATAGGCACGTGCCAGACGTGCATCGTGGGGCGACACACCATTGACCAGCACTTTGCCCGCACTGATGTGCTCCAGATCGGCAATGACGCGCATCAAGGTGGTCTTGCCGCAGCCTGATGGGCCGATCAGGGAGACGAACTCGCCTTCGGCAATGTCCAGATCAATGTCGCTGAGCGCATGGACGGGCGTGTCGGCGGTCTGGTAGATCACGCTGGCGTTCTGCACTTGAACGGCCAGACGGGCAGAGTTTGCAGGGCGATTCGGTTCGGTATTGGTCATTGACTCAGGCAGGCTCTACAAGGGTTCGAACATCATAAGTTAACCAATTGGTCAGGATCGATGAATTCACAGCCATCGGTCCGCTCGCTTTCCCTTATTCGGAATGATCCTGATCAAGGGTATGCGCGAGCCGCGCAGCCCTTCTCAAATCGCAGAATCAAGGCATTGCTCCCATGGTGGAAGCAATAACGCAAGCTCCATGCCAACCTGACCAAACGGTCAGGTTACACAGGGCACCGGATTGCGCTACCTCGATCCCGTTGTCAGTGCATGTGGGGTGGATTCAACGCATCCATGCACAAGTTTGGCGCGACAGTCGGTCGGAGGTTCAGGGCAGCTGAAGTCCCAGACCCTCGGCGTGATGACGCAGGTGGTCCGCCATGAAGGTGCTGATGAAGTAGTAGCCGTGGTCGTAATGCTCGTGACGGCGCAGGGTGAGTGACTGGCCTGCGCGGACGCAAGCCTGCTCGAACAGATGCGGATGCAGCTGCTCTGCCAGGAACTTGTCACCCAGTCCCTGGTCGATCAGGATGGGGCGCTCCAGCAGGGGCTTGCCGCGCTGCGTCATCAAGGCGCTGGCGTCGTGGGCCTGCCAGGCCTGGGTATCGGCTCCCAGATAACCGGTGAACGCCTTGTGACCCCAAGGGCATTGCGTGGGCGCGCAGATGGGAGCAAACGCCGACAGACTCTGGAACCGCTCGGGGTGGCGCAGCGCCAACGTCAGCGCGCCATGCCCGCCCATGGAGTGGCCCATGATGCCCAGCCGATTCGCATCCACCGGCAGGGTGTCGGTGACCAGCGGCAGCAGCTCGTCCATCAGGTAACTCTCCATGCGGTAGTGCCTGGACCAGGGGGCCTGCGTGGCATCCAGATAGAAGCCGGCGCCCACACCAAAGTCCCAGGCATCGGCTTCGCCCGCGACGCCCGCGCCACGCGGGCTGGTGTCCGGCGCAATCAGCGCCAGGCCCAGTTCCGCGGCCACGCGCTGGGCGCCGGCCTTGGTCATGAAGGTCTCTTCGGTGCAGGTCAGCCCCGCCAGATACAGGACTGCGGGCACCTTGCCCTGCGCAGCCTGCGGCGGCAGGTAGACCGAGAAGCGCATGGGCAGGCCAATGGTGGCGGACGCATGCTGGTAGAAGCGCTGCACGCCGCCAAAGCAGGCATGCTCACTGGTCAGGGTGACGCTGGTCATGGGCCGGATCAGAACAGCACCACGCCGCGGATGGACTCGCCGCGCTTCATCAAATCGAAGCCCTTGTTGATGTCTTCCAGCGGCATGGTGTGGGTGATCAGGCTGTCGATATTGATCTTGCCTTCCATGTACCAGTCCACGATCTTGGGCACGTCGGTGCGGCCACGGGCGCCGCCAAAGGCCGAGCCTTCCCATTTGCGCCCGGTCACCAGCTGGAAGGGACGGGTGCTGATTTCGGCGCCGGCTTCGGCCACGCCGATGATGATGCTGCGGCCCCAACCCTTGTGCGTGCACTCCAGCGCCTGGCGCATCACCTTGGTGTTGCCGATGCACTCGAAGCTGTAGTCGGCGCCGCCGTCGGTGAGCTGCACGATGGCGTCCACGATGTTGCCGCCTGCGGCTTCGATGTCCTTGGGGTTGAGGAAGTGCGTCATGCCAAAGCTGCGGGCCATGGCTTCACGGGCGGGGTTCAAGTCCACGCCAATGATCTTGTCGGCACCCACCATCTTCAGGCCCTGGATCACATTCAGGCCGATGCCACCCAGACCAAACACCACGGCGTTGGCGCCGGCCTCCACCTTGGCGGTGAAGATCACCGCGCCGATGCCGGTGGTCACGCCGCAGCCGATGTAGCAGACCTTGTCAAAGGGCGCGTCGGAACGGATCTTGGCCAGCGCAATCTCGGGCACCACGGTGTAGTTGCTGAAGGTGCTGGTGCCCATGTAATGGAAGATGGGGTCGCCGTTGAGGCTGAAGCGGCTGCTGGCATCGGGCATCAGGCCCTTGCCTTGCGTGCCGCGGATCAGCTGGCACAGATTGGTCTTGCGCGACAGGCAGAACTTGCACTGGCGGCATTCGGGCGTATAGAGCGGAATGACGTGGTCGCCCTTCTTGAGCGAGGTGACGCCCGGGCCCACATCCACCACCACGCCAGCGCCTTCATGGCCCAGGATGGCCGGGAAGATGCCCTCCGGGTCGGCACCACTCAGGGTGTAGTAGTCGGTGTGGCAAATGCCGGTGGCCTTGATCTCCACCAGCACCTCGCCCAGGCGCGGCCCAGCCAGGTCCACGGTTTCGATGGTGAGGGGTTGCCCGGCTTTCCAGGCGACGGCTGCTTTGGTTTGCATGGTGGTTCCTTGAGGTTTTTGTTCAACGCGCAGGTGGCGACAGGGCTGAATGATAAAGAGCCCGCAAGACATGCGTCCTGCGGGCTCTTGTTTATGGAACTTCAGCGCCGTATGCGCCGGTCTTCAGACCCGTTCCAGCACCAGCGCGATGCCTTGGCCCACACCAATGCACATGGTGCACAGCGCGTAGCGCCCACCGGTGGCATGCAACCGGTTGACCGCTGTGGTGGCCAGTCGTGCGCCCGATGCGCCCAGCGGATGCCCCAGGGCAATGGCGCCGCCCCAGGCGTTGACGCGTGCATCGTCGTCCTGCAGTCCCAGCATGCGCAGCACCGCCAAGCCCTGCGCGGCAAAGGCTTCGTTGAGTTCGATTACATCCAACTGGTCCAGGCCCAGGCCCGTGAGAGCAAGTACCTTTTCTGTCGCAGGTGCCGGGCCAATGCCCATCACGCGCGGCGCCACGCCGGCAGTCGCCATACCCACCACGCGGGCGCGCGGTGTCAGACCATTCTTGGCTGCGGTGGCTTCGTCGGCCAGCAGCAGGGCACAGGCACCATCGTTCACGCCGCTGGCGTTGCCTGCCGTCACCGTGCCGTCCGGACGCACCACACCCTTGAGCTTGGCTAGCGCTTCCAGGCTGGTTTCGCGCGGGTGTTCATCGGTTTCCACGACGAGCGCATCGCCCTTTTTCTGGGGAATGTGCACCGCGCAGATCTCGCGCGCCAGGTGGCCGGCCTTTTGCGCGGCCACGGCTTTCAACTGGCTGGCCAGTGCCATGCGATCCTGCGCTTCGCGGTCTATCTTGTAATCGGTGGCCACGTTCTCTGCCGTCTCGGGCATGCTGTCCACGCCGTACTGGGCCTTCATGAGCTTGTTGACGAAGCGCCAGCCGATGGTGGTGTCATACACCGCGTTGGCGCGGCTGAAAGCGCTCTCGGCTTTGGGCATCACGAAGGGTGCACGGCTCATGCTCTCCACGCCACCGGCCAGCATTAGCGTGGCTTCTCCGGCGCGGATGGCGCGTGCGGCCGTGCCCACCGCATCCAGGCCGGAGCCGCACAGGCGGTTGACGGTGCCGCCGGGAACTTCCTGGGGCAGGCCCGCCAGCAGCGCAGCCATGCGCGCCACGTTGCGGTTGTCTTCACCCGCCTGGTTGGCGCACCCCAGGATCACGTCGGTGACTGCATCCCAGTCCACCGAGGAATTGCGTTGCATGAGGGCGCGCAGCGGGATGGCGCCCAGGTCGTCGGTGCGCACGGAGGAGAGGGCGCCGCCATAACGGCCGAAGGGGGTGCGGATGGCGTCGCAGATGAAAGCTTGTTGCATGGCAGGTATCAGTTGGAAAGTTGCTGGGACAGATCAAACAGGCTGGTGGCTTCCAGGCCCAGCACCTCGGCACCCTGGGCGTTGAACAGTTGCCAGCGCCAGCGCAGGATGCCCAGACCCGGTTGGCTGCGCGCTACGCGCGTCTCCAGCACCGTGGCGCGGACGGTGAGGTCGTCCCCAGGGCGCACCGGGTGTGGCCACTTGATGTAGGCCAGCCCCGGCGAGGCAAACGACTCTGAGCCCTTGAGCGCCTTGTCCGCCAGCAGGCGCATGGCGATGCCGCAGGTGTGCCAACCGCTGGCAATCAGGCCGCCGAAGCGACCTTGTGCTGCAGCCTCGGGATCGGTGTGGAACCACTGCGGGTCGTAGGCCGTGGCGAACTGCAGGACTTCGGCCTGGGTCACATGGTAGGGGCCGGCTTCTATCACCAGCCCTGCAGAGAATTCAGCGAACCGCATCTCAGACCGCCCAGGCACGCTGGCGCAACAAGGGGCTCACGCGGTAGCGCTCGCCACGGCAGTGCAGGTCCAGCGCGTCCAGCACCTGGACCACCGATGCCACGCCCCACAGGGCAAGCCAGTCGAACGGGCCAGTGGGGTAGTTCACGCCCAACTTCATGGCATCGTTGGCACCCTGTTCGGTACACACACCCTGGTGCACTGCATCGGCCGCTTCGTTGACCAGCATGGCAATGGTGCGTGCCACCACCAGCGCGGGCGTATCGGCCACGCGCTGGTCATTGAAACCCAGTGCCTGCAACCACTGACCCGCCTGTGTGGCCCACGCATCGCTGGCGCGCGCCGACACCGCCCAGGCCAAGGGCGCGTTGGCGATGCCTGCGGTGCTGCCCTTGCCTTGCAGGGGCAGATCGAACACGGCCACCTCACCACCCAGTTGAGTGGCGCAGCGGCCATCGGTCAGGCGCAACTGGCAGCCATCGATATCCAGGCCGACCCAGTCGCTGCCGGGTTCGTTGTGTATGGCAGGCGCGGACACTTCACCCAGGCTGATGGCCGCATCCACAGCGGTATCGAGCGCCTGCAACAGCAGCTTGGCTACCGCGCCGCTGCCATGCACCGTAATCTCCTGCGCTGCAGGCAGTGCCGCTGCCGCATACGCGGCAATCTGCGGCACGGCGGCATCGGGGCCGTAGGCATAGAAGCCACGCCCGGACTTGCGGCCCAGCAAGCCGCCGTCCACCATCTCGCGCTGCACCAGCGAGGGAACAAAGCGCTTGTCGAAAAAGTTGGCCTCGTACACCGACTGTGTCACTGCGAAATTGGTGTCGTGACCGATCAGATCGATCAACTCGCACGGTCCCATGCGAAAGCCCGCTGCGCGCAGACAGGCATCCAGCACGGCGGGCGTTGCGGCCTGCTCCTGCAGCAGCGCCAGCGTCTCGGCGTAGTAGGGCCGCGCAATGCGGTTAACGATGAAGCCCGGCGTGGAGCGCGCATGCACCGCCACCTTGCCCCAGCGTGTGGACAGGTCAAAGATGGCCTGCGCCACTGCGGCATCGGTCTGCAGGCCCGAGACCACTTCCACCAGCTTCATGAGCGGCACCGGGTTGAAGAAGTGCATGCCCACCAGACGCTGCGGGCGCTGCAGGCCGTTGGCAATCGCAGTGACCGAAATGGAAGACGTGTTGGTGGCCAGGATGCAGTTGGCACCCACGATGGATTCAAGCTGCTGGAACAGGCCGCGCTTGGCGTCGAGCTTTTCGATGATGGCTTCCACCACCAGGCCGGCCGATGCCGCTTCGTGCAGCGTGCTGATGGCGCTGATGCGCTCCAGGGTCTGCGCCACCGCATCTGCGGCCAACTTGCCTTTGGTTACCAGCGCCTGCAGGCTGGCTGTGAGCTTGGCCTTGGCGTCCAGCGCAGCGCCTTCACGCGTGTCGTACAGCATGACCGCATGACCAGCCTGCGCTGCGACTTGCGCAATACCGGCGCCCATGATGCCCGCGCCCACCACCAGCACCGGTGCGTTGTTCAGAGAGGTATCACTCATTGGGGAATCCAGTTGGCGGGGCGCTTGGCCAGGAAGGCGGCAAAGCCTTCGCGTGCTTCGTCGGTGCCGCGCACGCGGCTGATGGTCTGTGCCGTGAGTTCACGCACTTCGGGCGTGATGGGGCCGACTTCCA
This sequence comes from Rhodoferax sp. GW822-FHT02A01, assembly GCF_038784515.1. NCBI lineage: Bacteria > Pseudomonadati > Pseudomonadota > Betaproteobacteria > Burkholderiales > Comamonadaceae > Rhodoferax > Rhodoferax sp. GW822-FHT02A01. The sequence continues at coordinate 1,496,053 of NZ_CP152376.1, forward strand.
GCTGGGCAAACAGCGCTTTGATTTCACGCTGCGCATTGGGGCTGCCCACCAGCAGTTCCTTCACTGTGGCATCCACCGCGGCGTCCAGCGCGTCGAGCGCCACCACCTGCTGCACCAGCCCCATGGACAGTGCCTCGGCCGCGCCAATGCGCGTGGTGGTGAGTGCGAGCCGCTGCGCCTGGCGTTTGCCCACAGCATTGGTCACATACGGGCCAATGACGGCGGGCAGGATGCCGAACTTGGCTTCGCTCACGGCAAAGCTGGCGTTGTCGGCAGCAATGGCGATATCGCATGCGCAGGCCAGTCCCACGCCGCCGCCCAGCGCCGCGCCCTGCACCCGCGCCAGCACCGGCTTGGGTGCGCTGGCGATGCGGTGCAACATGCCGGCAAAGCGCCGCGCATCCTGCAGGTTCCACTCCACGCTGGCTTCTGCCGCGCGCTGCATCCACTGCAGATCGGCGCCTGCGCTGAAGTGCTTGCCTTCACCCGCGAGCACGATCACGCGCACCTGCGGGTCGGCAACCAGCGCTTCAAAGGCCGCATCCAGCTCGCCGATCATCAGCTCGTCAAACGCATTGAACACAGCGGGCCGCGCCATGGTGATTTGCGCCACACCGGGCGCGCGCTCGCTGAGCGCCAGGGTCTGGTAGGTGCGCATCAATAAGTTTCCAAGTGCAGGCGGCCCTCGCGCTTAAGCGCTGCGCCCACCGTTTCCCAATTCAGTCCCGCGCCCTTGGCGATGTCATGCAACGCCAGCACAACGCCTTCTTCCATGCTCTTGAGTCCGCACACATAGAAGTAGCTGTTGCTGTCTGCCAGCAGCGGTGCCAGGTCGACGGCGCGCTCGCGCATCAGGTCCTGCACATAGCGCTTGGGGCTGCCCGGCGTGCGGGAGAAAGCGAAGTTGATGTCGATGAAATCCTTGGGTAGGTTCTGCAACGGGCCGAAGTAGGGCAGCTCCTGCTGCGTGCGCGCGCCGAAGAACAGCATCAGCTTGCCGCCTTCAAACTTGCCGCTCTGGCGCAGCCGGCGACGCCACTCGGTCATGGCGCGCATGGGTGCGCTGCCGGTGCCGGTGCAGATCATCACGATGTTGGAGCGCGGATGGTTGGGCATCAGGAAGCTGGTGCCGAACGGACCGATAACCTGCACGGTGTCGCCAATCTGCAGGTCGCACATGTAGTTGGAGCCGACGCCGCGCACCGGTTTGCCACTGTGGTCTTCCAGCACGCGCTTGATGGTGAGCGACAGGTTGTTGTAGCCGGGACGCTCGCCGTTGCGCGGACTGGCAATGGAGTACTGGCGCGCGTGGTGGGCGCGGCCGTTTTCATCCACGCCAGGCGGGACGATACCGATGCTCTGGCCTTCCAGCACGGGAAAGGGCATGCTGCCGAAGTCCAACACGATGTGGTGGGTGTCGTAGTCGGCACCGGCGGTGGCGCCCACTTCGGTCACGCGTACGTTGCCGACGACCTTGGCAGTCACGGTCTTCTCGGCGGCCTTGGGGCCGTAGAGGTTGGTGTAGGCATGGGCAGCCGACCAGGGCGGCAATGTGGCGCCGAAGGCTGCGGAATTGAATGCCTGCTGTCCGGCAGGGTCTGCTGCAGGTGCAGGGGCCTGCGCTTCTTGCACAGCCTCGGTGGCCACGCCTTGTTCGGCCAGTTGTTCGGCGCTGAGTTCAGCGGGCAACTCGTCCCAGAAGAACTGCGCCTCGATGGAGTAGGCCTGGGCCGCAGGCATCATGCGCCAGTTGTCGATGGAGCCAGTGGGGCAGGGGGAGATGCAGGCCATGCAGAGGTTACACACATCGGCCTTGACCACGTAGTTGCGTGCGTCGTGGGTGATGGCGCCCACGGGGCAGATGGCTTCGCAGGTGTTGCAGCGGATGCAGATCTCGGGGTCTATCAGGTGTTGCTTGATGACGGCTTCTGTCATGGTTGTCTCTCTCTCTTCTTGTGCAATGCTGCAATTGTGTGCTGTTATTGCTCGCCTACATTCGCTCAGAAGCGTGCGGCTTGGGTATTCTGCGCCGTTCGTGTCCCCCGGCCTGCGGCCTCCTCCTTTACCTCACTCTGCAGAACACCCAATCCACCCGCTCCAGGTGACATACGTTACGCATGCCCACAGAGGGAACGCAGCGATCTCATTCGCAGCAGCAGGGTGGGGGTACGTGCCATAGCGAAGTAAAGGAGGAGCCCGAAGGGCGGGGGACATGAGCGGCGGCACGTTCCCCCACCTTGCTGCGGGTTCAGCGACCACCCATGCCCACGGAGCACAGAACCTCAGTTGAACCGCACGTACTCGAAATCCACCGGCTGGCGGTTGATGCCCATGACCGGGGGAGCAATCCAGTTGGCGAACTTGCCCGGCTCCACCACGCGGCCCATCAGGCTGGCTACGAAGGCGCGGTCGGCGCCGGAAGGCAGCCAGTTGTCCACATTGGCCTTCCATTCCGCTTCGCTGACCACACGGCCGTCCGGAGACACCTTGGCACCGGAGAGCGAACCGATGTTGCGGTGGAAGGCCTTGTGCGGCGTCTTCAGGCGGAAGGGAATGCCGGCCTTTTCGATGACCTTGTTCCAGCGCTCCACACCACCGATGGAATCCTTGATGTAGTCGTCGCGCAGCACTTCGTTCAACGCATTGAGCATGGGCACTTCGCGCTCCACCAGCTGGCCATTGTTGACCGACAGCACCTTGTAGGTCTGGCCCTTGAGTACGTGGTCGTCCACGCGCTTGCCTTCTTCGTAGCGGCCCTTCAGGCCGGTGTTGTAGAAGGTGGCGGCATTGCTGGATTCGTCGGCACCGAACAGGTCGATGGTCACGCTGAAGTGGAAGTTCAGGTAGCGCTGCAGCGTGGGCAGGTCGATCACGCCAGCGGCGCGCAGCTTGGCCACGTCGTCGGTCTTGAGCTCGTTCATGGCGGCGCAGGTGCGGCTGATCACGCGGCTGATGCCGGACTCGCCCACGAACATGTGGTGGGCTTCCTCGGTCAGCATGAACTTGGTGGTGCGTGCCAGCGGGTCGAACGAGGACTCGGCCAGGGCGCACAGCTGGAACTTGCCGTCGCGGTCGGTGAAGTAGGTGAACATGAAGAAGGACAGCCAGTCGGGTGTCTCTTCATTGAACGCCTGCAGGATGCGCGGGTTGTTTTCCTGGCCGGAGCGGCGCTCCAGCAGGGCTTCGCCTTCCTCGCGGCCATCGCGGCCGAAGTACTTGTGCAACAGGTAGACCATGGCCCAGAGGTGGCGGCCTTCTTCCACGTTCACCTGGAACAGGTTGCGCAGGTCGTACTGGCTGGGGCAGGTCAGGCCCAGATGGCGTTGCTGCTCCACCGATGCGGGCTCGGTGTCACCTTGCGTGACGATGATGCGGCGCAGGTTGGCGCGGTATTCGCCGGGCACGTCCTGCCAGGCGGCTTCGCCCTTGTGGTCACCAAAGTGGATCTTGCGGTCCTGCTCGGCCGGGTTCAGGAAGATGCCCCAGCGGTAGTCGGGCATCTTCACATGGCCGAACTGCGCCCAGCCTTGCGGGTCCACGCTGACGGCGGTGCGCAGGTACACGTCAAAATTCTGCGAGCCATCCGGGCCCATGTCGCCCCACCATTGCAGGTAATTGGGCTGCCACTGTTCCAGCGCGCGCTGCAGCGTGCGGTCCTCTGACAGGTTGACGTTGTTGGGGATCTTGTCGCTGTAATTGATGGTGGACATGGTTGTTTCCTCGGGTTGATTGGTTTAAACGCGGTTCCAGTCGAATACGGCCTTGTCGCCCTTGCCGTACACCTTGAGAGCGCCCTTTTCTCCAACAGCGTTGGGGCGCTGGAAGATCCAGTTCTGCCAGGCGGTGAGGCGGCCAAAGACGCGGGTAAACATGTTTTCCGGGCCGTTGAAACGCAGGTTGGCTTCCATGCCGGTGAGCGCGTCGGGTGACATGGAGACACGCTCTTCCACGGCGATGCGCACTTCGTCGGTCCAGTCGATGTCATCCGGGTTGGAAGTCACCAGGCCCAGCGCAAAGGCTGCATCCGCATCCAGCGGCTTGCCTGCCTGGGCGCGCACGGCGTCGAGTGCGGCCTGCTCACTATAGAAGCGGCGTTGCAGGCGGCTCTGTTCGGTGACCATGGGGTACAGACCGAAGTTGGTGTCGGACACGGTGATCTTGGGCGATGCAGCCTCGTCGTCAGGCAGCATCAGCTGGTAGCTGCGGTCGCAGGCCAGGACCATTTCCAGAAACGTGCCGGCAAAGCAGGATCCGGCTTCAATCAGCGCAAACAGGCTGCGCGAGGACACGTCCAAGCGACTGAAGGTGCGGCGTAGCAGGCCAATGGTTTCGCGCACCAACCAGTGGTCCTTGTGGGCCACCAGCGTGGCGTCCATGGCCAGCACGGCGGCGGCGTCACCCTGCGACTTGATCAGCCAGATGCCGATGTCCAGTTCGTTGGTGCGCATTTGCAGAATCGCGTCTTCCAGTTCACGGGCAAACGCCAGCGGAAACCACTGGTCGCCAGCGGCTTCGATGCCGGCGATGTCGGTGGGCTGGGCTCCGGTGGGGGCCTTGGCGGTGAAGGTGGCAGTGCGCTTGGCGCGGTCAATTTCCACCGTCACATGTTGGTAGCGCAGGGCATCGGCTTCCACGGTGCGGTGCAAGGGGTTGAACTTCACACCCTTGGCGTCCGCGGGACGGTCGCTCTGGGCGGCCAGGGCCAGGGCACGCTCCTGTACTTTGGCTGCGAACGCGGCAGGTTTGGCGATGTCGTCGACCAGGCGCCAGTCCTTGGCCTTCTGGCCACGCACACCTTCCACGCTGGTGCAGAAGATGTCGGCCAGGTCATGGCGCACATGGCGCTTGTCGGTCACGCGGGTCAGGCCACCGGTACCGGGCAGCACGCCCAGCAGGGGCACTTCGGGCAGGCTGACGGCGCTGGAGCGGTCGTCTACCAGCAGGATTTCGTCACAGGCCAGGGCCAACTCGTAGCCGCCACCAGCGCAGGCGCCGTTGACGGCGGCCAGGAATTTCAGACCGCTGTGCTTGGAGGAGTCTTCCAGGCCGTTGCGGGTTTCGTTGGTGAACTTGCAGAAGTTCACCTTCCAGGCGTGGCTGGAAACACCCAGCATGAAGATATTGGCGCCCGAGCAGAACACCTTTTCCTTGGCGCTGCTGACCACCACGGTGCGCACTTCGGGGTGCTCGAAGCGGATGCGCTGGATGGCGTCGTTGAGTTCGATGTCCACGCCCAGGTCGTAGCTGTTGAGCTTGAGCTTGTAACCGGGGCGCAGTCCGGCGGACTCGTCGATGTCGATGGCCAGGCTGGCTACAGCACCGTTGAAACTGAGCTTGAGGTGTTTGTACTGGCTGGGATCGGTCTGGTATTCAACGCGGGGTGGGGTGGCAGTGGTCATGGTCTTGTCTCCGATAAAGATGTAAATAGATGCAGGCGCTCATTCATTGATATGAATAATATTGCATCTGCTTAATCGTAGTCAAGCACTTTTGTGCATCTTTTTTGGAAATTTCTTTAAACCGGCAGTTGCAAGAGCTCACGCACCATGGTGCGCAAAGCCTTGAACGTGGCCTCCAGCGGCTGGGCGCTGGTATCGAGCTTGAGCTGGGCCTTGGAATAGAAGGCTGCGCGCCCGGCCAGAATGCTCTTGAGGTCTTCCATGGCTTCCTTGCTGGAGGCCATGGGACGCAAATCGCCCTGCTCCAGCACCCGCTTCATATGGTCCTGCGGGTCGGCCTGCAGCCAGACCGTGGTGCAGTGCGACAGCAACTGGTTGAAGGTGGCCGGGTCGGACACCAGGCCGCCGGGCGTGGCAATCACGGCTTCGGGGTAGATCTGAATGGCTTCTTCCAGCGCGCGGCGTTCGTAGCGGCGGTAGGCATTCATGCCGTACAGGGCCTGGATTTCGTTCACGCTGCAGCCGGCAAACTTCTCTATTTCGCGGCTGAGCTCTACAAACGGATAGCCCAAATCATCGGCCAGCATCTGGCCAAGTGAGGACTTGCCTGCGCCGCGAAGCCCTATCAGCGCCACTCTGGCGTTGGCTATTGGGGTAGCGCCACCGGTTCCCAGGGCTTCGCCGATGGCGATGCGGGCCTTGCGCAGCTTGGCGTCGTCGGCGTTTTCCAGCAGCTCGCGGATCAGCAGCCACTCGGGGTTGGAGGTGGTCACATCGCCCAGCAGCTCCATCAAGGAGCACTGCAGGGCGCCCGCCACCTGCAGCAGCACCAGGATGGAGGCGTTGCCCTCACCATATTCCAGATTGGCCAAGTGGCGCTCCGACACATCGGCGGCTACCGCCACTGCCTTGCGGGTCATGCCCCGGCGCGCACGCAGCGAGCGCACGCGCTCACCCAGGCTGACCAGGAACGGGTTCTTCTGTGGTGCAGCGGTGCCGGTTTCAGCAACCAGGGGAACCGCTTCGGACTGCTCTAGTTCAGTATTCATAGGGAACTCAGTGTAAACCCGCACTCATGCAATATAGTGCTTGACACGGGGTTGTGCGGGCTTTATCGTTCATGCGTGCACAATAATTCATGTTGTGCGGAATGGCAAGCCTGAAACTCAAACTGGAGTGATTTGTGTCCCCCACCTCCGTCTCCCCTTCCGATTTTCGCGAAATGATCGCATCCCTGACCCAGTCCATCGCTGGCAGGCCGCTGGACCAGGCGCTGGATACCTGGCTCAACCAGAACGTCGGGCCCGACAGCCAGACCTACCAGCAACTCAAGGCCGCCTGCATCACCGGCGCGACCGAGGGCTGGCTGTGCAACCGCGAAGGGGGTGGCTTGCGCTACGGCCGCATCTTCAAGCCCGCCGACGACCTGCATGGCTTCTCGGTCGACGTGGTCGACATGAAAGACCTGGCCGGCCCCCACCACACCCACCCCGAAGGCGAGATCGACCTGATCATGCCGCTGGACGAAGGCGCCCTGTTCGACGGTCGCCCGGCCGGCTGGATGGTGGCCCCTGCGGGCAGCGCCCATCGCCCCACCGTTTCCCAGGGACGTGCCCTGGTGTTGTACCTGCTGCCCCAAGGCCGCATTGAATTCACGGCGGCCGCATGAGCACCACAGAACTCCTCCCCAATTTCCTAGGCGGCAAATGGCAGTCCGGTAGCGGCGCCGGCACCCCCTTGTTCGACCCGGTCACCGGTGCCGAACTGGTGCGCGTAGACGCCACCGGCCTCGATCTGGCCGGCGGCTTTGCCTTTGCCCGTGAACAGGGTGGTGCTGCCTTGCGTGCCCTCACCTACAAACAACGTGGCGCCCTGCTGGGCGAAGTCCTCAAGGTGCTGCAGGCCCAGCGCGATGCCTACTACGACATCGCCACGGCCAACAGCGGCACGGTGAAAAACGATTCCGCGGTGGACATCGACGGCGGCCTGTTCACCCTGGGTGTGTATGCCCGCATGGGGGAAACACTGGGCGACAAGCACTATCTGCCCGACGGCGAAGCAGCGCGCCTGGGCAAGGACCCGCTGTTCCAGAGCCAGCACATCCTCACGCCCACACGCGGCGTGGCGCTGTTCATCAATGCCTTCAACTTCCCCGCATGGGGCTTGTGGGAAAAAGCCGCACCGGCATTGCTCAGCGGCGTGCCCGTCATCATCAAGCCCGCCACGGCCACCGCCTGGCTGACGCAGCGCATGGTGCGCGATGTGGTGGACGCGGGCATCCTGCCCGCGGGCGCCCTGTCGGTGGTCTGCGGCAGCTCGGCCGGTCTGCTGGACCAGTTGCAGCCCTTCGACGTGGTGTCCTTCACCGGCTCGGCCGATACGGCGGCAGTGATCCGCTCGCACCCGGCTGTCACCCAGCGTTCGGTGCGCGTGAACATCGAGGCCGACAGCGTGAACTCCGCCCTGCTGCTGCCCGGCGAAGCCGCAGGCAGCGAATCCTTCGACTTGCTGGCCAAGGAAGTGGCGCGCGAGATGACGGTCAAGTCCGGCCAGAAGTGCACCGCCATACGTCGCGTCTTCGTGCCCGAAGGTGTGTACGCTGCCGCCGCACAGGCCATCAGCGCACGGCTGGCCAAGACCACGGTGGGCAACCCGCGCAATGACGCGGTGCGCATGGGCGCACTGGTGAGCCGCACCCAGCTCAACGCGGTGCGCGAAGGTCTGGACTATCTGAAGGCACAGACCGAAGTGCTGCACGACGGCGCCACCCATGCGCTGGTGGATGCCGATGCCGCTTCCTGCTGCCTAGGCCCCACCCTGCTGGGCACGCGTAATGCGGCTGGCAGCGATGCCAGCGACCGGGTGCATGACACCGAAGTGTTCGGCCCGGTGGCCACGCTGGTGGCCTACCGCGACCTGGGCCATGCCCTGCAGCTGGTGCGACGCGGCCAGGGTTCGCTGGTGTGTTCGCTCTACGGCAGCGACGCGCAGGCACTGGCCAAAGCCGCCACAGAGCTGGCCGACAGCCATGGCCGCGTGCACATCATCTCGCCCGATGTAGCGGCCCTGCACACCGGCCACGGCAATGTGATGCCGCAATCGCTGCATGGCGGCCCGGGCCGGGCGGGTGGCGGTGAGGAGCTGGGCGGTGCACGCGCGCTGAACTTCTACCACCGACGCGCCGCCATCCAGGCCAGCACCACCGTGCTGGCCCAGCTCGGCGCCTGAGCATTACAAAAAGACAGGAGACAGACATGACCACAGAAACCACGGATGCAACGGCTCCCACCACGCTGCCCACGCCGTTCAACTTTGCGCAGTACCTTTTGCAGGTGAACGCAGAGCGTGCCGACAAGACTGCCTTCATCGACGACCACGGCACGCTCAGCTACGGCCAGTTGACCGACCGCGTGCGCCGCGTGGCCGCTGGCCTGCGTGCCCTGGGGCTACGCCGCGAAGAGCGCGTGCTGCTGTTGATGCACGACTGCGCCGACTGGCCCGTGAGCTTTCTGGGTGCCATGTATGCCGGCCTGGTTCCAGTGGCAGTAAACACGCTGCTCACGGCGGATGACTACGCCTACATGCTGGAACACTCGCGCGCGCAGGCGGTGCTGGTCTCGGGCGCGCTGCTGCCCACGCTGACGGCTGCCATGACCAAGTCAGACCACGAAGTCATCAAGGTCGTGGTGTCCAAACCGGCCGCGCCGTTGCACCCGGCGGAGGTGGAGTTCGAGGCCTTTGTACAGGCGCACCAGCCGTTGCACAAACCGGCAACCACCAGCCCCGATGACCCCGGCTTCTGGCTCTATTCATCCGGCTCCACCGGTCGACCCAAGGGCACGGTGCATTCGCATGGCAACCCCTACTGGACCGGCGAGCTGTATGGCAAGGGCATTCTGAAATTGCAGGAGAGCGACGTCTGCTTCTCCGCGGCCAAGCTGTTCTTCGCCTATGGCCTGGGCAACGCGCTGACCTTCCCCATGGGCGTGGGCGCCACCACCATCCTGATGGCTGAACGCCCCACACCCGACGCAACCTTCAAGCGCTGGCTGGGCGGTGTTGGCAATACCAAACCCACCGTGTTCTACGGCGCACCCACCGGCTTTGCTGGCATGCTGGCCCACCCCAACCTGCCTGCGCGCAGCGACGTGCGGTTGCGCCTGGTGTCCTCGGCCGGTGAGGCCTTGCCAGCCGAACTGGGCCAGCGCTTCAAGGCGCATTTTGGTGTGGACATCGTGGACGGCATTGGCTCCACCGAGATGCTGCACATCTTCCTCTCCAACACACCCGAGCGCGTGCGCTATGGCACCACCGGCTGGCCGGTGCCGGGCTACACCGTCGAGTTGCGCGGTGACGATGGCAAACCCGTGCCCGATGGCGAACCGGGCGATCTCTACATCCAGGGTCCCTCGGCCGCCATGATGTACTGGGGCAACCGCGAGAAGACCCGCGAAACCTTCCAGGGCGGCTGGACCAAGAGCGGCGACAAGTACGTACGCAACGAGGACGGCAGCTACACCTACGGCGGACGCAGCGACGACATGCTCAAGGTCAGTGGCATCTACGTCTCGCCCTTTGAAGTGGAAGCCACCCTGGTGCAGCATCCGTCGGTTCTGGAGGCCGCCGTGATCGGCGTGCCCGATGGCGAAGGCCTGACAAAAACAAAGGCCTTCGTTGTTCTGAAAGATGGAGCCTCCGCCACTGCCGATGAACTCAAGGCCTTTGTGAAAGACAAGCTCGCACCCTACAAATACCCGCGCCAGATCGAGTTCGTGAAAGACCTGCCCAAGACGGCCACGGGCAAGATCCAGCGCTTCAAGCTGCGCGACCAGGAACGCGTCTGAACATGGACACCGCAGTGCGCAAAGCACCCGTTGTCGCGTCCACCGAATCGGTGGAGCTGGACTGGGCTGGCCGGCCGGTGCGTGTGGAATACCAGTGGCTGCGCCGTGAAGACACGCAGGCACCCTTGATGGTGTTCCTGCACGAAGGGCTGGGCTCGGTCTCGATGTGGCGCGACTTCCCTGCTGCCTTGTGCGAGGCTCTGGGCTGCCGTGGTCTGGTGTATTCGCGTCCGGGTTATGGCCTGTCCACACCGCGCGCTTCGGGTGAGCAATGGCGACCGGACTTCATGCACCGCCAGGCACGCGAGGTCCTGCCAGCACTGCTTTCCGCTTTGGATATCGACCCCATCCAAGACAGGCTTTGGCTGCTGGGCCACAGCGACGGCGGCTCTATTGCGTTGCTGTATGCCGCCCTGTTTCCCGACCGACTCAGCGGTGCCATCGTGCTGGCGCCGCACATCCTGGTGGAAGACGTCTCGATCGAGAGCATTGCGGAAGCTCGCACAGCCTATCTGGATACCGACCTGCGCCAGCGCCTGGCACGCCATCACCGCGATCCCGACTCGGCCTTCTGGGGTTGGAACGACATCTGGCTGCACCCTGACTTCCGCAGCTGGCGCATAGACCAGGAACTGCACACCATCACCTGCCCGCTGCTGGCGGTACAAGGGGTAAACGATAGGTACGGCACGATGGAACAAGTCCATGGAATAGCCCGAGTCGCGCCACAATGTGCAGTCGTGGAGCTGGCCGATTGCGGCCACTCACCGCATCTGGAACAAAGAGACCGCCTGATAGAAGTGGTCCGGAATTTTTATTCATCAACACACTGAGGAGACACAACATGAAACCCACGCGCGTCCTTTTCCGCACCACCCTGGTTGCTGCCGCTACCGCACTGCTTTCCACCGTAGCCTTTGCCCAGGCTGGCGCCAAGCTCAAGGTCGGCCTGATGCTGCCCTACACCGGCACCTTTGCCTCGCTGGGCAATGCGATTGAAAACGGCTTCAAGCTGTACATCACCGAACAGGGCGGCAAGATTGCCGGACGCGAAGTGGAGTTCGTCAAGGTGGATGATGAGTCCGACCCGTCCAAGGCTACAGACAACGTCAACAAGCTGATCAAGCGCGACAACGTGGACGTGCTGATCGGCACGGTGCACTCCGGCGTGGCCATGGCCATGGCCAAAGTCGCCAAGGAAAGCGGCACGCTGCTGATCGTGCCCAACGCGGGTGCCGACGCGGTCACCGGCCCCATGTGCGCGCCCAACATCTTCCGCAGCTCTTTCAGCAACTGGCAACCCGGCTACGCCATGGGTGAAGTCATGGCCAAGAAGGGCATCAAGAAGGTTGTGACCATCACCTGGAAGTACGCAGCCGGTGACGAGAGCGTACGCGGATTCAAGGAGGCGTTTGAGAAGGGCGGTGGCACCGTGGTGAAAGAGCTCAACCTGCCCTTCCCCAATGTGGAGTTCCAGGCCCTGCTGACCGATATCGCTGCGACCAAGCCGGACGCCGTGTTCACCTTCTTCGCGGGTGGCGGTGCAGTGAAGTTCGTGAAGGACTACGCAGCTGCAGGCCTGAAGAAAACCATTCCGCTGTATGGCTCGGGCTTCCTGACCGACGGCACGCTGGATGCACAGGGCGCCGATGCCGAAGGCCTGCAAACCGCGCTGCACTATGCCGACAGCATGGAAATCACCAAGGACAAATCCTTCCGTCTGGCCTATGCCAAGACCTACAAGCTGCAGCCCGACGTGTATGCGGTGCAGGGCTATGACGCAGCGCAGATCCTGGGCATTGGCCTGAAGGCCGTGAATGGCGACCTGAGCAAAAAGGCCGAGTTCGCCGCTGCCGTGGAAGCCGCCAAGATCGACAGCCCGCGCGGCACCTTCTCGCTCTCCAAGGCCCACAACCCGGTGCAGGACATCTATCTGCGCCAGGTCACCGGCAAGGAAAACAAGCTGATCGGCATTGCCAGCAAGGCACTGGCCGATCCAGCCCGCGGCTGCAAGATGTAGTGGCACACCCCCCGGCTGCGCGCACTGCGTGTCGCTTCGCTTTCCCCCTTGCAGGGGGCAGCGCCAGCGGGCCGGCACAGCCGGTCCCGCGGCATTCTGAAATGTAGGCACTTCGCGCTGAGAATGATTGATTGCACATGGACTTTTCTACTTTTTTGATTCAGTGCCTGAACGCGCTCCAGTACGGCTTGCTGTTGTTTCTGGTGGCGTCGGGGCTGACGCTGATCTTCGGGATCATGGGCGTCATCAATCTGGCGCATGGCAGCTTCTACATGATGGGGGCCTACATGGCCTATGCGCTGGCGCCCATCGTGGCCAGCACGTTTGGCGGCGGTTTTTTCTCCACGCTGCTGGTGGGCGTGGTGCTGGCGGTGTTGCTGGGCTATGTGCTGGAGTGGGCGTTCTTCAGCTTTCTGTACGAGCGCGAACACCTGCAGCAGGTGCTGATGACCTACGGCCTGATCCTGGTGTTCGAGGAGATGCGCAGCCTGCTGGTGGGTGACGAGGTGCACGGCGTCGAAGTACCGGCCTTCCTCTCCGGGACGCTGCCGCTGGGCGAGATGATGACCTATCCGGTGTACCGGCTGTTCATCTCCGGCGTGTGCCTGGCGCTCGCCCTGGGCATGTATGTGGTGTTCACCCGCACGCGCTTAGGGATGATGATCCGCGCTGGCAGTGCCAACCGCGAGATGGTGCAATCACTCGGTGTAGACATCAAGTTCCTGTACCGCGTGGTGTTTGCCGCGGGCATGGCCATTGCCGTGCTGGCTGGCATGGTGGCCGCGCCGGTGTCCTCGGTTTACCCGGGCATGGGCGATACGGTGCTCATCATCTGCTTTGTGGTGGTGGTGATTGGCGGCATCGGCTCCATCCGCGGCGCGCTGCTGGCGGCACTGCTGATTGGTGTGGTGGATACCTTTGGCAAGGTGCTGCTGCCCCAGGCCGCCGGCGTGCTGGTGTATGTGCTGATGGCCTTGATTCTTCTGTGGAAGCCAGACGGCTTGTTCAAGGCCGCATAGCACCATGAATACACGTTTTGTTTTCGTTGGGGCCTGCTTTGTGCTGTTGGCGTTGTTCCCCTTGGTCTCTGGTAGTTATGGCATCGACTTCGTCACCAAGATCATGGTGTACGCCATCTTTGCGCTCAGCCTGGAGCTGCTGGTGGGCGCCACCGGCCTGATCTGTTTTGGCCAGGCCGCATTCTTCGGCATAGGCGCCTATGCCGCGGTTCTGCTTTCGCCGCAAAGCGATTCGCCGTCCCTGCTCTGGCTGCTGCCAGCTTGTGTGGCTGCCGCTGCAGCCTACGCGCTGGTGGTAGGTTCGCTGTCGCTGCGCACCAAGGGCGTGTACTTCATCATGGTGACGCTGGCCTTTGCCCAAATGGCCTACTACGTGGTGCACGACACGCCGCTGGGCGGCGGCACCGACGGCATCTACATGATGATGAAGCCGGTGCTGGGCAAGCTGTTGGACCTGGACAAGGCGGCCAGCCTGTACGGCTTCACGCTGGCCTGCCTGCTGCTGGTCTTCGGTGGTCTGGGCGTACTCAACCGCTCGCGTTTCGGCCGCGCCCTGGCCGGCATCCGCGTGAATGAGCAGCGCATGCGTGCCACCGGCTTTTCCACCTACCCCTACAAGCTGGCCGCGTTCACCGTGTCGGGCGGCATTGCCGGGCTGGCCGGTTTTCTGTTCGCGGTGAAGGACGGTTTTGTGAACCCGGAAATGATGAGCTGGCACCTCTCGGGTGCCGTGCTGATCATGATCATCCTGGGTGGCATAGGCCATTTGCGTGGCGCGCTGATCGGTGCCTTTGCGTTTGCGCTGCTGCAGGAGCTGTTCAAGTCCGAAGCCATTTTTGGCGCCTTTGCCAAGCACTGGCATCTGGGCCTGGGCCTGTCCATCATTGCCAGCGTGGTGTTCCTGCCGCGGGGTCTGGTGGGGCTGCCGCAGCAGATACGTGCACGGCTGCTGGGCGCAAAGAATACAGGTGGAGCAACACCGTGAGCAGCATCGTGATGAACAACCCACCCGCGCAGTCCGCCAGCACCGGCGAAGTGCTGCTGCGCGGCATCAACATCACGCGCCGCTGGGGCGGCCTGGTGGCGCTCAACCAGGTGAATGTGGAGCTCACACGTGGCAGCGTGCATGCCGTGATCGGCACCAACGGCGCCGGCAAGTCCACGCTGATCAACATCCTTTCCGGTGAGTTCCCACCGTCCGAAGGTGGCGTGGAGCTCATGGGTCAGGACGTCACCCGCTGGCAGCAACCGCGCCGCGCCCGCGCCGGCTTGGGTCGCAGCTACCAGCGCAACACCATTTACCCCAGCTTCAGCGTGTTCGAGAACTGCCGCCTGGCAGCGCAAGCTACACACCAGAAGCCCTGGCAGTGGTGGCGCAGTGCGGAGCATTGCTCGGTCAGCACCGCGATTGCGCGCGAGGTGGTGGCGCGCAGCGGCCTGACCGACCTGCAGAACCTGCAGGCTGGCCTGCTCTCGCACGGCCAAAAGCGCCAGCTGGAAATCGCCATGTGCCTGGCCACCAAACCGCAAGTGCTGCTGCTCGACGAGCCCCTGGCCGGCATGGGCGCCGAAGAAACCGAACGCATGCTGACCATGTTGAATGAACTCAAGGCCGACCACGCCATCCTGCTGGTGGAACACGATATGGATGCGGTGTTCCGCATTGCCGACCGCGTGACGGTGATGGTCAACGGCAGCGTCATCGCCACCGATGCGCCCGAGGCCATCAAGACCAACCGGCAAGTTCAGATCGCTTACTTGGGGGAACACTAATCATGTCTTCCACCGAACCGATTCTGGACGCACGTGGCCTGCACGCCTGGTATGGCTCCAGCCATGTGCTGCATGGCGTGGACATCCGCATAGGCCGTGGCGAGACCATGGGCCTGCTGGGCCGCAACGGTATGGGCAAGAGCACGTTGATCCGTACCCTGCTGGGCCATGTCACGCAGCGCGACGGGCACATCAGCCTGTTCGGGCAGGACGTCTCCAAAGCCAAGCCGTACGAGGTAGCGCGCCAGGGCGTGGCCTATGTACCCGAGGGCCGCGGCGTGTTCCCCAACCTGAGCGTGCGCGAGAACCTGGTGATGGCCGCACGCCCCGGACGCGATGGCCGCAAGGAGTGGACTTTCGAGCGCGTGATGCAGACCTTCCCGCGCCTGCAGGAGCGGCTCACCAATCTGGGCGCACAGCTCAGCGGCGGCGAGCAGCAGATGCTGTCCATTGGCCGCGCGCTGATGACGCACCCCGAGCTCATCATCCTGGACGAAGCCACCGAAGGCCTGGCACCGCTGATCGTGGCCGAGATCTGGCGCGTGATCGGCGAGATCCGCAAGAGCGGCATCGCCACCTTGATCGTGGACCGCGACTACCGCAAGGTCCTGGCACACAGCGACCAGGCCCTGGTGCTGCAGAAGGGCCAGGTGGTGCTGAGTGGCAACGCGGACGCGGTTGCCGGCGATGAGACACTGGCAGGCTTTCTGGGAGTGTGATCCACCATGTCCATCTGGCAGCAGCCCATATCCGTTGACATCCTGGCGCAAGCGACAGCGGATACCGCCGTAACCCATCTCGGCATCGAGTTCGTGGAAGTCGGTGACGACTACATCGTCGGCCGCGTGCCGGTCAATGCGCATACCCGCCAACCGTATGGCCTGCTGCACGGTGGCGTGTCGGTGGTGCTGGCCGAAACCCTGGGCTCGTGTGGCGCGGCCTACAGCTGCGCGCCGGGGCAGTTGGTGGTGGGACTGGACATCAATGCCAACCACCTGAAGGGCGCGCGCAGCGGCTGGGTCACGGCGACGGCGCGTGCCGTGCACATAGGCCGCACCACGCAGGTATGGCAGATCGACATGTGCAACGACGCGGGCGAACTGAGCTGCGTATCACGCATCACCATGGCGGTGCTGGCGCCGAAGTAAGTAGCCCGCTTACAGCGGCGCCACCGGATGCGGTGAGCCGTCGTAGGCGCCCCATACCGACTGATCGTATTCAATGACGGAGCCGGTCATCAGACCCGATTCCTCGCTGCACAGAAATGCCACGGCGCGTGCCACTTCGTGCGGGTCTACCAGACGGCCATTGGGTTGTGCCGCGGCAGCCTTTTGCAGCCAATCGTCGTCGGCATGGTGGAACTCGCGCTGGATGCGGTCTTCGCCCTCGGACGCCATCCAACCGATGTTGAGCCCGTTGACCCGTATGCGGTTGCGCAGCAATGCGTAGGCGGTGTTGCGGGTGAGCGTGGCCAGGGCGCCCTTGCTGGTGCAGTAGGCCGCCAGGAAGGGTTGCCCTGCCATGGCCGACATGGAGCCGATGTTGACGATGCTGCCGGCGATCTGTTCGCGCCGCATGATGCGGATGGACTCCTGCATCAGATAGAACGGTGCGCGCACATTGACTGCAAACATGCGGTCAAACAGCGCGGGCTCGGTATCCAGAATCGTGCCGCGGTCGGTAATGGCTGCGGCATTGACCAACACGTCCACCCGGTGGAACGCGGCATCGGCGTGCTGCACCACCTTGCGGCAGTCCTCCACGTTGCCCAGATCCGCCTGCACGTAGAGCGCCTCAGTACCCAGACTGTGCAACTGTGCAGCCTGCGCTTCGCCCTTGCTCTGGTTGCGGCCGCAGATGACCACACCCTTGGCTTGGCGCTGGGCAAACACCTGCGCAATGGCGGCGCCCAGGCCCTGGGTGCCGCCGGTCACGATGGCGACCTTGCCTTGCAGGGATGCGGGAGCCGCTGCGGCGATGGAAGAAGTGTTTGTCATGGTGTCTCCTGTTGTGTGTCGTTGGTATGGGGGTGGCGGAAGTCAGCTCAGCCGTGTCTGCGCCTGGGCCTGCAATGCGGTGTTGAACTGCGCAGCACTCCAGTTCTGCTGCAACGCGCTGCGCAGCAGGTCCTGCTGGCTTTGCGGCGCCAGCCCACCAATGGGCGGATCGCGGTCCAGGTTGGTGGGGAAGGCATATCCCTCGGCACTGGCGGCAATGGTTGCTTCCACTTCTGCCGACAACGTGGAGCTGGCCGTGCCGCGCATGCGCAGCAGGCTGGGGTATAGCGCTTTCGCCATGCGCACCCGGTCCACCGTTTCCATGCAGCGCCCGAAGGCCGACGACACCTGCAGCAGATTGGCCATGCGCCGTATATCCTGCGAACGGTTGTGGCCCGCCGCGTGCATGAGCGCGGGGTTGAAGAAGATGCCGTCGCCCTTCTGAAGGGGCAGCTGCACATGGTGCTGGTCGAAGTACTCCTGGAATGCGGGCACACCAGCCACCAGATAGCCGGCTTCGTACTTCTGCGAATGCGGCAGGTACAGCGTGGGGCCACTCTCCAGCGGCATGTCCACATGAGCCACCGCGCCCTGCAAGGTAAGCACCGGCGAGAGGCGGTGCACATGCGCGGGAAAGCGCTCGGCCCCCTTGGCCGTGAAGAAACCCAGGTGGTAGTCACGGTGCGCCACCTGCGCCTCGCCACCGGGATTGACGCAGTTGATCTGCGAGGTGACCTGGTAGGCCGGGCCCAGCCAGGCTTCACACACCATGGCCAGCATGGGGTTGCCGTAGTAGGCGGCGAACACATCGGGTGCGCGCAGGCAGAGCTTTTCCAGCGCGTTCCAGACCCGGTCGTTGGCGCCCGGCTTGGCGAAGTGATCCCCTGCATGGCCGGCACGGCGGGACTCCTCGATGAGGCCATTGAATGCGGCTGTGGCTGCGTCCACCACAGCCGTGTCCGGGTACAGGCCCTGCACCACCAGCACGCCGGGGCCATGCATCCACACCTGCGCCCACTCGGCCATCAGCGCGGCACGCCACTGTTGCGGTTGTCTGGCGGCCGACAGCGCAGCACGCAAGGCGGCACCGTCATACACCGGCACGTTGTGCAACAGCGTGCTGGCTTGCGGGCAGTCCTGCGCCAAGGTGGTCGTCTTCACCAGCCAGTCCAGATCATCCACGCGGCAGGCATCGGCATGCAGCCAGCCATCGGGTGCTGTGTGGGCAGGGGATATGGGTGCGTTCATGGGAACCTTTGTGATGTGGGTCAATTCCGAAGTAGCTGCAGTGTAGGAACAGCATCTCTGTGCGGTTGCAGCAAAATACCTCAAAAACACCTCATAATGAATCGGCTTGGCGCACAATCCGCTGCATCCCACCCAAGGCCTGCCCACCATGTCCCACCCCCATCTGCTCAAAGCCATCGCCCTGCAGGCCGGTGTGAGCCTGGCCACGGTGGACCGCGTGCTGCACCAGCGCCCGGGTGTACGTGCCCACACGGTGCGGCGCGTGCAGCAGGCCGTGGCCGAGCTGGAACGCCAGAGTGCACAAGTGGGTCTGCAGGGCCGCAAGTTCATGCTGGATGTGGTGATGCAGGCGCCGGCGCGCTTTGCCCAGGTGGTGCGCGATGCGCTGGAGCGCGAGATGCCGCTCATGCATCCGGCCATCTTCCGCGCGCGCTACCACATGGGTGAGTCACTGCCGGTGACTGATCTGCTGGCGGTGCTGGACAAGATCGCCATGCGCGGCAGCCACGGCGTATTGCTCAAGGCGCCCAATGATGCGCGCATGGTGGAGGCCGTGGCACGGCTCAAGGCACGCGGCATTCCGGTGGTGACGCTGGTGACCGATCTGCCAGACTCCGCACGCCTGGCCTATGTGGGCATGGACAACCGCGCCGCCGGACAAACCGCCGCCTATCTGCTGGGCCAGTGGCTGGGTACCCAGGAGCAAGCCGCAGTACTGGTGTCGTTGAGCAGCACGCGCTTTCGTGGCGAAGAGGAGCGTGAGGCCGCCTTTGTCGAAGCGCTGGGCCAGCATCACCCGCTGCTGCAACCCGTGGATGCCAGCGAAGGCCTGGGCCTGCATGAGGCCACGGCAGCATTGGTGCTGCAGCGTCTGCACGAGCACCCGCAGGTGTGTGCCGTGTACTCGATAGGTGGGGCCAATGCGGCCATCCTGCAGGCCTTCGAAAAAGCGGGCAGGCGTTGCCGGGTGTTCATAGGTCATGACCTGGATGCCGACAACCTGCCGCTGCTGCGTGCTGGGCAACTCAACGCGGTGCTGCACCATGATCTGCAGCACGATATGCGCATGGCCTGTCTGCAGATCATGCGTGCCCATGGCGCCGGGCCTGCGCATACGCTGCCAACCCTGTCCGGCGTGCAGGTGGTGACGCCGTTCAATCTGCCGCTCTGACGCGGCCTACAGGCCTGGTCTTTACTCCGCGGCGCCCTTGGCCATGCGCTCGCTCTTCCAGTACACGTCATCGCCCACGCTGCCATCGGTGCGGTAACGGTTGAGCGCACGGGACAGCACGAACATCAGGTCCGAGAGGCGGTTGAGGTACTGGCGTGGCGCTTCCTTCAAGGCCTCTTCGTTGCCCAAGGCAACCAGGGCACGCTCGGCGCGACGGGCCACGGTGCGGCACACATGCGCAAGCGACGCAGCGCGCGTGCCGGCGGGCAGGATGAACTCCTGCAGACGGGGCAAGGTGGCGTTGTACTCTTCCAGCGCCTGGTCCAGCGCCAGCACGGCTTCGGGCTTGAGCAGCTCGTAGCCGGGGATGGACAGCTCGCCGCCCAGGTTGAAAAGCTGGTGCTGGATTTCCACCAGCAGTGTGCGGATGCCCTCCGGCATGTCTTCGCACAGCAGCACACCGATCTGGGAGTTGAGCTCGTCCACATCGCCCATGGCATGCACGCGCAAGCTGTTCTTGGAGACGCGGGTGTTGTCCCCCAGTCCGGTGGTGCCAGCATCCCCGGTGCGGGTGGCGATTTGTGTGAGGCGGTTTCCCATGGCGTCGTCCTTGGATCAAAATGGGATTATTGACCGAGACCACCATGAACGCTGCCATTCCCCCTGATCACCTGATGCCATCCGTGCAATTGCGCGAAGTACCCCAGGCATTGCTCGACGCACTGCAAGCCCGCTTCGGGGCACAGTTTTCCGTGGCGATGGCCGTGCGCGAACAGCATGGCCGCGACGAGTCTGCCTTTGACGTGCCGCCACCCGATGCCGTGGTGTTTGCCCAGAGCACGCAGGATGTGGCCGATGCGGTGAAACTGTGCGCGCAGTACCGGGTGCCGGTGATTCCCTTTGGTGTGGGCTCCTCGCTCGAAGGCCATCTGCTGGCAGTGCATGGCGGCGTCAGCCTGGACGTGTCGCGCATGAACCAGGTGCTGCACATACACGCCGAAGACCTGACGGTCACACTGCAGCCCGGCGTGACGCGCAAGCAGCTCAACGAGGCGGTGAAGTCCGCTGGTTTGTTCTTCCCCATAGACCCCGGCGCCGACGCCAGCCTGGGCGGCATGTGCGCGACCCGCGCCAGCGGGACCAATGCGGTGCGTTACGGCACCATGCGCGAAAACGTGTTGGCGCTGGAAGTGGTGACCGCCAGCGGCGAAGTCATACGCACCGGCACACGTGCCAAGAAAAGCAGTGCAGGCTACGACCTCACCCGCCTGATGGTGGGCTCCGAAGGCACGCTGGGCGTGATCACCGAAATCACACTCAAGCTGCACCCGCTGCCAGAAGCGGTGATGGCCGCCAGCGTGTCGTTTGCCAGTCTGGCCGATGCGGTGAACACCACCATCCAGATCATCCAGATGGGCGTGCCGATTGCCCGTTGCGAGCTGCTCGATGGCCGAACCGTGGCCATGGTCAACCGGCATTCCAGACTCAGCTTGCCCGAGACGCCGCTGCTGTTGATGGAGTTTCATGGCTCACCGGAAGGCGTGAAAGAGCAGGTGCAGACTGTGCAGTCCATCGCCCATGACCATGGCGGCAACGCCTTTGAGTGGGCACACACGCCCGAGGAGCGCAGCCGCCTGTGGACTGCGCGGCACAACGCCTACTTTGCCGGTGTGCAGTCGCGTCCGGGCTGCCGCGTCATCAGCACCGATACCTGCGTGCCGATCTCACGCCTGGCCGATGCGCTGCTGGACTGCGTCACCGAAGCAGATGCCGCCGGCATCCCCTACTTTCTGGTCGGCCACGTGGGGGACGGCAACTTCCATATGGGCTACCTGCTGGATCCGAACCAACCCCAGGAGCGCGTGGCAGCCGAAGCCCTCAATACCCAGTTGGTGCAGCGCGCGCTGCGGCTGGGCGGCACCTGCAGCGGCGAACACGGTGTGGGCCTGCACAAGATGGAATTCCTGCGCGATGAAGCGGGTGCAGGCGCTGTGGCCATGATGCGCGGCATCAAGCAGGCACTGGACCCGCACAACATCCTCAACCCAGGGAAGATCTTTACGCTTTAGAGGGCAAGCGTTGCACCGGGCACCTACAGGACGGCAATCTCCGCAATGGCGTTGGCCATGTAGTCGATCTTGTTTTGCATGTCCTGCTCGGTGTCGGCAAAGCGGTGGGCGATTTCCTCGAACTCAGCAGAGAGCTCCATGAAGGCATCCACCACGTCGGGGTCGAAATGCTGGCCACGCTCGCTAAAGATGATGCCCAGGGCTTCCTGGTAGGTCTTGCCTTGGCGGTAGACCTTGTTGCTGATCAGCGCGTCATACACATCCGCCAGCGCCAGTAGCCGCGCAGAAACCGGAATCTGGGTTTCCGACAGGCCCTTGGGATAGCCTTTGCCGTTCCACTTTTCGTGGTGCGACAAGGTCATTTCCTTGGCAAGCGCCAGCATGGGCGAGAGCAGCCCCAGTGACTTTTCGGCCCGCACAATGGCATCAAAGCCTTTGGTCGTATGGGTAGACATTATGGCCTGCTCTTCTGCGGTCAGGCGTCCGGGCTTGAGCAGGATGCGGTCTGGAATGGCCACGGTGCCCAGGTCGTACATGGGAATGGCGTCGCTCAGTGCTTCGATGTAGGCATCGGTGAGCTGGCCTGCAAAGGACGGATGGCTTTGCAGCTTGGTGGCCAGCAGCCGCACATAGTGCCTGACACGCAGCAGATGGCTTTCAGTATCGGACTCGCGCAATTCGGCCAGCGAGGCCACTGCAAACAGGGCGACCTGGTGCGCATGCAATGCATCGAGGGTGCGACCCTCTGCGGTTGGCTGTAAGTCCATGGATGTCCTCCTTAGAGCACCACCATCGGCGCCCTGTACACCCAGACCATTTTGCCACCGGGTGTGCGGTAACGGGCCGTGGCGCGCAGATCTGTTGCTTCAAAGTCGAGACTGACCAACCAGGCACCTTCCTTCATTTCCCTGGCCTTGAGTTCGGCGCGTGTCATGCTCTCGGGGCGCTGGAACAAATACACCATGTCGTAGTCCGACCAGTCCGCCAGCCAGATATTGCCCCGGCGCACACGCGCCCAAGGGCAGCGCATGGCGCTGAGCCAACGCAGCGGCCAACTCCACTCCAAACCATGCAGCACTGCATCCGGATAGGCGGTGCGCAAAGCCTGCAAACCATGGCCGGCACCGCATCCGGCATCCAGAATCAGCGCACCGGCTGGCAGGGCTGCATGCCGCGGCAGCTCCAACAGTGCGTCCGCCGGTGTGGGAAAGACGGGCGCATCGCGCCAGGCATTGATGGGATAGACCAGCAGCAGCAAAACCAACGGCACCAGCCAGGCCCAAGGGGGCACGGCACTGGCACCGGATGAGGTCAGCAGAATTGCCAAGGACAACGGGAAGCCCGCGCCAATCAGCAGACGCCGCCACCAGGTTTCGCCCCACAGGCTGCAAGCCACGCCCACGGCAGACGCAGCACCCAACGCCACGCCGGCAGCAAATCCATGCGACGCCATTGCCTTGAACAAAAACCAGGCCAGCGCCCACGCCAGCACGGCGGGCAACGGCCATTGCCAATGGCCGGGCCACAGCTTGGCGCGCGCCATGCTCAGGTCCCTAGCGCGACACGCCCGGCGAGAGGCGTTCAATCAGGCCGTTGAGCTCTTCCAGCGAACCGAACTGGATCACCACCTCGCCCATGTCTTCCATACGGCCGTTGCGCTTGACGCGCTTCTTGATGTGCACGTCCACCTGCGCCATGAGTAGATCGGACAGCTCTTCTTCCACGCGCTTGATGTCACGCGACTTTTCTTTCTTGGGCTTGGGTGAGGTCAGGGCGAATTCGGCACTGAGCTTCTTGACCAGGCTTTCGGCTTCGCGCACCGAGAGCTTCTTGGTGGCGATCTGGTTGGCTGCGGTGATCTGGGTTGCGCGGTCCAGCGCCAGCAGGGCGCGGGCATGGCCCATGTCGATATCGCCAGCCATGAGCATGGTCTGCACCGGATCGGCCAGATTCAGCAGGCGCAACAGATTGCTGGCGGCGCTGCGCGAGCGCCCCACCGCCTGGGCCGCGGATTCATGAGTCAGGCCGAACTCCTTGATCAGGCGCTGCAAACCTTGGGCTTCCTCCAGCGGATTCAGGTCTTCGCGCTGCATGTTCTCGATCAGCGCCATGGCTGCGGCGGCCTGGTCGGGCACGTCGCGCACCAGCACCGGCACCGTGTCCAGCCCAGCTAGCTTGGCCGCGCGGAAGCGCCGTTCACCAGCAATGATTTCGTACAGAGGGCGTGACGCACCGGTGCTGCCCTGCTCCAGGCGCTTGGCGGCTGCCTGTGCATCGGTCAGGCGCCGCACCAGGATAGGCTGCATGATGCCCTGCGCCTTGATGCTCTCGGCCAGTTCGTACAGCGCACCCTCATCCATGTGGGTACGGGGCTGGTACTGGCCGGCCACCATGTCGCCCAAAGGCAAGGTGCTGGGTTGGCCCTCGCCGGATACACCGGAAGTCTCGCCCGGTGCCAGCTCCTTGACCTTGGGGCCGAGCAATGCTTCCAGACCCATGCCCAGTCCCTTGGGTTTCTTGGTAACCATGTGGTGTTTTCCTTGTTGTGGTTTATTGGGGTGCGCTGGTCTGCACCAGGCGCTGCAGCAACGCGCGACCTTCTGGCCAGTCGGCCAGGCCCGAATCGGCGTTGATATGGCCGCGTGCGCCGTAGTCGATGAATTCCGCGCCCCAGGCGTCGGCAAAATGGCGGGCACGCTCAAAGCTGCAGTACGGATCATCGTGGCTTCCCAGCAGAAGGCTGGGGAACGGTAGCTTGTGGGTGACGATGGGCGTCCAGCTCTTGAGCGCGCCTTGCAGCTCTTCGCGCTCCGGATCGCCCGGCGCCACCAGAAAGGCGGCCTGCACCTTCTGGGTGTTGCGCGAATGCGCGGCCCAGGCTGCGGTCAGCATGCAGCCCAGGCTGTGGGCCACCAGGATCACGGGCGCTGTCTGCTCCAGCAGCACTTCTTCCAAGCGCGCGATCCAGTCACCCCGCAGCGGACGCATCCAGTCATGCTGCTCCACCCGCTGGTCGCCATACAGTGCTTCCCAGCGGCTTTGCCAATGGGCATCCCCGGAGTTTTGCCATCCGGGCAAGAGGAGCACTTTGGGATCAGACATGGCTTCAGTGAAAATCATTTGCTACAAATTTGATAGCTACATCGTCTGGATGCGGGCCACCATCTCCTGGGCGAAGGCCACAAAGGCCTGCGCGCCCTTGGAGTTGATGTCAAACACCACGCCGGGCACACCGTAGCTGGGTGCCTCGGCCAGGCGCACATTGCGCGGGATAACGGTATCAAACACCTTGTCGGCGAAATGCGCCTTGAGCTGGTCGCTGACCTGCTGCTGCAAAGTGATGCGCGGGTCGAACATGACGCGCAGCAGACCGATGATCTGCAGGTCGTCATTGAGGTTGGCCTTGACCTGCTTGATGGTGTTGACCAGATCCGTCAGGCCTTCGAGCGCAAAGTATTCGCACTGCATGGGCACGATGACGCCGTGGGCGCAGCACAGTCCGTTGAGCGTGAGCATGGACAAGGACGGCGGGCAGTCGATCAGCACGAAGTCATACTCGGTGGCCACCGCGGCGATGGCGGTCTTGAGGCGGCGTTCGCGCCGCTCCACTTCCACCAGCTCCACCTCGGCACCTGCCAGTTCGCGGTTGGCGCCCAGGATGTCGTAGCCGCAACCGGCGACCTTGAGCTTATCGCTCTGCACGCGGGCTTCGGCAATAGTGGCAGACTCAAGCAGGACGTCGTACACCGAGAGCTCCAGCTTGCGCTTGTCCACGCCGGAACCCATGGTGGCATTACCCTGTGGGTCTAGGTCAATCATCAGCACGCGCTGGCCCACTTTTGCCAGACCGGCTGCCAGGTTGACGGTGGTCGTGGTCTTGCCCACTCCCCCTTTTTGGTTGGCGATGCAGAATATTTTCATGGTGCCTATTTGGAAAGTGCCAGCTTGATACCGAAGCCCAACAGGAAGACACCGGCCACTTTTTCAAGCACCTGTCCGATCCTGGGATTGGCGCGCATGCGTTCGGCCAGGAAGTAGGTCAGCAGCGTGGCGCCTAGCCCGTAGAGAAAAGTCAGTGCCGCGATGGTGGCAGCCATGAGGCCGTAGGTGACCACGCCCTGCTGGTGCGCCTGGTCCACGAACAGCGGGAAGAAGGCCATGTAGAAAAGAATCGCCTTGGGGTTGAGCAGGGTGATCATCATGGCTTGGCGCAGGTAATGGCCGGGCTTGATATGGATGACTGGAGCTGCACCGGGCTTGGCCAGCAACATCTTCACACCCAGCCAGGCCAGGTAGGTGGCACCCAGCCACTGCACTGCAGCAAAGGCCTCCGGGTAGGCGGTGAGCAAGGCCGCCACACCTGCCACAGCCGACCACATCAAGACCTGGTCGCCCAGAATGACACCCAAAGTTGCCGCCAATCCGCCCGCCATGCCACCCTTGCTGGTGCTGGTGACCAGGGCCAGATTGCCTGGTCCGGGAATGGCCAGAAACACAATGACTGTGACGACAAAAGTGCCGTAATCGGTAACGCCGAGCATGGTGGGGCTTTCAAAAGGGAGAGCTGAGTTTACGTTAGGTTTTTGTTGTGCTTGTTTTGGGCAGCAGCTTGGGTTGACGAAGCGGATTCGAATGGCGCCTTTTCATTCGCCCACACAAGGGATGGGATGGGTACCGCCGCTCGTGTCCCCCGCAGAGGGCGTTGCCCTCTGCTCCTCCTTTACCTCGCTTTGGCACCCATCCCATCCCTTGTGCAGGAGGACTGGCTCGCATCGATTGCGTGCCTGCACCACCCCGGATCAGGTGGCTTGGGTGCTCTGCAGAGCGAGGTAAAGGAGGAGGCCGAAGGCCGGGGGACACGAGCGGCGCAGAGTACCCAAACCGTCTGATCCCGCCAACCACGTGTGCGATTTAGGTAGGCAAACGGTGCCGCATCCAGACAATGCAGCGCTCAGCCTGCAACCCCGGAACCACCAATGGTTCCACGTGAAACACTTCCACCCCCGCAGGCAGGGCCGCCATCTCATCCGCCGGATGCTTGCCTTTCATGGCCATCCACACGCCCTGCTCTGCCAGCGATTTGATCGACCAGTTCACAAAGTCGACTAGTGCAGCAAAAGCTCGGGAGCTGACCACGTCGTAGGTTTCCGTCAGATTCTCCACGCGCGCATGGATACCGCGCAGATTGGGCAGCTTCAAGGACACGGCCACCTGCTGGATGAAGGCGGCCTTTTTGGCCACCGTGTCCACGCAGTGCACGGAAACTTGCGGGCAACAGATGGCGATCACAGCGCCTGGCAGTCCAGCACCGGAGCCCACATCCAGCAGACGAACCGGCGCATCTGCACGCAGGGCACCCGCTGCCGACATCTGGCCCAACTGCCTTTGCAGCGGCAACACCACCGCCAGGCTGTCCAGCAGATGGTGCGTAAGCATTTCCGCCGGATCGCGCACGGCGGTCAGGTTGTAGACCTTGGTCCACTTGCCGATCAGCTCCATGTAGTCCAGCAATTGGGCAAATTGTGCGTCCGTCAGGGACAGCCCCAGCGCAGCAGCCCCAGAGCGCAGATCCGATTCCATGGCGCGCATCAGTGGCTTGCCTCTGCCGTGGCGGCAATGGCTGCTTCACTACCCAGCTCACCCTTGTCGGCAAAGCCGCGGAAATTGCCGCGCTTCAAATGGATCAGCAGCAGCGAGATCGTGGCGGGTGTGATGCCTGAGAGGCGCGAGGCCTGGCCCAGGGTTTCGGGTCGGTATTTGTTCAGGCGCTGGCGCGCCTCGATACTCAAGGCCGAGACTTGCATGTAATCCAGCTCAGCCGGCAGGCGCAGGTTCTCGTAATGGGATGCGCGCTGCACCTCGTCTTTCTGGCGATCGATGTAGCCGGAATACTTGGCGGCAATTTCCACCTGCTCCAGCACGGAGGCCACGAAGGCTTCCCGCTCCAAGTCTGCCGTATCCGCACCAGATTCCCCGGCCACGACGGGCAGCTCCGGATTGGCGTACTTGCCATCCGCCAAGGACATCAGCTTGGCGTAGTTCACATCCGGCCGGCGCAGCAGATCGGCCAGGTTGTACTCATGGTCAATCGCCTTGCCCAGCACCCGCTCAGCCTCTGATTGCGCCAGGTTGCGCGGGTTGACCCAGATGCTGCGCAGACGTTCTGTTTCACGTGAAACAGCATCGCGCTTGCGGCAAAACGCATCCCAGCGGGCGTTGTCCACCAGCCCCAGTTGGCGACCCACTTCGGTCAGGCGGGCATCGGCATTGTCCTCTCGCAACTGCAACCGGAACTCGGCGCGGCTGGTAAACATCCGGTAGGGCTCGGTCACACCCTTGGTGATCAAGTCATCCACCAGTACGCCCAGATAAGCCTGGTCCCGGCCTGGCAGCCAGGTGCTGTCGGTATACGTGATGCTTCCTGCGGCGCTGGCGGAATCGTTGCCACCGCCCATAGCGCGCGCCTGCAGCGCGGCATTCAGCCCGGCGAACAGGCCTTGCGCTGCGGCCTCTTCATAGCCGGTGGTGCCGTTGATTTGGCCGGCAAAAAACAGGCCGCCAATCTGACGGGTTTCGAAACTGCTCTTGAGCGAGCGCGGATCAAAGTAGTCGTATTCGATGGCGTAACCGGGGCGCAGGATGTGGGCGTTTTCCAGTCCGGGCATGCTGCGCACCAAAGCCAGCTGAATGTCAAAAGGCAGGCTGGTGGAAATGCCGTTGGGGTAGTACTCGTGCGTGGTCAGGCCTTCGGGCTCCAGAAAGATCTGGTGGCTGTCCTTGTCGGCAAAGCGGTTGACCTTGTCTTCCACGCTGGGGCAATAGCGCGGTCCTACCCCTTCGATCTTGCCGGTGAACATGGGGCTGCGGTCAAAGCCGCTGCGGATGATCTCGTGGGTGCGCGCGTTGGTGTGGGTGATCCAGCACGGCATTTGCTGCGGGTGCATCTGCACATTGCCCATGAAGCTGAACACCGGCATCTGGGCGCTCATGCCACCGGGCATGCCGTCGCCGGGCTGCTCCTCACACTTGGAAAAATCGATGCTGCGCCCGTCGATGCGCGGCGGCGTGCCCGTCTTGAGGCGGCTTTGCGGCAGTTGCAGTTCCTTCAGCCGTGCGCTCAGGGAAACCGCGGGTGGATCTCCAGCGCGGCCCGCCGCATAGTTGTTCAGGCCCACATGGATCTTGCCGTCCAGGAAGGTACCTGCCGTCAGCACCACGGTACGTGCGCGGAACTGGATGCCCACTTGCGTCACCGCACCGACAACCCGCTCGCCCTCCACCAGCAGGTCGTCCACCGCCTGCTGGAACAGCCACAGGTTGGGCTGGTTCTCCAGCATGCGGCGTATGGCCGCCTTGTACAGCACCCGGTCCGCCTGGGCACGGGTGGCGCGTACGGCCGGACCTTTGCTGGAGTTGAGAATGCGGAACTGGATGCCGGCCTCATCGGTGGCCAGCGCCATGGCGCCGCCCAGAGCGTCCACTTCCTTGACCAGATGACCCTTGCCAATCCCGCCAATGGAAGGGTTGCAACTCATCTGACCCAGGGTCTCGATGTTGTGGGTCAGCAGCAGGGTCTTGCAGCCCATGCGCGCAGCAGCCAATGCCGCTTCGCTTCCGGCATGGCCGCCGCCAACGACGATGACATCGAAATAATCTGGGTAGAGCATGGTGGATCCAATGGGGCGCGGCGCAGAAGGCGCGGCGCAAACAGGCAGGAGGGGGAGCCTGCGATTCTACCGTTTGCTGCAATTTCAGGCAGTACCCCGGAATTCGGCCATGCCCCTTGATCCACGAACCCACCCCTCTCGCGCTATTGCGAAGCCCATTTCAGAATCCGCAGCAAGGGGTTTTTGCTATTAATTCTATAGCATTATGCCAGCCACCACAGCCGGTGCCAGAGCAATTAGCCGAGCTTCATGCGCAGCAACGTAGTGTCTTTCATGAAATAGTGGTGGTACAGCGCCGCGGCAGCATGGCCGCCAATCAGGAAATAACCGATGTTTCCACCCAACTCATGGATTTCCTTCAGGGTGCTGCCCAGTTCCCGGTTTTCTCCCATCAGCGCGGGCAAATCCAGGCCAAAGAAGGGAATGGGTTTGCCACGTGCACTCAGGGCAGCCCAGCCAATCAAGGGCATCACGACCATCAGGACATAGAGCGCCAGATGGCCCAGCTTGGCCAGCTTCTCCTGCCAGGCGGGTGGCTCAGGGACTATGGCCGGAGTCGTGCCCATCAAACGGAACACAATGCGCAACCACACCAGCGCGAACACCAGAAGTCCCAATGAAAAATGCGCGTTCTTAAGCAACTGCCTGCCATCACTCCCCTTGGGAAAGACGTCGGTCAGGTTGATGGCCGCATAAAGGCCTATGAATGCCAGCAGCATCAGCCAGTGCATGACCACGCTGGGTGTGCTGTAGCGTGACACGGGGCTTGTCTTGGTTTGCATCGGAACAAGAAATAGTTGAGAAGCCCCTACTCTATGCCACACAGCCTGCCGCCACGTTAAGGCCGGCTGAACACGCGGTAAAGAGCCCGGGTCCGGCAAGAGTCGCTGAATCCGAATACCATGGCGCCCTGTCTCAGGCCCCCGACTGAGGCAGCCTCCAACCCCATAACTTTTATAAGGTGCAGCATGAAACTCTATTACTCCTCCGGCGCGTGTTCGCTCTCCCCCCATATTGCTCTGTATGAATCCGGCCTGGCGTTCGAAGCCGTTTCCGCACCCACCAAGACTCACAAGCTGGCAGACGGCACCGACTACTACACCATCAATCCCCTGGGCTATGTGCCTCTGCTGGAACTCGATGATGGCCGCCGCCTGCACGAGGGCCCGGCAATCGTCCAGTACATCGCCGACCTCGTTCCCGCCAAACAGCTGGCACCGGCCAACGGCACTTTTGAGCGCTACAAGCTACAGGAATGGTTGACCATGATCGGCACCGAACTGCACAAAGGCGGCTTTAGCTTTCTGTTCAACCCCGCCACACCAGCCGAATTCAAACCCGTGCTGCTGGAGCGTCTGCATGGTCGCCTGAAATGGGTGGACAGCGAACTGGCTGGAAAACAGTATTTGCTGGGCGACCATTTCAGCGTGGCCGACCCCTATCTGTTCACGGTTACCAACTGGGCGCCGTTCCTGTCGGTGGACCTCTCCGGCTACCCCAACCTGCTGGCTTTCCGTGCACGCGTTGCCGCCCGCCCGGCCGTGCAAGCCGCCATGAAGGCCGAAGGCCTGCTCAAGTAACTCGTTCTCAGAAGTCTGCGGCTAATGCGCCGCAGACTTTGGCAGCGCACGCTGGCGCAAGCCCAGCGCGGCGCCCAGCCAAAGTGCACTGGCTGAAAACACCAGCCCGCGTTCCAGCCCGCCGCTTCCGTCTGCGATCCAGCCCACCACCGTCGGGCCAATGATCTGACCCGCAGCAAACACCACTGTGAACGCGCTGATGCCGGAGGCCCAGGCGGTATGCGGCAGGTTATGCCGTACCAGCGCAGTAGTCGATGCGACCACCGACAGAAACACCCCGCCAAACACCATGCCGGATAGCAGCACCCAGCCCCAGGACTGCGTCAACGCCGGCAGCAGCGTGGCCAGACCCAACAGCGCATTGAGCAAGGCCATAGGGCGCCCGTCATGGTGGCGGCTCAGCAGACCTGCCCAAATGCGGGAAGAGGCCATCACCGCCAGTCCCAGCAGGGCATAGAACACGGTGATCTCCGTCGCGCTATGGCCCTGGCTGCGCAGCAGCGCCACCACAAAGGTCATGTAACCGATGTAGCCCACACCAAACAGCGTGTAGCCACTCAGGCCAAAGGCAAATTGGCGCCAGCGAAAGTGCACGGCAGGCCCCGACCCGTTCGAGGCGGGTGCTTCCCAACCTGCCATCACCCGCGCCGGCCACAGCAAGACCAGGCTGAACAGCAGGCAGACCGCGCCCAACGCCCACCATGCCCAGCGCCAGCCGTGTAGAGCTGCCTGTGCCGCATCCAGTGCCGTGGGCACCACGACGCTGGACAGCGCAATGCCCACGCCGGTGCCACCGTAGTACAGCCCCAACAGCAATCCGCTATGCAATGGATCACGCGCGCCCAGGCGAGCAGCCAGCAAACCTCCCGCCACAAACACCAGGGCACTGGCAATGCCCGCCAGCAGCCGCTGCAGCAACAGGGCGTCGGTTTGCGTCACAAAACCGCTGCCCACCATGAAAGCTGTTGCCAACAGGGCGCCAACACACAGCATCAGCGAAGGCCCCCACTTGCGCATCAACCACGGGCAGGCCAACGCGCCCAGAAAATAGCCCATCGCATTGGCGGTATTCATGGCCCCGGCCAGCGCATACGACCAGCCCAAGTCCTGGCGCATCGTGGGCAACAGCAGACCGTAGGCAAACCGGGTGATACCCAGCGATACCGCTGCACCCAGCGCAAGGGCCAGGGCCAAAGCAATCAGGGAGCGCGGGATTTCGGACAAAGTCGGCCTCTCAAGGTTTCCAGCGCTTGAGTAACAAGGCATTGCTCATCACGCTGACCGAGCTCAGCGCCATGGCGGCACCGGCAAATACCGGGTTCAGAAAACCCAGAGCGGCCAGCGGAATACCGGCCACGTTGTAAGCAAAAGCCCAAAACAGATTCTGGCGGATCTTGCGCACGGTGCGGGCGGAAATATCCAGCGCCGCGGCGACCAGCAGCGGGTCACCACGCATCAGCGTCACACCCGCTGCATGCATGGCCACATCGGTGCCACCGCCATCCGGATTGGCCATGGCCATGCCCACGTCCGCTGCGGCCAGGGCGGGCGCATCGTTCACACCATCACCCACCATCAGGACCGTGTGCCCACCCTGCTTCAGCTGCGCAATCTGCGCCGCCTTGTCGCCAGGCAGCACCTCGGCCAGCACCTCACCGTCTTCGGGTTTGAGTCCCAATTGGCGCGCCATGGCCTCGGCAGCACCGCGGTTGTCTCCAGAGATCATGACCAGACGCAAACCGCGGGCGCGCAATTCCGCCAGCGCCTGCTTCGCAGCAGGTTTGGGCTCATCCCCAAAGGCCATCAGGGCACGCAGCACTACAGTTCCTTCATCGGGCCGGGCACCGGGCTGCGCCACACGCTCGGCCAACGCGGACACCGTGGACCCCTGCGACTGCCACAACGCAGCCTGCGCAGCCAACGAACCCAGCTCCACCTGCAGCGACTCCATCCAACGCAGACTGCCCAGCAGCAAGGTCTTGCCCTGCACTACGCCCTGCATGCCGCGACCAGGCACGGCACTGACATCGGTCGGCGTTGCCAGTGGCAACCCTTCCTTGGTGGCAGATGCCAGCACGGCGCGCGCCAGGGGATGCTCCGAGCCACTTTGCAGACTCGCTGCCAGTAGCAATGCCTCAGTGCGATCTCCACCCGGCACTGGCGCCAGTTCCAGCAGCTTGGGCTTGCCCACCGTCAGCGTGCCGGTCTTGTCAAAGGCCACCGTATCCACCTGATGGGCGCGCTCCAGTGCTTCTGCGTCCTTGATCAGAATGCCGTATTTGGCCGCCACACCGGTGCCGGCCATGATGGCCGCCGGCGTGGCCAGTCCCAGAGCACAGGGGCAGGCAATGACCAAAACCGCCACCGCGTTGATCAGGGATAGCTCAAAGCTATGGCCGCTGAACCACCAGCCCAGCAGCGTCACCAGCGCAATGCCCAGCACCGCCGGCACAAAGACCGCGCTGACCTGGTCCACCAGGCGCTGAATCGGCGCCTTGGCCGCCTGCGCGTCTTCCACCAGGCGAATGATGTGGGAGAGCACCGTGTCGGCGCCCACCGCCTGCACCTGCATGTGCACCAAGCCATCGCCGTTGATGGAACCGGCCGTGAGCAGACTTCCCGGCTCCTTGGCCACCGGCAGGGATTCGCCAGTCAGCATGGATTCATCGACCTGGGTCTGCCCTTCCAGAACCACGCCGTCGGCGGCAAAGCGTTCACCCGGCTTGACTA
The DNA here is from genome assembly GCF_038784515.1 of Rhodoferax sp. GW822-FHT02A01. NCBI lineage: Bacteria > Pseudomonadati > Pseudomonadota > Betaproteobacteria > Burkholderiales > Comamonadaceae > Rhodoferax > Rhodoferax sp. GW822-FHT02A01. Next base: position 1,529,570 of record NZ_CP152376.1, read on the forward strand.
CCAGCCGATCCCCCGGCAACACTTCTTCCACCGGCACATCCGTTTCGCCATCGACACCCACCAAATGGGCCGTCTCCGGTCGCAGCGCATGCAGGGCGCGTATGGCTGAAGTGGTCTGGCGTTTGGCTCCTGCTTCCAGCCATTTGCCCAGCAGCACCAGTGTCACCACCAGCGCCGACCCTTCAAAGTACAGATGCACCATGGCACCGGGCTCCGCCGTGAGCCAGAGCCAGACCGACAGCGCCCAGCCTGCGGTTGTGCCCACGGCCACCAGCAAATCCATATTGCCGCTCCAATCCAGCAGCGCGTGCCAGCCCGCCTTGTAGAAGCGCGCGCCCAGCACAAATTGCACCGGTGTGGCCAGCAGGAACTGCCACAGCGCGGGCAGCATCCAGTGATAACCCAATAATTCACCCAGCATGGGCAAAACCAGCGGCACAGAGAGCGCCAGTCCCCAGGCGATGGGCGCAAAACCCTGCCAGCGCGACTGCTCACCGGGCCGCAGCATGGCATCGGCCGCACGCGGCTCATAGCCGGCATCGCGCACGGCGCGGCGCAAGCGGGCTTCCATGTTGTCGGCAGGCACAGGCCCACCTCCCACCGCAGGCTCGCCCACGCGGAGCTCCACGCGGGCCGACTCGGTCGCCAGATTGACGGTGGCCTGAGCCACGCCCGGCACCTTCTTCAAGGCACGCTCGACCCGGGCAACGCAGGAAGCGCAGGTCATGCCACCAATGCCTAGATCAATACTTGTCGTAGTGGGTTCGTTGTTCATAGACAGGAGCCTAAAGCTTCCCACGGTTGCAAGGTCAAGGTGTTTTGCTGATCGGCACCACAAGCCTCATGGGCGCTTGACTTTGCCATAGTGGAAAGGTTCACACTATGCCCTTATCTGAATCACCTTGAATGGAAATGCCATGAACCAGACTTTTACCGTTACCGGAATGACCTGCGGCCATTGCGAAAAGGCCGTGACCCGGGCCATTTTGCAGGTCGACCCCCAAGCGCAAGTGCAGATTGACCGCCCCCAGAACCGGGTGGAAGTGGTCTCCGAACAACCGCGCGAGGCCTTGGCACATGCCATCACGGAAGAAGGCTACGTCGTCGCGTAACGAGGTATCCCAAGTTGTAAGACCTTGTTAATAGCGTCATCGCGGGGCAGCGGTTGCCGTTGAACAGCCATAAACCGGCACTTCTGTCGGTATGGGCTTCAGCCCCTAGCTGCCATGTTGACCACTACACACCTTCGCACGACGACGCGCATTGCCGCCACCCTGGCGCTGGCCCTGGCCGGCATGGGCGCACACGCTGACAACCTCAACCCCATCCTGGGTGGCGGACTGGGCGCAGTGGCCGGCGCATTCATCGGCCAGTCGGTGGGCGGCCGTGACGGTGCCGTGATCGGTGCAGCCGTTGGCGGTGCCACGGGTGTAGTGATTGCCAGCAACGGCGAACGTCGTCGCGAACCGCAGCGCACCGTGGTCTACACCGAGCCACCCCGCCCAACTCCTGTATATGGCTACCGCGTGGTGGAGCGCGTCAACTACTACCCGGCTCCGGACTATGGTCGCCACGGCTGGGGCGAGCATGGTCGCTACATGGATGAGCGCCGCTGGGAACGTCACGACTGGGACCATCATGGTGGTGAACACCGTGGCTGGGATCGCCACGATTAAGCGCACTTGCACCGCCTAGCAGCCCGCAGGGGCTGCTTATGCTGCAGGTGTGCCCTGCACCTCGGAGCCCAGCGCCTCCAGCAGATCGGGAATGAGTTTTTGCAGCTCTCCCGTGGCGATGGCCACATCGGCATCGAAGTTGTCGTCCTTGCCGTCCGATGAAAGTGCAGCGGCAGCTTCAAACACCACATCCAGCACCGCAACCTTCTTGAGCTGCAACGCCTCGGTCAGCACAAAGGACACGTGGTCATTCCAGGTCAGCGCCAGACGGGTGGGCATCTTGCCCTGGGCAATGTGTTCGCTCACCTCGTCCGTATCCAGCGCATGGCGGGTGTAACGCACCACGGCCTTGGATTCATCGGCCGCCTTGAGTTCGCATTCGCGGTCCACGGTAAAGCCCGGTGGGGCTTCCTTGGTCGCCAGCCACTGGGCCATGGCCGCAGCCGGTGAAACCTGGGTGTCTATCAGCTTCACCGCAAAACCATCGATGGCCTTGACCAGGCAGGTCATCACTTCATCAGCGCGCGATTGGCTGCCTGCATCCAGCACCAGCAGTGCGGCCTGAGGATCGATCCACACCGTAACCGAACCCTGCTTGGTAAAGGCCATAGGCAGCAGGCTCATGCGGGCATCTTCCTGGATTTCGCGCGACTCTTTCTTGCCAGGTTTGCGTCCGGTGGTGGCTTCAATCTGGGCAATCTGCTCCTGCGCACGACGCTTGACCACCGAGGCGGGCAAAACCTTGCTCTCCACCATCAGCTTGAGAATCCACTGTCCGCCCACGACTTCGACCAAGGGGCCATGGGCCACACCGCGCGGCTCCACCCAACCCACTGACTTTTCTTGGGACCCTGCACACTCCACAAAACGGGCCGGCTCCAGTGCCGCTTCCAGCTGCGCAACCGTCACGCTCCAGGGAGGCAGCATGCGGTACATCATCACATTCTTGAACACAGATTTCCTTCTTGTTGACTGCGCAGGATTTGCTGCGCGAGGGCCTATTGTCAACGCAAGCGCATGCCGCTTTTTCATGCAACTTTACATAGCCTTGTCGCCGCACCATCGTGGCGATACAAAGGGGGCGCACACTGGACTCCAGGTTGAAGCCGATGTTCGCTCCGACCCCTCTGAATACAAGGAAACACCATGAAAAAACTGATTCAATCTCTGGTCCTCGCAGGTGTGATGGCAACTGCTGCCGGTGCCGCCTTTGCACAAATGGATGCCGGTCCCATGGGCCCCGACGGCATGCACCGGGACCCGGCCAAGATGGCCCAAATGCATGCCAAGCATCTGTCGGAACTCAAGGCCAAGCTCAAGATCACTGCCAGCCAGGAACCCGCCTGGAACGCCTTCACCGAGAGCATGAAGCCGCCAAGCAATCTGCCTGGAACACGCCCCGACCGTGCCGAACTGGACAAGCTCACCACCCCCGAACGTATCGACAAGATGCGTGCACTGCGCAAGGAGCACATGGCGGCCATGGAAGCTGAAATGGACAAACGCGCCGATGCGACCAAGACCTTTTATGCGGCTCTGACACCGGAACAGCAAAAGACCTTTGACGCAGAGCACGCCAGGATGGACAAGCGTGGAGAACGCTTCCACAAAATGCACCCTGCGGATACCAGCGGCAAGGCCTTGACGCCACCCAAGCCATAGGCTTGCGCGACCGTGCGCAGTGCACGGTTCGGTCCTCTGGAAACGCCTTGATGGAATGCTGACCATCAAGGCGTTTTTCTTGGTGCATCCCCTACCCACTTGACTGGCATCAAGCCGCTAAGATGAAGTCGGCACTACACTCTTCACCTTATCGCCATGCCTACTCCCACACCATCCAACAGCGCACCCAGGATCAAGACCATTGGGATGATGCAACCCCTGATCTGGCTGGTGCAAGGTTTGCGCGACGTGGTCCGCTCAGGCTGGGTCAGCGTGTTCCATGGACTGGCGCTCACGATTGCCGGCATCATCATCATTGCGATTGCCCGCCATCGTTTTTGGCTGCTGGCTGGCGCCTTGTCGGGCTTCATGGTCATCGCTCCCGTGCTGGCAACCGGCTTGTATGCCCTGAGCCGGGCCATAGAGCGTCGGGAAAAAGCCAATCTGTCCGTCGTATTGAAAACCTGGTTGAACTGGCAGCACAGTCACTTCAACAAATGGGACAGTGACTACTGGTGCATGGTGCAGTTCGGTCTTCTTCTTGGTGCGGCAGCCACCGGTTGGGTGCTCACGTCTGCCGCCCTTATCACCCTGCTGGCGCCTGTTCCCATCAACAGCCCGCTAGACTTTGTGCACCACGTGGTGCTGGCGTCCGACAACTGGCTGTTCGAGATCTGGCTGGCCGTGGGCGGCGTGATGGCCGCTCCCCTGTTCGCCTCCAGCGTGGTAGCCATGCCGCTGCTGCTGGATCGCCGCGTGACGCTGATGCAGGCCATATTGACCAGCTGGCAAACCGTGCTGGAAAACCCGGCACCCATGGCGCTCTGGGCCGCCATCATCATGGTTTTTACAATGCTGGGTCTGGGCTCACTGCTGTTGGGTCTGATACCTGTCATCCCCATGCTGGGGCACGCCAGTTGGCATGCTTATCGCGACTTGGTCGACGTATCCCATATCGAGGCCCGAGAGGCTCTGTCCGCACCCGATAGTCAGTTTGGTAATCTTTAATGTTTGGTTTTTCTGAAGAGCAGATCGCAACCTTTGGCCTCACCTTCGGGGTGGGCGGGTTCATGCTCTATATGCTGTTCATCATCGGCCATCTGGCCTGGGAGTCCAAGGCTGGCCGCTTTGGCACCTTTGTGATTTTTCTCGGGCTGGCGTTTGGCATGGTGGGCTTTGTAGCCAAGTACCTGATCCAGTGGTACCTGACCCGCTGAAGTCCCGACAACAAGCCCTAGCCGAACGGCTTGACGCCTATGAGCAGGCCGTGCAGCCACACGGCAAACAATCCGGCTGCAATCACTCCCACAACAACCGTCACCAGCGTGGCATTAACCGTGCCAACAGGGTACTGCGTGTTCTGTGCACGATCGCGACGGCGTGAACTAATGAAGTCCAGCACGCCCCAGGCCAGGAAGGCACCAAACAGCACCATGTGAGCCAGGGTGCCATTGGAAATCAGGTGCGCCAGAGCCCAGGTCTTGACGCCCAACACCATGGGGTGGTGCACTCGCGCCTTGATGGCATTGCCAGGCACATAGGCTGCTGTCAGAAGAACAAAGGCAATCACATTGAACAGCGCTGCAATATGGCGCATCGGCTGGGGTGGCAACCAGATCTGTGTGGGCGTATCACGCGCAATGCCAAAGCCCCAGACAATCAGACCGAAACCCAGGAGGGACATCACGGAATAAGCACCCTTGTAGGCGTTCTCTCCCACGCGGGCAATGGTCTGCGTGCGCCATCCGTCGGCATAGATCCGCACGGAATGCACACCCAGAAACAGGACCAGTCCCAGAATCAGATAAGCCATGGTGTTGCTCTCGATATGAAGAATGTCGTAGCCTGATCAGGCACCGACCACACGGTTCTTGCCCGCGCGCTTGGCAAGGTACATGGCCTGGTCCGCACGGCGTATGCCTTCCATGCCCGGTTCATCACTGGCCAATTGCGCCACGCCGGCACTGAAGGTAATCAACATCTTTTCGGTACCGGCCAGGAAAAAACGCTTGGTCAGCTCGCGTTGCAAACGGGTCATCGCCTCCACTCCCTTGTCCAGGGGCGTATCAGGCAGAAGAATGACAAACTCCTCACCACCAAAACGCGCCAGCGTGTCCTGCGGGCGCATGCACTCACGTGCCACCTGGGCCAAGTGCGCCAGCGCCGAGTCACCGGTCTCATGGCCCTTTGCGTCATTGATTGCCTTGAAGTTGTCAATGTCCAGCATGGCAATGCTCAGCGGCGTTTCCTTGCGGCGCAGCGTGGATATTTCCTTCTCTAACGCTTCTTCCAAACCGCGTCGATTCAGGGCACCAGTCAATGGGTCATGGCGCGCCTGGGTACTGACGCGATCGAGCTCCTGGTGCAATTTGGCAATTTCGGCCTGTGTCTTGTTGGCCTGTTCCCGCATGGTTTGCAACTCATCACGCGCATGCAAAGCGTCCTGGGAAATGACACGTGTTGCCCCCACCACTTCCTTGAGTACCGGTGCGATTTCAGCAAGCGTCTTGGCTGACTCAATCAGGCGCGCACTCTCTTCCAGCTTTTCCTGATAGGCACCGGTGGATTGCGACATCTGCGATAGCCGCTCAATGAAAGCTGCCAGCATCTGGCGCATTTCACTTTGCGCTTCCAGGGTTCTTTGCTTGGCATCCTTCTGCTTGTGGACCACGTCCTTGAGCAGACGTTCCACATCGTCCAGGCGACGCAGGCTCAATGGCTCCGTGGACGCTGCCTTAAGCGCATCCATCTGGCCACTGAGCCATTGGTCTTCCACCCCAAGGTCACCAATGTTCTCAAAAACAAGATTGAGCAACTTGAGCAGCGTCTTCTTGATTTCCGCCTGATCCTCGGCCACGAAAGAGAGACGGTGGCTGTAGTTGACCAGCATCTGCTTGGCGGCAGTCACGTCCACACCAGGTTGCCTCAGCATCTTGGTCAACTGATGGGTTTGTTCCACAAACCGTGCATCGTCCGTACCCAAGGCAGGCTGTGCATACTCAATGAGACGGCCGATGTGAGACAGAAACTCATTGGTCAGGGCCGGTGCTGACAAGGGTTCGCTCGACACAACAGCAATCGGCACACCGGCGCTACCCGCAGATTCGTTGCCACCAACCGGAGTAAAGCCGGAATAGGCAACCATGGCAGCGCGCACACCGTCCCAATTCATGCGCTCAATGGCGGATTCCAGTAGGCCCTTCTGTCTTTGCTGCCCCGGTGTCTTGGCCTGCAAGGCAGTGGCGATGCTACGCAGTTCATTGATAGGGAATTGCTCCACCGAGGGAATACCGGCGATCTCGTTGTAGATGGCCTTGTAGTTCACAGGCGTGGGAGCAAGCTTGCGGGCTGTCAACTGCTTGAGCGTTTCCCTGGCAACTTCAAATGGTTTTTTTTCACTCATAACTGGACCTACCTGCTGCGTTTTGTATCGCTTTTTGTGCAACCAGACAGCCCATTCAAAGGTCTCACTCCGGAATGGCAACTGCATTTGCTTGTGCATCAAGTATCCGCTTTTTTAACCTACCGTCACAACTCTTGTTCCATGAATCAGAAGCACCCGAAAAATCCCGGCCATTGTCAGCATGTCAAGTAACAACACTGTGGATAGTTCTGGCATAACCGTGCACTTATCCACAGGATGAACAGAATGCCCCGAGTTATCCAGTCTGCGGGTACACCTCGAACGCAGACTCACCAACATGCTTCAAAAGTAGCTAAGCCCATGATTTCAATCCAGAAAAATGGCTTGTCCACACAAACAGCGTTTGCTCTATCTACGACTACTACTCTGTATCTAATAAAAGAAGATAAGAAGACAGGAAACCAAGCACTCAAAAAAACAAAAATGTTGTTGTGCATAGCTTCGCTTTGCCGGCCCACGATCAAGTAAGATTTGGCCTGTTTTGTTGCAGCCACAGGCTTTGTTTCACCTTCATGACCGTCAAGCCTTCAGGCACAAATTCCCAGCCCAATACCTCAAGTTTTGAAATCAAGAGCGCCCAGTTATCCCTGGTGGCCTTGTTCATCAAAACCGAGGTCTGGAACACTGTGGTCGCCGATGTCAGCAAGCAGTTTGGAGCGGGGGGTGAAAGCCCGGATTTTTTCGACAATGATCCGGTGGTACTGGACTTTTCAGCCTTGCGCAGAGACCTGGATTACGTCGATATATCGAAGCTGGTGCAGGCTTTGCGCTCCTGCCGCTTGGTCCCCGTGGCCTTCAGGGGTGAACCGCAATCTTGGACGCAAACTCTGTTGCAATCGGGATTGGTGCAAGCGCCGATGGAGGTCATCAAGTCAAAACAGGCGACAAAAAGCACTCCCCAAGCCATAGAAACCGTGGTGCGTGAAGTGCCAGGACCCGGCACCATGGTCATCGACAAGCCGGTGCGTTCTGGTCAGAAGATCTATGCCAGGGGCGCCGACCTGGTGGTGTTGGCCATGGTTAACCAAGGCGGAGAAGTGGTGGCTGATGGCAATATCCATGTGTATGCACCCCTGCGCGGCAAGGCCATGGCAGGTGCCCGTGGAAACACGGGGGCACGCATTTTTTCGCTGTGTCTGGAGCCGGAGCTGATCTCCATCGCTGGTGTGTATCGCACCAGTGAATCACCTTTGCCGGAAAATGTGGCAGGCAAGCCGGCTCAAGTGCGGCTCTCAAGCGAAGGCGGACAAGACAAATTGCTCTTCGAACCGCTCAAAAGTTGATTTGAATTTAATACTGGAAAGAAACCCGAAATGGCAAAAATCATTGTGGTGACTTCTGGCAAGGGTGGCGTTGGCAAGACCACGACCAGCGCCAGTTTTGCGACCGGCCTGGCATTGCGCGGGCACAAGACCGCAGTGATTGACTTCGATGTGGGCCTGCGCAATCTGGACCTGATCATGGGTTGTGAGCGCCGTGTGGTGTACGACCTGATCAACGTGATCCATGGTGAAGCCAATCTCAACCAGGCCCTGATCAAGGACAAGCAATGTGAAAACCTGTTTGTGCTGGCTGCATCGCAAACACGTGACAAGGACGCACTGACGCAGGACGGTGTGGAAAAAATTCTTGCCGATCTGGCGGCCATGGGCTTTGAGTACATTGTGTGTGACTCCCCTGCCGGCATTGAAACCGGGGCTCTGATGGCCATGCACTTCGCGGATGAGGCACTGGTGGTGACCAACCCGGAAGTCTCTTCTGTGCGCGACTCTGATCGCATTCTGGGCATGTTGTCGAGCAAGACCAAGCGTGCCATGGAAGGTGGTGAACCGATCAAGGAACATTTGCTCATCACGCGGTACAACCCCTCCCGCGTGGACCAGGGCCAGATGCTTTCGCTTGACGACATCAAGGACATCTTGCGCATACCGCTGATTGGCGTGATTCCCGAGAGCGAATCGGTGCTGCAAGCGTCCAACCAGGGTGTGCCGGCCGTGCATATGCAGGGCAGCGATGTTTCGGAAGCCTACAAGGACGTGATATCCCGTTTCCTCGGCGAAGACAAACCCATGCGTTTCATCGACGCACCCAAACAGGGCTTGCTCAAACGCCTGTTCGGGGGAAAATAAACCATGTCGTTTCTTTCCTTTCTGCTGGGCGAAAAAAAGAAAACAGCCGGTGTGGCCAAGGAGCGTCTGCAGATCATTCTGGCGCACGAGCGTAGTGGCCGCAGCGCCGCAACACCGGACTATCTGCCGGACTTGCAGCGTGACTTGGTGGCAGTGATCAGCAAATACATCAAGATCAATCCCGACGATATCAAGGTCAATCTCGAGCGTCAGGACAATCTGGAAGTTCTGGAAGTCAAGATCGAATTGCCGGACGCCCGCTAGTCCGCTTCAGGCAGGATTTGCGTCCTGCTCACGAATCAGCCGTAGCAAGGTAATTTCGGAAGGAGCGCCCAGGCGCATGGGTGGTCCCCAGTACCCGGTTCCGCGGCTGGTATAGATCCACATGTTGCGCAGTTTTTGCAGTCCCGCTGTGAAGGGCTGCTGCAGCCGTATGAAGTGCGGCCACGGCCAGAATTGACCGCCATGGGTGTGTCCGCTGAGTTGCAGGTCGAATCCAGCCTTTGCTGCAGCATCGGCGCTACGCGGTTGGTGTGCCAGCAACAGCTTGAATCCTGCATCGGTAGGTGCATTGGCAATGGCCTTGTGTGGGTCACTTTGATGGCTGGTATCGAAGTGGTGGGCACTGTAGTCCGTCACGCCGGCAAGAACCAGGGATGCAGATGCATGTGTGTTGCTGCCAAGGCCGTGGTCAATCACTACGTGTTCATTCATCAATACAGTGACACCCAGCATGCGCAAGGCATTGATCCATGCATGGGCACCCGAGTAGTACTCGTGATTGCCGGTGACAAAGAAGCTGCCGTATGTGGAATGTAGACCGCGCAAGGGTTCCACCAGCGACGCCAGTTGTTGAACGGGTCCGTCCACTAGATCGCCGGTAATGGCCACCACGTCGGCCTGCAACCGATTGACGCGATGGACTATGCGTTGCAGATACGCCTCCTTGATAGTCGGACCCACATGTATGTCACTGATCTGCGCTATGCGAAATCCCACCAGCGCTTCGGGCAAATTGTTAACCGGTACATCCACTGAAACCACCGCGGCCGTACGTCGGGCATTCCAGTAGCCCACTGCCAGAATTGCGATGGAAACAATGGGAATCAGCACGACGGTAACTTCCCGCAGTGCCATCAGATTCAAAAGACCCGGGTTCATCCACTGCAGCATGGTTGCAAACAGCAGTACTACCTCGCGTACGACCATCAGGGCAAACAGGCTGGAGAAAACTCCCATGCAGACCATCCCGATCCAGGTCAGCCTGTGGCCCCAGGGCTCTGGTGCAAGCCGCTGTGCCACCAGGCCCATGGGCATCAGTGCCGTGGAAAGGACCAACCACAGAGAAAAGGCAAATCCCGCATATACCGAGTACTGCGCCAAATCAGGTACCAGGCGCCAGCCAACCAATGCGTGCACGATCAGGGAAAAGGCAAAAAGAGGGGCAAAAGCCATAGGAACAATCGCCAGCTGTTGGCTGGCGACATGAAGAACACACTTCCAGATGACGCGGATTCAGGCCGGTTCAAGCCCAGAAGGCGATTTATATGGTGAAGAAATGTTTCGTTGCTGTCAGCGCGCCCTGGGCCCCGTAGGTTTGCTCAAAGAAGAAGGATCTTTGCCTGTTCAGCGCCAAAATGCTGCTGGCTCGCGTGCCGTACGCTGCCGAAGATACAAAGGCTGCAGACAGCATGTGCTCTATTTCTCTGGGTACACCGGTGTCAGGCAGTTCGGCGTAGGCAGCCTTGCTGCGATCCTGCAACAGGGGCAACAGGCCCTCTACCGTGGTTTGGCCTTGCTTGCATTGCTGCTGCAACGCTGATTTGAGGCGAAGCAGTTTGGGCCAGGGCGTATCAAAGTCTGCATTCGATACCGCACTGATTCCGGGCTTCAAGGTCACTATTCGCTGATTGCGGCTCTCTAGGCCCAGCAGTTCTTCACCATCCCACAACAGCAAGTTGAATGGGTTGTAGGCGCCCTGCGGAGCCAGCGCCTCCAGATAGGTCCTTGCACTGCTATTGCTTTGCAGAAATTGGGTCGTCAACATGCCGCGCGATGGCTTCGGGGCAGAGTCCACCACCGGAAGGCGGTAGTTGGTCAGCGCAGCCAGACGACCGCCCCGGCCAATGCCGAGCCAGGTTCCACCGGCTTGCAAGTCCTTGCCAGCCAGAACCTCGGCGTCCTGCCAGCAATGCAGTGGCAGTGCCGGACGTGCAAAGTATTCGTCACGGTTGCCGAGCAGCAGCAAGGGCGTTTCGCTGTCGGGTTGCCAGTTCCAGGCGATCAGGCACATTCAATTAACTGCCAATGCGGTCTTGTCTACGACACGGCGCAGTACAAAGCTGGAATGTACGCCCGTCACCCCGGTAATGCGTGTGAGCTTTTCCAGTAGCAGCGTCTGGTAATGGTCCATATCGCGCACGGCAACTTTGAGCTGGTAGTCGGCGTCCTGTCCGGTGATCAGCAGACATTCCAGTACCTCGGGCAGCACCGAGACGGAAGCTTCGAAATTGGCAAAACGCTCCGGCGTATGCCGGTCCATGGATATATGTACCAGGGCCATCAGCGACAGGCCCAGCTTGCGCGCGTCCAACAGGGCCCGGTAGCCCATGATCAATCCAGACTCCTCCAGTACCCGTACCCGCCGCAGGCATGGTGAAGGCGACAGGCCGATACGGTCCGCAAGATCCTGGTTGTTGATGCGGCCATCGGTCTGCAGGATTTCCAGAATTTGCCGGTCATAGCGGTCAAGCGTCATATTGTTTGCCACAATTAATTGAATATTGGCAGTTTATGCCAAAAAATAACAATATGGAGGCAACAACGCAATAGCCTGCCTAGCCCCCTCCCATACACTGGATGCATCTGTAATCCACAGCACAAAGCAAGACCGGCCACAAGCCAAGCTTGCGCAGCCCCACCTCACAAGGGTTGGCATTGCAAATGCAACCCCCGGCGCAGCATCTGTTCCGGGGGTTTGTCATTTGGAGTGCAACCAGGTGCCAGCTTCCGCTATAACCAGCGCTTGCCTCTGCATAACCACATCGCACCATGACCCACGAACCCCGACTGACTACCGCTTTGCGCACCTTGTTGAATACCCATCGTGTGGCTGCGCTGGGCACCTTGGGGGAGGACGGCCGTGCCTTTGTGTCCATGGTGCCTTTTGCCATCGATGCAGCGGCCGGGTGCCTCGTGATCCATGTAAGTGGCCTTGCGGCACACGCACGCAATCTGCAAGCAACGCCGCAAGTCTCCGTCATGGTCATGCAGGCCGAAAACCCCGACGAACCGGTGCACGCTTTGCCACGGGTCACTTTGGAAGGTCAGGCCTCTGTCCTGGAGGTGGATACGCCCGCCTGGGCCAGCGCACGTGCGGCCTATCTGGCGCGTTTTCCCGATGTGGAATTCATGACGCAGTTGGGGGACTTCCGATTTGTTGCCATCGCCGTGGGTGGCGCACGCCAGGTAGCAGGCTTTGGTGCTGCGCGCTCCATTGACGCAGCGGAAATCGAGCAGGTTCTGCGCAACCCCGGCTGACTATTTGCCCTCAACAAAGGCAATCATCATGCGCGTCACGTCCAGTCCGTCGTGGCCATGCTCCAGGCTTTTGACTGCGCTGGTATAGAGATCCTCGCCCAGTGCTTCGCGGCGTCTGCCCATCAGAAAGGCACTGTACTCTTCGACAAATTCAGGGTGGCCCTGCACGCAGAACACCTCTTCGCCTACCGCGTAGCCCGCCACGGGGCAGTGCGCATTGCTGGCCAACAGGATGGCGTTTTCAGGCAGTTCAAATACCTGGTCCCGGTGGCTTACCAGCAGGGACAGCTTGTTGTCTTCAGGGGCGCTCAGCAAATCGGCAGCATGCCAGTCATAGGACATGCGTCCTACGCCCCAGCCTTGCGGCGCCCTGCCCACCTTGGCGCCCAGGCAGATGGCAATCAGCTGGTGGCCAAAGCAGATGCCCAGCAGTTTCTTCTTCTGTTCCAGTAGTTCACTGACACGCTTGCGCAGTTCCACTACCCATGGTTCGTCGGAAAACGAGTCAGCCTTGCTGCCGGTCAGCAGGACGGCGTCATAGCCATCAAAGGATGCTGGGTATTCAAAGACAGGGGTATGGAATACCTCGAACTGCCAGTCCTTGGCACCGGCTTCGCGGAATACGCGTTCGACCATGGAGCCATAGCCGTGGTATTTCTGTGTGGCCTCTGGTGCCAGATCGTCGTTTTCGAGAATGCAGAGTTTCATGGCCACGTATTTTCCCCCTGTTTTAGTAACTGTGTTACATTAGTGGGTCGCTCCAAGCGAACAGACTGTGCATATCTGCGGTTTGCCAACCAGGCAATCAATCACACGCAACGCTGCACCGGCCCCCGGCAGAGGTGGTCGTCCGTTCAGCAGTTTTCAGCGTCCCGCTCCAGCACTCTCACGGCACTGCGGTTTTTCCCCCTTTTTTCTGCACACCGTCCCTGCCAGTGACACGTGCCTTTGTATTTTTAATGATTCATAACAATAATTTCATGCGACCTTCACCGGTCACCATCGGCAAATACCGCGTAGCGGCTTGCCCCCAGGAACTGGCCGGCGGCCGTTTTGCCGCCCAGGTTTCCATTGCCAGCGGACGCGGTAGCGCGTCCACGGATCGCGTCATGCGCTTCTGCGATGACTTTTCCACACACGATGCGGCAGCCCACTATGCGTTGGCCCAAGGCATCGAATGGGTACACCAGACTACCCGTTTGCAGTAAATCAAACGATAATCGAGGGCTTAAGGATAAAACCATGGCTAAAGAAGAACTGATTGAAATGATGGGCGTTGTCAACGAAGTGTTGCCGGACACCCGCTTTCGCGTCACCCTGGACAACGGTCACCAACTGATCGCCTACTCCGCCGGCAAGATGCGCAAGAACCACATCCGCATCCTGGCCGGAGACCGCGTGTCGCTGGAGCTTTCTCCTTACGACTTGAGCAAGGGGCGCATCAATTTCCGCCACATTGAAGGCCGCGGGCCGATGACGCCGCGCCGTCCTCAGTAAATCCAACAAACGGCCGCTCTTCGAGCGGCTTTTTTTTGTCCAGATCTTGCCGCAGAAAGGTTGTCGCCCATGTCCCTGAACCCTGTGATTTCCTTACTGGGCCGGCGTCTGCGCCTGGCCGTCATTGGTGGTGGCCCCGGTTCATTCATTGGTGCCATGCATCGCCAGGCAGCGCGCCTGGACGACCGCTACGAGCTGGTGGCCGCGTGTCTGTCATCCAACCCCGAAAAATCCGTGCAGGCCGGGCGCGAACTGGGTCTGGCGCCTGACCGTTGTTATGCCGATGGTGATGCCCTCATCGCTGCCGAGGCCACACGCAACGATGGTGCCGACGTGGTGGCCATCATGACACCCAACGACAGCCACTTCCGCTTTTCCATGGCGGCGCTGGATGCCGGGCTGGATGTGATTTGCGACAAGCCCATGACCAACACCTTGCAGGAGGCGCAAGCTCTGCAGGAGCGTGTGCACAGCAGTGGTCGGGTGTTCTGCCTGACCCACAACTACACCGGCTATCCCATGGTGCGCCAGGCGCGCGCCATGGTGGCCGATGGCCAGTTGGGGGATATCCGGCTGGTGCAGGTGGAATATGTGCAAGGTGGCCGCGCCAAGGCCGGCCCGTCCCGTTCGCCGTGGAAAGATGACGCGACGCGCGGTGGTCCGTCGCTGGTCATGGGTGACATTGGCACCCACGCCCACAACCTGCTGCGCTTCATCACGGGGCTGGAAGTGGCCCAGGTTGCTGCAGAAGTCGGAACCATCGTGCCCACCCGCGTAACCCACGACTACGCCGGCGCCTTGCTGCGGCTCGACAATGGCGCGCGTGGCAGCTTCTGGGTGACCCAGGCCGCGGCCGGGGTGGAAAACGCCTTGCGCATCCGTATCAGCGGCTCGCTTGGAACGCTGGAATGGCAGCAGGAACAGCCCCAATTGCTGAGCTTCAAGCCCATGGGTGTTCCGGCGCAAATCCGAACCCCCAATGGACCTGGCACCTTGCCACTGTCGGCGCATGCCTCGCGCATCGTCGCAGGCCATCCGGAAGGCTTTCACGAGGCGTTTGCCAACATCTACTCGGATGCAGCGGAGGCCATTGCCGCACGCCGCGCCGGCCAGACCGTGAATCCGTTGTCCACCCATTTCCCGAACGCAGCCGATGGGCTGTCCGGCATCCGCTTTGTGGACGCCGTGATCCGTTCCAGCACGAACGACGGTGCCTGGACCGCGGTCTAGCCGAAAGTGATTCTCAGGCCGGTTTGATGCCGCGGCGGGTGCGCACCGCCTCGGCCAGTTGTTCCAGCACCGGCACCGTTTGCGCCATGCTGATGCAGGCATCCGTGACCGACACGCCGTAGCGCAGCGCCTGGCCGGAGACGATGTCCTGGCGGCCTTCTTCGAGATGGCTCTCGATCATGATGCCGGTGATGCGCTGGTCGCCTGCCGCAATCTGGGCCGCCACATCAGCGGCCACGGTGATCTGGCGCTGGTGCTGTTTGCTGCTGTTGGCGTGGCTGACATCGATCATCACCTGCTCCCGCAGTCCTGCACTCTTGAGCAGCGCGCAGGCTGCATCCACATCGGTCTTGCTGTAGTTGGTCTGCTTGCCGCCGCGCAGGATCACGTGGCAGTCCTGGTTGCCGCGCGTTTCGAAAATGGCAACCTGCCCCATCTTGGTCATGCCCATGAACGCGTGCGCCGCCTGCGCTGCCTGGATGGCGTCGCTGGCCACCTTGATGCCGCCGTCGGTTCCGTTCTTGAAGCCCACCGGGCAGGACAGTCCGCTGGCCAGCTGTCGGTGGCTCTGGCTTTCGGTGGTGCGCGCGCCAATGGCGCCCCAGCTCACCAGTTCGCTGATGAACTGTGGACTCAGCAAGTCCAGGAATTCGGTGGCAATCGGCAAACCCAGTTCCAGAATGTCCAGCATCAGGCGTCTGGCCATTTCCAGCCCTTCATTGATGGCAAAGCTGCCGTCCAGATGCGGGTCGTTGATATAGCCCTTCCAGCCCACCGTGGTACGCGGCTTCTCGAAGTACACCCGCATGACCACCAGCAAATCCTGCTGTAGACGGTCCGCGTGGGTTTTCAGCTGGCGTGCGTATTCCATTGCCTGCGCATGGTCGTGGATCGAGCACGGGCCCACCACCACGATCAGCCGGTCATCGGCACCATGCAGTACCTTGGAGATGGCGGCCCGGCTGGTTTCCACCAGGGATTGGGCCGCTGGCGGGGCTGGCAGCCTTTCTTCCAGCAGCGCAGGAGTGATGAGCGGACGTACCGCACCGATACGCACGTCGTCAATACGGGTGGTGTCATGGGTAGTGAGTGGGGCGGATACGGCGGAGGTCATAGGCTGGGTGGAAAGGTGGTGGGATGGAAAGACGGCACGGCGGACAGGCAATTAGGCCATGCCCCGATTTTCACCCCAATCGCGGCCTAGAATTCCGGCACTGCGGGGCACCCGTCACTGCGCAAAGGAGTTCCACATGGCCATGGAAGTCGTCGTCGGAAAAGAAGCAACCATCCATTTCGATGCGCACAAGTGCATCCACTCGCGCAACTGCGTACTTTCGCATCCGGATGTGTTTGTTCCCAATGTGGTGGGTGAATGGATTCACCCGGACGCGCAACCGGTGGAGGAGTTGATCCGCATCGGCCAGAGCTGCCCGTCGGGCGCCATCTCGGTCCTGCGCAATGTGCCCACCGCGGGAGCCATGCCGCACTCGAACGCGGCACCCATTGTCAACACGGTGCGCCTGCGGGAAAACGGGCCGCTGGCGTTTGAGGCGGAGTTGCAGATACAGGGAGAAGTTCAAAGCGTTCCGCGCGCCACGCTGTGCCGCTGCGGCCAGTCGGCCAACAAGCCGTTCTGCGATGGCAGCCATGTGGCCGCCGGATTCGTTGCATCGGGTGAGCCGGCCACGGCAGCCTTTGAGCCGCTGGCCCAGCGCAATGGGCCACTGGATGTGCAGCCCACACCCAACGGCCCCTTGCGTGTGGTGGGCAATCTGGAGGTGGTGACCGGCACGGGACGCACCTGCAACAAGGTGGGTGAGACCTACCTATGCCGCTGCGGCCATAGCCAGAACAAACCCTATTGCGATGGCAGCCACAAGGCCGCCGGATTCCAAGCAACATGAACAAGAACCGGCTGGAGGCCTTCAGCGACGGCGTGATTGCCATCATCATCACCATCATGGTGCTGGAGATCAAGGTGCCGCACGGCGAAGAGCTTGCGGACCTGCAGCCCCTGTGGCCCATCGTCCTGAGCTACGTCCTGAGTTTTGTGAATGTGGGCATTTACTGGAACAACCACCACCACCTGTTGCACGCCACCCGACATGTGAATGGCGGGATCCTCTGGGCCAATCTCAATCTGTTGTTCTGGCTGTCCCTGATGCCCTTTGCCACGGCCTGGGTCGGAGAGAACCACTTCGCCGCCACGCCCATGGCCCTGTATGCGGCAGACCTGCTCATGTGTGCGATCAGCTACACCCTGTTGCAGGTGTGCATCATCAAGGCCCATGGCTCCGAATCCCTGCTGTCGCAGGCCGTGGGCCACGATCTCAAGGGCAAGATATCGATGGCCTTTTACCTGTCGGCCGTCCCCCTGGCCCTGCTGGGTCTGCCCATGCTTGCGGGCGTGCTGATTCTTGCCGTGGCCCTCATCTGGCTGATCCCGGACCGGCGCATCGAAAAAAAGATCGCGCCTGAATAGCCGCTATTTGTGCAGCGTTTCCTTGCGATCGTCCTTGGGTGCGATGCCGTGTTCGCGTCGGTAAGCGCGTGAAAAAGCGGATGCGGAAGCAAAGCCACAGGCCAGGCCCACCTCGATCACACCCATGCTGGTCTGGCGCAGCAGATGCCGCGCGCGCTCCAGCCGCAGCCGCAAATACAGCTGTACCGGGCTCACATGCAGATGCTCCTGGAACAGCCGCTCCAGCTGGCGCCGGGTGACATGCACCTGCGCGGCCAGATCGTCGCTGGACAAGGGGCTTTCCAGGTGCTGCTCCATGCACTCGATCACCTGCACCACCTTGGCGTTGTGCACCTTGTAGCGCGCCGAGATCTGCAGCCGCTGGTGGTCCGCCCGGTTGCGTACCCAGCCGCTGACCAGTTGCTCGGAAACCTGCAGCGCCAAGGCATTGCCATGGTCCCGGCTGATCACCTCCAGCATCATGTCGATGCTGGCCATGGCGCCCGCTGACGTCATCAGCCGCGGTGACAGCGTAAAGCGCACCTCGCCCTGCACATGGATGAGCGGATAGCGCTCCTGGAATGCCGGTACCGCTTCCCAATGCAGTGTGATGTTCTCGCCCTGCAGCAGCCCCGCTTCGGCCAGCACAAAGCAACCGGTATCAATGGCACCCAGGCGCTGGCCCTGCTGCACCCGCTGGCGCAGCTGGCGACCTATTTCGCGCGTGTAGCGGTTCAGCGGATTGAAGCTGGCGATGGCAAACACCACGCTGGCGTTGCTGACGTCATCCAGCCGTGCTTCGGGGTGCAAGTCAATGCCGTTGCTGGCCGTCACGGGCAAGCCGTCGACTGACACCATGCGCCAGGCATAGGCACCGGGCTTGTAGCGGTTGGCAATGCGTAGCGGCTCCACCAGCGCAGCAAAGCCGATGAACGAAAACTCCGGCAGCAACAGGAAATCAAAGACGTGGCGACTCATGGGGGCGTAGTAGGCCATGCAATCCGGGTCGTCGTCTATCCGCTGTGGACATGCTTTTAGCGGGCCGCGACAAAGTATTAGCCATGTGAATACTCCGCGAATCTCATTCATGCTGATTGGCAAAGCACATGGCTGCTGCGCACACTGCGCTCTTCATAACAAACCACTCAGGAGCACTCCATGCGCATCGGACTACCCAAGGAAATCAAGAACCACGAATACCGTGTCGGCCTGACGCCGGCCAGCGTGCGTGAACTCACCTCCCACGGCCATTCGGTCCTGGTGCAAGCCGGAGCGGGTGCCGCCATCGGCCTTACCGATGACCAGTACCTGGCAGCCGGTGCCACGCTGGCAGCCAGTGCCGCCGAGGTGTTTGAGAAATCCGAAATGATCGTCAAGGTCAAGGAGCCGCAGCCGCAGGAATGCGCCATGCTGCGCCCGGGCCAGATCCTCTATACCTATCTGCACCTGGCGCCGGATCCCGAACAGACCGACGCACTGATCAAGTCAGGCGCCATCTGCATCGCCTACGAAACCATCACCGGCCCCGGCGGCGGCTTGCCCCTGCTGGCGCCCATGAGCGAGGTGGCCGGACGCATGTCGATACAGGCCGGTGCCGCCCACCTGGAAAAATCCAAGGGTGGCATGGGCGTGCTGCTGGGCGGTGTACCCGGCGTGCCGGCTGCACACTGCGTGATCCTGGGCGCTGGCGTGGTGGGAACGCATGCGCTACAGATGGCTGTGGGCTTGGGCGCCAAGGTCACTGTGCTGGACAAGAACGTGGACCGCCTGCGCCAGCTCGACCTGGTCTTTGGCAACCGCATCAGCACCATCTACTCCAATGTGCAAAGCGTGGAGGAAGCCGTGCTGGATGCGGACCTGGTGATCGGTGGCGTGCTCATCCCCGGTGCTGCGGCCCCCAAGCTGGTGACCAAAGCCATGATTGCCCGGATGAAGAAAGGCGCTGTGCTGGTGGACGTGGCGATTGACCAGGGCGGCTGCTTCGAGACCTCGCACGCCACCACCCATGCTGAGCCCACCTTCGTGGTGGACGGTGTGGTGCACTACTGCGTGGCCAACATGCCCGGCGCCGTTGCCCGCACTTCCACGTTTGCGCTCAACAACGCCACCATTGGGCACGCCGTGGCACTGGCCAACAAGGGCTGGAAGCAGGCGCTCAAGGACAACGCCCACCTGAAGAACGGCCTGAACGTGGCAGAGGGCAAGGTCACCTATGAAGCCGTGGCACAGGCCTTGGGCAAGCCCTACGTACCGGCGGACAGCCTGCTGTAAATAGCACCATCCGGCGTGCAGTCACGCCGGGTGTTCAAGGCTTTTGCAGCCGCTTCCTGGCCTGGTCAATGCCGCCATAGTTTTCGGCATTGGAAAAGCCGATGCCCTTGAGCGTCTCCAGCGCAATGCCGGAGCGTCGACCGGTCTGGCAGTACAGGATGACGTGGTCATCCTTGGCCACCTTGGTCTTGAGAATGTCCTGCCCAATCGCCGTGTGGGGAATATTGAGGGCACCATCGACGTGGCCGGCCTGGAACTCCTGCTCACTGCGTACGTCAATGACCACATCCTTGGCCAGGGCCGAAAGGGCTACCAGCAGCCCCAGGCTGGTGGCAACAACAACTTTGAAATTCAACATGCGCGCTCCGAAAGTGTGGGAATACGGGGTTTGTACCAGATACCCCGCCCCGCCCACTCCCGGGTTGGCCTGCTATCAGGCAGCCAGTGCGGCGTTAGCTGCGTTGGCTGCCACCGTGGCCGTCTTGATATCGGAGGTGGCAGAGGCCAGTGCCTGAGCCTTGCCCTCTTCACCCATGGCCAGACCTTCGGCACGCACGATGCGCACGTCGGTGATGCCAAAGAAGCCAAACACGGTCTGCAGATAGCTTTCCTGGTGTTCCATGGCGCGGCCGCCTTCGCTGGTGGAATACAGGCCACCACGGGTGGAAGCCACGATCACCACCTTGCCACCGGCCAGACCTTGCGGACCCTTTTCGGTGTACTTGAAGGTGCGGCCGACCTGAGCCACGCGGTCAATCCATGCCTTGAGCTGGCTGGGGATGGAGAAGTTGTAGAGCGGAGCGCCCACCACGATCACGTCGGCAGCCAGGAACTGTTGCACCAGGGCTTCAGAAACAGCGTTTTCGTGCTTTTGCACATCGGTCAGGCTGGAGCCCGCAGGCAGGCGAAAGCCCAGGGAGTCAGCCGACAGGTGGCTGGGGGCGTGGCTGGCCAGGTCCAGGTATTCCACCGTGGTGCGGGGATGGTTGGATTTCCACTCGGCCACGATTTGCGCGGTCAGTTTGCGGGAAACGGAGTTGTCAGCCAGTACGCTGGAGTCAATGTGCAAGAGTTTCATGGTGCAGGTCCTTTCAGTTTTTGGGGTCGCCGAAGCGTCTGCTGCGGCCATGGGTTGGACTTTAAAATTTCTTTAACCAAGGAGAAATAGCATTCCAATCACAGCCACATTGCTTATTCAGCAACAATCGGCATTTGAGAATCGCTATAAGTGAAGCCATGAACCACTCGCAAACTCCGTTATCCACACCGTCCGAACAACGCTCCATCAATCTGGCGCTGCAAGGCGGGGGCTCCCACGGCGCCTTTACCTGGGGCGTTCTGGACACCCTGCTGCAGGACGGGCGGCTGGACTTTGAGGGCATTAGCGGTACCAGTGCCGGTGCCATGAACGCCGTGGCTATGGCCCACGGTCTGGCGCAGGCAAAAGGCAAGTCCCAGATTGACAAGCGCGAGTCGGCGCGGGCGTCCCTGCATGATTTCTGGGAGGGTGTGATCGCCATGGGCGCCCTGCAATCCACCATTTCCAATGCCCAGCGTGTGCCGTTTGACCTGCTGTTTGGCGGCCTCTCTGCCCTGGTCGGTCATCAGTCGCCGGGTCAGATGGTGAGTGACGCCCTGACCGGTTTCTGGGCCAAGTCGTTCTCGCCCTACCAGACCAACCCGCTGGACATCAACCCGTTGCAAGACTTTCTGGAGCGGCAGATCGACTTTGAAAGGCTGGCAGCCTTTGACGAGTTGAAGGTCTTCGTGGTGGCCACCCGGGTCAGCACGGGCAAGGCAGAAGTCTTTTCCGGCAGGCGGCTCACGGCCAAGGCTGTCATGGCGTCAGCCTGCCTGCCCACGGTTTTCCGGGCGGTGGAGATCGAAGGCGAGGACTTCTGGGATGGCGGCTACTCCGGCAACCCTGCCATCCACCCGCTGGTGTATGAATGCAAGAGCTCCGACGTGTTGCTGGTGCAGATCAACCCGCTGCGACGCAATGTGCTGCCCACCAGTTCGGTCGATATCCTGGACCGCCTCAACGAAATCACCTTCAATTCGGCTCTGATTGCCGAAATGCGCGCCATCGATTTCGTCAAGCGCCTGCTCGCCGAAGGCAAGCTGGACCCCAAGCGCTACAAGAACGTGCTGATGCACCGCATCGACGGGGGCCATGAGCTGGACGCTTACCCAGCGTCCACCAAATCCGAAACCGGTGCCGACCTGATCTACAAGCTGCGTGACCTGGGGCAGCGGTGCGCCAGCCATTGGCTGGAGCGCAAACTGGTGCACGTGGGGGTTGCCTCCAGCATCGACATCGCACGTGACTACCTGGACGACCTGCGGGTGCCGGTCCAGGAGGATGACAAATAGTGTGAACAGGCCCTAGCCCCGGTTGAGCCGGCCCGGGATGCCGCGTTCTGGCGGCCCCATGCGTAGTTTTACAGATGCGCATTGGCTGGCTGCGCTCCACAATCCGGCATCAACAGGCCGCCTGATTGCCTGTGAGTTCAAACCATTGGAGACAAACCATGTTCAAACGCCTCACTCTGGGCCTGCTGGCCTGTGCAACCCTTGGCAGCATGTCCGCGCACGCGGCCGATGACGTCATCCGCCTGGGCAACCTCAAGCTGGCGCATTTCGCCGCTGTTTCGTACATCAAGGAAATCGCGCCCAAGTGCGGCATCAAGGTGGAAGAAAGTACCTTTGCCAAGGGGCCGGACATCATGCAGGCCATCATTGCCGGCGAGCTGGACGTGGGTGCTACGGCTTCCGAGGCGGCCATTTCCGGCCGCGCCAAGGGTGTGCCGGTCTATGTGGTGGCCGGCTTTGCCAAGGGCGGTGCACGTCTGGTGGCGCGTCCGGATGCGGGCATCAAATCGGTCAAGGATCTCAAGGGCAAGAAGGTCGGTGTGACCCGCGGCAGCATCCAGGAGCTGCTGTTGGCAGTGGAGCTGGGCCAGAACGGATTGACCGCCTCGGACGCGCCCGGCAAGGACGTACAGCTCATCTATCTTTCCTACCCCGATCTGAACGCCGCGCTGCTGGGCAAGAACCTGGACGCCATCATGCAGACTGAGCCCCAGTCTTCGCAGGCGCTCAACAAGAACTTTGGCGTGGAGGTGATCAAGCCTTACGACACCCCGATTGGCGAGCCCGTGCGTACCCTGGTGATGAGCGAGAAGTTCTACAAGGAACACCGCCCCACGGCCGAGAAGTTCATGCGTTGCTTTGTGGAGGCCACCAAGACCTTCATCGACAGCAAGGCCACGGCTGAAAAATACGTCACGCAAACTGTGTTCAAAGGCCAGATCACCAAGGACGATTTCAACGACGCCATCGACAACTCGCCCTACACCTTTGACATCACGCCCGAGCACATCCAGATTTCCACCGACCTGATGGCCAAGTACGGCATCGGCAAGATGGAAAAGCCACCTGTGGCCAAGGACTGGGTCAAGACCGATCTGCTGGAAGCTGCCAAGAAGTCCCTGGGAGTGAAGTAAGCCGCCATGAGCACTTCAGCAAGCAAAACATTCAAATGGCGCGAGATAGGCGCCGGTTTGATCGTCCCCATCGTGCTGATTGCCATCTGGCAAACCGCTTCTTCCATGGGCTGGGCCAATGAGCACGTGCTGCCCTCACCTTGGGCTGTGGTGACCCGTTGGGTGGCCTATTTGCTGCCGGCCAAGCCGTTTGCGGAAGTGGGTGGCAGCTGGCTGGCATGGGCCGTGTCGGGCGAACTGATTGTGGACGCCCTGGGCAGCATGTACCGGGTGGTTGTGGGCTTTCTGGTCGGCGCCGCACTGGCGCTGCCGCTGGGCCTGGTCATGGGCGCGAGCCCGCGGGTGTATGCCTGGTTGAACCCGCTGGCGCAGGTACTGCGGCCCATTCCGCCCATTGCCTACATTCCGCTGGCCATTCTGTGGTTTGGTCTGGGCAATCCGCCGGCCATTTTTCTGATCTCCATCGGCGCATTCTTCCCGGTGCTGATCAACACCATCGCCGGCGTGCGCCACGTGGACGGCATCTACCTGCGTGCCGCGCGCAATCTGGGTGCCAATCAGCGCACCATGTTCCTGCGTGTCATCCTGCCAGCGGCGGTGCCCTACATCCTCTCGGGTGTGCGCATCGGCATCGGTACTGCGTTCATCGTGGTGATCGTCTCCGAGATGATCGCGGTGAACAACGGCCTGGGCTTTCGCATTCTGGAGGCGCGCGAGTACTTCTGGTCCGACAAGATCATCGCCGGCATGATCACCATCGGCATGCTGGGGCTGGCCATTGACATCGGCGTCAATCGCCTGAACAACTATTTGCTGCGCTGGCACCGCGGTCTGGAGCACTGAGATGAGCGCAACCCATATTGCCGTGAACGGCGTCAACAAGATCTTCAGCACTGCGGACCGTGAAGTGGTGGCGCTCAAGGACATCCAGCTCGACATTCCACAAGGCCAGTTCGTCTGCCTGCTAGGGCCTTCAGGTTGCGGCAAGTCCACGCTGCTCAATGCCATTGCGGGCTTCTCGTTGCCCAGCAGCGGAACCATTACCGCCGATGGCGCCGTCGTGACCGGGCCCGGACCCGACCGCGGCATGGTGTTCCAGGAGTACGCCCTGTTCCCCTGGATGACCGTGGAAAAGAACATCGCTTTCGGTCTGGAGATCAAGGGCGTGGGCGCCCAGCAGATCCAGGAGACGGTACAGGCGCTACTAGCCAAGCTGGGCCTGTCGGACTTTCGCACGCGCTACCCCAAGGACCTCTCGGGCGGCATGCGCCAGCGCGTGGCGATTGCCCGCATACTGGCGCTGGACTCGCCCATCATGCTGATGGACGAACCCTTCGGTGCGCTCGACGCACTGACCCGGCGCAACTTGCAGGATGAGCTGCTGCGCATCTGGGCCGAGCTGGGCAAGACCGTGATCTTCGTGACCCACAGCATCGAAGAAGCCATCTACCTGGCCGACCGCATCGTGGTGATGACCTACCGACCCGGCACCGTCAAGCGCGACATGCTGGTGGACCTGCCGCGCCTGCGCGACCCGGCCTCTGCGCCCTTCAACGCACTCAAGCGAGAGCTGGGCCAGCTGGTGATGGAAGAGCAGCAGCGTCACCACAATGCTGAGCTGGTTGCAGCCGTGGACTGAGCATGGACCGCGAACCGCGCATTCCTTCCGTTCCCGACGAGCAGTTGGGTCCGGCCGAGGTGGTGCAGGCCATCCGCAAGCGGCGCGGCGGCACGCTGCTCAATCTGGACCGCATGCTGCTCAACAGCCCGGCGTTCGCGGTGGGCTGGAACACCTTTCTCGGAGCTGTGCGCAATGCGCTCACGCTGGATCCCAAGCTGCGTGAACTCGCCATCTGCGCGGTGGCGGTCATCAACCGCGCCGAGTATGAGTGGCTGCAGCATGCGCCGGAGTTTCTGGCGGCGGGCGGCACCCAGGAGCAACTGGAGTCTCTGCGCGATGTCGAGGCGGCGAGCTGGGACATGATGCACTTCAATGCCATCGAGCGCGCTGTGCTGGAATTGAGCTTGGAGATGTGCAGGCAGGTGCAGGTGAGCGACGACTGCTTTGAACGGGTACGTCAGCGTCTGGGCTCGACGCAGCAGCTGGTGGAACTGGTGGGCGTAATTGCCAGCTACAACATGGTGTCGCGCTTCCTGGAGGCCCTGCAGGTGCAGCCGGAGTAGTTACCGACCCCGTGCGTGGGGCGTTACTTGTGGTGCGGCAGTCGTGCAGGTGCGTCCAAAGGCGCTTAGCCTATGGGAGAGCCATCATTGGCCAGCGTCTCCAGAATCGGGCAGTCGGGCCGGTCATCACCATGGCAGCACTGCACCAGCTTTTCCAGGGCGGCTTTCATGGCTAGCAGTTCGTGGGCCTTTTGCTCCAGTTCGCGGATATGCGTCTGCGCCAGTTCCTTGACCTGGCGGCTGGGCCGCTCGCGGTCCTGCCACAGACCCACCAGCTCGCGGATGACGACCAGCGAAAAGCCCAGGTCACGTGCATGGCGCACAAACTTCAGCGTGTGGACATCGGCCGGGCCGTATCGACGGTAGCCCGCATCCGACCGCAAGGCCGCGGGGATCAGCCCTGCACTTTCGTAGTGGCGAATCATCTTGGCCGATACGCCCGAGGCCTTGGCCGCCTGGCCGATGTTCAGGTAATCCATGGCATGTCCGGTGGTTGAGAGGCACAGCATCGCATATCGCCAGTGGTCCTGTGTTGAGCGGGGACAAGCGGTGAAAATATGCAGCTTGCAATATACCCCATGGGGTATAAAATGGTGCTTGCGAGTTTTTAGTCATTGAAGGTCCGTCCATGAGCAACTTTGACCACACCGGTCTGATCCAGTCCATCAACCAGAACCTGGCGCCGTTTCGCAAGGCACAGCCTGATGCCTTGCAGGCGTTCGGGCAACTGGCCCGCGCCTCCATGGCCGAAGGAGCCTTGGGTGCCAAGACCAAGGAACTCCTGGCCTTGGCCATTGGCATCACCCAGCATTGTTCGGGATGCATCGGCTTTCACGTCAAGGCGCTCCTCAAGCTGGGTTGCACCAAGCAGGAGCTGGAAGAAATGCTGGCGGTATGCGTGTACATGGGCGGCGGCCCGGCCCTGATGTACACCGCAGAGGCGCTGGCCGCCTACGACCAGATGGCAGCTGCCACCTGAATACGAACCCCACCCCCAGAAAGAACCCTATGAAAACAGCCAGTGACCTCGTCAGCGCCGCCAAGGCGCGCGTGAAGGAAGTGTCCATTGCCGATGCCGACCAGGCCATTCGCGACGCCGCCGTGCTGGTGGATGTGCGCGAGGCCGATGAGTTCGCAGCCGGCCACCTGCCCGGCGCCATCCACATCTCCCGCGGCATGCTGGAGTTCCGCTTCAGTGGCATGCCCGCACTGCAGTCACGCGACATTGCCATCGTTCTCTATTGCAAGACCAGCGGCCGCGCCGCTCTGGCTGGCGCCGCGTTGCACGAGATGGGCTATCTGAATGTGCTGAATCTGGCCGGCGGCTTCGATGCCTGGGTGGCTGCGGGCAAGCCGGTTGCCAAGCCGGTGCCCCCTTCGTACGAGTAAACGCTAGCTCTGGATGAAGCCGGTAGCCGCCAGCACCCACAGCGTGCCAAACACAAAGGGCAGCGCCTTGGCGGCCCAGTTGCCACGGTGCGCACTGCCACTCTGCGGCGTGAGGTGGCACAGGCGTTCCAGTCCGGCCTGGCGGTAGGCTGCTTCAATGGCGCGGGACGAATCCAGCGCGGCAAAGATGCTGATGCCAATCACTCCCGCAACCGCCATGCCAAACAGTGGAAAACCAAAGATCAGCCAACGGTGCTTGTCGAAGGTCAGCGTGCCGTAGGCGGTAAACAGCAAGCCCTGCGAGAGGATCAGCCACATCAACCGGTGGTTGACCAGGTTGTCCTCGTGCGTCCACTGCTCGCGTAGAGCGTGGTACAGGTCCCAGTCGGGCAGGGACGCAGGCTGCTGCAGCTGCTCTTTCACTTGGCCGTGGGCATCACAAATTCAGCGCCTTTGCCAATGCTCTCCGGCCAGCGCTGCATGATGCTCTTTTGCTTGGTGTAGAAGCGCATGCCCTCTTCGCCGTAGGCATGCATGTCGCCAAACAGGCTCTTCTTCCAGCCGCCAAAGCCGTGCCAGGCCATGGGCACGGGGATGGGCACGTTGATGCCCACCATGCCCACTTGGATGCGGCGGCTGAATTCGCGTGCCACGTTGCCGTCGCGGGTGAAGCAGGAGACACCGTTGCCGAACTCATGCGCGTTGATCAGGTTCACCGCCTGGGCCAGGTCTTTCACATGGACGCAGGACAGCACCGGGCCGAAGATCTCCTCCTTGTAGATCTTCATCTCGGGCGTGACGTTGTCAAACAGCGTGCCACCCATCCAGAAACCGTTGTCACAGCCCGCACCGGCGGCCTTGCCGCTGAAGGTACGACCGTCGTGCAAGAGCGTGGCGCCTTCCTTCACACCTTGTTCGATGTAGCCGGTAATGCGCGCGTGCGCGGCCTGTGTCACGATGGGGCCCATCTCGGCAGAGAGGTTCATGCCGTCCAGCACCTTCAGGGACTTGGTGCGCTCCAGCAGTTTGGGGATCAGGCGATCACCCACATCCCCTACCAATACGGCCACGCTGATGGCCATGCAGCGTTCGCCAGCCGAGCCATAGCCCGCGCCCACCAGGGCGTCCACGGCTTGATCAATGTCGGCATCGGGCATCACCACCATATGGTTCTTGGCACCGCCCAGGGCCTGCACGCGTTTGCCATGGCGCGCGCCGGTTTCATAGATGTGATTGGCAATCGGTGTGGAGCCCACGAAGCTGATGGCCTTCACATCGGGGTGCTCCAACAGCGCGTCCACGGCTTCCTTGTCACCCTGCACCACGTTGAACACGCCATCGGGCAGACCGGCTTGCTTGAACAGGTCGGCAATCAGCAGGCTGGGGCTGGGGTCCAGCGGACTGGGCTTCAAGACAAAGGTGTTGCCTGCGGCAATCGCCACCGGGAACATCCACATGGGCACCATCACAGGGAAGTTGAACGGCGTGATGCCGGCCACCACGCCCAAGGGCTGGCGCAGGGTCCAGTTGTCGATGCCGGTGGAAACCTGGTCGGTGAAGTCGCCCTTGAGCAGTTGCGCAATGCCGCAGGAAAACTCGACGATGTCGATGCCGCGCGAGACTTCACCCTGCGCATCGGTAAACACCTTGCCATGTTCGGCGGTGATCACGCGGGCCAGTTCGTCCTTCCGGGCATTGAGCAGCTCCAGGAACTTGAACATGATGCGCGCGCGCCGGATAGGCGGCGTGTCGGCCCAGGCGGGGAATGCCGCGTTGGCAGAGGCCACGGCAGCGGCTACGTCAGCGGCGTTACCCAGGCGCACCTGGCGTGCCACCTGCCCGGTGGCGGGGTTGTAGACGGGTTGTGTGCGTGTGCTGGTGCCCGCGGTGCGTGCACCTTGGATGTACTGCGCAACTTCGGTGGAATCGGTATAGGGTGTCATGGGGTGCTTTGGTAAAGGGTTTGCAGTGAAGGAAGTTGCGGGGAAGCCGGGCGTCAGGGAGCCAGCATCCACTCATGTGCCGGGTCGTTTTTGAACACCCAGAAGCGGTTCGGGCCCGCCATCACATTGAGGTAATACAGATCGTAGCCATGGGGTGCGACCACCGGGTGGTAGCCGCGCGGCACCATCACCACATCGTGGTTTTCCACGGCACAGGCTTCGTCCAGGCTGCGGTCATCGGTGTAGACGCGCTGGAAGGCGAAGCCTTGCGGCGGATTGAGGCGGTGGTAGTAGGTTTCCTCCAGCAGCGTCTCGGTCGGCGGCGTTTCCTGATCGTGCTTGTGCGGCGGGTAGCTGGAGCTGTGGCTGCTGGGCGTGATGACTTCCACCACCAGCAGATGGGCTGCGCGCGGGTCGTCGTGCGGCAGGATGTCGCACACATAGCGTGTGTTCGTGCCCTTGCCGCGCACGCTACGGCGCATGCTGGCCGGGTCAATCACGCTCACGCTGCGCGTGGCATCGTCACAGGGCGCGGTGCACAGGGCCACTTCGGCCAGATGGCCAGCGCCGGCCGCGTTGCGCACCACCACGGTCTTGCCGGAGGGCACGTACACGGCTGCGGGCGAGACCTCTTCGAACACCGTGGCGCGCTGGCCCAGGTTGGCAAACACCTGGCCGTCCACTTCCACATCGACGGTGCCGGTGAGCACCACCAGGCACAGTTCGCGGGTACCGGTCTGCACTGTCTCGGTTTCACCAGCAGCCAGACGCACGGCCCGAAAGCCCAGATGCGTCCAGCCCGCGCGCTCGGGCGTGACGTTGACGATTTCGCGGCCTTCTGAGGCGGCCTTGGCAAGTAGGGGACTGACCATTATTCGTTCCTTTACAGGGTGTTCTTCAAGGGCGCCCGTGGAACCGGCTTTGCCGGGCCACCGGGTGCGTCCCCCTTGGGGGAAGACGCGAAGCGGCTCAGGGGGTTACAAACTATCCACCAAGGCGCGCAGGGTGTCGTAACCCTTCTTGGCGTACTGGTAGCTGGGGGCCACGGCGGGGTCCTGCTCGGCTTCCACCACCAGCCAGCCTTCATAGCCTGCGTTCTTGAGCGTGGTGAGTGCTGCCTTGTAATCAATGCTGCCATCGCCCGGCACGGTGAAGGTGCCGTTGATCACTCCGTTCAGGAAGCTCCAGCTGTCGTTGCGGGCCTGTGCGATGACCGCGGTGCGCACGTCCTTGCAATGCACATGCACCACGCGCTTGACGTGCTTTTGCAGCAGCGCCACCGGGTCGGCTGCGCCGCCGAAGTAGGCGTGGCCGGTGTCGAACAGCAGGAACACCTTGGCAGGGTCCGTCAGCGCCATGAGCTTGTCCACATCGGCGGGTGACTCCACATAGGCGCCCATGTGGTGGTGGTAGGCCAGCTTGATGCCGTAGGTCTTGATCAGATGTTCACCGAATGCATTCAGGCGCTCGGCGTAGCCTTGCCACAAGGCTTCATTGGCAAAGGTAGGGCGCTTGGACACGGGGGTGTCGATCTGGCCCTGCACCGTGCCGGCGCACTCGCCGTACACCACGACTTTCACGCCGTTGTACTGCAGCTTGCTCATATGCGCCTTGCAGCGCTCGATCTCGGCGGCCACTGCATCGGCATTGCTCTGGCCGGGTTCCACCTCGGCCAGGAAGCCGGAGTACCAGCCCGACACGCAGCGCAGGCCGAACTCGTCGAGCTTGGCCTTCAGACCGGGGCCGTCCTTGGGAAACTTGTTGCCCAGCTCGAAGCCTTCGTAGCCGATTTCCTTGCCTTCGCGCAGCGCGGTTTCCAGCGGGGTTTCGCCGCCCAGCGAGGGCAGGTCGTCGTTCATCCACGACAGGGGGTTGATGCCGATATGTACGTTCCAGGTCATAGTGTTCTCTCAGAAAAATAGCAAAAGGTTCAGACGCGTTGGTCTTGTTTGGCGGCCGCCAATTCGGCGTGGGCAGCCTGGACTTCAGGACGGGCCGAGACTTCGGGAATGCCCACTTCCCACCAGCAGCCGCCCTCCTGGGTGGTGCGGGTGTGGGTGGTGTCGATCACCAGCACCTGGGTGCGTGTGGCGGCGCGGGCTCGGGCCATGGCGCTCTTGAGTTCGGCCACGTTTTTCACATGCACGGCGTCAGCGCCCATGGACGCCGCGTGCATGGCAAAGTCGATCTTGCTGGCTTCGCCGCCTTCGACCACGCAGTCATCCAGCAGGTTGTTGAAACGTGCGCTGCCGGTAGCGGTCTGCAGGCGCTGGATGCAGCCGTAGCCGCGGTTGTCCAGCACCACGACGATGAGCTTCTTGCCCAGCAGCAGCGAGGTGGCCAGCTCGGAGTTCGCCATCATGTAGGAGCCGTCGCCTACGAATGCAATCACCTCCTGCTGCGGCCGCGCCATCTTGACGCCCACCGCACCTGCAATTTCGTAACCCATGCAGGAGTAGCCGTATTCCATGTGGTAGTTGCCGGGGCTGGACGCGCGCCAGAGCTTGTGCAGCTCGGCCGGCAAGGTGCCCGAGGCGCCCACGGCCACGTCATGCGTACCGCTGTTGCCACCGGCGTCATTCAGGGAGTCACGCACGGCGCCAATCACCTCGGCGTCATAGGGCAGCGTACCGGGCTCGGGCACATGCGTAGTCAGCGTGGTCACGGTCTGCACCCAGTCGGCAGCTTCACGCTTGGCGCGTTGGGTCCAGGCGGCGTCGGCGGTCCAGCCGCCCAGTGCGGATGTCAGTTGCTCCAGCCCCACGCGGGCGTCTGCCACCAGTGCGGTGCCGCTCCACTTGCCGGCATCAAACGGTTGCACGTTCAGGCTCAGCAGCCTGGCTGCGGTAAAGAGTGCGTGCGAACCGGTGGTGAAGTCCTGCAGGCGCGTGCCCACCGCGAACACCACATCGGCATCGCGCGCCAGGGCATTGGCGGCAGGGCCGCCGTCCACACCGATGGCGCCCAGGTTCAGCGGATGGTCCCATTCCAGGGCACTCTTGCCACCGTGCGACTCGACCACGGGAATGCCAAACTGCTCCGCAAATGCGCGCAGGCCGGCACTGGCCTGGCTGTAGAGCACACCACCACCGGCCACGATCAGAGGCCGCTTGGCGGACTTCAACAGCGCAGCTGCACGTCGCAATTCGTGTGCATCGGTGGGCGGGCGGCGCAGGCGTATGACTTCGGGTTCAAAGAAGCTGGCCGGGTAATCAAACGCATGGGCCTGCACGTCCTGTGGCAAGGCCAGGCAGACCGGGCCGCAGTTGGCCGGATCGGTCATGACCTGGATGGCGCGTGGCAACGCGGTCAGCAGTTGTTCGGGCCGGGTGATGCGGTCAAAGTAACGCGTGACCGGGCGGAACACGTCGTTGGCCGACACGTCACCCTGCTGGAAGTTCTCTACCTGCTGCAGCACCGGATCGGGCGCACGGGTGGCAAAGGTGTCGCCGGGCAGCAGCAGCACCGGAATGCGGTTCACGTGGGCCACCGCCGCTGCCGTCACCATGTTGGTGGCGCCCGGGCCAATGCTGGTGCTCACCGCCATGATGCGCTGGCGCAGGTGCGCCTTGGCATAGGCTACGGCGGCATGGGCCATGCCCTGCTCGTTGTGCGCGCGGTAGGTGGGGAGCTGCGCGCGCTCGGCCCACAGGGCTTCACCAAAGGCGGCCACATTGCCGTGGCCGAAGATGGCGAACACGCCGCCGCAGTAGGGCTGGATGCTGCCGTCATCCATTTCCACGCGCAGGGCTGCCAGGTACTTGGTCAGGGCCTGCGCCATTGTCAGTCTCAGGGTCTTCATGGTGTGTCTCTGCTGTGTTTGTTCTGTAGGTCAGGCCACTGCGTGTGCCATGCTGCGGCGGTTGCGCCATGCATCCACCAGCACGGTGTAGTTGGCCGCCACCCGGTTCACGAATGTAGCGTCATCGATGTCCCCCTTGAGCCATTGCAGGGATTCCGTGGCCCACAGGCTGCGGCCCACCATGAAGCCCTTGACGATGGGGTTGGTGGCGTGCCGGAAGCTCTCCACCAGATGGGCGATGGGTTGGTTCAGGCCCAGGATCACGGCGCCGCGGCAATGCGGGTCGCGCTCGGCCACCAGTGCCTCCAGGCAACGCCAGCCTGTGGCCTGCATGGGTGCGAGCTTCCACCACTCGGGCTTGACGCCGATGTTGTAGAAGCGCTTGACGGCGCGCAGCACCGCCGCGTCTTCCTGGCCGGTCACGGTCAGGGCCTTGGGCAGGATGATTTCCAGCAGCAGCTCGTTGCCGCTCTCGCGCGTGGCTTCCCACAGCTCCAGCACCTTCTGCTCCTGCTCCAGGCGCAGGGCGTAGGCGTCGTCCGGGTGGTAGTGCACCAGGCATTTCACCACGTGCTCGGTGGGCCAGTGGATCAGTGCGCTGCCCACGGAGCGGGTGCCATCAAAGCGCAACGGGCGTGAGCCCGGCAGCTCCACCGGGCGCCCCACCCACCAGCCGCGGCCGGTGGCGCTGGCCAGCGCGTCGCGGCCATAGTCGCCACCGTCGATCAGCACGCCGGTGTGGCCCTGCATCTGGCGGCTTTCTTCCACCTGCCCAGCGGCTTGCACCAGCAGCTTCTTGAGCGCGGGAATGCGTGCATCGGAAGCACCGGCCTCACGGGCCAGGTCATAAAACTGGCTGCGATGGTCAAAGGCCATGACGCACAGCTCGTCCCATTGCGGGCGGGCAATGCTGACGCGGTGCAGGTGTGCCAGCTGCTGGTCGGCATCGACCTTGGGGTTGCGCTGGCCGCCAAACCAGTGGGCCAGCTCGGTCGGTGTGGGCATGGCGGCGGAGCAGGCGTGGCGCGACACCACGATGGCGCCGCAGGCATTGGCCACTTGGGTGGACTCGGCCCAGTCCTTGCCCTGCAGCAGGGTTGCCATCAGACCGGAGAGGAACGCATCGCCAGCGCCCAGCACGTTCAGCACCTCCACCCGTTCGCCACGGAAGGTGGGCGCGTCTTCGATGCGGTCGGGAATGGCACCTTCGATCACGCAGCAGCCCAAAGCGCCGCGCTTGACCACCAGGGTGGCCTTGGATACGGCGCGCACGGCTTTCAGGCTGGCAATGATGTCTTCGCCTGCGCCACCGGCAATGAAGAACTCTTCCTCGGTGCCCACCAGCAGCTCGAAGTGCGGCAGCATTTCCTGCAGCTGCGCCGTGACATGGGCATCGGCCACAAAGCGGTTCTCGCCTGCGCCGCGGGACGTCAGGCCCCACAGCACCGGGCGGTAGTCAATGTCCAGCACCCGCACCACGCCATGTTTGGCGGCATAGTCCAGCGCGGTCTGCGAAGCCTTGCGGGTGACCGGCGTGGACAGATGGGTGCCGGTGATGGCCAGGGCGCGGCACTTGGCGATGAAGGACTCGTCGATCTGCGCTGCGTCAATGGCCATGTCGGCACAGTTCTCGCGCACAAACAGCAGCGGAAAGGTGTCGCGGTCCTTCAGGCCCAGCAGCACCAGGGCGGTCAGGCGCTCCGGGTCCACCTGTACCTGCGACACATCGCAGCCTTCGGCCTGCAGGCTCTGCGTCAGGAAGCGGCCCATCTGCTCGTTGCCCACGCGGCTGATCATGGCGCTCTTCATGCCCAGACGGGCTACGCCGAAGGCCAGGTTGCCCGAGCTGCCACCCAGGTACTTGGCCATGCTGCGGGCATCTTCCAGGTGGCTGCCGAACTGTTGGGCATACAGGTCCACCGCCAGACGCCCCAGGCAGGCGAGGTCAATCGGACGGTTTTCAGGAAATGGGAAGGCTGGCATGTTGGATCTATCTGGTTGGCGTGAATCGGAACCCCGTGTGGATCAACAGCTTATGCCAGTTGCACGGAATTAGAAAAACTTTTCGATTCGTGGACTCTAGATTATATGGACAAAGATTTCGCTTGGGGTAATCACTTAGAAAATATTTTTCCTTTTTGGAAAATTTTCATTACAGTACAACCTGTGGTGCAAAAAAATTTCTGTTGATAGTGCGCCGCATAAAACCTGTTCGTTTTTGCTTCGAATCAAATACTCTGGAGACTCACCCATCATGAAGAAACTTATGATCGCCGCCGCCGTCGCTACCACCCTGCTGGCGCCCCTGGCCGCGCATGCGCAAAAGATCGGTCTGGCCATGGCTGAACTCGATACCTTCCTGACCATTCTCAAGAACGGAACCGTGGATGCGGGCAAGAAGGCCGGCGCTACCGTCCAGGTGGAAGATGCACAGGGCGATGTGGGCAAGCAGCTCAGCCAGATCCAGAACCTGATTGCACAAAAGGTGGATGCCATCATCGTCAACCCCGTGGATACCGATGCCACCCCCAAGATCACCAAGATGGTGACCGAAGCCAAGATCCCCTTGGTCTACGTGAACCGCAAACCGGTTGACTTTGAAAAGCTGCCGGCGGGCGTAGCCTTTGTGGCCTCCGACGAACGCGTCTCCGGCACCCTGGAAACCCAGGAAGTTTGCCGCCTGCTCAAGGGCAAGGGTGACGTTCTGGTGCTGATGGGCGATCTTTCCAACGAAGCTGCCCGTACCCGCACCAAGGACATCGAAGAAGTCATTGCCACCAAGGATTGCTCCGGCATGAAGATCGTGGACAAGCGCGAAGGCAAGTGGGACCGTACCAAGGCCCAGGACATCGTCACCAACTGGCTGTCCTCCGGCGTGAAGTTTGACGCCATCATTGCCAACAACGACGAAATGGCCATCGGTGCCATCAATGCACTCAAGGCCGGCAAGAAATGGACCCCCGCCTCCATCGTGGCCGGTGTGGATGCCACCCCGGATGCGCTGGCATCCATGAAGGTCGGCGATCTGAAGGCCACTGTTTTCCAGAACGCAGCGGGCCAAGGCGCCGGCGCCGTGGAATCTGCCCTCAAGCTGATCAAGAAGCAACCGGTTGAACGGTTTGTCAACGTGCCTTTCGAGCTGGTCACGCCGGCCAACCTGAGCAAGTACACCGGCAAAAACTAAGCGGTGGTCTCTCGCCATGCAAGCCCGCAAGGGCTTGCATGGCTGTTTGCTTTATTCAACGAGATATCAGAATGTCTGACACAGCCACACTGGAAGCCCCGCCCACGCCAGCCGCCGGATCCGGCGCGCCGCCGTTGCTGGAAATCCACGGCATCCGCAAGGGCTTCCCCGGCGTTGTCGCGCTGGACAACGTGGGTTTCAAGCTGCGCGCCGGTACCGTGCACGCGCTCATGGGCGAGAACGGCGCGGGCAAATCCACTCTCATGAAAATCATTGCTGGCATCTACATGCCGGACCGTGGTGACATCAGCCTCAAGGGACGGCGCATCACGCTCAAGTCGCCCATAGACGCGCTGAATCAGGGCATTGCCATGATTCACCAGGAATTGAATCTCATGCCTTACATGACCGTGGCCGAGAACGTCTGGATCACGCGCGAACCCCGCAATGCATTCGGCTTTGTGGACCATGGTGCGCTGTACCGCAACACCGCAGAGCTGTTCAAGACACTCAACATCGACATCGATCCGAGCGCAGAAGTGCAGACGCTGTCGGTGGCCAGTCGCCAGATGGTGGAGATTGCCAAGGCGGTGTCGTACAACTCCGATGTGCTCATCATGGATGAGCCCACCTCGGCGCTGACCGAGAAGGAAGTCTCGCACCTGTTTCGCATCATCCGCAGTCTGCGCGCCAAGGGCAAAGGCATCATCTACATCACCCACAAGATGAATGAGCTCTTCGAGATCGCCGATGAGTTCTCCGTGTTCCGCGACGGCAAATACATTGCCACCAAGCTCTCGACCGAAGTCACGCGCGACGACATCATCAAGATGATGGTAGGCCGCGAGATCACACAGATGTTCCCCAAGCAGGAAGTCCCGATTGGCAAGGTGGTGCTGTCCGTCAAAGACCTGTGCCTGGACGGCGTGTTCAGCGACATCAGCTTTGACGTACGCGCCGGTGAAATCGTCGGCATGGCCGGCCTGGTGGGCTCGGGCCGCTCCAATGTGGCGGAAGCGCTGTTTGGCGTGACGCCGGCCACCTCCGGAACCATTGCCATCAACGGCAAGCCCGTCACCATCCACAGCCCGGCCGTGGCCCTGGCCAACGGCATGGCCTTTCTGACCGAAGACCGCAAGGAGACCGGCTGCTTCCTGGGACTGACCATCCAGGAGAACATGGACAGCGCGGTACTCACCCAGCGCTATGTGGCCGCTGGCTTTGTCCAGAGCAAACAGCTCCATGCCGATTGCATGGACATGGCCAAGCGCCTGCGCGTCAAGACGCCCAGCATGGATGAGGTCATCCTCAATCTGTCCGGCGGCAACCAGCAGAAGGTGCTGGTCGGGCGCTGGCTGTTGACCAACCCCAAGATCCTGATTCTGGATGAGCCCACGCGCGGTATCGACGTGGGTGCCAAGGCAGAAATCCACCGCTTGGTTTCCGAGCTGGCGGGCCAGGGCGTGGCGATTCTGATGATCTCCTCCGAAATGCCCGAAGTGCTCGGCATGAGCGACCGCATTGTCGTGATGCACGAGGGCCATGTGTCCGGCATTCTGGACCGCAAAGATGCAGACCAGGTTTCCATCATGGACCTGGCTGCCAAATAGATTTTTCAAAGATGACCACTATGACTACCTCCACTGCACCGTCCAGCCCTTCGGTAGGCGCTGGTGCCAAATTCAAACTGCCGCCCGAGGCCAGCATCCTGATGGTGCTGATCGGCATCAGCCTGTTCTTTGAGGCGCTGGGCTGGTACATCAACGGGCAGAGCTTCATCTTCAATGCCGAGCGCCTGCAGATCATCATCCTGCAGATGTCGGTGATCGGCATCATCGCCGTCGGTGTCAACATGGTCATCATCACCAGCGGCATCGACCTGTCCTCCGGCTCCGTGGTGGCGGCTGCGGCAGTGGTCTCTGCCAGCCTGGCACAGGTGTCGGACTTCCCGCGCGCGGTGTTTCCGCAGCTGACCGATTTGCCGGTGATCTGGCCCGTCCTGGCGGGCATGACCGTGGGCCTCCTGATTGGTCTGCTCAACGGCTCGCTCATTGCCTTCACTGCCATACCGCCCTTCATCGCCACCCTGGGCACCATGGTGGCAGCGCGTGGTTTTGCCAAGTGGTTTACTGGCGGCATGCCGGTGAGCATGCTGACCGATGACTTCGCCTGGATCGGCTCTGGCGCAAACCCGGTATACATCTTCCTGACGATTGCGGTCATCTTCCACATCGTGTTGCGCTACACCCGCTTTGGCAAGTTCACCTATGCCATAGGCGCCAACCGCCAGGCCGCGCGTGTCTCGGGCATCAACGTCAACCGCCACCTGGTCTACATCTACACCATCGCGGGCTTGCTCAGCGGCATTGCCGGCAGCGTGACGGCTGCGCGTGCCATCTCCGGCCAGTCCGGCATGGGTGTGATGTATGAGCTGGACGCGATTGCGGCGGTGGTGATTGGTGGCACATCCCTGGTGGGTGGCCTGGGCCGTATCACCGGCACGGTGATCGGCGTGCTGATCCTGGGCGTGATGATGTCGGGCTTCACTTTCATCCGCATCGACGCCTACTACCAGGAGATGGTCAAGGGTGCCATCATCGTAGTGGCGGTGATTGCCGACCAGTACCGCAACAAGAAACGTGGACGCTGAGGAATCGCGCCGCGCGCCCTTTCGCGCGGGTCAGACGTTTTCTGAGGTGTAAATCTCGAACGGCAGGATGAAGGGCTGGGCCAGTACCGGTGTCTGCCCGGCTTCCGGCATCTGCAAAGCTTGCAGTAGCACGCGCACGGTGGTGTCGGTGAGCGCGACCAGCGGGGTCTGGATGACCAAGTCGATGATGCCGTCCACTAGGCCCAGCCGGTGCGCCGGCGTGAGCTCGTGGCACACCAGCACAATGTTGCGACCGGTCGCTTCTTCGCGCAGGGCGCGTACGATGCCCACTGCGCCGCCACCTGCCGAGTCGTACAGGCCCACCAGATCGGGGTTGCGCTGCAGCAGCCCCACCGTGGCCTCGTAGGCGGTCTGTTCATCCTCCAGATTGACCTGTGCGTCCAGCACACGCAGCTGCGGTGCGTGTTCGCGCAGGGCGGAGCGAAAGGCCATTTCGCTGATCTCCTGTCCTTGGTAGCGGTGGCTGCCCACGAACACGCCCACATCCCCTTCGCCGCGCGACAGGCGCCGCACCGCCCAGGCCGCCGTGCGGCCACGCTGGCGGTTGTCTATGCTTACGCAGCCCAGGCGCTGTGGTGCACTCAGGTCAGTCAGCAGGGCCATCACCGGGTGGCCTTCTGCATGCAGCTGCGCCACGGCGCTGTTCACGTGCGGGTGGTCCAGCGCCACCACGCCCAGTGCATCGCAACGGCGCCCCAGCTCCAGCAGCTTTTCGCCGATGGCCACCGGCTCCAGGTCATCCACAAATTCGATCACGGTGGTGCTGCGTCCGTCGGTCTGCCGCTGCACCGCATCGCGCAGCGCCTGGGCAAAGCTTTGGTAGAAAGGCGAGGCGCGCTTTTGCAGGCAAAAGCCCAGGCGCCGGCTGGCGCCGCGTTCGGGCAGGCGCTGACGCATTACATGCACCGCGTGGTAGCCCAGACGTTCGGCCGCCTCGATGACCCGCAGTGCTGTGCCTTCCCGCACCGGCAAGCGGCTGTTGAGCACGCGGTCCACCGTGGCAGTGCTCACACCCGCCGCTTCTGCAATGGCCTGGATGGTGATCTTGGGTTTCATGGCGGCCCCTGTCTGCAAGTCATGCAAGTTTTCAAAGTCTGATTTTGATAGCTTTTGATGTGATTTGATGGTTTGTGATTGGAAAAAATTTTCAAATCGATACCATTCGCGGAAATCCAAAAACAGGAGACCAACAGTCATGAGCCTTGCCAGCAATCCCGCCCAGATGCAGTCGCCCGCGCCGCGTCGCCGCGACGACTACCGCCTCATAGGCGGAGCCGCTGAGCGCGCAGCTGCCGCCCGACTGGTCAACGCCCAGTGGTACAAATGCCCTGTACCCCGCCCGGTGATGAAGGGCCTGATGCAGCGGGACGACGCCCATGCCCTGCGCGACACGGCGCTTTGGTATGCGCTCATCATCGGCAGTGGTGCGCTATTCGCATATGGGTGGACCGCCGGTTGGGGCGCGGTTGCATTGTTTGCCGCCTACTTTGTCTACGCCACCTTGTATTGCGGTCCGGCCGACAGCCGCTGGCACGAGTCCAGCCACGGCACCGCTTTCAAGACGCGCTGGATCAATGATGTGCTGTACCAGTGCGCATCCTTCCAGGTGCTGCGCCGTCCCACCCGGTGGCGCTGGAGCCATGCGCGCCACCACACCGATACCCTGGTGACCGGGCGCGACCCGGAAATTGCCGCGCCGGTGCCTGTCGATTGGGCCTCCACGCTGCTCAACTTGTTTGCTATCCTGAACGGCCCCAAGGAAATGGTTGCGGTACTGCGCAATGCCTGCGGCAGCATCAGTGCAGAGGAGAAAACCTTTGTGCCCGAAATGGAGTGGCCCCGCATGGTGCGTGAGGCGCGGCTATGGGTGCTGGTGTATGCCGTGGTGATGGGCAGCGCCTTGGCGTTGCAGAGCTGGTTGCCGGTGCTGCTGATAGGCCTGCTGCCCGGCATGCTGGGCGCCTGGCTCTACAACTTCTTCGGGCTGACGCAGCATGCGGGCATGCCCGAGAACGTGCTGGACCACCGCCTGAACTGCCGCACCGTGTACATGAATCCGCTGTTCCGCTTTCTGTACTGGAACATGAACTACCACGTGGAGCACCACATGTTCCCCATGGTGCCTTACCACCAGTTGCCGCGGCTACACGAAGCCATCCAGGCCGATTGCCCGCCACCCTACGCCAGCACCATCGCCGCCTACGCCGAAATCCTGCCCACCATGTGGCGCCAGGCCAAGGACCCCTATCACTGCGTGCGCCGCACCTTGCCTGCACAAGCCGCCTGAACCCTTTACGGAGACAACCACCATGAGCCAATGGATTACCGCCTGTGCCTTTGACGATATCGACGATGAAGACGTGGTGCGTTTCGACGCAGACGGCCACACCTACGCCGTGTACCGCGTGGAGGACAAGGTCTACGCCACCGACGGCTTGTGCACCCACGAACAGGTGCACCTCTGCGATGGTCTGGTGATGGACCATGTGATCGAATGCCCCAAGCACAACG
Organism: Rhodoferax sp. GW822-FHT02A01; assembly: GCF_038784515.1. Classification (NCBI taxonomy): domain Bacteria; kingdom Pseudomonadati; phylum Pseudomonadota; class Betaproteobacteria; order Burkholderiales; family Comamonadaceae; genus Rhodoferax; species Rhodoferax sp. GW822-FHT02A01. Next base: position 1,570,650 of record NZ_CP152376.1, read on the forward strand.
GCCGCTTTGACATCCGCGATGGCCGTGCGCTGGGCGCGCCGGTGTGCATCAACCTCAAGACCTATCCGGCCAAGGTGGAGGGTGGCATGGTGCTGGTTCAGGTGGACTGATGCCTTGACCCTGATCGCGCAAGTTGTACTTGGGCGACGGAAAATTGCCCTCCACTTTAGGAGGCTGTCATGAAGTTGAACCAATGGTTGTGCGCAACCTTGTTGCTGGGCTTGGCCGGGTCCGCCAGTGCGGCGGGAGTCGTCTCCAGTTCCCCACCTCCCATGGCCGAGCAGCTGGCGGCTGCGCGCAAGATGATGGATGGAAAGGATTGGCGCAATGCCGGCTACCAGCTGGAGCAGGCGCTGAGGATGGAGCCCAGGAATCCGGACGTGCTCAATCTGCTGGGCTATTTCAATCGCAAGAAACCTGCGCCGGAGCTGGACAAGGCCTTTGACTTTTACAAGAAGGCGCTGGCAATTGACCCCAACCACAAAGGCGCGCATGAATATATCGGCGAGGCCTATCTGATGGCCAGGCAACCCGAGGAGGCTCAAAAGCACCTTGCCATGCTGGAGTCCATTTGCGGCAATCGGTCGTGTGAGGAGTACGAGGACTTGGCCGAAGCCATCAAGAAGTACCAGCCCGTCCAGTAGCGCCATTTTGTTGGCGCGCCTCGGTGCGCGCGATCTCAGGGGACGGTAAAAACCCTGATTGATTTAATTATTGATGTACATAAACTGCACATCAATCAATTATCAATCAGTCATGGCAACCACCGTCACCATTGCAGAAATAGCCAAGAGCGCAGGCGTAGGCACCGCCACCGTGGATCGGGTGTTGAACGGGCGCTCCGGGGTGAATGCAGAGACCGAGCGCAAGGTACTGGACGCCATCAATGCGCTGGGCGCGCCCACCGTGACCCGGGGCCGGCCGCGCAGCAAGGGCAACTTCAAGTTTGCCTATGTCCTGCCCGAAGCCAGCACCCCGTTTCTGGACGACCTGGAGCGCCATATCGCGCAGACCGCAGGTGACTTTCGGCACCAGCACATCACCGAGCTGACCTATCGCTTTCCTGCCGAAGACCCGGCGCGCTTTGCCCAGGAGCTCTCACGCGTGACCGACTGCGACGCCATCGTGCTGGTCGGGCCGGATGTACCCGCCGTCAAGCTGGCCATCAACGACCACGTACGTGCAGGCGTGCACGTGGCGACGCTGTTTACCGATGTGGCCGGCTCCATGCGCCAGGCCTTTGTGGGTGCCGACAACCGTGCGGCCGGACGTACTGCGGGTTTGCTGCTGGCGCGCATGGCAAGCCAACCCCAACGCAACCGCCTGCTGCTGCTGTCGCAGACCACGCGCATGTCCGCCGAAATTGAACGCCGCATCGGTTTTGTCCAGGTCATCGAGGAACGCTTTCCCGCGCTGGTGGTGGAACGTCTGCCGGATATTCCCGCCGATGACGACGAGGCCTGCAAAGCGCTGAGCGACTACTTCAACAGTGGTGTGGATCTGTCCCACATCAGCGGCGTGTATTGCGTCGGCGTGGCCACCGCAGGTATCGCGCGCGCTCTGGCCCAGGCCGGTCTCACGCAGGACGTGGCCCTGGTTGCGCACGACCTGACTGCGGCGCACCAGTCCATGCTGATCCAGGGCAGCCTGGCCTATGTGCTGCACCAGGATGTTCATTACTGCGTTCTCACGGCAGCGCGCGTGCTGCGTGGCCTGTGTGAAAACGTGCGCGGTGTGCAAAGCGTGGTGCAACCGCGCGTGGAGATCTTGACTGCCGAAAACCTGCATTGAAACGGCGGTGGGATGTTTGTTGAGTGAGAGTCCCTTCAATACATATTTACGAGGAGAACGGTTCATGAAAGCAATGTTGAAAAAGCTGCCGACGCTGGCGTCCATGGCAGTGGCCACCGCACTGAGTCTGGGCGCCGGCGTGGCACAGGCGCAAGACAAGACCATCACCCTGTGCTGGGCCGCATGGGATCCGGCCAATGCGCTGGTCGAGCTGTCCAAAGACTTCACGGCGCAAAGCAAGATCAAGATGAAGTTCGAGTTTGTTCCATGGCCCAACTTCGCCGACCGCATGCTCAATGAGCTCAACTCCAAGGGCAAGCTGTGCGATGTGATCATTGGCGACAGCCAGTGGATCGGTGGCGCGGCCGAGAGCGGCCACTACGTCAAGCTCAATGAGTTCTTCGACAAGGAAGGCATCAAGATGAGCGACTTCGCACCCGCCACCGTGGTGGGTTATGCCGAGTGGCCCAAGAACACACCCAACTACTGGGCCCTGCCCGCCATGGCCGATGCGTTGGGCTGGACCTACCGCAAGGACTGGTTCAGCAAGCCCGAGATCAAGGCTGAGTTCAAGAAGAAATTCAACCGCGATCTGGAACCACCCAAGACCTGGAAAGACTTCAAGGAAGTGTCCGAGTTCTTCCAGGGCCGCATGATTGACGGCAAGAAGGTCTACGGCGCCTACATCTTCACCGAGCGCGGTTCCGAAGGCATCACCATGGGTGTGAGCAATGTGCTCTATCCCTTCGGCTTCAAATACGAAGACCCCAAGAAGCCCTATGCGCTGGACGGCTTCGTCAACTCCGCCGATGCCATCCGCGGGCTGGAGTTCTACAAGTCCATTTACAAGGGCAGCACGCCTCCGGGGCTGACCAACTCCTATATGGGCGAGGGGCTGGACGCCTTCAAGTCCGGCCAGGTTGCGATGATGATGAACTGGTTCGCCTTCTTCCCGGGCCTGGACAAGGACCCCAATGTGGGCGGCGCCAAGATCGGCTACTTTGTGAATCCGTCGGACAAGGCCAAGGGCGTGCAGCTGGGTGGTCAGGGCATCTCGGTGGTGTCGTACTCGCCCAACCGCAATGAGGCGCTGGCCTACATCAAGTGGTTTGCCAACCCCGAAGTGCAGAAGAAGTGGCAAGCCATTGGCGGCTCCTCCGCGCACAACGCCGTGCTCAAGGACCCGGGTTACCTGAAGAGCGCACCGTACGCGGCAGCGTTCCAGGAATCCATGAACCAGGTGGTGGATTTCTGGGCCGAGCCTTCCTATGCGCAGCTGCTGTTGGCCGAACAAAAACGGGTGCATGACTTTGTGGTGGCCGACAAGGGCACTGCCAAGGAAGCGCTGGACGCCCTGGTGCAAGACTGGAAGAAGGTCTTCAAGGACGACGGCAAGATCAAGTAAGACCACGCCGTCTTCCTGACTCCCGTATGTGTTCCTGCTCCACGCGTGTTGCGTGGGGCAGGTGCACGGATCACCAACGCCCTGGGCCACCACCATGTCCGAATCAACACCTCTGCTTGACCGCATTGCACGCTCCACACCGGCGCCGCTTGCCAGCCGCATGCGGGGGCTGTCCGACCGCTCCATTGCCTGGATATTCATCGGCCCCACCATGCTGCTGCTGCTGGCCATCAATATCTTTCCGCTGATCTGGACCATCAAGCTGTCGTTCACCAACTACCGCGCCAACCGCCCGAATGCCGAAGTCAGCAACCTCGGCATAGACAACTATGTGTCCATCCTCACCGACCCGGACGTCTGGGCCGCCATGCAGACCACGGCGCACTTTGTGTTCTGGACCATTCTGTTGCAAACGTTGATCGGCTTTTGCCTGGCCTATCTGATAGACCGCAAGTTCCGCGGCCATGGGTTCTGGACCACGCTGATCCTGATTCCCATGATGCTGTCGCCCGCCGTGGTGGGCAACTTCTGGGCTTTTCTGTACCAGCCGCAGACCGGTCTGTTCAATGCCATTGCATCGCTGCTGACGGGTGTGTCGCCATCGTCCTTTTCCATGCTGGGTGAAGTGCCGTTGGCACCCTGGGCCATCGTCATCGTGGACACTTGGATGTGGACGCCCTATGTGATGCTGATCTGCCTGGCCGGCCTGCGCTCCATTCCCGACTACATCTACGAAGCCGCCGAGGTGGACCGCGCCTCCAAGTGGCGCCAGTTCTGGTCCATCACCCTGCCCATGGTGCTGCCCTTCATCATGCTGGCGGTGCTGTTCCGCGGCATCGAGAACTTCAAGATGTTCGACATGGTGAACCTGCTGACCTCGGGTGGTCCGGGCTCCACCACCGAGGTGGCCTCCATCACGCTCAAGCGTGAAGCCTTCGAGAAATGGCGCACTGGCTACTCGTCTGCCTTCGCCATCATTTTGTTTGTGGCCGTATTCGGGCTGGCCAACATCTATGTCAAAGCCCTCAACCACATCAAGAACCGGTAACGCACCATGCGCACAGGTATCAGCACCGCCCACTCCGTTGTAGAGCCCTCGGCGCAGACGCGCTGGGTGGCCGGCACGCTTGTCGTGTTCTACGCCCTGGTCACCATCATCCCGCTGGTGTGGATCATCATGACCGGCTTCAAGACGCCGGCCGACGCCATCAGCTATCCGCCCAAGGTGGTCTTCAGCCCCTCGGTGGAAGGCTATTGCAACCTGTTCACCACCCGCTCGCGCCAGACACGCGAATACATTGCCAGCCTGCCACCGGCCAAGGGCGATTGCGAGCGCATTGCACGTGACCAGGAGATGGTGGTGGCGGGCCCCTCCAACTTCGCACCGCGCTTCACCAACTCGCTGATCATCGCCTTTGGTTCCACCGTACTCTCGGTCGGCTTCGGCGTGATGGCGGCGTATGCGTTCTCGCGCTTCAAGGTGCCACTCAAGGATGACCTGCTGTTCTTCATCCTGTCCACCCGCATGATGCCGCCCATTGCCGTGGCCATCCCCATCTACCTGATGTACCGCGAGCTGGGTCTCTCCGACACGAGGCTGGGCATGATCCTGCTCTACAGCGCGGTCAACGTGTCGCTGTCGGTGTGGCTGCTCAAAGGCTTCATCGACGAGATCCCGCGCGAATACGAAGAGGCCGCCATGGTGGACGGCTACACGCGGCTGCAGGCCTTTCGCAAGGTGGTGCTGCCGCAGGCGGTGACCGGCATCGTGGCCACTGCCATCTTCTGCCTGATCTTTGCCTGGAACGAATACGCCTTTGCAGTGCTGCTGACTTCCGGCGAGGCACAGACGGCGCCGCCCTTCATCCCCATCATCATCGGCGAGGGTGGCATGGACTGGCCGGCCGTGGCGGCGGGCACCACGCTGTTCCTGGTGCCCATCCTGGTCTTCACCGTGCTGCTGCGCAAACACTTGCTGCGTGGGATCACCTTCGGCGCGGTGCGCAAATAAGGCGGAGCTCTCCATGTCACACCCTGTGCCCTCTTCCCAACCGCCAGCACCCGCGCGTGCCTGGCCGCGCTGGCTGCGCCGCAACACCCTGGAGCTGGTGGCCTGCGCCGTCATCGGCCTGGGGTTGCTCATGCTGCTGCAGCCGTTTGCGCTGGTGCTCTACACCTGGTCTTTCATCACCATGCTGGCGGGCACCGTCATGTTCATGGTGGTGTCCAAGTTTCCCGAGTAAGCACCATGGCAGAAATACGCATACACAACCTGCACAAGGCCTTCGCCGATTTCACCGCGGTGAAGGACTCCTCCTTTGTCGTCAACGATGGCGAGTTCTTCTGCCTGCTGGGGCCCTCGGGCTGCGGCAAGACCACCACACTGCGCATGATTGCCGGGCTGGAGCTGCCGACCTCCGGCTCCATCTTTCTGGGTAACGAGGACGTTACCTTCAAGCGCGCATCGGCCCGCGACATCGCCTTTGTGTTCCAGATGTTTGCGCTCTACCCGCACATGACGGTGCGCCAGAACATCGCCTTTCCGCTGGTCTCGCAAGGCGTGCCGCGTGCCGAGATCGAGCAGCGCGTGGCCCAGGCCGCCAGCACCTTGCACATCACCCACTTGCTCAAGCGCTCGGTCTCGGGTCTGACCAGTGGCGACCGCCAGCGCGTGGCGCTGGGCCGTGCCATCGTGCGCCAACCCCTGGCCTTCATGATGGATGAACCCTTGGGCGCGTTGGATGCCGAGTTCCGCGAGCTGATGTGCCAGGAGCTGCGTGCCCTGCATGACCGGCTGGGCGCCACCACCGTCTACGTCACCCACGACCAGCGCGAGGCCATGTCCATGGCCGACAAGATCGCCATCATGAACCAGGGCGTGATCGAGCAGCTGGGTGCGCCGCAGGAAATCTATGAACGTCCGGCCAGCGTGTTCGTGGCCGACTTCATGGGCTCACCGGCCATGAACTTCTTGCCCGTCAACGCCGCCCTGGCGCGCGGTGCCACCACCCTGCCCTTGGGAGACATTGCCTTGAACATACCCGCCGTTGCCGACGATGTCAGCCAGCGCCCGCTGCTCTACGGTGTGCGGCCCGAGCACATCCGCCTGTCTGCCGACGCACCATTGCGTGCCGAAGTGGTGGGTGTGGAGTACCTGGGCAATTGCCAGATCGTCACGTTGAATACGGCGGCAGGTGGCACGTTGCGCGCCAAGGTGGGTGTGCAGACCCGTGCCGTGCGGGGGGACCAGGTGGGCCTGGAGCTCGATGGCAGCGAGATGACGCTGTTTGACCAGGCTAGCGGACGCGCCATCCGCACCGCACGTGATGACATTGCGCTGAGCACGGTTGGAACCCGAAAGGTGGCCCATGGCTGATCTCAGACTACAGGGCGTGAGCAAGCACTTCGGTGCCCATGCCGCGGTCAGCGATTTGAACCTCGACGTTGCCAGCGGCGAGTTCGTGGTGTTGCTCGGGCCCAGCGGTGCCGGCAAGACCACCACGTTGCGGCTGGTGGCTGGCCTGGAGCGACCGGACAGTGGTTCGGTGTGGATTGACGGGCGCGACGTGACGCACACCGCACCGGCCCTGCGCGATGTGACCTTTGTGTTCCAGCAGTACTCGCTGTATCCGCACCTCACCGTGTACGACAACCTAGCGTTCCCGTTGCGCTCACCCCTGCGCAAGACCAATGAGGCTGACGTCAAGGCCAAGGTACTGGAAGTGGCGCGCATGCTGCGCATGGAAGACAAGCTGCAGAACCCGGCCACCAAGCTCTCGGGCGGGCAGATGCAGCGCGTGGCCATAGGCCGCGCCCTGGTGCGCAGCCCCTCGGTGTATCTGATGGACGAGCCCCTGTCGTCGCTGGATGCCAAGCTGCGCAACGACCTGCGCCTGGAGCTCAAGCGCATCCAGCAGGACACTGGCGCCACCTTGCTCTATGTGACGCATGACCAAGTGGAGGCGCTAACGCTGGCCAACCGCATCGGTGTGCTGGACCATGGCCGCCTGGTACAGCTGGGCACGCCGCAGCAGGTCTACCAGGACCCGGACACGGTGGCCGTTGCCAGCCGTCTGGGCTCGCCGCGCATCAACCTGATCGCACGCTCCGGCCTGCCGCAGCTTGTGATGCCCGCCAGCGTGCAGACCGTGGGTGTTCGCGCGGAACACATGCACATCCATCCGGTCGGCTCCGCCGTGTCCGCGGGCGTGCCGGCACAGGTGATACGGCTGGAGCGCTTAAGTGACCAGCATCTGGTGCATCTGCGCCTGCTGGACAGCGCGCAGGAGTTGATCGCCTCCATCGGCCCCGGCCAGATTGCAGAGACCGGACAGGATGTGCTGATTGAGATGACCCAATGCCTTTGGTTTGATGCAGCAGACCAACGGGTTCGACCATGACTCTTAGGAACAGGTAAACCACCATGCCATTGAAGCCACTGATTCACAACGCGACCCAAACGCTGGTCGACCATCTGGACGAGTTGACCGCGCTGGACCAGGCCATCGGTGATGGCGACCACGGCCTCAACATGAAGCGCGGCGCGCAGGCCATCCAGGCCAAGTTGCCGGAGCTTTCCGGCCTGCCGCTCAACGAGGCCCTCAAGGCCATGGGCAAGATTTGCGTGGCCATGATTGGCGGCTCATCCGGGCCGGTGTTCGGCACCCTGCTCATCACGCTGGGCAAGGAGCTGCCGTCGCAAGCCACCGCTGCAGACCTGGCCGTGGCGCTGCGCCAGGGCATAGAAGCGCTCACCCGCCTGGGCAAGGCCGAGGTCGGTCAGAAGACCCTGCTGGACGTGCTGGACCCGGTGCAAAAAGTGCTGGCCCAGGGCGGCCCCGATCTGCTGGCGCGCGTGCGCCAATGTGCCTTCGACAGCGCACTGGCCACCGCCGACATGGATGCCACGCGGGGCCGATCCTCCTTTCTGGGCGACCGCGCCAAGGGCCATGTGGACCCGGGCTCGCGCTCCATGGCCTTGATCATCGGCGCGCTTTGTGACACGCTGGCGCAGGCCTGATTCCCCCCATTTCAACTACCTCTTTGGACCGGCTATGAAAAACTTGATGAACAACGTGGAAACCGTGTTGCAGGAATCGCTGGACGGCTTTGCCGCGGCGCACAGCAACATCGTGACCCTGGGTGCGGAGCGCGAGTTCGTGCGGCGCAAGACCTGCAAGCCCGGCAAGGTGGCGCTGATCTCCGGAGGCGGTGCGGGGCATGAACCCTTGCACGCAGGCTTTGTGGGCCACGGCATGCTGGACGCGGCCTGCCCGGGCCAGATCTTCACCTCGCCCACGCCCAACCAGATGCTCAACGCGGCACAGGCGGTGGACGGTGGCGTCGGTGTGCTGTTCATCGTCAAGAACTACTCCGGCGACATGATGAATTTCCAGATGGCATCCGACATGCTGGACCAGGAGAACGCAATCGTCATCGTCAACGACGACGTGGCCGTGGAAGACTCCACCTACACCACGGGTAGGCGCGGTGTGGCCGGCACACTCATCATCGAAAAAATCCTGGGTGCCGCAGCGGAGCGTGGTGACAGCCTGGAGCAACTGCAGGCCCTGGGCAATGCCGTCAACAAGGCCACCGCCTCCATGGGCGTCGCATTGACATCCTGCACCGTGCCCGCCGCAGGCAAGCCCACCTTCCAGATCGGCATGCACGAGATGGAAGTGGGCGTGGGCATCCACGGTGAGCCCGGTCGGCGCCGTGTGCCGCTGGCCAGTGCCGATGACATTGCGGAAGAGCTCACCAGCGCGGTGCTCAAGGACCTGGCCCTCACGGCAGGCCAGGAAGTCATCCTCCTGGTCAATGGCTTTGGCGGCACGCCCATGCTGGAGTTGTACCTCATGGTCAACGCCGCACGTGGTGTGCTGGAGCGCCATGGTGTGAAGGTGGTGCGTTATCTCACCGGTTCCTATGTGACCTCGCTGGAAATGGCGGGCTGTTCCATCACCGTGACAGCGGCCAATTCGGAGTTTCTGGAACTTTGGGATGCACCGGTGCACACGGCGGCGCTGCGCTGGGGGATGTAGAGGCGTTGACCTGTGCGGACTCTCAGCTCAGGCCGCTCACGGGCAGTGCTGCACCGTGCACGGCGCGGGCCGCGTCCGATGCCAGAAAGGCGATAACCTGCGCCAGGTCTTGCGGGGAAACCCAGCGCGCTGGATCGGCATTCGGCATGGAGGCCCGGTTCTCCGGGGTGTCGATGATAGAAGGCAGCACGCAGTTGACGCGGATGTTTTGCTCCCGCAATTCAGCGGCCATCGATTCGGTCAGGCGGATGACCGCACTTTTGGTGGCGCAGTAGGCTCCCATCTGCGCGGCCCCGCTCAGTGCCGACCGGGCCCCGACATTGACGATGCAGCCACTGCCTGCAGTTTGCATTTTGGGCACGACTGCACGAACCATGTTCAAGAGGGTACGGACATTGATGTCCATGAGGAAGTCCCAGTCGCCAGTGGAAGTGGTGTGCACGGCATTGCCCATGCGGAATCCGCCTGCCAGGTTGCACAGCACGTCAATGCGCCCGAATTGCTTTTCGACGGCCAGAACCGCCGCATCCACCTGTGCGGAATCCAGCAGATTGACAGCTTCCAGCACGCGCCTATCGGTTGCCTGCCCGTAGCGTTGCGTCAATGCATCGCGCTTCAAGTCCAGCAACACCAGGTTGGCACCGGAAGCGAAAAACAAGTCGGCCACGGCGCCGCCAAGATTGCCCGCTGCGCCGGTGATCACTACCGTTTTGTTTGAAAAGTCCATGTCACTTCGCTCCTCGTCGTGCATCATGGTAACGGCCGGTACCGTGCGTTAGCACCACGTCTTGTGGCAACACCTGCTCCGGGGCGAATTCCTGCTGGTTTTTCACCTGCTCGTACAAGGGGCCAAAGTCAATGGTGGCCAATTCCAGCAGCTCGTCGAAGCTGTTGATCACGAAATAGGTTTCCTGGAAATCGTCAATGCGATAGTGGGTGCGCATGACGCGTGGCAGATCAAAGCGCAATCGGTTGGGCGACGTATCTTCGAGCGCAAAGATGCTTTCCGATGGAGATGAGGCGATGCCTGCCCCATAGATGCGCAAACCGTCCTTTTGCTGCACCAGACCAAACTCGACGGTGTACCAATACACCCGTGCCAGCTTGTCGAGTGCGCCCAGTTTCCGGGCGCGCAGTCCACCGACGCCATAGGCCTGGATGTAGTCGGCAATGGCAGGATTCATCAGCATGGGAACATGACCGAACACGTCGTGAAATACATCGGGCTCTTCCAGGTAGTCCAGCTCATGCGGCTTGCGGATGAAGTGACCGGCCGGGAACCGCCGGTTGGCCAGGTGTTCAAAAAATACCTCGTCGGGGACCAAGCCAGGCACCGCCACCACTTGCCACCCGGTGCGCCGCATCAGTACATCGTTCAAGCGCCTGAACTCGGGAATGGCGTCTGCCCCGATCGGCAAATCACGCATGCCTTGCACGAACTCGTCGCAGGCGCGTCCCGGCAGAAGCCGGGTCTGGCGCTCGTACAAGGTTTTCCAGGTTGCGTGTTCCTCGGGGGTGTAGCGTTCCCAGCCCTGGTCGATGGTCCAGTCGGCTCGCTCGGGCGCAATGTCATTTCCTGCGGCCAGGCCGTGCTTTTGGGAAGAAGAGCTTGTAGATGGGTTCATGGTGGTGATTACCTCGAAAGACCTGCAAAGGCCGTGTCAATGCTGTGTGCCAGATCCAGGTCGCGCTGCGACAGCCCCTGCACGTCATGGGTGGTGAGGGTGATTTCCACCCGGTTGTAGACATTGCGCCATTCGGGATGGTGGTTGCGTTTTTCAGCCAAGATGGCGATCTGGACCATGAAGCCAAATGCCTGGGCAAAGTCAGCAAAGACCAGTTCGCGCATCATCTGGCCGCCGCGCTCCGGGCTGAAATGCCAATGGGGCCAACTCTGCTGCAGGCTGCCAAAGGTGTCCGGGTTGATAGGTTCCATGCGTGGCCTCCTTTACAGGTCCCGTGCGGCCAGCACAGTGCCCCGGCATTCGCCGAAACCGATGCGCCGGGCCTGGGGCGCCTCGCATGCAGCGCGCAGAATGACGGCATCACCGTCCTGCAAAAAAGTGCGCGTCTCGCCATTGGGCAGGGGCAGCGGACGCTTGCCGCCTTGTGTCAGCTCCAGCAGGGAGCCACCTTGTTCCGGAGCCGGGCCGGACAGGGTGCCGGTGCCCAGCAGGTCTCCTGCGCGCAAGTTGCAGCCATTGACCGTATGGTGGGCCACCAGTTGCGCAAGTGTCCAGTAGGCATCGCGCATGTTCGACTGCGATAGTCGCACGCCGGTGCTGCCAGCTTCACGCATCGCCGGGGTTTGCAACCAGACTTCCAGCTGTATGTTCAGCGCCCCCTGCAAACGGTTGGCTTCGCTATCGAGGTAGGGCAGTGGTTGCGGGTCGGCGGCGTTCCGCACAAATGCCGTACGGAATGGAGCCAGCGCCTCCAGGGTCACCAGCCAGGGGGAGACGGTAGTGGCGAAGCTCTTGGCCAGAAACGGACCCAAAGGCTGGTACTCCCAGGTCTGCACATCGCGTGCACTCCAGTCATTGAGCAGTGTGACGCCGAAGATCGCATTTTCGGCATCTGCCATCGAAACAGGAGTGCCCTGCGCGTTGCCCGTTCCAATCCAGGCTCCCAGCTCCAATTCATAGTCCAGCCTAGCGCTGGGGCCGAAATCGGGCACGGTAGCGCCAGGCTTGAGCGTCTGGCCGCGCGGGCGATGAAACTGCTGGCCGCTGGCACCGATGCTGGAGGCCCGTCCGTGGTAGCCGATGGGCAGCCATTTGTAGTTGGGTAGCAAGGGGTTGTCAGGGCGCAGGAGTTTGCCCACCGTGGTGGCATGGTGGATGCCGGTATAGAAGTCCGTATAGTCGCCTATCTCGCAGGGCAGGCCCAATTCCACCTCGGTCCGTCGCAGCAAGGCCTGGGTCCATACACCTTGCAGAGCCGATCCCTCACGCAGCCCTTCCCACAAGGCAAGACGCAAGGCACGGCGCCGTGGCACGGGCTCGGCCATCAGGCGATGCATGTCGTTGTGGTCTACAAGCCCGGTTGCGTGCAGATCCAGAACCCGGTCGCCGATGGCCACGCCGATTCGCCACGGCTCCGTCAAGTCGTGGCGAAAACGACCGAAGGGCAGGTTCTGGACGGGGAAGTCGGTGTCTGGCGCATTGGCCGATTCGACCCAGCTCCGCGTCCCAGGTGCGTGCGTGGCATCCAATGCACTCATGCTGGGGCTCCGAACTCATTGGCATGCAAAAAGGCGGCGTGCCTGGGCGCGCGCTTGGTCACGCTCCATTCTTCCAGCATGGCCCACTTCACCTGATCCATCTGTGCCAGCTTGGCCTGTTCGTCGGGGTCGGGGCAGGACAACTCCAGGCGGTGGCCATTGGGATCAAAGAAGTAGATGCTGTGAAAAATGCCGTGGTCCGTCACACCCAGTACATCGACGCCCTGTTCCTCCAGGTGCGCCTTGAACTGCAGCAGCTCTTCGCGGTCCTTCACCTTGAAGGCAATGTGCTGCACCCAGGCCGGCGTATTGGGGTCACGGCCCATAGGCGGCTGGGTGGGCAGTTCAAAGAATGCCAGCACATTGCCCTGCCCTGCATCCAGAAAGACATGCATGTAGGGGTCGGGCGCCTTGGTGCTGGGCACAAGGTCTTCGGCGATGGCAAGCACAAAGTCCATGTGCAGCATCTTCTGGTACCAGAGGACCGTCTCCTTGGCGTCTTTGCAGCGGTAGGCGACGTGGTGGATGCGTTCTATTTTCATGCGACCTCCAAAGCGCCGCGGCGCACCTGATCGCGTTCCAGCGATTCAAACAAGGCTTTGAAATTGCCTTCGCCAAAGCCTTCGTCTCCCTGGCGCTGGATGAATTCAAAGAACACCGGCCCGAGCTGGGGTTGCGAGAAGATCTGCAGCAACAGGCGCGGTTTGCCGCCTTCCGTCGAGCCGTCCAGCAAAATGCCGCGCGTCTGCAGTTGCGCCACCGGCTGACCGTGGCCAGGCAGGCGGCCATCCAGCATTTCGTAGTACACGTCATTGGGCGCGGTCATCAGCGGCACACCGGCCATGGCGAGCTTGTCTACGGTGCTGACCAGGTCGTCGCAGATCAGGGCGATGTGCTGGATCCCTTCTCCGTTGAATTGCATCAGGTACTCTTCGATCTGACCACCGCCCTGGCGCGCTTCTTCGTTCAAGGGGATGCGAATTTTTCCGTCCGGGGCGGTCATGGCCTTGGAAGTCAGTCCGGTGTATTCGCCCTTGATGTCGAAATAGCGGAGCTCACGGAAATTGAACAGCCGCTCATAGAAGTCTGCCCAGAAGGCCATGCGGCCGCGGTAGACGTTATGCGTCAGGTGGTCAATCAACTTCAGGCCATGGCCTTGTGGATGGCGGTCCACGCCTTCGATGAATTCAAAGTCGATGTCGTAGATGGATTTGCCGTCCTCATAGCGATCTATCAGGTACAGGGGCGCACCGCCAATGCCCTTGATGGCGGGCAGGTTGAGCTCCATCGGGCCGGGACGCAATTCCACCGGCTGGGCACCCAGCTCCAGGGCGCGGTTGTACGCATGGTGTGAATCCTTGACGCGGAACGCCATGCCGCAGGCGCTGGGTCCGTGTTCGGCAGCGAAGTAGCCGGCCACAGATTTGGGCTCGCGGTTGACAATGAAGTTGATATCGCCTTGCCGATACAGCACGACGTTCTTGGAGCGATGCCTGGCCACCAGCTGAAAACCCATGCGCTCAAAAACCGGCTCGATCACACCAGCCAGCGGGGAGGCGAACTCCACAAATTCAAAGCCCATCAGGCCCATGGGGTTCTCGAACAAATCAGTCGTTTTCGTGGTCATGGCAAGCTCCTCGGGAGTAGTGTTAGATATAGGCAAATTGTGGCCAAAGCGGAATGCAAACGGTATGCATGTTTTCTGTCAATTGCGACGTTTGTGCATAATTCGTGCATGAATATCAAAAGTACAGACGATTCATTGCTTGATAGCTTTGACATCAGCCTTTTTGCTGCATTGCAGCGAGACGCGTACGCCACCCACCAGCAGATCGGCGAGCGGGTGCATTTGTCCGCATCCCAGGTGAGCCGACGGGTGCAGCGCTTGCAGGCAGGAGGCTTCATCCGCCGCTATGTGGCGCTGCTGGAACCCAAAGTGTTGGGCCTGGGTGTGCGGGCGATGAGCTATGTCACGCTGACCCGCCACGGGGGTGACGAAGGCATTGCCTTCGAGAAAGAGATTGGCACCATTGCCGAAGTGCTGGAGTGCTACTCGGTGGCTGGCGAGTCGGACTACATCCTGCACATCGTGTGTGCGGACCTGGGGCAACTGTCAGAGCAGGTGCTGCGGCGCATTACCCGCATCCAGGGTGTAGGCAGTATCCGCTCAAACATCGTTCTCAACTGCATCAAGAGCAGTACCGAGCTGCCTCTTGATCATTTGAAGCGCTAGCCGCCCATGCCCATCCTGTATTCCTACTTTCGCAGTTCGGCCGCCTACCGTGTGCGCATCGCGCTCAACCTCAAGGGGCTTGCCTTCGACACGATCCCTGTGCATTTGCTCAAGGACGGTGGCATGCAGCACGCGCCGGCCTATGCCGATATCAACCCGTCCCATCTGGTGCCCACGTTGATTGATCAGGGCCTGCCAATGGGCCAGTCATTGGCCATCATGGAATACCTGGACGAGGTGTATCCCGATCCGCCACTGCTGCCTGCAGATGCCGCTGGTCGCGCCAAGGTGCGCGCACTGTCCCAACTGATTGCCTGTGACATCCATCCCTTGAACAATCTGCGCGTGCTGCACTACCTTGAGCATGATTTGGCCGTTGACGCTTCCGCCAGGGCTGCCTGGTACCAGCACTGGGTCACGCTGGGCTTTGAGGCTCTGGAGCGCATGCTGCAAACGCGGCCCCAGGCAAGCATCTTCTGCATCGGTGATGTCCCCGGTATGGCAGAGTGTTGCTTGGTGCCGCAGATGTACAACGCCAGGCGGTTCCAGGTCCCGCTGGATGCCTACCCCCGGCTACGCAGCGTGGAGGCTGCCTGCCAGCAACTGGATGCATTCCAGAGGGCGGCGCCGCACATGCAGCCTGACGCCCAGTAACGCGCCGCGCCGCAAGATGTCAGGGCATCATGCGGCGGCCAGCAGCCCCACCTTGGCGGACGCTGATTCCTTGGATGGATTGGCCGTGCCAAACTGGATATCACCCGTCAACTGGCCACCTTCCTCGATCACCAGTTTGCCGTAACGGATCTTGCCGCTCACGCGTCCGGTGGAATAGACCACCAGTTTTTCGCGCACCGTCAGATCACCGTTGAAGGCGCCGTGAATCTCGGCGTAGTCAATCTCCGCCGAGCCCTTGAATGCGCCGATTGAGGTGATGTGCATGACGCGCGAGTCCATCGTGGCTTCCACCGTGCCTTCAACAATCAATGTGTCGCAGTCGGTGATTTCCACACCCTTGAGCTTGATGTTGGGCCCCACCGTGAGCTTGCTGCCACCCTCCTTGATGGGTGCGCCGGATATGGCCGGTGTGGCCGCACTCTCGATAGGCGCCGCAGGTGCCTGAACGGGTGCTGGCGTCGGTGCCGGGGCTACCGGTGCCGCTCCAGCGGCGACCGGGTGCGAGCCTGCGACGGCGCCGGGTTGGCCCGGGAGCGGACGGGAAGCAAGGGGATCGTTGGGGCGTTTACCAAAGAATGCGGGTTGCAATGCCATCGTGGTACTTTCAGAGATGAAGAGACTGCATGCTAGCCCCGTCATCTCGCAAATGCCCTTGGTCAATTGCAACATCTATGGTTCTTGTGCGACCAAATGTACGTGCCGTCAATGACACCCCACGCGACTACGCTGCGGCCCGGACAAAGTCGATGAACGCGCGCAGCGGTGCCGGTGGAAGCTTTCTACCCGGGTAGTACAAGAACGGCCCCGAAAAACGGGGCCACCAGGCCTCGAGCACGGGCTCCAGTGCACCGCTGTCGAGTTGGGGGCGCAGCCACTCGTCAAACAGGTACACCAGGCCCGTTCCGGCCATTGCTGTTTCAACCAGAAGATCAACTGCTGAGCCGATTTGCACGATGAGCGGACCGGCGGGCGTGATGCGTACCACCTCGCCTTTACGTTCGAACTCCCACGTGGGCATGGCGCCGCTGGCAAAGCGCCCGCGCAGGCAGGCGTGATGCAGCAACTCGCTGGGGTGCTGAGGGCGTCCACACCGATCCAGATAGCCCGGCGATGCGGCCAATGCGAAACGCTGCACGCGGGGCCCGATGGGCACGGCAATCATGTCCTTTTCCAGTCGTTCCTCGTAACGAATGCCTGCGTCGCACCCGACCGCAATCACATCCACAAAGCTGTCGTCCGCGAATACTTCCAGCTGGATGTCGGGGTAGGCTTCGAGAAAGGCGGGAATGATCGCTGGCAAAACCAGCCGTGCAGCACTGACCGCTGCATTGAGCCGCAGTGTGCCCGCCGGCCGATCACGAAAACCATTGACCACGTCGAGTGCGGATTGCACTTCGGTCAACGCGGGTGCAAGCCGCTCAATCAGGCGTTGCCCGGCCTCGGTTGGAACAACGCTGCGCGTCGTGCGATGGAGCAGCCGGACACCGAGTTGGGTTTCCAGACGGCGCACTGCCTCGCTCAGGCCAGAGGCGCTGGTTCCGCTGGCCCGGGCACCCACGCGGAAACCGCCGGCACGCGCAACGGCAAGGAATGCATTCAAATCGCCGAGGTCAGCTTCCATTGTTCAGTAATTCGTACAACCCGTGCGCATTGTGGCGGATTGTCGAACAAAGGGTGGGCACCTACCATTCGCCCACTTCAACCCCACGGGAACCTCGACCATGTCGCACCACGCTTCACACTCCATCTACCCACTCGGCCGCCGCTCGGTCAATCGGCTCGGCTATGGTGCCATGCAGCTCGCGGGCCCCGGTGTCTTCGGTCCGCCCAAAGACCGCGATGCTGCGCTGGCGGTTCTGCGCGAAGCCCTTGCCAGCGGCGTGGACCATATCGACACTTCCGATTTCTATGGACCGCACGTCACCAATCAGATCATCCGCGAGGCATTGCATCCGTACCCTGATCACCTCACCATCGTTACCAAGATCAGCGCGCGCCGCGGTGCCGATGGTGCCTGGCTACCCGCCATGTCAAGCGATGAATTGATACAGGCAGTTCATGACAATCTGCGCAATCTGGGACTGGACGTGTTGGATGTCGTGAACCTGCGCAGCATGCTTGGTGTGCATGGTCCTGTCGAAGGCTCGCTGGAGGAGCCGTTGACGGTTCTGGCCGAATTGCAGCAGCAAGGGCTGGTGCGCCACATCGGCCTGAGCAACGTCACGCCCACGCAGGTTGCGCAAGGGCGTTCTATTTGCGAGATCGTGTGCGTGCAAAACATGTACAACCTGGCCCATCGCGATGACGACGGAATGATTGACGACCTGGCTCAGCAAGGCATCGCCTACGTGCCGTTCTTTCCGCTGGGCGGCTTCACACCGCTGCAGTCTTCGGAGCTTTCGGGCGTTGCGCAGCAACTCGGTGCCACACCCATGCAAGTGGCCCTGGCCTGGCTGTTGCAGCGTTCTCCCAACATCCTTCTGATACCCGGCACTTCGTCCGTGGCCCATCTGCGGGAGAACCTGGCCGCGGCGCAGCTGACACTGACTTCAGACACATTGGCGCAGCTGGACACAATCACGCAATAGGTGCCACCGGCCAATTGCGCAACGGGATCAGTTTGTACGGCAGTCTCGCCGCGCACATCCGCCATTTCCTAAGCATCAGCAACTGCCTGAAATTGGCGTCTGTAAGCCGTGGGGGACACACCATAGCGGGCAACAAAATGCTGGCGCAGCGACACCGGTGAACCAAAGCCGGACTCCTCTGCAATGGCCTCCACCGATCGGTCAGACGACTCCAGCAACTGGCTGGCGCGTGCCAGTCGCTGCCAGGTGAGCCATTGCACCAGCGTGGTTCCGGTCGTGCGCTGAAAGTGCCGGGTAAAAGTGCGCCGACTCATGGCCAGGCGTGCGGCCAGCGTATCGATGTCGTGTGCATGGTTCAGCCGCGTCTGCAGCCACTCCAGCAACTCATTCATGCGACCTCCCCGCCCGGTCTGGGGAATCGCCTCTTCAATGAACTGTGACTGGCCCCCGGTGCGATGCGGGGCCACCACCAGACGGCGCGCCACGCGGTTGGCCAGGGTGGCACCGCACCAGGTGCGCAAAAGGTGCAGGCAGCAATCGATGCTGGCTGCCGTACCCGCGGAGGTAACGACGCGGTCTTCATCCACGTAGAGCACACTGGGGTCCAGACGTACCAGCGGATAGCGGCTGGCAAACAGCGAGGCCCAGTGCCAGTGGGTGGTGGCCTTTCTGCCATCCAGCAAGCCAGCTTGCGCCAGCACGAAGGCACCCAGGCAAAGACCCACTACCGTGGCGCCGCGCCGGTGTGCAGCCACCAGAGCACGCAGCAGCGCCCCTGGTGGGCGCTCGTCCACGTCACGCCAACTCGGTATCACCACCACATCCGCATTGCGCAGAGCACCCAGGCCATGTTTGGCATCAATGCGGAATCCGGCGGACGTCGACAGTGGTCCGGACTCGACGGCGCAAACCGCAAAGTCAAACGGTGCAACGCCTATGTCCGAACGGTCTTCGCCGAATACCAGACATGGCACCGACAGATGGAACGGGCTTATCCCATCGAAAGCAACCACGACGATGTGCCGCGGCTTACCCGATGTTTTTCTGGCGGAGAGTGACGAAGTGACAGCCGGTGCGCGACGGGTGGACATGGCCCAATTCTATCGAAGAATGGCATTCGGGCCACTCGTCAAATAGGCGACCAACTTCCAGAATTCCTACTCATCTTCTACACACCGAAAGGAACACACCATGAGCACCACACCCCGCCGCGCACTGATCGTCATCGACGTGCAGAACGAATACATCACCGGCAATCTGAGGATTGAATACCCACCCATTGACATCTCGCTATCCAACATCGGCCACGCCATGGACGTGGCGCATGCAGCCGGTGTTCCCGTCATCGTGGTGCAGAACCGCACAGCGCCCACTGCTCCGCTGTTTGCACATGGGTCGGATGGATGGGCGCTGCACGACGTGGTTGCATCACGACCGCGCGACCACTATGTGGAGAAGACGCTGCCCAGCGCATTCACCGAAACCAATCTGGAAGCCTGGCTGAAGTCAAAGAACATCGACACACTGACGGTCGCGGGCTACATGACACACAACTGTGATGCGTCCACCGTCTTCGACGCGGTGCACCGCGGACTCACGGTGGAATTTCTGGCCGACGCAACCGGCGCAGTGCCCTATCGCAATGAGGCCGGCTACGCCAGCGCCATGGACATCCACCGGGTATTCAGCGTGGTCATGCACTCGCGCTTCGCTGCAGTCGTCACCACACAGACATGGGCAGAAGCTGTTCGTGCAGGCACGGTACTCGCACGCAGCAACATCCACGCCTCCAATCAACAGGCGCTGCAATGGTGAGTTGATGGGCCAGCGCCGACTTCAGCCGGAAAGAACAGCGCAGTCTTGACGTTCAACGCCTCCACCAGAACTCCTTTCATCAGGTAAAGGGCACCCACGTACTTGACCAAGTCATAGGCAATGCCCGGTCCCGGTGTGATGGCCTAGCGGGTGCGCAATGCCGCCGTCCCCGTAGATGCGTACGACCTGCGCAGGGTGTTTGATCAAGGTCTGCAGTGCCTCGAGGGTCTCCCAGTAGTACACATTGGAAATCAGACCCGTGGCCGGGTTCTCCCACGCTTCTTCGCCCAGGTAGCCTGGGATGGATTTCGCAAGCGCGGCAATCTCGGCATCGAGCGCAAAGAACGCATCATCGAACACGCCCTTGGCAAAAATGAAAGTGGCGCTGTACACCGTGCTCAACCGGCTTTGCGCATGGCGTGTGCCATGGCGTTGTTTCCACGTGCCTCCAGCGTGTCGGCTGCACCCAGGCGATCACGCTCCTCCCGGTTCTGGCTGAGCTTGGTCTTGCCCACCAGCGAGCTCAAGGTGATCTCGATTCCCACTACATTGCGCAGCATGGCGTCTATGTACTCTGGCGCGGAGTCGCCCATCTTCCAGGGCTTGGGTTCGGTGGCCTCGTGCCGGCGCGTGAGATGGGCCAGCAGACGTCGCAGAAAGCGCTCGTCGTCGTGAATGGTGAGAGTGCCGTGGGCATGCACCACCTCGTAGTTCCAGGTCGGCACCTGGCGATGGGTCTCATGCTTGCTGGGGTACCAGTTGGGCGAAATGTAGGCCTGCACTCCACGGAACACCACCATCACAGGCGTGCCGGTCGGACAGCGCTGCCACAGGGGATTGGCGCGGGCCACGTGTGCGAGCAAAGCGCCGTGTGCTCCGGTGGCTGCATCCAGCTCAAACGGAATGTGGTCCGCATCCAGACCAGCGTCGCCATGGGTCACCAGCATTCCCAGCGGATTCTCGCGAACGATACGGTGCAGCTCGTCAGATCGGGTTTCGGCAAAGTGGGCAGGGATGTACATCGTGGTGTTGGAGCAGGGGTTGAACGGAATGATCGCAACTGTCGCCTGAAACCGGCACAATGAGAAGAACCAGTTTTTCACAATATTCATGGGCCAGTTGACAAGTCGATCTAGATCCCAACGCGTTGCCAACGGAGCCGGACGCGGCATCTATGCGTTGCTGCGGGCCCAGATCAACGACGGTACCTTGCCAGCGGGCGCCCGCGCACCTTCTACACGCAGCCTTGCGGCCGAACTGGGTGTATCGCGCACGACCGTCACGGCAGCCTACGAGCAGCTTGCAGCCGAGGGCTATCTGGCTACCTCCACGGGTCGGGTGGCCAGAGTCACCAAACGATTCACTGCCTCTGCCGCACCCGCCATGCCGCGCAAACGCCAGGCCCGGCCGAATCCCGCACTGTCTGATTTCGGGCGCCGCCTCAGCGCGATCGGCATGCCCGCGCTACCGCATACCGAGCCACTCCGGTTTGACTTTCTCTACGGGGCAGTGGCCCATCGCGACTTCCCCACGCTGGCATGGCGGCGGGCTTACCAGTCGGAGTTGCTGCAACAGCAGCGCCGCCTGTACTACGTCCCTCCCGAAGGTGATGAGCAGCTACGCCACGCGGTGCAAGGCTATCTGCGGCGGGCCCGGGGCCTGGCCTGCAGCGCCGAGCAGATTCTGATCGTGCATGGCTCGCAGCAGGCCATCGATCTGTGCGCGCGGCTGCTGCTCAATGCCGGCGACATCTTTGTGTTTGAAGATCCCGGCTACCTGATGGCACGCCGCTGTTTCGAGGCCACGGGTGCACGCTGCTGTCCCGTGCCTGTGGATGCACAGGGCATGGATACTGGCCAATTGCCCCACGCGGACGGCGCCCGCCTGGTCTACGCAACACCCTCCCACCAGTTTCCACTGGGAGGCGTGCTGCCGATCGGGCGGCGCCAGGAACTGCTGCAGTGGGCACGGCGCCAGAACGCCTGGATCGTGGAAGACGACTACGACGGCGAGTTCCGCTACGGGCAGCGCCCCATCGACGCGCTGCAGTCCATTGATGGCGATGGCCGTGTGACTTATGTCGGCACATTCTCCAAGGCATTGTCTCCGCAGCTGCGGATCGGCTATGTGGTGCTGCCGGTGGAATTGGTGCCTGTATTCCGGCAGGCCAAGCGCCTGACCGACCGGCATGCGCCCGTGCTGGAGCAGCGGGTGCTGGCTGCATTGATACAGAGCGGTGCGTACGAACGCCATGTGCGACGCATGCGTCGTGAAAACGAGCGCCGCCGCGCTGCCTTGCTGGATGCCGTGGCACAGTACCTTCCCGAGGAAGCGCAAGTAAGGGGCACCGCTGCGGGTCTGCATGTGGTGTTGTGGCTGCCCTTTTTGCGTCCCGGTGACGAGCCGGCTCTGGTGGCTGCGGCGCGCGCGGTGGGTGTGGGTATCTATCCGGTGTCCACACTGTTTGCGAGCCTGGAATCTGCCGCGTACCGGCCCGCCGGTTTCATTCTGGGATATGCCAGTCTGACGGTTGAGCAGATTCAGCAAGGCATGCGCATTCTGGGTGCGTTGCTCGCCACATGGACCCCGGCGCATTGACTATCTTGCGCATGGTCAAGGATTTCTCCCCGGCGAAGCCTATATTTGTGGCGATGCCATTCACTGGCAACATGAAGGAGAAGGACCATGGACTTTGTCATCATTGGCGCCGGCTCGGCTGGCATGCGCGCTGCCGAGACCTTGCGTGAAACCAGTGCCGATGCGCACATCACACTGGTCAGCGGCGAACCGGGTGAGCCCTATGCGCGCATGGCCATCCCCTATATCCTGAGCGGAAACATAGACGACGACGGTGCGCGCCAACGCCGCTCGCACCACCACCTCGAAGGGCTTGGCATTCGCTACCTCCATGCCAAGGCGTTGCAGGTGCACGCCGGGCCGGACGGCGGCCTGGTCGATCTGGACGACGGTTCGCAACTGCGATATGACCGTCTGCTGGTGGCAACCGGCTCATCGCCCAGCTTGCCACCGTTGCCCGGCACCGATCTGCCGGGTGTGGTGTCGTGCTGGACCCTGGAGGATGCGCACAAGATTGCGCCCCGTCTGGTCCCTGGCGCGCGCGTGGTCTTGTTGGGCGCCGGCTTCGTGGCCGGGGTCTGCATGAAGGCGCTGGTGAGCAGGGGCGTGCGGCTATCCGTAGTGGCGGGCCGTTCGGGCCAGATCCTGCGTTCCATGATGACGCCAGTGGGCAGCCGCATGCTGCAGCGCTGGCTGGAGGGTCGCGGTGTGAACGTCATCACCACTGGGCGCACCCTGCGCATAGAACCCGGTCCGCGCCTGATCATGGACACAGGCGCCATTGATGCCGACCTCATCATTCTGGCAACCGGCGTGCATCCGAACGTGTCGTTCCTTGCAAACACCGGCGTGGAAATCCGCAGCGGAATCGTGATTGACCCGCACATGCGCACCTCGGTCCCACACATCTACGCGGCGGGCGACGTGGCCGAAGGGCACGACTTTTCCACCGGTGAATGGGTAGTGCACGCACTGCAGCCCACGGCCACAGAGCATGGACGCATTGCAGCGCTCAACATGGCCGGCAAGGACGTGCCCTACATCGGCAGCCTGGGCATGAATGTGCTGGACTCGGTCGGGCTCGTATCGCACACCTTTGGTCTGTGGCAGGGCGTTGACGGCGGTGAAAGCACCGAAGTGGTCGATGAGGCCAACTTCATCTATACCCGACTGTGCTTCGATGGCGACCAGCTGGTGGGCGCCATCACCATCGGCCATCCGCAGCACGTGGGCGCCATACGCGGGCTGATCCAGTCGCGCCGACACCTGGGGGCATGGAAGGAACGGCTGCTGAAGAATCCGGAACTGGTGATGGACGCGCAGGTGGACCTCAACCGCGGCTAGGGTTTGTGCGCTCTTGACACATGGGAGGCATTGAACGACTGTGCCTGCTCCAAGGCCCACGCCGGAGCAGTCCCCCATGCAAGTCACACCCCATCAGCATATTTCCACCGTGATGCAGGTCGCATCCGAGGCGCATGCAAACGGCAAGCCGCTGGCTTCCCGCCACGAAGACCTGATTCGGGACTCCTGGGTGCGTTGCGTGCACGAGCACGGGCTGGACCCCACACGCATGCAAGAGGCCATCATCGTGCCGCAAGCCCGCTTGCGCGAGCACAAGGAGCAGATGGAGAGTCTTCTGCAAATTGCCCGCCACGGATTGGAGTCGCTCTACAGCAAGGTCTCGGGTCTGGGCTATGTGGTGCTGCTGACCGATGCGCGTGGCATCACCGTGGACTTTCTGGGTGACTTGGTTTTTGAGCCCAGCCTGCGCCGAGCCGGCCTGTACCTGGGAGCGGATTGGAGCGAACACCATGCGGGCACCTGTGGCGTGGGTACCTGCATCAGCACCGGCCGGGCTCTGACGGTGCATCTGGATGACCATTTCGATGCCACCCACATTCCGTTGACTTGCACAACGGCACCCATCTACGACAGCCTGGGCAATCTGAGCGCCGTGCTGGACATCTCCCAGCTCAGCTCTTCGCAGCCCAAGGAGAGCCAGCACCTCGCCCTGCAGCTGGTCACCATGTATGCGCACGACATCGAGAATGCGGCCTTCCTGCAGCGCCATCGGCGCGACTGGATCGTGCGGCTGGCCAGCGCCCCGCAGTTTCTGGAAGTGCAACCCGAATATCTGCTGGCCCTGGATGGGGCGGGGCGCGTCATCGGCCACAACCGCCGTGCACAGTTGGGGCTGCAGGGCGTGAACCACGGCAAGCTGCTGGGGTCACCATGGGAAAGCCTGCTGAACGTTCCGTTTTCCCAAATCGGCCGCTACGTGATGGCGCAACCCATGGACCAGCGCGCAGTTATGTTGCGTGGCGTGCACAGGGCGTTGTTTCTGTCCGTCACTCCGCCACCACCGGTGCCTCTGGTCGTGCGTGACGCTGTTGCCGCACACCTACCGGAGCCGCTGGCATCCCTCTCCCTGGGTGACCTGGCGCTGGACCGGCAGATCAAACGCGCGGCAATGCTGGTGAACTCCCCCATCAGCCTGCTCATCACCGGTGAAACCGGTTCGGGCAAGGAGTACTTTGCCAAGGCCATTCATGCCAGCAGCGTGCGCAAGCAGCGGCCCTTTGTGGCGGTGAACTGTGCGGCCATCCCCGAGGCGCTGATCGAGAGCGAGCTGTTTGGCCACATGCCCGGCAGCTTTTCCGGAGCCAGTGCCAAGGGCAAGCGCGGGCTGGTGCAGGAAGCCGACGGAGGCACCCTGTTCCTGGATGAGATAGGCGACATGCCCCTGGCGCTGCAGGCACGCCTGCTGCGCGTGTTGTCCGAGCGCGAGGTTCTTCCGGTGGGCGCACTCAAGCCCATCCCCATCAACATCCGCGTCATTGCCGCCACGCATGCGCCCCTGGAAGCGCTGGTGCGCTCAGGCAAGTTCCGTGACGACCTGTACTACCGCCTCAATGGTGCCCACTTCAGTCTGCCGCCGCTGCGCGAGCGGGCGGACCGTGGTGCGCTGATTGGCCATATGTTGTCAGGCCGCACACTCACTGCGGCAGCGCTGGCACAACTGATGGCACATACATGGCCGGGCAATCTGCGGGAGCTTCGCAATGTGCTGGACTACGCCAGCAGCATGCGCGCGCACGGCGACATCGACACCGACGACTTGCCGCAACTGCGTGAAGCATCCGCCGTGCAGGCCGTGGCGCAGCCCCGTCCAGCCCCACGCTGCGATGCCGACGAGCAGCTGCTACAGGCTCTGCGCGCCGCGCATTGGAACGTAAGTGCCCTGGCGCGCGAGCTGGGGCTGTCGCGCATGACGCTGTACCGGCGCATGAAGCGTGCAGGCATCGTGCCGAACAACCGCGAATAGCGGTGCAACAGGGTGACAACTGTCACCTGCCTGGCTGTTACACCTGTCACAGTGTGACAGCACCCCCTGCGTTCTGAGTCCATACAAATCAAGCACTTAGGCGCCGGACCGTTCTGGCACGGATATTGACTTGTATCAGTTGAGTCAGCCCATTTCGAGGCTGGCCATCCACAGGAGACAAGTTCAATGACAACCCCCTCGCAAAGGGCCAGCACCTGGTTGGCCGATTTTGGTGCCGCGCTTGGCAAGCGTGATCTGGAAGCGGCGCTCGCACTGTTTGATGACGACTGCTATTGGCGCGACCTGGTCAGCTTCACCTGGAACATCTGTACCCAGGAAGGCAAGCCCGCGGTGCGCGACATGCTCGCTGCACGGCTGGCCGATGTGGCTCCAGGCAGCTTCACGCTGGAAGGCGAAGCGACCGAAGCCGGTGGCGTGATCGACGCCTGGTTCACCTTCGAGACACGTCTTTCGCGTGGACGCGGCCATTTGCGGCTCAAGGACGGTAAGGCCTGGACCCTGCTCACCACTATGGTGGAACTCAAGGGCTTCGAGGAAAAGACCGGCACCCGCCGCATCAAGGGCGCAGAGCACGGAGTGCACAAGAACCGCAAAACCTGGATGGAGCTGCGCAATGAGGAGCAGGCCAAGCTGGGTTACAGCGAGCAGCCCTATGTGGTCATCGTGGGGGGCGGTCAGGGCGGCATCATTCTGGCTGCGCGCCTGCGTCGTCTGGGCGTGCCCACGCTGGTCATCGAGAAGAATGCGCGTCCCGGCGACAGCTGGCGCAACCGCTACAAGAGCTTGTGCCTGCATGACCCGGTGTGGTACGACCACCTGCCCTACATTCCTTTCCCGGACGACTGGCCGGTGTTCGCACCCAAGGACAAGGTGGGCGATTGGCTGGAGATGTATGCCAAGGTCATGGAGCTCAACTACTGGGGCTCCACTACTGCCAAGAGTGCGCACTTTGACGAGGCCAAGGGCGAGTGGGTGGTGGAGGTGGACCGCGCCGGTGAACAGGTGACGCTGCGGCCCAAGCAACTGGTGTTTGCGCTGGGTGTTTCCGGCTATGCCAACGTGCCCAAGATTGCAGGTGCCGACACCTTTGAAGGCGAGCAGCACCACTCCAGCAAGCACCCCGGCCCGGAAAAATACAAGGGCAAGAAAGTGGTGGTGCTGGGCTCCAACAACTCGGCCCACGACATCTGCGCAGCCCTGTGGGAGAACGGCGTGGACGTCACCATGGTCCAGCGCAGCAGCACCCACATTGCGCCCTCGCAGGCGCTCATGGAGCTGGCATTGGGCGGGCTCTACAGCGAAGAGGCTGTCAAGAACGGCATAGACCACCACAAGGCCGACCTGATCTTTGCCAGCGTGCCCTACAAGATCATGCACACCTTCCACATCCCGGTGTACGAGGAGATGAAGAAGCGCGAGGCCGATCTCTATGGCCGACTGGAGAAGGCGGGCTTCATGCTGGACTTTGGTGATGACGGCTCTGGCCTGTTCATGAAGTACCTGCGCCGCGGTTCGGGCTACTATATCGACGTGGGCGCGTCCGAGCTGGTGGCCAATGGCAGCATCAAGCTCAAGAGCCGGGTAAACATCGAGCGCATCAACCCCAAGTCAGTACTGCTCACCGACGGCACCGAGCTGCCCGCGGATCTGATCGTGTACGCCACCGGATTTGGCTCCATGAACCAGTTCCTGGCCGACATCGTCTCACCCGATGTGGCCAACCGCGTCGGCAAGGTATGGGGCCTGGGCTCCAGCACCACCAAGGACCCTGGACCATGGGAAGGCGAGCTTCGCAACATGTGGAAGCCCACCAACCAGCCGCAGCTCTGGATTCATGGCGGCAATCTGCACCAGAGCCGGCATTACTCGCAGTTCCTGTCCCTGCAACTCAAGGCCCGCTTTGAGGGCCTGGATACGCCGGTGTATCGGCAGGCTGCGGTGCATCACCTGCGCTAGCGCTTCACTTGAAGGCGACGGGCTTGCCAGCGTTGTCCTTGATGTCGCCCCAGGACTTCTGAATGGCGGCCACCACGGTGGCCGGCATCGGGACGTAATCCAGATCCGAGGCCGCCTTGCCGCCATTGGCGTAGGCCCAGTTGAAGAACTTCAGCACCTCGGCTGCGTTGGCGGGCTTGTCCTGCTTTTCGTGCATCAGGATGAAGGTGGCTCCGCTGATGGGCCAGGCTTCCTTGCCTGGCTCATTGGTGAGGATCTGGTAGAACGACTTGCTCCAATCGGCGCCGGCAGCGGCCGCCTTGAAGGCTGCCTCGTCGGGATGGACGAAATTGCCCGACGCGTTCTGCAGGATGGCGTAGTTCATCTTGTTCTGCTTCACGTAGGAATATTCCACATAACCAATCGAATTGGGAATGCGGTTGACGAAGGCCGAAACGCCTTCGTTGCCCTTGCCGCCAGCACCAATGGGCCAGTTCACTGCCGTGCCTTCACCCACCTTGCTCTTCCATTCGGGGCTGACCTTGCTCAGGTAGTTGGTGAAGATGAAGGTGGTGCCGGAGCCGTCGGCGCGACGCACCTGCGCAATGTCCGTGTCAGGCAGTGCCAGTGTGGGATTCAAGGCCTTGATAGCAGGGTCGTTCCACTTGGCTACCTTGCCCAGGAAGATGTCCGCCAGCACAGGGCCGGTGAGCTTCATCTGGCCGGGCTCAATCCCCTTGATGTTGATGACGGGCACCACCCCACCCATGACCGTGGGAAACTGCAGCTGGCCTTTCGACTTGAGGACGTCGTCCGTCAGGGGCATGTCGGAGGCGCCGAAGTCCACGGTCTTGGAGTCAATCTGCTTGATGCCACCACCCGAGCCGATGGACTGGTAATTGACCTTTACGCCGGTGGCCTTGTTGTAGTCGGAGGCCCATTTGGCATAGACCGGTGCAGGAAAGCTGGCGCCTGCGCCTGTGACTTCCTGCGCGAATGCATGACCACCAGCGCAAAGGGTCGACAGCGACGCGGCGAGGACCGATATTTTTTTGAATGTGAGATTCATGAGAACACCTGAGTAAAGGGAACCCGAAGGTAGTTTTTATGTATGTCAATTCAGTGACAACGGCGGCGCATTAAGTTCTGCTTAAGTAACCTGCGTCAAAGCATCCCAAAAAATGGCAGGTGTCGGGTGATAAATATCAATCGACGTCACCAGATCGGCAGGGACACTCGTGTCACACCTTTAAGGGGATTGACATGAAACTGCTAACAGATCTGTTCACCACCGACTACGGAATCATGAGCATCAGCGGCATTGGCTTCATGCTGGGGATGGCGGTTTTCTTCCTCTGGTACTTCAAGCACAAGGTGAACGAAGCCGCCCGCAACAACGAAAAATAGCGGGTCGTGCAATCAGTCAGTCGACAAGCCGGCGAGGTTGATGATGCGGTAGGTACGGCCCTGCTTGTCCAGTGGTTCCAGAACTTTGTTGCGCACAAGCTGACTGACTTCCCTGCTGACGGTTTCCATCTTCAAATCGACCATCGCCCCGATGTCTTCCCGACTGAAGAGCGTGACGAGCTGCATGTCGGTGGGGCTTCGCATTTTCAGAATGAAATTGACAACGCGCTGGCGGGCAGTGCCGTAATTCAGGTCTGCCAACCAGTCCTCCGCTTCCTTTTGATTGTGGGACCACTTGCGCATCAGACTCTGATGCAGGCGCGGCGACTGCACAGCCAGCGACTGGATGATTTCCAGCGGTATTCGACAGACGGATACAGCGGTCAAGGCGACAACGCTTGTGTCGATCTTGCCGTGCACCAGCGCTTCCAGACCGATGACATCCCCCTGGCGCATTACCCGCACGATGCGTTCGCGGCCGTCGCTGGTCGTTCGCACCAGCTTGAACATTCCTGACCTCACGGTAAAGAGACCTGGCGCGCGGTCTCCTTCCTGCAGCAGCACCGAATCCAACGCATATTCCAGATCATCAATCGGGGCGTGAATCTTCGAGAAATCGGATTCATCCAAATCTGCAAACAGGACCATCTCCCTGATTGCACAGTTGCGGCAGTCCGATGTTCCTCGCCAGGCAGATGCGGTTTTGATGGGAATCACAAATAGACCTTCTTTGACTAACGGAATGGCGGGCGCGCCGATTCCCTGGTCCAGATGCTATCGACTTCCGATCAGATGGGTTTGATCTTCAACAGGTTGCCGCGCATGGCGGTCTGCTACTTCAGGCTCAAGAGCCACGTCAGGACATCGGCCTTTTCTTCGGGGGTGCATTCCCGCCCGATCACATCGTTGCAATTTCTGCGGAACCATTTTTCCGTCTTGGTGACATCGGTAAAGCGGCTTGGATTCGCTGCCGGTGCCATGGGCTGGATCACCTTGCCGGTCTTGACGTGCTTGCCCAGACCCGTGGGATCCGCCGTGTGGCAACTGGAGCATGACCATTCCCGTCCGTGCTTGGACACAAAGAAGTCATGCCCACTGCCGGGATTCGGCCGGATGCCCGAAAGCCTCACCAGCGTATCTACTTGCTTTGCCGGCGTTGTGTCTTCGGCATGCAGGTGCTGACTGAGCAGAATCAGGAATGCTGCAGTGAAAAGTCCTATGGTTGCGTTCATTCTGGCTCCAGAGAATGGGCCAGTCTACGTTGCCAAGAATTAAGTCAAACTTAATCTCGCCGACGCTCAATCGCCGCTACGCAAGCTACGTCTTTACGTTGCCTCCGAGTGAAAAAATGTAAAGAGCGAACAGGAGGCAATACCACTGAATTAGACTCGTGCGCCACTTCCGTACAGCTGCCTTTTGTATGCGAATTTTTATTGCTCTGAGTCTTCTGGGTCTGATTGCGTTTGACGCGCTGGCACAGTCGTCCGATCCGCCGTCGGCATTTCTGTTGAAGGAGATGCAGGAGGACCGGACAGAAGTGCGCATGGTCACTTCGCAGTTCGCACCCAACACCGCGAGTCCCTGGCATATCCACCCTGCGGCCGTGGCTATCTATGTTGAAACGGGAACCGGTGTCTGGGAGATTGAAGGAAAGCCACCGAAGACCGTCTCGGCCGGGCAGGGTTTGTTGGAGCCTGCGAACCGGAGGTCCCGAGTGATGAACAAACATGCCACACAGGTACTCAAGCTGATAAGCTTTCAGGTCTCCGATCCGGCTCGACCTTTTTCCATTCAATACAAATAGTTCGGCATCTACCCATGACCGCGCCGTGAACCTTCTCCACCTCCTTGGCGTGCGCTATCGAACTTTTTGGGGTGAAAGGCTGTATCGATTTTCCTGGCTGGCAATGATCGTGTGGGCTGTATTGGCCGGGTTGATAGGCGCCTTGGCAACGCAAGCCTTTCGTCTGTCGCTGTACTGGGGAGACAGGGCTTTGCTTGGGCAGGGCGGCAGCATGGTTGCGCTGGCGCACAGTCTGAGCCCGGCGGCGCGCTTGTGTGTACCTGCATTGGGCGGTCTGGTTGCTGGGCTGCTGCTGCAATGGATCAACCGCTTCAAGGAAAAGAACAGCATCAGCGACTACATGGAGGCCAGCACGATGGGAGACGGAAGCATCCCCGTGCGCCTGACTGTGGGGCGCAGTCTTTCATCGGTGGTGAGCATTGTCAGTGGTGGCTCGATTGGACGCGAGGGCTCCATGGTGCAACTGGCGGCCATGTGTGCTTCGTCCCTGGGCAAAGGGCTGCGCATGCCTGCCGACAAATTGCGCCTGCTGGTCGCCTGTGGAGCCGCAGCCGGTATTACGGCGGCCTACAACGCGCCTTTTGCAAGCGTCTTCTTCATTGCGGAAATCGTGCTGGGCTCCATTGCGCTGGATAGCCTGGGGCCGATCATCGTGGCGGCTGTGGTGGCCAACATCACCATGCGCGAATTCCCCGGCTATCAACCACCCTATGCCATCCCGAGCTTCCCCAGCATCCAGGGACCCGACGTGCTGCTGTTTGCATTGCTGGGTGTTCTTGCGGGGCTGGGGGCTGCGGTATTTTTGAGGGGGTTGGAAAGAAGCCGGAAACTCTTTGCCAGTCTTCCCGTGGCATTGCCCTTGCGCATGTGTCTTGGCGGACTGGTGGTTGGTCTTGTCTCCTGGTTCATCCCGGAGGTATGGGGCAACGGTTACAGCGTCGTCAACAGCGCGTTGCATTCCCAATGGAGCTGGACGCTGCTCTTTCTGCTGTTGGCCAGCAAGGCACTCGCCACCTTTGCCACGGTGGGTTCGGGTGCTGTCGGTGGGGTCTTTACTCCCGCCCTGTTCTTCGGCTGCATGCTGGGTGAGATCTATGGTCTGGGCGTGCAATCGCTTTGGCCCCAACTGGCATCCGCGCCGTTTGCCTACGGAATCGTGGGGATGGGAGCCTTTCTGGCAGGCTCCACGCAAGCGCCGCTGATGGCCATCCTCATGCTGTTTGAAATGACCTTGAGTTACCAGGTGATGCTGCCTTTGATGGTGGGGTGCGTGATGGCCTACTTCGTGGCGCGAGTGACCAATGCAGGCTCTATGTACGACATCACACTCCGGCGGCTGGTGCAGAGCGAGGAACGCCAGCGTTTGCGAAAGCTGCTGGTTCAGGACCTCATTCAGCCAGCCGAGACCGTAGTGGGCCAGGACGCGGATCTGGACAGCATGGCCCACCTGTTTGCGGCACATCCGGTGAAGTACCTTTATGTGGTTGACCCCCAGGGCGTGTACCAAGGCGTGGTGCCTTTGAGGAATCTGAATTCGGCGACGGCAGATCACAACCTGAGGGGCAACCGGGCCATCGACCTGCTCACCCATGAAATCCAGCCCCTCACCAGCGATATGGGTTTGAGTACCGCGTTTCGGCGCTTCATGGCGCATCAGGGTGAGCGACTGCCGGTCATTCAATCCACGGAAGAACCCCGACTCGTGGGTGTGGTGAAGAAGAGTGCCTTGCTCGACACCTATGCACGACTAAGCATTTAGTGCACGGACGTCCGTTGCATTGAGCTTGAAGGTCGCAACCACTGCTACCAATTCCTGCGCCTGGCTTTTCAGACTGCTCGCGGCCGCAGCCATCTGCTCCACCAATGCCGCGTTCTGCTGGGTCACCTGATCCATGCTTTGCACCGCCTCACCGATTTGGGATACGCCAGATGCCTGCTCGCTGCTTGCCGCGCTGATTTCTCCCATGATGTCGGTGACCCGGCGGATGCTGCCCACAACCTCGGTCATCGTACTGCCGGCCTTGTCCACCAGTGCCGTTCCTTGCTCGACGCGCTCGACACTGGCATTGATCAGGGACTTGATCTCCTTGGCAGCTTCCGCACTGCGCCCCGCGAGGGAGCGAACCTCACTGGCCACCACCGCAAAACCGCGTCCCTGCTCACCGGCACGGGCCGCCTCCACCGCAGCATTCAACGCAAGAATGTTGGTCTGGAAGGCGATGCCATCAATCACGCTGATGATGTCGCTGATCTTGCGACTGGAGTCAACGATGCCCTTCATGGTTTCCACAACCTGCCCCACCACCTCACCACCTTGCGTGGCAACAGCCGCAGCGTTTGCCGCGAGTTGATTGGCCTGGCGCGCAGCATCAGCGTTCTGCTTCACCGTGGAATTGAGTTCTTCCATGCTTGCCGCAGTCTCTTCGAGTGCGCTGGCCTGCTGCTCAGTACGCGACGACAGGTCGTTGTTGCCTTGCGCAATTTCCGAGCTGGCGGTTGCAACACCTTCGGAGCCGTTTCGCACCGACATTACAAGCTGTGCCAGGGATGTGTTCATTTTCCCGAGGGTACCCAACAAGGTGCCGAACTCGTCGCCCCGCTGCGTCGAAATAACAGCACTCAGGTCTCCGTGGGCAATGCGTACTGCGTAGTCATTTGCCTGAGCCAGGGGTTCCTGGATAGAACCGACCAGCCACCTGATTCCAAAAAATATGACCACAATGATCACCGCCAAGGCGATCAAGATCCCAAGCGTATTGTTGGCGCGCTGCTCTTCCGTTTGCGCAAGGATGTGCTCCATGTGTTGCTCCTGCAACTTCACGAAATCCTTTTGCGCGCCAATGTAGAGGGCCATATTGGGCAGGTATTCGGACTGCATGACCTTGATTGCCTCGTCTCCATTCCCGTCGGTCTTGAATTGAAGCGCCTTGACTCTCGAGGCAATGACGGTTTTGCGCAAGTCCGATATCTTCTGCATCTGCGCCTTGTCCGCATCGTCCAACGGCATGGACTCGATCTTTTTCTGAAGCTCGGAAATCCTGGCGACCGTACTGTTTACAGAATCCTTGAACGCTGCGGAGATGGCAGGCTCATTGCTGATCATCATCGCCTGGTTGCGAAAGGAGTTGCCCTCGGTCAAATTCGACCACTGGGTTGAAATCCTGATCATTTCTGCGGAGTTGTTTGCCGCTTCGCGGCCTTCTGCCAATATCCTTGCGCTTCGGGCTGTCCCCGCAAGCGCCACGGTCAGAATGGCGAGGACGACAACCGTCATGAACAGCCACAATTTTGTGGCGACTTTCATTGAAGCGAGATTCATTTTGTCCCCTTGTTGTGCCCGACGCGCCAATGCACGGCGGGTATTTAGAGGGACATTTTGCAGCATCTCCAGTAAGGAGTGCTTATCAGATCAGCGCGGTGTGTTGTATGTCAACCTGTCTGCTGCATCGATGCTGCCTGCGTCGTCCAATTCGATGGCCACCTGGGTGCAGACCGCGCGGCACAGCATGGCAACGCGCTCACTTTGCAGCTTGTAGTAAATCTGTACGCCTTCGCGGCGTTTGGACAGCACACCCTTGCGATGCAGGGTTGCCAGATGCTGGGACATATTGGGTTGCGTGGTGTCTATCAGTTCCAGCAGTTCGGAAACATTCTTTTCCTTTTCGCAGACGGCGCTGATGATCTTGAGTCGCATGGGCGTGGACAAGAGGGCAAACAGCTCCGCTGCTGATTCAAAGACGCGGTCTTGATTGATCGACTCATCCATAAGGTATCCGATAGAAGTAAATACGCCACTCGCATTTTAGGCAC
Source organism: Rhodoferax sp. GW822-FHT02A01 (assembly GCF_038784515.1). Lineage (NCBI taxonomy): Bacteria > Pseudomonadati > Pseudomonadota > Betaproteobacteria > Burkholderiales > Comamonadaceae > Rhodoferax > Rhodoferax sp. GW822-FHT02A01. Next base: position 1,605,306 of record NZ_CP152376.1, read on the forward strand.
TCAGGCCCACGATGCTGACGCCAGTGAGAGAACGTCTTCCTGTGACATCTCACCCGGAATCGTCTGCTTCAGTATGCCCCGTTCTGAAACCAGGCACGTCAAAGGGATGATGCGCCGCTGTGTGAACTGCCCACGGAAACTGCTGTCGGCCAGCGCCACCGGGAAATGGAACTGATGGCTTTGCATGTAGTTGCCAAGCTTTGATCTGTCCGTTTCCGTGGCAACACCCAAAACACGCAAATTCCTGCCCAGGGTCTGCTGGTACAGCTTTTCAATGTGGGCGTTGTGACGCTGGCAAAAGGGGCACCAGGTGGCCCAGAAGACCAGAACTGCCGGCGTTCCAACCCAGGTCGAGGGTTGAAGCACGCCGCCATCCAGCAAGGGAAGTGTTGGCCAGTCGATAGTGGCACTGCCCCCATCGGCCATGGCCAGCCCGGGCGTCCAGGCGATGGACATACCGCGCAAGATGTCCCTGCGCGACAGACGAGCTGATGGTCCGTGCTGATCGGTCATGGCTCCGTCTGTTGCTCCATCAACAGATAGGTGTTGTAGGCGTTCATGTGGTTGGCGACCCGAAACAGTGGCATTTTTTCAAACGCGGACCAGTCGGCCCTGGCATAGGCGTCTTCAAATGGCTCCAGATTTCTCGCAGCCTCGCCCATGGTCTTTCGCAGATACAGCAGATAGTCCCGCGTCATGGTCATGTCGGCCATGGGTTCGGAAGACGAGGGGCCGTGGCCGGGGATGACCAGTTTGGGTTGGTACTGCATCATCCGGTTGAGAGACGCAATCCACAGACGGCTGTCGGCCTGGCCAACGTAGGGAATGCGCCCGCGAAAAAACAGGTCCCCGGAAAACAGCACGCCGAGCTGGGGCACATAGACCACCACGTCTTCTACCGTATGCGCCGGTCCCACATGGCCGATGACGAAGTCAAAGGAGCCTACGCGCAAGCGCGTTTCCTTTTCTTCGAGCCAGCGGTCGGCGGGTACCAATCTGGTCTTGTCATCGATCCAGGGAAACAGCTCCACCCGGCTGGCTTCCAGTCTCTTTTGCGCGGTGTCGGAGTTCAGGTATTCGCGGGCCTCTGTGTGCGCCAGCACTGTGGCGCCTGCGTCCTTGAACGCCTGCAAGCCATAAATGTGGTCGGCATGGTAGTGGGTGGCGATGACATAGCGCACCGGCTGCGGTGTGATGCGCCGTATTTCGGCCAACAGCTCCTTGGCAAGGGCTGGCGAGCCCAGCGCATCGACCACCACTACACCATCGTCCGTGACCACAAAGCCCGCATTGGATATGAAGTTGCGGTTGGCAACACTGCCCAGCGCGGCCTGACCCTGGACAAACCAGACACGGTCTGCCAGTTGCACCGCCTTGAGCGGCGCCTCATCGGCGTGGGCGCCCCAGAACCAGCACACACAGATGAGAACCCACAGGAGTTTTGCTTTGGCCATGGTTATTTGATTGCAAGCGATTCGGCAGCGGGATGCTGATCCATCAGCCTGTCCGTGAGCGCACCGGCAAGCCACATGCCCGTGAGTGTCACAAACGAGGTCAGACTGAAGACCGATGTGCCCGACAGGCCTGCGCCGACGGCACAGCCACCGGCGAGCATGCCACCGAAGCCCATGCACATCGCACCCAGCAGGTAGCGGCGCATGCCCGCACCGCCTTGAAAACCTTCGAGCTTGAGCTCCCCCGACAGTGCTGCCGCAACAAAGGCACCCAGAAACACGCCGGGCACCAGTGCCAGGTCAAAGGTGGCAGGCTTGTCGGTGATGAACAGCACGCGAGACAGTACTTCGGCAGACGGGCCGGTAAAGCTGAGTGACTGGATGGGATGCGGGTCAAATGAAACCCGCGATATGGCATAAGTGGCCCACCAGGCGGCGGCAATCGTCAGCCCAACCCCTATGGCTCCCGCCCAGGCCCAGGTGGCCACAGACTGGCGCCGGGCCCACACGACCGCCGCAGCCAGCCACACCAGCCCGAAGCACAGCGCACCTAAATGGCCAATGCCACTCATGGCCAGCAGGTCGCGGGAGACACCACCGTCCACCGTCCACCATGCCGATATGACCTCGCGCACGGGAGACAACACACCGGTCCAGGCGGCTTGTGCCGCCACTGCAAATACCAGACCGGAAACCAATGAGCGCAGATTGCCTTGTGCGGCCAGCACCAGCAGCCGGCTGGAGCAGCCACGCGCCAGCGTCATGCCCATGCCGAACAATGCACCGCCCACGGCTGCCCCCGACAGGCTGCCTCGCGCTGAAATTTGCCGCGACTCGCTGGCATCAAACAGACCCAGAAGCGCCAGAGTTTGCGTGGCCAATACGGCGGTGGAAAACGCAAACAACCAGACCGTGAGCTTGCCACCGGTGAGGTTGCGTGCGAATTCAATGACGGCGGAACGCAGGCAGAAACGGGAGCGTTGCGCCAGGAAGCCAAACGCCGCACCCACCACCATGCCGAGCAGTGCCAGCGAATGGTTTTCGCCCAGGTACTCGACGGCACTTTCAATGAGCGAAGGTGGCATGCAGGATTCTCAGCAACGAGGCGTCAGGGTTTGATGTAGGCGTAGCCCTGCTGCTGCAACTTGACAAGGCGCACCACGCCAGAGGGCGTGAAGTCCACCTCCTGGATGAACTGGTCTTGCTTCAGGTTGCGGGTCTTTAGTGTGATTTCACAGACCTCAAAGGTAACTCCGCGGCTCTTCAGCGCAGAGACCGGGCCTGCATACAGGCTGCCGTTCTTGTCCTTGGCACCTTCCATCAGGAAATCGACACCGTTGGCATGGGTCACCACGATGATCTTGGCCGTTGGATCGGTGTCCAGATGGTTGCGGATATTGCGCAGACCTGCCAGCGCCTGGGAGTCCGCATCGCTGATGTGGTAGACCACCTTGTCCTGGCACCAGGCCAGGCCGCTGGTCAGGAGTGCAAGAGCGATGGCAAACAGTCTGAGTAGTTTCATGGAATGCACCTTGTTGTAGAGCGTTTCAGAATTCAAGGGTATCGGCAATGGACCTTAACCCGGCCAGAGCGCAGTTGTCATCGGCATCACACCCGGGCGCACCCGATACACCGATGCCGCCCAGAAGAGCGCCACCGGCTTCAATGGGTTGCCCGCCACCGGCTGCCATGACATGTCCGTTGTTGCGGATGCCGCTCATGGGCATACCCGCCTGTGTTTGCTGCGCCAACAGCGTGGTTGCCATTTTGAAGCTGGCCGCAGTCCAGGCCTTCTGGCTTGCAAACTCCACCGTGTGGGCGCCGGCAAACCGGTCGCGCACAAGCACTTGCGTTATGCCGAAGCGGTCCACCACGGCCACCGAAACCTGATATCCCGCGTTGCGACACTGTTGCAGTGCCGCCTGTGCCGCAACCATTGCCGTCTCAGGGGTCAGCATCTTCACGGCGAAGCTTGCGCCCTCGTCTTTGCCCGCAGTCGCGCTTTGCATTGCACACAACATGGCCACGCTGACAAGCAACCGATGTGCGCGGCTGGGGAGCTGTTGCATGGCGGGCATGTCAGGCAATACCGCTGTTGCCAGCCATGCCAATCAGCGTGGGTGTGTTGACAGCGCGGGCCTTGACATGGCCACCTGGTTGCGCCTTGAGCCAGGTCTCCACCACGTCCCATATCGGTTTGTTGCCGGGTGCGGTGCGTGCCGCTTCCGCCACGGGCGCCCATCCGGCGACCTTGTAGGTGCGTGATGCGTCCAGCGGCTTACCGCCCAACGTCATGCGGCTGATGCGTTGTCCCATGCGTTGCGTCGGCTCGCAGGTGTAGGTCAGGCCACCCACGCGCACCATGTCGCCGCCTTGCTGGTAATAGGGGTCGGGGTTGAAGAGGTTGTCGGCCACGTCTTCCAGAATGGTTTTGATGGTCTCGCCGGTCATCTCGGTCAGCGTGGCATAGGGGTAGGTAATGGCCAGCTGGTCCATCATCAGTTCGCGTGTGATGGTGTCGCCAGGCAGCAGCGTGGTGCCCCAGCGGAAACCGGGGCTCAAGGCAATGTCGGCTCCTTGCACATCCATCAGTGCGTCACACACCAGCTGGTCCCAGCTGCCGTTGAAGTTCCCGCGGCGGTACAGCAGACCATCGGTGACTGCCAGCTTCTCGGCCAGCTTGGCGGCATAGGGTGCGCGCACTTTGTCGATCAGCGCTGCCATGGCCGGGTCGGCTGGGAGTTGATTGGCAAACACTGGCAGCAGGCGGTAGCGGAAGTCGGTAACGCCAGAGCTTCCCACCTGGAAGTCCATGACACCGAGGAACTTGCCATTGCTTCCGGCATTGGTCACCAGGGTGGTGCCACCTGCGTTGGAAACCGGCACCGCGATCGGAACGCCATCGTGCGTATGGCCGCCAAAGATGGCATCCACACCGCGCACGCGCGAGGCCATCTTCAGGTCCACGTCCATGCCATTGTGGGACAGCACGACCACCACCTTCGCGCCTTTGGCACGCACTTCGTCCACCATCTTTTGCAGGTTGTCGTCCTGGATGCCGAAACTCCAGTCGGCCACCATATAGCGCGGGTTGGCAATCGGTGTGTAGGGAAAAGCCTGACCGATGATGGCAACTGATACGCCGTTGATCTCGCGCAGCACATAGGGTTTGAAGACCGGATCGCCAAAGTCTGTCGTCTTGACGTTCTGGGCAACAAAGTCGATCTTGCCCTCAAAGTCTTTCTCGACAATTTCCTTGACCCGCTCCATCCCGTATGTGAATTCCCAGTGTCCGGTCATCACGTCCACACCCAGCAACTTGCATGCATCGACCATGTCCTGCGCCTGCGTCCACAGCGACGTAGCCGAGCCCTGCCAGGTGTCTCCACCGTCCAGCAGCAAGGCTCCCGGCCGTGTTGCCTTGAGTTGCTTGACCAGCGTGGCCAGGTGGGCGAAGCCGCCGACCTTGCCATACGAGCGCGAGGCCTTCTCGAAATCGATGTAGGTGAACGCATGTGCCTGGGCCGAGCCGGGTGCAAGACCGGCGGCTTTCAACAGGTTGTCGCCCACCAGATGGGGGAGCTTGCCCTGCATCGCGCCCACGCCGATATTGACACTGGGTTCGCGGAAATGGATGGGCATCAGCTGCGCGTGGCAGTCGGTCATGTGCAGCAGCGATACGTTGCCAAAGCGGGGCAGGTCGTACAAGCCTTGCTGGGCTGTTGCCGCATCGGCGTTAGCAAAGCGGCTCAGGTGCAGTCCGGCAACTGACGCTGCTCCCAGTACCTGGAGGAATTCACGTTTGGACAGGTTCATCGGTGCGCTCTATCAGTTGCTGTTGACGGGCGACTGTGGATCCAGCAGCAGGGCCATCAGGTGTTTCATTTGTGTCTCGTCCAAAAGACCGAGGTGACCGAAGCGCGGCATGCCGGAGCATGCGTTGTACGACCGGGAGTTGTAGATCTTGGTCCAGGTGTATTCAACGATGGGGCGGGACATCTCGCTTTGCGGATCCACGACGCCCCGGTCCTTGCCATAGTGGTAGAGGCTGGGACCAATCGTGCCGTAGGCAATTTCTTCCTTGGTGACCTGGTGGCAGTTCAGGCAATTGCCGCCGTTGTCGCGGGGCTCGGCCGACTTGTCCGTCCACGTCATGCCACGGCCGTTCTGCGCAAGCTTTTCACCCTCGCGCCAGTCGCCCAGAAATTTGCCGTCTTTGGGCATGCGCACGCTCTTGAGAGCCTGCTCCTGGATAGCGCTGGTCACCGCTTCCGGTGGTGTGCCGGACTGGGCTTCAGAGCAGGCCGCGTTGGCCTCGTCCTGCTTCAGGCGATCAATCTTTGCTATGCCTTCATCGCGAAACGAGCTGCCCATCATCTGTTGCAAAAAGGCCCGATAGTCGGGGCCGGGTGACATGGAGGCACATCCGGCGGCGATGGCGGCAGCGGCCACAATCACCATAGTTTTCAAAGCGTTCATGGTGTCTCCTTTAGCGTTTGAGCGCGGGTGCAATGGACTCGGCGCCCTTGGCGTTGACACCCATGTAGACACCCAGCGCCACCGTCACGTCCGAGGTATAGCCGGGATAGGGAAAGCGTTGCTGGCGGAAGCAGTCGTTGAGGCGGCGCTGCATTCCCCAGAGCTCGCCACTGCTCACGCGGTAGGCCGGCCATGCCGCAAACCCCACGCCATCGCCCGGGTTCTTGGTGAGGTCCGGCAGATCCTGCAAGCGGATGCGCTTGCCTTCCTGGCCATGGCACGACGCACAGGAAAAATCGTAAGGGCCGGCCCGGTAATAGAACGCACGTTTGCCCAGCTCGTAGGCAGTCTTTTCTGCTGTGTGGGCTTGCGGCAGATTGAAATGCATGCCCTTGGACTCGGCAGAGATCCAGGCCACCAGGCTTTCGATCTTTGCCTGCTCTCCCTTGCCAAAGGGGGTATTGATGATGACCTTGGAGTCAAAGCCCTGCAGGGTTTCCATGCAGGTCAGCAGTCGCGACTCCAGATCCTGCACCCTGCCAGTGTCTGCAAACCATCGGGGCAATTCAACAAACGCCCCTTTCACTACGCCAGCACCCTTGCCCAGGTTGCATTGCTCCAGGGAGACGTTTTTCGGTCCCCGTTTTTGCTTCCACAACTCTTCGCCCTTGGCCTCAAACAGGTCTGCCGGGTTGCCGTCAGCCAGCATGGCACGGTATTCGGCAATGGCGTCGCTTGCCGACTTCTGCTGCGCCAGACCGGCCGTCGAAACGGCAACGGTTGCAACGGCAATGAGTGTCCAGAGTGTTCGCATAGTGGCTCCGGTGTTCAGGAGACGGTGGCTTCGTCCGTACGCTTTTCGCCCTTGTTGTCGATCCATGACATGGTGATCTTGTCCCCAGCCTTGGCGCCCTTGACGCTGAACTGCAGAAACGGATTCTTGGCGACCGAGGGGCCCCATTGGGCGGTCATCACGGTCTTGCCGTTGAGCTGTGCCGTCACTTCCTGGATATACCAGGCGGGTATCGCCTTGCCGGATGCGTCCTTGCGCAAACCGGTCTCCATTTCATGACTCATCAGCACGCGAACAGTTGCTTTGTCTCCAGCGGCCTGGGCGCGAATGCGCATCGGATCTGCCATGGTGTTCTCCTTCAATATGGGTAGGTTGACTGGGCTGGCTAGTGGGGCGGCTGCTTAGCCGCCGCATCCGCCCAGGGTGACTTTGATTTCCTTGGAGGCATACAGGGAGCGCCCGTCGGCCATCATCGCCACGGCGAATACATTGGACGACTGCCCCATCTTCACGCGGGTGGAGAAGTTGGCGTCTACCGCATCGGTCACATCAAACATGGCCGACAGCATGGAGGGATTCTTCTCCACCAGCAGCAATATGCGCTTGACGCCTGGCAGCGCAGTCGATGCGCCCACGGGCACCACGGCGCCGTTCTCGGCAATGTCGGGCCCGGTAATCGTCACGTCCTTGCTCTCGGTGGGCGCACTGCCACCCAGGGCTTTCATCAAGTCGGCCATGTTCTTGGCATCAAAGGCCGCGACGTTGAAGCCGGCCGCCTGCGCCTGGGCCAGCTCAGGCAAAAGCCCCAATGTCGCCAACATCGCTGCCACCTGGGTGGACCGCGCAAGCATCTGTCTACGGGTTGTCATATGTATCTCCTATGAATCTAAACAATCTCACTTACCGGCACCGCTGGCAATCCATCGGGCCAAGGTACGCGCCTCCGCATCGCTCAGGGTCTGCGCCGGCATCACGTTGCTGCCCCAAAGGCCCGTGCCACCGGAGCGGATCTTTCCTGCAAGGTAGGTTTCAATATCGGCACGCCCAGCGTACTTGCTTGCAACCTCCCTGAAGCCCGGCCCCACGATCTTGCTATCGATTCCGTGGCATGCCGTGCAGGCGTATTTCTTGGTCAGCGTATCCGGGCTGGCCGGGCCCGCCGCCACTGCAGCAGGAGCTGTCTTGACATTGGTAGCCGCTGCCCGGGCTTCGACGACAGAGGTGGATGGTGGGCGCGTGGTGTCCACACCGTGCTGGGCACCCACGGTACGGTTTTGCTCAGCCAGATTGCCATGGGCATTGCGTGCAAAGTCAGGTAGTGAAGACTTCACCGTGACCTCTGTGGCGCAATCCTTCATGCAGGCCACGGCTTTCACGTCCGGCTTGCCACCGTTGCCCATCCCCTTGCCCGGCCACAGGCCGTGGTCTGTGGTGATGCCATTGCGGTTGGGTAGCAGTTTCTGCACATCAGCCATGTTGGTGTTGGAAAGCACCAGGTTGTCCGGCACGATGCCGCCCAGATTCAGCAGATAGGCCACAACAGCGTAGACCTCGTTGGTGGACAGGGACTTGGGCGCGTTCCACGGCATGGCGCGGTTGATGTAGTCCCACAGTGTGGACAAGGTGGACACCTTCATCAAGGTGGTACGGCCCGGATAGGCTGGGTCATTCAGGCGCGCGACGTGACCGGTCTGGATGTCTTGCGCCGTAGTGCCGCCCACCAGTGGCGAGAAGGTCTGGTTGCTCTCGCCAAACACGCCATGGCAAGCTGCGCATTTGGACTCCCAGATGTCCATGCCTTGGGCAACGGAACCTGAGCCTGCTGGCAACCCTTTGAAGTCGGGTCGCACGTCGATATCCCAGGCGGCCAGTTCCTTGGGCGTTGCGCTGCGGCCAATGCCCACATAGGCCGTATCGGACCAGGCGTTGGTGCCAGTCAGCGCGCAAAGGCCCGCCAGCATAGCCACTGCTAAGCGCAACTTAGGCAACTTGAACATTCTTCACCTCACCGCTTTCCTGTACCAACCAGGTCTGAATGGAGTTGTTGTGATAGATCGAGCGGGTTCCGCGCACCGCTCTGAGCTGACGGTTGGTGGGTTGCACATAGCCGGTCTCATCCATCGCCCGGCTCTGGATCAGCGCCGGCTTGCCGTCCCAGACCCAGTCGAGGTTGAAGCGCGTCAGGCACTTGCTCATTACGGGGGATTCCAGGCGCGCGGTGCGCCAATTGCGTCCGCCATCGGTGGAGACGTCGACCTTACGGATCTTGCCGCGACCGGACCATGCCAGTCCGCTGATGTTGTAGAAGCCCTGATCCAGTAGAACCTGCCCACCCGACGGCGTGGTCACCACGCTCTTGCATTCCTGGGTGCTGGTGTATTGGCGATGCTGTCCGCTGGGTAGAAGGTCCACATAGTGAATCACTTCGTCTTTGGCACCATAGGGCTTGTCGCCCACTTCAATGCGCCGCAGGTACTTGACCCAGCTGACGCCCTGCACACCCGGAACCACCAGGCGCAAGGGGTAGCCATTTTCGGGGCGCAGCATCTCGCCGTTTTGCCCGTAGGCCACGATGACCTCGCCACTCTCTATCAGTTCCATGGGCACGGTGCGCGTCATGGACGAGCCATCCGCGCCTTCCGCCAGCACATAGCGCCCACGCTTGTAGTCCACCCCTGCGCGGTCCAGCAGCAGCTTCAGCGGAACGCCGGTGAATTCGCTGCAGCTGAGCATGCCGTGGGTGTATTGGCAAGTTGGAACCGCCACGTTGCCCCACTCCATGCCGGTATTGGCACCGCACTCAATGAAGTGAAAGCGGCTGACGGCGGGCATGCGCATCAACTCGTCCATGGTGAACACCATGGGGTTTTGCACGATCTTTTCGTCCGATCCGTTCACCATCAGGCGATGTTTGCTGGGATCGATATCCCACCATCCCTGGTGATGGCGCTCAAAATGCAGGCCGCTTGGAGTGACTATGCCAAACAGCGATTGCAAGGGCGCGAAAGAGACCGAGGCTTGTGCGGTCTGTGTCAAGCCGGGGCTGGGCCGCCGCTGCACATTGCTCTCATATTTGGAGGGTTTGCCGTATCCATCGGTTGCTACCGGCTGACCCAGTCCGCGCGAATGCTCCGGCAGATTCAGAATATTCGGGTCGCCACCGGTATCGGGCACCGGGTTGGACTGCGCCATGACCGGTGCCGCCGCCGCAGCGCCCGCAGCGGCAAACGCGCGGCGCAGAAAATCGCGCCTACCGCTCTTGGCCTCTTCCTGAACCTGCCGGATGTCCTGTGCAGCCAGAAAGTTTTCAGGTGCCTTGATCAGGCGCCCGGTTTGTGTGGGTTCTGAATTTGACTTATTCATGAGCGCTAATATAAGCATTCAATGATGTCTATGCATGAGGACAAACCCTGCCCATGACGCCGCTGCGATACTGTGCAAACAGTGCTATACGTATGCCGTAGAAATACCCGACCACCTTGCCCATGACCTTTCCACCTAGCCCCGAAATCGCCAGTCAGACCGTTGTATGGGGCGGCTTGCTGATCGGCGTGACCCTGGGCGCCGTGGCCCAGGGCACGCGCTTTTGCACCATGGGCGCACTGGCAGACTGGTTTGCCTATCGCGGCACAGCGCGCTTGATGATGTGGGTGCTGGCGGTGGCGGTGGGTGCAGCGGGCACCCTGGGTTTGATCGAATGGAATTGGCTGGATGCGAGCAAGACCAACGCCTGGAGCAGCCGCTTCCTCTGGCTCTCCTATGTTGTAGGTGGCACCTTGTTCGGCTTCGGCATGGTGTTGGGCTCAGGCTGCCCGCAGCGCAATCTGGTCAAGGCCGGCAGCGGCAGCCTGAAGGCATTGGTAACGTTGCTGATAGCCGGACTGGTGGCGCAAATGACGCTGCGCGGCGCCTTCGCCGGATTGCGCGTGGACCTGCTGGATGCACACAGTCTGGATCTGGGTTATCCGCAGGACCTGGGTTCCATATTGGCTGCCTTCACCGGTATTGCAGCGCAGGGTCTACGGCGCATGGTTCTGGGCGTGACCTTGCTTGTCGCTGCGTACTTGCTGTGGCGCAACCGCAGCAGCATGGAAACAGCGCAATGGTTTGGAGGCGTGGCCGTCGGACTGATTGTGCTGGCGGCATGGTTCCTCACCGGCTACGTGGGCTACATACCCGAGCACCCCGAAACGCTGGAGCCCACCTGGTCCGGCACCTATTCCCACCGCCCGGAGGCGCTTACATTTGCCGCTCCCGTTGCCCATCTGCTGGACCTGCTCACACTCTGGTCGGACCGCAACAACACGGTAAGCTATGGCGTCATGGTGTGCGTTGGCACTTTGCTGGGGAGCGCCCTCCTGGCCCTGGTCCGTAAGGAATTCCGCTGGGAATCCTTCCAGAACCCGCGTGACATGGGCAACCACATGATCGGTGGCGCCTTGATGGGCTTTGGGGGCGTGACCGCCATGGGCTGCTCCATTGGCCAAGGCGTCACAGGCCTTTCCATGCAATCAGCCGGCGCCTGTATGGCCGTGTGCGGCATCATCCTGGGAGCCTGGCTGGCGTTGCGGTTTCAAAGTTGGCAATTGGAGTCTGCGACTTGATGGCGAGCCAGTAGGCCATGGTGTCTTTGCCAACCGAAGCCACCTTGAAGTCACCAGTGTTCTTCAGCGTGGCCGTATAGGCCGGGTACTCGTTGCTGGAATCCTTATATCGCCTCCACAGCGTTGCACTCAGGCCCAGCACCGAGAAGTTGGTCTTGTCATTGACCAGTGCCATATTGAGTTCAACGACAGACGACGCACCTATCAACTCGCGCGCCTTGGTGAAGGTCTCAGTGTCCCGGTACTTCATGCCCATGACCGCCGTCTTGTAGATCCCGTAGTAATAGGCCTTCTTGAACAGGCCACCGTTTTGTGACTCCGACGTAACGGTGGTCTGGGCGTCCCATTTGGCGTTGACATAAAAGGGCGCGGCCACCACAACTTGTGGACCTTCCACGTCGAGCCCCGCGGTCTTGAACTTCTCCAGAAGCAATTCCACCGCCTCCCGTGCAACCTTCTCGGCGTCGCCCTGACCCGAAAGAAGTATCAGGCGCTCCAGACTCACTCCTACGCGCATGTTGGCACCGGCAAGAACCATCTTCTTCCCGGTGCTGGCGTCCAGGTGTTTGAGCTCGACCTGGCCGTTCCACTCGGGCGTCTGGGCGCTGGCAGGCACCCACCATGCGAGAGTTGCAAAGGCCAACAGCCCAAGCGCCGCCGAGCGGACTAAGTTGCGTGTACAAGCCATGAAGAGCATTCCCGTAAACGGCGACGACCCAATTGCGTCGGTGCATTGTCAGTCCCGGGTGGTGCGCCCATCTCCGCACATTGCCCCTCCAATTCCCGTCTGGCTTGCAAGGTTTATATTAAGAAACTAATAATGTTGCATGAAATCAAATACCCAACTATCCGATGTGCTGCATGTGCTTCTGCACATGGCCGAGGGCGATGGCCCCTTCACCTCTGAAGCACTTGCCGCTGCCATGCAGACCAACCCCGTGGTGCTGCGCCGTCTTATGGGCGGCTTGCGTGATGCCGGGTTTGTGATGTCGGCCAAGGGGCACGGCGGCGGATGGGTGCTGTCCTGCGATCTGGATCGCATCACCTTGGGCGACGTGTACCAAGCGCTGGGCGCACCACCGCTGGTGTCGCTGGGCTTCCGGGAAGACCGGCCCACCTGCCTGGTGGCGCAGGCCGTGAATGAGGCGCTTGCAGGCGCCGCGCAAGAGGCCGAGGCACTGCTGCTCAAGCGCTTTGGTGCAGTCTCGCTGGCCAAGCTATCAGCCGATTTTCATCGCCGCATGGCGCAGCACAGGGCCCAGGGCCACGGGGGCCACCACCATCTGCAGGAGCACACCCGTGAAGGACATTGACTTCGCCGTCATCGGCGGCAGCTATGCGGGGCTGGCCGTCGCCCTGCAACTGGCACGCGCCCGCCGCAACGTGCTGGTGGTGGACGCAGGCCAGCGTCGCAACCGGTTTGTGGACGCGGCGGGTGAAACGTCGCACGGCTTCCTGACGCAGGACGGCCGCGCCCCGGCCGAGATCGCAGCCGATGCCCGCGAGCAACTCATGAACTACCCGAGCGTGGAATGGATGCACGGAACGGCGGATGACGCACGGGTCGCCAGCGGCGCAAGACTGGAGTTCCGCGTAGGCCGCGACCTCGTCAGCGCAGGCCGGCTCATTCTCGCCACCGGAGTGCGGGACGAACTGCCGCCTGTTCCTGGCCTGGCCGAACGCTGGGGCCGCAGCATCTTCCATTGCCCATATTGCCACGGCTACGAGATGAACGCGGGCCGCATCGGCATCATTGCCGCATCGCCCTTGGCGCTGCACCATGCCCTCATGCTGCCGGATTGGGGCAGCCCCACGCTCTTCCTGAACGGCGCCTACACGCCAACGGAGGAAGACTTGGCCGCCATCGCACGCCGAGGCACGCAGATAGAGGCAGCGCCGATCGACCGCATAGACGGCGTGGCCGACGTGGTACTGCAAGACGGCCGCACCCTGCGCATGAACGGCCTGTTCACCCAGCCGCGCACACTGCTCAGCAGTCCCATCGCCGAACAACTGGGATGCGCGCTGGAAGACGGCCCCATGGGGCAGTTCATCAAGGTGGATGAGCTCAAAGCCACCAGCGTACCCAACGTGTTCGCGTGCGGAGATGCAGCACGTGCAGCGGGCAATGTGACGCTGGCGGTGGCGGACGGAGCCATGGCCGCATTTGCGGCGCATCGGGCTTCGATGTTTTGAGCACGATGGTGGAGCCCGCAGGCATGAGCGGCAACGCCTTTTGAACCGTGAACAGCACGCCTTTGACGTGGGTATCAAAAGTCTTGTCGAAGTGCTCCTCGGTAATGGCGCCCAGGGGCGCGAGCAAGCCGCCGCCTGCATTGGCAAACAGATCCGGGCGGCCCTTGTCCGCCAGGCTGGATACATCTGCACGGATGCCCGTGGCCTGGACCGCAGCGTCCAATGCGGATTGGCGTCGCCCTATTCCGAAAATCTCTCGCGCCTGCTGGCGCAGATGGACGACCTGGAATCCAGTCTGGTGGAGGCGCAGGCCAGTCCATCAGTCATCCGCGAAAGGGGTAAACCCTGATGCACAACCAGCTTGTCAGGCATAAAGTCTTGTATACAAGCAGCCGTACAACGAAGCGCTGCACGGTGGTACGTTCAACTCCTAGGAGACATCAATGGAACTCAAGAATCCATCGCCAAATCTGTACAACGAAGATTTGGCACCTGCGAAAGACCGTCATTGGGGTGCCTTCAGCATCTTCAATGTGTGGACTTCCGATGTGCACAGCCTGTGGGGCTACTACCTTGCCGCCAGTCTGTTCCTGCTCTGCGGCAGCTTCCTCAACTTTGTTGTGGCCATCGGCCTCGGTTCCTTGATCATCTTTGCATTGATGAACATGGTGGGATATGCGGGTGAAAAAACGGGCGTTCCTTACCCGGTGTTGGCGCGTGCCTCCTTTGGCGTGTGGGGCGCCAACCTGCCAGCGCTGGTTCGTGCCGTTGTGGCGTGCTTCTGGTATGGGGCGCAGACCGCTGCCGCGTCGGGCGCCATCGTCGCATTGCTGACGCGCTCTGACGCAATACTGCAGTTTCACCAAGGCACGCATTTTCTGGGGCATTCCGGCCTGGAGGTGATTTGCTATGTGGTGGTCTGGGCACTGCAGCTTCTGATCATCCAGAACGGCATGGAAACCGTGCGCAAGTTCCAGGATTGGGCAGGTCCCGCGGTATGGGTCGCCATGCTGGTGCTGGCCATCGGCCTGTGCGTCAAAGCGGGTGGCTTCTCCTTTGACCACGGCATTCCGCAAGCTCTGCTGATCGAAAAGACCAAGGATGCGGGTGTCAGCGGCGAGCCGGGTTCGTTCTGGGCTTTGATGGCTGTTGGCGCAACCTGGGTGACCTACTTCGCCGCGTTGTACCTCAACTTCTGCGACTTCTCCCGTTATGCGAAGAACAAGGATGCAGTGCGTACCGGAAATCTCTGGGGCTTGCCGGTCAATCTCATCCTCTTCTCACTGGTTGCAGGCGTCACCACGATTGCTGCCTTCAAGGTGTATGGCGAAGTCCTGCTCCACCCGGAACAGATCTCCGCGAAGTTCGATAGCTGGTTCCTGGCCCTGTTGGCGGCGTTGACGTTTGCCATTGCAACGCTTGGTATCAATGTGGTTGCCAATTTCGTCTCACCTGCCTTTGACTTTGCCAACGTATTTCCCAAGACCATCGACTTTAAGAAAGGCGGCTACATTGCAGCGGGCATTGCATTGGTGTTGTATCCGTTCGCTCCATGGGAAGGCAATGCAGCAAGCTTTGTGGGCGCCATTGGCTCCACCATGGGGCCCTTGCTGGGCATCATCCTGGTGGACTACTACCTGATCGCCAAAGGCGAAATCGATGTTCAGCAGCTCTACCAGGAAGAGGGTGCCTACACCTACGAAGGCGGGTGGAACATCAATGCCCTGATCGCTACTGGAATGGGTGCCGTGTTCTCCAGCATCCTTCCCAACTTCACCAGCCTGATGCCCTCCTGGTGGGGCATCTACGGTTGGTTCATCGGCGTGTTGATTGGCGGTGCGGTGTATTTTGTGATGTCGCAGATTCGCCCCCGCAAACCAGCCAAACGGTCCTGATGCGCATGCTGTAAGGCTGCCGTAGTACCAGATTGGGCATACTTGGGTTTGAACGATTCCTATGCCCAAGTCTTCCAAAGCCAACATTGCCGAACGCGTCGTCAGCGCTATCCTGAATCAGGACCTCAAACCCGGTGAACGCCTCGGCGAGCAGGAGCTTGGGGACTTGTTCGGTGTTAGCCGCACTCTGGTCCGACAGGCATTGATAGAGCTGCAGTCGCGCGGTTTTGTTGAAGTGCGGCCACGCATGGGCTGGTTCGTGGTGGAGCCTTCATTTGAGGAGGCCCGCGAGACCTACGCTGCCCGCAGGGTGATCGAGCCCGGCATGTTGCAGGATGCAGGCAAGCCGCTGCAGTCGGTCATCAAGAGTTTGCGCCAGCATGTCGCAGACGAGAAAAAAGCCATCAAGAGCAAGAATGCGGCGGACCGCTCGGTATTTCTGGCCGACTTTCATGTCTGCCTGGCAGAGCGCCTGGGCAACCGCTTCCTGACGGCCATGATGATTGACTTGTCCGCGCGCACCACGCTGGTGTCAGCGCTTTATCAATCTGCAACAGAAGCGCAGGACTCCAACGAAGATCACGCCGCCATTGTGGATGCCATTGCTGCTGGAGACATGCAGTTGGCCGCCGACTTGATGCGCAACCACATCAACCAACTGGAGACCCGGCTGGACGAGCGGCTTGCGCAGTCCGGCACATCACGCGAACGCATGCTGGCGAAGTTGATCGAGCCGGGCCCCAAGCCTAGAAAAGTCAAATTGTGAGAGTGGTGCACAGGCAACAGGGCAACACCAGCACCCCGTGCCGTGCAAATCATTCGATGACTTCCGGCCACGCCGTGTGAAACCACTGCCCGGCAGGCTTGTCTACGCGCTCGTAGGTGTGCGCGCCAAAGAAGTCGCGCTGCGCTTGCAGCAGGTTGGCGCTGAGGCGCGCGGTGCGCAGGCTGTCGTAATAGGCCAGTGACGCGCTGAACGCCGGCACCGGAATGCCATGGCTCACCGCCAGCGCCACCACAGCGCGCCAGGCTTGCTGGTTGTGGTTGAGCAGGTTCTTGAAGAAGGGTGCCAGCATCAGATGCGGCAGCTTGGGGTCGGCACGGTAGGCTTCGGTGATGTGGTTGAGAAAGCGCGCGCGGATGATGCAGCCGCCGCGCCAGATGGAAGCAATGCCACCCAGGTCCAGTGCCCAGTTCTTGCGCTCGCTCATGGTGCGCATCAGGTCCAGGCCTTGCGCATAGCTCACGATTTTGGATGCGTACAAGGCATCGTGCACCTGCGCAATCAGCTGCTGCCGGTCCACCTTCAACACGGCCTCGGGGCCGTTGAGCTGGCTGCTGGCTTGCACGCGCATGGCCTTCATCGACGACAACACCCGCGCTTCGACCGCCGCATTGATGGTGCTCACCACCACCGCGCTGTCGGCCGCGTTCATCAGCGTCCATTGGCCCGTGCCCTTTTGCCCGGCCTTGTCCAGAATGACGTCCACCATCGGCTGGCCGGTTTCGGGATCGCGCTCGCGCAGCGCCTTGCCGGTGATCTGGATCAGGTAACTCTGCAGATCGCCCTCGTTCCAGGCGTCGAACACATCCGCCATCTCGTCAGCGCTCATGCCCGCTGCGCGGAACAGGCTGTAGGCCTCGCAGATGAGCTGCATGTCGCCGTACTCAATGCCGTTGTGCACCATCTTCACGTAATGGCCCGCGCCGCCCGGGCCGATGTGCATCACGCAGGGCTCACCCTGCACCTTGGCCGCAATGCTTTCGAAAATCGGGCGCATCGCCTCCCAGGTGGAAGCCGGGCCGCCAGGCATGATGGAAGGGCCCTTGCGTGCGCCTTCCTCGCCACCCGACACGCCAGCGCCAATGAAACGCAGCCCCTTGGAGGTAAGCAAGGCATCGCGCCGCTCGGTGTCGGTGAAGAGGCTGTTGCCGCCATCGATCACGATGTCATCGGCCTCCAGGAGTGGCAGCAACTGCTCGATCACCGCATCCACCGCCGCACCCGCCTTCACCATCAGCATCACCCTGCGCGGTTTGGAGAGGCTCTGCACGAACTCGGCCAAGGCATGCGCGGCCACCAGCTTCTTGCCAGGATGTGCCGCCACGAACGCGTCGGTCACATCACCCGTGCGGTTGTACACGCTCACCTGAAAGCCATGGCTCTCCACGTTGAGCACCAGGTTCTGGCCCATCACGGCCAGGCCGATCAGGCCGAAATCACTGAGTTTGTTCATAGCAGTTGCGCGCGTTTGTGCGGGTTTGGAGGTCTAAGGGGCTTATTGTGAGGCGTGTGGGTCAGCTCAAGAGGTGGTAGGGGTTTTGACGTGCGGGGTGTGAATGACGCAAATGCAGCGGCTGCAGCCGGGGGCAATGGAGGATGCTGTACGTAAAAAAGGCGCCCTCGCATGCGGGGCGCCTTTTGGGTCAGCAAGAAATCAGGTGAATGATCAGCTGCGTGGTGCCTGATAGCTCGTGGGATAGAGCTGGTTCAGCTTGGTACCACTCTTGTCGCCACCAATGTTGAAAACAATGTTGCCCGTACGTTGGGCTTCAGCCAGTTCGGCACGAACTTGTTCGCGGGTCTTGCCGGGTGTGGAGTCAGCGGGCACATTTACAGCGATGGTCTCGTCGTATCGGGGGGCGCTGTTGCCGGCGAAAGCCTGGCCGGCGGCCAGAGCGGAGAGGGTCAAAACGATTGCACTTGCGTATGCGGATTTCATGAAGTCATTCCTTTCAGGTTGATTACGCAAACCGCCATAAAGCGCGGCTTGCGGTATCGATGGGGCGTAGAGATGTGCGTCTCGTCGATGGAATGAACTTTAAAAATTTTCGACGTAAAGAAAAACAGCCGAACCGGCACAAGGTCATTGCGCATCAAACAACAATAGAGCCCTTGAAAAATCGAACAGGCGCACGGGGCATGCGTTTGTGTAAACGGTGCGATTCCAAATGTTGCTGTGCATCTCACGGCACCGCGTGACCCCCAACGCAGCCGACTACCCGCACCTTCCTACAACTTGCGGTGCTTGAGGATCTCGCGGATGCGCGTCATGCTGCGCAGGCTGCTTTGCACGTGGTTGCTGGCGGCGGCGCTGGCGGCTTTGGCATCGCGCTCGCTCAGGGCCTTGGCAATGGCCTGATGTTCCTGTAGCCCCATATCGCCGAGGTCGATCCACAACACCTCCAGCGACAGGGCCAGTTGCAGCTGTTCATAGAGCTGGTCGGCAATGCGGATGAGCGCGCTGTTGCGCGTGCTTCTGGCAATGTCCTTGTGGATCTGCAGGCCCAGTTCCAGTTCCCGGGCCGCGTCCACGGGGCCGGTGCTGTTGCTTTGCTGTAGCTCCTCCATTTCGCGCACGATCTGGCGTATTTGTTCCAGGTCGGCTTCGGTGGCACGCTCGCAGGCCAGTTCGGCGGCCTTGGCGTCTATGGTTTCGCGCACCACCAGGAGGTCGCAGATGGAGTCGATGTCCACGTCGGCCACACGGTAGCCGACATTGCGTTGGCCCACCACCAAGCCTTCTTTTTCCAGCTTCATGAGGGCTTCGCGCAGGGGGGTGCGGCTCACCCCCAGCAGTTCAGCCAGGCGACTCTCGGCCACGCGCTCGGTCGGACGCAGTTTCCCCGAAAGAATCAGCTTCTTGAGGTCGTTGTAGGTTTTTTGCCGCACCGACTGCAACTCTGGCGTGTCTTTTGCTGGCTTCATGGCGTCCCCGGCGCTTTGTGCAGTTGGGTTCAAAGGTTTTTTCACAATGCCTTGATTATGCATCCACAATTGGATACGATTTGGGATACGATTTCATATCGACGGGCAAAATCGCCGTTGCACGAAGCCGTACGTGGGTTGCCATTCGGGCGCCCACGACTTGAATCCTTTCACCAACTGGGGAATGCATATGCTGAAGAAATGTTTGGTAGTCCTGGGTATCGGATTGGCGGTTGCGACCGGCGCCATGGCGCAGGACAAGCCCACGGCCATCACGATTGCGACCGAAGGCGCGTACGAACCCTGGAACTTCACCGGTCCCAATGGCGTGCTCGAGGGGCTGGAAGTAGATCTGGCCAAGGACCTGTGTGCACGCATGAAGGTCAAGTGCACCATCGTGGCCCAAGACTGGGATGGGTTGATCCCCTCCCTCACGGCCCGCAAGTTCGACGCCATCATGGCCTCCATGATCGTGACCGAGAAGCGCCTGGGCGTCATCGCCTTCAGTGACCCCTACGCTCCTACGTCGGCGACCTTCATGGTCGAGAAGACCGGCCCGCTGGCCAACCTGCCAGGTACCGGGACCACCGTGGACCTCGGAGGCGACCCGGCCCAGGTGAAGAAGGCGCTGGAGCCCTTGGCTGCCGGCCTCAAGAACAAGGCCATCGGTACCCAGGCTGCCACGGCCAATGCCAACTTCCTGGACAAGTACCTCAAGGGCGTGGTGGAAGTGCATGAGTACAAGACCACCGAGCAACACGATCTGGACCTCAAGGCAGGCCGTATTGACGGTGTGATCGCCCAGAAGACCTCGCTGACCGGGCTACTGAACAAGCCGGACTACAAGCAATACAAGTTGGCCGGTCCGGTTCTGGTAGGCGATGTGTTCGGCAAGGGCATTGCAGTGGGACTGCGCAAGGAAGACACAGCGCTCAAGGCCATGTTCAACGAAGCCATCAAGGGCGCCAAGGCTGACGGCACCATCGACAAGCTGGCCGAGAAGTGGCTCAAGACCCGCCTCAACTGAACCTCCTGCATACCTGCAACTGGCTCTGACGGGAGAAGCGCGCCTTGGACCTCTATGAACTGTTTCTGGGCTCGGGAGGGTGGGCGCGACTGCTCTGCCAGGGCGCCCTGCTGACCGTGGCCGTGGCGGCGGTGGGCTTGCTCATAGGCGCGGCGCTGGGCATTGCGCTGGCATTCGCCCGTGTGAGCGGCGGCCTGCCGCTGCGTCTGATGGCCGATGCCTACACCACGGTGTTGCGTGGGGTGCCGGATTTGCTGGTCATCTACCTGCTGTACTTTGGCGGCAGCAGCCTGCTGTCAAGCCTGGGCAATGCAGTGGGTGCTACCGGCTTCATCGGTATGCCCAGCTTTGCCACCGGCGTGGTGGCGCTCGGGCTGGTGTCTGCCGCCTACCAGGCCGAGGTATACCGCGGCGCCTACCAGGCGCTGCCGTGGGGCGAGCTGGAGGCTGCGCGCGCCTGTGGCATGCGGCCGGCGCTGATGTTCCGCCGCGTGATCGCACCGCAAGTGCTGCGCCATGCGCTGCCCGGGCTGGCCAATGTCTGGCAACTGGTGGTCAAGGAGTCGGCGTTGATATCCGTCATCGGGCTGGTGGAGTTGATGCGGGCCTCGCAACTGGGGGCCGGCTCCACGCGGATGCCGTTCGTGTTTTACGCGGCAGCGCTGTGCCTGTATCTGGTCATCACTTCCGTCTCCGGCTATCTGTTCCTGTGGGCCGAGTCCGTCTCCTTCAAACCCTACCGGAGAGCCTGATGGACTTTGCGTTTCTCTCCGAGACCTTCACGGCCCTGCTGGCTGGTCTGCCGCTCACGCTCAATCTGGCATTGACCTCGACCGTGATCGGGTTGATCGGAGCCATGGCCCTGGCGTTGTCTCGCCAAAGCGGTGTGGCGCTGCTGGCGTATACGGCAAAGGCCTATGTGTTCGTGTTTCGCGGCACGCCGCTGCTGATCCAGATTTTCCTCATCTATTACGGGCTAGGCCAATTCCGCCCGACGCTGCAGGAGTGGGGGCTGTGGGGCGTGCTGCGGTCATCCTACTGGTGCGCCATCATTGCACTGGCCATGAACACCGCGGCCTATGGCAGCGAAATCATCCGCGGTGGCATTGCGGCCGTGCCCCATGGCGCCATCGAAGCCGCGCAGGCCTGCGGCATGGGGCCGGTCCTGCGGCTGCGCCGCATCGTCTTTCCATTGGCACTGCGCATAGCGCTGCCAGCCTACGGCAACGAGCTGATCCTGATGGTCAAGGCGACATCGCTGGCCTCGGTGATCACGCTGATGGAAATCACCGGTCTGGCCAGCAAACTGATTTCGCAGACCTACCGCTCGGTCGAGGTGTTTGCCTGCGCCGGCCTGATTTACCTGGTACTCAACTTTCTGCTCACGCGCATGGTGCATGCGCTGGAATGGAAGCTTTCCACTGAACGACGTCGCACCGCCTGACATGAGCAAACCCATAACCGACTCACTTCCTCCCGAAAAGATAAGTCTGAGCAACATCCACAAGCGCTATGGCGCAGCCGAGGTGCTCAAAGGCGTATCACTCCAGGCCAACCAGGGCGACGTGGTCGCCATCCTGGGAGCCTCGGGTTCGGGCAAATCCACACTGCTGCGCTGTGCCAACTTCCTGGAAATGCCCGATGAGGGCGAGGTACGCATCGACGGCGAGCAGGTGCAACTGCAACGGAGCAAGGACGGCCGCCGCACGGTGAGCGATGCCGCCCAGCTACAGCGCATCCGTACCCGAGCGGCCATGGTGTTCCAGAGCTTCAACCTGTGGTCCCACCGCACCGTGCTGGAAAACCTGATCGAAGCACCGGTACACGTGCAGAAGCGCCCCCGCGCCGAATGCATTGCCGAAGCCGAAGTCTTGCTGGAAAAGGTTGGCCTGGCCGCCAAACGCCATGCCTATCCAGCCAGGCTTTCGGGCGGGCAACAGCAGCGCGTGGCCATTGCCCGCGCACTGGCCATGCACCCGGAGGTGCTGCTGTTTGACGAACCCACTTCAGCGCTGGACCCCGAACTGGTAGCCGAGGTGCTGGGTGTCATGCGCGCACTGGCCGAAGAGGGACGCACCATGCTGGTGGTGACCCATGAGATGGGCTTTGCGCGCCATGTTTCCACGCGCACGGTGTTTCTGCACCAGGGGGCAGTGGAAGAACAAGGGCCGTCCGAACAGGTCTTCTCCCAGCCGCGCAGCGAACGCCTGCGCCAATTCATCCAGAGGATAGGCGGCTGACAGAACAGCCGCCCCACACAAACCACAACAACGACAGAGAGACCCTTATGCGCAATTTCGAACTTCCTGGCCGCTCGCTGGCCGCTGCCCGCCATGCCATGGCGGCCACTTCACACCCTGCTTCCACCCTGACGGCCGTCGAGATACTCAAAGCCGGTGGCAACGCCATGGACGCCGCCGTTGCCGCGTGCGCAGTCCAGTGCGTGGTAGAGGCCGGCTCCACCGGCGTGGGGGGCGACTGCTTTGCCATGTTTTCTATGGGCGACGCCACCCAGGTGCGGGCCTACAACGGCTCTGGCCGGGCACCCGCAGCTGCCACGCTGGAGGCAGCGCGCGCCGCAGGCCTGCAGGAAATCCCGCAGCACTCGCCCTGGGCCGTCACGGTTCCTGGCGCTGTGGAAGCATGGTGCCGGCTGGTTGCCGACCATGGCCGCATGCCCATGCGTGAAGTGCTGGCACCAGCCATCCGCATGGCTCGTGAGGGCTACACCATCACACCGCGCGTGGCCTATGACCTGGACGAGGCCCAGCCGCTGCTGCGCCAGGACCCCAGCACACGTGCCACCTTTCTGGTGGACGGCAAAGCCCCCACGATTGGCGACATGCAATACCAGCCGCTGCTGGCCATCACCATGGAGGCCATAGGGCATGACGGGCCGCGGGCGTTCTACCAAGGGGACATTGCACGCGACATGGTCGGCCATCTGCGCCAGCATGGCGGCTGCCACACCGAGCAGGATTTCGCCAGCGTCGCTGGTGAATATGTGGAGCCACTCAGCTATTCCTACCGGGGTCACACGGTATACGAGTGCCCACCCAACGGACAAGGCGTCATCGCGCTGATGATCCTGGGCATACTGCAGCGCTTCCCCATCAGTGGCGACCCGCTGGCCCCGGACAACTTGCACCTGGCCATAGAGGCCACGCGCCTGGCCTATGCCGCGCGGGATGCGTGGCTGGCCGAGCCCACCACGTCACGCGTACAGCCGCAATACATGCTGTCCGACACCTTGCTTGACAGCCTGGCTGCAAAAATCGATCTGAAGCAGGCCATTACCGATCTGCCGCCGTTCGTGGGGCCGGAGCACCGCGATACCGCCTACATCGCCGTGGTCGACAAGGACCGCAATGTGGTGAGCTTCATCAACTCGCTGTTCGACCACTACGGCACCGGCCTGATGGCACCGCGCAGCGGCGTGCTGTTCCACAACCGCGGCCAGGGCTTCTCGCTGAACGCGGCGCACGACAACGTGCTGGCACCGCGCAAGCGCCCCATGCACACCCTGATTCCCGGCATGGTGGCCAAGGACGGACGCATCACCATGGCCTTTGGCGTCATGGGCGGCCACTACCAGGCCATGGGCCATGCCAACCTGCTGTCACGCCTGATCGACCACGGCATGGACTTGCAGGCGGCCATGGAGCTGCCGCGCCTGTTCCCCCTGCCCGGCACCCTGCGTGTGGAAACCGAAGGGCTGCTGCTCGAAAAAGTAGGCGCTGAACTCAGCCGCCGCGGCTTTGGCATCGAGGCCTCCACATGGGCCATAGGCGGCTCGCAGGCCGTGCGCATCGACTGGGACAAAGGCACCCTGCAAGGCGGCTCGGACCATCGCAAGGATGGCATGGCGTTGGGTTATTGAGTGGAAGAGGCCATGCGGGTGGCACGGGCTGAGGACTTCAACCCCCGCAATGCCTGTCCACCACCGCCTGGATCATCTCCGCGTAATGCGCAAACGGCGGCGTCTGCATGTCCGCGCGCTTGCCCGACTCGTCGTACACCCGCACCTTGATGATGTCCTGCAGATACGGGTTGCGCTCAAACGCAGCCACCTCGTCTGCGCTCATGGGCCCGCCCTGCAGGCTCAGCGTGTGCACGGATGCGGGTGAGAGTTTGCTGAAGTAGTCCGGCCTGGTCGCGCACAGATAGCGCTTGGCGGCCACGTGGTGGCGCACGCATTCGGTCACGCGGGGCGGCAGGAAGGGCGCCAGCAAATCGCCGCCTGCATCTTCGTGGTGCCGGTCCTCCGTGTCGTCGGGCGAGTAGGTGCCGAACTCGCTGGTGAAGTGGCCTATGTCATGCAGCAGTGCGGCCACGATGACTTCGTCGGGCTGCTTGGCCTGTTCTGCAAAGCGTGCGGCCTGCAGCATGTGCTGCGACATGGTCACGGGCTCGCCCAGGTATTCCTCATCGCCGCGGCGCGCAAAGATGTCGGCCACAAAGGCGACGAAGGTGGCCGGTGTCAGCTTGGGGTTCATGCTGGCAGTCCTTGTTGTTCCAGCGCGGCCAGCGTGGAGAGCAGGCCGTCCTTGTCGGGGTAGCAACCCTGCAGCCAGCGTTTGCCGCTGCCCGAGTAGCCCTTGCGTGCGTGCAGCACGCGGGTGTTGTCCACGATGAAGCATTCGCCGGGCGACAGCTTGAAGGTCACCTCCATGGCCGTGTCGTCAATGATCTCGCCCAGGCGCCGGTAGGCTGCGTAGTAGTCGGCCATATGCTCGAAGGGCACGTCGGTGATGGCGGCGGTAGACCGGTTGTTGAAGCGGATGGCCTGCAGTTCGCCATCGGGGGCCAGCTCGATCATGGGGCGGCGCGAACGCAGGCATACGCCTGCCTCACCTGCGTATTCATAGCGCGCGCAGTACTGCGTCAGCAGCTGGAACCCGTGCGGGTTTTCTGCCTTGAGGCGCTGCGCTGCGCGAAAGCCATCGACCACCATGTTCTCGCCGCCTTCGGTCGAGTTCTCCAGGCAGTACAGGATCTGCATCGTGGGTACCGGGTCGCGGTAGGGGTTGTCGGTGTGCGCCTGCAAGCCCAGGCTGGTGTAGGCCAGGTTGTTGGGGTTGACCTCGGTGCGCACCTCGAAGTACACGCCGTAGTTGGTCTCGCGCACATAGCCAAACAAGGCCGCCACCTTCAGCAACGCACCGGGCTCCACCGGCCCACCCGTCAACTTGCCAAAGCCATAGCGGCGCACCTGGGCCAGCCAGTCGCGCAATGCGGAGGGCTGGTGCGTCACCGTGTGCATGTCACCCACGGGCACAGCGCCCATCA
This sequence comes from Rhodoferax sp. GW822-FHT02A01, assembly GCF_038784515.1. Taxonomy (NCBI): domain Bacteria; kingdom Pseudomonadati; phylum Pseudomonadota; class Betaproteobacteria; order Burkholderiales; family Comamonadaceae; genus Rhodoferax; species Rhodoferax sp. GW822-FHT02A01. Next base: position 1,630,752 of record NZ_CP152376.1, read on the forward strand.
GGCTGCTGTCCCAAGTGGTGATGGTGTCGGACGTCCAGCCCGGCGCTTGGTGCGCGGGCCGGTCGTAGGCATGGGCCTGCAGCCACCCGAGGTCGTAGTCCACCGTCTTGCCTTCCGGTGCGAAGTGCACGGTCAGGCGATTGCCGCTAATGGCTGCCGACGCAATGCGCGTATCGGCGGGAATGTCGCGTAAGGCAATCAGGCGCTGGCCGTTGCCGGGCGCGCGGGTTTTTGCATCCCAGGCGTTGTCCCGCAACCAGATGGCATGGAACCGCCGCGCCGCGCCGTTGCTGCCCGTGAGCGTCAATACGCCGCCGTCTTCCGAAACCTGAGCTGTCATCGTCATCTTGATCCTCGTCATGGCCGGCATGGCCCGGCGGGGTGCAGTGTCCATGCTCCCATCCATAATGACAAACAATATATTCAGTGTCTGAGGAGTGGTTTCCGTTATGGCAAACAGCAACGAACGCATGGACAAGCTCCCGCTGGAGTGGGTGCGCGTATTCGAGGCCGCGGGCCGCACCGGCAACTTCACCGCAGCGGCATTGGAACTCGGGCTGACGCAAGCGGCAGTCAGCCAGCGCATCCAGAACCTGGAGCGGCGCGTGGGCGCCCGGCTGTTCACCCGCCAGGCGCGCGGCGTGACGCTCACCGTGGAGGGCGAGGCCTGGCTGCCCTACGTCAGTGCCGCCTTGCGCAGCCTGGACCGCAGCGCCGATGAGCTGTTCGGAAAGCCGTTGCAGAAGCTGGTGCTCACGGCCAGCGCATCGGTCATCCAGCTGTGGATTGCTCCCAGGCTGGCCACGCTGGACCATGGCGCACACTTCCAGCTGTCGCTCACCACCATGAACATCGAACCGGATTTCGCGAAGTCCAACGCCAGCATCGAGGTGCGCTACGGCAACGGCGGCTGGCCAGGCATGACCAGCGCGCGGCTGTACCAGGAAGTGCTGACGCCGCTGGCCGCCCCCGAGCTGCTGCGCCAGTCAACGCATTGGCAGGAGCTGCCACGCATCGCTGTCTCCGGCCCGCGCCCGGGTTGGCAGGAGTGGGCCGAACGCACCGGCGACGCCGCCCCGCCCGTGCCGCGCTGGCGCTTCGACAGCTTTGTGGCCGCACTGGCCGCAGCCCGTGCCGGGCTCGGCGTGATCCTGGGCTCCTTGCCGCTGTGCACAGCAGAACTCGCCAATGGCACGCTGGTGCGGCTGTCGGATGACACGCTCGCGCTGGAGGAGGGGTACTGGATGGCTGCGTATGAAGACCAGGTGCCTAGCCGGCAGTGGACGCAGGTGAGAGAGTGTTTGTGTCAGCCATCGAAGCACCCGCTTTACACCGGGCCTTTTGCAACGCGATGATCCGGGGGAGCTACGAAAAAGTCCTCAGCTTCGACACGTGGCCCTATGCCTGCCCGGTCCTCGTGTTATCGAAGCAGCTGGCGGCATGACCCGACCACGTGGTCGACCCGTCCAAGGTAGTGGGCTGGCAACTGCCTTCGTCGTTGATGGGCACATGCGAGTGCAGGCCATGCGGCAGTATCAGAATGCGTTGGACCGGTTGCTCGAGAAATTGATGGCATTCACCACAACTCCATCCTCCACCCCCAATCACCCGCCGCCAAACGCTCCCTAAGACCCAGCGCATTCAGAAACGCATCGTCATGCGACACCACCACCAGGGCGCCGCGGTAGCTGCGCAACATGGTCTCCAGCGCCTGGGAGGAGGAGAGGTCGAGATGATTGCTGGGTTCGTCCAGTAGCAGCAATTGCGGAGGTGGGCTGGCGTAGAGCACACAGGCCAGCGCAGCCTTCAGGCGCTCCCCGCCACTGAGCAGGCCACTGGGGGTCATGACCTTTTTGGCGTCCAGACCAAGTTGCGCCAGCCGCATGCGCATGTCGGTCTCATTTGCATTCGTGTTGGCTGCCTGGGCCTGCTCCAGCACGCTGCATTGCGGATCCAGATGGGCCAGCTGCTGGTCGAGGTACATGCAAGCGGGCGATACTTTGCAGCTGCCACGCACGGGTTGGAGCATCCCAGCCACCAGTTTGAGCAAGGTGGATTTGCCGCAGCCATTGCGGCCCAGAACGCCTACCCGCTGTTGTCCGGTCAAGACCAGGCTGATGCTCCTTGTTGCCCCGCTCACGAATGGCAACACCACCTGGTCCAGTTCGACCACGCGTCGCTGAGCCACTTGCTCAACCGGCACGGAGTGCACGGTGATGGGTGCATCGTCTTCCACCTGCTGCGCCGCATCGCGCACACGCTGGTTAAGTTGCTCGCGTGCCGCTGCATGTTGCTGGCGCAGCTTGCCCGTTGCGTGTTCGCTTCGCTCCTTCTGGCGGTCCAGCAGAATCCTGGCCTGATTGGCTTCCTTCCCATGCCGATTGCCGCGGGCCATGCGCCGCTCCTGGCGTTCCTGCTGATCGCGCATGCCTTGCTCCTGGCGCCTTCGCTCCAGTTGCTGTTCGGCACTCTGGCGTTCCTGTGTCTTGCAGTGCGCGTAAAACGTGTAGTTCCCGCCGTAGCTCCGCAGTCCCAGCGAAGACAGCTCCAGTATGCGATCCGTGGAATCCAGCAACTGCCGGTCATGGCTGATGACCAGCAGTCCGTTGGGCCAGCGCCGCAGCTGCTCGATCAATGCATGCCGATGGGGACGGTCCAGGTGGTTGCTCGGCTCGTCCAGAATGAGGTAGTCGACATCCCTCAACAGGGCGCCTGTCAAGCCAACGCACATGGACTCGCCGCCGCTCAGCATATGGGCTGGCGTGGATGCTTCGAGGTGGGCCAGACCATAGCGATCCAGTTCCTGCTTGAACCGCTGGCGGATGTCCCATTGGTCATTTACCGTATCAAAATCAACCGGGTCCGTGCCACCCGCCTCAATGCGTTCCAGTGCATCCAGCGTGCCTTGCAGACACGCGATACCCGCCACGGTGGAGTCCACTGCGGGCGTCACCTGTTGGGCGAGATAGTGCACGCTGCCCATGCGCACGCAGCGCCCCGCAGAGGGTTGCAACTGGCCGGCCAGGATGCGAGCCAGCACGGTCTTGCCCGCACCGTTGCGTCCGACTAGGCCCGTATGCCGTTGGTCAAACTGCGCGCTGAGATCGGAGAAAAGGGTTGTGCCGTCCGGGAGCACGTAAGAGGCGCCTTCCAGCGCCAGGATGGGATTCGTCATGTGTTGTTCCAAAGATGCCAAGAACTCCCCCTGCGGGTGGGGGTAGGTGGAGACTGGCCGTCATGCAGACGGCGGCATCAATGGCGCATGGGACGAATACCTCTGTGTGTTGGAAGGAGATCGCAATTATAAAAATGGCAGACGGCAGTTGTTAGGGTGAACTCCCTTGCATGAAGGGCTTCATCACTTAGCACCACTGACCCACTGCCAGATAGCCTCCCGCACGCATTTGCAAAGTCTTTTTTGGTGAGCTAGAATTCTCTTCATGAGATTTTTGTCTCATAAATGAAGCAACCCAAATCATGAAAGGAAGCATAACCATGCTACTCACTCCTGAAGAAATGGACCGCCGACTCGACGAACATTTCGACTTTGAGGCGCGCGACGACGTCGCGGGCGTTCTGCGTACTTTGACACCCGAGGTCGAGCACGACGTGGTCGGTTGGCCAACGGGACCCAGCCGCGGCCGCGAAGGCGCCCGGCCGTTCTATGAAACCCTGTTTGCCGACTTGTCGCACGGTCAAGTCAAATCGCTGCGCCGTCTGTACGGTGACGGTTTCATGGTTGACGATTCCTTGTGGAGCGGAAAGGCACCCGGTCGGCCATTCGGTCTCGACGGTGGCGACCGCCCCCTGAGTTTCCGCTTGCTGCACGTCATTGAATTCGCCGAGAACGGCCAGATCAGCCGGGAAAACGTCTGGGTCGATATGGCCGCCATTCTTCAGCAGCTACCGCAAGTGGCGGTCGCAGCATGACCGAACAAGACTTGCGCCATCAACAAAAGCAGCGCACGCGCCAGACGCTGTTGAAGGCCGCGGCCGAGTTGATGTCGAGCGGCGAGCGACCTACCCTGGAAGAAGTGGCAGCACGAGCCCAAGTCTCGCGCGCAACAGCCTATCGCTACTTTCCCAAGGTCGAAGTGCTCAACCTGGAGGCGTTGATCGATGTCGACACCCCGGATGCGCAGCAGGTGCTGGCAGGGGCTTCTGCGACGAACCCGGTCGCACGGCTCGAACGCATAGACGATGCACTGCACGCCATGACTGTGGCCAACGAGACCTCATTGCGCCTGATGCTGGCGCAGTCGCTGGAACTCAGTGCCCGCGGTGAGATTGACACACTGCTACCCGCACGCCAGAACCGCCGCACACCGCTGATCGAAGCCGCGTTGGCTCCTGTGGGTGATCGCTTCTCGCCTGCGGCGTTGAAGCATCTCAAGCACGCGCTGGCCCTGGTCATGGGACCGGAAGCCGTGATTGTTTTCAAGGACGTGCTGAGGCTCGACGATGACGAAGCACGCAAAGTCAGGCGATGGGCCATACGGGCACTGGTCGCCGCAGCTGAAAGGAATTAACCATGAAATACATTTCCAGAATTGCCCTCGGCCTGACCATTGCAGGCACAGTGTTCGCTGCCACAGCGCAAACACCCAAGCCGCCTGCCAGTCGGGTCGAGCGCGGCCATTACCTGGTCAGGGTGGCGGGCTGCAATGACTGCCACACACCGAACTACGGACCCAGCAACGGCAAGGTCGATGAAAGCCTCTGGCTCACGGGTGATGCGCTAGGTTGGCAAGGTCCCTGGGGCACGACCTACGCCACCAACCTGAGACTGCTTCTCGCGGGTATGAGCGAGCAGCAATGGGTAAGCCACGCACGCACCATGGAACCTCGCCCGCCCATGCCATGGTTCAACGTCCGCGCCATGACTGACGCGGATCTCAAGGCTATCTACGCATTCACCCGGTCACTGGGGCCGACAGGTGCGTCGGCTCCCGCGTATGTACCACCGAATGCCAAGGCGGAGGGGCCGGTAGTTCGGTTTCCCTAAACAAGCCTCCGCTGGTCAGGAGCGCTACCGGCGAAGAGAGGGCGCAACCCAAAGAGCGAGGACCCTCGTTTCAATTCCTTGTCCCGACATGTCACGTGATCAGCGCTGGTACCCGCAGAGCGCCGGAGCAATCAAAAATCGTGATCTGCTCGGGTGAAGTTCGGAAACTCTATATCGTGCTCTATCACCAGCGATTGGAGTGCCCTGTCCACCTCGCTGGGAAAGCCTTTGCGTAATCGGTCCCGGCGTAACAAATCCTCCATGTAGGTCATGAAATCAGGATCCTCCCAATGCTCCTGAAGCATGTGACCAACATGAGGAAACCGCCCCTTGACGATCGCAAAGGCAAGGCTGTCTTCAAGCATGTCACACCTCCTCTCAAAGATCCAGGTGAATGGATCGACTGTCGCTTACAGAAGATATCCATGCGCACAAAATCTTCAAGTTGCGATGAAAGAAGGCAGATATGGGAACGTGGTGAATTCCCGTCCGACAAGACGATTTCCTCTCAACCTTGCCAACAGAAGACTGGCCCGTCAAACTTGTGCTGGCGGTCCTGGTTGAACGCTCAGACCTGAGGTTCGGGCAATATGTCGAGCACAGCTTCGCTGGGGCGGCAGAGCTTGGTGCCAAGCGGTGTAACGACCACCGGGCGATTCATCAGGATGGGATGCTCAACCATGAAGTCCAGCAGTTCGTCATCTGTCCACTTCGGATCCGCCAGGGACAGCTCCGCATAGGGCGTACCTTTCTCACGCAGCAATGCGCGCACGCCAATGCCCATGGCCTTAAGCAGTTCCTGCAATTTGGCTTTGCCCGGAGGCGTCTTGAGGTATTCAATGACTTCGGGTTCGACGCCGCTGTCGCGAATCAGAGCCAGCGTGTTGCGCGACGTACCGCAGGCTGGATTGTGATAAATTGTGATCTTGCTCATCCTCTTGTTCCTCTGATGGCTGTAACAATATGGCGCTTCAATGGCCGTGCCGGTGATGAATGTCCGGGTAATGCGGATGACTGTGCGTCATGACGAGGTGCTTGTGAAGGTGGCTGTGCTTGCCGCTACCACTCCATCCAAACCCATGGGTATGTTGGTGGTGTTCATCGTGGCTGTGCTCATGCTCATGCTCCAATTCCTGGTGGACATGCTCGTGCGCGTGGTGCTCGGTAAGGTGTAGCCACACCCCGAGGGCCATCAACGCCGCTGCGATCCAGAACGCAACGCTCGTGGCTTCCGCAAAGACTATCAGAGCCACTGCCGCGCCAATGAATGGTGCGGTCGAAAAATACGCTCCCGTTCGCGCTGTTCCCAGTCCACGCAACGCAAGCACAAACAGTACAAGGCTGACGCCATAGCCCAGCAGGCCAACCACCATGGTTGCACTTACCGTGGAAAAGTCAGGCAATGTGGCACTCATGGCAAGGGCAAGCAGTGTATTTACCGCCCCGGCAATCAACCCCTTGATGCCTGCGATGAACAGAGCGTCTGACGCAGAAACCTTGCGCGTGAGATTGTTGTCGATGGCCCAGCAAAGACATGCAAGAGCGACCAGTGCGGGACCGGAAAGGCTCACTTGTGAAGCGGAATTTCCTTGCCAGCTCAATGCAATGCCGCCTGCCACAATTGCCAGCATGCCCAGCACAATGCGTCTGTCTGCGTTTTCCTTGAATACAAACCAGGCAATGACGGCCGTCAACACCGCCTCCAGATTCAAGAGGAGTGACGCAGTGGCCCCACTGGTGGACTTCAGGCCGAGCATCAGAGCTACGGGACCCAGAATACCCCCAAAGAAAACCGCTCCCAGAAACCATGGCCACTCATTGCTTCGCAGGCCCGATGGTTTGAAGCCCCCATCCCGGACAAACCGCACTACCGTCAGCCCGAACCCACTCCCCAGGTAAAGAAGACCCGCCAGCAGAACCGCAGGCATGTCACCCGTGAGCAGCTTCGCAAATGGTGTGCTCGCCCCAAACAGACCGGCGGCACCTAGTGCATAAAGGACATTTCTATTCATAGCCAGATTGTCGGCCCATCGCAGGAATCCATCGAAATGTCGCTACTTCCTGCGTGGCCAAGCTTGGGGGCACTCACGGTTAGTCCGTTTCACGGTGCATCCCCCGTCGATTGGAGTGGCGTGACGGCTTGCCCTTGGGCCAGCCACTCGAAGATGCCGCCTTCCAGGTGACAGGCATCTGCGCCCATGGCCTGCAGCGTGGCCGTCAATCCCTGGCTGATCTCGTGGCCGTGGGCGCAATACACCACGATGGGGACGTCATGTGCAATGTCATCTTTCCAGTCCAGCCACAGCGCCGGATCCCTCCATTGGGCACCGCTGATTTGCACTCCTGATGCAAAGCGCGCCTGCCCTCGTCGCACGTCCAGCAACCTGATGGGCTTCCCCTCCTTCAACTGTCGGGCCAGTTCGGTTACCGAAATGAATTGCATGGAATGCTCCTTGGTCTAGTGGGTCAGTGGATACAGCACGAGCCCGATGAGTGCGGCACTCACAACCACCACAGGCTCTTGTAGCTTCTTGAACTTCAAGAGAATGGCGATCGTGAGCAACGCCATGACGGCAGTGGGTACATCCACAATGCTGCGCTTGGCAATGACGATGACGGAGCCCGTGATGGCCCCTACCGCTGCGGCGGTTACCCCGTCCACAAAGGCCACGATGGCAGGAAGTTTGCCGTATTTCTTGAAGTACGGTGCCGGAATGATGGTGAACAGATAGCAGGGCAAGAAGGTAGCCAGCGCGGCCATGCAAGCTCCGGGGAAACCAGCAATCAAATAGCCAATGAATCCCACGGTAATGACCACCGGCCCCGGCGTGATCATGGCCACCGCCACGGCATCCACAAACTGCTTTTCATTGAGCCAATGGTGCTCGGTGACAACGCCGCCATACAGAAACGGAACGATAGCCAGTCCGGACCCGAACACGAATGCGCCAGCCTTGGCAAAGAACACGCCGATCTGGGTCAGCAAGGTCCAGTCCAGTGTCGCCATGAAGCTGCCGGTGTGAACCACGTCGACAGGCAGGACTGCAGCCAGCCCACCACCGCCCAACCGTTTGGGCGGCGCGCGCCAAAGCCATGTCACGACGCCTGCGGCCAGAAACAGCCAGGCAATTTCAGACTCCGTGACCACAGTGACCACGGCCAGTATGAGAAAGATTGCCCACAGCAACTTGTCCTTGCCAATGCTCTTGGTGGTCAGTTTGTGGGCACTGATGGCGATGATGCCGATGACTGCGGCGCCCACGCCGTAGAACACGGCCTGCATCCAGGTGAGTCCGCCAAATTGGCGATAAGTCCAACCCAGTGCAACAACCATGAAGAACGATGGCAGAACGAAGGCAAGACCGGCCAGGGTGGCTCCCACAACGCGATAGTGGACATAGCCCAGGTAGATGGCGGTTTGGGCGGCCATGGGGCCGGGAGCCAATTGCGCCAAGGCCAGGCCCTCTTTGTAGTCTGCCTCGGTTATCCAGCCACGATGCTCCACCAGGTCGCGGCGCATATAACCCACCAGCGCCACCGGGCCCCCAAAGCCCATGGTCCCCAACTTCAGGAAATACAGCACCAGTTGCCACAGCGTATAGCGCACCGATTCGCCAGGCGCATTGGAAGTCATCTCACGGCTTGCCATGGCATCTATCCTTTGGAGAAGCTCTGCAACAAACCATCAAACACCGCGCAGGCCGCTTGCAGTAGACGGTCGTCGCTTTCCTTGGAGTCGCGCATCCCTGCCAGAACGCTCTCGATACCAGCGGCTTCGGGAGGTTGCAGTCCACCGACATCCAGAAAGTGAACCAGATGGCCCATGCGCTGCAATGATGGAGTCTCCAAACCAAAGCTGGCCAGCAGAACCTCAAATGTCACCTTGGCTCCTACGTGGCTGAAGGTCGCACCGTCAAAGTCATAGCTGACCGCATCCCTGGGGCATTTTTGGGGGCTCTCCAGCCAAATGAACTTCGCCTTGGGGTCTATGAAGTTGCGAATCAACCAGGCGCTTGCCAGGCGATCAACCCAGGGGCGTTGGCGTGTGGCCCAGGTCTTGCCCTTGAACGCCTTGGCATCCAGGCGCGCTATCTGGGCTTCGATCGGGTGAGGTTCGTCCGGGGAAAGAATGCGCGCCAGTGCCAATTCCAAAGCCTGTAGGCCAGCCTCGGTTTGCTTTTGGGCTTCTGAGACAAAGAAGTCAATCTCCACGATACCGGCGAATGCCTTGCGCAACTTGCGCGCCCTCTTTGCCAGCTCGGAAGCGCTTTCTTCGTTGACCTCCAGCGCTGTGGACCGCACTTCTTCCAGCAATGCCGCGAATTCAGCGCTGCGGTCAAACATCGCCTTGAAATCAGCACCTGGCGGCTCCTCAATACGCGTGACATAAGACGTTCCGCCTGAGTCGGCAACCTCGGTGGCAACGCGTTCAAGGACTGAGCGGCAGGCCACCTGGTCTGGCATCAGGTACACACCGTCACGAAGGACGGCCGCGCCCGAGGCCTTGAGCGCACGCCAGGTCCGCATACGGGTATTCGCGTTCTCGGTGGGAAGACTGAGGATGAGTGAGAGCCAAGAAGTCATGCAACAAATGCTACATAGATGTAGTACTTATTGCAATCAAAAATTGGAATACCTATGTCTGCGGCGTGGGCGCTTAGGCGTGAAGCCGGCCCGAAAGGGCATCCCTCAGGGCAGGAAGCTCAAGAAGCGAATCGTGGACTCGATGCATAGATTCAAGTCAAAGTCGTTGAACCTACTCGCAAATGATGCCAAACGAAATCTATCCGCAGTAATATTCTCCAATAACGGAGACTCGCTGTGAAAGCCACTAAAAATAAGTACGTTTCGGTTCTTGATGTACTGATCTGCCGGGGACTTGGATATTTATTGGGCAATCAAAAACCCATGCGCATACGAACCAGCCAGTTCCTACTAGCTGCGGTACTGATGCTGGCTTGCATTGGCGTGGTCTATTTCATGCGCTTGGTAGGAATCGAGGGAATGGGCGACATAGACACGTGGGCTATGGCCTCCAGCCTCGGACTCGTAGTGATCTATGCACTGATTCGCAGTGGCATATCTTTGCGCATGGAAGATCCTTCGCTGGCCTTTATTCAAATGCTCTATGCCATAGCGTGTAATGCAGCGGCTTTCATCATTACGGGCCATGGCCGTGGAGTGGCGTTACCCATCCTATCTGTAGTGCTTATGTTTGGCATGTTTGGCTTGTCCATGCGTCAAGTAGGCTTGGTTGCCTTATATGGCATTGTTCTGTTTAGTGGTGCAACGATATATGCATTGCGGCACTTGAACACAGATGAACCCGTCGGACTATTTGTCGCCTATCTTTTCATGGTGTTCCTGGTATTGTCAGCCACTACTTTTTTAACTTGGCGACTGCAGCAAATGAGCGCCTATATGCGTAACCAGAAGAATCAAATTGCGGCGGCGTTTGACAAGATACAACAAATTGCTACTCGCGACGAACTAACTGGGACTGCCAATCGTCGCTTCATGCTGGAAAAAATGCATGATGAAGTGCAGCGCACACAACGTTCTTCCTCGCCCCTACTTTTAGCCATACTAGACATCGACTATTTCAAGCGAATCAATGACGAATACGGACATCAGGTAGGAGATCAAGCCCTACAGATGTTTACTACTGTGGTGCAAAATAATATTCGTACCAATGACACGCTGGCGCGCTGGGGAGGTGAGGAATTTATAGTCCTGCTCCCAGAAACCGAGGTATCGGTTGGCAAAGTTTGCCTCGAAAGAGTTCGTGCGAAAGTGGCGGAAATTGAGATTCCCGTGAGTGACAGTCACCTGAAAATGACTGTATCTATCGGGTTAACCCAATATTGCAACGGAGAGGCCATTGAGAAGACGTTGATACGCGCTGACACTGCGTTGTATGACGCCAAAACTCTAGGACGCAATCGGATCGTATTGGCTAACCCTTGTAATGGTTGATAGTTCCTTCAATTCGCACATGATCCACGTCCGTCTTCCACCTTGGGTACGGTGTAGAGACCAACGGATCGGCAGGGCGGCCAAAGTGGTTGAACCCGCTGTGGCTTATGGAATCAAAAGGAAAACAACATGCTATTAACTGATATCGCCGTCGAGCACACGCGGGTGTCCAAACAGAATGGGGTTCGTCAGACTTTTTTGCTGCATCCGTTTACCGATACGCAGCGGGATACGCTGGGCAAATTCGAGATCGTTCGTGACATCCGTGAGCCAGGGCTCAAAGAAGTCAAACGCTCCACCTTCGTGACGTTTCAGCAACTGGCGGAGTTGTATGCAAAAGGCGTACTCGAAGAATTCGGGTTTTCCGTTCGCATGTGTCCGGGGCCGGGTCAGGGCACGTACCCCACTGCAAATCCCGCAAAGAAGATTGTGCCAACCAGCATCAGGCCAGGCTCATCGTTCGACCTGGCTGTGCAAAAGGTGGATGTTTCAAAACCTGCCACGCGCGAATTGAGAACCGCTTTGCTTCGCACCAACGTCAAGCTCTAAGGGTGCCCGTGAACCCATCCGATGCCCATGCCGAAATCATCGCCACTTTCAAGCGGGCGGAGGCAGATGCTGATCACAAGTTCGGATTGATCAAAGCTGCTGCGCAAAAAGGGCCCAAGGCCATCCAAGCCGCCACGGATGCAGCTGCGAAGGCGGCAAAACGGAGAGACTCGTACGCAAAGAAGTTGGATGCTCTGGGATTGCACCTGAAGGATTGAGTGTGGCGCTGCCTGTTGCGGAAACCAGTCGTTAGCGACTATCCTTAACTGGCCCCAAGCGATAGCAGCAAGCGACCCTAAGCGGAATTCCGCCAAGTTGAATCCACCACCCAATAGCAGACGTGAAAAGCGAGGGGCCGCTTAGGGCCGGTGGGCGACCGAAATGCAGCGGAAGCAGTAGTTCGCCGCTTCACCTAGCGATTGATTTCAGCGGGGGCCTGGTGGAACGGGGGCTCTCACGTATCCAACACCGTTAGCCGGACTTCGGCTATGGTTCAACTGCTCACTGGAGCAAAGAACAGTCGCCTGAAACGGCCTGGTTCCCTCCAAAGGGCAGTCTTTCCGGAGTCTTCACACAGTGGAACCTAAAGCAACTCGAAGTGAGCCAGAGGTCTTTGCCGACCTAAAGGCACTTACCGCGTCACCGGGCTACGTGCACGCAGTCGCGGCCATCTGCGTGCGCGACAACCTCGTCGTTTATCTGAACGAGTTGAAGGCCAAGGACCTCCAGAAGTTTCATCAACCAGAGCATCTACTGCGGACTGAACTGACAACCGTACTGGGCTTGATGTGCCAAAACTCGTTGGACTTTACGATTCCGTCGGCAGCCGACTTGGCGAGCTATGTCTCCCGCACCGATTCGCTGTTGAAGGAATTCCACGAAGCCATCTGGGCACCAGCAGCGGCAGCATTTTCCGAGGCATTCGCGAGCGAGACGGTTGAAGACCTCGCTGAAGGGGCGTCCCTGCGGGAGGCCATCTTTTACGGCACTGAAGGCGCGCATCAATTCCAGTATCGCGATTTAGTGCCGGAAAAGTACGGGCACGACGATGCGTGGCTGGTCGCAAACAAGGGATTCACTTCCAATCAGGCGCGGCAAATTGCGCGCTGCATGTGCGATGAGACCAGCGCTCGAGGCGCTGACCTCTACAACACGGCGGCGGAATCGGGAATACAGCCAGAGACCTGGCTTTCCGTGTTCGAGTTCCGGGCAGGGGAGGTTGCGCATCGCAGTGGCGTGGCGCTAGACGTCGTTCGAGCTTTTTTCCAGGCATTCACACTGGCCGGTCGGAACGCAGGCTTCAAGGGCGTGGGGGATTTCAACGAGATTGCGGCGACCCCGCTAATTTCTACTGGCGACGAAAGCGTCTTGCTTATCAACTCTCCTTTGCTGTGCGAGGCGTTGTATGAATCGCCGTTCTACTGGATGTTTGCTGACAAGGTCTATAGGCCGACGGCGAATGCGCACCGTGGAGCGTTCACTGAGAACTTTGCGGCGCGGCGCTTGGCACTGGTCTTCGGAAGTGGGAACGTCTATACGAACGTGAATTTCCTCAAGGGAAAACAGGTCGTGGGCGAGGCCGATGTCTTGGTCACGTTTGGCGATCGCGTCGTTGTGGTTCAAGCCAAGGCGAAGAAGCTGACTCTGGAGGCTCGCAAGGGGAATGATGGCCAGCTTCAGAAGGACTTCGCGGCTGCGATTCAGGATGCATGTGACCAGGGCTGGGAATGCGCCAACTTCTTGGTGGCGGGAGCATGCCGCCTTGAGGATGCGCAGGGCAAAGAGATTGCCGTCCCGGCCGCCATCAAAGAGGTCTTCACGTTGAGCGTGGTCGCCGAGAATTACCCGGCTCTTGCCCATCAGGCTCGGCAGTATTTGAACCCGCAGAGCACCGACGTCATCATGGCACCGCTGGTGATGGATGTCTTCCTGCTCGACGTGCTCACCGAATTCCTGTTCAGCCCACTTCGATTCCTGCACTACTTGCGGATGCGTGTGGCCGTCGGAGAGAGGCTTCTGGTGAACCATGAACTCACTTCGCTGGCTATCCACTTAAGAACGAACATGGGCCCTCTAGGCGACGTGAACATGGCGATGCTGGACGATTCGTTCACCATGGACATGGATGCGGCTCTGCTGGTCCGGCGCGAAGGGCATGCCGGCGACCGCGACCCACCTGGAATCCTGACCAAGTTCAAGGGAACTCCTTTCGAGTCGGTAGTTGCCCAACTCGAAGAGCAAGCAATACCCGAGGCGATTGAGTTCTGCCTGCTGCTGCTCTCCCTAGGCGAAGATGCCGTGAGAGGATTTAACCAGGCGTATGAAGCGCTAGTGAGGAAGGGGCGTTCAGATGGGCGACGTCACGATGTCACCTTTCACTTTGGAGAGGGGCAAGCAGGGGTAACACTGCACTTCAACGCCGTGCACGACGACGATGCGATGGCGCACTTGCAAGCCCACTGCGAGGCACGAAAGTATTTGTTGCGGGCGATGCGTTGGTTCGGCGTATCAATTGGACCAGACGGTCAAATTCATACAGCGATAGCTAAAGTTTCGCCTTGGGAACAATCTGACGATATGGACAAGCTCACCGCGCAGATGGGCGATGGCCGAGATTGGCGCAACGCTTTGCACGAGTTTGCCCGCGACGCGCGCAAGTTCAAGGTGGGCCGAAATTCGCCATGCGCCTGTGGTAGCGGGAAGAAGTACAAGAAGTGCTGCCTGCAGAATGGTTGGGCTTGAGTGACTAGGGACAAAGTGCAACTTGAGTGCTGGCAGCGTACGTGCAGCAGAGTTGACCTTGAATCAGATGCCTGTCAGCGTCATCGCCCTAGGACCCGGAGGTGAGGTTCCGTTGCTCGATGGACGTCATTTATTGCGATATACCAACGGCCGCTTGCAGCCTCAAGCTGAATTTTCGACTCGGCAGAGTGCACCAGGTGGAAACGTCAAATTCACTTCCCCAAAGTCGTCATTGGCCAATGGCGGCACCTGGCCCAGTTGAGCCCAAAGCCTATACATGGAGGTCGTGCATCTGTTGCACATAGCCTGATTCTTCAATGATGACGGGATAAGTTGTCGGGTCGATCATGTGGCGAAGTCGAGACGAATAGCTTGCCTCTTCGTAATGCACTTGGCAGGATGCCTCGTCAAAGAATTTGCGCAGGTTGCTTCGAACGACCGATAGGCAATGTTCATCGCAGCCAACAGCAAAAGAAACAATGTCCATTTGGTCGGTTAGATCACGATACAAGTCAATTGCGAAAACGTTCTTGCTGTTCTTATCGGACCGGTAAACATAGACATCACCGTTTCCGACTAGCGTGCTATGAAAATACGTAGCGTGCAGGACGCGTAGATCTACCGTAATACCCAGGCCTTTTAGTACCGCTCTGAGTGCTTCGTTCTCAGAGAAATCGTTATCTCCATCGCCGAGCCAGACAACAAAGTCAGACATTGAAACGGCAAGGGAGAAGTCTCGGGCTGGAATAGTGGTCATTTTGGCTAACATATTTAATCGGCTGAATCCGAAGAACCAGTTTACCTATGACACCCGCTTCAACCGTCAATTGGATCGTAGAACGCCATGCATGGAAGCGGTCATTCGCCAAAGACTGCACCTGGCCCAACCCAGACATTTACCTCAATCCACTTCCAGACAATTTGCCACTCAATCGTTCAGTCCATGCCTGCGCCTCAGTTCCAGGACATGCTCAACGTCCGTCATCTGCGTGACGGCAAGCCGAGTGGCCTCCAGTCGCCCCACACAGAACGGAACGCGATTGACGGACATGACTTCGTCGCCGTGGTTAGCGACAGAGGGGCAAGAAATTCGAGCGGGCCCGGAACGGCTCAAATACGTCTGTAGTCCTGTTGTATCAGCCCCTCAATCCGCATCGACCACGCGTTACTAATTACCCCCCACCTCCACCCACTTCCCATCCCCCCGACTCGACTCCACCACCGCCGCAATGAACTGCATGCCGCGCAGTCCGTCTTCCACTGTGGGCACGGTGCAGGCCAGTGGGTCGGCGGGGCGGCCTTGCCAGCGGGCGTGGAGTTGTTCGGCCACGTCGCGGTAGAGCTGGGCAAAGCCTTCCAGATAGCCTTCGGGGTGGCCGGCCGGTATGCGGCTGGCGTGGGCTGCGGCGGGGCCGGCAGCGGCGCCTGCGCGCGTGAGCAGGCGCGGGGCCTCGCCCAGCGGGGTGAACCAGAGCTGGTTGGGGTTCTCCTGGTGGAACTCCAGGCCGGCCTTGCTGCCGTAGATGCGTACCTTCAGGTTGTTCTCGTTGCCCGGCGCCACCTGGCTGGACCACAGCATGCCGCGTGCGCCGTTGGCATAGCGCAGCATCACATGGGCGTTGTCATCCAGCAGCCGCCCCGGCACAAAGGTGCTGAGGTCCGCGCACACGGCGCTGAGCTGCAGCCCGCTGATGTAACGTGCCAGGTGTTCGGCATGGCTGCCGATGTCGCCCAGTGAACCACCGGCACCGGCCTGCTGCGGGTCCACGCGCCAGGCGGCCTGCTTCTGGCCGGTGGCTTCCAGGTCGGTGCTGAGCCAGTCCTGCGGGTACTCGGCCTGTACCACGCGGATATCGCCCAGCAAGCCCGCCTCTACCATCGCGCGCGCCTGGCGCACCATGGGGTAGCCGCTGTAGTTGTGCGTCAGCGCAAACAGGCAGCCGCTGGCGCGCACCTTGGCCACCAGCGCTTCTGCATCGGCCAGTGTGGAGGTCAGCGGCTTGTCACAGATCACATGGATGCCCGCGTCCAGAAAGGCGCTGGCGATCGGTGCGTGCAGGTGGTTGGGTGTGACGATGGCCACCACGTCGATGCCATCCTCGCGCTGGCTCTCGGCGCGCGCCATGGCCTGGTAGTCGGTATAGGCGCGCTCGGGCGAGATGTGCAGCTCGGCTGCGCTGCTCAGTGCGCGGTGCGGGTCGGACGAGAGCGCACCGGCCACCAGGGTGTAGCCATCATCCAGGCGCGCGGCCATGCGGTGCACGCCGCCTATGAATGCGCCCTGCCCGCCGCCCACCATGCCCAGCCGTATGCGCCGCGGTGCGCCCGCAGCCTTGCCTGCTTCAATCGCCATGCGCTTCTCCTTCAGGCAATGCCCAGCATCTTCTTGTTGGCCGCGGTGTCCACATTGCCACCGGCAAAGTCATCAAAGGCGCGTTCGGCCACGCGGATGATGTGGTCGCGGATAAAGGCGGCGCCCTCGCGTGCGCCGTCTTCGGGGTGCTTAATGCAGCACTCCCACTCCAGCACGGCCCAGCCGGGGTAGTCGTATTGCGCCAGCTTGGAGAAGATGCCCGTAAAGTCCACCTGTCCGTCGCCCAGCGAACGGAAGCGCCCGGCCCGCTGCAGCCAGGGCTGGTAGCCGCCATAAACGCCCTGCTTGCCGGTGGGGTTGAACTCGGCATCCTTGACGTGGAAGATCTTGATGCGGTCGTGGTAGTAGTCGATGTAGTCCAGGTAGTTGAGCTGCTGCAGCACAAAGTGGCTGGGGTCGTACAGCAGGCAGGCACGCTTGTGGCCTTGCACCCGGTCCAGAAACATCTCGTAGCTCACGCCGTCGTGCAGGTCTTCGCCGGGGTGCACCTCGTAGCAGACGTCCACACCCGCATGGTCAAACGCATCCAGGATCGGACGCCAGCGCTTGGCCAGTTCGTCAAACGCCGACTCGATCAGCCCGGCCGGGCGCGGCGGCCACGAGTACAGATACGGCCAGGCCAGCGCGCCCGAAAAGGTCACATGCGCCACCAGCCCCAGGTTGGCCGAGGCCTGCGCGGCCAGCATCATCTGCTCTACCGCCCACTGCTGGCGCAAGGCTGGGTTGCCGCGCACCTCGGGTGCGGCAAAACCGTCAAAGCCGGTGTCATACGCCGGATGCACTGCTACCAGCTGCCCCTGCAAGTGGGTGGAAAGCTCGGTGATCTCCAGCCCGTGTTCTGCCAGCGTACCTTTGACTTCTTCGCAGTAGGTCTTGCTCTCTGCGGCCTTTTTCAGGTCAAACAGGCGCGCATCCCAGCTGGGTATCTGCACGCCCTTGTAACCCAGGCCGGAGACCCAGCGCGCGATGGCGGGTAGGGAATTGAACGGAGCCGTGTCACCGGCAAACTGGGCCAGAAAAATGGCCGGTCCCTTGATGGTCTTCATAGGTCCCCTTCGTTCTAGTTGAAGGGCGAAGAATAGACCCAGGCCGCAGTGCCTGACAAGGTGAAAAAAGCTATGGGTGCATATGCCTTTTGGGATGCCTCAACCGCGCAACACCCTCCACCACCACAGGCCCGTCAGCGCCGCCAGTGCGCTGCTGATGGCAAAGATGGCGCCATAGCCCAAGGCCGCCAGCAGCCAGCTCGCCGCCGCATAGCTCACAGCTGCGGTCAGGGCGCGGGCACCGGATTCGGTGGCGTAGCGGATCTGGAAGAAGCTGTCGCCAAACGCCTGCTTGAGCCAGATCAGCGACGCCGGGTAAAAGAAGCCAAAGGTAAACGCATGCACCGATTGCAGGGGCACTGCACACCACAGCGCAGAACACATCGGCGTGGCCAGCCAGCGCAGCGCCGATATGCCGCAGCAAAACAGCATCATGGCCGGGGCGCTGTAACGCGCCAGCAGTGCGCCGCCCTTCCACATGGCCAGAAACTCGGCCGCCACCGGCAGCGCACACAGCAGGCCGGTCTGCAATGGGCTGTGCCCGGTGGCAAGCCAGTAGGCGCCAAACCAGGTGGTGGCCACAGCCTCGGCCAGGCGCATGACTGACACCGCCGCAGAGCCTATGACGCGGCGGCGCAAGGTGGCCGTGCCGTAGCCTTTGGGGTCGGGTTCGCGTGCCGGAGCGGTTGGCGCCGCGGCAGCGGGAGCGGTGTGTGGCGCCTCCAGCGTGTGGTCCGGCGCGCTATCACGGCTGGCGCGCGCCAAGGCCACGCAGCAGAAAAAATACACCGCGCTGCACAGCCCCAGGGCAATGGAAAACGAGCGCCCCACCCCGCCTACCGAGAACGCCGCGCCACCCAAAGACGCTGCTGCCAGAAAACCAAACGAACCCCATTTGCGCGCCCGCCCAAAGGCATGCCCCTGGCCCGCGTGCGCTAGGTCCTCCAGCATCTTGGTTTCGCACAGCGTGTAGCTGGCCGAGCCAAAGAAGAATGCCACCGGCACGCACCACGCCAGCCACTGCGGCGCCACGCTGGCGGTGCACAGGCTCAATGACACGCCCGCACCCATGAGCACAATGGTTCGGGCAAAGCCCAGCCAGTTCCACAGCGCCTTGACGAATGGCGTGGCCACAAAATAGACCAGCGTGATGACAGCCAGCGCCAACGGCGCGGCCTTGGGGTCCGCCTCCATGAGCGCGCCCGGTCCAAAGGCCGTCCACAGGCCCAGGATGGTGAAATAGGAAGCGAACGCTGCGCTCCACTGGCGGTAATGCTTCATCGGCGGGAAGTGAATGGGTTGGTACCCATACTACCCAATCAGCTTGGCCCACTCCCCACGCAGCCACTGCGCACAGGCCAGGTTGTTGTCCCAGATGGAGTAGCGTGCGCCACCGCCATAGTCGGCAAACGGGATGAACTCGCAGCTGATCTGCTGCGGCGCGTGCCTCGGATGCGCGTGCATATGGGCCAGCAGGTCTTGCACGGCGGTCTTCCAGTCGTGCAGGGCGTCTGCATCCCACGCGCAATACAGCAGCTCCGGTGCCGGTTGCAGCAGTGGGTACTGGATGGCCCGGCCCGGCAGCGTGGGCGTGCGCCATGTGCGCGGGTTGTGCGCAATGCCGGTGGCCACGCTACGCGTGTGCGCATGCACCACCCAGCCTTGCTGCAGCCACTGTGTGTACAAGGTGCGGGGCTGGCGCGGCGCCAGGTAGCTGCGCCCACCGTCCGTGCCCGCATCCACGTCACTCAGCGCCAGTTCGTGCGGGTTGTCGATCTTGAAAACCAGGTGCGAGTGGTCCAGCGTCAGCGCCAGCTGCACATGGCTTTGCGCCAGCAAGTTGGCCACCGCCTCGACGCGGTGAAAGCGCTCGCTCCACATGTCCACATGCACTTCCAGGCTGGGCTGGCAATGGCTTGGCTGGCCGTGCTCCAGGGCTTCCAGAAAGAAGTCGGCTACCTCGCGGTCGGTGATGGGGCGTGCGTCGGCGTGGCGCGCAAACAGCTGCATGTTGAAAATGCGCGCGCCCAGCTGGCCCGCCATGCGCAAGCCCCAGCGCATGCGGTGCTCGTCCTGCCCGGCGCAGAAGATGCCGCCGAACACGCCAATCGGCACGCCGTACCGCTGCACCCCATCCAGGTAGGGCTGGAAGTTTTCGCTGGGGTCCATGTTCTTCTCGATGTAGTCGAACGCGCCGCTCTGCTGCACCCAGGCCATGCGCGTGGCGGCATCGGGCATGCCCAGCCCGTCGTGCACCAACACGCCGTCGAGGTTGATGCCAATCGGCAGCGCGCGGATGTTGGGCTGCGCGCTCATGCGGCGTGTCCGTCTGCGCGCCGCAGATGCTTGCCGGCCTCGCGCACCGTCAGGTTGGACAGCTGCTGCGCGTGTTGGTCCAGGAAGTGCGTGACAGCCACCGGGTCGGTGCGGGCGTAGTCGCGCAGGGCCCAGCCTATGGCCTTGCGGATGAAGAATTCCTTCTCGCCGCCCAGGGCCAGCGCGTAGCGGAACAGGCGCTCGGCATCGGTCTGCTCGCGCCAGCCCAGCTGGTGCAGCAGGGCGACGCGGCGCACCCACAGGTTCTTGTGCAGCAGCCAGGCATCGGCATGGCGTTGTATGTGGGCGTCACTGGTGCGGGCCCTGAGCAGGACATCACCCACCACACCTGCCAGGCCGTCCACCGTGTCCCACCAGGCGTTGTGCTGCACCAGCTTGATCAGGCGCGGCAGTGCCTTGGGGTCCAGACGCGCATGCTGCTTCGCCAGCAGGTCTACAGCGGTGTAGTGGAATTCCCGTTGCGGCATGGCCCAGAGCGCTTCCGCCAGTGCCAGCAGTTCGGCTTGCGTGAAGGGCTGCTTCAGCAAGGCCTTGAGCGCGTCCCGCCGCACCGGCGCGCGAATGCCTAGAAACGCGAACTGGTTGAGCATGTAGGCCTTCATGCCCTGGGCCTGCCCGGCATCGGCCAGCGCGCTCAGAGCCGATGTGATGGCGTGCAGAGTTTCAGTGGCGGCAGGGGTCAGCGGCATGGGGACTCACTTCAGCAGGGATTTGAGTTTGGTGGCGGGGTCGGCCAATACCGAGGGGCTGGCGCTCACGCCCCGCTCTACCAGGGTGCGGGCTATTTTGAGGTCTTTGGCAATGCGCGCGGTCAGGCCCCAGCCGCTGGCACCCACGATCTTGTCGTGGGCATCGGTGTAGAAGACCAGCACGTCACCGTCTTCCTGTTCGCGCACCGTGGTCTGCACGCCGGCTGCGGGTTCGCCGCAGACCTGCAACTGGTGGTCGTATTGGTCGGACCAGAACCAGGAGCTCGCGGCAAAGTCCACCTGGCCGCCCATCAGGTTGTGGGCCACCACCTGCGCCTGGGACTCGGCGTTCTGCCAGGTCTCCTGGCGCAGCAGCGTGCCCGACACGTGGCTGGGGAATTCGGCCACGTCGCCTGCGGCATAGATGTGGGGCACATTGGTGCGCAGTTGCCGGTCCACCAGAATGCCGCGCGCTACCGCCACACCGGCGGCTTGTGCCACTGCGGTGCCAGGGACGATGCCAATGCCCACCACCACGGCATCCGCCTGCAGCGTGCTGCCGTCGGACAGCGCCACTTGCACGCCCGCTGCCACCGGCGCGATGGCCAGCGGACTCACGCCGATATGCAGGTCCACACCGCGGGAGCGGTGCAGCGCCTGTGCGCGCTCGGCCAGCAGGGCGGGCACGGCACGGCCCATGAGCTGGGGCGCACCCTCGACCAGGCTGACGCTGCAGCCCAGCTTGCGGGCGGAGCTGGCCACCTCCAATCCGATGAAGCCGCCACCAATGACCACCAACCGTTTGCCCGCCTGCAGCCAGGGCGCCAGGCGCAGTGCATCGGCCTTGGTGCGCAGAGTCAGCACCTGGGGCAGGTCGGCACCCGGAATTGCCAGGGCACGCGGGCTGCCGCCATTGGCAAACAGCAGGGCGCTGTAGTGCAGCGTGCTGCCGTTGGAGAGTTGCGCAGTCCGGGCTGCCGCATCCACCGCAGTCACCCGCGCGGTGTGGCGGCGCAGGGCCAGTGCCTGCAGCGCGTCGGGCGCCATCAGGTCCAACTCGGCCAGTGCCTTGGCGCCGGTCAGAGCGTCCTTGGACAAGGCGGGGCGTTCGTAGGGCGGGCTCTCTTCATCGCCCACCAGGTCGATGCCGCCGGTCCAGCCAAAGGCGCGCAATGCCTGTGCCGTGCGGCCGCCGCAGTGCCCGGCGCCTACGATCAGGATGGAATCGGTGTCCGGGGAGTGCATACTATGTCTTCCATTGAGAGGGTGGCGTTCATTCCAAAAAGGTGCTTGCCCTTGTGCAAATAATTTTTCATAATTTGCAGATATAAGAAAAGTTTTTCTGCTAACAAGAATCTCCGAAGCAATCCATGGCAACTGCGAAAACACCTGGCCCCACAGCCGACCAAACCATCAAGCGCATATCGGCGGAATATGAATCGCTGAGCAAGCAGCTCAAGGTGATTGCCCTGCATATCGAGAAGAACCGCGACCACGTCGGCATCGAGGGGATTCAGGAGATGGCGCGCCAGTGCGGTGTGCAACCCTCGGCGGTGGTGCGCTTTGCCAAGCACTTCGGCTTCTCGGGTTTCAGCGAATTGCAGGCGATCTTTCGGGAGAACCTTTCGCGCCAGTTGGCACCCAGCCGCAACTACAAGGCGCGCATCCGCGACCTGATCGAGTCGGGCTCCAGCAACCTCTCCAGCGTGGACATTGCCAAGGAGTTCCTGGCCGGCAGCGTGGCGGGCATGCACGAGCTTGAAAGCAATCTGGACGCCACCGCCTTCAAGAAGGCGGTGGACCTGCTCACCGAGAGCGACTGCATCTGGGTGGCGGCATCGCGCCGCTCCTTTCCGATTGCGGCCTATCTGGACTACGCGCTGCAGCACACCGAAAAGCGCATCTGCTTGGTCACCGGGCTGGGCAGCATGCACCAGGGCCAGATGCGCTCGGTGCGCAAGGGCGACGTGATGATTGCCATCTCGTTTTCGCCGTACGCAGAAGAAACCATTACCGTGGCCAAAGCGGCCACCGAGCGCGGCGCCAAGCTGGTGGCCATCTCCGACAGCCGCATGAGCCCGCTGTCCAAACTGGCCCACGTCACGCTGGTGGTGCAGGACAACTCCACCCTGGGCTTTCGCTCGCTTAGCAGCACCATGGGTCTGGCGCAAAGCCTGTTCATCGCCCTGGCCTACACGCTGGAACTGCCCTACAAGCCCACCACCTGAGCGCGCGCTAGCGTTCATCGCTCGGCCCCTGGGGCAGATAGGCCTGGTGCGTGATGTTCTCGGCGCAGTACAGGCGAAAGTCGGTGGGCCGCGCGGCGGGCATGGCATCCGTCCATTTGTTGGCATGCAGCAGGTACTGCATGCCCGAGAGGATCTGGCCGTCGGGGTCCTGGTCAATCACCAGATCCATGCGGCCATCCACCAGATAGCTGCGGTGCTCGTCGGTGAGCTCATGGCCCAGCCACAGCACATGCTGCGCCCGGTTGCGCAAGGCCTTTGCAATGCCCAGTGAGCCGGCCCCGCTGTTGTAGATGCCGCACAAGGGCAGCGCACTGCCCGCGCGAATCTGCGCATCGACGGCGGCAAAGGTCTGGTCCGCATCGTCATGGGTTTGCACCACCGGCAGACAGTCCAGGTGCGCAAAGCGCTGCTGCAATGCCGCGATGAATCCGTTGGTGCGGTCGCGGTGCGCGCGGAAGGACAGGTCGTTGGTCAGCACCAGCACGCGCCCGGCCTGCGGCGCCAGCCGCCCCAGAAAATAGCCGGCGCTGCGCCCAGCCTGCACATTGTTGATGCCAGCGTAATGCAGGTTGCTAACGTCGCTCAGGTCACTCATCAGCGTCACCACCGGAACCCCTTGGCGCACCACGCTTTGCACCGCCTCGCGCAGCACCGGCGTGTCGTGCACCACCACGATCAGGCCATTGCGCCGGTGCGGCGGCTTCTTGATGAAGGTGGCAATCTGCGCTTCGTCGGCCGGATCGAAAGCATGGCGGTGCACCACGATGCGCCGGTCCAGCAACTGCATGTGGCGCTGCAAGGCAAGCTGTAGCCGCTCGAAGAACGGCGTCTGGCTGCGGGCAAACACAAAGTCAAAGCGCGTCAGGCCGCGGTGCACGTCCGGCATCACGCGCCGGGCGCCCAGCTGGCGCGCCGCCTGTATGACTTTCTCGCGGGTGCTGGCAGAGGCCTTTCCGCTGTCGTTGAGCACGCGATTGACCGTGGCAATCCCCACCCCGGCTGCCGTGGCAATGTCGATCAGACGCGGCGTGCTTTTACGGCGAACGGGTGGGGTGGGCTGCAAGGGACGCTCAGGCGGGTTGGGCTGCAGGCTGCGCTTGTGCGGCCACTGCACTGCGCAGATAGGCCATGCTGGCAGCCAGGCGTTGTTCGATGTCGGTGGCCGCGGCAATCTCTTCGGCAAAGGGCTCGAACGATGCGTAGCCGGTGTAACCGGCCTGCAGCAGCGTGTGGAGCTGCGCGGCATTGCCCAGGCGGTCGGCGGCGCCCACCAGCACGCGGTGGCCGTCACGCATCTGCGACGCAGCCAGGCTGGTGTCTTCCACGCCGGAGATGTGGACCAGTCCGGTGTACGCGGGGAAGAACAGGTCTTCGCCGGCCAGATGGTGGTGGAAGGTGTCGTGCACCAGACGGAAGGTGCTGCTGTCGCCCACTTCCTGGATGGCGCGCACGGCCTGCGACTTGCGGCGCACGGCGCACTCTTCAAAGCCCAGTGGCTCGATCAGGCCGACCAGGCCGGTGTCCTGCAGCAGGGGTTGGAGTTGCTTGAGGGCATGCACCAGGTCGGCGTGGCGCTGATCGGCACTGCGCGCATCGCGCAGGCTGTTGGTAGGGCACAGCACCAGGGCCTGGGCGCCGCAGGCCACGGCGTAGGCAATCAGGTCACGCGCTTCCGCGGCGCGGGCCGCGTCAAACTGCTCGAAGCGTTGCAGCGCGTTGATGGAGCGGATCACCAGGCCATGCGCCTTGGCAATGGCGCCAATGTCCTTGCCCGGTGTGCCGTCCACCAGTTCCACGCCAGCCAGGTCGTTGCGGATTTCGATGGCCTGCACGCCCAGGCGCCGTGTCAGTGCGGCAAATTCACTGAATGCAATGCGCGGCGCGCTGATGCGGTTGATGGAAAAGGAAAGGGTGTGGGCCATGGCGGTGTCTCCGTGTGTTGTGGATGGAACAGCGCGCAACTGTAGGTAAAACCGGGGCCGCCATCAGCCATTTTCTTGATCAAATTTGATCATTTGGCAGCAGTTTAATTGAAATGAAATTCAAAACACAAATTTGTTAGAAATTTCTTTTCAAAACCCAAAACTGCCTCTATAGTCGCCGGGTCGCCCATGCAAAGGCGCGTTCAAACAACCCCTGAAAAACCTGAGACACAAGGATTTCCCCATGAAAAACGTCGCCGTTTTCGGTGCCGGCCGTATCGGTCGCATCCACGCCTCCAACCTCGCTGCGCTCAGTGGCGTCAAGCTCAAGTACGTGTTCGACCCGGTTCCGGCCGCAGCCTCCGATCTGGCCCAGAAGCTGGGTGCCGAGGTGGCGTCCATCGAAGCCGTGCTGGCCGACAAGAGCGTGGACGCGGTGGCCATCTGCTCCAGCACCGATACCCATAGCGACCTGATCACGCGCGCCGCTGCTGCAGGCAAGCACATCTTCTGCGAAAAGCCGGTGGACCTGTCGGTGCCCCGCGCTATTGCCTGCGGTGAAGCCGTCAAGGCAGCCGGCGTGTCCTGCATGATCGGCTTTCAGCGCCGCTTTGATCCCACCTTCAACGACGCCAGCCGCCGTCTGCTGGCCGGCGAGATCGGCACTCCTGAAATGCTGGTCATCACCAGCCGCGATCCGGGCGCGCCTCCGGTGGAATACATCAAGGCCTCCGGCGGCATCTTCCGCGACATGCTGATCCACGACCTGGACGTGTTCCGCTGGATTCTGTGTGCCGACGGTGACGAAGCCGAATGGCTGAGCGCCACCGCGTCGGTGCTGACCGACCCGGCCATTAAGACGGCCGGCGACTACGACAGCACCGCCGTGACCATCCGCACCCGCAAGGGCCGCCTGTGCCAGATCAACACCACACGCCGCGCCGCCTACGGCTACGACCAGCGCTTTGAAGTGCTGGGCTCCACCGGCCTGCTGCAATGTGGCAACCACACGCCCACCGAAGTGGTGCAGTGGAATGCCAAGGGCATTACCTCCGACAAGCCCGAAGCCTTCTTCCTGCAGCGCTACGCAGCGGCCTACAAGCTGGAGATCGAACACTTCTTCGAGTGCCTGCAAAGCGGTGCCCCCTTCCGTACCACGGTAGCCGACGGCGTGGCTGCGCAGAAGCTGGCCGATGCGGCCACGCATAGCGCCAACAGCGGCCAGCCGGTGCAGTTCTAAATGGTGGCAGTCGCACCGCAGGTTGCGCTGCGGGTCGGCATTGTGGGGCTGGGCCGGCTCGGCCAGCGCCACGCCGCTGCCCTGGCGCACAACACTCCCGGCTGCCGACTGGTAGCGGCGTGCAGCCCGGTGGAAGCCGAGCGTGCCTATGCCGCCAACCAGCTGGGCATTGCCAACGTTTACGCCGACCTGGACAGCCTGCTGGCCGACCCGGCGGTGGATGCGGTGGTGCTGGTCACGCCCACCTCGCTGCATGCCGACCAGACCATTGCCGCGCTCAAGGCGGGCAAACATGTGTTTGTGGAAAAGCCCCTGGCCCTGAACGTGCCGGACTGCGAGCGCGTGTTGCAAGTTGCCGCGCAATACCCGGACCGGGTGGCCATGGTGGGCTTTGTGCGCCGCTTTGATCCGAGTTACCTGGCGGCCTACCAGTCGGTTGCCGCGGGTGAGATCGGCAAGCCGTTTCTGGTGCGCTCGCAAACCTGTGACCAGAATGACCCCGAAGGTTTCTTCGTCAAGTTCGCGCCCACGTCGGGTGGCATCTTCATGGATTGCAGCGTGCACGACATCGACCTGGCGCGCTGGATGCTTGGCCGCCCCAAGGCCCTGCGCGCATTTGCCACCGGCACCATCGCGCTGCACCCTGGCTTGGCCGACTGCGGCGATGTGGACAACGGCATTGCCGTGGTCGAGTTCGAAGGCAGCGCCAAGGCCGTGCTGTATGCATCGCGCACCATGGCGCACGGGCATGAGACCAGCACCGAGGTGATAGGTACGGCCGGCAAGCTGCTGGTGGGCGAGCATGCAGCAGCCAACCGCGTGGTGAAGAGCGACCAGCATGGCGTGCGCCATGCCGTGCTGAAAGACTTCTACGAGCGCTTCGAGGCGGCGTTTGCCGCAGAGATGGCGGCCTTTGTCGCGGCCTGCCGCGGCATCACGCCACTGACGCTGACGCTGTCAGACGCACTGGAAGCCACCCGCATCGGGCTGGCCATCAGCCGTTCACTGGCCAGCGGTCTGCCCGAAGCGGTCTAGGTCAGCAGGCGTTGCAGGCGAGCAGCGCGCCATCCGCGTGGATGCGCGTCTGCTCGATCAGGTATTCCAGAAACACGCGGGTGCGCTCGGGCATGAACTGCCGGCTCGGCAGTGCTGCGTAGAGCTGCAACCGCCCGGCAATCCAGGGGCGCAGCACGCGCAGCAGTTCGCCGCGCATCAGATAGGGTGCCACCAGATCCAGCGCCACCGAGGTGATGCCCGCGCCGTCCAGCGCAGCCCGCATCACCGTGTCGCTGTGGTTCACCCAGAGGACCGGTTCCACCGCCACTTCGACGGGAGCGTCGTCATGGTCCGAGTCCAGCAGGCGCCACACGCGCTGCTGTTGACCCGGAATCTTCAAGCGCAATACATCGTGTTGCGTCAGTTCTTCAGGCTTGAAGGGTGTGCCGCGCAGCTTCAGATAAGCGGGCGAAGCCACCAGAATGGACTCGGCGCTGGAGATCTTGCGTGCGATCACGTCGCCGTTGAACTGGTCGTCGGTGGGCAAAAGCGTGATGTCGTATTCCTCAATGGGCGGCTCCTTGTAGGAGGCCACTTCGATGTTGAGCACGATCTTGGGATGCAGCTGGCGGAACCCTGCGATCAACGGCGCCAGCACATGGGTGGCCAGCACAGGTGGAGCGAGGATGCGCAACACGCCGGCGAGCTGGTGGTTCTGGCAATTGGCCATGCGGTCAGCTTCGTCAATGTCCTGCAGGATGACGCGAACCCGTTCCAGATAGATTTCACCGGCCATGCTCAGCGAGAGCTTGCGCGTGGTCCGATGCAGAAGGCGGGTGCTCAAGTGCTCTTCCAGGTCTGCCACCAGCCGCGTGACCACGGCCGGTGACATGTCCAACGCACGTGCGGCGGCAGCAAAGCCACCTTCATCGATGACCTTTTGAAATACCCGCATCGACAGTAAACGATCCATGATGTCCCTATTGCAAACCAGGGCGCCATTGTTGCCGATGTAGACTCCCGGCGGCACATTCACCCATGTCCGACCAACCACTACCTTCCCCCAAAAAGCCAGCCGCCGCACCCCAAGGGCTGCTGCGCAAGCTGGGCCGTGCGGTGCGCGGCGATGGTGTGCTGGCTTCGCGCCCGATTGTCTGGATCATTGGCTTCTTTGCTTTCCTGAACGTCTATTCCATGCAGGCAGTGCTGCCTTTGGTGATGCAGGACTTTGCCGCCACACCGGTACAGGCCGGTGCCACCGTCGGCGCCACCGTGCTGGCCATTGCGCTGGTGTCTCCCTTCATGGGCATGCTGTCGGATGCGCTGGGCCGGCGCATCATCCTGTGCAGTTCCCTGTTTGCGCTGACCATTCCCACCGCGCTGATTCCGCTGGCCCACAGCCTGGCGGGCATTGCGGTCCTGCGCTTCATGCAGGGCTTGGCGGTGCCGGGCATCGTGGTGGTGCTGATTGCCTACCTGTCCGAAGAGTTCCATGACGGCGGTGTGGCGCGCATGACTTCCACCTATGTGGGCGGCACCGTCATGGGTGGCTTTTGCGGGCGCTTCATCACCGGGCATGCGGGCCATGTGCTGGGCTGGCGCGGCGCCTTCTTCACCCTGGCGGTGATGAACCTGGTGGGTGCCGTGGTCGTGTGGCGGTTGTTGCCGCCTTCGCGTCACTTTGTAGCCAACCGCAATGTGCGCGGCGCTTTCCAGACACTGGGCCGGCATCTGAGCAACCGGCGCTTTCTGGCGATCTGCGCCTTGGGCTTTTGCGTGCTGTTCTCACTGGTGGGCGCCTTTACCTATGTCAATCTGTACCTCACGCAAGCACCGTTCAATCTGACGAGTGCCGGGCTGGCCAATGTGTTTGGCGTGTACCTGGTGGGCGTGGTGGTCACTCCCCTGGCGGCACGCCATATCGCGCGCCACGGTTTTTTGAAGGCGGTGCTGGTCAGCCTGTCCCTGTCGGCAGCCGGTCTGTTGCTGACGCTCGTGCCCTCGCTGGCAGCGGTGATCGTGGGACTGGCGGTGTGCTCCACCGGCGTGTTCGTATGCCAGTCGGCCACCATCAGCCACATTGCCGACAACGTGACCGAGGGCCGCTCGCTGGCCACCGGCATCTACTACCTCAGCTACTACAGTGGCGGAGCAGCGGGCACCTGGATCGCGGGCATGGCCTTTGAGGGCTGGCATTGGGGCGGCTCGGTGCTGTCCATCATCCTGTTTCAGGGCCTGGCTGGTGCGATTGCCGTCACCTTTCTGCAGCCCCGCAAATAAACCCCACTATCATCCCCACACTCAATCGGGCACCAAGGGGTGCCAGCACAACAAGGAATACACACTATGGGCGCGCAGTGGAAAGCAAAGGGCAAGGATCTGGTTGCCAATGCCAAGGGCAAGATGTTTACCAAGCTGGTCAAGGAAATCACGGTGGCCGCGCGCAATGGTGCCGACCCCGCCACCAACGCCCGTCTGCGCCTGGTGGTGGAGCAGGCCCGCAAGGTTTCCATGCCCAAGGACACGCTGGAACGCGCCCTTAAAAAGGGCTCGGGCGTGGGCGACGATGCCACCCATTACGAGCGCGTGATCTACGAAGGCTTTGCGCCGCACCAAGTCGCCGTCATGGTGGAATGCCTGACCGACAACGTCAAACGCACCGCGCCCGAAATGCGCGTGCTGTTCCGCAAGGGTCAGCTGGGCACCTCCGGCTCGGTTGCCTGGGACTTTGACCACGTGGGCTTCATCGAGGCCGCCCCCGCTGCCGCCGGAGCCGATGCAGAAACCGCCGCCATTGAGGCTGGCGCGCAGGACTTGGAGCCCGGCGAGGAAGAGGGCAACACCCTGTTCATCACCGCGCCCGCCGACCTGGATCTGGTCAGCCGCGCGCTGCCGGCACACGGCTTTAATGTGCTGTCGGCCAAACTGGGCTACAAACCCAAGAACCCGGTCGACCCGACCAGCCTGAGCGCCGAGGCCCTGGAAGAAGTGGAAGCCTTTCTGGCGGCCATCGACGCGCACGACGACGTGCAAGAGGTCTACGTCGCCCTGGCGGGCTAGGGGCTAGCGCCCTGTCCTGGCCAGACGCAAGCCGCTGCCGAAGGTCCACAGCCGCGTGACTTCCACCACGTCGTAGTCCATCGCTAGTTCGGCCGGTATGCGGCTGTAGGGCGCCAGCGAGGCGATGATGATGCGAATGGCGTCATCGATGGCCGCAATGCCGCTGGCACGCCGGAATACCACGCTGTCTACACTGCCATCGGCGCGCAACGTCACTGTCACGATGGGGTTGGTGTAATCGCCGCTCTTGGCGGCATCCAGAAACTCGAAGTCCGCATTCTGCTGAACCCGCTGGCTCCAGCTTTCCGCAAACACGGCCAGCCGCGCGTCCTGGTCTGGGCGCCCGATCAGCGTGCGCCTGCGCGGTTTCTCGGCGGGAAGCTCTGGCGCTTTTTCCACCGGGCGTGCCGCCTGCTGTTGCTCGCGCTGTCTTGCGGCCTCTAACGCCGCCTTGCGCTCAGCCTCCTGCTGCGCCAGTTGCCTTTGTGCTGCAGCGGCCTGTGCCGCAGCCGCGCGTTGCATTTCAGTCTGCCGCGCGGCCTCCCGTTGAGCGGCCTCCTGGGCCGCCGCCTGCTCCGCAGCCACACGTGCAGCTTCCTGCTGTGCGGCAAGCTGTCTTTGCGCTGCAGCCTGCGCTGCGGCTTGTGCCGTAGCTACCCGCTCCGCCTCTGCGCGCAGCGCCTGCTGCCGCGTGGCCTCCGCCTTGAGTGCATCCTGCCTGGCCTGCTCTTGTCGGGCTTGTTCTTGCCGTAACGCATCCTGGCGCCGCGCTTCGGCCTGCTGGGCTTCAAGCCGAGCCTGTTCCTGTCGGGCCAGTTCCTGTTGCCGCGCCATGGCTTGGCGTGCGGCCTCCTGAGCGGCTGCCTGCTCCGCCGCTACGCGTGCAGCTTCTTGCTGGGCGGCCAGCTGCCTTTGCGCAGCGGCCTGCGTCGCAGCCACCCGCTCCGCATCTGCGCGCAGCGCTTGCTGCCGAGCCGCCTCCGCCTTGAGTGCGTCCTGCCGCGCCTGTTCCTGTTGGGCTTGCTCTTGCCGTAACGCATCCTGGCGGCGCGCCTCGGCCTGCTCCGTTGCAATACGTGCGGCCTCCTGCGCGGCAGATGCCTGAGCTGCGGCGGCACGCGCGATTTCCCGCCGAGCAGTTTCCTGCTGGATGGCAAGCAGGCGCGCAGCCTCCTGTTGCAGCAGCAGTTGGCGTGCCGCCTCGGCGCGCTGTGCTTCCTGTTGTTGCGCCTCTTGCGCTGCTGCGGCCTGGCGTTCGGCCTCCTGCCGTGCAGCCAGTTGCTGTTCAACGGCCTCCTGCTGTGCACGTTCCTGCCGGGTGATTTCCTGGCGCGCACGGGTGTTGTCTTCGACCGGCGGCAGTACCTGCGCGATGGCGGGGGTCTGCGGCGCGGTGGCAGGCAAGACCTCTGCGGGTGGGCTTGTCGCGGGCAGGGGCGCTGCTGCAGCTGCGGGAGCGTCAGCAGTTGCCAGTGCGCGCGTAGTTGCGGGCTCCGGTGACGGTGACGTAGCAGTTGCCGAAGCAGGTGCCGGTGTGGGTGAGGTCTGCGCGTCGTCCGCGGAACCTGCATCTACCTGCGCAGGCAGCGGCTCCAGGCGGATGGACAGGGCGGGCTCCACGCCGCGGCGGTCTTCACGGAACAGGTCGTCGGGCCACTGCAGACCGGCCAGATCCAACTGCAGGGTTAGCAGCAGTCCGTGCAACACCAGCGACAGCAAAACCGCGATGGCGAGCCGTGACTCTGGCAGGCGCCAGGGCACTTTGGTTTGACCCCACGCAAAGGGCGCAGAAGGGGTGTTGTGGATCAGGACGGCTTCGGAAGGCATGCGGTGAAGGGGCGCAACAAGCCGCGTCCGCAATGCCCCCCTGGCACCGGTCGCGGGCATTCCACCCCCAGACGCTATTTCATGCGCAGCCGGGGCCTATCCGGCCTGGCAGGCACCAGATATTTGTAAGCGAATGTGTGCGGCTCAGACGCTGAGCAGGTTCGCCAGGTTGAACGCCGGGTCCTCGGCCTGCGCGGGCGTGGGCGATATGCCCGCATCCAGCAGCTTGCGCACGGCCAGATGGTCCTTGGCGGCATTGACGCTGTCGGCGGCCAGCAGCGTGGTGCCGCGGAAGTGGAACACGGTGAAACTGGACGTGGGGCTGTCGGTCCCCATGTCGCCGCGCACGGCCCAGGTATCTGCACCCGTGGAAAGGCCCGCCATCTGCAGTTTCTTGTCGTACTGGTCACTCCAGAACCAGGGGGTGGCGGTGAAGGGGCGGTCCTGACCCATCAGCGCAGCCGCTGCCGATTTGCCCTGCTCGGTGGCGTTCTGCACCGATTCCAACCGCAGAAGGGTGCCGTCTGCCAGACGGCGGGCGGTGCAATCTCCGGCGGCCACGATATGCGGGTCCGCAGTGCGCGTGCAGGCATCCACCACGATGCCGCGCTCGCACGCCAAGCCGGCTGCTGCAGCCAGTTGGTCATTGGCTGACACGCCTATGCCGACCACCACCAGGCCTGCGGGTACCACGCGGCCATCGGCAAGGCGCACGCCGCTCACCGCGCCGTTTGCATTTACCTCCAGCGCAGCGACAGCCGCGCCCAGTTCCAGATGCACACCGTGGCTGCGGTGCAGCGCGGCATACCAGTCGGAGAGCACCGGCGCCAGCACCCGTCCCAGCAGGCGCGGCGCAGCCTCCAGCACGGTGACGGACAACCCCTTTTTGCGCGCGGTGGCGGCCACTTCCAGACCGATGAAGCCGCCGCCAATGACCACCACGCCGAGCTGTTGCTCCACGCAGCGCGCCATCTGGTTGGCGATGCCTGAGGCGTCGTCGCGCGAGCGAAGGGCGAAGACGCCCTGGGCATCGGCACCGGGCAGATTCAACTGGCGTGGCGTGGAGCCGGTGGCCAGCACCAGGCCGGTGTAGGCCAGTGTTTCGCCATTCCCCAGAGACACGGTCTGCTCGGCGCGGTCAATGGCCGCAACGCTCACACCGGTACGCAGGGTGATGTTCTTGCGCGCCAGCACTTCGGGGCTGCGCATCAGCAGCTGGGCCGCATCCATCTCACCCGCCAGCCAGGCCTTGGACAGGGGCGGACGGTGGTACGGCGGGTGGGTCTCGTTGCCCAGCAGCGTGATGGCACCGGCAAAGCCCAGCGTGCGCAGTGCCTCTGCCGTCTGCACGCCGGCCTGTCCGGCGCCGATGACGACGACGTGGCCGTCGGTGCTCATTCCTGGGTCTCGGGCAGGCGCACGACCAGGCCTTCCAGCGCGGCGCTGGCCTTGATCTGGCAGGCCAGACGGCTGTTGGGCTTGCGTTCGCTGGCCACGTTTTCCAGCATGTCGAGCTCGCCTTCCGAGGGCGCGGGCAGGTCGCCCAGGCGGGCTTCGTCCACGTAGCAGTGGCAGGTGGCGCAGGCGCAGGAGCCGCCGCATTCGCCGATGATGCCGTCGATGCCGTTGGCGGTGGCACCCTGCATCAGGCTCCAGCCGTCGCTGAGGTTGATGGTGGTGGACTGCCCGGAGGCGTCGATGTAGGTGATGTGGGCCATGGCTTACTGAACCTGCAGTTGCAAAACAAGGGGGCTGCGGAAGGTGGACGACGGCATCCAGGGTAACTGGTCTGCCACGCGACGGTAGTCGGGCACGACCTTGTGGAATTCGTCGAAGGCGATCTTCACCGCCAGGCGGGCGATGGCGGTACCCAGGCAGGCATGCACGCCGCCGCCAAAGCCCAGGTGGCCGCGCGGCTTGCGGGTGATGTCGTACACATCGGGGTTGGGGTACTGGCGCTCGTCGCGGTTGCCTGAGCCGTAGGCCAGGCAGACAAAGTCGCCCTGGCGCATGGTCTGGCCGTGCAGCTCCACATCTTTCATCAGGCGGCGACGGAAGCGTTGCGCCGAGGTATTGAAGCGCAGGCTCTCTTCGATGGCATCGGGCAGCAGCTCCGGGTTGGCCACCACCGCACGGCGGGCTTCGTCGAAGGTTGCCAGGTTGTAGGCAAACATCATCATGAAGCCGCCCAGCGATTCCACACCCGCCATGATGAGCGTGGTGGTGGTGAGCAGCACTTCGCGGTCGTCCAGGCGGTCGCCATCGATCTCGGCCAGGGCGAAGTTGCTGATCAGATCGTTGCGCGGTTCGGCACGGCGCATGGCAATCACCTTGGCCGCATAGTCCTGCATCCAGTTGTAGGCGGCAATGTGCTCCGGGCCTTTGGCGCGGGTGCGGGCATCGCTTTGCACCATCAGCACGGCGTTCTCGCGCACTTCGTGCTCGGGCACGATGGCTTCTTCGCCCATGGGTAGGCCGAGTGCTGCCATCAGCACCTTCACCGTGAACTGGGAAGACACTTCCTTGAAGTCGAAGCTGCGCACACCACGCAATTGGCCGAACACTTCTTGCGCCACGGCGCGGATGGGTTCTTCCAGCGCCAACAGGTTGCGCTTCATGAAGGCGTGCTGGATCAGGCCGCGCAGACGGTCGTGCTTTGGTGGGTCGGAGCTGCCCAGTGTGGCGCCGGCACGGCCGGGCAACTCGGTCATCAGGTTGCCGCTGGCACTGGAGTAGGTCTGCCAGTCCTGCCCGGCGGACACGATGTCGGCGTAGCGCGACAGGATCCACATCTGTGCTTCGGGGCTCCAGAAGCAGGGCTGCTCGTCGCGCAGCTGCTTGTAATAGGGGAACGGGTCGGCGTCCACCGCGGGTGAATACGGGTCAAAACTGAACATGTCTTGTCTCCTGCTTGTTGGATGAGACCGAACTGTAGGGGTGACCAGGCCGCAATGCACTGCATAAACCGCTGCGAGAAATGGTACTTTTCGATCAAAATGAAATCCATGCCCAATCCACCGTCCCGCTCCCGGCGCAAGCCGGCCCGCTCCAGCATCCCGGCATTTGCCCTGTATGGCGAGGATGCAACCTCCGACAAGGAGGTGCTGCACATCGAAGAGGTACGGGCCCGCAGCAGCCTCTACCAGTGGGAGATTTCGCCGCATATCCACAAGGGTTTGTACCAGGTGCTGTGGGTGCAGAAGGGAGCTGTGGAGGTGCAGCTTGACGAAACCGTGCAGTCCGTCGAGGGGCCGCTGGCCATCGTGGTGCCGCCGGGTGTGGTGCACGGTTTCAAGTTCGCACGCGATACCGATGGCCTGGTGCTCAGCCTGAGCGCGCGCTTCATGGTGGAGGGCGAGTTCCAGCCGGTGGGCGAGGCCTTCTGCGCCGCATTCGAGACAGCTGCGCTGCTGTCCATGGCCGAGGACAAGGGTCTGGCCACGCGCATGGCCCATCTGCTGCAGAACTTGGTGACTGAATTCCATACGCCGGCTTCCTCCGATGCGCCGGTGGTGCAGTGGCTGGCGCGTTCGGTGATCTGGCTGTTGACCCAGGTCAGGCCTGCGCGCGGTGATACACGGGGCAACCGGACCCTGCGCAACCGCCGCGTGTTCACCCGGTTCCTGCAACTGGTGGAACAGCATCTGCTGGAGCAGTGGTCGCTGGCGCAATATGCCACCCGCCTGGGCCTGCCTACCCAGCGGCTCAACCGGCTGGCGCGCGAAGTCAGCAACCAGAGTGCGTTGGAGGTGGTGCACGAGCGGCTCACCCGCGAGGCCTGCCGCCGTCTGATCTACACCACGGCCCCGGTGGGTACCATTGCCGCGGAATTGGGCTTTGAAGATGCCGCCTATTTCTCGCGCTTCTTCAAGCGGCGTCTGGGTTGCACGCCCCTGACATTCCGCCAGCAGCGTGATCACTATCCCTTACCGGGCTTGGGGTAAGCGACAATTTGCCCGGGCTTCATGTGTGTGACACTGCGCCCCCAGGGTTCACTCTTTTAACGACAGGTATCACGATACATGGCCAACACCGGGCTCAGCCCTGCTGAGCGGGAATCACAAAGGCAGCGAGCGCTGGATGAACTCCAGATTCTGGACACTCAGCCCGAGGCGGGGTTTGATGAATTGACGCGGCTGGCTTCGCTGTATTTCGATGCCCCCATGGCCCTGGTCTCCCTGATCGACCGGGACCGCCAGTGGTTCAAGTCCCGCGTAGGGGTCGATGTGCCGCAGACGCCACGTGATATCGCCTTCTGCAATAGCGCCATTGAGTCGCATGATGTGATGGTGGTCGACGATGCGCGCAATGACCCGCGCTTTGCCAACAGTCCCCTGGTGGTGGGCGAACCTGGCATCCGCTTCTATGCTGGAGCCCCTCTGATAAGCCACGATGGCCATGCGTTGGGCACCTTGTGCGTCATGGATCGTGTGCCGCGCAGCTTCAATGCCGAGCAGCGCGAAATCCTGGCCTCCTTGTCGCGCCAGGTGATTGCCCAGATGGAGTTGCGTTGCGAGCACGACCGCCTGCAACGCAACAAGGTGGAGCTGCAAAAGACCAAGGCCCAGCTGGAGCTGGTGCTCAAGGGCACCAACGACGGCTGGTGGGACCGCGACCTGGCCACCGGGGTGATTTACTTCTCCGAGCGCACGCTGGAGATGCTGGGCCACCGCCAACGCGATTTGCCCACCGATACCGACCTGAGCCCGGTGCTTTTTCCTGAAGAAGACCTGCAGCACATCAACAACGTGATTCGGGAAGCGGTGCGTGGTGGCAATGAACGCTTCAGCGTGGAGCTGCACATGCACCACAAGGATGACCATCTGATTCCGGTCGTGTGTCGTGGCTACATCACCCGCGACGAGACCGGCTGGGCCACGCGCATTTCCGGAATGATGACCGACCTGAGCGAATTCAAGCGCTCGCAGAAGGCGCATGAGGAATCCCAGGAGAGCTACCGGCAATTGTTTGAAAACAGCATGGACGGCGTGATCCTGGGCCGGGCCGAAGATGGCGCCATCTTTTCGATCAACCGGGCCGCCTGCGACATGCTGGGTCGCAGTGCAGAAGAGGTGATACGTGGTGGCGAGGAGATATTCGTCGACTTTGCCGCCCCGCGCGTACCCAACCTGTATTCGACGCGTGCGCGCGACGGCTCGGTGCGCGGGGAAATGAATTTCCTGCGTGCGGACGGCACGCCTTTTGAATGTGAAGTGTCCTCCGTGCTCTACAAGGGCGCCGACGGCAAGCTGCTGGCCAGCACGCTGTTTCGCGACATCACTGCACGCAAGCGTGCCGAGGCCGAGCTGCGCATTGCCGCCACGGCGTTTGAGTCGCACGAGGGCATTTTTGTCTGCGA
Source organism: Rhodoferax sp. GW822-FHT02A01 (assembly GCF_038784515.1). NCBI lineage: Bacteria > Pseudomonadati > Pseudomonadota > Betaproteobacteria > Burkholderiales > Comamonadaceae > Rhodoferax > Rhodoferax sp. GW822-FHT02A01. The sequence goes on from NZ_CP152376.1 coordinate 1,668,123, forward strand.
TGCGGACTGGACCATCCTGCGGGTGAACCGGGCCTTCACCAAGATCACCGGTTACTCCAGTGAGGAAACCCTGGGCAAGAGCCCGCGGCATCTGCTGGGATCCAACCGGACGGATTCGGGCTTTTACATCGAGATGGCCAAGAGCCTGCATGAAACAGGTACCTGGCACGGCGAAGTCTGGGACCGCCACAAGAACGGCACGGTCTATCCGGTTTGGCTGATCGTCACTGCGCTGCGTGGCGACGAGGGTGAGGTCACGCATTACGTGGCCACCATGACGGAGATCAGCGACCGCAAGAAGGCCGAGGAAGAGATCCGCCATCTGGCCTTCTATGACTCGCTGACGGGCCTGCCCAACCGGCGTCTGTTGTTGGATCGCCTGGGGCAGGCGCTCAACACCAGCGCCCGCCACAAGCGCAAGGGAGCGCTGCTGTTTCTGGATCTGGACAACTTCAAGGTCCTGAACGATACGCGCGGCCACGACATGGGTGACCGCCTGCTGCAGCAGGTCGCGCAGCGGCTGGTGGCCTGTGTGCGCGAAGGCGATACCGTGGCCCGTCTGGGTGGTGACGAATTTGTGGTGATGCTGCTGGAGTTGAACGAGGAGACCTTTGCCGCGGCCACCCAGGCCGAACATGTGGGTGAGAAGATCCTGGAGTCGCTCAATCAACCCTATGTGCTGGGGGACAGCACCTATCTCAGCACACCCAGCATTGGCGTCACGCTGTTTGGCGACCAGAAGGAATCTACCGACGAGCTGCTCAAGCGCGCGGATCTGGCCATGTATGAAGCCAAGGCGGCCGGGCGCAACACCCTGTGCTTCTTCGATGCGGGCATGCAGTTCGCCATCAGCAACCGGGTGGCGCTGGAGTCGGACCTGCGCGAAGCGCTGGTGCGCCAGGAGTTCCTGCTGCACTACCAGGCGCAGGTCGATGTGGCCGGCCATGTGGAAGGCGCCGAAGTGCTCATCCGTTGGCGGCATCCGCAGCGCGGCATGGTTTCGCCCGCAGACTTCATTCCGGTAGCGGAAGAGACCGGGGCCATCCTGCCCATCGGGACTTGGGTGCTGGAGTCGGCCTGCAGGCAAATCGCGCTCTGGGGCACAAATCCGTCGGCGGAGAATTTGACGATATCGGTCAACATCAGTGGCCGCCAGCTGATGCGGCCGGACTTCGTGATTACCGTCAAGCAGATCCTGAAGGACACCGGCGCCAACCCCTCACGTTTGAAGCTGGAGCTGACTGAGAGTGTGCTGGTGTCGGATGTGCAAAACACCATCGCCAAGATGAAGGACTTGCAGTCCGTCGGTGTGGGCTTCTCGATGGACGACTTTGGTACAGGCTATTCGTCGTTGGCCTTCCTGAAGTTGCTGCCGCTCAACCAGCTCAAGATCGACCAGGGCTTTGTGCGCGACATCCTGATCGACTCCAACGATGCGGCCATCGCCAAGATGGTGATCGCCCTGGCCGACAGCTTGGGCCTGTCGGTCATTGCAGAAGGTGTGGAAACGCTGGCGCAGAAGGAGTTTCTGGCCGCACAAGGCTGTCATTCCTACCAGGGCTATCTGTTTGGCACACCCATGAGCGTGACGGAATTCGAGGCGACGTTTTTGGTGGATCCGGCCTCGCACATCTAGGGCCTAGCCCAGCGCCGCGATCCACTGCATGTTGGCGCGCAGTTTGCCGGCCATGTCGCGCCCCAGGTTTTCCAGCAGCGTGATCTTGAGCTGCGGTTCACGCCCGGAGATGCGCTCCATGTCGCTGGCGTGAAAGATCCAGCAGGTCACCTCGGTATCCGCAAACACCGAGGCGCTGCGCGTGGTCTGGCCCAGCAGCACCATTTCGCCAAACACCATGCCCGCGCTCAGGGTGGCGATGCGTTGGTACGAGCCGTTGCTCAGCGGCACCAGGATGCTGGTCTCGCCGGATGCAATGAAGTAGATCTGGTCGTCGCTGGGCTCACCGCTCACCAGGATCTGCGAGTCCTTGGCAAACACCCGCGTGCGGCAGGCGTCTTCCACCTCTTGCAGCAGGGGTGCGGGCAATCCCTTGAACAGCGCCGCATCGCCCAGCCTTCCAGCCTGTGTCGGGGTCTTGGCCATTTCGCTGAGGATGCGGTTCTCGCACCATTCGGCCGCCAGATCGTTGTCCTCGAAGCTCAGGTAGCCCCGGTCGCCACGCTCCACCGCACGGCGCATCGGCGTGGCGATGGCGGGGCGGTTGTGGATGCGCGAATACACCATGGCAATGCCGTCCTGCGCAAAGCCCAATCGGGCCTGGTCCAGCAGGCGCGCCGCAGGCAGGGACAGGCCTTCCACGCGGTGCATGTCCAGGATGAAACTGTTGGCCTGAGATGCCAGGCTTTGCATCTTGCGGATGACGTACTCGGCCCCGTCCACCGCCAGAAAGCCGTGCAGGCACAGGTACTTGATGAGGTGCGAGCGCTGCGACAGCAAGGCGCGCAGAGCCACCGGGGGCTGGCGGCGCGACGGCGCTTCGGCGCCTGTGAAGATGCGGCCCAGGGCCATGCTGGGGTCGTTGCCGGGGCTGAAGATGTTCAGGCCAAAGTCCTTGGAGAGGCGCTTGCAGACCTCGATGCCGCGCACGCTGTTGCCCTTGGCGTCCAATCGCGGTGAAAACACACCGATGCCAAAGCGTCCGGGCAGCACGGCCACAATGCCGCCACCCACACCGCTCTTGGCTGGCATGCCTACTTCCGACAACCAGCTACCGGCGTAGTCGTACATGCGGCAGGTGGCCATGACGCTGAGCACCCGCTCGACCTGCTCCGGTGGCAAGGCGCGCTCCTTGGTCAGCGGATGCACGCCGCCGTTGGCCAAGGTGGCGGCCATATAGGCAATGTCGCGGCAGGTCACCAGCAGGGAGCACTGGCGGAAATAGTTGTCCAGCGCAGCCATGGGGTCACCGTCGATGACATCGAAATTCTTCAGCATCCAGGCAATGGCGCGGTTGCGGTGACCGGTCTCGCTCTCGGAACGGTAGACCGACTCTTCAAGTGCCAGGTCATGCCCGACAAAGGCTTGCAGTGACTGCACGATGCGCTGCCACTGTGCGGCTGGGTCCGTGCCGCCGACCAGGCTGGTGGTGGCAATGGCACCCGCATTGATCATCGGGTTGAAGGGCGTGTTGTTGATAGGGCTCAGGCTGATGGAGTTGAAGGCGTCGCCGCTGGGCTCCACCCCCACTTTTTGCGCTACCGCATCCTTGCCACGATCAGCCAGGGCCGTGGCATAGACAAACGCCTTGGAAATGGACTGGATGGTGAAGGGCTCGTCCGCATTGCCCACGGTATAGGCCACGCCATCCATGGTGACGATGCAAATGCCAAACCAGTCGGGATCGGCCTTGGTCAATTCAGGGATGTAGCTGGCCAGCTCGCCGGCATGGTTGGCGGCTATCTGGTCATGCAGTTTCTCCAGATAGGTTTGAATAGGCGATTGCATCGTGACGGCGCTCCCAGGGATTTTTTGTATTTCCCCAGGTGAGCAAATGCCGTGCCCGAATAGTCCCCGGAGTACGCACCAAGCCAGTGCGGCGGAGGGACGGGGCGTATCAGCCGGCTTCGCGTGCCACGGCGTGGTTGAGCGACAGGGTCTTGCTTGCTGCGCGCAGCAACTCGCGCACGTCGGCCAGCTCGGGGCCCACATGGCGATCGATGCGGCGGATATACGGGCAGGTCAGCGTTGCCAGGGCCGTGTTGTCTGGGCCGAGGATGGGGAAGGAGATGTCCACCACGCCAAAGGACTGGGCGCTGTCGCGTTCCACATAGCCTTGCGTGCGGATCTGGGCCAGGGAGCTGGACAGCTGTGTGGGGGAAATGGGCACCTCACCGTCCAGCGGCGTGTGCTCGGCCAGCATGCGCTGGTAGGAGAGCGCATCGGCATAAGCCAGCAGCAGATGGCCGGAGGCGGTATCCACCAGACCCACGCGCGCGCCGCGCTGCACCGAGAAGCTCCAGCCGCGCGGGCTGTTGATCTGCGCAGCGATCAGCACGTTGCCGCGGTCATAGACGCCCATGTGGCAGGACTGCTCGGCCTTGCGCGCGAAGTCATCCATCACCGGCAGCGCCTGGTTGATCAGACGGCTCAAAGGCGGATGCATGTTGGCCAGGGCAAATAGCTTGAGGCTGAGTGCGTAGCGGTCGCCGGTGGCATTGCGCATCACGTACTGCCGCGCCACCAGACGCTCCAGCATGCGGTAGATCTCGCTGGCGCTGCGGTCCATTTCCTTCACGATTTCGGCGCGGGTCAGCCCTTGCGGCTGGGTGGCCAGCAGTTCCAAAATGTCCAAACCCTTGTCCAGCGCCGGTGCACGGTAGCGGTCTTCCGGCGCCAGAGCGGACTCGTCCGGCTCTTCGGATTTGGGGCGGCGGCCGCGGGGCTTGGGGGCAGTTGGAATCATGGATGTGAAGGCTCGCAGTGTGGGTTTTTATAGCAGAGCAGGCCGGCACTAGGGTAAGTACTAGGTTGGGGCGTGGCAAAGCTGCCTATCATTCAAATTCATAAATGAATTAATTATTCATATTTAAATTTACGAAATTCGGAGCCGCTAGTATGGATCAAGGTCGTTTGCAAGGGAAGACGGTGCTCATCACCGCAGCCGCCCAGGGTATTGGCCGGGCCAGCGCCCTGGCCTGCGCCGCTCAAGGCGCGCGGGTGATTGCGACCGACATCAACCAGGCATTTCTGGAGACGCTCGCAGCCGAGCACCCCAGCATCCAGGTGGAGCTGCTGGACGTGCGCAGCGACGCGGCCGTGACCGCCCTGGCCGCACGCGTGGGTGCACTGGACGTGCTGTTCAACTGTGCCGGCATGGTGGCCAATGGCAGCCTGCTGGACTGCACCGAGGCCGATTGGGACCTGAGCTTTGACCTGAACGTCAAGAGCATGTTCCGCATGACGCGCGCCTTTCTGCCCGGCATGCTGGCCCGCGCCGAGACGCAGCACAGCAGCCCCTCCATCATCAACATGGCCTCCATGGCGTCCAGCATCAAGGGCTTTGCCAACCGCTGCGCCTACGGCGCCACCAAGGCGGCGGTGATCGGGTTGACCAAATCACTGGCGGCTGACTACGTCAAGGTCGGCTTGCGCGCCAACGCGCTGTGCCCCGGCACGGTGGATACCCCCTCGCTGCGCGGGCGCATCGCCGGCGCGGCCGACCCGGTGCAGGCCGAAAAGGATTTCATTGCACGCCAGCCCATGGGCCGTCTGGCCACGGTCGACGACATCACCCCCATGGTGGTATACCTCGCCAGTGACGAGTCGCGTTTCGTCACCGGGCAGACCCTGCTGGTAGACGGCGGCGTCACCATCTGAGCACCCCGTACACAAAGGCCCGCACGTGACACCTCTGGTCAGCGTAGAGAACCTCAGCAAGTCCTTTCCGGGCGTGAAGGCGCTGGACGGCGTGCGCTTTGACCTCATGCCCGGTGAGGTGCATGCACTGATGGGTGAAAACGGCGCGGGCAAGTCCACGCTGATGAAAATTCTGGCCGGCGTCTACCGCAAGGACAGCGGGGAGATGCTGCTGGACGGCAAACCGGTGGAGATTGAAAGCCCGGCGCATGCGCAGTCGCTGGCCATCGGCATCATCCACCAGGAGCTGCACCTGATGGGTCACCTGACGGCAGCACAGAACATCTTCCTGGGGCGCGAGCCACGCAAGGCTGCCGGCCTGCTGCTCGATGAAGACCAGCTCAACCGCGATACACAGGCGCTGTTTGACCGACTGCATCTGGCGTTGGCCCCCACCACCGCCATCAGCGAGCTAACGGTGGCGCGCCAGCAGATGGTGGAGATTGCCAAGGCGCTGTCGTTCCGTTCGCGCGTGCTCATCATGGATGAGCCGACTGCAGCGCTGAACAACGCTGAGATTGACGAACTGTTCCGCATCATCCGCCAGCTCAAGAGCGAGGGCGTAGGCATTGTCTACATCTCCCACAAGATGGATGAGATCCAGCGCATCGCCGATCGCATCACGGTCATGCGCGACGGCACCTACATCAATACCGTGCCTGCGACCACCCCGATGGCTGAGGTCATTGCCATGATGGTCGGGCGCCGCCTGGAGCACACGCAAAAGACCATTCCCGACACTTCGGGCAACGAGGTGCTGCTGGATGTGCGCGGCCTCAACCGCGGACGCATCATTCGTGACGTCAGCTTCCAGGTGCGCCGCGGCGAAATTTTGGGCTTTGCCGGACTCATGGGCGCAGGGCGTACCGAAGTGGCACGTGCCGTGTTCGGCGCCGACCCGCTGGAGTCCGGAGAGGTTCGGGTGAACGGCAAGCCCATTCGCCTGACCTCGCCGCAAGACGCGGTGCGGGCCGGCATCGGCTATCTGTCGGAAGACCGCAAGCACTTCGGCCTGGCCACCGGCATGGACGTGGAGGCCAACATCACGCTGCCCAGCCTGTCGCGCTGGCTCAAGCTGGGCATGTTCATGAACCGCCCGGCGATGCGGGAGGTTGCAGCGCAGATGGTGGAGAAGCTGCGCATCAAGACACCCTCGCTGACACAGACCGCACGGCTGCTGTCCGGCGGCAACCAGCAGAAGGTGGTGATTGCCAAATGGCTGGTGCGCGACTGCGAAGTGCTGATCTTTGATGAACCCACGCGCGGCATCGATGTGGGCGCCAAGAGCGAGATCTACAAGCTGCTCAACGAGCTGGCGGCACAGGGGCGCGCCATCATCGTCATCTCCAGCGAACTGCCGGAAGTGCTGCAGCTCAGCCACCGCGTGCTGGTGATGTGCGAGGGCCGCGTCACCGGCGAGGTGCGCGGTGATGTCGCCACCCAGGAAAGTCTCATGGCCCTGGCCACCCGGCGCGAATGAAACCTACAACAAGGCTAGCAATGACCCAATCAACTTCCTCTTCCTCCTGGTTGGCGCGTCTGTCCGGCGGACAGGCCAAACAGAAACTGCTGGCCTTTGCCAGCCTGATCGCGCTGATCCTGGTTTTCACCGTGCTCAAGCCCGATGCCTTCATGACCGAGGACAACATCATCGGCATCCTGCAGTCCACCACGGTGATTGGCGTGCTGGCCATTGCCAGCACGTTCATCATCATTACCTCGGGCATCGACCTTTCGGTCGGCGTGCTCATGACCTTCTGCGCCGTCATGGCGGGCGTGTTCATGGTGAACTGGGGCATGCCGCTGATGCTGGGTGCGCCGTGTGCCATCGCCGTGGGTGCCTTGTGCGGCACCACTTCCGGACTGGCCATCACCAAGCTGCGGGTGCCGCCCTTCATCGCCACGCTGGGCATGATGATGCTGCTCAAGGGCGCCTCCCTCATCATCACGGCCACCCGCCCCATCTACTTCAGCGACGTGAATGGTTTTGACCAGATTGCGCTGGGCTCGCTCATCGGTGACCTGATCCCCTCGCTGCAGATTCCCAATGGCGTGCTGATTTTGTTTGTGATGGCGGGCTTGTGTGCGGTGGTGCTCAACAAGACGGCGCTGGGCCGCTACACCTTTGCGCTGGGCAGCAACGAAGAGGCGGTGCGCCTGTCGGGCGTGAATGTGGACCGCTGGAAGATCATCGTCTACGCCTTCAGCGGCGGCATCTGCGGTGTGGCCGGTCTGCTGATCGCCTCACGTCTGAACTCGGCGCAACCGGCACTGGGCCAGGGCTATGAGCTCGACGCCATCGCGGCGGTGGTCATAGGCGGCACTTCGCTCAGCGGTGGTGTGGGCACGATTCTGGGAACCATCATCGGCGCCTTCATCATGAGCGTGCTGATCAACGGCCTGCGCATCATGTCGGTGGCGCAGGAATGGCAGATGGTGCTGACCGGCCTGATCATCATCCTGGCCGTCTACACCGACAACCTGCGCCGCAACAAGAAATAAGGAGAGCTGCAAATGCGCGACGCCCAGCAGCCGCATGCCCACTATCCACAGGATTTTTTTCGTGTGACAACTTTTTTTCAACAGGAGACAACCATGAACGCAAAGAGAAAACTACTGGCCCTCACCGCTGGTCTGGCATTGGCAGGTTTTGCCGGCATCGCCTCGGCCCAGGAGATATACATCCCTCTGATCTCCAAAGGCTTTCAGCACCAGTTCTGGCAGGCCGTGAAGCAGGGTGCCGACCAGGCTGGCAAGGACTTCAAGGTCAAGGTCACCTTTGAAGGCCCCGAGACCGAGCAACAGGTGGACAAGCAGATCGACATGCTGTCGGCTGCCCTTGCCAAGAAGCCTGCCGCCATTGGTTTTGCCGCGCTGGACAGCAAGGCCGCCATTCCACTGCTCAAGAAGGCCCAGGCCGCCAAGATTCCCGTGATCGCATTTGACTCCGGCGTGGACAGCGACATCGTGCTGACCACTGCACAGACCGACAGCAAGGCAGCTGCTGCGCTGGCTGCAGACAAGATGGCCGAGAAAATCGGCGGTGAAGGCGAAGTGGCCGTGATCGGTCATGACCAGACCAGCACCACCGGCACCGGCCGCCGCGACGGCTTTGTCGACCAGATCAAGGCCAAGTACCCCAAGATCAAGGTGGTGGACATCCAGTACGGTGGCGGTGACCACCTGAAGTCCGCTGAAATTGCCAAGACCCTGCTGCAGGCCCACCCCAAGCTCAAGGGCATCTTTGGTACCAACGAAGGTTCCGCCATCGGTGCCGGCAAGGGCCTGAAGGAAGCCAAGAAGACTGGTGTGGTCATCATCGGCTTTGACTCGGGCAAGGCACAGAAGGACATGATCAATGACGGCACCATTGCCGGCGCGATCACGCAGAACCCGGTGGGCATCGGCTACAAGACGGTTGAGGCTGCAGTCAAGGCACTCAAGGGCGAGAAGCTGCCCAAGATCATCGACACCGGCTTCTACTACTACGACAAGTCCAACATGGCAGATCCCAAGATTGCTGCCGTGCTTTACGACTGAAATGCACCCCCGAGCGGCTGCGCCGCTCCCCCTTCTCTCGCCTGCGGCGGGAGGGGGGGCGCACCCGGCGGCCTGGCAGAGCCAGTTCCGCGGGTGCCCTGAATTCGAATGTTGATTGAAAAGGAACGATTGTGAAACTCGTACGCTACGGATTGCCCGGCCAGGAAAAGCCCGGTGTGTTGGATACCCAGGGCCGCGTGCGCGACCTCAGCGGCCACATTGCCGATGTAGCTGGTGCCGCGCTGTTGCCCCAGAGCCTGGCCGCCTTGCGTGGCGTGGATATCGACAGCCTGCCCTTGGTGGCAGGCTCTCCCCAAAAAGACCTGCGACTGGGCCCCTGTGTGGGCAGCGTGGGCAAGTTCATCTGCATCGGTCTGAACTACTCTGACCATGCCGCCGAGAGCGGCATGCAGGTGCCGCCTGAGCCGGTGGTCTTCAACAAATGGACCAGCGCCATCGTCGGGCCGGACGACGCCGTGGAAATTCCCCGCGGCTCCCTCAAGACCGACTGGGAAGTGGAACTGGGCGTGGTGATCGGCAAGGGCGGCCGCTACATCGAAGAGGCCGATGCGCTATCCCACGTGGCGGGCTACTGCGTGGTCAACGACGTGTCCGAGCGCGAATACCAGCTCGAACGCAGCGGCACCTGGGACAAGGGCAAGGGCTGCGACACCTTCGGCCCCACCGGCCCCTGGCTGGTGACTGCCGACGAAATTCCCGATCCGCAGGCCCTGAAGATGTGGCTGGAAGTGGATGGCAAGCGCTACCAGAACGGCAGCACTTCCACCATGGTGTACGGCGTGCGCTTTCTGATCGCCTACCTCAGCCGCTTCATGAGCCTGCAACCGGGCGACGTGATTTCCACGGGTACGCCACCCGGCGTGGGCATGGGCCAGAAGCCACCGGTGTACCTGCGCGCCGGACAGACCATCCACCTGGGCATCGAGGGCCTGGGGACGCAAACGCAAACCACCAAACAGGCCTGAGATGACCAAGATCACCCACATGCGCGTCGTGGACGTGCGCTTTCCCACGTCCCAACATCTGGATGGCTCGGATGCCATGAATCCGGACCCGGACTATTCCGCCGCCTATGTCATCCTGGAAACCGACCAGGCCGAAGTAGAGGGTCATGGTCTGACTTTCACCATCGGTCGTGGCAACGAGATCTGCTGCGCCGCCATCGAGGCCATGCGTCACCTGGTGGTGGGGCTGGACATGGATTGGGTGGCAGAAGACATGGGGCGCTTCTGGCGCTATATCACCTCCGACAGCCAGCTGCGCTGGATCGGCCCCGACAAGGGCGCCATCCATCTGGCCACCGGTGCCGTGGTCAACGCGGTGTGGGACCTGTGGGCCAAGCTCGAAGGCGTGCCGGTGTGGAAGCTGGTCGCGCGCATGAGCCCCGAAGAAATCGTCAAGCTCATCGACTTCCGCTACATCACCGACTGCATCACGCCCGAAGAAGCCCTGGCGCTGTTGCGTGAGCGTGCCGTCGGCAAGGAAGAGCGCTGGGCCACGCTGGAGCGTGAAGGCTATCCCTGCTACACCACCTCGGCCGGCTGGCTGGGCTACGACGACGACAAGCTGCGCCGCCTGTGCAAGGAAGCGACCGATGCCGGTTTCAACCACATCAAGCTCAAGGTGGGGCGCGACAAGGCCGACGACATCCGCCGCCTGCGCATTGCCCGCGAGGTGCTGGGGCCGGACCGCCAGTTGATGATCGACGCCAACCAGGTCTGGGAAGTGAACCAGGCGGTGGAGTGGGTGCGCGAACTGGCGTTTGCCAAGCCCTGGTTCATCGAAGAACCCACCAGCCCGGACGACATCGAAGGCCACCGCGTGATCCGCGAAGGCGTGCACCCGGTCAAAGTGGCTACCGGCGAGATGTGCCAGAACCGCATCATCTTCAAGCAGCTCATCATGCGCGGCGCCATCGACGTGGTGCAGATAGACTCCTGCCGACTCGGTGGCGTGAACGAGATCCTCGCCGTCATGCTGATGGCTGCCAAGTACAAGCTGCCGGTGTGTCCGCACGCCGGTGGCGTGGGACTGTGCGAATACGTGCAGCACCTTTCCATGATCGACTACCTGTGCATTGCCGGCACCCGCGAGGGCCGCGTCATCGAGTTCGTGGACCATCTGCATGAGCACTTTGTGGACCCCTGCGTGATCGAGAACGCAGCCTACATGCCGCCCACGGCGCCGGGCTTCTCCATCGAGATGAAGGCGGCATCCATCGCGCAATACACCTTCAGGCGCGACGCGCAAGCAGCATGAAGATCGATACGCACCAGCACTACTGGCGCTACCAGCCCGAGGAGTTCCCCTGGATCGGCGCCGACATGCAGGCCCTGCGGCGCGACTGCCTGCCGACTGACAATGCAGCAGCCATGCAGGCTGCCGGTGTCACTGGCGTAGTGGCGGTGCAGGCCCGCACGCTCGTCCAGGAGACGGACTTCCTGCTGCAGCTGGCCGAGCGCAGCCCCACCGTGCTGGGCGTGGTGGGCTGGGCCGATCTGGCCAGCTCCGATCTGGAACAGCAACTGGAGCGCTGGTGCGTCAACCCGGCCTTCAAAGGCCTGCGCCACGTGCTGCAGAATGAGCCCGATGTGCCAGCCTGGGTCAACGCGCCTGCCATCCAGGTGGGCATGCAGACGCTGCAGCGCCGTGGCCTGGTGTATGACGTGCTGGTGTTCGCACACCAGTTGCCCGATGTCATCGACTTCTGCCGCCGCCACGACAAGCACCGTCTGGTGCTGGACCATGTGGCCAAGCCTGCATTGCGCAACTGGGCGCAGGGCGAAGCCGTACAAAAGCACTGGCGCACCGGACTGCGCGAGCTCGCTGCCATGCCGCATGTGCTGTGCAAGCTATCGGGTCTGGTGACGGAAGCCGACTGGAGCGGCCGGCGCGGCCTGTCGTTTGAAGACGGCGTCAATATCCTGGCCTGCTTTGATGAAGCGCTGGCGGCCTTTGGCCCCGAGCGGCTGATGTTTGGCTCCGACTGGCCTGTCTGTCAACTCGCCTCGCCGTATGACGAGGTACACGGCCTGGCCGCCTCCTGGGCCGCCTCGCGCCTGAGCGCACAGGAACAGCAGGCCTTCTGGGCCGACAACGCTGTGCGCTGCTACGGCCTGGCCGTGCCCAAGGCCTAACCACACTGGAAACCCCATGGATCTGCATCTGAAAGACAAGGTCGTCATCGTTACCGGTGGCGCCAGCGGCATAGGCGCCGCCATCTCGCTCACGTTGGCGCAGGAAGGCGCCATTGCCGTCGTGCTGGGCAAAAGCCCTATGCCCGCGGACTTCGCGGCTTCCTTGCAAGCTGCCGGCGCGCAGCACCTCTTCATCCAGGTCGAGCTCTCTGATGAAGCCGCCTGCCGCGCGGCGGTGGAACAGGTGGTGACGCGCTTTGGCCGCATCGATGGTCTGGTGAACAACGCCGGCATCAACGACAACATTGGGCTGGACGCGGGCCGTGACGCATTTGTGGGTTCGCTGGAACGCAACCTGATCCACTACTACGTCATGGCGCACTACTGCGTGCCCCACCTCAAGACCAGCCGTGGCGCCATCGTCAACGTGTCCTCCAAGACCGCCATCACCGGGCAGGGCAACACCAGCGGCTACTGTGCGTCCAAGGGCGCCCAGCTCTCGCTCACGCGCGAGTGGGCTGCCGCCTTGCTGAATGACGGTGTGCGCGTGAACGCGGTGATCCCGGCCGAGGTCATGACGCCGCTGTACGCGCGCTGGATCAACAGCTTCGACAACGCGGAAGAAAAGCTCGCCGCCATCACCGCCAAGATCCCCCTGGGCCGCCGCATGACCACGTCCGAAGAGATTGCCCGCACCTGCGTGTTCCTGCTGTCGGATGCGTCCAGCCACACCACCGGCCAGTGGCTGTTCGTGGACGGGGGCTACACGCATCTGGATCGCGCCCTTTCCTGAACATCGAGCTGCAATGGAGCACCGCATGCGTTACGCCCTGGCCCTGGATCTGGTGGACGATGCACAGCGCATCGCCGATTACGAAAAAGCCCACGAGAAAATCTGGCCCGAGGTGCGCGACCATCTGCGCGCGCAAGGCGTGCTGGCCATGGAGATCTACCGCCTGGGCACGCGGCTGTTCATGATCATGGAGGTGGACCCGGCGGTCTACAGTGCCGAGGGCATGGCCCGCGCGTCCCTGGAGAACCCGGCCATCGTGCGCTGGGAAGAGCTGATGTGGACCTACCAGGCGCCAACGCCCTGGACCCCTGCGGGCGAGAAGTGGGTTGCTATGACGCGGATCTTTGATTTGGCTGCGCAGTAGCCTTGCTGACGCAGGACGTCATGGCGCTCAGCGCAGCGGCATCAAGGAGGAGGCCGCAGGCCGGGGGACAGCTGCGGAGCTGAGTGCCGTGGCGGCCTGCGTCCGAGGGGACGTTAAAAGTCCAACCGGTCCCGCGTATTGACCACCGGCACACCCACATCCATGGCGTAGTTGGTACGTGATGGCGTGGCAGACACGCTCAGCACACCACCCGAGAAAGTACCCATGGCCGTGACCAGATCACCGGCTGCAACCGTCTGCATCGGCAGGGTATGCGGCTTGTAGATGGACGCAGGATCGGCACTCACCGCCACACCATGGATGGAGAAGGTCGTGGGCGTTCCGGAGACGGAACTGTTGGATACCGCGGGGCTGGCGTCCACCACGCCCGATACGCTGGCGACCGTGGACGCCGGGACGATGGCAACCGAGAGAGCCGTGAGCTTGCCGCTGCTGTCGACCTCGGAGCGCACCACCACATGCTTGGAGGTGCTGGCACCCAGGTAGGTGGCAAAGGTGCTGATGTTGAAGGGGTTGACCGACTGATCGCGGTCATCCCAATGGCGTATGGACATATCCACCAGACGCGTTTGCGCATTCACATTCACGGTCTGACCCAGCAGGCTGAAGGTGTAGGTCGCACCGGCGCTGACCGTGGTGACATTGGATGCGTCACCCTGCAAACCCAGACTCACGGTGGCGGCCGCACGGATGGTCTTGAGCGTCGTGGCGCTCACGGTCTGGCCGGAGGTGCTGATGGTTCCCATCACTTCCACCAGATCACCTACCGCGGGCAGTGAAGTACCCGAGGGCAGGCCGCTTGCATCCACCGTCACGCCACGCACCACAAAGGTCGTTGTGCCAACGGATGACACTACGCCTTCGAGCTCCAGTGTCTGGCCGGAACTCTGCACCGGCAGCTTGGAAGCCAGGCGGGCTACGCTGGGTGCAAAGCTGACCGCTGGCAACACGCTGGGAGCCGTGGCCGAGCCCACAGAGACCACCTGCGCGGCGGTATAGGCTGTGGCGCAGGGGGCAGTGGTGCCCGAGACGCGGCAGGTGGTGGAGGTGAGATCCAGCGTCAAACCGCCGATGGTGGGCGTGAGGCCCGCAGCGCTGACCGGTCCTTCCACCTTGAAGTTGAATTTGTTGGACGTGGATGCTGGCTGGTCCGCAGCAGAGATCAGGGTGGCAACCACATTGGTGCCGCCGGACGAGCCGGAGAACAGATAGCCATGCACCGTGATGTAGGTGCCGGGTGCACTGGCGGAAGTGCTCGCGGTGAGGGCGCCCAGGCCGGAGATCGCGGTGCAGGTTGCAGGGGAAGCCGTCGCGCAGGCGCGGTGGTCACTGAAGTTGGTGGAGGCGGTCACCTGCACGGTCTGGCCCATGACGGTGACGGTGCTGGCCGTGGTATCCGTGGCATCGGTATAGCCGCGCACCAGGGGGTGGATGTGCAGCTCGCTGGCTTCGCTCGTGCTGCCGCCGGAGCCCGGTGTGACGTCCACCACCATGCCGACCTCCAGGTCCTTGGCAGTCAGAGTCGTTCCGTTGTCGTCATCGAAGAACTGGGCCCGTCCGGTGCCGAATTCGTGGCCGTTGACGAATACGCTGCCGAAGGCGGTGATGGTTCCGCTGCTGCTGGCGACTGAAGTGCTGGCGCCGCTGGAAGAGCTGGATGAACCCCCACCGCCACAGGCCACCAGGGCCGAAGCAAGCACCAGGCTTGCGGTGACGCCGAAATAAACAGAGCGCCTGGAAAGGAAGTTGGTATACGCAAACATGAAGGCTCCCAGAAATTTGCAGGCACACGCCCGACTGTGCGGATTCTAGGAATGGGGACTGCAAAAGCCCGCACCTTTGTAGGGAAATTGTGTAACCGGAGGTAACCACCGGCGACCCTATTTACTTCAAGGCAGTGTCACTCGTGGCGCAGCGCTTCAATCGGGTTCAGGCGGGCTGCTCTGCGGGCCGGGAAAAAACCAAATATCACACCGATGGCAGCAGAGAACAGGAAGGACAGCAGGTTCACCGACGGGTTGAACAGATAGGGCACCTGCATCACTGAGGCCAGCAGCACCGAGGCGCCCAAGGCCAGAACCACGCCTATCAGGCCGCCCAGAGAAGACAGCACCACCGCCTCGATCAGGAACTGGGACAACACCTCTCTCTCCAGCGCACCAATGGCCAGGCGCAGTCCGATCTCGCGGGTGCGTTCGGTCACGCTCACCAGCATGATGTTCATGATGCCGATGCCGCCCACCAGCAGACTCACGGCGGCCACTGCGCCCAGCAGCATGGTCATGACCTTGGTGGTGCCGGAGAAGGCCTCGGCCAGTTGCTTGGTGTCGAGCACATTGAAATTGTCCTCGTCGCCTTCGGCCAGTTTGCGGCGCTCGCGCAGCAGTTGCGTGAGGCTGGCCTTGAGGCGGGTGGCATCACTGCCTTCGGCCATGGATACCAGCAAGGTGTTGACGCGTGTGCTACCGGTGATGCGACGTTGCAGCGTCTTGAGGGGGATCAGCACGACATCGTCCTGGTCGTTGCCAAAACTGCCTTGCCCCTTGGAGCCCAGAATGCCGATCACTTCGCAGGAAATCTTCTTGACCCGGAGCTGCTCCCCCAGAACCGGGCGGCTGCCAAACAGTTCCTTGCGCACCGTTTCACCAATCAGACAGACGGCCGAGCCGGCCGTCAACTCGTCATCGGAAAACACGCGGCCGCTGCCCACCGTCCAGTTGCCGGTCACCAGCCAGGCGTTGGTACTGCCGACCACGCTGCTCGACCAGTTGCGGCCGTTGGCTACCAGCGTGGCTGCGCTGCGGCCTTCCGGTGCCACGGCCAGGATGCCGCCGATCTGGCTGGCAATCGCGTCGGCATCGCCGTCCTTGAAGGAGGGTGCCGTGGCGCCCGTGCTGCCGGGCCCCATGCGTTGTCCGGGGCGTATCTGCAGCAGATTGATGCCCAGGCCGGATATCTGGTTCTGCACGGCCACCGTGGCGCCATTGCCCAGCGTCACCATGGTGATGACCGCGCTGACACCGATGACGATTCCCAGAATCGTCAGAAAGGATCGAAGCAGGTTGCGCCGGATCGAGCGCAATGCCAGGAGCAAGGTGTTCAGCAACATCAGGCCACCACCTTTGCACCCGTGGGATGGGGATTGATCTCGTCGCTGGCGACCAGGCCGTCTACACAGTGGACGATACGCTTGGCGTAGGCCGCCATGTCCGGCTCATGGGTGACCATGAGTATGGTGATGCCGCGCGTGACGTTGAGCTGCCACAGCAGGTCCATGATTTCCTGGCTGCGGTGCGTGTCCAGGTTGCCGGTGGGTTCGTCCGCTAGCAGTACGGCCGGCTCGGTCACGATGGCCCGGGCAATGGCCACGCGCTGCTGCTGTCCGCCCGACAGCTCGGCAGGTGTGTGTTGTGCCCACTCGGCCAGTCCCACCGATTCGAGCGCCTTGGCAGCGGCGGCATGGCGCAATTTGGCGGAGCCGCCGCGGTACAGCAGTGGCAGCTCGACGTTCTCCTGGGCCGAGGTACGCGCCAGCAGGTTGAAGCCCTGAAACACAAAACCCAGCGAAAGCCGCCGCAGCCGCGCGCGCTGGTCGCGCGTGAGTGTCTCCACGTGCACGCCCTTGAACAGGTACTCGCCCGAGGTGGGTGTGTCCAGGCAGCCCAGCATGTTCATCAGCGTCGATTTGCCCGAACCGCTGGGGCCCATGACGGCCACAAAGTCGCCGGCTTGGATGGTCAGGTTGATTCCCTTGAGCGCCTGCAGCGCGGTCGCTCCCTCTCCATACACCCGGACGATGTTCCTCAGCTCGATCAGGGGCACAGCACTCATGGCGACGTTGCGGCCGTGCGTTGGTCCGTGATCACCTGCATGCCCACGTCCAGGGCACCGGGCTGAATTTCGGTCATGCGGCCGTCGCTGATGCCGACCTTGACGGCGACTGCCACCGGCGCACCGTCTCGCAGGACCCAGACCTGGGTGCTGCCGCTGGCAGTGCCATTGGCCGAAGACTTGCGCGTGTTGCCTGCGGGCATGCGGGGCAGCAGGCTGGAGACGATGCCGCCGCCGGATTTGCCGCCAGCAGCCGCGTCGCTCGACGGGGTGAAGCGCAGGGCCGTATTGGGCACCAGCAGGACGCCCTCCCGTTCCGTGGATGTGATGGTGCTGGTGGCTGTCATGCCGGGGCGCAGACTCACGTCGGTATTGCTCACATCCATGTAGGTGATGTAGGTCACCACGTTGTCGGTGGTGGTGGAGCCGTAGGCGACGCGCGTGATGGTTGCCGGGTACTTGCGCGATGGATAGGCACTGACAGTGAAGCTGGCCTTCTGCCCCACCTTGACGGAGCCAACGTCGGCCTCATCCACATTGACCTGCAGCTTCAGCTTGGACAGGTCTTCGGCAATGGTGAACAGGGTCACGGCCTGCAGCGATGCAGCCACGGCATTGCCTGGATCCACCGAACGGCTCAGCACCACGCCATCAATGGGCGAGCGGATGGAGCCGCGGGTCAGATTGGTTTCATCGGTGGAGATGGTGGCCTGGGCCGACACCACGTTGGCACGGGCACTGGCTTCGTCGGCCACGGCACGGTCCAGGGTGGCGCGCGCGGTATCCAGCTCGGATTTGGCGGGCACCTTGCCGCCCGACAGGCGTGACACTTCTTCCAGACGTGCCAGACTGGCTTGCGACTCCTTGACGGTGGCCACGGCTTGCGCGACCTGTGCCTGTGCGACTTGCAGCGCTGCGCGCGAACGCGTGACCTGGTCTTCCAGCTTGGAGGTATCCAGTTCGACCAGCACCTGGCCTTTCTTCACCTGGTCATTGACATCCACCAGCACCCGCTTGACCGTGCCCGAGAGTTCGCTGCCGATGCTGACCGAGCGCGTGGGCTGCAGCGTACCGTTGGCATTGACCGACAGCGTGAGCTTGCCGCGCGTGACGGCTTCGGTCACATACACGGGTGCGGACTTGGCCCGGTTGCTTGCCTGCCAATAGAGCAGACCGGAGACAGTAATCAACAGCAGCGCCGTCACGATCCATACCGTGGGCCGACGCCACCAGACGCGTCCTGGTGCGTCTTCGAGCAGGGCCTGCAGTTCCGCAGTGGACTGTGTGTCTGTAGGTGGAGTGGGCGTTGTCATAGGGAAAGTCGGTTCAATGGGTTGTGATTCAGTTCCAGCCGCCGCCCATCGCCTTGAACAGGCGTACATGGTCTGCGCTGATGGTTGCCTGCGTACTGGCAACACTGTCCTGCGCGGTCAGCAGCGTGCGCTGGGTCTGGAGCACGGTTTGAAAGTCGATCAGGCCGCTGGCATAGCGCTGCCGGGCCAGCAGGTCGGCATTGGCCGCAGCGGTTGCCGCAGCCTGCAATCTTTGCAACTGGCTCTGATCACCCGAGAGTGCAACCAGCGCATCTTCCACGTTCTGCAGCGCGGTCAATACAGTTGATTCGTAATTCACGCGGGCCTGCTCCAGCACCGCTTCCTGCACCCGCACCTGCGCGCGCGCCGCGCCGCCGTCCAGCAGCGGAGCGGTCACGCTGGCAAGCAAGGAACTGACAGCTGGTGCACCGTTGAAGGCGCTGAGGGACAGGGCGCTCAGACCCAGGGATCCGCTCAGGTTGAAGCTGGGGTACCGTGCGGCGTCTGCCGCCGACAGCCGCGACAAGGCTGCGCGTATGCGCGACTCGGCAGCGCGCACATCAGGGCGCTGGCGCAGGGTCTGCGCGGGAATGTCCAGCGCCAGATCGCTTGCTGCCAGCGGTATGGGTTGTGGTGTGGAGACCAGGGCCTGCAAGGCATTGGGGGATTGGCCGGTGAGCACGGCCAGGCTGTGGCTGGACTTGGCGATGCTGGTCTGCAAGGCGGGCACTTGCGCGGCCGTCTGCTCCGTGGAGGTCTGTGCCTGTTCCACCTCCAGGGACGTGACCAAGCCCGCCTGGGCGCGCCATTGGGTGAGTTGCAGGGTCTCCTGCTGGCTGGCCAGGTTGTCGCGAGCGATCTGCAGCTGCGCCTGCTGGCCGCGCAACTGGATATAGGCCAAAGCCACCTCGGCGGCGATGGACACCTGCACATCCGCCAGCGAGGCCTGGGATGCCTGGGCGTCGAACTCGGTCGCATTCAGGGTGTGGTTCAGCTTGCCAAAGACATCCAGCTCCCAGCTGGCATCCAGGCCGACGTTGTAGGTGTTGACCGCATCGGCACTGCCGGTCTGGCTGCGCTGCACACTGGCAGATGCATTGAGGCTGGGCGCGTTGTTGCCCTGCTGCACGTCACGCAGCGCGCGGGACTGCCGCAACGTGGCCTGTGCCACGCGCACATCCGTATTGGATTTCAGGCTTTGCGTCACCAGGTCGCCCAGCATGGGATCGTTGAACCGGTTCCACCACCGGGCCAGATCGCTTGGCTGAGCCGATGCGGCAACAGACCATGCAGAGGGAACCGCAATCTCCACCCCGGTATCGGTTACCGCAACGGTAGAGGCACAGCCGCCCAGCCCTGCAGCCATTGCAATCCACAGCGCTGCGCCCATGCGGGTCAAAGGTTCATGGCGACTGCCGGGTGAATGAGAGACAAGGCGTTCAATCAAAAGCATGTCCTGAATTCTCCCATTGGGAATGGCGCTATTTTTTCCTGATGGTAAAGACGAAAACCGTGGCGATAGGACCGGTTGTGCAGTGACCATTCCGCGGATGAAAGGCAGATTCGGATGGCTTGTCATATAGTGCATCCACCTGTCAGCTGCGATTAAATACATGTTGTACCGTCATACCTTTGGGCATCACACTTTTTCCTTCGCGGACTTGCGGACCCTGCTGGCATGTGCCAGCCCGCTGCGCTCTGGCGATCAGCTTGCGGGGCTCGCCGCGGCCAATGCGCAGGAGCGCGTGGCCGCACAGATGGCACTGGCGCAAGTTCCCCTGAAGGCGTTTCTGCAGGAGGCCGTGGTGCCGTATGAAGAAGACGCCGTCACCCGCCTGATCCTGGACAGCCACGATGCCGCCGCCTTTGCACCGGTCAGCCATCTCACGGTGGGCGACTTTCGCAACTGGCTGTTGAGTGATGCGGCGGACGCTGCCGCGCTGACCGCATTGGCGCCGGGGCTGACACCCGAGATGGTGGCCGCGGTGAGCAAGATCTGCCGCCTGCAGGACCTGGTGCTGATTGCGCGCAAGTGCCAGGTCGTCACCCGCTTTCGCGGCACCATCGGTTTGCCGGGTCGCCTGTCCACCCGCTTGCAGCCCAACCACCCGACCGATGACGCCAAAGGCATTGCAGCCAGCCTGCTCGATGGCCTGCTGCAAGCCAGCGGCGACGCTGTCATTGGCATCAACCCGGCCACCGACAACGTGCCCCAGGTCACGCGCCTGCTGCACATGCTCGACGAGGTGATTCGCGGCCACGAAATTCCCACCCAGTCCTGTGTGCTGACCCACGTGACCAACACCTTGCAGGCGATGGAGCGCGGAGCGCCGGTGGACCTGGTGTTCCAGTCGATTGGCGGAACCGAAGGCACCAACCGCAGCTTCGGCATAGACCTCAACCTGCTGGCAGAAGCGCGGCATGCCGCGCTCGCCCTGCGGCGCGGTGCGGTGTTTGCCGACGGCATGCGCGGCGACAACGTGATGTACTTCGAGACCGGCCAGGGCAGCGCTCTCTCGGCCAACGCCAACCATGGCTGCGACCAGCAAACCATCGAGGCGCGAGCCTACGCCGTGGCGCGGCACTACCAGCCGCTGCTGGTCAACACCGTGGTGGGTTTCATCGGGCCGGAATATCTGTATGACGGCAAGCAGATCATCCGCGCCGGTCTGGAAGACCACTTTTGCGGCAAGCTGCTGGGCGTGCCCATGGGCTGCGACGTCTGCTACACCAACCACGCCGAGGCCGACTCCGACGACATGGACGCCCTGCTCACCCTGCTGTGCGCGGCGGGCTGCAACTTCATCATGGGCATTCCCGGCTCCGACGACATCATGCTCAACTACCAGAGCACGTCGTTCCACGACGCGCTGGTGATGCGCCAGATCTTGGGCGTGCGCCCGGGTCCCGAATTCGAGGAATGGCTTTTCAAGATGCATATCCTGCAACCGGGCAGCACCCGGTTGACCCAGGCGGTGGCTCCGGGCATGCAGGCCGCCATGTTGGCTTTGACAGGTGCGCAATGAACAACCCCATCCCCTCTTCCACACCCCACGACGCGCTTGCCACGGACGCCGAAGACATGCTGAACCCGTCCCACATCCACCAACCCTGGTCCGCCTTGCGCCAGTTCACCGACGCACGCATCGCACTGGGTCGCGCAGGACAGAGCCTGCCCACCAATGCCCACCTGCAGTTCCAGTGGGCCCATGCACAGGCCCGTGATGCGGTGCATATCCCGCTGGATGTGGCCAGCATCGAGCAGCCTTTGCAGGCCTTGGGAATCGAAACCCTGGCCCTGCACAGCGCCGCGCCAGACCGGCGCAGCTACCTGCAAAGGCCCGACTGGGGCCGCAAGCTGGACGAGGCATCAGGCGCCACGCTGCAGCGCTGGCGCGCGCAGCATGCCGATGGCGCCCAGCCCGATGTCTGCATCGTGGTGGCCGACGGGCTGTCGCCATTGGCCATCCACAGCAATGCGCTGGCCTTCATACAGCTGCTGCTGGAGCGGCTGCGGAACGACACACCCACCTGGCAGGTGGCACCGGTGTGCGTGGTGCAGCAGGGGCGCGTGGCGGTGGGTGACGACATCGGCGAGCGGCTGGCCGCCAAGCTGGTCATCGTGCTCATCGGTGAGCGCCCGGGCCTGAGCTCACCGGACAGCCTGGGGATCTACATGACCTGGGCTCCGCGTGTGGGCTGCACCGATGCGCAGCGCAACTGCATCTCCAATGTGCGCAGCGCTGGTCTGGCGTTGAAAGACGCCGCCTACAAATTGCACGGGCTGATGCGCCAGGCGCGTACCTTGCAGTTGACCGGTGTGGGGTTGAAGGACGATGCGCCTTCTTTCATTGCCGAGTAACCACCATGTCTACCCATCCCATCCTCAACATCCAGCCTCTGTCGTTTCCCTGGCAGACCATAGACCCCTTCCTGTTCTGCGTGCATCACAACGATGCCTATCCCGCAGGCAATGCAACGATGGGCCCGCAAGCCTCGCTGGCGGGCCGCAACATCGGTCAGGACTTTTCCGGCAAGGACGGCTGGAGCATGTACCACGGGGAAGGTGTGCCCGGCTTTCCCGCTCACCCGCACCGCGGCTTCGAGACCGTCACCATCGTGCGCAAGGGCCGTATCGACCATTCAGACTCCGCCGGTGCCACCGCGCGCTTTGGCGATGGCGACGTGCAGTGGCTTACCGCAGGCAAGGGAATAGTCCACTGCGAAATGTTTCCCCTGCTGCACCAGGACGCACCCAACCCCACCGAGCTGTTCCAGATCTGGCTCAACCTGCCAGCCAAAAGCAAGATGGCCGAGCCGCACTTCACCATGTTCTGGAACGAAGACATTCCCCAGCAGGAGTTCCGTGATGCGCAGGGCGCGCTGACCCGTGTGGCCAGCATTGCCGGTGCGCTGACACCGGTCCCTTGTCTGCCGCCACCACCGGATTCGTGGGCGGCCCAGGCGGATGCCGATGTGGCCATACTCACCATCAAGATGGCACCCGGTGCACGCTGGACCTTGCCCGCAGCGCAAAGTGCGCGAACACAGCGGCAGCTGTACTTCTTTGAAGGTGGTCATCTGAGCATTGCAGGGCAGGCCATCCCGCCCGCCTCTGCCATCACGGTGGCGGGTGACCAGGCCGTGGAGCTGGTCAATGGTGCACAGGAGTCCGAGCTGCTGCTGTTGCAGGGCCGGCCCATCGGTGAGCCGGTGGCGCAGTACGGCCCCTTTGTCATGAACACACAGGCCGAAATCCAGCAGGCCTTTGTCGACTATCGCAGGACGCAGTTTGGTGGCTGGCCCTGGGGTGCCGCTGACCCGGTGCATCCCCGCACCAAGGGGCGCTTTGCAATACACACCGATGGCAAGCTGGAAGAGCGTTAAGGAAAGAACACCACACATGACACGACTGAGCGCCAAGAATTTTCAGCCCGAGGTTCTGCAACTGTTTGATCGCTATGTGCATGGCGACATCAGCCGCCGCGGCTTTCTGGACAAGGCCGCCAGGATTGCCGGCTCGGCCACTGCAGCCGCCGGACTGCTGGCGGCACTGAGTCCGCAGTTTGCACAGGCGCAGCAGGTATCGCCACGCGATCCCCGCCTGGAGACCAGCTACCAGACCATTGCATCACCCCAGGGAAACGGCAGCATCAAGGGCTATCTGGTCAAGCCCGCCGGTGTCAGCGCCAAGTTGCCGGCCATTCTGGTGGTCCACGAAAACCGCGGACTCAATCCGCATATCGAGGACATTGCACGCAGGCTGGCGCTGGACGGTTTTCTGGTCTTTGCACCCGATGCGCTGACAAGCCTGGGTGGCTACCCGGGCGATGAGGACAAGGCGCGCGACCTGTTTGCCAAGCTCGATGGCGGCAAGAACCTGCAGGACTTCCTGGCCTGTGCCAACGCCCTGTTGACCATGCCCCAGAGCAATGGAAAGGTCGGCGCGGTGGGCTTTTGTTATGGCGGCGGTGTGGTCAATGCCTTGGCCACACGCATGCCCGAACTGCTTGCAGCGGTACCCTTCTATGGAGCGCAACCGCCCGCCCAGGATGTGCCAAAGATCCATGCCACGCTGCTGATCCACTACGCCGGTGCCGATGACCGCGTCAACGCCGGCTGGCCTGCCTACGAGGCCGCACTCAAGGCGGCGGGCAAGCCGTATGAGGCGTACATCTATCCCGGCGTGCAGCATGGTTTCAACAACGACACCACGCCGCGCTTCGACCCCGAGGCGGCGGCGCTGGCATGGCAGCGCACAGTGGCACTGTTCAAGACGACACTGGTTGCCAAGCCCGCGTAGATGATCCGCCTGCGCGGCGGCTATGTCGAAAGGAAAGCCTTTTGCGCCTGCAGTCCCCTGTCCAGATCGTGCAGCGAAATGGCGCGTGAGTAGTGCCAGCCCTGGGCCATCTGCACACCGCGTGCGCGCAGGTAGTCCGCCTGCTCCTGGGTTTCAACGCCTTCGGCCACCATTCGCAGCTTCAGTGACTTGGCCATCTCGATGATGTGCGGCACTACTTCGGCCGTGACAGCGCCGGTGCCAATGGTGGCCACAAAGGACTTGTCGATTTTCAACCCGTCCACATTCAGGGTTGCCAGATACGAGAGGCTGCTGTAGCCGGTACCGAAGTCGTCGATGGAAATGGGGTGCCCCATCTCACGCAGCCGGGCAATTCCTTTCTGGGCCGCCTGGGTATCGATGAACGTGCGCTCGGTGGCTTCAATGCGCAGGGCCGAGGGTGCAATGCCCATGGATCGCGTTGCGTGGGCCAGTTGCTGCGACAACACGTCCTGTTGCAAGTCGGAGGACGAGGCGTTGATGGAAATGAAGAATCCGGGATGCGCGTTCAGAAAGAGGGCAGCATCCTTCTGGATCGTGCGGATCACCTTGCGGGTGATCAGTCCGATCAGTCCATTCTTTTCGGCAATCTCAATGAAGACATCCGGGCTGACAAATTCGCCGTCCGGTCTTCTCCAGCGCAGGAGCGCTTCGGCTCCTTGCCATTGACCACTGGCCAAGTCGACGATGGGCTGATAGACCAGAAACAGCTCACGGTCCCGCAGAAGTGCATTTTTCAGCTGGGCCGAAATGCCCAGCTGCTGCTTGGTCACCACGTAAACCAGGAACCCCAGCACCAACCCGGCCAGCACGCCGATGGGGATCAGCAACTCGGCCAGGCGCCGACCTTCGGCCTGGACCCGGACCTCCGGGATTGCGGCGTAGGTGAAGTAGTTGTAGCGGGTGGAGCGCTTCAGTCCCACCACATACTCGCCATCGAAGAAGGTCACCGCGTATTGGTTGCCCAGTCGCTTGGCCCAGGCCTCCTTCCACGGACCCGATTGGGATATGGGCTTGAGGTTTGCCAGGCCAATCAGGCCAGCGCCTTCGGTACTGTCTTCGTCCACCACGTCCAGGGCGTTGTCCGTGTGGACGATGGCGGTGAACCCGCTCCTGGCCGAAGAGCTGATACGGTACAGGCTTTTGTCGTCGTATGGCAGCTTGCGGGCCGAGCGCACCACCAGTCCGTTGGAGCTGGTGTAGTCGGCCTTGCCCACGTCGATGCCACCGCCCTCATGCCTTCCAAGGGATGAGCACAGCATGCGGTCACCGCTGACGTAGCCCACGGCCTGCAGGCGACTTTCCCGCATCACCAACCTGCGCATGAGATCCATGGCTTCCAGGGAGCAGGGCGAGCGGAATTGTTGTGCTTCGAGCGCGTGGATGGTCTCGAAGACCTGGCCGGTGATCAGTTCATTGCGCTGCAGTGACCGGTCGGCCAGCTGCGCAGCCTGCTCCTGCGAGCGGCTGAGTGACACCGTCCTGGTGAAGTTGATGGCGATGTAGATCGGGGCCGTAATGACAGCAGCCGCCATGGCATACGCAACATAGAGAGCGGCAATTCGCTTCATGGCAGGCTTCCAACTGTTTATTTTTTGGGTTCGGGCGTCACTTGTGCAACGACGATACGTCCGGCTTGCTGGAATGACAACCGGCACAAGTCCCGATATGCGTTTTGGAATGGCTTTTGAGTGAAATTGCTATGACAAAATGGTCCGCTAGGCAATTGAGGTGACCCGGCACTGCGGGTTCTGAATCAACAACGATTGGAAAGGGGAGCCAATGGCAATGGACAGCCGTGCTGATGGAGTGAAGGCGTCGGGCTTTGGGCCTCTGAAATCGGCACTGTTCTTTGTTGTCCTGGCGGCCCTGGGATACCTTGCCCTCTGGGGGGAGTTCAGCGGAATGGACTTCATCATCCCGCAGTACCTCATCCTGCATACCGTCATGGAGATGGCTGCCATCGTGGTGGCCATGCTGGGCGCGGGCATTGTCTGGAATGCCTATGCGTCGGAAAGGCCGGGGCATCTGGTGCTGCTGGGCGTGCTGCTGTTTGGTACCGGGCTGCTGGACTTTGCGCACATGCTCTCCGTTCCTGGCATGCCGTACATGATTACCCCGGCTGAAGTCCAGAAGTCCATCACCTTCTGGCTGGCCGCCAGAACCTTGCCGGCGATTGGGCTGTGCATCACCGCCGTGGGTTCCAGGGAACCGCTGAAGGATGCCCGCAGCCGGTTTGCCATGGCCGCAGGTGTGCTGCTGTTCGTGGGGCTGGTTTATTGGGCAGCGCTGTTTCACATGGAATGGGTGCCCAGCTTCTATGTGCCATTGCAGGGCCTGACGGTCTACAAGGTCGGATACGAATACGTCCTGGTGGCGATGTATGGATTTGCCGCCTTGTGGATGCTGCGCAGGCTGTTGCGTGAGTACCGGCGCACCCTGGCGCATCTGTTCGTGGCATCTGCCATTGCGGCGATATCGGAGCTGTGCTTCACCCTGTATCGCTCACATGGCGACCTGTTCAACCTGGTTGGGCACTTCTACAAGATTGTTTGCTATGTGTTCATCTTCCGCGCCGTCTTTGCCTCCAGCGTGCGCCAGCCCTTTGAGTCCTTGCATGCGGCGCTCGACAATGAAAAGCGACTGGCTGAGCAGAACCGGTCTGTCGTGCGGACGTTGGACTTGCTCGAGGAAGCGGTGCTGGAGCTCGACGGACAGTGCCGCCTGATCAACTCCAATGCCGGATGGCGGGCCATCGCTGGAGACGACGCAGTGCGGGACACGCATCTGCTCACCCATGTGCACCCCGATGACCGCTCAGGGTTCGAGCTGCAATTCAACGCGCTGGTGACGGGTGTCAAGGACGAGGTGCATGGTCGCTTCCGGTTCGGTTCCGCTGAGCGGACCGACAAGTGGTTCGAATGCCGCTTCGTCGCGGAACGCAATGCGTTCAGCGGCACCACGTCTGTGCGTGGCGTGATGCATGACATTACCAAGGTCTATCTGCAGGAGCGCCACATCCATCACATGGCGCTGCACGATGCGCTGACCGGTCTGCCCAACCGCGTGCTGCTGGAAGACCGCATCCAGCAGGCCATCCAGCACGCAAACCGTTCGGCGCGGCGTATTGCGGTGTGCTTTGTGGACCTGGACCATTTCAAGGACATCAATGACGCCTATGGTCACAAGGTGGGAGACGAGCTGCTGCTGGCTATTGCACACCGGTTACGTGACTGCCTGCGCGAGGGGGACACGCTGGCACGCTGGGGCGGAGACGAGTTTGTGGCATTGCTGCACAACCTGAGTGAGCCTGGATCGGAACGGCAGGTTGCGCAGAAGATGATTGCCGTGGCGCGCGAGCCGCTGGAGATTGCGGGTATCGCAGTGAGCAGCGCCTTCAGCATGGGCATTGCGGTCTATCCGGATGACGAACCTTCGGGCGATATCGACGCCTTGTTGGCACAGGCGGACCGTGCCATGTTCTACGCAAAGTCACAGGGGCGCAACAACTTCCAGTTCTACTCGGAAGTGGCCGGCAAGGGAACCGGAAAAAAGGATCTGTACGTCCAGGCCAAGCTGGCACGTGCCATCCATGCCGGCACCATCACCGCGTGGTTCCAGCCCTTGGTCAATGCGCGTTCGGTGCTCGAGGGCCAGCCTCGCATGGAGGGCGTGGAAGTGCTGGCGCGTTGGCACGATGAAGAACTGGGCTGGGTTGCGCCGGGCAGCTTCATCACCATGGCAGAAAACCTGGGGTTGATCGGAGACCTCAGCACGCAGGTCCGACGCACCGGCTTTGCGGCTTTGCGCGAGTGGCAGCAGGAGCTGCCGGATCTGAAGATGTCCATCAACATCTCCAAGCGGCAGCTGTTCTCGGTGGACTTCATCTCCGATCTGCTTGCCGATGTGCAGACTTACGGACTGCAGCCGCGCGACATCCAGCTGGAGATCACGGAGTCTGTCGCATTGGCTGATGTCACCTACGCGGACGAGCGCTTGCGCTCTCTTGCTGCAGCAGGGTTCAGCTTATCGATTGATGACTTCGGCACCGGCTATGCGTCGCTGTCGCAATTGCACGACCTGCCCATTGGTGAATTGAAGATCGACATTTCCTTTGTGCGCCGTCTGCATACCGAGGACGGCTACCGCATGGTGCAGGGCATTCTGGGCCTGGCCAAGGCACTTCGACTGAGCACGGTGGCCGAAGGTGTGGAGGACGCAGACACGGCGCGCTTATTGGGCGAGATGGGTGTGGATCTGCTCCAGGGCTATTTCTTTGCCCGCCCCTGCTCGCGGGAAGACTTTGTGGCGCTGCCTCTCTTTGCCGGTGTTCATTGAGGTGCTCGCATAAGTTGCTGTGCTATTGCGGGCATTGGTGAATGCAATTGGCGTTCATCCGCAAGCCCACCTACACTGAACTTCGCTTTTATCGCAACCGGAGTCCAGCATGTCAAAAGAAGCCCAATGTCCTTTTCCACACGCTGCCCAAAAGACAGCCACAGCCGCTGCGCCATCCAACGCTGACTGGTGGCCTCATCAGATCAAGCTTGGAATCCTGCATCAGCATGCGGCAGAGTCCAACCCCATGGGGGCAGACTTCGATTACGCGCAGGAGTTCAAGAGCCTGGACTTGCATGCCGTGGTCAAGGACCTGCATGCGTTGATGGTGGATTCGCAGGACTGGTGGCCTGCGGACTGGGGTCACTACGGCGGCCTCATGATCCGCATGGCCTGGCACTCTGCCGGCACCTACCGCGTGGGCGACGGCCGTGGCGGTGCGGGCAGTGGCAACCAACGCTTTGCTCCGCTCAATAGCTGGCCCGACAACGGCAACCTCGACAAGGCGCGTCGCCTGCTCTGGCCCATCAAGCAGAAGTACGGGCGCAAGCTCTCCTGGGCCGACCTCATCATCCTGGCCGGCAACGTGGCGCTGGAATCCATGGGCTTCAAGACCTTCGGCTTTGCCGGTGGCCGCGTCGACATCTGGGAGCCTGAGCAGGACGTCTACTGGGGTTCGGAGAAAGCCTGGCTAGCCACCAGCGACAAGGAAAACAGCCGCTACAGCGGGGACCGCAATCTGGAGAATCCATTGGCCGCGGTGCAGATGGGTCTCATCTATGTGAACCCCGAGGGCCCCGATGGAAAGCCCGATCCGGTGGCATCCGGCCGCGACGTGCGTGAGACCTTTGCCCGCATGGCCATGAACGATGAGGAAACGGTGGCCCTGGTGGCCGGCGGCCATACCTTCGGCAAGGCCCACGGCGCCGGTGACCCGGCTCTGGTCGGCCCCGAACCTGAAGGCGCCCCTATCGAGGAACAAGGCCTGGGCTGGATCAATAAGTTTGGCACTGGCAAAGGTGTGCACACCACCACCAGCGGTATCGAGGGCGCCTGGAAGCCCAACCCCACGACCTGGGACAACGGCTACTTCGATATGCTGTTCGGTTACGAATGGGAGCTGACCAAGAGCCCTGCCGGCGCCCACCAGTGGGTCGCCCGCAACGTCAAGCCGGAGCACATGATTCCCGACGCGCACGACGCCAGCAAGAAGCACCCGCCCATGATGACCACGGCTGACATGTCGCTGCGCATGGACCCGGTGTACGAGAAGATTTCGCGTCGCTTTCACCAGGACCCCGCAGCGTTTGCCGATGCCTTTGCCCGCGCCTGGTTCAAGCTCACCCACAGGGACATGGGGCCGCGCGCCCGCTATCTGGGTCCTCTGGTTCCCCAGGAAGAACTGATCTGGCAGGACCCCATTCCGGCAGTCAACCACGCGCTGGTGAATGAACAGGATGTTGCTGGACTCAAGGCCCAGGTGCTGGCCAGCGGCCTTACCGTTGCCCAATTGGTCGCTACCGCATGGGCATCGGCCTCTACGTTCCGCGGCAGTGACAAGCGTGGTGGAGCCAATGGCGCCCGCATCCGCCTGGCGCCGCAGAAAGATTGGGCCGTCAACCAATCCGCAGAGTTGCAAGAAGTGCTGCGCAAGCTCGAAGGCATTCAGCAGCAGTTCAACAGCGCGCAGTCCGGCGGCAAGCAGATCTCGCTGGCGGACCTCATCGTGCTGGCGGGCAATGCGGCCGTAGAGGCCGCAGCCAGCGCCGCCGGTCAGACTGTGACGGTACCGTTTGCACCGGGTCGTATGGACGCCAGTCAGGCACAGACCGATGTGGAATCTTTTGCCGTGCTGGAGCCGCAGGCAGATGGATTTCGCAACTACACGCGTGCCGGTCTGGAAGATGCGGCCGCCGAGTTGCTGCTGGACAAGGCCCAACAGCTCACGCTGACGGCGCCGGAGATGACGGTGTTGGTAGGCGGCCTGCGCGTCCTGGGCGCCAACGCAGGTCACACCCCGCACGGTGTGTTCACCTCCCGGGCCGGAGCACTGCACAACGACTTTTTCGTGAACCTGCTCGACATGCGCACCAAGTGGAGCAGGTCGTCTACTGCGGGCGTGTTTGAAGGGCGTGATCGCAGCACAGGGGTGGTGAGGTGGACCGGAACGGTGGCCGATCTGGTCTTTGGCTCCAATGCCCAACTGCGCGCGCTGGCCGAGGTCTACGCCGCCAGCGATGCAGAGCAGAAGTTCGTGCACGACTTCGTGGCCGCCTGGACCAAGGTCATGAGTCTGGATCGCTTCGACCTCGCCTGAATGCCGCAGCCTGGCCGCCGCGCTTCAGTAGTGCGGCGGCGTGATCACCCACAGTACCTGGGTCGTGTCCTTGCCATGGTTGGCACAGCGGTGCACCTCGGTGCTTTTGAAGGAGAAACTGTCGCCCGCGTTCAGCGTGAAGTGCCGGCCCGATACCCACAGCTCCAGCGTGCCAGCCAACACCAGTCCGGCCTCGGCGCCATCGTGGCTGTAGTCCTCGCTGTCGGCACCGGGGGCGATGGAGCTGATCAGCAATTCCAGAGGTCCGCTCAGGTTGGGTGACAGCAGCTCTTCAGTGATGCCCAGGCCGGTGAACGACATACGGCGCCGGTTGTTGGCGCGCACCACGATATCGCGTTCGGCGGCCACACCATCGTTGCTTTGCTGGAAGAACCAGTTCATGTGCACACCCAGCACATCGCTGATCTTCTTGAGCACGCCTATGGGCAGACGCGAATGGTTGCGCTCCAACTGGCTCAGGTAACCCACCGAAATGCCCGCGGCCTGCGACACCTCCTTGAGCGTCAGATTGCGTGCCTTGCGCAGGTCGCGCAGCTGTTCGCCAATCGACGCCTCCGGGTCGAATGCAGACGGCTGCGCATCGTCAGTCGCAGGGTCGTCGGGATGGGGCAGGCGGGCTGCTTGAATGGCCATGGCGTGATGTTAGCCCCGAATGCGCGCACCCTTGGGGTCGTAGAAGGCGGTAAGCGTTGCCTCGGCAGCAAAGCGCTCGCCCGCCACCTCGATCTCGTAGC
The DNA here is from genome assembly GCF_038784515.1 of Rhodoferax sp. GW822-FHT02A01. Lineage (NCBI taxonomy): Bacteria > Pseudomonadati > Pseudomonadota > Betaproteobacteria > Burkholderiales > Comamonadaceae > Rhodoferax > Rhodoferax sp. GW822-FHT02A01. The sequence continues at coordinate 1,699,769 of NZ_CP152376.1, forward strand.
GTCCTTGCAGTGGTGCAGCGGCTTGGGTCGCGTCACCGAACTCCACGTAGCCCATGCCCAGCGACTTGCCGATCGCGTGGCCGAACATACCCGAGGTGATGCGCCCCACGATCACGCCATCGCGCAGAATGGGTTCGTTGTGGTAGAGCAGTGGTGTAGTGTCTTGCAGTGCGAACTGCAGCAGCCTGCGCGTCACGCCACGGGCCTTCTGCGCCAGCAAAGCCTCCTTGCCGATGAAGCCATCGGGCTTGTTCCAGGCCACAGCAAAGCCCAGGCCAGCCTGCAGCGGTGTGTCCTCGTCGCTGATGTCGTGACCCCAGTGGCGGTAGCCCTTTTCCATGCGCAGGGAGTTGAGCGCGTGGTAGCCCGCGAGCTTGAGTCCATAGGCCTTGCCCGCTTCCATCAGCACGTCGAACACACCCGCTGCACATTCGGTGGGGATGTACAGCTCCCAGCCCAGTTCGCCCACATAGGTGATGCGGCTGGCGCGCACCCGCGTATAGCCCAGGTCGATGATTTGCGAGGTGCCGAAGGGGAAGGCGGCGTCCGACATGTCGGCGGGTGTCAGACTGGCCAGCAGCTCACGCGAACGCGGCCCCATGAGGCTGAGCACCGCCATGCTGGACGTCACATCCACCGCCGTGGCCCGCGCGTCGGCTGGGATGTTGCGCCGCAGCCAGGTGAAGTCGCGCGTCTGCGTGGCCGCAGCCGTCACCACCAGGAAGCGGTCGGGCGCCTCGCGGGTGATGGTGAGGTCGGCTTCTATGCCGCCACGCTGGTTCAGCCACTGGGTATAGACAATCTTGCCCACCGGCACGGCTACGTCGTTGGCGCTGATCTGGTTGAGCACGCGTTCGGCATCCGGCCCCTGCACCACGAACTTGGCAAACGAGGACTGGTCGAACAGGCCCACGCCCTGGCGCACCGCTATGTGCTCGGCGGCGCTGTGTTCAAACCAGTTCTGGCGGCCGTAGCTGTAGACGTACTGCGGCTGCACGCCTTCGGGTGCAAACCAGTTGGCGCGCTCCCAGCCCGCGGTTTCGCCAAAGCAGGCGCCCTGCGCGGCCAGGCGGTCGTGCAGCATGGATTTGCGCACGCCGCGCGCCGTCTCAGGTTGGCGGAAGGGCCAGTGCATGGCGTAGAGCAGGCCCAGCGTTTCCACCGTACGATCCCGTAGGTACTGCTTGTTGCGCTGGAACGGCATGCAGCGGCGGATGTCCACATCCCACAGGTCCATGGGCGGGTGGCCGTCCACGATCCAGTCGGCCAGCACCTTGCCGGCACCACCGGCAGACTGGATGCCGATGGAGTTGAAGCCCGCCGCCACAAACAGGTTGCGCACCTCGGGTGTCTCGCCCAGCAGGTAGCGGTCATCGGGGGTAAAGCTCTCGGGCCCGTTGAAGAACAGGTTGATGCCGGTGTGCTCCAGTTGCGGTACACGGTGCATGGCCGCAGCCAGCAGCGGCTCGATGTGCTCCAGGTCGTCAGGCAGCTGGTCGAAGCAGAACGACTTCGGAATGCCCTGCATGCCCCAGGGCTTGGCCACGGGTTCGAACCAGCCCACCAGCAGCTTGCCCGCGTCTTCCTTGAAGTAGGCGCAGCCGTCGGGGTCGCGCAGCACCGGCAGGTCGGCATGCAGCCCAGCCATGGGTTCGGTGACGATGTAGAAGTGCTCGGCTGCATGCAGCGGCACCGTGGTACCGGTCTGGGCGCCCAATTCGTGCGCCCACATGCCGCCGCAGTTGACAACATAGTCGGCGCGAATCTCGCCGCGCGCCGTGCGCACGCCCACGGCGCGGCCGTTCTCGACCAGGATCTTCTCTACGGCCGTGTCTTCAAAGATGCGCGCACCCCGGCTCTTGGCACCCTTGGCCAGCGCCTGCGTGGTGTCAATCGGGTTGGTGCGCCCGTCCTTGGGCAGGAACACGCCGCCCACCACATCACCGCCGTGCATACCGGGCCACAGAGCCAGTACTTCCGATGGTGTGAGCGTCTGCACCTCCAGGCCGAAGCACTTGGCCATGGAGGCGCCGCGGCGCAGTTCCTCGAAGCGCTCGGCATGGGTGGCAATGGCCAGCGAGCCGGTCTGACGAAAGCCCGTGGCCTGCCCGGTCTCCTGTTCCAGCGAGGCATACAACCCGGTGGTGTACTGCGCCAGGCGCGTCATGTTGTGGGTGGCGCGCAGCTGACCCACCAGGCCGGCGGCGTGCCAGGTAGTGCCGCAGGTCAGCTGGCGGCGCTCCAGCAGCACTACGTCTTTGCAGCCGCGCAGGGTCAGGTGGTAGGCCAGGCTGACGCCCACCACGCCGCCGCCCACGATGACCACATTCGCTTGGTTTGGCAGTTCCATAAGGCCTCCGGAAAGTTAAAGTTTGGCAGAAATTTTTTCTACCGTGAAATTTCGTGACAAATTTTCACGAAGGCTACTACAATTTGCCAAGACCAACAATGGCGAGAAAAGTCCAGGGCCATTGCCATAGAGATTCTTGCGAAGAACCATGGAGACAAGCATGACAGAGCACGTGCGGGTAGTGGTGATCGGTGGTGGCGTAGTGGGCTGCAGTTGCCTCTACCACCTGGCCAAGCTGGGGCTCAAAGATGCCTTGCTGCTCGAGCGCGACGAGCTCACTTCCGGCTCCACCTGGCATGCCGCCGGCAACCTGCCCACCTTCTCCACCAGCTGGAGCATCCTCAAGCTGCAGAAGTACTCGGCAGCGCTGTACCGCGAGCTGGCATCCAACCCCGCAGACCCGATCAACTACCACCTCACCGGCTCGGTGCGGCTGGCCCACGGGCGCAACCGCATGGACGAGTTCCGCCACGTGCAGAGCATGGCCCGGGCAAACGGGCTGGAGTATGAAATCCTCTCGCCCACGGAGCTTAAAGAACGCTACCCGCTCATCGAAACCCACGACCTGCAAGGCGCGCTGTGGGACCCGCTGGACGGCGACATCGACCCCTCGCAGCTCACCCAGGCGCTGGCGCGTGAGGCCCGTACGCTGGGCGCCACCATACGCCGCCATACGCGGGTGACGGCGCTTCGGCAAAAGCCTGGTGGCGAGTGGGTGGTGACCACCGACAAGGGCGAGATCACGGCCGAAATCGTGGTCAATGCCGCGGGCTACCGCGCGGGTGAAGTGATGGCCATGGTGGGGCGGCATCTGCCGATTGCGGTGATGTCGCACCAGTACCTGGTGACCGAAGACGCAGAGGAGCTGCTGGAACGCGGCGCCGCGCGCCTGCCCCTGCTGCGCGACCCGGACACCTCCTACTACCTGCGCCAGGAGCGCAACGGCTTCATCCTCGGCCCCTATGAATGGAAGGCCACGCCGATGTGGCTGGACGGCATGCCCGACGACTTTGCCAACCAGCTCTGGAATGACGACTTCGAGCGCCTGGAGTCCTACATCGAGGACGCCATGGCCCGCGTGCCGGCGTTGGCGCGTGCGGGCATCAAGCGCGGCGTGAACGGGCCCATCCCCTACTCGCCCGACGGCAACCCCTACATCGGCCCGGAGCCGGGCCTGCGCAACTTCTTCCACTGCAATACCTTCAGCTTCGGTATCACCCAGGGCGGTGGCGCTGGCAAGGCGCTGGCGGAGTGGGTGGTGCACGGCCAGCCCGAGTGGGACCTGTGGTCGCTGGACCGGCGCCGCTACGGCGACTACGCCACCACGGCCTACACCGTGGCCAAGGCGGTGGAGGTCTACCAGAACGAATACGCCAGCTCCTTCCCTTACGAGGAGCGCCTGGCCGGCCGGCCGCTGCGCACCTCGCCTACCTATGACACGCTCAAGGCCAAGGGCGCGCGCTTTGGTGCGCGGGGCGGCTGGGAACGGGCGGTGTACTTCGACCTGCGTGGCGGACTCCCGGCAGAGGAGGTGCTGTCCTTCCGGCGCGAGAGCATCTGGCATGGCGTGGTGGCCGAGGAAGTGGCCGCCGTGCGTGAGCGTGTGGGCGTGCTGGACCTGCCGGGCTTCACCAAATACGAGCTCCAAGGGCCGGGCGCCGCCGCGCACCTGGACCGCCTGACTTGCTCGCGTCTGCCGTCGCTGGGCCGCGTGTCGCTGGCCTATGCGCTCACGTCCGGCGGCAAGCTGTGGAGTGAGTTCACCGTAACCCGCGTGGCCGAAGACCACTTCTACATCATCAGCGCGGCCATTGCCGCCACGCATGACATGGACCTGCTCCGCCAGGGGCTGGACGCAGGCAGTACCGTGAGCGTGCGCGATGTGTCTTCCGAGCGCGGCACGCTCATCATTGCCGGGCCGCGCAGCCGTGAGCTACTCACACACATCACCACGGCAGACCTGTCCAACGCGGCCTTCCCCTGGCTGTCGGCGCGCACCGTCGACACGGTGGTCGGCCCGGTGTTTGCCATGCGGGTGAATTACGTGGGCGAGCTGGGTTGGGAGCTGCATGCGCCGGTGGTGCAGATGCAGGCGCTGTACGACGCGGTGTGGCAGGCAGGCCAGGCCTATGGCCTGCGCGATTTCGGGCTCTATGCCATGGACAGCCTGCGCGTGGACAAGTGCTACCGCGGCTGGAAGAGCGACCTGGAGAGCGGCTACACACCGCTGGAAGCTTCGCTGGACCGCTTTGTGGACCTGGGCAAGCCCGACTTCGTAGGCCGTGAGGCGCTGCTGGCCGAGCATGCGCGCGGCCCGGCCTACCGCTTCGTGCCGTTGATCTTCGACGAGGACGGCGACGCCGAGGCGCCCTACTGCTCCCAGGTGTTCCACGGCAAGGACAACGTGGGCCTGACCACCTCGGGCGTGTGGAGCCACACCCTGCAGAAGAGCGTGGCGCTGGCCTATATCCGTACGCCTCTGGCACAGCCCGGCACCCGGGTCCAGGTGGAAGTGCTGGGGCAACTGCGCGCGGCCAAGGTGCATGCCGAGCCGCTGTACGACCCCCGCAACGCGCGGCTGCGCGCCTGAAGCCACCGCAAAGGAAACCACGATGACCGAAGCCGAAGTTCCCCTGGCCCGCCGCGGCGGCGCCCGTGCCGCCCGCCGCGCTGCACGCGCCGCTCCTTTGCCCGACAACCTGCGCCCGGTACGCCCCGGCATGGAGGGCGGCAAGTACAAGCCGCTGAGCGATGCTGACGTCCGCAAGATCCACCACGCTGCACTGGATGCGTTGGAGTCCATCGGCTTTGCCGACGCGCCGCAAAGCGGCATAGACGCCATGGTCAAGGCCGGTGCCAAGCTCACCGACAGCGGGCGCCTACTGTTCCCGCGCGCGCTGGTGGAAGACACCATTGCCAACGCGGCGCGCCACTTCGTGCTCTACGGCCAGGACCCCGAGTACGACATGGAGCCCTGGGGCGACAAGGTGTATTTCGGCACCGCCGGAGCCGCGGTCAATATGGTCGATGCCCGCACCGGCGTGTACCGCGAGTCCACCACGCGCGACCTCTATGACATTGCCCGCGTGGTCGACACGCTGGAGCATCTGCATTTCTACCAGCGCTCGGTGGTGTGCCGCGACCTGCCCCTGCCCGAGGAAATGGACTTCAACACCACCTACGCCTGTGTGTCTGGCACCACCAAGCATGTGGGCTCCAGCTGGGTGGCGCCCGAGCATCTGGAGCAGAGCCTCAAGATGCTGCACATGATTGCCGGTGGCGAAGACCAATGGCGCGCACGCCCCTTTGTCAGCCAGTCCAACTGCTTTGTGGTGCCGCCCATGAAGTTCGCCTATGACGCCTGCAAGTGTCTTGAAGTGGCCGTGCGCGGCGGCATGCCGGTGCTGCTGCTCTCGGCCGGGCAGGCCGGTGCCACGGCGCCCGCGTCACTGGCGGCCGCGCTGGTGCAGGAGACGGCGGAATGCCTGGCGGGCCTGGTCTATGTGAACGCCATCCAGCCCAAGGCGCCGGCCATCTTCGGCACCTGGTGTTTTGTGTCGGACCTGCGCACCGGCGCCATGTCAGGCGGCAGCCCGGAGCAGGCCCTGCTGTCGGCGGCCAGCGCGCAGATCTCGCGCTTCTACGATCTCACTGGCGGCACCGCCTCGGGCATGACCGACTCCAAGCTGCCCGATGCCCAGTGCGGCATGGAGCGCGCCTACAACCACGCCCTGGTGGGCAATGCCGGCGCCAACCTGATCTACGAGTCCGCCGGCATGATGGCCAGCCTAATGGGGTTCTCGCTGGAGAGCCTGCTCATCGACAACGACCTCATAGGCGCCGTGCAGCGCACCATACGCGGCATCGAGGTGAACGACGAATCCATCTCGCTGGAGACCATGCGCCAAGTCTGTCTGGAAGGCCCGGGCCACTACCTGGGTTCGGACCAGACCTTGCAGCTCATGCAGCGTGACTACCTCTACCCCGCCTTAGGCGACCGCTCCAGCCCGAACCAGTGGGAAGAGAAGGGTCGGCCCTCCCTGGTGGACCGTGCCGCCGGACGACTGGAGGAGATCTTGGCCACGCACTATCCCTCGCACATTCCCAAAGCCATTGACGATGCGATCCGTGCGCAATTCCCGGTGCGTCTGCCACGCGAAGCCATGGAGCGCGGCGGGCGCTGATCGCGCGCCCACACAAGTGGTGCGTGCCTGCGGCCCGGTAGCGCCGGGTTGCCTCCCTTGACATCGCGCAGGACTGTGGCAAATTGACCGGCTGACAGATACAGTGGCCCAAACCGGAGGAGGCGGCATTCCATGGCGCAACGCAACCCCCAAGCAGGTGGATTTCTTGTCGCATACGATCCGCGCAACACCCACGCCCGTCGGGTCAGGCTGGTTGTGAATGTCTCCAGCCTGGTAATGGTTTTGCTTGGCAGCTGCTGGGCGATCTTTTTCGGTTTCGCGCATGATCGCTTCCTGCTCAGCGTTGACCTCTTGCTGGTTCTTGGCGGCGTGGCGATCGGGTTGCTGGCGCGCCAAGGCAATCTGCGGTTCGCGTCACTGCTTCTGGCGGGGCTGGTATACGTCCTGCTGTTCCTGCTCAACGCGCTCTTTGATATTCCCAGTGCGGATGTGCCGCGCTCCCTGCACACCTATTTCCTGTTGATCGCAGTGGGCAGCTATCTGCTGTTCAGAAGGGAGAGCGCATGGGTCCGCTATGGATTTACGCTGGCATGCTTTGTGGCCTTTGTCTACTTTGCCAGCAGCAACACGCCGCTGGTTTCCGGCTACGCCCTGCCCGACAGTATTCGACGTGGCGGCACATGGGTCAACAACATCTGTGCGTTTGCCATTCTGTATCTCATCGTCCACGCCTTCATCGGCGATGTGAATCGCATCGAGTCCTACCTGCATGAGGCGAACAATCGGTTTGTTGATCTGGTGCGTGGCATGTTCCCCAAGCCCATCGCGGAGCGGTTGTTGACCAGCGGACGCAGCTTCGCCGAGCGTCACCAGAATTGCTCCGTGCTCTTTTCCGACATCGTGAGCTTCACCCGGCTATCGGAGCAGATGGATCCGGATCGTCTGGTCGACATGCTGTCGGCCATCTTCTCGCGCTTTGATGCCCTCGTGGAAGCCCGCGGCCTTACCAAGATCAAGACGATTGGCGACGCCTACATGGTGGCAGCGGGAGTGCCGGAGCCAAGAGCGGACCATGCTCAGGTGCTGTTGGAACTGGGTAGGGAGATGCTTGCCGCATGCAAGGAGTTCGAGGGCATAGAGCTGCGCATCGGAATCTCTTCCGGCGAGCTGGTGGCAGGCGTCATCGGGAACTCACGGCAGGTTTATGACGTGTGGGGTGATGCAGTCAACATGGCCTCACGCATGGAGTCACATGGAATCGCAGGACAAATCCAGGTGTCGGGTTCCACGTACCAACTGGTCGGCGAACGATATGTGTTTTCGCGCAGAGAGGGTATCTCCATCAAGGGCAAGGCGGGTCGCCATGATGTATTTGTGCTGGCGCAGAATTGATCGGTTCCGCAATCAGCATCACCTTGGCGTTTGTGGCAATCGCGCCAATTGCGCTTCACGGTCAACGATACAGTGCCGTTCCGAGTTAAACAGGCAATACACAAAAAGGAGAAAGACATGAAGAAACAATGTGCGCTGGTGATTGGCATATTTGCCACCTTCAGCATATTTGCTGAAACAAGCGTTGGGGTCTCCATCGGAATCAACCAGCCCGGTGTGTATGGTCAGATCGACATCGGAAATTTCCCGCCACCCCGGGTAATCAATCAACAACCCATCGTGATCATTCAGTCCCCTGTGAGGGAGCCTGTGTATCTGTACGTACCTCCAGGACATCAAAAGCACTGGGAAAAGCACTGCCACGAATACAACGCTTGCGGGCGCCCTGTGTACTTTGTGCGTGAAGACTGGGTAAGAGAGCGTTACGAGGAACACCGGCACGATGAGGGCCGTGATGGCGACCATGGGCGAGACCATGGCGACCACAAGAAGCGTAAACACGAAGACGATTGATGTGATTGTTCGGCAGGTGTTGCCTTACGGGCAGACAAGCAAGTGGGAACCTGCTGAATTCACGCCAGGTTGGGTGCGCCACTACAGGCAATCTGTTTCTTGATGAAAGACCAAGCAAGGCGCGAGGCATCCGGGCCCAGCGGATCACTGTAGGGCTGACCCGCCGCTCCACCGCTCCAGGCGTGGCCCAATCCATGGACCATGCAGAGTGTCGCTACCTGGCGTTCCCCGGCGTAGTAGTCCGTGATATCGGCAGCAAACCGTTTGCCACGCCGCACCGCGTGTACCCGGCCAGGCAGCGCGCCTTCCCAGTCGGCCCAAATTTGCGCAGACTGTGTTCCGTTGATGGATGCCACGATGGAGTCGCCACTGCCTTGAATGACCAGCAGGGCGGGCAAATGCTGGTCGGCATTCGTTCGGGTGAGTGCAACAGCCTTCGCACGTCCACCCATCGCTCTCAAGGCCGTTGCGTAGGAACTCGCCTGGCCTGGCGCAATGCCGCTGTGCATGACAACCGCCAGAAAGCGTCCGGGAAGACGAAGTGCCAGCAAACTTGCCAAGCCTGCACCAGCGGACATTCCCACCAGTGCCACCTTATGGCGATCGGCAGGCTGCGACGCGCAGACATGCTCAATGGCAGCAGCGATGGAGTCAGCCTCGCGTTGTGCGCGGCCGGTACGTGTCTCGTACCAATTCCAGCAGCTCTGCAAATTGGAGAGCCGGTCTTGTTGTGGATAGAGAACCATGAAGCGCTCTGACGATGCAAGGCGATTCATTCGGGTGCTCGCTGCCAGGGATTGTGCGTCTTGCATGCAGCCATGCAGCATCGCGACCAAGGGCAGGCTCTCGCCGCGCCCCATGTTCGGTGGCTTGAACAACAGGTAGCGGCGTCCCTGATGCACACCGGATGCCATACCCTTGGCCGCGCTCGAGAGCTTTGCCCGGGTGGGTGTCTTGGCGGTTTTGGCAACACGCAAGGGCGTGGCACGCTTGCCGGCCTTGCCGGCCTTGGCGCCTTGCGGTCTCTTTGCTGTTTTCAAAGCCAGCTTTATGGCTCTGGCGCCGGTGCGCAGCGCCAGACGCGTCATGGCCTTGAGCGATCGCTGGAGTAATTGATTCAAAATTGTGGGGTGAAGTAGTGTGGCAGATTGGGTTGCCGCGGACAGGGGTACAAGGGATCTGGCGTGGACAGCAGCGTGCAATCGATGGTGCCTAGTGTGCTGCCTGTGGCGCAATGCGTTTGTTGGATGGCGCACAGTCCAGGAGGATGGCACTCCGCCGAATCTTACGGATATATGGTGTGTCTGATCAGTCTCATCTTTGAAGGAACCAGGACCACGCAAATCCGGAAAGCGCAGGGTCTGCAGATATGGGCAACAATCCGGACATGAGCCTGCCCAAACCTTATCTAAGTGAGTCGGAAGCGCCAGCGCGCGTCGAAGTGGATGCGCTAGCGGGCCTGACCCTGCTCGAATTTGGTACCGATTGGTGCGGCTATTGCCGTGCCGCCCAGCCTGCAATTGTCGACGTGCTTTCGCAGCATCCGCAGTGGCGTCACATCAAGGTGGAAGACGGTCCTGGTCGGGCACTGGGCCGCAGCTACCGCGTCAGGCTCTGGCCTACACTGGTGCTGCTGCGTGACGGGCAGGAAGTCGCGCGCATGGTGCGCCCCACACAGGCGGCAGATATCTCGGCTGCACTGGATAACGTGTAGGGGCTTTCTACGGGCTGCAGAGGCCTATCGGTTTTGACGCCAGTCATCCTGTCGACCACCGTCGCGCGGCTCGGAGTGATAGCCATAGTGCTCATGGTCATGCCGGTCATGGTCGCCCCACCATAGCGGGCGTACCACGCATCCACTCAACGTGGTGATCAACATCACTGCAGCACCCACACCGACCAATCGACGAAAAAAGCTCACTCTGTACTCCTTGGCGGAATGCATCCACCTGAGTATGTAACGCTGGGTGTGGTGTGTGGCCGACCGCGGACACGTAACGGGAGGTAAAGGCGTACAGCGCAGTTACCTGTTTTCGGTGGGTGGCACGGAGTTGACCTTTGCCAGCCAAGCGGATTCAAACCGCTTCAATTCGCTGACGTCGGCATCGGTGATGGTCCAGATTTGCATGACGCCATCGCTCCAGTGCGCGATATGGAACCCTCTTCTTTGCGTTGTCTGCGAAGGCACGGCCTGCTCCACAGGAAGCACATAAGCCGAAATAATGTGCTTGCGCAATTGGTACGCAAGGACAGCGGTGTCGTGCCCTTGCACCCGATCAATGCGTCCGCCCAACAGATCAAACCCCGCGTCGTGCAGGTCCGGAACTTCTGGCGCGTAATCGAGCTTGCCCTGGAACCAGGGCTTGACCGTATGGCGATCACTGGAGCCCACCTGGAACAAGGGGCCGGGGCCCAAGGAGCGCACATGCAGACCCAGCAGATCCCCCACCATGTTGTTCGATGTGTTGTTGTGAACTATCCAGTGTGGATAGTTCACAACCAAGGCCAGCGTCAGCAGCACGCCAGTGACAAAGGCAAGCGCCAGTTGGGTCAGCTGCCTGACACCGTAACCACCGGGCGCATTGAAACCAGACAGGCCAAGCCATGCGCCCCATGGCTGCCATGCATCGGAAGGGTGGGCAGATTCCGGCTCCGGGGTTGCGGCAGCATGCAATGTGATCTGGGTGCGCACGGCAGCCTTCAGGCGTTCGCTTGCCTTGTGGCGATTGGCATGGCCTTTGATCAGTGCTGAGAGTTCTTCGTCGTTCATAGGTTGCTCACTCGCGAGCGCCTGAGAGAGTCAGTAGCTCACGCATGCGTGCGCGGGCTCGTGACAGGCGTGACATGACAGTCCCCACGGGGATGGAAGCGATCCTGGCAATCTGCTCATACTCCAGACCTTCCAGCTCTCGCAGAACCAGGACTTCGCGCAAGGCTGGAACCAAGGCGCTGAGTGCGGCATTGATGTGCTGCCGCTGGTAGCTTTGATGGAGCGCAACACTCGGCTCGTCCTGGGTCAGCCCTGCGGTGTACTGGAGTTCTTCCAGCGCACTTTCGTCCTGCCCTGACACTTCCCTCCAGTCCTTGCGTTCGTTCAGGTGGGTGAAACATACGTTTCGCACAATGCCCAGAAACCATGCGCGTGCATCATCGCCTTTGAGTTTGTCAAAGTACTTCATCGCTCTGAGCACCGCCTCCTGCACCGCATCTTCCGCGTTGGCATCGTTGCGCAGCAGCCAGCGCGCCAGGTTGAAGCCGCTGTCCAGCAGAGGCAGGATGGTGGCTTCAAAGTTGCGCGCCAGTTTCACTGCAGTTCAATCCGTGACGTTGAAATAACCATGCATTTCCTCGTGACCGTCTCCGCAGAAGTTGTCACACAAAAAGTCTATGCGCCCCAGCTGTGTGGGTGTCAGACGTATGGGGGTGACCATGCCCGGCAACAGGTCAGAGCGTATCCCCATATCGGGAACATGGAAACCATGGATGAAGTCCAGGGAGCGGAGCAGCAGCAAGACGGGTTGATTCAGCTTCAGCTCAATCACCGAAGGGGTGAACTTGAACCTTTGGGCCACGACCTCTATCTCGCGCACCGATTGTGCATGGGCTGCGCGCCACGCCGTGAGTCCCGAGACGGCGCCGACCGCACCGACCGCCATGCCGGCAACGGCACGCCGGCGATTCCACAAGTTCACGCTCATCCCTGCACCACCGGATATTCCATCAGGTCGTAGCTCTGTGCGCGAGACGCCACATGCAATTCCCGAAAACCCAGTCCCTTGTATGGTGCGGCCGGATCCCATGGCAAGGGCGTGCGCTCCAGTTGCGAACCCGGAGCCGGCAAGGCAAATATCAATGATTTGGCCGAATGGTGGGCAATGTGCCCTGTCATCTGGTGATGTTCCTGATGGATGTGGCCATAGAAGACCGTGACATTCTCGAAGGGCATGAGCATTGCGATGGCCTGAGCGCCGTCACGTGTGGCCCAGTCCCATTTGGGCACCAGGTCAAACAGAGGTCTGTGGGTGAGGACCACGATGGGAGTCGAAGGAGCAAGCCTGGCCAAATCCGCCTGCAACCAGGCCAACTGTTCGTCGCCGATCTTGCTGCCCGGATCCGACACGTTGTCGAGCACAATAAAGTGCAATCCGTGCCGGTCGAATGTGTAGTGGGTGGGGCCAAACAGTTCCTGGTAAGCCGCACCGCGGTCAATCCCGGCGTCATGCTCGCCAGGCATGAAGTACACCGTCTGCACCTTGAGTCCTGCCACGATGGACTTGAACTCCTTCATCCGACGCCTGCGCTCCTCCGGGCTATCGGTGGTGTGGGTCAGGTCGCCCGTGAAGACGATGAACTCCGGCGGAATGTCCAGCGCATTGACGGCGGAGACGGCCTTGTGCAGTGTGCCACTGGCATCTGGATTGGGCTTGCCCTGAAAGCCCCAGTGAATGTCGGACAGCTGGACAAAGTAGAAGTCTGACGGCGATGCCGCCGAGGCGTAAGGGTCTGCTGCGCAGCCGGCCAAAGCCGAGAGAAATACGGCACCGCCTCCGGCGGCGGACAGGTTGAGAAAATCTCGACGTTGCATGGTGGCTTCCCGTGTAGTGTGTTCACATGCAATACCGAAGCCGACGGCAATTTATTCCATTGCAGGTGGAAATTTTTCCGACCATCCTGACGGAACTTCTTTGACGGTTTGTGCTACCTGGAGGTGGACTTGCTCCGCACTACGCGAGGTTGCGACTTCTCTCCCTCGCTGTCCGCAAAGAGCTCCACAAAAAGCTGCCTGATCCACATGTTGGCTGGGTCCCGGTTGAACTTGGCATGCCAGAACAGGTTGATGGCAATATCGGGCAATCGCGCCGGATGGGGCGACGTGACCAGGCCAAAGGGAACTTCGCACCGTTGCGCGAACCGCTGCGGCAAGGTGGCGATGAGATCGGTGGTCTGCAACACATGCCCCACGGCAATGAAGTGCGGCAACATCAATCGCATCTTGCGTTTGATACCTGCGCGTTCCAGCAGACCATCCACCTCTGCATGTCCCGTGTTGGCTGCAATGATGCCCACATGGTCCAGCTCGGTAAATTGCTTCAGTGTCATGGGCGATTTGGCTACCGGGTGCCCCTTGCGATAGACGCAGACGTAGGGGTGCCGAAACAGCCGCCGCTGGAAGAAACCTGCCTGCAAATTGGGTAGCAGGCCCAGTGCCAGATCGACCGTACCGGACTCCATGTCTTCGCGCAGGTTGCCACTGTTGGGGCGCACGGTGCTCACGCGCACGTTGGGCGCCAGTTTGGACAAGGCAAGCATCAATGGCGGCATGAAATACATTTCGCCAATGTCATTCATCGCCAGCTGGAAACTGCGGGTGCTGGTGAGCGGATCAAACGAATCACGCGTAGTGAGTGCGGTCTGCAATGCGTTCAACGCGTAGATCACCGGCTCTGCCAGATGCAAGGCGTAGGGTGTGGGCTCCATCCCGCGGGAGGTTCGCAAAAAGAGCTCATCCTTCAACACGGCGCGCAAGCGCTTGAGCGCATTGCTGACAGCGGGCTGCGTCAGTCCCAGCTTCTCCGCAGATGTTGAAACGCTGCGGTCCAGCAACAGCTGGTTGAAGACAACCAGCAAGTTCAGGTCAATTTCGCGCAGATCCATAAGGCACTCCAATATTCACAGCAGTGATTCTATCTATTGGTTTTGCTTTATCGACTTATATGACGCAAGTCTCCAGAATCGCCGCAAACAGGAGACAAGGGCAACAGCCTCAATAGCATGGAACTCGTCGTAGAACCTCTCAACGTGCGTCTGAACGTGGACAGCGGAAGCAATCTGCTGGACGTCCTCAGGGCGCACCAGCTGCCCATCTCCTACAGCTGCATGTCGGGACGTTGCGGCACCTGCCGCTGCCGCGTGGTGTCTGGTCAGGTGCGCAACAGCGGTCCGGAAGCGGGACGGCCGCAGGCGGGAAAAGACGATTACGTACTGGCCTGCCAGGCGGTGCTCACCGACAACTGCAGCATCGAGTTGCCTGAGGTGGACGAGGTGGTGGTGCATGCCGCACGCATCGTGAAGGGAACGGTCACCGCCATTGAAGCAGCAACGCATGACATCCGCCGCCTCCGGGTCAAGCTGGCCAAGCCGATCGAATTCAGTGCCGGACAGTATGCGACGGTGCAGTTCACGCCCGAACACATCCGCCCCTATTCCATGGCCGGATTGAGTGAAGACGACGAGTGGGAATTCCAGATCCGCCGGGTACCAGATGGGCGGGTTACCGCTTTCATATTTGACGAACTGCAAGTGGGTGCCGCGCTGCGCATCAGTGGCCCGCTGGGTACTGCCTATCTGCGCAAGAAGCACACCGGTCCCATGCTCTGCGTGGGTGGCGGTACGGGTCTGGCGCCGGTGTTATCCATCGTGCGTGGCGCGTTGGCCTCAGGCATGCAGAACCCGATTCATCTGTACTTCGGTGTGCGCAGCGCCGAGGATGTCTATGACGCGGACCGCCTGCAGGCTTTGGCCGCCGCCCACCCGAACGTGAAGGTTCACATCGTGGTCGCCACCGGCGCTCCCGGTGCAGGTCAGCGCAGCGGCCTGGTCACAGACGCCATCGAAAAAGACCTCGGCAGCCTCAAGGGTTGGCGCGCCTACCTGTGCGGCGCACCGGCCATGGTCGACGCGCTCAACCTGCTCGTCACCCGCATGGGCGTGGAGCCGGGCCATGTGCATGCCGACGCCTTCTACCCCAGTGGCGTCTGACGCGCGCTGCTTTCACTGACACCTGAACAACCAAAGGAGACAAGCAATGAGTGAAACCAATACCGTCTTCCCCGACAGCCCTGTATGGCCAGGGGAAGGGACCAGCCGGGTGCCCTTTTGGGCGTATACCCGTGAGGATTTGTACAAGAAGGAACTGGATCGTCTGTTCTACAACGGTCACTGGTGCTATGTTGGCCTGGAGGCAGAAATCCCCAACGCGGGTGACTTCAAGCGCACCGTGGTTGGCGAGCGCTCCGTCATCATGGTGCGCGACCCGGAAGGTCATGTGAACGTGGTGGAAAACGTCTGTGCCCACCGCGGCATGCGTTTCTGCCGCGAGCGCAACGGCCATGCCAAGGACTTCTTCTGTCCGTACCACCAGTGGAACTACAGCCTCAAGGGTGACCTGCAGGGAGTGCCATTCATACGCGGGGTCAAGCAGGAAGGCAAGGTCAACGGTGGCATGCCCAAGGACTTCAAGGTGGCCGACCACGGCCTCACCAAGTTGAAGGTGGCTGTGCGCGGTGGCGTGGTATTCGCCTCCTTTGACCACGATGTGGAGCCTTTTGAGGAATTCCTCGGACCCACCATCCTGAAATATTTCGACCGCGTGTTTGATGGCCGCAAGCTCGAGATACTGGGTTATCGCCGCCAGCGCATTCCGGGCAACTGGAAACTGATGCAGGAAAACATCAAGGACCCCTACCATCCCGGTCTGCTGCACACCTGGTTCTCCACCTTTGGCCTGTGGCGCGCGGATAACAAGTCCGAACTGAAGATGGACGACAAGTTCCGCCATGCCGCCATGATCTCCACCCGCGGCCAGGGCGGCAAGAACGCCGATGTGGTGTCCGGCGTGGACAGCTTCAAGGACCAGATGAAGGTCAACGACCCACGCCTGCTGGACATCGTCCCCGAACCCTGGTGGGGTGGCCCCACAGCCGTGATGACCACCATCTTCCCCAGTGTGATCATCCAGCAGCAGGTCAACAGCGTATCCACACGTCACATCCAGCCCAACGGACACGGCTCCTTCGACTTTGTGTGGACGCACTTCGGCTTTGAAGACGACACACCCGAAATGAAAGAGCGCCGCCTGATCCAGGCCAATCTGTTCGGCCCGGCAGGATTCGTCTCAGCCGACGATGGCGAGGTCATCGAATGGTCGCAAGAAGGCTTCGAGCAAAAGCCCGCACACCGCACGGTCATCGAGATGGGCGGATACGACATAGGCGACACCGATCACATGGTCACCGAGACCTTGATTCGTGGCATGTACAACTACTGGCGCAAGGTGATGGGGGAATAAACATGATCGACTTCAAGACGTACTTCGAACTGCTCAACCTCTACAGCGACTACGCCATGGTCTGCGACTCGGCCGAATGGGAAAAGTGGCCCGAGTTCTTTGTGGAAGAGGGTACCTACCGCCTGCAGCCGCGCGAGAACTTTGACCAGGGCCTGCCCCTGTGCCTGCTGGCGCTGGAGAGCAAGAACATGATTCGCGATCGGGTTTACGGCGTCAAGGAAACCATGTACCACGACCCCTACTACCAGCGCCATATCGTGGGCACGCCGCGTGTGGTGTCGGTGGAGCGTGACCTCTATGGTGAGCGCATCACCTCGGAAGCCAACTACACCGTGATCCGTACCAAGTTCGACGGGGACTCCACGGTCTTCAATGTGGGCTATTACCGCGATGTGATCGTGCGCACGCCCGAGGGGCTGAAGTTCCAGTCCCGTCTGTGCGTCTATGACAGCGAAATGATCTCCAACTCCATCATCTACCCCATCTAAGGACAAGCAATGGCTGACAACTGGTTGGATGCAGCGGCCCTGGCCGACGTTCCCGAGGGTGACGTGATTGGCGTGCAGGTGGGGGGCAAGGAGATTGCCCTGTACGAAGTGGAGGGCGAGGTCTTTGCCACCGACAACTTCTGTACCCATGGCCACGCCCGCATGAGTGACGGATTTCTCGAAGGTCGCGAAATTGAATGTCCCCTGCACCAAGGCAAGTTCGACGTGTGCACGGGCCAGGCCTTGTGCGCGCCGTTGACCGAGAACATCAAGACCTATGCCGTGCGCATCGAGAACATGCGCGTGATGCTCAAGCTCGACTGAATTGACTGATCAATGCGCCCTGTGAGGACGCACAAACCATTGAGGAGACAAACATGAAATCAAAACCCTTTGCCAAGATATTTGCCTGCAGCGTGGCTGCGCTAAGCCTGAGTGCCGCCCATGCGGAAATAAAGATCGGCTTTACCGGCCCTTTGTCGGGACCGGTGGCCGCCGTGGGGCAGGACCAGTACGACGGCTTCATGCTGGGCATTGAAGCCCTGGGCAAGAAGTTGGGCGGAGAGGCCGTCACGGTGCTGCGCGAGGACGACCAGCTCAAGCCCGAACTGGGCAACCAGATTGCCCGCAAGCTGATTGACCGCGACAAGGTGGATGCCATTGTGGGGCTCGGTTTCTCCAATGTACTGATGGCCAGCCTGCCACGCATTGTGGAGTCCGGTACGGTGGCCATTGCCACCAATGCGGGCCCGTCTCCGCTGGCCGGCGCCGGTTGCCTGCCCAATGTGTTTTCCATGGCCTGGCAGAACGACGGCACGGCAGAGGCCATGGGCAAGTACGCGCAGGACACCGGCTACAAGCGTGTGTATCTGATGGCCCCCAACTACCAGGCCGGCAAGGACTATGTCGCCGGCTTCAAGCGCTATTTCAAGGGCCAGGTGCTGGACGAGGTGTACACCCAGGTCAACCAGCCCGACTACTCTGCCGAGATTGCTCAGCTGCAGTCTGCCGGGCCGGACGCCGTGTTCGTGTTCTATCCGGGCGGTATGGGTGTGAACTTTGTCAAACAGTTCAGCCAGGCCGGCCTGCTCAAGAAGATTCCCATGCTGTCGGCCTTCACGGTGGACGGCACCACCTTGCCGTCCTTGCGTGACGCGGCAGTAGGCGTCATTTCGGGCGCCATGTGGGATGTGGCATTGAAGACGCCGGGCAACGCCGAGTTCATCGCAGCCTTCAGCAAGAAATACGGCCGCGTTCCCAGCCACTATGCGGCGGTGGCGTATGACACGGCCCGTCTGCTGGACATTGCCGTGCGCAAGGTCAAGGGCAATACCGTTGGCAAGGCGGCATTCGCTGCAGCCGTCAAGTCAGCCGGTGCCGAGCTGAAGTCCATTCGCGGCCCTTTCCGATTCAACACCAACAACATGCCGGTACAGAACTACTACGCCTTCCAGACGATCAAGGAAGGCAATGATGTCACCGTCAAGCAGTTGAGCACACCCTTGGCGGATCACCAGGATGCCTACGTGGCTCTGTGCAAGGCCAAGTGATGTCGGCATCCCTGCTTATTGCGCAGCTGCTCAACGGCCTGCAGTACGGCATCATGCTGTTTCTGCTGGCCGCCGGTCTGACGTTGGTGTTCGGCATCATGAGCTTTGTCAATCTGGCCCATGGTTCGCTGTACATGCTGGGCGCCTACGCGGCTGCCGTGGTGGGCGGCTCCACAGGTTCCTTCGCGCTGGGCGTGCTGGCGGCAGTCGCCACCGGGGTTGTGGTGGGGCTGGTGCTGGAGTGGGTGGCCGTATCCAGGCTGTACCGGCGCGACCACCTGGACCATGTGCTGGCCACTTTCGGCCTGGTGCTGTTCTTCAATGAGGTCGTGCGCATGGTCTGGGGCCCGCAGCCCGTCTTTGTCAGCTTGCCGGAGTCACTCTCCGGCACGGTCGACCTGTTGGGATTCAGCTACCCCAGTTACCGCTTCCTGATCATTGTGGTGGGCCTGCTGGTAGCCGCAGGCAGCCAGTGGCTGATCCACAAGACCCGCGTCGGCATGCTGATTCGTGCCGGCTCGGTCAACCCGCAGATGGTGGGCGCACTGGGCGTCAACATCGGTTTGCTCAACGCCATGCTGTTCGCACTGGGCTCGGCCCTGGCGGCGCTGGCCGGCGCCATGGCCGGCCCCATCCTGTCGGTGCAAAGCGGCATGGGGGAACCCGTGCTGATTACGACATTGGTGGTGATCGTGATTGGGGGCATTGGCTCCGTGCACGGCGCACTCTATGCCGGCATCATCGTCGGGCTCGTTGACACGCTGGGCCGCACCTTTTTGCCCATGCTCATACGCGCCTTTGCCGACAGGGAAGTCGCCAATGCTGCCGGACCCGCCCTTGCGTCCATGCTGATCTACGTGCTGATGGCCGTGATCCTGGCCTGGCGTCCGCAAGGCCTGTTTCCCGCCATCAAGGGCAAATCATGAAGAACCCCATTCGACCGGCGCAGCACATTCCGGTGCTGCTGCTTCTGGCCCTGGCCGTGCTGCCGCCCATTGCCACAGGGTTGCAGGACAGCTTCTGGGTCTCGTTCTTTGCCCGCGTGCTGGTCTACGCCATCGCCGCCAGCG
The DNA here is from genome assembly GCF_038784515.1 of Rhodoferax sp. GW822-FHT02A01. Lineage (NCBI taxonomy): Bacteria > Pseudomonadati > Pseudomonadota > Betaproteobacteria > Burkholderiales > Comamonadaceae > Rhodoferax > Rhodoferax sp. GW822-FHT02A01. The sequence goes on from NZ_CP152376.1 coordinate 1,719,345, forward strand.
CCCTGAATATTGCCCTGGGCTTTGGCGGCCTGGTCAGCCTGGGCCATGCCCTGTTTGTCGGCATCGGCATGTACAGCGTTTCGCTGCCGGCTTACTACGGTGTGTCTTCCGGCTGGGTCCATCTGGGCATGTGCGTGCTGCTGTGTGCGCTGGTGGGAGGATTCACCGGGCTGATCAGCCTGCGCACGTCCGGCATCGCCTTCATCATGATCACACTGGCATTTGCGCAGATGGGCTACTTCGTCATTGTCAGCCTCAAGCAGTATGGCGGCGACGATGGCATGGGCATTGCCTCCGCCAGTGCATTCTTCGGCCTGCAACTCAACACGCCCACAGCGGTCTACTACGCTGCCTGGGGTGTGCTGGTTGCTTTGACCTGGTGGGTTCTGCGGCTGCGCGTCTCGCCCTTTGGCATGGCTTTGCGGGCCGGGCGGCAGAACGCAAGACGGGTGATGTCCGTGGGGCTGGCGCTGCAGCGCTACCAACTGGCCGCCTACACCCTCTCGGCCGTTCTGTGCGGCGTGGCCGGCATGCTGCTGGCCAACCTCAACGCCTATGCCTCACCCAGCAGCATGGCCTGGACCGTGTCGGGAGAGCTCATCGTCATGGTGGTGCTGGGTGGCCTGGGCAGTGTCTTCGGTCCCTTTCTGGGGGCGCTGGCATTTCTTGGCGCAGAAGAAGTGTTGAAGGCTGCCACAGAGCATTGGATGGCGGTGTTCGGTCTGGCCATTCTGGCGGTCGCCATGTTGGGCAAGACGGGTCTGGCAGGCTGGCTGCAGAACCGCACTGCGAAAGAAGGTTCCGCATGAAGACGCTGTTGCAAACAGACGCCCTGACCAAGCGCTATGGCGCCATTCTGGTCACCGACAAGGTGTCGCTGGACGTGCGGGAAGGGGAGCTGCACGCCATCATCGGCCCCAATGGTGCGGGCAAGACCACACTGATCAACCAGTTGTCGGGCGAGCTGCGGTCGGATAGCGGGAACATCCGCTTTGGCGACCAGGACGTGAGCGCCTTGGGCATCAATGCCCGCGCCCGCGCAGGCCTGGTGCGCTCCTACCAGATCACTTCGGTGTTTGACGAATTCACGGTCCTGGAAAACGCGACCCTGGCGGCACTGGGCGCACGCACCCATGCATTCCGGTTCTGGCAGTCCATGCTGGGCGACCGCCAGGCGCATGCCGCTGCGCTGGAGGGCATAGAGGCTGCGGGCCTCTTTGCGCGATCCCACATTCAGGCATCCGAGCTGGGCTATGGTGAGCGCAGGCAGCTGGAGCTGGCCATGGCATTGGCTGCGCGTCCCCGGTTCCTGCTGCTGGACGAGCCCATGGCCGGCATGAGCGTGCAGGAGTCTGCCGCCGTGGTGGCATTGCTCAAAACACTCAAGCGCAAGTACACCATTCTGCTGGTCGAACACGACATGAACGCCGTGTTCGCTCTGGCTGACCGCATCAGCGTGCTGGTGTATGGCCGATTGATGGTGACCGGCTCGCCGGAGGAAATACGCGCCAACGAGGAAGTGCGCTCCATCTACCTCGGTGAAGAGGAGATCGCCTGACCATGAACCCCTTATTGACTGTGACGGGTTTGAAGGCTGGCTACGGCGCTGCCCAGGTTCTGTTTGGTGTGGACCTGTCGGTTGGCGAGGGCGAGGTCATCACCCTGCTGGGGCGCAACGGAATGGGCCGCTCCACCACCATCAAGTGCCTGTTTGGATTGCTGGAACCCAAGGCTGGAGAAATTGCTTTCGGTGGCAAGCGCACGGAACGGCTGGCTTCCCACCAGATTGCCAAGCTGGGGCTGGGGCTGGTGCCCGAAGGCCGACAGATCTTTCCGAACCTGACAGTGGAGGAGAACCTGGTTGCCACAGCACGCAGCAACGCAGCCAATGGCCTGAAGGACTGGAGCCTGCAGCGCGTGTATGGCTTCTTCCCGCGTCTGGAGGAGCGACGCTTCAACATGGGTTCGCAGCTCTCCGGGGGTGAGCAACAGATGCTGGCGATTGGCCGCGCCCTGATGACCAACCCGCGGCTGGTGGTGCTGGACGAAGCCACCGAGGGCCTGGCACCACTCATCCGCGCAGAGATCTGGCGTGCACTGGGGGAGTTGAAGGCCGAGGGCCTGTCCCTGATCGTGATCGACAAAAACCTGGGGCCCTTGCTGGAGTTGGCGGACCGCCACTTTGTGATGGAGAAGGGCGTGGTGGTCTGGTCTGGTACGTCCGCTGAATTGCGGGTAACCCCCCGCATCGTGCACGAGTACCTGGGTGTTTGAAGAGAACCAGACCACAGCCGTGCGCAGCCCGAATCACTTTGGAGAGCAACATGAAAGACAACAACCGTTTTGACACGCTGGGCCGTCTGGAAGACCTGCCGCAGGCCTACCGCGACCAACTTACCCAACGCAATCTGGTTCCGCTATGGCCCAGTCTGCGTGGCGTGTTGCCACCGGATATTCCTGCGCGCAAGACCCAGACCACGCACTGGCCCTATGCCGAGGTTCGCGAGCTGTTGATTCAGGCCGGTGCGTTGACACCGATCGAGAAGGCGGAGCGTCGCGTTCTGGTGCTGGCCAATCCGGGCCATGGCCTGAACAACATGCAGGCCAGTGCCGCCATGTACCTGGGCATGCAACTGCTGTTGCCCGGGGAACTGGCGCCCGTGCACCGCCACACACCCAACGCGGTGCGTATGGTGGTGGAGGGCGAAGGCGCGTGGACGCTGGTGGGTGGCGAGAAGTGCCCCATGCAGCGGGGTGACCTGATCCTCACGCCCACTGGCTTGTGGCACGAGCACGGCCACGATGGAAAGGACCCGGTGATCTGGCTCGATGTGCTGGACCTGCCCCTGGTCTACTACACGGAGACTTCCTACCACCTGGAGGGGCCCAGCCAAAGCGTTACCGAAGGCCAGGGCTTCAAGTCCTATGCACGTGGTGGTGTGGCACCTACCAAGGTGTTCCAGCGCGCAAACAAGGCATACCCCATGCTGCGCTACCCCTGGGCCGATGCCAAGGCGGCACTGCTGTCGCTGGCTGAAGCGCAGACCGGGCCGGACGCTGTGCAGGTCACCTACGTGAATCCGGAAACAGGAGCAGACGCAGAAAACATCCTGGGCTTCTATGCGCTGATGTTGCGCCCCGGAGAAACCTTGCGACTTCCGGCACGCTCACCCGCCCAGGTGTTCCACCAGATCGAAGGCCAGACGGATGTGCAGGTGGAGCAGACCGCCTTCGCCCTGGTCGAGGCGGACACCTGCTGCGCGCCAGGCTATACGGCCGTGACCCTGAAGAACCGCTCTGCCAGTGCGCCCGCCTTCCTGTTTGTGGCAGATGAAGCGCCACTGCATCGCAAATTGGGTGTGTATGAGAACCGGGGCTGAGTCCCTGGCCGCTTGACGTGCCCTTCACCCCATTCCACCTATCAACATCACTGCAAGAAAGCACCACCATGTCACGTTTCCTGTTTACGCCCCCTCCCACCATGTCGTTGGCCATCCGTGGATCGGACGCCCGCTTCCCCATCAACCGACTGTTTTTTGTGGGCCGCAACTACCACGCCCATGCGGTGGAAATGGGGCGCCCCGTGGACAAGTCCGTAGAGCGTCCCTTCTATTTCACCAAGGCACCACAGACCTTGACGGCCTCGGGTGCCACGGTGGCGTACCCACCCGAGACTAGCAACTACCACTTTGAAATGGAAATGGTGGTGGCCATTGGCAAGGCGGGCTTTCGCGTCAAGGCGGAGGATGCCCATACCCTGGTCTACGGCTATGCAGCCGGCCTGGACATGACGCGCCGCGATCTGCAACTGGTAGCGCGTGACAAGGGGCGCCCCTGGGACCTGGGCAAGGACGTGGAGCAATCATCCGTCTGCTCGGAGATTGTTCCCATGGAAGGTGTGATCATTGAAAAAGGCGCCATCGCCCTGGAGGTCAATGGCCAGACCAAGCAGTCGTCCGATGTGGACAAGCTGATCTGGAATGTGCGGGAGCTGATTGCCGATCTTTCCCTGTTCTACCACCTGCAGCCCGGTGACCTGATTTACACCGGCACACCCGAAGGCGTGGGTCCGGTGGTGCCCGGTGACAAGATTACGGGACGGGTGGACGGCGTGGCCGAAGTCGCACTGGCGGTCGGCGCACCCGAGTAGGCAGGTGTGATGAAGCTCCACAACTTCTTTCGCAGCGGCACCTCACACCGCCTGCGCATCGTCTTGAACCTCAAGGGTCTCAGCTACGACTATGTGGCGGTAGACCTGCGCAAGAACGAGCACCAGGGCAATGCATTCAAGGCCCTGAACCCGCAAGGACTGGTGCCCGCGCTGGTGGATGGCGACCATGTGTTGACGCAATCCGTAGCCATCATCGAATGGCTGGAAGAGCGCTACCCCACACCGGCCTTGCTGCCCACGGATATGAACGACAGAGCCCATGTGCGGGCGCTGGCCGCGGTAGTCGGTTGCGACATCCATCCCGTCAACAACAAACGCATTCTGGATACGCTGCGCGCCAGTTTTGGTGCCGACGAGGCTGCCATCAACCACTGGTGCGGCACCTGGATCCGTGATGGGTTTGATGCCTATGAAGCGTTGCTGGCTGCAGATACGCGCCGTGCAGGCTTCAGCTTTGGCAGCGCGCCGACCCTTGCCGATGCCTACCTGATTCCGCAGATCGAAAGTGCACGCCGCTTCAAGGTCGATCTGGGCCGGTGGCCGCTGATCAGCGAAGTGGATGCCAGGTGCGCAGCACTGGACGCATTCCAGCGGGCAGCACCCAAGGCACAGCCCGACGCGTCGTAACGTAAAGCCCCGGGCAACCGTTTCCTGTGTCAGCGCACGTTCTTCAGGGCCTTTACCAGAAAGTCGATCAAGGCGCGCACCTTGGGTGATACGTGTTGGCGCGTTGGATACACCGCATAGATGCCGAACTCGATGGAGCGATAGTCCGGCATCAGTTCCACCAGTGCTCCAGTTTGCAGATCTGCATTCACCATGAAGGAAGGTTGAAGGACCACACCTTTACCTTTGCGCGCGGCGGCAATGCAGGTGTCCCCGCTGTTGGTCCGCATGCGCGGCTTGACGGTGACAGAAACACCACCCTGCGGACCCTCAAAATGCCACTGGTCTCCGGTGGATAGCAAGCTGTAGGAAAGCACCGTGTGGTCCGTCAGTTCGGATGGGTGTCTGGGCCTGCCGTTTTTCTTGAGATAGGCCGGAGAGGCGCAAAGCACCAACCGGGTGGATGCCAACTTCCTGCTCACCAAGGATGAGTTGGGAAGGCGCGCAATGCGCACGGCAAGGTCGTAGCCCTCTTCCACCAGGTCCACGATGCGATCGGCAAAGGTGATGTCCAGCTCAATCTCCGGGTACTTGCCCATGAAGTCGGGCCACAGCGGCGCAAGTTCCCACAGGCCGAACGACACCGGCACATTCACCTTGATCAGGCCTTTCACCGCAATCGATGTGGCGGTGATCTCTTCTTCTGCAATCTCCACGTCGGCTAGAACGGTTTTGCAGCGTCCATAGAACTGCCGCCCTTCTTCGGTGAGTGAGAGCTTGCGGGTGGTCCGGTGCAGCAGTCTGACACCCAGGCGCTGCTCCAGTTCCGCCACGTGGCGCGACACCGCTGGCTTGGACATGTTCAGTGCGTCGGCAGCCTGCACAAAGCTGCCACCGTCAACAACGGCAGCAAAGGTCTTCATTTCCAGAAATTTGTCCATTTGTTATGAATATCGGAATAGTTCATGTCATTCAACCATATTTATCTTATTGGTTGCAATAAATACAGTTCACACATGCCTTCCAGCAACCGTGTGAAGGCTTTGAAGTTACCTACCAACCATTGAAAGGAAATCGTATGAAAGTTCTCGTTATCGGTGCCGGCAACATGGGTTCGGCCTTCGTCAAGCAAATCTCTGCCGCTGGCCATGAAGTCAGCGTTGCTGCACGTGACGCAACCAAGGTCGCCGCATTGGCTGCCCAATACCCGGGCGTGAAGGCGGTGCTACCCGCATCGGCCGCCGACGGCAAGGATGTGGTCGTGCTGGCCACAGGTTACGCCGATGCAGTGAGCGCGTTGCAGTCCGTGGGCAATCTGCAAGGCAAGGTGGTGGTCGACATCACCAATCCGCTGACTGCCGACTACATGGGTTTGACGTTGGGCCACAGCACGTCCGCCTCTGAAGAGATTGCCAAAGCCGTTCCCGGCGCGCTGCTGGTCAAGGCGTTCAACACGCTGTTTGCCCAGGTTCTGGCCCAGGGCGCCACGCTGGCCGATGGCAACAAGGCCACCGTCTTCTATGCAGGTGACAGCGATGCCGCCAAGCAGACAGTCAAGGCTCTGGCCGAGAGCTTGGGTTTTGCCACAACGGATGCCGGCGGTCTGAAGAACGCACGTTATCTGGAGCCCTTGGCCGGCTTGAACATCTATTTGGGCTATGGCGCCGGTCGCGGAACCGGGATTGCACCAACCTGGATTGGCGCGTAGGCGCATCGCTTTTGAAAACAGAAGCATTCACTTTTACATCACAAGGTATTCACCATGCACAACGTTTCAATCAAGTCTCTTATTGCTGTAGCCGTGATTTCCACCATGGGTTTTGCCCAGGCACAGACACCCGCAGAGAATCCCACCACACCGCCGCCCAAGCATGAAAGGCAGGCACCGCGTGTAGAGCGCAATCTCAAGGTTTTCGACACGCTGGACTTTGATGTGTTCAGCAACCAGAAGTGGGACCGTCTGAAGGAAAGCCATTCGACCGATATCGTGGTGACCTGGCCGGATGGCCACGAGACCAAGGGCATTGAGCACCACATCGATGACCTGAAGGCCATGTTTGTGTTTGCACCGGACATCACCATCAAGGAGCATCCGATCCGTTTTGGCTCCGGTACCTGGACCTCGGTCACCGGCGTGATGACGGGGACCTTTACCAAACCCATGCCGATTGGAGACGGCAAGACGATTGCACCCACCGGCAAGCGCTTTGCCATTGGCATGGCCACCATCGGTCACTGGAGCGGCAAGACGATGGACCATGAATGGTTGTTCTGGGACAACCAGGACTTCATGAAGCAACTCGGCCTGGGCAATTAAGCCAGCAGCTGCACTATTCAAGATCCATTTCACGCGCCGCGATCTTGAGGGCATTGCGCAGCCAGACCAGGCCCGGGTCGTTGGAGCGGTATTTGTGCCACTGCATCACCTGGGTCATGGGCTCGATCTTCACTGGCATGGGGCGACTGACGACGGGCAGGGCGCGTGCTGCTTGCCGGGCCAGTCGCTCGTGAATGGTCACTATGAGTGAGGTGTTCACCACCATGCGGGGGGCGGTGGCAAAGCTGAAAGTGGTGACGTCTATCCTGCGGTGAATTCCTTTGGCCGCCAACGCGGCTGTCTCATAAGCCGTTCCGTTATTGGGTTGCATCACCACATGTCCATGGGCAAGGTATCGTTCCAGCGTCAGCTCGCCGTGTGCCAACGGTGATTCCTTCCACACGAGGCATTGAAACGACTCGTTGAACAGGTGCTCGGTGAGGTGCTCCGTAGAGGCGAATCGTTCAGGGATGATCATCAGATCCACCTCGCCGCGCTCCAACGCGCGCTGTGGATTGACAACCTGTGGCAACAGGATAAGCCGCACCTTGCATGACTGTCTGTGCATCAGCGACAGTAGGTGGGGTACCAGTACGGCACTGGTGTAATCCGACACCGTGAGCCGGAACTCCCGGTCAGAAACACTGGGGTCAAACCGCGGTTGTGAAACGACCGCCGCCTCCACCCGTATCAATACGTCCCGCACTGGATCCTTGAGCGCCAGCGCGCGCGGAGTGGGCTCCATGTGCCGCCCCACCTGGACCAGCAGTTCATCATCAAAGAACTCCCGCAGGCGCGCCAATGCATTGCTCATGGCCGATTGCCCGATGTGCACCTTGTCGGCCGCTCGGGTGATGCTTTCCTCGCTCAGCAGCGCGTCCAGCGCAACCAGCAGATTGAGATCCAGTTTGTTGAAACGCATGGCTTGGTGTTAACCCTTGAGGAATCACTGCTATCAATACAGAGCATTGAATTAATCCATTTTCCAGATGGATGGTAACTCCGTACAGTCCGCCCAGTCCCGTTGATGGACGTCAAATTTTTGGCGCCATCAAACGTGTGACTACAAAAAATATCTGGAGACAAAAATGAAGAAACCGCAATCGCACAGGGCGCTGGCACGTCGATTGACCGCCATCAGCGCAGCTTCGATCATGGTCAGCGGAGTGCAGGCCATTGAACTGGATACAGGTAACTCGGACATCAAGGCGCGCTGGGACAACACCGTCAAGTACAGCACTGCTTTTCGTATGAACAGCGCATCGCCCTCTCTGGCGAGCACCCGTTTCGGTCCTACAGGTGTCGTGGGGCCCAACAACAGCAACCAAGACGACGGTGACAACAACTTCGGAACCGGCGTGGTATCGAACCGGTTCGACCTGTTCAGTGAGTTGGATGTGCAGGCCCAGAACTACGGACTGCGCCTGAGCGGCGCGGCCTGGTACGACTCGGTATACAACGGCAATACGTCCAATTCGACGACGACTTCAAACCACCAGCCCGCAAGCGAGTTCGCCTCGGAAACCCAGAAGATCATGGGCCGCAACGAGGAGCTGCTGGACGCCTTTGTATGGGGCCGCTTCGACCTGGCGGACAAGCCGGTCACCTTGCGCCTGGGCCGCCACACGTTGCTGTGGGGCGAGACCCTGTTCTTCGGTGCCAACGGCATCGCGGGCGGGCAGGCGCCGCTGGATCTGGTCAAGCTGCAGTCGGTGCCCAACTCCCAGTTCAAGGAAATCGCACGCCCCACCGGCAAGCTCTCGGGGCAGATCCAGCTCACCGACGACGTGACCCTGGGCGCCTACGTCGGCTACGAATGGGAGAAGACCCGCATGATGCCCGTGGGCTCCTACCTGTCGACCACCGATACCTTGGGTCCGGGCGCTGAACGCCTCAATGCAGGACCGACCGGTGTGTTTGTGAAGCAAGCTGACATTGACGCTAGCAACACGGGCGAAGGTGGCCTGCAATTGCGCTGGCACGCCGAAAGCATAGAGACGGATTTCGGCTTCTATGCCATCCAGTACAACGCCACCGCACCGAGCAACATCTACACCACGCTCACAGGATTTCCGGGCAATCTGACTGCCAGCAGCTACCGTTGGGCGTTTCACGAGGGCATCCGGTCATTTGGCATGAGTGCAGCCAAGACGGTGGGCGCCTGGAGTCTGGCGGGCGAAGCTTCGATCCGGCAGAACACGCCGTTATCCAGCTCGGGGCAATCTGTCATACCTGCCATCGGCGTGGGCGTGAACTACGACAACAAGAACAACCCCGGATACGCAGTGGGTGAAACAGCTCACCTGAACTTCTCCTGGCTGGCAAGCCTGGGCCCCAGCTTCATTGCTCAGGAAGCCAGCTTTGTGGGAGAGATTGCCTGGAACGCCCGCACAGCAGTCACCAAGAACGAGCAGATGCTCAACCCCAACGCGGACCGCGAGGCGACGGCCATGCGCATGGTGTATTCCCCCACATACCGCCAAGCCCTTCCCGGCATCGACCTCACACCCAGCGTGGGTCTGGGCTACACCTGGGGCCGCTCTTCCGCCGTTGGAGCCGCGTTCGGCCCCAACGAAGGTGGAGACATCAACGTGGGCATATCCGGGACCTATCTCGGCAAGTGGGTTGCCTCGCTCAACTACGTTCACTACCTGGGCCAGGCTGGTGGCTCGACCGACAACAACAACAACGTGCAGTTCCTGCAGTCACTGGCAGACCGGGACTTCGTGAGCCTCTCGCTGCGCGCAACTTTCTGAGGATGGAGACCACTATGTATTCACACACCCGAAATGGGCTGATTGGTTTGTTTGCGGCATTGGCTTGCACAGTGCCCGCCTGGTCAGCTGTCAGCGCTGATGAAGCCGCCAAGCTGAAGAGCGAACTCACGCCTCTGGGCGCAGAGAAGGCGGGCAACAAGGACGGCAGCATTCCCGCATGGACCGGAGGCTTCACCGGCAAGATTGCCGGAGACAAAGAAGGGGGGCGCCGTGGCGACCCTTTCAAGGGAGAGAAACCGCTTTATTCGGTCACCGCCAAGAACATGGCGCAGTACGCTGACAAGCTCTCCGATGGCGTCAAGGCACTGTTGAAGAAGTACCCCGAGAGTTACCGGCTGGACGTCTACCCCACCCACCGCACCGCCATGGCGCCGCAATGGGTGTACGACAACACGGCCAAGAACGCACTGACCGCCAAGCTCGAAGGTGATGTGCCCAGTGGTGCCTATGGCGGAATTCCCTTCCCCATTCCCAAGAATGGCGTCGAAGCGATGTGGAACCACAAGCTGGCCTGGCGCGGCGAGTCCTGGGAGGCCGAGCTCAACCAGTACCAGCTCACATCGGACGGCAAGGTCGTGCTGACCACCGACGGCCTGATCCGCCAGCGCATGCCTTATTACTTCAAGGACAGTTCGGCAGAAAAGTTCGATGGCTACTTCTGGGAGGTGAACCTGGTCAATGCAGGTCCTCCGATCCGGGCCGGTGAAATGATTGCCGGACGGCAGAACGTGGATGAAGACAAGTCCCAGTCCTACGTCTACCTCACAGGTCAACGCCGTGTACGCAAGCTGCCCAACGCCTGCTGCGACACGCCCACACCGGCTTCTGCAGGCGTGATGTCGTTTGACGAATTGAGCGTCTTTTCCGGCACTACCGAGCTATTCAACTGGAAGCTCGTGGGCAAGAAGGAAATGCTGATCCCCTACAACAACAACAGCTTCCTGCAAGCCAAGGACAGTGAGGCCGTCACACCCCGCCATCTGAACCCGAGCTATGTGCGTTGGGAACTGCACCGCGTGTGGGTTGTCGAAGCCACGCTGAAGCCTGGCCAACGCCACCAGGCGCCCAAAAGCACCTACTACCTGGATGAAGATACCTGGGTGGCCAATCTGGGTGATCGATGGGATGCCAAGGGGGATCTGTGGAAGACCCTGTGGCTCTTCAATTATGTGATGCCCGATGCCCCAGGCACGGTGCAACAGACCTTCGGGTTCTATGACCTTCAGTCGGGCAACGGCTATGTAGCCAACGTACTCAACGACAAGTCTTTCCACCACCGCTTCACCAAGCGCTGGCCGACCGATGTGTTCACTGGTCAGGGTCTGGCTGCCCAAGGCGTTCGCTAACCCAACCACTGCCACGTGCTGACAGTTCCCCACATGCTCAAGACCTCTCTTGCCGTTGCCGTGTTCGTGGCAATGGGTGCCAGTTCCATCCCTTCTCAAGCCACCCCGGTGGGCGAGGCTTTGCAGCGCCCGGCACTGCAGGTGCTGCATCCCGAGCGGGCCGTCCTTCTTTCGGCGACCTGGGCGGGGCGGCGCATTGTTGCCGTCGGTGAACGTGGCATCGCCATCTATTCGGATGATGGTGGCACGCACTGGCGACAGGCCAAGGTGCCAACCAGTGTCTCGCTCACAGCAGTGCAGTTTTTCGGCGACCACCGCGGCTGGGCGGTGGGCCATGGCGGCGTGGTGCTGACCACGGTGGATGCGGGACAGAGCTGGACCCTGCAGCTCGATGGCAGGCAGGTGGCAGCCCTGGTGGCCAAGAGCGCGCAGGCCAGCGGTGACGCCAAGGCGCAGGCCGAGGCCGACCGTTTGATTGCCAGCGGACCGGACAAGCCCTTTCTGGACCTGCATTTTCTCGATGCGCAGCGCGGCATGGTGGTCGGCGCCTACGGGCTGGCATTGACGACGCAGGACGGTGGCAAGACTTGGTCGTCCATGGGGGCGCGCCTGGACAACCCCGGCGGCATGCACTTGTATTCCCTGCAGTCCCAGGGCGAGAAGCTGCTGATCGCCGGTGAACAGGGCCTGGTTCTGCTGTCGCTGGATGCGGGTGCCAGCTTTCGTCGCCTGAAAGTGCCGTATGACGGCACCTTCTTCCGCGCATCGTGGCTGGGGGATCGTTCCTTGCTGGTGGCGGGGCTGCGTGGGCAACTGTGGCGCAGCGACGATCTGGGAGTGTCCTGGGCGCAGGTCAGCGCACCGGTGCCAGTGTCATTCTCGGCAATGGTGGCGGACCCGCAGGGCACGCTGTGGCTGGCCAATCAGGCGGGCGGGCTGTTTGCGTACACGGGAGAGCAACTGCGTCCCATGGCCCAGAGCGCATTGCCACCCACAGCCGGCTTGCTCGCGCTGGATGCCGGTCGTCTGCTGGCGCTTACCGTGCAGGGTGCAATCGTTGTTCCCACGGCAGGAGCCCGCCCATGAGTGCGCATGTTTCCTCCGGTGTGGTGCCTCTCACTGCACTGAGCGACTTTGATCACCAGTCCGGCTCGGTGGTGGAGCGCCTGCTGTTCAACAACCGCCGTCTGGTGGTGTTCGTGTGTCTGTTGATCACCCTGGTTCTGGGCTGGCAGGCGTCCAAGCTGCAGCTCAACGCCAGCTTCGAGAAGACCATTCCGGTTCACCATCCCTACATCCAGAACTACCTGGCCAATGCATCGCAACTGAGCGGCTTGGGCAACGCGGTGCGCGTGGTGGTGAGCAATCCCAAGGGCAGCGTTCTGGATGCCGACTACATGGAGACGCTGCGCAAGCTCAACGACGAAGTCTTTTTGCTGCCCGGTGTGGACCGCTCGCGCATGAAGTCGCTCTGGACGCCCAGCACGCGATGGGTCGGCGTGACCGAGGAAGGTCTGGAAGGTGGCCCCGTCATCCCCGAGCATTACGACGGCAGCCCGAAGAGTTTGCAACGCCTGCAGGCCAACATCCTGCGCTCGGGCCAGGTGGGCCAGCTGGTGGGGCTGGACATGCGCTCCAGCATGATCTTCGTGCCGCTCCTGGCCCAGGACGCTGAGGGCAGGCCGCTGCAATACGGAACCTTGTCGGTACAGCTCGAACAGCTGCGCAGCAAGTACGCCAGCGCCGGTGTGGACATCCACATCACCGGCTTTGCCAAGATTGCCGGTGACCTGATCGAAGGCGTGCGCGAAGTGCTGGTCTTCTTTGCCATGGCGGTGGCCATTGCGGCTGCCATGGTCTTCGCCTACACCCGTTGCATCCGCTCGACGGCGCTGGTGGTCTGTGCCTCGCTGGTGGCCGTGGTGTGGCAGATGGGCCTGCTACCGCTGCTGGGGCAGTCGCTGGACCCGTACTCCATCCTGGTTCCGTTTCTCATCTTCGCCATTGGCATGAGCCACGGCGCACAGAAGATGAACGGCATCATGCAGGACGTGGGCCGTGGCATGCACAAGCTGCTCGCTGCCCGCTTCACCTTCAGGCGCCTGTTCCTGGCGGGACTGACTGCGTTGCTGGCGGATGCGGTGGGCTTTGCCGTGCTGCTGTCCATCGACATCCAGTCCATCCGCGAGCTGGCTCTGGCAGCCAGCATGGGTGTGGCGGTACTGATCTTCACCAACCTGATCCTGCTGCCCATCCTGCTGAGCTATACCGGTGTCAGCGCACGTGCCGCCGCACGCAGCCTGCGTGCCGAAGCGGCCGACAAGACCGGCGCCGCACGGCACCCGCTGTGGCGGTTTCTGGACCTGTTCACCCAGCGCCGCTTTGCGACGCTCGCGCTGGGTCTGGCCGCACTGCTGGCGGCGCTGGGATACGGTGTGGGCGCGCAACTCAAGATCGGCGACCTGGACCCGGGTGCGCCTGAGCTGCGTGCCGACAGCCGCTACAACCGCGACGTTGCCTATGTCAACCAGGCGTACGGCGCCAGCAGTGACGTGCTGGCCGTGATGGTGTCCACACCCGAGGGCGCCTGCTCCGACTACAACACGCTCAACAAGCTGGACGCACTGGAGTGGCAGATCCGCCAGCTCGATGGCGTGGAGAGCACCAACTCGCTCTCCCTGCTCAACCGGCGCGTGCTGACGGGCTTGAGCGAGGGCAGTCCTCTGTGGTACGAATTCCTGCCCAACCAGTCCATGCTCAACACCGTGACTGCAGGCGCGCCCCGCACCGGCTTGTACAACGACAGCTGCAACCTGCTCACGCTCTACATCTACCTGCGTGACCACAAGGCCGATACGCTGACGCGTGTCACCGATGCGGTGGAGGCGTTTGCTGCGGACAACGACACGGCCCAGGTCAAGTTCCAGCTGGCAGCAGGCTCTGCCGGAATCGAGGCCGCAACCAACAGCGTGGTCAAGCACGCCTGGCGGCAGATGCTGCTGCTGGTCTATGCGGCCGTGTCCCTGCTGTGCTTCATTACCTTCCGCAACTGGCGCGCCGTGGTGGTTGCCGTGTTGCCCCTGGTGCTGACGTCGTTGCTGGCCGAAGCCCTCATGGTGGGCCTGGGTCTGGGCGTGAAGGTGGTGGTGCTCACCGGCGTGACGCTGGCCGCCGGCGTGATCACCTGGGTGGCCAGTCCCATCAAGTTCCAGGCCGACATGGGGCTGCTGCTGGCCTTCATGTTTCTCTGGAACATGCTGGGTGCCCTCGTACTGGTTCCCGCCCTGGCGCACTTTCTCCTCAAGCCAGCATGGCAGGCATCGCCAGTGCCCGCCATGGCAAGTGCGCATCCATGACAAATCCCTTTTTCATCAACCTGGCTGACAACAGCTTTCGCCTTTTTCTTTAAAGCACTCTCTTATGTTCAAGTACTTTCCTACCAACTACGTCTGGAATCTCTCCGTCGCGCTCGCCATTGAAATGGGCGCACGCATCGGCGAAATCGAAGTCATGTGCGGCCCGCTGCAAGATGCTGCCAAAGCGCCTGATGCCGCCGGAACCCAGGCCTTCCGCGAGACCTGGGTGCAGATGGCTGACCGCCTGTGTGAACTGGCCGATGAGGACAAGGCCCGGGGCCGACTGTTTTCCGCCGGTGAAAAGATCAACCGGGCTGCCAGCTACCTGATCACGGCCGAGCGCCTGCAGGCACATGGCTCCCCCGGTCGCCTGGCGCTGTACCGCCGCCACCTGGACCTGTTTGCCGAAGGTGTGCGCCTGAGTGGCGAACGCTGCGAGCGCGTCGAGATCCCCTACGAGGGCAAGCACTTGGCTGCCCTGTACATACCGGCCGAAGGCGTGAATGGCCCCGCACCGCTGCTGGTGCAAGTGAACGGCCTGGACTCCACCAAGGAGATGAAGTACCGAGTTGGCCTGCCGGCCTGGCTGGCAAAGCGGGGTGTGGCTTCGCTGATCGTGGACCAGCCGGGCACCGGCGAGGCATTGCGCCTGCAGGAGCTCACCGCGCGCTATGACAGCGAACATTGGGCCAGCCGCGTGGTGGACTGGCTGGAGACCCGCAGCGATGTGGATGCCAAACGCATCGGCATGGAGGGCGTCTCATTGGGTGGCTATTACTGCCCCCGTGCCGTGGCCTTTGAGCCGCGCTTTGCCTGCGGTGTGGCCTGGGGTGCCAACCACGATTGGCGTGACGTGCAGAAGCGCCGGCTGGAAAAGGAAGGAACCTTCCCCGTGCCGCACTACTGGTCGCATGTGTGCTGGGTCTGGGGCGCAAAGGACATTGACGACTTCATGCGGATCGCCGAAGACGTGCACCTGGATGGCGTGGTGGAAAAGATCAAGGTGCCTTTCCTGGTCACCCATGGCGAGAAGGATTCGCAGATTCCTCTGCACTGGGCCCACCGCACCTATGAGCAACTCACCAACAGCCCCAAGCGCGAGCTAAAGGTGTTTACCGAGCGCGAGGGTGGTGTGCAGCACGCCAGCTTCGACAACTCCATCAACGCCGGTCAATACATCGCCGACTGGGTCGCCGAGACCCTGGGGGGCCGCACGGCGGCGTGAACCGAGAGCACATCCACAACAGCATTCACATGACAACCAACAAACACACTATGAACATCATCGGACCTGACGCACTTGTCTTTGGCGTGGATGACGTGGCGGCCTGCCGCCAATACCTGATTGACTACGGCCTGACCGAAGTCGGCAGTGGCCGCTTTGAAGCCTTGGACGGCACTGCCGTGGAAATCCGTTCCAAGGACGATCCCTCCCTGCCAGCGCCCATGGGTACGGCCAGCATGTTGCGCGAAACGGTGTACGGCGTGGCTGACGTGGCGACACTGGACGCCATCGAGGCCGAGCTGCAGCGTGACCGCAGCGTGACGCGCCAGGGCGGCGTGGTCCGCGCGCTGGACGACATGGGCTTTGCATTGGCTTTCCAGGTCACGGTGCGCCGCCCTCTGGATCTTCCGGCCGAGGGCGTCAACGCGCCCGGCTCCGTGCCGCAACGCCGCGCCAACACCGTGGGCGTGCGGCAGGACATGGCGACCGTGCCACGCTCGCTCTCGCACGTGGTGTATTTCGTCCCCGATTCGGCCAAGGCCGAGGCTTTCTACCAACGTCTGGGTTTCGTCTGCACCGACCGCTTCACTGGCACCGGCCCCTTCCTGCGTCCGGCGGGCACGACCGATCACCACACGTTGTTCATGATCCAGACGCCGCCCTTCATGAAGGGCTGCGAACACTTCACCTTCCACATGGGCGGGCCGACGGAGCTGCTGCTGGCCGGTACGCGGTTCGTCGAGAAGGGCTACCAGAGCTTCTGGGGACCGGGTCGCCACAAGTTTGGCAGCAACTGGTTCTGGTACTTCAATTCCCCCATGGGTTGCCATGTGGAGTACGACGCCGACATGGACCTGCACGACGACAGCTGGGTCGCGCGTGAAGCGCCCATCAGTGCCGATACGTCGCAGCTGTTCCTGCTGCAACACCGCGAGAAATGGGCCCCGGGCGGCCCGCCCCCCGGTGCCAAGCCCGGCGCTCCCGCGCCCTGAGTTGCGGACAAAGGCCTATCGATCATGCACCTGTGTCACTTGGACGAGTTGCCGGAGTCGGGTTCGCGCGGATGTGATCCTTTGCGTACCGGGCAGGACAGCATTCTGCTGGTGCGAAAAGGTGGTCGGGTGTATGCGTATGCAGACCTGTGTCCGCACCTCGATACGCCACTGGCCTGGCGCAAGAATGCCTACCTCAACAGCGCGGGCGACCGCATCGTCTGCGCGGCGCATGGTGCCCTGTTCGAAATTGAAACAGGGCTTTGCACGCTGGGCCCATGCCTGGGGCAATCGCTGACATCCGTGCCCCTCACAATCAGCCCCAAAGGCGAGATCCTCCTCGCCCGTATTCAAACAAAGGAGACAAGACAATGAGCACCGCAGCACAACGCATTCTCATCATCGGTGGCGGTTTTTCCGGCATGGCCGCCGCCATCCAATTGCGCAAATTGGGCGCCGACGTGGATCTGGTGGAAATCGATCCCGGCTGGCGCAGTTACGGCGCAGGTATCAGCCTGGGGGGCGCGACACTGCGCGCCTTCCGGCAACTCGGAATACTCGAAGCCTTTCTGGCGCAGGGCCATGCTTCCGATGGCGTCAACATCTGCCTGCCGCACGGTCCGCAGATTGCCACGCTGCCAACGCCGCGCATCGCCGGTGACGACGTGCCCGGTGGCGCCGGCATCATGCGGCCGGTATTGGCGCGCATCATGGCCGAAGCCACCCGCGCGGCCGGCACCCAGGTGCATCTGGGCTGCAGCTTCACCCAGATCGAACAGGATGCCGATGGCGTGGAGGTGGGCTTCACCGATGGCCAGCGGCGGCGCTACGACCTGGTGATCGGTGCCGATGGCCTGTATTCCAAGGTGCGCCAGACGGTGTTCCCGAACGCACCGCAACCGCGTTACAGCGGACAGGCCGTGTGGCGGGCGGTGCTGCCGTGCCAGGAGGGCATAACGAACACCACCATGTGGATGGGACCCAAGGTCAAACCCGGTGTGAACCCGATCTCGGCAACCGAGATGTATCTCTTCCTGACCGAGCCCCGTGCGAACAATGACCATGTGGACCCGGCTACCTTTGTGGATCACTTGCGCGGACTCCTGGCCGATTTCCCGGCACCCGCATTGCAGACGATACGCGGGCAGATCGGGCCCGATTCGCAGATCGTCTTTCGCCCACTGGAGTCGCTGCTCCTGCCCCAGCCCTGGTTCCAGAACCGGGTGGTGCTGATCGGGGATGCAGTGCATGCGACCACACCGCACCTGGCGTCAGGTGCCTGCATCGGCATCGAGGATGCGCTGGTGCTGGCCGAGGAGATTGGCTGCAACACGGACACGCAGCAGGCGCTGGCGGCCTTCTCGGCGCGGCGCTGGGAGCGCTGCCGCATGGTGGTGCAGAACTCGGTGCGCCTGGGCGAGATCGAGATTGAGGGTGGTGACAAGGAAGAGCACGGACGCATCATGCGCGAGTCGCTGATGGCTCTGGCCCAACCCATCTGAGCGGACCACGCCATGAACTGAACCAACTCCAAGCGCGGCACGTTCGCGCTGATGGTGGCCCATTGCGCTGGCATGGTGGATCTGGTGGCCTTGCCCATATGGGTGGGCACGCTGATCTCGCAATACCGGCTGGATCCCCAGCAGGCCGGCTTGCTGGCCACGCTGTTCCTGGCCGGTGTGGTGCTGGCCAGCCTGCTGCTGGCGCCGCGCTTTCACCGCTTCAATGGCCGGCTGGTGGCCACCCTGGGCTTTGGCGTATCGGCGCTGTGCTTCGCTGGGGCCTCGGTGCTGAGTGACTTCGGCGCGCTGGCTGTGCTGCATGCGTTGGCAGGCTTGTCTTCCGGCTTTGCATTGAGCGTGACGCATGGAACGATATCGCGCAGCACGCGTCCGCATCGTCTCTTCGCCTTGGTGGGCATGGCTCTGGGCGTGTTTGCCATTGTCTTTGTCGGTGCCACACCTCCCTCGGTTGCGGCCTTGGGTGGGCCCGTGCTGTTTCGCATCTTTGCGGGTGTGATGGCCGTTGGCGCACTGGTGGCGGCCACGTCGTTTCCGCTGCCTGATGCACTGTCATCGGATCACGGAGCCGACGTTGCCGTGCGGGGCATTCCGCGTGCCGTGTGGTTCGGCATCCTGGGCATTGCCTGCATGGCACTGGTGCAGGCCATGACCTTCAGCTTTCTGGAGCGCGTGGGCAGGGACCGCGGCTTCGGGCTGGAAGCCGTGACCGGCGTGCTTATTGCGCTGGGCTTTGTCAACCTGTTCCCCGCCGGTCTGGCCGCACTGCTGGAGCGGCGCTGGCGGGCCCGCAACGTGATGTTGGTGGGGCCGGCGCTGCAGGTGCTGCTGGTGGTCACCATCATGAATGCCACGACCTTTGTGCCCTACGCCTTGGCAGCATCGGTCTTTGCTGCGGTGATGATCTTTACCCACACCTTCGCCTTCGGCCTGCTGTCCGGTATGGACCCCAGTGGCCGCTCCATGGCTGCCACGCCCGCAATGATGATGACCGGCGCAGCCATTGGCCCCATTCTGGGCGGCACGCTGGTCAAGCTGCTGGGCTACGGCAGCCTGGGCGGTGCGGCCCTGGTCATAGGCGTATGCGCCATCTTCGCGTTCTCTCGCATTCCGGCAACACAGCCATCACTGCCCCCGCAAGGAGTCACCCCATGAAGCCCCAACGCCGTTTCGTCGATCTGTCGATCTACCTCGAGAACGACGTGCTGTCCGATCCGTCTCCCTTGGCACCGAAGATCACCTACCAGAAACATGCCGATACGCTGCCCGAGTTTATGGCCATGCTGCCTGGCACCACGGCCCAGGACTTCCCGGATGGCGAGGCCGCTGCGGCGGAGTGGGTGACGCTCACCACACACAACGGAACCCACCTGGATGCGCCCTGGCATTTCCATTCCACACAGGACGCGAAAAATGGCGGCAGCCGTCCCAGCATCACCATCGACCAGGTGCCGTTGGAGTGGTGTTTCCAAAGTGGCGTGAAGCTGGACTTCCGCCACTTTCCCGATGGCTATGTCGCCACCGCAGCGGACGTCGAGGCCGAGCTCCAGCGCATCGGGCATGACCTGCAACCGCTGGACATCGTGGTGGTCAACACCCGCGCCGGCAGCCGTTACGGCAACAACGACTACCTGGGTGCCGGCTGCGGCATGGGCTACGAGGCCACCATGTACCTGCTGGAGCGCGGTGTGCGCCTCACGGGCACCGACGCCTGGAGCTGGGATGCACCGTTTTCCTACACGGCCAAGAAGGTGGCGGAGACCGGCGACAAGAGCCTGATCTGGGAAGGCCACAAGGCCGGACGCGACATCGGCTACTGCCACCTGGAGAAGCTGCACAACCTGGAGGCGCTGCCCGCCCACGGCTTCACTATCAGCTGCTTCCCGCACAAGATCCGCGGCGCCTCAGCAGGCTGGACGCGTGCCGTGGCCATTTTTGATGCGGCATAGGCCCAACACACAAGGAACCCAATCGTGAAATGCTTGGTAGGTATTGCAGCTGCGTTGCTGCTTGTGTTGCCGCTGGGGAATGCACAGGCCCAGACCCGCGTGATTACCCTGGGTACCCAAGGCGGCCCCATGCCCAGTGCAACGCGTTCGCAACCCGCCAACGCATTGGTGGTGGGTGACCGTGTATATCTGATTGATGCCGGTAACGGCGTCACCCAGCAACTGGTGAAAGCAGGTCTGGACTTTCGCCGCGTCGGGCAGATCTTCATCACCCACAACCACGATGACCACAACGCGGACTGGGGAACGCTGATGGGTCTTCAGTGGGCCACCGGGCGCCGCCAGCCCACGCATGTGTACGGCCCTGCAGGCACCGAGTCCATGCTCCAGGGGTTTCTTGGTTTCTTCAAGCCCAATGCCCGTATCCGCATGGCCGATTCGAAAGGCATGCTGCCACCGGAGCAGATGTTCCAGGCCCACGACTATGCGGGTGATGGCGAGGTCTACCGTGACGACCTGATCACCGTGACGGCAGCTGAAAACTGCCACTTTGCCAAGAACCGGGACGGGGCCAACGCGGCTGACCGTTCTTACGCCCTGCGCATACAGACGCCCGACCGTGTGGTGGTGTTCAGCGGCGATACAGGCCCTTGCGCAGCAGTGCAGACATTAGCCCAGGGGGCCGACCTGCTTATTCACGAAGTGATAGACCTGGACCTGATCGAGCAGGCCATGGCCAAGGCGATGCCAGCCTCTGCTGCGCAGGGTCTGATGCGCCATATGCGCGAAGAGCACACGACGGCGCAGGACGTAGGACGTATGGCCCAGGCTGCGGGTGTCAAACAGCTGGTGCTCAACCATGTAGTGCCCGGCGCAGAGGAGCCCGACAGTGTTTATCTGGGCCCGGTGAGAAAGAACTACTTGGGACCGGCAACCGTCGCCCGCGACTTGATGTCCTTTTGATGCGAAGCCCCTTTTCAATCCCCCATTTGTCCACGGATACCTGTATGCCATTTCCGCCCATTCACCGCGTAGTCACCGGCCACGACGCACAGGGCCGGGCCATCGTTTCCAGCGATGGACCACTGCCCACGGTCGTGGAGATTGCCGCCATCCCCGGCACCATCTTTCATGAAGTCTGGTCCACCAGTGGCGCGCCCGCGCCAGTAGACAACGGGCCTGACCCCAGTGTGGGCACCCTCATGTTGCCTCCTCCCAGCCACGGTACCCGTCTGCGCTTTGTAGACATTCCTCCGGATACGGAAGAGTTCCTGGCCCATGGCGCGAACTCCATGCAGCAAGCCTTCACGCAGATTGGCGACGCGAAGGCATCCACCGTCAAGGAGGATTCGCCGCACCCGCTGATGCACCGCACCGAGAGTGTGGACTATGGCGTGGTCATCGAAGGCGAGTTGACGCTGGTGCTGGACCGTGAATCCGTATTGCTCAAGCCCGGCAGCGTGGTGGTGCAACGCGGTACCAACCATGCCTGGGCCAACCGTTCCGGCAAGCCCTGCCGCATGCTGTTTGTGCTGGTGGATGGGCAGTATGCCCCCGCCATTGCACAGGCTCTGGTCTCCCACTGAAATCAGAACAAGAGAATGAATCCATGAAATTTGCATCGCTTAAAAATGGCACACCTGACGGACAACTGGTGCTGGTTTCGCGCGACGGAAGCTGTGTTGCAGCAGTCCCCGACCTGGCGGGCAATCTGCTGGAAGCCATCCAGCGCTGGGATGCAGTGGCACCGGCCCTGCAGCAGTGTTATGACGCCTTGAACGCAGGGAACCTGCAAGGCACAACTGCGTTCCAGGCGGCAGCTTGCGCTGCGCCGCTGCCACGCAGCCCACAATGGCTGGACGCCTCTGCCTTCCTGAACCATGGCCACCTGATGGAGCAGGCATTCAACACGCCGCCGATTCCGGACTTCGACACCATCCCGGTGATGTACCAGGGCGCCAGTGATGATTTCCTAGGACCCGAAGACGATGTGCCCCTGCCAAGCGAAGATGACGGTATCGACTTTGAAGGCGAGTTTGGTGTGGTGGTGGGCGAGGTACCTATGTCGGCCACAGCCGCGCAGGCGCTGGCGTGCGTTCGGCTGGTGGTGCAGATCAACGACTGGAGCCTGCGTGCCCTGGGGCCGCGCGAGATGAAAACGGGGTTCGGCTTTCTGCAGGCCAAGCCTTCCACCGCGTTCGCGCCGGTAGCGGTTACGCCGGATGAGCTTGGTGATGCGTGGCGCGATGGGCGTGTGCACATGCCCTTGCACGTGCAGTGGAATGGTGAGCAATTTGGCCAGCCCAACGGGGGTGAGATGAATTTCTCGTTCGGTGCGTTGTTGGCGCATGCGGCGCGCAGTCGCAAGCTGACCGCAGGCAGCATCCTGGGTTCCGGCACGGTGTCCAACGTGTCACGTGCGGCGGGCTCTGCGTGCATTGCCGAGCGCCGCGTGATCGAGAAGATTGACTTGGGCGAGATCCGCACCGGTTTCATGCGTTTTGGTGATCGGGTACGTATGCAGGCGCGCTTTGATGATGAACGTGAGGGCCCGTTCGGAGTGATTGAGCAGCGGGTGGTTCAACCTTCTTGAGAGCAAACTCCATGCACGTCATCATCACCGGGGCTGCGGGTTTCGTGGGGCGGGCGTTGGCGCAGCGCCTGATCAGCGAACGTAAGTTGGGACAGCGCGCAATAGGCCACATCACCCTGCTGGATCTGGCGTTTGCGCAACCTCCGGCCGACGGCGTTCGTCAGCTCGCGGGTGATATAGGTGACGCCGACTGGATGCGCTCCGTGCTAGGTACGTGCGCCATGGACGTGGTGTTTCATCTGGCCAGCATCCCGGGTGGCGCGGCCGAGAGCGACTATGCGCTGGCCAAGCGTGTGAATCTGGAGGCCACACAGACCTTGCTGGAAATGGGGAGGCTGCTGGTGGAGCGCGGCGGCGCGCCACCGGTGTTGGTGTTTGCCAGTTCGATTGCCGTGTTCGGCACCATGTCTGCGGAAGTCAACGACAGCATGCCGACACTTCCGCGGATGACCTATGGCTACCAGAAGCTGATCGGTGAGCTTCTGGTGAGCGACTTTTCCCGGCGCGGCTGGGTGGACGGGCGCAGCGTGCGCCTGCCCGGGGTGCTGGCCCGCCCGCCGGCGCGTACGGGTCAGCTATCGGCGTTCCTGAGCGACATGATCCGCGAGCTGGCAGCAGGACGTCCCTTTGTCTGCCCCATGTCGCCACGGGCAAGCACGTGGGCGTCGTCGCTTCCTTGTGTGGTGGAGCAGTTAGTGCATGCGGCGGCACTGGATGGTCATCTGCTGGACAACGGTAGGACGGTGACGCTGCCGACGCTCTGCTTCACCATGGCTGCTTTGGTGAATGCAGTGGCAAGAGTCTACGGATGTGCAGCGCAAGATCTGGTTCATTACGAGCCCGATCCTCGGATCGAGGCGTTGTTCGGCCGGTTTCCACCTTTGGTTACGGCACAAGCGCAGCGTGCAGGCTTTCAGAGAGATGCTGATCTGGATACTTTGGTGCGCAGGGCACTGGGCAATCAAGAGTCGCCAAGAATGTCCTGCATGGCCTGAAGAAACAAGGCATTGTCCAGGGCACTTCCGATGGAGACACGAATGAAGTGTTCGTATCCTTTCTCCTTCCAAGGCTTCACGATGATGCCGCGGGCAAGCAGGGCCTCCGCTACCGGGCCATTGGGGCGATGCAGATTCACAAACAGAAAGTTGGCAGCTGATGGTGCAACAAAGAGGCCCAGGGTACGCAGGGCTTCGGCCAATGTGTCGCGCTGTCCAACGGCATCGCGCACACTCATCTCCATGTGGTCGGGGTCGTTCCAGGCCGCCAATGCTGCGGTTTGTGCGGCATAGTTCACATTGAATGGGGTGCGGATGCGGTCCAGTATCTGCACCAGGAATATGTCTGAAGCAATGCCATAGCCCACCCGCAGACCGGCCAATCCCCAGGCCTTGGAAAACGTGCGCAACACAATCCATGGGCGCGACTGCTTGCGCAAAGTGGCCAATGCGTCTGCATAGCCCGGACTCAGCCTGGCGTATTCGTAGTAGGCCTCGTCGACCACCAGCACGGTGTCGGCGGGCGTGGCAGCAACAATGCGCTCGAATGCCTGCGTGTCCAGCATGCAACCCACCGGGTTGGACGGGTTGCTCAGAATCGCCAGCTTGGGTGACGGTCCTGTGGCCAGTGCCAGGCACCAGGCATCCACGTCAAACTCCATTGCCTCGGTGACCGGCACCATCTGCACGCTCGCACCCATCATGCGGGGATAGATGTCATGCAGGCCAAATGACGGAATCAGGGTGACCACACGATCACCCGGTGACAGAAAGGCCTGGCACAACACTTCCAGCAAATTTTCGGAGCCATTGCCCACCACCACGGCATCGGCCAAAGCGCCGCAGCGCTGTGCTATGGCGCTGCGCAGGGCGCGGCAATTGGCATCCGGATAGAGTCCCGCGCTTTGCGCCATATTGGCCAAGGCCGCACCCACGGCGGGGCTGGGACCAAAGGGGTTTTCATTGCTGCCCAGGCGGGCCACATGGCTCACGCCATAACGTTGGCGCACCACCTCGGATGAAAGGCCCGCGTTGTAGGCAGGTAGTGTCCGCACTTCCGGGCGGGCGAGTTGGGTGAGCTGGTCGGCAATCGCATTCATGCTGGCAGTACTTTCGAATCGAAAAGAGGATCAAACACCTTGCCCGGATTGAGCAGGTTGAGCGGGTCCAGTGCCTGCTTGACGGCGCGCATGGCGGCGAGTTCCTGCGGCGTGCGGCTGACAGCGAGGAAGTCTTTTTTGTGGGTGCCAATGCCGTGCTCGGCAGAGATGCTGCCACCGCGTGCGGCCAGAAGTCCGTAAACGATTTCTTCCACAGATCGGATCAGCGTTGCCTTGTCTGTCGCGGGGTCCAGGGAATTGGCATCGGTGGTCAGATGCAGATTGCCATCGCCCAGATGGCCAAAGCGCAGGGTCTTGTGCAGGGGCCATTGTTGGCTCAGTGCCCGCTGGCATTCCTCTGCGTAGTCACCGATGTGATGCACCGGCAAGCTGATATCGAAGCTGATCGGCACCATATGGGTCAGGAATTCGGCGGTGGCCTCACGGATATGCCAGAGAGCACGCGCCTGTGTCTGCGATTGGGCAATCACCACATCGGCCACATCACCCTGCTCCATGGCCTGGCTCAAGGTTTCCTGCAAGGCTTCTGTCAATGCGGTTTCCTCTGCGCCGGTCACCTCGATCAACACCCACAGCGGATACGTTTGAGCAAAGGGAGAAGCAGTCTGGTGCCACTGCAGCACGGTGGCATAAAAGTCTTCCCACATCAGTTCAAAGGCAGCCAGTGCACCGGGGAAATGGGACTGCATATGGCGTAGCACACGGATGGCGCTGGCATAGTCGTGAAGCCCCAGCAAGGCGGTGCATTTGGCCTGCGGTGCGGGACGCAACTGCAGCGTGGCGCGGGTAATGATGCCCAGCGTGCCTTCCGAGCCTATGAACCATTGCTTGAGGTCATAACCCGTGTTGTTCTTGCGCATGGGGCGCAGCATGGACAGCACGCTGCCGTCCGCCAAAACCACTTCCAGGCCTAGCGCTTGTTCACGCATCATGCCGTACTGCACCACGCCGTTGCCTCCCGCATTGGTGGCCAGGTTGCCGCCGATCTGGCAGGAGCCGCGCGCGCCCAGGTCCACACCAAACACAAAGCCTGCTGACAGTGCGGCTTCCTGCACGGCCTGCAAGGTCGCGCCCGCACCCACGGTCAATGTGGCCTCCGACATGTCGACGGGCTCCAGCGCAGTGCAGCGTTCCAGCGACAGTGCCACAGCGTTGGCGCTGGGTATGGCGCCTCCGGCCAGGCCGGTCATGCCGCCCTGGGGCACCACAGCTACGTGGTAGTGGTGACAGATGCGCATGGCAGTGGCCACCTGCTCGGTCCCGCTGGGTCGCAACACCGCCAGTGGCTGCACGCTTGCGCCGCCGCTCCAGTCCGTTTGATAGTGCCGGTCGATCGCCTCGCCCAGCAGAACGGCGTCAGCACCCAGCGCGGCGGTCAGGGCCATCAGGCAGGCACCCACGTGCTCGGCTGCGGCATAGCTAGGTAAAAGTCGTTGCAGGGGGGCCGCCCACTTGCGGCTCAGCGCCCACAGGCGCATGGCCTCCACATCGGTTGCCAGAAAGCGGTCCTGCTCAATGAACGCCACCTGGCTGCGGATGCGAGCAAATTCGGCCTCCACCAGGTCCGAGCTTTTCGGGCCGCGCCTGAGTTCAATGCCCTGTGCTGCGGCCATTGCCTCTATACCCACTACGACTGCCGTGTTGTTCACCATGTCGCCCAGACGGCGGGCCGCAAACGTGGCCATGGAGACATGGTCTTCCTGGTTGGCCGAGGTTGGCAGACTGTCCACACTGGCGGGGTGGGCCAGCGATTTGTTTTCCGAGGCGAGTGCTGCGGCGGTGACCTGGGCAATCATGAAGCCGGAATTGACACCCCCGTCGCGCACCAGGAAGGGTGGCAAACCTGACAGACCGCTGTCCAACAGCAGGGCCATGCGGCGTTCGGAAATCGCACCCACTTCACTTACTGCCAGCGCAATGATGTCAGAGGCGAAGGCAACGGGTTCTGCATGGAAATTGCCGCCGGATATGACGTCGCCGTTGTCTGCAAACACCAATGGGTTGTCCGACGCGGCATTGGCCTCCACCTGCAACACGCGGGCCGCATGGCACAGGTTGTCCAGGCAGGCACCCATCACCTGCGGCACGCAGCGTATGGAGTAGGGGTCTTGCACACGCCCGCAATGGGCGTGGGAAGCCACGATGCCGCTGCCATCTAGTAGCGTGCGCAGCGCAGCCGCCACAGCGACTTGGCCAGCCTGGCCGCGCGCCGTGTGGATGCGGGCATCCAGCGGTTTGACCGATCCCTGTATGGCTTCCAATGACAGGGCTCCGGCCATCAGACCCGCCGCAAAAACCGTCTCGGCACCAAACAGTCCGGACAATGCCAGGGAGGTGGACACCTGCGTGCCGTTGAGCAGCGCCAGGCCTTCTTTGTGGCCCAACACAAACGGTGCAAAGCCAATGCGCTGCATGGCCTCCTTGCCACTGATCACGCTGCCGTCGGGCGCCGTGGCCTCCCCTTCGCCAATCAGTACGCAGGCCATATGGGCCAGGGGCGCAAGGTCACCCGACGCACCTACCGAGCCCTTGGCCGGGATGCGTGGCAACACATTCGCATTGAACAAGGCCAACAGGGCGTCGACCAGCTCCGGTCGCGCGCCCGAGTGCCCACGCGCCAGACTCACTGCCTTGGTGGCCAGCACCATGCGCACCACGCCAGGTGCCAGACTCTCGCCGGTGCCCACGCTGTGCGACAGCACCAGATTGCGCTGCAGTTCTGCCAGACGCTCGGAGGGAATGATGGTCTGCGCCAGCTTGCCAAAGCCGGTGTTGATGCCGTAGACCACGTCACCGCTGTCCACAATTTTTTGCACCGCAGCCTGCGACTTCAGCATGTCTTCCCGCGCAGCGGGGTCCAGCGCCAGGAGAACATTTCCAGCTTCAATCTGGCGCAGTGTGTACAGGTCCACATGGCCTGGCTTGAGTGTGATGGTGGTGGTCATGAATGGCTTTTCTCGGCGGTTGTTGCGGGAGCGGCGGTGTTATCCATTGCGTATTGCATTTTTCATAATGTATAGACAAATATGAAAGAATGCAAGGACATCCACCTACAGACAGGATTGGACCGCAGCTTGTGTAATGCACCATATCCCGTCGTATTGGCCCACCAATCCAGTGCACGTGCACCAGTTCTGCGCATGTAAATTTAAGACGGAATTAGGGTAAACCCTTAGTTTTTGCGTGATGGTCGATGATTTAATATGTATAGGCAAATAGCCCGCGATGCTGGCAGTTGGCAGCATCACTTCCCAACCCTCAATTGGAGTCATCCATGACGAAACGTTTCTTTTTCAAATCGGCGGCTTGCGCGGTCATCGCGTTGGCTTCTCTGGGCGCATATGCCCAAGACGCACTGTCGCGCGTCAAGGCTGCAGGTGTGCTCAAGGTGGGTACGGAAACCGCCTTTGCTCCGTTCGACTTCATCAAGGACGGTGAACACGTGGGCATGAACATGGACCTGTTTGCCGAAATCGCCAAGGAAATGGGCGTGAAGCTGGAATGGGTGCTGCTGCCATGGGAGGGTGTCTTCCCCGGTCTGGAAGCCGGCAAGTTTGACGTGGTCGCTGGCCCAGCCACCATTACCAAGGAACGCATGGCGCGCTTCCGTTTCTCCCCTCCGATAGCAGAGGCAACCGTAGCCTTGCTCAAGCGCAAGAGTGAAACTTCGATCACCAAGCCAGCCGATATTTCTGGCAAGGCCGTAGGCGCTGGCAAGGCCACGGCCCAGCTGGCACAACTCAAGGCGTTTGGTGACACCTTGCCTGGCAAGGTGGACGCTCGCGAATACCCTGGCTACAACGAAGCCTATGCCGACCTGGCCGCCGGCCGCGTGGTTGCAGTTGCCAACTCCATCACCAACATCACTTTCGTGGCCCAGCAGCGCCCCGACTTTGAAGTGGTGAAACCCGCCTTTGGTGCCAAGAGCTACTTTGGTTTCATTTGGCGCAAGGACGCGGACTCCGACAAGCTGGTCGCCGCCCTGAACGCTGCCATCCTGAAGATCAAGGCCGACGGCCGCCTGGCCAGCATCCAGAAGAAGTGGTTTGGCGATAGCTTCGACACGCCCAACGAAATAACCCAGGCCAACTTCTAAGCTACAGGCTTTTGCAAAATAGACCCCGGCGTCCTGGCCCCGTCCAGCGTCGGGGCGTCGATACGCGTTTGGCAAAGGTCTCGCATGTCCCTGAATCTTTTCTGGTTGCTGGTCAAGGCAAGTGGGTGGACGATTCTCATCAGTCTGGTCTCCATTGTTTTAGGCTTGGCGTTGGGCACCGTGATATCGGTGGCCACCTTGGCACGCAACCGTGCCGTTTCTCTAGCGGGCAAGACCTTTGTCAGCTTCTTTCGCGGAGCTCCCTTGCTGGTTCAGCTGCTGCTGATTTACAACCTGCTGCCCGCCATGGGCATCAATGTCCCTAGCGTGGTGGCGGCCATAGTCGGCCTGACACTTTGCACAGCGGCCTATCAAGCAGAGAACCTGCGCGGTGGCTTTGCCAGTGTGCCGCGCGGACTTCTGGAAGCGGCAGAGATGCTGGGCATGAATGCCTTTCAGCAGTTCTGGCGCATACGCACTCCCATCGCCTTGCGGGCCACACTACCCGCCATTGCCAATGAGGCCATCCTGATTCTGAAGGCGTCCTCGCTGGTGTCGGTGGTTGGCGTGGTTGAGCTCTCGCGCATGGCGCAGGATCTCTCGGCCAGCACCTTTCAGCCGCTGCCGCTGTTTGCCTGTGCCGGCTTGCTGTACCTGGTCATCTGCGGCGCAGTGGCATTTGGCGCCCAATATGTAGAGCGTTCCTTTCGCTGGGGAATCAAGCCATGAAGCTCGATTTGAACCTGATTGCATCCCTGGCCCCGGAACTGGCGCGCGCCGCCGGAGTCACCATGAGCGCCTGGTTGGGCGGAGCCTTCATGGCGATTGTGCTGGGCTTCATCGTGGCGCTGCTGCGACGCTTCGGCCCCAGATTCCTGAGCCGCATTCTGCTGGCTTATGTCGAATTGATGCGTGGAACGCCGTTTCTGATTCAACTGTTCCTGCTCTACTACGGTGGCCCCTTCATCGGCATCGCACTGGATCCGTTTCCTGCGGGGTTGCTGGGTCTGGCGATTTATGGCGCAGCGTATTTCAGCGAAATATTCCGCGCGGGTTTTGAAGCCATTCCGCGCGGCCACATTGAGGCCGCCGAGTGTCTGGGCATGACACGGCGTCAGGTGGTGATGCGCATCATGTTGCCGGAAATGACCATGCTCATTCTTCCGGCTGCAGTCAACATGCTCATCATCCTGCTCAAGGAAACGGCCATCCTGTCCATCATCACAGTGCCCGAGCTCACCTTCAAGATCAGCGCGATAGGCACGGAACAATATGCGTTCGTGGAAGCACTGTTTCTGTTGGCTTGCTGCTACTGGGGCATGGTGGAGCTGTGCGGCTATCTGGGTCGTGTGGCGGAAACCAAATTGGCCCGCTTCACTTTTGCCCACCCTTAAGTCAACCTGCATCAACCTATCATTGGCAACCCCATGGCTACACACGCAATCACAGTCAAGAACCTGAGCAAGAGCTTTGGCCAGACAGAAGTCCTGCACAACATCGATCTCCATATCGAAGCAGGCCAGGTCACCTGCCTGATTGGTCCCTCCGGCTCTGGCAAAAGTACCTTGTTGCGTTGCATGGCCTTCCTGGAAGAGGCCACGACCGGCTTCATCCACATCAACGGCGCTCCATTGGGCTTTGAGGAACAGGCCCAAGGTGGTCGTGTACGCATGAGTCCTGAAAATATCCGCGGCGTACGCTCCAAGATCGGCATGTGCTTCCAGCAGTTCAACCTCTGGCCGCATATGACCGCCGTGGGCAATGTGGCCGAAGCGCTCAAGACGGTGAAAAAGATGCCCGCGGCCGAGGCCACTGAGCGTGCCATGGTGCAACTGAGGAAGGTGGGCCTTGAAGCCCGCGCTGGCCACTACCCTTCGCAGCTGTCGGGCGGGCAGCAGCAGCGTGTAGCCATTGCCCGTGCCCTGGCGCTGGAGCCTGAAATCATGTTGTTTGACGAACCGACCTCTTCACTGGACCCGGAGCTGACCGGTGAGGTGCTCAATGTCATGCGTTCCCTGGCGGCCGATGGCATGACCATGGTGGTGGTGTCGCACGAGATCGGTTTTGCCGCCTCCATGGGTAACAAGATTGCCTTTCTCGATCACGGCAAGCTGCTGCTGGAGGGTACACCTCAGCAAGTGTTCGGCAAGCCGCGTCACCCGCGCCTGGACCAGTTTCTCGATACCTACCTGGATCGTGGCGCCGCCATGCTGGTCTGAAAGATGAGTGAAAAGACCGCTGCACCAAGCTCGTCCCTGCACCAGCGCATACTGCACGAGATAGAGCAAAACATACTCACCGGCAAATGGTTGCCGGGCTACCGCATTCCGTCCGAGCACGATCTGGCCATTCAATACCAATGCTCGCGCATGACGGTCAACAAGGTGCTGACCCAATTGGCACAGGCCAATATGGTGGAGCGCAAGCGCAAGGCGGGCACCGTGGTGCTGCGTTCGCAATCCCGCTCGGCTGTGTTGGTCATTCAGGACATACGCGCGGAAGTGGCAGCGCTGAATCTGCCCTATCGCTACGACATCCTGTCACGCAAGAAGCGTCGCAGCACACGCTCCGACATGAAGCTGCTGGACCTGCAGGTACCCGGTCTGGTGCTGGATATGCAGGTCCTGCATTACGCTGGCTCCCGTCCGTTCTGCCTGGAGTCGCGGCTGATCAATCTGGATACCGTGCCGCGCGCCAACGTGGAAGATTTTCTGGATCAGTCGCCGGGGGCCTGGTTACGCGGCCACGTGCCCTGGACATCCGCTGAGCACCGCATACGTGTGGGCAGTGTGGGGCCTGAGCTCACCGAGCTATTGAAGGTGGCCGTTGGAACGCCTGGGCTCATCATTGAACGCAGCACCTGGTTGCAAGGCAAGTCGGTAACCTTTGTGCACCTGTTGTACCCAGGTGAAGGCCATGAGCTGGTGGCGCGCTTTTCACCCACCATTCAGGCAGGCGGAGCCGAAGAGCAAGGCCCGCTCACCTGACGGGCAAGGGACCAATCGACGCCTTGGCCTGGCGCTTGCCCATGGCCAGCAGCCAGGATCGGAACTGCGGCCCATGCGGCTTTTGCAGCACCGCTCGGTCCCATGCCAGGAAGTAGGGCTGATCCAGAGGCACCCGGTGATCAAAAGGCGCCACCAGACGCCCTGACGCAAGGTCGTCGCCTATCAATGAGACCTGGGCCAGTACCACGCCGCGGCCATGCACAGCTGCGTCGATGGCTGCGCTGGACAGCGAATACGCCAGCTCGCTCGGGGTGCGGTGACGGGAGGCTGCACCAATGCTGGCGGCCCACTCCTTCCAACTCGGCGCATTGCCGAAGCTGCTGTCCCACTCTACGTTGATCAAAGGTAGACGCAGCAGATCCGAAGGCTCCGCCACTGCGTGGGTATGCAGGAGCGACGGCGCACAGACCGGAACCGCCCAGTCATGGAACAACTCCGCGGAGTGTTCAAAGCCACGCACGGCGCTTCCATAGGAGATGCGGAAGTCGACAAACTCACCGGTCAGACGCGGTTCGGTTTCTGCACCGGTCAGGCGGATCTTGGCTTCGGGATGGGCCGCTTGCCAATCGAACAATTGCGGTCCTATCCATCGCGTGGCAATGGACGACAAGCAACTCAGCACCAGGCCGCTGCTGGTCTTGGCGTGCAGCAGTTTTTCCTGGGCACGCCGTAATTGGTCAAAGGCGGGACCCAGTTCCGTCAGATACAGACGACCGAAGAAGCTGAGCTCCAGGCCTTTGCCCTTGCGCTCGAACAAACGCAGCTCCACGCTCTCCTCCAGCTTGCGCAGCTGCTGGCTGATGGCGCCGGAGGACACGCCCATCTCGGCAGCCGCACCTGCCACACTGCCGTTGCGGGCCAAGGATTCAAAGGCCTGCAACGCGCGCAGCGGTGGCAATTTGATCGCGTGATTCTTGCGGGTAGCCATGGTTTTCAGTTTAGCTTATCTAAACTAAATTGCAGAGGAAATGACTTGTATTCCCAGTGGGCCCCTACTAAATTCGTTGCTGATCACCACTTCACTTCAATTGGGGAAAACACATGTTTCTACGCAATGCCTGGTATGTCGCCGCCTGGGATAGAGAGCTGACCGACGCGCCTCTGCCCCTCACGATCCTGGGCGACAAAGTGGCGCTGTACCGCAAGTCGGACAAAACGCCTGCAGCGCTCGAAGACGCATGCCCGCACCGCAAGCTGCCGCTGTCGCTGGGGCGCATCAAGGGCGACCATATCGAATGCGGCTACCACGGCCTGACCTTTGATTGCAGCGGGCAATGCGTCAAGGTGCCGGGCGCCAGCAACATCCCCAAGGCAGCAGTGGTGCGTTCCTATCCGATAGAAGAACGGTTTGGATTGCTGTGGATCTGGATGGGTGAGGCAGACAAGGCCAACCCTGCGGACATCTTTGCGGTGGAGCACTGGGGCGATCCGGCCTGGGGCATGAACCAAGGCGACGGCATGACCATTGCCTGCAACTACTTGTACATGACGGACAACCTCCTGGACCCGTCACACGTGTCCTGGGTGCATCAGACATCGTTTGCTGGCGCTGCGTGCGAGGACACACCGCTGCAGACCACGGTGGCGGACAACGGTGTCACGGTATCGCGGTGGATGATGGACACGGAGCCCGCACCGTTCTATGTACCCTTTCTGAAGTTCAAGGGCAACTGCGACCGCAAGCAGCAGTACGAAGTGCGTTTCCCCTGCCTGGCGTTGATCAGGGCCATCTTCACGCCGGCTGGCCATGGCGGTGAGGGGCGTGCTGCACACCCGGACCTGTTCCACATGGACAGCTACAACTTCATGACGCCCATTGACGAAAACACGACGCGCTATTTCTGGTTCCAGATGCGTAACTTCGCACCCAACGATGCCGAGGTTTCGCGCCAGTTTGCCGAGTCGGTGCGCCAGGCCTTCAGCGAGGACCGCGTCATTCTGCAGGCGGTGCACAAGGGCATGGCAGAAAAGACCGCGCCCAACATCGATCTGCATATCGACGTCGGCCCAATGCGCTTCCGACGCAAACTGGCGCAGCTGATCGACGCTGAAAATGCGCGCTTGTCATTGGCTGCGTGAGTGATGGTGGCGCAGACGGCCAGCAGCCGCGGTTTTCGTCCGCTGAGGGTCAGCGCAAAGATTCGTGAAAGTGACACCATCACCTCGTTTCACCTGAATCCGGTGGACGAAGGGGACTGGCGCCATTTCGAGCCCGGCCAGTTCCTGGTGTTCAAAATCCCGGGGCAGTCAGACGGACAGTCCGTGCTGAGAAACTACAGCGTGTCCTGTGCGCCGGGACAAGTTGGGCACTACCGCATCTCGGTGAAGCGTGAGGCCGCTAGCCAGCCTGGGGTACCGGATGGCTTGGCTTCCTGCTATCTGCATGACCATGTGCAAGTGGGTGATGTCCTGATGGCTGAGGGCCCGCGGGGCGAGTTCGTGTTGGACCGCGCAAGCAACAGGCCGGTGGTATTGCTCAGCGGTGGCGTAGGACTCACGCCCCTGGTGTCCATGTTGCATGCGCTGGCCAGGCAGAGCGAACGGCGCGTGGTGTTTGTGCACGCCTGTGACAACGGATCGGTCCATGCGCTGGGTGATGAGGTGCGTGAACTGGCAGCGTCGCGCAACGGCATTACAAGCCATTTCGTCTACCGATTCCCCACGGCTGCGGATAGTGCCACGGCGCGGCACCATGACGAGGGCGTGATAACGCGAGCACTGCTGCAAAGGCTGTTGCACCTGGATGACTACGATTTCTATCTGTGCGGGCCGCCCCCTTTCATGCAGGCCGTGTACGCACTGGTGCGCAGCCTGGGCGTAGCCAGGAAACGCATTGCCTATGAATTTTTCGGGCCCGCCACGGTGCTGGAGCAGGACCTTGCAACGCAACCCCAAGCAACGGCTCCGGCGGTGAGTACGGCCGCTGCATGCGACGCGGGCATCCAGATCCATTTCAGAAAAAGTGGGCGTACCGCCCCATGGAGCTCCGACGCACGGTCACTATTGGAATTTGCCGAAAGTGTCGGTCTCACACCAGATTTCAGTTGTCGCGCTGGCGTGTGTGGAACCTGTTGCACCGGCCTGCTGGACGGCCAGATCAACTACTTCGAAGAACCGCTCGATGAACCGCCAGCCCATCATGTCCTGCTCTGCTGCGCGCGTCCATCGGGTTCGCTGGTGCTGGATTTGTAGTTTTGGATTGCACTTGGGCCCGAAGTCTCGGGCGGCGATTGGTCCAAATTTTCGACCCTACTTGTTTTCCTGGTGCAGCATGCGGTCTGTTATCTGCTTACGCAAGCTGGCCAGTTCACCACTTGACTTCATCTGACGAATGACGCCTTCGACCCGAGGCACCAGTGCACGATGTCGTTCATTCAGGAAGTGGTATAGCTCGATATGTTGCAACATCGGGAAAAGAGGGTGAATATCCGCCTGAATTCCAAGCCGATTCAAGACAAGCATGCCGCTGAAAAGATCGTTGACTGCCACATCGATGTGGCCTGCATTGAGCATAAGCATCATCTGATCCATGGTCGTGGTCGGAGATACATGTGGCATGCCGGAAACTCCCCGTTCTGACGAGCCAACGCCCCGCACGATTCCTATCTTGTAGGGACGAAGTGAGTCCCAGCCACTTACAGCAAAGCTCAACGATTTGGTAAATGCAATTGGCTCGATGTAGTTGATGGGTTCGGAAACAGCGATCAGCGAGGGGTATTCGCTTTGTACGGCTAGCACGCGCTGTATCTCTCCATCGAGGCGACCTTCGCTTGACTCAATCAACGATCGCTTTGCCGGACCATCTACGAACTGAAGTTGGATACCTAGCTTGCCGTAGACCGCTACAAGAATTTCAGCACCAACCTGTTGGTCGGGAACGTTTTCGATCCTGGCCAGTCGCAAGATGACTTGGGCGTCACATTCGAGGCAGGCAAGGCCGAACAATACGCCGAACAGCGCAATGTATCTCCAACGAGCGAGTCCGAGGCTGCTGCCAACGCACAGCGCACTCATGAGTCATGGCCCTTCAAGAATTTCTACTGAATGGACGTCTAACCTTCTTTCCGCAATTGAAAACACAATTTTCGAAGTACGTCAAGGGCTGCTTCAACTAGCGCTCTTCTCGAGCTGGAATTGGTCTACGCGGCGGCAGTGGAAGCCTCCGCCAAAAGTCAGACTGCCCCTAGAGCGTGGATGTGATCTTGGAAAGATGCCGTGGGGCGTCAGGATCAATCCCGCGCGCGCGCGAAACTGCCTCAACCAGCAGGTAAAAGGACTGTATTGCCACGATCGGATCAAGGTCCGGAATATCTGCCGTGGCCAATGTCAGATCACGTTCGGCAACATCATCAGGCGCGGCGAGCAGCACGTTGGCGCCTCTTTGGCGCATATCTCGCGCGACTTGCAGGAGGCTGGCCTGCGCCGGGCCACGCAGTGCAAAGATCAAGATGATGTACCCCGTATCTACCAATGCCATGGGTCCATGCTGTACTTCGGCACCACTGAATGCTTCGGCCTGAATGCCACAGGTTTCCTTGAACTTCAGCGCCGCCTCATTGGCAATTGCCAGACCCGGACCGCGACCGATGACCAGCAGGCGGTCAGCATCCCTCAGTGCAGGCAGGGCGCAGCTCCAGTCCAGGGAGCAGGCGGTGGCCAAGGCTGAGGAAATATTCCGCAACCCGGCTATCAAATCGAGATAGCCACCCCAGACCGCCGCAAGACGTGCCGCCGCGACCAGTGAGCAGATATAGCTTTTGGTCGCTGCAACACTTTCTTCCGGGCCGGCATGCAATGCCAGTGGCCATTGCACCGCATCTGCGAGCGGAGACTGTGCGGCGTTTACCAATGCCACGGTCGTTGCACCCGCATCGGTAAACATTTGCATGGGTCCATACAAGTCGGGACTGCGGCCGGACTGCGATACCGATACGGCCAGCATGCGCTGATGTGCAATGGGTGCCCGATACAGCGTCATCAGGGACATTGGCAATGACGTCACCAGCTGACCCGTGCGTGACATCACCAGATACGAAAAATAGGAAGCAGCATGATCCGAGCTTCCACGCGCAATGGTCACAATGCCGGTGGGTGCAGAGCCGCGCAACGCGGCTCCCAAGGCCTCATATCGGTCAGTGTCCAAAGACAGTTGCAAAGCTACCTGAGCGGCCGAGGCGCAAGCCTCCTGGTACATCTTGGTTGTCATAAGAGAAATGGATGAAAGGAAGAGCGAAGGCGTATTTATTCACGCAATCAGAATGTCTTGAGCAGCAATTGCGCTGCCCCTTGCATGGCGTCACCTTGTGCACGGGCGATGCGATCGGTGACGGAAAGCGGCAGTCGAGAAACGAGCTGCTGGCCAATGCCTCCAGCAACGACCAATGGAAGCGTATGTCGGTGATCCAGTGCCTCTGCCATGGTGCACAGACTGTCCACGGCCAGCTTGATCAGGTCTTGCGCGGCGGTGTCCTTAGACGCCATGGCAAAGACCAGAGGGGCGCAAGTGGCGTAGGTGTTCTGGTTGGCTTGACCGCACCAATTCAATAATGCTGCGCGACTGCCACCCACATGCTGCAGGATGGCCTGCGTCAGCGCGCAAGGATCCCTGCGACCGTCAAGCGCCTGTTGTGTCAGGCGTATGGCGCGAAGTCCAAGATCGGCTCCGCTGCCTTCATCACCGCTGGGAAAACCCCAGCCACCCACGGTGCGCAGAGCACCATCGCCATCCTGGGCCATTCCGATGGCACCAGTGCCGCAGATGATGAGCGCGCCGGCGGACCCTGCATGTGCGCCATGTAGCGCGGTGAGTGCGTCTGAGTGCAAGTCCACATGCGGGTAGCCAGGATTGGTCCGCAGTAGGTCGGCCGCCCAAACGGGATTGTTGGCACCAGCCAGGCCCAGTCCCAAAGCGGTGTTCGTCCGGATGGGTTTCTGCCAATCGGGGTCGAGATCCGCTGGAGTCGCCGTCTGTATTGCGCATGCGATGTTTTCCCAGGCTTGGGCGCTACCCTGCATCAGTCCTGAAGCGCCAGCGCGCCCCTCTCCGACGAGTACACCACTTCGATGCCAGACCCGGGCTCTTGTACTGGTTCCGCCACCATCCACGGCTGCCAAGTAACTGATATTTGCCGGCAAGGATTGCGGCACTGCCAGCGTACTCATCTTGTGTGCGCGGCGCGCATGTTGCCGGGATTCAGACGCAAGCAAGCAGTGCCATCTACCCGGAAGAGATGCAGTGAATGTGGCGCCGCCCGAACAATTAAATGATCGCCAAGGTTGACTTCCACGTTGCCGTCTCCGCGCAGTATCAGGTCCTGTCCGTCATCGGTGCGGACATACAGCAGATTCGATTCACCCAGGTGCTCAACCAGGGTGATCTCGACGTTCAGCAGCAGATCGTTGCCCACCGGGCGTGCATCGGCGGGCAGTACTTCACAGTGCTCCGGGCGCACACCAATCTCCACCGTCTCGCCAGGCTGAAGCGAACTTGCTTGAACGGTAGCAAACGCAGTGGCGCCATTGCCAAAGCGAACCTGAACGCCTTGCGCATTCACATCAATCACGCGGGCCGGTAGCAAATTGATCGTCGGTGAGCCAATGAAAGTGGCAACAAAGCGGTTGGCAGGCTGCTGGTACAGCGTCAGTGGAGTGCCTGCCTGCTGTACGCGCCCTTCGTTGAGCACCACGATCTTGTCGCCCAATGTCATGGCCTCAATCTGATCGTGCGTGACGTACACCATGGTAGCGGCCAGATCCCTGTGCAGGCGCGCCAGCTCGATACGGGTCTTGGCGCGCAGTGCCGCATCCAGATTGGATAGTGGTTCGTCAAAAAGAAAGAGGCGTGGCTCACGCACAATGGCGCGTCCAATCGCAACGCGCTGTCGCTGTCCTCCGGACAGCTCGCGGGGCAGGCGTTCGAGCAAGTGGTCTATGTGCAGTACACGCGCGGCCTCACGGACACGGCGGTCAATATCGCTGCGGCTGGCTCCGTGCAACTTGAGGCCGAAGGCCATGTTGCGGTACACATTCATGTGCGGGTACAGGGCGTAGCTCTGAAACACCATGGCAATGCCACGTTCGGCGGGTGGCAAGGCGTTGACCACCTGGTTGCCAATGCGGAGTTCGCCGCTGCTGATGGACTCCAGGCCGCATAGCATTCGCAGCAGTGTGGACTTGCCGCAGCCGCTGGGGCCCACCAGTACCACGAGTTCGCCGTGTTCAATATGCAGATCCACATCCTGCAGGACCGGTGGATTGTTGCCATAGGACTTGGTGAGTTTGGAAAGGGTAACGCTTGCCATGGTGTGTACCTTATTTGACGGCGCCCGCGGTGATGCCGCGAATGAGTTGACGGGAGAAGATTGCGTAGAGGCTTACCACTGGAACAATGGCGAGCGAAAGGGAGGCCAGCACGGCATTCCAGTCGGTGGCGTACTGCCCCACAAACTGCTGGATGCCCAGCGTGATGGTCTGGGTCTTTTCGGAAGGCGCCAGAATCAGCGGGAACCACAGGTCATTCCAGATCGGCACCATGGTGAAGACTGCGACCGTGGCTATTGCCGGCCGCACCAAGGGCACTACCACCTTGAAGAAGATGCGAAATTCATCCACCCCGTCACAGCGCGCGGCGTCCTTGAGCTCGCTTGGTACCTGCGCCATGAACTCCGAAAGAATCATCACAGCCAGAGGCAGGCCTTGGGCCACATATACCAGCACCAGCGCCGTCAGCGTGTTGACCAACTGCAGTTCCACCATCAGTTGCAGGATGGATACCGTGCCGAGCCGGATCGGAACCATGATGCCGAAGGCGAAAAAGAATTTCAGCCAACGGTTGCCTGTAAATCTGTACTCCGTCAGTGCCCAGGCGGCCATGGCGCCAAACAGCAATATGAAGAACAGCGAGGCGACCGTCACTGCAAAGCTGTTGCCAAAGTAGTGCATCACGTCCGAGCGCCCCAGTACTTTGGTGTATCCGATGAGCGAAAACGTGTCGGTGGTTGGCCAGGCCAGCGGGTCGTTGAATATTGCGTCGCGGCTCTTGAACGAGTTCATTAGTACCAGCAAGACGGGCAGTAACGCCAGCAGTAGGTAAGCAATCAGCGTTGCGTGAACAAAGACGCGGCTGGTGTCAAACCGCGGACGAATCAGATGGGATGTGCGGTGCATAAACGAGTCCGGGGTTCAAAGTGCAAAGCGCTGCAGACGGCGCTGAACGGCCAGGAAATACCCAGCCACACCACACAGAATGACCAGGAACATGATGGTGGCTACCGCAGCCCCCATCGTTGGACTTGCAACTTGTGACTGGTAGCCAAAGAAGGTCCGATAGAACAGGGTGCCCAGGATGTCGGTGCTGTAGTTGGGGCCGGCCATGGCACCCTTGACGGTATAGATAAGGTCGAACGCGTTGAAGTTGGCGACAAACGTCAGAATGGTGACCAGGCCCAATGTCGGAAGAATCAGGGGCAGGCGGATGAACCAGAAGATGCGCCATGGTGTGGCCCCTTCCACAAGTGCCGCCTCCACGATGTCTTCCGGTATGGCAATCAGTGCGGCATAGATCAGCATCATGGGAATGCCGATGTACTGCCAGACTGACATCAACGAAACTGTAAACAGTGCGCTGCTTTCCAGACCAAGCCATGGCTCGAACCAGTCACCCAGACCAAGCAGTCCGAGCAGACGCTCGGACACTCCCCACAAAGGCGACAGGATCAGTTGCCAGATAAAGCCGATGATCACGACCGAGAGCAAGGTCGGAAGAAAGAAGATGGTGCGGTAGGTGGCAGAAAAGCGCACATTCTTCAGTGACAGCAGTGCTGCCAGGAGGAGTCCAATGGGATTCTGGAAGACCATGTGAATGCCAAAGAACTTGAGGTTGTTGGCCATTGCATTCCAGAAGGCATGCGACCACTGTGGGTCCTGCAGAATGGTGATGTAGTTGTCCATTCCCGCGAAGCTGCGTACTCCGTTTTCATTGGCGGTGTACAGCCCCAGACGCAGGGTGTCCAGCAGTGGAAAGGCACTGAACAGTGCGTAGATGCACAGCGC
This sequence comes from Rhodoferax sp. GW822-FHT02A01, assembly GCF_038784515.1. Taxonomy (NCBI): domain Bacteria; kingdom Pseudomonadati; phylum Pseudomonadota; class Betaproteobacteria; order Burkholderiales; family Comamonadaceae; genus Rhodoferax; species Rhodoferax sp. GW822-FHT02A01. The sequence continues at coordinate 1,760,468 of NZ_CP152376.1, forward strand.
CGGCAGCAGAAACACCGCCACACGCCATGAGAAACCCGATTGCATGGGGGACTCCCTTCAGATGGAAACTTGGGTGCCATATCCAGCCAACTCGCGCGCCCCAAGAGGTGCGGGAGTTGGCTGATCTTCAGGAAGGCCTACTTGGCGGCCGCGTACCACTTGGCAAAGCCAGTTTGAATCTGGGTCGCCGCTTCCTTGGGCGACATCTTCAGATTGATGACCTGTGAGCCCACGTTCCACAGTTCGTTTTCCATGCTGGGCGTTCCACGACTCATGATCTGAGCGTTCAGGCGGATCGTGCTTTTGCACTGATTACGCCAGCTGATCATCTCCTTGGCTACCGGGTTCTTCACGTCAATCTTGTGGTTGGACAGCGAAAAGAAACCTGTGACCTTGTTGGTATAGAGGTCCGCAAACTCCTTGCTTGCCAACCAGTCCAGAAAGACCTTCGCATCGGCCTTGTTGGGGCTCTTGCTGTTGATGCCCATGGCAATGTCGGTGTGATCCGAGATGTAGCAGGTGTCGCCCGCCTTTTGCACCGGTGGCTTGAACGCGCCGAAGTCCACCTTGCTGTTCTGTTCGAAGTAGGAGATGTCCCAGGAGCCCGCAGGGTAGATGGCTGCGCGGCCGGTGCCAAACAGATTTTGGGAGTCACCGTAGGTCTGGGCTTGGTAGCCCTTTGGCAGATAGGGGGCCCACTTGGCCATCACGTCGAAGGTGCTGACGAACTCGGGATCGGTGAACTTCTTCTTGCCCGCGATCAGCGCCTTGCGACCTTCCTCACCCTTCCAGTGGTTGGCGCCAATGCTGGTGAATACGATCTGGTTGGTTTCCCATTGGTCTGCAGTGCCCAATGCCAGGGGAGCGACCTTGCCAGCAGCCTTGATCTTGTCCAGGACACCAAAGAATTCGGCTTCGGTCTCCGGTACCTTGAGGCCCATCTCGGCAAACACCCTCTTGTTGTAGAAGAAGCCATGGATCACGGAGGCCATCGGCATGCAGTAGGTGGATTTGCCATCGTCCGTTTGCCATGCCACCTGCGCGGATTCGGGAAAGTTCTTCAGTCCGGGTGCGCCGTTCAAGGCGTCGATCTGCCCTTTCTTGAACAGATCCAGCGATACATCGAATGGGCGGCAAGTAATCAAGTCTCCTGCAGTGCCAGCGGTGAGGCGTGCATTCAGTGCCGAGTTGTATTCGGGTGGAGACGTGGGAGCGAACTTCACCGTGATGTCGGGATGGATCTTGTTGAATGCCGGTAGCAGCACATCTTCCCAAAGGGTCTTGTCGTCCACGCGCCAGCTCTCAATGGTGAGATTGCCGGCATGGGCCAAGGTGTTGCAAAGAATCAAAGCACTTGCGGCGACAAGGCGTAGGTTGGATTTCATAACGCACGTTCTCCAAGTTGTTGAGGGAGTGAACTGAAGGTTTATGCAGCGTCCACTGGATGCGCCTACCCGTCAGTGCCGCGGAGGTTATGCTGATACCCATGTAAGCTCAAATGCGCCGCAGAGAGCTCGAATACATTGCGTAACGCATTGATTTGATTCAATAAATTTATGTTTATCACGGCAGTGGCTGACAGGTTTTTTAACGCGCTATCCAACGTTCCCAATAAGGCAACGGTCATGCCTTCGTCTGCCTGCAACATAAAGTTACAAAACGAAATGAAATGAAAGCCTCTATTCGCGCCTGGGGTTCGCTGGTGTTCGGGTTTTCCCTTGCACTGACGGCGATTGCGGTTATGGCGCAGACCCCGGGCACATCGGTCGATGTGTTGCACTGGTGGACGTCCAGCAGTGAACGGCGAGCTGCTGACCAGCTGGCCAGCCAGCTCGCGCTCGCGGGTGTGCAATGGAAGGACGCCGCAATTCCCGGCGGTGGTGGCATGGCCGCAGTGAAGGTGCTCAAGAGCCGTGTGCTGATGGGCGACCCTCCCGATGTTGCACAGTTGATCGGGACCACGCTCACGGACTGGGCAGACATCAAGCTTGTTTTGCCACTCAATGGTGTAGCGCAGCGGCAGCGGTGGCAGAGCGTCCTGTTCCCCACGGTGCTGGACCTGGTGACCTACAAGGGTGACGTGATCGCGGCTCCTTTGGGCATCCATCGCATCAATACGCTGCTCTACAACCGCAGGCTGTTCGCGCATATAGGACTTGCGCCACCGCGCACATGGGCCCAGTTTGAAGTTGCTGCGCAAAAGCTACAGCAGGCGGGCATTCGGCCACTCGCATGGAGCGACGAACCATGGCAAATTGCCACCGTCTTTGAGACCGTTTTGCTTGGCGAAGCGGGCCCTACCCTGTACCAGGATCTCATCGTGCGCAGGCATTCCGCTGCCTGGCTGGATCCGCGCGTGGAGCGGGCGCTTCAACGCCTGCGCTGGCTTCGCAACCTGGCAGGTGAAAATCCGCAGGAGCGGGTTTGGACGGAAGGTGCGCGCGAATTGATGAACGACACCACCGGCATGATGATCATGGGTGATTGGGCCAAGGGGGAGCTGATGGCGTGGGGCGCCAATCCCGCACGGGACTTCGGTTGCATAGAAGTACCTGGCACCAGTGGCATGCATCTGTACAGCATCGATACTTTTGCCATGCTGGTAAGCCCACGCCAGCGAGAAGCGGTGCAGGAGAAAATTGCAGAAGTGGTGGTCGGACCGGTGGCGCAAATCGCCTACAACCGCATCAAGGGCTCTGTTCCGGTGCGGCGTGATATTGATCCTTCCGTACTGGATAGCTGCGCGCGCCAATCGTGGGATACGTTTTCCAATCCGGCCAGCGCCCGGGTGCCAAGCCTGGCGCACAGAATGGCTGCTGACGAGAACATCAAGGATGCCGTGGCGCAGGCGCTATGGCGCTACCTGACTGACCCCAAAGGCGATACGCTGGAAACGCAGCGACGCCTTGCCACCATCATTCGTACTCCAGTTATGGAGCGCTAAGAAAGCCCGCGCCATGTCCCGAACCATATTGGTTGTTGATGACGATCTGAAGACCAGAAACCTGCTGAAGACCTATCTGGAGAAGCAACAGTACGCGGTGCGGGTTGCGCATGATGGTGCCAGCTTCATTGCCGAATTCGAGCGTGGCATGGAGGAACTCAGCCTGGTGATACTCGACGTCATGCTGCCCGACACCGATGGCTTCACGCTGTGCCAGACCGTGCGGAGGTTATCGAGCATCCCCATCATCATGCTCACTGCAAGCGCGGACGATACGGATCGGATCGTGGGCCTGGAACTGGGCGCCGATGACTACATTGCCAAGCCATACAACCCGCGTGAACTGCTGGCACGCATCAAGGCCATTCACCGGCGCATGCAGCTGGGAACACCTTCCGGACCCGTTCGCTATTTGCGATTTGCTGGCTTCACCATGGATCTGGTCGAACGGCTGCTCGTCGATCAAGGCGGCCAGACCATTGCGCTGACCAGCATGGACTTCAATCTGCTGCGCTTTTTTGCCGAGCATGCAGGAGAGACGCTGGAGCGCAGCCGACTGATGGAGCAGACCCGGGGACGCGACTTGGGGCCCATGGATCGCTCGCTCGACGTGCAAATCAGCCGCTTGCGCCAGCGTCTGCAGGACGATGGTAAGCAAACCGCCTTGATCAAGACCGTAAGAGGAAGTGGCTACGTCTTTTCAGCGGAAGTCTCACACCATGGCGATGCCTGAGGGTTCGCGACGCGGTTTGCGATTGCTGCCCGACAGCCTTCTGGGCCGTATCGTGGTGGTCATGGCGCTGGGTGTCATCTGCGCGCAGATGCTGGGAACCCTGCTGTGGGCACGCCAATTGCGCGAGAGCGCACGCGCCGAAGCATTGATTGCCGGTCAACACATTGCGCTGAACGCGGCTGGCAGCATCCGCTTCTTCCGCGATCTGCCGCCGCAATACCGTCCCTTGCTAATTGAGCAGTTACGCACCATGGGAGGGACACGTTTCTTTGTAAACGTGAACAAGTCGGAAGTTCCGCTGCGGCCAGTTGAAGGCAACACGCTGGTTGATGCCGTTGTGAATGTCATTCAGAGCGAGCTGCACAAGAACCTTGGCAATATCCAGACACCGTCTGTTGCCTTCGCCTGGCCCGAAACATTGCAGGTATCAGATGACGGCCGCACAGTGCAAGATCTGCCGGAGTCCTGGGTTGAGGCGACCTTGCTGCTGCATCCGCGCCCGGCTCCGGTATTGGTTGTACAGAGCGAGTTCGAGCCCGGTCGATGGCTGTTCCTTGCCGCTCCTATGCCAGACCCGTACTTTCTCGACAACGCCAATCCGCTCACCATTGATCGGGTGCTGATGCAACTGGTCACGCTCGCAACGGTACTATTGCTGTCGGTTCTGCTGGTGCGTGGGCTGATACTTCCCATCAACCGGATAGCGTCTGCCGCCAACGCATTTGGCAACGACATTGCGCCAGAGCCCGTTCCGGAAACCGGCACTGCCGAGCTGCGCCGTACGGCACGCGCATTCAATGACATGCAGGCCCGCATCCAGGGCTATCTGGTGGACCGTGAGCGGCTGTTTCTGGGTATCTCGCACGGGTTGAAGACTCCCATCATGCGACTCAAGCTGCGTACGGAACTTCTGGACGACGAGACTCTGCGCACGGAGTTCCATGAGGATCTGGATGACCTCGATGTAATGGTCAAGTCGGCTCTGCAAAGCTTGAAAGACACCGATATCCATGAGAACGTCACGCCAGTGCGACTGGACACTCTGCTTGAACGGTTGGCCAGGCGTCCTATTCATCCGGACGCCCGCGTGGAGTGTGACCTGCTGCCGGTTGCTGTGTTGGGCAAACCGCTTGCGCTGGAGCGCGCGCTAAGCAATCTGCTCGACAACGCGGTGTTGTACGGTAAGCGCGTGCAACTGCGCTTGAGCCGCATGGGGTCCAGTGCACTGATTGAGGTGCGGGATTTTGGGCCGGGTATTCCCGTGGCCAGCATGTCTTCAGCGTTTGAACCCAATGTCCGGTTGAGCCATGGACAGCAGCAGAACCGCGCAGGAACAGGCCTTGGCTTGGGCATTGCACGCAATATCGTTCAGGCGCACCACGGTGAAATACGTTTGCACAACCATGTGGAAGGGGGGCTGGTGGTCACAGTGATACTGCCAGCCATCGATGATGTTGCGACTAGCTGAACTTGTCGGCGTGTTGAAGCAGAGGAAGGCTAAGGCCATTGCGAACTACTTCCCCTTCCACCCAGACTTGCTGCACCTGCAAGTCGCGGTCGAGTATTACCACGTCGGCCCACGCGCCCGATGTCAGACGCCCCCGGTCATGCAGGCCGAGATGCTCCGCTGCATAGGTGGATACCCGCCGTGATGCGTCCTCCAAACGGAGACCTACAGCGTCCACCATATTGCGCAACGCGGCATCCATGGTGAGAACCGAGCCGGCCAAGGTTCCGTCAGCTAGGCGTACCCCGCCCAAACATTTGGTGACCGTGTGGCGACCCAGGCGGTAGTCGCCATCCGGCATACCAGCTGCAGCCGTGGAGTCCGTCACACAATAAAGCTTGGGAATGGCCCGCAGCGCCGCCCTGATGGCTCCCGGGTGAACATGCAACAAATCAGGGATCACTTCTGCATATTCTGCATGGCCCAGTGCGGCACCCACCATGCCAGGCTCGCGGTGATACAAGGCCGACATGGCATTGAACAGGTGGGTAAAGCCGGTAGCACCGCAACGCAGTGCTGCCACGCCCTGTTCATAGCTGCCGGTGGTGTGACCCAGTTGCACGCGAATGCCCATGGCAACCAGTTCAACAATCATTTCCTGGTTGTTGCTCACTTCAGGCGCCAGGGTAAGCAGTCGAATGGGGGCGACGGAATGCAGGCGCCTGATTTCTTCGAGATTTGCGGGCCGAGCAAACGGTGGTTGAGCCCCGAGGCGGGCTTCGCTGATGTAGGGCCCCTCCAAGTGCACGCCCAGCACGCGCGCTGCGCCATGCATTCGCGCAGTGCACACGGCTGCGAGCGCGGCAAACGCGGCATCCAGATCTTCTTGCGGGGCTGTCATGGTGGTCGCCAGCAGCGATGTCGTGCCGTGCGCAGCATGCAGGCGGCTGACCTGTATTGCGGCATCACCGCCGTCCATGATGTCATGCCCCGAGCCGCCGTGCACGTGCAAATCGATAAAGCCCGGCAGTGCAATGGATGCGCGTGCAGCCCGAACAATGCTTTCATCAACGGCAATTCCGCTGATGGATTCGATTCGACCCGAAGTGTCAGTCAGCATGCGGCCCTCCAGGAAGCCGCGCGGCGTGAGAATGAATCCTTCAAATTCGGACATCGGAATCTCCAGTCAATGTGACTTCAAACACGCATTTCGGAAACGAAATCGTAGTAATCACTTCTGCAATAGGACTGCGTGATTTCTACGACGCAGCCGTTGGTTTCAGTGGCAACACGGCTGGCCCACAGCAATGGGGTACCTTGCGGAATCTGTAGATGATGGGCCATCTCTGCACTTGCGCCGATGGCACGGACATGTTGTGTAGCGCGTACAGGCGCACGACCCAAACGGCGCAAATACGCATACAGCGAGCCCTCCAGGCGCTGCGGCTGCGGCAAGATGGCGACAGGCAGAATACTCTGCTCCAAGGCCATACGCACACCGTCTGCAAGTCGGACGCGGTGCAGACGCGCGACGCGTGCGCCCTCTTCCAACCCCATCTTCTGACGCTCGTCATGGTTTGCCGGTCCTACCTTGCGCAACAACCACTCGGAGCTTGGCTGATAGCCGCGTCGCTCCAGCTCTTCGGTAAAACTGCAAAGACGCACTAGAGGCTGTTCCAGATAGGGGGCAATGAAGTTGCCCGAGCCCTGGCGCTGCACCACAAGACCTTGTGCCACCAATACGGCAATTGCCTTGCGCGCTGTAACGCGCGACACCTGAAGTGATTCCGCCAGCACACGTTCGGATGGAAGCGCCTGGTCAACGCTGTAGCGACCCTCGCGAATGTCTAGCGCCAGATCCCTTGCCAACTGCAAATACAGGGGAGAACTATCACTTGTGTCCATGGATATCACAACCGGTAGTTGGTGAATGTCAGTTAATAATACCACTTTAGTACCAGTTATTGAAAGCTCGTTTGATGGCAATATTTGCCGGTCGATCGGCGTACTAGCTATTCTCAGCGATTGCTACATGACGATCGTGCTTCTTCAGATACGCCACATGGCTGCCTTCAATGAAAGAAGCGTTGCAAAGGCGTCTTGCCCTGATCCGGGCTCGCCTAATCCTGCACAGCGGTGAAGAATTGGCTGGGCGTTTGCCCAAACTGCCGGCGAAACATGGTGGCAAACGCACTTGGGCTGTCGTAGCCCAGTGCCATGGCAACTTCAATCACCCTCTCGCCCGTAGCCAGCATTTCCAACGCGCGCAGAAGGCGTGCCTGTTGGCGCCACTGACCAAAGGTCATACCGGTCTCTTTCACAAACAGGCGCTGTATGGTCTTCACATCCACTGCCAGGCGCTGCGACCAATCGGTCATGGTGGAGGCATCGTGTGGGCGTCTTTGCAGACGTTCGCATATCTGCAGGAGACGCGCGTCGGTAGGTAGTTGCAGATGCAGTGGTAGCACGGGCAGGGCGCGCAGCTCGTCCAACAGCAGCCGCATCACACGTCCATCGCGTGTACCTGACGCATACGGCTGCTGTACAGCCATGGCAGCTGCAATCAGTTCGCGCAACAGCGGCGATATGCCCACGGCCTGCGTCTCGTCCAGCAGCTTGGGTGCGGCGTCGGGCATGACCAGAAGGCTGCGCATGTGCACCTCGCCAATGCAGCGAATTTCGTGGCGCATGCCAGCCAGCATCCAGATGGCGCGCGTGGGAGGCACCACCCAGCGCCCCGCCTCGGCCCGTACCACCATGACGCCTTGCACGGCATAGATCAGCTGATGCTTGCTGTGCTCATGCGGCTGTATATGCCAGCCGGACGGATAGTCGGTGGCCCGCCCCATGACGGGTGTGCGGGCCTCTTCTATCTCCCTGAGCGACTGCTCCAGGGCTTTGGGGCTGCGGGAATGGTCCATGTCCTTTTGGCGAAGGTTGTTGGTTTTTTGGCGCGAGGCGGACGTTAGCATGCTTTGCATAATCCGTCCTCGCCGTACTGATTTCCCATTTGAAAGTGAACGCATGACGACTAACGCCGCCAGCCTCGATGGCAAGCAAGCCCGCGCCGCCTCGCCCAAGGCCAAACCCACCTTCGCCATACTGGGCGCCATCAGCAGCGCCCACATGATCAACGACATGATGCAGTCGTTGATACTGGCCATGTACCCCATCCTCAAAGGTGAGTTCTCGCTGAGCTTCAGCCAGGTGGGGTTGATCACGCTGACCTACCAACTGACCGCCTCGCTATTGCAGCCGCTGGTGGGTGTGTTCACCGACCGTCACCCGCAGCGTTACTCCTTGCCCTTCGGCATGACCTCCACGCTCATCGGTCTGATGCTGCTGGCCTTTGCGCCCAGCTTCAGTTTTGTGCTGTTGGCAGCGGCATTTGTGGGCGTAGGTTCATCCGTCTTCCATCCGGAGTCATCGCGCATTGCGCGCCTGGCCTCGGGTGGACAGCATGGCCTGGCCCAGTCGGTGTTCCAGGTGGGCGGCAACACCGGCACCGCCATTGGCCCGCTACTGGCTGCTCTGGTGATCGCACCCTACGGCCAGCACAGCGTCGCATGGTTTGGCCTGGTCGCCTTGCTTGGCATCATTCTGCTGGTCGGGGTCAGTAACTGGTACGCCACGCACCACATGGCTGCAAGTGGGCGCAAGAAGGCCGCGGTCGTGAGCCCTTACCCGCGCAACGTGGTGATAGGTGCCATCGCCGTGCTGTTGATACTCATCTTTTCCAAGTATTTCTATCTCGCAGGCATCAGCAGCTTCTATACCTTCTACCTGATAGAGCACTTTGGTCTCACCGTTCAGGACGCACAGCTGCATCTGTTCCTGTTTCTGCTGGCTTCGGCCATTGGCACCGTGATGGGTGGGCCGATTGGAGACCGCATTGGCCGCAAGCCGGTGATCTGGGTATCCATTCTGGGTGTGGCTCCATTTGCTCTGTTGCTTCCGCATGCTTCCCTGTTCTGGACCACCGCACTGACCGTTGGCATCGGCCTGATTCTGTCCTCGGCCTTCTCCGCCATCCTGGTTTATGCGCAGGAACTGGTACCGGGCAAAGTGGGCATGATCTCCGGCATGTTCTTCGGTTTTGCGTTTGGCATGGGGGGCCTGGGCGCTGCGGTGCTGGGTGTCTTGGCTGACCACACCAGCATTGACTTTGTCTATCAGTGCATCGCCTACCTGCCGCTGCTTGGACTGGTGGCAGCATTCCTGCCCAAGAGCCCGCGCAAAGTCTAGGCAGAGGATCAGGGTGAGGATGTGGCAGAAGTGGCTTCGCTTATCTGAACAGTTTTACCCCAAGAGATAAAGAGACTGCGGGCGGGGTGAATTGATGCAGAGTTGTTCACGCCGCAAGCGGTGGGCAGCTCGGGGCGCCTGGAAATCTCGCGGACGGACATGCTTTCTCGCAATTCCCAACGCCTGACGCCATTCAATGTCGCCACGTTTATCACTCCTAAGTCCCTTGCTTTAAAAACTAGTAGGGTAGGTCCTACGTGGGTCACGTTTTGAATGGAAATTTTTGTCCCAGGTTTCGACGAAACGCAGCACCATAAAGCTGACGTTGGTGAGTACCTTCAGTGTGCCCAAGGCGGTCATGACCATCAGTGAAACCGGAGCCAGAAAGCTGCCATTCGATTTCAGCATGTTCAGGCAGTCTTGCTCCGCAATTTGTGAGCGGAAGTCTATGTAGACAGTTTTTCTGGAATATGTGTGCACTGTCAGTACTCTTTGATTCATTAACGCATTGGAATATGACTTGTGCCCACGCGGCAACAAATTCTAATGTGGAAGTTATGGCCTGGCCCTTTGAGAGATTATTCAAAAATCGCATGTGACCACGAGAATCATGGGGGATGAAAAATCTTACTGAAAACTGCAGTATTGATACATTGTGTATTTGTGCGCGTTGTAGTGTAACCAGAGGAATTTCAGGCTCACGAGGCGTTGATAGGAATGGGTGGAATACGTGGAAAAACAGTACTATTAATAGGGCTATTATTCAACACCTCACTGTCCAATGTCGTGATAGTGCAGCATTTATCGCTCGGTATGACTGCTTAATAATTAAGGCTATCAAATGGCAAGGTTACAGTAGATTCAGGTTGAAAACAGGAATTCTTTGTCTTGCCATTTTCACCAAGATTTAATACAACATTGGCATAGGATGTCTTCCAAGACGGGAGTGGAATAATTTAACGAAGGGCCAAGCATGTCCCCCAGCACTCATCAAGATCATTTTCGACTTGTCGTGGATGCGGCCCCCACGGGCATTGTCATGGTTGACCCAAATGGGCAAATAGTCCTAGTAAACCGGCATCTCTTGAGTTTGTTTGGATATTCCGAATCGGATCTGATGGGGCAGCCGGTTGAGATATTGCTGCCCCAACGCATTCGCGCAACCCATCCCGGAAAAGTTCGAGCTTTTTTTTCTGCACCATCCAATCGTGCCATGGGCGCCGGGCGAGACCTGTACGCTGTCCGCATTGATGGGCGCGAGATTCCTGTAGAAATTGGTTTGACGCCGGTAGACACGGAGGGGGGCTTGCATGTGCTGGCCACAATTGTTGATATCACCGAGCGCAAGAATGCTGAGAAACAGCGCGCGCGCAGTCGTGATCAGTTCAACGCCGTGGTGGAGGCCGCGCCAGCCGGTATTGTGATGGTGGACGAAAACGCACGTATTACTCTGGTGAATTGCCAGATTGAGAGCCTATTTGGTTATTCTCGTGAAGACTTAATTGGCCAGCCCATCGAAATATTGCTGCCTACACGCATGCGCATGGCGCACCCCGAAAAGGTACGCAGCTTTTTTACTAACCCAACCACACGCGCGATGGGGGCAGGGCGTGACCTCTATGCCGCGCGATTTGACGGAACGGAATTCCCGGTTGAAATCGGCCTGAGCCCGATTGATCTTATGGACGGACGCCAAGTCTTGGCCACAATTGTTGACATCACTGAGCGAAAGAAATCAGAGCTTCGGGTTCTGCGCGCCAACGAAGGTTTGGAGCAATTCGTCTATGTGGCTTCGCATGATCTACGTTCACCGTTGCGAGGCATTGCCGATTTACTGGAGTGGATCAAGGAAGACATCGAGAGCACACCGAATGAAAAGGCATTGGCAAACATTGCTCGTGCCACGCTTAGGGTCGAAAGGCTTGAGCGGCTGATTGATGATCTTTTGAGATACGCACGAGCAGGTGCGGTAGATGCAGAGATTATGCCAATTAACTTGCAAACATTGGTAACTCAAGTTCTGGAGCTTCAACCTCTCCGAGCTGGGTTTGAAGTAAAACTCGATATCGCTCCAATCATTGTCCATGCTGCTCGTACGCCGATCGAAACGGTACTTCGCAATCTGATCTCCAACGCTGTAAAACATCACGACCGCGACGAAGGCGTCATCACGATCGGCGTGCGCGACAAAGGCAAGTATTTTGAGTTTTCAATTGGAGACGACGGACCAGGCATACCAGAACACGCACAGACGCGCATCTTCAAATTGTTTCAGACGGCTACTTCGACCGATCGGCAAAGTTCCGGCGTTGGATTGGCTGTGTCAAAGCGTCTGGTGGAAGCACATGGCGGCTGGATTGCCGTTGAATCAGCTGCAGCACAACGTGGAACAACCTTTCGGTTTATTTGGCCAAACAATCAACCCAACAAAGGAGGGGGCCAATCATGACGCAATCCAAGAATATGGGGCTGACTATCCTTTTGATAGACGATGATGATGTTGCAGCCGAAGCGGCCATACGAAATCTGCGAAAGTGTGGTGTTGACTTTCCGTTGTATGTCGCCTCGAACGGCGCGGAAGGTTTACGAGCTCTGCGCGGTCAAGGGCCACATGGAGAGTTGCCAAAGGCGACCATTGTGCTGTTGGACATTAACATGCCAGTTATGGACGGGTTTGAATTTCTTGAGGCACTGCGCGCCGATCCCGCACTGCGATCTCAGGTTGTTTTTGTTCTAACCACATCAGATGCCGACGCTGATCGTACTCGGGCCTACCACAAATGCATTGCTGGATACATGGTGAAGTCTGCGGTCGGCCACCAATTTGCCAATTTAGCGAATTTGCTCAAGTCATATGATGCTGCAGTCACACTTGCCTGAACGCTCCTCTGAGTCGCAGTTGTTACGGATATTGATTGTCGATGACGACCAAATTGATCGAGAGCGAATTCGGCGTGTTCTAGGGAAAGGCTCGGTCAAGAGTTCAGTACAGGAAGCTAACTCCCTTGGAGAGGCGCGCTCATATTTGAAGAGCGATAAATTTGATTGTGTATTTCTTGACTACAAACTAGGTGACGCCAGCGGCACGGAACTGCTTCACGACATTCAGTCAGGCTCGATACCCTATGTCCCCGTGATCATGGTCACAGGCGAAGGCAATGAGCGCTTGGTGGTACAGACCATGCGGGATGGTGCACATGACTTCATTTCTAAAATGCACTTGCAAGTTGGTTTGGTGGAAACCATACTGATCAACAGTCAGATTCGTGCCAATTTGGAAAGGGAGTTGAAGATCAAGCGTGAACGCCTTGAATATCTGAGCTTTCATGACACGTTGACTGGACTGCCCAACCGCACTTTGTTTTTTGACCGGGCGGAGCAGACGCTGCAATTTTCAATGCGCAAGCAGCAAATATTTGCCATCCTTCAAATAGACCTTGATCTGTTCAAGAATGTAAATGACACCTTTGGCCATGCGGCTGGCGATGTGGTATTGACTGCTGTAGCCCAGCGAATTCAGTCAATATTGCGCGGTTCGGACACTGTAGCGCGACTTGGGGGTGATGAATTTGCAGTCGTTTTGGCAGACATTAAAACGACGGAGGATGCACTACACATCACAGAAAAAATAACGCAGGAGGTCCGCAAACCGATCCAAATTTTTGGCGATCAGATGGTAGCGGTCGAAGCGTCTGTTGGGATCGCACTTTTTCCAGACCATGGCGAAGACGTTCAAACCTTGCTGTTAAAGGCGGACTGGGCTATGTACGCGGCTAAACACGGTGCAGGTCTGTATTTGATCTATGCAGCGGGCATGGAGTCCATGCGTCAACGCCCTGCTCCAGAAAGCGAACGTCTGAGGCAAGCCCTCATTTGCAACGAATTGTTTTTGGAATACCAACCCTTTCTCGACCTGGCCAGCGGTGAGGTTATTGGTTTTGAAGCTCTGGTTCGATGGCGTACCCCTGAGGGGGAGGTTGTACCTCCAAGTTTATTCATTCCTCTGGCGGAGCGTTCTCCTGTAATTGCGCAACTTACTTACTGGATACTTTGTGTCGCTTTGGACCAGATGCAGCGTTGGCACATGGATGGGTTAATGCTTTCGGTGTCTGTCAACATCTCGGCTCGCATGCTTGATGGCTCTGATCTTGCAGAGCGGGTGTTACATGAGCTGCGTATTCGAAAGCTACCTGCATCATTTTTGACGCTGGAACTCACCGAAACTGCGCTCATGTCCAATGTGCACCGAGCATATAGAATTCTGGAAGAGATCAAGAATGCCGGAGTGCGAATCTCAATTGATGATTTTGGAGCGGGCTTCACTTCCTTTAAGTATCTGCGCCAACTCGACGTATCAGAAATCAAGATAGATATGGCGTTTACGGCAGACCTGAAAGCGGGTTCACGGGACAGCGTGATTGTGCGTTCGATCGCCCAACTTGCTCGGGGCTTTGGCATAACTTCCGTTGCAGAGGGCATCGAAGACCTCGGCAATAAAGCCACACTATTGGAACTCGGCTGTCAAGTGGGCCAAGGTTACGGTATCGCACGCCCTATGGCTGGCGGAGCCGTTGCCGAATGGGTAAAGCAATGGAACGAGCGCTACACAAGCGGCTAGCGAGAGGATGATGGGCTCCTTGCGCGGGCAACTTATGGTTTTCTATATTCGAATTGACTTGAAAGAGTTTGGGCGCGCACTTAATGAACTGGGCCTTCAAAAATGAATTTTGAAAGCCAAGTTGTGGCGGTTACTCGACAATGCGATTGCGCGATTCATTCTTTTAAGATACTTGATTCGATGACGTCGTTTTAATTACTTCCAATAGCTTAATTGTAAAAAAAGCAATTTTCCCAACATCTAATTATCGGATCTGCGCACATTTTTCAAAATATCTGCAAGCTGCAAATCCGCTTGAGTTGTAACTTCCTCGCGCCAAGCTGATGGCGAGTCCGCCAGCTGATCTTTGAGAGCAAGGGAAAGTTCGACCAATGTGTCCCTTAATTGGGCAAGAGCCTCCGCTATTGAGTTAAGTTCTATCCTCGCATCTGTATGTCTCATTTGTTTAACTCCTTCAGACATTTGTGGTCGGCAATTGTGGGATTCTATTGGGCATATGTAGCCTTACCGTCAGGCCTCAAGTGCTGAAGTATTTTTGATTGCGGGCAGAAACCCCTGGATGCTCACGAAGACAAGTCCAGCTGGTTTGTCTGACTAAGGAAAGTTCACTCAACTGATTGCAGGAATATATAGATTCAGGAAGAGAGAAGCCAGCATAAAGAATGTACCTTCGCTGCTAAGCAATGTGGACACTGTCTCCAAGCTGTCCAGGCATCATGGTTCGGAAAATTCCGATCATTGACGGAAATTTCTGTCTTCGATACAGCCCATTCCGATGGTGGTTTACGCGGGCCTCCTGCACTATTCGGGCATGCAATCATTTACCGCCGTTTCCATAGAGAGCTGCCCTTCCACACGGTGGTTCATCCGCATGGCCCTGGAGTTCAGCGGCTTTTCTGTCGCCGAAGCGTGCGAAGGCCCAGCCGGGCTGGAGCTTGTGTATTCCCTGTGTCCCGATCTGGTGTTGGTGGGATGTGGCATCACCGGAATTCAGGCCATTGAACTTTGCAAATTGATTCGCCTGGACTTTCAGCTTAACAAGACTGTGGTGGTCATGCTTTCCGACCGCGGGGACGACCTGGAAGTACAGGAAGGGCTCAAGGCTGGCGCCAGTGCCTATCTGGTCAAGCCATTCAGCCCCGTGCGCTTAATTTCGCTTGCACATCAACTGGTTCATAGCCCGTTTTCGGTTACCTCAAGCAACCCATCGTGAGTTCCAGCAACGCCCAACTTTCTTCCAACAAGACTTTATGCAAACACCATCAACCACATCACCCGACTCTTCTGCTGCACGACCATCGCTGCGCGGCGGACGGAGTGCACAGTCCAATGAAGGACCAAGCGTCCCGAGCGAGTGGCTCAGCTTCAAGCTGGGCGACGAGGAATACGGTATCGACATCCTTAGCGTGCAGGAAATCCGTTCATTTGAAAAGCCCACCCGCATGACCAACATGCCAGCCTTTGTGCTGGGGGTGCTGAATCTGCGTGGCGTGATCGTGCCGGTGCTCGATATGCGGGTGAAGTTCAATCTGGAGCGGGTGGAGTACGGTGAGCTCACCGTGTGCATAGTGCTGAGCATCGGGCACAGGACCGTGGGCATGGTGGTGGACGGTGTGTCGGACGTGGTGACGCTTACCCCGGAGCAGATGCGCCCAGTACCGGAGTTCTCGTCTGGTGTCGGCAGTGAACACCTGTTGTCGATAGGGACACTGTCAAAACGCTTGCTTATGTTGATCGACATAGACAAGCTCATGAGCAGCCAAGAGATGGGGCTGGTTTCAGCAAACGTTGGATCGATAGACACAAGGAGACAATGATCATGAATAATTTAACTGTACGAGCCAAGCTCACCTTGACATTTGGTGGCCTGGGCGCCTTGGTGCTGCTGATCGCCGGCATGGCCATCATCACACTGGGAGACGCCAAGGAGCGCTTTGACAACTACGTCAACGGCATCGGCGCGCGGGCCAACACGGCACACCTTGTGCGGGAAGCAATAGACCTGCGTGCGGTTGCCGCACGCAATCTGGTATTGGTAACCAAGCCCGAAGACCTCGCGGTAGAAAAAGAAGTGGTCACCAAGGCGCACGCCGATGTGGGAACCAATATGACCAAGCTCAAGAAGTTGGCCGAAGCCCCAGGCGTCTCCGAGGAGGCGCGCCGGTTGATTGGGGAGATCGACAAGATCGAGCAGTCCTACGCGCCGGTGGCCCTGTCCATTGTCGACATGGCGCTGCAAGGCAAGAAGGACGAGGCCATTGCCAAAATGAACACCGAATGCCGCCCGCTCCTGGCCAAGCTGGTCAAGGTCTCGGATGAGTATTCCAGCTACACGGCCGATCACGCGGTCAAATTGGTGCAAGCGGCCGCGCAGGACTATGCGGCCCAGCGCAACTACCTGATCCTGGCATGTTGTGTGGCGCTGATAGGTTCCGGGGTGGCCAGCGTGCTGATCATTCGCAGTCTGACACGTGCCTTGGGGGGGGAGCCTGACGTGCTGTGCGAGGTGGTGGGCAAGGTGGCCGACGGCAATCTGACCAGCCAACTGCAGGTGCGTAGTGGCGACACCGTCAGTGTGATGGCTGCGGTGGCCCGCATGCAGACCGCGCTGACCCACGTGGTGGCAACGGTTCGCTCCGGCTCCGAAGGCGTTTCCAGCGCCAGTGCCGAGATTGCCTCGGGCAACAACGACCTCTCCGCCCGCACCGAGCAGCAAGCCAGCGCGCTGGAGGAAACTGCTGCATCCATGGAGGAGCTTGGCTCGACGGTCAGGCAAAACGCCGACAACGCGCGCCAGGCCAACCAGTTGGCGCAAAACGCCTCGACCGTAGCTGTCCAAGGTGGTGAGGTGGTGGCTCAGGTGGTGGACACCATGAAGGGCATCAACGACAGTTCCAAGAAGATCAGCGACATCATCAGCGTGATCGACGGCATTGCCTTTCAAACCAACATCCTGGCGCTCAACGCGGCGGTGGAAGCTGCGCGCGCAGGTGACCAGGGTCGCGGCTTTGCGGTGGTTGCCAGCGAAGTGCGCTCATTGGCCGGGCGCTCAGCCGAAGCGGCCAAGGAAATCAAGATGCTGATCAATGCCAGCGTGGAACGGGTGGAGCAGGGCACGATTCTGGTGGATCAGGCTGGTGAGACCATGACGGAAGTGGTGAGCTCCATCCGCCGGGTGACCGACATCATGGGGGAGATCAGCGCGGCCAGTGCAGAGCAGGCTGCGGGCGTCGGCCAGGTGGGCGAGGCGGTGACGGAGCTGGACCAGGCAACGCAGCAGAACGCCGCATTGGTGGAAGAGATGGCTGCGGCGGCGTCGAGCCTGAAGGGTCAGGCGCAGGACCTGGTGCAGGCAGTCAGCGTGTTCCAACTGGCCGGCCAAAGCGAGCAACACTTCCGGACTGCTGCAGTGCAGCGGGCGCCCGTGCGACGCGTGGAACATGCACGCGCAGTTGGCGCCAAGCAGCCGGCAGCCGTCACAGCCAGCCACGCGCCACGGATCGCAGCTCAGGCCAAGAAAAAGGTCGTGGCCACAGCCGAAGCCGAAGGTGACTGGTCTAGCTTTTAAGAGTTGCACATGTAAGGCTAAACGTAGAAAGTAGCTCGCGATATGAACATTTGACTAAAGTTGATGAAAACATAAGAAGGCATTCACTACTTCTTTTGATGACTTTAACGGAAAAGTGATAAATGAATTGAATTCCATCAATTTTGATTCATGTCAACTCTGGGTTGCTGGTGGCAACCGCATACTGATAAATATGAATAAGAACTTGTTGTTGGTGCTTGAACATGATTTCCCTGATAAATCGCCTTAGCATAAGAAAACAGATTTGGGCAATTGCGGTGCTGCTAATAGGCGGTATCGTCGCCGACGGACTATTTGATGCCCACAATCTGCGCGATGAAATGTGGCGCGAAAAAGAGAAGGAAACCCGGCAATTTGTTGAAAGTGGCTTCAGTGTGTTGAGCCACTTTCATGATTTGCAGCTACGCGGAGAACTTAGCGAATCACAAGCGCAACGTGCTGCTGTCGAAACCATCCGAGCCATGCGGTATGGTGGCGCAGAATACTTTTGGCTTACGGATCTGCGCCTTCCTTTCCCAACAATGGTTATGCATCCAACGATGCCCGAGCTAAATGGAAGGGTGTTGGAGGCAACTGAGTTCAACAGTGCATCAGCGACGCGACTTGAGACTGCGGGCGCCTTCACTGAATTCACAGAAAGAAAGAACTTGTTTGCCGTTTCTGTCGATCTGGTGAATCAACACGGAAGCGGTTACGTCACCTATGACTGGCCAAAGCCAAAAAATGACGCGGGAGTCAGCGAAGCACGCTACCCCAAGCTATCTTATGTGCAGAAGTTTGAGCCATGGGGGTGGTTGATCGGATCAGGTGTCTACGTAGACGAAGTAGATGAGGCCGTATGGGCTCAAGTGGAACACACACTTATATTCGCTGCAGGGGGCGGGACATTGCTTCTAATTCTTGCGAGCTTAATGACCAACAGCATTACTCGCCCATTGCAGCGTACCGTAAAGGCGATGCGTCAGTTCGGCCTAGAGGGCGGGAAGAATGTGCAACGCATACAGATGGATGCTCACGGGGAACTTGCAGAGTTGGCAAATGGGTTCAACGAAATGCTGAGGCAAATAGTAGAGCGGGATGCTGTGTTGGAGCAGTATCGAAATTCGCTCGAAGCCGAAGTGACTAGTCGAACCGCGAAATTGCGCGAAAGCAACCTGTACCTCGCAAGAGAGCTGGCCGAACACCACAGAGCGGAACAGCTAATTCAGGAGAGTCGCATTCGAATGCGTACGCTGATTGATGCCGCAGACGAATCCGTTCTATTGCTGGATCCAGAGGGTACAGTCCTAACCATCAATGCATTGGGAGCAAGGCGTGTAGGTCAAACACCAGAAGACATAACTGGAAAAGACTTCTTTAGTTTCATGCCGAAGGACGTTGCCGACAGACGAAGGGCCTTGGTGCATCAGGTTATCAGCACCGGGCTGCCTATCACTGCACAAGATAGTAGAGGTGAACTGTTCTTTAGCAACAGTCTCTATCCAGTCAAGGACGCACATGGAAAAACGGAATGTGTCGCTGTCTACTCCAAAGATGTGACGGAGCAGCACAAAGCAAAAGAAGTAGACGCGATTTTTAGAAAGATCGACTCTATTCTGTTGAAATTGCGCACAAACGTTGAGTCCATATCGCAGATATTTTGTGATGACATTCTTCCCATATTTAGTATTCGGGCGGCCTGGATCGGTCGTGCAGAAAAGGATGGCCAAATCGTTGTGGTGGCCAGGACTGATGCAGAAGAAAGCGGCATGCTGCGATCCTTCCCTCAGGAAATGATGCGCTGGAAAGATGCCCCAACTTGCTGCCCTTCCATTGCCAATGTAATTCGAAGCGGGCAATGGGAAATCTTGAAGTCCGACGATCCTCAGTGCCAACTCTGCTGTGCACATCTGCCAACCGAAGAGCCTCACTCCATCATCCTCATGCCACTTACCTTGCGCGGTACGGTCTGGGGTGTGCTCACCCTGTATGGCAGTGACGCACTTCAATTTGAGAGAGACCAACTACCCCAGCGTATGGAGGCTATCGCAACGCGCTTGGGATTTGCATTGGAATCTGCAATGCAACAAGAGTGGCTTACGTTGCTGGATACTGCGTTGGCTGGAGTTGGCAATGCAGTCTTCATTGCCGATACAAAGCCTAACATTGTGTGGGTCAATCGTGCTTTCACGCAACTTTCAGGTTTTTCGAAAGAGGAAATATTTGGTAAGAACCCAAGAGTATTGGGAACCAAATATCAAGATGCCGCCTTCTACCAACAATTTTGGAAAGCCATTAATGCAGGAGAGATATGGCATGGCGATATCACGAACACACGTCCTGATGGATCTCAATATACGGTAAGTCAGACGGTGACTCCATTGCAAGATTCAGAGGGTCGAGTTAGTCACTATGTTTCCATTCTCGAAGATATCACCCAACGACGCGCAGAAGAAGAGCGCATTAAGCATTCAGCCAACTTTGACCTGCTCACAGACCTTCCCAACCGGAGCTTGTTCTTAGACCGTTTGGGACAAGCATTAGCGCTCAACAGACGGGAAGGTAAGCCTGGGGCTCTGATGTTTCTGGATCTAGATCATTTTAAAGAAGTGAACGATGAACTCGGACATGCGGCCGGTGACAGCCTACTGATTGAAGTTTCCAACCGACTACGCGGACAAGTACGAGAGACCGACACGGTCGCGCGATTAGGCGGAGATGAGTTTACGGTGATATTGCCCAATCTACGCGACGAAAAGGACGCCATTCGTGTGGCGAACAACATTATTGCGGCGCTTGGTAAGCCATTTGAACTCGGTGTCAAACTGGCACATATTGGCGTCAGTATCGGAATTGCCTTTTTCCCCGATGACGGAAATACGGTTGAACGTGTTCTTAGCGCAGCTGATGAAGCCATGTATCTTTCAAAAGGTGCTGGGCGCAACTGTTTTACCCTTGCCAAGGGTTCCGATGTATCACAAAGTAATTTGAACGAAGGGTGAAAAACTCAGATGAGTGTGTATCCGACGTCCGGCTGAAAAACTTCACCTGCGAGATCACCCAGACAGTGACTATGGAAGAAACGCATGCGATCAAGCCCAAGTGCGCAAAAGAAGTACTATTTGGATGCCAGCGCGTAAATCCAGTGACAAATTGTTTTGCAATGAGCTTTCTATTTCAGGTTCCAGCGAAATTGAACGAACTTTCAAAGAAAATAGAGATTTGAACGAACTTGACAAGCCGGCTACTTACGCCAATTTTGCCTTCCAGTTATCGGCCATTCGCAAGTGACTGCAGATGGTCGACTCCTGAATGAGAGGCACCAAATCGACCTTACCCAAAGCTGCCGTTCAAATCAGATTGCCAGATTGCTGACCTTGGCGAGTAGCGCCAGTGTGCCCATTGCGGAAGTCCGAGGCCAAGATTGCACTAGCCGCAAACCGTATTCGCTTGATATTGAAATCTGTCGAACGATCTTACGACGTTGGTGCTGCCAGTTTGGATGACGTGCATTCAGCGAGAAGGAATGTTGCCAAGACAAATTTCGATATTTCCACAGCGAATCTTGAAATTGCGTGGGCAATAGTTGCCTCGGCTAGAACTCTTGGTGGGCCAATAGCTGATTAACGTTTGAAATATGCTCATTAGAGCTTCGGAATGCGACCCGGCGCAGTAACGTCGCAACTGTCTGAACATAGTGACAGGAGAGGGACTGTATGGAACAGCCAAACTCTGCCCAATGGCATAAATTCATGCCGCTATTAAATGGAAGAATGCGGCCTGGAAACGTTGTACTTACCAAGGCAGCGTGGCGAATCGTTCCACCAAAAAATCCAGCAAGGCGCGCACGGCGGGTGACAGGTGTTTGCGCGAGGGATACAGCGCGTAGATCGCCATGTCGGGCAGCTTCCAATCGGGTAGCACCACTTGCAAGCTGCCATCTCGCAAATACATGTTTGCCTGATAAGTTGGCTGCAACGCAATGCCTCCGCCGGTGCGTGCGGCCCAGAGCAAAGCCGTTGCCTCATTGGCGCTGAAGTGGCTGGCCACCCGGACTTCGCTGGTCTCTGCACCACGCCGAAGCTTCCACACGCTTTTGCCAAAATTGGCGTAACTCAAGCAGCGGTGCGTGGCCAGGTCGGCAGGCGTCTGGGGCACGCCATGCTGTGCCAGGTAGGCAGGTGATGCCACCAGTACCGAGTGGCATGGCGCCAGCACGCGGCCAATGAGAGATGGGTCCGGCTCTGCACTGATGCGAATGGCCAAGTCAATGCGCGACTCGATCAGGTTGAGCGCGCCCTCGCTGGCGTTGAGATCCATCTTGAGTTGGGGGTGTTGTTTCAAGAAATCCACCACGGCGGCTGCCATCTGCGAATAGGCAAACGACATGCTGCAGGTGATGCGCAACTGCCCGCGCAGGGTGTCTCCGTGGTTGCTGCTTTCTTCTTCCACGTTTTCCATCAGTGCCAGCATTTGCTGGCTGCGTCGCAAGCAGTTTTCGCCCGCGTCAGTGAGGGTCACGCTGCGCGTGGTGCGCTGCAAAAGGCGCGCGCCAAGCCACTGCTCCAGTTCGGCTACATAGCGCGTGACCATGGCACGCGACATGTCCAGTTTGTCGGCCGTGGCACTGAAGCTGCCGTTGTTGGCTACTTCTACAAACACCTGCATGGCAGTCAATCGGTCCATATTTGCTCTATTAATGAAACAGTAATGGCCGGATTATGGGATTTATCTGTGCGCCCATTGAAACTAAAGTCCAAACCAACGCTGCAAAGCGTCCCCGCCAATCCATCTGACCCATCCACAGGAGTTCACCATGATCCGTACCACCGTAGTCGCCGCATCTTTGGCCATTGCCTTCACATCCGCTCTGGCCGAACAACCCTTGACCGTCAAGGTCTACAACGCCGCAGGCAGCAGCTTCAACGTCAATTCCACGCTGGTGACTGGCGAAAAAGATGCCATAGTGATTGACGCTGGCTTCACCCGCGCCGACGCCCTGCGCATCGCCGCCAATGTGCTCGACAGCGGCAAGCAACTCACCACCATCTACGTGAGCCAGGCCGATCCCGACTACTACTTCGGCGTCGAAACCCTGAAGGAAGTATTCCCGCAAGCGGACGTGGTGACCACCACCGCCGTGCTGGAGAAGCTTAAGCCCAAGGTGGCAGGCAAGGTGGCCTTCTGGGGCCCGAAGATGGGCGCCAATGCACCACATACGCCTGTGCTGCCACGCGCGCTCGTTGGCAACACCCTGACGTTGGAAGGTCAGACGATTGAAATCCGTGGCACCCAAGGTTTACTGGCACACCGCCCCTATGCATGGATTCCTTCGATTAAGGCCGTCGTGGGCAATATTGGCGTGTTTGGCAACATGCATGTCTGGACGGCTGACACCCAAACTGCAGCAGAGCGCGCGGCATGGGTTGCACAACTCGATGAGATGGCAGCGTTGCAACCCTCTCTGGTGGTGCCCGGCCACATGAAAGCCGGTACCACGCTGGACGCCAGCGCCATTGCATTCACCAAAGACTATTTGCAGACCTTCGAGAAAAATCTGGCCACCAGCAAAACCAGCGCCGAACTGATCAGCGCCACGCAGCGGTCGTACCCGCAGGTAAGCGACGGTGCCATGTCTCTGGACATTGGCGCAAAGGTCAACACTGGCGAGATGAAGTGGTAAGGAGATAACACCATGGGCACCACCATTACCTATCTCTTCGATCCCTTGTGCGGTTGGTGTTATGGCGCATCACCCGCAGTGCAGCGACTCGCAAAGCAAACCCATATCCGCCTGGAACTGGCGCCCACGGGCCTCTTTGCAGGCGGTGGGCGAGTGATGGACGCCGCCTTTGCGGACTTCGCCTGGTCCAATGACCTGCGCATTCAGAAGCTCACCGGTCAACCCTTCAGCGAAGAATACCGCACCCAGGTGCTGGGACAGCGTGGCAGCCGCTTTGACTCCAGCGCCTCCACGCTGGCTCTGACTGCGGTGGCCATCACGGCCCCGGAGCATGAATTGGCAACGCTGAAGGCACTACAAGAAGCGCGTTATGTGCAGGGGCTGAACACCAGTGCCATGGCTGTCGTGGAAAAGCTGCTGCGTGGCATCGGTCAAGACGCCGCGGCGGACCTCATGGTTGCAGGTAACCCAACCTTATTGGCAGCCAACAACGCACGCCTGCGGAAAGCGCAAACCTTGATGCGGGAACTCGGAGCGCAGGGTGTTCCCACTGCGTTGGTCAGTGATGACAAAGGCGTCAGATTACTGCCTGGCAACTTGCTTTACGGAGCCTTTGACAATCTGCTCACCCACATCGCTGCGGCCTGATGCACAGTAGCATGTGCGCACCACCGATTCCACCCCACAGCAAGGAGCGCCATGGATACCCTTCAACAAGTCTTGCTGCACATGCGCGAAGAACGCTGGACCCAAGCGCACGATTTGGTGCAGCGCGACGATTCGTTGCTGGGCGCATGGTTGCACGGCATCTTGCATATCCAGGAGGGTGACCTGGAAGATGCCGAATACTGGTACGACAAGGCGGGCCGACATTTCCGCAGCCGCGGAACACTGGAGGAAGAGTTAGAGCGCTTAAGTGCTGCGATCAAACTCGCGGGGAGATAGCGGTCAGTCGCGGTTGACTGCAGTTGGTCGTGAAGAGCTGATCACTTCTCAAGTGGACTTTACAGAATGCAGCCACTCACTGCCGATACGATTCAACTGTCTTCTGGACCACAACATCCGTCTGGCTGGATGTCTGTGTTGCTCTACAGGGATTCGCCAAACCCGAATCGAAAGCGGCTTATTTGCTATCTGTCTCCGAAGGCGCCGGAGAGTTAGTGCCCTTCACTTTGCGAACCACTTTTTTTAATGCACGGTCGGTTGCCGCAGCTCCTCGCTCAACTCCATTGGCAACTGCATGTGCACCACGCTCAACCCCATGAACGGCCGCCGTCGCTCCGTGCTTAATTGCCTTCTTGACCTTCACAACCTTAGACGGTGGAGATTCCACTGCGGGCGCCGTAGTCTCTTCTGCAATGGCCGAGACGCCGAAGCATATAGTCAAGCTTAAGAGCACAATTTTGATTTGTATTGGGTTTTTCATTTGAAGAATTATGTGCTTGTTCATCACTCACTGCTTCACTCCATACTGCATCAGTATTTCAGCCCCGGGTGACATAGCTCAGGGGTGACGATCTAGGTGTAGAGCACTGTTAACGAAATCAAATGCTAACGGGGGGTGTTCTAAGAGGGCCTCGTTTGCGAATACTATTTGGTGCGGTAGGTGTCTGTCACCATCACGTTCTGTTACAAGATACTGGTATTGTGCCGCGGCCATAGGAATGTCGTTCTTTCCCCGGTGAAGCTGCTTGTATGCAGCCAACGTGTGTTGCTAAAAAGGCCTAGCTCCGACCGCCTGCTCATCATTCGCGTCAATGAAGGAATACGCCATTTCTTGAGGACGGAGCATGCCCATGTTTGTGAACCGCATGCGCTCTTCACAGCGGTGAACTGCCGGTCTCGGGCAGCACCGTCAATCCATCTCTCGAGCACTTTGAGTTTGGTCACTGGAAGGATTTGCTGTGGAGAAGGCTGGCTTAGGACATTCCATCCTGCGCAATGAACTGTTCACGTGCTGTGACTTAAGTAGTTGGGTACGTAATTGCGTCGAGAGGTCAAAGATGTCGTTCAAGCCGTGCGAATGATGTGGTCTCCTGTTCAGGCAAGTGCCGCAGGTTTCAGACCAATCCCGCTGCTCTCCGTCCTCTGGCCTGAAAGCGCTCCGATGGCGGTGAAATCTTCACAAATAGGAAGTTGATCCGGACGATCGAGACAACATGCGATGATGGAATGCCTTCGAGTAATCTTTGACTAAGATGGCCGGTACTCAATGAACAAAAGATTGCATTCGTTAAACGCTGTGGTCGACAACACCTTGAAGCTCAGTCACGAATCTCCAGTGCCCGGTTGATGC
Source organism: Rhodoferax sp. GW822-FHT02A01 (assembly GCF_038784515.1). Lineage (NCBI taxonomy): Bacteria > Pseudomonadati > Pseudomonadota > Betaproteobacteria > Burkholderiales > Comamonadaceae > Rhodoferax > Rhodoferax sp. GW822-FHT02A01. The sequence continues at coordinate 1,786,002 of NZ_CP152376.1, forward strand.
TCAATGCCGCCAAAGTGCCAAGTGCACCCGTCAAAAGATAGACCCCCACGTAAGCCAAGCCAAAGTGTGCAGACAGCCCCAGCACCACCAACGGCGCGAACCCAGCGCCAGCTAGCCATGCAAGGTCGGACGTCAGGGCAGCACCGGTATAGCGGTACTTGGTCGCAAAATTGGCGGCGACAGCGCCCGACGCCTGGCCATAGGACAGTCCTAGCAGCGCAAATCCCAGCAGAATGAACAGGCGCTGGCCATTCCAGCCATCGGCCAGTAAATTGGGCGCCAACAGGCTGAACAGCGCAATCAGCAGTGCCAAAGCACCCAGCGTGCGGCGCCGGCCGAAGCGGTCGGAAATCAGGCCCGAGGCCACAATGCCCACGATGGCGAGAACCGCACCCACCATCTGAGTCGCCAAAATATCGTCGGCCGATTGCAAGGAATAGAGGGTGATCCACGACAGGGGGAAAACGGTGACCAGATGGAACAGCGCATAGCTGGCCAGCGCTGCCAAGGCACCGATGACCACGTTGCGACCTTGTGTGCGCACCACTTCCACAACCCCGGCGGGCTCCAGCTCATGCGCGTCCAGCAACCGGGCGTACTCCGGAGTGGATACCAGGCGCAAGCGGGCAAACAAGGCAACCACGTTGATGGCAAAGGCTACATAGAAGGGATAGCGCCAGCCCCAGTCTGTGAAGTCCACCGCGTTGATTTCAGCAAGCAGGTAGGAAAACAGCCCGGCAGCCAGAATGAAGCCGACGGGTGCGCCCAGTTGGCCCAGCATGGCGTACCAGCCGCGCTTGTGCGGTGGCGCATTCAATGCCAGCAGCGAGGGTAGGCCATCCCATGATCCGCCCAACGCAATGCCCTGGCCGATGCGAAACAGTGCCAGCAGCATGACTGAGAGCGAACCCCATTCCGCAAAGGTAGGCAAAAAGGCAATGCCTGCCGTAGACGCGCCCATTAGAAAGAGGGCGGCAGTCAGCTTGCTTTCCCGGCCAAACCGGCGCTGCAGCGCCATGAAGGTCACGGTGCCCAGGGGTCGCGCCACAAACGCCAGCGCAAACAGCATGAAGGCATGCAGCATGCCATCCAGCCGAGTCTCCATCGGGAAAAACACGGATGGAAAAACTAGTACTGAGGCTATTCCATAGACAAAAAAATCAAAATATTCCGATGTTCTGCCGATGATCACGCCTATTGCGATTTCGCTTGGTGCAATGTGCGGTGCCTGTGGGGCAACGTCAGTGTGCGTGCTTTCATTGAAATGGGTGTTCGCGGTAGCAGTCATCATGGTTTGTCTCCGTTCTTTTGACCCAGGTTGGTTCTTCACCGTACCGAGCCAGCTCTACTTTTGACCTAGGACAATATGTCCAATCGCCAAATGGTCTAGCTGCGGCTAGATTAGCCGCTTTCACCCTCGGTGCCCCCCTAGGTTTTCCCCATGACTTATCTCAAGCGTCTATACGGACCGCTTTTTCTATTGTTCTGTGCTGGTTTGGCCGGTTGCAACACGGTTGTGATGAATCCTTCGGGTGACATCGCGTCCCAGCAGGCCCACCTGATTGTTGTATCCACGCTACTGATGCTGTTGATCATCGTGCCGGTGATCGTTCTGACCCTGCTGTTTGCCTGGCGCTACCGCCAAAGCAACAAGAACGCAACCTACACACCCGAATGGGATCACTCCACCTCCCTGGAGCTGGTGATCTGGGGTGCTCCGCTGTTGATCATCATTGCACTGGGGCTGCTGACCTGGATTAGCACCCACACCCTGGACCCCTACCGCCCCCTGCAGCGCCTGGACGCCGAGCGGCCCATTTCGCCCGGCACCTCGGTGCTGACGGTGGAAGTGGTGGCGCTGGACTGGAAGTGGCTGTTCATCTACCCCGAGCTGGGCATTGCCAGCGTGAACGAGCTGGTGGCTCCGGTGGATGTGCCCATCCGCTTCAAGATAACGGCGTCCACGGTGATGAACTCTTTCTACATTCCCGCCCTGGCGGGGCAGATCTATGCCATGCCCGGCATGGAGACCAAGCTGCACGCCGTGATCAACAAGCCGGGGGTGTACGACGGCTTCTCTGCCAACTACAGCGGTGCGGGCTTCTCGGGCATGCACTTCAAGTTCCAGGGTATGGCTGCTGCGGACTTTGAGCAGTGGGTCCAGCAGACCCGCTCGGGATCCGCAACGCTGGGCCGTGAAGACTACCTGCGGCTGCAGCAGCCCAGCATCAATGCGCCGGTGCAGCACTTTGCCAAGGTGGCGCCCAAGCTGTTCGACACCGTGGTGGACCGCTGTGTGGAGCCCGGCAAGATGTGCATGAGCCAGATGATGGCCGTGGACGCCCGTGGCGGTATGGGCGTGAACACGTTTGATGTGGGCAACACCCAGCCCTTGCTTTCGCCCGGCAGGCGTTATGTGCTGGCCGAGGCCTGCACCCCCAAGGACAGCCTGGCCTTCAATGGCCCCAGCGATAACGCATCCCCCAACGGCACCCGTAACTGAACCATGTCTGCACAATTCGACTTAACCAACAACCTGCTGGGCCGCCTGAGCCTGGAGGCCATTCCGTACCACGAGCCGATTCTGGTCGGCACGTTCATTTTTGCCGCGCTGGGCGGACTTGGCGTATTTGCAGCGGTGACCTACTTCAAGCTCTGGGGCACCTTCTGGCGCAACTGGGTGACCAGCATCGACCACAAGCGCATCGGTGTGATGTACATCGTGATGGCCATCATCATGCTGCTGCGCGGCTTTGCCGACGCGCTGATGATGCGCGGCCAACAGGCCCTCTCCTTTGGTGACAACGCAGGCTTTCTGCCACCCCACCATTACGACCAGGTGTTTACCGCACACGGCGTGATCATGATCTTCTTCGTGGCCATGCCCTTGGTCACCGGCTTCATGAACTACGTGGTGCCGCTGCAGATTGGCGCCCGCGACGTGGCTTTCCCGTTCCTGAACAACTTCAGCTTCTGGATGACCGCCAGCGGTGCTGTGCTGGTGATGCTGTCGCTGTTTGTGGGTGAGTTTGCACGCACCGGCTGGCTGGCTTATCCACCCTTGTCGGGTATCCTGCAGAGCCCGGATGTGGGGGTGGACTACTACATCTGGTCCTTGCAAATTGCCGGGGTGGGGACGACGCTGTCGGGCATCAACCTGATTGCCACCATCCTCAAGATGCGCGCGCCGGGCATGACCATGATGAAAATGCCCGTGTTCACTTGGACGTCCCTGTGCACCAACGTGCTGATCGTTGCGGCCTTCCCGGTGCTGACCGCCGTGCTGGTGCTGCTGTCGCTGGACCGTTACGTTGGCACCAACTTCTTCACGAACGACCTGGGCGGCAACGCCATGATGTACGTGAACCTGATCTGGATCTGGGGCCACCCCGAGGTCTACATCCTGGTGCTGCCGGTGTTCGGCATCTTTTCTGAAGTGGTTTCCACCTTCAGCCGCAAGCGCCTGTTTGGCTATGCCTCCATGGTCTACGCCACGGTGGTGATCACCATCCTGTCGTACCTGGTGTGGCTGCACCACTTCTTCACCATGGGTTCGGGTGCGAGCGTGAATTCGTTCTTCGGCATCACCACCATGATCATCTCCATCCCCACCGGGGCCAAGATTTTCAACTGGCTGTTCACCATGTACCGTGGCCGCATCCAGTTTGAGGTGCCCATGCTGTGGACCATCGGCTTCATGATCACCTTCGTGATCGGCGGCATGACCGGCGTGCTGCTGGCTGTGCCTCCCGCCGACTTTGTCCTGCACAACAGCCTGTTCCTGATTGCCCACTTCCACAACGTGATCATTGGCGGCGTGGTGTTTGGCGCATTTGCCGGCATCAACTACTGGTACCCCAAGGTGTTTGGCTACAAGCTGGATTCCTTCTGGGGCAAGTGCTCGTTCTGGTTCTGGTTCGTGGGCTTCTACTTTGCCTTCATGCCCCTGTATGTGCTGGGCCTGATGGGCGTGACGCGCCGCCTGAGCCACTTTGAAGACCCGTCCCTGCAGATCTGGTTCCAGGTGGCCGCGTTCGGCGCGGTGCTGATTGCCTTGGGCATTGGCTGCTTCCTGATCCAGCTGGTAGTGAGCTTCCTGCGCCGTGAGCAACTGCGCGACCTGACTGGCGACCCGTGGGGTGGGCGCACGTTGGAGTGGTCCACTTCTTCGCCCCCACCTGACTACAACTTTGCCTTTACCCCCATCGTGTACGACAACGATGCCTGGTACGACATGAAGCAGCGCGGCCACCAGCGCCCCACCAGCGGCTTCAAGCCCATCCACATGCCCAAGAACACGGCGGCTGGCGTGGTGATTGCAGGCTTGTGCACGGTCCTTGGTTTTGCCGTGATCTGGCAAATGTGGCTGATCGCCATCGTGTCGTTTGCCGCAGTGGTGGTGAGCTCCATCGTGCATACCTTCAACTACCAGCGCGACTTCCACATTCCTGCCGACCAGGTAACCCGTACCGAAGACGCGCGTACCCAGGCCCTCGCGGCTCTGGTGTGAACGGCGCAGGAGAACGACCCCCATGACCGCATCCACTACCCTCCACCCCGCCGGCGCCACGCCGCGTTTCTACGACGATGGCAGCCACCATCCGCAGCAAGGCACCTTGCTGGGCTTCTGGCTCTATCTGATGAGCGACTGTCTGCTGTTCGCCGTGCTGTTTGCGGCCTATGCCGTGCTGGGTCGCAGCTATGCCGCCGGCCCGTCTGGTGCCGACCTGTTTGACCTGCCCGTGGTGGCCACCAACACCGCGCTGTTGCTGTTCTCATCCATTACCTACGGCATGACCATGATTGCCATGCAGCATGGCAAGAAGCAACATGTGCTGATCTGGCTGGCCATTACCGGCCTGTTCGGCCTGGGCTTTCTGACGCTGGAGCTCAATGAGTTTGCGCACCTGATTCACGAAGGTGCGGGCCCGCAGCGCAGCGCCTTCCTGTCGTCTTTCTTCACGCTGGTGGGTACCCACGGTTTGCACGTCACCTTCGGCACGATCTGGCTGGTGACGCTGATGGTGCAAGTCGGCAAGGGCGGCCTCACTGCCGCCAACAAGCGCCGCCTGACCTGCCTGTCCATGTTCTGGCACTTTCTGGATGTGGTCTGGATCGGCGTGTTTACTTTTGTCTATCTGATGGGAACCCTGCCATGAGCCAACATTCTCACGACGAACACCACGATGACGGGCATCACGAAGACGACGGCTACCACGCCACGGTCAAGGGCTATGTCCAGGGCTTCCTGCTGTCGGTGGTCCTGACGGCTATTCCCTTCTGGCTGGTCATGGCCAAGGTACTGCCCACACCGGGCATCACGGCCGCGGTGATTTTGTTCCTGGCGGCAGTGCAGATCGTGGTGCATATGGTGTATTTCCTGCACATGAACGCCAAGGTGGAAGGCGGCTGGTCTCTGCTGGCGCTGATCTTTACCGGTGCGGTGCTGGCCATCATGCTCTCGGGTTCGATCTGGGTGATGTACCACCTCAACACCAACATGATGCCCACTCCGCATTCGATGCAAGAACTGCCCTGAGGCATGACGCTGTCGCCGTGATACCGCCCAAGCGCCCGCGCCGTTCCGTTTGGAAACGGGTGCTGCTGTGCTTCGCCGCAGTCTTGGTCATGGGGCTGCTGGCGCTGGGCACTTGGCAACTGCAGCGACGCACCTGGAAGCTCGCGCTCATGGAGCGCGTCGCCCAGCGGGTTCAGGCCGCTGCGGTGCCCGCACCCGGGCTGGCACTGTGGCCGCACATCGATGCGGCCGGTTATGAGTACCTGCATGTGAGCGCCCAAGGAGTCTGGGAGGCAGACAAGTCCTCCTGGGTGCAAGCCGCAACCGGACTCGGCAGCGGCTACTGGCTGATCGTGCCCTTGCGCGGGGAAGATGGAAACCGTGTACTGGTCAACCGTGGCTTCGTCCCGCCCGAGGCCCGCAGCGTGATGGAGCGCCAACTGGCGCAGACACCGCAACCAGCGGAGCCGATGCGCATCAGCGGCTTGCTGCGCCTGAGTGAGCCGGGCGGGGGCTTTTTGCGACACAACGATGCAGCGGCCAAGCGCTGGTATTCGCGGGACGTGCAAGCCATTGCCGCCGCCTATGCACTCCCGGGCGTGGCTCCCTACTTCATAGATGCCGATGCCGAGCCCGACACGCCGACGATTCCCGGAGCAAAGCCCCAGTGGCCCGCAGGTGGAATGACGGTGCTGGTCTTTCACAACAACCATCTGGTCTATGCTCTGACCTGGTACAGCCTGGCGGCGTTGTTGGCATGGGCCACCTGGTGGGTGGCGCGTGATGCGCGTCGAGGGCGTCATCCAGAGGAATTGCCCGACGTGAACCAGGACGAGTCGCATGCAGATGGCCGCTGAGCGCGAGCGCACAGCAGGCATACCTTTGCCGCAATGGGATGCAGCGGGGCACAAGAACATGCATCAGCTGATCCAGTTGCGCTGGATCGCCATTGCCGGGCAGATCATCACCATTGCCGTGGTGACCTTGGGGTTTGGCGTTGCACTGCCTTTGCCGACCATGGTGCAGACGCTGGCCGTGCTGATTGCCTTCAACATTGGCAGCCACCTGCGCTGGCAAGAGATACCCCAGGTAGCCGACCGCGAACTGTTCATCGCACTGCTGGTCGATGTGGCCGTGTTGACGGTGCAGCTCTACCTCAGCGGCGGCACCACCAACCCGTTTGCATCACTCTACCTTCTGCAAGTGATTCTGGGAGCCATGCTGCTCAAGGCGCGCTGGACCTGGATGCTGGTCGCTATCACCACCCTGTGCTTTGCCGCCCTGGCGGTGCTGTCGCAGCCATTGCGTCTGCCACTGGACCATGACCTGGGTTTGAGCAGTCACTACGTGCAGGGCATGATGTTGTGCTTCGTGCTGAACGCCACACTGCTGGTGGTCTCCATCACCCGCATCAACCGCAATGTGCGCGAGCGTGACAAGTACCTGGCCCAGTTGCGGCAAAGCGCTGCAGAGCACGATCACATTGTGCGCCTGGGCCTGCTGGCTTCGGGTGCCGCACATGAGCTGGGTACGCCCCTGGCCACGCTGGATGTCATCCTGGGTGATTGGCAATACATGCCCGAGTTGCAAGGCAACGCTGAATTGCGCAACGAGATGGTGGAGATGCAAGCGCAGGTGCGCCGCTGCAAGCGGATCGTGAGCGACATCCTGCAGTCGGCAGGTGAACCGCGCGGCGAGTCTTCGGCCAAGACCACGGTGGCTGACTTTCTGAACCACATTGTCACGGACTGGCGCAACAGCCGCGCAGTGGCAGCTTTTGACTACACGCTGCGGGGTGACGTTGAACTCGCCATCGTGGGTGACTCGACCATTCAGCAAATGATTTGCAATGTGTTGGATAACGCACTGGAGGCCTCGCCGCTGTGGTTTGCCATGGAAGCCGAGTGCGTTGATGGGCAGTTGACCATAACCGTCACAGACCACGGGCCGGGTTTCCCGCCGCAGATGCTGGCGCAGTTGGGCAGACCGTACCAGTCCAGCAAGGGGCGCCCCGGCAGCGGGCTGGGGTTGTATTTGTCGGTCAATGTGGCCAGAACGTTGGGCGGTAGCCTGACGGCCCAAAACCGTGCAGAAGGTGGTGCCTCAGTGCAGGTGAGCTTGCCTTTGTTGCCTCTTACAATCGCGCCCCATGCAAGCCCCTAGCAACGAACGCCAACTGCTCATCGTCGAAGACGATGCGGCCTTTGCACGCGCGCTGGGCCGATCCTTCGGGCGGCGCGGCTATACCGTGCTGAGTGCAACCAGTCTGGACGAAGTCCATGCACTGCTGTTGGAGCACAAGCCGGGTTATGCGGTGGTAGACCTCAAGCTCAATGGCGCGGCTTCGGGCCTGGCGTGTGTGCAAGCCTTGCATCGCCACTACGCAAACATGCAGATCGTGGTGCTGACCGGATTCGCCAGCATTGCCACTGCCGTCGAAGCAATCAAACTGGGTGCCTGCCACTATCTGGCCAAACCCTCCAATACCGACGACATAGAAGCCGCGTTCGTGAGCAAGGAAGGCAGCGTGGGCGTGGAACTCACCCAACGCTCCACCTCCATCAAAACCCTGGAGTGGGAGCGTATCCATGAGGTGCTGGCCGAAACGGGATTCAATATTTCCGAGACCGCACGGCGCCTGGGAATGCACCGCAGGACCTTGGCGAGAAAGTTGGAAAAACATAGGGTTACCTAGGGACGCTCGCTGATTCGGCCGGCGTTCCGCGCAATTGCCGATTTCCAGTACAGGTGCGATTGCAACACTTAAGCAGTCGTGCGTGAACTTCTACAACTGGTCGACGCCTGAGATAGAGGCGCGTGATCTACGGACAACAAAGCCGACGTTGAAGTCAGCCTTTGAGGCTGCAGTTAATGGTAGGGGCCTCCAAAGTGCCCACTGCCACCTTGGCATACTTCAAATTCATCGCATCGATGCATCCGTTCGCCATACAGTGGTAGCGTGTTGACCGCCGGGACTTATGGTCAATTAGTGATCGTCAATATTGATAGACTGTGTCAACGGTCACGAATCATCTGCGCACGGGAAAATGTAGTGATCCAAGGTCCGTGCGGCAAAGTGCTTTGAAGTATTCAACTGGCTGACCTGTCTCGTTGTAAGCGCATGACTCGACTTCAATCAGGGGCGTTCCGATGGCAACCTGGAGCAACTTGGCGGCCTCTGGTGTTGCTGCTGTTGCTTCAATCCAGCGGTCAGCGCTCTTGAAGTGCAAGCCATACTGTCGTCGAAGGATGTCATACAGTGAACGTGTCTGCAAGGGCAGTTGAGCGAGTCCAGGGACCAGTCTTTCGGGAATTGAGATGGTTACAAACATACGAGGTATGTTTTCTGCGCTGAGCACGCGCGCGATTTCAACGACTCTGGAGTCTGTGCTTCCGTCTGTTGGAAGGCGGAGCATCTCTTGAACGCGAGGCCCAGGAATCTTGCTTTGCTGTACCAAGATTCGCCGCATGACCGTTCTGTGTTTGCCCAGCCATTCATCAGAGAAGCCCATGGCGGAGGATACAAAAACCTCTTGACTCTCCCTTCGGCCAGCGACGAAGGCACCCTTTCCCTGACGCTTGTAGATCACGTGCTCATAAACCAGCTGATTCATGGCCTCTCTGACAACCGTACGAGAGACGCCAAAGCGTGTACACAATTCGCTTTCGGAGGGTAGCGGCGCATCCGCCTGAAGCTGCTGCGTGCTGATCAAGTCGAGAATTGAATTCTTGACTTGAAGCCATAACAAGTCCCGGCTGGCACGAGGAACTGCTTGCTCAAGCGGGGTGCCGGCTGAATGGGTCTCAGATTGAAATGGTGAATTTTTCATGTGAATGAACTAGACATCTGCCGTGCTGAACTTTAACCCGTACTGATTGGTAAGCAGATAAACGCAGTTGGATACTTCTTCACTTATTCGCGCTTCGTCCCACAACATCTCTTTCGCCATCAGGTCGGCCAGTTGGTTCAAAGTCCTCAGTGTGCAGTTTCCTTCAAAGGCCAGCTTCGAGTGCCTCGATAGACAAGTCGGCCATCTTGTTGCTTTTGGAGTGCACATAGATGGCGTGGACGTTGGGGTCGTCCAGGATTTCCTGCTTGGTGCGTGCCTCAATACCCATGGCCTCGCAGAATGGCTTGAGCAGAGGACTGTCGTCGTAGGCTGCCAGCACGCGGGCGTTGGGCAGGCGTTGCACAGCGCGCACGCGGCCCGACGTATGAGGGTGGGTAATTCCCAGACATGCCACGCCCAAAGTGGCTTGGTCTCCAATTGGCTTGCTCATGATGTTGTCTCCTTATGTAATCAGATCGAAAGGCTGTTGGGGCGATCACCGGCCCAGGCGTTCCTGAGCAGACCCATCAAGGCCACTTCTTCGAGCGGCCGGGGATTCCAGTAGGCGTTGGACATGGAAATCTTGCAGGCCTGTTCCAGGTCCGCCTCCTTCATGCCTATTTCGCGCAGGGCCATGGGCGCACCCAGTTGCTTGGCCAGGTCGAATGCCCCTTCGGCTGCGTGGGGCGCTCCCAGAGCTTTGGCAATACGTTGCATGGCCTGCGGTGCGGCGCTCGCGTTGTAGGCCAGTGCATGCGGCAAGATGATGGTGTGAGTCTCTGCATGTGGCAGATTGAAGCTGCCACCCAGCACATGGCAGAGCTTGTGATGCAGGGACATGCCCACATGGCCCAGAACAGATCCGCACAGCCATGTGCCATACAAGCATTCGCTGCGGGCGTCCATATCAGACGCGTTCTGCGCAATGCCCTTGAGCCCCAGAGCCAGGGCACGGATGCCCTCTTCGGCCATCAGCGACATCACAGGGTTTCCATCCTTGGCGTACAGGCCTTCGGCAGCGTGGGCAATGGCGTTCATGCCACTTACCACTGACATACCCAGCGGCAGACCCACGCTGAGGTTGGGGTCGTACAGCACAGTCTTGGGCAGCACGCGAATGTCGCGACCGGTTTTCTTGGCTCCGGCTTCGGTAATGCCATAGATGGGTGTCATCTCCGAGCCAGCATAGGTGGTTGGAATTGCGATGATGGGCAACGCAGACTCCATTGCAATTGCTTTGCCCAACCCTATGGTAGAACCTCCGCCAATGGCCACGGCACAGTCAGCACCGACTGCCTTGGCATGTTCACGAGCGACGCGTGCCACTTCGATAGGCACATGCATTTGTGCGCCATCAAAAATGCCTGCACTCATCTCTCCCAACAAGTCACTGGCTTGCTGGGCTTGTGCGCGTTGTTGTGGCGTGCACAGTACCAGGGCACGCCGAGCGCCAAGGGCCTTTACTTCTTCAGCCAGTTGGCTCAAGCTACCCTTGGCAAAAACCACCCGTGAGGGTTGTGCGGTAAATATGAAATCCCGTATGGCCATGATTAGTGCGCCTCAGTGGTGTAGTCGACTTGGTGCCGTGTGATACGAATTCCACCCAGGTCACCACGAATGCGCAGATGCTCAGGATGGTTGGCATAGGCGTCCAGGGCCTCTTTGGAGTCGAACTCGGAATACAGCACAACGTCGCAGGCATATTCGACCCGGCTCTCATCCAGACCGATTTCAAGTTTCTGCATTCCAGGAATCTTGCCAAGCAGGCTTTCAAACCGGCCTTTGATGTACTGGGCAGATTCCTTGCGTGCCTGGGCGGTATCACCACGGACATTCCACATGACAATGTGTTTGATCATGGCTTGGCCGCCGCGTTGGACATCTCCAGTTTCTCCGCCGCACGAGACAGGCTCTTGAGCTCTGCAACTTGGACAAAGAATGCTACTTGCGACCAATGATCCATTTGGATTACTTCGTTTTATGGAAAACTGATTTCACTATAGAGCATTTTTTTCCAACCGACGCAGTAGTAACGTATCGGCTACCTACAGAAAAACGCCCAATAAGGAGACAGACAACCATGCGCAATATCAACGAAGATACGATCACGCAGGCCGTGCTCGCGTCCATTACGGACTGCAGGAACGAACGCCTGCGCCAGGTCATGACCAGCCTGGTCCAACACCTGCACTCCTTCGCCAGGGAGGTCAATCTGACCGAGGAGGAGTGGTTCCAAGGCATCGAATTTCTGACCGCTACAGGGCACATCACCGATGACGTACGCCAGGAGTTCATCCTGCTGTCTGACGTGCTGGGACTGTCCACTCTGGTCACTTCACAGAACAACATCAAACCCGCAGGCTGTACCGAGGCCACCGTCTTTGGTCCCTTCTTTGTCGAGGGTGCCCCTGAATATGCTTTGGGCGCCGACATGTCGAATGGGGCCGGTGGTGAGCCCTGCTTTGTAAGCGGCAAGGTAACCGATCTGGAAGGCAGGGGCCTTCCCAGCGTTTCCATGGATGTCTGGCAGTCCGATGAAGACGGCTTCTACGACGTGCAGCGTCCAGCTTCGTCGTCAGGGCAGCATGAACACCGCGCCCGTGGCCGCTTCGTCACAGATGCAAAGGGCGAATACCACTTCCGTTCTATCCTGGCCCAACCCTATCCGATTCCCCACGACGGTCCGGTTGGAAAAATGCTGGAGGCACTGGGTCGCCATCCCTGGCGTCCTGCCCACTTGCATTTCATGCTGGTTGCACCAGGCTTTGAGAGGCTGATCACTCATGTATTCCGCGACGAAGACAAGTATCTCGACTCCGACGCTGTCTTTGGTGTTCGCTCCACACTAATTTCGGACTGGGTGCGGCATGAGGCCGGTACGGCACCCGATGGCACTCGAATGGACCGCCCGTTCTACACACTTCACTACGACTTTGTGCTCAACCCCGTTCAGGCCAAGGTACAACGATGATCAATAAAATTGCCGCCTCGGTTGCCGAAGCCTTGTCGGGCATACAAGACGGCGCTACGGTACTCATCGGCGGTTTCGGCACCGCCGGCATTCCCAACGAACTCATCGATGGCCTGATCGCCCAGGGTGCACGTGACCTCACCGTGGTCAACAACAACGCCGGCAATGGCGAAGTTGGCCTGGCCGCTTTGCTCAAGACTGGCCGCGTGCGCAAGATCATCTGCAGCTTTCCTCGCCAAGCTGACAGCCAGATCTTTGATGGCCTGTACCGTAGTGGCCAGCTAGAGCTAGAGCTGGTGCCGCAGGGCAATCTGGCCGAGCGTCTGCGTGCGGCCGGTGCCGGTGTAGGGGCCTTCTTCACTCCAACCGGATTCGGTACCGAACTGGCCAAGAACACTGACGGCAGCGCCAAGGAGACCCGTGTCATCAGCGGCAAACCCTACGTGCTGGAGTACCCCATCTATGGCGATGTGGCCCTGATCAAGGCTGAAAGCGGTGATCGGTGGGGCAACCTGGTGTACCGCAAGGCGGCGCGCAACTTTGGCCCCGTCATGGCCACGGCAGCCAAACGGACCATTGCCACAGTTCACAGCATTGTGGAGCTGGGCACGCTTGATCCGGAGGCCATTGTCACGCCCGGCATCCACGTCTCCCGCATCGTCAAGATCGACCATGTTGCCACCCAGGCTGGTGGCTTTAAGCAAGCCGCCTGAGAAAAGTACATCATGAGCAACTACCAAAAACGCAGTAAGGATCAGCTGGCCCAGCGTGTGGCGCAAGACATTCACGATGGCGCCTATGTGAACCTGGGCATAGGCCAGCCCACCCTGGTGGCCAACCACATCCCGGCCCACATGGAAGTGGTGCTGCACAGCGAAAACGGCATCTTGGGCATGGGGCCCGCGCCGGCCTCTGGTTCAGAGGACTATGACCTGATCAATGCCGGCAAGCAGCCCGTCACCCTCTTGGACGGTGGTGCTTTCTTTCACCATGCGGACAGCTTTGCCATGATGCGCGGCGGCCATCTGGACATTTGCGTGCTGGGGGCCTTTCAAGTTTCAGCCACTGGTGACCTGGCCAACTGGAGCACCGGTGAAGCCGGCTCCATCCCGGCCGTGGGCGGCGCGATGGATTTGGCAATTGGTGCCAAGCAGACCTGGGTCATGATGGACCTGCTGACCAAAAAGGGGGAAAGCAAGGTGGTGCAGAACTGCAGCTACCCTTTGACCGGCATTGCGTGCGTCAAGCGCATTTACTCTGACCTGGCCACATTGGCCTGCACTCCTACGGGTCTGCAACTCATAGACATGGTTGAAGGCCTGGAGCACGCCGAACTTGAGCGTCTTGTGGGTCTGCCCGTTCAGATCTAAACAATGAATCTCACATGAAACAAGCATTTATCTGCGATGCCATTCGCACCCCTTTTGGACGCTACGGTGGAGCGCTAAGCAGTGTGCGCGCTGACGACCTTGGAGCTGTTCCCTTGCGAGCACTGATGCTGCGCAACCGTCAGGTCGATTGGCAAGCCGTCACCGACGTGATCTACGGTTGCGCCAACCAGGCTGGCGAAGACAACCGCAACGTAGCCCGTATGAGCACCCTACTGGCCGGCCTACCCCTTGAGGTCCCTGGCTCCACTGTCAGCCGCGCGTTCGTGCTGGTGGCGTACTTCACACAGTCGCACGAGATGCTGTTTGACGCTCACACCAAGGCCTTTGAAGTGTTTGGCGGTGTACCCAAGCGTGGCATCTACGACAACATGCGCACGGCAGTCGACAAGGTCGGCAAAGGCAAGGAGCGCAGCGTGAACGCCAGGTTCGAGTCGATGACGGGGCATTACCTGTTCGAAGCCGAGTTCTGCAATCGCGCTGCGGGCTGGGAGAAGGGACGTGTAGAGAAGAATGTGCAGGACCGGCGCCGCCACATCTGGCGCGAGGCGGCTGAGAAGCGTTGGGGTAGTCTTGCTGAGCTCAATGCGTGGTTGCTGCAGGCCTGCCAGGACAGTTGGGCCGAACTGAGCCACCCGGATTGGCCGGAACTCACAGTGGCTGATGTCATGCAGGATGAGCGCACCCGTTTGATGGCCTTGCCCAAGGCATTTGATGGCTATGTGGAGCAGCCTTTGCGCGTTACCTCCACGGCGCTGATTCACTTCCAGCGCAACCGCTACAGCGTGCCTTGCGAATGGGTGAACACGGTCGTGAGTTTGCGCGCCTATCCAGAATTCCTGCGCGTGGTGGACGCCCACGGGGAAGTGGTCGATCTGGTTCGCAGCTTCGAGCGTGACAGGACCTTTTATGACTGGCGTCACTACATTGGTTTGATAGAGCGCAAGCCTGGAGCCTTGCGCAACGGTGCTCCCTTCAAGACCATGCCCGAGTCACTGCAGGAGTTGCAGCGGCAGTTGCTCAAGAACTCCGGCGGAGACCGTGTGATGGCACAGGTCCTCAGTGCAATTCCACTACATGGCCTGGACACCGTTCTGATGGCTGTAGAGATAGCCCTGGAGGGCGGTCGCGTGAGTGCCCAGCATGTATTGAACACGCTGAGTCGACTCAAAGACGGTTCTCGCCCTCTAACGGAGATGCAAGTGGACACGCCGCTGACCCTGCAGACGCCGCCGCTGGCCAATGTCATGCGCTACGACAGTCTGCGCAATCAGGAGGCCCGCCATGTCTAATGACATCGTTGCTGCATTGAAGGCCCTGAGCTTGCACGGCATGGCCAGTGCGTGGCCAGAGGTGTTGGGCACCGCACGCCTGAAGACGCTGGACCATGAAACGGTGCTGCACCAGTTGCTCAAGGCAGAGTCAGCACAACGTGAGGTGCGCTCCATGGCCTATCAAATGCGTGTGGCGCGCTTCCAATCACATCGGGATCTAGCTGGGTTCGACTTCACCCAAGCCAACGTGGATGAGGCCCTCGTGCGTGACCTGCACCAGATGAAGTTCCTGGAATCAGCGCACAACGTCGTTCTCATTGGTGGTCCCGGCACAGGCAAAACACATCTGGCAACCAGTCTCGGAGTTGCAGCGATTCGCAGCCATGGCAAACGAGTGCGGTTCTTCTCCACAGTCGAGTTGGTCAACGCTCTGGAGCAGGAGAAAGTGCAAGGCAAGTCAGGACAACTGGCCTACCGCCTGATGTATGTCGACATGGTGATCCTGGACGAAATGGGTTATCTTCGCAACGCGGCAAATCCGTTGACGAGGTAATCAAAGCCTCCGTGGATGCCAGCCTTGAGCGCTCGAACTACAACAACTCCGGTGAAGTTTGCTCGCTACTTCAATCGATCGGTCTCAATACTGCATCAGTTCAACTATTCCTGCCAGCGTTGGAGGATGCGATGAAACGCCGGCATCAAATAGTCCATCGAGCAGATGCAAATCCAAATGACGGCCAGGGTAACCATCAAGTCGCGTCCATTAGTCCAGCCAAAGTCAATGAGTGGATAGCAAACACAGAGAACTTCGTTCTTGCCATACTTGCGCAAGTGTGAGGTCCTGTCTACCCATTCCGTTGTGAGAAGTTATTTTCTTGGCACTGAGCGACGGATATGTGAAAGCAATCCGACGGTCAGAATTCCGAGGGGACCGGCAGAAGTCGCTGCGATCCGACCGCCTGTCACCGTGAAATGCAACTCTTTCCGAATGACCGCATTCTGGCGATGAAACTGTTCGCCTGGACTTCCGCTTTGGGTCGATCGCCGGCACCGGTAAATGACCGCTGATGGGCATTCGACCCAGTGCTCGCACCGCAAGTGAGTCGACGCGTGATCACCGACTGCGGCCAGCCTTGACCGGAATTTCCGGGACATGGTACCGGTATGTCCAAAAGAGACAGTCGAGTCCTATTTTGGTTCGCATGTGACCATCGCCGACAACCATCCCGCGCCGCAAAACAGGGATTTATAGGTTCCCTAAACAAGAACCATTCAAGCGCAGCAACCGGTCACATGTCCGTTTTAGAGCAAAACTCCCAATCTACATTGCCTTAGCCGAAATGCTCATTTTTTAAGCAGAAAAGGGCGTTTTGAAGGTTGGTCGCAAGAATTCTGTCCAATTTGTCGCAGAACTTTGTCGCGAGTCGCAATTACTTTGTCGCCCTACGGACCCCAACAGTCTCAAACGTCAATATTGCCCGCCCTCAGCGCATTGGTTTCAATGAAGTCGCGGCGCGGCTCCACTTCATCGCCCATGAGCATGGTGAACACGCGATCGGCTTCGATGGCGTCGTCGATCTGTACGCGTAGCAGGCGGCGCACGGTGGGGTCCATGGTGGTTTCCCAGAGCTGGCTGGGGTTCATTTCTCCCAAGCCTTTGTAGCGCTGGCGGCTGGTGGAGCTCTCGGCCTGACCGATCAACCAGGCCATGGCTTCGCGGAAGTCGTTGACCTTTTCTTCCTTCTGGCGCTCGCCCTCACCGCGCATGACGCGTGCGCCTTCGGACAGCAAGCCCTTGAAGGTGTTGGCCGCATCGGCCAAGGCGTGGTAGTCGGCGCCGTGCACGAAGTCCTGTGTGAGCACGCTGCTCTTCACATTGCCGTGGTGGCGGCGGCTGATGCGCAGAATGGGTTTGTCGGTGCGCACGTCAAACTCGCCCGCTACTTCGGCGTCGGGCAGCTTGGCCTGCAGAGCAGCGGCTGAGGCTTCGGCGTCGGCTACGGTGTCCAGATTGAGCGCAACGCCATCGGCCACCGAGCGCAGGGCTTCGGCATCCATGAAGTTTTGCAGGCGCGCAATCACGCTCTGCGCCACCTGGTGCTTGCGTGCAAGCTCGGCCAACGTGTCGCCGCTCAGCGTGGTGCCGTTGGGGCCGCCGGTATAGACCGATGCGTTGACCAGTGCAATGCGCAGCAGGAAGCTGTCGAGTTCGCTGGGGCCTTGCAGATAGAGCTCTTCCTTACCGGCCTTGACCTTGTACAGCGGCGGCTGCGCGATGTAGATGTGGCCGCGTTCCACCAGCTCGGGCATCTGGCGGTAGAAGAAGGTCAGCAGCAGGGTGCGGATGTGGGCGCCGTCAACGTCGGCGTCGGTCATGATGATGATGCGGTGGTAGCGCAGTTTGGCAACGTTGAAATCGTCGTTGCCAGTGCTGCCACCGGCCTTGCCGATGCCGGTACCCAAGGCGGTGATCAGCGTGAGAATTTCATTGCTGGTCAGCAGCTTTTCGTAGCGAGCTTTTTCCACATTCAAAATCTTGCCGCGCAGCGGCAGGATCGCCTGGAACTTGCGGTCACGGCCCTGCTTGGCGGAGCCACCGGCGGAGTCACCCTCGACGATATAGATTTCGCACATGGCCGGGTCTTTTTCCTGGCAGTCCGCCAGCTTGCCGGGCAGGCCCATGCCGTCGAGCACGCCCTTGCGTCGCGTCATGTCGCGCGCCTTGCGTGCGGCTTCGCGGGCGCGCGCGGCCTCGATGATCTTGCCGACAATGATCTTGGCGTCGTTGGGACGCTCCTGCAGATAGTCGGCCAGCAGCTTGCTCACGATGTCTTCCACCGGACCACGCACTTCGCTGGAGACCAGCTTGTCCTTGGTCTGGCTGGAGAACTTGGGTTCGGGCACCTTGACGCTGAGCACGCAGGTCAGGCCTTCACGCATGTCGTCGCCGGACACTTCCACCTTGGCCTTCTTGGCCAGTTCGGATTCGTCGATGTATTTGTTGATGACGCGGGTCATCGCTGCACGCAGGCCGGTGAGGTGGGTGCCACCGTCCCGTTGGGGAATGTTGTTGGTGAAGCACAGCACCTGCTCGTTGTAGCCGCTGTTCCATTGCATGGCCACTTCGACGCCGATGTTGGTGCCCTGATCGCTCTGGCGGTCGCCCATGGCGTGGAACACGTTGGGGTGCAGGACGGTCTTGCCCTTGTTGATGAAATTCACAAAGCCCTGCACGCCTCCGGCACCGGCAAAGTCGTCTTCCTTGCCCGTGCGTTCGTCTTTCAGGCGGATGCGCACGCCATTGTTCAGGAAGCTGAGTTCGCGCAGGCGCTTGCTCAGGATTTCGTAGTGGAAGTCGTTGTTCTCTTTGAAGATTTCGGTGTCAGGCAGGAAGTGCACCTCGGTGCCGCGTCGCTCGGTTTCACCGATCACCTTCATGGGCGAGACTTCCACGCCGTTTTGTGTCTCGACAATGCGGTTCTGCACAAAGCCCTTGCTGAACTCCATTACATGCACTTTGCCATCGCGACGAATGGTCAGGCGCAGCATCTTGGAGAGCGCGTTCACGCAGCTCACGCCCACGCCGTGCAGACCGCCAGACACCTTGTAGCTGTTTTGGTTGAACTTGCCGCCGGCATGCAGCTCGGTCAGGGCGATTTCGGCCGCCGAGCGTTTGGGCTCGTGCTTGTCATCCATCTTCACGCCGGTCGGAATGCCGCGGCCGTTGTCCACCACGCTCACCGAGTTGTCGGAGTGGATGGTGACCAGGATGTCATCGCAGTGGCCTGCCAGCGACTCGTCGATGGAGTTGTCCACCACTTCAAACACCAGGTGGTGCAGGCCGGTGCCGTCAGACGTGTCACCGATGTACATGCCAGGGCGCTTGCGCACGGCTTCCAGGCCTTCGAGAATCTGGATCGAGCCCTCGCCATAGGCTTCTGATGCGCCTGCCTGGTGCGCGTCGATGGTGGGCTGGAAGTTGGAACTCTCCGCGCCGCCCTCACCGGTGTGCACTGCGTCCGTGTTTTCGGGGGTGGAATCAGGCTTGTTGCTATCAGTCATGGCTTACTTCTCTTACAAAATCTCAAACTCTTGAATGACCAAACCCCCGCGGGGCGGGGGTTTGCGTCAAAGGGCGCCTGTGGCTTGCGGCCTTAAATCCGCATGGGCATGACCACGTACTTGAAGGTGGCGTTGTCAGGGATGGTGAACAGCGCGGAGCTGTTGCCGTCGGACAGTTCGATGGACACCATGTCCTGGCTCATGTTGGTGAGCGCGTCGATCAGGTAGGTCACGTTGAAGCCGATTTCAATGCTGTCACCGCCGTAGTCGATGTCCAGTTCGTCCACGGCTTCTTCCTGCTCGGCATTGTTGGATGCCACACGCAGCGAGCCCGGATCAATGTTCAGGCGCACACCCTTGAACTTGTCACTGGTCAGGATGGCCGTGCGCTGCAGCGTGGCCAGCAGCGCGGTGCGACCCAGTGTGATCTGGTTCTTGTGGTTCTTGGGGATAACGCGGTTGTAGTCGGGGAACTTGCCTTCGACCAGCTTGGTCACGAACTCCATGCCGTCGAAGGTGAACTTGGCCTGGTTGTTGGCGAATTGCATTTCAATGGCACCATCCGCATCGCTCAGGAGGCGCTGCAGTTCGATCACGGTCTTGCGCGGCAGAATCACCTCCTGCTTGGGCACTTCCACATCCAACGTGGCAGAGGCAAACGCCAGGCGGTGACCGTCGGTGGCCACCAGGCTGAGCTGCTTGCCTTCGGCGACAAACAGGATGCCGTTGAGGTAATAGCGGATGTCGTGCACCGCCATGGCAAACGCCACTTGGCCCAGCAGGTCCTTCAGGGTCTTTTGCGGCACGCTGAACGCGGGGCCGAAGTTGGCGGATTCCTGTACCAACGGGAAGTCCTCCGCCGGCATGGTCTGCAGAGTGAACTTGCTCTTGCCACCCTTGAGGATGATCTTGCTCTGGCTGGATTCCAGCGACACGGTCTGGTCCGAAGGCATGGTGCGCAGGATGTCGATCAGCTTGCGTGCGCCAATGGTGGTGGTGAAGTTGCCGGTGTCGCCACCCAGTTCGGCCGTGGTGCGGATCTGGATTTCCAGGTCGCTGGTGGTGAGCTGGATCGAGGTGCCAGACTTGCGCAGCAGTACGTTGGCAAGAATCGGCAAGGTATGGCGCCGCTCAACGATGCCCGCAACCGATTGCAGAACCGAGAGCACTTTGTCTTGCGTTGCCTTCAATACGATCATTTCAACCTCTTTCAGAGTCTCAGACTTTGCTACTGCCAGTCAAACTGGCTGCTATTTGGTAAATCCCGCCATTTTCGCTGTTTTATGCAGCATTTCACCGGCACGGAAGCTTGTTTTTAGCAATCAACCCTTGAGCGTTTGCTCCAGCACGTGCAATTGCTGATTCAGCTCGGTCATTTGTTGGCGTTCGCCACCAATTTTGCGCACCGCGTGCAGCACGGTGGTATGGTCCCGTCCACCAAAAAGCTCGCCAATTTCCGGCAGGCTTTTTTGCGTCAGTTCCTTGGCCAGGTACATGGCAATCTGGCGGGGCCGCGCGATGCTGGCCGGACGCTTCTTGGAATACATGTCCGCGACCTTGATCTTGTAGTAGTCGGCCACGGTCTTCTGAATGTTTTCCACCGATATTTGGCGGTTCTGGATCGACAGCAGGTCGCGCAGCGCTTCGCGCGCCAAGGCGATTGAGATGTCTTTCTGGTTGAACCTGGAATACGCCAGGATTTTGCGCAGGGCGCCTTCGAGCTCGCGCACGTTGGAGCGCACATTCTTGGCAACAAAAAAGGCCACTTCCTCGGGCATTTCCGATCCTTCGGCACGCGCCTTGTTGATCAGAATGGCTACCCGCATTTCCAGCTCCGGCGGCTCAATGGCCACGGTCAGGCCGGAGTCAAAGCGCGATACCAGGCGTTCGTGGATGTCCGTCAGCCCCTTGGGATAGGTGTCGCTGGTCATCACGATGTGGGACTTCTTGGCCAGCAGCGCCTCGAACGCATTGAAGAACTCTTCCTGTGTGCGATCCTTGTTGGCAAAGAACTGCACATCGTCGATCAGCAGCAGGTCGAGCGAGTGGTAACGCTCCTTGAATTCATCGAAAGTCTTGCGCTGATAGGCCTTAACCACATCTGAAACAAACTGTTCTGCATGGATGTAGAGAACTTTCGCGCCAGGCTTGTCGTCAAGTAAGCGGTTACCCACTGCATGCATCAAGTGGGTCTTGCCCAGGCCAACGCCGCCATAGATGAACAGCGGGTTGTACAAATGCCCTGGCATGGTGGCCACATGCATGGCTGCGGCGCGTGCCATGCGGTTGGCTGTACCCTCCACCAGCGTCTCGAAAGTGAGCATGCTGTTGAGGCGATTCTTGGGGGTCCCGTTGGATCGCTCTTCGCCAATCTCGGTGACTTCCTCCAATGCGATGGCTTCCGTACTGGCAACGGCAGTTTGAGTCCTGGCAACGGTTTCCCGAGGAGTAATGGCTAACTCAACTTGAACTGGCTGGCCGTAAAGCTTTTCCAGCATGTTGGAAATACGGCTGCTGTATTGCGCCCTGATCCAGTCCAGTTTGAAGCGGTTGGCCACATAGATGGTGACCTTGGAGAAGTCCTCCTGCACCTGGGCCTGAAGGGGTTTGATCCAGGTGTTGAACTGCTGTTCGGGCAACTCCTGGGCGAGCTGGTCAATGCAGCTTTGCCACAGGCTCTGGCCGATGTCGCGGGCAGCCGAAGGCTGGCTGCCAGAGCTTAGTCCCGTGCTCATTCTTGTTCTAGGTTTCTGTGGATAGTTCTACTTATTTAGGAGTCGCATTGTAATTTATCAAAGCGTTATCCACATTCCTGATTTTGATGCCCTTGTTGCCAAGTCAGAACCACAATCCCGTCCAAGCCCTTGCCGCAATTGAGAAAGTTTGCGATAATCTTCGGTTTCCCTGATCGTTGTCGGGGTCCAGAGTAGAGATTCCAAATGAAACGCACATACCAACCTTCCAAAATCCGCCGCGCCCGTACCCACGGCTTTCTGGTTCGCATGAAGACTCGCGGTGGCCGTGCCGTGATCAACGCGCGTCGTGCCAAGGGCCGCAAGCGCCTGGCCGTCTAAGCCAACCCACTGGCAATTCTGATCGGCCAATTCTTGGGGCACTTGCTTTGTCTCAAGGGGTTTCAGTTTCGGTGTGCTCCAACGTGCAACGATTGAAAACACGGCCCCAGTTTCAGGCAGTCCTGGCGGGCAAGACCCTCGCCCGCACTGCCCATTTTGCTTTGCACAGTGCAGGCCTGGTGGCGGCCCCGTCAACGGAGCAAGGGCAGTTGCCGCTCTTTCCGCAGAAGTGCGTCTGGTTGGGAGCCATGGTCCCCAAACGCTGGGCCAAGCGCGCAGTCACACGAAACACCATCAAACGGCAAATCTATAGCGTGAGCGCGCAATTCGAGCCGCAGTTGAGCGTCGCCGCCCACGTCGTACGCTTGCGCGCCGGCTTTGACCGTGCCCAGTTTGTCAGTGCCACATCGGATGCGCTCAAGGCGGCTGTTCGCACAGAATTGCTGAGTCTGTTCGAGAGGGCCTGCACAGTGCCCTCCACCCATTTAACCAGAGGCTGACGCGTGCAGTGGTTGCTGATCAGCCTGGTCAAGGCCTACCGTCTGCTGTTGAGCCCTTGGCTGGGTTCTGCCTGCCGTTTCGAGCCCACATGTTCCGTATACTCCCTGCAGGCGCTTGAGCAGCATGGTGCGATGGCCGGAAGCTATCTCACGGCGGCTCGTCTGGTGCGATGCCATCCCTGGTGTGCTGGCGGCTCCGACCCGGTACCTACTGAACCCCCCCGGCTTTTTGGCCGTCTGATTTCTCCGTCTGAAAAGAAACCCTCATGAACGATATCCGCCGCACCATTTTGTGGGTGATCTTTGGCTTCTCCATGGTTCTGCTCTGGGATCAATGGCAGGTCGCCAATGGCAAACGGGCCACTTTCTTCCCCGGACCTGCCGTGCAGGCCAGTGCGCCCAAGGCGGCGGACGGTAAGCCCGTCGCAGGTAAGGATGGCGCTGTTCCAGCACCTGTGGCAGGTCAGGCCACGGTACCGGCGGCAGCTGATGCTGCGCCCGCGGCACCCAAAGAGCGGTTTGTCGTTACCACGGACGTGCTCAAGCTCACTATGGACACCGAAGGTGGCTCCCTGGTGCGTGCCGAATTGCTGAAGTACGCCGATACCGAAGACAAGACCAAGAACTTCGTACTGCTGGACGACAGCAAGGATCGCGTCTACATGGCCCAGTCGGGCGTGGTGGCCGGAGCTGCTGGAGGGGCATTTCCCACCCATAAGACGGTGATGACAGCCAGCGGCCCGCATGAACTCAAGGATGGCCAGAACGAACTTGTGATCCAGTTCACCTCGCCCGACGTGGGCGGCATCAAGCTGGTCAAGGCCTATACCTTGCGCCGCGGAGCCTACGATATTGCAGTCAAGCACGAGCTGATCAACACCTCTGCCAATCCGCAGTCGGCACAGCTGTACCTGCAGCTGGTACGTGACGGCAACAAGCCCGCTGGCGGCTCGTCCTTCTATTCGACCTACACCGGACCTGCCGTTTACACGGAAGCCAAGAAGTTCCAGAAAGTGGACTTCTCCGACATCAAGAAGCACAAGGCAGACTTTGAGCCCAGCAGCTCCAATGGCTACGTCGCCATGGTGCAGCACTATTTCGCCAGTGCCTGGATATTGCCCGATGGCGTGCAACGCAATCTGTCCATGGACGCTGTGGACATCGGTGCCTCTGTGGCGGATTGCTGCTACCGCGCGACCATGGTGGCGCCGCTCGAGCCTTTGGCTCCTGGCGCCAGCAAGGTGGTGGATGCCAAGCTGTTCGTGGGGCCGCAAGAAGAAAAAATGCTGGAAGCGCTCACCCCTGGCCTCGAACTCCTCAAGGACTATGGTCGCCTGACGATTCTGGCCAAGCCTTTGTATTGGTTGCTGGACAAGCTGCACAGCTTCATCCAGAACTGGGGCTGGTCGATTGTGGCCCTGGTGCTGTTGCTCAAGATCGCTTTCTATTGGCTCAATGCCAAGGCCTACGCCAGCATGGCCAAGATGAAAGCCATCAACCCCAAGATCATGGAAATGCGCGAGCGTCTGAAGGACAAGCCGCAGCAGATGCAGCAGGAAATGATGCGCATCTATCGCGAGGAGAAGGTCAACCCCATGGGTGGCTGCTTCCCCATCATGATCCAGATCCCGGTATTCATCGCGCTGTACTCGGTGCTGCTGTCCACCGTGGAAATGCGCAACGCTCCTTGGGCACTGTGGATCCATGACCTCTCGGCACCTGATCCTTTCTACATCCTTCCGCTGGTCATGACCTTGACCACCTTGCTGCAGACTTCGTTGAACCCTGCGCCACCAGACCCCATGCAAGCTAAGATGATGTGGATCATGCCGCTGGCCTTCAGCGTGATGTTCTTCTTCTTCCCATCGGGCCTGGTGATGTACTGGATCACCAACAACGTGCTGTCCATTGCCCAGCAATGGATCATCAACACCCGCATGGGTGTGCCGCCCAAGTTCAATCTGCCCAAGTTCTGATGGGCGGAGCCGGATCGCTGACTGTCTAGTGGCGCACCATGCTGCCACGTCACCACGATCCGGTTCTGGCCATTGCCACCGCGCCCGGCCGAGGGGCGGTGGGCATTGTGCGCATCAGTGCCAGGCAGCTCTCACCTTTTGTCCAGGCCTTTTTCGGCCGTTCTCTGCCTCCCCGCGAGGCCCTGTACCTGCCCTTCAGTGATGCCGACGGCATTGCGATAGACCGCGGTCTGGCCATTTACTTCCCTGGCCCGAATTCCTTCACCGGAGAGGATGTGCTGGAGTTGCAGGCCCACGGAGGGCCGGTGGTGCTGCAATTGCTGCTTGCACGTTGTCTGCAGGTGGCAGCGCAGGTGGGCGCCACCAGCAATTTGCCCGTGTTGCCCGGGCTGCGCCTGGCGACAGCGGGAGAGTTTTCCGAACGCGCATTCCTGAACGACAAGATTGATCTGGCGCAGGCCGAGGCAATTGCTGATCTGATTGACGCCAGCACCGAGGCCGCCGCGCGCAGTGCTGCGCAATCATTGTCTGGAGCCTTTTCAAAGGAGGTTCACGCCCTGCTGGCCGCCCTAACCCATTTGCGCATGCTGGTGGAGGCCACGCTGGACTTTCCGGAAGAAGAGATCGATTTTCTGCAAAAGGCGGATGCAGCCGGACAGCTGGAACGCATTCAGTCATCGCTAAAGGAATTGTTTGCCAAGGCGTCCCAGGGTGCCCTGCTGCGCGAAGGCATTCAAGTCGTGATTGCCGGTCAACCCAATGCGGGCAAATCATCCTTACTCAATGCCTTGGCGGGTGCGGAGTTGGCCATCGTCACGCCCATTGCCGGCACCACGCGCGACCGCGTGCAGGAGACCATTCAGATCGAAGGTGTACCCATCCACGTGATCGATACCGCCGGTTTGCGCGAGAGCGAAGATGTGGTGGAGAAGATTGGCATCTCCCGCGCCTGGGAAGCGATTGCCGCCGCCGACGTGGTGCTGTTTCTGCACGACCTGACACGTGCGACCCAGACTGATTACCTGTCTGGTGATGCTGTCATTGCCCAGACCTTGCAGGCGAAGCTGCCAACCGGTGTTCCCGTCATAGAAGTCTGGAACAAGGCAGATGCAGCGCCGAATTCGCAGGGTCAGGCAGGCATCACACTCTCCGCCAAGACTGGCAGCGGACTGGATGCGCTGCGTCAGGCCCTGTTGCAAGCCGCAGGATGGCGGCCTGCCAGCGGCGGCAATTTCATTGCGCGGGAACGGCACATTCAGGCACTGCGGCGGGTCGAGCACCACTGTGAGCTTGCAGCGGACCATTTGGCCGCCCATGCCCAGTCCCTGGACTTGCTGGCCGAAGAATTGCGCCTGGCGCAAGGCGCTTTGGGTGAGATCACCGGTGAGTTCAGCTCGGACGATCTGCTGGGCGTGATCTTTTCGCAGTTTTGTATTGGCAAGTGATCTGTCCTACACTGCTGGGACACGCTTACTCCATACATCTATGTCCTTCTTAAGCTGGTTTGGAAAACGGAAAACGGCCACTGAATCGCCCTCGGTGCCGCCTTCTGATCTGGGTGCCTCCGACGCGACCCTGCCCTTGCAATACCAGTCCACCGACAAGACTGTTCCAAGCAACAGCCGCAAGAGTGAACGCATGCAACGCCGGGAGCTGCTGTATGGCATCGTGCGCGAATGCATGACGGCCTCGGGCATTCTTTCTTCCACCTACAAGTTCAAGGTGCTGTCACTAGATTCCAGTGGTCGCCAGTACCTGATCATGGTGGACGTGCCGCGGGACTACATGACAGATCCGGAGCGCTTTGTGAACATGGAAGGCGCCATAGCCCGTAGCGCCAAGGAGCGCTTTGATATGCTGGTCACTGCCGTCTACTGGCGGGTGAACGACATGGTGAGTGTCCGACCGGCATCCCCGTCGATGGCGCAAGCTGCGCCAGTGCCCAAGGCGGCAGCGAGGCCCGCCACACCCCCGGGAGTTGCGCCACTTGCCCCGCAATCCCGAACGCCCTCTTCGGACGAAGAGGTGTCCGTTGACGAAGTGCTGGCATTCAAGCGGGCTGTAGCCGCTGCCGCAAGTGGTGCCGCGCCAGCTCGTTCGGGCGAGGTGGTGCGTTCTGGCAGGCGCAATCCGGCGCCTGAGCCGGACTTCAGCGATACCGAGCCGTTTGATGCGAATTCACCTTTGGGTCCTTCGCAATTTGGTGGGCTCAACTAGCGTCGGGTTGTTGGCGACCTCGCCGCCCTCAATGCCCGGCAAAGTCCACCAGCGTGAACAGTGACAGCCCGGATTCGCGCAACTTGGCCGAGCCGCCCAGTTCCGGCAGATCCACAATGGCCGCACCTTCGGTCACCACTGCGCCCTGACGTTCCAACAGACGGCGTCCGGCCATCATGGTGCCGCCAGTGGCAATCAGGTCATCAATCAGCAGCACGCGCTGACCTGGCTTGACCGCATCGGTATGCAACTCCACCGTGGCGCTGCCGTATTCCAGTTCATAAGTCTCTTCCACCGTGGTGAAGGGCAGCTTGCCCTTTTTGCGGATGGGCACAAAGCCCACATTGAGCTCATAGGCCACGACAGCTCCGATGATGAAGCCGCGTGCATCCAGGCCGGCAACCACATCGGGGCGACGATCTGCCGACATGTAGCGGTGCACGAATGCATCGATCAACACCCGGAATACCTTGGCGTCCTGCAGCAGCGGCGTGATGTCACGGAACTGTATGCCGGGTGCGGGCCAATCCGGCACGGTGCGGATATGGTCGCGCAGATACTGGTTCACACTGATGTTTTGCATGGGTTGGTCCAAACGGATAAGGGGCACGGGCGCCCATTGTGCCCTGTCTGGGGGCCCAGTCAGCCCTTGAGCAGGAGTTGCTCCGCCAGCGCCAGCGACTCGGCTTTGCCCGACAGCACCAGGGTGTCCCCGGCTTGCAATAGCACATCAGATGCGGTGCTGACCGCCCTGCCATCGCTGCGGCGCAGACTCAGAACGCGGACCTCCAATGTTTCCAGTGCGAAATGCTCCAGTGCGTTGCCAGCCACCGCAGTCAGTTGTGGCAGGGTGATGGAGACCAGCCGCTCGTGATGAAGCTCGTCCACCGAATCGTCGTCTGCGCCATGGAAAAACCCCCGCAGCAGGTTGTAGCGTGCGTCCCGTTGGTCCTGCACGATACGGATCACGCGCCGCATGGGTACGCCCACCAGCGCCAACGCATGGCTGGCCAGCATCAGTGAGCCCTCGATGGCTTCGGGGACCACTTCGGTTGCTCCAGCGGCCTGCAACTTCTCCAGGCTGTGGTCATCCTGGGTGCGAACGATCACTGGCACCTGCGGCGCATGGGCGTGTCGGTTGGCCAGCACCTTCAGTGCCGCTGCCTCGTCCAGGTAGGTGACGACCACGGCACTGGCCCGTGCCAGGCCGGCAGCCATCAGTGCCTGCAACCGGGCGGAGTCACCAAAGACCACGTTCTGCCCGGCCGCTGCGGCTTGGCGTACACGGTCCGGGTCCAGGTCGAGCGCCAGGTAGGGAATGCCTTGACTTTCAAGCATCCGCGCCAGGTTCTGCCCACAGCGTCCAAATCCGCAGATGATCACATGCTGCTTCACGCCAATGGATTTGCGGGCAATCGTGGTCATGTGCAGAGACTGCTGCAGCCATTCGGTGGACACCAAGCGCAAGACAATGCGGTTGCTGTACATCACCACAAAAGGTGTGACCACCATGGACAGCACCATGGCAGCCAGAATCGGGTTCAGCAGCATGGGTGGCACCAATGCGTTTTCCTCGGCCAGCGTAAGCAGCACAAAGCCGAATTCACCGGCCTGACCCAGATACAGGCCGGTGCGCAGGGCCACACCGCTGGTCGCGCCCAGGCCACGCGCCAGACCCGTAACCAGAGCGATCTTGAGCAAGGGGGGAATCAGCATCAGCAGCAATACCAGGCCCCAGCTCTGCAACACCAGTCGCCAGTCCAGCAGCATGCCAATGCTGATGAAAAACAGTCCCAGCAAGACGTCATGGAAGGGGCGGATGTCGGTTTCCACCTGGTGCTTGAACTCCGTTTCGGAAATTAGCATGCCCGCGATGAAGGCGCCCAGGGCCATGCTGAGCCCGGCCTGTTCGGTCAGCCAGGCCAGGCCCAGCGTGATGAACAGCAGGTTGAGCACGAACAACTCCTCGCTCTTGCGCCGTGCCACCAGCGTCAGCCAGTGACGCATCACATGTTGGCCGCCCACCAGTAGCACGGTCACCAGCAGCACCGCCTTGACCCCGGCCAGAGACAGTGCGCTGAGTAGGTTCTGGTCGGAGGCCCCTAGCGCGGGTACCAGCACCAACAGGGGAACAACGGCCAGATCCTGGAACAGCAATATCCCCATGATGCGCTTGCCGTGCTCGGCCTCCAGTTCCAGCCGTTCCACCATCAGCTTGACCACAATAGCGGTGCTGCTCATGGCCAAGGCGCCCGACAACGTCAGTGCCGCCTTCCAGTTCATGGCCCACAGGTTGGGCAGCAGTCGGGCCAACAGCAGCATGACTGCAGTGCCCACCAGCATGGTGACCGTGACCTGCAGAAAACCTAGTCCGAACACATGCTGGCGCATGGCGCGCAACTTGGGCAGATTGAATTCCAGACCGATCACAAACATCAGGAACACCACGCCGAACTCGCCCAGATGCTGCACCGCCTCTACATTGCGTGACAGGGCCATGGCATTGGGGCCAATCAGCACGCCCACGCACAGATAGCCCAGCATGGGTGGCAGTTTGAGCAGTCTGCAGGTGACTACCCCCAGCACCGCCGCCAGCAAATACAGGAGGGTAATCTCAAGACCATTCATGCCTGCATCCTAGCAAGTGCGGCCTGAAGCCACCTGGCTCTATAAAATGCCTGCATGACAGCCATCCCACACCGGACCCCCGATTCAGTAGCCCAACGTGCCATTGCCATGGCCCAGGATGCCCTGGTCATAGAAGCCGCCGCCATCGCCGGGCTGCAAGGCCGCATCGGCGCGCCTTTTGCCAGGACGGTGGAAGCTGTGCTGGCCATCCAGGGGCGTGTGGTGGTCATGGGCATGGGAAAGAGCGGCCATGTGGGGCGCAAGATCGCAGCCACGCTGGCTTCCACCGGAACGCCCGCCATGTTCGTGCATCCGGGCGAGGCCAGCCACGGTGACCTGGGCATGATCACCGAACAGGACCTGGTGCTTGCCATCTCCAACAGCGGCGAATCGCAGGAGATGGAAGTCTTGCTGCCGGTGCTCAAACGCCTGGGTACGCCATTGGTCGCAATGACCGGCAACCCCCAGTCCACCATGGCGCGCTACGCCGATATCTGGCTCGACAGCGCGGTGGAAAAAGAGGCCTGCCCTTTGAACCTGGCACCGACTGCCAGCACGATTGCGCAGATGGCGCTGGGCGATGCCTTGGCGGTCGCCCTGCTCGATGCACGTGGATTCCGTGCCGAAGACTTTGCCCGCTCACACCCCGGCGGCGCGCTGGGGCGCAAACTGCTGACCCACGTAAGCGACGTCATGCGTAGTGGCAATGCCGTGCCGCGCGTTGCACCCGATGCGGGATTTAGCGCATTGATGCGGGAAATGAGTGCCAAGGGACTGGGTGCGGCGGCCATCGTGGATGCGGATGACCATGTGCTGGGCATCTTTACCGACGGCGACTTGCGTCGCTTGGTGGAGCAGGGCAAGGATTTGCGCAACACGGTCGCTGCGGACGTCATGCATACCAACCCCAAGACCATTGGTGTAGACGCGCTGGCAGTGGATGCGGCTGACATGATGGAAAGCCACCGCATCACCGGTGTGCTGGTGCTTGATGCGGAAGGACGCCTGTGCGGTGCCATCAGCAGCAATGATCTGATGCGCGCCAAGGTCATCTGATGCCACCCGCCATCTCTTTCGATCCTGCGCTCCTGCTTCAGGCGCAGGGCATCAAAATCGCTTTCTTTGACGTGGACGGTGTGCTGACCGACGGCGGCCTGTTGTATTCCGAGAGTGGCGAAACGCTGAAGCGTTTCAACACGCTTGACGGACATGGGCTGAAGATGCTGAAGAAGGCGGGCATCATTCCCGCCGTGATCACGGGGCGCGATTCCAAGGCCCTACGCAAGCGCCTTGAAGCATTGGGTATCACCCACACCCATTTCGGTACGGAAGACAAACGCCCTGCCGCCGAGCAAACCTTGCGGGAGTTGGGGTTGCAATGGAGTCAGGCCGCCGCCATGGGCGATGACTGGCCGGACCTGCCCATGATGCAGAGCGCGGCGTTTTCCTGTGCACCAGCCAATGCCCATGTTGAAGCGCTTGGGCTTGCAAATTACCGCACCCGAGCGGTGGGAGGTTCTGGTGCAGTCCGTGAATTTTGCGACCTGCTGATGGTGGCTAGTGGACGCTACGCTGACCTGCTGGCGGAGTACACCCACTGATGTGGAACGCGCGCACTTTCATTCGCGAGGCCGGAGACCGTTTCTTTCTGTACCTGCCGCTCTTGTGCATGGCGGTTCTGGCGCTGGGCACGTACTGGATGGTGCGCACCACGCCCGCAGTCGAGACGCCCGGCGCGCCCAGAGTGCAGCGGCACGATCCCGACTATTTCATGCAGGGGTTTTCGGTCAAAACCTTCGATGCAGCGGGCCGTATCCGCAGCGAGGTCATGGGCGACAAGGTACGCCACTATCCCGATACCCAATGGCTGGAAATTGATGGCATCCGCATCCGCTCCTTTGATACCAAGGGCCATCTGACGACGGCATCCGCAGACCGGGGGCTGACCAACCAGGACGGCTCGGAGGTGCAACTGATGGGGAACGCGGTGGTGGTGCGTGAGGCCAACCGGGAAGCGGGGAAGGACGAAACGCCGCGCATGCAGTATCGCAGTGAGTTTTTACACGCTTTCATGGATACGGAGCGTTTGAAGTCCCACCTGCCGGTGGAAATTCTGCGTGGCAAGGACCGGTTTACGGCAGACAGCATGGACTACGACAATGTCGAGCAGATCGTGCAGCTCAACGGACGGGTGCGCGGTACGCTAGTGCCCACTCCCCAGCACTGAACCAGCGGGACAAAGGCCATGGCTTCATTGGTTTTCATTACCGGCGCATCCAGTGGCATCGGCCAGTCCCTGGCCTGGCGCTTTTACCAAGCGGGCTACAACTTGGCTCTGGTAGCGCGCCGCACGGAAGTGGTACGGGAATGGATGCAGGTCAAGGGCATTTCTGCTGAACGCTGCCACGTCTATGGTGCCGACGTTGCGGACGTGAACAGCATCGTGCATGCGGGGCAGCAGTGCATGCTCAGCCAGGGGTTGCCGGATGTCGTCATTGCAAACGCGGGCATCAGCATCGGCATGGACACGGCGATCCGGTCAGATTTGGACGTCATGGCGCAGACTTTTGCCACCAACAACGTGGGCCTGGCGGCGACTTTCCATCCTTTTATTGACGGCATGTGCAAGCAGGGTTCCGGCACCCTGGTCGGTATCGGCAGCGTGGCAGGTATTCGCGGGTTGCCTGGGCATGGCGCCTACTGCGCAAGCAAGGCGGCTGTCATTTCCTATTGCGAGAGCCTGCGCGGCGAGTTACGCGCAAGCGGAGTGCGTGTGGTCACTGTCTGTCCGGGATACATCGATACGCCGCTCACCCGCAAGAACCGCTATTCCATGCCGTTCCTGATGTCGACGGATGACTTTGCTGATCGTGCCGCTCACACGATTCTGGCAGGCGACAGCTACCGGGTCATTCCCTGGCAAATGGGATGGGTAGCCAAACTCTTGCGGCTATTGCCCAATGCATTGCTGGACAAAGCCCTGGCGGGCAGGCCGCGCAAGCATCGTGCTGATGAGGCTTGAGGGCCCATTTCACCGAGCTCTCAAAGTAAAAAAGGACCCGAAGGTCCTTTTTTACATAGGGGGAGCTGCTTAGTAGCTGCTGCCACGGCCACCGCCGTAACCACCGCCGCCGCCAGAACGGCCGCCACCGCCGTAACCACCGCCGCCGGAGCGACCGCCACCACCGTAGCCGCCGCCACCGCCAGCACCGCCGCCGAAGCCGCCGGAACGGGGAGGACGGGGTTCCATGGGACGTGCTTCGTTGACAACCAAGCCGCGGCCACCGAATTGTTGGCCGTTAACGCCGTTGATGGCAGCTTGTGCCTCCGCATCGCTGCCCATTTCCACGAAGCCGAAGCCCTTGGAGCGGCCAGTGTCACGTTCCATCATGACCTTGGCGCTAGTAACGGTACCGTGGGGAGCAAAGGTTTGCTGCAGGTCTTCGTCACGGAAAGAATATGGCAGGTTGCCAACGTAAAGTTTGTTGCCCATGTAAGGACTCCTCAAAATAACTCAAAACGCGATGGAGTCCAAAACCGCAATCAACAAACCAATAAAGACTTAGAGCAGACGCGAAACTGACTAAACACCGCAAACTTCCCCACCAGCTTTCTGGCAAGGCAATTTCATTATGCGCCAATTCCCGCGACATTCCTAATTTTTTTATGGAATGTCCTCCAAGGCCGGTTTGGGGTCAGTCCTGTGTCGTGTAATTGCGCCACTGTTTCATGCCGTTGCGCATGGCGAGCATTTGTCGCTCAAATCGCGGGCACGCCTCGCAGATCAGCAAATGCAGGCGCAAAGCCAGCCGGTCTGCCAGACCCAGCGCGCGGTCCTCCCGGGCCACCATCAGGGCGGTGGCTTCTTTGCAGGTTCTTTTGAATGGCGTCACGAATTCACCTTGTTGCCGTACCAGTTTAATTCCAGGCACTCACGCAATCGCAATCTGGCACGGTGCAATTGAACGTACAGATTGGTCGGAGTCAGGGCCAATTCCTTACAGATTTCCTCGCTGCTGAGCTCCAGCCACTCGCGCATCAGGAACAGGCGCCCCTGCACGGCAGGTAGTCGGTTGGCACAGGCTTCCAGAATTTCAAAGAACTGGCGGCTGCTACTTTGCTGCTCGGGGTTGCCCCATTCGGCGGGCGCTTCCACGTAGTGCCCGTCCGGCTTGAAACCCAGCAGTTCCAGTGGATCTTCCTGGCCATCCGTGGAATCGTCCATCTGACACACTTCACGCCCGTGCAGACGCAGTGCATCGATGATCTTGTGCTTGAGTATGCCCACCAGCCAGGTCTTGAGTTGTGAGCGATTTCCGAAAGATTGCGGCTTGGACAGGGCTGCTACCAGAACTTCCGACACGGCGTCCTCCGCCCAGGTTTCGTTGCGCAATTGCAGGCGCGCGAACTTCATCAGGTAATCGCGCAGTTCGGCAACCTGGGACTCAAAGCTTGGCGCAGCTTTTGGAAGGGGAGATTCGGAGCTTTGCAAAGGAGTCCTCGTTATACGTCAAATTAATTTGGCCATCTTGTAAGAAAAAGCGTGGAGCCCAGACCAAGATATAACCAGCGCGAAGCATCCGATAAACGCAGCTGGTTGATTTTCACAACCCCGTGGTTTTACCACTCTCTAAAGGACTTTGATATGAAACACGCTTCCATGATTGCAGCCACCGCCGCCACTTTGATGACGCTGGCACTCGCTTCTGCGCCAGCCGCTGCGGCAGAAAAAGAAAAATGTTTTGGCATTGCCAAGGCCGGTCAGAACGACTGCGCTAGCACCACCGGCGTGCATTCCTGTGCCGGACAGTCCAAGGTGGACATGGACAAGGCGGAATGGAAGTACGTGGCCAAGGGCACCTGCAAGGACATGAAGGGTATGACGGCCGACGAAGCCATGAAGCCCAAGACCTGAAATACAGGCGCCCGAACACCTTTAGCCAAGCCCACGCCGTGAATCTGCCTTCTCCACACCGTCCCTTGCAGACTGGCCTGGGCTGGCGTCAGCCGCATTACGCCCAACTGCTGCAACAGCAGCCTGCGCTGGATTTTCTGGAGGTGCATTCCGAAAACTTCTTCGCGCCCGGCGGGGCCACCTTGGCGGTGCTGGAGCGCGGACGCAGTTCCTACCCGGTCAGCCTGCATGGGGTGGGGTTGTCGTTGGGCTCGGCGCTGGGGCTGGATGACTGGCACCTCGACCGGTTGGCCGAGCTGGTCAACCGGATCGACCCGGTGCGCGTGAGTGACCATGCCAGTTTTGCGCGCGCAACCTATGCGGGAAGTGCGGTGCATGCGGCCGACCTGCTGCCATTGCCTTTCACCCAGGAGGCGCTGGACGTGCTCTGCAGGAATGTGCAGCGCGTGCAGGACCGCCTGAAGCGGCGCTTCATGGTGGAGAACCTGTCGGCCTATCTGCAATGGACGCCTGCATCGGACCCCTCTCTGGAGGAGACCGACTTTCTGAACGCATTGGCGAGTCGTACCGGGTGCGCCCTGCTGGTGGATATCAACAACATCTACGTCAATGCGCAGAACGCCCAGTTGGCGGGTCTGTGTGCTGATCCTTTGACAAGCTGTGCACGCTGGCTGGAGCGCATTGCGCCCCAGGCCGTCGCAGAGCTGCATCTGGCCGGGCATTGCCATGTACAGGACGAACATGGCGAGATATTCATCGATGACCACGGCAGCCGCGTGTGCCAGCCCGTCTGGGACTTGTACCGCCATGCCGTGGGTTGTTTTGGCGCGGTTCCCACTTTGCTGGAGTGGGATACCGACATTCCTGCGCTGGAAGTCCTGCTGACTGAGGTAGAGCGCTCCCGCGACGAGGCGTGGCAGGTTCTGGGGAGCGGCGCATGAGCAGTCTGGCGTCGCAGCAGCAAGCCTTGCTGGAAGCGCTGTTTGCCTGGCCGGTGCAAGCGGCTGCACAGAGACTGGCCGAGCAGGCAATAGGCGTAGGCGCCAGTCCGCAGCGTGGCCTGCAGGTCTACCAGGCCAACGGCCATGTACTGGCAGAGCGTGCATTGCAGGACGCCTACCCGGTATTGGTGCAGATGCTGGGCACGGAGAGCTTTGCCCACCTGGCGCGTGCCCTGTGGCATGCCCATCCGCCCACGCAGGGCGATATTGCGCAGTGGGGTGAACGCCTAGCCGAGTTTGTGCAGCAAAGCGCACAACTGCAGGAGGAACCTTATCTGGCCGACGTGGCCCGGACCGAATGGGCCATGCACCTCTGCAGCAGGGCCGTGGACCAGGAGGCAGCGCTTTCCACGCTGGTACTGCTCACCACGGAAGACCCACAGACGCTGGGGCTGATTCTGGCGCCGGGGCTGGCAACTGTTTGCAGCCCCTGGCCTGTTGCCAGCATCCTGCTGGCGCACTTGCAGGGCACGCCGAGTTTGGCCGAAGTGGGTGCGCAGCTGCGCAGTCGCACGCCACAGGACGTGGTGGTCTGGCGCCAGGACTTTCAGGTGCGGCTGCGCCAGACGCTGCCCGGCGAATGCGCGTTGCTGACCGCGTTGATGGCAGGTGCGTCGCTTGAGGGTGCACTGGATCAGGCGCCTCTGCTCGACTTTCCCCAATGGTTGCCCATGGCTGTGCAGACGGGTCTGGTGTTGGGCGGACAACGGTTGACGGATGAAATGGCGAGCAACCGTCCTTGACAACTTTTTACGGACTTTGATTTCCATGAACTATTTGCTGCAAATCCCCAGGCTATGGCGCTGGATGGAGTTCCCGCTCAATGCCCTGCAGTCCCCGTTGGCCTTGTTGGGCCGGTTGTACGTGGCCCAGGCATTCTTTCTCTCCGGCCTGACCAAGCTGCGCGATTGGGATACCACGCTGGCACTCTTTCAGGATGAATACCACGTGCCGTTGCTGCCGCCCGAGTTGGCAGCCTATATGGGTACCTGTGGAGAAATCGCCTTGCCCGTGTTGCTGGTGGCAGGACTGGCCGGGCGCTTTGCGCCTCTGGGGTTGAGTGTGATCAACGTCATGGCCGTTTTGTCGCTAACGGAAATTGCCCCTGCGGCCCTGCAGCAGCACATCAGCTGGGGCATTGTGCTGGCGTCGTTGGCCGTATTCGGAACCGGGCGCTGGACCCTGGACCGGTTGCTGGAGCGCATGGGCGGCAAAGCCTGATATTCCCGCCATCCCCTGCAAAGGCTGGTGCCGTCAGCAAGCCTTGGTAGAATTTCGTCCAGCGCCAATTTGCCCTGCTTGCGGGCGCTTTACAAATTCAGCTAAAGACGGACCGACCCAAACTCCCGGCCTCGTTGATTGCGATGCCGGGTTTTGTTTTTTTGGGGTTTGAATGGGAACTAGCTTGGATACGCCTCTGATCGCCCACGCACAAAGCATGCACTTCGCGCAGCCTTTGACGCTGCAGAGCGGTGCTGCCATTCGCGACTATTCGCTATCGTATGAAACCTACGGCACACTGAACGCACACAAGTCCAACGCGGTGCTGGTCTGCCACGCGCTCAATGCCTCGCACCACATTGCCGGCGTATACGAAGGCCAACCCAATTCCGAGGGCTGGTGGGACAACATGATCGGCCCTGGCAAAGCGCTGGACACCAACCGCTTCTTTGTTATCGGCGTCAACAACCTGGGCTCCTGCTTTGGCTCTACCGGCCCCATGCACACCAACCCGGACACGGGCAAGCCCTATGGCTCGGCCTTTCCCGTGGTGACGGTGGAAGACTGGGTCGACGCACAAGCACGCCTGCTGGACGCCCTGGGTATAGACAAGCTGGCCGCCGTCATGGGTGGTTCACTGGGGGGTATGCAGGCCCTGAGCTGGACCCTGCGCTACCCCGATCGGGTCGGACATGCATTGGTGATCGCCAGTGCGCCCAACTTGACGGCCGAGAACATTGCCTTCAATGAAGTGGCGCGCCGCGCCATCGTGACGGACCCGGACTTCCATGGCGGGGATTTCTACGAACATGGCGTCATCCCGAAGCGCGGCTTGCGCATCGCCCGCATGATTGGCCACATCACCTATCTGAGCGACGACGTGATGAATGAGAAGTTCGGAAGGCAATTGCGTGCCGCTGCTCAGGCTGCCAAGGACGGTCGTCCCGAAGAGGCAGCCAGCTACTTGTTCAGCACCCAGGAAGCCGAGTTCCAGATCGAAAGCTACCTGCGCTACCAGGGTGACAAGTTCGCCGAATACTTTGACGCCAATACCTATTTGCTGATCACCCGTGCCCTGGATTACTTTGATCCGGCACGCCACCACGGCAACGACCTGAGCCAGGCACTGGCCGCGGCCACCTGCAAGTTCCTGATCGTGAGTTTCTCCACCGACTGGCGCTTTGCGCCCCAGCGCAGCCGCGAGATCGTCAAGGCACTGCTGCACAACCAGCGCCAAGTGAGCTATGCCGAGATCGATGCCCCGCATGGCCACGACGCCTTTCTGCTGAACGACCCGCGCTACAAGAATGTGGTGCGCAGCTACTTTGACGGTATTGCCCGGGAGGTTTCTGTATGAGCGACGCCGTCATTCAACACGCGATTGCCGAGCTGGTGCCCAAGGGCTCGCGCGTGCTCGACCTGGGTTGCGGCGATGGCGCCATGCTGGACTACCTGCAGCGCGAAAGAGGCTGCAGCGGTTACGGTGTCGAAATAGACGACGCCAATGTACTGGCCTGTGTCGCCCGCGGCGTCAATGTCATCCAGCTCAATCTGGACGAAGGCTTGGCCATTTTTGAAGACGCCTCGTTTGACGTGGTGCTGCAGATCGACACCTTGCAGCATCTGCGCAATGCCGAGGTGATGTTGCGCGAGACCGCACGCGTGGGACGTGTGGGCATTGTGGCCTTCCCCAACTTCGCGCACTGGCCCAACCGACTGAGCATCCTGCGTGGCCGCATGCCGGTCACCAAGCGCCTGCCTTATCAGTGGTACGACACGCCCAACATCCGTGTGGGCACCCATGCCGACCTGGCCGACCTGGCTGCGCGCAACGGCCTGCGCGTGCTCGACAGCTTTGGCTTGCAGGAAGGACACACCGTGCGATTTGCGCCAAACTGGTTTGCCGGGACATCGGTGTACAAGTTGGCGCGCTGAGCGGCGGGCGTGGCATGATTCTGTTGCCGCCACTCGCGGTGACTTGATCCAGGAGACCCCATGAACGCCCGCATTCCTCCACAGGCTCTCAACGCCTCGCAAGCCCTTGGTGAAATTACCAGTGCCTGGGACCATCGCATTGTTCCGGAGCTGACCGACTACATCGCCATTCCCGCCAAGTCGCCGATGTTCGAGGCGGACTGGGAGGCCAAGGGTTTGCTGGAGACGGTGGTGCGCAATACCGCTACCTGGATCGAAGCCCAGAAGGTTCCCGGCCTGACGCTGGAAGTCGTGCGCCTGCCGGGTCAGACGCCGGTGCTGTTTTTCGAGGTGGCTGCCACGCGCAGCCTGGCCGAGCACACGGTGCTGATGTATGGCCATCTGGACAAGCAACCCGAGTTCACCGGCTGGCGTTCGGACCTGGGTCCCTGGACGCCCAAATACGAAGACGGCAAGCTCTACGGGCGTGGCGGTGCCGACGATGGATATGCCGCCTACGCAGCCATTGCCGCCATTCAGGCGCTCAAGAGCCAGCAGGTGGAGCATCCGCGCATCGTTGGCCTGATTGAAACCTGCGAGGAGAGTGGTTCACCCAACCTGTTGCAGTACATCGAGGTGCTGGGCAATCGCCTGGGCGATGTGGGACTGGTGATCTGCCTGGACTCCGGCGCGGGCAACTACGACCAGCTCTGGTTGACCAACAGCCTGCGCGGTGTGGCCGCCGGTGTGCTCAAGGTGCAAATCCTCACCGAGGGTGTGCATTCGGGCGATGCCAGCGGCCTGGTGCCCTCGAGCTTTCGCATCATGCGCCAGGTGCTGGACCGCCTGGAAGACAGCGCCACCGGCCGCCTGCTGCCAGCGGCGTTCCACTGCGAAGTGCCGGCAGAACGCCTGGCCCAGGCAAAAGCCACCGCCGCCATCCTGGGCGATGCGATGTTCCAGAACTTCCCCTGGGCGCATTACGACTGCGATGGTGCCAAGACTTTTGCGCTGCCCACCACCACCGATCCGCTGCAAGGCCTGCTCAACCGTACCTGGGCGCCCACGCTCAGCGTGGTCGGCGTGGATGGATTCCCCGACATGAAGGACGCCGGCAATGTGCTGCGCCCGTACACCGCCTTCAAGCTTTCGCTGCGTCTGCCACCCTTGGTGGAGGCGCACACTGCGGTTCAACAGCTCAAGGCCTTGCTGGAAGACAATGCGCCTTACAAGGCGCACGTTACCTTTGAACCGTTGGGCATGGCCACAGGCTGGAATGCGCCCGATACGGCGCCCTGGTTCGAGCGCGCGCTCAACGATGCCTCGCAAACCTACTTTGGCGCACCGTGTGGCTACATCGGCCAGGGCGGCACCATTCCGCTGATGAACATGCTGTCCAAGGGCTTTCCCAAGGCGCAGATGATGGTGTGCGGCGTGCTGGGACCCAAGAGCAATGCGCACGGACCCAACGAGTTCCTGCATGTGCCCTATGCCAAGAAGCTGACTGCCGCAGTGGCTCAGGTCATCGCCCTGACACCTTGAGCGTGACTCCGCTGCCCGAGACCATGGTTGAACCCGTTCTCTCGCCCCACATCACCCGCGATGGCCGCACCCTGGCCATTTACGACTGGATGTTGCAACCCGGTCTGGCCGTGCGTGGCGTGGTGGTGCTGGTGCACGGGTTGGGAGAACACATGGGTCGCTATGAAGCGCTGGCGGACCGGCTCACCACCTGGGGCTTTGCCGTGCGCGGCTACGACCAGCACGGGCATGGTGAGTCGCATGGCGCACGTGGCTCGCTGCCCAACGACAGCTGTTTGCTCGACGACCTGGCAGAGGTGCTGGATGAAACCCGCACACGCATGGCAGCGGATGTGCCGCTGATATTGCTGGGGCACAGCATGGGCGGCTTGGTGGCGGCACGCCTAGTATCTTTGAAGTTGCGCCCGGTGCAGGCACTGGTGCTGTCCTCCCC
This sequence comes from Rhodoferax sp. GW822-FHT02A01, assembly GCF_038784515.1. Classification (NCBI taxonomy): domain Bacteria; kingdom Pseudomonadati; phylum Pseudomonadota; class Betaproteobacteria; order Burkholderiales; family Comamonadaceae; genus Rhodoferax; species Rhodoferax sp. GW822-FHT02A01. The sequence continues at coordinate 1,826,466 of NZ_CP152376.1, forward strand.
GGCGCTGGATGCGGGCTTGAGCGCATTCCAGAAAGTTCTTGTGTCGCTGATTCCCCGCGTGCTGCCCGACTTGCGCGTGGGCAATGGCCTGAATCCCGCTGACATTTCGCACGATCCCCAGGTGGTGCAGGCGTACATGGCAGACCGCTTGGTACATGACCGCATCAGCGCGCGGCTGGGGTCGTGGATTGCAGAAACTGGTCCGGCCACGGTCGCCCTGGCACCCGGCTGGACGGTGCCCACTTTGCTGCTGTATGCCGGGCAGGATCGGTTGGTGAACGCCGAGGGCAGTCGCCGCTTTGCGCAAGCCGCGCCCCAGGGCGTGGTGCAAAGTCAGTGCTTCGAGGCGCTGTACCACGAGATCTTCAATGAGCTGCACGCCGAGCCGGTATTTGCCGCCCTGCAGCAGTGGCTGGATCAGCGCTTTTAGGCCAGTAGCGCCAGTGCGGTGAGTGCCGCCGTTTCCGCCCGCAAAACCCGTGCTCCCAGGCTGACCGGCGCAAAACCGGCAGCAATGGCCGCACTCTCTTCCACTGCGCTGAGCCCGCCCTCCGGACCCGACAGAAAGCAGGCACCGGTCGCAGTCGGAGCCAGACTGCGCAAAGGCACGCTGCCTTCACGCAGCGACAGCAGCAGGCGCTGGGGTGCTTCCTGGGATTGGTGTTCAAGGGTGGTAAGCCACTGGTGCAAGGTTTTGATGCCATGCACCACAGGCACACGGTTGCCACCGCATTGCTCGCAGGCAGCAATCGCCACACCCTGCCAGTGCTCCACCTTCTTGGCAGCGCGCTCGGCAGCAAGACGCAGTACGCTGCGCTCCGTCATCAGGGGCTGGATGCTGGCCACACCCAGTTCGGCCGCCTTCTCGACCAGCCAGTCCATGCGTTCATTGGCAGGCATGCCCACGGCCAGATGCACGGCACGCTGTGCCTCGCGCTCCAACGCATGGTGGACGCCGACCTGCACTTGCACCTGGCTGCGGCCCATGAGGGTGACGGTGGCATCGAATTCACCACCCGGGCTGGTGCCGGCCCAACCAGGCCCGTGGTTGAACAAGGTGATGGCGTCACCCGGTTGCAGCCGCAATACCTGCACGTGACGCGCCGCGCCAGCCGGCAGATCCAGCAGGGCGCCGGTCTGCAGCGGGGCGGGGCAATAGAAGCGCGGCATGGTCCGATGGGGTTGCGGGTGCTGCGCTCGCTCAGAACTTGCCGAAGACAAAGGCGGTGGGCACCTCGATGCCTTCAACAGACTCCACCAGACGCAGCAGCGGCTTGAGCGCCATGTAGCGGCTGCAGGTGGAGCGGATGTAGTGGATGAAGCGTGGCGTATCAGCCAGGTACTGCGGCTTGCCGTCGCGCAGGGTCAGGCGCGCAAAAATGCCGGCGACCTTGAGGTGGCGTTGCAGGCCCATCCATTCCACGCCCTGGTAGAAAGCGCCGAAGTCATCCCCCACGGGCAGCCCGGCCTTGCGCGCCTTTTGCCAATAGCGCACGGTGACGTCCAGGCAGAACTCTTCTTCCCAGGTCAGGAAAGCGTCGCGCATCAGGCTGGCAATGTCGTAGGTGATGGGGCCGTACACCGCGTCCTGAAAATCCAGCACGCCCATGCCCTGGGGCGACATCATCAGATTGCGCGGCATGAAGTCCCGGTGCACGTACACGCTGGGCCAGCTCAGGTTGTTCTGGATGATGCGCTCAAACGCTTCGTCCAGCGTTGCGCGCTGCTTGCTGTCGAGCTCCACCTTGCGGTGCCGGACGATATACCACTGCGGGAATAGCTCCAGTTCGCGGCGCAGCAGCGGCTTGTCATAGGGGGGTAACACTTCCGGTTGCGAAGCCAGTTGCCACTGCAGCAGCTGGTCCACGGCCTGCAGGTACCAGTCCAGCGGCGGTGGGGCCTGCAGGTCCATGCTTTGCAGCATGGTCTTGGAGCCCAGGTCGGTCAGCAGCAGGAAGCCGTGCGGCTCGTCCCAGGCCAGCACCTCGGGCACGCGCAAACCGGCGGCCTGCATCAATTGGCCGACCTTTACAAAAGGTTTGCAGTCCTCCTTGTCGGGTGGTGCGTCCATGATGACCAGACTGCCGCGACCGCTTTCGATGCGCAGGTAGCGACGGAAGCTGGCGTCGGCCGAGGCCAGGCGCAAGCTGGATGGTTCCAGGGCCAGTTCGGTGGGCAGGCTGCCAAGCCATTGCTGGAACTGCGCTTGCCGTTGCGGGTCGGGCCAGTGCGGCAGCTTGTCCTTGTCTGGGGCGGGGGATGGTACGGCGGGTGGGTTGCTCATGGATAATCCATTCTACAAAGCCCGCCTACACTCCGCCCCTCTTCTACGCCTTCATCATCGCGCCTGCTGTCTCCATGTTGCCTTTTCCCCGAGCGTTTCGTTGCACGCCGCAGCGCCTGTGCCTTGCTGTTGTGCAATGCCTGACGGCGTGGGGCAGTGTGCAGGCCAGCCTGGCACAGACCCAAACGTCTTCGGACCAGGGATTGCAGCTCAAACCCACACCCGCCTTGAGCGAGGAACTGACTTCCGCGCAGCGCCGTGAATCACCGGTATTTCTGCGTGGGGATACGGTCTCAGGGCGCACCGATCTGGAAACCGTCATACAGGGCAACGCCGAGTTGCGCAAGGCCGATACCGTAATACGTGCCGACCGGCTGGAGTACAACCAGCCCAGCGACCAGGCGCGCGCCAGCGGGAATGTGCGGATCTACCGCAATGGCAACCTGTACGAAGGCCCGCTCATGGAGATCCAGGTCGAGAGCTTTGAGGGATTCTTCCAGCAACCGTCCTACCACTTTGGCAAGAACGATGCCCATGGCGAAGCCTCACGTGCCGACTTTCTGGACGAGTCCCACACCGTGGTGCACGACGCCACCTACACCACTTGCAGGCGCCTGCCTGGCCCGAGCTGGATGCCGGATTGGGTTTTGCGCGCCACCACCATCACACTGGACAATGACGAAGAAGAGGGACTGGCCGAAGGTGCCTATCTGAGCTTCAAGGGTGTCCCCATTTTGCCGGTGCCCGCCATTGGCTTTCCCCTGACCGAGAAGCGTCGCTCGGGCTTCTTGCCGTTGACGGTGGGTTTTGACAACGTCAGCGGCACCACCGTGGCCGTGCCGTACTACTGGAACATTGCGCCCAATCGCGATGCCACCATCACCCCGACGCTGATGGCCTCCCGTGGTGTGGATGTGGCAGCCAACTTCCGTTACCTGGAGCCTACCTACAACGGACGGCTGTTCGTGGACAGCATGCCCGGCGACAAGATGCGCGATCTGGATCGCTGGGGTCTGGTGTTCGTCCACAACGACACGATCAACACCGGCATTCCCAATGTGGCGCCCGTGACACTGGCGATGAATATCAACCGGGTCAGTGACAACAACTACTGGCGCGATTTCAGCAGTCCGGAAACGACACTGACACAGCGTCTTCTGTCGGGAGACATTCTGGCCAGCTGGTCGTCCGGCCCAGTCAGCGGGACGGTGCACATGCTGCAATGGCAGACCTTGCAGGACCCGGATGCGCCCATCGTCCCGCCCTATGACCGCATGCCACAGATCACGGCGCACTATGGCAAGAACAATGTCAGTGGTTTTGACTACTCGCTGGATGGTGACTTCACCCAGTTCCAGGCAGACAGCCACTTGACAGGGCAGCCCAACGCCCAGCGTACCTTCGCCCTGATGCAGGTGAGTCGTCCCTGGCTGGCCCCTGAAGGCTACATAACGCCCAAACTGCAATTGCATGCAACCAGCTACCAGTTTGATTCCATGCTGAGTGATGGCAGCCAGTCCGCCAACAGCGTGGTGCCCACTTTCAGTCTGGACAGCGGCCTGGTATTTGAGCGGGAGAGCACGCTCCTGGGACGCAACTATGTGCAGACCCTGGAGCCACGGGCGTTCTATGTGTACACGCCCTACGTCAATCAAAGCATGCTGCCCAACTATGACACCGGGGCAGCAGATTTCAACTTTGCCAGCATCTACACGGAAAACGCTTATGTCGGCAACGACAAGATTTCCGATAACAACCTGCTGACTCTGGGTGTCACCACACGTTTCCTGGACCCCGACAGCGGTGCGCAATACGCCCGCTTTGCCATTGCGCAACGCTTGCGCATGGAAGAGCAACGGGTGACGATCAATAGCAGCACCGATACGGCCAAGGCGGGGCTGAGTGACTTGCTCTTGGGCGCGGAAGTCAATCTCAATGAGCGCTGGGCCCTGGACACCACCACCCAGTACAACCCGCTGACGGACCAGTCGGTGCGCTCCACCATAGGTGCGCGGTACAACCCCAGCCCTTATCGGGTCATCAATGCGGCCTACCGCTTCCAGCGCGACGTAAGCGAACAGATCGACGTGAGCTGGCAATGGCCCATCAATGACCTGTGGGGTGATCGGGGGCAGGATCTGGGCGCCGGGCGTGGACAAGGTGAAGGTCGCTATTACGCGGTGGGCCGCATGAACTACAGCATGGACCAGAGCAAGCTCACCGACACCATTCTGGGCGTCGAGTACGATGCGGGTTGCTGGTTGGGCCGCGTGGTGTTTTCCCGTTTGCAGACCAGCACCTCTTCTGCGGTGGAGCGTTGGGTGTTCCAATTGGAGTTTGTAGGATTTACACGCGTAGGTACGGCGGATCCGACATCGACCTTGAAGCAAAATATTTCCCGCTATCAGAATTTGCGCAATTCCGGCTCCGCCGACACCAGTCGCTTCAGCAACTACGAATAAGAATGCTTATGAATTTCCGCCTCAGAACCCTGGCCTTGCTTGCTTCGGCAGTATTGCTGAGCCAGTCCGGATTGGCCCAGCCAGCGCAGTCGGCCGACTTCGTGGTTGCGGTGGTCAATTCCGAACCCATTACCAACAGTGAAGTGCGTGCCGCCATGCTGCGCGTGGCGGAGCAGTTCAAGGCCCAGGGCCAGCCTGTCCCCCCATCGGAAGAGCTGAGAAAAGGCGTGCTGGAGCGGCTTATCAGTGATCGCGCACAACTGCATATGGCGGCGGAATTCGGCATCCGTGTTGACGAAACCACTGTGGATGCAGCAGAGCAAAACCTGGCGCAGCAGAACTCTCTGAGCGTGGAGGCATTTCGCCAGCGCATGGCCAAGGCGGGAGTGTCCGCAACGACATTGCGCGACCAGTTGCGCGACCAGATCACGCTCACTCGCCTGCGTGAGCGGGAGGTGGACTCCCGTGTCCGTATTTCCGATCAGGATGTGGACCGGGCCATTGCAGAGCAGCAGGCCGCCAATAACGACCCGATGGCGCAGGAAATCAACCTGGCGCAATTACTGGTGGCTGTGCCGGAGCGGGCGGACGCAACTTTGGTATCGCAATTGCAGGCGCAGGCGCAGGCGTTGCTGGTGCGCATCCGCTTGGGGGAGGACTTTGCGACGCTGGTCAAGCAGTATTCCGATGCGGACCGTAGCAACGGTGGCCAGTTCGGGCTGCGGCGTGGTGATCGCTATCCGGCTTCATTTGTGCAGGCCACGCAAAACGTTGCCGTAGGCGCGGTGTCTGACTTGGTTCGCTCGGGCGCGGGCTTTCACATTCTCAAGGTGGTGGAGCGGCGTGCACCCACCAACCTGGTCAAGACCATTACGCAAACCCGGGCTCGTCACATCCTGCTGCGCACCTCGCCGCAGCTGTCCGTCGCAGCAGCTACCCAGCGCTTGAATGAATTGCGCCAGCGCATACTCGATGGCAAGACCGACTTTGCCACGGCCGCGCGCGAAAACTCCCAGGATGGTTCTGCGTCGCAGGGCGGGGATCTGGGTTGGGCCAGTCCGGGCATGTTTGTGCCGGAATTCGAGGCAACCATGAACGCCCTGGCCGAAGGGGAAATCAGCAAACCCTTTGTGTCGCGCTTTGGTGTGCATCTGATTCAGGTCAACGACAGGCGCCGCGTCGACCTGAGTCCGCGTGACGTGCGCGAGCTGGTGCGCAACCAGCTGCGTGAAGCCAAGCTCGAGGAAGCGTATGCAGCCTGGGCTAAGGACGTGCGCGAGCGCGCCTACGTGGAGCTGCGCGAGCCGCCGCAATAAACCATGAAGCATATTGCGCGCAAGCGCTTCGGCCAGCACTTCCTGTCGGACGCGGGGATCATTGACGCCATCGTGCGCGCCATTGCGCCCCAGGCCGGGCAGCGCATGGTGGAAATCGGCCCGGGCCTTGCAGCCTTGACCCAACCGCTGGTGGAACGCCTGGGGCATCTGACGGTGATTGAGCTGGATCGCGATCTGGCGCAGCGCCTGCGCGCCCATGGTCAACTGACGGTGATCGAGTCCGACGTACTCAAGGTCGATTTCAGCCGCATCGAGGCCGTGCCTTCGCAGGCTGCAGGCAAGTGGCGCGTGGTGGGCAATCTGCCCTACAACATCTCCACTCCCATCCTGTTTCATCTGCTGGGCTACGTGGACTTCATAGAAGACCAGCACTTCATGCTGCAAAAGGAAGTGATTGACCGCATGGTGGCGCAACCCAGCACGTCGGCCTACGGGCGTCTGAGTGTGATGCTGCAGTGGCGCTACGCCATGGAAGACGTGTTGTTTGTGCCACCTGAGAGCTTTGATCCGCCGCCGCGGGTCGACAGTGCGGTGGTGCGCATGGTGCCCTGGGAGCAGCCGGCTGAGCTGGACGTGCAGTTGCTGAGCGAACTGGTGCAAGTGGCTTTCAGCCAGCGTCGCAAGCTGCTGCGCCACACGCTGGGCCGCTGGCTGGAGGAAAAAGGCTTCTCGGGCGATTTCGATGTGCAACGCCGTGCCGAAGAGGTACCGGTTGCGCAATACACGGCGCTGGCCCAGCAAATTCGCTAAATTCTGCATTGGCTGTTTTATGATGGTGCGCGCAGTTCGCCGCACCAGACCATATGCAAGATAAGGGGATACCCATGAAGAAGAGGCTCAACGCGCTGCTGGCGGCGGCGCTCGCGATTTTTCTGGGTTTGATGAGTGGGGGAGCGCATGCAGAGCCGCCCAGCTACAACTTTTCGCCCGTCAACCAATACGACATCAACCTCACCGCGGCGTATTGGAATCCCATCATTGCGTACGTTTCAGAAAAGAGCGGTGTCAAACTCAATCTGAAAATCGGGCGTACCTCGGCTGACACCACAAGCTTTGTTCTGGCCAAGGAGGTGGAGTTTGTCTTCAGCAACCATTTGTTCAGTCCGGAGCGCGAGCAGTTGGGCTGGAAGGTATTTGGCCGCCGCAACACACCTACCGTGCAAGGGCAGATAGTAGTGCCAGCAGACTCTCCCATTACCGACATTGCGCAGCTCAAGGGGCAGGAAGTCGCCTTTGCAGGGCCCGAGGCCTTCATCATCTACAAAGTACCCTACGCGTACCTGCTCTCCAAGAATGTTGACGTGAAAGTGGTTTTTGCAGGCAATCAGAATGCCGCCTTCGCCCAGTTGTTTGCTGGCAAGGTGGTTGCCAGTGGCGGCAATTCACAACTGGTGGACGGCTATTCCCGGCGCGAAGGAAAGAAGTTCCGTGTTCTTTGGAGTTCCGAGCCCTTTCAGGATCTGGCGCTGATGGCATCCAGCAAAGTACCCGAGGCGGATGTGCGCAAGGTGGCTGCAGCGTTCATTGACATGTACAAGGACCCCAAAGGGCGCGACATCCTGCATCAGGCGTCCAAGGAGGTTGGACTGCCCAACGACGCATATTTTGTGGCCGCCAGCGCGGCCGACTACGCAGCCTACAAGCGCTTCTACCAGAGCGCACCCGTATCCCTGCACTGAATAGGCCGCATCCATGACGGTATTGCAGCGTTTTCTCCCGCAGTCCTTGGTGGGACGGGTTTTTTCGCTGTACGTGGTGTCCCTGCTGCTCTTCGTGATTGCGGGGCTGGCAATCTTTTACCGCTATCAATTCGTGCAGCAGATGGAAGACCAGTTGCTGGCAGGCGAGATGATGGTGAATGTGGCAGCGCAAACCATTGGCGACAGTGCCATCATCGGCGATTACGACACCATTGCCAAGACCTTGGAGCGCGCCATTTCGCAATCGAACTTCGACAAGGCGCAGTTCATTGATACCAAGGGCGGTGTACTCACTGCCAATCACCACGCCCGCATCTGGGCCACGCCACCGACATGGCTGGTGAATCTGGTCTCGGGGCGTCTGTTTGACATCAACGAGAACATCCGTGTGGGTGGCAAGGACTACGGTGTTCTGCGCCTGAGTTTTGACGAAACGCAGATCGCCTCCGAGCTGTGGCGCGTGACCATTTACACCGCGCTGGTGTCACTTGTCGCCCTGTTGGTGGGGGTGGTGCTGATACGCATTCCTCTGAAGCGCTGGCTGGGCAACTTTGACCGTGTGCGCTCGCATGAAAGTGAGATCCTGGCTGGAAGCATCGACATCCGGGCCTTGCTGGATTCCGATGCCCCGGTGGAAATCCGCCACACCATTGACATCATCAACCGCGCTGCGGGTCGGCTCTCTGCGCAACGCGAAGAGGCGGAAGTGACGCTCAACGCGATTACCGATGGCGTCTTGCGTACCGATGCGGACTACAAGCTGGTGTATTCCAATCCAGCTGCGGACCAGATGCTGGGCCTTGGCGGGCAAAATCTGGCGGGAAGGGATGTGCAGAAGATGCTTCCCACTGCCTTCAGCGAAGATGCCGAACCCATGCACTGGAAGGTACGGCGACTCGAGGTCACAGGCCCTGCGGGTCAGCGCGTCATTCTGGACACCACCATGTCCACCATCTTCTCCAGCAGCAATGTCATTGCGGGCCATGTATTGACCTTTCGCGATGTCACGCGCCAGCACGCGCTGGACCTGCGCCTGCGCAACGAGCTGCAAATGCGCCAGCGGGCACTGGATTCGTTGCGGCAGATATTGAGTACGCTGGAAGTGGAGCCCGACAGCGGCACCGTTCCACTGGACGTGGATGACCTAGACACGCTGATCAATCGGGTTGTCACACTGATGCGTGAGCGTGAACTCGGTCGGCGTGCGCTGACCAACCAGAAGTTTGCGCTGGACCAGCATGCCATCGTCAGCATCACCGATCTGCAGGGCAATATCACGTATGCCAATGGCAAGTTCTCGGAAATCAGCGGCTATTCAGAAGCCGAACTCGTGGGCCAGAACCACCGCATCGTCAACTCCGGTCATCACTCTGCGGACTTTTTTGCCCATATGTGGATCACCATCAGTCATGGCCAGGTGTGGCATGGCGAGATATGCAACCGCAGCAAGTCAGGTGCGCGGTACTGGGTTGATGCAACGGTTGTGCCCCTCATGGGCGCGGATGGATTGCCGGAGCAATACATTGCCATTCGCACGGACATTACCGTGCGCAAGACCATGGAAGCCCGGTTGGCCGAGCAGTTGCGATTTGTGGAAGTATTGCTGGAGGCAACGCCCACGGCCATCTACCTCAAGGATCGCCAAGGACATTACCTGCGCTTCAACAAGGCGTTTGAAACGTTGTTTGGCATTGACCGCACCGAGTGGATTGGGCGCTCGGTATTCGAACTCGTACCTGGAGAAGTCGCAGAGCTGATGCGCGCCAAGGACCAGGAGTTGTTTGAGTCCGGTGCGGTACAAACTTATGAGGCAACCTTTCGCAACCGTAGGACCGGGGAGTTGCGCGAGGGGCTTTACTGGAAGGCGCCGCTGACGGATGTGGATGGCAAAGTGACAGGCCTGGTCGGAACGATTCTGGATATCACCGAGAAGAATCGGATTGAGCAGGAGCTGCGCGACGCCAAGCGCAGCGCCGAGGCTGCCAGCCAAGCCAAGAGCGACTTCCTGGCCAATATGAGCCATGAAATCCGCACCCCCATGAATGGCGTCATCGGCATGACCGATCTGGCGCTGGACCTGGTGCAAAGCCCTGCACAGCGGGAGTACCTGCAGATCGTCAAAAGCTCGGCGCAGTCCTTAATGGTCATCCTCAATGACGTGCTGGATTTTTCCAAGATCGAGGCGGGCAAACTCAATATCGAGGCGGTGCGGTTTTCCCTGCGGCAAACCATAGAAGAGACACTGAAGACTCTGCGCAGCCGGGCGATGCAGAAAGGCCTGGAGCTGCAGAGCACACTGCAACCTGATCTGCCCGATGAGGTCGTGGGAGACCCGGTGCGCCTTGGCCAGGTACTGACCAATCTGTGTGACAACGCCATCAAATTCACCAGCAAGGGTGGCGTTTACGTCCATGTGGGTTGTGTTGGGGAAGCGCTTGGCTTCAAGCTGCAATTCTCGGTTCGGGATACGGGCATTGGCATTGCTGTAGACAAACAAAAGGACGTGTTTGAAGCGTTCAGCCAGGCCGACACCTCCACCACGCGGCGTTTTGGTGGAACGGGGTTGGGGCTGACCATTTGCGCACGTCTCGTGGAATTGATGGGGGGGCGGATCTGGCTCGAAAGCTCAGAAGGCCAGGGCAGCACCTTCCACTTCACATTGCAGGTGCAAAGTGCGTCCCCTGTGCCCAGTGCCACCACCCAGATCGCCATGGCGGCGCCACAGCCGTCCAAGTCCTTGCAAGTGCTTCTGGTGGAGGACCACCCGATCAACCAGATGCTGGCCACGACACTGCTCAAGAAATGGGGCCATACGGTGGTCCTGGCCCACAATGGTCAAGAAGCGGTGGACCTGTTCGGTAGCCGGGGTTGGGACATTGTGCTGATGGACATGCAAATGCCCGTCATGGGTGGCCTGGAAGCCACCCGCCTGATTCGGGCGGAGGAGCCAGCAGGTACAAGGACACCCATAGTGGCCATGACTGCCAATGCCATGGAATCTGATCGGCAGGCCTGTCTGGACGCTGGCATGGACGACCATTTGGCCAAGCCCTTCAATGCGGCTGCACTGCTGGCCAAACTGGAGCGATGGGCTCCAGTGAATACGGATTAATGCGCTGAAGGGCCAAAAACAAAGGCCCGCTGCTACACGGGCCTTGGTCTATTTCAACGCAAAAAAGGATCAGGCAGCTGCCAGCCAATATCCTGCGTTGAATGGGCTGCTCATGCGTAGAGCCAGTGGGGAAACGTCCAACAGCTTGTCTGTGGGCATCTTCTCGCCGGTTTCCGTGAGCGCCTCTGCAGTAACTACCACTTCTGTAGCAGCTCCGCTGTTTGCCTCGTTAGCCCGTTCTGCTTGGCTATTTTGTGCAGAACGGGCTACAGAAAAGAATAGAAGCATCGGAAGGGTATCTTCCGGTCTCCCCAGTAGTCCGCCGTGTCGCGGAAGATGTCGAGCAGTTGCTCGCGTGCCTCCTTGTCAAATTTGGCGTTGGCAGGAATATGCTCCAGCACGGCGATGAAGCCGGGCTGCGGGCCCGATTTATGCACCGGATCGGTCATGCTGTCATACAGGGCATCAAAATTCTTGCTGACCTGCGTTGAGAGAATGAACTGCTGGCTGATCATGTCCAGCACATCCTGCTTGGACTGTGCATTGGCCAGGTTGGCGTACAGAAAGTGGTGACCCAGAGCCTGGGCAGCTTCCTGCAAATCCTGCACCCTGAAGGCGCGTATCGACTGAACGATATTGGTTCTTACGGTTCGAAGTGGCGTATCCATCCCCGATTCACTTTCTCAAAGTACAAAATAAAAATTCAAGGCTCGATCCTGCGGAAGTTCGCGTAGTGATCGGCCGAGTAATAACAGGCATTCGGCTGGGTGGCAGGGCCACCGCATACAATTCTTCTGACTCCCCGGTCCCGAGACCCTGGGGTTTTGACGGTGTACTCCCGGTAATAACCGCGCTTGCTGATAGGCAGCAGACGCTCCCGGTTTCCAAACACGACGCCGTCCTTGTCAAACGGAAAAGGGCCACCCTGGCGTATCAAGCGGTATGTCTCCTGGCCTTGCGGTGGCAGCTCGCCCAGCGCAATCGCTCCAACTTCCGGTACCGCTGTGGTGGTTCTCGCTGCTACATTTTCACTGCCTAGTGAACTAATCAACAATAGGCCAGTAAGTACTAACTTAAACCAGTTGGTGCCCACCTGAAATTCCTGTAACAAGGTTCGGGTAAACCCGATATCTCAAGGCCCGTAGTGTCGTCCATCCGGCCCAAAAAAGCAAGGCCTTGCCCAGTTAAGAGGCAAGGCCTTTGGCTAATAAAAGTAAAGAAGTATGTACTAACTAAGCGTATAGGCCTTAGCGGACAGCATTTGCATCTGCGATGGTCAGCGCCGTCATATTTACGATGCGCCTTACCGTGGTGCTTGCAGTCAAAATATGCACCGGTTTGGCCGCTCCGAGCAAAACCGGCCCGATAGCGATGTTTCCGCCCGCCGCCGTCTTGAGCAGGTTGTATGCAATATTGGCCGCGTCGATATTGGGAAGCACCAGCAGATTGGCGTCGCCCTGCAGCGTGCTGCGGGGCATCAGTGCCTTGCGCGCATCGCCGTCCAAGGCCACGTCGCCATGCATTTCACCGTCCACCTCCAGCCAGGGCGCCTGCTGCTGCAGTAGAGCCAGCGTTTGGCGCATCTTGACCGCGCTGGGTTCATTGCTGCTGCCAAAGTTGGAGTGGCTCAAGAGTGCTGCCTTGGGCTTGATGCCAAAGCGCATCATTTCTTCTGCCGCCATCACGGTGATACGGGCCAATTCCTGGGCAGTGGGGTCGTAGTTGACGTGCGTATCCACCAGGAACACTTGGCGTCCGGGCAGCATGAGACCGTTCATGCAGGCATAGATGGCGCAGTCCCCGCCAGGCGCGCCCTTGGCATCGGTGCGATTGCCAATGACCTGGTCGATGTATTCCAGGTGGAGCGCCGTGCGCCCCCAGGTGCCGCAGATCAGGCCGTCCACGTCGCCCTTGTGCAGCAACATGGCGCCAATCAGACTCAGGCGGCGACGCATTTCAATCTTTGCCACCTGCACGGTAATGCCTTTGCGTTCCGTCATGCGGTGGTAGGTCTGCCAGAAGTCGCGATAACGGTGGTCCTGCTCCACATTCACCACGCTGTAGTCCACACCTTCCTTGAGGCGAAGACCGAACTTTTCAATGCGTTCGGCAATCACCGCTGGTCGGCCAATCAGGGTCGGCAGTGCAAGACCTTCATCCACCACGATCTGGGCGGCGCGCAGTACGCGCTCGTCTTCGCCCTCGGCATAGGCCACGCGCTTCTTGAGTGCCTTGCGGGCCGCATTGAAGATGGGCTTCATGGTGGTGCCGGAAGCGTAAACGAAGGTCTGCAATTTCTCGCGGTAGGCATCCAGGTCCGCAATCGGGCGCAAGGCCACACCGCTGTCGGCGGCAGCCTTGGCCACAGCCGGAGCGATCTTCATCATCAGACGCGGATCAAACGGCTTGGGGATCAGATATTCGGGGCCAAAGGCCAGTTGCTCACCGGCGTAGGCCGCCGCAACGACTTCGCTTTGTTCCGCCTGTGCCAGTTCGGCAATGGCATGGACTGCGGCAATTTCCATCTCCACCGTGATGGTGGATGCGCCTGCATCCAGCGCACCGCGGAAGATATAGGGGAAGCACAGGACATTGTTGACCTGGTTGGGGTAATCGGTGCGGCCCGTGGCCATGACGGCGTCGTCGCGCACGGCCTTGACTTCTTCCGGCAGGATTTCCGGCGTGGGGTTGGCCAGCGCAAAAATGAGTGGTTTAGCGGCCATGGACTTCACCATGTCTGCCTTGAGTACACCGCCGGCGGACAAGCCCAGGAACACGTCGGCGCCATTGATAATTTCGCGCAGCGTGCGCGCGTCGGTCTTTTGGGCGAAAAAGGCCTTGTCGTCATCCATCAGCTCGGTACGTCCTTCGTAGACCACGCCAGCCAGGTCGGTTACGTAGATGTTTTCGCGCGGAATGCCTAGCTTCACCAGCAGTCCCAGGCAGGCCAGGGCCGCCGCACCCGCACCGGAGGTGACCAGCTTGACCTTCTTGGGATCCTTACCAACCACTTTCAGACCGTTGAGGATGGCTGCACCTACGCAGATGGCAGTGCCGTGCTGGTCGTCATGGAACACCGGGATCTTCATGCGCTCGCGCAGCTTGCGTTCCACGTAGAAGCAGTCCGGCGCCTTGATATCTTCGAGGTTGATGCCGCCAAACGTAGGTTCCAGCGAGGCAATGATGTCGACTAGCTTGTCCAGGTCCTTCTTTTCGTCGATCTCGATGTCGAACACGTCGATGCCGGCGAACTTCTTGAACAGCACGCCCTTGCCTTCCATCACCGGCTTGGCAGCCAGCGGCCCGATATCACCCAGGCCCAGCACAGCCGTGCCGTTGGTGATCACGGCAACCAAGTTGCCGCGGCTGGTGTACTTGAAGGCGTTGTTGGGGTCCTTGACGATTTCTTCGCAAGGTGCGGCAACACCGGGTGAATAAGCCAGCGCCAAGTCGTGCTGGTTGACCAGTTGCTTGGTGGCTGCAATAGCGATTTTGCCGGGTGTGGGGAACTGGTGGTATTCCAGGGCAGCGCGGCGCAGTTCGGCGCGCTTATCGAGTGTGTTGGAGGAACTGGGGCTGTGAGAGCCGGCGGAGGAGTCCTGGGTCATTGTGCGTCCTTGTTCGTCGGGGCGGGCAAGAAAGGCGCGGGCCCCTGTGGGTGTCGGGCGATTGTAGACCTGTGCGGAAAGCGGTTTGATCCGGATCAGGGCGCCGCCTGCAATACCGTCTCCTGGGCTAGCTCCATGCGCCGCGCACCACTCTTGCCAGTCAGCACAAAGCCCCTCTGCACGCCTTGATCATCCAGGAAGCGCCAGGCGCCGGTCTCGCCACTGCCATCGGCCACCCAGCCGCCCGCCGTTTGCGGGTGCGGTGCGCACACCACGATGGGCAGCGCTGGCGTCTTGATGGAAACCGGCATCAGCGGAAACACCAGGTCGGTCGGCGTGCCGGCCAGCGTAGCGGCCAGCGCCTTGGCCGCACCCATGATGGGCATCACAAATGGCAATGTGCGTGCGCCAGCAGAGGCATATTGCGCGCCATCACCCAGCGCGTACACGCCGTCGACAGAGGTCTGTAGCTGTGCATCCACCACAATGCCGCGCTCGCAGGCGATGCCCGCGGCGCTGGCCAGATCGGTTTGCGCGCGCAGCCCGATGGCACTCAAAACGGTATCGACCCGCAATACGGACCCATTGGCCAGGCTAACGTCAAGGCGACCATCGGGCGCCTCATCCACGGTCCGCACCGTCGTGCCGAAGTGCCAATGCACGCCCAATGCCTGCAACGCGTCCTTGAGTTGCAGACCGGCTTGCTCAGGTAGTAGTGACGCGAGTGGCCGTGTCGATGGGTCTACCACCTGGACGCTATGGCCACCTAGTACCAAATCGTTGGCAAACTCACATCCGATCAGCCCGGCTCCAATGACCAACACGGTTTGGGGTTTGGGCAATCCGTCCTGGCCTGGTGCTGCAGAAGCGCCCTGCAGCTCCTTGTGGAAAAGCGCGAAGTCATCCAGTGAATTCACGCTGCGCACACGCTCTGCCGCTTTGCCCTGCAGCGGTGCGCGAATCGGTTGGGCGCCGGTGGCCAATACCAGTCGTCCAAAACGCAGGGTCTGCACACCGTGCGGCGACCGCAGGGTCAAGGTGCGCGACTTGGTTTCGATGGCTTGCACCGTGCTGAAGGCGAGCAGCGTGACGTTCAACGTCTCGGCCATCTTGGCGGCGGGCGTGGTGACCATCTGATGGGGCGCCCGCTTTTGCGCCATCGCGTTGGAAAGCGATGGCTTGGCATAAAAGTCACCGCTGTCCGCAGTGACCACCACAACCGGCGTTGCGGTATCAAGCTTGCGGAACTCGCGCACGGTAGTCCAGCCGGCCAAACCGGCACCGATCACCACCAGAGGGGCGACCACCACTTCCGCTGCAGGTTGCGCAGAGGTTACCGGGACGGGGGTGCGCGGCTCCATGGTCATGCTCAGATCTCCGTGACTTCGAAGTCGGCCTTGGCCACGCCACAGTCCGGGCAGGCCCAGCTGTCGGGAACATCAGCCCACAAGGTGCCGGGCGCAATGCCGTCTTCGGGGCGGCCCGCCTGTTCGTCGTACACAAAGCCGCAAACGATGCAGATATAGGTTTTCATGGAGTTCAGTCTTTCAAAGTTTAAACGTGGATGGAATAGGGGGCTGGAAACTCAGGCGCTCACCTTGGCAAGCTGAGCCTTGTAGTGGTTGGCATGACGCTCTTCTACCTTGGCCAATGCGGCAAAGCGCTTCTGGGCCTTTTCCAGCGTGGCCTTGAACTGGGCTGCGTGGACCTTGCTTTCTTCAATCTGCTCGTCCATTTCGGTCACGGCTGCGGCGTTGCCCTCGGCTTCGGCGGTCTTGCGGAAGGTGGGGTACATCTCGGTGTACTCGTAGGTTTCACCGTCAATGGCTATCTGCAGTGCCTTGGCCGGGGTCATGGTCGCCTTGGGGTAGAGCAGGTCCAAGTGGCCGAAGGCGTGCATCACTTCCTGGTCAGCGGTCTCTTCAAAGGTGCGGGCCGTCTCTTCATCACCGGCTTCGCGCGCCAGCTTGGCAAAGTAGCGGTACTTGATATGCGCCATCGACTCACCGGCAAAAGCCGCTTCGAGGTTGGCAATGGTCTTGATTTCCGGGCGTTGTGCTTGGGACATGGTCAGCTCCTTGGGGTTTGGATGAATCGGTAGAAGGCTTCTATCAACTTGTGGTCAAGTTTAGCTTTTAACTAAAAATAGGGCAATCGATTGTTCCTATTTGATTAATAGAAACAATCGTCGGACGGCTGCACAATGGGCATCCACCGCAATTTCCGTTCCCAGCCATGACCAACTCTGCCGATCAACCCACCCTGTTTCCCCCTTTGCAACCCCATGGCAGCGGCATGTTGGCAGTGGATGAGATCCACACCCTGTACTGGGAGGAATGCGGCAACCCGAACGGAGTGCCGGTACTGTTCCTGCATGGTGGACCGGGCGCCGGGCTCTCGCCCAAGCACCGCCAGTTTTTCGACCCGGCCTATTACCGCATCGTGCTGTTTGACCAGCGTGGCGCCGGGCAATCCACGCCATTGGGCGAGACCCGCAACAACACCACGCAACTGCTGATTGCCGACATCGAGCGCATCCGCGAGATGCTGGGCGTGCAGCAGTGGCTGGTGTTCGGCGGTTCCTGGGGCTCCACTCTGGCACTGGCCTATGGGCAGGCGCACTCCGAGCGCTGCAGCGGCTTCATCCTGCGTGGCATCTTTCTCTGCACGCCCGCCGAGGTGGACTGGTTTCTCAACGGTATCCGCTGGTTCTTCCCCGATGCGCACGAGCGTTTTGTGGCGCCGATTGCCGAGGCGGACCGCGGTGACCTGTTGCCCGCCTTCTGCAAAAAGCTGTTTGGAGATGACCGCGCTGCGGGAGTGGCCGCTGCGCAAGCCTGGGGCCGCTATGAAGGCAGCACCATCAACTTGCTGCCCAACCCGACGGTGGAGGAGGAGTTCGGCTCCGAGTCGGTCGCCTTGGGGGTGGGCCGTCTGGAAGCGCACTACTTCACGCACGGTGCCTTCCTGTCGGAAGACCAGCTCATCCGCAATGTAGACCGCATCCGCCATCTGCCCTGCATCATCGTGCAGGGGCGCTATGACGTGATCTGCCCGCCGCTCTCAGCCTGGCGGCTGCACCAGGCTTGGCCTGAGGCTGGTTTCCACATCGTCCCTGACGCGGGGCACGGTGCGTTTGAACCCGGCATCAGCCGGCTGCTGGTGCGTGCCACCGAGCAGTTCAAGCACGGCAACCTAGACCTGCGGTAGCAGGAAGCGCCGCTCCCAGGCGCTGATCTCGTGCAAATAGCTGTCGTATTCCACCGCCTTTACCGCACAGTAGCCGGTGACAAAAGCGTCGCCCAGCAGGGCGCGCGCCGACGCACTGTTTGACATGCGCTCATGCGCGGGCAGGAAGCTGCGCTCCAGTCCGTGGGATTTGCCCAAAGCGTTGCTGCCTTCTTCCAGCGGCGCTGAGGGATGCAGCTTTTCGTTTATGCCAGCCAGACCGGCTGCCAGCGAGGCGGCAATGGCCAGATACGGGTTGGCATCCGCGCCGGCAATGCGGTTTTCCACCCGGCGTGCGGCCGGGCCACTCTTGGGAATGCGCAGGCCGGCGGTGCGGTTGTCATAGCCCCAGGCCAGGTTGACGGGCGCCTGCGTGCCGGCGATGAAGCGGCGGTAGGAATTCACGAAGGGCGCGAACACCAGCATCAGGTCCGGGCCGTAGGTTTGCAGCCCCGCAATGAAGTGTCCAAAGGCTGCCGTCTCGCTGCCGTCTTCCGCACTGAAGATATTGCGCCCGGCACTGTCCACCACGCTCTGGTGCAGGTGCATGGAGCTGCCCTGGTCACCGGCAATCGGCTTGGCCATAAACACGGCATTGAGCCCGTGCTGGATGGCAATTTCCTTGGCCGCGTACTTGAACAAAAAGGCTTGGTCGGCCACCGCCAGCGGGTCGCCGTGCATCAGGTTGATCTCGTACTGGCTGGTGCCCACTTCATGGATCCAGGTGTCGGCCTGGATGCCCAGGCCCTCCAGGGCCTTGCGGAATGCGTCCCAGAACGGGGCCAGCTCGTTGAGCATGTTCATGCTGAAGGCCGACTGGCCGGCTTCGGCACGGCCATTGCGCGCCTGCGGCGGTGTCAGGGGCACGGCCGGGTCCATACACGGTGCGGTCAGGTAGAACTCGATCTCAGGCGCCACCACGGGCGTGAGGCCCTGTGCGGTGTAGCGCGCCACCACGGTTTCCAGCAGCGAGCGCGCCGAAAATGCGCAGGGCTCGCCATTGAGTTCCACACAGTCGTGGATGGTAAAGGCGCGTGGAACGCTGGACCAGGGCGACAGCTTGAGCGTGCGGTAGTCCGGCACCAGGCGCACGTCGGGGTCGGCATCCGGGAAGATCGGGTCGTAGGAGTAGTCGCCGGTTACGCACTGCATGGGAATGGCCTGCGCGATACGCAACTCATTGCCTGCAGCAAAGCTGTGTGCGGGCATGAGCTTGCCGCGCGGATAGCCCGACACGTCCGGAAAAATGCACTCGACATCGCGGATGCCGTGTTGGTCGAAAAAGGCCTGCAGTTCGGCGCGGTTGTTGTGGGTCATGGTGAAATGCGAAGGGATGGGGACATCAGTCTCCAAGCCATTCTCGCGCAAGCGCTTGGGCCCCGAAGGGTCCACTTGGGGTGAAACACATGCAGCAATTTGACTTGGTCGTGATCGGTGGCGGCTCCGGTGGCGTGCGGGCGGCGCGCATTGCCGCGGGCCACGGTGCCAAAGTGGCACTGGTAGAGGAGTACCGCCTGGGCGGCACTTGCGTGATCCGTGGCTGCGTGCCCAAGAAACTCATGGTGTATGCCTCGCGCTTTGCCCAGGAGTTCGAAGAAGCGCACGGCTTTGGCTGGACCGTAGGCCAGAGCCACTTCGACTGGGCCACACTCAAGGCCAACCGCGACCGCGAAGTGGCCCGCCTGGAAAGCGTGTACCGCAGCAACCTGTTGGCGGCCGGTGTCACCCTCTTCGACAGCCGTGCCGTGCTGCAGGAGTCGCATGTGGTGCGCCTCACCGATGGAACGCTGCTGCAGGGCAAGACTATTCTGGTGGCCACCGGCGCCAGGCCGGAAACGGGCCCGGCCATACCAGGTTTGGAGCTGAGCATCGACTCCAACGGCTTTTTCGAACTGGAACAACTACCCAAGCAGGTGGTGGTCCAGGGCGCAGGCTACATTGCTCTGGAGCTGGCCTGTGTGCTGCGCCGGCTGGGATCAGAGGTCAGCGTGGTGCTGCGAGGGGAACAGATCCTGCGCGGCTTTGATGACGAGTTGCGCGCACACCTGTCCAACGAGCTCGCCGCCATCGGTATCCGCTTTCTGTTCGGTCGTACCTTCGCTGCAATCAGCCGCCAGGGCGCGGGACTGCAGGTCACACTGGACGACGGGCAGACACTGGATGCCGACTGCGTGTTGCGTGCTGTCGGGCGTACGCCCAACACCGCCGGACTGGGTCTGCAGGAAGCCGGCGTGGCACTGGATGCCAAGGGCGCGGTGCGGGTGGAGGGGCTTTCCCAAACCTCGGTGCCGCACATCCATGCGGTGGGGGATGTCACCAACCGCGTCAACCTCACGCCCATGGCCATCCGCGAAGGCCATGCTTTTGCCGACACCGTGTTCGGCAAGACGCCGCGCGGCGTGGACCACACGCTGATTCCCAGCGCCGTGTTCACCACGCCGGAGGCCGGTGTGGTGGGACTGACCGAAGCACAGGCACTGCAACAGTATCCGCATCTGGATGTGTACCGCACCACCTTCCGGCCGATGAAGGCCACGCTGTCGGGCCACGCATCCCGCGTCTTCATGAAGCTGCTGGTGGACCGCGATACCGACCGCGTGCTGGGCTTCCATGCGGTAGGACCGGATTCGGGCGAGCTGGCGCAATTGGTGGGTGTGACGCTGCAACTGGGTGCCACCAAGAGCGCCTTTGATGCCACGCTGGCGGTACACCCTACGGCGGCGGAAGAGCTGGTGACCATGCGTACGGCCACCGTGCGGCACAACCTGTAGACGTCGCAGACAAACCAGGCTCCCCCTCAGCATGTCCACCCGTTCCAGCGATCACCTGCCTGCTTCCATGATGGCCATGGTCACCGTTGGTCAGGGCGGATACGACCAGTTGGTCTACCGAGAAGTACCTGTGCCGACACTGCAGGCCGGCGAAGTGCTGCTGCAGGTACTGGCCGCAGGAATCAACAACACCGATATCAATACCCGCGTGGGCTGGTACGGAGCGGGCTGGAATAGCGCCACACCCTTCCCCTTGATCCAGGGTGCCGATTGTTGTGGCCGCGTGGTGGCCATGGCGCCGGATGTGATCAGCCAGGTGCCAGGTCAGCGCGTGCTGGTGCGCAGCTGCATGCGCACCGCAGGCTTTGGCTCCATGGACACGCGCTGGCTGGGCACCGACTTTGACGGAGCCTTCGCTCAATACGTGAAAGTGCCGGCCACTGAAGTCTTCGCCGTTCATTCCGATTGGACGGATGCGGAACTGGCCTCTCTGCCCTGCGCCTGGGGCACCGCGGAAAACATGCTGGAGCGCGCGCACCTGGGGGTGGATGAACAGGTCTGGGTCACCGGCGCCTCCGGCGGAGTGGGTTCGGCAGCTGTGCAACTGGCCAAGCGCCGCGGCGCGGTGGTCACCGCCATCACCAGCCGCGACAAGCGTGAACAGGTCGCCGCGCTGGGTGCCGACAACGTGCTGTGCCGCGAGGACGGCGCTGCCGCCTTTGCCCAACTGCAGGCCCCCGACCTGGTGGTGGACAACGTCGTTGGCTCGGGCTTTGCCGCGCTGCTGAAGGCGTTGCGCCGGGGCGGTCGCTACGTGACATCCGGTGCCATTGCCGGCGCCGACGTGGCGCTGGACATGCGATCGCTCTACTTGCGCGACATCACCCTGATCGGCTCCACCGCTTGGGACGAGGCGGTGTTTCCCAACCTGGTCGGCTATGTGGAGCGCAATGAAATCCGTCCAGTGGTAGCTGCCACCTTCGCCTTGCAGGACATGGCGCTAGCGCAGCAGGCGTTTCTGGAGAAACGCCACACCGGCAATCTGGTGCTGATTCCCTGAGGCCGCCTGGACACCCTCTACCTAGTCGGGTCGATCCAATTTGGTGGACAACAAAATGGTCGAGAATGCCGTCGCAACGCCTTTGATGGCGCGCACCTTGTCCATCAGGGCGTCCAACTCCTGCGTGGACTCCGTCGTCAACAGTGCGCAGTAATCGTAGCGGCCACTCACCGTATACAGCTTGGTGATTTCGTGTCGCCTCGAGAGCGCACGCACCACCTCGGACTCATGCCTGGAGTCGATGGTGATCAGCACCATGGCCCGTATGCCGGGTGTTGCGCGCGGAACGGTCACGCTCACGGTGTAGCCGGAAATCACGCCTGCATCTTCCAGTGCCTTGATGCGCAATTGCGCCGTGCTGCGTGCACAGCCCAGGGCCTTGGCCAACTTGATGACTGGCAAGCGCGCATTCACCTTCAGCAACTCAATGATCTGGCGATCCAGAGAATCCAGTGGGGGCAAATCAGGAGCGGTTGGAGACATGCGTTTGGAAGACGTCGATTTCATCGGACCATTGTGAGATGACAGGGGGTCATCAGTCAATATGACTGATGATGAATCAATATGCCTGATTTGGCGACAGTGCATCAGTCATATTGGATGTTTCCAACGGCTGGGTACCTCCCTAAACTCAAGTTCAAGGCGGAGCTTGCGCATGCGATGCCAGGCCCAGTCGTTCACCTACATCCCAACAAGTATTGCCCATGCCTATTGATACCCCCAAGCCCGTCACGCAGTTCGGTCCGGACTTTCCATTCGCATTTGATGACTGGATTTCCCATCCGGCAGGGCTTGGCCAAATACCCGCCGCTCGGTATGGCCAAGAGGTTGCCATCGTGGGTGCAGGGATGGCGGGCATGGTGGCTGCCTATGAACTGATGAAACTGGGCCTCAAACCCGTCATATACGAGGCCTCGCGAATGGGCGGCAGGCTGCGGTCCCAGCGTTTTGAAGGCACGCACGATGTGGTGGCTGAATTGGGCGGCATGCGCTTTCCGTTATCGGGGACGGCCTTCTTTCATTACGTCCACACACTCGGCCTGAAGACACGACCCTTCCCCAACCCGCTCACACCGGCGTCGGGCAGCACGGTCATCGACCTGGAGGGAAATACGCACTATGCCGAGTCGCTCCAGGACCTGCCGCCCTTGTTTCAAGAGGTAGCGAATGCCTGGGCCGAGGCACTGGAGACC
Source organism: Rhodoferax sp. GW822-FHT02A01 (assembly GCF_038784515.1). Classification (NCBI taxonomy): domain Bacteria; kingdom Pseudomonadati; phylum Pseudomonadota; class Betaproteobacteria; order Burkholderiales; family Comamonadaceae; genus Rhodoferax; species Rhodoferax sp. GW822-FHT02A01. The sequence goes on from NZ_CP152376.1 coordinate 1,849,221, forward strand.
GATGCCCGCTTCAGCGACATGCAGCGCGCCATACGGGAACGTGATGTCCCTGCCCTCAAGGCACTATGGAACGTGTTGGTGCCACTCTGGGATGACCGCACTTTTTACGACTTCGTGGCCACCTCCAGTGCCTTCTCCAAGCTCAGTTTTGCGCACCGGGAGGTGTTCGGGCAGGTGGGGTTCGGCACCGGCGGATGGGACTCCGATTTCCCCAACTCCATGCTGGAGATCTTGCGTGTGGTTATCACCAGCTGCGACGACAACCAGCACCTGATTGTGGGCGGCTCCGAGCAGGTGCCCCATGGCCTGTGGCGCCACGCTCCTGAACGATTGGTCCACTGGCCTCTGGGCACCACGCTGGAACGCCTGCATGCTGGAGCGACGCGCCCCGGTGTGACCGGGATCGTGCGAGACAGCGACGGCCAACTGGTGGTAACAGACACCTGGGGCACCCAACGGCGCTACGCCGCTGTACTGACTACCTGCCAAAGCTGGTTGCTGACGACGCAGATTGCGTGCGATGAGGCGTTGTTCTCGCAAAAAATGTGGATGGCACTGGACCGTACCCGCTATATGCAATCAAGCAAAACGTTTGTGATGGTGGACCGTCCGTTCTGGAAAGACAAGGATCCGCAAACCGGGCGTGACGTCATGAGCATGACTCTGACCGATCGCCTCACACGCGGCACTTATCTGTTTGACAACGGCCCTGACAAGCCCGGTGTCATATGCCTCTCCTACGCATGGATGGGTGACGCCCTGAAGATGCTGCCGCAATCAGTGGACAAGCGTGTTCGTCTGGCGCTCAAGGCCCTGAAGCAAATCTACCCGAAAGTGGATATCGCCAGCCACATCATTGGTGATCCCATCTGTGTCTCCTGGGAGGCAGATCCCCATTTTCTGGGGGCCTTCAAAGGGGCGCTGCCGGGTCACTACCGCTACAACCAGCGCATGTATTCGCACTTCATGCAGGACCAATTCCCCGAAGCGCAGAAGGGCATCTTCATTGCGGGTGACGACGTGTCCTGGACGCCTGCCTGGGTGGAGGGCGCGGTGCAGACCTCACTCAATGCCGTGTGGGGTATCCTGCACCACCTGGGCGGCAGCACGCACCCGGTAAACCCAGGCCCGGGCGATGTGTTCGACGCCATCGGACCATTGAAACTGGAAGACTGATGAGCGCCGCTGAACTCCCCGACCAAGTACGCAGTCCGCTCACGCTGGCCGTGTACCAGTGCCAGTCCCGACCGCTGGACGTTGCTGCCAACCTGGAGCGCATGGAACGCGTTGCTGGGCAGGCGCGCACGCGCGGTGCCGAAGTGGTGCTGTTTCCCGAGATGTTTGTCACGGGCTACAGCATTGGCGCCAGCGCGGTTCGGGCCTTGGCGCAGAGCTCGGAAGGCGCCTATCGCCACGCCGTGGCGCAGATTGCCCGCTCGGTCGGCATTGCCATCGTATTTGGATATCCCGAGCGCGATTCGACCGACCGTGTATTCAATGCCGCACAGTGGATTGATGGCAAGGGTGAGGTGGTCCTGAACTATCGAAAGACGCATCTGTACGGAGCACTGGATCGCAGCCAGTTCAGCGCAGGTGTGGCTGACCCATCGAACCTCCAGCTGGGGGAGCTCAACGGCTGGAAAATGGGTTTGCTGATTTGCTATGACATCGAGTTCCCCGAGAACACGCGCCGCCTGGCGTTGGCGGGTGCGGACTGCGTCCTGGTGCCAACCGCAAACATGGACCGCTACGACTTTGTGCCCGACACCCTGGTGCCCACGCGGGCCTTTGAAAACCAGATGGTTGTGGCGTACGCCAACTACTGTGGGCCTGAAGGGAGCTTGCGCTACGGCGGACTCAGTTCCATTGTCGATGCTTTGGGCCGGCCACTAGCCAAGGCAAAACGGGATGAAACGCTGCTCGTCGCGGTACTACAACCCGCCGAGCTGAACGACGCGAGACTTCAACAAACGCATCTGCAAGAGATGCGCGCATACATGCTTGGGTCCGCGATGAACCAGTAGACGGGCCGTGCGGGCACGGCCTGGTCAGCTTGGGCAAACTACTGATGCCCGTCCGGTTTGTTGCGATTGATGGGGGCGCTGGATCCTCAGTCGCGCATCAGCGCCTCGATGGCGTCCGCGTCCACTGGCACGCCGCGGCTGATCAGCTCGCAACCGTCTGCGGTCACGATGGCATCGTCCTCGATGCGGATGCCGATGTTGTGGAACTGCTCCGGCACGCCTTCGGCTGGGCGCACATAGATGCCCGGCTCTATGGTCAGCACCATCCCGGGCTGGAGGATGCGCGCCGGGCGGTTGATGATGGTCTCGCCGGTGAGCGCATCCTTGCGCTCGGTCTTCTGCCCGATCTCCGAGGGCTCGGTGTACGGGCCGCAGTCGTGCACGTCCATGCCCAGCCAATGGCCGGTGCGGTGCATGTAGAACTGGAAGTAGGCGCGCTTTTCAATCACGTCGTCCAGTGTTCCCACCTTGTTCCTGTCCAGTAGCCCCAGATCCAGCATGCCCTGGGCCAGCACCTTCACCGTGGCTTCGTGCGGGTCGGTAAAGCGTGCACCCGCATGGGTTGCCGCAATGGCAGCCTCCTGCGAGGCGTGCACCAGGTCATAGAGCGCACGCTGCGGACCGCTGAACTTGCCGTTGGCCGGGAAGGTGCGGGTGATGTCGGAGGCGTAGCCATTGAGCTCGCAACCCGCGTCGATCAGCACCAGCTCGCCGTCGCGCACCAGTCCGGCGTCGGCTCGGTAATGCAGCACGCAGGCATTGGCACCTGCGGCCACGATGGACTCGTATGCCGGGTATTGCGCGCCCTGCGTGCGAAAGGCGTGCAGCAGCTCTGCATCCAGGTGGTATTCGCGCACCTCCTTGCCTGCGCGCAGCATGCGCGCACACGTCTGCATGGCGCGCACATGGGCCTGTGCGCTGATCTGGCCGGCACGGCGCATGGTGTCCTGCTCGCTGGCGTCCTTGACCAGGCGCATCTCGTCGAGCGGGCCGCACAGGTCACGCTGCTGTTCCGGTGCCAGGGTGCCGTAGCGTACCCGGGCGCGCAAGGTGCCCAGCCAGCCGTCCACGCGCGACTCCAGACCCTTGTGGGTAGCGAATGGGAACCACACTGCATCACAGCCATCCAGCAGGGCAGGCATGCGGGTGTCGAGCTCGGTGACCGAATAGGCCGCATCCACCCCCAGGGTTTGTGGTGCCGCGTCAGGGCCGACGCGGAAGCCGTCCCAGATCTCGCGCTCCAGATCCTTGGGTTGGCAGAACAGGGTGGTGTGGCCGTTGGCCTTGATCACCAGCCAGGCCTTGGGTTCGCGAAAGCCGCTCAGGTAGTAGAAGTAGCTGTCATGGCGGAACTGGAAGTCGGAGTCGCGGTTGCGTTGCTGTTCGGGCGCGGTGGGCAGTATGGCCACGCCATGGGGGCCCATGTGCTGGGCCAGGGCGGCGCGTCGTGCTTGGTAGAGGGCGGTATTCATTGCGGATTCCAGATCAGTTGTTGAGCAGGGCCAGGCGCTGAGGCGTGCCTACGTCGGTCCAGGCGCCAGTGTAGAGCGCGGCACTCACCCTTTGCTGGTCCATGGCCAATCGCAGCAGTGGTGCCAGGGCTGCATGTGTACCTGCCGGATTGCCCGGCGGTACGTCGCACCAGGGCTGCAGGAACAGCTCCTTGCGGTACAACCCGATGGTCGAGAAGGTGTAGCGCGGCATGCCCGTGTCCTTGGGTATGTTGAGCGCCAGCCCGCTGGCTGGGTCCAGACCAAAGTCGCCCGCCGGGTTGTGCTCCGGGTTGGGCACCAGCCAGATGTGCGCCAGTTTGTCGCTGCGCAAAAAGGCCTGTACATCGTCCCGACTGAACACGAAGTCGGGTGCAAACACGTCGGCGGCCATGGCCCAGAACGCGTCGCCCAGCAGCGGCAGGGAACGGCAGATGCCGCCTGCGGTTTCCAGCGCACCGCCAAAGTCCAGGCCCTCGCGTGAATAGCGCAGTTGCATGGACCCGGTGGCCGGAGGATGTGCAAAGGTGTTGCCGAAGCGGGCCTCGATCTGCTCGCCCAGCCAGGCGGTGTTGATCACTCCGTTGTGGAATCCGGCTTGCAGCAGTGCCTCCATGCGCCACTGCAGCAACGGCTTGCCGCGCACGGTCAGCAGGGGTTTGGGCGTGCGGTCGGTCAAGGGACGCATGCGTTCACCGCGTCCGGCGGCCAGCAGCATCACAGGGATATCAAGGGTGATTTCAGAAGGCATTTAGGCGTGTTGCAAGAGCAAAAGAGTAAACAAACGTAAGCAAGACCATGATTTGTATCGTAGAAGCACCAATCCGGGTCATATATGGCTTGCTATGCGTACGCGGCCCGCTATATTGGCAGATGGACGCATGCTGTATCGGGAGACAGTTGTGAAAATAGACCATAAATTAAAGAACCGCATCCGCTTCAATCAGTTGGACGCCGATGCCCGTGACCGTTTGCGTCGTATCTACCACCTCACCTCCGCAGCTGCAGCCCTGCAGATTGTGCAGTCCGGCTTCATCTGGAGCGACGCGCCCGACCTGTGTCCCAATTTTTCGCCCAATTCCAGCAGCAAGCCGGTGATCAAGGCCGCACCTGAAATCTGGCTGGGATTCCGGTTTTCCGGCCCGGCCCATCTGGTGTCGGAAGATACCGAGGCCTCCAGCTATGCGCCGCAGTCCATGTACGTGCACCTGTACGAGTGGCCCGATATGTTTGGGCTGCAAGGCATGCGGGTGGCCCGCATACGCATCTCGTCGCCCACTGCCGCCGGTCTGGAGTGCATAGGCTTTCAGGCAACACCCGCCTTCATGGAAAAGTGCAAGACCGACATTGCATCCACCTTGCTGCTCACGCGCCTGAAACGCCTGACGGCCCTGTCGCGCAGCGTGCAGGTGCCCGCCAACGCGGCCGAGCGCGCGGCCACGTTGGCCGCATTTCCGGTGCCACAATTCAGCGCCATGGATATCTACCAGATGCGTTTTCAGCTGTGGCGCAGGCGCCTGCTCAAGCGGTTCCAGAAATAGCCGCGGCACCTATGGAACAAGAGGAGGAACTGGCTTCATTACCCATGATTCTGGTGGTGGATGACTCGCCGGACTTTCTGATTCTGATGCATGGTCTGTTGCGCGACCGATACCGGGTCAAGGTGGCCAGTGACGGTGAGCGTGGCTTGGCTGTGGCGCGCCAGTCACCGGCGCCTGACCTGATCCTGCTGGACGTCTCCATGCCTGGCCTGGACGGCTATGCGGTCTGCCAGCAGCTCAAGCAGGACCCCGCCACGCGGGACATACCGGTGATCTTTCTGACCTCCCGCAGCGAGGTGCAGGACGAAGAAAAGGGCTTTGCCCTGGGCGCAGTGGACTACATCACCAAGCCCGTGAGTCCGGTGGTGGCACTGGCCCGGCTGCGCACGCATCTGGCCATCAAGACCAGTACCGACTATCTGCGTGACAAGAATGCGCTGCTGGAAGAGGAAGTGTCGCGGCGCACGCGCGAAATCAATGCCATCCAGGACGTGACCATTCTGGCCATGGCCTCCATGGCCGAGGCCCGCGATGTAGACACGGGCAACCATGTGCGGCGGGTGCAGCACTATGTGCGCGCCCTGGCCTGGAAGCTCTCCAGCCATCCGCGCTTTCGCGACTACCTCACCGTGCCCACCATCTCCATGCTGTTCAAATCCACGCCGCTGCACGACATTGGAAAGGCCGGCATACCGGATCGCATTCTGCTCAAGCGCGGGCGCCTCACCCCGGAAGAGTTCGAGGTCATGAAGACCCACACCACCCTGGGGCGCGATGCCATCGCCCATGCGGAAGCGGCACTGGGTGTGGACGTGCCGTTCTTCACCATGGCCAAGGAGATTGCCTACTCGCACCAGGAAAAGTGGGATGGCACGGGTTACCCGCAAGGTCTGGCAGGAGACCGCATCCCCATCCCTGCGCGTCTGATGTCGGTGGCTGACGTGTACGACGCGCTCATCAGCCGCCGCGTGTACAAGGAGCCGATGCCGCATGCCGACGCGGTGCAGGTGATACAGGGCGCCAGCGGTCAGCATTTCGATCCGGACGTGGTCGAGGCGTTCATGCAGATCCATCAGCAGCTGTATGCCATCGCTCTCACTTACGCCGATAGCCATAGTGACCTTGAGCGCAAGGCACAATACCTAAAAATCAGTCTGGAGACACCCCCATGAACAACGATATCTCTCCCGCCGAGCAGGCGCTACGCGACGCCGCCCGCGAATACCATCGCACCCCCACGCGCGGCAAGATTTCCGTCAACGCCACCAAGCCGCTGCAGAACCAGCGCGATCTCTCGCTGGCCTACTCACCGGGTGTAGCCTATCCGTGTCTGGACATCCAGGCGGACCCGAGCCTGGCCTACGAGTACACCAGCCGCGGCAACCTGGTGGCCGTCATCACCAACGGCACGGCGGTGCTGGGGCTGGGGGACATCGGCCCGCTGGCGGGCAAGCCGGTGATGGAAGGCAAGGGCTGCCTGTTCAAGAAGTTTGCCGGGATCGATGTGTTCGACATCGAGTTGGCCGAGCGCGACCCCGACAAGCTGGTGGACATCATTGCCGCCATGGAGCCCACGCTGGGCGGCGTCAACCTGGAAGACATCAAGGCGCCCGAGTGCTTCTACATCGAGCAGAAATTGCGCGAGCGCATGAACATCCCGGTGTTCCATGACGACCAGCACGGCACCGCCATCATCTCCAGCGCCGCCCTGCTCAACGGGCTGGAGCTGGTGGGCAAGGACATTGCCAAGGTGCGCGTAGCCGTCTCTGGCGCGGGCGCAGCGGCCCTGGCCTGCCTGGATGTGATGGTGGGCTTGGGCGTGCGGCGCGAGAACGTCTACGTGTGCGACTCCAAGGGCGTCATCTACGAGGGCCGCCCCGGCGGCTACGACGAGTCCAAGGCGCGCGTGGCACAGAAGACCGAGCTGCGCACCCTGGCCGACGTGGTCAACGGCGCCGACGTGTTCCTGGGCTGCTCCACCGCCGGTGTGCTGACGCAGGCCATGGTCAAGACCATGGCCGACAAGCCCATCATCCTGGCGCTGGCCAACCCGGAGCCCGAAATCCGCCCCGAGCTGGCCAAGGAAGTGCGCCCGGACTGCATCATCGCCACGGGTCGCTCCGACTACCCCAACCAGGTCAACAATGTCCTGTGCTTCCCCTACATCTTCCGTGGCGCGCTGGACTGCGGCGCCACCAAGATCACCGAGGCCATGAAGCTGGCCTGCGTGCGCCAGATCGCCGATCTTGCCAAGGCCGACATCAGCGAGGAAGTGGCCACAGCCTACGCCGGCAAGGAGCTGGTGTTCGGCTCCGACTACCTCATCCCCACACCCTTTGACTCGCGCCTGATCCTGCGCATCGCACCCGCCGTTGCGGCCGCTGCAGCGGAGTCTGGCGTGGCCACCCGTCCGATAGAGGACATGGAGGCCTACCGCCAGCAGCTATCGCGCTTTGTCTACCAGACCGGCATGTTCATGCGCCCGGTCTTCACCGCCGCCAAGAGCGTGCCCATGGAGGCCAAACGTGTGGCCTATGCCGAGGGCGAAGACGAGCGCGTGCTGCGCGCCGTGCAAGTGGTGGTGGACGAAGGCCTGGCCAAGCCGATTCTGGTGGGCCGCCCGGCCGTCATCGAGGCGCGCGTCAAGAAGGCGGGCCTGCGCATCCGCATGGGAGCGGACTTCGAGGTGGTGAACCCCGAGGACGATCCGCGCTTCAAGCAGTACTGGGAAACCTACCACCGCATCATGGGCCGCAACGGCGTCTCCATGGAGGCGGCCAAGGCCGCAGTGCGCCGCTCCAGCACCACCATTGCCTCACTCATGGTCAAGCTGGGCGATGCCGACGCCATGCTGTGCGGCCTGGTGGGCCGCTTTGACACCCACCTGGACCATGTGCGCGACGTCATCGGCATGCGCCCCGACGCCACCAGCATGGCCGCCCTGAACGCTCTCATGATGGAGCACCGCACGCTCTTCATTGCCGACACCTTTGTCAACGAAGACCCGGACGCCCAGCAACTGGCTGAGATCGCCCTCATGGCCGCAGAAGAAGTGCAGCGCTTCGGCCTGCCGCCCAAGGTGGCCTTTCTGTCGCACTCCATGTATGGCAGCTCCAAACGCAAGTCCGCCGTCAAGATGCGCCAAGCCTTTGAGCTGTTCAGCAAGATGGCGCCGCATATCCCCTGCGATGGCGAGCTGCATGGGGACGCCGCACTGAGTGAAGAGATGCGCAACAACGTGCTGATGGACGGCAAACTTCAAGGCGAGGCCAATATCCTGATCTGCCCCAACCTGGATGCCGCCAACATCCTGTTCAACGTGCTCAAGATGGTGGGCGGCCATGGCGTGACCGTAGGCCCCATCCTGCTGGGTGCAGCCGGCCCCGCCCACGTGCTGACGCCCTCGGCGACGGTACGCCGTGTGGTCAACATGACGGCACTGGCTGCCGCACACTCGGTCCTGAAGGCGGGCAGCTGATTGACTGGCCATGCGCCTTGCATAACGGGGATGACGCCTTGAGCACGCTGCAGGCCGAGCTGGCGCGCCTGTACGGGCAAGCGTCCGAGCCGCGGGCGGATGCCGCTGGCATGGTGGATGTCAGTGGACAGGTGCGTGCTTTGGTTCTGGAACTGGCCAGGCCGGCCGACTGGACGGCCTTGTCCGCCGTATGGCGCGGCGTACAGGCGGACCTGGATCTGCCGGCACCTGCCATTGCGGTCAACGGGAATGATGGCTACCAACTGTGGTTTTCACTGGCCGACCCGGTCACGGTGGCCGATGCCCATACCTTTCTGGAGGCGCTGCGCAAACGCTATCTGGATGCCGTGCCGGTAGCGCGTATCAGCTTGTTTCCCGCCATGGATGAAGGTGTGGGGACCTTGCGCCAGGCCCCACCGGTGCCGGCCCAACAGCCGCAGACCGGGCACTGGTCCGCCTTTCTTGCACCCGATCTGGCATCCATCTTTGTCGAGGAACCCTGGCTGGAACGCGAACCCAGCCAGGAAGCGCAGGCCGGTGTGCTCGCAGGTCTCCAAAGCATCAAACCTGCCGAATTCCGCAGCGTGTTGCAGCAGTTGAGGTCCGTAAGCGCCGTCGCCGCGCCAGTTGCGTCCAGCACCATGGCACCGGCTTCTTCAACCCAGGCCGGAAATTTGCAGCCCCGGCAGTTTCTGCTGGATGTGATGAACAACCCAGGCGTGGAACTGCATTTGCGCATCGAGGCCGCAAAGGCCTTGCTGCCTTACTGCTCCGACTGAAGCGCCAGTTCGGCCAGCCGGATGGTGCCTTCCAGGCTGCGGGCGCCACCGATGAACAGGTTGAGGTGACAGAACACGCTGTCTTCCACGCCGGTGACTGCGGCCAGCTCCGCATCGCGCAGGCCGGCCCAACTGGCAGGCAAGTCCTTGCGGGAAGTAAATGAGCCATGCGCGACGGGTGTTGTCTTCAACTGGTACTGCCGTCCGTCGGAGTCGGGGTAGATGACAAACAACACCTCGGGCATTTCTTCCACGACCACGCGCGTCCATGGCATGCCGCCTTCCTGCAAATGCAGCACCCGACCGTCGAACAATCGGGGTGACTGGCGCACGATGTCCATGGAACGCAGCTGCGAAATTTGCTTGAGGATGGCGCGGTCCAGGAAGCGGGTGGTGATGGCCACCGCTTCGCGAAAGCGCTCTTCCTGCAGGCTGGCCTTGGCGTCCACGTCCAGACCGGCTTCTTCCATCCAGTTGGAGTTGAGCTGGGCAATCAGCGCCGACAGCCCGAAGATGCCGGGCGCCACGTCGCCCTGGCCAGTGTCCACAATGTCCAGGTACTGCACCAGGGCGTTGTCAATGGAGTGGGTGATGTCCGCGATTGCCTGGGCATCCGCCTGCCAGCCGGTGCGCGCGGCAAAGGCGCGCACGTAATCGGCGCCATGCGCGGACCACACCAGGCCTGCGCTGGCATAGCCCACACCGGGAACCCCCGCACCGTCTACCAGGCGTGCCGGGCGGGCACCTTCAAAACCACGCTGGTGGTGGTCAAAGCGGCCGCTGCCCGCATCCCACAGGCCGCCCACATCGACGGCGAAGTCGGCGGCTTCAATCAGGGCGCCATTGCGCGTGCGGACCAGGGTATGGGCGGGGAAGACGCCCATCAGGACGGCGACGCCGAAGACGTCGTCGGCGTGAAAGCTGCCGTTGTGTGTGGCAATGGTTCTGTGTTGGGTCATGGCTTGATTATCAAGGAGCCAGACGTTTTATGGGCTTGTGCGAGTGGCTAGTATCATGGCCTCACTTGCCACCTCAGGAGCGCACCATGGGTTTGCTGGACTTCATCAAGAAACAGTTTATTGACGTCATTCAATGGACCGAAGAGTCCGATGGCACTTTGGCCTGGCGCTTCCCCATGGAAGACATGGAAATCCAGAACGGCGGTGTGCTGGTGGTGCGCGAGTCGCAGATGGCGCTGTTCGTGAACGAAGGCAAGGTGGCCGACGTATTCGGCCCCGGTACGCACAAGCTCACCACACAGACGCTGCCACTGCTGACCAACCTCAAGAACTGGGACAAGCTGTTCGATTCCCCGTTCAAGAGCGATGTGTATTTCTTCAGCACGCGCCAGCAGATCGACCAAAAGTGGGGTACCCCGCAGCCCATCACCATCCGCGATGCGGACTTCGGCGCGGTGCGGCTGCGTGCCTTTGGCAACTTCAACTATCGCATTGCACAGCCAGCCCTGTTCTACACCGAAATTTCCGGCACCCGCAGCAGCTACGGTGTGGATGAAGTGGACGGCCAGTTGCGCGGTCTGGTGTTGCAAAACATCAGTGCTGCCATCGCTGGCAGCGGCGTGGCATTCCTGGATCTGGCGGCGAATCAGGTGGCGTTTGCGCAGGCGCTGACCCAGCAGCTTGCGCCCGAGTTCGAAAAAATCGGTCTCAAGCTCGAGGGTATGACGGTGCAGAGCGTGTCCCTGCCCGAAGAGCTGCAAAAGGTGCTGGACCAGAAGATCGGCATGGGCATGGTCGGTGGCGACATGGGCAAGTTCATGCAGTACCAGACGGCGCAGGCCATTCCAAAGTTTGCCGAGGGCGCAGGCCATGGCGGCGGCGTGGCAGGGGACGCCATGGGGCTGGGTGCCGGTGTGGCCCTGGGCCAGGTGCTGGCGCAGAACCTGCAGGCCGGTTTGCAGGCTGCACCTGCGGGCGCGCAAGCCGCTGTTGCGGGCGTGAAGCCCGACGAGGTCATGGCCACACTGGAAAAGCTCGCCGACCTCAAGGCCAAGGGCATCCTCACCCAGGAAGAGTTTGACGCCAAGAAGGCCGAACTGCTCAAGAAACTGGTCTAGCCCTTTGTAGCAGGGAGTGGCCACCGACAACCTTCAGCGCAGCTATCGGGCGCCCTGCCCGGGGTGTGGCGCGCCAGTCGATTTCCGCAGCGCCCAGTCCACCCATGCCATTTGCGCGTATTGCCGCAGCATGGTGGTGCGTGATGGCGAGGTGCTCAAGCGCATCGGCAAGATGGCCGAGCTGTTCGACGACCACAGCCCATTGCAACTGCAAACCTCCGGGACCTGGAACGGCAACGGCTTCACCCTGGTGGGCCGGCTGCAATACAAGTACGACGAAGGCACCTGGACCGAGTGGCATGCGCTGTTGGCCGACGGCAGCAGCGCCTTTCTGAGCGAAGACAACGGCGCCTATGTATTCGGCACCGACCTGCCGACTCCGCGCGAAATACCCGCGCCAGAAACTTTCCGCGTAGGCGCCACCACGGCCATCAATGGCAAGTCGTATGCCGTAGCCTCCAACCAGCAGGCGGTGTTCATGGCGGCACAGGGCGAGCTGCCGCACCTGCCCGAGCTGGGCCGCCCATTTGCCCTGGTGGAGTTGCGCAGCCAGAGCGGCGAAGTGCGCGACGCGGGCGAGGTGCTCAGCATCGATTACAGCCGCACACCGCCGGCCCTGAGTGCGGGCAGTGCGGTGTTGCTGGAAGACCTCAAGCTCTCGGGCCTGCGGGATGAGCAGACCAAAGAGGAAAGCGGGCGGGCCTTCAATTGCCCCAACTGTGGTGCCACTCTGACCCTGCAGCTGTCCACCACCCAGAGCATGACCTGCGGCTCCTGCCACAGCATCATCGATGTCTCCCAAGGTCTAGGCGGCGAGCTGCGCCACGCCACGCAGGATGAGCCGGTACAACCGCTCATCGCGCTGGGCAGCACCGGCACCCTGCAGGGGGTGGAGTGGCAGGTGGTGGGTTTTCAGCACCGCATGGGCATGGACCCGGCCGACACCAGCGAACAATTCGGCTGGGAGGAGTACCTGCTCTACAACCGCAAGCGTGGGTTCACCTTTCTGGTGGACAGCACGGAGGGCTGGAGCGTGGTCAAACCCGCCACCGGCGCACCCGTGGTCAGCAGCAACGGCCAGAGCGCAAGCTACCTGGGCACGCGCTACCAGCTCAAGGAAAGCTACAGCGCCGAAACCAACTACGTGGTGGGCGAGTTCTATTGGCAGGTGCACCGCGGCCAGCGCACCAGCAACCGCGACTACGCCAGTGGCAGAAGCATTCTTTCCATGGAGCAGTCGCCCCAGGAGCTGACCTGGTCGGTGGGTTCCATGGTCTCCAGCGACACGGTGACCCAGGCCTTCAAGCTGCAGGACCGCAAGGAACTGCTGCAACGCAGTGACGTCAAACCCTTTGCTGCCAGCGGCGCGTTCTGGATGCGCCCGGACTTCTGGGTGTTCGTTGTCATCGTGCTCATCATGCTGTCCATCGCCACCTGCTCGAACGACTGCGACCCGAATACGCAGGACTGCTCCAGCTCATCCTCCAACTATGGGCGCACTTCGGGTGGGTCGTTTGGCGGGTTCTCCACCGGTGGTGGGCATAAGTAGCCATGTACGGCAGAGGTTTTCGCAGAATGCCTCGAAATATGTGTAACAAACTTCGGCCCACCCTGATTGGCCGCATTGCCCGAGAGAAAATCGGCACCGATACGCGACAATCGGTGCTCTGCCTGAAATCACAATGCAAACCAAAACTTTCCCCATTCTCCCCATCGTCTTTGCAATCGCTGCTGCCACCCTGATTCCCGGTACTGCCTCCTTCGCAGCCAGCCACCACGCAACCAAGTCCAAGCCCGTTGCCAAACCTGCAGCCGCAAAGAAGGCCGCTGCTGCCGATAGCGGCTTGCCCCCGCTCGCCGCCCAGACCACTCTGGCAGCCAATCCACCCGAGCTGCCCGCCAAGGCATGGCTGCTGATGGACTTCGACTCCGGTGAGGTGCTTGCTGCGGCCAACCCCGACGAACCCCTGCCACCGGCCTCGCTGACCAAGATGATGACCAGCTACCTGGTCGAGCAGGCGCTGCGCTCCGGCAAGCTCAAGCAGACGGATCTGGTCTCGGTCAGTGAGAACGCCTGGTGCCGCGGCTCCAGTACCGAGTCGTGCATGTACCTGCCGCTGAACAGCCAGGCCACGGTGATCGACATCCTGCGCGGCATCATCATCCAGTCGGGCAATGACGCATCCAAGGCAATCGCCGAGCACATGGCCGGTACCGAAGAAGGCTTTGCCAAGCTGATGAATGCCGAAGCCCAGCGCCTGGGCATGACGCACACGCATTTCGTGAACCCCACGGGCCTGCCCGACCCGGCGCACAAGTCGTCGGCGCGTGACCTCGCCATCCTGGCGCGCGCCATCATCCGCGATAGCGTTGACTACTACCCGATCTACGCAGAGCGGGATTTCAAGTACAACGGCATCAAGCAGGGCAACCGCAATGCCCTGCTCTACACCGACCCTACGGTTGACGGACTGAAGACCGGTCACACCGAAGATGCCGGTTACTGCCTGGTCACTTCCTCCAAGCGCAACGGAATGCGCCTGATCACGGTCATTCTCAATACCCACAGCGCCCAGGCACGGGCCGACGAAACGCGCGCGCTGCTCGGTTGGGGCTTCAGCAGCTTTGAGAAGGTCACGCCGATTCAGCCGAACACGGTGGTCGCAACGGCCAAGGTCAGCTTCGGCAAGGCAGACACGGTAGCCGCCGGACTGGGCGAACCCTGGATGCTGACCGTGCCACGCGGACAGCAGGTGCAGACCTCGGTAGAGGTCAAGCCGGGCCTGGAGGCTCCGGTGGCCAAGGGCGCCGTCATCGGCAAGGTGATTGCAACCTCGAACGGCAAGCCAGTAGGCGAAGCGCCGCTCGTTGCACAGGCTGAAGTGGAGCGCTCAGGCCTGCTGCTGCGCGCCTGGCAGCACGTGACCAAGCTTTTCGGAAAGTAAGCGCCGACAGGCCTACTTTCCTCCGAACAAATCCTTCAACCGTTCCAGCAGATCCAGGTCAATCGGCTTGGCTGCTGTGTTGCCCTGGAACTCGTCATAGACCCAGTCGCCCTGCACCTGTGACACGCCTGTGGGTTGGGGTATTTGGTTGGGGTATTTGATAGGGGGGGCGCCCTTGAGCAAGAAAGCATTCAGGGCGACAAGATGTCGATCAATGAAACGATTTGGTTCGGTGCGCCGCCGAACATTCTTTGCATCTCCGCATTCATTCAAGAAGTCTCGCGCCCCCCGGTTTTCCGTGCCGTGTAAATAAAAAAGCCACCGATTGATCCAAGGTTTTTCTTTAGAAACTGTCGGAAGGTTTGGGTGCAGCTGCTACAGGGAATTCGCTCGGAGACAAGCGTAAGAAACCCCGGCGTATTGTTCCGCTGCTGGATTTTTTCGGACGAAATCAGAAGATGAAGGTAGTTCACGACAAGGTGTTCAGAGTCATGACGACGGTCATCACCTTCGCTGCACTTTGTCTGAAAGATGGGATTGAACTCATGCGTCCACTCGAATAGCGTCCATTCTTGTCCTCCGAGTCTGCGTTGATCTGGGAATCCGGTTGCGTGTACCTTGAAGGAGAGACTCTGGGCAATCCACGCTCTATGTCATGTTGTCACAGGTCAAAGCGACCTTTGCCAGATTGCCTTGCAGCACGGAGCCCTTCGCGACATCAAGCAAGCGCGGTGCATGGTGGCCTGCTCTTGCCGTGCCGTTGTGAGGCTTTTCCGAACCGTTCAACGTCGCACCGACAGCGCTGTGCAATGTGTATTCCGCGTTCTTTCCAACGATCAACAGATGGCTAACTGCATTAGCGAGAACATCAGGATTACGCGGCTTGGGGCCCATGGCATCTTCAACTTTGCCGTCAACGCTTGATGGACGCTTGAAGCTTCCCTCCATGGGTGAGCAGCAGCTTCTCGATCGTTGGTCGCATGGCCTTGAAACGCTGGGTGGGAACTGGAACGGAGATCGCGGCGATTTCTCCACTGGGCAGGCTGAGTGCCATGGCCACCGCGCAGATGCCCATCGAGTTTTCTTCGACGTCGGCACCGATGCCACTCTCGCGTACCACTGCAATCTCCTCGACCAGGTCCGTCCATGTCGTGATGGTGTTGGGGGTCATGCGGGCGAATGACATGCGTGGACGCAGCGCGAGCATGTCGGCGTCGGACATGGCTGCTAGCATGGCTTTGCCAGGGGCCGTGGAGTGCAGGCTGAATGAAACGCCGATGCCGGATTCCGCCTTCAGGCGGTGTCCCCCCACCACCTGGTCTACGAACACCAGCTTGTTGCCGTCCAGCAGTGACAGGTCCACGGTTTCCCCACTGAGCAGCGAGATCTCCTGCAGGGTGGGGCGAGCGACTTCGGAGATTTCAAATCGCGTAGCGGCGGCCAGCGCGAGCAAGGCCGGACCCAGGCGTACTCCGCGGGTGGGTGAGGCCGAGATGACAAGGTTTTCATCGTCCAGCGCGGCAACGATGCGTTGAATCGTGGACCGGGGCAGCTTCAACAGCTTCGCCAATTCGCCCAGTGACAAGCCAGCTGGGTGCTCCCGCAATTTCTGCAGCACGGCCGCTGCACGCGCAATTACCTGAATCCCTCCCTTGCTGGCGGACTCATCGGCCAATTCGTCTTCTGTGGTCATGCAAGTTTTCTCCTTGTCCAAGTGTGCCAGCAGAACGCGTTGGTCATGCACGCGCGGGTTTACCCGATGCGGGTATGTCCCAGTTCCTGGCCCCCAAGTCGATCGATACATTACGCCACATTGAATCGCATAACGATACAACTGTATCGCAATACGGTTCAGTATAACAGATCAAATTTTCAAATCCGTCAGCAACAAGGAGCCTGTGATGATTAATGTGCGCGGCACGATGTACGAAGAGAACCTCAACAACAAGATGGGGTTGGAGTTTTATGACCTGAGTCATCCCTGGGGTTTGGGACAGCCCTGCTGGCCCTACTTCGAAGATGTCAAGATCGAACGGCTGCACACCATGGCCCGTTCCGGCGTGCTGACCCAGAAGATCACGACCGTGATGCACTCGGGCACCCACATCGATGCGCCGGCGCACGTCGTGGAAGGCACCGCGTTCATGGACGAAGTGCCGTTGCCGCACTTCTTCGGCACCGGAGTGGTGGTGTCCATCCCCAAGAAAAAGTGGGAAGTGATTACCGCTGCCGACCTGGAGGCCGCAAGTCCGCAAATTCGCGAGGGCGACATCGTCATCGTCAACACCGGTTGGCATAAGCACTACGGCGACAACCGCATGTATTACGCCTATTCCCCCGGCTTCTACAAAGAGGCCGGCGAATGGTTTGCCAAGAAGAAGGTCAAGATGATTGGCAGCGACACGCAAGCCCTGGACCATCCGCTGGGTACGGCCATTGGCCCACATGGCCCCGGATGGCCCAATGGCCTTCTGCCCGACATCAACCGTGAATACGAACGGGAAACCGGCCGCAAGGTGATCGAAGACTTCCCTGAGTGGGAGCCCTGCCACCAGGCCATCCTGAAGCAAGGCATCTGCGGCTTCGAAAACGTGGGTGGCGACATCGACAAAGTCACCGGCAAACGCGTGACCTTCGCCGCCTTTCCGTGGCGCTGGACCAAAGGCGATGGATGCATCGTGCGCCTCGTGGCCATCGTGGACCCGAGCGGCCAATACCGTTTCGAGACGGGCAAGTAAGCACAGGGAGCGGATGCGATGAAGGTCAAACGTTTCCCGGATGCGCAAGCCTATGTGGCACCCAACCACTATGAGATGCGCTCCCTGCGGTTGCAAGGGTTTGAAGAGGGTGGTCCGGAGTCGTTCTGGACGGGGCTGTCGCACTTTCTTCCCGGTGGAGGTGCCGGGCCTGACTCGTCTCCGCTGGAAAAGGTCTATGTAGTGGTCGCGGGTGAATTGACCGTGGCCGTTGGCGGTGAAGAAGTCGTTCTGGGGGCCATGGACAGTTGCTTCATCCCGGGTGGGGAAATACGTGAAGTCAAGAACCGCACGAACGCCGTCGCCAGCATGCTGGTGGTCATGCCGTATCCGCCAACCCAGCAGGGAGCCCAGTGATGGACGACGCAACACCTGATTGGCTGAAGAACCCGGCCCGGCTCTTTGACATACGCGGCAAAGTAGCAGTCGTGACCGGAGCCTCGGGCGCCTTTGGCATGTTGGCCGTCAAGGTATTGGCGGGCGCAGGGGCCAAGCTGGTTCTGGCCGCTGGAAACGGGAAGGCCCTTGATGAAGCAGCCGCAGCCTGCAATGCCATGGGCGCAGAGGTGGCCTGCGTAGCGCTGCGCCCGAACACGGAGGCGGACTGCGACACCATCATCCAGACCGGCATAGATGCATTCGGCGGAGTGGACATTCTGGTGGTGGGCTCCGGCATGAACGACCCCTGCCCCATCGTCGACATGCCACTGGAGCGATTTGAATCCGTCATGGACGGAAACGTCACGGGTGCATGGCTGATCTGCAGAGCCTTCGGCAAACACGCCATTGCCCGAGGACGTGGAGGCAAGGTGGTACTGGTCTCTTCTGCACGCGGCAAACTGGGCCATCCGGCGGGCTACAGCGCCTACTGCGCCTCCAAAGCGGCTACCGATGGCCTGACCCGGGCGCTGGGGTGCGAATGGGGCAAATACGGAATCACGGTGAATGCCATTGCGCCGACCGTCTTCCGATCTCCCCTGACCGCATGGATGTTCGAGGACAACGAAAAGGCCAATGGCGTGCGGGCCGGCTTTCTATCCCGCGTACCGCTGGGGCGCCTGGGTGAACCGGAGGACCTGGCTGGTCCTCTCCTGTTCCTGGTGTCCAGGGCATCCGACTTCCATACCGGGCATACCGTCTATGCCGACGGTGGTTACACGGCGGGCTAGACATGCAACACATATCCGTCATAGGTGCTGGCCTCATGGGCCATGGCATTGCACAGGTGTTCGCACTGGCAGGACGCATTGTGCGTGTCTACGACCCGGACCAGAAAGCGCTGATGTCGCTGCGTGAGCGCATAGAACGCAACCTGAAGGATTTGAAGCAGGACGTGAACGCTGCAACCCGGGTGTTTCCATCGGAAGACCTGGGAGAGTGCGTCAGCGGTGCGGATGTCGTATTTGAAGCGGGGCCGGAAAACCTCGCCTTCAAGCAACGCCTCTTTGTGCAGCTCGAGCAACTGGCGCCGCCGCATGCTCTGCTGGCAAGCAACACCTCGGTGATACCCATTACGGAAATCATGCGCAACGTCGGGACCGGGCACAGGGCCATGGGCACCCACTGGTGGAACCCGCCGTACCTGGTGCCGCTGGTCGAAGTGATCAAGACCCCCCACACCGATCCGCGGCTCGCACAAGACATGTTCAACCTGCTGGCAGAAGTAGGCAAGACGCCTGCCATGGTGGAAAAGGACATACCAGGGTTCATTGGCAACAGGCTGCAGCATGCCCTGTGGAGGGAGGCCATTGCATTGGTCGCCAGCGGCGTATGCGACGCCGAAACAGTGGACACCGTTGTCAAGGCCAGTTTTGGTCGGCGTCTACCCGTTCTCGGGCCTTTGGAAAACGCAGACCTGGTTGGAATCGAGCTGACCCAGGCGATTCACCAGACGGTACTTCCCTTTATCGACCACACCCCAGGCCCATCACCGTACCTGCAACGCCTGATCGACGACGGCAGGCTGGGAATGAAAAGCGGTGAAGGCTTCAGAACCTGGACACCTGAACAGCAAGACGAACTACGCGCCAAGGTCTTGTCCCATCTCAAAGCAATGAACGTGGCGGAAGGCCGCTAAAGGAATACATCATGGATGAAAGCAGCAGGGTCATTCTCACGGTAGCCTGCACTGGCGCCTGGCCCCAAAAGTCAGACACGCCCTACGTGCCACTGACACCACAAGAGGAAGCTGATGAGATCGTACGTTGTGCCGATGCGGGCGCATCCATCGCACACATTCACGTGCGCGACGATGCCTTCCACGCGTCCATGGACTTTGACAAATTCGCCGAGACCGTGCGCCTGGTGCGGGCCCGTTGCAACATAGTCTTGAACCTCACGACCTCGGGCGGACTGGGCCTTTCAGACGAAGTACGCATGAGGCCCTTTCAAGAGCTGCGCCCCGAGATGGCCTCGTTCGACGCAGGAACGATGAACTGGGCCCACACCACCGTCTTTGAGAACAGCCCGCGGTTCCTGGAGAAGCTGGCCAACTCCATGTCGGAATGCAACGTCAAGCCCGAGTTCGAAATCTTTGATGCCGGAATGATCTACAACGTCCTGCACTACATGAAGAAGGGCCTCATCACCGGCCGCCCGCATTTCCAGTTCGTGCTGGGTGCGCCTGGCGGCATGACAGCCGACGTGAAGAACATGATGTTCCTGCTGGACACCTGCAAGGACAACCTGGGTACAAATTTCACCTGGTCCGCTCTGGGCATTGGCAGAGGCCACCTACCCATCATCTACGCCGCCCTGGCCATGGGCGGGCATGTGCGCGTAGGGATGGAAGACAACATCTTCTACCGCAAAGGCCAGCTTGCCAAATCCAATGTGGAGTTTGTCGAGCGGGTGAAGCGCACGGTGGCCGAGATTGATCGCACGGTCGCCACCCCGGACGAGACACGAAAAATACTGGGCCTGAAGAACGTGCCCGCAGCGGTTGTCTGAAGCAAGCGCAAAGAAAGAGAGACAGGGAAGACCCACCACCCCACCAAATAAATACGAGGAGCACAGATTGAAAAACACCCCCATCAGCATGGCATGCGCCGTGGTGATTGCATCCGCAATGGCCACCGGAGCAGCAGCACAAGGCAGTGACGGTGACGGCGACGAAAAGCCGTTCTCACTGTTTGGAGACGCACTGGAAAGCGCGGCAGGAATCAACGCCTTTGGCTTTCTGCAGGTTGGCTTTTCCTCCAACAACACCTCGACGCACGACCAGGCGGCGGCAGGGCACTCCAACTTCCCGATTGCAGGTGCCGCAGACGAGGGCTTGCAGCTCAACGCCTTGTCATTGGCGCTGGAGCGGCCTATCACGACGAACATCATCCCCCGCGTCACTCCTACGCCAGGGCCTGTACCATGGGAGTTTTCGTGGGGGTTCCGCACGGAGTTGCTGTATGGACGCAACGGTTTGCCAGCCCAGATGTTTGGCTTTGATTCGCAATGGGCGGTCAACCAGACACCCGCCGGAGTGAACCCGGGAAGCACACGGCAAAACTACGTCGCCATGCCCCAGGCATTTTTGCAAGCCTACTTTCCGGTGGGCATGGGTGTTGCCGCGATGGTGGGGCGGTTTGGTTCCGGTGTGGGGCATGACATAGCACCCGAATGGCGGCCAGGCCCCAATGTGTTCTATACCAAAACCTACACCTTTGTAGCGCAGCCCGATCAGGTCTACGGGGCCCTGGTGTCGGCCAATCTGATGCGCAACGAATATGGATTTCTGGCGGGCGAACTGGGTATTGTCAAAGGCCGCCAGAACCTGAACGACAACAACAACAGCAACAGCACGATTGGTGCGCTGCGTTGGCGCAGCACCGATATGAATACCTGGGTTGACTACAGTTTCATGATAGGGGACGAGCAGAACGACCCTATAGTCAACAACGTCCAGATGCCCATTGCGCGCATCATTTCGGCCAATGGCCAAAAGCGTGAGCACCACTCCCTGAGCGTGGGCTTCAAGCCAGCCGATGCCTGGCAAGCCAATGTGGAGTTTGTATACGGCAAACAAAGCGGCGATGGCCAGCCGGGAACGATTGACATCCTGACCTTCAACCCGGCTGCTGGAAATTTCTTCACGGGTGGGGAATACACCGGCGTGGTTGCGCAGGCGGTCTATACCGCCAATGAAAAGCTGAGCTATGGCGCACGGTTTGAGAACTTCCGGGACCCCCAGGGCGTGGCACTGTTTCCCGTAACCGCCGTAGCCAGCGACTTCAATGCGGTCACGTTGGGGCTGACCTACAAGCTCAGCAAGAGTGCCATCCTGCGTCCCGAGGTCCGTTACGACTGGCAGACCGGCAACAACGGAGTCAATGCGTTCGGCGGTGGCACTGCCGACAAGCAAACCACGCTGTCGACCGACCTGGTCATCTATTTCTAAAAAACAACGAGGAGCGTCAAATGAATTTCCAATACAAGCTCGCGCAAGTGTCGATCGCAGCATGTCTGCTGGCGGGTGCCATGTCCGCCACGCATGCAGCTGATGAAATCGTGATCGGCGCCTCGATTCCATTGTCCGGCCCCTTGGCTGGCTTTGGCATGTACCAGAAGTGGGGTTACGAGACAGCCGTGAAAGACCAGAACAAGGCCGGAGGCATTCTGGTGGACGGCAAGAAGATCCCGGTGCGATTGGTCATCCGGGACGACAAGACCGACCCCAACGTGACTGCGAGCAACTCCGAGTCACTGCTTTCGCGGGACAACGCCGTGGCATTGCTGGGTTCCTGCACGCCAGCGTTGGTGAACGCAGGCGCACTGGTTGCGGAGCGGCGCAAGGTTCCCATTGTTGCGGGTTGTGATCCATTGGGCGCTTTCCGCTCCGTGCGCAAGTGGAATTACGCCTGGGTCATGTTCTTTGATGAGGGCGATCTGGCCACAGCGCCCTTTCGCATGATGAACGACTACGGCATCGTCACCAACAAGAAGGTCGCGATATTGGCGGACAACGGCCCTGATGGCATTGTCGTGGGCGGAAAGATATGGCCTGAAACTGCCAAGGCCAATGGCTATTCCGTGGAGCAAAGCACCTCCTTCCCCACGGATGCGCAGCAGTTCACCTCCATGGTGGCGCAAGCCAAATCCACCGGAGCGGACGTGGTGCTGGTGGACGCCATACCGCCCCAGGCCATTGCCATGCGCAAGCAAATGGCTTCAGCCGGATTCAGTCCCAAGGTGCTTGTGATGGAGAAGGGGGCTGAGCCCGAGTTCTTCGCACAGGCCACCGGAAAGTTGGCAGACGGTGTTCTGGTCGGCGGCTACTGGGACCCCAGCTTCCCGTATCCAGGTGCAGCCGATCTCGCCAAACGCTTCGAGTCGGAAACCAAACAGACCCAGAGCCAGCACATTGCAGACTCCCACGCCGCAGCGCAAGTCCTCATGGATGCCATAGCTGCCGCGGGAACCCTGGACCGCGAAAAGATCAACGCGGCCATAGCCAAGACCAACAAGACCTACGTCATTGGTCCGGTGAAGTTCGACGCCACCAACACTTCGGCCATTCCCATCACCTTGATGCAATGGCAGAGTGGCAAGGCCGTCGTGGTCTGGCCCAAAGACCGAGCCAATGGCAAGCTGCTCTTTCCCCTGCCTGAAGCCAAGTAAGAGAAGCCCCTGCAGTCCATTGGGTTGGCTGCAGGGCATCAAGAAGGAGTAGGCATATGAGTTTGCCAAACGTGGAAGTAATAGCCGGGAGCCTGGCTTCCGGGCTGCTGTTGGGCGGCAGCCTGTCGCTCATTGCACTGGGCCTGTCCATTTCGCTGGGCGTGATGCGTCTTGTCAATCTGGCGCATGGCGAGTTGTTGGTGTGTGGTGCCTACCTGAGCTACTTCCTGCTCAGCTACCTGGGGCTCGATCCCATTCTGGGTTTGCCGCTGGTGGGGGCCCTGGTTGCGCTGGTGGCATTGCCTTTCCACCGGCTGCTGATCGCACCTCTGGCGGGCAAAGGAATGGAGGCGCCCATGATGACCATGTTTGGCGTTTCCATCATCCTGCAGAACCTGTTGCTTCTCGCCTTCTCTGCCGACACCCGCAACATCGAGGCGTCCTATGCCACCCAACCTCTGATACTGGGGCCGGTCGTCGTGCCCAAGATCTACCTCATCGGGTTTGTGGTTTCGGTGGTCTTGGTGTGGTGTGTGCACTTGCTGGTCACCTGTACCGCATTTGGCAGGGAGCTGCGGGCCAGTTCGGCCGACCCCGGTGCGGCCGCCACGCTGGGCGTGGATGTGCGGCGCGTGCACGCCCTGACGTTTTCCATGGGGGCCGCTTGTGCGGCCATGGGAGGAGTATTGATCGGTACCGCCTTCTCCTTCACCCCGAGCACGGGTGCTACCTACCTGCTGATCAGCTTCGCCATTGTGGTTCTGGGTGGGGTTGGAAATATCTTTGGAACACTGGTTGCGGGAGTCGCCATGGGTGTCTTGCAAAGTATTGGGGCGGTCGTGCTGGGTGATGGTTACCGAGACCTGGTCGGCCTTGTGTTATTCCTTCTGGCACTGGCACTGCGCCCGGCCGGAATCGTGTCAGCGAGGGCGTAACCACCATGCTTTATGCCGAATACGAACCCACCAGCGATCCTGAAGTGGCCGAAATGATCCGAAGAAACGTTTCAAAAATTGTGGTGCCCACGCTCCTGATGGCACTGGCGATAGCGAGTCAGGGGTTTTCAGATTACGCACTTGAAATCGGCTTTCGCCTCATGGTGATGATCACGTTGGCCGAGGCGTGGAACCTGCTTGCAGGCTATGGTGGTCTGGTGTCCTTGGGGACGGCCTCCTTTGTCGGCATTGGCGCCTATGCGCTTACCGGCCTTGTGAACAATGCGCACCTGCCTCTGTATCTGGCCATACCCGGCGCGGGTCTTGCTGCCGCAATGCTTGCGCTGCTGGTCTCCCGCGCAGTGTTTCGGCTCCGGGGGTTGTACTTCACAGTGGGCACGCTCGCCTTGGCGGAAGCCTTGCGCATGTTCATGGTGAACTACGATGGCTTTGGTGGAGCCTCCGGTCTCTTCTTGTCGCAGGACCCGCCGGGCCTGTATGCGCTGTTTTGCATTGCCATTGGCTTGATGGCCGTCACCACGCTGGTGATAACCATCGCGACGGCATCCCGGTTTTCCATCCTCCTGCGGGCGGTGCGTGACGACGAAGACGCGGCTGCGCAAATTGGCGTGAAGGCATTCCGCATCAAGCTGGTTGCCTTTGTGCTGGCAAGTTTCCTGATGGGCATGGCAGGCGCGCTACAAGGGCTGAAGGTGGGAACCGTGGAGCCCTACGGCATGTTTGGCATTCAGTGGACCGTCAGCGTGCTGTCGATCGTCATCATTGGCGGTCAGGGCTTGCGTCTGGGGCCGGTTGCCGGCGCATTCTTTGTCATCGCCCTGGGTGAAGTACTGGCGGACTATCCCGCATTGCATCTGGCCATTACCGGCGTGATATTGATTGTCGTTATTCGGTTTGCCCCCAAAGGTCTGGTCGGGCTCGCCCGCGATATTGCAGCCAGAAACAAGGGGGAGGCGAAATGAGCACACCACTTTTGCAAGCGAACGGCTTGGTCAAGCGCTTTGGCGGTGTGGTTGCAACCGACAACGTTTCCTTGGCAGTCCATCCACACCAGGTCATGGGAATCATCGGTCCCAACGGCGCTGGCAAATCCACCTTGATCGGGTTGCTCGGTGGCGGCCTGATGCCCAGTGCCGGAAGCATTGCGTTCGACGGGCAGGACATCACGCAGATGCAAGCGTTTGACCGCGCCCGTATCGGGATTGGCCGGACGTACCAAATCCCTCGCCCCTTTCTCGACATGACCGTGCGGGAGAATTTGTTGGCGGCCAGATATTCATTGCATCCCTGGGAAGCCGGGGTCAAGGCAAACCGCGCATGCGATGCCATTCTGGAGCGCACAGGCCTTGCCGATGCGGCACACCTTACGGGGCGGGGGTTACCCTTGTTGCGTCGCAAGCGCCTGGAAGTTGCCCGCGCACTGGCCTTGCAGCCCAAGCTGCTGCTGCTCGACGAAGTTGGTGCCGGCCTGATTGACTCGGAAGTCACGGAGCTTGTGGAACTGATCAAGTCCTTGCGCAAAGAGGTGCAGGGTATTGTCATCATCGAACACGTGTTGCGTGTCGTGCGGGAATGTTGCGACCGCCTTGCGGTGATCAATTTTGGAAAGAAGATCGCCGAAGGCAGTACCAAGGATGTGCTCAATAGTGACGACGTCGCGGCTGTTTACCTGGGCACTTCGCACTCGGCAAAGAAGGTGGAAACTGTCCGCTCCGAGGCAACGCAGCCAGGGCAAGCGACCGTTTCACGCGCCATGGCGGGGCTGGTTACTCCGACCCGGATCGAGGCCGGCAAAGCGCGTGCGCCCATTCTGGAGTTGCGTGGCATCCATGCGGGCTATGGCCAGGCTCGGGTTCTCAACGGCATCGATCTTGTCGTGCAACCCGGCAAGGTGATCGCCATTCTGGGAACCAATGGCGCCGGCAAGACCACCTTGGCCAATGTGGTGAGCGGCGCCATCAAGGCCAGTGCGGGGCACATCCTGGTGGAGGGCAAGGACGTCACAGGTTCTGCTCCGCATCAGTTTGCAAGGCTTGGCCTGGCGCAGTGCATGGAGGGGCGCCGCATATTTGCGCCGCTTACCGTTGAAGAAAACCTGATGCTGGCAGCCCGTGGCGTGGCGCAGGCAGAGGTGGCCGATCGACTGGAGCGCATCTACACCCTGTTCCCAGAACTGGCGGAGCGCAGGCGCATTGGCGGCACATCCATGTCCGGTGGGCAGCAGCAGATGCTGGCCATAGGCCGCTCCTTGATGTCCAAGCCCAAGCTCGTCCTGTTTGATGAGATCAGCCTGGGCCTGGCGCCGGTCATGATGGACCGCCTCTACCAGGCGCTTGGCGAACTCAAGGCTGCCGGGCTGACCATGCTCATCGTGGAACAGGACGTGGAGCGGGCACTCCATTTGGCAGATGAGGTGCATGTCATGGAGCACGGCACCTTTGCGCTCTCGGGCAATGCCACATCCATACGAGAAGACCCGCGTCTGCGCCACCTCTATATTGGCACTGCGGATTGAAAATATTCTTAATGAAAACAGGAGACACAAGATGGAACTGAAAGAAGCCAATCGTTTGCTAGACCCCACACCCATGCCTTTGGAACTGGGCTATGAGCGCCTTGCGGATGGCGTGCTGCACGTGGCCTGTCGCACGGACCTGCACGGCTGCACTGGCGAGATGTTCGAGTGGTGGTTCAGATCCCGTCCCAACACCCAGCACTATGTGTGGTGGCACCCGGTAGACCATGTATCGAGCGACTGGATTGGGGGCGACGCGTCCACGCACGTGGGGTCCATCCACAAGGTGGAGGAGTTCTTCACCGGACTGCCATCGGCCAAACTGCTGATTCAGTTCCGTCCCAACGAGGAGTTCTTCGACGCCGATCGCTACCAAAAGGCACGTCAGGAAGGGCGCATCAGTGCCTCGGTATGCGGGCGGACCGGTATGTCCTGGGATACACCGACCTTGCCCGACGGGAAACTGTTGGGCGGACGCTTGCTCCATATCGGCCGTGACACACCGTGGGGCTGCGCTTTGCGTAGCCATTTCTACATGGGGCAGGATCTACCTTCCATTGGAAAGTCACCGAAGGAAATCGAGGAGATGATTCCGGATGCGTTCGGCATTGCACTGCTTCAGCACTGCTACAACGAATTCACCTTCCTCTCGCGGTTCCTTCCTTCCCTTTTCATTGCCGAGAACCGTGCAACGCATGAAGTAAAGCTGCCTTGGTAGCGGGAGCATCCTGGTTGACCAGCACTGCGCAAGGCAGGGCGAAGCTCCTGTTATGGGTTTCGCCTGCCTTCATTTCTTCCAACTACATCCTTGCCAAGGCTGCCAGCGGGGAGATTGCGCCCCACCTGATGGCGCTGATTCGGTGGTCTGTGGCGTTGTGCCTCATGGGCGCCTTTTCATGGAGGCAGCTCGGTCAATTGATGCGCCTGCCCGCGCGCGAGTACCTCCATGTGCTGGTGCTTGGTGGACTGGGCATGTGGATTTGTGGCGCCTTCGTCTACGAGGCTGCGTTCTCAACCAGCTCCACCAACATTGCCCTGATCTATGCCGTCACACCGGTTGCCATTGCCGCGGTCAACTCCGGAGCATCCGGCGGTACCGTGCTGCCGCGCCATTGGGTGGGCATGTTGCTGGCGCTGTTCGGTGTCCTGTTTGTGATTTCCAAGGGTCACCTTGGGAACTTGTCCGCCACGCGGCTTGTCGTGGGAGACGTGTGGGTTGTGGTTGCCGCCACGGCCTGGGTCGCCTACACCTTGTTGACGCAGCGCTGGCCAAGCGCCTTGGATACCTCGACGCGCTTGTGCGCCGTGACATGTGCAGGTGTGCTGATCCTGCTGCCATGCACCGTAATCGAGGCCCTGCACGCGGGGCAGGTGCTCCTTACGCGGCGCGGGCTTTTGCTGGCAGCGGTGGCGGGTGTAATTCCCGGCTTCGTTGCCTACAAATCCTATGCGTTTCTGATCCAGAAGCTGGGCCCGGCCCAAGCCGGTCTGGTGATGTATCTGTCACCCGTGTATGCCGCAGCCATTGCCTGGGTTCTGTTGGGTGAGGCGCCGTCGTGGTTTCACTTCGCAGGTGCCGCCATGATCTTGCCCAGCATTTATCTGGTGACTTCGCAAAACACCAGAAGCACGGAAGCGGGCCGTTGACCTACTTGCCCCCGAACAGATCCTTCAACCGTTCCAGCAGATCCAGGTCAATCGGCTTGGCTGCTGTGTTGCCCTGGAATTCGTCGTACACCCAGTCGCCCTGCACCTGTGACACGCCTGTGGGTTGGGGCATCTGGGTGGGCGGTTTGCCCTTGAGCGCGACGCCCATGTAATCCATCCAGATGGGCAGCGCCAGCGTGGCGCCGAATTCGCGGCCCCCCAATGATTGCGGGTCGTCATAGCCCATCCAGGCCACTGCGGTCACATTGCCGCTGTAACCGGCAAACCATCCGTCCACCGCGTCGCTGCTGGTGCCGGTCTTACCGGCCAGGTCCGGGCGGCCCAGCTTCTGTGCAGCGGCTGCGGTGCCGCTCACGGTCACCTCGTGCAGCATGCTGGTGGTGACGAAGGCATTGCGAGCATCCAGCACGCGGTCGCTCTCCTGCGCCACGGCCACGGGCTTGGCCTCGAATAGCACGGCGCCACGCGCATCGGTCACTTTCTGGATCAGATACGGATTGATCTGGAGGCCACCATTGGCAAACACCGAGTAGGCGCCTGCCATCTGCAGCGGCGTGACCGAGCCGGTGCCAAGTGCCAGTGTGTAGTTGACGGGCTGCTTGGTGCCGTCAAAGCCAAAGCGCGGCAGGAAGTCGTGGGCGTACTGCGGCGTGATGGCGCGCAGCAGCCGCACCGCGGCCACGTTCTTTGACATGGCCAGCGCATGGCGTAGCGTGATGGCGCCTTCGTACACATCGTCATCGTTCTGCGGAGACCAGGGCTGGCTGCCGGTTTCTGCGGGCGTGAGCGTGAGGGGCGCGTCGTTCACCTGCGTGGCGGGCGAGTAGCCCTTCTCCAAGGCAGCTGAATAGATGAAGGGCTTGATGGACGAGCCGGGCTGGCGCCAGGCCTGGGTGGCGTGGTTGAACTGGCTGGCGTTGAAATCAAAGCCACCCACCAGCGCGCGGTAGGCGCCGGTCTGGTTGTTGAGGGACACAAAGGCGCTACCCACATTGGGCAACTGCGTGATGCTCCAGCGGCCCTTGGCGTCCTGCACCACGCGGATGATGGAGCCGGCCTTGAGCTTGAGCGCGGCTGGTGCCTTGGGAGCCAGGGCTGCTGCGGCCCAGCGTACGCCATCACCATTGACGTCGATCTGGTCGCCATTGGGCAGCGCAGCGCGCACGCTCTTGGGTGTGACCGTCAGGGCCACGGCCGACAGCATGCGGTCGCTGGCCGGGTGCTGCTGCAGTGCATTTTCTATGACCTTTTGGCGTTCGGTCGCGTTGGCAGGCAGCTCCACAAAGCCTTCTGCTCCGCGGTAACCATGACGCTGGTCATATGCCAGCACATTGCGACGCACCGCATCGTAGGCCGCATCCTGCTCGGTGCTGATGAGTGTGGTGGTGACGCTGATGCCACGCGTGTAGGTGTCGTCCTTGAACTGGGCCGCCATGCTCTGGCGCACCATCTCGGCCACGTACTGCGCATGGCTGTTGTAGCTCTGACCATCCATGCGCACGTGCAGGTCTTCGGCCATGGCCTGTTTGAGCTGCGCGTCATTGATATAGCCCAGCTCGCGCATACGCTTGAGCACCAGCTGCTGGCGCGCCTGTGCGCGCTTGGGGTTGACCACGGGGTTGACCGTGCTGGGTGCCTGCGGCAGGCCGGCCAGCATCGCGGCCTGTGCAATGGTGACGTCCTTGAGCGACTTGCCGAAGTAGATCCGCGCTGCGCTGCTGAAGCCGTAGGCGCGCTGGCCCAGATAGACCTGGTTCATGTAGAGCTCCAGGATCTGGTCCTTGGTGAGCGTGCGCTCTATCTTGTAGGCCAGCATCACTTCGGTGAGCTTGCGCGAGAGCACCTTCTCCTTGGTGAGGTAGAAGTCACGCGCCACCTGCATGGTGATGGTGGAGGCACCTTGCTTCATGCCGCCAGTCAGGTCCGCGATCAATGCGCGCGCCACGCCCTTGAAGTCCACGCCGCCGTGTTCGTAAAAGCGCGAGTCTTCAATGGCCAGCAAGGCCTGCTTCTGGATCAGCGGGATGTCCTTGATCGCCACGAACTCGCGCCGCTCCTGGCCGAACTCGCCAATCAGCACGCCGTCGCTGGTGTACACGCGCAGCGGAATCTTGGGGCGGTAATCCACCATTGCGTCCAGACTAGGGAGGTCCAGCGGGGTGGCAGCCTGCGTGCCAGGAGTTGCCAGTGCGGCTGCAAGCAGCACACTGGCGCAGCAAAACGAAGTGAGGAATTTCAAGATAGTCGCGAGTCTAGGCCAAATGGGCGCCACCGATCGGGCGGCCAGAGCAGCATGCTATTGTCGCTCGAGGGGAGGACGCCCAGGGTGGGCGCCGTTTTTACCTTCGTTTACAACAATCCCGCAATGTGGAAGCGGCTACGGGCGCAACCAGGCGCCGAAAATGAGGGACACTGCGGCTTTGTGTTCGCTTCCCAAACAAACACCAACCACCGAGGACGCATCATGGAATGGATGAAACCCGGGGTCCTGCTGGGCTCCATCGTATTTGCATTGATGGGTGTGCTGATCTTCTGGATCAGCTTTGTCATCATCGACAAGATCACGCCCTACAACCTGTGGGAAGAGATTGTGGAAAAGCAGAACCAGGCGCTAGCCTTGGTCGTGGCAGCCATGTCGCTGGGCATCTGCATCATCGTCGCTGCCGCCATCCATTGAGCCTGCATGCTTCCAAACCGGGCCCCAGCCCGGTCGAGCTGGCGCTGCTGACCTCCGTCTTCGTCGTCTCTGCCTGCGGGCTGGTGTACGAGCTGGCGGCGGGCGCGCTGGCGTCGTATTTGCTGGGCGACTCTGTCCTGCAATTCTCCACGGTGATTGGCGCTTACCTGTTTGCCATGGGCGTGGGCTCGTATCTCTCGCGCTTTCTGGAGCGCCAGCTCAGCGCCCACTTTCTGCGTATTGAGCTGCTGGTGGCACTGGCCGGGGGCCTGCTGCCGGTGCTGCTGTTCGTGGCGCATGCGGCGCTGCCCAATTCCTTTCGCTTCGTGTTGTATGCCATGGTGGTGCTGGTGGGCATTCTGGTGGGGCTGGAGATCCCGCTGGTGATGCGCATGCTCAAGAAGAACGTGGCGCTCAAGGACCTGGTCTCCCAGGTGCTGACCTTTGACTACCTGGGCGCGCTGGCGGTGTCCATTGCGTTCCCCTTGCTGCTGGTTCCGCATCTGGGGCTGGCGCGCACCGGCCTGCTGTTCGGGCTGATGAATGCGTTGGTAGCGCTCTGGGCCCTGTGGCTGTTCCGCCATGAGTTGCGGCATCTGTCCGCGCATGCGTTGACGTGTGTGGCCACCCTGGCGGTGCTGCTTGCGGTGTTTGCCTGGGCCGACCACATCACCACCTGGGCCGAGGACAAGCTCTACCAGGACCACGCGGTGATCGCGCTGACCACGCCCTACCAGCGCATCGTGGTGACCAACGCGCCGGGTGAGGGGCGCCTGGGATTGCGTTTGTTTTTGAACGGCAATCTGCAGTTTGCCCAGCGCGACGAATACCGTTACCACGAGGCCCTGGTGCATCCGGTCATGGCAGCGTTTGCGCAAGGTGGCGCGCCCAAAAAGGTTGCCATCCTGGGCGGCGGTGACGGCATGGCCGCGCGCGAAATCCTCAAGTACCCCGGCGTGGTAAGTGTCACGCTGGTGGAGCTGGACCCGGCCATGACCGATCTCTTCACCCGTGAGCCCATGCTGACGGCGCTCAACGCGCATGCGCTTTCTTCGCCCAAGCTCAAGGTGGTCAATACCGATGCCTTTGGCTATCTGGAAAACGCCAGTGACGTGTTTGACGTAATCGTGGTGGACTTCCCCGACCCCACCAACTTCTCCATCGGCAAGCTGTTCACCAACTCCTTTTATGCGCTGCTGGACAAGCATCTGTCGGCCAGCGGCTACGCCGTGATCCAGACCACCTCGCCGCTGGTAGCACGCAAGAGTTTCTGGACGGTGGTGCACACGGTGGAGTCCGTGGGGCTGACCGCCACGCCCTACCATGCGCACGTGCCCAGCTTTGGCGAGTGGGGCTTTGTGATTGCCAGCCGCAGGCCCTACCGGCTGCCTACTGCATTGCCGGCGGGCCTGCGCTTTCTGAACCTGCAAAGCCTGCCGTTGCTGTTCGACTTTCCGCAGGACATGGACCGCGTGCCCACCGAGATCAACCGCCTGTCCAACCAGGTGCTGGTCACCACCTATGAAGAGGAGTGGGGCCGTGTCGCCCACTGAAGGCCGGGCTCAGACGAACATGCCGCCAGACACCTCAATGCGCTGGGCGTTGACCCAGCGGTTGGCCGGGCTGCACAGCGAGGCAATCATGGCGCCAATATCGTCGGCCTCACCCACGCGGCCCAAGGCAGTTTGCGACGCCACGAAGGCGTTGAGCTGAGCGTTGTCGCGCACCGCGCCGCCGCCGAAATCGGTGGCAATGGCGCCCGGCGCCACCACGTTGACCGCAATGCCGCGTGGGCCCAGCTCCTTGGCCATGTAGCGGGTGAGCGTCTCGATGGCGCCCTTCATGGACGCGTAGGCTGCGTAGCCGGGCAAGGCAAAGCGCGCCAGCCCGGACGACAGGTTGACAATGCGCCCGCCGTCTGCCATCAGCGGCAACAGCTTTTGCGTCAGGAAGAAGACGCCTTTCAAATGCACGTTGACCAGCGCATCAAACTGGGCCTCGGTGGTGTCCATCAGCGAGGCATGCACGCCGGTGCCGGCGTTGTTGACCAGGACCTGGAAGTGCTCGGTGTTCCAGCGGCTGCGCAGGGCTTCGCGCACGCTCTGGGCAAACGCGCTGAAGCGGCTGCTGTCGGCCACGTCGAGCGGCAAGGCCAAGGCTTTGCGCCCGGAGGCTTCGATTTCTGCAACCACGGCTTGTGCCTGTGTGGCCTGGGTCTGGTAGGTCAGGATGACGTCAAAACCTTGGCCGGCCAGATGCAGCGCAGTGCTCCTGCCCAGACCGCGGCTGCCGCCGGTAACGATGGCGATGGGGTTGGTGGTGGTGCTCATGGGGTTTGCCTTTCATGCAATGTGGATGGGATGAAGTGCAGTCTATTGATCGGCGCGAAATGAATAAATGGTTGAAAGTTGATTGCTTTGTTCAATAAAATAAAACAATGAACTTTCTGGAACACATGCGCATCTTTTCGCGCGTGGCCGAGCTTTCCAGCTTTACGCAGGCGGCAGACAACCTCGGGCTGCCCAAGGCCACGGTCTCGACTTCGGTGCAGCAACTGGAAAACCAGCTGGGCGCACGGCTGCTCCACCGCACCACGCGCAAGGTGTTGCTGACGCAGGACGGGCAAGCCTTCTATGAGCGCTGCGTTGACGCTTTGGCCGACATGGATGAGTTGCAGACCATGTTCCAGCAAAAAGATGCCGCGCTGCTCAAAGGGCGCGTGCGCATCGACATGAGCACGGTGATGGCGCAGGACGCCGTGCTGCCGCGCCTGCCCGAGCTGTTGCAAACCTATCCCCTGCTGGAAGTGGAGGTCAGCAGCACCGAACGCCGCGTGGACCTGGTGCGTGAAGGCTTTGATTGCGTGCTGCGGGCCGGCAAGGTGGTGGAGCCCGGCCTGATTGCCAAGCCGCTGTGTGACATGCGGCTGGTCAACTGCGTGAGCGCGGACTATGTGGCGCGCCATGGGCTGCCTCATACGCTGGCCGATCTGGCCGCGCACCAGCTGGTGCATTACGCGGCGGTGCTGGGGAGCAAACCCACAGGATTTGAATACTTGCAGGGCGACGAGGACCGCGCGCTGCCAATGCCGGGTCAGGTCACGGTCAACAACGCTGGCGCCTACCAGTCGGCCTGTCTGGCGGGTTTGGGGCTCATCCAGGCGCCCTATGTGGGCCTGCGCCGCTGGATCGCTAGCGGGGAGCTCATCATGGTGCTGCCCGCGTTCGAGGCGCGGCCCCTGCCGCTGTCACTGGTGTATGCCAGCCGGCGCAACCAGTCGGCCCGGGTGCGCGTGGTCATGGACTGGCTGAGCCGTGTGGTCATCGCGCATTGCACCGTGGATGCCGCTCATTTGGGTTCGCAATGAAGCAGCCCATACCGAACCGCCGCCAGTTTTTGCACGGTGCTGCGGGCACGCTGGCGGCCTTGGCCGGTTGCAGCGCCCGGGAGCCGCTGCAAGGTGGCTTCACGGGCATCAACCATGAACGCGGCCACTCGTTGCGCGACACCACCTCCTGGCCTGCTCCTGCGGTGGTGCGCAGGGCACGCGTTGTCATTGCCGGTGGCGGTGTGGCCGGTCTGGCCGCGGCGCGCGCCTTGGGCCTGCAGGGGGTGGAGGACTTTGCCTTGCTGGAGCTGGAAGACGAAGCGGGTGGCAATGCACGTGGCGGAAGTGTTGGGGGAATAGCCTGCCCATTGGGCGCGCACTACCTGCCCATTCCCGGCGATGACGCGCCCGACTTGCAGAATCTGCTGCAGGAACTGGGCCTGCGCAGACGGGTTGCAGGGCGCTGGGAATACGACGAGCGCCACTTGTGCCACAGCCCGCAGGAGCGCTTGTACTTCCACGGTGCCTGGCAGGACGGCCTGCTGCCTGCGCGGGGCGTGGGGGGCGATACGCTGGCGCAGTACCGGCGGTTTGCGGCGCTGGTGGACGAAGCCCGCCGCGCAGTGCGTTGGAGCATTCCCGCTTCGCACTCCCCGCACAGCGCCTTCAAGCAGCGGCTGGCCTCCATCACCTTTGAGACCTATCTGGGTCAGCAGGGGCTGACCGATGCGCATCTGCGCTGGTACCTGGACTACTGTTGCCGGGACGACTATGGCGCAGGGCTGTCCACCGTGTCGGCCTGGGCCGGCATCCATTACTTCGCTAGCCGCCATGGCTTTCAGGCGCCGGGCGCCGAACACCCGGAACACGACGGCCTGCTCACCTGGCCCGAGGGCAACGCCTGGCTGACGCGGCGCATGGCTGTACCGCTGGGCGAGCGGTTGCACACCGGGCAGGTGGTGCTGCGCATTGCGCAAGACAAACACCAGGTGGAGGTGGACAGCTTCAACACCCGCACCCACACCGTGGAGCGCTGGCAGGCGGACCGCGTCATCGTGGCGCTGCCCCTCTTCATCGCAGCGCGCGTGCTGCAGGACGCGCCGGACTTTGTGCACGAGACGGCCGCGCGCACCCAGCACGCGCCCTGGCTGGTGGCCAACATCCATATCGACCGGCCCCTGCAGGACAGGCCCGGCCCGGCACCCAGCTGGGACAACGTGCTGTACGGCGACGCGCAGACCACGCCCGGCCTGGGCTATGTAGACGCCATGCATCAGAGCCTGCTGCCGGTTCCGGGCGCTACGGTGCTGACCTACTACCGCGCCTTGGGCGACGTGCCGGGCGGGCCGCTGCGGGGGCGCAGGCAGTTGCTGCAGCAGCCCTGGAGCGTCTGGCGTGAAGCCATCATCAGTGAACTGACACCTGCGCATCCGGACCTGCCCTCCAAGGCGACGCGCATGGACATCACCCGCTACGGCCACGCCATGGCCATCCCCACGCCAGACGCGCAAGGCCGGGTGGGCTATCTGCCGCCAACTACCGGGCGCATTCACTTTGCCCATAGCGACTGGGCGGGCTATTCGGTGTTTGAAGAGGCCTTTGCCGCAGGACACCGCGCCGGGTCCACACGGATGCGTGACTGAGTCGCAAATTTCAAGAGGCGTATTGTTGCGATAAGCGAAACATGCTTGTTCTGTTTTGATGATTTATCTTTGTATTTGGAAATACTAAAGTTCATCCCATCGACGAGACGAATGCAATTCCGCCCCATCGGTACCGCAAACAAGGCGTATTGCCGCAGTTTGCGGAATCATCAACTTTTAAGGAATGAAATCATGAAAACCTCTTACGCAAGCGCAATCGTTTTGGCTCTTTCTGCTTTGGCTGCTGGACATGCATCTGCAGGTACCGGCCCCGACCCATACGGTGAGGTTATGGGCTCGGGTGCTTCGACAATTTCCGCAGCCGGCAAAACCCGAGCGCAAGTGCTGAAGGAACTCGCTGACGCACAACGCACAGGCAATATTGTCGCCAATGTTGGCGGTGAAAAATCTGGCGTGAAGCTAGTCCAGCTGTACCCAACACAGTTCGCTACACAGGAAGCCCCAATTGGCAAGTCCCGCAGCCAAATAATGAAGGAGCTGTCTGAAGCACAGCGTACAGGTGACATCGTTGTGAACGTGGGCGGCAGCCACGGCGGTTTGAAGCAAAACCAAGTATTGGAACAACAGGTCTTCGCCGAATAGTCCTTTAGAAGACCTTGGCCATCAAGGCGCCTCTTCAAGGGGCGCTTTTTTTATGTGCGCGAGGGGCCCCATCGGCATGGTCTGTGCATATCATTCGCATGACTACCATGCGGAGCCGCTGTGAAGAAGTTCTTTTTGACTTTGGTTATTTTTCTGACTGCTGGGAGCGCCGTTGCGGAAAACGGTCGACTGGACTGCACCACGTTCAACGGCGGAAACAAGGTCTTTCACTTTCTCATCGATGTGGACCGGGATCGCAAGATCGTGCTGGTAGATGGCCAATTCACCACTGAAGTGTCCATTTCGGATTTCCACGTCAGTTTTGTGCTTGCCGATGGCAATGAAAGCTACAACTTCAATATCTATCCCAATGGCCGCCTGATTGCCATCCATGCGTCCAACAAGTCAACCTTGCTGATGCAGTGCACTTAGGTGAATGCCCGTTGGTCTGGGGTGATTCCGACAACTTGTTCACACCAGCCCGCGCAGCAATTCCTTTTGCTGGTAGTGCGCCGGCTGAAACAGGGCGAGCAAGGTATTCAGCAAGGCGTGCGCCTTGGCAGAGTGGTCACCACCGAAGTTGCACACATATACGTCCAGCGTCACCGCGCCCGTTTCCGGCCAGGTGTGTACGCACAGGTGCGACTCTGCCAGCAGCACGGTGGCGGTGACGCCACCCGGGCCCTGGGCGGTTGCGGGGAAGGTGTGAAACAGCTGGGCCACGGCCTGCAGGCCCGCGTCGTCCACCGCCTGCACGCAATGCGCGCCCAGGCGTATCGCATCGGTCAGAAGGGCCGCATCACAGCCACACTGGCGGAGGTCCGCGGTAAGGTGCAGGCCTTGCATGGCGGTACCGCGCCTCAGCGTGCGCCTATCGAAACCTTGCCAAAGACCTGTTGCGCCTCGCGTGGCAGGCAGCGCCAGTACACCGGGTTGGCCTGTACCGCGTCACCCAGGGCCGCGGCGGCCTGCCAGCCCCAGCGTGGCTGGTACAGAAAGGCACGCGCCAGGGCAATGAGGTCGGCATCCCCGGCTTGCAGAATCGCCTCGGCCTGGTGGGCGTCGGTGATCAGCCCCACGGCGGTGGTGACCATGCTGCTTGCCGCGCGGATCTGCCGGGCAAAGGGCACTTGGTAGCCGGGGCCGATGGCAATCTTCTGCTGCGGCGAGAGGCCTCCGCTGGACACGTGGATGAAGTCGCAGCCCAACGCCTTGAGCCGCTTTGAAAACTCGGCAACCTGATCGGCATCGAGTCCACCTTCCACCCAGTCGGATGCGGAAACGCGTATGCCCAGCACACCCTTGAACACTTCACGCACGGCGGCGAACACTTCCAGTGGATAGCGCATGCGGTTCTCCAGGCTGCCGCCGTAGGCATCGGTGCGCGCGTTGGACAGCGGGGACAGGAACTCGTGCAGCAGATAGCCGTGTGCACCATGCAGCTCGATGGCGTCTATGCCCATCTTGTCGGCGCGGCGGGCGGCGGTGACAAAGGCATCCCGCACCCGCGCCAGATCGGCCTCGCCCATTTCCTGGGGCGGCGCTTCTGACGGCAGTTGCGCGATGGCCGAAGGCCCAAAAGGCTTCCAGCCTCCAGCCTCTGCGCTGAGCAATTGCCCTCCGTGCCAGGGCAGGGCGCTGGAGGCCTTGCGCCCGGCGTGCGCCAGCTGGATGCACACGGCGGTGTGAGGCGCCAGCTTGCGCGCGCGTTGCAAAGTGTCGGACAGCTTGGCCTCGGTACGCTCATCCCACAAACCCAGGCAAGCAGGTGTGATACGCCCTTCGGGCAGCACAGCAGTGGCTTCGATGGTGAGCATGGCAGCGCCACCGTTGAGCAGATTGCCCCAGTGCATCAAATGCCAGTCCGTAGCCTCGCCATTCACGGCCGAGTATTGGCACATGGGCGCTATCACAATGCGGTTGGGAAGGGTGATGCCGCCGCGCGGCGAGGGCAGTGTCAGGGGGGAGAAAAGCAGGCTCATGGGGCAAGCATAGCGCGGGCAAGTAGCCCCGGGTTGCGCTGCATTAAAGGACTACACAGTGGCACCGGTAAAATGCGGAGTTCTCCCACAGCCCATCCCTTTACCGGAGCCGCCAACAATGGCCAATACCCAACAGATGGCAAGCGCAATCCGCGCTCTTGCCATGGACGCAGTTCAACAAGCCAATTCGGGTCACCCCGGCGCCCCCATGGGCATGGCCGATATGGCCGTTGCCCTCTGGGGCGAACACCTGCGCCACAACCCGGCCAATCCCCATTGGATCAACCGTGACCGCTTTGTGCTCTCCAACGGCCACGGCTCCATGCTGATCTATGCGCTGTTGCACCTCACCGGTTACAAGCTGCCCATGGAAGAGCTCAAGAACTTCCGCCAGCTGCACAGCAAGACCGCTGGTCACCCCGAGTTCGGCATCACGCCCGGCGTGGAAACCACCACCGGCCCCCTGGGCCAGGGCCTGACCAATGCCGTCGGCATGGCACTCGCAGAAAAACTGCTGGCCAAGGAATTCAACCGCGAAGGCCACACCGTGGTGGACCACAACACCTATGTGTTCATGGGTGACGGCTGCCTGATGGAAGGCATCAGCCACGAAGCCGCCTCACTGGCCGGCGCCTGGAAGCTCAACAAGCTGATCGCCCTGTACGACGACAACGGCATCTCCATCGACGGCCAGGTCGCACCCTGGTTCAGCGACAACACTGCGCTGCGCTTTGTCGGCTACGGCTGGAACGTGCTGGGTCCCATCAACGGCCACGACGCCGAGCTGGTGTCCAAGACCATCACCGAGGCCAAGAAGTCCACCGAGCGCCCCACGCTGATCATCTGCCGTACCAGCATCGGCAAAGGCAGCCCCAACCGCGCCAACACTTCCAAGGCCCATGGCGAACCTCTGGGCGCTGAAGAAATCAAGCTCACCCGCGAAGCCATTGGCTGGGAATACCCACCCTTTGTCATCCCCAAGACCGTGTACGCCGACTGGGACGCCAAGAAGGCTGGAGCTGCCGCGCAAAAGGAATGGACCGACAAGTTCAACGCCTACAAGGCCGCCTTCCCCGCATTGGCCAAGGAACTGGTACGCCGCTCCAAGGGCGAACTGCCCAAGAACTTCGTGCAGACTGCGGTGGACACCATCATCGGCGCCCACAACAAGGCCGAAACCGTGGCCAGCCGCAAGGCGTCGCAACTGGCGCTGGAATCCTTTACCGCAGCCATTCCCGAACTGCTGGGCGGCTCTGCCGACCTGACCGGCTCCAACCTCACCAACACCAAGAGCACGCCCAACCTGCGCTTCACGTCCCACGGTGACGTGGTGCAGACGCCCGATGCCAATGGCAATCTGGTCGGCGGACGCCACATCAACTACGGTGTGCGCGAGTTCGGCATGGCAGCCATCATGAACGGCATTGCGCTGCACGGTGGTTTCATTCCCTATGGTGGCACCTTCCTGACCTTCAGCGACTACAGCCGCAATGCCATCCGCATGGCCGCACTCATGAAGATTCGCGTGGTGCATGTGTTCACCCATGACTCCATCGGTCTGGGCGAAGACGGCCCCACCCACCAGTCCATTGAGCATGCTGCATCGTTGCGCCTGATCCCCAATCTGGACGTATGGCGTCCGGGCGACACGGCAGAAACCGCCGTGGCCTGGACCGTGGCGCTGCAGAACGAGAGCAAGCCCACTGCACTGCTGCTGTCGCGCCAGAACATCAGCTACGCGACCAAGGGTGACTCCGAATCGGCCCCCGATGCCAGCGGCCTGGATGCCATCAGCAAGGGTGCCTACGTCCTGTCTGAGCCCGCCGATTCCGGCCTGAAGAAGAAGGCGCAAGCCGTCATCATCGCCACCGGCTCCGAGGTGCAACTGGCGCTCAAGGCCCAGCAGGTGCTGGCCGAGCGCAAGATTGCCGTGCGCGTGGTGTCCATGCCCAGCAACACCACCTTCGACCGCCAGAGCGCCGAATACAAGAGCGCCGTGCTGCCTGCGGGCCTGCCGCGCGTGGCCGTGGAAATGGGCTCCACCGATGGCTGGTGGAAGTACGGCGTGTCGGCCGTGGTCGGCATTGACACCTTTGGTGAATCCGCTCCTGCGCCGGTGCTGTTCAAGCACTTCGGCTTTACCGAGCAGAATGTGGCAGACACGGTGCAGGCCGTGTTGCAGCGCAAGTAAGACAAGCGATTTTTCGGCAGTTTATTTTTAACGGAAGAGAGAGAAGCAAATGACTATCAAGATTGGTATCAACGGTTTCGGTCGCATCGGTCGCAATGTGCTGCGCTCTGCATTGCAGAACTTCAGCGACATCGAAGTGGTGGCCATCAACGACCTGCTCGAACCCCATTACCTGGCTTACATGCTGCAGTACGACAGCGTGCACGGCCGCTTCAAGGGCAGCGTGGCTGTCGATGGCAACACCCTGATCGTCAACGGCAAGAAGATCCGCCTGACCCAGGAAAAAGACCCGGCCAACCTGAAGTGGAACGAAGTCGGTGCCGACATCGTCATCGAATCCACCGGCATCTTCCTGGACAAGGCCGGCGGCGAGAAGCACCTGGCAGCGGGCGCCAAGAAGGTCATCTTCTCCGCCCCCAGCAAGGACGACACACCCATGTTCGTCTACGGTGTGAACCACACCAGCTACAAGGGCGAGGCCATCATCTCCAACGCTTCCTGCACCACCAACTGCCTGGCTCCTCTGGCCAAGGTGGTGCATGACAAGTGGGGCATCAAGCGCGGCCTGATGACCACCGTGCACGCTGCCACCGCCACACAGAAGACTGTGGACGGTCCTTCCAACAAGGACTGGCGTGGCGGCCGTGGCATTCTGGAAAACATCATTCCTTCCAGCACGGGTGCTGCC
Source organism: Rhodoferax sp. GW822-FHT02A01 (assembly GCF_038784515.1). NCBI lineage: Bacteria > Pseudomonadati > Pseudomonadota > Betaproteobacteria > Burkholderiales > Comamonadaceae > Rhodoferax > Rhodoferax sp. GW822-FHT02A01. The sequence continues at coordinate 1,890,172 of NZ_CP152376.1, forward strand.
AAGGCGGTGGGCGTGGTGATTCCCGAGCTGAACAAGAAGCTCACCGGCATGTCCTTCCGCGTGCCCACCAGCGATGTGTCCGTGGTGGACCTGACTTGTGAACTCAACAGCCCTGCCACGCTGGCCGAGATCTGCGCCGAGATGAAGGCCCAAAGCCAGGGCGCCTTGAAGGGCGTGCTGGGTTACACCGAGGACAAGGTCGTTGCCACCGACTTCCGCGGTGAAACTTGCACCAGCGTGTTCGATGCCGATGCCTCCATCGCTTTGGACGGCACCTTCGTCAAGCTGGTGAGCTGGTACGACAATGAGTGGGGCTATTCCAACAAGTGCCTGGAAATGGTACGCGTGGTCAGCAAGTAATTTTTGCCGGCTCCCTCAAGGCGCGCCTCGGCGCGCCTTTTTTTATTTGCCACAGTGATTGGATTGACTTCATGAACCCGGGCGTTCTTTTTGCCTCCAGTGCCTACATTGCGTGGGGCCTGTTTCCGCTGTACTTTCACATGCTGGGCGGCGTGGGTGCGCTGGAGGTGGTGATGCACCGCACCGTGTGGTCGCTGGTGTTCCTGCTGTGTGTGCTGCTGGTGATGCGGCGCTGGGCCTGGTTGCGCCAGGTGACCAGCCAGCCGCGCGTGCTGGGAGCGTTTGCCCTGTCTGCGGCGCTGCTGACGGTCAACTGGCTGACCTACGTGTGGGCCGTGCAGAACCGCCATGTGCTGGATGCCAGCCTGGGTTACTTCATCCTGCCGCTGGTGAATGTGGCGATCGGCTTTTTCGTGCTGCACGAGCGGCCACGACGCGGCCAGTGGCTGGCGGTGGTAGTGGCGACCGCGGGCGTGCTGTGGCTGGCCATACAGGCCGGGCATCCGCCCTATACCGCACTGGTGCTGGCCTTGAGCTTCGGTGTCTACGGCTTGCTGCGCAAGGTGGGCGCATTGGGCGCGCTGGAGGGGTTGACGCTGGAGACCCTGCTGCTGGCGCCGTTTGCCGTCTGCGTGCTGGCCTACCTGACCTGGCAGGGGCAGAGCGCCTTTGTCCAGGGCGACGTGCCTACCCTGGCGTGGTTGGTGCTGGGCGGCCCGTTGACGGCCACTCCCTTGCTGCTGTTCGCTGCAGGCGCGCGGCGCATCACACTGACCACCATGGGCATCCTGCAATACATTGCGCCCAGCCTGCAGTTTGCGCTGGGGGTATGGCTGTTCCATGAGCCGTTCCAGAGTGCGCGCTTTGTCGGCTTCCTGCTGATCTGGACCGCGCTGGTGATCTACAGCGTGGAGGGCTGGTGGATGAGCCGAACGGTCTGAGTTCGTTGCAAAAGGCCGTGCAATTTTTTTGGCGCGGCGCAATAATCGCGAAAAAACTGGGAGGTCAAAAAGTTCGCGCCCTATAGGTGTGCAGCATAGGCTAGAGGCGCGGTGTTCTGGGAGGCGCATTCCATGCGTTCGACGAATATGCACACGCGTTGGCAGCTGTCTGCCCTCGCCTTGGCCATTTATTTGGGGTTTGGCTCCTCCGCCTGGGCAGCGGGTGCGCTGCCGCAAGGCGCCACCGTGGTCAATGGGCAGGTTGGCATCAGCCAGACCAATCCCAATAGTCTTCAAATCCAGGCCACTGCTGGCTCCATCGTCAACTGGCAGCAGTTCTCCATCGGTTCGGGCAACCAGGTTCGCATCGCTTTGCCCAGTTCATCGAGCTCCATGCTCAACCGCGTGGTGGGGGTGGACAGCTCCCAGCTGCTGGGTTCGCTACAGAGCAATGGCCGCATCTTTCTGATCAATCCCAACGGCATTGTGGTGGGCTCCGGTGCCCGCATCGATGCCAGCAGCTTTATAGCCTCCACGCTGGACATGGCGGATGGTGATTTCCTGGCTGGCAAGTTGCGCTTCATGGCTACTTCGGGTGCGGGTGCCATTCGCAACGACGGGGTGATCACGGCCGGCCCTGGCGGGCGCGTGGCCCTGATTGCGCCCGACATCCAGAACACCGGCATCATTCAGGCGCCTGACGGGCAGATCCTGCTAGCCGCAGGGCGCAAGCTGGAAATATCCAGCCTGGACTTTGAAGGCGTGACCTTCGAGATCCAGGCGCCTACCGACGCAGTGTTGAATCTGGGCAAGCTGCTGGCGGAAAACGGCGCGGTATCGGTCTTTGCCGGCACCTTGCGTCATAGCGGTGAAATCCGCGCCAACCGCATGGAGCAGGATGCGGACGGCAGCATCCGCTTGGTGGCCAGCAATGCGCTTAACCTGGACAGCGGCAGCATCACCACGGCAGATGGTCTGGCCGGGGGCAGCATCCGTTTTGAGACCACTGGCGGAACCACCCATGTGGCTGGCTCCGTATCGGCGGTCGGTGCCGATGGCAAAGGCGGCAGCATCCAGATACTGGGCAACCGCGTGGCGCTGGATGCGGGCGCCCGCGTTGACGCTTCCGGTGCGCGTGGCGGTGGCGAAGTACTGGTGGGGGGCGACTTCCAGGGTAGGAACGCAGCCATCCAGAACGCTGAGCGGGTCTATGTAGACGCCGATGCCAGCCTGCGGGCCGACGCTACGCAAAATGGCAATGGCGGCAAGGTGGTGGTGTGGGCCGACGGGAACACGCGCTATCTGGGCAGCCTCTCTGCCCGTGGCGCGGGCGACGGCAAAGGCGGCAATGCGGAAGTGTCGGGCAAGCAGAACCTGTCCTTTGCCGGATCGGCCGACCTGGGCGCGGCGGCAGGCCTGAGTGGCAATCTGTTGCTGGACCCGCTGGATATTCTGGTTTCCAGCACGGGCGGCATATTGACTTCGGTGGTGGACCAGTTCTCCGACTTTTCCGGCAATGTGGTCACCATCTCGCCCACCACGCTCAACAGCGTCAAGGGCAATGTCACCCTGCAAGCCGAGCGCGACATCTATTTCAACAGCGCCGTAGCCCTCACCACGGCCGGCGCCGGCCTCAGCGCCACCGCAGGCGGCACCAGCTTCAATGCTGCGGGTGGCGGCCAGATCTATCTGAACCAGGGCATCACCACCAATGGTGGCGCGGTGACGCTGCGCGCCGTGGGAGTCACGGGCTCGGGGACCATCAGTACGGCTGGCGGCGCAGTGGACATCAAGACCTCGGGCAACGAGAGCTATTCAAGCGCCATCAGTTCGGGCGGTGGTGCCGTCAGCCTGGAATCGCAAACCGGCTATGTGAGCGGGGCCAACGTCAGCGCAGGCAGCGGCGCCATTGCGGTGACTGCTGCAACCAGCATCTACGGCGGGGACTACAGCAGCACCGGCAACGTGAGCCTGCATACAACCGCGGGCTCCATCAGCAGCGGCAATGTGACGGGTGGGACCGTCAACCTGTCTGCAACCGGCGGCAGTATTTCCGGCGAATACGTGAACGCAGCCACGCGGGTGGACGCCACGTCATCCAGCAGTTCCATCTACCTGCTGAACTATGCAAGCCAGCCCTTGCGCGTGGGCACGTTGAGCGCACCTTCGGTCATCAACCTCAACTCCAGCAATGGGTTTGAGCAGGCCGCGGGCGGCTCCATCACCGCGCCATCGGTGTACATCAGCAGCAACTACGGCAGTGCCCAGACCGGCTCTCTGGCGTCTCCGCTGCGCATCAGCTCGCCGCAACTGACACTGCAGTACCTGGCCGCAGATGCACACATCCAGTTTGTCGGCAACCCGACGCTGACGGCGTTGACGCTACAAGGCTCCCTGGCTGCGCTCTCCAGCACCACCGTCAGCGGCGCGGCCAATCTGGGCACATTCACGCTGGGCACCTCGGGTGGCAATCTAAGTGTGACGGCCGATAGTGGCGCAGTCAGTGGCTTCGGTTCGGGCTTCGTGCTGCAGGTCAACGACGCTGGCATCACCGCACCCACACTCAACCTGCTGGGCGGCAACGTCACCCTGAGCGCTGCGGGAACACTCAACATCGGCACACTCAATGCCGCCAGCCTGTACGCAACCGCCCAAGGCGCGGTCAGCCTGGGCAGCATCACGACCACGGGCAGCTCCGGCATCTATGTTTCCACCAACGCTTGCACTGCGAGCTATGTAGGTTGCGCGAATTCCAGTCCCATCAACGCAACCACACTCACGGCGGGCGGCAGCGGCGCGGTGCAGCTGAACACCTATGACAACGGCGACATCACCATCAGCGGCAGCCTGAGCGCGTCTTCCGCCACGCTCAGCGCGGGCAGCACTTACTACACCTCCGCCTATCCGTACTACTACACCATGCGTACCGCGAACAACATCAACGTGGCTTCGGCCACGCTGAGCGGCGGCCTGAGCGTGAGTGACAACGGCGCCGGCAATATCACGCTGGGCAGTTTGACGGCGGGCGGCGCGGTCAACGTCAGTGCAGGCGGAACTTACAAGGTCGTCAGCGGGACCTACCCTTACTACCAATACCTCACCACCAGCAACAACATCAACGTTGCCGTGGCCGAACCCGGCACGCCCGCAGGCTCCTTCCAGATCAGCAACAGCGGTACGGGCAACATCAGCGTCACCGGGGTGGTGAACCGGCCCAGCGGCAGCATCAGCCTGTCCGCATCCAACGGCAGTGTCACAGCGGCCAATGACCTCAGTGCCAACGGCACCATCACCGTCAGTGCGGGAGGCACCACCTCAGCCACGACGCTGGCCAATGTGACATCCGCCAACGGCAGCGTGTCCCTGGGGGCCGGCGGAAACCTGACCGTGGGGCAGGTGTCTGCTGGTTCAATGACTGCCTCTGGCAACAGCAGTGTCAACGTGAGTGCGGGTGGCGACATCAGCTTTCTGAGCATCAACTCGCACTCCCTGGGAACCGCGGGCGTTTCGCTCAGCTCTTCCAGTGGTTCGATCAAGACACGCCAGGACAACACCAGCGCCGATATCAGTACCAATGGCAACGTCACGTTGTCGGCCAATGATCTGGGCAACGGTGTCATTGGCGACTCCAGTTTCACCAATCCGCTGGACATCGTCTCGGGCCTGCTCACCAGCAACGCGATTACGCTGTCCGCCGGCAAGGACATTGGTGCGCTGGGCAAGACGGTGAATGCCGACACCCTGGGCACGCTCAGCGTCACCTCGCTCGGCGGCAAGTTCTTCGTGGCGGCGCAGACCGGCGACGGCGTGACGCAGCAGAGCCTGAGCACCATACGCCTGTCGGCTTCAGCCGCCGGGATGGGGGCCAGCGGAACGTCGTCGCTGAGCACGCTGGACCTGAACATCAATGCCATCAGCGACGGCAGCAACATCACCTTGGGCGACGTGGTGCGTTCCACCGGTAGCCTCAATGAATTCCGCTTCACCACAAGCAATGGCGGCCTGGCCATCGGCAACATAAACCTGAACACAAGCGGCTACAACCAGCTGTACCTCAATGCCGCCGGTGCGCTGACGCAAACCAGCCCGGTGACCACCAACAACATCAGCGCTGGCTACATCTATCTGAACTCGGCCGGCAATCCGATGACGCTGGGCAACGTCAGCGCGTCTTCCCTGACGGCGGGGAACATGGTGGATATCTATGGCGGTGACGTCACCACGGGCGCGCTCAATGGTCCTGGCGTGCAGGTCACGGGCGCCAACCTCAGCCTGGCTTCTGTCACAACCACTGGCACCAACCGCGGCTACTACAGCGCCTACTACTACGTCCCGCGCGTGGGCTACAACATCTATGTGACCGATGAATTGCGTCTCACGGCCTCGGGCACGCTCACCACGGCGGGCGCCATCAGCAGCCAGACCTCGGCCATCGTCAGTGCCAACGGCCTGACGGTGAACGCGGGCAGCGGCACCGTTACCGGAGGGCATACCTACACGGGCTACTACGCGGATACGGTCAACCTGAACTCCGGCACCGGCGCGCTGTCGGTTGCCAACGTCAGCAGCTACAACGTGACAGCACAGGGCAACAGCCTGACCATGGGCACGGTCAGCGCAAACAACGGGTTGAGCCTAGGCAGCGCCACCACCACCTCGCTGACTACTGCAGGCCTGAGCGGCTCCGGCAGCGTGACCTTGAACGCCGGCAGCTTCTCCACCGGCAACATCACGACGTCTGGCGGACTGAACCTGACGGCCAATGCCACCGGAGCCCAGACATACCTGCCCGGCGCCATCAGCATCTCGTCCGCCTACACCACCATCAATGCGACCAATGGCATCAATCTGAGCAGCGCCACTGTCACAGCGCCATCGGCCACACTCAACGCCACTGCGGGAGACATCACCGCCACGTTGACGGGCACCACCAGCCTCACGCTCAATACCGGGGGGATGTTCACTGTCAGCTCGCTGTCCGCGCTGACCAGCCTGAATGTCACTGCGGATGGCTCGGTGGCCGGGGCCGGGGGCGGCTCCAGCGTCACCGACTCCGCCAACCAAGTCATGAAGGTGCAGAGCCCCGTGGGCGCGCTGGCCGTGACGCTCAAGCCATCGGCGGCGGGAATCTCGGAGCGCTATACCGAGACCAGCGCCGCGGTGACCGACATGACGCTGAGCACCAGCGGTACGCTGGGTAGCGGCAGCAGCATCAACGTGTCGGCCCCCTCGGCCAACATCACCACATCCAGCGTTGCCATGGCCAACGGCAGCCTGACGCTTTCCACCGATGGAGACATCAACCTCACCTCGGTAACCACGGGTGGTGGCGCGGTCAATGTGTACAGCGGCTCCGGCACGGTAAACCTCACCTCGGTGGGAACCGGCGGCGGCAGCGTGACGGCACGTACAGCGGGTGACACCACCAAGAATGTGAACGTGGTCAGCGTGAACACCTTGGGCGGCAGCGTTGGATTGACAGCCGACAACGGCAGCATCACCGGCACCGGCGCATTGGCCATAGACATGCGCAACGGCGCTGGCGCGGCCAGCGGTACGCTGACCCTGCTGGCCGAGCAGGGCAGCATAGGCAGCGGGGCGACTCCGTTGCTGACCAGCGGTGCCATCACGTTGGATGCGCGCTCCAAGGACGATCTGGTGGTGGACGTGGCCAACACGGCCTTGACCAATCTGTACATCACCACCCAGGCGTCCGGTGCCGGCACAGTGCAGGTCACCAACAGCAATTACAGCGGCCTTGCCATCGGCCGCGTGGGCGGCACGGATCTGAACCTGAGCGGCTTGAACCCCACCGCAACCGGATCCTTCTCCCTGAGTGCGCGCGATGGCAACATCAATGTCACCAGCGACATCGGCAACCTGTACAACCTCACGCTCAATGCCGGATATGGAAACGGTGCGGGTGACCTGAACATCGTTGCCACCGGTGGCGTGGCGCGTTCCGTTGCCACAACCAACAGCATGTCGCTGCAGGCGGGCCGCGATATCACCATTTCTGCCGGCGCCAATGCTGCCGAAAGCGTCAGTGTTCAGAGCGGCTACAGCATGACACTGCAGGCCGAGCGGGACATCCAGGTGCTTGCCAACGGTGGCAGCGCGGCAGTCAAGCAGGTGGGCCCTTATTACGCCTCGCAGAATGTGACCGCCGGTCGCGACATCGTGGTCAGCGGCGGGGCCTCGAGCAATGCCTATGCGGCCCTGCAATCCACGCTGGGCAGCCAGAGCCTGAACGCAGGGGGCAACACCCAAATCCGGGGCGGCAACGGAACCGGCGCCTATGCCAGTGCCCAGGCCGGGCAGAGCCAGTATCTGTACACCAACAACCTGAGTGTGCTCGGCGGGTCGGATGGGGCCTATGCCTCCCTGCAAGGCGCTTCGCAGAGCGCAGAGCACATCTACGGCATTGCGCTGGTGCAAGGCGGTAGCGGCACCGGCGCGTATGCCGAAGCGGTCAGCACCTCGGGTTCCCAGGGCTTCGGCAACCAGAGCACCTACTATTACGGCAACGTCACCGACGGCATTACCGTGCAGGGTGGCAGTGGTTCGGGCGCCTACGCCTCGGTCCGCTCCGCCACGTCACAGGAAGTGCACAGCGCAGGCGACATCCAGGTACTGGCCGGCACTGGTGCCAACGCCAATGCCGAGATCAAGGCCACCACTTCGCAGAACGTGGGCGGCACCTCCACCTACTTCTACAGCTACCCAGCCAATACGCCCACCGGCAACGTGCTGGTGCAGGCCAGCGGTACGGGCACGGCACGCATTCTTGCCGGTGGCAACCAGACGGTCTATGCCGGCGGAAACATTGCGGTGATAGCCGGCAGCGGCGCCAACATGACGGCTTCCATCGAGTCCACGGCAGGCTCGCAGACCATAGGAAACAACACCCTCTCTACCAACGATCCCACGGGCAATATCAGCGTGACCGGCGGCACGGGCACGGGTGCCGCGGCGTGGATACGCGCTGCGTCCAATCAGACCGTCATGCCGGGTGGAACGCTCACGGTAACGGGCGGCTCCGGCACCAATGCCTCGGCCTCTATCGAGTCCACCGCGGGCTCGCAGACCATTGGCAGCACTTACATCTATTCCTACGATCCAGGAGACGGCATCGTGGTCCAGGGCGGCACAGGCAGCGGCGCAGCCGCCTGGATCAAGGCAGCAACTGGCCAGACCGTGGACACAGGCGGTGCGGTTGTCGTGGCTGGTGCTGGCGCCTATGCGGAAATAGTGTCCACCGCGGGCAATCAGACACTGGGCAACCGCCTGGGCGGCAGCTATGCGCCCACCAGCAGCATCACTGTCACCGGTGGCACTACCGCCAATGCCTACGCCCGCGTTGCCGCATTGGCAGGTTCCCAGAATGTGCAGTCGTCTGGAACCATCAGCGTGGCGGGCGGCACCGGCGATGGTGCGGATGCCGTGTTGCTTGCAGCCACGGGGCAGACGGTGGGCACCTCCGGCAGTCTGTTGATCACGGGCGGCACTGCTTCTTCTGTGGCGGGCAATGAAAGCGGGTTGCGCAACACGCTTTCGGGCGCGCAGAGCGTGCAGTCGGATCTGGGCATCGCCCTCACCGGTGGCGGTCTGGCGTCCAACACCTGGATTCGCCAGGCTGGAACGGGGGCGCAGACCCTCAACACCAGTGGTGACCTGCAACTGCTGGCACCCACTGCGGGTGCGGAAAGGGTCAGTATCGACTCCGGTGTTGGCGGACAGACCGTGGTTGCGGGCGGTGTGGTCACGCTCGACAACGCAGGCGCCCATGAGATGCGGCTTTCCTCCGGTGCGGCGCAGAGCATCAATGCGGACTCCCTGACCATTCGCCTGAGCTCCACTACCGGCGCATCGCCGTTGACCGCGGTCACAGCCACCGCCAACCAGAGCATCGTTCTCAACGGCGTGGACAGCAACAACCCGGCCACGCTGACCGTGTCCAACCTGAGCGCATCCAGCGGCTCCCAGGCTTTGCTGCAGTCCGGCGGCAATCAGACCATCACCATGAACTATCTGGCGGCCGGGCAGATGCAGGTGGGCGATGCGAATGGGCAAGGCATTTCGAAGGTCTATGCCACGGGCAATCAGACCATCGTGGCGGGCGCATTGCTGGTGCAGGGCGGCTCCAGTGCAGCGGCCAGCTCCACCTTGAGCGATGGCACGACGCTGAGTGGCACCATGCTGATCAGCACCCTCAACGGTCAGGTGAGTGTGCATGCCGGTTTGGCGGGGCCTGCAATGCTGGACCCGCTCAACCTGAGCGTGGTATCCAATGGCTCCATTCTGGTGACCAGTGGATCAGCGTCCACCGCCAGCGCCGGTGTGACGGCCGGCATCATCAACATGACGGCCACCAACGGCAACATGGCCGTGGTCAGTGGCGGTGCTCCAGCGACCGTGACGGCTTCCACCACGTCGACTGCTCCGGGGGCCAACACTTTCAACCTCAGCGCCTCCGGCGGTTTGACCATTGCCGGTGACGCCTCCATCACCGCGTCGGCGGGTGGCTCGGTGTTGCTGGGTGGGCCCTGCACCGGCTGCAGTACGGGGCTGGTCGGTCCCTTTACCGTGTCCGTACCGCCTGCGACTGCCACGGGCTCCAATGCGTCGTTGGGCAATGGGCTCTATCTGTGGACGTCGGACGTTGCCTCTCTGGACCAGTCTCTGCTGGACCTGATTGCAGCCGGCTATGACCTAGTGGTGGCAGAAGACGGCACCGTCATCAGCCGCCGTCGCAACCTGGCTCGGTGCTATTGAGGGGCCAGCATGAAACACCCTCTTACAGCCATGATCACCGCGTCCTCCTCTGTGCCGCGTTGGGCGCTGTGCCTGCTGATGATGCTGGCAGCGGCCATACCAAATGCAGCGCGGGCGCAGCAGCCCGCCGGGCAGGTGCAGCACCTGCAAGGCATGGCCACGGCGCAGCAACCTGGGGCCGCCGCCCGCTTCATCGCCGCGGGGGACAGCATTGCCGAAGGTGATGTCATCACCACCACGGAGAAGGGCTATGCCGTGGTGGCGTTCACCGATGGCACCAAGATCACCTTGCGTCCGGCCACCACTTTTGCAGTGGAGCGCTATGCGCACAACGAAGGCACCGAAGCTGGCCTGATGCGTCTGATCAAAGGCGGCATGCGCGCGGTGACGGGCCTGATCAACAAGATCAATCCCGGTGCACTGCAGTTCCGTGCATCGACTGCCACCATTGGCATCCGAGGCACCAGTTTTGATGCGCGCCTGTGCAACGAGGACTGCCGCTCTGAAGACCGTGCAGCGCAGTCGCGGCCACCGCCCGCTGCAGTGCTGGCCAGCGATCTGGTGGTGGCACGCCTGATCAAGGTCTCGGGTGACGTCACCGCGCAGCAGGAGGGCAAGCCGGTGCGGCATTTGCTGGAAGGCGCTCCGCTGTATATGGGGGACGCTTTGCAGACGGGGCCCGATGCCACTGCGCTGGTAGGATTTCGCGACCAGTCGCGTCTGGCAGTCAACCCGCAGACGCTGGTCAGGATCAATGGCTTCAGCTATTCCAGCGCGCGCCAACCGAACAACTTTGCCTTGCAACTGCTGCATGGCGGGCTGCGCATGTTTACGGGCCTGATTGCCAAGGCCCAGCCGCAAGCGGTGTCTGTGCGCACGCTGGTAGCCACCATAGGCATTCGCGGCACCGGCATGGACATCAGCTGCGAAGGCCCTTGTGCTGACGGTGCCGGCACTGGGGAAGGCGCCTCACCTGCGCCTGCTCTGCTTGCGGCGGGTGACGGACTGTTCATGCACACCTGGCTGGGTCTGACCTTCCTGGATGGTGGTGGCAGCAGTGTGGATGTGCCACTGGATGCGGTCGGCTTTGTCGGGGCGGACCGCATGCCCCGTCTGCTGGCCGCACTGCCCGAGTTCATGAACAGCTTCAAAGTACCGCGGCCAGATATGGAGTCGGTCGACTGGGACGCTCTCTTTGGCGCGCAGGCCTACAGCGGTGAAGATGGCTTGTATCTGTTTGTGCGCGACGGCCATGTGTTTCTGGAGACGGCCAACGGCAGGCGTGACTTTGGTGTGGGCGAGGCCGGCTTTGTCGGCGGCGACAACCTGCCGCGTCGCTTGGCACCACCCGTGCCGCGCTTCCTGAGTGACGATCCATTCCCGATCCCGGAACTGTTTGTGAGCGGTGACAAACGCATACTGCAGTTGTTTGGTGCCACGCTGGGACAGCCCGGCCAGGAAATTTGCAGGCTATGAATCCCATGACGCCCACACACTTCTCCAAGCTGCCTCTGCTGGCGTCGACGGTGCTGTCGCAGCTGGCCTTCAACCCATCCGCCATGGCGCAGCAGACTCCGCCAGCCGTTGCGGTGCCAGCTGAGCCCACCCTGGATATCCGCAGCTATATGATCGATGGCAACAACCCGTTGTCAGACGCGCAAACTGCCCTGTTGCTGCAGCCCTATACCGGAGAGCAGCGCAAACTCAGCCAGATTGAGCAGGCGGCGCTGGCGCTGGAGAAGGCGTTGCGCGAGCGCGGCTATATATTTCACCGCGTGTTTGTGCCCGTGCAGAAACCACAGAATGGCAAGGTCACGCTGCAGGTCATTGCTTTTCGCGTGGGCCAGGTGACGGTGATGGGCAACCAGAGTTTCTCCACCGGAAACATCCGCCACAGCCTGCCCAACCTGCAGGAAGGCAGCGTGCCTGATATCCGCGAAGTCGGGCAGGATCTGACTGCAGCCAATGCCAATCCGGCCAAGCAGGTCACGGTCACCTTCAAGGAGTCGGCCCAGTCAGATGCGGTGGATGCTGATCTGCGGGTCAAGGACTCGGATCCATTGAGCTATTTCGTGAGCTACACAGGCAATCTGCCCGCTGCGGCCAAGAACCCGGATGACACAGTGGCCCGCGTGGGTTTGGGTGTGCAGCACGCCAACCTGTGGGACCGCGACCACGTGGGGTCCCTGACCTATAGCACCGACCCCAGCAAGCAGGACAAGGTGTCGCTCTGGGGGGCGTACTACCAGTTCCCCATCTATGGGCAAGGCTTGAATGTCTCGGCTTACTACACCAGCTCCGACGTCAACTCCGGCCTGGGCAGCCTGGGGCTGCCCGACGTGTCCGGCAAAGGCGAGTTTCTGGGCGCACGTGTCACCTATTCGTTGCCGCGCAACGGCCCAGCTTCCCAGACGCTGGGCCTGGCGCTGGACGACCGGCACTTTGACCAAGGCCTGCCGGGAACCAATGTGGCCTCCTTTCCGGCGTCGCTCAAATATACCTTCCGACGTGACGAGAGCTGGGGCACGGTAGGTGCCAATGTGGAATATGCCGTCAACACCAGCGAGGGCAGTGACAACAACCAGGCCAACTACACGGCCCAGGCTGCGGACTGGAATTGGGAGGCATGGCGCGCCGGGCTGGATTTCAGCTACCGCGGCAGCCAGTGGTACTGGGCCGCCAGGTTGCGCGCCCAGGCCAGCTCCAGCCGGCTCATTACTGGCGAAAAGATGAGCCTGGGCGGTGCCGGATCGGTACGCGGTTTTACTGATGCGGTGGTGCGGGGTGACATGGGCTACTTCTGGAGTCTGGAGGCAACCGGTCCGGAAATGTTGCTGCCTCTGCTGCGCCCTGTGCTTTTCGTGGAAGGCGGACAAGTGCAATCCAACGGCGCGGTGGCCGACCACGAAGAGCTGGCCAGTGTGGGCGCAGGTATACGCTGGAGTTATCAGAAACTCGATGTCTCTGCCGATCTGGCTTTGGCAACCAAGGTCAACAGCGCGGAGAAGCAGACCGACCCGATGCGGCTGCACCTCAGTGCCATTTATCGCTTCTAGTCACGCCAGGTTCTTGACGGGCTTTGGCAGCGTGGACAGCAAGTGCTGCTCGAACTCCTCCACCGGGCAGGGCTTGCCGAACAGATAGCCCTGGAAGTCGCGGCAGCCCAGGCTGAGCAGGAAGTCGCGTTGCGCCTGGGTTTCCACGCCCTCGGCGATCACGTGCAGCGAGAGGTTTTCGGCCAGGTTGATGACGGTCTGCGCGATGGCGGCGTCCTTGGCATCCAGCAACAGATCGCGCACAAAGGACTGGTCGATCTTGAGCTGGTCCAGTGGCAGGCGCTGCAGGTAGGACAGTGAGGAATAGCCGGTGCCAAAGTCGTCCAGCGAGAAGGCGATGCCCAGCGCGTGCAGCGCGGCCATCTTGCCCACGGTCTCCTGAATGCTGTTGACCATCAGGCTCTCGGTCAGTTCCAGCTTGAGCTGGCGTGCATCTATGCCCGCGGCCTGCACGATGGACTGCACCTGCTCCACAAACTGGCTTTGCCGGAACTGGCGTGCGCTCACGTTGACGGCGATGGTCAAGTGGGAGAAGGCATCCTGGGTGGACCAGCGTTTGAGCTGGTCGCAGGCGGCTTCCAGTACCCAGGTACCTACGGGCAATATCAGTCCGGTGTCTTCGGCCAGCGCGATGAAGTCCGATGGCAATACCATTCCGCGCCGCGGATGCTGCCAGCGTACCAGTGCCTCGGCACCCTGAATCTGGCCATCGGCATTGACCTGGGGTTGGTAGTACACCCGCAGCTCACCTTGCGCGATGGCGTGACGCAGTTCAACTTCCATGGCCGCACGGGCATCCACGGCCAGCTGCATGCGGGGATCGAAGAAGCGGACCGTGTTGCGGCCAGCCGCCTTGGCCTGGTACATGGCGGTATCCGAGCGCTTGAGCAATTCATCGGCGCTGACGTTCTGGCTGTTGAACAATGCCAGGCCGATGCTGGCGCTGCACAGGTAGTCATGCTGGAAGCCGCCATGCGCATTGGTTGCAAGCTCCAGGTTGTAGGGCTGGTGCAGTGAGGAGAGGATTTTTTCCGCCACGGATTCGGCCTGGCTGGCAGCCAACGTGCTCTCGTCGAGATCCTCCAGAATCACCACAAACTCGTCGCCCCCCATGCGCGCAGCGGTATCGCCCATCCGCACACAGCTTTGCAGGCGTTTGGCCACTTCGATCAACAACTGGTCGCCCACGCCATGGCCCAGCGTGTCATTGAGCATCTTGAAGTTGTCCAGATCGATCATCAGGAGCGCGGCATGGCGGTGGTGCCGCTCACATCCCACCATGGCGCGGTTCAGACGTTCCAGCATCAGCCGTCGGTTGGGCAGGTTGGTCAGTGGGTCGTAATAGGCCAGCATCTCGATCTTCTCCGCGTTGGCCAGACGCTCGGAAATGTCGCGGATCGAGGTGTGCACATGCAGATGCTTGGACCAGTAGAAATGGCTGGACCGCACCTCCACATCCACCAGCCGGCCGTCCTTGCGGCGCAGACGTGTCTCCCGGGAAATCGGCTCCGCGGTCAGATCCGTATGTTGGAGGATGGCGTTGCGGGCCACTTCGTCGGGCCAGCACTCCTGCCACTTGTGATCATCAAAGTCCAGCAGCTCCCTGCGGCTGTAGCCGAGCAGGCGGCAGAAGCGGTCATTGACCTCCACCAGCCGGCCCATGGAGTCGGTGATCTGGATGCCGTCACTGGCATTGCGCAAATACATTCTGTTGCGCAGGTTTTCTTGTGTCGCGCGCTGCAGCATTCCCGACAAGACCAGACCCAGTGCAATCGTGACTGCGGCAAAGCAGATCACCGTTGCAATGACCTTGTTGCGCTCGGTCGTCCAGCCCGCCAGGTAGTCTGAACTGGCCACGCCGGCCAGCACCATCAGGTGCGCCTTCTGCATACGCAAAAAGGAGTAGATGCGTTCCTCGCCGTCTACGGCGTTGGGGGTGTAGAAGGTCGTGGCCGTGGCACCACTTTCATAGGCCTTGCGGAACTCGGAAGAGATGACCTTGTTGCCCACCGTGCCGGCGGGCATGTTCGGCAAAGGCGGGAAACGCACGATCAGCCCCAGCTCCCTGTCACGCAGGGCGATGGTTCCCTTGCGGCCCAGATCGAACTGGGACAACATGTTCTGGAACTGGTCAAGCGCCACGGCACCAAAGACGATGCCCGCAAAGGCACCGCCCGGGAAGTTGTATCGGCGCGCAAAGATGATGATGTTGTGTTGCTGCAGTCGCCCGACGACGGGTTTGCTGATGGCCAGTTCCTTGCCGGTGGTGCTATCCCGGAGTTGCTGGTAGTAGTCCCGGTCGGTAATGTCGACCGATGTGGGCTGATTCGATTCGCTGCGCAGAAACACACGGCCCTGTGCGTCGGAGATGCGCACGCCCTCGACTTCCGGCACGCGCTCCTGGAAGCGTGCAAAAGCATCGCGCACCAGGGCGGTCTTCACCGGCTTGCCGCCGATGACCTGCTGCTCCATGTCATCCACCAGATATTGCAGCGCCAGGTCGATCTTGTCGATGCTCGACGCCAGGTTGTGCTCCACCGCATTGGCGATGTTGCGGGTCTGAACCTCGGCCTGCTGGACGTATTGCAACTTGCTCTGATTGAGCCAATACGCTGACGCGGCAATGGCCAGCAGATTGACGCCCAACAACACCCCGATCAGCAGAACCTGTATGGACCGTGCACGCGACATGGGCAGATAGGTGTTGGTAACGCTTAGGCGTTCAGATTGTTGTGGTTTAACGGGGCAGCGCTGTCAGCATTGCATGCCCGGCTGATTCTGGCACAACTAGGACCGCTTGGGCGCCATTAGCTGGTACGCTTGCGCCATGGGCCGACGCAGTGGCATGCACGGAGTGTGACAAGTGACAGTACCGATGGACACCGACGACGCGAATGCAGACAGTGTGATGCACCGTCTGCTCCTGCTTCCCGAGCGCATTGGTGCTGCCGCATGGTCGGCAGTGCGCGTGGCGCAAGACATGCTGTACCTGCTGGCCAACTCCCTGTCGGGCGCTGCGGCGTTGCGCTCGCCCTATTTCTGGCGCAGCCTCATCCAACAGTTGTACTTCACTGCCGTGCAGGTGTTCTGGCTGGCCAACGTCATCGGCCTGGCGCTGGGCGTGCTGGGTGTGCTTCCGCTGCTGTCCTTTGGATTGATCGAGGCCGAGTTGCAAGCCACGGTCATGCGCGTGGTGCTGTTTCACCAACTGGTGCCGCTCATGGTGGCACTGGTGGTGATTGGACGCTCGGGCACTGCCATCACCTCCGAGCTGGGTGATATGCAATCCAAGGGCGTGGTGGACAGCCTGCTCATCATGGGCATAGAACCGCACCGCTTTCTGGTCCTGCCGCGTCTGGTGGGCATGGTCATCTCGCTGCAGATACTCACCCTGTGGGCCAATCTGGCAGCTATTGCCGGTGGTGCGTTCTACAACAACCTACAGGGTGCGGTGGGAGCGCAGCATTTTGTGGATGCCTGCCTGAACGAGCTGGAGCCCATGGCGGTCCTGCAGAGTTCCCTGATGGTGGTGGCCTATGCCGTGTCCATCGGCCTGGTGCATTGCTACTACGGCCTGCGTGCACGCACCAGCACCGACGTCCAGCGCAATCTGGCATTGGCCTTTGTGCGGTCCTTCATTGCCTGCGTGGCCATCACCGTGCTGTTTGGCGTAGTGGGCAAATGACGGCGTTGCTGCAGGCACGGGACCTGACCCTGGCTTCCTTTGCGGATGCGCGGGGTTTTGATCTGGATATCGGTGCGGGCCAGCGCTGGCTGATCACGGGCGCAACGGGTTCGGGCAAGTCGACCCTGATGCGCACCTTGCTGGGCCTGATCTCGTCGCGCGGCGGCAAGGTGCTGCTCGATGGCTGCGACCTGGAAGAGGTCACGCCCCACCAACTACTGACCTTGCGCCAGCGCACCGGCGTCGTGTTCTCCGGCGGTGGCTTGCTGCCAGCCTGGAGTGGCCTGCAGAACCTGATGCTGCCGCTGCGTGTCATCAGGGGGTTGAGCGAGGAGCAGGCGCAGGACGCGGTGCTGGAATTTGCCGAGCGCTGCCTGATTCCGGAAATCTGGCTGGAACGCGTGGCCGCCCAGCTCTCGGCCGAGCAGGGCACGCTGCTGGCATTGGCACGCGCACTCATCATTGCACCCAAGCTGCTGTGGGTGGACAGTGAACTGGTATGGGGTGTGCTGTCCCATGCCAGCACCCGCCTTGGCGCACAACTGGTTGCACAGGTCAGCCAGGGCTGCACGCTGGTGGTAGGGGCTGGTGCACATGGTGTGGCGCGTGATCAGGTGCCGCCTTGCGGCGCGCCGACCCACTGGGCGCATATGCAGGGTGGCTGGCTAGAATGTGCTGCCCCTCCAACCTCCTGGACACTGGAACCCGCAGATGCTCAAACACCGCTCGCGTGATCGCCTCTACAAGCGGGCCGTGGGGCTGCTGGTGATCAGCAGCCTGCTGGTGTTGTTGCTGGCCATGCGCTTCTACCGCAGTGCCGATCGGCTGCTGGGCAACTCATTTCAGTTGCATGCCCAGGTCCGCAACGTCAATGGTCTGGATGTCGATGCCAAGGTCACCATGGCCGGGCTCAAGGTAGGCAAGGTGCACAGGATCGATCTGCTGCCCGACAAGACGGCGCGCATCACCATGGATATCGAACTGCGCTACCACGACTTGGTGCGCTCCGACTCCGTCGCCACGCTGGCCAAGCCGCTCATTGGTGGCCCGGTCGTGGACATCAGCATTGGTACGCCGACGCAGCCGCGTTTGGAAGACGAGGCCACGATTGCGTTGCTGGTGCAGCCCGATGTGAACGAGGTCGTGGCCACCCTCCCGGCCAAGCTGGAAAAAGTTGACCATGCGCTGGACAACTTGGTCGCCGTCACCGACCTGGCGCGCGCCAGCGTGCAACGCATCACCGCACCGCAAGGATCGCTGGATGCGATGCTGAGCGAGGCGCGGGCCGCCGCGCAGAACGTTCGCGCTGCCACCGAAACGCTCAAGGGCACCTTGACCGATGTGCGCGCCGTGGCCGCTTCGGGTCAGGCCGCGGTGGGTCAGGCACAAGCCGTGTTGACCGACGTGCGTGGCTTCACCCGGCAAAGCACGGCGATGGCGGAGAGTCTGCAGCGTTCGCTCGGCAATGCGGAAGAGATCACCGGTGGTTTGCGTGCCCTGGTGCCGCAACTCGGTAGTGGCCTGCATGCCGCACAAGGCGCTGCCGAAGAGGCAGACAAGGTGTTGCGTGCTGCGGGCAACAGCTTCCTGCTCGGAGGCCCGGCCCCCGCGCCCCTGGCACCCACCCTGATGAGTCCGCGTGCGCCATGAGCCCACTTTCATTCTTCCCCGCCGTAAGAATGAACGCCCTGGTGCTGGTGCTCGCCTTGGCGCTTTCGGCCTGCGTCAGTCGCCCGGTACCGGAGCTTGCGGTGCAGCGCTATGAATCTGCCGTGCGCAACGGCAACGACAAGCTCGCGGCGGGTGATCTGCCGCAGGCCACGGCCGCCTTTGCACAGGCCGAGCAGGTGGCCACTTTGTATGACCGGCGTGCCTTGCGCATGCAGGCGCTGTTCGCCCTTGGGGCCGTGGCGGCTCTGGCCGAACAGGACGAGGTGTCCCGGCAGGCATATGCCCAGGCCCTGGCAGAGGCGCAGGCGCTGAACGATGCCCATGGCCGCGGTGTGGCCTGGGCCGGACTGGCCGACACCATGCGGCGCTTGGGGGACCGTGAAGGGGCCTTGCAACACTACACCCTGGCACTGGCGCCACAGGCCTTGCGCGCCGACAGCGCCGAGCGGCTGCAGGCCCGTATGGGGCTGGCGTTGGTGTGGCACGCCCAGGGCGATACGCCTGCCGCGCTCGATGCCCTGGGTGCGCAGGAGGCTCAGGCACGCGCGGCATCCAGCCCGCTGTTGCCCGGCGTTCTGGTCAATCAGGCGGTGGTGCTGCGCGACAAGGGCGATGTGCGCTCAGCGCTTGCCAAGGCCCTGGAGGCCCTGACGCTGGACAGGCTACAGGCCAACCCCGCCGTTCTGGCGAAAGATCTGGAATTGCTGGGCGGCCTGTATGCAGCGAACCAGAGTGCTGCCCTGGCACGCGACAGCTGGGAGCGCGCGCTGCGCATTGCGCAGGCTACCGGCCAGAGCAAGCTGCAAGCGCGATTGAAACAGGCGCTGATCGCCTTGCGCTGAGTCGACAGGGACGTAGGTACTTCCGCTCAGGAGCGTTGCGAGGCAAAGGGCTCGTGGTCCTTGTCGGGTCGGTGTGCCGGGTCCACGTGGGTCATCAGGTTGAGCACGCGGTGGCGCTGCATCACGGCCTGGCGCGCTGCCACGGCAATGTTGTGACCCGCTTCCACCGTGAGTGTGGCGTCCACTTCGATGTGGGCATCCACCACCACCATGTCGCCCATCTTGCGGGTACGTACATCGTGCACGCCAGCCACGCCCGGTGTGGATTCCAGCGTTTGCCGAATGGCCTGCACCTCGGCTTCATCCAGGCCGCGGTCCATCAGGTCGTGCAGTGCGTCCCAGCCAAAGCTCCAGCCCATCTTACTGACCATGAAGCCCACGATGAGTGCGGCAATGGGGTCCAGCAAGGGGTAGCCCATCAGGTTGCCGATCAGGCCAATGCTGACGACCAGGGACGAAGCCGCATCCGAGCGGGCGTGCCAGGCGTTGGCTACCAGCATGCTGGACTTCACCGCTTTGGCGATTCGCAGCATGTAGCGAAACAGCAGTTCCTTGGCAGCGATGGCGCCCAGAGCCACCCAGAGCGCGGTGGCATGCGCCGTCGGGATGGTGGCAGGTGACTCCAGCTTTTGCAAAGCCGACCACACCATGCCGAGTCCTACTGCCAACAGCAAGACGCCCAGTGCCAACGATGCGGCCGTCTCGAAACGCTGGTGCCCGTACGGATGGTCTTCGTCCGCATCTTTTTTGGCATGGTGGCTGGCGAACAGCACCACGAAGTCGGCAACCAGGTCCGACAAGGAGTGGATGCCGTCAGCGATCAGACCCTGCGACTTGGCGACTACGCCGACCGCAATCTGGGCAATCGACAGCACCAGATTCACTACCACGCTGACATGGGTGCTGCGCGTGGCCGCAGCCGAGCGCTCTGCGGGAGAGTGGGTGGCGTGTTCGGACGTGTCGTCCAAATCTGCAAAGTTCATGGTGGTTCTATCGATGTTCAAAAGGGCTGGGTTATTGTTGCAGGTCCAGCTTCTGGTTTGCTTAAGTGCCGCAATGTCTTTTGCACAGATGCAACGCGGTATTTTTACAATCCCTCTTTTATTCAACCCGTAACCGAGTCTCCGTATGGCCGAACACCCTTCGCCTCGTTCTGCAACCAAGTTGCGCCCCCTGCCTGCGCTGATATTTGCCAGCCGCTGGCTGCAGCTGCCGCTGTATCTGGGCTTGATTGCGGCGCAGGCCGTGTACGTCTACCACTTCTGGGTGGAGCTGGTGCATCTGCTGGAAGCGGCCTTTGGCAGCCAGACCGCTCTGCAGGCGCTGGTCAACAGTATCGGCTACCACGGAGACACACAAATCAGCTCTCTCAACGAAACCATCATCATGCTGGTGGTGCTGGCGCTGATCGATGTGGTGATGATCTCCAACCTGCTGATCATGGTGATCGTGGGCGGCTACGAAACCTTTGTGAGCCGCATGGGCCTGGATGGCCACCCCGACCAGCCCGAATGGCTGGACCACGTCAACGCATCGGTGCTGAAGGTCAAGCTGGGCACGGCCATCATCGGCATCAGCTCCATCCACCTGCTCAAGACCTTCATCAATGCGGCCAACTACGAGGAAAAGGTGCTGCTGTGGCAGACGCTGATCCACATTGCCTTCCTGCTCAGCGCGATTGCCATTGCCTACACCGACAAGCTGCTCAACAGCAGCCACGTCGACAAGCATTGAATCTCAGGCCTGCGCCATGCGCAACCGACGTGCTGCGTCTTCGGCCCGCGCGTCGTCAATCTCGCGCAGCACCGCCTGCATGTCCACATCGGCATGGGCGTGTTCAAAGCGGCCGGTCAGCGGCGTGTCATTGCTGAGCAGGCCGGCGCGGTAAAGATTCCAGATCTCGGGGCCGTAGTCGGTGTGCAATAGCTCCGGTGCAAACCGGCCAAAGAAGTCGCGCAGATTGCCCACGTCACGCATCAGCATGCGCTGCGCGTGGTTGTTGCCCGCCGCGTCCACGGCCTGCGGCAGATCGATGATCACCGGCACGTCCATGCCGTCGCTGCCCTCTGGACCCGCCACATGCCCGAGCAGGATGTTGAACTCCGACAAGTCGCCGTGCACCACGCCCGCGCACAGCATGCGTACCACCTCGGCAATCAGCGTTTGGTGGTGGGCTAAGGCCTGTTCCGGCGTAAACGCCACATCGTTTAATCGTGGGGCAGCATCACCGTGCGCGTCGGCCACCAGCTCCATCAGCAGCACGCCGTCGTGAAAGTTGTAGGGCTGGGGCACGCGCACGCCAGCAGCGGCCAGCCGGTAGAGCGCGTCCACTTCGGCGCTCTGCCAGGCGGCTTCCTGCTGCTCGCGGCCAAAGCGGCTGCCCTTGGCCATGGCGCGGGCCGAGCGGGAGTTCTTGACCCTGCGGTTTTCGGTGTAGTCGACGGCCTGGCGAAAACTGCGCTGCGTGGCTTCCTTGTAGATCTTGGCGCAGCGGGTTTCGTCGCCGCAGCGCACCACATACACCATGGCCTCCTTGCCGCTCATCAACTGGCGCACCACGGTATCGATCAGGCCTTCGTCAACAAGGGATTGGAGTCTGGGGGGAGCTTTCATCGCTGCATTGTGCGCTGGTCGGTGCCCAGGTCGCGCAAGCGCAGGTGTGCAGCGTCTTCCAGATCGACCGGCACGCTGTTTTTGGCATTCAGATAGTGGTTGGTGAAAACGTCCAGATAGGCGCTCAGCGTGTCTGCCGCGTGCTGCTCCTGGGCAAGTTCCAGACACAGGGCCGCCACCTCCGAGGTGCACAGATGGTCACCCCGCTTGGAGCGGCGCAATCGGTAGTTGGAGAGCTGCTCGGGCTGCAGGCTGAGCACCGGCAGATGGTCCAGGTACGGGCTCTTGCGGAACATCTTGCGCGCCTCGGCCCAGGTGGCGTCCAGCAACACAAACAGCGGCCGCTTGCCAGCCGCAGGCACGACTTCGGTCACCACCCGCTCGGGCGCCACATATTCCCCCGGAAACACCACATAGGGCTGCCACTGCGGATCAGCCAGCATGGCCAGCAGGGCCGGGTCCACCACGGTGCGCGCCCAGCCAAAGGCCGCCGTGTCCGCCACCATGTCGGCAATCAGCCAGCCGGTGTTGCTGGGCTTGAGCGGCTCGATGTCGCACATGATCAGGCACACGCCAGCTTGCGTGGGCACACTGGGACGCAGCGCGCACAGGCAATGGCTGTGCATCACCCGGCAACCCGGGCAACGCTCCTTGCGCGAGCCGCGCGCGATAAAGGGCTTGGCACTGCGTGCCAGGCGCGCGGCGCGCAAGCGGGAGACTGCGTGGGGCCGTTCTTCGGGATTCATATGGGTGTTGTCGAGCAGTTGGCAGGTCATTTTAGTTTTAATAACCTATTGTTTATATTAATTTTTCGGTACAAAATTTAAAAATTCTCCAACATACCGAAATGCAAGAACTCAGTCCCGCCATTACCCGCCAGATGATTGACGCCGTCGCCGTGTTCGATGCACTGGCTGAGGCTACCGCCGAAGCGGCCCAGGTGCGCGGCGGCATGTACTGGCATGCGGGGCCGGCATCATCGCCAGAGTCCAGGTATCTGGTGCGCACCACACCTGCCGGTGCAGAGACCAGTCTGGGGCCACGCACACCGCAGACGCAAGCTATCTACGACAAATTCATGCAGAGAAAGCAGGCCAGTGCCGAGCGGCTGACCGGGCTGAAGGCGGCACTGGACCAGCATCAGCGCATGAACCGTGCACTGCGTGTGGGCCGTGTGGACCCGTTGGTGGTGGCGCTGCTCAACCGTTTGGCGAGTACGCAACTGAGTGAACACTTTCGTGTCGTCGGCACCCACGCGCTGTACGCCTATGAGGCTGCGGCCGGTGTCAGGCTGGACGCAGATACCTTGGCCACGCGTGATATTGATTTGTTGTGGGATACCCGCAAGCGCATCATCTTCTCCACCCAACTGGCCCGGGTGGACAGCTCCATGCTGGGCGTGCTCAAGAAAGTGGACGCCAGCTTTCGCATGCGCCGGAGTCAAAAATATACAGCAGTGAACAAGGATGGTTTTGAGGTTGACATCATCCGGCGGGAGCAGACGGATGGTGATCCACACCCCATCAAGCTCAGTGATGAGGATGAAGACTTCTGGGTGGCCCAGGCGCGGCGCGCCAATGTGCTGCTCGATTCGCCGGGCTTCTCTGCGGTCATTGTGGCCACCAACGGCACCATGGCTCGCATGAACACGGTGCACCCTGCAACGTTTGTGGCATTCAAGCGGTGGCTTGCCGGACAACCAGACCGCGATCCACTCAAGCGTCGTCGCGATGTGTTGCAGGCTGATGCGGTGCAGGAACTGCTTGAGCAGTATCTGCCGCAGGTTTGAAAGGCAGATTGGCTATCAGCCCCCTTTATCCGGCGGTGCCTGCGTGTAGGTTCAGCTCAGATGCTTGCCCGCAATCCCCGCCAGCTCAAACATCGTCACCTGGGGCTTGCCAAACACCGGCAGCAGCTTGGCGTCGGCGTTGATGGCGCGTTTGTCCTTGGCGTCCTGCAGGCCGTTGGCCTTGATGTAGTCCCACAGCTTCTTGATGACCTGGGTGCGTGCCACCGGTTCGCTGCCGATGACTGCGGCCAGCTCGGCGCTGGGTTGCATGCCGGAGGCTGCGGTGGTCTTGCGGGGTGCTTTGGGCTTGGCCGTTGTAGATTTTGCTGCGGCTTTCTTCGCTGGCGCCTTCTTGGCGGCTGCACCCGCAGTCTTGGCCGCGGCGGCAGGTCGTGCGGCAGCGGTCTTGCGCGGCGGGAACTTGGATGGTGCGAATTCGAAGTTCACCTTGCCGGCTTCGGCATCCCAGGCCAGCATGGCCTTGAAGGCGCGGCGTGTGCGCATGGAGACGAACTTCTCCAGCATGTCGGTCTTGCCGGTGGCCAGCAGCTTTTGCATCTGCTCGCGCTCGATGGGCTGCTGCAGAATGATCTGGCCGCTCTTGAAGTCGCAGCTGGGTGTGGGCTGCTCGTGCGTGGGCACCGAGCGGTTGCATACATAGTTCTTGCCGTGCTCGAACACCGAGCCGCCACACTTGGGGCAGGTGCCCAGTGATTCCTGGCCGGAGAAGTCCACCAGCTCACCAGTTTCTTCGCCAGCCTTGTCGTCGCCGAAATCAAACTCCAGCTTGTAGTTCTTGGTCTCGTCATCGAACTTGAGGACCATCTCGGCCACAAACGGCCAGCCCGCCTTGGAGCGGAAGCCGTCGAGTGGGCCGATGTGTTTGTCCCGCAGGAACTGCTCCACTTCGGCGAGTTCGAAGGTGCGTCCGGCGGGTGACTTGCCAAAACTGAAGCCGCAGCCGTCGTCCGTTCCCTTGGGACCGGTGCAGGCGTAACGGCGGTAGTTTTCCTTGACGATACCGCCGCAGTTGGGGCAGGGCGCGCTCAGGGTGGCGTAGTCGCCCGGGATGGTGTCGCGGTCGTATTCCTTGGCTTTTTTGACCATGCGCTCGGTCATGGCAGCAATCTCGGCCATGAAGGTCTCGCGGCGCAGCTTGCCGTGCTCCATCTGGTTGAGCTTGTATTCCCATTCGCCGGTCAGCTCCGCCTTGGAGAGTTCCTCCACGCCCAGGCCGCGCAGCAGCGTCATGAGCTGGAAGGCTTTGGCCGTGGGAATGAGTTCGCGGCCTTCGCGCAGCATGTATTTTTCGGCGATCAGGCCTTCGATGATGCTGGAGCGTGTGGCAGGCGTGCCCAGGCCTTTTTCCTGCATGGCTTCGCGCAGCTCGTCGTCTTCCACCGTCTTGCCGGCACCTTCCATGGCGCCCAGCAGCGTGGCTTCGGAATAGCGTGCGGGCGGCTTGGTCTTGAGGCCTTTGGGGTCTACCGGGTTGCCATGCACCTTTTCATTGGGTTGCACAGGCACCAGGTTCTGGCCCTTGTCGCCGTCCTTGGCATCGGCCACTTCCTCGGCGGCTTCCTTGCCGTAGATGGCCAGCCAGCCCGGCTTGACCAGCACCTTGCCCTCGGTCTTGAAGCTGTGTCCCACTGCCGTGGTGATGCGGGTGGTGACCTGGTATTCGGCACTCGGGAAGAACACCGCCATGAAGCGGCGCACCACCAGGTCGTACACCTTTTGTTCGGCGTCCGACAGGCCGCTGGGCGCCTGCAGCGTGGGGATGATGGCAAAGTGATCCGACACCTTGGCGTTGTCAAACACGCGCTTGGTCGGCTTGATGTAATTGCCTTTGAGTGCGGTGGCGGCGTGCGGCGCCAGGTGGCGCATGCTGCTATCGGCCAGCATTTCAAAGGTCTGCTTGACCACCGGCACGTAGTCTTCGGGCAGATTGCGCGAATCGGTACGCGGGTAGGTCAGCGCCTTGTGGCGTTCGTACAGGCTCTGGGCAATCGACAAAGTGGTCTTGGCACTGAAGCCGAACTTGCCGTTGGCCTCACGTTGCAGGCTGGTCAGGTCAAACAGCAGGGGCGAGGCCTGCGTGGTGGGCTTGCTTTCCTCGGTGACGGTGGCTGGCTTGCCACGCACGGCGTCGGCAATCTCCTGCGCCTCGCGCAGGCTCCAGACGCGGTCGGCCTTGAGTTCGGCATCGTCCGGGTTCTTCTTCCACTGGGGGTTGAACCACTTGGCCGGGTATTCGCCCGCCTGGGCGGCAAAGGTGGCGTGGATTTCCCAGTAGTCGCGGCTGATGAACTTGCGGATCTGTTCTTCACGCTCGACCACCACCGACAGCGTGGGCGTCTGCACCCGGCCCACGGTGGTGAGGAAGAAGCCGCCGTCGCGCGAGTTGAACGCGGTCATGGCGCGCGTGCCGTTGATGCCCACCAGCCAATCGGCCTCGGAGCGGCAACGTGCGGCGTCGGCCAGCGGCTGCATCTGCGCGTTGGTGCGCAGGTGCTCAAAGCCCTCGCGGATGGCCTGCGGCGTCATGCTCTGCAGCCACAGGCGCGAGACCGGCTTGCCCAGCGGCTTGGCGCCACCGGCATATTGCTCGATCAGGCGGAAGATCAGCTCCCCCTCGCGGCCCGCGTCACAGGCGTTGACGATCTTGTCCACGTCCTTGCGCTTGGCAAGCTTGACCACCGCATTCAGGCGCGTCTTGGTCTTGTCCACGGGCTTGAGCTCGAAGTGCGGCGGGATCACCGGCAGGTTGGCAAAGCTCCACTTGCCGCGTTTGACGTCGTAGGCCTCGGGCGCCTGGATCTCCACCAGGTGGCCCACGGCGCTGGACACCACGTAGGTGTCGCTCTCAAAGTACTCGTCGTGTTTTTCAAACTTTCCGGCTGTCGGGGTGAGTGCCCGTACGATGTCCTGGGCGACGGAAGGCTTCTCGGCAATGACCAGTGTTTTATTCAAGGCGGCATTCTTCATCTGACTACAATCCAGTTCTCGCGGGCGCGCAGGCGCGCTCACATACGCAGGCACGCACATGCGCGCCCATACGATTCACCATACCAAATTTTTCTGACGTGGCCAAAAACCCAGTGAAATCCTCGGCGCAATCGGACGGACGCCGCATCCAGACCCGCCGCTCCGGCGTGCATGGCAAGGGCGTGTTTGCCCTGGTGGACATCGCCGAGGGCGAGACCATCATCGAGTATGTGGGTGAAGTCATCAGCTGGAAGGAGGCCCAGCGCCGCCATCCGCACGATCCCAAGGACCCCAACCATACGTTCTACTTCCACATCGATGAAGACCACGTCATCGATGCGCTGTACGGCGGCAACTCGTCGCGCTGGATCAACCATTCCTGCGACGCCAACTGCGAAGCCGACGAGCAGGACGGCCGCGTGTTCATCAAGGCCCGCCGTAATATCAAGGCGGGTGAAGAGCTGAACTACGACTACGGCCTGATCATCGACGAGCGCTACACCAAGAAGCTCAAGGCCGAGTACCCCTGCTGGTGCGGTGCCAAGAAGTGCCGCGGAACCTTGCTTGCACCGAAGCGTTGAACACCCCCAGGCTGCGCGCACTGCGTGTCGCTGCGCCACCCCCCCCTTGCAGGGGGCAATGCCGGCGGCCCGGCAGAGCCGGTTCCACGGCATTTCTGGCAAGGGGCTTCGCTCGCTGATTTGGGAGTCTTGAATGACGATACGCTGGCCCGCTGAAACCATCTGGGAGCAGGTGGAGCCCTTGTTGCCGGGCTTCACGGTTGAGGTTCTGCCCCAGATCGACTCCACCAATACCGAGTTGATGCGCCGCGCCCGTGCCGGGCAGACCGAGCCCATTTTGCTGGTGGCCGAGCGCCAGACCGCTGGGCGCGGTCGGTTGGGGCGGGACTGGCATAGCGATACGCAGGCAGGCGCTGCGACGCTGACGTTTTCCCTGGGGTTGCTGCTGCGGCTTGCCGACTGGTCGGGCCTGTCCCTGGCGGTGGGGCTAGCCGTCGTGGAAAGCCTGCACCCGTCGCTGCAGCTCAAATGGCCCAACGATGTCTGGCTGCAGGAGCGCAAGCTGGCGGGCATTTTGATCGAAACCACCAGCATTGGCGATGTGCGCTATGCGGTGATCGGCATCGGCATCAACATCCTGCCCAGAGCTGCAGAAGGTTTGCGTACGGCGCCAGCGGCGTTGACGGAAGTTATGCCGCAGGTGGATGCGCCGACAGCGTTGGGCGCCGTCGTGTTACCACTGGTGCGGACGTTGCAGGCGTTTGAAGCCAGTGGGTTTGCTCCGCTGCGCACGGCGTTCCATGGTCGCGACCTGCTGTATGGCCGCGAAGTGATCTGCACGGACGGCACCACCGGCACGGCACGGGGCGTGGACGCGGTCGGTGCGCTGCTGGTGCATACTGCCAGCGGACTTCAGAAAATCAGCAGTGCGGAGGTCAGTGTGCGACCGCAGACACCCGCTGACCCACCTAACGGATCTTCGGCCTGACATGTTGCGATTGCTTGCACTGGTTCTGCTTCTTGCCAACGGGATGTATTACGCCTGGGGCAACGGATATTTGCTGCCCTTGGGTTTCGGCCCTGTGCAGCAACGCGAGCCGCAACGACTGGCACAGCAGATAGAGCCGGATTCCGTCAAGCTCATCAGCCCCCAGGAATTCAAGCGCATCGAAGAGCAGGTCAAGGCCGACCGTGAGCCCAAGGAATGCCTGCAGGCGGGGCCGTTCGATGATGCGCAAAGCACGGTGTTGCGCCAGGCCTTGGGGGACGCTTTGCCCGTCGGCTCCTGGCAACTGGATGAAGAGCATGTGGCTGCGCGCTGGATTATCTACATGGGCAAGTACGCTGGCGCGGAGGCCTTGGCAAAGAAGCGCTCCGAGGTCGTGGCGATGGGTATCAAGACCGAAAGTCTGGAGAACGCCGCTTTGGAGCCAGGCTTTTCTCTGGGCGGCTTTGACACCAAGGCCGATGCCGATGCAGCGCTTGCACGCCTGTCTGCGCGGGGACTGCACACGGCCCGCGTGGTGCAGGAGCGTGAGGCGTTGCAGGACTATCAGCTCAAGTTGCCTGCCGTCAATGCCGCACTCAAGGCCAAGCTGACCGATCTGCGCGGACCACTGGCAGGCAAGTCGCTACACGCCTGTAACTAATTCTCCGTAGGTCGTCACCCCGGCATCCGCCGGAAAGCGCACGGTAAAGCAGCATCCCGGAGGTGTCTGGCCCGGGCGGGCGTCTTCCACCGTGACCTCGGCGCGGTGTTGCCGCGCAATTTCCAGCACGATGGGCAGACCCAGGCCGGAGCCATCGGCTTCGTTGCCCAGGGCACGGTAGAAAGGCTGGAACACCAGTTCGCGCTCGGCCAGCGGGATGCCGGGACCGGAGTCCTCCACCTGAATGACCTGCACCCGGCTGAAGGGGTCGATCAGCACCCGCGCGGTGATCACGCCTGGTTTGTCGGCGCCGGATGGCGTGTAGTTGATCGCGTTGTCCACCAGGTTGCGCACCATCTCCTTGAGTAGGGTCGGGTTGCCCATCACCATGACGCCATCGGATCCGGGTTGCGCGCCCTCATAGCCCACGTCGATGTGCTTGTCCATGGCGCGTGGTACGCAGTCGCGGATCACGTCCATGGTCAGCCGTGCAACGTCACAGGGCTGGTGTGCCAATATCGTGCTGCTGCTTTCGGCGCGTGCCAGGGCCAGCAACTGGTTGACAGTGTGGGTGGCGCGAATGCTGGAGCGGCCGATCTGGCGCAGGGACTGCTTGAGGTCTTCGGCGCTGGCACCTTCGCGCTGGGCCAGGTCGGCCTGCATGCGCAATCCTGCCAGCGGTGTCTTGAGCTGGTGGGCGGCATCGGCCAGGAAGCGCTTTTGCGTGACGATGGACTCTTTCAGGCGCATCAGCAGATCATTCACCGAGGCCACCAATGGCGCCACTTCCATGGGGACCGCCTCGACCTCCAGCGGACTCAGGTCATCCGGGTTGCGCGCGCGAATGCGTTCTTCCAGCCGGTTGAGCGGCTTGATGGCCTGCACCAGCGCCAGCCACACCAGCAGCACTGCCAGCGGCAGCACCACAAACTGCGGCAGCATCACGCCCTTGACGATCTCCGTGGCCAGGACAGAGCGCTTGTCCATGGTCTCGGCCACCTGGACCAGCGCCGGTCTGCTATTGGGGACGTCCAGCTTGACCCACATGTAGGCCACTTTGAGCTCGCTGCCCTTGTACTCGTCGTCGCGCATGTGTACTTCGCCGGTGGTGCTCTTGTCATCGTCCCCGGGCAGAGGGAGATTTCTTTCGCCACTCAAGAATTCGCCTTGTGGTCCCAGCACCTGGTAGTACACCGTGTCGGCGTCATCGGCGCGCAGCAGTTCGCGCGCGGGCAGGGGCAGCACAAACTGCGCATGGTTGTTCTTGAGGGTGATGAGTTGCGCCAGGGCGCTGACGTTGTATTCCAGCGCGCGGTCAAACGGCTTGCCCGCAATGCCTTGCGCCACCAGCCAGGTCAGCACCAGGCTGATAGGCCACAGCAGCAGCAATGGCGTGAGCATCCAGTCCAGGATTTCCCCGAACAGGGAGCGCTGCTCGCGCTGGAAGATTTTCACCCCGGAATCTTCTCCAGGCAATAGCCCAGTCCGCGCACGGTTGCAATCCGGATCGGCCCCTTTTCGATCTTCTTGCGCAGACGGTGGATGTAGACCTCGATGGCGTTGTTGCTGACCTCCTCACCCCATTCGCACAGTCGCTCCACCAGTTGGTCCTTGCTGACCAGACGTCCGGCGCGCTGCAGCAGCACTTCCAGCAGACCCAGCTCGCGGGCAGACAGTTCCACCATCTTGCCGTCGATGGTGGCCACACGACCGGCCTGGTCGTATATCAGCGGACCGTGCTTGATGCTGCTGCTGGATGCCCCCATGCCACGGCGCACCAGGGCGCGCACACGGGCTTCGAGTTCCTGCAGGCTGAAGGGTTTGGCCATGTAATCGTCGGCGCCGTAGTCCAGACCTTTGACGCGTTCTTCCACGCTGTCGGCGGCGGTGAGTATGAGGACGGGCAACGAGGAGCCGCGTGCGCGCAGCTTCTTGAGTACTTCCAGGCCGTGCATCTTGGGCAGGCCCAGGTCGAGGATCAGCAAGTCGAATTCGGTATTGGTCATCAGCGCGGCGTCGGCCTCCGAACCATTGGCCACATGGTCCACCGCGGCACCTGCGCTGCGCAAGGCCCGCAGCAAACCGTCCGCCAGGACTTGGTCATCTTCCGCAATCAAAATCCGCATGGCCGTCTCCTTGTTTTCGCCATTCTAGGCCTGCACCGTGCGCATTTACCGTCCGCTGTAGGCCTCCAGCCCCAGAGCGATCACGGTAACGACTTCGTCACCGACGGCCGCGCGCATCTCGCTTTCAGCCTGCGCGACGGCTTCCTGGTAGGCGCCAAGCCAGGCCATCCCGGTGTCTGTGAACACCACGCGCTTGGCGCGGGCGTCGACCGGATCGTTCTCGCGGCGCACCATACCCCAGGCTTCACACTGCGTGACCAGGGTCGCCATGGCCTGTTTGGTCATGCCGGCAGCCTGTGCCAGCTCGGTCAGGCGTGCGCCCTCAGGGGGGAGGTGGCGGGTGATGTGGATGTGAGCTGCGCTGACCTGGCCGCGTGCTGCCAGATTGGACAGCCCCAGAGGCACACTGGGGTGTTGCGCCATGCATTCCATGACCCGTGCGTCAAAACGCTCCAGCGCCAGGCGCAACCAGTGGCCCAGATGGGTGCTGCGCCAAGAAGGTTGTGGTTCTGGCGGTGCTGTGATCATGGTTCGAATGGTAATGCAAACTGACTAAATATTGTGTTTACCAATTTCAATAAGCCCCGTTAAACTACTGTTCAAGCATCCAGCCTGTAATTAAATGCAGATGCTGAGCAAGCCACAACCCGATTGATTTTTAAGGAGATTTCCATGGACGCACCCGTCAAGAACCCCAACAACACGAATGGCGCCAACACCGAAAAAGCCAAGGCGCTGCAAGTCGCGCTGGCGCAGATCGAAAAGCAGTTCGGCAAAGGCACCATCATGCGCCTGGGTGAGGGCGAGGTGATCGAGGACATCCAGGTGGTCTCCACCGGCTCGCTGGGGCTGGATATCGCTCTGGGCGTGGGCGGCCTGCCGCGTGGCCGCGTCGTGGAAATCTACGGCCCGGAATCCTCCGGCAAGACCACGCTGACACTGCAAGTCGTGGCCGAAATGCAAAAGCAAGGTGGCCAATGTGCTTTCGTGGATGCCGAGCACGCACTGGACATCCAGTACGCGCAAAAACTGGGCGTGAACCTGCAGGACCTGCTGATCAGCCAACCCGACACCGGTGAACAAGCCCTGGAAATCGTCGACAGCCTGGTGCGTTCCGGCGCGGTCGATCTGATCATCGTGGACTCGGTGGCGGCACTGACCCCCAAGGCCGAACTCGAAGGCGAAATGGGCGATTCCCTGCCCGGCCTGCAAGCCCGTCTGATGAGCCAGGCGCTGCGCAAGCTCACCGCCCACATCAAGAAGACCAACTGCATGGTCATCTTCATCAACCAGATCCGCATGAAGATCGGCGTGATGTTCGGCTCGCCCGAAACCACCACCGGCGGCAATGCGCTCAAGTTCTACGCCTCCGTGCGCCTGGACATCCGCCGTACCGGCACCATCAAGAAGGGTGAGGAATCCATCGGCAACGAGACCAAGGTCAAGGTGGTCAAGAACAAGGTGGCGCCTCCCTTCAAGACGGCCGAGTTCGACATCCTGTTCGGCGAAGGCATCAGCCGCCATGGCGAAATCATCGATATGGGCGTGAACGCCGGCATCCTGGAAAAATCCGGCGCCTGGTATGCCTACCAGGGCGAAAAAATCGGCCAGGGCCGCGACAACGCCCGCGAATTCCTGCGCGAAAACGCCGACTTGTCGGTGGAAATTGAAAACAAGGTTCGCGAGTCCCTGGGCATTCCACTGCTGCCGGTGGCCGAGGTGGAAAAGGTCAAGGGCAAGAAGGCTGACAAAGCCGATAAAGCAGACAAGGCTGCGTAAACCCAGGACTGCCGCGAAGCAATGGCCGTCACACAGATTTCCCTGACCGGTCGGGCCTTGCGGCTGCTGTCCACGCGTGAGCACTCACGCGCGGAGCTGGAGCGCAAGCTGGCGCCGTATGAAGAAGAGCCCGGCGCCTTGGCCAAGGTGCTGGATACCTTGCAGGCCAAGGATTTCATCAACGAAGGCCGGGTGCTCGAGTCCGTCATTCACCGCCGCTCCGCCAAGCTGGGGGCGCAACGTATCAAGCAGGAGTTGCAGGCAAAGGGGTTGGAGCCCGAAGCAGTTGCCAGAGCCCTGGATACGCTACGCGCCAGCGAGGTGGAGCGCGCGCGCGAAGTCTGGCGCAAGAAGTTTGGTCAACCGCCTGCCGATGCGTCTGAGCGGGCAAAGCAGATGCGGTTTTTGGCGGGGCGTGGGTTTGGTGGGGATGCGATTCGGCGGGTGGTTTCTGGGGGCGATGAAGACTAATTGCCTTTTGCAGCCTGCTGACTTTTTCTTGCGAGCCCGCCGCTGGAGTGGGGTATGCGTTTTGCTCCGTGTCCCCCGGCCCTGAAGGGCCTCCTCCTTTACCTGCGCAAAACGCATACCCCACTCCAGCGGCTCGAGGTGCGAGCGCCATAGGTTGGAAGTGCTATTTAGAGACACTGCATTACAGTGCGCACCCATACCCGGAGGCCCGTGAGGGCGGTGCGTTTTGCGCAGGTAAAGGAGGAGCGCCCAAAGGGCGCGGGGGACACGGAGCAAAACGTGCCGCCCTCACGGGCCGTAGCGCGTACCAACAACCCGACTGAGAGCGTTAAAGCCCCAACATCAACTGCAAGTTCTGCACCGCAGCACCCGATGCGCCCTTACCCAGGTTGTCCAAACGGGCAACCAGCAAGGCGTGACCAAATTCCTCATTGCCAAACACCCGCAACTCCATCTTGTTGGTGTCTTTGAGGGCCACCGCATCCAGCTTCAGGTCGGCGGTGACGGGCTCCACTGTCACCCAGGTACTGCCCGCATAGTGCTTGGTCAATGCCGCGTGCAAATCCGCAGAAGTGGGTTTGCCGGGCAAGGTGTCCAGATGCAAGGGCAACTGCACCAGCATGCCTTGGTCAAAGTTACCCACCGACGGCACGAACAGGGGCCTGCGGGTCAGTCCGGTGTAGCGCATGATTTCCGGGATGTGCTTGTGCTTCAGGCCCAGGGCGTACAGCTCAAACGGCGGTGCCTTGCCCTGCTCGTAGGCCTCCATCATGCTGCGCCCACCGCCGGAATAGCCGCTCACCGATGGCAGGCAGACGGGGAAGTCGGCAGGCAGCAAACCGGCATCCACCAGGGGGCGGATCAGCGCAATGGCGCCGGTGGCGTAGCAGCCTGGATTGGCCACGCGGGTTGCGCCGATCACGGCATCGCGCTGGCCTGCGGCCAGTTCGGGGAAGCCGTAGACCCAGCCTGGCGCCGTGCGATGGGCAGTAGAGGCATCAATCACCTTGGGGCCGGTGGTTCCGGTTTCCCGGGCGATGGCATCCACCATGGCTACGGACTCGATGGCGGCGTCGTCATGCAGGCACAGGATCACCAGATCGGCTTGGGCCATCAGGGCTTTCTTGGCCAGCGGGTCCTTGCGCAAGGCGGGGTCTATGCTGAGCAGTTCGATGCCTGCCATAGCCAGCAGCCGCTCACGAATTTGAAGGCCGGTGGTGCCGGCTTCGCCGTCAATAAAAATCTTTTTCATGGGATATGCCAAGTAAGAACCCAGAAACCTTCACTCTGTAACCTCGCTGTAACGCGGGGACTCAACGGGGCGGCGCTGTAAGGCTGTAAAAAGTTTGGCGCGCCGCAGCATGATACAGTCCCGCCCTGATGTGCCCAGTGCCATGCTTGCGAAATTCTCTCGCACCGCGTGGTGAACATTGTCCAGCCTCTAGAGAGATGTTATGAAGATTCATGAATACCAAGGCAAGGAAATCTTGCGCCAATTTGGTGTGCCGGTGCCGCGCGGTATCCCCGCATTTACCGTACAGGAAGCAGTAGAAGCTGCGCAAAAGCTCGGTGGCCCGGTGTGGGTGGTGAAGGCCCAGATCCACGCGGGTGGCCGCGGCAAGGGCGGTGGCGTCAAGGTTGCCAAGACCATTGAAGACGTCAAGCGCCTGGCTGGCGAGATCCTGGGCATGCAGCTCAAGACCCACCAGACTGGCCCCGAAGGCCAGAAGGTACGCCGCCTCTACATCGAAGACGGCGCCGATATCCAGAAGGAATACTACGTCTCGGTCGTGACCGACCGCGCCTCGCAGAAAGTGGCTTTCATTGCCTCCAGCGAAGGCGGTATGGACATCGAGGAAGTGGCGCACTCCACCCCCGAGAAGATCATCACCGAGTTCATTGACCCGCTGACCGGCCTAGGTGCCGAGCAGGCCAAGAAGATTGCCGACGGCATTGGCATGCCGGCAGACTCCACCGCCCAAGCCGTGGACATCTTCCAGAAGCTCTACAAGTGCTACATGGACACTGACGCGTCGCTGGTGGAAATCAACCCCCTGAACCGCGACAGCAAAGGCAATGTCGTTGCCCTGGACGCCAAGTTCAACTTTGACGCCAACGCCCTGTACCGTCACCCCGAAATCGTGGCCTACCGCGATCTGGACGAAGAAGATCCTGCCGAAGTCGAAGCCTCCAAGTTCGATTTGGCCTACATCAGCCTGGACGGCAACATCGGCTGCCTGGTCAACGGCGCTGGCCTTGCCATGGCGACCATGGACACCATCAAGCTGTTTGGCGCAGAACCCGCCAACTTCCTGGACGTGGGTGGTGGTGCTACCCCCGAGAAGGTGACCGAAGCCTTCAAGATCATGCTGAAGAACCCCAAGGTCAAGGCCATTCTGGTCAACATCTTCGGCGGCATCATGAAGTGCGACACCATCGCCACCGGCGTGATCACGGCCTGCAAGGCGGTGAACCTGTCGGTGCCACTGGTGGTGCGCATGAAGGGCACCAACGAAGAACTCGGCAAGAAGATGCTGGCCGAATCGGGCCTGCCCATCATCAGCGCCGACACCATGGCCGAAGCGGCCCAAAAAATTGTGGCAGCGGTGGCGTGACACCCCCCCGAAGCGCCTGCGGCGCCTCCCCCTGCAGGGGGCGCCACCTACAGCCCGGCAAAGCCGGTTCTGTGGTGGCCACTGGGCTGGGCGTATGCACATCCATCGCGTTTTGACAAGGATTCATCATGAGCATCTTCATCAATAAAGACACCAAGGTCATCACCCAGGGCATTACCGGCAAGACCGGTCAGTTCCACACGGAAAAGTGCCAGGAATACGCCAACGGCAAGAACTGCTTTGTGGCCGGCGTGAACCCCAAGAAGGCGGGCGAGTCCATCTTCAACATCCCAATCTACGCCTCCGTCAAGGAAGCCGCATCGGAAACCGGCGCTACCGTGTCGGTGATCTACGTGCCGCCCGCAGGCGCTGCTGCTGCCATCTGGGAAGCCGTGGAAGCCGATCTGGATCTGGCGATCTGCATTACCGAAGGCATTCCGGTCAAGGACATGCTCGAAGTGCGCAACCGTATGAAGGCCAAAGTGGCTGCGGGTGGCAAGGAGACTTTGCTGCTGGGCCCGAACTGCCCCGGCCTGATTACCCCTGAGGAAATCAAGATCGGCATCATGCCCGGACACATCCACCGCAAGGGCCGCATTGGTGTGGTCAGCCGCTCCGGCACGCTGACGTACGAAGCCGTGGCGCAGTTGACCGAAATCGGTCTGGGCCAGTCTTCTGCAGTTGGTATTGGTGGTGACCCCATCAACGGTTTGAAGCACATCGACGTGATGCGCGCCTTCAACGAAGATCCCGATACCGATGCCGTCATCATGATCGGTGAAATCGGCGGGCCCGATGAAGCCGAGGCTGCACGCTGGTGCAAGGCCAACATGAAGAAGCCTATTGTTGGCTTCATCGCCGGTGTGACTGCCCCTGCGGGCAAGCGCATGGGACACGCAGGTGCCCTGATCTCCGGTGGTGCCGATACGGCCGATGCCAAGCTGGCCGTGATGGAAGAGTGTGGCTTCAAGGTCACACGCAACCCCTCCGAAATGGCCAAGCTGCTCAAGGCTTTGCTGTAAGCAGAACGCCTCCGTGAAGCGGGACTGTGGGTCCCGTTTGCAACCGATGCCCAGGCCCGTGCCTGGGCATTTGTGTTTCTGGGGTGTGCCAAAGGTTGCGCCATCCGTCTGGATGGCAGACCATCCATCCCTAAAGCCTGTGCGACTGCCTGAGCAGGCTATTGTCGGTACGCCGGGCCTCTGATAACGTAGACTGCGGGGTCACTACATAAATGGCCACGCCCAAACCATGTCCGGGCGGGGGCGGTTCTGCAAACGTGTGAGGGGTGGTAATTGGCAAAGTCTTCAAAAGCGGGAGCAGGCTCTTTCTGGCGCGCCGACTGGTTCGCTGGCGTGCTCGTCGTATTGGCGACGGTGGCTTTGCACCTGTCCACCGACCTTATTGGCACTCTGGAGCGGCGTTTCTACGATGTGGCCAGCACAACAACTTCCCGTCAGCCTTCGGACCGCATCGCCGTCATCGCCATTGACGACCAGAGCATTGCGAACCTGGGGCGCTGGCCCTGGCCGCGCGATATCCACGCAAAGCTGATCGACCAGCTTGCGGCCGCCAAGGCCAAGACGGTGGTGCACACCGCATTCTTTTTTGAGCCGCAGGTGGATCGCGGCCTAGTGTTCATCCGCAAGATGAAGGAAGCGCTGGCAGCGGGTGGGGAGACCGGCGCTGCCAATGAATCCGTCAGCAATCTGATCACGGAAGCTGAAACCGCCTTGGACACGGATGCAATACTGGCAGCCAGTCTGGAGAAGGCGGGCAATGTGCTGATTCCTTCGGTATTCACACTGGGTGAACAGCAAGGCAAACCCGACAATCCCTTGCCACCGTACGCGCTCAAGAGTGCGTTGGACGACGTGAATGGCTTTTCCGTCAGTGCTGTGCGCGGCCAACAACCCATTGAACTGCTGGGCAATGTGGCTTCAGGCATTGGCCACCTGAATCAGTTTGTGGATGTGGACGGCGCGGTGCGCAGCGAGCCATTGCTGGTGAATTACTACGGCAAGGACATTCCGTCCATCTCCCTGCTGGCAGCGCTCAAGAGCCTCAATCTCAATGTGGGAGATGTTAAGTTGCACCCGGGTGAGTCCGTGCAAATTGGCAAACTGCAGGTACGTACCGATGACTCCGCATTGATGCTGCCCCAGTTTTACCGGGGACGGGACGGCCGACCCGCGTTTTCTGTGGATTCGTTTTACGACGTGCTGACCGGCAAGATTCCGGCCAGCAAATACACCGACAAGATCGTCATCATCGGCGCGACTGCCGCTGGCGTTGGCGTGCAGTTTCCCGTGCCGGGCAATCCGGCCCTGTCACCCGCCGAAACCGTCGCGCACATCACCTCCAGCATATTGAACGAGCACTTCATCGTGCTGCCATCCTGGAGCCACTGGGCTTCATTGGCGGCGTTTGTCCTGATTGCTGCCTATGTGATCGGGGCATTGCCAAGACTGTCTGCGGGCAAGGCGGCCGGTCTGACGCTCGCCGTATTCGTCATCCTGCTGGTGACGGAATTCAGCTTACTGTCTGTATCTGCGACCTGGGTCAAGCTGGTGTTTCCCGCCATGGCGCTGCTGCTGGGGCATCTGGCGCTGACCACCAAGCGCTTCCTCATGACCGAGGCGGGCAAGGTGAAATCGGATGAGGAGTCTGCCGAGACCAATCGCATGATGGGGTTGGCACTGCAGGGCCAAGGGCAGTTGGACATGGCGTTCGACCGTTTTCGGCGCGTGCCCATGGGCGAGGCGGTGATGGGCAATCTCTACAGCCTGGCGCTGGACTTTGAGCGCAAGCGTCAGTTCAACAAGGCTGAGGCTGTGTACGAGCACATGGCGGCCTTTGATCCAGACTACAAGGACATCAAGGCCAAGCTCAACCGCGCCAAGAATCTGTCGGAAACCGTCATCCTGGGCGGCGGCAACGCACACCCGGGCGGCACCATGCTACTGGACGGCGGAGCCGTAGAGAAGCCCATGCTCGGGCGTTACCAGGTCGAAAAAGAGCTGGGCAAAGGAGCGATGGGCGTGGTCTATCTGGGCAAGGACCCCAAGATCGGCCGTGTGGTTGCCATCAAGACGATGGCACTCAGCCAGGAGTTCTCGGGCGACGAGCTGATCGATGCGCGGGAGCGGTTTTTCCGCGAGGCGGAGACGGCCGGACGGCTGCAGCACCAGAACATCGTCACCATCTTTGATGCGGGCGAAGAACACGACTTGGCCTATATCGCCATGGAGTTCCTCAAAGGGCGGGACTTGACCGATCACTGCAAGCGCGACCAGCTGTTGCCGGTGCCAACCGTCCTGAGCATTGTGGCGCGGGTGGCAGAGGCGCTGGCGTATGCACATCGCCAGAATGTGGTGCATCGGGACATCAAGCCGGCGAACATCATGTACGAGGGCCAGAGTGATTCGGTGAAGGTGACGGACTTTGGCATTGCGCGCATCACCGACTCCAGCAAGACCAAGACCGGCCTGGTGCTGGGTACACCCAGCTTCATGTCGCCGGAGCAATTGGCCGGAAAAAAGGTGGATGGCCGCTCGGATCTGTATTCGCTGGGCGTTATGCTGTACCAGTTGCTGTCGGGCGTGTTGCCGTTTCGCGGTGAATCCATGTCCGAGCTGATGTACAAGATTGCCAACGAGGAAGCTGCCGATATCCGCACGATTCGGCCAGAACTCTCTGAAGGATTGGCCAATGTGGTGGCGCTGGCACTGAGCAAGCGGCCTGAAACGCGGTATCAGACGGGTGAGCAATTCGCGGCAGATTTGCGTTCTGTGGATGCGGGCCTGACAAGCTCTGCCTCGGTCCCTGCTGCTGCCGAAAGCCGTAGCGGATCTGGCATGGAGAAGACCGAGGCGTTTGAAGTGACTGTCCCGACCATGCCGGCTGGCATTGCACGGACGGATGACAGTGCGGATATTGAAATATAAAGACGGTAATGATTTACAAATTTTGCGCAAAAACCGATACCGGCCGTGCCCGAGACAACAATGAGGACTCCGTCTCCATTGATGAAGAAAGCCGTGTTGCGGTATTGGCCGATGGCATGGGGGGCTACAACGCCGGTGAAGTGGCCAGCGGCATGGCAACTGCCTTCATCAAGTCCGAACTCAGTCGGTGGCTGGCAGAAGCTGGTGCCAATGCACGTGCCAAGGATGTGCGCCGGGCCATGGAAATCTGCGTGGACAGCGCCAACACCTCGATTCTGAATGCCGCGACCGCCAATGCCCAATATGCTGGGATGGGAACCACACTGGTGGTTGGCGCCTTTCGCGACGATGGCTTGGTGTTGGGACATATCGGAGATTCGCGTTGCTACCGACTGCGTGCCAACCGGCTGGAGCAGATCACACGCGACCACTCTTTGTTGCAGGAGCAGTTGGATGCTGGCTTGGTCACACCCGAGCAGGCGCAGCACTCCACCATCAAGAATCTGGTCACCCGCGCGCTGGGCGTGGAGGACACGGTCATGCTGGAGGTGAGCGAATACCCTGTTGAGGCGGGGGATATCTATCTGATGTGCTCGGACGGGCTGTCCGATATGGTGAGCGATGGAGCCATCGCTAAAATTGTTTCCTCCGATTCGGGGCTGGAGCAAAAGGCGCAGATGCTGGTGGATACCGCCAACGAAAATGGCGGGCGCGACAATATTTCCGTTTTAATGGTTGAAGTCAGTGAAGCCGCCGAAAAGCGGGGTTTAATTGCAAGATTGCTCGGGAAATAGTGCATGTTTAGTTTTCCAGAATCAAATTACAGGAAAAGGAGCCGATCGTGCCGAAGATGATCGTGTCAATTGACGAGGTTGTCATCAAGGAAGTGCAGCTGACCAAGGACAGAACCACCTTGGGGCGCAGGCCTTACAACGACGTTGTGATTGATAACCTTGCCGTCAGTGGTGAGCATGCTGTCATCTTGATGCACGGCTCGGAGGTCACTTTGGAGGACCTCAACAGCACCAATGGAACGTACGTCAACGGCAAGGCCATCAAGAAGCAGGTTTTGCAAAATGGCGATTCCATTGAAGTTGGCAAGTACAAGATCAAATTTGTGGGAGATGCCGCTGCCGACAACTTCGACAAGACCATGGTGGTACGTACCCCCCGTCCTGCGGCACCTGCTCCGGTGCCCACGCCGGCCGCTGCTGCTCCGGTTGCGGAGGCTCCTGCGGTCTCCCTTGCTGCTGCGTCCATCAAGGTGCTGTCCGGGGCTGCCGCCGGGCGCCAGGTTCCGCTTACCAAAGTGGTGACAACCATTGGTAAGCCGGCAGTGGCCGTTGCGGCCATTACCAAACGTCACCACGGCTACGTCGTCCACCATGTGGAAGGTGGGGGTAGTCCTACCCTCAACGGCTTGCCGATAACGGCAGATCCGGCGCCCCTGAAAAATGGCGATGTGATTGAACTGGCGGGTACGCAAATGCAGTTTGTCCAGACCTGAAGCACGCCGATTCGGAATCGGGACAGTTCAGCTTATGACATGTACAACCGCCTGACATGCGCTCCTTATCCAAGCACTGGCCCCGCATTGCAGTAACCCTGCTGCCGCTGGTGATCGCGCTGATGCATGCGGTAGGGGTGATGCCCCTGGGTGTGCTCAAGCGCTTGGATGACATTATTTATGACGCCCGGTTGACGGCCACCGCCCCCAAAACGCTGGATGACCGGATTGTCATCGTCGACATCGACGAGAAGAGCCTGGCGGAGGTGGGCCGCTGGCCGTGGGGGCGCAATCGCATGGCCCAACTGGTCAACGAGTTGTTTGACCAGCAGCAGATTGCCATTGTTGGATTCGACGTTGTCTTTGCGGAGCCGGACGGCAGCTCCGGTTTGCCCCAGCTCAATGCATTGGCCAGCGGAGATCTCAAGGATCAGCCCGCCTTTGCCGAGCGCCTGCGCAGCTTGCGCCCGGCATTGGACTACGACGGCCAGTTTGCCAGGGCGCTGGAAAACCGCCCGGTGGTTCTTGGCTACTACCTCAATAGCGATGCCAAGGAACGTGTCAGTGGGGTCTTGCCTGAGCCGGTCATTCGTGCCGACGCGTTGCAGGGGCGCATGATTCGCTCTACGTCATGGACTGGATACGGCTCCAATCTGGAGGTATTGGCCAAGGCGGCTCCCGTGGCGGGGTTTTTCAATTCCATCACTGATTCTGATGGCGTAGTGCGTTCACTGCCCTTGCTGGCTGAGTACAAAGGACAGTACTACGAGTCATTGGCGTTGGGCATGTTCCGCATGATGGCAGGCTCTCCGACTGTGGCGCCCGGCTTCTCCAACGAGCAGTACCTGTCGCACGCGTACCAGGGAATGGACAGGGTGCTGCTCAAGCAGGGCGACAAGAGTCTGGCCATCCCCGTGGACTTCCGGGTGGCAACGCTGGTGCCATTTCGCGGACGGGGCGGTCCGGATGGCGGGTCTTTCAAATACATCTCAGCGGCGGACATCCTGGCCAAGCGTCTCGCGCCAGGAACCCTGCGTGACAAGATCGTGCTGGTCGGCACGACTGCGCCGGGTTTGCTTGACTTGCGCGTGACACCCATGAGCGAGGCCTATCCGGGTGTGGAAACCCATGCCAACCTGATCTCCGGGCTGCTGGACGGAAACGCGCTGCTGCGGCCGGATTATGAATTGGGGTATGAAGTACTCACCCTGATTCTTGCGGGATTGATTCTGGCGCTGGCGCTGCCTTTGCTGCCGGCCCTGCAGGCGGTTGGTTTGAGTGTGTTGGTAACCGCATCGCTTGTGGGCTTGAATTTTTGGCTGTATGGCTCCTACGGCCTGGTGTTGCCGTTGGCATCTTCGGTATCGATGGCTTTGACAGCGTTTGCGCTCAACATGAGCTACGG
The DNA here is from genome assembly GCF_038784515.1 of Rhodoferax sp. GW822-FHT02A01. Classification (NCBI taxonomy): domain Bacteria; kingdom Pseudomonadati; phylum Pseudomonadota; class Betaproteobacteria; order Burkholderiales; family Comamonadaceae; genus Rhodoferax; species Rhodoferax sp. GW822-FHT02A01. The sequence goes on from NZ_CP152376.1 coordinate 1,932,912, forward strand.
CTACTTTGTAGAAAGCCGCACCAAGCGTGAACTGGCCAATTTGTTCGGCACCTATGTGCCGCCCGAATTGGTGGACGAAATGATCAAGGACCCGGACGCCTATTCCATGAAGGCGGCCAACCGTGAACTGACCGTGATGTTCTGCGACATGCGCGGCTTTACCAAGATGTCCGAGAACATGGAGCCAACCCAGCTGCAGGAGCTGCTGACGGGGCTCTTCAGCAATCTGACCACCCTGATCCGCAACAACAAGGGGACCATCGACAAATACATGGGGGATTGCGTGATGGCCTTCTGGGGTGCGCCCGTGGAGACGCCCAACCATGCTTCCTTGGCGGTGAAGTCGGCCATCGAGATGACTTATGCGGTACAAGACATCAATGCAGAGCATCGCACCAAGGGCCTGCCCGAAATCGGTATCGGCATTGGGTTGAATACCGGCCCCATGTGCGTGGGGGACATGGGCTCCAATATCCGGCGCGCCTATACCGTCATTGGCGATTCGGTCAATCTGGGTTCCCGTCTGGAAGGGCTTTCCAAGGCCTATGGTGTTGAAGTTGTGGTGAGCGAATCTACCCGCAAGCTGGCTCCTGATTTCGAGTGGGAAGAACTTGACAGTGTTCGCGTCAAGGGGAAGGCGCAGGCTGTGTCCATCTTCAGGCCGCTAGCGGTGAAGGGGGGCTTGTCCGAAGAGGCAGCACGCGAACTCAAGACCTGGGGCGTCTTCCTGGCCGCCTATCGGGCGCAGGACTGGAATCAGGCGGAACTGTTGCTGGGCGAGCTGATGCGGGCCAGTCCCAAAACCTACCTCTACCAACTCTATGCTGAGCGAGTGGCCTCCATGCGTTTGCTGCCCTTTGATCCCACTTGGGATGGCGCAACCAATTTCGAAACCAAATGAGGTCAACACCGTGAAAGTACGTGTTCTCGGCTGCTCCGGCGCCATCGCCAAAGACTGCAGAACCACGTCTTTCTTGATTGACAAGGACCTACTGGTAGATGCTGGTACCGGGGTGGGAGATCTCACCATCGAAGAGATGAGTCAGGTGGACAGCGTTTTGTTGACCCATTCCCACCTGGATCACATTGCGGCGTTGCCGCTGATGCTCGACACCGTGGCCTCGCGGCGCAAGGAGCCGCTGAAGGTGTATGCCTTGGCGGGAACCATCGCCGCCTTGAAGGCGCATGTGTTCAACGATGTGATCTGGCCTGACTTCAGTCGCATTCCCACGCCGGAAAACCCGTTCGTCCGCTTTTACGAGATTACCACCGGCCAGACCATGCAATTCACCAACAAGGTGGTAGAGGTCATGCCGGCCTTGCACACGGTACCGGCAGTTGGCTACGCCATTACGTCCGGTGACGGCTGCTGGGTCTTTACCGGTGACACTGAACGTAACGAGGCATTCTGGTTGCGCCTGAACCAGTTGCGTGTCGCCATGCTGGTCATCGAAACCGCTTTCAGCAATCGGGAGAAGGATCTCGCCAGACGCAGTTTGCATCTGTCGCCCGAATCCCTGGCCGAAGAGCTCGATTGCATAGCCAAGGACAAGCGCTTTCCCATCTACATTACGCACACCAAGCCGACGGAAACAGAAATGATCATGTCTGAGATTCAGCAGTTTGATCAGACCATGCCGTTCGGCGCCCACGTCACCCACGATATCCGCTGGCTTCGGGCTGGCCAAGAGTTTGATCTATGAGTGCAGTGCTGCCTGCTTCTGGTCCGGAAGGTTCTGCTGAGCAGGCCTTTTACGAATCGCAAAAACTGCCATCGCAAAAGCGGGGCATGACTTTTGAAGCGCTGTTCTATCGGCAGCTGCATCAGGTGACGGCGCGCATCCACGACACGGTCAACGTGGAGCAGATCATGCTGGAAACCAGCCAGGACATCTGCAAATTGCTCAACGCGGACCGTCTGACGCTGTATGCGGTCAATGAGGATCACACGGCCATCGTCTCCAAGATCAAGACTGGACTCAACAGCAGCCGTGACCTTAAATTGCCGATCTCTCCCCAGAGCCTTGCAGGTTATGTGGCCTTCAGCAAGAAGGCGCTGAATTTGCCGGATGTGTATGACGATGAAGCGCTCAAGCGCATTCACCCGGCGCTGACCTTTCTAAAAGAGGTCGACAGGCGTTCGGGATATCGCACGCGCCAGATGCTGGTGGCACCCATTCTGGAGGGCGACGTCCTGCATGGCGTACTGCAGGTGATCAACAACAAGAGTGATGAGCCTTTTGGTGCGCTGGAGTTGGACGGCGTCTCGGAGGTTTGCAAGACGCTCGCGACGGCCATACGCCAACGTGCACTGAAGTCGGACGAAGGCCCACGGCGCAAGGCAACCAAATTTGATGGACTGGTCACCGACGGGCTGCTGACGCAAGAGGAATTGAGTCAGAGCGTGCACGATGCTCGCATGGAAGAAATGCCGATCGAGCAGGTGCTCATCAACAATTTCAAACTCAAGCCCGCACAGATCGGTTCGGCGTTGTCGAAGTTTTTTGGTGTTCCCTACGAGCCCTTCAATGCCGGGCGCATCCGGTCCGAGGCATTGCATGGCATTCTCAAGCGTGAGTTCGTTGAGGAGCAGGGCTGGATACCGCTGGAAGAGTCGCCCGAAGGGTTGGTCATCATGTGCCGTGACCCTGAGGCCGTGCGAGGCTCCAGGGTGGTGCCGCAGGTGTTTCCGCGCATCACCAAGTTTGCCTATCGCGTCACCACCCATTTTGATTTTGACCAGACGCTGGCCCAGTTATTTGGTGCCGCCATTGACAGTACGTCCATCGACCAATTGCTGGCCGATATGGACGGTGGCCCGATAGACGACGGACTCAACGAAGATTCCCTGGAGTCCGCTGCGGCAGACAACGAGCTGGTCAAGTTCGTAAACAAGGTCATTGTGGATGCCTATAACCAGAAGGCATCGGACATCCACATCGAGCCTATGCCGGGCAAACTCAAGACCGGTATCCGCTTTCGTATTGACGGCAGCCTGATTCCCTACATCGAGGTTCCAGCGCATTTCCGCCAGGCCATGGTGACCCGGTTGAAGATCATGTGCGAGCTGGACATCTCCGAGCGCCGCAAACCGCAAGACGGCAAGATCAAGTTCAAGAAATACGGACCTCTGGACATCGAGTTGCGCGTTGCCACCATCCCTTCTGCCGGGGGTGTCGAGGATGTGGTCATGCGTATCCTGGCGGCAGGTGAGCCGATTCCGCTGGACAAGCTGGGCCTCACCCCGCACAACAAGGCGCGGCTGGAAGCCACGGTCAGCAAACCCTATGGACTGTTTTATGTCTGCGGACCTACCGGCTCCGGCAAGACGACGACGCTGCACTCCATACTGAAGTTTCTCAATACGCCCGATACCAAGATATGGACGGCGGAGGACCCGGTGGAAATCACGCAAAAGGGGTTGCGCCAGGTGCAGATCAACAAGAAAGCGGGCATTGATTTCGCGCTCATCATGCGGGCCTTTTTGCGCGCCGATCCGGACATCATCATGGTGGGCGAGTCACGGGACAAGGAAACGGTTTCCATGGGCGTAGAGGCCTCACTGACCGGCCACCTGGTGTTCTCCACCCTGCACACCAACTCTGCACCGGAATCCATCACCCGTCTGATGGACATGGGCATGGATCCATTCAACTTCGCTGATGCCTTGCTCGGTATTCTGGCCCAGCGCCTGGCCAAGCGATTGTGTGACTGCAAGCAGGCCTACGTACCCGACGCCGAGGAGATGCGCCTGTTTGCAGCGGAATATGCCGAAGAGTTGCGTCACTCCAAAGCCTGGACCTTGGACTATGCCGGCGAAAGCAAGAAGATGGTTGACCAATGGCAGCAAACATACGGAGAGAACGGCAGCATCAAGCTGTACCGGGCCGTAGGATGCGATAAGTGCAACAACACGGGTTACAAAGGGCGTGTGGGGCTGCACGAACTTCTGGTGGCTGACGATGGTGTCAAGAAGCTGATCCAGGAAAGAGCCCGCGTTGCGGAGCTGTTTGCAGCCTCGGTGGAGGGCGGCATGCGCACCCTCAAGATGGACGGCATGGAGAAAGTCATGATGGGTCTGACCGATCTAAAGATGGTCCGACAGGTCTGTATCAAGTGAACTGGGGTATGTGACAAAAATGTCGACTGCGTTTGGTTTTTGTCACACATCAGGGGGAATCCTGACCCGTTTGGTCAAAATGTTTAGACAAATGACATCAAACCGTAGCTAGAATGTGTGGCATGGAACCTGCTGGTACGTAGGCTCCTGTACTTTCAACCAAGGAGCTGAATATGAAGCGTTCTATGCAAAAGGGTTTCACCCTGATCGAATTGATGATCGTGGTAGCGATTATCGGTATTTTGGCTGCGGTGGCTTTGCCTGCGTACCAGGACTACACAATCCGCGCAAAGGTGTCTGAACTGATTGTTGGTGCCGACAGTGCCAAGACCTGTGTTACTGAAGTCTATTCTGCTGATCCTGCAAATATTGCATTTGTAAGTTCCTCATGTAGCGGAGCTGTTGCTTCGAGCGCAAAAATATCTGGTGGGGTGGTTGATGTATCGGGCATTACAATGGCAGGCAATTCAGCTGGAGTTGGCGTGACTGGCATATCTGCAGTTTTCTCTAATAACATTACTGCTGTTTCTGCAGCCGCCTCTGCTCCATTGCAATGGGTGTGCTCCGGTAGCGTTCCAAAATATTTCCCGGCCACTTGCCGCGGCTAAACCAAACGACTTTAAAAAACCCCTCTTAGAGGGGTTTTTTTATTTGGGGTGAAAAATGGGTCTATTAAGCGCGTTCGGATTTCAGAAAGAAAAGAAGTTTGCTGCCGAATTGGTTAAACAACTGGCGAAGGACATATCGGCAGATCAGATGCAACTGAAGAGGAGATCAATGTCGGTTAACAAGATCACTCGGTTGCTTGAAAAAACCTATCTTCAAGTTAAGAAATATCAGGAAGAAAATTCCATGGGGTTTCTTAGGCGGACGGTATTTGCAAATACATTTCGTTGGGAGTTGAGGAGTCAGAACTACCCTGAAGACTTCTGTGCCATGGTCACAGAAGGATTGATTGTGGAGTTGATGAAGAAGACTGAAGGAAAGAAATAGATTGTCTGTTTTTTTAAATTGATAGTGATATGCTGTATTTTTTCCTGCAAAAAATCCAAAAAAGCTTAAGTAAGCTTGTTCGATTTATAAAATCCATGGGGGTGAGCTTAGATAAGGCGGATAAGTATTTTCATGAAAAAAAGTATGCAGAAGCCATTGCAGAGGCACAAAAATACTTAAAAAGAGAACCTCACAACATACACATCATTCTTTTCATTGCCAACTGTTATGAGTTAATGGGCAAGAAGGCTGAGTCCAAAGAGTATTTTAGACTGGCGTACACAATAGATGACACCTATGTTCCTGCTATATACCATTGGGCAAGAATGCTTATTGACTCTCATGAAAGCGAGGAGGCGTTGCCTTTACTCGCGCTTATTAAAGACGATACGATTCTGGCGGAGGCAGTGGATTCTTTGCTTTCTGCCATTTGCATGGACAGGGGAGATGCCTACAGGGCCAAAGAATTTCAACTCGCCTCATGGATGAGCGATTTTGATAATTTACGTAACGCCAATTGCTATCTCTTTCGACTCGCCTATAACGACAGTAAAGAGATAATTGTTGCCCAAGAACATTGGTTCTGGGCCGAGACGTTAAAGCCCAATAATAAGGCCGTTCAGATCGCATCCGACGCGAATGTAAAAATTTTAGGCAACCTCGTAAAAACTGAAATTTCCCCTAAGAAGGAAGGCATCATCAGAATAGGATATTGGGGTAGTGATTTTCGGGACCATTCGGTGCGTTACTTCGCGCGCCCATTGTTGGAAAATCATGACCAGACGCGCTTTGAGGTGTTCATCTACAGTGAGAACTTCCTGCATCTGCCAGATGATGCGCAAACAAAGGCATATAGAGCAATTACAAACAACTATTTTGATGTTTTTGAGCTGAATGATGACCAGGTGGTTGAACTCATTGAGTCGCATGAACTTGATATTCTGGTAGATATTACAGGGCATACATCTGCCAACCGGTTGCACCTGTTCCAGCAAAAATTGGCGAAAGTGCAAGTAACAGGGCTGGCTTACCCTCCCACCACTGGATTGAAATCCATCGATGTGAAAATGATGGATCCTCACATCTGGACTCCACAGGCTCAAAATTTTTATGCGGAAAGCCCAATGGTGCTGCCGCATTCACTCTGGTGCTTCGACCCCTTGGAACCCATTCCACGTTCAGAGAATCCGCCCAGATTGGTTAACGGGTTTACCACATATGCATGTTTTGGCAATATCGCGAAGATAACGCCAAAAATACTGGAATGCTGGCGAGACATTTTGCAGTCGAATGCCAAAGACAAGCTTCTGATTCAATCCACGGCGTTAGTCGATCCCAACACAGTCCTTTCGTTTCGTGAGCGCCTGGAATCGGCGGGCATCAATCCTGAGCAGACTGAATTGCGGGGGCCAACCTACGGTGAGTCATTCTGGGCCGTATACAAAGAAGTTGATTTGATACTGGATACCTATCCATTCAACGGTGGAACCACTTCCTGTTTCGCCGCGTATGCCGGGGTGCCTATATTGACGCTTTCCGGTCAATCGCTGATCAGTCGTGTCGGGCGCTCCATCATGTGCAATCTGGGATATCCGGATTTGGTCTCTGATAGCTATGAAGACTATGTGAAGCGGGCATTGCTGTTTGGCAATGACATCGATTTTCTGCAGGACTTCCGGACGAATGCACCTGAAAGATTCAAGAACACCAGCCTGGGTAACGGCAGGATGTTTGCGCGAGATTTTGAAGCGGCCTGTGTCGAACTATTGAGCCGAATGGAAAAGGGTATTCTGGAGAACCATCCGCAAATTCCGCCATTGCCGGTTGAAACGCTTATTGATCGAGCTCAGACGGTTTGGTACTACGGGAATTTTGATGCAGCACAGAGAGTTATTAAACTGTGCTTGGAGAGCTATCCAAATCATGTAGGAGCTTCCTTATTCAAGGTAAAGGAACTCATTCATTTCGGAAGATTTCAGGAAGCTCTGGATACCATTCAAAGCTATCAGCAATCGGTAAGCGCCGAATTGCCTACGCAACTTGCGATTCAGCGTGTGCATCTCTATATCCTGACAGAACAGTACGAAGCCGCACAAAAGGCGCTGAAAGCAATCAGTGATCTGGCGCAGAGCCCAGAAGAAGTAAAGATTCAATACAAGCTATTCCAAGCACGCCTTTTGGTGACTACAAAAGCTCCAAAGGGTGCACAGATGGATGCGCAGGTCCGAAACTTCGAAATTTTAGTTCCGTGCGAAACCGAAGCCGAATTGGATCTTATTGCGCAGCAGATTCGCGCCGTATGCGAAATACCTCAAGGTTGGAATGTGCGGTATACGCAGTGCCATCAAAAGTACCGATTATCCAACTACAACGAAGCGATCACCGCCGCTGACGTAGATATTCTGGTCATCTTGCAGAAGAATTTGCAGGTCCATAATCCGCGATTCTTTTTGGAAATCGCAGAGACATTGGATAGTGCCGCCCTTATGGGCTGTGCGGGGGCAACACAGTGGCGGCAAAAGGAATGGAGCTTGGATTTGCCTGAATTCAAGTCATGGGGACTTATACGTCCCTTGCGCAATGATCCGGGCAAATGTGAAGTGCATTTCGCGGGACGCAATGGAAATAAGCTGATTCATGGTGCAGTGGTATTGGACGGAAAATTCCTGGCGTTCAAACCATCGTTGGTGCAGAAGATCGCGTTCAATGAAGAGCTGGCGGATTCGCAATCACTGGCTGAAGAAGAATGGAGCAACCGAGTGCATATGGCTGGCTTGGGCGTTTGTATTCACAGGAATGTGGGATTGTTTGTCGGGCAATCCATAGACGCCTATACCGCGAACAGTACACAAGGCAAGAAGATCATTATTGAGAGGCTTCAATTTGATCCCTTTGCACTGCCTGTACGTGATTTTACAATCGCAACCACGCCGGCCGATACGCCCGCACATGCCGTTGAAATCGCAGACGCATTTTTTGATTCGTGAATGGAAGGATCAGATTGGTCTGCGATATATAGCTAGCCTAAGAGATATTTGGGTAGTTCATTTCTCCTGAATTTGGACAAGAGAACGATAAATTACTGCCGATGCTCTGTGGATAGATTACGAGCCCCATTTGCCCAAATATCTGGAATAGGATAACATCCACGCAGTACTGCCGTATCCATTTGTATTGGATTGGTGCGTGAGCGAGATTGGATAAGTGCCCAATCGGAGTCCGTATTTCACTGCGGTTCTGCAGAAATCAAGATCATAAAAATCAAAATCGAATATCCCGTCAAACCTGACGGGTGACGGAGTGATAACAGACGACTTCACTGCGAAAAAGACTCCATCCAGGACTTTGCACTCCATTGGAGTGGGGCCAAAATCATCTTTCATTGATGTTGGATTATCTCCATGACCAATAAAGCCGGACAAGTGACCCACATCCGGGATGAGCGAATTGTTTTCTATGGCTCTGAAGCACCACCCGGGTTGGGAAGCAACCAGCCGGGTATTTCCGACTACGCCAACAACATCGAAAACGTCCATTGCTGAATGAACGCACTCATCCCAATCCAGATCCCCCAATGACTCCAGCCAAACATCGTCATGAACGAATACCAGAATCTCATCAGTCGTTGACGATTCGATATGCCGGTTATAGATATCTGGAAGACCATCCTTGTTGGTGTAGTGAATGGATGCCTGTATGCCGCCTTTTGACAGGAAGTACTTCAAGCTTCTCCCGAGTGCGGACTCAGACCAGAAGACAGTCTCACTGAGACGCGTCGCGCTGATGACATGAATGGGCAATTTTTTCTTATCCATACCTTGAACCAGATTGTTTCAGTACTTCATGAGCATCAGCTCGGATATTAATATCCTTAAGCCTTGGACCATTTCTCCAAGTAGCTGTTGAATCCTTCAGACCAAGATGTCGTTCCAAAGGAACCGCCACTTTCATGGGTCAAGGGAATCATCCATGTTCCCATCACCAGACCGCGTTTGGTGGCTTCGCGGCAGAAATCCAGATCGTAGAAGTGGAATTTGAAGCGGGCATCGAAATGCAGCCTAGATCTTTTTAAATTAATACCGCGCATGGCAAGCAAAACACCGTCCAGTGCCTTGCACTCCATGGGGACAGGCCCATATGAATCCTTGTCGAGCGTCGGTTTTTTGCCATGCCCAACGGAGCCCGTCAAATATCCGTGATCCCAGACGAACTGGCTATTTTCGAGGGATCGAAACAACCAGGCCGGCTGTGTCGGACCAAGTCGGACATTGCCGGCAACGCCAATAACATCGAAATAGTTCACACCAATTCTGATGCTATCCAGCCAATTCAAATCCTGATGCGACTCCAGCCATACATCATCATGTACGAAAACAAGAATATCAGAATCGTTCGTGGCATCGATATAGCGGTTATAGATAATCGAAAGACCTTCGGCATTTGAGAACTGGATGTAGATTTTCAAATCCGGACGTGATCGATAATCCAACAGGGATTTACCCAAAGCGGACTTCGACCAGAACTCAGCCTCAGACAAGCGCGTGGCACTTACGATATGAACGACTCCCTTTGCGGGCTTGGCACTCAATTGCCGAATGAGGTTGCCTAAAATGGAGCCTCTTAGAGTCGAGCGGATGACATTGCGGCACCAGAGGTAAGGATGGATCATTGTGCGGATTGTGTTGAGGTAGATTTGCGACCAACCAGCACATATTGGAGAACCTGTCCTCGTTCCAGCAACCTCTCTGGTTGTGCTCCAATATTCCTGGCTACAGCCTCCAAATCCTCAAGGATCGAAAGACCCCTCTCATCATGAAATATGCGAGGGTGAATGGACACAACGTCGAGGCCAGACGAAGTCAGCAATCGGATCATGTCGTCGAGAGTAAACCAGCGAATGTGGGTTCTGTCGAATATACCAGCATCGTCCTGCGGCCAAGTGCCTGAAACAAGATTTGCAAATACTGACCAATGCTGGACATTGGGTATGCAGATCAATGCTGTTCCGGCTGGTTTGAGGCATTTGACAGCTTCAATCAGAGACCTTTTGGGGTCGTATAAATGCTCAAGAACATCGCCAAAAATAATATGGTCAAAAAAACCATGAGGAAGTCTTTTGGACAGTTCGGCGTCATCAGACCATTTTCCCAAAATATCCAGATTTCTGGTTAAGCCGACATCCAATACATCGCGAGCTAAAGATAACTGATCTTCGGCTATCTCAACTCCAACATAATAGAGATCAGGATTTCTGGATTTCGCAGCACGGGCAAGCGCACCAGCCCCACAACCGAACTCGCACACGCTAGATGCGAACGGAGAAATTAAATCGAGAATGGTCTGATTTATGTTGTTGTAGTATGACATATTCGAATGTGTGCAAATTGAATCACGCTAATATCGAAAATTCCAATATGTATCAAGAATCGGCCTTGGGGACCTCAGAGAACACTTGAATGATATGAGGGGAAGTCATTGAAGTTCTCAGTATAATGAGATCAATGAGGGCGCAAGAAGCCATAAAAAGTTCTGGCCATCTTTGCCAATAGTTACTTTTAAATAAGAACAGTATGGTGTATGTGATGTTCAGAAATGAAGCCAGAGCTAAAAATAAGCGTCCATTTTTCCAAATGAATTGAAAAAACTTCATCCCATTCGGAGTTCTGAAGCCTGCGGCGACGAAAAGTAAAATAGCGGGGGCCTCAAATAATAATATAAGCAAATAAGGTAAGTGTTCTGAAATATCTTCGAAGTATGAAAATAGAGGTGTAATAAAAAGGCATGTCGCGAAAAATGCTGCATAACGAAATGAAAATATAATTCCGATCCACAAACGGCCTGGAATGCGCAGCACCCCAAATTCATTCGTATCTAGAAGGTTTTCGTCAAACTCCGACATGACTGGTATTCTCTTTATCTGATATGTCATGATAATACAGCAGGGAGGGTGTAACAGCCTCAAATGCCGTTGTGTTGCACAGAATTTATAGCTAACCATCATGGATGCCCATTGCGATGCATGCCTACGTAGCTAATGGCAACGTGAACTAAAATAGGACAGTGTTGGCATTGGGCGCATGAGAGCCTAATCAATGAGGTTCGGTGGCAATTGCAAATGGGCAACATGCAATGTGTTCATGCTTGAGTAGTTCCTTCCGGGCAAAGTACTGAAAGGACGAATCATCACCGCTCTGATAAGTGAGGCCGCTCAATACGCAAGCGTATTGATTACATTTCTGTTGGCGCTCCCGTGGCTGAACCCCTTCAGTTTTGGCCCAACGCCTCCAGTGGCTCAGGGACTCGTGGTCTGGCTTGCAGCGGTGCTGTCCTGGATGCTGTGCGGACTTTCGCCTATCGATCAATCGTTGCGTGTTCGGCTAATTTCGACGGCATGGCTCTTGGCAGGCGTGGCCAGCGCGGCTTTGGGGCTATTTCAGTATTTCGGCTTGTCGGATGGCTTGAGCCCTTGGGTGAATTACCTGGAGGCCGGTCAGGCGTATGCCAACCTCAGGCAACGCAATCAACTTGCCACACTGCTGGCAATTGGATTGTCGTCATTGCTATGGTCAGACGCCAAACTGGTGCCTGGAGCAGCGTTCGGCGCTACTTCGCAAAGAGCAGCATGGGGATGCGGGGTAATCATGTTGGTCACCGCAGATGCAGCCTCCGGCTCAAGAACAGGGTTGGTGCAACTCCTACTATTGCTGCTACTGGCACTGCTCTGGAAAAGAAGGCGTGTAGAGGTCACCGGAGTGCTGCTGACCTACACATTGGCGGCAATCGTTCTACCTCAGTTGGCCGGTTTGGATCCTCAGGGCAGCGGCATTTTGAGACGATTCAGCGAATCCACACCCATCTGCGCGAGTCGACTTACATTGTGGACCAATGTGTTGCATCTAATTGGGCAAAAGCCGTGGACAGGGTGGGGTTGGGGGGAGTTAGGCTATGCCCACTTCATAACCTTGTATCCCGGCAATCGCTTCTGCGAAATAATGGGAAACGCACACAATCTCCCGTTGCATCTCGCGGTGACCTTGGGTGTGCCCTTTGCGGTACTCGCATGCGGAGCCTTCGCCTTTCTGCTGTGGCGTGCACAACCCTGGCTGGAAAGACGCGCGTCAAGACAAACGGCCTGGAGTGTGCTGGCAGTCATCGGCATACATAGTTTGTTGGAATATCCACTTTGGTATGGTCCCTTCCAACTGGCTGCGGTAATCGCTATCTGGATACTGTGGAGTACGCGGTCCAGAAGGAAAGAGCCGCACCACCGGTCAGCATGGTCTTGGGGCATTGCAATCAGCCTGTTGCTAGCCTTAAGCTATGTCGCATGGGACTACTGGCGCGTCAGTCAGATATACCTACCAGTTACGCAGCGGGCGCCAGCGTACAGGGACGAAACATTGGAAAAGATCAGCTACTCCTGGATGTTCCAAGATCAGGTCAAGTTTGCCGCTCTGAGTGTTACGCCTTTGACACATGAAAATGCGATCCAAATACATGCGCTGGCATTGGAAATGCTGCACTTTTCTCCAGAAAATATGGTGGTCGAGAAGTTGATTGAGAGTGACCGCATTCTGGGCCTCAAGACAGAAGAGAAATACCTCTTGGAAAGATACAAGGCCGCTTATCCGAGTGAGTTTTCAAGCTGGCTTGAGCAAGAATCAGCAGCTCGCCACAAAACTCCCTGACTTACCCCCATGTTTTTCTAGTAGACGAACGCCATTGATGGTCATGCCGCGGTCGACTGCCTTGCACATGTCATAGATCGTCAGGAGCGCCACCTGCACTGCAGTCAATGCCTCCATTTCAACGCCCGTTGGCCCTACCGTTTCGGCGGTAGCCGTGCACATGACGCATGCAGACACACCCGTGCCTTCGGCCACCGTTTCAAATTCCAACGCGACCCGCGTCAGTGCGATGGGGTGACAAAGGGGAATCAGGTCGCTGGTGCGTTTGGAGCCCTGAATGCCTGCAATACGGGCGATGCCCAGCACGTCGCCCTTCTTCGAGTTGCCAGACTCGATCAACGCCAGGGTGGTGGGCAGCATTTCTATACGGCCTTGCGCGACCGCAATACGGTGCGTCAGTGCCTTATCACTTACGTCCACCATGTGGGCTTGGCCTTGGTTGTCAAAATGGGTGAGGGTGCTCATGGGTAGAAAAAATGGATTTACCTGTCGTTCATACAATCGCGGTTTATTGCACACATCATACGGATATGGAACTTGCGCGACTGCCCACTGGACTGAACGATCGCCGCGTATCCCGCATCAAAGCGGCAGCTATACATCTATTGATCAGTCTTGGCATTGCCGCCTTGGCAGCAGCACTGGTATTTGGCATTTGGTATCCCTATCCCTATCGGGAAATTTCTGGCGGGCGGGAACTCTTCTTCTTGGTGGTGACTGTTGATGTGATCATGGGCCCTCTCATTACGCTGACGCTATTCAATCCCAAAAAGAAGTCTTTGGAACTTCGAGTCGATCTAACCATTGTCGCCATATTGCAGTTGCTGGCTCTAACTTACGGATTGTGGACGGTATACGAGGCGCGGCCTGTGCATCTGGTGTTTGAAGGTGATCGCTTTCGTGTTGTGCACGCGGTGGATATTTCGACGGATCTGCTGCAACAAGTTCCTCAAGGCATTAATGCACTCCCGCTGACAGGGCCAACCATGCTGGGTCTGCGGGAATTCAGGGACCAGAATGAGAAGATGCAGTACACCATGGCTGCCATACAGGGGGTACAACTGGCCTTTCGACCGGACCTCTGGCAACCTTATTCGGCAAGTGTTAGTCAGGTACTCAAAGCATCAAAACCGGTCAGTGAGCTCACGGCACGGTTTCCCAAACGTGCTTCGAACATTGAGGCCGTATTGTCTAAAGTTGGCAGGAATGGACTGTCTGCCAATTATTTGCCATTGATCGGGCGCGACAAATTCTGGACCGCATTCCTTGACCCTGTCACCGCTGAAGTAATTGCGACCATGCCGCTGGATTCATTTTGAGAAACCCTGTGCCTACCACGCCCCTAAGCAGAACTGCCCGATCGCTCCTTTCGACACTGGTGCTTGCTGCCCTGCTGGCACCGCTCGGCGGAGTCCCCTCCTTGGCCCAGCAAAATGCACCAGCTGCCCTTCCCAACCTGGGTGACAGCAGTGACCTGTCCCCGGCAGCGGAGCGTCGTATCGGCGACCGCATAGCGCGCGAGCTGTACCGGGACCCGGACTATCTGGATGACCTCGTCATCACCGATTATGTGCAGGACATCTGGCAACCCTTGCTCGCCGCAGCGCGTCAGCGGGGGGAGTTGACGGGGCAGATTGACGAAGCGTTTGCCTGGGAAATCCTGATGGGGCGGGACCGCACGGTAAATGCGTTTGCGCTGCCCGGCGGCTACTTTGGCCTGCATCTGGGACTGGTCGGTATCGTCACCAGCCGGGACGAGCTGGCTTCGGTTCTGGCGCACGAGCTCAGCCACGTGACGCAGCGCCACATCTCCCGTTCCATGGCACGCCAGTCAGCCCAGGCGCCATGGGTGATGGGGGCGCTGATCCTCGGTATGCTGGCGGCCAGCAAGGATGCCAGCGCAGCCCAGGCCACCATAGTGGGCAGCCAGGCTGCCGCAGCGCAGAACCAGCTCAACTATTCGCGTGACATGGAGCGCGAAGCAGACCGCATCGGCTTTGGGGTGCAGACCCAGGCGGGATTTGCTCCCCAGGGCTTTGTCAGCATGTTTGAAAAACTGCAACAGTCCAATCGCCTCAATGACAACGGTGGGTACCCCTATCTGCGCACCCATCCGTTGACCACCGAACGTATTGCCGACATGCAGTCCCGGGTGCGCCAGTCCGACAAGGCAACGCTTCAGCCTGCAAGCAGCATGGAGCACACCATGGTCGCAGCCCGAGCAAGACTGCTTGCCAACGGCGCCGTTGACGCCTTGCGTCTGTGGGAGCAGGAGGTACAGCCAGCGCATTTGCTCAAGCAACCTGCCGCCGCGCAGGTCGGCACTTTGTATGGTGCTACCCTGGCCGCGCTCAAGTTGCGGGATTTTCCCCAGGCGCAGGCCCTGTTAACCCGCCTGAAAGAACGTACCCAGAACGATCCAGCCGCCAGCCGCCTAACTCGGTTGCTGGCCATTGATGCGGCGCTGGCCCAAGGCAACATTGCACTGGCAGACACGGTAGCCAAAGAGTTAGCGGACGCCAGTCGCGCTTCCGTATTGACGCGCGCACATGTCGACACGCTGGCGGGTCGCGCGCCGGTTGCGGCGCAGAACCTGCAAACCTGGGTGTCCAACCATCCGCGTGACGCCACTGCTTGGCAATTGCTGGCAGCGGCAGACAGCGCTAGCGCCCGCCTGGTAGCCGCCGTGCGCGCCGAGGCAGAAGTCAATGTGGCGCAAATGGACTATGCGGCGGCGCTTACCCGCTTCAAGGCGGCGCAGGACATGGCACGCAAGAGCGGTACGCAGGCAGACCTTATCGAAGCGTCCATCGTGGACGTGCGTGCCCGCCAGATGGAATCACTGCTTAAAGAACAGGCTCTCGAGCGCTGAGTTGATCACCAACCCGATCAGGGTGTAGAGCAGCGAACCGATCAGTGCGGCCGTGAAGCCCTGTACCTGGAAGCCGTCCAGCAGTGCCGCGGCCCAGTAAAACATCAGCGCGTTGATGACGAACAGGAACAGGCCCAGCGTGAGCACCGTTACCGGCAGGGTCAGCACAATCAGCACGGGCCGCAGCACGGCATTGAAAAGACCGATGACCAGCGCTGCCACCAAGGCAGATGAAAAGCTCTGCACCACCACGCCGGAGTACAGATGCGCCACGGCCAACAAGGCGGCGGCACTCAAAAGCCATTTGATGAGAAGTTTCATGCGGTCAGCATAGCACCGGGAGCCACCCCAGGCAAAACGGCCCCTCAGACTCAATGGACCTTCCTGTGCTTGACCCACCAGCCAGCACCCAGGACGCCGGCAACGGCCAGCGCGTATGCGGCCCAGCGTGCGCCGGTTTGCAGCGGCTCCGAAGGTGTGTGGGCCGCACCGAAAAAGTCCGCCAACAAAGGTTCGCTCACCACCATCTTGGCAGCAGTGAAGGCCAGCACAGCCGCTCCCAACTGGATGATCACGGGGAAACGCTCGACCAAATGGAGCACCACCGTACTGCCGTAGACGACGATGGGTACGCTGACCAGCAGGCCGATGATCACCAGATCAAAAGCGCCATGCGCCGCTCCTGCCACACCCAGTACGTTGTCCACGCCCATGAGCGCATCGGCCACGATGATGGTCTTCATGGCACCCATGAAAGAAGTCGCCTGGGGATCGTCGTGCGCTTCGCCGCCTTCGTCCGCCAGCAGTTGGTAGGCAATCCACAGCAGACACAGACCGCCCAGGGCCATCAGGCCCGGAATGCGCAGCAGCCAGACCACGCCTATCGTCATCAGTGCGCGCACAGAAATGGCACCCACGGTGCCCCACAGAATCGCCTTGGATTTCAGGTGGAGCGGCAGATTGCGCGCCGCCAGCGCAATGACAATGGCGTTATCACCTGCCAGCACCAGATCGATCAGCACGATGGACAACAGCGAAGACCACCAGTGCACAGAAAACAGTTCCATATGAATCACCTTTGCCGGAAATTCTAGGCAAGCGCGTTAAGCCCCGAACAAATTAGGGCTGGGTGGGTACTGAATCGGGGGCGGGCAAGCTCCTTGCGTGCGGGATATGATGCGCCTCCCCTCACTTGGACAACGAGCGCTGCGAACGCGCAATTCTGATCTTGGCAGGCATACACATTACCGACATCGAGGCGGCCATCAATTACTGGCGCGCGCGCGAACCCTCGCCGGATGGCGTGGCTTTGCCTGCGCCCACGCGCGCGCTGGCCGAGGTGTATGCCTTGATGGTGTACTACCACGAGAGCGAAGCGGACGAGGCGTCCATGCCGCCCAAGGCACGGGATGCCTGGCTGGACTGGTACCACTCCACGCCGGACACGCCGTGCATCGCGATCTGCTCCACCAGCCAGGGCGATGCCTTGTGCAAGGGCTGTGGTCGTACCTTTGAAGAGGTGCAACTCTGGACCGAAATGACGGCCACGCAAAAACGCTCCACCTGGCGCCGCATCACTGCTGAAGGCACTGCCTGGCGCTTCAACAAATACGCAGAGCGCGCTGCAGAGGGGGGGGGCCCAGCCGACTCCGAAGCATTGGTGATCCGGCGCTGAGAATTCCGCGCCAGCCGAACGGCCTAACCGGCGGCGCTATTTCCAGCGAATGGGTTCGATGTCGACAGTGTGTGCACTGTCCCCCAACGTCAGCACACCTTCCTGAATCGTGGCCTGCAGCTGCATGCTGCGCTGGGCCAGCGGAATCAGTGCCTGGCTGGCAGCGGTCGGAATTCGCAGCACGGACAAGTTCTTGGGACGACTCAGCTTGCTTTCCATGCCCCTCCACCAGACTTCGGCCGCATGGTTGAAGCAATACAGTACCACTTCATCTGCCTTGCCGCAGGCCTTGATCAAGGGCTTGTCTTCGGGCTGGCCCACTTCGATCCAGAGCCGCGTCTGCCCGGTGAAGTCGCGCAGCCAGGCATCAGGCTCATCCGGATCTGACAGTCCTGCGCCAAACGCCAGCGTGCCGTCACCCCCACACACGCTTTGCAGCTTGTGCGCTTGCAAGGCCAGCGCCACCAGGCGCACCATCATGCGTTCATCGGTTTCGCTGGGGTGGCGCGCCAAGGTCAACGCATGGTCCGCGTAGTAGCTGTTGTCAATGTCTGCGATCTGCAGATTGGCCTTGTAGATGGTTGATTTGAGTGCCATGGTCCGCGATAGGAGGGGAGTTGTTCAGAAATGCCGCGGAACCGGCTTCGCCGGGCCGCAGGCATTGCCCCCTGCAAGGGGGAGGCGGCGCCAGCCGCACGGGGGTGTTAAACCCTTTTCGCGAGCTCCGCCGCCTTACCGGTATAGGTCGCAGGGGTCATGGCCAACAAGCGGTCTTTCTCAGCCTGCGGAATATCCAGACCGGCGATGAATCCGCGCATCAGCTCCTTGGTCATGGCCTCGCCGCGGGTGAACTTCTTGAGCTGCTCATAAGGCTGCGGCAGACCAAAGCGGCGCATCACGGTCTGGATCGGTTCGGCCAGCACTTCCCAAGACGAATCCAGGTCCTCCGCGATGGCGGCGGTATTGATTTCCAGCTTGTTCAGACCGGTCATGAGCGACTGGTAGGACAGTGCTGCATAGCCCAGGGCCACGCCGATGTTGCGCAGCACGGTGGAGTCGGTCAGGTCGCGCTGCCAGCGCGACACGGGCAGTTTCTCTGCCAGGTGGCGCAGCACGGCGTTGGCCAGGCCCAGATTGCCCTCGGCATTTTCAAAGTCAATCGGGTTCACCTTGTGCGGCATGGTGCTGGAACCTACTTCGCCATCGCGCAGCTTCTGCTTGAAGTAGCCCAGTGACACATAGCCCCAGATGTCGCGCGAGAGGTCCACCAGAATGGTGTTGGCACGGGCGACCGCGTCAAACAGTTCGGCCATGTAGTCGTGCGGCTCGATCTGAATGCTGTAAGGCTGGAAGTTCAGGCCCAGACCCAGGGGCTCGGGTGTTTCCACCACTTTTTTGCTGAAGGCTTCCCAGTCGAAGTCGGGCCAGGCCGACAGATGGGCGTTGTAGTTGCCCACGGCGCCGTTCATCTTGGCCAGGATCTTGACGGCCGCAATGCGGTCGCATGCGGCCTGCAGGCGCACCACCACATTGGCGATTTCCTTGCCCACGGTGGTGGGGCTGGCAGTCTGTCCGTGGGTGCGGCTGAGCATGGGCACGTCGGCATAGGCGTGGGCCATGTCGCGTAGCTTGAGCACGATCTTGTCGAGCAGCGGAAGCACCACCACGTCACGGGAAGCGCGAAGCTGCAGCGCGTGGCTGGTGTTGTTGATGTCTTCACTGGTGCAGGCGAAGTGCACGAATTCGCCGGCCTTTTCCAGTTCGGGACGGGCTTCGAACTTGGACTTGATCCAGTACTCCACCGCCTTCACATCGTGGTTGGTGGTCTTTTCGATGGCCTTGATGGCTTCGCCGTCGGCTTCCGAAAAGTTCTTCACCAGGCCCAACAAGTAAGTGCGCGCTCCGGCACTGAGCGGCTTGAATTCGTCAAAGCCTGCGTCACTCAGTGCGATGAACCAGGCGACTTCGACCTGCACGCGCCGGTGCATGTAGCCGAGCTCGCTGGTCAGCGGGCGCAGGGTGGAGAGTTTGGCAGCGTAGCGGCCGTCCAGGGGCGAAAGGGCGGAAATGGCGGAGAAAGTCATCTCTGAATTGTAGGTTGTGTACCACCCCCGTGCCGATACGCATCATTGTGGCGCCCAATGGATAGAATGAAAGCCATACCTATTTTCAGATCACCCATGAAATTAATCGGATCCACCACTAGTCCCTACGTACGCAAGGTGCGCGTAGTGATGGCGGAAAAGAAGCTCGAATACGCATTCGTCCAGGAGGACGTCTGGGCCGAAGGCACGACCATTTCCGGCTCCAACCCGCTGGGCAAGGTGCCTTGCCTGATCATGGAAGGTGCTGAAGCGCTATTCGACTCGCGCGTGATCGTGGAATACCTGGACACCCTGTCGCCAGTGGGCAAGCTCATTCCCACCGTGGGCCGTGAGCGCGCCGAAATCAAGACCTGGGAGGCACTGGCCGATGGTGTGCTCGATGCCTCCATCCTGGCGCGCCTGGAGTCCACCTGGGCCGGTCGCACCGAAGTACAGCGCAGCCAGGCCTGGATAGACCGGCAGATCCACAAAGTCAACGACGCCCTCAAGGCCATGAGCCTGGGGCTGGGGGACAAGGCGTTCTGCTCCGGCATCCATCTCACCCTTGCCGACATTGCCGTGGGTTGTGCCCTGGGTTATTTGGACTTCCGTTTCCCCGACTTGAGCTGGCGCAGTGAGTATCCCAATCTGGTCAAGCTGCACGACAAGCTGATGCAGCGCCCCAGCTTCGCTGACACGGTTCCAGTCTGATGCGGCCTGCGGGCCGCTAGCTGTTGGCCTTGCGCTTGAGCCAGCGCATCAGGCCCCCCAGCAGCGGAAGTTTTTCATACAGCTCTTCTGCTGCATCCCAATAGTCGCGGTGCAGGGTCACTAGGCCTTGGCCTGAAAACTCCAGATGGGTGGCGCCCAGAATCACCTGGGGTTGGCCCTGCTTGAAGCGCTTGAAGCCAAAGCGGAATTCCCAGGTCATGAAGCAGTGCGCGCCCTGGATCACCTGCTGGGTCACCACAAAACGCGGCTGGTCCAGCGTCTCGAACATGTGCTCGAAGATTGCGCGTATCTCGGCAGTGCCGCGTACGTCATTGAAAGGGTCCTTGAAGCGCGCGTCACTGGCGTAATACTTCGCGACTTCCGCCACGCTGCGCGGGCTGAGCGTTTCGAAATACGCGGCCAGGCGTGCGGCTGCGGCAGTGCATTCCGTGTCGGATGAAGTGGATGCGTTCATGATGTGGCGCGTGCAACCAATGCGAAGTAGGCGCGGTACGGTAACACGCGCAGCAGCTTGAGCCACCAGGTGAAGCGCTTGGGGAAGTGGATTTCGAATGCACCGCTGGCCCAGCCTTTCAGAATCGCCTGCGCCGCCTGTGGCGGTGTCATCAACGCTGGCATGGCAAAGTCATTCTTGGCCGTGAGCGGTGTTTCCACAAAGCCGGGGTTGATGATGGACACGCCCACGCCGGAGGTCTTCAAATCCAAATACAGCGTTTCGGCCAGGTGGATGAGGGCGGCCTTGCTCGGGCCGTAGGCCAGGCTGTTGGGCAACCCCCGATACCCGGCTACGCTGCCCACCAGGCTGATGTGGCTGTTCCCTTGTGCTACCAGTTGCGGCAACAGGGCATCCAGCAGGTACAGGGCCCCGGTGTAGTTCACCTCCATGTGGCGCAGGGCGTCTTGCAACTGCAGGGTTTGCGCCCGCATCGGGTTGTAGTAGCCCGCGCAGTACACCACGCAGTCCAGCGCACCCAGTGCCAGCACGCTGTCTGCTGCCGATCGCACCGCATGCCGGTCGGTGGCGTCCAGCGCCAGCGCCTGGGCTCCGGCGTGTCTGTCCACAAAGTTCTGCAAGGCTTGCAGGTTTCGGGCCGAGACGATCACGCGGGCGCCCTGCGCATGCAGCGCACTGGCCGTGGCCTCGCCGATGCCGGAGCTTGCGCCCACGATCCAGACGCGCTTGCCCTGCCAGTCGCTCAGGGGTCGGTTGGTGCGCGTGAAAAAAGCCATGGTGTGACCGTCTTCAGCGTTTGGAAAAAGAAAGGGTGACCTCACCCAGGCGCACGCCGAACTTGCTCATGGTGGCCTTGTTGAGCATCACCTTGTCGTTCATGAGGTACATCCAGTCGTCAAACTGCACCTCGTATACCGACCCGTCCACTGGCAGATTCAGTGTGTAGTTCCAGTGAAATGCATTGCCCCGGCTCTCGCCCTGGGCCAGTCCCACCACATCATCGGCGCGCCCCACATACCGGCCATCGGCTTGCCGCGTCAGGTGCCAGACGCGCTTTTGCTTGCTGCCATCCGAATAGCTGAAGTCTTCGTCCAGTGTGCCTTCATTTCCCTGCCAACTGCACACCATGACTACGCTGAAGCGCTTGACGACGGCACCCGACCGGTCGGTGAAGACACCATAGGCGTCGAGGGTGCCGTTGAAATACTGCCGCAGGTCCAGCATTGGTTTTTCATTGGTATAGCGGTCAATCTGCACGCCGCTGCAGCCGCCCAGAACCAGGGCGGCGGAGGTGGCGAGAAAGGTGGTCAGGAGGCGTCGTTGCATGGTGGTTTGCGGATGATGAGGTTGTAGAGCAGCGTGGCTGCGAGCAGCTTGAGTGCGCAGGGCACCAGGCAGTAAGCAAAGGTGAGGGTGCGCAATGCGGTTGCATCCTGCGCACCCGGTGTGTAGCCTGACAGGCCCAGCAGCGGCAGGGCGACGCCGGCAGCCAGCGCCAGGTTGAGCTTGGTAGCGAAGTTCCACCAGCCGAAGTAGGCGCCCTCTGCCTGCCCTCTGTCGCCAGAGGCGGCTATGGTCCCGGCCAGCAGCGCAGCGGGCAGGGCCAGGTCGGTACCCAGTGCCACGCCGGATAGTGCGCACACCACCATGAAGGCAGCGGAGTCCCCCGCGCCCAGCTGGGCGGCAAATGCAAACACGGCGATCGCCATCAGCATGCCCAGTCCCCAGGTGCGCGCCAGCCCCAGCCTCGGCACTAGACACAGCCACAAGGGCATGGATAGCGCAGCGCACAGGAAATAGCTGCCGAGAAAGAAGGGTTGTAGATGGGCCGGCGCCTGCAGGCGGTCCTGAACGAAGAAGAGAATCAATGTGGCAGGTACTGCACTGGCGATGCCGTTGGCCATGAAGACCGCCAGCAGGGCGCGGAACGCAGGGCGAGAGAAGGGCAGCCACAGGGGCTCCGGGGCTCGTACAGCGTGCACGCGGGCCACGGACGGAGGCTGCACGGCCTGTCTCCAGGCCCACCAGCCGCCTGCCAGCGCCAATGCAAACAGCACGGTCGTGGCCTCCATGCCCAGGGTGAACGGAGCAACCGAGGCCAGCACCACCCCCAACAGACCCCAGCCTTCGCGCCAGGCCACGATGCGGCTGCGCTGTGTTTCATCTCCACCGAGCCGGGCACCCCAGGACTGGTGCAGTATCGACAGCGCACTGAAGGCCGTGTAGGTCAGCAGCAGTGCCAGCCCAGCCCACACCAGCAGCGCGGTTGGCGTGTTCACTGGCGGGAAGAACAGTAGTGCAAATCCCAGAGCCAGTGCCAAGGCCGCCACACCGCCCCAGCGCAGGACGAGGGGATTGGACTGGGCATACAGGTGGTCGCTCCAGCGCCCCAGCAACGGGTCAATCACGGCATCGAGCAGACGTGCACCCAGCATGAGCGCGCCCAGTGCTGCCAGTGGCACATGCAGCGTGGTCGCATAGTGGTGGGGCAGCACCACGTACAACGGCAGGGCCACAAACGCCAGGGGAAAACCCATCCAGCCATAGCGCAGACCGGCCTGCCAACCGGTGAACACCGTCTTGTCTACAGCGGTTGTCGAAGCGCCTGCAGGTGACGTAACCATCGCTGGCGCAATTACGTCGGTCATGACGCGCTGCGCCCCAGCAGGCTGGCACGCAGTTGTGGCTCGCTGCTGGCGTCCGCCAGCCAGATGCCGAAGAAGACGCGGCTGAAGTCCGCATCCCGGATGGCGGGCAGGGACTGGCCGTTGAACCAGAAGCGCGCGCCGGTACCAGGAAAGTGCGCACCGACGATGCGGTCCCCCGCCTTCACATCGGGAAAAGTGCGCACCATGGCCGCAAGCCAGGCCTTTTCCTGCTCGGCGCCAAAGCCTCCCTGGCGCTGCATCTCCTTGAGGGAGCGCTCGGCAATCGCCTTGCCGTTCAGGCTGCGCAAGTAGTTCAGTTCGAGCGCAAAGGGCGTGGCTGCATAGGCCTCCGGCTTGAAGCTACTGCCCACCCATAACCGGGCTTCGTAGATATCAAAACCGAAGAAGCGCATGCGGGCGGAGCCCAGCTTTTGCAGGCCCGGCAATTCGCTGTCCAGTTCTGTTGGCAGAGCGCTTGTGCCTTGGGCCCGTGCTGCAAAAGCGGTTGCCAATCCGCTGACGGCAAACCATGCGGCGACGGTGGCGCGCATCAAGGCGGTACGCCGGGAGTGGTTCATGCGCGGGCCAGCGGCTTGCGCAGGGTGAACTGCACCACGTCGGTATTGCGCTCGTCGAACGCCGCTTCGCAGTAGGCCAGATAGAACTCCCAGATGCGCACAAAGCGGTCATCAAAGCCGTTGGCCATGACCGCGCTGCGTTGTGCCAGGAAGGCATCGCGCCAGCGTCGCAGGGTCTCGGCATAGTCCGGGCCAAACGCCAGTTCGCGTTCTACCTCCAGCCCTGCCGCCCGGGCTTGTTCCCTGAATACGCGCGGGCTGGGCAGGCACCCTCCAGGAAAGATGTACTGCTGGATGAAGTCGGTGGAATGGATGTAACGCTCGTAAAAGGCGTCATCGATCACGATGCTCTGGATGCACGCCCGTCCGCCCGGTTTGAGCAGGCGCGCCACCGTGGCAAAGTAGGTCGGCCAGTATTCACGGCCCACTGCCTCCACCATCTCGATCGAGCAGATGGCATCGAACGGCGCATCATCAATGTCGCGGTAGTCCTGCAGCCGCAGGTCGGCGCGCTGCTCCGTACCCAGGCGCTGCATGCGTGCGCGGGCATAGGCCAACTGTTCGGTGCTCAGTGTCACGCCGGTGATGTGGGCCTGCATGTCGGTGGTCGCCATCTCGGCCAAGGCTCCCCAGCCGCAGCCGATCTCCAGCACGCGGTCGCCCGGCTTCACCGCCGCCTCGGTGAGTGCACGCCGCACCTTGGTGCGCTGGGCATCGGCCATGGGCTGGGTCAGGTCCCCCTGGAACAGCGCGCTGGAGTAGTTCATGGTCTCATCCAGCCACAGGCCATAGAACGCATTGCCCAGGTCGTAGTGGGCATGGATGTTCTTCTGGCTGTTGGCGCGCGTGTTGCGGTTGAGCAGATGCTTGATGCGGTAGATCAGACGGCCGGCCCAGCTGCCGTAGATCACATCTTCCACCTCGGCGCGGTTCTTGATGAGCACGCGCAGCAGGTCGGTCAGGTTGGGCGTGCTCCAGTCGCCGGCAATATAGCTTTCGGCAAACCCGATGTCGCCGGACTTCAGCGCCGCGCTGCAGACGTTCCAGTTGTGCAGGGCAAGGGTGGCATGCGGCAGTGACTCGCCGCCAAAGCGCTGCATGCTCCCGTCCGGGAGCTGCACCGTCAGGCTACCGTGGTGCAGCCGGCTGAGCAGCTTGAAAACCGTGCGTGCAGAAGCCGGTGTGTCTGGAGGCAATGCAAAGCGATCGCCCAGTGTCGTGCCTATGGTTTTGCTGTTCATGAAAGACAGGGCTCCAATGAAAGTCGGGTGAGGTCTTGAACGTTCATCGCACTAGCGGCTGGTGAACGTGGCGGGCAGCGGCGGCTTGCCAAAGAAGGGCGTGCGTTTGATAAACAGCTTGAGCGCCTGCCAATGGATGCGTGCCACCACGCCCCAGGTCATGGCCGGGTAGCGCCACAGCGCATGGCGCACCGCTGCAGATGTGAGCGGTTGCAGCGTGCCGCTCACACTGGTCTCGATCAGCGGCCCCTGCGCATCGTCATAGTCGATGCGTGCCACTGTGCGTTGCAGATCCGGCGTGACCATGAAGCGAAAGCGATAGCCTCCCTCCACTGGACAGAATGGCGACACATGGAAGACCTTGGTGGCGCGCAGCTCCACGCCAAATGCCGGGCGGTCCAGCAGATAGCAGTGCCGTTCGCCAAAGGTGTTGTTCACTTCCACCACGATGGCCCGCAGCTTGCCGTCGGCAGCATGGCAATACCAGAAGCTCACCGGCTTGAAGGTAAAGCCCAGCACGCGCGGATAGCAGTGCAGCCAGACCTCGCCGCTGGCATCGTCAATGCCTTGTGTCCGCAGCAGTTCGTCCAGCCAGGCCAGGGCGCCGCCCTGCTCGGGGCCGCGCCCGTCGCCGTGGTCCTTGTCGAAGAAGGACAGCGCCGCCAAGCGGTTGCGGGCCAGCGCACCCGGCCCATTGGCCTGCAGGCTGCGCATGGGCAGCATGAGAAAGTAGGTGCCATACACAAAGGCATTGCGCGCCGGGCGCAGCCTGCTGTGCCGCACCTGGCCAAAACCGATGTGTGCCAGCGCCTGGCCTTTGCTGCGCGTGGTCATGCAGCAAGGCGCTCTGTGACGGCCAGCGAATTCTGGATGCGGCGCGCCACATCCAGTCCCGATGCCAGACCGTCCTCGTGAAACCCATAGCCAGTCCAGGCGCCGCAGAAATAAGTGTGTTGCTTGCCTTGCAAGGTGGGAACCTGCTTTTGTGCCTGGATGGCAGCCAGGTCAAACACAGGGTGATCGTATGCATAGCTGCCCAGCACATGGCGATCGGCAATCGCGCGCACCGGATTGAGGGAGACCACCACGCTGGTATTGAAAGGCAGCGGTTGCAACTGGTTGAGCAGGTAGTGCAGGCACACGCGTGCGCTCTCTTGCACCTTGTCCGTCGCACGCTCGTAGTTCCAGGCCGCCCAGGCGCGTCGGGTGCGGGGCAGCACCGAGTTGTCGGTGTGCAGCACCGCACGGTTGGGCTGATAGCGGATGGCGCCCAGGATGCTTCGCTCGGCGGGGCTGGCATCGGCCAGCAGACGCAACGCCTGGTCCGAGTGACAGGCCAGCACAAGCTGGTCGTAGTGCTCGGTCTGGCCGTTGGCACTGATCCAGACACCTTGTGCATCGCGGCGTACGCTGTCCACGCGGGTGTTCAGACGCTTGTCGCTGATACCGGCCACGATCTTGTCCACGTAATGACGCGCGCCGCCTTGAACGGTCCACCACTGGGGGCGGTTGGTCACCTGGATCAGTCCGTGGTTGTGGCAGAAGCGGATCATGGTGGCCACTGGAAACTGCAGCATCTGGTCGGTGGGGCAGCTCCAGATGCAGCCCAGCATGGGCAGGAAATACCAGTCCCGGAATTCTGCGGAAAAGCCGTGTTGGCGCAGGAAGTCACCCAGCGGCTGCACCAGCTCGATTTCCGGGCCGCTTTGCGCAATGCGGGTAGCCAGTGCGTTGAAGCGCAGGACCTCGCGCAGCATCCTCCAGAAACGCGGCCTTAGCAGGTTGCGGCGTTGCGCGAACACCGTGCCCAGCGAAGAGCCGCTCCACTCCAGCGCCGCCCCGTGTGGCTGCGGAACCTGCACCGAGAACGACATGTCGGACTTGGCAGTGGCAATGTCCAGTTCCGCAAACAGAGCGATCAGCTTGGGATAGGTGCGCTCGTTGAACACCAGAAAGCCGGTGTCCACGCCGTGTGTGACCGGCCCTTGCGCGCCTTCCAGGGTCACGTCCACTGTATGCGTGTGGCCGCCAAAGTAGCTGCCTGCTTCAAACAGCGTGACGTTGGCCTGCCCGTGCAGGCGGTGCGCTGCGGCCAGACCTGCGATTCCCGAACCGATGATGGCTATTTTCATGGATTTATTACCTTTTGGTCATTTTGTGACTGATTGGTAATAAAGCGAATTGATTAGTTCAAAGACCTCGACGCGCATAGGGTATTGGCGATGCCGGGCACGCAACCTTCCGCCTCGTGGGCGTCCATGGCAGGGAGCGATCCGTTCTCAGGGGTGGGTTGTAAGAGGGGCCGGCCGCAGCAGCGCAGCCTGTTGCCGCAGCACAGGCAACAGCCGGTTGGCCAGCTGCAGCTGCACCAGCAGGAGGTTTTGCACCTGACGGGATTCAGGCGTGGTCGTACTGGCGGCAGAGTCCCCTGCCGCCTCAGGTGCGGCAATCGGCCCCCCCGCATCAAGGGCCTGCGCCAGTCCCTCCAGGCCTTGCAGTAGCTCCTGCGCAGCCTGCAAGGTGGTGCTGTCCAGAGCTTCGGCCTGCGCCTCGCCGCGGTGCGCACCCAAGGCCGACAGGTAGCTCAGCAGCATGTGGGACTGCAGCAGGAAGCGGCCGCAGGCAACCATGTCCAGCTGCGCATGCGCAGGCTCGTTGGCCATGGCGCTGTAGGCATTGGACAGGGCCGCATCGGCATTGTGTGCGTCGCGCCGGGCCACGCGGTAGGCCAGGTGGTCCTGCTTGCCTTGCTGGTATTGCAGAAGGATTTCACGCAGATAGCCAGCCTGGCTTTTCAGGGTTTGCGCTGCCAGCCGGGGCCAGTGGCGGGCCTGCCAGTTGGGCAGGATCAGCCAGGCGGCCAAGGCGGCGATGGCACTGCCCAGCGCCGTGTCCAGCAACCGCGCCGGGATGACTCCCTGGGACATGCCCATCTGGTGGAAGCTCAGCAGCACCAGCGTGGTGACCGCCGCGCTGCTGACGCGCGGGTCGGTCTGCCGTGTGCCGATGAACAGGGTGCCTGCCAGCACGGTACAGGCCGCCTGCAGAAGCGCCCCCGGAAACAGCCGTATCAAGGCCCAACCCACGCCCAAACCCACCACCGTGCCCAGCGCACGCTGGCCCAGGCGCTGGAGCGTGGCGCTGTACTGCGGCTGGCTTACGAACACGACGGTGAGCAGGATCCAGAAACCATGTGGGTCCTGGGTCCGGCGCATCACACCGAATGCCACCAACAGCGACAGCGCCAGGCGCACCGCGTGGCGCATCAGGGCCGAACGCAGGTTGAGCTGCGCGCGGATGCGCGACCAGGCTTCGCCCAGGGTCTGGGGCTGGCGATCCAGCAGCGCCAGGGTGGGTGCGTCCACCGGCCCGCTCATGGCGCCGGCAAACACACTGGCCAGAGCGGTCAGGTTGTCACCCAGCGCACGCAGGGCCCGCAAGGGCCGGTCGGCCAGAGAGGAATTCGGATCCAGATGGCGGATACCCGCTTGCATCTCCTCGATGGCGCGTGCGGTCGTCCCGGTGTGGCGGGGGCTGGTGTCCTCGCGTATCGCCAATGCATATTTGTGCGCCTGCTCGCCCAGCACGCAGAGCACGCGCTCACAGCGGTAGAGCGCATCTGAGCGCGCAAACACCTTGGCCAGCAGCACATAGCTCTCATGGGAAGAGCTCACCCGCTCATGAATGTCCTGCGCGGCCAGGTACTGGTGAATGGATTGCTGCAGCCGTGCGGATGGTGTGCCGCTTCCCAGGCGGGTGAACAGGGACTCCTTGGCGGCGTTGAGCGCATCGACCACCCGGCCGTTGTGCAGCGCCAGGTCCAGCCTGCGCCGACTCATGTCGATGTCCCCCACGGGCTCAAACAGCTGTGCCTTCAGGCGCAGGTATTCGCCCAACAACGAGTACAGCGTGGAGAGCCGGTGGCGTACCGTGGGCATGGGCCAGGCGGCAGCCCACAGCAGGGAGACCAGGCCATACCAGGCCGCTCCGCCCAGCAGATACGGAGCCACCAGAACCGCCTGTGCGCGGTCGCCCTGTGCCGACAGTGCGGTGTAGATGAACAGCACCAGTGCACCGAACGCGATGGCTCGGTAGCGCTCGCCCACAGCGCCCAGCATGGTGAGAAAGAAGGCTGAAGCCGCCAGCGCCAGGGCCAGCAGCACGGGCGATACCAGCGTGGCCCAGACCGCGCCCATGACCAGGCTGAACACACACAGCGAAATCAGCTGGGTTCGAAGCCGCTTGCCCCAGTTGTCATCGGTCTCGGTAAAGGCACTGGCCAGAACGCCGAGCAGCACGGTCATCAGCTCGTCCTGCCAGTCGTATGCCCAACCCACGGCCAGCACCGTGCTCAGCGCAAGCAGCGCCTGCGCGCCCCGCATGAAGCCTTCGTGATTGCGGGTCCACTGGAGATTGGCCAGCCAGCTGTCGTTCACTGGACAGCCTTACCAGACCCGGTCATTGCCAGTGGTTTGGGTAAGCGGTAGCAGACGGTCCAGATGGATCTGCACCTTGACCTCGCTGTGCGCAACGCTGGCCACCACCTTGTAGTCCTTCTGGCTGGTGTCGCGCACGGCATGTTCGGCCGTGGGCATGCCGCTGCGGTTGAGCACCACCGCCACGCGTGGGGTGCTGGTGTTGGTACCACGCCGAACCACCACGGCCACTTCGTCGGAGGCCAGTCGTACATAGGAGCCCGGTTGGTAAATGCCGACCGCCTTGATCAACGCCGCGCCGGCTTCGTCCACTTGCTTGTTCTCATCAAAATAGCAGGCCTGCATGGCTACCGCCGGAGGCACCGGCGGACGAGACAGGCGTGGCGAGAGGCGGGCCGCAAACATGTCGGCGCGCTGGATCATGCGTGCCAGCCGCTGCGCCGGTGTCTTGCTGCGCAGGTCACCCGGCGCCTGTGCATGGTGTTCGGCCACAGCCTGCAGCCAGGTCGGGTCTTCGATGCCGACGGACTTGAGGATATCCACCGAGCGCTGCGCATGGCTGTCGATCTGGGCCAGTTGGGTGTCGTCCGGCGGGCGCTTTTGCGAGGTCAGCTTGTCCTGCAATTCGGTCATGGAGACGTTCATGGTCAATGCCGCCTTGCACAGCAGCATCTCCACATGCTCCGGCCAGGCCAGCACCTCGCGTGCGGCCAGACCGCACATCACGCTCACCAGCATGGCGTGGGTCGCGCTGTACATGGAGGTCTCCGAGGCCGATAGCTGGATCAGTGCAAACAGCACTCCATTGGGGTTGCGATGCGACTCGCGTTGCAGGGTGCGGAACACATGCTCCAGCCGCCATTTGAAATGTTCGCGGTTGGGGTCGCGCAGCAGGATGTGGGCTTCCACCTGCAGATCGCGCCAGTCCACGCGGTCCGTGGTGACGACTTCGCGCTTGGTCGCCTTGTCCACCATCAGTTTGGACTCGGCGATTTCGCCAATCGACTTTTCCTTGCGCATGAGCGTTTGCAACTGGTCGATGTAGGCCTTGCGCAAGGCTTCAGCATCCACACCATCAATGAACAGGCCGCCACTGCGGTTGTAGAACATTTCCAGATCGGCCCGGGAGGCCACTACAAACGCCTTGCGTGCCAGCAGAATGCCGTTGCTGTCCACGAGATCACAAGGCAATGGTTGCCCAATGCGGATGGAGTCGATTTCAACGGGAATCAGGTTCATAGAGTGCAAAGATTATGCCCTCTCGCCCCTGTTTCAACTATCAAAATACCGGGCAAATACCCGCCTGAAGCCCTGCTAGCATTGCGTGCATGCAAGCTCAAGACACCCCCCCCGCTTTCCTGCAGAAGATCCACCACCGCGGCGATCTGGCCGCGGCCTTGAGGGCTTTGCCCAGACCCTGGGTATTCACCAACGGGGTATTCGACGTGTTGCACCGTGGCCATGTGGTCTATCTGGCGCAGGCCCGTGCGCTCGGTGGCAGCCTGATTGTGGCGCTCAATACCGATGCATCGGTCAAGCGCCTGGGCAAAGGCGATGACCGCCCCCTGAACAAGGACGAAGACCGCGCCATCGTGATGGCCTCGCAGGAGTCGGTCAGCTTGGTGACCTGGTTTGACGAAGACACGCCGCAGGAAATCATTGCCGAGATCCGCCCGGACATCCTGGTCAAAGGCGGGGACTACGACATGGCCAAACTGCCGGAGACTGCCCTGGTGCAAAGCTGGGGCGGACAGGCACTGGCCCTGCCATTTGTGCAGGGTTACTCCACCACCAAGCTGGTCAACCGGATACGCGCCGGCTAGGCCTTCAGCCGAATACTGCCGCCCACAGCGCCAGTCCGGCTTCGCGCTCGGTTCGCACCTGGTCTTCGTCGACCTGGGTAGGTTCTTCGTTGAGGCGAGCCCGGTGCTGGATCTGGCGCAATGCACGGTAAGCCTGTGCCGCGTTGTCGCCGGTATGGCCGGGCAGCAGTCCGCAGGTCTGGGCGCGCTGCAGCAGGGCGATGTTGCCCACATTGGCGCGCAGCTCCGGGTGGTGTGCGCTCTGGGACAGCACCAGGTACTGCACCACGAATTCGATGTCCACCATGCCGCCGGGGCTGTGTTTGACATCGAACTGGTGGCCGCGCACCGGATGGGCAGACCGCACCTTGGCACGCATGTCCATGATCTCCTTGCGCAGCCCGGCATCCTCACGCGGGGTGCTGATGACGGCCTCACGCACCGCATCAAAGCGCTGGTGCAGCCCTGGTTCACCCAGCACGCAGCGCGCCCGGGTCATGGCCTGGTGTTCCCAGGTCCAGGCGGTATTGCTGCCGCGCTGTTGCTGGTAGTTGGCGTAGGAGGTGAAGCTGGTCACCAGCATGCCCGAGTTGCCGTTGGGCCGCAGCGCGGTGTCGATCTCGTAGAGGTCGCCCTCGCCGGTCTTGACGGTGAGCCAGTTGATCAGCTTGCGCACCAGGGCCCCATACACCTCGGTAGCCCGCTCGTCCTCGTCGTCGTAAACGAACACGATGTCGAGATCGCTGCCGTAGCCCAGCTCCTTGCCGCCCAGCTTGCCGTAGGCAATGATGGCAAAGTGGTGCTCATCGCGGTGGCGATTCTTCAGACGCTGCCAGCACCAGCGGGTGGTGGTGCGCAGCATGCAGTCAGCCAGCGCACTGAGGTCGTCAGCCACCTGTTCAACGGTGATGCGTCCCTCCACATCGCGCGCCAAGGTACGGAATACCTCGGCATGGTGGGCGCGACGCAGCAGGTTGAGCAGGGCTTCGTCGTCGTCCTCGCCGCTGGCTGCCAGTGCCGTGCGGCGGCTCTCCAACTCGGCCTCGAACGCTGCGGCATCAAAGCGCTCCTCCAGCATGGCACTGCCGGCAAGCTCGTCAATCACACCAGGGTGTTGCAGAAGATAGCGCGCGGGCCATTTGGCGGCGCCCAGCATATGCAGCAGGCGCTCGTGGACGTTGGGCCGTTCCAGCAGCAAAGCCAGGTAGCTCTCGCGGCGCAGCAGCGGCTCGATCCAGTCCGACAGCCTGACGGCAGCGTCTTCACTCACCTTGCCCTCGGCCACCCATTGGGCGGTGCGCAGTATCAGGCGTCCCAGGCGGGCACGTGACTCTTCGCGCAGGGCGAGGATGCGCGGGTGCGCCTGCCAACTGGTCAGGCGTTCGCGGAACTTGCCCTGGGTGTGGGTGAGCAGGACCTCGAAGTCGCTGACGTTGGGTGCCGAGGCCTTGTTGCAGCCGCCCTTGCATGGCGGTTGGGCACCCCCCAACAGTGCGTCGAATTCCTGCGCCACAAACTCGCGGTGGGTATCCAGAGCGCCCAGAAAGTCGCAGGATTGGGCAAAGCCCATGGTCTGTGCGACCCAGTGCAGGTCGGCGTCGTTGGTGGGCAGCACATGGGTTTGCTGATCGTCCAGAAACTGGATGCGATGCTCCACCTGCCGCAGGAACACGTACGCCGCGGCCAGCCGGTCGGCGGTGGCCTGTGGCATCAGTCCGGACTTGGAGACACGCTGCAGCGCACTCAGAGTGGGGCGGGTGCGCATCTCCGGAAATTGGCCGCCGCGCACCACCTGCAGCAGCTGCACGGTGAACTCGATTTCGCGGATGCCTCCGCGCGAGAGCTTGACGTCGTTGCCGCGCTCCGGGTGTCCGGCGCTGCGCTTGGTGGCGTGGTCGCGGATCTGGCGGTGCAGCACGCGCAGGGCGTCAAAGACGTTGTAGTCCAGGTAGCGGCGGAACACGAAGGGCACCACCACCGAGCGCAAACCCTGGGCGCAAGAAGAGCCTATCGCGGCGCGGGGCGCCACCACCCGGCTCTTGAGCCAGGCAAAGCGCTCCCATTCACGTCCCTGCACCTGGAGGTACTCTTCGAGCGCCGCCAGAGAAACGGCGGCCGGCCCCGAGTTGCCGTTGGGGCGCAGCGCCAGGTCGACCCGGAACACAAATCCGTGCTCGGTGGTGTCGCCAACCAGGGCATAGATGGCCCGCACCTGCTTGGCAAAGTACTCCTGATTGGAAATCCGGCCCCGCCCCTCGGCACTGCCACTGGTCTCGCCGTCCTGGTCGTAGATGTAGATCAGGTCGATGTCGCTGGACACATTGAGCTCGCGCGCACCGAACTTGCCCATGCCCACGATGCACAGTTGTGCCGGTTCACCCAGCGGCCCCAATGGTGCGCCGTGGGTTTCCTGCAAGGCCAGGCTGCTCGCGTCAAAGGCTATGTCCAGCGCAAATTCCCCCAGCGCGGTCATGCTTGCCGTCACCTCGCCCAGGCTGCAGGCGTCTTCGCAGTCCAGGGTCAGCAACCGCTCCATCACCAGTTGGCGGGTTACCCGCAACGCGGCGGAGACGTCCATTCCGTCCCCACGCAAGTGGTCATAGACGGACTGCATGGATGCCCGCATGGGGAGCCCGGGGGGCAGCAGGGCCATCTGCGTCTCGTAGCGCCGACGGACGCGTTGTCCCAAGCGTGGGTAAGCTGACCGGCTGAGCGCACTGGATGCTTCTGGGTTGCGGGTCATAATTCCTGACATGGTGATCATTTTCTAATGGCGCAGGTGCACGCAACTCCCTCACTGTGGCTCAGAGGTTCCGCCGCGGCAGCGCACTGGGCACTATGGATTTTGCTGGTCGCCTGGATTACCTTGGGCCTGGCTTGGGGTGCCTTGCATTTTTTGATTGTGCCGCGAATCGGAGATTTCCGTCCGTGGCTGGAACAGCAAGCCAGTCAGCGTATGGGGATTACCGTGCGGGTGGGTGACATCGTGGCGCGCTCCAACGGGCTGATTCCATCGGTGGAATTGCTCGACGTGCGCTTCCTGGACGCGGGTGGTCGCGAGTCCCTGCGCCTGCCTTCGGTGCTGGCGGCGCTGTCGCCCCGCTCGGCCTTTGGCCTGGGTTTTGAGCAGTTGTATATCGAGGCGCCCGAGCTGGCCGTGCGTCGCAGTGCCGACGGACGCTTCTGGATTGCCGGCTTTGCCCTGCCCGATACCCACACCCAAGACAGCAGTGCCAGTGATTGGGTGTTTTCCCAAAAGGAACTGGTGGTGCGCCATGGCAAGGTGCGCTGGACCGATGAGCTGCGCGGCCTTCCCACGCTGGAGCTGGATGATGTGGACGTGGTCATCCGCAACAAGCATCTGGCCCACTCGGTGCGGGTGGATGCCGACCCGCCTGCGGGGTGGGGTTCCCGTTTGTCCTTGCGCGGCATCTTCCAGCAAACCCTGTTTTCGCGCCGCAACGGGGATTGGCGCAATTGGGTCGGGCAGCTCTATGCACAGGCCGACCAGGTCGATCTGGCGCAGTTGCGCAACTATTGTGATCTGGGCGTGGACCTGAGCCGTGGGGCCGGTTCCCTGCGCGCCTGGGTGGATGTGGACCATGCCCAGGCCAAGGGCGCCACGGCCGATTTGGCACTGCAGGCGGTGACGGTCAAGGTGGCCGCCGATCTGGAGGCATTGGATCTGGAGCGCGTCTCCGGGCGTCTGGGCGCGCGTCGGCTCGATGGCGGCTATGAGTTGTCGGCCCAGGCGCTGACATTCGATACCCGCGACGGACTGAATTGGCCCGGCGGCAATCTGCAGCTCGGCGTATTTGCACCCAAACCCAAACAAGGTGCCCATGGCACGTTGGTGGCAGACCGGTTGGATCTGGCGGCACTGGCGGAGGTGGCCAGCCGACTGCCGCTGGATGACACATTGCATGCCATGGTGCAGCGTGTGGCCCCCAAGGGCCTGGTGGAGAAACTGCAGTTCAACTGGCAGGGCGAAGCGTCCAACCCCACCAGCTACGCTTTGACCGGCCGCGTCTCGCAACTGACCTTGGCGGCGCAGCCATCCGGCCACAACGGCATCCCCGGCCTGCGCGGGGCCAGCGCGGATTTCGAGATCAACCAGGGGGGCGGCAAGGCCAGCCTGCAGATGCAAGGTGGTGCGGTGGAGTTACCCGGCATCTTTGACAACCCGGTGGTGCCATTCGATTCCCTCAGCGGTGACGTGCAGTGGAAGGTGGACGGGCAACGCATCAGCGTGGACGCCAGCAAGGTGCGCTTCGCCAACACCGATGCACAGGGCGAGGCGCAAATCAAGTGGCAGACCGGTGCCGTGCCGCGTGCGGGCGCGCCCGACCTGCGCTTCCCCGGTGTGCTGGATCTGCAGGGCACGCTCAGCCGCGCCAATGTGGCTGCCGTGCCGCGCTACCTGCCGCGGGTGATGAACAAAGAGGCACGCGAGTACCTGGAGCAGGCGTTGGTGGCGGGCGAGGGCAGCGGCGTCAAGTTCAAGCTCAAGGGCGATCTGGACAAATTTCCATTTGACTCGGCCAAGCAGGGTGAGTTCCGGATTTCGGCCGATGTGCGCAACGTCGGCTATGCCTATGCCCCGCCCCTGGTCATGCCCAAGGACAGTCCGGCCTGGCCCTTGCTGACGCAGGTTGCCGGTGAGTTCGTGCTGGACCATGACCTGCTGCAGGTCAAGGGCGCCAAGGGGCTGCTGTCCACCGGTACCGGCCTGCAGTTCAGCAAGACCGATGTGACGGTTTCCAAGCTGTATTCCGGGCCCCAGGTGGCAGTCGCGGCGGAGGCACGCGGGCCCCTGACCGAGGCGTTGGCGTTTGTGAATGCCTCGCCGGTGGGCGGCTGGATCGGCAATGCCCTGGCGCGCAGCACGGTGACCGGTATTGCCGACTACAAGATCAAGCTCAACATTCCGGTGGACCATGCCGAGAAGTCCACCGCACAGGGCAGTGTTGCTTTGGCCAACAGCGACTTCCAGCTGGTGCCCGGCGTGCCGCGTCTGAATCGCATCAAGGGGCTGGTGAACTTTACCGACACCGGTTTTTCCCTGAGTGGCGTGCAGGCACGCATTCTGGGCGGTGACGTGCGTGTGGAAGGGGGCATGGTCTTTGGCAGCGCGGCCTCGGCGCGCAATGGGCCGGGTAGTCTGCGTTTTCAGGGGGTGGCTACGTCCGAAGGTCTGCGCCAGGCTTCCGAGCTGGGACTGGCGGCCCGGCTGGCGCAGTTCAGCACCGGGAGTGCCGCCTACAGCGCCAATCTGACCTTGCACGGCGGGGTGCCGGAGCTGCTGGTCACCAGCAGCCTGATCGGCATGGCCATCAACCTGCCGGAGCCCTTTGGCAAGTCGCCCGAAGCACCGTTGCCACTGCGTCTGGAGAGCACGGTCGTGCGTGCCTCGCAACAAGCAGGTGCCCGTCTGCAGGACCAATGGCAGGTGGATGTCGGCAAGCTGGCCAATGTGACCTATGTGCGCGATATTTCGGGCGCCGAGCCGCGGGTGGTGCGGGGTGCCATCGGGGTGGGACTGACCGCGGAGGAGTCCGCGCCCATGCCCAGCGAAGGCGTTGCGGCCAACCTCAACCTCAACCGCATTGACGTGGACGCCTGGTCCGCGGTGGTGTCGCGCCTGATGGGCGTTGCAGGAACCGGCACGCCGCTCAGCGGCAATGACAGCAGCTACCTGCCTACCACGGTCGCATTGCGTGCCAAGGAGCTGCTGGCCGACGGGCGCAAGTTCAACCAGATCCTGGTGGGCGGTGCGCGCGACGGGCTGGTCTGGCGCGGCAATGTGGATGCGTCCGAACTCAATGGCTACGTGGAATACCGCCAGAGCACCAGTGCCGCTGCGGGCCGGGTGTACGCACGCCTGTCACGCCTGGTCATAGGTCAGACGGTGGCACAGGATGTAGAGAACATTCTGGACCAGCAGCCCGCCAGCATTCCGGCGCTGGACGTCGTAGTGGATGACTTCGAGCTGCGCGGCAAGAAGCTGGGGCGGCTGGACGTGCAGGCCATCAACCTGGGCGGCGTTCCCGGTCGGGATACGGCGCGGGAGTGGCGTCTGAACCGTTTCAACATCAATACGCCCGAAGCCACGCTGACCGCCTCCGGCAACTGGGTCAACGTGAACGCACAAACACCTGGCGCTGCAGCGCGCGGCGTGCGCGAGCGCAGGCGTACCGTGTTGAACTTCAAGCTGGATGTGGTCGATTCCGGCGACCTGCTCAAGCGCATGGGCATGCCGGGCGTGATTGCGAAGGGACGTGGCAAGGTGGAGGGCCAGGTGTCCTGGCTGGGTTCGCCGTTTTCGCCGGACTACCCCAGCATGGCTGGCGGCTTCAACATGAACATGGAGTCTGGCCAGTTCCTCAAGGCCGAGCCCGGCATTGCCAAGCTGCTGGGGGTGCTCAGTCTGCAGTCGCTGCCACGGCGGCTGACGCTGGACTTCCGCGACGTGTTCAGCGACGGATTCGCCTTCGACTTCGTGCGCGGTGATGTCACCATCGAGCAGGGCATTGCGCACACCAGCAACCTGCAGATGAAAGGTGTGAACGCGGCCGTGATGATGGAAGGCCAGGCCGATATTGCCAAGGAAACCCAGATGCTCAAGGTGCTGGTGATTCCTGAAATCAACCTGGGCAGTGCCTCCTTGCTGTACTCGGCCATCAATCCGGTGGTGGGGCTCACCACCTTCCTGGCCAATGTGATTCTGCGCCGCCCGTTGATCGAAGCCAATACGCAGGAGTTCATGATCGACGGCACCTGGGTGGACCCCCGTGTGACCAAGCTGGAGCACAAACTGGAAACCCCCTCAAACCCGTCTTCTACGTCGACACCCGCAAAATAGGCACCCCTAGAGAGGAACCCCACCATGAAAGTCGCAGCCATTCAGATGATCTCCACCGGCGTCGTGCAGGAAAACCTGAATCAGGCTCGAACCCTGCTGGAGCAGGCCGCACAGCGAGGAGCCGAACTGGCGGTGCTGCCGGAGTATTTCTGCCTGATCGGCCAACGCGATGCCGACAAGCTGGCAATCCAGGAGGCCTTTGGCAAGGGCCCCATCCAGGACTTTCTTTCGGAAACTGCGCGCACACTGGGCCTGTGGATCGTGGCGGGGACGCTGCCACTGAGCGCTTCGGCGCCGGACAAGGTGTTCAACAGCTCGCTGGTGTTCAATCCGCAGGGGATGTGTGTGGCGCGCTACGACAAGATCCACCTGTTTCGCTTTGACAATGGCCGCGAGCAATACGACGAATCGCGGGTGCTGGACCGTGGCAACACGCCAGTGCGTTTTGCCCTGCCTTCCAGGGACGGCCACACCTGGCAGATCGGCATGAGCGTGTGCTACGACCTGCGCTTTTCCGAGCTCTATAGGAGCTATGCGACCGAAGGGGTGGACCTGTTGCTGGTACCCGCGGCTTTTACCCACACCACCGGCAAGGCGCATTGGGAAGTGCTGTTGCGCGCCCGCGCCATTGAAAACCTGGCCTTTGTGGCGGCGGCGGCTCAGGGCGGCACACACCCCAATGGCCGACAGACCTGGGGACAGTCCATTCTGATTGACCCCTGGGGCCATGTGCTGGCCCAGCAGGCTCAGGATCCGGGCGTAGTGATTGCTGAGCTGGACGCGCAGGCGATGCAGCAGTGGCGCAGCCAGTTGCCCTCGCTGCAGCACCGCATACTATGACGCGGGCTTGTCCTTGTCCTGCTCCGTCGAAGAAGGCGGGTCGCCATCCGGGCGGCCCGAAAACATGGTCCACCAGATGATTCCGATGAATAGTAGTCCGGCCCCCAGGGCTTCCAGTAACAGCAGTGTCATGAAGATGGCTTTGGCTTGGTGGTGTGTGGCCCTGATTGTAGGAATGCTGGCCGCCTGTGGCAGTGCCCCGATGAGTCCTGTGGCCACTGCGCCAGTCTCGGCCACTCCGGCACGCGCACCTGCGCCCGGGGCGGTCATCTCTGGCACCAGCACGCAACGCGCCAAGAACCGCTGGACCACCGTGGCGTGGTCGGATCTGCCGGGCTTTGAGGAAGACAACCTGTTTGAAGCCTGGAATGCCTGGATCAAGAGCTGCGAGCGCCCGGGCGCGGCCTTTGCCAGCTACTGCGCCGATGTGCGGCGCCTGAGCATTGCGACACCGGAAATGCAGCGCGACTGGATGCGCCAGCACTTCCAACCCCAGCGTGTGGAAAGTGCGCAGGGAGATCCCAACGGGCTGTTGACGGGCTACTTTGAACCGCAGTTGGACGCCAGTCGTGTGCAGACGGCGGCCTTCAGCATTCCGGTGTACCAGCCGCCGCGCAACCTCAATCAGCGCAAGCCCTGGTACAACCGCCACGACATCGACACCCTGCCCGAAGCCCAGGCCGCGTTACGTGATCGCGTCATAGCCTATGTGGCCGATCCGGTGGATGCACTGGTGCTGCAGATCCAGGGCTCGGGGCGCCTGCGCATTGCCCAGCCGGACGGCAGCAGCAAGCTGATTCGGGTGGCCTATGCCGGAACCAACGACCAGCCCTATCGCAGCGTGGGCCGCTGGCTGCTGGACCAGGGACTGATCAAGGACGCTTCCTGGCCGGGCATCAAGGCCTGGCTGGCACAGAATCCGCAGCGCCAGCAGGAAGCGCTCTGGAGTAACCCGCGCGTGGTGTTCTTCAAGGAAGAGCCCCTGTCCGAGCTGGACGCCGTGTTTGGCCCCAAAGGCGCGCAAGGCGTGGCACTGACACCCGGGCGCTCGATTGCAGTGGACCCCGAGAGCATCCCCTACGGTACCCCGGTGTGGCTGGTCTCCAGCGGCGCACAGACGCGGCTGCAGCGCATGGTGCTGGCACAGGACACCGGTAGCGCCATCACCGGTGCGGTGCGAGCCGATTACTTCGCCGGCTGGGGGCCTGATGCCATGGAACTGGCCGGGCGATTGCGCCAGCCGTTGCAGATGTGGGTTATTTGGCCGAAGTAGCCCAGTTGCAGTTACCATGCCCCTTGCAGGGGCTTTTAACTACAAATCCTCATATTCATATTGGAGAACACCATGAGCAGCAATTCGGCCATGCGCGACATTGATGAGCGCACCAACCTCACCGGAAACAGCATGTTCGAGCTGCTGCTGTTCCGATTGGGTGAGGCCAAGAACACGCAAAAGCGCGAGCTGTTCGGCATCAACGTGTTCAAGGTGCGCGAGATCATGGTCATGCCCGAAATCACCGCCATGGTGAATGCGCCGGATACGGTGATGGGTGTGGCCAACATCCGCGGGCAGATGATTCCCGTGATCAACCTTCCCCTGATTGCCGGTTGCAACCCGACCAAGGGGCTGGGCATTTTGCTGGTGACTGAATTTGCCCGTACCACCCAGGCTTTTGCCGTGGAAGAGGTCAACGAAATCGTACGTCTGGAATGGAAGCAGGTGCTGTCCGCCGAAGGCACGGGTGGCGGACTGGTGACCAGCATCGCGCGGCTGGACGGCAATTCGGAAAACACCCGCCTGGCCCAGGTGCTGGATGTGGAGCAGATCCTGCGCGATGTATTCCCCGAACAGCACAAGGGCGTGCTGGACGGTGACAAGCTGGCGACTGCTGCTATTCCACCCGGTTCCGTGGTGCTGGCGGCGGACGATTCCGCTGTGGCCCGCATGATGATCGAGCAGGGCCTCAAGGCCATGAACATCCCCTACATCATGACCAAGACCGGCAAGGAAGCCTGGGAAAAGCTGGGCTCCATGCAGGCCGACGCCGCTCGACAGGGCAAGTCCATCAAGGACCTGGTCGCGCTGGTGCTGACCGACCTGGAAATGCCGGAGATGGATGGCTTCACGCTCACCCGCAACATCAAGCAGGATTCGCGTTTTTCCGGCATCCCGGTG
This sequence comes from Rhodoferax sp. GW822-FHT02A01, assembly GCF_038784515.1. Lineage (NCBI taxonomy): Bacteria > Pseudomonadati > Pseudomonadota > Betaproteobacteria > Burkholderiales > Comamonadaceae > Rhodoferax > Rhodoferax sp. GW822-FHT02A01. The sequence goes on from NZ_CP152376.1 coordinate 1,974,113, forward strand.
GTCATCCACTCTTCTCTCACAGGGACCACCAACGAGAGCCACGTCAAGAGCGTGGGCGCAGACGCCTATGTGGCCAAGTTTGTGGCCGAAGAACTGGGTGCAACCATCCGCAAGGTGCTGGAGCGCTGATTTGTTGCTGGACGCGGCCTGCAAGAGTTTCCCTCTGGCTGCTGGAAGTCTGGAGTCAGAGGAACTTGCCGCACTTCAGTGGAATCTGCTGGCCGATGACTTGGCTTATCCGCTGGCCGTGCTCAAGCGCTCCGCGCTGAACCACAACCTGGCCTGGATGCAGGCCTATGCCGCGCGCAAGGGCGTGCATCTGGCGCCGCACGGCAAGACCACCATGTCGCCCGAGCTGTTTCGCATGCAGCTGGATGCTGGCGCCTGGGGCCTGACCTTTGCCACCGTGTTTCAGCTGGCTGTGGGGGTACATGCTGGCGTGCGCCGCGCCATCATTGCCAACCAGGTGTTGGCCGCAGCTGACCTGGCGGGATTGCGCAGCCTGCTGCAGACGCATGCCGATCTGCGGGTCTGGTTTTTGGTGGACTCGCTGGCGCAACTGCGGCTGATCGAGCAATGGGCGGTCGCGCAAGCCGTCTACCAGCCCTTTGACGTGCTGCTGGAAATGGGCGTTGCGGGCAAGCGCACCGGTTGCCGCACGCAGGAGGAAGCATGGGAGCTGGCGCAGGCACTCGCTTCCTCGCCCGCAGTGCGCCTGTGCGGCGTGGAGTGCTACGAAGGCATCGCCGCACAATGCGACAACGATCACGATGTGCGCGCCGTCTCGGACCTGGTGCGCCGCGTGGTGCAGGTGGTGCGGGCCTGTGATGCACAAGGGCTTTTCGCCGATGAACGCATCCTGCTCAGCGCCGGCGGCTCGGCGGTGTTCGACCTGGTGCTGCCGCTGCTCACCACCGGCGACTTGTCACGGCCCGTGGACGGCGTGCTGCGCTCAGGCTGCTACATCACCCACGACCACGGACATTACACCCGCTACCTGCACCTGATGGAGCAACGCGAAGGCTTGCAGGAATCCCTGCAACCGGCGCTGGAAGTGTGGGCGCTGGTGCAATCGGTGCCCGAGCCCGGCCAGGCCTTTCTGAGCTGTGGGCGGCGCGATATTTCCCATGACATTGAGCTGCCCATGCCGCAGCGTGTGGCCCGTGCCGGTGTGCGTTCGGTGGATGGCATGCAGCCCACGCCGCCCGACTGGCGCATTACCGCACTCAACGACCAGCACGCCTATTTGCAGTTTGATCCGGCTGGCAATGCACCCGCCGTGGGTGACCGCGTGGTGCTGGGCATTTCGCATCCCTGCACCACCTTTGACAAGTGGCGCTGGATGGCGGTGGTGGAAGACGACTACCGCGTTTGCGGCGCCATTCACACCTGCTTCTGATTGCGTCGCAGGTGGCTGAGCGGCAAGGCGCTGCTGGCCTTGATCTCGCCCAGGGAAAAGCTGGTGTGCACGTCCTTGACGTTGGGCAGATTGATCAGCACATTGCGGGCAAACTGGCTGAAACTCTCCAGGTCGCGACTCACTACCTGCAGCTCGAAGGTGCCGGTGCCGCTGATGTAGTGGCAGCTGATGATCTCGGGAATGGAGCGTATGCCTTCCTCCAGCGCCTGCAGCACATCCCCGCTGTTGCGGTCCGCATCCAGCCGCACAAAGGCCAACACACCCAGCCCGATCTTGTGACGATTGATCTCGGCGCGGTAACCGCTGATGTAGCCGCTTTCCTCCAGCGCCTTCACGCGCCGCCAGCACGGCGCCGCGCTCAGGCCGACGCGCTGGGCCAGTTCGGCATTGGTCAGGCGGCCATCGTTTTGCAGCTCATTCAGGATGGCTACGTCGAACTGATCAAGTGTTTCCAAAATATGCCAATATAAGAAAGACTATTGCCACATTATTCTAAATTCAAGCAAACAAAGCAAACACTTATCTGGCTTGCAGGCATACACTTTCCGCACAAAACGCCGGAGACAAAGCCATGAACGCACCCCTCAATCGCGACCTGCCAGAGCACATCCGCAAGGCACTGGAAACGGTCACCCTGGACGACAAATACGCTATTGACCATGGCCCGGCCTTCATGAGCGGCGTGCAGGCCTTGGTTCGCCTGCCCATGTTGCAGCGTGTGCGCGATGCACAGCTGGGCAAGAACACCGCGGGTTTCATCAGCGGTTACCGCGGCTCGCCGCTGGGCGGTTATGACCAGGCGCTGGTCAAGGCGCAAAAGCATCTGGCGGCGAACCACATCGTGTTCCAGCCCGGCGTGAACGAGGAACTGGCCGCCACCGCACTATGGGGAACGCAGCAACTGGGCTTTGCACCGCCCGGCACCAACAAGTTCGACGGCGTGTTCGGCATCTGGTACGGCAAGGGCCCCGGCGTAGACCGCTGCTCCGATGTGTTCAAGCACGCCAATATGGCTGGTACCACCCCCTGGGGCGGTGTGATCGCAGTGGCCGGTGACGACCACATTTCCAAGAGCAGCACCGCCGCCCACCAGAGCGACCACATCTTCAAGGCCTGCGGTTTTCCGGTGTTCTTCCCGGCCAATGTGCAGGAGATCCTGGACTTGGGGCTGCATGCCTTTGCCATGAGCCGCTTCTCCGGCGTGTGGGCGGGTCTGAAAACCATTCAGGAAATCGTCGAGTCCAGCGCCACCGTGATGGTGGACCCCAACCGGGTGCAGATCCAGACACCCACCGACTTCGTACTGCCCCCAGGCGGCCTGCACATCCGCTGGCCCGACCACGCGCTGGAGCAGGAGGCGCGTCTGTTTGACTACAAGTGGTACGCGGCCTTGGCCTACATCCGCGCCAACCGGCTCAACTACAACGTGATTGAGGGGCCGAATGACCGCTTCGGCATCATCGCCAGCGGCAAGGCTTTCAACGACACGCGCCAGGCGCTGCTGGACTTGGGGCTGGACAACGCCACCTGCCAGCGTCTGGGCATACGCCTGCACAAGGTGGGCGTGGTGTGGCCGCTGGAAGCCCAGCTCACGCGTGAATTCGCCACCGGCCTGCAGGAGATCCTGGTGGTGGAAGAGAAGCGCCAGGTCATCGAATACCAGCTCAAGGAAGAGCTGTACAACTGGCGTGCCGACGTGCGCCCCACGGTGCTGGGCAAGTTCAATGAAGTGGAAACGCCGGACCACTATGGCGCAGGCGGCGAATGGTCCATGCCCAATCCCACGGCCAACACCTTGCTGCGGGCCAATGCCGATCTCAATCCCGCACTGATCGCCCGTGCCATTGCCCAGCGCATCAAGAAACTGGGGCTGGATGCAGACACCGCCGCGCGCATCGACGCGCAGCTCGCCATCCTGCAGGCCAAGGAGCAAGCCATGCATGCCATCGAGCTCTCCAGCGGCCAGGGCCCGCAACGCCAGCCCTGGTTCTGCTCGGGTTGTCCGCACAACACCTCCACGCGCGTGCCCGAGGGTTCACGCGCCATGGCCGGTATTGGCTGCCACTTCATGACCATCTGGATGGACCGCGACACCGTGGGCTTCACCCAGATGGGCGGTGAGGGCGTGCCCTGGGTTGGCCAGCAGCCCTTCAGCAAAGACCAGCACATGTTTGCCAACCTGGGCGATGGCACGTACTTCCATAGCGGCCTGTTGGCGGTGCGCCAGAGCATCGCGGCGGGTGTGAACATCACTTACAAGATTCTGTACAACGACGCCGTAGCCATGACCGGCGGCCAGCAGGTGGGTGAGCGCCCCGAGGGGCACAGCGTGGTGCAGATCGCGCAGAGCATGCGCGCAGAAGGCGCGGTGAAGATCACTATCGTCACCGACGAGCCTGAAAAATACGACAGCGTGCAGGGCCTGCCCGCGGGCATTGCCATCCAGCACCGCGATACGCTGGATGCGGTGCAGCGCGAGTTCCGTGAAATCAAAGGCACCACCGTCATCATCTACGACCAGACCTGCGCTACCGAAAAGCGCCGCCGCCGCAAGCGCGGCACGCTGGTGGACCCGGCCCGCCGCGTGGTCATCAACGAAGCCGTGTGCGAGGGCTGCGGCGACTGCAGCGTGCAGAGCAACTGCATCAGCGTGGAGCCGCTGGAAACCGAGCTGGGCCGCAAACGCCAGATCAACCAGAGCACCTGCAACAAGGACATGTCCTGCCTCAAGGGCTTCTGCCCCAGTTTCGTCACCATCGAAGGCGGCAAGCTCAAGAAACCCAAGCCCGCGGTGGACAAGGCCCAGGCACTGCCCGCGCTGCCGTTGCCGAACGTCCCCGATCTGCAAGGCACGCCCGGCGCGGTCTGGGGCATCGTGGTGGCGGGCGTGGGCGGCACCGGCGTGATCACCATAGGCCAGTTGCTGGGCATGGCCGCACACCTGGAGGGCAAAGGCATCGTCACCCAGGACGCCGGTGGCCTGGCGCAAAAGGGCGGCGCGACCTGGAGCCATGTGCTCATTGGCGCCACGCAGGATGACATCCGAACCACCCGCGTGGGCACGGCCTCGGCCGACCTCATCATCGGTTGCGACCCCATTGTGGTGGCCGGCAAGGAGACGCTGGTGCGCATGCGACCGGGCCGCACCCATGTGGCCCTCAACAGCAACAGCACGCCCACCGCAGGGTTTGTGACCAATGCCAACTGGATCAATCCGGGCGAGCAGTGCATTGCCGATATCGGTCGCATCGTGGGCGAGCGCCTGTCTACGTTCGACGCTGACGCGCTGGCGGTGCAGGTGCTGGGTGACAGCATCTACACCAACCCCATGATGCTGGGCTACGCTTGGCAAAAGGGCTGGATCCCGCTGCGCCTGGAGTCCCTGATGCGCGCCATTGAACTCAATGCTGTAGCGGTGGAAAACAACCGTACCGCCTTCGAGTGGGGCCGCCGCGCGGCGGTGGACCCGGCTGCGGTGCAGCGCATGCTGCAGCCCGCACAGGTCATCGCCTTCACGCCGCGCCGCAAGACCGGCAAAGACGGCCTGGATGCGGCCATCCAGTTCCGTGTGGAATATCTCACCGGCTACCAGAATGCTGCCTATGCCGAGCAGTACCGCGCCTTTGTGGAGCGGGTGCGCGCAGCCGAGTCGGCGCTTGGCACGTCAGACGCCATGCCCTTGACCGAGGCAGTGGCGCGCTACCTGTTCAAGCTCATGGCCTACAAGGACGAGTACGAAGTGGCACGCCTGCACAGCGAGGCGGCGTTTGCGGCCAAGGTCCAGGCCCAGTTTGAAGGCGACTACCAGCTCAACTACCACCTCGCTCCGCCCCTGTTTGCGCGCAGGAACGACAAGGGTGAACTGCAGAAGATGCGCTTTGGCGCCTGGATGGGAACGGCCATGAAGCTGCTGGCGGGCATGAAGTTCCTGCGCGGTACGGCGCTGGATGTCTTCGGGCGCAGCGAAGAGCGCCGCACCGAGCGTGCACTCATTGCCGAGTACCGCAGCGCCATGGAAGGCTTGCTGCCCACGCTCACCCTGGGCAACCGCGACGCTGCTGCCGCCTTTGCCCGTGTGCCCGAGCAGATACGCGGCTTTGGCCATGTGAAGGAGCGGCATCTGCAGGCGGCACGCCTGCAATGGGACACGCTGCTGCAGAAGGCCCACGCGCCAGAGGCCAAGCGCGCCTAACGCGCAACAGCTCCTACGGTGATGGGTGCGCTGCTGGCAACAATCTTGCCCAGCGCCGCCATGGCCCGTTCGCTGGCGTCGTTCCAGGCGTGACCAAAATTCAGGCGGATGCAGTTCTTGAAGGCATGTGACGCCGAAAAAATCGGGCCCGGTGCCACGCTGATATCCATCGCAAGTGCACGCTCGTGCACATGCATGGCGTCCACCCCTTCGGGCAGTTCGACCCACAGGAAATAGCCGCCTTCCGGTCGGGTGGCGCGTGTGCCGGCGGGAAAGTAGTGACCTACCGCCTGCGAAAAAATGCGTTGCTGCTCGGCCAGGGTCTGACGCAGTTTGCGCAAATGCTTGTCGTAGCCGCCCTGTTCCAGATAGTTGGCAAGACCTCCTTGCGCCGGTGCTGAAGTGGTCAGCGTGGTGATCAATTTCTTCTGCGCCACTCGCCGCGCATAGCGGCCAGGTGCGGACCAGCCGATGCGGTAGCCCGGCGCCAGGCACTTGGAAAACGAGGAGCAATGCATCACGATGCCCGTCGTGTCATAGGCCTTTGCCGGTAGCGGCCGCTTGTCGCCGAAGTACAGCTCGGCGTACACGTCGTCCTCGATCAGGGGAACATCATGCCGTGTCAGCAACTCGACCAGCGCCTTCTTCTTGTCCTCGGCCATCAGCGTGCCCAGCGGATTCTGGAAATTGGGCATCAGCCAGCAAGCAGCCGGTTGGTGCAGCTGTATGGTTTTCTCCAGGCTGGGCAGGTCGATTCCGCCTTTGGGGCAGGTGGGTACCTGGATGGCACGCAGCCCATGGTTTTCCAGCGCCTGCAGCGCGCCGTAGAAGGTCGGGCATTCCACAATGACAGCATCACCCGGGCGTGCGACCGCTTGCAGGCACAGGTTGAGTGCCTCCAGCGCTCCGTTGGTGATGACGATCTCATCCATGTGCACCTGCATGCCGTCGGCCAGATAACGCAGCGCGATCTGGCGCCGCAGATCGGGGCTTCCCGGTGTCAGATAGTCCACCGTATCCCAGGGTTCAAAGTTCTTGGCACTTTGAGCCATGGAGCGGCCTAGTCGCGCCAGTGGAAAGAGCAGCGGGCTGGGAAAGGCAGAACCAAAGGGCACCACGTTGCGCGATCGGGTGGACTCCAGAATGGCGAATACCCGGGCGCACACATCGACGGAGATGGGCGTATTGGCGGGTTGCGAGGGGGCATCCACCGTGGGTGGCGCCTTGCGCGAGCTCCAGTTGACGAAGTAACCCGAACGTTGCCGGGCGCGGATGATGCCGCGCGCTTCCAGCAGGTAGTAGGCCTGGAACACGGTGGAAGCGCTCAGGCCACGGCTGGTGCTGGTACTGCGTACCGAGGGTAGCCTGTCACCGTTGCGCAAAACGCCGGCAAGGATGGAGCCCTCGATTTCCTTGGCGAGTACTTCGTAGCGCTTCATCGGCAACATTCCTTCCCTGGGACCTGCAACAAATGGTATGGGATTGAACGCTGCAGCGGCAGGGCTGTCAATGCGCAAATCCGGTCTGGCGCGGGTTGCTGCGGTCATCTGCTATGGCGAAATGAGCCGTATCTGCTCCTTTTATTTGTACCGGGCCGACGCAATAGTACGTATCAGCTGACTTGCAGACCTGCAGTCACACCGTTCTTTCTGGCGACCCCACCAGAGAGAGGCCCAGGCAATCCACCCGGCGCAGGGGCCTGCAATACCCGTCAACGATTCAACTTGTCATGAGCAATGTCCGCTTCAACGAAATGGTGCGCAGAGCCCTGGTGCATGTCCTCAAACTCAGGATTTACCAGGCCGACTCTCCGGGATTCAGCAGCAAAAGTGCAGCACAACTGCGAAGGATTGAACAGATGATGACCACCGCAATGAACGAAGCCTTGCCAGCCAGCCGTCGCCACCAGAACACGCGCCATGCCGGCAGCAGCATGCGCACGGCCGAGCGCAAACGCATCGAACGGGAGCTGCGCATTGCAGCCACCGCCTTCGAGGCGCATGAGGGCATGATGATCACCGATGCCGACAAGGTCATCCTGCGCGTCAACCGGGCATTTGCCGAGTCCAGCGGCTACACACCGGAAGAGGTGATCGGCAAGACGCCACAGTTGTTTCGCTCCCATTGCCATGGGCCAGCGTTCTATGAAGAGCTCTGGCGTGAAGTGGATCAAAAAGGGTATTGGCGTGGCGAGATGGTGACCCGGCGCAAGAACGGTGAGCTCTTCCCGGTCTGGTACACCATGACAGGTGTCAGAGGAAGCAATGGAGCCATTACCAACTACGTGACCACCTCTACCGACATCACCCGCCAGAAGAAGGCCGAGAAGGAGATTGGCGAGCTGGTGTTCTACGACCCGCTCACCAAGCTGGGCAACCGCCGCTTGCTGATGGATAGGTTGCAGCAGGCGCTGACAGGCATTCGCCGCAGTGGCAACCGCGGCGCGCTGTTCTTCATCGATCTGGACAATTTCAAGACGCTCAATGACACGGCCGGGCACGAAGTGGGCGACCTGCTGCTGCAGCAAGTGGCCAAGCGGCTGGGAACCTGCATACGCGATGGCGATACGGTGGCCCGATTGGGGGGTGACGAATTTGTGGTCATCCTCACCGACCTGAATGCACAGCTCGAGCCCGCCATGCACCTGGCCCGCCAGGTGGGCGAGCGCATTCTGGAGACGCTCAATATGCCTTATGAGCTCGCCGGGCAGGTCCATCTGAGCAGTCCCAGCATTGGCGTGGTGATGTTCTGCAAGTCGAATGAGACCGTGCAGGAACTGCTGCGCCACGCCGATCTGGCGATGTACCAGGCCAAGGCTGGCGGGCGCAATGGCTTGCGATTTTTTGACCCGGCCATGCAGACCGCCATCAAGGTGCGCGCCGATCTGGAAGCCGCCTTGCGCCAGGCCCTGCAGCGCCGCGAGTTCGTGCTGCACTACCAGCCGCAGATCAATGCCGAGGGCAAACTCGTCGGTGCAGAAGCCCTGGTGCGTTGGCAGCATCCGCAGCGCGGGCTGTTGTCGCCAGGCGAATTCATTGGCGTTGCAGAAGAGTCGGGCATGGTGGTGCCACTGGGCCTGCAGGTGCTGGAAATCGCCTGCGAACAGCTGGTGCAGTGGGCGCGCAGTTGCACGCTGTGTGACTTCGTGCTGTCGGTCAACGTCAGTGCCCGCCAGTTTCACCAGAGCGAGTTTGTGGAGCAGGTGCTCGCCACCCTGCAGCGCACTGGTGCGAACCCCAAGAGGTTGAAGCTGGAGCTGACCGAAAGCCTGCTGCTGGACAACGTGGAAGACACCATCACCAAGATGACCACGCTACGTTCGCACGGCGTGAGCTTTGCGTTGGATGACTTCGGCATCGGCTATTCGTCGCTCTCGTACCTCAAGCGCCTGCCGCTGGACCAGCTCAAGATCGATCAGTCCTTTGTCCGCACGGTGCTATCGGATGCGAACGATGCGGCCATTGCCAAGATGATTGTTGCCCTGGGCCAGACCATGGGCCTGACCGTGATTGCCGAAGGCGTGGAGACGCAGGAGCAGCGGGACTTCCTGCTGGAATCGGGCTGCATCGTCTACCAGGGCTACTACTTTGGACGTCCCATGCCGACGGAGCAATTCGAAGCCTTCCTGCGCAATATCGAATGCCTGGAGGAGACATCGACGCTGATTCATCGCTGCATGCAGGCCGGCAAACCGGATGGCGAGCGCAGCTTGCGCGCCGCCTAATCTGCTGCCCGGTAGACCAGCACTTTGAGCGCACGCTCGGGTGACACGTCTGCAAACGCAGTTGGGTTGGCAACGCGTTGCACATATTGCAGTTCGGGCGCCAGCTCCTGCATCTGCTGCTGCAGGAAGTCGCTGCCCAGCTCGGGCGCATTCAGGCACAGCAGTGCATGCCCGCCTGCATCCAGCAGGTCTGGCAGGCGGCGTATCAGGCGGGCATAGTCCTTGGCGGCGACAAAGCTGCCCTTCTGGTAGCTGGGTGGGTCCATGATGACCAGGTCATACGGGCCGCTGCGCGTGATCTTTCCCCAGGTTGAGAAGATGTCATGCGCCAGAAAGCTGGCCCCCGCCGTGATGCCGTTGAGCTGGTGGTTGTGCTGGCCGTCGCGCATGGCGCCGTGGCTCATGTCCACATTCACCACCTGCCGCGCACCGGCCTGCAGTGCCACCACGGAGAAAGCGCAGGTATAGGCAAACAGGTTGAGCACCTTGCATCGCGGCTGGCTTGCCACGTAGTCATGTACCCAGCGCCGCCCCTCTGCCATGTCCAGAAACAGACCATGGTTCTGGCCTCTGTTCACATGTACGCGAAAACGCGCCCCACCTTCCTGCACCACATGTGGGTCCGGCACGGTGCCAGCCATCAGCCGCGTCTCGAGGTGCCCTTGCGCGCGGCACTGGTACACCCAGTTGAGCGGCTGGTCGCTAGCGATGTGCTGCCAGCGTGCGGTCAGCGCCGTGTGGACCTGGGACAGTGCGGCGTCATCCAGCGGCAGAAAACTGGTCAGCACAAAGACCGGTGTGTAGCTGTCCAGCGCCAGGTGTTCACAACCGGGAAAGAGGCCGCCACGGCCATGGAAGAGGCGCGTGGCATCGGAGCAGGGTTCCATCGTGGCGATGGTGTCGAGTAAGGCTTGCATAGGTGGGCTGAGCTTACCAACCACCCACTCCGCGGCCTGATGCCGGGCTGATTCTCAAGCCCGGCAATAAAGTCCTTCAAGGCGCAAACGCATTCTCAAACGGGGCTGAAAGTCCAAGAATTCCTCCATGCGCACATTCCGCGCACAACTGTTTTGAGGAACTTATCGTCATGCTTCGTTTGCCCCTGTTTTCTGCCCTGTTGGTGGTCTTGCCGGCTGCCACGTTTGCTGCAGCTACCTCGCCTGCCGACGATCTGCCGCGGCCGCATCACCTGGTTGCAGCGCCCGATGGTCAGGACGCCGCACTGGCCGCGCGCCGCTATGCCGCCTTCTGGAATACCGGCCTACCCGCCTTTGCCGAAGCGGCACTGGCCACCAGCTTCATGGACCGCACCTTGCCCGCCGGCCGCCCGCAGGGCCCCCAAGGTCCGTTGGCAGCGTCGCAGGCCTTTCGCGCGGCCGTGCCCGATCTGCGGGCTGAAATCGATGACATGGTGGTGGCCGGTGACCGTGTCAGCGTGCGCCTGCATTTCCAGGGGCACTTCAGTGGTCAGTTCGGCGGCGTGCAGGGCCAGGGCCAGGCCGTCGACTTCCGGGCGTTCGACCTCTACCGCGTGGAGGCGGGCCGTATTGCCGAGAACTGGCATCTGGAAGATAACCTGACCCTGCTGCAGCAACTGGGTGTGGTTGCCCGCTGATGCCGGCCACAGAAAAGGAATACACCATGAACTTCTCTTCTTCCTTGCAAGGCCAGCATGTGGTCGTTGTGGGCGGTACATCCGGCATTGGCCGCGCAGTGGTCCGTGCTGCGCAGACCGCAGGCGCCAAGGTCACAGCGCTGGGGCGTGGCAGCGGGATTGCCTGCGATGTGACCGACCCGGACAGCGTGAACCAGGCCTTTGCACGACTGGGACCGGTGGACCATCTGGTGATCACTGCTGGTGCACGCGTGGGCTCGCCCAGCCTGGCGCAGCTGACCGACGCCGAACTGGCGTTAACCTACGAGGTCAAGCTGTTTGGCGCTTTGCGCGCCATTCGTTTCGCCTTGCCAAAGCTGGCGCCGCAGGCGTCGGTCACCCTGACCTCCGGATTGCTGTCGCGCAAGCCCAGTGCAGGCGGCTTGCTCAAAGGCAGCGTCAATGCAGCCATCGAAGCGGCGGCGCGCCAGCTGGCCAAGGAGCTGGCACCCCGGCGCGTCAATGTGGTGAGTCCCGGTGTCGTCGATACCGAGCTCTGGAGCGGCTCCACGCGTGAGGCAACGCTGGCGCGCATAGGCGCCGGTCTGCCCGTCGGGCGTGTCGGTCTCCCCCACGAGCTGGCGCAGGCCTATGTGCTGGCCATGGCCAACGGATTCATGACCGGCGCGGTCATCGACGTGGATGGCGGAGGCCTGCTATGAAAAACCACTGGCCCGAGGGCATACGCCTGGTTGTTTCGCTGTCCATGCAATTCGAAGCGGGGGCGCAAGGCGAGCGCGACAACGGCGCGCCTTTTCCTCCCCTGCGCGAGGCCGTGCCCGATCTGCCAGCAGCCACCTGGTTTGACTACGGCGTGCGCGAGGGCATTCCCCGCATGCTGGACCTGTGGGACCGCTACCGCGTGCCGGTGACATCGCATATGGTGGGCCGTGCGGTGGAGGCTACACCCGCTTTGGCCCGCGAGATTGTGGAACGGGGCCACGAAGCCGCCGCCCATGGACACACCTGGACGCCGCACTGGACGCTCAGCCCCGAAGAAGAGCGCGCATCCTACGTGGCCAATGTGGCAGCCATCGAGCGCGCCACCGGCACCCGGCCCACCGGCTTCAATGCCTTCTGGCTGCGTGGCACGCCGCACACCTTGTCGGTTTTGCAGTCCCTGGGTTTTCGGTACCACATCGACGATTTGTCGGCGGACGAGCCGCTGCGTACCACGGTCAATGGCCAGCCCTTTGCCATCGTGCCCTACACGCTGCGCAACAACGACATTGCCCGCTACGGGGCGGAGGGGCCACTGACCGCGGCGGCCTTCGGCCAGGAGTTGCGCGATGAGTTTGACCAGCTGTATGCCGAGGCCGCGCTACGCCGGCGCATGATGTCAGTCTCGCTGCATGACCGCATTGGTGGCACGCCTGCGCGCATCAAGGTGCTGGGTGACTTCCTGCGCTATGCCCTGGGCCATCCGGGCGTGGTGTTCCTGCGCAAGGACCGCATTGCCGAATGGGCGCTCACCATGCCGGGAGTGCCCGAGCGATAGTGCAGGCCGCGCCACCGGAGACATGCGCTTGGTGGATACTGCAGGCATGGATCGACTCAACGATTTGCGCCTGTTTGTGGACGCTGCGGCACTGGGCAGTTTTTCTGCCGCAGGCCGCAAGCAGGGCTTGTCGGCCGCTGCATCCAGTGCCTGCATCCAGCGGCTGGAAGCGGCCCTGGGGGTCAAGCTGTTTGAGCGCACCACCCGGCGCCTGCGCCTGACCGAAGAAGGCGAGGCGTATCGGCATTACGGCCAACAGGCGCTTGACGCGTTGGCAGAGGCCGAACAGCTGCTGCTGGCCGGGCAGACCGAGGTGCGGGGCACCTTGCGCATCTCGGCTCCGTCCGACCTGGGGCGCAATGCCCTGCTGACCCACCTGGGCAGTTTTCAGGCCCAGCACCCGCATGTCCGTGTGGTGCTGTCCCTGGACGACACGCCGGTCAACCTGGTGGGCGATGAAATCGATCTGGCCATCCGCTACGGGCAGCCACCGGACAGCCGCATGGTGGCCCGCCTGCTTGCACAAAGCCGCCGGGTGGTGTGTGCGTCGCCCGGTTTGCTGGCCCGTGTGGGCGTGCCGCAGGCGCCTGCGGATCTGGCCGGCCTGCCCACCCTGGCGCTGGTGACCTCCGGCGGGCTCATGAACGAATGGGTCTACCGCAGCAACGGCGCCCGGCGCACGGTCAAGGTAAACCCACAGCATGAGAGCAATGACGGGGAGGTGCTCCGGCGCTGGGCCGTCAACGGACTGGGGTTTGTGTACAAGTCGCTGCTGGATGTGTCCGACGATCTGCAAGCCGGGCGGCTGATCACCGTGCTGGACGGCTGCTTCACAGAGGCGGCACCGCTGCACCTGCTCTACCACCCGCACGGATTCCAGCCACCGCGCCTGCGCTTGATGGTCGCGCACCTCCAAAAAACCTTTGCCGGGTAGCACAGTCAGCGCTTCCCGTGCAGCTTTACATGGCTGCTGGCGCATTCCCTTGCAAATCCTGGGCATCCTGAAACGCCGTCATCCCCGCCCAATTACAATGCAGGGTTGCCTCGCACGCAGACCTGACTCCATGTAACAAGGGGCGGGCGGTGTGCGTGAGCCGTCTTTAATCCCCTTTTGTGGAGTTTGCCTGTGTTCATTTCTTCTGCCTACGCCCAAACCGCTCCTGCCGCCGCTGGTGGAGACATGCAGTCTTCGCTGATGAGCATGCTGCCTTTGGTGCTGATGTTTGTGGTGCTGTACTTCGTCATGATCCGCCCCCAGATGAAGAAGCAAAAGGAAACCAAGGCCATGATCGATGCGCTGGCCAAGGGTGACGAAGTGGTCACCGTGGGCGGTATTCTGGGCAAGATCACCAAGATCAGCGACAACGCCCTGGGCCTGGAAGTGGCCAACGGCGTGGAAGTGCAGATTCAGCGCAATGCTGTGGTGCAAGTGCTGCCCAAGGGCTCCATCAAGTAATTTCCCCCAAACAACCCTGGCGCGAACATGAACCGTTACCCGGTATGGAAGTACGCGATCATCCTGATCGCGCTGTTGGTGGGCGGGCTCTATGCCCTGCCCAATTTTTTTGGTGAAGCCCCGGCGGTACAGGTATCCGTGGGTAAGACCGGGATGCGGCTGGATTCCGCGTCGCTGGGTCTGGTGGAAGATGCGCTGAAGGCCGCAGGGATTGCACCCGACGCGGTGGCTTTGGATGGAACTTCCATCCGCGCGCGCTTTTCCAATACCGATGCGCAGCTCAAGGCCAAGGATGCGATCCAGAAGGCGCTGAACCCGGATCCGGCAGATCCCGCCTATGTGGTGGCGCTCAACCTGCTGAGCCGTTCGCCAGCCTGGCTGAGTGCGCTGCATGCGTCTCCCATGTACCTGGGCCTGGATTTGCGCGGCGGCGTGCACTTCATGCTGCAGGTGGACATGCAGGCCGCTTTGAGCAAGCGTGCCGAATCGCTGGCCGGCGATATTCGTACGGTGCTGCGTGAAAAGAATGTGCGCCACAGCGGTATCAACCGCAATGGCCAGACCATCGAAGTCAAGTTCCAGGATAGCCAGACCATGGATACGGCCAAGGGCATCATCCAGGACCAGTTCAATGAGCTGACCAGCACCGAGTCGCCCGATGGCACCGGATTCAAGCTGGTGGCCTCCATCAACCCGGTGGCGGGTCGCAAGATCCAGGAGCAGGCGCTCAAGCAGAACATCACCACCCTGCACAACCGGATCAATGAGCTGGGCGTGGCCGAGCCGGTGATCCAGCAGCAGGGTCTGGACCGCATCGTGGTGCAACTGCCGGGCGTGCAGGACACCGCCAAGGCCAAGGACATCCTGGGTCGCACTGCCACGCTGGAAATCCGCATGGTGGAAGAGAGCGCGGAAGCCCGCGCTGCCGAGGCCGGCACCGGCCCGGTACCCTTTGGAACCGAGCGCTACCTGGAACGCAGTGGCGCACCGGTGATCGTCAAGAAGCAGGTCATCTTGACCGGCGACAACCTGACCGATGCCCAGCCCGGCTTTGACAGCCAGACGCAAGAGGCTGCGGTCCACCTGACGCTGGACGCCAAGGGCGCACGCATCTTCCGCGACGTGACGCGCGAGAGCATTGGCAAGCGTATGGCCATCCTGCTGTTTGAAAAAGGCAAGGGTGAAGTAGTCACCGCACCGGTGATCCGCTCCGAAATCGGCGGCGGTCGGGTGCAGATTTCCGGTCGCATGACGACCACGGAAGCCGCTGACACGGCCTTGCTGCTGCGCGCCGGTTCCCTGGCTGCGCCCATGGAAATCATCGAAGAGCGCACCATCGGTCCGTCGCTGGGTGCCGAGAACATTGCCAAGGGCTTCAACAGCGTGACCTGGGGCTTTTGTGCCGTGGCCGTCTTCATGTGTATCTACTACATGCTGTTTGGCATGATTTCCAGCTTGGCGCTGGCGGTCAATCTGTTGCTGCTGGTGGCGGTGCTGTCCATGCTGCAGGCCACGCTGACGCTGCCCGGCATGGCGGCCATGGCGTTGGTGCTGGGTATGGCGATTGACTCCAATGTGCTGATCAACGAGCGCGTGCGTGAAGAGCTGCGCAACGGTTCTTCGCCGCAGGCTGCCATCCACGCCGGTTACGACCGAGCCTGGGCCACCATCATCGACTCCAACGTCACCACCCTGATCGCGGGTTTGGCCTTGCTGGCTTTCGGCTCCGGGCCGGTGCGTGGTTTTGCCGTGGTGCACTGCCTGGGTATCCTGACGAGCATGTTCTCGGGCGTGTTCTTCTCACGCGGCGTGGTCAACGTTTGGTATGGCCGCCAGAAGAAGCTCAAGACCGTGTCCATTGGCACGGTGTGGAAGCCCACGGCGGGCGACCAGATCATCAAGAGCTAAACGGGAAGTACTGACATGGAATTTTTCAAAATCCGCCGTGACATTCCCTTCATGCGGAATGCACTGCTGTTCAACGCGATTTCGGCCCTGACTTTTGTGGCGGCTGTCTTCTTCCTGTTCTCCCGCGGTCTGCATCTGTCGGTGGAGTTCACCGGTGGCACGCTGATGGAGGTGAGCTACTCCCAGCCCGCTGACCTGAATGCCATCCGCTCCGCCGTCGACGCGCTGGGCATCCAGGACGTGCAGGTGCAAAACTTCGGTACCGCGCAGGACGTGCTGATCCGCATGCCGGTGCAAAAGGGCAGCAACTCGGCACAGCAAAGTGAGAAGGTCCTGACCGCGCTCAAGGCGGGCGATGCCAGCGCGACCCTGCGCCGAACCGAGTTTGTCGGACCCCAGGTAGGCGACGAACTGGCGGCAGATGGTCTCAAGGCCCTGGCCTGCGTGGTGGCCGGCATCATGATTTATCTGGCCATCCGCTTTGAGTGGAAGTTTGCGGTTGCGGCCATCATCGCCAACTTGCATGACGTGGTCATCATTCTGGGCTTTTTCGCCTTCTTCCAGTGGGAGTTCTCGCTGCCCGTTCTGGCGGCGGTGCTGGCTGTGCTGGGTTACTCGGTGAACGAGTCGGTGGTGATCTTTGACCGGATTCGTGAGAACTTCCGGCGCTACCGCAAGATGAACACGGTCGAGATCATCGACAACGCCATTACCTCCACCATCAGCCGCACCATCATCACCCACGGCTGTACCCAGCTGATGGTGCTGTCCATGCTGTTGTTTGGTGGGGCCACTTTGCATTACTTTGCACTGGCCTTGACCATCGGCATTTTGTTCGGCATCTATTCCTCGGTGTTTGTGGCGGCAGCCATTGCCATGTGGCTTGGCATCAAGCGCGAAGACCTAATCAAGGGCACGGTCAAAAAAGATGAAGACCCGAATGACCCCAACGCAGGTGCCACGGTTTAATATCTAGCCAGATATGGCAACCACACCCAAGTCAGCATCCCGTTTGCAGTTCGCCAGGAGCTTGCGAGAGCGCTTTCTGGCTGATGTCAGCGGGGCAATGGAGGAAATTGCAGCAGCCGTGCAGGTGCGACTCACCGAGTTGGTGGATGAGCCCTGTGCACCCAAGGAAGTGCAGCCCCGCCGCGATGCCTGGATGGCCTACAAGGATGCGCGCCAGGTTTGGGTTGATCGGACCATTGCGGAGTGGAAGTCCTGCCTGGAACCGGTCAAGACCAAGAAGGATTCGACGCGCTTGGACACTTCCGCCATGACCTTGGTGGGCACCGACGAGGTGGAAAACAAGATCGTGGCTTCGCGCCTGGTGCTGGCAGTCAACGACAAGGTGATCTCCGAACTGGACGACTTGCGGGTACGTATCAAATACCTAGAAGATATTGAGGACTTGGCTGACCGCGATCTGTTCAGGCCGGAAGTTCTGGTATTGCTGCTGGTCGAGCAATGGCCCAAGTCGGGGATGTCATCCGATAACTGGGGCATGGTCAGCGAAGTGGTGCAGCGTGGCCTGATAACGGCCATGAAAGCAGCCTACAAGGCGGTCAATGACGAGTTGGTCAGCAGGGGCGTATTGCCAGTAATTGAACTCAAGGACCGGGTCAAGGCGCCACGTGCCCTGCGTGGTGGTGTTCAACGTCCGGCTTTCCGTGCGCCAGGGCCACCGCAGCCACAGTCGCCGGTGACCGGCTCGGATTCCGTTGTGCCACGTTATGGTGATGCCGCCAGTGGACACGAGGGCGGAGCGACTCCCCGCAGTTCGGGTGCCGGTGGATTCTTTTCTGGTAGTACGCCGTTCTGGAAGCAATCCGCGCCCACGGAACCTATGGGATCCGATGCAGGATATTCCGCAACTGAAGAAGCGCGCATATTGTCTGCCGGCACTCCATTGGCGCGTGCCAGAGTCCGTGCCCAAGGTGTTCTGAGTCAGCTGAAACGTATCTTTGTCAGCCACGCAGTGGATGACTTTGCCACCACCGAGCTGCACCGGCCATCCCACGCGCTGACCGAGGCCATCTCACCACAGGTGGTTGCCGCGCGTTATGCCGCAGGCGGCACCCTGTACGAAGACTTTAGCCCGGCGGGTGTGGCCCGCGTGGCCGTGGACTTGCGGGAAAAGACGGCCGAGCTCAAGCAAAAGGCTGAAACCAAGAGCGAAAAAGCCACCATTGAAATCGTGGCCCTGATGTTCCAGGCCATACTGGCGGAAGAGCGTATTCCACCGGGAGTCCGAGTCTGGTTTGCGCGTCTGCAGATGCCGGTCTTGCGGGTGGCTCTGGAGGATTCTGAATTCCTCAGCACCACGGATCATCCGGCGCGCCTGTTGATCGACCGCATGGGTTCCTGCGTCATGGGCTTTGACGGCACAGGTGTGCAAACTGCTGCTATGGAAACCGAGGTCAAGCGCATCGTTCAGGTCATCGAGCAATATCCGGAGACTGGCAAAAAGGTTTACCAGATCGTCTACGAAGAGTTTCAGAAGTTCCTCTCCAAGTTCCTGACCGAAAAGGGCACCACCCAAAAAGTGGTCAGTGTCGCGCAGCAGGTGGAGCAAAAGGAAACGTTGGCAATCCAGTACACCATTGAAATCCGGGACATGCTCAAGGATTTGCCGGTGCGCGATGAAATTCGCGATTTCCTGTTCAAGGTCTGGTCCGAAGTGCTGGCCGTGTCTGCCATCCGCAAGGGCGCCAAGCATGCGGATACGCAGACCCTCAAGAAATGCGCGTCCGAGTTGGTGTGGGCGGCCAGTGCCAAGCCCAACCGGACGGATCGTGCCAAGGTGATTCAGGAGTTGCCCAATCTGCTGCTGCGCTTGCGTGCCGGCATGACTTTGCTGGCGATGGCGCCGAGTGAGCAGGAGCGGCATGTCAAGAAGATCAGCGACACGTTGGCAGATGCCTTCTTGTCCAAGACGCAAGCCATTCCGCAAGCCAAAATCGATGCCATGGCACAGCGCCTGAGCAATCTCGAGGACTTTGTCAGCGATGACGTCATGGGCGACCTGCCGCTGGATTCCGAGAGTCTGGAGATGATGCTGGGGATAGAGGCCGCCGCGATAGAGGTGGTGTCCGGCGGTGGCGCCAAGCCCACGGCAGCCATGCTGGCCTGGGCGGCGGAGTTGCAGCTGGGTTCGTGGTTCACTCTGGATCACAACAACCAGGTGACACAGGTGCAGTTTGCCTGGCGCAGTGAGCGCAAGCACCTGAACCTGTTTGCCGCCACATCCGGCAAGAGCTTCCTGATTCAAGGCGGACGCCTTGCTGCCTATTTGCAGGCTGGTCTGCTGAAGCCGCAGGAAGAAGAGGCACTGACGGTACGCGCTACGCGCGACGCACTGGCCAAACTCGAAGCCAACCCCGAGCGTCTGTTGGCTTAGTAGCTAAGCGCTTCTAGATCAGTGTGATACGCGCGCGCTGGCGTTGTCACAGAGCTCATCCAGCACCAGCGCATCGGGCTCCTGACCAAAACGCCAGTACACCATCAATACGATGAGTTTGAGGTCGTCTAGCGACACCGGTCCGCCTGGTGCGGCCATGGCACGGTCAATGACGACTTCGCGCAATTCGGCCGACATCTTTCCGGCGTTTTCCATGAAATGCAGAAAACCCATGGCGGCCACGCCCAGGTGGTTTTGTTCGTGACGAGGATAGATGCGTGTACTGCCTGCTTCAGGCTGTATCAACCATGGGGTGGGCGGTGAGGGGCGGACTGCGCCATCAAGACCCTTGAGCCAGGTAATTGCTTCGCCAATTTCGTCGGATTCAAAGCCCACCGCGCTGAGCTTGCGCTTCAGGTGTGCGGGTTCCGGACAGGATTCACCCGGGTCGTAGTTCTCGTAAACAAACGCTAGGACTTCAAACATGGAGGGGACTATAGCGCGTAATAAATGCCCCTTGGCCGTTGGCCGGACTTCCCCCCTTTTTCTTGCGTTCAGACCAATACGGCAACGCCTTCAGGCCTGGACCAAGCGCTGGTAGAGCCCGCCCGGCAGGCGGGCCACCATACCTTCCAGTTCCAGCGTCATCAGTTCCGCCAACAGCGAGGGAGTGGGCAGGCCGGTTCGCGCCTGCAAGGCATCCAGACTGCAGGCATCGAAACCCAGGGCCTGCAACAGTGCGGATTCGCTCCCCTGCTCCCGCACGGTCTGATGCCCGATAGGGATGTTTGCGGGCTGAGTCATCTCCAGCACCAGCTCATCCAGAACATCCTGCGCACTTTCGACCAATTTGGCGCCCTCCTTGATGAGGGCGTGGCAGCCGCGTGACTGGGTTGCGTGGATGGAGCCAGGTATGGCGAACACGTCACGGCCCTGTTCCACGGCCAGTCGGGCAGTGATCAACGAACCGGACTTCAAGGCGGCCTCCACCACCAGCGTGCCTTGCGAAAGACCCGAGATGATGCGATTGCGCTGCGGAAAATTGGGCGCCAGAGGGCCAGTACCGAGGGCAAATTCGCTCAGTATCACGCCACGCTGGGCAATGCGATGTGCCAGATCGCGGTGTTGCCTGGGATAGACCCGGTCCAGGCCGGTGCCCACCACCGCAATGGTGGCCAGCCCGTCTGAAGCAGCCCCTTCTAGCGCACCCTCATGCGCAGCGCCGTCCACGCCAAGTGCCATACCGGAGACGATGGTGAGGCCCGCGCCTGCCAGCGCTGACGCAAACTGCCGAGCGTTGGCAGCACCCTGCGGTGTGGGGTTGCGACTGCCCACGACGGCCAGACAGGTTCCTGTGTTCAGCAGGTTGTCATCCCAGGCTTCAGGTCGACCCACCGCATACAGCAGCAAGGGAGGGTCTTCAATGTCCAGCAACCGTTGGGGAAACAGCGGGTCACCCAGGCAGAGCACACGCCGCATGTGAGGATCAGCGTTCAGCCATGCCCAGGTGACATCCAGTTGCGATGTTAGGTCGTGTGGCTCGGTCGACAAAGCATGGACTTGGGCCGGGCTGAGCAGTTCAGCCAAGACAGCCGGGGATTGCTCCAACACCGTTGCGGGCAGGCCAAAGGCCGTCAGCAACTTGCGCGCCGTGCCTCTGCCGATGCCAGGAGTCAGTAAAAGCCGCAGCCAGGCGGCAAGTTCGTAGTGATTCATGGGCCGCATTGTGCCCATGTGCAAAATTAAAAACTAGCGGGGAGACGCCAACCGGTCACCCACCCGCACGCCGTCGGTAATATCCAGAATCAGCGCGTAGGACAGGTGGTCAAAGGTCCGGAACACCATCATCAGACCGTTGCGCTCATCGGGCAGCTTGAGCAGAGGACGGGCCTCGTCCTGCTTGTCGATGATGCGTGCACCGTTCTTGAGGATGGCGAGCACCGTGCCGCTGTCCACCCCGTCGAGTTTGCCCTTGTTGATGACTACCACCTGGTTCTGGGCAGCGTTTTCCACGGCGCTGCCATAGACCGAGACGATGCGTCCGGTAAGGGCACCTTGCGGCGCGTGCGGGGTGTAGGTGCGGATATCGCGCGGCGGTTCGGGCAGCAGGCGGTCTCCTACCCGTATCTCTTCCTTGGCACTGATGATGTCAATGCGCGCAGGAACGATGGCAGTGCTGACTTTCCCGCTGGCATCCACCTCTTCCGATGTGGTCTCGCTGCTCTTGAGTTTTGCCTTGCCAGCGTAAATGGCCTCATAACCCAGCACTGCGCCGGTTTCCGGATCTTTCAGGGGGGTCGCGGTACGGAACACCCGGAAGATCTTCTCGGATTGCTGGTCGTCCAGCAGCGGCATGCCATTTTGTCCGCGTGCATAAGCCCGGTCACCACGGGTCAGCAGTACGCGGCCCTCCTGGGCCGACACGATCCGCGGCGCAGCGGCAAACTCGAGCGCATCCACAATGATGGGCTCGGCAAGGAACGGTTCGATCACGCTGGGTCGCAAGGTCGGCAGCGCGCTATCAGGCAGCGCCTCCAGGCGATTCCGCGGTGAAACCCGTACGGTATTGATGTCTGCCGGTACCAGCCCACCGTCATCGATGCGCAAGGTGGCGCGCCCATCCGCGCGTTCCAGCACCAGAACCTGACCGGGGTAGATACGGTGCGGATTCTTGATCTGGTCCAGGTTCATGCCCCATAGCTCAGGCCAGCGCCACGGGCTCTTGAGGTACAGCTTGGAGATGTCCCACAGGGTGTCGCCACTCTTGATGGTGTAGCGGTCAGGGGCGTTGGGCGCCAGCTCACTCAGAGGGACGCCTTTTTGTGCGACTTGATTTGCTGTGGCCCTTTGGGCCGGGGTAATGGGGTAATTTTGTGCAAATGCTGGCGCAATCAATAGTGCGCTGGACAATGCAGTCAGGGCGGCCAGTGCCACTTTGGATTTCGCCATCAGGTGTATCGTCATATCGTGCAGCCGTCCCGGGGTTTGACTTGATAGTTTACGCACGATTTTGCGCTCAAGCCCTTGATTGGGCAACGTTTTTGGGTGTGCTGCCCAAACCGAATAGGCAAAAGTGGCGAAAATAGCGACATCTCTTCAGCAAAAACATGGCACTACTCCCGATTCTTTGTTATCCCGACCCCAAGCTATTCAAGGTCGCCAAGCCCGTCGCCTCCGTGGACGAGCGTATCCAGACGCTGGTTTCCGACATGCTGGAAACCATGTACGAAGCCAAGGGCATTGGCTTGGCTGCGACCCAGGTGAACGTGCATGAGCGCGTCATCGTTATCGACATTTCAGAGGAGCGCGACCAGCCACTGGTACTGATCAACCCCGAATTGACCTGGAAGAGCGAAGCCACCAAGCTCAACGAAGAAGGTTGCCTGTCGGTGCCCGGCATCTATGACGGAGTGGTTCGCCACGAGGCCGTGCACGTGCGGGCCTTGGACGAAAAAGGCCAGGAGCGCACCGTCGAAGCGGATGGCCTGCTGGCCATTTGCGTTCAGCATGAAATGGATCATTTGCTGGGCAAGGTGTTTGTGGAATACCTGTCTGTGCTCAAGCGCAACCGCATCAAGACCAAGATGCAGAAGCTGCAGCGCGAGGAAGCGCGTTGACTTCGTTGCCTACAACGCCCCTGAAAGTCATCTTTGCCGGTACGCCGGAATTTGCACGCACGGCTCTGGAGCGCATCCACGCCGCCGGTATGCAGGTGGTGCTGGTGCTGACCCAGCCAGACCGGCCGGCCGGGCGAGGCATGAAACTGCAGGCTTCCAGCGTCAAGCAATTTGCGGTGGCCCAGGGACTGCCGTTGGCGCAACCTCAGGGCTTGAAGCTCGACGGAAAATACGCGCAAGACGCCGCCGTTGCGCGAGCGATGATCGAAGCCTGCGACGCTGATGTGATGGTGGTGGCTGCCTACGGGCTGATCCTGCCCCAGTGGGTGCTGGACACTATGCAAACGCCTCTCGCGGATGGCCGCAAGCGCTTGGGATGCCTCAATATCCACGGTTCCCTCTTGCCACGTTGGCGCGGAGCTGCACCTGTTCACCGCGCCATTGAAGCCGGAGACAGCCAGACTGGCGTCACCATCATGCAAATGGATGCCGGGCTGGATACCGGTGACATGCTGCTGTGCCAGGCCATTGCCATCGAGGCGGACGACACGACCGCCACGCTGCACGATAAGGTGGCCACATTGGGCGCAGACATGATCGTGACCGCACTGCATGCGCTTGCCAAAGGCGAGCTGATGGCAACGCCCCAGCCGCAAGAGGGCGTGACTTACGCCCATAAGATCGAGAAGCACGAGGCAGTCATCGACTGGCGCGAAGATGCGCTCAGCATTTGCCGCCGGGTGCGGGCCTTCAATCCCTTTCCGGGTGCCAGTACGGTGCTGCAAGGGGAGACCGTCAAGGTCTGGCAGGCGGTGCCGGGCTCTGCACCTACGGATGCCCTCCCCGGAACCGTGGTGGCAGTGGACGCCTCTGGCATTACCGTTGCCACAGGACATGGTGCTGTGGTCATGCGGGAGCTGCAGCGGCCTGGGGGCAAGCGTTTGCCGGTTGATGCCTTTTTGCGCGGTTTTGATGTGCAAGCGGGGATGTGCTGCGAATCGGCTCCATCGACCAGAGACGCTGCACTCTGATGCAGACCATTCGCCAGATCGTCAGGAATACGGAGTTTCGCCAGGGCTTTGTGGAGATGGCGCAGGTCGCGCCGGGCATTGCCGCATGGGGGTTGATGACGGGTGTGGCCATGGTCAAGTCCGGATTGGGGACGGCTGAATCCTTGTTCATGGCCCTGACCGTGTTTGCCGGAAGTGCACAGCTCGCAGCCATTCCCCTGATGCTAGCGGGTGCGCCGATCTGGGTGATTCTGGCGACGGCGTTTTGCGTGAACCTTCGCTTTGTTGTGTTCAGCGCCCATATGCGCAGGTATGTCATGCATGTGCCATTCCTCAAGCGTCTCTTGTGCGGTTACCTCACCGGTGATCTGACTTACGTGCTGTTCGTCAAGCGTCACCCCGAACCGGCGACAGACGATGCAGGACGGGCCGGTCAAGTCGCCTACCTGCTGGGCAATGGCAGCATCAATTGGTTCAGCTGGACCGCCAGCAGTCTGGTAGGCGTGGTACTGGCCAACTTCATTCCCACTACCTGGGGATTGGGCTTTGCAGGCATTCTTGCCTTGGTCGGTATGACCTGTTCGCTTGCTTCGTCCCCTTTGCGTTGGATTGCCGGAGGTATTGCGGCAGCAGCCGGCGTGGCGGCCTTTACGCTGCCGCTCAAGCTGAATATTTTGGTGGCCATCGCGGCGGCCGTAGCTTTCAGTCTGATGCTGGAGCGCTCGCCCTGGGCGGGCCCTCTCACTGGCAAACCGGGTCGCTAGCCATGGGCACATTCATTGCTGACATCAACGGCTGGCATATGGTGACCATCGTGGCGCTAGTGGGTGTGTCAGTGCTGACGCGCTGCTTTTTCTTCATCTCAGAGAAGGAATGGCAGCTGCCACATTGGGCCGAGCGCGGCCTGCAGTACGCGCCCATTGCGGCATTGGGCGCGGTCATTGCACCCGAGATCGTCATGAGCCAGGGGCAGCTGATTCACACGTTGGAAGATGCGCGCCTGTTTGGCGCATTGGGTGGTCTGGTCTACTATTTTGCTCGTCGCGGGGGAGGCCAGGCGGTGCTCGGCACCATAGTCGCCGGCATGGCAGTTTATCTGCCGCTGCATATTGGTTTGGGCTGGTGACACCACCTCGGTTACAGACTGCGCCTTGATACTTGTCAGGCTCAGGACGTGTGCTGGCTTCTACAATCCGGCAAGCTTTATTGATCTTCCAACCAAGGTGAACCCATGAACGTAATCCGTTTTTCCGATTTGTGCGCCCAAGGCAAGGTGGCTGGCAAACGCGTGTTTATCCGCGCTGATTTGAATGTTCCACAAGATGATGCAGGCAACATCACCGAAGACACCCGCATTCGCGCCAGCGTTCCGTGCATTGAGTTGGCCCTGAAGGCCGGCGCTGCCGTCATGGTCACCTCCCATCTGGGGCGCCCCACGGAAGGAGCCTTCAAACCGGAAGATTCGCTGGCTCCGGTGGCCCGCCGCCTGGGTGAACTGCTGGGGCGTGAAGTGCCTTTGCTGTCCAACTGGGTGGACGGTGTGAGCGTGGCGCCCGGCTCACTGGTCATGCTGGAAAACTGCCGCGTCAACAAGGGCGAGAAGAAGAACGACGAGGCCTTGGCCCGCAAGATGGCGGCGTTGTGCGACATCTTCGTGCACGACGCGTTTGGTACCGCTCACCGCGCCGAAGCCAGCACCTACGGTATCGCCCAGTACGCCCCGATAGCCTGTGCGGGTCCGTTGCTGGCCGCTGAGATGGACGCCATTTCCAAGGCATTGCTGGCACCCAAGCGTCCCTTGGTCGCCATCGTGGCGGGCTCCAAGGTGTCGACCAAGCTCACCATTCTCAAGAGTCTGGCCGCCAATGTGGACCAGCTCATTGTGGGTGGCGGCATTGCCAATACTTTCATGCTGGCGTCGGGATTGAAGATCGGCAAGAGTCTGGCGGAACCCGATCTGCTGGCTGAAGCGACTGCCGTGATTGAAGCCATGCGCGCGCGTGGAGCCGCCGTGCCTATTCCTACCGATGTAGTAACGGCAAAGACCTTTTCTGCGGGCGCAATTGCGACCACCAAGCTGGCCACGGAAGTGGAGGACGATGACCTGATTCTGGACATCGGCCCTCAGACTGCGAAGGTACTGGCGGAGCAGCTCAAGGCCGCGGGCACCATCGTCTGGAATGGCCCCGTGGGCGTTTTTGAATTTGCTGCTTTCGAAGGTGGCACCCGCACCATTGCCCATGCCATCGCCGAGTCCAGCGCCTTCTCCATCGCGGGTGGTGGTGACACCCTGGCAGCGATTGCCAAGTACGGCATTGAAAAGCAGATTGGCTACATATCCACCGGTGGCGGTGCTTTCCTCGAAGTGCTCGAAGGCAAGACCCTGCCGGCGTTCGAGATTCTGAGCCGCCGCGCCGCGCAATAGGCGCAGTGGAAGGGGCGGCTCAGGTGGCCGTCTCCAGCACGCTGCTGCACACGCGGGCACGCCCCGTGTGCTTGGCCTCATACAGCATGATGTCGGCTAGGCCGATCAAGTCCGTTGCTTCGTTTCCCGCATTGCCGACACGCGTTGCCAGTCCCACACTGATGGTGATGACATCGGCGACGCTGGAGGTTGCGTGCGGTATGTTCAATTCCCGGATGCTGCGTTGCAGGCGGTCCGCAATGGCCAGAGCATCTTCATAGGAGGTTTCTGGAAGTATGCAGGCGAATTCTTCTCCGCCGAAGCGTGCAACCAGATCCGCGGGGCGCTTCAGGCTGATTTTGAGTGCATTGGCAACCTGTCGGAGCGCATCATCACCGGCTTGGTGGCCGTATTGGTCGTTGAACAGCTTGAAGAAGTCCACATCCAGAAGAATGAGCGACAGCGGTGAATTGCTGCGCACCGCACGTGCCCATTCCGTGAGAATTTGCTGGTCGAAGTAGCGCCGGTTGAACACACCAGTCAGACCATCCAGGAAGACCAGCCGACGCAACAGGTCGGATTGGAACTTGAGGGTCAGGTGAGTCTTGACCCGGGCCCGCACCACGTCCGGATTCACCGGTTTGGCAATGAAGTCCACCGCGCCCAGATTCAGGCCATGCGTCTCTTGCGCCGGATCGGTGTGGGCGGTCACAAAAATGATGGGTATGTGACTCGTGGTTTCGTCAGCCTTGAGCCGTTTGCAGACTTCAAATCCATCCAATCCGGGCATCACCACGTCCAGCAGAATCAGGTCCGGGGGATTGCCCTTGCACAGCTCCAGAGCCTGCTCGCCACTGGTGGCCATGAATACCTGATAGTCGCCAGCAAAGCACCGGTACATGACCTGGATGTTGATGGGCTGATCGTCCACGACCAGCAGCTTGGGCTTGCCGTGCGTGCTATCCAGTAACTTCGCCACAGAGGTCTCGATATCGTTCATGTTCTACTATGCGAGTGGGCTGCATTTGCGAATCAGTTCATCGCATTGAACCATAGCTTGTGAGAAATCAAAAGCCTTGAGCGATAGCTCGAGTTGTTTCAATGGCTCAGCCAAATCTGAGTAGGTTGTCTGCAGTGCAGAAAATCGGTCCAGGGCCGCCAGGTCGGATCGGGCCAGCAAGTGGCGCAAATCCCGCAAGTCGTTCAGAAGAGCGAGATCGTGTTGACCTTGCGCCGAGGACGAGGCATCCATTGCTGTCGGCTGGGCTTGCTGTTTCAGATAGGTCTCAAGTGCAGCAGCAGTTTGCTGCGTTCCCTCCTGCAGGGCGGAAGTCATCTTGCTGTGGGTTGCAGCGTCGAGTGTGCGGGACTCGGCGAGCAAGGTCTTGAGCTCGAGTTCGCAGCGTCTGCATATTTCTGAAAGTCTTTGTGCTCCTACCGTCAACGACAAGCCCTTGAAGGTATGCAATGTTCGCGTGGCTTCCGTCAGGTCGGTGCGAGCCAGGGCGGTTTCGAGTGATGCAAGCAGACCGGCAAGCTCGATCACGTAGGCTTGGGCTATTTCAAGGTACAGCTCCTCACTCTCGTCCATCAGGGTAATGGCGCCAGCGGTGTCCAGGACCGGCACAATATCCAGCCCGGTGGAAAAGGCATCGTTGCCCATTGGGGCAGGCTGGGGTGCAGAGGAGTGCATCAGATGGTAGTCTTGTGCTTGGATTGTCGCATGCGTAGGCGCCATCTTGTCGCAGGTTTGTAACTGGAGTGGTGGCCCTTCCGTGTGAGAATGGGCGGATTATTCCAAGGAGACGTTTCCATGCCCCGTCGCGCTACCAAGATTGTTGCCACCCTGGGTCCAGCCTCCAGCGACCCGGCGTTGCTGGAGCAGATGATTCGTGCAGGCGTGAACGTCGTGCGCCTGAATTTCAGTCATGGCAAGGCGCAGGACCATATCGATCGCGCCCGTCTGGTGAGAGAGGCTGCCCATCGTGCCGGCCGTGAAGTCGCCATCATGGCCGACTTGCAGGGCCCCAAGATCCGCGTGGGCAAGTTTGCCGAAGGCAAGGTGTTTCTGGAGCCTGGGCAGAAGTTCATTCTGGACGCGGCCCGCACAGAGCTGGGTGATATTGATGCCGTAGGCCTGGATTACAAGGAACTGCCGCGCGAAGTGAAGGCCGGGGACGTGCTGCTACTCAACGACGGGTTGATCGTGATCACGGTGGATGCGGTCATCGGGGAGCAGGTGCACACCACTGTCAAGCTGGGTGGCGAGCTATCCAACAACAAGGGTATCAACAAGCAAGGCGGTGGCCTGACGGCGCCCGCATTGACGGCCAAGGACATGGACGACATACGCATCGCGATGGGCTTCCAGGCCGACTATGTGGCAGTGAGCTTTCCCAAGAATGCCACCGACATGGAAATGGCGCGCCAGTTGTGCAATGTGGCCGCGCATGAGTTTGGTCACAAGCCGGGGCTGATTGCCAAAATCGAACGGGCCGAGGCTATCCCCAAGCTGCTGGAAATCCTGTTGGCCAGCGATGGCATCATGGTGGCGCGTGGGGACTTGGCCGTAGAAGTGGGCAATGCCATTGTTCCTGGCCTGCAAAAGCGCATGATCAAACTGGCACGCGAACATGACCGCGTGGTCATCACTGCGACCCAGATGATGGAGTCCATGATCACCAACCCGGTCCCGACCCGCGCTGAGGTGAGCGACGTGGCCAATGCAGTGTTGGACGGAACGGACGCCGTGATGCTGTCGGCTGAAACCGCGTCCGGCAAGTACCCGCTGGAAACCATTGTGGAAATGGCCAAGATATGCCATGCCGCCGAAGGCCACGAGGACTTTGAGCTGGAAGCCGACTTCACTGGCAAGAAGTTCAGCCGCATCGACCAAAGTATCGCCATGGGCGCGCTGTTTACCGCCCACCACCTGGGCGCCAAGGCGATTGTGGCCATGACGGACAGTGGCTCTACGCCCTTGTGGATGAGTCGCCATCTGATTCGTGTGCCAATCTATGCCCTGACCTCGAAAGTGGCTACACAGCGCAAAATGGCCTTGTACCGCAACGTGCGTCCGCTCTTCATGGACACCAGCGGCGATCGTGATACGGCCTTGCACCAAGCCGAAAGCCACCTCAAGGCGCGCGGCATTGTGCAAAGCGGCGATGTGTACGCCATCACCTGCGGTGAGCCTATGGGGGAGCCTGGTGGCACCAATATGCTCAAGATTTGTCAGGTGAGCTAAAGCGCCTGCACGGTAGAATCGCCCCCGAGGTACAGGTTACCAAGCGGTTACAGAATGGAGCCGCGGCAGATTTTTTAACTTCCTGGGGATTCACCAATGGCACTCGTTTCCATGCGCGAACTGCTGGACCATGCAGCAGTCAAGGGTTACGGCATTCCGGCCTTCAACGTCAACAATCTGGAGCAGGTGCAGGCCGTGATGGCAGCCGCAGATGCGGTGGGCGCTCCCGTCATTCTTCAGGCCAGTGCAGGTGCACGCAAGTACGCTGGTGAAGCCTTCATCAAGCACCTGATATCTGCCGCCGTGGAGGCCTATCCCCACATTCCCTTGGTGATGCATCAGGATCACGGCCAGAGCCCCGACGTCTGCAAGGGGGCCATCAACCTGGGCTTCAGCTCGGTGATGATGGATGGCAGCCTGGAGGCTGACGGCAAGACCATTGCCAGTTACGAATACAACGTCGACGTCACCCGCAAGGTGGTGGAGATGGCCCACGCCACTGGCGTGACGGTGGAAGGGGAACTGGGTTGCCTGGGTAGCCTGGAAACCATGAAGGGCGACAAGGAAGACGGCCATGGCACCGATGCCACCATGACCAAGGACCAGTTGTTGACCGACCCCGAGCAGGCTGCCGACTTTGTCAAGCGTACCCAGCTGGACGCTCTGGCCATCGCCATCGGCACCAGCCACGGCGCATACAAGTTCACCCGCAAGCCCACAGGGGATATCCTGGCCATCGAGCGGGTCAAGGAGATCAACCGTCGCCTGCCCAACACACACCTGGTGATGCACGGCTCCAGCAGCGTGCCACAGGACCTGCTGGCCATCATCAACCAGTACGGTGGCAAGATCAAGGAAACCTACGGCGTGCCGGTCGAGGAAATCCAGAAGGCCATCCAGTTCGGCGTGCGCAAGATCAACATCGATACCGACATCCGCTTGGCCATGACCGCCGCCGTTCGCAAGTTCCTGTTTGAAAACCCGGAGAAATTTGATGCCCGCGAGTGGCTCAAGCCAGCGCGCGAAGCGGCCATGAAGATTTGCAAGCAGCGCTATATCGAGTTTGGCTGTGAAGGCCAGGCTGCCGGCATCAAGGGCGAGAGCCTGTCGGTGGTGGCGGGCAAATACAGCCGCGGTGAGCTGGCGCAAGTCGTACAGTAAGCACCACAGTCGCGCTTTGCGATAATCGCAGGCTCGCCAAGGCCCTTCGGGTTGTGGCGGGCCTTTTCACTTTCAGGATGCCATGACCGCAGTAGTACATACCTCCGCCCTTTCCCTTCCCTTGCTGGCCCGTGGCAAGGTGCGTGACAATTATGCGGTGGGGGATGACCGCATACTCATGGTAGCCAGCGACCGGCTATCAGCCTTTGATGTGATCATGGGCGAGCCCATTCCAGGCAAGGGCGCTTTGCTGACCCAGATGGCGCTGTTCTGGTTCGAAAAGTTGGGCCCCCACGGCGCCAATATCTGCCCCAACCACCTCACTGGCGATGCACCCGAGAGTGTGGTTCAACCGTCCGAGGTGGCGCAGGTAGCAGGCCGCTCCATGCTGGTCAAGCGCCTCAAGCCCTTGCCGGTAGAGGCGGTGGTGCGCGGCTATCTGGCTGGCAGTGGCTGGAAGGAATACCAGGAAAACGGTGCAGTCTGCGGCGTGAAGTTGCCCGCTGGCCTGAAGAACGCGTCCAAGCTGCCGGAACCGATCTACACACCGGCTGCCAAGGCCGCCGTGGGTGACCATGACGAGAACATCACCTTCGAGAAGACGGTGGAGATGATCGGTCTGGAGCTGGCCACGCAAATCCGCGATATCAGCATCCGTCTGTACAAAGCCGCTTCCGAGATTGCGCTGACCAAAGGCATCATTATTGCCGACACCAAGTTCGAGTTTGGTCTCGACAAGGATGGCATGCTCACGCTGATGGACGAGGTGCTGACGCCAGACTCGTCGCGCTTCTGGCCGCAGGAAAGTTACCAGGAGGGCACCAATCCGCCTAGCTATGACAAGCAGTTCGTGCGCGACTGGCTGGAGCAGGCCAAGGTCGATGGAAAGCCATGGAGCAAGACTCCGCCGGCACCTCGCGTGCCCAATGAGGTGATTGCCAAGACGGCTGCCAAGTACCAGGAAGCGTTGGCGCGATTGACGGGTTGAGCCCTGGATTGAAACAATAAAAGGCATAGCCCAAGAGGGCTATGCCTTTTTGATGGCTGTCAAAAAGTTTAGCGTATCAGAACGCGTAACCTACAGACAATATAAGTACAGACGGGCTGAACTTAATGTCGGTCTTGCGTTCTATGCCGTATGTATTGTTGGTTAGCGTGGATTTCACGTCCGCCGTTGACCATGTCCCAGAGATGGACCATGGGCCATCCAATTTATATGTCGCTCCAACCTGCGCAGCCAAGCCCCATGAATCAGTGAGTTTGTTATTTGTGGTTCCGCCACTCAGTTGGTTGAAAAGCGGTGCAGAGTTGGCTTGGTCAAACATGGTGTAGTTGATGCCAATACCCACAAAAGGTCGGAATTTGTCTGTGGACTCGCCGAACTTGTAGTTGGCAAACAACGTCGGAGCGATCTGGCGCACAGTGCCAATCAACTGCCCTTGTTTGGAAGCAACGCTGGGCGGAAGGTTGGCAGCATTGAGTACCTTCAGCGTCACATCATGTGTGGGTGGCAGGCCCAGTGCCAATTGCAAATCCCAGTTGTCTGTGATGTTGCGTGAAATGCTGAAAAATACCGTATCTTGTGACTTGACGTTCAAGCTCGTCGTATTCGCCGGCAGGAAAGGACCTGATGTTGCACCGGCATTTGCACCCGGGTCTACATTCGCATATCCGATTTGCACGGTGTACTGAGCGAATGCCCCGCTAGTTGATAGGAGTGCACCGGCTGCAATGATGGACAACGGAAAGAATTTGTTTTTCATATCGATTTCTCCGTCAAATTAGAAGTTAGCAAAGTACCCGCTCGCTGCCGCAAGGCAAAACGGGGGAACCAGCGATCCGTGATATGCCTTTACTACTGCAAGCGGGTCAGTAGGAGCAGCCGCTTGTGTCGCTATCTTGGCTTGTTGGAAGCCAGCCTGCAGTGCGGAAATAGTTGCACCGGTAACTTTTGTGACGGTACCTAGACTATTTGTCACCGGATATGTGTTTTCCAAATCGAGAATACTGAGGTATGGATTTGATGCGTGAGTGGCCGCGAAATAATCGGCATTCACGTAAAAGAAGACCGTTGGGTCCTGGGCTCCACCACAGAGCATCATGGGCTTGTCCACGGTCATCGAAAGTACGTCGTTTAACTTCAAGGCTGACCGCAGGGCATTGGTCGGTGTGGCATTGGGGATATCAGTCGCGTATGCGCTCCTTGCGGTATCAGTGATCAGATTTCCGGGGCCCACGCCACCTGCAAACAATTGCGCAAATGCTGCGGGACTAGATGCTGCACCTCCCGAGAACAACGTTGCGGCTGGGACTATGCCGCTGGTTATAAGGGTCGTAGACGTGTAGTTTCCAGGAAAAGCTGCTTCTATGCCTGCAGCATAGGTCGACGAATAATAGTCTGTTGGCGCACTGTATATCGTTCCGTAGGTTTTTTGGTAGCCATTGATGACCATAGGCATCAGGGTCGTACTACCCGCAGGAACTTGGCCAGAAATGATTGCGTCACCATAATTAAGGAGTGAACTTACGGGCTCCAGCGGCGCCGTCGCCGTGACGGTCATATTGAGCGCACGCATGGCCCGCAAAGTCGCCATTGCAACATGTCCGCCCTGCGAGATACCTGTAATGAACAATTTGCCATTGTCGGAAACCGGTGCCAACAAACTTGGAAGCGCGGTTCTTGCAGCCGTCAAGGCATCTATCATGTCCTTGGACTGCTGATCAGCTACCAAGAACGGGTGATAAGGTAGCGGGGAACTGTCATAGCCAGCATAGTTGGGCGCCACCACGATGTAGCCCTTTGCAGCCAGTTGTGACGCGACAAGTGTTTGTTCGCCATGTGCCGGATTGGTGGCGTCAATAAAGTCAGCTAGGTTATAGCGACGCTCTACTGCAGTGCCATGCGCGTGCAACACGATGGGGCGGGCGCCTGAGCAATTGGCACCGGGACCAGTAGGTACCATTAAGGCCGCTGAAGCTTGAGTCGCCTCGCCTTTGCCACCAACGGTTCCATACTTTATGTAATGCACGTCAATGCCGCACGGCAGCGTGCCAGAGGTGGATCCCGTTGCCAGTTGAAGCAAAGTCTGCCCGCTGGCCCCGGCCGCGATCAATTCGCCGGAAAACTCTGCGGCACTAAGCGAGAGTGTGCGCGGTGGCGGGCTTTGTACCAGCGTGCCCCGTCCAGGGTTGTTATTGACCGAGCCAGCATTACCGCCGTCGCCTCCACCACCGCAGGCGGCCACCAAGAGCGCGGCGCCTACTGCGGCCCAGGTTGATTTCGAGAATTTCATTCATCGTCTCCTAAATTGATCTTCTGCAAATAGAACGATCGTGCTATTTCAGGAGCAGATGATCCTATGCTCCCTTCATTTTGAAGAGAGGGTAAACACCAAAGCGGCGACGATTTTTTGAGCTAATTGAGAAAAAGCAAGGTCAATTCAGCGCCATGCTGAGCTTGCGGCGGTAGCTGGACACCATTTGGGCCTGCGGGTCGAGTTCGGTCACGCCCTTGCCAGTGAGCTCGATTCCGCCAGCACTTTTGCCCGCAGTTGCGGGGTCCAGCTTGGGCTTGGGAGGAGTCAGCAACTCCAGAATGGCCACAAAGGTCTTGCGCGGAATCGCATCGTTCCAGGTCTTGTCGCGCATCACGATTTCCAGCAACTCATCCATGGCGGCGGTCCAGTTGCCGCTCACCATCAGCACCCGGGCCTTGGCTAGCCGGGCATCGAAGTCGCGTTTGTTGGCGGCAATCAATGCATCAAATTGCTCGGGCGCCCAGCCGCCGCGCGGGTCATTCTCCACAAACAGGATAGCGTGCAGAAACTGCTCCAGCGCCTCAAACCGGATTTGGCGCGGGATTGCCGCCAGGGCAGGGGCCAGAGCGGCTTCTGCGTCCTGCAGCATATTGCTTTCGATGAGCAGCTTGACGTAGTCGTAGCGGGCGTCGTCATTGCCGGGATCGATGGTCAACGCTTCGTGCAGCTTGTGCAGCGCGGCCTGCGGGTCGCCAGCGGCCAGGAGGGCCTGCGCACTCTCTGCATCTTCCTCGGCCTGCATTTCTTCCGCGGCCGGCACATGCTTGTCCAGAAACGCCTTGAGCTGTCCTTCGGGAATGGCACCCATGAAGCCGTCCACTGGTTTGCCGCCTATCATGAGCACGCAGGTGGGAATGCTGCGGATGCCGAAGGCCTGGCTGAGCTCCTGCTCCTGATCCGAGTCAATCTTCACCAGCTTGAAGCGCCCGTCATAGTCGGCTTCCAGCTTTTCCAGCAAGGGACCGATCACTTTGCAAGGCCCGCACCAGGGCGCCCAGAAGTCCACCAGCACGGGAATCTGGTGGGATGCGGCGACGACTTCGGCTTCGAAGTTTTCAAGGGTGACGTTGATCATGGGTACAGGCTCTGGGTAAAACGTAAAATTCAGGGATGAAAACCATCCAAGTAGGCGTCGTCATGGGTTCCAGCTCCGACTGGGACACCATGCAACATGCAGTGCAGATTCTCCAACAGTTTGGAATCGGCTTTGAAGCGAAGGTGGTTTCCGCCCATCGCATGCCCGATGAAATGTTTGCTTATGCGGAGCAAGCGGCAGGCCGCGGCCTGAAAGCCATCATCGCCGGAGCCGGTGGCGCAGCCCACCTGCCAGGCATGCTGGCGGCCAAAACCACGGTGCCGGTGCTGGGTGTTCCTGTGGCCAGCAAGCATTTGCAAGGCGTCGATTCCCTGCACAGCATCGTGCAGATGCCCAAGGGCATCCCCGTGGCAACCTTTGCCATCGGCAATGCCGGTGCGGCCAATGCGGCGCTGTTTGCGGTGGCGCTGTTGGCCAACTTCGACAGTGATCTGCGTCTGGAGCTCGAAGCCTTCCGCCGCGACCAGACCCAGGCCGCCACCGACATGGTGCTGCCCATCACCGGCAGCGCGGCGTAATGGCGGAGCTGAACCAACTGGGTGGATCGCGGGAAATCACGCTGGGCGTGATGGGCGGTGGGCAACTGGGCCGCATGTTTGTGCACGCGGCGCAGCGCATGGGCTACTTCACTGCGGTGCTGGACCCCGATTCCGTTAGCCCCGCAGGACGGGTCAGCCACCACCATATCCAGACCAGCTACACCGACCCGGCAGGCCTGGCCCGCCTGGCTGAAGTGGCGCATGCCATCACCACCGAATTTGAAAACGTGCCCGCACCGGCCCTGGCCGAACTGGCCAAGAGCCGCCCCGTTGCCCCTGCCGCATCGGCCGTGGCCATTGCCCAGGACCGCGCGGCAGAAAAGACACACTTTGCAAGCTGCGGCGTGCCGTGTGCGCCCTATGCGGTCATTGAAACCGCTGAGCAACTGGCTGCCGTGCAGGACCAACTGCTGCCAGGCATTCTCAAGACAGCACGCCTGGGCTACGACGGCAAAGGCCAGGTGCGGGTTCGCACCCGTGCCGAACTGGCCGAAGCCTGGAGCACCTTGAAGCAGCAGCCTTGCGTGCTGGAAAAGATGCTGCCACTGCAGCTGGAGTGCTCGGTGATCGTGGCGCGCGGCAGCGACGGACAATGTGTCAACCTGCCGGTACAGCGCAATCTGCACCGCAACGGCATTCTGGCCGTGACCGAGGTATATGCCGGCAATATCCCCGTAGCCCTTGCGCAGCGCGCGATCGCTGCTGCGAAATCCATAGCGCAGGGGCTGCAATACGTGGGTGTTCTCTGCGTGGAGTTCTTTGTGCTGGACGAGGCCAGCCCCGAGGGGCAAAGCTTGGGTGGTCTGGTAGTAAACGAGATGGCACCGCGCCCGCACAACAGCGGCCACTACAGCATGGACGCCTGCGATGTCTCCCAGTTCGAGTTGCAGGTGCGCACCCTGGCCGGGCTGCCGCTGGTGCAGCCGCGCCAGCACAGCCCCAGCATCATGCTCAATCTGTTGGGCGACATCTGGCCCGAAGGCGGCGTGCCCGCGTGGGACCAGGTGCTGGCCTTGCCGGGCACGCATTTGCATCTGTATGGCAAGCTCCAGGCCAGCAAGGGCCGCAAGATGGGCCACCTCAACATCACCGGTGCCTCGGTGGAGCAGGTGCGCAACACCGCACTGCAGGCCGCAAGGATTTTGGGCATTGAAGCTTTCTAAGCCAACCAAGAGGCCAACGCCATGATCGTGTCCGCCTATGTGTTTGCCGACGGCGTGGAGCTCGCACCTGATGCCATCGCTGCAGCAGCGCAGGCGATCCGCAAGGGTGGCCTGCTGGGCTTGCCGACCGAGACCGTCTATGGCCTGGGTGCCGATGCCGACAACGGTACGGCGGTGGCGGGCATCTTTGCCGCCAAGGGCCGGCCCAACGACCATCCGCTCATTGTGCATGTGGCTTCCTTTGATGGCGGCATGTCTGGCGTGTCCCACTACGCCGCACGTGTGCCAGCCTTTGCGCAGCAGCTGATGTCGGCCTTCTGGCCGGGCCCGCTGACCCTGATCCTGCCGCGCCGCGACGGCGTGGGCGCTGCGGCTGCGGGCGGGCAGAACACCATTGGCCTGCGCTGCCCAGCGCATCCGGTGGCGCAGGCGGTGCTCTCGGCGCTGCGCCAACCGACCGATGGCGAGCCGGTCGTCTGGGGCATAGCGGCACCCAGTGCCAACCGCTTCGGGCGGGTAAGCCCCACTACGGCGCAACATGTGCTGGACGAGTTTGCCGACAGAACCGACCTGCTGATTCTGGACGGCGGCCCCTGTGACGTGGGCATTGAGTCCACCATCATCGACTGCACCCGCGGCGCCCCGGTGCTGCTGCGCCCCGGCGCCATCACCGCGGACCAGGTGGCCGCAGCCTGTGGTCGCGCCTTGGTTACACCCGAGGAACTGGAGGCCCAAGGTCAGGCAACGCCACGCGCCTCCGGCACACTGGAGTCGCACTATGCACCCAATGCCACCGTGCGTCTGATGGATGCCAAAGCCTTGCAGCAGGCGCTGGACATGCTGGGTACCGACGTGGACAAGACTGCGAAGGGCGGCCCCTCGATTGCGGTCTATTCCCGTACTGCGATGAAGACGGCTGCGCGCCAGATCGAGCAGCGCCGCATGCCTTCCGACCCGGCCGTAGCAGCGCATGAACTGTTCTCGGTGCTGCGTGAGCTCGATGCCTTGCGCGTCAAACTGATCTGGGTGGAAACACCGCCCGCGGGCAGCGCCTGGGACGGGGTGCGGGACCGCCTGCAGCGCGCCGCCGCCTGAGCCACGGACTCAGTTGTCCTTGGCAACCCAGTCCACCAGCGTCTCCATCACCGTGCGCGCGGCGTCCGTGCTGGCATTGGCATGGTTGATCAGCGCCACCAGGATGTAGCGTTTGCCGCTTGCGCCATCCACATAGCCCGCGCGGGCGATCACGTTGCTCAGCGAGCCGGTCTTGAGGTGGGCGCTGGCCATTGCCTTGGACTTGAAGCGCTTGAGAGTCCCGTCCACGCCAGTCAGGGGCAGCGAGCTCATCAGCTCCGGCATGGTGGGTGAGCGGTAGGCCTTCTGCAGCAGCAGTGCCAGACCCTGGGCGCTGATGCGTTCGTTGCGCGACAGGCCGGAGCCGTTGTCCAGCACTGGCACATCCTCCGTGCTGATGCGGTCCTTCCACCAGCGCTGAATCACGGCACGCGAGGCGATGAAGCTGCCGCCGCTCATTCCGCTCGCTGCGTCCGTTGCGGGCGCCGACGCATCCGCTGGAGGCGCCAACACACGCCCCAGGGTCAGAAAGACCTGCTGCGCCATCACGTTGTTGCTGAACTTGTTGATGTCGCGAATGATTTCCGCCAGCGGCGCCGACGTGCTTTCCAGTGTGGGTTTGCCCGCTGCCAATGGGGCGGGAACCGTCCCGTAGCGCACGTTGCCGGTGAGCTTTCCACCCATGTCCAGCCAGAGCCCCTGTACTGCGCGCAAGGCGTAGCTGCGTGGTTCTGCGTAGGCCACCGGCCAGACTTTCTCGCCGCAATCTGCGGCGTAACTGCCCGCAAACCGGATGCGACTGGCGTCGGAGAAGTCCGCCTTGAGCGCTGCGCGGTAATCGCCACACTCCGCGTTGCTCAGAGGTACCGTGTTTTGCGTTAGCACGCCGTACAGCGGGGGATCAAACTGGACCTGGGCGGCATTGCTGCCGCGGTCTGGGGTGAAGGTCATCACCACCGATTTGTAATTGATCAGCAGCGCATCAGGGGAGGCGTTGTAGGGGCGCAGGGGTTCACCGTCAAAGCTGGCCGGGTCGGTGTCGGGAACGTCCAGCGCGCTGCGGTCCAGCACGATGTCCCCCGCAATCTGCCGGATGCCCAAGCCCTGCAGCCTTCGCAGCAGCAGCCAGAGCCGCTCCAGCACCAGCTTGGGATCGCCCTGGCCCTTGATATAGACATTGCCGGTGAGCGTGCCGTCGCGTACTGCACCGTCCACATACACCGGCGTGTTCCAGGCATAGGCCGGCCCCAACAGGTCGAGTGCGGCATAAGTGGTCACCAGCTTCATCACGGACGCTGGATTCATGGGGGCCTGCGCGCGGTGGCTCAGCCGAGGTACCGCATTGCTGCCGTCCGCATCGACGACCAACAGGGCCACTGCATCGCGCGGGATCTTGGCGCGCGCCAGTGCGGCGTCGACTTCCACTGGAATGGCCGCCACGGGCGCGGCCACGGCACCACTGCAAAGAGCGCACAACAGCAGGACACGCAAGATGGAAGGCAGCATGCGTCCATTATCCGGTGCGCCCAGCGGGCATGGACTAGCCGCGATAATCCCTGCATGTCTCTCCCTCCCGCAACTGCAGTGCCTGGCGCCATGCCACGCCTTTCGCCCAAAGTCGTGGGTCTTTTGGCAGCCTTGGTCACGGTGCTGATCTGGACCGGCTTCATCGTGGTGGCGCGTGCCTCGGCCGACCCTTCCCGTGCTCCCACCCTGGGTCCCCTGGACATCGTTTTTGCCCGCTTGCTGGGTGCCGCTGCCATTCTCTTGCCCATGGGCTGGTGGCTGACCCGGGTGCAGCGACTGCGCCAGCAGGAGGCAGGGCAAGTGGCCGATGCTGGCTCGATGTGGGGCTTTTCGCCACTGCCATTGCGCACCACGGTGCTTACCGGTTTGTTTGGTGGCCTGCTGTATGGCGTGCTGGCCTACAGCGGTTTCGTCTATGCCCCCGCAGCGCATGGCTCGGTGCTGCTGCCGGGCAGTTTGCCCCTTTGGACGGCGCTGTTGTCCATTCCCTTGCTTGGGGACCGCATCACCCGTACGCGCGCCCTGGGGCTGCTGTGCATCGTGGCGGGCGACTTGCTGGTGGGTGGGGGCAGTCTGTTGCATGCGCTCAATGGCAGCGGCATCTGGCGCGGTGACTTGTTGTTCATCGCCGCTTCGGTGGCCTGGTCGGTCTACAGCGTGCTGGTGCGCAAGCATGCGCTGCAGGCGGTGTACGCCACCACGGCGATCACGGTGTTTGCCTTCTTTGTGTATGTGCCGCTGTACTGCATCCTTGTCTGGGCCGGTGTGCTGCAAGGCCTGTTCTTCACGGCTCCGCTGCACGACGTGGTGTTGCAGATGCTGATGCAGGGCGTGGGCTCGGTGGTGGTGTCGGGCATTACCTTCAACATGATGATCCGCACCTACGGCCCGGTGCGCTCCACCATGCTGACCGCTGTGGTGCCCGGCTTGTCTGCGCTGTCGGCAGCGGTGCTGCTGGGTGAGCCATTGCCCTGGAACGTGCTGTGCGGCTTGACGCTGGTGACCATGGGCATCGTGTTTGGTGTGCACCAGGCGGGAGCGAAGAAAGCATGAAGCTGCTGGCCTTTGATATCAGTGCCGACCAGATGACCATCGCCGTCTCGCGCGATGACGGCGCTGCCGCAGGCCTGTGGGAACTGCAGGGCGAGGGCGGAGCCAAGGCGTCTGCCGGTCTCATCGCCGGCGTGCTGGACCTGATGCGCCAGGCCGGCCTGGAGCTGCGTGAGCTCGATGCCATCTGCTTTGGCTGCGGACCGGGTTATTTCACTGGTTTGCGTACCGCCTGCGCCGTGGCCCAGGGTCTGGCGTTTGGCGCGGATGTGCCGGTGCTGCCGGTCAACTCGCTGCTGGCCGTGGCCGAAGATGCGCGGCAGCAGTTCGCTGAGGCAGCCGGGACGCTGCGCGTGTACGCCATGCTCGATGCGCGCATGGACGAACTCTACAGCGCCGTCTTTGACTGCACCGGCGGTCTCTGGACGGAAGTGCAGGGTGCGGTGCTGGCGAGTCCTGAGGCTATTGCCATCACCGTGCAAGCCGAAGCCACCACGCTGGTAGCCGGCAATGTGTTTGGCGTGTATGGAGCGCGCCTGCACGGCATCCAGAGCGAGGTGCGCCAGGTGGCGGCTGCGCCCAAGGCCAGCGCCATGCTGCGCCTGGCACCGCAGCTATTGGCAGCGGGCAAGGCCGTGCCCGCCGAGCAGGCCCTGCCCACCTATGTGCGCGACAAGGTGGCGCAGACCACGGCGGAACGTGCCGCCATCAAGGCAGCCCAGGCTGCGGGAGCCCACCCATGAGCGCGCAGTTCGATGGCCGCCGTGAGATGGCAGAGGCGCATTTCGAGCCGTTACTGGCGGACCGTCTGGAAGAGGTGATGCGGGTGGAGCAGCGCGCCTATGCCAGTCCCTGGTCGCGCACCAATTTCCTGGACGCGCTGCACAGCGGCTACCAGGCCCAGATGCTCATGGCCAACGGCTATGTGCTGGGTTATTTTGTGGCCATGAAGGGCGTGGACGAAGTGCACCTGCTCAACATCACCGTGGCACCCGAGTTCCAGGGCCAGGGCTGGTCCCGGGTGATGCTGGATGCGTTGGCGCTCTGGGCACGTGGGCAAGGTGCCGAGTGGCTGTGGCTGGAGGTGCGTGTGGGCAATGTGCGGGCCATCAAGGTCTACGAAGCCCACGGTTACCGCCGCGTCGGTTTGCGCAAGGCCTATTACCCGGCCGGGCACGGCCAGCGCGAAGACGCGATTGTGATGAGCCTGCGCCTGTGAAAGACAAGGAACCCCATGGCTCTTGAACTCGACTCCCGACAGCGTGCCATGCTGCAGGAAATGGGCGTGCACGTCTGGCTGCCCGAAAGCGGTGTGGTGACCTTGCAGGCGCCACAGCCACAGACTGCAGCACCTGTAGTGCAGGCCAGACCTGCGGCACCGGTGCCACCACCCGCTGCGCCTGCTGCACGGGTTGCAGTCGAAGCACCCGTAGCCGCCCCGGTTGCCGCGCCCGTCCAGCCGCTGGGCGACGCCGCCACACTGGATTGGCCGGCGTTGGCCGAGACGGTGCGCAGTTGCCAGGCTTGTGGCTTGTGCGCCGGGCGCCGCCATGCTTCCATCACTCCGGTGTCCGATGCGGCACCCTGCGACTGGATGGTGGTGGGCGATCCGCCCGATGAAGAGGAAGACTATGCTGGCGCACCCTTTGCTGGACAGGACGGCGTGCTGCTGTCGCACATGCTGCGTGCCTTAGGGCTGCAGCGCGCCAACCCCTTGCCCGGGCATGCGGCGGTTGCTCCGGCCCCGGTCGTACAGCGTGCCTATGTCAGCCATGTACTCAAGTGCCGTCCGGCCCACGGCGCCATCCCACAAGCCGGTGATCTGGCGCAGTGCGCCGCCTACCTCCAGCGCGAAATAGCGCTGGTGCAGCCCAAGATGATTCTGGCCATGGGCCGCTTTGCCAACCAGGTGCTGCTGGGCGAAACACCGGCGCAGGCCACCTTGCCGCTGGGCAAGTTGCGCGGCAGCGTGCACCGCTTCCAGGGCATCCCCGTGATCGTGACCTATCACCCCAAGGCGCTAATGCGCAACGGTGCCGACAAGGCCAAGGCCTGGGCCGACCTGTGCCTTGCAGCAGACACTCTCGACCATAAACTCACACCATGACCTTCATCGAACAATTGCGCAATGCCGAACGCGCCAACGGCTCCCTCTTGTGTGTGGGGCTAGACCCGGAGCCGGCCCGCTTCCCCGCCGGCATGGCCGGCGACGCCAGCAAGATCTACGACTTCTGCGCCGCCATCGTGGATGCCACAGCCGACCTGGTGATTGCCTTCAAGCCGCAGATTGCCTACTTTGCTGCCCATGGTGCCGAGGCCCAGCTGGAACGCCTGATGGAACACATGCGCCGCAACGCGCCCCACGTGCCCACCATTCTGGATGCCAAGCGCGGCGACATCGGCAGCACCGCCGAGCAATACGCCAAGGAGGCGTTTGACCGCTACGGCGCAGACTGCGTGACGCTCTCGCCCTTCATGGGTTTTGACTCGGTGCAACCTTATCTCAAGTACCAGGGCAAGGGCGCGTTCCTGCTGTGCCGCACCTCCAACCCCGGTGGCGACGATCTGCAGAACCAGCGCCTAGCCAGCGTAGAGGGGCAACCCCTGCTGTACGAGCACATCGCCCATCTGGCGCAAGGCCCGTGGAACCTAAATGGCCAGCTGGGCCTGGTGGTGGGTGCCACTTACCCAGCCGAGATCGAGCGGGTGCGCAAGGTGGCGCCCACCGTGCCGCTGCTGATCCCCGGCGTGGGTGCACAGGGTGGCGATGCGGTCGCAACCGTCAAGGCGGGCTACCGTGCCAGCAACGGCGAAACCACCGCGCCCATTGTGGTGAATTCTTCACGGGCCGTGCTGTACGCCTCGGGTGGTGCCGATTTCGCGCAGGCCGCACGTGCGGCCGCCACTGCCACGCGCGACCAGTTGCGTGCCGCGCAAAAGGACGCACTGTGATCCTGCACAGCGCCCACCGCGCGCCCAACCCGCGCCGCGTGCTGATGTTCATTGCAGAAAAGGGCATTGCCAACATCGCGGTGCAGAACATCGACCTCAATGCCGGTGCGCACCGCAGCGCGGAGTTTCTGGTCAAGAGCCCGCTGGCTACCGTGCCGGCGCTGGAGCTGGACGATGGCCGCGTGCTCACCGAGACGCGAGCCATCTGTACCTACCTCGAAGGCGTGCAGCCCGAGCCCAATCTGATGGGCGTGGATGCCACCGAGCGCGCGTTCATCGAGATGGCCGACCGGCGCGTGGAAATGAAGCTGATGCTGCAGATTGCCAACGCCATCCGCCATACGCACCCCGGTCTGGCGCCGCTGGAGCAGCCGCAGTTTTCCGACTTCGGCCAATCGCAGGGCGAGAAGATGCGGGCCACGGCGCGCATTTTTGACGACCTGCTGCAACAGCAGGAGTGGATGGCGGGTAGCCGCTTCACCATTGCCGACATCACGGCCTTCTGCGGCCTGGAGTTTGCGCGCGGGCTGCTCAAGTTCGTGCCCAAGGATGCCGGGCTGCATGCGCTGCAGGCCTGGCGTGACAAGGTCGCCGCACGGCCCAGCGCCAAAGCGGTGTGATTCAGTTGGCAATCACCCGCTGCGTGAATCCCTGCAGGTAGTCACTCAGCCTTTGCGCCCCGGCCACGGCTTGCGCTTCATTGCCTGAGGCAATGCCCTCAGCCAATTGCATATGGGCCGCCGCGCCCTCGGTGATATCACCCGCATGGCGGTAGGCATACCAGAAGCGCCGACACTGCACGATCAGCGGCAGCACCGCCTTCACAGCGGAGTGGTTCTGGCTGGCGGCGTGGTTGACGCGGTCGAGTTCGATGTCGGCCTTCATGTAGTCGTCCAGCCGCTCGGCCGCAGCCGCCTTGACCATGCGTTGGGCGCACTGCACGATGTCCTTGCGCTGCTGTTCGGTAGCGCGGCGTGCCGAGCATTCCGCAATCAGGCACTCCAGCACGCGGCGGGTTTGCACCACATCCAGGTGGTCGGCCAGGTCGATGCTGGAAATCAGCAGACCGCGGCGGGGCTGCTGCACGATCAGGCCGGTGGACACCATGCGCAGCAGCGCCTCGCGGATCGGCGTGCGGCCCAGCTGCGTGCGCTCCACCAGCTCGCTCTCCACCACCTGCGCGCCGGGCTGCAGCTGCAGGGTGGAGATCATGTCTTCCAGCGTGTCGTAGGCCACGTCGGCGGCGCGGCGCTTGGGTTGCGCGGGCGTTGGTGTTTTTTTGGTGCGGGCCATGGCGGATATTTTAGAATTGCGTTAATATATTAACAACATATTTATTTACCCCCCGGAGCTTCGCATGAAAAACACCCCCTG
Organism: Rhodoferax sp. GW822-FHT02A01; assembly: GCF_038784515.1. NCBI lineage: Bacteria > Pseudomonadati > Pseudomonadota > Betaproteobacteria > Burkholderiales > Comamonadaceae > Rhodoferax > Rhodoferax sp. GW822-FHT02A01. The sequence continues at coordinate 2,018,896 of NZ_CP152376.1, forward strand.
GCAAGGCATCTTCCCCGCCATCACCACCAAGATCAACGCCGACGAGAGCATCGATGCCGAAGGCACGGCGCGCCACATCGACTTCCAGATCCGCAACGGCATCCACGGTCTGGTGACCTGCGGCTCGTTGGGTGAAGCCAGCACGCTGACGCTGGAAGAGAAGCTGCAAGTGGCCAAGATCGCGTTGGAAGCCGCCGACGGCCGCATCCCGGTGCTGGCCAATGTGTCGGAAACCAGCACCCGCGAAGCTCTGCGCTACATCGACGGTGCCAACAAGCTGGGCGTGCAGGGCTTCATGGTCATGCCCTCGGTGATCTATGTGGCCGACGCCCGCGAAGCCATGCTCAATGTGCGCACCATGGCCGAAGCCGCGCAACAGCCCATCATGGTCTACAACAACCCGGTGGCCTACCGTGTGGACCTCAAGCCCGAGCACATGGTGGAGCTGGCCGACTGCAAGTGGATCCACGCCATCAAGGAAAGCACCGACAACATCCGCCGCATCACCGACCTGCGCAACACCGTGGGCACGCGCTACCAGCTGTTCCTGGGCGTGGACGACCTGGCCTATGAAGGCCTGGCACTGGGCTGCGACGGTCTGCTGGCTGGTGTGGGCTGCGCCTTCCCGCGCGAAACCGTGGCCCTGTACGACCTGATGAAGGCCGGCAACTTTGCCGAAGCACTGCCGCTGTACCAGTGGATGACGCCCATGTTGCACCTGGATGTGTCCACCAAGCTGGTACAAAACCTCAAGCTCATCGACGCCCTGGTCGGCGTGGGTACCGAGTACGTGCGCCGTCCGCGTCTGCCGCTGGTCGGCGAGGAGCGCGCCCATGTGGAAGCCGTGGTCAAGAAGGCCCTGGCGACCCGCCCTGCCAAGTACCAGTCCGTGATGTAAGGTGTGGTGATGAAGCGCATCTCCATCATCGATTCGCACACCGGCGGCGAACCCACGCGCCTGGTGGTGGGTGGTTTTCCCGATCTGGGCAAGGGCAGCATGGCCGAACGCAAGGCCTTGCTGTCTTCGCAATACGACGACTGGCGTGCTGCCACGGTGCTGGAGCCGCGCGGCAATGACGTGATCGTGGGCGCACTGCTGTGCGAGCCGGTGTCCCCTGATGCCGCGGCAGGTGTGATCTTCTTCAACAACACCGGCTACCTCAATATGTGCGGCCACGGCACCATCGGTCTGGTGGTGACGCTGGCGCACATGGGCCGCATTGGCGCCGGTGTGCACACCATTGAAACCCCGGTGGGCGATGTGACAGCCACCCTGCACGAAGACGGCACGGTGAGCGTGCGCAACGTGCCCGCTTATCGCTACCGCAAGCAGGTGGCGGTGGACGTACCCGGCTACGGCACGGTGCGCGGCGACGTGGCCTGGGGCGGTAACTGGTTCTTCCTGGTCAATGACCACGGCCAACGCATCGCGCTGGACAATGCCGTTCACCTGACCGACTACACCAGCAAGATGCGCCACGCTCTGACCGAGCAGGGTATCAGTGGTGCGGACGGTGCCGAGATCGACCACATCGAACTGTTCGCCCCCGACACGCAGGGCGCCGACAGCAAGAACTTCGTGCTCTGCCCTGGCAATGCCTATGACCGGTCTCCTTGTGGCACCGGCACCAGCGCCAAGCTGGCCTGCCTGGCGGCGGACGGCAAGCTCGCGCCCGGCGCCGTGTGGACGCAGGCCAGCGTGATCGGCAGCACCTTCGAAGCCAGCTATGAAACGGATGGCGAGCGCATCATTCCCACGCTGCGTGGCAGTGCCCATGTGTGCGCCGAGGCGACGCTCCTGATCAGCGACAACGATCCGTTTGCCTGGGGCATACGCGCGTACTGAACCGGATGCAAAAGACCGACGTCATCGTCATCGGTGCCGGCATCATCGGCGCCGCCTGCGCCCATGCGCTGGCGCGTGCCGGGCAGCAGGTGCTGGTGATCGACTCCGGCACCGGCGGTGCCACCCATGCGGGCATGGGTCATCTGGTGGTGATGGACGACAACCCGGCCGAGATGGCGCTGAGCCAGTACTCGGTGGACGCCTGGCGCGCAATGGCGGCTTCCATGCCAGCCGAGTGCGCCTACAGCCACTGCGGCACGCTGTGGGTCGCGGCCAATGCCGAGGAAATGGCCGGTGCCGAAGAGAAGCGCCTTCGCCTGCAACAGCATGGCCTGGGCTGCACCTTGCTCAGCGCCAAGGAGCTTGCGCAGGCCGAGCCCGGTTTGCGCAGTGGTCTGGCCGGTGGTCTGCTGGTGCCGGGTGACGGCACGCTGTATGCACCCAACGCCACACGCTGGTTGCTGGGTCTTCTGCCGCAGCGGGTTACGGTGCAGCGCGGCTTGGCGGTGCGCATCGACGGCAATACCGTCGTCTTGTCCGACGGCACAGCGCTGCAGGCTGCGCAGGTGCTGCTGGCCACCGGGCTGCAGTCCGCCAAGCTGGTGAGCGGCCTGCCCATTCGCGCCAAGAAGGGCCATCTGGTGATCACCGACCGTTACCCCGGTGCGTTGCAGCACCAACTGGTGGAACTCAGCTACATCACCACGGCACACCACAGCGACGGCCCTTCGGTCGCCTTCAATGTGCAGCCTCGCCCAACCGGCCAGTTGCTGATTGGCTCCTCGCGCCAGTTTGACACCGAGGACACGGCGGTAGAGCCCGCCATGATGGCGCGCATGCTGCAACGGGCCATCTCCTACATGCCCGGCGTCGCCGACCTCAATGCCATTCGCTGCTGGACCGGGTTGCGACCCGCCACACCCGACAGTCTGCCCATTCTGGATCGTCACCCCGACAACCCCCACCTGTGGATGGCGGTAGGGCACGAGGGCCTGGGCGTGACCACCGCCACGGGCACGGCCGCCATCATGGCCGCGCTGATGACCGGTGCTACCGCACCGCTGGACCCGGCACCTTTTGCACTTTCACGTTTCCCGTCATGACGCCTTCTTCCCCCCACGTGCTGGTCAATGTCAATGGTCGCTACATCACGGTGGCGCATGGCACCACGGTGGCTGCCGCGCTGGCACTGGCGGCTTGCGGTGCCGCGCGCACCTCGGTGAGCGGGGAGCCGCGCGCGCCGGTCTGCGGCATGGGCATTTGCCAGGAGTGCCGCGTGCGGGTGGATGGAAATGTGCGCCTGGCCTGCCAGACACTGTGCGCCCAAGGCATGCTGGTGGAGCCCATGGCATGACAACGCAAGACACGCCCACGCAACAACGCTGTGACGTCCTCATCGTGGGCGCCGGGCCTGCCGGACTGTCCGCCGCCAAGGCTGCGGCCAGCAACGGCGCCCGCGTGCTGGTGCTGGATGACAACCCGGCGCCCGGAGGCCAGATCTGGCGCGGCGGCCCCCATGCGGATCTTCCCGCCGTAGCCACAGCCTTGCAGCACGCTGTGCGCGCCAGTGCCAATGTGCAGGTCCTCAACAGCGCCAAGGTCGTCGGCATTCTGGATGCCAATACCTTGCTGGTGGAAACCAACCAGGGCGCCTTGCATGTGCAATGGAACAAGCTCATTTTGTGCACCGGCGCGCGCGAACGCCTGCTGCCTTTTCCGGGCTGGACCTTGCCCGGCGTGACCGGCGCGGGCGGTTTGCAGGCGCTGATCAAGGGCGGCCTGCCGGTGCAAGGCCAGCGTGTGGTCATTGCCGGTAGCGGCCCCCTGCTGTTTGCCGTGGCGTCCACCGTGCGCAAGGCCGGCGCCAAAGTGCTGATGGTTGCCGAAAACGCACCGCTGTCGCGCATGACCACCTTTGCCCGCAAGCTGCCGCTATGGCCTTCCAAGCTGGTGCAGGCGGTGCAACTGCGCGATGCGAGCTACCGCACCTCGTCCACCGTGCTGTCCGTCCAAGGGCAGGGCAAGGTGCAGCATGTCACCATCCGCCAGGGCAACCGCACACTGACGCTGGACTGCGATCGCGTGGCCGTGGGTTATGGCCTGGTGCCCAACACCGGACTGGCCCAGGCACTGGGTTGCAAGCTGCACACGGCCGATGGCGTGCAGGCAATCACCGTGGACACATGGCAAGCCACCAACGTGTCAGGTGTCTACGCTGCCGGTGAGTGCACCGGTACGGGCGGCTGTGAACGCGCCATGGCGCAAGGCAGCATCGCGGGATATGCCGCCATTGGAGAGACCGCCAAGGCCCATGCGTTCGAGAAAGACCGCAAATACTGGAGCGCCTTTGCCGCGCATGCCCACGCCTGCTTTGCGCTGGACGACCGCCTGAAGCAACTGCCGCAGCCCGACACCCTGGTATGCCGCTGCGAAGATGTCAGCCATCAGGCGCTGCAGCCGCACGCCAACTGGACCGAAGCCAAAATCCACACCCGTTGCGGCATGGGCGCGTGCCAGGGCAAGGTGTGCGGCACTGCGGCGCAGTTTCTGTACGGATGGGATACGCCACAGGCACGCATGCCGTTTACTCCGGCGCGGATTGGAACGTTGGCCAGTGCGGCTGACGGGAGTGGCAAGGCGGCTTAAGAGGCTTCCTGTCCGCGTCAGGCTGACGTGGTACTCGACTCCGTTCGTGTCCCCCGGCCTTCGGCCTCCTCCTTTACCTCACTGCGCCGAGCACCACGCCATCCTGAGGCTGCAAGCGTGGTTGGCACGCGCGCTGTATCCATCCATTGCGTGTCAACGCTCTTTGCAGCCGATGCCACTGGGGCGGATGGTGCAGTGAGGTAAAGGAGGAGCCCGCAGGGCGGGGGACACGAACGGAACCATCTGCCCCAGTGTCATCGGCCGCCAGAGGTCTCCGATCGCAAGGCGGCACGCAAACAAAAAAACGCAAGCCAAGAAGCCTGAAAAGTCTTAAGCCAGCAACTTCGCCAGATACCGCCCGGTAAAGCTGACCGGGTTGGCCGCAATGTCTTCCGGCGTGCCTACACCCACGACCGTGCCTCCACCCGAGCCGCCTTCCGGGCCCATGTCGATCAGCCAGTCGGCCGTCTTGATCACGTCCAGGTTGTGCTCGATCACCACGATGGTGTTGCCCGCGTCGCGCAGCTGGTGCAGTACCTTGAGCAGCAGGGCAATGTCGGCAAAGTGCAACCCGGTTGTGGGCTCGTCCAGGATGTAGAGCGTGCGGCCGGTGTCGCGTTTGCTGAGTTCCAGCGCCAGCTTGACGCGCTGGGCTTCGCCGCCCGAAAGCGTGGTCGCCGCCTGTCCCAGCTTGATGTAGGACAGGCCCACATCCAGCAGCGTCTGCAGCTTGCGGGCAATGGTGGGCACGGCTTGGAAGAAGTCGTACGCGGCTTCCACCGTGAGCTCCAGGATCTGCGCGATGTTCTTGCCCTTGTAGAGCACTTCCAGCGTTTCGCGGTTGTAGCGCTGGCCAGCGCATACATCGCAGGGTACGTACACATCGGGCAGAAAGTGCATCTCCACCTTCACCATGCCGTCACCCTGGCAGGCCTCGCAGCGGCCACCGGCAACGTTGAAGCTGAAGCGTCCCGCGCCATAGCCGCGTTCGCGTGCAGTGGGTACCTCGGCCATGAGTTCGCGGATGGGGGTGAACAGGCCGGTGTAGGTGGCCGGGTTGGAGCGGGGCGTGCGGCCGATCGGCGACTGGTCCACGTTGATGACCTTGTCGAAATGCTCGATCCCTTCAATGGCCTCGTGCGCTGCGGGCTCGTCGTGCGCACGATACAACTGACGCGCCACGGCGGTGTAGAGCGTGTCGTTCACCAGGGTGGATTTGCCAGAGCCGGATACACCGGTCACGCAGGTGAGCAGACCTACCGGGAATTCGACGTCCACCTTTTTGAGGTTGTGGCCGCTGGCGCCAATGATGCGCAGGGCCTGCAGGTCGCCCTGGGTTGCAAGGTGGGCGGCATGGCGTTCGGCCCAGGCCAGCGCGGCCTTGCTGGGAGCGCCTTTGGCCACTGGCTTTTTCTCTGCCACAGCGGGCTGCACTGTAGGCAGCCAGGGTGTGCGGCGTGTGGGCACTTCGATCTTGCGTGTGCCGGCCAGGTATTGGCCTGTGAGGGACTCGGGGCTGGCCTTCACATCGTCAAAGGTGCCCTGCGCAATCACGCGTCCGCCGTGGATGCCGGCACCCGGGCCCATGTCGATCACATGGTCGGCGGCGCGCATCATGTCTTCGTCGTGCTCCACCACCAGCACGCTGTTGCCGATGTCGCGCAAATGCTTAAGGGTGTCGATCAGGCGATCGTTGTCACGCTGGTGCAGGCCGATGCTGGGCTCGTCCAGCACATACATCACGCCGGTCAGACCGGAGCCGATCTGCGACGCCAGGCGGATGCGCTGCGATTCGCCGCCGCTGAGCGTCTCGGCACTGCGGTCTAGGCTGAGGTAATTCAGGCCAACATCGTTGAGGAACTTCAGCCGCAGCCCGATCTCGCGTATGACCTTGGAGGCGATTTCGCCGCGGGCGCCGTGCATGGTCAGGGCATTGAAATAGGCGTAGCTCTCGCGCAGGGTGGAGCTGCTGATCTCGTAGATGGCGCGGGCTTGCTCGCCTTCGCCAATCTTGACGTTGCGCGCTTCGATGCGCAGGCGGCTGCCGCCGCAGTCGGGGCAGAGCTGGACGCTGCGCAGGCGCGCCAGGTCTTCACGGACCATGGCCGAGTCGGTCTCGCGGTAGCGCCGCTGCATGTTGGGGATGATGCCCTCGAAGGGGTGCTTCTTGGTGACTTTTTTACCCTGCGAAGCGCCCGAGTCCATGATGTAGCTGAACTTGATTTCCTCTTCGCCCGAGCCATACAGAATGGCATTGCGTACCGCCTCTGGCAACGTGTCAAATGCGCTGTCGATGTCAAAGCGGTAGTGCTTGGCCAGGCTCTCCAGCATGGAGAAGTAGTAGCCGTTGCGCCGGTCCCAGCCCTTGATGGCACCGCTGGCCAGACTCAAGGTGGGGAACGCCACCACGCGTTCGGGGTCGAAGAATTCCTGATGGCCCAGTCCATCGCAGCTGGGGCAGGCACCCACTGGCGAGTTGAACGAAAAAAGCCGCGGCTCCAACTCGCTGATGGAATAGTTGCACACCGGGCAGGCGAACTTGGCGTTGAACAGGTGCTCCACCGGTTTGCCATCGGCAGGAGCGTCCATCTCCAGCGCGATGGCGCGGCCCTGGGCCAGTCGCAGTGCGGCTTCAAAGCTTTCGGCCAGACGCTGGCGCAACCCAGGCGCAGGGGCGCTGCCCGGCTCTGCCTGGGCCACTTCGGGGCGGACCTTGATGCGGTCAATCACCACGTCGATGTCGTGCTTTTCGGTCTTCTTGAGCTTGGGCAGGTTGTCGAACTCAAAGGTCTCGCCATTGACGCGAAAGCGCACATAGCCTTGCGCCTGCATGTCCTCAAACAATTCCAGGAACTCGCCCTTCTTCTCCCGCGCGATGGGCGCCAGAATCATCAGGCGGGTGTCTTCGGGCAGGGCCAGCACGGTGTCCACCATCTGGCTGACCGTCTGGCTTTGCAGGGGCAACTGGTGGTCCGGGCAGTAGGGCGTGCCGGCGCGGGCAAACAGCAGGCGCAGGTAGTCGTGGATTTCGGTGACGGTGCCCACCGTGGAGCGCGGGTTGTGGCTGGTGGCCTTTTGCTCGATGGAGATGGCGGGCGACAGGCCCTCGATCATGTCCACATCGGGCTTGTCCATCACCTGCAGGAACTGCCTGGCGTAGGTGGACAGGCTCTCCACATAGCGGCGCTGGCCTTCGGCATACAGGGTGTCGAATGCCAGGCTGGACTTGCCGGAACCGGACAGGCCCGTGATCACCACCAACTGGTTGCGCGGGATATCCAGGTCGATGTTCTTGAGGTTGTGCGTGCGCGCACCCCGGATGTGGATGCTTTGGTGCTGCAAGGCGTGAACCAGATACGTGCCCTCGGCTGCGGCGGATGGAATACGGGCGTCGGAAGAGGTGGTCAAAGCGGTGGCCGGATGGAAAACAACCCTCCATGATAGACAGTAAGCTTCCCGGCTGCCGTCTGGGGCCGCACCGCAGCCTGGCAAAGGTGTTTGGTCCGGCTGTTGGGAGGTGGCTTCAAAGGCTGGATAATCCACGGACATTCTGGAGAAACCCATGGCATCCGTTAACAAAGTCATTCTGGTCGGCAATTGTGGCCGCGACCCCGAAATCCGCTACTTGCCGTCCGGGCAGGCCGTTGCCAATGTGAGCATCGCCACCACCAGCCGTCGCAAAGACAGGACCAGCGGCGAGTTCGTTGAAGAAACCCAGTGGCACCGCGTCACCTTCTTTGAGCGTCTGGCCGAGATCGTGGGCGAATACGTGAAGAAGGGCACCCCCATCTATGTGGAGGGCCGTCTGAGCTATCGCAAATACACCGACAAGGACGGCATCGAAAAGAACGCCACCGACATCGTGGCCTCCGAAATGCAGCTGCTCGGCGCTCGCCAAGGCATGGGTGGCCCTGGTGCGGGTGACGGTTATGGTGATGAAGGCGGTGCCCCTGCCGCCCCCGCCCGCCGCCCGGCACCCGCCGCTGCCCGTCCAGCCGCGCCTGCGGCACGCCAGGCCCCGGCTCCACGCCCGGCCAGCGGTTTTGACGACATGGATGACGATATACCGTTCTGAATCTAGGACGGCCGTTTCAGCGGACGACAAACACACAGCTTCCCTCACACCTAGGCATTTTTTGTTCATTGATGTACAAAAAGTGCCGCATGGAAATGCGTGTCGCACCAAGCTTCGGGTCTTGACCAAGGTCTTCGGTGCGCATGCGCTTTCGCTCGCGCGCACCGTGACGAGGAGTTGTGATGCCGAAGAAATCGAATATTCCCCAGCCTTCGAACCCCGTTTCGCTGCAAGCCATTGAGCTGCTGACCCATCTGGGTGGCGCGCTCAAGCTCCAACGGCGTCATTTCGATGAGGCTGTGGTGACCCATTGCGTGCAGTTGATCCAGGAGTACGTGCAGGGCAGTGCGCCGGAGCATTGTGTCCAGGAGCTACCGGCCCACTACGGCGGCAAGAATCTCTAGGAATGGGCGGAGCTATTCCGCAGCCAGCTCTGACAGCAGCTCTTCAAAGCTTGGATTGAGGTCGTTGAATTTGCGTGCGCGCTGCTTGTTGGAAAACCGCTGCCAGTTCGGTAGCGACAGGATTTCCAGCCTTCCGTAGGAAATGGACAACCAGCCTTTTGCTGCGAGCTTTTGCACGTGCTCGGAAAAGACTGTTCTGGAGACTCCGCACAGGTCGGCCAGCGTCTTTTGCTTGACCGGGATTTCCACGCCCTGGCCGAAGCCAATCGTGGGCGGCCGGTCAGAGTGGTAGTTCAGCGCCTCGGCGAACTGGGACAGGCCCATCACCACGCGCAGGCACGGGTTGCCGAACTTCATCAGCATCAGAGTTTCCGAAGTCTTTTGGACGCGCCAGGCCATCAGCCGTGTCAGGTACAAGGCAAATGCGGGTTGCGTCTCCATCAACTCCAGCACGATGTCACTGGAAATGCCCATGACCTCGGTTGTAGACAGGCAGACGAAGTCGGCGTAGCTGGCTTTGCGGTTGATGATGGATTGTTCGCCGAACCAGGAGCCTTCACCGTAGATGCTGATAGGCATCATCTGCCCGGTGGGCGCTTCCAGGGAGGCGGAAACGAGGCCGCTGATGATGAATTGCCAGGCGTCCACCTTGGAGCCCTTGGACCAGATGACTTGGCTTTCCTCGAACGAAGAAACCCTGATGAAGGCGGCCATCTGCAGGGCTTTTTCCTGCGAGATGCCTAGGTTGCGGAGCTGCTGGTATTTGAAGTTTCCGTACATTTCTTATTGGATCGTTATTCATGTGTACAGACTCCCTTTCAAATTTCAGCTGATCACCCCCCCACCGAGACACACTTCACCGTCATAGAGCACAGCAGATTGACCAGGAGTCACCGCCCATTGTGGCTCTGTGAATTCCAGCGCAAAGCTTTGTATATCCAGATTTTGCAATTGGCATGCCGCGTCGTTTTGCCGGTATCGGGTCTTTGCCGCCAGGGAGCCTTCTGCAGGTGCATTGCCAGCAATCCAGCTTGCATCCTGGGCCTGCAGATGTGTTGATTGCAGCCAGGGGTGGTCATGACCCTGCACGACCCACAGTGTGTTGTTCTCCACATCCTTGCGCGCCACAAACCAGGGCTGGTGCTCGCCACCGCCGCGCTGCGCACCCTTGGCCTTGAGGCCGCCTATGCCCAGGCCTTGGCGCTGGCCCAGGGTATAGAACGACAGGCCGACATGCTCACCGATGGTGCATCCCTTTGGGTCCTTGATGGGGCCCGGTTCCTTGGAGATGTAGCGATTCAGAAAATCGCGGAACGGCCGCTCGCCAATGAAGCAGATGCCAGTGGAGTCCTTCTTGCGCGCATTGGGTAACTGGATTTCTGCAGCAATGCGCCGCACCTCGGTCTTGTGCAGCTCGCCCACGGGGAAGAGCGTCTTGGCGAGCTGGGCCTGGTTGAGCCGGTGCAGGAAATAGCTCTGGTCCTTGGACGGGTCCAGTCCCTTGAGCAATTCGTACAGGCCGGTTGTCGGGTTCTGGCGCACCCGCGCGTAGTGGCCGGTGGCAATCTTCTCGGCACCCAGGCGCATGGCATGGTCCAGAAATGCCTTGAACTTGATCTCGGCATTGCACAGGATGTCCGGGTTGGGCGTGCGTCCAGCCTGGTATTCGCGCAGGAACTCGGCAAATACGCGGTCCTTGTACTCGGCGGCGAAGTTGACGTGCTCGATTTCTATGCCAATGACGTCGGCCACGGCGGCCGCATCGACAAAGTCGATATTGGAGGAACAGTATTCGCTGTCGTCATCGTCCTCCCAGTTTTTCATGAAGATGCCGATGACCTCATGGCCCTGTTGCTTGAGCAGATAGGCGGTGACCGCAGAGTCCACGCCCCCACTCAGACCGACCACGATTCGTTGTTTTGCCATCCCCCGATTTTAGGTGGGCGGCTGCAAAGCCCGTACCGACGGATGGGTATGCACCAAACCCAGGTCAAATCGCTGACCCGACAGGTAGTCTTCCATGCACTGCAAAACCAGCGGGCTGCGCAGCCGGCTTTCCTGTGCGCGAATCTCGTCTGCCGCGAGCCAAAGTGTCCTGACGATGCCTGTGTCGAGCGTGCGCTGTGTGTCCAGCGCACCCAGCTGACCGCAAAAGGCGAAGCGCAGATAGGTGATGTCTTGCGCGGCTTCGCCGGGTGCTGGGCCGGGTCGTTGAAAGCGCGCCAGATACACGCCAACCAGCGCCTGTGGAGTGAATTGGTAGGCCGTTTCTTCCAATGTTTCGCGCGCACAGGCTTGTTCAGGCGATTCCCCAGGGTCCAGATGCCCGGCCGGGTTGTTCAGACGCAGACCCTCGGGTGTGTGTTCTTCCACCAGCAGGAATCTGCCGTTGTTTTCAATCACGGCCGCGACCGTGACGCTGGGTTTCCATCGATTGTCCATGGGGCATTATCCAAAGGCTTCCGCTGGGCTGTCTGACCTATGGTTTTAACGGGTAAGAACAGGTCGCAAACTCATGTAAGCTCTAAGACAGCATTCCAACCAGATTTCCCAAGGAGTTCCCCATGCAGATAGGCATACCTGCCGAGACGCTGGCAGGCGAGAGCCGGGTGGCTGTCACGCCCGAGACGGTGAAGAAACTCAAAGCCCAGGGCCATAGCCTGTGGGTACAAAGCGGAGCCGGTGTCGCTGCCAGCGTGACCGACGAGGCCTATGTGGCAGCCGGTGCCGAAATCACCGATGCAGCGGGCGCCTTTGGTTGCGATCTGGTGCTCAAGGTGCGCAGCCCACAAGTGTCGGAGCTGCCCCTGCTGCGCGCGGGCACCACGCTGGTGGGCATGCTCAACCCCTTTGATGCTTCCGGTCTGCAGCAGCTGGCCACAGCCGGCCTGACCTCCTTTGCGCTGGAAGCCGCACCGCGCACCACCCGCGCGCAAAGCATGGACGTGCTCTCCAGCCAGGCCAATATCGCCGGCTACAAGGCGGTGATCATTGCGGCGGACAAGTACCAGCGCTTCTTCCCCATGCTCATGACTGCGGCCGGTACCGTCAAGGCAGCCCGTGTGGTGATCCTGGGTGTGGGCGTGGCCGGTCTGCAGGCCATCGCCACGGCCAAGCGCCTGGGTGCGGTGATCGAAGCCTCGGACGTGCGCCCCAGCGTGAAGGAGCAGGTGGAATCCTTGGGCGGCAAGTTCATCGACGTGTCGTATGACACCGACGAAGAGAAGGAAGCCGCGGTTGGTGTGGGGGGGTATGCCAAGCCCATGCCGCAGAGCTGGCTGGACCGCCAGAAGGTCGAGGTGGCCAAGCGCGTGGCGCTGGCCGATGTGGTGATCTCCACCGCCCTGATCCCCGGACGCGCAGCCCCCACGCTGATTACGGAAGACATGGTCAAGTCCATGAAGCCAGGCTCCGTGATCGTGGATATCGCAGCGGGCAAAGGCCCGGGTGGCGTGGGCGGCAACTGCCCGCTGTCTGAAGCCGACAAGACGGTGGTCAAGCACGGCGTGACCATTGTGGGCGAGACCAACCTGCCCGCGTTGGTGGCAGCCGATGCTTCCTCCTTGTATGCCCGCAACGTGCTGGACTTCCTCAAGCTGATCGTCAACAAGGAAGGCGCCTTGCACGTGGACCTGGAAGACGACATCGTGGCAGCCTGCCTGATGACCCAGGGCTTTGAGGTCAAGCGCAAATAAAGAAGAGCAACCAAAGGACAACCCCCATGGACCTCGTATCCCCCACGATCACCAACCTGATCATCTTTGTACTGGCCATCTACGTGGGCTACCACGTGGTGTGGACCGTCACGCCCGCCCTGCACACGCCGCTCATGGCGGTGACCAATGCCATCTCGGCCATCGTGGTGGTGGGCGCCATGCTCGCGGCCGCCCAGACCGAAACCCCCTGGGGCAAGGCCATGGGCGTGCTGGCCGTGGCACTGGCTGCGGTCAACATCTTCGGTGGCTTTCTGGTGACCCGGCGCATGCTGGAGATGTTCAAGAAGAAAGAGAAGAAGGCAACTCCCGCAGCTGAAGGGGGCCAAAAATGAGCATGAATGTTGTCACGCTGCTGTACCTGATTGCCTCAGTCTGCTTCATCCAGGCTCTGAAAGGCCTCTCGCACCCCACCACCTCCATCCGGGGCAATGTGTTCGGCATGATCGGCATGACCATTGCTGCCTTCACCACGGCGGCCCTGATTTACGAAACCTCGCACGGCAACGGCCTGGGCCTGGCCTGGGTGCTGCTGGGCCTGGTGGTGGGCGGCGGCTATGGTGCCTACCGCGCCAAGACGGTGGAGATGACCAAGATGCCCGAGCTGGTGGCCTTCTTCCACAGCATGATCGGTCTGGCGGCGGTGTTCATCGCCGTGGCCGCGGTGCTGGAGCCCGCGGCCCTGCTGCATGGACTGGCCAAGGGGGACCCGATTCCTACCGGCAACCGGCTGGAGCTGTTCCTGGGTGCAGCCATTGGTGCCATCACCTTCAGCGGCTCGGTGATTGCGTTTGGCAAGCTCTCGGGCACCTACAAGTTCCGATTGTTCCAGGGCGCGCCGGTTACCTTTGGCGGTCAGCACAAGCTCAATCTGGTGCTGGGCTTGCTCACGCTGGGTCTGGGCGTGGCCTTCATGGTCAGCGGCAATGAGGGTTACTTCTTTGCCATGCTGGCGCTGTCCTTTGTGATGGGCGTGCTCATCATCATCCCCATTGGCGGCGCCGACATGCCGGTGGTGGTGTCCATGCTCAACAGCTATTCGGGCTGGGCGGCGGCGGGCATTGGCTTCTCGCTAAACAACAGCATGCTGATCATTGCAGGCTCACTGGTGGGCTCCAGCGGCGCCATCCTCTCCTACATCATGTGCAAGGCCATGAACCGGTCGTTCTTCAACGTGATCCTGGGTGGCTTTGGTGGTGAGGCCGGTGGTCCTGCTGCGGGCAAGGCCGAGCAGCGCCCGGTCAAGAGCGGCTCCGCCGATGATGCGGCCTTTGTGCTGGGCAATGCCGAGACAGTGGTCATCGTGCCGGGCTATGGCCTGGCGGTGGCGCGGGCACAGCACTCGGTCAAGGAGCTGGCGGCCAAGCTCACCGAGAAGGGCATTACCGTGAAGTACGCCATTCACCCGGTGGCAGGACGCATGCCCGGCCACATGAACGTGCTGCTGGCCGAGGCGGAGGTGCCCTATGACCAGGTGTTTGAGATGGAGGACATCAACGGCGAGTTCGGTCAGGCCGATGTGGCCATCATCCTGGGCGCCAATGACGTGGTGAACCCGGCGGCGCACACCAAGGGCAGCCCGATCTACGGCATGCCGATTCTGGAGGCCTACAAGGCCAAGACGGTGATCGTGAACAAGCGCTCCATGGCCGCAGGTTACGCCGGTCTGGACAACGAACTCTTCTACATGGACAAGACCATGATGGTGTTTGGAGACGCCAAGAAGGTCGTTGAGGACATGACCAAAGCGATCGAATAAACACAGCAGACTGGCGCAGCGGCACATTCTGATGTGCCACGTTGGAGTCCTGTGAAAAGGATGGAGACAAAACACATGGTCGAACGTATCTGGCTTGAGAGTTACCCGGCGGGCGTGCCTGCGGACATCGATGCGAGCGTCTACGGCTCGCTCGTCGATTTGATGGAAGAGTGTTTCCACAAATACGCGGATCGGGTTGCCTACAGCTTCATGGGGCAGGATGTTTCCTACGCCCAGGTGGACACCTTGAGCCAGGCGTTTGCTGGCTATCTGCAAAGCCTGGGTCTAGTCAAGGGTGATCGCGTGGCCATCATGATGCCCAACGTACCACAATACCCTGTGGCAGTGGCGGCGATTCTGCGTGCCGGCATGGTGGTGGTGAATGTGAATCCGCTGTACACGCCGCGCGAACTGGAGCAGCAGCTCAAGGACAGCAGCGCCAAGGCCATTGTCATCATTGAGAACTTTGCCGCCACGCTGGAGAAGTGCATCGCCGCCACGCCGGTCAAGCACGTGGTGTTGTGTGCCATGGGCGACCAGTTGGGCACTCTCAAGGGCGCACTGGTGAACTACGTGGTGCGCAACGTCAAGAAGATGGTTCCCGCCTTCAACCTACCTACTGCCGTGCGATTCAACCAGGCAGTGGCACGGGGCGCCAAGGCGATGTTCACCAAACCGGTCTACAAGGCCGAAGATGTGGCCGTGCTGCAGTACACCGGTGGAACCACGGGCGTATCCAAGGGCGCCGTGCTGTTGCATCGCAATGTGGTGGCCAACACCTTGCAGTCCGAAGCATGGAATGCGCCGGTCATGGCCAAGGTGCCTGCTGGGGAGCAGCCCACCACTGTCTGTGCCTTGCCGCTCTACCATATCTTTGCGTTCACGGTGGGCATGATGCTGTCCATGCGTACCGGGGGCAAGCTGATACTTATCCCTAATCCGCGAGATATTCCGGCCGTACTCAAGGAACTCTCCAAGCACACCATCCACAGTCTGCCGGCGGTCAATACCCTGTTCAATGCGCTGGCCGTGCATCCCGATTTCCATACCGTGGACTGGAGTCACCTGAAGGTGGCTGTAGGAGGCGGCACGGCCGTGCAGAGCGCCGTGGCCAAGTTGTGGCTGGAGAAGACCGGTTGCCCGATTTGCGAGGGCTACGGCCTGAGCGAAACCTCACCCTCGGTGACCTGCAACCCGGTCACTTCAACCGAATACACCGGCACCATCGGTGTGCCGTTGCCCAGCACCTATCTCCGGCTGCTGGACGATGAAGGCAATGATGCGCCCGCCGGGGCATCCGGTGAAATCGCCATCAAGGGGCCGCAGGTCATGGCCGGCTATTGGCAGCGTCCCGATGAAACCGCCAAGGTCATGACACCCGATGGCTACTTCAAGACCGGTGACATCGGCGTGATGGATGCACGCGGCTTTTTCAAGATTGTGGACCGCAAGAAAGACATGATTCTTGTGAGCGGATTCAACGTCTTCCCCAACGAGCTGGAAGATGTGATTGGCCAGATGCCCGGCGTGATGGAGTGCGCTTGCGTGGGTGTGAGCGATGCCAAGTCCGGTGAAGCGGTGAAGCTGGTCATTGTGCGCAAGGACCCGGCTCTGACCGAAGCCGATGTGCGTGCCTACTGCAAGGAAAACCTCACCGGTTACAAACAGCCCAAGATCGTCGAGTTCCGTGATGAACTTCCCAAGACGCCGGTGGGCAAGGTGCTGCGCCGTGAGTTGCGCGAGAAATGATTTCGGCTGCGCGTCCTCTGGCCATTCTGAGCGCGTTGGCTGAAGAGCAGGCGGGCCTGGTGGATCAACTCCAGGGCGCGCAACGCGTGACCCATGCCGGGCGAGAATTCTGGCAGGGTGCGCTTGATGGCCTGCCAGTCGTGCTGGCCTTGTCCCGCATCGGCAAGGTTGCCGCTGCGACCACCAGTGCCGCCCTCATAGAGCGCTTTGGTGTGGGTGCCATCGTGTTCACTGGTGTCGCCGGTGGCGTGGGGCGCAATGTTCAGGTGGGCGATGTGGTGGTGGGCACTGGCTATGTGCAGCACGATATGGATGCTTCACCCCTGTTCCCGCGCTACCAGATTCCCTTGACCGGACAGACCGCCATCGGCGCCGATGCTGCGCTGGCTCGGGCGCTGGTGTTTGCCTGTGTGGTGGGCCTGCAAGGCGTGCAACACGCGGGGCGTGCCCCCATGGTGCACCAGGGGCTGGTTGCCAGCGGGGACCGCTTTGTCAACGGACAGGAAGAGACTGCGCGCATTGTGGACACCTTGCGCCTCCATGGCCACGAGCCGCTGGCGGTGGAGATGGAAGGAGCTGCCGTAGCCCAGGTCTGCCACGACTACGGCTTGCCCTTTGCGGCGGTGCGCGCCATCTCCGACCGGGCGGACGATACGGCGCATGCGGACTTCCCGGTGTTTGTCCGGGACGTGGCCAGCGTCTATGCCCGACGCATCATCGCGGAGTTCGTGCGGACCTGTCAGGACAGCCAGCCGCGCTTGTAAAAGTACCACATGGGTACCAGCGCGCTGGCGATCATCATGCTGACGGTGTAGGGGTAGCTCCAGCCGCCCAGAATTTCCAGCTCGGGGAATTTCAGGTTCATGCCGTACACGCTGGCCACCAGGGTGGGCGGCAGCAGGGCGACACTGGCCACCGAGAAAATCTTGATGATCTTGTTCTGGTTGATGTTGATGAAACCCACCGTGGCGTCCATCAAAAAGTTGATCTTGTCGAACAGGAAGGCAGTGTGGCTGTCCAGCGAGTCGATGTCGCGCAGAATCTGCCGCGCATCATCGAATTGCTCGGCAGTCAGCATCTTGCTGCGCATCAGAAAACTCACGGCGCGGCGGGTATCCATCACATTGCGGCGGATGCGTCCGCTCATGTCCTCGTGGCGTGCAATGGCCGCAAGTGCTTCACCGGCGATGGCGTCGGTCACCCTGCCGGACAGTACTTTCTTGCTGACCTTTTCCAGCTCGTCATAAATGCCTTCCAGCGTGTCGGCTGAGTACTCGGCATCAGCGTCGAACAGTTTGAGCAGTACTTCCTTGGCATCTTCAATCAGGCCCGGAGCCCGGCGCGCACGCATGCGCAGCAGACGGAACACCGGCACGTCTTCATCATGGATGGAGAACAGGATGCCCTTGCTGCGCAGATCGTCGTTGACCAGATTCAGGATGAACGCAGCGCGTACGGCACGCGGCTCGTCATCGTCGGCGACCAGAAAGTCACTGCGGATGTGGATCTCGCCATTGTCTTCGGCGTAGAAACGCGCGGATTCTTCGATGTCCTCGTCCATCGCGTCTTCGGGAATGGACAGACCGTAATACTGTTTGATCCAGCGCTTTTCTTCCAGCGTCGGCGATTCAAGGTCCACCCAGATGGGTTGGAATTTGGAGAGCTCCTCCAGGGACTCGATCTCTTCCTGGAAGAGGCGTCCATTGGCAAGCGTAAAGATGTTGAGCATGGCTCACTCCCAAGGGTTTGGAATCAATGCAAGGGGCTAGGGTCCGCTTTCAACCCCGGTGCATGAGTGGGAGTTGAAAGCTACCGACTGGGGTAGTTTTCCAAGGAGTGTTCTCCAAGAGCTGAGATGGGCGAAATTATCGCACCGCAAGGCGGTGCCAATGCGCAAAGAGGCCGTCTTGCAGAAATATTGCGCCGATCAAATCAGCGCAGCGTCATGCAACTCGCGTTTGACGTAGGCGTAGTACAGAGGGGCCGCCACCAGACCGGCCATGCCAAAAATGGCCTCGCCGATGAACATCACCGTGAGCAGTTCCCAGGCGGCTGTGTTGGTACGCCTGCCAACCACTTTGGCATTGATGAAGTATTCAAACTTGTGGATGGCCACCAGGAACAGCAGGCAGGCCAAACCGACGGCGGGCGATACGGAAACCCCGGCTACCGTGAGCACGCTGTTGCACAGCAGGTTGCCCACAATGGGAATCAGACCGGCCACAAACGTCAGGCTGATCAGTGTGGTGGTGTATGGAATAGTCACGCCAGCCAGAGGCAGCGCGCCCCACAGGAAGACTGCGGTGCAAGCCGCATTGAATGCGGCAATCCAGAACTGCGCCACCACGATCTGGCGAAAGGCTTTCATGAAATCGCTGCCACGCTGGCGCAGGGCCTGGCGCAGAGGGCCGCGGCTGAGCGGCTCGGGTGTGCCCACCATCAGCGCGCCCACGACCAATCCCACGTACACGAGCAATGCACCGCGCAATCCTGCGGTTCCGAACCCGGTCAGCGCGCGGGCCTGCGATTGCAGGTATTGCACCAGCCAGCTTTGCGCGGCCAGCAGTTCATCGGGCAGGTGGGAAGCCAGGTCTGGCGGCAGCTTTTGCCGTATCTCCAGCACGGTGCCCGCCAGATGGTGCAGCAATGCCTGGTACTGGGCCACGGCGCCAAATGCAACTCCTTTGGCATTGAGCGCCAGCAGGACCATTGCCGCGATGGGCAGTACCACGACCAGAGCAGCCGCCCAGGCCGGACGCAGGTGCGGACCACGCTTTCTATCGTTGCCCACCAGCAAGGTGGCCAGCAGATGGCCCAGGCAGACCGCCAGCAACCCCGGCAGGAGCCCATACACCAGGATGGCAACGCAAAGTCCGCCCGCCAGGACGTAGCTGGTGGACTGGATTCCTTTGAAGCTGGATACGGGAGCAATTGCGCGGGATAGCTTGATTGAAGTGGCCATGGGGCTTGGTGTGGGGGCAAATGGATGGATTAAAAGGCCAAAGACGAGCACGCAACCAGCAATGGCCTCACGATGTTGCGGCGCATCAAAAAAATGTCGTTGCCAACCCCTATTTTCGGGTGCATAGTGAAAACAATGCAGTTCGAAAGTCGTTTGATTCTTCTGTGCGCTTCGTGTTCTGCGAGCGCTTTTTCAACCCCGAGAGTAACTGGAGGCTATTTATGAATTTGACAATCAGTGGTCATCACCTGGAAGTGACCCCAGCCTTGCGCAGCTATGTAACGGTCAAGCTGGACCGCATCATGCGGCACTTTGATCAGGTGGTCGATGTCAAGGTGTTGCTCACGGTGGAAAAGCAGAAGGAAAAGGAGCGGCGGCAGCGAGCGGAGTGCAACATTCACGTAAAAGGTAGCGATATGTTCGCCGAAAGTTCCCATCAAGACCTCTATGCTGCGGTCGACGAACTGGTGGACAAACTGGATCGTCAGGTGGTGCGCCACAAGGACAGAGTGCAGAACCACCACCATGACGCTCCCAAGCGACTGATGTAATTCACAGTAGAATCCGCTCAAACCGCCCTGATCAGGGCGGTTTTTTTATGTGCATAATCGCACCACTCCATCATGAACCAACTCGCCCGCATCCTGCCTCCCGCGCAAGTCATTGCGCAAGTGGAAGTCACCAGCAAGAAACGCGCTTTCGAAGAGGCCGGCTTGCTATTTGAGAACCAACATGGTCTCAGCCGTGCGCTGGTGACCGACAGCCTGTTTTCCAGGGAGCGACTGGGCTCCACAGGGCTGGGTCATGGCGTGGCCATTCCCCATGGCCGGATCAAAGGCCTGAAGGCCCCGCTGGCTGCGGTGTTTCAGTTGGCTCAGCCAATCGGGTTTGATGCACCGGATGACCAAGCAGTCAATCTGCTGATCTTCCTTTTGGTGCCAGAGGCTGCTACGCAGAAACACCTGGAAATCCTTTCTGAAATCGCCGAATTGCTCAGTGACGCAAGTTTGCGCGACGAAATGACAAAGACGACAGACTCCTTGCATCTGCACAGCCTGATTGCAGGCTGGCAGTCCGCTCGCACGGCCTGAATCTCCCCGCACTCGCCCTGTGAAACCCACTGCAGTCAGCGCTGACGTCCTGTTCGAGGAGTTCCGCGGGACCTTGCGCTGGGAGTGGGTGGCAGGCCTGGGTGCTTCCGAGCGCCGCTTTGACGAAGTGGCTGTGCGCGCCGCCCGCTCGGGTGCGGATCTGGTGGGCTATCTCAACTACATCCATCCGTACCGTGTGCAGATTCTGGGTGAGCGCGAGGTGGCCTACATCACCAATGCGGCACCAGAAGACTGTGCCCGCCGCGTCTCACGCATCGTGACGCTGGAGCCGCCGGTACTGGTCCTGGCTGACGGTCAGACCGCGCCGCAAGCACTGCTGTCCATGTGCGAGCGGGCGCAAATACCCATGTTCTCCACGCGTGAGTCATCTGCCTTCGTGATTGACGTGCTGCGTGCGTATTTGTCCAAACACTTTGCCGACCGCACTTCCATGCACGGCGTGTTCATCGACATTCTGGGTCTGGGCGTACTCATTACCGGTGAATCCGGTCTGGGCAAGAGCGAGCTGGGCCTGGAGCTGATTTCCCGCGGCAACGGTCTGGTGGCCGACGACGCCGTGGACCTGTTTCGCATCAACCAAACCACGATTGAAGGGCGCTGCCCGGAGTTGCTGCAAAACCTGCTGGAGGTGCGTGGCATCGGCCTGCTCGACATCCGCGCCATCTTTGGTGAAACCGCGGTACGCCGCAAGATGCGACTCAAGCTCATCGTGCATTTGGTGCGTCGCGAAACCCTGGAGCGCGAATACGAGCGCATCCCCTATGAGCCGCTTACCCAGGACGTTCTTGGTGTGCCGGTGCGCAAGGTGGTGATCCAGGTGGTGGCCGGTCGCAACATCGCCGTGCTGGTGGAGGCTGCCGTGCGCAACACCATCCTGCAGTTGCGCGGTATCGATACCTATCAGGAGTTTGTGGAGCGGCATCGCAAGGCCATGGCGCAGGGCTGATTGCCCCGGCATGGCCCCGACCACTCAGGTGCTGCGGTTGGGGCAGTTGGTTCGGTTGCAGTGTGCGTACAGGCTCAGTGCATGGTCGGAAATGGTGAAGCCCTTGGCCTTGGCCACTGCGTGCTGGCGCTTTTCAATTTCCGGATCGTAAAACTCTTCCACCTTGCCGCAATCCAGGCACACCAAGTGGTCATGGTGCTGCCCCTCGTCGAGCTCATAGACAGCCTTGTCGCTCTCGAAATGGCTGCGGATCAGAATGCCAGCCTGTTCGAACTGGGTCAGTACGCGGTAGACCGTCGCCAGACCCACATCGGAGCGTTCATCCAGCAAGATGCGGTACACGTCCTCGGCCGTCATGTGGCGATGCTTGCCGCGCTGGAAAACTTCCAGAATTTTCAGGCGCGGTGCAGTGGCTTTGAGGCCGGTGTTCTTGAGTTCGTCGATGTTGGTCATGGTGTCTGAAACGCCGGAAAAGCTCAGCCGCCCGGCAGAGGCCCAACCGCTACAATGGTCCGATCATATCGCTCACTCCCCCATTCATGCTTGACACTTTTCGTTTGCGTCCTTTTCTGCTGCCGCTGGCCTTGCTGATCGGGAGCCTGACAGCATGCTCCAGTGCGCCCTCTACCAAGAGCTGGTTGGACGTTGTTTCGCCCTACCGCATTGACCGCGTGCAAGGCAATGTGGTGACGCGTGAACAGGTCAATGCCCTGAAGACCGGAATGCCCCGCAGCGTCGTGCGGGATATATTGGGTACACCTTTGCTTACAAGTGTTTTCCACGCGGATCGCTGGGACTATGTGTTTACCTTTCGTCGCCAGGGTGTGGAGCCGCAATCCCGCCACGTGACCGTCTACTTCAAGGGCGAGAACCTGGATCGGTATGAGGCGGATGATCTCCCCTCCGAGGCCGAATTTGTGGCTACCCTCAAACCCATGGCCCCGCCCGAAAAGCTTCCGCCCATGGAAGCCTCGGCGGAAAGCCTTGAGAAATTCCCGGCCCCAGCCAAACCGGCCGCTGCGGCGCCTGCGGCCAAGGCGGCTTCTGTGTACCCTCCACTTGAGCCCACGGGCAAATAACTACTTTCAATTTCCCAGGACAGGATCGGGACCATGACCCACAGAATTGCAGTTGCTGGCGCCTCCGGCCGAATGGGGCAGATGTTGGTTGATGCGGTGCGCGCTGCCGACGACTGCACGTTGACCGGTGCGCTGGATATCGCCTCCAGCCCAGCCATTGGCAAGGATGCAGGTTCCTTTTCCGGGCAGCCCACCGGCGTGTTGATCACGTCCGACCTGCGTGCTGGCCTTGCGAACAGCCAGGTGCTGATTGACTTTACCCGCCCCGAAGGCACGCTGGAGCATGTACGTGTGTGCCGCGAACTGGGTGTATCCATGGTGATAGGTACCACCGGGTTTACCGAGGCACAGAAAGCCGAAATCGATGCGGCTTCCAAGGACATTGCCATCATGATGGCGCCCAACATGAGCGTGGGCGTGAATGTCACACTCAAGTTGCTGGAGATGGCGGCCAAGGTTCTTTCCACCGGATACGACATCGAGATCGTGGAGGCCCATCATCGCTACAAGGTGGACGCGCCCTCGGGTACCGCGCTCAAGATGGGTGAGGTCATTGCCGGCGCCTTGGGGCGGGATCTGAAGGATTGCGCTGTCTATGCGCGTGAAGGGGTGACCGGTGAGCGGGACCCTTCGAGCATCGGCTTTGCCACGATACGCGGCGGCGACATCGTGGGTGATCACACCGTACTGTTTGCCGGCATTGGCGAGCGCATCGAGATCAGCCACAAGTCTTCCAGCCGCGTCACCTATGCACAGGGCAGTTTGCGGGCTGTGCGTTTTCTGGCTGGACGCAAGTCCGGGATGTTTGACATGTTTGATGTACTGGGGCTGAAGTGAACGCACTCGATCTGCTCTTTCGTCGCGACGCTGTGAGCAGCGCCGTGGCCATGCTCTTGTTGCTGATGTCCGTAGGCAGCTGGGTAGTCCTGCTGTGGAAGTCGTGGTTGTTGCAGCGTGCATCCAAAGACGTGGGCCGCAGTACCCAGGCGTTCTGGCAGGCAGCCTCTTATGAAGATGGTTTGTCTGTGGTTCGGGCACTGGATCGGGAGCAACTGGTTGCCGCCTTGGTGACGGCCGCTGCAGTGGAGCCGGGTGCAGGCAATATGGCTAGCAGGGGAGATCGTTCGCAGCAGCTCACCCGGGTGTTGCGTGGTGCCTTGCATGCCGCGCTGCGCAAGTTGCAGTCGGGCCAGGTGTTGCTGGCGACCGTAGGCTCCACTGCCCCCTTCGTTGGATTGCTGGGAACCGTCTGGGGTATCTACCACGCACTGATGGGCATCGCCGGAGCAGGGCAGATCAGCATAGAGAAAATCTCCGGGCCGGTGGGGGAGTCTCTCATCATGACCGCCGCTGGCCTGGCTGTGGCCATTCCGGCGGTGCTGGGCTACAACATTCTGGGCCGCTCCATCGGGCGCATCGAGGCGGATCTGGAAGGCTTCGCCCGCGACCTGCGCGAACTGTTGCTGACGCAAGAACTATGAGCTTCGGTAAATTGGAGCGCAGCCAAGGCTCCGCACCCATGAGCGACATCAACATGACACCGTTGATCGATGTCATGTTGGTGCTGCTGGTTATTTTCATCATTACCGCGCCCTTGATGGTCAGCTCGGTGCAGGTGGATTTGCCCAAGGCTTCGGCCACGGCGTCGAATGCGCCCAAGTTTGTGGAAATCACGATTGACCGTGGCGGTCAGGTGTTTGTCGAAGACGCGCTGCAGACGACGGAGTCACTCGATCTTCTGCTGGACAAGACGGCCAAGGCCAATCCAGAGGCAGAAGTACGTTTGCGTGCAGATACCACCGTTCCTTATGGTCGCGTGGTGGAAGTCATGGGGCAGGCGCAAAAGGCTGGTTTGAGCCGCATCGGCTTTGTTGCGCAAGCGCCGGACAAAGCCAAGTCGTAACCTGCCATCGGCTGCTTCCCAAGGCGGTTGCCGGGCTGCGCCCGGATGGCCTGTGGCGCAGCGCCTAAAATCACTCCAAGCACTTCCTTTGCGGCCAATGGGCCGCGTCAACACCCATGCAAGACAAATACCAGCACCTCGACGTAGAAAAAGCAGCGCAAGCCCATTGGGCGCAGCCTTTGTGGAGCGGCCGCAATGCCTACCAAGTGGTGGAAAACGCGCTGGATGCCAACGGCAAGCCACGCAAGAAGTTCTACGCCTGCTCCATGCTGCCCTACCCCAGTGGCAAGCTGCACATGGGCCACGTGCGCAACTACACCATCAACGACATGCTCACGCGCTACTTGCGCATGAACGGTTACAACGTGCTCATGCCTATGGGCTGGGACGCCTTCGGCCTGCCTGCCGAGAACGCCGCACTCAAGAACAAAGTGCCGCCGGCCAAGTGGACCTACGAGAACATCGCCTACATGAAGGGCCAGATGCAGGCCATGGGGCTGGCCATCGACTGGAGCCGCGAGGTCACCACCTGTGACCCGAGCTACTACAAATGGAACCAGTGGCTGTTTCTGAAGATGCTGGAGAAGGGCATTGCCTACCGCAAGACCCAGATCGTCAACTGGGACCCGGTGGACCAGACCGTGCTGGCCAATGAGCAGGTGATCGACGGCAAGGGCTGGAGAACCGGTGCCACCGTCGAAAAGCGCGAGATTCCCGGTTACTACCTCAAGATCACCGATTACGCGCAAGAGCTGCTGGACCACGTGCAGCTGGGCAACGACAAGGCCACGCTCAACGGCTGGCCGGAGCGCGTGCGCCTGATGCAGGAAAACTGGATCGGCAAGAGCGAGGGTGTGCGCTTTGCGTTCACCCACACCATTGCCGGTGATGATGGCAAGCTCATTGGCGACGGGCACATGTACGTGTTCACCACCCGTGCCGACACCATCATGGGCGTGACCTTCTGCGCCGTGGCACCCGAGCATCCCCTGGCGCAGCACGCGGCCAAGACCAACGCCAAGCTGGCCGCATTCATTGAGGAGTGCAAGGCTGGTGGCACTACCGAGGCCGAACTCGCACTCAAGGACAAGCTGGGCATGGCCACGGGTCTGCAGGTGGTGCATCCCCTGACACACCGTCCGGTGGAAGTGTGGGTGGGCAACTACGTGCTGATGAGCTACGGCGACGGCGCCGTGATGGGGGTGCCCGCACACGACGAGCGCGACTTCGCCTTCGCCAAGAAATACGGTATTGCCATCCACGACGTGGTCCACATTGATGGCCTGACCTATGACCACGAGCGCTGGCAGGACTGGTATGCCGACAAGCAGCGTGGCGTGACGGTCAACTCCGATGTATTCAGCGGCCTGAACTACCAGGAGGCGGTGGACGCTGTGGCCCATGCGTTGAACGCCAAGGGCCTGGGCGATAAAAAGACCACCTGGCGCCTGCGCGATTGGGGCGTGAGCCGACAGCGCTACTGGGGCACGCCGATTCCCATCATCCACTGCGACGAGCATGGTGCCGTGCCCGTGCCTGAAAAAGACCTGCCCGTGGTGCTGCCGCAGGACTGCGTGCCCGATGGTTCCGGCAATCCGCTGCACAAGCACGAAGGCTTCCACGCCGGCGTGGTCTGCCCGGTGTGCGGCAAGCCCGCGCGCCGCGAAACCGACACCATGGACACGTTTGTGGACAGCTCCTGGTACTACATGCGCTATTGCGATCCGCACAACCTCGACAAGATGGTGGACGGTGGCACCGACTACTGGATGGCCGACCAGAACAAGGCCACTGGCGGCAGCGGCATGGACCAGTACATTGGCGGTATCGAACACGCCATCCTGCACCTGCTGTACGCGCGCTTCTGGACCAAGGTGATGCGCGACCTGGGCCTGGTAAAGGTGGATGAACCCTTTACCAAGCTGCTGACGCAAGGCATGGTGCTCAACCACATCTATTCCCGCAAGGGCGAGAAGGGCGGCAAGGAATACTTCTGGCCCGCCGACGTGGAGCATGTGCTGGACGCCTCCGGCAAGGTCGTGGGTGCCAAGCTGACCAAACAGGTGGGCGATTTGCCCGCAGGGACTGCCATCGATTACGAGGGCGTGGGCACCATGTCCAAGTCCAAGAACAACGGCGTGGACCCGCAGGACCTGATCGAGCGCTACGGCGCCGACACCGCACGCCTCTACACCATGTTCACTGCCCCGCCCGAGGCCACACTGGAGTGGAACGACGCGGCAGTGGAAGGCAGCTACCGCTTTTTGCGCCGCGTCTGGAACTTCGGCTACAAGCTCTCCACCATGGACTTTTCCAAGGCGCAGGCCAGCGTGGCCCAGGCGGGCAGCCTGCAGGCCGTGGAGTTCGGCAAGGAAGCCAAGGCCCTGCGCCTGGAAATGCACACGGTGCTCAAGCAGGTGGACTACGACTACCAGCGCATGCAATACAACACCGTGGTGTCTGGCGCCATGAAGATGATCAACGCCCTGGACGACTTCAAGGCTGTGGACAGCGCCGGTGCGCAAGTGGCGCTGATCGAAGGCTTCGGCATCCTGCTGCGTTGCCTGTACCCGGCGACACCGCACTTGGCCCACACCCTGTGGTCTGAGCTGGGTTACGCTGCGCAACTGGGTGACCTGCTGGATGCGCCTTGGCCGCAAGTGGATGCTTCGGCCTTGGTGCAGGACGAAATCGAACTGGTGTTGCAGATCAATGGCAAGCTGCGCGGCTCCATTGTGGTCGCGGCCGGTGCCGACAAGGCGACGATAGAGGCGGCAGCATTGGCCAGCCCTGTGTTTGTCAGCCACGCAGCCGGTGCCCTGCCCAAGAAGGTTGTGGTGGTGCCCGGTCGCCTTGTCAATGTGGTGGTGTAAGTGAACATTCTGCGGCGCTCCGTGCTGGCCCTTGTGGCTGTAGCGGCCATTGCCGGTTGCGGCTTCAAGCTGCGCACCAGCCAGGCGCTGCCCTTTCGCACCATCGCCGTGACGCCGGAAAACGCCTCCGGTGTGGCAGGGGACATAGCGCGCTACCTGGGAGACTCCTGGCGCCCCGTGGCGCCCAAGGCTGGCGGCGAGGTTCCAGAAGTGATTCTGGATATCCTGCAAGAGGTGCGTGAGAAGGTGGTGGTAGGCGTCAATGCCTCCGGCCAGGTGCGTGAATACGAACTGCGCCTGACGGTCAGGTTCCGCCTGCGCAGCAGCAAGGGTGACGATGTGATCGCCCCATCCGTCATCGAGCAGCACCGCAGCATCAGCTTCAACGAGTCCGCCGTGTTGGCCAAGGAAACGGAAGAGGCATTGCTCTATCGCGATATGCAATCCGATGTGGTGCAGCAGCTGATGCGGCGTCTTGCCGCAGTCAAGCCCGCAGGGCCCGAGTAAGTCCGCGTCATGCAAGTTTCCGCAGGGCAACTCGCCAACCATCTGCAGCGTGGACTCAAGAGTCTGTACACGCTGCACGGTGATGAGCCGCTGCTGGTGCAGGAGGCGCTGGATGCCATACGAACCCATGCCCGTGCCCAAGGCTTTTCCGAGCGCAGTTCCCACACCGTGGCCGGCGCGCACTTCGACTGGAGTGCGGTGTTGGCAGCCGGCGGCTCGCTCAGCCTGTTTGCCGACAAGCAGATCATTGAAATCCGCATCCCCAGCGGCAAGCCGGGCAAGGACGGCAGCGTGGCCCTGCAGCAATTGGCTGAGGCCGCCCAGGGCAACGACGCGGTTCTGACCATTGTGATGCTGCCGCGCCTGGACAAGATGACCAAGTCCAGCGCCTGGTTCGCGGCACTGGACGGCAACGGCGTGACGCTGGAAGTGCAACCGGTGGAGCGCAGCGCACTGCCGCAGTGGATTGCCCAGCGCCTGGGTGCGCAGGGGTTGCGCGTGGAGCCTGGCGAGGCCGGGCAACGCAGCTTGCAGTTTTTTGCCGATCGCGTGGAGGGCAATCTGCTGGCGGCCCATCAGGAGATCCAGAAGCTGGCGTTGCTGTTCCCTGCCGACCTGCAAGGCAGCGTGCTGACTTTCGAGCAGATCGAAAGCGCGGTGCTCAACGTAGCGCGCTACGACGTATTCAAACTTTCGGAATCCGTCCTGGCGGGCAGGCCCGAACGTGTGCAGCGCATGCTCGACGGATTGCAGGCTGAGGGCGAGGCCGAGGTGCTGGTGCACTACACCCTGGCTGAAGACATCCGTGCCCTCAAGCGGGTGAAGGACGCCATGGCCCAGGGCAAGCCGTTGCCCATGGCGCTGCGCGAGAACCGCATCTGGGGCAACAAGGAGCGCCTGTTCGAGCGGGTGCTGCCACGCCTGTCTGCAGCGGCGTTGGCCGATCTGCTGCAATCGGCCCATTTGGTGGATGGCATCGTCAAGGGCCTGAAGCAACCCGATTGGCCGGTGAGTGGCTGGCAGGCGTTGCACCAACTCGCCCTGGAGCTGTGCCATTTGTGTGCACCCCAGCAGGCCACCCGCAGCCCGCATTGAGCCCGCTTTCAGAGGGCTGATTTCCGGCTCCCGGCGTTCTGCGAAAATGTCGACATGAACGCGCTCAACATCTCCGAATACTCCCAGTCCCTGGGTGTGCAGGCCAAGGCCGCCTCCAGCGTCATGGCCGCAGCGTCCGCCGCAGTCAAGAACAAGGTCTTGCGCCGTCTGGCGGCCTTGCTGCGCGAGAACACCCAGGCCCTGCAGGTGGATAACGCCAGGGACCTGGAACGCGCCACGGCTGCCGGGCTGGCGGCGCCCATGGTGGACCGCCTCAAGCTCACCCCCAAGGTGCTGGAGACCTGTGCCGATGGTTGCGAGCAGCTGGCTGGTATGGCCGACGTGATTGGCGAGATCATCGGCATGCGCCAGCAGCCCAGCGGCATCCGCGTGGGCCAGATGCGCGTACCCATCGGTGTGTTCGGCATGATCTTCGAGAGCCGTCCCAATGTGACCATCGAAGCGGCCAGCCTGTCCATCAAGAGTGGCAACGCCTGCATCCTGCGCGGCGGCTCGGAAGCGATCGAGTCCAACAAGGCTTTGGCCAAGCTGGTGCAGCAGGCCCTGACCGAGAACGGCCTGCCCGCCGATGCGGTGCAACTGGTGGAGACCACCGACCGCGACGTGGTGGGCCAGCTCATCACCATGCCCCAGTACGTGGACGTGATCATCCCGCGCGGCGGCAAGGGCCTGATTGAGCGCATCAGCCGCGATGCCAAGGTGCCGGTAATCAAGCACCTGGATGGCAACTGCCATGTGTATGTGGACGATCCCTGCGACATCGCCATGGCCGTGAAGGTGGCCGACAATGCCAAGACCAACAAATACAGCCCCTGCAATGCCGCCGAGGGCTTGCTGGTGGCGCGTGGTGTGGCAGCGCAGTTCCTGCCCCTGATCGGCAAGGTCTACGCCGACAAAGGCGTGGAGATGCGCGTGTGCGCAGAAAGCCGTGCCCTGCTGCAAGGTGTGGCCCAAGCCAAGCTGGCCGATGCGACCGAGCAGGACTGGTTTGAGGAATACCTGGCGCCCATCATCAGCGTCAAGGTTGTGGCGGGCGTGGATGAAGCCATTGCGCACATCAACCGCTATTCCAGCCACCACACCGACGCCATCATCACCCGCGACCACATGCACGCCCAGCGCTTCCTGCGCGAGGTGGACTCGGCCAGTGTCATGGTCAACGCCAGCACCCGCTTTGCCGATGGCTTTGAATATGGCCTGGGCGCCGAGATCGGCATCAGCACCGACAAGTTCCACGCCCGCGGGCCGGTGGGTATTGAAGGACTGACCTCGCTCAAGTACGTGGTGCTGGGCGACGGGGATGTACGCAAATAGCTGGTGAACGCGCTTGAACACGGCGCAATCGGCACCATCTAACAGCGTTCCCCCGATGAAAAAGTAGAAACGCATTTTTGAAAGCACCGCATGGTTCCGCACCTCGTCACTGCCCTGACCGGCCCCATCAACGAACTGGAACAGCGCGTGCTGGACTCCATGCCGGCCATCGAGCGCTGGTTCCGTCTGGAGTGGATGGAGCACACGCCGCCGTTCTATTGCTCGGTGGACGTGCGCAATGCCGGCTTCAAGCTGGCCCCGGTGGACACCGACCTGTTCCCGCGCGGCTGGAACAACCTGACGCCTGCCATGCTGCCCCTGGCCGTGCAGGCCGCCATGGCCGCCATCGAAAAGATCTGCCCGGAGGCGCGTAACCTGCTGATCGTGCCGGAGAACAATGTCCGTAGCACCTTTTACCTGAGCAACCTGGCCCAACTGCGCCGCATCTTCCACATGGCGGGGCTCAATGTGCGCCTTGGCTCCATCAGCCCGGACGTGAAGAAGACCACCACGCTGCGTTTGCCCGATGGCGAAACGCTGACGCTGGAGCCGGTGATTCGCAACAAGGGCCGGCTGGGTGTCAAGGACTTCGACCCCTGTACCATTCTGCTCAACAACGACCTGGTGGCCGGTGTTCCCGGCATTCTGGAAGATATCAACGAGCAGTATCTGCTGCCTCCGTTGCACGCGAGCTGGAGCACGCGCCGGCGCAGCACCCACTTCAAGACTTATGAGGAAGTGTCCAAACGCTTTGGCAAGCTCATCGGAGTGGATCCATGGCTCATCAACCCCATGTTCGACAGCTGCGGCGGCATCGATCTGGGTACCACGGATGGTCTGGACGCGCTGACCGCGCGTGTCGATGCGCTGCTGGCCAAGGTCAAAAAGAAGTACAAGGAATACGGCATCAAGGAAAAAGCCTTTGTCGTGGTCAAGGCCGACAACCGGGGCAGTGGCGCGGGTCTGATGACCGTGCGTGATGCCAAGGATGTGGCTGCACTGGCCAAGAAAGCCCGCAACACCGCAGGCAGCCCCTTCCAGGGTGAGCAGGAACTGATCCTGCAAGAGGGCGTGCTCACGCTGGAACGCATGAACGACGCAGTGGCCGAACCCGTGGTCTACATGATGGACCGCTATGTGGTGGGTGGCTTCTACCGCATCCATGCAGAGCGTGGCATCGACGAAGACCTGAATGCACCCGGGTCCAGCTTTGTCCCGTTGGCATTCAACGAGAGCACCCATCTGCCGCAGCCCGGCGTACGGCCTGGCGCCAGCGCACCAAACCGCTTCTACATGTACGGTGTAGTGGGGCGTCTGGCCATGTTGGCGGCCAGTTATGAGCTGGAAGTGACCGACCCGCAAGCCGAACGTTACGATTGAGTCTGGTAGTTGTTGCGCCGCAACAAGGCGGCGCAAATATTTGCTGCATTAGAGCTTGCGCCCAAGGGGAGCGAGAGCAAAATAGCGCTCCCGAACGGAATGGATACCGGTCCTTCATGGGCCGGGGCAACTTGTGTCAGCATCAAAATCGTCTCTTGCCGCCCTGACTCTGGGCGCTATCGGTGTGGTCTATGGGGATATCGGCACCAGTGTGCTGTACGCCTTCAAGCAAGTATTTGTCAGCGGGCACGTGCCCATCACCCCTACCAACGTGCTGGGCGTGCTGTCGCTCTTCTTCTGGGCGCTTACGGGTATTGTTTCCATCAAGTACGTCGTGCTCATCATGCGGGCCGACAACAATGGCGAAGGTGGCCTCATGGCGCTGTTGGCGCTGGCTTCGCTGTCGACAAAGGACACCCCGCGCGTGCGCGGCATTCTGATTGTTCTGGGGGTATTCGGTGTGGCGCTTTTCTTCGGGGATGGAGTCATTACACCGGCCATCTCCGTGCTGTCGGCAGTCGAAGGTCTGGAGATCATCACGCCCTCGGCCAAACCTTATGTGGTTCCCATCTCGTTGATGGTGCTGGCCGGCCTGTTTCTGGTGCAACGACGTGGCACAGGTGACATTGGCAAGTTCTTTGGTCCCGTCACGGTGCTTTGGTTCATTGCCATTGGTGTCATGGGGCTGGTGCAGATCGTGCAAAACCCGTTTGTTCTTTGGGCCTTGTCGCCAACCTACGCCTTTGGCTTCATGGTGGAGCACCATGCGTTGGCCTTCATTACCCTAGGTGCTGTCTTCCTGTGTCTGACGGGCGCTGAAGCGCTGTACGCAGACATGGGGCACTTCGGCAAGCAACCTATCCGTATTGCATGGTTTGGTCTGGTCATGCCCTCCCTTGCGTTGAACTATTTTGGTCAAGGTGCCTTGGTGCTGGCCGATCCGGAGGCCGCACAAAACCCGTTCTTTCTGATGGCGCCCGAGTGGGCGTTGATACCGCTGGTGGTGCTGGCCACGGCAGCCACGGTAATTGCTTCGCAGGCCTTGATTTCCGGTGCCTACTCGGCTACCAAGCAGACCATTCAACTGGGCTTTTTGCCGCGTCTGACCATTCTTCACACCTCCATCAAGGACACCGGTCAGATCTACATTCCGGCGGTCAACTGGACACTCATGTTTGGCGTGGTGCTGGCGGTTGTCATGTTTGGTTCATCCGACGCACTGGCCGCGGCCTACGGCATCTCGGTCAGCCTGGTGATGATCATCACCACCGTCATGACCTTCTTCGTGGTGCGCTATGGCTGGAAATACCCACTCTGGCTGTGCATTGCCTCCACCGGGCTTTTCTTTGTTATTGACGCCTCGTTCTTTGCTTCCAACTCGCTCAAGATTGCCCAGGGTGGCTGGTTTCCGTTGGCCATGGCCGTGGGCCTCTACGTCATCATGTCCACCTGGAAGGATGGACGTCGCCTGATGAACCAGAAGCTGGCGGCCGATGCCATTGATTTGCCCAGTTTCCTGGAGGCGGTGTTTGTAAGCCCGCCAGTGCGTGTGGAAGGTACAGCTGTTTTTCTGACGGCGGAATCGGGTACCGTGCCCAACGCGCTGCTGCACAACCTCAAGCACAACAAAGTCATGCACACGACTAATCTGTTTGTTACCGTGCGCAGCCATGAGATCCCTTGGGTTGGCATGAACAAGCGCCTGGAAGTGAACTCGCTAGGGCACGACTGCTGGCAGGTCACTGTCAACTATGGCTTTAAGAACGACCCCGACATTCCAAAGGCACTGCAGCAGATCAAGGGGCGTGGCTGTGATGTCAATGCCATGACCACCAGCTACTTCCTTTCGCGCGATACCGTGGTGCCCACGCTGGGCGAAGGCATGGCTCCGTGGCGCGAGAAGCTGTTTGCGCAGATGCACCGCAATGCCAGTGCCGCGGCAGACTTCCTGAACCTGCCCAACAACTCCGTGGTGGAGCTGGGCAGCAAGATCGAAATCTAGTTTCTTTTTCTATGCAGTTTTTCAAGGACTGGAGCATCTCCGCCTTCAGCGCAGGATTTGTAGCCGTATTAGTGGGCTTTACCAGCTCCATTGCCATCGTTTTCCAGGCGGCTCAGGCATTTGGTGCCACACCGGAGGTGATGGCCTCTTGGATGTGGGCCATCGGCTTGGGCATGGGCTTGTGCACGTTGGTGCCTTCGCTGTGGTGGCGCAAACCGGTGATGGTGGCCTGGAGCACGCCGGGTGCGGCGGTGCTGGCCAGCGCTGGCATGGCGGGAGGCTTCCACATGGGCGATGCCGTGGGCGCCTTCATGATGTGTGCTGCGCTCATCGTGGTGGCGGGCGCCACCGGATGGTTTGAGCGGCTGATGGACCGCATCCCGGTGGCCATCGCCTCCGCCTTGCTGGCGGGCGTGCTGGCACGCGTCGGCCTATCGGCCTTCACTGCGGCACAGACTTCCCTGCCGCTGGTGGTACTGATGCTGTTGACCTATCTGGTGGGCAAGCGCCTGTTGCCGCGCTACGCCGTGCCGTTGACGTTGGCGGTGGCCATCGTGTTCGTGGCGTTCAACCATGGCTTTCTGCAGACCGACATCCAGTACGGCCTGACACTGCCGGTGTGGGTCACGCCGGTGTTTTCGGTATCGGCCTTCGTCAGCCTGGCACTACCCTTGTTCATCGTCACCATGGCGTCGCAGAACCTGCCCGGTGTGGCCGCCATCAAGGCTGCGGGTTACGGCGATGAGCGGGCCAACGGAGGCGATGCCGGTATCCCGATATCGCGCACCATCACGCTCACTGGTTTATGCACGCTGGTGTTGGCGCCCTTTGGCGCGTTCTCGCTCAACCTGAGTGCCATCACCGCGGCCATCTGCATGGGGCCCGAGGCCCACGCCGACCCCAAGCGCCGCTATACGGCGGCCGTCTCCTGCGGCGGCTTGTATGTGCTGGTCGGCCTGTTTGGTGCCACCATCATCGGCGTGCTCACCGCCTTCCCCAAGGAACTGGTGGCGGCCATTGCCGGGCTGGCCTTGCTGGGCAGCATTGCCGGTGGCTTGCGTGTGGCGCTCGACAAGGATGTGGATCGCGAGGCAGCCATCATCACCTTTTTGGTCACGCTCAGCGGGGTTACCGTGGCCGGTGTAGGCTCTGCGTTCTGGGGGGTGGTGGCCGGTGCCGTGGCACTGGCGGTGCAGCACTGGAAAGCGCCACAAACCCGTTGAACCCGTTTTTCACAAGAGCCGTATGAACATTCTTTTTGTTGCCGATCCGCTGGAGTCCTTCAAGATCTACAAGGACACCACCTTCTCCATGGTGCGCGAGGCGCAACGCCGGGGTCACACGGTGGCGGCCACCGAGCCCCGGCACATCGTGTGGCAACGCGGTAGTGTGGTGCAGGCCCTGGTGCGCAACATCCACCTCACGGGCGGCAAAGAGAATTGGTTTGACGTGACGGCCAGTGAGACCGTGGCCCTGCGCAGCTTCGATGCGATTGTCATGCGCAAGGACCCGCCTTTCGACAGCGAGTTCTTCTATGCCACCCATCTGCTGGAGCAGGCCGAGCGCGAAGGTGCCAAGGTGTTCAACAAGCCACGTGCGCTGCGTGACCACCCCGAAAAGCTGGCCATCATGGAGTTCCCGCAGTTCATAGGCCCTACCATCGTCACCCGCGATGCGGCCGCCGTGCGCGCCTTCCATGCCGAACACAGAGACATCATCCTCAAGCCGCTGGACGGCATGGGCGGCACCGGCATCTTCCGCGTCAAGGAAGATGGCCTGAACCTGGGCGCCATCATCGAGACGCTGAATGCCGATGGCGCGCAGACCATCATGGTGCAGAAGTTCCTGCCCGCCATCAAGGATGGTGACAAGCGCGTGCTGGTCATTGGCGGCAAGCCCGTGCCCTATTGCCTGGCGCGCATTCCACAGGGTGGCGAGGTACGCGGCAACCTGGCTGCTGGCGGCAAGGGTGTGGCCCAGCCCATCAGCGAAGCCGATCGTGCCATTGCAGAAGCCCTGGGACCCATTCTTGCGGCGCGTGGATTGCTGCTGGTGGGGCTGGATGTGATCGGCGACAGCCTCACCGAAATCAACGTCACCAGCCCGACCTGCTTTCAGGAAATCACCGACCAGACCGGTTTTGATGTGCCGGCCATGTTCATGGACGCGCTGGAGGAGGCGCTGCGCTAAATGGTCAAACCAGCAGTGCCCCGTCGCAAAACGCGCGCAATTCTCCGGGCTGCATTGCCACCCAATGCTCGTTGGTGGTGAGCGGCTCGGTCACCACGATGGCCAGGCGGTCATCCGGGCCATTGAGCTCGGACAGGTCTACGCTGACATCCTCGTCCTTGAGCTTCACCTCGCTGAATGGATACTGGCGCAGCACGTAATGCAGCTTGGTGCTGGCATGCGCCCACAGGGCCTGGCCGTTGCTGAGCAGGAAGTTGAAGGTGCCATGCTTGGCGATGCGTGGTGCCAAGTCGCGCAAGGTGTGGCTCAATTCTTCGACGGTGGGCACGCTGGCGTGGGACTTGTTGAGCTCCTGCATCAGCCAGCAAAAGGCCAGTTCGCTGTCAGTGTTGCCCACGGGTTTGAAATTGCCGTGCAGGGGCGGGTTGAAGTCCTTCAGGTCGCCGTTGTGGGCAAAGAACCAGTAACGGCCCCAAAGCTCACGCACAAACGGGTGGCAGTTTTCCAGTGTGACGCCGCCCACCGTGGCCTTGCGCACATGGGCCACCACGTTGTGGCTCTTGATCGGGTAGCTGCGCAGCATTTGCGCGATGGGGGAAGTGGCCGCACTTTCCTTGTCCACAAAGTGGCGGGCAGCGCGACCCGGGTTTTGCCCCTCGCTCTCGAAGAAGGCGATGCCCCAGCCGTCGGAGTGGTGGTCGGTGCAGCCACCGCGCTGCGAGAAACCGGTGAAACTGAGCGTCAGACTGGCGGGCAGTCTGCTGTTCATCCCTAGCAATTGACACATGGGTTCAGTGTACTCCCGGTTGTTGGGTGGGTTAACTTCGCGGTTCGGACCAGAGCTTGCCGCCTGTGGCCCAGTTCTCGCGCTTGACGTCGGTGAAGATGATTTCCACGGCCTCCGGCGCGGTGCCCAGCACCTCTACCGTGACGCGGGTGATCTCTTCGGCCAGCTTGCGCTTTTGTTCGACGCTGCGGCCTTCAAACAGTTCTACGTGGTAGGTCGGCATGGTTATCCTTGATGTAATGCTTGGGCGGCCAAAGCGTTGACGCGCGCGGTTTAGACTGCAGACATTGTATGAACGGACCTGCCGCCTTGCGCCTGAATAAATCGAATATGCAAACTCCCATTGCGCTTGCAGCACCTGCGCGGTCATGGCTGGCACTGGTATTTGTTCTGCACGCGCTGCTGGGCGCCAACCTGGGACTCTCGGTAGACGAGGCCCACTACGCTCTCTATGCCGTACACCCGGCACTGAGCTACTTTGACCATCCGCCGCTGGTGGGTTGGGTGCAGTGGCCATTGGTCGCACTGGATGCGCCAACGGTGTTGCTGCGGCTCATCCCCGGCCTGCTCTGGCTGGGCACCATGCTGCTGGTTTACCGGCTGGCGCTGCGCTTGTGCGCACAGTCTGCACTGCAGCTGCAGGCGGCCTGGTGGAGTCTGGTGGCGCTGCTGCTGGCGCCGCTGATGCACATCCTGGGCATTGGCCTGCTGCCCGACACCTTGCTGATGTTCTTGTCGGCAGCACTCATGCTGCAAACCCTGCGGCTGCTGGAGCCCCGGCACGCGGACAGTCCCGCGCAATGGCTGCTGCTGGGGGCGCTGCTGGGGCTGGCGGGCCTGAGCAAGTACACCGCCATCTTCAGCGCCGCGGCCGTGGCGCTGTGTCTGCTGCACGGGCACGGACTGGCGCTGCTGCGCAAGCCCTGGCTGTGGGTGGCCACGCTGCTGGCACTGGCGATGGTGAGCCCGGTGCTGGTCTGGAACCTGCAGAACCACTGGGTGTCGTTTGCCTACCAGACCCAGCATGGCGCGGGCGGCGATTGGCGCGGCCTGCATGTGCTGCGCTTTGTGCTGGTGCAGCTGTTGGCGTTCGGCCCCTTGCTGTGCTGGGGCGCCTCGGGTCTGCGTGGTGTGGCTCCCGCAGAGCGTTTGCTGGTGCTGTTCTTCCTCATTCCCTTCGCCGTGCTGGCAGCGCTGTCGGGAGGTGGCACCAGCCTGCCGCACTGGACGGCACCCGCCTGGGTGGCCCTTGCGCCGTTTGCCGGGATGGGTCTGGCCCAAAGCGTGGCCCGCGGCAAGGCCTACGCGGTGCGCGTTCTGGTGGTGTTGCAGGGGTTGGCCTGTGTGGCCCTGCCCGCCATCATGCTCAGTGCGGGCATGCCATTCATGGCGGGCAAGACGGCCAGCGCCGAGTCCACCGACGCGCCCAACCCGTTTGCCGACTTGCATGGTTGGGATCAGGCTGGCGAGCGCGCACGGCAACTGGCAGCGCAGCACGCCCTGGACGCCGTGGCCGTGCAGAACTGGACGCTGGCCAGCCGCATCGGCTGGTATGCGCGCCCGCTCAAGGTACACGTGCTGGAAGACCGCTTTGACCAGTTTGACCTGTGGGCGGGCAAGCTGGCGCCGGGTGGCAGCGCCTTGCTTGTGGATTGGTCGCAGTTGCCTTATGAAACGCCACTGGGCGCGCACGGCTTCGCCCAATGCACAATACTGGACCGGCTCAACGTCCAGCGGCTGGGGTATGACCTGGCCCATTTTGATTTCTATGCCTGCAGCGGCTGGTCAGGTGCCCCCGAGCCGCGGCTCCAATCGGCTGCCGCGCAAAAGGCGGCAGGCGCGGCGTCTCTGCCCTAGGGCTGGCATTTACACAAACTTCATGCGCACATTGCCCTTTCATATTTTTTCAGCGCGCCTGTGGCTGCTGCCACTGCTGATTCTTGTCGTGTCCGCACCGTTGTGGCTGCATGTGTGGGAACCGGGCATGTTTCTCTTCATCAACCACTTGTGCGCACCGGTGGCGGCTTCGGTATGGACCGGGTTTTCGCTGATGGGCAATGGCTGGGGCATTCTGGGCCTGACTGCGCCCTTGCTGCTGGCCGCGCCGCGCCTGATGTGGGCCTGGATCTGCGCTGCTCCGTTTGCCACCGCCTTTGCGCGCGCTGGCAAAAGTCTCCTGGTCAGCCCGCGCCCGGCAGCCGAGATCGACGAAGCGCAGATACGCATCGTGGGGGAGGTGCTGCACAACGTTTCCATGCCCTCCGGTCACACCACCACCGCCTTTGCAGTGGCCACGGCGATCTACTTTGCGCTCACACCGGCGCAGCGGAAACGCCACTGGTGGATCTTGATGCTGGCCTGTGGCACCGCCTTGTCGCGCATTGCCGTAGGCGCGCACTGGCCGGGTGACGTGGCCGTGGGCATCAGCCTGGGGCTGCTGTCTGGTTTGCTGGGGGGCGTGTTGCTGACCACGGTGCCGCAGCGCTGGCATGCACCCACCCACTGGGCCATGCGTCTGCTGGCCATGCTGGTGGCGTTTGCGGTGTACGTGCTGACCACCGATCAGCTGGACTTTGCCGAGAACGGCCCGGCTCAGTGGGTGCTGGCCTTCGTGGGCTCGGCCTCGGTCCTGACCTTTGCGATACGCAACGCCAAGGCACTCAGGGCCTCATAGGCGGCGCCGGCCTGCGCATCCCATTGACTGACCACGGCGGCCTGTCGTGCGATGGCTTGCACATCGCCCCGCGCTGCCGGACCGGTCAGGGCCTGCGCTGGCCCCATGCGGGTGATGTTGGCCACTGCGTTGGACAACAGCGTAGCGCGCAGATGGGGCAGCAGCTCCTGCGGTACCCCTGTGGCGCGCCAAGCGTCTTCGGCGACCGACTGCAGCACCGGCAGGAAGTTGGTGGCAAACACCGCGGCGGCGTGGTAGAGCACCTTGTCCTGGCTGGCCACTTCAAAGCAGTGCGCCTGGATGCCTTCAAACGCCGCACGCAGCAGGGCAATGGCAGACGGATTGCCTTCGAGCGCGCAGGCTGTTCCGGCAAATTGCCGGGCTGCCACTTCCGCAGACGCAAAGCTCAGGATGCAATGCGCGCTGGCAGTCTGCCAGCCCAGCGCAGCAAGTACCGCCAGACTGTCAGAGGACTGCGCACCACTGCAATGGAAGGCAATGGTAGGCGTCACTCCGGTTGGTGAAGCAGACAGGGCGACTGCCTCGGACAGCGTTTGCGTGACCTGGGTGATGTGCGCATCGGGCACGGCCAGCATCCAGACATCGGCGTGCTGCATGGCACGCAGGTCGGGTTTGGGCGTACCGGCGCCTATGAAATCGCACGCGGCCCGTGCGCTGGCTGCGTTGGTGGTGAGCACATCCTGCACCGCAAAGGCGCCGCTGGCCTGCCACAGCCGGCCCAAGGTCTGGCCCACGCGCCCGGCACCGATGATGTTGAGCGTCTGCATGGCGCGACCCTACACCACCAGCGGCGGATCTTCCATGGCTTCGAGTTGTTCTTCCAGCATCTGCACCTGGCCCTGCCAGTAGTCGCTGCTGCCGAACCACGGGAAATTGGCCGGAAAGGTGGGGTCGGTCCAGCGCCGCGCCAGCCAGGCGCTGTAGTGGACCAGGCGCAGCGTGCGTAATGGCTCGATCAATGCCAGTTCGGCCCGGTCGAATTCGCGGAACTGCTCGTAGCCATCGACCAGCGCGCCCAGTTGTCGCGTGCGTTGCTGCCGGTCGCCGCTGAGCAGCATCCAGAAATCCTGCACCGCCGGGCCGGTGCGCGCGTCGTCCAGATCGACAAAGTGCGGCCCCGGGCCCAGGTCGGGCGCGGCGTCGGCGGGAGTCCACAAGATATTGCCGGGGTGGCAGTCGCCATGCAGGCGCAGCACCCGGATGTCGCTGCGCTTGGCGTCGGCATTCAGGGTGTCGTGCTGGCGGACCATGGCAATGGCCTTCTCCACACCCCGTGTCCAGGCGGATTGCACATCCAGCGGCACCATGTCGTGCGCCAGCAGCCACTGCATGGGTTCTTCGGCAAAGGTCTGCACATTCAGGGCCGGGCGTGCCACAAAGGGCTTGCGCGCGCCCACGGTGTGGATGCGCGCCAGAAAGCGGCCAATCCACTCCAGCACCTCGCCGTCGTCCAGCTCGGGTGGGCGACCGCCGCGGCGCGGGCTGACGCTGAACGCAAAGCCGCCAAAATGGTGCAGGGTCTGGCCGTTCAGCACCAGCGGGCCGATGGCGGGGACTTCAAACGCCATCAGTTCCGCGGCAAAAGCGTGCTCTTCCAGAATCTGCGGGTCGCTCCAGCGTTCGGGCCGATAGAACTTGGCCACCACCGAGGTTCCGTCCTCCAGCTGCACCTGGTAGACGCGGTTTTCGTAGGACGACAGTGCCGTCAGACGCCCGTCACCGCGCAGCCCCACGCTATCCAGCGCGTCCAGTACCAAGTCGGGTGTTAGAGTTTCAAAGGCGTGGGTCATCGGACCATTGTCGCAGTTGCACGGAAACCATGATGGCGCGATGTCGGACCGCCGTCGTGGTCTTGCAGCCGCAGAAACCGCATGGTCCGCGCATCGCAAAACCAGGTGTGAATCGGCGGCGACAGCTTCAGGAAAACCGGTCAGCGTCCGAATCCGAATAGCCGCCGGCAGACGCACTGCGCTCTGCCGGTGTGCTGCCCAGATGCTCGAACGGCAGCGCCTGCTTGACCAGGATGATGGTGCAGGGCGCATCCATGGCGACCTTGATCGGCACCGTGGCCACAAAGCGCTGGGTTTTCAGGCCATGCGTGGCCGCGCCCATGACGATGACGCTGACGTTGTTGCCGCGTGCATAGTCCAGCAGGGCCTGGGCCACGTCGCTGGACTCCAGCACATGAAACGAAATTTGCTGGTCCGGTTGGTCCAGCGGCTGGGCCCATTGGCGCAGGTTGGTGAGGTAGCGCCGCTGCACATTGGTTTCGCTCTTGCGCTCATCCGATGCACTGGTCTGGTTGGGCGAGATCACCGTCACGCAAGCCAGGCGTGCGCCCGGGCGGGTACCCAGTGAGCGGGCCACCGCCTGGCGCAGGGAGTACAGCGTGGCGTCGGTCACATCGTTGTGTGGCACCGCGACCATGACGATGGGTACTTCGTTGATCTGCTGCGAGGGCACCGGGCTGGGCTGGTAGTGCATGCCCGCAGCCTTGATCCAGCGCTTGAAATGGGTGCGAAACGATGTGCCCCTGATGTTCTTGCCGCGCTCGGTCACGCGGATCTGCTCGGGGTTGGTCAGGTCAAAGGCCAGGTGCGCGCCGGATGGATAGCGCAGGGCCGCCTCGGGCTCCAGGCAGCGCATCACCACTTCCTGCAACCACGGCGGGATTTCCGGATTGAGTTTGCGGGGCGGGGTTGGGTCCATCCACAGGCGCTGGCGTATGCCCGCAGCCGTCTGCGGTTCGCCAAAAGGCAATTCGCCGGTGCACAGCTGATAGAGCATGACGCCGATGGCAAAGATGTCGCTGCGCGGATCGCCGCGTACGCCCACCACTTGCTCGGGCGCGATCCACGCAGGTGAGCCAACGGCCTTGCGCAACTGCTCAGCCAGCAGGTCGGGATAGTGCGCATGGCACGAAAGGCCAAAGTCCAGCAGCACCGCACTATCGTCTTCCCGGATCAGCACATTGGCCGGCTTGAGGTCCAGGTGCACTGTGTTCTGCTGGTGCAAGGCATGCACGGCGTGCGCCATCGCCAGCCCCAGGTGGATGATCTGACCGATCGAGGGCGGCATTTCGGAGTCCAGCCAGTGCTGCAGCGTGCGGCCGTGTACGTACTCCATAACCAGGTAGGGCACGCGGCTGAGGTCTCCGGCGGCCACAAAGCGTGGCACGTGGCTGCCGGTGAGCACCTGCATGATCTGGCTCTCGACCTCGAAGCTCACGATGTTTTCAGCGCCGTCGCCCGCTGTCATGCGCGGGATCTTCATGGCCATGTCAAAGCCGGGGCCGGGCCGGTTGTCGCTGTAGTGCACCTTGTAGATATGGGCCATGCCGCCCGAGTGGATGCAGTCTTCTATGGTGAAGCCGTCCAGTTCAGCGCCAGGCTGCAGCAGTTTCATCGGCCCTTCTCCAGTCGCTCCGCAAAGAATTCCGGTAGGCCTGCGGCGCGGATGGCGCTGGCTGCCGCCTGGTAGTCGTACCCCACCCGATGGAAAGTGAGCTGCCAGCGCTCGGTATCGATCAGGGCGTACATGGCTTCGGTCTTGCCATCGCGCGGCTGACCGACCGAGCCCACCGTGCTCAGCCACTGGCGGTGGGGCGGCACCGGCACGGCCACGCCGGGCTGAGGGATGAACTTCATCAGACCGGCGGTGGAGCCGCGGTAGTACAGGCTTTGTTCGTGAACATGGCCACCGAACACATAGCGCACACCGGGCCAGTCGGCTGCGGCATCCAGGCTGGCGGTGGCGGCGCGCTCGTCGTACACATAGCGCCACAGCTCGGGGCCGTCGGCACTGGCATGCACCAGCAGAATCTTGTCGAGCTGGGCGCTCAAAGGCAGGGCGTTGAGCCAGGCCCGCTGCAGCGGGCTGAGCTGCAGGTG
Organism: Rhodoferax sp. GW822-FHT02A01; assembly: GCF_038784515.1. Taxonomy (NCBI): domain Bacteria; kingdom Pseudomonadati; phylum Pseudomonadota; class Betaproteobacteria; order Burkholderiales; family Comamonadaceae; genus Rhodoferax; species Rhodoferax sp. GW822-FHT02A01. The sequence continues at coordinate 2,061,844 of NZ_CP152376.1, forward strand.
GGTCCAGGCGGCGGTACTGCTGCCCACGTGCTTCACATCCGTGGGCGGGGTGACCGCCATCTCGTCATGGTTGCCCTTGAGTACGGTGGCGCCTTCTTCGGTGAGCAGCATCACACGGTCCACCACTTCGGCGGGGTTGGCACCATAGCCCACCAGATCGCCCAGAAAGGCAAAGCGTTGCGCCTTTTGGGCGCGCGCGTGCAGCAAGCAGGCCTCCAGCGCCTGGATGTTGCCGTGGATATCCGACATCAACGCCAATCTCATGCAGTCTCCGAATCGATGTTCGATTTGTTATGACCACATCATGCCCCAGCCGCCTGACGCGGAGTTTGCAATTTATTTGGCGAAACGCTTGCGGGTCAGTGCCAGGGCAATCCAGAACGATACACCCGCATACGCGGCCAGCACCAGCACATGGCGCGCCGCTTCCTGCGGCCACTGGTCCATGAAAAGCGGGCGCACCAGGGCCACGGCGCTGGCCAATGGCAGCCAGTCGGCGACCAGGCGCACGGTCTGCGGTAGTTGCTCTAGCGGGAAGAACACGCCGCTCAGGAACATCACCGGGGTGAGGAACAGGGTGAAGTAATAGGTGAAGAAGTCATAGCCCTTGGCCATGGCGTTGAACACCAGCGCCATGCAGCTGAAGGTTACCCCGACTCCAAACAAAATCGGCCAGGCCAGCAGCAGCTTGGGCGAGTGGGTGATGCCCAGCGCCAGCATCACGCCGATGATGGCGGTGACTGTGAACAGCGCCTTGAAGGCGGCCCACAGCATTTCGGCAAACACGATGTCGTCCAACCCCACCGGCGCATTCATGATGCCGTCCCAGGTCTTTTGCACATGCATGCGCGAGAAGGCCGAGTACAGCGCCTCGAACGATGCCGCCTGCATGGCGCTCATGCAGATGGAGCCGCTGGCCAGAAACAGGATGTAGGGCACGGCCACCTCGCCCTCGGGCGTGTGCACTGTGATCTTGCCCACCAGCGCACCCATGCCGTAGCCAAACGCCACCAGCCACATCAGCGGCTCGGCAATATTGCCTACCAGGCTGGGGATGGCGAGCTTGCGCCAGACCAGCAGGTTGCGCAGGAACACCGGCCAGAAGCGCAGTGTGATTCTTGGGGCGCGCCACATACCAGTCATGCGTCCTCCCGGATTTGACGCCCGGTCAGTTTGAGAAAAAGGTCCTCCAGATTGGCAGGACGGTGCAGTGTGCGCAGCTGGGGATGGGCACCCAATGCCTGCAACAGGTCGTGGGCGTTGTGGGTGTAGAAGAACACCGTCTCGCCGCTGACCTCCACGCGTGCCGCGAGCCCGCGCATGGGGCTGTCCACCAGCGCCAGCGCGCCATTGCCAAACACTTCCACCACATCGGGCTCCAGATGCGCTGCAATCAGGTCACGTGGTGTGCCCTCGGCAATCTTCTTGCCATGGTCCAGCACCAGCAGGCGCGAGCACAGGCGTTCGGCCTCGTCCATGAAATGGGTGGTGAGCAGAATCGACTTGCCTTGTTGCAGCAGCAATTGCAGGCGCTCCCACATCAGATGGCGTGCCTGCGGGTCCAGCCCGGTGGTGGGCTCGTCCAGCAGCAATAGCTTGGGGTTGTTGACCAGCGCGCGCGCCAGCGAGAGGCGGCGCTTCATGCCGCCCGACAGCTCGCCCGGCTTGGCGCCTTCCTTGTGGCTGAGCGAAGCAAAGTCCAGCAGTGAGGGAATGCGTTCCTTGATGACCTTGTCCTTCAAGCCGAAGTAGCGGCCATAGACCAGCAAGTTTTCGGCGCAGCTGAAGTCCGGGTCCAGCGTGTCCATCTGCGTGACCACACCAAGCTGCTGCTTGATGGCCAATGCGTCCCGCGGCATCTGCAGGCCGAGTGCGTGGATGGTGCCGCTGTCCGGAGCGGTCAGGCCCAGACACATGCGGATGGTGGTGGTTTTTCCTGCGCCGTTGGGGCCGATCACGCCCAGACACTCGCCCGGTGCAATCGAGAACGACAGGTCGCGCACCACCTCGGTATCGCCATAGCGCTTGACCAGATGGCTGACGCTGAAAAAGTCTTCCGCCATGCCTGCTTCCCTGTTTTATTGAAACGCCACTTCGGCAAAGCTGCGCAGCTTGCGGCTGTGCAACTGGTCTACGCCCTGCGCGCGCAGCAGCTCCAGGGCGCGGATGCCGATGCGCAAATGCTGGTCCACCCGCTCGCGGTAGAAATGGTTGGCCATGCCGGGCAGCTTGATCTCGCCGTGCAGCGGCTTGTCGCTCACGCACAGCAAGGTGCCGTAGGGCACACGGAAACGGAAACCGTTGGCAGCGATGGTGGCGGACTCCATGTCCAGCGCGACGGCGCGGCTCTGGCTGAAGCGGCGCTGCGGCGTGTTGTCGGGCAGCAGTTCCCAGTTGCGGTTGTCGGTGCTGGCCACGGTGCCGGTGCGCATGATGCTCTTGAGTGCTGCGCCCTGGATTTGCGTCACGTCGGCCACGGCCTGCTCCAGCGCCACCTGGATTTCCGCCAGCGCGGGGATGGGCACCCACAACGGCAGCTCCTCGTCCAGCACATGGTCTTCACGCACATAGCCGTGGGCCAGCACGTAATCACCCAGTTGCTGCGTGTTACGCAGGCCGGCGCAGTGACCCAGCATGATCCAGGTGTGGGGCCGCAGCACGGCGATGTGGTCGGTGATGGTCTTGGCATTGGCCGGGCCCACGCCGATGTTGACCATGGTGATGCCGGCGCGGTCTTCGCGCACCAGGTGGTAGCCCGGCATCTGCGGCAGGCGCGGCGGCTCCTTGCCCAGGGCATCCACGGGCTGCGCCGGCAGGCCTACGCGCCGGGTGATCACATTGCCGGGCTCCACAAAAGCGACGTACTCGCTGTTCGGGTCGGCCATGGCGGCACGGCCCAGGGCGATGAACTCGTCGATGTAGAACTGGTAGTTGGTAAACAGCACGAAGTTCTGGAAGTGCTCGGGGCCGGTGCCGGTGTAGTGGCGCAGGCGGTGCAGCGAATAGTCCACGCGGGGCGCGGTAAACAGGGCCAGTGGCAGCGCTTCGCCGGGCTTGGGTTCGTAAGTGCCGTTGGCAATGCCGTCGTCCATGGCGGCCAGGTCGGGCAGGTCGAATACGTCGCGCATCAGCGCGCGGCGGTCGGCCGACAGGTTGCCTTCCAGATGGTCGTGTTCGGCAAACGAGAAATGCACGGGGATAGGCTGCGAGCTGGTGCACACCTCCAGCTCCACACCGTGGTTTTCCAGCAGCAGGCGGAACTGTTCCAGGTAGTAGTCGCTGTACAGGTCGGGGCGGGTCAGCGTGGTCTCAAAACGGCCCGGCCCAGCCACGAAGCCAAAGCTCAGACGTGCTGCGTCCGAGGTGCCCACACGCGACACGGTGTCGGTGTGGATGCGCACCATGGGGTAGCAGGCGCGTACGTGGTCCATCTGCTCGTCACCGGAAACAAAGCGCTGCATGGCAATACGCAGGTGCTCGATGCTGGCGTCATAGATGCGGCGCACCTGGGCCAGCGCCTCAGCGGCATCGGTGAAACTCTGGGGGGCTATGAAGGGAGGACGTATGGGCATGCGTCTATTGTGCCTTTGTTGGTCATGAGTCTGTTGCCGCTGCTGTGCGCTTTTCGCCGTCAGGATTTGATCATGCAGGAAAGGACAGCGAAGAGATAATGACCTGAAAGCCTCCAGTACTTCAGCTTTTCTCCCTTCAAGCAAAAGACATGCGGATTTTCTCAGCAAGGCGACCCGGCACTTATAGACGGCCACTATGGCTGGCAGTGCTATTGGCGTTCATCGGAAGCGCCAATGCGGCGGAGTTGCGATTCGTGCTGGACCATAGCATCTCTGCGCCGCTGGTGATTGCGGAGCGCCAGGCAGACCAGCCCGGAGCAAAAGGTGGAATCCTCGTTGATCTGGAAAGCGCCATAGCCCGAGAGCTTGGGTATGACGCGGTCTTTCAGTCCATTCCGCGCAAGCGCGTCGAAGAAGTCCTGCAAAGCGGCAGCATGCACGTGCTGTGCCACACCCGTCCCGTCTGGCTGAAGGAGCCGGACAAGTTGCAATGGAGTAGCGGGTTCCTGTCCACCGCCAATCTGCTGGTGAGGAACAAGGGGGGGCAGAAGCTTCGCAGCCTGCAAGACCTGACCCGCGGCAAAGTGGGTACGGTACTTGGCTATGTGTACCCGGAACTTCAAACACAGTTCCAGTCCGGCCTGCTGGCACGCGATGATGCCGAGAACGAAGTCACCAACTTGGCCCGATTCATGGCCAACCGGGTGGACTACTTCATTTCAGAGCAATTGTTTCTGGACTATCAGCTATTGAAGAAGCCAGAGCTCAACGCTTTTGTGAGCAACAGAATGGTCGCCGACAAATTTGAAACCCGTTGCGCGATGAGCAAGCTCACACCCGTCAGCGTCACGCAATTTGACGCTGCGGTGGCAAATCTCAAAAAACGGGGGGAGTGGGACGCCATCCTGGTGACCTATCGTTGATTCCTTGAGCCGTTACTGCGCACCACGCGCAAGGCGGCGGGCGCTACTCTCACTGACAGTGTGGACGATTCGCCGACGTATTCACCGTCCGTTGCCAGTGGCAGTGGTTGATCGGATGCAACGGCCATGGTGTGGAAGGAGCGATTGAGAACGCGCGGATGGTTCAAATGGCGCCCCAGCAGCAGGCGCGGCAGCATGACAAGGGTTTGTGGCACGTTGAACCGTCCGGCAATCAGCACGTCCAGCTTGCCATCGTCGATCCGCGCATGGGGGACCGCGGGCATGCCACTGCCATAGCTGGGCGTGTTCAGGGTCGATGCAAACAGGGTGGTGCCGCTGTGCAGGTCCTCGCCATCGAGGGTGACCCGCATGTCCCACGTCTGCAGCGCAGACAACTCACGCAAGGTGGCCAACAGGTAGCGTGGCAAGCCGCGCAGCCAGCGCGGGCCATGCAAGGCCTTGAAGCCTACCGCTGAGTCAAAACCTACGGTCAAGCTGGAAAGAAATGGGCGCTCTTCTGTGGGTGTGCGCATCCAGCCCACGTCCATGGCGCGCGGCGGAGTCGATTCGATCAGTTGCAACGCAGCCTGCCAGGAAAGGCCGGCAATCCCCAGTGCGCGGGCCACGTCGTTGCCGCTGCCGCGTGGGATCAGGCCCAGGGTCAAGTCATTGGAGAGAAACGCCGGCAGCAACTGGTTGATGGTGCCGTCGCCGCCTACCAACGCCACGGTGGCGCCCCGCGGAAGAGCGCGCAGCCAGTCCAGGGCTTGTGGCACGGTATCGGCCACCTTGACGGTGGCAGGAGTGGCTTGTGCGGCGGCCCAGGCCTGCAGGGCCGGAATCAGCGCGCGTGCTCTGCCTCCACCGGCATGGGGATTGATCAAAAGGTGCGGTGTTTGCATGCGGCGGCAGTAAACCAGAGACTCTTGCTGTCTGTCAAAGTGTGTTTCGGGGCATTCTGCACGGCTTGGGGTAGAGTGCGGGGCATAAATTGACCAATTTGTCGGAGTGCGTTGGTGTCCATACACAGAAAATCACCGAAGCCGGAAGTCGGCTTTCCTACTCTTCAGTGGGAGGACGAGGAATTGGACACCCGTCCCATGGCTATGCACGAGCGCCCGTTGCAGGCCCGTGTGGACTGGAATCTGGCCATAGTTGCGGAGCGTCACGTACGTGTGGCACTGGCCATCGAAAAATTCTGGGGCCACCGCGACTGCGTGGAGTACATCCAGGGCCTGGTGCTCAACGGCTACAACGAAGGGCAGAAGCGCATGGGCTTCAAGCCCGAGGTGGTGACCGCCCTGATGAGTCTGGTGGAGCTGCACAAGCTCGCGTTTGGCGAGCAGGGCAAGGGCTAGACACGCAAGTTGGCTGCCCGGTTTTTTGGGGCCTCAATCGCTGACGGGTACGTACATGTCGAACTTCATCGCGTCGATCACCACGTTGGTGGTCATGCGGATGACCTGCGGTACCTCCGCCATTAGCCGGGCGGACAGTGCGTCGTATTCCTTGACACTTTTGCTGAGGATGACCATGACCAAGTCCACCGCGCCTGTCACGTAAAAGAGCTGTTGCACCTCGGGTTCTTTTTGGACCCAGGCACGGATGCGGGGCAAGGCCTCGTAGTTGTCCTTGAGCTCAATGCCGGCAATGAACTGCATGTGCGGACCCAAGGAGCGCGGGTCAACGACGGCGACTTCGGCGGTGATGACCTTGTCGGTACGCAAGCGGCGCAGCCGACGCTGTACTGCGGAGGCCGAAAGCCCTACCGCCTCGGCAATTACTTCCGCGTTGACCTGACAGTCGCGTTGTACAAACTCCAGAATCTTCCGGTCGAACGGGTCCAAGGTGGTTTCCATCGTTTCATTGTAGGCAACTGGCGATTGCGACGTCATTCGGCGTCTATCGGTCATTTGGCGCGGGTTTTCTGCAAAAAGCAGACCAACAACGCGGCTCCGCGGCGTTTCTTTTTAGGAAACTTGAGCTTCCTTTGCGCCTCAAAAGCGCAATTTTGGTCAAGCTAGGCGAGTCCGTTCTGACTGCTGTCTATATGCAACTTCATGCTGCCTATAGGCGTTTGGACGGGTTGTGCGTGCTTGATGGTTGCCCTTGATCGGGTTGGTTGAGGCTGCTGTTGCAGCCGTATCTGGAGGAATTGAAATTGAAGCGTCAGATTTTGAAGAGTTTGCTGGGTGGTTTGTTGATGGCCGCAGGCGTGGCCTATGCACAAGATGTGGTGCGCATAGGCACCCTGTCGGATTACCCCCCGTTTGAATACAAGGATGCTTCGGGCCAACTCAAGGGCATGGAAATCGAGCTCGGCAATGTGATCTGCAAACAGATCCAGGCCAAGTGCGAATACGTGACCATGGACTTCGATGCCCTGATTCCGGCGCTCAAGGCCAAGAAGATCGATGCGGTGTTGGCACAGATGTCCATCACCGACGAGCGCAAGAAGGTGGTGGACTTTACCGACCTCTTCACCCTGGCTCCTGTGCAATACGTAGCCAAGACAGGCTCCGGCATCAGCGAAGATCCTGCCACCTTGCGCGGCAAGACCGTGGGCGTGTACAGCGGCTCCAACCACGAGACATACCTCAAGAAGCGTCTGCCCAAGGGCAAGTCCGGTATTTCCACCAAGTCCTATCCCAACCAGGATGCCATCTGGCTGGACCTGGAGGCTGGTCGCATCGCAACCACGCTGACCGACACCACCGTGGCGTATGAGTGGCTGGTCAAGACCGGCAAGGCCAAGGGATTTGACTTTGCCGGCCAGCCGCTGAATGACGTGGAAATGTTCGGCGAAGGCACCGGCATTGCCGTGCGCAAGGGCGACCCGTTGAAGGCGCGTCTGAATGCTGCCATCAAGAAGGTGCTGACCGACGGCACGTTTGCGGCAGAGAACAAAAAGGTATTCCCCTTTAGCATTGCCCCCACGGTCAAGTAATTGGGTCGTCGTCACGGCCTGCGGGCTGTGACGACGCTCCCCTGGAGGTGTGATGGATGTTTTGCAGGCCTATGCAGGCCAGTTGCTGCAAGGTGCGCTGATGACAGTGCAACTGGCCTGCACGTCCCTGGTGTGCGGGCTGCTGTTGGGGCTGGTGTTTGCGGCATGCCAGCTCAGCCGCCATGCCTGGCTGCGCCGCCCGGTGGCGGTATTGGCTGGCGTGTTGCGTGGCGTGCCTGAGTTTCTGGTCGTGCTGGTCTGTTACTTTGGCCTGTCCAACGCCATCAACACCTATTGGGATGGCGCCCTGGATATCAGCCCATTTTTTGCTGGCGTGGTGTCACTGGCATTGGTGCTGGGCGCGTATGCGTCCGAAGTGTTTCGCGGCAGCTTCGTGGCGCTGGAGCGCGGGCAACTGGAGGCAGCGCGTTCCCTGGGCCTGACCCCGGTGCAGACATTTTTCCTGGTGCGCTTGCCGCAAGCCTGGCGCATCGCCCTGCCAAGCCTGGGCAATCTGTGGCAGTCCTTGCTCAAGGACACCTCGCTGGTTTCCGTCGTCGGGCTGGAAGACTTGTTGAAGAAATCCAATATGGCGGCGCAGGCGTCCCATGAACCTTTTCTGTTTCTGCTCACTGCGGCCGTGATGTACTTTGTGCTCCTGGCCCTGACGGAACCGCTGGTCTCCACCCTGGAACGCCGGGCGCAGCGTCCCTATCTGCGCTAGCCCATGGAAGCACTCTTATCCGACTATCTCGCCGTGTTGCGCGACAACAGCGCCGAACTGTGGGATGGCTTGGTCATCACGCTGGAGCTGTGGACCGTGTCGTCCGTGGTGGGGTTGTTGCTGGCGCTGGGGCTGGCATTGGGCGCAACCCAAGGCGGCCCCTGGGTGCGCAGAATGGTGCGAGGCTATGGCGCTGCGTTTCGTGGAACCCCGCTGCTGGTGCAGATGTTCCTGCTGTACTACGGACTCAGCCAGTTCGAATGGGTCCGTGCATCGCCCTTCTGGGTGCTGTTTGAAGACGCCTTCTATTGCGGCCTTATCGCCCTGACGCTCAATATTGCCGCCTACATGGCAGAGGACATGCGCGCCGCCATCCTGGCCATTCCCCACGGTCAGCTGGAGGCGGCTGCGGCCTATGGCATGGGGCGCCTGGACATGCTGCGGCGCATCGTCTTGCCCCAGGCCCTGCGCATTGCAGCCCCGGCCTTGGGCAATGAAGCCGTCTCCCTGCTCAAGGCTACGGCCCTGGTCAGCACCATCACGGTGTTTGACCTCACCGGCATCGCCCGGCGCCTGTCCAACGAGTCCTACACAACCGATGCGCTGGTGCTGGCCGGCGTGGTGTATGGGGGCATGACCCTGACCATCACTGCGGGCGTGCACCTGTTCGAGAAACGCCACAAGCTGTATTGAGCCGTTGGCGCCCGCAGCCCGCCGCTTTATGCGTTTGCGCGCTTCCCGCCCGCGGCTCAGGGGCGCATATTGCAGCCGTCATGCATGCGCTTTGGATAACCTGACCGCCAGTTTTTGAATGAATGCAAGCATGTTGAACCCCATTGAAATCTTTCTCGCAAACGACCGTCTCATGGTGCTGGACGGCGCACTGGCTACCGAGCTGGAACGCCGTGGCGCCAACCTGAATGATCCGCTCTGGTCCGCCAAGCTGCTGATCGAGCAGCCCGAGCTCATTCGCGCCGTGCACGCAGACTATTTTCTGGCCGGTGCCGACGTGGCCACCACGGCCAGCTACCAGGCCACCTTTGAGGCCTTTACCCGCCGTGGCATGAGCCGTGCGCAGGCGGCCGACCTGATGCGCCTTTCCGTCAAGCTGGCCCAGGAGGCACGCGATGCCTTCTGGGCCGAGCCCGCCAACCGCGTCGGTCGCATCCGCCCTTTGGTGGCGGCGTCCGTTGGCCCCTATGGCGCCATGCTGGCAGACGGTTCGGAATACCGTGGCAACTACGGCCTGGACCGTGCCGCACTGGCCAACTTCCACCGCGAGCGTCTGCAGGTGCTGGCCGCCTCGGGTGCCGACCTGCTGGCCTGTGAAACCATTCCGTGCCTGGACGAAGCCCTGGCCATTGCCGATGTGCTGGCCGAGCAGCCAGACACGGTGGCCTGGATCAGCTTTGCCTGCAAAGACGGTGAGCACAACGCGCAGGGTGAGCGCTTGGCCGACTGTGTGGCCGCGCTGGAGGCCTATCCGCAAATCGTGGCTATCGGCGTGAATTGCACCGCGCCGGAGTATGTTGCCAGCCTAGTGGAACAGGCCAAGGCCCACACCAGCAAGCCGGTGCTGGCCTATCCCAACTCCGGCGAACACTACGACGCCGAGGGAAAGGTCTGGGCCGGCGTCAGCCCACAGGCCGCAGCCTACGCAGAGCAAGCCCACCGCTGGCAAGCCAAGGGCGCACGGCTGATTGGCGGCTGCTGCCGCACCGGCCCGGATGACATCCGCGCGGTGCGTCGGCTGGTTACCGCCTGAGGCTTACGCAGCCGCCTTCACCTTCAACCGCCAGGCGTGCAGCAGCGGTTCGGTATAACCGCTGGGCTGCTCCAGGCCCTTGAACACCAGGTCGGTGGCGGCCTTGTAGGCCATGCTGGTGCCAAAGTTGCCAGCCATGTTCTGGTACAGCGGGTCACCGGCGTTCTGTTTGTCCACCACGGCGGCCATGCGCTCGAAGGTCTCGGTGATCTGGGCTTTGCTGACCACGCCGTGGTGCAGCCAGTTGGCCATGTGCTGGCTGCTGATGCGCAGCGTGGCACGGTCTTCCATGAGGCCGATGTTGTGGATGTCGGGCACCTTGGAGCAGCCCACGCCCTGGTCCACCCAGCGCACCACGTAACCCAGAATGCCTTGGGCATTGTTGTCCAGCTCCTGCTGCTTCTCGGCGTCGGTCCAGTTGGGGGCGGCCGCTACGGGGATGGTCAGCAGGCCATTGAGCAAGGTGTCGCGTTCCTTGTTGGCGTTGATCTTTTCCAGGCCCTTTTGCACGTCGCTCACCAGCACCTGGTGGTAGTGCAGCGCATGCAGCGTGGCGCCGGTGGGGCTGGGCACCCAGGCGGTGTTGGCACCGGCCTTGGGGTGGGCAATCTTCTGCTCCAGCATGGCCTTCATCAGGTCGGGCATGGCCCACATGCCCTTGCCGATCTGTGCCCGTCCGCGCAGGCCGCAGGACAGGCCCACCAGCACGTTGTTGCGCTCGTAGGAGCTGATCCAGGCGCTGGTCTTCATGTCGCCCTTGCGGATCATGGGGCCGGCCTGCATGGCGGTGTGCATCTCGTCGCCGGTGCGGTCCAGGAAGCCGGTGTTGATAAAGGCTACGCGGCTTTGGGCTGCGGCAATGCAGGCCCTCAGGTTCACGCTGGTGCGGCGCTCTTCGTCCATGATGCCCAGCTTGACGGTGCTCTTGGGCAGACCCAGCACTTTTTCCACGCGGCCAAACAGCTCGTCGGCAAAGGCCACTTCGGCGGGGCCGTGCATCTTGGGTTTGACGATGTAGACCGAGCCCTTGCGCGAGTTGCGGATGGCGTCTTTCTTGGTGCGCTGCAGGTCGTGCAGGGCGATGGTGGTGGTCACCATGGCGTCCAGAATGCCCTCGGGGATTTCGCGGGTGCTGCCGTCTGCTGCGGTGTAGAGGATGGCCGGGTTGGTCATCAGGTGGCCCACATTGCGCACGAACATCAGCGAGCGGCCGTGCAGGGTGACCTTTTTCTTGCCGTTAGGCGCGGTGTAGATGCGGTCGGCGTTGAGGCCGCGGGTGAGCACCTTGCCGCCTTTTTCAAACGACTCCACCAGCGTGCCTTGCAGAATGCCCAGCCAGTTGCCATAGGCCTGCACCTTGTCGTCGGCATCGACCACGGCCACGGAGTCTTCCAGGTCCAGGATGGTGCTGAGTGCGGCTTCCAGCACCAGGTCACTCACGCCGGCTGCGTCGGACTTGCCGATGACCGTAGTGCGGTCTAGACGCAAGTCCAGATGCAGGCCGTTGTGCGCCAGCAGAATGGAAGAGGGGTTCTTGGCATCGCCCTGGAAGCCGACCAACTGGTCGTTGTCCTTGAGCTTGGACGTGCCGCCTTCGGCCAGAGAGACCACCAGGTGACCGTCCTTGATGCGGTAGCCGGTGGAGCCCACATGCGAGCCCTTCTTGAGGGGTGCGGTGCGGTCCAGCACGTGGCGTGCGTATTCGATGACCTTCTTGCCGCGCTTGGGGTTGTAACCCTTGGGGCCGACTTTCTCGCAGCCTTTGTCTTCGCTGATCACATCGGTGCCATACAGCGCGTCATACAGGCTGCCCCAGCGTGCGTTGGCGGCGTTGAGTGCGTAGCGGGCGTTGGTGATGGGCACCACCAGCTGCGGGCCGGCCTGTTTGGAGAGTTCGCTGTCTACGTTGGATGTGGTGATCTTGACCTTCTTGGGTTGCTCCACCAGGTAGCCGATCTTTTCCAAGAAAGCCTTGTAGGCCGGCATGTTGGTGATGGGGCCGGGGTTGGCCTTGTGCCAGGCGTCCAGCTCGGTTTGCAGGCGGTCGCGCTCGGCCAGCAGCGCAATGTTCTTGGGCGCCAGATCGGCCACGATGGCGTCAAAGCCCTTCCAGAAAGCCTCCGGCGTAACGCCCGTTCCGGGCAGTACCTTGGATTCAATGAACTGGTGCAGATTGGTTGCCACCTGCAGGCGATGGACCTGGGTGCGGGGAGTGCTGGAGGAGGTTGCCATGGAATGCCCTGTTGAAAAATAAAACCGAGAGATTGAACCGATTGCCCTACTGTATTCGATACTTATCCATTCACTATATGGAAAAATATCAATCTATTCGTGACAAAAAAGAAGGTAGTAGCACATGACCACTCCCAGCAAACCCCTTCCACTGGCCGGTATCCGCGTGGTCGAGTTCACCCACATGGTGATGGGCCCCACCTGTGGCATGGTGCTGGCAGACCTGGGGGCCGAGGTCATCAAGGTCGAGCCCCTGGGCGGTGACAGCACCCGCAAGCTGCTGGGCAGTGGCGCGGGCTTCTACCCTCTATTCAACCGCAACAAGAAGAGCCTGGCCATTGATTTGCAGAGTGCCAAGGGCCGGGAGGTGGTGCTGCGCCTGATTGCCACCGCCGACATCGTCAGCGAAAACTTCAAGGCCAGCACGATGCAAAAACTGGGCCTGGACTATGCCACCCTGAGCAAGTTGGACGCGCGCCTCATCTACGTCAGCCACAAGGGCTTCCTGCCCGGCCCCTACGACCACCGCACCGCGCTGGACGAAGTGGTGCAGATGATGGGCGGGCTGGCCTACATGACCGGGCGCCCCGGCGACCCCTTGCGCGCGGGCAGCAGCGTGAACGACATCATGGGCGGCATGTTTGGCGCCATCGGTGCCATGGCCGCGCTGATGCAGCGCCAGCACACCGGCAAGGGGCAGGAAGTGGAGTCCGCGCTGTTTGAGAACAATGTGTTCTTGGTGGCCCAGCACATGATGCAGTTCGCCATCACCGGCAAGGCGCCCGACCCTATGCCGCAGAAGATATCGCCCTGGGGCATCTACGACGTGTTCAGCGTGCGCAACCAGGAGCAGATCTTCTTGGCGGTGGTGGGCGACACACAATGGGCGGTGTTCTGCAAGGGCTTCGGCTTTGACGACCTGCATGCCGACACGCGCCTGACCACCAACAACGACCGGGTACTGGCGCGCGCCTGGCTGATACCCCTGCTGCGCGAGCGTCTGGCACACCACACTGCCGCGGAACTGGCAGCCGTGTTTGAACAGAATGGCCTGCCGTTCGCCCCCATCACCGACCCGCAGCATCTGTTTGAGGACCCGCACCTGCAGCAGACCGGCGGCCTGGCGCCCATGACCCTGCCCGACGGGCGCCAGACGCAGGTGCCGTTGCTGCCGCTCAAGCTGGATGGTGAACGTCTGGGGTTGCGCCTGGACCCGCCCAAGTTGGACGAGCACGGCAGCGAACTGCTGCTGGGCTTGGGCTATTCCGAATCGGACATTGCCGCCATGCGCGCTGACGGCATCCTGTTGCCCGAGTAGCCATGTCACAGGACAAACTCAAGCAGATGGAGTCCTTTGTGGCGGTGGTGGCGCGCGGCAGCCTGACCGCCGCTGCCCACGTGGAGGGAGTGGCCCCGGCCATCATCGGGCGGCGCATGGACGCGCTGGAAGAGCGACTGGGTGTGAAGCTCATGGTGCGCACCACGCGCCGCATCACGCTCACGCACGAGGGCAGCGCCTTTCTGGAGGACTGCCAGCGGCTGCTGTCGGACCTGGCCAACGCCGAAGCCAGCGTCAGTGCCGGCGGGGTCAAGGCCAGTGGCCATTTGCGCATCACGGCGCCGGCGGGTTTTGGCCGGCGCCATGTGGCGCCGCTCATTCCCCGTTTCTACGAGCGCCACCCGGAAGTCACCATCTCGCTCAACCTGAGCGACCGGGTGATAGATATTGCAGGCGAGGGCTTTGACTGTGCCGTGCGCGTGGGCGACATGCCGGACTCTTCACTGGTGAGCGTGCGTATGGCGGATAACCGGCGGCTGTGTGTGGCCACGCCCGACTATCTGGCGCGCCATGGTGTGCCCCGTTCACCCGCGGATCTGCCGCGCTTCCACTGCCTGACGCTGTCCAGCGACGCCTCGCAAACGCGTGGCTGGGCTTTCCAGATGCCGGGCGGTGAGGTGAACTATCTCAAGCCTGCAGGCCCCTTGGACTGCTCGGACGGGCAGGTGCTACATGACTGGTGCCTGGCCGGCTATGGCATTGCCTGGCGCAGCACCTGGGAAGTGGAGGCAGAAGTCGCAGCAGGCAAATTGGTGGCTGTATTGGAGGAATTTACGGCACCACCCAATGGCATCTACGCCGTGTTCCCGCAGCGCAAGCACATGCCGCTGCGGGTACGGCTATGGATCGAATTCCTCAAGGACCATTACGCCATGCCCGACTATTGGCAGGCGGTGGCGCGCCAGTCTTAGAGTTCTTCAGCGGGGACGTCGAACGCGTCTTCGAGGGTGTCGCTTTCCATCGTGGCGATTTCGGCGGCTTGCACGCCATTGAGCTGGTGGCGATAGGCCAACAGGGTGTGGCGGGCACTGGCTTCATCGTCGCCTTCGTCATCGGCATCGGCAGCCGCCAGGTGGTGTTTTGCTGCCACGGTGAAGTGGTGGGCGGCTATGCGGTGGTAGTCGCCGATGGTTTCAAATTCTTCGTCCACCGCAACTTCCGCGTCAAGAATGGTCTGGTCGTTCATAGGTACTCACTTTGGGCTGAACCACGGCACATGCCGCGGTTGCAGCTTCACCCTTCCGAGTGAATCCTGTGTGACAAACCTAGGCAGCGCTGCCGAATTCGTCGCCCATTTCCTTGGCGCGGTTGCGGGCTGCATGCAGCGCCTTGGCAAACAGCGCCTTCACGCCGCTTTCGTCCATGGAGGTGATGGCTGCATAGGTGGTGCCTCCTTTGGAAGTGACGCGCTGGCGCAGCACCTCGGGAGACTCGGTGGATGCCCGCGCCAGCTCGCCCGCGCCGATGAAGGTGGCCACGGCCAATTGGTAGGCCTGCTCTGCAGGTAAGCCCATTTCTGCCCCGGCAGCGGTCATGGCTTCCATGAAATAGAACATATAGGCCGGGCCGGAGCCCGAGATGGCGGTCACCGCATCGAGCTGCTCTTCACGCTCCAGCCAGAGGAACTGGCCCGTGGTGGCAATCACTTCCCCCGCCCATTGGCGATCAGCAGCGTTGACCCCGGCGCGCGGATACAGCGCAGTGATGCCTTTGCCGATTAGCGCCGGGGTATTGGGCATGCAGCGGATGATGCGTTCATTGCCCAGCCAGGCGGCGACGCTGTCGCTGCGAATCCCCGCGGCCACGCTCAGGTGCAAGGCGTTGGCGGTGTACGCCTTGGTTTGCAGAGCGGCGTCCTTGAAGGTCTGGGGTTTGACGGCCCACACGATCAGGCCGGCACGTGCCAGTTCGGGGCCGGGTGCGCTCAGTGCATCTATGCCGAACAGCTCCTTGAGCTTGGTGCGTGCTTCTTCATAAGGTTCCACCACCAGGATGTCGCTGGCGGTCATGCCCTGTTTGATGAGGCCGCCGATGATGGCGCTGGCCATGTTGCCGCCGCCTATGAATGCAATGGTTTGTGTCATACAGATCGTCTTGTGGAAAGGGAATGGTTTTACAAAATGGTTTGGTGCACCGCGTGCTCCCAGCGTTGCATGTGTTCTTGCACCTGCGCACGGGACATGGTGGGCTCGAACCGGCGCTCGGCGCGCCACAGGGCACTGAGTTCTTCCGTGCCCTGGTACACACCTGTGGTGAGGCCAGCCAAATAGGCCGCGCCAAGTGCTGTGGTTTCCGTCACGACGGGGCGCACCACGGCAATGCCCAGCAGATCCGCCTGGAATTGCATCAGCAGGTTGTTGACGCAGGCACCGCCGTCCACGCGCAGTTCGGATACGGGTGCACTGCCTGCGCTGGCGGCGTCGCGTGCCATGGCTTGCAGCAGGGCAGCACTCTGGAAGGCGATGCTCTCCAGCGCGGCACGCGCAATATGTGCCAGCGTGCTGCCCCGGCTTAACCCGGTGATGGAGCCGCGCGCATCGGGCTTCCAGTATGGAGCGCCCAGGCCGGTAAAGGCGGGCACCACCATCACGCCGCCGGAGTCGGGCACGCTCTCTGCCAAGGCTTGCACCTGTGCGCTGTGGTCTATGGCGTGCAGGCCATCACGTAGCCATTGCACGACGGCGCCACCCACGAATACGCTGCCTTCCAGGGCGAATTCCGGTGCCGCTGTGGTTTGGGCAGCGCTGGTGGCGATCAACCCGTTGCCCGAGGTTTGAAAGGCCGTGCCGGTGTGCATCAGCATGAAGCAGCCGGTGCCATAGGTGTTCTTGGTCATGCCGGCGCGAAAGCAGGCCTGACCGAACAGCGCGCTCTGCTGGTCTCCGGCAACACCGCCTATGGGGATGGCGCGACCCAGTTGGGAGGGGCTCGCCTCACCAAAGTGGGAGGCGCTGGGTTGAACCGAAGGCATCAGGCTGACTGGAATATCCAGTGCGGCCAGCAGCTCGGTGTCCCACTGGTTGGTATGTACGTTAAACAGCATGGTGCGTGAGGCATTGCTCACGTCGGTGGCATGGACCCGTCCTTCGGTCAGGTTCCAGATCAGCCAGCTGTCCACGGTTCCGAAGGCCAATTCCCCGTTGGCGGCCCGGGCACGCGCGCCGGGTATGTTGTCCAGCAGCCACTTGAGCTTGGTGCCCGAAAAGTAGGCGTCCAACAGCAGGCCCGTCTTGCTGCGGATGGGGTCCGCCCAACCTTGGGCGCGCAGCTCGGCGCAAAGCGGCTCTGTCCTGCGGTCTTGCCAGACGATGGCGTGGTGAATCGGGGTGCCAGTCTTGCGGTCCCAGACCACGGTGGTCTCGCGCTGGTTGGTAATGCCGATGGCGTGGACCTGCGCGGCGGTGATGCCCGCTTTCTCCAGGGCCTGGCAGGCGGTGGCCCGTTGCATCTGCCAAATCGTGTTGGCATCGTGCTCCACCCAGCCGGGTTGGGGGTAGATCTGCGGCAATTCCATCTGCACCATGGCCTGGATCGTGCCGCGTGTATCGAAAACAATGCTGCGCGAACTGGATGTGCCCTGGTCCAGGGCCAGCAGGTAAGACATGGCATTCCTTTCGTGATAATCGGGGCAGATCTGCCACTTTCAAAGAACACGCATGCTAACTCCCCAGTCACCTCTTTTGACCCACCGCGCTGAGCTGATGGCACGTCTGGCAGAGGATGTGGTGTACGACCTGGCAGTTGTGGGGGGCGGTGCCACCGGCCTGGGCGTGGCACTGGACGCAGCGGCGCGTGGGTTCAAGGTGGTGGTGCTGGAGTCGCACGACTTTGCCAAGGGAACCTCATCACGGGCAACCAAGCTGGTGCACGGTGGGGTGCGGTATCTGGCCCAGGGCAATATTTCGCTGGTGCGCGAAGCCTTGCACGAGCGCACCACGCTGCTGCACAACGCGCCGCACCTGGCGCAGCCGCTGGCCTTTGTGGTGCCGTCCTATCGGTGGTGGGAAGCGCCTTTCTATGGTGCCGGACTCACCATGTACGACGTGCTGGCTGGCAAGGCAGGGCTTGGGAAGACCCGCTTTTTGGGTGCGCTCGCCACTGCCAAGGCACTGCCCACGGTCCGCACCGCGGGTCTTAAAGGCGGCGTTCTGTACTGGGATGGCCAGTTCAACGATGCGCGGCTGGCTTTGGCCCTGGCGCGCACGGCAGCGTCCAAGGGGGCCCTGCTGGTCAACTACTGTGGCGTCAAGGAGCTTCTCTATAAGGAGGGGAAGATTTCTGGCCTGGTGGCACAGGACACCTTCAGCGGTGCGGAGTACCAGGTTCAGGCGCGCTGCGTGGTCAATGCCACAGGCGTCTGGGTGGACTCTCTGCGCGAGATGGACAGCGCCGCGCACAGCGCGGGCGGTGGTCGTGCGGTCAAGCCCATGGTGGCACCCAGCCAGGGCGTGCACATCGTGGTGGACCGGGACTTCCTGGATTCGAATTCGGCACTGATGGTGCCCAAAACCTCGGATGGACGGGTGTTGTTTGCCGTGCCGTGGTTGGGCAAGGTCATTCTGGGCACTACCGATACGCCGCGCCATGATCTGGCGCGCGAACCGCAGCCATTTGCGGAAGAGGTGGAGTTCATTTTGAAGGAGTCGGCCCGCTACCTGAAGCGTGCACCTACGCGAAAGGATATCAAGAGCATCTGGGTCGGGTTGCGTCCCTTGGTCAAACCCCAGGATGAGGACGGCGAAAGCACCAAAGCCATCAGCCGGGAGCACACCGTGATTGTCAGCCGCAGCGGGCTGGTGACCGTCACCGGCGGCAAATGGACTACCTACCGCGCCATGGCGGAGGATGTGCTTAAAAAATGTGCAGAAAAGCACTTGTTGCCCGCACGTCCGGAAGGTCAGACCACGGATTTACGCCTGGTCGGGGCGCAATTCGGGTCGGAATTCACCCCGGTCTCGGTCAGCCAGGCAGAGGGCGGGCACTCGTACGGAAGCGAAAAAAACCTGGTGGAGGCTTTGCCGGGGGCTGGCGTCGTTCTTGCCGCGGGGCTGACAGAAGCCATGGTGCGTTTTGCCGCGCGCCACGAATACGCCGTCACGGTGGAAGATGTGCTGGCCCGCCGTTGCCGCATGCTCTTCCTGGACGCCAGGCTGGCGGCAGAACTGGCGCCGCGCGTGGCCCAAATACTGCAGGAAGAAGCGGGAATGGACCCCAAACTGGACGATTTCATCCAGTTGGCGCGCCACTATTTGCAAGTCCCCTGAAAAAAGTTGTTGACCGCCCAGAAAAGCGTGGGCATAATTGTGGGCTTCGCTTGAAAAAGTATGAAGGTTCTGCCCAAATGAAGGTCGCTTGAGTGGTTTGAGCGGCGGACAGCGGGCCCAAGACTGACTTGATGAGATGGTTTGCCATGAGGCAGATGTTGATTCAGGTGCAAGTTGGGAATATTTGAAATGATCCAAACTGAATCTCGATTGGAAGTTGCCGACAACACCGGCGCTAAGTCCGTCCTGTGCATCAAAGTGCTGGGTGGTTCTAAGCGTCGCTATGCAAGTGTTGGCGACATCATCAAAGTTAGCATCAAAGAAGCTGCTCCGCGCGGCCGCGTCAAAAAAGGCGAGGTCTACAGCGCTGTGGTGGTTCGTACGGCCAAGGGCATCCGCCGTGGCGACGGTTCTTTGGTGAAATTCGACGGCAACGCAGCAGTGTTGCTCAACGCCAAGCTGGAGCCCATCGGCACCCGCATCTTCGGACCGGTTACGCGTGAATTGCGTACCGAGAAGTTCATGAAGATCGTGTCCCTGGCTCCTGAAGTTTTGTAAGGACCCGCCATGAACAAGATTCGCAAAGGCGACGAAGTCATCGTTATCGCAGGTCGCGATAAGGGCAAGCGCGGCAAGATCAGCCTGCGCAAGGATGACTCTCACGTCATCGTAGAGGGCATCAACCTGGTGAAGAAGCACACCAAGCCCAATCCGATGAAAGGCACAACCGGCGGCATCGTTGAGAAGACCATGCCTATCCACCAATCCAACGTAGCCATCTTCAATGCGGCTACCGGCAAGGCGGACCGTGTTGGTATCAAGGTGCTGGCGGATGGAAAGCGCGTTCGCGTTTACAAGTCCAGCGGCGAAGAAATCAAGGTGGCATAAGCATGGCACGTCTTCAACAACACTATCGCGAAAAAGTAGCGCCTGAGCTGACAGCCAAGTTTGGCTACAAGTCGCCCATGCAAGTGCCTCGCCTGACCAAGATCACCCTGAACATGGGTGTGAGCGAAGCGGTCGCCGACAAGAAGGTCATGGACAACGCCGTGGGCGACCTGACCAAGATCGCTGGCCAGAAGCCCGTGGTAACCAAGTCCAAGAAAGCTATCGCCGGTTTCAAGATCCGCGAAGGCCAGGCCATTGGTTGCATGGTGACCCTGCGTGGCGTGCAAATGTATGAATTCCTGGATCGTTTCGTTACCGTGGCTCTGCCCCGTGTACGTGACTTCCGTGGTATCTCTGGTCGTGCTTTCGACGGTCGCGGTAACTACAACATCGGCGTCAAAGAGCAGATCATTTTCCCTGAGATTGAATATGACAAGGTGGATGCCTTGCGCGGCCTCAATATCAGCATCACCACGACGGCCAAGACTGACGAAGAGTGCAAGGCACTGCTCGCAGCTTTCCGTTTCCCGTTCAAGAACTGAGGTGACCTGTGGCTAAAATGGCTTTAATCGAGCGCGAGCTCAAACGCGACAAGTTGGCTGCCAAGTACGCTAAGAAATATGCGGAACTGAAGGCAATTGCTGGTGACGCAAAGCGTTCTGACGAAGAGCGTGCTGCAGCCCGTCTGGGTCTGCAAAAGTTGCCCCGCAACGCAAACCCCACACGCCAACGCAACCGTTGCTCCATCACCGGTCGTCCCCGTGGCACGTTCCAGCACTTCGGTCTGGCACGCGCAAAGATTCGTGAAATGGCTTTTGCCGGTGAGATCCCTGGCATCGTCAAGGCCAGCTGGTAAGCGACAGGAGAATCCAATATGAGTATGAGTGATCCCATCGCCGACCTGTTGACACGCATCCGCAATGCGCAAATGGTGGCAAAGACGACAGTGTCCGTGCCCTCTTCCAAAGTGAAGATTGCGATTGCCCAAGTGCTGCAAGACGAAGGCTATATCGACGGATTCAAGGTTTCTACCGAAGGTGGAAAGTCTGAACTCCAAATCGCACTGAAGTATTACGCCGGTCGCCCTGTGATCGAGCGCATTGAGCGTGTGAGTCGTCCCGGCCTGCGCGTTTACCGTGGCAGCGATGCTATCCCCCAAGTCCAGAACGGATTGGGTGTGGCTATCGTGACAACACCCAAGGGTGTGATGACTGATCGCAAGGCGCGCGCTTCCGGTGTCGGTGGCGAAGTGCTGTGCTACGTCGCCTAAGCCACATTGAGGAGTATTTAAGATGTCCCGTGTAGGCAAACTTCCCGTCACCATTCCCGCAGGTGTGGATGTGTCCATCAATGCAGGCCAGATCAGTGTCAAAGGCACTGGTGGCGCTCTGCAATTGACACTGAACACCCTGGTGAATGTGGCCAATAACGCAGGCAAGCTGAGCTTTGCCCCTGCTAACGAATCCCGCGAAGCAGATGCCATGGCTGGCACCATGCGTCAGCTGGTGAACAACATGGTGGTCGGCGTGACCAAAGGCTTCGAAAAGAAGCTGAGCCTGATCGGCGTGGGTTATAAGGCCCAGGCTACAGGCGCCAAGTTGAACCTGGCTGTGGGTTATTCGCACCCCGTGAACATTGACATGCCTGCCGGCATTTCGGTGGCCACCCCCACACCTACAGAAATCCTGATCAAGGGCGCTGACCGTCAGCGCGTTGGCCAGATTGCTGCTGAGATCCGTTCTGTTCGTCCTCCCGAGCCTTACAAGGGCAAGGGCATCCGTTATGCGGACGAGAAGATCACGATCAAAGAAACCAAGAAGAAATAAGGAGCTGCATCATGTTGACCAAAAAAGAGCAGCGTCTTCGCAGAGCCCGTCAGACGCGTATCCGTATCGCTACACAAGGTGTTGCCCGTTTGACCGTGAACCGTACCAACCTGCACATCTACGCCAGCGTTATCTCTGGCGACGGTGGCAAGGTGATCGCTTCTGCTTCCACGGCAGAAGCCGAAGTGCGCAAGGCATTGGGTGCTACTGGCAAGGGCGGAAACGTCGCAGCAGCAGAGATCATTGGCAAGCGTGTGGCTGAGAAGGCCAAGGCTGCTGGTATCGAGAAGGTTGCATTCGACCGCGCAGGTTTTGCGTACCACGGCCGTGTCAAGGCGTTGGCTGATGCCGCACGTGCGGCTGGCTTGCAGTTCTAAGCAGATCGGAATACACAAATGGCTAAAGTTCAAGCAAAAATGCAAGGTAAGGCCGAGGGTCCTGAGGACGGTCTGCGCGAGAAGATGATCGCGATCAACCGCGTCACCAAGGTTGTGAAGGGTGGTCGTATTCTCGGCTTCGCTGCACTGACCGTGGTGGGTGACGGTGATGGTCGCATCGGTATGGGCAAGGGTAAATCCAAGGAAGTTCCTGCTGCTGTGCAGAAGGCCATGGAAGAAGCCCGTCGCAACATGCTGAAGGTTTCCCTGAAGAACGGCACCATCCATCACAAGGTGATGGGTCACCACGGTGCTGCCAGCGTCATGATGGCTCCGGCTCCCAAGGGTACCGGCATCATTGCAGGCGGCCCAATGCGTGCCGTATTCGAAGTGGTTGGCATCACCGACATCGTGGCCAAGAGCCACGGTTCTACCAATCCCTACAACATGGTCCGTGCGACTCTGGATGCCCTGTCTGTGTCTACGACACCGGCTGAAGTGGCTGCCAAGCGTGGCAAGACTGTCGAAGAACTCTTCGCGTAATCGGAGATTTCAAACATGACTACACAACAAACCGTCAAAGTCCAATTGGTGCGTAGCCCGATTGGTACCAAAGAGTCCCACCGTGCCACCGTGCGCGGCCTGGGTCTGCGTAAGCTCAACAGCGTCAGCGAACTGAAGGATTCTCCTGAAGTGCGCGGCATGATTAACAAGATCAGCTACCTGGTCAAGGTTCTCTAAGAGGTTGATGATGGAACTCAATGACATCAAACCCGCAGAGGGTGCAAAACACGCCAAGCGTCGCGTTGGTCGCGGTATTGGCTCCGGTCTGGGTAAAACGGCTGGTCGTGGTCACAAGGGACAAAAGTCCCGCTCCGGTGGCTACCACAAGGTTGGTTTCGAAGGCGGACAGATGCCTATGCATCGTCGCTTGCCCAAGCGCGGCTTCAAGTCACATTTGCTGAAGTTCAATGCGGAAATCACTTTGACTGCCCTGGAAGCCCTGGGCGTTGCTGAAGTGGATCTGTTGACCTTGAAGCAAGCTGGTGCCGTGGGTGAGATTGCCAAGGTTGTGAAGGTGATCAACACCGGCGCAATCACCAAGGCTATCAAGCTGACCGGTATCGGTGCTACTGCTGGTGCCAAGGCTGCTATTGAAGCAGCTGGCGGAAGCGTTGCCTGAATTGCTGACTGAAGGATATCCACGTGGCAACTAGCGCAGCTGATATTGCAAAGACAGGTAAGTTCGGTGACTTGCGTCGCCGGCTCGTCTTCTTGCTGCTTGCGCTGGTGGTGTACCGTACCGGAGCGCACATTCCTGTGCCTGGTATCGATCCATCGCAGTTGCAGCAGCTCTTCAAAGGGCAGCAGGGTGGCATATTGAGTTTGTTCAATATGTTCTCCGGTGGTGCGTTGTCTCGCTTCACGATCTTTGCATTGGGGATCATGCCGTACATCTCGGCATCCATCATCATGCAGCTGCTGACCTATGTGCTGCCCTCGTTTGAGGCGCTGAAAAAGGAAGGCGAAGCAGGTCGTCGCAAGATTACGCAGTTCACGCGTTACGGCACGTTGGGTCTGGCGTTGTTCCAGTCTCTGGGTATTGCAGTTGCGCTGGAGTCTTCTGCAGGTCTGGTGATCGCCCCGGGATTCGGTTTCCGTCTGACTACGGTGGTTACCTTGACGGCAGGAACGATGTTCCTGATGTGGCTGGGTGAGCAGATCACCGAGCGTGGTCTGGGCAACGGTATATCGATCTTGATCTTCGGCGGTATCGCGGCAGGTTTGCCCAATGCCATTGGCGGTCTGCTCGAGCTGGTGCGCACTGGTGCGATGAGCATCATCGTGTCGCTGCTGATCGTGGTATTGGTTGCGCTGGTAACGTATTTCGTGGTGTTTGTGGAACGCGGTCAACGCAAGATACTGGTCAACTATGCCCGCAGGCAGGTTGGCAACAAGGTCTACGGTGGACAGTCTTCCCATCTGCCTCTGAAGCTGAATATGGCAGGTGTGATTCCTCCCATCTTTGCTTCCAGCATCATCTTGTTGCCGGCGACGGTGGCAAACTGGTTCAGTACTGGTGACTCCATGCGCTGGCTGAAGGATATCTCCAGCACACTGAGCCCAGGCCAGCCCGTGTATGTGATGCTGTATGCCGCTGCGATCGTGTTTTTCTGCTTCTTCTATACGGCGCTGGTTTTCAACAGCCGTGAAACTGCAGACAACCTGAAGAAGAGCGGCGCGTTCATTCCAGGCATTCGCCCGGGTGACCAGACTGCAAAGTACATTGACAAGATCTTGTTGCGCCTGACTTTGGCAGGTGCGGTCTACATCACCTTCGTGTGCTTGTTGCCCGAGTTCTTGATATTGAAATACAACGTGCCGTTTTACTTCGGTGGAACGTCGCTACTGATTATTGTGGTGGTCACCATGGACTTCATGGCCCAAGTGCAGAACTACTTGATGTCCCAGCAATATGAATCACTGTTGAAGAAGGCGAATTTCAAGTCTTCTTAGGGCAGTGTGGGGTGGTAGATGGCAAAGGACGATGTCATACAGATGCAGGGCGAGGTGGTCGAAAACCTACCAAACGCCACCTTCCGTGTGAAATTGGAAAATGGCCATGTGGTGCTGGGGCACATATCCGGAAAAATGCGAATGCATTACATACGGATACTGCCCGGTGACAAGGTAACAGTTGAGATGACGCCGTACGATTTAACCCGTGCACGCATCATCTTCAGAGCAAAGTAATATCGCAGGTTCCGCGCGATTCAAAGTCGGAACATGGCGAAGGTTTTTAGGAGAGAAATATGAAAGTTTCGGCTTCGGTCAAGAAAATTTGCCGTAACTGCAAAATTATCCGACGCAAGGGCGTTGTGCGCGTGATCTGTACAGATCCACGCCACAAGCAGCGTCAGGGTTAATTGCAAGAGTTTTAGAGGACGAAAATGGCACGTATCGCTGGCATCAATATTCCGCCGCAACAGCATTCTGAAATTGGCCTGACGGCTATCTTCGGAATTGGTCGCACCCGCGCACGCAAAATTTGCGAAGCTTGTGGCATCGCATATTCCAAGAAGGTCAAGGACTTGACCGACGCGGATTTGGAAAAAATTCGCGATCAAATCGCTCAGTTCACCATCGAAGGTGACCTGCGTCGTGAAACAACCATGAACATCAAGCGTTTGATGGACATTGGTTGCTACCGTGGATTCCGCCATCGTCGCGGTCTGCCCATGCGTGGTCAGCGCACGCGTACCAACGCACGTACCCGCAAAGGCCCGCGTAAGGCCGCTGCGTCTTTGAAGAAATAATCGGGATTGAGAAACCACTATGGCAAAAGCTCCCTCCAATAACGCAGCACAGCGCGTTCGCAAGAAAGTCCGCAAGAACGTTGCTGACGGTATCGCTCACGTGCACGCTTCGTTCAACAACACCATCATCACCATCACCGATCGCCAAGGCAATGCGTTGTCCTGGGCATCGTCGGGTGGCCAAGGCTTCAAGGGCTCTCGCAAGTCCACTCCGTTTGCAGCACAGGTTGCTTCCGAAGTGGCTGGACGTGCAGCACTTGAGCAGGGCATCAAGAACCTTGACGTTGAAATCAAGGGACCTGGTCCTGGACGTGAGTCCTCTGTGCGTGCTTTGGCCGCATTGGGCATTCGCATCAACATGATTGCTGACGTGACACCGGTGCCGCACAACGGCTGCCGCCCACAGAAGCGTCGTCGCATCTAATTATTCACAAGCCCACCGCCACCATCTCTTGATGGTGGCTCCCGCATTTCTGTGCGGAAGATGACATAAAAGGAAGTTCAAGTGGCACGTTACCTAGGCCCCAAGGCCAAACTCTCCCGCCGTGAAGGCACCGACCTGTTCCTGAAGAGCGCACGACGCTCCATCGGCGACAAGGCCAAATTCGATTCCAAGCCTGGTCAGCACGGTCGCACTTCTGGTGCCCGTACGTCTGACTACGGTCTGCAACTGCGTGAGAAGCAGAAGGTCAAGCGCATGTATGGCGTGCTGGAGCGTCAGTTCCGCCGCTATTTTGAAGAAGCTGATCGCCGTCGCGGCAACACCGGTGCCAATCTGCTGTTCCTGCTGGAATCGCGTCTGGACAATGTGGTGTACCGCATGGGCTTTGGCTCCACTCGCGCCGAAGCGCGTCAGCTGGTGTCCCACAAGGCCATTACCGTGAACGGCAACTCCGTGAACATTCCTTCCTACATGGTCAAGGCTGGTGACGTGATCGCTCTGCGTGAAAAGTCCAAGAAGCAAAACCGTGTGGTGGAAGCCCTGCAATTGGCTGCACAAGTTGGCATGCCTGCCTGGGTGGACGTGAATGCTGACAAGGCTGAAGGTACCTTCAAGGCCGTGCCCGATCGTGACCAGTTCGGTGCTGACATCAACGAATCCCTGATCGTTGAGTTGTACTCACGTTAATTCGTCTGAGTATTTGAATTCGTTCCCTGACTGAAGGGCACTTTAGTCAGGGTGCTTCACCAGCCTTACCGATGTAACGAGTCGGGGGTATTGAGAGGAAGTCTGCATGCAAAACAGTTTGCTGAAACCAAAATCCATTAGCGTAGAACAGCTCGGTACGAACCGTGCCAAGGTGGCCCTGGAGCCCTTTGAGCGTGGTTACGGTCACACCTTGGGCAATGCGCTGCGTCGCGTGTTGCTGTCGTCCATGCCCGGATTTGCAGCAACCGAAGTCACCATCGCTGGCGTGCTCCACGAGTACTCCTCCATTGATGGCGTCCAGGAAGACGTGGTCAACATCCTGTTGAACCTCAAGGGTGTGGTGTTCAAGCTGCACAACCGCGAAGAAGTGACACTGAGCCTGCGTAAGGACTCCGAAGGTGTTGTGACTGCGGCCGATATCCAGACTCCTCATGACGTGGAAATCATCAACCCCGGTCATGTCATTGCCAATCTGTCGCATGGCGGCAAACTGGACATGCAGATCAAGGTTGAAAAGGGTCGTGGCTACGTGCCTGGAACCATGCGCCGTCATGCTGACGAACCCAACAAGTCCATCGGCCGTATCGTGCTGGATGCGTCGTTCTCTCCGGTCAAGCGTGTCAGCTATACCGTGGAAAGCGCTCGCGTCGAACAACGTACCGATCTGGACAAGCTGGTGGTTGAGATCGAAACCAACGGCGCCGTGTCTGCTGAAGACGCAGTGCGCGCATCGGCCAAGATTCTGGTCGAGCAGTTGGCTGTATTTGCACAGCTCGAAGGTAGCGAGTTGGCTGCATTCGATGCGCCTGCCCCGCGTGGCAATACGCAGTTCGATCCTATCCTGCTGCGTCCAGTGGACGAGTTGGAGTTGACAGTTCGTTCTGCCAACTGCCTGAAGGCCGAGAACATCTACTACATCGGTGACCTGATTCAGCGTACCGAAAATGAGTTGCTCAAGACCCCTAATCTGGGTCGCAAGTCGCTCAATGAAATCAAGGAAGTGTTGGCTTCCCGCGGTTTGACTTTGGGCATGAAGCTCGAAAGCTGGCCGCCCGCTGCACTGGAAAAACGCTAAGTTTTCGCCAAGAGCGTTAACTAGCGCTTTTGCTAGCAACTTTTAATTAAATCTGCCCCTCCCGGGGTAACGCGCCTAGGGCAGTACCTGATACGGCTGCCCAACATAACTGAAGGAAATTACCATGCGCCACGGATACGGACTACGCAAACTCAATCGCACCACATCGCACCGCCTCGCGATGCTGCGCAACATGATGAACTCGCTCATCGAGCACGAAGTCATCAAGACCACTGTGCCCAAGGCCAAGGAATTGCGCCGCGTGGTTGAACCCATGATCACCCTGGCCAAGGAAGCAACTGTAGCCAACCGCCGTCTGGCGTTTGACCGCCTGCGTGACCGTGACAGCGTGACCAAGTTGTTCAATGACCTGGGACCCCGTTTCAAGACACGTCCTGGTGGTTACACACGTATTCTGAAGATGGGCTTCCGCGTTGGTGACAATGCGCCCATGGCATTGGTTGAATTGGTGGATCGCCCTGAAACTTCTGCTGCAGAAGCTGACGCAATCGCTGCAGAATAAGGTATACTACTAGCTTACCGCGCGATGGAGCAGTCTGGTAGCTCGTTGGGCTCATAACCCAAAGGTCGGAGGTTCAAATCCTTCTCGCGCAACCAACAAGCATGCGGGTTTTCGCAACAGTTAAGGCTCACTTAGGTGGGCCTTTTTTGTTTGTAGCCAAACCGTAGCCAAATTCTAGCCAATCTGTAGCCAACCGAGTTGTTGATCACACGAGATGTGACCATAAGGTCATAGCCAGGTCTGGAGATGTTTCGATACCGTTCGTTTGACTAGAAATTCAGGTGGAGTGATCAGCTTGGTGACAGAATGCTTTAAGCCGGGGTTCTGCGTTGTGAAGCGGAAGCGACTCACAACGACATGTTTGATCTTGGCTGGGCCTAGTTCCCCCAGGAGTGTTGGTGCCGAATGAGTCGTCCATTCCGCCAATGCCACTAGGAAAGGCATTGTGGCAGGGCACCTTGGGAATGATAGGCAATGCCTGATTCCGACCATTCTTTTGCATGCCTTAACTGAAGTCTTGATTTAGTTGGTGTTGACACGACGCTTGGCAGTTAGACCTGCACCCAGAGAAAATTTACACAGAGCGCTTGGACTGCGCCCGCTGCCCACTTCGGCAAACCCTCACGGGAAGTTCCTTCAATTTAGCCAACAAACACGATTCCTTTTGCAAACGAAGACAGAGCTGTTCTATCCTCGGAACCGGCAGGGTGTATCTGTTGACCAATTCATCCAGACTGTAGACGCCTATATCCGCTGGTACAACGAGAAGAGAAGAGGATCAAGATATCCTTGGGTTGGCTTAGCCCCATGGAATATCGGGCAAGCCTTGGGATTGTCACTTAACCAGTCCAAGGTTTACGCCGCACCCCCATCGGGCCAGACTTCAGAATAATTCGACAGTCTCGCAAAGTCGAGGGCGCACACGCTAAAATTCTCGAAGAAGAACGCTCATTACCTACTTTAACTGCCAATTTGCAACTATCGTGCCTTTATTCCTGAGGTGGAGAGAGGCTAGGCAGTATGCTCGGGCAACTGGGGTCTACATTGCTGATACTGCACCTCTCAGATATCCATTTTCGCAAGATGGAGATTGAGACAGCTCAAGATCCGAACTTCCATCTTCGCAACGAGCTATTGCGGGACATAGTTGGCCAATGCAAGACATTGGGCCCTCCGGATCTAATCGTGATTTCGGGTGATATTGCATTTGCAGGCCATCCCGATGAATTTGCTTTTGCCACGGATTGGCTTGGCGAATTGTGCGAAGCATGCGGGGGGAGTTTAGACAAAGTTTTCGTCTGCCCTGGAAATCACGACGTCGTTAGGACGCAGGCCGACAAAAACATGGTGCAGAACATTCATCGGAATATTAAAACTGCTGAAAATCCAACGCAATTCATTTTCGAACAATTGAGAGATCCGGATGCTGCAAAGCTGCTTTATGAGAGCCTCGACAATTTCAATGCATTCGCGTTTCAATTCTTCTGTGACTTACTGCCTCCAGAACGAACTCGCGCAAAGAGGGACGTCGTTTTAAATGACGGATCTTTACTCAGACTCTGGGGGATAAATACAACGTTCGTATCCAGTAGCCATGATGTACGGGGTAGCCTCTTTGTCGATTCGGCCAGCTTCCAGATTCCTAGGGAAACTGGTGTGGTGAATTTGGTGATGGCTCACCACGATCTAACTTGGATTCGTCAGTCGCAAGAACTTGCAGATCATCTCAATGACGTAGCTCAGATCCAGATGTTTGGTCATGTGCATACGAATCGAATAAATCGAGAGGTGGACTACTTGCGTTTAACAGCGAGCGCGGTTCACCCAGAAAAAAATGAGCCTGGCTGGGAGCCTGGTTATAACCTCTTGGAATTGTGCGTGGATGGTGTGGAAAATGCACGCCTTCTAAAATTGAAGGCGCATGTTCGGGTCTGGCAAACAGCACCAGGTGGGTTTCGTGCTAAACAGATTAAAGGCAAGGACATTTGGAAGCACGAAATTCCGCTTGAAGAATGGCATCCATCGCCTATTGCTATAGAGAATGCCGGTCAGAGACCTAAAAATGGTCAAACCATCCTCCAGTCGGATGGAGTTGGCGCTCTACCTGTGAAGGGATTTGAGATGAACCAGCTTAGAGATGTGGGTCTGCGTTTCTATCGACTCAGCTTCAGCAAAAAATCAGAAATTGCAGGTCGACTTGATTTGCTGGAAGAGGATGATATGAAGCAGCCTGATTTTGAGCGATTCAGGCGTGCATTCTTTCGAGCGCATGAACGTGGCATATTGGAGCAGCTCGCTAAAGCCGTATTTGAAGCCGAACAAAACTGAAAGGGAGAAAGATGGACAAAACAATTTTCGCGGACTATTACGCAGAACTGGGTCTTCAAACTACAAGCGAGATCGTGCTGGCCCGAACCGCATCTGCCGAGCGAATTATCGGTGAAATCAACGATAGAAAAATCTTCGACCTGGTCTTGCAGTACTACGGATTTCCAAACACAGAAATGACATGGTTCCGAGATGAGTTTGCAAAAGAGGACGCAGCTTTCAGTCTCGTGAACAATGAACGCGAGGTCCGTGTACTACGTCTCATTGACTGAAGGGACGAAGGTGTATCGCACCGAAAAGCAAATTGAGATCATTGATGCCAGTCCCCTGACCCCGGATATAAAACTTACGCCTCAGGACCAACTGTCCATTGCCGGAACATTTATTTCGAGCGCAGGGCAGAAGTTTGACTTGATCGCCATCGGCAGCACATTCAACAAGATCTATGCGATGGTCGATGAATCCGGTTTCATCTGTTCTGAGAGGTTAGATGAAAAGCTGATCGGAGTAGGAATGCCGACCACGTACCAGGAAATCCCGCTGAAAGCGGTGATCCTCAATCCAGGACAGCCACGAACGGTTTCCGTGGCAGTGACGTTTATGGGGTTGACAGGAGCCTCGGCAAGTTTTCAGGTGGCGGTGATGGTTAATGGTCAATTGGAAACATCCAAGGTATCGTCATTCGATGTTTTTGCGCCAAGCATCTCGATTGGTGACTTGAGTTTCAGCATGAAAGCTGAGGATGGTCGCATGACCATCACCTCACTCAACGAGCCAGAAGATTACAGCGCTTGGGTAATGGGGCTACGCAAACGGCGTTGAGGATTTCACTATAAACCGGAAGGGCCAAGAGACATGGCCCCTTTTTGAATGCAGAATGGATGCGCCCAGCGCAAACAGGGCAGGGTGCTGCCAATGGCGTTGCGGGCCCCGATTTCAACTGGCTTACTCGGCTGTTTCGCTTGAATGCGTTGTACCTTCTTCTGTCAGTGCATCCACATTGTTCAGCCACGCCTGCAATTCGGGCGGGTATGCCTCGTCATGTCCTGCGCGCCATCGACGTCGAGCCTGCCTGGCCATGGCACGCAATTGCCAAGCCGCTTCAATGGCCAGCAAGGACAATTCCACTTTCACGGTATCGTCTTGCATTCCATCGCCAATTTGCAGCAGTTGCTCACGGGCCACGCCCACCGTAGCAAAAGTGCGTCGCAGCTGTGCTGTTTGTGCTGCCAACGCGTTGAGTCCATATAGCCTTTCTTTGGACAGGCCGGGCGTCATGATGAGCGCGCTTGGCCAGTTGGCAATAGCGTCCTCGATGTTAAGCAGCCGCTGCACGGGGTCAGCCAATACCAAGTCTATTGCGCCTGCGGCGTCCTGATCCGGTCGCAGCAGGCGCATCACTCTTTCAACATGTATGTTGTCGTAACGGTGCATGTTCATACGAAGCAATACATACAGCCGCATTTCCGGTGCGCGTCTTTCACGCGATAGCATGGCGGCAACCAACTCTGCCAAAGCAAGAACACGACCCAAGGGGCTAATCGAGTCACCTGACAAATTGCGTGGGTAGCCAGCGCCGTTCAGACTTTCATGGTGCTCTTCTACCGCACGAACTGCCTCCTTGGTGAATTCTTGATGGCGCCTCATTAGCGTTGCACAAATCAGAGGATGCGTATACAGCTCGCGTCGCTGGGTACGACTGAGTCCCTGTTCTGGCTGCAACAAGACCGGATCCAGGTGGAGCATGCCCAAATCGTGTACCAGTCCCGCAGTCGCTGCCATGTTGACATCAAATCGCAATGACGTGGGTGTCTTGGCAAGCCAAGCTGAAATCAATGCGACTTGCACCCCGTGAATGAAACTGTCATGTTGTACCTCACTACATAACGTCAGCTGGAATGCAATAGGGGGTGGTAGTGAGATTTTGGAAATGACGTCCAGCAGCAGGTCTCTCATGCCAGACTCTCCAGCTACGCGGGCAAGGAAGGGGACTTCCAGGAACAGATTCTCTGCAGTTTCACGAAGAAACTTGCCATCGACGGTAGAACCGCTCGATACCAGATTCTCAATTGGCTCCGATAACTTGTGTTGCATCAGCCGCTCGTACATGTCGGCGTTGATTGCCGCCCCTTTCTCAACAACTTTTACACCCCTGTCATTGAAAATGGGGGCCGATGCCAAGACAAGCTTTTTCTCCCCGAATTCTGTTACGGCCTTTGTAAAGTGCTTGCTGTCCGTTTGAATCTCTTCAAAATCGCTCATTTGATACCCAATGCTATTGCCAGTTCATAGCGAGCTTCTTTGAAGCCTCAGTCCAGAAACATGGACGTTGTGTTCGATTCTATAAAGAGGCACTGCAAATTCTGTTGTTAATCTTGTTATGCCGATATAACCTTATCCCTATTGTTCTGTGCCATTCAGTCCCAAGTGGTTAACCAGATGCTAGAGCCCATCTGCTGTGCAAGTCTTATTTCGTCCGCTGGCTTTGGCTAGGTAGAGCGCTTTGTCACTGCGTTGCAGCAGTGACCCAGCGGCTTCGCCAGCCTGGAGTTGTGCGATACCCGCGCTAACGGTGATTGGCTCACCTATTTTAGGAATCTTGAGGCCTCCAACAGCACTTCGCATACGCTCCACCAGCGGCAGCGCTTCAGCCAACGTGGTTTCTACGAGCAGCACCACGAACTCTTCTCCACCATAACGACCCACATGATCACTTTGCCTGAGCTGCGAACGTATGCATTCGGCTACGTCAACGAGAACTTCATCGCCGACACTGTGTCCGTACGTGTCGTTGATGCCTTTGAAATGGTCAAGGTCAATGAAGACAACTGTCAATGCGCGATCGTACCTGTGCGCGCGCAAAATCTCTTCTTCCAGCCAACGCGTGAGCATTCTTCGATTACCAATTCCGGTAAGAGAATCCGTCAGCATCAGCCTCTCCAATTCACTGTGCGCATCTTCCTCTGAGTTCAGGGCACTTATCAGTGCCTTCCCAAGCAGTAGACAGAACAGTGAGACAACCAATGCAACAACTGACAGGATCAAGGTGTGAAGTCGCCAAGCCGTCAATACATCGTCTTTGCTTTGCGTTGCCGAGACCTGCAAAGGGTACCCTGGAACACGGGAATATGAAACAATTCGCGCTACGCCATCAAAGGGGCTTTCGGGAGAAAGATAGCTGCCCTTGGGGAACACGCTCAGGTGTTGAACCCAGGAGTCACTTTTGGCAATGGAGTTGCCAACGACCTTGCCTTCCATAGGACTTCGAAACATGATCGTTCCATCCGCCTTCAATATTGCAATCGTTCCATTTGGCTTGGGACGTTCCGATTCAAAGGTGGCCGCGATTCGCTCCAATTCGATGGCGACAAACAATACGGCGGTATCGGCCCCTCCCTTTTCTACAGGAACGGATATCGGGATGCCCCATTTGTTCGTCACTCTGCTGAGAACCGGGTTGGCGATGAAGAGTCCGCGGGTTGCGGGGACCATTTGTGCCTGGAAGTAGTCCCTGTCTGAAACATTGGTTTGCCTGGTCTGACCTTGATCCGGGATGTAGCGAAGCAAACCAGTATGGGTAACCATGCGCAGATCCAGCAGACCTTCAGAAGTCTTGCGCAGCTGGTCCACCAAATCAATGAATTCTGCCGTCTTTGCTGGATCCTCATTGGGGTGGTTTGCGATCCAATGGCTGGCAGCCACCAGAGAGGTTTCCGCCTGTTTGAAAAGGCCTTTGGTCTGTACCTGAACGGCAGCCGTCAACTGCTCCAATTCCAGCGTGGTTGCTGCCAAAACACTGCTGCGCTCCCACCAGGACCAAAATCCTACAAAACACCAAAGGCTAACCAGAAACAGGCCTACCAGCCAATACACAAGTTCGTAATAACTTGCCCACTCTGGCTTTGGAAGCAATGCTTTCAAGCTTCTCAACGAATGCCTCCTCAACCGTAATAAATGCCACTTTGAGCATCGACGGGCACATTGAATATGCACCGTGTTGCATAAGGGAATTTACACCATGGTTTGGGGCTGATGGTGGCAAATTGGACGAAAACTCAAGAAGTTGCAATTGAATGGAGCCTCAAGACCAGATCGGATGTTGGAACCCTGCAAACCAGGTGTCCACCGAATCGTTGGTGGTGCCGGTCTTTGCGTAGAGATCTGTGCGCTTGAGTGTGGCCTGCGCCTTGGCCGCAGTTCCAGCGCGGGTTACCTCATTGAGGAAGCGTTCCATCACAAAGGCGTTGCACTCATCTATCAGTTGGTTGCATTCGTCTGAGCGTTGCGGCTCGGTTTGTTGCAAAACATTCCCCATCTGATCCGTGACCTTGCTGATGATTCAGGGATTGCAACGCTTGCCACCATTGGCAAACACGCTGTAGGTACCGACCATTTGCATGGGAGTTACTGCCCCTGCGCCCAGGAGCATTGGCAGATGGGCTGGGTGCTTGTCCGCATCAAAGCCGAAGCGCGTGATCCAACCTTGGGCGTAATGCACCCCAATCTCCATCAGGACGCGCAGGGTCAACCCACACTCACTGCGGTGGTACGTGATTTCGCAAGACTTGTGATGTCACCAGCAGACCAGTATCGAGGCTTACCTATCTAATTTGCATCGCACAATGAGCGAGATTTTCTTCAGAATTCGCTATTGCAGCAAAGCCATTTCTCTCGCTAAGTCATAAAACGAAATGTTCGTATAATTCTCCCAGAATGTGAATTGGGCAGTCTTAGGCGTCTAATCACAGAGAGAGCTGGTCAGTAACCGTGCACGCGATGGTGATTCGCTGATGCACCTAGTCCAGCGCATACACCTGACAGGTTCCACTTTTTTTGTATGGTTGCTTCTGCAACGCAGATTCGCTATTGATGAGTACCGATTCCGTTCTCACTTTAAAGCTCCCCGAGGGCTACACCTTCTCCGATCTCAAAGTCCGTCGCTGCGACGACGACGCTATTGATCTGGACATGGACCTGGTCAAGCTGATCTGCCAGATCAACGGCCTGAACTTTGACAAGGTGCTGCAGAACCCAGGGCCGGTTGTCACCAGCATCCTTACTGTCTGGTACAAAAGTCATCTGGCTCAAGGCGGTGCACCCGATGCCCTGATGGAAGAGCTCAAATCACAAGGGCCCAGACTCAATTGATTCCTTACTTCACAGTGTTGCAGATCCCATGAGCGAAGCCATGTCTTCAAAGGCGGCCATACAGGCTCCGGGCGGCTTCGCAATGCCAGCCAGCCCACCCGACATCCAGTTGCCCCGCGGAGCGCTTCTGGGGCTGTCCATCTCCGCATTTGGCAGCGGTATTTCCATGCGGGTCACGGATCCTTTGTTGCCAGGCTTGGCCAAAGAGTTTTCGCTGACCCTGGGCCATGCAGCCCTGGTCATCACCGTGTTTGCCATTGCCTATGGCTTCTCCCAACTGATCTTTGGCCCCCTGGGAGATCGCTTTGGCAAATACCGCGTCATTGCCTGGGGCACGATTGCTTGTGCCATTACAACTGCGGCCTGCGCCATGGCACCTTCCTTTGAATTCCTGCTGGCAGCCCGCGCCGTTGCCGGCGCATCGGCCGCAGCCATCATCCCGCTGGCCATGGCCTGGATTGGCGATGTGACGTCCTATGAGCGCCGCCAGCCCATATTGGCCCGCTTCATGATCGGCCAGGTGCTGGGCGTGTCCGCAGGGGTGCTGCTGGGTGGCTATGCGGCCGACCACCTGCACTGGCGTACCCCCTTTGAAGGCATTGCTGTCTACTTTGCGCTGGGGGGCTTCTTACTGCTGTGGATGAACAAACATCTGCCGGATGCCGCCAGAAAGACTAGCCCGCCCCAAGGCTCCGCAATGAAGCGCATGGTGTCCGAGTTTGCACAGGTGCTGGCAGTGCCTTGGGCCCGTGTGGTGCTGCTCACTGTGTTTGCGGAAGGTGCCAGCATCTTCGGTGCCTTCGCCTTCATGGTGACCCATGTGCACCAGGTCCACGGCATTCCGTTGGCCATGGCCGGGCAGATCGTGATGCTGTTTGGCTTTGGCGGGCTGTGCTTTGCGCTCAGTGCCAGGTTCCTGGTGCACAGGTTGGGGGAGACCGGACTGTGCCGCTGGGGTGGTGTGCTGGTGGCTGCTTCCTACATCATCGTCGCAGTTTCGAGCAGCTGGTGGTGGGCCATACCTGCCAGCTTTGTGTCGGGCCTAGGCTTTTACATGCTGCACAACACGCTGCAGATCAACGCCACCCAGATGGCCCCAGAACGCCGTGGTGCAGCGGTTGCAGCGTTTGCAGCGTCGTATTTCATTGGACAGTCCGCGGGTATCGCATTGGAGGGGGCGTTGATTCCCACCATCGGCACCGCAGGCGCCATTGTGTTGGGAGCAGTCGGAGTGACTGTGGTCTCGCAGAACTTTGCCCGTCTGATGCAAAAGCATCGCAGAAAGGTTTGAACCGTGGAAGAATTCAAAGAAGCGCCGGAGCAACTGACAGTGCAAGCGTCCGAGCAAACGTTCGTACAGGCACCTGCGCGTGAACGAGAAGCTGCGCAGGCAGAAGATGCAACACGCGCACCAGAAGCAACACAAGCTGAAGTGCAGGCGTCTACACAACGCCCATTACCTCCAGCAGTACAGGCCTTCCAGAACTTCTACCTGGCCGAGCTCGATGACCGCATCCAGAGAAGCGAAGCGGTGGGCGCTATCACCTTGAAGAAGGGCAGTGCAGCACTCTTCTACGATCCGCGCGACTGCAAGTTCACGCTGGTCGAGAAAATGCCTGACGTAGAGGCAGCTAATGTGTTTGACTGCGTACCCCGTGAACAATGGGGCCGCACCGTCATGCTGTTTGGCCATGCGACCAACACGGGGGGCTATATCGCCTCGGGTCACGGAACCCTTAATGGCAAGGTGCTGACCATCAAGCTCGCCACTGGGCGCTTCTACCGGCTGGATGTGGATTCAGAACTGCCCCACCTGCAGCCCTTCTTTCAGGAAGAAAAACCCCGCCCTCCCAAAGAGGCCAATGTCGGCCCACGCAAGAAGCTCCCACCGCGTGGACCCAAGGGGCCCCAGGGGCGCAGAGAACATATCGAGGGCGACGCACCCGTGCAAGCGGCAGATAACGCAAGCAACGACTCACATCGCAATGAGGAGAGCGAAGACTTCACCGAGGAAGACCTGCGCCGATTGCGAGGCGAGTTGCCCCTGGCCACCAAGGCCAAAAAGAAGTGGCGCAAGTGAACATTTGATAAAGAACGCAGCACCCAAAACGATCTGCATTCTTTTTAAGCAAACCGTGCAAAGCCAATAGGCATGAGCCTTGGCGCAACATACACAGAAGTTATCCCCAGCTCAGCACACAGGTTCTGTGGATGGAACAGGAGCCGCTGGTAGTCGGATTCGACGGTCGAGACGTTGAACTGGAGACAACAGCCACCAGATGCTGTTCCACACAATAACGGATACACCATCCGCAGGGCCATGAGAACGACAAACACACTCAACAAATGTCACCGATGTGGTGCAACCAGCTACAAGCCTGTGATCGAGCGGGATGCGTCCGGGAACATGACACCCAGCGGGCAGCACCAGTGCGTAGGATGTGGTCTGACCTTTGGCAGTATTGACGAGTGGAGAAGTGGAACCCGCCACAACGAGCAGGTGCCCCAACAGGTCAACGACAAGCCCTAGTCCAGGGCCGCTACAGGAATCCGATCACACCATGAACGAACTGCGACCATTCCTTCTGCATTGGGGCATTACATCCATGGCACTGTGGGTGGCCAGCCATGTCTTTCGGGGAGTGCGGTTTGAAGGGCTGTCATCCCTGTTGGTGTCCGCGCTCTTGCTGGGCCTGGCCAATGCCATCGTCAAGCCGCTGCTCATCGTCCTGACCCTGCCGCTGACCTTCATCACTTTCGGACTTTTCTTGCTGGTCATCAACGCACTGATGATTCTCCTGGTATCGGCCTTGGTGAGGGGGTTTCAGGTGTCGAGCTTCTGGACGGCCTTCTTCGCCAGCATCTTTGTGTCTGTCATCAGCTTCGTGCTGGAAGTGTTCTTCCTGGGTAACGGCTCCGTGCATGAGATACGGATGCCGCATAGTGGGGTGTGGCTGTAGTGAGCAACCATCGATTTTGAATGGCCGGACGCATTGTGGACTCGGTCAAACAGACTGGGGCCACGGTCACGATGACCGATAGCTACCCTTTAGGCATACGTGATGGGAAGTTACCCTGCCCATACCCCAATTTACAGAACAACTACGAGCAGGGCGGCCGGGCATGGGTGCACACCATCCGTTTTGGACGGAAGATTTAGTCCGTAAAGACTTCAAAAATCTTCAAAAAATCCCAAAAGATCTCTGAATTGCGCTAAGCCAGCAAAGCCAAATTGCTACCTTTCTGAATGGGCATGCTGCCCATGCAGGCAGGGGCATAGCAATGCGAAGGCAAGACATTCTCAACCACCAGGTGGCATCTCTGGTGGCCTTGGTACAAAGACTGCAGAAGGCCGGGCACCCAGACAGGGATTTGGAGTCCAAGCTAAGACAACTCGTCTCATTCGGGCTTTTGGGCAGGGGAAAGCGAAGTTGAATCAACAAACTTGTGACCAGGATCCACAAAGACCACCGCCCTTACAGTTGTTGGGTGGGCACCTTGTGGCGCAAATCAGTTTGCTTGTTTTTGTCGTCTACAAACACCAGCTGCGGGGAATGGCCTTCCACTTTGTCGTCATGCACCTGGGCAAATGCAGCAATGATGATCAAGTCACCCACAGCCGCACGACGCGCAGCGGAACCATTAACGGAAATCATGCCGCTACCACGCTGCCCCTTGATGGCGTAGGTTATAAAGCGCTCACCGTTGTTGATGTTCCAAATGTGTACCTGCTCGTTTTCAGCGATGTTGGCGGCGTCTAAAAGGTCTTCATCGATTGCGCACGATCCTTCATAGTGCAGCTCGCAGTGGGTGACGGCAACACGGTGAATTTTGGATTTCAAAAGGGTACGAAACATGGTCTCTCTCTACTTAGAATAAAGCCGATCGGCTGGCTCCAACGACGGCGCAAGTCTATAACAACATTCGAGAGTAAGCGATGCACGCGTGACTACAAAAAGTCAACACCTTAGAATTGAAAGAAAAGTTTCGTACTCAAAGTTTACCGATACTGGGTAGCCGTCGACGCTCTATCCTCTTCAATCTAAAGCGAGAGCGTCATGATCACAATTCAAGGATGCGAGGACCATTCCAAGCCTACTCGCTAATACACGTAGTTCATGCAGTGCAATTGACCTGCGCGCTAGCGCGGTGCGATTTCAGATAGAAATACCAGTCCACGGCGCCGATAGCGCTGGACCACGGAAACGGCCAGCAAACTGAGTGTGCAACGAGCAAGTTCTATTCATTTGGTAGTTGTCAGATACAGTCGGCAGTGGGCTGCACTTTTCTATGGAAGGAAGGAATATTAAGCACTCGTTAATCTTTTCAAGAGACTGATGCGCGAGCATAGATCTCTTGAGAAAGGCCCTAAAAAAATGGTCGCCAGCTAAGTACAGGTATAGTATTCTCATATTGTTTTATTTCCGCTATTCGGAGTTGTATGTCGTTATCCCAGAAAGACCTATCGTTCATCCAAAAGGCTGGTCAGGCCGCCCGCAATGCTTCCGAAGCCATTGGGCATATGGTGCGAGCGCAAGGCGAAGTATTGATTGCCAATCTGAGCAGCCAGCCGTTTGGTACTGATTCGGATCAAGTGATTGAGCGATTCAAGTCTCTTTCTGGCCTGAGTCAAGGTCTTGTTGCTGTGGAGTCGCAGCTTCAAAAGCTCTATGCGTTGGCCAATGAATTGGCTAGCCCGGCCGAGGATGTGATTGTTCTGCGCGCAGTGAGTAAGCGCAGGTCTATTTCCAACGCTGCTGCCGTTGACGTCATTGCAAGGCCTGCCAAGGCGGCTAAGAAAGTGAAGGCAGTTAGGAAAGCTGGGCGCAAATCTACCACTCCCGGTGCGCTCACCGCAAATGACAGCAAGCTGCTTTCTTATTTGCAAGGTGTCTTGAAGGCGGATGCGGGCACGGCCATTACAGGTGCGGCGATGGCGGCGGGATCCAAGCTTCCCTTGGGCTCTGTGGGTATTTCTTTGAAAAGATTGCAAGCCACGGGTTCGGTGAAATTGGTTGGTCGCGGAATCTATCAACTTGGTTCTAATTCGGTAGATGCCGTAGCTGAATCAGCTCCTGTGAAGAGGGCGAAGGCTGTGGCCAAGAAAGCCAAGGCAGCCAAAGTGGAGAAGCCGGTGGCCAAAGTAGCGAAACCCCAAGCCTCTCGCAAGGCCAAAGTAGCGGCGAAGAAGAGCAAAGTGGCGGAGCCAGCAGTATCAGCACCCACGGTCGATGAGGCCACCGCTCCGGCATAAACACAAACGTTCTTGTCAGACCATCAGACAAGGGGCATGCGGGCCCCTTTTTTGTGACGTGGCTGCATAGCTTCCCCAAGTGCATTACCCAAGCGCTTGGCTTTGACCTGCCCGTTGGGAATAGCGACTTCCTCCAATTGTGGGTGTGACCTGCAGGGGCAACTAGAAGACTAAATCTCGTCGCGCCTACATAGGTGTATTCCTGCGAGCATGCATCTGACCGAGCCACCGGCCAACTCGATGGTGGGCACTTGTAATGGGATGATCGTGGCACTTTTCTCGATGACTTCCACTTGTTCCGAAGACAGGCTGGCCAAAGCGCGCGAAGAGATTGCTAGTATCCTGCCACTGGACCCGTTGAGCTCCAACGCGTTGCCCGCGAACTCTCCGATTTGATAGGCGCTCAAGTCGATGACGTTGCGCCCCGTGTTTTGCAAACGCGTCTTGATTTCAGTGCGACGCACTGCGTCTGGAATGAGTTCAAAACCCACCATTGCGAAAGCCGTGCCAATACACATCAGCACATTGGTGTGATAGACAGCATTGCCTTTTTCATCGAAAGCTTCAAACGACATAGGCTCGTAATTGAAGTGCGTGGCGAATCGCTCCAACGCAATTGGATTTGCGCGGTTAGATTGCACTGTGTAGGCGACCCGGTCGATGTGGTCCAGAACCATGGCTCCCGTCCCCTCCAAAAAGAGTCCGTCTGGCTCCAGGCCCGAATAGTCAATGACATCCTGCACACGATACCGCGCCTTGAGCAGTTCAATGACGTCAGCCCTGCGCTCCCGCCGTCGATTGGGCGAGTACATGGGGTAGAGTGCTACGTGTCCACCAGCGTGCGTGGAGAACCAATTGTTGGGAAACACAGAGTCAGGCGTTCTATCTTGAATCTGGTCTTCAAATAGATGAACCGCTACGCCGTGACTCTTCAGAATGTGGGCCGCGCGGGTTACTTCTTCATACGCTCTACCGGAGATTTCGCTCGGACTTGCGCAGGAGCTGCTGCGCTGAAACGCATTGTCGGATGCAGTCTGAGGGTTGGGTGCAAAAAAGTGAGGGCGCACCATCACGACAGAAGATGGAGTCTGAGGCAATAGAAGGGGCCGCATGATCAAGCCACCCGACGCATTGATTTAACGTGGGACTGCAGCGTCCCAAATAGATTTTTAGGGTCTTCGAGTTGCGGGATAAGGGAAATCCTCTCTCCCAGGCTCAGCGCACGCGCAGTGTCGTACATGAAGCGTAGCGCGGAAAAGTCCTCCAGAGCGAACCCTACAGAGTCAAAGATGGTTACTTCATCCCGGTGCGAGCGCGCTGGCTTCTGACCAGCGAGCACTTCCCAAAGCTCCGTTACTGGGAAATCCAAAGGCATTTGCTGAATGTCTCCCTCGACCCGGGACTGCGGTGCATATTCCACATATACGCTACCGCGCGTCAGCACATCAGCATGCAGCTCTGTCTTCCCTGGGCAGTCACCACCTACGCCATTGATGTGCATGCCAGGCTCGATCATGTCACCCGTCAAAATCGTGGCATGGGTCTTGTCTGCCGTTACCGTGGTGACTATGTCGGCGCCCATTACGGCCTGGGCTACGCTGTAGCAGGGAACAAGCCTCAAGCCCGTATGCTGCAGATTGCGGATCAGCTTGGCCGTGGCCGCTGTGTCGACGTCAAACAGCCGAACCTCCTCAATTCCTACGAGATGCCGAAATGCCAGTGCCTGAAATTCACTTTGTGCTCCGTTGCCAATAAGTGCCATCACTCGGCTGTCCGGGCGAGCTAGTGTCTTGGCGGCCAGTGCAGAAGTGGCGGCAGTACGCAAGGCTGTCGTTAGCGTTAATTCACTCAACAGCAGAGGTGTGCCTGTTTGCACATCGGCCAGCACACCGAAAGCCATCACCGTCGACAACCCTATACGCGTATTCCTGGGGTGGCCGTTGACATATTTGAAGCTGTAGAAAGTGTTGTCTGAGATTGGCATGAGCTCAATCACACCTTCAGCCGAGTGATTGGCAACGCGGGCAGATTTGTCAAAGTCACTCCAGCGCAAAAAGTCGTCCCGGATGTTGTCGGAAATGCCGACAAGGCATTGCTGCAATCCCTTGCGTCGAATAAGGCGCACCATTTCGGGAGCGCTAAGGAACAGGGTTGCCACGGAGGGCATTGGTGTGGCTGGTGTGTGCATGGCAAGTCTCTCAAATCGTTGTGTTGTGACCTGAGAGAAGTTTGCCCATGACAGACGTCAATGAAAATCGACAAAAATGTGACAATATGCACATATATTGCCGATATGGCATACCTTATTGACCATTTGACATTTCACATATGGATGAGATTGATCGCTCCTTGATTGCCCTGCTACGCCAGAACGCGCGCATGAGCGTGGCGGACTTGGCACTCAAGCTCAAGGTTTCACGCGGCACGGTGAGTAACCGGATCCGCAAGCTGGAGGACTCCGGGGTTATTCAAGGGTTCACCGTGAAGTTGCGCCCGGATTCAGAGCCAGGTGTCATACGAGCCTGGATGGGTGTATTGGTTGAAGGCAATCAAACCAAGTTGGTTACGGCTAGCCTGCTTGGAGAGCCGGGTGTGGCCGCGCTGCATGACACCAACGGGCGCTGGGATCTGCTGGCCGAAATTGAGGCGAGTTCCATGGCCGATTTGTCGAAGATCCTGGAGCGCGTTCGTTTGATCAAAGGAATACGCAGCACCGAGACCAACATCCACCTTGCAACCTATCGATAGCCTACCTCGATAGGGTATACGCCAAAGATCGACAAGCTAATCAGAACGCTGTACAGCGTTTGACCACGTCTAGGCCCGCGGCAAAATCGACGTTCCCAAAAACATGATTGGATGCGATTCGCGACGTCACGGAGTACATGGTCGCCAGAACTATGTCCATGAGAGTCATTGATTGACTTGAAGCGGCATTGCCAG
This sequence comes from Rhodoferax sp. GW822-FHT02A01, assembly GCF_038784515.1. Taxonomy (NCBI): domain Bacteria; kingdom Pseudomonadati; phylum Pseudomonadota; class Betaproteobacteria; order Burkholderiales; family Comamonadaceae; genus Rhodoferax; species Rhodoferax sp. GW822-FHT02A01. The sequence continues at coordinate 2,105,439 of NZ_CP152376.1, forward strand.
AAGAGATATGAATCAATTGGACTTATTGCTTGTGCGACAGTCCATTTCAGATCGCCTTTCAGGCGTGGCCGGGACTACACGAAGGCGCTGGGCATGTGGATGTGATGATTTGAAATCTCTGTGACCGCCGCCAAAGTCCATGATCTTGGAAATGTGTGGAAGTGCCTGGCACTTCACTTAACACACGTTGTGACGCAGACATCGCATCTATAGCATGTAAAAGTTATACCCACGTCCTTGGTGAACTCATCTGCTCGTAGATTACCCGACAGATTTTTTATGGTATTCCAGTAGATGTGTTGAGAATCTACCTCCCACGTATTTCTGACACACGATTGAAGAAATTTGATCTACCATCAAGGAAGTAACGCGCGCGTTGGGCGCCAGAAGAAAATAATGCATGAATTACGCCGCTCCACGACCCATCAATGAAGAAGGGCGACTGGCTCGATTGCGGGCACTGCAAGTGCTCGATTCCGAGCCGGAACCAATATTTGACGCTCTGACGCGTACCGCATCTGCCATTTGCAATGCTCCCATAGCCTTACTGAGCTTAGTAAGTGCTGATCGGCAGTGGTTCAAGTCCAACATTGGGCTGGAAGGAACAGCCGAAACGTCCCGAGAAGTGGCTTTTTGTGCCCATGCAATTCTGGGTACGGATCTTATGGAGGTCCCTGATGCCATGGAAGATCCCAGGTTTTGCTTAAACCCACTGGTCACCGGGCAACCGCATATTCGCTTCTATGCTGGAGTTCCGGTGGTCATGTCAGAGGGCGAAAGCGTTGGCACCTTGTGCGTAATCGATACCCAACCACGTGTGCTAAATGATGTGCAACGCAAGGCGTTGTCGGATCTCGCGCTTGTTGCTTCAAAAGCACTGGATATGCGCCAACGCGCCTTGGAATTGGATCAGCTACACGCACGAACTGCAGAAAAGGCACAGGAGATAAGTACGCAAGAAGCGCTCTATCACGCTATCGTTGAAGACCAAACTGATCTTGTCTCTCTATCGCTACCAAGCGGCGAATTGACTTATGTCAATGAAGCATATGCCAAGCATTTCGCACTGACGCCTAAAGACATGGTTGGACGCAACTTGCTTGACTATGTTTCAGTAAAGGATCGGGACGCTGTTGCATCCCATTTGCAGAAGCTTTGCGAAGGGCCCGGGGTTGCGTATGGTGAAAATCAAATGCGTTCTGCAAAAGGTGAAGAACGCTGGATGGCCTGGTCCAATCGCTCCATCGGAGACGATAGCAATCAAGTCATTGCCTTACATTCCGTAGGCAGGGACATCACGGATCGCAAGCAGGCCGAATTTGCCTTGAAGGCAAGCCAGAATCGCTTGCGGACTCTGTATGAGTCCACCCCGGCAATGCTGCATTCCATCGATCGACAGGGACGAATACTGTATGTGAGCGATATGTGGCTCCGAAGTTTGGGATACACCCGAGAAGAAGTAGTCGGTAAGCGCTCCACGGACTTTCTCACCCCGGCCTCGCGAGACTACGCGACGAACGATGTACTGCCTAAATTTTTCGAGTCTGGTCAGATCGAGGATATCGAGTACCAGATGGTTCGGAAAGATGGAACGGTTATCGACGTAGTGCTTTCTGCAATATTGGAACGTGACTCGTCTGGGCAACCAGAGCACTCATTGGCCATCATTCAGGATGTAACCGAAAAGAAGGCATTGTCAGCTGCGTTGATCGCGAAAGAGGAGCGTTTGTCTTTGGCAACGTCCGTCAATGGCATAGGCATCTGGGAAGTTGATCTAAAGACTGGGAAGGTCGAATGGACCGACACCATGTTCGAAATCTTCGGCGGTACCCGCGCATCTTTTGGTGGCACTCTTGAAGAGTGGTCAAGCAAGCTGCATCCGGACGATTACCAGCGAAGCGTAACTGAATTTCAGAAGGCCATTGAGACATATCAACCTATCGATTTTGACTTTCGCGTACTTAAAGACAATGGGGGAATTCGCCACGTTCATTCCCGCGCAGAAGTGATTCGAGATGAGCAAGGCAATGCAACCCGTGTGCTAGGTGCGAACTACGATGTGTCAGAGCGCAAAGAGGTAGAGCGTGCACTGGCGCGTAGCGAGCAGCGTTTGCGGTTAATTGCCAACAATTTGCCCATACTCATTTCCTATGTGGATATGGACTATCGGTATACCTTTACGAACGACAAATACCAAACATGGTTCCATTTGAAAGAGGGCTCCACTGTTGGGAAGACAGTCGCCGAGGTGTTTGGCGAAGAGGTTTTTGCTGGGGTTAAGTCCTATATGGCGGAGGCAATGACTGGCAAGGATGTGTCATTTGAACTCACGAACATAATTCCTGGCTCGCCAACCAACTTGTACGTGCACTACGTGCCAGACAGAGATGCTCAAGGTACAGTCACAGGTATCTTTGGCATGGTGCTTGATCGTACAGAACAACACCAGGCGCAAGCGCGCCTTGAGGCAAGTGAGCGGCAGCTCCGTGCGGTGACAGACAATCTGCCGGTTTTAATTGCCTATGTCGATACGGAGGAGCGACTGCAGTTTCTCAATGCAACATTCAAAGACTGGTTGGGAATTGATTTGCAATGGGCAACTGGGCGCTCGATCCATGAAGTCCTCGGCGACGTCCGCTATGAAAAACGTAGGGATGCCCTACGAAAGGCGCTTGCGGGCGAGCGCATTGAATTCGATTCTGAAATTAATGAGAACGGGGTTCACCGATACCTGCGAACCATCTTTATTCCTGACGTGTGGCCTGATGGCGTAGCACACGGCGCATATGTGCTTAGCTTGGATGTGACGGACGTAAAGCGGGTGGAGAAGGAACTTAAGGATATCGCTCGTATAGACCCGCTTACGGGCCTACCAAACAGGCGGCAGTTTGATGAGAAGCTTGGGCAAGCCATTGCACGCTGTCAACGCACCGGTTCACGTATGGCTCTCATGTACCTGGATATTGATCACTTCAAATCCATCAATGACACTTACGGGCATGGCGTAGGTGATCTTGTGCTGTGTGAATTTGCAAATCGCCTGAAGTCGAACATCCGCATTACGGACACGGCTGCTCGTTTGGCTGGCGACGAATTTGTCGTCATTTTGGAGGATCTGAGCGACCGAAATGAGGTGCAGATGATCGCTGAAAAGCTGGTAGGAACCATACGGGCAACAATGCAGCTAGGCGATCATAAGATCCACGCTACAACAAGCATTGGCATTACCCTCTGCGAGGGCAATGAATTGAATCCTGCTGCGTTAGTTGCTCGGGCTGATCGTGCGCTGTATCAAGCCAAGGCCGCCGGTCGTGATACGTTTTGGTTAGACGTACCGCCTGGCACTTGATGTTCGGTATTCAGGGCGACACATCATGAGTCAAGGTTGCCGCGCATGGCCAGACCGTGCTCGTTCAACTTCGACAAGAATCGCTTCTGATGTGGCGGACATTGGAACCGGCTGGTGATTTCAATGCAAATTGAATCCCTCAAATTTGAAATTTTCGATACACTCCCAGTCGGGGGCGGAGCCATGCCGACTCAGTACTGAGAGTGGCTTGCATTTCTGAAAGCTGTTTTGCTGACAAGATGACCGTGTCAATGCGGCCATCCTTCTCAATAAACACTGGCTCATGCTCTCGCTAGAGCACATATGGCGTCGAAACGATTTTTGGCTTCCGTGACTGTGACCTGCATGTCAATTCCTTTGCGTGCAATGGTCATTTTGGCTAATGTTACTTAGTGCACACAAGATTCACACCGGACTATTGGCGGCAGGGGACAAAGCATATGAGGGCCTTTGGCGCCGCACTGGTCACCTTCTTTGGGCAGAGATGGGAGACAAGACTCAGATCGTTACGGTGACCATGACCGCGCACCTTCCAAATCTAGCATTGGCGGTAATTGGCACTACGCATGGGATGTTGGGTGCACGCAGCGTTGCAGTTTCGTACTTCAGACCCCGGTCCGACGCACTGCTGCGGGAAAGTACAGGGCGGTCAGGCTGCTGGTGTGTACGGGCGACTCCACGTTCAGGCCGCCGAACTTGCGCCAGTTTCGCACCGGGAATATGTGGTCGCAGACCTCGATCAGGCCCAGCGTCTCGCGGTCGCCAATCAACACCCCCTGCACCCGCAGTCCCAGTTTGCGTTTCACTGCATCCAGCCGCGCCGCCACCGCTGGCGTGACACCAAACTCACCGTCTGTGGCGATCAGCAGGTCTGCCTGCTGCCAGGCGGTGTCTTCCAGCTTGGAGATAACACGCTCCAGGGGGCCACTGATGTCAGTACCGCCTTGAAAGGACTGCCCCAGAAAGTCCGTCAGGTGCTCGAGCCCGGCGCTATCCAAGGGCAACTCCATCTCGATGGTCTCGTCGTTGCCACCAAACACAAACACATGGCAGCGGCGTCCGTGGGCGTGGGCTGCTCGCATTGCCTCCAGTACCACGGCCTTGGCCACCGCCTCAGCTCCGCCCTGCATGGACCCCGAGGTATCCACGCAAACCAGCACAGGTCCCGCGATGAATTCGGGTGCCGGTAGCTGTCCCTGGTGCGGTTGCCGGACCTGCGCCTTATGGCGCCGTACGCCGGCCATCTGGTCATCGTCTTCGTAGCACAACAGGGTCCGCTCCGCCCGTCGCGCATGCCATAGCAGCCGCAGGCGAGGATGCCCAAGCAACATCGACTCGGAAGGCACCATGCGTGCAATCTGGTCACCCCGGTGAATGCCCTGCGTCTGCCCGGGCAAGTCGGGTACCCGCACCGTGGACTGTAAATCCTGTAGCGCCACGACCTCCTTCATCGCCTCTACCCAGGACTGGGGGCGGCTGGGGGACTCTGCGACAGGTCGGCTGCGTCCGAGGTCTTGCAGCAAGCGGGTCAATTCGGGAAGGGCTACCAGCAAGCGGTGGCTGCGCAGGACTTCCTGCCAGCCCGTCGATTTGAGGATGCCCAGCAACCGGTCCCACCGACTGCTCTTACAGTCCTGCGGCAACATGCCGAAGACCTGTACCACCTCATCCATCTCCCCTGAGCGTTCCGTCCATTCGTCGGCGAAGGCAGATACCGCCATGGCAATGGCCTCAGCCCGGGTGGTGCCTCGATCCTCAAAATGCGTCACAAAGTCCAGATGGAAGAGCAGACTCCGCAGCACCGTATCTGCGAGTTCAGGTTGGGCCGAGCAGAATCGCTGCAACTCCAGTTGCCGCAACACCCGCGCCAAAGGCCGGGCAATCGGCTCAGGCGGCCACGGCGCACCCAGCAGAGCGTCATGCGGCTCATCCTTGTGCGTGGCATCCACAAGAATGCCTCGCAGCTGGACCAGGCCCTGCAAGCGGTCCTCCAATGTGCCATGCACCTGGGTCAGGGCTGGCCGCCACAGCGTGCGGGCCAAGGCATCCAGTCCGGCCAAACGCCCCTCGCCAACCGCAAACAGCACGGGTACGGGTAAGGTTTGAGTCACGCTACATCCAGCGGATCGTGCAGTATTGGCTCGGGTTCCTTGGCGTTGTCCACCGCCAGCCGGGGCAACTGCGCAAAGCCCTCCTGCAGGGTGGCGGCACGCTGTGCCAACTGTGTCACGGCCGCACGGGTGGTTGCCAGATGATCCTGCGCTCTCTGGATCAGCGCCGGCTCCAGCCAGACGCTGCGAGCGGCATAAAGCTGTAGATCGGACTGATGCAGCGTGACCTCTTGGACGTAGGCAGCCATGCGTGCCAACAAGTCATCCATTTGAACGCGTCGTGCCCGTATATGTGTCTCGCCATACAGGCGGCGGCGGTTGTACTGCATCCGCAGCGCCGCGGCACCCCCTTTGGCGTCACCGATTTCACCGGCAATATCCGTGGCCGAGAAATGCAAGCGCCCTGCCTCGTCGTAATCCAGATCATTGGCCTTCTGCTCGGCATCCAGTGTTCGCTCGAATGCCTCCACGATCAGCGTCAGGCGGGCTGGTGCAAAGGCTTGGCGAACCCCCAGACGTGAGGTCAGCCAATCGGCTACAGCACTTTGCCGGACATCGTCAGGCGCGGTCAGCCACGGCAGCAGCAACAGGTCCCATAGCGCCACCGCGGTGCGCCCTTCAGTGGCAGCAGCCACCCGCAACAGTCCAATGATCTTCACCCAGCGCCGATCGGACACCGCCACCCGCAAATCTTCGGCGACCAGATAAGCGCGCAGTTCTGCCAACAAGGCCACCACCGTCTCCGGTAGTTTCACCGTGGCGGCGACGTTGGCAAGTTCCTGCAGTTCGGACGTGGTCAGGGTCAGGTCGGCAGACGGAGGCTGCCATTGGCGCGGCGGGCCCGCCTTGAGCAAGGCACCAAATCCGGTTGCCGATACTGCTGCCACGGGCAGACGCAGCAGAAAGCGGTCAAAGAATGCTTCGGAGACCTCGTCTTCCGGCACGTTGTTTGTGGCACCCACCAGACTGACCAGAGGGCAACGCTGGCGGCCGGCACCGTTGTCAAACTCGCGCTCGTTGAGCAGAGTCAGCAGCGCGTTCAAGATGGCGCTGTTGGCCTTGAAGACTTCGTCAATGAAGGCAACCACTGCATCTGGCAGATAACCGGCAATGTGCCGTTCATAACGGTCTTCTTCCAGAGCCTTTATGGATAGAGGGCCAAACAGCTCTTCCGGTACGGTGAAGCGCGTCAGCAGGCGCTCAAAATAACGAGCATCACGAAATACAGTATGCAAGCGTCGAGCCAGCTCGCTCTTGGCCGTACCTGGCGGACCGATCAGGAGGCTGTGCTCGCCGGCTAACGCCGTCAACAGGCAAAGCCGCACGGCCCGCTGTCGCTCAACTAGACCCTTCTCCAGAGCCTTCGTGAGTGCCTCAATTTTTCCGATGAGCGCTGAATCCATTGACAAATTGTAGAGACGGACCAGCATGAAGTGAACATTGCGTCGCAAAAAAACCGCAGCACCGAAAGAAGCGCATAGCCCAAGGCGTACCAATCACCTCTGACTCAAGCGGCCGCGGATTTCGAACTCATAGGTACCTTTTGTAGAGGACAAATTTGCATATGAATCAACGCTATGAATGATGGCTTCAAAATATGCTGCAACCTGCAAGCGCCCGCATCTCTGACAAATCAATGAAACGCCAAAGCGCAACTGTTGCGATACCTGGCAACATTGCGACCCTGAGTTGAACGGTCTCGCGCAAAGAATATCTGGCATTAGTCGCCGCAGCAACTCAAATGCCATCATTGTGGATATCGAGAAAGAAGGCATCAGGCTACCGGATCAAAAATACCGATATCAAGGCGGCAACCTAAGGCTTCTGCGTGCCATAAGCCAAGTCGTCATCAAAGAAATGTTTAGACCGCTGCCCTAGCCGATTGTGGGGTCAGAAGCACGCTGTTGCAGCCACTCTTCTTCTATTGCCTATCCTGCTGCCGACTCTCCATTGGCGTCATCGCTGGAGCCAAACAGGTCGCCGAAATTCTTCTTGGCTTCTGACGATGCAGGAAATGCCATAGGTATGCCTCTGGGGTACTCCTCTGCAATGCGGTCTTCCCAATAGGCTGCCGGATTAGGGGCACTGCACAATCTGCGGTACACCTCCTGAGGAACATGCTTGTAGGCAAGCACCGACTTATTGTCCCAATGCAGATCCAGCTGCCCGGACTCGGGATTGAAGTGGGCCATTCGGATTCGGCCGCTCGTGAATTTCTTGATCTGCATCATGAACTTCTTTTTCGCCTGATCCAAATCGGCTTGAGTGTGCTACCTGGTGAGCGAGATTCTAGGCCTCTTGGTGTGAAATGCTCTACCACAATCGCATAAACGATCCGCATCCTTTTTGGGCACAAGCCGCAAACGCTGTAGGCATGCGGGTTCGCAGAGGTTATTCAAGAGTTTTCCACAGACCCACCCACAGTTCTTGGGGACGGATCCAGCCAAATGCACGAGTCCATATATGGCACCCGCGTGTACTCCACTCCGCTGGCATCCGATACCATAGCGCAAATTCAGGAAACGAAACGATGCCCAAAGCGACACATTCTGCAGAATACCTGTTGAATCAACTCGGCGAGCTGAGTCACGAATTGAGCAGCAGGTCGCTGCAGGGGCAAGGCCATTTTGATAAGCCACTGCAAATTGTCAATAACGTGATGGGCTTTCACGTTGGCGTCTTGTACAAGATTGCCAATGCCATTGAAAACGACCTGATACTGGAAGTGGTGGGCGTCTGCAGTTCAGAGCACCAGCGCCCGGATTTAGAAGAAGGCAGCAAGATATGCCTGGATATCAACAATCCCCCGGCGGAATTCATCAACGAGGTCATGGCCTTTAAACGTCGGAGTGTGTCGGCCGTCAATGTTCCAGGCTGGGGATGCGATATCGTTGGATCGATCTACATGCCCGAGAGTCTGGGCCATGGATACCTTCTGGCAGGTGACTTTTTTGGGGAAGAGTCTGACATTCAGACATACGAAGTGCGCGCTTGTGAAGTCATGTGCAACATGCTCAGTGCCGTACTCATGAAAGCACAATTCGAGAAATTGGCAAGCATAGATGGCTTAACCGGACTGATGAACAGCCGCGCCATACGGGAGGCATTTGAGAAAGCGTTTCAGCGCCAGAAGCGCAAGAATTCTGGCCTGGGAGCTGTTGTTCTGGCTGACATTGACTTTTTCAAGAAAATCAATGACCAGTACGGTCACATCCAGGGTGATTCTGTCTTGCAGGAGGTGGGAATGCTGTTTGACTCATTCACACGCAAGCATCTTGACGTGGCTGGCCGCTATGGCGGTGAGGAGTTCTTGCTGATTTATGAGGATTCCGATGCGCGGCAAGTCTTGAGCATTGTTGAGAGACTGCGGCAATCTATTGCAGGACACCCGTTTAAGAAGATTGGGCCCAGCGGTAACCCGATCCATGGTGAGTCCTTGCCTGTCACGATGTCTTTTGGCGTTGCCCGGCTTCAATACGACGGCGTCACGAGCAGCAAGGAGTTGCTGGCAATAGCCGATGCAGCACTCTATCAATCCAAGGAAGATGGTCGCAATCGGGTCACCCTGGGCCAGGCCCTTGCCAGTGCCAACTAATGCACAATTCCCTTGTAAAAGAAGAATCCATACGCTCCCAGCAACCCTATTCCGAAGATTCGCGGCACTCGTTTGAGGAAGGCCACAGTCAAGAAGTGCAGCACGCCCGCACCCAGGATGACGTAAATGCCCGTTTGGAACATACCAGGGATGTGAATCGAATTGAAGACTGCAAATATGCCAATGCACATCGGAATGCAGACATGTGCATCACCAATTTGTGAACTCAGAACGATGTCTTGTCGACCCCGGTGCGCATAGTACAAGGCAATCAGTGCATTGGGCAAAACCATCAACAGGCCGCTAATCCAGCCGAGATTTGAAAAGCCGACGTACCGACTCCCCGCCCCGGACACCCATGTTACGAGTTCATCAGTTGAGTAGTAGATGCCCCAGGCGCTGACAGCAATTGCCATCAGGTCAAGCACGATGGTCCATTGGAAAGTCTTATTCTTTCTGATCTTGTCCTTCAAGATTTCAAAGACATGCAATACCTGCCAAAAGATAAACAGGGCGATCAATACGATTCCGTCATAGAAATCAACAATGCCGTCCTTGGCTAGAGCCCATAGAGTGCCCGTAAACAAGAATAAGGCGGTCAGACTGAAAAGTACTTCGAGCCCACCAATGCGTTGCATTGCGGTGGATGATTTACCCTTGCTCTTCGCGCTTTGCTTTTGAACGCCCGCCGCGGGGGCCATCAGCGCGGAAGTTCCAATGATCAACGTCAGATTGGTAACGTTGTTCACGAGGCAGTTCTCAATCACTTGGCCGCCATTGCTGGCCGAACGGCTCATTACAAAGGCAAACACCAAATTTGGGAACCCAGAACAGTAGGGCATGATGAGCGTACCGAGCACAGTGCCCTCGAAGCCCTTGTGTTCCATGGCCTGTAGACGCCAGATCATGAAAAAAGACGCTGTCAGAAACAGCGCTAACAGAGCTAGCGGCTGATGGGAATACGCATGGACAATCTTAAGGAACCCATCGGAATGAGGCAAATGAAAGGACGCATCCGGTAAAAACTTCTTTAAAAAATCAGCGTCCATTTATTTGTGTAGAGGTCTCTGGTGCATCCCTGAGGGTACTGCAATTGCCCAGGCATTTTCGTAGAACCGGACTGGAGATTTTGTGAGGTCTGCGCCTTCGGCAGGGCGTTGCTCATGAGAAGCTCGGCGGAAGGGGGTGCCGTACTTTTTTCAACGCTATCAACGCCAAGCTGCTCAGGCCCCGTCACATATCGCGGGAGAATGAGCCGTCCAACGTTACAGCAAGCCAGACCACGGTTCTGAACCGGGCCAGGAGCCCATTTGAAATGGAGCGCGAGCGTGAGGCATAGGTGTGGCGGTCACCTGAAAGCTTTGCTCCCGATGAATTGGGTCTTGGGTTGCTGCGCTTAGCCAACCGAAAATCTCATTGGGTTGAATCTTCATCTATTCAGAACTAGTATTGCCCTGGGTTAACCGGCGTATTGCAACGTAACTGCTTCGATAAAGAGCCAAGAATCATCGGTTGGGCTTCTTGTGACGATGAATCCAATGGGGGCTGACATGGACGTCACTGAATCAAATGTTCCCGCAGAGCCTTTAAGTGATGCAGGCGGAGACTCCTTTGCACATGAAAAATGGCATACCAGAGTTCTTGCAGACGCGAAGGTGGCAAGAATCAGACGAGGCCACTGGCGCCTCGCTTTACGAAGTATTCTTCCTGTCGTTGCTCTGCTATGTGTAGTAGTGGGCGCGCAATATTGGCGCACGACGCAGTTGGTAAACCAACTCAATGCAGCGGACCGACAAGTTGCGGTAGTGAGTGAGGAGCTGCGCCGCTTGCGAAGTGAAAGCCCACTGCGTAGCGAAATGGATGTTCTACGAGACACGGTTAAACGCAATTTGGACGGTGAGTCTGCGCGCGTAGATGCAATTGAGAGTGGCTCATTGGCTCCGGTAGTAGCCCAGGTGAGTGCATCGGTGGGCCTCATTCAAGGACGGTTTGTATTGATTCACCCAACCAGTGGAAAACCGGTTCGCGTACGTATGGCTCTTGGAAAACCAATGCGCGACAGTGACGGTAGCCCACGATTGACCATTTCGGGCATGGGGCCCGTGTATGTTTCCACTTTCATGGGAACGTTCTTTGTGATCGATCAACATGGGTCGTTGCTGACAAACCGCCATGTAGCATTGCCTTGGGAAAACGGCATTGCAGAAAAGGCTATGAAAGAGCTTGGGGTAAAACCCGTCATGCTTGAAATGCGCGGCTTTTTGCCGGGACAGGAAAACCCTTTTGAAGTCATGACACTAACGGTGGATTCGCACGATTTGGCCCTCTTACGTGGCAGTGGTGCTGCACTGTCAGTGTCGCCTTTACCGCTGGCAAAGAAAAATCCCTTGCCTGGTGATGTGGCGCTGCTGTTTGGTTACCCGACAGGCATACACGCGTTGATAGCACGTGCAGGCGATGAGTTCTTAGCGAGACTGGAAAACGTCCCCAATCTGGACGATGGCCGTGCACTCGAAATCTTGGCTAAAGTTGGCTTAGTGAAACCCTTGGTAAGTCGCGGCATCATTGCGCAGACAACCGATGCAGCTATCGCGTATGACGCGCAGACGACTGGCGGTGGGAGTGGGGGGCCGGTAGTGAACTTGCGCGGAGAGGTCGTCGCTGTCAATCGTGCGGTATTGCAAAATTTCACCGGTTCCAACATCGGCGTACCTATAGAGGTGGTATCTGAATTGCTAAAACAGACATCAAATGCGACGATCGAAATCCATGAAGATAGTCCGAAAATCCCACACGTGAATTCCAAATAGGAGGCTCTCTTTTCAAGACCTACTTAGCAGTTGTTTATGCTTAGCTAAACAAGTGCGCTGAAGCATCAAGCAGATGCTTTGGTACATGCATTGTGGAATTTCAACTGAAACGCTGAGCGCGGAGAAGCAAGCGCATCAAACTAAAGGCGTTTTGCCCATTGTGCTTTCGCCCATCGAGGGCGTGTGCTTTCCATTTATGTGGCCATCAGCGATTCGCGCAACGCCTCTCGCACGCTCTTAGCTGTTAGCCACCCAATAGTAGTGGCGGGGCCTGCATACTGCATTGAAGTACCAAGACCTGTCATGGCAATAGTGACAGTATCAGTAGACGTACCAGTGGCTAGGTCTCCACCCGATGTACGAACACCCAGTTCATTCAGAACAGCCGACTTGGCTTCGGTTACGGTAATTATTGCATTCACCATGGCTGCACGAGTGAGTTTTGCATCAAGCAGCACGATGATATTGATCGTGCCTGGAGAAGACAAAAATGGCTTCGAGATGCCTGCGCTGCTGGCATTGCCAACGCCCGCCGTAACCAGTACTCCGACGCGCAACGCTTCTTCGCGCGTAAATACCATTCGTAGCTTGCGCATTGGTACCGCTGTTAGGAGACCAACATATGGAGTCGTGACTCCGCATCGCGCGGCAATGGCATGCAAGTCGATCTGAGGTGTTTCTGAGCAAAAGTTCTCGCCCACACTGGCATTGAGGATATGGCGAACCCGATTGAAACCTCCTCCTGAGAATGAAGAAGATAGTGTTGTCAAAATTCTTTGACTCTGAACGTGAATGACATCAGTTCGTTGGTAGACAATAATGCCAGGGATTGTGTTGATATTATCGGTGGACACAGAAGTAATTCTAGTAATTAAACAGGTGATTAATAAACTATGTGCACCGCATTATCATTGCTCAATTCACGGACATCTAATTGTTCTAGATGCGTTGTGACCTGCGCAACATGCGCAGCGACTGGGGCAATACCTATTATCTCGCGGTGCCTGGCCACAAAGTCATTGGTCGTGTAGCCGAGGTCGGCGCGAAGGTAACCTGCATAAAGAATGACGCTACCAAAGGTCGTGTGCATTAAGAAAACTCTCTCCAAGGAGTTGCAGTGTGGAAGCATGCGTTAATCAACAACGTCCAACGAAGAGCAATCCGTCCACCTTGTCACTCAATAGTCAGGTTGATCACCCGGGGATCGTCGTAGATGAAGCAACCTGAGCAGTTCGAATCCCGATCGTGAGGGTAAATTCACATCGACTACCTGAAAACCCATTCGACAGTGAACTGGTCTGATCAAAGAGTCGTCAAAATTTGGTCGATTTCATCATTTGGCGCTAGTTACAGGTATTAATACATCTACTCTCATATGGGGTAATGTTCAAGGTGCCCTAACAAGGCTCTCGAACGCTTCAACGGGAAGTGGACGACCAAAGAGGTAACCTTGGTACGCATAGCAGCCTAACGTTCTAAGAAAGTCACATTGCGCTTGATTCTCTACTCCCTCGGCAATGACTTCCATACCCAGAATCTGGGCCAGTGCCACGATCGTCTTTGCGATGGCCGCGTCATTTGAGTCGTCAAGTATGTCATTGACAAACGAACGGTCAATCTTCAATTGATCTAAAGGTAGTAGCTTGAGATAGGATAGAGATGAATAGCCGGTGCCGAAGTCGTCCAGAGAAAAGCTGACACCCGCGGTCTTCAGTGCCACCATTTTTTCAATGATCTCATTGACGTTGTCGACAAGCAGGCTTTCTGTGAGCTCCAGTTTGAGTCGGGAGGCGTTGGCACCAGTAGCTTCAATGACAGCCAGCACCTGATTGACGAAGTCAGATTGTAGAAATTGCTGCACGCTGACATTGACTGCAAGTGTCAGGTGACGCATGTCCGGCTGCGTTGCCCAGGTCGCCAATTGCGTGCAGGCCGTTTTCAGCACCCAATGTCCCAATGGGATGATCAGACCACACTCCTCTGCAACGGAAATGAAATTCGCTGGTGAGACCATTCCACGAGTGGGATGCTGCCAACGGACCAGCGCTTCGCATCCTGTAATCTCCCCATTTCGCTCGACCTGGACTTGGTAGTGAAGAATAAATTGCTTCGTTTCCACTGCTGAACGCAAGTCATCTTCAAAGGCCGACCTTTCTAGCACTGCGGTCTGCATCGATGGGTCAAAAAACCGGATCGCATTTCTGCCCGAGTTCTTGGACTTGTACATGGCCAGATCGGCCTGCTTTAAGAGTTCCTCAATGGAGGTTTCATGACCGCTGAAAAGCGTGACACCAAGGCTTGCTGTGCTGCGGTAAGTCGTGTCAGAAAGCGGATATGTTTGGCACAAAGCATTGAGTATTTTTGAGGCAACCATTTCGGCTTGACTCGCGGCCTCTTCAATGCTGCCTTTTAGATTGCCGAGCACAACGACAAATTCGTCACCACCCAGGCGAGCCACCGTATCGCCTTCGCGAACATTGGAGGTAAGCCTTGAAGCCACCTGTTGGAGCAGCGAATCCCCCTTGTCATGCCCGAGCGTGTCGTTCAGTGTTTTGAAGTTGTCCAGGTCTATGAACAAGACAGCACCATAGGAACCATTGCGATGTCCATTGGTCATGGATTGTGCAAGACGATCTAGCAGCAAGGTTCTATTGGGTAGGTGCGTGAGGGGATCAAAAAATGCCAGTTCGGCAATTCTTTTTTCTGTCTGCTTGCGCTCGCTGATATCGTATTGGGTACCGATGTAATGAGTAACCGTTCCGTCAACTGCCTTGACTTCTGAAATAGTTAACAGCTTTGGGTAGATTTCTCCGTTCTTGCGCCTGTCCCAGACCTCCCCCTGCCAGCCACCGGTACTTTTAATACTCTCCCACATGGCGTGATAGAAGTCGGAATCATGTCGTCCTGACTTGAGAATTGAGGGTTTTTTGCCAACTATTTCTTCTGGGGCATAACCTGTGATTTTGGTAAACGCGCGATTTACACGCAAAATAACTTGGTTGGCGTCGGTGACCATCATCCCTTCTTGGGACTCAAAGGAAGCGGCGGCAATGCGCAGTTGCGCCTCCGCATGTTTGCGCTCGGTGATATCAATGTAGGTGCTGACAAAGCCACCCCCAGGCAGCGGAACCCCACTCACTTCCAGCACCGTACCGTTAGGGCGTACTCTTTCAAAACGATGCGCCAAAAATTTTCGAGCAAGATTGATTCGTGAAGAAATTTGCTCTTGCGGATCTCCCGGCCCATACTCACCACGTTGAACGTTGTAGCGAACAAAATCTTCCATTCCCACATTTGGAATTTCAAACAGTGATGCGGGGAACTCCATCATCCTGGCGAATAATTCGTTATGTGCTAGCAGAGTCAGATCACCATTCACCGCCGATATTCCGCCGGGGAAATTGTTGATGATGCTGGTGAGTAGATCGTTTTTTCTCTTCAGGTTTTCCTCAATGTTCCTTTTGTCGGTGATGTCACGCACAGTTCCAATCATTCGCAAGGGCTTGCCGTCGTGGCCACGCTGAACCACCACACCTCTATTCAAAATCCATTTCCAACTACCATCCTTGCACCGAAGACGCTGCTCGCTGACGTACAGGGGTGTTTCTCCAGCCAAATGCGCCTGTTTACTGGCCTCCTCATGTTCTCGGTCGTCCAGATGAATGCGCGTCTTGAATTCATCGAGTTGATTGCCAATATCTCCATCCGCATATCCAAGCAAACTTTTCCAGCGCGGGCTGAAGTAGACAACATCTGAGGGAATGTACCAGTCCCAAAGGCCGTCGCCAGAACCCTCTACGGCGAATTTCCACCGTTGCTCGCTGTCTTTCAACGCTTCTCCAGAGGCCTGTGCCTGAGCTAAGGCCAGCGACC
The DNA here is from genome assembly GCF_038784515.1 of Rhodoferax sp. GW822-FHT02A01. NCBI lineage: Bacteria > Pseudomonadati > Pseudomonadota > Betaproteobacteria > Burkholderiales > Comamonadaceae > Rhodoferax > Rhodoferax sp. GW822-FHT02A01. Next base: position 2,121,177 of record NZ_CP152376.1, read on the forward strand.
TGCCACGGGCCAGCAGCGTGACTAATATTCCCAACAGGACGGAAATAAGTGTACCTGCCAGACCTAGCAGCAGTGGTGTACGACGTTCAGCATCTGATAAGAAGTGTCTTTCTGGCTGAAACTGAAGCTGCCACTTGCGACCATGCACATTAATCATCCGGCTGATGGCTGTGCCCGAATCCGAGCCACTTAGCAGGTTCGAAAATATGAGGGAACCCGTATTGGCATCTGAACTCGAATTGGAGAGCAGAGATCCCATGTCGGTGACGGCAACGCGCAGTCCTTCGAAATGCCCTTCACTCTGCAGTTGCTGGAACAGATCAAATACCCTGACCGTGATGGAGACTGACCCCAGAAAATCTTCTTCTTTTGGCTCCTGGCCGCCGTTGCCTTTGCCCACGAAGACCGGTACCCGAATGACAAATCCACTTCGACTTGTTGTCTCCTGGATCAAATCAAATGGCGCGCTGGCTACGGGCTGCCCGGTGCGTCTTGAAAACTGCATGGATGCAAGGTTGGCAGGTTGGGCGCTAATATCCAGACCCTGCACATTTTGATTGCCATTTGCAGGCCATAGATAGTCTGCGACATAATATTCGCTGCGGTCGCCTGGCGGATGGATCGCAAAGTTTGGGTAACCCCGTGGATTGAGCGTGGTGTCAGCGCGCACCTTAGCTTCAAAACGCCGTTTATCCTTTGCCGCTACATACCGTGTAAACGCAATATTTTTGATACCGGGATAGCGGCTGTTTACATCGAGATGTGTTACAGCTTCGTTGAAGGAGCGTCGATCCACTAGAGGATCAACGACGAATAGTCCGCGCAAGCCAAGTGCGATTTCGACATATCCTGCAATTCGGCTTGCCAAAGTCTCGTTCAGAGAATTCGCAGCCTGTGTGAAGCGTGCACTTTCCACCATGTCGATGGAGTCAGACTGCTTACGTACCATGAGTGCGCTTGCCGCAATGCCACATAGCGCGACCACCAGGCCCAATTGCCAGGAATGCAGAATAGGCCGAGGTGAATCTGTTGCCATTTGAAAATTAGCGATTGAATCTTTGAGTGCTTGACAGATTTATTGATTTGGATATTCCGTCGATCACACTGCGAGCCCTAGAACAACTCCACATCACCAACATTGGTAGTTGGTTCGACCAATCCACCATTCGATACCAGGGAACCATAACTGCATACTTGGTTGCGTCCATGCTCTTTTGCGTAGTAAACAGCCTTGTCTGCCCGTTCGATGGCTGCGCTAGGAGAATCACCAGCCCTGACTTCCGAAAAGCCAATGCTCAAAGTGATGGAACCTACCTGGGGAAACACATGGTTTTGTGTAGTAATTCTCAGTCGATCCAGCAAGGCAGAGGCCTCCGCTTCACTGTGGCAGCGCACAAGCGCCACAAACTCCTCTCCACCGAACCGATAGATCTGATCATTGAAGCGAAAATGAGCACGCATCAGGCGCGCCAGCAGTAACAGCACCTCGTCTCCGATGAGGTGTCCAAAGTTGTCGTTTACGCGCTTGAAATGATCGATGTCAATCATCGCCAGCCAATAAGTTGCGTACGCCTCAGTGTCCCGTCGTTCTTGCTGGCGGTGGCTATTGTCTTCTGCGCTGCCATTTTTCTGCTCCAGGGTGGCGCGCAGGAAGGCTCCATCAAACGTCTTACGATTCAGCAGATCGGTTAATGAATCGCGTTCACCATAGTCAAGAAGTGCAGAGAAGTTGCGATACAGCCTGAGAATGCCACTTACCAGATCGCGCCTTTGCGCCGACAGTGGCGCATCCAAGCGTATCTCAAGTACTCCAGTATTTCCTGGCGTTCCTCCAAGTGGAAACACCACAATATGCTGGCCGTCGTCGGACTCCTGAATTTGCCCCGATATTGCCAACTGTCGCATGGGAAATTTAGCTAGCAGAGGAAGTTGGTCAAAAGGCATCCATGCCGCGTCGCTAAATACACCTGACGTCCCGGCTTGTATTTGGGCCGAAATTCGCCAACGCTCATTGCCCTGATCACCGACAGCACGACAGATACTTGCGCAGAGTGGAAGCAACAAATCACTGATGGTGTTGGCCAGGGCAACATCCAGCGCATCCCGATCTCTCAGGGCGGTCAGATCGGCAAGGTTATCAACGAGGTCGTACATTCACGCCAACTATTCTGCAGTTGATCTGTGGCATCGGCGTGCAGCAACGCTGTCAGTGTCACCTTGAAGGAGAACCGGGGCTGTTTTCTTGTGCATCTTGTTTTCCAACGGATTATCTTTTCCCGTGAAGCGGAAAAATTTTATGTTCTAAAGCTTCTTGGATTCTGACATATGTCAAAGATGATTTGAAGTTTCACAAATGTGGACTTCATGCAATGGATGCTTGGCAACGAACAGACAGAAGTAGAACTGCAGCTCCAATATGCAGTCGCGACTCGACAATCACAAGGCTCTGGATCAACTCAGAGTTTGCAAGCATTGGGGTCGACACGATGTAAGGAAATCCCTACCTCGTCGGGCTCGTCTTAGAAATAAATGCGAAAAGTTGGCTGGTGCATCACAGAGTTCGGGATTCCGGCCGGCAAGGTGTGTAACCCCTTATCATGATGGAATGTTTCGACGGTTTGTTGGCCAGCTATACCATCGGCACGTGCGCAGACTCATCAAATGTTGAACACAGTGTTGGACGCTGTCACTGAGGCAGTTGACACTCGAGAAAATCGGACTGGCACCTCCAAGAAACGTTGAAAACGTCTTTCCTTCGTAGAGGCACGGTGCAACGTAAGCGTCCGGCCATCCCATATTGAATCGACCTTGGTGATCAGGCATCGTCCCCACGAAGGAGATCGTGGAGACTATGGATCAAGTGTCGACAGTGCAGCGCCTCAAGCGGCGCGAGTACAGCGTGGAATTCAAGGCATCGGTGTTGGAGCAGTGTCGCCAGCCAGGCGCATCCCTGGCGGGCATTGCGCTGGGCCATGGCATCAACCCGAACATGGTGCACCGCTGGATACGCGAGGAGCGCCAACGCAGGGTGCTGACCGAGCTGCAACAGACGGCAGCAACCTTCGTGCCGCTGCAGCTTTCAGGGGCAGGCAATGCGGATGCCATAGCGATGAAGCACCTACCAGAGGCACCGCAGCCTGCTCACACCGGTGAGACCATCCACATTGAAATCCAGCGCGGCGGTGCCACCGTGAGCGTGCGCTGGCCACTTACGGGCGCTGCGCAATGTGCACAAGTGCTGCGTGAGTTGCTGCGTTGATCCGCATCGACTCAGTCTGGCTGGCGACTGCACCGCTGGACATGCGCGCTGGAACCGATACAGCGCTGGCCCGCGTGATCGCTGTCTTCGGTGCCGCACAGCCTCACCATGCCTATGTGTTCGCCAACAAGCGCGCCACCCGGCTCAAGATCCTGGTGCATGACGGCATTGGCATCTGGCTGGCTGCACGCCGGCTACACCAGGGCAAGTTCATATGGGCATCTGACTGCGACACCCACTGCAGTCTGGACCGAGTCCAGCTCGATGCCTTGGTGCTGGGCCTACCCTGGAAACGCGTGGGACAGGCCGGCGCCATTACCGTGGTGTGATCGCGGGCGGCATAGGCCCTACCTGCCAATTGGGGCATGCGCCAATGGCCTGCACACAGCGACTCTGGCACAGTCGTGGTCATGGTGGTGGAGCCGCAATCCCTGGAGAACCTGAACGCCGAGCAGTTGCGCGCGATGACAGCCCGACTGCTCACGGAACTGCGCCACAGCCAGGCCCTCAACGAAAAACTCACCTACGAGAACGCGCTGCTCAAGCGCATGAAATTCGCCGCCCAGTCTGAACGCTTCAGCGCCGATCAGCGCAGCCTGCTCGAAGACGAGATCGATGCGGACCTGGCAGCCGTGGCCGCAGAGATTGAGCAGCTAAGCCTGCCGGTATCTCCTGCGCAGGACAAGCGGCAGGCCAAACGCCAACCGTTGCCGGTCAACCTGCCACGCCGGGAGATTCGCCATGAACCCGACTCCACCACGTGTCAATGTGGCTGCCAGCTCAAGCGCATTGGCGAGGACGTAGCGGAGAAGCTGGACTATGTGCCCGGCGTCTTTACCGTGGAGCGTCATGTGCGCGGCAAGTGGGCATGTGCCAAGTGCGAGACCATCACCCAGGCGCCGATCGAAGCGCACGTTATCGACAAGGGTATCCCCACCGCCGGACTGCTGGCCAAGGTGCTGGTGGCCAAGTACGCGGACCATCTGCCGCTGTACCGCCAAGAGAGCATCTTCGGTCGGGCCGGTTTGGCCATCCCGCGCTCCACTCTGGCGCAATGGGTGGGAACTTGTGGCGTGCGCCTGCAGCCCCTGGTCGATGCACTGAAGGCTGAGATGCTGCAACATCGTGTACTGCATGCTGATGAAACGCCAGTGTCGATGCTCAAGCCAGGCGATGGCAAGACGCATCGCGCCTACCTATGGGCTTATGCGCCCGGAGCCTTCGAGGACATGAGGGCCGTGGTGTATGACTTCTGCGAGTCCAGGGCTGGCGAGCATGCACGCAAGTTCCTGGAGGACTGGCGCGGAAGTCTCACCTGCGATGATTTCAGCGGCTACAAAGCACTGATCGCCAGCGGTGTGACGGAGGTGGGGTGTCTGGCCCATGCGCGGCGCAAGTTCTTCGATCTGCACGCCGCCAGCAAGAGCTATATCGCCGAGTTTGCGCTGGCACAGTTTGCACTGGTCTACGAGATCGAGCGCGAGGTCAAGGAATTGGATGCAATGGAACGCCAGCGCATCCGCCAACAAAAGGCCAAGCCCGTGCTCGATGCCTTGCATGAATGGATGGGCTTGCAGCGCCAGAAGGTGCACGCCAGTTCAGCCACCGCCAAAGCATTGGACTACAGCTTGCGGCGATGGGAGGCGCTCACCCGGTTCGTCGATGACGGACGGCTTCCCGCGGATAACAACTGGATCGAGAACCAAATCCGCCCCATTGCCATTGGCCGCAACAACTGGTTGTTTGCCGGGAGTCTGCGCGCAGGCCAACGGGCTGCGGCAGTCATGAGCCTGATCCAGTCAGCACGCATGAATGGGCATGATCCCTATGCGTACCTGAAAGATGTGCTCACCCGGCTGCCTACACAACGGGCCAGCCAGATCGGCGAGCTATTGCCGCATCGCTGGCAATCCACTACCACCTGACGGACTACCGCGGCAGCTCTCAGCGGTCAACATGGGTTGGCCGCGCGCTTACGGTGCAACGTCTATGGAGCGATCCTCACATTCAAACTAGATTCGGACTCATCGTTGCAAAACCAGTCAAACGGAGTTCTTTGGTGGATCGCCCCTGCTTAGTCAGAGTAATGGGCGAAGCAATCGGTACCAATTCGAGACCGATGCAAGGCGACTTGCGGGCTCATGTCCTTCACACTTCCTGATGGCTTGGCGGCTGGTGGTTGAAGGGGCATAAAACTCAGGTCTCCGTCGGCACTTCAGCGAAGGCGGTGGCGACATCTTTGACCTTTGCAACGCGCCCCGCAGCTAGAGTTTGCAACGGCGTTTCCCTACTCAATGACGCCTTGCGAGTCAGGAAAAACTGCAGCTTTGAGCCTTCTGGTAGGTTACCGAGTACTTTGGTGACGGTTTCCAAATGATTGCGATCGTAGCGTGGGTCGTTATGGAACGCCAGAAAGTAACGTTCTGATTTGTACGTAAGATAGAAGACACGATTGCTTGGCTTTGTCGCAATAACGTTGAGTGAATGAATTTCTGCGTATGGTGGCAAAAACTCAGAGTCAAGGCTGTAGAACTGAGTTGCTGCGGACATGGGCTTTCCATTAGGGCAGCGCAACTGCCCCTTCTTCACCATATACATGGTCTCGATTCCAGCAATCAGTTTTTGCGCGCTCCAGAATGATTTGAAACCCAGCATCGGGTTGGTGATTCGTTTGACTCCCCGGTGATCTTGCTCGACGAGATTGTTGAGATATTTTGACTGGCCCAGTTCAACATCAACGCAGGCATCGGCATTGACGCTGCGAATGGCAGCGGTGTTGGCCTCGCTTTTGTCTATGGTAATATTTTCAGGCAGGCCATGCAGATTGATGGCGCGCTCCAGGTAGCGCCGCGCAGCTGCCAAATCTCGCTTGGCGGTGAGCAAGAAGTCTACCGTGTCGCCGCTCTTCTTGACTGCGCGGTACAGGTACTTCCACTGACCGGCTACTTTTATGTAGGTCTCATCCATCCTCCAACTGGTACCGACTGGGCGCTTGCGGCGACGAAAGATAAGCGCAATGACTGGCAAAATCTTCAAAGCCCAGCGGTGCACGGTGGAGTGGTCCACGAAGACGCCACGCTCCTGCATCATTTCATCCAAATGGCGAAAGCTCAAGAGGTAGGCTGCATACCAACGGGCGCATACCAACGGGCGCATACCAGCATCACTTCGAGAGGATGGTGCAGTCGCTTGAGTACCCTGCGCAGTTCGAGGATCATCGCGGTTTCGGTCATGTCTTGCATCCCGGCATTCTCACGTACCGGCGCTTACCCCGACAGAACCTCCCTGAGCTATCTTTGGGAGAGGCCCACAAATCGTTCATTTATATGAGTAAGTTCGATGAATATCAAAATGACTTGCTGGCATTTATTGGAGATATTCGCCTCATCCTACTAGTTCCTTATGAAGCTATTTAGTCTAGCAATCGTTTCATCCTCGACAGACATGCTGCACATGACGTATCTCATTTCCCCAGCTGGCATTCCTTTGAAATGAATGATGTTGAAATCACTTTCCTTGAATCCCTCCTGCCTTGCGTAATACATCACTTCTTCGTAGGGTAGAAAGGTCAACTTTGAGCGGTCGAGTTGAATCATTTTGATGAGCTGACCATATTCAGCACTAGTTGGCATGCGAATGGCCTTCATCGTCACAAATTTCTGCTCCAAATAGGGCCCGTAGACAATGGCATTCTTTATGAGCACAGTCGTATTGGCATCCGCCAAAATGGCGTCCAAACTGACTCCTTTGGGTGGGTGGAAGCTTGCATTCGCGAAGCCCACCATTGCTGAGTCTTGCGATATGGGCTTGGTAAATTTTCCGTAGCTTTCACGCTCTTGTGTTTTGTACAGGCCGATGGAACAAACACGGTCTTTGTTTTCCCGTATTTCCAGCAAGCGGCGCGCAGGTGAGGCCTCTATAAGTTCATATGCAATACCTGCTTTCACAAAGGCCTGAATAGCAGGCGTGGCAGTGATTCCAATCACCTCCCCTTGCAGTGACCGACTCATGAACGGAGGTCGCTCAGCGTACAGTAAATGGATTGGTACAGATTGTGCCAATGCACAACCGACATTTGCGACGAACAGACCAGCGAAACGGATAACCTGTATGAGTGACATGCAGCGGTATGTTGGATGAGTTGACTTGGAATTTTATATTGATGGAATCTCGGCCTTGGTGCAAATAGCAAATAACGGCAAGATTCAAGGATTTTTCACAGTATCAGATTTTGGTGGATTTTCGCTCGGCATTCCCGATTTCAAATGCGTGCTTCATTCGTGGTCGCCGGACTAGTAAACTGGCCCATGCTCTACCATTTTCCCCAACTGACGTCAAAAGGCGACAGTGCCACGACCAATCTTCATCGCAACAAGAGCTGCAAAACAGCCATCAACGTATAGCCAGCGTAAAGTGGTTGCCATTCTCCCAATGAGGTGAGCAGTCGAAAACCCCTTGTAATAGGAAAAGCGAAAGTCATTTTCCGGCCTACCTCATTGCGCCGCACGGGCTATCAACCAAATGAAAAGCATGCCGTACAAGGGTCAGTGCGCCCGACCGATTGCTCCTTCAGCGTCTGTTCACGCCCTGCGTATGTCCTTCTGAATACTGTTAGATAGAACGTTACTTGAGCGAACGTGTACTGCCATTAGGCGATTCGATTCACCTCAGCGTTGGGTCAGTCATTCAAACGGGAAATGCCTACAAGTTGCTGGTGACCGCATTGTCGACGAGTACCATGTGCTCAAATTCGGTATCTGGCATTGGTCTGCCGAACAAATAACCCTGGTAGGCATTGCAGCCGTGACGCGCAAGATACTCGCGCTGTGCTTCGTGCTCCACTCCTTCAGCAATGACGGCCAATCCTAGACTCTCCGCCAATGCGATCACCATTTTGGTAATGACGGCGTCGTTGGTGTCAACGAGTACATCACGAACAAAGCTCTGATCAATTTTGAGCTGCTCCAGCGGAAATCGCCGTAGGTACGACAGCGAAGAGTAGCCTGTACCGAAGTCGTCCAATGAAAAGCCAATTCCCTTTTCTTTGAGAAGCTGCATCTTCTCAATAATGTCTTCCGTGTTGTCTATCAATTGACTTTCCGTCAATTCGAGCTTCAACCGCCGCGGATTGGCACCACTGCGTGTCACAGTCGAAAGCACAACATCGACGAAGTCAGGTTGATGAAGTTGGCAGGCGCTGATGTTGACGGAGATGCTCAGCTGCGACAGCAATTCGTGTCGGGACCAAATCGCTAGCTTGGTACACGCTTGCTCAAGGATCCATTGACCCAGTGGCAAAATTAGTCCTGTCTTCTCTGCAATGGGTATAAATTCGTTGGGAGACACTAAACCGCGGTCGGAGTGCATCCAACGAACCAAACACTCTGCACCCATGATATGTCCAGTTTGCATCACCTGTGGCTGATACAGCAATAGGAACTCTTCACCTCGAATTGCATCTCGAAGAGATGCTTCTAAGTTGGCACTTTGTAACAGTGTGGTGTGCATTTGTTCATCAAAGAAACACACACAATTTCGTCCAGCAGCCTTGGCCTGATACATGGCAAGATCGGCCTCTTTGAGGTATACATCGATATCCATTCGGGCGCCGCAATGCAACGTCACTCCGATGCTGGTGCTGATAACATGCATTTGGCTGGCCAGCAGACTGGGTTTGGAAATGGTTTTGCATATTTTTTCGGCGATTTGCCGAGTCAGCTGAGCTGCGGCGTCTGGCTCGCTACCGACTCTTTGCAAGATGACCACAAACTCATCACCTCCCAGACGCGCCACGGTATCGTCAGCGCGAACGCTCTCAATCAGGCTAATTCCAACCTGGATCAAAAGTTCATCACCAACAGAGTGGCCTAACGTGTCGTTGAGTGTCTTGAAGTTGTCCAGATCCAAGAACAGCAATGCAAAGTACTGTCCGGATCGCTCACTCGCCACGGCGGCCATCTTCAGTCGTTCGCGCAACAGGCGGCGGTTAGGTAATTGCGTCAACGGATCATAAAACGCCAGATTGTGGATGGTTTCATCGGCCTCTTTGCGCTTTGCGATGTCGTCTACCATGACCATGCGCATGTTGTCCATTTGCCGGGCTAAAGTGCCCAGCTCATCGGGGCGCGACCAAGCCAATGGTTTGTAAAAGTTGCCTTGCGCCAACTGATCCGAAAATTGTGTTAGTCCAGCGACAGGCTTGAGCACCCGAGCTCTAAGGACATAGAGCAACAACGCCATAGAACTTGCAATTTGAAGGGCCAGAATCATAGAATAGAACTGCACTTCGTGACGGAATTCACTTTGCCTATTGCCGGAGTCGATTTCCACCTCCACTTTGCCGGCAAAGTTCGCGCGACTTGCTGCCCCGCTTATGTGATTCAGGTTTTGAACTTTTGCATAAGATCGCCCCATGCGCCGCGAATCATCCTTTACCTCGGTAAGTATCTTGTCGTGCGTGTCAAATACGGACACCCGCACAACCTGAGAGTCCGCCATGGATGCTCGCAGTAGCAGCGAGATTGTTTCCATGTTGAAATTCCATACTGGCTCAGCCAAGCTGGCCGAAAGCACAAGAGACTTTTCTTGCAGGATATCAACCATTTCTTGCTCGACTTTGGACTGGCGAAACCAGAGCAGAGTCACAACGGCGATCACCGTGGGCAGCACAATGCCAATGATGACGGTCAACACCAACGTGACCGTCAAGCGGCCCCTTATCCACTGGGATAGAAATATCATGACAAATTACGGATACTGGCTGAGCTACTGCGGTCTATCCCGGGCGAGCAGTTCTTGGATCGCTGGTTGGGCCACATTTTCCGATGTAACCATGGTTGCGGGTATGTAGGTTACCGTGGGAGATCTGTGGGAGGCTGAAACCGGTGATTCAAGCGCAGCCTTGACGGCGAGGTAGCCCATCTGGCGCGGATTCTGCAGTACCAGACCGTCCACTTCGCGGAGGCGAATAGCATCCAGCAGAAGTGGTGTCGCGTCAAACCCAATAAAACGGATCTTCCCTGCCAAGTTCAGGTCACGCAGAGCACGCAGGCTTGCTTGCGCAGTTGTCTCGTTGGGTGCAAAGACCGCATCGATATGCTGAATGCGCCTCAGTGTCTCCTTCGTTATGGAGTAGATGTCGCCAACAGCGTCACCCGCATAAAAGTCTGCTGCAATCTGGATTTGCGGGGCGTGGGCTTTTAGATGCTTGGTAAATCCGGTTACGCGCTTCTCAACAGTGACACTTCCCTTGTAAGTGCGTACCACCACCAGTTTACCTTTACCGCCAAGCAGCTTTTCCATCTGTTCGGCCGCCAAAGCACCTGCGGCAACGTTGTCTGTGCCGAAAAAGCTGGAATGATTCTCTCCGCCAAGTTCAGAGTCCACTACCACCACCCGGATTCCTTTTTCGGTGGCCATTTTGACCGGAGCTTCTAGCTTGTACCGGTCTATAGGGGCCAGAACGATGGCGTCAGCGCCGTCCCGGGTATATGTTTCCAAAATCCTGATTTGGGCATCGACATCACCGCTATGGGCCGGGCCACGCCAAGTAAGCGTGCCGCTACCCGACTCGTTCATCGCACGACTGGCCCCTTCATGCATGAGCTCCCAAAACTGATGGTCACTGGATTTGGGAATGAACACAACATTTTGAGCAGTAGTCGCTCCACTCGCACTGCCAAACATGCAAGCCAGTGATGCACAAAAAGTTGCCAAGACTTTCCAACGCATAGTAGTCCTTTATTTATGATCCAAGCGGATGTCATTTTCGCATCAATGTGTTTGAGTTGCTACATTTGAGGCTTCCAAAGAATTTGCACGCGTTCTTCAAGTGTTCTGTCCCGCTGGTATGCGATAGAAGTCAATACAGATACTGAAGAATGGGATCTGCGATAGCAGTCTTCCAGAATGGTTGGAGCCCCGGTAGAGGTGACCCATGATCTCCAGCGCTTGGGGCATATCTTCGACCTCTTGTCTTATGCGTTTCTGCTGCAGACCCGAAACACGCCCCTTCGATCAGCACTGGCTTGCGGATGTCGTCGTCATTGCTCATGACAATTCCACTTTTGGTCGTAGCAAAGATTTCGACGAATTTAACTCGCATTGACCGTTTAACAGATTTGTTGATCGTCTTCGTCACGATTTTGACTTCATGATTAGACTTCAGGTCTTCGATCTAAGATGTCGTACTAGATTTCTGCCCAGGCACGCTGCTCACTCCAATCCTGGAGCCAAGTAAGAAATTGACTCCCAGGCATCGGTTTAGCAATGCCATATCCTTGGGCCAAATGGCAACCTAATCGAGTTAGAGCGTGCCCGTGTTCGATTGTTTCTACCCCTTCTGCAATCACCTTTCGGTTGAATGCTCTGGCCAAACTGATGACACCTTCCACGATACCAAAATCTTCTGCATCCACCAACATATCGCGAACAAAACTTTGATCTATTTTGATGGTGTCCACCGGAAGTTTGCGCAAATAGGTAAGAGATGAATAGCCTGTACCAAAGTCATCCAGTGCCAACTTCACTCCGATTTGATGGCACTGTTTGAGCACTTCAATAGTTTGATCCATATTGCTAATGCCTACGCTTTCCAAAACTTCTAACTCCAGGCAATCAGCGGCCAGTTCTGGATGAAGATCTAACGTAGATCGAAGATGCTTCAAGAAATCTGGATGAAGCAAGTGCTGAGCTCCGACATTGATGCTTACTTGAATTTCATGTCCCAGTCGTTTCCATTGCGACGCCTGTTCCAGTGCGGAGCACATGACCCAGTGACCCAACGGGTGGTCAAGGGTACTACCTTCGACATGGTGCAAGAACGCTGCAGGAGGAAGAATTCCCTCTTGAGGATGATCCCATCGAATAAGTGCTTCTACGCCCAACACTTTGCCATTGGTCAGATCAACTTTGGGTTGGTAGTAAAGGCAAAATTCATGTGCGCTCAGCGCGCAATGCATTCGCTCCACAAATTGCTGATGCGCTTGTGCCTTCAAATCACTCTCTGGGTCAAAGAGTTGAAAGCAGTTGCGTCCCGCTGCCTTCGCTTGATACATGGCTTGGTCGGCATGGCGTAGCAGTGCATCTGCGTCTGCATGATCCAGCGGATACAGACTGACTCCAATGCTGCAGGAAATGAGAATGTCATTCCCGTCTATCGCAATCGGTGTTTTGATGGCATTTAGTATGCGATTTAAAACGAGGACACACTCTTCTGGAGTACCAATGTCATCAAGAAGCATGACGAATTCATCGCCCCCCAGTCTAGCCAATGTGTCTTCGGTTCTCAAAATATGCTTGAGGCTATTGGATACAGCAATTAGAACTTGGTCACCCACCCCATGACCAAATCGGTCATTGATATCTTTGAATCCATCAAGGTCCATGTAGCACACTGCAAGGCTTGATTGGCGTCGATTTACTCTAAATATCGCTTGCTCCATGCGGTCAGCCAACAAGCGCCTGTTGGGAGTTCCAGTAAGTGGGTCATAGTGTGCCACACGATCAAGCTCCAATTCATGGGACTTGATTTGACTGATATCGGAGAATGCTCCTATGTAGTACTGAACTGCTCCTAGTGCATCACGTACAACTGAAATGGCCAATAGCTCCGCGTAGACTTCACCGTTCTTCCGTCTATTCCAAATCTCTCCCCGCCAATTGCCTTTGGTATGGATGGACTCCCACATCGCTTTGTAAAAATCTGGTCCCTGCAGACCGGATGAAAGAAGTTTGGGTGAATTTCCTATGATTTCTTCCTCGGCATACCCGGTGACACGCGTAAATGCTGGGTTGACTCTCACTACCTTAACCTGGCTATCCACTACCATGATGCCTTCGAAGCTATTGGTAAAAACTACAGATGCTTCCGTCAGTGCCAGTTCTGATATTTTGCGGTCAGATATGTCGGTAATGGTACCAATCATTCGCAATGGTTTACCTTCAGCACTTCTGTCGATAACGCGTCCATTGCCCAGTATCCAGCAGACTTGGCCATCTTTTCTTACCAGTCGGTAGTCAAATATGCTCACTTCAGATTCGCCACGAAGATGCGATGACATGCTTTGCATAACTGATGCGAGGTCATCAGGATGGATCGTGCTCTTGAAAAAGTCTAAATTGGGAACGACTTCATCGGCCCCGTAGCCGGTCAGTTCATAGTACTTGGGTGACAGATAGGCAACTTCACTCCGAAGATCCCAATCCCACAAGCCAACATTGGTGGCTTCCATGGCACGTTGCAAACGATACTCACTGTTTGCCAACGCAAGCTGTGCATTTTTGCGCTCCGTAATAACGTCAAATACAACTGCAAAGTGGTCTGTTTGCACTTTGAACACTGAAATGGAAAACCACTGATTTAACGCAGAGATAAGCACCTCAGTACGTTCAGCCACCCCGGTTTTCACGACACGTTCATACAATTCGAAAATCGCTTTGTCTTTGCTTCGTATTCCTGGTATGACTTCGCTGACCTTGCGATCTCGGACATTCTTCAGCCCTGTCTGCTCTTCAAAGGCTTTGTTAACCTTCAAGTAGATGAAATCACTGGCCATACCATCTTCGTACAACATGCGGCAGTAGGCCATGCCGTTGAGCATGTTTTGAAACAACGCCTGATAGGTTGACTCTGTCTCAGCCAACGTGGAACTCAATTGACTTGTCTCACTTATATCGGCCAGAAATCCAATGAGATGGGCGATACCCTCCAAATCGAATAAATCTACGGAGGCAATGGCTTGACCGACGCGCCCCGACTTGTGTCTATATTCATGAAAAAAATTACGGGCGCTTCCTGTTCTTTGTAACTGAGTTAAAACAGCCGAGCGGCTTTCGCGATTGCGCCAAAGCTGCAACTCTTCACTGGTGTGTCCGATGACTTCTTCATGGTTGTAGCCATGCATCACGAGAAATGCTTCATTTACGGCGACATATGCCGAATCGGACATGCGTGATACCCCTATAGCAACAGGGCAAGCATCGATGAACGCTTTCAGGCTTATGAGATTCAGCGGCTGAGTTACCGAAAGAAGGTTCATCTCGATTGGGCTTCAAAATGCGCGATATGCGACATTCTTACATCATAATTAAATTGGGATAAGAAGGTAGGTATGTTTTTTCATACATTGATGGGTAATCAAAACTCGCAAGTGACAACAGAAACCGGGCGATATGGGAATTAGAAGTTCCTGATTGATCTGACTCAAAATCGATGTCGCGGCCAAAATCCCAAGTTGCAGTCAATGTTGGGAGTCTGAAGCGTACACGCAACGGTTACACTTTGCCTTGTATCGGTCGGCACCCGTCTTTGTGCCCGAAGCGATGGTAATCGAATACTTTTAAAGTGGGTGCCTAGGTAATATTGGAGCGACTTTGGCGGATTTCTTCTCCTAGATCCTTTATTGCTTGCTTATTCAAATGCTTATTTGAATAAGCGTGAATAAATATTGTGAGCGAAAACGAGCGTTCTGATTTACACTCCTCGGAATTGCACACATTTTCAAAAACATGTGCAAGTTGTGATGCCACTTGCCTCGTGACACTTTTACACCATGCCGATGGTGTCGCTCAAGTTCAAGTGCAACTCCCATTTTTCGGCTAAAGACCTTAGTAAGCACTAATTATTCAGTAAGCGGATCCATTCAGCGCGGCGACAAGGGGCATGTCGGCATGTAGCGACTTCAGGGTACCCAATGCGGCTTGCAAAGCATCCAATCCGCCGCCCAATCTTGAAGCTAACTTACTTGGTAGTTCTTCAATATAGGCGTTGCCGGAGAACCCTATGTGCAATCGCTTGGCTATCTGATTTCCTGCAAAAACACAGGCAATGGAATCTGTATCCAATACTTCTGGGCCATACTGATGCCGGATGGTTTCCACTAGACTTTCCGAAAACCTCCACTTTTCAACCAACATGGCACCGACTTCGGAATGGTCCACACCGATGACTTGCCGCAAGGTCAGATGCAAAGACTCCCCTTGTTCCTGACTCATATCTACCGCCATTCGAAACTCTTGTGGACTATAGAGAGCCAAGACAATTTTCCCAAAGTCGTGCAAGAGGCCTGCAATAAAACAATCAACTGGATCCACCTCTGGGCAACGATCGGCCAATTGCTTTGCTATACCTGCAGTGGTCAAAGAGTGCAGCAGATATTGCTGCACGTCGAAGTCCGCTAGATTCTTGCGTGGCAGAACGCCCACTGCCGCAATGGCAAGTGCCAGATTCTTCACCGTGTTGAAACCCAAGTAGACAACCGCATGGTGAAGTGACGTAATCTTGGTGGGAATGCTGTAATAAGAAGAGTTCACTACGCGCAATATCTTGACGGTAATCACAGGATCTTTATCAATTACATGCACCAACTCTTTTGGTGAGCAATTGATGTCCTGTGAGAGAGTGAGGACTTTTCGAACGCTCTGGGGAAATGCAGGCATTTCTTCAACGGCTTGGGCTAGCTTGTGGGCCAAAATGGGCGAAATGTCCATTGACAACTCCTTCAAACTTATGGTTTTGCGAACACTGGAAAGCAAACTGCAAACCCAAAAAAGAGTAAAATTTTTTCGTCAGAAGGTGCGTCAAAGTCTTGAACAATCAGTTCAATCTTTTCTTGGCCTAACTCTCCGATGTGTGATGCATATGCATTGGCAAAGTAACTCGAAAAACTGTGCCAATGCCAATTTGGCTACGTACGGAGATCTGGCCACCATGCTTCTGAACTATGCCATAGGACAGAGATAGCCCCAAGCCGGTGCCCTGACCAATTGCTTTAGTCGTAAAGAATGGTTCGAAAATGCGTCCAATGTTCTCAGCCTGAATTCCAACGCCGGTATCCTGAACTTCCACCCAAACGCTTTCTTGGTCAGCGCCTGTTCGCAATGTAATGGTACCTTGGCTCGGGATGGCTTGGATAGCATTGACTATCAGATTGAGAAAAACCTGGTTGAGTTCTGCTGGCAGACATTCAATCTCTGGAATATTGGCATATTCTTTCAACACTTCAACTTTGTCATTTAGCTCACTGCGTACCATATTGATGGTGGTGTCCAGTCCATGCTCCAGATTGGCCATCTGTAGGCCTGAGCTGTCAACATGAGAGAAATCTTTCAGGTCTTGCACAATGCGTTTGACGCGTTGCATACCGTCCATAGATTCATTGAGAAGGTTCGCAACATCCTCTCGCAAGAAGAGGATATCTATTGTTTTCTTTAACGCCAGGATCTTTGCACGGGTTTCCTCTGCCAATTCGCCTTCCTTGGATTCATAGCAAGACAAGATGTCGAGTAGATCGGCAACATAACCTTTAAAAGTTCCCAGGTTGGAAATGACAAAACCGATTGGGTTGTTTATCTCGTGGGCGACGCCAGCTGCTAGCTGCCCGATGGCGGCCATCTTCTCCGATTGGAGTAGCTGGCTCTGCGTCTGCTCCAGCTTCTTGATAACGTCAGCCAGCCGTGCACGCTCTTGTTCTAGGGTTAAGTTTGTGGTGTACAACTTTTGGCGATCATTCATGAATAGTTCAACGGCGCGCGCCATTTGGCCTATTTCGTCACCACCGGTAACTGGCACTTGCGCCTGTGCCGTCTGACCATCATCCAGTCGCAGATAGTGGCTGACTTGTAACAGTCGACCTACCACGTGCTGACCTAAGAAAAGGTGGGAGATAAGCCATGAAAGAATCAGACTGCAGACAAGCAATACCAAGACCCAGCGCAGTCGAACTTGTGCGGATTCGGTCAAATGGGTAACCGCATTGCGGTAGTCCTGGGTCAGTCGCAATGACAATGCCTGTGCCGAGTCGGCCATTGAACTGGATTGCCGCTGAAGCTCACCTTTGAAGTATTGCAAATTGACTTCCTGCGCGTTGCGATCTTGCGTTCGCGGTAGCGTGTCTGAAGCTCCGGCCAGCAATGTCGTGTCTTGCAGGCTAGCAACAATGTTGGCGGTATTGCGAAAGAGTTGTGCAGACTGATGTAGCGCCAAAATTGAAACATCGTCGCTGCCGGTTACCAACTGCTGCACAAGTCCATCCAGCAAATCCAATTGTTGCCCAATCCCCGCGTAGCGCTCACGTAGCTCCTCTTGCGACGTGGCACTCAGCATCTGGCCGGAGGTTCGTTCAATCAGCAAAGCACGTTCAACCACGTTTTGCGCCTGCTGCATACGCGACAAGCGGTCGCCGGCCAATTGCTGGGTACTCTCGATCGTATCTCGCAGTGTATAGATGGCAGTCAGCCCGGCGGCAACAAAAAGCAGCGTCAGAGACGACAAGGCCAATATGAACTGACTGCGCAACGAATGCGGCAGGGCGGAACGTTGCAGGCGAAAGCTGAACATCAAGGCCGTTTTATGGCTTCCAAATCTGCCGGTAGATATCGCGATATCCATTGTCCGGGTCATACTGGAAACGTGCACCGCCATCAACATTGATATTGTTGGAATTGACCAGATGCACAGGGATCACGTAGCCGCTTGCCGCCTGATGCTGCATCAGACGATTCAATTCATCAACCAACTGCCACCCGTGCAAGTTCAGAGGTTCAGCGACGGTGACAGTTTGGAACGCCTTGGCTCGGATGCGCATGAAGGCGGCAGAGCTTCCGTCACCAGCAGAGAGCAGGCTGATGGAGTCATTGGGCAATCCAGCCTTGATCAGCTCGGGCACCACATAATCGAAATAGATGTCATTGATCGCCAGAGCGTGGGTCCAGCGTTTGCCAAATTGGCTGAGCAGGTTGCGGGTAACCGCAGGCATTTGTTCGGCGCTCTTGGATATTGCGACGTCCTGGATTCCGAGCAAAGTACATTGCTCGCAGGCACGGATTACGTCGGCCATTGCGTTGGCCTTGGCCATTGCGATTTCGAAGTTCGAATCCGTAAAGATCACAACGCCAGCGTGGTCTTTCGTTGAAATAACTGCGGCCATGGCACTGATGCGGGCAACTTCCAACGGATCGGTGGAAACGTTCATGGCAATGGGACTATTGACCACGGGACCGGCTTTGGCACTGACGTGCCAACCTACGATGGGTATTCCCAGTGAGGAAAACGGCCGCACCAGCGGGCCCATGACCTTTGCATCGGTGCCTACCAGAATAAGACCGTCCGGCTTTGAGGCCAGGGCTTCTGCGGCTGCTTTTGCTCTGCCAGAGGGACTTCCAGCGGAGTCAAAAACCTTGACGTTCCATTTAAGCGATCTGACAGCTTCCTGAACGCCTTGTGCAACTCCGAGGATTCCGCCATTGCGAAGATCGTCGCAGATGATCGCTAGATTTTTCTGGGTGGCACCGGTTGGTCCTGTGCGCGGACCGTTCCAGGAAGGGGTTGGCGTGCTGGCGGTAGCGACGCTTTGACGCATTGCAGCAACCGAAGGCACTACAGCCGCGGGCGACTCTGACTTAGGCGTCTGGGCAATAGCGGACACGGGGCAGAGACAGGCAAGTAATGAACAAAGGCCAATATAGGGAAACCCGCGTAAGACTCGACGCAGAAACGAGTGCCTAAGCGACACGCCGGTGTTGGCACTAGGATTGTTCATGCTTGGAATGTTGAACGCCTTCAATGTCGCTGTCAATGCAGGTATCTACACCCCTGTCGCAACACTAGCGCGGCTTTGTTGAGCTGAGGCAGACGCAGGATAGGACTCGACACGTGCTGTAGGCCTATCCATTGCGGTACCTGGTTTTTACATGCGAGCAAGCAACTGTGAATGGGCTGTCGCAACCTCGAATAGATTTACCCGCCTCAGGAAACGCAATTGTGCCTCCAGCTGTTGAACTGACACACGAAGGGAGAAGCTATCGAAGAATGAATTTTGCAAATTGTTCATTTGGTGATTCGGTTCTCACCTTCGATTTGAAGTAAGGCCGACTGCAGGATGAAAGCCAAATTTGATTAAATGTGAATCGCATTCTGTCGCAAAGTTCTCGCGTTTCCTTTGGCAATTGAGTACTATCAAGCGATGGGACTTGGCTCTTTGTGAATTGCAATTGCGATGCAATTACCAAATTGGCTGCTGGTAACGTCATGTGTATTTGAAGGACAGGCTATGGACCAACCCGGAACCGCTACAACGAGTGTTACACGGGGACTTGATGCGTTGGACCCGGCTGATTTTTTTGACGGTAGTCCAATAGCAACATTCGTTGTCAATTCCAGGCACCTTGTTACGCACTACAACCAAGCCTGTGCCACTCTGCTTGGAGTTCCCGCCGAATCCGTCATAGGAACCAGCGATCTGGGAAAGATACTGTATGGAGTTGATAGACCCATCATGGCTGATCTGATAGTGGATGGGTCCATGGAAAGCATTGTTGCCGATTTGTATGAGAATCGATATCGAAATTCCCTGGTCATTCCTGATGCATATGAAGCAGAAGGATTCTTTCCTAATCTCGGCACGTCTGGCCGCTGGCTGTTTTTCACCGCCGCACCACTAAGAGACGAAGATGGAGTCGTTGTTGGGGCCATTGAAACACTTCAGGATATTACGGAGCGCAAGGTTGCTGAATCAGCATTGATGAAGGCCCAGCTGGAAGTTGAAGACATGGTGACGCAGCGCACCGCCCAACTTGCCGAAGTCAATGATGCTTTGAGACAAGATGTAGTGCGTCGTGAGTCGGTAGAGTTGGAACTGCTGAATCGGAATTTGGAACTGAGCGCCCTCAATGACAAACTTTCAACAGCTCAAGAACACCTGGTGCAGTCAGAGAAGCTTGCATCCATTGGATTGCTTGCGGCAGGGGTGGCGCATGAAATCAATAATCCAATCGGATACGTATTCTCCAATTTCGGAATGCTGGAAGAATATCTGGAGAAATTATTTCAGATGTTGCGAGCATATGAAATGGCATGTGACGTGCAGATTGCACCGGAGGCGTTGCGAGCACTGCAAGCCAAGAAACTGGAAATGGAGATTGATTTTTTGAAAGAAGATATTCCGAATCTGATGAGGGAGTCCAAAGAAGGTATTGCAAGAGTGCGAAAGATTGTGCAAGACCTAAAAGACTTCTCGCACGTGGATGCTAAACCGCAATGGCAATTTGCCGATCTCAACCGAGGAATTGAGTCTACGCTGAACGTGGTGAACAACGAAGTCAAGTACAAGGCAGATGTCGTAAAGGAATATGGCGACATTCCGGAAGTTCAGTGCATGCCGTCTGAAATAAATCAGGTTGTCATGAATCTGGTTGTCAATGCCGCGCACGCGATTGGTCCCAATCGAGGAAAAATATACATTCGATCTG
Organism: Rhodoferax sp. GW822-FHT02A01; assembly: GCF_038784515.1. Lineage (NCBI taxonomy): Bacteria > Pseudomonadati > Pseudomonadota > Betaproteobacteria > Burkholderiales > Comamonadaceae > Rhodoferax > Rhodoferax sp. GW822-FHT02A01. Next base: position 2,141,683 of record NZ_CP152376.1, read on the forward strand.
GTGTAGGCAATGCCAAGCTTCAAGGCGCAGCCGATCTCAAGATCGATAACAGTGTTTGGATAGAAATAGCGGATACAGGTAGTGGTATTCCAAAGGATGTCGTACCACGGATATTCGATCCATTTTTCACGACTAAACCTGTGGGCAAGGGCACAGGTCTTGGACTTTCACTGTCTTATGGAATCATTCAGAAACACCACGGAAGAATTGAAGTAGATACTGAAGTTGGAAAGGGAACAACCTTCCGCATTACGTTGCCACTGGTGCAGAGTGATCAGGTTGTCCAGTCCAAGGAGACCAAGCAGTGATGTTGGAATCCACGGTATCAGTTCCGATGAATATATTGTGCGTTGATGACGAGATGAATATATTGTCGTCACTAAGACGGTTGCTGCGTCCCCATGGGTTTCAGATTTTTACGGCTGAAAGTGGTGTGGCCGGAATCGGCATCCTGGAATCAAATGCCATTGATTTGGTTATTTCAGACATGCGAATGCCAGAAATGGATGGTGCGCATTTCCTGGAAATAGTGCGGGGTCGGTGGCCGGACACCACGCGTTTGCTCCTGACGGGCTATGCAGATGTGGACGACATCATGAGTTCGGTCAATCGTGGCGAGATCTACCGCTACATTACCAAGCCTTGGAATGACCACGATTTGATATTAATTGTCAAACAAGCTCTGGAACGAAAGGCCTTGGAGCTGCAAAAGCGTCAGCTGGAAAAGCAGATTGCAGCACAGAATGAAGAGCTCAAAGTTCTCAATGCAGGGCTAGAAGTGCGGGTTCAGGAACGTACCGCAGAGCTGCAGGTGGCGCACGCAAAGCTGAAGAGCAACTACCTCAATTCCATCAAGGTTTTTTCCAGTCTCATGGAATTGCGTGGACGCAGTCTTTCGGGACATTCGCGTCAGGTCGCAGATTTGGCTAGACGCACTGCAGTGACCATGGGTTTGAATGAAAAGCAGCAGCAGGAAATTTTTGTCGCGGGTCTCCTGCATGACATTGGACTGATCGGATTGGCGGACAGCATTCTTACTCGCCCGGTGGGCCGCCTTACAGAAGAGGAGATGTTGCAGTATCGACGTCACCCGGCTTGGGGGGAACAAGCGCTTCTCTCACAGGAGGATATGCAGGGAGTAGCGAGCCTCATTCGCTGGCACCACGAGCGGCACGATGGAAAAGGGTTTCCTGATGGACTGGCAGGTGACCGTATCCCCCTGTCCGCGGCCATATTGATTGTGGTTGAAGCTTATATGGACATGCAGTCCGGGAATTTGAGCACATCGAAACTCACGGCGGCTGAGGCTCGTTCGATGATTTTGCATGGACGTGGCAATCAGTTCAATCCGGAAGTGGTGGACGTCTTTTTGCAGGTATTGATTAAAGCCACTCCCAACAACGAAGTTGCTTCGGTGGTACTTGGTGTTGATGAGCTGCGTCCTGGTATGGTCGTTGCCAAGGACCTGACTACCCGAGATGGAATCGTTTTGCTGAGTGCGGAACACGTATTGACCGAAAAGTTGATATCGCTGCTGCGCCAGCGAGAATCAAAGGACGAAGAAGAGTTGCGTGTGGCGATTAAATTGACATCGCGAGCTAAGTCGTAACCATGAACGAATTGAATCTAACGCCAACAGGTGAGCCAGGGCGCATCCATGGAATCGATGCCCTGACTGGGCTGCCCGGGCGAGAAGGCTTGCTTAGGCGTGTCAATGAGCTTCAGGCAGATTCCCAAGCCGCCTTGATATGCATCGATCTGGATCAACTGTCGGCGCTAAATGAAACTTTGGGATTGTCTGCTGGAGATGTGCTGCTGGTAGAGGCAGCACATCGCATTGCCAAATATGCAAAGTCTGAGGACTATCTGGTGCGCTACGGAGGTGACAAGTTCGGGCTATTACTTACCTCTCAAACAGTGCCCAGTCAAATTGAACAAATTGCAACTGCTTTAATCGAGGCCCTTCGTCACCCCTATCTCATAGCCGGAAGGGAGGTCTACCTGGGAGCAAGCATTGGCTTGGCCTTTCAACAAAGTCATGCCGTGGCGCATGAGAGCCCTGATGGCCCTCAACTCCAGTATTCATTGCTACGACACGCCGAAGCTGCATTGGCCCGTGCAAAATTGACATCGCGTGGCAGTTGGATATCGTACGCGCCCGATATGAATCGCAACTTTAGCGGACGATTGAATCTGGAGTCCGAACTCTACCAGGCCATAGAACTGCATCAATTTCTTGTTTACTACCAACCCAAGGCTTCGTGCAAAACCGGAGAAATAAGTGGTTTTGAAGCATTGATACGCTGGCAGCATCCAGAAAAAGGTGTAATCCTTCCATCGGAATTCATCCCAACCTTAGAAAACACGGGGCTTATTGAGCGAGTCGGCGCCTGGGTGCTTCGCGCGGCGTGCCAGCAGCTCAAGGATTGGGATGCGTTTGATTTTGAGCGTCTGAAAATGGCCGTGAATGTTTCACTGCGCCAACTTAATGATCCTCTGTTTCCAGAATTGGTAGCCACCATTTTGGCCGATACGGGCCTTACCGCAGATCGACTGGAGCTGGAGCTAACTGAAAGCATGCTCATGCACGATGTGATTCGTACGGAATCCCAGCTGTTCCGACTGAAGAAAATCGGCGTCAAATTGTCCATTGACGATTTCGGTACGGGATACTCCAGTCTGGCTTATTTGAAAAGACTGCCTATCGATACAGTCAAAGTGGACCGAGCGTTTGTGCAGGACATCACGACCGACCCGGACGACGCTTCGATTACACGGGCCATCATCAGCATGGCACATAGTTTGAAGATGGCTGTGGTTGCGGAGGGGATCGAGACGGATGCGCAGTTGTCCACTCTCATTAATCAGCATTGCGACATGGTACAGGGATACTTCATTGGGAAGCCCATGCCTTCACACGATGCTCTTGCGCTACTCCAATCTGGTTGGGTTCTAGCGGCATCAACTTTAGGTAGACCCGCCAAAACCAGAACATTGCTGCTGGTAGATGACGAAGACAGCATCTTATCGGCGCTGAAGAGGCTATTGCGCCGAGAAGGCTATCGTATTTTGAGTGCAAATTCTGGCGCACAGGGTTTGGAGATCCTGGCTGCCAACGATGTGGACGTCATCGTTTCCGATCAACGAATGCCAAACATGACAGGTGAAGAGTTTCTGCGTCGGACCAAAGACCTGTACCCAGAAACCATGCGCTTGGTTCTGTCAGGTTACGCGGACATGGAGTCGATAACCAATGCAATCAATCAAGGTGCCATTTACAAATTCATGAGTAAACCGTGGGATGAGCAGCTATTGAGAGAGTGTATAGCAGAGGCCTTTCGACATAAGGAGATGAGTGACGAAAACCATCGCCTGACCGCGGAGGTGGCATCCAAGAATCAAGAACTTCTCTTCAAAAACCAAACTCTTGCGAGGTTACTTGACGAACAATCGCATCAGTCCGTTGTGGGATTGGCTGCGCTGTCCGCGTCGCAGGAAACCTTGCACTGGATTCCGGTACCCATTGTTGGAGTGGATTCCGAAGGGTTGATTGTTCTGCGCAATGCCGCCTTTGCAGAACTCAATTTCCAGTCAGACATTGCAAGCTTGCTGCTTCCCAAGCTACCTGCATGGCCAAATGGATCTGCTCATCAGTTCGAACTGATTGACGCCAACGGTGCGGGCTGGCGCGTCGTGGGCCGTCACCTGGTAACACAAAAGCAACACAGAGGCACTGTGTTTGCCTTCCTTTCTATAAATGACCGCCATGAATGATTCTGAGAGCAAAGCGATTACAGATCTTTCGGAATTGGCTTCCCTACCTGAAGTTAGGAGTGACGAAGCCGGTCCGTCTACAGATCAAATCGAATTTCGATTTCGACTCGCTGGTACGGGGTCCGCAAGCACATCTTTGATGAATGCTTTGACCGTGTACCTAACTCAGTTGAGGTCTTGATGCCCCCCAATCTCGAACAGGCCATTCAAATGGTCCGCCAATTGCCCAGCATACCTGAGGCGGTACAACAAGTACTAGGCTATCTGGACGACGAATATGCGGAGCAATCTCTCCTGGAGCGTGCAATCGCTCGCGATCAGGCTTTGGTCGCACGCTTGCTCCAGTTGGCAAACTCCCCATTTTATGGAGGAGCGAATCAAGTTCAGTCTATTCACGAAGCAGTTGTAGTTCTGGGCATATCCAACCTACGCATGATCGTGGTGGCCATATTACTAACTTCACAAAAGTTCCCTGGAAAACAAGATCAATTGTTGATGCAGACTTTGTTTCGGCACAGTATTTCTGTCGGGATATGTGCCTATGTTTTAGGTCGCCGCAATCAGATCAATCCAAATCAGGCTTTTCTGGCTGGAATATTGCATGATGTGGGCAAGCTGGCGCTGGCATCTTCATACCCTGAACTATATGCTGAAGCCAGAATGCTGCATCAAAAGGAAGACATCTTGATGATGGACGCGGAGCAGCGTATTTTTGGATTCGACCATGCCGCTATTGGGGAAGCACTGTGTAGTCATTGGCATTTTCCGAAGGAAATCTGTGATGCTATTGGTGGTCATCACAGGCTAGCGGACTATGCCGAGTCTGCGCAGGTTCCTACGACCAGCACGCCACTGATGGAGGTGGTGCATCTGGCAAATGCTGTTGCGCATGCACTCAATCTGGAATCCGATATGCAGTCCTCTGTGCCAAGAATTTCCGAAGCTGCCTGGACGAATTTAGCAGGTACAAAGGAGAAACTGGTGAAGGATTTTGCGGACATGCAAGGCATGTACAACAAGCTCGCAATGTTAGTCAACCTGTGACAGGTGCTTTTCAATGGACTTGCATTTTCGCCGATTCAAGAAGGCCACTTTCAGTGGCTTACAGTTTGCGACCTAGCCTTGATTCGTATGCTACGAAAGCCTCGCGAATGTTTTCGCGCATGGTGTCATCATTCCAAGGTTTGGTAAAGAACTTGTATATTGCTCCCTGATTCACTGCACTGGTAATGGAATCCAAATCCGTATATCCTGAAAGAACAATTCGAACGGTATGTGGATAGAGTTCCTTGACTCGCGACAGAAATTCCGTGCCGTTCATTTCAGGCATACGTTGATCCGAAACTACCACCTGCACATTGTGCGTGGCCAGCAGATTGAACGCCAGTGAAGCGTTGTCTGCGGTCAAAATATTGTAGTCTTCTCGGCGCAGGAGTCGTTTTAGTGCGGCCAATATACTCGCCTCATCATCAATGATCAGCAGAGTTCTACGCTCATCAACCGATTGAAGCGGAAATTCGTATTTTCTTTGTTCAATCATCAACTGGGTGCACTCTTTGAACGAGATGGGTCGACTAAATAAGTACCCTTGCATTTCGTCACAATGATGACGACGCAAATAGTTCATTTGAGCTTCTGTCTCCACCCCCTCGGCAACAACACGCATCTTCAGGTTGTGGGCCAAATCGATGATGGAAATGCAAATGGACGCAGCGCTTGGGTCGGTAGTAATGTCGCGCACAAAGCTTTGGTCGATTTTCAAATAGTCAATGGGAAGGCGTTTTAGATAGCTGAGAGATGAATACCCCGTTCCAAAATCATCTATCGATAGCTTCATGCCCATGTCGCGAATCGCGTTAAGTTTTTGTATGCTTGTCTCGACATCGGCTATGAGAACACTTTCCGTAAGTTCCAGGTCCAAGTAGAGTAGGTTCCCTGTATAGCGACGTCCAGTCAATACGTCCTTTAGCGTCTCTACAAAGTCTTTACGTCGCAACTGCATGCTGGACACATTGACGGCTACCCGAGGAGGCGTTATTCCGTCTTTTATCCAGGTTTCTATGTCGGTCATAGCTTTTTGCAAAACCCATCTGCCAACCTCCACAATCATTCCAGTCTCTTCCAGGACCGGTATGAACTCGCCAGGTGGAATCAGGCCATATTCAGGGTCTTGCCAACGAATCAAAGCCTCCAATCCGACAACATTTCCATCGGACATGCTGACTTTGGGCTGGTAGTACAAAACAAATTCACCCTGTTCCAACGCACGGCGCAAACGATTTTCAAGCAGCAACTGTTGCGAAACGCGAGCATTCATGGGCGATGCGTAGAACATGTATCGCTCATCATTCAACTTCGCAATTTGGAGCGCTGTTTCCGCATGGGCAAACATGGTTTCCACATTCTCTGCGTCGTTTGGAAATAGGGAAACACCTGTGCGAAACGTAAGATGCAATTGTTTCCCGTCAATCGAATAAGCGAGATTCAATTGTGGAAGAATCGTATTGTCTAATAAATGTGCAATGTCAGATTCCTCTTTCAGCCCGCTTGCTATGACTGCAAAGTGGGTGATTCCAAGTCGCGCCAATCGGTCAGTTCCATTGAGTGCTTCAGCGAGGCGGCCGGCCACTCTCTTGATGAGAACATCTCCAACATGGCGTCCAAACGTGTCGTTGATGTCCTTGAAACGTTCAATATCGATCAGCAGTAACCCCAAGGATGATCTTTCCCCGTCTGCACGGGAATTATCCAGAAGCAGTTGAGTGATTCGGTCTTGAAATAATGCCCGGTTAGCTAACCCTGTGATCGCATCATAGTAGGCCAGATAATCTAACTGCTCGGTTTTTTGAATGTATTCAAGTGCAAATGCAATGTCGCCGGCAACTTCTTTGAGAAGATCGAGCTCCATTGCATCGGCAAAGAATTGAGGCTCGCTTGAGCAAAGTACCAGTATTCCGGCTACACCTCCTCCGACCCGCATTGGAAGAACAGCAAGAGAATGACAACCATTGGCAACTAAATTCGGAGGGAAAGTGTCCTCACTTGAAGCACTTAAGTCATTGCACAGCGCTACACCACGTTCGCTAAGTGCTTGACCAATCCAGCCGATATGAGCGTCAACGGTTTCAATCTGTGCCGCCGCAAAAGCCTTTTCCCAGTCATCGGGCACGGCATGATAACCTTTCCAGACTACCGGTCGCACGCGACTGCCTTCGGACTCCACGGTACCAATCCACGCCAGCTCAAACTTGCCTAGCGCAACGGCGATCCGACAGGCCTCATCGAAGAGTTCCAGTCGATCATGGCTACGCACGATAGTGGAATTAATGCCACTCAGTACAGCATACAGCCGATTCAGGTTGATAACCTTTTGTTCCGTCTTGATGCGTTCTTGTATCTCAGATTGCAAGGACTCTGTGCGTTGCGCTACCTGGGTCTCTAGATGCAGAAGTAGTTCGCAGCGTTGCAGAGCGACGGTTAACTGATTTGCAATCGCATGCAGCATGCCCAGGATCTCATCAGACAGTTCCACGCTTTCCATGCCGATCAAGTTGATGGAACCCAGCTTGTGTCCATTTGCCAGAAGAGGGAGACGCGTCACAGGATACGACAGACTATCCTCCTGCACGTTTGCCGATTCCGGAGCCCCAAAGTTGCGTGCACGTGTGCCATCTTCATCGAGGGAAATCCAGCCAGAACGGAACTCTGGGAGCTCCAGAATTCCCAGAAGAGCAAGCTTGCAAACCTCAGCTTCGCCAACTCCCCTGTTCAGATCACCAGCCACCCGATACAGCATTCGGAGTGTTGCATTCAAAGACGCCAATTGCTCGGATTTACTCTGCGCCCGTTGCCGTTCCTTCAATTCTCGGCCATGCGATTCTGCAAGTCGCGCATAGAGAATTCCATTCTCTGCTAACAACACCATCAGTACGAAGCTAGATGCAACCAATCCGTAGATTCGACCAACATACCAGCCCAGGTCGTACCGACCATGGTTGAGAACGGACGCCAATGCTATATCAAATATCCACACCCAATTGACGGCCATCAGTCCAAGATCAAATGTCATGTGTGGACGGCGTACCCAAAGCGCAAAAAGCGCGACGGCGGCCATTAGCCAAGTGATCGTTGCAACTACCACCTTTGTGGAGGCATCATCATTCCCCAGCATAAGCGCGGGAAGTGCGCTTGCACTGTGAGTTGCTAGAAAAACCAACGACAAGGCAACACCCACCGTGATCGCGGCACTTGTGACTACTGTTCTGATCTGAAACGACGAAATCTTGCTGGTCGTGAAATCCAAGGCTGTTATTTGCTTCTTCAAGGCGGCATAAATGACCACAAAGGACGGGAAACCAGCGTGCCAAAAAAAGTAAAGCCACGCGGTCGTCTGTGAACCGTTTCCAATCAGCCCCTGTGGCGCGAAAAGACCAGGAAAACTGAGTCCCTGTGAAATCGCCATGATCAGATTGAATAAGTAACCACAAGCCAGGGCCAGCAACGAGCGCTGACGAAGCATGATGAACTGTCCTAGCAGCAGAACAGCAGTAATCAAATCAACAATGCACATCGCTGAGAGATACAGCGCGATGAAAGTAGGGAAGGGGGGCAGTGCAACTTTGGCAAAAGGTGCCGCTGCAGCGAATATGCCAGCGGAGACCAGGACAAAGATTAGCAGCAGACGGCGTTCTTTCCGGTCTGCCAATTTGGTCGAGATGTAATTCTCGCCGACCTCATTCATGCTTATAGCCTCGGCAATGAGTGACAAATGTTTGCACCAACAATTGACTTTAGTCAAGAGTTGATTGAATAGGCCTCGTCGTCATAAGTCAAGTGATCTCTGCGAATAGCGTATGGGCAACTTCGATCTCTCCAAACGGCTTATGTCTAATGGATAGATAGATGTTGATGGCAAATCAACAATTTCATTTGTTCCTTCGTGGAAAAGGTGAAATTCCATATATGTGAAAAAATAGCAATGAGCGGCAAGGCAGTCATTGAAATGAACGCAGTGTTCGATTCCGTGCTGATGGAGCAAGATTCGGGCTTGAAAAGCACATTGCAACGGGAATCCAGTGGTTTCTGAATGGGCACTTACAGACTTGTCCCGTCGTACTTACAGGGGGACACAGGTGATCGGCCAGTCTTATGTCCTTGCACCATCTGAGCACGACCGCTCACTAGCGGTTGGCAGGTTGACATTGAATAGGTGAATCAAGTCGGTCAGTCACATGCCGATTTGCCATCATGTGCAATTGAATTGCTTGAAACGTACTTACGTCCGTGTACAAAGTGTTACACGATAGCGACAAATTGCCATCGTCTGGATTCCTTCCGTCTTATTGACCACGTCTGCCAAGTTCTCTTCTCATTGCAAATCTGCAATCGGTTGAATCCGCCATTCAACGGCTGATGTTCAAGTCAGGATTCGCTTGGAAGGCGCACGCAATGCCAACGTTATAGGTCATAACGGGTCACGTTGAAACACAGCAGTTTAGGCATCTCACTGTTCATTTCGAAATGTAGTTAACGTGGGCATCAATTTCCTGCTGCAAAAGTTCGCTGAATTCAGCAACGTTCACCGCTTTACTGAAATAGTGCCCTTGAGCCTGGGTTGCGGTACCGGTGGAACTAAGAAATGAATGTTGTGCCTCTGTCTCCACACCTTCAACGATCACACCAATTTTTGCTTCTCTTGCGAGATTGATAATCGCGCGAATAGTATTGGCACTTGTTGGATCAATTGAGGCATCCCTAAGCATCGATTGTGCGATCTTTAAGTGGTTTACTCGGTAAGCCTGAAGGTAGTTGAAGGAGGAGTATTCAGTACCAAAGTCATCAATGGCGATCTTTACACCCAGCTCCCGTAGCTGCGGAATGACGCCATTGCGCGTCCATGTCATCTGGGCCAGCATCGCCTCGGTAACGTCGAACTCCAAGTCACCGGGATTGAGATGCCATCTTTCTAGCGTCTCGATCACGTTACGCACTAGTTCCTTGCCTCGTTCGAGCTGTACAAGGGACAGATTAATGGCCATAACCTGCGGTGCCAAATTGGAGTCACGCCACAAGCGCATTTGCTTACAGGCCTGATTCAATACCCATTGCCCCAAAGCAACGATTGAACCTGTCTTTTCTGCGATGGCAATGAAGGAGCCTGCATTGAGGAGTCCGCGCGTCGGGTGATTCCACCGGACTAGCGCCTCTACTCCAACAATCTTGTTTGTCGATAACTCAATCTGAGGTTGATAGTAGAGCTCGAGTTCGTTGTGCTCAATGGCATTTTTCAAATCCTCTCCGATTGAAACTCGCTCTTGAACGGCCAAGTCCAGTTCATTGGAATGGAATCGGTACTGATTGCGCCCTTCCTCCTTGGATCGGTAAAGCGCCAAATCGGCCTGTACAACCATGGCGTCAGCACCTGCGCTTTCATTCAGGAATGGACAGATGCCAATGCTCGCGGAGATTCTGATTTCGATGCCATTCAGTACAAAAGGCAGCGCAACGTTACTCAATATCTTTGTGGCCAATGCACCAGCGTTGGCCGGCTCACTGATTTCCCCTTGCAAAATGGCAAACTCGTCCCCCCCCAGCCTGGCGACGAGGTCAGAATCCCTGGTACAGGCTCGAAGTCGCTGAGAGACCTCTTTCAGCAGCGAATCACCGACCGGATGGCCATAGGTGTCGTTGACAGGTTTGAAGTGGTCCAGATCAATATAGAGAATCGCAAATGGTGTCGCACCGCGACGTGCAGCTGCAAAAGCTTGGTGCAGGCGCTCAGTAAACGTGGCACGATTTGCCAAGCCTGTCAGATTGTCAGTACGGGCCAGCTGTGCAATTCTTTCTTCTGCAGCCTTGCGCTCAGTGATGTCAAGAATGATCCCCTCAACTTCAATGAGCTTGCCTTCGCCATCGCGCACCGGAATGTAGCGATTTTCCACCCATCGTTGGCCACCATCACCTGTGTGCATTCTGAACTCGATTGAGGCGCCTTGTGCATCCTTCTCCAACATTCGAGCCATCGAAGTTACCACCTTGGATCGATCAGCGTCGTTGACCAAGATATCCATCCAATCGGACACTTGTAGCAGCGCAGAAGCGTTGTGGCCAAATTTTGTAATGTTGTGAGAAATATAAATGAGCGGAAAAGTTGGCTCTCCACGAAGTCGATAGAGAATCGTAGGACTATTTTGCACAATGATGTTGGCGTCCGACAATTCTCTTGTCCGTTCCTCAACAGCCTGTTCAAGATCATTCATTTTGAACTCAGCTTCCTCCGTAACCTGCCATTTCTTGGACAGCGTACTCGCGAGTTGACTAACTTCAATTGGATCGAATGGTTTCTTCAACACCAATAGACGATCCCGTGCATCCAGTCGACTGAAGACTTCAATCCATGACTGATCCGCGTACGCTGTGCAAATCACAATTTGCAATTTCGGATCCAATTGCCAAATTCGTTCGATTGTTTCGACTCCATCCCATCCCGGAGGCATACGCATATCAATGAAAGCCATAGCGTAGGGGGTGTTCTGACGCAGCGACTCTTCAACCATAGAAACTGCTTCTTGCCCCTGGAATGCGCTACTCAGCGTGAACTCCAAAACCGTGGGCTTCTCAGTTGGCCCGAACAATGCATCTTCTATATCTGTGAGGTTGTTCGTACGTAGAATTGGACACAGTATTTTTCGAAAATCTTCGTGAATGGATGGCATGTCATCGGCTAGAAGAATTCTTCTATTTTCTGTAATCTTCATGATGTGTCCTTGCTATATTACTTAGGAAGTGCAGGTCTCCAGATGTACCCGATCCACCCGTCCATATCACCATAATATCAATTCAAATTAACCATGCTCACATGATGTATTCGCAGATGTTGCTCGACTAGAACTGCCCCTGTATACGTGAGATATTGTTGATTTATTGCTCTAGTTGCCGGATTTTTCAAATTCAGATGATCGAATGGGAATGCTCAGAGTGAATGACGCTCCTTTGCCGACACCATCACTTTGCGCACTGAGCGTTCCGCCCATTTCCTGAGCGGCTACAACACAACTATGCAATCCAAAACCATGTCCGTTTGGTCGAGTGGTGAAACCATGAGAGAACACCCGTTTCAAGTTTTCGGGTGCAATTCCTTCTCCATTGTCCCTGACTTGAATATGCAGTACAAGCCTACCTTTTCCTTCTTCCATATAGGTGCGCAGGGTCATAGTTGGATGTACCACCCCATCTGCACTAAGGGCCTGCCTGGCATTGGCTATTAGATTTACCAGAATTTGTAGCACACGGTGTCGATCAAGGGCATAAGCGGGAAGTTCAGAGTACTCCCTGACTACTTCAGTCTTAAGGTGCGATGGAGATACAGAATTCATGCGCAAAGCATCTTCGATTAGATCGATTAGATTTGTGCTTTCAACCATGCGTTTTGAACTGGCATAGGACTGTTGCGTTGCAATCACCTGTTTGACATGTTCCACATTTTTCAGCAACGAGTTGAGCTCATTGGATATGGCGTCGTGTTCTAGTCGCAACGTCTCCGTAAGTTGTCGAAAATAGGTTGGCAGCAATTTGCCTCGCGCATCATTCGCAATGAAATCCCCGAGATGACTGGCGTTCTCCTCCATCAGATTTGCGACACGCTCCAATCCAATGATTTTGGAACTGGCCAGCTGGGTACTTATAAGTCCTGCGGAGACATTGATGCTGTTGAGAACGTTCCCAACATTGTGCAAAACATTGATGGCGATTTCTGCCATGCCGGCTATCCGCGCTGAATCCAACAATTGGGCCTGCACCTCTTCAATGCGTGCATGTGCAGCTTTTAACTCCGAAATATTCTTGGATGTACCAAACGTGCCGATAATTTTGCCACTTTTATCCCGCCATGGCCCTTTTGTGGTGAGATACCAGACGACGCGCCCATCGGGATGTTCTGTTTTCTCGCTCTTTTCGACAATTGAAATTCCAGTGCGAAGAATTTCCGCTTCGTCGTTGCCAAACTCTGCAGCTCTTTCCGTGCCATAAATATCCGCATCGGTCTTGCCGATGACATATTTTTCAAACTCTTCTGCACTGGTCAGGTGCACTGGTAAAGCATTCGCTTCGTCGCCCGTGCGTGCTGCCAAGTATCGGCTGGTGGCAAGGCGCAACAAATTGTTGACTTCGGATCTACTGATTTTGACGAACCGTGACTGCGTGTCTTTGAAGAAAATGGAGTCTGGCGTGTTATCCATCAAAATGGAAAAGAGATCTCTTTGGTAGGCCAGCTCCGCTTCAGTGTTTTTGAATTCTGTTATGTCTTTTGATATGCCAAACGTGCCAACAATCTTTCCATCCTTGTTTCGCAAAGGCATTTTTGTTGTCCAGGCCCACGTTTCCTGACGGCCATCCTGCCAGGTTTCCTTCTCCACTTTGCCAACTATTGGTTGACCGGTCCGAATGATCTCTTGTTCATCTTCAAATGCAGGAGTAGCGTGATCCTTTGAAAATATATCGAAATCCGTCTTTCCGATCAAATCATCAGGGGACTGCTCTCCAAATTCGAGGGCTTGCGCTCGACTGCATTTGATAAAGCGCGAGAGGGTATCTTTAAAGTAGATGTGATCCGGAGAGTTTTCCAGGAGCGCTCGAAGCAAGTCTCGTTCGTCTATTTCCGATTCTTGGGGAATTAATTGGTCGGAAGGCGATTTGGTCGACCGGGATGAGTCGCCTGGCGTTGGCTTTTTGTCACGGGGGATCATGCTACTCACGATGGCAACCTCCTTGCAGTTTTGAGTCTTTGAAAATCAGCCTGAACTTCTTTGCTCTTTACGCACCACTTCCTGTAGGAAATGTATCGCTGAGGGGCCTTCACAGCAACAAGCACGGTACGAATACCCATTAGGGCATAGCGACATCAAACGAATTCAAAGGTCAGCGATAGCCCCAAGGTTATATGGACAGTTGTCGCTTGCACAGAGGAGATGTGCATTGTCAATACTCCATCTCGTTAAATCATCAAAACGTTGGAATATGACTTGTGCCTACGTAGCAACAATATCCACTGTGAAACTTCTGGTCAGGAGCACTTAGACGTTGTTGAATTGTCTGGCGAAGCCGTTGCCGAATGGGTAAAGCAATGGAACGAGCGCTACACAAGCGGCTAGCGAGAGGATGATGGCCCGCTTGCGCGGGCAACTTATGGTTTTCTATATTCGAATTGACTTGAAAGAGTTTGGGCGCGCACTTAATGAACTGGGCCTTCAAAAATGAATTTTGAAAGCCAAGTTGTGGCGGTTACTCGACAATGCGATTGCGCGATTCATTCTTTTAAGATACTTGATTCGATGACGTCGTTTTAATTACTTCCAATAGCTTAATTGTAAAAAAAGCAATTTTCCCAACATCTAATTATCGGATCTGCGCACATTTTTCAAAATATCTGCAAGCTGCAAATCCGCTTGAGTTGTAACTTCCTCGCGCCAAGCTGATGGCGAGTCCGCCAGCTGATCTTTGAGAGCAAGGGAAAGTTCGACCAATGTGTCCCTTAATTGGGCAAGAGCCTCCGCTATTGAGTTAAGTTCTATCCTCGCATCTGTATGTCTCATTTGTTTAACTCCTTCAGACATTTGTGGTCGGCAATTGTGGGATTCTATTGGGCATATGTAGCCTTACCGTCAGGCCTCAAGTGCTGAAGTATTTTTGATTGCGGGCAGAAACCCCTGGATGCTCACGAAGACAAGTCCAGCTGGTTTGTCTGACTAAGGAAAGTTCACTCAACTGATTGCAGGAATATATAGATTCAGGAAGAGAGAAGCCAGCATAAAGAATGTACCTTCGCTGCTAAGCAATGTGGACACTGTCTCCAAGCTGTCCAGGCATCATGGTTCGGAAAATTCCGATCATTGACGGAAATTTCTGTCTTCGATACAGCCCATTCCGATGGTGGTTTACGCGGGCCTCCTGCACTATTCGGGCATGCAATCATTTACCGCCGTTTCCATAGAGAGCTGCCCTTCCACACGGTGGTTCATCCGCATGGCCCTGGAGTTCAGCGGCTTTTCTGTCGCCGAAGCGTGCGAAGGCCCAGCCGGGCTGGAGCTTGTGTATTCCCTGTGTCCCGATCTGGTGTTGGTGGGATGTGGCATCACCGGAATTCAGGCCATTGAACTTTGCAAATTGATTCGCCTGGACTTTCAGCTTAACAAGACTGTGGTGGTCATGCTTTCCGACCGCGGGGACGACCTGGAAGTACAGGAAGGGCTCAAGGCTGGCGCCAGTGCCTATCTGGTCAAGCCATTCAGCCCCGTGCGCTTAATTTCGCTTGCACATCAACTGGTTCAT
Organism: Rhodoferax sp. GW822-FHT02A01; assembly: GCF_038784515.1. NCBI lineage: Bacteria > Pseudomonadati > Pseudomonadota > Betaproteobacteria > Burkholderiales > Comamonadaceae > Rhodoferax > Rhodoferax sp. GW822-FHT02A01. The sequence goes on from NZ_CP152376.1 coordinate 2,156,782, forward strand.
AGCCCGTTTTCGGTTACCTCAAGCAACCCATCGTGAGTTCCAGCAACGCCCAACTTTCTTCCAACAAGACTTTATGCAAACACCATCAACCACATCACCCGACTCTTCTGCTGCACGACCATCGCTGCGCGGCGGACGGAGTGCACAGTCCAATGAAGGACCAAGCGTCCCGAGCGAGTGGCTCAGCTTCAAGCTGGGCGACGAGGAATACGGTATCGACATCCTTAGCGTGCAGGAAATCCGTTCATTTGAAAAGCCCACCCGCATGACCAACATGCCAGCCTTTGTGCTGGGGGTGCTGAATCTGCGTGGCGTGATCGTGCCGGTGCTCGATATGCGGGTGAAGTTCAATCTGGAGCGGGTGGAGTACGGTGAGCTCACCGTGTGCATAGTGCTGAGCATCGGGCACAGGACCGTGGGCATGGTGGTGGACGGTGTGTCGGACGTGGTGACGCTTACCCCGGAGCAGATGCGCCCAGTACCGGAGTTCTCGTCTGGTGTCGGCAGTGAACACCTGTTGTCGATAGGGACACTGTCAAAACGCTTGCTTATGTTGATCGACATAGACAAGCTCATGAGCAGCCAAGAGATGGGGCTGGTTTCAGCAAACGTTGGATCGATAGACACAAGGAGACAATGATCATGAATAATTTAACTGTACGAGCCAAGCTCACCTTGACATTTGGTGGCCTGGGCGCCTTGGTGCTGCTGATCGCCGGCATGGCCATCATCACACTGGGAGACGCCAAGGAGCGCTTTGACAACTACGTCAACGGCATCGGCGCGCGGGCCAACACGGCACACCTTGTGCGGGAAGCAATAGACCTGCGTGCGGTTGCCGCACGCAATCTGGTATTGGTAACCAAGCCCGAAGACCTCGCGGTAGAAAAAGAAGTGGTCACCAAGGCGCACGCCGATGTGGGAACCAATATGACCAAGCTCAAGAAGTTGGCCGAAGCCCCAGGCGTCTCCGAGGAGGCGCGCCGGTTGATTGGGGAGATCGACAAGATCGAGCAGTCCTACGCGCCGGTGGCCCTGTCCATTGTCGACATGGCGCTGCAAGGCAAGAAGGACGAGGCCATTGCCAAAATGAACACCGAATGCCGCCCGCTCCTGGCCAAGCTGGTCAAGGTCTCGGATGAGTATTCCAGCTACACGGCCGATCACGCGGTCAAATTGGTGCAAGCGGCCGCGCAGGACTATGCGGCCCAGCGCAACTACCTGATCCTGGCATGTTGTGTGGCGCTGATAGGTTCCGGGGTGGCCAGCGTGCTGATCATTCGCAGTCTGACACGTGCCTTGGGGGGGGAGCCTGACGTGCTGTGCGAGGTGGTGGGCAAGGTGGCCGACGGCAATCTGACCAGCCAACTGCAGGTGCGTAGTGGCGACACCGTCAGTGTGATGGCTGCGGTGGCCCGCATGCAGACCGCGCTGACCCACGTGGTGGCAACGGTTCGCTCCGGCTCCGAAGGCGTTTCCAGCGCCAGTGCCGAGATTGCCTCGGGCAACAACGACCTCTCCGCCCGCACCGAGCAGCAAGCCAGCGCGCTGGAGGAAACTGCTGCATCCATGGAGGAGCTTGGCTCGACGGTCAGGCAAAACGCCGACAACGCGCGCCAGGCCAACCAGTTGGCGCAAAACGCCTCGACCGTAGCTGTCCAAGGTGGTGAGGTGGTGGCTCAGGTGGTGGACACCATGAAGGGCATCAACGACAGTTCCAAGAAGATCAGCGACATCATCAGCGTGATCGACGGCATTGCCTTTCAAACCAACATCCTGGCGCTCAACGCGGCGGTGGAAGCTGCGCGCGCAGGTGACCAGGGTCGCGGCTTTGCGGTGGTTGCCAGCGAAGTGCGCTCATTGGCCGGGCGCTCAGCCGAAGCGGCCAAGGAAATCAAGATGCTGATCAATGCCAGCGTGGAACGGGTGGAGCAGGGCACGATTCTGGTGGATCAGGCTGGTGAGACCATGACGGAAGTGGTGAGCTCCATCCGCCGGGTGACCGACATCATGGGGGAGATCAGCGCGGCCAGTGCAGAGCAGGCTGCGGGCGTCGGCCAGGTGGGCGAGGCGGTGACGGAGCTGGACCAGGCAACGCAGCAGAACGCCGCATTGGTGGAAGAGATGGCCGCGGCGGCGTCGAGCCTGAAGGGTCAGGCGCAGGACCTGGTGCAGGCAGTCAGCGTGTTCCAACTGGCCGGCCAAAGCGAGCAACACTTCCGGACTGCTGCAGTGCAGCGGGCGCCCGTGCGACACGTGGAACATGCACGCGCAGTCGGCGCCAAGCAGTCGGCAGCCGTCTCAGCCAGCCAAGCGCCCCGGATTGCAGCTCAGGCCAAGAAAAAGGTCGTTGCCACAGCCGAAGCCGAAGGCGATTGGTCCAGCTTTTGATGCACGGCGTGCCAGAATCCGACAGGCGCTGCGGCAAGTGAATAAATAAAAATCAGGGAAACAGAGACTTCATCGTTGGAAGGGCGTCCAAAATGCCACTTTTCTTGGTTAGCAGTTACGACCCACAGTTGGTTGCGTTGTCATTGCTCGTCGCCGTATTCGCCTCCTATGTAGCCCTTGACCTGTCGCGACGGGTTGCTCAGCACAGTGGAAAAGGCGCAATTGTCTGGCTTACCGGTGGGTCACTGGTCATGGGGTCGGGCATTTGGGCCATGCACTTTGTTGGAATGATGGCTTTCAGTTTGCCTATTCCTTTGGGCTACGACTGGTCCATTACCCTGGTTTCGTGGATTGCTGCAATAACCGTCTCCGGTGTGGCACTCTATATCGCCAGCACCAAGGCACTGAATTCCAGACAGCTATTCGTCGGCGGAACCATCATGGGCCTTGGCATTTCGCTTATGCATTACGTCGGGATGTACGCAATGCAAATGGATCCGGCAATAGTCTGGAACCCATGGCTTGTTGTGCTTTCAATCGCCATTGCAATCGGCGCATCCTTTGTGGCGCTGCGGATTTTTTTCTGGATGCGTTCACATCAGCAGGAGCGGGTGCTGCAATGGCAAATACTGTCTTCGATAGTGATGGGTCTTGCCATTTTCACCATGCACTTCACAGGAATGGCTGCTGCCCAGTTTCCGTTGGGCAGCATATGTCGATCGGCCAACGGCTATGGCACGGGTGGATTCGGCTATGTGGTGGGCGCGGTTGCCTTTGGTTTTCTCGTCACAACGCTTATCACGTCGCTGCTTGACGCCAGGTTCGACAATCAAATGCGCATATTGGCAACGGCATTCAATGTCCAGGAGTGCATTCTTGTCACAGATGCTGACGGGAAGATTCTCAGAGTGAATGAAGAATTCACAAAAGTCACTGGCTTCATGGAAGAGGAAGTCATTGGTCAGAACCCGAGAATCCTGAATTCGGGTCGACACGACGCTGCCTTCTTTGCAGCAATGTGGAGTAAGGTCCACACGACTGGGAGTTGGACTGGTGAGATTTGGAATTGCCGCAAGAATGGCCAGGCTTTTCTGGAACGGCTGACTATCACCGCAGTGAAGGACTCAAATGGCCGCATCGTCAACTACGTCAGCAATTCGGTTGATATCACCAAGAATAAGGCTGCGGAAGAGGAGATCCAGCGGCTTGCGTTTTACGATTCACTCACCAACTTGTCCAACCGGCGCCTTCTGATTGACCGATTGCAGCAGGCTTTGGCATCCAGCGCCCGCAACGGACACACCGGTGCATTGCTGTTCATCGACCTGGACAACTTCAAGGATCTCAATGACTCCCAGGGGCACGAAATGGGAGACCTGCTGTTGCGGCAGGTGGCCGCCCGCATCAGTGGGGGTGTACGGGCGTGTGATACGGTTTCGCGATTCGGAGGCGACGAATTCGTGGTGCTGCTGGAGGACCTGAGCGCCGACGCAGTCGAAGCAGCGTCTGAAGCCGGGCGTATTGGTCAGAAGATTCTGGATGGCCTCAGCATTTCCTATGATCTGGGAGATGCCTCGCACCACAGCACTGCCAGCATGGGCATTGCGCTATTCAGCAACCTTGACCAGGGAGTAGAAGAGCTGCTGAAGCAAGCCGACATTGCCATGTACCAAGCCAAGAAGGCAGGGCGAAATAGACTGCGGTTCTTTGATCGGAAGATGCAAGAGAGCATCAGTGCCCGTGTGAGCCTTGAAGGAGAACTTCGTCAAGCGCTATTGAAGAACCAATTTCAGCTGTTCTACCAGATTCAAGTGAACAGCGAAGGCTGTGCACTCGGCGCCGAGGCATTGATCCGTTGGGTTCATCCGCAAAAGGGGTTGGTGCCACCCGCCCAATTCATTCCCATTGCCGAAGAGTCCGGGTTGATTCTTCCAATCGGCCAATGGGTGTTGGACATGGCCTGTGTTCAACTGAAAGCTTGGGAGAAGATCGAACTCACACAAGGCCTTGCATTGGCCATCAACGTCAGTGCCAAGCAGTTCCAACAAGCCGATTTCGTTGATCAAGTGGTGCAGGCGATGCAGCGCCACGGAATCAATCCACAGAGATTGAAGTTGGAATTGACGGAGAGCATGCTGCTCGAAGATATCAACGACACAATTTCAAAAATGAAGACATTGAACAAGTTGGGGGTAATGTTTTCTCTCGATGATTTTGGTACGGGATATTCATCGCTGCAGTATCTCAAGCGCTTGCCGCTTGAGCAACTCAAGATCGACCAGTCATTTGTTCGTGACATCGTATCGGACGTACAAGACCGCGCAATTGTTCACACCATCATCGCCATGGCTTCGAGCCTGGACATGGGTGTAATTGCTGAAGGGGTTGAGACCATTGACCACCAGCGTATGTTGTTGGACAAGGGGTGCGTCAATTTTCAGGGCTATTTATTTGGCAAGCCTCTGCCCATTGATGAGTTTGAAGCCCTGCTGTGGGCCGTCGAGGATCTGACTGCGAATAGTATTGATGTTTCATCCGTCTGACCTCGCTGTCAACGGCATCTATTGGTGGTCGCAGAATCGATCAACAAAAAATCGGAACGCGTATCAATTCCTTGCTCAAACCGGTAACGTTCAACTACTCAACCAAGTGCTTAAGGTGCGTTGACGGTGACTTGGTTGAAGAAAAATGTGAGCAATTGGAAATGTTTTGTGATTGGTTTTCTTGAGTCGAAGAAGCGCCACTTCGAGGCAACATTCGTGACTTGCGTATAACCAAGAACAAACAGCCAAGAGGAACGTCGAAACCAGTCATTCACAAGAGCCTGCTCGTGGTCGTTAGCTGGCGATTCGCAAGTGAGATGACCTCACTTTGAACAGTCAACCTTCAGCTTTGCTGATTCGACTCATGCTTCATTTTTGAAGATGCAGCTTCGATCGTGGCAAATGAGTAGCGGTTGCGTCCGGCATTTTTCGACAAATACATGGCGTGGTCGGCAGCACTGAGAACGCGTTCGACCGTGTTGCCATGCTTTGAAAAAAGCGCGATGCCAATGCTGACTCCAATCAGCACCTGCGTACCTGCAATCTCGAAAGGCTTGCGCAGGGCTTCAATAATATTGTCGGCCACTCGCACAGCATCCGTATCGTCACGCAAGCTTGGCAATATCACGGTAAATTCGTCACCCCCCAGGCGTGCCACTGTGTCACTTTCCCGTACTTGCTCGCGCAGGCGTTTAGCAGCCGCCACTAGCAGACTATCTCCGGCAGCGTGGCCGAGCTGGTCATTCACTTCCTTGAAGTGATCAAGGTCCAGGAACATCAAAGCGCCTGGTGTGCCATCTCGTCGACCGTGTGCCATGGCTTGTCCTAGGCGATCGAAAAACAGGCTGCGGTTAGGTAGGTCGGTCAGCAGATCAAAGTTGGCCGAATGTCTTATGCGCTCTTCTTCTATCCGACGTTGGGTGATGTCCTCCAGAATGGCAACATAGTGGCTGACTTGTCCCTCCGCGTTGAGCAAAGGTGTCACTGTCTGGCTGACGGTGTATCGGGTTCCATCACGACGGGCGTTGACAACGTCTCCATGCCACGTCGTTCCGGCCTTGATGGTTTGCCAGAAATGCTGATAGAAGGCAGCGTCCTGGGCGCCCGAGCTCAGCACATTTGGGTTCTTGCCGAGTATTTCCTCGCTCGAAAAGCCCGATAGCTCGGTAAAGGCCCGGTTGACCCACAGTATGTTGGCCTTGGCATCGGTGACGAAGACGGAGTTGCCCACACCAGCCAGAGCCGTATCCATCAATGTCAGCCATTCCTGCTGCATCGCAGATTCCAGTGCGTAGCCCAAACGCGTGGCGATGGTCGCCAGGCGCTGCGGCAACTCCTCACCATCGAAGTGGTGAGCATCACGCCCATACAGGGCAAGCGCGCCCCAGGTTGCGCCACGCAAGGTCACCGGAAGAATAATCACGGAGCGTGTCTGCTCGGAGGCAATGCGCGAACTGCAGGACTGGCATTGCGGATCATCGGACATCACGATCTTCCAGTTCCCGCTTTGGATTACTTCTCCAGCGAAGGCACAACAAGATGGATCGCCCTTCCAGCGCATGCTGCCTGAACGCAAGGAGCTAAGCATGCCCTTTTCGTCCCCTTCCGCGCTGGCCAACATCACAAGTTTGCCGTCCTTGTCTGCACGACCAACCCAAGCCGCCATCAGATCGAAGACGGGCAGAATCTCTTCGCAAAACATCTGCGCAATGGACTCCAAATTCGTCTGCCACTTCAATAGGACGTTGTCCAATGCGCTGAAAATGGTATCCACTTCCTTGGTTCGGTGCTGCTCAGTTACATCCTTTGCAAAGATGGCGACACTTTCCACCGTGCCCGAAGCATCTTTGACCGGGTAGAGGCTGTTGCTGAAGAACACCGAGCCCCGTCTATCCTGTGAGTGTTGAGGTTGCCCGCTTGTAAAGACTTGCTGCACCAGGACTCTTCGCTTATCTGCGAGGGATTCCGGCATGAGCGCGAAGAAATTCTTGCCATTGATTTCTTCCGGGGATTGTCCAAACCGGCTCGCGCCAAATGCGTTGATGGCAAGAATCCTGCCTTCCGGATCCAGCAGCAGGACGGACTCGTTGGTTGCGTCGATCAATGCGCGCATACGAATGCGGCTCTCCTGAACCAGCTGTTCGGCCTTATGGTGCTCTGCCAACTCCCGCTGCAACTCTATATTGGTGTCGCGCAGTTCGATTGTGCGGGCAGCAACTTCCACTTCAAGTGAGTTCCGTTGTCGCGCCAACAGGGCGTCGCGCACTTCAATTTTTTCCAGCATCTCGTTGAAGCCGTTCGCCAGTTCGACAATTTCGCCTCGCCCTTCCACGGGCAGGCGCTCCGCAAACGCACCATCCTCTTGCCCAATTCGACGCATCGCAATGACGGTTTGATGAAGCGGGCGGGTAATGCTACTTGCTAACAAACTGGCCAACAGCAGAATGACCATTCCACTGGCGGCCGCGAACAAAAGTGTGTATCCGATCTGGCTCCTCACAATGGCATCCACTTCGTCCACGTAGACACCGGATCCAATCAGCCACCCCCAGGGCTCGAATTTCTCGACATAGGACAACTTGGGGTAGCGCTGTTCCGTCACCCCAGCGCCCACTTTGGGCTTTGGCCAGTCGTAAGTGACGTACCCTTTACCGCCCTTGTTCACCACTTCGACGAAGGTCGCGAAGAGATTCTTCTTGCCATCGATTGGCACAAAGGGGCCTTCCGTGCCAACGAGCTGTCCCTTGGCGCTGTTGAATTGGGCTGAGTCCAGAACTTGTCCATCCAACTCGGGCAATGTGGGATGTACGACCATCCTGGGAAATGGGAGGCTCAGATCGGTAAGCCAGAAATACTCGGCTCCGTCGTAACGCATGGCCCGAATGGTGTCTTTGGCGGCCTGTTGAGCTGCAGCCTCGGAGAGCTCGCCCCGTACTTGCATCTGGTGATAGTGGGACAGTACGCTAAGACCCGTTTCTACCAATTGGCGGGTCTTTTCCTCCTTTTCCCGCCACATTTCGTCTCTTAATGTCAACGCACTGATGAGGCCACCAAGAACGATGCCGCCGATCAGGAGCACAACCAGTGCCCAGATCCGGTTGCGCACGCTCAGGCGGTTAAGCGGGGAATTCATTTGGTAGCTTCAACGACTTTATTGGAATCCCTGTCAGTATGTGGTTGGCACCCTTTCACCATAATTGATGTTAATCAAATAGTAAGGAGGAAAGCAAGATTGAATTTGCTCAGTTGGATATCCAGACTCGTCAGCACTTGTGTGACGTCGGTCGCTGGTTTGACGCACAAGGCAATCGGATAACAGCTATCTGAAAATCATCTGGTCTTCCACAATGGCAAATGCCCTGGCAATTTCTGCTTCAGTGGCAAGCTCGGTCTGTTGTTGGTGAATGCCCAGGAACTCCCTGATCGTGCCGGATTCAGCGGGATTCAGCGAGTATCCGAAACCGTTGAGCGCACGCTCCTGACACGAGCAGATGGACGCTTGGGCGGCAAGAATGTCCTCAATGCACTCGGCGCCGTAACCCCATTCAGAAAGCACCAACCCCATGTTGCAGCATGCGTACAACCTGCTCGCGTGAACCCGAGTTCCAGATCCGGCAACCAGCTCGTCAAAGGCGCAGAGACTGGTAAGGGTAATGTCCGTGTGCAATTGCCGCGAGATGGGTTTCTGTGCAAAGGCCCGCCAGATCGGATTGCCTGCAAGAATCCTTTGGTGCGACTTGCGAACCTTCTTCTTCAGCATGGTATCTGCTTTCTGGACCAGAGCGATTGCACTAGGCGGTGCGCGCCCGCCCGCCTTTTTCAGCCCAGGTCCGGGTCCAGCGAATTTGCATGGTGCGCAGCAGGACCAGCATGATGACAGCCACGCAAGCAAACCCCAGAAATCCCCACATGAATGTTCCCGTGTATTGCTTCGATATGCCCATCGCGTTGGGAATAAGCCCCCCACCCAGTGCACCAATCTCACCAATCATGGAGCCCGCAACGGCCGTCGTGGTTGGCCAGCGCAATGGAACCAATTGGAACAACGCTCCATTGCCGGCCCCCAGAGCAGAAAAGCACAGCATGAAGAGCAGCATGGTTACCGTCAGTGAATTTCCTGCGAGGCCACATAGCGCCAGGGAGACGGCAGTGATGCCGAGAACCGTGGTCAGTGTGTTCACGCCCCCCCAATGGTCCGACAGCCATCCGCCTACGATTCTCAAGGCTGCACCCAGGAAGGCCGCCAGCATGGTGAGCTGACCCGCCTGGACTTTGCTCACGCCAAATTGGTCATAGAAGTAGCTGGGCAAGAAGGTTGCCAAGCCCAGGAATCCTCCAAAGGTGACGACGTAGATCAGGCTGAATGCCCAGCCATCCTTTTCATACAGGCAACTCAGATGGTCCTTCAGCTTGGAGTGGGGTGAAAGATCCGTTGGCTCCTTGGCAAAAATCACCATCACGGCAGCGGGTACTGCCACACTCAAGGCGGCAAAGCCATAGACGGTCTGCCATCCATACCTCTGGGCCAGCATGGGGGCCAACAATGCCGCAAATGCGGTTCCCACATTGCCTGCACCTACGATGCCCATGGCCAAACCCTTGTAGCGCGGCGGGAAGGTGCCGGATCCCAGTGACATTGCAACCCCAAAGCTTGCTCCCGCTACGCCCAGCAGTACACCCATTGCAATGATGTCATTGAACGTCTGCACGAAGAAATATCCATAGGCCATGGCAATAGCGATACCACCCATTTCGACCAGGGTGGCGTTCTTGCGACCTATGTACTGTGCAAGCAGTCCCAGCGGGAATCTCAGGAGGGCGCCGGCAAAGATTGGAATGGACAGCATGACCCCCTTTTGGGTGGGGCTGAGATGCAATGCCTCGCTGATAAAGGGCGCCATGCTGCCGTTGATCACCCAGATGGCAAAGGAGAAAGTGAAATAGGTCAGAGCGGCCCAAAGCGTTGGGGCATGGCCAGCTTGCAAAAACAGGCGGAAGTTCTTCATGGGATCTCGCAGCAAAGTTCAAACGCGGAAATGGGAACCCCTGGACCTTTGTCGAGGGTTGGAGACTGCCATCGGCATGCATGGCGAATGAGGACTTCGTTGTCCTTGACTTCAGCCACCTCCTGGCAAGGAGGTGGTTCGATCAAATGGCCTTCGTTGGCCGGAGTGAATTGGCTCAAGCAATGCCCGTGCCAATATTTCTGCAAGTGAGGGATGTCATCTATTTGGGCAGAAATAGAAGCCAGTAGATGAGGAGCAAGTTGAAAAGCATTGATACGGCAAAAGCCAGCTTCCAAGCGGTGCTGGGGCTGCGCAGCAGCAGAGGGGTGTTTTGCGGGATGGGCAATGGTCTTGCAGCCCCTCGCTCCAGCGCAAGAAGAAACTCTTCACCCGTTTCAAACCGTTGGCTCTGGTCTCGCGCCACGGCTTTCAGAATCACGTGGTCAAGCCAAATGGGGATCTCCGGTCGATGGCGGCTTGGGGGCACCGGGTCCCTGTGGTACCTGCCTATCTGGTACGGCAGCACTTGGCCGTAGGGCAGGCGGCCTGTGAGGAGTTGGTAGAGGGTCACGCCCAGCGCAAAAAGATCGCTGCGCGCATCAGGCAACTGCTTCGCGGTCATGTCGCCACCCTTGATGCTGAAACCCCACTGTTCAGGATTGACGTAGCTGGGTGTTCCCGCATGCAGCTCCCGCGCAGATTGCGACTCCCGTCCGCTGAGCGCAACGCCTAGATCGAGGATGCGCAGGACTCCGTCTTCACCCTGATGCAGGTTGGTCGGGTTGATGTCCCGGTGTACCACGCCTTGTCGGTGCAGGAGCATGAGGCCCTTGAGAGCCTGGGTCGCCAAGCCCAGCAATTGCGGCACCTGCAACGGCCCTTTGTGCGCAAGCCACTGGGCGCAGGTCTCACCCCGGTGCCAGTCGTAGAGCAGAAAGCACGCAGAACGGGGGGTCTTGCCCGGCAATTCATCGTGCAGTGTCACCAGGTAGTCGGCAGCGCTGGACGAGCGCATGCGCTTGGCCAGCCACGCCTCGTGCGCCAGCATCTCTCGCTCCTGCGGATCGTTGGCGCGTGACGGGTTCAGTGTTTTGAGCGCGAACAGTTTCTGTGAAGCGAGATCACGTACCTGGTACAGCAGGTTGACACCGTTATCCGCCACCAGTGCAGTCACCGACAGTCCATCGATGACACTGCCCACCTGCAAGCGTGGCGGGATGGGCAGCGTTTTCAGACTCTGGCTTTCGTCGGATAGGGATGCATCCAGGAGGCCAATGACCCGCAGAACCAGCGCAGTGACGTTGTCCTGGCTTGAGGCCTTGCGTGCCGCGTCAATCAGTGCCTGCGCTGCCAGCTGTGAAGAGTTGTGGCTGAGCACCGTCTCCCGGATTCTTTTGGAGTCCAGACTGCCGTGTACTCCATCTGTGAGCAACACAAACACATCTCCCACCTGCGCGTCGCCTTGCTCGTAATCCACGGCCACGCGATCCTCATATCCGATGGCACGCAGCAACTGGTGATGAAAGTCCGGATGCTGCACGACATGGTCCTGCGTCAACTGGATCAACTCTCCGTCGCGCAACAAATAGGCGCGCGTGTCGCCCACATGGGCAAGGGCGTACGACTGGCCCTTGATGACCAGAGCGGTCAATGTGCTCATGCCAAGAGCCGGTATGCGGCGGCGGTTGATGCCAGCCAGCCAGGCGTTTTGGGCGGAAATAACCCGATCCAGTGCGACGGTCGTGTTCCACGTCTCAGGCGTGCCGTAATAGTCTCGCAGCAGACTGATGACTGTGGTTTGGGCTGCTTCACGCCCCATGCCGCCGTGACTCACTCCATCTGCAACTGCCGCAATGGCACCCATGTCGGCCTGGGCTGGACTGGGCAGCATGGCGCCACAAAAGTCCTCGTTGACCTCCCTGGCGCCTGCCTGGGAAGTAAATCCGATGTCAATTTCAAATGCCATGCACCAAGGGTACGCAATTTCTGCGCCCAAATGTTGCGCAAAAGAGTTTGGGTTCGCCCGGTTTTGGTGCGGCGCAGCACATGCGGTGCATCAGATCGAAAACTGGGGAACCAACGCAATGCTCATGAAGACGCAAGTGCCTCAACCCACCAGGACTTCCAGACTTCGCTCGTAGTGGGCCGCCAATTGGTCAAAGAGCTCCAGCAGCTTTTCGCTGCTCTGGAACACCTCATCCATGAATTCGACCCGTTTGCGAGGCGCCGCACCAGGCAGGCTCTTGGTGGCCGCCACCATTCTGAGCCATGCAATGCCTGCGTCTTGCAGCGTCTGGTGAATGGCAGCGTCGCTGAGCGGTATGGCATTGAGGGACGTCAGTGCCGCCTCGAATTCGGTTTGTGCTGCCAACATGCCGTCTTTGACCGCTGCACTGGACGCGCCCTGCGGCTCAGCCGTCTGCAGCGCAAATCGTGCGTAGCGTTGCGAGAGCATGCGTTGGCGCCCTGCCAGATTGAGAAGACGCAGCGGCGTGGCCTGACCCGATGCTTCCAACCGGGCCGTCAGGCGCTCGGCGCCCTGCAAAAGGTTTTCCGCCAGATCTTCCACGGCCTCGCTGGGGCCGGACGTCAGCGCAGTCTTGAGCTGCCCCCAGCTCTTTTCAACCTGATCCAGCAAGTCGCCAAACGTTGGCAATGAGATGCTCTTGCGCAGCAATTCAAAATTGCCGTTGACCCAATCCACTGACTTTTGCAGCAAATCTGCATATTGCTCGGACTGCGGACTGGACTCCTTCAGCAAATGCAGTTTGAAGAGGCGCTGCGAGAGCATCCGCAGCTGCCCGGAATGGTTGACGGCCTCTGCAAAGCGTGCCGACTGTATCACGTGCTGCGAGAGCTGCCCCATACGCTGATTGGAGCTCATGGCCGTTGAGCGCAGCACCTTGAATGCATCGTCATCCGATATTTGCTGGGCGCGCATCAGTATGCCTTTTGCCCGATCCACGACTTTGCGTTCTTCATAGCGCGTTGCCATGTCCTCATAGGCCTTGCGCAATTGCTGTTCGTGGCGAAAACGTGCCTGTGCCAGCTGAATCAGAGGGCGCAGGCGGTTGCTCGAGTAGCCATTGACTGCATATACGTGAATGCCGGATGCAATGGACCTCTCTATGTTTTTGGCATCGGAATCGTGGGTGAAAACGATCAAAGGGCAGGGCATTGCCTTTTCAAACAACTGGATGGCGTCGAACCAGCTGCTGCTCGGAGAGGGCTCGTCGCAGATCACCACGTCTGGTGCATGAATTGCCACGGCTTGCACCAATTTATTCACCTCATGCAGTGATGCAAGCACCGTAATGCCGGCATCCTGCAAGTCTGCCTTCAAGGATGGGGCCGTCAATTGGCGGGTGACGCATAACAAGGCGGATGTCATTTGGGAATGGCTTCTTGGGGAGTTGGCGCGGCTAACGCGAAATAGGTCGTATTGTTATTCTGATTTGGGAAATCGCGGTTGGGGTCATGTGGCACGGCTCTTGCATTGACTCAGGTACAACGCAACGACGCGTTCGAAAGAGATTACACCGCCCAGATTCTGTGCACAACGAAGTTGCACAGTGTTGGCGGTCCATAACCGGCACCTGCCGGTACGTCTTGGCCAAGACGTGGCTCTCACTCCCCACTTTTTTCCTTGCGCAGCTTTGCTGCGTCCGAATTCATCTATTGGTCTGAATGGAGATTCCCATGGACATGAAACCGCCCCCGCTGCAAAAACAGAAACTCGTGATGGTTGGCAACGGCATGGCCGGCGTGCGCACGATAGAAGAGCTGCTCAGAATCGCACCCGACCTGTACGACATCACGGTCTTCGGTGCAGAGCCGCATCCCAACTACAACCGCATCCTCTTGAGCCCGGTGTTGGCCGGTGAGCAGACGCTCGATGAGATCGTGCTCAACCCGTTTAGTTGGTACGAAGAGAACGGCATCACCCTGTACGCAGGCAAGAAGGTCACTGAGGTGGACCGCGTCAAGCGCGTAGTGCGCTCGGTGGGCGCCGACGGTGCAGTGACCGAAGCGGCCTATGACCGACTGCTGCTGTGCACCGGCTCCAACCCCTTCATCCTGCCGGTGCCCGGCAAGGACCTGGAAGGCGTGATTGCCTACCGCGATATCGCCGACACCAACGCCATGATCGAGGCCGCCACACGCTACAAGCATGCGGTGGTGATTGGCGGCGGCCTCTTGGGCCTGGAAGCAGCCAACGGCCTGATGTTGCGTGGCATGACGGTCACCGTGGTGCATGTGCAGCCCACACTGATGGAGCGCCAGCTCGACAGCGTCGCAGGCGGTCTCTTGCGCAAGTCGCTGGAGGAGCGCGGCCTCAAGTTCCTCATGGGCGCGCAAACCCAGGAACTCATTGGCAGCCAGGACGATGGCAAGGGCGGACGCGTCAAGTCCATCCGCTTCAAGGACGGCACCGAAGTGGCCGCCGATCTCGTCGTCATGGCTGTGGGCATACGCCCCAACACCGAGCTGGCCCAGAGTATGCGGCTGCACGTGGACAAAGGCATCGTGGTGACCGACACCATGCAGACCGTGACCGACGCACGCATCTACAGCGTGGGCGAATGCGCTGCGCACCGCGGCATCGCCTATGGGCTGGTGGCGCCTTTGTTCGAGCAGGCCAAGGTGGCAGCCAACCACCTGGCGCTCTACGGCATTGGCCGCTACCAGGGGTCACTCACCTCCACCAAGCTCAAGGTCACTGGCATCGACCTTTTCAGTGCGGGCAATTTTATGGGCGGCGAGAACACCGAAGAGATCGTGATGAGCGACCCCTTTGGCGGTGTCTACAAGAAGCTGGTGATCCAGAACGACAGATTAGTGGGCGCCTGCATGTATGGCGACACGGTGGACGGCAGTTGGTACTTCAAGCTGCTGCGCGACGGCCGCTCCATTGCCGACATCCGCGACAAGCTGATGTTTGGCGAGAGCAACATCGGCGACGTGGGGCATGAGGGCCACAACAAGGCCGCCAGCATGCCAGACGACGCCGAGGTGTGCGGCTGCAACGGTGTCAAGAAAGGCACCATTTGCAAGGCCATCAAGGATAAGGGCCTGTTCACCATCGAAGAGGTGCGCAAGCACACCAAGGCCAGCGCCTCGTGCGGCTCATGCACCGGACTGGTCGAGCAGATCCTGATGTTCACCGCCGGTGGCGACTACTCGGCCACCCCCAAGACCAAGGCCATGTGCGGCTGCACCGACCTGGGCCATGCGGCCGTGCGCGAAGCCATACGCACGCCTTTGGCCGATGGAAGCAAGCTGCTCACCATAACCGCGGTGTACAAGCATCTGGGCTGGAAGACGCCCAATGGCTGTGCATCGTGCCGCCCGGCTGTGAACTACTACCTGATCAGCAGCTGGCCCAAGGAGGCGGTGGACGACCCGCAAAGCCGCTTCATCAACGAGCGCAGCCATGCCAACATCCAGAAGGACGGCACCTACAGCGTGATCCCGCGCATGTGGGGTGGCGAGACCACGGCCGATGAGTTGCGCCGCATTGCCAACGCGGTGGACAAGTACAACATCCCCACGGTCAAGGTCACCGGCGGCCAGCGCATCGACCTGCTGGGCGTGAAAAAGGAAGACCTGCAGGCCGTGTGGAAGGACATCGGCATGCCCAGCGGCCACGCCTATGCCAAGGCCTTGCGTACGGTCAAGACCTGCGTGGGCTCCGAGTGGTGCCGCATGGGCACGCAGGACAGCACCCAGATGGGCAAGGACCTGGAGCGTGCGATGTGGCGCATGTACGCGCCGCACAAGGTGAAGTTCGCCGTCTCGGGCTGCCCGCGCAACTGTGCGGAGGCCGGCATCAAGGACGTCGGAATCATTGGCGTGGACAGCGGCTGGGAGATGTATGTGGCGGGCAATGGCGGCATCAAGACCGAGGTGGCGCACTTCCTCACCAAGCTCAAGACGGCCGAAGAGGTGCTGGAGTACACCGGCGCCTTCTGCGAGCTGTACCGCCAGGAGGGCTGGTACTTGGAGCGCACGGTGCACTTTGTGAACCGCGTAGGCCTGGACTATGTGAAGAAGCGCATCCTCGAAGACCATGCCGGTCGCAAGGCGCTGTGGGAGCAGTTGCAATTTGCGCTCGATGGCGAGCCCGATCCCTGGTTTGACTTCAAGGAAGCACAGGTGGACACGCGCCAGTTTGACGCGCTGACCGTCAAGGAAGGAGCAGCAGCATGAGCAAGCTCCACAACACGTCCAATGAATGGGCTCTGATCTGTGCGCTCACCGACATCCCGGTGCTGGGCTCGCGCCGCGTGGCGCGCGCACAAGGGCTGGACGTGGCGGTGTTCCGCAACAGTCAGGACGAGGTGTTCGCGCTGCTGGACCGCTGCCCGCACAAGGGTGGCCCCTTGAGCCAGGGCATTGTGTTTGGCACCCATGTGGCCTGCCCGCTGCACAACTGGAGCATTGGCCTGTGTGACGGCCAGGCTTCTGCGCCGGATGAGGGTTGCACCCCGAAGTTCAGCGTCAAGCTCGAGGGTGGGCAGGTCTACCTCAAGGCAGCCGAACTGCAGAACCACGCCACCGATCTGCTGCGCCCGGTTGCAGGACCTGCCCGGCGCACGGCCACGGCGTAAGCCGCATACAGTGAACGAGCGCCCCATGCAGGAAACCCGCTCCACCTGTCCCTACTGCGGTGTGGGCTGCGGCGTCATCATCGAGAGCAAGGGCGCGCAGATCACCGGTGTGCGCGGCGACCCGGACCACCCAGCCAACTTCGGGCGACTCTGCTCCAAGGGCAGCACCCTGCATCTCACTGCAAGCGCGGTAGTGACGCAGCAGACGCGTCTGTTGCAACCCATGCAGCGGCTCACGCGCGGCGCAACGCCCCAGCCGCTGGGATGGGATGCGGCACTGACCCAGGCCAGCGCCACCTTTGCCCGCATCATTCGTGAGCACGGCCCCGATGCAGTGGGCTTCTATGTCTCGGGCCAGTTGCTCACCGAAGACTATTACGTCTTCAACAAGCTCGCCAAGGGGCTCATTGGCACCAACAACATCGACACCAACTCGCGCCTGTGCATGAGCAGCGCCGTGGCGGGCTACAAGAAGACGCTGGGTGCCGATGCGCCCCCGGCCTGCTACGACGATGTGAACTTTGCGGCCACGCTGTTCATCACCGGCTCCAACACCGCCTTTGCGCACCCGGTGCTGTACCGCCGCATCGAAGATGCCAGACGAGCCAACCCCACGCTGAAGGTGGTGGTGGTAGACCCTCGGCGCACCGATACGGCCGACATGGCCGACTTGCATCTGCAGATACAGCCCGGCACCGACGTGATGCTGTTCAACGGCATGCTGCACCTCATGCTGTGGGAGGGCTGGACCGATGCCGCCTACATCGCCGAGCACACAGCCGGCTTTGATGCGCTCAAGGCAACGGTGCGCGACTGCACGCCCGATCTGGTGGCGCAGGTCTGCGGCATCAGCAAGGACGCTCTGCTGGAAGCCACCCGTCTGTTCACGGGCCTGGGCCATAGAGTGGTCGGCGCAGATGGCAAGTTGCAGGCCGTACAGCGCCAGCCCACTTTGAGCCTGTATTGCCAGGGCCTGAACCAGTCCAGCAGCGGCACCGCCAAGAACGCCGCCCTCATCAACCTGCACCTGGCCTGCGGCCAGATCGGCAAGCCCGGAGCTGGCCCCTTCTCGCTCACCGGCCAGCCCAATGCCATGGGCGGGCGCGAAGTAGGAGGCCTGGCCAATCTGCTCAGTGCCCACCGGGACCTGGGCAATGCGCAACACCGCGCAGAAGTCGCCGATCTCTGGGGCGTGGCCGATGTGCCCGCAACACCCGGCAAGACCGCCGTGGAAATGTTCCAGGCCGCCGCCGACGGCGAGATCAAGGCCTTGTGGATTGCCTGCACCAACCCGGCCCAAAGCATGCCCGATCAGGCCACCGTGCGCCGCGCGCTGGAGCGTGCCGAGTACGTGGTGGTGCAGGAAGCGTTTGCGACCACGGCCACCTGCCGCTACGCCGACCTGCTGCTGCCCGCCACCACCTGGGGCGAGAAGGAGGGCACGGTGACCAACAGCGAACGCCGCATCAGCCGCGTGCGCGCAGCAGTGCCGCCACCCAGTGAGGCAAACACCCACCAGAGCGAAAGCGCCCCCCGACATGACTGGGCCATCGCCGTGGACTTTGCGCAGCGCCTGGAGCGCTCGTTGGGGCGCGTAGGACCCACCTTGTTCCCCTACACCACACCTGAGTCGATCTGGAACGAACACCGCGAATCCACCCGCGGGCGCGATCTGGACATCACGGGCTTGAGCTACACGGCACTGGAGATAGCACCGCAGCAGTGGCCCTTTCCAGAAGGTGCCAGCAAGGGGCGCGCCCGGCTATACGAAGACGGCGTCTTCCCCACTGCGGATGGCCGTGCGCAGTTTGCCGCCGTGCCCTACAAGCCCGTGGCCGAACCACGCGAGGCGCGCTACCCGTTCTCGCTCAACACTGGGCGCCTGCGCGACCAATGGCACGGTATGAGCCGCACCGGCACGCTGGGACGATTGTTCGGGCATGCGCGTGAGCCGGCCCTGCAGATGCACCCGCAGGACATGGCACGGCGCCTGCTCAAGGAGGGCGATCTGGTGCATGTGACCAGTCGGCGCGGCTCTATCCTGGTGCCGGTGCAAGCCAGTGCCGAGCAGGCCATGAGCCAGGTGTTTCTGGCCATGCACTGGGGTGAGGAATTCATCAGCGGGCGCAGCAGCACCGGCCAGCGTCTGGCGGGCGTGAACGCGCTGACCAGCCCGGCCTTCTGCCCGGACTCCAAACAGCCCGAATTCAAGCATGCCGCAGTCAAAGTTCTCAAAGCCGAGCTGCCCTATTCTCTGGTGGCCATGGCCTGGCTGGCCCCCGAGCAGGTGCTGGCCGCGCGCAGCCAGCTGCAGTCGCTCATGGAGCGCTTTGCCTACGCCGCCTGCGTCCCGTTTGCCAATGCCACAGCCATGGATGGCGCGGCCGAGCGCCAAGGCCTGCTGCTGCGCGCAGCGGACCATGAAGCACCTGCACCCGATGTGCTGCAACAGATCGAAGCCATCCTGCAACTGCAAGGCGCCCAGGTGCTGCGCTATGCCGACCCCAAGCGCGGGCAGCACCGCACCATGCGGCTGCGCCGCACCCATGACGACACCCTGCTCGATGGCTTCCTGCTCTCGGGCGATACCAGCGCGCAGGGGTGGATCAACACGCTGCTGACCAGCAGCCAACCGATACAACGATATGGTCGTGCGCTTTTGGTGCCCAGTAGCAAGCCTCCTGTAGAGGTTGCCACCAGCGGCCAGATAGTCTGCACGTGTTTCAGCGTGACCGACCAAGCCATCAATACCTATCTTCAAAAATGCACTGGCTCTGAAAAAGAGCAGTTGGCGGCACTCCAAGGCGCCCTTCAATGCGGAACGAATTGCGGATCCTGTGTGCCGCAATTGCAGCGAATAGTGCGTCAAGGTGAAGCGCAAACACTCACTGTAAAGGAAGCGGCCTGAACCATGAATAGACAAATGACTTCGATGCTCTGCACGGGCCAGGTCACCCTGGTGGGCGCAGGCCCGGGCGACCCGGAGCTGCTGACCATCAAGGCCCTCAAGGCCATACAGACCGCCTCCCTGCTGCTGGTGGACGATCTGGTGAGCGAGGACATCGTGGCACTGGCAACGGCCAGCGCGCGCATCATCCGGGTCGGCAAACGCGGGGGCTGCCGCTCCACGCCACAGTCGTTCATTGAGAAGCTGATGATCACGGCCGCCCAGGAGGGCGAACGGGTGGTGCGCCTCAAGGGCGGCGACCCGTTCATGTTTGGACGTGGCGGCGAAGAGGTTGAACACCTGCAGGCAGCCGGTGTGCGTGTGGACGTGGTCAACGGCATCACTGCCGGCCTGGCGGCAGTCACCTCTTTGCAACTGCCGCTGACCCACCGCCAGCATGCCCATGGCGTGGTGTTCGTGACCGGTCATGCCAAGCCCGGCGACAGCGGGACGGACTGGCGTGCGCTGGCACAAA
This sequence comes from Rhodoferax sp. GW822-FHT02A01, assembly GCF_038784515.1. Classification (NCBI taxonomy): domain Bacteria; kingdom Pseudomonadati; phylum Pseudomonadota; class Betaproteobacteria; order Burkholderiales; family Comamonadaceae; genus Rhodoferax; species Rhodoferax sp. GW822-FHT02A01. The sequence goes on from NZ_CP152376.1 coordinate 2,176,755, forward strand.
CTGCCCACAGTGCCAAGCTGACCCTGGTGATCTACATGGGTGTGGGTGGCGCGGCTCGCATCCAGCAGGAGTTGCTGAGCGGCCTGGCTGCGAGCACGCCGGTGCTGATCGTGCAGAACGCCTCGTTGCCGCAGCAACGTCATGCTCAGACCACACTGGACCAGCTGCACGCCACCATTGAGCGCGAAGGGCTGGGCAGTCCGGCGGTGATTGTGGTGGGGGATGTCGCAGCAAATGCTGTTTCAATGAATCAACCAGAAATGTACTTCGCGCAAAGAGGTTAGCCTCGTGCCCTTATCCACTTCGATGGACTGCATTTTGTCAATGATTTCAATTTGATTGATTGCCACTTACGGGCATATATGTTGCTTAGTGTTTACCACTAGAAGTGGGGCCGCTGCAGAGCTTGTGTCCCATCTAAATCTTTCAAAGGTTTAAGGCAATGGGCAACAAAATCGGCGTAGGGCGAAACGTATCACTTACGTCAACTTCCATCCTGGAAAGTGCAGCGGCTTTCGGTCGGTGGCAGTACTCGCCAAAGGCTGCTCGCATAGATATTTCCGAGATGGCTGCTGCGCTCCTGGACGTCACGGCGGCACATGATCTTGCGTTGGATGCCTGCTTCATCAACGTGGTGGAGGATGATCTCGTTGGGCTCATTGAGTTAGTCACCGGCGATCAGGCTCTGCAGGAGGCACGGTACGAATTTCGCGTTATTACGGCGAAGGAAGGGCTGCGATGGCTTCGATTAACGGTACTCCCACTTTCCGATGAGGAAGACCGGTGCGTTTACGGAATACTGACTGACATCACGCCCAGCAAGCATGCGGCCGTGCGAGAACGCCTTGCCTTTGAATTGACGGAGTATCTGGTTGGATCAAATCAGTTGAGCGAAGCCATCGTCAATGTCATACAACTTGTCTGCAAAAACCTTGGCTGGGAGTGGGGTGCCTATTGGGTCATGGAGGCGTCGCCACAAAATGAAGCCCAATTGAAGTGCAGGTACCAGTGGCACAGGACTGAATACAACCTGGGTGCATTTGGCCAGGCAAGCAATAGTCTGCTGATGTCGCCAGGCCAGGGACTGGTGGGGCTCGTATGGGAGTCCGGCAAAGCGCAATGGGTGGACGATATGTCGACCAATCCCAATTTTCTGAGACGAAAAAGCGCACAGACCTGCGGCTTGCTTTCGGGATTCATATTTCCGGTTACCTATGTTTCGGAGGACGGTGAACGCCATAGTCCGGGCGTGTTGGAGTTCTACAGCTGCCTTTCTCGTCAACCGGAAGCGCAGTTGCCCAAACTGTCCGCAACGATCGGTGCACTGATTGCCCAAACGGCACAGCGTTTGGAAAAGGAAGCGGTCATCTACCGTTTGGCCCACATTGATGAGCTCACGGGGCTTTCCAATCGAACCCACTTTCATTCCCAATTGGCACAAAAGTGCGAGAGTGCATCCAGGCAGAAAGAGAGCTTTGGCCTGATGTTCATCGACCTGGATCGCTTCAAGCCAATCAATGACGCTTTTGGCCATGAGGCTGGAAACATTGTGCTGCGGGAGTTCGCACATCGGCTGACAGCCGTTGTGCCAGAAGGCGCGGTTGCAGGCAGATTGGGTGGTGACGAGTTCGCTCTTCTGGTTCCCTGCAGTTCAGACGCCGCCATATCGGAAGTGGCAGAACGCGTGCTGGAAATTGCGCGTATTCCGTTTGAATACCACGGGGTGGAAGTCACGGTATCCGCGAGCGTTGGTGTCAGCAGGTTTCCCGAAAGTGGTTTGACGGCTCCGGCACTTTTGCGCAGTGCGGACACTGCGATGTACCGCGTCAAACAAAATGGGCGCAATGGCTGCGATATTTCTTCGGCAAGCGATTCCAACAGCATTGCTCTGATGCAGGCCTCTCTGGCCAGGCGTTTGACATTCGAAACAGAACTTCACCACGCAATAGAAAACAAGGAACTGTTTCTCGTCTATCAGCCCATCTTTGACATCGCGAAGAGGCGATTACATGCGATCGAAGCGCTGGTGCGCTGGCGGCGTGCTGGCGGGGAGCTGGTTGCGCCCGATATTTTCATCCCCATTGCCGAACAGAGCCACCTTATCGTGGAGATTGGACGATGGGTGATGGAGCAGGCTTGCGCGGACCTCTCCACGCTGTTCCAGGCGGACTTTCACGGTCTGAAGGTGCACGTCAATATGGCAGCTTCAGAGTTCACCAGCAATGACCTCCCAGATGTGTTGAGTGAACTGACGTCGGCACATTGCATTCCTCCTTCAAGCATTACGTTGGAACTCACCGAAGGCATGCTGATGAAGCGCTCTGAGCAAGTGATATCCGTGATGCACAAACTGCGGAACAGAGGCTTTGAAATAAGTCTGGATGACTTCGGAATGGGGCACTCCTCACTTGCAATGCTGAAGAATCTGCCCATTACTTCGATGAAGGTGGATAGGTCATTTGTGCGCGATATCGCCACAAACCAGAGCGACCATGCCATTGCCAAGACTATCGTGGCATTGGGAAAGCATCTGCAACTGGATGTGATTGCAGAGGGCATTGAAACCCATGATCAACTCTCACAACTGAAAGCCGCAGGTTGTCATCTGATCCAGGGCTATCTGCTTAGTGAACCTCTGAGTCTGGTCAGCCTGATCGAAAGCTACTCCTCATTTCATTCGTGAATTCATCAGCATGCTCACTTCAAAATTTGTCCAAAGTAGCTCAAAAGTCAATCCGAGCAAATTGACCGGAGAGACATTTGCCACTCTCATCAATCTATCGGGGCGCAGACGGTTCACCTCGCAGCGTGTTGTTCTTTACGCTGTGCTGGCCAGCAATGAAGATCTGGGCGCACTGGTAACGGCAAGGGAAGCGTTGAAGCTATTTGCCGATGCGCACACCTCGCTGGTAGAGGGAACAGAAGCCCTACCCGGAGTGTTCAGCTCGGAACTTCAGACCGCCTATTTCGGTCCAGAATCTGGAGACAAGAAAATCCGTTCATTCATGGAATTGGCGGAGCGTACTTTCACTGCGATTGAATCCAATTGGAGGCAAAAGGCGGACCTTCTGAAAGACCTTATAGCAAGCACGACTCCGTTGCTGGCTGTGTTGAACAGCATCACTGCCATCTACGAAAAAGAAGCGCGTACCCATGCCAACTCGGTGAAGAACCAACTTCAAGACGTCATGAGTGAAATCAAAGACATATCCAAGCAAGCCCACATGGTTGCATTCAATGCACAAATCATTGCGGCGCGCGCCGGAAACGCGGGGCGAGAGTTCTCCGTCGTTGCCAATGTAATGACCAGCATTACTGCGGAAATTGACAAATTGGTGCAAGCGGCGCTTGCCAAGGCAGTGACCTAAATGTGGGTGAGGTGACGCGAAGAGCCAGCATCTTCGGTGCCTTCGCCTTCATGGTGACCCATGTGCACCAGGTCCACGGCATTCCGTTGGCCATGGCCGGGCAGATCGTGATGCTGTTTGGCTTTGGCGGGCTGTGCTTTGCGCTCAGTGCCAGGTTCCTGGTGCACAGGTTGGGGGAGACCGGACTGTGCCGCTGGGGTGGTGTGCTGGTGGCTGCTTCCTACATCATCGTCGCAGTTTCGAGCAGCTGGTGGTGGGCCATACCTGCCAGCTTTGTGTCGGGCCTAGGCTTTTACATGCTGCACAACACGCTGCAGATCAACGCCACCCAGATGGCCCCAGAACGCCGTGGTGCAGCGGTTGCAGCGTTTGCAGCGTCGTATTTCATTGGACAGTCCGCGGGTATCGCATTGGAGGGGGCGTTGATTCCCACCATCGGCACCGCAGGCGCCATTGTGTTGGGAGCAGTCGGAGTGACTGTGGTCTCGCAGAACTTTGCCCGTCTGATGCAAAAGCATCGCAGAAAGGTTTGAACCGTGGAAGAATTCAAAGAAGCGCCGGAGCAACTGACAGTGCAAGCGTCCGAGCAAACGTTCGTACAGGCACCTGCGCGTGAACGAGAAGCTGCGCAGGCAGAAGATGCAACACGCGCACCAGAAGCAACACAAGCTGAAGTGCAGGCGTCTACACAACGCCCATTACCTCCAGCAGTACAGGCCTTCCAGAACTTCTACCTGGCCGAGCTCGATGACCGCATCCAGAGAAGCGAAGCGGTGGGCGCTATCACCTTGAAGAAGGGCAGTGCAGCACTCTTCTACGATCCGCGCGACTGCAAGTTCACGCTGGTCGAGAAAATGCCTGACGTAGAGGCAGCTAATGTGTTTGACTGCGTACCCCGTGAACAATGGGGCCGCACCGTCATGCTGTTTGGCCATGCGACCAACACGGGGGGCTATATCGCCTCGGGTCACGGAACCCTTAATGGCAAGGTGCTGACCATCAAGCTCGCCACTGGGCGCTTCTACCGGCTGGATGTGGATTCAGAACTGCCCCACCTGCAGCCCTTCTTTCAGGAAGAAAAACCCCGCCCTCCCAAAGAGGCCAATGTCGGCCCACGCAAGAAGCTCCCACCGCGTGGACCCAAGGGGCCCCAGGGGCGCAGAGAACATATCGAGGGCGACGCACCCGTGCAAGCGGCAGATAACGCAAGCAACGACTCACATCGCAATGAGGAGAGCGAAGACTTCACCGAGGAAGACCTGCGCCGATTGCGAGGCGAGTTGCCCCTGGCCACCAAGGCCAAAAAGAAGTGGCGCAAGTGAACATTTGATAAAGAACGCAGCACCCAAAACGATCTGCATTCTTTTTAAGCAAACCGTGCAAAGCCAATAGGCATGAGCCTTGGCGCAACATACACAGAAGTTATCCCCAGCTCAGCACACAGGTTCTGTGGATGGAACAGGAGCCGCTGGTAGTCGGATTCGACGGTCGAGACGTTGAACTGGAGACAACAGCCACCAGATGCTGTTCCACACAATAACGGATACACCATCCGCAGGGCCATGAGAACGACAAACACACTCAACAAATGTCACCGATGTGGTGCAACCAGCTACAAGCCTGTGATCGAGCGGGATGCGTCCGGGAACATGACACCCAGCGGGCAGCACCAGTGCGTAGGATGTGGTCTGACCTTTGGCAGTATTGACGAGTGGAGAAGTGGAACCCGCCACAACGAGCAGGTGCCCCAACAGGTCAACGACAAGCCCTAGTCCAGGGCCGCTACAGGAATCCGATCACACCATGAACGAACTGCGACCATTCCTTCTGCATTGGGGCATTACATCCATGGCACTGTGGGTGGCCAGCCATGTCTTTCGGGGAGTGCGGTTTGAAGGGCTGTCATCCCTGTTGGTGTCCGCGCTCTTGCTGGGCCTGGCCAATGCCATCGTCAAGCCGCTGCTCATCGTCCTGACCCTGCCGCTGACCTTCATCACTTTCGGACTTTTCTTGCTGGTCATCAACGCACTGATGATTCTCCTGGTATCGGCCTTGGTGAGGGGGTTTCAGGTGTCGAGCTTCTGGACGGCCTTCTTCGCCAGCATCTTTGTGTCTGTCATCAGCTTCGTGCTGGAAGTGTTCTTCCTGGGTAACGGCTCCGTGCATGAGATACGGATGCCGCATAGTGGGGTGTGGCTGTAGAAAACAGGCGGACTACTTCTGTAGTGGCAAACCCCAAGAGTGTCGGCAAGGCTAACGTAGTGATAAGGAAAGAGATGAGTGGCATTGACATCAGTTGGTATTGGAATTTCATGTTCAAGAAAATCCACTTCTCGCTGGTGTTCGCGCTCATCTTGCTATTTGGCAGCGTGCATGCTGAAGAAAAGCCCACGGAAATACATGACCGCATAGCATCATCAAATGCATTAAACAAGCGGGTGGCGTTGACCTTGGATGCATGCTCCGGCAAGTTCGATGACGACTTAATTGAATTCCTGATCCGTAACCAGATCCCCGCGACACTGTTTGCAACAAAAAAGTGGCTGCTGGCCAATCCGGTAGGTGTTTCCATCATCAAAGCGCATTTGGACCTGTTTGACGTAGAAGACCATGGTGAAAATCACATTCCGGCGGTCATAGGTGTTGGCAGGAAGGTCTATGGCATCCCGGGTGAGCCTGATGTCTTGCACCTGAGGCGGGAGGTCTCGGAAGGGGCCAAAGCAATTACCGAGATGATTGGTGTACCTCCGCACTGGTACAGGGGGGCAACTGCTGAGTACGACTCGCAGGCAGTGACCGAGATAGAAAAGATGGGTTATGGGATAGCAGGGTTCTCGGTCAATGCTGATTCAGGAGCAACACTCAAGAGGCTGGCGATTGAAGAGCGGCTGAAGCAAGTCAAGGACGGTGATGTCATCATTGCACACATGAACAAGCCCGCCTCCGATTCAGCGGAAGGACTGTCAATGGGGCTGATTCACTTGCTCAAGACAGGTTTTGTATTCGTGCGATTGGATCAAGTCAATCTCACAGAGGTGCCGCCTCCAAATCGCTGACATATCGAGTAAATGCGATGTTATTTATGCCAGGATAACGATTGTTCACGTCCAGGTGATTGACGGCTTGATCGAAGGCATGGTGGTCCACGTCTGGATTGACTATGAACAACCCGCGTAGTCCAAAAGCTATTTCAACGTAGCCCTCTATGCGACCCGCCAAGACCTCGCGCAGTGAACTCGAAGTTTGTGCAAAGTGGGCACCCTCAACCATATTGATGGAATCTGCTTGCTTGAGTCCAGGAAAATACTTGCCGCTGTTCTTGTCAGTGCAACGATTCGTCCCCAATACTTAGGGAAGAATTTATAGCGACGCGCCTTTTTTGTCATTCGAAAATGCACGATTGAGTCTATGTGTTGCTGGCATCATTTCAGAATGGGAACGGAATCCTAAGTCTTGCGCCGGTAGTCATGCTGAGTCAGCGGCACAGAGATTGCCAGCGGCAATGTCATGGACCTAAAACAGCTCAACATCACCGATATTGGTAGTCGGTTCGATCAGCGCACCATTCGATACCAAGGCGCTATAGCTGCAAACTTGATTTCGGCCATGCTCCTTGGCGTAGTAAACGGCTTTATCGGCTCTTTCGATGGCACCGCTAGGAGAATCACCGGCTCGGATTTCCGTAAATCCGATACTTAAAGTGATAGTGCCCACCTGAGGAAAGGCATAGTGTTGGGCGGTTATTCGTAACCGATCCAGCAGCGTTGAGGTTTCAACCTCGCTATGACAGCGCACCAGCACCACGAATTCCTCTCCACCAAACCGATAGATCTGATCATGAAAGCGAAAGTGGGAGCGCATCATGCGGGCCAGTAGCAAAAGCACTTCGTCTCCAATAAGATGTCCGAAGTTGTCGTTCACGCGCTTGAAGTGATCGATGTCAATCATCGCCAACCAAAATGTTGCTGCCGTATGAATGTCACGCCGTTCAGTCTGAGGGTAATTTTTGTCTCTACCGCCGCTGCTTTTCTGTTCCAAGGTAGCGCGGAGAAATGCGCCATCAAAAGTCTTGCGATTCAGCAAATCGGTCAAGGAGTCTCGCTCACCATAGTCCAGGAGTGCTGAAAAATTGCGATACAGCCTGAGAATTCCGCTTATCAGATCGCGTCTTTCTGTGGAAAGGGGCGCATCCGTGAGCAACTCCAATACACCGGCATTACCGGATGGGCTACCAAGGGGGAACACCACGACGTGTTCTTCACTGATGGACTCCTGAATTCCTTCCGCCATCGCCTTCTTCCGTAAAGGAAATTGCGACAGCGAGTGAAGTTGGTCAAAGGGCGTCCATACCGTGTCTCCAATTACACATGTCTTACCCGCCCATACCTGGGCGGATAGTCGCCACCGCTCCTTGCCCTGCTCCCCGATAGCGCGATAAATGCTTGCGCAGCGTGGGAGCAACAAATCACTGATTGTGTTGACCAGGGCAACGTCTAACGCCCCCCGATCCCGCAAGGCTGTCAGGTCGGCAAGGTTATCGACGAGGTCGTACATTTGCGCAGGCTATTTTGCAGGTGCTTACTAAATCCTGGCATCCAAAAGACGGAGGGGCTGCGTTGACTGCTTCCCTGCAACCGTATTGAAAACCAGCTTATGTCTTGACGCTAACAACCAATGCAAGTTAGCTTATGCCCGTGAACATGATGGATAGATCGGTTATCTCGCATTGCCGTTGCCGCAATGCTCTCAGCGTCACCGTGCAGGCCTTGGACTGGATCTTCGTGCATCATGCTTTCCAACGAAATGGTTCTTCCCGTGAATCGGGAAAAACTTTATGTTTTTAGACGTCTTGCATTCTGACATAGGGCAAACGATAGCGATAGCCTTTGCATGGAGGCTTCGGACCTGGAGCCCCGGTTGACCACCATCTGCACAGTTATCTCAACATTCGGGCAAATGATTTTGCTGAATTGGGTCACATTCCCGTTTGTATCAAGAACAGGGACTCCATCGCCGGCCTTGTGGACTTTCCATTTGAAAGGCGTTCCATGAACCTTACATCAGCGCCTCGAGCAACGTCATGTCGTCCGGATAGGTACTGCGCTGAAAATCGGTCGCCAGCTTTTCAGCTACTGTGTAACTCAATATGGGGTACAGGATGGCATTCACTTTTTTGGAGCTGCCATCGGCGGATACGATGGCCGTGCCGTGTGTTGCCGCCCCAAGGTCACGCTTTGTTCAATGGTTGCGGCCTGGGTCTTGAACAGCCTTCAGTGTCTCAAACTCGACGTTGTAGAGTTCACCGCCAACACGTTCAACGCGTCGGATATATACGTCCTGCACGATGTCGCGCGTCTGGCCATTGATTAGTACCGGACCGCGAGGGCTCTCAAACGTCTGGCCTTTCATGGCATTGAGCAGGGCGTCGCCGGTTTCTCCCTTGGTTGATTTCAATGCATTGGCAATCACACGCATACCGTCGTACGCGGCAACGGCCATGTAGTTGGGCCTCTTACCGCCATTGGCCTTCTTGAACGACTCCACGAATTTCTTGTTGGCAGCAGACGGATGCATGGCAGAGTAGTGATGAGAGGTCACCACGCCCAATGCCACATCCCCCATTTCATTCAGGATGTCGTCCTCGGTCACGTCGCCCGTTGCAATGAGCCGAATGCCCGCCTTGTCGAGCCCGCGTTCGGAGAACTGTTTCATGAACAAGGAGCCAACGCCCGCTGGCAGGAAGACAAAAACCGCATCGGGCTTCTCATCGCGCACCTTTTGCAAATACGGTGCGAAGTCGGGGTTTCGCAGCGGCACCCGGATGGCTGCCTTGATGGTGCCGCCGTTGAGCATGAAGCGCTCCTTGAATGCACTTTCGGCGTCCAGTCCAGGACCATAGTCGCTGACCAGCGAGACCACGCTCTTGATGCCGTTCTTGGGTGCCCACTCGGCCACTCCGATTGTGACCTGGGGCAAGGTGAAGCTGCTGCGGATGAAGTAGGGTGAAGCATCGATCACGCTGGAGGTGGCGGCAACGAACACCACCGATGGCGTCTTGCTCTGCGTTGCAATCGGTGCCACCGACAGCGCCAGCGGCGTCAGAGAGAAGCCGCCCAGGACCTGGACCTTGTCGTTGACGATGAGCTCCTGGGCAATGCGCTTGGCCTGATCCGGCTGGCCGGCATCGTCCCGGATGACCAGCTCGATCTTCTTGCCGCCAAAGGTGTCACCGTTTTCACGCAGGAAGTGCCGCGCACCAGCTTCCAGCTGTTTGCCGGTGGAGGCAAAGGGCCCCGTCATGGTGAAGATCAGCCCGACCTTGACTGTGCCGGATTGCGCCCAGGTGGACAGGGGAGAGCTTGCCAAGGCCGTGGCCCCGGCTGCACATGCTGTTTTCAATACCAGTCGTCTGTTTGTCATTTCAGCCTCGTACGCGCAGGATTGCGCTGAAGTAGTTGGTCAAAGCGTCACGGGCCTGCAACGGCAGGATGTGACCCACATACTGGTCCGGGCGCACGATGACCATGCAACCCGCCGCGCGATCAATACCGCGCATCGTGAAAATGTCCTCCCCCAGCTTGGCGTCTACACAGAAGACCTTTTCGTAGTCGCAAAGCCCATAGCGGCCCACGCGCGGGCGCAGCAAGGAGGGCATGTCGCCGTAGTCCAGTGCGCGGAATTCCTGCTGGAAGACGGCGCGGGTGTCGATCACCGCATCCACGTCTTCTCCAGGTTTGGTATGCCGACGTACGGGGGAGGCCGGGTCGTTCTCCAGCCAGTCGCACAGTGCCGCAACAGTGCCCCCTGCTGTGCCTGCATCGCCTGCAGGCGCAAAAAGGAATAGATGGAAGCGCGCATCCGCTTCAATGCAGTGCCCCAGATGCATGGGCTTGGCGTCTGCCAGCCGGATCACGGGCGCCGAATGCAGGCGCTTGCCGATGTCGAAACCGGTGGCTAGGTGCTGATGCGTCGCAGCACCCGTCAGTGCGCTGGGTTCGTACTGGATGGTCAGGCCGCAGGTGAAGGGCAGGTTGTTGACAAACTCGCGCGCCACGCGAGGCAGACCTTCGTCCGTGATGTCTTCCTCGGACTTGGCACCAACAACGCGGGCCCATTTATGGTCGAACTCCACCAGACCCTTGGCCGCTGCACGACGCTCACCGGAGTAGCTATGCAGCAACGACGGATCCGCACGACCGGTCAATACGGAGATCAGTTTCCAGCCCATATTGAAGGTGTCACCCATGGACACGTTCATGCCCTGACCCGCCTTGGGGCTGTGGGTATGGCAGGCATCGCCGGCCAGCATCACGCGGGGTGAACGCGTGCGCACTTGGTCCTCAGGCACGTCGTCAAATTTATCGGTCAGGCGGTGGCCGATCTCGTAGATGGACGACCAAACCACCTCTTTCACGTCAAGCGTGAAGGGCGCCAGGATGCGCTGTGCCTTGGCAATGATGTCGTTGGCGCCCATGCCGCGGTCGGCTACGCGTTCGTTCTCGCCCAAGCGATCCATTTCGACATACAAGCGCACCAAGTGTCCACCCTCGCGTGGCAACACCATCAGAATGCCCTCGTCCTTGGAGCGTACAAAGGACTTCTTGCGCCAGTCCGGGAAGTTGGTAACGGCCAGCAGATCAATCACGCCCCAGGCCTGATGCGCTGCATCGCCGTGCAGTGCTCCGCCAATGGCATTGCGCACGTTCGAACGCGCGCCGTCGCAACCAATGACGTAATTGGCGCGTACTGTGGCGGTCTGCCCTTCGCGACCGGGCGCTGTGTGTTCCAGCGTGACGGTGACGGGGAACTCTTGTGCGTTCGGGTCAATCTTCAGGTCCCGCACTTTCAGGCCATAGTCCGGCTCCAGTCGGGTGGGGGCGTTGCGCATGATGTCCATGAACAGGTCATGCACCCGTGCCTGGTTGATCAGGATGTGGGGCATCTCGGATATGCCATCCGGCACGTCCTGCACACGGGCCACGCGCCGGAGGTTGGCGTCCGTTCCGGGGTTCCAGAAGGTGGTCTCGTTGATCCAGACCGATTCGCGTTTGACCTTGTCGGCAAATCCAAAGGCCTGGAACATTTCCATGGTGCGCACGCTGATGCCATCGGCCTGGCCCTTTTCCATGGGCCCCAGCTTGGGCTCGACCAGCATGGTGTGGATCTGCGGGACCCGGGCAAGCTGGGCGGCTAGGCAGAGGCCGGCAGGCCCGGAGCCTGCGATCAATACATCCACCGTTTCCGGCAGTGGATCACCGGCGCGACGGTGGTCAGGGGCCGCCACCGAAACGTCGGGATCCCCGGGAATGAATCCATTTGTGTGAAATTGCATGTTGTCTCCTGCGGTGTGTTTGTTGGGTCAAGCATTTATAGAATGTATAGATATCATATGTATACATTCTATAATCGTCAAGTGGGTCACCAAAACCTGCAAAATGGCTCGGATTTGCGATGAACGGAGACGACGCATGGATGAGAGAAAAATGGCCGGGCACCTGATCCGGCGCCTGCACCAGCAGTCGATGCAGGTATTTCAGGCACAGACACAAGCTGCCGGCTTCGACCTGACATCGGTACAGTTTGCCGCGCTCAACGCGCTTGCCCGTGATCCTGGCATTGACCAGGCAAGTCTGGCCGCAACCATAGGATTCGACCGAGCCACCATAGGCGGCGTCATAGATCGTCTGGAGCGCAAAGGCCTGGTGCAGCGCGAGGTCAGCGCGCAAGACCGTCGTGCGCGTCAGCTGACACTTACCGCAGAAGGTGAAAGCATGCTGACCGCATGCAGGCCCGTAGTGAAAGCCCTGCAGACCGACATCCTGGCCTTGCTGTCACCGGCAGAGCGCGAAGCCTTCATGGCATTGGCGAAAAAGGCGCTGGGGCTGGCGTGAGCTGACGCCATAGCCACCGGATGCCAGGTCAGCGGTTGGATGTCGGCAGGCCAAGGGACTGCCGCAGCAGGGGTTGTGAAATACCCAGTCCCAGATGCACAGCGCGCTCCACCACCGGCAGTATGCGCCGCTGCAGCTTTTCTTCGTGGTTCTTGGCAATGTCGGCCAAGCGGTGTTCCAGAAATGGATTGAGCAAGCGGTCCCTCAGCTCCACCAGATAGGACCGTGCCTGCAAGCCGCCGCCTTCGGCATCGAACACCGGCAACACTTCATCGGCCCAGACCGACTCCAGTGGATCACGCATCAAAGGGTCATGCATGGCTTGCAACACCGTTTCGTCGGCCGGGCGCGATAGGGACAGCCAGCGGTCCGCCAGAAAGGTGTGGGCGAGGTTGAGCAGCCACAGTTTGCGTTGTTCGAACTGTGGCAGATCGTCGGTCAACACCATGGCCGGATGCTGGCATGGCAATACCAGGCCGGGTTGCAATTCAATCGCCCACAGGGCATAAGGCTCGGTCACGGCGCCTGCCGGCTCCAGGGGCGATGACACGATGCGGTCCACCAACGAGTTCACCCACACACATTGCGCCTGCAGGTAGTGCACAAAGGTCGGTTCGGTTCCCCACTGGCGTGCGACGCTGACCACGATGTTGCGCAACGTATCCCCATTGCGGCTCACCAGTTCACAGGGAAGAATGGTCAAGGGGGCGGCGGGCAGCGTGCGCCAGCGGTGGTACAGCAATGCCAGCAGCTTGGCTGGAAAGCTGCGGGGCGTCACGTTGCGCGCTTGCAGAAGTTCAGCGTTGTCCGCGTCATTGAGAACATAGCCTGCGTCCGCCGTGTTCGAAACGATAACTTGCACCGAAGTTGCCATGGCCTCCAGTAGCTGCGACCAATCACGATCGGCGTGCCAGACGGTTTGCACCGAGTCGACTTCCACGGTTGTTTCAACCGGCCGGCCACCTTGCATGCCACGGACCTCCACCCGATAGCCAAGCGACAGGGCCGCAGCTCGCGCGCTGCTCTGTGGACTGGCCGTGCTCTGGACCACCGTAACGTGCCCCAGCGCCTGCCCTTGCCGCAATGCCTCGGCAACAAACAGGTCCACATGGGCCTGCAAAAAACGGCCGGTGCCGAACTGCAGAATGGGATGGGCTGCCGCCATCTGCTGGCTCAGCATTCAATCAGTGCCTTCACCACGCCCATGGCGGGATCCAGCAGCGTGGAGAAGTTCGCTGGCACATCGGCCAGCGCCATGCGGTGCGTGTTCAGCGCAGCAGTCGGTATCTGACCGGCGCGCATGGCAGTCAGGACGGTTTCAAAGTCTTCCATCGTGGCGTTGCGGCTGCCCAGCAGGGTTGCCTCGCGTTTGTGAAATTCCGGGTCCGAAAAAGTGATGTTGTCCCGCACCACCGAAACCATCACATATTTGCCACCATGCGCGACGAACTGGAAGCCGCGCTCCATGGCACGCGCGTTGCCGGTTGCATCCAGAACGACGTCGTAGAACTCGCCATGGGTCAAGGCACTAAGTTCCTGTACATCGTTGGGGCCGATGAGTACACCCGCTGCGGCCCCCAGATGTTTCCTGCAGAAGTCCACCCGATCGGGGCGTGTATCCAGAGCCGTCACGATGCCGCCGCGCAGATGCGCAAACAGGGCAGCGGCCATGCCAATCGGACCGGTGCCCACCACCAGCACCCTTTGTCCGTGCTGGATATCGGCCCTGCGCACGCCGTGTGCGCCGATGGACAGGAACTCCACCATGGCGGCCTGATCCAGTGTCACGCCCTCGGCCTTGTGCACGAAAGGTGCGGGAACGCTCAGGTATTCGGTGAAAGCCCCATCACGATGGACCCCCAATACCTGGATGTTGACGCAGCAATTGGTTTTGCCCTGGCGGCATGCCACGCAGGTTCCGCAGGAGAGATAGGGCATGACGTAGACCACGTCTGCGCGTTGCAGAAAGCTGCCTTGCGGTGCCTCTTCTACCGTGCCGGAAATCTCGTGACCCATCACGCGCGGGTAAGCCAGATAGGGCTGGTTGCCACTGAAGATGTGCAAATCGGTTCCGCAGACACCGACGCGGCGTATGCGCAGCAAAACGTCGTTGGATGCACGCGTGGGTATGGCGCTTTCAACGGCGCGCAGTACGCCTGGTGTTTCACAAATAACTGTCAGCATAAATTTCCTTGTGTGGGGTTGTCCGATGCGGCCTGCGCAGGGTCTTCTCGTTACATAGGGACCGGTGCGGCCGGGTCGAGCAGACCGCGCTCGCGCAGGAATCGCCACAGCTCCGCTGGAATGGCGTATTCAAACCACTCCACATTCATGAGAAGCTGGGCGGCGGTACGTGTTCCTGTGACGCAGGAAACCACGGCGGGATGCGCCATGGGAAACTGCAGCGCCGCGGCTTGCAGCGGAACCCCCCATTCGCTACAGACACTCTCGAGCGCGCGCACTTTGGTCACGACCGCAGTCGGCGCTTCTGCATAGTTGAATTTGGCGTTGCCGGCCAGAATGCCGGAGTTGAACGGCCCGGCGATGACGATGGCGTTGCCGCGACGTACGCACTCGTCCAGAAAAGGGTTGAGGCAGGTTTGCTCCAGCAGCGTGTAGCGTCCTGCCAGCATGGTGCAGTCGAGGTCGAACTCGCGCATGCTGTCCATCACGACCTGCCATTCGTTGACACCCAGTCCCACGGCCTTGACCATGCCTGCGCTGCGCAGCTCGTCCAGTGCCTTGAAACCGCCGCCCTGGGTGAGTTGCTGCCAATAATGCGTGTGCAGGTCGCCGTGCGTATCGCGGCCGATGTCATGCACATACAGGATGTCGATGTGCGCCAGCCCCAGGCGCTGCTGGCTGTCCTCAAAGGAGCGCATGACGCCCGAGTAGCTGTAGTCGTACTGTGGGCGAAACGGATAAGGATTGGCCCAACCGCCGTCACCCGGTGCCACGCTGGCATCGGGCCGCATCAGCCGGCCCACCTTGGTGCTCACCACATACTCAGCACGGGGCACTTCGGCCAGTTGCGTGCCCAGGCGGTGTTCGGAGCGGGTGTAGCCGTAGAAGGGTGCCGTATCAAAGTAGCGCACACCGGCAGCCCATGCGCTGGCGAACACCTCCTCCACTTCGCGGGCGCTGGTTGCGCGGTACAGACCACCTATTTGCGAACAGCCTAGCGCCAGGGCTGTCAACTGAAGGTCCACGCGGAATAGTTTTCGGAGATCGGTGCTTTTCATAGGGCTGCCCCCGACGCCAGTGCGTCGGGGCGTTCATGGAAGATGAAGGAGGAGGTTCAGTACAAAACGTTCTTGGCCGCAGCGCTGTCGATGTTCTTCTTGTTGACCATCAGCACACCGGTGTCGCGGAAGGCGGGAACCTTCTTGCCTTCGGTGATTTCCACCACGGTCTTCACACCCAGGTTGCCCATCTCAAATGCGCTTTGTACGGCGATGGCTTCAATGGTTCCATCCCGCACGAAGCCTTGCAGGTCAGAGTTGCCATCAAAGCCGATGGCAACCACCTTGCCAGCCTTGCCAGCCTGGGCCAGTGCGCGGCCCATGCCAATGGCAGTGGGCTCGTTCGCGCCAAAGATGCCCTTGAGGTCAGGGTTGGCTGCCAGCACGTCGGTGGTCTGGTTCAGCGCGGTTCCCATCTGCGAGTTGGAATAGAAGGGGCCTACGATCTGCAGTTTGGAGTGCGCCTTCACATAGTCGATGAAACCACCAACGCGGCCAATCTCAGAGCCCGAACCTGCGGTGTAGGACATGACGGCAATCTTTCCGGTGGTGCCGATCTTGTCGATCAGGGTCTTGGCGGACATTTCACCCGCGGCCTTGTTGTCCGTGGCCAGGAACGACTGGTAGTAGGCCTTGCCGGCGTCCGATGCTGCGGAGTCGATCAGCACTACGGGAATTTTGGCCTCCCATGCCTTCTTCATGGCGGGAATCAGTGCATCCGGATCGGAAGGTGCCAGCACGATACCTGCCACCTTGCGGTTCACCGCGTTTTCCACCAAAGCCACCTGACCAGCAAGGTCGGTGTCGGACGCTGCCCCCTGGAAGGTGGCGGTGTAGCCCTTGAGTCCGCTCACTGCGGCATTGGAGCCCTTCTTCACGTTTTGCCAGAAGTCGGAGTTGGTCGTCTTGACGATGACGGCGATTTCCTTGTCGGCCGCAAAGGCCATGTTCGATGCAGCCACCAAGGTGGTAGCAATCAGGGTGCTCAGCAGTTTTTTCATGTCGTTCCTCTTTATCGATGGGTTGTGTCAATGTCCCGGTAAGCCCTGCCGGTAGGGATCACTTGCGATGGCGCATCTGGTCAATCCACACCGTCAGCAGGATGACCAGGCCAATCAGAATTTGTTGGGTGAAGGCGGAGACGCCGCCCATGTTCAGGCCGTTGCGCAAAATGCCGATCACGAAGGCGCCTATGATGGTTCCGGAGATCGTTCCCACGCCGCCTGTGAGCGATGTGCCACCAATGACGGCCGATGCAATGGCATCGAGTTCGTACATCAACCCCTCACTGGGTTGCGCAGTTACCAGGCGCGACATCAGCACGCAGCCCGTCATGCCGGCGAGCAGACCCGAGAACACATAGGCAAACAAGGTGACACGTTGCACCTTCACCCCGGACAGGCGCGCTGCTTCCAGGTTGGAGCCAATGGCGTACAGGTGCCGGCCCAGCGTGGCACGGTTCAGCAACACAGATACTGCGATGGCCAGCACTACCATCAGCAGCACCGGGTACGGGATGCCCACAAACACCACATCCGGGAAACCATCGGCACCAATCTTCACCACGCGCCACAGGGAACCGTTGCCCAGCTCGGCAAAGCTGTCGCCCAGCCCGCCCACGGCCTTGGCATCGGTGATTTGCAGTGCCACGCCGCGGGCAACCAGCATCATGCCCAGCGTGGCGATGAAAGGTGGCAGCTTGAGTACCGTCACGCACAGGCCGTTGATCAGGCCGCAGAGGGCGCCCACCAGCAGACCCGCCAGCATGGCCAGTGGCACCGGGGCTCCTGCCTTGGTGGCCATGGCGGCGATGACGCCGGCAAGTGCCAGAATGGCTCCCACCGACAGGTCAATGCCCCCGGTGATGATCACGCAGGTCGCACCAATGCCCAGGTAGGCGATGGACGTCACCTGAAGGGCAATGGTCATGCCGTTGCCCACGGAGAAGAAGGCATTGCTGGTGAACGAGAAGATCACGATCAAGCCCAGCAGGCTGGCAAGCGCGGCAAATTTCTGTAGCAGGTCTTTCTGGTGTTCGGTCATGGGGCAGTCGTGGGAGA
Organism: Rhodoferax sp. GW822-FHT02A01; assembly: GCF_038784515.1. Taxonomy (NCBI): domain Bacteria; kingdom Pseudomonadati; phylum Pseudomonadota; class Betaproteobacteria; order Burkholderiales; family Comamonadaceae; genus Rhodoferax; species Rhodoferax sp. GW822-FHT02A01. The sequence goes on from NZ_CP152376.1 coordinate 2,194,316, forward strand.
AGGTGTTTCAGGAAAGGTGTGCGGCCTTGCGACCGGAGGCGTAGTGCATGACTTCCTCCTGGCTGGTCTCGCGGGTGTTCAATGTGGTGACAAGGTGGCCTTCGTGGAATACGGCAATGCGGTCGGTCATGCCCATGATTTCCGGCAACTCGGAACTGATCATCACCACGCCTATGCCTTGTGCAGCAAGCTGGTCCAGCAGTTGGTAGATCGCATACTTGGCACCCACGTCAATGCCGCGTGTCGGTTCGTCGAAGAACAGGATGCGCGACTCCCGGAAGAGCCACTTGCTGATCACCAGCTTTTGCTGGTTGCCCCCTGACAGCAGACGCACGGTCTGGCGCGTGCTGGGTGTGCGTATGCCCAGTGCTTCGATGTAATGCGCTGCAGCAGCCTGCTCCTTGTCGAAGCGGATCATTCCTGCACGGTTGGAGACGGCCTCCATATGTGCCAGGGTGATGTTCTGTGCCACGTTCATCTTGACGGCCAGACCGTCGTGTTTGCGGTCTTCCGACAGATAGGCCAAGCCTTGGCGTACTGCATCCACTGGCGAACGGATGGTCAGTTGCTTGCCCAGAAGATGCACTTCACCTGCGTCTATGGGATCTGCGCCAAAAATCGCGCGTGCCACTTCGGTCCGCCCCGCACCCATCAGGCCGGCAAAGCCCAGGATTTCGCCCCGATGCAAGTTGAAGCCGATGTCATGGAAAGCACCTTTGCGGCTGAGCCCCTTCACCTGAAAGATCACCTCGGCCTGGGGCTGGCTGGTGCGCTTGGGAAACACATCGTCCAGCGAACGCCCCACCATCTTGGCGACGATCTTTTCAACGCTGGTGTCGCAGAAGCGGTCGGTGGACACATAGCGCCCGTCACGCAACACGCTCACGCGGTCGACGATATGCGCCAACTCATCGAGGCGGTGCGAGATATAGACGATGCCTACTCCCGCTCGCTTGAGCTCGTGGATGATGGCAAACAGCTGGCTGGTTTCGGAGTCGGTCAGCGACGAGGTCGGCTCGTCCATGATCAGCACCCGGGCGTCGAGCGACAGGGCCTTGGCGATTTCCACCATCTGCTGCTGCGCGACCGACAGCGTGTGCACGATGGCATCCGGCGAAATGTCGACGCCCAGGCGGTCCAGGCATTGCTGGGCATCCTTGCGCAGCCGGACCTTGTCGATCAGCCAGGCCTTGCGTGGCTCGCGCGCCAGGTAGACGTTCTCTGCCACCGACAGGTGGGGCACCAGATTGAGTTCCTGGTGGATGATGGCAATGCCAGCGGCTTCGGACTGCGCGGTGGAATCGAAATGGCACACCTGTCCCAGGTATTCCAGTCGCCCGGCATCGGGCCGGTACTGGCCACTGATCACCTTCATCAACGTGGATTTGCCGGCACCGTTTTCGCCACAGACGGCATGCACCTCGCCGCGCAGCACCTCAAAGCTCACCCCGTCGAGCGCGAGCACACCGGGGAACCGTTTGGTGATGCCGTCCAGTCGCAACAAGGGAGCCGATGCATCGCCGCTGGCCGGGCTCTGGGCATGAACGTTGACGGACACTGGTTGCGGCAATTGCAGACTCCTGGAGGCGGTAATGCGGGAAAGGGAAAAATGGCTGCCTGGGTTCAAAATGGGTAAGGCCACCCGACCTAATATGGCGTATTTGGCCTTACCAATTGACGAATGGGGATGGGTGTTTACCCTGGGTTTGGAGGCTGAATGGCGGATTTCTGGCCGCAGCAGAGCCTCCCAAGGGGGCGGGGGTCATGCCAGCGTGCGGGATTTCCCGGCTGCTGCCGGGCGGAGTTAGCTCAGGACCATTCGCGCCGGTTGTTTTCCACCCAGCGCTGCTCGGAGGCCTGCAGGTGCGCGCGCACCGCGGTCTGGGCGGCCAGGACGTCGCGGTTTTCGAGTGCGCGCAGGATGGCTTCGTGCTCCTGTAGCGCAGTTGCCCAGGTCTGTCCTGATTCGGAGTGGGCGCTCAGGCGGGCTGTGATGGGGCTGTGGCGCTCATCGAAGAGTTCGCCCACCAGCCGCTCCAGCACCGTGTTGCCGGACATGGCTGCAATGGTCTGGTGAAACTGGCGGTCATAGGCTAGGGGGGAACGGTTCTGCGCCATGGCCGAAAGCATGTTGTCCAGGGTTTGCCGCAGCGTAGCCAGTGCTGCCGGTGTGGCCTTGGCGCAGGCCATTTGCACCACCGTTCCTTCGATTGCGGCTCGGGCCTGCATCAGTTCGATAGGGCTTTCCCCCATGGTTGCCTGTGCCTGCGGCTTGCGTTGGGTGACGCTGCAGACGTAAACGCCGGCCCCCATGCGCACTTCCACGCAGCCTTCGATTTCCAGAGCAATCAAGGCTTCGCGCACGGAAGGGCGTGATACGCCCAGTTGCTGGGCCAGCTCACGCTCGGGCGGCAGGCGCGCGCCGACGGCGTAGTTGCCCTTGTCTATCAGGGTTCTGATCTGGTCGGCAATTTGCTGATACAGCCGACGGTTGTCGACTTGTTTCAATTGATCCAGCATGCTCACTCCTAGGCGTTGTCTGGCAGTTTAAGTCACCGGTTGGATTCGCTCTGCGATTTGACACGCGGGGTCAGGCCAATTTATCATTAATCAAACTGGCCTGACCAATTTGAGTATATTCGGGCTTGCCTCATCCGACCGGAGACTTCCCCATGACCATACAAGTGCCTGCGCTGATCCAGCTCAGCGATCTGGACAACGTGGCCGTTGCGCGCAGCCGCATCGAAGCCGGGCAAACCGTTGCAAGCGCCGCGAGCCGCGTTCTGGCAGTGGATGCCATAGATGCGGGCCACAAGATCGCGCTGCAGACCATCGGTGCCGGAGAACCGGTGCGCAAGTACGGACAAATCATCGGGCTTGCCACGCGCGCGATCGGTGCTGGCGAGCATGTTCACGTCCACAACGTGGACATGGTGGCTTCGCGCGCGCAGCATGGAGCGGGAGTGGATTACCGGGCCACGCCGATCACCCATGATGGGGCAACGTTTGAGGGCATTGTGCGCCCCGATGGCCGTGTGGCAACGCGCAACTTCCTGGGCATTGTTGCCAGCGTCAATTGCTCGGCCACGGTGTGCCAACGCATCGCACAGCATTTCACGCCGCAGGTATTGCAGGACTATCCGAACGTGGATGGTGTGGTGGCAATCACCCATGGCCAGGGCTGCGGCATGGCCAGCAAGGGCGAGAGCATGGATGTGTTGCGTCGCACCCTGCGGGGCTATGCCGACCAGCCCAACTTTGCCGGTGTGTTGGTCATCGGCCTGGGTTGCGAGGTGAACCAGGTCGCCGGCATTGTGGACGGCCTGGCCCCACGTGGGCCAGGCCTTTTGGCCACATTGAAGATCCAGGAGGCTGGCGGAACACGAGAAGCCATAGCCGCAGGGATTGAAGCACTCGCTGCCATGCTGCCCATGGCCAACGAAGCCAGGCGTACAACCGTCAGTGCCAGCCATCTGGTGGTGGGTTTGCAGTGCGGTGGCTCCGATGGCTACTCCGGCATCAGCGCCAACCCGGTGCTGGGCGCTGCGGTGGACCTGCTAGTGCGCCATGGCGGCACGGCCATTCTGTCAGAGACGCCGGAGATCTACGGTGCCGAACACCTGCTCACTGCGCGTGCTGCGTCCCAGGCCGTGGCCGATCAGCTGATGGCGCGGCTGCAATGGTGGGAGACCTATACCTCGACCCATGGCGCCGACATGAACAACAATCCGTCGCCCGGAAACAAGGTCGGCGGCATCACGACCATATTGGAAAAGTCCCTGGGTGCGGTGGCCAAGGCAGGCAGCACCGGACTGATGGCGGTGTACGAATATGCGCAACCGGTGCGCGCGCACGGGTTGGTTTTCATGGATACCCCGGGCTACGACCCGGTCTCCGCCACCGGCCAGGTCGCGGGCGGCGCCAACCTGATCTGCTTTACCACCGGGCGTGGTTCCACCTATGGCTGCAAGCCGACCCCTTCACTCAAGCTGGCCACCCACTCCGCGCTGTTCCAGCGCATGCGCCTCGACATGGACTTCGATGCGGGCACCGTGGTGGAAGGCAGCCAGACCATTGCCGAGGCAGGGCAGGAGCTGTTTGAGCTCATGCTGGCAACCGCTTCCGGACAGCAAAGCAGCAGCGAGCGCAATGGCCTGGGGGACAACGAGTTCGTTCCCTGGCAGCTCGGAGCGGTCATGTGAGTACCATGGTGGAGTTTCTTCAACCACCTGTTCCCATGCAAGCTCTTGACGTACTCACCGTGGGTGAGGCCATGGCACTGTTCTCAGCGCGTACCACTGGGCCGCTGCCAGAAGTCGAGCAATTCAACCGTTCCGTCGCAGGTGCGGAGCTCAATGTGGCCATTGGCCTGAGCCGCCTGGGGCTGCGTGTCGGGTACGTCAGCCGCGTCGGCAACGACATGCTGGGTGAGTACCTGCTGTCGGCCATGGCGCGCGAAGGTGTGGATTGCCGCTATGTACAGCTGGACCGCCTGCACCCCACCGGCCTCATGTTCAAGTCGCGGGAGGAGTCCGGCAAGGATCCCAGTACGCAGTACTTCCGCAAAGGCTCAGCGGCCAGTCACATGGGGCTGGGCGACATGCCCCCGGATGCACTCCAGACGGTCCGGCATTTGCACATCACCGGCATCAGTCCAGCGCTTTCCGGCAGTGTGCGCGAGCTGGTGGAATACATGGTGCGTCAGGCGCGTGCGACGGGGGTTGCCATTTCGTTCGACCCGAATCTGCGCCCCAAGTTATGGGAGAGCGAAGCCGTGATGGTGCGCACCCTCAACGCGTTGGCTGCCCAATGCGACTTGGTCATGCCGGGGCTGGCGGAAGGCCGGCTTCTGACCGGACTCGACACGCCACAGGACATTGCCACTTACTACCTGGATCGGGGCGCCAGACAGGTCGTGATCAAGTGCGGACCGGCGGGGGCTTATTGCGCCAGTGCTTCGGCACAGGGAATGGTGAGCGGATTCCTGGTGCCGCAGGTGGTGGACACCGTGGGGGCGGGTGATGGCTTTGCCGTCGGTGTCATCAGCGCGCTGCTGGATGGCCTCACTCTTGCAGAGGCCGCCTTGCGCGGGAACGCCATCGGCGCCCGCGTGGTCCAGTATCCCGGTGACAACGACGGACTGCCCACGCGGGCTGAGCTGGAGATTGCAATGCATGCACCACGTACGGGCGAAGTTGAAAGCGGTCCGCGCATGGAGGTCAGTCGAGCAAAGGCTTGAGCAGCATCCATGCAGCGGTAGCCAGCAGCATCCAGGCAAAGGCCAGGCGCATGCGCCGCTCGGGCAAGCGGTGGGCCACCGCGACACCGGCAGATACCGTAAACAGTCCGCCAATGGCCATGGGAAGCCCCATGGACCAGGCCACCCGGTGCGCGCCGCTGTAGGTCAGCAGGGCAATGATGGAGCTCGGTGCCACCAGAGCCAGCGAGAGGCTTTGCGCAACCGTCTGGCGTTGACCAAACCAGCCATTGAATATGGGCGTAGCCACCAGCCCACCACCGATGCCCAGCAGCCCCATGCTGCTGCCGCCCACGATTCCGACCAGGGGCAGGTAACGCAAGTCGCGTGGTTTGTTCTCCTCGGGGGCGGCGGTGGCATGGGTTCCGAACAGCATGCGCAGGGACAGCAACAGCAGGAATATGCTGAAGATGGTGCGCATGAGGTCGGTGGGCAAACGGGTAGCCATGTGCGCAACCAGCCAGGTGGTGATGCAGGCCAGCAAGCCAATCTGCAGCGCGGTCTTCCACGCAACCGGATGGCGCTGGCTGTAACGCAGCCAGGCGATCAACAGGTTGGGCACCATCAGGACCAGGGCCGTGCCTTGGGCCACCGCCTGGTCCAGTCCAAAGCCCAGCACCAGCATCGGAATGCAGATGATGCCGCCACCAATGCCAAACAGGCCACCAAAGAAACCCAGAGCTGCGCCCAGGCTCAGCATCATCAGAAGTTCAGGCAGGGAAATGGCGGGCATGCAGGTGTGATGAAAAGGCGGTAGGTCAATGCTATTGCTTGCAGTCAATGGCATCAATGGCATCACAAGTAATTCATTCGGTAATAATTTGCACGAATGAAAGACTCTCCAGACCTGCAGTTCTTCTCCATCTTGGCGCGCCAACCCAGTTTGGCCGCCGCCTCATTGGAGCTGGGTGTAACGCCGCCGGCCGTGAGCCGCAGACTGGCCCAGCTGGAGAAAAGACTGGGCGTGCGCCTCTTGAACCGGACCACCCGCCGTTTGAGCCTGACGGCCGAGGGCGAGCGCTACCTGGAAGAAGGCGGGCGCATCCTGCGCGAAATCGAAAGCCTGGAGCGCACCCTGGCGGCGGGGTCCGACGTGCCCCATGGGCTGTTGAGGATCAACGCTACCTTCGGTTTTGGACGGTGCCATCTGTCGCCAGTGATTGAGGCGTTCAGGCGGCTGTATCCGTCGGTGGAGATCGTTCTGGAGCTGACGGACCGATCCCTGGATCTGGCAGCCCACGCCATGGATATCGGCATCCATTTCGGCGCACCACCGGACCGGCGCATCCTTGCGCGCAAGCTTGCGCCCAACCGGCGCTTTCTATGCGCTGCGCCCACCTATCTGCAGGGCCGCAAGGCTCCGACCGTGCCGCGCGATCTGCATGCCCATGAGTGCATCGTCATCCGTGAGAGCAGCACCGCTTTCAACAACTGGCATTTGTCGGACGGGCAACACCAGGAGATGGTGAAGGTGTACGGCGGTCTGAGCACCAACTTTGGCGAGATCGCCGTGGAATGGGCGTTGGCCGGACACGGCATTGTGTTGCGCTCAGAATGGGATGTCGCACCGTATCTGCGTTCGGGGCAACTGCAGCGTGTGTTGCCCGCGTGGGAAGGACTGTCTTCGGACATCTATGCCATCTATCCCCAGAGGCATCACCTGTCTTCGAAGGTAAGGGTGTTTTTGGATTTTTTGGCCGCAAGGTTTGCAGAGCAGCGTGAACCCAAGGCCCACAACGCCGACGTCTGGTGACAGTCGGGGAGAAACGGCATCATGGACTTGAAACTCGAATCAAAACGCGCACTTGTCACGGGGGGCAGCCGTGGCATCGGCAAGGCGGTGGCGCGCGCACTGGCTGCCGAAGGTGTTGACGTGGCCTTGCTTGCGCGCGACCCGCAGCGTCTTGCGGCTGCAGCGACCGAACTGTCCGCGGCCAGCGGTCGTCGGGTGATCGGCGTGGCGGCCGACACCGGTGATCTGCAGGCCGTGCGGCGCGCTGTGGCCGAAGCCGAGGAAAAGCTGGGTGGTGGCATCGATATTCTGGTCAATGCCGCGGCTGAACCGGCTGGCTATGCGCCACCGCCGCCACTCGCAGACATCACCAGCGACTTCTTTCACCAGCAACTGGACATCAAGGTCATGGGCTACCTGCGCACGGCCCAGGCAGTGGCACCTGGCATGAAGGCGCGCGGCTGGGGTCGCATCGTCAACGTCAGCGGGCTGGCTGCGCGTTCCACCGGCAATGCCGTGGGCAGCATCCGCAACGTGGGCGTTTCGGCTCTGACGAAAAACTTGGCCGATGAGCTGGGGCCACATGGCATCAATGTGACGGCGGTGCACCCGGGTGTGACCGTCACTGAGCGCACCGCGGACATGGTGGCGCACCATGCGCAACGCCGCGGTGTGGACAAGGTGGTGGTTCAGGCGGAGCTGGATGCGGGCAACAGTACCGGGCGTGTGGTTACTGCAGAAGAGGTGGCGGACGTGGTTGTGTTTCTTGCTTCACCCAGGTCTCGCGCAATCAATGGCGATGCGGTTGCGGTGGGAGGCGGTGCTCCGCGCGCGATCCACTACTGAGGTACGGGGCGGATGGTGGCGTTAGGCGCTCTCGACGAGTTCGACGACGGCACGTACCAGAGATTGGGAGTTGTCGGAGAAGGAGTACAGCCGCTCCAGGTCGTAATAGTGCGCGAAATTTTTGCCCCATTCTGCAAACTCCTCCAACGCGGCGTTCTGGTTGGGTGACATGCGTCGATTCTGGAAATCGACGTAGACCAGGTTGTCATGCACTGATTCCATTGGGTTACTCCTTCATGTTGTCCCGAAGGATGCCGCCTGCGCGTGAGCAGGGCGAGCAGTGTTACGCGTGATTTACAAAACCCACTCCTTTGCCCCACGTCAAGTTTGCCCTGATTGCCGTTGGTCAAGTCTTGCGCCCACGATTACCATGTAAGCATGGGAAGAGGAAAAACGAAGGAGAGACCATGATGGAAGACTATGACCTGAATGCCCTGCTGCGCGTGGTCGTTGACCGCAAAGCTTCCGACCTCTTCCTGACCACGGGTGCGCCGCCCCAGATCAAGGTGGATGGCCGCGTGCAGGCGCTGCCTGTACCTAAGCTGCTGCCCGGTCAGGTGCAGGCGCTGGCGTACTCGGCCATGGAGCCGCAGACCATTGCGGATTTTGAACGCACGCTGGAATGCAATATTGCCTACGCGCCACAAGGCGTTGGGCGTTTCCGTATCAATGTCTACCGTCAGCGTAGGGAAGTTGGTCTGGTGGCGCGTCTGGTGCAAAGCCATATTCCCGATTTCAATGCCTTGGGACTGCCGGAGATCGTGGGTGAGCTTGCGCTATTGCCGCGCGGACTGGTGCTCATCATCGGTGCGGCTGGCTCCGGCAAGACAACGACATTGGCATCCATGGTGGAATACCGCGCCAACCGACAGAGCGGGCACATCCTGACGGTGGAGGATCCGATTGAATACCTGTTCAACCATGGCGCTTCTACAGTGGACCAGCGCGAAGTGGGTGTGGACACGCACAGCTTTTCCGACGCGCTGCGCAACGCCATGCGTCAGGCGCCCGACATGATCATGATCGGTGAGATCCGCGATCAGGAGACCATGCAACATGCCGTTGCCTATGCGGAAACCGGTCACCTGTGCGTGTCCACCCTGCATGCCAGCAATGCCAGTCAGGCGATCAAACGCATACTCAATTTCTTTCCGGAGTCGGCGCACAAGCAACTGCTGATGGACCTGTCACTCAATCTACAGGCCGTGGTGGCGCAGCGTCTGTTGCCAGGACAGGGAGGCGGCCAGGCACTTGCCACCGAAGTGATGCTGCAGTCCGCCCATGTGGCCTCGCTGATACAGCGTGGCGCGATCGATGAGCTGCGGCTGTCGCTGGAGAAGGCGACCATCGCAGGAACCCATACCTTCGATCAGTCACTGTTTGAACAAGTGCAACGCGGCCGCATTGCCCCCGAAGTGGCGCTGGCCAACGCCGACTCACGTACCGATCTGGGACTGCGCATGCGTCTGCGCCGTTGATTGAAGGACCTAAAACCATGGCTATCCGGAATCTGTTGCGCTCGGAACTGCGTTTGCGCATTCCCGCGGCGGCATTGCACTTTGCAGACACCTCGGAGCTGGTGCTGCAGCCATTACCCTGGATCGGCCAGGACCGGGCGGAGCGGGCCGCACGCTTTGGGTTGGGGCTGGAGCACCCGGGCTACAACCTGTTTGTGCTGGGCGAGGTGGGAAGCGGACGTTCGTCACTGCTTCTGCAAAGCATGCAGGCAGTGGCCGAGACCCGGTCGGTTCCGCCGGACCTGTGCTACCTGCACAACTTCGATATGCCAGAGCATCCGCGTGCCCTGCGCATGCCGCCCGGGCAGGGAAGGCAGTTGCGTCAGCTCATGCAAGCGCTCGCGCGCACGCTACAGACGGAAATACCACTGCGCCTCTCCAGTGAGGATTTCAAGGCCGAGCAGGAGCGCATACGCAATGCCTACAAAGTGGAGGAGTCCAAGGCCTATGCCGAGCTTGACGCCTTTGCCGAGGCCAGGCACTTCACCTTGTTCCGTGAATCGGGGCATCTGGTCTTCACCCTGATTGGCGATAAAGGGCGTGCCCTGACTGAGGCGGAGGCACGTGCCCTGCCCAAGGAGCAGCGCTCCGAAATAGACCAGGCAGAGCAGCAGCTGCGCGAGGAAATCACGCGCTTCATGGAGAAGATGCGGCCGCTGGAGCGTGTCATGAACGAGGCGCTGGCTTCCCTGTGCCGCCAGAGCGTCAAGCCCTTGCTGGACCATGAGCTGCAGGAAATCCGCATCAGCTTGAAGAAGCAGATCAAGGATTCGGTCAAGTTGGGAGCCTATCTGGACCAGGTGCTGCACGATGTGCTGGAGAACGTGCAACTCTTCACGCCCTTGGATGATGAGGAAGCCGAGTTGGCGCGGCGTGAAGCACTGGTGCAGCAGATGGCACGCTATGCCATCAACGTGGTGGTGGACAACGCGGGGCGCACCGGGGCACCGGTCATATCCGAGCAGAACCCGGTGTTCCGCGCTCTGTTCGGCAGTATCGAATACCAGGTGGAAGAAGACGTGCTGATGACCGACTTCTCCCGCATCCGCGCCGGCAGCCTGCTCAAGGCGCATGGCGGCTTTCTCATGCTGCATCTGCGGGACTTGCTGGCCGACGAGCTGGTCTGGGAGAAGCTGCGTCGCTACCTGCGCAGCGGTCGGGTGCAGATCGAAGAGCCCGGCACTGGCGCCATGCCCATGGCGGCCATGTCGCTGGAACCTGAAGCGGTGGATGCTGACGTCAAGATCGTACTGATCGGGTCGGTAGAGCAGTACTACGCCGTGCAGGAAGCGGACCCGGAATTTGCCCGCCACTTTCGTGTCAAGGTGGACTTCGCTGAGAGCTTTCTGGCCAATGACGAAACATGGACGGGCACCGCCGTGTTTGTGGCCCACACTTGCCGCAAATGGGGACTGCCGCACTTCTCGCGCGAGGCCGTTGCGCGGCTGCTGGAGGAGACGCATCGCCAGGTGGATGACCAGACACGCCAAAGCGCCATATTTGACCGTACCGAGACCCTGGTGGTGGAGAGTGCCGCCAGGCGCCGTGCCCGCGCCCAGGGAGAGGGAAGCCTGCTGGTGGACCGTGTGGATGTGGAGCAGGCCCTGGTGGCCCGGCGTCTGCGCCACGACTACCCGGAGCAGCGCCTGCAGCAAGCGATTGCCGAAGGTGATCAACTGATTTCGGTGCAGGGCACGCGCGTGGGCCAGGTCAATGGCCTGACGCAAATCGATCTGGGCGACTGGCGCTTCGGGCTGCCGGTTCGCATATCCGCGCGCACGCACGCGGGCCATGGCGGTGTGCTCAACATCGAGCGCGAGGTATCCATGTCAGGCCCCATTCACGACAAGGGTGTGCTCATTCTGCAAAGCTATCTGACGTCGTTGTTTGCGCACAGGGCGCCACTGGCACTGAGCGCGTCCATCGTGTTCGAGCAGGAATACCAGGGCGTGGAAGGCGACTCCGCTTCGTGTGCCGAGCTGTTTGCATTGCTGTCCTCTCTTTCGGGTGTGGCGCTGCAACAAGGCATTGCGGTGACCGGCGCGCTCAATCAGCACGGCGACGTGCTGCCGGTAGGCGGCATCAACGAGAAGATCGAAGGCTGGTTCCGCGTCTGCGCAAACCAGGGCCTGGATGGTCACCAGGGCGTGCTGATACCGGAACGCAACCTGCGCCACCTCATGCTCGACGACCAGGTGTTGGACGCGGTGGAGCGGGGGCAATTTCACATCCATACCGCCAGCCATGTCTTGGACGGTTTGGCGTTGTTGAGTGGACAGCCCTCCGTGCTGTCAGAAGGCCCCACGGATGGCTTTGCCGAAGGGGGGCTGCTGGAGCGCGCCGAAGCCAACCTGCAGGCCTTCCGTCGTGCCTGCCGCCTGTCGCCGCGCGGCAGATAGGGCGCGCTCGACTTCCTTCTGGGACTCCGTTTCGTGCATATTTGATCCATCTCAATCAAACACCAATCCCGACTTGAGAATTGAATCCTGCGACCTAAATTTGTCAGTGGGGGCCGTGGCCATTGTGGCTACGGCGTCGTAGCAACAAGTTTTTTCAAAGGAGCACAACCATGAGCGCACTCATCAACCGGGGCAATCTGTTCGACGATTTCTTCCGCGATATTGGACCCAGTTACTACGTCAGGCCATTGCATGGAGATCCTTTGCCCTCTCCTGCACAGATCAAGGTGGATATCAAGGAGACTCCGGAGGCATACACCGTTCACGCGGAAGTGCCTGGCGTTGCCAAGGAAGATATCCATGTGGTTCTGGATGGCAACACGGTGACCCTGAGTGCCGAAGTCAAGCAGCAGGACAGCACCACCAAGGACGAAAAAGTGCTGCGTAGCGAGCGGTATTTCGGTGCCGTTTCGCGCAGCTTCCAGTTGCCCGTGGACATTGACCGGGATGCCTCCAAGGCCAAGTTCGAGAACGGCGTTCTGACGCTGACACTGGCCAAGAAGAGGGCTGGCGGCGGCACGCACCGCCTGAGCATCGACTAGTGGCCACGCGTCCCGTCTCATGAATGAAAAAATCCGCCGTCTGCTTGATCAGATGAGCGCGCTGGAGGAAGACCTGCGCCGGGAGGTGCAGGCGCAGGAAGCCAACGCGCTGTACCAGATCAAGGGTCGGCGGATTGAGTTTGAGGAGTCCGTGCGCCAGGCACATCTCAAGCTCAAGACCGGCTTCTTTCATTGGCTGGTGACCTATAGGCCGCAGAACCTGATCACCGGACCCATCATCTACAGCATGATCTTTCCGATGCTGCTGCTGGATGTGTGTGTGAGCTTCTACCAGGCGACCTGTTTTCCCATCTATGGCATCGTCAAGGTACGTCGCAGAGACTACATGGTTTTTGACCGGCAGCAGCTCGGCTATCTGAACTTCATTGAGAGGTTCCATTGCACCTATTGCGCCTATGGCAACGGCCTGATGGCTTATGTAACAGAGATAGTCGGCAGGACCGAAGAGTATTTCTGCCCCATCAAGCATGCGCGCAAGATGCTGGGTGCCCACTCACGCTACGCACGCTTTCTGCGCTATGGCGAAGCGGATGACTATGAGGCCAGACTGGAGCAGTTCCGCGTCGGCCTGGGTGATATCAAGCAAGTGGAGTCCGCAGCTGCGCAAGCGTCTGACACAGGTCACTCACCCGGTTCCTGAGAGCCCTGGCTGACCGCATCGCCATCGTGGGGCTTCAAGGCCCAGAAGGAAAGGGATGAGACGATGGTGACGGCGCCCAGGGTCAGGAATGCGTGGTGCAGTGCGCTGGTCACGGCCAGCCTGTCGGTCTGGGGGATGTCTCCCAGATACCAGCCCGTCACCAGTGAACCGCAGGCCAGTCCGAAGCTCATGGACAGCTGCTGCATGGAGCTGCCCATGGTGCTGGCCATGCTGGAGTCCTTGGCTTCGATATCCGCATAGGCCATGGAGTTCATGCTGGTGAACTGCAGCGAATTGAAGAAGCCTTGCGTAAGGCTCAGGCACACGATGTGCCACAGAGGTGTGGAGGACCCTACCAGGGAAAACAGCGAGACCGTCAGGCCGATCAGCACGGTGTTGACGACCAGGACCTTGCGATAGCCAAAGCGGCCCAGCACGCGGGACGCAACCAGCTTCATGCCCATGGCCGCTGCCGCTGCGGGCATCATCAGCAGACCCGATTCCCACGAGGTAAGTCCAATGCCCACCTGGTAGAGCAGGGGCAGCAGGAAAGGCATGCCGCCCAGGCCCAGGCGCGTGACAAAACCACCCAGTACGGAAATGCGGAAGGTACGCACCTTGAACAGCGTCAGGCGCAACAGTGGAAAGGCGGTCTGGCTGGCGTGAACACCATAGGCCAGCAGCAGACTGACAGCAATCACCAGCAGCACCGTGGCCGAAGTACTGTCGATGCGATGCTCACCAAACACCTCCAGCAACCACGACAGCAAGGCTGTGCCCGAGCTGAACAGCACCAGCCCGACCAGGTCCAGTGGACGCTGCGTGTCGCTGCGGTAATCGGGCATGTAGCGATATATCAGCCACTGCGCCGCCAAGCCGACCGGCACGTTGACGAAGAAGATGTCGCGCCAGGACAGCCAGTGCACGATCACGCCGCCTACGGTCGGGCCCAGCAAGGGGCCGATGAGCGCGGGAATGACGACAAAATTCATGGCCACCAGCAGTTCGGACTTGGCAAAGGTCCGGATGATGGTCAGCCGCCCCACGGGCACCATCATGGATGCGCCAATGCCTTGCAGGATGCGTGCACCCACCAGCATGGGTACGTTGACCGACAGGCCGCAGAGCACCGACGAAAGGGTGAACAGCGCCACGGCCCAGGCAAATACGCGGCGGGTGCCGAACCGGTCTGCCATCCATCCGCTGATGGGAATGCCTACGGCCAGACTCAGGATGTAACTGGCCACCACGCCCTTGAGGCTCAATGGAGTCACGTTCAGGCTTGCGGCCATGGAGGGGACCGCCGTGTTGACGATGGTGGAGTCCAGCTGCTCCATGAATAACGCTGTTGCCACCACCCAGGGTAAGTAGCGTTTGACGGTGGTTTGCTCCATGCTGGAATTGTGTACGAATTTAGAGAAAAATGACGTACGTCATGGAATGTGCGGTTTGAAGGTCCCAGAGGATCATCGCGCTGCATATTGGAGGCATGATGTTTTTGTAAGTTGGGACCTCACCTTATCCATACGAATATGAATGATCACGCCGAACTCCTGCACATCATCACCCCGGCCAATCCCGCAGAGTTGTGGCATACGCTCTCCAACTCCTCGGCAGATGCCCAGCGCTTTGGCCATATCGGCGAAGCCTTGCTGGACGCCAAGCTGATAGACCAGGAGCAATTGGGCAAGACGCTCAGGCAACAGGAGCTGGACCGTTCGCGCGGCATACACAAACCGTTGGGCACCATGCTGGTGGAGGCAGGTTCGGTTTCCAACCAGCAGATCGACCATGCAATCGCATGCTGGCTGGGCACCGGCGTGGTGGATGCCACGCAATTTGATTTCGACCCGCAGGCGATTGCGCTGATCAAATCCAATGTGGCTGAACGTGAATCGGTGGTACCCCTGATGCTGCACGAAGATGTGCTGGTGCTGCTCATGGCCGACCCGCAGGACCGGCGCCTATTGCAGGAACTGCGTTTCATGACGCAAAAGCGCATTTTGAGTCTGTTGCCCGCACCTGGAACGCTGATGCCCGCCATCGCCCGTGCCTATGCCCGCCCAGCCGTTCCTGCTGAGTCTGCAACCTCTGTCAACCGCATGTCTTCCAAGGACCTCGCAAGTGACCTCGCGCTGGATAGCGACCGGGCGACCGAGCAGGCCAACGACGTGGTCAGCGAATCGGACAACACCCTGGTGCGCCTGATCAACTCGTTGATCGAAGAGGCGATTGCGCTCAAGGCATCCGACATCCACATCGAAACCCGCCCGGCACCCGCCAATGTGCGTATCCGCTTGCGCCTGGACGGTGAGCTCAAGCTCCATCTAGAAGTCGAGTCGCGCTACCGCTATGCACTGGTTGCGCGCATCAAGATCATGGCCAACATGGACATCTCCGAGCACCGCAAGCCGCAGGACGGAAAGATCGACTTCTCGCGCTTTGGCGGGACCAAGACGGAATTGCGCGTGGTGACGGTCCCCACGTCCAGCGGACTGGAGGATGTGGTGCTGCGTCTGCTGGCGGGCTCCAAGGCGCTCCCCATCTCGGGGATCGGACTGGGCGAGGCAGACTTGAACAACCTGCGCGAAGTCGTGCGCAAGCCCTATGGCCTGATTCTGGTGTGTGGCCCCACGGGCAGCGGCAAGACCACCACGCTGCATTCGCTCATTGCCGACATCAACACCGAAAGCCGCAAGATATGGACTGCAGAGGACCCCATTGAAATCACGCAGGAAGGTCTGCGTCAGGTGCAGATGAATGCGCGCATCGGCTGGACCTTTGCTGCGGCCATGCGCACGTTCCTGCGCGCCGACCCCGATGTGATCATGATTGGCGAGGTCCGCGATGAAGAGACAGCACGCATCGCGATCGAAGCCTCGCTCACCGGCCACCTCGTGCTGTCGACCTTGCATACCAACTCAGCCTCGGAGAGCATTGCGCGTCTGCTGGAGATCGGGCTGGACCCTTTCAACTTTTCGGACTCGCTGCTGGCGATCCTGGCGCAGCGCCTGGTGCGCAGGCTATGCCGTAAATGCGTGCAGTCACGCCCGGCAACCGATCAGGAGATCCACGATCTGGCGTTTCAATACGTGGAGAGCGTACAGCGCGCTGACGAGAAGAATGTGCAGATGCAGGTGGAGATCTGGAAGGCCGCCTTTGGCAAGCCCGATGGCAAGGGAGGTCGCGTCCTCTACAGCTACCAGAAGTGCGGCTGCGAAGCCTGTGAGGGCCGCGGCTACAAGGGGCGATTGGGCATCTATGAGCTGCTGCTCAACAGCGAGGAGATTCGCCACCATATCCGGCAGCGCGACTCGGCTGGTGATATCCGCTTCACCGCCTTGCGCGGGGGCATGCGCACGCTGCGCCAGGACGGACTGGAAAAAGTGCTGCTGGGTTTAACCGATGTGTCCGAGGTCATGGCCGCCAGCAATCTCTGAGCGCTGCTCTGGAGATTGCCGGCTGCAAAGGCCCTAGACCAGACCGGTAGACGTGGCCAGCAGGAAGCCCACCAGACAGGAGGTGCTCACACCAATCAGGCCGGGTGCAATGAAGCTGTGGTTGATCACGTACTTGCCGATGTGGGTGGTGCCTGAGCGGTCAAACTGGATCGCGGCCAGGTCACTCGGATAGGTAGGAAGGATGTAGTAACCGTAAGACGCTGCGGCAAAGGCCACGATGTAGCCCGGAGGCACTCCGATGGCCAGACCCACAGGCACCATGGCGCTGATGGCTGCGGCTTGCGAGTTCACCAGCTTGGACACCAGCAGCAGGGCAATGGCGTAAGTCCATGGTTGCGTTTTCACCATGTCGGTCAATGCGAGCTTGAGCTGCGGCAGATTGGCTTCAAACACGGTATCTGCCATCCAGGCAATACCAAACACGGCTACCACCGCGACCATGCCGGCGCGAAACACTTCCATCTTGCCAATGGTGCTGGGGTCGGTCTTGGTGAACACGATCATCAAGGCACCGGCCAGCAACATGAACATCTGGATGGTCAGCACCATGTTCAGCGGCTTGCCGCCCACGACGGGGCGCAGCTCCTGGAATGCGCCCAGGAATGCCACCACCACAATCGAACCGATGAAGATCCACATGGCCACCCATTGGTCGCGCGACAGGGTCTTGCCGATCAGCGAAGCCGTGTGGCCGTAGACGAGCTCGCGCTTTTCCGGGTCGGCAATGCGTTGTTGGAACTCAGGGTCGTCCTTGAGCTCTTTGCCGCGGAACCAGCTGAAGATGCCAATCATCAGCACACCTGCCAGTGTGGATGGGATGGTGATGGCCAGCACCTGGATGAAGTCGATCACATGGCCGTTGACTGGCACCTTGGCCAGAAAGGCCACCAGCGACACCACGGCAACGGATACCGGGCTGGCCAGGATGCCCATCTGGCTCGCAATGGATGAGGCGGCCATGGGCCGCTCCGGACGGATGTCGTTCTTGATGGCGATGTCATAGATGATGGGCAGCATGGTGTAGACCACATGCCCGGTGCCGCACAGCATGGTCAGAGCACAGGTGGTGAACGGTGCCAGGATGGACACGTATTTGGGGTTGCGCCGCAGCAGCTTTTCAGCGCCCAGCAGCATCACTTCCAACCCACCGGACGCCTGCAAGGTGGCCGATGCAGCCACCACCGCGATGATGGTCAGCATCACATCCACTGGTGGTTTTCCAGGTGTGAGGTTGAAGGCAAAGGTGAGTAGAACAATGCCGATACCGCCGAGCAAACCCAGTGCGATACCGCCTTTTCTGGCGCCGTAGAAAAGGCAAACTAAGATGATGGCGACCTGAAGCAAAACACTCATGACAGACTCCCAATAAGCAAGTCTTCACTGTATGCCTCGCAGGTTTTTTTGCCTGTTTTGACCACATCAATCATTGATGTGGGTCAAACTAGCAATACGCTTTCAGCGGGATTGGCGGTGGTAGAACCAGCGCTTGCCCGCCTCCACCATCAACAGGTATGCCAGCAACAGCGCGGCCAGCAGGGCGAAGAATTCGCCCGGCAGCGGTGTGAAGCCCAGATACACCGCCAATGGCGAGAAGGGCAGCGCCATGGCGGTGAGTACCACGCCCAGGGACGAGAGCACCAGCCAGCGGTTGGGATGGCTGCGCAGCGGATTGCGCCGCGTGCGGATCACAAAGATCACCAACACCTGTGTGGCAATCGACTCCACAAACCAGCCGGTGCGAAACAGCGACTCATGGGCGTTGAACAGCTTGATCAGCAGGTAGAAGGTGAGGAAGTCGAACAGCGAACTCACTGGCCCTATGGTCAGCATGAAGTTGCGGATGAAGCGCATGTCCCAGCGCTTGGGCGCGGCCAGGTCTTCGGCGTCCACATCGTCCAGCGGCAGTGCAATCTCGGACACGTCGTAGAGCAGGTTGTTGAGCAGGATCTGCAGCGGCAGCATGGGCAGGAAGGGCAGGAACAGCGTGGCCGCCGCCATGCTGAACATGTTGCCGAAGTTGGAGCTGGTGGCCATCATGATGTACTTCATCACATTGCCGAAGGTGCGCCGCCCTTCCAGAATGCCCTGGTGCAGCACCATCAGGTCCTTCTCCAGCAGGATCATGGCGGCAGCCTGCTTGGCTACATCCACTGCCTCGTCCACCGAGATGCCAACGTCGGCGGTATGCAGTGATGGTGCATCGTTGATGCCGTCGCCCAGATAGCCCACCACATGGCCGCGCGCCTTGAGCGCCAGGATGACACGGTTCTTCTGCGATGGGTTGACGCGGCAGAACAGGTTGACGTCATCCACACGCGCACGCAGTGCGTCGTCGTTCATGACGGCGATCTCGGTGCCGGTCAGCACACCTTGGATTTCCAGGTTCAGCTCGGTGCACACATGGCGGGTCACACGCTCGTTGTCTCCGGTGACGATCTTCACCGCTACACCGCTTTCGGTCATGGCCTTGAGTGCCAGACCGGCGCTTACCTTGGGTGGGTCGAGAAACGCGGTGAAGCCGGCAAATACCAGTTCACTTTCGTCCGACACCACCGCATGCGCCATCTCCAGCGGCACGTCCCGCCAGGCAATGCCCAGCACCCGGAAGCCTTCTTCGCCCAGGCTGTCGAACAGCTTGTGGATGCGGTCGTGGACGGCATCGTCCAGGGGAACCGGTTGGCCGTTGTCGTCCAGCACGTGGGTACACAAGGTGATGACGTCTTCCGGTGCGCCCTTGACCACCAGGCGACGGGCCAGGGGATGGTTGGCGTCCGAGGTGCTTTGCAGCAACACGGATACGCGGCGGCGCTCGAAGTCAAAGGGCACCTCGTCGATCTTGGTCCAACGGCTGACGTCGATATCACCGTGCGCCAGGATGGCATCGTCCAGCGGACTCTTGAGTCCGCTCTCGAAGAAGCTGTTCTGGTAGGCCAGCTCCAGCACCTGGTCGCTGCTCTTGCCTTGTGTATCCAGATAACGCTCCAGCCGGATGCGTGCTTCGGTCAGGGTGCCGGTCTTGTCGGTGCACAGCACGTCCATGGCGCCCATGTCCTGTATGGCAGACGGGCGCTTGACGATGACCTTGAGCGCAGCCATGCGCAAGGCCCCTTTGGTCAGGGTGACCGACACCACCATGGGCAGCAGCTCGGGTGTGAGGCCCACGGCCAGTGCCACCGCAAACAGAAAGGACTCCAGCAGCGGTCGATGCAAGGCCACGTTCACCAGCAGCGTCACCAGCACCATGAGCAGGGTGAAGCGCATGATCATGGTGCCGAACTGCCGCGTACCCAGCTCAAACGCCGTGGGTGGTGCGGTCTTGTTCAGGTCCACCGCAATCTGTCCCAGCGCCGTGGTGCTGCCGGTGCGCCCTATGAGCGCCTGTGCTGAACCGCTGACCACGGTACTGCCCAGGTAGATGCGATCCGCTGCGTCCAGCTCCCAGGTGTCCCCAGGTGTGGTGGGCGCGCTGGCTTGCGGGGCCGTCTTTTCCACCGGATAGGGTTCACCGGTCAGTTGCGCCTGGTTCACGAAAAAGTCGTTGGCCTGCAGCAGGCGCGCATCCGCCGGTATCAGATCGCCCGCGGACAGGTGCACCACGTCGCCTGGTACCAGATCACCCACCGGGATCTGCTGCGTCTTGCCATCGCGCAGAGCCATGGCCGTCACAGCGACCTTCATGGCCAGGCTGGCTGCGGCCTTGCCGGCGCGGTGTGCCTGCACGAAATCCAGCGTGACACTCATCACCACGATGAGGCCGATGATCAATGCGCCGCTGACGTCGCCCGTCACGCCGGTCAGCACGCTGGCGGCCAGCAGGATCAACACCAGCGGATTGCGGAAGTTCAGCAGAAACTGCCAGATCAGTGCCAGCTGCTTGGCGTCTTGCAGCCGGTTAGCCCCGTACTGTTGCAAACGCTGCTGGGCTTCGGAGGTGGTGAGGCCGACCTCGGCGGACTGCGGTGCGTTCAGGGGTGCCATGCTTGCATCATAGGCACGGATATCCAGGCAGCACAACCCGCATACTCAAAGATAGTCTTGCTTCTCCCAGGCGCGCAGCGCTCTGAGCAGGGACTTCTTCTTGACCTGATGCCCAGCCATCCTGCGCAAGATGTCGTCCAGCGTACGGATGGCATCCACGATGAACGGTCCCTTGTTGAGCATCACGCATTCGGCACGCTCGCCCATGCTGGCATCCGATATTTCCGCACGCGAGGGCATGCCGGTCTTGCCCAACGTCTCCAGCACCTGCGTGGCCCAGATCACCGGCATGTGCGCGGCCTCGGAGCAGCTCAGGATTTCCTCCTGGATCTCGGCCATGCGCTCGAAGCCGCATTCCACCGCCAGGTCGCCGCGCGCAATCATCACGCCAGCAGATGGCGCGGCCATGGCCGCCAGCATCAGGGCTGGCAGGTTTTCGAAGCCGCGCAAGGTCTCGATCTTGAGCACCACGCCCACGTCATCACGCTGCAGATCGTGCAGGGCCTTGAGCAGGTGGTGGATGTCCTTGGCTTCTTGAACAAAGGACAAACCGACCAGGTCGGCAATCTCGGCCACGGTCTGCAGGTCCTGCAAGTCCTTGTCGGTGAGTGCGGGCAGGGTGAGTTGGCTGTCCGGAAAGTTGATGCCCTTGTCGGCCATCAGGTTCTCGCCGGTATCGCGCGCCTGAACGATTTCCACCTCCATGAATTCGGGTGTGACCTTGCGGATCATCCCGCCGATGTGACCGTCGTCAAACCAGATGCGCTCGCCGGCTTGCACCTGTTCAAACACCAGTGGCATGGTGCAGGAGATGTGGGCCACTGCGACGGGTCCTTGCGGGTCGTCCGTGCCGACCATGGCGCCCTCGGCGGTGTCATTGGTCAGCCGCAGGATGTCGCCGCGGTGCAGGCGCAGCGCAACGGAGCGGGGCGCAATGCCGCGCGGATAGGCGGTGAACTCCTTGTGGCCATGCTTGCCCTTGACGCTCAGAGCCACGTCCGGGCTCAGGTAGTAGGTTTCCAGGCATTCCGCCACCACGCCATCGGGTGTGCACTCCACCACCCGCAGGCGGCGCTTCTTGTCACGTGCGTCGGTGAAGTTGATGGGCATGCCTTCTGCCAATCGCTCAAACCAGTCGGCATCCACCACCACAGCCGCATCACAGCGCGCGCCCATGACGGAGACCTCGGTAGGGGCTATCCACAATCTGGAGGCCGCCAACACGAGGCCATAGTCGTCCCGCTGCGGCTTGAGCTTGACGACCATGGGGCCTGGTTTCAAGGGGCCGGTGCGCACCTTGGGTCCGCCCAGATCCATCAGGATGCGCACTTCGCGCTGCGCGTCCTGGGCGGCGCGACGCACCAGGTTGGCCATGGCCTTCCAGGCCTGGGCATCGTCATGCGCGCAGTTGATGCGCGCCACGTCCATGCCAGCTTCGACCAGATTGCGCACCATGCTGAAATCGGAGGCTGCTTCGGATGACAGGGTCACCATGATGCGCACGCCGCGCCCGGACGTGGCCGGACCCAGCAGCAGATCGGTGTGGCTTTGCAGCAGATGGCGACCGGTCAGGCTGCCAGCCGGTTCATCCTTGGAATGGTCCTGCCAGGGTTGCCCGGTCAGCCGGTGCAGGATGCCAAGCACCTTGTCCAGATTTGCCATCACATGGGATTCGGAGTGGCTCAGCGACGACACGCCCAGCCAGGTCAGGCTGTTCTGCAGCGTGCGCAAGTCCTTGGAGCGCAGTGCCAGGTAGTGCACCAGATTCAGCGCGCTGTTGCGATACGGTGGCGCCACGCCTTTGAGCGCACGGGCAAAACGATGTTCTGCCTCCTGCATGGACTTGCGCAACTCCCACAGTTGCTCGATGAGGGACAGGCAGGTTGCCTTGTCCCAAGGGTCGGCATCACTGCCAGTGGCGGGCTGGGTGGAAGCGGCGGGTTGGTGTTTCATATGCACCGGTATAGACCCGCCATGCTACAGCTATGTGACAGTCGTCGCGCCAGGCGACTTGCAAAGGATGGCCTTACGCGATGAAGCGCGCCAGGATTTCTGACAGACCTTCCTTGTTGAAAGGCTTGGTCAGGAAGTCGTTCATGCCAGCGTCAAAGCAGGCATCCTTGTCCGACTGCATGGCGTTGGCGGTGAGCGCCACGATGGGCGTGTGCGCATTGGGCCCGGCGCCAGCGCGTATGGCCCGTGTGGCTTCAAAGCCGTTCATGACCGGCATCTGAACATCCATGAATATCAGCGCATAGGGCCGTTGGGCGGCGGCCTCAACGGCTTCCTGCCCGTCCTTTGCCAGATCGATCTGGAAACCCAGGCGCTCAAGCAGCACGCTGGCAAGCTTCTGGTTGATGGGGTGGTCCTCGACCAGCAGGATGCGGGTGTCAGCGCCTGCAGTGTCGTCCTGATGTGTCTGGGCAGGCGTTGCTTCCAGTCCCCCGGGGGCGGTTTCTGCATAGTTCGCTGCATGCACACCGGCTAGCGCCCCAGTGTCAAAGGTGTGGGTGGAATCCATAGGCGCAGGCTTCTCGACGGCCTTGGCCAGAGGCAATTCAAACCAGAACAGACTGCCTTGCCCCAGTTGGCTTTGAACGCCTATGCGTCCATGCATGCCCTCCACCAGCTTCTTGCAGATCACCAGTCCCAGACCGGTGCCGCCGAACTTGCGGGAGGTGGAAGTGTCTGCCTGGACGAAGCTGGTAAACAGCTTGCCCATGACCTCATCCGAAATGCCCACACCTGTGTCCTGTACCTCGAAGCGCAGGCCTTCGGGCACAGTCTGGACACGCAGGTGGACTGCACCCTGGCGGGTGAACTTGACAGCATTGCCCACCAGATTGAACAGAACCTGGCGGATGCGCAGGCTGTCACCCACGTAATCGCAATCCGGTCCGGTGGGCAATTCCACATGGAAGCCTATGCCCTTGTCCTGTGCCCGCATGGCAAGAATGGAGGTTACCGAATTCACCAGCACGCCCATGGAAAATGCGTGGGATTCGAATTCCATGTGTCCGGCCTCGATCTTGGAGAGGTCCAGGATGTCGTTGACCAGTGCCAGCAGGGCCTCGCCAGAGTGTGCGATGTTGCGCGCATAGGACTTCTGTTCGGGGGTGAGTCCGCTGTCCAGCAGCAGATCGGCCATGCCAAGCACGCCATTCATGGGTGTGCGGATTTCGTGGGACATGTTGGCCAGGAATTGGCTCTTGGCGGCGTTGGCTTCTTCGGCCTGGATCCTGGCCGTCTCCAGGTCCTGCTGCAGCCTTTGTGCGGCAAGCAATGAACGCAGCAGCAAGTGGAACAGGAAGATGCTCAGCACACTGACCAGGGTTGCCGTCCACAGCACGATTTTGCGGTTGGTCACATAGGGGGCGAGGACTTCCTGCAGGCTTTCGCCCACGACAAAATTGAGCCCGTATTCCTCGTCGCGGAAGAAGCCATACAGGCGCTCGATTCCGTCGGTAAGCGCCAGCCTGCGAAAGCTGCCGGACAGGGGCGCATCGGGCTGCAGGTAGGGAGACTCCTTCACGATCAGGCCCAGGCTGGACTCGCTGGATGGAAACCGGGACATGATTTCGCCGGTGTCGCGTACCAGGGCAACCGAGCCGCTCTGGTGCACACCCAGCGTCTGCGAGAAATCGGCAAACAGATCCGGACTGATGGATACCACCAGGACGCCGTTGAAGGCGCCGTCATTGAAGATGGGGCGGGTGAACTGGATGGACCATTTGCCCGAAACTTTCCCCTTCACCGGCTTGCTGATGAAGAGGTGATCCAGGTTGGGGGACTGCTGATGGACACGAAAATGCTCGCGTGTGCTCAGATCGGTCCGCTCGCTCGGTGGTGCCAGGTTGGAAAAGGCCAGAAAGCCGTCCTTGTCAATCACGGCGATCTGGAACGATATGTCCTGGATATTTTCCTGGCGCTGCTTCACCAAGGCGCCAAAGGACTTCCAGTCCCCCGTCCAATGGGTGCGCATGTCCAGCAGAATCTCGTTGACGCGCTTGATGGTGGAGCGTGTGCTTTCGGCAAACACGCGGGCTTGCACCATGGTTCTGACCTCTGCCTCATGCAGGTAACTCGCCCGACTGCGCTCCAGCTCGAAATAGGCTACCGACCAGATGATGGTCAGACACAGCAGAACCACCAGTCCAACCCGGAATTTCAACGCTCGGGAATCTGGACGAAATACGGCTTGGGGTCTCATGGTCGAGACTCTACTATGGAAGCCCGGCGCAACGCGGCCGCCTCAATGCATGCGGCGCGCGTGCTCGTACTTCTGCACTTCTTCCATGGGAAACCGCAGAAACCCGTCCTCCCTGACGTATTTGGGTCCCAGCCCGACGGCACTGTACAAACCAATGAGCACCACGGATACGCCCCAACGTTCGGCCAGTTCTTCTTTTGACAACAGGTGCGGGCTCTTTGGTTTCATGGAGTTCTGCAGGCTTGGTGTGAACATGCTGCATTGTTCCCTGCACGGGGCACTTCAATCCACCGAAAAGGCCGGTTTATCCGAAGCTCATTCGCCACCCGCAAGGGCACCCAAAAGAATTGCGACAATAGAGGGCTGGTCGAAATTGTTTGGCCAGATAAACAAAAAGGAAATCTGAAAATGGCAACTGCGAAAAAAGTGGCTCCCAAGGCTGCAAAGACCACCAAGAAAGTAACCGCTCCCGCTAAGGCTGCTAAGCCCGTGGCCAAGAAGGCTGCAGCCCCTGTGGCGAAGAAGGCTCCCGTGTCCAAGGCCGCCAAAGCCATTGCCAAGCTGACCGAAAAGATCGTGAAGCTGACCGCCCGCAAGAACGCCCTGGGCGCAGAAATCAACGCGCTGAAAGATCAGCGTACCGCGTTGAAGGCACCTGCTGCCGCTGCACCCGCCGCCGCTCCCGTGGTGGCCAAGGCCAAGAAGGCTCCCGCCAAGAAGGCCAAGTAATTTGCCGCGGCCTTCGGGCCTCGCATCTTGAAAGCCCCTCTGCGAGGGGCTTTTTTTTTGCCTTTCTCGTTGCTGGCAGAATTTGCGCAACCATTCATCAACAGGAGTTATCCATGTCAAAAGAAAAAGTGGCCCTTATCACTGCAGGCGGCTCGGGCATGGGTGCCGCAGCGGCGCGACGCCTGGCGCAGGACGGCTACCACGTGGCTATTCTTTCCTCTTCGGGCAAGGGTGAGGCCCTGGCCATCGAGCTGGGCGGCATTGGTGTGACGGGCTCCAACCTGGTCCCTGACGACCTCAAGCGTCTGGTGGACCTGACCATGAACAAGTGGGGTCGCATCGATGCGCTGGTCAATTCCGCCGGCCACGGTCCGCGTGCGCCCATTCTGGACATATCTGACGAGGACTGGCACAAGGGCATGGAGGTCTATCTGTTGAGCGCAGTGCGCCCCGTCCGGCTGGTGACACCCATCATGGAAGCACAGGGCGGCGGTGCCATCGTCAACATCTCCACCGCCTGGGCGTTTGAGCCCGTGTCCAACTTTCCCACATCGGCGGTGTTCCGTGCCGGGTTGGCCAGCTTTACCAAGATATTCACCGACACCTACGCACCCAAGAACATCCGCATGAACAATGTGCTGCCCGGCTGGATCGACAGCCTGCCCGCCACCGAGGAGCGGCGCAGCGGCGTGCCCATGGGCCGCTATGGTCGTGCCGACGAAGTGGCCGCCACCATTGCCTTCCTGCTGTCCGAGGGCGCGGGCTACATCACGGGTCAGAACATCCGGGTGGATGGCGGTGTGACCCACGCGGTGTGAACGCGACGCGCCATCTGGCGCACGCCCAATGCTATTGGCGTGACCGGCCCATGAACAAGGCCAGCATACCCAGCGTGCCCATGGCAATCGCCATGGCGGTGATGACAAATGGCGCATTGGCGTGCCCTGCGAGCAGCCCCACAAACAGACCTGCAATGGGTTGTGTCAGATTGTTGAGCAGCACAATCAGCCCGGTGGTCTTGCCCAGGTCGGCTGCGGGAATGACGTGCAGCCGACGTGTGCGGATGTAGACGCTGAACATCTTGTCAAACCCCACAACCATCAAGAAGCCAATGGCATAGCCCCATGGCGTGTGGCAGAGCGCGGTAGCAAGGCCACCCAACCATATGCAGGCAAACGAGAGCCAGCCCAGGGTACGCAACGGCAAAGAGAGGCGAGCAATCAACAGCAGGATCACCACGGTGGTAACCGCCCCTGCCGTTTGCAGCAAGGCGTAGTCATTACCCGTCTGGTGAAACGCGCCCGTCACCATGGCGGCTGAGGTGGAAAGGGTCACGCCGACTACAAGATTCACCCCCGCGGCCAGAACAATGAGCGGCAATAGCCCCGGCAAATGCAAGACGTGAACCAGTGCCGTGCGATAGGGCTGCAGCCAGTGCATGCCTTGCAGCGGATGCGCCAGCGCGGGATCGTTCAACGTGACCGGGCTGGTTGCGCGCCATAGTTTCATGGCACCGTCGGCAGCCAGGAAGAGCAGCGCCGTGCCACCCAGCACCATCACCCATGACCACCGCTCAAGCGCCAGCGCCGCCAGCAGCGGTCCCAGCACCATGCCCAGTTGGTCTGCGATCTGCGCATGTGCCAGGACACGCTCGGTACGAAACCCCCGGAATACTTGCGGCAGCATGACCTCGCGCGCCATCAAGCCCTGGGTGGTCAGCACTCCGCATACGGCAGACACCACCACCAGCCAGGCCACATCCCCCGTCAACCCCGACGCCAGCGAACCCAATACACAGGTGACGGCGCGAAGCGTCTGGCTGATGCGCAGCAACCGGAACGGCGAAACCCGGTCACAGAGCGCGCCACATACCGGAAAGGAGAGGAACCGGGGCAAGGTCTCCACAAAGAATGCAACCCCCGACCACGCCACGCTCTGCGTGACCTGAAACACCACCAGAGGAACTACAAACAGCAGAACCTGATCGGCCAGTCGCGACAGGAAGAGTGATGCGTAAAACGCGGAGTGGTCCGTGCGCACAGCGGTGGGCTCGCTCAGTCCTTGTCCTTGGGCTTGACGACATGGATGGTCTCGCCGCGCGCGAGCATTTCCACGAGTTGGGCTATGCGCCTCGCACGTGTCTCAGTCTTCACGGCCGTTTGAATGCGCCACAGAATGGCGTAGCGGTTGGCCGCGTTGATCGTCGAGAAGAACGCCTTGGCCTTCGGTGCGGCGTCGAGCGCCGCCATCAGGTCATCAGGGACCACGGCCGTACGTGCGCCGTCGTACGCCTGCGCCCATCGGCCGTCGGCCTTTGCGGCCTCGGCCTGGGCAAGGCCCGGTGCCTGCATGCGCCCCGCCTTGATGAGCGCCTCCACCTTTTCGATATTGACCTTTGACCAGACGCTACGGGCGCGCCTGGGAGAGAAACGCTGGAGAAAGTACTGCTCGTCCAGGCCTTTCTTCTGACTGTCAATCCACCCCCAGCAGAGTGCAATTTCCACCGCTTCCAGGTAGGTGACGCTGGCACTGTCGGCGCCGCGCTTGGCGATCTTGAGCCACAGGCCAGGGGATGTGGCATGGTGCTGCTTCAACCAGGTTTCAAACGCCCGGGCGCTCTTGAACAGGGTTGGGGTATCGGCGGTTGTGTCAGTACGCGAGGCTGTCATGCAATCTGGATTGTGGCGTCTTGGAGTGAACCATGTGCCTGACCCAATTGGAATACCGCAACGGCTTGCACCAACTCATTGGCCTGGTGTTTCAGCGCACTTGTTGCGGCGGACATTTGTTCAACCAGTGCCGCATTTTGCTGTGTAACCTGATCCAGCTGAGATACCGCTTCCCCGACCTGCGCCACGCCCTGGGCCTGGTCTTTGCTGGCCACGTTGATCTGGCCAACGATGTCGGCCACATTTTGTATCGAGCCGACCACTTCCGTCATCGTGCTGCCTGCCTGATTGACCAAGGTGGTGCCTTGTGCGACCTGACTTACGCTATCGTTGATGAGTTGTTTGATTTCTTTTGCGGCATCTGCGCTGCGGCCCGCCAGTGTACGAACTTCGCTCGCCACCACGGCAAATCCTCGGCCATGTTCACCCGCCCGGGCCGCCTCGACAGCAGCATTCAGCGCCAGGATATTGGTTTGAAACGCAATGCCGTCTATGACGCTGATGATGTCTGAAATCTTGCGCGATGAGGCATCGATGTCCTTCATGGTCGATACCACTTTCAGCACCGCGTCCCCGCCTCTGTTGGCCACCGAAGATGCCTGACGCGCGCGCTCGTTGGCATCTTGTGCGCTTTGGGCATTCTGTCGCACGGTGCCGCCCAGATCATCCATGGATGCGCCAGCTTCTTCCAGTGCCGTGGCCTGACGCTCGGTCCGGTGGGACAAATCCAGATTGCCCTGCGCTATCTCGGTGCTGGCGTGGGCAACCATCTCGGCCCCTTGGCGTACGGAAAATACGGCCTGTGCCAGACTGTGTTGCATGGTTCGCAGGGCGTTCAGCATCTGCCCCAACTCATCTCCGCCACCTTTCGGGATGTGGTTGTCCAGCTTGCCGTCGGCCACATTCATCACGATCTGTGCGGCGTCCCCAATGCCCCGCGCTATGCGCGAGCTGATGGAATAGGCAATTGCCGCACCCAGAACAATCATCAACAAAACGAAGGTGGACGTGGAGGCAATGGCATTTCGATAGGTTGACGCAATGCCCTCATCTGTCGCGTTTGCAGCTTGCTGATTTACCTGGTCCAGATTCTTCAGCGCTTCTGCCAGTGCCAGAAAAGCTTTTGCTCCTTTGGTCAGTTGCGCCTGTGCAGCTTCGGCATCGTTGGAACGCGAGAATTCAAGGGCCTGGGTGCGGACGAAGCCTACCTTCTTCCACTCGGCCTTGAAGGCTTCCAAGGATTGCTTTTCCTCTTCCGTTTCCGCATGGCTGGCATAGGCCTTGAGGCTGTTGTCGAGTTCGGCGTCGAGTTTTGTCAGACTCTCCTCGATCTTCTTCTTCTTTTCGCCATCGGACTCCATCACGTGGCGCAATAGCTCCACGCGAATGTTCGACGTTGTAGCGTGAATATGCCCCACTTGCTCTATGGCAGGCAGGTGGGTCTGCGCAATGGTCTGGGCCTTGCGATGCACCATGCCCAGCTGGTAGACGCTGATCGCGCCCTGCAATAAACCCATGAGAAGGACCAACGAGAAGCCAATCAAAAGCTTCTTCCCAATTTTCATGTTTGTCGCCATCAGCAATGCTTTTCTTATATGTTGCGAGAGGTGCTTGTCCGTCCTCGGTGCGAGGGATGGTACGTTCTAAAGAAATAACACTCCAATCGAATTGCGGATGCAACTGATGTCAAAAAGCAGATAGGTGTGCGACTTTGATCAACCTCGCATCAACTGAATGCGAATGTCCCTACAGGCGGCATGGGCCGGTGTTTTGCCACCCGCTATTGGGCCTATAGTGAATCAAACTGCCTGGGAACTACATGGAGCCGAAAAGCACAGCGCTATCGTTCAGCGAATCGCCTGATGCGCTCATATTGCTGAGTGCGGATGGCCGGATCATGAACTGGAACTCCGGTGCGCAACTCATCTTTGGATTTGCCAGAGACGAAGCCTTGGACTTGCCGCTGCTGGACCTGGTGGTGCCACCCGATCACCGTGCCGAGCAGCAACAGCGCTTTGATGAAACCCTGGCCGGAAAAATCACCACGTTTGAGTCCGTGCGTAGACGCAAGGATGCATCCTTGCTTTATGTGGATGTCACCATGCAGTGCACCCGTTCGGCGCAAGGTGAACCATGCGTCGTTTCCGCCGAAAAGGATGTCACCAACATCAAGGTGATGCGTGATGCCAAGCTGATGGAAGCGCGCTTTCGCGATTTGCTGGAGTCCACGCCCGATGGCATCGTCATGGCCAATCCCACCGGCCACATCGTGATTGCCAATAGCCAGGCCGAGCGTCTGTTCGGCTATGCACCGGGGGAGTTGCGCGGTGTTTCAGTGGACCTGTTGCTGCCTCTGCGTTACCGCCATGCCCATGTGGGACACCGTTCCAATTATTTCCAGCAACCACGAACCCGTGCCATGGGCTCCGGGTTGGACCTCTCGGGCCTGCGCAAGGATGGCAGCGAATTCCCGATCGAAATCAGCCTGAGTCCGTTGCGCACCGAGGAAAGCGCGTTTGTGATGAGCGCCATCCGCGATATCAGTGAACGCAAGCGCTTTGAGAAGGCGCTGCAGGAAAAAAACCAGGAACTGGCCAGTGCCAACCAGGCAAAGGATCATTTCCTGGCAGGCATGAGTCATGAACTGCGCACCCCACTCAACGCCATCATCGGATTTACCGGCACCTTGCTGATGCAGTTGCCGGGCCCCTTGAACAAGGAGCAGGAAAGGCAGTTGCGCACCGTGCAGTCCAGCGGCCGGCACTTGCTGGCATTGATCAACGATTTGCTGGATGTCTCGAAGATCGCCGCCGGCAAGGTCGAACTGGCATTTGAAGCCGTTGATTGCAAGGACGTTCTGCACGAGGTTGAAGCGACGCTGAGGCCGCAGGCGTCGGACAAAGGACTGGCCTTTGAGCTGCGGATGCCGCAACAGTCGGTGGTGCTCAAGACCGATCGCCGTGCGCTGTGCCAGATCATTCT
This sequence comes from Rhodoferax sp. GW822-FHT02A01, assembly GCF_038784515.1. Classification (NCBI taxonomy): domain Bacteria; kingdom Pseudomonadati; phylum Pseudomonadota; class Betaproteobacteria; order Burkholderiales; family Comamonadaceae; genus Rhodoferax; species Rhodoferax sp. GW822-FHT02A01. The sequence continues at coordinate 2,225,359 of NZ_CP152376.1, forward strand.
GAACCTGACGGGCAACGCCATCAAATTTACCGAATCCGGGTACGTGAGGCTCACCCTTGCGGCCCACTCGCCCCAAGGCAAGAACGTAGTGGAAATACGTGTCGAGGACAGTGGCGTGGGTATTTCCCCGGAAGACATGGATAAATTGTTTGGTGCCTTTACCCGCATCAATCCGGCCCGTGCCAATGCCCCGGAGGGCACCGGTCTGGGCCTGCACCTGAGTCAGAAACTGGCCGAGCTGCTGGGAGGCAAGATTTCGGCAGTCAGCCAAAGTGCCATCGGTAGCAGCTTCACCTTGAGTCTGCCAAGGTAGTCGGCCATGACAGCACGCATACTCATTGTTGAAGACAACGCCGCCAACCTGGAGCTGGTGCGCTATCTGCTGTCCTACCACGGTTACGCCGTCATGTCGGCCAGGGATGGTCCGCAAGGCGTGGCTGTGGCCTTGCAGGAGCGCCCCGATCTGATCCTGTGCGACCTGCAAATGCCCGGCTTTGACGGTTACCAGGTGTTGCAGGAATTGCGCGGCAAACTCACCGCCGTGATCGTTGCACTGACGGCCTTTTCCATGCCCAATGACCGTCAAAAGGTATTGACGGCAGGGTTTGATGGCTACATGTCCAAGCCAATAGACCCGGAAAAGTTCGTGCAGGAAGTGGAGCTTTACCTACCCGTTGCCCAGCGCGCGCGGGCAGGCAACTAGGGCCCGCGCGCCGTCTGCTTGTCGCCATGCCTGTCGTACTCATTGTTGATGACCAAACCGACAACCGTGACCTGGTGACCACCCTGGTCCGCTACGCCGGACACACCTCGCTGGAGGCAGCCAATGGTGGCGCGGCGCTGGAACTGGTGCGTCGGGAAAAGCCTGATCTGGTGATTTGCGATTTGCTGATGCCGGTGATGGACGGCTATGAATTTGTGCGGCAGCTGCGCGCACACGCCGACATCGCGCATACCCGGGTCGTCTTCTACACCGCCACCTACCTGGAGGAGGAGGCACGTGCGCTGGCCGCTGCCTGTGGGGTGAAGTATTTGCTGTTCAAGCCATGCGAGCCGGAACTGATTTTGAAAACCATAGAGCTGGCCTTGCAGCAACAGCCGTCGAACGCTGCGTTGCCCGATGAAGCGGGTTTTGACCGTGAGCATATGCGCCTGTTGACCGATAAGCTGGTCTTGAAGGTGGGCGAACTCGAAGCAGCCAATCAGCGCCTGCATATGGAGGTCATGGAGCGCCAACGCGCCAGTGAGCGGCTGCAGGAGAGCGAGCTGCGTTTTCGCCAGATTGCCGACAACATCCGCGAGGTGTTCTTTCTCACCGACCCCGAGGAGTCAAGGTACTACTACGTCAGCCCGGCCTATGCCGGCATCTACGGTTTGAGCTGCGAAAGCCTGTATGCCAACCCGCAGTCATGGCTGCAGGTCGTCCATGCGGATGACCTAGAGCGTGTGGTCCGGAAACTGGCCGCGGGTCGCGCTGACGGCACGGGCTATGAACTGGAATACCGCATCCTGTGGGCCGATGGTCAGCAGCGCCATATCCATTCCAGTGCCTTTCCCATTCGCAATGCAGCCGGAGCGGTTTACCGCTTTGCCGGCGTGGCCGAAGATGTCACTGAGCAGGTGCGTCTGCGCGTGGAGCTGCGTGCGCGTGAGACCGATTTACGCCGGGCCCAGTCCCTGGCCAAACTGGCCCACCTGGTTACGCGACCCGATGGGTCATTTGAGAGTTGGTCGGATTCCTTGCCCGCCCTTTTGGGCGTGGCGCCTGATCAAGTGGAGTCCAGTAGCCGGGCTTGGCTGGCTCGGGTGCATCCGGATGACCGCGCGCGATTTCGCGCCGTGTGCATTGAGGCCGCCAGAACCGATGCACCGGCCACTGTGGACTACCGCTTGCAAAGCGGAGGGGAAGGGTGGATTCACCTGCACCAGGAGCTGGAGCCCTTGCATAACGGCGCCAACACGCCGGGCAACCGGCGCTGGTTCAGTACGCTGCAGGACGTCACTGCGCAAAAGCTGTCCGAGCAAAAAATCCACAAGCTCAACCGCGTGTATGGAATGCTCAGCAGCATCAATTCACTGATCGTGCGGGCCACCAGTCGGGAGCAACTGCTGCGCGAGTCCTGCCAGGTGGCCGTGGAGAAAGGTCAGTACCAGCTGGCCTGGATTGGTTCTCTGGGGGAAGGGTCCAGCGAAGGCGAGGTGCAGGCCTGGTGCGGGGATGATGGCACGTATGTGCGGCTGATCCGCCTGACCACGGCGTTGGATGCCCCTTTCAGCAGTCGGCCTGCGAGCCGCGCCCTGCAAAGCCTCAAGCCCATTGTTTCCAATGATGTACGCGCAGACCCCACGCTGGCAGAACTGGTGGACACCATGCTCGCACGCGGTCTGCACTCGCAGGCCTGTTTTCCCTTGGTTATCGGCCACCAGCCGGTGGGCGTGCTGACATTGTGTTCGGCAGAATTGAATGCCTTTGACGCACAGGAAATTCAGCTGCTGGTGGAGTTGTCGGGCAATATTTCCTTCGCACTGGACCACATCCAGAAAGGTGAGCGGCTGAACTACATGGCCTACTTTGATGCTCTGACGGGTTTGCCCAACAGCGCCTCACTGACCGAACGGCTTGAACAGGGCATCGCCGCCAGTGCGGCTCAGCAGCGCAAACTGGCCCTGGTTTTGATGGACGTGGAACGCTTCAAGGCGGTCAACCAGGCCTACGGGCGCCAGGGTGGCGACGCATTGCTCAGGCAATTGGCCCAGCGCCTGTTGGCTTGCCCTGATACGCGTCTGCAAGCAGCGCGCATCAGTGCGGACCGCTTTGCACTGCTCCTGCAGGACATGGCCGACGTGGACGAGGTCGCAAGGTGGATGACCCAGCAGTACCGCGACTGGTTTGACACACCCTTTGTCATACAAGGCCAGGTCTTGCATGTATCGGCCAAGATGGGCGTTGCCATCTATCCCACGGACGGCTCGGACGCTGAAACGCTGTACCGCAATACCGAGGCGGTCCTGAAGAAGGCCAAAAGCAGCAACGAGCGCGTGCTCTTTTACGATGTGCGCATGGCCGAGGCGGTAAGTGAGCGACTGGCGCTCGAAGGCAAGCTGCGTCTGGCTCTGAAGCGCGATGAGTTTGTGCTGCACTACCAGGCAAAGGTGGATGTGGATACCCGGCGTCTGGAAGGAGTGGAAGCCCTGATCCGCTGGAACAGCCCGGAATTGGGCCTGGTGCAGCCATCGCGATTCATTCCTTTGCTGGAAGAAAGCGGTCTGATCGTGGAGGTCGGCCTTTGGGCCTTGCGCCGTGCGGCGCAGGACCATGCGCGCTGGCGGGCACAGGGTCTGGTCGCCCCACGCATTGCGGTCAATGTTTCTGCTGTGCAACTGCGCGAGGCCGATTTTGTCAGCCGCGTGACCAAGCTGCTGGGTGAGCAGGTCGCACCGCAGGGCATCGATATCGAGTTGACGGAAAGTCTGCTGATGGAGGACGTCGAGAGCAATATCGAGAAGCTCAACGCCCTTCGCAGTTACGGCGTGCGGCTCTCCATTGACGACTTTGGCACCGGCTATTCATCCATGGCCTATCTGTCCAAACTTCCGGCAGAGATTCTCAAAATCGATCGCGCCTTCATACTCACCATGCTGGACGATCCCGACACTATGACACTGGTATCCACCATGATTTCCATGGCGCATTCGCTGCGCATGAAGGTGGTTGCCGAAGGCGTGGAAACCGAAGAGCAGGCCAAGATCCTGCGCCTGCTGCGCTGCGACCAGATGCAGGGCTTCCTGATCGGCCGGCCGGTTCCGTTTGAGGAGTTACGGCCTTGAGCCTACCGGTTACTTCTTTTGTATCCGGGTGATCTTGGTACCTTCGATACTCAGACTGGCCATGAGCCCCTGCTGGTCAAAGATGTAGGCATAGGCATCGTCCTTGATGGTGGAGCTGGAGATGTTCTTGGCCACTCCTTCGTTCACAACCACTACGCTGGGGCCGACACCGATCTCCCAGCCATTGGTCTTGTCGAGGTAATTCACGGCTTTGTCATTCATCAGGAAGACCACATAGCCATAGGATTCGGCCCCCGCCTGCCATCCCCAGGAGGCAGACACCGAGTTGTAGTATCCGTAAAACTTGCCTTCACGCGTCATCACGCCTTCACCGTAGCTGCCGCCAAACACCAGGCCCGCCTTGATGATTTTGGGAAACACCAGTACCGCGTGGGCACCCTTGGCCAATCGCTGCGCTTCCGGGTGGGCGCTGTACAACGCGTTGAGTGCCCGCTGCGCTTCGGCATTCAGGTCTTCCCCGGTTTCCGCCAGTGCCGGAAGCCCCACCGCTCCAAGAAGAAGAGACGATGCGGTAACGACCATGATGCGGTGGAAATTGCGGCGTGTAGATGGAGTCTGCATTGCGAAGTCCTTATAGGTGAACGCATATCGCCAACAAGGTCAGGTGCACAACCATGTTGCAACCTGATCGGCGTGACCGCGCATAGGCGAGCACTGGTTGTTGGCAGGGTCCGATGGCACGGATGCCATCACGAAGTGGTCATTTTTTTCCAGATGAAAAACCGACGGGGTAACAGGTCGTAAATTTCTGGAACAGGCACCCAGGGTTTACCCATGCAGGCATGGAAATGGCATGGCAGGGGCCGAATGCGCCGGGGGCTTACGGTACAGAGAGCCAGCAGACTTTGTTGCTGTCTTTCGTGAGCGAACACTGCCCAAATTCGTCATCGCAATCGCTGTGACCCATCTCCTGCGATTTGCACAACGCACACATGGCGTTTTGCAACTGGGTGACTTTGAAGGCGTCGAGATTGAAGCCTCTCTCGACGTCTCTTGCCTCATGGTAAAGACGGGCCACCTTGGCTTGAAGCACGGGATCTTCGGTCAGCTCCGCATGGCGTCCGGCCGCGTCTGCTATCGCGCTGGCTCTCTTTCGCACCCAGATTGACATGGTATTGAATCCTCCTTGCCGCAGTATGGAGATCGCTACGCAAGATGGATATCCCCCAAGTGGGTGAATTTGCAGTGCTTGTCGGTAACAACAGCGCACTTTTTTGCTCGGGAGCGACAAGTTCCTGCGGTACCAGGCAAGTGACCCGGGCAATGCTCTTACATCCGGTTACCTCTTGGCCGCCGGCTTGCGAATCGTCCACACGGCCAGACCCATCAGCGTCACACCTGCGATCTGCACCAGACTCAGTGTGGTGCCGTAAATGCCCCAGTCGAACAGCACGGCGGCCAGGGGGTAGACGAACTGCAGCACAGCGATCTGACCCAGGGTGAGGCGGGCCATGCCAGCGAAGAGAATGACGTAGGCAAGGCCGGTGTGGATGGCGCCCAGGCCGGCCAGCCAGGCCCAGGCAGAGACCTGCTGTGGCCAGCCGAATACAAACGGCGCCCAGGCCAGCACCACGCAGCCCACGGCGCATTGCCAGAAGGCCAGGGTGAAGGGGCTGATGGCCTGTTTGGACTTGGCCAGCAAGGTGACGCCGGCATAGCTCAGCGAGCCGCCCATGCAGAGCAGCAAACCCGTCACGTAAGCGCTGTCAGCTGCGTGCTGCGGCGCGTTGCTGTCCAGCAGGCCAGTGGTCAACGCCAGTCCGAGCAAGGCTACGGGCGTGGCAATCCACTGCGCTCTGGAGACGCGCTCGCGCAGCACGATGGCGCTGAAGACGATGACCCAAATGGGCTGGATGTGGAACACCACCGTAGCCACCGCAATGGAGGTGCGCGGGATGGCGGCGAAGAACATGGCCCAGTTCAGGATCATCAGGCAGCCGGTGGCGCAGGCCACTGCCAGCGCCTTGCCGCTCAGGCGCAAGTCCTTCAGCGTGTGGTTGGCCGCACTCCAGGCCAGCAGGGCCAGTGCACCAAAAGCGCAGCGAAACCACACCGTCACCAGCGGATGCTGTGCCGCTTCCTGCACGAAGACACCGATGGTGCCCAGCAGCGCACCACCTGCCACCATCAGCCACACGCCCCGTTTTTCGTTTGCCGCGGCGGTGTTGGACGCGGGGGCGGCGGCAGGCAGGGTCTTGGTTTGCATGGCCGGATGTTCAGCCAAGTGCCATGCGCTGTAAAGTGCATAGTTCGAACACATATCATTCGATTTTCGAATGGATGGAGGAGTGCTGTGGTTTATCCGGACTTTCAGATCGACTGGATGCGTGCATTCGTGGCGGTGGTGGACGCTGGATCGCTGTCTGCAGCCGCACCGTTGCTGCACCGCTCGCAGTCGGCGGTGAGCATGCAGATCAAGAAACTGGAGAACGCGCTGGGCCGGCCGGTGCTCTCACGCGGGCCACGCCATCTGCAACTGACCGCTGCCGGCGAGGAGTTGCTGTCCTACGCCCGCAGGATGCTGGAGTTGCAGGCCGAGACACAGGCCGTGCTGTTCGGTCCGCCGTTGGAAGGGCGGGTGCGCCTGGGGGTGCCGGATGACTACGCCTCAAGCTATCTCACGCCGGTGTTGCGCAGCTTTGCCGGGCGCCATCAAGGTGTGGAGATCGAGTTGACCTGCGAGCAATCCACTTCCCTCATCCCCAAGGTGACGCGTGGCGACCTGGACCTAGCGCTGGTTTCGCGTGACAAGCCGCAGCGCGGCAGCTTCCTGTTTCATGAGCCGCTGGTGTGGGTGGGTTCGCCCCAGTTTGAGGTCTGGCGCAAAGACCCCTTGCCCATCGCCGTGTACGAATCCGGCAGCATGGCCCGCATCGAAACCCTGGCGGCACTGGGCGCAAAGCGGCGCTCCTACCGCGTGGTCTATCACAGCTCCAGTCTGGCCGGGCAGGTAGCCGCGGTGGAGAGTGGCCTGGCGGTTGCGGTGCTGACCCGTTGCAGTGTGCCGGCGCACCTGCAGGTGTTGCAGAGCCTGCCCAAGGAGTACGAGTTGCCCGGACTGGCTACCATGGAGGTGGCGGTGTTGCGCAGCAAGGTGTCCAAGCGCTCGCGCGCGGTGGACGCCATGTATGAGCAATTCAGCCAGACCCTGGGCACTTGAGCAACCCACGAACGCAACCCGTTATTGACACTGCAACCCACCATGCCACGCTTCGCCGCCAACCTCTCCCTGCTCTACAACGAATTTGCCTTTTTGGACCGTTTTGCGGCTGCGGCCAGGGACGGCTTCTCGGCCGTGGAGTTCCTGTTTCCCTATGACTTCGAGCCCAGTGCACTGGCGCAGGCCTTGCAGGACAATCAATTGCAGCAAGTCCTATTCAATGCGCCACCGGGTGATTGGAGTGCCGGTGAGCGGGGCATTGCGTGCCTGCCGGGGCGAGAGGCAGAGTTCAGAAGCGGCTTTCTGCGCGCACTGGAATATGCCCAGGCACTGCAGTGCCCCCGCATCCACGTCATGGCGGGACTGGCGCCGGCGGGCGTGGAGCCTGCGGCACTCAAGGACACATTCCTTGCGAATCTGCACTGGGCCTGCGAAGCCGCCGCCGCGGGGCCGGACGTCCTGATCGAGCCCATCAACACCCGTGACTTTCCCGGCTACTACCTGAACCGTCAGGACGCTGCGCATGCCATCGTGCAGGAAGTGGGCGCTGACAATCTCAAGGTGCAGTTCGACCTCTACCACTGCCAGATTGTGGAAGGGGACGTGGCAAGCAAAATCCGCCACTATCTACCCACCGGGCGTGTCGGCCACATCCAGATTGCGGGCGTGCCCGAGCGCCACGAACCATCGGTGGGCGAGCTGAATTACCCCTATCTTTTTGAGGTGATTGACCAGGTGAGCGCCACCTGTGGCTGGAGCGGCTGGGTCGGCTGCGAATACCGGCCCGCACGAGGCGCTGTGGCAGGTGCAACCTCACAGGGACTGGGCTGGCTGCCGCGATAAGGGGGATGCAGAAGCGGGCTGCATACACTTCTTTACCTTCTTCACACGCCACTAACAATTTGGATGCCCGCCATTCATCCAGGACTGCTTAAATTGGTTTTCACCAATACGAGGAATTCTTCCTCAATGGAGCAAAGTACATATGGCAAGTCAATTCACCTTCGTTCGTCAATGGACATCCCCCAGGTTGCGAATGGAAGTCGTGCTCGGTAGCCACACCATCAAGGCGTTTGTAACCGCACCCAAGGAGTTCAATGTGCTGGGCATTGTGCGTTTGGGCATGGAGTTTGGATTGCTGGGATTGACGGACGAAGGTAACTATGTCCGTATCAATGGTTCCAACGTCCAGACGTTGAACAACAATGAGGTGGAGGCTGCCATCGACCGGGCCACCACTTACGGCAGGGGCGAGCCCTTTGCTGCAAGGCGTCCTGCGGACGCTCCAAAGACCGCGCACGTGCCGGTTGTCACTGCGCGCAAGTGCCGCAAGATCGATCCGCTGCTGACCAACGCCAGCACCTGGTCGCGGCCGCACGCCGCGCGGCGCACCACCGTTTAGCGCACCAGTCGGTAACCCACCGCGGTCTCGGTCAGCAAATGCTCGGGCTGGGTCGGATCGGGCTCCAGTTTTTGCCGCAGATGACCCATGTAGATGCGCAGGTAGTGGCTCTGCTCCGTGTGTGACGGCCCCCAGACCTCTTTGAGCAGCTGGCGGTGTGTCATTACCCGTCCTGCGTTGGCGATGAGCACCATCAGCAACCGGTATTCAATCGGCGTGAGATGGACCTCCTCACCGGCGCGGCGCACGATGCGTGCTTGCCGGTCCACCTCCACGTCGCCAAAGGCAAAGATCGGGACTTCGTCGCCCGTGCCTTGTTGCGCAGAGTCTTCGGGCCCTACACGTGTGCGGCGCAGGTTGGCGCGCACACGGGCCAGCAACTCACCCACACCAAAAGGCTTGGTGAGGTAGTCGTCTGCACCGGCATCCAGCGCTGCGATCTTGTCGGACTCGTCGGCGCGCGCAGAGAGCACGACGATGGGCACGTTCGACCAGGCACGCACGTCGCGGATCAGGTCCAGTCCATCGCCATCGGGCAGACCCAGATCGACCACCAGAAGATCAGGCTTGCGCGTTCCCGCATCAAGCAGGCCACGCCGCGCGGTGTCGGCCTCATGCACCTGCCAGCCTTCAGCCTCCAAAGCCAGGCGCACAAAACGGCGTATCTGCGGCTCGTCTTCAATCAGGATGGCTACCGGGGCGGACATGGGGGTATGGGCTTGCGGGTTAAATTTCTTCCACCGTCTCCATGGGCGGAGGTTCGGTGCGTGGCAGGCTGATTGTGAACGCTGCACCCCCTCCGCTGGCCTGGCTGACGCTGATTTTTCCCTTGTGCGCTTCGGCAATGGCCTTGCAGATGGCCAGGCCCAGGCCGACACCGCGAGTGCTGGACTCGCTCTGGCCGCGCGTGAATTTCTCGAACAGCACATGTTCCTGCCCCTTGCTCGACGCGGGCAGGCCGGGGCCGTAATCTCGCACAGTGAGCTCCAGGCTGTTGGCCGTGGTACGGGCCGATACCCGTACGGCAGGCGTGTGCCCCTCCGGTGGGATGCCGTATTTGGCTGCGTTTTCCAGAAGGTTGACCAGGGCCCGCTCCACCAACGCCGCGTCGAACTCCACCAGCGGCAGGTCGGTGGGCACATCGGTTTGCACGCTCAGTCCGGCCAGTGCGTGGCGCGCAGCCCGTATGGCACTGCCCACCACTTCCTCCACCGACTGCCAGTCGCGGCGCAATTGCACCTGCCCGCTCTCCAGACGGGCCATATCCAGCAGGTTGCCCACCAGCGCGCTGAGTTCGCGTGCCTCATTGCCCATGGCCTGCACCATGCTGTGCTGTTCGGTTGTGAGCGAGCCCATCTGTTCCAGCGTCTGCGCCTGCCCGATCAGGGCCGTGAGCGGTGTGCGCACGTCGTGGGACATGGCTGCCAGCAGCGTGTTGCGCAGGCGCTCGGACTCCATCTGCACCACCGCCTGCTGCGCCACCTCCACATAGTGCACACGCTCCAGTGCAATGGCAATCTGGCGCGCCAGGGTCTCGAGCTGCTGCACCTGCTCAGGGATCAGCAGCCATCGCCCCTGTGCCGGTTGCACTGCCATTACGCCGCGTATGCGCATGGGCGCCTGCAGGGGCACGTAATGCCAGGGGTTGGAGGGCAGGGTGGCCGTGGCCATACCCGCCCGCTGTCCATTACGAAAGCACCAGTCGGCAATGCTGGCATCCATGCCCTGCGGCAAATGGGAACCCAGCTCCAGTTGGTCCTCGGCATTGGCAATGAAGACCTTGGCCTGCCCGCCAAAGGTGCGGGTCACCGCGGCCTCGCCCAGCTCCACCACCTGCACCGTCTGCAGCGCCGCAGACAGGTCGCGCGTCAACTCGAACAGGGCATGGGCGCGACGCTCCCGGCTGGCCGAAACGCTGGCGGCAAAACGCAGATTGGCAGTGAGCTGGCCAATCAGCAGACCCACACCCAGCATCACACCAAAGGTCACCAGGTATTGCACATCGGTGACTGCAAACGACAGGCGCGGCGGTACAAAGAAGAAGTCGAATGCTGCAACCGACAGCACCGCAGCCAGCATCGCCGGGCCGCGCCCCAGGCGCACTGCCACCAGCACCACGCACAGCAGGAACAGCATGACGATGTTGGCCAGATCGAACAGTGCCAGCATGGGCAGCGTGAGCACCGTGGTGGCCACACAGGCCACCAGTGCCCAGGCATAGCGCTGCCAACGGGTGTGCTGACCAGAGGCTTGCGTATTTTCATCGCTGTTGGCGGGAACCGCAGGCGCTATGCGCCGTACGGCCTCGGTGGACCCCACTTCGACAATGTCCAGCTCCGTGGCCAGGCTGGCCAGGCGCTGCATCAGGCGTGGGCGCAGCATATGCCTCCACGCGCTCCAGCGCGACGGCGCGGGCCGCCCCAGGACCACGGTGGCGCAATTGAGCATGCGCGCCTGCTCCATCAGCGTGCGGGCGACGTCGTTGCCGGTCAGCACCACGGTCTCGCCACCCAGCTCTTCGGCGAGCTTGAGCACCGTGAGCACGCGGTCACGCGCCACGGCGGGCAAGCGTTGCAATGCCGGCGTTTCCACATACACCGCGTGCCAGCGCACATTGAGCTGGCCTGCCAGGCGCGCCGCACTGCGCACCGCATGCTCGGCACCTTCGCCCGGGCTGACGCAGACCAGCAAGGCGCCCGAGGTATTCCAGGCACCGGAGTTCCTGTCCTGTCCCTGGCTGGCGATGCGGTGCTGGCGCGCACGGTAGCTGCGCACGTCGTCGCCCACATGTTCGGCGGTGCGGCGCAGCGCAATCTCGCGCAGGGCAAACAGATTGCCTTTGCGAAAGAAGTTTTGTGTGGCCCGCTCGGCCTGATGCGGCACATACACCTTGCCGGCCTTGAGCCGCGCCAGCAACTCATCGGCGGTGACATCCACCAGGATCAGTTCATCGGCATCATCGAGCACGGTGTCGGGCACGGTTTCGTTGATGCGGATACCGGTGATGGCGCCCACGGTGCCGTTGAGGCTTTCCAGATGCTGCACGTTCAGCGCGGTCCAGACGTCGATGCCCACGCCCAACAGCTCCTGCACATCCTGCCAGCGTTTGGGGTGGCGCGATCCCGGCGCATTGCTGTGGGCCAGTTCGTCGAGCAGCAGTATTTCGGGCTTGGCCTGCAGCGCGGCGTCAATGTCGAACTCTTGCAGCACCTGTCCGCGGTAGGCGATCTGCTGGAGCGGCAGTTGCTCCAGGCCGGCCAGCAGTTCATCGGTTTCGCGGCGGCCGTGGGTTTCCACCAAGCCGATCAGCACGTTCTTGCCTGCCGCCTTGGCACGTTGTGCGGCCTGCAGCATGGCGTAGGTCTTGCCCACACCGGCGCTGGCACCGAAGTAGATGCGTAGCTTGCCGCGGGTGACTTCCTGCGCCTGCTCGCGCAGTTGGGCGAGCAGGGCGTCGGGGTCGGGGCGGGTGTCGGAATGCGAGGCCATGGGGGCTTTGGGGAGCTTGGGCAAATACGGTTGTTTTTGTGGTTCGATTATTGAGCGTTTATTGCAGGTTGCGTCGGACTCAGGCCGACTTGGTACTCAGTTCCGTTCGTGTCCCCCGGCCTTCGGCCTCCTCCTTTACCTCACTGCACTGAGCACCAAGCCGCCCTGAGTCATCCACCATGGCTTGCACGCGAAAGAACCAGTCACATGGCATCCAACGCCAGGTTCAACCGCAGCACATTCACACCCGGCTCACCCATCAGCCCCAGCAAAGGACGCTCGGTGTTCTGCGCAACCAGCGCCTCCACCTTGACAGCGTCCAGCTTGCGCGCAGCAGCCACGCGCTTCACCTGGTACAGGGCTGCTGCCACGCTGATATGCGGGTCCAGACCACTGGCTGACGCGGTGACCAGATCCACCGGTACGCTGGCCGTGTTGCCGGGGTCGGCGTCATGCAGGGCCTGCACGCGGCCTTTGACTGCGTCCACCAGTGCGGGGTTGAGAGGGCCCTGGTTGGAGCCACTCGACGCCAGTGCATTGTTGGGCTGTGGGCCGGTGGCGGAGGGGCGGCCCCAGAAGTGACCGGGGTCGGAAAAGTTCTGGCCGATCAACAGCGAACCGACCGGCTTGCCGTCTTTGAGGACGAGGCTGCCCGCAGCCTGTGCCGGGTACAGCGCCTGCCCGAGGGCGGTGACTGCCAGCGGGTAGAGCAGGCCGGTCAGCACGGACAGCAACAGGAACAGAGCCAACAAGGGGCGAAATGTGTTTTTCATGTGAGTGACTCCAGAATCAGGCCAGGTTCATGGCAACCAACAACATGTCGATGGCCTTGATGCCGGCAAAGGGGACGATCAGCCCGCCCAGGCCGTAGATCAGCAGGTTGCGACGCAGCAGGGAGGCTGCACCCACCGGGCGGTACTTCACGCCCTTGAGCGCCAGCGGAATGAGCGCCACGATGATCAGCGCGTTGAAGATCACCGCGGACAGGATGGCCGAGGACGCGCTGCCCAGTCGCATCACGTTGAGGGCCGCGAGCTGCGGGTAGGTGGTGACGAAGATCGCCGGGATGATGGCGAAGTACTTGGCCACGTCATTGGCAATCGAGAAGGTGGTGAGCGAGCCGCGCGTCATCAGCAGCGCCTTGCCGGTCTCCACCACTTCCAGCAGCTTGGTCGGGTTGGAGTCCAGGTCCACCATGTTGGCGGCTTCCTTGGCGGCCTGCGTGCCGCTGTTCATGGCAACGGCCACGTCGGCCTGGGCCAGTGCGGGTGCGTCATTGGTGCCGTCGCCGGTCATGGCCACCAGACGACCTTCGGCCTGGTAACGGCGGATCAGCATCAGCTTGTCTTCCGGCGTGGCTTCGGCCAGGAAGTCGTCCACACCCGCTTCCGCCGCGATGGCCGAGGCGGTGAGCTTGTTGTCGCCGGTGATCATCACTGTGGTGATGCCCATGCGGCGCAGTTCGCCAAAGCGTTCCTTGATGCCGGTCTTGACGATGTCCTTGAGTTCCACGATGCCCAGCACCGTGCTGCCATCGGTCACCGCCAGGGGCGTGCTGCCGCGGCGGGACACGTCGTCGGCAGCGGCGATCACTTCCGCATGCATCAGGCCGCCCTGGGCCAGCAGGTATTTGCGCACCGCATCCACCGCGCCCTTGCGCAGCACGCGGGTGCTGCCGTCGGGCTGTGTAGCGTCCACGCCGCTCATGCGGGTCTGGGCAGTGAAGGGCACATCAATCACTGCGCCGGACAGGTCAGGCACCTTCACCGTGCGCTGTGCCAGAAGCACAATGCTGCGGCCTTCCGGGGTTTCGTCGGCAACGGACGACTGCGCGGCGCAGATGGCCAGTTGCTGCAGCGTCACGCCGGGTGCCGGGATGAACTTGGAAGCCTGGCGGTTGCCATGGGTGATGGTGCCGGTCTTGTCCAGCAGCAGCACGTCCACGTCGCCAGCAGCCTCCACCGCACGGCCCGAGGTGGCAATCACATTGGCCTGCATCATGCGGCTCATGCCGGCCACACCCACGGCGGACAAGAGGCCGCCAATGGTGGTGGGTATCAGGCACACCAGCAGCGCCACCAATGCGGTGATGCTCACCGCCGTGCCGGACTGCATGGCTTCCACGCTGAACAGCGAGTAGGGCAGCAGCGTGACCGTCACCACTAGGAACACAATGGTCAGCGCGATCAGCAAGATGGTGAGCGCGATTTCATTGGGCGTTTTCTGGCGCTTGGCGCCTTCGACCATGCTGATCATGCGGTCCAGGAACGACTCGCCGGGGTTCACGCCAATGCGCACCACCAGCCAGTCCGACAGCACACGGGTGCCGCCGGTGACCGAGGCAAAGTCGCCACCGGACTCTCGCACCACGGGGGCGGATTCGCCGGTGATGGCACTCTCATCCACCGTGGCCACGCCCTGGATGACTTCGCCATCCACGGGAATGATCTCGGTGGCTTCCACCAGCACCACATCGCCCTTGCGCAGGTTTTCTGCTTTTTCAGGCAGCCACGTGGAACCGTGCACCGGTTCCTTCAGCTTCTTGGCCCAGGTGCTTTGCTTGAGGCTGCGCAGCGACTCGGCTTGGGCCTTGCTACGGCCTTCTGCAATGGCTTCGGCGAAGTTGGCAAACAGCACGGTAAACCACAGCCAGACGGCAATGCTGAGGATGAACCAGGCCGGTGCCTCACCGTGGCCTTGCAGCGCCTGCAGGCCCAGCAGGGTGGTGAGGATGCTGCCGATGTAGACGACAAACATCACCGGGTTGCGCCACTGCACGGCAGGGCTCAGTTTGGTAAATGAGGCCTTGATGGCCGGGCCCACCAGGGCCGGGTCCAGAATGGTCAGGGAAGAGCGGGTATTCATGATGGGTTTCTCGAAAAGTGCTTTCACTTGGGGGGCTACGCTCAATGCGCGGGCCAGAGCATCAGGTGCTCCACCATGGGCCCCAGCGCCAGTGCCGGCACGTAGTTCAGCAGCCCCACCAGCAGCACCGTGCCAATCAGCAGCACCACAAACAGCGGGCCATGGGTAGGCAGCGTGCCAGCCGTCACCGGCAGGCGCTTTTTGGCGGCCAATGCACCGGCAATGGCCAGCACCGGAACGATCACGCCAAAGCGGCCCAACCACATCAGCAGGCCCAGCAGCACGTTGTAGAACGGTGTGTTGGCGGACAGACCGGCAAAGGCGCTGCCGTTGTTGTTGGCGGCGGAGGTAAAGGCATACAGGATCTCCGAGAAGCCGTGCGCACCGGGGTTGGCAATGCCGGCCTTGCCCGCATCGGCCATGACGGCAATGGCCGTACCCACCAGCACCAGAATCGGTGTCACCAGGATGGCCACCGAGGTGAGCTTCATCTCGTGCGACTCGATTTTCTTGCCCAGGTATTCGGGTGTGCGGCCAATCATCAGGCCGGCAATGAAGACGGCCAGGATGGCAAACACCAGCATGCCGTACAGGCCGGTGCCCACGCCACCGAACACCACTTCACCCAGCTGCATCATCACCATGGGCACCATGCCGCCCAGCGGGGTGAGCGAGTCGTGCATGCCGTTGACGGCACCACAGCTGGCGGCCGTGGTGATCACGGCAAACAGGCTGGTTGCGTTGATGCCAAAGCGGGTTTCCTTGCCTTCCATGTTGCCGCCGGATTGCAGGGCGCTGGCGCCCTGGTCCACACCCAAGGGTGTGAGCAAGGGGTTGCCGGTCTGCTCCGCCGGCATGATGGCAATCACCGCTACCACGAACATGAGGGTCATGGCGGCCAGCACGGCCCAGCCTTGGCGCTTGTCACCCACTTCGATGCCAAAGGAGAAGCACAGTGCCGCCGGGATCAGGAAGATCGACAGCATCTGCACGAAGTTGCTCAGCGCCGTGGGGTTCTCATAGGGGTGAGCCGAGTTGGCATTGAAGAAGCCGCCGCCATTGGTGCCCAGCATCTTGATGGCTTCCTGCGAGGCCACGGGTCCCATGGGCAGGGTCTGCTTGTCCGTCTCTGCATCTTCCATCACGGCTACGCCCTTGGCATCGAGCACCGGCTGACCGGCAGCGTCCACCTTGGGTTGCTGGAACTTGGTCACTTCCAGGGTGGTCACGTCCTTGTAGCCGTCAAAGTTCTGGATCACGCCCTGGCCGACCAGGAAGATGGCAAACACGAACGACAGCGGCAGCAGCAACCACAAGGTGACGCGGGTAATGTCCACCCAGAAGTTGCCGATGGCCGCGCTGGAGCGTGCAGCAAAGCCGCGCACCAGGGCAAACACCACGGCAATGCCGGTGGCCGCAGAGAAGAAGTTCTGCACGGCCAGGGCCAGCATCTGCGTGAGATAGCTCATGGTGGATTCACCGCTGTAGCCTTGCCAGTTGGTGTTGGACACAAAGCTGACGGCGGTGTTGAAGGCGGAGTCCGGCGACACTGCCGCCATGCCAGCCGGGTTCAACGGCAGTACCGCCTGCAGGCGTTGCAGGGCATACACGGCCAGCGCACCCAGGGCGTTGAAGGCCAGCAGCGCCAGTGCGTATTGCAGCCACTTCATGGTCTGCTCTGGCGATGTGCCAGCCAGGCGGTAGAGCGGTGCTTCCAGCGCATGCATCCAGCGTGGCAGACGGCCGGAACTGATACGCGCGATCCACATGCCCAATGGCCAGGCCAGGGCAAGCAGTACGACAAGGTAGAGGGCCAGCAGGCCCCAGGCAGAGGCAGTCATCAGAAGTCCTCCGCACAAAACAGCGCATAGACCAGATACACCAGGAGCAGCAGCGCGCACATGCCGCCGGCTCCATATAGGACGTGCAAGGTGTTCATGGTCGTGCACTCCCCGGTTTTTCCAGTTTCTTCAGACCCCAGGCCATCAGCACCATGGCAAGCCACAGCGCCAGACCTCCAGCAACAAACAGTGCGTCCATACGTTCTCTCCAAAAAGATGGAGTCAGTATGTTTTTTGCGGCGTAAAACTGCTGTTCAGATTGGCGAGGTGGGCGTAAAAAAAGCGTAAAAACGCCAAGCGCCGAGCCTAGTGGACCGGGCTTGCGTGGAAGCGGTCTAGCACGTGGCTGGTCATGCCCCGGGCCAGCTCCTCTTCGCCAAAGAAGACCGTGCCCACGTCCTCCTTGTGGAGCAGCAGGGACTCTTCTTCGCTGTGGGTGCGCACCACGATTTCAATGCCCGGATTGAGCAGCCGGGCCGTCTCGGCCATCTTGCGCACATGCAGTGCGTCGGGTGTGGCAATCACCAGCATGGCGGCCTTGGCAATGTGGGCCTGTATCAGCACGTCGGGCTCCGATGCATTGCCGGAAACGGCTGCCACACCGCTCTTGCGCAAGTCTTCCACCAGCTCACGGCTCTGCTCGGCCACCACATAGGGGATGCCGTTGGCCTCCAGCGCTTTGGCAATGCGCTTGCCCACGCGGCCAAAGCCGACCAATACGACCTGACCTTCCAGGTACTTGCGTTCGGTGCTCACGGGCAGCTCGGCATACGGGTCCTGGCGCTGCTCCAGTCTGCGCGCCAGATCGGACTTGGCCAGCACCCAGGTGCGCAAGGGTTCCACCGCGCGGAACAGGAAGGAGTTCAATGCAATGGAGATCACCACACCCGCCAGGATCAGGCTCATGCCCTCGGGTGGCAGCAAGCCCAGCGACAGCCCCAGCGTTGCCAGGATGATGGAGAACTCGCCGATCTGGCCCAGTCCTGCGGCGATGGTCAGCGCCGTGTTCAGCGGATAGCGAAAGACCAGCACCAGCCCCAGCGTCATCAGTGCATTGCTCAAAATGACAATGGCCACCACGCCCAGTACCCGCAGCGGCTCCTGCACCAGGATCAGCGGATTCACCAGCATACCCACCGACACGAAGAACAGCACCGAGAATGCGTCACGCAATGGCAGTGACTCTTCGGCTGCGCGGTGGCTGAACTCGGATTCGCGCATGACCGATCCGGCAAAGAAGGCCCCCAGGGCAAACGACACGCTGAACAGTGCCGACGCACCGTAGGCAATGCCAATGACCGTGGCAATGACCGAGAGCGTGAAGAGTTCCCGCGATCCCGTGCGGGCCACCAGCACAAACAGCCAGGGCAGCAAACGCCGCCCCACGATCAGCATCAGGGCGATGAAGGCTGAGACCTGCAGCAGGGTCTGGCCAATCGTCACCCACAAGGGCTTGATGGGGCCAGCCACAGCGGCCGGGCCCCCTAGCGCCGTGGCCAGGGGCGGCAGCAGCACCAGCACCATGACGGTGGCCAGGTCCTGCACCACCAGCCAGCCCATGGCAATGCGCCCGCTCATGGTGTTCATCTGACCGCGCGCCTCCAGCGACTTGAGCAACACCACTGTGCTGGCACAGGCCAGTGACAGTCCGAATATCAGCGCGCCGCCCACGCTCCAGTTCCAGTACCAGGCCATGGCCAATCCCAGCGCCGTGGTGACCGACATCTGGATGATGGCGCCGGGGATGGCGATGCGTTTGACCGCCAGCAGGTCGTCCGGCGCGAAATGCAGGCCCACACCGAACATCAGCAGCATGATGCCGATCTCCGAAAGTTGCGAGGCAATCTGCACATCGGCCACAAACCCCGGCGTTGCCGGACCAATGACCACGCCGGCCACCAGGTAACCCACCAGTGCAGGTACCTTGATGCGCTCAGCCACATAGCCCAGCGCCAGGGCAACGCAAAAGCCCGCAGTCAGTGTGGTGATCAGTGAAATGTTGTGATCCATGCGGTGTCCAGATGAACGTACGGGAGAAGGGGATTGCCCTTTTGTAACAGAACGAGACGGTCTACCCAGGCTTTGTAGGGGGATTTGCGTGCGCTTGATCCATGTTGTCACGCAATTTACATTTGTTCAAATATAATTGGCTTGACCCGCTCCACCACCAGTGTTTCGCTGTTTGTTGGCGTGAGAAGGCCTTTTCAGGAGAATCCGCATGAATCACTTCCGCTCATTTGCACTCGCAGCTTCGGTCACCGTTTTGCTGGCCGCCTGCAGCTCCACTCCCATCGCCAAGGTTGAGCCGGCGAGCCCGCCACCCGCAGTGACAACGCAGCCTCAGGCACCGGTTGCCTCCAAGGCTGAGCCCGTGGCGGCATCGACGGTGGCCTCCGTGGTGGTGCCCCCCTATCTGGACCCCAGCAACGCCCTGGCCAAGGACCGCAGTTTCTATTTCGACTTTGACGACTTCTCGGTCAAGCCCGAATACAGCCGCCAGCTCGAACTCCATGGCAAGTTCCTGGCAGGCAGCCCCAAGGTCTACATCCGCGTTGAAGGCAATGCCGACGAACGTGGCAGTTCCGAATACAACCTGGCGCTGGGGCAGAAACGCGCCGCAGCCGTGGTGACCGCATTGAAGGTCTATGGCGCCACGGATGCGCAGATGGAAGCCGTGAGCTGGGGCCGTGAAAAGCCCCAGGCCCTGGGCCATGACGAAGCTTCCTGGGCGCAGAACCGCCGCGTCGATCTGGTCTATCCCACCAAGTAGGCCACAGGTGGCACCGCTTGTGGCGGTGAAGAAGGTCACGCGTGAAGAGGTCACCCCTGCCAAGGTGGTGCGACGCTTCCGCGTGATTTTCAACGCCGTGCGAACCCATTTTCGGCAACTGGAAAAAGAGGTGGGATTGGGCGGAGCCCAGGTCTGGGCATTGAGCATCATTGCGGACCATCCCGGCATCGGCATGGGCGACATTGCAGAGGCCATGGACATCCACCAATCCACTGCCAGCAATCTGGTGAAGGCGCTGCAGAAAAAAGACCTGATTGCCGTGGACAAATCACTGGAAGACAGGCGCAGTGTGTGCATCAAGCTGTTGCCCTCAGGCCGCAAGCTGCTTGCCAAGGTGCAGGGGCCGTTTTCCGGCGTATTGCCAACCGCACTCGAAGAACTGGACCCCGCCATTCTCAAACGCCTGGACAAGGATCTGGATGCCCTGATCCGCGCCTTGCATGCGGACGAGTCCGCTGCTGAAATACCATTGGCCAATTTGTAAAGGCCGCACATGACCAATTCCTCACCCTGGTTTTTCTGGGCAGTCCTCTCCGCCGTCTTTGCTGCG
The DNA here is from genome assembly GCF_038784515.1 of Rhodoferax sp. GW822-FHT02A01. Classification (NCBI taxonomy): domain Bacteria; kingdom Pseudomonadati; phylum Pseudomonadota; class Betaproteobacteria; order Burkholderiales; family Comamonadaceae; genus Rhodoferax; species Rhodoferax sp. GW822-FHT02A01. Next base: position 2,245,306 of record NZ_CP152376.1, read on the forward strand.
CTGACTGCCATCTTTGCCAAGATCGGCATACAGGGTGTGGATTCGGATCTGGCTACGCTGGTGCGTACCGGCATCATCATCGTGGTGCTCAGTGCCTTTGTGTGGTCCACGGGAAAATGGTCCAACCCGTTCGAGCTGCCTGCACGCACCTGGCTCTTTCTCGGACTCTCCGGTCTGGCGACCGGTGCATCGTGGGTTTGCTATTTCCGCGCCTTGCAGGTGGGTGAGGCCTCCAAGGTTGCGCCGGTGGACAAGCTCAGTCTGGTTCTGGTTGCCTTGTTTGCCTTTGCCTTTCTGGGCGAGCGTCCCTCGCTGAGGGAGTGGTCCGGCATTGCGATGGTGGCAGGCGGCGTGCTGGTATTGGCCCTCAAGCGTTGATGCAGTCGCATCGCCAGCAGGTTTAGGACCATGATGGCTTCTGCATTGCGCTTGCGCCTGATACTGGCTGCAGTCCTGTGGTGCACAGTGTGCGGCGTCGGCCGCGCCGACGCCTTGGCCGACGCCCTGCAGGTACGCAGCAGCGGCGATTACGCGGCAGCGGCCCAACAGTTCAGGCAACTCGCTGCTGCCGGCAATGCATCTGCAGCGTTCCAGCTGAGCCTGCTCTATGCCAGCGGGCAGGGGGTCAAGGCAGATGCACGGGAATCGGTGCGCTGGCTCAAGATGGCGGCCGTCGGCGGTGATGCGCAGGCTCAGATCAACCTGGGTGTGGCTTATGCCAAAGGCCGGGGTGTGCCGCAGGACGACGGCAAAGCATACGTGTGGTTCTCGAAGGCAGCGGGGTCCGGCGATTCGGTTGCGCTAACCAATCGCGATATCGCTGCGCGCAGGTTGTCGACCATGCAGTTGAATCAGGCCAATGAACTGTTGGTGCAGTGCCAGGGCCCGCATCTCGACGCCTGTCTATAGAACCACAGCAGTTCCGATGGCCTTTGCAAATGGAAGGTAAAGGTCTGCAAACCCGTTGGAAGCCACCGGTAGCTCAGGCAAACTGCACGGCTATGCAAAACGTCACCAGTGCCGAGAAGCCGCGCAGTGTCCAATTGGCAGTCCTGCTGATCTGGGTCAGCATAGCCGTGGACGCTCTGACGACCCTGTTGGGCAATGACGGCCTTACTGGCGATACCCTGCTGTTCAATGGTGTCATGCTGGCGGTCTACGGTGTGGTGAATCTCATGATCGCCAGCGGACGAAACTGGGCGCGCATCGTCTACTCGGTGCTGGTCGCCTGTGAAGTGGCACTGCTGCTGGCCTTTGGCCTGGATGGCGCATCCGATCTGGATGTGCTGGTGACTTCCTTCACGCTGCCTCTGGAGGCATGGAGCCTGATTATGCTGTTCGGCGCCAGTGCCGACAAATGGTTTGCCGCCCCGGCCGCCGAATGACTTGAGCGGCAACCGGGGTGAGGCAGCCTCGCTCAGGCGAAGGTGTTGACGTTGTTGCCCAGGGTGTCGGTGGGTTTGCTCACTGCCGGTGCAGGCGCGGCTGGAGCATTGGCGGCAGCGCTCTTGCTGCCGTCTTTGTCACCATCCGAGTCCGTTCCGCCTACGCGCGCAGGTGTTTGGGGAATGGGTGATGCGGCTACGCCGGAAATTGCGGTCATGGAGATCCTTTGTGGTTGATGCCTTTCTATCGACCACAAGCGCCTGGAACTTCACTGTTCATTGCGGAGCCTTAAGAAAGCGGTAAGAAGTCGGCCAGGATCACTATGGAACGCACTACAGAATCTGCGCCACCTCTTCAAAACCAAGCCGCAGGTTGCGCGGTCGTATCCCCTTGGGGTCAGACACGCCCAGATTGACCAGGAAGTTGGCTGCATAGCGACCGTCGGGGAAGAATTCCTTGTTGACCAGTTCGGCATTGAAGCCCGACTGCGGGCCGGCCTCCAGCCCGAGCGCGCGTGCGGCCAGTATCAGGTAGGCGCCTTGCAGACTGCTGTTGCGAAACGCAGTCTGTTCGGCCAGTGCCGCATTTGCCTCGAACAGCGGCTTGGCGTTGTAGGCCGGAAACTGGGTGGGCAAGTTCTCGTAGAAGCGCTTGTCCTGCGCCACGATCACGGTCACTGAGGCTGCCAGCGTCTGCGCCACATTGCCGGACGACAGCGCAGGCTTGAGCCGCTCCTTGGCCTCGGCGCTTCGCACGAACACATAGCGTGCGGGCTGTGCGTTGAAGGCGGTGGGTCCCCATTTGAGCAGGTCGTACAGCGCGTGCAGAGTTTCGTCCGATACGGGCACGGGCTGGAATCCGTTGACCGTGCGGGCGTTGGTGAAGAGCTGCTTCAACGCAGCATCTGGAAGCGCTTGAAGTTGTGTCATGGTGGTGGGCCCAGGTGATGTTGACGAATTTCAGAAACCGGCCAGGACGGCGCCCTTGAACTCGGTCTGCAGATACTTGCGGATTTCCTCGGACTGGTAGGCCTTCACGATCTTTGCGACCCAGGGCTTGTCCTTGTCCTGTTCGCGCACAGCGATCAGGTTCACATAGGGGCTCTTGGGGCTTTCCTGCGCGATGGCATCGCGACCGGGTTGCAGACCGGCCGACAGGGCGTAGTTGGTGTTGATGGCCGCTGCATCCAGGTCATCCAACGAACGCGGCAGCTGGGCAGCGTCAAGTTCTACGAACTTGAGCTTCTTGGGGTTTTCAATCGCGTCCAGGGGCGTGGCCTTGAGGCCTGCTTCGGGCTTGACCTTGATGAGGCCCTTGTCCTGCAGCACCAGCAGCACGCGGCCACCGTTGGTGGGGTCATTGGGAATGCCGAAGCGGGCACCTTCCTTCAATTCAGCCAGGCTCTTGACCTTCTTGGAGTACAGGCCGATGGGGAAGTTGACGGTGTAGCCCACGTTCACAAACCTGTAGCCGCGGTCCTTGATCTGCTGGTCCAGGAATGGCTTGTGCTGGTAGCTGTTGGCATCCAGGTCACCTGCGGCCAGGGCGGCATTGGGCTGGATGTAGTCGGTGAACTCCACGATCTGGATCTTCAGACCGTCCTTTTCCAGAATCTTTTTCACCTGTTCAAAAATCTGCGCGTGCGGTCCCGCCGTCACACCGATCTTGAGGGGCTTGTCCTGCGCCCACACCGGCAGCAAGGCGGCAGCCACGACGGCGGTTGCAACTGACTTCAAAAGAAAACGCTTGTTCATGAAAACTCCGTGAAAAAAATCTACTTGTGGCTGAGGCTGCGCACCAGCCGGTCACCTGCGCTCTGCAGCGCCTGTACGAAAAGAATGAGTACCAGCACCACGGCCAACATCACTTCGGGCAGAAAGCGCTGGTAGCCGTAGCGGATGCCCAGGTCGCCCAGGCCACCGCCGCCAATGGCACCGGCCATGGCCGAGTAGCCGGTCAGGCTGACCAGGGTGATGGTGATGGCCGCCACAATGCCCGGGGCCGCTTCGGGCAGCAGCACCTTGAAGATGATCTGCCGGGTGCTGGCGCCCATGGCCTGCGCGGCTTCCACCAAACCATGGTCCACTTCGCGCAGCGCCGACTCCACCAGCCGCGCCACAAAGGGCGCTGCGGCCAGGGTGAGCGGCACCACGGCAGCAGCCGTGCCGATGGAAGAGCCCGTGATGAAGCGCGTGAGCGGTATCACCGCCACCAGCAGGATGATGAAGGGCGTGGAGCGTATGGCATTGACGATGGTTCCCACCACGCGGTTCACCGCCGGGTTTTGCAGCAATGCGCCTGGGTTGGTCAGGTGCAGATACACGCCCAGCGGAATGCCGATGAGCGAACCCACTACGCCGGAGATGCCCACCATCACGGCGGTCTCCCACAGCGAGGAGGCAAACAGGGTGAGCAGCTCGGTGCTGAAGGTCTCAAGCATGCGACACCTCCTGCACCAGCACGCCGGCGCCGCGCAAGTGGGCAATGGCGGCACTGACCGAACCCGATGCGCCCCGTGCCAGCACAGCCAGCGTGCCAAAGGGCTGACCCTGCACCTCATCGATCTGGCCGTGCAGCACGTTCAGGTCCAGGCCGAAGCGGCGGATCACATCTGAAAGCAGTGGTTGGTCGGATTCCGCACCGGCAAACACCAGGCGCAGCAGGCTGGCGGAGGGCGCATGCGCCGCACCCAGCAGCGCGCGCACGCGCTCCAGCACCGACTCCGGCAGGGCCTGCGGCACCACGTCATCAAGCAGGCTGCGGGTGATGGCATGGGCCGGGCGGCTGAATACCTGCAGCGTGGGCCCTTCTTCAACAATGCGCCCGGCATCCAGCACCGCGACCGCATCGGCCACCTGCTTGATGACCTGCATCTCGTGGGTGATCAGCACGATGGTGAGGTTCAGCTCACGCCGGATCTCGCGAAACAATGCCAGGATGGAGCGCGTGGTCTCCGGGTCGAGCGAAGAGGTGGCTTCGTCAGACAGCAGCACTTGAGGGTTGCTGGCGAGTGCGCGGGCAATGCCGACGCGCTGCTTCTGGCCGCCGCTGATCTGTGCCGGGTAGCGGTCGCGCTGGCCGTGCAAGCCCACCAGCTCCAAGAGGGGTTCCACCCGCTGCACGATGTGCGCGCGGCGCATGCCTTGCAGTTCGAGTGGCAGGGCCACGTTGTCCAGCACGGTGCGTGAGGACAGCAAGTTGAAGTGCTGGAACACCATGCCGATGTTCTGGCGCGCCAGGCGCAGGGCCTGGGCATCCAGTGTCGTCAGGTCCTGGCCGTCCACCACCACGCGTCCGCTCTGGGGACGGTTGAGTAGGTTGATGGTGCGTATCAGGGAGCTCTTGCCCGCGCCACTGCGTCCGATGATTCCAGTGATGCTGCCGCGCGGCACGTGCAGGGTGATGTTGCGCAGCGCCTCGACCGGGCCTTGGCGGCCATGGTAGGTCTGGGTAATGGAGTCGAGTTCAATCATGTGCAATGTGCCAGACGCCGCAAATGGCTGACAGCGCCTGGAGAGATGTCTGCATTCTGGAAGGGGCGTGCTCCGCTGGGAACGACCAAATCTGCAGTTCGTAATTACCTTTTCAGATATTCAGCCGGGTTTGTTCTGCGCTTAGTGACAATGCAGCACTGCGGTGTAGAGTGCGGCAGTGGCAGCAATAACTGGTGGGGAGCGGTTGCAATGTTCTTGAGAGTGGGCAAGCGGTTGGTGGTGGCGGGATGGGTGGTGCTGCAGGTGTCGTGCGCCACCATGTCGCCCGAGGAATGCAAGCTGGCGCGCTGGAATGAGGTGGGCCAGCGCGATGGACTTCGGGGCGCGCCGCTGTCGGTGCTGGGCGACCGTTTGGAGGACTGTGCCAAGGTGAATGTGGTGGTGGATACGCAGGCCTACAGTCAGGGCCGCGACCTGGGCCTGCAGAGTTACTGCCGCATCGAAAACGCCGTGCCGCTGGGCTTGAGCGGCGGCAGCTACGCGGGTGTCTGTCCTCCGGCCATCGACGTGGTGTTCCAGCAGCGCTACCAGGTGGCCCACGCGGTGTATGCCTTGCGCAATGAAGTCAAGAACCTGGACGATCGCACCGAGTCGCTGGAGCGCCAACTGCGTGACATCAACCGCAGCGAAGACGAACGGCTGCGCGGCGCTGGGTCCGACGCCGAGCGCAGCAAGATCCACAAGGACATCGACAGCCAGCGCCAGAACATCCGCAACGAGCTGGCAGAAACCGACCGGCGCCTGCACAGAAGGCGTGACGACTTGCGCAACGCAGAATTTGACTTGAGCAACCTGCGTTAGCGCCGTTCAGCGCGGCACTAGAAACCTGCTGCGCTCGGATACTTCTGTCGCTACGTCCGCGTCACCCACGGGGCGGATGTGAAACTGGATGGCAATGCTCTGCCCCGCGAGGGCTTCGGCCTGCGCCGCCGGCAACCGTACGGCAATCGGCAGCGTGCGCTCTTCGGTGGAGGCCAGCTCCAGCTCCGCCGGGCCCACAGTGCCAAGGCCGTCGACTTGATCACTGGAGACGCTGATGCGGTAGCGCTGGGCATGCTCCAGCGCATGCATGACCTGCAGCCGGTAGACGTTTTCAATGGCGCCTTGCTCCACCATGCGGGCCATCACGCCACGGTCACGGATGACGTTGACGCGCAGCGGGTTGTGCACGGCCAGGCCGGCAACCAGGCCCAGGACGAGTGCCTGCAACAGGCCGCCGTACACCAGCACACGCGGCCGGCGCAGGTGGTGCACCCAGGGCAGCCCGGTTCGGTTTGAGTCCATGGCGTTCTGCGTGGCATAGCGCACCAGGCCGCGGGGGGCACCGATCTTGTCCATCACGTCGTCGCAGGCGTCGATGCAGGCCGCGCAACCAATGCAGTTGCTCTGCAGCCCGTCGCGGATGTCGATGCCCGTAGGGCAGACCTGCACGCACATCGTGCAGTTGATGCAATCGCCCAGACCCTTCGCCTGTGCCTCGGTGCCACGTGCCCGGGAGCCACGGGGTTCGCCGCGGCGGCTGTCGTAGCCGATGATGAGTGTGTCCCGGTCAAACATGGCGCTCTGGAAGCGCGCATAGGGGCACATATGCTTGCAGACCTGTTCGCGCAGGTAACCGGCATTGCCGTAGGTTGCCAGGCCATAGAAGCCGACCCAAAAAGTTTCCCACGGCCCCCAGCCGGCCTGCAGTGCCTCAATGGCCAGCGTGCGTGCCGGCGTGAAATAGGCCACAAAGGTGAAGCCGGTCCACAGGCTCAGGGTGATCCAGCTCACCTGCGTGCCCGCCTTGCGGGCCAGTTTGGCAAGCGACCAAGGCGATGCGTCCAGTCGCATGCGGGCACTGCGGTCGCCTTCGAACTGCTGCTCCAGCCACATGAAGAGCTTGGTGTACACCGTCTGCGGGCAGGCAAAACCGCACCAGATGCGGCCCGCCAGCGTGGTCACGAAAAACAGGCCCAGCGCCGAGATGATCAGCAGCAGGGTCAGGTAGATGAAATCCTGCGGATACAGCACCAGGTTGAAGAGGTAGAAGCGCCTGGCATCCAGGTCGAACAGCACCGCTTGGCGCCCGTTCCACAGCAGCCAGGGCGTGGCGTAGAACACCAGCTGCGTGAGCCACACCATGAGCCAGCGCAGGCGGGCAAAACGGCCGCTGGAAGAGCGGGTGTAGATCTTGATTTCGGCGTAGGGTCGGGCGGTGGTGGACGATGGCATGGTGCAATCCTGGTCGTTGCACCGACTATGCCGCGCCTTGAACTGATGGGTAAGATGCAGATCTCAGAAAAAATACCGTATCAGTTCGACCATGAAGCTGTATGAACGCTATGCCGACGAGATTGCCGACCTGATTCGCAACCAGGTGCTGTTGCCAGGTGCGCGCCTGCCGTCCGTGCGCCAGGCCCGCAGCCAGCGCAAGGTCAGCCCGTCCACCGTGTTCGAGGCCTACAGCCTGCTGGAAGCGCGTGGCCTGATCCAGTGCCGCCCGCGTTCCGGCTATTACGTCAATGCCCAGAGCCGCGTGCGCACGCCGGAACCCGCCACCGCACCGACCGTGCCGCAGTCCACTGCCGTGGATATCAGCGACCTGGTGTTCGATGTGCTGGGCTCCACCCGCAACACCGAGCTGGTGCCGCTGGGCTCGGCCTTTCCTTCCGCCCATCTGTTTCCGCTGGACAAGCTGGCCAAGGGACTGACCCCGGCGATGCGTCAGCTGGCGCCCGAGCGGTTGACCGAAAACCTGACCATGGGTGATGAGCAGTTGCGCCGCCAGATTGCCCTGCGATACACCGTGGCGGGCACCCGGGTGGACGCGTCGGAGCTGGTCATCACCAACGGCGCCATGGAAGCCCTGAACCTGTGCCTGCAGGCCGTCACCCAGCCGGGTGATGTGGTGGTGGTGGAGTCGCCCACCTTCTATGCGGCCTTGCAGGCGCTGGAGCGGCTGCAGCTGCGTGCGGTGGAGGTGGCAACGCATCCGCGCCACGGGGTGGACCTGCAGTCTCTCGCGACAGTGCTCGAACAGCATCCGGTCAAGGCCTGCTGGCTGATGCCCAACTTCCAGAACCCGCTGGGCAGTCTGATGCCGGTGGAAAACAAGCGCAGTCTGGTAGCGCTGTTGGCCCGCCACCAGGTTCCGCTGATCGAAGACGACGTGTATGGCGAGCTGTACTTCGGCCTCTCGCGGCCATCACCTGCCAAGGCCTTTGACACGCAGGGGCTGGTGCTGCATTGCAGCTCCTTCTCCAAGAGCCTGGCGCCGGGCTACCGCGTGGGGTGGGTGGCCGCCGGGCGCTATGCCGAGCAGGTGCAACGGTTGAAGCTGATGACCAGCCTGTCGTCGGCGATTCCGTCCCAGCTGGCCCTGGCGTCTTACCTGCAGACGGGAGGTTTTGACCGGCACTTGCGCCAGATGCGGTTGCGCCTGGAGGAAAACGCCAGCATGGCATTGCGCACCATCGCCCGGTATTTCCCCAAAGGCACGCGGGTGACGCGACCGCAGGGTGGCTACTTTCTGTGGGGGGAGTTGCCGCAAACGGCAGATGCCCTGGCGCTGCACCGTGCCGCTCTGGCAGAGGGCATCAGTGTGGCACCAGGGCATTTGTTTTCAGCCGATCGGCGTTTTTCGCACCACCTGCGCCTGAACTATGGGCACCATGATGCGACCATTCTGGCCGCGGCACTCAAGGTGCTGGGGCGAGCGTGTGGCGTGCATTGACCAGCCCTGCACGGCGGAAATGCATCAAGCCCTATAGTGGCTGGCATATTGACCCGAGCAGCAAGGAACTCCAAAGGGATTGCAATGAAAAAATGGTTGATGACGGGATTGTTGGCCTTGGGCCTGCTGGGATGGGCGCACGCCGATGAAGCACTTCGCCAGGCCATAGCCAGCCCGCTGCGCACACCGGCTTTTGCCGCACGCGACGGCTGGCGTCACCCCTATGAAACGCTGACCTTCTTTGGTTTGCGCCCAGACAGTACCGTGGTTGAAATCAGCCCCGGTGGGGGCTGGTACACGGAAATCCTGGCGCCTTATCTGCGCGAAAAGGGTCAGTTGATTCTGGCGGCCGATGATCCGCTCTCAACCAAACCGGAAACGGTCAAGGGTCTGGAGCGGCTCAAGGCCAAGCTGGCGACCCAGCCGGCGTTGTACGACCGAGTCAAACTGGGTGTGTTTGCACCACCAGACAAGCTGGACTATGCAGCGTCCGCCAGCGCCGATCTGGTACTGACATTCCGCAATGTGCACAACTGGATGAGCGATGGCGACGCGGGCGTGCGTGCGGTATTTGCCAGCGCCTATCGCGCGCTCAAGAAAGGTGGGGTGCTGGGGGTAGTGGAGCATCGTTTGCCCGCCGCAGCCATTCAGGATGCCACCAGCAGCAGCGGCTATGTGCACCAGGATTACGTGGTCCAGCTGGCACAGGAAGTCGGATTCCGTCTGGAGGCCAGTTCGGAGATCAATGCCAATTCCAAGGATACGGCAGACCATGTCGGTGGTGTCTGGGCCTTGCCACCAACCTATGCGAACAAGGATGTGGACAGGGACAAATATCAGGCTATTGGGGAAAGTGACCGCATGACGCTGAAATTCGTCAAGCCGTGAGTAGCCTGGTGCTGCAGCCTTAGCAGCATATTCAGCAGCCGGGCACCGTCGGCTAGGCGGCGGTCATTGACCGGCAGGAGTCGCCGCTGGGACTGTTGCCTGCGTAACCACGTTGAAAGGTTCCACCTCGGAACCGAACTCCGACTCTTCTGCCTGCAGCTTCTGAGCGATCACGAAGTTGTTGATGTTGGTCAGCGAGGTGATCACCGGAAAACCGAAATCGTGAAGGGTTGACCCATAAATCACGATGTTGTTGCAATGCGCCTGGTTGATTCGCTGCGCCACCCGTTGCCAACCCTCTTGCTCGGCCACGGGAACAATGGATAGCGTGGGCCACGGCATACCATTGAAGGACTTGGCGGACCAGATTCGCAGCTCGAAATGGTTGGTGACGGAGTTCAGCAAAGCTTCTTTGATCATCTGGATGGCGGTCGTGTCGTAGAACTCTTCAAAGTCCACCATTTCCACGTAGATGCGGCATTTCGTCATAGACATTCCTCACAGTATTTGGCGTTCCGTATTGGAAAGGCGCGCAGGCTTTGGCTCAAGTTCTGTGTAGCCGCTTTTACATTCGTGTTCACGCAGTTTTGTAAATGCCACGTAACACTTTTTGCGACCTCGTTCTCCGCTCGATTCAATGGCGGCAGGTTGAATTTTCAGCCAGCCAATATGAATGAAAAGTGCTGTCCCGTTCCGGTTCAAGGCGGACAGCATGCATAGACAAAGGAGTATCTATGTTCGCCGTGTTTGATAACCTGGGCATACGCAACCGATTCGCCATCCTGCTGGGAATCTTCCTACTGGGTTTTGCGTTATTCGGCTTCTGGTCCTTCAAGACATTGAATGAACTGCAAGTCAATGGCCCGCTATTCCAGCGCATTGTCAAGAACAAGGACCTGGTAGCGGACATTCTCCCTCCGCCAGCCTACATCATCGAGTCTTATCTGACCGTCCTGCAACTCAGCTCTTCGCCCGATGCGAAGTCGCGTGAAGAGCTCATACAAAAGCTCTCGCGTCTGCATGGCGAATACAACGAATCGCACAACAAGTGGAAAGCCAGCCATTTGAGTGAGGACCTGGCGGATGTGTTTCTCACGCAGGCTGATACGCCGGCACAGGCCTTTTATGAAACCGTTGCATCCAAACTGATACCTGCTGTGCAGGCCGAAGACAGGGATGCCACTGCAAAAGCCTTGCAGGAGCTGGAGGCCATATACGAACTTCACCGGACAGCCATTGATAGCACCGTGCTCAAGGTCAACAAACTGGTGGAGCAGGATCAGGCCGATGCAGAGGTGCGTATTCAGGACGCCAGTAATTTGCTGGTTGCGACTCTGGTGGTGTCCTTGATTGCAAGTCTGGGCGTGGCTGTCATGATTATTCGCAGCATAGTCAGGCCCTTGGCCGAAGCCGTACGGGCAGCCAAGACCTTTGCCTCCGGCGATCTGAGTGCCAGCCTGGACCCCAAAGGCAAGCATGAGTTTGCGCAACTGCTGGCTGCCATGCGTGAAATGCAACTCAGACTGTCAGCGCTGGTGCTGCGTGTGCGCATGGGATCGGAAGCCGTGGACTCGGCATCGGGAGAAATATCCCACGGCAATATGGATTTGAGCGAGCGCACGGAACGTCAGGCAGGGGAGTTGCAGAACACGGCGGCATCCATGGAGCAGCTCAGTGCACAGGTGCGTCACAACGCCGACAATGCCCGCGCCGCCGATCAACTGGCGCGCAATGCCTCGCAGGTTGCGTCCCAAGGAGGCGGCGTTGTGGAACAAGTGGTCGAGACCATGAAGGGCATCGATCAGCAGTCACAGAAGATTGCGGAAATCACCAGCGTGATTGACGGAATTGCCTTTCAGACCAATATCCTGGCGTTGAATGCCGCGGTGGAAGCGGCGCGCGCCGGTGAACAGGGCCGTGGGTTTGCGGTCGTCGCCAATGAGGTGCGTGCTCTGGCCGGCCGCAGCGCAGAAGCCGCAAAGGAGATCAAGGAACTGATCACCGCCAGCGTGGATCGCGTGCAGAAGGGATCGGTGTTGGCAGACCGTGCGGGCGAAACCATGCGGGACGTGGTGCAGTCCATCCAACGCGTGTCCGATATCGTGGGCGAAATCACCGTGGCAAGCATCGAACAGTCCGCCGGGGTGAATCAGGTCACCGACTCCGTGGCTCAAATGGACCAGGTGACGCAGCAGAACGCCGCCTTGGTTGAGGAGATGGCCGCCGCTGCCATGGGGCTGAAGCAACAAGCCAATGAGTTGGTTTCTTTTGTATCGGTTTTTCGTTTGCCGCCCAAGCTCGCCATGAATGAGCTGCCTGTCGGAATCGAGTTTGCAGGCTGAGTGACGCAGATGCGTCGAACGATCGGGACGTGTCAGGCCACGTCCACCTGCATCGACGTGTTGACTGCAGGTGCCGTGTTGAAAGCTGGAAGTTCGACGTAGCGCCTGCGCTTGTGCTGAACGACAGGAGCGGTGACGCCCTCTGCCGCATTGGTGTTGCGCCGGCGTGTAGTTGCATACGACTCCCCGCGTCCGGTAGTCAGCGCCAATTGAATGGCTTCTTCTACCGCGCGGGCGTCCAGCGGACGGACCAAGGAACCATTGACACGCACATAGGACCCTGACGCCGTGGTGGCCAGCAGGCCAAACTCCATGCCCATGCGCACAATACCCAGTACGTTGAACTCTTTTGGGGCCGCCACAAAGGCCTTCATGGCTTGCGTTCCGAGCACGACCTTCAAAGTTTGCAAGGATTTTGATTTGCTGTTCATATGTCTCTCACCCAGGTCGATTGCTGCCGCCACTGTGTGCTGAAACTATTGCGGCGACAGGCGGAATGTGGTGATTCGATTAGATGACAGGCCGGCAAAATCCACTGTAAAAGCCACTTTGCAATCGCTGCGGAAAAGTTGCTGTGAATCAATCCGGGCCATGCGCCAGAATCGGAGTTAGCAGATAGGAGTAGGAATGTTTCGACCAGATCGCTTGGGAGCCAGCAGACTCAATGACTTTGCACGATTGTGCGCGCGTGGTTGCGGGCTTGCGTTGACTGCCCTTGTCGCGTTGACAGCTTGCTCCGGAAGGCAGACGTCAGGCTGGTCCGGTTACGCCGAGGGCGACTATGTGTACGTGTCTTCACCGTTGGGCGGGCAACTCAACAGTGTGGACGTGCGTATCGGCCAAACCGTGGAGCAAGGCGCGCAGTTGTTCGTGCTGGATGCGGAAAGTGAACTCGCGGCCCAGCAGGAGGCCGCGTCCCGCCTCAGCGCGGCACAGGCGCAGTCGCGGGATATGGACACCGGCAAGCGCCGCGAAGAAGTCGCCGTCACGCAGGCGCAACTGGAACAGGCTCGCGTGGCGGAGACCCTGGCGGCGAGCGACCTGCAGCGCCAGCAGCAACTGGTGGCGCAGGGCTTTGTGTCCAAGGCACGTGCCGAAGACGCCGCGACCACACTGAAGCAGGCTCACGCCCACGTCGAGGAACTCGCCGCCGCCATGCAGGTGGTACATCTGCCCGCCCGCAATGAGGAGCGTGCGGCACAGCAGGCCAGTGCCCAGGCGGCTCGGGAAGTCTTGCATCAAAACCAGTGGCGCGTGCAGCAAAAGCAGCAGAAGGCGCCCGTTGCAGCTTGGGTTGCAGATGTGTTCTACAGGCCGGGCGAGTTCGTACCGGCGGGGCAGCCGGTGGTGTCGCTGTTGCCACCGACCAATATCAAGGCGCGTTTCTTTGTACCGGAGGCGGACCTGGCCAGTTTGCACGCCGGGCAGAGCGTTTCACTTTCCTGCGATGGTTGCGGTGCTCCGATTGCTGCAGTGGTGAGCCGTATCTCCACCCAGCCGGAGTTCACGCCGCCGGTCATCTATTCCAATTCGCAGCGCAGCAAGCTGGTCTTCATGGCCGAGGCGCAACCCTCTGCACAGGATGCGTCGCGGCTCAAGCCGGGGCAGCCCCTTGACGTTCGTCCGGCAACACAGGCAAACGGGGCTGCCAGATAACATGCAGAACACCCAACTGGATCCCTCGATGGGCACCTCAGGCGGGCTCGCAGACCGCAGCGAAGGTGCAGGACCGTGGGCAATCGACGTACGCGGCCTGATCAAGCGCTATGGCAAACGCACGGTAGTCAATGGCATCGCCCTGCAGGTTCAGACCGGCAAGATCGTGGGCTTCCTGGGGCCCAACGGCAGCGGAAAGACCACCACCATCCGCATGATCTGCGGCCTGCTCACACCCGATGCGGGCAGTGGTACCTGCCTGGGGTTGGACCTGATCCGGGGTGCTGCGGCGATCAAGCGCCAGGTGGGTTACATGACGCAGAAGTTCGGTTTGTATGACGATCTATCCATCCGCGAAAACCTCGACTTTGTGGCGCGACTTTTTGAATTGCCCGACCGCAGGCAGGCGGTAGACGGCGCGTTGGAGCGCCTGGGTCTGAGCGCCCGCCAGCAGCAACTGGCCGGGACGCTCTCAGGCGGCTGGAAGCAGCGGCTGGCGCTGGCGGCCTGTCTCATCCACAAGCCGCGCCTGTTGTTGCTGGATGAGCCTACTGCCGGGGTAGACCCCAAGGCACGACGCGAATTCTGGGATCAGATCCATCAGCTGGCGACGCAAGGCATAACCGTGCTGGTGTCCACCCATTACATGGATGAGGCCGAGCGCTGCGATTCGCTGGTCTACATCGCTTATGGAAACATACTCGCCCAAGGCACGGCACAGTCCATTGTGGCGGCCTCGGGCGCCAGCAATCTGGAGGATGCCTTTGTGCGCCTGGTGGGGCAGGTCAAGGACAATTTCGAATGAGTGCCGCACACCCCACACGTTTCAGTCTGGCACGGATGATGGCGGTCTTCATCAAGGAGTTCCAGCAGATGATGCGCGACCGCCTGACCTTTGCCATGGCGGTTGGCGTGCCCATACTGCAGCTGGTGCTGTTCGGCTATGCCATCAATACCGACCCCAAGGGGCTGCCCACCGTCATCGTCAGCACCGACAGCGGGCCCATGGCGCGTGGCCTGGTGGCGGCGTTGCAAAACACGGGCTACTTCCGCATCGACCATGTGCTGACCAGCGAGCGCGTGGCAGAGGAACTGGTGGAAACCGGAGAAGTGCAGTTCATGGTTGTCATCCCTACCGACTTTTCGCACCGGCTCGTGCGCGGTGAGCGACCGGCCATCCTGGTGTCTGCCGATGCAACGGACCCCAGTGCATCCGGCAACGCCATTGCGGCGCTCAATTCCTTGGTGCCGCAGGCCATCGCCCATGACCTGCCGGGAGCACTCAAGGCGCTGGCGGGCAGCCCCGCATCCTTTGAAGTGCGGGTGCACAGGCGCTACAACCCGGAAGGCCTGTCGCGCTACAACATTGTTCCCGGTCTGGTGGGCACCATTCTCACCATGACCATGGTGATGCTGACTTCGCTGGCTATGACGCGCGAGCGCGAACGCGGCACCATGGAAAACCTGTTGGCCACGCCCGTGCGTCCCAGCGAAGTCATGGTGGGCAAGATACTGCCTTATGTGGTGTTGGGTTACATCCAGCTGGGCGTGATTCTGGGTGCGGCCTTTGTGCTGTTCGAGGTCCCCATGGAAGGCAGC
Source organism: Rhodoferax sp. GW822-FHT02A01 (assembly GCF_038784515.1). Taxonomy (NCBI): domain Bacteria; kingdom Pseudomonadati; phylum Pseudomonadota; class Betaproteobacteria; order Burkholderiales; family Comamonadaceae; genus Rhodoferax; species Rhodoferax sp. GW822-FHT02A01. Next base: position 2,260,386 of record NZ_CP152376.1, read on the forward strand.
AAGACGCTGCTGCTAGCCATGATCGGCGTCTTCATCGTGGCTAACCTGGGTGTGGGCTTCACGTTCTCCACCATCGCCAAGAACCAGTTGCAGGCCATGCAGATGACCTTCTTCTTTTTCCTGCCGTCCATGCTGCTGTCGGGATTCATGTTCCCCTTCCGGGCCATGCCGCAGTGGGCGCAGTACGTGGGTGAGCTGCTGCCCCTGACGCACTTCCTGCGCGTGGTCCGCGGCATTCTGCTCAAGGGCAACACCTTCGGTCAGCTGTGGCCCGAGCTATGGCCCATGCTGCTGTTTCTGCTTGCTGCCGGAGTCGTGGCACTCAAGCGCTACCGCCAGACATTGGACTGAAGCCGGCAAGGGCTCAGCCGGCGGCGACCCGCCTCAGGCAATCGGGTCGAAATCGTTGCCCGCAATGGGCGTTCTTTGCATGGCCCGTTTGCTTAGCAGAGTGATCAGCAGTGCCGCGGCGGCGGATCCAGCCAATACTGGAGAGGTCGCCACGATCTTGGACAGACCGTCGACGGCCTGCACGCTCACTTGCTGCACGTGGTTGACCAGTGCCACTACGTCGCCGGCAGCCACCGATCTGGCATCCTCTGCATTCACCTGCAATTTGGACCAGCCTTCGCTGAAGGTGATGCGTGCAAAGATGCCGTTGGCTACGGCCGCCAGAGACAGAACGCTCAGTGGCTTGAGCAAATGTTCCAACAGTCTGCCGCGAACGGCAGGTGGAGCCTCTTCGTAGACCTTGGCAACGAGCAGGGGTACCAGATCGCCAGGCGGTTGTGGAGTCGTTGTGACCGCGTCGCTCAGCGCCACAGTCAATGGATTTGAAGTGTGTACTGTAGTCATGGCCAACCCAATATTGGCGGGTAGTGTGGACGAATGAAGATGATGCCATCCGACCATGACGATGGTGTGAAAACCAGCTGAATCTTGCGTAAAGGAATGTAACGAAGCTCAGCTCTGCGTGTGGTTGCTGCGCTCGGCCCGTTCCTGCGCCATCTGTGCCTCGAACTGCGCCCGGCCCTCCTTGATCACAGCCACCATCTTGGCCTGATCACGGTAATACGGGTGCATTTTTTCAAACAAGGCCAGGTTATGGGTCCTGAAGCGCACCGCGCTGGCACTGGCATCTTCATGGGACCGCCCCAGGATTTCCAGCACGCTGCGTGCGCTGACCAGGCTGGACTCGAACAGCTCGCGCTCCACCCGCATGACCTTGCGCTCGCGCAGCTTGTTCCAGTGGGTCACATCGCGGGCACGTGCCACGATCTCCAGCTGCGGGAAGTGTGCCTGCGCCAGGTCCACGATCTCCAGGGACTGCTCCACGTCATCGACGGCGATGACCAGTACCTTGGCAGTTGCCGCACCGGCGGTGCGCAGCAGATCCAGGCGGGTGGCATCGCCGTAAAACACGCGGTAGCCGAACTTGCGTGCCGCTTCTATCATTTCCGCGTCATGGTCCAGCACGGTGGTGGCAAAGCCTTCTGCCACCAGCACACGCGAAACGATTTGCCCATAGCGACCGAATCCTGCAATGAGAACAGGCGCCTGCTGTTGCTCGGAAATCTCCTCCAGTACCGGCACACCGCAGTGCGCATAGCGCGGCAACACCAGTCGGTCCACGGCCACCAGCACCAGTGGGCTCAGCAACATGGACACCGCGACCGTGCCGACCAGCAGCGAAGCCGTTTCATCGGAAAACACATTGGCGCCAGCGGCCGCCTGGAACACGACAAAGGCGAACTCGCCACCCTGTGCCAGCAGCAGCGTGAATACCGGTCGCTCCTGGTAAGGTAGTTGCATGCCTCGCGCCAGGGTCCAAATAACCAGTGCCTTGACGGCCATGAAACCCGCCAGGATCAGAGCGACCCGCCCGGGCGATTGCAGCAGCACACCAAAATCGATACCCATGCCTACGGCGATGAAGAACAGGCCCAGGAGCAAACCCTTGAACGGCTCTATGTTGGTCTCCAGCTCGCGCCGGTATTCGCTCTCGGCCAGCAGCACGCCGGCCAGAAAGGCGCCCAGGGCCATGGACAGGCCCACCAGTTGCATCAGTGCGGCAATGCCAACCACCAGCAGCAGTGAAGCGGCGGTAAATATTTCCGGTGTTCTGGAGCGCGCAATCCAGCGGAACAGGGGCCGCATCAACAGCCGCCCGCCTAATATGATGCCGCCAATCACTGCCAACGCCTGTACGGCCTTGATGGCAGTTTGCGACAAGGACAGCGGTTCGTGGGCTTGCCCCACGGCACCTAAAAGCGGCAGCAACGCAAGGATGGGAATTGCCGCAACATCCTGAAACAACAAAATGGAAAACGCCGCCTGCCCGCTGCCGGTGCGCAGCAGATTGCGCTCATCCATGACCTGCAGTGCAATCGCCGTGCTGGACAGGGCCAGGCCCAGGCTGCCGACCAGCGCGATGCGCCATGGCACACCCAGCACGCATGCAATCAATGCCAGCAACACGGCGCAGCCCAGCACCTGCGCACTGCCCCAGCCAAAGATGGGTCGTCGCAGCGACCACAGACGTTGCGGCTCCAGCTCCAGGCCCACCATGAACAGCATCAGCACTACGCCGAATTCGGCGAAATGCAGAATGTCCTCCACGTTGGTTACCAGACCCAGGCCCCAGGGGCCGATGGCAATCCCGGCGGCTAGGTAGCCAATGATGGAGCCCAGTCCCAGGACCTTGCTCAAAGGCACGACCAGGACGGCGGCGCTCAGATAGATGAAGCTGTTGATCAGCCATGCGGGCATATGTTGCATGCCCGCAAGATAACCCAAACCGGGCGGAATATTTCCGGGCGCTCGGGGATTCATCTCACATACCGGGTGGTGTGCCTTGTGATTGCGCAATAGGGCACACTGCGGGCATTGCAAAACTTTCCATGCCGCTCTGCGGAACTCTGCATGACGACAAGCCCCGCTCCTCAAGCGCCCACCTTCCGTGAGGCATTTGCCTACTGGCTCAAATTGGGACTGATCTCTTTTGGCGGACCCGCCGGGCAGATTGCCATCATGCATGAGGACCTGGTGGAACGCAGGCGCTGGATTTCCGAAAAGCGTTTTTTGCACGCCCTGAACTACTGCATGGTGTTGCCTGGGCCGGAGGCGCAGCAACTTGCCACCTACATTGGTTGGCTGATGCACAGAACCTGGGGTGGCATTGTTGCAGGTGGGCTCTTCGTATTGCCGTCGCTGTTCTTGCTCGTGGCCCTGTCCTGGGTCTACATGGCGTTTGGGGACGTTCCTGCCATTGCAGGTGTGCTATACGGCATCAAGCCGGCAGTGACGGCCATCGTGTTGTCGGCTGCTTACCGTATCGGCTCGCGTGCTTTGAAGACCGGCTATCTCTGGGCCATTGCCGTGGCGGCATTTGTTGCCATCTTTGCGTTGAGCGTGCCCTTTCCCCTCATCGTGTTGTCAGCGGGCGTGGCGGGCTATCTGGGCGGACGTTTTGCTCCAGGCAGATTCACTGTGGCAGCGGGGCACGGGAGTGCAGGGGTCAATGCGGGAGCCGCCGTCATCGATAACGACACACCGACACCGGCCCACGCACGGTTCAGCTGGACACGGCTGGGTTTCATACTGGCCGTGTTTCTTTTCATATGGGCCGCAGCCATGGGTACCTTGACGGTGTTGTTCGGATGGGATGCGGTACTAACCCAGATGGCCTGGTTCTTTACCAAGGCCGCGCTTCAGACATTTGGTGGTGCCTACGCAGTGCTGCCCTATGTCTACCAAGGTGCGGTGGAGCACTTCCATTGGCTGACCGCACCCCAGATGATCGATGGTCTGGCGTTGGGGGAGACCACTCCCGGGCCGCTCATCATGGTGGTCTCATTCGTGGGGTTTGCAGGAGGTTGGAGCAAGGCTGTCCTGGGGCCTGACGCCCTGTTCCTGTCCGGCATGGCGGCGGCGACCGTGGTCACCTTCTTCACTTTTCTGCCGTCCTTCTTCTTCATATTTCTGGGCGGTCCCTTCATCGAAACCACGCACGGAAATCTCACATTCACTGCGCCACTTACCGGCATCACGGCGGCCGTCGTTGGTGTGATTGTGAATCTGGCGGTGTTCTTTGCCTACCATGTGCTGTGGCCGCAAGGCTTTGCCGGACCATTCGAATGGATGTCCGCCATCCTGGGTGCGGCGGCCGCAGTGGCCCTGATCCGCTACAAGATCGGTGTCATTCCCGTGGTACTGGCGAGCGGGATTGCGGGACTGGCGCTGCATGCGCTGAGGTCCATGCTGGTCACGCAGACATAAAAAAACCGCCAGTCAATACAACAACTGGCGGTTTTTGCACCCTGAGAGGCAGCCCTGCGGGCTGCGCGGCATCAGGCGCTCAATTTATAGTCGCTGCGACCGTTCTTGAGAACCGCGCCACTGGCAACCACGCGCTTCAGTGAAATTCCAACAGAGCCCAAAGGCAGACCGGAACCTTGGGAAATGGCCAATCCCGTAATGGTTGTCCAGGTGCTGTTGTTCAGCACTGTCTGCAGATACTGCAGGACCTTGGTGTCATTGCCTGACAGCGCGCCACTGCCGGCCTTTTTTGGGGCCTTGGTCTTTGGAGTCTTTGCTGCCTTGACGGTCTTGCGTGCGCGCCGTGCTGCTGCGGGTTTGACGATGGCGTCTTCAGCAGCTTCTGCACCTTCGGCCAAACGGGCCTTGGCCGATACGCGGGGCAGTGTGGCAACCACATCCATTTCCGGGCTGGCCAGTTCGGATGCAGTGGCGTAGAGACCGCGCAATTGTTCTTCCAGTGTCAGCAGGTCTTGTGACAGTCGCGCCAGCATCTTGAAATTGGCAAATGCCTGTTCACCTTCGGCCTGGAATGGTTGACTGGCTACGGTGGTGACAAGGTGCTCAGCTTGCTCACGGACCGCGCCAGAGACCACGACGGTGGCTTGGTGAAGTGCCTGACCGGCTTGCTGAATGGCCGAGAGCGTGGTTTTGGACAGCGACATATGGATCCTAAATTGACTGATATAAATACCCGCGCCTGCAGTGAGCAGCCATGCGTGGCAGGGGCTATTTTAATAGTTTTGTGAAATGCTCCCATTTTTTGAGCATATGGGCATGACGGGTTGTGCCGAATATCCAAACGGGCCGATATTGGAGTGCCTGTCCAATCTGCGGTAAATTGGCCCAACATAAACAGACACTGCCATGACAACCACACCCTCCGCCGACTCCATTTATCTCCCCGTCGAAGATGCATTGCGACGCACCTTGCATAACGAAGTCCATGCGCGGCCACAGGCCAGTATTTCCATGCCGGCACTGGTGTTGTATGTGGCAGTATTCAACGAAGGCGTGACCCGCGAACAGGAGTGTGAACACCTGCGTTTGCTACCCGGTCAGCAGAGCCTGGAGCCCGATCAGATGCATGGCAACTTCATGCGCCTGCATCTCGATGGTTACACGCTGAAGTGGGAGCGCCATAGTGAATTCACCCGCTATTCGCTGGTCTATCCCACACCGTCCCTGGCTTTGGAAAACGGCAGTCGTGCAGACTTGATGGACCTGGTCAGACTGCCACCGCATTGGCTGCAATCCATCCCGGGGCGCACCATCGCGGCAATCCGGTTGGTGATGCTGCACGGCGATCTGAACGACGCGACGGGGACCATGGTCCAGGCGCAACAATGGTTTGGCGAATATCCCTTGGTGGCTTCCTTGATGGGTAGCAATGGCCACTCCTGTGCTGTCACCGATTTCATGCTGCGCCCGGATGGCTTTGAGCACATCCTGGTAATTGCGCCGCAGAACACTTCGCAGACGCGCGCTGGGCGCGTATCCCAGCGTCTGCTGGAATTGGAAACCTACCGCCTCATGGCATTGCGGGGATTGCCGCTGGTCAAAGAGCTGGGACCCATGCTGCACCAATCGGAACGCGAGTTGGCGGATATCACCACTAGCCTGGAGAACAAGTCTGCAGCCGATCAGGAACTGCTTGATACGCTGGTATCTTTGTCTGCGCGCGTGGAGCGGACTACCGCAACCCATATGTACCGTTTTTCTGCAACCCGTGCCTACCAGGCTCTGGTAGCGCAGCGTATTGTCGAGCTGCGTGAAAAGCCCTTTTCGGGAATGCAGACCATCGGCGAGTTCATGCAGCGCCGCCTGTCTCCTGCCATGGCAACCGTTGCGGCAACGGCCCAGCGACTGACGTCCCTGTCCGAGCGCGTGGCGCGTGCCAGCAGTCTGCTGCGCACCCGTGTGGATATTGCGGCGGAGCTGCAGAACCAGCAGTTGCTGGCCAAGCTGACGCGTGGGCAGGAACTGCAGCTGCATCTGCAAACCACGGTGGAAGGACTGTCGATTGCTGCCATCTCGTATTACGTGATCAGTCTGTTGCTATACGGTGCCAAGGCGCTCAAGGCCGGCGGCGTGCCGGTGAACCCTGAGTTGGCAGTGGGGGCTTTGATTCCTGTAGTGCTGTGGGGCGTATGGAGTGCGACGCGGCGCATCCACAAAAGTGTTGTGATGCTCACCCAGAAAGATGAACCCAAGGCAGGCCATCCTCCATCGCGGTAAGCTAGTGCCCTGACAAACAAGTTGCTTGACGCACAGGAGCTGAAGTGATTGAAGGATTGGTGGCGGGCAATATCTGGGGCGACCCCGAGAAGCGCATGGGCAAGAGCAACAGCATCTTCGTGGTGGCCAAGGTGCGCGCGCAAGGGACACAGCCTGACCTGGTCATTGTCAATGTGATTGCTTTTGATGCCCAGGTATGCAAGGACCTGCTGGCGTTGCGGGATGGTGATGCGGTGTCACTGGCCGGCAGCCTGAGTCCCAAGGTGTGGGTTGACAAGCAGGGTGTGAGTCGCGCCGCACTCGATATGGTGGCCAGCCGTGCACTGGCTGTGCATGCACATGACTAGCTCATCCATCATCTCCGCGCCTGAGGGCGACGGCATTTCTCACACCCTTGCGCGATTGGTGCTGGACATCGCAGGCCGGGTTCCGCCCAGTTCTGAGCATCCGGCGACGCAAGCGCAGCAGGCAGCGTTGGAGCTGACGCGACAGGCTGCACAAAAGGCAGCCATGACGTCGGGCTCTCTGGCTTTGGCGCCAGGCCCCTTCGGATTGGTGACGCTGTTGCCTGACTTGCTGGCGGTGTGGAAGATCCAGTCGCAACTGGTCAGCGACATTGCCGCGGTGTATGGGCAGAGCGCGACCTTGACCCGAGAGCACATGCTGTATTGCCTGTTCAAGCACAGCGCCGCACAGGCCGTGCGCGATCTGGTGGTGCGGGCCGGTGAGCGCTGGCTGATTCGCCAGGCATCCGGCGCAGTGATACAGGCCATTGCCCGGCGAATTGGGCAGCGCCTGAGCGAAAAGATGCTGGCGACCGGTGCTTCACGCTTGGTCCCGTTCCTGGGGGCCGTGGGGGTTGGCGCCTATGCCTATTACGACACGCGCCGTGTCGCCGAGAGCGCTATGGAATTGTTTGCGGCAGCAAGCGCAGCTGAGGCCGAGTAGCATCACTTCTTCCCCCCAGTGAGGGCATTACTGGCGCGGCTGCATGCTAGGCAGTGCCTGCAGATAATGGGCGCATGTCCAAAACCACGCTTTCCATGCTCGATCTGGTGGCCGTCCGCGAGGGCTCCAGCGTATCCGATGCCATTGCCATTTCCCTGCAAACCGCACAGCATGCCGAGCGACTCGGCTTCACCCGCTACTGGCTGGCGGAGCACCACAACATGCCAGGTCTGGCCTGCTCCTCCACTGCGGTACTGGTGGGGCATATCGCTGCGGGGACTGAGCGCATCCGCGTAGGTTCCGGCGGCATCATGTTGCCCAACCATGCGCCGCTGGTAGTGGCAGAAGCCTTCGGAACTTTGGAAGCCCTGTACCCTGGTCGCATAGATCTGGGCCTGGGACGTGCACCCGGAACCGATCAGGTCACCATGCGAGCTCTGCGCCGCAATCGCGTCGAGACCGAAGAAGACTTTCCACGTGAAGTGGCCGAGCTGCAGCAGTTGCTGGGCGAGCCGGTGGCGGGCCAGCGCGTTGTCGCTTCGCCCGGTGCGGGCTCGCATGTGCCAATCTGGCTGCTGGGCTCCAGTCTGTTTTCAGCGCAACTGGCTGCCTCGCGTGGACTGCCTTATGCCTTTGCCTCGCACTTTGCGCCACGCATGCTGATGCAGGCGCTGGAGTTGTACCGCAGCAGCTACGTGCCATCGGCTGATTGGCCCAAGCCGCGCGTGATAGTCGGCGTGCCCCTGGTGGCGGCACCGACCGACGACGAGGCCCAGTTCCTGGCCAGCAGCATATTCCAGCGCGTCTCAGGCATCGTGCGGGGTGAGCGACGCGCGTTGCAGCCGCCCGTTGCGGGTTACCTGGAGTCACGTGACGCGCAGGAGCGCGCAGCCATTGCCGATTTTCTGGCCATGGCCGTCATCGGCGGCCCGGCCACCGTGGCCCAGCATATGAAGAGAATTGCCGAAGTGACCGAGGCAGACGAACTGATGCTGGTCTGTGATGTGTTCGACCCCGCCATGCGGCTGCGCAGCCTGGACATTGCCGCTGCCGCCCTGGCGGCCTGAAGGACTAACCGTCTGCCAGCGCTGCACGCAACTGGTTGAGCCGGTCCTTACGCGATATGGCAATGCGTGCACAGGCATCGATGATGGTGCGCAGCATGGAGGGATTCAGCGTCATCAGAAAGTCGCGGGTACTCATCTCGCCGATCAGCATGCGTCGGCTAGCCGCCAGCGCCGCGTCGCACCCTTGCGGTCCCAGGCTGCGGTAGATGAAGGCAGTCAGAGGGGATACCGCCAGATCGTTGCTGGCGTCTTCCGGTCGGCCTTTCTCCAGCATTTGCAGCAGTTGCGCATCCAGCCCGGCGGGCGATGGGCCCTGCGGCAGATAGTCTTCCACCCGCTCAGGCATGCCCGCATTGGAACGGATATCACCCAGGAACATGGACACCGGGCAGTTGCCTCCGGTGTCGCGGGCCATGGCTTCGATGATGACGATGGACAGGATCTTCAGGCGCAGAAAGGCCACGGTAAATGCGATGTTGGCAGCTGCTGCTGCCGTCATCTCGGCATATTCGGCAGCCGATGGAAAGTTGGCATATTGGTGGAAGACGCGAGGGGCCTGCAGGCTTTCGAGGAAGTTGTGCATGCGCGAAAGCGCTTCGCGATAGTCCTGCAAGGTGTAGACACCAACGGCCGACAGCGGCGCATTGGATTCCTCGATCAGAAGCCAGGTGCCGGACACGAATCGCCCCGGGTTGGGCTCCGCGAAGCTGGCCACATCGCGGTTGGTGATCTGGATTGCTCCCACCATGGTGGCATCCACAAAAGCGTCGAGTGCGGGGCCGTCTGTCAATCCCAGGCGCTTGATGCCCTGTTGCCGCACCCGTTCTGCAAGTACCTGGATGTTGTCGCGACCATCCGGTTCGGGTGCGCGAAAGGGGATCGTTGCTTCAATGCAAGCCACTACGGCGATCAGGTCAGCCGGGGCCAGGAAGGGTTGCAACATGCGCACCGCGACTGCGGCGCTCATGAATTCATTCATGCCGCGAAACAGCGGCAATGTCTGGCCGGGGATGAAGTCAAATATCTCAAGGCACAGTTGCATGTCCGGATCGTCACCCGCGGTCTTACGCAGGATCAGATCGTTACCCTGGCGACCTACAAGCGGGTTGAGCAAGTGTGTTACCCGCGCGGGAAAGCCGTCATCCAACTGGTAATAGACGATGTCGTGGAAAACGGCGGCCAGCACCTGTCTGGGGGCCATGCCTTCGCACATGTAGAGCGCATGGTCGGAGCAGTGGTAGCGGCGCCTGGAACTCTCCATGGCGCTGTGCACCACCATGGCGATCTGCTCTATTTGTTCCATCGCAATCTCTACCTGCAAGGCGTCGAATGCCGTTCGCAGGTATTGGATAAAGCGGTTGATATTTGCGATCTTCATATTGTTCTCACCCTTGAATTTCGGTCTGTACTCCGGTGCGGAATGGTATCGTATGCCGCTGACAAACAGCATGCCGCAAGAGGGGGTTTCGACCATGGAGAAGAAGGCTGGCTCGCCGTGGGCATTGCTCTTGCCCATGTTGCCAGTGTTGCTGGGGCTGACCTTGATGGTCATGGATACACGCTGGCAGCAGGCGCTACGCAATAACCAGTTTGATCAGTTTCAGCGTTGGCATCCGCGCGAATACCAGCCGGCTCCGGTGCGGGTGGTGGACATAGACGATGAAAGCCTGGCGCAATTGGGGCAATGGCCGTGGCCGCGCACGCGCCTGGCCCAATTGCTGGATACCTTGGGTGCAGCGGGCGCGGCAGCCGTCGGGTTTGACGTGATTTTTTCTGAACCGGATCGCACTTCACCCAAAGTGGCGGCTGATCTGTGGAAGCTTCAGGGGCAGCAGCGGGCCAACGTTCTGGCCCTGCCTGACCATGATGAGGTCTTTGCGCACAGCCTGGAAAAAGGCGATGCGGTGCTGGGTTTTGCCATGCTGCGCAACAAGATTGCCAGCAAAAAGAGTGCGTCGGAAAAGTACGCGCCTCTCTCGCAAGTGCTGCCCGAGCAGAAGTCCCGTTTCATCTATTCCGGAGAGCCACAGCCAGAATGGTTGCATGCCTTTGATTCGGCCGTTACGTCCCTGCCACTCTTCGAGAAGGTGGCCAAGGGCAATGGCGCTTTGACTTTTGTACCGGATGGCGATGGCGTGGTGCGTCGGGTGCCGCTGGTATTCCAGATCGACGGCACACCGGTGGGCAGTCTGGTGGGAGAGTCGTTACGCGTGGCCCAGGGCGCCAAGAATGTGGTGCTCAAGAGTGCCGGCCAGAACAGTGGCCTGTCGGAGCTACGCATTGGTGATTTGATCGTGCCGACTACGCCGCACGGCGAAATGTGGGTGCACTACACCAGGCCGGTCAAGGAGCGCTATGTGTCGGCCTGGAAGGTTTTGGCCGGACAGGTTCCGCCAGAGCAGTTGGCAGGGCACATCGTATTGGTGGGCAGCTCAGCCCAGGGGTTGATGGATTTGCGCTTCAGTCCCATGGGCTTGATGCCCGGCGTGGAGGCCCATGCACAAGGGCTGGAGCAGGCGTTGACTGGACACTTCCTGGAGCGGCCCAGTTGGGCACGCGGGCTGGAGAGCCTGGTGCTGATGATCAGTGGCCTGATGGCCGGGCTGTTGGCCATGCGCACGCGCGCACTGGTGGCGGCCAGCGCCAGCGTGGCGTTGCTGGGTGCCATCGTGGGCGGCGCATGGTGGGCCTTTGTGTCCCAGGGCTTGTTGCTGGATGCAGCGACCCCGGCACTGGCAGTGCTCCTGACCTACATCATCTGCAGTCTGTGGCACCACTTCAGCAGCGAGCGCGAACAGCGCTGGATCAAGGATGCCTTCTCGCGCTACGTCTCACCCAACCGCGTGGCCTATCTGGTCGAAAACCCGGACGGCATGGCCCTGGGTGGCCAACGCCAGACTTGCAGCTTCATCTTTACCGATCTTGCCGGTTTCACCACCTTGATGGAGGGCGTGGATCCGGCGCAGGCGGTAAGTCTGCTCAATGCCTATCTGGACGAGATGATTGCGATTGCCTTCCGCTTTGACGGTACGCTCGATCGCATCGTCGGTGACGCGGTGGCCATCATGTTCTCCGCTCCCGTGCCCCAGGCCGACCACCGTGTGCGTGCGCTGTCGTGTGCCCTGGAGATGGACGCATTTGCCAATCAGTACGCGACCCGTCTGCAGAAGGAAGGTTCGGCATTTGGCAAGACCCGCATTGGCGTACATAGTGGCGAAGTGATCGTGGGTAACTTCGGTGGCAGCCATATGTTTGACTACCGTGCGCTGGGCGATGCGGTCAACACGGCGGCACGGCTGGAGAGCGTTAACAAGCATCTGGGCACGCGCATGTGCATTTCCGAGGCGATCCTGGCAGACAACCCGCAGGCGGTTGTGCGTCCGGTCGGACGCCTGGTGCTCAAAGGTAAAAGCAAGGCGCTGGCCGTGTTTGAACCGGTGACGGAAGATGTGGTGCAACGGGCTCCGCTGGAGGCATACCGCGCAGCGTTCCAGGCCATGGCGGCAGAAGATGCGCAGGCCCTTGCCCTGTTTGCCCAATTGGCGCAGGACTGGCCACAGGATCCGCTGGTGAAGCTGCACCACGAGCGCCTGCTGGCCGGCGAGCGTGGCGACCTGATTGTGATGAACGCGAAGTGAGTAGCCGGACAGCCAGGGCTGTCTAGCGGATGGTGATTTCGACCCGGCGGTTGCGCGGCTCCGGTGTTTCGTCCGGCGTGGGGATCAACAGGTTGCGTTCGCCGTGCGACTCCACGGAAACCTGATCAACTTTCAGTCCCTGGGCCTTGATCAGTTCGGCAACCACCTGGGCACGCTTGAGCGACAGGGCCTCATTCACCTCGGCTTTGCCAACCGTATCCGAGTGCCCGGTGATAGACACGTCCACGGAACTGCGCTTGCTGGCCGCATCCACAATCCGTGGAAGCAGAGCCTGGGATTCCGGTGTCAGCTGCGCACCACCGGTTTCGAAATAGAGGATGTAATGGACCGGCAACTCGGGCCGCGCCGCTCTGGCGTCGGCGAAGTCGCGTTGCAGCGTCAGCTCGTCAACCGCAGCAGGCGCTGCCGAGCCATCCAGCAAAGCGCCATAGCGCGCCTGATCGATGATCTGCTCGCCCTTGGAGCCTTTGACGACGACCTTGCCCACAGTGCCATCCGGGCTTTCCAGCAGGGCGACGTAAGAAAGATCCTTGGGGGGCGGCGGCGAAGCGCACGATGCCAGAAGGCAGGCACTCAGCAAGGCTGGCAGGCTGCGAAACAATGCCGTGCACATCATTGTGCGGGCTCTTCAACCTTCACCACAAATTGCGTGCCGCGCACGCCAATGGTTCCAGTGGGTGTCTTGACCGAAACGGCGTCGGGCTGCAGCTTGGCAATCACGCCCGAGACGTAGTTCATGCTGCCCTTGGCCAGGCTGCTACCCAGCTTGAGCTTGCCCTGGCTGGGCGCATACAGGTACTCGTCCACCGTCAACTCGGTATCCGCGCCAAAGGACATGACGGTGTCATCCTTGAAGGTCACGCCCAAGCTGCTCTTGTGCCCGGTCTTGAGCTGACTGCCTTGAAACAGGGGTGTTCCCAGCTGCGCGTTGACCTTGTTCTTGCCCGTGGTGATGGTGGCCTCGCCAGTCAGTGTCTTGACGTAGCCGATGGCGGCTTCGTCCGCCCAGGATGAGGAGACGGCAGCAAGCAACAGGCAGGCAATGATGTGGCGAATGTTCATGTCGGACTCCAGAAAATGCCCAGTACAGGCGGTGCGCGCTGCCGCCCAAGGTGGCGCAGTCATCTTACACCGCGAGCACCGAACGTTCCACCTCCACGGCACAGTCGTAGAACGTCGGTGCGTGCCCCATATCGGTCAAATGCTGGCTGGTTAGTTCGTTCACATTGGTGCCGTCCATCCCCAGCTTGCGCCACCACACGCCCAGGCCGTGCACTACGCCAGGCCGCGCGCGAGAGCTGACCTTGGCCACGCAGCGGTAGGTACCTCGGGCGTTGAACACCCGCACCGTGTCGCCGGATGCGATGCCACGTGCCACCGCATCATCCGCATGGATTTCCAGCAACGGCTGGCCTTCGATGTCGCGCAGGCTTTTGACGTTGACAAAACTGCTGTTGAGGAAGTTGCGTGCTGGTGGCGAGATCATGGCCAGCGGATAAGTGTCGCCGCTGTGCGCCACTTCGTAATTGGGCAGGTAGTCCGGCAGGCCATCCTGCCCGGCATCGGCCAGGCGCTGGCTGAAGAACTCGCATTTGCCCGAAGGTGTGGGAAAGCCGCCCTGTGCAAAAGGCGCATCCGGCAAGGACAGTGTGGTGAAGCCCTTTTGCAGCAGCTCTTCAAAATCCACGCCCGCTTTGAAGGCACTGCGGGCCAGCGTCAGGTCGTCGTCGGAAAAGCAGGCGTCGGTGTAGCCCATGTGCCGCGCCAGGTCGCGGAATATCTGCGTGTTGCTGCGCGCCTGTCCCAGCGGCGCAATGGCCGGGCGGTTGAGCAGCACATCGGTATGGCCATAGCCGCCGTGGATGTCCCAGTGTTCCAGCTGTGTGGTGGCGGGCAGTATGTAGTCGGCGTAGTCGGCCGTGTCGGTGCGAAAGTGTTCCAGCACCACGGTGAACAGGTCTTCACGGGCAAAGCCCTGGACCACCTTGACCGAGTCAGGAGCCACGGCCACGGGGTTGCTGTTGTAGACCACCATGGCCTGTACCAGCGGGGCGCCGTCGTCCGCCTTCTGCAGCAGGGCATCACCGATGGTGCTCATGTTGATGGTGCGCTTAACCGGGCCGGTGCGCAGGTCGGGGCGCTCCAACGCATCGTCGTCATAGGGGAAGGTTCCGCTGGAGGACAGCAGCATGCCGCCGGCGCGGTGGCGCCAGGCGCCTGTGAGCGCAGGCAGACAGGCCACGACGCGCACGGCATTGCCGCCGCCACGCACGCGCTGCATACCGTAGTTCAAGCGGATGGCGGCGGGTTCACCCGCCTTGCAAGTTTCGCCGTAGATACGTGCCAGCTCGGTGATTTCCTGCACCGTGATGCCGCAGACTTCGGCGGCGCGTTCGGGCGTCCACTGCAGGGCACGCTCCCGTAGCGCGTCCCAGCCCACGGTGTAGCCGGCAATGTAGTCATGGTCCAGCCAGTCATTGCGGATCAGCTCATGCATCAGCGCCAGCGCCAGTGCGGCGTCGGTGCCGGGACGCAGGGCGATGTGCTGATGGCACTTCTCGGCGGTCTCGGTTTTGCGCGGGTCTATGCAGATGATGTGCGCGCCATTACGCTTGGCCGTCTGCACATGGCGCCAGAAATGCAGGTTGCTGGCAATGGAGTTGCTGCCCCAGATCAGGATGAGGCGCGACTCGGCAAAAAACTGCACCTGGGTGCCCAGCTTGCCGCCCAGCGTGTGGACCAGGGCCGCGCCGCCTGCTGAAGCGCAGATGGTGCGTTCCAGCTCGGCGGCCCCCAGCTTGTTGAAGAAGCGCCCGGCCATGCTTTCACCCTGCACACACCCCATGGTGCCGGCATAGCTGTAGGGCAAGATTGCCTGCGGCGTATGTACAGCCACAGCCTTGAGGCGTGCCGCGATGTCGGCCAGGGCCTCTTCCCACTCCACTTCCACGAACTGACCGCTGCCCTTGGGCCCGCTGCGCTTGAGCGGCTTGAGGACGCGTTCGGGGTGGTAGGTGCGCTCGGTGTAACGCGACACCTTGGTACACAGCACACCGCCGGTATGGGGGTGGTTCTCGTTGCCGTGGACCTGGATGGCCACGCCGTCCTGCACCGTGGTGCGCAGGGAGCAGGTGTCGGGGCAGTCGTGCGGGCAGGCGCCCAGGACGTCAAACCGGCCTTGGGCGGGAGGGGGGGAGATAGAGACGTGCATGACGCTATGGTAAATGCGGCGGCGACATAATGCTTGGATGAAGCTGATTGAACCCATTGTTTCCGCAGCGGCCGAGATGGCGGCCATACGCCGGGACCTGCATGCGCACCCGGAACTGTGTTTTCAGGAAGTCCGTACCGCCGACGTGGTGGCCGCCAAGCTCACCGAGTGGGGCATCCCTATCCACCGGGGGCTGGGTACCACCGGGGTGGTGGGCATCGTCAAGGCCGGCACCAGCGACCGGGCCATCGGTCTGCGTGCCGACATGGATGCCTTGCCAGTGCAGGAGTTCAACACCTTTGCCCACGCCAGCCAGCACCAGGGCAAGATGCACGCCTGCGGCCACGACGGTCACACCGCCATGCTGCTGGCCGCAGCCAAACACTTTTCCACGCATCGCAACTTTGATGGAACGGTGTACCTGATATTCCAACCCGCGGAAGAAGGGGGCGGTGGCGCGCGCGAGATGATCAAGGAAGGGCTGTTCGAGCGCTTTCCCATGCAGGCCGTCTTCGGCATGCACAACTGGCCGGGCATGGAGCAAGGGCAGTTTGCGGTCAGCGCCGGTCCGGTGATGGCTTCCAGCAATGAATTCAAGATCACCATACGCGGCAAGGCCGGCCATGCCGCCATGCCGCACAACGCACTCGACCCGGTGGTGGTGGCTGCGCAGATGGTGCAGGCCTTCCAGACCATCATCAGTCGCAACCTCAAACCCATAGAGGCCGGCGTGATCTCGGTGACCATGATCCATGCGGGCGAGGCCACCAACGTGATTCCCGACAGCTGTGAGCTGGAAGGAACCGTGCGCACCTTCAGCTTGGCCGTGCTGGACATGCTGGAGCAGCGCATGCGCGTGGTGGCTGAGCACACGGCCCAGGCGTTTGGTCTGACCTGCGAGTTCGAGTTCTTCCGCAACTACCCGCCCACCATCAACTCCGCTGCCGAGGCCGACTTTGCGCGTGGCGTGATGGCGGAGCTGGTGGGGGCCGAGCGTGTCATCGCCCAGGAGCCCACCATGGGCGCCGAAGACTTTGCCTACATGCTGATGGAAAAGCCGGGCTGCTACGTGTTCCTGGGCAATGGCGACGGTGGCCACCGCGAGAGCGGCCATGGTGCGGGGCCGTGCATGCTGCACAACCCCAGTTACGACTTCAATGACGAACTGATTCCCTTGGGCGCAAGCTACTGGGTGCGGCTGGCCGAATCCTGGCTGGCCTGAGGCCCGGGGGGTTCCCTACTTGTGGTCCCAGTCCTGGCGCTCCAGGTAGCTGGCTGCGTACATGCCCACGGGTTCCGGCCGGTGCAGTGCGTAATGGTGGGTCAACGCGTGGACCCATTTCAGCAATGTCTTGATGGTCATGGCGTTCTCCTCTTTTAAACGGTATATACAGTTTATACCGTTAAACCGGAATTGCAAACCCGTGTTTCCACAAGCGCCGCCCGCTCAGCCGCCGAAACGCTTTTGCCCTATGTACAGCAGGCCGTCAAAAATCAGGTTGTCCACCAGCTCGAAGGGGCGCGTCATGCTGGGCGCCATCTTCCAGGCGGCACCCCCGGTCATGATGCATTTGGGTTCGGCGCCGCAGTGCTGGCGCACGTGCTGCACCATGCATTCCACCGCCCCGGCAATGGCGTAGGTGCCGCCGCTGGTGAGGGCGTCGCTGGTGTTGGTGGGAAAAGGTTTGACCTCTCCCGTGGGGACGTGCAGCCCGGCGGTGCCGGATTCCAGGGCGCGCAGCATGATGCCGTGGCCCGGCAGGATGAAGCCGCCCAGGAACTTGCCGCTGGCATCCACTGCTTCCACCGTCACGGCCGTACCCACCATGACCACCACCATGGGGCGGTTTGCGCCTTGGCGGCGCATGTGCTGGTAGGCACCAATCATGGCGACCCAGCGGTCAGCGCCCAGTCGGGTGGGGTGGTCGTAGCCATTGCGCAGGCCGGCTTCGGCCTCGCTGGCGACCACCCACTGCGGCGCCACGTCCCAGGCTTCCATCTGCTCCTCGACGCGGCGTCGTATCACATCGCCGGCCACCACGCAGCCCAGTACGTGGCGTGGAGCCTCCAGTGACTTCCATGGGCCCTCGGCCAGCTTGTCGATGTTTTCCAGAAACTCGGCGCCATGGTCCAGTACCTTGGCGTCGCTACGGGGGGCGTCATACAGCGCCCATTTCAGGCGGGTGTTGCCGATATCCAGTGCAAGAAAGGTCATGGTGTGCCCGGCCTAACCCTGACGCCAGGGCAGTCCGGCACGGCGCCAGCCCCCTTTGTTGCCACGGTGGGCCTCGGCATCCGGATCACCTTCAAAACCTTCCAGAATGTTGTAGGCCTGTAGGCCCAGTTCCGTAGCCCGCTTGGCTGCTGCGACCGAGCGGACTCCGCTGCGGCACAGGAGCAGCACCTTCTTGCCGCCCGCTGCCGACTTGATTTCGGCGTCGAAGTTGGCGTTCATGGCCATACCGGGCCATTGTTTCCAGGCCACAGACACTGCGCCCGGAACCTGGCCGACCCATTCGCGCTCGGCATCGGTACGCACGTCCACCAGCACGGCGTCTCCGGCCTGCCACCAGGCATAGGCCAGCGTGTTGCTGATGTCGCCTGCATAGCCTTCGGCTGACTTGACGGCCAGATTGGCGGCGTCGGCATCGTGGCGCACCCCGGAGCTGAGGTTGGCGGGCACGGCTTCGTCTATGCGTCGCGGTTTGGGAAGGTTGAGTGCATCCATGATGGCAATGAATTCCTGCAAAGTTTTACCTGCGACCCGGGCGTTATGCGCCT
The DNA here is from genome assembly GCF_038784515.1 of Rhodoferax sp. GW822-FHT02A01. NCBI lineage: Bacteria > Pseudomonadati > Pseudomonadota > Betaproteobacteria > Burkholderiales > Comamonadaceae > Rhodoferax > Rhodoferax sp. GW822-FHT02A01. The sequence continues at coordinate 2,278,607 of NZ_CP152376.1, forward strand.
TTTCTTGGCCGATGCTGGAGTGGGTACGTCCCTGGTAATCGTGGCCGGGCCAGACGGTGGTGGCGTCGGGCAGGGCAAACAGAATCTGAGTGAGGCTGTGGTACATGGCCTCGGAGCTGCCCGACTGGAAATCGGTGCGGCCACAGCCGTTGATCAGCAGTGTGTCACCGGTGAACACATGGTCGCGCCAGACAAAGCTCATGCTGCCCTGGGTGTGCCCCGGGGTATGCAGCGCCTTCAGTGTCTCGCCGCCAAAGACCAATGTGTCGCCGTGAACCAGCAGCTTGGATGCGGTGGCAATGCCGCAGCCCGCTGGAGCTGCCGTCTTGGCGCCCGCGTGCTCGGCCAACAGATAAGCGCTGGTGATGTGGTCGGCATGCGCATGCGTCTCGATGGTCCATTGCAGACGCAGGTCGTTCTCGCGCAACACGGCCAAGTCACGTTCGATCTGCTCGTCCACCGGGTCGATGATGACCGCGTCCCGCGTGGCGGGATCAAACAGCACATAGGTGTAGGTGCTGGAGGCGGGATCGAAAAGCTGTAGGGGTTGCATGGCGGATTTGCTTGGCAGTGTAGCCACTTGTGCTGGCCCTGACGCTGGCGCCCATGCAATTGAACCTGCGGTTTACCCTAGGTTGGGGTAGTCGGGATGGGGTTGGACGGACTTATCCGATACGTGCCAGCAAGGTTTCCATGTCCTTGACCATGTGGTCCAGATCGGCTTTTTGCGCGGCGTCCGGGTGGATGCGGGCATTGAGTTCCTGCTCCAGAAAGCACACGGTCATGCGCAGGTAGGTGCTGTCCAGTGCCTTGCGCACGGCAGAGAACTGCTGGCCGATCTTCAGGCAGTTCTCGCCTTCCTCCACCATGCGCTGGATGCCACGCAACTGACCCTCCGCGCGGCGAAGGCGGTTGAGTACATCGGTTCTGGCCTGTTGATCCTGCAAAACGCTCATGGCGCGACTCTCCGAAGGGTGCATAGTTGATGGCTCCATTTTCCCAGCAGTTCACCCGGTTTGGAGCGGGCGAACGGTAAACCGGGTTATTTCTGGCATGCCATGTTGGATTCCGGCACACCCAGCTTTTTCAGGAAATAGCCCATGGGGCAAAAGTTGGTGATGCCGAACTGGAACAGGTTGGCGCCGACGAATGCGGTAAACGCCAGCCACCAGTGCGAAACAAACAAGGGGCTGGCGTCCACGCCCAGGGCCAGCGAGATCAGGATGAAGCTGCCGGCAAAAATATGGATGTAGCGGTCTACGGTCATGGGTTTCTCCAAAGGGGGTTGTTGTCAAACATGGGGATGGGGAACCTTGTCGGCAAGACGGACAATGCCCAGTGCCTTGAGCACGTATTTCTCGTACACCGGCTCCGAGGTTCCCTTGCGGATCTTGCGCATGAAATATTTTTCGAAGGCAATCTTGGCCAGATGTACCCATTTGCCTTTCTTGAACCAGTTCACGTTGCGTGGCGGGATCTGCGGTAGCGCCACGAAGGCCGCACCGGTGTCGCCCATATCGGCCAGGCAGATGGCGTTCCAGGTTCCCTTGGCATTGGCGGGTTGGCCGCTCAGATCGGCCGCTATGTTGTGGGCAATGGCGCCTACCATGCTCTCGATCATGTAGCCGGTCTTGGGTGTACCCGTGGCCACTGGCGTGACTTCCACCGGCGGGATGGCTACGCACACACCTGCCGAGTAGATGTTTTTGTAGGCCTTGCTGCGCTGGTATTCATCAATCAGCACGAAGCCGCGCGGGTTGCACAATTCCGGCACGGCCGCCACGGCATCCACGCCTTTGAAGGCTGGCAGCATCATGGACAGTTTGAAGCCCAGCTCGTGCTCCTTGTAGACATTGCCCAGGTCGTCTAGCTGGGTCACAAACATCTTGCCTTCCTCCACCTTGGTGGTCTTGGCGTTGGTGATCCACTTCATGTCGCGGTTGCGCATCTCGGACTCCAGCATGGACTTGCTGTCGCCCACGCCACCCAGGCCCAGGTGGCCGATGTAGGGTTCGCTGGTCACATAGGTGATGGGTACCTTGTTGCGCAGTTTGCGCCGGCGCAGGTCGGTGTCCAGGATGAAGGCGAATTCGTAGGCCGGACCGAAGCAGCTGGCGCCCGGCATGGCTCCAATGATCACCGGGCCCGGATTCTTGAGGAAGTTTTCATAGTCCGCCCAGAAGGCCTGCGCGTGGTCCACGCTGCACACCGAGTGGGTGAAGCCGCCGCCGCCATGCGACAGCGGGCCCGCACCAGGCACTTCGCTGAACGACAGCTTGGGGCCGGTGGTGATGACCAGGTAGTCGTAGTCCATGGTGGCACCGTCGCCCAATGTGAGCCGGTTGTCGGCGGCATGGATGGCAGTGACCGGTTGGGCTACAAAGCCTATGCCCTTGCGTTCCAGGTAAGGCCGGATGGGCAGCGTGATTTCGTCGCGCTGGCGCCAACCCACGGCAAGCCACGGATTGCTGGGAACAAACTGGAAGTAGTCCACCGCGTTGACGACAGTAACTTGGTGCTCCTTGCCGAGCAGCTCGCGGATTTCATAGGCGGCCGGAATGCCGCCTATGCCTGCGCCTACGATCACGATATGGGCCATGGTGTTGTCTCCTGGTTTTGTAGTGGATTGGGGTTTAGGAAAGGGCCGCGTCTGCGCGCAGCTCCATACGGCGCCGGAACAGCGCGTAATACAGGACCGGTATCACCACCAGTGTGAGCAGGGTGGACACCAGAATGCCAAAGATGAGCGAGATGGCCAGCCCGTTGAAGATCGGGTCATCCAGGATGAAGAATGCGCCGATCATGGCTGCCAGACCGGTGAGCACGATGGGTTGCGCCCGCACGATGGCCGACTGCAGCACGGCCGACTTGAAGTCCACGCCTTCTTTCACCTGCAGCTCGATGAAGTCCACCAGCAGGATGGAATTGCGCACGATGATGCCGGCCAGCGCGATCATGCCGATCATGCTGGTGGCGGTGAACTGTGCGCCCAGCAGCGCGTGGCCTGGCATCACCCCGATGATGGTCAGCGGAATCGGCGCCATGATCACCAGTGGCGTGAGATAGCTCTTGAACTGCGCCACCACCAGCAGGTAGATCAGGATCAAGCCGACACCGTAGGCAGCTCCCATGTCGCGGAAGGTCTCGTACGTGATCTGCGATTCGCCGTCCCACTTGAGCGCGTATTGGCGGTAGGTGTCGGTGGGCTGGTGGATCCAGTACTCGGCATTGCCGGCCATGGGCTTGTCGGCAGCAGACTGCATCGTCGAGCGGATGCCAAACAGGCCGTACAGCGGCGAGTCGAGCTTGCCGGCCATATCGCCAAAGACATAGCTCACTTCCTTGAGGTCCTTGGTGCTGAGCGGCTTGTCGATGATGCCGCGTTCTACCTGTACCAGTTCGGACAGGGGAACCAGTTGCCCATTGGCCGCGCGCAGGGGCAGGGCCAGGATGGCATCCAGGCCGAGCTGCGACTGCAGGGGCAACTGGATGCGCACCGGCACCGGGTACTTGGAAACACCGTCGTGCAGATACGCCGCATCCGCACCCGCCAGGGCGGCTGAAACCGTCTGGGCGATGGATGCCACCGGTATGCCCAGCGATTCGGCGCGTTGCCGGCGCACGCGCAGGAAAGCACGCGGCGCATCTTCCCGCAGGCTGCTGTCCACGCCGACGATGTCAGGGGTTGCGGCAAATGCGGCCTCTACCTGGGCAGCCAGTTTCTGGCGACCGGCTTCGTCCGGGCCATAGATCTCTGCCACCAGGGGCGACATCACCGGCGGGCCAGGCGGCACCTCCACCACCTTGATGCGGGCATGGTGCTGCATGGCTATCTTTTCCAGGGCCGGGCGCAGGCGCTGGGCAATCACATGGCTCTTGTCGTCGCGGTGGTGCTTGTCCACCAGATTGACCTGCAGATCGCCCTGTTCGGCGTCCGAGCGCAGGTAGTACTGGCGCACCAGCCCGTTGAAGGTGATGGGCGAGGCGGTACCGGCATAGGCCTGCAGATCGGTCACCTCGGGCTGGGTTGCCAGATAGGCACCCAGTTCCTGCAGCGTGGCCGCGGTGTCTTCCAGCGGCGTTCCGGCAGGCATATCCACCACCACCTGGAACTCGCTCTTGTTGTCAAAGGGCAGCATCTTGAGCACCACCAGTTGCACCAGCGCCAGGCCTACCGACAGCAGCAAGGCCGCCAGAATGCCGCCCAGCAGCAGCCAGCGCTTGCGCGCACTGTCGAGAAACGGCCGGAGAACCGCATGGAAGATGCGCGTGATCCGGGTCGGGGCCGAAGCGGGTTGGGCCGTGCCGGAATGTGTCGGGTGCGCGCCGTGCTCGCGCATGAACTTGAGCGCCAGCCAGGGCGTCACGGTAAAGGCAATGGCCAGCGAGATCGCCATGCCCAAGCTGGAGTTGATCGGGATGGGGCTCATGTAGGGCCCCATCAGGCCGGACACAAAGGCCATGGGCAACAGTGCGGCAATCACGGTCAGCGTAGCCAGAATGGTCGGGCCACCCACCTCATCCACCGCCAGCGGAATGATGCTGCGCAAGGGCGCATCCGGTGTGAGCTGCTGGTGGCGGTGGATGTTCTCCACCACCACGATGGCGTCGTCCACCAGAATGCCGATGGAGAAGATCAGCGCAAACAGCGACACGCGGTTGAGCGTGAAGCCCCAGGCCCAGGAGGCAAACAGCGTGGCTGTCAGCGTCAGGATCACGGCAGTGCCGACGATGATGGCTTCCCGGCGCCCCAGTGCAAAGCCCACCAGCAGGATCACCGAGCCGGTGGCAAAAGCCAGTTTCTGGATCAGCTTGTTGGCTTTTTCGGCGGCGGTCTGACCGTAGTCGCGGGTGACGCTGGCGTGCACGCCTGCCGGGATCACGGTGTTGCGCAAGGCATCCATGCGCGCGCGCACGGCGCTGGACACGTCCACGGCGTTCTCCCCAGGCTTCTTGCTGACCTGGATGGTGACTGCCGGGTAGTTTTGGCCCGCTGCGGGCGCGCTGGCCGCGCCTTGGCTGGTCGCGGCGGTTGGGGTTGTGGCAAAGGCCGCGCCGGGCGTAAACCAGACGTAGTGCTGCGGCTGCAGGGTGCCAGTGCTGATATCGGCTACATCGCGCAGGAACACGGGCTTGCCGTTGCTCACGCCCACCACGATGTCGGCCACATCCTGTGCGTTGCGCAGGAACTCACCCGCGTCCACGGTCAGCATGTGGGAGCCCGGGCTGTTGGCGTTGCTGCTAGGTGTGGTGTCCAGGACGGCGCCGGCCGGCATGCCGTAGTTGGCCGCAGCCACCGTCTTTTGCAGCGTCAGCACGTCCACGCCCCGTGCCCGCAGGCGCTCCGGGTTGAGGGCGATGCGGATGGCGCGTCCCGGGCCGCCAATGGTCTGCACCTCGCGCACACCGGGCACGGCCTTCAGGTCGGCTTCCACCGCGTGGGCGACCGTCTCCAGTTCGGCAGCGGAACCCGCGTCCTGACTCCAGAGGGTCAGTGCTGCCACGGGGACATCATCAATGCCCTTGGGCTTGACGATGGGGGTCAGCGTGCCGAGATCGCGCGGCAGCCAGTCCTGGTGGGCGTTGAGCACGTCATACACGCGCACCAGCGCTTCGGTGCGCGGTACGCCCACCTTGAACTGCACCGTGAGAATGGCCATGCCGGGGCGGGCCACCGAATAAGTGTGCTCTATGCCGGCAATCTGCCCCAACACTTGCTCGGCGGGTTTGGCCACCATGTTCTGCACGTCCTGGCTGCTGGCCCCGGGGAAGGGAATCAGCACATTGGCCATGGTCACATTGATTTGCGGCTCTTCCTCGCGCGGCGTCACCAGCACGGCAAACAGGCCCAGCAGCAGCGCGACCAGCGCCAGCAGGGGCGTGAGCGCATTGCCCTGAAAGGCCGCGGCGATGCGGCCGGAGACACCCAATGAATTGGTTTGCTTCATGGAACGCTCACTTGGACGCGGGTGTCGCGTCGGGCTGGGCGGCACGCAGCGGGTCGGTGGCGACGACCTCGCCAGCACGCAGACCGGTGAGCACCTCGGTGCCCTCGCTGCCCAAATCGGCACCCAGACGCACGGCACGCAAGGCAAAGGTCTTGCCGGAAGCGACGTACACGGCGGTCAGCTCGCCACGGCGCACCACGGCGCTGGTGGGCACCAGCAAGCGTGCGCTGCCGGAACCGCCAGCAACGGCAAATTGCACACGCACCTGCTGGCCCGGGACCAGAGCAGCCGCCTCTTTGGCTGGCAGGTCCATGCGCCATTCGGTGGTCTGGGAGACCGGATCGCTGGAGGGGACCTCCACGCGATTGAGCGGGGTAATACTTTGGGGGGTACCCACACCACTGTCCACTACGACAGCGGTTTGTCGCGCCTGGCGCACGGCTGCGGTGCGTGAAGCTGGTACCTGCACCACCGCGCGCAGGGGCTGCGGCGTGTAGACCACCAGCAACGGCGTACCCGGTACGGCCAAGTCACCGGCCTGGGCAAAAGTCTGCAGAACCCAGCCGTCCAGCGGCGCCGTGACGCGGGTGTAGCCCTGTGCCAATGCCGATTGGCGGGCGCTGGCTGTGGCCTGTTCGCGTTGGGCCTGGGCTGACTGGAACTGCGCGGTAGCGGTATCGAGTGCGGCCTGGCTGACGAACCCTTGGGCCTGCAGGTCGCGTGTGCGCTCCAGCTGGGCCCGTGCGTTGCGCAGGTCGGCGTCGGTCTGGCTGACCTGCGCCTGGGCGCGTTGGCTGCCGACCTGGGCTTCGCGGTCGTCTATGGTGGCAATGACCTGGCCGGCACGTACCTTGTCACCGGCCTTGACGGAAAAGCTGACGATGCGCCCGGACGCCTGCGCGGCTACGGTGCTTTGTTTGACGGCCTGGATCACGCCATCGAGCACGTAGCTGTCTGCGCTGGCGCTGGACTTGACGGTAACGGTGGGGACAGCTTGGCTCTGTGCCAAGGCGGGACCGGCGCCCATGGTCACCAGGCCCAAAACGGCAGCCAATGTCATGCGGCGGGGGCACAATAGCGTGTAGGGAAAGGTTTTCATACCCCGATTTTATACCCCATACAGTATTTTGTATAGGGGAGACCTGCTTTTCCGCGGGTGTCCAGTGTTCGTATGCGATTGATATAGGTCAGTCGATTGCATACTAGTATGGGTATTATCGGGTTAATACCGTTGAAAGTACGAAATTCAAGTGTCTGATTCAAATAGCCCAGTCAAAAAGGTCATTCCCCTGACGGTGTCCACCGCGCCCATCGAGCCGCCCCCGGGTGCCGATCCGGAGTTGGTGTCGCTGTACCAGTCGCACAAGAAGATTTATCCGCGCAGTGTTTCCGGTGTGTTCTCGCGCTGGCGCTGGGTGCTGGTGTTCCTCACCCAGATCGTGTTCTACGGATTGCCCTGGCTGGAGTGGGGTCAACGCCAGGCGGTGCTGTTCGATCTGGGCGCACGCCGCTTCTACATCTTCGGCCTGGTGCTGTATCCCCAGGACTTCATCTATCTCACCGGCATCTTGGTGATCTCAGCGTATTCGCTGTTCCTGTTCACGGCGGTAGCAGGGCGTCTGTGGTGCGGCTACGCCTGCCCGCAGACGGTCTATACCGAAATATTCCTGTGGCTGGAAAAGCTGGCCGAGGGTGACCGCTCCATGCGCATGCGCCGCGACGCCGCGCCCTGGACACTGGAGAAGTTCGGTCGCAAGGCGGCCAAACAGTTCATGTGGATCACCCTGGCGCTGTGGACGGGTTTCACCTTCGTTGGCTACTTCACGCCGATCAAGGTGCTGGCTGGCGAATTTGCCCAGTGGAACCTGGGTTCCTGGGAAATCTTCTGGACCTTCTTCTACGCCTTTGCCACCTGGGGCAATGCCGGCTTCATGCGCGAGCAGGTCTGCAAATACATGTGTCCATATGCGCGCTTCCAAAGCGCCATGTTCGACAAGGACACCCTGGTCGTCACCTACGACAAGGAACGCGGTGAGCCGCGCGGCGCCCGCAGCAAGAAGGCCGATCCGGCAGCGCTGAATCTGGGCGCCTGCGTGGACTGCAGCCTGTGCGTGCAGGTGTGCCCCACCGGCATTGATATCCGCAACGGCCTTCAGTACGAGTGCATTGGCTGCGGCGCCTGTGCCGACGTCTGCGATACCGTGATGGACAAGGTGGGCTATGCGCGCGGCCTGGTCAAGTACAGCACCGAACATGCGCTGGAGCAAAAGTGGACGCGCCAGCAGACCCTGCGCCACGTGCTGCGCCCGCGCGTGCTGATCTACACCACCATCCTGGGTGTGGTGGTCACGGCCATGGCCGTCAGCTTGGCATTGCGCCTGCCATTCAAGGTCGATGTGGACCGCGACCGCGGTTCGCTGGCCCGCATTGCTGAAGGCGGCAAGATCGAGAACGTGTTCCGCATCCAGGTGATGAATGCGGCGGAGTCCTCCCAGTCCTTCCATATCTCGGTGGAAGGTCTGCCAGGACTGAGCGTGGCCAGCAACGCCGACGTGACCGTGGCCTCCACCGAGTCGCGCTGGGTACCGGTGCGGCTGCAGTTGCCCTACGAAGGCGCGGAGCCTGGCTCGCACACGATCCACTTCAAGATCGAAGCGACCGGCATTGGCAAGAGCGTCACCGAAAAGTCCGTCTTTATCGTGCCACGCTGAACCGTTCCGCGCTACAGTGACCCCATAAAAGCAGGAGACAAAAAATGAAGCAAAAGCTGATGTGGATTGCATGGCCTTCGTTTTTGATGGCGGGTGTTCTGGAGTTGCTGGTGTTCGCGGTCATTGATCCCCAGGACATGAGCTGGTTTGGCCACGCTTTCGAGCTGTCGCGCCAGGCCACCTACACCCTGGGCTTCTTCGTATTCTGGTTTGTGACCTCGCTGGCGGGCGCTCTGACGCTGTTCCTGTCGCTGCCGCCTAACGCGGTCAACCAAAGCCCCCTGTAGAGCTCCGTTCTGCAAGTCAGACGGGCGGTGTAAGCCTGTGTTGGTCTAAATCGTTTACAGTTGACGTTTACGTAAACGTCAAGTGCGCCTGCGATGCGCCGCCCGAGGAAGACCCATGACCGACCTATCTGCCGAATTCAAGGCACTTGCCAACTACCGCCCCAGCAACAAGGTGCGCTTTGTCACCGCTGCCAGCCTGTTTGACGGGCACGATGCGGCCATCAACATCATGCGCCGCATCCTGCAGAGCATGGGCGCCGAAGTCATCCACCTGGGCCACAACCGTAGCGTGGACGAGGTGGTGACCGCCGCCTTGCAGGAAGACGTGCAGGGCATTGCCATCAGCTCCTACCAGGGCGGGCATGTCGAATACTTCAAGTACATGGTGGACCTGCTCAAGGCCCGGGGCGGCGCGCATATCCAGGTGTTTGGCGGCGGCGGTGGCGTGATCGTCCCACCCGAAATCCGCGAGCTGCATGCCTACGGCGTGGCCCGCATCTACAGCCCGGAAGACGGTCAGAAGATGGGCCTGGCCGGCATGATCGGCGAGATGGTGATGCGTTGCGACCAGGACTTGAGTCCCTTCGCGCCCAAGGACGTGGCAGCCCTGCAGGGCCACTCCGAGGCCAGCTGGCGTGCGTTGGCGCAATTGCTGACCGCCGTGGAAGCAGGCAAGGTGGATGCTGCACTGATGGGTGCTCTGCAAGCCCAGGCGGCGAGTCGCACCATTCCTGTGGTGGGTATCACCGGCACCGGCGGTGCGGGCAAATCGTCGCTGACCGACGAGCTGATCCGCCGCCTGCGTCTGGACCAGGACGACAGCCTGCGCGTGGCCGTCATCTCGATCGACCCTTCACGCCGCAAGAGTGGAGGCGCATTGCTGGGCGACCGCATCCGCATGAACGCGATTTCTCCGTGGAAGTCCGGCCCGCGCATCTTCATGCGCAGCTTGGCCACACGCGACTTCGGCTCCGAGATCAGCGCGGCATTGCCCGACGTGATCACCGCCTGCAAGGCTGCAGGATTCGATCTGATCGTGGTGGAAACCTCCGGCATCGGCCAGGGCGATGCGGCCATCGTGCCGCTGGTGGATGTGCCGCTGTATGTGATGACGCCGGAGTTCGGTGCGGCCAGCCAACTGGAAAAAATCGACATGCTGGACTTTGCTGAGTTCGTCGCCATCAACAAGTTCGACCGCAAGGGCGCCAGCGACGCGCTGCGCGACGTGGCCAAGCAGGTGCAGCGCAACAAGGAAGCCTGGACCACGCCTGCAGAGCAGATGCCGGTATTTGGCACCATGGCGGCACGCTTCAACGACGACGGTGTCACCGCCTTGTACCAGGCGCTGCTGCCGCGCCTGCAGGCTCTGGGCCTCCAGGCAAAAGCAGACGGCCTGTTGCCCCGCGTGAGCGTACGCTTCAGCTCCAACCAGACACCGGTGGTGCCGGCCGCAAGGGTGCGCTACCTGGCCGATATCAGCGATACCGTGCGCGCCTACAAGGCCAAGGCTCGCGCCCAGGCCAAGCTGGCGCGCGAGATCCAGCAACTGCGCGCAGCAGCCAACATGCTGGCGACCGACAAGCCGCACCGCCCCAAGGCGTCCGAGGCGGCCATCGATCTGGCTGAACAGCGGGAGTCCAACCAGGATGCTGCCGCTCGCAAGCTGCTGGCTCAGTGGCCCGAGATGCAAAAGGCCTACGCTGGTGACGAATACGTGGTGAAGATCCGCGACAAGGAGATTCGCACCGCGCTGACCACCAAGAGCCTCTCTGGCACCACCATCCGCAAGGTGGCCCTGCCGCAATACGAGGACCATGGCGAAATCCTCAAGTGGCTGATGCTGGACAACGTGCCCGGCAGCTTCCCCTACACCGCGGGTACCTTTGCCTTCAAGCGCGAAAACGAAGACCCCACGCGCATGTTCGCCGGCGAAGGCGATGCCTTTCGCACCAACAAGCGCTTCAAGCTGCTGAGCTCCGGCATGCCGGCCAAGCGCCTGTCCACCGCCTTCGACTCGGTCACCCTGTACGGCAACGACCCCGACCCGCGACCGGACATCTACGGCAAGGTGGGCAACAGTGGCGTGTCGATTGCCACGCTGGATGACCTCAAAGTCTTGTACAGCGGATTCGATTTGTGCAACCCGGCCACTTCGGTCAGCATGACCATCAACGGCCCGGCGCCCAGCATCCTGGCCATGTTCATGAACGCCGCCATCGACCAGAACATCGACAAATTCAAACAGGACAACGGCCGCGAACCCACCGAGACCGAGACCGCCAAGATCCGCGAATGGGTGCTGGCCAATGTGCGCGGCACGGTGCAGGCCGACATCCTCAAGGAAGACCAGGGCCAGAACACCTGCATCTTCAGCACCGAGTTCAGCCTCAAGGTGATGGGCGACATCGCCGAATACTTTGTGCACCACGACGTGCGCAACTTCTACTCGGTGTCGATCTCGGGCTACCACATTGCAGAAGCAGGTGCCAACCCGATCAGCCAGCTCGCCTTTACGCTCTCCAATGGTTTCACCTTTGTGGAGGCGTACCTGGCGCGCGGCATGCACATCGACGACTTCGCGCCCAACCTGTCCTTCTTCTTCAGCAACGGCATGGACCCGGAGTACACCGTCATGGGCCGCGTGGCCCGGCGCATCTGGGCGGTGGCCATGAAGGAGCGCTATGGTGCCAACGAACGGTCCCAAAAGCTTAAGTACCACATTCAAACGAGTGGCCGCAGCCTGCACGCGCAGGAGATCCAGTTCAACGACATCCGCACCACGCTGCAAGCGCTGATTGCCATCTACGACAACTGCAACAGCCTGCACACCAACGCGTTTGACGAGGCCATCACCACGCCCACCGAAGACTCGGTGCGCCGCGCCATGGCGATCCAGCTCATCATCAACCGCGAATGGGGTCTGGCCAAGAACGAGAACCCCAACCAGGGCGCCTTCATCATCGAAGAGCTCACCGAGCTGGTGGAGGAAGCCGTGCTGGCCGAGTTCGAGAAGATTGCGGAGCGCGGTGGCGTGCTGGGCGCCATGGAGACCGGCTACCAGCGCAGCAAGATCCAGGACGAGAGCATGACCTATGAAATGCTCAAGCACACCGGCGAGCTGCCCATCATCGGCGTGAACACCTTCCGCAACCCGCACGGTGACCAGGTGCAGGACAAGCTGGAGCTGGCCCGTTCCACCGACGAGGAAAAGCAAAGCCAGTTGAAGCGCCTGCAGGACTTCCACGCCCGCAATGCAGACAAGTCACCCGCCATGCTGAAAGCCTTGCAGCAGGCCGTGATCGAAAACAGGAATGTGTTCGAGGTGCTGATGGACGCGGTGCGGGTCTGCTCGCTGGGGCAGATTACCAACGCTCTGTTCGAGGTGGGTGGTCAGTACCGCCGCAGCATGTAAGGCTCAGGCCTTCTTGGTCATCACGACCTTCTGGTACAGGCCTGCGAAGTAGGTCTGTTTTTCGATCTTTTCCACTGGCGCACCTTCGGGTAGCCAGCTGGCGATCTCGTGGTTCCAGACATCCATGGCAAAGGGCTCCAGTATGGTGAGCACCGGCACCATGAGGTAACGGAACGGGCTGAAGGCGCGGGGCTTGTGGTAGTCCACAAACACCAGCCTGCCGCCCGGCTTGGTGACCCGCAGGGCCTCGGCAATGGTCTTGCGGCGCACTTCGGCAGGCTGCTCGTGCAGCAGAAAGAACACCACCGTGGAGTCGTGGCTGCCGTCGGCAAACTGCAGCGCGGTGGAGTCCTGCAGATGGGCATTCACCCGCTGCGTGTTCTTGAGCTTGGCGTGCAGGTTCTTGATCTGTATGGGCGCCACATCAATCACGTCCACGCTGCCCTGCGGACCCAGACGCCGCACCAGATGTTCGGTGAAATCGCCATACACGCAGGCCACCTGCAGTACGCGGCCATTGATGACTTCGCCCATTTCCTGCAAGGCGGCGTCGCGCAGGCGCGCAAAGTTGCCCCACAGAATCAGGTTGACCAGCCACTGGCGTTCAAAGATGTGCACCGCACGCGGATGCAGGTAAGCCCACCAGTACGTGTTTTCCAGATAGGCTGGAATCGTGGCTGGAGGTAGCGCGTGTTTGGCGGACAGGGAAGTGGTTTCCACGGTATTGGCGGCGGGAGGTGGGCTCACTACATGTCTTTCAGGATGGGCCCGGTGCAGCAGAGCGGCACCGGGCAGTGGGAAGAGGTCAACAGTATCGCCACAAGCTCTTACAAACTGGTGAAGAAACCGATGCCAACCAGCGTCAACAGGGTCAGGCCGAACGCGATCAGTGTGAAGCCCAGGATCCTGGATGCCTTCATCTTGGCCGGTGACGGAGCATCGACCAGGCGGCTTTCCAGCTCGCCGCTATCGACCAAGCGCTGGTACTCCAGCGGATGCTCGTGCTTGAACTCTTCGAGCGAGAAGGTGCCGGTGAACATCACCACCTCCAGCGGGAACTTGTCGGGCCGGAAGTGGTTGTTGAAGAAGTGCACGGTGAACAGGAACACCACCGCCAGGAAGGCCTCTTCGCCGTGGAAGATGGCCGCCACATTGAACACCCAGCCCGGCAGGAAGGCACCAAACACATTGGGCAGCCACATCACCAGGCCACTGACGCCGATGATGGTGACACCCCAGAACGGAGCCCAGTAGTCGAACTTCTCCCAATAGGTCCAGCGGTCAAACTTCGGACGCGGACCCTTGCCGAAGAACCACTTGAACATGCCCAGCATGTCGGCAGCGTCCTTCAGATTGGGCACCAGCGAGTTCGGGCCGAAGATCTTGAAGTTCTTCCAGTCGCGTGCCACGCGCATGCCCATGTAGAACAGGTGCCAGAAGAACACGCCAGCAAAGATCACCGCATTGACCCGGTGGATCTTGCCCGCAATGTGCGGGCCGCCCAGTGCGTTCATCAGGTGCGATGCCCAGGGTGCATCCGGATAGAACAGCGGCATACCGGTCAGCGTGAGGATCATCAGGCTCAGTGCGAAGGTGATGTGGCCCAGGCGCCAGATCGGGCTGAAGCGCTGGATATGCTTGCCGGCCATATTGGCTGGAAGTACGTCGGCCTTGATGTGTGGCTGGCTCTGGCGCTGTTTGCGTTCCATGTATTCGCGGAAGAACCACAGCAGGGTGTGCAGCCAGAAGAAGCCGAAGGTACCCACCAGCAACTGCACCATGATCTGGAAGGCAATCCAGATTTGCGGGTACTTGTTGAAGTCGTGGTGGTTGCCGTGTGGCTGGAAGGAGGCAAAACCGTCCGGCGCCAGCGGGATTTCCTTCTTACCGCTGTGGCAGGTCTTGCAGGTCTTCATGCGGTTGTCCGGATGGACCTTGGAGGCCGGGTCATCCACCCGCAGGATGTCGTGGCTGCCATGGCAGTTGTAGCACTTGGCGGTATAGGCATAGCCTAGCGTGCTGATCTGGCCGTGGTAGGTGGCCTTGTACGACGCAAAGTTGGCCTCGTGGCAGCTTCCGCACTGCGAGGAGATGGACAGCTTGAAAGCGTTACCCGAGGTGCTGTTGACGGAATGCGCGCTGTGGCAGTCGCTGCAGACGGCGGCCTTGGGGTTGTGCTTTTCCAGCGATTCTTTGCCATGCACCGAGTCGGTATAGGCTTCCAGCTGGTCGGTGTGGCAGTTTTCGCCGCAGGTCTTGGAAATGCTCAGGCGCCAGGCGGCGCGCTCCGGCGAATCCTTGGGCAGACTGGCCGAAGGCACATTGAAGCTATGGGTGTCGTGGCAGTTGTCGCACGTGGCGTTGGGCTTGGTCTCGTCGTCTTCATTGGGCTTGGCGTGGAAGGACTTCTTGTACAGCTCAATGTTCTGAACTACCGTGCCCAGACGTGGGCGCTCGGCGGCCTTGCCATCCTTTTGCACCTGTTCCCAGAGCGCCTGGTGGCAGCCCGCACAGTCCACTTTCTTCAGCGGCTCGGTGGTGTTCTTCTGGTGGGCATTGCCTGTGCCCGCGTTGTCCTTGATGTCGGTGTGGCAGGCCACGCACTGCATCTTGCCGTGCACACCCTTGGCCAGCGCGTCTGCGGCGACTGCATGCAACACCCGTTCCTTGCCCTTGCCATCGCTGGCTTTGAGTTTGCCTTTGCCACCATCGTGGCAGCTCAGACAAGTGGCGTTGTCCAACCCGGTTGCGGCGGCGCTCGCCGCGCTTTGGGCCCAGGCCCCGACTGACAGAAACAGTGCCAGAAGGCACATCAAGAAGTGACGCAGTGACAGAGCAGGGTTGGTTTGCATGGTGTATTTCAGATTATTTTGGATGCTACTTCCCGAGGGCCATTATGTGGGGCGAGCGAAGAAGGCCACAACCATTACCAGCGGAGGACTTGATTTACCTCAATCTACTGTTGTGAACAGTCCCAATAGCGTCCGGTGGGCGGGTACGGTTATCCGCCAGCCGCACCCTTGATATGCCCGGCCCATGCCAGAATCTGCCCACATTCCCGCACTTACTGACCATGAACACGCTTTCAGACTTCCCCATCACCCGCAAATGGCCTGCCCAGTATCCGCAGCGCCTGCAGCTGTACTCGCTGCCCACCCCGAACGGAGTCAAGGTTTCCATCATGCTGGAGGAAACCGGCCTGCCGTATGAGCCACATCTGGTGAGCTTCCAGACCAATGATCAGACTTCGCCGGAGTTCCTTTCGCTCAATCCCAACAACAAGATTCCCGCCATCATCGATCCCGACGGCCCGGGGGGCAGACCTCTGGCACTGTTCGAGTCCGGCGCCATTCTGTGGTACCTGGCCGAAAAGACCGGCCAACTGATTCCGGCGGATGCAGCCGGGCGCTACGAAACCCTGCAGTGGCTGATGTTCCAGATGGGCGGCATTGGCCCCATGTTTGGCCAGGTGGGCTTCTTCCACAAGTTTGCCGGCAAGGACTTTGAAGACAAACGTCCGCGCGACCGCTACGTGGCCGAAAGCAGCCGCCTGCTGGGTGTGCTCAACCAGCGCCTGGAAGGGCGCGCGTGGGTCATGGGTGAGAGCTACACCATCGCCGACATTGCCATCTTCCCCTGGGTGCGCAACCTGATCGGTTTCTATGGTGCAGGTGATCTGGTAGGCATAGAGAAGTTCCCGCAAGTGATTCGTGTGCTGGAACAGTTCGTGGCGCGCCCGGCGGTGGAGCGCGGCCTGCAGATTCCGAAAGCAGCGGCTTGAACCGTTCAGCGGCGAAGCACAGGCTGTTGCTGGGCGGCGTGCTGCTGGTAACGGCTCTGGTGTGCTTTGTCATTCTGGACACCACCACCAAGTGGGTGACGCAATCGGTGCCGCCCTTGATGGCGCTGTGGGTGCTGTTCGGGATCCAGGCGGCGGTATCCATTGCCTTTGTTTCCTGGCGTCGCGGGTTCGCGAGCATGCGCACGGTTCATCTGAAGTGGCATGTGGTGCGCGGCATGTTGCTGCTGGCCGTCCAGGGGCTGGCGTTTTTCAGCCTGCGCTACCTGCCGGTGGGTGAATTCACGGCGATGGCCATGACCACGCCCTTGTTTGTCACGTTGCTGGCAAGCCGGATTTTGGGTGAGCATGTGTCGCTGTATCGGCTGTTGCTGGTGGGCGGCGGCCTGGCCGGCACCCTGGTCATCGTGCGACCCGGCAGCGGTGCGTTTGGCTGGGCTGTCCTGTTGCCCATGGGGCTGGTGGTCTTCAATACGGCCTACCAGTTGTTGACCAGCCGCATGGCCCGCACTGAAGATGCGGTGAGCACCCAGGCCTATACCTGTTCGACCGCGTTGCTGTGTCTGACTGTGGTTCTTCCCTGGATCTGGGCGCCCGTGCCGGACCTGCAGGCAGGGCTGGGTTTGCTGGTGATGGGGCTGGCTGCATCGGCAGGCAATCTGCTGTTCATCCTGGCGTTTGAGCGAGCCCCGGCGGCCACGCTCACCCCCTATATGTATCTGCAGATCGGCTTAGGCATTCTGGGCGGCTGGCTGGTGTTCAGCCACGTGCCGGATGCGCAGTCGGTCATGGGTATGGGATTGATTGCCGCATGCGGCGTGGCGGGTGCCGTTCTGACGCTGCACGAAAAGCACAGGCTCGCCGCGACCTGAGTCTTCACGGCAATCCGACCGCCAAGCCATCGCTGCGTGGATCGTGGGCGCCGGTCATTTGGCCGCTGACTGCGTCGATGGCAATGGCGCCCGGGTGTCCCATGAGCGGATTGCGCGCATCGATCAGGCTGATGGCGTGCCCACGCGTGCGCAACTGCGCGACCACGCTTGCAGGGATGTCGCTTTCCAGCTTGAGCGTGTCCTGGCTGTCGGAGAACGTTTTGCCCAGCAGGAAGCGCGGCTGGCGCAGCGCGGTCATGGGGTCCATGCCGTAGTCAATCAAGCGTGTGAGCACTGCCGCCAGGGTTTGCGGTTGTCCGTCGGCGCCCTGGGTGCCGTAGAGCAGTTGCACCTTGCCGTTCTTGCGGTACATGCCGGGGTTGAGCGTGTGAAACGGGCGCTTGGCCGGCGCGAGCGCATTGGGGTGTGTTGGGTCCAGCGAAAACGAGGCGCCCCGGTTGTGCCAGATCAGCCCGGTGTCGCCCACCACCATGCCGCTGCCCCAATCAAAGTAGATGGTGGCCAGCATGGAGACACTGTTGCCAGCCATGTCGGTTGCGCCCACATACACCGTGTCCCCGGTTTGAAACGTCTGCGGCCAGGGCAAGGCCGCACCCATGCGGATGGCGCGTGCGCGCGCATCCAGGTGGGCCGTGGACAACAGCCCACCGACAGGGACCATGGCGAATTCCGGATCGGCCACCCAGCGGTTGCGGTCCATGAACGCCTGCTTCACCGCCTCCACCAGCAGGTGGTAGTAGTCGGCACTGCCTTCGGCAATGCCCTGCAGGTCGAAGCGCTCCAGGATGCCCATGATTTCCAGCGTGGTCATGCCTTGCGTGGGGGGCTGGTGCGCCAGCAGTTCGCCGCCGCGGTAGGGCAGGGACAGCGGTTGCTCCAGCCGGGCCCGCGTCAGCGCCAGATCGTGCTGGGTGAGCGGTGAGCCTGCAGCTTGCAGTGCGCTGCCCATGCGCTCGGCCAGCTTGCCCTCATAGAACTCCCTGGGGCCGCGCTCGGCCAGTGTTTCCAGGGTGCGGGCCAGATCGGGTTGGCGTCGCACAAAGCCCGCGGGGGGAATCTGACCTTGGTGCAGAAAATGGCGATAGATGTCGGGCAGCGCCCGGGCATCGGGCAAACGGAAATTCAACCAGAAGCGCTCGGAGTCGCTCACCTCGTAGCCGTCTCGCGCCAGCGCGATGGCCGGGGCCAGCAAATCGCCCCAGCTCCGGGTGCCGCCCAGGTCGTCGCGGCTGATGGCATGTGCCTGCGCCAGCGTGTCCACGGTTGCAGCGCTGGTCAGTGCGGAGCGCGGGCCCCGCAACGGGATGGAGCTTTCATACGCCGGCACCACGGCGGCAGACTGGCCAATGCCCGAAAGCGTTTGCACACGCCCCTGTGCATCGCTGATGAGCATGAAGGCGTCACCCGCCAGTCCGCAGAAGTGCGGGTAGGTCACGCACAGGCTGGCCGTGGTGGCAATCGCCGCTTCCACCGCATTGCCACCACGTTCCAGTATCTGTGCCCCGACTTGACTGGCCAGTGCATGCGGACTGGTCACCATGCCCCGGGAGGAATGTGTCGATGCAGTACCCCTCATGGGTTGAGCGCCAGCATGTGGTCGCAGATGGCGCCCGGTGTCGTGAACCAGATGTCTCCAGCGTCACGCGCGCGGGCAATGTGCTGCAGGGCACGCCGCAAGTGCCGCAGGCGATACGGCTGGCCGACGATGTAAGGATGCAGCGCAATCCCCATGACCAGCGGCTGTTGGAGGCTCTGCAGCAGCATTTCGTCAAAGTTGTCGATCACCATGTCGGCAAAGGCACAGGCATCCATGTGCCGGCCCATGATCATGGGGATGTCGTTGAGTTCCTGCGGGTAGGGGATGGACCACAGCGTCTGGCCGCTGCGTGTGTGCATGCGCGTGGGTTGGTCGTCATGACACCAGTTCAGGCTGTAGCTGTAGCCGGTTTCCGCCAACAGGTCCGGCGTGCTGCGGCTCTCCGATATCCAGGGAGACAGCCAGCCAGCAGGCACCGCACCCTGCCATTGCGCAATGCGTGTGCGGCAGCCGTCCAGCAACTGGCGTTCCTGGTCCTCCGTGAGGTCCGACTGGCGGAACGCGTTGCTATGTCCATGCCCTATCAGTTCGTCGCCCCGCGCCAGCACCGCCTGCAGCAATTCAGGGCAATGGTCCATCAGCGCGGTATTGACGAGGGCACCGGTGGGCAGACTCAGTTGGTCAAACAGCTCCAGGCAGCGCCAGGCTCCCACCCGGTTGCCATATTCACGCCAGCTGTAGTTGAGCACGTCCGGCTGCGGTGAGGCTGGGCCTATGCCGGCACCCAGTCCCTCACCGAAGGCAAAGTGCTCCAGATTGAACCCTATATAGACAGCCAGCCGCTTTCCCTGGGGCCAGTGGTAGTCGGGGCGCCGGGCAATGCCGCTGTAGGCAAAGCGCCCGTGGCCGGGAATGGCGGCAAATGGAGTCACCATGGGAGCCTTACAGCGTGGCCAGGCCCGCGCGCACGAGCAGCCACTCTGCGCTGTCGTTCCACACCTGCATCTGCACGATCTTGCCGTGGCTTACCACGTAGCGGTCCACATAACGGTTGCCTTCAAAGGGCGTGCCGTCCAGCCACTCGCCGTACAGGGTCCCGATGTTGTAGACGATGGCCTCTACATCGGTGGCGCCAACCACCAAGTCAGTCTGTATGAAGCGCTTCTTTACCCACTTGTAGCGGCTGGCATTGAAGGCGCTGGTTTCTGCGGGCTCGCGCATTGCGCGTCCACCGGTAAAGAGTATCTGCAAATCGGGAGAAGTGAAGGCGCGGGCGGACTCCGGGTCGGGAATCATGACGATGCGCAAAAACTCTTCCACGATTTCCTTGGGGCCCATTGCGGTTGCGGTGTTCATAGCTTTCTTGGTCGTGCCGGGCACGGTTGGTGTGCAGCGCGTGCACGGATGTGTTTGCACCGCTATTAAGCAGTTTCTGTTCCATGTGCATGCCGTGAGGATGGGTGGTGCGCATGCACCGAATTGAAAGGTGCACGCGCCCCAACGAATCGCGTCGCGCACAAATGAAGTGCAATTTGCGTACATTCGATTGAAAAATTGTGTACAAAAGCATGGCACAGTGTTTGCGTAGTGCTGGGCCATATGAATGCAGTCGCCACTCCCCCCAGTGCCATCGAAGTCGTCGGGCTGACCAAGCGCTACGGCGCGGGAAAGCCTGCCGTGGACAACATCAACCTGCGTATTGCCAATGGCAGCTACTGCTGTTTGCTGGGCCCCTCGGGCTGCGGCAAGAGCACGACCTTGCGCATGATTGCCGGCCACGAGTCGGTCAGCAGTGGCGACGTGCTGCTGGAGAACCGCAACATCACCGACCTACCCGCTGCCGAGCGCGGCACGGCCATGATGTTCCAGAGCTTTGCGCTGTTCCCGCACCTGAGCGCGCTGGACAACGTGGCCTTCAGCCTCAAGATGAAAGGCGTGGCCAAGGCCGAGCGACTGGCCAAGGCGCAGGATCTGCTGGAGCGCGTGGCCATGGGGCATCTGGCCGCACGCAAGCCGGGCGAACTCTCTGGCGGGCAACAGCAGCGCGTAGCGCTGGCACGCGCACTCATCACCCAACCCAAGGCCTTGCTGCTGGACGAGCCGCTCTCTGCGCTCGACCCCTTTCTGCGCATACAGATGCGCGCCGAACTGCGTCGCTGGCAAAAGGAGCTGGGCCTGACCTTCATCCATGTGACCCATTCGCAGGAAGAAGCCATGGCCCTCGCCGACACCATGGTGGTGATGAACCACGGCATCATCGAGCAAAGCGGCTCGCCCCACACCATCTACAACAAGCCGGTCAATGAATTCGTGGCGCGCTTCATGGGCGGCCACAACGTGATTGAAACACCCGCCGGCAAGATCGGCGTGCGCACCGACCAGACGCGTGTGGGTCTTGTCGGCTCCAGTGAGATTGAAGGCCTGCCCAGCATCCCCGCGCTGGTGACAGACGTGGAATACCAGGGCACCTATGTGCTGCTGGGGCTGCAGAATCCAAGCGCCGCGCAGGCCGTGGTGAACACGGCCGAGTATTCGGTCATGCTGTCCGAAGCGCAGTTCGCTGCCAGGCCATTTGCCGTAGGCGACGCGGTGCAACTGGCCTGGACGCCCGAGTCCGCGCATTCCCTGCAGGCCTGATTCCAGGTTCAACGATTTCCCCAACCTTCGCAAGAAGATTCATCACCCCCAAAGGAGTTACTTCCATGTCAGACGCAAAGAAAGATTCAACATTGGGCGCACTCTCCGTGCAGCGCCGCTCAGTTCTCAAAGGCACCGCAGGCATTCTGGCTGCTGGCATGTTCCCCGCCATCCATGCGCAGGAAAAAATCGTGCTGCGTTATCTGGGCACTGCAGTGAACCAAGACAAGGAAATCGCCGACAAGTTCAAGGCCGACACCGGCATTGAAATCCAGTACGTGGCCGTGACCACCGACGACGTCACCAAGCGCGCCGTGACCGCTCCCAACAGCTTCGACCTGATCGACACAGAATACTTCTCGCTCAAGAACATCGTGCCTACCGGCAACCTCAAGGGCATTGATACCAAGCGCATCAAGAACGCCGACAAGATCACCACGCTCTTCACCAAGGGTGAAGTGGCCGGCAAGAAGGTGGGCGACCAGGGTACCGCTCCCAAGAAGACCATCTTCCTGGAAGGCGAAAAGTCCAAGAAGTTCTCTGCGACTCCCACGCAGTTCATGAGCTTGATCCCCACCGTGTACAACGCCGACACGCTAGGCATCCGCCCCGACCTGATCAAGCGCCCCATCAGCTCCTGGGCTGAACTGCTGAACCCCGAATTCAAGGGTAAGGCCGCCATTCTGAACATCCCCTCCATCGGCATCATGGACGCTGCCATGGTGGTCGAAGCCATGGGTCTGTACAAGTACCCCGACAAGGGCAACATGACCAAGAAGGAAATTGATCTGACCATCAAGACCCTGATCGAAGCCAAGAAGGCCGGCCAGTTCCGCAGCCTGTGGAAGGACTTCAACGAATCCGTCAACCTGATGGCCTCCGGTGAAGTGGTGATCCAGTCCATGTGGAGCCCCGCCGTGACGGCCGTGCGCACCAAGGGCATCGCCTGCACCTTCCAGCCGCTCAAGGAAGGCTATCGTGCCTGGGCTTCCGGCTTCGGTCTGCCCGCCACCCTGTCCGGCAAGAAGCTGGATGGTGCCTACGAATTCATCAACTGGTTCCTGGACGGCTGGGCTGGTGCCTACCTGAATCGCCAGGGCTACTACAGCGCCGTGCTGGACACTGCCAAGGCCAAGATGGAAGCTTACGAGTGGGCCTACTGGATGGAAGGCAAGCCCGCCACGCAAGACATCAAGAGCCCGCACGGCGACCTGCTGGCCAAGAAGGGCGAAGTGCGCGACGGCGGCAGCTATGAAGCCCGCATGGGTGGCATCGCTTGCTGGAATGCGGTGATGGACGAGAACGCGTACATGGTTCAGAAGTGGAATGAGTTTGTAGCGGCGTAAGCCGCACCCCCGTCCAGGCTCACTGCGTGTAGCCTGTTCCCCCCTTAAAAGGGGGCAACACCTGCGGCCCGGCGAAGCCGGTTCCGCGGTGTTCCTGGATGGGGTGGCACTGCGTGCACCCTGGGCGTTGCTTCGCTCGTCGAGTGTGTGCGCAGACGTATGGTTTTCTTGCTTGCATAACTGGCTACTTCAATGAGCGCACCTACACCTTCATTACCGGCTTCTGGCGCTGCGCCGGGGCGAACGATTGCGGCCTGGTGGCAGGCTTTGCCGTTGACTGCGGTGTTTGTGCTGTTCTTTCTGATTCCGTTGGCGCTGGTGCTGATGGTGAGTTTCTGGGACTACAACCAGTACGAGATGCTGCCGGACTTCACGTTCAAGAATTACGTGGCGGTGTTTGAGGGTTGTCTGTCGGGTGACGATATGTGCGTCACTTTCAAGACCTATCTGTCCACCTTCAAGTTTTGCCTGCTGGTGTGGTTTCTCACGCTGGTCATCGGGTTTGCGGTTTCCTATTTCCTGGCTTTTCACGTCAAGTCCAATGGCGTGCAGGTGGTGCTGTTTGTGTTGTGCACCATTCCGTTCTGGACGTCGAACGTGATCCGCATGATTGCCTGGGTGCCGCTGCTGGGGCGCAACGGGCTGGTCAACTCCATGCTGGTCGGGGTGGGGGCGGTGGACCAGCCGGTCGAGTGGCTGCTGTTTTCCAATTTCTCGGTGGTGCTGGCCTTTGTGCACCTGTTCACCACCTTCATGATCGTGCCCATCTTCAACTCCATGATGCGCATTGATCGCAGCCTGCTCGAAGCCGCCGCCGACAGCGGTGCCACGGCCTGGCAGACGCTGTGGAATGTGATCGTGCCGCTGTGCCGCACCGGCATCATCATCGGCTCCATCTTTGTCATCACCATCGTCATGGGCGACTTCGTCACCATCGGTGTGATGGGTGGCCAGCAGATTGCCTCGGTGGGCAAGATCATCCAGGTGCAGACCTCCTATCTGCAGTTCCCGCTGGCTGCGGCCAACGCGGTGATCCTGCTGGCGCTGGTGCTGATGATCATCTGGGCGCTGACCCGCCTGGTCGATATCCGAAAGGAGCTATGAACATGGCAGTCGAAAAACGCGCGTCCGGCTTCTGGCCGCTAGCCCTGTTCTTTGCGGCCTATGTGCTGTTCCTGTACGGCCCCATGCTGGTGATCGTGGTGCTGAGCTTCCAGGGCCCGCAAGGCGGTCTGACATTTCCCATGCAGGGCTTCTCCACCCACTGGTTCCACAAGCTGGCCGAAGGGCTGGGCGTGGTGGACATTGGTGCGGCGCTGTACCGCTCGCTGGGACTGGGCCTGACGGTGATGGCGCTGACCGTGGTGCTGTCGGTGCTGGCGGGGTTGGCATTCCGCAAGAAGCTGTGGGGCGGCAACGTGCTGTTCTTTGTGGTGGTGGCCAGTTTGATCATGCCGTCCATCATTGTGTCGCTGGGCATTGGCCTGGAGTTCCGCCTGCTCGACACGGGCATCAAGAAGGTGCTGGAAGCCTGGGGCATGGAGTCGCTGCTGGAGAGCTACAGCACGGCACTGGGGATTTACACTTCGGCCCTGGGCGCGCACCTGACCTGGACGTTGCCCTTTGGACTGCTCATCATGTTTGCCATCTTCAACCGCTTCAACCCCGCCTACGAGGAAGCCGCACGCGATCTGGGTGCCACACCCTGGCAAGGTTTTCGCCATGTGGTGCTGCCGCTGATCGCACCGTCCGTAGTGGGCATTGGCATGTTCGGCTTCACCTTGAGCTGGGACGAGATTGCCCGCACCTCGCAGGCCATTGGCGACGTCAATACGCTGCCACTGGAGCTGCAGGGCCTCACCACCACCGTGACCACACCGTCCATCTACGCGCTGGGCACCGTGACCATGGTGGTGTCCTTTGTGGTGATGGGTCTCACCGTGGGCTTGGGCAAGCTGTTGAGCAAACGGCAGAAGTCAAGGCGTGCGGCATGAGTGAACCGGTAGTTCTCACCGAGAACGAAATCTACGAACGCATGGTGGAAACCATTCTGGACCACCGTCTGCCACCCGGCACCAAGCTGGTGGAGGACCGCCTGGCCACGGCGTTTGGGGTGTCGCGAACCCGCATCCGTCCGGTGCTGGTGCGTCTGGCCAACGAGCAGATCGTCACCCTCACACCCAACCGTGGTGCCATGGTGGCCCAGCCCACCGAAGCGGAAGCGCGCGAAGTGTTTGAAGTGCGCCGCATGATCGAGCCCACCCTGATTGCCTGCTTTATCCAGCGCGCCAGCAAGAGTGATATCGCCGTGCTGACGCAGTGCATAGCGCAGGAGGAAGAGGCGCGTCGCCAGGGCGACATGCGCAGGGCCATACGCCTCTCGGGCGACTTTCACCTGCACATTGCCAACGCGTCGCAGCACCAGACACTGGGCCGCATCCTGCGCGAGCTGGTATCGCGTACCTCCCTGATTCTGATGACCTATGGCACACCCAAAATGCAGCCCCATCTGGATGCCAACACCTGTGCCTGCCAGGAGCACCGTGCCCTGCTGGACGCCATCCGCCTGCGCGACGCCAAGGAGGCTGCGCGACTGATGCATGAACATCTGGCCCAGCTGGAAGCGCAGCTGCAATTCAACGTGCCCGAATCTGATACGCCCGATCTGCTGGCACTGTTTGGCTCAGACCCGTCCATGGCGCCGGTATGAGGACGCCATGCGCCGCCTGCTGCTGATCAATCCGAATACCTCGCTGCACGTCAGCAAGCTGCTGAGCACCCACGCCCAGGACTTGGCCGGACCACAAGTTCAAGTCGAAGTGCGTACCGCGCGCTTTGGCGCACCCTATATCGCCTGCGAAGCCAGCTATGCGGTGGCGGCACACGCCACGCTGGACGCCTGGGCCAGTGCGCTGGCGCCGGGCGAGCCGCGCTTTGACAGCGTGCTCATCGGCTGCTTTGGCGATCCCGGTCTGCTGGCGCTGCGCCAGGTCAGCCAATTGCCGGTCACGGGATTGGCCGAGGCTTCGTTCATCGCTGCGGCGGCGCGTGGGCGCTTTGCCATCGTGACGGGCGGAGAGCGCTGGAAGCCCATGCTGGAACGGCTGGCGCATAGTCTGGGGTTTGGCGAACAGCTGGCCGTCATCCACACCGTGGCGCCCAGTGGCGCCGAACTGGCAGCTGACCCGCAAGCGGCGCACACGCTGTTGGCCAAGGCCTGCGTGGACGCGGCACGCGCGTCAGGCGCGCACAGCGTGATACTGGGCGGCGCCGGGCTGGCGGGTATGGCCGCCATCATCCAGCCATGGGTTCATGTCCCGGTGCTCGACAGCGTGACGGCTGGCGTGGACCATGCCTTGCGCCAGGCCCAGCCGGAGACCTTGCAGGCCAAGCGCGTGTTCGACTTTGCCTGGTCCAACGTGTCGTCGGAGCTGGCCGCTACCGGGTTGGTTGCCGGGTAGGCGCCAGACCGACAGGCATTCGCTCTTTTGCCCACTTATGTAGTGTTATCCTCGGGGGAAAACGGAGGGGCGTTGCTCGTGTTGGCTTTGGCATTCAATATTTCCATAGCGCTTTTGGCAGCGGCCTGCATCGGTAACGGCATTCAGTGGCGGATCCAAGCAGCATGACGCCCCTGTCGTTGGACAGAGCAGTGGATGCCGTTCTTCGTATAACCGACCGTTTCGACATTCAATTCATCTCTGAGGCTGGCAAGCGCTGGCTGGCGCAGTTCTTCAAATCACCGACCCTGCCCAGAAACTTTCTGGACTTCATCCATGCCGACGAAGTGCCTTTGGTGCGCCAAGCCATGTTGGGCACGCCGGATGCATTCAACTGTGACGTCCGCATAGGCAGGGAAGGCAATCCGTGCTGGGTCAATTTCCGGTGCCAGCGACTGAGCACCAATGGCCAATACGTCATGACCATGATGGACATCTCGTCATGGAAGACCGAGGCGACTTCGTTGCGCCACGCGGCCGAGCACGACGATCTGACCGGCTTGCCCAACCGTGGTGCCTTGAAAAGGGCTGTTGCCAACTGCATTGAATCCACTGACGAAGGATTCATCGTTGCC
This sequence comes from Rhodoferax sp. GW822-FHT02A01, assembly GCF_038784515.1. NCBI lineage: Bacteria > Pseudomonadati > Pseudomonadota > Betaproteobacteria > Burkholderiales > Comamonadaceae > Rhodoferax > Rhodoferax sp. GW822-FHT02A01. Next base: position 2,305,252 of record NZ_CP152376.1, read on the forward strand.
TTGATGGATCTGGACGGATTCAAGCGAGTGAACGATACCCTGGGACATCAGGCCGGCGACGCCGTGCTGGTGGAGACGACCAAGCGTCTGCTGAAGTTGCTGGGCCCGCAAGACATTCTCGCGCGCCTGGGTGGCGACGAATTCGTGATCCTGTTTCCGGGCAAGAGCCTGCAGTCGGCGATTCAGGTCCTGAAGGCGGTGCTGATCGCCGTTGCCAGACCTTTCCAGACCGCGCCGCACAATGCCTACCTGGGAGTCAGCATCGGCATTGCCGAATACCCGCTGCATGGGGATGACTACTCATCGCTGCTCAAGAATGCCGATACAGCGATGTACCAGTCCAAGAATGCGGGAAAGAACCGCATTTCGGTGTTTGCGCATGGTGAGACCAGCCCTGACTTTTCCATTACGTCCGCCATGCACAAGGGCATCCAGGAAGGCGAGTTTTACCTGGAGTACCAGCCGCAGTTCGACATGAACAGGCAGTTGGTGGGAGCCGAGGCCTTGATGCGTTGGGAGAACCGCAAGCTCGGCACGGTGGGGCCCAACGTCTTCATCCCCATTGCAGAGTCGGCCGGTCTCATGCCTTTTCTTGGCAACTGGGCATTGCGAAGCGCCTGCCATCAGCTCAAGCAGTTTCAGTCGCTCTGCCCGGGCTTTGTCATGTCCGTCAATGTGTCGGCGCTTCAATTCGATGGCGACCATTTCGATCAGCAGGTGATCAGTGCCATCCAAGAAGCCGGTATCGATCCGCGTTCGCTGATCCTGGAAATCACGGAGTCCACCCTGCTGCTTGCCAAGGACAAGACGGAGCAGGCGCTTCACACACTGCGTGAGCGCGGTGTCCGGTTTTCCATAGACGATTTCGGCACCGGTTTTTCCAGCCTGTCCTACCTGACGCGCCTGCCGGTATCGAGCATCAAGATCGACAAGGCGTTCGTGTGGGCGATTGCAGAGCTGCACGACGGTCCTACGCCGGACAAGCAGCTCATCAGCGCAATGATCAATCTGGGGCAAAGCATTGACTTGCGTGTGGTCGCCGAAGGCGTGGAAAACGACACCCAGTTCGACTTTCTGAAGGCGGCTGGATGTGACCTGATTCAAGGCTATCTGCTGGGACATCCCATGTCGGCTCAAGCAATTTGCAGGCACCTGTTGCGTCAAATGGAAATGGCCGCATGACGATTGGCACACTGGAGCGTTTGCTGGAGACCATGCAGGATTCCAATGGGATCCCGGCCAGGGAACGTTCTGTGGCATCGGTGTTGGGTGCACTCGATAGCGCAGACGAAGGCAAGCACCAGGTGGTTGACTTCATCGTGGAGGACTTTGCCCTCACGCAAAAGGTGCTCGCGCTGGCCAATTCACCGATGTACGCAGCCTTCGGCAAGGGCGCTGCATCGGTAACCGCCGCCATGAAGGTGTTGGGAAACGACGCTCTGATGCGGGTGGTGCTTGGGACCGAAGTGGTGACCGAAGAGGAGCTGTCGGCGGACGACAATTTGTCCCGGACGTTATTTGCTTCCGAACTGGCCCGGTGCGCCTATGAAGATCGTGCGGAAGAGGCATCCATCGCCACGCTGATGTACGAGATCGGTCGCCTGATGACAGGAAGATATCTTCCCCAGGAGGCTGCCACCATCGCGCGCCTGGTGGCCGATGGGTCAGACCCACATACGGTGGAGACGGCGGTACTGGGTGTGACCTACCAGGAGCTGGGCGTGGAGCTGGCCGCGCGCTGGAATTTGCCCAACTTTCTTCTGTCCATCATCGATGGCTCCGGCGATGCCTCCCTGGTGGGGCTGGCTGCGTTCGCGAGTTCGTCGTCCTCCCTGATCCACGAAGGGCGCCTGGACGAGGCCAATGAACTCTTGCGCAACCTGAATCTCCCCGGGGTGGACAAGGAGCGACTGGGCAACCTGACGCGACGCAAGATGGATGAGATGGTGCGACAGAATGGCATAGTGCCCCCCCAGTCTGCCGAACAGGATTTGCTGGACCTGTTGGGCAAGCTGGAACAGCAAAGCGGACTGTCGTTTGATGCCATGCTCAATGCCATGTTGCCCGAGGTTGCCCGGCTGTTGGGCATGGCGCACTGTGCGCTCCTGATGATGACGCGAACCGGGTCGTTCCGGGTTTATGCGGGCTTTGGCAAGGACCAGGAAGCTTTCCGTGCGCAATTCAAGATAGCGGCGGAATTCAAGCCGACACCGTTTCATGCGGTCATCCTGAGAAGCATTGACGTATCGATAGATGACGTTTCCAGGCTGAAGTCGGCTTCATTGCCGGATGGCTATCGGGATCTGCTGCCCGATGTGAAGAAATTCATTCTGCTACCTGTGGCAAATGGCAGTGTGCGGGCCATGCTGTATTGCGACTGGGAGTCGGACAGGGCGCTGTCAACGGGTGAAATGAGCGCGGTATCAGATCTTCGCAACCTTCTGTTGCCATACATGTCAAGTTAATGTGCTGTGACACCCCTATTCATGGCATGGGGCAAGCATGCGTCATTGCTTAATTGGTTGATATGCGCTAAAAAGGGCGCTTGAATTTTTTGCAAACTCAGGGAGTGTCCGGCATGACGCAATGGAGTACAAAGAGGGCAGGGTTGCTGTATGACGCGGTTACCACATATGTGGCAACTTCGGGCGAATCGGAATGTCACCCCCAGCTTGCGAAAGTACTTCGCCTGGCGGGAGACGCATCCAGCACCGCCGTGACGAGTGAGTATGAGCTCAACGCCATCCATTTCGAGCTGTGCGCATTCTGCATTGGCAAGAACCTCTTCAACTGCGCCGGGCACCAGCATCAGCCGGAATGTGCATTCATCGACACCGCCCTGGAAACCAAGATAAGCCAATTCAACGGGCAGCCTAGCTAAGCATCTAGTCGCCCGTAGCGCAGGCTGCCTGCAGCTTGGCGGCCAGCCAGGTGCACAACGCACTGCCTGCGTCCTCAAATCCCCCGATCACCGTGAAATGGTTGGCGCCCGGAATGGGGCGCAGCTCCGACACATTGCCCGCCGCCTGCCAGGCCTCGTGGTAGATGCGCGACTGGCGTGCGAACTCCGTGGTTTCGTCCCCGCCCCAGGTAATCCATAGCGGCGTCTTGCACGGGCGCACCGAGAAGGCCGGTGAGTTGCGGCGGATGATGCCGTCATCCAGCTGGATGGCGGGCTGCAGATAGCTGTAGCGCAGCGGCGCAATGTCAAACAGACCACTCAGGGGAATGGCCGCCACAAACGGGTCCTGCGGCAGTCCGTAGTCCTGCGCCCATGCGGTCTGCAGAGCCATGGCTGTCAGGTGACCGCCTGCCGAATGACCGCCTATGGCCACACGCGCCGGGTCACCACCGTAGTGCTGGATGTGGCGCAATGTCCAGGCCAAGGCCGCGCGGGTCTGGCGCACGATTTCATCGATGGTCACATGCGGGCACAGCGCGTAGTTGATCACCACCGTGGTGATGCCGGCGGCCTGCAGGCCCAGCGCCACACCGCTGAAAGTCTTGCTGGACAGCGCTCGCCAGTAGCCGCCATGGATGAACACAAACACCGGTGCGTTGGGCTGTGCGGCGGGGAAGATGTCCAGTGTCTCCTCCAGCGTGGGGCCATAGGGCACATCCAGCATGCAGCGCAATTGGCTGCGCGCCTGCTGCGCCGTGGCGACGAAATGCCGTCCCGGTGCATCGGGATCGGGCAGGGCGATGGAAGGGTTGTACTGCGCATCCAGCTCGGACTGGGCACAAAACTCTCGGTACAAGGGGCGCATGGCGGCAACTTTCTGTTTGACAAATAAATAGTTTAGAACTAAAGTAAATTCCACTCAACGGCATTGTGCTGTATTTTGACTGGGGTGTGTGATGAAGATTGTGTGCATAGGCGGCGGACCTGCCGGACTCTATTTCGCCCTGCTGATGAAGATGCGCAACCCCGCGCACGACATCACCGTGGTGGAGCGCAACAAGGCGTATGACACCTTTGGCTGGGGCGTGGTGTTCTCCGATGCCACCATGGACAACATGCGTGTGCACGACCCGGTCACCGCGGCTGAGATCCAGCAGGCCTTCAACCACTGGGACGACATCGAGCTGGAATTCAAGGGCCAGCGCATCCGCTCGGGCGGCCACGGTTTTGTCGGCATAGGGCGCAAGAAGCTGCTCAACATCCTGCAGGCGCGCTGCGAGCAGCTCGACGTCAAGCTGGTGTTCGAAACCGAAGCGGAGTCCGACCTGCAATACCCGGACGCGGACCTCATCATCGCCAGTGACGGCATCAACTCGCGCATACGCACGCAGTACGAGGATGTCTTCAAGCCCGACATCGCCGTGCGCCCCAACCGCTACATCTGGCTGGGCACACACAAGCTGTTCGACGCCTTCACCTTCGCTTTCGAGAAGACCGAGCACGGCTGGTTCCAGGCCCACATCTACAAGTTCGACGAAAACACCACGACCTTCATCGTGGAATGCCCGGAGCACGTCTGGCAGGCGCACCGCCTGGACGAAGCCGACCAGCAAGCATCGATTGCCTTCTGCGAGAAGCTGTTTGCCCGCACGCTGGATGGCGCCCCGCTGATGACCAATGCGCGCCATTTGCGCGGCTCAGCCTGGCTCAATTTCCAGCGCGTCAAGTGCGAGCAATGGTCGCTCTACAACGGTCGCAGCCATGTGGTGCTGATGGGCGATGCGGTGCATACCGCGCACTTTGCCATCGGCTCGGGCACCAAGCTGGCCATAGAAGACGCCATCGAACTGGCCAACCAGTTCCAGGCCTTGGGCGATACGCGTGAGCACATTCCCGAAGTGCTGCAGCGCTACCAGGCTTCGCGCAACATCGACGTACTGCGCCTGCAGAACGCCGCGTGGAATGCGATGGAGTGGTTCGAGGTTTGCGGCGGTCGCTACTGCGACCAGCTTGAAGGACCGCAGTTCATGTACTCCATGCTGACGCGCAGCCAGCGCATCAGCCACGAGAATCTGCGCCTGCGCGATGCCGCCTGGCTGGGCGACTTCGAACGCTGGTTTGCCAATAAGGCCGGCATGCAGATCGCGCCCGACCAGAAGGCACCGCCGCCCATGTTCACGCCCTACACCGTGCGTGGCCTCACGCTCAAGAACCGCGTGGTGGTCTCGCCCATGGCACAGTATTCCGCAGTGGATGGCCTGGTGGGCGACTACCACCTGGTGCACCTGGGCGCGCGCGCCATGGGGGGCGCGGGCATGGTGTTTGCCGAGATGACCTGCGTCAGCGCGCAGGGCCGCATCACACCCGGCTGCCCCGGCATCTACACATCCGAGCAGGCACAGGCTTGGGCGCGCATTGTGGACTGGGTGCACGCCCACACCGACGCCCGCTTCGCCATGCAGATCGGCCATGCCGGCCCCAAGGCCTCCACCCGCGTCGCGTGGGAAGGCACCGATCAGCCGCTGCAGAGCGGCAACTGGCCCATCATCAGCGCGTCCGAACAGCAGTACCTGCCGGGCATCAGCCAGATTGCCAAGTCCATGACGCTGGAAGACATGGCCACGGTCAAAGCCGAGTTCGTCGCCGCGGCCCGCGCCGCAGCTGATATTGGTGTGGACTGGCTGGAACTGCATTGCGCGCACGGCTATTTACTGTCAGCCTTTATCTCGCCACTCACCAACCACCGCACCGACGCCTATGGCGGCAGCCTGCAGAACCGGCTGCGCTATCCGCTGGAAGTGTTTGCCGCCGTGCGCGCCGTGTGGCCGGCAGACCGTCCTATGTCAGTACGCATTTCGGCACACGACTGGGAGGAGGGCGGCATCACGCCCTCGGATGCGGTGGAGATCGCACGCGCATTCAAACAGGCCGGTGCCGACATGATCGACTGCTCGTCGGGTCAGGTCAGCAAGAGCGAGAAGCCGGTCTACGGCCGCATGTACCAGACGCCGTTTGCCGACCGCATCCGCCAGGAGGCCGGCATCGCCACCATCGCCGTGGGCGCCATCAGCGAGGCCGACCATGTCAACAGCATCATTGCTGCGGGCCGTGCCGATCTGTGTGCGGTCGCACGCCCCCATCTGGCGAACCCGGCCTGGACCCTGACCGAAGCCGCCAAGATTGGCTACACGCCCATGGTGTGGCCCAAGCAGTACTGGGCAGCCAAGGCGCAGATGGAGGCCAACTTCCAGCGCGAAAAAGCCCAGGCCGCGGCGGCGTTGTCGTCGGTTCGGGCGGCGGAGGCTTGATTTCCATGGTTGCATTGGTTGGTCCTCGTTCTGTTGGGAGGCACGCGGGATTCAGGACGGTATGGCACTCCGCTCTGCGGCTGTCCCCCGCCCGCTTTCGCGGGCTCCTCCTTTATGCCGCTGCCGCTGAGCGCCACACCGTCCTGAATCGGGATGTGATGTTTGCGCGCGCAGGGTATTGGTTCACTGCACGCCAACGCGACTCGCTGCTGCTGACGCCGGGGTGGATGCTGCAGCGGCATAAAGGAGGAGGCCGCAGGCCGGGGGACAGCCGCGGAAGCATTTACCCCGGCGTCAGCAGCCCAACCCAAGCAACGCAAGCAATGCCTCCAACATGCAACAAACAAGCAAACCATGTCTGACGCAGCAACCACCCATCAAGCCACCCAGCGTTTGCAGGGAAAGCACGCACTGGTAACCGGAGGCGGCAGTGGCATTGGTGCAGCGATTGCACTGGCCTTGGTGGAACAGGGTGCGCGTGTCACCGTGCTGGGGCGTCGCATGGAACCTTTGCAGTCGCTGGTGGCGCAGCACCCCGAGACCCTGCAGGCCGTCTGCGCCGACGTATCCGACGCAGCGCAGGTGGAAGCCGCGGTACGGGACGCACAAGTGCGCTTCGGCCCCATCCACATCCTTGTCAACAACGCCGGCCAGGCCGCCAGCGCCCCTTTTCTCAAGACCGATGCGTCGCTCCTGCACCAGATGCTGGACGTGAACCTGCATGGCACCTGGAACTGCACCCAGGCGGTGCTGCCGCAGATGCTGCAGGCGGGTTGGGGCCGCATCGTGAACGTGGCCAGCACCGCGGGCATCACCGGCTATGCCTATGTCGCGGCTTATTGCGCGGCCAAGCATGCGGTGGTGGGGTTGACCCGCTCGCTGGCGCTGGAAGTGGCGAAGAAGGGTGTCACTGTGAATGCCGTCTGTCCCGGCTACACCGAGACCGAGATCCTGCGCGAGAGCATTGCCAACGTCGTGGCCAAGACCGGTCGCAGTGAAGCAGAGGCCCGCGCCGAATTTGCCAAGGGCAACCCGCAGGGCCGCATCGTGCAGCCGGCCGAAGTGGCCGACACCGTACGCTGGCTGTGCGGCGAGTCCGCCAGCTCCATCACCGGCCAAGCCATCGCTGTCTGCGGTGGCGAAGTCATGCATTGAACGCTTATGAAAAAAGACCCCAGCCTTGCCTTGTTGAACGCCGCCGATGAACTCGGCTACGAAGCGCGCAGCGCCAGCAACGACCACGCAGCACTCAAGCTGTGGCTGCGCATGCTGGCCTGCACCACGCAGATCGAAGACGAAATCCGCCGCCGCCTGCGCACCCGTTTTGACATCTCGTTGGCGCGCTTTGACTACATGGCCCAGCTCTACCGCAAGCCCGAAGGCCTGCGTATGAAAGACCTCACCCGCTTTCTCATGGTGACCGGTGCCAACGTCACCGGCCTGACCGACGAGCTGGAGCGCGACGGCCTGGTGGAACGCAGCAGCAGCCCGACCGACCGCCGCTCCTGGATCGTCAACCTCACACCCAAGGGACGCAAGAACTTCGAGTCCATGGCGGCCGAGCACGAGGGCTGGATTCTGGAGCTGTTCTCTTGCCTGGACGCCAAGACCGTGAACCAGCTCTACACCCAGCTGGGCGCGCTGCGTGTGCACCAGGTGGCCCAGGCAGATGCCGCATCCAAAGAATGAAAAACGGAGACCCATCCATGACATCCACCGCAATCGATCCGACCCTGCTGGCGGGCAACCGCAAACCCATGGCGGGGTACCGGGCCACGCACTTTGTCTGGCAGTGCGACCAGGGCGTGGCCACCATCACGCTCAACCGGCCCGAGCGCAAGAACCCGCTGACCTTCGATTCGTATGCCGAGCTGCGCGACCTCTTTGGCGCGCTCAAATACGCGAGTGATGTGAAGGTGGTAGTGCTGGTCGGTGCGGGTGACAACTTCTGCTCCGGCGGCGATGTGCACGAAATCATCGGCCCGCTGGTCGACTTGCCCATGCCCGAGCTGCTCATGTTCACCCGCATGACCGGCGACCTGGTCAAGGCCATGCGGGCGTGTCCGCAGCCCATTGTTGCGGCGGTGGACGGCGTCTGCGCCGGGGCCGGTGCCATCATGGCCATGGCCTCTGACCTGCGCATGGGCACGGCGCGCAGCAAGACGGCGTTCCTGTTCAACCGGGTTGGCTTGGCCGGTTGCGACATGGGCGCCTGCGCCATGCTGCCGCGCATCATCGGCCAGGGCCGTGCCAGCGACTGGCTCTACAGCGGCCGCTCCATTGGTGGCGAAGAGGCCGAGCGCAGTGGCTTCCTCAACCGCCTGGTGGCGCCAGACACCTTGCTGGCCGACGCCCAGGCCTGGGCGCGCGACATTGCAGCCGGCCCCACGTTCGCCAACGGTATCACCAAGACCATGCTGCACCAGGAGTGGAGCATGTCCATCGACCAGGCCATAGAAGCCGAAGCACAGGCGCAGGCCATCTGCATGATGACCGGCGACTTCAAGCGGGCCTACCAGGCCTTTGTGGCCAAGCAACGCCCCGTGTTCGAGGGCAACTGAGATGAGCGATACCACCTACCTGACCTGGCCCTTCTTCGAAGCACGGCATGGCGAGCTGGCGCGTGCGCTGGACGCTTGGGCACAGACGCATGTGGCACACAGCCACGGCAGCGATGTGGATGCCGAGTGCCGCGCCCTGGTGCGTGCCCTGGGCCAGGCCGGCTGGCTGCGCCACGCGGTGGGCGGCACCACCTTTGGTGGCGTTGCGGACACCATCGACACGCGCAGCATCTGCCTGATCCGTGAGACGCTGGCGCGCCATGCGGGTTTGGCGGACTTTGCTTTTGCCATGCAAGGCCTGGGCTCGGGCGCCATCAGCCTGGCCGGCAGCCAGGAGCAGAAGCAGCGCTACCTGCCGCGCGTGGCTGCGGGCGATGCCATCGCAGCCTTTGCACTAAGCGAGCCGCAGGCCGGTTCTGACGTGGCGGCCATGCAATGCAGTGCGCGTATCGACGGCGACTTCGCGGTGCTGGACGGCAGCAAGACCTGGATATCCAACGGCGGCATTGCCGACTTCTATGTGGTGTTTGCCCGCACCGGTGAGGCGCCCGGTGCGCGCGGCATCAGCGCCTTCATCGTGGACGCCGACACACCGGGGCTGGAGATTGCCGAGCGCATCCACGTGATTGCGCCGCATCCGCTGGCGACCTTGCGTTTCACCGATTGCCGCATTCCGCTGAGCCAGCGTATTGGCGCGGCGGGCGAGGGCTTCAAGATTGCCATGCGCACGCTCGATGTGTTCCGCACCTCGGTGGCGGCTGCCGCGCTGGGCTTTGCCCGGCGCGCGCTGGACGAAGCGCTGGCGCGAGCCACGCAGCGCAAGATGTTCAACCAGACCTTGGCGGACTTCCAGCTCACGCAGGCCAAGTTGGCGCAGATGGCCACCACCATCGACTCGTCGGCCTTGCTGACCTATCGCGCGGCCTGGCAACGTGACCAGGGCCAGACCGTGACCAAGGAAGCGGCCATGGCCAAGATGGTCAGCACCGAGGGTGCGCAGCAGGTGATCGATGCGGCCGTGCAGATCTGGGGCGGCATGGGTGTGGTCAGCGAACAACCTGTGGAACGCCTCTACCGCGAAATCCGTGCCCTGCGCATTTACGAGGGTGCCACCGAAGTGCAGCAACTCATCATTGCGCGCGAGTTGCTCAAAGACCAGCAGGAGGCCTGATATGCCCAGCGCACACCAAGACACCTTTGCCCATGACCACCTGCCGCCCGTGGAGCAGCAGCCGGTTTTCCTGTTCGACTTGCCGGAGCTGCAGTTTCCCGCGCAGCTCAACTGCGCCACCGAACTGCTGGACCGCCATGTGCAGGAAGGCCGGGGCGGGCGTCTGTGTGTGCAAGGCGGCGGTGAACGCTGGACCTACCGCGATCTGCTGGAGCGTGCCAACCGCATTGCCCACGTGCTGACGCAGGACATGGGGCTGGTGCCGGGCAACCGCGTGCTGCTGCACACGCCCAATACGCCCATGGCAGTGGCGTGCTGGTTTGGCATCGTCAAGGCCGGTGGCATTGCCGTGGCCACCATGCCGCTGCTGCGCGCCAAGGAGTTGCGAGCCATCGTCGACAAGGCGCAGATCAGCCACGCGCTGTGCGACCTGGGCCTGGAAGAAGAGTTGCGCCTGACCCTGCCAGACACGCCACAGCTCATGCAGGTGAAGCATTTCCGCAGCCCGCGTGCAGACGGTCTGGAAGCCGCCATGCAGCGCCACCCCATCACCTTTGTCAACGCGGATACTGCGCTGGACGACACCTGTCTGCTGGCCTTTACCTCGGGAACGACTGGTGTGCCCAAGGCCACCATGCACTTCCACCGCGACGTGATGGCGGCCTGCGCCTGCTGGCCGCGCCATGTGCTCAAGCCCAACGCGGACGACGTGTTCATCGGCAGCCCGCCGCTGGCCTTCACTTTCGGGCTGGGTGGGCTGGTGCTGTTTCCCATGTCGGTGGGCGCATCCACCGTGTTGCTGGACAAGGCAGGGCCACCCCAGTTGCTGGACGGCATACGCGACTACGGCGCCACCGTGGTGTTCACCGCGCCCACCTCGTACCGCGTGCTGGCAGCGCGGGGCGAGGAAGTGCGCAAGACGTCGTTGCGTCGCTGCGTATCGGCGGGTGAGGCGCTGCCCGCATCCACACGCCAACTTTGGCGTGAAGCCACCGGCATTGAGATCATCGACGGCATTGGTGCCACCGAGATGCTGCACATCTTCATCTCGGCGGACGAACAGCACGCCCGTCCCGGCGCCACAGGCACGGTGGTACCGGGCTATGAGGCGCGCGTGGTGGACGATACCGGCAACCCGGTACCCCCTGGAACGATCGGCAAGCTGGCCGTGCGCGGCCCCACCGGCTGCCGCTACCTGGACGACGCACGCCAGGCCAACTACGTCAAGGGCGGCTGGAACTATCCCGGCGATGCGTATGTGATGGACGAGGCTGGCTACTTCTTCTACCAGTCGCGCACCGATGACATGATCATCTCGGCGGGCTACAACATTGCCGCACCCGAGGTGGAGGATGCGCTGATGCTGCACCCCGCCGTGCTGGAATGCGCGGTGATCGGCGTGCCCGATGAGGAGCGCGGCCAGGTGGTCAAGGCGTATGTGACACTGCGCCCCGGCTTTGTTGCAGGCAATGCCACGGTAAAGGACCTGCAGGACTTTGTGAAGAAGTCGGTGGCGCCGTACAAGTATCCGCGGCAGATTGAATTTGTGGAGAAGTTGCCGCGTACGCAGACAGGCAAGTTGCAGCGCTTCAAGCTGCGTGAGCTGTAACAACAAGATGAGGAGTCAAGAATGAAACTGCTTCAACCCCCGCACTGGCCGCGTCCGCGCGGCTATGCCAATGGCGTGATGGCGCGTGGCCAGATGGTGTTTGTGGCGGGCATGATTGGCTGGGATGCCAACGGCCAGTTCCAGTCGGACGACATGGCGGACCAGGTGCGCCAGACGCTGATCAATGTGGTGGATGTGCTCACCGAGGCGGGAGCCAAGCCGGAGCACATCGTGCGCATGACCTGGTATGTGACCGACAAGAAGGCATACGTGCAGGCCTATCCGGAGATTGGCAAAGCTTTTCGGGAGATCATTGGCAGCTTCAACGCCGCCATGACGGCGATTGAAGTGCAGGCCCTGATTGAAGACCGGGCCAAGGTCGAGATCGAGGTGACAGCCGTCATTCCTGACTGACCGTCTGCGCCTCAGTTCAGCAGGTAGGAGTTCGCCACGTCTTCAAAGTCTTCAGCATCAATGGCTGCGTCGTAGGCGGCGCGGGCTGCCAGGGCTTCCTTGGTGTAGGGGATCAACGGCTTGTCCAGCGGACGCAGCTTGTGGCGGCGCAGGCCGCGCAGCTGTTGTGAGCGTTCCATGGTTTGCAAAACCAGTTCAGGCTCCATCATCAGGCTGAAGGGGTTGAAGGCAACAGTGGTGTCTTTCATGGGGCTTCTCCGGTTTATCAAGCGCTGTCAGATGACATTGGCGCGTGAATGAACTGTAGCCAGCCCCGCGGGTTTATGTAGTCAGAAGGCGGATGGAAACCATGTAGGAATTTGCCTTACAGCCACCCTTAAAGCACGCGCACTTTCACACTCTTGCCCTTGACTTTGCCGGTGTTGAGTTTGTTGCAGGCCTGTTCCGCGATGTCGCGCGCCACCCCCACAAAGGTGCAGAACTCGGTGACCTGGATCTTGCCGATCTGCTCACGGGTATAGGCCGGACCGCCTTCGGTGCTGGTCAGCGCGCCCAGCACATCACCGGGGCGGATCTTTTCCTTGCGACCACCCAGAATCTGCAGGCAGGCCATGGGCGGCAGCAGGGGGGCGTTGCTGGCCGGGGTGAGCTCTTCCAGCTTGAACCAGACCGAAGGTGCGTTCTGGTACTGCTCGATCTTGCCGACCGCGCCCATCTCATTCATGCTGGCCAGGCTCAGCGCCAGACCCGATTCGCCGGCGCGTCCGGTGCGTCCGATGCGGTGCACATGCACTTCGGGGTCGGGCGTGATATCCACGTTGATGACGGCTTCCAGTTCCTTGATGTCCAGTCCGCGTGAGGCCACGTCGGTGGCCACCAGCACTGAGCAGCTGCGGTTGGCAAACTGCGCCAGCACCTGATCGCGCTCGCGCTGCTCCAGTTCGCCGTAGAGTGCCAGCGCATGGAAGCCCTGCTCCTGCAGCAGCGTGACCAGATCCTTGCACTGCTGCTTGGTGTTGCAGAACGCCAGCGTGCTGACCGGGCGGAAGTGGTTGAGCAACTTGCCCACGGTTTGCAGGCGGTTGCTGCGCTCGACCTGGTAGAAGCGCTCTTCGATCTTGCTTTCCGCCACGGGTGCGGCCACCTTGATCTGCTGTGGCTCGCGCATGAATTGTTTGGCCAGCCTCTCGATGCCTTCGGGGTAGGTGGCAGAAAACAGCAGGGTCTGGCGTGCCGCCGGGGTTTGCTTGACCACGGTGGCGATATCGTCAAAAAAGCCCATATCCAGCATGCGATCGGCTTCATCCAGCACCAGGGTGTTGAGGCCTTCGAGCGTCAGATAGCCGCGCTCCAGATGGTCCATGATGCGCCCCGGCGTGCCCACCACGATGTGGGCTCCATGCTCCAGCGATGCGCGCTGTCCGCGCAGCGCAATGCCGCCGCACAGGGTCACGACTTTGATGTTTTCTTCGGCGCGCGCCAGCCGGCGGATTTCGGTGGTGACCTGGTCCGCCAGTTCGCGCGTAGGGCACAGCACCAGGGCCTGCACCGCAAACCAGCGCGGGTTGAGCTTGGCCAGCAAGGGCAGGGCGAAGGCGGCGGTCTTGCCGCTGCCGGTCTTGGCTTGCGCAATCAGGTCCTTGCCCTGCAGCGCGGCGGGCAGGCTGGCAGCCTGGATCGGCGTCATGGCGGTGTAGCCCAGTTGCTGCAGATTGGCCAGCGTGGCGGGCGAGAGTGCGAGGGTGGAGAAGTCATTGGCGCTGGTGGCCGTGCCTGTGCAGGCGGAGGTGGGGGAGGCAGTCATACCCTCGATTATCCGCGCCACCGCCTTGTGGCGTGTTGGTGAGCGGATGCCACCGGGGCAGATGGTTCCGCGAATGTCCCCCGGCCTGCGGCCTCCTCCTTTATTTCGCTGCACCATCCGCCACGGTGCCATCGGTAGCGGCGCTAAACTGGATTGAACTATTTTTCATCCCCCGATGCAGTCCCCCACTCCTCGACGTCCCGTCTGCGCCGCATGTCAGCGCGCGCAAAGCGCCTGCATCTGCGCGTGGGTCACGCCTGTGGACCATTCGGTGGATGTGCTGATACTGCAGCACCCGCTGGAAGTGCACCACGCCAAGAACAGTGCGGGTCTGCTGCATCGCTGTTTGCCTGGTAGCCGGTTGCTGGTGGGCGAGTCCTTTGATGCTTCCACCCTGCGTGCGGCCTTGCCTGCCGACCGTTACGTGGTGTTGCTGTACCCGGCAACGGCCAGCGTCGGCCATCGGGTTGCGCCGCCACTGGAGCCACAGCGTTTGCGTGATCCGCTCCAGGTGGGGCTGGTGGTGTTGGACGGCACCTGGCGCAAGAGCCGCAAGATGCTGCATTGCAATCCGCTGCTGCAGAGTCTGCCGCGTCTGGCGTTGACCGATGTGGCTGCGTCGTCGTATGTGATCCGCCGCGCGCACCAACCGGGGCAGCTCTCCACCTTCGAGGCTACCTGCGCAGCATTGGCGCAGTTGGAAGGCGATGCGCAGAAGTACCTGCCTTTGCAGCAAGCGTTCCAGGGCTTCGTCATGCAGCAGGCAGCGCGGAACCCGGCCCATGCCAATGCCTAGAATCCGGCCATCGAGTTGATGGGTACAAAAGGGACGCTATGCGACTGAAGTGGATTGCCGCAGCCTTGCTGGTCTGCACATTGATCGCCTGCGGCACCGCCGTGGTGAATCCGGTGAGTGGCGAGACCGAGCTCTCCGCCATGAGCGAAGAGCAGGAGGTAGCCGAAGGCGCCAAGGGGCACCAGCAGGTGCTGCAGGAATACACCGTCTACAACAATCCCGCGGTGCAAAACTATGTGAATGCGCTGGGGCAGCGCCTGGCGGCGCATTCGCACCGCGCCAATCTGCAGTGGCACTTCACCGTGCTCGACAGCCCGGAAATCAATGCCTTTGCCTTGCCCGGCGGCTATGTGTATGTGACGCGCGGCATCATGGCCTATATGGAAAGCGAAGCGGATCTGGCTGGCGTGATAGGCCATGAAATTGGCCACGTCACTGCGCGCCATGGAGCGCAACGTGCCACCAGCCAGCAGCATGCCGGGCTGGGCGTGTTTGCCGCCAACATCCTGGGGCTGGTGCTGGAGTCGCAAGGCGTAACGGGCGCCGGGCAGATGGCCGGGCAGGTGTCGCAAACCGTGGCTGCGGGCTACATCGCCTCCTATGGGCGCGAGCAGGAGTTGCAGGCCGATGGTCTGGGTGCCGAATACCTGGCACGCAACCACTACGACCCGCACAACATGGTGGACGTGATCACCGTGCTGAAAAACCAGGAGCGCTACGCAGTAGACGTTGCCAAGTCCGAAGGCCGGCCTGCGCCGACTGGCGGCGGTTGGCTGGCATCGCACCCGTCCAATGACCAGCGGCTGCAGCAGATCAAACAGACCGCCGATAGCTACGGCGCCAGCTCCACCTATGCCGATGACGGGCGCAGCCGTTACTTGCAGGTGGTAGCCGGTCTGGCTTTTGGTGAAAGTGCTGATCAGGGGCTGGTGCGCGGGCGCAATTTCTACCATGGTGGTCTGAACATTGCGGTCACGGCTCCGGCCGCGTGGACCATCCAGAACGAGTCGCAACAAGTTGCCTTGGTCAATGCGGCGACCGATGCCGCCCTGTTGATCAAGCCGGTGCCGCCTGCTGTGGGCAAGACCCATGCGGAAGTCATTCGCAACGGCTTCAAGCCCACGCAGGGCAAGAGCGAAGCCACCACGCTCAATGGCTTGCAGGCCACACACTTCACAGGTGTGCGGCAGAACGAGCAAGGTCAGAACCTGGGCCTGGAGTTCACGCTGGTGAGTGGCCCGGAAAACCATATGTATGCGTTGCAGTACGCAGCCAAGGATGCGGCTACGCTGCAGGCCAACCGCAGCGCACTGCGGGAGGCAGAGTCCAGCTTTCGCGCCATGACGGCGCAGGACCGGCAAGCGGCCAAGCCCTGGAGCATCAAGCTGGTGCCCTATCCCAAGGGCGGTTTTGCCGAGCTGGCCAAGCGCTCACCGTTGCCCCATGCGGAGCAGCAGTTGCGCCTGGTCAATGGCTTCTATGGCGGTGGGGAACCCAAGCCGGGGCAACTGGTCAAGCTGGTGGACGCCAGTTGAACCGCGATGGTCCGGTCCTGCACTCTGCAGTCCGGACCATCTGCGCATCAGGCCAGTGTCAGTTCCACTTCGATGTTGCCGCGGGTGGCGTTGGAGTAGGGGCACACCTGGTGGGCGGTGTCGACCAGGTCCTGAGCAACAGCACGGTCCAGTCCGGGCAGGCTGACGACCAGGCGCGCAGCGATACCGAAACCTGCGGGAATGGGGCCGATGTCCACGCTGGCGTCAATGGCGGCGTCGGCAGGCACAGCCACCTTCTTCAGGCTGGCCACGTGCTTGAGGGCACCCATGAAGCAGGCGGAGTAACCGGCGGCAAACAGCTGCTCGGGGTTGGTGCCGGTGCCGGCGCCACCCATGGCTTTGGGCAGGGTCAGCTTGACGTCGAGCAGGCCGTCGTCGGTCACGGAGCGGCCATCCCGTCCGCCAACGGTGTGGGCGTGGGCGGTGTAGAGCACTTTGTCGAGTTTGGTAGGCATGGAAGTTCCTTTGGTTGAGGTGGGTTGAAAAACTAGGCGGACAGGCGCTGGCGTAGCGTCTTGAGCTGCTGGTTCAGCGCCAGCAGCTCGGGGATGTCGCATTGCGCCTGCGCGGCAATGCAGCCGGGAATGGGTTTTGCCTTGGCCTTGAGCGCGCGGCCCTGGGCGGTGAGCTTGATGTGCACGCGGCGCTCGTCACCCGCATCGCGGACCCGGGTGACCAGACCACTGGCTTCCAGGCGCTTGAGCAGCGGCGTGAGGGTGCCGGAATCCAGAAACAGGCGCTCGCCGATCTCGGACACCATCAGACCGTCCTGCTCCCACAACACGAGCATGACCACGTACTGCGGATAGGTGAGCCCCAGCTTGGCCAGCAGCGGCTTGTACAGCTTGGTCATGGCCAGCGAGGTGGAGTAGAGCGCAAAGCAGAGCTGGTTTTCCAGCATCAGTGCCTGGTCTGAAGTGATGTTCGTGTTTGGCATGGCGTTAATATAGTTCGCAATTAAATTGTGTGCAATTTGGTTGCTGAATTAACCCGTTGCTGATCAGGGGCATTGCGCGGTCCGTCGCACGTATGGCCTGTCCCTACAATGGCCGCTCGTGCCTGACGCACCGCACTCTCCATCGTGAAAGCCATTGTTCATGTCTTCTCTGCACATCTCCACCGCTTTTGATTCGGGCTCCATTGACGTCGTAAGCTGCGCCGACCCGCGCGACATCCAGTTGCACATCCGCAAGGACAGCGCGGCCGAATTTGCCCAGTGGTTTCACTTCAGTGTGCAGGGGGCTGCGGGCCAGCAGCTGGTGCTTCGGTTTCTGAATGCCGGCCAGTGTGCCTACCCCAAGGGCTGGGAAGGCTATAGCGTGATGGCCAGCCATGATCGCCAGCACTGGTTCCGTATCGACACCGAATTTGACGGCCAGGTAATGACGGCGCGCGTGCGGCCCGAAACCGGTTGCATCTATTTCGCCTATTTCGAGCCGTACTCCTGGGAGCAGCATCTGGACATGCTGGGCTCGGCGTCGGCTTCGCCTTTGGTGACGCAGGAGCATCTGGGGCTGACCGTGCAGGGGCGCGACATGACCCTGCTGCATGTCACCGATGGCGATAGCGGCACACCTCTGGCCGAGAAGAAAAACGTGTGGGTGATCGCCCGCCAACATCCCGGTGAGACCATGGCCGAGTGGTTTGTGGAAGGGCTGCTGGAACGCCTGCTGGACACGGCGGATTCCGTCAGCCGCACCCTGTTGCAGCAGTGCATCTTCCACGTGGTTCCCAACATGAATCCGGATGGCGCCGTGCTGGGCAATCTGCGTACCAATGCGGCGGGCGCCAACCTCAATCGCGAGTGGCTGGAGCCCAGCATGGAACGCTCGCCCGAGGTGTATCTGGTGCGCCAGAAAATGCTGGACACCGGTGTGGACCTGTGCCTGGACGTGCATGGCGACGAAGTACTTCCGTACAACTTCGTTGTGGGATCGGAAGGCACCAAGGACTACTCACCCCGCATTGCCGATCGCGAGAGCGTCTTCAAGGCGGCCTGGATGGCAAGCTGCCCCGACTTCCAGGACGAGAAGAACTACGGCCAAGTGGCGCCCGGTGCTGCCAACCCCACGCTGGCAACCAACTGGATTGCGCAGCAGTTTGGCTGCCTGGCCTTCACCATCGAGATGCCGTTCAAGGACAACGCCAACCTGCCCGACCCGCTGGTGGGCTGGAACGGAGAACGATCCCGCAGACTGGGGGCCAGCGTGCTGCAGGCGGTGCTGGCGGCGCTATAGCACCAGGTACCGGGTAAAAAACAAAAGGGGCCGAAAGGCCCCTTTTGCTTGGTCGCGCCGCGTACAGGTTTACACCAGCAATGCGTTGACGCGCTTCACGTACGCAGCCGGATCTTCCGGCAACCCGCCTTCGGCCAGCAGGGCCTGATCGAACAGGATGTGGGCCAGGTCGTTGAAATGCACGGAGCCGTCCAGCTTCTTCACCAGGGGGTGTTCGGCATTGACTTCGAGCACCGGCTTGACTTCGGGCGCAGATTGGCCAGCCTGCTTGAGCATGCGGGCGAGCTGCGTGCTCATGCCGTGGTCTTGCACCACCAGGCAGGCCGGGCTGTCCACCAGACGGGTGGTGACGCGCACGTCCTCGGCCTTGTCCTTGAGCGCTTCCTTGAGCTTGGCCAGCAACGGCTTGAAGGCCTCGGCGGCTTCTTCTGCGGCCTTCTTCTCGGCCTCGTCCTGCAGCTTGCCCAGGTCCACTGAGCCTTTGGCCACGCTTTGCAACGGCGTTCCATCGAAGTCATGCAGGTAGTTGAGCGCCCATTCGTCGACGCGGTCGGTCATCAGCAGCACTTCGATGCCCTTCTTCTTGAAGACTTCCAGCTGCGGGCTGTTCTTGGCGGCGGCCAGCGTGTCGGCGGTGATGTAGTAGATGGCCTCCTGGCCTTCCTTCATGCGCGCCTTGTAGTCCGCCAGGGACACGGCGGGCGTATCGCTCTGCGTACTGGCAAAGCGCAGCAGCTTGGCCAGACGATCCTTGTTACCGAAGTCCTCGCCCAGGCCTTCCTTGAGCACTGCGCCGAATTCGGCATAGAACTTGGTGTATTTGCCTTCCTTGGCCTTGTCTTCATCGGACAGCACGTCGGTCACGCCATCGGCGCCTGCAACCGGGGGCTTGTCGTACTTGGACAGGTCTTCCAGCATGGACAGCACACGCTTGGTGCAGCCTTCGCGGATAGCGCGCACGTCACGGCTTTCCTGCAGCAGTTCGCGGCTCACATTGAGCGGCAGGTCGGCGGAGTCCACCACGCCCTTGACGAAGCGCAGGTAGTTGGGCAATAGCGCTTCGGCGTCGTCCATGATGAAGACGCGCTTCACATACAGCTTGAGTCCGCCTTTCTTGTCGCGGTTCCACAGGTCCATGGGGGCCTTGGACGGGATGTAGAGCAGCTGGGTGTATTCGGTGCTGCCTTCCACACGGTTGTGGGTGTGGGCCAGCGGCGCTTCAAAGTCGTGGCTGATCTGCTTGTAGAAGTCGTCGTACTGTTCTTGGGTGACGTCCTTCTTGGCACGCGCCCAGATGGCGTTGGCCTTGTTGACAGTTTCCCACTCGCCGGTCTTGACCATGGCGCCGGGCTGGCGGCCACCGTTCTCGTCGCTGGGGTTGATCAGCTCGCCGTCTTTCCACTCTTCCTTTTCCATCTGGATGGGCAGGCTGATGTGGTCGGAATACTTGCTGATGATGCCCTTGACCTTCCAGCTCTGGGTGTAGTCCAGTGCGTCTTCGCGCAGGTGCAGGATGACGCTGGTGCCGCGTGCTTCGCGGGTGATGGTTTCCACCTCGAAGGCGCCGCCACCGCTGGCGCCGCCATCGCTCACCCAGCGCACGGCTTCGTCGGCCTTGAGACCGGCACGGCGGGATTCCACCGTGATCTTGTCGGCCACGATGAAGCCGGAGTAGAAGCCCACGCCGAACTGGCCGATCAGGTTGGAGTCTGCCTTCTGGTCGCCTGTGAGCTTGGAGACGAAGTCCTTGGTGCCGCTCTTGGCGATGGTGCCCAGGTTGTCGATGGCTTCCTGTTGGGAGAGACCAATGCCGTTGTCGGTGATGGTGAGGGTCTTGGCGTCCTTGTCCAGCACCACCTTGACCTTGAGTTCGGAATCGTTCTCGTACAGGGCGCTGTTGTTGATGGCCTCAAAGCGCAACTTGTCGCAGGCATCCGATGCGTTGGAGATCAGCTCGCGCAGAAAAATTTCCTTGTTGGAATACAGCGAGTGGGTCACCAGGTGCAGCAGTTGTGCAACTTCGGCCTGAAAGGAGAGGGTTTGCTTGCTCATAAATTCAATAGTTGTCCAAAACAGGGGATTTTGACGGTTCGATATGGCCCTGCGGCCAAAGCTCAGCGGATATGGGGCTGGTCAGCGACATTTCAAGGGCCTATGGGATTCGGCGATTTCATGCAAAATAGCACCATGGCAACCCCCCCAGACAAGTCCAAACCTGCTGATCCGCGGCGTGATGCGCCTGCCGCAAAAGAGCATTTTCTGGATCCCTTGCCGGTACCGGACGCCACGGAGAGCAATACCGATACCGCCTGGGGCTTGTGGGAGCACACCCTGCGTGCCCATGAGGAAGAGGTCAAGAAGGATTCCGAGACCGACTTTCAGGACACCGTGCCGTTCCAGCCACTGCCGGTCAAGAAAAGCTGACCGACGGTTTTCAGAATTTTTCGTGCGGCAACAGGTAGCGCCACTGGCCTACCGGCAAGTTGCCCAGCATCACGCGGCCAATGCGTACGCGCTTCAAGCCCACCACCTTCAGTCCCACCAGCTCGCACATGCGCCGGATCTGACGCTTCTTGCCTTCGGTCAAGACAAAGCGCAGTTGTTCGGGGTTCTGCCACTCTACCCGGGCGGGTTTGAGTTTCTGTCCGTCCAGGCTCAGGCCATTGCGCAATAACGCAAGCTTGTCGGCGGGAAAGACACTCTGCACATCGCTGCTGACGGGGTCGTCGTCATCAATCCGGCTCAGTTGCGTGGGGGCTGCCGGATAGGTGGCCGCTGCGGAAGTGGCAGCAGCCGCATTGTCTTTGCCGGTATAGACCACGCGCACCAGGTACTCTTTTTCCATGACGGCGTCTTCGCCAATCAACTGGCGCGCCACGCGGCCGTCCTGTGTCAGTACCAGCAGGCCGGTGGAGTCAATGTCCAGGCGCCCGGCAGGCACCAGGCTCTTGAGCTGGCTGGGATGGAAGAAGAAGCGGGCGTTATCGTCCTGCCAACGGTTTTGCGGCTGCACCAGGGTGATGGCGGGCTCGTGCCCGTCTTCGGCTTGGCCGCTGACCAGGCCGATGGGCTTGTTGATCAGGACGGTGACCAGATTGGCCTGCTGGCCTTTGGCCTTGGGATCGATTTCGATGCGCACGTCGGGCAGCACCTGCATGCCCATTTCTGCCACCTTGCCATTGACCTTGACCCAACCTTTGGCGATCCAGTCATCGGCTTCGCGGCGCGATGCCATGCCCAGCTCGGCCATGCGCTTGTTCAGCCGCACGGTGCCGTTGGGGCCGATGGCCGCCGTATTGGTTTGCCCCGCCGGAATGGGCGCGCGGCCCGCGGGGGGCGCTGCGCGGCGGAATACGGGAGGGGCTTTGGGTTCGGTCATGTGCGGTGCCAGGTGGACGATCCGGCCCATTTTACGGGCGTACCTTTGGCATGCCCCCTATCGGGGTGCCCGCAGTGACCGAAGCTGTCTAGTTTTTGACCGGGCAGGTGCGGATTCCCAGCACCGAGTACAGCGGACAGATGCCAATGGCGCCGGTCAGCAACGGAACTACACCGATCCAACCCCACAGCCCGATGGTGCCGGTGAGCGTCAGTGCCAACAGGATCAGTCCGGCTGCGATGCGCAGTGCGCGGTCCAGGGTGCCTTCATTGGTTTTCATGGTGTGTCCTTGTCCGTCAAGAGTGGTAGATGGACGCATTGAATCCCGATGCCCGCCCAAAGTCTGTGACTTGTGTCACAGGCCGCTGTCTCCTGGAGCTCAGTCCGCTTGCGAACCTGCCAGGGTGCGCAAGGCCAGGCTGTCGCGGATGGTGATGTGCTCGCGTGCCAACTCCACCCAGCCCTCGCGTTCAAAGCGGCGCAGCAACCGCGACACGATTTCGCGCACCGTGCCCAGCTCGTCGGCAAGCTGCTGGTGGGTGAGCGCCAGGTTCTGCCCGCGGCCCAGCAAGGTGGCGGCCAGCCGCTGATCCAGCTTCTGAAACGCCACGGCATCGATCAGCCCGGTGAGGTCGGCCATGCGTTCGGCAAACAGGCCCAGCACTTCGTTGCGAAATGCTGGCGTCTCCAGCCACTGCATGAAGGTGGGTGGGGAAATCAGCAGCAACCGGGTGGGGCGGGTGGTGATGCCTTGGGCAGCCATGGGTGTCATGCGAAACAGGCTGGCGCTGGACACCAGACACAGCTCCCCGGGAACCACGCGGTACAGCTCCAGCGAGCGGCCATCGGCAGAGTGGCGCGATACCTTGACCTCGCCTTCCAGCACCAGGGGGAAGCCCTGGCAGGGCGCACGTTCACCAAACAGCACCGTGTCTGCCGGAACCTGGATGGGTTTGCCCTCGTCGCCCAATGCCGGCAGCGGCGGCGTCACATGTCCGAGCGCGGGATACAGGGACAACAGCTCAGCCATCAGCGCGACCTCCGGGTGGAAAAAAGCTGCGAACGCAGCGCCTGCAAATCCAGAATACGCAGGCCGCCGTATTCCACACGGATGGAGCCCTGGGCTTCCAGCGTGGTCAGTGCCTCGTTCACGCGCTGGCGCGACAGGCCCACCAGGTAGGCCAGCTCCTGCTGGGTGATGCGCAGCACCTGGCCCACACCGGGGTACAGCGTGGGGTTGAACAGCGCGGCCAGGCTGCGCGCCACGCGGATGTCTGGGTTGTTGAGCCGGTCGATCTCGCGGGCTGCGATGAACTGGCCCAGCCGCTCGTTGAGCTGGTTCATGACAAAGCGGTTGAAGCCGATGGAGTGGTCCAGCAGCCAGTGAAACGTGTCCACATGCAAGCCCGCTACCAGGCTGGTACGCAGCGGCTGGATGTTGTAGCGGTAGGCCTCGTGCTTGAGGGCAGTGCCCTCGCCAAACCAGCCGCCGGGCGGCACACCGGTGAAGGTCATCGTCTGGCCTTCGGCGTTGTCGGTGCTCATCTTCAACAGGCCATCCACCACGCCGAACCAGTACGTCACCGGGCGGCCCATGCGGCACACGAACTCGCCGGGCTGGGCTTCGGAGATGCGCAGATCGTCCACCGCGCGCTGGCGTTCGTCCGGCTGCAGCAGGCCCAGCCAGGGGATGGCGTCCAGCTCGGCCGTGGTCAAAGGCCGTCTGCGTTGGTGAAGTGGGCTGTCGGTGGCCATGGTGGTGCGATGGGAATCTGTAAGTTGCGAATAAGTGAAGGGAAAACACCTACCAAGAAGTGTGCAGATTGTCGTCCGAATGACAACTTGACGTCAATGCCAGTTCAATAATCGCGCTTAATTCGAATGACCCCGCTTCCATTGACAGGGCCGACAAGAGACACGAGGATTCGCATGCGAACGACTTTCCCGCAACTGCTATTGCAGCACGCAGCGCAACGACCGCTGGAGCCCGCCATGCGCGAGAAGGAATACGGCATCTGGCAGACCCTGAGCTGGTCGGGCCTGGCCACCATGGTCGAGGAGTTGGCTGCCGGTCTGCATCAGGCCGGCCTGCGCGGCGGCGACCACATGGTGGTCATCGGTGCCAACCGCCCGCGCCTGTACGCCACCATGCTGGCGGTGCAAGCGCTGGGTGCGGTGCCCATTCCGCTGTACCAGGATGCGGCGGCTCCGGAGTGCGTATTCCCCATCAACAACGCGGAAGTGAAGTTCGCCTTTGCCGAAGACCAGGAGCAGGTCGACAAGCTGCTGGAAATCCGATCGCAGTGTCCGCAGCTGGCACGTATCTTTTTTGACGACCCGCGCGGCCTGCGCAATTACGAAGAGCCGGGCCTGGCGTCCATGGATGAACTGCAGGCGCGGGGCAAAGCCTTTGCCGCGCTGCACACCGAATTCTTCAAGGAAGCAGTGGCCAAGACCCGGCCCGATGATGTGGGCGCCATGTTTTTCACCTCGGGCACCACCGGCAACCCCAAAGGCGTGGTGCACACCCATGACTCGCTGCTCAACCGCGCCCGTGCCGGGGCCGAGTTTGACAAGCTCACCAGTGCCGAAGAGGTGCTGGCCTATCTGCCACCGGCCTGGATTGGCCAGAACATCTTCAGCTACGCGCAGTGGCTGGCCTGTGGCTACGTGGTGAACTGCCCTGAGTCCGCCGCCACCGCAACCATAGACCTGAAGGAAATCGGACCGACCTATTACTTCGCACCACCCCGCGTGTTCGAGGGGCTGCTCACCAGCGTGATGATCCGCATGGAGGATGCCGGTGCCATCAAGCGCAAAATGTTCCATGCCTTCATGGCCGTGGCGCACAAGGTGGGGCCGGCCTTGATGGATGGCGAGTCCGTGGGACTGTGGGACCGCATGCGGTATGCGCTGGGCAATCTGCTGGTGTATGGCCCTTTGCGCAACACCCTGGGTTTCAGCCGTGTGCGTGTGGCCTATACCGCGGGCGAAGCGATTGGTCCGGACCTGTTCAGCTTCTACCGCTCCATCGGCATCAACCTCAAGCAGCTCTACGGCTCCACTGAAACTGCGGTGTTCGTCTGCCTGCAGCCCGACAACCAGGCGCGCGCCGACACCGTGGGCGTGCCCTGCGCCGGTGTGGAGATCAAGGTGGCGGACAACGGCGAGATCCTGGTGAAGTCGCCCGGTCTGCTCAAGGAGTACTACAAGAACCTGGCGGCCACAGCGGAGGTGCTCACGGCCGACGGCTGGTACCACACCAGTGATGCCGGCTTCATCGATGCCCATGGCCATCTCAAGATCATCGACCGCGTCAAGGATGTGGGGCGGCTCAAGGGTGGCAACTTCGATGGCGCCATGTTTGCACCCAAGTATGTGGAGAACAAGCTCAAGTTCTTCCAGCACATCAAGGAAGTGGTGGCCTATGGCGACGGTCGCGAGAAGGTCTGCGTCTTCATCAACATCGACTTTGATGCGGTCGGCAACTGGGCCGAACGCCGCAATCTGCCGTACGCCGGGTATACCGATCTGGCGCAGAAGCCCGAGGTCTACCAACTGGTCAAGGAATGTGTGGAAAAGGTCAATGCCGACCTCAGCGCCGATGCGCTGCTGGCGGGCAGCCAGGTCAGCCGCTTCCTGATCCTGCACAAGGAACTGGACGCCGACGACGGCGAACTCACGCGCACCAACAAGGTCCGCCGCGGCTTCATCGGGGATAAATACAAGGCCCTGGTCGATGCGCTCTACGAGGGCAAGACCAGCCAGTTCATTGAGACCGTGGTCAAGTTCGAGGACGGGCGTACGGGCAGTGTGAGCGCCACGCTGCGCATCGATGACGCCAAGACATTTACCCCGGTCAAGGCCGCGGCCTGAGAGACGCACAGCACCATGAGTAAAAAGAAAATCGGTGACGTCATCCTCGACGTCAAGAACATCAGCCTGAGCTTTGGCGGCGTGAAGGCATTGACGGATATTTCCTTCAACGTGAAGGAGCACGAGATCCGCTCCATCATCGGCCCCAATGGTGCCGGCAAAAGCTCCATGCTCAACTGCATCAATGGCGTCTATCGCCCGCAGGTCGGCTCCATCACCTTCCGTGGCCAGACCTTCAGCCACATGGACAGCCACCAGGTGGCCAGCATGGGAATCGGCCGCACCTTCCAGAACCTGGCGCTGTTCAAGGGCATGAGCGTGCTGGACAACATCATGTCCGGGCGCAACCTCAAGATCAAAAGCAACATCCTGATGCAGGCCCTGCGCCTGGGGCCGGCCGAGCGCGAAGAAATCATGCACCGCGAGGCGGTGGAACGCATCATCGACTTCCTGGAAATCCAGGCCTACCGCAAGACACCGGTGGGGCAGTTGCCCTACGGCCTGCAAAAGCGGGTGGACCTGGGCCGGGCCTTGGCCATGGAGCCGCAGGTGCTGCTGCTGGACGAGCCCATGGCCGGCATGAACGTGGAAGAGAAGCAGGACATGTGCCGCTTCGTGCTGGACGTGAACGACGAATTCGGAACCACCGTGGTGCTGATCGAGCACGACATGGGCGTGGTGATGGACATCTCCGACCGCGTGGTGGTGCTGGACTACGGCAAGAAGATCGGCGACGGCACGCCGGATGAAGTGCGCAACAACGAAGACGTGATCAGCGCGTACCTCGGCACATCCCACTAAGGAAGACGACCATGGCATTTTTTCTGGAAACTTTGCTGGGCGGCCTGATGGCCGGCATGCTGTATTCGCTGGTAGCACTGGGCTTTGTGCTGATCTTCAAGGCGTCCGGCGTGTTCAACTTTTCGCAGGGCGCCATGGTGCTGTTTGCGGCATTGGCGATGGCGCGCTTTTCGGAGTGGATTCCGGCGCTGGGTATCACCGAGATCTTTGCGGTCAACCTGGTGGCTTTCATTGCTGCCGGTGCCGTGATGTTTGTGGTGGCCTGGGTGATCGAGCGGCTGGTGTTGCGCCATCTGGTCAACCAGGAAGGCACCACCTTGCTGATGGCCACGCTGGGCATCACCTATTTCCTGGAAGGCCTGGGCCAGTCGTTGTTTGGCAGCAGCGTCTACAAGATCGACATCGGCATGCCCAAAGACCCGGTGATGATTCTGGAGAGCACTTTCGAGGGCGGCGTCCTCATCAACAAGGAAGACTTCTACGCAGCCATCATCGCTGCTGCCCTGGTGGCGCTGCTTAGCCTGTTCTTCCAGAAGACAGCCACCGGCCGCGCACTGCGTGCCGTGGCCGATGACCACCAAGCGGCTCAGAGCATTGGCATACCGCTCAACCGCATCTGGGTGATTGTGTGGTGTGTGGCTGGCGTGGTCGCGCTGGTGGCCGGAATGATCTGGGGCAGCAAGCTGGGCGCCCAGTTCTCGCTGACTACGGTGGCATTGCGTGCCTTGCCGGTGGTGATTCTGGGCGGACTCACTTCCGTACCGGGCGCCATCGTGGGCGGACTGATCATCGGTGTGGGCGAGAAGCTGTCCGAGGTCTACCTCGGGCCGTTTGTGGGAGGTGGCATTGAAATCTGGTTTGCCTATGTGCTGGCGCTGGGTTTCCTGCTCATCCGTCCGCAAGGGTTGTTCGGCGAAAAAATAATTGACCGCGTATGAAATACGCACTCAATTATTTTTCGTCGCAGACTAACTTTGCGCAGCAAAGTTAAGCGAAGCGGGTCGAAGACAAAAGATTGCGAGAAAGAAAATGTTCTATAGAGAAAACGGCCAATTCAAAACCAGCTACCGCGCGGACCAGCAGATACTGCCGATCCTGCAGGACCGAATTGCCATGCTGGTGCTGCTGGTCGTGGGCTTTGTCATCGTGCCCATGTTGGCCAGTGACTACATCTTCCGCGCCATCCTGATTCCCTTTCTCATCCTGTCACTGGCCGCCGTCGGCGTGAACATTCTGGTGGGCTATTGCGGTCAGATTTCACTGGGCTCGGGTGCATTCATGGCGGTGGGGGCCTATGCGGCGTACAACTTCTTTGTCCGCATTGACGGCATGCCGCTGATCCTGGCACTGGTGCTGGGCGGCGTATGTGCCATGCTGTTTGGCATGGTGTTTGGCCTGCCCAGTTTGCGGGTGAAGGGGCTGTATCTGGCCGTTGCCACGCTGGCAGCGCAGTTCTTTGCCGACTGGCTGTTCCTGCGCGTGCAGTGGTTCACCAACAACTCCTCCAGCGGCTCGGTGTCGGTCAACAACCTGCAGGTGTTCGGCTTCTCGCTGGAGAGCTCTGCGGCAAAGTACTGGTTCTGCCTGTTGCTGCTCTCCGTCATTGCATTGCTGGCCAAGAACCTTGTGCGGGGTGCGGTCGGACGGGAATGGATGGCCATCCGTGACATGGACGTGGCCGCAGCCGTGATCGGCATTCGCCCCATGTTCGCCAAGCTCAGCGCGTTTGCGGTCAGCTCGTTCATCGTAGGCGTGTCCGGCGGCCTGTGGGCCTTTATCAATCTGGGTGCCTGGGAGCCTGCAGCGTTCTCGGTGGACCAGTCGTTCCGATTGCTGTTCATGGTCATCATCGGCGGCATGGGTTCCATCATGGGCAGCTTTTTTGGTGCAGCCTTCATCGTGATATTGCCCATTGCACTCAGCCAGATTCTTCCAGCCGTCACGAGCGCATTGGGGTTCGAGATCTCCACCGCCAGCATCTCCCACGCGGAGCTCATGGTGTTCGGCGGTCTGATCGTGTGGTTTCTGATTGTGGAGCCCCACGGCCTGGCCAAGCTGTGGGCGATTGGCAAGCAGAAGTTACGACTCTGGCCCTTCCCGCATTGATTTCCGTAGTCCGATTTTTTCCGTGCTTCAACACTAACTTTAGGAGAGACAAATGAAGCTTCATGCCCTAGCCCGCTCGGCCGCCCTGGTGGTGGTCATTGGTTCCAGTCTGGCGGCGAACAGCGCCTTCGCCCAGGCCAAGGAGCAGTTCTTTCCCCTGCTGTCGTACCGCACCGGTCCCTACGCGCCCAATGGTGTGCCATGGGCCAACGGCAAGCAGGATTACCTGAAGATGATCAACGCCCGGGACGGCGGCATCAATGGCGTGAAGATCACCTATGAGGAGTGCGAAACCGGCTACGCCACCGACCGTGGCGTGGAGTGCTATGAGCGCCTCAAGAGCAAGCCTGGTGTGGCACTGTTCGATCCGCAAGCCACCGGCATCACCTTTGCCCTGACCGAAAAAGTGGTGAACGACAAGGTGCCGCTGATCACCCTGGGCTACGGCCTCTCGGTGGCACAGGATGGCCAGGCTTTCAAATGGAACTTCCCGCTGATGGGCAGCTACTGGACCGGCGCCGACATCCTGATCCAGCACCTGGGCAAGAAGGAAGGCGGTCTGGACAAGCTCAAGGGCAAGAAGATCACCCTGGTCTACCACGACAGCCCGTTTGGAAAGGAGCCCATTCCGCTGCTGCAGGAACGTGCGCGCCAGCTGGGATTTGATCTGGGCCTGATCCCGGTGACAGCGCCTGGCGTGGACCAGAAGGCGGCTTGGCTGCAGGTGCGCCAGAACCGTCCTGACTATGTGCTGCTGTGGGGCTGGGGCGTGATGAACTCCACTGCCTTGAAGGAAGCCCAGGCCACGGGCTATCCGCGCGACAAGATGTATGGCGTGTGGTGGGCCGGTGCCGAGCCCGACGTGAAGGATGTGGGCGAAGGCGCCAAGGGCTACAGCGCGCTGGCACTCAATACGTCCGGCACCCAACCCAAGGTGATTCAGGACATCCTGAAGTACGTGCATGACAAGGGCCAAGGCACCGGACCCAAGGAAGAAGTCGGTTCGGTGCTCTACACCCGCGGCGTGATCATCCAGGCCCTGGGCGTGGAAGCTGTGCGCCGCGCGCAAGAGCGCTTTGGCAAGGGCAAGGTCATGACCGGCGAACAAGTGCGCTGGGGCCTGGAAAACCTGGCGCTGGATGACAAGAAGCTGGCGGCGTTGGGATTGACCGGCGTGATCCGCCCCATCAGCACCAGCTGTGCCGACCACATGGGTTCCACCTGGGCACGTGTCGAAACCTGGGACGGCACCAAGTGGAATGTGGGAGCAGACTGGTACCAGGCCGATGAGCAAATCATCAAGCCCATGGTCAAGGTGGGTGCCGACAAGTACCTGGCCGACAAGAAGCTGACCCGGCGCGAAGCTTCCGATTGTCAGTCCTGATACACCCCCGTCCAGGCGCACTGCGTGTCGCCTGTTCCCCCTTGCAGGGGGCGACACCGGCGGACCGACTGAGCCGGTTCCGCGGTGTTCTGGAGGTCACGCTTCGCTGCGCTCGCTAGTGCGATGCGTGTCTGGTGGTCCGGTCGGGCCGCCAGTTGAAAGGGCCGCAGCGCGGGTCTTTCAACTGGTCTCTATGGAAATTTCGCTATGAGTGAACCTAACAACATTGTTCTCAACGTCAACGGCATCGAGGTCATCTACAACCATGTGATCCTGGTGCTCAAGGGCGTGTCCCTGCAGGTGCCCGAAGGAGGCATCGTGGCTATTCTGGGGGGCAATGGGGCGGGCAAGACGACGACCTTGCGTGCCATTTCCAACCTGCTGGCCGGAGAGCGTGGGGCGGTGACCAAAGGGTCCATCGAATTGCGCGGCGAGCGCATCGAGAATCTGTCGCCTGCCGACCTGGTGCGGCGCGGGGTGGTGCAGGTCATGGAGGGTCGGCACTGCTTTGCCCACCTGAGCATCGAGGACAACCTGCTGACCGGCGGCTACACCCGCAAGAGCAAGGCCGAGATCGCCGCCAATCTGGAGAAGGTCTACACCTACTTTCCACGCCTCAAGACGCGCCGCACTAGCCAGGCAGCTTACACATCGGGTGGCGAGCAGCAGATGTGTGCCATCGGGCGCGCCATCATGGCCAACCCCAGCATGGTGTTGCTGGATGAGCCATCCATGGGTTTGGCGCCGCAGATTGTGGAAGAGGTGTTCGAGATCGTGAAAGACCTCAATGCCAAGGAAAACGTGACCTTTTTGCTGGCTGAGCAGAACACCAACATGGCGCTCAAGTATGCGGACTACGGCTACATCATGGAATCCGGCCGCGTCGTGATGGATGGAGCTGCAGCCGATTTGCGCAGCAATGAAGACGTGAAGGAGTTCTACCTGGGCATGGGTGGCGGGGAGCGCAAGAGCTTCAAGGATGTGAAGAGTTACAAGCGGCGCAAGCGGTGGTTGGCTTGAGGAACACCCCCCGGCTGCGCGCACTGCGTGTCGCTTCGCTTTCCCCCTTGCAGGGGGCAACACCGGTGGCCCGGCGAAGCCGGTTCCACGGTGTTTCTGTTGGGGCGGCTTGCTGCGCTTTGCCGCCACGCCGATCTGTGATGGGTTGTATGAGGAGATTCGGGTATGAGTGACACATTTGATGCGTTGGAGACGCGTTCGCCGGCAGAGCGTGAGGCTGCGTTGTTGGCTGCACTGCCGGCGCAGGTTGCCCATGCCAAGAAATCATCTTCGGCGTTTGCGGTTTTGTTGGCCGATGTGGACGCCGCTGCGGTGACCAGTCGGGATGCATTGGCACGCTTGCCTGTGATCCGCAAGTCGGAGTTGCAGGAGCGTCAGCAGGCGGCGCGTGCTGCAGGAGGTGATGTGTTTGGTGGCTTCAGCGCCGTGGCCTTTGGTGCATCCATGACGCGCGTCTTTGCCAGCCCTGGGCCGATTTACGAACCCGAAGGTACAGCGCGGGATTACTGGCGCATGGCGCGTGCCATCTATGCGGCTGGATTCCGCGCCGGCGAGCTGATCCACAACTCCTTCAGCTACCACTTCGTGCCAGCGGGCTCCATGATGGAAACCGGTGCGCATGCCCTGGGGTGCAGCGTGTTCCCGGGGGGGACCGGCCAGACCGAGCAGCAGGTGCAGGCCATGCGCGAGTTGCAGCCGGCGGGCTATATCGGTACGCCCAGCTTTCTGAAGATCATTGTGGAGAAGGCGGCCGAGTTGGGTGTGAATTTGCCAACGGTCAAGAAGGCGATGTTTGGCGGGGAGGCTTTCCCTCCCTCCTTGCGCGACTGGTTCACCGCACGCGGCATTGACGGGTACCAGTGCTATGCCACGGCTGATCTGGGATTGATTGCATACGAGACCGTTGCGCGCGAAGGTCTGGTGCTGGATGAGGGCGTGATTGTCGAAATCGTGCGGCCCGGCACGGGCGATCCGGTGGTGGAAGGGGAGGTGGGTGAACTGGTGGTGACCACGCTCAACCCGACCTACCCGTTGATCCGTTTTGGCACCGGTGATCTGTCTGCCGTGCTGCCGGGCCAATGCCCGACCGGGCGCACCAACACCCGCATCAAAGGCTGGATGGGGCGCGCGGACCAGACCACGAAGATCCGCGGCATGTTCGTGCACCCCAAGCAAGTGGACGAAGTGGTCAAGCGCTTCCCGGAATTGCGGCGTGCCCGACTGGTGGTGAGTGGTGAAATGGCCAATGATGTGATGACGCTCAAGGTGGAGTCCGCATCCACGGACGCGGCCTTGGCCGCGCGCATCGGTGAAGCGATCCGCGATGTCACCAAACTGCGTGGCACGGTGGAGCTGCATGCCCCTGGTACCCTGCCCAACGATGGCAAGGTGATTGACGATATCCGCAGCTACAAATGAGTTGGCTGGGACATTTCAGACACCCCAGACGATTTCCTTTTCCTCTTTGATGCAGCGTTTGATCATGTCAATGAAGGGAACCGCGCGCTGGCGCAACGAGATGCCTTCAAAACGCGGCGCCGCTTCACCCTTGGCCAGCGCTTCTTTCACCAACTGCGCCTTTTGATCTTCGTCGGCCTGGATCGCGGCTTCCAGGGCCGCAATGGCTTCTGGCATATGCTCGGGTAGCAAAATCCCTTTGGCCTGCGACGCGGCGTCGCTGCGTCCGAGGATGGTCAGGATCTGGCGCCCGTTGGGCTCCAGCATGATCAGGTCACCAGTGGCCGGAGATTTGAATTTGTACATGGTGTTGATTACTTGAAGGATGAGGGCAATGGCGGATCTTCACATATTCCGAGAGCACACGCTCGGAATGGCAGCGGCGCGCAAGGTGGCGCACGCATGGGCAGAACAGGCAACAAACGAATTCGGCATGGAATGCGCCTATGCCGAGGGCAAGGCGGAGGACACCATCCACTTCACCCGATCCGGCGTCAATGGCACCTTGCAAGTGACCAAGGACCGGTTTGTACTGCAAGCCAAGCTCGGCTTTCTGCTGGGTGCGTTCAAAGACAAGATCGAGGCGGAAATCGTCAAGAATCTGGACTCCCTGCTGAAGACGGGCGGGACAAAAAAATAGCGCCTGCAAGAGGCGCTATGTCTGGGCGCAGAGTGTTCAGCTCAGCTCAGGGAGTCAATCAGGTCCACATACTGCTGCATGGCGGCGTCGCTGGTCAATCCTTTGAAGCTATCCCAAGCCTCCCATTTGGCGCGACCCACCATGTCGGAGAAGCCGGGCTTCTTGTCCACGTTGTCGCCAGCCGTTGCCTGCTTGTACAGGCCGTAAATCTTGAGCAGCGTGCTGTTGTCGGGGCGCTCTGTCAGGGATTTGGAGTTGGCAACAGCGGTTTCAAACAGGGTCTTCAGATCTGACATGGGTTCTCCGGGCGAAAGTTGAAATCGGACCGTTCAGCGGGCTTGCCCGCGGATCAGTGTTTACCCTGTATCTTAAGGCGAGTGAAAACCACCGATGAGAGTTAGCCCGGGACGCCGTTTTTGGCGAGCGAAATCTTCAGGTAGTGATGCGCGTCCAGCGGTTTGAGGGCTGCTGCTTGTCGGTAGAGCTTGGTGGCCTGGGCATGCTGGGTGTCACCCTCCAGCATGAGCAGGGCAGCTGCATACTCGACCAGCCCGAAGGGGGAGTGCGGGTGCAGCGCAAAGCCGCTCTGGAATAGCTGCAGGCTGGTTTCGCGTTTGGCGCCATACGTCATGTTGCCTATGAGGGGCCCCACTTTGTCGATGATGTCCGCATGGAAGGCGCCCAGTGCAAAGTGGGCGTCGGCATGCCGGGGCTGCAGTGCGATGGCCGTCTCCAGCGCATTCTTGATGCGGCTACCCAGTCCCTGGGCCAGAGCCTGGGCCACACTGATGCCCCGGCTGTAGCGGCTCAGGGCGTAGGCCAGCAGATAGTGTGCGTTGGGATCTTCTGGAGTGCTGAGCGTGTGTGCCGTGGCGCGCTCGCAAGCGGATTGCAAAAGACACAGTCGCTCAGGCTCATTGGGCTCGAGCAATGTGGCGTAGACACAGGTGGCCTTGTTGGCAACGGTAGTGCCCGCACCGTCTAACGCCAGGCCCAGCTGGCAGGCCTCTTCGAAATAGCCGTTGTGAAACAGCGTCCACGCTTCCAGAATGTCTGCGTCGTCGGGGAGAGGCACGCAGTCGGCGGCATGCAACCGTGCCCACTGCTTCTTGATGGTCTGACTGGTGTAACTGAAGTGCCCACGAGGTTTGAATGCGGTCCATCGGCCCATGTTGCGTCTTTCAGTGGTCTACATTGCCTGCGTAGGCGCCGACAAGACTCAGCAGATGGGTCCGTTGACCCGCCTCCAGATACGGCGCCAGCAGATTGAGTACATGGTGCGCACCCCGCAACAGTGCAGCCTGGGCGCTTTCCGGCTCAAGCGCCTTGCGCGGATCGCGCACATATTCAAAACTGAGCCAGTAGGTCAGCACCACGACCATGCTGGTCGCGGTGGGCTCCATTTCGCGCTGGTCGATGCGGATGGCTCCCGAGCGGTTCATGCTGTCCAGCATGGCCTTCACAGATCGGGTCTTGTTCTTGAGTACGGATTGGAAATGCGTTTCCAGCCGGCGATTCTTGCTCAGCAGATCGTTCAGGTCGCGGTACAGAAAACGGTATTGCCAGATCAGCTCAAACAAACTGTGCATGAAGAACCAGGCATCTTCCACATCACGCACGTTGTCGCTGGCGTTGAGCAGCCCGTTGAGCGCCACCTCGTACCGGTCAAACAGCGCATTGATCAGCTCGTCCTTGGCGGGGTAGTGGTAGTACAGATTGCCAGGGCTGATGCCCATCTCGGACGAAATGAGCGTGGTGGAGACATTGGGTTCGCCAAAGCGGTTGAACAGCTCCAGCGTCACTTCCAGAATGCGCTCGGCGGTTCGGCGAGGAGCTTTTTTTGCCATGTTCTTGCAGACGCCTTGGTGACGATGTGGTTGTGCAAAGTGTAGATGGCTTATGTAAACAGGGATATTGCTCTGCAGCAAAGAAAAAGGCGCCGAGGCGCCTTGATGAGGGAGAGGCTTATGCCTTGGGTGGCTTGGGCGTCGAAGCCGCCTTGGCAGGTGTCTTCCTGGCAACCTTGCGCGCCACCTTAGCCGGGGCCGGTTTGGTTGTCGGTGTCTTAACGGTGAGCTTGTATACCGCTTCGCTGAGTTCATCGATGCGGGCCATCAGCTCGTTCACTTCCTTGGCGGTAGGAACGCCCAGTTTGCCCAGGGCCTTGGACACCCTGTCTTCAAAGATGTTCTCCAGCTTGTCCCACTGGCCCGACGCTTTGCTGGTGATGTCGGAAGCCAGGCTGGTCATCTTGCCAGCCGCTTCCATCATTTTTGCTTCGGCAGCGGAATGGGTCTTGCGCTGGATGTTGATGCCTTCCTTGACCAAAGCTTCAAAGGCCTTGGTTCCCTCAACCTGGGCGCGCGTGAATGCGCCCAGGCCCGCTTGCCAGATCTGCTGGGCGGAGTCCTTGACGGAAGGTTGGGGTTGGGGTTCGGCCTTGGGTACGGGTTTTTTGGGGTTTTTGGTTGCCATGGTGTGGTCCTTAGTGAAGTACGAGCACTCTACGCCCTCTACAGGTTCAGATATAGGGAGCCCCTTCTAGAGCCGCCAGAAGCGCAGGCAAGACCACGGAACGGGATACCTGACGTTTTCATGCTGAAGGTGCCGAAAAAGCACGGGATAATCAGTGCCGCGCTGGTGTCAACTACGCGCTACTTTCAACCAGCTCCTTTCAAACCCAGATGCTTCTTTCATTCGATACGTCGGCGGTTACAGGCTGTACGCGCGGTCCAGCGCAGGCAACCATTTTCTGAATGCGCGGGGAAGCCCATTGTTCAATAACGATTTCAAACAGGCATTCTTCAATCAGATAGCACGATTGATCGCAGGGCCAGTGCTGCTCGTTGTGCTTCCGCTGTATCTGAGCCCGGAGGCGCAAGGGTACTGGTTTTCCATCATGGGGCTGGCTGCATTGACCCTGTTTGCCGACCTCGGCTTTTCCACGTTGATTTTGCAATTTGCTGCCCATGAATTTGCCCACCTTTCATTTGACGCGCAAAAGCGGTTTGTCGGAAGTGATGCACAGGTTAGGAAGATGGCGTCGCTGTTTGTGTTTGCCTTGAAATGGGGAGGCATGGCCGCCGTAACTGTATTTCCGGTCATTGCGCTGGTCGGATACGCTGTGTTGAACAAGGGTAATACGTCGCTTGGGTGGCAAGGTCCGTGGTTCTTGTATTGTCTTGCCTCTGTTCTAGTGTTTTTCAACAGCATTGCTCTGGCGTGCCTTGAAGGATGCAACGGCGTGGGAGTGATACAGAAAATCAGGTACCAGTCTGCACTGATCTCAACCGCCATTCTCATTGCCGGACTCATTGGTGGTTTGGAGCTTTATGCGCTGGCATTGGCCAGTCTGCTTTCGGGTATCTATGTGGTTGTGAGAATTATCCGACTCTTTGGTGATACCTTCAGGCAGATATGGATGTTGGGAAGGGGGGGGGCGTATCGTTGGGGTAAGGAGATATTTCCGCTTCTGTGGAAATACGCGGTTAGTTGGATCAGTGGCTATTTCATATTCCAGATGTTTACGCCACTGGCCTTCTATGAGTATGGTCCCATTGAAGCGGGAAAAGTCGGCCTCAGTATTGCCATCTGGATGGCAATATTCGGCATAGCCAATACATGGATGGTCATCATTACGCCAAAAATGAACATGCTGATGTCCGAGCGAAAATACGAAGAGCTAAATGCCTTATTCAACAGGAATCTGCTGCTTTCATTGCTGACATATGTTGCCGGAACTTTGGTTTTCTTTGCTGCCGCATGGTTATTCCATCAAGAACTCGGATTTCTTCTCAATCGAATTGCCAGCGCAATTTCCCTTCTGATCTTGGCATTGATATGGCTTATGCAGATCCCGATCAATTCCTACGCGCTCTATATGAGGGCACAAAAGATGGAGCCGATGATGTATATGTCATTCTTCGGCGGTGTCTATGTGGTGCTTGCGACACTGTTTGTTTCCCATCATTTTGCCTACGACTATTATTTTTCTGGTTTTCTTAGCGGCCAGTTATGGGGTTTACCTCTTGTGTACATGTTGTACGGAAAATACAGAAGAGTCTGATTTACACTTGCCTGCATCAAAATGTGTAAATTGTCCATTTGCATTCCAACCTTCAACCGGGCGACGGAGCTTGATAAGACAATTGAATCAATTGTGAGTCAAGATAGATTCATCCATTCAAATGATGTTGAAATAGTGGTGTCGGACAATTGTTCTGAGGACTCCACGCGGGAAGTGGTTGAGCGCTACGTTTCAAAGTTCAAAAATAAGGTTTTCTACCGAAAAACTACAAGCAATATTTCGGATCGCAATTTCCAAGAGGCCTTGTCCATGGGGAGAGGGACGTTTCTCAAACTGAATAACGATACGCTCAGCCACAAGAGTAACTCGCTTGATTCGATGATTTCTGAAATCGATATGCACGAAGCTAGGCGCCCGGTCATGTTTTTCTCCAATGGGCTTCTGGGCTGCATCGGTGTAGCTACTTTTCAGGACTTCGAATCGTTTGTTTCCAGAGTTTCCTACTGGAGTACCTGGATTGGTGGGTTTGGAATCTGGAAGTGTGATTTTGATAATCTAGATGATTTCAATAGAATGTCTTCGAAGCAGTTGCTACAAGTTGATGTGCTTCTGCGTATGGCCGCCAAAAAAGGGTATGCAGTAATAGATGATCGTCCACTATTTCGTTCGCTCATGACAGCTGCCAAAGGCGGGTACGATTTTCTCGGTGTGTTTATGGATAACTATTTGTCTATCCTGCAGGAGTATCGTGATCGGCAGATGCTGTCGGATGCAATTTTTTCTCTTGAAAAAAAGCGGCTACTGCTGGAATTTATACTGCCTTGGCATGTCAAGTCAGTGCTCGGATACGGGTCTTTTTTTTCCTTCGCAGGCAAGGAGAAAAAATTCAGAAAACACTATCCCGGGCACCATGCACTTTGGATGAAGTACTATCTGCGGTTCCCAATCCTGGTCCTCAAGTATGCAATCAAGCAGATGATGGACGGGATATCCCATTCCTCCGGTTCTGCTGGAAAAATGCACTGACGTGTTTACCCGACTCATTACCGCCGCCAGTCGTGAGCGCCCAATCGCGGCGTTGCGCTTTCTGCTGTACAAGATAAGCGATCAGATTCGTGGCCGCGCGTTGGCTGCCATGATGGGTTGGAAGAAGTCCTATGTCGGTGCCGGTGCCAAGATTTACGGCTCACGGAGCATTCGCATCGGAGTAGGTGCCTATATTCATCGTCATGCCTGGATCGAAGCAGTGGGAAGCTTCGCAGGAGATACGTTCCAACCTTCCATTGTGATTGGGAAAGGCTTTTCGGCCTCTGACCAGCTGCATATCTCCGCCATCAACCGAATAGATATTGGTGACAATTGCCTGTTTGGACGTGGTGTTTATGTGGGCGACCACAACCACGGCTCTTACCAAGGAGATCGCCAAAGCAGGCCTGAGGAACCACCCGTAGTCCGAAAGCTGGTTTCGCATGGTCCGGTCGTGATCGGCTCCAATGTATGGCTTGGCGACAATGTGGTGGTAATGGGGGCTGTGATTATTGGGGATGGCGCAGTAGTTGGGGCCAATTCCATGGTGGTGAAGGACATTCCCCCACGTACCTTGGCAGCTGGTGCGCCAGCCAAGGTACTGAAGTGCTTTGACGAGAGCAGTGGAAAGTGGGAACGTTTTGAAGAATAGTGCCAGTATGGCCAAACTAGTAGCCATTTATTTCCCACAGTTTCATGGCATTCCTGAAAATGATGCGTGGTGGGGTAAAGGATTCACAGATTGGGAGAATGTGAAATCCGGTCAGCCGCAATATCCGGGACATTGCCAGCCACGCATACCTCTTGATAAGAATTATTATGATCAATCCCAGTTGAAGACCTTGCAGTGGCAGGTGGCCCTGGCCAGGCAATATGGCGTTCATGGGTTTTGCCACTACCACTACTGGTTTGATGGCAAGCAATTGCTGGAAACTCCAACCAATCTTATGCTGGATCATCCGGAAATTGATTTTCCGTTCTGTCTTTCGTGGGCCAACGAAACATGGTCCAGAAGGTGGGATGGTCGGGATCATCACATATTGATGCAACAGACGCATCCACCTTCAAAGGACAGTTGGAAGAAGCACTACGATTATTTGATCAGGGCGTGGAAGGATCCGCGTGCCATCAAGATTGCAGGCAAGCCTGTATTTGTCATCTACCGGCCACAAAACATAGAGAGAATTGACCAGATGCTCGCCTTTTGGCGAGACTTGGCCATGCAGGATGGTTTGCCGGGGCTGTATTTCATATTTCAAAAGCAGTATGAATTGCCGGGCGGACAACATTTGAGTGGTTTTGACGGTGTGTTCCAGTTTCAACCGTTCGAGGCTATCAATTCGCCCGCATATGATGCAGCTTCCAGGCGCCGCTCGTATTGGCTGCAAATTTTGCGCGCGCTGCCCGAGCGCCATCAGGATCGGCTGCGGGGATTGAGGGCCAAGCTGGTGAACGAGCTCACGTTCCATTCCTATGAGGCTGCCTGGGAAAAGGCAGTCGCGGTGCGGCCGCATGATGGGCTGCATACTTATCCCGGCGCATTTGTGGATTGGGACAATGCATCCCGTTACAAGAAAAGGGCTACCATTTTTCGCGGGGCATCCCCCGAGTTGTTCAAAAAGTGGTTCGCACGGTTGGTGGCCGGAATGCCGCAGAGGCAGCTTCCAGAGGACTTTATCTTCCTGAATGCATGGAACGAATGGAGTGAGGGGGCTTATCTGGAGCCGGACGAGAAGTATGGTTACCAGTATCTGGAGGCACTCAAGAGCGTTCTGGATGGAGCCACGAAAGCTTCGTGAATCGAGCCATGAGCGCTATGAACGTTGGAAATCCGGAACAGCAAATATGACTCCCGCCGAAAACAGGTTCGAAGA
Source organism: Rhodoferax sp. GW822-FHT02A01 (assembly GCF_038784515.1). Classification (NCBI taxonomy): domain Bacteria; kingdom Pseudomonadati; phylum Pseudomonadota; class Betaproteobacteria; order Burkholderiales; family Comamonadaceae; genus Rhodoferax; species Rhodoferax sp. GW822-FHT02A01. Next base: position 2,345,201 of record NZ_CP152376.1, read on the forward strand.
CTACTTTGCCCATCTCAAGCAAATCAGCTTGCTGGGGCGTTTGTACAAGCGGTACTGGGCATCCCCCATACTGTTTTGGGCTGCCCGGCGTTTCGGCAAACGCATAGGGGAGGTAGGCTCCGGTACGGGAAGCGGAATTTTGGGTTCTTTTCCAGGTCGTGTGACAGGTCTGGAAATCAACCCGCACGCAGTTGCGTATTGCCGTGAAAAGGGTCTGGATGCAAAGCTCATCGGTGCGGACGGTGTGCTGCCGGTTGCCGACCACTCGTTTGATGTTTGTGTACTGGACAATGTGCTGGAGCACATTGAGAATCCGCGAGCCGCGTTGGACGAATGCCTTCGGGTTACCACCGGGAGCGGTGGACTGGTCATTTCAGTGCCAGGGTTGCGTGGCTTTGCATCAGACAGCGATCATAAGACGTTCTATTCTGAAAGGGAGCTGCAACATTTGCACCCGGAGTGGGAATGCTTGCGGATGTTCTCCACACCGTTCCTTTTTGGAAGCCGATATCTGTCTGCTACTGTTCGCCAATATTGTCTGGTAGCAATCTACAAGAAAAAGGACCGGTGAATACCTTGTCAGCGCCGATACCCGAAGTATCCATTTCCATAGTCAGCCATCAGCAGGCAGGGATGATCGGCGCCTTGCTGAAGGACATGGAGCACTTCTGTAAGAGTTGCCCGCTCGAGGTGATACTTACCATCAACACACCTGAGACCTTGCTATTTGAAGAGGCGGACTTCTCCTTTCCGCTGGTAGTGAAGGTCAATCCCGTACAGCAAGGATTTTCAACCAACCACAATCAAGCATTTGCCCTGTCCCGCGGCTCGTTTTTCTGCGTCATGAATCCAGACATAAGGCTGATGGTCGACCCATTTCCAGAGCTGCGAGCATGTCTTGCCGATCCTCTGGTTGGCGTGGTAGCGCCGTTGGTTCAAGGCCCTGACGGTTGCATAGAAGACAGCGCCCGCAGGTTTCCTACGCCTCTGAGGATTCTTCGTCGGGTGCTTGGCTGGCGCAAGGATCTGGATTACCCGGTCCGAGGGCGGACCATCTTCCCCGATTGGGTGGGTGGCATGGCGTTGCTCTTTCCGCGAGCGGTCTTTGCCAAGCTGGGCGGTTTCGATTCGCGCTACTTCCTGTATTACGAGGATGTGGATATTTGTGCCCGTGTACGGCTCTTGGGACATCAGGTATTGCAGTGCCCGCAGGTGCAAGTCATTCATGATGCGCAGCGCCATAGCCACCGCAGCTTCAGGTACCTGCGTTGGCATCTCAGGAGCATGGTTCGCTTCTTTCTTTCTCCGGTTTACTGGCGCGTACGATGGTTCAAGTTTTCCAATTCCCAGGCGCGCTGATGTGGTGTCATAAGGAGGGGCAGTGTCCATGAGGGTCTTGGTCACTGGCGCCGGCGGGTTTGTTGGCCGAGAACTGTGCGCTGAACTGATGCGGCGACGGTACGAAGTTCGGGCTGCCCTGCGTACGCGATCCGACCAAGCCATTGGCAATGTGCAGGTGCCGGTAGGGGGGCTGGATGCGGCAACTGATTGGTCTGCTGCCTTGAGGGAAGTGGATGTCGTGGTCCATCTGGCTGCCAGGGTGCACGTCATGAATGAGACGGATGCGAATCCGATCGAAAAGTTCCGGCAGATCAATGTGGACGGAACGCTCCATTTAGCCCGCAGTGCTGCCCGTGCCGGGGTCAAGAGACTGGTGTACATCAGCACTGTCAAGGTCAATGGCGAAGCCACTTCCCCGAACAAACCCTACACGGAGGCGGATGCGATTGCCCCGCAGGATCCGTACGCTGTGTCCAAGGCTGAAGCGGAGTGCGGGCTCAAGCTGATCGCCCAGAGCACACCGCTGGAGGTAGTCATCATCCGCCCGCCACTGGTCTACGGCCCTGGCGTTAAGGCCAACTTTGCTGCCTTGATGCGGGCTGTTGCCAGACGTTGGCCGCTGCCTTTGGCTTCGGTACACAACCGCAGAAGCATGGTTTCCCTTGGCAATCTGGTGGACTTCATCGTCACCTGTATCAACCATCCCCAGGCGGCAAATGAGATTTTCTTGGTGAGCGATGGCGACGACCAATCCACTCCCGACCTTATCCGAGGCCTGGCCCGCGCTCAAGGTGTTCAGCCCAGAGTCTTTCCGTTTCCCCTTTCGATTTTGCAGGCCATCGCTGCCCTTGCAGGAAAACGCATGGCGGTGGAGCGCTTGTGCGGCAACTTGCAGGTAGACATTTCCAAGGCCAGAAATGTGTTGCAGTGGACGCCCCCAGTTTCGGTGGAGGAAGGATTGCGCCGCGCGGCAGGGGATACTTCACACCTATGAAGCGTCTGTTTGATGTCTGTCTGGCATGCGTTGCCGGCGTTGTGCTTTTGATTCCGTTCCTGCTTGTCGCAGCTGCCGTTCGCCTGACTTCCAAAGGTCCGGTGCTGTACTGGTCAGATCGGGTGGGGCGCGACAATACCATTTTTCGCATGCCCAAGTTCCGCAGCATGCGGGTAGGCACACCTGCCGTGGCCACGCACTTGTTGGCCGACCCGGCAACCTACCTCACACCCATTGGCGGGTTCCTGCGCAAAAGCAGCCTGGATGAGTTGCCACAGCTTTGGAATATCCTCAAAGGCGATATGAGTTTTGTCGGTCCACGCCCAGCACTGTTCAACCAGCACGATTTGATTGCCCTGCGTACCGCACAAGGCGTGCATCGCCTTGTTCCGGGTCTTACCGGTTGGGCCCAGGTCAACGGACGGGACGAGATTCCCATTCCTCAAAAAGTGGCGTTTGACCGGGAGTACCTGGACCGAAGATCGCTCTGGTTTGACCTCCGCATATTGATGCTGACGGCGGTCAAGGTTCTCAAACGTGACAATGTGACGCACTGAATGGTCTTACGCATAACCCAACGGATATTGACCTGGCCGCGCCGCATCAAGCAACTCACGGTAGTGATGTTGGACGTGGCGCTGGCCTTGCTCGCCACTTGGCTGGCTTTCGGCTTGCGCCTGGATGTCTGGGGATTGCCGGTGGGCGCGCAATGGCGTGTGTACCTGCTGGCCCCCTTGCTGGCCATTCCCATCTTTGTGCGCTTCGGCCTGTACCGGGCGATATTCCGCTATACCGGTCAGGCAGCCTTGAATGCCACCGCCAAGGCGGTGGTGCTGTACTCCGTGGCGCTCACCGCCGTCCTGCTGAGCCAGCGCTGGCTGGGGGTTCCTCGCACATTGGGTGTCCTGCAGCCGATCATCTTTCTGATACTGGTCGGTCTGAGCCGTGCCATGGCCCGCTTCTGGCTCGCAGGTCTGCCCCTGCTGGGCTCGGGCCATGCGAGCAGCCGTTTGCTGATTTATGGCGCGGGCAATGCAGGTGCGCAAACCGCGTCGGCGCTGCAGTTGTCCGGACAATTCAAGCTGATCGGTTTTGTGGACGACAACGCCTCCATGGTGGGCCGCATCATCAACGGAACACCGATCTTCAGTGCGGAGCAGATTCCAGATTTGGTGTCCCGCCACAAAGTCACCGACATCTTTCTGGCAATGCCGAACGCCACGCGAGAACGCCGCAACAAGATCATCCGTTCCCTGGAAAGTCTGCCGGTCCACGTGCGCTCGTTGCCCAGCATGTCGGACCTGACCTCCGGAAAGGTAACCGTACAGGACTTTCGTGAACTGGATATCGAAGACCTCCTGGGGCGCGAACCGGTGCCGCCGCGTACCGATCTGCTGGAGCGAGATCTGACCGGCCAGGTGGTGTTGGTAAGTGGCGCCGGTGGCAGCATCGGCAGCGAGCTGACACGCCAGATCGTCCTGCAACGGCCGCGCCAATTGCTGCTCTTGGATCACAACGAGTTTGGCCTGTATTCCATCCACCAGGAGTTGCTGGCCCTGTGTGCGCACGCGGCGCCGCAGGTCGAACTTATTCCACTGCTGGCCAGCATTGCCAATCCCGAGCGCCTGCAAGCCATATTCGATCGCTACCAGCCGGTGACGGTTTACCACGCGGCCGCCTACAAGCACGTGCCCATGGTGGAAGACAACCCTGGAGAGGGTGTACGCAACAATGTCTTTGGCACCTTGAACATGGCGCGCGCTGCCGTGGCTGCCAGGGTACATCGCTTTGTGCTGATCAGCACCGACAAGGCGGTGCGCCCTACCAACGTCATGGGCGCCACCAAGCGCATGGCCGAGCTGGTGCTGCAGGCTTTTGCGCAGGCGCATCCGCAAACGCTGTTTTCCATGGTGCGTTTCGGCAATGTCCTGGGGTCCAGTGGCAGCGTGGTTCCTCTGTTCCGCAAACAATTGGCCGAGGGTGGGCCGCTGACCGTGACGCATCCGGAAGTCACACGGTATTTCATGACCATCCCGGAGGCGGCGCAACTGGTTTTGCAGGCGGGTGCCATGGGGCAGGGCGGCGATGTGTTTGTGCTGGACATGGGGCAACCCATCAAGATCATGGATCTGGCGCGGCGCATGTTGCATCTCTCGGGCTTGAGCGAGCGCAGTGCCGCCAATCCGAACGGCGACATAGCCATTTCAGTCATCGGCCTGCGTCCCGGCGAAAAGCTGTACGAGGAGTTGCTGATCGGGGACAACCCCGAGCCTACCGAGCACCCGCGCATCATGAAGGCGCGTGAGCCGCATCTTTCTTGGCAGGAGCTGCAGGAGGTGCTCTACACGCTGCAGGCGGCGGCCGACGTCAACGACGCGCCAGCGATCAAGGCCGTGTTCCTGCAGCATGTGCAGGGTTACCAGACAAGTTAGGCCTGCGCGCGGCACCAGAGCCGGGCAGGATGCTGATCAGGCACAATTTGATCCAGTTCTTCATTTTTCCTATCTGGACTTTTGACTATGTCTGACGCAACTGCCATTTCCCCCCGCGACAAAGCCGACATCCTGGCCCAGGCGCTGCCGTATATCCGCAAGTTCCATGGCAAGACCATGGTCATCAAATACGGCGGCAACGCCATGACCGAGCCAGCCCTGCAAAAGGCCTTTGCCGAAGACGTGGTGCTGTTGAAGCTGGTGGGTATCAATCCGGTGGTGGTGCACGGCGGCGGTCCCCAGATCGAACAGGCCTTGAAGCGTCTGGGCATGAAGGGCGAGTTCATCCAGGGCATGCGCGTGACCGATGCGCAGACCATGGAAGTGGTGGAGTGGGTCCTGGGCGGCGAGGTGCAGCAGGACATTGTCGGCCTGATCAACCAGGCTGGCGGCAAGGCCGTAGGCCTGACCGGGCGCGACGGTGGCATGATCCGCGCACAAAAACTCAAGATGCTGGACAACGCGGACCCCAGCATCGAGCACGACATCGGCCAGGTGGGTGACATCGTCAGCGTGGACCCCAGCGTGGTCCAGGCCCTGCAGGACGATGCCTTCATCCCGGTCATCAGCCCGATCGGTTTTGGCGAAAACAATGAAAGCTACAACATCAATGCCGATGTGGTGGCAGCCAAGCTGGCCACCGTGCTCAAGGCCGAAAAGCTGATGATGCTGACCAACATCAGCGGCGTGCTCGACAAGCAAGGCCAGCTGTTGACCAACCTCACCGCGCGGCGCATTGATGAGTTGTTTGCCGACGGCACCATCTCCGGCGGCATGCTGCCCAAGATTTCCGGTGCGCTGGATGCGGCCAAGAGCGGGGTCAACTCGGTGCACATCATTGACGGGCGAGTTCCCCACGTTCTGTTGCTGGAGATTCTGACCGAGCAGGCCTTCGGCACCATGATCCGCTCCCACTGAGCCCGCATGCGCCTGCTGCTCGTCGAAGACGATGTGCTCGTGGCCAGCGGCATCAAGCTGGGGTTGTCCAACGCCGGGTATGCGGTGGACTGGGTGGGCACCGCCGAACGCGCCATGGACGTCATGGCCCGCGACACATTCGACATTGCGGTCATCGATATCGGTTTGCCGGTGATGGATGGGTTGGAACTGACGCAGTGGCTGCGCAGCCAAGGCCACACCATGCCAGTGCTGATACTCACAGCGCGTGACGCCTTGCAGGATCGCGTGCAGGGCCTGGACCGCGGGGCGGACGACTACATGGTCAAACCGTACGAACTGCCAGAACTGCTGGCGCGCCTGCGCGCCCTGCTGCGCCGCTCCCAGGCTGCCACATCGGCAGTGCTGCGCTTCGGCACCCTGGAGCTCGATACCGGGCTGCGCCAGGCCAGCATTGTGGTGCGCGACGGCAACGGGCCTTCGAGCTCCCGGCTTGCGCTGGAACTGGGCCCCAGGGAGTGGACGGTCATGGAGTACCTGATGCTGCAGTCTCCCAAACCCGCCAACAAAGACAAGCTGCTGCAAGCGTTGACCGGTTGGGACAAGGAAATCACACCCAACGCGGTGGAGGTCTACATCTCACGGCTGCGTGCCAAGCTGGAGCCGCATGGCATCGCCCTGCGCTCCATTCGCGGCTTTGGCTACCGTCTGGAGCAGGTGGGCGCAGTTTGAGCCCCAGTCAGCACGTCAATCTGGGCCCCGGCCTGCAAAGACGGCTGCTGCTGCTGCTGCTGGCTCCTTTGTTGTTGCTGGCGGCAATCAATACTTGGTTTGACTACCAGTTGGCGGATTCGGTCGCCATTCAACAGGACCGTCAACTGCTGACACTGGTGCCGCAGTTGGCAGACTCCATCCTGATTCGCAGCACTTCGCCGCAGGATCCCCCGGCCTTGCGGCTCTCTCCGGTGCTGGCCGACTTTCTGGAAGCGCGTCCGCACAAGGCAACCTATGCCGTGCTCAACTCCGACGGCAAAGTCCTGCTGGGTGATGCCTGGTTGGGTGACTACCCGCCCAACACCCACGAGCCGGAGTTTTCCAGTCAAGAGTACGAGGGCGTGGTGTATCGCATCGTCAGCCAGCGCATTCTCAGTGCCGCAGGCGAACTGACCGTGCGTCTGGCCGATGGAACCGACGTGCGCATGCAGTGGTTCCAGCGTCTGTGGTTCAAGGTACTGCTACCTAACCTGGTGTTGGCCATTGGCGCGGTACTTGCCGTCAACTGGGCTGTGCGGCGTGCGTTGCGCCCGTTGCTGGAGCTCAAGGATGCGGTGGAGGGGCGCTCCCCGCGCGACCTCAGCCCGCTGGATGCCGCAGGATCGCCGGAAGAAGTGCGTCCACTCGTGAACTCGCTCAATCGGCTGTTTGATCTGGTCAACGCACAGGCCGAAGGGCAGCGCCGATTTGTGGCCGACGCCGCCCATCAGTTGCGCACACCTTTGGCCGGTCTGCAGGCCCAGGTGGAGGCCTGGGCGCTGGCCGGCAAGGACACCATCACCTTGTCGGCTGAGCAGATACGCAAGCTGCGGGACGCCACGCGCCGCACCTCACAGCTGGCCGCGCAATTGCTGGCGCTCTCGCGGGCTGATGCGCGCAGTGGCAGCCAGGAGCCTCGCCAACCGGTGAGCCTGAAATGGCTCTGTGAGCAGGTGTTGGAGGAATACCTGGACGCTGCCGCGGCCAAGCACATTGATCTTGGGCTGGAGGTGGTGGATATCGAGGTCAGTGGCTATTCGTGGCTGTTGCGGGAATTGCTCTCCAATCTGGTCGACAACGCCGTACGCTATACGCAGCCTGGCGGCCATATCACCTTGCGCTGTGGCGAGCGGTGGGCCTTCGGCCATGGCCACGCGCAGGCTCTTCTGGAAGTGGAAGATAACGGTCCGGGTGTGCCGCCGCAGGAACGCACCCGCATGCTCGGGCGGTTTTACCGATTGCCCGGTACGCCGGGGGATGGCAATGGATTGGGGCTGGCCATTGCAGACGAGATCGCCCGTGTCCACCACAGTCAGCTTCAGATCCAAAGTGGCCATCAGGGGGTGGGTCTGCGCTGCACGCTGCTGCTGGAGCCTGTGCGAGAATCATCCAACCCCTAGCTGCCACCCACGATGCCCGACGACCACAATACGCCACTGGAAGACGCAATGGACGACGTGCAATCGACGCTCGATGCAGCGGCCACGCCTGTGCGCAAGCGCCCCAAGCCGGGCGAGCGGCGCATCCAGATACTGCAGGCACTGGCCGCCATGCTGGAGCAACCAGCCGCCGAGCGCATCACCACGGCTTCGCTGGCGGCGCGCCTGGATGTCAGTGAAGCCGCGCTCTATCGCCACTTTGCCAGCAAGGCGCAGATGTTCGAGGGACTGATTGAGTTCATCGAGCAGTCGGTATTCACATTGGCCAACCAGATTGTGGAGCGGGAACATGGCGAGGGTGCCCGCGTGGGTGAGCGCCAGTGCGCCCGCATCATTGCCATGCTGGTGCAGTTTGCCGAAAAGAATCCCGGCATGGCCCGAGTCATGGTGGGCGATGCCTTGGTCTTTGAAAACGAGCGCCTGCAGCAGCGGATGAACCAGTTCTTCGACAAGATCGAGGCCTTGCTCAAACAATGTTTGCGCGATAGCGCGCAGGGCGTCTCCACCGCGCCCACGGTTGACGCGCAGGTGCGGGCGGCGGTTCTTGCCGCGTTTGTAGTGGGGCGTTTGCAGCGCTTTGTGCGTTCGGGTTTTAGGCGTCAGCCTTCGGAGCACCTGGAAGCCACTCTGGTCGTCATGCTCGGGTAAACCCGAGTCTCAAATAGAGACGGCTATCTAGAACTTGCCTGGCGACTGGGTGGTCGGCATAAATGCTGCAAAATAGCACGGTCGTTCTATTTTGTTGGCAAATACTGCCGACCCCCAGTCACCATGGCAACTACATCCGGTTCCGCGTCGCGCAGCGCCACCAGTCCCGCCAAATCAGGCGTTACCTCCTTGCATCCCGCTGGGCGAGGCGCTACGTCATCTGGCCGGGCTCTGCAGAAAGGGCAGCACACCAAGGCCGTCATCATCGATGCCGCCTTGGGGCTGGCCACGCAGATTGGTCTGGAGGGTCTGAGCATCGGTGCCTTGGCCGAAATCACGCAGATGAGCAAGTCAGGCGTATTTGCCCATTTCGGCTCCCGTGAAGAGCTGCAGATCTCGGTCATCCGCGAATACTTCACCCGCTTCGAGCAGGAAATCTTCTATCCCTCCCTGCAGCAGCCCCGTGGTCTGCCACGCGTGCAGGCCTTGTTCGGAAACTGGATGAAACGGGTAGCCGCCGAAATCCAGTCCGGCTGCATTTTCATCAGCGGTGCCGTGGAATTTGATGATCGGCCCGGTCCCGTGCGCGATGCGTTGGCAAGCTCGGTCCACACCTGGCTGGAGGCTCTGCATCGTGCCGTGGTGCAGGCCCAGGAGTGCGGGCATCTGAATGCCAAGGCCGATGCACAACAAATTTCCTTTGAAATCCACGGCCTGATCCTGGCTGTTCATTACGAAGCCCGTTTTCTCAAGAACCCCGGTTCCATCGACCGGGCCAAGACCGCGTTCAACAACATTCTTGCGCACCACGGCGCGCAGAGTCTTTCCTAAACCCAGACCCATCAGGAGCCCACCACCATGCCAGCCTATACCCCGCCCCTGCGCGATATGCAGTTTGTAATGCACGAGTTGCTCCATGTTATGGACGACCTGAAGCAGATTCCCAAGCATTCCGATCTGGATACCGATACCGTCAATGCCGTGCTGGAAGAAGGCGGCAAGTTCGCGTCTGAAGTGCTGTTCCCGCTCAATATCAGTGGCGACAGCGAGGGCTGTGCGCTGGACAACACCACGCACGAGGTCACCACACCCAAAGGCTTCAAGCAGGCCTATCGCCAATACATCGATGGTGGCTGGGCGGCCCTGGCATGCGACACCGACTTTGGTGGACAAGGCCTGCCACTGGTGCTCAACCAGATGTTCTATGAAATGCTCAACAGCGCCAACCAGTCCTGGACCATGTACCCGGGTCTGACCCATGGCGCGTACGCGGCCCTGCGCGAGCACGGCACCGACGCACAGAAGCAGACCTACCTGCACAAGATGACCAGCGGCGAGTGGACCGGCTCCATGTGCCTGACTGAACCTCATTGCGGCACCGATCTGGGCCTGATGCGCACCAAGGCCGAGGCGCAGCCCGATGGCACCTACAAGATCACCGGCACCAAGATATTCATCAGCGCCGGTGAACACGACATGGCCGAAAACATCGTGCACCTGGTGCTGGCGCGCCTGACCGATGCACCTCCCGGCATCAAGGGCGTGAGCCTGTTCATCGTGCCCAAGTACCACGTCAATGCCGACGGCAGCCTGGGTGCACGTAATGGCATCCACTGCAGCCGCCTGGAAGAAAAAATGGGCATCCACGGCAATGCCACCTGCCAGATGGTGCTCGAAGGTGCGATAGGCACGCTGGTGGGGCAGCCCAACAAGGGCATGCAGGGTATGTTCGTGATGATGAATGCCGCCCGCTTGGGCGTAGGCAACCAGTCGCTGGGCCTGACCGAAGTGGCGTACCAGAACGCCCTGGCCTATGCCAAGGACCGCATCCAGATGCGTTCACTCTCCGGCCCCAAGTCCAAGGACCAGCCCGCGGACCCCATCATCGTGCACCCGGACGTGCGCAAGATGCTGCTCACCGCCAAGGCCTATGCCGAAGGTGGCCGCGCGCTGCTGACTTTCTGCTCCATGCTGCTGGAGAAAGAGCACTACCACCCGGACGAAAAGGTGCGCAAGGACTCCGCCGAAATGCTGGCCCTGCTGACACCCATCGTCAAAGCCTTCATCACCGACAACGGCTGGATTTCCACATCCGCCTGCCTGCAGGTGTTCGGCGGCCATGGCTTCATCAAGGAATGGGGCATGGAGCAGTACGTGCGCGATGCCCGCATTAACATGATCTACGAAGGCACCAACACCATACAGTCGCTCGACTTGCTGGGCCGCAAGGTGCTGTCCAACAACGGCGCCACGCTCAAGAAGTTCGGCAAGCTGATCGGCAAGCTGGTGGAAGAAGAGGGCGTCAATGAAAAGATGGCCGAGTTCATCACACCCATTGCCATCCTGGGTGACCAGATGACCAAGTTCACCACCGAGATCGGTTTCAAGGGCTTCCAGAACCCGGATGAAGTGGGCGGTGCAGCAGTGGACTATCTACGTGTCGCTGGTCACATGGTGTTCGGCTACTTCTGGGCGCGCATGGCGCAGGTGGCCCTGCGGGAAATTGCCGCGGGCAACACCGACAGTTTCTACGTCGCCAAGCTGCAGACCGCGCGCTTCTACTTTGCCAAGCTGTTCCCCGAGACCGCCACGGCCATGCGCACTGCACGCTCCGGCGTCAAGGTGCTGCTGGACACCGACGCCGCATTGGCCTGAGCGTTTCAAACTGCCACATAACAAAGAGGAGAACCGCATGATCCGTACAGCAGTAGCTTGGGTATTGGCCTTTTCATCCGCATGCGCCATGGCGCAGATGACGCCGGTCGGCTTATGGAAAACCATTGACGACGATGGCAAGACCGAGAAGTCCCTGGTGCGCATCAGCGAGGCAGGCGGCGTACTCACGGGCAGCATCGAAAAGATCTTTGATCCGGCCAAGCAGGACCACAAGTGCGACAAGTGCACCGACGACCGCAAGGACAAACCCCTGCTGGGGCTGAACATCATCCGCAACGTGCGCCAGGATGCGGATGACAAGACCATCTGGACCGGCGGCGAGATTCTGGACCCCGCCAATGGCAAAACCTACAAGACGCGCCTCAAGCCCGTGGACGGCGGCAAGACCATGGAAATGCGCGGCTACATCGGCTTCCTCTACCGCACCCAGGTGTGGCAGCGCGTCGAATAATCCTGCGGCCCTTCGGGCACAGGGGGAAAACAATTGAAGGAGTAATGTGTGAGTCGCTTTAACGTCCGCAAAGTCGCCGTCCTCGGCGCCGGTGTCATGGGGGCGCAGATTGCTGCGCACCTGGTCAACGTGAAGGTGCCGGTGGTGCTGTTTGATCTGCCCGCCAAAGAGGGGCCCAAGAACGGCATCGTCACGCGTGCCGTGGAAGCCCTCAAGAAGCAAAAGCCCGCGCCCCTTGGTGTAGCGGAAGATGCGGTGCTGATTCAGCAGGCCAACTACGAGGAGCACATGGACGTGCTCCAGGAATGCGACCTCATCATCGAGGCCATTGCCGAGCGCATGGATTGGAAGCTGGACCTGTACCAGAAGATTGCGCCGCACATTGCGCCACATGCCATCGTGGCATCCAATACCTCGGGGCTGTCCATCACCAAGCTGAGCGAGGCGCTGCCCGAGGCCATCAAGCCGCGCTTCTGCGGCATCCACTTCTTCAATCCGCCGCGCTACATGCTGCTGGTGGAGCTGATCAACACGCCCACTACCAGCGCGCAGGCGCTGGACGATCTGGAAGCCTTTGTCACCAGCAACCTGGGCAAGGGTGTGGTGCGTGCCAAGGACTCCCCCAACTTCATCGCCAACCGTGTCGGCATCGCCGGCATGCTCTCCACCATGAAGGAGGTGCAGAACTTTGGTTTGACCTACGACGTGGTGGACGACCTCACCGGCAAGAAGCTCGGCCGTGCCAGTTCCGGCACCTTCCGTACCGCCGATGTAGTGGGCCTGGACACCATGGCCCATGTGATCAAGACACTGCAGGACACGCTCAGCCTGGAGACCGACCCGTTCTACGAGAGCTTTGCTACGCCCGAAGTGCTCAAGGCCCTTCTCGAACTCGGCAACCTGGGCCAGAAAACCAAGGCCGGCTTCTTCAAGAAGGTAGGGCGCGACATCCTGCGCTTTGACCTGGCGTCCAAGGACTACGTTCCCGCCGGGGAGAAGGGCGACGAAGTCTACGCACGCATGCTCAAGAAGCCCGCTGCTGAACGCCTCAAGCTCCTGCGCAATGCCGAAGGCGCGCAAGGTCGTTTCCTGTGGGCTATCTTGCGCAACAGCTTCCATTACGCTGCGGTGCACCTGGGCGCCATTGCCGACAACGCGCGCGATGTGGACCTCTGCATGCGCTGGGGCTTTGGCATGAAACAGGGCCCGTTCGAGCTGTGGCAAGAAGCCGGCTGGCTCGAAGTGGCCCGCATGGTCCAGGAGGACATTGATGCGGGCAAGGCGCTGTGCAAGGCACCGTTGCCGGATTGGGTCTTCAAGGGTCCGGTGGCCGAGGCGGGCGGTGTGCACACCCCCCAGGGCTCCTGGAATCCGACCACTGGGCAGTTTGTGCCGGTTCGCCAATTGCCGGTGTACACGCGTCAGCACTTCCCCGAAAGCGTGTTGGGTGCCCAAGCTGCTGACGCCAAGACCGCAGGCACCACCGTGTATGAAGACGAACACCTGCGCCTCTGGACGCTGGGTGCTGCCGGCAGTGCCGATGCCGATGTGCTGATTGCCAGCATCAAGACCAAGATGCATGCCATCGGCCCCGGTGTGGTGGAAGGCCTGCTGCAGGCGCAGGAGCTGGCCGAGAAGGAATACCAGGGCCTGGTGATCTGGTCACCCGACGACATGTTCTCAGCCGGTGCCGACCTGCAGGCCATGCTGCCCGCCTTCATGATGGGCGGTGCGCGCGCCATCCAGGGAGCCGAAGCCGAGATGCAGCAGATGATGCTCAAGCTGCGCTACTCCAACGTTCCCGTGGTGTCCGCCGTGCGCGGATTGGCCTTGGGCGGCGGATGTGAGCTGGCGGTGTACTCCAGCAAACGCGTGGCGGCCATGGAAAGCTACATCGGCCTGGTGGAAGTCGGCGTGGGCCTGGTACCCGGTGCCGGTGGCCTCACCTATATCGCGCGCCGCGCTGCGGAAAATGCCGCAGCATCCACCGGCAAAGACTTGCTGCCCTTCCTCACCGAAGGCTTTACTTCTGCTGCAATGGCCAAGGTCGGTACCAGTGCCCTGGAGTCACGCAAGCTGGGCTATCTGCTGGACAGCGACGTGGTCGTTCCGCACAAGGACGAGCTGCTGTTCGTGGCCATCAACGAGGCGCGTGCCATGGCTGCATCGGGCTACCGTGCACCTCACAAACGCCAGTTCCCGGTGGCGGGCCGCAGCGGTGTGGCCACCATCAAGGGCTCCCTGGTGAACATGCGTGATGGTGGCTTCATCAGCGCACACGACTTCCACATTGCTTCGTTGATTGCCGAAGTGGTCTGTGGCGGCGATGTGGACGCTGGCACCCTGGTGACCGAGGAATACCTGATGACGCTGGAGCGCAATGCCTTTGGTTCTCTGCTCAACAACCCGAAGACGCAAGAGCGGATCATGGGAATGATGTCCACTGGCAAGCCCGTAAGGAATTGAGATGAAACAAGTACAAGACGCCTATATCGTTGCCGCCACGCGCACGCCCATTGGCCGCTCGCACCGCGGCTTCTTCCGCAATACCCGCCCGGACGATCTGCTGGTCAAGGCACTGCAGGCCGTGCTGGCTCAGGCCCCATCGCTGGACCCGCACGCCATCGAGGACCTGATCTGCGGCTGCGCCATTCCAGAGGGGCAGCAGGGCCTCAACGTGGCCCGCATCGGCGCGGTGCTGGCTGGTCTGCCCACCAGCGTGGGCGGGATCACCGTCAACCGCTTCTGTGCCTCCGGGCTGTCCGCCATCCAGATGGCGGCAGACCGCATCCGCGTGGGTGAGGCTGACGTGATGATGGCCGCTGGCGTGGAAAGCATGAGCATGGTGCCCATGACCGGCAATGCGCCTTCGTTTTCACCCGCCATGTTTGCCAATGACGAGAACATCGGCATTGCCTACGGCATGGGCCTGACCGCGGAAAAAGTGGCCAACCAGTGGAAGGTCAGTCGCGATGCGCAAGACGCCTTTGCCGTGGCCTCCCACACCAAGGCACTGGCCGCACAAGCCCGCGGCGATTTTGCAGCCGAGATCACACCGGTGGAAGTAGTGGACCGCAGTGCCAACCTGGAAACCGGTGAGGTGATTGAAAAACGCCGCACCGTGTCGCTGGATGAAGGCCCGCGTGCCGATACGTCCATGGAAGGCTTGGCTAAGCTCAAGACCGTTTTTGCCGCACGCGGCTCGGTGACTGCGGGCAACAGCTCGCAGACATCCGACGGTGCCGGCGCACTAATTCTGGCCAGCGAAAAAGCCATCCAGCAATACGGGCTGACTCCTTTGGCGCGCTTTGTGAGCTTTGCCAGCAAGGGCGTACCGCCGCACATCATGGGCATAGGCCCGATCGAGGCGATTCCCGCCGCATTGCGCTATGCAGGCTTGAAGCAGGACGACATCGACTGGTTCGAGCTCAACGAAGCCTTTGCCGCGCAATCGCTGGCCGTGATCAACACGCTGGGACTGAACGCGGACAAGGTCAACCCGCTGGGCGGCGCCATTGCCCTGGGTCACCCGCTGGGTGCCACCGGCGCCATGCGTGCGGCCACCGTCATCCATGCCCTGCACCGCAACAAGCTGCGCTACAGCATGGTCACCATGTGCGTGGGCATGGGCCAGGGCGCTGCGGGCATCTTCGAGCGCGTGTGATTCAATTCGGGTTTTATTCGGGAACACAGCAATGCAAGAAGTCCTCATCGACAACACCGACGGCGTCATGACCATCACCCTCAACCGGGTGGAAAAAAAGAACTCCTTCACCAACGCCATGTACAGCGCCTGCGCTGAGGCGCTGGATGCTGCCAAGGCCGATGCCAGTGTGCGGGTGGTGGTGTTCCAGGGGCATGCCACGGTGTTCAGCGCTGGCAATGACATCGCGGACTTTCTGAACAGCCCGTCTCCCGGCCTGAGCGCGCCGGTGCTGGGCTTCCTACGCAGTCTGGCATCCTTTCCCAAACCCCTGGTTGCCGCCGTGTGTGGCCCCGCAGTGGGCATAGGCACCACCATGCTGTTCCATTGCGATCTGGTCTATGCCGGTGATAACGCAGCCTTTGCCATGCCTTTTGTGAACTTGGGTGTCTGTCCCGAGGCGGCGTCCAGCCTGCTGGTGCCGCAGATGATGGGCTACCACCGTGCCGCTGAGGCGCTGCTGCTGGGCGAGCCCTTCATGGCCGAGGCCGCCCTGGAAGTGGGCCTTGTGAACCGCATCGTTCCGCCGACCGAGGCCAACGGTGTAGCCCAGGCGCAGGCGCGCAAGCTGGCGGCCAAACCGCTGTCTTCGCTGATGGAGACCAAGCGCCTGATGAAGAAGGGCATGCAGACGCAGGTGCTCGCCGTGATTGACGAAGAGGCCGCCATCTTCGGTCGCATGATGGGCGAGCCCGCGGCGCGCGAGGCTTTTTCCGCCTTCATGGAAAAGCGCAAGCCCGATTTTTCCAAGCTGTAAGCAACGGGTCGTTTGTGTCCGCCCTGCATGTATGCGGGTGGCGGGCAGGCCGCGCTCACTCGTGCGTTACTGACTTGCTGCGCAGGGCCTTGATGCTGGAGCGTTGACTCTTGCCCTCCAGTCGGCGCACTTTGGATGCCTTGGTCGGCTTGGTGGCGCGACGCACACGTGGCGGCTTGGCCACGCTGTTGACCAGTTCATGCAGGCGCGCAAACGCGTCCAGCCGGTTCATGTCCTGGGTGCGGAATTGCTGGGCCTTGATGATGAGCACGCCATCCTGGGTGATGCGGCTGTCGCGCAACGCCAGCAGCCGCTGCTTGACGTCCTCCGGTAGCGAAGATGCCACGATGTCAAAGCGCAAATGAATCGCGCTGGACACCTTGTTGACGTTCTGTCCACCGGCGCCCTGCGCGCGGATGGCGGTCACTGTCACTTCGGTTTCATCAATGGTAAGAGGCGCTGTCATACTCTGCGTATTAGACTGCAAGAGCCCTGAGCCGGGGACGCAGTATTTTCAACCACCACCACGAGGGCAAACGCCATGGCAAAGGGTCAACAGAAATCCAACAAGGAATCCAAAAAGCCGAAAAAGGACAGCTCGCCCCCGAAGCCCGCTTCGGCCCTGAGTGAGCCGGTGCGCCCCACGGTCACTACCTATGTGGCACCACGCGGCAAGATGAAGGACAAGTGAACCCAACGGACATGGTCAAGGCTGAACATTCCATTGTTTTTGAACCCGAGTTCATCCAGGCGGTAACCCATATCTTTGAGGAATCCATCGTCTTCAACAAGACCTTGGGACTGAAGATATCCTCCGTCACCCCGGAGTGCGTCACCGGGACCATAGAAATGCGCCACGAATTGGTGGGCCACCCGAGTTACAACCGGCTGCACGGCGGCGTGATCAGTGCTGGCCTGGATGCCATGGGCGGTGTGGCGGTTCTGGCGGCCATTGGTGCGCGGCATATGGATGAACCGGTGGCCGCACGCCTGAGCCGGTTTGCCAAGCTGGGGACCATCGATCTGCGTGTCGACTACCTGCGACCTGCCATTGGTGAGCGTTTTTCGCTGCGTGCCGAGGTTTTGCGCCTGGGCTCTCGCGTGGCGTCCACCCGCATGGAGTTCCTGGGAGCGGATGGCAAGCTGCTTTCCACTGGAGCGGGCGCGTACATCATCTCTTGACATTGGTGACCGATAATCCGGGGATGAACAAGAAAGACCCTGGCTCTCTGGCGCGCTTTGTGCTGCGCGTGGAATTCATCCCGTACATCGTCTTTACCATCATCGGCATTGCGGTTCTGTATGTGGTGGGCAGCATTGCAGTAAATGCCTTCCACAATGGCAGTCTGATACCACCGCCCACCAAGCTCAATCGCTACGATTGCAGCGCTCCCTCGGGTAATTTCTCCATCATGTACCTGCATGGTACCGACCGGGTGCAAATCAAGTCGTCCAGCGGGTCGCTGGACGGCACCGTGAGCCAGAACCAGTTTGATTGGCAGGGTTTTGCCACGGACCGCAATGTGCTGGGCTTTGCGCCTCCCAAAGAGATCGTGTTTGAAGATTCCAAGAGCCTGCATGTCAGCGGTCCCGACTTGGTGAACGTGGTCTGCAACAACACCGTCGCCGCCACCAGCCAACGCCGCGATATCGCTCCCTGAGCCATGGACCGCAAGGAATACAAGCCCCGGTTTGGCCGCCTGCTGGCGGTATGTGGCCTGGCTGTGGCGTTCTGCGGGTTTCTGGTCTGGTTTGCCAGCACCTACTTGCGTGACTGCTGTGGGCCCTGATATGCGCGGCTTCAAGTTGGTAGCCTGCGTGCTGCTGTGCCTGGGATTGGTCGCCTGCCTGGAACCCGCCAAGGACACGCATCCGGATCAGGTGCTGACCAAGCGACGAGCGCTGTTCAAGCAATTCACCCGAGCCCTGGAGCCCATTGGCCTGGTGGCCAGCGGCCGCAAGGACTTCAAGCAGGACGAATTCCTGGTCATGGCGCAGGACCTGGAAAAGCTTTCCAACAAGCCCTGGGTGTACTTTCCGCCCGATGGCAACTACCCGCCCACACATGCGCGCCCTGCGGTATGGAGCAAGCCCGAGGCCTTCAAGCTGGCTCAGGATCAATACCAGGACGCCGTGCACCAGTTGGTTCTGGCCGCGCAAAAGGGCAAGCTAGAAGACGTGCAACTGGCGGTGGATCATGTGACCAACAGCTGCAAGGCCTGCCACAAGGACTTTCGCTACGAGTAGTTCAGCTCAGCAGCTGAATCAAGGCTTGCGGGTGCAGGCTCAGTCCTGCCAGTCCGGCGGTGCCCATCAAGACGCCAAAGACCGACGGCACCAGCGCCACTGCGAAGAGCAGGGGTAGCTGGGTAAGCGAAGCCACGGCCAGCAGCGAAATGGCAATGGCAATGCTCGCATCGGACAGGTCGAACTGGTCGTCGCGGAAATTCAGCGCGTCATAGGTCTTTTGGTCGTTTTCGGCCTGTGCCTTGAGTTCTGCCTTCTTGGCGGCCTGGTCTTTGACCTGTGCCTCGTAGGTGGCGATTTCCTTCTGCAGCAGTGGCAATTGCGCCGGCGTGGCTGCAATGGCCTGTATCTTGAGCTGGGTCAGCGTGGCATTGCCGATCTCTTCGCGAATGTTGCGAGCCTGATAGTACGACCAGTGGTCAATCTTGTCCGCCTGCGCCTGTTGCATGGCCTGCACGATGTTGTCGTCCTTGACCTTGCAGATGCCCATGAAGGTGGCCAGCAAAGCCACTGTGATGGCGACGGCCGGGTTGAGCCAAGCCAGGCGCGGCTTTTCCGGTTTGGCCGATTCGATGATTTCCATGGGGTCTATATCCATACGCGTAGCTCCTAAACGAAGAAAGGGTACCTGGTTTCCCAGGTACCCTGTTCAAGACGACGGGAAGTCGATCAGTTGGCAGCAGGTGCGGCTGGGGTAGCAGCGGCCTTGGCCTTCTTCGCCTTCTTGGCGTGTTTCTTCTTCATGGGCTTGGCAGCAGAGGCCTCAGCAGCGGGAGCGGCGGCAACAGCAGCAGCGGGTGCAGCGGCAGCCTTGGGAGCCTCGGGGGTAGCAGCGAAAGACAGGGCGGCAACGCCAGTCAGAACGGTAGCTGCGATCAGGGACTTGACATTCAACATGGTTGGTTCTCACTTCAAAAACGATAGTCGCTGTAGCTTCGACCATCTCAAGCGAGCCCCGAGATTTCTTAGGGCTTGTGCTCACAACGGTATGGGGGTCACATCGTTGACCACGTTTACCGTTCATTTACAAAGCCGCTCAAAATGCCGTCAGCTTTTGGGAAGTTCGCGTGGCTTGCCCTGTTCATCTATAGCGACATAGGTCAATAACGCTTCCGTCACTTTGGCGTATTGGCGCTGTGCGAAATAGTGTTCCGCAAAGACCTCCACCTTGACGGTGATGGAGGTGCGACCGATGCGCACCACCTTGGAGAAGAAACTCAGAATGTCCCCCACGCGTACTGGCTGCTTGAAGACGAATTCATTGACCGCCACTGTGGCCATGCGCCCCTGGGTGTAGCGCGCTGGCAGAACCGAGCCGGCCATATCCACTTGCGCCATGACCCAGCCGCCGAAAATATCGCCATTGGCATTGCAATCTCCCGGCATGGGAATCACTTTGAGCACCAGCTCGGCGTCTGTTGGCAGAGAAACCGGTTCTGCGCTTGAATTTCGGGACATAGGCACAATCCTCATCTGTTTACCAAACGGGATTGTCCTTCATGCGCTCTTTCGGCCCTGCTGCCGCCTCAATTCCCCTGCCCACCGCAACGGCAGTGCCGACCAAGTCCCATTCCGACTGGGACACGCTCAAGCGCCTGTTTCCCTACCTCTGGGCGTACAAGGTGCGTGTCATATTGGCGCTGGCCTTCATGGTCGGGGCCAAGATGGCCAATGTGGGCGTGCCACTGTTGCTCAAGAAGCTGGTGGATGCGATGACGCTCAAGCCCGGAGACCCAACGGCGATGCTGGTGGTTCCGGTCGCCTTGCTGCTGGGTTATGGCGCATTGCGATTGTCCACTTCGTTGTTTACCGAATTGCGTGAGCTGGTTTTCTCCAAGGCAACCGAGGGTGCGGCGCGCAGCCTCTCGTTGCAGGTGTTCCGTCACCTGCATGCCATGAGCCTGCGGTTCCACCTGGAGCGACAGACGGGGGGCATGACGCGCGATATCGAGCGTGGTACACGCGGTGTGCATTCGCTCATCAGCTATTCGCTCTACAGCATCATTCCCACCTTGATCGAAGTCACGCTGGTGCTGAGCCTGCTGGCAGTGAAATTCGACATCTGGTTTGCTTGGATCACCGTCGCGGCGCTGGTGATCTACATCGCCTTCACCATCACGGTGACCGAGTGGAGAACCCAGTTCCGCAAGAAGATGAATGAGCTGGACTCCACCGCCAACAGCCGGGCCATCGATTCCCTGCTGAATTACGAGACCGTCAAGTATTTCAACAACGAAGAGTTCGAGGCCAAGCGCTACGACGAGAACCTGCAGCGTTACCGGCGCGCCGCCATCAAGAGCCAGACCACCCTGAGCATTCTCAACACCGGGCAGCAACTCATCATTGCCATTGCGCTCGTGGCCATGCTCAGCCGCGCCACGCAAGGGGTGGTGGACGGACGCATGACCCTGGGCGACCTGGTGATGGTCAACGCCTTCATGATCCAGCTCTACATCCCGCTGAACTTCCTGGGCGTGATCTACCGCGAAATCAAGCAAAGCCTGACCGACCTGGAAAAGATGTTCACCCTGATGGAGCGCGAACGCGAAATTGCGGACCTACCCGGAGCGCAGCCACTGCGATTGCCTGCAGGCGAGGCCAATGTGCGGTTTGACCACGTCACGTTTTCTTACGACCCTGCGGGCAGCGCTGGCGCCGCCAAGGACAAGCCCGCACGCACCATTCTGCATGACATCAGCTTTGATATTCCGGCGGGCAAGACGGTCGCGGTGGTAGGGCCTTCGGGCTCCGGCAAGTCCACATTGGCGCGGCTGCTGTACCGCTTCTACGACGTGCAGCAGGGGGCGATTCTGATTGCCGGGCAGAACATCCAGCGCGTCACGCAGGCGTCGGTGCGCCAGGCCATTGGTATCGTGCCGCAGGACACCGTGCTGTTCAACGACACGGTGGAATACAACATCGCCTATGGCCGCCCCGGCTGCAGCCGCGAAGAAGTGGAGGCCGCAGCCAAGGCGGCCCATATCCACACCTTCATCAGCGGCACGCCCAAGGGCTACGACACCATGGTGGGAGAGCGTGGACTCAAGCTCTCGGGCGGTGAGAAGCAGCGCGTGGCCATTGCGCGCACCTTGCTCAAGAACCCGCCCATCCTGATATTTGACGAGGCCACTTCCGCGCTGGACTCAGCCAACGAGCGTGCCATCCAGGCCGAGCTGCAAAGCGTGGCGCAAAACAAGACTACGCTGGTGATTGCGCACCGCCTGTCTACGGTGGTCGATGCCCACGAGATTTTGGTGATGGATGCCGGGCGCATCATCGAGCGCGGAACCCATGCCGCGCTTCTGGCATTGGGTGGTCGTTACGCCCAGATGTGGGCCCTGCAACAAAATGGCGAATCACCGGAGTGAATCAGGTTTGCGGTCCAGGTGTATCTGCATTTGACCGGGGCGCCAATTGGGGGGCGTTCGGTCCATCGGGGAGATTGGTGCAGTCTGCGTTGAAGTTTGCGCAATCTTCGGGCCGTCGCGTGGCCGGTCGAAATTTGGCGAAATACGCCTTCCAGAATTCGGTGGTGGCTTGCCTGGAATCGTGGTGCAGGAGTCGATCCATGTTCTTGCTCTTTTGATTGCATCTCGGTCGATGGGAACGGTGGTGCAACTCTGGCAGTTGGTGCTCCTTGAGTCTTGATGGAAATTTGATCAGCGTCTGCAGGCAAAATCAGGTCCATTCAACGGGCACGAGGATTCACCTATGGCCAGCTCTCAAAACACCATGGACTATCTCTTGGACGTCCTTTCGGACAGCCACCAGGTCAGTTCGCGCCGCATGTTCGGCGAGTTCTGTCTGTATTACGCGGGGCGACCGGTGGGGCTGGTGTGTGACGACCAGCTTTTTCTCAAGCCCACCGAGCCGGGTCAGTTGCTGATGAAGGACCTGGTGTTTGGCGCACCGTTTCCAGGCGCACGCCCGCATCTGCTGATCAGCGCGGACCTGTGGGACGACCGGGTCTGGATGAACCGCATCGTGCGCGCCACCTTTGACAGCTTGCCGCCACCCAAGCCACCTGCTGCACCCAGGGCGAAGAAAGTGCCGGCAGGTTCAGCCGGCATCCAGTCGCTGGCCAATCTGGGACCCAAGTCGCGCGAGATGCTGGAGGCCGCAGGCATTCGGACGGTGGCCCAGCTGCGCAAGCTCGGAGCGGTGGCAGCATATGCCAAGGTAAAGCAGCGGGATGGCCGCGCCAGCCTGAATCTGTTGTGGGCGCTGGAAGGTGCGTTGACCGATCTGCCATGGCAAACTGTGGCGCATGAGCACCGCACCAGCTTGCTGCTGGCACTGGAGCAATACCAGTCTGAAGTGAAGCGCACGGCCCCCAACAAACCCAAGAAGAAGTAGAACCATGGAAACCAAATGGCTTGAAGATTTTGTCAGCCTGGCTGAGACCCGCAGCTTCAGCCGCTCGGCGCAATTGCGTCACGTGACACAACCGGCTTTCTCGCGGCGCATCCAGTCGCTGGAGGCCTGGGCGGGCACGGATCTGGTGGACCGCAGTTCCTACCCCACGCGCCTCACCCCGGCGGGCGAGACTTTGTATGACCAGTCGCTGGAAATGCTGCAGTCGCTGCAAAGTACGCGTGCCATGCTGCGCGGCCACTCATCTGCGGGGCAGGACTTCATCGAGTTTGCCGTGCCGCACACGCTGGCCTTTACTTTCTTCCCGGCCTGGGTGAGCAGCCTGCGGGAGAATTTCGGCAGCATCAAGAGCCGGTTGATTGCGCTCAACGTGCACGACGCCGTGATGCGGTTGGTCGAGGGCAGCTGCGACCTGTTGATTGCCTACCACCACCAGTCGCAGCCATTCCAGTTCGACAGCGAGCGCTATGAGATGGTGAGCCTGGGCGAGGAAATCGTCGCGCCCTATTCGCGCGCCGACGCCAACGGCCAACCGCAATTCCAGCTGCCCGGCAGGCGTGAGGCGCCGTTGCCGTATCTGGGTTACGCGCCCGGTGCCTACCTGGGCCTGATGGTGGACATGATGCTCAAGGACGCGGGAGATGCCATGCATCTGGACCGTGTCTACGAGACCGACATGGCCGAGGGCCTCAAGGCCATGGCGCTGGAAGGACATGGCATCGCCTTCCTGCCGCAAAGCGCCATCCGCAAGGAGCTGCGGGCCAAGAAGCTGGTGAGTGCGGCGTCGCCCCATCTGCCGCCCCTGCAGGTCAAGCTGGAGATTCGCGCCTACCGTGAACGATCCAGCGGCAAGGAGGGCTTGCGCAACGGCGGCAAACCGCACAAGAGCGCGGCCCAGGCCCTGTGGGAGCACCTGGCCAGCGGCAAAAGTGCGGGGACAATACCCACATGACCAACGCCTTGAACACCCTCACGATCACCCGCCCCGACGACTGGCATCTGCATGTGCGCGATGGCGCAGCCTTGGACACGGTGGTGCCGCACACGGCTGCCCAGTTCGGCCGCGCCATCATCATGCCCAATCTCAAACCGCCAGTGACCACTGCCGCGCAGGCCGTGGCCTATCGCGACCGCATCCGGGCTGCAGTGCCCGCCGGCCTGCAGTTCGAGCCGCTGATGACGCTGTACCTCACCGACAACCTGCCGGCCGACGAAATCGCGCGCGCCAAGGATGCCGGCGTAGTGGCCGCCAAGCTCTACCCCGCAGGCGCCACCACCAACAGCGATGCGGGCGTGACCGACCTGCGCAAGACCTACCAGACGCTGGAAGCCATGCAGCGCTCCGGCATGCTGCTGCTGGTGCACGGCGAAGTCACCTCCAGCGACATCGATCTGTTCGATCGCGAGGCAGTGTTCATCGACACCCAGCTCATTCCCCTGCGCCGCGACTTCCCTGAACTCAAGATCGTCTTTGAACACATCACCACACTGGAAGCCGCCCAATACGTGCAGGAAGCCGGGCCGTACACGGCCGCCACGCTGACCGCGCACCATCTGCTCTACAACCGCAATGCCATCTTCACCGGTGGCATACGCCCGCACTACTACTGCCTGCCTGTGCTCAAGCGCGAAACGCATCGCCAGGCTCTGGTCAAGGCAGCCACCAGCGGCAGCAGCAAGTTCTTCCTGGGTACCGACAGTGCGCCGCATCCGACCCACCTGAAAGAGCACGCAACGGGTTGTGCGGGCTGCTACACCGCCCATGCCGCCATGGAGCTGTATGCCCAGGCCTTTGATGCCGCCGGAGCCTTGGACAAGCTGGAGGGTTTTGCCAGTTTCCACGGTGCCGACTTCTACGGCCTGCCACGCAACGCGGGCAGCATCACGCTTCGGCGCGAAAGCTGGACGCCACCCGAGAGCTTTGCCTTCGGTGAAGCCCAGCTCAAACCCCTGGCTGCCGGTGAGCCCCTGGCGTGGCGCATGGTCTAGAAGCGATTGACTGGGAAGTGCCCTGGCTGCGTCCATGGCGCGTTCCCGGTCAGGCGATTGCCCAGCAGGTGGCTGACGGCCTGTCAGTCGCACAGGCACTGAACGCGGTGCAGAGCGCACCCAAACGCTTTGTGCCGCAGGCGGATCTTCCGGCGAGCGTGGCCTACGAGCAGCACATCTTTGACACCGGCTGTGTTCCTACGCGGGACGGCCTGCATGACTTCTTCAATGGCCTGGTGTGGATGCGCTTCCCCCAAACCAAGCAGCGTTTGAATGCCCTGCAGGCCGAGCAGATCGCGCGCCTGGGCATTCAGCCCGTGCGTGGCCCGGCCCGTGACGCATTGACGCTGTTCGATGAAAACGTGGCCTTGCTGCAGGCACCCGACGCACTGTGGGACGCGCTGGCAGTCAAGGACTGGGAGACGCTGTTTGTCACCGGTCGGGGGCTGTGGTCGCAGGCGCAACTGATCCTGTTTGGACACGCTCTGACCGAAAAGCTGGTGGCTCCGCGCAAATCCATCACCGCCCATGTGTTCCGGGTGCAAACCCCGCAGCCGGAGATTGCGGCGATTGACGAATGGCTGGCGCATGTTTTGAATGCCGAGCTGTTGGCTACCAAGCCATTTGCCCATCTCCCGGTATTGGGTGTACCCGGCTGGTGGCGTGACAACGAAAACAGCGCCTTCTATGCCGATCGCGGCGTGTTCCGCGCCAAGCGGATGGATGCCACAGCTTCCGAGGCCTGAAGCCGCAAAGCCCGTACATTCGCTATGCACTTGACGGTGCTTTTTGGGGAATTCTGCGGCCTTGGCCCTAACATCACGTACCACGCGCGCAGAGCGCACTGTCTATCGAGGAAACCATGAAACGCATTCTTCTCTTTGTCCTGACCAACGTCCTAGTGGTCGCCGTGCTTGGCATC
Source organism: Rhodoferax sp. GW822-FHT02A01 (assembly GCF_038784515.1). NCBI lineage: Bacteria > Pseudomonadati > Pseudomonadota > Betaproteobacteria > Burkholderiales > Comamonadaceae > Rhodoferax > Rhodoferax sp. GW822-FHT02A01. Next base: position 2,370,884 of record NZ_CP152376.1, read on the forward strand.
GTGGCCAGCCTGCTGGGCGTCAACCGCTACCTCACTGCTAATGGCCTGAACCTAGGTGCCTTGCTGGGCTACGCGCTGGTGATGGGTTTCGGTGGCGCCATCATCTCGCTGCTGATCAGCAAGCCCATGGCCAAGTGGTCATCGGGTGTGCAGGTGATCGAGCAGCCGCGCAATGCCGATGAAGCCTGGATCGTGGAGACCGTGCGCAAGCTGGCTGACAAGGCAGGCATCGGCATGCCGGAAGTGGGCATTTTTGAAGGCGAACCCAACGCCTTTGCCACCGGCGCATTCAAGAACTCGGCGCTGGTAGCCGTTTCCACCGGTCTGCTGCAGGGCATGACGCGCGAAGAAATCGAGGCCGTCATCGGCCACGAAATCGCCCACGTGGCAAATGGCGACATGGTCACCATGACGCTGATCCAGGGGGTGATGAACACCTTTGTGGTGTTCCTCAGCCGCGTCATCGGTTATGCCGTGGACAGCTTCCTGCGTAAGGGTGACGACCGCGACAGCGGCCCCGGCATCGGCTACATGATCACCACCATCGTGCTGGACATCGTGCTGGGCTTTGCCGCGGCCATCGTGGTGGCCTGGTTCTCGCGTCAACGTGAGTTCCGTGCCGATGCCGGCTCTGCCCAGTTGCTGGGCCGCAAGCAGCCCATGGTCAACGCGCTGGCACGCCTGGGCGGCATGACGCCCGGTGAGCTGCCCAAGAGCGTGGCCGCCATGGGTATCGCCGGTGGCATTGGCCAGCTCTTCAGCACCCACCCGCCCATCGAGGAGCGCATTGCTGCGTTGCAGAACGCTGCTATTTGATTCGGGTCAAGGCTTGTCGGGTGCGGAGCGCAGCACCCGCAGTCCGTTGAACACCACCAGCAGGCTGGCGCCCATGTCGGCAAACACCGCCATCCACATGGTTGCGCCATTGAACAGCGCCAGCACCAGGAACACCGCCTTGATGCCCAGCGTCAGGCTGATGTTCTGCCACAGGATGGACTGAACCCGGCGTGATAAATGGATGGCCTGCGGGATGCGGCGCAGGTCGTCATTCATGATGACCACGTCGGCCGCCTCCATGGCGGTGTCGGTGCCCGCGCCGCCCATGGCAAACCCAATGTCGGAGCGCGCCAGTGCGGGTGCATCGTTGATGCCGTCGCCAGTCATGGCCACAAAGCCGTATTGCGCTTGCAGCTGTTCAATGGCGGCCAGCTTGTCTTCGGGCAACAGGTTGCCGCGTGCATCGTCTATGCCCGCCAGTTTGGCAATGGTGCGGGCGGTGGCCAGGTTGTCACCGGTGAGCATTACCGACGTTACGCCCAGCGCATGCAGCTGCGCCAGCGCTTCGCGCGAGCTTTCCTTGATGGTGTCGGCAACCGCAAAGATGGCCAGAACCTGGGTTTGCGTGGCAAGCAGGGTGACGGTTCGGCCCAGCGCCTCATGGACGGCCAGACGGGCCTCGATTTCCGGACTGCAGATGCCGCGGTCTTCTATCAACCGGTGGTTGCTCAGCAGAATGGCGAGCCCATTCTTGGTGGCCTGAACGCCTCGCCCGGGCAGTGCTGTGAACGCCTGCAACGCGCCGTCCACGGGCAGACCCAGGCCGCTGGCAATGGCAAGAGACACCGGATGGTCCGAGTGCCCCGACAAGTCGGCTGCCCATTGGCGCACCTGGGCCTCGCTGTATTCGGTAGCGAGGATTTCGGTGGCAACCAGACGCGGCTTGCCCTGGGTGATGGTGCCGGTCTTGTCCAGCGCAATGGCCTTGATCTTGCGGGCGTTTTCCAGATGCACGCCGCCTTTGATGAGAATCCCGCGCCGGGCAGCCGCCGCCAGTCCGCTCACCACCGTGACCGGGGTCGAGATGACCAGTGCACACGGGCAGGCGATCACCAGCAACACCAGGGCCTTGTAGATGGCCTGCATCCAGGTCCAGTGCAGCAGCCACGGCGACAGCAGGCAGACGGCCAGTGCCAATGCAAAAACGGCAGGGGTGTAGAGCGCGGCGAACCGGTCCACAAACTGCTGGGTTGGTGCGCGTGATCCTTGCGCCTGCTCCACTGCGTGGATGATGCGCGACAACAGCGTGGCATTGGCGGCCGACGTGACCTGCATCTCGAAGCAGCCCGTGGTATTGATGGTTCCGGCAAACACCGGGTCGCCCGCAACCTTGTCCACCGGAATGCTCTCGCCCGTGACCGGCGACTGGTCAACGGCGGTGGTGCCCGACAGAATGGTGCCGTCCAGTGGCACCCGGGCGCCGGGTTTTACGCGGATGACCGTGCCGATGGCAAGGGTCTTCACCAGGCTTTGCTGCCAACTGCCATCTGCCTGACGCACCTCGGCCATTTCGGGCGTCATGTCCAGCAACCCCTTGACGGCATTGCGCGCACGGTCCACCGAGCGGGCCTCTATCAGTTCGGCAATGGCGTAGAGCGCCATCACCATGGCTGCCTCGGGCCACTGCCCGATCAGAAAGGCGCCTGTTACCGCCACCGTCATCAGTGCGTTGATGTTGAGACGCAGGTTGCGCAGCGCCGCCAACCCTTTGACGTAGGTAGAAAAACCCGCCAGTGCGATGGCCAGCGCGGCCAGGATCATGCCAAGGGCGCTCCATGGCAGACCAACAGGGGCCAGGTACGAAACCGCTTCCGCACCAAAGGCCAGCGCCAGCGCCACTGCATAGCGTGGCAGGCCCTCTGGGAGGGCAAAGGCCGCGTGCGCGTAGTGGTGCTCATGTCCATGGCTGTGGTCGTGGCCTTCATGACCATGGTCATCGTGATCCGTGGCTTCGGAAATCGGCAGCACCTTGAAGCCCGCCTTGCGGATCGCCTCCAGTGCGGCAGGAATCGACTCGGCGGGCGCATCGATGGTCAGTGTGCGTGCGCCGAGCTGAAAGTTCAGGCTGCGCAGGCCAGGTATGTTGGTCAGCGCATGGCGGATCTCACCTTCCTCGGCCGCACAATCCATGCTCGGGATACGGAAAACGGGTGTGTTGGCGGGTTCTGCTGCAGCTGTTGTGTTGGGGCTCATGGGGTGTCCTCACCATTCGCAATGGCTTTGTTGCCTGTATTAAAAACCCTGTAGCTGCTACAGAGTCAAGTTTGTGCCAGAGTACCCCTCAAGCACCCCAACAGGACACGCCCATGAAAATCGGAGAACTGGCCCAACGCACCAACACCCCGGTAGAAACCATCCGCTATTACGAGCGCGAGGGGCTGCTGGCCGAACCCGGTCGCAGCGAGGGCAACTACCGCGTTTACGAAGATGCGCATGCGCAGCGTCTGTCCTTCATCCGCCATTGCCGCGGGTTGGACATGACGCTGGAAGAAATCCGCGTGCTGCTCCGTTTCAAGGATGCGCCCACGGAAAACTGCCGCGAAGTCAATGATTTGCTGGACGAACACATAGGCCATGTGGCCCAACGCATCCGTGAATTGCGCTCGCTGGAAAAGCAGCTCAAGGCCTTGCGCGAAACCTGCATGGTCTCGCAGGACGCAGAGCATTGCGGCATCCTCAACGAACTCACCGAGATCGCAAGAAAGCCGGTCAGCTCAGCCGGACGCGAAGGCCATGTGCACGGTGCGCATAGCGGCAGTGGTCAGCGCAAGACTGCGCACAAGCACTAGGTACCGGATCAAGTCGACACAAGTTCCCGCCCCACAGCCTCCGCCACCCGAATGCCATCCACTCCCGCCGACATGATGCCGCCGGCATAGCTGGCACCTTCACCCGCAGGGTAGAGGCCGCGCACATTGCTGCTTTGCAGGTCTTCGCCGCGCGGCATCTTCAGGGGTGACGATGTGCGTGTCTCCACACCGGTGAGCACCGCATCGGCCATGTCAAAGCCGCGTATTTTCTTGCCAAACACAGGCAGCGCTTCGCGCAGTGCCTCGATGGCGTAGGCGGGCAGGCTGGGGGCCAGGTCGCCGAGCTTGACGCCGGGTTTGTAGGAAGGCAGGACGTTGCCGAACTGGGTTGACGCGCGCGCCGCCAGAAAGTCGCCCACCAGTTGGCCGGGTGCTTCGTAGCTGCTGCCACCCAGTGCATAGGCGCCGGCTTCAAGCTGGCGCTGGAAGGCAATGCCCGACAGCGGGTGCGCGGCCTTGGGGTTCTGGGCACGAAGTGCTGCCGCTTCCCTGGCGTAGCGTGCGCCTTTGTCTGTGCCAAAGGCCTGCACAAACGTGGCTTCGTCCTGCGGGTAGTCTGCAGGGTCTATGCCGACCACCATGCCGGCATTGGCGTTGCGTTCGTTGCGCGAATACTGGCTCATGCCGTTGGTGACCACACGGCCAGGCTCGCTGGTGGCGGCCACCACGGTGCCGCCGGGGCACATGCAAAAGCTGTAGACCGCGCGCCCATTGGCGGCGTGGTGGACCAGTTTGTAGTCGGCCGCACCCAGCATGGGGTGACCGGCGTGACGGCCCCAACGCGCCTTGTCGATCACGCCCTGCGGGTGCTCGATGCGAAAGCCTACCGAGAACGGCTTGGCCTGCATGGCCACGCCGCGCTCGTAGAGCATGGCGAATGTGTCGCGCGCACTGTGGCCCAGGGCCATCACGACGTGCCGGGCTGGCAAGGCGTAGGTGGTGTTGCTGGGCACGTCCAGCACCTGCAGTCCGGTGAGTTGGTGCTCGTCGCCATGGGGTTCCAGCAACACATCTATCACGCGCTGTTCAAAGCGTACTTCGCCGCCCAGCGCCACGATTTGCGCACGCAGGTTTTCCACCACCTTCACCAGCTTGAAGGTGCCGATATGGGGGTGTGCTTCGTACAGGATTTCGGGTGGCGCGCCGGCCTTCACAAATTCATCCATCACCTTGCGGCCCAGAAAGCGTGGGTCCTTGATCTGGCTCCAGAGCTTGCCGTCGGAAAACGTGCCAGCGCCGCCTTCTCCAAACTGCACATTGCTTTCCGGGTTGAGATTGCGTTTGCGCCACAGGCCCCAGGTGTCCTTGGTGCGTTCACGCACCGTCTTGCCGCGCTCCAGCACCAGCGGCTTGAACCCCATTTGGGCCAATACCAGCGCTGCAAACATGCCGCAGGGGCCAAAGCCCACCACCACGGGGCGCTCGGACAGGTCTGCGGGGGCATGTACTGCCAGGCGGTATTGCATGTCCGGCGTGGCGCCTATGTGGGCGTGACCGGCAAACTGGGTCAGCAGCTTCTCTTCCAGCGGTGCAGACACGGTGATGTCCACGATGTACACCACCACCAGATCCGCCTTGCGGGCATCGAAGCTGCGCTTGAATACATTCAGGTGCTCGATGTCTTCGGGTTGGATGTTCAGTGCCTGGGCGGCAAGCCGCTTGAGCGCCTCGATGGGGTGGGCAACCGGGGCACGATCGGCCTCGGTTTCAGCGGGTGCATCGGCAGCGCGGCGTACCTCCACCGGAATGGCGGAAAGCGGGAGTTTGAGTTCTGTGAGTCGAATCATGGCGGGCTCGTGGTGATCAAGCAGGGTGCCAATGATACGGGCAGCGCTGCGGGCTGGACAGCGGGCCCGGGCGGACCTATATTGCCGCAACAATCAACCTCGGGGAGGCCCCTTCAACCGCATGACAACAGGAGAACTCCATGCGCAACCCTATCGGATGGTTTGAAATTTACGTGGACGACATGGCGCGAGCGCGCAAGTTCTACGAGTCGGTGTTTCAGATAGCCCTGCAGCCGCTGGAAGGTGGCGGGCCCAGCATGCTGGCATTTCCTTCGTCCATGGAAGACTATGGGGCCGGAGGCACACTGGTACATATGCCCGGCTTTCCCGCGGGCGGCAACAGCACCTTGGTGTATTTCTCCTGCGATGACTGTGCGGTGGAGGAATCTCGGGTGGTTGCTGCGGGCGGCAAGATCCAGAAGCCCAAGATGTCCATCGGACAGTACGGCTTCATTTCGCTGGTGGTGGATACCGAGGGCAATATGCTGGGGCTGCACTCCATGTCCTGAACGCAAAAGGGGGCCTGAGCCCCCTTTTTTGGCTTCAAGAAAGTCTTCCTCAAGCAGGCAGGAAGCCCTCAACCGAGAGGTAGCGTTCCCCCGTGTCGTAGTTGAAGCCCAGCACGGTGGAGCCCGCCGGGATTTCAGGCAGTTTTTGTGCAATCGCAGCCAGTGTGGCACCGCTGGAAATACCCACCAGCAAACCTTCTTCACGCGCACTGCGCCGCGCATATTCGCGGGCTGGCTCGGCATCGACCTGGATCACGCCGTCCAGCAGCTCGGTCTTGAGGTTCTTAGGGATGAAGCCTGCACCAATGCCCTGGATCGGGTGGGGCGAAGGCGCTCCGCCAGAGATCACGGGAGAGGCCGTTGGCTCCACTGCAAACACCTTGAGCTTGGGCCACTTGGCCTTGAGCACCTGTGCCACGCCGCTAAGGTGTCCGCCGGTGCCAACGCCGGTGATGATGTAGTCCACGCCATTGGGGAAGTCGTTGAGGATTTCCTGCGCCGTGGTGCGCACGTGCACATCGATGTTGGCGGGATTTTCGAACTGCTGCGGAATCCAGGCTCCGGGCGTTTGTGCGGCCAGTTCCTGCGCGCGGGCGATGGCACCCTTCATGCCTTTTTCGCGCGGCGTGAGATCAAAGCTGGCGCCGTAGGCCAGCATCAGGCGGCGACGTTCGATGGACATGCTGTCGGGCATCACCAGTATCAATTTGTAACCCTTGACCGCAGCCACTAGCGCCAGACCCACGCCGGTATTGCCTGAGGTGGGCTCGATGATGGTGGCGCCGGGCTTGAGTTCGCCACTCTTTTCGGCCGCTTCGACCATGGATAAGGCAATACGGTCCTTGATGGAGCCCCCGGGATTGCTTCGCTCGGATTTCACAAACACGTTGTGCGTGGTCCCGAAAAGACGGTTGATGCGGATATGGGGTGTGTTGCCAATGGTTTGCAGTACGTTGTCAAAGCTCATGGGGCCTCCAAAAGGTGGGATTAGGTTGCGACATTGTGGGCTAGTTTTTCAACAGATTTCTGTATATGCATATGCAACCCCTGCGCAAGCCTGATAATCGGGGAGTGAAGCCCACCAGACCACCGCTGGTGCAATTCTGGAAACAGAGCACTGGAGGAACGTCCGGACTGCATAGGGCAGCGTAGCAGCTAACGGCTGTCCACCGACAAGTCGCAAGACCCTAAGGTGAGGATCAGAGCAACAGAGACGAGTTTTGGACTCGGACGCAACGCAAGTTGCGGCACGAGCCCAAAGGTGAAACGGGCAATCTCTACGCGCAGCAATACCAAGTAGGCACACGTTGACGGGGCCCCCGGAGTGTGCGGGTAGGTAGCATTGAGCCGCTCGGGTGACCGACGGCCCAGAGTAATGGTGGTCACGTGAGGGGAAACCCTCACGCACAGAATCCGGCTTACCGGTGGGCTTCACACTTTTGCCCCCATTTTTGCGGTATGGTTACTTATCGCTCACCATTCATCGGAGGCACTATGCGACCAGTACGCGAGTTGTTGAAGAATCAAGATGCACCCTGGAGCCTCAAGCCGCAAGACAGCGTGTTTGACGCCCTGAAAATCCTGGCCGATCACGATGTAGGTGCACTGATGGTGATGGACCAGGGCAAGCTGGTGGGAATCCTTTCCGAGCGCGATTACACCCGCAAGATCGCGCTGGCAGGTAAGGCGTCCAAGGACACGTTGGTAAAGGACATCATGACGTCCAAGGTGCTCACGGTGGATGCCAGCGCCCGTACCGAGGACTGCATGAGCCTGATGAGCCAGAAGAAGATCCGCCACTTGCCGGTGGTGGATGGCGACAAGGTGCTGGGCCTGATCTCCATCCGCGACTTGCTGGATGAAATCATCAAGGACCAGGAGTCCACCATCAACCAGCTACAGACCTACATCGCCAGCTAGAACTTCTCGTGCGCCGTCAGGTAGCGCCATTGGCCTACCGGCAGGTCACTCACCGTGACGCGGCCCAGGCGGATGCGGCGCATGGCGGTGATTTCCAATCCGGCCTTCTCGCATAGATAGGCCACCAAGCCGGGATGCGCGCCCTTGATCGCAAAGCGCAACTTGCTCGACTCCGGGGTGGTGCTGTTGATACTGAACTTGGTATGCGGCAACGGGTTGCGTTCATCGTTGAGCGCTCTGGCAATTTTCTGCAGATGCTCCGGCTGCACTTCGCCCCGGACGTCGACGATGAGTTCGTGCTCCATCGCACCCAAGTCCTCACTGAGCTTGCGCGTGACGCGCCAATCCTGGGTGAACACCACCAGCCCGCTGGCGCCCGTCTCCAGCGGGACTTCGGCTTCCAGATGCAACAAATGGCGTTTGAGCTGGCGAATGCCGGACGGATCGTCGGCGTAGTGGTTTTGCGCGGTGAGCAGTGTGCGGGCATTCTTGACCTGTGGCTTGCCGCCCCGACTCTTGGCGGGAGCCGCGCGGGGCACTTCGTCCTCATCGTCGTCTTCCGTGTCCACTCCGTCCAGCCAGCCGGGAGGCTTGTTCAGGATCAAAGTCACATCACCCAGGTTGAGCAAAGTGGCGTCGGGTGAGAGGGTCACGGTCTGCTGCTGCACGCGAAACGGCGGATCTTCCACCACCACGCCATTGACCATGACCCATCCGCCCTCTATGTAGCGCTCGGCTTCGCTGCGGGAACAGCCCTTGAGTTGCATGACCTTCTTGGAAAGCCGTTCGCCCTCATCCACCACTGGCTTGGTCCGGTCCACCGTGCGTGGGCGGTTTCTGGGTTTGGGGCCACCGGTTCGCGGCACTGCGGGCTGTGCTGCTGTTTGCCCTTGCGGAGGTGCGGCTCTGCGAAACGTACTCATAGCCCACCCCGATCGTCGGGGGGCATCTGTTGCAGCTGCTGGATGTGCTCCACATGCGCCAGCAAGGAGCGTCTGGCTACCGGCCAGATGCGCGGGTCCACATCGTCATAGGCCAATGGCAGCCACTGGTCCAGATTGCCCTGCGGGTTGGACTGCATCACCGTGGCAATCTTGGCTTCGCGCTGCAGGCGATGCGCCTTGAGGTGGGCAATCGCCGTCAGAGCATGGGTAATGACGTGGCCATGGGCCGGCAGAATGAACTCCACCTGCATCTGGCTGCATTGGGCATGCAACACATCCAGCGAGTGCAGGTAGTGGCCCATGTGGCCGTCCGGTGGATCGATTACCGTGGTGCTGCCGTTGAGGATGTGGTCGCCGGAGAACAGCAAACCATCCTCTTCGAGCAGCAGGCACACGTGGTTGGCAGCATGGCCAGGGGTATGGATGACGCGCAGACTGTGGGTGGCCACCTGGGCATCGTCGCCTTGGCCCGTCACGGTCAGGCGCAAGACTTCGCCGTCCTCCAGCGCCCTGTCCGGCGTGAATGCACTGGCCGCGCGTGCCGTGGGTGCAGACGGCAGGCCAAGAATGGGCGCAATGACGCCGTTGGCGGCGCACAGTGCCTGCAACGGTTTGGCGCCAGGGGAGTGGTCAGGGTGCGAATGGGTACACACAATCATGCGGATATTGCCGCCAAGGCCATCCGCATGGGGTGCTGCTTGCCACAGGCGTTGGACATGGTCCGCATCGGCAGGGCCCGGATCTATGACCAGAAATCCCGCATGCGCATCTCCTACCAGGTAGCTGTTGGTGCCGGGCCCGGTCATGACACCCGGATTTGGGGCTGTCAGCCGCCACACGTTTTTCAGAATGGCAACGGGCTTGTCGGACTGCCAGTCAGTGGGGGCCGGAATGGCGGCGGTTGCGGGGTGAAGGATTTGCGATGGTCTTGGCATGCGGGCCATTTTGCAGCAAGCGCGGATAATTGCACCCATGCGAATTCCGTTTACCAAAATGCAGGGTGCTGGCAACGACTTTGTCGTGCTCGACGAAACCCGCGGTGAGCTGGGCCTGAGCCCAGCCCAATACCGCTTTCTGGGTGACCGCCACTTCGGCGTGGGCGCCGACCAGATCCTGACCGTGAGGCCTTCGCCCGCAGCCGGCATTGACTTTGAATACATCATCCACAACGCCGACGGCAACGAGGTGGAGCAGTGCGGCAACGGCGCGCGCTGCTTTGCCCGTTTTGTGCATGACAGCGGTCTGACCGACAAGGACACCATCCGGGTGCAGACCATGAAAGGCGTGATTGCGCCGCGGCTTACCCCCGATGGCCGCGTCACGGTGGACATGGGTGCGCCCCGTTTTGATCCGAAGGACATTCCTTTCGATGCAGACGGTTTGACGCTGAAGCACCAGGGCGAATGGGGCAACTGGCCGGTGCTGCCCGCAGGCAGCACCGCCGAGGTGTTGCTGGCCACCGTCTCCATGGGCAATCCGCATGCGGTCATTCAGGTGACGGATGTGGATACTGCGCCGGTGACAGTTTTGGGGCCGCAGGTGCAGCAGAACCATCGCTTTACCCAGGGCGTGAACGTGGGCTTCATGCAGGTACAGAGCCGCAGCAGCATCCGCTTGCGCGTGTATGAGCGCGGCGTGGGCGAAACCCTGGCCTGTGGCACCGGCGCCTGCGCCGCGGTGGTGGCCGGTATCCGCCTGGGGCTGCTGGATGCGCGCGTGGATGTGCATACCCGTGGCGGTGTGCTGACCATCGCATGGGCTGGCGGCGATGCGCCGGTGATGATGACCGGGCCGGCGACCACGGTATTTCGTGGCGAGATTGAAGTGCCGGACGATTTGCCCGCCTGATGCCAGATACTTGAGCCAATAAGCCGAACTTTTTACCTACACTGAGCCTCCATGAGCAACCCATTGAACCAAGCGCTGGCCAACCCGATCACCGAAGACGATATTGCCAACTACCTGGCCAATACCCCGGACTTCTTCCTGCGCCACGCTGAGCTGCTGGCTACGGTGCAGCTCACCAGCCCGCACGGCAACCGTGCCGTGAGCCTGCAGGAGCGCCAGGCCGAGATGCTGCGCGAAAAGATCAAGCTGCTGGAGCAGCGCATCATGGAAATGTTGCGCAACGGCAATGACAACGTCATCCTCTCCAACAAAATCCTGCGCTGGGCCGCCAGCCTGCTGCAAGGAGGTGACCTGCTTCAATTGCCGCTGCAGATCGCAGCGGGAATTGAACTGCAGTTTGCCGTGCCCCAAGTGGGGCTGCGCCTGTGGGATGTGGCTGCCGACTACGTTGCAGAGCCTTATGCCCAGGGCGTGAGCGAAGACGTCAAACTCTTCGCATCCTCGCTGACGGAGCCGTTCTGCGGCTTGAATACCGGATTCGAGTCGGTGAGCTGGCTGAGTGCGCCCTCCGGCATTGCTTCGCTGGCACTCATTCCCTTGCGCGAAGGCCCCAGCGGCTCCACCACACCGGCCTTCGGCCTGCTGGTGCTGGCTTCCGGCGATGCACAGCGCTTCACCAGCGGCATGGGGACCGACTTCCTGGCCCGTATTGGCGAACTGGCCAGCGCCGCACTCTCCCGTTTGCGTTAACGTTTATGGCCGACGCGGCTGCTCTGGTCGATAAATACCTGGAGTACGTTCGCGTCGAAAAGCGTCTTGCCGCACGCACGGTAGAGCTGTACGCGCTGGACCTGCAGAAGCTGCAGGGCTTTGCAGCGCAGGCGCAGGTGGAGTTGCTGGCGGTGCGCAACCCCCATATCCGGCGTTGGGTGGCACAGATGCACAGCGGCGGACGCAGCGGCCGTGGCATTGCGCTCATTCTCTCGGGCTGGCGCGGCTTTTACACATGGCTGGGTCGCCAGGGCCTGATTGCCAGCAACCCGGTGCAGGATGTGCGTTCGCCCAAGGCGCCCAAGCCCCTGCCCAAGGCTCTCGGGGTCGACGATGCGGTGCAGTTTGCCGATTTCCAGAGCGATGATGATCCGTGGCTGGAAGCACGCGATGCGGCCATGGTGGAGTTGCTCTATGGCAGTGGCCTGCGTGTGAGCGAGCTGACGGGTCTGGATGTGGAAGCCAGCGGCGCGGCGCGTGGTTGGGTCGATATGCAGGCCGCAGAAGCCCATGTGCTGGGCAAAGGCTCCAAGCGCCGCAGCGTGCCGGTGGGCAAGACGGCCATGCGGGCGTTGGAGCGGTGGCTGGCATTGCGTGGTCCGATGGGAACGGTGGCGGGCGGACCGGTGCATGCGACCCAGGAAAACGCGGCGCGGGCCCTGTTTACCGGGCGCAATGGCACACGGCTCACGGCGCAGTCGGTCTGGCAGCGTCTGAAGCGGCGCAGTTTGCAGTCGGGCATCAGCACGCCGGTGCATCCGCACATGCTGCGGCATTCGTTTGCCAGTCATGTGTTGCAAAGCAGTGGGGATTTGCGGGCGGTGCAGGAGTTGCTGGGGCATGCCAACATCACGACGACGCAGGTCTACACGCGGCTGGACTTCCAGCATTTGGCCAAGGCGTATGACTTGGCGCATCCGCGGGCTCGGGTCAAGGGCTCTTCTTCTAAGTCCTGAGTTTCCTATTTGCCGACTTTGTTGGCGGGCTGCGTTTGGGGTATGGGCCCCGGCCGCCTACTGCGGGTACGCACAAGTTGGCCGGGGCCCATACCCCAAACTCAGCGGAGGCGACTGTGCGTTCGAGCGGTCAAATACCGGCTGTATGGGCACACCAGCGACAATACCCCCCATGAAATCGATTCGCCTGCGCGCCGGCAAAGAGCGCTCCCTGATACGCCACCACCCCTGGATTTTTGAATCAGCCATCGCCAAAGGCGGCGGTGACTCGGGTGAGACCGTGCGGGTGGACTCGGCGGAGGGGCAGTTTCTGGGGTGGGCCGCTTTCAGTCCGCAATCGAAGATCCGGGCCCGCATGTGGAGCTTTGATGAAAAGCAGCGCATTGATGAAGGGTTCTTTCGCTCCACCATTGCGCAGGCCATCCAGGCGCGTAGCCGCTTTGACATACGCAGTGACGGTGTGCGCCTGATCCATGGCGAATCGGACGGTTTGCCCGGGCTGATCGTGGACCGTTATGGCGACACGCTGGTGGCGCAATTCACTTCTGCCGGTGTGGAGCGCTGGCGCGATGTGATTGCCGATGCGCTGTTGCAAACAACCGGGCTGTCCCGGTTGTACGAGCGTTCCGACGCCAGCAGCCGTACCCTGGAAGGATTGACGGAGCGCACCGGCTGGCTGCGTGGTGAGGGACCGACGGACCTGATCCTGCAGGAGCACGACTGGAAACTGCACCTGAGCATCGCCAATGGCCACAAGACGGGCTTTTACCTGGACCAGCGCGACAGCCGGCACAAGTTCGCGTCCTATACGCGCCGCCTGCAGTTCCAGCGTGTGCTGAACTGCTTTTGCTACACCGGCGGCTTCAGCGTCGCAGCACTCAGCGGCGGGGCGGGTCATGTGACGTCCATCGACTCCAGCGGTCCGGCGCTGGAAGTGGCTGCGGCCAATGTGGCGCTCAATGGGTTTGATGCCAGCCGTGCCACGTGGATGGACGCGGATGTGAATGCGTCGCTGCGCCAGTTCGCACAGGAAGGCCGCACCTTTGACGCCATCATCCTGGACCCGCCCAAGTTTGCGCCCACCGTGGCCCATGCGGAGCGGGCCGCGCGTGCCTACAAGGACATCAACCGTCTGGCCTTCAAGCTGCTGGAGCCGGGTGGCGTGTTATTTACCTATTCCTGCTCCGGCGGCATCAGTGCCGACCTGTTCCACAAGATTGTGGCGGGTGCCGGGTCGGATGCGGGGGTGGACGGCTTCATCAGCGAGCGCATGGGTGGCGCACCGGATCACCCCATGACCATAGCCTTTCCGGAAGGCGAATACCTCAAGGGGCTGGTGGTCATGCGGCGTTAGGACGGTGTAAGCGAGGCACTTGAATTGATCGATACACTCCCCATCTGCTGATTTTGGGCTCCAATATGTCACTTATCCCCGCCACCATCCTGACCGGTTTCCTGGGTTCCGGCAAAACCACCCTGCTCAAGCGCGTACTGGCCGAGGCCCATGGACAAAAGATTGCTGTCATCGAGAATGAATTCGGTGAGGAAAACATCGATAGCGACATCTTGGTGAGCGACACCAACGAGCAGATCATCCAGATGAGCAACGGCTGCATCTGCTGCACCATCCGCGAGGACCTGCGCGCCACGCTGCGTGACCTGGCCGAAAAGAAGCGCAAAGGCGAGCTGGATTTTGAGCGTGTGGTGATCGAGACCACCGGCGTGGCAGATCCCGGCCCCGTGGCACAGACCTTTTTCATGGATGATGAAGTGGCCGAGTCCTATCTGCTGGACTCCATCTTGACCCTGGTAGATGCCAAGCATGCCGAGCAGCAGCTCAATGATCGCCAGGAGGCGCGCCGCCAGGTGGGGTTTGCCGACCAGATATTCATCAGCAAGTCCGATCTGGTGTCCAAGGACGAACTGGATGCGCTGATGCACCGCCTCAAACATATGAATCCACGCGCGCCGCAGCGTGCGGTGCATTTTGGCGATGTGGCACTGAGTGAGGTATTCGACCTGCGCGGCTTCAATCTGAATGCCAAACTGGACATCGACCCCGACTTCCTGAATGCGGAAGAACATGACCACGATCATGATCACCATGACCATGCGCACCACGACCATGAACATGGCGAGCATTGCGATCGCCCGTCCCATCATGGGGAGCATGGTCACCACCATCACCACGATGATGATGTAAAGAGCTTTGTCTTCAAGTCAGAGCGGGCCTTTGATCCTGCCAAGCTGGAAGACTTCCTGGGCGCGGTCGTCAATGTCTACGGCCCCAAGATGCTGCGCTACAAAGGCGTGCTGTTCATGAAGGGTACGGACCGCAAAGTGATTTTCCAGGGTGTGCACCAGCTCATGGGCAGCGATCTGGGACCGGCCTGGACAGATCAGGAGGTGCGTTGCAGCAAAATGGTCTTCATCGGCATCGATCTGCCAAAGGACATTTTGTTGCAGGGACTGGAGCAATCCCTGGTCTAGACGGTGTTTAATGGCACTGCAATGTGCCGTCTAGCGGATGCGCCTGGTTTTGAAAGAGTTTGAACGATGGCTGGGAGTGGAATGATTGTCTCGATTTTGCAACTTATGGGTTTTCCGATGGCGAAGCCTGTACACTCGCGCGCCGGAGAAACACCGCCAGACCAACCCACCAAGACTTCCAATACCACCCACGGCGCGATAGAACACAAGCAGGCGAGTCCCGCCAGGAGAGACAAAGTGAATGCGAAATCCGGGAAAGATAGCAAATCCAAAGCCGTGACAGCAAAGCCGAAGTCGGTTGCCAAGCCTGCCGCCAAACCTGTCAAAGCGGCAACCAAAACAGTGGCCAAGCCGACCGCCAAGGCCGTTGCACCTGCCAAAGTGGTAGCCAAGCCGGCGAAGGCGCCGGTCAAGGCGGTTGAAAAAGTTGCCCCCAAACCCGTGACCAAAGTTCCTGCAAAGGCCGCCAAGGCGGCTGCTCCGGCGCCCGTCAAAACAGTTAAATCCGCTGCCAAACCGGCGGCTCCCAAAAAGGTATCTCCCCCTGTGAAGCCTGTTGTATCCCAGCCCGTGCAAGCACCTGCGCCTGCCGCTCCTGCTGTCGTGGCTCAAAAGGCGGGTCGACCCTCGTCCCGTCTTGCCCAGTTGACTGTTCCTTCCATGGCGCAATCCGTTGCGTCCACGGCCGCCAAAGCCAGCTATAGCCAATCCATTCCCTCACCTGTCATCGTGCCCGTTTTGCCTTCTTCGATCAAAAAAGACCCCAAACTCGCCAACAACTGGAAAACCAAGCCAGTTGCCGAACTGACTGACGCCGATTTGATGGCCATGCCCGATTCGGAGTACATGAATGAAGTCCAGTTGGCCGCATTCCGCCTGAAGCTCGCCACACTCAAGCGCGACATTCTCAACAGCGCCGGTGAAACCACTGAGCATTTGCGTGAGGACACCTCGGTCGTTCCCGATCCGGCAGACCGCGCCACCATCGAGGAAGAACATGCGCTGGAATTGCGCACGCGTGACCGTGAGCGCAAACTGCTCAAGAAGATCGAGCAGTCCATTGCCCGTATCGATGCCGGTGACTACGGTTACTGCGACGAAACCGGTGAACCCATCGGTGTGGGCCGCTTGTTGGCCCGGCCTACGGCGACCCTGTCGCTTGAAGCCCAACAACGGCGTGAACTCAAGCAAAAGATGTTCGGTGATTGATAGCCGGATGTTTTCTTGCCGATTTCTCTGATTCGTTCATTCAGCAGCCATGGCAACCAAAGACGAGAAACCTGGTCTGCTGTCCAAGGTAGCCATGTTTGTCCGCAATCCGACCAGAGACTGGTCGGAGCTGGACCAGCCCGCGGATAACGAAGCCACCGCCTACGACAAGCAGGCGCTCAAGGCGATGATAGAGCGCAAGCGGCAAAACGACTTTGTCCGCAAGCGCGAGTTCGACCAGCTGCGCAAACTGCGCAACCGGGACCCGGCAACCCTGGCCAGCATGGCACGCCCCTCGTTTTTTCAGTCCAGCGTGTCTACCGACATTGACGGACGGGCCGTGACGCTCAAGAAGATTGACGAAATCGAGGCGCAGATGTCGCGCCAGTGGTGGAAGGCTCGTGCCCAGGACAGCCAGTCGCCACCAGCGGCAGCTCCTGTTTCCGCGAGGGACTCGGCGTCAGACGATTCAAGGAACGATCCAAAGCCTTCTTTGGCACCCTCCGACATGTCGGTCGCGTTTGCCAGCACCGAGGTAATGCCTGTGCCGGAAGGCGAGGAAGAGGACAACGAATTTGCGCCCACACGGATGACCACGGATGAAGCGTCCCTGTCATACGCAAGCCAGAACTCGGGACGCGAAGGCAAGTCAGACAGCGGTACCGGCTTTTCACCCTCTACGCTTTTCGATGCCAACGAAATGGCGACCGACCCCGAGCTGGAAGAGGCGGCCATCCGTTTTGCCAACGGGGATATTGCGGGGGCGGAAAACGGATTGTTGTCCGCCCTGAGGGGCAATGACCTGGAGCCCGATGCTGCGCAGTCATGGACTGCGGCTTTGCTTGACCTCTATCGGGCCACGGGAAACCGCGAGTCCTTTGAGAATGCGGCCAACGAGTTCGCGCTGCAACTGGATGGCGTGTGGCCGGTCTGGAAAGCGTCGACTGACGGGGACACGCAGAGTCTCAGGGATGGCGAGGCGCAAGCGGTGCAATCCACGCCGATCTGGGAGTGTCCAGCCGTGCTGACCGGCGCCGGCATGGAGAGCCTGCGCGCGGCCCTGGTGGGAAGCCCTATGCCCTGGCACCTCAACTGGAACCATTTGCAAACCATTGAGCCGGATGCCATGCCGCTGCTGGGGGCCCTGTTCGAGAGTCTGTGCACAGAAGCTGTGTCACTGCAGCTGGATGGTCAGGATCAATTGGTGCGCATCTTGCGTGCACTGACGCCCTCGGGAGAAGGCAAGGTCGATCCCGCCTGGTGGCAAGTTCGGCTCAATGCCTTGCGTGCACTGGGCTTGCAAGACGACTTCGAATTGGCAGCATTGGACTACTGCATCACTTTTGAGGCCGCTCCCCCGGAGTGGAATGAGGCTGAGTGCAGGGTGCTCACGGCTGCCGAGGCCTCATCCCTGGCGGCAGCCGCCGGCCCCACCCGGAAGGTATTGGAGACCGCGGAAGTCGCGGCAAGCGCATCCCTGGAACTTTCGGGTGAAATCCTGGGTGACGCAACGCAGGCACTGGCGACTCTGGATTCCGCTCCCGCCAGTACCAAGCACATTGCGATTGATTGTGGCCCACTGGTTCGGGTGGACTTTGCTGCTGCGGGCAGCATTCTCAACTGGGTGACCGCGCGTCAGGCCGAAGGCAAGCAGATTCAATTCCTGAACGTGCACCGGCTCGTCGCGGCATTCTTCAACGTCATCGGCATCAACGAATACGCCAAGGTCATCCCGCGCGCACTTTGAAAGCGGTGCGGGCAACCGACCGCCATTGCCGCCTTGCAAATCGTTGATCCGGACCAACCTACGCATCCACATGGAACAATTTCACGGAACCACCATCATCAGCGTGCGGCGTAAGACGCCGAGCGGTTACCAGGTTGCCATCGGTGGTGACGGACAGGTCACCCTGGGCAGCATCGTGGTCAAAGGCACGGCACGCAAGGTGCGCAAGCTCTACCACGGCAAAGTGCTGGCAGGTTTTGCCGGTGCTACCGCAGACGCATTCACCCTGTTCGAGCGCTTTGAAGCCAAGCTGGAAAAGCACCAGGGCCATCTGGTGCGTGCCGCCATCGAATTGACCAAGGACTGGCGCACCGACCGCGTGCTGCGCAGGCTCGAAGCCATGCTGGCCGTGGCAGACAAGGACGCCTCCCTCATCATCACTGGCAATGGCGACGTACTGGAGCCGGAAAACGGCATCGTCACCATCGGCTCCGGCGGAGCCTATGCGCAAGCGGCCGCAGTAGCGCTGTTGAACAACACCGAACTGGACGCGGCGACCATCGTCAAGCGTTCCCTCGAAATTGCCGGTGAACTCTGCATCTACACCAACATGCAGCACACCATCGAAACACTGGACTGAAGGCCCGGGGGCCTCTAGAAAAAATGACACCTCAGGAAATCGTTGCCGAGCTCGACAAGCACATCGTAGGACAGGGCAAGGCCAAGCGTGCCGTTGCCATCGCTTTGCGCAACCGCTGGCGGCGCCAGCAGGTGGAGTCCAAGCTGCGTGCCGAAATCACCCCCAAGAACATTCTGATGATTGGCCCGACTGGCGTGGGCAAGACCGAGATCGCGCGGCGCCTGGCACGTCTGGCCGATGCGCCCTTCATCAAGGTGGAAGCCACCAAGTTCACCGAAGTCGGTTACGTCGGCAAGGATGTGGACTCCATCGTCCGTGACCTGGCTGAAATCGCGGTCAAGCAGACCCGTGAGGCCGAGAAGATCAAAGTGCGGGCCCGGGCAGAGGATGCTGCCGAAGAGCGCATCCTGGACATCCTGATTCCCATGCCGCGCAACGAGTTCGGTTTTGCGTCTGGCGAGCCCACGCCTGAGAGCACCGCACGCCAGACCTTCCGCAAGAAGCTGCGTGAAGGCCAGCTGGCCGACCGCGAAATTGAAATCGATCTGCCGGTTGCATCGCCCCAGCTCGAAGTAATGGGCCCGCCCGGTATGGAAGAAGTGACGGAGCAGTTGCGTGGCATGTTTGGCCAGATGGGGCAGACCAAGCGCCAGACACGCAAGCTCAAGATCGCTGAAGCGCAGAAGCTGCTGGTGGACGAAGAGGCGGCCAAGCTGGTCAATGAAGACGACATCAAGAGCCAGGCCATCCACATGATGGAGCAGAACGGCATCGTTTTCATCGACGAAATCGACAAGGTCACCTCCCGCAGCGAAGGCAGTGGTGCAGAAGTCTCCCGCCAGGGCGTTCAGCGTGATCTGCTGCCGCTGGTGGAGGGCACCAGCGTGACCACCAAGTACGGCGTGGTCAAGACTGATCACATCCTGTTCGTGGCATCGGGTGCTTTTCACCTGAGCAAACCCAGCGACCTGATTCCGGAGCTGCAGGGGCGCTTCCCCATCCGCGTGGAATTGCAGTCGCTCTCGGTGGAAGACTTTGAAGCCATCCTCACCCAGACCCATGCCTCGCTCACGCGCCAATACCAAGCCTTGCTGGCCACTGAGGATGTGAAGCTCGATTTCACGCCCGAAGGGATCACGCGGCTGGCCAAGATTGCCTTCGAGGTCAATGAGCGTACCGAGAACATTGGCGCACGTCGGCTGTCCACGGTGATGGAGCGGCTGCTGGATGACGTCAGCTTTGACGCGGCCTCCATGGCGGGCCAAACCGTGACCATCGATGCTGCCTATGTGGATGCTCGTTTGGCCGAGCTGAGCCAGAACGAAGACCTGTCCCGCTATATTTTGTAAATTACAAATAGGTAGTCGGCTTCAAGCTTCACTTTCAGTACCTCTGCTAAGTGCTTCATTTAGAACGGATTTTTGCTTGCATCAGCCTGCAAAACCGGCGCTAAGTCCTTGATTTCATTGGAAATTTTTCGCAATCGCCAGGTTGCAAGATGGCTGTTTGCTGGTACAGTGCAAAAAAGTGGAATTAAGTGGTAATAAATGCCCTTAAACAGCCACTTCCCCGCAGGTTTTCAAAAAAGGGTGTGCTGTCGTGTTTCAAGGGGCTTCGTCTCTCAGTCTGGATGCAAAAGGTAGGCTCTCCGTGCCGACCCGGCATCGTGACGTTCTGAGTGCGACCGCCAACGGACAGCTGACCATTACCAAGCACCCGCACGGGTGTCTCATGGTGTTCCCCCGCCCGGAGTGGGAGAAATTCCGTGAGCGCATCGCCGCACTGCCCATGTCTGCACAATGGTGGAAACGCATCTTTCTGGGTAACGCCATGGATGTGGAAATGGACGGCACTGGCAGGGTGTTGGTGTCACCTGAACTGCGCGAAGCGGCCGGCATCACCCGCGACACCATGCTGCTGGGTATGGGCAACCACTTCGAGCTGTGGGACAAGGCCCTGTACGACGCCGAGGAAGCCAAGGCCATGCAGGGCGATATGCCCGATGTCTTCAAGGACTTTTCGTTTTAAGGCCCACGGTGGAAACAACATGGAACCATGCCACCGTATTGTTGAACGAGGCGGTAGATGCATTGTTCAACGACGGTGGTCAACCTTACCCGGACGCAGCAGATGGCACCTACGTGGACGCCACCTTCGGGCGCGGCGGCCATTCGCGCCTGATTCTTTCGCGCCTGTCACCAGCGGGGCGTCTGATCGCCTTCGACAAGGACCCGCAGGCGGTGGCCGAGGCCGCCTCCATCGTGGACCCGCGTTTTTCCATTCGGCATCAGGGTTTTGCGAATCTGGGCGAGTTGCCCGCGGGCAGCGTCAGTGGCCTGTTGATGGACCTGGGTGTGAGTTCGCCGCAGATCGACAACCCCGAGCGGGGGTTCAGTTTTCGTTTTGAAGGGCCGCTGGACATGCGTATGGATACCACGCGTGGCGAGAGTGTGGCGCAGTGGCTGGCAACAGCAGAAGTCAATCAAATCACGGAGGTGATACGTGAATATGGTGAAGAACGGTTTGCTGGGGCAATTGCAAAGGCGATTGTTGCTCGCCGACAGGAACGGGGGCCTTTTTCAACCACCACCGAACTGGCCCAACTCGTGGCTGACACGGTCAAAACCCGCGAGCCGGGCAAGGACCCTGCAACGCGCACATTTCAGGCTTTTCGGATTTTCATCAACGCCGAGCTTGAAGAGCTGCAACAAGCGCTAGAGGCGAGTCTGAACGTGTTGCAGCCCGGAGGACGTTTGGCAGTGATCAGCTTCCATTCGCTGGAAGACCGCATCGTTAAGCAATTCATCGCCAAACACTCACGCGAGGAGTACGACCGGCGCGCGCCTTTTGCTGCACCCAAGGTCATGCAACTCAAATCGCTGGGCCGCATCAAACCCGGCGATGAAGAAGTCAAAGGCAATCCGCGCTCCCGCAGCGCCATCATGCGCGTGGCGCAGAGGGTGGGAGCGCTGTCATGACAAGGATCAACTTGATGCTGCTGCTCGCCGTAGTGGCCAGCGCCATCTATCTGGTCAACGTCCAGTACGAGTCGCGTCGCCTGTTCACCGAGCTGGACAAGGCGCAGAACGAAGAGCGCCGCCTGTCCAGCGAACTGGAGCAGCTCAAGGTCGAGAAGCGCGCGGAAGCCACCTCGGCACGGGTGGAGAAGCTGGCGCGCGAAAAATTGCAGATGCGCCTGGTGCAACCGGCTATCACCACGTACGTGAGCTATGGTGACGCTGCGTCAGCACCCAAGAACACGGCCCAAGGCGCCGTCACCTCTGCTCCGCTGGCAACGGCCTCTGCAGGAGCCAGGCAATGAGCCGCAGCGTGCGTTACACCTCCAGCCCCTTGTTGGCCAGCCGCACGCCGGTGTGGCGCAGCAAGTTTGTGGTGGCCGCCATTGCCCTGGCCTTCTGCGGGCTGGTGGCGCGTGCCGCCTATATCCAGGTCTATGCCAACGATTTCTTCCAGCGCCAGGGCGAGGTGCGCTTTGCGCGCACGCTGGAGCTGCCGGCCTATCGCGGACGCATTCTGGACCGCAACGGCCTGATTCTGGCTTCCAGCGTCCCGGCGCCCAGCATCTGGGCCATTCCCGATGACGTGGACACCGACGGTGAAAAGGCCAAGCTGCAAACCCTGGCCAAGCTGCTGGAAATGCCCTATGCCGACCTGGCCAAGAAGCTGGACGAAGACAAGTCCTTTGTCTGGATCAAGCGCCAGGTGGATGCCGACATCGCCAAGGAAATCGCCGCGCTCAACATCAAGGGCATCTACCAGCGCAAGGAATACAAGCGCCAGTACCCCGAAGGTGAAGCCGCAGCCCACGTCGTGGGCTTTACCAATGTGGAAGACAACGGCCAGGAAGGTGTGGAGCTGCTCTACAACAAGCGATTGCTGGGCAAGCCCGGCATGCGCCGCGTGATCAAAGACCGCCTGGGTCGCGCCGTGGAAGACGTGGGTGAAATCGTGCCGCCGGTGGACGGCCAGGACATCCAGCTCAGCATCGACAGCAAGGTGCAGTTCTTTGCCTATGAAAAGCTCAAGGATGCGGTGCTGACCAACCGCGCCCAGGCTGGCAGCGTGGTGGTGCTGGACGCCATCACCGGCGAAGTGCTGGCGTTGGCCAACTACCCCAGCTACGTGCCTGACAAGCGCCAGAACCTTACCGGTGCGCAGCTGCGCAACCGCGCCCTGACCGACACTTTCGAGCCGGGCTCGGTCATGAAGCCCTTTACCGTGGGCCTGGCGCTCAACACCGGTCGCGTCAAACCCTCTACGGTGATTGACACTTCGCCAGGTAGCTGGAGCATCACCGGAGTCACCATCCACGATGCCCACCCCCATGGCGCGTTGACGGTGCAGCAGGTGATTCAGGTGTCCAGCAACGTGGGCACTGCCAAGATCGCCATGCAGATGCCTGCCAGCGAGATGTGGGAAACCTTCTCGCAGGCTGGTTTCGGCCAGAAGCCGCAGATCGAATTCCCCGGAGTGGTATCGGGCCGGTTGCGTCCCTATTCCAAATGGCGTCCCATCGAGCAGGCCACGCAATCCTACGGCTACGGCCTGTCTGCCTCGTTGTTCCAGATGGTGCGTTCCTACACCGTGTTTTCGCATGACGGCCAGATCATTCCGGCGACCTTGCTGAAGAACTCCGAGCCGGCGGTGGGTGTCAGTGTGTTCAAGCCGGAAACCGCTGCCGAAATCCGCAAGATGCTGCAAATGGCCGCAGGGTCTGGCGGCACCGGCCCCAAAGCCCAGACACAGGGCTATTCCGTGGGCGGCAAGTCCGGCACGGCCTACAAGCAGCAGGGCAAGGGCTACGGCAGTGACGGCAACCGCAAATACCGTGGCTGGTTCGTGGGCATGGCGCCCATCGACAAGCCGCGCATCATCGTCGGCGTGATGCTGGATGAGCCCAGCGCGGGCAAGTACTTTGGCGGTGACGTGGCAGCCCCCGTATTCAGCGAGACGGTGCAGCAGACCTTGCGTCTGCTCAATGTGCAGCCTGATATGGCGGTGCGCCCCAACATCGTGGCCAGTGCGGTGGAGGAGAGCTTCTGATGCTGACGACTTCTACCCAGGCCGTACGCTGGCTGCGACAGCATGTCACCGGCATGCTGCGCACGGACAGCCGCAAGGTGCAACCAGGCGACGGCTTCATTGCCTGGCCCGGCGCGGCCGTGGATGGTCGCTCCTTTGTGGAGTCCGCCCTGCAGTCGGGTGCAAATGCCTGCCTGGTGGAAGCGCAAGGCGCAGAGCAGTTCGCCCTGCCCCAGGAAGGCGTGGAATGCTTCCAGGGTCTGAAGGCCGCCACCGGCCCCATCGCTGCCGAATATTTTGGCCATCCCTCACAGGAGCTGGCTGTATTGGCCGTCACGGGCACTAACGGCAAGACCTCCTCCGCATGGTGGCTGGCCCAAGCCCTGTCTGCAGTGGAGGGTGACAAGGCCATGCCCTGCGGCATGGTCGGCACCTTGGGTGTCGGGCGTCCGCCTGCAGCCGGTTCCGCGACCGGACATGCGCACGACGCGGTGGTGTCCACCGGCTTGACCACGCCTGACCCGGTGCAACTGCAAAACGCACTGCGCCGTTTTGTTGACGATGGGTTGAAGGCCTGCGCCATGGAGGCTTCGAGCATTGGCATCGAAGAAGGCCGCATGGATGGCACCCAGATCCGCGTGGCGCTGTTCACCAACTTCACGCAGGACCATCTGGACTACCACGGCAGCATGGACGCGTACTGGCAGGCCAAGCGCCGCCTGTTTGCCTGGCCGGGCCTGCAAGCCGTGGTCCTCAATGTCGATGACGTGCGCGGAGCGGAGCTGGCTGCGTCATTGGTGGACAGTGCGCTGGATGTATGGACGGTTTCCACCGTGCGTAGCGCCCGCCTGCAAGCCCGCAACATCGCCTACCAGGCTAGTGGCATCTGTTTTGACGTGGTGGAGGGCAACGAGTCCATCCCCGTGCGCACCCATCTGATTGGCAGCTACAACGTGTCCAATCTGCTGGGCGTGCTGGGAGCCATGCGCGCGCTCGGCATCGCACTGGCGGACGCGGTGCAGGCCTGCAGCCAATTGCACGCCGTACCCGGCCGCATGGAGTGTCTGGGGGCTGCGAACCAGCCGCTGGTGGCAGTGGACTATGCCCACACACCCGATGCACTGGACCATGCGCTGCAGGCCCTGCGCCCCATGGTGCAGGCGCGCGGCGGCAAGCTCTGGTGCGTGTTCGGTTGCGGAGGTGACCGCGATACCTCCAAGCGTCCGCTCATGGGTGCGATTGCGGCCAAGCTGGCGGACCAGGTGGTGGTCACCAGCGACAACCCGCGCAGCGAAAAACCCGAGGCCATCATTGCGCAAATCCTGCTGGGCCTGCCGCCCTGCAACGCAGTCGTGGTGCAGTCGGACCGGGCTCTGGCCATTGCCCAGACCGTGGCCAAGGCGGCGGCGCAGGACGTGGTGCTGATTGCCGGCAAGGGCCACGAGTCCACACAGGAAATTGCCGGCGTCAAGACCGCGTTCTCGGACGTGGCTCACGCAGCACGCGCCCTGCAGCAATGGCACGCAGTGGAGGGTGGACTATGAGCACGATGATGCAATTGCAAACGGCAGTGCCATGGCTGCAAGGCGCCACCCTGGTGGGTGACGGCAGCATCGATGTGCTGCGCCTGCATACCGACACCCGCACCATCGAACGTGGCGACCTGTTCCTCGCGCTTCAGGGCGAGAAGTTTGATGCCAACACCATGCTGCACGATGCCTGCAAGGCGGGGGCTTCGGCGCTGATTTGTCATGCTGGCCTGGGCGCGGATCGCTACCCCGAAGGCGTGCCCCGCATCGAAGTGGCCGACACCCGTGTGGCACTGGCCGAGCTGGCCCGTGGCTGGCGTGCGCAGTTCTCCTTGCCGCTGATTGCGGTGACCGGCAGCAACGGCAAGACCACGGTCACGCAGATGATTGCCAGCATTCTTGCGGCAGCGGCGGGGGATGACGCACTGGCCACCCGCGGCAATCTGAACAACGACATCGGCGTGCCGCTTACCGTGCTGCGCCTGCGTCCCCACCACCGCATTGCCGTGGTGGAGCTGGGCATGAACCACCCCGGTGAAATTGCCGCACTGGCGCATGTTGCCCAACCCACGGTGGCGCTGGTCAACAACGCGCAGCGTGAGCACCTGGAATTCATGCAGACGGTGCAGGCCGTGGCAGAAGAGAACGGCTCGGTGATCACCCTGCTGCCCACGGATGGCACCGCGGTGTTCCCTTCGGACGATGCGTTCACTCCGCTGTGGGCCGACTTGGCCGCAACGCGCCGCACTGTGCGCTTCTCCCTGCAGCCTGGTCAGCAGACCAACGACGTGGGTTGTCTGTCCGCTCATTGGGCCGATGGAGCCTGGGCCGTTCAGGCTCGCGCTCTGGAGCAGAACTTTGCATTCAGACTGCACATTGCCGGCCGCCACAACGTCAAGAACGCGTTGGCCGCTTCCGCATGTGCGCTCGCAGCCGGTGTGTCCGTGGACGCTGTAGTGCAGGGACTGGAGCGCTTCACCCCGGTCAAAGGCCGCTCGCGTGCCGTGGCTCTGCACAGTGCAGACCGCACCCGTACCCTGGTGGACGACACCTACAACGCCAACCCCGATTCGGTACGCGCCGCCATTGCCGTGCTCGCCGAGCTGCCCGCGCCGCGCCTGCTGGTGCTGGGCGACATGGGCGAAGTGGGCGAGCAGGGCCCTGCGTTCCACACCGAAACAGGTGCCGAAGCCAAGGCATCGGGCATCGAACATTTCTTTGCCATGGGTACGCTGGCCCGGCATGCCGTGGACGCCTTTGCGGGCGCGCAGCACTTTGACAGCATCGATGCGCTCAATGCCGCCGTGCTGCAACAGCTGCCGCAGGTCAACAGCGTGCTGGTCAAAGGCTCGCGCTTCATGCGCATGGAGCGTGTGGTCGAGGCGCTAACCCAAGCAGCAGGCAAAGGTCAACCATGACACAACAGAACAACAACGAGGTATTTTCATGCTGCTGACATTGGCCCAATGGTTGCAGAGCCTGTCGCCGGAGTTCGGATTCTTCCGGGTGTTCCAGTACATCACCTTCCGTGCGGTGATGGCCGCGCTCACGGCCTTGCTGATCGGTCTATGGGCCGGTCCCATGGTGATCCGGCGCCTGACCGAACTCAAGATCGGCCAGCCCATACGCGGTTACGGCATGGAAAGCCACCTGAGCAAGAGCGGCACGCCCACCATGGGGGGCGTGCTGATCCTGCTGTCGATAGCCGTATCCACCCTGCTGTGGTTTGACTGGCACAACCGTTTCGTCTGGATCGTGTTGCTGGTCACGCTGGGCTTTGGCGCCATCGGCTGGGTCGACGACTGGCGCAAGGTGGTGCACAAGGATCCTGAGGGCATGCGCTCACGCGAGAAGTATTTCTGGCAATCGCTGATCGGCCTGCTGGCCGCTTTGTATTTGATGTTCTGCATTTCTGAGAACTCCAACCTGCGCGTGATGCAGCTGTTCTTCCAGTGGATCAGTTCCGGCTTCGATGTGAGCCTGCCACCCAAGGCCGGCCTGATGCTGCCGTTCTTCAAGGAAGTGAGCTATCCGCTGGGCGCGCTGGGCTTTGTGGTGTTGACTTACCTGGTCATCGTGGGCGCCAGCAATGCGGTGAATCTGACTGACGGGCTCGACGGCCTGGCCATCATGCCGGTGGTGCTGGTGGGCTCTGCGCTGGGTGTGTTTGCCTATGTGACCGGTAGCTCGGTGTATTCCAAGTACCTGTTCTTCCCCTACATCCCCGGCTCCGGCGAGCTGATGATTTTCTGCTCGGCACTGGCCGGTGCAGGGCTGGCCTTTTTATGGTTCAACACCCATCCCGCGCAGGTGTTCATGGGCGACGTGGGCGCGTTGGCGCTGGGCGCCGCATTGGGCACGGTGGCGGTCATCGTGCGCCAGGAAATCGTGCTGGCCATCATGGGCGGCATCTTCGTGGTGGAGGCGCTGTCGGTCATGCTGCAGGTGACCTACTTCAAATACACCAAGAAGAAATTCGGTGCGGGCAAGCGGCTGCTGAAGATGGCGCCGCTGCACCACCATTTTGAAAAAGAGGGCTGGAAAGAGACCCAGGTGGTGGTGCGCTTCTGGATCATCACCATCCTGCTGTGCCTGATCGGCCTGTCCACCTTGAAGCTGCGTTAACGAACATGAACAACTTACGCGATCAACAAGTCATGGTCTTGGGGCTGGGCGCCTCGGGCCTGGCCATGGCGCGTTGGTGCGTGCGTCACGGCGCGCAGGTCACCGTCGTGGACACCCGTGCCGAGCCGCCCCAGCTCCAGACGCTGCAGCAGGAGCACCCTGCGGTGCAGTTTGTGCATTCGCAGTTCGTTCCTTCCCTGATCGAAGGCAGCCCGGTGCGTGCCGTCTTCAAGAGCCCGGGCCTGAGTCCCGCCGATACCGATGCACTGATGGCCACGGCCCAGGGTCTGGGTCTGTGGGTGGGTGGTGAGCTCACCTTGTTTGCGCAGGCCCTCAAGGACCTGGCAGAGAGCCAGCAATACGCACCCAAGGTCCTGGCCATCACCGGCACCAACGGCAAGACCACAGTCACTTCGCTCACCGGGCACCTGGTGCGCTGGGCCGGCAAGACGGCCGCTGTGGCCGGCAACATCGGCCCCACCTTGCTCGACACACTCGCCAAAGCGCTGGATGAGCAGGCCTTGCCCGAGTTCTGGGTGCTGGAACTCTCCAGCTTCCAGCTCGATCTTCCCAGCGGCCTGGAGCCCACGGCAGCAACCGTGCTCAACGTGACCCAGGACCATCTGGACTGGCATGGCGACATGCAGGCCTATGCCAAGGCCAAGTCGCATATCTTTGGTAACACCGGCCTCATGGTGTTGAACCGCGAAGACGCCACCGTGATGGCCATGCGTCCCGAGCCGGTGCGCGTGAAGTTGCAGCGTCCGGTGGAGCGGCCCTATGTAAGCTTTGGCACCGATATGCCACAGCGCCCCGGCGACTTCGGCATCGAGGAAGTCAATGGCATGACCTGGCTGGTGCGCGCCCTGGAGGCCGATGAGACGCGCAAGAAATTCAAGGACGCGGAGGAGCTGCACATCCAGCGCCTGATGCCGGCCGATGCACTGCGCATCCGTGGGCGCCACAACGCGGGCAACGCTCTGGCCGCCCTGGCACTGTGCTCGGCTGCCGGCTGCGCGCTGGGCCCGATTCTTTTTGGCCTGCGTGAATACCGTGGTGAACCGCACCGGGTCGAGAGCGTGGGCATTCTCAATGGTGTGGAATTCTTCGACGACAGCAAGGGCACCAATGTGGGCGCCACAGTGGCCGCACTGCGCGGCCTGGGCGAGGAACGCAAGCTGGTGTTGATTCTGGGCGGCGAAGGCAAGGGCCAGGACTTCTCGCCGCTGGCCGCACCGGTGGCGCGCCATGTGCGCAGCGTGGTGCTGATTGGCCGCGATGCGCCGCTGATCCGTCAGGCGTTGGCCGATACCGGCATTCCCCTGCTGGATGCCAGCAGCATGGAAGACGCGGTAGCCCAGTCCAACCGCGCGGCCCATGCAGGCGACGCGGTGCTGCTGTCACCTGCCTGCGCCAGCTTTGACATGTTCAAGGACTACGCCCACCGTGCTCAGTGCTTTGTGGACGCGGTGCGCAACTTGGCGCTGGAAAACGGCACCGAGCTGGAGCAAAGTCAATGAGCGCCATGGCAAGCACCATCAAGGGCTGGTTCACCCGTGGGGCGGACGGGGCCGCGGCATTGCCGGTACGTCTGGGCGGTCGCGGGTCCTTCTCCACGCCCACCCGTTCGGTACAGGTGCGCGGCTTTGATCAGCCGCTGGTCTGGGTCACGGTCAGCCTGTTGCTGTGGGGCCTGGTGATGGTGTATTCGGCATCCATTGCCATGCCCGACAACCCGCGCTTTGCCAACTATGCGCACACCCATTTTCTGATCCGTCACATTGCATCGATTGGTGTGGCATTTGTCGCGGCACTGCTGGCGTTCCAGGTGCCGGTGCAGACCTGGGAAAAGGTTGCCCCCTACCTGTTCATCGCCTCGTTGGTGCTGCTGATGCTGGTGCTGATTCCGTTCATCGGTAAAGGCGTCAACGGCGCACGGCGCTGGATTGCGCTGGGCATTCTCAACTTCCAGCCCTCGGAGCTGGCCAAGTTTGCCGTGGTGCTGTACGCAGCCGACTACATGGTGCGCAAGATGGAAGTGAAGGAGCGCTTCTTCCGCGCGGTGATGCCGATGGGCATTGCGGTGGCGGTGATTGGTCTCTTGCTGCTGGCCGAGCCCGACATGGGAGCCTTCATGGTGATTGCCGTGATTGCCATGGGCATTCTGTTTCTGGGTGGCGTGAACGCCCGCATGTTCTTCCTGATTGCCGCCATCCTGGTGGTGGCCTTCGGTCTGATGATTGCCCTGTCCGAATGGCGGCGCGAACGCATTTTTGCCTACCTCAACCCCTGGGACGACCGTTACTCCATGGGCAAGGGTTACCAGCTTTCGCATTCGCTGATCGCCATAGGGCGCGGCGAAATTTTTGGCGTGGGCCTGGGCGGCAGTGTGGAAAAGCTGCACTGGTTGCCCGAGGCGCACACCGACTTCCTGCTGGCCGTCATCGGTGAAGAGTTCGGTCTGGTGGGCGTGGTCACGGTGATCTGCCTGTTCCTGTGGCTGACCCGCCGCCTCATGCACATCGGCCGCCAGGCCATCGCGCTGGACCGCGTGTTTGCCGGTCTGGTGGCGCAGGGCCTGGGCCTGTGGATGGGCTTCCAGTCCTTCATCAACATGGGCGTGAACCTGGGCGCTCTGCCCACCAAGGGCCTGACCTTGCCACTCATGAGCTATGGCGGTTCGGCCATCCTGATCAACCTCATTGCTATCGCCGTGGTGCTACGCATTGACTATGAAAACAGGCAACTCATGCACGGAGGCCGGGTATGAGCCAACAGCCTTGCGCACTCATCATGGCTGGCGGCACGGGCGGCCATATCTTCCCTGGGCTGGCCGTGGCCGAGGCACTGCGCAACAAGGGCTGGCGCGTGCACTGGCTGGGCGCCCCCGGTAGCATGGAAAGCCGTCTGGTTCCCGCGCGTGGCTTTGCACTGGAAACCATTGCCTTTGGCGGCGTGCGCGGCAAGGGTCGCATGACCTTGCTGCTGCTGCCACTGCGCCTGCTGCGTGCCTTCTGGCAGAGCTTGCAGGTGGTGCGTCGCGTCAAACCCGATGTGCTGGTGGGCCTGGGTGGCTACATCACCTTCCCGGGCGGCATGATGGGCGTGCTGGCGGGCAAGCCGCTGGTGCTGCATGAGCAGAATTCGGTCGCCGGCATGGCCAACAAGGTGCTGTCGCGCGTGGCAGACCGTGTGTTCACTGCCTTCCCCAAAGTGTTTGCCAAGGGCGAGTGCGTGGGCAATCCCTTGCGTTCCGAGTTCCTGAACCAGCCGGACCCGCAGACCCGCTTTGCCGGACGCAGCGGACCATTGCGTCTGCTGGTGGTGGGCGGCAGTCTGGGTGCGCGTGCGCTCAACAGCGTGGTCCCCAAGGCACTGGCCCTGATTCCACAGGCACAGCGCCCAGTAGTGATCCACCAGAGCGGTGAAAAGCAGATCGACGAGCTGCGCGCCAACTATGCAGCCGCGCAGGTGACGGCCGAACTCACACCCTTCATTACCGATACCGCTGCGGCGTTTGCCGCGGCCGATCTGGTGCTGTGCCGCGCAGGCGCCAGCACCGTGACCGAGCTGGCTGCCGTAGGTGCCGCTGCGGTCTTTGTCCCTTTTCCGTCCGCTGTGGACGACCACCAAACCTTCAATGCCCGCTTCCTGGTGGACCAGGGCGCGGGCTGGCTTATGCCCCAAAGCGAAATGACACCTGAACGTCTGGCCGAATTCATCACCACCACCGACCGCACCGCGCTGCTGCAACGCGCGCAGGCCGCAAAACAGTTGCAGCAACTGCGTGCCACCGACGCCGTGGTGGCCGCATGCGAGGAGCTCACCGCATGAAGCACGCCATCAAACATATCCATTTTGTGGGGGTGGGCGGCTCCGGCATGTCCGGCATCGCCGAGATCCTGAGCAACCTGGGGTACTCGATCTCCGGCTCCGATCTAGCCGACAACGCGACCACGCGACGTCTGGCTTCGCTGGGCATCAAGGTCCATGTGGGCCACAGTGCCGACAACGTCACCGGTGCCGACGCGGTGGTGACCTCGACCGCGGTCAAGCAGGACAACCCCGAGGTGGTTCGTGCTCGCGAGATGCACATCCCCATCGTGCCGCGTGCGCTGATGCTGGCTGAACTCATGCGCCTCAAGCAAGGCATCGCCATTGCCGGCACGCACGGCAAGACCACCACCACCAGCCTGGTGGCCAGTGTGTTGGCTGCGGCCGGGTTGGACCCCACGTTTGTAATCGGTGGGCGCCTCAACAGCGCCGGTGCCAATGCCCGCCTGGGCCATGGCGACTACATCGTGGTGGAGGCCGACGAGTCGGACGCATCGTTCCTGAACCTGCTGCCGGTGATGGCGGTGGTGACCAATATCGATGCCGACCACATGGAAACCTACGGCCATGATTTCGGCCGCCTCAAGAAGGCCTTTGTCGACTTCCTGCACCGCATGCCGTTCTATGGCACTGCCATTCTGTGCACCGACGATCCGGCAGTGCGCGATATCGTCCATGACGTGACTTGCCCGGTCACCAGCTATGGCTTCAACGAAGGTGCCGAGGTGCGCGCCATCAACGTGCGGGCCGTGGGCGCACAAATGCATTTCACGGTGCAACGCCGCAACGGCGTGGTCCTGCCCGACATGGATGTGGTGCTCAATCTGCCCGGCATGCACAACGTGCTCAACGCACTCTCTGCGATTGCGGTGGCGGTGGAGCTCAACATCGAGGACGCGGCGGTGCAAAAGGCGCTGTCCGAATTCCGCGGCGTGGGCCGGCGCTTTCAACGCTATGGCGATTTGCCGCTGCCCCAGGGCGGCACGGTCACCGTGATCGACGACTACGGCCACCACCCCGTCGAGATGGCCGCGACCCTGGCGGCTGCGCGCGGCGCTTTCCCGGGGCGCCGTCTGGTGCTGGCCTTCCAGCCGCATCGCTACACCCGCACCCGCGATTGCTTTGAAGATTTCGTGAAAGTGATTGCCCTGGCCGACGGCGTGCTGCTGAGCGAGGTTTATGCCGCAGGTGAAGCGCCCATCGTGGCAGCCGACGGCCGCGCCCTGACCCGCGCACTGCGCATCGCCGGCAAGGTCGAGCCGATCTTTGTGGACGACATCCTGGCCATGCCGCAGGCCGCCATCGACAACGCCCGCGACGGCGACGTGTTGATGTGCATGGGCGCGGGCTCCATAGGTGCTGTGCCGGGAAAGATCGCTGAACTGCTCACCCAAAAAGGAGTGGCCGTATGAGTCACGACGTTTCTTCCCTCGGCAAAGTGGCCGTCCTGATGGGTGGCGCTTCTGCCGAGCGCGAAGTCTCCCTGATGTCCGGCGGCGGCGTGCTCAAGGCCCTGCAAAGCCGGGGCGTGGATGCGCACGCGTTTGATCCGTCCGAGCGCAGCCTGGATGAGCTCAAGCGCGAGGGGTTCGACCGCTGCTTCATCGCCCTGCATGGCCGCTTCGGGGAAGACGGCACGGTGCAGGGTGCGCTGGAGTTGCTGGGCATCCCTTATACCGGGTCCGGCGTGATGGCATCAGCCATCTCCATGGACAAGGTCATGACCAAGCGCATCTGGCGCTTTGAAGGTCTGCCCACGCCGGCCTGGGTTCAGGTGCACAGTGGTGCCGAGACGCGTGCGGCCTTTGCCGAGCTGGGGGCCCCCATGATCGTCAAGCCCGCGCGGGAAGGCTCTTCCATTGGATTTACCAAGGTGATGGATGTGGAGCAGTGCGACGCGGCCTATGCGTTGGCTGCGCAGCACGATGTGGAAGTGCTGTGCGAGCAGTTCATTGCCGGTGACGAAGTGACCTGCCCGGTGTTGGGACCTACCGATGCGCCGCATGCACTGCCGCTTATCCGCATCGTCGCACCCGATGGCAATTACGACTACCAGAACAAGTATTTCACGGACGTCACCCAATACCTGGTGCCCGCCGGTCTGCCCGACGGGGAAGAAGAGGCCATTGCTGCCATCGTCCGTCGTGCCTATCAGGTCCTGGGGTGCCGCGGCTGGGCACGCGCCGACGTGATGATCGACGGCAAGTCCCGCAAACCCTATTTGCTGGAGATCAATACCTCGCCCGGCATGACCGGCCATTCGCTGGTGCCCATGTCGGCCAAGGCTGCTGGCATCAGCTACGAAGAACTGTGCGTGCGCCTGTTGCAAAGCGCCACGCTGGATGCGAGGGCTTTGAAATGAACACTGCGGTGGCTACGCCCGTGGACGTCAAACTCATGAACTTGGCGATGGTCGCCTTGTTGCTGGTGTTTGTCGGCCTGTGCGCTGTGGCCGCCGTGCGCAGTTTCTCGCGCATGCATGCCTTCGACATCCAGGCCATTACCGTGGCTGGCGACACCCGCCACAACAACAGCGTGACGCTGCGTGCCAATGTGGCACCGCGCATTGCAGGCACTTTCTTTACCGTGGACCTGGCCAAGGTGCGCGCCGCATTTGAAGCCGCACCCTGGGTGCGTCGCGCCGTGGTGCACCGCGATTTCCCCAACCGGCTGCGGGTGACGCTGCAGGAACACCAGCCGGTGGCTTTGTGGGGAGGCGAAGGCGAGACTCGGCTGGTCAACAGTTTTGGCGAGGTGTTTGAAGCCAACGTGGGCGAAGTCGATCAAGACGGACTGCCCACCTTGACTGGCCCCGAAGGCCAGGGCCCGGAGGTACTGACCATGTACCGGGCGCTGGCGCCGTTGTTTGCAGCGCAGGACATGACGATTGAGGAACTGGAACTCTCTGGACGTGGCAGCTGGAGCGTGCGGCTGGAGGCCGGCACGGAGATCGAGCTGGGACGGGGCAACACCGAAGAGGTGGTCGCCCGCGTGAACCGGTACCTCAAGACCCTTACCCAGGTGGTTTCGCGTTACGGACGCCAACCCAATGCCATCGAGTCGGCCGACTTGCGGCATGAGAACGGATACGCCATCCGTTTGCGCGGTGTCAGTACCACCGAGGTGGCGAAAAAATAATGGACCAATACAGCAGGTGAATTTATGGCAAAAGAGTACAAGGATTTGGTTGTAGGTCTGGACATCGGCACCGCCAAGGTGATGGTGGTGGTGGCCGAGGTCATGCCGGGTGGCGAGCTCAAGCTTGCGGGCCTGGGCGTGGCGCCCAGCAACGGCCTTAAGCGCGGCGTGGTGGTGAACATCGACGCCACCGTGCAGAGCATCCAGGCAGCGCTGAAAGAGGCGGAGCTGATGGCCGACTGCAAGATCACCCGCGTCTACACCGGTATCACCGGCAGCCACATCCGCGGCATCAACTCCAGCGGCATGGTGGCGGTGAAGGACCGCGAAGTGACGCAGGCCGATGTGGCCCGCGTGGTGGAGACGGCCAAGGCCATCAACATCTCGACCGACCAGCGCCTGCTGTTGGTGGAGCCGCAGGAATTCATCATCGACGGCCAGGATGTGCGCGAGCCCATTGGAATGAGTGGCATCCGGCTGGAAGCCAAGGTGCACATCGTTACCGGCGCTCAGACCGCGGCCGAGAACATCATCAAGTGCGTGCGTCGCTGCGGTCTGGAAGTGGATCAGCTGATGCTCAATCCGCTGGCCAGCAGCCTGTCGGTGCTGACCAAGGACGAGCGCGATCTGGGCGTGGCCATGGTGGACATCGGTGCCGGCACCACGGACGTGGCCATCTTCACCAACGGCGCGATCCGGCACACCGCAGTGATCCCGATTGCCGGCGACCTGATCACCAGCGACATCGCCATGGCCCTGCGCACACCGACCAAGGACGCTGAAGACATCAAGGTCGAGTCGGGGCACGCCAAGCAGCTGCTGGTGGACCCCGAAGTACAGGTGGAAGTGCCCGGCCTGGGCGACCGCGGACCGCGCATGCTCAGCCGCCAGGCGCTGGCCGGTGTGATCGAACCGCGCATCGAAGAAATCTTCTCCCTGGTCAACCAGGTGATGCGCGAGTCCGGTTACGAGGAAGTGCTCTCCAGCGGCATCGTGCTCACAGGTGGCAGTTGCATCATGCCCGGCATGGTGGAGCTGGCCGAGGACATCTTCCTCAAACCCGTGCGCCGCGGCATCCCCAAATACAACAGCGCTCTGGCCGACATGGTGGCCCAACCCCGCGCCGCCACCGTGATGGGCCTGCTGGAAGAGGCCCGACTGGCCCGCATGCGCGGCTACAAGGTGGCGCAAAAAGCGGGGTCCATGAAGACCGCGCTGGGCGGCATCAAAGACTGGTTCATAGGGAACTTCTGATCATGCAAAACAAACTCTGGCTTGCACGCGGAAGTCCCCATTGGCGATGGCGGGGATTAGGTCCCCCTTCATAGGGTTACAGACCCCGGCAACTGCGAAAACATAACCAAACGACACGAATCAGCAATTTTTGAAATTCAGGAGTAACAAGATGGCCATCGAAATGATTGAAGAAGAAGGTTTTAACCAGGGCACTCAGATCAAGGTGATCGGTGTAGGCGGTGGCGGCGGAAACGCGGTCGAGCACATGATCCAGTCCAGCGTGGACAACGTGGAATTCATCTGCGCCAACACCGACGCACAAGCCCTTTCGCGCAGCTCCGCGCACAAGACCATCCAGCTCGGTGCCACCGGCCTGGGCGCCGGCAGCAAGCCCGACAAGGGCCGTGAAGCCGCCGAGATGGCCGAAGCCGACATCCGCGACGCCATCCAGGGCGCGCACATGCTCTTCATCACCGCCGGCATGGGCGGCGGCACCGGCACCGGCGCGGCGCCCATCATTGCCCGCGTGGCCAAGGACATGGGCATCCTCACCGTGGGTGTGGTGACCAAGCCCTTCGACTTTGAAGGCGGCCGCCGCATGGCCAACGCCGATGTCGGCCTGACCGAGCTTGAAGCCAATGTGGATTCGCTGATCGTGGTGCTGAACGAAAAGCTGCTGGAAGTCCTGGGCGATGACGTGAGCCAGGAAGAAGCCTTTGCTCAGGCCAATGACGTGCTGAAGAACGCCGTGGGCGGCATTGCCGAAATCATCAATGTGCCCGGCCATGTGAACGTCGACTTCGAAGACGTGCGTACCGTCATGGGTGAACCTGGCAAGGCCATGATGGGTACTGCCATGGCCAAGGGCCCGGACCGCGCCCGCATCGCCGCCGAACAGGCCGTGGCCTGCCCGCTGCTCGAAGGCATCGACCTGTCCGGCGCCAAGGGCGTGCTGGTGCTGATCACCGCTGCCAAGGGTTCGCTCAAGCTGTCTGAATCCAAGCTGGCCATGAACACCATACGCGCCTTTGCCTCTCCCGATGCACACGTCATCTACGGCACCGCCAATGACGACAGGCTGGGCGAGGAAATCCGTGTCACCGTGGTGGCAACCGGTCTGTCCCGCAACGGCCAGCGCGCCCGTCCGCCCATGCAAGTGGTGCAGACCCCGGTGCTGCGTACCGGTACCGACAACGTGCCGTTCCAGATTCCCACGCTCAACAACCCGGTGGGCATCCAGAACTCTGCGCCCGCAGGCGCGGCCGGCATCAGCCAGCCCGATTACGGCAGCATGGCCACTCCCAGCGTCTGGCGTACCAACCGCACGCAGGCCGCAGCGCGCGTGGATGCGCTGTCCAGCGGCGGCATGGACGACTACGAGATCCCAGCCTTCCTGCGCAAGCAAGCGGATTGATGGGTGTAAAGCTACTGCGCGCCCCGATCTGAACCCTGTGGTGCTCACCGTACATATGTACGGT
Organism: Rhodoferax sp. GW822-FHT02A01; assembly: GCF_038784515.1. Taxonomy (NCBI): domain Bacteria; kingdom Pseudomonadati; phylum Pseudomonadota; class Betaproteobacteria; order Burkholderiales; family Comamonadaceae; genus Rhodoferax; species Rhodoferax sp. GW822-FHT02A01. The sequence continues at coordinate 2,408,214 of NZ_CP152376.1, forward strand.
TCCGCTCTGCGGGCTCACCTCGGGTCGCTCGCTACGCTTTCCATCCCATCCATCCAAATGCCTAACCGGTAAAATCGCTGCTGTGCTCAAACAAAGAACTCTCAAATCCCTGACCCACGCTGTGGGTGTGGGTCTGCACAGTGGGCAGCGTGTGGAAATCACCTTGCGCCCTGCGGCTCCGGATACGGGCATCGTCTTTCGGCGCGTGGATTTGCCGCAGGTGGTGGACATTCCGGTGTCGGCCGAGGCGGTGACGGATACGCGGCTGGCTTCCACCTTGTCCAAGGGCAATGCCCGGGTGCTGACGGTGGAACACCTGATGTCCGCCTGTGCCGGTCTGGGGGTGGACAACCTGTATGTGGACATTACGGCAGAGGAAATCCCGATCCTGGACGGCTCGGCGGCCTCGTTCGTGTTCCTGCTACAAAGTGCCGGCATCGAGATGCAGAACGCGCCGCGCCGCTTCATCCGCCTGACTCAGCCGGTGGAAGTGCGTGAGGGCACGGGCCCTGCCGAAAAATGGGCGCACCTGGAGCCGTACCACGGCTACAAGCTCAGCTTTGAGATCGACTTCAACCACCCGGCGGTGGACTCCACCGGCCAGCGCGTGGAGTTCGACCTCAGCGTGGGTTCCTACTCGCGCGATATTGCGCGGGCGCGCACCTTTGGCTTCACCAAGGATGTGGAGATGATGCGCTCCAACGGCCTGGCCCTGGGCGGTGGTCTGGACAACGCCATCGTCATGGACGACTACAAGGTGCTCAATGCCGATGGCCTGCGCTACGACGACGAATTCGTCAAACACAAGATCCTGGACGCCATGGGCGACCTGTACCTGATCGGTAAACCCCTGCTGGCGAGCTACTCCGCCTTCCGCTCGGGCCACGCCCTCAACAACAAGCTGTTGCGCGAACTGCTGGCACACCCCGAGTGCTGGGAAATCGTGACCTTTGAAGACGAACGCCGGGCGCCGGTGGGCTTTGCTCAACCCGCGCGCGCCTGGTAGGCCAGAAGGCAACCACCATGCTGATCTTCCGTTGGCTGGCCATGATGTTCGCACTGGGCATCATCGTCAGCTTTGCCCTCTATGCCGGAACCGGTCAGGAGCGCTTCAAACGCTTTGGTCTGCTGGCTCTGAAGTGGGCAGTGCTGGCCGGACTGGGCTTCTTTGCAGTGCTGATTCTGGAGCGCCTGGCCTGAGCGTCTGGGCTGAAAATGCCTGGCATGAACATCCTCGCCATCTCCGGCAGTCTGCGCAGGGCATCCATCAACTCGGCCTTGCTACGCGCCACCCGTCGACTGGCGCCCAACGACATTGCGATCCATCTCTGCAACGGGCTTGGCGAATTGCCTCTGTTCAATCCGGACCTCGAGAGTGATCCGCCGCCCGCCGTGCAATCATTCCGTGCACAGGTGGCCGCTGCGGACGCCCTGCTGATTGCAAGCCCGGAATACGCACATGGGCTGACGGGCGTCATCAAGAACGCGTTGGACTGGCTGGTCAGCTATGAGCCTTTTGCTTTCAAGGCGGTTGCCGTGCTGAACGCTTCGCCGCGCGCCCACCACGCAGACGACGCGCTGCGCGAGGTGCTGCGCACCATGAATGCCACCTTGGTGGAATCAGCATCCATTACGGTGCCGTTGTTGGGCTCGAGTCTTGATGAAGACGGGATGGTGAGTTCCGCTTCGGTGGCGGGAGCCCTGCGCGATTGCCTGGCAAGTTTGTACGATACGGTGGTATTGCAGCAGGCCAACCACCTTGCGTCGTTTCCATTGCGCTAGTGCATTTCCGGAGGGCATTCCATGGCATCCAGTAAATCCCCGGCTAGCAAACCCTTCCCCAAGAAGACACCTGCCAACGACGCCGGCAAGTCGCCCTCGGAGCTGATTGACGCACGCATCACGGAACTCAACGACTGGAGGGGTGCATTGCTCTCGCGTCTTAGGTCCTTGATCCGGGATGCGGACGCCGGCATTACCGAGGAATGGAAGTGGAACACCCCGGTCTGGTCCTGTGGCGGAATCATCTGCACCGGCGAGACCTACAAGAAGGTGGTGAAGCTGACTTTTGCCAAGGGGGCCGCGCTTGCCGACCCGGCCCGCCTCTTCAATTCCAGCCTGGATGGCAACGTACGGCGTGCCATCGATTTTCCAGAGGGCAGCACCGTGGATGAACCAACCCTGCGCACGCTCATTCAGGCCGCCGTGAAGCTGAATAAGTCCACCTAGTCCATCCACCACAGTGAGGCACCATTGAACATCGAACAATTCATGCTCGGCTACAAGGCCGCGTGGGAGCAACGCAATCCCACCATGTTTGCCGCATTATTTGTGCCCGACGGCAAATACCACAACACGCCTTTTCAGGTACAGCAGGGCACAGCGCAACTGGAGGAATACTGGAAGCGGGTGCAGCTACAGGAAGACGTGAAAGTCACGTTTGAAATCCTGGCAGCCACGGCCACCACCGGCATTGCACACTGGCACGTCACTTACCAAGTGGCGTCGGAGGAACTGTTCCAGATCTGGGCCAAGTCCACCGGCACCAGTCTGGTAGCGCGCAAGCCCGGCGATGCTTTACCGCGCATGGTGCTCGACGGCGTGCTGCAGGCGACTTTGGGAGGCGGTGCGTGCGCAGAGGCGCGCATCTGGTGGCACAGCCTGCCGCAGCCAGCCTGAAACCCTTCAGGCCGGCGGGGCAGCGCGCTTACTGCGCGCCGTAGCCGACGATGCCCTTGATTTCCAGGAAGTCGTGGATGCCCCAGTCGGCGTATTCGCGTCCGTTGCCCGACTGTTTGTAGCCGCCAAAGGGGGCAAAGGTGTCCCACTCCGGGTAGTTGATATTGACCTGGCCGGCACGCAGTTGGCGTGCGACCTTGCGTGCGTGCTCCAGGTTGCCGGACTGCACGTAGGCTGCCAGCCCGTAGACCGTGTCATTTGCGATCGCAATGGCCTGCTCTTCGCTGTCGTAGGGCATGATGACCAAGACAGGGCCGAAGATTTCTTCGCGTGCCACGGTCATCTCGGGGGTGACACCGCCGAACACCGTGGGGCGCACGAAGTAGCCGCGGCTCAGGCCCTCGGGGCGGCCCAGGCCGCCGCTGACCAGCGTGGCGCCTTCGTCGATGCCGACCTTGATCAGCCCTTGTATCTTGTTGAACTGCAGCTCGCTGACTACGGGGCCCAGCACCGTGTCAGGTGCTTGCGGGTCGCCCACCTTCTGGCTCTCGGCAGCCAGCTTGGCAATGGCCAGCGCCTCGGCGTGGCGGGCACGCGGTACCAGCATGCGGGTGGGGGCATCGCAGGACTGGCCGGTGTTGCTCATGCAACCCTCCACACCCTTGCGCACGGCCGACTCCAGGTCGGCATCTTCCAGGATGATGTTGGGCGACTTGCCGCCCAGCTCCTGCGCCACACGTTTGACCGTGTCTGCCGCTGTCTTGGCCACCAGGATGCCGGCGCGGGTGGAGCCGGTGAAGGACACCATGTCCACGTCCTTGTGGCCGGACATCACTTGGCCCACGGACGGGCCGTCGCCATTGACCATGTTGTACACACCTGCGGGCGTGCCGGCGGCGTGCATGATCTCGGAGAACACGATGCCGCTGATGGGCGCAATCTCGCTGGGCTTGAGCACCACGGTGCAGCCCGCGGCAATGGCCGGTGCCACCTTGCAGACGATCTGGTTGAGCGGCCAGTTCCAGGGCGTGATGAGTGCGGCCACGCCAATGGCTTCCTGCACGATGCGGGTGCCGCCGCGGGATGACTCAAACGAGAAATTTTCCAGCGCCGTGATGGTGGCTTCCAGGTGCACGCGACCGGCCCAGGTCTGTGCATCGCGCGCCCAGGACATGGGGGCGCCCATCTCGTCGGACACGGCACGCGCAATATCTTCGGAGCGTTCGTTGTAAACGGCCAGAATGCGTCGCAGCAGTGCCAAGCGTTCGGCCGGCGTAGTGGCCGAGAAGGCGGGGAACGCAGCGCGGGCGGCGGCCACGGCGCGGTCCACATCGGCAGCGCTGCCCATGGAGATGCGGGTATAGGCCTCTTCCGTGGCGGGGTTGATGACGTCCAGCGTGGCCGGTTTGACCGGATCAACCCAAGCGCCATTGATGTAGAACTGCAGATGATGCGACATGAAAAAACTTCCTGAGGGGGTGTAGACGAGCAAGGGGATTAGAGCACTTTGCCCACTACCCGCCGGTCTTGTTGGGATTTCTCCAGGCACGCTCAAAGGGCAAGCGCCAGGCGTGCGGGGCGATCAGTTGGTGAATCGACTTCGGGCCCCAGGAACCCGGCTCGTACAGGCGCACGGGCGGGGGCGATTCCAGCAGCTGGGTGGATACCTCCCACAGCCGCTCAATGCCTTCGGCGGTGGTGAACAGCGTGCGGTCGCCGCGCATGGCGTCCAGGATCAGCCGCTCGTAGGCTTCTAGCACCTCGCCCATGAGGCCGGTGTCGTGCATGGCGAACTGCAAGCTGAGCTTGTCCAGTCGCATGCCAGGGCCGGGCCGCTTGCCATAGAACGACAGCGACATCTTGGAGGCGTCGGCCAAGTCAAAGGTCAGGTGGTCCGGGCCCTGCGCGCCCACACCGGAACCCACCGGGAACATGCTCTTGGGCGGCTCGCGAAAGGCGATGGAGATGATGCGCTGACCCTCGGCCATGCGTTTGCCGGTGCGCAGGAAGAAGGGCACGCCCGCCCAGCGCCAGTTGTCGATGTAGCACTTCAGGGCGATGAAGGTTTCGGTCTCGGACTGCGGGTCCACACCGGGCTCGTCGCGGTAGCCGTTGTACTGGCCGCGCACCACGTCGTTGGGGTGTATGGGCAGCATGCTGCGAAACACCTTGTTCTTCTCTTCGCTGATGGGCGCGGGCTCCAGCGCGGTGGGCGGCTCCATGGCCATAAAGGCCAGGATCTGCATCAGGTGGGTGACCACCATGTCGCGGTAGGCCCCGGTCTGCTCATAGAAGGCCGAGCGGTTGCCCAGGCCCAGGGTCTCGGGCACGTCGATCTGTACATGGTCGATGAAGTTGCGGTTCCAGATCGGTTCGAACAGACCGTTGGCAAAGCGGAAAGCCAGGATGTTTTGCGCCGGCTCCTTGCCCAGGAAATGGTCGATGCGGAAGATTTGCTCTTCGGCAAACACCTCGTGCAGTTGGCTGTTGAGTTTGACCGCGCTGGCGAGGTCCACACCGAAGGGCTTTTCCATCACGATGCGGGCCCGTTCCACCAACTGCGCTTCGCCCAGCATGCGCACAGCGGACAAGGCCGCACTGGGCGGCACACTCAGGTAGTGCAACAGGCGGGTCTCACCATGCATGGTGGCCCGTGCCGCATCCACTGCTGCCTTGAGCGCCTGTGGCCCTGCGGCCAGCGGAACGTAGTCCAGGCTGCTGGCGAAGGTATCCCAGTCGCCCGGCGTCACCGGGCGGTTGAAGAACGCGTCAATCGAGGCTCGTGCCGCAGTGCGGAATTCTTCTGCACCGATGTCGTCCAGCGACACGCCGATGATGCGGCAACCGGGAATAAAGCCCGCGCTCGACAAGTGGTACAGGCCTGGCAGCAGCTTGCGCCGCGCCAGATCGCCCGTGGCACCAAACAGCACCACCACCTGCGGGAACCGCGGGCCTACGCCGGGAGGAATCTTCGCCATGTCGTGTCTCCTGAGGAAAAACTGCGGCTCTTGTCCTAGATCTTCAGGCCCGGGCTGTTCCAGATTTTGTCGGCGTATTCCGCAATGGTGCGGTCCGAGGAGAAAGGCCCCATGCCCGCCACGTTGCGTAGGGCCTTGACGGCCCAGCCTTTGGGGTCCAGGTAGGCCGCGTCCACACGCTCCTGCGCCGCGATGTAGCTGGCGTAATCGGCCAGCAGCAGGTAGTGGTCGCCCCACATGGTTAGGGCGTCGTGGATCGCGTGGTAGCGGCCTGGCTCCTGCGGGCTGAAAGTGCCGCTGCGGATGGCTTCCAGCACGGCGGCCAACTCGGGGTTCTGCTCCACCAGCTTGGCCGGCTGGTAACCCGCAGCGCGGGTGGCAGCCACTTCAGCCGTGGTCATGCCGAATATGAAGATGTTGTCCGCGCCCACGTTTTCCTTGATCTCTACATTGGCGCCATCCAGCGTGCCAATCGTCAGCGCGCCGTTGAGCGAGAGCTTCATGTTGCCGGTGCCCGAGGCTTCAGTGCCCGCGGTGGAAATCTGCTCGGACAGGTCGGCCGCGGGGATCAGCATCTCAGCGAGGCTCACGCTGTAGTTGGGGGCAAACACCACCTTGAGCTTGTTGCCCACGCGCGGGTCGTTGTTGATGACGCTGGCCACGTCGTTGATCAGGCGGATGATCAGCTTGGCCATCTGGTACGCAGACGCAGCCTTGCCCGCAAACACGATCACGCGCGGCACCGTCACCGAATCCGGATTGGCCAGAATGCGCTGGTAGCGGGTGATGACGTGCAGCACATTGAGCAGCTGGCGCTTGTATTCATGGATGCGCTTGACCTGCACGTCAAACAGGGCGTCGGTGGGAATCTCCAGGCCCATGTGGCTTTGCACCCAGGCCGCCAAGCGGCGCTTGTTGACCAGCTTGGCCTGCTGGAATCCGGTGATGAGCTTTTCGTTGTCCAAGAGCGGCATCAGGCCTGCCAACTGGGTCAGGTCACGGCGCCAACCGGTACCTATGGTCTTGTCCAGCAAGGCGGAAAAGGCCGGATTCGCCTGGGCCAGCCAGCGGCGTGGCGTGATGCCGTTGGTCTTGTTGTTGAAGCGCTGCGGCCACAACCGGGCAAAGTCCGCAAAGATGGACTCCGTCATCAGCCGCGAATGCAGTGCCGATACGCCGTTGACCGAGTGACTGGCCACCACGGCCAAATAGGCCATGCGTACGCGGCGCTCGCCCTGCTCATCCACCAGCGAAACCTTGCGCAGCATGTCCGGGCCCACGCCCGCCTGTGCCAAGCCGGAGAGGAACTGGGCGTTGATGTCGTAGATGATCTGCAGATGGCGCGGCAGGATGCGCTCGAGCATCTGCACCGGCCATGTCTCGAGCGCCTCGTGCATCAACGTGTGGTTGGTGTACGAGAACACGCCCTTGCACAGACGCCAGGCATCGGCCCAAGGCAGATGTTGTTCGTCCAGTAGCAGGCGCATGAGTTCGGGGATGGCCAGCACAGGATGGGTGTCGTTGAGGTGGATGCTGACCTTCTGCGGCAGTTCCTCAAAGCCATCATGCCGGCTCATGAAGCGGCGCAGCAGATCCTGCACGCTGGCACTGCAGAAGAAATATTCCTGGTGCAGGCGCAGTTCACGGCCCGAGTCGGTGGAGTCGTCCGGGTAGAGCACGCGCGACACGTTCTCGGAGTGGTTCTTGGTCTCCACTGCGGCAAAGTAGTTGCCGCGGTTGAATGCTCCCAAGTCGATTTCTTCGGTGGCCTTGGCCGACCACAGGCGCAGGGTGTTGGTGGCGGTGGTGTCGTAGCCGGGGATGATGGTGTCGTAGGCCATGGCCTGCACATCGTGCGAGTCCACCCACTGGTAGGCATCGCCGTCCTTGACGATACGCCCGCCAAAGCGCACCCGGTAGGTCACTTCCGGACGCGGAAACTCCCAGGGGTTGCCATGGGTGAGCCAGTAGTCGGGCACCTCGACCTGGCGTCCATCCACGATGGTCTGGCGGAACATGCCGTAGTCGTAACGGATGCCGTAGCCGTAGCCGGGAATGGCCAGTGTGGCCATGGAGTCCAGAAAGCACGCGGCTAGCCGGCCCAGGCCGCCATTGCCCAGGGCGGCATCGGGCTCCAGCTCGGTGACGGCGTCCATGTCCACGCCGAAATCCAGCAGCGCCTGGCGGATGCGGTCGCGCAGCCCCAAGGCCAGCATGGCGTTGCTGAAGGTGCGGCCAATCAGGAACTCCATGGACATGTAGTACACGCGCTTGGCATCCTGCGCGTACTGCGCGCGGGTGGTCTTCATCCAGCGTTCCACCAACTGGTCGCGCACCGCATAGGCCGCGGCATGCAGCCAGTCCTCGGTGCGTGCCGTCTTGGGATCCTTGCCCACGGTGAACATCAGCTTGTTGGCAATCGCGTGCTTGAGGGAGTCCAGGTCACGCCCGGGAGCATCAAACGGAAAATCGATCGCGGGGGTGATTCTTGCGGGTGAAGTCATGGCGTTCAATGGGCTCCAATAAGACTTTGGTAGAGGGCGGTGTACTGTTGCGCAGCGCCGCTCCAGTCGAAGGCAATTCGCATGCCAGTTTGTCGGACGCGATTCCAGTCGGCGCGTCTGCGGTAGAGGGCAAAGGCGCGCCGCACCGCGTGCCGGTAGTCATTCACGTCGAACTGGTTGAATACGATACCGGTGGCGGTCTGGTCGTCCAGGGTCTCCAGATCGGTATCAATCACCGTGTCGGCCAGTCCGCCCACGCGCCGCACCAAAGGGATGCTGCCGTACTTCAGTCCATACATCTGGGTCAGGCCGCAAGGCTCGAAACGCGAGGGCACCTGGGTGATATCGCTGCCGGCAAAGATGCGGTGTGCCAGCGACTCGTCATAGCCGGTCTTGAAGGCCACCTGTTGCGGATTGGCCTGGGCCTTGGCCGCAAATGCCTGCTCCAGCTGGGTGTCGCCATTGCCCAGCACCAGTAACTGGCCGCCGCGGGAGGTGATTTCATCCATGCCGGCGAGCACCAGCGGAAGGCCTTTTTGCTCGGTCAGGCGGCTGACCACGGAAAACAGCGGCACATCCGGCGCCACGGTGAGTCCCACTTCTTCCTGCAGGGCGGCCTTGCTGCGGGCCTTGCCCACCATGTTGCGCACATCGTAGGGGTGGGCCAGGTGCACATCGGTGGCCGGGTTCCAGACATGGTCGTCTACTGCGTTGAGGATGCCGGTGAGGTGGCCCGATCGCGCACGCAGCAGGCCGTCCAGGCCACAGCCCTGCTCGGGCGTCTGGATTTCGCGCGCGTAAGTGGGGCTCACTGTGGTGATGTGGCTGGCATAGGACAGGCCGGCCTTCATGAACGAGATCTGCCCGAAATACTCCAGCCCCTGCACGCTGAACACATGGCCGGGCAGCCCCAGGTCGGGGAAGTTCTCCGGCCAGAACACGCCCTGGTAGGCCAGGTTGTGGATGGTGTAGACACTGGGGATGCGCGGGCTTCTGCCGGCATTCCAGACGGCCAGACAGGCCGGAGCCAGGGCAGCGTGCCAGTCGTGGCAATGCACCAATTGGGCGCGCCAGAGCTTGTCCAGCCCATGGGCCAGATGCGCGGCGCCCCAGCCCAGTGTGGCAAAGCGCCGGTGGTTGTCGGCATAGGGCTGCTTGTTGGCATCTTCATACGGGTTGCCGGGGCGGTTGTACAGGCCGGGTGCCACCAGCACATAGGCCCACACCGTGTGCTCGCCCTGGCTGACGGCGGGCAAGGCACCAAACTGCACCTCGACCTGCTCGCCCCAGGGCGTGCCGAAACTGCCCACACTGACAGGGTCTTTCAGCCCGGCCAGGATGGCAGGAAATCCGGGCAGCAGCACGCGCACATCGCAGCCCTGCTTGAGCAAGGCTGCGGGCAATGCGCCTGCAATATCGGCCAGACCGCCGGTTTTCAATAATGGGAATATTTCGGCACTGACCTGGAGTACGCGCATGGGGGTGTTTTTCCTTTGGATGTTCAGCGTGGCAATCGGTCCAGCATTTCGCGGGTGATCAGCACCACGCCATTTTCGGTGCGTTCAAAGCGCTCTGCGTCGGCCACCGGATCTTCTCCGACCACCAGCCCCTCGGGTAGTTCGCAGCGGCGGTCAATCACCACGCGGCTGAGGCGGCAGCCGCGCCCGATCGTGACATCGGGCAGGATGACAGCCTGGTCGATCACGCAATACGAGTGGATGCGCACGCTGGAAAACAGCACTGAGTTGCTGACCGCTGAGCCCGACACGATGCAGCCGCCCGAGACCATGGTGTTGATGGCCTGGCCGTGCTTGCCTTCAGCGTCCTGCACGAACTTGGCTGGTGGCAACTGGCGCTGGCTGGTCCATATCGGCCAGCTGGTGTCGTAGATGTCGAGCTGCGGTGTGACCGATGCCAGATCGAGGTTGGCTTCCCAGAAGGCGTCGATGGTGCCCACGTCGCGCCAATACGGCTCCGCGTCGGGCGTGGAGGATACGCAGGAGTAGGAGAACGGATGGGCGATGGCGCGCCCCTCTTGCACCACCTTCGGGATCACGTCCTTGCCGAAGTCGTGGCTGGATTCGGGGTTGGCGATGTCGGCATCCAGCAGGTCATAGAGGTACTGTGCATTGAAGATGTAGATGCCCATGCTGGCCAGCGACACCGCATCGTTGCCGGGCATGGGTGGAGGGTCTGCCGGCTTTTCCACGAACTCCACGATTTTGCGGTCGGCATCCACGGCCATGACGCCGAAGGCACATGCCTCCTTGCGCGGCACTTCGATGCAGCCCACAGTGCAACCGGCGCCGCTGTCCACATGGTCCTTGAGCATCAGCGAATAGTCCATCTTGTAGACGTGGTCGCCGGCCAGCACCACCACATATTCGGGCTTGCTGCTCTGGATGATGTCGATGTTCTGGTAGATGGCATCGGCCGTGCCTCGGTACCAGTGCTCCTCGTTGACGCGTTGCTGTGCCGGCAGCAGGTCCACCATCTCGTTGAGTTCGGCGCGCAGGAAACTCCAGCCGCGCTGCAGATGGCGCAACAGCGAATGCGATTTGTACTGGGTGATCACCCCGATGCGGCGTATGCCGGAGTTCACGCAGTTGGACAGCGCAAAGTCGACGATGCGGAATTTACCGCCGAAGTACACCGCCGGCTTGGCGCGCCGGTCGGTGAGTTGCTTCAGGCGCGATCCGCGTCCCCCGGCCAGCACCAGCGCAATGGTGCGGCGTACCAGCATATGGGGTTGCATCTGCCGTTCGTGTTGAGCAGCTTGTGAAATTGTGGTTGGCAAGCTCATGGTGTCTCCTTGTCGTTTGGGGTTGGTCTGCTGTTGTGTAGGATCAGGTCATGACGCTGGGTCGGCCCATGCCGGTCAGGCTGCGGATATGGGCGACGGCATCGGCCAACTCCACCAAGGGGCGCAGTGCGGTTTGCGCCTCGATGTCGTGGCGGCTGGCGTCCGGTTCGTGGCGCTCCAGATAGACGCGCAGGGTGGCACCTTCGGTGCCGGTGCCGGATAGGCGGAACACCACGCGCGATCCGTCCTTGAGGACCACGCGCACTCCCTGCTTGCTGCTCACGCTGCCGTCCACCGGGTCGGTGTAGGAGAAGTCATCGGCAAAGGCAATGTCGCAACCCGCAACGGTGGTGCCGGGCAGACCGGGCAGGGCGTCGCGCAGGCCGCGCATGAGCGTGTCGGCCTGGGCTGTGGGAATGGCTTCGTAATCGTGGCGCGAATACACGCAGCGGCCGTATTGGGTCCACAGCTCGCGCACCAGTGCCTCCACCGATTTGCCGGTTACCGCAACCAGATTGAGCCAAAACAGCACGGCCCACAAGCCGTCCTTCTCGCGCACATGGCTGGAGCCGGTGCCGTAGCTTTCTTCGCCGCACAGCGTGGCCTTGCCCGCGTCCAGCAGGTTGCCAAAGAACTTCCAGCCGGTGGGCGTTTCGTAGCTGGCAATGCCCAAGGCCTTGGCCACGCGGTCTACCGCGGTAGATGTGGGCATGGAGCGCGCCACACCGGCCAGACCCGATCGATAACCTGGCACCAGGGTGGCATGCGCGGCCAGCACCGCCAGGCTGTCGCTGGGGGACACCACAAAGCGGCGGCCCACCACCATGTTGCGGTCCGCATCGCCGTCGGAGGCTGCCCCCATGTCGGGCGCATCCTCCGCAGACATATGGGCGATCAGGTCTTCGGCATTGACCGGGTTGGGGTCGGGATGCAGGCCGCCAAAATCTTCGAGCGGCACCCCGTTGACCACGGTGCCTGCTGGTGCACCCAATTCGCCTTCCAGAATGGCGCGGGCATACGGGCCACCGACCGCGTTCATGGCGTCATAGCGCAGGCGAAAGCCTCCGGCAAAGAGTTTGCGGATGGCATCAAAGTCAAACAGGGAACGCATCAGTTCGGCGTACTGGGCCACCGGGTCGATGACCGTGATTTCCATGCCATCCATGAAGACGGTGCCCAGGGCGTCCAGGGCAATGTCCGGGCTGTCGCTGATGTGGATGCTCTGCACTTCGCGGGAACGGGCAAACACCGCATCGGTCACCTTCTCGGGTGCCGGGCCGCCGTTGCCGATGTTGTACTTGATGCCGAAGTCGCCATCCGGCCCGCCAGGGTTGTGGCTGGCCGACAGCACGATGCCGCCGCTGGCGCCCGTGGCGCGAATCACCGCGCTCACTGCCGGTGTGGAGAGGATTCCGCCTTGTCCGACCAGCACCCGCGCGTAACCTTTGGCTGCAGCCATGCGCAGAATGGTCTGCACCGCCACGCGGTTGTGAAAGCGCCCATCCCCACCCAGCACCAGCGTCTGGCCCTTGGCTTCGGGCAGCACGTCAAACAGGGACTGGACAAAGTTCTCCAGATAGTTCTTCTGCAGGAATACCGAGACCTTTTTGCGAAGGCCCGATGTGCCGGGTTTCTGGTCGCTGAACGGGGTGGTAGGCAAAGTCAGAAGGGCCATGTTGGATTGCTCATCAGGTTTGAAACGAGGGTGTAAACAGGGGCTGCGTGCTGGCCAGCCAGAGGCTGCCCGCCGGCACTGTTTCGCGCGGACTCAGTGGACGGTCCATGTGTTCGCCGTTGCCGGTGTCGATGTGGCGCAGCCACTGTCCTTCAGGCAAATGGAACTCCACGGCTTCGCTCGATGCATTGATCAGCAGCAGGCAGTCGGCATGCGACGCGCCTGTGCGCGAGTGGCCCTGGCCCGCATACAGATGCAGGGCCAGCGCGCGGTGGTGGCGGTCATTCCATTGATCGTGGTTGAGCGGCATGGCAAGGGGCGTGGTCCAGCGTGCAATCACGGCGTGGCGGGTCTCGTCGGCCTGCCACCACGCGCGGCTTTGCAGCAGATGTCTCTGCTTGCGCGCTTGCAATAGGTGTGCCACAAAGCCGAACAGCGCAGTGTCGGCCTGGTCCCAGTGCAGCCAGGTGGTCGGGTTGTCCTGGCAGTAGGCATTGTTGTTGCCCTGCTGGCTATGGCCTATATCGTCGCCGGCCAGCAGCATGGGCGTACCCAGTGACAACACCGTGGCCGCAAGCAAGGTTCGTTTGTGGCGCAGGCGCAGTTCGCGGATGGCGGGGTCGTCCGTGGGCCCTTCCATGCCGAAGTTGTTGCTCAGGTTGTGGCCATGGCCATCCCGGTTGTGTTCGCCATTGGCTTCGTTGTGACGCTCGTTGTAGCTCACCAGGTCGGTCAGGGTGAAGCCGTCGTGCGCCGTCACGAAGTTGACGCTGCTGTGGGCGCTGCGCCGCTGTGGATGGAATGCATCGCTGGAGCCAGCCAGCCGCAGTGCCAGGGCACCCAGGTGCTCCTGCTCGCACAGCCAGAAGGCACGCTGGGTGTCGCGGAAGCGGTCGTTCCACTCCAGCCAGCCCGCCGGATAGGCGCCCAGCTGGTAGCCGCCCGGGCCTATGTCCCAGGGTTCGGCCACCATCAGCCGATCGCACAGCACCGGGTCCTGCGCTACCGCCATCAGGAACGGGGCATGGCGGGCAAAGCGGTAATCGGTTTCGCGCTCACTGCGTGCCAACACCGGCGCCAGGTCAAAGCGGAAGCCATCCACGCCAAACTCCTGCACCCACAGGCGCAGGCTGTCCATCACGGTGCGCAGCACCAGTGGCTGGTTGAGGTTGACGCAGTTGCCGCAGCCGGTCCAGTTCATGTACTGCGCGGGATTGTCCGGGCGCAGGTGGTAATAGCAGGCGTTGTCGATGCCGCGCAGGCTCAGGGTGGGGCCGAACTCATCGGTTTCGCCTGTGTGGTTGTAGACCACATCCAGAATCACTTCCAGCCCCGCCTGGTGTAGTGCATCCACCAAGGTGCAGAACTCGGTGCGCGGGCTGCTGCCTTCGGTGCCGCTCCAGTACCGTGTTTCAGGTGCGCTCCAGGCGATCGGGCTGTAGCCCCAGTAGTTGGACAGCCCCATGCGCAGCAGACGGACTTCGTCGGCGCGCTGCGCGATGGGCATCAGGCAGACGGTGGTGATGCCCAGTGTCTTCAGGTGACGGATGGCGGCCGGATGGGCCAGACCCGCGTAGGTGCCTCGCAGCGGCTCTGGGACCTCCGGATGCAGCGCGGTAAAGCCCTTGATGTGCAACTCATAGATCACCCGCCGTGCCGGGTCGACTTGCGCGCCGGGTCTTGGCGACGGCAGGTCTTCCACCACGCGGGCCTTGAGGGCGTCACGGGCGTTGTCCCTTGGATCGGGTTGGCCCGGGTGCTGGGCGTCATGCCCCAGATGGATGTCCTGCCCCTGGTAGCTGCCAACGACTTCGCGGGCATACGGGTCCAGCAACACCTTGGCCGGATTGAAGCGGTGACCCACCTGCGGTTGCCAGGGGCCGTGCACACGCCAGCCATAGACCAGTCCGGCCCGGGCGTCCGGCAGGAAGCCGTGCCAGATGCCATCGGTTTGCGCGGGCATGGGCAGGCGGGCCGTCTCCACCAGACCCGCAGCATCAAACAGGCAGAGATCGACGGCGGTGGCGTTGGGCGCGGCCAGCGCAAAGTTCACACCGTTTGATTGCAGTGTGGCGCCCAACGTGCGGAAGTGTCCATGTTGTAGCGTCATGTCCGCCGCAGCTTTCAGGTGGGAGTGAGGATCAGGGTGGCCAACGGTGGAAGCGTCATGACAATGGATTGGGGCAGGTTGTGTGCGCTGACCTGCTCACTGTACAGCGCATTGTTGGTGATGCCGCTGCCGCCGTACACGGTCTGGTCGGAATTGATGCGCTCGGTCCATTCGCCGCCGCGCGGTACACCCAGGCGGTAGTCGTAGCGCGGCACTGGCGTGAAGTTGCACACCACCACCGCGCAACTGCCGTCCTCACCCCAGCGGGTGAATGACACAATGCTCTGCGCCGCATCGTCATGCGAAATCCATTCAAAGCCACCCGGTTTGACGTCCTGCTGGTGCAGGGCGGGATAGGCCTGGTAGACGCGGTTGAGGTCACGCACCAGGCGTTGCACACCGTTGTGCGTGGGCTCGGTTTCCAGATGCCAGGGCAGACTGCCAGTGTCCGACCATTCGGTGGGTTGGGCCAGTTCGCATCCCATGAAGAGCAGCTTCTTGCCCGGGTAGCCCCACATGAAGCCATAGAGTGCGCGCAGGTTGGCGAACTGCTGCCACGGGTCGCCTGGCATCTTACCCAGCAGGGATTTCTTGCCATGCACCACCTCGTCGTGCGAGAGCGGTAGCACGAAGTTCTCGGTGAAGGCGTACATCAGCCCGAAGGTGAGCTTGTTCTGATGGTGCTTGCGGTAGACCGGGTCGTAGGCGGCGTATTGCAGGGCGTCGTGCATCCAGCCCATGTTCCACTTGTAGTGAAAGCCCAGGCCGCCGCTTTGCAGGTCCGGGCTGGGTGGGCGGCTCACGCCGGGGAAGGCGGTGGACTCTTCGGCCAGGGTGATGGCGCCAGGCCGCTCGGTGCCGACAATGAAGTTCATGCGGCGCAGGAATTCCATGGCTTCCAGGTTCTCGCGCCCGCCGTGCTTGTTGGGAATCCACTGGCCCTCGGCGCGGCTGTAGTCGCGGTACAGCATGGAGGCCACCGCATCCACGCGCAGGCCGTCGATGCCAAAGCGCTCCAGCCAGTAGAGCGCATTGCCCACCAGGTAGTTGCGTACCTCGGTGCGGCCGAAGTTGTAGATCAGCGTGTTCCAGTCCTGGTGGAAGCCCTCACGCGGGTCGGCGTATTCGTACAGGTGGGTGCCGTCAAAATTGGCCAAGCCGTGGGCGTCGCTGGGGAAGTGCGCAGGCACCCAATCCAGGATGACGCCCAGGCCGGCATCGTGCGCCGCATCGACAAAGTCGCGGAACTCTTCGGGCGTGCCAAACCGCGCCGTGGGCGCAAACAGGCCCAATGGCTGGTAGCCCCAGGAACCGTCAAACGGGTGTTCGCTCACTGGCAGCAATTCCAAGTGGGTGAAGCCCATCTCCTTGGCGTAGGGAACCAGGGTCTGGGCGAGCTCGCGGTAGTTCAGCCAGCGCCAGCCGTCGGCCTTGCGCCAGGAGCCCAGATGCACCTCGTAGATGCTCATGGGCTTTTCAAACTGGTTGGCCTGGGCGCGGTCTTCGCGCATGGGGCGGCGCGGCAGCAGCGGGTAGACCACGCTGGCATTGTCGGGACGCATCTGTGACAGAAAGGCGTAGGGGTCGGCCTTGAGTGCGATGCCGCCGTCGGCACCCAGGATTTCGAACTTGTAGAGGTCGCCCTGCGCCAGACCTGGGATGAAGATCTCCCACACGCCACACTCCCGGCGCAGCCGCATGGGGTGGCGTCTGCCGTCCCACTGGTTGAAGCGGCCTACCACGGAGACCCGTTTGGCATTGGGCGCCCAGACGGCAAAGCGCACGCCATCCACGCCCAGCATCTGCGTCAAGTGCGCGCCCAGGGCTTCAAAAGGGCGCTGGTGCGAGCCTTCGCCCAGCAGCCAGACATCCATTTCCTGCAGCACAAAGGGGAAGCGGTAGGCGTCTTCCAGCACCTGCGTCAAAGCCGTGGTGCGGTCGGGAGCTGGTTTCCAGTCCACCTGGAACTGGTATTCAAAGCGCTCCTTGGCCTGGGGGATGGCGCCGCTGAAAACCTCGGTGCCCGTGATCCGCTGCAGCGTGGCGCGGGGCGTACCGCTTTGGCGGTCCAGCACGACCACGCTGTCGGCGCCGGGCATGATGGCATTGACCCAGACGGCGCCGTCGTGCTCGTGCATGCCAAGGACGCTGAAGGCGTCGCCATGGTCGGCGCGCATCAGGGCTGAGATGTCGTTTGCGGTGAGCATGTTCTTCTTATCCGTTTGTGGCATTGCAGTATGGTTACCGATTTGGAGAACAAGCCCTAGGCTATACCCTAAAACACGCTTGCGCTACGTTCGTTCGGAACAGGTACGTAACTTTTCATCGGCTACGCCCCGCCCGGTAAGAGGCTTTGTTCTTGGTTGTGCCCGCCAGAGCGTTGCCCGCGCCTATGCCATCGGCGGCGGCCAGGCGGGCCATGGCCTTGCCGGCATGGGCATGGGTAATGGCCAGTCCCAACGCATCGGCCGCGTCGGTGCCGGGCAGGCCACTCAGGCCCAGCAGGCGCTTGACCATTTCCTGAATCTGACTCTTCTGGGCACGGCCATGTCCGGCCACCGCCTGCTTCATCTGCAAGGCGGTGTATTCCGCCACTGGCAGGTTCTGTGAAACCAAGGCGGTCAGCAGTGCACCGCGTGCCTGGCCCAGCAGCAGGGTGGATTGCGGGTTGACGTTCACGAATACGATTTCCACCACCGAGCAGTCCGGCTGGTAGCGCTGCACCACTTCGCCAATGCCATCGAACAGGATCTTCAGGCGCTCCGGCAACGCCCTGGTATCCAGGTGCTGGGTGCTGATGGTGCCGCTGGCCACATAGCGCAATTGCCCCGCGTGTTCATCCACCACGCCGAATCCGGTGGTGCGCAGGCCCGGGTCTATGCCAAGTATTCGCATGGGTTCCTACAGATCAAAGTACCAGCGGGCCGAATGAAAGAATACCGGTGCCGCAAAGCACAGGGCGTCCACCCGGTCCAGCAAGCCACCGGCGCCGGTGACGGCGCGGCCTTCCTTGCCCCAGCTCGGAATGCCGCGGTCGCGCTTGAGCGCCTTCATCACAAAGTGTCCCAGCGAGCCGGCCAGACAGGCAATGAAAGAGAACGCAAAGGCCGTGCCCGGCACCCACGGTGTGATACCTGCCAACGCTGCACCAAACACGCTGGCCACGCTGATGCCGATCCACCAGCTGGGCCAGTTGAAGCTGGTGCTGATGGCGGGCGCCACAGGCTTGCGTTGCAGCCAGCGTCCCATCAGATGCTGGGTCACCATGCAGACCTGCACCACCATGACCAGAAAGAACACCATGAAGGCATTGCGGTGGTCGTAGCCCGGAAAGTGCAGCATCAGCAGCGCCGGTACATGGCTCATGCCATAGATGCAGACCATGATGCCCCACTGCAGCTTGGCATTGCGCTCCAGGAAATGCTGCGGATCATTGGCAAGCGCGCTGACTACCGGCAGCGCCAAAAAGACGAACACCGGAATGAAGACCGCAAACATGTCGAAGTGTTCCGCTGCCACCAGCCAATACTGGACGGGGAGCACGACAAAAAACGCCAGCACTAGGCTGCGGTGGTCGCCGCGCCGTGTGGGCGAGAGCGTCAGGAACTCGCGCAGGGCAAAGAAGGACACCAGGGCAAACAGCGTGAGCGCCACGCGATTGCCCATCATCCAGCCCAGCCAGAACACCACCACCATGAACCAACTGGTGCGGATGATGCCGTTGATGCTGCGCAGCTGCGCGCGCCGGTTTTCGGCCTCGGTCTCGTCGGCAAACTCGCGGATGGTGAACGAAAACGCGGTGATGCTCGCTGCCAGCAGCAGGCCGAATACCAGCACAAACAGGGCGCCTATCTGCTGGGTGGGGGACAGGTTCTTCAGGTAGAAATACATGGCTTGGAATTCAGACGTCGCGCAGGGCGATCACGGCATTGCGGGCGCGGTCCAGGAAGGCTCGCCTATCCTCGCCAGGCTCCAGATGCAAGGGGGCACCGAAGGTGACCGAGCACAGCACCGGCACCGGCACCACTTCGCCCTTGGGGAGCACGTGCTGCACGTTGTTGATCCAGGCGGGCACCAGTACCGCTTGCGGAAACTTGGCAGCCAGGTTGTACAGGCCCGCCTTGAAGGCCTGTGGCAATCCCTGGTGGCCGCGCGTTCCTTCTGGAAACAGGATGATGGAGTCGCCGCGGCCCAACGCTTCGATCAGCGGCTCCAGCGGGTCTTCGTCCGCCGTGCGCTCGCGTGACACATAGATGACATTGAACACGGCAGAGGTCAGCCAATGCCTGAAGGGAGTCTTGGTCCAGTAGTCGCGCGCCGCAATGGCGCGGGTCACATGGCGCAGTTCCTCGGGCAACGCCGCCCAGATCATCACCAGGTCGGCATGGCTCTGGTGGTTGGCAAAGTAGATGCGCTGTTCGGCCTTGGGCGGACATCCATACCAGCGCGCCTGGGAGCCGGTCAGCAACCGAACCAGGCCCAGCAAAAAATAGCCCATCAACTTAGCCAGCATGGCGGCCATGATACAGATGCAGGCGCAGGTACCAATGCACCGGCAAGTCAGGGCAGACGGGCATCCGCCATGCGCCCCGTGATGACGCTGGCGCGGCCCGACAGATAGGCGGAGTTGGACATCTTTTCGAAGTACTTGGGACGCGGCAGCATCACCACCAGGCGGGCGGCCTCGTAGGCTGTGAGTTTGGAAGCGGGCTTGCGGAAGTAATGCTGGGCAGCGGCCTCGGCACCAAAGACGCCTTCGCCCCATTCCACGCTGTTGAGGTAGATCTCCAGAATGCGTTGTTTGCCCAGCAGGGTCTCCAGCGCCATGGTGAGCACGAATTCCTGGGCTTTGCGAAACAGGGTGCGCTCACCCGAGAGGAACAGGTTCTTGGCCAACTGCTGCGAGATGGTGGAGCCGCCCACCACCTTGGGAGGTTTGCTGCTGCCCTTGAGCTCGGCGCGCTGCTCGGCCTTGCTGTTCTTGGCCCAGGCTTTTTCCAGCGCATCCCAGTCCACACCATCGTGGCTGGTAAAGCCATCGTCTTCGGATGCGATCACT
Organism: Rhodoferax sp. GW822-FHT02A01; assembly: GCF_038784515.1. Lineage (NCBI taxonomy): Bacteria > Pseudomonadati > Pseudomonadota > Betaproteobacteria > Burkholderiales > Comamonadaceae > Rhodoferax > Rhodoferax sp. GW822-FHT02A01. The sequence goes on from NZ_CP152376.1 coordinate 2,428,022, forward strand.
GCACGTTTGAGGTTGTCCGACAGTTGCGCGTACGGAACCCAGGTCTGGGCCCAGGGCAAGGCACCCTTGGTCCCGGCAATGCGCCAGGCTTCGGAGCGCTGGAACGCGGTGGATTGCGGGTCCACCACCACCATCACGGCGATACGGCCTATGAAGAAAATTTGCAGACACAGCAAACAGAGGGCCACCAGACCCAGCCAACGTCCCGCCGCCCTCATGGTGCCGAGCTGACCCGTGCTTGCAGGGTTTCGTCGCGGGTGAACTTGAAGCGCGATACCACCAGAATCTGGTCGGCCTGCTTGCGCATGGCCGGTGTGAAGGGGCCAAAAGGCCCGGCAGCACGCGCAATGGCAGCCGCGCGGCGGTCCAGCAGGCTGCTGCCCGAGCTCTCCACCACTTCGGTGCCGAGTACGCGGCCATCAAAGTTGACAGTCACAATCATGGTCAGTTCGCCATAGAGCTTCTTCCCGTTGAAGGCCGGGAAGTTTTCGGTGCCGCGGTCTTCGATCGTGCGGCGCAGCGTGTCGTAGTACACGGCATAGACTTCCTCGCGGGTGGAAGGGCTGATATAGCGCTTCTTGGGTCGCGAGTTTTCACTGTTGATGCGCCGTTCGATCTCGGCCAGCAGGTTGAGCAGCTGCTTGCGCTTTTCCTCGCGCTGCTGCGCTTCGGTCTTGTTGCTCAGTTCCTTGGGTTCGGGTTGGGGCAGTCGGGCAATCTGTTCCTGCACCGTGGACAGCAGCACGCTTTGCTGCTCCTGCAGGCTTTGCAGCTTGCTGGCATTGACCATTTCCAGGGTCTCGCCGGTGTCGGTCAGAGGGGCTGGCGGCAGCGGGCTGGTGGCGCGGCCTTTTTCGGCATCGCCGCCACCGGCCAGGCTGGCTTGGGCGATGGCCTTGGCCTTGTCACTCTTCTCGTTGGTACGGGCGTTGACCAGAATGACTTCCAGCGGCGTGTCCTCAAACACCCGTCGGAACGACTCCGGGTCCACAAATCGCACCGAAAGCAGCACCCCGTGCACCGCAAGCGATGCACCCAGGGCCAACTGCAAAGTGCTGTATTTGGAAAGAATCACTAGGCAGGATTATCGTTAGAACCTTCCGCGCTGTCGCTCACATCTACCGCAATGGCGATCGGGCCGGCCACTTCTTCGTCGTCTTCCTCGGTGGCTTGCGCCGTTTCATCGGCAACCACGGTGTCCAGCCGCTCCAGCACGGTGCCATGCACGTCCAGGGTGATCAGGTCGATTTCTCCCAGCTTGATGCGCAGTTTGGCGCCGCGCGGCAAGCCTTGCGCACCCAGCACCGGCAGCACCAGCGGAAGCTCGTCGGCCCGCACCATGTTCTCCTTGAACAGCGATGCGGTCAGCTCGGTCAGACCGTGTAGCTGCACATAGCGCAGTGTCCAGAAGCGCTCCATTGCGCCCTGGTAGCCGTTGTAGGCGCTGTAGGCCGCGTCAAAACTGCTGATGATGGAGAACAGGTCGGCATCCTTGGGCTTGAACGGTGCTGCCAGCGCAGCCGTCTTGCCGTGGCGCGCGCAGGCAATGATCTGCCACTGGTTGACCAGGTCGGTATAGCGACGCAGCGGCGATGTGCTCCAGGCGTAGCTCTTGACGCCTATGCCCGCGTGCGGCAAAGCCTTGGTGCCCATGCGCACCTTGACGCCGGGCGCCAGCGAGGCCTGGCTGCGGTAGATGGCGGGCACGCCCAGCTCGGCCATCCAGCTGCCCCAGGTGCTGTTGGCCAGGATCATGGCCTCGGCCACGATCAGGTCCAGCGGCGCGCCACGCTGGCGCACACTGATCTGCACCGTCTCTTCCCCGGTGGGTTCGGCGCCGTCATTGCCCACCAGTCGGAAGTTGTAGTCCGGGCGGTTGAAGGTTTCGGGTTTGCCGCGCACCATTTCGCGCTTGGCCTTGAGATCCTTGGCCATGCGGTAGAGGAAGGCCAGTTCCGTACGCAGTTCCGTCATCGACTGCGGCTCACTGTCATGGTTGAACGCCGGGTCCAGCAACCAGGGCTCGGTCACGATGGCATCGAGCTGGTCGTGGCGCAGGTTGCGGGCAATGGGTACGCGCTCCAGCCGGGTTTCGCTGCTCTTGATGTCCAGCGTGGCTTCGTCCAGCGTCACATACAGCGAGACGGCGGGGCAGGCACGGCCCTCCTGCAAGGTGTAGATCTGCACCACATCGTCGGGCAGCATGGTGATCTTGTAGCCCGGCATGTAGACCGTGGACAGGCGCGCACGCCCCAATTGGTCCACCGGGCTGCCCGGCAGCACAGCCAGGCCGGGCGCTGCGATGTGGATGCCCACGGTGACCGTGCCGCTGCCCAGCCCTTGCAGGGAGAGGGCATCGTCGATTTCGGTAGTTTGGGAGTCGTCGATTGAGTAGGCCTGTACCGGGGCCAGCGGCAGCTCGTCGGCAATGGCCGGCGCGGTGACGGCGGGAAAACCATGGCCCTTGGGGAAGTTCTCCAGCAGGAAGCGCTTCCAGTGGAAGAGGTAGGGCGAGTGGATGGCGCCGGCCTTTTGCAGCAGTTCCAGCGGTGCGGTATGCGTGGCGCGCGAGGCCTCGACCACGGCCTTGTACTCGGCGGCGTTCTTGTCGGGCTTGAACAGGATCTTGTAGAGCTGCTCCCTGATGGGCTCCGGGCAAGCGCCCTGGCCCAGCTCGCCGGCCCAGGCGGTGATCTGCTCGGCAATCTGCCGCTTCTTTTCGATGGCGGCCAGAGCCTGGGCAATGATGTCGGCCGGCGCACGCTTGAAGCGGCCCTTGCCGGCGCGGCGGAAGTAGTGCGGCGCCTCAAACAGCTTGAACAGCATTCCAGCCTGCTGCTCGATGCTGGCGTTGGCCGAGAAGTAGTCGCGCGCCAGATCGGCGAAGCCAAATTCCTCTTCTGGCGCGAATTCCCAGGCCATTTCCAGCTCAATGCCTTCGGCCTGTTTTTGTGCGGCCTGCACAAAGGCCGCCGGCGCGGGCTTTTCAAACCGGATCAACATGTTGGCGGCCTTGACCTTGACCCGTTTGCCACTATCCAACTCCACCTGCGCAGAGGACTCAGCCTCCGACAGCACCCGACCGGCCATGAACTTTCCGGCTTCTTCAAACAATAAAAACATGGGGGGATTGTCCCTGTATTTGTCTTCAGTCCCCGGTGATATGGGCCATGACCGTGGGCAGGTGGCTCTCATAGTCGGAGATGGCGTGGTTGCCGCCTTCGAGCAGAAGCACTTTGCACGCTGCATAGCGCGCATGCATTTCGCGCCAGTCCAGCACCTCGTCGCCCTTGGCAATGATGCAGAAGTAGTTGCGCGGTCGGCCCAGCGGCCCGCAGACCAGATCGCGCAACTCCTGCACGTACTCAGGTTGGAAGTAGAAGCTTTCCTGTGGATCGTGCCAGTGCGTCTGCTCGCCGATGTAGGCGGCCAGGTCCCGCGCCGGGTCTACCGCCGGATTGAGCAGCACCGCTCGGCAGCCGGTGCGCTCGGCAATCCAGGTGGCATAGAAGCCGCCCAGGGATGATCCCACGACGGCCATGCTCTCCAGCGGCCAGTCTGCGATGCCTTGCATGACCATTTCCATGGCTTCGTGCGGCGATGGGGGAAGCTGGGGGCACCACCAGACGATCTCGGGGTGGAGCCTTTGTACTGCAGCAAATGTCTGCTGCGCCTTGGCCGATTGTGGGGAGGAGCGAAAGCCGTGCAGGTATAGCAGGTGGGTGGTGGTCATGTGATGGCGGTGGTTTGTTCGCTTGGCGGGATAATTGGGCTCATGTCATCCACATTTTCTCAGCCGTCCCTGCGCCAGCGCATTGCGCCCTGGTTTGCAGGCTTTGACGGCCCGCTGGCGTTTGCGGTCTTTCTGCTGGCCTGCGCCGGTTTGCTCACCATGTATTCCTCCGGCTGGGACCATGGCACCCGCTTCGAGGACCATGCACGCAATATGCTGATTGCGGCCGGCCTCATGTTTGTCGTGGCCCAGATTCCGCCCCAGCGGTTGATGGCGCTGGCCGTGCCACTGTACACGGTGGGGGTCGCGCTGCTCATTGCAGTCGCTATCTTCGGCATCACCAAGAAAGGGGCCAAGCGGTGGATCAACGTGGGCGTGACCATCCAGCCTAGCGAAATTCTCAAGATCGCCATGCCGCTGATGCTGTCCTGGTGGTTCCAGAAGCGCGAGGGCCAGTTGCGCCCGCTGGACTTTGCAGTGGCTACAGTTCTGCTGGCTGTGCCGGTGGCGCTGATCATCAAGCAGCCCGATCTGGGTACTGCGTTGCTGATCCTGACGGCGGGGATGTCGGTGATCTTCTTTGCCGGCATGAGCTGGAAGCTGATCGTCCCGCCCATTGTGTTGGGCCTGATAGGCGTGGCTCTGCTGGTGATCTTCGAGCCCACACTGTGCGCCGATGGCATGCGTTGGCCGGTGCTGCACGACTACCAGCAGCAACGTATCTGCACCCTGCTGGACCCCACGCGGGACCCGTTGGGCAAGGGATTCCACATCATCCAGGGCATGATTGCCATCGGCTCGGGCGGCGTTTTCGGCATGGGCTTCATGCAGGGCACGCAAACCCATCTGGAATTCATCCCCGAGCGCACCACCGACTTCATCTTCGCCGCCTTCTCGGAAGAGTTCGGCCTGCTGGGCAATCTGTGCCTGATCGCATCCTTCATCTTCCTGGTGTTGCGCGGCCTAGCCATTGCGCTGGAAGCCCCCACACTGTTCGCCCGCCTGCTCGCGGGCAGCGTGACCATGATCTTCTTTACCTACGCCTTTGTGAACATGGGCATGGTCAGCGGCATCCTGCCGGTGGTGGGCGTGCCTTTGCCGTTCATCAGCTACGGCGGTACTGCGATGGTGACGCTGGGGCTGGCGTTGGGCATTCTGATGTCGATTGCCAATTCGAAGCGGTTGGTGCAGTCCTGATTTTTTGGGGATGCCAAAGCTCCCGAGGGAAATGCCTCACCAACTCCCAACAGGGCTCCCCAACAATAAGGTCTTGAACCATAAACCGCCACACTCCAACCGTGGCGCCTAAAATGGCCCAATGATCTCTCGCGAACCCACCATCGAACGCCTGGCCACGGCCAAGTCCCTGTTGCTCACGCCGTTTGGCCTGGATGAATCCCATCTGACCCGCGCGCTCAACGAAATCAAGGCGCACAAGGTCGACGAAGCGGACCTGTATTTCCAATACACCCGCTCCGAAGGCTGGAGCCTGGAGGAAGGCATCGTCAAGACCGGCTCCTTCAGCATCGACCAGGGCGTGGGCGTGCGCGCGGTGAGTGGCGAGAAGACGGCCTTTGCCTATTCCGATGATATTTCCGAGGCGTCGTTGCTGGATGCCGCACGCACTGTGCGCACCATCTCCAGTGCAGCCAAGTCAGCGCGTGTGAAGGCCTCGGCGAACAAGATCGCCGGTGCGCGCAGTCTCTATACGGCAGTGGACCCGATCTCCACGCTGGACAGCACCACCAAGGTCGAGCTGCTGGGCAAGGTGGAGCGCCTGGCGCGTGCCAAGGATCCGCGCGTGGCGCAGGTCATGGCCGGTCTGGCGGCCGAGTACGACGTGGTGCTGGTGGCCCGCGCCGATGGCACGTTGGCGGCGGATGTGCGTCCTTTGGTGCGGTTGTCGGTGACGGTCATTGCAGAGCAAAAAGGCCGACGCGAAGTTGGCTCCAGTGGTGGTGGCGGCCGTTTCGGGCTGGCCTATTTCACCGACGCGCAGATCGAGGAATACGTCAACCAGGCCGTGCATGCGGCACTGACCAATCTCGATGCGCGCCCCGCCCCCGCAGGCGAAATGACGGTGGTGCTGGGTTCCGGCTGGCCCGGCATCCTGTTGCATGAAGCCATTGGCCACGGGTTGGAAGGCGACTTCAATCGCAAGGGTTCCAGCGCATTCAGTGGCCGTATCGGCCAGCGCGTGGCGGCCAAGGGCGTGACCGTGCTGGACGACGGAACTATTGCCGACCGCCGCGGTTCGCTCAATGTGGATGACGAGGGCAATGCCAGCCAGCGCAATGTGCTGATCGAAGACGGCATTCTTAAGGGCTATATCCAGGATTCCATGAATGCCCGCCTGATGGGTGTCAAACCCACAGGCAATGGCCGCCGCGAGAGCTATGCGCACGTGCCCATGCCGCGCATGACCAACACCTACATGCTGGGCGGCGACAAGGCCCCCGAGGAAATCGTGGCCAGCATCAAGAAGGGCCTGTATGCCACCAATTTCGGTGGTGGTCAGGTGGACATCACGTCCGGCAAATTTGTGTTCTCTGCCAGTGAGGCCTATTGGGTGGAGAACGGCAAGATCCTCTACCCCGTCAAGGGCGCCACCATCGTGGGCAACGGGCCGGATGCGCTGACGCGCGTCACCATGATTGGCTCGGACATGAAGCTCGACAGCGGAGTGGGTACCTGCGGCAAGGAAGGCCAAAGTGTGCCGGTAGGCGTGGGTCAGCCCACGCTGCGCATCGACGGTCTGACCGTGGGCGGCACGGCCTGACAGGTTGCTGCCTTTGCGTCCATTCGTAGCCGGTGCGCGTGACACCTTTCCGATGCTGGTGGGTGCGGCGCCTTTCGGGGTGATATTCGGTGCATTGGCGATCGGCTCCGGCCTTCCGGTGTGGATGACCCTGGGCATGTCGGCACTGGTGTTTGGCGGTTCGTCCCAGTTTGTGGCCGTGAGCCTGATTGGCAGCGGTACGGCGTTGCCGGTGATCTGGCTGACCACGTTTGTCGTCAACTTGCGCCATGCGCTCTACAGCGCCACATTGCTGCCCTATGCGCGCACACTTCCTGCGCGCTGGCGCTGGGCGCTGTCCTTCTGGCTTACCGATGAAACTTTTGCCGTGGTGGAAAACCAGTTGCGCCATCACGTCGACGTGAAAGATGGCGCCTACTACTGGTTGGGCTCTTCGCTGTCCATGTACGTCAACTGGCTGGTGTGGACCACGGTGGGGGTGCTGCTGGGACAGAGCGTGCCGGGGCTGGCAAGCCTGGGGCTGGACTTTGCCATGGTGGCGACCTTTGCCGCCATTGTGGCGCTGCAATTGCGGGAGCGGCCCATTCTGATGGCCGCTCTGGTGGCGGGCGTAGTGGCCATGCTGGCGCGCGGACTGCCTTACAAGCTGGGCCTGATGCTGGCAGCTGTTGCGGGCGTTGCCGCAGGCGTCGCCATGGAAGTATGGGCTGCACGCGTTGCGCCTGCAGAAGACAAGAGGCCCGCGGCATGAACACCGATTGGCTATGGACTTTGCTGGGCATGGTGGTGGTGACCTACGGCATACGTCTGAGCTTTCTGGTGTTTGGCCATGGGCTGGCGTTCCCTTCATGGTTGGAGCGTGCCTTGCGGTATGTGCCTGCGGCGGTTCTGACGGCACTGATCACGCCCATGGCGTTGGCACCCCAGGGCGTGGTGGATGTGTCACTGCACAACGCCTATCTGCCGGGCACCATCGTCGCCACGCTGGTTGCGTTGATCAGCCGGCATACCCTGGGTGCCATTCTCAGCGGCTTTGTTGCCTACGGACTTTGGCGCTACTTTGTAGCCTGAATGGGCGCTGTCAAAAACTTGTGCTACATTGCCAACCATGCATTCAGCAACTTTCTTCTTTAGCTACTTTTGGTTCTCAAGCGCCTGCGGCGGTAGAGAGATCTGAGCGTACCTGTAGAAAAGGTCCCGAATCTTCCAAAAACCGCCGGCACCCCCGGCGGTTTTTTTATGTGCATTTTTGTTTTAACCAGGAAATCGCCATGACTACCAAAGCCCATACCAGCGCCGACCGCACTGGCATTACCGACGACGAACGCATCAAGGACATTACCGTGTTGCCACCTCCCGAGCATCTGGTCCGCTTCTTCCCGATCCAGGGCACACCTGTTGAAAAGCTGATTTCCGACACGCGCCACACCATCCACAACATCATGGCCGGCAAGGATGACCGCCTGCTAGTGATCATCGGGCCGTGTTCCATCCACGATCCATCGGCGGCACTGGAATACGCCCGACGTCTGAAAGAGCAGCGCCTGAAATATGCCGACACGCTGGAAATCGTCATGCGCGTGTACTTCGAAAAGCCACGCACCACGGTGGGCTGGAAGGGGCTGATCAATGACCCCTACCTGGATGAGAGCTTCCGCATTGATGAGGGCCTGCGCATTGCGCGCCAGTTGCTCATCGAAATCAATCGCATGGGTTTGCCGGCTGGCAGCGAGTTCCTGGATGTGATCTCGCCGCAGTACCTGGGCGACTTGATTTCCTGGGGCGCCATTGGCGCACGTACCACCGAAAGCCAGGTGCACCGCGAACTGGCCTCGGGTCTGTCTGCGCCCATCGGTTTCAAGAATGGAACGGATGGCAATATCAAGATCGCTACCGATGCCATCCAGGCTGCAGCAGGCGGGCACCACTTCCTGTCGGTGCACAAGAACGGACAGGTGGCGATTGTGCAGACCAAGGGCAACAAGGATTGCCACGTCATCCTGCGCGGCGGCAAGTCACCAAACTATGACGCAGAAAGCGTGGCGGCCGCCTGCGCCGACTTGGAGAAGGCCAAGCTGCCTGCGACTTTGATGGTGGACTGCAGCCACGCCAACAGCAGCAAGCAGCATGAGCGGCAACTGGTCGTGGCGCGCGACATTGCATCGCAAATTGCCGCGGGCTCGCACAGCGTCTTTGGCGTGATGGTGGAAAGCCACTTGCACGCTGGTGCGCAGAAATTCACACCGGGCAAGGACGACTCGGCCAAGTTGGAGTACGGCAAGAGCATTACCGACGCCTGCCTGGGCTGGGATGATTCTCTGGAGTCTCTGGAGGTCTTGTCTGCTGCCGTGAAGGCACGTCGTCGCTAGTCAGTTTGCCATGGAGTCGCCACGCTTGCCTTTTGTCAGCGTGGCGACAATTCATTTGCGTTAATCTTCTGCCATCAACAAGACACAGGAGCACCAATGCGCAACGAAGTGAACGTGACCGTGGGCGGACAGAGCTTTTCGTTCGCCATGGATGGCAAGGAGCCCATGGCCAATGACCTGGCGCGCAAGTGGCTGGACGATCAGTTCGTGGCCTTGGAGTGCGAGCCCTTGCGCGCTTCCGGTAAGGTGTTGCTGGCCGACAAGGTGGTCGTGGTTGCCCGCGAGGCAGGTGTCGTGCGCTTTGCCGATGCCCAATGGGGTGCCCAGTTTGCCGCTGCGGCTACGGCGGTGTTGGGCAAGAAAAGCCTGCAGGTAGACGCAGACAGTCTGACTGTGACGTATTGAGTTGGTTCTAGCGCTGGCGCAGGGCCAGTTCCAGCTTCGCATGGATGCCGCCGAAGCCGCCATTGCTCATGCACAGAATGTGGTCGCCGGGTTGGGCATGGGCTACAACCAGCGCCACAATTCCGTCCACCGTGTCGGCCACAAAGGCGCGCTGGCCCATGGAGCTGAGCGCTTCAGTTGCGTCCCAACCCAGGCCGCCACTGTGGCAAAAGGCCAGGTCCGCTTCTTCCAGACTCCAGGGTAGCTGGGCCTTCATGGCGCCCAGCTTCATGGTATTGCTGCGAGGCTCAAATACGGCCAGGATGCGTGCTTTGCCGACCTTGCGGCGCAAGCCGTTCACCGTTGTGCGGATGGCGGTTGGGTGGTGGGCAAAGTCGTCGTAAATGGTGACGGGTGCTGAGTTACTGCTGCCGTTCAGTGTGACCTGTGCCCGCACTTCCATGCGGCGTTTGACGTTCTCGAAGGTCCCCAAGGCCACCGCTGCCTGTTGCGGACTCACGCCTACGTGTTCGGCGGCCGCGATCGCGGCCAGCGCATTGAGCTGGTTGTGAACGCCGCCCAGATTCCAGCGCACGTGGGCCACCGGTTTGTCGCGGAGCAGCACGTCGAAGTCATGGGGTTCGCCTTGCGCCGTGAAGTCACTCACTGCGGCGCCAAAGCTGCGCACTTCGCTCCAGCAGCCCTGGTGCAATACGCGCGCCAGACTTTCTTCCAGACCGTTGACTACCACCCGCCCGCTGGAGGGCACAGTACGCAGCAGGTGGTGGAACTGGCGTTCAATGGCTGCCAGGTTGTCAAAAATGTCGGCGTGGTCGAACTCCAGATTGTTCAGGATCGCGGTGCGCGGACGGTAGTGGACGAACTTGCTGCGCTTGTCAAAGAAGGCTGTGTCGTACTCATCGGCTTCGATCACAAAGCACTTGCCTTTGCCCAGTTGGGCGGAGACGCCGAAGTTCATGGGGACGCCGCCCACCAGAAAGCCCGGCTCCAGGCCTGCGCTCTGCAAGACCCAGCTCAGCATGGCCGTGGTGGTGGTCTTCCCGTGGGTGCCGGCAATGGCCAGCACATGTCGGCCTTGCAGCACGTGTTCGGCCAGCCATTGCGGGCCACTGGTGTAGGGCGCGCCTGCATCCAGAATGGCTTCCATCAAGGGAAATTTGGGCTCGCCATTGTCAAGGCGCGCGCGGCTGACCACATTGCCGACTACAAACATGTCGGGTTTGAGTGCCATCTGGTCGGCGCCAAAACCTTCCACCAGGTCGATGCCCAAAGCCCGCAATTGGTCGCTCATGGGTGGATACACACCCGCATCGCAACCAGTAACGCGATGCCCCGCTTCGCGTGCCAGAGCGGCCAGACCGCCCATGAAAGTGCCACAGATACCCAGAATATGAATGTGCATAGGGCTATTGTGCACAATGCCGATATGGACTCCGTCAAAGAAGAAATTGCATCGACCGCCGCCCGCATGGTGGTGGAAGAGGGCTTGGAATATGGCGCTGCCAAGCGCCGCGCAGTCAAGCAAATGGGTCTGCCAGGACGCACGGCGCTGCCGGACAACGATGCCATCGAACTGGCGGTAGAAGAGTACATAGCCATCTTCTGCGCCGATACACAGCCGGCAGAATTGCGCTCATTGCGTGAGTTGGCGCTAACTTGGTTGGAGAAGATGCATACGTACAGACCCCATCTGGGGGGCGCCGTGTGGCGCGGGACGGCCACACGCCTGTCGGATATTTACATCCAGCTTTTCTGTGACGACTCCAAGTCGGCAGAGATATCGCTCATTGATATGGGCGTGCGCTTTGAAGTCCACTCGGTTCCCGGCTTTCACGGTGAGATGGTGGATGCGCTCAGTGTGCAAGTGGCATGTCCTGCCCTGGAGGCGCACGTGGGGGTGCACCTGCTTGTCTACGATTTGGACGACATGCGTGGTGCCTTGAAACCGGATGCCCGCGGCCGCAAGCCCCGTGGGGATGCAGCGGCCTTGCGCAATTTGTTGCATGATGGACGGCTATGACGGAAGCAAATTCAACCCCCGGTACAGCTGACGAACCCGCGTCGCACCCATCTCGACGTGGCTTGCTGGTGGCTGCCGGCGTGCTGGCGGCATTGGGCGGCGGCGGCTTGGCGTGGTGGAAAAATCAGGCAAGCGACAGTTCCGGGGATGTTGTGCAGGTGGTACCCGACTTTTGGGAGCTGCAATGGGACAGGCCACAAGGAGGCGTTCTGCGCTTGCAGGAGTTCCGTGGCAAGCCGTTGTTGGTCAACTTCTGGGCAACCTGGTGTCCACCCTGTATTGAAGAGTTGCCACTGATCAATGACTTCTACCGGAAAAACCGGTCCAATGGCTGGCAAGTCGTCGGCCTTGCGGTCGACAGACCCGATGCCGTGCAAGGATTTCTGCAAAAACTTCCACTGGATTTTCCTGTGGGGTTGGTCGCGGCCACCGGTGCTGGGCTGGCACGCCAGTTGGGAAACCCCTCAGGATCCTTGCCGTTCTCCGTGGCCTTGGATGCACAGGGCGTTGTGGTGCAACGCAAACTGGGCCGTCTGCGGCCGGATGATCTGAACCTCTGGGCTCAGTTAAAATAGCCCCGCTCCGCGTCTTTTGCCCGGACATTGCATGCTTGTCCGCGGCGTGTCATACAAGTATTTAACCTTGAATTGACGACAAATAAATAAAATTGCCGAAAATTGCGGTAATTTTGCTGTAAATTACGGCCCCTGTTACTGAACGTTGTTGGAGACTCCATGGACTTACGCAAACTCAAAACTCTGATCGACCTCGTGTCTGATTCCAATGTTTCGGAGCTGGAAATTACCGAGGCCGAAGGCAAGGTGCGCATCGTGAAGGGAGGCGGGGCTCTGGCTCAGGGTTACGGCCAACCGGTCTACCATCAGGTTCAATCCGCTCCAGCGCCAGTTGCCGCACCTGTGGCTGCTCCCGTAGCGCCCGTGGTTGAAGAGGTTGCTGCCGGTCATGCCGTCAAATCTCCCATGGTCGGGACCTTCTACCGTGCTTCCTCGCCTGGCGCCAAACCTTTTGTGGAGGTTGGTGACAGCATCAAGGAAGGCGAAACCATCTGCATTATTGAAGCCATGAAGATCCTCAATGAAATTGAGGCCGACAAATCGGGGACCGTTACCAAGATTCTGTGCGAGAACGGGCAAGCGGTCGAATACGGCCAGCCACTGTTCATCATCGAATAAGCGCCAAGCCCATGTTCAAAAAAATACTGATCGCCAATCGTGGCGAGATAGCCTTGCGAATTCAGCGGGCCTGCCGCGAGCTGGGGGTCAAGGCTGTGATGGTCTATTCCGAGGCGGATCGGGAAGCCAAATACGTCAAGCTGGCGGAAGAGGCCGTGTGTATTGGGCCTGCGGCTTCGGCACAGAGCTACCTCAACATGCCGGCCATCATCTCCGCTGCGGAAGTGACGGACGCCGAGGCGATCCACCCAGGCTACGGGTTCTTGAGTGAAAACGCCGATTTTGCCGAGCGTGTGGAAAAGAGTGGCTTCCAATTCATCGGCCCCACACCGGAATCCATCCGGATCATGGGTGACAAGGTATCTGCCAAGCAGGCCATGATCCGTGCCGGTGTGCCTTGCGTGCCCGGTTCAGAGGGTGAACTGCCGGATGACCCGGCAACCATTCGTCGTGTGGCCAAGGCCGTTGGCTACCCGGTCATCATCAAGGCTGCTGGCGGCGGCGGCGGACGTGGCATGCGTGTCGTCCATACCGAGGCGGCGTTGATCAATGCGGTGCAGATGACCAAGGCTGAGGCCGGCGCGGCGTTCGGCAATCCCGCGGTCTATATGGAGAAGTTCCTCCAGAATCCGCGCCATGTGGAAATCCAGATCATCGCCGACAAGTACAAGAACGCAGTGTATCTGGGTGAGCGCGACTGTTCCATGCAACGGCGTCACCAGAAGGTGCTGGAAGAGTCTCCCGCACCGGGAATCAATCGCAAGCTGATTGAACGCATTGGCGAGCGTTGCGTGGCCGCCTGCAAGAAGATTGGCTACCGCGGAGCCGGTACGTTCGAATTCCTGTATGAAGACGGAGAGTTCTATTTCATCGAGATGAACACCCGCGTGCAGGTGGAGCATCCGGTGACCGAGATGGTGACCGGTGTGGACATCGTCAAGACCCAGATCATGGTGGCCGCCGGTGAGAAGTTGCCTTTCACCCAGAAGGACATCGTGATGCGCGGGCACGCCATCGAGTGCCGGGTCAATGCCGAAGATCCCTACAAGTTCATTCCGTCTCCGGGACGCGTGACGATGTGGCACGCGCCTGGTGGTCCTGGTATCCGTGTGGATTCGCATGTGTACACCAACTACTTTGTGCCGCCCAACTACGACTCCATGGTCGGCAAGATCATTGCCCACGGTGACACGCGCGAGCAGGCCATGGCCCGCATGCGCACGGCGTTGGCCGAGACGGTAGTGGAAGGTATCAACACCAACATTCCCCTGCATCGTGAGTTGCTGGTGGATGCCAAGTTCATGGCCGGTGGAACCAACATCCACTACCTCGAACACTGGCTCGAGCAGCACAAGCGCTGAAAGTACCAGGCATGTTTGAACTGCGCCTGATGTGCCCGGAGGACCGGGTGGAAAGTCTGAGTGATGCCCTGGATGCGCTCGACGCGTTGAGCGTGAGCGTGGAAGATGCAGATGCCCAGACCGATGCAGAGCAGGCGCTCTTTGGTGAGCCGGGCATGCCGCCTCCCAAGGATGGCTGGCAGCGCTCCCGCGTGATCGCACTATTTGACAAGGAAGAGTCTGCCCAAGAGGCTGCTACTTTGCTGCAGTTGCAGGATTTCTTCAGTAAGTGTCAGGTTCTGGGGCTCAACGCGGTGGCTGACCAGGATTGGGTGCGTCTTACCCAATCGCAGTTCGCGCCAGTGGAGATTACGTCCGATTTTTGGATTGTCCCCACATGGCATGAGCCACCTGCGCAAGCCAGACAAGTCATTCGCCTGGACCCGGGGCTGGCCTTTGGCACGGGTACGCACCCGACAACCCGCATGTGCCTGCGCTGGATCGCCTGTCATCCGGTGGCGCCCCGTGTGCTGGACTATGGTTGCGGCTCAGGCATTCTGGCTATCGGGGCGGCCAAGTACGGCGCTTCGGAAGTGATCGCTGTGGATATCGATGAAGCGGCCGTGCAATCCACACAACTGAATGCCGAAGCCAACCGGGTCGTGCTGGATGCCGGCCTGCCGGACAAGGCGGTGGGTACCTTCGGGCTGGTGCTGGCCAATATTCTCGCCACACCACTTAAGGTGCTGGCACCCTTGTTGTGCTCCCATGTGGCAAGCGGCGGCAGTCTGGTACTGGCGGGTATTCTGGAGCGGCAGGCCGATGAGCTGATTGCCGCCTACGCGCCGTATTGCAAGTTGTCGGTCGCTGATGCGGAAGATGGCTGGATCCTGATGACGGCTGCTTTTTAGCGCCTGACTTTGCGCTCTACAATGAGCCGCACATGAGTCTGATTACCCAATGCCCGGCATGCGCCACGATGTTTCGCGTCGTGCCGGACCAGCTTCGGATATCCGAAGGCTGGGTGCGTTGCGGTCAGTGTGATGAAGTCTTCGATGCGAATGCACATATGCAATCGCAGGACGCACCTGTCGTGGTGTCAGCACCTGAAGTCAGATTGCCGCCCGAAGCGACTTACTCACCAGGTGACATATCGGATCCCTTGGATCCCGCGTCAAGCATCAATGTGGGTTACGACTGGGGGGCAATTGCGGAGCCGCAGGTACACCTCAGTGCCGAAGAGCCAATTGCCAATCTGAGCGAGGAGTTGCATCACGTCGGTGATGAGCCATCTTCAACGCCAGAAGACGTCTTGAACGAGGAGCCTCCTGCCGAGGTGGAGCCCTATCTGGAGCCAAGCCATTTTGACTTGCCTGTGATGGAAGACTCCCTAGCCTCCCAGTACGCGCCACCGATGGAGGACAACTGGCAGCATGCTCCCGAATCGTCGGTTGATGTGTCCGAGGAAGATGCGCCAGCATCAGCCGAAGAAGTTCCGCTGTCTTTCATGCCGCGCGAAGAGCGCACTTCCCGGCTGGGACGCATCTTTGGCAAGCGCATGATAGTTGCGGTGTGCTGCCTGTTGGTGGCCATGCTTGGGCTCCAATTGCTGATGGCAGAGCGTGATCGCGTGGCCACCATCATTCCGAGCATGCGACCGGTACTGGTGGCTGCTTGCGATGTACTCAGGTGCGCTGTGTCCGCGCCCAGACAGATCGAGTCGATAGCTATCGACAGTTCAGCGTTTACAAGCATCAAGCCCGGAATCTACCTGTTGAATGTGACGCTGAAGAACGCCGCAACCCTTGCGCTTGCCAGTCCCGCGCTGGAGCTGACACTGACCGACATGCAGGACAAGCCTTTGTTGAGACGGGTCATTCTTGCAGAGGAGTTTGCGGGCAAGACTCCCGTGATGGAGGCTGGGGCTGAACTCTCCAGCAGCATTCCCGTTGCTGTGCGCGCCGGGTCGGCCATTGAAAATATTGCGGGTTACAAGCTGCTTGCCTTTTACCCATGAAAAAAGCCCAACACCTCGCGGTGCCGGGCTTGCTACTAACCAATTTCTTGATTAGGGTTTGCTGGCCGTAGGGAAGGGCCAAGCGGCCTGCGGGTTCAGAGTGGTCTGAGCAGCAGGGGCCGCAGGAGCGGCAGCGGCAGCGGGTGCTTTCGCGGCTTTCTTCGCAGCCGGCTTCTTGGCTGCCTTCTTGGCTGCTGGCTTCTTTGCAGCGGGCTTCTTGGCCGCAGCAGCTTTCTTGGCGGGAGCCGCCTTCTTAGCAGGAGCTGCCTTCTTGGCGGCTACCTTCTTAGCAGGAGCTGCCTTCTTGGCGGCTACCTTCTTAGCAGGAGCTGCCTTCTTAGCGGCTACCTTCTTAGCAGGAGCTGCCTTCTTAGCGGCTACCTTCTTAGCAGGAGCTGCCTTCTTAGCGGCTACCTTTTTAGCAGGAGCCTTCTTCGCGGGTGCGGCCTTCTTTGCGGCCGGTTTTTTTGCAGTTGCCATAACTTTCTCCTTGATCAAGTAACAAAGAGCACTTCTTGTGAGTTGGAGTACAAGAAGCGATTCATACCGTTGGGAAGTTGCCCAGCGGCATGAACGTGGTAACACACCCGCACACCACGCTCTACGGCGCGATTGTTCAGGTGTGAAATTCTAGAAAACATTGTGAGACATCAATCCCAGGAAAGCGCGCCACCCGACTGATACTCAATCACACGGGTTTCGAAGAAGTTGCGCTCTTTTTTCAAGTCAATCATCTCACTCATCCAAGGGAAGGGGTTCTCTTCGTTGGGGAAGAGTGCCTCCAATCCAATCTGGGTGGCGCGACGGTTGGCAATGTAGCGCAGATAGCCCTTGAACATGGATGCATTCATGCCCAACACGCCGCGTGGCATGGTGTCCTCGGCATAGCGGTACTCCAGTTCCACTGCCTTTTCAAACAGCGCCTTGATTTCCGCCTTGAACGAAGGCGTCCACAGATGCGGATTCTCGGCCTTGAGCTGATTGATCAGGTCAATGCCGAAGTTGCAGTGCATGGACTCGTCACGCAGGATGTACTGGTACTGCTCTGCGGCACCGGTCATCTTGTTCTGACGGCCCAAGGCAAGAATCTGCGTGAAGCCTACGTAGAAGAACAGGCCTTCCATCAGGCATGCAAACACGATCAGGCTCTTGAGCAGCGTCTGGTCCGTTTCTGGTGTGCCGGTGTGAAAGGCGGGGTCCATGATCGCTTCGATGAAGGGGATCAGGAACTCGTCCTTGTCGCGAATGGACTGGACTTCGTTGTAGGCGTTGAAGATTTCGCCTTCGTCCAGACCCAGCGATTCCACGATGTATTGGTAGGCGTGGGTGTGAATGGCTTCTTCAAAGGCTTGGCGCAGCAGGAACTGGCGGCACTCCGGTGCAGTGATGTGGCGGTAGGTGCCCAGCACGATGTTGTTGGCAGCCAACGAATCGGCGGTCACAAAGAACCCGAGGTTGCGTTTGACGATGCGACGCTCGTCTTCGGTCAGACCGTTGGGGTCTTTCCAGAGCGCAATGTCGCGCGTCATGTTGACTTCCTGCGGCATCCAGTGGTTGGCGCAGGTGGCGAGGTACTTTTCCCACGCCCACTTGTATTTGAAGGGGACCAACTGGTTGACGTCGGTCTGACCGTTGATGATGCGTTTGTCTGCAGCACGCACACGACGTGCGGCTTCGGTCAGCAGAGGTTTGATGGGAGACGTTGCAGCAGGGGCTGGAACCGCGGCACCATCATGCAGGGTGCGCAATCCGAGAGCGGCGTCTTCTTGCGTCAGCGGTGCAGCAGAGTGCGCCGTACGTGAGAAATTAGTTTGCGGTGAGGGCTTGACTTCTTCGTCCCAGGACAACATAGGGTATTCCAATCAGCGGATTATGGGAGCAGTGAAATGAAATGAAAAGTTATCATTCATTTCACCGCCTAAGAGTGTTGTTCAATAGCATCGCAAATGCATGCAATGCGCATCGCCAATCACTGGCACGACTCGCAAGTGGGATCGTCCACACCGCAGAAGCGGATGTCAGTCGCGGCATTTTCCGGCAAGGCCATTTGCGCCTTGGCTGCTGCGGCAGCGGCTTCCAATGCACTCATCTTCTGACCGCCGTTTTCGCTGCCAGACGACACAGCGTTCAGACGCCCAGCGGACACAGTCGATTTCTCAGCATGTGTGGCAGACATGGTGCGCAGGTAGTAGGTGGTCTTGAGTCCACGCAGCCAGGCAAGCTTGTAGGTTTCGTCGAGCTTCTTGCCGGAGGCACCCGCCATGTAGATGTTCAGAGACTGGGCCTGGTCGATCCACTTCTGGCGGCGTGCGGCAGCTTCCACCAGCCACTGGGTTTCCACTTCGAAGGCAGTGGCGTACAGCTGCTTGATTTCCTGCGGCACGCGGTCGATGGGCGCGAGTGATCCGTCAAAGTGCTTCAGATCCATCACCATCACGTCATCCCAAAGGCCCAGACGCTTGAGGTCGCGCACCAGATAGCTGTTGATCACGGTGAACTCGCCCGACAGGTTGGACTTGACGGACAGGTTGCCGAAGCAGGGCTCGATCGACGCATCCACGCCGATGATGTTGGAAATGGTGGCGGTGGGGGCAATGGCGACGCAGTTGGAATTGCGCATACCGTCGGCAGCAATCTTCTTGCGCAGGGCATCCCAATCCAGGGTGGCGGAGCGGTCCACTTCCACATAGCCGCCACGGGCACTGGCCAGCATGTCCAGCGTGTCGGGTGGCAGCACGCCCTTGTCCCACAAGGAACCCTTGTAGCTGGAGTACTTGCCGCGTTCGCGCGCCAGCTCGGTGGACGCCCAGTACGCGTAGTAGCAGATCGCTTCCATGGAGCGATCGGCAAAAGCAACCGCGGCATCCGAAGCATAAGGAATGCGCAGCGCGTACAGGCTGTCCTGGAAGGCCATGACGCCCAGACCCACCGGACGGTGACGCAGGTTGGAGTCGCGTGCCTTCTTGACGGCGTAGTAGTTGATGTCAATCACGTTGTCCAGCATGCGCATAGCCGTGGTGATGGTGCGCTTGAGCTTGTCGTGGTCCAGATCCTTGCCGTTCTCGCCATCCTTCAGGTGGTGCAGCAGATTGACCGATCCCAGGTTGCAGACCGCGGTTTCAGTGTCAGACGTGTTGAGGGTGATTTCCGTGCACAGGTTGGACGAGTGCACCACGCCAGCGTGCTGCTGAGGCGAGCGCACGTTGCAGGCATCCTTGAACGTGATCCAGGGATGGCCGGTTTCGAACAGCATGGTCAGCATCTTGCGCCACAGGTCAGCGGCTTGCACCGTGCGGCTGGGCTTGATTTCGCCACGCGCAGCCTTTTCTTCGTAGGCTACATAAGCCTTCTCGAATTCGGCGCCGAACAGGTCATGCAGGTCCGGCACGTTGGAGGGCGAGAACAATGTCCACGTGCCCTTTTCCATGACGCGGCGCATGAACAGGTCAGGCACCCAGTTGGCGGTGTTCATGTCGTGGGTGCGGCGGCGGTCGTCACCGGTGTTCTTGCGCAGCTCCAGGAATTCTTCAATGTCCAGGTGCCATGTCTCCAGATAGGTGCAGACCGCGCCCTTGCGCTTGCCGCCCTGGTTCACGGCCACGGCGGTGTCATTGACCACCTTGAGGAACGGCACCACGCCTTGCGATTCACCATTGGTGCCCTTGATGTGGGAGCCCAGGGCGCGCACGCGCGTCCAGTCGTTGCCCAGGCCGCCGGCAAACTTGGACAGCAGTGCGTTTTCCTTGATGGATTCGTAGATGCCATCCAGATCGTCCGGCACCGTGGTCAGGTAGCAGCTGGAGAGCTGTGAGCGCAACGTGCCGCTGTTGAACAGTGTGGGTGTGGAGGACATGAAGTCGAAGCTGGAGAGCACTTCGTAGAACTCGATGGCGCGTGCCTCACGGTCGATCTCGTTGAGCGACAGGCCCATGGCCACACGCATGAAGAAAGCCTGCGGCAGTTCGATGCGCTTCTTGCCCACGTGCAGGAAGTAGCGGTCGTACAGAGTCTGCAGACCCAGGTAGTCGAAATTCAGGTCGCGGTCGGCCTTGAGTGCGGCGCCAAGTCGCTTCAAATCGAACTGCAGCAGCTTTTCGTCCAGCAGCTCGGCATCCACGCCTTTCTTGATGAAACCGGGGAAGTAGTCGGCATAGGCCTGTGCCATATCGGCCTGGGCCACGTCGCGGCCCAGAATCTCGCGCGAGATGGTGACAAACAACAGGCGCGCAGTGGCGTAGGTGTAGTCCGGATCTTTCTCGATCAGTGTGCGGGCTGCCAGGATGGATGCCTTGTAGACCTCGTCCATGGGAACGCCGTCGTACAGATTGCGCATGGTCTCGGCCACGATGGGATCGGCCTTGACGTCGGCGCCCAGGCCGGCGCAAGCAGTCTCGATGCGGGATTTGAGCAGGTCCAGGTCCAGCTCCACCCGCTGACCGTCTTCGGTGACGTGGATAGTGGCCGCCTTGGGTTTGACCTGTTCCACCTGCTTGGCGCGCTCCTGGGTGCGGCGTTCGCGGTACAGAACATAGGCGCGGGCTATCTCGTGGTGGCCACCGCGCATCAGTCCCAGTTCCACCTGGTCCTGCACATCTTCAATATGGAAAGTGCCGCCACCCGGGCGTGAACGCATCAGCGCGCGAATGACTTGCTGCGTCAGGCCATCCACGGTTTCGCGCACGCTGGCCGACGCTGCACCCTGTGTGCCGTGCACGGCCAGAAAGGCTTTCATCATCGCCACGGCGATCTTATTGGGTTCAAACGGAACCACTGCGCCGTTGCGCCGGATGATCTGGTAATGGGCCAACGGATGGGCCTGCGCGTCGGCATATGAGGGAGCAGCCTGGGTACTCAGGACGCCGGTGGACAGTGGGGTGCTTGGAGATGCGTAAGACTGCATGATTTCCTCTTCTAAATCAGTTTTATTGTTGGGGTTCAGGGAAGTCGGGAAGGGCCTGTCATCGGTGCGATCCCCTTGTGTATCCGTGTGAACGTAACACACTATATCTGGGGTCATGGTTGATGGCAAGCCACTACCTGTAGTGTATCCAACGACGATGCGGGATGGCCCATTGCGACTGAAAAAAGTTGCAACAAGGTCTTGCAATGCAGGACTTTTTCTCTCCGCCCGCGCCCAGCCCGCATGAAATGCGGCTCCAACAAAAAGGACGTCGATTTGGCGCGGCTTGGCGGACGTTTTTGTCGCCAAAAGCGCGCCGCGCAAGACCTTTCGTGGCCGGCGTTTTTGTCAGATAAGTGTGCACCTGCGGATGCCGGCTGCACCAGGTCGGCCTGTCAGCCGCCCATCACATATGCTTATCGGGAAAATACGGGGGTAAAAAGCCGCAACGGTTACGCAGATAGTCCCAATCAAAGCCGGGACCGGGGTCGGATTTGCGTCCCGGGGCAATGTGTTCGTGTCCCGCGATGTGCGCAACCGGGTAATGGCCAGCGATCGCGGGCAACAGGGCGAGCAGGGTTTCGTACTGGGGTTGCTCGAAGGTGTTGCCTTCCAGTCCTTCGAGTTCTATGCCTATGGAGAAGTCATTGCAGTTGCTTCGCTCGCCAAAGCGCGACTGCCCTGCATGCCAGGCCCGGTCATCGCAGCTGACGAACTGCCACAACTCGCCTCCACGCTGAATGAAGAAATGCGCGGAAACCTGCAGACCTTCCATTTGCTTGAAGTAAGGGTGTGCGTTCCAGTCCAGCGTATTGCAAAAAAGCTGCTGCACCGCATCTCCTCCGTACTCGCCGGGTGGCAGGCTGACGGAGTGCAGCACCACCAGATCGACAGCCACGTCTTTGGGGCGTGGTCCGAAATTGGGCGAATCACAGCGGCGTGCAAAGGCGTACCAGCCATCTCGCCACGTGATCGGGTCCACGGCAGGGGGGCTATTCATCGGAATCCTCGCCGCTCACGTCTGGTGCATCGATCTTGAGCCTGGCTATGCGGTAGCGTATTTGTCGCAACGTCAGTCCCAGCTGTTTGGCTGCCAGGGTACGGTTGAATCCGGTTTCCCGCAACGCACGCACCAGGATGCTGCGCTCCTGCTCGTCCAGATAGCGTTGCAGGTCGTCCGGCAAGGGCGCTTTGGCCGCCGGGGTCTCCACCGCCTGGGGAGGCGTTGAAGTGCGTTGGGGGGAGGGCATGCAGCGCTCAAGCTCTATGCCCGAGAGTTCGAGGGCGTTGCCTTCGCTGAGGGCCAGCGCACGGTGCAGAATGTTTTCCAGTTCACGCACGTTACCCAGCAAGGGCAGTCCGGCCAGGCGCGCCATGGTGTGGGCGGGGACCTGCCGCATGGGCAGGTCGGAATCCCGGGAAATGCGCTCCAGCAATGTCTGGCACAGCGCAGGCAAATCCTCCGGGCGCTCGCGCAGAGGTGGGATGTCTATGTCAATCACGTTGAGGCGGTAGAACAGGTCCTGACGGAAAGTGCCTGCGACGACTTCGCTGGGCAGATCCTTGTGGGTTGCACTGACGACGCGCACATCCACAATTTCCTCCTGGGTGCTGCCCAGGGGGCGTATTCGCCGCTCCTGGATGGCTCGCAGCAGCTTGGCCTGCATGGGCAGCGGCAGATCGCCAATTTCGTCCAGAAACAAGGTGCCTCCGTTGGCCGCCTGGAAGAAGCCTTCACGGTCATGTGTGGCGCCGGTGTAGGCCCCTTTCTTGGCACCGAAGAACTCCGCTTCCAGCAGGTTCTCGGGGATGGCACCGCAGTTCACTGCAACCCATGGGCCATCGCGGCGGTGGCTGTTGGCATGCAGTGCCTGGGCTACCAGTTCCTTGCCGGTCCCGGATTCGCCGCGCACCATCACCGGCGCCATGCTGCGCGCCACTTTGGCAACGCGCTCGCGCACGGCGCGCATTGCTGGCGAGTCGCCCACCAGGCGCTGCAGTGCCTGCTCCCCCTTTCCGCCTAGCGCTGCAGCTGGTGTATCTGGCGGCGTAGGCAGGACGTCGGAGGCCGTTGCCGCGGCCGTGCGTGCGCCCAATGCCGCGGCGCTCACCACTGCGCGGAACTGCTTGAGGTCCACCGGCTTGGTGAGATAGTCAAATGCACCCGCCTTGAGGGAGTCCACCGCATTCTCGGCAGATCCATACGCGGTGATCACGATGCAACGCTCTTGCCGCTGCTGCGCGCGCAATCCCTTGAGCAGATCGATGCCGGAGCCATCCGGTAGGCGCATGTCGGTGATTACCAGATCAAATCGCTGCCTGTTGAGCTGCTCCCACGCCTCTTGTATGGTCGCGGCGGCATCCACCTGGTAGCCCTCGCGTAGCAGCGTGAGCTCATACAGCGTACGAAGATCTGGTTCGTCGTCAATGACCAGGATTTGGATGTCAGTCAATGGGTGTGTGGAGGCCATACGGATGGGATTGCTTCCTCATTGTCCGGGACGGCACCGGCGACGCGTACCAGGGTGATGGCAAAGGCATTTCCATCCACCATCTGGCCATCGACTGCGCGCCGGCTGCGTTCATAGGCAATGCTGGCTCCGTGCCCTTCACAGAGTTGGCGACAAATATAAAGCCCCAAGCCACTGGAGCGGCTCTCGGATGAGAAAAAAGGTTCAAACAGGTGACGCTCCACGGTCTGGTCCAGTGGCGGGCCTTCGCTCCAAACCTCCAGAGTGGCAAATTCTCCCTGGGGGACATAAGTCTGTACCCGGATATTGTGAGGCACGTCGCTGGAGAAGCGGCGTGCATTGTCCAGCAGATTGACCAGCACGCGGCGCAGATGGTCACCTTCAAATTGCACGGTGGTGGGTACATCTGCCAATGTGCACAGCAGGCGTTGACGGCAGTGGTTTTGCTCCCCCCATTCGTTGCAGATGCGTTGGGTGGTCGAGTTCAGCGCCACATGCAATGCCGTGAGCCCACCTTCCCGCGGTTGTGCCCGCGCCGCATCCAGAATGTCGTCCACGATTTTGGACAGGCGCTGCGTGTTCTGATGCACCATGCGGGTCAACTTCTTGTGACGCAGTTCGCTCAGGTCTTCCTCCAGCAGCGCATTGGCCTGTGAAATTGCTGCCAGGGGGTTGCGGATTTCGTGCGCCACCGCTGTGGACATGCGGCCCATGCTGGCGAGCTTTTCAGTACGCATGCGTGCTTCCTGCTCTCTCTGGTCCTTCATGAACAGCACGCACAAACTCTCCCCGCCAAGCGCCTGCGGATTGGTGGGCCGGGTGCTCACATGGATGCGACGCGGACCCCTTTCGGGGGAGCGGATACTGATGTCCTCTTCCTGGGCCATTGCCAGGGCAAAGCTGCGCTGCGTCAAATCAAGCAGGGGTTGCCATTCGGCTCTTTGCTGCAGATGGCTGAATGATTCCGGCGACTCCGTGGCGTCCGCCATCAATGCGCGTGCTGCCGGATTTGCCGCGCGGATGGCGCCCTGCCGGTCCACAATCAGCACCCCATCGGGCAGGGACTCAATAACCAGTTCGTTGACCTGCCGTTGCAGGTTGACTGCCGCCTGGCTGCTGCGTACCCGCAAACCCTCACTGGCCAAACGGGTGGACAGCTGATTGGCAAGCAAAGCGATGGCAAAGTAGCCCGCCCCAGTGAGGGCGGCCTGCAGCAGCGTGACAGTGGTGCCGGTGCTGACCTGCAGTAATTCGGGCAGGGTGCTGCCGAGCAGCAGCACCGTCACCCCGGCGGCGGTACCGAGCGCCAGTCGCAAGGACCCCAGCACCGATGCCAACAAGATTGGCAGGGCAAACAACGGCGTGTAGTTGACCGGGCTGCCCTGCAGGATTTGCAGCGAAGAAAACGCCAGCACGTCCAGCCCGACCAGCCGGATCCAGTGGCGGTTGAACCGATCACCGAGAAACAGAGGTTTGCCAAACAGTCCGGTGGTCAGGGTGCTGGCGAAATACGCCACACTGATGAGGAGCAGCCAGATGCTGTGTGTAGAGCCAGTGGCCCGCATGGTGATCTGCATGGCCACCAGCACCAGACCCAGCGTCAGACGGGCCGTCATGAAGCCCTGCCAGATACGAGAGAACTCGCGTGTATCGTCCGTATGGATATCCGTACCCGACGCTGCTA
Source organism: Rhodoferax sp. GW822-FHT02A01 (assembly GCF_038784515.1). Lineage (NCBI taxonomy): Bacteria > Pseudomonadati > Pseudomonadota > Betaproteobacteria > Burkholderiales > Comamonadaceae > Rhodoferax > Rhodoferax sp. GW822-FHT02A01. The sequence goes on from NZ_CP152376.1 coordinate 2,452,912, forward strand.
CCGGTCCCAGCCAGGAGCGCACGCGGGCAGACACGGACATCAGGGCTCCCGGGCCAGGCGGTGCGCGGCGCTGCAGTACACCGCCTGTGCGCCGTGTACGGCCTCGGTCGCCGGCAGATGCACACCGCAGTGCGCACATACCACCATGGCCGCGGCACCTGGGGGGGGCGCACTCTTGCGCACTGCCTTGTTCACCTTGTTGGCACGGGAGTGACGCCACTGGAATGCAAACACCATGAAGATGAAGAACAGCAGTAGGAACTTCACGGTGCGCGTCCCAGAATGATCTCCAGCACAAAGCGTGACCCCACATAGGCCAGCAGCAAAAATGCCGACCCCATGTACAACACCGTGGTGGCCCGCTTGCCGCGCCAGCCGAAACCAATGCGTCCGACCAGCAGCACCACGAAGGTCAGCCATGACAGTACCGAGAACACCGTCTTGTGGTCCCAGCGCCAAGCGTGGCCATAGACCACCTCGCCAAACAGCATGCCGACCACCAGCGTGGCACTGAGCAGCACGAATCCGGCACCCACGAAGCGATAGGTCAGCCGCTCCAGGGTCAGAAGCGGCAGTCCACTGTGGGAGTCCTTGCCAGAGCGAATGCGTCGCTCCGCGTGGTTCATGAACCATGCATGCACCACCGCCATGCCGAACAGGCCGTAGCAGGCCACACCAAAAGCCAGGTGCACCGGAAGCCAGACCGAGGTGGTGGCGGGCATGACACTGCCCGGAAACAAATAGGCCAGCATGACAGCAATGGCGCCAATGGTGCTGAGCGTCCAGCGCGTCGGGAGCTGCGGGTAAATCAGGCTTTCCACCGCATATACCGCAGCCACCAGCCAGGCGGTGACCGAGAGGGCCGTGGCAAAACCGAAGTGCGGCGGATCGCCCAGCAGTGCCAGCGCCAGCAAAGCCCCCTGCAATAGCCAGGCTACTCCCACCCACAAATGGGCGGACCGCACTCCCATGCGGTTGACCAGAACGGCTGGAAAAGCATAGGCCAGCGCGGACAGAACCGACAGAATCAGCGGGATAGGGGACGCACTGGCTAAAATCATGTGCACAGTTTAGCGTTTTGCATTCCGCCAGCTCCGTCTGGCGCCCAAATACAGGTTCCGGCTTGCCGGACTTTTCACCCATGGCCTCCGCACTCACCGACAAACTCAGCCGCCTCGTCAAGGAACTTCGCGGGCAGGCGCGCATCACCGAAAGCAATGTCTCCGACATGCTGCGGGAGGTGCGCATGGCGCTGCTGGAGGCCGATGTGGCACTTCCGGTGGTGCGTGATTTCATTGCACGCGTCAAGGAAAAGGCGCTGGGCCAGGAAGTGCTGGGCTCGTTGCAACCCGGTCAGGTGCTGGTGAGCATCGTCAATCGTGAGCTTGCAGCCACCATGGGAGAGGGCATCAGCGACATCAATCTGGCGGCCCAGCCGCCCGCGGTGATTCTGATGGCGGGTCTGCAGGGCGCAGGTAAGACCACCACCACCGGCAAGCTGGCCAAGCACCTGATCGAAAAGCGCAAGAAAAAGGTGCTGACGGTCTCGGGCGACGTGTACCGCCCGGCCGCTATCGAGCAGTTGAAGACGGTGACAGCGCAGGCCGGCGCCGAGTGGTTCCCCAGCACGCCAGACCAGAAGCCGGTGGACATCGGCCTGGCAGCCCTGGACTACGCCAAGAAGCACTTTTTTGACGTGTTGCTGGTGGACACCGCGGGGCGTCTGGCCATTGACGAAGCCTTGATGCTGGAAATCAAGCAGCTGCACGCCGCCCTCAACCCGGTGGAAACGCTGTTCGTGGTCGACGCCATGCAGGGGCAGGACGCGGTCAACACGGCCAAGGCATTCAAGGACGCGCTGCCGTTGACCGGCATTGTGCTGACCAAGACCGATGGCGACTCGCGCGGTGGTGCAGCGTTGTCGGTGCGTCAAGTCACGGGGGCGCCCATCAAGTTTGCCGGCGTGAGCGAAAAACTTGACGGCCTGGAAGTGTTCGATGCAGAGCGCCATGCGGGGCGTATTCTGGGCATGGGCGACATCGTTGCGCTGGTGGAGCAGGTCACTTCCGGCGTCAACATCGAAGCAGCGCAGAAACTGGCCGCCAAGGTCAAGAGCGGTGCCGGTTTCGACCTCAACGACTTCCTGGCGCAGATTCAGCAGATGAAGCAGATGGGCGGGCTCTCCAGTCTCATGGACAAGCTGCCCGCCGCCATGACGGCCAAGGCTGGTCAGGTCGACATGGAGCGCGCCGAAAAGGACATCAAACGCAAGGAAGGCATCATCCACAGCATGACGCCGCTGGAGCGCGCCAAGCCCGAGCTCATCAAGGCCACGCGCAAGCGCCGCATCGCCGCGGGCGCGGGTGTTCAGGTGCAGGAGGTCAACCGCATGCTCAAGGAATTCGAGCAAATGCAGGAAATGATGAAGAAGATGAAGGGCGGCGGCATGATGAAGATGATGAAGCGCCTGGGTGGAATGAAGGGCATGAAAGGCATGCCCGGCATGCCTTTCTAGGCAAGCGCTTCCGTCGTCACCACTTCACCACGCAAGGTGTAGCTGCGCGTCTCGGTGATGCGCACATCCACCATCTGGCCGATCAGCCGGGGTTGGCCGGCAAAGTTCACGACCCGGTTGCACTCGGTGCGGCCCATGAGTTCACCGCTGTCGCGCTTGGAGCTCCCTTCCACCAGCAGGCGCTGCACCGTGCCCAAGCGACTTTCGCTGATGCGGGTGATGTTGGCGTTGATGACGCCCTGCAGGTGTTGCAGGCGGCGCAGCTTCACATCGTGCGGCGTGTCATCGTGCAAGTTGGCCGCAGGTGTTCCGGGGCGCGGGCTGAAGATGAAGCTGAAGCTGTTGTCAAAGCCGATGTCGTCGATCAGCTTCATCATCTTGTTGAAGTCGTCTTCCGTTTCTCCGGGGAAGCCGACGATGAAGTCGCTGCTCATGGCCATGTCCGGACGGATGGCGCGCAATTTGCGCACCGTGCTCTTGTATTCCATGGCGGTATAGCCGCGCTTCATGGCCATCAGGATATTGTCGCTTCCGTGCTGCACCGGCAGATGCAGATGGCTGACCAGCTTCGGGATTTTGTCGTACGCGGCGATCAGGGAAGGCGTGAACTCATTGGGGTGGCTGGTGGTGAAGCGCAGGCGTTCAATGCCCGGAATGTCGGCCACATATTCCAGCAGGGTGGCAAAGTCCGCAACTTCAGAGCCGCCAGCACCCATGGGCGCACGCCAGGCATTCACGTTCTGGCCCAGCAGGGTGATTTCCTTGACCCCCTGGTCGGCCAGCCCGGCCACCTCTACCAGCACGTCCTCAAACGGGCGGCTCACCTCTTCGCCGCGGGTGTAGGGCACCACGCAGTAGCTGCAATACTTGCTGCAGCCTTCCATGATGCTCACAAAAGCGGATGCGCCTTCCACCTTGGCGGGCGGCAGGTGATCGAACTTTTCAATTTCCGGAAAGCTGATGTCCACCTGCGGCTTGTTCTGGGCCGCGCGTGCCGCCAGCATCTCCGGCAGCCTGTGTAGGGTTTGCGGGCCAAACACCACGTCCACATAGGGTGCGCGGGCGATGATGGCCGCACCTTCCTGGCTGGCCACGCAGCCACCTACGCCGATCTGCACGCCTTTCTTCTTGAGGTGCTTGATACGGCCCAGGTCAGAGAACACCTTTTCCTGGGCCTTTTCCCGCACGGAGCAGGTGTTGAAGAGAATCAGGTCGGCCTCTTCCACGTCCTGCGTGGGCTCGTAGCCCTGGGCCGCGCCCAACACGTCGGCCATCTTGTCCGAGTCGTACTCGTTCATCTGGCAGCCAAAGGTTTTGATAAAGACTTTTTTGGACATGGAGCAACTCCGCGAAATACAAGGGTGCAGCGACGTGCTGCAAAGAGGGGCTGCCGCGCAGGCGGCGAAGCAGTGTCAGCCGCCATGGCGGCTGCAAAGTGCTACTGCTGGGTGGGCAGTTTGAGCGCGGCTTCCGCGTCGGTCAGTATCCAGACGTCGTGCACTTCACCGGTCGGGTTGCGCACGTAGTTCACCACCAGGCTTTGGCCCACGATGGAACCGGACAGCACCAGCAGGTTGTTGGTTCCCCGGATCCGGGAGCCGGGAGAAAGCCGGTCAGCCTTGCCATCCATCTGGATGATGGGCGGATAGGTCACCACCATGGTGCCGCGCATGGCGTTGGGCGGGAAGGGGCGCACATTGATTTGCGCCTGCGACAGAGCGGCCAGGCCCAGCAAGGGCAGGGCCAGCAAGGTGCGCCGCAGACGCGACGGGTGTTTGAAGTTGCAGCGGTTCATGGTGTGTATCCAGAGGCTGTGGAGGGAATGGTCGGGATGCTATCACGCGTCCAGAAACCAAAAAGCCCGCCAAAAGGACAGCGGGCTTGGGGAATTTGGTGGTGATAGGTGGATTTGAACCACCGACATCAGCATTATGAATGCTGCGCTCTAACCAACTGAGCTATATCACCGAAGGCCGCAATTATAGCAAGTCCAAACGGACTTTTGTCAGCGGCCTTTTGATCGGGCTTCAGGCGTTGCGGAATTCAGCCTTGCGCTTGTTCACGAAGGCGTCCATGCCTTCCTTCTGGTCGGCGGTGGCAAACAGCGCGTGGAACAGGCGGCGTTCGAACATCAGGCCATCGGACAGGCCGCTTTCGAAGGCGCGGTTGACAGTCTCCTTGGCCGCCATGGTGGCAATCTGGGAGTAGCCGCAAATCATCAGGGCGGCGCCCAGCGCTTCATCCATCAATTTGTCTTGCGGAACCACACGGCTGACCAGGCCAGCGCGCTCGGCTTCGGCGGCGTCCATCATGCGACCGGTCAGGGCCAGATCCATGGCCTTGGACTTGCCCACGGCGCGGGGCAGGCGTTGCGTACCGCCGGCACCGGGGATGATGCCCAGCTTGATTTCAGGCTGGCCGAATTTGGCTGTGTCGGAGGCGATGATGAAGTCGCACATCATGGCCAACTCGCAGCCGCCGCCCAGCGCAAAGCCGCTCACCGCAGCGATCACAGGTTTGCGGATGCTGCGAATGATTTCCCAGTTGCGGGTGATGAAATCGTCACGGTAGGCCTCGGTAAAGGTCTTGGTGGCCATGGCGGTGATGTCGGCACCCGCAGCAAAAGCCTTCTCACTGCCGGTGATCACGATGCAGCCGATGGCTTCGTCGGCATCAAAGGTCTTGAGCGCATGGCCTAGCTCGATCATCAGCTGCTCATTGAGGGCATTGAGCTGCTTGGGACGGTTGAGCGTGATGATGGCAGCCTTCTCGCCTTCCACACGGGTGTTGATGCATTCGTAGTTCATGGGGTGGTCTCTCTAAACGGGAAATCAAAACTATAGCGGAGCGGGTCGCTCCAGCCAGCGGTTGACGGCATCGGCATCGCGCTGGGCCAGGCGTACCGCCGTGCTGGGCATCGGCATGGACAGCTTGAGTGTGAGCAACAGCTTGTCGCGTGCTACCGTCACCACCACCTTCTTCGCATTGCCGCAGTACAGCGTCAGATCGTCCAACGTCAGCATGCGCCAGGGGCCGCTGGCCTTGGCAACATCAGCTTGCACGGCCAGCCATTCATCGCCTGCGGCGAAACCGGCTTTTTCGGCCACACCGCCACGCAGCACCTGCTGAATCGTCACCCCGCCAGACTCCTTGACACGCAAGCCCAACTGTTGCGCCACTTGGTCCGGCTCGCGGTGCACCTGCACGCCATTGCGCTCCAGCAGCTCGGCAACCGGGAGCTCCTGCGTGCTATGCACCCAGTGGCTGATTTCCTTGGCAAACGAGCGCTTGCCCAAATCCTGCAGTACGGCCAGCAGGTCCTGCTCCGTCATGGGGCCGGCCTTGCAGCGGGCCCACAGAGACTGCATCACTGCGTCCAGTGTGGTGTGGCCTTCTGCGCGCAAGGTCAGGTCCAGGCACAGCGCAACCAGCGACCCTTTGGTGTAGTAGCTGACGGTGGCGTTAGCCGTGTTTTCGTCCTGGCGGTAGTACTTCACCCAGGCATCAAAACTGGCTTGCGCCACGCTTTGCACCAGGCGGCCCGGCGTTTGCTGTACCTGGTTGATGGTCTTGCCCAGCAGTTTGAGGTAGATGGCGTTGTCAATCAGGCCAGCGCGGCGCAGCAGCAGGTCATCGTAGTAACTGGTGAAACCTTCAAAGAACCACAGCAGCTCGGTGTAGTTCTCCTGTGCGTAGTCGTAACGCGCAAACTCAGCAGGGCGCAGGCGCTTGACGTTCCAAGTGTGGAAGTACTCATGGCTGATCAGGCCCTGCAACACGGTGTAGCCCTCAGGCTGCTTGTGTTTGGTGGGCGCCAGGGTCTGGCGCTCCTTGCGCGGCAGGTCCTTGCGGTTGCAGATCAATGCCGTGGAATTGCGGTGCTCCAGGCCGCCGTAGCCGTCGTGTACCGCATTGAGCATGAACAGGTAGCTTTTGAAGGGTGCCGCTTTGGCGCCCTTGGCCAGTGCGCCGTGCCAGAGGCGAATCTCTGCTTCGCAAATGGCCTTGGTGTCGGCAACCAGCTTGTCGCCATCGAAGCTCTCGGTGGCACCGGACACCACAAAGCGGTGCGGTATGCCGCAGGCCTCGAACTCGGCGCTCCAGAAGGTGCCCATCTCCACCGGACAGTCCACCAACGCGTCGTAATCGTCGGCCTGGTAGCTGCCAAAGCCGGACTTGAGCACGCGCAGCGGGGCAAGGCCGGTAGCCAGCTTCCAGGCTGGGGCTTGCGCAGGCACGGCGATATCCACGGTATGAGGCAGTCCCTCGGCACCCGCCACTTTCAGGAACAGGCTGGTGCCGTTGAAGAAGCCACGTGTGGCGTCCAGCCAGGCGGTGCGCACCGAGCTGTCAAAGGCGTAGACCTGATACTGCACCTGCAGCGCAACGCCGGGCTTGCAGCTCACCAGCCAGCTGGCCTTGTCGCGCTGCGTGGACGCCACGACCCGGCCGGATTGCCGGCATTGGAGCTTCTGCAGGTTCTTGGCGAACTCGCGCACCAGATAGCTGCCCGGAATCCACACCGGCAGCTGCAAGAGCTGCTCGGCCTGGGGCATTGGAATCGTCAGCGTGACATTGAAAAGATGCGCGTGCAGGTCGGCAACTTCAACCTGGTAATGAATGCCTTGTGCGCGGTCCGCGGGAGCTTTCCCCCGGCTCATGACTTGGCTTCAGCCAGGCGTTTTTCGATTTGCTTGGCGTCAATGGCGCCCGGTACACGCGTACCGTCCACAAAGATCAGCGTAGGTGTGCCATTGATCTTGTAGGTGCGGCCCAGTTCCACATTGCGCTTGAGCGCGTTGGTGTCACACATCTGCACGGAGTTTGGAATGGGCACCTCGCGCACCATCCAGTCTTGCCAGACTTGGCCGCGGTCCTTGGCACACCAGATGGCCTTGGATTTTTCCAGGGAGTCCGGCCCCAGGATGGGGTAGAGGAACATGTGGATAGTGACGTTGTTGACCGTTTGCAGTTCGCGTTCAAAGCGTTTGCAGTAACCGCAGTTGGGGTCTTCAAACACCACCAGCTTGCGCTCGCCGGTGCCGCGCACGATGGTGAACGCATCCTTGTAGGGCAGGGTATCCACCTTGATGGCGGTGAGCTTGTCCACCCGTTCTTCGGTCAGGTTGCGGTGCTGCTTGGTGTCATACAGGCTGCCCACCATCAGGTAGTCGCCCTGGGCGTCGGTGTAATAGACCTCGGTGCCGTTGACACGGATTTCGTAGACACCGGGCATGCCGGTCTTGCTGACCTCGTCAATGGCCTTGAGTTCCGGGAAGCGCTGGGTGATGTTCTTGCGGATGGTGGCTTCCTGGGCAAGGCAGGCTGCCGAGACTGCAAGGGCTAACAAGGCAAGGCCGAAGCGGCGCATAGTGGCGGTTTTCATAGGGTTCTCTGGGTAAGGGGTGAGGAGATCAGGCGGCGCTGGCGTTGTGCATCGTGCCCATGGCACGGCCGGTAACCCAGCGCTTGAGCGGTCCGCTACGTTCGAAGCCACGCATGCCAATGCTGCGCAAGGTTTGCCAGGTGGGATGGTTTTGCTGGAATATCTGTTGCAGTGCGTCGCCGGAGCCGCCAACGACTGCGAAATCGGCCTTGCGTGCACGCTCGTAGGCGCGCAGCAACTTGGGGTCACCCACACTGCGCCAGTAGGCGCGCTGGTCCAGGATGCGCACGAGTTCGGCCACATCTCCCAGTCCCAGATTCAGGCCTTGGCCCGCAAGTGGATGCACGTTGTGGGCGGCGTCGCCGGCCAATGCCCAACTGGCGCCGTGCGCATGGCCCACCCAGCGGCGCGCCTGCGCGGCCTGCAATGGCCAAACCTTGCGTTCGCTGCTGAGACTCAATGCACTCAGGGCGCCGTGGCTGGCAGCTTCCAGTTCGGCGCAAAAGTCCGCCGCAGTCGCCGCCTGCATTTCCTGTGCGCGCTCGGGGCGCAGGGACCATACCAGAGCACACACATTTCCTTGAGCACCACCCAGCGGCAGCAAGGCGAGGATGTCGCCATTGTCAAACCACTGGCGCGCCACTTGGGCATGCGGCACTGCGCATTCCACGCGGGCAGCCAAAGCCCATTGGTTGTAGGGCTTGGCATCAAATTCCACACCGAACTCGCGCCGCGTGGCGCTGGCACGGCCTTCGCACACCACCGTGAGTTCTGCCTTGGCCGGTGTATCCACCATCTCGATCAGGGGTTGAAAGCGCACGGCCTCCTTGAGCAAGCCTTCGAGCACTGGCACATCCACGATCCAGTTCAAGGCATCCACGCTATGCTGTGTCGCGTCGAACACGACGGGCTCGTGCTGCTCGCTTTGCACTTGCATGCGGGTGACAGGGGTGGCATGCAGGGCGTCCGGCCAGCAACGTACAGCCTCCAGTACGCTGCGCGACGCGGGGCTGAGCGCATAGGCACGCACATCCGAGTGGGCCGCGTCCGCGGGCGCGTCCTGCGCATACAAGGCAACACGCAGCCGCTTGGCCGCCAGGTGCAACGCCAGACTGCGCCCCACAATGCCGGCGCCACGGATACAAACGTCATAAGTTTTCGACATGGGATCATTGTAGAAGGCTGGTGCACTGAAGCACTCCTGGCATTGCATACACTTGGTGTCCAAGCGGGGATTTGTTCGACAATCGCCGACTGACCGCAAATACTCCACAGGGACACGGCCTCCAAGATGCATGTTGACTCGACTCCAATGGCCAAGGGCAGCGTGTGCCGGCAGTGGCGCGGGAGTCTAGTCCCGCATGGGGAGTGCTCGTCTTGAATACTCCCGTAGTTCGATCAATTCCAGCCCCGAAACATGAGTACAAGCCTGTCAGCATTGCGCTGCTGGTTTCTCTGCTGTTCCATGTACTGGTGCTGAGTCTGACGTTCTACGGTGATGGGCTGGGTTTGCCAGGCTTTGAATTTCCCTGGAGAGAAAGACGCTTGCATGCCGACGATTTGCATCTGGTGCTTGTGCCATTGCAGTCTGTGGAAAAAACTGAATCCACTGCAGGTGGGGCAGTTCAAGCCGAAGCCCAGCCGGAGACCAAAGTGCTGGAAGTGGTGGGGGCGAAAGCCTTGGCGCCTACGGAGCCTGTAGTCACGTTGACGACGCCACCCGTCAACTTGCCTTCTGAAGAAATTCGCCCCGTGCAGCCAGCTCCGGTGCTGTTGGCAGAGCGGGCCAATCCCGCCGCCATCGCGGTAGTGCCCCCCGCACCGCCGTCGCCACCCGTTGCGGCGCCCAACATACCCACTCCAGAACCTGCAAAACCCGTGATGCCGGATGCAAACACGGCATTGCCCAAGCAGCCTGATCCGCCGGCTGGTGAGCGGATCATGGAGGCAGTCAAATCCGCGCGGACCGATCAGGAGACGCCGCCTCCGCCGGACCCGTTGGAGATAGCGCGCAAGATGGCAGAACAACAGGACGCCGCCCGCGCACTAGCTGCCCGCCAAGAGGCCGATCGCCAGGAGGCAGCCAGCAAGCTTGTTGCGCAGCAAGAGGCCGCACGTCAGGAAGCGGCCCGGAAGGAAGCCGAGCAGCAGGATGCTTTGCGCAGGGCGGCGGCGCAACAGGAGGCTGCCCGTCAGGATGCGGAGCGGGCGCAAGCCGAGCGCGTGGAGGCAGCTCGCAAGGAGACCGCGCGTCTGGAAGCGCAACGGGCTGAAGCCGCTCAACAGGCGGCAGCCCGGCAGGAGGCGGCCCGCAAGGACGCTGAGCGATTGGAGGCCGCCCGTGTTGCGGCTGCACAGCAGGATGCGGTGCGTCAGGAGTTGGAGCGCGCAGAGGCTGCTCGCAAGGAAGCTGCGCGACTCGATGCCGCACGTCAGGAGGCAGATCGCATGGATGCGGTACGCAAGGAAGCTGCGCAATTGGCCGCGCGGCAAGAGGCGGCCGATCAGGAAAAGGCGCGCCAGTTGGCCCTGCGCGCCGAGCAGGACGCGAAGCGCCTGGATGCGCGTCGGAAAATGGGGCAGCAGCTTAACGAAGAGGCGGCCCAGCGCGATGCGGCGGCACAGGCTGCGCGCAACTCCCCCTTGCTCCCTTTGTCCATCAGCACGGCACGCAGGGGGCGCCTGTTTGGACGCAGTGACCCCAATGCCGAACTCATTCGCTACGCCGAGGCGTGGAGCCGAAAGATCGAGCTAAACATGACCTTTGACATGGTCCGCGAAGCGGCGAAGCAGCCCCACACCAATCCGCTGGTCACGGTGGCGCTGCGTAGTGACGGCTCGGTGGAGTCGATCACCTTTGTCATGTCAAGTGGCGTGCCAGCCTTGGATGAGGCCATTCGGCAGGTGGTGCAAAGCCAGGCTCCGTATTCCCAGTTTCCGCAGGGACTGTCCCGGGACTACGATGTGATCGAGATCCGTCGCACCTGGAATGTCGACATGGCCATCCGGTTGTACTGATGCAATTCGGTAGCAGAATGGAACCGTTGGAATGCAAGGCGAGTGCATAGGCGTTCATGGAGTTCAAAAAATGGAATACGAAGAGCGATTCACGCAGGCAGAGCTGGGGTCCGTAATTGAACAGGCCTTGATTTATATGTGTGCTTGCCCGGCGCAAGTGGCGCAGGCCATACTGAAGTTGCGCGAGCTGTACCGCTACCAACTGCATTGCTCGGGCCAGGCCGACAGCGACATCGCGGTGCATGAACTGATATCGCAAAGCACGATTCAGTCGCACGCCATCATGCAGGACTGCATGGAAAAAATCATCGAGATGGAGGGCTGGGACAGGGCCACTCTGGAGATGCCGCAAGGGCTGCGCAAACGGCAATTGAAGGAAATATTGTCTACATGAACCTATTTACGCTCGCCGTCCTGGTACTTTTGCTGGCATGTCTTGTCCTCCTGTTCTACTGTGCCCACAAGATTCGAAGAGTCCATTTGCAGGGATTCAAAATCCTGGATGCTGCTAGCCGCGAGGGGGACGTGCTCTTTGCGCAGATGCAGGCCCTGCTCGCGCTCGAGCGGATACTGAAACTACCCGAGCCATTGCCACCCATGCGCGGCTGGGCCGGGTCGCCCGACTTTCTTTTAATGGTGGCAAATCACATTTCACAAAGGAAGCCCAAGGTGGTGATGGAGTGCAGCTCCGGCGTCTCCACCTTGGTGATTGCACGTAGCCTGTCGTTACTCGGCGCGGGCCATGTTTTCAGCCTCGAGCACGATCCGCAATACGCAATGAAGACGCGGGACATGTTGGCCGCCAACGGCGTGTCTGCCTGGGCTACCGTCATTGATGCCCCTCTGGTGAAAGGGGCTGCGCCTAGTCCCTGGTATGACATTTCCGGATTGCCACCCGATGCGTCAGCTGTTGAATTGTTGGTCGTTGATGGCCCCCCCAGCCATGTGGCCCCGCAATCCCGATTCCCGGCGTTGGTGCAACTGCAAACCCGATTGGCCCCTGCATGTACCGTGATGCTGGATGACGCTGATCGACCAGATGAACGGGCCATCGTGCAACGCTGGCTGCAGCAATACCCGGAATTCACGTGCAGCCATTTGCCGTATGAAAAGGGGCTTGCCATATTGGCGAGGTGACATGCCTTCCATGTCCCGCATTTCCGGGGGTGCGGCACACAAGGAGTCGGCGGGAAGGCACCTAAGTACAATCTGCGCCTATTCCCCAGGACAAAACCAGGACCCGAACCGGGCGGACTCCACGCTGTCGGCGCCGCGTCTTGTCCACTGCCAGCTCCGCACTGTGCGAATGTCCGGCACTTCCACCACGCCTGCACTGGGCGCTCTGGCGTAGTTGGGGCCTTGTTTATTAAGGATTTTTGTATGAGTTTGAAGTGTGGCATCGTGGGCTTGCCCAACGTCGGCAAATCGACCCTGTTCAACGCGCTGACCAAGGCGGGTATTGCGGCGGAGAACTATCCCGCAGGCTGGATGAAATAAAAAGGCCAATGGCCACGAGGACTTCCGAGATTTCATAGACGCCGATTGGTAAAGCCAGGACAAAGAATCCTGCTGACAGAAGCATCAAACAGGTATGGGCCATCTTAGGATGGCCTTTGTTTTTTGTCGGCTATAAACGTGGCTGGCTTGTTAGGTTGGTATGCAATGCGGAGGGGCGACTGCCGTGCTGGGCAGAGCTACTTTGTTGCGACAACTTCACTGTCAATGCAAATACAAGGGAGTCTCAGTGGAAATGAGCAATCACGACCTTCAGTTTTTGGAGAGCGCGTCCAACCTACGACAGGCTGTTGAACGAAGCCAGGGCTGGAGGCCAAATGCTGAACAGGCAAATGGGATAGCAGCTTGTTTGAGGCAAGGTCGGCTTTTTTACGCTGCTGGCGAATCGGCTCCGCTGGAAATTCGGCCATTACAGATTTACTATGGTACGGTGGCCTTTGGGAAAGCAGTTTCTCTATCCATGAACAGAAGCGTGGCTTTGAATTCGCTTCCACAGCGTCATGGAATAAAGGATACATCTGCGGCCAATGCGCTCTTGAAAGACCTTTCCATTTCCGTTGATAGTGGCGGTGTATTCCAGCATTTCAATGATTGTGTGGCTAGCGTCAACCGATTGATCTATATCGGCACTGACACCAGTCGCGAAACGTTTCGGTTGCCATGCACACCATCGACTGGGTTGGCGGGTTTAAACCTCTATTTGAAAGATATTTTTTCGCGAATTCCAGACTTGCAGTCGTTGTATGAGGCGACCTTTATGGAGCGTGCAAAATCAGACACGGTACTGTTTTCTTCGCCGCTACTTACTTCAGGAGCATGGCATATCCGCGCTGACGACCCGCAAATTTGCGATGACATTGACACCTTGCGTTCAGTAGTTGCACGCTGGCGAACACTTGCGCCTTTTCTAAGCCAATGGACTGTGACTAATGTCGGGTTTGCATGGGGCAATACTGTTATTCAATTTGAGAGTTTCCAGCACGAAGGAGATGATCTAGCGGATGGCGTGCTGATACAGAATGGACGAGATTTTCGATCAGCTTTTCAATACAGTGATCAGAAACGCTTTTTGACCATAACTGATTACCTGGACCCTTCGTTAGGTGGGTATGACGAAAGCGCCAACACTGGAGTAATTCAGCCGATTGAAGGCAAGTTTTTGTCGGTATATGCTTTGCAATATCTTGCCTTGCACCTATTGAGCAGCTTAGTGCGGTATCGTCCTGCTATTTGGATGCATTCATTGTCTCGTTCTGTAAGCGCTGCTAGACAAGCAGACGATCAAATGCTTGCATTAGTCGAGCGGTTTTTGACGACTAGCCAGTCAATGATGCTGAAGCTGGTGAGTCGAATCATACGCCCTGACTAAGGTAAGAACGTCCTTCGGTAATAGCATCAAAGGCATTGGCCGCACTTTTTGCGCTTTATGTATGTCGCTTGAGCTTGTGCGGTTTTGAGGCTTGGACCAAAAAGTACTTTAAAAGCGTTGGAGCCTATCTATGACCACTCTTCGTGTGCTGTTTATCTAGTGTGGGTCGAAGATTTAACACTTCACGATAAATGGGATTTATTTCCCATCTGAGTCCGTCATCTATATTGGTGCGTGAGCGAAGCAAACCTGGCTGCTCGCGGTAAAGCACATGATCATATCCTCTATGCTCACCATAATCTCGCCTCCCAGAGAGAAAACCTATTTGGAAAAGGAAGTGAGCAACGTCGAGATCAGATGGCTTCCCGATATGGCCAGTCAGTGTGGGGTGGACCGCTTGGATTATTCTATTGTGTATGGTCTTTAGCAATTCATCGGTGGAATAGATGTCCGGTTGACGTGAAAATGCTCCCAGCAGCTCGCAAATTTGCGGGCACTGTGACTTAAATTCAGCCTCAGTATCCTCTATGCGTTTTCGACCAAAAGAAGATAGTTGTGTCTTAATATCGTCGAACCCTATTTTTTTTGCTCCTCGTTTTTCTGCTGCTTTTCCTGCCTCTTTGCAAAGCTCTACAAGCCAACGCGGTCTGTGGGCCGTAAGTGTCCATAGGACCGTATGCGGCGAGCGTGTGCGGTCGCTTCCACCCCATGGCATTGGCGCATCAAAGGCCATGGAAATTATGGCAAGCTCAGCAGCGGATTTTTCGTATGGAATCACTGATTGAACCAATGACCACTGATTTGTGCGTATTAAATATGATTTGATGCGTGTTGCCAATAATTCACGAAACTGATCCTGACTCCAAGACAGGTCGTGCATGTATTGTTCAATATGAGACAGTGACTCAAACTCTCGCTTAATAATTGCCCATACATTCGGTCTAATTGCCGTCCGAATACGTAGCTCAGGTATAACGCCTACTATTTGACGACAGGCCGTAAAGAATGAACCTAGCTTAATGCGCCAGCGTTCAGTATTGGCGAAGTTCTGATCAATATCGTCAACAACAATCCATATCAAAGGGCGTCCATTTAGATATCTCGTAACTAATTTTTGATAATCCGCTACGGGTAGCCTAATCCGATCCATAGGGACTTCTTTGGATTTTAATCTATCAACAATTGCAGACACAAAACTTCTTTGCTTGAAGCCGTTTGACTCGGCTTCCTCGACGAGAGAAATTGCATCGTCTGTAAATGCGGCCCCTAGGCGAGAACCAATCTCGTTGGCAACAAGCCTAAGCAGACTTTTCTTCCATTCACGAGTCCATAAGTCCGAATCTAAACCTTCAATGTTAGGGGAGTGATCGGGTCCAATTGCAGAAATTACAAGTTCTTCATTTTGAATCGGGGTGAGGTTGCGTTCTGCTATTCTTAATAGTGCAGATTTCCCTTCGCCTTTGTAGGCTCGAATAACCTGAATGGGACGTTCAGGATCCAAGAAGTCTTCGAGTTCAGGTCTTTTAACTGCGTATGAAAAGAAAAGCTCTCTTTGCTCAAGGTCGGCGGCGTCGTTGCCGAACAAATTGACATCGCCCAAGTTGAGCCTAAGTTGCGGTTTGATATGCATCGTTGACATTGATTGGCCTTGTGAATGCGGTGGGGCTAATTTGATACTCAGCCCAGACGCCGTAGATGCATAAGATTATGCTATTGCGCACAATCTTTAAGACGAGAAGGAAATTAATTTAAAAACGGCCGCAGCACTTTTGCAGCATTGCGACAAAAGACCACAGTAAGTCGGTGTAGTTGCCTTAGTGTTGTCCGGTCGGTATTGGGTGCACTCTTTACTTCTTTGGTAAAGCATCCCAACGTACCGCAGTCACAATGCCCCAGTTCCCAGCGCTGTTTGGTCGCAACCAGTAAGCCTGTTTCATCGCCTTGAGGTGAGCCAGTGCGGCCTCAAAGTCGTCAAAGTCAATCAAGTGGCCTTTCTCCCCGACCGTAAACCGTCCTGTTCGCTTGCGTTTCAAAGACGGATTGAAGCAGGTGCCATCGGCTGCGAATGGAACGGTGATCGGAGCTGCTTTCTTCTTTGCAGAAGCGGGGCTGGCTGATTCAAACAGCGCCTTGACCTCGATACCAAGGGCCTCTGCAATTGTCTCAAGGGCGTCCAGGGATGGATTGGCTCCTCCACGTTCAATGCGGCTCATGTAGCTGCGCGCAAAACCGCACTTGTCCGCGAATGCTTCTTGAGACATGCCGGATGCATGTCTGATGGCCTTCACTCTGGCGGCGAATTTTTTGCGCAGGGGTTCTTTCACCCTCTGGACTCTGTGTTAACGTCTACTTATTGGCCACTCACTAATCGTGCCAATTCGAGTCAAATACAAGAGCAGGGAAGAATGAAACGGGAACTTTTGCTAGCCATCGCCATGTCGTCCACCTTCGCCGGAGGTGCAATGGCCAATACAGAGAAGTACTGCAACACGGTCGCACAAATGGCGACCGAATACGTCGGAGATCGGGAGGCTAGGCAGCCATATGCGACCACCCTTTACACGATCGATGCAGCAGTAGACCAGGCCAACCTCAGTACTGCCGAAAGGCAAAAATGGAAGCGCGACCTGAAGGCGTCTGCAAAGATTGCTTACGTTGACTTTCCAAAGATCACTGAGGCTGGCATTTACAAACTGGTGCAGCTTGGCTGCATGTCAGAGTGATGAAGGCTCTTAACGTTAATCGTGGCTACCTCTTGAAGGTAATGGGTGTTGTCGCTCTGACCTTCGGGTGCGCATCGGCTGCGCACTCAGCCTTGAATGAAAAGTATTGCTTGTCGTCAGGGAAATTAGCGAGCGCACTCGCCAGGGCAAGGGATCGTGGTGTGACATACAAGGATATGAAGGCCCAACTCAGCAAGGCTCCATCCAACAGTCAAGAAGAGCGCGAAATGGGCTTCATGATGCTGAAAACGGTTTATGTTGACTCGCCCGAAATCACACCGGATCAGGTCGAAATGTTCTTCTATGGAGCATGTATGCAGACGAAATCCAAGATGGAAGCCGGCAATTGAGTGTCTTGGCGACCGCATGACGCACCTTCAAGACGTGGCCATCAGCACGGCGAAGCGAAGCCACTGTGGAACAGCCGCTGCACCTGACCCAATGACCAAGTGCCGCCCCGCGGTGCCTTGATGCCAAGGTCATTCAACTGAACCACCATCGCCCGCCTGCTCAAACCCTGGGCAGCAAACCCATTCAGCAAGGGCATCAAACGGGCGCTGAACGCTCCGGCAGCGGCTTGACGCTCTTGGGTATGTCTCTTGAGGTTGGCTGGCCCAGTCGCTCCTAAAACTACGCCGCGGGCCTTTGCGGCCGCAAGGGCATCACGGGTGCGCTCACTGATTCGGCGTGCCTCATGCTCTGCGAATGCAGCCATGATGTGGATGGTCAGCTGATTCGCTTCTGGCAGGTCACACGCCACGAACTTGACCTTACTCTCCATCAAGCCGCTGACGAAATGAACATTGCGGGCAAGTCGATCCAGCTTGGCGATCAGCAGTGTGCCTCCTGACTTCTTGCACAGATCGAGGGCACGACGCAGCTCAGGGCGGCGATCCAGGGCGTTTGCCCCCTTGCCAGTCTCGACCTCGACAAACTCAGCCAGGACGGTTTTGGAGCCGCCTGCGAGGTACTGCGTAACTGTCTGACGTTGGGCATCAAGACCCAGACCGGACGCGCCTTGCTTTTGGGTTGAAACTCTGAAGTAGGTAATGTATTGGTCTGCCATGGTGATCTCCAGTTGCTGTCCACGTTCAAGGACGAACGTCCTACGTGTATACAGATTGTTGGATGCCGTAATCGGGCCTACAAGGAGAGGCTGACGGACTGTTGTTTTGGCGAGGATGTTTACTGCCTTTACCGAATGCTGCCGGATCGTTTACTTTTGAGCTATATGGCCTGTTCTGTGTACTCTGCTGCTGACTCGGGCGACATTGGGGATGACAACAGCAGCGGCGGTAAACGTCACCGCATGTGTGATCGGGCGCAGCGGCAAGCATTTGGACCGTTTGTCAGCATGGAATCCTGGATTAAGCGAAGTCCGGCTGTAAAACGCACTGCGTCAATGTAGAGCCTTCTTCGTTCCGACGCCAAAAAGGTAATCCTTATACATAGGCATGGCAATCACCATCGGCGCCTTGGATGGCAGGGTGGTCGCTTCGCTCCCACCGTGCCCACCAGCGCGGCGAGGTATGTCGTACCAACCGAGTAACGCTGCACTTGCGGAAGAGCCGCGATAGCGGCGCATTCCGCACAGTGTTCAGCTCACTTCTGACAGCAAGGTAAGCCTACTCCGTCATGTTCTGAAATTTGCTTCGGATGTAACCCCCATCCCGTTGGTGATCTGAAGTCAATGCGCGAGCGCAGCGAAGCGCAACCAGAGGCCGATGTGGAGCCGCAGGCGACACAACAGGCCTCTGGTCTGGCCCTTTAGTTATCTACCTTCCACAATACCGGCTTACTTGCTTAGGTCATTACCTGCTTACCTATTATGGACAGCAGCGGGAGGGGGGAACTGGCCTCCTTCATTGGGAAAACATGAGGCTCGGTGTGAGTGATCCCCTCGTTCATGTCCCCCTCGATCCCCCCTTCTGGGCCACCCCAGTGTGACCCGCGACAATCAAATAATGCCCGTGACGTGTTTGTCCAGTGTCGTGAGTTTGTCCCGCACGGTCTTCACATCCAGGGTACGGCCGGTGCTCAGGGCGAAGATTTCCGCCACATGCTTTACAAGTGCCCCTTCACCCAAAAGCTCTCGTGCCTTCCACAATGCCTCGTAATCCGGTATGTGCTTTTCAATACGCACGTCTCTTTCTGCCCACTCATTGAGCTGCCTGCGAACGGATGCAATCTTGGGTGGTATGCGCGTACTACCGTGCTTTGTGGACTCCATCACCCTTTCCAGTCGATCCGCCACGTCGGTGCCCTTCAGGGTCACCAATTGACACTGCAGCCGGGGCGTAAGGTACAGAACTTCGTCCACCCTATGTCGGCTTTTCCACTTTTCACTGGCGAAAGACCAAGCCAGATCAAAAGGGAAGGCGCCACCTGGATAAAAAAGATGCTGGAGCGACTCGTCCCTGACAGTTACCCGTTCCTTCATGGTATGCAGCCAATGCAGATCAATCACCAACTGGTCACGATGAATTTCAAAGTAAATGGGGCTACCCTTTGCTTCGCCGACCTTGGGTTTTGGCCTGAATTCTGGCGCAATGCTTGACTCCAGATTGATCAAAATCGAAAGCTCGCAGAACTTTTGACGGATGGCATAGTAGTCACCGTGTACCGCAAGCGCGCTAGTCAGGGCAGCAAGTTGAGCGCGGGGATTGTCAACCGGCGGGAGCGCGTGAATGCTCTCCACTGGAAACCCTGAAGTGCGTGTAGCCGTCACTGTAGGGAGTTCAACTGTTGCCGAAGGGGTACTGACTGGCTCAGAAGTGGCAATCGTTGGTACAACGTCAGTCGGAGCCAGTTCGACGGTTGCCGCTTTGGCTTTGGCTATGACGGCTGAGGCTTCTTTCAGGTCTTCGCCTTCGGCACTTGCCACAGTAGGTTCTGGTTCCGATGGTCGTTCGCAGCTCACATCTGGCATGGGCACTGATGTCGAGCGTCCCAATTTCTTTCTTCCGGCCATGTGACGTTTCATATGGGCGGTCACGTCCACGCGCACCTTGATCAATTCAAGCGTAACAAGGCATTCATCATCGCAGGCGCTGAACGCCCCACAAGACGTGCATATGGGTGATTCATGAGAGAAAGCAGTTGCCGCGCCAAAACAAGCTGGGGCAGTCTTTCGGATACCATCGATTGGTGAAAGTGTCGTGTCGATTGTTTGAGTCATGAGCTTCCTTTCATTTGTTGCAGAAGCACATAAGTTACTAGGCGGACGTTGGCGGCGGCGTGTTTTATAAAAAAAACTACACATTTTGAAAATAAAGTTTGAACCTGTTGACGCGCCAACGATCGGTTGACAGCTAATCTTTGGTGGGGCGTTCGGTGTGCGGTCATTCCCGGTCGTCCATGCTGCATAGACCCAGTGGCGAGCATGTCCCATCAACGCATCAAAGCCTCCTGTATACACCCTATTGCCTGGCCGAATGCATATTCCCCGAACTGCGATAAGCTGCAATGGTGCGACCAAATTCGGCGTCAGGTAACTGAACAGGGGGATGAGTATTTCAAACGCATTTGACATTGCAAGCAAAGAGCTTTGGGCTGACTTCGACGAGGAGCGGTCATTCCCAGCAACGCGTCTTTTGCTTGCTCATTACACATCCATTCAAACTTTTGAGCGGATCATTGCAAACAGAGAGTTTTGGTTCTCGAATCCGCTCTATATGAACGATTTGGAAGAACTCAGGTTCGGCATGATCGAAGGCGCAGCAGAATTCCGTCGAAGCGAATTGCTAAAGAAAGCATGTGAGAGCGACGGGCGTCATAAGCACTTGGTAGATGCCTTTGATCAACATTTCAACGACTTTGACAAGAATCATGTTTTGAACACTTATCTAATGTGCTTCTCGGAGCACACTGCAGATGACAACGATGGCCTGCTGTCAATGTGGCGTGGTTACGGAAATGGTGGTTCCGGCGCGGCCATTGTTGTAGATACAAACAATATCAATGTAAATCCGGGTTCCCCGTTAATAGTGGGGAAGGTTCACTATGGAACCAAGGAGAAACGCTTCGCCTGGATACATCAAAAGATTGACTTACTCGCGAAGATAGTCACGGAGCACGCCAAAACAACTGACGACCTAAGTTCTGTGGCCTACGCGTGGTTTCACCGGCTCAAATCGTTTGCACTGTTCAGCAAGCACTCGGGGTTCCAGGAAGAGCGCGAGTGGCGAATCGTTTACATGAGCGACCGAGACAATGAGAAAAAGCTCCAGCCATTCTTTGGGCACTTGGCAACAAACAGGGGCATTGAACCCAAACTCAAACTCCCTATCAGGAAGATCGAAGGGGTGACAGCCGACGATCTTTCTCTCGAAAAAATCATCGATCGCATAATTCTGGGGCCGTCGATTGCCAGCGTTCTGGGGGTCAATTCGTTGAAGCAGATGTTGGCAAACTTGGGACACGCAAACCTCGCCGCCAGGGTGGTTGCGTCTGAGATACCCTTTAGGGCAACCTGAACTGGTCGAGAGGGGGCGTTCCCAATCCCTTTCAATCAAGGTGCATCCGTCAACTGCCTGACCGGACAGGCCAAAACGCTTCCTTGCCCCCTTGATGGGTTGCAATCTGGTTCGGTCAGCGCTTAGGATGTCGGCCTGTATGTTGCGTTGCCGCCGTCCAGCTAGGGCCTTCGATTTGAGCGGCGCCTTGCAAAGCTGCACTTGGCTCCTGGACGACGTTGGTGATTTCATGGTGGCTGGTCACAATCCAGATTGGAAAGGAAGTAAGAGCATGGCAACGATCATTGGGCGTTGGCGAGAGTCGCACATGCCGCCTACGCCGCCCTTGAGTTGGGCAGACGCTAACGGAGGGGTGAAGGGTGCTGTAGCGGTTGATGCGACCAACCGTGTCGTCGCACGTATCGAGCCGAAAGAGAACTCTTACTATCTCACTGTGGATGGCTGGATTTGGAACGTTGCGGGCGACAAGGGCACAGCGCGCCTCAATGCCATTCTGGCGAGCGATCCCGATCCCAGAGAGAAATGGACCAGCGAGAAGCCGGTGAAGCTGTTCACCAGCTTGGCTGCAGCGAAGACCGAAGCCGAAGAAATCGCCACCATGCTGTGGCCAAAATGAAGGCGGCTTCGTCTCGAAAGCCGACATTGCCATGCTCAATCTCAGCGGCGAGACCTGGCCATTAGCTGACACGTTACTTCCTGCCCGAAAGCAGATTTTCAAGTTCACCCAAATGGGGGATGGTCGGACAGCACCCGAACTGACACAATGGAGTCAAAGTGATAGTTTTCAATTTACTGCAATAAGCGCTCAGCACTAAAAAAGTCCTGCTTACTGTAACTAACTCGGGCCGTGGCTTGCGGTTGATGGGAAGATCCCTTTTATTCACTGGCAATTTAACAACAGGGAATTTAAAAATGTCGAATGCGGCAAACGATAACACTCCTATCCTAGTGGCTGAAACTGATTGGTTTCTTCAATCACTAGTGAATTTGACTAACAAGTCAGCATTCCAAGTTGGGATCACTTTGCAAGTAAGTGGAATGCTTGTATCCGGGGTCTTGGTTAGTCACAAGCAATATTTTGAAGGTTTTGCTTCAGAGTTGGCAAATGCATTTGCCGATACAGAAGAAGCGGAAACAATTAAGACCCATATTTCATCCTATGGCGATTCATACAAGTCCGACGGTGAAAATGAAGAGCCTCTTCCTCCGCCACAATTTATTCACTTAAAGGAAACTCGCTTTTTTAATACGGCAGGCAATCCAATTCCTGGCAATAGAGGTGTGTGGTGGCGCGGTCGAATATGTGAGGTTGGTGGTTTTACGCTTGGCAGCTTGAGTGCGTCAAACAGCTAATTCAACCATTAAGCCTTTACCAGTAACGGGCATCCACGTGAATTGAATGACCGCTTTTGAGCACAACGTAATTCCGCTTCCAGCCCTAAACAGCCAAATTGCAGACCTTGTGGGCATTGCTTGGGTCTGGTAATAGAGCCAGAGCCATCCAATCGATTCAAGCTGCATTCCCTTCAAACCTCAGTAAGGCACTCCCAAACCGCGGCCTAGACCCCGTGGTGGGCGTTCCGCATCAACCCCACCAAAGTCTCCTGAACCTGCTCCAGCGCACTGGTCACATCGCCTTCATTCAACCCAACATAGTGCCTGTGTAAGACATCGGTCTTCGGCGCGGTGTGGTTCAGAATTCGACGCAATACAGCATCGCCAAGCCCCAGCTTCTCACCCACGGTGGCAAGCATCTTGCGCAGGTCATGCAGCATGAAGCGCGGTGACCCCAGCCGCATCGCCATCCTGTACAGGTGCTCCGCACTAACTCCCTTGAACAGTTGTGCATCGGGTTCCAATCCCTTGCAGCGTCGTTTCAGAATTTCCCGCATCATCGGCGTGATCGGCAAAGAGTGGGGCTTCCCGTTTTTGGTCATGGGGATGGTCAAAACGCCCTTGGCAAGGTCAATTTGCTGCCGGGTCAACTCCCTGCATTCGTTGCGTCGCAAGCCCGTGTAGAGCGTCAGGAGCAAGAAATCACGCTGTTTCTCGCCCAGCTTGTCCACTGCCTCCCTCCAAGCCGGTAAGTCTGACTCTTGCAACCGACGTGCACGGGGCTGGGAGCGCTCTGGCATCAACCCAGCCGCAGCCAGCTTCACAAAGGGTGATTCAAGCTGTAAACCATGAACAGCATTCACGTACTTGACCAGGGCGCCCACGATGCCTCGACCTAGCTCAACTAGGGCGGAACCCTTTTCTTGGGCAAAATCGTGGCACCGTTCTCTAAACGCGCCATGCGCCATGTGACTGATCGGCTGATCCAGCCAGTCACCGAAGTGGGTACGAAAGAACGAGTCATACCTGCGCTGGCTGGACGCCTTGATGCTCTTGGCCTTGCAGTACGCCACAAAGGCCTCGCGCAGGTTTGGAAGGTCTGGTGCCACCCTGCGGCTGGGTGTTTCACCGTCTCTGCACTGCCTCAGAACGGTCATGGCCTTTGCTCTGGCTTCGCTGACGGTCATTAAAGGCCAATGACCCAGCATCATGCGGAACTGCCTACCCTTCACGCTGGTGGCAATCAGGAAGGTTCGTTTGCGAGCATTCAGACGCACGCCAAACCCACTCAGAACCCTGTCCCGAATGATCCTGCCATCTGTGGCGGTGGCCTTGGAAAGCATGGATTCGCTGATAAGTACAATCACGGCCTATTCCCCATGACAAAACGAGGACAAAAAACCGAGGTCGCGTAGCGCTGTCGGTACTTCGTGTTGTCCGTCGCCATCTCCACGTTTTGAAGGGGACTGGCGCCTCCACCGCGCCCACTTTGGGATCGAGGGTGCAGGCGGGGCCTCTAGATATAAGGATATTTCATGAGTTTGAAGTGTGGCATCGTGGGCTTGCCCAACGTCGGCAAATCGACCCTGTTCAACGCGCTGACCAAGGCGGGCATTGCGGCGGAGAACTATCCCTTCTGCACCATCGAGCCCAATGTGGGCGTGGTGGAGGTGCCGGATCCTCGGCTGCAGCAGTTGGCTGCCATCATTTCGCCCGAGCGCATTGTTCCGGCCATCGTGGAGTTTGTGGACATCGCGGGCCTGGTGGCTGGCGCCAGCACGGGTGAAGGACTGGGCAACAAGTTCCTCTCGCACATCCGAGAGACGGATGCCACCATCAATGTGGTGCGTTGCTTCGAGGATGACAACGTGGTGCATGTGGCGGGCAAGGTGGACCCGATTGCCGACATCGAAGTGATCCAGACCGAGCTGTGCCTGGCCGACTTGGGTGCCGTGGAAAAGGCTTTGCACCGCGTGACCAAGCTGGCACGCTCGGGTGACAAGGAAGCCGCCAAACAGGTGGCCATTCTGGAGCGCTGCCAGACTGCACTCAACGAAGCCAAGCCGGTGCGTACCATCGACTTCAGCAAGGAAGAACAGCTGCAGCTCAAGCAGTTTTTCCTGATCACGGCCAAGCCCGCCATGTTTGTGGCCAATGTGGCTGAGGACGGCTTCGAGAACAACCCCATGCTGGACCGCCTGACCGCCTTTGCGAATGCGCAAAAGGCTCCCGTGGTCGCCATTTGCGCCAAGCTCGAAGCCGAGATGTCGGAAATGGATGACGAGGACCGCCAGATGTTCCTGGAAGAGTTGGGCCTGCACGAGCCGGGCCTGAACCGGTTGATCCGCTCGGCCTACGCGTTGCTGGGCCTGCAGACCTATTTCACGGCAGGCGTCAAGGAAGTGCGCGCCTGGACCATCCACGTGGGCGACACCGGCCCGCAGGCTGCCGGCGTGATTCACACCGATTTCGAGAAGGGTTACATCCGTGCCCAGACCATCGCCTTTGATGACTTCATCCAGTACAAAGGCGAGCAGGGTGCCAAGGACGCGGGCAAGATGCGCGCCGAAGGCAAGGACTACGTCGTCAAGGATGGCGACGTGATGAACTTCCTGTTCAGCTCCTGATTTCACGCGCCCTTGCCGTTTTCCGTCTATGACCTGATGGCCCTGGGCGCGGCCGTCTGCTGGGCTTTTACCAGCGTGATGTCGGCGGGGTCGGCGCGCCATCTCGGGGCATTGGCATTCACCCGCTGGCGCATGGGGCTGTTGCTCTTCCTGCTGTGGCCGGTGGTGCTGGTCAGCGGCACCTGGCACAGCCTCAGCTGGGCGCAGTGTGGAGTCATGGCCTTGAGTGGGTTCATCGGCATCTTTGTCGGCGACACCGCGCTCTTTGCCGCCATGAACCGTCTGGGACCACGCCGCACCAGCGTGCTGTTTGCCACGCATGCCTTCTTCAGCGCCGTGCTGGGCTATGTCTTTCTGGACGAACACATGGGCCTGCAGGCCATGTTGGGCGGGGTGCTGGTGATGGGCGGCGTGATGACGGCGACGCTCTTGGGGACCCACAAGAATGAAGTGCACGAATGGGAGGCCAACCGAGGTGGTTGGGGCCTGGGCGTGGCGCTGGCATTGCTGGCGGCGCTGTGCCAGGCCAGCAGTTCCCTGATTGCCAAGCCGGTGATGGTCAGCGGTGTGGACCCGATTGCGGCCACCGCGGTGCGCGTCAGCGTGACCTGTGTGGCTCAACTGGTGCTGTTGTGGTCGGGCTACCCCGCAGCCCGTGCCCAGAACCCCGCCACGCCGCGGGTTCTGTTGCTGGTGGGATTCATCGGGTTTCTCGGTATGGGTGTTGGCATGAGCCTGATCCTGTGGGCACTGAAGCATGGCGATGTGGGCATGGTGGCCATTCTCTCCAGCGTGTCACCCGTGGTGGTGTTGCCCCTGCTGTGGTGGCGTCTGCGTCGGGCTCCTGCGCCGGGTGCCTGGTTGGGCGCCGCGCTGACCGTGGTGGGAACCGCTTTGGTGTTGTCCCGTTAGGCGGACATCAACCGGTTGTAGGCCTGGCGCGTCTGCTCGGATACGGAGGCCACGAGCTGGGCATGGGGTGTGCGGTGGCGCGCCATCATGCGCGCCGTTGCCACGGCCTTGGAGCGACAGAACCAGTGGCAACTGTGCTGCAGTAGCAGCAGCTCGGCGGTGAGCATATAGGCCTTGTCCCTTTGCGCCAGTCCGGCTTCGTTGCGCACCAGACGGTCCACACCCTCGCTGTGGATGCGCAGCAGGGCGCGCAGATCGGCGCTGGATTGCGGAAACAGTTGCACTGCATAGGGCACGGCGATGGGCAGCGTGCTAAAGCGCGTTGGTGCTGCGTCCAGCTTGGTGACCATGTCGGCAAAGCTGCGGATCTGGTCACGCAAGGTGATTTCGGCTTGATCCAGAACGCCCCACACCTGCTGGCTGCGTTGTGGGTCTTTTTCGCCCAGTGCGCGCAGATAGCCGTCAGCAACGGTTTCCATCAGTCTTTCCACCTGGAACTGCCCCAGGATGCCGGCCAGCAGATGGATGCGGCGCAGTTGCGATCGTTTGTTGACAAACCACGCGCCACCAAGGGCCAGCGATAAGAGAAGGAGTTCCATCAAGCAAATATTCCCAAGAGCGTGGACGTCATGAGCACGTAACGTATGAATTTACCAATCGCCATGTACAACAGGCAGGGCCAGAACGGCAGGCGCAACCATCCTGCAACGGCGCACAAGGGGTCGCCCACCAGAGGCAACCACGCCAGCAGGCAGGCCTTGGGACCGAGCTTCCTGAGCCAGTCCAGGGCGCGCACATGCATTTTGGAGTGGCTGTACTTGTCGGCCACCTGGTGGGCGCCATAGCCCATCCACCAGTCCACGGCACCACCCAGTGTGTTGCCCAGCGTGGCTACGCCGATGACCTGCCACAGCAGCTCCGGATTGAGTCTGATCAATCCGAACACCACCGGCTCCGAACCCAGAGGCAGCAGAGTGGCAGACACGAAGGACACCACAAACACCGTTCCCAGACTGTACTGCGGCAAGGCCAGCAGGGTGATGAGGTGATTGATCCAGGCTTCCATTTGCCACGGAGTATAGGAACTGCGGAATAAAAAATTTCAATTGCTGAAATTTTGAGCAGGTAGAATGCTGTCAGGCCTTTCGCAAACGCTACCCACCCCCACCTCCGTCTTCTTCACAACAATATGCATATTGGTCCGTTTGCATTGGCTAATCCGCTCATGGTGGCACCCATGGCGGGGGTGACCGACCGGCCCTTCCGTCAGTTGTGCAAGCGCCTGGGGGCGGGCTATGCGGTCAGCGAGATGGTGACGTCGCGCAAGGACCTGTGGAATACCCTCAAGACCTCCAGACGTGCCAATCACGAAGGCGAGCCCGGCCCCATCGCCGTGCAGATTGCCGGCACCGATGCCCCCATGATGGCCGAGGCCGCGCTCTACAACATCGATCGCGGCGCGCAGATCATCGATATCAACATGGGCTGCCCGGCCAAGAAGGTGTGCAACAAATGGGCCGGTTCCGCGCTGATGCAGGACGAGGCCCTGGCTATTGAAATCGTCGAAGCCGTGGTCAATGCCTGTGCCTCGCGCAATGTGCCGGTCACACTGAAGATGCGCACCGGCTGGTGCCAAAGCCACAAAAATGCACTGGTGATTGCGCGCGCTGCCGAGAGCGCAGGCGTGCAGATGGTGGCCGTGCATGGGCGCACGCGCGAACAGGGCTACAAGGGGCAGGCCGAATACGACACGGTGGCCGCCGTCAAGGCCGCACTGCGCATACCAGTGGTGGCCAACGGCGATATCGACTCACCCGAGCGGGCCCGTGACGTGCTTGCCAGGACCGGTGCTGACGCCGTGATGATCGGTCGCGCAGCGCAAGGCCGCCCCTGGATATTCCGTGAAATTTCGCATTACCTGAAGACAGGGGAACATCTGGCACCTCCGCTGGTCAGCGAGGTCAAACGCCTGTTGGTGGAACATCTGCATGACCACTACAACCTGTATGGTGAATTCATCGGCGTGCGTTCCGCACGCAAGCACATCGGCTGGTATGTGCGTGCGCTGCCCGGAGGGGAGGCCTTCCGGGCGCACATCAATACGCTGGACGCATGCCAGCAACAGGTGCAAGCGGTGGAGCGCTTCATGGACCAACTGAACGCGCAGATGGATCGCATTCCCGCAGCGGGAATCGCGGCAGAGAACGACGAAGAAAACCTGAGACAAGAGACAGCATGAGCAAGAAGCAAATTGAAGAGACTGTTCGCAGCAGTCTGGAAGTCTATTTCCGCGATCTGCGTGGTACCGAGCCCGATGGCCTGCACGACATGATGGTGCGCATCGTCGAAAAACCCCTACTGGAAGTGGTGATGGCGCATGCCGACCACAACCAGTCCAAGGCGGCCGAGTGGCTGGGCCTGAATCGCAACACCCTGCGCAAGAAACTCCTCGAACACAAACTACTGAAGTAAAACCATGAACGCTCTGCTTTCTGTCTCTGACAAGACCGGCATCCTCGAACTCGCGCAGGCACTGCATGCGCAAGGCATCAAGTTGCTCTCCACTGGCGGCACCGCCAAGCTGCTGGCCGACAACGGCCTGCCCGTTACCGAAGTGGCACAGATGACCGGCTTCCCGGAAATGCTGGACGGCCGCGTCAAGACCCTGCACCCACGTGTGCATGGCGGCTTGCTGGCACGCCGCGATCTGCCCGAACACATGGCCGCCCTGGCCGAACACCAGATCGACACCATTGACGTGCTGGTAGTTAACCTGTACCCCTTCGAAGCCACGGTGGCCAAGCCCGGTTGCACCCTGGAAGACGCCATCGAGAACATCGACATCGGCGGCCCGGCCATGGTGCGCAGTGCGGCCAAGAACTGGAAGGACGTGGCGGTGCTGACCGATGCGTCGCAGTACGCCACCGTGATTGCCGAACTCAAGGCCTCCGGCAAGGTCAGCGAGAAGACCAAGTTCGCGCTCAGCGTGGCGGCGTTCAACCGCATCAGCCAATACGACGGTGCCATCAGCGACTACTTGTCTTCGGTGCAGTTCGGTGACGGCGTGCCCGCTGGTCAAGCACCCGCGCTGGCCCAGTTCCCTGGCCAGAGCAATGGTCGCTTCGTGAAGCTGCAGGACCTGCGCTATGGCGAGAACTCGCACCAGCAGGCAGCCCTGTACCGCGACCTCTATCCGGCGCCCGGTTCGCTGGTGACGGCCAAGCAACTCCAGGGCAAGGAGCTGAGCTACAACAACATCGCTGATGCCGATGCCGCCTGGGAATGCGTCAAGAGCTTTGATACCCCGGCCTGCGTCATCGTCAAGCACGCCAACCCTTGCGGTGTGGCGGTGGGCGCCAATGCGCTGGAAGCCTACAGCAAGGCTTTCAAGACCGATCCCACTTCGGCCTTCGGCGGCATCATTGCCCTCAACACGCCGCTAGACGAAGCCGGCGCCAAGGAAATCTCCAAGCAGTTCGTGGAAGTGCTGATGGCCCCGGCCTACACCCCCGAAGCGCTGGCCGTGTTCGCGGCCAAGGCCAATGTGCGCGTGCTGCAGATCGACTTGCCCAAGGGCGGCAACACCGCCTGGGAGCAGGGACGCAATCTGATGGATGCCAAGCGCATCGGCTCGGGCCTGTTGCTGCAGACGGCTGACAACCATCAGCTCACCCTGGCGGACCTCAAGGTGGTCACCGTCAAGCAACCAACGCCGGAAGAACTGCAAGACCTGTTGTTCGCCTGGAAGGTGGCGCAGTACGTCAAGAGCAATGCCATCGTCTTCTGCAAGGGCGGCATGACCATGGGCGTGGGCGCCGGCCAGATGAGCCGTCTGGACTCGGCCCGCATTGCCAGCATCAAGGCCGAGCATGCCGGTCTGTCGCTGAATGGCACCGTGGTGGCCAGCGATGCCTTCTTCCCCTTCCGCGATGGTCTGGACGTGGTGGTGGATGCGGGAGCTACCTGCGTCATCCAGCCCGGTGGCTCCATGCGCGATGATGAAGTGATCGCAGCCGCCAACGAGCGCGGCGTGGCCATGGTCTACAGCGGCATCCGCCACTTCCGCCACTAAGGTCGACGGGCTTGCCCCGTCCGCTCTGGTCCGGTTGGATCAGAGCGGACCGCAGCGTTTGCGCTACGGGGCAGGGCTGGAGGTTCTTACCAAAAGGCCGGCCATGATCAAGGCCGCAGTAGCTGCAAACCACATCAATGCATCGCTGTGCGTGGACTTCATGGCGGCGCCTGCCATCAAGGGCCCGGCAACCGCGCTGACCGTGTACAGCATGGAAATCGCACTCACATTTTTGGCGATGTTGCCCGACGATGCCAGCGTGCTGGCAATGAGTGCCAAGGTCAGCAAGGCCGTGATAAAGCCGCCCAACAGGAACACCGCAATCACGATCATCGGGTAGTTCAACGGCAGTAGCAGCGCAACACTGACCACGGCAATGCCCGCCGCAGAGGCTATCGCTGCAAAGCCCACTCCGCGGTGGTCGGCCAGCCAACCCACGCCGTACTGCATGAGCAGGCCGCCCAGGCCGAAAACGGCCAACAGGTCTGCGGTTTGTCCCACATCCAATCCACGCCCCTGGGTAAACGGAGCAAACAGTCCGGACACGGCGGCTTCCAGCATGCCGCCCAGCAGTGCGATGACCAAGCCCTGGCGGAACACGGTATCGCGCAGTGCTGCGGTGGCCTGTGCGGGTGTCTTTTCAACGGGGTGGTGTTGCAACTCCTTGGGTGCAGCGCTGGCAAACGCCAGGGGCACGATTGCGGCCAATGTAAAAGCGCTCCCGATCCAGAAAACAGCGTTGCCTTGCAGGCCCAGGTAGCTGGCCAGCATCGGGGCCACGATGGGGGCCAGCGCAATCAGCGTTTCATGAAATCCGACCAGGCGCCCACGCGCTTCGGCGGGCGCGATGCGGTACAGCCAGGGTTCCACGCCAATCCAGCGCAGCCCCAAGCCGAAACCGCAAAGCATTCCCCCTGCCATCCAATACGGCCATACCGAAAACGCCATCCACGGTAGCGCACACACCGTGCAAGCCAAGCCCAGCACGATGACCCACATAGGCCCCAAGCGTTTGCAAAGCCAGGGCGCAATGGCCAGGCCGGGCAGTTGGCCAAGCCACAGGGAGGCCGCGAACATGCCCAGATGGGCGGCGTCCAATCCATGTTCGGCAAGCCACACGGGCAACACCACAAAAGCAATGCCAAACTGGCCTATCTGCGCCAGGGTGGACACTGCGTTCAACGCAGCAATGGTGCGCCAGTCAAATTCAGTTTCGGCAGACATAAGGGCGTTTGCAGCTATGCCGCTCTGTTTTCCTGCAAGTGGTTGCCCCCATCGACGACCATCAGCTGACCGGTGATGTAGCTGGCGCCCGGGCTCACGAGAAAGGCGACCATGGCCGCAATTTCCGCAGGCGTGGCCGCCCGCCCCATGGGGGTGTGCATGGACGCCTTGCGTTCCGTCTCCGTCTGGGAGGCAGTGGCAACCCATCCGGGTGCCACCGTGTTGATCGTGATACCTTGGGCGGCAACTTCCAATGCAATGCCCATGCTCATGCCAACCATGGCGGCCTTGGCTGCGCTGTATGCCGCTTCCCCCGGATTGCTGCCCATGGTGCCTGTAGTGGACGCGATATTGACGATGCGGCCATAGCGGCGCTTCAGCATGCCCGGTATGACGCGCCTGGTCACGTTGTAGCCCGTGGTCAGATTTCTGGCGATGGACACGTCCCACTCGTGGTCGTCCATGGCATCAAACAGTTGAAAGACCTCGGGCGATCCTTCCTTGGACATGCCAGCATTGTTGACCAGCAGATCAATGCGTCCAAAGTCGCGTTCCACCTGGACAACCAGTTCGGCGGTGGCAACCCGGTCTGTCAGGTCCGCCGAGTAACCCCTTGCCTGCCGGCCTTTTGCCTGAAGGGTCCTGGCGCGGTCGTGTATGCGCGGGCCGGTTGCAGCGATGGCTACCTGTGCGCCCATTTCCGCCAACAAGTTGGCGCAGGCAAAGCCGATCCCGTCCGGGCTTCCGGCTCCGGTGATGAGGGCGACCTGGCTTTGGAGATTGAACAGCGGGTGCATGGGTTTGCGCTTTGGTGAACGACGGGCCCCAGGTTGTATCGCAAGCGCATCGCCTGCCCAGTACCCCTTTTGTAGCGGTCAAAAGGTCCAGTGACCACCAGCCCCTTTAGGCGGTCACTCCCACTTGGCGTAGACCACGGCACACAGAGCCGCACCAATCGCCCACAGCATCCAGGTTTGGGTGACGGCGTAGGGGTAGAGCATCAGGGTCACGCCGGTCCACTTGAGCGGGTTGCTCTGGACTTTTCTGCCACGGCGGAAGGCGACATAACCGTAAATCCCGAACAGCAGTCCGCCCAACAGATAGGCCGGCGTGGGCAGGGTCAGGTCCATGCGCGGCGAACGCTCAAAACCGTCGCCTGAAGCCCAGGCTCAGGAAGTCCTCGCCATTGGCGCCGTAGTCATTGAGCACGTCGTAGATGGCGCAACGGTGGTGCAGGCGCACAAAGAGCTCGTTATTTTTGTCGGAGGGTCGATAGAACGTAGCCTCCAGGAACAGCCAGTTCAAGGTCTGGCTGCCTTGTCCGTTGCGGCCACGCTCCAGGGGGCTGACGCTGCTGGTGTAGCTGATGCCAAGTGGAGCGGCGCGCAAGTCAATGCGCAGGGAGTCGCCCAAGGACAGTCCACTCCAGCGCAAGGCCGGGGCTAGGGCAATTTCACTCAGTGATGCCTTGCCTTCCTGCCAGCCCACCATGCCATCCAGTTCCAGCGTCAGGGGCAGTGTGTCTGCTCGCCAAAGGGTCTTGCTACCCGTGAGTGCCAGCAGGTAGTGGTCTTCAAAACCTGCGCGGCCGGTCAACGCACCAGCTGGCTCGGTGTCGTAGTACTTGCCAATGTAGGCTCCAACACCCCATTCGGGCTCTTGCGCCGCAGCGGATGGGATAAGGCTTGCGGCCAGGAAAACGATTGCGCCGCAAAGCGCTGCAAACCGGGCGATTGCACAAGCCATATGTGATGCTCCTTATGCTTCAGAAGCTGGCAAATATCTCGCTGGCCGCCTGCACGGTTTCCGCGATGTCGGCATCGGTGTGGGCCGCGCTCATGAAGCCAGCTTCGTACAGGGCGGGGGCGATGTACACCCCACGGTTCAGCAGACCGTGGAACAGGGTGTTGAACCGTGCGTTGTCGGTGGTCATCACCTTGGCATAGTTCTGCGGCAGCTCGGGGAACAGGAAGAAGCCGAACATGCCGCCTTCGCTGTCGCCGCAGAACGGGACTCCTGCTTTGGTGGCCGCAGTAGTCAGGCCGCTGATCAGCGATTGGGTCTTGCGGCTCAGGTCTTCGTAGAAGCCGGGTTTGCCGATCTCGGCCAGGGTGGCCAGACCGCAGGCCGTGGCTACCGGATTGCCCGACAGCGTACCTGCCTGGTACACCGGGCCCAGGGGGGCGAGTTGCTCCATCAGGGCGCGCTTGCCACCAAAGGCCGCCAAGGGCATGCCGCCGCCAATCACTTTGCCCAGTACCGTCATATCGGGTTCAAAGCCGGGGATGTCGCGGGCATACACGCTTTGTGCGCTGCCAAAGGCCACGCGCAAGCCGGTCATCACCTCATCCAGAATCAGTAGCGCGCCATATTGCGTGCACAGCTCACGGCAGCGCTTCATGAAGGGCACGGAAGCGCGCACAAAGTTCATGTTGCCGGCAATCGGCTCGATGATCAGGCAGGCCAGTTCCTTGCCGTGCAGGGCAAAGGCTTCTTCCAGTTGCTGCAGGTTGTTGTACTCCAGCACCAGCGTGTGCTGCACCACTTCGGGCGGAACGCCAGCGCTGGTGGGGTTGCCAAAAGTGGCCAGGCCCGAACCGGCCTTGACCAGCAGGGCATCGGCATGGCCGTGGTAGCAGCCTTCGAACTTGATGAGCTTGCTGCGGCCCGTGGCACCACGGGCGACGCGGATGGCGCTCATGCCCGCCTCGGTACCGGAGCTGACTAGGCGCACCATCTCCATGCTGGGCACACGCGCCAGGATGGCTTCTGCCAGTTCCACTTCACGCTCGGTCGGTGCGCCGAAGGAGAAACCTTCGACGGCGGCCTTTTGCACGGCTTCCAGCACGGCAGGGTGGCCGTGGCCCAGAATCATTGGGCCCCAGGAGCCGATGTAGTCGATGTACTTCTTGTCGTTGGCATCCCAGAAGTAGGCGCCTTGCGCACGCTTCACAAAGCGCGGTGTGCCACCAACGGCTTTGAATGCGCGTACGGGCGAGTTCACGCCGCCGGGGATGACCTTGCGGGCGCGGTCGAACAGGGATTGGTTGCGGTCTGTCATATCGGTTGGGTCTTCAGTGGCGGGTGTCGTTGGGCGAAATTTCAAAGCTGGACTCCTGGGCGTCCTCTTCTTCGTCTTCATCGGGCTGAGCCCAGAACAGACGGTCGGGAATGACGTTGCCCATGCCGGGCCTAAAGCCGCTGTCCAGGCAGCGGTCCAGGTAGCTCAGGGCCTCGGCCACGGCCTCGGTCAATTCGGTTTCGCTGGCGATCAGGGCCGTCACGGCAGCCGAGAGGGTCTCGCCAGCGCCGGTGAAGACCGCCTCAAAGCGCTCAAACTTGTGTGAGCACAAGGTGGTGGTGGGCGAGCACAAGGCGTTTTCGATGAACTGGTCCGGCAACGGAATGCCGGTGACCAGCGTATAGGCCACACCAAACTCGTTGGCGGCGCGGGCAATGTCACGTGCACTGGGGCCGCGATCGGCGCTCCAGTCGGGCAGCAGCCAGCGCGAGAGGGTGCTGTGGTTTCCCACCAACACGGTGGTCTGCGGCAGCAGAAGTTCGCTGCAGGCGTCCTGATACATGTCAATCTGGTCTTCACGCCACCACGACAGGTCGGGCATGTAGGTCAGCAGAGGAACCTCGGCATAGTCGGAAGCCAGTTCGGCAATCGCGCTGAGGTTTTCGGGGCTGCCGACGAAGCCAACCTTGATCGCCTGCACCGGAATGTCTTCCAGAATCACGCGAGCTTGCTCGGTCACGGCCTCGTCATCCAGTGCAAAGTGGTCAAACACCTCGGAGGTGTCGCGTACATAGGCGCCAGTCATGATGGGCAAGGCATGTGCCCCGACCGATGCAATGGCCATCAGGTCGGCAGTGAGTCCGGCTGCACCACTGGGGTCGCTGGCATTGAAGACCATTACGCATGCGGAAGGTCCGTCATCGCGTTCACCAGCTTCGGGTTCGGGAATGGGGGATGCGGTCATGTGTGTACCTGTCCTTGAGATTGCCATCAGGCAGAATGGCAGGGTTAGCGCGGACAGTGGCGTTTTGTGCGTCTGTTGCCTCTATACAATCGTTGCATTCTATTCGAAGGCCCTATAAGCTGTGACCGAAACTAAAACTTGGATGTGTCTGATTTGCGGTTGGATTTATGACGAGGCCTTGGGTGCCCCGGAACATGGAATCCCCCCCGGAACACGATGGGCTGACGTGCCCATGAACTGGGTCTGCCCCGAGTGCGGTGCCCGCAAGGAAGATTTCGAACTGGTTCAGATTTAGCGCGGTGTGCCCTGACCCGCAAAACAGTCGGGTGGCACAGTGTGATCAGGAGAGGAGTGAGGCCTTGTGAGTACCCAAGATACGGCATTGAAAGTGCTGGTGGTGGACGATAGCAACACCATACGGCGCAGTGCGGAAATTTTTCTCAAGCAGGGCGGTCATGAGGTCCTGTTGGCAGAAGACGGATTTGATGCCCTCTCCAAGGTCAATGATTACCAGCCAGATCTGATTTTTTGCGACATCCTGATGCCGCGCCTGGATGGTTACCAGACCTGCGCCATCATCAAGCGCAATGCCAAGTTTTCCGGCGTTCCGGTGGTCATGCTGTCTTCCAAGGATGGCGTCTTCGACAAGGCGCGCGGTCGTATGGCCGGCGCCCAGGACTACCTGACCAAACCCTTTTCCAAAGAGCAGTTGCTGCAGGCCGTGCAGCAGTTTGGTGCTGCCGTGCAGGGAGTTGCCTGATGGCCATCCAGAAAGTATTGATCGTCGACGACTCCAAGACCGAGACCATGTTCATGACCGACCTGTTGCAGCGCAACGGTTATGTGGTGCGCTCGGCCGAGAATGCCACCGAGGCGTTTGCGCGGCTGGCAGAGGACAGGCCGGACCTGATTCTCATGGACGTGGTGATGCCGGGACAGAACGGCTTTCAGCTCACGCGCTCCATCAGTCGTTCCCCTGAGTTCACCGGCATTCCCATCATCATGTGTACCAGCAAAGGCTTGGAGACCGACCGCGTTTGGGGTATGCGACAGGGCGCGCGCGACTACATCACCAAGCCGGTGGACTCCGTCGAACTGTTCGCAAAAATCAAGGCATTGGGCTGACCCCGTCGATGGCCACGCGCGAAGCACTCCGGGAACTTCAGGCACGACTGGCCAAACGCTTGCAGGCAGCACAGACCGAGGGCATGTCGGTGGCCTGGCTGGCGGTGCGTGCCGGCGGCCACAACTACCTTCTGCCTTTGGGGCAGGCTGGCGAAATCGTGCCGCTGCCACCGGTGCAGCGTGTCCCTTATACGCGAGCCTGGTTTGAGGGCGTACTCAATGTGCGCGGCAATCTCTATGGTTTGGTGGATCTGGCAGCCTTTGTCGCGGCCAATCAGGGGCCGGCGGTGGTTCCCGCCCCGTCCCGACAGGACGCCAGTGTTGTCACGCTGAATGCCACGCTGGAAGTGAATTGCGCGTTGCGTGTGGACAGTCTGGCGGGCTTGCGTGGCAACGACGCCTATGCCTCCATTTCTGCGCCAGTGGCGGGAGAGCCCCCGTTTTTTGGCAACTGTTTTCTCGATGCCGAGGGACAGCGTTGGCAGGAATTGAACCTGCAGGCGTTGGCCCAATTTCCGCCCTTTCTGCACATCGGGATCTAGAGGTGCCCACCATGTCCGTCACTGACCAAATCAAGAACCTCTTTGCCAAGAAGGCACCGGAAGCCGAAAGGGAATCCCGTCTGAGCCTGGCTATGCCGGACGATGGGCCCGACGGCGACTCTCCTGAAACCATACAGGAATTCCCGCCCGAGGCGCCTCGGGTGGCAGCCCCCGCGCCCACACCGGGCAAGCCGGTTGCGCCGAATCCCGATCTGGTGGCTTTGCCCCTGCTGGGTGCGCGGCCCATTGCACAGCAGCTGCGCCTTCTTGGGCTTGCGCTGGGTGCGTCCCTGTTGCTGCTGGTCGGTGTGACTACCTTTGTGCTGCAACAGGCGGACAAGACGGCTCTGCAGTTGGGCAGTACCGGGCAGGCTCTGATGCAATCGCAGCGGCTGGCCAAGGCAGCCACCCAGGCGCTGGCGGGCAATGCCCAGGCCGTGGCCGATGTCAGCGAGAGTGCCGAAGCTTTCGTGCGCACGGCGCGCGCCTTGCACGATGCCGGCAGTGCACCCGAGCTCGATGCCGTTTTGCCCCTGGTGGACCGGGCTGAAAAATCGGCCCAGGCAGTCCTGCAAGCACAAAAGCCCCTGACCCAGGTCGCGCTGGCGCTACCCCTGATCCACACCCAGGCAGCCAAACTGCTGGAGTCGGCGCAAGGTATGGCCAGCCTCAAGGTGCAGTTGGGCGCTCCGGCATCGGAGATTGCCGCAGCCGGACAGCTGGGCATGCTGTCCCAGCGCATCGACAAGCTCTCCAACGAGTTGCTGGTGACGGAAACCGTGACGCCCGGTGCGTCCGGCCAGTTGCAGAAAGACATGGCCACTTTCAAGGAACTGGCGCAGACCCTTCTGAACACGGCCAAGGACGGCACCACGCACGACGCTGCGGAGTCGGTACTCAAACAGTTTGAAGAACTCAGTGCGCAGGGCGCTGCAGTGCTTGGCAACCTGCCGGTGCTGGGTGCCGCACGGGAGGCCCAACGCAGTCTGGTGACCGACAGCGAGCCGATGCGACGTGCCCTGGAGCAGGTGCAGGATCGTTTGGCATCACATGCCAGCGTGGGCGCGGGCGTCATCGTGTTGCTGGTGCTGGCTGCGGTGGTGGCCGCGCTGGCGGCGGCTGGGCTATCCGTGGTGCAACGGCATGACAGCCGCAAACGCCAGATGGAAGCAGAAGCCCAACGCCGCCAGGCCGAGCAGCACGAGCAGGAAGCCAAGCGCGTCAATGACGCCAACCAGGCTGCCATCCTGCGCCTGATGAATGAGCTGCAGACCGTGGCCGAAGGCGATCTGACCCAGGAAGCCACCGTCACCGAAGACATCACCGGCGCCATTGCCGACTCCGTCAACTACACCGTGGAAGAGTTGCGCTCCCTGGTTGCCAATGTGCAGAACACGGCGGCGCAGGTGGCACAGACCACTGCGGAAGTGGATGCCACGTCCACCGAGTTGCTGGCAGCGTCCAAGGAACAGCTCCACGAAATCCACGCCACCGGCCAGAGCGTGCTGGAAATGGCCGGACGCATCAACGATGTGTCGGCCCAGGCGCAGGAGTCGGCGCGCGTGGCGCGCCAGTCGTTGCTGGCAGCCGAGTCGGGTCTGACCGCAGTGCAGAACGCCATAGGCGGCATGAACTCCATCCGCGACCAGATCCAGGACACGTCCAAGCGCATCAAGCGTTTGGGCGAGTCGTCCCAGGAGATTGGCGAGATCACCGAACTGATCTCCGACATTACCGAGCAGACCAATGTGCTGGCACTCAATGCCGCCATCCAGGCCGCATCGGCGGGGGATGCCGGACGCGGCTTTGCGGTGGTGGCAGAAGAAGTGCAGCGGCTGGCCGAGCGCTCCGCCGATGCGACGCGCCAGATCTCTGCACTGGTCAAGGCCATTCAGACCGACACCCAGGATGCCATAGGCGCCATGGAGCGCTCCACCCAAGGCGTGGTAGAGGGCGCCAAGCTGTCGGACAACGCCGGTACCGCGCTGACCGAAATCGACCGCGTGTCGCGCCGTGTGGCCGACCTGATCGAGCAGATATCCAACTCCGCTTCGCGTGAAGCGGGTCTGGCCAATGAAGTGGCCGAAAACATCCAGCATATTTTTGCCGTGACCGAGCAGACCGGCGACGGTACGCGGGTGACGGCGGGTCAGGTGCGCGAGCTCTCGCGCATGGCAGAAGAGTTGCGCCAGTCGGTGTCGCGCTTCAAGATTGTCTGACGCTTGCAAGTCACGGAGACCCATCCCATGTCATCGACTTCTACTGCAGCATCCGGCGATCCGGTGTTGAACGATCTGGGCCCACTGGCGTGGGTTCTGGATGAGCTGCGCAAGTCACTGGACGGCGCTACCAAGGCCATGCACCGTTTTGTGCGTGATGCCGAACTGGCGCGTGGTTCGGGCCTGGGCGAGCTCGATGCCAGCCACCTGCGCGTGGCGCGCCAGCAGTTGCACCAGGCTGTGGGTGCACTGGAGATGGTGGGCATGGCCGCACCCGCCAAGCTGCTGCATGCCATGGAGTCTGCGGTGCAGAAGTTTGTGCAGCACCCGGAGCAGTGCAGTGACGACGCGGCCCTGCGGATCGAGCGTGCCAGCTTTGCCCTGACCGAATTCCTGGAGGGTGTGCTCAAGGGAAAGACGGCTTCCAGCGTCGCGCTGTTCCCGCAGTACCGCGCCGTGATGGAACTGGCCGGTGCCGAGCGCATCCACCCGGCCGACCTCTGGGCCAACGAATGGCGCTGGCTGCCCATACCGCAGGACCCCACGCAACGGCCTTTGCATTACGCGCCCGAAGTGCGTGCGCTGATGGACCAGGCGGTGCTGAAGATCGTGAAGGCGGCGGATGCGCCCGCCGCGCTCAAGATGGCGCAGGTCTGCACCGCGCTGGCCGCGGGCCAGAAGGCGCTGGAGTCTCACAGTTTCTGGATGATTGCGGCGGCCTATTTCGAGGCCATGGGCCACACCCTGCTGCCCGCTGACATTTACACCAAGCGCACAGCGTCACGCATCCTGCAGCAATACGCCACGCTGGCCAAGGGGGAGTCCACTCCCTCCGAACGCCTGGCGCAGGATCTGGTGTTCTTCTGTGCCCAGGCTCAACCGGCGGAGTCGCTGGAGTCGGGCGCACTGGTTGCGATACGCGCGGCCTATGGCCTGTCAGACAGTGTGGCGGTTGATTACGAGTTGGCCCAGTTCGGGCGTTTCGACCCGGCGCAATTGGCACTGGCGCGCAAGCGCATTGCCACAGCCGCAGAAACCTGGTCCGCGTTGGCCGGTGGTGACACCAGCCGTCTTGCCGCAGCGGCAGAACAGTTTGGTGCGGTGGCGGATTCCATCCTCAAGCTGCATCCACAAAACCGCGCGCTGGCCCAGACACTCACCAGCGTCATGGAAGCCACAGCCCGATCGGGCGCGGCACCTTCTCCGGAAGTCGCCATGGAAGTGGCGACCTCGGTGCTGTACCTGGAGGCTGCCTACGAAGACCTGGACCCGACCGACGACCAGATGGTGGAGCGCAGCAACCGCCTGGCCCAGCGCCTGCAAGCCGTGCGCGAGGGCGCAGAGCCCGAGCCGCTGGAAGCCTGGATGGAGGAGCTCTACCGCCGCGTGAGCGACCGCCAGACCATGGGCAGCGTGGTCGATGAATTGCGCACTTC
The DNA here is from genome assembly GCF_038784515.1 of Rhodoferax sp. GW822-FHT02A01. Taxonomy (NCBI): domain Bacteria; kingdom Pseudomonadati; phylum Pseudomonadota; class Betaproteobacteria; order Burkholderiales; family Comamonadaceae; genus Rhodoferax; species Rhodoferax sp. GW822-FHT02A01. The sequence goes on from NZ_CP152376.1 coordinate 2,493,391, forward strand.
GCTGGGCGAAGTCGAAACCGGGCTGGACCAGTTCTTCCGCAACCCGCTGGACCTGGCGCCTCTGCGCGACGTGCCCAGCCGCCTGGCACAAATGCGCGGCGTGTTCTCCGTCCTGGGGCTGGATCAGCCGGCCCTGGCTGCGTTGCGCATGCGTGCCAGCGTGGACCGCTTGCTCATTGGCGATGTGGACATCGCCGCAGCACGTACCGGTCTGTTCGAGAAACTGGGCAACAGCCTGGGCGCGATGGGGCTGCTCATCGACATGTTGAGCTACCAGCGGGCCATGGCCAAAAAACTCTTTGTCTACGACGAAGAGGCGGGTGAACTCAGACCATTGATGGGGCGGGAACGCACGGTGGTGCCTGAAGCGGCGCCTGTTGCCGTGGCAGAGACGCCGCCCGCATCGGAGTCGGCAACGCTGGTCGAAGCAGCGCCCGCAGTGCCTGTGCAGCCCGTGGCGCAGGAAGAGGACGACGACGAAGAGTTGCGCGAGATCTTTCTGGAGGAGGCGCGCGAGGTGGTCGCCAATGGCGAGGCAGCCTTGCAGCAACTCATGTCCGACCCCGCCAATCTGGCCGACCAGACCACGGTGCGACGCGCCTTCCACACGCTCAAGGGCAGTTCGCGCATGGTGCGCCTGAATGAGTTCGGTGAGGCCGCGTGGGCGTTCGAGCAATTGCTCAATGCCTGGCTGGCCGAGCAGAAGCCAGCCAGCCAGGACCTGTTGACTCTGTCGACCCAGGCTGTGGCTGCGTTTGGCCGCTGGATTGATGACATCGCGAACAAGGCCGACGCACCATGGAGTGCCGCGGCGTTCCGTGCCGCCGCAGACGCGCTGCGTCTGGACGGTGCGCTGGTACCGCTGAAGGTCCCCGGTTGGGTGGAGCCCGAACCCGAGCCGGTGTCTCAGGAGCCCTTGGCGCCGGAGCCGGCCTTCGCGCAAGATCCGTTGGCGCCGCTGGAAGAACAGTCCGAAGCCGCCGAGTCCGAATTCATGCACACCCGCTCGGGTGAAGAGATCGACTCCCTCTTGCCGGATGTCGAACTGGGCATTGCCCGGCCCGAATTTGCGGCAACGGCGGTGTTTGATGATCCGCTGCATCCCGGTCATGAAGAAAGACAGCTGCCGCCGGAGCTGGACTTCGCCAGCACGCAGATGTTCGAAACTCCGGCATCCACGCCGCTGCCACAGGATGCCGTTGACTCGGTGAGTCCGGATGATTTTGATCTGGGTAATTTCGACTTTGACGTCAGCCAGCCCAGCGCACCAGAACCTGTTGCGCACGTGCAAGCGCCAGCGCCCGAGTCCGAGCCCGAGCCGGAACCCGCGACCTTTGATCTGGACTTCCCCGAGCAGTTCGAACAAGTCGAGCCCGAGCCCGTGCCACCGGCGCCTGTGGCACCGGAGCCCGCAGTACAAGAGGCCGTGGTGGCCGAGCAGTTGGTCCCGGAACCGGTGATCGATGAACCGGTGGTCCACGCCGAGCCCACCATGGCGCATGCCGAAGACGAGCAGACCAAGGTGATTGGCGATTTGCGCCTGAGCATTCCGCTCTACAACGTGTATCTGAATGAAGCCGACGAATGGTCACGTCGACTGATCACCGAGCTCAATGAATGGTCGCTGGAGCTGCACAAACCCCTGCCGCAGACGGCCGTGATGCTGGCCCATTCACTGGGCGGCAGTTCGGCCACGGTGGGGTTCACCGCGTTGGCGGAAGTGGCGAGAACGCTGGAACACGCGCTGGAGCATGTGCGCCTGCACGACCAGGGCAATGAGGAATACGCCAGGGTATTCAACGAAGCCGCCGAGGACATTCGCCGCTTGCTGCACCAGTTTGCCGCCGGCTTCCTCAAGACCGCGGACGAGGCCGTTCTGAAAGAGCTGCAGGACATCCTGGCCACCGAATTCGATGCGACGTTGATTGCGGAGGAATTCGCCGATTCGGACGATTTCGATTCGCAGGAAATGATTGAAACGCGGGCCTCTCCGCTGGAGCCGCAGATTGCGGTCGAAGCCGAAGCCGAAGCGCCCGCACCCCAAGTGGCTGAGCCAGTAGTGCAGGACGCGTCGCTGGAGCCCGGCATCGACGCACAGGACCACCTGGACGCCGATCTGTTCCCCATCTTCCAGGAAGAAGCCGCCGAGCTGCTGCCGGCCTTGGGTACAGCGCTGCGCCAATGGGTGGCACGCCCTGAAAACCTGAGTGCGCGCGCCGAAGCGCTGCGCGTGCTGCATACCCTCAAGGGCAGCGCGCGTCTGGCTGGCGCACTGCGTCTGGGTGAAATGGCGCACCGCATGGAATCGGATGTGGAGGCGCTGGGCACCGACGATTTGCAGACCAGTCTGCTGGAGCCTTTGCTGGGTCGCCTGGACCGCTTGCAAAACACGCTCGATGCGCTGGATCTGGCCCCCCGCGAAGACGTCAGCAAGGCGCCGCCGCCAGCGATCGGTGCATTGCTTGATCCCCTGGCGCCGGAGCCACAGGTGGTGGCACCTTCTGTCAGCGGGCCCGCAGTGCCGGTGGAGCAGGTCACGCGTGCCACACCGCGCAGCCTGCCGGTGCAGTCGGTGCGGGTGCGCGCCCAGTTGCTGGACCGGCTGGTGAATCAGGCGGGTGAAGTCATGATCAGCCGCTCGCGGCTGGACAGCCGCATCGTGCAGATGCGCAGCGCACTGACCGAACTCACCAGCAACCTGGACCGTTTGCGCCAGCAGCTGCGCGATGTGGAAGTGCAGGCCGAATCGCAGATGCAGTCGCGCCTGGCCCTGACCACGGACGACAGCAAGGGCTTTGACCCGCTGGAGTTCGATCGCTTCACCCGCGTTCAGGAACTCACGCGCATGATGGCCGAGTCGGTCAACGACGTGGCCACCGTGCAGCGCAATATGCAGCGCGCCGTGGAAGGCGCCGAAGACGACTTGATGGCCCAGGGGCGCCAGGCACGCGAACTGCAGCGTGACGTGCTGCGCACGCGCATGGTCGAATTCGAGGGCATCTCCGAACGGTTGTATGGCGTGGTGCGCCAGGCCGCCAAGGAAACCGGCAAGCAGGTCAAGCTCGACATTGCCGGTGGCAACATCGAAATGGACCGCGGCATTCTGGACCGCATGACGCCAGCCTTTGAGCACATCCTGCGCAATGCGGTGGCGCATGGCATCGAGAGTGCCGAGGCGCGCCATCTGGCGGGCAAGGAGTCCATGGGCAATATCCATATCCGGGTGCATCAGGAGGGCAACGATGTCACGGTGGAATTCGCCGATGACGGCGGTGGCCTGCATCTGGACAAGATTCGCGCCAAGGCCGTCGAGAATGGCTTGATTGCAGCGGACGCGCAGCTCAGCGACCAGGAAGCGGCCAAGCTGCTGTTTGCGCCCGGCTTCTCCACCGCAGCCCAGGTCACTGAGCTGTCCGGGCGCGGCATTGGCATGGACGTGGTGTTGACTGAACTCAACGCATTGGGCGGTCGTGTGGAGACGCAGACCGAGACCGGCAAGGGCACTACGTTCCGGCTGATATTGCCGCTCACAACTGCGGTCACGCAAGTGGTGCTGCTGCGCCTGGGAGACTTCACCATTGGCGTACCAGCCAATCTGATGGAGACAGTGCTGCGCGTGCCGCTGTCCGAGGTGGATGCCGCCTACCAGCAAGGCAGCTACAGCTGGAATGGCCAGCCCATACCGTTCTTCTGGGGCGGAGCCTTGCTGCAGGGTTCCGGGCGCAGCACCGATCCGCAGGCACGCAACCTGCCGGTGGCCATCTTCCGCAGCGCCGGCCAGCGTCTGGCCCTGCATGTGGACGAGGTGCTGGGCAACCGCGAAGTGGTGGTCAAGAACCTGGGGCCGCAATTGGCCCAACTGCCCGGCCTGGCCGGCATGTCCATGCTGGCATCGGGCGCGGTGGTGCTGATCTACAACCCGGTGGCTCTGGCCACGGTCTACGGCGCGCAGGCCAATGCCCTGTCTGCTGCCGCACGGGCTGCGCCGGTGGATGGCGCGCCAACACCGGTTGCCATCCATGCAGGTGAAGCACTCGCGCCCTTGATACTGGTGGTGGACGACTCCATCACCGTGCGCCGTGTGACCCAGCGCTTGCTCAAGCGCGAGGGCTTCCGCGTGGCACTGGCCAACGACGGCCTGCACGCGCTGGAAGTGCTGCGTGAAGAGAAACCCGCCGTGGTGCTGTCCGATATCGAGATGCCGCGCATGGACGGTTTCGAGCTGGTGCGCAACATCCGTGCGGATGAGTCGCTGCGGGACCTGCCGGTGATCATGATCACATCGCGCATTGCGCAAAAGCACCGCGACCATGCCGTGGAGCTGGGCGTGGACCACTGCCTGGGCAAACCGTATGCGGAAGACGAGCTGCTGGCGCTGATCCGCTCGTACTGCACGGACCTGGTAGAAGTCTAGGGACTGGCTGCTAGGCGGCTTTTTTCACCACGCCATAGCGCAGCAATGTGCGGGCGCGCGCAGTGGCGTGGTCCACCACCGGTTGTGGATAGTCGCGGCCCAGCACCACACCGGCGCTCTGCAGCTCCAGTGATTTGGCTTGCCACGGTGCGTGGATGGCCTTGTCGCCCAGGTTCTTGAGCGCCGGCAGGTAGCGTTTGATGAACTTGCCCTGGGCATCGAACTTCTCGCTCTGGTTGACCGGATTGAAGATGCGGAAGTAGGGCTGCGCATCACAGCCGCTGGATGCCACCCACTGCCAGCCACCGTTGTTGGCACTCAGGTCAAAGTCGTTGAGCTTTTCTGCAAAGTAGCGCTCGCCCCAGCGCCAGTCGATACCCAGGTGTTTGACCAGAAAGCTGCCCGCCACCATGCGCAGGCGGTTGTGCATATAGCCGGTCTGGTTGATCTGGGCCATGGCCGCGTCCACGATGGGATAGCCGGTGCGGCCTTCGCACCAGGCGGCAAAGCGTTCCTCGGCCAGTGCGCCTTCTTCCCACTCGATGGCATCGTATTCGGGCTTGAAGGCGCCGGTGGCCACATGCGGGTAGTTGGCCAGGATCTGGAAGTAGAAGTCGCGCCACACCAGTTCCGACAGCCAGGTCTGCGCGCCCGAGCTGCCCTTGGCGATGCGGCGCCGGGCCAGGTTGACCAGATGGCGCAACGACACCGTGCCAAAGCGCAGGTGCACGCCCAGGTAGCTGGGCCCCTTCACCGCCGGGAAGTTGCGCGTCTCGTCGTAGCGGTCCATGCGCACCACAAAGTCGTCCAGTAGGGACGCGGCACCCGACATGCCGGTAGGAATAGCCAGCGACAGGAGGTTGGTGGGTTCAAAGCCAATGGCTTGCAGCGCAGGCAGCACATGGTCATGGGGCGCAGGGCGGGGCGCCAGCTGCGGGCAGTGCGCGGGGAATTTGCTCTCAGGCAAGGGCGCATCGCCCAGCTTGGCCAGCCAGGCGCGCAGGTAGGGCGTGAACACGCCATACGGTTTGCCGGTCTGGGTCAGCACCTCACACTCTTCAAAAATCACATGGTCCTTGACCTGTGCCAATTGAATGCCCTGCGCCAGCAGCACGTGGCGGACTGCCGCATCACGGGCCAGAGCCTGCGGCTCGTAGTCCTTGGCGGCAAACACGGCCTGGGCCTTGAGTGCAGCGGCCAATGCCGGTATTTCCTTTTCCGCCAGGCCGTGCAGCACGATCAGGCCCGCTCCGGGTTGGCCTGCAGCAGCGCGCAAAGCCTGGTCCAGCTCCAGCAGGGACGCGTGGATGAACTCCACCCGCCGGTCCTGGCGCGGCAAGGATTCCAGAATCGCCCTGTCGAACACAAACACGCAGTGCACCTGGGCACATTGCTTGAGCGCCAAGGCCAGCGCCGGGTTGTCCTGCAGACGCAGGTCGCGCCGCAGCCAGACCAGACCGGTGTGAAAAGGGGTATGCATGCGAGCCGTTAAAATGAAGCCATGTCCGGCGATTCTGCACCCATCAACCTCACCAACCATTTCCTCATCGCTATGCCCGGGCTGGAGGACGACCTTTTTGGCAAGAGCGTGGTGTATGTGTGCGAGCACAGTTCGCGCGGTGCTTTGGGCCTGGTGATCAACAAGCCGGCCGACATGAAGCTGCCGGCCCTGTTCGACAAGGTGGAGCTGCCGCTCAAGCGGGAAGACCTGCAGGCCGAGCCCGTGTACCAGGGCGGCCCGGTGCAGACCGAGCGCGGCTTTGTGTTGCACGAGCCGATCTACATCGGTGAAGATGCCAAGAACGAAACCCTGTACGCCTCCACCATGACCATTCCCGGCGGGCTGGAGATGACCACCTCCAAGGACGTGCTCGAAGCCCTGTCCAGCGGCGCTGGCCCCAAGCGCGTCCTCATCACGCTGGGCTACTCCGCCTGGGGCGAGGGACAACTGGAGTCTGAACTCAGCGAAAACAGCTGGCTCACGGTAGACGCCGACCGCGGCGTGATCTTCGACACGCCCGTAGAGGAGCGCTACGAGCGCGCCCTGGGGCTGCTGGGACTGCAGTCCTGGATGATTTCCAACCAGGTGGGGCATGCATGAGCGTGGCTCCCGTCAGCACGCCCATGTCCGTACCCGCCACGCTCTCCACCTTCATTGCCTTTGACTTCGGCGAGAAGCGCACCGGCGTGGCCGTGGGCAACCGCTTGCTGGGCACAGCACAGCCGCAAGGCTCCATTCACGCGCAGGGAGATGCACGCTTCGTGCAGATCGCCAAAGCGCTCCAGGAGTGGCAGCCCGATGCCATCGTCATCGGCGTGCCCTACCACCCGGACGGCGCCGCGCATGAAAACACCGCACGCGCCAAGAAGTTCGGGCGCCAGCTGCACGGCCGTTTCAAGCTGCCGGTGTTTGAAGTGGACGAGCGCTACAGCACCACCGAGGCCATTGCCAGCGGCGCCAAGGATGCCGACGCGGCATCGGCCTGCATCATTCTTGAACAGTTTTTAAGGAGTCTGTGATGAGCCACGACAACGACAAAGGGGCCCTGAGCGCCGCCGGGCCGTCCCAAGGCGCGAGCGCCCCCTCGGGGGGCAGCGAAGGTCGCGCAGCGACGAGCGTGGGGGCTCTATTCCTGGACGCGGAGGCCTTGTACCGCGAACTGCTGCGCGGCGTGCAGATGGTGCGCCATGCCGACACGCGTCTGGTGGGCATCACATCCGGTGGCGCCTGGCTGGCTGAGCGGCTGCAGCGTGACTTGAATCTGCCGGGCAAGCCGGGCGTGATTTCCTCGGCCATGCACCGCGACGATTTTTCCAAGCGTGGCCTGTCCAACAGCGCGCAGACCCAGCTCCCGTTTGACGTCAACGATGCGCACATCCTGATCCTGGACGACGTGCTCTACACCGGCCGCACCCTGCGTGCCGTGATCAACGAGCTGTTCGACTACGGCCGCCCGGCCAGCGTGCAGCTCGCCGTGCTGGTGGATCGCGGCGGGCGCGAGCTGCCGGTGCAGGCGGACTTTGCGGCAGCCCGCGTCACGCTGGGTGATGACCAGTCGCTGTCGCTGGCACGGTCCGAAGACGGCGTGTTCCGTTTTGAAGTGAAGAAGGCCTGACCATGCTCTACAAGCGCAACCCCCAACTCAACAAGAACGGCGAGCTGATCCACCTGCTCTCAGTGGAGGGCCTGCCCAAGGACATCCTCACCCACATCCTGGACACCGCCACCAACTTCGTCTCGGTCAATGACCGTGAAGTGAAGAAGGTGCCGCTGCTGCGCGGCAAAAGCGTGTTCAACCTGTTCTTCGAGAACTCCACGCGCACCCGTACCACCTTCGAGATTGCCGCCACGCGCCTTTCGGCGGACGTGATCAACCTGGACATCGCGCGCTCCAGCGCCTCCAAGGGCGAGTCGTTGCTGGACACCATTGCCAACCTGAGCGCCATGGCCGCCGACATGTTCGTGGTGCGCCACAGCGAGTCGGGTGCGCCCTACCTGATTGCCCAGCATGTGGCGCCGCATGTGCACGTGATCAATGCCGGTGACGGCCGCCATGCCCACCCCACGCAGGGCTTGCTGGACATGTACACCATCCGGCATTTCAAGAAGGATTTTTCCAACCTCACGGTGGCCATCGTGGGCGACGTGCTGCACTCGCGTGTGGCGCGCTCCGACATCCATGCGCTCACCACGCTGGGCTGTGCCGAGGTGCGCGTGGTCGGGCCCAAGACTCTGGTGCCGGGCGACATGGCGCAGATGGGTGTGCGCGTGTTCCACACGCTGGAGGAGGGCATACGCGGTTGTGACGTGGTCATCATGCTGCGCCTGCAGAACGAGCGCATGAGCGGCGCGCTGCTGCCTTCCAGCCATGAGTTCTTCAAGAGCTTTGGCCTCACACCCGAGAAGCTGCAACTGGCCAAGCCCGATGCCATCGTGATGCACCCCGGCCCCATCAACCGCGGGGTGGAAATCGACTCGGCGGTGGTGGATGGCAAGCAGAGCGTGATCCTGCCGCAGGTGACCTTTGGCATCGCGGTGCGCATGGCGGTGATGAGCATTGTGGCGGGCAACGAAGCATGAGCAACACCGTGACATCTTCATACTGGAGCATTGGCATCGACAAGCTCAAGGCCTATGTGCCGGGCGAGCAGCCGCAGACCGATGGTTGGGTCAAACTCAATACCAACGAGTGCCCCTATCCGCCTTCACCGCTGGCGCTGCAAGCCATTCGCGAGGCCACCAGCGACAAGCTGCGCCTCTATCCGGACCCCAACGGCACCGCACTCAAGGCCACCATTGCCAAGCACTTTGGCCTGAGCCCGGCGCAGGTATTCCTGGGCAACGGCTCCGATGAAGTACTGGGCCATGCCTTCCTGGGCTTGCTCAAGCATGAGCTGCCCATCCTCTACCCGGATGTGACCTACAGCTTCTATCCGGTGTATTGCGGCCTGTACGGCATTGCCTACCGGCAAGTTCCGCTGACAGCAGACTTTGCGGTAAATCTGGCCGACTACGCAGTGCCCAACGGTGGCATCGTGCTGCCCAACCCGAATGCGCCCACGGGCGTGGCCCTGTCGCTGGATACCTTGCGCAGCCTGCTACAGGCCAACCGCGCATCGGTTGTCGTGGTGGACGAGGCTTATGTAGACTTCGGCGCCCAAAGCGCTGCGGCACTCATTCCCGAATTTGACAACCTGCTGGTTGTGCAGACGCTCTCCAAGTCACGTGCACTGGCCGGTCTTCGCGTAGGCTTTGCGCTGGGTCATCCGGCCCTGATCGAAGGGCTGGCGCGGGTCAAGGACAGCTTCAACTCCTATCCGCTGGACCGCCTGGCATTGGTAGGTGCACAGGCCGCCATCGAAGACCAGGCCTATTTCGAGCAGATCACCTCTGCCGTGGTGCAAAGCCGCGACTGGCTGACGGCTGAGCTGGCAACGCTCGGTTTTGCCACGCTGCCTTCCAGCGCCAATTTTGTTTTCACCCACCATCCGCAGCACCAGGCCGCATGGCTGTTGGCGCAGCTGCGCGAGCGGCGCATCCTGGTGCGGCACTTCACGCAAGCGCGCATTGCCGACTACCTGCGCATATCGATCGGCACCCAGCAGGAATGCGAGACGTTGATTGCCGCGCTGCGCCAGATCGTGTCCAACCCCAAGTAAAGGCCTTTGTATGAATATCCTGATTCAAGGCGGACGTGTGATCGACCCGGCCAGCGGCTATGACGCCACCGCCGACGTTGCGGTCGCAGACGGCAAGATCCTCGCCACCGGCGCCATTCCCCAGGGCTTTGTGGCAGATACCGTCATCGACGCAAGCGGCTGTGTGGTGGCCCCCGGTCTGGTGGATCTGTCCATGCGTTTGCGCGAGCCTGGCCACGAGCACGAAGGCATGCTGGTATCCGAGTTGGCCGCCGCTGTGGCGGGCGGCGTGACCAGCGTGGTCTGTCCACCGGACACCGAGCCGGTACTGGACGTCCCCGGTCTGGTGGAAATGCTGCGCTACCGCTCGGAGCGCTTGCACCAGTCGCGCGTCTTCCCCCTGGGCGCGCTGACCCGCAAGCTGGAGGGCGAAGTGCTCACCGAAATGGTGGAACTGACCGAGGCTGGTTGCGTGGGCTTCAGCCAAGCCGACGTGCCCGTGGCCAACACCCAGGCCCTGCAGCGGGCGCTGCAATACGCCGGCACCTTTGGCTATGCGGTGTGGCTGCGCCCCCAGGAGCTGTACCTGGGCAAGGGTGTGGTGGCCAGCGGGCCACTGGCCACGCGCATGGGCTTGAGCGGCGTGCCGGTGGCAGCCGAAACGATTGCGCTGCACACCATTTTCGAACTGGTGCGCGCTACGCGCACCCGGGTGCACCTGTGCCGCATCAGCAGCGCGGCCGGTGTGGAGCTGGTGCGCCAGGCCAAGGCCGAAGGACTGCCCGTGACCTGCGACGTGAGCATCAATTCGCTGCACTTGACCGACGTGGACATCGGCTACTTTGACAGCCGCATGCGGGTCACCCCGGTACTGCGCCAGCAGCCCGACCGCGATGCCTTGCGTGCAGCGCTGGCGGACGGCACGATAGACGCGCTGGTGTCGGACCACACGCCGGTGGACGAAGACAACAAGGCCCTGCCTTTTGCAGAGAGCGAGCCGGGCGCCACCGGCGTTGAGCTGCTGCTCAGCCTGACCCTCAAATGGGCACAGGAGAGCGGCATCGGCCTGTCGGCCGCGCTGGCCACCATTACGCGCCGCCCTGCCAGTGTCATGGGCACCTCACTGGGGGCCTTGAGCCATGTGCTGGGAACGCTGGCCAGCGGTGCTGCAGCCGACATCTGCGTGTTCGATCCGCAGACGCACTGGACCGTGACTGCCGATGCGCTGCGCAGCCAGGGCAAGCACACACCGTTTGGCGGCTATGAGCTGCCCGGCAGGGTGCGCGCCACGCTGGTGGACGGGCGCATCGCCTACCGCGCCTGAGCCGCAGCCTGTGCGCAGCGCAAAGGCCGTCTGGCGATTGCTACAGGTGCTGCTGCACATCCTGCACGGCCTGTGGACCATCTGGCGTGTCTTTCCCCGGCTGTCGCAGCAGGAGCGGGATGCGCGTGCGCAGGTCTGGGCGAAAGCCCTGCTCAACAAGCTGTCCATCGAGTTGGTGGTGCGGGGCGTGCCTGCCGATGGCCCGGTATTGCTGGTGGCCAACCACATCTCCTGGCTGGACATCGTGGCCATGCAGGCGGTACGGCACTGCCGTTTTATTTCCAAGAGTGATGTGCGGCACTGGCCGCTGGTCGGCATGCTGGCCGCCGGGGCCGGCACCCTGTTCATTGAGCGCGCGTCTCGGCGTGATGCCATGCGCGTGGTGCACCAGATGGCCGATCAGCTGCGTGCGGGCGACGTGCTGGCCGTGTTCCCTGAAGGCACCACCGGCGACGGAACCCAGGTGTTGCCCTTCCATGCCAATTTGCTGCAGGCGGCCATTTCCGTGAATGTGCCGGTGCAACCGGTGGCGCTGGGTTTTGCGGATGGCGTCACCGGTCAGGCCAGCCTGGTGCCGTGCTACATCGGCGACGACACCTTGGTGCAATCGCTTTGGCGCACCGCCTGTACCGACCGACTGCAGGCCATCGTGCAATACGGACAAAGCCAGACCGCGCAGGGGCGCGATAGGCGCACCTGGGCCGAAGACCTGCGCCAAGCCGTTGTGGCCCTGCGCCAGACGTCCTAGTAGGTCGAAGAGTTGGACGAGTCGCCCGAGGTGTGGTGGCGTTGCCCGCCGCCCCGTTTGGCGACGTACATGGCGCTGTCTGCCAGCACCAGAAGCTGGTCTGCGCTGTCCGCGTCTTCTGGATACAGCGCAATCCCGATGCTGGCGCCTATGACCAGCAAACGACTTCCGACCGTGTAAGGCTCGCTCACCCTGGCAATCAGCTTCCTGGCGATCTGGCCCGCTTCCGCCGCGCTGGGGTTGTCGGTCATCAGCAGGACAAATTCGTCGCCGCCAATGCGCCCGATGATGTCGGAGGCGCGCACGCATTCGCGCAGCCGCGCGGCCACTTGCTGCAGCAGCAGATCGCCGACGTCATGGCCGTGGGTATCGTTGATCAGCTTGAAACCATCCAGATCCATGAACAGCACCGCCAGGCTGCCCTTCTGGCGTTCGGCCAGGGCGAGGCTCTGCGCCATGCTGGCCTGAAAGGCCATGCGATTGGGCAAGCCGGTGAGCGGGTCGTGGTGCGCCAGATAGCTCATCTGCTTTTGCGATTGCAGCAGGCGGATCACCAGTTCGTTGAAACTCTTGACCATGGCGCCCACTTCGTCATGGCGTATCAGCGGCAGCGGAGCCAGAGGAGTGTCGCCCTTGGCCATGGCCCGCATCTGCGCTGCCGAGTCGACCAGCGGCCGGAAGATGTAGGCAAGGATGACGACCAGAAACAGGATGACCAGAAGGCTCACCACCAGGCCACCTTTCATGACCTGGGACAAAAGCTTGTCTACAGTCCTGAACGCCTCGCTGCTGGGGGTGCGCACCACCAGAAACCATTGGGCGCTGGGTACGTCCGTGACGGCCACCAACTCCTCCTTGCCCTGGGCATTCACAGTCACCCCGGTGCCTCGCCAGCCCAGCATGGCTTTGTCGTGCAGCGGGTTGCGCCCCACGGCGGGTGTCGGGCTGAGCCGCATGTCCGGGTTGCTGGCGGTGACGAACATTTTGTCGCGCGGGGAAATCAGCAACATGCCACCGCTGTTGCCGACGATGCCCTTCTGGACCAGATCCAGAAAGCCGGGTGAATTCAATGCAGTCACCCCCATCAGCACGCCGATGATCTGCTGCTGGTCGTTGCGTATAGGAACCGCCATGTTGATGACGGCCACCTTGGCTGCGCGGCCTATGCTGGGTCTGCCAATGGCGAACTCACCCTTGTCGCGCGCCTGACGGAACCAGTCCCTGTCGTTGAAGTCGAGCTCGGAGCGGCCGGGCAGCACCGGGTAGTCGGCGATGGCGCCCCTGCCATCTTCTGCGACCACCACCACCCCGAAGCTGAACAGGGGGGCAATCGCATCATTGGACTTCAGCCAGTTTCGCAGTTCTTCCGGGTGGGAGAGCGCATGCCGGGGCAGCTCCTTGCTCAGGCGTTCCAGAAACTGCCGGCGTGCCCTGATCTTGGTGTCAATGTCCTCGGCAACATACTTGCCCATGGAGAGCTGCTGCGCATTGACGACCTCGGTGATGCCGCTCTTCAGCGTGGATTGGATCACCAGATAGCGCACCACGCTGCCGGTCAGAACCAGGGTGATTGCGAGCGCGATGAGTTTGATGACCAGACTGTGCGTGTACTTCACTGATTGGAAGTTCTTGAAATGCATGACCCGCTTCCAATGGATGACTGTGACCGCAGACTGCAATGGCGCCGTTTCCGTACAGCGACCACATTGATTTTGAAGAGCGAATTCTAGAGTGCATTGGGGTAACCGAAGTTACCGTTTGGCCAAATAGCGCGGAAGGTCAAGCCCATGGGCGCACGGGTCACGCCAAGCACACGGGCGGTGTGGCAGGATCTAGTGTGGTTTTTCTTGACTTTCGTCAAAAAAGTGAAAGCGGTTGCGTCCGGCCATCTTGGCACGGTACATCGACTGATCGGCACGGCGCAGCAGCAGATCTGGGTGTGTGCCATCGCGTGGATAGACTGCAATGCCCATGCTGGCCGACACCTGGAGCTGGGTCCCGTCCACGGTGACGGGTTCACTGGCAGCCTGCAGCAGACGATCCAGCACAGGCTCAGAGTCGTCGCTGTGGTCGAGGTCCACCAGCACCGCGACGAATTCGTCGCCGCCCAGGCGTGCCAAGGTGTCGCCGTCGCGCAGGGCGCCTTTCATGCGCTGGGACAGCACGACCAGCAGTTCGTCGCCCACATCGTGACCATGGGTGTCGTTGACCAGCTTGAATCCGTCCAGGTCCAGGAATACCACGGCCAGCGCCTGCTTGCGCCGCTGGCTCTGGCTCATGGCCTGGTGCAAGCGGTCCGCCAGCAGCAGTCGGTTGGGTAAATGGGTGAGGGTGTCAAAGTGCGCCAGGTTCTCCAGCTGCTTCTGGTAGGTCTTCATGGCAGTGATGTCGGTAAACAGCATCACGTAGTTCAGTACCTTGCCTTGCGCATCGGTCACTGCACTGATGGTGAGCATTTCCACGTAGGCATCACCGTTCTTGCGCACGCTCCAGATTTCGCCGCTCCAGTGTCCTTCGCCCTTGAGCCCTTTCCAGATGGTCTCCAGGTAGCCATCCGAATGGGGGCCGGGCCGCAAGACATAGGGTTGGGTTCCCATTACCTCTTCGCGCTCATAGCCCGTGATGGTGGTGAAGGTGCGATTGACTTCGACGATACGGGTGTCGGCGTCGGTGATGACAATGCCCTCGCGCGCATGGCTGAACACATTGGCCGCCAGTTGCAGTTTGTCTCTGGAGCGTTTGCGTTCAGTGATGTCTGTCAGACTGGCCAGCACAGCAGGCGCCCCACCGTATTGAATGAGGGTGCCGGTCATCTGCACGTCGACGACGGAACCGTCCACGCGAAAGAGCTTCATGTCCAGTGCAGGCGAATTCAAGCCGGTTTTCTCGCGGTCCTTGATCCGTTGTCGCGTGATTTCCCGGAAGTCCGGATGGGTCATCTCCATGATGGGCAGGCCCATCAATGCTTGCGCACTGGGGGCGCGCAAAATCTGGACTGCTGCCGGGTTGGCGTACACCACATGGGTATGTTGGTGCACGATGATGCCCATGGGCAAAAACTCCACCAGCGTGCGGTAACGGGCCTCGCTCTCGCGCAACTGGCGACCTTCGGTGTCACGCTCGATGGCAATGCAGGCCAGTGCGGCGTACTGCTGGATGAGTACCAGGTCCACTTCCTCCGGCGCCCGCGGCTCGTGGTAGTAGATGGCAAAGGTGCCGAGCACCTTGCCGGAAGATGAAACGATGGGTTGGGACCAGCAGGCCGCCAGCCGCGCCTGGCGTGCCAGCGGACGATACGGTTCCCAGTAGGGGTGGGTGGCGATGTCTTCCACTACGACGCGACTGGCCGTGTAGGCGGCGGTTCCGCAGGAGCCGGCCGCAGGGCCGATCTCCAGCCCGACCAGGGCCGAGGTGTAGAAATCCGGCAGGCTGGGGCCCATGGCATGGGCAACGCGTTTGCCCTCTTCGTCCAACCGTATCAGGCTGCACAGGGCGCCAGGGCGCAGGGCTTCAAAGCCATGCAGCAACACTTCAAAAATGCGGGTGAGGGGGGCGTTTTCCACCAGCAGTTCCAGTACTTGCGTACGGAACTGGGCCTCTTCGCGGTTCAGGACTTCGTTGGCGCCGGATCTGTCAGAAGCAGTCACAGTTTCTCTCCCCCCATGCGCAATGGTACTCCTGAGCCCGCAAAAACACCTTACAAATCGGCTTGTCATCACGGGGCATCCGGCAATAATCACGCCATCAACCGTACAGGCCGCCCATGCAAACCTATCAAACGCTCACACCCCACCAGCACGATCTGGGAGGCGGTTTCATCGTGCGGCGACTCCTGCCCTCGGCGCAGCGCCAGGCCGTCGGGCCGTTCATCTTCTTTGACCATTTCGGCCCGGTGCATGCGCAGCCCAGCGACAACCACGATGTACGGCCCCATCCGCATATCGGCCTGTCCACCGTCACCTATCTGTTTGAAGGCGCCATGATGCACCGCGACTCCACCGGCGCCGTGCAGCGCATGGAGCCTGGAGAACTCAACTGGATGACGGCGGGCAAGGGCATCGTCCATTCCGAGCGCACG
Organism: Rhodoferax sp. GW822-FHT02A01; assembly: GCF_038784515.1. Taxonomy (NCBI): domain Bacteria; kingdom Pseudomonadati; phylum Pseudomonadota; class Betaproteobacteria; order Burkholderiales; family Comamonadaceae; genus Rhodoferax; species Rhodoferax sp. GW822-FHT02A01. The sequence continues at coordinate 2,509,094 of NZ_CP152376.1, forward strand.
CCCGATGACCTACGCGACAAACCCCGCGTGTCGCACGGCCTGCAACTGTGGATGGCCCTGCCAGCTGAAGAGGAAGAGTGCGCCCCCTTTTTGCTGCATTTCGATGCGCAGGACATTCCCAAGGTGCAGCTGCCCGGTGCGCGCGTGACGGTCATGGCTGGGTCTGCATTTGGTGCCACCTCGCCGGTACCGGCCAAGTCGCCCACCATCTACCTGGACATGGCGCTCGAAGCCGGTGCCGCATTGCAGATTCCGGCCAACTATTCCGAGCGCGCGCTGTATGCGCTGGACAGCAGTTGCACGCTGGACGGTGAGCCCCTGGCGCAGCACCAGATGGTGGTGCTGCCAACCGGCAGCACGCCTGCCTTGCGTGCCAGCGGCGCGGCGCGCGTGGTGCTGGTGGGTGGCGAGCCGCTGGGCCACCGCTTCATCGCCTGGAACTTCGTCTCCAGCCGTAAGGAGCGGTTGACGCAGGCCAAGGAAGACTGGATCGCCCAGCGCTTTGACCCCATCCCCGGCGAGACCGAGTTCATTCCCTATCCCGCGCCGCGGCCCGCTGCCTGAGCATGGTGCGCGCCCATCGCCGCACGGTGCTGCGCGCCTTGGCACTGTCGCCGCTGGCCGGTGTGGCGCATGCCGCATCCACCGATGCGGCCCATTGGTCGCCCTGGCCGGCATCCCGTCGCACGCCATCGCTGACCCTGCCCACGCTGGACGGTGCAACCTGGGACCTTACGCAGGTCAAGGGGCAGGCCGTGCTGCTCAACTTCTGGGCTACCTGGTGCGAGCCCTGCCGCGCTGAAATGCCCTCGCTGCAGGCGTTGCAAAAGCAGTACCGCGACCGCAATCTGCTGGTGGTCGCGGTGAACTTCCGGGAGTCTCGCGACGCGGTGCAGCGCTACCGCGACGTGCTGGGGCTGGACTTTATGGTGCTGCGCGACTCGTATGGCGATGTGAGCCTGGCTTGGGGTGTGCGCACCTTTCCCACGTCCTTGCTGATAGACCGCGCCGGGCGCGCGCAATGGTCGGTCCAGGGTGAGGTGGACTGGGCTGACTCGGCGGTGCGACAGAAGATCGAAACCAGGCTGTAGTCGGAGTTGGGTACAGTTGGCCCCCTTGATACGCCAACCATTTGCGAGTTCCACCATGACCCTTACACGCCGCCGCATGCTGCAAGCCGGATGCGCCGCCATCGCCACCCCCACCATTCTTGAACGCGCCTTTGCTGCCGAGCGCCGCTTCGAGCCGCAGGTTCAGGGCTGGCGCACCTTTGAAGTCACCACCAATGTCCAGGTCGCAGATGCCAAGGGTGTCACGCGCATCTGGCTGCCGGTGCCTGATCTGGACAACGACTTCCAACGCGCTGGTCTCAACAGCTGGAGCGGCAACGCCACCAGTGCGCGCCTGGTGTCTGACGCCAGGACCGGCACACGCATGCTGTACGCCGAGTTTGCGGCCGACGTGGCCGCGCCCACGCTGTCGCTCACCAGCACCGTGCAGACGCGCAACCGCGCCATCGACTGGTCGCACAAGGTCGCTGCTCACGAAGACCCCGCCGTTCTGCGCGCCAACCTGGCCGCCACCGAGCTTCTGCCGATTGACGGCGTGGTACTGGAAACCGCCAAGAAGGCCATTCAGGGCGCGGGCAGCGATGTCGAGAAGGTGCGCGCCATTTATCAATGGGTGGTGGACAACGCCTACCGTGAACCCAGCACACGCGGTTGCGGTGTGGGCGACATCAAGGCCATGCTGGAGAGCGGCAACCTGGGCGGCAAGTGCGCCGATCTGAACGCCATCTTTGTCGGCTTGTGCCGTGCGGTGGGCGTGCCCGCGCGCGACATCTATGGCTTGCGTGTGGCGCCTTCCGCCTTTGGCTACAAGGAGCTGGGCGGCAATTCCGCCAGCCTCAAGGGCGCGCAACATTGCCGCGCCGAAGTCTTCCTGAAGGAATATGGCTGGGTGGCAATGGACCCGGCCGACGTGCTCAAGGTGATGCGCCAGGAAACACCCGAGTGGATCAAGGACGTCTCCAACCCGGTCTCTGCACCCGTGGCCAAAGGCCTGTTCGGAGGTTGGGAAGGCAACTGGGTGGGCTGGAACACCGCCCACGACCTGAAACTGCCCAACTACTCGCGGCCGCAGACACTGCCGTTCCTGATGTATCCGCAAGGCGAGAACGGCAACGGTCGCTTTGACGAGCTGGCGCCCGACAGCTTCCGCTACACCATCTCCGCCAAGGAACTTTCGGCCTAAATGATCTGAACCTGTGCCGCTCCGGTGGCTAGGCGGCCAATCACCGCCGCCTCGCTGAAGTCTTCCGCACGCAAGATGCCCAGCACTTGATCCGCCACATGCGGCGCGCAGGCAATCAGCAGGCCGCCGCTGGTCTGCGGGTCCGACAGCATGTTCTGCTTCCACAGCTCGCATCCGGGGGGCAACAGCATGCTGCTGCCGTAGCCATCCCAGTTGCGCTTGGAGGCTCCGGTGGCGATGCCACTCTGTGCAATCTCTGCGGCCAGCGGAATCACGGGGACTGCATCAAATGTCACTTGCGCAGACAGCGATGAGCCGCGGCAAATTTCCAGCAGATGGCCGGCCAGGCCAAAGCCGGTGACGTCGGTCATGGCGTGCACCTCGGGCAGTTCGGCCAGTGCGATGCCGGGTGTGTTGAGCTTGGTTGTCCAGCGCACCATGTCGGCGTAGCCTTGCGCAGACAGCGTGCCTTTCTTGAGCGCCGCAGACAGCATGCCCACGCCCAGCGGCTTGCTCAGGATCAGCACATCGCCGGCCTGTGCCGCGTTGTTGCGCTTGACCTTGTCGGGGTGCACCAGGCCGATACCGACCAGACCGTAGATGGGCTCCAGCGTGTCAATGCTGTGGCCGCCCGCCACCGGAATGCCCGCGGCCTTGCACACGTCCTGCCCACCGGCCAGGATCAGGCGGATTGCTTCTTCCGGAATCTTGCCCAGCGGCATGCCCACCAGGGCCAGCGCAAACAAGGGCGTACCGCCCATGGCGTACACGTCCGACAGCGCGTTGGTCGCGGCAATGCGGCCAAAGTCATACGGGTCGTCCACGATGGGCGTAAAGAAGTCGGTGGTGGCGATGACGGCCTGCTGGTCGTTGAGCTTGTAGACCGCGGCATCGTCGCTGGTCTCGGTGCCCACCAGCAGGTCCGGCGGCAGCAGCGGCATGTTGCTGCTGGCCAGCAGGCGCGAGAGCACCGCCGGTGCGATCTTGCAGCCGCAGCCGCCGCCATGGCTGAATTCGGTCAGGCGAATGGCCGCCACGGTTTCGGGGTTGGCAAGGGAGGAGGGGGAGCTGGTGGTCGGCATATAAAATTGCGTCTCTGATTCAACATGCAACGGGACACCCATTGACTTCAATTGATCATACCCGTGCGACTGTTGAGCAGCTGGCCGAGTTCGACACCATCATCGACGCGCGCAGCCCCGCCGAGTTTGCCGAAGACCATATTCCCGGAGCCATCAACTGCCCTGTGCTGGACGACGAACAGCGCATCATTGTGGGTACCTTGTACAAGCAGGCGTCACCCTTCGAGGCGCGCAAGGTCGGCGCGGTGCTGGTGGCGCGCAATGTGGCCAACCATATCGAGACCTACTTCGCCGACAAACCCAAGAACTGGAAGCCGCTGGTGTACTGCTGGCGCGGCGGCCAGCGCAGCGGCGCTTTCACCCACATCCTGCGCGAGGTGGGCTGGTCGGCCAAGCGCCTGCAGGGCGGTTACAAGTCCTGGCGCCACCATGTGATCGAGCAACTGGGCAGCCTGCCACAGGCCCTGCGCTTTACCGTGGTGGCTGGCCCCACCGGCAGCGCCAAGACGCGGGTGCTCGAAGCTTTGGAGCGCCTGGGTCATCAGGTATTGAACCTAGAAGCGCTGGCGCAACACAAAGGCTCGGTGCTGGGCGACCTGCCGGGGCAGCCGCAGCCTTCGCAAAAGATGTTCGAAACCCTGGTACTCGCCGAAGTGTCGCGTTTTGATCCGGCGCGCCCGGTGTTCGTGGAGTCCGAGAGCAAGCGCGTGGGGCAGCTGCGCGTGCCCGATGCGGTGTTCCAGGGCATACAAAGCGGCAACTGGGTGCGCGTGCAAGCCAGCATGGAAGAGCGCGTGCAGTTCCTGCTGCGCGACTATGACTACTTCCTGAGCGGCCCGGTGCTGGAGCAGCAACTGGACCGTCTCAAGGAACTGTGCGGCGGCGAAACCGTGAGCCGCTGGAAGTCACTGGCAGCCAGCAAGGAATTTGCCACCCTGGTGGCCGAGCTGCTGTCCCAGCACTACGACCGGTTTTACCTGCGCTCGCTGAACAACCACGCCGAGGCCAGTACACCGCAGGCTACTTTTGTTGCGCAGGATTTGTCGGTCGAGGGGATTGAAGCGCTGGCTCGGGCTATTGGGGCTGCTGCGTCCTGAGTCTGTTCTTCCAATCAATTCGCCCCTAGCCGCCATGTCCCCGCCATTGCACCGTTGCGTTGTACTAAACGGCCCGGTCTCGGGCGTGCATGCGGTGCACATGCACAGCAATCGCGCCTTTGACAGGCATTGCCATGACAGTTTTGGATTCGGGCTGATGGATGCGGGTGGTCAGGTCTCTGCCAGTGGTCGCGGACCAGTGGAATCACTTGCCGGGAACGTCATCACCACCAACCCCGGTGAGATACACGATGGTGTGCCCCTGCAGCGGCGTCCACGGTGTTGGCGTATGGTCTATGTTTCTACGCAGCTCATGGCGGATGCGGTGGGCTTGGATACTGTGGAGTTGACCCGCCCCGTGCTGGAGGATGCCGAGCTGCGCCAGACGGTTGATGCACTGCTACGGCACTGGGCGCCCACACAGGGGCCGGACTCTGGCGCAGAGGAAATGCTCACCCACACCCTGGGCATGTTGGTGCAGCGTTATGGCAACCGGGCACTGCCCGATGTGCTTCCCTCTACGTTGTGCGCGGTCCGCGAGAGTCTGCTGGACCAGATGGACGCGCCGCCGTCGCTTGAAGCGCTGTCGAAGTTAGCAGGGCTTTCGCGTTTCCAGTTGGTGCGCCAGTTTGCGCGGACGTTTGGTCTGCCGCCCTTTGCCTGGCTGCAGCAGCAACGGCTGCACCGCGCACAGGCGCGGATAGCCAAGGGATATTCGCTCACGGAATCGGCCCTGTCCTGTGGCTTTGCCGACCAGAGCCACATGACCCGCGCCTTTCAACGGTTCCTCGGCTACACACCGGGCATGTGGCAACACGCGCAGCACAGGCTGCAATAACGTTCAAGACCCGACGGCCCACCCGCAACGAAGATGGCCCCAACACACCACCGGGTGTGTTCTTCATGGCGGAAGGGCCTTTCATGATCAGTCTTGAATTTCTTGTGACCTCGTTGGTGGTGGTCGTCACTCCTGGAACCGGCGTGTTGCTCACGGTTTCCACTGCGCTGTCGCAGGGGCGCTTGGCGGGTGTGTATGCGGCGATGGGCTGCACGCTGGGCATCTTGCCGCACATGTTGGCTGCAGGCCTTGGGTTAGCCGCAGCCATGCACGCTGGCAGCCTTGCTTTTCAGGCGCTCAAGGTGCTGGGCGTGCTGTATCTGCTCTATCTGGCCGTGTTGACCTGGCGTGACCGAACTGCCTTCACGGTTGACGAAGCACGCCCGCCTGTCCGTGTATGGAGTCTGGTAACCAAGGCCATCTTGCTGAACTCGCTCAATCCCAAGCTCTCGCTCTTCTTTCTGGCCTTCCTACCCCAATTTATGGACGCTTCCGCTGCGCAGCCTCTTGTGGCATTTGGCGTGCTGAGTGCCGTTTTCATGACCATGACCTTGGCGGTTTTCGTGGGTTACGGCATGTTGGCTCACGGCTTTCGGAGCATCGTGATTCAGACACCTACCGTGCAGGCCGGGCTGCGCAAGAGCTTTGCAGTGGCCTTCGTCTTCATGGCGGCAAGGTTGGCATGGACCGAGGGCACACCGTAAACTCAGCATAACAATGCTCGTGTCAACGACACCATTTTGCGATCCTGCGTGCTCTTTCAAAAGGAGCACACCAAATGGATTCGTTGACACTTTCCCAAATCTTCGTGGCCTGGCTTGTAGCCTCCGTTCCCGTGAGTTTGTTTGTAGGGCACTGCATCTTCGGCTCCAATCGTTGCGAGTGATAGGTCACCAAACTGCAAACAGACCTTCACGCAGGTCTTCCCGAAGCATATATTTCGATGCGATCAAAGACGCCTTAGCGTGCCTACTCTCGTGTTTGGGCTTGCGTCGCCGCAGCCAGCGTGTAGGTGGTTGAATCAGCAAAAACAGCAGCGTAATTAAGCACTCAGCGTCTCCAGAAGAGGCGCAACATCTTGCGCTAGACTGAGGCTCTTACTTCTTGTAAGAGCAATCCGACTCAGCATTTGACGACGAGAAAGACGTGAATATTTCTCTGTCTTCACCCAACACATCCACTTCGCCTCTCCCCGAAACGAGCCGGCGCATACTGTTTGCGCTGCTCGTATCGGTGGTACTGCACTGCAGTCTTCTCGTCGCCGGCTGGCGGAATCCAGAGCCCATACGTCTTACACCACCAGAGCCCACTTTCCTCACACTGAGGCTGCGGACCCTGCCTCCACCTTCCAACGAATCAACAGAAAGACAAGGTAACACTGTTGACACGGCGAGTAGGATTAAGGATTCTGTTTGGGTACCTCTGGGCTTTTGTCGTAGTGACTGGAATCGTCTGCACCTTGGGGGTGGTGGGAGGGCTGGGTATATGGGCAAAGGGGTAAATTGAACTGATCCGCCAAGAATGGTGTGCCGATGGGAAGTGTTGTCATCTGACAAGACCTTGACCTATCGCAACGAAAGGATTTCCGAACAGAGTCATACCCTAAGGTGCGCGTGGCGCTTGTAAAGGTATTGAATAACTTCGGAGTTTCTTATGAAAAAGACAGCAATATTGGTTGGTGTAGCGTTGTTATCTATGTCTGCATTTGCAGAGTTGCCCGTATCCACAGGAACTCCATCGTTGATCTTCAAGGCCATCCAGATTGAGAACACGAAGGACAAACAACAGGAGGTGGTGACACCGTATCGCCTGTATGACAAGCTTGTAGTGACAGTCTTTGACCCGGTGGTTTGCGGGCAACAGCCACAGGCCGCAAAGTTCAAGTTTACGGACAATCACTTAACGGTTGGCTATGACCTGACGCCTGGACCCGGGGGCGATTCAAAGAACTGCGCGTTGGTATCTGAATTTGTCATCGTAAATGCGCCGCACGGCGACTTCGAAGTCAATTTTGCGGGAGGCGATGAGCCGATGACTATTGCGAAATTGCGCAAGTGCCCGTTCTACCAGCCAAAGGGCGAAGACATTTATGAGTGCCTTGCGCCAACAAAATAGCGCTGTACCCATGGTGAATGAGTTGCCGCTACTCTGCATCCATTGATGGGAGTACCAAGTTAGCAGCTTGCGAAAAAAAACCTCCATCACATGACGGATGGAGGGTTCTGAAAAGCTTTCGCCAATAACATGTAGAGCGAGGGCGCCAATCCCCCGCAGTGCATATTGTCGACAGTTCGATACTCTTGAAATGTGCGTCTTTGCAAATTAATGTAAAGCTGGTTTTTTGCCTAATCACCTTGCGCTACGTCAATATTTTCTGCCTGCATCGGATCAGCATTGACCCATGTCGAAGTTGTTTCGGCAAATTGGCAGGAGACGAAAATGAAATTGGTTGAATGCGTTTGTGGCGTTGCTCGATCTTTGTGGTTGGGGACATGGAGAAAGTCGGCCATTGCTGGACTTGTCGGGCTGGTATCGCTGATTGCGTGTCAGTCAGCATTGGCTGTACCAACGTTCGCACGACAAACGGGACAAAGTTGCGTGGCGTGTCATGCGGGAGGTCAGTACCCCGAATTGACTCCCTATGGGCGGATGTTCAAGCTGACCGGATACACCTTGGGTGAAGGTGGCAATCCGCTGTCGGCAATGGTGGTGGCAACCAACACCACAACGCAAAATCCAGCGGCAGACGGGTATGGAGCCATGGCCTCAAGCCGGGATGGTCAAACCATTATTGAGAGTGCCAGTGTCTTTTTGGCCGGCAAGGTTACTGACAACATCGGCGGATTTGCGCAGTACACCCAGTCTTTTCCAGATGGGGGAAGTTTTGCAGCCGACAACTTTGATCTGCGGTATGCCGATCGAACGGTTGATGTCAATAGAGATCTGGTTTGGGGGCTCACACTCAACAACAATCCGTCGGTTCAAGACGTTTGGAACAGCGCGCCAGCATGGTCTTCTCCCTATATGAGCACGACACAGGGAGCGTTTGGGGGGCTGCCGTACACGACCTTGCTCGAGGGCGGGCTCTCTCAAAAGGTAGCAGGTATTGGTGGTTATATCTACCTCGATAAGACTTACTACGCCGAACTGACTTCATACCAGGCTGCCAAGGGTGGGCTTTCCTTCCTGAGCTATCCAACGCAAAGCGGAGACACCAGTCATCCATTTGCCGGTACCTATGTTGACGGCAACAACCTGTACTGGCGCCTTGCATACACGCGGGAATGGGATGCTCACAACATCATGGTAGGTGCTTTTGGATTCGATGCTAAAACGCTAGTGGACAATGCGGATGCAATTCCTGACGCGTCTCTTGGAAGCTTGCACTACCGGGATGTGGGCATAGACGCTCAGTATCAGTACTTGTTAGCTCCACATACGTTTACTGCACAAATACGTGCAATACAGGAAAACATTGATGACAACCAAGTTACGCCAACTTACAGCGGATCTGCGACATTAAATACCCTCTTTGCAAAGGCGAGTTATGTCTATCGGCAGACATACGGCGCAAGTTTGACCTACCGAAACGTAACAGGTAGCGCAGACGCAGCGGTTTACACCTACAACGCGACGAGTGTTCCGGATTCTGAGGTGTGGACACCAGAGTTCTTCTACCTGATCAATCAGAACGTGCGCGTGGGCGTTCAATTCAATATCTTCACCAAATATCTGGGAAGTACATCAAATTACGACGGTGCTGGTCGAAATGCCAGTGACAACAATTCCACATATGTGTATCTGTGGGCCGCTTTCTAATTGGGGAGACGATGATGAAGACCAAACAGCTTTTATTGAAATCCTTCACCGTTGTGGCCGCGGTGCTGACGATGTCCGCCTGCACCAGCCTTGGCAGTAGCCGTGATGTTGCAAACCCGGGTGTGCCCGGGAAGGTTGTAGCCGTTCAGGTGTGCTCCAACTGTCACGGAGTGACAGGTGAGTCCACATCACCGGCATTTCCCAAACTGGCAGGTCAACAAAAGGAGTACCTTGCAGCCCAATTGGCCGATTTCAAGGGCCACGACAGAAGTGACTCCCGTGGCACCCAATACATGTGGGGCTTTACCCACCTGACTGCAGGTCAGGTTGACGAGCTTGCAGATTACTTCTCCAGTCAGCCTGCTATGCGGGCACATATTGGTCAGAGCGCGCTATTGGTCCGAGGAGAGCAAATTTTCAACAACGGAATTCCCGAGAACGAAGTCGTAGCCTGCATGGCGTGTCATGGACCGAAGGCCGAAGGCAATGGTGGATTCCCACGCTTGGCCGGCCAACATGCAAGCTATGTCGTGGAGCAGCTCAAAGTGTTCAAGCACACGGACCAACGTCCTCGTGGTGCCGCTATGAAGCAAATCACGCACGCGCTATCAGATCAGGATATGGAAGCTGTAGCGCAATATTTGGCGTCGATCGGATCGCCAAGATAGCAACTTCGATCATTCGCTTGCGCCTACATACAGCATTTGGGCGCACGCTTCAATCAGGCAGGCATGGCTAGCAAAACGAGTTTTACGATTAGTAATCCCGCCGCGATAACCAGGTAGGCGCGCAGCACCAGCATCCACATGCGGCTGGACAAGCTGAGGCGTGCCGGCGTCAACATGTCCATGGCGGGCATTCTCCAGTTGTCTCGCTCTACTTGCGTCATTGGAAGGAGCGTGTCTTCGGAAACTTGAACGCCTTGATAGCGCTCATAGACCTTGACGGCTAATGCCAAGATTGCGCCGAGTACCGTTCCACCAACCAGGACACCAAGAATGTGTGCATCGCTGATGTCTGGGAAGAGCACGGCCGCAGTCAGAATGACCGAAAGCATCACCAGTACAGCAATGATGGCTGCGGTGAACCAGTTGAGCCCTTTGGAATTGGCCCAAGGGCCCAGTACCGCCTTGTCGTTGCACAGCAGGAGCAAGAAGACAGTAGCGCTAGGAAGCAACACGCCTGCCAAGGTCTGCACGAGGTTGGTGAGAAGTCCCAAGGGCGTGCCAGGAGTCAGTACCAAGGCGGCAGCAACGATGATCAGCCCTATGTAGACCGCATAGAAGGCCTTGGCATCGCCGGGCTTGCGGTGCAGGGAGTGACGCACTGCAAATACATCACCAATGGCGTAAGCCGTTGAAAGCGATACCGCCAATGCACCAATGATGGAAGCGTCGATGAGTGCAATGGCGAAAAATACGCCTGGCACACGACCATAGTATTTCTCCAACCCATTGGCGACACCCAGTGCGTCGGTGAAATTGCCGAATTCCGGCTGCCCGCCAAAGGTCTGCGCCGCAAAGGCAATCATGGCAACGGCGCCTACGACCACCAGGAAGATGCCCAGCCAAAGGTCCATGCGCTGGTATCGGATGAAGCGCGGGGTGATTCGCTTGTCGATGACATAGCTTTGCTGAAAGAACAATTGCCAAGGGGCGACGGTGGTCCCGACAATGCCAATGATCAGCAGCATGACTTCGCTCAGCTTGCTATCCTTGGGCATTTGGGGCACAAAGAAGTCATGAGCGATCTGGGTCGGGGCTGGATGGACCATGATCACGATGGGAATCAGTAGCAGACTCGCAAAAACAAGAAACAAGGAGAATCGTTCAAAGCGACGAAAGTCCCCGGTGCTGGCTGCTCCGATGATGATTAGCGCTGCGATTGCGACACCCCATATGCGCGAGACGCCCAGATAATCCAATCCGAGGCTGATACCGATGAATTCGGTAACGATGGTCAAGGCATTGAGCAAGAACAGATCGACTACGCTGAAAGCCCCCCAGAACTTTCCAAAGCGCTCAAAAATCAACCGAGCATGCCCAACTCCCGTGACGGCTCCCAGGCGAAGAACCATCTCCTGGTTGACATAAAGGACAGGTACAAGCAACAAGAGGGTCCATAGCAAGGATGTGCCGTAGTTTTGTCCGGCCTGCGTATAGGTGCCGAATGCACCCGCATCGTTGTCTCCTACCATCACTATCAGACCGGGACCAAGTATTGCCAGTAAGGTGTGCCAGCGCTGTTTCCATGTTGCGCGCACACCGGTATCCCCTAGTTTGATGGTTCCAAACGCTCCACGAATATCTCCCACATGTGCACTGTCGAGCACTGCGCTGGAGCCCACTTTGACGGAATCGTTCATTGCGTTGATTGGGGTCATATTGATTTCTCCTCTGTAGGCATGCGCGATCAGCGAGCGCTGGTCAAGATGGAAAACAAGGCTCCATACGGAGCGGCCGCGACAGGGTCGTGGTGCTGGTCAGCCTTGGGTCGGGTTGTAGATACGCATGTCCAAACCAAAGCCAGAGCCTTGATGACAAAGTGAATATTGAATTTCATGGCAACTCCTTTGTGAAGGCGATCCACAGGATCGACGTCAAAGCGCACACGTCTTTGCTACCGAAAACGCTCAGGCGAACGCTTCAGCACAAACGCATTGCGCAAATGCAAAAAACCGAGGAGATGCACTGCAGTGCCAAGAACTGACACCGAAAGAGAAAGCTGCAACACATCGTCCTGCTGAAACCAGCGAGACGATGCGGAAAAAGGCCGCCTACGTACGCGCTGGAGGGCTCGCCTTGGGCGAACCGGTACTAGGGCCAGATTCCATGGATTACTCCGTTGTTGAGAGGCGCGTATTGTCGTATTGACCGAAATCTGAGTCAATCGACACGGCACGCTTGTTGGGCGAAATTTGGTTTAGATTTGTAAAGATGCTCTGCGAAGTACTCTCCTTCCAAGCTTGCGGTCTTCCCAACCGGCCAATCCCACCCTATCTTTTGCAACGCTACCCCGAAGGCTTGACCGTCACAACTGTGGCCGCCGTAATCCTCAGTGTCTGACTCCCTTTTGAACGCTATCGCCCTAAATTCGGTCCAACGCCCCAGCCCACCACTCCAACACCCCCCACTCCCCCACGTGCCCAGCAGCAGTAACCACCGCCCGCCCCCCATCCACCTGCCGCAATTCCAGCGTCTCGACCGTCCCCCGCAACGCCCCAACCGTCGAAGCCTCAATCCTGAACACCCCACCATCCCAACTACCAAACGTAATCTCAAACGCCGGCCCAATCGGCTCGCACGGCCGCACGCGCATCAGGTAGTTGCCGGAGACAAAGATACGCGCACTGGCGCGGCCATCGTCGCGCGCTGGCTCTGACAATGCGATGCGCTTGCCCACAGAGCCAGACAAGCGGTCCCATATCTCGAAGTAGGTGCTGTGGATGCCGCGCTCCAGCACGCGTTCAGTCGTCTCGAATTCCATCCAGCCTTCGTCCACCGTGGCGCGTGGGGGCTGGTAGTCCACCAGGCGTTGCCAGGTGCACATTTCCTTGTCGCCCACTTGCGTGATGCGGGTGGTGCCGCTGAAGCCCTGCAAGGGGCGGTCGGGTGACTGTGGCACGCGCAGGTCCACATGCCACTCGCCGAGCTGCATCCAGCGCACCAGGGTGGTGGTGTCGCGGGTGTCCGGGGTTTCCAGCAGCGTGCGCGACCAGACGCCGAAGTAGCGTTCGGGTACTTCGCCCGTGCTGGGGGCGGGTGCGGGCCAGCCGGGGGTGGAGAGGTTCAGGTCATTCATAGGCTTGGGGGAAGGTGTGCAGGCGGTTGTAGAAAGTCATGTCGTGGTTGGGCCAGATCCAGGCGTCAGTCTCCTGCGCCAGGGCTTTGAGCTTGCGGATGCTGTCAATGGCCTGCGCCTCGTTGCCGCGCCACAGGCCGCCGGGGGCGATCTCTTCTGCGATGTTCTCTTCCAGGTCGGCCGCATCGCCCGCCAGCAGCACCGGTGGCCCCTTGGGCAGTTCGATCCACATGGACATGTGTCCGGCGGTGTGGCCCGGCGTGCTGATGGCCTGCACGCCGGGCACCACGCTGTATTCGCCGCGCTGCAGTTTGAACTGCAGCGGCGTGCCTGCGTCGTCGGTCAGGTCGTCGCCCCACACGGCAATGTCTTCGCCCGTGTCCGCAGCTTCCTTCTCGTCGAACTGCAGATGGATTTCGGCGCCGCAGCCGCAGCGGCGCAGCTCCTTGAGTCCGCCCGCGTGGTCAAAGTGCAGGTGGCCGATGAGGATCACATCCACGTCCGCCGGTGTGAGGCCCAGGCGCGCCAGGTGGTGCGGAATGCGCTGCTCCTCATCCATGCGCGGTGGCGCCATGCCCAGGGCCGAGTCTTCGTAGAAGCGTTTGCGCAATGTCGGGTCGTTGATCTTGCGGTGGTCGCAGCCCACGTCGTAGAGGATGCGTCCGTTGGCCGTCTCTATCAGGTAGGCCAGGATGGGCGCATCGATGAACTCGCCATGGCCGCGGTTGTAGGTGGAGATGGTTTTTTCGTAGCGGTGCGTGGCGGTGAGCAGGGGCCAGAGTTTGCGGACCTGTGTCATGTAGGTGTCTCCAAAGTGGCGGGCATGCGTGCCAGCACTGCGGCGCAGGGCTGCACGTCGCCAAATATGCCACCTTCCACCTGCAGCATGTCCAGCGCGGGCCGCTGAAGGTGCGCCTCGGATGCGGCACAGGCATCGGCCACGGTGATGCAGTGGTAGCCCAGGTCGGTGGCGACGCGTACGCTGGTGTTTACGCACACCTCGGTGGTCACGCCGCACACCAGCAAGGTCTGTATGCCCTGCGCGCGCAGGATCTGGTCCAGGTCGGTCTGGTGGAAGGCGCTGTAGCCGGGTTTGTCGATCACCTGTTCGCCGGGCAGCGGCGCGCATTCGTCCACCATGTCATGGCCGTACTCGCCGCGCACCAGCAACCGCCCCAACGGACCCGGTGAGCCAATGGCGGCGCCCGCTGCGTGGCTGCGTGCCAGTTTGGTGGGCGGGCAGTCGCTCAGGTCGGGCCTGTGGCCTTCGCGGGTGAAGAGCACGCGCATGCCCGCAGCGCGCGCCGCCGCTAGCAGGGCTTGCGCCGGCGCTATGGTCTGGCGCAGGCGTGTGATGTCCAGCCCGGCCTGCGCCGCATAGCCGCGCGGGTCGAGGAAGTCGCGCTGCATGTCGATGACCAGCAGCGCGGTGGATGTGGCGCTCAGCATGGTTGCGTGTCCTGCCTTACTGGAACGCCTCGGCCACCGCAACGGCCATGCGCTGCGCCAGCTCGTGCGCCATGACCTGGCCTTTTTCTGCCGTCGATCCCTTGGCGGAAGAAAGCACGCCCGAGAGCGGCACCCAGTGCTTTTTGGTGGGGTAGACGTCGTAGGGTGGGAAGTCGGCGGGCGGGTCTTCGGGGATGAGGTCGGTGCGCACCAGGGACGGGTGGTAGTGCAGCATCATGGACGTCTCAATCACCGCTGCATGCTCCAGCGCAAAGCCGGGAAAGCCGTTGGGGAACACACTGGCCAGCGTGGCTTCGGTCAGAAAGTCCCAGTACTCCAGCCGCATCACCTGCAGCTTGGCACCAGGCCCGAGGTCGCGCAGGCCCAGGTCTATGCCCTCGATCAGAAACCACTGGTTCTCGTAATGGCCGTTGACAATCACCAGCTTGGTGGCGCCGTGCCGTGCAAACTCGCGCACCGCATCACGCACCGAGCCAATCAGCGTGGCTGCGTCCACACTGGTAGTGCCGCAAAAGTGCTGGCCGCCGCCGCACTTGGGTTGCGATTTGTAGCCATACGACAGCGTGGGCGCCACCAGCCCGCCCACTTGGGCTGCCGTGTCGGCGGCAACGGCTGCCGACAGCAAGCCGTCGGTGCCCAGCGGCAGATGCGGACCGTGCTGCTCCAGCGCGCCCACTGGCAGGAAGATGGGCGGCTGCTCGTTGCGGATGCGGGCTTCGTAGTCCACCCACGAGAGTTGGTTCATCCAGATGGTGCTCATACGGTGTCCTTTGCAAGAGAGGTTGATGAAAGTGGGGAAGGGGGTGTAGCGTTGTCGGTGGCCTCCAGCACGGCGGCCGAGGCGATGAGTGCGGCGCCCATGCACTCCAGCAGTGTCATGGTCTCAAAGCCCGAGAGCGTGGCCGATAGCAGCGCCACCACCAGCTCGGCAATGGCAATCACGCCAGAGCGCCCGGCCTCCAGCCGGGTCACGCTCCATTGCCAGGTAAAGGTGACCAGCGCCATCCACAGCAGCGAGAACGCGGCCAGCAACAGGACGATGCGCAGGCTGAATACCGCTGCGCTGGGCAAGTTGCCCGACGGTGCGCCCAGCGCTGCCATGAGAGCCAGCATCAGCGCGGACGTGATGCCGCAGCCCAGCAGCAGGCCAATGGTCTTGCTGGAAGTGGGCACGCCCTGCGCCTTGCGCGCCAGGATGTTGTTGCCCGAGAAGGCCAGGCCTGCGGTGATGGCCAGCAGGTCCGCCGCACTGGGCGGCGCGGCAAAGGCCGCCATGCCACCCACCACCAGAAACGCGCCGCACAGCGACAGCGTCACCGCCAGCGCGCGCCGCCTGGAGACCCGCTCGCCCAGGAACAGTCGCCCACCCAGCACCGACCACACCGGCGCCAGGTAGAACAGCAGCATCACCCGCACCACATCGCCCAGCACCATGGCGCTGACAAACGCGGTATTGCCCCAGCCGCCCACCAGTGCAATCCACACCAGCAGGCCGGTCTGTGCGCGCCACGCTTGGCGCAGCTTCAGCAGCCAGGGCAGGCCCACCAGCCCGGCAAAGCCGTAGGTCAGCATGGCCAGCAGAGGGCCGGACAGGCCCGCCGCCGCAAAGCTCTTGAGCGGCCACCAGGTCAGGCCCCACAGCGAGGAAGAAAACAGCAGAACCCAGACGGCACTCACGGCATCACCGATCCGCCGTTGGGCCCCAGCACCTGACCGCAGTAGAAGCGCGAGAGGTCGCTGGCCAGGAACAGCGCGGTGGCGGCGATTTCTTCGGGCTGGGCAAAGCGGTGCTGCGGAATGGCCAACTCCAGCTCAATAGTCTCCGCACTCATGGACTCCAGCGACACCATGGCCGTATCCACCGGCCCCGGCGCAATCGCATTGATGCGTATAGCCGGGGCAAACTCGCGCGCCAGCGAGCGCGTAAGCCCAATGACGCCGGCCTTGGCCGCGCAGTACGGGGCAAACTGTGCGCGCCCGAGGTAGCCCAGGTCCGACGCGGTGTTGATGACCACACCTTGGCCCTGTGCCACCATGACCGGCAGCACGGCGCGGCACATCAGGAACACCGACTTCAGGTCCACATCCAGCATGCGGTCCCAGTCGTCTTCCGTGGTCTCCAAAAAAGGCTTCTCCTGAATGATGCCGGCATTGTTCAACAGGATGTCGATGGGCCCCACCGACTGCACCTGTGCCACCATGGCGCTGACGGCGCTGGCATGGGTGACATCAGCCTCCACCATCCAGGCCTTGCCGCCGTGGGCGGTGATCTGGCGCACTACTTCCTGTGCCGCTTCCGCGCGGCCCAGATGGTTGACAACCACCGTTGCGCCAGCCTGCGCAAACAGCAGTGCGGTGGCGCGGCCAATGCCGGTGGCAGCACCGGTAATGAGTGCGGTGCGGCCCTGCAGGTTCATGGTGTGGGGTGCGCTCATGCCATCACCTCGCCATTGCTGGCCACCAGGCTTTGCCCGGTCATGCAGTGCGCATCGTCACTGGCCAGAAACAGATAGACCCCGGCAATGTCGGCGGGCGACAGCATGCCGCTCAGGGCCTGGCCCGCCAATATTTCGCGCTCCACCTCGGCCTCGCTGCGCCCCTGCGTCTGCGCCATGCTGTGCAGCGACGCCATGGCGGCATCGGTGCGTATCCAGCCCGGGCAGACCGCGTTGACGCGTATGCCGCGCGGCCCCAGCTCCCAGGCCAGCGCGCGTGTGAGGCCTATCACCGCATGCTTGCTGGCCACATAGGCCGAGAAGTCGGCCACGCCGGTGCGGCCCCAGATGGACGACTGGTTGATGATGCTGGCGCCGCTGTGCAGCAAGGGCAGCAGGGCACGCGTGAGCCGCGCCATGCTGGTCACGTTGTTGTCCAGCAGACGGGCCCAGCGCGAGTTGGCATCCACCGCGGTGTCGGCCAGTGGCGTGGGGTATTCGGCGCCCGCGTTGTTGACCAGCACATGCACCTGGGGGTGTTGTTCCGCCAGCTGTGCACTCAGGGCTGCCACAGCCGCGTCGTCCGACAGGTCGCACACGTGCGCCGTGACTTTGCATTGCGGCGCCAGCGCAGCGGCCACCGCATGCAGCGCATCGGCGGTGCGGTCCACCAGCACCAGCTCGGCGTGTTGTGCTGCAAAGGCCTGGGCCAGTGCGCGGCCAATGCCGCTGGCCGCACCCGTGAGCACGACCACACGGCCCTGCAGTCCGTAGTTGGAAGTCATGGACGTGAAGGGCTCAGACAGCCGTCAGAAACGACACGCCCACCGCACCCACAAAGGTGTTGGCACGGCCGGGAACACCCACGGGTGCCACCGCGCCGTAGTCGTCCGCCAGGATGCGTTTGAGGCGGTTCACATGGAAGCTGCGCAGCAGCTCACCCACGGTGACCACCTGCGCATAGTCCGCCGGATACAGCTCGCGGTGGTAAGCCGGCAGGCGATACCAGGGCACGGTGGGGCGCTCGTGGTGGGCGTTGTGAAAGCCAAAGTTCAGCCACAGCATGTTGAGCACGTTGTTGCCCAGACCGCTGGCCACGCCCACCACGTCGGAGTAGGTGTTGGCCTGCTCGTAGACGCGGTCGCGCACCAGTTCCTTGGGCAGCGGTGTGTCGTCCAGGATGGGGTAGGCAATGTAGGTGTGCTGGAAGCAGTCGGCAAAGCGCAGCAGGGTGATGAAGATCAGCACCGCCACGCAATACAGGATCAACGCCTTGAGCGACACCCAGCCCAGCAGGGCAAGCGCCGAGAAGCGCACCGCGATGATGGCCACCATGCGCAGCTTGCCGCCGGTGTTGTGGCCCTTGAGGTCCTTGCGGAATGGCATGGCGATCACAAAGCCGCGCATCAGGTATTCCACTGCGGGGAAGTAGGCCCACTCCAGTGCCAGCACGGTGTTGCGCAGCCAGGCCGGTGCCTTCAGCAGATAGCCCTTGGCATCGAAGGTGACCACGTCGGCACGCTCCACATGGTGGCGCATGTGCTTGCGCCGCATGTCTTCATAGCGCGCATAGCAACTGCCATTGAGCCAGCTCATGAAAGTGCCCCAGCGCGCATTGGTCTCGGGCCGGCGAAAGATGGCGTGGTGCGCGAACTCGTGGATGAAGTAGGCCGACCAGGTCAGGCTCAGCACCATGCAGGCCAGGCCCAGAATGTTCCAACCCCAGGCGTTGGCCAACATCAGGCCCAGGCCCAATGGGTACAGCAGCACGGTGGCCGCCAGTGCCAGCGTGTTGGGCCACACGCCATCGGGATAACGGTAAATGGATTGCACGTTGAAGTCTCCCCATCAATCAATGGACACAGCCGGTCCCGCTGCGCGTGGGCAAGCCGTCGCGCAGGGGTGCCGGACATGCCGGCAAAAAAACCAGGGGGCCACAAAGGGCCCCCGGTGCGGATTACTTCTTGGTCAGCGCAGTCACAAACTGTGCATCGATGGTGGCTTCGGTAGCGGGCACTGCCTTGATCTGGCCCTTGGCCAGCAGCAGCTTGCCGATGACGTCACCGCTGCCGTAGTAGGAGGTGGTGTCAGCCGACTTCACAAACGCCTTGGGCATTTCTGCGGCAGGAATGTTGTACACGCCGGTGAGCTGTTCCTTGACTTCCTTGGCTGTGACGCCCATGAACTTGCCGATGATCTTGTAGGACTCATCGGGCTTGGCCTTCATGTAGGCCAGGCCGTCCAGATAGGTCTTGATGATGCCGGAGATCTCGGTGGGCTTGGCCTTGATGACCTTGTCGTCAAACACCAGCACGTCGGCGATCAGGCCGGGTGCATTCTTGCTGGAGAACACCACCTTGAACTTCTTGCCACCACCCTGGCTCACGATCTGCGACAGGCTGGGCTCGTAGGTCACGCCAATGGGCATCTGGCCGGAAGCCATGGCAGCGGGCACGGCTTCAGGCGTCATGCTGATGGGGGTGATGTCCTTGTCGGTCAGGCCCGCGGTCTTGAGCGCGTAGGACAGCAGGAAGTCCGACGGCGAGAGCGGGTTGAAGCCCACTTTCTTGCCCTTGAAGTCGGCCACCTTGGTAATGGTCTTGTCGGCCACGATGGCGTCGCCACCATTGGAGTAGTCGATGGGCATCACCACCTTCTGGGCTTGTCCGGCAGCCACCTGGCCCACCACCTGGTCATAGGTCAGCATGCCGCCGTCGATGGCGCCGCTGGCAATGGCCGAAGGAATCAGCGCCGGGTCGGTGAACACCTGCAGCGAGACCTTGAGGTTGTATTTCTTGTAGAGGTCCAGTGCCTCGGCCACATAGAACGGGCCGTAGCCGATCCACACCACGGTGCCGATCTTCAGCGGTGTGGGGCCGGCAGCAAGTGCGCTACCGGCAGCGGCCACCAGAGCCAGGCTGGCCAGGGGTTTGAGCAGACGCTTCATCCATGTGCGCGTACGGGGCTGGGCGCCATTGGATGCAACAGAGGATGCCAGGAGAGGAGAGAAGGTGACCATGACGAAGCTCCAGAAGTGAATGAAAAAAAGCAGGAAGAGACGATATGTACGTCGCTCTCCCGGGCTTTTATCCCTCCGTGGAGCCCCGGTGCTTCTGCCACCAGAGCCGGTGCACTCTCGGACCAGACATCACTGCAACAGCATGCTTGCAGGACCGGAACCCTAGTGCACCTAACTGAACATGAGTAAAGCAAGTTTTGCATGTTTTCCAACATACCGAACCGCTCAACCTGCGACTACAAAGTGAGCAACATGCGTGCCAGATCAATGCGCTGAAAGTGGCACGCAAAAGCCCTGTGCACAAGGCTTTGCGCACCATCAACGCTCATTTTTTGCTCGCCAGGAATGCGCGCCATCCACCATGGTGCGTAATGTCTTCGGCACCATCGGCGGCAATGGCTTCACACACAAAACCCTGCACGCTGCTGCCGTCTTCCAGCTTCACCGTGCCTATGCCCAAGGGTGCCGGAATACCGGCCACAAACGAGCCGAACTGGCTTGCGGGCATCTCCCAGATTTCCATGGCAATCGGCGCGCCGCCGCTGGCCACGCGCACCATGCCCGGACGGTAAGGTGGGCCGCCGGGCAGGGCATAGAGCTTGTAGTCGGGCGCGCTGTTGACCGAGCGCAGCAGACGTGCACCGCGTGAGGTGAGCTGCGGGTTCAGTGGCAGGCCACTCAGGTGTGCGCCACACACGGCCACCTGGATCTGCTGTGAGGGGAACAGCGTGGCATCGGGTGCCACGCCCAGCTTGTGCGGTGCATGTTCGGTAGCGCCCACGGTGGGCACGGCGACTGCATGCAGCCTGGCCGCCAGCGTCAGCAGCGCGAAGTCCTTGCCACACGGTGCCACCATGGTCACGCCGCAGGGCAGGCCGCTGGAGAAAAAGCCGGTAGGCACGGCCAGCGCCGAGAGGTCCAGCAGGTTGACGAAGTTGGTGTAGTGGCCCAGGTTGGAGTTCAGGCGTATCGGGTCGGCCTCCACATCGGCAATGGTGTAAGGCGTGCTGGAGGTGGGCGTGAGCATGAAGTCCACGCTGTCCCACAGCGGTTTGGTTTTGAGCGCCAGATCCTTGAGTTTGTAGAGCGCAGCAAAGGTGTCGGGCGCGCTGATCTGAATACCCTTTTCGGTGATGGCGCGGGTGACCGGGTGCAGGGCTTCGGGCTTGGCCTCGATGAAGGGGCGGATGGCGGCGTAACGCTCGGCCACCCAGGGGCCTTCGTACAGCAGCGTGGCCACGGCGCGGAACGGCCGTAGGTCAAACTCCACCGCGGTGCCGCCCAGCGCTTCGAGCATGGCCACAGCTGCCTTGAACTGCCCCGGACCTTCGGCGTTGCCGTGGAACTCCAGGTCTTCTGCGCGCGGCACACCAAAGCGGAAGGCCGGTGCTGCGCCAAAGTTGAAGCCCGGCTCGGGCATGCGGCGCGCAAAGGAATCGATGCCGTCCTCACCCTCGGCCACCGCCAGCACGCTGGCTGCGTCTGAGGCAGTGAGCGCGAAGATGGACACCACGTCAATCGTGCGGCACGCCGGAATCACACCGGTGGTGGGAAGGCGTCCGCAGCTGGGCTTGAGGCCCACCAGGTTGTTGAAGCCTGCAGGCACGCGGCCCGATCCTGCCGTGTCGGTGCCCAGCGAAAAGCTGGCCAGGCCCAACGCCACTGATACAGCTGAGCCGGCCGACGAGCCGCCCGATACATAGTCGGGGTTGAAGGCATTGCGGCAGGCGCCGTGCGGCGAGCGCACACCCACCAGCCCGGTGGCGAACTGGTCCAGGTTGGTCTTGCCCACGGGGATGGCACCGGCTTCGATCAGGCGCTGCACTACGGTGGCACTTTTCTCGGGCGTGTAGGCGTAATCGGGGCAGGCGGCAGTGGTGGGTACACCGGCCAAGTCGATGTTGTCCTTGATGGCAAAGGGTATGCCGTACAGCGGCAGGTCCTTGGGGGCGCGGCCCTGCAGTGCGCGGGCATAGCCTTGCAGCGCTTCGAGAGAGAGGCGGTGAATCCAGATGTGGCGGTCCACCAGCGCGTCCTCGGCCAGCATCTGCGCGTGCAGTGCTTCGACCAGGGCCAAGGGGGTGAGGCTGCCGTCCAGATAGCGGCTGCGCAAATGGGAGAGGGATAAGTCAAGACGCATACAGGCTCCAGCTTGTTTTATGTTTCGGGTTCATTCAGTTCAATAGCACCAGGGCCTGGCCCGCGCTCACGGGCTGGCCTTCGGTGCACAACACCTTGTGCACCGTGCCGTCGCAGGGTGCACTCATGGAAATTTCCATCTTCATGGACTCCACCACCAGCAGCAGGTCACCGGCTTTCACCTGCGCACCTTCCTTGGCCAGGATGGACCACACGCCGCCCGATACCTGCGAGGTGATGACCTCGCCGGCAAAGGCATCGGCCAGTGCGGCCAGGCCGCTGTCCACAGCGTCGGCTTCCGCCTGCGGTGTTTCCAGCAGACCGGCTGCAGCCCAACGCTCGCGCTCGGCTTCAAAGGAGCTTTGCTGCACCTGCTTGAAGGCGGCAATGGAATCGGCGTTGGCCTGCAGAAAGGCCTGGTATTCCGAGAGGCGAAAGCTGCCTTCCTCGATGCGCAGCTTGGCCTTGCCTGCCGGAAAGTCCTTGCGCCACTGCAGCAGCTCTTCGGCGCTCACCGGGTAGAAGCGGATCTGGTCAAAGAAGCGCAGCAGCCAGGGCTTGCCGGCCTCGAAGTCCTGCGCGCCATTGCGCGCATCGCGCCAGCGGTTCCACATCTGCACCGTGCGGCCCACGAACTGGTAGCCGCCGGGGCCTTCCATACCGTAGACGCACATGTAGGCGCCGCCTATGCCCACCGCGTTCTCCGGCGTCCAGGTGCGGGCCGGGTTGTACTTGGTGGTGACCAGGCGGTGGCGCGGGTCTATGGGGGTGGCCACGGGCGCGCCCAGGTACACATCGCCCAGGCCCAGTACCAGGTAGCTGGCTTCAAACACGATGTCGTACACCGCCTGCCAGTCGGGCAGACCGTTGATGCGGCGTATGAACTCGATGTTGCTCGGGCACCAGGGCGCATCGGCACGCACCGATTGCATGTATTTCTCGATGGCCAGGCGCGTGGCTTCGTCATCCCAGGACAGCGGCAGCCACACGGTGCGGCTGGGCACTTCGATGTCGGCCTCGGCTGCGCTGAACACGGCGGGCAGCGTATCCAGCAGCACCTGCATGAGCGCGGGCAAGGCGATCACGCTGGGGTCGTAGTGCACCTGCAGCGAGCGGATGCCCGGCGTCATGTCGACGATGCCCGCCAATGCGCCGCTGCGGCACAGGTCCTGCAGCCGCGTCATGAGCGCATGCACATGGAAGCGCAAGGTCAGGTCCAGCGTAAGCGCGCCAAACTCGATCAGCACATTGCAGTCGCCCGAGCGGCGGAACATCACTTCCTCTGCATCGTCGGATGCCTTGTGGCGCAGCAGCACGGCGGCATCGGGCAATGCCAACGCACCCGTTTGCTGTGTCGGCGTGAGCGGCGTGGCGCGACCCGCCAGCAGCGCGTCCTGTGCCAGCGCCAGGGCATTGGCCATGTCCAGTGACACCGGGCGGAAGCGCACGGTGTTGCCGGGCGAGAGCTGGCCCAGCTTCCACAGCTCGGCACGCACCACCGTGGCCGGGCAGACAAAGCCGCCCAGGCTGGGGCCGTCCGGCCCCAGGATCACTGGCATGTCGCCGGTGAAGTCGATGGCGCCAATGGCGTAGGCGTTGTCGTGGATGTTGCTGGGGTGCAGCCCGGCCTCGCCACCATCGCGCCGCGCCCACTGTGGCTTGGGGCCAATGAGGCGCACGCCGGTGCGGCTGGAGTTGTAGTGCACCTCCCAGTCGGTGGCGAGCAGCATCTGCATGTCGTCGGGCGTGAAGAAGTCGGGCGCGCCGTGCGGCCCCACCAGTACCGCAATGTCCCAGTGCGTGGCGTATGCGGGGCGCACTGCGTCTATCTGTGCGGCGTTCAGTGCAGCGGCAGCTGCCGTGTCGGGTGCTGCCACGTGCAGCACGTCACCGGCACGCAGCACGCGCCCGCCATGGCCGCCGAACTGTCCCAGGGTGAAGGTGGATTTGCTGCCCAGGTAGTCGGGCACATCCCAGCCGCCCAGCACCGCCAGATAGGCGCGCACACCAGCGCTCTGCACCCGGCCGATCTTGAGCACCTGGCCTGCGGCCACTTCCACTGCGGACCACATGGCAACCGGTTGACCGTCGAGCAGCACGTCCAACGGCGCGCCAGTCACGGCAATGCGCATGGCCGAGCGAAAGCTCAGAGTAGGGCCGGCGGCGGTGACCTCCAGGGCGGCTGCGCCCTGCGCATTGCCCACGATGGCATTGGCCGCACGCAGGGCCAGCGCGTCCATGGGGCCGCTGGGCGGCACTCCCACATCCCAATAGCCCAGGCGCGCGGGCCAGTCCTGCACCATGGTGTGCACACCGCCGCTTTGCACATCCACCGCGTGGCTGGCCACCTTGAAGTCGGCCAGGCTGCGCGTGGTGTGCGTGGCCTGTACAAAGGGTGCGAAGGTCATCAGCGCACGCAGGTACTGCAGATTGCATTCCAGCCCGGCAATGCGGCTGGTGTGCAGCGCGGCAGACAGCTTGGCGATGGCATCGCTGCGGTCGGCTCCATGGGCCACCAGCTTGGCCAGCATGGGGTCGTAGGAGGCGCCGACTTCGGTGCCACGCTCCACCCAGGTGTCCACGCGCAGATCGCTTGGGAACACGACTTCGGTCAGCACGCCGGTGGAGGGTTGGAAGTTCTTGTACGGGTCTTCGGCATACAGGCGGGCCTGGATGGCATGGCCCTTGGGTGTGACCGTCAGGGTGTCGAGCGCAGGCAGGTCGCCCGTGGGCAGCTTGACCATCCACTCCACGATGTCCACGCCGGTCACGGCTTCGGTCACGCCATGCTCCACCTGCAGCCGCGCGTTGACTTCCAGAAAGTAGAAGTCCTGGGTGCGCGCATCCACCACAAACTCCACCGTGCCGGCTGAGCGGTACTGCACCGACTGCACCAGCCGCCGCGCCGTGTCGTGCAGGGCCTGGCGCACTTCCTCGCGCAGGTTGGGGGCGGGTGTTTCTTCCACCACTTTCTGGTTGCGCCGCTGCAGCGAACAGTCACGCTCGCCCAGCACCTGCACGGCTCCCTTGCCGTCACCAAAGATCTGCACCTCGATGTGGCGCGCATCGCTGATGAAGCGTTCCAGAAACACGCCCGCATCCGAGAAGTTGGCCTGCGCCAGACGGCTCACGGTCTGGAAGGCAGCGCTGAGTTCATTGGCATCGCGGCACATCTGCATGCCGATGCCGCCGCCACCCGCGCTGCTCTTGAGCATGACCGGGTATCCAATGGTCTGCGCGGCGGCGAGGGCTTCTTCGGCACTGGCCAGCAGGCCGGTGCCAGGCAGCAGTTGCACCTGGGCGTCGGTGGCCAGCGCACGTGCTGAATGCTTGAGGCCGAACACGCGCATCTGCTGCGGCGTGGGCCCCAGGAACACCAGGCCTGCGGCCTCGCAGGCTTCCACAAAGCCGGGGTTTTCCGAGAGAAAACCGTAGCCTGGGTGGATGGCCTGCGCGCCGGTCTGCAGCGCGGCGTCAATCAGCTTCTGGCCGACCAGATAGCTTTGTGCCGCGGGCGCCGGGCCTATGCAGACCGACTCGCTGGCCATGGCCACATGCATGGAGTGCGCGTCCGCCTCGGAGTACACCGCCACCGACTGGATGCCCAGCCTGTCCAGCGTACGGATGATGCGGCACGCGATGGCGCCGCGGTTGGCAATCAGAACCTTGGTGAACATTCAAGCGCCGTCCCACACAAGAAACTGCACCGGTGTCGGGTTGTAGGCGTTGCAGGGGTTGTTGAGCTGCGGGCAATTGGAGACCAGCACCACCACGTCCATCTCGGCGCGCATTTCCACATATTTGCCGGGGGCGGAGATGCCGTCTTCAAACGTGAGCTGGCCCTCGGGCGTGACCGGCACGTTCATGAAGAAGTTGATGTTGCTCACCACGTCGCGCTTCTCGAAGGCCAGGCCTTCCATGCCGGACTTGGCAATGGCGGTCATGAAGTTGTCGCGGCAGCTGTGCATGTGGCGCTTTTCCAGTGCGTAGCGCACGGTGTTGCTCTCGCAGGAGCAGGCGCCACCCAGGGTGTCGTGGCGGCCACAGGTGTCGGCCACGATGGTCAGCATGGGCCGGCCTTCGCTGGACATCAGCGTGGTGCCCACGGTGAGGTAGAGCGCGCCTTGCGCCTGGATGGTGTGGGTCAGGCTATAGCGCTCGCTGGGGTCGGCGGCGTTGTAAAACAAGGTGTCCACGGCCTGGTTGCCTTCGAGGTCGACGATGCGAAAGATCTGGCCACGGCGCACGGTGTGCACCCAGGGCTCGCCGGCGGGGTGGATGGTGTTGAAGACAGCGGTGGCAGCGCTGTAGCTGCTTTCTACGGTGTGCATGGTGTTGCCTTTGGATTCGGTGGTCTATGGGGGCTGCGCGCTCAGAGGTAGTAGCGCTCGGTGTTGATCAGGCCGCGCCCGTTTTCGGGGCAGTGCAGGCGGCAGGGGTCGTCGGCACCGGCAGTGCCGGAGCGCCATACGGTGAGGGTCACGTCCTGCGGCGCATACGCCGGGTTAGGGTCCAGCGGATGCTGCGCGGTGGAGAGCACCACCAGGGTGTCCATCTCGAAGCGCAGGTCCACGTACTGGCCGCTTGCGCGGTGCGCGGTGGCGAACTGCAGGCAGCCTTCTTCATCGCTCTGCACCTTGCTGAAGAGGTTCAGGTTGGCGGCCATGTCGCGCTTGGACAGGCCCCACTTTTCCAGCTCGTTGACCAGGCTGTCGGTGCCGTTGCGGTGCATGGCGTTGCGGTGTTCCTGGTAGCGTGCTTCGCCATATTTGGCGCGCACGCCGGCCTCGGTGGAGGCGCCGCACACGGTGTCGTGCCAGCCGCAGGTGTCGGCGGCAATGGAGCACAGCACGCGGCCCATGTCGGAGTAGCACACATGGCCGGCAGTGAGGTAGGCGGTGTGCTGGGCCTTGAGCGTGTCGGGCATGTTGTAGCGCTCGGTCTTTTCTTCGGCGTTGTAGAGCAGCATGGAGACGTTGGCGCTGCCGCGCACATCGGTGATGCGCAGCGTGTTGCCGCGGCGCATGCGCGCAGACCAGGCGGTGCCGCCAGGCACGGTTTCGGTCCACAGGATCAGGCTGGGATCAAAGGCGGTGGAGTGGTCCGGCACGGCAGCGCGCGCCAGGGGCGAGAGGGTTTCAAAAGAGGTTTGCATACGGGTTCAACGTCTGGGGTGAATGGGATTCAGCTGATGGCTGCAGTGCGGCTGAGCTTGTCGAGCAGGTCCTGGTCGGTGGCCATGCCGGAGCTCTCGCGGATGCGCGCCAGGATCTCGGCCTTGAGGGCGCGGAACTCGGTGCTGTGCTTCATCTCCTGGTTGCGCGCCGAAGGCAGGGGCACCGGGTAGATGCTGTGGATGCGTCCCGGGCGCGGCTGCATCAGCACCACGCGTTGGCCCAGGTAGATGGCCTCGTCCACATCGTGGGTGACAAAGACGATGGTGGTCTTCTCGATGCGGTGGATGTGCAGGATCAGGTCGTGCATGACTTCGCGCGTCTGCGCATCCAGCGCACCAAAGGGCTCGTCCATCAGCAGCATGGCGGGCTTGCCCATGAGTGCGCGGGCAATGGCGACGCGCTGCTGCATGCCGCCCGACAGCTGGTTGGGATAGGCATCGGCCACCTTGGACAGGCCGATCAGGTCCAGCAACGCGTCGGCGCGTCCCGAGGCAGCTTCCACATCCGAAGAAGTGAGGTTCTCGCGCTTGACCTTGAGGCGCCGGCTGAACTTGATGTTCTGCATCACCGTCAGCCACGGGTACAGGCTGTAGTGCTGGAACACCATGGCGCGGTCCGCGCCTGGACCTTCGATGGGCAGGCCGTTGCATTCCACACTGCCCCTGGTGTGCGTCTCCAGCCCGGCGAGTATGCGCAAGAGCGTGGACTTGCCGCAGCCCGATGCGCCGACCAGGGTCACGAACTCGCCTTCTTCGACGGAGAGGTTCACGCCCTGCAGTGCGGGCACTGCATTGGTGCTGGGTGCACCAAAATATTTGCCCAGATTGTGTATGGCTACTTTGGACATGGTCATTAACCTTTGCTGTGCAGCCAGGGGAAGGAGCGGCGATGCAACCAGCGGAAGGCCTGGTCCATCAGCAGGCCGATCAGGCCGATCAGGATGATTCCGCCGAAGATGGTGTCGGTCTTGAGGAAGCGTTGCGCCTTGAGGATGGAGTAGCCCAGGCCGGAGTTGGCAGCCACCAGTTCGGCCACCACCAGATAGGTCCAGGCCCAGCCCATGGTCAGGCGCAGGGTATCCAGGATGGCGGGCTTGGCCGACTGCAGCAGCACCAGCTGCACGATCTCACCGCGGTCTGCACCCATGGTCTGCGCCGCCTCGATCTGCGCCCGTGGCACCAGCCGCACGTTCTCGGCCACCATCAGCACCATCTGGAAGAAGGTGCCTATGAAGATGATGGAAATCTTGGCGCTCTCGCCAATGCCCAGCCACAGCATCACCAGCGGAATGAAGGCCACGGCCGGCATGTAGCGGATGAAGTCGGTGAGCGGCTCCAGGATCGCCTCAATCGGCTTGAAAGCGCCTATCAGCAAGCCCAGCGGCAGGGCAAATACGGCCGAGAGGACAAACCCGGCAAGCACCCGGTACATGCTGATCATGGTGTCGCCCCAGAGGTCGTCCTCCATCATCCAGCCAAATAGCCGCGTGACCACCTGTACCGGCCCGGGAAGGAACACCGGGTCCACATAGCCCGACTCCGTGAGCACGGCCCAGGCCACCAGGGGCAGCAGCAGGCCCAAGCCGGCAAAGAGCCAGTACTGGGTGCGGGAGATGGAGGCTGCAATCGACCAGATGCTGGGTTTCTTGACCCGTGGTGCAACGTCTGGCGGCAGATAGAGGGACTGTGTATTTTGCAAATCAGGCTCCAGGTAAAAACAAAAACGCGAGAGGTCAGGCGGCGTTAACCGTGATCTCCCGGGCTTTTATCCCTCCGTGGAACCGCACTTGCGTGCAGCCGACCGCTCTTGGACCAGGCAGTGCGCATGGCACCCGGAACCCTAGCTGTCTTGAATGACTGAAACTAAAAAATGATTAAGGCTTGGCGTTTTCCTCTCGCAAACAGCTGAGCAATATCAATGCCAACATTCGCGTGCACCAGACTGTGCACATTGTTTGATGCACATCACAGCCCCCTTTGCCCCCGTGCGTATTCTGCAAACCAGATTGCAAAGGAGTAAGCCATGAAATTGATGCAAGACCTTCTCTCAACCGACTACGGCCTGATGAGTCTGGCCGTGATCGTCATCGTGCTGGGCATGGCCGTCTGGTACGCCCGCTTCTTCAAGCGGAAAATGGACGAAGCAGAAGCCAACCACAGCGTTTGATCAGGCTGGCACGCGGTCGCGTGCCCTGCTGTATCTGCTGGGTCAGTGGTACCAGCCGGTAAAGCGCTGGCTGTGCCGGTGTGCTTGCCGGACTCCAGTCGCTCTGGATCAGTACCAGGTCCTCATGCAGATCCATGACGGAGCCGGCTGCCAGGAAACGGTCCACCGCATCGCAGGGCCGGGTCAGCCACAGGCTGCCGCCCAGGACTTCCAGACGAAAGCCTTCACCCGCATTGATCAGGCGGGTCTGACGGGGTAATAGGACGGACGGCTCGGGCTGCTGAGGGTACATGGGTTTTCTCCGGTAGTGATGGCTCAACTGTCTGCCGATGTGCGGCTCTTGCCCATATATACAGAAGGACAACCTGTACCGGTGCACACAGAAGCGGCGATGCATCTGTGCTGGTCTGGTTCGGGTTCATCTGTACTGCTTTTTTGCCTGCGGTTGGGGCACCACGGAGCGGTGTTGGCGTTACCATGGAACGCATGGCAACCGAGGCGCCCCTCCTGTATTTGCAGATCGCACTGCGCTGCGCGCAGTTGATCGCGTCTGGCGCCCTGCAAACCGGGCAGCGCCTGCCTTCGGTGCGCGATTCGGCAGCACAGAACCATGTGTCGGTGGCCACTGTGGTGCAGGCCTATCGCTATCTGGAAGAGCACGGCGTGGTGACGCCGCGCCACAAGTCGGGCTATTTCGTGACCACTGCCAGCCGGGCCAAGGCAGCCGGCGTGGTGCGGGCCATCCAGCATGCGCCTGAAGTGCCCAAGGGCCAGCCGGACAACGCAGCGAACGTCCTGGAAAGGCCGGCGGTCAGCTTTGCCGGATACAGCCCCAAGGACAAGGACTTTTTCGACAATGATCGTATCCGCGTGGCGGTCAGCCGCGCCGCGCGGCTCAAGCGCGACACCTTTACCGATTACAGCAGCTCGTCCGGCACGCTGGCCCTGCGCAATGCCGTGGCTTTGCGCGCCTTGCATCTGGGCTGTGCGCTCAAGGGCGAGAACATCGTCATCACATCGGGCTGCATCAACGCGGTGGCCATGTGCCTGCAGGCGGTGACCAAGCCCGGTGACCTGGTGGCCATTGAAAGTCCGACGTTCTTCGGCTTTCTGGATTTGCTGGAGTCGCTCAACCTCAAGGCCATTGCCTTGCCCACAGACCCGCGCACCGGCGTGTCGCTGCCCGCGCTGCAGCTCGCCTTGGACACGCAGCCGATCAAGGCCTTGCTGCTGGTGCCCACGCTATCCAATCCGCTGGCCTCCATCATGCCGCTGACGCACAAGCGCGCGCTGGCGCGGCTGGTGGCCCAGTACCAGGTGCCGCTGATCGAGGACGTGGTGTTCAATGACCTGCTGGCCACCGACTTCCGGCGGCGTGCGGTCAAGGCCTTTGACAGCGAAGGCTGGGTCATGACCTGCGGCTCGTTTGCCAAGACCGTGTCGCCCGGCATCCGTCTGGGCTGGGTTGAGGCCGGGCGCTGGAGCAAGGAGCTATCTACGCTGAAGCGGGTGCAGGGCACCTCCACCAACGCGGTGCTGGAATATGCACTGGCCGACCTGTTGACGCAGGGCAGTTACGAGGCGCATTTGCGCCGCTTGAGTGCGCTCATGAAACAGCGTCTGGGCCAGGCCCGCAAGCTGATCCAGGCCAGCTTTCCGGTGGGTACCCGCGTCAATGATCCACCTGCCGGATACACGCTGTGGGTGGAGCTGCCCGGTGAGGTGGACACCATGGTGCTGTTTGCGTTGTGCAAGGCGCAAGGCATTACCGTGGGGCCGGGCCAGCTGTTTTGCACCAGCCACCGTTACCGGCATTGCTTGCGCCTGAGTTTTGCCGGCGCCTGGGGGCCGCAGGAGCAGGCGGCCCTGACGCAGGTGGGGCGGTTGGCCTGCCAGCTGGTGGAGGGGCTGGACGATGAAACCAGCCGTGCTGCGATGGATGCATCGCGCATGGACTTCATCAGCAAGGCGGACGTTTCAGCCTACGATTTGTGGTGAGCCGAGGCATCCTGCGCGCGCAGGGCATGCAAAAAGGTCTTGCATAGGTATTTGAAGACGCCCATAGTTGTGGGGGGAGGGAACATCGACACAGGTCGATGGTTTCAATGGCGTCCGAAAAGACCTTGAAAGCGGGAATATGAAGGTTCGCGTACTTTGCTTCGGCCGGTGGCGGTGCTTGTTGTCACTTTTGCTGCTTGCGTGGGGGGGATTTCAACCCTTGCACGTCGCCTGGGCCGCAGAAACAAGGCTTGCGGTGTTCCCGACCGGGCCCATCTACGAGTACCGCTGGAAGTTGCTGGAGCTGGCGTTGTCCCATGTGCGCGGCGCCAGCACAAGCTACCAGCTGACGCCCTACCAGGAAGACATCACACAAAACCGCGGCATGGAGTTGCTGCAATCCGGCGAGTTGGATGTGATCGCGCTGGGAACCAATGTGGAACGCGAAAGCCAGATGCTGCCGATCAAGATCGACATCCTGCGCGGCATCGTCGGGTTTCGCATTTTTGTGATCCGCGCGACGGATCAGGACCGCATTGCCCGCATGGACGCTGCCGCACTGCAGCAGCAACTGGTATTTGGCCTGAACAGCCAATGGGCCGATCTGCCGGTCATGCGTGCCAACGGGTTCTCGGTGGAGACTTCACCCAACTACGAGAACCTCTTCGTCATGCTATCGGCCAAGCGCTTTGATGCGTTTCCCCGAGGATTGAACGAGGCGGCGCGCGAGCTGGAGGAGCGCAAGGTCCGCTATCCGCTGCTGGCCGTGGAGCAAAGCAAGGCCTTGTTCTTTCCCTATCCAGTGTATTTCTGGGTCAACAAGAAGAACAAATCCTTGGCCGGGCAGATCGAGCGCGGCTTGCGGGCAGCGCTGGCAGACGGGTCGTTTCGCCAGCTGTTCGAGACGTACCACGCCAACGAAATCGCCACTTTGGCGAAAGAGAAGCGCACGGTAGTGCGCATGACCAACCCGATCTTGCCGCCCGGAACACCGCCTACGGATACCAGCTGGTGGTGGCACTAAGATGCCTGGCATCACGGCAAAGAATACCGATGCAGTTTACGCAAACACTTTCTCAGCGCCTCATCTACACCCTGCTTCCCTGGTATTTGCTGGTTGCTATCGGCATGACGGGCGTGCAGCTTGTCATTCAATATGCCAATGTGGGGCGGGACATAGAAAGCGATCTGGCCACGTTGGGGCGCACCATCTCGCCGACCGTCGTTGGTGCGGTGTGGCAGCTGGATTCGGCGCAACTGGCAACCCTTGTTCAAGGGGTTCGCCAAAACGCGATTGTTTCTGGCGTTCAGATTGAGAGCAGCACGGGTGAAGTGCTGGCCGAGGATGGCCATGTGCCTTCGACGGACCTCGATGCGGCAGGCATTTTTCCCAACGCCGAGAAGCTGATCCGGCTCCCCCTGTACCACCAATCCATGCGGGGTCGTGACAATTTGATCGGAACCCTGAAGATGTACTCGGATCGCAAGGTCATCTGGGACCGCACCAAGTACGGCGTCCTCGTCATCCTGCTCAATTCGCTGGTGGTGACCACGGCCTTGTGGCTGCTGTTCAGGTGGGCCGTGCGGCGCAAGCTCTCCGATCACGTGACGCGTCTGGCCAGGGCGGTGGCGGATGGGCGCAACCAGCCGCAGGCGGTGCCGCTGGAGCCTTTGCACTACCCCTTTGTGGATGAGTTGGGTGAACTGGTCAAGGCGTTCGATGTGAGCCGCTTCCGGCTGTTCGAGTCCATGCAGAAGCTCAATGCGCTGAACCAGAACCTCGAGAAGATCGTGGCTGAGCGCACCCTGGAGCTGCGGCAAGCCAAGGAGCAGGCCGAGTCTGCGACCCGGGCTAAATCGGACTTCCTGGCCAATATGAGCCATGAAATCCGCACACCCATGAACGCCATCCTGGGCATGCTGTACCTGGCACTGAAGGAGGACATGCCCCAGGGTCTGCGCAACCGTCTTACCAAGGCCCAGGGCGCGGCTAATTCCCTGCTGGGCATCATCAGTGACATTCTGGATTTTTCAAAGATCGAAGCCGGCAAGCTGGATATGGAGCAGGTGGAGTTCGGTCTGGATGCAGTGCTGGAGCAGCTTGCCGATACGCTGAGCTTCCAGGCCGAGCACAAGGGGATTGAATTCCTCATCCGCTACAACCCGGGCATTCCACCCCGGCTCATCGGCGATCCCTTGCGCCTGGGGCAGGTGCTGATCAATCTGTGCGGCAATGCGGTGAAGTTCACTGAGCGGGGGCAGGTGGAGCTGTCCTTGCAGTGCATCAGCAGCACGCAGTCGGACGTCATGCTGCAATTCACCGTGCGCGATTCGGGTATCGGCATTGCACCCGACGTGCAGCCCAAACTGTTTGAGAAGTTCACGCAGGCCGACCAGACCACCACGCGCCGATTTGGCGGAACGGGTCTGGGCCTGGCCATTTGCAAGCACCTGTGCAGCCTGATGGGCGGGCGCATCTGGCTGGAGGAGTCTGAGTTGGGCCGCGGCACCACGGTGTGCTTTACTGTGCGGCTGCAGATTGCGCAGGGTGCCCTGCTGCACCAGCGTCAGCTGGTGGATCAGGTCGGGCCTTTGCTCAAGGGCGTGCGCGTGCTGCTGGTGGACGACAACCAGGTTTCGCTGGAGATCCTGTCGGAGATGCTGCGCTTCTTCCAGATGGATGTGGTGGCCGTATCCAACGGCCCCGCCGTGCTGGCGGCGCTGGAAAAACCGGGCTCACCCTGTGACCTGCTGCTGATGGATTGGCGCATGCCCGGAATGAATGGCGATGAAGTGGCCAGACGTGTGCACGGCAGCGCCGCCATTGCGCACAAGCCCAAAATCGTGGTGGTGACGGCCTATGGGCGCGAGGACGTGATGCGTCTGTGCGAACAGGCCGGAGTGGATGGTTTTCTGGTCAAGCCGGTGACGCCATCGTCCATGCTGGACACCATCTTGTCCGTGCTGGGACGTCGGCGCATTCTCAGCGACGGCGAAAGCGGCAAACACAAGCTACCGCTGGGCCTGTCCCAGACCCAACTGGCCGGGGCGCGCCTGCTGCTGGTGGAAGACAACGATATCAACCGCGAGTTTGCAACCGAGCTGTTGCGCAGCGAGGGCATTGAAGTGGACGAGGCTGTCAACGGCCAGGAGGCGGTGATGAAGGTGCAGGCCTCTAGCTACGACGCCGTGCTGATGGACGTCCAGATGCCGGTGATGGATGGGCTGGAGGCTGCGCGACGGATCCGTGCATTGGCCGGACAGCCCAACGGGGCGTATTTCCGTGACATTCCCATCATTGCCATGACCGCCTTGGCCATGGCCAAGGACGCAGACCAGAGCCGTGCCGCCGGCATGAACGACCACGTCACCAAACCCATATCGCCGGAACGGCTCATGGCAACCTTGTCCCAATGGGTTCGCCTGCCCCGGCAGGGCATGGGATTTGCGCCGACGGAGGTGGCACGCAAGAACGTGGAGCTACCCGACGAGCTGCTGGCTGCCTCCAGTCTGGATGCGGTGGAGGGGGTGCGGCGCATCGGTGGCAATCTGGACGCCTATTGCAGGCAGTTGCAACGTTTTCGCGACCACTATCCCAAGGCCATCGAAGATTTGCGTGCGGCCTGCCAGAACCAGGGTGTGCAGGTCGCGGAGCATCTGTGCCATGCACTGCGGGGCGTGGCTGGCAATCTGGGAGCCTATCTGCTCTATGACAAATTGAAGATTCTGGAGAGCACGCTCAAGCAAGGCCGCGTGCCTGCGCCCCAGGACATGGACGATGCCCATGCCCTGATGGTGAACGTCTTGCGCGACATAGATGCAGTGCTGCTGAGCACCATGCCCGCAGTCGCCGAGAAGCCCCAGACACTGTCGACCACGGAATGGCAGTCGTTGCTGCAACGGTTGGGCCATGCGCTGGATTACGATCTGGGTGCCGCCGATGGACTGATTGCACAACTGCGCGCCGGTACGCTAAAGACCGCCATGGAAGCCGAAGTGGCAGAACTTGCGAGACTGGTGGACGTATTTGATATCGATGCGGCGCAAGACCTGCTGAAGGCACTGCAAGCCAAGCAACTGGACAGACAACATGAATGAAACCGACCAAGTGTTGAACAATGGCAAGCCCCGGCTATTGATTGTTGACGATGTTCCGGAGAACCTGCACGCATTGATGAGCGTGCTGCGCGATGACTACACCATTTCGGCGGCTGTCAACGGCCAGAAGGCACTGGAGCTGGCCAGGCGTGCGCCCCAGCCGGACCTGATCTTGCTGGACATCAAGATGCCGGGAATGGACGGCTATTCCGTACTTTCCGAACTGAAGATAGATGCCGCCACCGCCAACATACCGGTCATGTTCCTGACGGGACTGAGCGATGCGGCAGACCAGACGCGCGGATTGTCCCTCGGTGTGGCGGACTACATCACCAAGCCGGTCAATCCCGACCTGCTCAAGGTGCGTATCCGCAATCTGCTGGAGTTGCGCCGCATCCGCAGCCACCCGGTGCTGTTTGACATTGCAGCTCAGCGCGACACGGGCCAGACCGCATCCATTCTGGTGGTGGATGATGTGCCGGAAAACATCCACGAGCTGGTGGGGGCGCTCTCCAGCGAATACCGGATCATGGTGGCCAACAGTGGCCTCAAGGCGCTGGACATCGTGCAGCACGGGGAACCGCCGGACCTGATCCTGCTGGACATCCGCATGCCCGGACTGGACGGCTACGAAATCTGCCGGCGCATCAAGGCCATGCCTACAGGCAATGGCATTCCCGTGATCTTTGTGACCGTGGTCGATGCGCCGCAAGAAAAGGTCAAGGGCTTTGCGCTGGGGGCGGCGGACTACATCACCAAGCCGTTTGATGTGGATGAGGTGCGGGCACGCATCCAGACCCATCTGGAGCTGGCGCGTCTGCGCCGCTTTCTGGAAAACCTGGTAGCGCAGCGCACGGCCCTGCTCAAGATCAGTGAGGAGAAGTACCGGATCCTGGCGCACCGGGACACGCTTACCGGCTTGCCCAATCGTGTGTTGTTTGCGGAGCAGTTGGCGCATGCCATTGCACAGTCACAGCGCAACCAGAGCCAGTTTGCGCTGCTCACCCTGGACCTGGACAACTTCGCCACCATCAATGAAAGTCTGGGGCATAGCGTGGGTGACAAGCTGTTGCTGGCAGTCAGCCAGCGCCTGCAAGGACTGCTTCCCGATAGCGATGCCATCGCGCGGGTGGGGGGAGACGAATTCAACATCATCCTGGACAGCACTTCGCCCGATCCCTGGGTGGACTTGC
This sequence comes from Rhodoferax sp. GW822-FHT02A01, assembly GCF_038784515.1. NCBI lineage: Bacteria > Pseudomonadati > Pseudomonadota > Betaproteobacteria > Burkholderiales > Comamonadaceae > Rhodoferax > Rhodoferax sp. GW822-FHT02A01. The sequence continues at coordinate 2,545,679 of NZ_CP152376.1, forward strand.
AGGCGCAGCGCATGATTGACGCGTTGACCCTGCCGTTCGTCGTGGATGACCACAGCATCTATGTAGGTGCCAGCATTGGCATCGCCCTGTTTCCCGATGACGCATCCACTGCAGAGCAGCTGCTGAGCAATGCGGACGCTGCCATGCACCGCGCCAAGGCCGAGGGGCGCAGCACCTTGCGTTTCTTTTCGCCCGACATGTCGCGACAGGCCCGTGCGCGCTTGAACCTGGAAGCCAACCTGCGACGGGCGCTGGACCAGAACGAATTGCGCCTGCACTACCAGCCGCAAGTGGCGTTGGCCAGCGGCCAAGTCGTGGGAGTGGAGGCCCTGGTGCGCTGGATGCATCCAGAACGTGGTCTGGTTCCGCCCAATGAGTTCATACCACTCGCCGAAGAAAGCGGCCTGATTGTTCGCCTGGGGGACTGGGTTCTGAATGAGGCCTGCCGACAGATACAGGCTTGGTCCGCAGCGGGTATTGCGCCTTTGCATACGGCGGTGAATGTATCGGCCGTTCAGCTCAGCCGCGGCAATCTGGTGGAGTCGGTCACAGCTGCGTTGCGCACCACGGGCATTGCACCTGAGCGTCTGGAACTGGAGATCACGGAGAGCTTCCTGATGTCCAACCGCGAGAAGTCCATCGAGTCCCTGGCCCAATTGCGCCAGCTGGGTGTGCGCCTGTCGATCGACGACTTCGGCACCGGTTACTCATCGCTTTCCTATCTGCAGCAGATCAAGGTGCACAAGCTCAAGGTGGACATGTCATTCGTGAAGAACATCACGACCAATGCCAGCAATGCCTCCATCGTCAAGGCCATTGTCGCCATGGGGCACAGCCTGGGACTGGAAATCATCGCCGAAGGCGTGGAGTCGAAAGAGCAAGCCTTGTACCTGTCGGGCATGGGCTGTGACGTGATGCAGGGGTTCCTGATCAGTCGCGGCTTGCCGGCAGAAGCCTTGACGGAGTTCCTGGCGAGCTACAAACCTTCCAGCTTTTCGCACGGCGGCTGAGGGCCGCACGCGCGGGTGCCGTCTGGGCGCCTAGCGCGAACCGGCAACTACTTTCAGGATATTGCTGCCCAGTTCCTCGGCCACGAACTTCGCCACATAGGCATCTGCGCCTGCGCTTCTGGCATGGTTCTCCGACGCGGTTCCTGAGAGCGAGGAGTGCACCATCACCGGAATGCCGCTGTAGCGCGGATCATCCTTGATGTTGCGGGTAAGGGTGAAGCCATCCATCTCCGGCATTTCCAGGTCGGTCAGCACCAGTGCCACACGGTCGCGAATGGGGATGCCCTGGGCCTTGGACTGTGCATACAGACTGTCCAGTTTTTCCCAGGCTTCCTTGCCGCTCTTGGTCATGATGACCGGCAGGTTCATGGCCTTGAGGGCTTGTTCAATCATCATGCGTGCCACTGCGGAATCGTCAGCGGCCAGAATCACGGAGCCTGCCGGAATGGAGCCCTTGGGCATGATCGTGTCTTCGCGGAAGGTGTGGTGCTGGTCGGGGAATACGTCGCGCAGGATTTGCTCCACATCAAGCACCTGGGCCAGGCGACTGTTTTCCTTGTCGCCGTCCAGACGTGCGAGGCTGGTCACCAGCCCACCGCCGGTGCCTTCAGCGGAGAGTGCCTGTTTCCAGTCCAGACGCACGATTTCCACCACCTCTTCGACGGCAAAGGCTTGCGTGGTGCGGGCGAACTCGGTCACCAGCAGAATGCCTGTGCCTTTGGCTGGCGTGCAGCCCACAATCTTGGGCAGGTTGACGACCGGAATCAGTTGCCCGCGCACATTGGCAATGCCCATGACGTTGGGCCCGGCATTCACCATGGAAGTGATTTCCGGCATTACCATGATCTCGCGCACCTTGAATACATTGATGCCGAACAGTTCGTGCTTGAGCGCGCCACTGGGTTGCCCCAGGCGAAACAGCAGCAACTCGAACATGTTGTTGCTGGAGCTGGCGTTGCGTTTTTCCTTCTCGGAGGCAAATGAGGTGGCCATGGTGGGAGTCTCTCTGATGTCTATAGGTCGATAGCTTCAATCATGCATCAACTCGGGGCTGGCTTGCGTATTTCTGTTTGTACAGGGTTTGTCTCGGTTTTAGCAGCCATTTTGACATCTAGAATGAATCCGTTATCAGGGACATCTTTATCAGGTACGCACTATGGACAAATTCAAAGTCGGCACGCGTCTGGGCTTGGCATTTTGTCTGGTTCTCGTCATCACCGTGTTTCTGGCCATCATTGGGATGGCCCGTCTCGGAGCCCTGAAATCTGCCAGCCATGATCTGGTGGAAGTGCAGGTGCAACGTAGCACGCTGGCGCACCAGTGGGAGGCCAGCATCAACATCAACTGGGTACGCGCCGTCGCTTCCATGCGGTCTGCCGATGCCGGGTATGTGGATGTCCTGCAGAAGGAGATGGACGCCACCACCAAGTCCATCTCCGAAATCCAGAAAAAGCTGGAAACGCTGGTGCAGGATGATGCCGGCAAGGCGCTGATGGCCGATGTGGCCAAGAGTCGTGAGGCCTATCGCAATGCACGGGCCGAACTGCTGAAGAAAAAGAAGGCAGGGGAGGATGTTGCACCCCTGATAGATCACGATCTGCGGCCCATTGCAGAGACCTACCTCAAGGCACTGGCCGCATTCTCCCAACAGACTGAAAAGGCACTGACTTCCAGCCAGGAGGAGACCATTTCCGTAGGTGCCACCGGGCAATGGATTCTGGGTGTGGGGGCTGCCGTTGCGGTGGTGTTGGGTCTGGCGCTGGCCATCCTGTCCACGCGCTCCATCACGGTGCCCATCCGGCGTGCCGTGGCTTCCGCGCAAGCCATGGCCAGCGGTGATCTGGCCAGCGACATCCGCGTGGAAGGCAATGACGAAACCGCGCAAGTGCTGCAGGCGCTCTCCGAGATGCGCGGCAGTCTGGCGCGCATCGTAGGCAGTGTGCGCCAGGGTTCACAGGCCGTGGCAACAGCCAGTGCCGAGATCGCGCAAGGCAATAACGACTTGTCTGCACGTACCGAGCAACAGGCCAGTGCACTGGAGCAGACGGCGGCCAGCATGCAGGAGCTGGGCGCCACCGTGAAACAGAATGCGGAATCGGCGCGCCAGGCCAACCAGTTGGCCAGCAGCGCGTCGACAGTTGCGATCCAGGGCGGCGAAGTCGTGGGTCAGGTGGTGGACACCATGCGCGGCATCAATGAGTCTTCGCGCCGAATCTCCGACATCATCGGCGTTATCGACGGCATTGCATTCCAGACCAACATCCTGGCGCTCAATGCGGCCGTGGAAGCGGCGCGTGCGGGCGAACAGGGCCGCGGCTTTGCCGTAGTGGCATCTGAGGTTCGCGCTCTGGCCGGGCGCAGCGCAGAGGCTGCCAAGGAAATCAAGAATCTCATCAACGCCAGCGTCGAGCGTGTCGAGCAGGGCACGGTGTTGGTGGACAAGGCGGGCGAAACCATGACCGAAGTGGTCAGCTCCATCCGTCGGGTGACAGACATCATGGGCGAGATCAGTGCTGCCAGCAACGAGCAGAATCAAGGTGTCGCTCAGGTGGGGGAGGCAGTGGGCCAAATGGACAAGACCACCCAGCAGAACGCCGCACTGGTCGAGCAGATGGCGGCTGCCGCCGGCAGTCTCAAAGCACAGGCACAGGAGCTGGTGCAGACCGTGGCGGTCTTCAAGCTGGCGGGGAACGAGAGCGTCTATCGTCCTGTGCCGGCACCCGATATGGCACCAGCCGCAGCCATTGCCAGCGCACCGCGCGCGATTGCGCCGTCTGCCCCCAAACCCCTGCCCGCAGGCGGCTCCCGGGGTGATTCAGATGGTCTAGGCATCAATCTGGACAATGCCATCAAGGCCCATGCTGATTGGCGCACCAAGCTAAGGGCTGCGGCCTCCAAACACGAGAAGCTGGATGCAGAAACCATTGCCCGGGACGATTGCTGCGAAATGGGCAAGTGGTTGATGGGCAAAGGAAGTGCAAAATTTGCCAGCCAGCCCACTTTTGTGAGCCTGGTGGCAGGGCACAAGGCCTTCCACCAGGAGGCTGGCAAGGTCGCTCGCGCGGTCAATCAAGGTAGCGGCGACGTGGACGCCATGCTGGAGAGTGGTACAGCGTTTTCCAACGCGTCCAACGAGGTCACCCGACTGGTTGTGCAGCTCAAACGCGAAATTGCCAAGCCCGCCAGCCCGGCGTTGAAGGCGCCACCGCCCAAGGTCATGGACAGAGTTGCTTCCGCAGCGGCGGATGGTGAGTGGGAAACCTTCTAGTGCGTGAGGCTTCGACGAGCAGTCTGGCTACAATCCAGCTCTGTCTCCCGACATAGTTCAATGGATAGAACGGGGTCCTCCTAAGACTCAGATACAGGTTCGATTCCTGTTGTTGGGACCACCGGACGATCTCACAGCGTCTCAAGAACTCTCAAAACCCGCATGTTTCCTAGGCATGGCGGGTTTTTTGTTGCCTCACGTAGTCTCAAGCAGTACCATGACATACCAACAAAAGATTGGTATTTCTGTTGGTATTTCTAATTCCTGAAAATCGACATACCAACAAACTGGGGCTCCATGGCACTGACTGACACCTTCGTTAAGAACACCAAGCACAAAGGCTCTGCTGCAGGCGAAAAGTACTCTGATGGCGGTGGTCTGTACCTGCACATCACAGCCGCAGGCAAGTACTGGCGCATGGCCTACCGCTTTGCAGGCAAGCAGAAAACGTTGGCCCTGGGGGTGTATCCGGAAGTCTCACTGGCGAAGGCCCGCAAGCGCCGCGACGATGCCAAGGAAACGCTGGCCGAAGACGTTGACCCGGGTGTGGCCAAACGTGAAGAAAAGGCCGAGAAACTGGCCGCGGCTGCGAACACCTTTGAAGTGGTGGCGCGTGACTGGCTGGTCAAGACCAAGGCAAACCGTGCGCAAATCACCCAGGACAAGGTGACGGCCTGGCTAGAGAACGATGCTTTCCCTTACATCGGAAAGATGCCCATAACGAGCATCGGTCCTCGTGACATTCTGGAAAAGGTCATTCGCAAGGTGGAGGCCCGTGAAGCCATCGATACGGCGCACCGGCTAAAACAACTGTGCGGACAGGTGTTTCGCTATGCCGTGGTCTCGGGACTGGCTGAGCGTGACGTAACTGCAGACTTGCGCGAAGCGTTGGCCAGCAAGACCGGAACGCACTACGCAGCAATCACCGACCCTAAGCAGGTGGGGCAGCTGATGCGCTCCATTTTTGATTACACCGGGCACCCGTACACCGTGGCAGCGTTGAAGCTCACGCCGCTGGTGTTCTTGCGTCCTGGTGAGTTGCGCACGGCAGAATGGGCCGAGATGGATCTGGACGCCGCAGAGTGGCGCATTCCGGCAAGCAAAATGAAGATGAAAGTTGACCACCTGGTTCCGTTGTCGAAACAGGCGGTGGAGATACTGCGGGACATCCACCCTGTTACCGGCCATGGTCGGTATGTGTTCCCAAGCCTTCGCACAGGCGAGCGACCCATGAGCGAGAACACTATAAACGCCGCTTTGCGGGGTATGGGTTACGCCAAAGAGGTGCACAGCGCTCACGGTTTCCGGGCTACGGCACGCACCATCATGGACGAGGTTTTAGGCGAGCGTGTAGACCTGATCGAACATCAGCTATCCCATGCGGTCAAAGATCCCAATGGGCGCGCCTACAACCGCACTGCGCACCTTCCAGCGAGAAGGGAAATGATGCAGCGTTGGGCTGATTACCTGGACAAGCTGCGCGTTGGTGCGGAAGTCAGTAAGCGTCCGGCCATCCCATATTGAATCGACCTTGGTGATCAGGCATCGTCCCCACGAAGGAGATCGTGGAGACTATGGATCAAGTGTCGACAGTGCAGCGCCTCAAGCGGCGCGAGTACAGCGTGGAATTCAAGGCATCGGTGTTGGAGCAGTGTCGCCAGCCAGGCGCATCCCTGGCGGGCATTGCGCTGGGCCATGGCATCAACCCGAACATGGTGCACCGCTGGATACGCGAGGAGCGCCAACGCAGGGTGCTGACCGAGCTGCAACAGACGGCAGCAACCTTCGTGCCGCTGCAGCTTTCAGGGGCAGGCAATGCGGATGCCATAGCGATGAAGCACCTACCAGAGGCACCGCAGCCTGCTCACACCGGTGAGACCATCCACATTGAAATCCAGCGCGGCGGTGCCACCGTGAGCGTGCGCTGGCCACTTACGGGCGCTGCGCAATGTGCACAAGTGCTGCGTGAGTTGCTGCGTTGATCCGCATCGACTCAGTCTGGCTGGCGACTGCACCGCTGGACATGCGCGCTGGAACCGATACAGCGCTGGCCCGCGTGATCGCTGTCTTCGGTGCCGCACAGCCTCACCATGCCTATGTGTTCGCCAACAAGCGCGCCACCCGGCTCAAGATCCTGGTGCATGACGGCATTGGCATCTGGCTGGCTGCACGCCGGCTACACCAGGGCAAGTTCATATGGGCATCTGACTGCGACACCCACTGCAGTCTGGACCGAGTCCAGCTCGATGCCTTGGTGCTGGGCCTACCCTGGAAACGCGTGGGACAGGCCGGCGCCATTACCGTGGTGTGATCGCGGGCGGCATAGGCCCTACCTGCCAATTGGGGCATGCGCCAATGGCCTGCACACAGCGACTCTGGCACAGTCGTGGTCATGGTGGTGGAGCCGCAATCCCTGGAGAACCTGAACGCCGAGCAGTTGCGCGCGATGACAGCCCGACTGCTCACGGAACTGCGCCACAGCCAGGCCCTCAACGAAAAACTCACCTACGAGAACGCGCTGCTCAAGCGCATGAAATTCGCCGCCCAGTCTGAACGCTTCAGCGCCGATCAGCGCAGCCTGCTCGAAGACGAGATCGATGCGGACCTGGCAGCCGTGGCCGCAGAGATTGAGCAGCTAAGCCTGCCGGTATCTCCTGCGCAGGACAAGCGGCAGGCCAAACGCCAACCGTTGCCGGTCAACCTGCCACGCCGGGAGATTCGCCATGAACCCGACTCCACCACGTGTCAATGTGGCTGCCAGCTCAAGCGCATTGGCGAGGACGTAGCGGAGAAGCTGGACTATGTGCCCGGCGTCTTTACCGTGGAGCGTCATGTGCGCGGCAAGTGGGCATGTGCCAAGTGCGAGACCATCACCCAGGCGCCGATCGAAGCGCACGTTATCGACAAGGGTATCCCCACCGCCGGACTGCTGGCCAAGGTGCTGGTGGCCAAGTACGCGGACCATCTGCCGCTGTACCGCCAAGAGAGCATCTTCGGTCGGGCCGGTTTGGCCATCCCGCGCTCCACTCTGGCGCAATGGGTGGGAACTTGTGGCGTGCGCCTGCAGCCCCTGGTCGATGCACTGAAGGCTGAGATGCTGCAACATCGTGTACTGCATGCTGATGAAACGCCAGTGTCGATGCTCAAGCCAGGCGATGGCAAGACGCATCGCGCCTACCTATGGGCTTATGCGCCCGGAGCCTTCGAGGACATGAGGGCCGTGGTGTATGACTTCTGCGAGTCCAGGGCTGGCGAGCATGCACGCAAGTTCCTGGAGGACTGGCGCGGAAGTCTCACCTGCGATGATTTCAGCGGCTACAAAGCACTGATCGCCAGCGGTGTGACGGAGGTGGGGTGTCTGGCCCATGCGCGGCGCAAGTTCTTCGATCTGCACGCCGCCAGCAAGAGCTATATCGCCGAGTTTGCGCTGGCACAGTTTGCACTGGTCTACGAGATCGAGCGCGAGGTCAAGGAATTGGATGCAATGGAACGCCAGCGCATCCGCCAACAAAAGGCCAAGCCCGTGCTCGATGCCTTGCATGAATGGATGGGCTTGCAGCGCCAGAAGGTGCACGCCAGTTCAGCCACCGCCAAAGCATTGGACTACAGCTTGCGGCGATGGGAGGCGCTCACCCGGTTCGTCGATGACGGACGGCTTCCCGCGGATAACAACTGGATCGAGAACCAAATCCGCCCCATTGCCATTGGCCGCAACAACTGGTTGTTTGCCGGGAGTCTGCGCGCAGGCCAACGGGCTGCGGCAGTCATGAGCCTGATCCAGTCAGCACGCATGAATGGGCATGATCCCTATGCGTACCTGAAAGATGTGCTCACCCGGCTGCCTACACAACGGGCCAGCCAGATCGGCGAGCTATTGCCGCATCGCTGGCAATCCACTACCACCTGACGGACTACCGCGGCAGCTCTCAGCGGTCAACATGGGTTGGCCGCGCGCTTACAGAAGTCATTCCAATCAGGACTGCATAATTCGTCTCAAGGAGAACGGATTGGCTTGATTCTGCTCCTGAGCTATGGATGTCCAGAATTGATGTTGAGGCAGTGAGTAAGCGAGCAATTGGACGGCGCAGCAGGTAAATTTTCTGGAAGAGTAGGGTTACTGTTGCCCTAGACGATTCGGATTTACGCAATAACGCTCTGCAAAATGAATCGTTCCAATGGTTTTTTTTGCCCAGCACGGTAGAGATTTAAGAGGTCTCCATACCCCGGTGGACTTTTGTGCAGCTTCCAACTCACAGGGGTCCTATTGAAGCGGGCAAGGAGAATCCACACCATTAACCTCCCGATATGACCGTTCCCGTTTGCATACGGATGGATCGTAAAAAAACGGGTAATCATGGCTGCAGCGACCGATACAACTTTCACGAGGTCTCCTGCTTTAGACTTCGAGAGGCTAGATTTCTCCACAATCGCATCCAATTGCTGAACGGCGACTGATAGTTCGTTATGGAAATCTTCCATCAGAATTGATACCGAAGTCGGTGGAGTTCCGAAGTTCGTGCCAAAGTAGACCATATAACTTCGCAGGCAATCGAAATCTGATCCTCGGTAATTGCCTGCCACGCAGGGACACGCCTGCGGAGCCGTACGGAAAAACATACGGCGATGAAGGTATCTGGTATCTAGTAGGCCGGGTTGGTGCTGTAGCGGATCCGCTGAAAGCTCTTTCAAGATTTCGGTGCAGGAATCGACGACAGTTTGTATGTCCGGATGCTTTGAGTAATCCCAGTTGTTACAGTCTTCGTGCTGCATCTACCTGTCAGTGGTAGGGGCTCCTAGCTAAGTTTGATGCCCAGCTCGGTTCCATTGATTTTCTGTTTTCAGCTGCAGCGACGGCTTCCTCTGCCAAAGCTAGCAACTCCGGATCCAACTCTTCGTCAGCAGCGGCCAAGGACTTGGTTACTGCTAAGAAATTTTGATGAGAAGCCTGGACGCTCTCGGCCCAAGACATTTCTGCTATCGCGCCTGCACCGATTGCAACAAGGTGAAGTTGATGCACCGCATCGCTTAATTCAACGAGTGCAGCCATCTGCTTGCGCACCTCTTGGTAAACGCGCGTATCTTTTTTGATCTCTTGAAGCTGCGTAGATACCTTGTCCAGAGATATCTGCTGAGCCTGCAGTGTGGTCTGCAGTTTCGACAACGCCGCAACTATAAATGGCCCAGGGATTTCACCGGACTCTGCTATCTCTTGCGCAAGGCCGACTTTGATGTTTTTGAATTGGAGCGTAAAGGATTGAACCTTCAATGTGTCTCGTTTAATCAATTGTACGAAGGCGTTGCTCAAATGGCTGGCCACTGCCTCAACTAAGCGCCGAGGAGAGACGGCCATCAGGCCGCCAAAAACCGTAGTCTTAACTTTTGACCATCCGTTGGACGTCTCAAGTCGACTGATTTCGAGCCGAGCAACACCCTTCACGTCGTAATGCATCGACGCAGCATGCATGGCAATACTCCAAAGAAAACTTATCCACAAGTGTGATCTGCCAATCCTATACGCAATATTGGGAAAAACCAGCAATATCCAGGCTTATAAACGGCATATCTTCCTTGCCAGGAGTGATGTGTATGCTATTAATAATATAGTAATCAGGGTGGTGATAAGCAACCTGTATAAATGCACAGAATGTCTGTTAAGTCGCGTAAATGCTGGGTATGGCGATGTGTATAAAAAGTTAACAAGCTGTGTATAACTTAAAAATTGAGATCCCAAGACCTCTATGATGATCAGAACCTTTACATTTCGCAACGATGTCCAAAGCAAAAGACTGCGGGTTTTGTTGCCAGCAGAGTAGTCTCTGAATCGCCCCGCTTTTCAGCGGACCAGATGCGCCAGCCTGCACGACACTCCATCCCAGTGATCCGTCACTCGCGCCTCACCTCCCTGGGCGAGCATCAGTTGCTTGATGTTCTACCCGGCCATGCGCCGGGTTTTTCTTAACTGAATCACTCAGTGTGAAAGAAAACGCCCTTAACCTTTGACGGATAAGGGCGAAATAGGCGTGAACCTAGGGATAAAGCGCAAGACACATGACCTTCTTGCGAAAACGGTTATGGGATGCAGTGGTCGAATAAACATGCCAATTTCTCGCAAATTTATGTAAAGCGTTATGACCGGTGTCCACTCTGGAAACTGGCGCCTTAGGAGGAAACTAAGTTCTGCACACACGCGTTAACTTGTGCCTCTCTAGTGCAGAGGACGAGAGCTAGGCAGGGCAGTGGTCAAAAATCGCGATCGGCGCTGGTGAAGTTTGGAAACTCGACGTCGTGCTCAACCATCAGGCAGTGGAGTGCATTGTCCACCTCTCTTGGAAAGCGCTTGCGAAATTGGTCTCCTTGGAGCAAGTCTTCCATGTAGGTCATGAAATCTGGGTCTTCCCAATGCTCCTGAAGCATGTGACCGACACGAGGAAACCGTCCGTTGACTATCGCGAAGGCAATGCTGTCTTCAAGCATGTCACACCTCCTCTCTGCAAATTGTGGCGCTCGGCCACACTAACAACATAGTCCTTCTGACAGATTCGTCAACTGACAATGAAGTAAGGCAGATAGCGCGTTGTGGGCAAATAGGCGCGCACATCCCGCACGCTTACCCTAGGCGTGCAATCTTCTGTTGGCTTTGGCCCAGCATGTGAGCTGGGCCCTGCTTTCTTCAGCTATGGCTTCTCAAATCCTCTACGCATAGGTGTTCACGTTGTTACCCATGGTCTCCGTAGGCTTGGAAACTTGAGCTGTTGGCGCCGCAGGGGCGGCCTTCTTGCTGCCGTCGTTGTCGCCGTCGGCGTCAGTGCCAACTTTTTGGACTGGTGCTGCAGGTGTCTGGCCGCTTACAGGAGAGATGGACATGAAATTTCCTTATTTGTGGAAACTCTACTATCGGCAGATAACTCGCCTTGCGAAAGTGCGGGCGTGTAAAGCTTAAGCAGTCCGTAAGCATCGTCACAATGGCGGCATGAGAACCCTGTTGCTATTCATTGCCGCTGCACTCGCAGAAATCGCCGGCTGCTACCTGCCTTACCTGTGGCTCAAACAGGGCAGGTCGGCTTGGTTGCTGATTCCTGGTACGTTGAGTCTGGCCTTGTTCGCGTGGCTGTTGACCCTGCATGAAACGGCTGCGGGGCGTGTGTATGCCGCCTACGGTGGTGTTTACATCTGCGTGGCGCTTGGATGGCTTTGGGCGGCAGACCAGGTGCGTCCAACAACATGGGACCTGGTTGGCGGTGGGGTGGCGTTGCTGGGCATGGGCATCATCATGTTCCAGCCAGTACGGTGAACCGGTCCACGCTTGCAATCTGGCTGCCAGCGCGGTGGACCCACCACTGCTAGCCCTTATCACACCCGAAGGTATGGGGTCGGAAGGTGTTCCACCGTCGGCACTGTAACGGAGCGGCAGATTCGCGTTGACGCCTCTAAGCCAGAGGTAAAAAGGTTATCGAAGGCTAAACATTGTCACGTACTTCTCCCATTGTGACTTGATGAAATCGCATCGCTCTTTTGTCATGGCAAAGCCTGGCTCATGCAGTTGTTGTCTTGCCATGTCCCAACCCTTGCGGAAATATGGCTCCATTGCCAACTCTTGTTTGCCACGATCCGGTTTGGCCAAATATTCATTTACCTGCGATTCCGCGGTTGCTTTAGGCGGTGGCAGAAATCCTTTGTCAACACACATGTCAAATTGAGAGGCAGTACCACCAAAGTAGACGCCGATGGACGCTGCTTGAGCCAGATACTGCTGATTCTGATCAGCAGATGGATTCTCCTGGGCGAGTATGGTGCAACATAGCAAACTGAAACTGATACCAACCGTTGTAACTTTGGAGATCATCAAGTAGTGCGCTTTCAATTGGTTCTCGTGTGACTTGCATTCATTATGCAATTGTCGTCCTGACTGGAACGGTGCTAGAAAACAGGTACGTAGAGCGCCAACGTTATGACGAAGGTAGGGATTGATGCGCACCTCAGTGGGCTATGCATCTTTTGCCCATGACGGGCTCCACGTTGCTTCAGGCTTGGGCACCGATCTCCTGACTCCTTCGATGATGGTACGTGCAACTTTTGGCTGCCCGCATTTATTGGTGTGAAAGGCTATCCGCTGCGATTTAAGGTGCTCGCGTTGCTTGCTGGCAGTCTTGTATCCAGTCAGCTCCACCAGCTCTTCTTGAGACAAGAACATGCTGTATTTGTCCGTCGAGTGTGGCTCCATCAAGGCATGCTTTCCCTGTCAAAATCCAGACAAACACAATACGTGTTGGTGGCGAAATTTGCAACTTTGGTAGTTTCTCAAGCACACTGAGGGGAATTGAAATGGACGATCTTCTTTTGCTTTCGGATATTTGCAAAGACCTGGGGCTGTCCGATTTGGTAGCCCGCCGCAAGGCATCATTGGGTTTGTTACCAGTCCCGGCATTCAGGCTGTCTGGCACCCAAAAAGGCCCGCTCTATGTCAGGAAAGCCGACTTTGAAGCCCATGTAAAGCGTCAGGCCGAAAGGGCTGCCGCTTTGAATAAGAAGATGCGCGAGGCAGGGTTGGTTTGAAGGCTGCTGTCGCGAAAATCGGCATTCGCCAAGCCAATGACAGCCAGCTAATCCAGTACGCAACAGAAATACGTGTGCGTGCGCAACGAAGGGCCGGGGAAATGCTGGCGCAGACGCCAAAGGCTACTGGTGTCCGCATGAACGGCCCGGTGGTCGAAGCTAACGACCGCCGAGAAGCTGCGACGCTGGCAGATATGGGAATCACAAAAGATCAATCCGCCAACTGGCAATCCCTTGCGCGCCAGTCTGATTACTTGATAAGACTCCTATCAAACACGCCGGAAACAATGTGCTTGCCTTCTTCCACGCCTGAACGTCGCGGTGTGAAGCGATGATTCTTGAGCCGTCCTTGCGGTGAGGAATTCCATGTTCTTTCAACCACTGAGCTTGTCGGCTTGGGCGTGCGTAGCCTGTCACGATTAGCAGATCTTCTGGTGTGAGATATGCGCTCATCTAGACTTGCTCACCGCAAAGTGAATTCACACGCTTAGGCACTGGATCAATGCGATCTGCGGTCGCGGTAGCCCACTCAAGCCACTGGACCAATTCTGGTGAGTGCTGCCCATTGGTCAAGACACGAATGCTTTCAGCATAGGATCGGAGCAATTGGGAGTCTCGCCACAGTCTGGCTTCTTCAAGAAGGGCTTGCTCCTTTGCTGCCTCCTGCCTCTTTTGCTCTTCTGCAAGCTTTCGTGCCGTAGCATCAATTGCGCGTTGCCTGGTTATCTCCTCATAGACTCGATTTGCAATGGCGTGCTGTTCGCGCTTGGCTTTCAATTGACGATCAGGCTCTCTTCGGTCATAGACATAGCCATAAAGCAATATGAAGACTTCGTTCAGTCGACCTTCAATTTGTCTTCTGTCTGAATCTACAAAGTCCTTCCTTCCCCCTCCTGTTCGCTCGCATGTGAGAGTCAGTCGGCATTCCTTATTTAGCCGCAAGTAGATGCCGATTTGGGTCGTCTCAAGATCAAAAAGTACGTTGCCGTACCAAGTCGAAACGCTGACCCTGCAATTTCGCCTTTCGGCGGCATGGATCAACGCGCTCAGGATTGCATTACTTCGGTCAGAAAAGTAACGACTGCGCCTGCCTTCGTAACGCTTAGGGTCGTCCCGCAATTCTGAGACCAGTGGATGAAGGTTGGATGTTGACTTATCCACTTCAATTCGGTTTTGCGCGCCTTCCTCTTCCTCGCACCGTTCAATGAGCCACTGCTTGTCGAGTTCTTCATCGGTCATACCTGTAAATCACTTTCGAAATTCGTTGGAGTGCCTCATCATCTTGCCAGTAGCAACCGGCGAAGGAACCTGAATGGGATCTCACTCTTATGACGTACTTATGGCGGCTGACTTTCTTGGTGTGTCGCGGGGCATGGTTTACAAGCTCGCAGCTCCTGGAGGCCCAATTCCCTGTTACCGATTCGGGACCCGCATAGTGTTCGAGCTTGATGATCTGCAGGCCTACAAACAGTCGTGCAAGGTGAACCCGTTGCCCCCTTTACCGCTGCCACGCTTGCGACCCCGGTCCGTCAGCATCCGCAACCCAGATGGCGAATCCTCACTTCGGAAAACGTTCGAGAAGTTGGGGATTACGCCCCGGCGCACATTAAAGTGAGCCAAACGCCTTGCACATGAATAGATAAAGTATTACCATATCAATATGGAAAAGAAACTTGTCGGAAGAGGTGGAGCCGGAAGAGGACAGGGGCGCAAGCCTTTGGCCGAGGGAGAACCATTGATACCGGTAACCATCAAGATGCTGCAGAAGCAGAAAGACAAACTCGCCCGCTTGGGTGGAGCGCCTTGGGTGAGAAAGAAGATAGACCAAGCAAAGGAATAGAACCCGGCAAGCCCTGCGCCGGATCTTGCAGGGCACTAAGGCGACAGCAAAGGTGATTGGACCCACCAATGCTGTCTGACCAAAATCAAAGAGAGGCTTTGAAAATGGCTAGTGAGAATGTAGCGCAGGATGCTGCGCAATCCAATGGCATCGAGCAGTTTATTGATAGCTCATTGACGGTAATTATTCGCCCTTATGACTTGGAATTTTCGGAGTACCGAGGGACGCGCGCACAACTTGAAGCCGAGGAAATTGTTCCAGCCGGAACAGCATGGCCCGAAGGTGGTTGTTCGGTGAGGTGGGAAAGTGGGTTGCTCAGGTTCGAGCTGAAACGTACCCGGCCTGATGGCATGAAGGGGCCGATGAAACTCTGGCTTGAGGGTGACTATTGGAATCTGCGCTGGGAGCGCAAGGTGCGTCCGGACTTTGGAGCGCGTGAAATCATGAAAAAGAGGGCCGCACTTGAGGCTGAGTTGTTCCGGCATTCCTATGAAGGTCAACGCCAGCAAAGCGCTAACTGGGACCGCTACTGGAAGGCCCATGAAGACAAGGCATTCCAAGCATTCAAGAGCACCATCATTCCGCAACGCATGAAGCGCGGACGCAAAAGCAAGGTGACGCAAGAGCAGGGAGTATCCAATGGCCAATAACAATGGATGGTTTAGAAACCCAGACGAGGCCCTCACAGACTTGTCGAACATGCTGGTTTCCCTGGACGAGCAAGGCAAGCTACCTGATGACATGCGCGAGGCAATCCGCATGCATGCGGACAACTGCCTGGACACCATTCCATTGACCATTGCGGCGACTGCCACGGCATTGGCATCTTCGGCTGATGGAACACAGGCCATAAGTCAGGATGAAGTGAGGAATGTTGCTTATGGCCTGGCACACATGGCAGAGCAGATGTACGGTTATGGGCGGTTGGCCACTCATTTCCGGGAATGTAAAAGCATGAAGGTTAAGTATGGCTAACCCCGAAAATCCCCCGGTCATATTGGTTGGCAACCAGGCGGTAAAGGCGGCGTCTTTGGTGGGAAGAGGAATTCCGTGTTTTATCTTTCCGACCCAGAAGCAGGCAGAGCAGTGGCGATCCACGCTCAATGCCATTGAGGCGGTCGGAGAGCAGAAACTGCGGAGGTCCAACTATGAGGATGTGCTGGAAGCGATTGAAGCCAGGGAGAAGAAACTCAGCGAATTGTCCGGCCTGTTGGTGGACGTCCTCCAGTCAAATCCCGTTGACGGCGTTAGGGAGCGCCTTGTAAATGGACTGCAGTACCCATGAAGGAGGTTGGACGTTGAAGGAATAGGAAAGCCCGCCACGTGCGGGTTTTTTTTCCAAATCCGACACGCAGAAAGTAAAAAAGAGCGGTACGGGTTCAGCGTGCCCCCGTCACAATTCAGCATGTTATGTGGCGATTCAGTATGGTGCGGGATCAACGGACGCGCTTAACATCAACGCTGAGGTGCTTACCGGCATCCCAAATATCATCAACCAGTTAACGCCGAGATGGCGCAGGAGCTTGTATGACAGCTAAGACCCCAATGAATTTCGACGACCTGCCGGATGGCGCATACCTGCGCAAACCGCAAGTGCTACAAATTGCGCCTTTCTCAGCGCCCACCATGTATCGGAAAATTAAAGAGGGGACCTTCCCAAAACCGGTCCATTTGTCAGAGCGCGTGAGTGCATGGCAGGTAGGGGCCATCCGCAAGTGGTTGGCTAGTCAAGCAGCACAGTGAGGTGCAGCCATGCATTCCATCCACAGTGCCGTATCGGCAGGGGAAGTCACACCCAAAAATGACGAAGCCCGCAGCACGCCACATGCTGCAGGCTCCAGAGCTTTCCAAAACGCAGGCCTCCATTGTAATGACAATGAGGAGCACTGTCTTCTATTAGAAGTTATTCCGAATCCATTCAACCGTCTGGCGCGCAAGTACCGCGATCTTGGTTATGGGCTCTATCCGCTGAGCGGCGACACGCTGCTGCTGACACATCCGGCCATGGGTATGACGCGCACCTTGGCTGATATGCGCGCTGCCCAAATGCTGTTGCGCCAGCTGGGAGGTGGCCAATGAGCGGCACGGTAGGTCAGGCAAAGGAATTTGCCACATTGCAGGCAATCGCTGCGCTCCACGGTGTGACACTCCACCGCCTTGAAGGCGACTACGGCACGCCCGTCTATGTGGCTACACGCTGGGCAATGACAAAGCAGTTGGACACGTTGGAGGAAGTAGAGGATTGGCTGCAGCGTGTTACCGGAAAACCCGTAACGGAGGTGCCGGTATGAGCGTCCAGGTAATGTCTCTTGTCTGGAAGAGCTCGCAACACAGCGGCAGTACGCTGCTTATGGCCCTGGCCATCGCAGACTTCTCGGATGACGATGGACGAGCATATCCATCGGTGGCTACCTTGGCCAGAAAGTGCCGGATTAAGCCGAGGAATGCTAATTACCTATTGCGGCAGCTCCAAGACTCTGGCGAGCTTAGCGTGCGTATGGGTGCAGGTCCGAAGGGTTGCAACCTCTACAAGATCAATGTCAAAGGGCTGCAATCGATTGCAGGGCTGCAAAGCACTGCAGGGGTGCAGCCGGTTGCCGGGGGGCTGCAATCCACTGCGCGAACCCCCTGCACCCCATTGCAGACAAACCATCATTGAAACACCAAGAACCACCAGTGCGCGCGAAATCGCGCTCAGCCAGTGTTGACCTGCTGCCTTTGTTTGAGAAGTTTTGGAAAGCCTATCCCAAGAAGGTTGCCAAGGACGCAGCCAGAAAAGCATTCGAGAAGCGTAAGCCTGATCAAACCTTGTTGGACAAGATGATCGGTGCGGTTCAGGTCCAGACTACTTCAGAGCAATGGCAAAAGGATAAGGGGCAGTTCATCCCCAACCCTGCCACTTGGTTAAACCAGGGACGCTGGGAAGATGAGGCGGTTGGTCAGGCCAACTCTGACAAACTAGCGTGGGAGGGGGCGCGATGACCAAGCCACTTCCTTACCCTCCTGGTGACGCAGAAGGAATTGCCGGGGCACGCCTGCAAGGCATGAAGCCTGCCGACACGGTGCTCGTTTGCCTGTGCGACAAGCAGGATTGCACAAATCCGCAGGTTTTCCCAGAAATCGGAGCGTCCTATCGCTGGGACTTCATCAAGGGGCTACGGGTCATCGTTCTGAAAAACAAGATCCATGACGTTGCCGAACTCCTGCACGACATTGAACGCTCCGGACCGTCGCAACTCGACCTGATCGACGTTGAAACCCAGCAGGGCTGCCTAATCCTGTTCACCAAGCCACTTAAAACCGTCGTATGGCCTGTGAATTGGGTGCGGGATTGGCTAAGTAGCGGCGATTGGCATCGTGAGCTCCAGAAGGCCAAAGACGTGGCGTGCCATCAAGCCGCTATTCAAAAGAAGTTGCAGAGCAAAGAAGTGCCGGAGGCCGTATGGAACTGATCCCCGATGACATTGACTTCGAGGCGTACCTTGAAGAAACCGAATTCAAAGCCAAGGTGCAGAGCGCCGCTCACTTTGCCGAAGATGTAAAGGCCGAATTGGACCCGCGTGCGCCTGAATCGAAACATCCCGGCCTGTTGATGCGCAAGGCAAAGGGATTGATCCACTTCCGTCCATCTGAGGTCTCTGTGTGGCACGGGTTCAACGGGCACCGTAAGTCGATGTTCACGAGTCAGGTTGCACTAGACCTTGCGGCACAGGGTGAACGCGTCTTGATTGCCAGCCTGGAGATGCTGCCTCACAAGACCATGGCGCGTATGACGAGGCAGGGCACGGGCTTGCACGATCCGGTGCCAGAGTTGATTGACAGGTTCCACGAATGGACAGACGGAAAGCTCTGGCTCTTCAACCATGTGGGCCGCATATCGCCAGAAAAGGCACTAGGCCTATGCCGGTACTTCAAGGATGAGCTGCAAGGAACTCACATCTTCCTGGATTCCTGGATGATGATCTGCAACTCTGAAGAACGCTTGGACGAACAAAAGCAGTTCAGCACAGACATTTGCCGCATGGCCCAAGAAACGGGGCTGCATGTCCATGTCGTTGCCCATGACCGCAAGCCCAGCACCGCCGATGGTGAAAACAAAGTTCCAACGCGATATGACATTCGAGGGTCCGGCTCCATTTCCGACCAGGCATCGAACATCTTTGCGGTGTGGATGAACAAATCCAAATTTGCGCGCTTGGATGCCAACCCCAATGACTCGGAGGCCAGAGAGCAACCGTGCGCAATTCTGAAGTGCGACAAGCAACGCAGCGGCGCATGGGAAGGGTCGCTGAAGCTTTGGCACGACCCTTCAAGCCTTCGCTTTTGTGAAGACAGAACTTCGCCTGTCCTGCCATACAAGTTCATCACAAATAGCACGGAAGAGGTGACTCAATGATCACGCAATCTAATCCAGTTGAACAGGCTGCGAGCTTTTGCGGCATTTTTTCCATGGATCACATCATTGCGGAGATAAAGCCAGTACCACAACCACAACCCGAACCGGTCTCAAAGCCCAAGCGTGGCAGGCCGTTGAAGCGTGATCGAGACTACTACCTGACCATCTGGAAGACATTCTGTTCTATGGAGAAATGGTACTTGGAGACACATGGGCACGAGCATCGTTCTGTGCCTGAGCTGATTGAGGTCTATTACACGGACCTCTTTCAAAAGCACGGTTTGCGAGTGATGCGCGTAAACAGCCCGGAGTTCAGAGGCCGCATGCGAACCTTGGAAAACGAAATATCTAAGGCAAAAAAACATCAATTCCCGCGTCACTGAAATTCACATTTTCTTGTGATTCTTTGCAGCGTATCTTCACCATTAGACAAGTCAACGGATACACATGACAGCACAAATGACAACGATCTGGCAATCGGCAAAACCCAAGCCCAAGCCGACTACCGATCACGAACGGCACGAACTCTTTATGGATTTCGTCAATCAGACCCTGGTCTCCAAAGCCCCATGGCTAATTCACTTGCTGGACTCAGCGAATGCAACTGTGGTTGCAGGACCCGGCCAATTCATGTTCTCTACGCAAGTAGCAGAGGGTGTATGGCATGAGGTTCCAGAGATAAGCAAGCTTATCGACATGGTTCCTTGGGCAGAAGATCACGAAACAACTCAATAACCGGGATTCATATCATGGCAAATTTCGATACCTTAAGTGACGATCCGCAATTTCAAATAGGCATGGGAATGCTGGCCGCTGCTGCACCACGTGCGGATGCTGCCGGGTTCGGTCAACGTCTCTTTGATGGCGTTAACTATGCCCAAGGAATGCGTCGATCAGGGTTGCAGCAGAAGCTGTTGGATGCGCAACTGCAGGGCAATCAGATGCAGCTGCAAACTTTGAAGGCATGGCAAAACATGTGGGCGCCACGTGGTGGTCAGCAATTGCCTCAACAAAGCCCCCCCGGTGGTGGGTTGCTTAGTTCTGCACCGGGTCAATCGCCTGACATGAATAGCCCGGAGGTTAATGCGCAAATGGCTGACTCGTTGAATGCTGCTGGCTATTCGGGGGACCCTGCCATGCAGGGATTCTCCAAAGGCGGAATGATCACGCCCGAAAAGGTTGTTGCTCCTCGCAACGATGGCTCAAAGGACAACGCATTTGTGTCAGCTAAGACTGGTGAATTCGTGATGTCGAAAGAGGCTGTCAAGAAGTACGGGAAGAACTTCCTCCAAGAGATCAACTCCCTGCGGTTTCAAAAGCGAGGCTAATCATGGGATTGTTAAGTGACCTTATGGATGATCCCCAGGCACAAATAGGGCTTGGGTTACTTGCTGCTGGATCACCTCGCGCCGATGGTGCAGGATTTGGTCAGCGCTTGATGGAAGGCGTGAATGCTGCACAGGGCATGAAGCGTGCAAATACTGAGCAGAAGGTAATGGACGCTGATTTGCAGCAACAGCAGATGCAGCTCCAGAACATGAAGAATTGGCAGGGCATGTGGGCCGGTGACGGTGGCTCGTCGCAGGTTCAGCCTGCACAAGGCACTCCGGTCGGTGGTGGCCTGCCTCAATCGGCACCGCAACAATCCCCACAACAACCGTCGCAACAACCGTCGCAACAGGTCCCCGGTGGTGTTCCGCTGATACCTGGCTTGAGCTACGAAGAAAGCCGCAATGCCGCGATCATGCTTGGGCCGCAAGGTTACATGAAGGCGTACCTCGACAAGGCTGGTGCACAAACAGACTTTGTTAAGAACCTGGTTGCAGCTGGCATCGACCCTAAGACGGATATCGGACGCCAACTGATCCAGCAGAACATTTACAAGTCCAACAACATTCCATTGGTTGCTGGACGTGCTGGTGCACCCATGTACAACGAGCGCGGTGAAGTGGTGTCTATGGCGCCCAAGATCCCTGATAACGCTGTACCTATCATCCAGAACGGGCAGGTTGTTGGAGTCAGGCCATTGCAGGGTGCTTCTGATGTTGAACAGATTAATGCCTATGCTGGAGCTGCTGGACGAAATCAGGCTGAACCACAGATCGCCTATGACGATCAAGGCAATGCGTTCTACACCAACAAGCTAAGCGCCGCTACTTCTGGCGGTGCTCCTGTTACCGGAGGACCTGCACCCGTTCGCAATAACAATCCTGGCGCTCTGATGCCTGGTGGAAAGCTTGCGCAATTCGGTTCTATGGACCAAGGATTGGCCGCGCTCGACAACAATCTGAAGAACTACGGCATGAAGGGCGTGAACACGTTGGCAGGAGTCATCACTAAGTGGGCACCACCGAACGAAAACGACACAGCGGCGTACATCAGTGACGTTTCAAAGCGTCTTGGCATCGATCCAAATCAGCCAATCAATTTGTCAAACCCCGCAGTCCGCCAGGCAATTGGCACCGGGATCATGTTCCATGAGAACGGCGTGAATGGTGTCTTTGGCAATGGTGGCAGCGCTGTCGGAAAGAGTCCCATGAGGGCAGGACCTCCCGTTGGTGCAACCAACAATGTGCAGTTGATGCAAAACCAGGGCAGTGAGCTTCTCAAGAATGCGCAAGCAGATGCCGCTGCCAATCGTCAGACCAGTGCCTATTTTGACGAGATCGACAACCTCCTGAACAGTGGCGCGAAGTTCGGACCCATGTCCGCTGACATTGCCAGGTGGAAAGCACTCGTGCCCGGCATTGATCTGAGTGGTGCAATGACCAATCAGGACGTTATGCGCAAGTTAGCTGCCAACCTGGCAGGGGCACGCGGTACACGCTCGGACGCTGACCTTGCTAACTGGTCTAAGGCTTATCCCAATGGCGAAATGACAAATCAGGCCATCAAGGAAGTGTTGCCCATGCTCCGCAATACTTTGTCGGTCAGTGACGCTCGTGCAAAGGTCATCACCAACGCATCGTCGAGTGGCCTGGAGAACATCCCAAAGATTGCCAATGACTTCAATCAGATTGCTTCCCCAAGCCTGGTGAGCGCAGGTCAGCAACTTGCGGCGGCATCACGTACAGGTCAGACAAGGCAATTCATTGCCCAGTTCAAAGCGCAATACCCCAATGACTGGCAGCAGCGTCTGCAAAGCATTCAACAACTCGACAAGATGGGAGCGTTCTAAATGGGTGCAATCAATTGGGATGAAGTTGGTGTAGACCCGAGCGCAACTCCTGCTTCTGGTGGTGGTTCCATCGACTGGAATGCAGTAAACCAAGCACATGATGTTCCGGCCAAGGCTACTGCACCGGCTTCTGTAAACAAGAATTACGAGGCTGGAAAGCAATTGCCCGGTGCGGTTCGAGGATTGGCGTCTGTACTGAATGGACCCTTTATGGGCTTCTATGACGAGGCGCTAGGCGGACTTGGAGCGGGAATTCAGGCAATTACTGATGCCACTGGATTGACTCACAGCGGGAAGTCCTTTTCGGAGAACTACCGATTGGTTCGCGATGGCCTGCGCGGTGCTCAAGATCAGCAACAGCAGGAAAATCCTGTAACGACCGCCGTAACGCAAACAATGGCGTCCGCTCCGCTGCTTGCATCCGATAGTCTGGCAAATGCTGGATCCAAGGTTCTGCCTTACTTGCCAAAATTCCTGCAAGGATCGGGTGTGGTTGCGTCAACCGCGAAGGGCGCGGCTACTGGTGGGGCATTTGGCGCAGTGTCTGGCGCAGGAAATTCCACGGCTGAGGATACCTCTGGCGTATTGGCCGATGCGGGGCAGGGGGCCGTTGGCGGGGCTTTGTATGGTGGTGCATCCATTCCTGTTGCACGTGGGGTGGGGGCTGTCGGTGGAAATATTGCCCAGCGCGTCTCTTCTTCATCCGCATACAACTATGCGCAACAGAAGGTTGCACAGGCACTTGCCAACGATGCACGGGGCAATGTCTTCAAGAGTGGTCAGGCAAACCCGGTCAACCAGGTGTCAGCTAGGCTGAACACGCTTGGGCCGGACGCAACCATTACCGACGCTGCGGGGAAAAGCACGAACCAGCTACTCGACACAATGGCAACCCTACCAGGGCGCACCAAAGACGCCGCAGAGCAGCTAATCCATGATCGTCAAGCCGGTAGGGGCAATCGTCTGATAAATGCCGCCAGCGACGCACTGGACACACAGGGCCAAAATCTAAACTCCCAACTTGACCAGTGGGTGGCCGACCGTGCTAAAGCCTCCGCACCTCTGTACAACCAGTTGCAACAGGTTTCCATTTCGCCTAGTTCAAATCTGCAATCTATTGTGCAGACAGCAGACCAGCTTGGGGCTACTTCTCTTGGTCGTGAGATGGCCACTGCAAAACAGATGCCGTTTACTTTGGATGCCAACAACCCGGCAAGCTGGAACATGGGTGATCTTGACCATGTGAAGCAGGGCATTGATCAGATACTGACCAGCCGCAAGGCCATGAACCCGGACGGAACGCTTACCCCATTGGGCAATGCCTACCAAAGCCTTAAGACAAAGCTTGTCGGCGAACTGGATAACGCAACAACCAATCCCGACACCGGGACATCTCTTTATAAGACTGCTCGGGATGCCTTTGCGGGTCCGTCTGCACTGATCGATGCTGCCAATCAAGGCCGTGCAGCAATTTCCAAGGATGGTGTGACGATTGGTCGCATGACCAGTGGCATGTCTGATTCTGAAGCCCAGGCGTTCAAGCTGGGAGCATTTGAAGCGCTACGCAATAAGCTGGGCACACAGGCAGGACAGACTCAGATCCTGAACATGTGGAAAGAGCCCGCCATGCAGGACAAGCTAAAGGCCATCTTCGGCAATGAATTGGCGTACCGTTCCTTTGCTGCGAACGTTGCCAAAGAGGCCAGCATGAAAGGGTTTGAGACTGTTGGACGTGGTTCTCAGACTGCCGCACGTCAGTACGGTGCAGGGGACTTAGACACATCTGCCCTGGCTGATGCTGGTGGCGCTGTGGCTGCTGCTAAGGCCGGTCACATCACTGGCGCATTGGCCGCTGCTGGAAAGGCTTGGAACAGTGTTTCCACTCCACAGACCGTGCGTGACCAGATTGGGCAAATCCTCATGTCAAAAGGTGCGCTGGCACAAGACAACCTCGGGGCTATCCTGCCAATCACCAACGATATCAATCGGCGCAACAGCCTGATGACACAACAGCTTGGCGGTCTTCTTGGGCTGCGCATTGGTAGCCAACTGGCGACGCCTATGCAGTTCCCCGGTCTGCTGAACGACTGATGCTGCCTGAAACAGAAGGGATCAAACAGGGATGACTCACCCCAAATCCAATAAGACTAGCTTCAAGCCCGGGCAGTCTGGCAACCCAGCCGGACGCAAACCAGGAACAGGGGCACTGCAAAAACTGCGCGCTGACCTACAAGACTTCATGCCGGAAATGATTGAACAGTTGAAGGAAATGGCTAGAGGTGGCGACATACAGGCCATGCGGCTTCTGCTGGAGCGTGGTTACGCGCCCATCAAGGCCACGGAACAGCCCGTAGAGCTTGAATTGCCAGAAGGTGGGACTCTGACAGCCAAAGCGGAAGCGGTGCTCTCTGCGGCTGCTGCTGGAAAGCTCGCCCCGACACAAGCTGCGCAATTGATCACCGCATTGGGCACGGTGGCAAAGATTGCTGAGTTCGATGAATTGGAAGCCCGTATTGCAAAACTGGAGGAATCAAATGCAAAACCTTGAAAAACGCATCTCGTTACTTGAGCAGATCGAACCACGTCGCATTGGGCCGATATTCATTCATATCGTAGGGCTGGGCGCCAAAGCCAACGAAATTGAGCGCGTAACGAGTGGCAATCGAGAGTGGAAGCGCGAGCCTTTCGAGTCAGAGAAAAGCCTGAAAGATCGTGCAGTGAACCAGGTGCAACCGCCCAAGGCAGGATGCAGCAACGTGTTTCTTTGCTACTGATCGAAACCATGTCAAACATTAAACAACGCATTGCGCAGCTTGAGCGCCCAAACCAACATGCATGCCTTGACTGCGAAGTCTTGGCGTTGGATGGACAGAAGTCCAGCGCATGCAGACATCCACGCTGCTCACTTGCGGAAGTATTGAAGACCATGCCCATTAACCATTTGGAGACCAAACATGCACACGCTTGAAAAACGAATCGCAGAACTTGAGAAAATCACACCCCAAGTTGACAAAACCATCTTCATTATTTTTGTTGGCGTGGGCGAGGTAGGCAAGGAGATGACCTACATCTACGACAACCATGGCAACCATTGGAGTCGGCTTCCGGACGAAACGGTTGAAGTCTTCAAGAAGCGTGCGGCATCTGAAACGCAGCGCACAAAGGATCGGGTGCCAATGCTTTTTTGCAAGGCGTCACATGATCGAGAATGTGCTGATGCTATCTGACTAGATCCAATCGCAGTCCACCCGATGCATGGAAGGCTTTCCCTTCCAACCAAGAACGAACGTGCACGCGGCTGGCAATGATTCTGTTTCTATCAAGCCTATGGGCAATCCCGCGCTCCTTTAGCCACGCTGCTTGTCTGGCTCTTCGTGAATATCCAATCAAGGAGATTAACTCCTCCGCATTGAGAAATTCATTCATTGGTGGGTGTACTGGCACTTGTGCATTCCCTCAATTTACTGGAAACTGATCGCATTACTCAGCCAGGGGATGATCATGCAAGCCGAACGCCAATACAACGGTGACGACCTTACCAAGTGGGGACTGATGGCCCTTATCTGCACTCCGTTGCTAATTGTTGTGCTGGTCCCACTCTATCAAGTGGTTACATGGTTGAAGTCTGGAACGTGGCCTTCAATGGACATTGCCACTGTCGGCTGTTCGATGGTCGGGGGATGGTACTGTGATCCACTGAATTGGCAGGGACTGCATACAGCGCTAGGCCACATCCATGTTTCTCTCGCCATTGCGACTGCAATGTTTGCTTTGGTTATGACCCTTCAAAGGAAGTAATGTGATCTGACTTGCACGCTTCGTATTGCGTCAGGTACATCATCCGTCTCCACGCGGTTCGTGGGAAAAAAGGGAGTTAAACATGAAAAAAGCTTTAGTCGCAATGTGTATCGGGCTGTCGTTCGCAGCATTTGCCGGAAGTCATTTAGTCAATGGCTATGTCAAGCAAGACGGAACCTACGTTGCGCCAACTTACGCCACCAACCCGAACGGAACCAAGTTGGATAACTACAGTACAAAAGGCAATGTCAATCCCTACACGGGCAAAGAGGGGACGGTCGATCCTTACGGGCAATCCCAGCCACGGTGCACGGCCAATTCCTACGGACAGGTCATTTGCAAGTAGATTGCAGATTGCCGGTGAGTTCGTCTACAGAGGACGTGTGGTTAGGACTTTCGGGACTGGCGGCTCTGTTTCTCATCGCCAGTCTTGGGTGGCAGGCGTATGAGTGGCTGCGATATGGGGTATGGCCAGCGTTTGACTGCATCACAGTGATGTCAATGATGTTCCCAAATGCAGGCTGGCTTGCATGGCCTACTGACTGGATTGGTGTTCACAAGGTGCTTTCGCGGTTCCACACGGGATTGGCTGTGTTCCTACTCGTCGGTGGTGGTACGGCAATGTTTGCTCACTAGCAAGAGATCCGGGAATGGCTACTCCAACACCAATCCGTTAGAGGCAAATCAGAGTGGCGTGGAATGTCAATGGACGCGATGACGTCCAAAGGCAACGCCCAGGACAGATAGGAACATAGGAGTGCTGCAAATGATCCATCCCCTAATCGCCCTATTTCAACAACGGGCAGAGATTCTCGACATGCAAGGTAGCAAAGCCACTGCGGGCGATGCCATCGGCATGCTGGCAGCGTGGATCGAAGCCAACCAGGACAGGCTTACTGAGGATGATCTCGCCGTACTGGGGGAGATTGGCGGCTTGCTGTATCGGGATGGACTTCGGCGCAGGGGATAGTTACCTATTGGGAGTTTTGGGGGTAGTTTCCCCATACATTTGCATATCGATTCCGGTGCTTAAACCGTTTCAAGGTGCATCCAGAATCGACTTTTGCTTTTCAGCGTACGCCTCTTTTGAAATAAGGTTTGCTTCGAAAAGACGCTTTAACTCGATAAGTTGTGCCTCTTTTGTGGTTCCACCTGAAGCCAAAACCTTGGGGTCCTGACCAGCATTCGATATGCCTGCTGCAACTGCTCCGCAATTCTTGTTCGCCATTTGATTGGCCAGATGCACCTTGCGTGAGTCAGCTGCCGCAATGGCCTCGTTCGCATTGGATGCCGTACCGAGAATGGCTGGCCAGAAGAAAATTGCCCGAGCTACATTCCCACCAGTAATACTCTTTTCCTTGTCCGCTTCATCTCGAAAACGCTCTGCATCCGCATACTCATTCTGCAGTTGCGCACAACTCAAGCCGCTATCACCAGGCTTCATGCTTTGTACTACTGTGGGGTGGGCACAAGCGCCCAGTATCAGCGGGACGGCAAGTCCGGCCGCAATTCTTAATCGCATCAAAAATTTCCTCTCTGCTTTTATTTGTGCTTATCAAAACGTGACGGTAACTTAGAGATCAGCAAATGCCCATCCCCCAAAAGAGTGAATTTCTTGGTCTTCATTGCATTGGAAGGGAATTACTGCATCAGCGGTGGCAGTCAACGCTCTTAGGGCAGAGAGAGGTGTTGGCTCTTGCTTGGATTGTTCATTTAGTGTGACCGCATTGGCGTGGTGGCTGGAGTCGTCTTGGCGCCTACTGAGCCACGCAAACCTTGCCAGCCTTTTCGATTTCCATCTGAGTTTCAGATGAGCTTGGCTGGCGTTGCATTTCAACCTGGGGCACTACTTCTGCCAATTTGTAGACCATGCATTGGCAGAACTTTGCCGCGCCGTCCGGATCTGTCTTGGTGCGACTTTGCACGCAGCCGTTGTACGTCATTTGAGCGTAGGTCTTCTCCCACATACCGATACTGTTGGATTGCTTCGGAGCGGGTGGCGCAGGGCGGTTGTTGCCCTCTTTGTCGCGGCAAGAGGTGGGAAGGTATTTGTCAGGGTAGTCAGTAGAACCACAGTTCCAAGACTTTCCGCCGTCGCGGGTAAAGACATACACGTGGCCTTTCACGTTGTCGACATTGGCTGTTGCCACGACATCGGCGTACTGCTCGGTGGAATAAACATCAATTGATTCGACGTACCTCGTGGCTGCTGACCGTGACTTGATGCTGGTGCTTTCTTGCGGGGTCAGCAAACCGGCATTGGAATTGGTGGCCAATCGCTCGGTCAGCGCAGCACGTGGCCCAGACAAGGACTGGACGACTTCGGCAGTCTTTGCACGCATTGTGTAATCCTGGTAGGCGGGCAAAGCGACAGCCGCTAGAACTCCGATGATCGCAACAACAATCATGAGTCCAGCAGCCCCGCCACCAGAACGACCACCGAAAGGCACAAAAAGCGCCAACACGTACGCAAACGGGTTGCGACTTGGCATGGTGGCTTCGGGGTGCAGGGTGCGGGCCACTCGCTTGGTCAGGTAGGGATAGCCAGCGGTGAGCTCGTGAAATGACGGCCAGAAACCGATGTTGGTTTGGGCCTGATGTGTGTATTGCTGCAGATCAACTGCCGCCCAGCGTTTAGCGCCAGCACCCAGTGCCGCCAGTGCTCTTCCGGCAGATTCAGCTTCGGCGCAGCAAGCACGCCCATGGCGGTCACAAGAGTACTCTCGCGCACGAGAGTAGGCGGCACCAAGTAGCGGCAACCACAAGACTGGCATGCGCCACAGACCGCCAGTTAGGTGCTTGAGCTTAATATGTCCCAGCTCATGACCTATGTAGAAGTTGATGGCGCTCGGGTCGTGTTCTAGCGCGTCAACCACGTCGCTAAACAAGACCACAAAGTTCCTTCCAAAGAAGCGGGTTGCAAAGGCATTGAAAACGCCGTTACCGTGAAGGATGTAGGCCTCTGGTACTGGATCGACGCCCAATCTGCTGCTGCAGTACTCCAGGCGCTGATGCAAATCTTGAAACTGCTCGGAGGTGATGCGTACAGCTGTACCTCGAATATGGGCGACCCAAGCGGATTGAGCGAAGCAGTATCCGATAAAGCCCAAGAGCAGGTACAACAGCGCCACACCAAAGGTTCCCGCAATAAGCAGAAGCCAAACGATGAGACCCAATACCAGAGTGATATTGCCCAATGTCTTTTCGCGCGGGTAGACAAGTTCCGACATGTGTTCCTCCTGAAATTAATTGTTTTTCAATGGTCTTGGATCGTGCGATTTGCAGTCGACGTTGACCAAAGTACCTTGGAGCACTAGTACAAGGTGTATTCATCTTATCTTCACATCGAGCCCGATCATCGCAGGGGAACAACATTTGTTTAGTGCGTCCATTGCTTTGACAAAATTGATACTGCCAATGGGCCAAAATCGCCCAAATTGCTTGAATGTTCATCGTGCGATCGTCCTGGCATCCCACAAAAGGACGTCTGATTTCTCCCTCTTTGGATTCGTTAAACTGCCTTGAACGGCGCAATATTTTCTGGAACAAGGGCTAGCAGGTATTCCTATGCCCCGCAATATGATTGAAATGACGAGCGGAATATGAAAAAAGCTCTCCTCTCCCTCTCAGCTTTGATCTTGTTGGCCATCTTTGGCAGTGTCTATTGGCTGCACACCAATCTAGACCACTTGGTGAAGAGCGGCATTGACACCTACGGCAGTGCAATGACAGGGGCGACCGTGAAGGTGGAACACGTAAAGATCGAACCCAGTGATGGGCGAGGTACGCTTAGTGGACTGTTGATCGGCAACCCGGTAAGCTTTAAATCGCCTTATGCGTTGAAAGTGGGCGAGGTGGAGCTTGAAGTGGAGCTGCCTTCGCTTACGCAAGACGTGGTGGTGATCAAGAGGGTCATCGTTGTATCACCTGATGTAATTTATGAAAAGGGTGACACGATGACCAACTTTGACGCGATTCAGCAGAACATCGCAAAGTACTTGGGTCCGTCCTCCAAAGATTCCAAAGGCAAAAGGCTTATCGTGCAGGAGTTCATCATCAGCGATGCCAAAGCGCACGCCACGGCGCCTTTTGTGGGCGACAAGACCATCACCGCCGAGCTTCCTGACCTACATCTGCACGACCTTGGCAAGGCCCAAGGCGGAATCACACCTGGTGAGTTGGGCCGGGAGATCACTGATGCACTTGAACTGCGATTGAAAGCCTCTCTGAGTTTCGACCGTCTGATGAAATCCATCGGCGGTGCCTTTGAAAAAGCGGGCAAGGCTATCAAGGGGCTGTTTAAGTAATGGCTGCGCATAGTAACGTGCCAAGTTATGTTACCGAAAGTGCTATCTCATCTGGACTGGTCTTAAAGATCCGTCAATACTGATTTCAAGGGATTAGGACATGTTCCATACAGGCACAAATGAAGTGATAGCCTATTCGGGGAATCGTTAAGGCAAGCGAGTGACATAGGCCTCTTGAGACCAGATTTTCGGTTTTAATATGGCGGGAAAATTAACTACAGGGAAATCATGAGTTCAATACTAAAGAGGGTAATACGTTCGTCGACTGTGTTGTGTGCGGTCTTACTTGTCGCCTGCGGGGGCGGCGGAGGAGGAGGCAGCAGTAGCGCGGGGAGCTCAAACACCCTCAGTGGCAGTGTTGCCACCGGGGCCGCATTGGCCGGAGCTACCGTCACGGTGACAGACAGCAGCGGCAATGCCGCATGCAACCCCACGCTCAGTAGCCTTACAACCGATGCCAACGGCAAATTTAGCTGTGTCTTGAACAGCGGCGAAAGCGCTCCTTTCCTGATTGTGGCGACTGACAATTCCGGTAACTATGCGCCGATGGTGAGTTTGGCTACGACGACACCCTCAGCAGGCACTACCTCCACAGCGAATGTCACGCCAATTACGACTGTGATGGCGTCGCAAGCAGGCTTGAGCGCCACCTCCGGTGGTTCGGCATTGACCCCCTCCGTAGTCAGCAATTTTGAAGCCGTTGTCACCAACGTGGCCACCCAGCTGGCGCCGATAGCCGCCAGCCTTGGGATAAGTAATTACAACCCGCTGACCACACCGATTACTGCCGCATCTGCCAGCCAGACAGGTAATCCTGCCGACGCAATATTAGACGTGGTCGTCGTTTCAACTGATCAGTCTAGTAACGCCTCCGTATTCAATTTGATTGATGGCAGCAATTCGATGCCAATCCCAGTCGCAGGCCCCAGCACTAGCAATCCCCCTACGGTTCCTGCTCCCACTGTAGCCATTTCTGAATTCGGTCAGCTTAGTGCTTTGAACAGCAATCTTGCATCTGCGCTAAATGCTTGTTTCTCGGGTACAACTGCCAGCGCGCGCATCACTGGCGCCAATACAAACTTGCCTTCAACCCAAGGGGGCACCGCTTGGACTAGCCTTGGCAGCACTTGCCAAACGTTTGGCAACCTGCTCTCAAGTGCTAACGGTAGTGTTCCCACCTACATGCACAACGGCTACCTGGCGGCGCAACATTTCTACGGCTTACTAAATTCCTCCTCCATGGATGTCACGAATGGGATCAGTGCCAAATTTCTGGCTGCCTCTGTGATGCAGATGCTGCCTGCGAACAATAGCGGAACCGGCATTGCCATTTATGACCGAGCAGTCCTCAACCTCGTGTATACCGATGCCACTGGAAATCCTGGAAACTTCATCACACTGGCGACCTATATCAATGGTCAATGGTATGTAACAGGCAATCAGCAATCAGTCGATATCGCCATACGGACTAAATTGCGAATGGTGACAGAACTGAATCCAAGTCCACTCAACGGAACTTTCAGCCGCTACCAGACTGGGTTGGTGTTCTCTATCAATACTCAAGGGCCAGGCAGTATCAATAGTGGTCAGCCATTGACCGCCGCCGTCGTAACGGGGCCCGGCTTGCCAAATGGAGGTATTAGTTTGATCGCGCCGGATTCAACCAACGAACCCGGACAAATCTATATGGATATCGCGACCTCTATCACATCGACTACAAACTCTGGTCGTTGCGGGAATACAGGTACAAACAATTCGTTTGAATGTCCGAACTATTGGTTTACCAGGACCAATGGACTTACTGGCACAAATGCGACAACGCTACACGCCAATCCTACCGGCCCAGTATGGGATCAGTCTGCCTCAGCGCAAAGCGACTCTTTGCTCGTTGCAAAGGGTGCGACCTATACGTTCAACCTTTACTATGGTGGGTCAAACACAGCGACAGTAACCATTAAGAAGACTCTTTTAAGCGATTTGATACCGGCAACGTCTGGAATTAGTCAGCAATGGAATACGTTGGGGAGCAATTCCAACAACCTGATGAGTCCGACGGGTTCCCTTACCGGAACGCTCCAGCAAGCCACGGTTGACTGGATTCAAAACCCGTTAGCTACTCAAGTCAGCGGCGTCAATATGAGCGTTCTTGCGAATGGTAGTTATGGTCTGGCGCAATCTGTTCCGAAGGGTTCTCTTTCCATCGTCTACAACCCATCCGTCTTGAGCGGGGCCAATCAAACCATCTCCGCACTCGCTGCTGGAAGTAACGGTAGCGCTCGAGGTCTCTTGATAGCATTGCGAACTTTGGACAGTAGTCAGCGCGACATGGTCTACGTGTTTGATAAGTAGGTATTGACGTTTGATGCCAGGAAGGCTTCGTTCTTGTACCTTCCTGGCATTCATTGATAGAGTTCTAACGTCCTATGTACGTCAGGAAACAGGATGTTAGGTGCCGGACGGTATCAGGCGACGTCATAAGTGGCAATTGCGCGTGTGGTCGCTGTAGTATCTCTCTCTGTGTGTCACACGCACATTTCCTCCCTGGGCGCGGCATCGCAAGATGTTCCACGCCGGCCAGCGTGCCCGGTTTCTTTTTCCCAAACGCCAAAAAGCCCTTCACCCCGAAAGGCAGAGGGCGATCTTTACACCACCTGTAAGTGGACTTTGCTACTTATCCATGCGCTTGACGATGGATATGCAATGCGCAACAGCCGCCGCCTTGAGTGTGTGGCCAGCGGCCAAGAGACGTTTGCGGTAGGCCTGCAGAGCCTCAATTAGGGCGACGGAATCAATCATCAATTGGATTTTGCCTCGCAAGCACAATCCCCGTCTGCGCGAGGTTTGCTGGTTGCCAAAGTTGTGCCAATAGCTCCCGATTTCCGTGAACACGGGAAAAGCTTCAATACTGGGCCTCACAAGGCTTGATAAACTTGGAATTTAACCCAGCCACTGCGCAGGGTTTGCTCTTTTGTATTCGTAAGTCCACCGAACTCGACGGCAGTCCGTTTAAGAAAAATCACTCAATACGGAAGACAACCATGAAACGATTTCTCGCACTGGCAATTGGCATCTGCGCCGTATCTAGCAGCTTCGCTGAAACCAGCGTTGGTGTGTCCATCGGGATCAGCCAACCTGGTGTTTACGGCCAGATCAACATTGGCAACAATCCGCCGCCGCGCGTGATCAACCAGCAGCCTATTGTGATCATCCAATCACCGGTCAGAGAGCCGCTGTATCTGTATGTGCCCCCTGGCCACCAGAAGCACTGGGACAAGCATTGCCGCGAATACGACGCGTGTGGGCGCCCTGTTTATTTCGTCCGCGAAGACTGGGTCAGGGAGCGATACGAGCAGGACCGGCGAGAGCACGGAGATCGTGAAGGGGATCATGACCGTGGTCATGACAATCGCAAGAAGCGCAAGCATGAAGATGATTGATTTGGTTAACGTACACCACCATCTTGTCCACCGTTCCGGTGCATCAGGCTGTGGGTAACTGAGCTGTTTGCATTGCAAAGCGTGTCGGGGTGTGGCTTTGGCGGGCGTGCTCAATTTTGTGGCAAAACGCAGCGAAAGGACGATGAATTGTTCACTTCGTGCCACAATTGCCTTGCCGATCCGAAAGCGGCCAATATGGGGACGCTTTTATAATTGTTGGTATTTTTGTTGGTAGTTTCAAATGGATGTTGATGAAAGCCTAGCATCCATGCGGTCTGTAGCCTAATTTGTGGTTCCTGTTTTTGACCACCGGACCGTCTCACGCAGTCGCACCCCATCGCAAGCCCCAGCCAAGTACGTTCACGACTGGTGGGCAAAGCGCCTACCCAACCCGGTCAATGTTCCAGATTCAGGATCAGCTGCGGATGTTCACCTTGGCGTGCGGCGTGGATGACTTCCATTTCGTGCATGAGCGCCAAAGAGCGAAGGGCGTTGAACACGGCACTGGGGAACCCCTGGCGTCTGGGGTCCGGATTTAACAATTCATCCATCACGGCGCCGAAGTCCGGCTCTTCCCAGTGCTCTTCGATCAAATTCCCGACATGGGGGTACTTTGAGCGAACCACCGCAAAAGCGAAATTGTTGTCAAGCATGGCGCATCACCTCTCAGAAGTGGGTTGGTTGACCTCAAACAGCTGGGAGCCGGGTGCTTGCACTCGGTTGCAAACCTTGACGCCCACTGGCACTCGGAAGGACCTCGGCAATTCTCTTTCGTAAGGGGGAATATTTCACCAGCGGGTTGTCTTGTCAATGCGTATCCGGAGATCGACAACAATTTAGAACAAATTCCAGAAGAAGGTGGAGAAATGCGCTGTTATCCACAGGTCTGTGCGGTTTGTACACAGCTTTCCCCGCGGTTGTGCCCAGGCGGAGCCCTCGACGGGGTGATGCCGGGCAAGTAAAGCCGTCGCGTTATTTGCTCAGGTGCCGCATGGCATCTTCCAGGCCCTTGAGGGTGAGCGGGAACATGTGCTGGCTGACCAACTGTTGAATGAGCGAAATGCTCTGGCGGTATTGCCATACGCCCTGGGGTTCGGGGTTGATCCAGGCGAACTTGGGGAAGGCGTGGGTCAGGCGCTGTAGCCACTCGGCTCCGGCCTCTTCGTTGTTGTATTCCACGCTGCCGCCGGGCTGCAGGATTTCGTAGGGACTCATGGTGGCGTCGCCCACGAAGATGAGCTTGTATTCCTTGTTGTACTTGCGGATGATGTCCCAGGTCTCGAACTTCTCGGCATAGCGGCGCCGGTTGTTCTTCCACATGAAGTCGTACACGCAGTTGTGGAAGTAGTAGAACTCCAGGTGCTTGAACTCGGTCTTGGTGGCGGAAAACAGCTCTTCCACGCGCGCAATGTGTTCGTCCATGGTGCCGCCCACATCCATGAGCAGCAGCACCTTGACGTTGTTGTGGCGTTCGGGCCGCATCTTGATGTCCAGATAGCCGGCGTTGGCCGCTGTCTTGCTGATGGTTTCGTCCAGGTCCAACTCTTCCTCATGGCCTTCGCGGGCGAATTTGCGCAAGCGACGCAACGCCACTTTGATGTTGCGCGTGCCCAGCTCCTGGGTGTCGTCATAGTCCTTGTAGGCGCGCTGGTCCCAGACCTTGACCGCGCTCTTGCTGCGGTTCTTGTCCTGGCCTATGCGTATGCCCTGGGGGTTCTGGCCGTAGGCGCCGAAGGGCGAGGTGCCGCCGGTGCCTATCCACTTGTTGCCGCCTTCGTGGCGTTCCTTCTGTTCTTCCAGCCGCTTCTTGAGCGTTTCCATCAGCTCGTCCCAGCCCATCTTCTCGATCTTGGCGAGTTCCTCGGGGCTGAGGTTGAGTTCCAGGTTCTTGCGAAGCCATTCCAGTGGAATGTCCTGGGTGAAATCGGTCACCAGCTCCACACCCTTGAAGTAGGCCGCAAAGGCACGATCGAACTTGTCGTAGTGCTTCTCGTCCTTCACCAGCGCCGTGCGGCTCAGGTAGTAGAAGTCATCTACCTGGTAGCCAGTGCCATCCTCGTTGCTGCCAGGTGCGGCCACGCGCGGGCCGACCACGCCTTTTTGCAACGCCTCCAGCAGCGTGAGGTACTCCTTGACGGAGACTGGCAGCTTGGCCGCACGCAGGGTGTAGAAGAAGTCGAGCAGCATGGTGCGTGAGGGCTGTCCTCAGCCGCGTGGCTTGTTGAGCGAATGCAGCAGCTGCGCCTTGACTTCGGGCCACTCGCCGCTGCGCAGGCTGTACATCACGGTGTCGCGGATGGTGCCGTCACGGCGCAATGCGTGGCCGCGCAAGACGCCATCCTTCTTGGCGCCCAGGCGCTCAATGGCGGCCTGCGAGGCGAAGTTGAAGTTGTCCGTGCGCCATCCGACCACGTGGCAGCCCAGGGTTTCAAACGCATGGGTCATGAGCAGCAGTTTGCAGGTGCTGTTCACATGGCTGCGCTGCACGCTCTTGGCGTACCAGGTCCAGCCGATTTCCACGCGTTTTACGGCGGGCACGATGTCGTGGTAGCTGCTGCTACCCAGCACCTTGCCGGTGGAAGACTCAATCACAACAAAGGGAAAACGGTTGCCTGCTTCACGCATGGCCAAGGCGTCTTCAATGTATTTGCGGGTCTGCTCGGGTTCGGGCACGGAAGTGACGCGGATGTTCCAGAGCTCTCCGTCTGCGGCGGCGGCGCGCAGACCGGCTTCGTGCTCCAGGGACAGGGGGACTAGTTCCACGCCGCGGGCGGACAGGTTGACGGGCTCTACAAATGCCATGGCGATTCCTTGTGTTGGGATGGTGGGTGTCTTATCGGTTGTTGCGTTGCATGAACATCAGCTTCTCAAACAGGGTGGCGTCCTGTTCGTTCTTGAGCAGTGCGCCTACCAGGGGCGGCATGCTCGTCTTGTCATCCTTGCCATGCAGGGCTTCGAGCGGGATGTCTTCGGCCATGAGAAGCTTGAGCCAGTCCAGCAGTTCGCTGGTGGAAGGCTTTTTCTTGAGTCCTGGCAGGCCGCGGATCTCGAAGAAGGTCTTCATGGCGGCATTCAGCAGTTCGCGCTTGAGGCCAGGAAAGTGCACGTCCACGATGCTTTGCATGGTGGTGGCATCCGGGAACTTGATGTAGTGGAAGAAACAGCGGCGCAAGAAGGCGTCGGGCAGTTCCTTCTCGTTGTTGGAGGTGATGAACACCAGGGGGCGGTGCTTGGCCTTGATCAGCTCGCGCGTCTCGTAGCAGTAGAACTCCATGCGGTCGATTTCGCGCAACAGGTCGTTGGGGAATTCAATATCGGCCTTGTCGATCTCGTCGATCAGCAGGGCGACCGGTTGCTCGGAAGTGAAGGCCTGCCACAGCACGCCCTTGACAATGTAATTGTGGATGTTTTTGACACGCTCTCCGCCATCGATGTCCGACAGCTGCGAATCGCGCAGGCGACTGACTGCGTCATACTCGTACAGGCCTTGCTGGGCTTTGGTGGTGGACTTGATGTGCCACTGCAGCAGCGGCATCTTCAATGCCATCGCCACCTCTTCGGCCAACATGGTTTTGCCGGTGCCGGGCTCGCCCTTGACCAGCAACGGGCGCTGCAGGGTGATGGCGGCATTCACCGACAGCATCAGATCCTGCGTGGCGACGTAATTGGGGGAGCCGGTAAATTTCATAGCAAAGTTAGAAACATTAGGGTTGATCGGGATCAAACGTTGTGCAAATGGCGGGGGTGGGTCGATATAATCCGCCCAGTCAATTTATACCAATCACTCTTGGATTGTCTCTGCAAAATGAACAAACTTCTCTTGATCGTAGCTGCCACGCTTGTCTCCTGTGTGACCCTCGTGACTGCGCAAGCGCAGGAAGTCCAAGGTGATGCCAAGGCGGGCGCCAAGAAAAACGCCATGTGCATTGGATGCCACGGCATCATCGGCTACCAGGCCAGTTTCCCCGAAGTGCACAAGGTGCCGAAGATCTCCGGTCAAAGTGCCAAGTACATTGCCAGCGCGCTCAATGCCTACAAGAAAGGTGATCGCAAGCACCCGACCATGCGCGGCATTGCGGCTTCCCTGACGGACCAGGACATCGCTGATCTGGCGGCTTTCTATTCCACCAATGGTGTGGTGGAAGGCGCCGCCGCACTGGCAGCAGCGCCCGCAGCAACTGGCAAGGCGGCCGAGCTGGTTGCCAAGGGCAATTGCACCTCCTGCCACGGCGCCAGCTTCAGCGCCCCGATCGATCCCAGCTACCCGCGCATTGCCGGTCAGCATGACGACTATCTGTTTGTCGCGCTCAAGTCCTACAAGGCCGAAGGCAATGCACAAGTGGGTCGCGGCAACGCCATCATGGGCGGCGTAGCCAAGCAGTTCTCCAACGCGGAGCTCAAGGAACTAGCAGCCTACGTTGGTAGCCTGCCAAGCGAGCTCAAGACGGTTCCCGAAAGCCGCTTCCGCTAAGGATGCATTGGGGGGGGGGGCTTCTGCCCCCGTTCATTCAGGCGACGTGATCCTGTACCGTGGCCACACAGTTGCGGCCACGACGCTTAGCCAGGTAAACGCTTGCATCGGCAGCTTTCAGCCACGCATCAACGCCTTGTGATTGCAGTTCCGGGTTGACGTGGGCCACGCCAATGCTGACGCTACCAAGCCATTCACCCCCACCCGCGTGTACTCGTAGAGCAGAGACTTCTTCGCGCACTTTCTCGGCCGACGTCAGGGTGCCTTGCAAGTTGGTGTTCATGCACACAATCAGGAACTCATCTCCGCCCAGGCGGCATACCACGTCGTCATTGCGCACGGCCTCCGTCATGCAGCGCGCCAGGGTGCGAAGCACCGTATCGCCAGCATCGTGACCGCAGGTGTCGTTGATTCTCTTGAAGCCATCCGCGTCAATCATCATGCAGGAAAGGGCGGACCCCGTTGCCTGTGCTTTCTTCCACTCGGTGTCCAGAATGCGCATGGCGTGCCTGCGGTTGGGCAGACCCGTGAGCACGTCGGTCATGGCCATGCTTTCCAACTGCTCATTCATGTCAGAGAGCGCCTGGGTCCGCTCCCTGACGCGGGCTTCCAGCGTCTGATTGAGCTCGAACAGGGCACGGCTGCGCTCGGATACCTGCTCGATCAACCGGTTCATGGCCTGCAGCAGCAAAGCAGTGGCTGGGTCCCTGTTCTTATGAAAGGCGAGGTAGGCTTCGTGCGGCGGCACACCTTCGGCAATGGCGCGAATGGCTCCGGCCATCATCTGGTCTGAGCCCAGAATGTGATACGCCAGCCAGTTGGCCAGGTATTGCAGCAACGCGTGTGCAGCCTCGGACTGGTTGCCCGCGACTTCCGCATGCATGTGGTCGAGATCGCTCAGGAATTGAGTGTGCTCTCTCAGATGGTGACTCAGCTGGATCGGATCGAGGCCCGCGCCGGTCATCAATGCCTCTTCTTCCTTGAAGTGGTATTGGGTGTAGCGCGTGAGCTCTCCGAACAGGGCTTCGATTTCCTGTGCGCTTGCGCCTTCCGGCTGCATCAGCAGGTCGCCAAACTGGTTGATCAGGTCAACCAAGTAGTGATGCTGTTCGTCCACCATGGCCTGGCCGGTGACAAAGCACTGATCCCATTGAAAGGATTCCATAGGCCTCTGTCAGTCCTTTGTGGCGTGGCGTTGTATGCAGGCGATATAGCTGTCGCCGTCAGGCGGTCGACCGGCCTGCTGACTTTCCCACAGCATTTTGCCCAGGCATTCCATGGCTTCGTGGTGGGCCAGGTGCAAGGAGTTGCGCTTGTGCGTCAATAGCTCCACGGCCTGACGGATTCCACGCGGCTGATCAATGCTGCACTGCTCGCTGATGGACAGGTGCATGGACAGATGCAAGAACGGGTTGGTGCGTCCGGCATCCACGGTGGACATGGAGGCCAGCGCAGCGTCAACATCCGCAAAGTCGGCGTGGTATTCAGGGTGTTCGTCCATCCAGCGGGCGGCGATGATTTCGATCGCCTCCAGCGGCTTGCCCTCGCGAGCCTTGGCGAAGGTTTCGCAGAAAAAGCGACGGACGTCTTCTTGGGAGGGGCTGAACATGGGGGGGCAAGCGTAGCATGACCTCGGTTAAAGGGCGTGGGCAAACCACTGTCCTATATCAAACTCGTACCATTAGGGCATTACATTCATTGCTACGGAGGTGGTTATGCCGGTGGTTGTCGTTGCCAATCCCAAGGGAGGTGTGGGGAAATCCACCCTCTCGACCCAGGTCGCTGGTTATTTCGCGTCTAAGGGGCATGCGGTCATGCTGGGGGATGCCGACCGGCAGCAGTCCAGCAGGCTTTGGCTGAGTTTGCGCCCGCCTTCAGCCCGCACCATCAGCACGTGGGAGTTTGACAGCGAGAACGTCGCCAAGCCCCCTAAAGGAACTACCCACGTGGTGCTGGATACTCCCGCCGGGCTACACGGCCGCCGGTTCAAGGACATCATGAAGCTGGCGGACAAAGTGCTGGTGCCGCTGCAACCCAGCATTTTTGACATGTATGCCACCCGTGCTTTTCTGGACGAGCTGGCCGCCAATTCGCACGCGGCCAAGGCCCGGGTCGGCATCATCGGCATGCGGGTAGATGCTCGGACTATTGCCGCAGACAAGCTCGCAGAGTTTGTGCAGTCCATTGGGCTGCCCATGGTGGGCTACGTTCGCGATACCCAGAACTTCATCCATCTGACGGCCCAGGGGCTCACGCTGTTTGATGTGGCTCCCCACAAGGTCGAACGTGACCTGGAGCTGTGGGAGCCGATCGGCCAGTGGCTGGACCAGCGTTGAGGACTTCTGCCGACTTCAGGCAAAGCCGTTCTGGCGCCAAGCCTCAAAGACGGTGACGGCAACCGCGTTGGATAAGTTCAGGCTACGCTGACCTTCGCGCATGGGCAGGCGCAGGCACTGTTGCGGTGCAAAGAACGCACGCACGCTGTCGGGCAAGCCTTTGGTCTCGGAGCCGAACACCAGCCAGTCACCTGCCTGGAAGGCCAGGTCAAACGGGCTACGCGTTCCCCGTGTCGTCAAGGTGAATATCCGTGCAGGATCGGGTTGAGCCGACTGCAGAAAGGTTGACCAGTCGGCGTGGCGGCAGAGGTTGGCGTACTCGTGGTAGTCCAGGCCTGCACGTCGCATGTGTTTGTCATCCATGGAGAAGCCCAGCGGCTCCACCAGGTGCAGATGGCATCCAGTGTTGGCCGCCAGGCGGATGATGTTGCCGGTATTTGGGGGGATTTCCGGCTCTACGAGAACGATATTGAACATGCCCGATTATTCCGCACGGGCCAGTACGATGGCAGTGATGTGTGCCGCACCCGCGCGGCGTAACGCCCGTGCTGCAGCGTGCAGGGAAGCGCCAGTGGTCATGACGTCATCCACCAGGACAATGCGTTTGCCTTTGGCGGCAGGCGCGAATTCGGGCGCCAAGGCGTAGGCGCCTCGTACGTTGGTCAACCGCTCCTTGCGAGGCAAAGTGCTTTGTGGCGGGGCTTCCTTGATCCGAAGCAGTACGTCGTGTTGCAGTTTGGAGGTGCCCAGACCGCGTGCCAGCTCCAGGGCCTGATTGAAGCCGCGCTGCTGCAGTCGCGTCGGTGACAGCGGCATGGGGATCACCCAGTCTGCGCAATCCAGAGCGGGCTCGACCCAGGGCATGCTGCGCATCAGTGCGGCAAAACCGGGAGCCCATCCTGTGCCCTGGTGAAACTTGAATTGGACGATCAACCCCGCCCATGGGAAGTCATAGGTCACGGCGGCCAGAACGGCATCCAATGGCGGCGGCTCTGCCACGCAAGTGCCACATTGCATCAGGGTATCGGGCAAGGAGCATGCGCAGGTGGGGCAGCGATGCACCGGTTGCCCGAAGCGTTGTACGCAGGGTTCGCAAATTGCCCGCGTCGGCCAGGCGTGACAGACCGCACACTGGCTGGGGATGTGGCGGGATATCCCGGCAAGCAACTGGCGAAACATGGCGCCAATATACTGATCCTCAGCCATTTGCGAGAACGATGAACACCAAACGCCCTCCTTCCATAGACCCGACGGCCGCCAGCCGCTGGGCGCGCCATCTGCCCACCGAATCGCCCTGGCTGCACGAGGAAGTGGCGCGGCGCATGGAGGATCGTCTGCAATGGATAGTACGTACCCCCGCAAGCTGGATGCACTGGGGGCCGCTGCAAGGTGGGCGGCAGGTACATGAGCAGCTGGTTCGCCGTTACCCCAAGGCCCACAGCTACGTGCGGGAGGAAACGCCTGCGCAAGTGAAGCTGGCGCAGCAGCACTTGCAGCAGGCCTGGTGGCGCCCAGCCCGCTGGTTGCAGGCCGGGGTCCAATTTGATGCGCCTGTGCAGCCGGTGCAAATGCTGTGGGCCAACATGGCGCTGCACATGGATGCCGATCCGCAGGCCCTGATCCAGCGCTGGCATGGCGCACTGGAGGTGGACGGCTTTCTGATGTTCTCCTGCCTGGGGCCCGATACGCTGCGTGAGCTGCGCACGGTCTATGAGGCACTGGGGTGGGCGCCGCCCAGTCATGCGTTTACCGATATGCACGACTGGGGCGACATGCTGGTGCACGCCGGATTTGCCGAGCCGATCATGGATATGGAGCACATCACACTCAGTTACTCCACTGGGGAAACCCTGCTTGCGGAGCTGCGTGGATTGGGGCGTAATTTGCACATAGACCGGTTTGCGGCCTTGCGCGGGCGCAATTGGCGCCGCTCCTTAAGCGAGGCACTGGAGCGGCAATTGAGGGGTCCGGATGGTCGCCTCACGCTGACCTTCGAAGTGATCTATGGACATGCCTTCAAACCCGCAGCGCGCATGTCGGTACGCCCTGAAACACGGGTCTCTTTGGATGAATTGCGCCAATCATTGCGCAAGATCAAACCTTAGTTCCACTCCCATTGACTTTCGTGCTTGACATAAGCACCTTACGTTGACCTTAGGGGGCGGTCTGCTGGGCTACAATCGCCCGAAAGAATTTCTGGCAATCAAGTGATTGAGTCCCGATAACTGCTAAGGGACGCCAGTGAGTGAGACGGCACGCAGCAGCACACAGAGGTACGAACGATGAAGAGCGTTTTCAATTGGTTGGCGACGGCTTTGATATCAGCCACCGCTTGGGCCGGGTCGGCAGCATTCACGCTGGCACGCGCGGTCGAAGATTTGCCGGGAGGCCCGTCGGTTAACCAGTTGAACCTGACCCAGGGTGTGACCAAAATTTCTGAAGATCAGGCGTGGTTGCACTGGTTCATGTTGATTGTTTGCGTCGTGATCTTCGTTGCGGTGTTTGCCGTGATGTTCTATTCCATCTGGAAGCACCGCAAGTCTGTGGGCCACAAGGCTGCGCTGTTCCACGAAAGCGTGGCGGTTGAAATTGCCTGGACGGCTGCACCTTTCATCATTGTGGTGGTCATGGGTCTGATGGCTACCAAGACGGTGGTCGCCATGAAGGACACCACCAATGCCGACCTCACCATCAAGGCCACTGGCATGCAGTGGAAGTGGGGCTACGACTACCTCAAGGGCGAAGGCGAGGGCATCGGTTTCATTTCCACGCTGGACGTGGAGCAGCGCGAAATGTCCAACAACGGCGGCCCCAAGAAGGGCGAGGTCGTCAACGATTACCTGCTCAAGGTGGACAACCCCTTGGTGGTTCCCGTGGGCAAGAAGATCCGCATCATCACCACCGCCAACGACGTGATCCATGCCTTCATGGTGCCGGCTTTCGGTATTAAGCAGGATGCCATCCCCGGATTTGTACGTGACACCTGGTTCCGTGCCGAGAAGACGGGTGATTTCTATGGCCAATGCGCCGAGTTGTGCGGCAAGGAGCACGCCTACATGCCGATTCACGTGAAGGTGCTGTCCGCCCAAGACTACACCGCCTGGGTTGGAGCCGAACAGAAGAAGATGGCAGCCAAGGCAGATGATCCCACCAAGGTCTGGACCTTGGAAGATCTGATGGCACGTGGTGAAAAGGTTTACAACACGCCGGGTGCTTGCGTGTCCTGCCACCAGGCCAGCGGCAAGGGCGGCGGCACGGTGAAGCCTCTGGATGGCGCGGCCGTGGTGCTGGACGCAGACAAGTCCAAGCAGATCCAGGTGCTGCTCAATGGCCAGAACAATGGTGCCATGCCGTCTTGGAAGACTCTGAACGACACCGAGATCGCAGCCGTGATCACCTATACCAAGAACCATTGGTCCAACAAAACCGGTCAGCTGGTGCAGCCTGCCGACGTGATGGCCTTGCGCAAGTAGTTGCCTTCGGCAACC
Source organism: Rhodoferax sp. GW822-FHT02A01 (assembly GCF_038784515.1). Taxonomy (NCBI): domain Bacteria; kingdom Pseudomonadati; phylum Pseudomonadota; class Betaproteobacteria; order Burkholderiales; family Comamonadaceae; genus Rhodoferax; species Rhodoferax sp. GW822-FHT02A01. Next base: position 2,589,761 of record NZ_CP152376.1, read on the forward strand.
AACGCAAGCCCCATGAAGTGAATTGAGAAGGAAGAAACAATGAGCGCAGTTCTAGGCCACCACGATCACGCCCATGAGCACCATGACGATCACCACGCCCCTACGGGCTGGCGTCGCTGGGTGTTTGCAACCAACCACAAGGACATCGGCACGCTGTACATGATCTTCAGCCTGACCATGCTGATGATCGGCGGGGTGCTGGCGTTGCTGATCCGTGCCGAGCTGTTCCAGCCAGGGCTGCAGTTCGTCAACCCCGAGCTGTTCAACTCGCTGACCACCATGCACGGTCTGATCATGGTGTTCGGTGCCATCATGCCGGGCTTCGTGGGTTTTGCGAACTGGATGATCCCACTGCAGATCGGTGCCAGTGACATGGCCTTTGCCCGCATGAACAACTTCAGCTTCTGGCTGATGATTCCTGCGGCTCTGATGCTGGCAGGCTCCTTCTTCATGCCCGGCGGCGCACCCGCTGCGGGCTGGACGCTGTATGCGCCGCTGACCCTGCAAATGGGCCCCAGCATGGACGCCGGCATTTTTGCGATGCACATCCTGGGCGCGTCTTCCATCATGGGCTCGATCAACATCATCGTGACCATCCTCAACATGCGCGCTCCCGGCATGACGCTGATGAAGATGCCCATGTTCGCCTGGACCTGGTTGATCACCGCTTACCTGCTGATTGCCGTCATGCCCGTGTTGGCAGGTGCCATTACCATGACGCTGACGGACCGCCACTTCGGCACCAGCTTCTTCAATCCGGCTGGTGGCGGCGACCCGGTGATGTATCAGCACATCTTTTGGTTCTTCGGTCACCCTGAGGTGTACATCATGATCTTGCCGGCTTTCGGCATCATCAGCCAGATCGTTCCGGCCTTTGCCCGCAAGCGTCTGTTCGGCTATGCCTCCATGGTGTATGCCACCTCTTCGATCGCCATTCTTTCGTTCATCGTCTGGGCGCACCACATGTTCACCACCGGCATGCCGGTGACTGGGCAGTTGTTCTTCATGTACGCCACCATGTTGATTGCGGTACCTACCGCGGTGAAGATTTTCAACTGGATTGCCACCATGTGGCGCGGTTCCATGACCTTTGAAACGCCCATGCTGTTTGCTGTGGGGTTCATCTTCGTGTTCACCATGGGTGGTTTCACCGGCCTGATCTGCGCCATGGCACCTATCGACATCCAGTTGCAGGATACCTATTACGTGGTGGCCCACTTCCACTATGTGCTGGTTGCCGGATCCCTGTATGCCATGTTCGCTGGCTATTACTACTGGAGCCCCAAGTGGACCGGAGTGATGTACAACGAGACACGCGGCAAGATCCACTTCTGGTGGTCGCTGATTGCTTTCAACGTCACCTTCTTCCCCATGCACTTCCTGGGTCTGGCCGGCATGCCACGTCGCTATGCTGACTACCCCATGCAGTTCGCCGACTTCAATGCTGTGGCTTCCATTGGCGCCTTTGCCTTTGGTCTGGCACAAGTGTTCTTCATCTTCTTCATTGTGGTGCCCACCATGCGTGGCAAGGGTGAAAAAGCGCCCCAGAAACCCTGGGAAGGCGCCGAAGGTCTGGAGTGGGAAGTTCCCTCTCCGGCTCCTTTCCATACCTTTGAAAACCCGCCCAAACTGGACGCCACTGCAACCCGCGTGATTGGTTGAGCCCATGGCACAAACTCCTGAGCAAAAGAAGGCTAATCTGCGCATGGGCCTGATCCTGGCGTCTGTGGCTGCGGTCTTCTTTGTGGGATTCATGGCCAAGATGATTCTGCTGGGCCATTGAGCGATGAATCTGCAGCGACTCAACCTCCAGATGATGGGCAAGCTTGCCGTGGTCACGGCAGGTATGTTCGCATTCGGCTATGGATTGGTGCCGCTGTACAAATCCATTTGTGAGCTGACCGGAATCAACGTGTTGGCGCTGGGTGAGCAGTCCATCCCCGGAGTGAAAGCCCAGGTGGCGGCCAACACCCAGGTCGACTTGAGTCGCACCATCACGGTCGAGTTTGATGCGAATTCGCGCGGCCCCTGGGAGTTCAAACCGGCGCAGCGTTCGGTGCAAGTGCATCCGGGTGAACTGACCACGGTAATGTACGAATTCCAGAATGTGCAGAACCGTCGCATGTCGGCGCAGGCCATTCCCAGTTACGCGCCTATGCAGGCGCAAGCGCATTTTCAGAAGGTGGAGTGTTTTTGCTTCAACCAGTACACGCTGGAACCGGGTGAAAAGAAAACTTGGCCGGTGGTGTTTGTGGTGGACTCCAAGCTGTCCAAGGACGTCAAGACTATCACCTTGTCGTACACGTTTTTTGAAGTGGGCAGTGGCACGCCCCCGGCACCTGTGGCCAGCGTGAAGCCGGCACCCGTGGCAGGATTGGGAACCTGATGGCCAGCGAACCGCCATCTGCTCCGGCGCAGCGCACTTCATTTGCGCGCAGCATCAAGCTGGTCGCATGGTCCTTGTTGGGCATACGCAGCCGCAAGGGCTATCAGGATGATCTGGCCAAGGTCAATCCAGTGCATGTGGTGTTGGTTGGGTTCGTGGCGGTGCTGCTGTTTGTGGTGTCGCTGATTGGTTTGGTCAATTGGGTGGTCGCCAAATAGGGCGCTATCGCTGAAACGTTTTTAAGAAGAAGGAATGGAGCCGAAATGAGTTCAACGACACACGGATCAACACCGTATTACTTCGTACCCGGGCCATCGCGTCATCCGGCCATGGCGGCACTCGGCCTGTTTTTTGTCATTCTGGGTGCAGGCCAATGGGTCAACGGTGTTCAATGGGGCAAGTACTCGCTGTTCGCTGGCCTGATCTGGTGGCTGGGCGTTCTGTACCAGTGGTTTGGTGATGCCATCAAGGAAAGCCAAGGCGGTCAGTACGGTCGCAAGATCGATCTGTCGTTCCGCTGGAGTATGAGCTGGTTCATCTTCTCGGAAGTGATGTTCTTCGGCGCCTTCTTCACTGCACTGTGGTGGGCCCGTTCGCACTCGGTGCCTGCGCTGGGAAGCCTGGACAACTCCATGCTCTGGCCCGGCTTCAAGGCGGTCTGGCCCAGCTTGGCTGCCGGCGTGACAGCCTCTCCTGCAGGAACTGTGGAACCCTTCACCACCATGGGCCCTTGGCCCCTGCCCACCATCAACACGGCCTTGCTGCTGAGCTCGGGCGTTACCTTGACCATTGCACACCATGCCTTGCTGGCTGGCAAGCGCAGCAAGACCATCGGCTTTATGTGGATGACGGTATTGCTGGGTATCACGTTCCTGTGCGTTCAGGGTTATGAATACCACCATGCCTATACTGAGCTGAACCTCAAGCTCAGCTCCGGCGTGTACGGCTCCACCTTCTTCATGCTGACTGGCTTTCACGGTTTCCACGTTCTGGTGGGCATGTTGATGCTGCTGTTCATCACCCTGCGTTTGCAAAAGGGTCACTTCAGCGCCGACAACCATTTCGGTTTTGAGGGGGCGGCCTGGTACTGGCACTTCGTGGACGTGGTCTGGCTGGGACTGTATGTTCTGGTGTATTGGCTCTAAGTCCAGCAGCTCCCCAAAAAAAGGCACCGCGCGCGGTGCCTTTTTGATTGGTGTCCCTTCACTTGCTCAACAGTTCTATTGCCCGCTCTGTATGCCTGTAGGATGGATCCAGCCCATCATCCAGGCCAGCAGAATGCACAGGAACAACAGCACCGAGAAGCCCACCCGCAGCGCCAAGGCACGTGCCATGCGTTTGGATTTGTCCGCAGGATTCTGGCTTCCACCTCGGAGCATGAAGAATAGCGCTGCCGCAAGGCTGGCAATAATGGCCAGAAAGACCAGTGCAACAAGGTATGACATGCTGGCGATTATCCCGTGAATAGCAGGCTGCGGTTTTTCTGGATCACACTGGCCACCGTTGTCGGCATCGGCGTGACCGGCTCCCTGGGGCGCTGGCAATTGCACAGGGCGGCCGAAAAGGAGGCATTGCAGGCCAGCATGGATGCGCAAGGTGCCAAGCACTACCTGGATACGCCCACACTGCTTGCAAGCCCGGATCCAAGCGTATTGATTCATGAGCACGCGCAGCTGCGCGGGCACTGGATGGCCGATCAGACCGTCTATCTGGACAACCGGCAAATGGATGGCAAGGTGGGCTTTTTCGTCCTCACTCCCTTGATGCTGGACGGTGACAAGCAGGCCATTGTGGTGCAGCGGGGCTGGGCCCCACGCAACTTTGAGCAACGCGACGCCCTGCCAGCGGTGCAAACACCAGCCGGCTGGGTGACGGTGGAAGGGCGGGTTGCCCCGCCCCCCAGCAAGCTATTCGAGCTTGGCAGCCCCGCCACGACCCCGATACGGCAGAATCTGAACATGGAGCAGTACCGGGCACAAACCCGTTTGCCGCTTCTTTCCGTGACATTGGTTCAGACGGGGCCCGGCAGCGAAGGATTGCAACGCGTCTGGCCCGCAGTCAATCTAGGGGTAGAAAAGCATTACGGCTATGCCCTGCAGTGGTTTGGTATGGCCGCCTTGATGGCCTTGCTGTATCTCTGGTTCCAGTTTCTCAAACCTCTTTACTTCCGCTCCAAGGATTCGAAGCCTCATGCATAGTGATAGTCCGCAAGAAGACCAGCCTCTGGGCCTGACCGTGTACTCCATGCCCACACCGTCCGAGATTGCCGCTGATCCAGCTGCGCGTACCCGGGTGGGGCGCTGGAAGATGGCCTTGGTGTTTCTGATCTGTGCCGCACCGGTAGTCGCTTCCTATTTCACCTATTACGTGGTGCGTCCCGACGGCCGTCGCAATTACGGCGAACTGATCGACCCGCAAAGGCCACTGCCTGACGTGATGGGAACCTCACTGGACGGCAAGCCGGTCAATCTGCGCACGCTCAAGGACCAATGGTTGTTGGTCAGCGTGGCAGGCGGCGCGTGCGATGCCGCCTGCACCAACCGCCTGTATTTCCAACGGCAATTGCGCGAAGGTCTGGGCAAGGACAAGGACCGCGTGGACTGGGTCTGGCTGGTGGACGATGAAGCACCGGTTGCAGACACACTGCAGCCCGCCTTGCGCAGCGCCACGGTGATACGCGTCCCCAAGGCCGCCTTGGCGCAATGGTTGGCTCCGCAAGCTGGCGCCCAGCTGGAAGACCATCTTTACGTGGTGGATCCCATGGGCAACTGGATGATGCGCTTCGCCCCTGAAGTGGACCTGAAAACTGCGCCTAAGATCAAGAAGGACCTGGAACGTTTGATGCGCGGTTCCGAAGGTTGGGACAAGGCTGGTCGTCCCTGAATCCCATGGCGGTTCCGCTCTACAACCTTGCGCCGGTATTGCCCATCCTGATCCTGGGTCTGCTACTGGCACTGGCGCCAGTCGCCTGGATTGGTTTGCGTCACCAGCAAGCCGCTCCCCGAGCACGGCTGCGCGCCTTGACCCTGGTGACGCTGTTTCTCACGCTGGATCTGATCCTGTTTGGCGCATTTACCCGACTCACCGACAGCGGGCTGGGTTGTCCCGATTGGCCGGGCTGTTACGGTGAAGCGAGTCCTTTGGCCGCACATGCGCCCATCCATGCTGCACAGACCGAAATGCCCAGCGGGCCGGTCACCGTGTCCAAGGCCTGGGTCGAGATGGTGCACCGCTATCTGGCCACGGCGGTAGGTGCACTCATCACAGTGCTGATGGTCATGTCCTGGATGTCCATCCGACGGGCGAAGCGTCGCATTGCATGGGCAGATTGGTTGCCTACATTCACCTTTGTCTGGGTCTGTGTGCAAGGTGCCTTTGGCGCGCTTACTGTGACCATGAAGCTCTTTCCCGCCATTGTCAGCCTGCATTTGCTGGGAGCCTATTTCCTGTTGGCACTGCTGACGCTGCAAGGCGCGGCCATGTCGACTTCCGGTCCGCGCACCGCACCGTCCGTGGCGCCGCGATGGATCGCGGCAGCACTCGCGCTACTGGTGCTTCAAGCGGCATCAGGCGCCTGGGTCAGCACCAACTATGCCGTGCTGGCCTGCAGCGAGTTTCCACGCTGCCAGGGACAGTGGTGGCCGACCATGGACTTTGCGCGTGGCTTTGAAATCTGGCGCCCGCTGGGCGAAAGCGCCGATGGTACCGTCCTGAGCTTTCAGGCCATGACTGCGATACACGTGGCCCATCGCCTGTTGGCCATGGTCACCGCACTGGCTCTGACCACACTGGCGTGGTGGCTGCGCAAAGACGATCTGTTGCAAAGACCAGCCCGCTGGCTGGGGGCTTTGGTCTTGTTGCAACTGGCCACGGGATTGAGCAATGTGGTGCTGGGCTGGCCCATGGCGGCCGCCATTTTGCATACCGGTGGAGCCGCCGGCATGGTGGCTGCGCTGGTGTGGATGCTTGCGCTGTGCAAGGCAAAGGTGACTGAATGATTGCGAACTTCTACATGATCAATATGACGGTGCTGCGCCAGTTCCATGCGCTGACCAAACCCCGCGTGATTCAGCTCATTGTGTTTTGCGCGCTCATCGGCATGGTGCTGGCTGTTCCTGGTGTTCCCAGTGCAGCACAGGTCGGCGTGGCGGCAATGGCTTGTCTGGGAATCTATCTGGTGGCGGGAGCTGCTGCCGCCTTCAACTGCATCGTGGAAAAAGGAATCGATGCCAAGATGAAACGCACCTCCTGGCGGCCCACGGCGCGCGGGCAGTTGAGTGACACGCAAACATTGGTGTTCTCCGCCATCCTGTGCATCGCGGGTTCAACGTTGTTGTACTTATGGGTGAACCCGCTGACCATGTGGCTGACCTTTGCCACCTTTGTCGGGTACGCGGTCGTCTACACCGTCATTCTCAAGCCGCTGACGCCGCAGAACATCGTGATCGGCGGCGCTTCTGGTGCCATGCCGCCGGTGCTGGGTTGGGCTGCCATGACGGGTGACGTAGGGCCCGAAGCCATCATCCTGTTTCTCATCATCTTTTTGTGGACGCCACCGCATTTCTGGGCCCTGGCGCTGTACCGCGTGGAAGACTATCGCAAGTCCGGATTGCCCATGCTGCCGGTCACACACGGCAGCGAATTCACCCGCTTGCACATCCTGCTTTACACCTTTGTGTTGTTTGCGGCCTGTCTGCTCCCATTTGTCTACGGCATGAGCTCCTGGCTGTACTTGGCCGTGGCCGTGGCGTTGAGCGTGGGCTTTTGCTGGTATGGCTGGAAGTTGCTGCGCAATTATTCGGATGAGCTGGCGCGCAAGACCTTCCGTTTTTCCCTGATCCACCTGAGCGCCCTGTTCGCGGCGCTACTATTGGACCACTATCTGCTTTGATTGACGGCTCTATGACCCATATACGCCAAACCCTGCAGCGCCTGGCCGCTGCAACCCTTCTTGCTACCAGCGTGCTGCTGGGGGGCTGCTTCGAGTCCAAACCTTCCTTCTCCGCGGTGGATGTCACCGGCGCCGATTACGCCAAAGCTTTCGAGTTGAACGACCACAACGGCAAGTTGCGCCACCTGACGGACTTCAGCGGCAAGGTGGTGGTGATGTTCTTTGGCTATACCCAATGTCCCGACGTGTGCCCCACCACCATGGCCGACATGGCCGAGGTCAAAAAGGCGCTGGGCGCCGATGGCGACAAGCTGCAGGTGCTGTTTGTGTCGGTTGATCCCGAACGCGATACCCCGGAACTGCTCAAAGCCTACATGGAAAACTTTGATCCGACCTTCCTGGCTCTCTACGCGCCGCCCCAGAAGCTGGAGCAAGTAGCCAAGGACTTCAAGGTGTACTACAAGAAGGTGGAAGGCAAGACGCCCACCAGCTACAGCATGGACCACTCGGCTGGCAGCTACATTTACGACCCCAAAGGGCAACTGCGTTTATTCTCTCGCTACGGCAGCCCCAAGGATGCGGTGATCAAGGACATCCAGACCCTGCTCAAAGGCGCGTAAACGCGCAGGGCATGAACAAAAAAAGCCCCCGCAGTTCAGGGCTGCGGGGGCTTTGTTTTATGTTGCTAGGTGATCAGGCGTAGGCGGCCAGCGCCGTCTTCATCTTCTTCATGGCCGCAACCTCGATCTGGCGAATGCGCTCGGCACTGACACCGTATTCGGCGGCCAGGTCGTGCAGTGTCATACCGCCGGAGTTGTCGTCATTGACCTTGAGCCAGCGCTCTTCCACGATGCGGCGGCTGCGTGCATCCAGGCTGCTGAGTGCCGTGGCAATGCCGTCGGTTGCCAGAATGTCGCGCTGACGCGCTTCGATCATGGCCACCGGCTCGTGGTTGGTGTCGGTCAGGTAAGCGATCGGGCCAAAGGCGTCTTCACCGTCGTCAGACGGGCTGGGGTCCAGCAACACGTCACCGCCGGAAAGCCGCGTTTCCATCTCGATCACTTCTTCCGGCTTGACGTTGAGCTCGCGCGCCATCGCGTCGATCTGCTCGGGGTTCAGTGTGTCGCGATGGGTGCCCAGGTCGGCCGCAGCGTCGTCGCTCTTGAAACGTTGCTTCATGGAGCGCAGATTGAAAAACAGCTTACGCTGGGCCTTGGTGGTGGCTACCTTGACCATGCGCCAGTTTTTCAGGATGTATTCGTGAATTTCGGCCTTGATCCAGTGCATGGCATAGCTCACCAAGCGCACGCCTTGATCGGGGTCAAAACGCTTGACCGCCTTCATCAGGCCCACATTGCCTTCCTGGATCAGGTCGCCGTGGGGCAGTCCGTAGCCCAGGTACTGACGGGATACGGAAACCACCAGACGCAGGTGCGAGAGCACCAGTTTTCCGGCGGCTTCGAGATCGTTGTCCTGCTTGAACTTGCGTGCGTATTCCTGCTCTTCTTCCAGAGTGAGCATAGGCAGGCGGTTGGCCGCAGAGATATAGGCATCCAGATTGCCCAACGGCGGCACCAGCGACCAGGGATTGGCCACCGAAAGTGCGTTGGTTGGGACGGTCAGGGAAGCAGTCATGGCAGAACTCCTTGTGTTCACGGCATGATATTAGCACTCCTGTATAGAGAGTGCTAATTGTTCGTGTCAATGGTGTAAAGCGACTGGGGCTATCGCCCAAATGGTCCGCTTTGGGCCGCTGGACCACACCCCTTTGTTCAGCCGGTCTGGCGAATCACCAGCTCCGGAGCCGAGGTGTAGATCATGCGCTTGGCATTCGGATTCTGAATACGCTGCAGCAGGATGGCGGCGGCCTGTTCGCCCAGCTCGCTGGGACGTATGTCCACCGTGCTCAAGGGGGGATTGGAGTGGGCGGAGTCGAGCACGTTGTCGAAGCCGAACAGGGCGATATCGGAGCCGGCCCGCAGTCCTTTTTCGCCTAGTGCCGACAAAGCGCCAAAGGCCACGATGTCGTTGTAGCCCACCGCTGCGGTAACGGGTGGGGTGACGGCCAGCAAGGCGTTCATGGCCTGGTGGCCGCCCTCCCGGTTGGGGTTGGCATGGATGACCAACTCCTCTTTGAATTCCATGCCATGGGCCTGTAGCGCCTGCTTGTAGCCGGACAGTCGCTGCGTAAACACCACGCCGTTCTGGCCACCCAGAAAGCCGATGCGTTTGTGCCCGGCCTCGATCAGGTGGGTGGTGGCCAGGTAGACGCCGCGCTCGCTGTCCCCGCCGGCAAAGTCGTAGCTTCCAGGCCCCAGATTGCGCACAAACACGGTCAGCGGGATGCCCCAGCTCTGGACGGTTTTCAGAATGGAGCGCGGCGTGTTGAGTGCCGGACACAGCATGATCCCGGCGGCATGCTGCTCACGCATGGATTGCAGCACTTTGTCCTGCAGCACAACGTCTTCCCGCGTATGCGCCATGAGAACCACATAACCGGCTTCCACCAGCTTGCGTTCTATGCCCACCAGGATCTCGGCAAAGAAGGGGTTCATCAGATCATTGATGACCACGCCAATGGCGTTGGACGCGTTGCCGCGCAGTTCCCCGGCGCGCCGGTTGTAAACGTAGCCCAGCCTCTGTGCCGCCTCCTTGACACGGTCTGCCGTCTCACCCTTGATCAGAGGGCTGCCCTTGAGCACCAGGGAGACGGTGGACTTGGAAACATTGGCTTCGGCAGCCACATCGACGATGGTGATGGTGCGCGTGCTCGGTGGTCTGGTAGCCATGGCGGATTGGTGTTTTCCCTAGGTTCTTGAATTAACACTTGTCAAATGCTTTGGAACGTTCCAATAATTCATCTGTTGCAACGTTCCAATAAGCATACGGCAAAAAGCAAAATGAACCAACAAGTAGCTACTACCGGCTGGGGCCTCATGGGCGCAAGCACCATCGCCCGCCAGTACATGGTCGATGCCATCCGTGCCCAAAGTGGTCACACCGTTCAGGCGGTGATGAGCAGCCAGCAGGCGCGCGCCGAACAGTTTGCGCACGACCTGGGCATACCGCGCGCCTACAGTTCCTTGGACGCATTGCTGGCCGACCCGGACGTACATGCGGTCTACATCAGCACTACCAACGAGCTGCACCGCGACCAGGTTCTGGCCGCAGCGGCGGCAGGCAAACACGTGTTGTGTGAAAAGCCTCTGGCGCTGAGCACGGAAGATGCACTGATCATGGTGCGGGCCTGCCAGCAGGCGGGCGTCGTGATGGCCACCAACCACCACCTGCGCAACGCCGCCACCCACCGCAAGATGCGTGAGCTGATCCGCCAAGGCGCCATTGGCCAGCTTCTGTTCGCGCGCGTGTTCCACGCGGTGTATCTGCCGCCGCACCTGCAGGGATGGCGTCTGGACAAGCCCCAGGCAGGTGGTGGTGTCATTCTGGACATCACGGTGCATGACATCGATACCCTGCGTTTCACACTGGACAGCGAGCTGGTGGAGGTCGTGGGCATGTCCCAGTCCGCCGCCATGGCCAAACAGGGACTGGAAGACGGTGCCATGGCCGTGCTGCGCTTTGCCAACGGCGTGCTGGCGCAGGTACACGACGCGTTCACCGTCAAGCACGCTGGCACTGGTGTGGAATACCACGGCGAAGCAGGGTCGCTCATAGGACGCAATGTCATGACCCAGCAACCCGTGGGCGAAGTCATCCTGCGCAATGCCGAGGGCGAACAGGTCATCGCCATCGACCACCAAAGCCTGTATGCACGTGGTGTGGCGGCTTTCTGCGAAGCCATGTTGGGCCGCGGCGCGCCTGCGGCCACGGCGCTGGATGGCGTCAAGTCGCTGGCGGGCGCGCTCGCCGTGCTCGACGCCTGCAAGACCGGCAGCCGCCAGAGCGTCCTCCCTCTCACGATCGAATGAACACAGCCATGAGAAACAAAGTCATCTCCGCGCGTCAGGCTGCCGCCCTGATACATGACAACGATGTGGTCAGCATCAGCTCCAGTAGTGGCCTGGGCTGCCCGGATCGGGTCCTCCAGGGCATTGGCGAGCGTTTTGACGAAGAGGGCGCGCCGCGCAATATCACCACGCTCAACCCGATTGCTGCGGGCGACATGTACGGCATCAAGGGCATAGACCACATTGCAAAACCCGGTCTGCTCAGCCGCATCCTGGCCGGTTCCTACCCCAGCGGACCGTCTTCGCTGCCCATGCCCGCCATCTGGAAAATGATTGTCGACAACCAGATCGCGGCCTACAACATCCCCAGCGGCATCCTGTTTGACATGCACCGCGACGCCGCCGCGCGTCGTCCGGGCGTGCTCACGCAGGTGGGCGTGGGTACCTTTGTGGACCCGGCCCAGCAAGGCTGCGCCATGAACGAGAAGGCCGCCGCGAGCCCGGTGGTACGCAGGGAACACTTCGATGGTCAGGATTGGCTCTACTTCCCGGCCATCGTCCCGCGCGTCGCCATCATCCGCGCCACCACGGCCGATGAAAAAGGCAACCTCACCTACGAGCACGAAGGCGCGCTGCTGGGCGGCCTGGATCAGGCGCTGGCTGCCCGCAACAACGGCGGCGTCGTGATCGCCCAGGTCAAGCGCGTAGTCAAGGAAGGCAGCCTGCGTCCGCACGACGTGCATGTTCCCTGCAATCTGGTGGACTACATCGTGGTGGACCCCGATCAGTGGCAGACCACGCAGACGGTGTACGACCCCGCCATCAGCGGCGAAATACTGCAGCCGCTGAGTACCTTCGAGATTCAGCCCTTCAGCGCCGAGAAAGTCATCGCACGCCGCGCCGCGCTGGAACTCCGGGACGGCACCGCCGTGAACCTGGGCTTTGGCATCTCCGCCAACGTGCCGCGCATCCTGCTGGAGGAGGGCCTGCACGGCGCCGTGACCTGGGCCATCGAGCAGGGCGCCGTGGGCGGCATGCCGCTGCTGGGCTTTGCCTTTGGCTGCGCCTCCAATGCGGATGCCATCATGGCCTCCAGCAACCAGTTCACCTACTTCCAGGGCGCAGGCTTTGACACCACCTTGCTGTCCTTTTTGCAGGTGGATGAAAACGGCAGCGTCAATGTCTCCAAGCTGGGCGCCAAACCCTATCTCACGGCAGGTTGCGGTGGTTTTGTGGACATCACGGCACACGCCCGCAACATCGTGTTCTCGGGCTTCTTTACCGCGGGCGCCCAACTGGAAGTAGGCAGCGGCAAGCTGACCATTCTCAAAGAGGGCAAGACGCGCAAGTTCGTGCGCAAGGGCGAGCACATCACCTTCAGCGGTGTGGTGGGGCGCCAGCGCCTTCAGCATGTCACCTATGTCACCGAGCGCTGCGTCATCCGCCTGGAAGAAGACGGGCTGACGGTGACCGAAATCGCGCCGGGCGTGGACCTGCAGCGCGACGTGCTGGACCAGTCCGAGGTCGCACTGCGCGTGAGCCCTGCGCTGAAAGTGATGGATGCGGCCCTCTTCACCGATGCCCCCATGGGCCTGCAACTCCAACCCGGGAAGTAACGCATGACACACACCTGGACTTTGCTGGAGCGCGTCGGCGCGGTGGCCATCGTCACCCTGAACCGCGAACCCAAGCTCAACACCCTGACCCCGGACATGCTGGATGAACTGGAAGCGCATGCGCGGGCCATTGATGCGGACCGCGACATCCGCGTGGTCATCCTCACTGGCGCCGGTAGCCGTGCCTTTTGCGTGGGTGCCGACATCACGCAATGGGCCGCGCTGGAACCGCTGGACATGTGGCGCCAGTGGGTCAAGCGCGGGCACCAGGTGTTCGACCAGTGGGCTCGGCTGCGCCAGCCGGTCATTGCCGCCATCAACGGCCACGCCTTTGGCGGCGGACTGGAGTTGGCCATCAGTGCCGACATCCGCGTCGCCACGACCGGCGCCCAATATGCGCTACCCGAGGCATCCATCGCCACCTGCCCGGGCTGGTCCGGCTCGCAGCGCATGGTGCGCCTCATAGGTGGCAGCCACACCAAGTACCTGGCCCTCAGCGGCCAGCGCCTGTCGGCCGGCCAGGCCCTGCAGGCCGGGCTGGTGCACGAAGTGGTGGAGGCCGACGCGCTCATGGCGCGCGCGCAGGCGCTGGCCGCCGACATGGCCACCAAGGCCCCCATTTCGCTGCAACTGACCAAACAACTGGTCAACGCCGCCACCGGCGAAGACCGGGACGCCGTGCTCGAAGCCATGGCCGGCGCGCTGGCCGCCAGCACCGAGGATGCCAAGGAAGGCATCCGCAGCTTCACCGAAAAACGCAAGGCCGCCTACGCCGGCCGCTGATCCGCCAATCACCGCAACAGGAAATAGCACCATGTCCACCCCCCTTACCGCAAATACCCTGACCGATCGCCCCGTGTTCCAGGGCAAGCTGCTGATCGACGGCCAATGGTCTGACGCCGCTGATGGCAGCACCCTGGAACGCAAGTCCCCCGCGCACGACCAGTTGGTCGCCGTCTATGCCCAGGCCGGTGTGGCCGACGCAGAGCGCGCCATTGCTGCCGCGCGCAAGGCGTTTGACCACGGCACCTGGCCGCGCATGAAGGGCGCCGAGCGCGCCCGCATCCTGCGCCGGGTAGCCGACCTGATCCTGGAGCGCAAGCACGCCCTGGCCGAAATGGAAACGCTGGAAAACGGCAAACCCCTGGCCCAGGCTCTGGCCGAGATCGAAGGGTCTGCCGACCTGTGGCAATACGCTGCCACGCTGGCGCGCAATCTGCACGGCGACAGCTACAACACCCTGGGCGAGAACACCCTGGGTGTGGTGCTGCGCGACCCCATCGGGGTGGTGAGTGTGATCACGCCCTGGAACTTTCCGTTCCTCATCGTCAGCCAGAAGCTGCCGTTTGCCCTGGCCGCCGGTTGTACCGCGGTGGTGAAACCGGCCGAAGTGACTTCCGGGACCACGGTGATGCTGGGCCAGATCCTGCTCGACGCTGGTGTGCCCGCAGGCGCGGTGAACATCCTGGTGGGCCGTGGCAGCGTGGTGGGTGACGTGATGGTCACGCACCCGGATGTGGACATGCTGTCGTTCACCGGCTCTACCGCCGTGGGCAAGGCGGCCGTGGCCAAGTCGGCGGCCACACTCAAGAAGGTGTCGATGGAGCTGGGTGGCAAGAACCCGCAGATCATCTTTGCCGACTGCGATTGGGACGCCGCAGTGGATGCCGCCGTGTACGGCATCTACTTCAACGCCGGTCAATGCTGCAACAGCGGCAGCCGCATCCTGGTGCAGGAATCCATCGCCAAGGACTTCAGCGCCGCCGTCATCGAGCGCTCCCGCCACGTCAAGGTCGGTGACCCGCTCATCAGCGGCGTGCAGGTCGGTGCCATCACCACCGAAAAGCAGATGGAGACCATCCTGCACCACGTCGCAGCGGCCCAGTCCGCCGGCGCCAACGTGGCGCTGGGCGGCGCGCGCATACAGGGTCGTGGCATGTTCATCGAGCCCACGGTCGTCACCGGTGTGACCTCTGGCATGGCCATTGCCAGGGAAGAGGTGTTCGGCCCGGTGCTGGCGGTGCTCACCTTCAAGGATCTGGACGAAGCCGTGGCGCTGGCCAACAGCACCCTCTACGGTCTGTCGGCCGCGGTGTGGAGCCAGGATTTCAGCACCTGCATGACTGCGGCCCGGCGCATCAAGGCCGGAACCATCTGGGTCAACACCTTTCTGGAAGGCCATGCCGAGCTGCCGTTCGGCGGTTACCGCGAGAGCGGCATAGGCCGTGAGCTGGGCCGCTTTGCGACCGAGGACTACACCGAGACCAAGACCCTTCAAATGCATCTGGGTGCGCGTACCGACTGGTACGTGCCGCGCTGATGCAACCGGATTCACCCGGACCCGCAGGGGCCCAGGTGGGTAACGCCACGATGTGGCAACTCAGCGTGCGCTTCAGTGGCGTCGCACATTCAAAAACTGACAGGAGATATCGCATGAAAAAGCAAGTATTGGGTATGTTGATTGCCGCAGCATTTGCGGCACCGGTGATGGCCGAGGAGTCTGTGGAAGTCCTGCACTGGTGGACTTCGGGCGGTGAGGCCGCAGCGTTGGGTGTGCTCAAGAGCAACCTGGAGAAGCAAGGCGTGAAGTGGAACGACATGCCGGTGGCCGGTGGCGGTGGCGAGCAGGCCATGACTGCAGTGCGCGCCCGCGTGACCGCCGGCAACCCGCCCACTGCCGTGCAGATGCTGGGCTTTGACATCCAGGACTGGGCCAAGCAGGGCGTGCTGTCCGACTTGAATGCGATCGCAGCCAAGGAGGGCTGGGACAAGACGGTTCCGCAGGCGCTGCAACGCTTCTCCAAGTACAACGGCAAGTGGGTGGCCGCTCCTGTCAACGTGCACTCCACCAACTGGGTCTGGGCCAACAAGGAAGTGCTGGCCAAGGCGGGTGTGACCGCCGAGCCCAAGACCTGGGAGGAGTTCATTGCAGCGCTGGACAAGGTGCAGAAGGCCGGTTTCATCGGTCTGGCCCATGGCGGCCAGCCCTGGCAGGAAGCCACTGTGTTTGACGGCGTGGTGCTGGCCACCGGTGGTTTGGACTTCTACAAGAAGGCCTTCATTGATCTGGACTCCAAGGCCCTGAATTCCGACACCATGGTCAAGTCCTTCGACCGCATGACGCAGCTGCGCAAATACGTGGACAAGGATTTCTCGGGGCGTGACTGGAACGTCGCCAGTGGCATGGTGATCAGCGGCAAGGCTGGTTTCCAGATGATGGGCGACTGGGCCAAGGGCGAGTTTGTGGGCGCCAAGAAAGTGGCCATGAAAGACTTTACCTGCTTCCGTACACCGGGCACCCAAGGCATAGTCTCCTTCAATGCCGACCAGTTTGCCCTCTTCAAGGTGGGTGCTGACAAGGTCTCTGCGCAGAACAAGCTGGCCACCGCCATCCTGGAGCCGGGCTTCCAGTCCGCCTTCAACGTGGTCAAGGGTTCGGCCCCGGCACGCACCGATGTGCCCGACACCGCCTTTGATGCCTGCGGCAAGAAGGCCATCAAGGATCTGGCAGAAGCCAACAAGTCCGACCACCTGGTGGGCTCCATGGCACACGGCCACGCTGTTCCCGCGTCCATCAAGAACGCGTTCTACGACGTGATCACACGCCAGTTCAACGGCCAGATCGACTCCAAGAAGGCTGCTGCCGAAATGGCATCGGCTGCCAAGAACTAAGCCGCACGGTTGCCGCGCACGGGTGGGGCTGCGGCCCTGCCCGGCGCTGGTCTGCAAACACATGGAGATATTCAAATGAAAGCTGGTTGGCTACCCAAGCTGCTGATCACGCCCAGCGCCTTTCTGGTGCTGGTGTGCGTCTACGGTTACATCATGTTCACGGTGTACCTGTCGTTCACGCCATCGACCATATTGCCCGTGCTGGAGTGGAACGGAACGGCTGCCTACACGCGGCTCTTCGGGCTGGAAAACTGGAGCGTGGCGCTGGGCAACCTGTGGATCTTCGCCAGCCTGTACATCCTGATTGCCATGGCACTGGGCCTGAGCCTGGCCATCCTGATCGATCAGAAGATACGCGCCGAGAGTGCCTTCCGGTCCATCTTTCTCTACCCCATGGCGCTGTCCTTCATCGTGACCGGCACCGCCTGGAAGTGGCTGCTGGACCCCGGTGTGGGGCTGGAGCACACACTGCACACCTTGGGATTCGCCAACTTCTCTTTCGGCTGGATCAAGGACTCCGATATGGCCATCTACTGCGTGGTGATTGCCGCTGTCTGGCAGACCACAGGCTTTGTCATGGCCATGTTTTTGGCTGGCTTGCGCGGCGTGGACAGCGAGCAGGTCAATGCCGCGCGTCTGGACGGCGCCAAGGCCTGGCAGATCTACCACCGCATCATCATTCCGCAACTCGGGCCGGTGTTCATCTCGGCCTTCGTGATCCTGGCGCACATGGCCATCAAGTCCTACGACCTGGTCATCGCGCTGACCAACGGCGGGCCCGGTCGTTCCACCTGGTTGCCCTCGGTCTTCATGTACCAATACACCTTCACCCGCAACGAGATGGCGGTGGGCGCTGCCAGCTCGGTGCTCATGCTGTTGGGCATTGCCGTGGTGGTGCTGCCTTACCTCTACAGCGAACTGCGAAAGGTCCACCATGGATAAGACGCTTTTTCAGCAGGTCGCACGCGCCGCGCTGTACCTGGTCCTGGCCATCACCGCGTTTGCCTTCATCATGCCGGTGTATGTGATGGTGGTGAACTCGCTCAAGCCACTCGACGAAATCCGCAGTGGCGACCTGATGGCGCTGCCCGTGCAGTGGACGGTGGAGCCCTGGCTCATGGCCTGGAGCAAGTCGCAGATCGGGGTGCAGGCCACGGGCCTCAAGCCCTACTTCATCAACTCCTTCCTGCTGGTGATCCCGGCCGTGGTCATCTCAACGCTGATCGGCGCGCTCAATGGCTACATCTTGACGCAGTTCCGCTTCAAGTTTGCCGACGCGCTGTTTGCGGCCATGCTGTTCTCGGTGTTCATTCCGTTCCAGATCGTGCTCATTCCCATGGCCAAGACGCTGGGCATGCTGGGCCTGGCCGGTACCGTGAAGGGGCTGATCTTCGTCAACGTGGTCTATGGCATCGGCTTTACCACGCTGTTCTTCCGCAACTACTACGCGGCCTTTCCGCATGAGCTGATCCGCTCGGCCCGCATGGATGGCGCCGGCTTCTTTGGTGTGCTGCACCGCATCCTGCTGCCCAACAGCGCGCCCATCATTGTGGTCACCGTGATCTGGCAGTTCACCAACATCTGGAACGAGTTCCTGTTTGGCGCGTCCTTCAGCGACTTCACGTCCTTCCCGTTGACCGTGGCACTCAACAACCTGGTGAGCAGTTCCACTGGCGTCAAGGAATACAACGTGCATTTCGCTGGCGCCTTCATCGCGGCCATACCTACCCTGGTGGTGTATCTGGTCTCTGGTAAATATTTTGTTCGCGGCCTGATGGCCGGTTCCGTCAAGGGGTAACACATGGCTTCACTCGATCTGGTCAGCATCCAAAAAAGCTTCGGACCGGTCCACATTCTTCACGACGTGTCGATCTCGCTGCAGGACGGTGAGTTCCTGGTGCTGGTCGGCCCCAGCGGCTGCGGCAAGAGCACGCTGATGAACATCATTGCCGGGCTGGAAGAGCCCACCGGCGGACTGCTCAAGCTGGCCGGCAAGGACATCACCCACGTGGCCCCGGCTGAGCGCGACATCTCCATGGTGTTCCAGTCCTATGCGCTGTACCCCAACATGACCGTGGCGCAGAACATCCAGTTCCCGCTGGAGATGCGCAAGGTCGACAAGTCGGTGCGTGCCGAGCGGGTCCAGAGCGTGGCCCGGCTGCTGCAGATCGAGCATCTGCTGGAGCGCAAGCCGCGCCAGCTCTCGGGCGGTCAGCGCCAGCGTGTGGCCATCGGGCGTGCACTGGCGCGCGAGCCCAAGCTCTACTTGTTTGACGAGCCGCTGTCCAACCTGGATGCGCAACTGCGGCTGGACATGCGCACCGAAATCAAGAAGCTGCACCAGCGACTGAAGTCCACCATCGTCTACGTCACGCATGACCAGATCGAGGCCATGACGCTGGCCACCCGCATCGCCGTGATGAAGGGCGGCGTGGTGCAGCAATTGGGCACACCCCACGAGGTTTACAACCGCCCGGCCAATACCTTTGTCGCAGGCTTTATGGGCTCGCCGCGCATGAACCTGGCCAAGGCGCGCGTGGCAGAGCAGGCCGGCGTCGTCGCGCTGGAGTTCCAGACGGGCGACGCGCAGAAGATCAGTCTGCCCCTGTCCGAGCAGTTCTCCTATCTGCGCCCCTACCTGGGCCAGGACGTGATTGCCGGCATACGCCCCGAGACCATCAACCTGCCCACGCCGCACCTGGTCCACAAGGAACTGCAGCGTGCCTTTACCGCAAAGATCGAAGTGACAGAACCGACCGGCGCGGAGACACTGGCGCTGTTGAACTTCGGCGGACATGAGTTCACAGCCACCCTGGACCCGGACGTTGCCCTGGGCATAGGCAAGGAGACCCAGTTCACCGTGGACCTGACCAAGCTGGTGTGCTTTGACGCCAAGTCCGAAACACTGATTGCCTGAAAGACGTGCCATGAAGGCTTATGACGTGGTCATTGTGGGGTCCGGTGTGGGCGGCGGCGCAGTGGCGCTGCAGCTGGCCGGCAGCAATGCCAAGGTGCTGATTCTGGAGCGCGGCCCGACCCTGCCGCGCGAGCCGCAGAACTGGGACCCGGTGGCGGTGTTCTGCGAGCACCGCTACCACACCAGTGAAACCTGGTGGGCGGACGAGCGGCCGTTCCGGCCCGGCATGTTCTATTTCGTGGGCGGCAGCACCAAGTTCTATGGCACCGCCATGTTCCGCTTCCGTGCGCGCGATTTCGAGGAAGTCCGGCACCCCGAAGGCGTCTCACCCGCATGGCCGATTGGCTACCAGGACCTGGAGCCCTGGTACGGCAAAGCCGAGCAGCTGTTTGGCGTGCGCGGCCAGGCAGGGGCCGACCCATCGGAGCCGCCCCGCTCCAGTGGCTATGCGCACCCGCCCATTCCGCATGAGCCGGTGATTGATGCCATCGCACAGCGCTTGCGCGCGCAGGGTCTGCAACCGTTTCCCATGCCCAGTGCGGTGGATTTCGGCCCCGGTGGCCGTTGCCAGCGCTGCGCCAATTGCGATGCCTTTCCCTGCCAGATCAATGCCAAGGGCGATGCCGAAACCCGTCTGATCCAGCCCGCTTGCCGCAGCGCCAATGTGGAACTCATGACCGATGCGTTGGTGGAAACGCTGGAGACCGATGCCACGGGTCGGCGCATCGTCGCGGCCGTGGTGGTGGTGGGCGGCGTGCGCCAGCGCATCGTTGCCAACACCTTTGTGCTGAGCGCCGGTGCCATCAACTCGGCAGCGCTGCTGCTGCGCTCGGCCAATGCGCACAACCCGCGCGGCCTGGCCAACAGCTCCGACGTGGTCGGGCGCCACTACATGACGCACAACACCAGCGCACTGATGGCGGTGCACCCCTGGAAGATCAACACCACCCATTTTCCCAAGACGCTGGCGGTGCACGACTACTACTTCGGCGAAGGCGAGGGCGACACCCCGCTGGGCAGCCTGCAGCTGCTGGGCAAGATCAAGGAGCCCATGCTGCGCGGCGCCCTGGGCCATGTGCCCCGCTTCATCCGCCACGCGCTGGCGCAGCGCAGCGTGGACTGGTATGCGCAGAGCGAGGACCTGCCGCATCCCGAAAGTCGCGTGACCCTGCGCCCGGATGGCGCCATCAACCTGCACTGGCACCGCAGCAACTTGCAAACCCACAGGCGCTGGGTGGCCAAGTGCAAATCCATACTGCGCGCCACCGGCTACCCGGTGGTGCTGTCCGCGCCTTTCGGGACCGACGTGGTGTCGCACCAGTGCGGAACCATTCGCTTTGGCAATGACCCGCAGACCTCGGCGCTGGACCCTTTCTGCAGGGCCTGGGACCACGACAACCTGTTTGTGATGGACTCCAGCTTCTTCCCGTCCTCCGCGGCGGTCAACCCGGCGCTGACCGTGGCCGCACAGGCTTTGCGCGTCGGCAACCACATCCGTGAAAAGGTCCTGGCATGACGGACGCAAAACCCCTGGTGGTGGTGACCGGCGCGCGCCGGGGCATAGGTGCCGGCATTGCGCTGGAGTTCGCACAGCGCGGCTTCCACGTTGCCATCACCGACATCGATGCCGAGGGCTCGCAGGAGGTGCTGCAGGCGGTGCGCAGCCAGGGTGTGCAGGCCTCTTTCTTTGCGTCTGATCTGGGTGATGTGCAGGGCCACGCCGCACTGGTGGAGCGCATTGCGCAGTGGGGCGGTCCCATCAGCTGCCTGGTCAACAACGCGGGCATTCCATCCCCCGCGCGGGGTGACCTGCTGGAGGTCACGCCCCAGTCCTTTGACACGGTGCTGGACGTCAACCTGCGCGGCACCTTCTTCCTCACCCAGGCCGTGGCCCGCCACATGCTGGCCACCACGACGGACCATGCGCGCTCCATCGTCACCGTGTCGTCGGTGAGCGTGGAGATGGCCTCCATCGAGCGCGCCGAATACTGCCTGTCCAAATCCGGGCTGGGCATGCTCACGCGCCTGTTTGCCCTGCGCCTGGCGCCTCATGGGATCGGTGTGTTCGAAGTGCGCCCCGGCGTGATCAAGACCCCCATGACCGGCCCGGTGGCGCAGAAGTACGACGAACGCATCGCTGCCGGTCTGGTGCCCATGGGGCGCTGGGGATTTCCCGCCGATGTGGCTCAGGCCGTTGCCACCCTGGCGCAGGGTAAATTGGGCTTTTGTACCGGCAGCGTCGTCCATGTGGACGGCGGCCTTTCCCTTCCACGACTATGACTACCGATTCCTTCGACTACATCATCACCGGCGGCGGTTCGGCCGGTTGCGTTCTGGCCCGGCGCCTGAGTGAGGACCCTCATATCAAGGTACTGCTGCTGGAAGCCGGCGGCAGCGACGGCCACCCGTTCTTCCATTGGCCCGCAGGGTTTGCCAAGATGACCAAGGGCATAGGTTCCTGGGGCTGGCACACGGTACCGCAAAAGCACCTGAACAACCGCGTGCTGCGTTTCACACAGGCCAAGGTCATAGGGGGTGGCTCGTCCATCAACGCCCAGCTCTACACCCGTGGCGTGCCCGCCGACTACGACGAATGGGTGAGCGAGGAGGGCGCCACCGGCTGGGGCTATGAAGACGTGCTGCCTTACTTCAAGAAGGCCGAAAACAACCAGCGCTTTGCCAACCGCTACCACGGCTACCAGGGGCCGCTGGGCGTGTCCAACCCGATCAGCCCGCTGCCCATCTGCGAGGCCTACTTCCAGGCGGGGCAGGAGCTGGGCATTCCCTTCAACCCCGACTTCAATGGCGAAACGCAGGGTGGCCTGGGCTACTACCAGCTCACGCAGCTCAACGCGCGCCGCTCGTCCACCTCCATCGCCTACCTCAAGCCGGTGCGCGATCGCGCCAACCTGTCGGTCATGCTGCACACCATGGCCACGCGGGTGGTGATGGAGGCCGACCGCGTGGTGGGTGTGGAAGTGGTGCAGGGCGGCGGCAGGACTGGCACCGTATTGCGCGCCAATCGCGAGGTGATTGTTTCCTCCGGCGCCATGGGCTCGCCCAAGCTGCTGATGCAATCGGGCATAGGCCCGGCCGATCATCTGCGCACGGTGGGCGTGCCGGTGCTGCACGATCTGCCCGGCGTGGGCTCCAACCTGCAGGACCACCTGGATCTGTTCGTGATTGCCGAATGCACCGGTGACCACACTTACGACAAATACAACCAGCCGCACCATGCCGCTTGGGCCGGCCTGCAGTACCTGTTGTTCAAGAAAGGGCCGGTGGCCTCCAGCCTGTTCGAGACGGGTGGCTTCTGGTATGCCGATCCCAAGGAGCGCGCCCGCTCGCCCGACATCCAGTTCCACCTGGGCCTGGGCTCGGGCATCGAAGCCGGTGTGGCCAAGATGAAGAACTCGGGCGTGACGCTCAACTCCGCCTACCTGCGGCCCCGCTCGCGCGGCACCGTGCGTCTGGCCAACGCCGATCCGTCTGCCGCGCCGCTGCTGGACCCCAATTACTGGTCCGACCCGTATGACCGCACCATGGGCATCAAGGGGCTGCGCCTGGCACGCGAGATCCTCAGCCAGCCGGCATTGCAGCGCTACGTCAAGGCCGAGGTGCTGCCGGGTGCGAACCTGCGCAGCGACGAAGACCTGTTCCGCTACGCCTGCGAACACGCCAAGACCGATCACCACCCGGTGGGCACTTGCAAGATGGGCCCGGCCACGGACCGCAACAGTGTGGTCACGCCCGACCTCAAGCTCATCGGCCTGCAAGGCATACGCGTGGTGGACGCTTCGGTAATGCCGCGCGTGCCCTCGTGCAACACCAATGCCCCTTCCATCATGGTCGCCGAAAAAGGGGCGGACCACATCCTCGGAAAACTCTGACGCTACGCATTCCCATGACACACACGCTCCAACTTCCCCAGGCCGACGGCAGTCTCAAGCCCTACACGCCCAAGGCGCAGCCCATCGCGCCGGCGCGCGCACTGCCAGCGTTCAACCGCACGGTGTATGCCGCATCCCACGTGGTGATCAACCCGTGTGCCACGCAGAACCCGTTTGACGATTCACCCGTGGTGGACTGGGACACCACGCTGGCGTTCCGCGACCACCTGTACCGTCTGGGCTTCAAGGTGGCCGAGGCCATGGATACCGCGCAGCGCGGCATGGGGGTGGACTGGGCCGTGGCGCGCGAGCTGATCCAGCGCTCCATCCGCCATGCGCGCACCGTGCCCGGTGCCGATCTGGCCTGCGGCGTCGGCACCGACCAGCTCGCAGCCGGACCCGAGGTGACACTGGAGCAGGTCGAGCGCGCCTACCGCGAGCAGTTCGAGGTGGTGCAGGCCGAAGGCGGCACCGCCATCCTCATGGCCAGCCGCGCCCTGGCGCGTGCCGCCAGGTCCGCCGATGATTACCACCGCCTGTATGGCCGCCTGCTGCAGGACAGCGACAAGCCGGTGATCCTGCACTGGCTGGGTGAGATGTTCGACCCGGCACTCAAGGGCTACTGGGGCAGCAGTGACATCCCCACCGCGCTGGACACGGTGACCGCACTGATACGTGCCAACGCCTCCAAGGTCGAGGGCATCAAGGTGTCCCTGCTGGAAGCCAAGTGGGAGATCGAGCTGCGCCGTCGTCTGCCCGCGGGGGTGAAGATGTACACCGGTGACGACTTCAATTACGCCGAACTGATCGCGGGCGACGCGCAGGGTCATTCGCACGGGCTGCTGGGCATCTTCGACCCCATCGCGCCGGTGGCAGCCGTGGCCTTGGGCGAGCTGGCAGCAGGCAACACGCAACGCTACCGTGAACTGCTGGACCCCACCGTCGCCCTGTCGCGCGAAATCTTTCGCGCGCCCACGCGCCACTACAAGGCCGGCGTGGTGTTCCTGGCCTGGCTCAACGGACATCAGCGCCATTTCTCCATGGCTGCCGGGGCGCAGGCATCGCGCGGCATTGCGCATTACGCCCGCGTGTTCGAGCTGGCCGACCAGTGCGGCGTGCTGGCGCAACCCGACCTGGCGCTGGCACGCATGCAACAGCTGCTGGCAGTACAGTGCGGCCTATGACACCATCCCTACCCGTTCGCCATATCGTCCTGTTCAAGTTCAACGCCAGCGCCACTGCGGCGGTGATCGCGGAACTGTCCCAGGCCTTTGCCGCCTTGCCGAAGTTGATCGAGGGCGTCAGCGCCTTTGAGGCCGGCGAGAACAACAGCCCCGAAGGGCTGAACCGTGGTTTCACCCACGCCTTCGTGCTGACCTTTGTCGATGCCGCGGCACGCGCGCACTATCTCCCGCACCCGCAACACCAGGCCTTTGTGGAGCGCCTCAAGCCGTATCTGGAGGATGTGCTGGTGATCGACTATGACCTGGGCTGAGATGGCGCCGCACGATGTGCTCATGCAGCTCTACCGAGCCGCGCTGGATGCGGCCGATCCGCTGCAGGTGATTCCGCCGCTTCTGCCGCCGCCGCCCTTGGGGCGCACGGTGGTGGTGGGCGTGGGCAAGGCCGCCGCTGCCATGGCACAGGCCGTGGAGGCGCACTGGCAAGGGCCCGTGAGCGGTGTGGTGGTGGTGCCCGAAGGTGCTACGCGCCCGCTGCGCAACATCCGCGTGTTGACAGGCAGCCACCCGGTACCGGATGCGAGCAGCGTGCGCGGCGGTGATGCGCTGCTGCAGGCCGTCAGCGGTTTGCATAGCGACGACCTGGTCATTGCCCTGGTGTCCGGCGGTGGCTCTGCGCTGTGCGCCAAACCTGCGGATGGGCTCACGCTGGAAGACAAGCAAAGCATCACCAAGGCGTTGCTGCTGCGCGGGGCGTCCATCTCCGAAATCAATACCGTGCGCCGGCATCTGTCGGCCATCAAGGGCGGGCGCCTGGCCGCCGCGGCTTATCCGGCGCGCGTGGTCACCCTGCTGATTTCCGACATCCCCGGCGACGAGCCCACGCTCATCGCATCCGGGCCGACCCTGCCGGACGCCAGCACCTGCGCCGATGCCCTGGCCGTGCTGCAGCGCTATGGCATCACCCATCTCCCGGCGGTGCTGGAGTCGCTGCAGGCAGGGCGTTGGGAGTCGGTCAAGCCGGGTGACGCGCGGCTTGCTGCCAACACCCACGCGGTGGTTGCCAGTGCCTGGGACGGCATGCAGGCAGCAAGCCGCAAGGCGGCCAGTCTGGGGCTGGCGTGTCACATCCTCTCCGACGCCATGGAAGGCGAGGCCCGGGATCTGGCCAAGGCCCATGCGGCGATTGCCCTGAGCGTGGCGCAGCACGATGTTCCCTTCAAGGCGCCTTGTGTACTGATCTCCGGCGGCGAAGCCACCGTGACCGTGCGCGGCAAGGGCCGTGGCGGTCGCAACACCGAATTCGCTCTGGCCATGGCCCTGGCCCTGAAAGACCAGAAGGGCGTGCAGCGCATCCTCGCCCTCTCCGCCGGCACCGATGGGCTGGACGGCAAGGCCGATGCCGCGGGCGCCTGGATCAACGACCAGACCCTGGCGCTGGGCGCGCAGCGCGGCCTCTCGGCCCTGCAGTGCCTGGACGGCAACGACAGCGCCAGCTTTCTCGATGCTGCTGGCACGCTGGTTCATACCGGGCCGACCTTCACCAACATCAATGACTTCAGAGCCGTTCTGATCCTCTGAGACACACACCCCATGGACATACCCACCGACGCGCCGCGTGATCTGGCGATCATTGCCCGGCAGGAAGCGCTGCTGCAGTTTGAAACCTTTGACAACACGGTTGCGTGGAACCTGGGCAACGCCCTCAAGGCGCATTGCGAGTCGCAGAGTCTGGCGGTGACCATAGAGATACGCCTGGCCCGCGACACTGTCTTCTTCTACGCCATGCCGGGCACCTCACCCAACAACACGGACTGGGCCCGCCGCAAACGCAACACCACTGAACTGCAGCAGCGCAGTTCGTATGCCGTGGGGCTGGCGCTGCAGGACGGGGAGACCCTGCAAACACAGTCGGGCCTACCCCTGCGCGACTATGCCCACCACGGTGGCAGCTTTCCGGTGCGGGTGCGGGGCGTGGGCTATCTGGGGACGGTAACCATCTCCGGCCTGCCGCAGCGTGACGACCACCGCGTGGTGGTGCAGGTGCTGGCCGACATGTTGGGCGTCTCCATTGAGGGCCTTGTGCTGCCCTGAAGAACATCCTTGCACACGGGGTGAAAGGCAACGCAGTGCCGACGAGGCCTGCATGCATGAATAGTTCTTCACGAACACGCACTTGTAAAACCTTCCAGATACTTTGAGACAGGAAGTGAGAAAATCAAAATAATTGTGCGCAGACATTCATAGCGTCACAGGCTCCTCGCGTCAGTCACAGAAAGTTGGAGGTGGTTGGCAAATTGCATGAAGTTCTGCAATGCGGGGATTGGGGGCGGTGTATCGATTGTCACCATTTGCGACGTTGAAGATGTTGGATTTTCTTCCCCGCAAAGGGCGCACGTTCAATCAGAGGAGGTAGGTCAGGCATGCCCCGCACACCAGAATCCAAAGAATCTCATGGCACTTCGGAATATGTGTCGCGTCGCCGTATGGCGCTTGCGATCGGAGCGATTGCGTGGGGACTTTGCTGCCCGCGAATGGGCAATGCCACTGAGTTACCAACTATCAACTGGATGGTGCAGGATATCGCACCCATATGGATGCTGGATAACGGCAGACCAACCACGGGGACAATGGATGCCATTATTCAAATGTTGATGGATGAGTGGCCCGATGCCAAACACGAATTCACGGTTGTCAGCACACCACGTGCGCTGTCCAATTTAAGTAATGGCGTAGAAAGCTGCCTGGCAGGCAGTGTGAACACTCCGGAGCGGGCGAAATTTTCATACCACTCCCCTGCGTTTCTGGTGGCTCCGCCACAACTGATTGCCCGTCCCCAAATCATTGCCAAGCTTGCAAAAAACTCCAACGGAGAGATCCTGCCTGCGACGCTGTTCGATAGAGCTGACATGAAGGGCTTAATCGAGCAAAAACGCAGCTATGGTCCTGTGTTGGATGCATTGTTAAGTCGACGCAGTCCAAACTCAGGCATCCACGAAGTCCTTAGAGCAGACGCTGGTTCCAACTTGCTCAAGATGGTTGCATTGGGACGTGGAGACTACTTTCTGGAATATGACACGATCTTTGCGTACCAGTTAAATCGAAATCCGGAATTGCGTAGCGCCGGTTTCATCACTGCACCGGTGGCCGGAAATGCCATGGTGAAGTTCGGCTTTTCCTGCCCCAAGACAGAGTGGGGGAGGCGAACCATCAAGAGGATAGATGCATTGATGATCAAGTTTGCCGCCCTACCGGAATTCCAGGCCATTCAATGGAAATGGCAAACGCCAAGTGCGGCCATACGTTACAGAAAAATTCAAGAGGAATTTTTCCGTCAGCGGTCCAAACTCTCTGATCCGAGCCAATTCGACGATTAGCCATTATTCGATGACCATGCCATCCACCACCTGGATGGTCTTGTCACAGCGCCGGGCCAGGTCCGGGTTGTGGGTGACGAAGAGGATGGTGGTGCCTTGCTCCTGGTTGACCTTTCTCAGCAGCGAGAAGACCGCGTCGGCGCTCTTGGTGTCCAGGTTGCCGGTGGGCTCGTCGGCCAATAGCACAGCCGGGTTCATGGCCAGGGCGCGCGCGATGGCCACGCGTTGCTGCTGGCCGCCGCTCATGTTGCCGGCCATGTTGTCCTTCCACTGCGTCAGGCCCACGCTGTCGATCAGCTGCAGCGCCCGCTCGCGCATCTGCGGATTGGGGAAACCGGCCGCGCCCAGCATGGGAATCATCACGTTCTCCAGCGCAGTAAAGGCGGTGATCAGATGGTGGTACTGGAACACGAAGCCAATGGTGTGGCCACGCAGCCGCGTGAGCGAGCTGTCGTTGAGCACCGTGGTTTCTTCACCGCTGATCTGCAGGCTGCCGGAGCTTGGCCGGTCCAGCAGGCCCACGATGTTGAGCAAGGTGCTTTTGCCGGAACCCGACGGCCCCACCACGGCGCAGAACTCACCGCGCTGCAGCTTCAGGTCAATGCCATGCAACACTTCGGTCTCAAAAGGCGTGCCCTGGTTGAAGGCCTTGCGTACCCCCTGCAGATGGACAACGGTTTCTTCAGCCACGGATAGCCACCACCGGATCAAGGCGCGCTGCCCGCAGGGCTGGCGCATAGGCGGCCAACAGGCCGGTCAACGTGGCCAGCACCAGGGCCAGCGCGAAGAGCTGGGGATCAAACTCCAGCGGAAACAGCGGCGTGCCGTCGGCATTGCGCGCCAGCTTCTGCCACAGGCTGAGTGCCGTGGCACCGATGGCGCAGCCCACCAGCGAGCCGCCAAAGCCCAACAGGCCACCCTGCAACAGGAACACCCGCAGGATCTGACTGCGCGAGATGCCCATGGCGCG
Organism: Rhodoferax sp. GW822-FHT02A01; assembly: GCF_038784515.1. Lineage (NCBI taxonomy): Bacteria > Pseudomonadati > Pseudomonadota > Betaproteobacteria > Burkholderiales > Comamonadaceae > Rhodoferax > Rhodoferax sp. GW822-FHT02A01. The sequence continues at coordinate 2,618,569 of NZ_CP152376.1, forward strand.
CAGAATGCCGATCTCGCGCGACTTCTGCACCACCGATACCACCAGCACGCTGGCGATGCCGAAAGCCACCGACAGCCCGACGAAGAAGCGGATGGCCGTGTTGGCTGTGGTCTGCGCGCTCACTGCGGCAAAGAATTGGGCACTGTTCTTGATCCAGCTGTCGGCCTCCACGCCGGTGGCCGCTGCGATGCGCTGCGCCATAACTTCGGCGGCGTAGATGTCGTTGACGGTCACTTCGACACTGGTCACGCCGCCCGACATGTCCAGCAGGCTTTGCGCCATGCGCAAGGTAGTGAAGGTGCTGCGCTGGTTGGCACCCTTGTTGCCCAGATCAAAGATGCCGGTGATGGTGAGTGCGGAGGTGCTGCCGTTGGCTGCAGTCACATGCAGTTTGTCACCCACGTCCACGCCCAGGTCGTTGCTGAGTTCGGTGCCTATGAGGATGTCCGAGCCTGTCAATCGCAGACTGCCGCGTACCAGCTTGTCGCTGAAGTCGACGATGCGGAAGTAGGTGTCAGGCTCAATGCCGGAGACCGTCACCGCCTTGGTGGCGCTGCCGCGCACGGCCAGCACCGAGCCGCTGGCCACCGGTGACACCACCTTGATGCCAGGCAGGGCGCGTACTTGACTGACCACGGCCTGCCACTGGTCTATCGACTTGGCCTGTTGCAACGGCGGCTGGATGATGGCGCCTTCCAGCTGGCCTTTGGGTGCATCGCTGCCGTTGCGTTGCGGGCGCGTCACCTGCTGGGGTTGCAGCAGCTGGATGTGGGATTGGGTGGACAGCACACGGCGGATGAAGTTGCTTTGCAGACCGGCCAGCAGTGCCGACATGAAGACGATCACGCCCACACCAATGGCCACCCCGGCGATGATGAATACAGTCTGCAACCGCCCCTCGCGCAGAAAGCGGATGGACACAATCCATTCAAACGGCAACCAGCTTGTGAACACACCGGCTCCTAATGCACTGTGGCGGCGACGCGCACCCGGTCCCCGGGTTTCACGCTGGGCGATCCCGATACCAGGAGATCACCCTCCTGCACGCCCTGCAGCGCCTCCAGCATGCTGCCACTGCGCAGACCGATCTGCACCAGCACCTTGGCGGCGCGCCCGTCCTGCACGCGCAATACCCAGGGTGCAGCGCTCTCTGCGTCCCGCACCGTAGAGGCGGGCAGCATCAATGCACGGGGGCGGCGTGCCACTTCGATATCGACCGAGACTGTCATGTCCTGGCGTAGCACCTCGGGCGGCTGTGGCACATCGAGCTTGACGTCCACCGCACCGGTCTGGGCATTCACGCCAGGGTTGATATACACCAGCTGCGCTTCAAATTTCTGCTGCGGATACGCATCGGCCGACACCACGGCCTTCTGGCCCAAGCGGATCAGATGCAGGTTCTTTTCGTCGATGGCCACCACGACCTGGGTCTTGCCTTTGGGGGACAGTGTCATCAGCACCTTGCCGGGTTGCACCACGTCACCCACTTCCACGCTGCGTCCGATCAAGGTGCCGTCCAGCGGCGACCGCACCAACGCGTACTTGGCGCGTGCGTGCGCGGCATCGGCCGCAGCGCGCGCCTCTTCCACCGCACTCAGGGCCAGTGCGTAATCGCTGCCGGACTTGCCGGTGGTCTCCAACTGCTTTTGCGCGGAGTGAAACTGTGCATCGGCCAGCTCCGCCGCCTTGCGGGAGTCGTCCAGCGCCGCCTGACCTATGAAACCTTGCTTGAACAAGTCCTGGTTGCGCCTGTAGCTGGCGTTGGCGTTGTCCAGGCTGGACTGCGCCTGGCGCAAGGCCTGCTCCGCCACAGGTGCCTGTACCTCCTGCAATTGGCGCAGTTTGCCCTGTGCCTGGATGACAGCCAGATCGGCCTGGCGTTCGGTGGCCTGCAGTTCGGAGTTGGCAAGGGCTATAAGCAACGTTCCTGCCGTGACGCTGTCCCCTTCGTTGACGGGGACACGCGTCACCGTTGCGGTGATCTGGGAGCCAATGTCCACGCGGTGCGGGCTTTCCACATGGCCGCTGGCAACCACCGACTGGACAAAGTCGTGTCGCACCACGGTTTCCACATTCACCTTGGGGCCCAGCCACCAAGTGACGGCAAAGTAGACGACTGCCAGCAAGGCAAGGGCCGCAGCAATATGCCGCCAGCGCAGTTTCGATGGAAAGGAGATCTTGGTCATGGATGTGGGAAGCGAAGCCGGCAGCGCGGCGCGCAACTACCTGTCGTGCAGCAATGGTGACGCCTTGGTCGCCATCGCTCCTTGACTTGGGACAAGAAAAGCCGCCGCGCAACTTGTCTTTACCCAGGGTGCGCCGCCAGGACCTGGCTGGCTGCAAGTCAATAATGGGCGATGTCTGCCACCGCTTTCAGTGAATCGCTGCGCCTGCTGCGCACCCGGCGCTTCGGTACCTTCTGGTGCGCTTCGCTGCTTTCCAACATCGGCACCTGGGCGCAACAGGTGGCCCAGCCCTGGCTGCTGCTCAGCCTGGGCGCTTCGCCCATGCTGCTGGGGCTGGATGCATTCGCGCTGGCGGCCCCCGTCTTCGTACTGACACTGGTGGGTGGCGCGCTGGCCGATACGGCGGATAGGCGCATGACGATTCTGCGCTTCCAGTCGGTGCAGATGCTGTGCCCGGTGGCCATTGTGTTGCTGCTGTATTTCCATGCGGTGCAGCCCTGGATGGTGATTGGCCTGTCGCTGGTGGTCGGCGTGACCGACGGCTTGTCCATGCCGTCTTTCCAGTCGATCGTTCCCAGCATCGTGGAGAAGCGCCAAATCGCCACCGGCATTGCGCTCAACTCCACCCAGTTCAACCTGTCACGCATCGCAGGGCCGGCAATTGCGGGGGTGCTGATGGGCAGCATGGGGGCAGCGGGTGCCTTCAGCGTCAGCGCCGCGTCGTACCTGCCTTTCATCCTGGTGGCGTTGTGGGTGCTGCCGCCTGCTAACAATGGGGCCAACGCTTCTTCTGGTTTTGCCTGGCTGCGCATGGTGGGCAATGTGCGCGCCGTCCTGGCCCAGCCGCTGTTGCGCTCAGCGCTGGCGACCGTGCTGGTTTCGGCGGTGCTGTGCGCGCCGATTGTGGTGTTCTGTCCGGTGCTGGTGCAGCAGGCCATGCATGGGGATGTGAGCCACTTCAGCATGGCGGTCGGGGCCTTTGGTGTAGGCGGTTTGCTGGGCGCCATCGCACTGCTGGGGCTGGACGCCCAGCGCGACCGGCGCGCCATCAGCACCGGCTTTGCCATTGCTTACGGCCTGGTGGTCATGCTGGCTTCGCAATGCACGTCACCCTGGGAGTTGGCGCTGCTGTTCGCCTGCGCGGGCTTTGCCATGACGCTTAGCAACACATCCGCCAACACCTTGCTGCAGTCCGCCGCGCAGGCGGAAGTGCGTGGCCAGAGTGTCAGCCTGTTCATGCTGGTCATGCGCGGCGGCATGGCCTTGGGTGGATTGCTCACCGGGCTGTCCGTCAGCCTGCTCGGCGTGCGTCAGGCCCTGTTTGCCAACGGCGCATTGGCCATTGGTTTGCAATTGCTGATCTGGCTGTTCTGGTCGCGCTCAGCCGGAGCCAGAGCGCGCTCCTGATCCTGGTGTATCAGCTCCTGGCGCGCGCGACGGCGTGCTGCGCTGCGATGCAGCCAAACACCAAACCCGGCCCGATGGTGATGCCCGGAGCGGTGTAGACGCCGCCCATGATGGAGTGCATGTCGTTGCCCACCGCGTAGAGCCCGCCTATGGGCTGGTCGTCGTCGCCCAGCACCTGTGCTTGGGTGTCGGTTGCAAGGCCCGTGGAAGCGCCTATGTCGCCCGGGTAGAGCTTGACCGCGTAAAACGGTGCAGTGGCAATCGGGCCCAGGTTGGGGTTCTTGTGGCCCGCCGTGGCGTCGCCGATGTTCTGCTGGTAGGCCGTCACGCCGCGGCCGAAGTCCGGGTCCACGCCGGTTTCGGCATAGCGGTTGATCTGCTGCACGCTGGCGACCAGTCCTTGTGCATCCACGCCCAGCTTGGCTGCTAGTTCTTCGAGTGTGGCGCCTTCGGTCAGGTAGCCATCGGCCAGAAAGGGTGCCAGTCCCTTGCCGCCCGGGCGCACCATGCCGACACCGTATTTGCGCAGGGCCTCGGCATCGCATACCAGGTAGGCTGGCACGGACGGGCTGGTCTTGTGGGCCTCCTGCATGGCCAGGCCGAACAGATGGTAGGAGGTGCTTTCGTTGACGAAGCGCTTGCCTGCCTGGTTGACGGTGATAAAGCCCGGCTTGGCGCGGTCCATCACAAAGTGGGGGAACACGGCGGTGCTGCCGTCGGCGCGCTTGCGCAGCGACACCGGTGCCCAGAAGGCGTCGCTCTTGCCTCCCGTGGCAAAGTGGGCGCCGTGTTGGCGCGCCAGCTCCAGTGCCACACCGGTGTGGCCGGGAGCACCGGGGCACCAGGCTTCATTGCCGCCGGGTAGCCGCTTCTGGCGTTCGGCGGCATTGCGGTTGAAGCCGCCCGATGCCAACACCACACCACCCTTGACCTGCACCGTGCAGAGCTTGCCGTTCTGGCGGAGTACCACGCTATGCACCGGGCCGTCCGCATCGCCCAGCTGCTCCAGCGAAGTGTTGAGCGCCAGTGTCACGTTGGGTCGTTTGGAGAGCGAATACAGCAGCCGTGCAATCAGGGCGTTACCCATCACCAGCCGTGTGCCGCGCGGGTAGCGCAGCCGGTCTGCGGCGTGGCGCAGGATGATGCGCACGGAGTGCTGGAACGAGGCCCAGGAGCCCGTCATGCCCAGCAGGTGGTTGATGTCGGTGCGGTCCACCATCATGCCGCCCAGCACGGTGAATTCGGGAATGGGTGGGCGGATCAGACCGAACAGATCACCCAGCAGCCGCCCGTCAAACGGCAGCGGCTCCAGTGCACGCCCGTTCAGGGTGGAACCGGGCAGGTCGGAGATGTAGTCGGGGTGTTTGGGGTAGGGCCGGTACTGCAAATCGCTCTGTGCCTCCAGGCGCTTGACGGCAGCGGCTCCATGGTCCAGAAAGGCCTGGCGCATGGCGGGTGCGGCATGGTTGCCGATGGCTGCGTCCAGGTAGGTGCGGGCGGCTTGCAGCGTGTCGGCGGGGTTCACCTTGGCTGCATGGTGCGTGCCCGGAACCCAGGTGGTTCCGGCCGACCAGGCGGTAGTGCCGCCCACGTACTGCGTGTGTTCCACCAGCAGCACCCGGGCGCCGTCCATGGCGGCAAACAGCGCGGCGGACATGCCGGCACCGCCGGCACCTATGACCACCACGTCGTAGCCGGCGGTGGCAGGCAGGGTTGTGAGCACTTCCATGGTTATCTGCCCAGCAGGAAGTCAACCATCAGGTCACGCACGCGGCCAAACATGTGCGCCCCGGTCATGGTCTTGCAGCCCTTGGCACGCGCCGCGGCAATCAGCGGCGTGATGGCGGGCTGGGTGATGACGCAGCCGACAAACATGTCTGCGCTGAGTTTGTCGGCCTGCAGTGGATAGGGGTCGCCGTCCTTCATGCCGACCGGGGTGGCGTTGATCACCACATCGAAGCCGCTGGGGTCGGCGCTGCCGCTGGTCACTGGGCAACGCTGGAGACCGGCCAGGCGCTGGATCAGGGTCTCGCGCCGCGTGCTGTCCTCGTCGTAAATGGCCAGCTCTCGCACACCGGCCGTGACCAGCGCATGGGCAATGGCCGAACCGGCGCCGCCAGCGCCCACCAGCAGAGCCTTCTTGCCCTGGGGCTCGCAGCCGTTGTCACGCATGGCGGAGACAAAGCCCAGGCCGTCGAACATGTCGCCATGCCAGCTGCCGTCGGGGTTGCGGCGCATGGTGTTGACGGTGTGCAGGAATGCGGCGCGCTCTGACGTGCTGCCGCACAGGTCGTGGCAGGCAAATTTGTGCGGCACGGTGACGATGATGCCGTCCACATTTTTGGCCAGTGACACGCCGGCCACCCAGGCGGGCAGATCGGCAGGAGCCACATGGGCCGGCATGACGTAGGCGTTATTGCCGTGGTCGTGAAAGGCCTGGGTTACGCCGGCGGGGGACTTTACCTGGGCGATTGGGTCACCCACGATGAAATGGACACGGGTAGCACCGTTGAGCGGGTCGGACATGGAGAGGTCTCGCAAATGGTTTTTTGAAAAAGTGGGTGAATGGTACATAAAAGTGGAATGATGTTCAACTATTGATTTATGTTCCGATTTTATTTACACTGGCGCAAACACCACGGATCGCCATAACCATGTCCCTTTCTTCCAAGACCCAGATTGCCTTGTTCGGCGCCGGCGGCATTGGCCGCACCCATATCGACCGCATCACCCGCAGCAGCAACCTGAATCTGGCAGGCATTGCCGACCCCAGCGACGCGGCCAAGGCTATGGCGCAGAGCCTGAACGTGCCCTGGTTTGCCAACCACATGGACTTGCTGGACAGCATCCAACCCCAGGGTGCCATCGTGGCCACACCCAATTCCCTGCACATCACCCAAGCCGTGGACTGCCTGGAGCGTGGTGTTGCGGCACTGGTGGAAAAGCCCGTGGCCGATACCGTGGCCGAGGCACAGCAGCTGGTGGATGTGCAGGCGCGCACGGGCGTGCCCGTGCTGGTGGGGCACCACCGCCGCCACAACCCCATCAACCGGCGTGCCCGCAAGATCGTGCAGGACGGCACCCTGGGCCGCATGGTCAGTGCCAATGTGATGGCCACCTTTTTCAAGCCCGATACGTACTTTGATGCCGCCTGGCGCCGCAGCAAGGGCGGCGGCCCCATCCTGATCAACCTGATCCACGAAATCGACATGCTGCGCTTTCTGTGCGGCGAGATCACCACAGTGCAGGCACTGGGCAGCAACGCGGTGCGCGGCTTTGAGGTGGAAGACACGGCCGCTGCCGTGCTGCGTTTTGCCAATGGTGCGCTGGGCACGGTGGTGCTGTCTGACACTGCCACCGCGCCCTGGTGCTGGGACTTCTGTGCCGCCGAGCAGGACCAGTACCCGCGCCAGAACGTGCAGTCGCACTTCATTGCCGGAACGCATGGCTCGCTCTCGCTGCCTGACCTGCAGCTCTGGAGCTACCGCGGCGAGCGCAGCTGGTACGCCGAGATGACGCAGGAGAAAACCTTCGTCCACAAGGACGATCCCTACACCATGCAATTGCAGCACTTTGCAGCCGTCATTGCCGGTGCCGAGGCGCCGCTGTGCAGTGCGCTGGACGGCCTGCGCACCCTGCAGGCCACGCTGGCGGTGAGCGAGGCGGCGAGTACCGGCAACACCGTACAACTGCCAGGGGCAGCAGCATGAGCGGCGTGCTGGAAAGAACCCTGGGCATTCTGGAATTGCTGTCCAAGCATGGCGAAGGCCTGGAGCTTGCCGCCATTGCCGACCAGCTCAACATTCCCCGCAGCGGCACGCACCGCCTGTTGGCCGATCTGGTGAAGTACGGCTACGTGCGCCAGACGCGCGACCACGGCGACTACATCCTCACCACCAAGCTGGTGGCCATGGGCCTGTCCTACCTCAGCAACAGCGGCATCGTGGATATTGCCCAGCCGTTGCTCAATCACCTGGCCGAAGTCTCGGGTGAGTTGACGCGTTTGTCGGTGGTGGACGGCGAGCGCCTGACCTGGGTGGCGCGAGCCCAGGGCGCACGCCAAGGGCTGCGCTACGACCCCGACATGGGCAGTGATGCGCGCCTGTCGTGCTCATCCTCCGGTTGGGCCTGGCTTTCAACCATGAGCGATGACGATGCGCTGGCCTGCGTATCCCGCCAGGGGCTGGGCAAGCCCGAAGAGTTTGGTCCCAACGCGCCTACCACCCTGCAGGAAGTCATGACCCAGGTGCAGGCCACGCGTGCGCGCGGCTACAGCATCACGATAGATACCTATTCCCTGGGCCTGAGCGCCATCTCTGCGCCGGTGCGCTTTGCCAACCAGCCGGCCATCGGTGTGCTGACCATCGCGGGGCCCACCGTGCGCCTGTCGCTGGAGCGCATGCAAGGCCTGGCGGCTGAACTGGTGAACGTGGCCCATCAACTGGCAGCCGCCAGCAGTGCATCGCCCTTCTTTGCCAAGACGGGCATGCACTCCGGCGTGCCGGCCAGTGCCGGACGCACGCCCATCTACGCACCCTGAGTCAAAGCGCGTTTCTATAAACCATGTCTGCAACTTCCTACGCAACGCCGGTGCTGGACTGCGACCTGTTGGTCATCGGTTCCGGCGCCGGTGGGTTGTCCGCCGCGGTCACTGCCGCGCATCTGGGGCTGAAGGTCATCGTGGCCGAGAAGGACCCGCAATACGGCGGCACCACCGCGTGGTCGGGGGGCTGGATGTGGATACCGCGCAACCCGCTGGCCACCGAGGCGGGCATTGTGGAAGACATCAGCGTGCCCCTGTCCTACCTGCGCCATGAACTGGGCGCGCAGTTTGACGAAGCCCGTGCGCTGGCGTTCTTGCAGGCCGGGCCGAAGATGGTGGAGTTCTTTCGCAACAACACGGCGCTGCAATTCATTGATGGCAATGGCATCCCCGACTTCCATGGCAACACGCCCGATGCATCCACGGGCGGACGCTCGATTTGCGCGGCGCCCTTTGACGCCAGGCGGCTGGGGCCGCGCATCGCTGCGCTCAAGCCGCCTCTGCCGGAGACCACGCTGTGGGGCATGGGTATTGCATCAGGTGCGGAGCTGCGTCATTTTCTGAATGCGCTGCGCAAACCTGCTTCGTTCTGGTACGTGGCGCGTCGGGTGCTGGGCTACGGGCGCGACCTGCTGCTGCATGGCCGTGGCATGCGCCGTGTCAACGGCAATGCGCTGGTGGCCGCGCTGGCCGCTTCAGCTTTCGAGAAGGGCGTGGACATCCGCACCAGCAGCCCCGCCAAGCGCCTGCTGACCGAGGACGCCCGAGTGGTGGGTGCCGTGTTGGCTGGCCCACAGGGCGATGTCACGGTGCGCTCGCGCTGCGGCGTGGTGCTGGCCTGTGGCGGCTTTCCGCATGACGTGCAACGCAAGAAGGAACTGCTGCCCCACGCTGAAACGGGTGTGGAGCACTGGTCCGCCGCCTCGCGTGGCAACACCGGCGATGGCCTGCGCCTGGGCGAATCGACGGGTGGTGTGGTGGCCAAAGATTTGGTGCAGGCCGCCGCACTGGCACCGGTATCGCTGGTGCCGCGCGCCGACGGCAGCGTGGCGCATTTCCCGCATCTGATCGAACGTGCCAAGCCGGGGCTGATAGCAGTGACAGACAAGGGCGAGCGCTTCACCAACGAAGCCGATTCGTACCACGACTTCATGCAAGGCCTGCTGCGCGTCACGCCCAAAGGGCAGACGGTGCGGGCCTGGCTGGTGTGCGACCACGCCTTTATCCGGCGTTATGGGCTGGGCGCAGTCAAGCCTGCGCCCATGCCGTTGAGCCCCATGCTGGACAACGGCTACCTCCAGCGCGGCACCACACTGGCCGAGCTGGCAAACAACTGTGGCATCAGCGTGCTGGGGCTGGAGCGCACGGTGCAGCGCTACAACCAGATGGCGCTGACCGGTGTGGACCAGGAATTTGCTAAAGGCCAGACGCCTTACAACCGCATCCAGGGCGATTCCGTGGAAGCACAACGCCAGAGCCTGTCCAACCCCTGCATGGCGCCGCTTGCACGCGCCCCTTTCTATGCCGTCGAGGTGGTCGCGGGTAGCCTGGGTACCTTTGCCGGTCTGAGCGTGAACAACGAGGCCCAGGTGCTTGACGCACAAGGCAAGCCCATCGCTGGCCTGTATGCCGGTGGCAACGACATGAACAGCATGATGGGCGGCAACTATCCCAGCGGCGGCATCACGCTGGGGCCGGCCATGACCTTCGGTTTTATCGCGGCGCACCACGCTGCGGGGAGGAGTGGGTAGGCCGTTTCGTCCGTGTCCCCCGCCCTTCGGGCTCCTCCTTTACCTACCGAAACGGCCTACCCACTCCTCCCCGCCCCCCACTGAGCCCCACCTTGAAAACCACTAACCAAGAGATCCAACCACCATGTACTACGAACTCGCCACCATGACCCTGCCTTTCGGCACCGCAGGCACCGCTGCCACCAACGTGCAGGCCTATGCCACCTCTGCGGACGCCCAGGGCGAACTGCTGGGTTGCTGGTTTACCGACATCGGCGTGCTCAACCAGATGATCGTGCTGCGTGGCTTTGCCGATCTAGCCACGCTGCAAGCCGAGCGCGAGCGCACGCAGAAGAGCGCCAGTCCGCTCGGCTGCGGCGACATTTTTCAGACGCTGGAACAGCACAGCTACAAAGGCTTCCCCTGGATGAAGCCAGTGCGCCCCAGTGCCGAGTCCGGCATCGTGGGGCCGGTGTACGAGATACGCACCTACGGCATCAAGACCGGCGGCGTGCAGCCCACGATTGACCTGTGGGAGCAATACGTGCCGCCGCGCGAAAAACTCTCGCCCTGCGTGGTGGCCATGGTGGCACTGGATGGCCCGCTGCGCTTCACCAACATCTGGGCCTACCCCACGCTGGATGCGCGCAGCAAGGCACGCGCCGATGCGGTTGCGCAAGGCATCTGGCCACCCAAGGGCGGCCCGGCGCATCTGACCACCAATATGGTGTCCACCATTGCGCTGCCTACACCGGTTTCCCCTTTGAAATGACGCACTCCCAGGGCTTCTGAACATGCGCACCTACTCTCTTGCCTATCTGACTTCCCACCGCTGCACGCCACCCGAGGCGATCCGGGTTGCCTCGGCCAACGGCTACGCCTTTGTGGGTCTGCGCCTGTGGCCCAATGCGCCGGGCGCGCCGCAACAGCATCTGCTGGGCCAGCCCGACGTGCTGCGCGAGACGCTGGCCGCGCAGCAGGACACAGGCGTGGGTGTGTTTGATCTGGAGATCATCCGCATCGGTGAACAGTTCGACCCGCACACATGGGACGCCCTGTACGACGCCGGTGCGGCGTTGAAAGCCAAAGCCATTCTGGTGGCGGGCGATGACAAAGACGAAGCGCGCCTCACGGCCAACTACGCGCGCCTGTGCGAAGTGATGCAGCCCTACGGCATGACCGCAGACCTGGAGTTCATGCCCTGGACGGCAGTGCCCGATGCCAACAGCGCCCTGCGCATCATCCGCAATGCTGGCATGCCATCCAACGCGGGCATTCTGGTGGACGCCCTGCATGTGGGCCGCTCACACACCACGCTGGATGACATACGTGCCATTCCGCGCGCGCTGCTGCATTACGCGCAGATCTGCGATGCGGTGGCCGGCACCCACTTCACCACCGAAGAAATGATCCATACGGCGCGCTGCGAGCGCCTGTTGCCCGGCGACGGAACCATTGACGTGCAGGGCCTGTTTGACGCCTTGCCGGCAGACCTGCCCATCAGTGTGGAGGTGGTGAACCTTGCGCGCGAAGCCCATGCCGACCCGAGCGAGTGGGCTGCCATCTGCATGGCCGCCAGCCGCCCGTTCGTGGAACCACGCGGTTAGAGAACCAGGGCCTTGCCATGCTGATTGCCGTTGACCGCATCTCGCGTCTGCCGTTTTTCTTTGGAGCGCGCTGGTTCAGCAGCGCCTGAGTTCCGGTGTTTCCTTAGCCGAACCACCCGACTCCCTTTGAAATACCGAAAGCAAGACCATGGACTTTTCCCTGAACGAAGAACAGAAGATGATGATCGACACCGTGGGTCGATTCATCGCCGAAGAATGCAAGCCGCTGGAAGATGAACTCGAAGCGCACGGCGCGCTGGACCCAGCCAAGGCGCAGGCCCTGCATGCCAAGTCCAAGGCACTGGGCCTGTACGCGCTCAACATGCCGGCGGAGCTGGGTGGTGGCGGCCTCTCGGTGCTGGACCGCATCCTGTGCGAAGAGCAGTTCGGCCACACCAGCGACTACCTGATTCGTCGCGCCTTCGGCAATGTGTATGAACCGCTGTTGCATTGCAAAGGTCCACAGGTGGAGCGTTGGCTCAAGCCCACGGTGGAAGGATTGCGCACCTGCGCCATCGCCATCACCGAGCCCGGCGCCGGATCGGACGCGGCCGGTATCAAGACAAACGCAAAGAAGACCGATGCGGGCTGGGTGCTCAACGGCAGCAAGCATTTCATCAGCGACGGCGAGTGGAGCGACTTCTTCCTGGTCTCGGCCAAGACCGGCGAGAAGGAGATCAGCATGTTCATGGTGGACAAGGGCCTGGCCGGCTTCACCGTGGGCAAGGACCAGAAAATGATGGGCCTGCGTGGCACGCCGCATCTGGAACTGTTCTTCGACAACGTGGCGCTGGAAGATGCCGCTCTGCTGGGCGAAGTGGGCCAGGGCTTCAAGCTCGCCATGGGTGCACTCAATGTGGTGCGGTTGGCCCAGGTGGGCGCCCGCGCGGTGGGCAAGGCCAGCCATGTGTGCGAGCTGATGGTGGGCTATGCAAACGACCGCAAGCAGTTCAACACCCGTATCGGTGACTTCCAGATGGTGCAGCAGCAGATCGCCGACAGCGTGATCGAGATCAACGCGGCGCGCTGGATGGTGTACCACGCGGCCTGGATGATGGACCAGGGGCTGGATGCGCGTGAGCAGGTGGCCATGGTGAAGGTGCATGCGGCCGAGACGCTGGGGCGCGTGGTAGACCGGGCGGTGCAGATCTTCGGTGGCATGGGGTTCTGCAAGGAGCTGGCGATTGAACGCTATTACCGCGATGCGCGCATCTACCGCATCTTTGATGGCACCAGTGAGATTCACCGCGGGGTCATTGCCAAGAGCACCCTGAAGAAGGGTGCTGCTTTGTTTGATGTGAATCGGTAGTTTGCGCTCATGCGGGGTGGCGTTGGCGTGGGCCGGAGCAAGGGGATGGGCGGACTCCTCATGCTGGAGTACCAGAAATCGTCGCCCGCCCATCCCCTTGCTCCGGCTGCGGCGCGCAGCGGAGGACTACCCCTCGTGCAAACACCTTTGGCTTTTCGACGCCAGCCCATAACCCAACAAGAGACAAGACCATGAGCAAATTCATGACAGCCGCCGAAGCGGCAAACCTCATCAACGACGGCGACACCATAGGCCTGATGGGCGGCGGTGGTGGCCTGATGGAAGCCACCCATATGTTTGAGGCCGTGCAACACCGCTTCCTCACTACCCAATCCCCGCGCAACCTCAGCTTCGTTCACGCCCTGGGCATAGGCGACAAGAAAACCAAGGGCATGAACTGCTTTGCCCACGAAGGCCTGGTGCGCAAGGTCATAGGCGGCCACTGGGTCTGGTCACCGGCCATGCAGCAGCTTGCACGCGACAACAAGATCGAGGCCTACATCCTGCCCGGCGGCGTCTCCAGCCAGCTCATGCGCGAGATCGGCGCGGGCCGGCCCGGCCTCATCACCCACGTGGGCCTGGGCACCGTGTGCGACCCGCGCCATGGTGGTGGCCGCATGAACGAAGCGGCCCGTGACGATCTGGCCGAGGTCATCCAGATGGATGGTCACGAGTACCTGCGCTACAAACCGTTCCCCATCCATGTGGCCATCGTGCGTGCCAGTGCCGCGGATGAAGAGGGCAACATCAGCTTCGAGCACGAGGCGGCCAATCTGGACGCGCAGTCGCTGGCATTGGCTGCGCGCAACAGCGGCGGCAAGGTCATCGTGCAGGTGCGCGAGCGTCTGCCCAAGGGCGCGCTCAAGGCGCGCGAGGTGCGCATTCCCGGTGCCTGGATGGACGCCATCGTGGTGGATGCCAACCAGCAGGTCAGCTATGCCATTCCGTTTGATCCGGCCTTCAGTGGCGAGCTCACGGGGCAGGAGCGTGCGGCCAGTGAAGCCGCCGACCATGCGGCCGAAGTGGCTGCCGCGCAGGAAGCCTTTGGCGAGCGGCAGGCGGTGGCACGCCGCGCCTATCAGGAGATCTTCAACACCGGCAAGGCGCGCCCCATCATCAACTACGGCGTGGGTGTGCCCGACGCGGTGGCCAAGATGATTGCCGCGCGCAACGAGCACCACCGCATCTACCAGACCATCGAGCACGGCACCTACGGCGGTACGTTGATGGACGGCGTGCTGTTCGGCTACGCGCGCAATGCCACGGCCATGCTGGACGCGGCCACGCAGTTCGACTTCTACGGCGGTGGCGGGCTGGACGTGGCCTTTCTGGGCTTTGGCGAGTTCGACCAGGAGGGCAGCGTCAACGTCTCGCGCCTGGGCGGCATCACCGTGGGACCCGGCGGTTTTATCGACATTGCCCAGAACGCCCGCAAGGTGGTGTTCTGCGGCACGTTGGCGGCCAAGGGGGTGCAGCTGCAGACCGGTGACGGGCAGATGCGGGTGCTGCAGCAGGGGGCCGTGAAGAAACTGGTGCAGCGCGTGGACCAGATCACCTTCAGCGGACCGCAGGGTCTGGTGCGCGGACAGGAGGTGCTCTACCTCACCGAGCGCGGCAGCTTTCGGCTCACGGCGCAAGGTATCGAGCTGTTTGAAATCGCACCGGGCATTGACCTGCAGCGCGACATCCTGGACCAGATGGAATTCACGCCCCAGGTGGCACAGCCGCTGCGTGTGATGGACAGCGCGCACTTCCGCGCCGCCTAAGGGGCTGCGGCCTCAGAACAGGCCGGATGCGATGTTGATGGTCAGCGCCAGCAGCGTGGTGTTGAAGAAGAAGGCCAGCATGCAATGCACGATGCCGGTCCTGCGCATGCGGCGGCTGCTCAGTGCCACGTCGGCGGTCTGGGCCGAGGTGCCGATCACCACGGCGAAGTACAGAAAGTCGGCGTAGTCGGGCGGCTCGTTGCCGGGAAAGTCCAGGCCGCCATGGGCGCCTCGGGTGGCCGTGGCGTAGTAATCGTGCGCGTAATGCAGGGCAAACATGGTCTGGGTGAACACCCAGGAGGTCGCAATCGTCAGCGCCGCCAGCGCGATGTGGGCGTAGCGTATTTCTCCCTGCAGTTCCTTGACGATGCCCAGCTCGGCCACGATGGCACCGACGCAGGCCATGGCCGCCGTGATCACCAGCACCAGAATCACTGTGCTGCCTTCGTCCTGTTTGAGCGCCCGCTCACGCATGCGGTCGTGCGAGGAGCGCGCCATCATCACCAGGGCCAGCAACAGATACAGCACCGCGGTGACGTTCCAGCCGATCAGGGCGCGGGTCACCATCTGGTGCGCAATGGACTGCGGCAACCACAGGTAGGTGGCCAGACCCATGCCGATGCTGATCAACAGACGGGGCCGGGCCAGCAGGATGCGAAAGGGGGGGATGTTGACCATGTCGGGGCACTATACCTGCCGCGCGCTCAGGGTTCGCGTGCGGCCTTGAGCAACCATTGAAACGCCAAGTTGGCAAACGGCGTGCGCGGTGTAAGCCGAGAGCGCATCAGCCAGAAACGCTGCCGCGACACGGTGGGGATCTGCGTGAGCATCACCACGCGCTGCTCGCGCAGGGCCTGCTCGGCGATGGTGTGCGACATCAGGCTGATGCCCTGCTCACGCATGGTGGCTTCCAGCAGCAGGCGGCTGTCGTCCATGGTGGCGCCGCGCGTGATGCGCAGTTTTTTCAAGGCTGGGGTCGACAGCCGTCCGTCCCATTGGGGTTCGCTCTCCAGCATCAGCAGCGGTGCTTTTTCTAATACCTTGGGGTAGGGCGTGGCGCCTATGCGCTGCGCGGTCAGCGGGCCGCACAGGCCCACGGCATAGTCTTCCACCAAGGCGGCACATTCCACATCGGCGGTGTGGATGGGGCGGCGAGAGATCACCAGGTCCACGTCGATGCGGTCGATCTCGCGCACCGTGTTGGCGGTGATGAACCAGATTTCCACACCCGGATGGTCGCGCCGCATGGCGTCCAGGCGCGACAGTAGCCAGCCCTGGGCAAAGTCGGCCGGGCAGGCAATCAGCAGCGAGTCCTGGCTCTTGTAGGGTTCGATCCGGTCCAGCCCGGCGGAGAGGCGAGACAGGGTCTCGCGCACGGTCTCGTGCAGCAGTTCGCCAGCGGCAGTGAGCCCCACGCCCTTGCCATTGCGAAAGAACAGGCTTTGGCCCAGCGACTCCTCCAGCTTGAGCAACTGCTGGCTGACAGCTGACTGGGTCAGCGACAGCTCTTCGGCCGCGCGGGAGAAGCTGCCCAGGCGGGCGGCGGCATCGAATGCCACCAGGCTCTTGAATGGGGGCAGTGGCTGGCTCATAGTATTAATTAAATTAATTTCTAACCAAGCATAGCTAATTGCTTGGGCGGGGTAAATCCCGGACCATTGCCTGCATGACAGGAACCCCTATGACCGACCCCACCACCCATGGCGATAGCGCCATCACCCGCAGCAACCAAAGAGGCTATGAAAAGGAAAACACCTTTGCCGGCGTGCTCTCCTTCATGCGCCGCCAGTACACCAAGGATCTGAGCGATGCCCATGTGGTGGTCTCCGGCGTGCCGCTGGACCTGGCCACCACCTACCGCAGCGGCGCCCGTCTGGGGCCGGCCGCCATACGGGCTGCCTCGGTGCAGATGAACGAGATGCTGCACCCCTGGGGCTATGGGCCGTGTGATCGCCTGTCGGTCATCGACTACGGCGACTGCTGGCTGGACCCGCACAACCCGCTCACCGTCTTCTCCAGCATCCATGCGCATGCACAAAAGATACTGGCCTCCGGCGCGCAGATGCTCACACTGGGGGGCGACCACTACATCACCTACCCGCTGCTCAAGGCCCATGCCGAGCAACATGGTGCGCCCTTGTCCATCATCCACTTCGATGCGCACTGCGACACCTGGGCGGATGACGAGCCGCTGTCCCTGAACCACGGCTCCATGTTCTACAAGGCCATCAAGGACGGGCTGATAGACCCGCAGCGCTCGGTGCAGATCGGCATACGCACCTGGAACGAGGACTTCATGGGTGTGCAGGTGCTGGGCGCCGACTGGGTGCACGAGCACGGCGTAGCCGCCACGGTGCAGAAGGTGCGCAGCATCGTGGGCGACCACCCCACCTACCTGACCTTTGACATCGATTGCCTAGACCCGGCGTACGCGCCGGGCACGGGCACCCCCGTGGCGGGTGGCCTGAGTTCGGCACAGGCGCTGGCCATTCTGCGCAAGCTGGTGGGTTTGCGCTGGGTGGGCATGGATGTGGTGGAAGTGGCACCTGCCTACGACCACAGCGATATCACCGCGCTGGCTGCCGCGCAGATTGCCGCCGAGATGCTGTGCCTGTTGGCCGAGCAGCATGCTTCCAACCACTGAACCCAAGCGAGAAACCGTATGAAACTGCATTCCTTCATGAAGCGCGGCCTGGCACCGGTGGTGATGGCCCTGCTGGCCTTGGCCAGCCCTGGTGCCCGCGCAGCGGATGAGAAAGTCCTCAACATCTACAACTGGTCGGAGTACATCGGTGAGAACACCGTCAAGGCCTTTGAAGCCGAGACCGGTATCCGCGTGCGCTACGACAACTTCGACTCCAACGAAATCCTGCTGGCCAAGATGATTGCCGGTCGCACCGGCTACGACATCATCGTGCCCTCCAGTGACTTCGGTCGCATCCTGATGGACGGAGGTCTGGTGCAAAAGCTGGACCGCAGCAAGCTGCCGCTGTGGAGCAATCTGCAGCCCGCGGTGATGCAGATGATGGCCAGGCTCGACCCAGGTAACCAGTACATGGTGCCCTGGCTGGGCAGCGCAGTCAGCGTCGGCTACAACGCCGAGAAGGTGAAAGCGGCGCTGGGCGGTGAAGCCATTCCGGCCAATCCGTTCGAGTTGGTGTTCAACCCGCATTACGCAGACCGGCTCAAGAAGTGCGGCATCTCGATTCTGGACAGTGCCAGCGACCTGTTCCCCTCGGCGCTGATCTATGTGGGCAAGCCGGCGTTCAGCAACACCCAGTCCGATTACAACGAGGCCTTTGCCATGCTGCAGAAGGTGCGCCAGGACATCGCCCTGTTCAGCTTCAACGGCTACATCAACGACCTGGCCAGCGGCAGCCTGTGTGTGGCCCTTGGCTACAGCGGCGACTTCAACAACGCCAACAACAAGGCCCGGGAAGGCGGCAAGTCGGTGCACATCGAAGCGCCGCTGCCACCCAACGGCAGCCAGTTCGGTTTCGAGTCCATGATGATTCCCGCCGATGCGCCGCACCCCGAAAATGCCCACGCCTGGATCAACTACATCCTGCGGCCCCAAGTGCAGGCCGAGATCACCAACAAGGTGATGTTCACCAGCCCGAATCTGGCGGCCCGCAAATACATCAGGCCCGAAGTGTTGGCCAATGCCATCGCCTTCCCGCCAGACGACTATCTGGCCAACAAGGCGCAGTTCTACGAAGTCCGCAAGCCCGACACGCGCCGCTTGATGACGCGGCTCTACACCCGGTTCAAGACCGGGCTGTGATCAGTGCTGCACCGGCGGCTTGCCGGGGCGCCCGGGAATCATGGCCAGCATGTGTTCGCTCACGCCGCCGTCCACCACCAGGTTCTGGCCGGTGATGTAGCTGGCAGCCGCGCTGCTGAGCCAAGCCACGGCCTGGCCCACGTCGTCGGCACGGCCTATGCGCCCCAGCGGCACCAGCGCCTCGCGGCGCGCCAGCGTTTCAGCGTCCTGGTACACCGGCTCGGTCAGCGGGGTGCGGATCATGCCGGGGCATACGGTGTTGACGCGGATGCCGTCGGCTGCCCACTCTTGTGCCAGTTGGCGGCACAGCATGATGAGGGCTGCCTTGGCCGCCGAATAGGCGCCGTAGCCGGGGTGTGGTGACAGGCCGGACATGGACGCCACGGCGGTAATGCTGCCGCGCGTGCGCACCAGTTGTTCGCGTGCTGCCTGCGCCAGCAGAAACGCAGAACGGGTGTTGAGGTTGAAGGTCAGGTCCCACTCGGCCATGGGCAAGTCGGCCAGTTTGCCGGGGCCGGATTTGCCCGCATTGCAGACCAGGGTGCTGATGTCGCCGCCGTGGCCGTGCGCCTCGAACACCAGCCTGGCGCACTGGGCCGGATCGGTGATGTCGCCGGCCACGCCATGGGCGCTGATGCCCAGGGCACGCAGTTCGGCCACCAGCGCGTCGAGCTTCTCGCCCGGTTGCGATGCGGCGGCTGAAATGTGCAGCGCATGACCTTCGCGTTGTGCCTGCGCAATCAGGGCCAGGCAGATGCCGCGCCCAATGCCCCCGGTTGCGCCGGTGACCAATGCGTGTTGTCGTGGTGCGGCCATGCTCACACCTTGGGAAGCACCAGGCCGGGCATGGCCACGCCCTTGATCAGTCGCGTCTCCTGCGCCGTGATCAGATGCCCGGACGCGGCCATGTAGGCCGGGAAGTCCGGATGCGTATCGCGGGCATGGCAGCGGCGTTCGTAGTCGGCCAGATCCTCGTAGGCCCAGAGGTGGATGAACTGGTTCTGCGGCCCCACCAGGCTGGTGTAGAAGCCCACCGGGTGGCACAGGGTCTGCATCAGCACCGGCATAGCCAGGCGGTTGAAGACCTCCAGGAACTCCGGCATCTTGCGCAGCGCAATCGTGTAGATGCGGTGGTCCACCAGCGGGCGTTGCAGATGGGGTTGCAGTGTCTGCGGCAGTGCAGGGGCGCTCATGCCTTTGCTCCGGCCCGATCGGCAATGTGGTTGGCGGTGACGTAGCCAAAGGTCATGTTGGGTCCGTGCGTGATGCCGGCGCCGGGGTAGTTGCCACCCATCACGCTGGCGCGGTCATTGCCCACTGCGTAGAGGCCGGGTATGGGCGATCCGTCGCGCTGCAGCACCTCGCCCACCACACTGGTTTTGATGCCGTCGAAGGTGCCCAGGTCGCCCATGATGACCTTGACCGCAAAGAAGGGACCGTTCTGCACCGGCGCCACACAGGGGTTGGGCAGGTTGGCGGGGTCGGCCAGGTAGCGGTTGAAACTGGTGGTGCCGCGGCCGAACTGCGTGTCCACGCCCTTGACCGCACCGGTGTTGAATTCACGCACGGTTGCTTCCAGACCTGCGGCATCGATGCCCGCGTTGTGGGCGAGCTCGGTCAGGGTGTTGCCCTTGATGAGGTAGCCATTGCGCAGGAACTTGCCGAAGGGCATGGGCGACGGTTTCACAAAGCCGATGCCGTACTTGCCCAGCGTGGTCTTGTCACACACCAGCCACATGGCGGTTTCTTTCTGGCCCGCGCAGGCACGCACCATGGCAGCTCCCACGTCGTGGTACGACTCGGACTCGTTGCAGAAGCGCTTGCCGTTCTGCAGCACGCCGATGATGCCGGGCTTGTAGCGGTCCAGCAGATGCGGGAACACACCGATCTCACCCTTGCCGTAGTCCACGCGGGACACCGGCATCCAGGCCGCACTGTCCTTGAACACGATGTCCACGGTAGCACCCACCGCTTCGGCCATGGCCAGGCCATCGCCGGTGTTGCTGACCGGTGTGGGAGACAGATGCTGGTGGCCGCGCGCCACATGCGGATAGGCCTTGGCAATGCGCTTGACGTCATGAGGAAAGCCGCCGCAGGCCAACACCACACCGTGGCGTGCGGTGATGGTGTATTCGCCGCCTTCGCCCTGGACGATGACGCCACGCACCTTGCCATCCTGCAGGTCCATGCGGCGCGCTGCCGTGCTGGTACGAATGGGAACCCCTAAGTCCAGCGCCGACTTGGCCAGCCGCGCGGCCAGCGCGTTGCCGCTGGTCACCTGGATGCCGCGACCATAGACCGCCAGTTCTTTTAAATGGGTGGCAAGACGCTTGGCCACATACAGAAAGGACGTGAGCGACTTGGTGGCCTGGAAGAAATGTTTGAGGTCGGCATTGGACGAGTTGAACATCATGCCGATGAAGGTGATGGTCTTGAGCGGTGGCTTCAGGCGTGCCATGTCCTTGCCCAGGCCGCGGATGTCAAAGGGCTTGGCCAGGATGGAGCGGCCTATGTCCACGCCGCCCGGCACCGTGGGGTGGTAGTCCGGGTAGAGCGTGGGCACGAACTGCATGGCAGTCTCGCGCTCGAAGAACTCCACCATCTTCGGGCCGTAGTCCAGAAAGGCGTTGACGGCGGCTTCATCAAAGTAGCTGCCGGTCTCTTCCATCATGTAACGGCGCACCGCCTCGCGCGTATCGGCCGGGTTCTGCTTGCGGCCATGCGGCCCCATGGGAATCCACAGCACACCGCCGGACAGTGCGGTGGTGCCGCCAAAGACGGGTTCCTTTTCCAGTACCACCACATCCAGCCCGCGCTTCTTGGCGGTGATGGCAGTGGCAAGGCCTGCGGCGCCCGATCCCACGATGACCAGATCGCATGCAAAGTTGTTCGACATAGTGTTGCTCCTCTTTTTTGTTTATCAGGCAGTGGTGTTGAAGCCAGGGCGCGGCACCATGTCCATCAGCATGGACGACATGCCGCCATCCACCGACAGCTGGGCACCATTCACATAGGCCGAGCGCGGGCTGGCCAGGAACACCGCCACATCGGCAATGTCCTGCGGCTCGCCGACGCGGCGGCTGGCAGTGACGGCGGCGCGCTTGGCTTCAAAGCCCGGCACCTCATAGAACTTGGCGGAGAGCGCAGTGCGGATCATGCCGGGGCAGACCGCATTGCTGCGAATGCCCTGCGGCCCCCATTCCACCGCCATCTGGCGCGACATCAGCAGCACACCGGCCTTGCTGGCGCTGTAGGCGCCGCTGCTGGTCTGCGGCGTGAGGGCCGAGATGGATGCCACATGCACGATGCTGCCGCCGCCGACTTCACGCATCTGCGCGGCAAAGGTGCGCGCGCACAGCAGGTAGCCGGTGAGGTTGACGGCGAGCACCGCATTCCAGTCTTCCAGGCTCACATCGTTCAATGTGCCGGAGCGCAGCATGCCGGCGTTGTTGATCAATGCATGGCAAGGCCCCAGCGTTTTCAGCACCTGCGCCGCAGCGGCCTGCACCTGCGCTTCGTTGCTGATGTCGCACGGCACCGCAAGTGTTGTTGCGCCTGCGGCACCGAGTTCTGCTGCCAGCCTGTTGCATCCGTCACCGTCGCGGTCCAGCAGTGCCACCTTGGCACCGCACGCGGCCAGCTCGCGTGCCACCGCAGCGCCAATGCCGCTGGCCGCACCGGTGACCACGCATACCTGTTCTTGCAGACCCAACCAGTCGCCTTGTCTCTTGTTCATTTCGTTCTTTCTTGGGGGATGCCGGATTGTTCTGTTTCGCCGTGCTGCGCGGTTTGACAATTCCCGCCAAGATTCAGACAATTCGTGCATCACTCACGGACGCACTGTGGCCACCAAAGTTATTCCCAATTACGCGCTCTACGGTGACCAGGTGCAGGCCAGCTGGAACAACCTGTTCGACTTCGAGTGGATCCCCAAACGCTCTCGTCCATACAACTGGAACATCAGTCCGCACAAGCACGATGCGTTCATCCAGATCCTGTATCTCACCGAAGGCGGCTGTGAAGTCATCCTGGACGGTGCCCGGCTGACGGCCACCGCACCCTGCCTGATCGTCATTCCTGCACAAACCGTGCATGGCTTCGTGTTCGACACCACCACCAACGGTCCGGTGGTGACGGCCGCGCAAGGGCCGCTGGAATCGGTGGCTGCATTGCTGATGCCGGACCTGCTGACGCTGGTGCGCAAACCCGCCTTGATCCCGGTGAATGCCGACAACGTGCACGCCCAGGCCATGATGCCGATCTTCCTGGCCATCGAGCGCGAAACGCAGATCCATGCCCAGGGCCAGATGGCTGCGGGCATGTCGCTGCTCACCGCCCTGTGCGTGCAGATCGCCAGATTGTCGGATGCACAGCGCCAGGCCATTCCCAAGGCCAACACGCGCAAGGTCGCGCAGATCGAAAAATTCCGCGCGCTGGTGGAGCAGAATTTTAAGAAGCATCTGTCTGTCTCTGCCTATGCCGAAATGATGGGCATCACCGCCGGCCAGCTCACACGTCTGTGCCGCGAGGAACTGGGCATGTCCAGCATGGACGTGATCAACGCGCGCGTGGTGCATGAGGCCCAGCGTGATCTGGTCTACACCATTAGCTCCATCAAGCAGCTGTCCTTCAGCCTGGGCTTTGCCGACGAGACATACTTCGGCCGCTTCTTTCGCAAGCACACAGGCCGCAGCCCGCGCGAGTTTCGCGCACAGGCACTCGACGCGATGTTGAGCCTGCAGTCGCTGTAACGTCTCAATCCCAGGGAGCGCCGCCGCGCGTGGGGCCGGGGTGACGGCCGATTTTGCGACCCCAGACGCATGAGGCCGTTACCCCGGCCCCACGCGCGACGACGCGCAATTGGCAAATTTCAGCTGCAGCGTTCGCGGATGTCCTGCGGAATTGGCACCACCTTGATGCGATAAGACTCACCGGTCAGGCGCACGCAGAACGCGCGCTTCTCGGTGCCTTCGCAGATCAGGGTGTCGCCCCGCATGATGACGTGCTTCTGCGTCAGCACCTTGGAGCCCCATTCGATCACCGAGGTATGCACCTGCAGCGTCTCGCCGTAGGTGGCGGGGCTTTTGAAGCGGGTGTTGATCTCCAGCAGAGGCGTGCCGATGATGCCGTTGATCCTCTCGAGTTCGCGCCAGGGCGGAACGCCGCATTGCATGAAGAAGTTCAGCGAAGAAGCGTCCATCCATTTGGAAAAGTTGGGGAAGAACACAATGCCTGCGGGATCGCAGTCGCCGAACATCACCTTCACTTCGTACACCACCGTCTTGCCCATGGCCGCTCCTCCCTTTGCTCAGACACGTTCCAGAATCAGCGCGATGCCCTGGCCCACGCCAATGCACATGGTGCACAGGGCGTAGCGGCCGCCGCCGGTATGCAGGCGGTTCACCGCGGTAGTGGCCAGGCGCGCGCCGGTTGCGCCCAGGGGATGGCCCAGCGCGATAGCGCCTCCCCAGGCATTCACGCGCGCATCATCGTCAGAGAGACCCAGCATGCGCAGCACCGCCAACCCTTGTGCGGCGAAGGCTTCGTTGAGTTCGATCACGTCCATCTGCGCCAGTGTCAGGCCGCTTTGCGCCAGCAGCTTTTCCGTGGCAGGTGCCGGGCCTATGCCCATGACGCGCGGCGCCACGCCGGCGGTGGCCATGCCCACAATGCGTGCCCGCGGCGTCAGACCGTTGCGTAGAGCCGTGGCTTCGTCGGCCAGTAGCAGGGCGCAGGCTCCGTCGTTGACGCCGCTGGCGTTGCCTGCAGTCACGCTACCGTCGGGGCTGACGATGGGCTTGAGCTTGCCAAGGGCTTCCAGCGTGGTGGCACGCGGATGCTCGTCCTGGCGGACGACGATGGGCTCGCCCTTCTTGCTCGGCAGGGTGACGGGCACGATCTCGCGCGCGAGATGGCCTGCCTGCTGCGCGGCCAGTGCACGGGTCTGGCTGGCCAGGGCCATCAGGTCCTGGTCTGCACGGCTGATGCCGAATTCCCTGGCGACGTTTTCGGCCGTCTCGGGCATGGAGTCCACACCGTAGCGCGCTTTCATGGCCGGGTTGATGAAGCGCCAGCCGATGGTGGTGTCATGCACCGCGTTGTTGCGGCTGAAGGCGCTCTCGGCCTTTGGCATCACAAAGGGCGCGCGGCTCATGCTCTCCACGCCACCGGCGATCAGCATGTCGGCCTCGCCCGCACGTATGGCCCGTGCAGCAGTGCCAACCGCGTCCAGGCCGGAGCCGCACAGGCGGTTCAGGGTGGCGCCCGGCACTTCCACCGGCAAGCCAGCCAGCAAGATGGCCATGCGGGCCACGTTGCGGTTGTCTTCGCCGGCCTGGTTGGCGCAACCCAGGTACACATCGCTGAGCTGGTTCCAATCCACCTGCGCGTTGCGTTGCATCAGCGCCTGGATGGGCAAAGCGGCCAGATCGTCGGTGCGCACGCTGCTGAGTGCGCCGCCATAGCGGCCTATGGGCGTGCGGATGGCATCGCAGATAAAGGCGTGGTTCATGTCGTGTGTGTACGCGGTGCAGCGTCAGGTTGAAAAGAGAACAGAGAGATCGGCCACATGAAATCCATGGCCGGACTGCAGCGCCAACTGCTGCAGATCGCGCGTCAGATTGGCCTGGTCCTGCTGGCGTGCCCAGAACACCGGGCCACCTTGCCAGCGCGCAAAGCCGTAGCCCTGCACCAGGACCACATCCACATCGCTGGCGCGGCTGGCCACGCCTTCGCTGAGTAGCAGCGCAGCCTCGTTCACCATGGCCAACAGGGCGCGGCGCACGATCTCGTCGGCTGCGAACGTGCGTCGCTGTATGCCACGGCGTGCGGACGCCTCTTCAATGATCCGGCGCACCGCAGCGTCCACCGTGGGTGACGGCTTGCCGTCGGTATAGGTGTAGTAGCCCGCGCCACTCTTGCGGCCCAGGCGTCCCTGTTCGCACAGCGTGTCGAGGATGTCCACGTAACGCGCGCGTGGGTCCCGCGTGGCCGCTTGTGACTTGCGCATGCGCCAGGCGATGTCCAGGCCCGAGAGGTCGGCCACCTTGAACGGGCCCATGGCAAAACCAAAGTCTTCCAGGGCGGCGTCCACCTCCTCGGGCAGGGCGCCGTCTTCCAGCATGAACTCGCACTGCTTGCGGTAGGCGTTGTAGATGCGGTTGCCGATGAAGCCAAAGGCATTGCCGGTCTGGGCCGGTATCTTC
Source organism: Rhodoferax sp. GW822-FHT02A01 (assembly GCF_038784515.1). Classification (NCBI taxonomy): domain Bacteria; kingdom Pseudomonadati; phylum Pseudomonadota; class Betaproteobacteria; order Burkholderiales; family Comamonadaceae; genus Rhodoferax; species Rhodoferax sp. GW822-FHT02A01. The sequence goes on from NZ_CP152376.1 coordinate 2,644,106, forward strand.
TTCAGGGTCTTGCCCAGCGCCATGCCGGTGGCCAGCACATCGGGCGCGGTGCGACTGCCGCGCACCACTTCGAGCAGCTTCATCACATTGGCGGGGCTGAAGAAGTGCAGGCCCAGCACGTCCTGCGGTCGGCTGGTGGCGTTGGCAATGGCGTCCACATCCAGGTACGAAGTGTTGGTGGCCAGCACTGCGCCGGCGCGCGCGTGGGTGTCGATTGTCCTGAATACCTCCTGCTTGACGGCAAGGTCTTCAAACACCGCTTCTATGACCAGGTCGGCTTGCGCGATCTGGCTCCAATCGGTCGTCGGGTTCAGGCGCGCTTCATTGGCGGCAGCCAGGGCGGCCTTCATCTTGCCCGCGGATACGCGCGTGGCGTAGTGCAGGCTGATGCGGGCCTGACCGCGCTGCAGCGCGGCCGCATCCTGCTCCAGCAGCACCACATTCAGGCCGGCGTCCAGCGCGCTGATGGCAATGCCCGAACCCATGGTGCCGGCACCCACGATCGCTACGCTGTGCACGGCGCGGGCAGTGGCCTGGCCGGCGGCCGCAGGCTTGCCGGCTTCCCGTTCGGCCAGGAACTGGTAGCGCAAGGCCTTGGCGGCTGTGCTGCCCAGCAGCTCCAGAAACAATGCGCGCTCGGTGCGCAGGCCTTCATCAAAGTCACCGGCGCTGGCGACCAGCGCATCCAGCACGGCATTGGAGGCAGGCTGTTTGCGCTGGCGCGGCGTGAGCTTGTCGCGCTGCTCTGCAATGAAGCGGTGCGTGGCTTGTACGTCCGGTGCGCGGTCACGTGCCCGTATCAATCCCTGTGGATGGCGACCGAGCTCCAGGGCCAGAGCGCAGGCCGCTTTCAGCAAGCCATCGTCCACCACCTTGTCGAGCAAGCCACTGGATTCCAGCTGGCGGGCAGTCTGCGGCGCGCCACTGTGAATCAGGCTGTGCGCCAGGTGCACACCGACCAGACGCGGCAGGCGCTGTGTGCCACCGGCACCGGGTATCAGCCCCAGATTCACTTCAGGCAAACCCAGTTTGGCAGAGGCCAATGCCACGCGGGCATGGCAGCACAGCGCCAGCTCCAGTCCGCCGCCCAGTGCCATGCCACCGATGGCTGCCACGACGGGTTTGGTCGACGCGTCCAGCTGCGCGAGCACATCCGGCAGGATGGGGTAGGCGGCCTGTGCGGGCTTGCCGAACTCCGTCACGTCGGCACCGGCGGAAAAGGCCTTGTCGTTGCCGACCAGCACCAGGGCGCGCACATCCGCATCCGCCAGTGCGGCCTGCACGGCGGTGTGGATGTGCTGTCGCAGCGGGTGGCCCAGGCTGTTGACGGGAGGGTTGTCCAGGCGTACTACGGCCACGCCGTCATGCGGTTCGTACATGCGGGTGGTTCCTAGAGCGCAGCTGTCAGTTCGGGCACCGCGGTAAAGAGGTCCGCCTCCAAGCCATAGTCGGCCACGGAGAAGATCGGAGCCTCGCCATCCTTGTTGATGGCCACGATCACCTTGGAGTCCTTCATGCCGGCCAAGTGCTGGATGGCGCCACTGATGCCCACGGCAATGTAGAGCTGCGGCGCCACGATCTTGCCGGTCTGGCCCACTTGCCAGTCGTTGGGCGCGTAGCCCGCGTCCACCGCCGCACGGCTTGCACCCATGGCTGCATTGAGCTTGTCGGCCAGCGGGGTGATGACTTCCGTGAACTTCTCGGAGGAGCCCAGGGCGCGGCCACCGCTGACGATGATCTTGGCGCTGGTCAGCTCCGGGCGATCGTTCTTGGCAATCTCCGAGCCCAGGAAGGTGACGCTCGCTGCTGCAGCCACTGCACTTGCAGTTTCCACTGCCGCACTGCTACCGGTGGCGGCTGCCGGGTCAAAGCCCGTGGTGCGCACGGTCAACACCTTGGTCGCGTCCGTGGCTTGTACCGTAGCAATGGCGTTGCCCGCGTAGATGGGGCGTTCAAAGGTATCGGGGCTCACCACCTTGGTGATGTCGCTCACCTGACCCACATCCAGATTGGCGGCAATGCGCGGCGCAATGTTCTTGCCCGAGGGCGTGGCAGCCAGCACGATGTGGCTGTAGTTGGCTGCAATGGCCAGCACCTGGGCGGTGACGTTTTCTGCCAGGCCGTGGGCCAGACCGGCCTCATCGGCATGGATGACCTTGGCTACACCGCTGATCTGGGCGGCTTGTGCGGCTGCGGCAGCGGCGTTGTGGCCAGCCACCAGCACGTGCACATCGCCACCGAGCTGGGTGGCAGCGGTGATGGTGTTGAGGGTTGCGGGCTTGATGCTGGCGTTGTCGTGTTCGGCAATAACGAGGGATGTCATGGTGTGTGTTCCTTGTCGCGGTGTTCTTAGATGACTTTCGCCTCGTTCTTGAGCTTGTCGACCAATGTGGCCACATCAGGCACCTTGATACCGGCGCTGCGAGCCGGGGGCTCGCTGACCTTCAATGTCTTGATGCGCGGGTTCACATCCACGCCCAGGTCTTCGGGCTTGACGGTCTCCAGCGGCTTCTTCTTGGCCTTCATGATGTTGGGCAGCGTCACATAACGCGGCTCGTTCAGGCGCAGATCGGTGGTGATGATGGCCGGCAGGGTCAAGGACAGGGACTCGGAGCCGCCGTCCACTTCGCGCGTGGCCTTCAATTTGCCATCCACCACTTCGACCTTGCTTGCAAAGGTGGCCTGGGGCCAGTCGCCCAGGGCCGCCAGCATCTGGCCGGTCTGGTTGCAGTCGTCATCAATGGCCTGCTTGCCCAGGATCACCAGGCCGGGCTGTTCCTTGTCCACCAAAGCCTTCAAAAGCTTGGCAACCGCCAGGGGTTGCAGGTCGGCAGCGGTTTCCACCAGGATGGCGCGGTCTGCGCCAATGGCCATGGCGGTGCGCAGGGTTTCCTGGCACTGGGCTACACCGCAGGAGACGGCGATGATCTCGGTGACCACGCCCTTTTCCTTCAGGCGCACCGCCTCTTCCACAGCGATCTCGTCAAAGGGGTTCATGCTCATCTTGACGTTGGCAATATCCACGCCTGTGCCGTCGGTTTTGACCCGCACCTTGACGTTGTAGTCCACCACGCGTTTGACCGCGACCATTGCTTTCATGTTGTTACCTTGTGAAGAAGATATCGGGGGAGATTCAGGCGTCGCGCAGGAGGTTTCGGGCGATCACCAGTTGCTGGATCTGGGTGGTGCCTTCGAAGATGCGGAACAGACGCACATCGCGGTAGAAGCGCTCGATGCCGTATTCGGCCAGATAACCGGCACCGCCAAATATCTGCACGGCGCGGTCGGCCACGCGGCCGCACATCTCGGAAGCAAACATCTTGGCGCAGGCCGCCTCGGTGCTGACGTTGTGGCCGTCGTCGCGTCGGCGTGCGGCATCCAGCACCATGCAGCGCGCGGCATAGATGTCGGCATGGCTGTCGGCCAGCATGGCCTGTATCAGCTGGAACTCGCCGATGGCCTTTCCGAACTGCTTGCGCTCCTTGGCGTAGCGGATCGCATCGCGCAGGATGCGCTCGGCTGCACCCACGCTGGCCGCGGCAATGTTGATGCGGCCCTTGTCCAGCACCTTCATGGCGGTCTTGAAGCCTATGCCTTCCACGCCGCCAATCAGGTTGGTTGCGGGCACGCGCACGTTGTCGAAGATCACGTCACAGGTGTGCGCTCCCTTCTGTCCCATCTTCTTGTCGATGGTGCCCAGTGACAACCCCGGTGTGCCCTTCTCGACGATGAAGGCAGAGATGCCGTCCGCGCCCTTGCGGGTTGTGTCGCTGCGCGCCATCACGGTGAAGATGCCGGCCTCGGGCGCGTTGGTGATGTAGCGCTTGGTGCCGTTGATCACATAGACGTCGCCCTCTCGGACTGCAGTGGTGCGCAGGCTGGCGGCGTCCGATCCGCTATCGGGTTCGGTGAGCGCAAACGATCCGATGATTTCACCGGTGGCAATGCGCGGCAGATAGAAGTCCTTCTGTGCCTGTGTGCCATCCAGCACGATGCCCTGTGCGCCTATGCCGTTGTTGGTGGCAAAGAGCGAGCGAAAGGCGGGCGAGGTCTGCGCCACCGCAAACCCGGCCAGCACTTCTTCTTCCATGGTCAAGCCCATGCCGCCATAGGCTTCGGGGATGGACATGCCAAAGAGACCCAGTTCCTTCATGTCCGCCACGACGTCGTCGGGAATCTGGTCGGTTTCGGCCACCTGGGCTTCCAGCGGTACCAGACGTTCATTCACGAAGCGCGCAATGCTGTCTTGCAGCAGCTTGATGGTTTCCGGGTCTCTGATCATGGTGTCATCCTGTGCGTGGTGGGTCTACTTGGCGTACTTGCGGAAGTCGGGCTTGCGCTTTTCACGGAAGGCATTGCCGCCTTCGGCAGACTCTTCGGTCTGGTAATACATTTTCAACGCATGCATGGCCAGGCCTCCCATGCCGCGGATCATTTCGGTGTCCACGTTGAAGGACTTCTTGGCCAATGCCAGTGCGGTGGGACTCTTCTCCAGGATCTCGTCGCACCATTTGCGCACTTCGGCGTCGAGCTGGTCGGCTGGCACCACGGCGTTGACCAGTCCCATCTGAAGCGCCTCCTGCGCGCTGTAGCGGCGGCACAAGTACCAGATTTCACGGGCCTTCTTTTCGCCGACCACGCGTGCCAGCAGGGCGGTGCCAAAGCCGGGGTCGACCGAGCCGACCTTGGGGCCGACCTGGCCCAACTGGGCATTCTCGGAGGCGATGGCCAAGTCACAGATGGTGACCAGCACATTGCCGCCGCCGATGGCAAAGCCATTCACGCGGGCGATGACGGGTTTGTTGCAGTCGCGGATGGCGCTTTGCATTTCTTCCACCGGCAGGCCGATCACGCCGCGGCCACCATAGCCGCCGTCCTGCGTGCCCTGGTCACCGCCGGTGCAGAAGGCCTTTTCGCCTGCGCCGGTGAGCACCACCACGCCCACGCTGCGGTCAAAGTCCGCGTCCTTGAAGGCGCTGATGATCTCTTCGCAGGTGTTGGCTGTGAAGGCGTTGTAGGCCTTGGGCCGGTTGATGGTGATGGTGGCAATGCCGTCTGCCTTGGTGTAGAGGATGTCGGTGTAGTTCATGGGGTTTCCTTGTGCATGTTGAAGGGGATGGGGATCAGCCGACCATGGTCAGTCCGCCGGACACGCTTATGACCTGGCCGGTGATGAAGGCCGCGTCGTCGCTGGCCAGGAAGGAAATGGCGCCGGGAAGATCGGCGGGTTGGCCCAGGCGGCCGAAGGGAATGGCGCGGGCCAGGCCCTGACGCAGCTTGTCGGCTTGCTCGCCTTCGCCGGCAAAGTCGGCGAACAGGGCGGTGTCGGTCGGGCCGGGGCAGACCACGTTCACATTGATCTGCTTGCGTGCCAGTTCACGTGCGATGGTCTTGGAGAACGCAATCATTCCGCCTTTGCACAGCGCATACACGGCTTCGCCGGTGGAGCCCACGCGTGCCGCGTCCGAGGCCACATTCACCACACGGCCGCGGCCACGCTCGGACATGCCGGCCAGCACGGCGTGGTGCATGTACAGCGAGCCGTAGAGGTTGATGGCCACGATCTGTTCCCACAGCGCCTTGTCGGTCTTGAGGAAATTGCCCGCACGGTCCCAGCCGGCGTTGTTCACCAGCACGTCGATGGGGCCCAGTGCCGCTTCAATGCGGGCTACACCGGCTACCACCTGGTCCTGCTTGGTGAGGTCCAGCGCGAAGGCCTGGGCCGTTCCACCAGCGACGACGATTTCTTTCACCACCGCATCGGCCGCGGCCTGGTTGATGTCCACCACGGCTACCTTGGCACCTTCTTCGCCGAACCGTTTGCAGGTTGCTGCACCAATGCCGCCGGCGCCGCCGGTGACCAGTACGACTTTGTCTTTCAATCCACGCATTGCTATCTCCTGTTAAAAAGTAAAAATTGATCTGCAGGGGTGGAGGCTTCCATTACCATCGCCCCTGATTCATTCCATTCACGTCTGCGAAACCGTTCCATGTCCGACCTTCGCTCCGAAAAAGACCACGCCGTTCACGAGATCAACAACCGTCTGTTCTTTCGCCTTTTTCAGGTGGCGAACACCTTGCACACCAAGGGCACGCAGGCGATTGAGGAGTTCGGTGTGACGACGCAGCAGTGGTCGGTGTTGGGTGCCCTGTCGCGCCCGCAGGCAGAAGAGGGCATGTCCATCAACGACTTGTCGCGGCTGCTGCTGGTGAGCCGCCAGAACCTCACCGGCGTGCTCTCGCGGCTGGAACGCGACGGGCTGATCGAGCGCGCCACCAACGAAGAGGACCGGCGCTCGCGCAAGGTCAAGCTCAGCAAGCAGGGGCAGGCCTTGTGGCTCAAGCTGCAGGACCCGATCCACCAGTTCTATGACAAGGCCTTGAAGGACCTGTCGTTTGATGACCGACTGGCGTTCATCCACTACTTCACCAAGTTGCAGACCAATATGTCCAAGCTCTGAGGCGTTCATCGCTCAGGCCTCAGGTCAGACGCATGCCCGATTTTTCGCGGGCAATGATCATCTTCATGATGTTGGCGGTGCCGTCGCCAATCTGCAGGCCCAGCACGTCGCGGTAGCGTTGCGCAAACGCGTAGTCACTGGCATAGCCGCCGTGGCCGTGGGTCAGCAGGCACTGGTGGATGATTTCGCAGGCCAGCTTGGGCCCCCACCATTTGCACATGGCCGCTTCGGCCGAGTGGGGCCTGCCGTTGTCCTTGAGCCAGAGGGTGCGCAGGCAGTGCCAGCGCAGTGATTCCAGATAGGTCTCGCTCTCGGCGAGCGGGAAGCTCACGCCCTGGCGCTCGATGATGGACAGGCCGAAGGTCTCGCGGCCTTTGGCGTATTCCCAGGCCTCGTCCAGCGAGGCGCGGGCCACACCCAGGCACTGCAGGCCTATCAATGCGCGGCTGTAGTCAAAGCCCTGCATCACTTGAATAAAGCCCTTGCCCTCGGTGCCCAGCATGTGGTCGGCGGGCACACGCACGTTGTCAAAGAAGATGGAGCCACGGCCCACCGCACGGGTACCCACGTCGTCAAACGCAGTACGGGTCAGGCCGGGCAGGTCCATGGGCACCAGAAAGGCACTGATGCCCTTGGCGCCATCGGCATCGCTGCCGGTGCGGGCAAACACCACGGCCACATCCGACTGGTCAGCCAGGGAGATGGACGTCTTCTCGCCATTGATGACGAAGTGATCGCCATCGCGTACCGCCTTGAGTTTGAGACGGGCTGCATCGGAGCCGGCGCTGGGCTCGGTCAGGGCAATAGCCACCAGTTGGTCGCCAGCCAATATGGGCCGGAGCCAGCGCTCCTTGAGAAACTCCTGGGCATGGGTGGAGATGATCTGGCCGCACAGCGAGGTCAGCAGATTGATGTACGACATGTTGAAGTCGCCATAGGCAATCTGCTCCAGCAGCAGGCCGCTGGTGACACAGTCCACACCAATGCCGCCATATTGCTCAGGCAGCTCCGGCCCCAGAAAGCCCAGGTCTCCCATGGCCTTGACCATGGCGCGGTCCACGCGACCACTCTTGTCCCCTGCCTTGTAGCCCGGTGCCAGCTTTTGCACCGCAAAACGGCGCGCACTGTCGACCAGTGCCTGCTGGTCATCGCTGATTTGAAAGTCCATCCGTTTGCTCCTTTTGTGATGTTTTGAAGTTTAGGCAGTTTGGTGCATATAAGTAAATATCTTTACATAAAATGCTATTTGGGTGTTTGTGATGCGATGTGCAGGCCTTCTCTCGAAAATGCCCACAAAAATAATAAACAAGAGTGAAAAACACTAGGGAAAATACTTAGATAAATCTTCAGAAAAGTTGGTTCCGGCCTATTGCGGAAAATCATTTACGACAATACATTGTCTCAATACCGGCGACGCTTTCCTTTTTCGACGTCCGCCGCCATAGTGGAGACCCGCATGCAATTTGATCCCGTACTCATCGCTGGACGCCTCAAGGCCATGACCGAAGCCGGTTACTGGCGCAACCAGACCATCAACGACTTCATGGCCCAGGCACTGCGCGAGTGTCCTGACAAGCCCGCCGTAGTGGGCTACCGGAGTGACCGTGCAGACGCTGCGCGCCTGAGCTATAGCGAGTTGGAGTCACGCGTGGTGCGCATTGCGCGCAACTTCACCCGTCTGGGTGTGGGGCACTCCGACGTGGTGAGCTTTCAGTTGCCCAACTGGTGGGAGTTCATTGCCGTGGCATTGGCATGTGCGCGGGTGGGGGCGGTGGCCAATCCGATCATGCCGATCTTCCGCCAGCGCGAACTCAAGTTCATGCTGGACTTCGGCGAGTCCCGGCTGTTCATCGTGCCCAAGCGCTACAAGGGTTTTGATTACGAAGACATGGCCCACGACCTGTTGCCTCAACTGGAAGCAAAGCCGCGACTGGTGGTGGTGGACGGTCAAGGGCAAGACAGTTTTGAGCACGCCTTGCTGGCCGATACCGACACGGCGCTGCCGACCACCACACTGGGGTCCAACGATGTGTCGCTGCTGATGTACACATCAGGCACCACCGGCGAGCCCAAAGGCGTGACCCACACGTCCAACACCCTGTTCTCCAATCTGCACGGTTTCATTGGCGCTTACCACCTGGGTCGTGATGACGTCATCCTGGGCGCTTCGCCCATGGCCCACCTGACCGGCTTCGGCTATCTGGCGATGATTCCGCTCATCCTCAACGCCACCACCGTGCTGCAGGACATCTGGGATGCCAAGCAGGCGCTGGAGTTGGTGCGCCGGGAGGGCGTCAGTTTCAGCATGGCATCCAGCCCCTTTGTCTCCGACCTGTGTGCGGCGGCCGAAGCGGGCGGCCCGGTATCGCCACGCTTTACCAATTTCTGTTGTGCCGGTGCGCCGATTCCTCCGGTGCTGATTGAACGCGCCTTGCGCGTGCTGGGCTTGCGCGTGAGCTCGGCCTGGGGCATGACGGAGTGCGGCGCCGTGACCGTTACCGAGCCCGAGCGCACCAGCGAGAAGTCCGGCAGCACCGATGGCAAGCCGCTCGACGGCATTGAGGTGAAGGTGGTGGATGCCGACGGCAAGCCTTTGCCCACCGGGCAGACCGGCGCATTGCTGGTGCGGGGCAACTCGCTGTTCGCGGGCTATCTGAAACGCCCGCACTTGAACGCCACCGATGCCGATGGCTGGTTTGAAACCGGGGACATGGCCTACATCGATGCCGAGGGCTATATCCGCATCAATGGCCGCAGCAAGGATCTGATCATTCGTGGCGGCGAGAACATTCCGGTGATGGAAATCGAGAACCTGCTCTACAAGCATCCGGCCGTGGCCATGGTGGCCATCGTGGGTTATCCCGATGCGCGCCTGGGCGAGCGTGCCTGCGCCTTTGTCACGCTGCGCCCGGGCCACAGCTTTTCGCTGGAGGAGATGAGCCGCTATCTATCCGAACATCAGGTCACCCGCCAATACCATCCTGAGCGCCTGGAGCTGATGGAAGACCTGCCCAAGACGCCCAGCGGCAAACTGCAGAAGTTCAAGCTGCGCGAGTCGGCCAAGGTCTTTGGAGGTCAGGCATGAGCGCCGCTGCGGTGTTGAGCGAGGTGCGTGGGCGTGTCGGCATCATCACGCTGAACCGCCCCGAAGCCATGAACGCACTCAATGATGCGGTGATGGATGGCTTGCGCGACGCGCTCAACGCGTTCGAGGCAGATGCCAACATTGGTTGCGTGGTTCTGACGGGCAGCGAGAAAGTGTTTGCTGCCGGGGCCGATATCGTGGCCATGCAGAACATGGAATACGCCGATGCCTATGGCAGTGATTTCATCACGCGCAATTGGGAGCGCCTGCGTACCTTTCGCAAACCGGTGATTGCGGCCGTGGCAGGTTTTGCCCTGGGCGGCGGGTGCGAGCTGGCCATGATGTGCGACATGGTATTTGCCGCCGAGACGGCACGCTTTGGCCAGCCCGAAATCAAGATAGGCACCATTCCCGGAGCAGGCGGCACGCAGCGCCTGCCACGGGCAGTAGGTAAAGCCTTGGCCATGGACCTGTGCCTGAGCGGGCGCCTGATGGATGCCAACGAGGCTTTGCGCGCTGGTTTGGTGTCACGCGTGCTGCCTGCGGATGAATTGCTCAGCGTCGCGCTACGTACGGCTGAAAAGATAGCCGGCTTCTCACTGCCCGCGCTGATGATGATGAAGGAGTCGGTCAACCGTGCCTACGAATCGTCACTGAGCGAAGGCATTCTGTTTGAGCGGCGCACCTTGCATGCCACCTTTGCCCTGGCTGACCAGAAGGAAGGCATGCAGGCCTTCGTACAGAAACGCGAGCCGCGTTTCATCCATCGTTAAGCCCCACACGCCAGCGCCGCCGACCTAGGGAAAACGCTCCCAGGGCCGTGCATGAAATGTCCGGTTATTGGCACGAAACGTTGCAGCACTTGTCCGGGTGGCGCCACAAAATTCGGCACCTTTGGCACAGCCCCAAGACTTGCTGTTCCGCCCCTATTTTATAACGAGACACAATGACTCTTGCAGACACCACCGTAGCCATCGTGACCGGCGCCGCCGACGGCATCGGCTGGGCTACGGCACAGGCGCTGGCACGCGACGGCCACACCGTGGTGTTGCTGGACCTGCGTGCGGATGCGGTGCAGGCCCGCGCCGCCGAATTGGGTGCCGCCCATATGGCCATGGCCTGTGACGTCACCGATGACGCCAGCGTGACGTCGGCAGTGCAGGTCGTGGTGGCCCGATTTGGACGAGTGGATGTGTTGGTGAACAACGCTGGCATTGGTGACCAGGCCGGCGCCACGATAGACCAGAACAGCGCTGCATTCGATCGGGTTCTGGCCGTGCATCTGCGAGGCACGTTTCTGATGAGCCAGGCCGTGGGTCGTGTGATGCTGCAGGCGCAAGTGCCCGTGGGGCAGCAGCGCGGTGCCATTGTCAACCTGGGCTCTATTGCCAGCACCGTCGGCTTGCCTATGCGCAATGCCTACAGCGCTGCCAAGGCCGGTGTGCTGGGCATGACCCGGGCGCTGGCCAGCGAGTGGGCACGCAGCGGCATCCGTGTGAATGCGGTGGCACCCGGCTACGTGAACACGGCACTGGTGGCCGACCTCCACCGCAAGGGCATGCTCGATGCGCGTGGCATTGCCCACCGCACGCCGTTGGGCCGCATGGCCGAGCCGGCGGAAATTGCCGATGCCATCTGCTTTCTGGCCTCGCGCCGCGCCAGCTACATCACCGGCATCGTGTTGCCGGTGGACGGTGGCTGGACCTGCTTCGGCGCGCCGGAATCGGCGCTGGCCGAACTTCCCTCTGCATAAAAAGATGATGAAAAAACGGAGACCATTTTGCTGACGATCAATCTCTTCAACGGACTGACCTACGGCGCATTGCTGATCGTGATGTGCTCAGGGCTGGCCCTCATCTACGGACTGCGCCGGGTGGTGAACTTCGCGCACGGCTCGCTCTACATGCTGGGTGCCTACATCGGCTACTCCATTGCCGGCGCCAGCAACTTCTGGGTGGCGCTGGTGGGTGCACCGCTGGTGATGGCTTCGTTGGGCGTGCTGCTGGACCGCTACGGCTTTCGCCTCTTGCAGGACCGCGACCCGCTCACCGTGGTGCTGGTCACCTTCGGCCTGTTGCTGGTGATCGAAGACTTCGTGCAAACCGTGTGGGGCAAGAGCAATCTGTCGGTGCAGGCACCGGCTGCGCTGAACTTTTCGGTGGACCTGTGGGGCACACCCGTGCCGGCCTACCGCATCGCGGTGATTGCCGTTGGTCTGGCCGTGGCGCTGGGCTTAAGCCTGTGGCTGCGCTACTCCAAGGTGGGCCTGTTTGTGCGCGCCTCCAGCACCGACCCCACGACCACGGCCATGCAGGGCGTGAACACCGATGCCCTGAGCGCTGGCGTGGTGGGACTGGGTACCGCACTGGCGGGTTTGGCCGGGGTGGTGGCGGCGCCGTTTCTGTCGCTCTCGCCCAGCATGAGCAGCGACGTGATCATCGATTCCTTCGTGGTGGTGGTGGTGGGCGGCCTGGGCTCGCTGGCCGGTGCCTTTGTGGCCGCTCTGGTGTTGGGCATGGTGCAGTCGCTGGGCGCGGTCTATCTGCCCGATGAGTCTGCCGTGCTGCCCTTCGCCATCATGGTGGGCATCCTGATCTGGAAGCCCGCAGGTTTTGCCGGTAGCCGTACCTGAGGAGCACACCATGTCCATACAAAAAATCTCCCTGACCACGGTTGGCGCACTGGCACTGGGCGCTGCGGTGATGAGCTTCGTGAGCTCGGGTACCGTGCTCTCGCTGCTGACACAGGCCACCATCTATGCGGTGTTTGCCATCGGTGTGGGGCTGCTGCTGCGCCAGAACGGCATGGTCAGCTTCGGCCACGCCCTGTTCTTTGGCAGCTCGGGCTACGCGGTGGGCCTGTTGCTGCAGGCCAAGGCCGTGCCGGCAGAAATGGCCATTGTGCTCACGCTGGCGGGTTTGCTGCTGGTGGCCTTTGCCATCGGGCTGGTGATCGTGCGGGTGCCCGGCGTGTCCTTTGGCATGCTGACATTGGCGGTGGGACAGATGTTCTTTCTGACGGCCTCACGTTCCCGCGGGCTTACCGGCGGGGCAGACGGCATGAACATCGAATGGCCTTCCAGCCTGTTTGGTGTATCCATGTCGGTGCTGACGCGGCCAAGCAGCATGTTCATGCTGAGCTGGGGCACGCTGGTCATCGTCATCCTGTTGCTCACCCTGCTGCTGGCCACACGCTTTGGCAGCATCACCGAGGCCGTGCGCGACAACGAGGAGCGTGCGCGCTTCATCGGCATTCGTACCCTGCTGCCACGCGCTGCGGTGTATGCGCTGTCGGCCCTGGTCACTGGCGTGGCCGGCTTGCTCTCGGCCCTCAATACCGGCTTTGTGTCGCCGGAGAGCCTGCATTGGAGCCTCTCGGGTGTGGCGCTGATGATGGTGGTGGTAGGTGGCTACAAGGCGCTGTGGGGCCCGGCCCTGGGTGCGGTGGTGTATTTCCTGGCCAAGGACGTTCTGGGCGACTACGCCAGCCACTGGATGGCCATCTTCGGTGTGGCACTGATCGCCGTGATTGTGTTCTCGCCCAGCGGCATCGCCGGCATTCTGGACAGGTTGTTGCTGGGACGCCGCCTGGCCCACAAGCCCCACGCTGTCCCCACCGCTGCCACCGTGCGCCACTAGGAAGGAAACCCCATGACGGACTATGTAATGCAGGCCGACGATGTGGCCATCCACTATGGCGGCGTCAAGGCACTCGACGGCGTGTCGCTCACCCTGAAGCAAGGCCAGATCCGTGGCCTGATCGGCCCCAACGGTGCGGGCAAGACCACGGTGATCAACGCCATCACCGGGCGCCAGCCGCTCACCCGCGGCAAGGTCATGCTCCAAGGCCAGGACGTGAGCCACACCGATGCGGTGCAGCGGCGCATGCGCGGGCTCTCGCGCTCCTTCCAGCGCACCAGCGTGTTTGGCCAGATGCCGGTACGCAAGCAGGTGGAGCTGGCCTCGCACATGGTGGGCGTGCCCGACTCCGGTGCCGATGCCGATGACGTGCTGCACGAGCTCTCGCTGGCGCACCTGAGCCACTCCACCGCACAAGACCTGGGCTATGGCGAGCAGCGCCGCCTGGACTTGGCACTGGCGCTCGTAGGCCGCCCGGCGGTGCTGCTGCTCGACGAGCCCATGGCGGGTCTGTCGGTGCAGGAGTCGCTGGACCTGGCGCGCCATCTGCAGGCGCTCACCTCGCGGCGCAACGTCTCGGTGCTGCTGGTGGAGCACGACATGGATGTGGTGTTTGGCATCTCGGACGCCATCACCGTGTTTGAACTGGGCCGCGTCATTGCGCAGGGCACACCGGCCGAGGTGCGTGCCAACCCGCGGGTGCGCGAAGCCTATCTGGGGAGCGCCGCATGAAGACCCTGTTGCAACTCGATCAGGTGGACGCGTTCTACGGCGCGGCCCACATCCTGCACCGCATGTCACTTGAGGTAAAGGAAGGCGAGCGCGTGGCGCTCATTGGCCGCAACGGCGTGGGCAAGACCACGGTGGTCAACACCGTGCTGGGGCTGGCAGCGATGAAGGGCGGCGCCATCCAGATGGCAGGGCGCACCGTGAACCGCCCACGCACCTACATGGCAGCACAACACGGCATTGCGGTGGTGCCGCAGGGGCGCTGCATCGTGGCCAATCTGACGGTGGAAGAGAACCTGCAGCTGGGCGCGGCCGTGGCTCGCAAGGGGTTCTGGAACGTGCCGGAAATCTACAAGCTGTTTCCCATCCTGCAGGAGCGCGCTCATACACCGGGCACGGCCCTCTCGGGTGGACAGCAGCAGATGCTGGCGGTGGGCCGCGCGCTCATGGCCAACCCTTCGCTGATCCTGCTGGATGAGCCCACCGAGGGTCTGGCACCAGTCATCGTGGACCAGCTCGGCGAGATCTTCAACAAGGTCGCCGATCAGGGCACGGCGTTGCTGCTGATCGAGCAGAACATGACCCTGGTCACCCGGGTGGCCAGACGCTATGTGGCCATGGCCAAGGGCGCTGCCATCGCCCAGGGCGAGGTGCATGCAGGCAGCCTCAACGAGCTGCATGAACACGTGATGGTTTGACGCATTTCAACCGGCACCGGACCGTATCCGGCATCCACTACAGAGGAGACAACCCATGAAATCTATGAACTTTCCCCGCCGCACTGTCATCGTCTTGGCGCTGCTGGCCGCTTTGCCTGGCGTGACATTGGCGCAGGGCAAGGACCCGGTCAAGGTCGGACTGGTCAGCTCCAAGTCTGGCGTGTTTGCGCAGCAGGGCGAAGAAGTGATTCGCGCGGTCAAGTTCGCCATTGATGAAGCCAACGCCAAGGGTGGCGTGGACGGCCGCAAGGTGGAAGTGGCAGAAGCCGATGACGAAGGCACGCCCGACGCGGGTCGGCGTGTAGCCGAGAAGCTGGCACGCGATGGCTACAACCTGCTGATAGGTGCCATTCCTTCGTCCATCTCGCTGGCGCTGGGTGCCAACCTGGACCGCTGGGACGCCGCGTACTTTGTGGTGGCCAGCAAGTCCGACAAGATCACCGGCGACTCCTGCAAGCCGCGCATGTTCCGCACCAACCATTCCGATGCGATGGACATCGCCATGATCAGCGAATGGGCCAAGAGCTTCAAGGAAAAGACCTATGCCACCCTGGCGGCGGACTACGTGTGGGGACGTGACTCTTCCGAGTCCTTCACCAAGGCCGTCAAGGGCCAGGGCAAGGAAGTCAAGCTCAATCTGTACGCGCCGCTGGGCACCAAGGACTTTTCGCCCTTCATCGCCCAGCTCAAGGACGCCAATGTGGACGCCATCTGGGTGGCCGAAACCGGGCGTGACGCCATCGCCTTCGTGAAGCAGGCGCAGGAGTTCGGCCTGATCCCCAAGACCAAGCTCATCGGCCATTCGCTGATCCTCAACTTCATGATCAACGGTACCGACAAGGCACTGGAAGGCACGCCAGGCACCACCGGCTACACCCCCGATATCGACAACCCGCGCAACAAGGCGTTCGTCTCTGCATGGAAGGCCAAGTTCAACCGCCTGCCCACCGACAACGAAGGCCAGGCCTACAACGGTGCACAGGTCATGTTCGAGGGTGTGAAGAAGGCCGGCAGCACCAAACCCGGTGACGTGGCCAAGGCCCTGTCAGGCACCACCATCGACAGCATTTACGGCTCGGTGCAGATGCGTGCCGCGGACAACCAATTGGTATTGCCCAATTTCGTGGGCCGTGCCAAGGTGGTGGATGGTGTGCTGCGACCGGTGATCGAGCAAACGTTTGCTCCTTCGCTCACGCCTGCAGCATCGCCTCTGTGCAAGATGTAAGCTGCTGACCCATGCCCCATATCCTGATCGATTACACCGCCAACTTGCAGACACTGGTCGACGAGCGCGAGCTCGTGGACACATTGCATGGCGCGGCGGTGCGGTCCGGGATATTTCCGGTGTGGGGCATCCGTACCTTTGCCCGCCCGGTCCCGCACTACCGGGTGGGCAATGGGGACCCGGCCAACGGCTTCATCCAGGTGGTGGTGCGCATTGGCCCGGGGCGCGATCTGCCGTTGCGCCAACACATTGCCGCGCTGCTGTTTGATGCTTTGCTCGATGCCGTCGGCGACAGTTTTGAGGGCAGGCGTATGGCCTGCCAGCTGGAGGTCATGGAGTTTGACCCCGCGCTCACCTTGTTTCAAAACAATCTGGCCGATGGGGCCGACACGTCTGCGGTGCTGCGCCGCTTTCCGGCGCCCGAGGCAAGCGCGAAGGGCTGACTGCGCGCAAGGGCGCCGGGGCACTACTTGGTCAGGATGAGCTTGCCCGCCTTGGTGATCTGTAGCCGGTAGACCTGCTCGCCATAGGCGATGTTGATGCCTTGCGCATTGCCCAGCAAATCGGACAGTTGCACCAGCTTGCGCTCACCGGCGACCGACTCGCCGGTAGTGGCCGCAGGTGCGGCCTGCCGCTCCTTCGGTGCGTGGGGCGTGCGGGCTGGATCTTTCAACGTGCGGGCTCCGTCACAAATGCGATCTTGCGCAAGCCGGCCTGCTTGGCCATGGCCATGGCCTGGGCCACGTACTCATAGCGCACGGCCTTGTCGCCCTGAATGTGCAGCTCCGGTTGCGGTTCCTTGCCGCTCTCGGCCCGCAGGGTGTTGGCCAGTTGCGTGGCATCCACGCTCTGGCGGTCCAGGAAGAAGGTGCCCTGTGCGTCCACGCTGAGTTGCAGCACGACAGGCTTTTGCTGCAGCGGCTGGCTGGATGCCACGGGCAGATCCACCGCCACTGCATGTTTCATCACCGGCACGGTGATGATGAAGATGATCAGCAGCACCAGCATCACGTCCACCAGCGGCGTCATGTTGATCTCGTTCATCACCTCGCTGTCGGCGTCGGTGCTTGCATCCTGTATTCCGAAGGCCATGGCATCAGGCTTTCTTCATGCTGAGCACGACGTTGGCCGCATGTCCATCCGGTTGCACGGCTCCCACGCGGGCACCTGTGACGAAGTAAGCGTGCAGGTCGTGTGCAAAGCGGGTGAGCCGGGTGAGTGCCGACTTGTTGCCGCGCACCAGTGCGTTGTAGCCCAGCACTGCGGGGATGGCCACGGCCAGACCCAGGGCGGTCATCACCAGGGATTCGCCGATGGGGCCGGCCACCTTGTCGATGCTGGCCTGGCCGCTGGCGCCAATGCCCATGAGCGCGTGGTAAATGCCCCAGACCGTTCCGAACAGGCCCACGAAAGGCGCGGTGGAGCCGACCGAAGCCAGAATGGCCAAGCCCGATTGCAGACGCGCCGTGCTGTCATCCATGGCGTTGCGCAGTGCGCGGCTGATCCAGTCGCTGATGTCCAGTGCATCGTGCAGCTGCGCCTGGGTGTTGCGGTGGTGGCTGCTGGCCTCGAAGCCTGAGCGCGCCAGTTGCACAAACGGGTTGGCCGCCTGTGGCCCCAGGGCGTTGAGACCCAGCGCAAAGTCCGGGCTGTGCCAGAAGGCTTCGGTGCTGCGCGCCAGTCGCTTGAACTGGATCAGGTCAATGACCTTGAGCAGGATCACCATCCACGAGGCCAGCGACATGGCCAGCAGCAGCAAAGCGACCAGCCGGATGATCCAGTCGCCCTGGCTCCACAAAGAAATTAGTCCGATGGGGGTTTGCATAAAGACTCCAAAAAAATTAATCGAGAACAAAGACCAGAGGGACGTTGAACCACATGGCCTCGGGAATTCCGGAACGTTTGCCGGGCACGTAGCGCCACTTCAAGGCAGTCTCCACAGCCGCACGGTCCAGGCGTTCAAAACCGCTGGAGCGCAGGACTTCGGCCTGCTGCGCCACGCCATCGGCACCAATCAAGGTGCGCACCACCACCTTGCCGGTTTCGCCCAGGCGGCGGCTCATGGCCGGGTAGGCGGGCTTGGGGTTGTGCAGATAATCGGCATCGGACGAGGGCGGTTGCACGACCGGTGCGGGCGCTGCCGGTGCAGCGGCCACCGCAGGGGCCGCCGGTGCGGCTGCCACGGCGGTGGGCGTGTTGGGTGTGGCCGGCCCTGCGGCAACGGCGGTGACGGGCGCTGGTGCAGGCGTCATTTCCGGCACAGGGGCAGGTGTTGGAGGCGCCGGCTGCGCGGGCTTGGGCTGTGCCACCGCAGTGGGCTTGACCACCTTGGGTTGCGGTGCCGGAGGTGCAGGCGGTGTCTCCATAGGCATGACCTCCACCAGCATTTCAGCGGGGGTGACCACGTCTTCCGGCACACGCTGCAACCCGTGCTGCAAGGCCCAGAGCGCTGCACCATGGCTCAGCAGCACCAGGGCAAACAGCAGCGGGCGGCGGTGACGTACGGCTGCGTTCATGTATCGGCCCACATGCGCAGCAGGTTGTGGTAGCAGCCGGTGAGCTTGACCACTTCCGCGGTGTCGCCACCCTTGCGGCGCAGGTCCAGGATGGCCATGTCCATGTCGTACAGCAGGCGGCGCTGCGCGTCCTGGCGCACCATGCTTTCGATCCAGAAGAAGCTGGCGATGCGTTCGCCGCGGGTCACCGGCTCGACCCGGTGCACCGAGGTGCCGGGGTACATCACCAGGTCGCCCGCGTCGAACTTCACGCGCTGTTCGCCGTAGGTATCCTGCACCACCAGCTCGCCACCGTCGTAGCTGTCCGGGTCACTCAGGAACAGCGTGCAGGAGATGTCCGTGCGCACATGCTTGGCCGTGGCCGCGTGCGTGCGCACCGCGTTGTCGATGTGGTCGCCAAAGGCGTTGCTCTCGCCGCCGTAGCGGTTGAACAGCGGTGGGTAGACCGTCTTGGGCAGGGCGCCGGTGACGAACTGCGGATTGCGCGCCAGCGCCACCGACACCAGGTGCCGGGCCTGCTGCGCGTTGGCGCAGTCTTCCGGCAGTTGCCGGTTGTTCTTGACGGCCGCACTCTGGGTGCCTGCGGTGACGCGCCCGTCGACCCAATCTGCGCTCAGGAGCAGATGGCGGATCTGGTGCAGTTCGTCAGCGGTCAGTGCCTGGTGGATTCGCAGCAGCATGGTGAGAGGTTTCCTGTCGGGTTCAGAGGTTGGCGGTCCAGGTCAGACGCACGCTACGTCCCGGTGCCAGACTGGGCCAGCCTTGGTAGAGCGAGCTGTAGTAGACGGTGTCACCCACGTTGTCGATATTGAGCTTGAGGGCGTTGCGTGGGTTGATCTGGTATTCGACCAAGGCATCGGCCTTCACATAACCGGGCGCAGTGTTGGCCAGGCTTGCAGCGCTCGAAGAGGCCGGATGGTTTTCGCTCACCGCTGTGATGCCGCCGCCAACGCGCCATTTGTCATCCAGGCGGTAGGTGGTCCACAGATTGGCTTGCTTGGCAGGTGTCAGACCGGGGTTGAGGCCGACCGTGGCTTGCGACGCGGCACTGGATCCCGCCTGGTCGATCACACCGTTCATGAACACCAATCCGGCAAAAATTTCCCAGCGTTCAGTCAGCTTGCCCTGGACTTCAAACTCCAGCGAGTCGGTGTGGCGTTGGCCCGAGAGCAGGTATTCACCGGTGCTCTGGTTGATGTCGGTATTGCGTTCGTTGTACTTGTCGGTGCGGGCCAGTGCCGTGCGTACCGAGAGGTCGCCATCGGCCAGCTCCCACTTGATGCCGACTTCTATGTTGCGGCTGCTCTCCGGTGGTGTGTTGGCCGTGTTGGCGTCGTACTGGTAGAGGTCGCCCGAGGTGTTGAAGGAGGTGCCGTAGGAAGCGTAATAGCTGACCGTTTCCGTGGGCTGGTACATCAGGCCCAGGCGCTTGCTCCAGACCGAGTCGGTGCGTGACAGGGTGCCACCGGTCAGGCGGTCATAGTCACCGCCGAACTGGTCCCAGCGCAGACCCGCCACCACTTTCCAGAAGTCGGTGAGGGAGACGGTATCCTGGACATACAGGCCCAGCGTGGTGGCTTTGAACGTGTTGGCCCAGTTCTTGATGCGAGTGTCTGCGACTGCGGCATTGCTGGCTGCGGCCACAGTAGTGGCCGGTTTGGCCGGTACGTTGGAGTAGGTATAGCGGGTGGAGCGCTCCAGTGCGTATTCAGCGCCCAGCAGCAGTTCCTGCTTCAGGTTGAACCATTCGCCTCGGGTCAGGTAGTCGCTCTGCAAGAAGGTGTGGTGCTCTTCACCGGCGCGGGTCTGGTTGCCGCGGTTGACGGTGGTGTTGCCGTTCAGGTTGTCTTGCGTGACGGTATTCGCAAAGGCGTTGAGCTGTGTTGCCCACAGGTCCCGACGGTATTGGCCGTCACGCACCTTGGTCTTGAGGCTGCTGCCGTCATCAAAGTAGTGTGTGTACGAAGCGGTGGCGATATCGGCACTGTCGCGCTGGTAGTCGGAATCCACGCCATACCACTTGTCGGTGGGCAGTGGTGCCGGCGCGCCCTGCAGCCAGCGGCCGCCCAGATCCGGCTTGTCGTTGTAGTCCAGGTGGTACACGCTGAAGTGCCATTCGTCCGTGGTGCCCAGACCAATGCCGTAATCGGCGGCCAGCCCGCGGCGATGGGTGCCAGCCTTGTCTGCGCGGCCATCCCAGTCGGTGGACATGAGGTCGAAGCGCAATGCCGAATCTTCACTGGTGGCGACGTTGAAGTCACCATCCAGGCGCAGGTAGTTGCCGGTGCCTACGGTGGTGTTGATCTCCGATGCGGTGCCCTTGTGTGCCTGCTTGCTGACCTGGTTGACCACGCCGCCAGTAGAACCGCGACCAAACAGCATGGAGGCGGAGCCGCGCAGCACTTCGATGTTCTGCAGGTTGAAGGTGTCGCGGTTGTACTGGGCGATGTCACGCATGCCGTCCAGATAGATGTCGCCAGCCACGGTAAAGCCACGCAGGCGGATGTTGTCGCCGATGCGCCCGCCTTCGCCGGCTTCAAAGGTAATGCCGGGGACGTTTTGCAGGGCGCCCTTGAGCGTGTCCTTGCCTTCGTCGTGGATGAGCTTTTCGGTGACAACCGTCAACGATTGCGGGATGTCCTTGGCGGCTGCCTGTGTCTTGCCCACCGACACCACGCCGCTCTGGTATGTCTGGCTGTTGCGATCCCGTGTGCCGGAAATGGTGACCGGCTTGAGCGTTTTGGTCTCTTCACCTGCGGGAGTGTCCTGCACGGTCTGGGCACATACGTTGAGCGAACCGGCGAGCAACAGCGCCCCCAGTGGCAGCAGGGCAGCGGCAGATGTCGGCGAGCAGTGCATAGGCATCGCGGCGGCGTTGCGAAGGCGTTTTTTGGAAGAAAGAGAACGTGGCATAGCTAAACAGACCTTTGGGTTTGATTTGGCTGGCTATGGCACGGACAGCGGGATGCTGCGTGATGTGGCTGGCTGGGGTTAACGGACGCTTTACATTATACACAAATGAGAACCATTCGCATTAACGAATATCAAACCGGTCTATAGAATGGGTCGAAAAACAACATCTGTCTTATGACCACTCCCACACCGACTCCCGTCCGTCCCTTGCTCACCGATATTGAAGCCCGCGTCCTGGGCACGCTGATGGAAAAAGCGCGCACTGTGCCCGACAGCTACCCTTTGTCCCTCAATTCGCTGACGCTGGGGTGCAACCAGAAGACCAGTCGCGACCCCTTGATGGAACTCGGTGAGTCCCAGGTGGCCAGTGCGGTGGCCAGTCTGCGCGAGCAAGGGCTGGTGCACGAGACGACCGGTGGACGCACCACCAAGTTCACCCACAACTTTCAGCGCGGCGTTGGTGTGTATGAGCAAGCGGCGGTGTTGCTGGGCATGCTGATGCTGCGCGGACCGCAGACAGCCGGTGAGCTGCGGCTCAATACCGAGCGCTGGTACAAATTTGCGGACATCTCTTCCGTTGAAGGTTTCCTGGAGGAGCTGCTGGAGCGTTCAGAAGAAAAAGGCGGGCCATTGGTCGTCAAGTTGCCACGCCTTGCCGGCACCCGTGAGCAGCGTTGGGCACATCTGTTGTGTGGTGAAGTGGATGTGCAGGCCCTGGAATCGGGTCGCGTGAGCCACGGCGCAAGCGGCAACAACGAGCGCATCGAAAGGCTGGAGCGAGAAGTGGCCGAGTTGCGCAGCATCGTGCACAAGCTCTGCGGCGAGTTGGGGATCTCGGCGGACGCTGCGGCCGACACCCCGAACTAAAGCCGGTCTACATCGGCCAGGTATCGGACAGCCGGTAGCCCGAAGGGTAAGGGTCCGTAGGGTCCAGCGTGTGCTGGTGCGTGCCCGTGATCCACGCAGTGCCCGATATCACGGGCAGGATTGCGCTCTGACCGCCAACCGTGGTCGCTGATTCAATATGGCATGCAAATTCACTGCCGATGATGGAGCGTGCCAGGTAGCGGTCCCCCACTTGCATCAGACCCTTGGCATGCAGTACGGCCATGCGTGCAGAGCAACCGGTGCCGGTGGGGGAGCGGTCTATTTTTCCGGGACGAATGGCAACCGCATTGGCGCCCGTCCAGATACCGTTCTCCTGCTTGAGCGGACCGGCGAACTGGCAGAAAGATATATGTTTCCAGTCCGGGTTGGTGGGATGCACAAAACCTAGTTGTTCAGTCGCTGCCTGTGTGATGCGCATACCTAGTTCAGCTAATTCGCGCGCCTCATTCGGTGTTATGGAAAAGCCCAGTTTTTGTGCATCCACAATCACAAAACTATCACCACCGTATGCCGTATCTACTACCAAAGTGCCAAGTCCTGCTACCTCCAAATGCGAATCCAATTTAGCTGCAAACGACGGCACGTTGCGAACTGCGATGCGCTCGGCTTTTCCGCCCTTGCATGTGGCCGTGACTTCGATCAATCCACCAGGTGGTTCGAGCACCATTTTGGTCACAGGCTCCTGCATCGGGATGATGCCGGTCTCCAATAAAACGGTCGCCACACAGATGGAGTTGGAGCCCGACATGGGCGGTGTATCACTGGGCTCCATGATGATCCAGCCCATTTGTGCAGCCGGGTTTTTCGGGGGTACTAGCAGATTGACATGACGGAACACGCCACCGCGCGGTTCGTTGAGAACGAAGTTGCGCAGTGTCTCGTCACGCGCGATGAAACGCGACTGCTCCCAGATGCTGTCCCCTGGTGGCGGCGCGACTCCACCGACGATGACATCGCCGACTTCACCCGCTGCATGGCAGCTCACCACGTGGATAACTTTGTTGGTCTTCATGGCTATAAATAGTGATTTGTGCTGTGTGCATCATGTCATGATTAGACTTGCATCAAAAGTGCACCAACTAAAAGCATGACTTAAGGGTTTACACGCTACAAGTTTAGGCCCGCATCTTGCATAACCGGAACTGTGTTTTTTTTCTTAATAGAAAGTTAGTTCGTATGAAATTTCAATCCAAGCTTATGCCCCTGGTGGCAGCTGCAGCCGTCGTGTGCATGGCAGGCTCTGCATACGCAGAAGACATTACCGTGAAGATTGGCCACACTGGCCCACTCTCCGGTTCCAATGCCTTTGCTGGTAAGGACAATGAAAACGGTATCCGCATGGCCGTTGACGACATCAACGCCAAGAAAATGACGGTTGCTGGCAAGACCTTGAAGCTGGAGCTGGTGTCTGAAGACGACCAGTGCGATCCCAAGGCCGGTGTGGCCGTGGCACAGAAGATGACCGATGCTGGCATCAAGTTCGTGATGGGCCCCTATTGCTCCGGTGTGGCCATTCCTGCTTCCAAGGTGTATGACGAAGGCGGCGCCATTCTGTCCACCGTGGGCAGCAACCCCAAGGTCACCATGGGCGGATACAAGAGCGTGTTCCGTATCATTGCCGGCGACAACTTGATTGGTACCAGCTTGGCACAGTACGCCTTCCACACCATGAAGGCCAAGACTGCCGGCGTGATCGACGACCGTACCGCTTTCGGCCAAGGTCTGGCTGAAGAGTTCATCAAGGAAGCCAAGGCACTGGGCCTGACCATCGTGGGTCAGGAATACACCACCAACCAAGCTACCGACTTCAACGCCATCTTGACCAACATGAAGGCCAAGAACCCTGACGTGATCATGTACGGCGGTTACGCTGGACAAGCTGGTCCTCTGACCAAGCAAATGAAGGGTCTGGGCATCAAGGCCAAGCTGCTGGGTGGCGATGCCATTTGCGTGGCTGAGACCGGCAAGCTGGCTGGTGATGCTGCCAACGACACCGTGTACTGCGCACAGGGCGGCGCCATTCTGGACAAGGTTGCTGCGGGTCCTGCATTCAAGGAAGCCTACAAGAAGCGCTTCAACCAGGATCCGGATGCTTACGCTGCTTCCTTCTACGACCAGACCCAGATGGTTGCCAGCATCATGTCCAAGCTGGGCACTACCGACGCAGCCAAGGTCAGTGCAGAGCTGCACAAGGCCAGCTACAAGGGCATCGTGACCACCTACGCGTATGACGAAAAGGGCAACCTGCAAAAGGCGCCTATCACCGTCTACACGTTCAAGGCAGGCATGCCTACACCGGTGCAATAATCATCGGCACGCTTTACGCGTGATCAAGGCAGCAGCTGTAATGGCTGCTGCCTTTTTTCATTGACAGAGCAGGTAGGGAACTATGGCTAACGTTGCGGTGATCGGTGCGGGATTTGTGGGTTTGTCATCGGCCTATTGGCTGATGCGGGATGGACACCAAGTCACCTTGTATGACCCGGTCGGTGCGGCTGGTGGTGCGTCGTTTGGCAATGCCGGCACCTTTGCCAACTACGCCTGCATACCGGTCAACAACCCCACGGTGTTTCGCGATCTGCCGCGCTACCTGTTCTCGCCCAGCAGTCCCCTGCGTTTGCGCTGGGGCTATCTGCCGCAACTCATGCCGTGGCTGCTGGGCTTTTTGCGCAGCTCCACCACACAGCGTTACACCCGTTCGGCCACGGCGCTGGCGCAGCTGCTGGGTCGTGCGCAGAGCGGGTACACCGACATGGTGGCGCAAGCCGGTCTGGACGGCTTCATCTGTCCGCGCGAGTGCTTGTACCTGTATTCGAGTGCGGCCAACTTTGAGGCATCCCGCCCCACTCTGGAATTGCGTAGCGCCCTGGGCGTGAAGACGCGCATTCTGCAGAAGGCCGAAGTACGTACCTTGGAGCCATCGCTGCAGCCTCTGTTTGAACGCGGCGCATTGTTTGAAGGCTCCTGGCATCTGTCGGATCCTTCGGCCTTTCTGCATACCTTGCAGAGCTGGCTGCTGGATAAGGGGCTGCAGGTTCGCGCTACGCAGGTGCAGTCGCTCAAGCCCCTGCCAGACAACGTGATACTGGGAACAGCAGACGGCGAGATACAGCACGACCATGTTGCCCTGTGTGCCGGTGCCCATTCCGGTCCCTTGGCCGCGCAGTGTGGCGATAAGGTTCCGTTGGAAGCAGAGCGCGGCTACCACCTGATGTATCCGGGTACTTCGCATCTGATATCCCGACCGGTGGGCTGGGCGGAGCGCGGCTTCTACATGACGCCGATGAAGCAAGGCATACGCGTCGCGGGGGCCGTGGAGTTGGCGGGACTGGGGCCAGCAAAACATCCGGGCCTGCTGGACCTCCTGCATTTCTCGTCCCAGCGCGCACTGCCGCAACTGGGCTCACCCACCGCGCCCTGGTTGGGGTTCCGCCCCACCTTGCCGGATGGCCTGCCGGTGCTGGGCCGATCCAGTGCGTCCGCACGGGTCATCTACGCCTTCGGCCATCAGCACATTGGATTGACGCTGGGTGGTTTGAGCGGCATGGTGGTAGCAGACCAGATCGCCGCTAGGGAGTCGGTGCTGGATCTGAAGCCATTTGCGGCAACGCGCTTCCAATAAAAAACGGGGGCATTGCTGCCCCCGTTCCTGTCACTTCACGGCGAAAAATCAGGCCATTGCTTTTTCCAGCACGGCGTTGAAAGTTGCGCTCGGACGCATGACATCCGTGACCTTCTGCTTGTCGGCCAGGTAGTAGCCGCCGATGTCCGCCGGCTTGCCTTGCACTGCTGAGAGTTCGGCCACGATGGTAGCTTCGTTCTCGGTCAGGGTCTTGGCCAGCTTGGTGAACTGTGCGGCCAGTGCCTTGTCTTCAGTCTGCGCCGCGAGTTCCTGCGCCCAGTACGTGGCCAGATAGAACTGGCTGCCGCGGTTGTCGAGCTGGCCGGTTTTGGGCGACGGGCCCTTGTTGTTGTCCAGCAGTTTTCCGGTGGCTGCATCCAGTGCCTTGGCCAGGATCACGGCCTGCTTATTTCCGGTCTTCAGACCCAGGTCTTCCAGCGAAACTGCCAGCGCCAGGAACTCACCCAGGCTGTCCCAGCGCAGGTGGTTTTCTTCCACCAGTTGCTGCACGTGCTTGGGCGCAGAACCGCCAGCGCCGGTTTCGTACATGCCACCGCCTGCCATCAGGGGCACGATGGACAGCATCTTGGCGCTGGTGCCCAGTTCCATGATGGGGAACAGGTCGGTCAGGTAGTCGCGCAGGATGTTGCCGGTGGCGCTGATGGTGTCCAGACCGCGGATGACGCGCTCCAGTGTGTAGCGCATGGCGCGCACCTGGCTCATGATCTGGATGTCCAGGCCGGTGGTGTCGTGCTCATGCAGGTACATCTTGACCTTGGTGATCAGCTGAGCTTCGTGCGGACGGTAGCTGTCCAGCCAGAACACCACGGGCATGCCGGAGTTGCGGGCGCGGGTTACGGCCAGCTTGACCCAGTCGCGGATGGCAGCGTCCTTGCATTGGCACATGCGCCAGATGTCGCCGGTTTCCACGTTCTGGCTCAGTAGCACTTCGCCGGTTTCCAGATCGGTGATGTTGGCCACGCCGTCTTCGGGGATCTCGAAGGTCTTGTCGTGCGAGCCGTACTCCTCGGCCTGCTGGGCCATCAGACCGACATTGGGCACCGTGCCCATGGTCTTGGGATCGAAGGCGCCGTGCCACTTGCAGAAGTTGATGATCTCTTGGTAGATGCGGGCGAAGGTCGATTCGGGCATTACGGCCTTGACGTCCTTCAGGCGGCCGTCGGCGCCCCACATCTTGCCGCCGTTGCGGATCATGGCGGGCATGGAAGCGTCCACGATCACGTCGTTGGGCGAATGGAAGTTGGTGATGCCCTTGGCAGAGTCCACCATGGCCAGTTCGGGGCGGTGCTCGTGGCAGGCGTGCAGGTCGCGCTTGATCTCGTCCTGCTTGCTTTGCGGCAGTGTGGCGATCTTGGCGTACAGGTCGGCCATGCCGTTGTTGACGTTGACACCCAGTTCCTTGAACAGATCGCCGTGCTTGGCAAATGCGTCCTTGTAGAAGATCTTGACGCAGTGGCCGAACACGATGGGGTGGGACACCTTCATCATGGTGGCCTTGACGTGCAGGGAGAACATCACGCCGGTCTTGTGTGCGTCCTCGATTTCCTTCTCGTAGAACTCCAGCAGCGCCTTCTTGCTCATGAACATGGAGTCAATGACTTCACGGTCCAGCAGGGCCACCTTGGGCTTGAGGACAATGGTCTTGCCGCTCTTGGTGATGAGTTCCATCTTGACGTTGCGGGCGCGGTCCAGCGTGATGGACTTTTCGCCGTGGTAGAAGTCGCCATGGTGCATGTGGGACACGTGCGAGCGCGATGCCTGGCTCCACTCGGCCATGCTGTGCGGGTTCTTGCGGGCAAATTCCTTGACGGCCTTGGGTGCGCGGCGATCCGAGTTGCCTTCGCGCAGCACCGGGTTCACGGCAGAGCCAATGCATTTGGCGTAGCGTGCGCGGATGGCCTTTTCTTCTTCGGTCTTGGGATCTTCCGGATAGTCAGGAATGGCGTAGCCCTTGCTCTGCAGTTCGCGAATGCATGCAATCAGCTGACCCACCGAGGCGCTGATGTTGGGCAACTTGATGATGTTGGCTTCGGGCTTGAAGGTCAGCTTGCCCAGTTCGGCCAGGTTGTCGGGAACACGCTGGGACTCTGTCAGATATTCCGGGAAGGTGCCCAGCACGCGGGCCGCAACGGAAATGTCGCTCTCAGCTACCTCAATGCCGGCCGGAGCGGCGAAGGTGCGGATGATGGGCAAAAACGCGCAGGTGGCCAGAAAAGGGGCCTCATCGGTCAGCGTGTAGATGATTTTTGACTTTTGTGTCGTCATTGATGTCCTCTTGAGCGAAAGGGATATGGGGTAAAAAGAAGAAAACCGCTGAATTGTGATCAACCCCCTATTATCCCGTTCAAAACCTGCATGTCTCTGACAGATACTGGTGGAAGCAAAATTCCCGCTCAGCTATCCTGGCAGCATGGTCACTGACCTGCCTCAAAACCATGGCCTGCAAGTTCGGCAACACTGCCCTGCGCAATCCCCTAGAAAGACATTTTCATGAAACGTGACCGTTCCCAAACCGCTTCCAGCCACAGCGACGTGCAACCCATCAGCCACGACGTGCTGAAGGAGAAATACCTCAAACCGGGTGAAACGGGACTGGAAGACGTGTTTCGGCGCGTAGCCCGTGCCTTGGCCAGTGTGGAAAAGGAGTCGGAGCGCGGCCATTTCGAAGCCGTGTTCCTGGAAAACCTGTACGCAGGCGCCATTGGTGCCGGGCGCATCATGAGTGCCGCCGGGACCGACATCCAGGCCACTCTGATCAATTGCTTTGTGCAGCCCGTGGGTGATTGCATCCAGGGCGTGGACGACGCGGGCTACCCCGGCATCTACGAGGCCTTGCGCGAGGCCGCAGAAACCATGCGCCGTGGCGGTGGCGTGGGCTATGACTTTTCGCGCATCCGCCCCAAGGGCGCCGAGGTCAAGGGCACCCACTCCATGGCCTCCGGCCCCTGCAGCTACATCAATGTGTTCGACCAGTCCTGCTCCACAGTGGAGAGCGCCGGGGCACGCCGGGGCGCGCAGATGGGTGTGTTGCGTATCGACCATCCGGACGTATTGGAGTTCATTACCGCCAAACGCACGCCGGGGCGCTGGAACAACTTCAACGTGTCAGTTGGCATGCCCGACAGCTTCATGCGCGCGCTGGACGACAACGCCGCCTGGGAGCTGGTGCACCGCGCCAAGCCCGGTGCCGATCTCATGGCCCAAGGTGCCTACCAGCGTGCCGACGGCATGTGGGTGTACCGCACGCTGCCTGCCCGCGAGCTGTGGGACACGGTGATGCGCTCCACCTATGACTTTGCCGAGCCCGGCATCCTGTTCCTGGACCACATCAACGAAGACAACAACCTGTCGTATTGCGAAGACATTGCAGCCACCAACCCTTGTGGTGAGCAGCCACTGCCACCCTATGGCTGCTGTGATCTGGGTCCCATCATCCTGACGCGCTTTGTGCGCAATGCCTTTGGCTTTGACGGCATCGCGGCGTTCGACTTTGAGGCATTTGCCAAATCGGTGGCAACGCAGGTGCGCGCACTCGACAACGTGCTGGACGTGACTTTCTGGCCGCTGCCGCAGCAGCGTGAGGAAGCTGCCGCCAAGCGCCGCATTGGCGTGGGCTTCACCGGCATGGGCAACACGCTGACCATGCTGTGCCTGCGCTATGACTCGGCCGAAGCCCGCGAAATGGCCAAGCGCATTGCCACCTGCATGCGCGATGCGGCGTACCGCGCGTCGGTCGAGCTGGCGCAGGAAAAGGGCGCCTTCCCCAAGTTTGACGCTGAGGGCTACCTCAAGGCAGGCACATTTGCCAGCCGCCTGCCAGCCGACATCCAGGCATCCATCCGTGAACATGGCATCCGTAACAGCCACCTGCTGTCCATCGCGCCCACGGGCACCGTAAGCCTGGCATTTGCAGACAACGCATCCAACGGCATCGAACCAGCGTTTTCCTGGATGTACCGTCGCAAGAAACGGGAATCCGATGGCAGCACCAGCGAATACGCGGTGGAAGACCATTCCTGGCGCCTGTACCGCGAGCTGGGTGGTGATGTGAACAAGTTGCCCGACTATTTTGTGTCCGCGCTGGACATGGCGGCATCTGACCACATTGCCATGATGGAAGCGGTGCAGCCGCTGGTGGACACGGCCATTTCCAAGACCGTGAACGTGCCCGCCGATTACCCATACGAGGACTTCAAGGGCCTGTACCAGCAGGCGTGGCGTGCCCGTCTCAAGGGACTGGCAACCTACCGACCCAACGCCATCCTGGGTTCCGTGCTGGATACCGGCACACCCAAGCCGCCGCCAGCTGCCGATTCCATGGCCGCTCCGGCCGACCCCATGCGCACAGTGATCGAAAAGCGACCCAAAGGTGGCCTGTCTGCTGTTGCCGAAAAGGTGGAGTACTGGACGCAGGAAGGTCACAAAACGCTGTACATCGTGGTCTCCTTCCTGCCGGTACCCACGGCCGACGGCAAGGGCACGGTGCAACGCGCCATCGAATTCTTCATGCCCCTGGGACAGAGCGGGGAGTCGCAGCAGTGGATCACCTCCAGCATGCGCCTGCTGTCTCTGGCGGCGCGTGGCGGCTTTCTGGAGCGTGCGCTGCGCGATATGCGCAAGGTCGCCTGGGACCGTGGTCCGGTGCGGCTGGGCACCTACCAGAAGGCCGATGGCGGCCTGGTGCCCCTGTGGCATGACTCCGAGGTAGCGGCCATTGCCTATGCCATTCAACAGATCATCGCGCACCGCAACGAGAGCGCAAGCCATGCCGACACTGCGGTAGCGCCTGCACCCGCTGCTCCGGTGGTGGCCACACCGGCCATGCCGCCGGCGATGGTGGGCAAGAAGTGCGGTGAATGCGGAGCCTATGCGGTGATCCGCAAGGACGGTTGCGATTACTGCACCCAGTGCGGTCACGTGGGTACCTGTGGTTGAGCGGGGTCTAGGAGTTTGCCTCTAATATGTTGCATTGCAGCAAAAAATGCTTGCATACGGCAGAAATCGCCGTAAGATTGCGTCCATGCTGCACTGCAGCATAGGTGATCCGGTCAAAGTTTGTAGCGCAGAAGTTTCTTAACCCTTATTGGAGAATCTCATGACTACATTGAACGTTGAACAAATCCTGGCCGCCAACAAGACAGCCGTTGCTGAAGCCCAAGCCCTGGCTGCTTCCGCATTTGCCGGTTTTGAAAAGCTGGTCGCACTGAACCTGGCTGCGACCAAGTCCGCCCTGTTTGACACGGCTGACCTGACTTCCGTGCTGAGCGCCAAGTCCCCCACTGACGCACTGGCTGCCCAAGCTTCGCTGATCAAGCCCCTGGCTGAAAAGTCCATCGCCTACGGTCGCTCTGTCTATGCCATCGCCTCCGAAACCAGCGCTGAACTGACTGCTGCTGCCGAAGGCAAGTTTGCCGAAGCCCAGAAGTCCGCTACCGCTGCGCTGGACAACTTGGCCAAGAATGCACCTGCCGGTACTGAGTCCGTGGTGGCCGTGGTGAAGTCCGCTGTGGCCGCAAGCCAGAACGCACTGGACACCGCCAAGGCATCTGCCAAGAAGGCTGTGGAAGTTGCCGAAAAGCAAGCCAATGCCGTGACCGACAACGTGCTGAATGCCGTGAAGACCAACAGCCGCAAGAAGTAATTCAAGCCGCTTAACGGAGCCCTTGCGGCTCCAAAAACAAAAGGCCACCAGCGCAAGCGGGTGGCCTTTTTCATGCCTGCTCCACGGCGGGCGCAGACGGTCCGGCTCAGCTCAGTGCAGGCTTGGATTGGCTGGAGGCCACATCTTTTTCGAACTGGGCCATGGCCGCTTCGGTCAGTGCGTCGCCTGCCCATTCCACCAGACTCGACGGCGGCAAGGTGGCTGCGGCTGCGCCACAGGCAATCAGCCGCGCCAGCACATCGGGCGACTTGATGCTGGCAGCCAGCAGTGCCGGGCCTTCGTTCTGCAGGGCCACGCAGGCCTGCATCAGGGGCCAGACATCGCGTCCGTCTGCTACCAGGCGGCCAATATACGGCGCCACATACTGGGCCTGGTGGGCCTGCGCCCAAAGCAGTTGTACGGGGTTGGACAGGCCGGTCAACAATATAGCCTGGTCGCGCGACTGCATGGCCCGGATGCAAGGCAGCCAGTCCGTGTGGCAAGGCAGTTTGATGGTCAGTGTCACGCCCACATCCGCCGCCTTGGCGCCCAGCACGTCCAGCCACTGAAGAGCCTCCGTGGCATCAGGCCTTGGCAGTTGCAGCATCAGCTCGGGCAAGCCCGCGTCTGCCACAGCCTGCAGCAGCCCGGTGTAAGTTGACAGCGTCACGCTCAGCCCGGCCTGCAGGACCAGGCTGGGGTTGGTGGTCACCCCTTGCACCGGAGGGCAGGAAGCGGGCAGGGCCCAGGAAGCGGGCAGGGCGGAATCAAGAAACAGTTTCACGGTAGTTACCTTTGCGTAGGTCGGCGAATGGCTAATGTAGTGGCAAAATTCGCTGGCATTCAGCGCCCGGTGGCGTGCCGGTGTCATACAACCCCGGCATCATCCATGTTCCATCCCCTCAATCCTTTGGTATAGCGCATCCCATGACATCCATTTACGTACTTGGTGAAGCTTTGATGGACTGTGTTGCCACGCCAGACGGTCTGCTGCATCCCCATGTGGGCGGCAGCCCGTTCAATCTGGCCCGGGCAGCGGCACTGCGGGGCGCAAACGTTCACTTTCTGAATCGTTTTTCGCAGGACCAGTTTGGTGAACAGATGCTGGCCCAGTTACGCAAGGACCAGGTGCAAACCACCTTGGGCAGTAGCCGGCTACCGACCTCGCTGGCGGTGGTCCAGGTGAAGAACGGACAGCCCAGCTATGGTTTTTACCGCGAAGGCATTGCCGACCGCGATTACCGTGTGGACGAAGTCCTGCGCGCGCTTTCGGTGGGGACGCCAGGCGTATTGCATACCGGTTCCCTGATGCTGGTGCCGCCCGAGCACGAAAAGGTGCTGGCGGTCCTGCAAGGCGCAAAGGCCCAGGGTTGGGTAGTGAGTGTGGATGTGAATCTGCGCCCCAAGCTGGCAGCGGATCTGTCGGAGTATGTGGCTGCGGTCACGTCGGTGGTGTCTCTGGCCGACTGGGTCAAGGCCAGCGACGAGGATCTGCAGTTGCTGGGATTTGCCGATGCCAGCAAGCACACGGCAGCGGACATTGCCAAGTCGTTTGCGTCCCACGGTGCCAGCCGGGTTGCGTTGACCTTTGGTGCAGACGGCGCTTG
This sequence comes from Rhodoferax sp. GW822-FHT02A01, assembly GCF_038784515.1. Taxonomy (NCBI): domain Bacteria; kingdom Pseudomonadati; phylum Pseudomonadota; class Betaproteobacteria; order Burkholderiales; family Comamonadaceae; genus Rhodoferax; species Rhodoferax sp. GW822-FHT02A01. The sequence continues at coordinate 2,677,171 of NZ_CP152376.1, forward strand.
GCTTAGTGTGGATGGCCAGGTGGCGCAAGATGTGGCGCCCAAGGTCCGTGTGGTGGATACGGTGGGAGCTGGGGACACGTTCTGGGGCAACTGCCTGGCCGAATGGACGCTGGAGCAGAACGGCGCTGGCGCGCGGGTCGCATCCACTCTGCAAAACGCCATGCGTGCGGCGGCCATCAACTGCACGCGCGCGGGCTGCCAGCCGCCCACGCGAGCCGAGCTGTTCGGACCGTCACAACAACAGTAGCGCTTCTGTCGTCAGAACCGGGGTGTCCACTGGCAGGCCATTTCCAATGGCATGGGTTTGGCAAACAGATAACCCTGGGCGTAATCGCATCCCATGCGCAGTAGTGCCGTCGCCGTCTCGCGGTCTTCGATGCCTTCTGCCACGCTGCTCAGGCCCAGTCGTTTGGAGAGCTCCAGTGCGGCCTTGACGATCTGAAAGCTGCGCTCCGAAGTGTGCATCTGCTGCACAAAACTCTTGTCGATCTTGAGACTGGAAAACGGCAGGGTTTGCAAATAATCCAGGCCCGCATAGCCGGTACCAAAGTCGTCCAATGCAATGCCCACGCCCAAGGCGCGTAGACGCTGGGTGATGTCGGTCACTTGGTCCAGACTGGTGATGACCGTGGTTTCGGTGAGTTCTATACGCAGCTCGTGGGGCGGCATGTCCATGGCGCCCAGGCGCTGCTGCACACTTTCCACAATGCCGTCCTGGCACAACTCCGGGCCCGACAGGTTGAGGCTGACAAAGGGCGTTTGTCCCGGCGCTGGATTGCATAGCTCCCGCAGGCGGGGCCAGTCGAGCATGCCCCGGCGCAGCACCCAGTCGCCGATGCGGTGGATCAGGCCGGTTTTCTCAGCCAGGGGAATGAACTCGTCGGGATTGACCAGCCCCATGGTCGGGTGGCGCCAGCGCACCAGGCCCTCAAAGCCGTTCACGGTGTTGCTGGAGAGGCTGATGATGGGTTGGTAAAACAGCTCCAGTTGGCTTGAGCCAATGGCCGCGGACAGGTCGTGCGCCAGGGACAGGGTTCTCACGGCCGCTGCATGCAGGTCGGGCGTGGAATAGTGCTCACCGGCGACGTTGAGGTTGGCCGGCGTGCCGGACGCAGATGGGGTCTTGCCGCTGCTGCTGCGAAAGCGTTCCAGCAACAGGCGCAGCAAGTACTGGATTACCGGATCTGCGCGCACCAGCAGTTCCTCCACGTGCACACGGTCAATGCGGATCAGGCTGGTGGGCATGAGGGTCTTGACGGTGGCTGTGCGAGGTTGGTGGTCCAGCAAGGCCACTTCACCGAACATGGCGCCTTCAGCCAGTACCGCCAGACGCACGGGCGTGTCCGGCGGGCCGCTCAGTATCTCGACGCAACCACTTTCAATGACGTAGGCTGCATCCCCCGAATCACCAGTTTGAAACACCGTGGCATGGGTATCCAGATACTCTCGCTTGAAGCCGCTCGTACTTGCGTTCATTACTCCCCCCAGGAGCCCGCATCGTGCACGGCTTGGCCCAGGTGGTCAACTGCATTCAGGCCCAGTGAACGCAAGCATGGTTTTCGTACCACGTTGCCAATTGGGGATTTACAGAGGTTTCGATGCGATTACGTCGGATTTTCATGGTCGGGGTGAGGAACCCGTTTTCCACCGACCAGGGCTCCGGCACCACCACCAGCATGCGCAGATTCTCGTATTCGGCCAGTACGCTGTTGGTGTCCTTGAGCAATTGGGTCAAGGCGCGCTCCACCTCGGCCCGCACTTCGGGTGTACCAACGCGGGGCCGCACATCTTCCGCCAACACCACCATGCCGAAAGCCGATGCCTGGCCCATGCCCGAGACCATGCTCATTTCGACCAGTGGGTGGGTGTTGAGCAGATTCTCTATGGGGGCCGGCGCCACGTACTTGCCCTTGGATGTCTTGAAGATCTCTTTCACGCGGCCGGTCAGCATCAGCAGACCGTCAGCAGTGCGGGTGCCCTTGTCTCCGGTGTGAAAGAAACCGTCCTGGGTAAACACCTCCGCATTGAGCTCCGGCCGTTTGTAGTAGCCCACCATGCAGCCGGGCGACTTGATCAGCACCTCGCCGTCATCACCCATTCGCACTTCCACGCCAGGCAAAGGGATGCCTACACAGCCCGGCGCATTGAATTGCGGTGTCGAGGCATGCGAGTACGCAAAGTCCTCGGTCATGGCGTAGCCTTCCATGAGGTTCAGACCCAGGCGACGGTACCAGTGGATCAGCTCGGCGGGAATCGGAGCAGAGCCGCTCGAAGCCAGCATGACTTGATCCAGCCCCAGGCCTTTGAGCACCTTGCGCCCAACCAGCCTTCCCAACAGCGGAATGCTGAGCAAACGGTCCAGTTTTTTGGCGGGGATCTTGGCAAAAACTCCTTGCTGGAACTTCAGCCATAAACGTGGCACCGACTGGAATACGGTAGGCCGCGCACGATTGAGGTCGGCCAGAAAGGTTTCCTGCGATTCGGCGAAGAAGACATGCGTGCGGCCATCCACCAGCGAGGCGCATTCGATCCAGGCACGTTCAAAAATATGCGCCAGCGGCAGGTAGGACAGCACCCGCATTTCCTCTTCCGCCTTCAGGTACTGCTGCAAGTAATGGAACATGCCTACGCTGGCATCGGTGGCGGCCTGGAAGCTGTGCATCACGCCCTTGGGTTCGCCGGTGGAGCCGGACGTGTACATCAGCAAGGCAATGTCGTTGGGCGCGCGCTGGACCTTGCCGGTCAGTGGTGAAGTGCGTCGGGTAATCGAGTCCCAGCTTTCGAATGGAGTCGCGGGTGCCAGTGGCATGGCAATGCAGGCCAGGCTGGCTGGCACGCCTGCGGCCTGCTGCTGCCATGTGTCGAGCTTGCCAACAAACAGCAGGCTGGCGCCGCTGTGTTCGAGCACGAAGCGGATGGTGGTGGCAGTTTCTGTCGGGTAGATTGCAACGGTGGTGCCGCCTGCGAGCCAGATGGCCAACTCGGCGATGAAGAAGTGGGCACAGTTCTTGGACAGTATGGCAATGCGCGCGCCTGGCTCCAGGCCCAGCGACTTGATGTGCGTGGCCATGCGCCGTGCCTGGTCCATGGTCTGGGCCCAGGTGTAGTCTTTCACCTGGCCACCGCCCAATGGTTGCGACAGAAAGATGTGGTCCGAACGCGCAGCTTCATGCGCGTAAACATAGTCCAGCATCAGATTACTTGTCGCCACGTACCTCTCCTTGTTTTCTTGTGGGTATGACAGGCATTGTCCGGATAAATCACCGAGGCGATTCGGTGATTTCCCTATTCACGTTAGCCCCAAGAGCCAGCGGCGCAGGGGCTTTGCGGCGGCGTGTTCCAATGACGTAATGAATCCAGACGCACACACCATATGGCGCGCACCGCAGTGGGCATTTGCCATATTGCTGGCCCTGCTGGGCATGCTGGGGCCGTTCTCCATAGACACTTATCTGCCGGCCTTTTCAGGAATCGCTTTGTCACTGCAGGCCACGCCGGTGCAGATGCAACAGACCTTGTCGGCCTACCTGTTTGGCTTTGCGTTCATGAGCCTGTTTCATGGCGCCATCTCCGACAGTGTGGGGCGCAAACCGGTGGTGCTGTGGGGCCTGACCGCCTTCACGCTGGCCTCGATCGGTTGCGCGTTGGCCCATAGCATCGGGCAACTCGTCTTCTTCCGTGCCGTGCAGGGGCTGTCCACGGGCGCAGGCATCGTGGTGTCACGGGCGATCGTGCGCGACATGTATCCCCCGTCGCAGGCGCAGAAGGTCATGAGCCAGGTCACCATCTTCTTTGGTGCGGCGCCAGCCATTGCGCCCATGTTGGGCGGATGGTTGCTGGTGCACGCCGGCTGGCAGGCCATCTTCTGGTTTCTGTGCGGCGTCGGGGTGGTCTTGTGGCTGGCCATCTACCGCCTGTTGCCCGAGACACTGCATGTGGCGCAACGCCAGCATTTCCATCCTAGGAATTTGCTGGCGGGGTACTGGAAGCTGGGCTCCGATCCGCGTTTCTTTCTGCTGGCGCTGGCCAGCGGCATCCCGTTCAACGGCATGTTTCTGTATGTGCTGAGCGCGCCTGTGTTCCTGGGGGATCATCTGGGGCTGCCGCCAGCGCATTTCTTCTGGTTTTTCTTGTTGACCATAGGCGGCATCATGGCCGGGGCGTGGGTGAGCGGGCAGGTCGCTGGCAAGCTCAGTCCCAAGCGCCAGATCCGCAATGGTTTTCTCATCATGCTGGGCATTGGTGTGATCAATCTGCTGGCCAATATGCTGTTTGCCCCGCATGTGGGATGGGCCATGTTGCCCATGTGCATCTTCGCCTTTGGCTGGGCCATGATGGTGCCGGTGGTCACTCTGCTGGTGCTGGACCTGCACCCTGAGCGGCGCGGCATGGCGTCGAGCCTGCAGATGTTCATTGGCTCCACGGCCAATGGCGTGGTGGCTGGTCTGATCTCGCCCCTGGTCATGCACTCCACCGTTGCACTGGCAGCCACGTCGGTCGGGCTGGCATGCATTGGCGTGGTGGCTTGGCTGGTGATCCGTCGGCGCTGGCCCGAGATCGGGCAACACACGGTGCATGTGTGAGCGTCGGGAAGAGTTGTAAGCAAACATTACATCCCCGGAATTTCCTCTGCTGACTCATAGAATGGGAAAACGGCACATTTGCCGATTTGGAGGAGATTTCCATGTCCAAGCAATCCATTGCAACAGTGTTACTGGTCTGCAGTCTGTTCGGCGCATCCGCGCAGACAGCCCTTGTCAAGGTGGAAGACAGGCCCGTGGCAACAACGTCCACATCCCGGTTGGTCAGCTCCTACAGCACCTTTGCGGGCTCTCAAAGCAACGCAAAGGCACTGGTTCAGGGCCTGGAAAGCGGTCAGAGCGTGACACTGGCTCCAACTGGCGTGCAAACCCCAACCAATCAGCCAGTCACGTTCACTCCGGCGACGGCCAAGCTGAGCCCGGGGGAGGTGAATATTGCACTTTCCCTGGCAAAGGCCGAGTTGAGCAAGGCAGGCATTACCCAGCCAAGCCCGGCGCAACTGGCGGCGGCCCTGAATGGGGGCAGCGTCACCAGTCCCACCGGTTCACAAGTTCAGATGACGGGTGTGCTGTCTGAGCGAAGTGCCGGTATGGGATGGGGACAGATTGCCCATGCATTGGGCTTCAAGCTGGGCGCGCTGGTCAGCGCTTCCAAGACCGATCAAGCCGGCCAGAAGGAAAAGCATGAATCCAATAGCCGAGAGAATGCCCGAAAGGGTGATTCCGCCGATGGGTCGCATGCGGGTGGCAACGGCGGCGGTGACGGAGGCAGCCACGGCGGCGGCAAAAAATAGCGCGTTTTTTCAGATACCAACCCCAACGAAAATAAACCATGACCCACTTCAACAACCCCTCTACCCTGAAAACTTCCTCACTCGTACTGCTGCTTTGCCTTGCAGCGCTGTCTTCACCCGTGTTGGCTGAAAAACCCGACTGGGCTGGCAATGGCAAAGGCAAGAAGAAGCAGGCGCAGGAAGAGCAGGCCAACGTGGATATCCAGATCGGAGCCTATTTCGGTGAGCGCCAGCGTGCCGCTGCATCCGAGTATTACGAAGCCCAGGGGCGGGCTGGCAAGTGCCCTCCGGGACTGGCCAAGAAACACAACGGATGCCAACCGCCCGGACAAGCCAAGAAATGGAAGCTTGGACAGCGGCTGGAGCGTGACGTGGTGGTCTACCCCGTGCCGCAAGATGTGGTGGTCCGAATAGGTCTTCCGCCTGCGGGCTACCGCTATGTGCGTGTCCTCAACGATGTGCTGCTGGTGGCGGTGGGCTCCAATATGGTGGTTGATGCCATCGAAGATTTGATGCGGTAGGTGGCTTAAAAAGGGCTGCATCGTTATACTGTTTAAATGTACAGTATTTCGAAGTAAGCCTTGCCATGTCTGCCTTGGCGCGTACCTCCGCCGATTCGCTGCACGGCATCCATGCCGATGTCTGGCACGCGCACGCGCTGGCTTCGCCTGTGCAGCAGGTGCAGGCCACGGGCGATGCGGTACTGGATGCGCAGCTGCCCGGTGGGGGCTGGCCGGTGGGGGCGCTGACGGAAATCCTGCAGCCTGTGGGCGTGCACTGTGAGTGGCGTCTGTTGCTGCCCGCGCTGGCGCATTGCGGGCAAGGTCCGGTGGTGCTGGTGGCGCCGCCGCATGTGCCGTTTGTGCCTGCTCTGGCGGCCCAGGGGCTGGTTGCGCACCGCTTGCTGTCGGTTGGCGCGCAGCCCGTGGGCTCTCGCCTGTGGGCTTGCGAGCAGGCGCTGCGCTGTGCCGATGTGGACGCAGTGCTGGCGTGGTTGCCACAGGTGCGCAGCGACCAGCTCAGGCGCTTGCAGATGGCCGCGGCAGAGCACAGCAAATTGTTGTTTGTCATGCGGCCGGCCTCTGCGTTTGCAGATGCCTCACCGGCAGCGCTGCGGCTGCAGGTTCAGCCCCAGCAGGAAGCGGACGCGCTGCAGATCCATCTGCTCAAGCGCCGGGGACCGCCACTGGACAAACCGCTGCATCTGCAGGCGCGTTCGGCGCGCATGCAGGTACAACTCGCATCAAGCCAGGCCTATGCATTGGATCGCACTGCAGCCTTCGCATAAACCGCTTGTACCCGTTGCCGGCGCAGATGCTGCGGTACTGGTAGATGCGGACACGGCACTGGCCTGGTGGGCCTTGCGCTTCACCCCGCTGGTGGCGCGCATGGACACATCGCTGGTGCTGGAGGTGTCCCAAAGCGAGCGGCTCTTTGGCGGCCGCGCAGCGCTGCTGCAGCAGTTGCTGGAAAGCGAGGCGTGTGTGATGCTGGACCATGCACAAGGGGCGACTGCTCTGCTGGCCCTGGCGCGGCTGTGGGCCCGTGCGCCGGACGCGCCCATTCACAGCTTGCCGCTGCATACCCTGGCGGCCGCGCGCGAGCACCTGCCAACCCTGCAGCGTCTGGGTTGCAACACTTGGGGGCAGCTGCGTGCCCTGCCACGCGGCGGCTTGGTGCGGCGCTTTGGTGCGGGGCTGGTGGACGCGCTGGATTGCGCCTATGGTCAGCGCCCCGAGGTCTATCCGTGGCTCACATTGCCCGATGTGTTTGCTCAGCGGCTGGAACTGTCTGCTGCAGTGGAGTCGGCCAGTGCATTGCTGTTCGGTGCACGCCGCTTGCTGGCGCAATTGCTGGTGTGGTTGCGTGCACGCCAGCGTGGCGTGCAGGAACTGGAGTTGCTGTGGGAACTGGATGCACGACGCTCCAACGCCCAGCACATCGATGCCTACCATGATGGCAGTTCACAAGGGCGCATGCTGGTGCGCACGGCAGAGCCCACGCAGGATATGCAACACCTGCAGCGCCTGCTGGGTGAGCAACTGGCGCAGGTCACACTGCCGGCACCTGTGCTCTATCTGCACTTGCGTACCGTGCAAACACAGGCCTTGCACGGCGAGTCGCACAGTCTGTTGCCAGAGGACGTGCGCAAGGGCGACAGCCTGCACCAGATGCTGGAACGCCTGGGTGCACGCCTGGGGCGCGAGCAGGTAACGTGCGTGCAGCAGCAGGAACGACACTGCCCGGAACACATGCAAGTGTGGGCACCTTGGTCATCCGCATCCGGCAAACCGTCGTCTGCTCCGACATGCGTGCGCGCCAACGCAACACATGGCGCAGCGCAGATGGGAGGTGATGCGGGATTGGACAACGCGCTGTTGCCCACATGGCTGCTACCGGTGCCGTTGCCGCTTGGCGTCAAGCAGCAATGCCCGCAGTACCACGGCCCTCTGATACTGCTGGCCGGGCCGCAGCGCATTGAAGCCGGTTGGCTCGAAGACAACAGCATCGCACTGCGCGACTACTTCGTGGCGCGCAGCGAGCATGCCGGTCTGGTGTGGATTTACCGTGAACGCCTGGGGCGCACACACGCCCACAAAAAAACCAGCGCGGAGCCGGGTCTGCGCTGGTTCCTGCACGGCCTGTTTGCTTGATGCAAACGCCGTGGTTGCTGTGAAGCTGTGAAAGCCGGCTTAGAAGCGCCAGCCCAGACCCACACCGACCAGCAGAGGATCCACGCGCAACGAACCCAGGCTATTGCCACCCGCGTTGATGTTGGTACCAATCAGGACCTTCTTCACGTCGAAGTTGAAGTACATATTGCCCGACAGAGGAATGTCCACGCCCACTTGCAACGCGCCGCCCCAGCTGGAGCCGTCGGTCGTCACCGCGCCGCCCAGAATGTCATTGGCAGTGAACTTGGTGTAGTTGATACCGGCACCCACATAAGGCTTGTAGCCGTTGAGGTTGAAGTGGTATTGCACCAGCAGAGTGGGAGGCAGTTGCGAGAGTGTGCCGATCTTGTTGCCGTTCAAACGCACATCATGCTGTTGTGGCACCGTCAGAATCAGTTCTGCGGCGATATTCGGTGTGAAAAAGTAGCTGAAGTCCACTTCGGGCAGAACGATGTCATTGACGCTCAAGCCCAAGCCGGTGGAGTCTGTATTGGCGCTGGAGAGACTGACTGCGCGTGCGCGAACCATCCACGGTCCTTCCTTGGCTTGTGCAAATGCCTGCGTGCTTACCAAAGAGGCGGCAGCGATAGCCAAAGCGGTCAGAACGTGTTTTTTCATATGGAATACCTTTATGTAGTTGCCTAGGGAAATACCTAGTAGCAATTTCACAATAGATACATATGGATGTGTTTGCGAAAAATCAAAGCCAGTAGAGAAAGCGCATATACACAAGCTACGTTTCATGTGCCACGGCAGTAAACACCATGAAAAAAACAAGAATGCGTTCGTTGGTCATCGTGATCGGCATACTCTGTGCCGCAGCCACATGGGCTCAAACGGCCACCACCACTGCGCCTACAGCCAAAGCCAGTGTCGCTGCTCCCGCCAAGATAGCCACTGCTGGTGGCGCAGGTAAGGTCTGGGTCAATAGCAGCTCCAAGACTTACCACTGTGAAGGCTCCAAGTTCTATGGAAAGACCAAGTCCGGCGAATACATGAGCGAGGCGGAAGCCAAGGCCAAAGGCAACCACCCGGTCAAGGGCCAGGCTTGCGCGAAGTAGGCAATCAATCATCTAATGATCTAATGCAAACGGGGCGTATTTCGCCCCGTTTGCATGTAACTTCAACTGACGCAGCAAAGGAGCAATAACAATGGTCGGTAACAAAGCAAAGTGGTCAGCCGAATTCCTGGGGACTTTCTGGCTCACACTGGGGGGCTGCGGCAGCGCCGTTCTGGCGGCTGCGTTTCCAGGGGTAGGCATTGGCCTGCTGGGTGTGTCTCTGGCCTTCGGCTTGACCGTGGTCACGGGCGCCTACGCATTCGGCCCCATCTCGGGCGGGCACTTCAACCCCGCGGTATCGATTGGTCTGGTCGTAGGCAAGCGTTTCTCCGCCGCCGAGTTGCCGGGCTACATCATTGCGCAGGTGCTGGGGGCGATTGCCGCCGCCGCAGTGCTGTACGTGATCGTCTCCGGCAAGACCGGTTTCCAGGGCGTGGGGGGCTTTGCCAGCAATGGCTACGGTGCCAACTCGCCCGGCGGCTTCGGCATGCTGTCCGTGCTGGTGTGTGAGGTAGTGATGACGGCCATCTTTCTGGTCGTCATTCTGGGCGCCACTGCGGAAAAAGCCGCCGGTGGTTTTGGTGGTCTGGCCATTGGCCTGTGCCTGACGCTGATTCACCTGGTGTCGATTCCCGTCTCCAACACCTCCGTCAACCCGGCGCGCAGCACCGGCCCTGCGCTGTTTGCGCAAACCGGTGCATTGGGTGACTTGTGGCTGTTCTGGGTTGCACCGATTGCCGGTGCGGTGCTGGGGGCGCTGGTCTACAACGCCCTCCTGTCCGAAGAAGCGTGAGACAAAAGCGTGGCCTGGATGTGAAGAGCCTAGAGACTGTGCGTGACCAGCTTGAAATCCGGATCATCCGGATAGCTCTTCACGTGGTAACCCAGGCCGCGCATGAGCTTGAGCATGCCGGAGTTGTTGGCCAGCACCAGGCCTTCGATTTCGCTCAGGCCTTTTTCGCGGGCCACGTCCATGATGCTTTCCATCAGGCGTGAGCCCATGCCCTTGCCATTGAAGTCGTCCGCCACCACCAGCGCGAATTCGCAGCTCGACTGGTCGGGGTTGGTCACATAGCGTGACACACCCACCAGGCGCTCGGTCTCGGTGATTTCACCATCCTGGTCGGCGGTGCGTTCCTTGATGATGGCCACCAACGCCATCTCGCGGTCGTAGTCGATCAGCGTGAAGCGCGCCAGCATGGCGGGTGGCAACTCGGCCATGCTCGATACAAAGCGGAAATAGCGGCTCTGCGGCGAGAGCTCACTCACCAGCTTCTTGAGCATGGTGGCGTCGTCCGGGTGGATGGGGCGAATCGTGTACTCGCCACCACCGCGCAGGGGCAGCGTTTTCTCGTAGCGGGCCGGGTAGGGCAGGATGGAGAGGTGGTGGTAGTCGCTGGCGCGGCCACTGCTGGCCTGGGGCGCGTTGTCAATGACGATGCGCGCATCCACTGCCACGGCACCAGACTCGTCCACGATGATGGGGTTGATATCCATCTCGCGCAGGTGCGGCAATTCGCACACCATTTCCGATACGCGCAACAGCACCTGCTCCAGCGCGTCCATGTCCACTGCGGTGGCGCCGCGCCATTCGCCCAGGGTCTCGGACACGCGCGAACGGTCTATCAGGCGGCGCGCCAGGAACTGGTTGAGCGGTGGCAATTCCATGGCACGGTCGTTGAGCAATTCGATCATGGTGCCGCCCGCGCCGAACACGATCACCGGGCCGAACGGATCATCGGTGACCAGGCCCACATAGATTTCGCGGCCACGGCGCGCATGGGCCATCTTCTGCACCGTCACGCCATTGATGCGGGCCTGCGGCATGATGCGCCGCACCCGCTCCACCATGTCGTTGTAGTTGTCGCGCGCGCTGGTGGCGTTCATGATGTTGAGCGCCACGCCCTGCACATCCGATTTGTGGCTGATGTCGGGCGAGTCGATCTTGAGCGCCACCGGGAATCCCAGCTGCGCCGAAATCATCATGGCCTCGCTGGCATTGCGCGCCAGAATGGTTTGCGTCACTGGTATGTGGAAGCACGACAGCAGCGTCTTGGATTCCATCTCGGTGAGCACCTTGCGCCGCTCGGCCAGCACGCTCTCGATGATGAGGCGCGCGCCTTCGATGTCGGGTTTGCCCAACGTGGACAAGGGGGGCGGCGTCTGCTGCAGCAGGCGCTGGTTCTGGTAGAAGGTGGCGATGTTGCCAAAGGCACCCACGGCCGCCTCCGGTGTGCGGAAGGTGGGAATGGCCGCTGCGTTGAGCAGGGCCCGTGCCTCGCCCACGGTGGCATCACCCATCCAGCAGGACAGCAGCGGTTTGCCCATGGACTTCTTGATCTCCGCCATGGCCTTGGCGATGCCGATGGAGTCTGCGCCGGTCTTGGGCGAGAAGATCACCAGCACGCCGTCTATGGAGGCGTCGTGGTCGGCAGCAATGACGGCGGCCTTGTAGTGCTCGGCCGAGGCCTCTTCCGACAGGTCGATCAGGTCGGTCAGCGACGCCAGTTCCGGCACCTTGGCCTTGAGGTCGGCGGCTGACTGTTCCGAGAGCTTGCCCAGGTGCAGATGGATTTCATTGACCCAGTCTGCCGCCAGCACGCCCGGGCCACCTCCATTGGTGACGATGGCCAGGCGCTGCCCCACCGGGCGGTAGCGCGAGGCCAGGCATTTGGCCGCGGAGAAGAGTTCCACAAACGAGGTGACGCGCACGGCGCCAGCACGCCGCAGGGCGGCGTCGAATACGTCGTCGCTACCGACGATGGTGCCGCTGTGTGTTTGCGCCGCCTGGTTGCCCGCAGGTTTGCGCCCGGCCTTGAGCACGATCACCGGTTTGGCATTGGCTGCTGAGCGCAGGGCACTCATGAAGCGGCGCGCATTGGAGATGCCTTCCAGGTACACGATGATGCTTTGTGTGCGGGCGTCGTTGGCCAGGTAGTCCAGTACCTGGGCAATGTCCACTGCGGTGTTGGGGCCCAGTGAAACCACGGATGAAAACCCGACCGCATTCTTGCTGGCCCAGTCCAGCATGGAGGCGGTGAGTGCGCCCGATTGCGACACCAGTGCCAGCGAACCGCTATTGGCCAGGTCGCCGGCCACGCTGGCATTGAGTTGCAGCAGCGGGTTCTGAAAGCCCAGACAGTTGGGGCCCAGCAGTTGCACGTTTTCGCGCTTGGCCACTTTCTTCAAGGCTGCTGCCTGTTCGGCGCTGATGCCGCTGGAAATGATGACGGCCGAGCGGCAGGTCATGCGCCCGGCCACCTCCAGTGCGGCGACAACCTCGTCCGCCGGCAAGGCGATGATGGCCAAGTCCGCCCGGCTTTGCGCCAGCTCGGCCAGCGTGCCGCTGCTGTGGATGTCCAGAAAGTGCAGCGTGCCTTTGTAGGTCTGCGCCTTCAGGTTGGCAATCAGCTGGCTGGCCTGCAGTGTGAGGCTCTCCGGGTTCCCGGTGGAGCCGGCGAAGACCAGAATCGATTGTGGGGCAAAGAGGGGGGAGAGGTAGTGTTTGTCCATGGTCTCAATCAGCGCCTATAAGAACTTTGACGTGTGCCGTGGCACTGCGTGCCAGCGGGCTCAAGACATAGCCTCCTTCAAGGCAGGAAATAACGCGTCCCTGGCAATGGCGCTGGGCCACGGACATGAGTTGCTTGGTCACCCATTCGTAGTCGGCTTCCACCAGACCCAGGTTGCCCATGTCGTCTTCGCGGTGACCGTCGAAGCCGGCGGAGATGTAGATCAGCTGGGGTTTGAAGGCATCCAGCGCGGGTATCCAGTGGGTGGTCACGGCTTCGCGGAACTTGTCGGAGCCCGAGCGCGGTGGCAGCCCGATGTTGACCATGTTGTGGGCCGTGCTGTTCTCGCCCGAGAAGGGGTAGAGCCCGGTCTCGAAGATCGAGCACATCAGCACCTTGGGGTTGTTCTGCAGGATGTCTTCGCTGCCGTTGCCATGGTGCACGTCAAAGTCGATCAGCGCCACGCGCTCCAGGCCGTGGTGTTCGATGGCGTGCAGCACACCTACGGCCACGTTGTTGAAGAAGCAGAACCCCATGGCCGCGCCGCGTTCGGCATGGTGGCCGGGTGGGCGTACCGAGCAAAACGCGCTGGGCACTTCGCCCGACAGCACCAGATCGGTGGCTTGCACCGCAGCACCCGCAGCGCGCAGTGCGGCCAGGGCGGTATAGGGGTTCATGCTGGTGTCCGGATCGACGCGGTGGTAGCCCTCCTCGGGCGCCGAGTTGAGGATGGTGTGGATGTAGTTCGGCGTGTGGGCGCGCGCTAGCTGCGCCTCGGTGGCCAGGGGCGCGTCGTAGCTGTGCATGTAATCCAGCAGGCCTTTGGTGAGCAACATGTCATTGATGGCCCCCAGACGTTCCGGGCATTCCGGGTGCCCCGCGCCCATTTCATGGCGTGTGCAGTCGACGTGCGTGATGTAGGCGGATAGCAAGGCAAATCTCCTGATGACTGCTGGCGCTTGAGGTGCTGTTGCGGAGTCTAGGCCAGTCTTGGTTTTGGGGAATTGACGCACATCATCAAGAAGTGCGCCTTCGAGCGTCGCTCCCCAAATTGACAAAGCCCTGACAGCGGCTTGTTTGACGTGGGGCAGGGGTTTGCGGATACTGTGTATAAATACAGTATTTATGCCGTCCGCCGCCTCCCCATTCCCCGCCTACGCCGAGCTGCATTGCCTCTCCAGCTTCAGCTTCCAGCGCGGCGCCTCGCAGCCGGAGGAGCTGGTCCAGCGCGCCCGCGCGCTGGGCTACCAGGCGTTGGCCATCACGGACGAATGCTCGGTTGCTGGCGTGGTGCGCGCGTATGAGGAGGCGCGGCAGCTGGGCGTGCACCTTGTGCTGGGCGCCGAATTCCGGGTGCAGTTGCCAGGTGGTGGTGTGTTCACGCTGGTGGCGCTGGTGCACAACCTGCAGGGCTGGGGTAATTTGTGTGCGTTCATCACACATGCCCGCATGGCGGCGGCCAAGGGGCGGTACCGCGTGACCTGGGCCGATGTGCAGCAGCAGTCCCTGGCTGATTGCGAAATCCTGCTGACCGGGCTGGATGCCTTGACCATGGAATCGGCCTATGCGGTGTGCAGCGGCGTACGCACACTCTACGGGGCCAACACCTGGCTGGCGGTATCGCACCGCCTGTGTGGTGACGATGCCTTGCGCCAGTACCGCGTAGAGCAGCTCGCCCGGCTCACAGACCTGCCGCTGGTTGCCACCGGCCATGTGCACATGCATGTGCGTTCGCGCAAGCCCTTGCACGACGTGCTGACCGCGGTGCGCGTGGGGCTGCCGGTGGCGCAGTGTGGCTTTGAACTGCAGGCCAACGCCGAGTTGCATATGCGCAGTCGTGCGCGGTTGGCGGCGCTCTTTCCCCCGGAACTGCTGGCGGCCACGCTGCAGATTGCGGCGCGCTGCACCTTCACCCTGCAGGAGCTGCGCTACCAGTACCCCATGGAGGCTGTGTTGCCCGGTCACACTCCGGCCCAGACCTTGCGCCAGTACACCGAAGAGGGTGCGCGCGAGCGCTTTGCAGGAGGGGTTCCTGAGGATGTGCGCAGGCAGATGGAGCACGAGCTGGCCCTGATCGCCGAGAAGTCCTACGAGATGTACTTTCTCACCGTCCACGACCTGGTGCGCTTTGCCCGCAGCCGGGGCATCCTGTGCCAGGGGCGGGGGTCGGCGGCCAATTCGGTAGTGTGCTACTGCCTGAGGGTGACCGAGGTGGACCCCTCGCGCATGAAGATGCTGTTCGAGCGCTTCATCAGCCGCGAGCGTGACGAGCCGCCCGACATTGACGTGGACTTTGAACACCAGCGCCGCGAGGAGGTCATCCAGTACATCTACGAAAAGTATGGCCGCGACCGCGCCGCCATCACCGCGGTGGTGGCCCACTACCGCCCGCGCAGTGCCTTGCGCGATGTGGGCCGCGCACTGGAAATCCCGGAGGTGCTGATCAACGCCATGGCCAAGGAGCATCCGGGCATGTACAGCCGTGAGTTGCTGGTGGAGCGGCTGCAGAGTGCCATTGAAAGAGCGGGTTCTTCGGGTTCTGCGGATACCACCGATTCAAGGAGCCTGGAGGGTGGGGCGCTCAGCGCAGGTAAAGGAGGAGCCTGCAAAGCGGGCGGGGGACACGGAGCTGAGCACCCCACCCTCCAGGCTCCGGGCGCGGGGGATGGTTTCATGATTCCCCCTCCACGCCGTTTGCAACTCTGGCTTAGCCTGGCCAGCGAACTGCAGCGTTTTCCGCGGCACCTGAGCCAGCACGTGGGCGGTTTTGTGCTCACGCAGGGGCCTTTGACGCGGCTGGTGCCGGTGGAGAACGCGTCCATGAAAAACCGCAGCGTCATCCAGTGGGACAAGGACGATCTGGATGCCGTGGGTCTGCTGAAGGTGGATGTGCTGGCCCTGGGCATGCTCAGCGCCATACGCCGCTGCCTGCAGCTGATTGGGCAGACGCGCGGCAGCCCGAAGTGCATGCAGGACATTCCCGCCGAAGACCCGGCGGTGTACGCCATGATCAGCCGCGCCGACACGATTGGCGTGTTCCAGATCGAGAGCCGCGCGCAGATGAGCATGCTGCCGCGCCTGCGGCCCCAAGAGTTTTATGACCTGGTGGTGGAGGTGGCCATCGTGCGGCCTGGGCCCATACAGGGGGGTATGGTGCATCCGTACCTGAAGGCACGGGCCCGCGAAGGGGAGCAAAAGTCCGAGTTCCCCCAGCTTGATGAAGCGCTTAGTCGCACCAAGGGGGTCCCCATTTTCCAGGAGCAGGTGATGCAGATCGCCATGCTGGCCGCGGGCTTTACCGCCGGCGAGGCGGACCAGTTGCGCCGCTCCATGGCGGCCTGGAAGCGCAAGGGCGGTGTGCACAAGTTCTATGACCGGCTGGTGGGGGGCATGGAGGACAGGGGGTATCCGCGGGAATACGCCGAGCGCCTGTTCAAGCAGATTGAAGGGTTCGGGGAGTACGGTTTCCCCGAGAGCCATGCGGCCAGTTTTGCGCTGCTGGTCTATGCGAGCAGCTGGCTCAAGTGGTATGAGCCCGCCTGCTTTCTGGCCGCCTTGCTCAACAGCCAGCCGCTGGGCTTCTACGGCCCGGCCCAACTGGTGCAGGACGCGCAGCGCCACGGTGTGCAGGTGCGCGCGGCCGATGTGGTGCGCAGCGATTGGGACTGCACCCTGGAGGCCTGCGAGCCGGATGCGCCTGCAGCGCGCAATCGCGCCGAAGGCGTGCCGGAGCAGCCTGCCGTGCGATTGGGCCTGCGCATGGTCAAGGGGCTTTCAGAAAAGGTGGCCGAGCGCATCAGCCAGCAGCGGCAGCAGGCACCTTTTGCGAATACGCAAGACATGGCCTTGCGCTGCCAGCTGGATGTAGCCGACCTGCGCGCGCTGGCCAGTGCAGACGCCCTGCAAAGCCTGAGCGGCCACCGCCGCCAGCAGGTGTGGGACGCCTCCGCCCTGCGTGCCGCGCCAGTCCTGCTGCAAGGCGTGCCGATTGAAGAAGCGGCGCTGCAACTGCAGGCCGCCGAAGAGGGCGAGGAGGTGGTGTTTGACTACGCCGCAGTGGGCCTTACGCTGCGCACCCATCCGGTGGCCTTGCTGCGCGAGCAGTTGCGTGCCATGCGGCTGTTAACCGCCGAGCAGATGCGCTTCTACCCCAGCGGCCGCCTGGTGCGCGCCTGCGGCATCGTTACCGCTCGGCAGCAGCCGCAGACCGCCAAGGGCGTGGTCTTCGTCACCTTGGAAGACGAAACCGGCAGCGTCAACGTGATTGTCTGGAAGGCGGTGAAAGAAAGCTTTCGCGATGTGATCTATCACGCTCGCCTGATGGCGGTGTACGGCGTGTGGCAACGTGACGATGAGAGCGGCGGCGAGGTGCGCCACGTGGTGGCCAAGCGGCTGGTGGACCTGACGCACCTGCTGGGGGAACTGAGTACGGTGAGTCGGGACTTCCATTAGCCCGGCGCGATATTGCAGTCCCGCCGCAACAGCGCCATGGCGTCATGCAGCTCGTAGTCATGGTCGCTCAGCAGGCGGCCTTGCGCGTCTTCCAGGAAGTCCTGCCACATCTGCAGGTAGTCGTTCTGGAACTCGGCGGGCGCATTGCCCAGGATGTACTGCGTCACCAGTTCGGGCTTGAGGCCGGACTTGCGGATCTTGCGTACCAGAGCCGCTGCGGCTTTGGGAGTCAACAGGGTCTTGTGGGCGCTGCCTGCGGCAATGCTGAGGAACAGCGTGAGCAGGGAGCTGTCATCGCTGTGTCCGCCGGTGGCCTTGTTCCAGGCGGCAGAGGCAGCACGGTCGAAGTCATCCACTTCGCTCAAGGCGTCTTCCACCCAGAAGTAGCGACCCATGAAGGCCGGCGTCTGGTCAAACAGCTTGCGCGCGGGCAAGGTGCTGTCCAATATCTTGGGCATGTCCGAGACGATGCTTTTGCGCACACCGTCCACCACTGCCTTGAATTCGGCAGGCAGCTCCTTGGGGAGGGGGATGGACAGGCTGGTGACCTTGGAGGCAGCCGCCTTCTTGCGCAGCGCGGCTATTGTTTTCTGGAAGGTCACCCAGTCTGGGAAACGTGTCTGCCGGGTGGCCATCGCCAGCAGCGCGGTGCGTATCACCGCCTCGGCATCACGGCCCGCGTCTTCCAGTTCCTCGGCGTCCATGTCCAGTTGCTCGGCAAACCACAGCGCGGCCTGGATGACCTGGGCCACCTGCTGGCGCTTGGCCAGTTCGGACTGGTAGTCGGCCAGACTGCGCAAGGACCATTTGGCCAGTTGCGGGATGTGATCGTCGGTGAAGCCGCCGTGCTCGTTCATGCCAAAGTGGCTGCTTTGTGGCATGGCGATCAACGCCTTAAGCATGTCCGAGGCGTTCTTGGAGCGCGACAGAAAGCTGTTGTCACGCAGTGTCTCGGCCGCCTTGCGCAGGTCCCCGCCACTGCTGAGCTCCAGGCTCAGGCTGACCAGGTTGACGATGCGGTCGCGCGCCTTTTCCAGCTCCGGGCGCAGGAACTCGCTGCCGAAGTAGCGCGCAATCTGCACCATGCCCTTGGGCGCGTCGGTCTGAATGGCGTCGAGCTTGGCCTGGTCGATGAGGCCGTGCTGCAGGCCGTAGACCAGCACCTTCTCGAAGAAGGGGCGGGCATCAAACAGCGCAACGTGCTGGACTGCGGGGGTGGCGCCTTGGTCGTCGGACATGGTGTGCTGGTGCCCCTGCATCAAATGGCCGACTCTTCATCACCTTCCAGCGCAGCCGGTGTGGCCTTGCCGCGATCGGTATCGCTGGTCTCCACCTTGCCATCATCTTCTTCGGCCTCAGTTTCATCGCCCAGGCCCAGATCGTGTGCACGGGCCTTGGCGCGCAGCACCAGCAGCATTTCCACGAACAGGTCGGGGCAGTCGTGGCGCAGCAGCCAAGCCATCTGCATCCAGTCCTGGTCGGCGACCTCGTCCTCTTCGACGCGCGGCTTGATGTAGGCATTGGCGAGCAGGGCCGTCTCTGACAGGATGTCGCCATCATCTTCCACGGCATCAAAAGTGCCGCTACGCGCAAAGGCCTCGATGCGGCTCCACTTCTCGGTGAAGTAGTCGGCCAGCGCTTCGGAGCCGCCTTCGAGGTCGCCGATGGCGTTGAGAAACTCCACCGGGTCGGAGTCTTCGCGGAAGATGATGGAGTTCATCATGCCGCGCAGGTGGGTGCGGCTCAGGTCCTTGTACTGTTTCTCGATGACCACGGCACGCGCAAACTGCTCGGGCGTGACCAGCAGGTTGATGACCGATTCCTTGGAGTTGTCGTACTCGCGAATCACCGCCAGGATGTCCTTGGGCGGCAACTGCTCTAGCACCACCATCAGGGCGCGGTCGCCTTCGGTATCGGCCAGCTCCACCAGCGCCGCTTCGGCGGCCACGATGTCACCCGCTGCGATCAGGCTTTGGGTTTTTTGGATCAGGGCAAGCGCATTCATATATTCGTCCTCTTCAGTACATTAAGCCAGCACCGGGCCGCCCCAAGCTGGCTTGCGGCCCCTCTGGGGGACAGGAAGCCACACGCAGTGGGCGACCGTGGGGGCCTTATTCTTTTCGGTCAAAGCCTTGCTCGGCCAGCCAGTCGTTGCCGGCGTCCTCGCGGGCCTGTGCATCGGCTTCTTCCTCGTCGTGGTCTTCGGTGTGGTTGTCGTCGTGGCGTTCTTCACGGCGCGCATCGTGGTCTTCGGCACCGTCTTCGTCCTGGTCTTCCAGTTGCGCCCGCTCGGACGCCGACAGCGGTTTGTGCTGCATGTACTCCAGCGCGCTGGCGATGGTCATGAACCATTCGCCCATGGGTTCCTTCAAAATGGTTTGCACGGTCTCTTGCGCCCAGGGGGCGACATCCACCGTGCCACTGATGCTGTCCCAGTCCGGCAGGTCATCCGCATCCTGCGCCACCAGATGGTCCATGGCGGCGGGGCTGGCAAAGCGCAGTGCCTGGTGCAAGACCACAGCGACCATCTCCGGGCTGAGTTCCATCATCTGGACCAGAAAGCCCAGCTCGCGTCGCTTCTCAGCCAGGCGTTTTTTGAGCACGTCGTGCCCTTCGGAGTCGGAGCGCAGATCATCCAGTTCGGCCTGGTAGGCGGAGCGCAGGTTGTGGAAAAAGGGAGAGATGTTCATGGTGTCAGCGCGCCGTTTGGCGCAGGGGTTCAAAGTAGGCCTGCCAGATGTCGCGTGCCGTCTCGGCCGGGTTGTCCAGCAGATTGCGGCGGCGGTTGTCGTCGTAGGCCTGGCGCTTGGCATCGTCCGACAGCACCTCATAGGCCTCCTGCACGGCGCGAAAGCGTGCCGGTGCATCCGCATCCGTATTGCGGTCTGGGTGGTACTGCGACGCCTTCTGGCGAAAGGCCTTCTTGACGTCGGCCCGCGTCGCAGAGCTGGTCAGGCCCAGGGCGGTGTAGTGGTCTTTCATGCGGCAGCGGGTGGAGGTTTGGGGGAACGGCCTGCGTTCAGGAGGAGCTTGCCCAGCGGGCAGGCAAGGCCGTATTTTAGTTCCCGTGACTGAGGTGCACCCGGTCTTTGCTATTCAGAGACCGTTATCACCACTTTGCCATTGGCTTGACCCGAGCGAACCCACTCATGTGCCGTGTCTGCGTCATGGAGCCAGAATGGATGGTCATCCAGGCGTGGAGATACCTTTCCTGCTTCCACCAACTTTGTCACTTCCGAGAGGATATTCCCGTGTGCTTCTCTGCCTTGCCCCGTAAGAAGGGGGCGCAAGGTAAACACGCCGGCATACCGCGCAGAACGGAACGATAGAGGTGCCAGGGAGTGAGTCCCCCAGCCCAGGGAGCTTGTTACGGTTCCAAAAGTTCTGACAGCCTGAAAGGCGGTGTCCAAGGAACCTACACAGTCATAGACAACATCGAAACCTTTTCCGGATGTGTATTGTTCGGCGAAGTGGCTGACAGGTGTTTCCCGGTTGATCGGAGTGGCGCCAATGGAGCGCAAATACCCAGCAGAGTCTGCGCTGTCAAGGCCGTAGGTTTCTGCGCCGCGCGCCTTTGCCAATTGAAGTGCCATGTGACCCACGCCACCAGCCGCACCGATCACAAGGACCTTGTCCCCGGCTTTAACGTTGGCTATGTCCACAATGCCTTCCCAAGCGGTAATGGCAACCAACGGCATGGCTGCGGCTTGCCGCATCGAAAGATTCCGAGGCATTTTGGCCAGGAGGCGGGCGTCGACGCTGGCGTACTCTGCCATTGAGCCTTGAACACCGCCCACTCCACCGGCCATGGCCCACACCCGGTCGCCCACGGAGAAATTGCGGACCCCTTCTCCGACTTGATGGACTTCGCCAGCCAAGTCCATTCCCAAAATGGCTGGGAACGGATGTTGCGCATGTGCGGCGGAGCCTGCCCGGATCTTGATATCCAGGGGATTTACGCCACTGGCGCGGATTTTGACGACAACTTCCCCAGACCCGGCGTTGGGCAGAGGCAGTTCAATGTGTTTGAGGGCGGCGTTTGGTGTGTCTACTTGCAATGCACGCATGGTTTGGACTGACATTTGGTATCTCCAGTTGATTGAAGAAGCGAATGTAGGCTAGCAAAATTAGTATGGGAATCCATATTCGCGTAATGTTTCCATGCAAAAATGCATGACTTATGGACTGGGATAATCTTCGAGTTTTCATGACCATTGCGCGGGAGGGAACGCTGGGGGCAGCTGCGCGCGCGTTGGGTCAAACACAACCTACCATGGGTCGACGGCTCAAGTCCTTGGAAAAAACGGTGGGTCACGTACTCTTCCAACGCACGCAATTCGGTTTTGTTCCAACCGATGAAGGCCAAGCGCTTCTGTTGCGCGCAGAAAGAATGGAGGCGGAGGCAATCGCCGCAGAGCGCGAATTGTCTGGAGCGGAGGCATTGCTGTCCGGTTTGCTCAGGGTGTCCTGCTCCGACTGGTTTGGAAATTTGCTGTTGACCCCGGTGATTGCCGAATTCTCTCAGCTGTATCCCGGGATCGTGGTTGAACTGTTGACGGAGCCGCGCCTGTATAGCCTTCCGCACAGGGAGGCCGATTGTGTGATGCGAATTCTTCCATTTCAGGACCCTGACGTAGTCAGCAGAAAACTGCTGCAGACCGAATACGCGGTGTACGGAGTACCTGATAAATGGAACAGCCATGCGAAGGGCGGTGCTGGATGCCGCTTGGGGTCAGCATGATCCTGCTGTGCGATCCAACGCCCTGGCCGCCTTGTGTGACCCTGACGGCTTGTTGGGTGATGTACGCGATGTGCTTGTCAGCAGCAGTACGGCCTTTCGTCTGAGTGTGCGTGATGTGGAGCGTGCCTTTGCCTTCCCGCGTCCACCCTATGCGCTGGACCCGGACGGCGTCAAACGCCAACTGGCAGACTTGTTCACGCGGGGAGACGCCAGCCTGCATGCCTTGCTGCATTGTGGCCAGTGCGTGCAGGGCATTGACCGATGGAGCAAAGCTTCGTTGCATGAAGATGCACCTGATCTGGGGGCGTTGCTGCGGCTGCTGTCTTCACTGGCTTCCTTTGCCGACGCGCCGGAGCGCGGCGTCAAGACTTACGCAGACGAAGTCCGACAAGAAGATGCACACAAGCTTGCAGCTTCAGGAATGTCCGGTGCGCAAGACGCAGCATTGCTGTTCAGTGATCACGGCGCATCCGAACGTGACACGCGATCAGTCGCCATGACCCTACCTCTGCAAACGCAGGGCTATGTTGCCCAAGAGCGGGAACAAATTCGTGTGCTCCTGCAGCAAGTGCGCGCATGGATTGAACACCATGAACCGAGCAGCCCCGTCGCCATTCTCATCAAGCAAGCGGACCGTATGTGGGGCAAACGCTTCTCAGAGGTTGCAACCATGATTCCGCCCGATCTGATGCAGGCATGGGACAGAGACGATTAGGCGTGACCGTGGGGCAGATAATGGGGGTTGCCCCATTTTCCTTTTCGACCCTTTGTGACGCCGCCTGCTCCCTTCCACACTCTCGTCAACTCCCGCCGCTCCATCCGCGCCTTCCAGCCCACCCCCGTGGCCGATGACGTGCTGCGCGACGTGTTGCAGAGCGCGCGTCAGGCGCCCAGCGGGGCAAACCTGCAGCCCGGCATGTTCTACGCGGTGCAGGGCGCGGTGCGTGCTGTGCTGTGTGATGACCTGGTGCAGGCATTCCGTGCGGGGCAGCAGGAGGTGGAGGACTACGCGTACTTTCCCAAGCCCATGCCTTCGGTGCTCAGGCGCCGGCAGGTGGCGGCGGCGCGGGCGTTGTATGGCGCGTTGCAGATCGAGCGGGATGACAGGGCCGGGCGGGACCAGCAGTTTGAGCGCAACTTCCGTTTCTTCGATGCGCCGGTGGCGCTGGTGGTGACGATTGACCGCGACTTTGGCAGCGGCGGTTACATGGACCTGGGCATGGCGCTGTACGGCCTGATGCTGGCGGCGCATGCGCGTGGGTTGGCAACGTGTGCGGTGGGTGCTCTGGCGTCTTACCCCAGCCTGATTCGCCGCCACCTGGGTCTGGATGACAAGAGTGTGGTGGTGTGCGGCATGGCCCTGGGCTATGCGGATGAAGACGCGCCGGTGAACCGCACCGTCACCACACGCTGCGCGCTGGACGAATACTTCCGCGTGATTGGCTGACCCGGAAAATTACAGCCATTGCACCACGGTGGCCGCGCCAATGCCACCGGCACCGGCCACCGCAGCCAGCCCGAGCGCACCCGCAGCTTCGTCCTGCTGCAGGTCGGCCAGCAGGCGCACCAGTGCAATCGCGCCCGATGCGCCAATGGGGTGGCCGCGCGCCATGCCGCCGCCACGGCGGTTGATCAGCTGCGGGTCCAGGCCTAGGCCTTGGCAAAAGCGCAAGCCCTGTACCGCAAACGCATCGTGCAACTCCACCACGCGCAGCGCGCTGGCCGCTTGCACGCCAGCGCGTTGCATGGCGATCTCTGTTGCAGCCTGCGCGGCCAACAGCGGCGTTGCGGGGTCGCCCCCCACAAAGGCTGATGCCAGCCACGCGGCCTGCGGCGTGATGCTCAGCTCTTGGCACGCATCCTCGGTGGCCAGCAGCACCAGTGCCGCGCCATCGGCCTTGGCCGATACCGCCAGCGTGCTCATGGCCCAGTCGTCGGGCACATCGCCCTTGATGGCTAGGGGCATGCGCGCAGCGCGTTCGGGTGTGATGGCGCGCACGTAGGCGTCGTGGTCCAGGCCCAGCACCGGCACGATTTCTGCGGCCATGGATGCTTGGTGATGCAGCGCGCGCTGGTGGCTGTGCACTGCATAAGCGTCTTGCTGCACGCGGGTGAAGCCATGCTGTCGCGCATAGGCAGCGGCGGACTCCAACAGGTCCGGGTCGCGCGCCGGGTCGGGCGCAAAGGCGGGGCGCTCATAGGGCACGGCGGGCGCGCCCACATGTAGGGGGCGCGTCTGCCGTATCGGTGCGCGGCTCCAGGCCTCCACACCCCCGGCGATGACCACGCGTGCCTGACCCGAGGCCAGCAGGCCCACGGCCATGGCGACTGCATCCAGACCCGCGCAGCATTGCGTGTCTACCGACAAGGCCGCGCAACGGTCGGGCAGGCCGGCGGCCAATGCCACCATGCGTGCCGGGTTGCCACCCGCGCCCAGCGCATTGCCCAACACCACAGCATCTACGGCCTGCGGGCCTACGCCTGCGCGCTGCAGCAGTGCCCGCAGTACCGGCGCTGCGATCTCATGCGGCTGCAGCGTACGAAAGGCTCCGCCATGCGGCGCCACCGCGCTGCGAGCCCAGGCCGCAATCAGTGCAGTGTGTGCAGGCATGGCAGACCTTGTGGTGGGGTGGTGGATGCATTGCTGTGCAGATGCGCTTGCAGGCTTTGGCCCAGTTTGCGGTGGTCCGTCTTGCCACCGGCGGTCAACGGCCAGTCGGTGCAGACGAAGACCTTGCGCGGTGCCTTGTAGGCCTCCAGCGTGCGCTTGCACCAGGCGCTGATGTCCAGTGCCGTGGGCAACGCGGTCGATGCGCCGGGCACCCAGCGGATGACGGCCACCACCAGCGCACCGCGCCGCGCATCGTCCACGCCGTGCACTGAGGCTGCGGCAATGGCTGCGTGCGATTCCAGCACCGCCTCCAGCTCTTCGGCAAACAGGTTCTTGCCCTGCGTGACGATCATGCGGTTCTGCCGACCGGCCAGGCTGAGAAAACCGTGCGCATCCAGTCGGCCCAGGTCGCGCACCGAAAGCCATTCGCCATCGCGCAACGCGGCGGTGTCGTCGGCGGTGCCAAAGTAGTCCATGAACACCATGGGGCTGTGCACATAGATCATGCCCACGCCGTCGTCGTCGGCCTCGCGTATCTGCAACTGCACATTGCTGAACGGGCGGCCCACCACGGCGGGCGATGCGTTGTCGTCGCTGTCCATCCAGGCGATGAAGCTGGTCTCGGACGCGCCATAGAACTCGATGATGCGGGCCTTGGGAAACAGCGCACGCAGCTCGGCCGTGCGGCTGCGCATCCAGCGCGCGCCGCTGATCATGATGAGGCGCACCGCGTCAATGGGTGCGAGCTTGCGGTGCCGCGCCACGTCCAGCATCAGGATGAGCTGGCTGGGCGCGGTGATCATGCTGGGCGTGTCGCCCTGGCGCAGGATGTCCAGCGCGGCTGCTGCCGAAAACTTCTCCTGCACCACCACGCCCGCGCCGGTCCACAGGCCCAGCAACATGCCAAACAGAAACAGCGAATGCGAGTCGCGCCCCGGTGCCAGGATGCGCGTGCCCGCGTCGGGTCCGAAGTCTTGCAGACACACCCGAAAGCTCTCCACCCAGGATCGGTGGTTGCGCCTGAAACCCTTGGGGACGCCGGTGCTGCCGGAGGTAAAGCCCACGTAGAACGCGGAGTCGGGCTGCGCGCTTGACATGTCGCAGCCTTGTTGCGGGATGGCGGCCTGCACGTTGTGCAAGACGGCTGCAGTCCAGTCCGGGTCGGCCACTGCGGCACAGCGGCCGCTGGCCACAATGCCCAAAAAGTCCACCAGCCGCTGCGGCAAGTCCTGCGCCGGGTCCACCATGACGGTGGCCGGTGCGTGGGTGTGTGTGAGGTGCTGTGCGCGCTGCGTGACTGCGGCGTGCAAGGCGGCAAAGCTCAGGGTCTGTGTGCCGCAGGCAATGGCAACTGCATCGCCACGGGAGCGTGCCCATTCCTCCAAAGGCGCATGCACCAGCCCCGAGGCTTGCGCCGCATTCATTTCAGCGCACGACCCCCGAATTGCCAATCGGGCACGCCACGTGCCACGGTATGGACCACGATGGCGCACACCGCGCACTTGATCAGGTCACCGGGCACGAACACCAGCGTGCCCAGCAGCGCCTGCATCCAGCTCAGCTTGGCGATGATCACCAGACCCGTCACGCCAAAGGCATGTACCACCAGCAGACCACCCAAGGCCGATGCGGTAAATGCACTGCCGGCTGCGCGGTTGGGCGTGCTGCGTGGCAGGTTGGACATGATCCAGCCAGTGACCAGCGCACCAAAAGGCCAGCTGATCAGGTACCCGGCAGAAGGCGCCATGAACACGCCCAGGCCACCGCGTCCGCCCGACAGCAGAGGCAGGCCCAGTGCGACGGCCAACAGGAACAGCAGCATGGACTGCAGCGCGCGTTTGGGGCCGAGCATGCAGCCGGCCAGCATCACGCCCAGCGTCTGCAAGGTGATGGGAACGCCCAGCGGCAGATCGATTTTGGGAATCAGGCCGAACACAGCGAGCAGTGCGGCAAACAGGGCCACCAGGGCCAGGGAGCGGGATGATTTCATAAACGACTTTTTTGTAGTGGGTTCAGGAAAGGGCGTCACTCGCCCAAGCGTAATTCGAGTGTATCCGCCAGGCGCCGGGCTGAAACCAGCATGTGGATGGTTAGAGGCGCCAGCAGGCGCAGGCCACCGGCCTTGCCCGTGCGCACGCGGTGCGCATCGTCCAGGCGCTTCCACACGACGAAGAAGTGTTCGGTAAACCGCAGCATCATGGCCAGCAGCAAGGCCAGCCGCTCGGTCTTGACACCCAGGCGTTGCAGTGGCGACAGCAGCAGTTCCAGCACGTTGAGCAAGTCGCCACTGCGGGTGGTGAGCGTGAGCGCAATGCCCAGCAGGGACGCGCTGAACAGGCGCAGCGTGCTCACCACACCCACCTGCACCTGGTGCATGAAGCCATGGAACGCCAGGATCAGTGCGCAGGCCAGCAGCAAAGACAGCAGCAGCTTGCGCGCCGGTGCCACGGCGCGGCCCAATGACGCAAACATCACGGCGCACAGTGCGGTCCCCCAGCCCAGGACGGTGAGGTTGTCCACGCCGTATTGCAGCGTGCCCAGCAACGCGAACAGAAACAGCTTCCAGCCAGCGGGGACGCTGTGCAGCCAGGTGCGGTGTTCGCTGTAAAGGCTTCCCATGGTGTGCTCGGTTACTGGATGGTGACGGCTTGGGACGCGACGCGTTGCTTCACGCCTGCTTCGTAGGCGGCGCACACCTGTTGGCCTGGCCCGTCATCGCGGACCTGGCCTTTGTCCAGCCAGATCACGCGCTCAAAGCCGCGCACATGGTCCAGCAGATGGGTGGAGACGATCACCTGCTGCGGCGTGCGTGCTATGTCCGCCTCCAGCAGCGCCTGGCCCGGCAGATCCAGGCTGGCAAAGGGTTCATCGAGCAGCAGCAGTTCGGGCGAGGCAATCATCAGCGACAGCCAGCACACATGCTGGCGCTGGCCCTGGCTCAGGCTGCCGATGGTGCGGCTGGCCCAGGACTCCAGCCCACGGGATTGCAGAAAGACCCGGGCTTGGGCAATGGCGTCGCGCCGTGCCACACCGCGGGGGCTCAGGCCTAGCGCCAGTTCTTCTTCCACGGTGGGGAAGATGATCTGTTCATCCGGGTTCTGGAACATCATGCCCACCAGGCCGGGGCGCTTGCTGCTGACCTGGCTGGCCTGCAGCCCGCGCACCTGCACGCTGCCGGACTGCGGCACATCCAGCCCGCACAGCATGCGAAACAGGCTGCTCTTGCCCGAACCGTTGTCGCCGATCAGGCCAATGCGCTCGGTATCGAGTTGCAAGTTCAGCCCGGAAAACACCGGCGTATTGCCGCGTGTCAGGCTGACGTTGGTGATCTGCAAGCGCGGCAATCCCGGTGCTGCGGCGTTGGAGGAAGAGGGTGTGAAGTTAGACGAAGGCACCCGGCGATTTTGATGCAACTTTGCTCCAAGCCCTGGCCGCAAGCGTGCACATGCGGTTTGCGGGATCATTGGGGTTACTTGAAACCCAAACGGAAGAATCCCCATGGACACCAGCAAACACCATATCGCCCAACTGTTCGAGCAACTGGGGCTGCCCTCGTCACCAGCGGAAATCGATGCCTTTGTCGCCCGCCATCGCCTGCCCGAAGGCGTTTCCCTGTGCAAGGCGCCGTTCTGGAGTCCGGCACAGGCCCAGTTTCTGGCACAGGCCCTGGCCGACGACTCGGACTGGGCAGAAGCCGCCGACGCGCTGGCCGTGCGCCTGAGCTGAGGCGCCAACCGGCATCAAGCCGCAGGCACTGGCGTCAGGTTGCCGATGTAGTGGGCCAACAGGCTCATGGCATGGCGCACTTTGGCGGGTTGCTCGCCACGTCGGGGCGTGATGGCATGGACCTCGAAGTCCGGCAGTTTCCAGTCGGGCAGCAGGGGCACCAGCCGGCCGTCGGCAATGGCGCGACGCTCATCTTCACTGACCATCAGGCTGATGCCCCAACCGGCAACGCAGAGTGCATGCAGGGTTGTGACTTGTGAAGCCTGAACCCTTCCGCTCACCTTGACGCTCACCTGTTCGTTGCGGGGGCCGGTCCATAACAGGGTGGTGTTTGCAACGCCCATGGGGCGCACGCCAAGCCAGGCATGGTGCTCCAGGTCTTTCGGATGTTGCGGCCAGCCATAGGTCGCGAGGTAGGACGGCGCCGCGCAAAGCTGTACAGGTATGGCGCCCAGCCGCCGCGCGACCAAGCTGGAGTCGGCAAGGTTACCCACCCGCAATGCGATGTCGATGCGCTCCTCGACCAAATCCATCACGGTGTCATCCAGCAGCAGGCTCAGGCTCAGCTTGGGGTAGTCGCGCAAGGGGTACAGGGCCCGCGCCAGCAGGCCGCCAAACCCGATGGGGGCGGTGATGCGCAAATCGCCTTCGGGTTCATCACGGTGGTGTGCCAGGGCCTGTTCGGCCGATCGCGCTGCGTTCACCATGGCAGCACAGCCTTCGAAATAGCGCGCGCCGGCCTCGGTAAGGGTGAGCTTGCGCGTAGTCCGGTGCAGCAGTGCCAGGCCCAGGGCCCCTTCCAGTGCACGCAAATGCTGGCTCACCGCCGAAGGTGTCATGCCCAGTTTGCGCGCGGCGGCGGTCAGCGACCCGGCCGTCACCACTTCGGCAAACAGGGCCATGCGTTTGTATTGCTCCATGGGACGCCTTGAATTGTTTAGTTGTACTTCATTGTGTTAACGGATTATGGGATCTAGTCGGCAGTTTATGAAGGTCGCACACTATGGACTTGATTCAACCAGGAGTATTCACATGAAGATTGCATTGATTGGTACGGGCTACGTTGGTACCCCGTTGTTGGCGGAACTCAGCAGCCGCGGCCACCAGGTCACGGTGCTGGCACGCACCCCCTCCAAGGTCGCCGCGCAGCCCGGCGTGACCGTGGTGAAGGCGGACGTGCTGGACCCAGCGCAAGTCACCCAAGCCGTTGCAGGCCATGACGCGGTCATCAGCGCCTACAACCCGGGCTGGACAGAGCCCCGCATCCATGACCTCTTCCTGCAGGGCACACAGGCCATCTTTGCGGGCGTCAAACAGGCGGGCGTCAAGCGGCTACTGGTCGTGGGCGGTGCGGGCAGTCTGTTTGTTGCACCCGGTGTGCAGCTGGTGGACACGCCTCCGTTCCCTGCGGAATACAAGCAAGGTGCACTGGCAGCGCGCGAAGCGCTGAACCTGATTCAAAAGGAAACCAGCCTGGACTGGACCTTTCTTTCGCCCCCGATCCTGCTGACGCCCGGCGAGCGTACCGGCAAGTACCGCGTCGGTGCCGATAGCCCGCTGCCCGGAGTTGGCGATGCACCCTCAGGCATTTCGGTGCAGGACCTTGCCGTGGCCATCGTGGACGAGATGGAAAAGCCGCAACATATCCAGAAGCGGTTCACGGTCGCCAACTAGGCGAGCCTGAACAAAAGGAGTGCCTCAGGGCGCTCTTTTTTTGTGGCACAAGTTTTGCGATGCATCTTTGGATACAAGATTGGATGCTTCAAAATGGTGCAACAAAATCTGAACGATGCAGGGTCTCACCCAGTGGATGCGGGCAATGCCTGGATACGCAGGGCGGCGCCCGAAATAGCAATTGGCGGATCGGGCCCCCTGCAGGGCCTGCGCTTTGCCGCCAAGGACAACATTGATGTAGCGGGGCTTGCGACCACTGCGGCCTGCGCCGAGTTCTCGTATCTGCCAACCGAACACGCCACCGTGGTGTCCAAGCTTTTGTGGTCGGGGGCGACGGTTGCGGGCAAGACCAATCTGGACCAATTCGCCTGCGGCCTGAACGGAACCCGTTCGCCATACGGCGCAGTGCCCAATGCCTTTGACCCGGCCTATGTGTCCGGCGGCTCCAGTTCGGGTTCTGCCTATGTGGTGGCCACAGGCCAGGTGCACTTTTCCTTGGGAACCGACACGGCGGGGTCGGGGCGGGTGCCGGCCGGGTTGAACAACATCGTAGGTCTGAAACCTACCAAGGGCCTGATCAGCACCTTTGGTCTGGTGCCTGCAGCGCAGAGTGTGGACTGCATATCCATCTTTGCCACGACCGTGGGGCTGGCGGCGCGCGTGCTGGAGGCCGCCATGGGTTACGACGCAAAAGACCCGTATTCCCGCAAGCTGCAACTCAAAAGTACCGCGCTGCCGGCGGCGTTCCGGTTTGGCGTGCCGGACGTGCTGGAGTTTTGCGGGGATGTGCTGGCCGAGCAGGCGTTTGGCCGCGCCGTGCAGCGCATGACCGAGCTGGGCGGCACGCCCGTCACCATCCCCTTTGCGCCGTTGGCGCAGGCCGCCTCCTTGCTCTATGAGAGTGCCCTGGTGGCCGAGCGCTATGCCGCCATACGCCGTTTTTTCGATGCAAACGAGGAGCACGTGGTGGAGCCGGTGCGCAGCATCATTGGCAAGGGCCGCAGTTACGACGCGGCCGATGTCTATGCCGCGCAAACCCGTTTGCGTGCGCTGGGTCAGCAGGCCGATGCCATGTGGGACCGCATCGATGTGCTGCTGGTGCCCACCGCGCCCACGCACTACACCATTGCGCAGATGCTGGCCGATCCGGTGGCACTGAACCGCAACCTCGGGGCCTATACCAATTTCGTCAATCTACTGGACTACGCGGCACTGGCCGTGCCCAGCGAAATGCGCCCGGATGGTTTGCCCTTTGGCATCACCCTGGTGGGCCCGTGCGCCAGCGACTGGCAACTGGCCGAACTGGGGCAGCGTTACCACCATGCCACCGGCCTCCTGCAAGGAGCCTTGCAAACCCCGCTGCCACCGCCCCTGAAGATTGTCGGTATCAGCGGGACCGATTCGGTGCGCGTGGCCGTTGTCGGTGCGCATCTCTCGGGCATGCCGCTCAACGGCCAGCTGACCCAGCGCAATGCCCGGCTGCTGGCAGCCACACGCACCGCTGCCGACTACAAGCTGTATGCCTTGCCCGGCACCGTCCCGCCCAAGCCGGGCCTGTTGCGGGTTGCTCCGGGAGCTGGAAGCCGCATCGCCGTGGAGGTGTGGGAAATGCCGCTGGCCAACCTTGGCTCTTTTGTTGCTTTGATACCGGAGCCACTGGGAATAGGAACGCTGCGTCTGGAAGATGGCAGCACGGTACAAGGCTTTATCTGCGAACCGTATGCGCTGGAAGGCGCGTTGGATATTTCTGCTTTCGGTGGTTGGCGCAACTACCTTGCGTCCTTGAAGCCCTGAAAGGAGATGTCCATGAATGACGGGGATGTAGTGGCCTATGTGCAGGCCTCGGCCAAATTCCTGGCCCTGCCGCTGGATGATGCGCGCGCCTACGCCGTGGCCAAGCACCTGAGCCGCACGGCGCAGCTCGCCCGGCAACTGGAGGACTTTCCTCTGGCCTTGGAAGACGAGATTTGCGAAATCTTCTCGCCCGCACCGTTTCCCGCGGCCACGGACGGCTCCGACCAGGGGACGCCATGACGCTGCAAAGGCCGGATGCCGCCCGCATGGCGCGCAGCGTTGCGCAGGGGTATGTCAGCGCACGCGAACTGCTGGAGACCTGCGTTCAGCGCATAGAGGCAACGGACGCCCGTATCAACGCCTTCGCGGTGCGCACGCTGGAGCGCGCCAGAAAGGAAGCCGACGCGGTGGACGCGCGACGCGCAGCCGGCGAGATTCTGCCGGCCCTGGCCGGCGTGCCCTATGCCGTCAAGAACCTGTTTGACGTGCAGGGTGAAGTCACACTGGCTGGCTCCAAGGTCAACCGTAGCCACGCGCCTGCGCGGCAGGATGCATTTCTGGTGCAGCAAATGCACAAGGCCGGTGCGATTCTGGTGGGCGCGCTCAATATGGACGAGTACGCCTACGGCTTCACCACCGAGAACAGCCACTACGGCGCAACCCACAACCCGCACGATCTGCAGCGCACTGCCGGCGGTTCCTCCGGTGGTTCGGGCGCCGCCGTAGCGGCAGGGCAGGTGCCGATTGCGCTGGCTTCCGACACCAACGGCTCCATCCGCGTGCCCTCGTCCTTTTGCGGCGTGTGGGGGCTCAAGCCCACGTTCGGGCGCCTTTCGCGCCATGGCACCTATCCGTTTGTGCAAAGCATTGACCACCTGGGGCCGCTGGCCGATTCGGTGGAAAGCCTGGCGCTTTCCTACGACGCCTTGCAGGGACCCGACCCGCGCGACCCGGCCAGTCGGGCCGAGCGCGTGCAGCCCACGTTCTCATCGCTGGGGCAAGGTGTGCAGGGGCTGCGCATTGGCAGCCTGGGCGGTTACTTTGAAGACTTGGCGACAGCGCCAGCACGCCAGGTTGCCGCGCTGGCGGCCAGTGTGCTGCGTGCCACGCCGGGCGTGGTCTGGCCGGAGCCGGCACTGGCGCGCTCCGCTGCCTTCATCACCACCGCCAGCGAAGGTGGACGCCTGCATCTGGCAGATTTGAAAAAGCAGATGGCGGACTTCGAGCCGCTGTCGGTGGACCGCTTCATCGCTGGTGCCCTGCAGCCTGCTGCCTGGTATCTGCGCGCCCAGCAGTTCCGACGGGTCTACCGGGACCGGGTGAATGCCTTGTTTGCCGACTGGGACGTGCTGCTGGCACCGGCCACGCCCTTGAGCGCGCCCTTGCTGGGCGCCGAGTGGATAGAGATCAACGGACAGCAGTACCCCTGCCGACCCTCCATTGGTCTGCTGTCCCAGCCGATTTCGTTTTCAGGTTGCCCGGTGGTCACGGCACCGATGTGGCCGGGCGGCACCGGCGGCATGCCCATTGGTGTGCAGATCATCACCGCGCCCTGGCGTGAAGACCTGGCCCTGCGCGTCGCGCAGGTGCTGCAGGACGCGGGCGTGGCCCATCTCAAACAAGTGAAGCTCTGACATGGATATCAACATTCCCGAAGTGCTGCGTGAGGTCGAACAGGTCAGCGCGCGTTACGAGCAAGCCCTGGTCAGCAATGATGTGGCGGTGCTGGACGAACTGTTCTGGGACAGCCCGCACACCCTGCGTTACGGCGTGGGTGAGAACCTCTATGGCTACCAGGCGATACAGGCCTTTCGCGCGGCACGTCCGGCAGCCGGTCTTGCGCGCGCCAACCTGCGTACCGTCATCACCACCTACGGGCACGACTTCGCCACGGTGAACATCGAATTCCAGCGCACCGGCGCCAGCCGCAGCGGACGCCAGAGCCAGACCTGGATGCGCACAGGCGCAGGCTGGAAAGTGGTGAGCGCGCATGTGAGTCTGCTGGAAGGTTGAAGTATTTCCGGCATGGAATTTGCACACCATCTTGTATCCAAGAAGATATTCCCCTCGACCGCACCTTTTTGGACAACTTTCAACTCTGCAAAGGAAGTACGAACATGGATCTGAATAACACCAATCGCCGCGATTCACTCAAGACCCTTGCCGCTCTAGGCGCTGCAAGCACCTTGGGTTCTTGGAGCACCGGTGCGCTGGCACAAAAGCCCATCACCATCGGCGTGATCTACGTGGGTGCCAAGGACGACTACGGCTACAACCAGGCGCAGGCGCAGGCCGCCGCAGAAATCAAGAAGCTGCCCGGCGTGAAAGTGGTGGAAGAAGAGAACGTGCCCGAAACCGCCGCCGTGCAAAAGACCATGACCGGCATGATTGCGCAGGACGGCGCCTCGGTGTTGTTCCCCACCTCGTTCGGCTACTTTGATCCCCACATCCTGGCATTGGCTGCCAAGTACCCTGATGTGCGCTTTGCCCATTGCGGCGGCATGTGGACCGAAGGCAAGCACCCCAAGAACGTGGGCAGCTACTTCGGCTACATCGACGAGTGCCAGTACCTCAACGGCGTGATTGCCGGCCACATGAGTAAGAGCGGCAAGATCGGCTTCGTGGCGGCCAAGCCGATTCCGCAGGTGCTGCGCAACATCAACTCCTTCCTGATGGGCGCGCGCTCGGTCAAGCCCGGCATCACCTGCAGCGTGATCTTCACCGGCGACTGGTCCATGGCCGTGAAGGAGGCCGAAGCCACCAACAGCCTGTGCGACCAGGGCGCCGACGTCATCACCATGCACGTGGACGGCCCCAAGGTCATCGTGGAAACGGCGGCCAAGCGCGGCAAGTTCGTTTGCGGCTACCACGCTTCGCAGGCCAAGCTGGCGCCCAATGCCTACCTCACCGGTGCCGAGTGGAACTGGCTGACCGCCTACAAGGCCGTGGTGGAAGCCGCACAGACTGGCAAGCCGCATCCCAACTTCATCCGTGGTGGCTTGAAGGAAGGCTACGTGAAGATGTCGCCCTACGGCTCCATGGTGACCGACGCGGCCAAGAAGCAGGCTGACGACGTCAAGGCCAAGATGGTTGCCGGCAAGTTCGACATCTTCAAGGGCCCCATCAAGGACAACAAGGGCAATGTGGTGGTGCCTGCTGGCAAGACCTTTGTCCAGACCGATCTGGAACTGGAAAAGATGAACTACCTCGTGGAAGGCGTGGTGGGCTCCATCTAGTTCAACCAACCCTGCATCGACTGGAGCCGCCGTGCGCGAATCTCTCAAGGACATTCTGTTGCCGATCCTGGCCATCGCCGCGGCACTGCTGGTGTTTGGTGGCTTTGTCGCGCTGTCGGGCGTGAATCCGGTCGATGTGTGGGTGATCCTGTTCAAGGGCGCGTTTGGCGACTGGTTCTCCTGGCAGAACACGCTGCAACGCGCGGCACCGCTGATGCTCACCGCGCTGTGTGTGGTGATACCGGCCCGCGCCGGGCTGGTGGTGATTGGCGGGGAGGGGGCGTTGGTGTTGGGTGGTTTGGCCTGTGCAGCATTGCCTTACGCGCTGCCCGTGCCCGACAACATTGTCGGGACCTGCATGGTGTTTATGGCGGGTGCGGTAGCCGGTGCGCTGTGGATCATGCTGGTGGGGTGGCTGCGCCAGTACCGCGGCATCAACGAAACCATCAGCAGCCTGCTGCTGGCCTATATCGCCATCGGTCTGTTCAAGCATCTGGTGGAGGGTATGCTGCGTGACCCGGCCAGCCTGAACAAGCCGTCCACCTATGCTTTGAGCGAAGGCATACGCATTGGCGGCATTGGCGGCTCGGACGTGCACTGGGGCCTGGTGCTGGGCGTCATCGCCTGCCTAGCCTGCGGCCTTTGGTTGCGCCAGACAACATCGGGTTTTGCGGTGCGTGTGGTCGGCGGCAATCCACGCACTGCGCAACTGGTTGGCCTGCCAGCCAGCAAGCTGGTGCTGCTGGCTTGCGCGGTAGGTGGCGCATCGGCAGGACTTGCCGGCGCAGTGGAAGTAGCCGCAGTGCACACCAATGCCAACGCCTCGCTGATTGCCGGCTACGGCTATGCGGGCATTCTGGTGGCCTTCATCTCGCGGCAGAGCCCGTTTGCGGTGATTCCGGTGGCCATTCTGTTTGGTGGCTTTGGTGCTGCCGGCAGCCTGTTGCAGCGTCGCCTGAGTCTGCCGGACGCGTCGGTGCAGGTGCTGCAGGGCATTGCCTTTGTGCTGATCTTAGCCAGCGAAGCGCTGCGCGACATGGATTGGAAAACCATCATCAGCTTGCCGCTGTCGCGCTTCAGCGGGGCAGCTCCCGCAGCGGCCACGAGCACCAGCAACGAGGGCAAGACTGTATGACCACCGATATGTGGATTTCTTTGCTGGCGGGCATTGGCGGTGGCGCCCTGCGCGTGGGCGTGCCGTTTCTCTTCGTGAGCCTGGGGGAGTGCTTGACCGAAAAGTCGGGCCGCATCAACTTGGGGCTGGAGGGCGTGCTGGTGCTGGCGGCCATGGCTGCCTTTGGGGGTGCCTACCTGAGCGGCAATGCCTGGATCGGCGTGCTGGCTGGCGCGGTGGCAGGCGGACTTCTGGCCTCGTTGCACGGCGCCCTGTGTTCGCTGCCGCGTGTCAATGACGTGGCCACCGGCATTGCGCTGATGCTGCTGGGCACCGGGCTGGCCTTCTATCTGGGCAAGCCGCTGATCCAGCCGCAGGCGCCGCAGATTCCGGCCATCGAGCTGGGCAACTGGAGCGACTCTTCCTCGGTGCGCGCCGCACTGCAGATCAACGCCCTGCTGCCGGTGGGCATCGCCATTGCCGTGTTGCTGTGGTGGGGCTTTGCACGCACCCGCTTTGGCCTGCTCATCCGCCTGGCCGGCGACTCCGCCAATGCAGCGCGTGCGCTGGGCTATTCGGTCAACACCATTCGTCTGGTGGCCACCACGCTGGGCGGCATGATCGCGGGGCTGGGCGGCGCGTCGCTCACCCTGTTCTACCCCGGCAGCTGGAACGAAGGCATCTCCAGCGGTCAGGGCCTGATTGCGGTGGCGCTGGTGATCTTTGCGCGCTGGAGCCCGCTGCGCTGCCTGGGCGCGGCAGCCCTGTTCGGCGGTGCGGGGGCCATTGGCCCGGCTTTCCAGTCGGTGGGCATCAGCTGGGGCTACCACCTCTTCAACACCGTGCCCTATGTGCTCACGCTGCTGATTCTGGTCATCACCTGCAAGCCCGGCAGTGTGGCCGTGGGCAGCCCGGGCGAACTCTCCTCCACACGCTAAAGGTTTTCACCGTGACCACCACTGTCCACGCCAACCCCTACGCCTGGCCCTGGAATGGCGACCTGCGTCCGCAGAACACGGCGCTCATCGTCATCGACATGCAAACCGACTTCTGCGGCCCCGGTGGCTACGTCGACAAGATGGGCTACGACATCTCGCTCACGCGCGCGCCCATTGAGCCGCTCAAGCAGGTCATGGCCCGCATGCGCGCGCTGGGCTACACGGTGATGCACACCCGCGAGGGCCATAGGCCCGACTTGTCTGACCTGCCGGCCAACAAGCGCTGGCGCTCGCGCCAGATCGGCACCAACGGCGTGGGCATTGGTGACCCTGGCCCCTGCGGACGCATATTGGTGCGTGGCGAGCCGGGCTGGGAAATCATTCCCGAGCTGGCGCCGCTGCCCGGCGAGGTGGTGATCGACAAGCCCGGCAAGGGATCCTTCTACGCCACCGATCTGGAGCTGGTGCTGCACACCCGTGGCATCCACAACATCATCCTGGCCGGCATCACCACCGACGTGTGTGTGCACACCACCATGCGCGATGCCAATGACCGCGGCTTTGAGTGTCTGCTGCTGTCGGACTGCACCGCGGCTACCGACCACGGCAACCACCTGGCGGCGCTGAAGATGATCACCATGCAGGGCGGGGTGTTTGGTGCGCATGCCAGCTCTGGCCAACTGCTGATGGCGCTGGCATGAGCACGCGCGACGTGATTCCGCCGCAGAAGCCGCCTACCGGCGCGCTGGCGCTGGAGACCTATGAGCTGACCAAACGCTTTGGCAGCTTCACCGCCATGGATCATGTCAGCATGCGGGTGGAGCCTGGCACCGTGCATGCCCTGCTGGGTGAGAACGGCGCGGGCAAGAGCACGCTGGTCAAATGCGTGGCCGGTTTTCAGCGGGCCGAGGAGGGCAGCATCCTGATCGACGGGCGCGAGCAGGACATCGCCAACCCGGTGGTGGCGCGCGAGCTGGGCATCGGCATGGTGTACCAGCACTTCACGCTGGCGCCTGGCATGAGCGTGGCAGAGAACCTGCTGCTGGCAGGTGACCAAGTCCCTGCGCTGATCAACTGGAAGACCAAGCGCGAGGACCTCAAGGCTTTCCTGGCCACCACACCGTTCACGCTGGAC
This sequence comes from Rhodoferax sp. GW822-FHT02A01, assembly GCF_038784515.1. NCBI lineage: Bacteria > Pseudomonadati > Pseudomonadota > Betaproteobacteria > Burkholderiales > Comamonadaceae > Rhodoferax > Rhodoferax sp. GW822-FHT02A01. Next base: position 2,715,175 of record NZ_CP152376.1, read on the forward strand.
CTGGATGCCAGGCCGTCGGAACTCGCTGCCGGTGAAAAGCAGAAGCTGGAACTGCTCAAGCAGCTCTACCTCAAGCCGCGTCTGCTGATCCTGGACGAGCCTACCTCGGTGCTGACACCGCAGGAGGCCGATGAGGTGCTGGGCCATGTGCGTGCGTTTGCGCGTAGCGGCCAGTGCTCGGTGATCATCATCACCCACAAGTTCCGCGAGGTCATGGCCTACGCCGACGCGGTGACCGTGTTGCGCAAGGGGCGTGCGGTGCACCACTGCCTGGTGGCTGACTCCAACCCCGCGCTGCTGGCCAAGGCCATGATGGGGGAGAGCGCCGCAGAGCCCGAGGTGGCGAGCGAGAAGCCGGTTGCTCTACCCACAGACACGCCTGCTGCGGCTGGTGCGCAGCCTGCGCTGTCGGTGCAAGGGCTGACCGCTCTGGGTGATCGTGGCACCCTGGCCTTGCACGGTGTGGACCTGCAGGTGCAGCCGGGCGAGATACTGGGCGTGGCCGGCGTGTCCGGCAACGGCCAGCGCGAACTGGTGGAGGCGCTGGTGGGCCAGCGCCCGCGCAGCGCGGGCACGGTGCAGGTGGGGGGCAACGCCTACAACGCCACGCGCGAAGAGAATCGCCGCTTCATGGTGCGCAGCCTGCCCGAGGAGCCCTTGCGCAATGCCTGCGTGGGCGATCTGTCGGTGGCCGAGAACATGGCCCTGCGCGACTTCGACCAACCGCCCCTGAGCCGCTCACGCTTTCTGGGTGGCATCCTGAGTTACGCCACCTGGCGCAGCCGCGCGCGCGATTGGATTGCCGAGTACGGCGTGAAGACCCAGGGCGAGAATGCGCCCATCCGCAGCCTCTCAGGCGGCAATGTGCAGCGTGCCGTGCTGGCGCGTGAGCTGGCCGGGCAGATCAATGTGCTCATTGCCGCCAACCCGGTGTTCGGGCTGGACTTTGCTGCCGTGCGCGACATCCATGAACGCATCGTGCAGGTCAAGAACCGTGGCGCCGGTGTGCTGCTGATCAGCGAAGACCTGGACGAGCTGCTGGAACTGTCGGACCGCATCGTGGTCATGAGCGAAGGGCGTGTGGTCTTCGAGACCACCGCCGCACAGGCCGACCGCCAGCAGCTGGGCGCGCACATGGGCGGCGGTCACCACTAGGGGGTGCACTCGCGCATCCCAAGCTGTCACAACGATATGGAACAAGCCATGGAAAACACACTCCTCAGCGTGAACGCAACGCCGTTTGCGTATCCCTTCGATCTGCAGAAGACGGCGCTGGTCATCATCGACATGCAGCGCGACTTTGTGGAACCCGGCGGCTTTGGTGAGACGCTGGGCAACGATGTGTCCTTGCTCACCGCCATCGTTCCCACTTGCAAGGAAGTGCTGACCTCCTGGCGTGCCGCCGGCGGGCAGGTCATCCACACGCGCGAAGCCCATCTACCAGATCTGTCGGACTGCCCACCGGCCAAGCGCAACCGGGGCAACCCCACGCTGCGCATCGGCGACGAAGGGCCCATGGGCCGCATCCTGGTGGCGGGCGAGCCGGGCAACCAGATCATTGATGAACTCATGCCCCTGGACTCCGAGATCGTCATTGACAAGCCCGGCAAAGGCATGTTCTATGGAACCGGTCTGCACGAGATGCTGCAGGAGCTGGACATCACCCACCTGATCTTCATGGGCGTGACCACCGAGGTATGTGTGCAGACCTCCATGCGTGAGGCCAACGACCGGGGCTACGACAGCCTGCTGCTGACGGATTGCACCGAGAGCTACTTACCGGAGTTCAAGGCATCCACCATCGCCATGATCCACGCCCAGGGCGCCATCGTGGGCTGGACGGCGCCCAGTGCACAGCTGCTGGCCGTGCTGGAGTAATTGCCATGCATTGCGAGTGGTAGAGTTTGTGGTGATGACTACAGAAACCGGCCAAACCTCACCCGCACCAGTGCCAGCGGCACGCTACTCGGTAGCTGACGATGTCTACGACAAGATCAAAAAGGATGTTGCCGAATTCCGGCTGATTCCCGGTGACCGGTTTACCGAAAACGAGTTGTGCCTGCGCCTGAAGGTGTCACGCACTCCAGTGCGCCAGGCCCTGTACCGGCTGCAGCAGGAAGGCTATGTGGAGGTGCTGTTTCGCAGTGGCTGGCGCGTGCTGCCGTTTGACTTCGACAAGTTCGAGCAGCTCTACGACTTGCGCATGCTGCTGGAGTTCGATGCGGTCAAGCGGCTGTGCGACGAAGGCGTTGCGCGAAGCCGCAAAGGTCAGGAACTGATAGACGGGTTGGCAGCGATTTGGCTGGTGCCCGCCAGTGAGCGCAGCCATGACACGGCACAAGTCAGCCAATGGGACGAGGAGTTCCACTGCGCCCTGGTGGAGGCCGCGGGCAACCAGGAGATCGCCCGGGTGCACAGGGAGGTGACAGACCGGATACGGATCATCCGGCGGCTGGACTTCACCAAACAGGCGCGCATCGATGCCACCTACGACGAGCACGCCAAGATTCTCAAGCTGATACAGCGCAAGCGCGGGGACCAAGCCGCCATGCTGTTGCGGGCGCATATCGAGACCAGCCAGTCCGAGGTGCGCAAGATCACTTTGCACCAGGTTTTCATGGCCCGGCAGGCCAAGTAACGCTGGCCCGGGAGAAGCGCCCACTTGCCTTGAAGTTCCCTCCTGATTTGGCCCCGACCGTCATTTTCCGGTCGTAGAATGAATCAGACCTACAAAGGAACGAATGGGAGATTCGCATAAAAAGGGGTTGTGGCTGATACGCACGCACTACCGCATGCGAATGGTGTCTCTCGCCCTGGTATTCATAGCCAGTTGTTTTCAGATCAGCGGCAAGGGGTATGGCCCGATCTCCTGGACCTTTCTGATAGCGCTGCTGCTGGTCTATCCCCATGTCCAGTACCAGCTTGCGCGCAGGTCCCAGACGCCCATTCTGTTTGCCATGCGCAGCCTGGTGCTGGACTCGGTCCTGCTGGGCGTCTTTTGCGCCTGCATCGAATTTTCCGACTGGCTGTGTTTTTCCGTGATCCTGGGTACCTTGAGCAACAACGCTGCCAACCGGGGATGGAAAAGCATAGGCAGTACCTTGCTGGCATTGGCCGTGGGCGCACTCACCGGGGTGGCGATGGGTGGATTCCATTTTTCTCCCGTAACCGTCTGGTCCGCCACCCTGGTCTGCACCGTGGGGCTGGCCGGATACATCCTGGCCGTGGGCAACTTTGCCTATACCCGCAATGCCCAGCTCAGGCTGGCGCGGGAGGAACTGAAAACACGCGAGGTTGAATTGCTGCAGGCAAACCAGAAACTGCAGGAAACACTGGTGGAAATTGAAAGCCTGCGCAATGGCCTTGCCGAACAGGCCATCCGGGACCCGCTGACCGATCTGTTCAACCGCCGCTACCTGGACAGCACCCTGGAGCGGGAGATTGCCCGCTGTGTGCGCGAGGGCAAGCCCCTGGCGCTGATCATGGTGGATATCGATCACTTCAAGAAGTTCAACGACCATTACGGCCATCTGGCCGGGGACGAGTGTCTCAAGTCGGTATCGCGGGCATTGCAGTCCAGTGCCAAGCGTGCAAGTGATCTGGCAGCGCGCTACGGAGGAGAAGAGTTTTCTCTGGTACTGCCGGATACCGACGCGGTGCAGGCCCGGCGCATGGCAGAAGAGCTGCGCTCAGCCATCCAGCGTCTGGGTATTGCCCATGATGGATCTTCCAGCGGGGTGGTGACAGTCAGTATCGGATTGGCGGTGAGCACCCATCTGGAGCGGGCCAGTGCAGAGCGCCTGATCCGTGCCGCGGACGAAGCGCTGTACTACGCCAAATGGGGTGGCCGAAACCGTGTCCAGGCTGCGCCCGAGGTGGCAGCAGATGCAAGCCCGGTCGGTTCTGTTCCCGAAGACATGGAGGAGCTGGTGTGGCAGCGAGCGTATGAGTCCGGCCATTCGGAAATCGACACACAGCATGCGCAGTTGTTTGCGCAGGTCAACCAGGTTTGCGCCGCCATCCGGGAGCAACATCCCCGCAGCGAGGTCGCCACGTTGGTGGACAACCTGATGCGCCATGTCGCCGAACATTTCGAATGCGAGGAACGGGTACTGGCCGCCATCGGCTTTCCCGGATTGCAGGAACATGCCAAGCTGCACCAGCATCTGATGGACAAGGCGGTCGATCTGATCGGACGCTACCGCAATACCAATCTGCCTATCGGCGAACTCCTGAACTACCTGGCCCAGGACCTGATCGCCAAGCATGTCCTGGGTGCCGACCGCAAGGCCCAGCTGGAGGCCGGCTACATAGGGCATTACACCCCGTGAAGTTCTAGGCGGCGACGGCTTCCGCCTGTGGTGTTGCAGGTGCAACCACCGGCTGACGGATCAAGTAGTCGAAGGCGCTGAGCGCTGCCTTGGCACCTTCGCCGGCCGCAATCACGATCTGCTTGTAGGGCACGGTGGTCACGTCACCCGCGGCAAACACGCCGGGCAGGCTGGTGTGGCCCCTGGCATCCACGATGATTTCGCCAAACTTGCTCAACTCCAGCGTGCCCTTGAGGAACTCGGAGTTGGGCACCAGGCCGATCTGCACGAACACGCCTTCGAGCGCAACTTTGTGCAGCTCACCGGTGGCGCGGTCCTTGTAGTGCAGGCCGTTGACCTTGGAGCCGTCGCCGGTGATCTCGGTGGTCTGTGCGTTCACGTGGATGTCCACATTGGGCAGGCTCTTGAGCTTGTTGACCAGCACCGCATCGGCCTTGAGCGCGTCGGCAAATTCCACCAGGGTGACGTGTTGCACCACACCGGCCAGGTCGATGGCCGCTTCCACGCCGGAGTTGCCCCCGCCAATCACCGCCACACGCTTGCCTTTGAACAGCGGACCGTCGCAGTGCGGGCAATAGGCCACGCCCTTGTTCTTGTACTCGGCTTCACCGGGCACGTTCACATTGCGCCAGCGTGCGCCGGTGGACAGGATCAGGCTGCGCGCCTTAAGTACGCCGCCGTTGGTCATGTGGACTTCGGTCAACCCACCTGCCGTGGCAGCGGGAACAATGCGGCTGGCGGTCTGCAGGTTCATGATGTCCACGTCGTAGTGGCGCACCTGTGCTTCCAAGGCTGCGGCAAATTTGGGGCCGTCGGTTTCCAGCACCGAGATGTAGTTCTCGATGGCCATGGTGTCATTCACCTGGCCGCCGAAGCGCTCGGCTGCCACGCCCACGCGGATGCCCTTGCGTGCGGCATACACCGCAGCCGCAGCACCGGCCGGGCCACCACCCACGATCAGCACGTCGTAGGCTGCCTTCTCGCTGAGCTTGGCGGCTTCGCGGCTGGCGGAGTGGCTGTCGAGCTTGCCCACGATTTCTTCCAGCGTCATGCGGCCGGAGCCGAACAGGGCGTCGTTCATGAACACCATGGGCACGGCCATCACCTGGCGCGCATCCACTTCGCTCTGGTACATGCCGCCATCAATCACCGTCGTGTTGATCTTGGGGTTGAAGATGGTCATCAGGGTGGCGGCCTGCACCACGTCTGGGCAGTTGTGGCAGGTCAGGGACATGTAAACCTCGAAGTTCATCGTGGCGTCCAGGCTCTTGATCTGGTCCAGTACCTCGGCACTCACCTTGGGCGGGTGGCCGCCGGTCCACAGCAGGGCCAGTACCAGCGAGGTGAATTCATGGCCCATGGGGATGGCGGCAAAGCGCACACCGCGGGTTTCGCCTTCCTTGGCAATGACAAACGAGGGGCGGCGCGCGTCGGTGCCGGATTCGTCCAGCGTGACCTTGTCGGACAGGGCGGCTATCTCCACCAGCAGTTCGCGCAGTTCCTGCGCCTTGGCGCTGTCGTCCAGCGAGGCGATGAGGCGGATAGGCTGGCGCAGGTTCTGCAGATAGCCTTGAAGTTGTGTGGTCAGTTGTGCGTCGAGCATGGCAGTTCCTTCGTCTGGTTACGAATATCTTGCAAATGGGGTGGGGGAGTGGAGGAAGCAATACCTCTGCCAGAAGGGGCGCCCCTCGAAGCGCACCCCCTCCAGCAGAAATACTGCTTAGATCTTGCCGACCAGATCCAGGGACGGAGTGATGGTGGCAGCGCCTTCCTTCCACTTGGCGGGGCACACTTGGCCAGGGTGGGAAGCGGTGAACTGGGCAGCCTTGAGCTTGCGCAGGGTTTCAGACACGTCACGGGCGATTTCGTTGGAATGGATTTCCAGCGTCTTGATCACGCCATCGGGATTGATCACGAAGGTGCCGCGCAATGCCAGGCCTTCTTCAGGAATGTGCACGCCGAATGCGTTGGTCAGGGCGTGGGTGGGGTCGCCAACCAGCGGGAACTTGGCCTTGCCCACGGCGGGGGAGGTTTCGTGCCAGACCTTGTGGGAGAAGTGGGTGTCGGTGGTCACGATGTAGACCTCGGCACCGGCCTTCTGGAACTCGGCGTAGTTGTCAGCAGCGTCTTCAATTTCCGTGGGGCAGTTGAAGGTGAAAGCGGCGGGCATGAAAATCAGCACGGACCACTTGCCCTTCAGGGAAGCTTCGGTCACTTCAATGAACTTGCCGTTGTGGAAGGCTTGGGCCTTGAAGGGTTGAACTTGGGTGTTGATCAAAGACATAGGGTTCCTTTTCTGCCTGGTTAGTAAAAACTATCGAATGAGTGGGACTCATTGGCGTGAATCATATCCATAGAAAAGCTTGAAACCCAATTGGTTGTCTCAATGGGGCCGATTGATAACATGGACTGGGTTTTAGGCCCCGGATTCATCCCCAGTTCGTGTGAATGGGTCTGTTGATAACTCCGGGACAGATGTGCCAAACCCGCATGCCTATTGGGCTGGCTTGCGATGCCTAAAAAGGATGCAGATCGTTTCCGCGATTGTGGTAGGAAAAACCGCCGCCAAGCGTTTTTCAGAGGACCAGAATCGCCCGGAAATCGTTGACGTTGGTATGGGTGGGGCCGGTAACAAACAGCGCGTTCAGCGCCTCAAAGAAACCATAGGCGTCGTTGCGGTCCAGGTGGTCGCTGAGCTTGATGCCCTTTTGGGTGGACAGGGCCAGTGTGTCGGGTGTGACAAAGGCGCCGGCGTTGTCTTCCACGCCATCAATGCCGTCGGTGTCAGCAGCCAGTGCATACACACCCGCTTGACCTTGCTGCGCCTGCGCCAGTCCCATGCAGAATTCGCCGGCGCGCCCGCCGCGTCCGCGGGGGGCACCCGGCGCACGCGGACGGATGGTGACTGTGGTCTCGCCGCCGCTCAGGATGACACACGGCTTCTGGAAGGGCTGGCCCTTCTGTGCCACGGCGCGCGCCAGCGCGGCGTGGACCTTGCCGACCTCGCGCGATTCGCCTTCGATTTCGTCACTCAATATGTAGGCGGCGATGCCTGCATCCCGCGCAGCCTGTGCAGCGGCCTCCAGCGATTGCTGGGGCGTGGCGATCAGGTGCACCTGGCTGTTGGCAAAGACCGGATCGGCGGGTTTGCGGGTTTCCAGTTCTCCCGTGCGCAGATGCTCCAGGACCTGTTCCGGCACCGCAATGTTGTAGCGCTTCAGGATAGCCAGGGCATCGGCGCAGGTGCTGGCATCCGGCACGGTAGGGCCGCTGGCAATCACGCTGGCGTCATCGCCCGGCACATCGCTGATGAGCAGGGTCAACACGCGCGCCGGAGCACAGGCGGCCGCCAGGCGCCCGCCCTTGATGCGCGAGAGGTGCTTGCGTACGCAATTCATTTCGCCAATGCTGGCGCCGCTGTCCAGCAGTGCCTGGTTGATGCGCTGTTTGTCGGCCAGGGTCAGACCGTCGGCGGGCAAGGTGAGCAGGGACGACCCGCCGCCTGAAATCAGGCACAGCACCAGATCGTCCGCGGTGAGGTTGCGCGGCAGTTCCATCATGCGTTCGGCAGCGGCCAATCCAGCGGCGTCGGGCACAGGATGTGCCGCTTCCACGATTTCGATGCGCGCCGGTATCCCGGCAGGCCGCTGCGGCGTGTGCCCATAGCGCGTCACCACTAGGCCCGACAGCGGCGCATCCTGCGGCCACAGGGCTTCCACCGCATGGGCCATGGCGCCAGCCGCCTTGCCCGCGCCCACCACTACCGTGCGTCCCGAAGGGGATGGCAGAAATGCGCCAATGGTGTGCAGCGGCATGGCGCGCCGCACGGCGACAGCATAGAGATGGCTCAGGAAATCGAGCGGAGCATGTCTAGGGTCCGAAAATGGCGTATTCTCATCAGTCATCATACAACTTGATTAGTTGGGCTTGCGATTCTTGAGTCGGTCTTTGCTGTTGGCCAGGTGGGTTCGCATGGCGGCGCGGGCGGCGTCGGTATCCTGGTTTCGGATGGCGCTGAAGATGCTTTCGTGCTCGCTATGCACACGGCGCAAATAGGCCAGACGCCCTTCCGGCGCGCTGTTGGGTGTGTTGACCCGGGTGCGCGGAATGATCATGGTGCCCAGGTAGGTCATGAGATCGGCGAAATGGCGGTTGCCGGTGGCGCGCGCCACTTCCATGTGGAAATTGAAGTCGGACGGCACTGCGTCGGAATCTTCCTCGATGGCAATGACAAAGGCATCCAGCATGGCCTGCATGGACTGCAGATTCTGTTCGGTGCGGCGCTGCGCGGCCAGGCCGGCGGCCTCTGTCTCCAGGCTGATACGCAACTCCAGCAGGGCGATCACGTCGGCAACGGTGGCGAAATCGACGTCGGCAATCTTGAAGTTCTTGGTGTCTTCGGGTGGCAGTGCAAAGGTGCCCACGCCGTGGCGCGTCTCCACTAGCCGGTTGGCCTGCAGGCGGGATATCGCCTCGCGCACCACGGTGCGGCTGACGTCAAAGCGGGCCACGATTTCGGACTCGGTGGGCAGCTTTTCGCCCGGCTTGATGGCGCCGGAGCGGATGCTGCCTGCCAGGCTTTCCATCACTTCATTGACCAACCCTTTCACACGCCGCGGGCGAGCTGCGAGAGGTGTCTGGTCCACCGGGGGGCCGGACGGGGCGGGGCTAGGGGTTTGTACTAGGTCCATGGAAAAGTCCTTGACTTGGCTATCGGGCGTCTCGACAATTTAACACATCAGACAACATATGACAGACAAGAATTTTAAATCTTATGACGATCAAAGTACACCACACTTTGCTGCTGACCGGTGCCGCAGGCGGCGTCGGAACCGCACTGCGCCAGCGGCTCAAGGCCAATTGCAGCGTGTTGCGCCTGTCGGACCGGGTGGACCTGGGCCCGGCGCAGGACGGCGAGGAAATCGTACAAGCCGACCTGGCCGATGCGGCGGCCGTCCATGCGGCGGTGCAGGGGTGCCAGGCCATCGTGCATATGGGCGGCGTATCGCTGGAAGGGCCGTTTGATCCCATCCTGCAAGGCAACATCATTGGTGTTTACAACCTCTACGAAGCGGCGCGCCAACACGGCGTCAAGCGCGTGGTGTTTGCCAGCTCCAACCATGTGACGGGTTTTTATCGCCAGGGCGAAACCATCACCCCGGCGCATCCGCCCCGGCCCGACAGCCTGTATGGCGTGAGCAAGGCCTTTGGCGAAGACCTGTCGCGCATGTACTTTGACCGCTATGGCATAGAGACCGCCTGCGTGCGCATCGGCTCGGCCTTTGCCGCGCCAAGGGACCGTCGCATGCTGGCGAGCTGGTTGAGCTTTGACGATTTGCATCGCCTGATCACCGCCTGCCTGACCACCCCGGTGCTGGGCCACACGATTATTTTCGGCATGTCGAACAACGCTGTATCCTGGTACGACAACGCCAGCGTGCGCCACGTGGGCTACGCGCCGCAGGACAGCTCGGATGGCTTCCGCGAGGAAATTTACGCCCGCACTCCGGAGCCGGATCTGACCGACCCCACGGTGCAGTACCAGGGCGGCACCTTTCTGATGGCCGGCATTCCCATGACGGCCCATCTGCGCGGCAAATAACACCATGCCTACCACTCTTGCGAGCGCCGAGCTGGTGCTCGACGTAAGGAATGCGACCGGTGAGTGCCCGGTCTGGCATGCCCAGGAGCAGGCGCTCTACTGGGTCGACATTCCGCAGAAGACGTTGTACCGCTACAGCCCTGCAACGGGCCGGCAGCACCAATGGGCAGCGCCCGAGATGCTGGCCTGCATCACCCGTGGTGCCTCCAGCCACCAGTGGTTTGCCGGTGCGCAAACCGGCATGTTTGAGCTAGACACTCGCAGTGAAGATGTGCTCGGGTTCCGGCGTGTGGCAAGCGTGCCGCACACCCAGGATGGCATGCGTTTCAACGATGGCCGCTGCGATCGCCAAGGGCGCTTTCTGGCGGGCACCATGGTGATGGACATGGCGGCAGCCAAGCCGCTGGGCCAGATCTACCGCCTGGGCCACGGAGGTGCGCTGACACCGGTGCTCAGCGGCTTTGTCACTCCGAATGGCATGGCCTTCAGTCCGAATGGCCGCACCATGTATCTGTCTGACTCCAACAGTGCGGTGCGCAAGGTCTGGGCCTACGACTACGACACGGAGCGCGGACTGCCCAGCAACCCGCGTCCGTTCATCGACATGGCAGCTTTCCTGGGCCGACCCGATGGCGCCGCCATGGACACCGATGGCTGCTACTGGATTTGCGGTATCGACGCCGGATTGGTGCACCGTTACACGCCGCAAGGTCGGCTGGACCGTTCGATTGCCGTGCCGGTGAAGAAACCCACCATGTGCGCCTTCGGCGGTGCCGACCTACGCACCCTGTATGTGGCTTCCATCCGCCCTGCCAACACCACCGAGCCTGACGCCCTGGACGGCGGGCTGTTTGCCATTCACCTGAGTGACGTGCAAGGCCAGCCCGAGCCGGCCTGCACGGTCTTCTGAGTTCACGTTCCCATTTCAACCAAAGAGGAGAAATCATGCGCTTCCCATTCAAAACCTTGACCACCCAGATCGCCATCGCGGTGTTGGCGCTTTCTGCCACCGCCAGCATGGCCCGCACTTTCCGTTCGGCCGACGTTCACAACAAGGAATTCCCCACCAACATGGCGGTGAAGTTCATGGGTGACGAGCTGTCCAAGGCCACTGGCGGCAAGGACAACGTGAAGGTGTTCGGTGACAGCTCGCTGGGCTCTGAGAAAGACACTGTGGAGCAGGTCAAGATCGGTGCGCTGGACATGGTGCGCGTGAACACGGCTGCCTTCCACGGCATCGTGCCGGAGTCCATGATTCCTTCGCTACCCTTCCTGTTCCGCGATATCGAACATTTCCGCAAGACGATTTACGGTCCGCAAGGCGACAAGATCCTCGCGGCCTTCGACAAGGCTGGCTTCGTGGGACTGGCACTGTATGAAAGCGGCGCACGCTCCATCTATGCCCACAAGCCCATCAAATCCGTTGCCGACACCAAGGGTATGAAGATCCGCGTGCAACCCTCGGACCTGTGGGTCAGCACCATTGGCGCCATGGGTGCGTCCGCAACCCCTATGCCATTTGCCGAGGTCTACACCGGTTTGAAGACCGGCCTGCTGGACGCTGCCGAGAACAACTACCCTTCTTATGAAGAGGCCAAGCACTACGAGTCAGCACCCGTGTATTCGGAAACCATGCACTCCATGGGGCCTGAAGTGTTGGTGTTCTCCAAGAAAATTTGGGAAACGCTGACACCGGAAGAGCAGACGGCCATTCGCAAGGCCGCCAAGGCCTCAGTGCCGTACTACGTTGGCCTGTGGGAAGCCAAGGAGAAGGACGCCCGCGCAGCGGTTATCAAGGGTGGAGCCAAGATCGTTCCCGCCTCGGAAATCGATCGCAAGAGCTTTGTGGACGTGGAACGCCCCGTGTGGGACAAGTTCGCCAACACGCCTGAGCTCAAGGCACTGGTGCAAGAAATCGTCAACGCCAAATAATCGTGGGCGTCCTGACTTTTCTGAACTCCAGGCTGTCACGCTGGACGCTATTGCTGGCGTGCGCCTGCCTGGTGGGTTTGCTGGGTGTGGTGATCTACGGTGTGGTGATGCGTTATGTCTTCAATGACGCACCGGCCTACGTGGAGCAGCTCGCCTTGTTGCTGGTGATTTCGGTTGCCATGTTTGGCGCATCGGCCGGTGTGCGTGACGCCGGCCACATCGGCTTGGACTCGCTGGTCAAGGCATTGCCTGATATCGCGCAGTTCTGGTGCAAGGTGGTGGTGCACGGTTTCATCATCGTGTTTGCCATGGCGCTGCTGGCAGGGGGCACCCTGATGGCCGTGTCCACCCACGCCAGCACCATTCCCACACTGGGCCTGTCCGAGGCCTACCGTTATCTGCCGGTGCTGATGTCCGGTGTGTTGATCACCCTGTTTTCCATCGAGCATCTGGTGGCTTTGTTTACCGGAAAGAAAGTAGCTCCCTCATGGCACTGACCGTACTCTGTCTGGCCTTTGTTGCCTTCCTGTTGCTGGGCGTGCCGGTGGCTTTTGCCATTGGTCTGAGTTGCCTGGCCACCTTCGCGGTGGAAGGCCTGCCGTTCGAGACCGCCATCCAGATGATGGTTTCGGGCATGAACGTGTTCTCGTTCCTGGCCATTCCCTTCTTCATCTTCTCTGGCGAGCTCATGCTGCACGGGGGCATTGCCGACAAGATCGTGGACTTTGCCCGCAGTCTGGTGGGGCATTGGCGCGGTGGACTGGGGCTGGCCAATGTGGTGGCATCCACGCTCTTTGGCGGTGTGTCCGGCTCGCCGGTGGCCGACACCTCGGCCATGGGCGGTGTGATGATTCCCATCATGAAGCGCGAGGGCTACAGCGCTGCCTACGCGGTCAATGTGACCACGCACGCATCGTTGTCGGGCGCGCTAATGCCGACCTCGCACAACATGATCATCTATGCCTTTGCAGCGCAAGCGGCCACCGGCATGATCGACGGTCACGTCATCAAGGGCGTGTCCATTGGCGACTTGATGTTTGCCGGCCTGGTCCCGGTGTTCTGGATCATGGTCTGCATGCTGATCACAGCCTATTGGCAGGCGGTCAAGTATGGCTACCCCAAGCGGCCCGACGGCTCCACGCTGCTGGAAAAGTTTCCGGGCTGGTCGGCCGTGCTGCGCTCCTTCATCGCCTCCATGCCGGGGCTGATGGTGGTGGTGATCATTCTGGCCTGCATCATGAAAGGGGTGGCCACAGCCACCGAAGCGGCGGCCATCGCGGTGAGTTATTCGCTGCTGCTCACGGTGTTCATCTACCGCACCATGTCCAAGGAGAAGCTGCTCAAGTCGCTGGCCAAGGCCTCCAAGACCACGGGTGTGATCCTGCTGCTCATCGGTGTGTCCAACATGCTGCGCTACCAGATGGCCTATCTGGAAATCCCCGACGCCATTGAAGCCGCGCTGCTGTCGGCCACGCAATCGCCCTGGCTGATGCTGCTGTACATCAACATCATCCAGATCGTGCTGGGCATCTTTCTGGACATGGCAGCGCATATCCTGATCACCACGCCGCTGTTCCTGCCGCTGGCGATCCAGATGGGTGTGGGCCCGGTGCAATTCGGCATGATGCTGCTGCTCAACTGCGCACTGGGGCTGGTGCACCCGCCGGTGGGTACGGTGCAGTTTGTGGGCTGCGCCATCGGCAACATCTCCATCGGTGAAGCCACCAAGACGGCCTGGCCCTATTACTTCGCCATCTTTGTGGCCATCACGCTGGTGACCTACGTGCCGTCGTTCTCGACCTGGCTGCCCACGCTAATCACAGGGCATCTGGTGCTATGAGCATGACTAAGCCTCCGCTGACCATCCGCATGCATGCGGATGACAACGTCGCCATCGTCGCCAACGATGGCGGCCTGGCCGCAGGTACGGTGCTGGCCGATGGTCTGGTGTTGCGTGACCGCGTGCCGCAGGGGCACAAGGTTGCGCTGCGCGCCATCGCCAAGGATGCGCCGGTGTTGCGCTACAACGTGCCCATTGGTTACGCTCTGCAGGACATTGCAGCCGGCAGCTGGGTGCACGAGCGCCTGTTGCACATGCCTGCAGCGCGCAGTCTCAGTGACCTGCCCATGGCCACGGCAAAGGCCGTGGCGCAGGAGCCGCTGTCGGGTTACACCTTTGAAGGCTACCGTAATGCCGACGGATCGGTGGGCACGCGCAACATCCTAGCCATCACCACCACCGTGCAGTGTGTGGCGGGCGTGGTGGAGTTTGCCGTGGGGCGCATCAAGGCTGAACTGTTGCCGCGCTATCCCAACGTGGACGACGTGGTGGGGCTGGAGCATAGCTATGGCTGCGGCGTCGCCATTGACGCGCCGGACGCCATCATCCCCATCCGTACCTTGCGCAATATCAGTCGCAACCCCAACTTCGGTGGCGAGGTGATGGTGGTGAGCCTGGGCTGCGAAAAACTGCAGCCCGAGCGCCTGCTGCCGGCTGGCAGCATTCCCTTGCGCAGTGACGAGGCTCTTGATGTGGTTTGTCTGCAGGCCGACAAGCATGTGGGCTTCATGTCCATGGTGGACTCCATCATGGATTCCGCCGCTGCCCATCTGGAGCGCCTCAATGCCCGCCGCCGCGAGACGGTGCCCGCCAGCGAACTGGTGGTGGGCGTGCAGTGCGGAGGCAGTGATGCCTTCTCGGGTGTGACCGCCAACCCCGCGGTGGGATTTGCCACCGATCTGCTGGTGCGCGCAGGTGCCACGGTGATGTTCTCGGAAACCACCGAAGTGCGCGACGCCGTGGAGCAGATGACGGCGCGCGCCACCACGCCCGAGGTGGCGCAGGCCATGGCCCGCGAGATGGCTTGGTATGACGCCTACCTGGGCCGAGGCAGCGCCGACCGCAGTGCCAACACCACGCCGGGCAACAAGGCCGGTGGTCTGTCCAACATCGTGGAAAAGGCCATGGGCTCCATCATCAAGTCCGGCACGGCACCCATCAGCGGCGTGCTCTCGCCCGGCGAAAAGGCCAGCACCAAGGGTCTGATCTACGCTGCCACACCAGCCAGCGACTTCATCTGCGGAACCCTGCAATTGGCAGCCGGCATGAACCTGCACGTGTTCACTACCGGACGCGGGACGCCTTACGGACTGGCCGAAGTACCGGTCATCAAGGTGGCCACCCGCACCGAGCTGGCCACGCGCTGGCACGACCTCATGGACCTCAACGCCGGACGCATTGCCGATGGCGAAGCCTCCATCGCCGACGTGGGCTGGGAGCTGTTCCGTCTGATGCTGGAGGTCGCCAGCGGCCGCAAGAAGACCTGGGCCGAGCACTGGAAGCTGCATAACGCGCTGGTGCTGTTCAATCCCGCACCGATTACTTGAAGCACATTGCCATGACACAACATACACCCTATCAATCATTTCCCAACTCCTTCAAGCAGGCTTTGAACAATGGCCAGCGCCTGATCGGCTGCTGGTGTTCGCTGGCCAGTCCGATCACCACTGAGGTGCTGGGCGTTGCAGGCTTTGACTGGATTCTTCTGGACGGTGAGCACTCGCCCAATGACGTTCTTACCTTTGTGCCGCAACTGATGGCGCTCAAAGACAGCCGCAGCGCACCGATTGTCCGGCCCACCAGCAACAATGAGGTGGAGATCAAGCGACTGCTGGATGCAGGGTTCTACAACTTCCTCATTCCCATGGTGCACAGTGCAGCCGATGCGGCGCGTGCCGTGGCGGCCACGCGCTATCCACCCG
Source organism: Rhodoferax sp. GW822-FHT02A01 (assembly GCF_038784515.1). Classification (NCBI taxonomy): domain Bacteria; kingdom Pseudomonadati; phylum Pseudomonadota; class Betaproteobacteria; order Burkholderiales; family Comamonadaceae; genus Rhodoferax; species Rhodoferax sp. GW822-FHT02A01. Next base: position 2,730,802 of record NZ_CP152376.1, read on the forward strand.
AAGGCGTGCGTGGTGTGTCGGTGTCCCAGCGCAGCAACCGCTACGGCTCGATTCCCAACTACTTTCAGGAAATCAATCGCCACATCATGGTGGCCGTGCAGATTGAAAGTCCGCAGGGCGTTGCCGCGGTAGGCGATATCGCTGCCACCGAAGGCGTGGACTGTGTATTCGTGGGGCCATCCGATCTGGCCGCCACGTATGGGCACCTTGGCAATGCGGGGCACCCGGATGTGCAGGCAGCCATTACACGGATCTTCGAGGTCACACGCAACGCGGGCAAGGCCTGCGGCATCCTGGCTCCGGTAGAGGCCGATGCACGGCGCTACATGGAGATGGGTGCGACCTTTGTAGCTGTGGGCAGCGACCTGGGTGTGTTCCGGCAGGGAACCCAGGCACTGCGTGACCGCTACACAGTCTGATTTTTTCAACACCGCAGAGAACTTACGCAATGACTACTCTTGGATTCATCGGCCTGGGCATCATGGGAGCCCCCATGGCTGGGCACCTGATCGCCGCCGGGCACACCGTGCACCTGCACACCCGCAACCAGATTCCCGAAGACCTGCTCAAAGCCGGTGGTCTGCCCTGCAGCAGTGCGCAGGAAGTGGCGCAGAAGGCGGACATCGTATTTCTGATGCTGCCCGACACGCCCGACGTTGAAACCGTTCTATTCGGCGAGAACGGCGTCGCTTCCGGTCTCACGCCGGGCAAGACCGTGGTGGACATGAGTTCCATCTCGCCGGTGCTGACCAAGGCTTTCGCTGCACGCATTAATGCGCTGGGCTGCGAATACATGGACGCCCCGGTGTCCGGTGGTGAAGTGGGCGCCAAGGCGGCCAGCCTGACCATCATGGTGGGCGCCTCCGAAGCCACCTTTGCCAGTCTGCTGCCGTTGTTGCAGCACATGGGCAAAAACATCACGCTGGTGGGTGGCAATGGCGACGGCCAGACCTGCAAGGTGGCCAACCAGATCATCGTGGCACTCAATATCGCTGCGGTGGGTGAAGCCTTGCTGTTTGCCAGCAAAGCCGGCGCTGATCCAGCCAAGGTGCGGCAGGCGTTGATGGGTGGCTTTGCGGCCTCCCGCATTCTGGAGGTGCACGGCGAGCGCATGATCAAACGCACCTTCAACCCGGGCTTTCGCATCGGCTTGCACCAGAAGGACCTGGGGCTGGCGTTGCAGGGCGCGCGCGAGCTGGGGCTGGCCTTGCCGCAAACGGCAGGTGCCGCCCAATTGATGCAGGTGTGCAGCGCCAATGGCTTGCAGAATCTGGATCACTCCGGTCTGGTGCGTGCACTGGAGATCATGGGCAATCACCAAGTGGCTCCAGACGCCGCCTGATTGCCCGCAGGCTTGGCGATCGTGGGGCCTGCTGCGTGCTGGCGCAGCAGCAAGGCCACCACTTGACGAATAGCGGTGTTTGTTAAACTGGACTTCCATCCTGAAGCACCCATGCGTAGCGCCGATCCAACCCATTCCCCATCCCCGACAACGAGGAGCGGCATGCCCGAGGCCGTGCGCTACGCCATCGTGGGCATGTGGCTTAGCGTGGTCATCGGACAGTCTTTCAATGTGTATCAGGCCCTGGTATGCGAGGACGGTATGGACTGGCACGCATTGCTGTTCTCCAGCTTCATCATCTCGTCTGCCGTAATCGTCTATCTTCAGGTGGCCGCTGCGCGGGTTTGGGCCAGAACCGCGTACCTGTTGTTACTGGTGTTGTCGTATTCGCTGATGGCGTTGGATGACTCCGGCCTGACCCGTCTGGACGTGATCAGCTTTTGCCTGACCGCGCCCATTGATGTGTTTGTGACTTCGCGGCTCTTTATGTCCGCGTCCACCCGCTGGTTCTCCCGCTAGGCCCCGTTCAGGCGTTGGCCTTGACTTCCACCAAGTTGGGACGCGCGCCGTGCAGCACTGCGTGCGGGTTCAACGAACGGATGGGGATGCTCAAATCCCGGGGAATGCGGTTGTCCACCTGCAGTGCCAGATAGCGCTGGCAGCAGACCCGCAAAAAACTGGAATAGTTGGGGATGTCACCGCGGTGCGCCAGCAGCTCGTCGTAGAGCTTGGAGAGCAGCTGCGGCACGTTCATGCCGTCGCGCGTGGCAATTTCTTCCAGCGTGTCCCAGAACAGGTTTTCCAGTCGCACACTGGTGACCACGCCATGCAGTCGGATGCTGCGGGTCGTAGCCTCGTAGCTCATCGGGTTGGCTTGCACAAATATCTGGCACATGCGGAGCATCCTGTGTTTCTGCAGCGAACCCCGGGCACAGCTGCCGGGGCCGCCTTGCGTTGCTAATGGCTGATCTTGGTGCCCAGCAGGGCGAAGAACTGTGACAGCCAGGCCGGGTGCGCGGGCCAAGCCGGCGCCGTTACATATTGGCCGTCTGTGACCGCGGCGTCAATGGCGATTTCCGCATAGGTCGCACCTGCCAGCTCCACCTCCGGACGGCAGGCCGGATAGGCACTGATGCGCTTGCCACGGATGATGCCGGGCACGGCAGCCAGTATCTGGGCGCCGTGGCAGACCGCGGCAATGGGTTTGCCCGCATCGGCAAATTCCTTGGTGATGGCAATCACGCGCGGGTTGAGGCGAATGTATTCGGGACCCCGGCCGCCGGGGATGAGCAGGCCGTCGTAGTGGGCGGTGTTGACCTCGGCAAAGTTGGCGTTGAGCGTGAAGCGGTGGCCGGGTTTTTCACTGTAGGTCTGGGCGCCTTCAAAGTCGTGGATAGCGGTCATGACGTAGTCGCCGGCTTTTTTGTCCGGGCATACCGCATGCACCGTGTAACCAATGGACAGCATGGTCTGGAACGGGACCATGGTTTCGTAGTCTTCGCCGTAATCGCCGCACAGCATCAAAATCTTCTTGGACATGAATGTCTCCTGGTTGGTTGGGAGATTTCAGTGTAGGAGTGCACCCAAGGAACGGGTAGTAATGCATTACTACCTGCCTCGGTGTTTTCCCTAGGGGGTGGCACGGTACCCCAACCGCAGCGTGATACCTGGTGGATTTAGCCGAACAGGGGGCTGGGCAGGCCCACGCAATCGGTATCCACGCTGAACAGGGCGCCGGCGTCCGGCTCGGCGGCGAGTTGCTCGGGGCTGAGTCCGACACGGGCACTCGAAATATAGAGCGTGCGCAGGTCCGGGCCACCAAACACGCAATTGGTGATGTGGCTGGTGGGCAAGGCAACGCGTGCCAGTTCCTGCGCAGTGACCGGGTCGTGGCAGGTGACACAGGCGCCACCCCAGTGCGCGATCCATAGACGGCCTTGCGCGTCCGTGGTCATGCCGTCCGGATAGCCGTCAACAGGCGCCAACGGCAGCCAGTTGCGCTCGTTGTGCAGGGTGCCGTTTGCCGGATCGAAATTGAATGCTTGCACACGTCCTCGCACCGTATCGTTGAGATACATGGTGCGCCCGTCCAGCGACCAGGTGGGGCCGTTGTTCACCACATAGCCGGGGTGCATGGTCTGGCATTCGCCGGATGCAGTGAAGCGGTAGATGGCGCCCGTGGCCTGCTCGCAGGCAAAGTCGATGGTGCCGCCCCAGAAGCGGCCCTGTGCATCGCATTTACCGTCATTGAAGCGGTTGCCCGGCTTGTCCGTTTCGGCGCGGTGCAACCGCTGCAGGTCGCCTGTTTGTGGGTCGAAATAGGCAAAGTCGTGGCGCAGGGTGACCAGCAGGCCCGTGCCATCGCGCCGCTCTGCCAGTGCGGAGATTTCTTCTTCAAAGGACCAGCTGTCGCGTGTCTGTTGCGCTGGCTTGTAGCGGTACAGGCGCCGACCCAGGATATCCACCCAGTACAGCGCCTGCTCACGTACCGACCACAGCGTGCCTTCACCCAGTTCGGCCTGGGCAGGCCAGACCACGTGGGCCTGACCCAGCACGGGTGCGCGCGATGCAGCGTTAGCCACGGTGCTCAATGGGAATCGCGCGGCACGCCGGCACCGCTCTTGCCCACCAGGAAGTCCAGGTCGGCACCCAGGTGGGCCTGCTGCACATGGTCCACATACAGCTTGTAATAGCCGCGTGCCGGTTTTTCGGGCGCAGCCCAGGCGGCACGGCGAATGGCCAGCTCTTCATCGGACACGTCCAGGTGCAGCTTGCGCTCGGGCACATTGAGTTCAATCATGTCGCCATTGCGCACCAGGGCCAGCGGGCCACCGGCTGCTGCTTCGGGGCTGGTGTGCAGCACCACGGTGCCGTAGGCGGTACCGCTCATGCGGGCGTCCGAGATGCGCACCATGTCGGTAATGCCCTTTTGCAGCACCTTGGGTGGCAGTGGCATATTGCCCACTTCGGCCATACCGGGGTAGCCGCGCGGGCCGCAATTCTGCAGCACCATGACGCAGTTCTCGTCGATGTCCAGATCGGGATCATCAATGCGGGCGTGGAAGTCTTCAATGGACGAGAACACCACGGCGCGGCCACGGTGTGTCAGCAGGTGCGGAGAAGCTGCGGACGGCTTGATCACGGCACCGTCCGGCGCCAGATTGCCGCGCACCACCGCAATGCCTGCAGCGGGGATGAAGGGCTCGTCCATGGTCTTGATGACTTCGCGGTTGTAGCAGGGGGCTGCTTCCACGTTTTCACGCAAGGTCTTGCCGTTGGCGGTGAGCGCGTCACCGTGCAGCAGGGGCAGAATTTCGCGCAACACGGCAGGCAGGCCACCGGCGTAGCAGAAGTCTTCCATCAGGTACTGGCCAGAAGGCTGCAGGTTCAGCAGACAGTTGACCTCCGAACCCAGCTTGTCCCAGTCGTCCAGGGTCAGGGGAATGCCCATGCGTCCGGCCACGGCCAGCAGGTGGATCACCGCATTGGTGGAGCCGCCAATAGCAGCGTTGGTACGGATGGCGTTTTCAAAGGCTTCGCGGGTCAGGATCTGCGACATGCGGATGTCCTGCTTGACCATTTCCACAATGCGTCGGCCTGTCAGCTGTGCCAGGCGATTGCGGCGGGTATCGGCGGCGGGCAGGGCGGCGTTTTCGGGCAGGGACATGCCCAGTGCTTCAACCATGCTGGCCATGGTGGAGGCGGTGCCCATGGTCATGCAACTGCCCTTGGAGCGGTGCATGTCACTTTCGCAGGAGGTGAATTCCTGCATGGTCATTTCGCCGGCGCGAACCATCTCGGACATCTTCCACACGCCGGTGCCGGAGCCTACGTCCTTGCCACGGAACTTGCCGTTGAGCATAGGGCCGCCGGACAGGCCGATGGTGGGCAGATCGCAGCTTGCAGCGCCCATCAGCAGGGAAGGGGTGGTCTTGTCGCAACCCATCAGCAGCACCACGCCGTCTATGGGGTTGCCGCGTATGCTTTCTTCCACGTCCATGCTGGCCAGGTTGCGGAACAGCATGGCGGTGGGGCGCAACTGGGTTTCGCCCAGCGACATGACGGGGAACTCCAGCGGAAAGCCGCCGGCCTCGTAGACGCCCCGTTTGACGAATTCGGCCAGCTCGCGGAAGTGGCCGTTGCAGGGAGTGAGTTCACTCCAGGTGTTGCAGATGCCGATGATGGGGCGGCCATCCAGCAGGTCGTGCGGATAGCCCTGGTTCTTGAGCCAGCTGCGGTGAACGAATCCATCCCGGTCCTGCTTGCCAAACCAGGCGTGGCTGCGGCGGAACGGGGGTTTTGGTGTGTCCATGTGTATGCCTCTTTTGTGGCGGAGGTAGTACCCCCTTGGTTCTTGACAAGTTGGATGCTAACCATGCATAGTGATAATAGAAAATGAATTAATAGTCGATAACCATATTTAAATTGCAATACATCAATAGGAGCTCTTTTATGACCGCATCAACCTTGGCCACATTTCCCAGCCTGCGTGGCCAACGGGTGTTCATCACCGGAGGGGGTACCGGCATCGGTGCTTCCATGGTGGAAGCCTTTGCCGAACAGGGGGCACAGGTGGCTTTTGTCGACATGGCGGCCACCGAAAGCCAGGCATTGGCCGAGCGCGTGGCGCAACGTGGTCATACCCCGGTGTGGTGGCGCGCCTGCGACGTGCGCGACGTGGCCGCGCTGCAGGCCGCCATTGCCGCAGCCCAGCAGGAACTGGGTGACTTTTCCACCCTGGTGAACAACGTGGCCCGTGACGACCGCCATACGCTGGAATCGGTGACGCCCGAGTACTGGGACGAACGCATGGCCGTCAACCAGCGCCCCGCCTTCTTTGCCATCCAGGCCGTGGTGCCGGGCATGCGCCGTCTGGGCGGCGGTTCCATCATCAACCTGGGCTCCACCGGCTGGCAGACCAAAGGCAGTGCCTATCCCTGCTACGCCATTGCCAAGTCGTCGGTCAATGGCCTCACCCGCGGGCTGGCGGGCAGTCTGGGCGCAGACCGCATCCGGGTCAACACCGTGTCGCCGGGCTGGGTCATGACCGAGCGCCAGATTGCCCTGTGGCTCAATGCCGAGGGCGAGGCGGAAATCAAGCGCAATCAGTGCCTGCCGGACAAGCTCAAGCCTTCGGACGTGGCGCGCATGGTGCTGTTCCTGGCATCCGCCGACGCAGCCATGTGCACCGCGCAGGAGTTCAAGGTCGACGCTGGCTGGAACTAGCCTGCGCATACGCTGCCTTCAGGCAGGCAGTTCCAGATCGAACTGCTTGCCGTACACCACCATGGCCGACGCCTTCAGGCTGCGCAGCACCACCTGAGCGGCCGGCGAAAGCAGGCGGTCACGCCGGGTGATGAAGCCGAAGGGCTCCATGTCGCAGGGCAGGGTGATGGGCAGGATGGAAAAAAGCCCGTGGTCCGCGTAATAGCGCGCCACGTCGGTAGCCATCACGCTGACCATGTCACTTTGCTGCATCATCTTGGCGATGAACAGCAGCGAGCTGGTCTCCACGCTGTTGGTGGGGTGCGGCAGGTTGAGCTCCTGGAACATCAGGTCAAACCGATGCCGCAGCGCGCTGCCAGCGGGAGCCACGATCCAGCCGTAGCCCAACATGTCTTCCACCGTCAGTTTGCTCACCGAAAACAAGGGATGGCCCGGACGCGCCACGGCGCAAACCGGCTCGTCGGTAACCACTTCGTAACGCAGTGCGCCTTGGTCGTGCTCAGCTGAAAGCCGCCCCACCAGAATGTCCAGCGTGCCCCGGTTCAGGCGCTCGATGAGCAGATTGCTGGGCTCGATCTGGATGGTGATGTGCAGATTGGGATGTGCCTGCTTGACCGAGGCGACCGTGGGCGGCAGCAGGGCCAGCCCCGGGGCGGTGATGGAGCCGATGTTGACCTGCCCGAACTGACCGTTCTTGGCCGCCTGCAGCTCGTCATGGGCCTGGTTGAGCGTGGCCAGCGCGGCGCGGGCGTGCCGGATCATGGTTTCGCCATACCAAGTGGGGCGCATGCCCCGCGGCAGGCGCTCGAACAGAGACACCTCCAGCACATCCTCCAGATCCTTGAGCAGCTTGGACGCGGCTGGCTGCGTCATGTTGAGCACCTGGGCCGCGCGGTGGATGTTGCCTTCCTCCGACAAAGCCACCAGCAGCAGCAGTTGGCGCGTCTTCAGGCGGGCCCTCAGGAACCAATGGGTGTAATTTGTCATATTAGGGTTATTACCAATCTCAATTTGTGTATTGGATATTGGTCAAACTATATTGGATAAGCATCGAACTTGTCCATATGATTTCGCCATCTGAGCCAGAAGGCAAAGACGCTAGAAATGACACCAATCAATTACAGGAGACGCACAGTGACTGCTCGTAGAACAACTCTCAAGACTTTGGCCGCCGCTTTGGTGCTGGGTTTTGCAATCGGAACGCCCGTTGCACAGGCTCAGGACAAAGGCACAGTCGGCGTGGCAATGCCCACCAAGACTTCCACCCGTTGGGTGAGTGACGGCAACAGCATGGTGGCAGCGCTGGCAGCCAAGGGCTACAAGACGGATCTGCAGTACGCCGACGATGACATCCCCAACCAGCTGGCCCAGATCGAAAACATGATCACCAAGGGTGTGAAGGCGCTGGTTATTGCTTCCATTGACGGCACCACCCTGTCCAACGCCCTGCAAAAGGCCGCTGACAAGGGCATCAAGGTTGTTGCCTATGACCGTCTGATCGTGGGCAGCAAGAATGTGGACTACTACACCACCTTCGACAACTTCCAGGTTGGCGTGCTGCAGGCACAGTCCCTGGAAAAGGCGCTGGGCCTGAAAGAAGGCAAGGGCCCGTTCAACATCGAACTGTTCGGCGGCTCTGCGGATGACAACAACGCCTTCTTCTTCTATGACGGCGCCATGTCCGTGCTGCAACCGTACATCGACAAGGGCAAGCTGGTCGTGCAGAGCAAGCAGCTGGGCATGAACAAGGTGTCCACCCTGCGCTGGGACGGTGCCGTGGCCCAGGCCCGCATGGACAATCTGCTGAGCGCCTACTACGGCAACAAGCGCGTGGACGCTGTGCTGTCCCCCTATGACGGTCTGAGCATCGGTATCCTGTCTTCCCTCAAAGGCGTGGGCTACGGCTCGGCATCGCAGCCCTACCCCTACGTGACCGGCCAGGATGCGGAAGTGCCTTCGGTGAAATCCATCATCCGCAAGGAGCAGTACTCCACCATCTTCAAGGACACGCGTGAGCTGGCCAAAGTCACGGCCAACCTGGTGGATGCGGTGCTGAGCGGCAAGCAGCCGGAAATCAACGACACCAAGACCTACAACAACAAGGTCAAGGTGGTTCCTTCCTACCTGCTCAAACCCATCCCTGTGGATCTTTCCAACTACAAGCAGGTGCTGATCGGCAGCGGCTATATCAAGGAAGAACAACTCAAGTAAGCGTTTCAGGGCTACAGTCAAAGGCCCTGTGCAGCAACGCACAGGGCCTTTTTATTTCGTACAAGAAGAGAGACAGACAAGGCAATGGCAGACCCTATTCTTGAAATGCGTGGAATCAAAAAGTCATTCCACGGCTTGCGTGCTTTGAGTGATGTCAACCTGACCGTCAGGTCCGGTGAAATCCATGCCATCGTTGGAGAAAATGGCGCCGGCAAATCGACGTTGATGAAGGTGCTCAGCGGTGTCTATCCGCACGGTGATTTTGAAGGCCAGATTCGGTTCATGGGCGAGGATTGCCAGTTCCGTGGCATCGCCGACAGCGAGCACAAGGGCATCATCATCATCCACCAGGAGCTGGCGCTGGTACCGCTGCTCTCGATTACCGAAAACATCTTTCTGGGCAACGAGCAGTCCCATGGTGGCGTGATTGACTGGAGCGCTTCCTATGTCAAGACCCAGGCCCTGCTGAAAAAGGTCGGGCTCAACGAGTCTCCCAATGCGCTCATCACCAATCTGGGTGTGGGCAAGCAGCAACTGATTGAAATCGCCAAGGCGTTGTCCAAGGAAGTCAAACTGCTGATCCTGGACGAACCCACGGCCAGTTTGAACGAGACCGACAGCGACGCGCTGCTGGAGCTGTTGCTGGACCTCAAGGGTCACGGCATTTCCTGCATTCTGATTTCGCACAAGCTCAACGAAATTTCCAAGGTGGCCGACAGCATCACGGTGTTGCGCGATGGTGCTACCGTAGCCTCGCTGGATTGCAGCGCCGGCAAGATCAGCGAAGACGTCGTCATCCGCCACATGGTGGGGCGTGAGATGGCCGACCGCTATCCCAAGCGCACGCCCCAGATCGGCGACAAGGTGTTCGAGGTGAAGAACTGGAAGGTCCACCACGACGTGCATCCCGAGCGTGTCGTCATCAAGGGCGTGGACCTGCATGTCAACAAGGGTGAGATCGTTGGCATCGCCGGACTGATGGGCGCCGGTCGCACCGAGCTGGCCATGAGCATTTTTGGTCGCACCTATGGGCGCGACATCAGTGGCCAGGTGTTCGTGCACGGCAAGCCCGTGGATACCAGCACCGTGCAGAAGGCCATCGACAACGGCATTGCCTATGTGACGGAAGACCGCAAGGGCTACGGCCTGGTCCTGGAAGAAACCATCGCCTGGAACACCACGCTGGCCAATCTGGAGGCGGTGTCCAGCAACAGCGTGATCCACGAAGGCCAGGAATTCAAGGTGGCAGAAGAGTACCGGCGCAAGCTCAATATCCGCAGCCCCGATGTGTACGCACGTACCGTCAACCTGTCGGGCGGAAACCAGCAGAAGGTGGTGCTGAGCAAATGGCTGTTCTCCAACCCCGAGGTGCTGATACTCGATGAGCCCACGCGCGGCATCGATGTGGGTGCCAAATACGAGATCTACACCATCATCGCGCAGCTGGCCGCAGAGGGCAAATGCGTGCTGATGATTTCCAGCGAGATGCCCGAGCTGTTGGGTATGTGCGACCGAATCTGTGTCCTCAACGAGGGAGCTTTCGTGGCCGAATTCTCGGCTGCCGAAGCGACACAGGAAAAAATCATGCGATCGATTGTGACATCCGGAGTGAACTGAACATGGCAACCCAAACCCTACAAAACAAAGAGCAGGGGCAGATCAGCGGTCTGAGCTTCCTGAAAAACAACGTGCGCGAGTACGGGCTGTTGATGTCCCTGGTGGTCATCATGGTGTTCTTCCAGATCGAAACCGATGGCACCCTGTTCCAGCCGCTCAACCTGACCAACCTGATCCTGCAGAACAGCTACATCATCGTGATGGCGCTGGGCATGCTGCTGGTGATTGTGGCCGGCCATATCGACCTTTCGGTGGGCTCGGTCAGCGGCTTTGTCGGAGCCTGTGCCGCGGTGCTGATGGTCAACCACAACGTCAACTTTGCGCTGGCAGGGTTTATCTGCCTGGTGCTGGGTGCCGTCATCGGTGCGGCACAAGGGTATTGGGTGGCGTTCTACAAGATACCGTCCTTTATCGTCACGCTGGCTGGCATGCTGGTGTTCAAGGGGCTGGCGCTGGCGGTGTTGCAGGGCTCATCCGTGGGCCCGTTCCCGGAGCAATTCCAGCTCCTGAGCACCGGCTTCATTCCCGATCCCCTGCACGGTGAAGGTTTGCGCATCACCTCGCTGATTGCGGGTTTGCTGATGGCGCTGATACTGCTGGTCTCCAAGATCCGCGGCCGCGCCGCCCGGGTACGCCATGGCATGGAAAGCGAGCCGGTGGTGTTCTTCATGATCAAGAACCTGGTGTTCGCCGGGATGATTGCCGCCTTCAGCTACCTGTTGGCTTCCTACAAGGGTCTGCCCAATGTGCTCATCGTCATGCTGCTGCTGATGCTGGTGTACGACTTTGTCACCTCCCGCACCACGCTGGGCCGACGCATCTATGCGTTGGGAGGCAACGAGAAGGCCGCACGCCTGTCGGGCATCAAGACCGAGCGGCTGACCTTCTACACCTTCATCAACATGGGCGTGCTGTCGGCCCTGGCCGGACTGATCTTTGCAGCGCGACTCAATACCGCTACACCCAAGGCCGGTCTGGGCTTTGAGCTCGACGTGATTGCGGCCTGCTTCATCGGAGGTGCATCGGCTTCCGGCGGTGTGGGCAAGGTGCTGGGTGCGGTGATTGGCGCCTTCATCATGGGTGTGATGAACAACGGCATGTCCATCATGGGCATTGGCATCGACTACCAGCAGGTCATCAAGGGCCTGGTGTTGCTGGCAGCCGTATGCGTGGACGTGTACAACAAGAAGAAGTAAGGCGAGTCTCCATGACAACAACTACTGCAGCCCGTTACAAGGGCGTATTCCCGGTCGTTCCCACCACGTTTACCGAAGATGGCGCACTGGACCTGGAGAGCCAGCTGCGCTGCGTGGATTTCATGATTGATGCCGGCTCCACGGGCTTGTGCATCTTGGCCAATTTTTCGGAGCAGTTTGTGCTGTCGGATGCGGAGCGCGAAGTGCTCACTTCCGCCATCCTGGCCCATGTGAAGGGGCGCGTGCCGGTAATCGTCACCACCACCCACTTCAGCACCCAGGTCTGTGTGGATCGCAGCGTGCGCGCGCAGCAGCAGGGCGCCTCCATGGTCATGGTGATGCCGCCCTACCACGGCGCCACCATCCGCGTGTCGGAAGCGCAAATCTACGAGTTCTATGCACGGCTGTCGGACGCCATCGACATCCCCATCATGATCCAAGATGCGCCTGTAAGCGGCACGCCCTTGTCTGCACCCTTCCTGGCACGCATGGCGCAGGAGATTGAGCATGTCAGCTACTTCAAGATCGAGACGGCAGGTGCGGCTTCCAAGCTGCGTGAGTTGATTCGCCTGGGCGGCGCTGCCATCGAAGGTCCCTGGGATGGTGAGGAAGCCATCACGCTCATGCCCGACCTGGACGCAGGTGCCACTGGCGCCATGACCGGTGGTGCCTATCCGGATGGCATACGTCGCATTGTGGATGCGCATGCTGCCGGCGACCGTGACACGGCCGCCGCCTTCTACCAACAATGGCTGCCGCTGATCAACTATGAAAACCGCCAGGGCGGCATACTGACCGCCAAGGCACTGATGCGCGAGGGCGGCGTAATCGCCTGCGAAGCGCCGCGCCACCCCTTTCCCGCCATGCATCCGGAAGTCCGCAAGGGGCTGCTGGAAGTTGCACGGCGACTGGACCCCCTGGTTTTGCGCTGGGGACACTGAAAGAAACCATGACACAACACCACAACCTCATTGCCGGCGAATGGCTGGCAGCGCCCAACTACGCGCCCAACATCAACCCCTCCAACCTGCAGGACAGCCTGGGCGACTATGCCCAGGCCGATGTGGCACAGCTCGATATGGCCGTGGCTGCCGCGCAGAAGGCTTTTCCCGCATGGTCCACCTCGGGCGTGCAGGCACGTGCGGATGCGTTGGACAAGATCGGCACGGAAATTCTGGCCCGCCGTGAGGAACTCGGAACCCTGTTGTCGCGCGAAGAGGGCAAGACCCGCGCCGAGGGTATTGGCGAAGTGGCACGTGCTGGCAACATCTTCAAATTCTTCGCCGGTGAATGCCTGCGCTTGGGCGGCGAGGTTTTGCCTTCGGTTCGCCCCGGCATTGGCGTGGAAATCACCCGCGAGCCTCTGGGTGTGATCGGCCTGATCACCCCCTGGAATTTTCCGATGGCGATCCCCGCCTGGAAGGTTGCACCTGCCCTGGCCTATGGCAATTGCGTTGTGCTCAAGCCGGCCGACCTGGTACCGGGCTGCGCCTGGGCGCTGGCCGACATCATCCACCGCAGCGGCATTCCGGCAGGCGTGTTCAACCTGGTGATGGGGCGCGGCAGTGTCATTGGCGATGCGCTGGTCAACCATCCCGGTATTGCTGCCGTGAGCTTTACCGGTTCGGTCGGTGTGGGGCAACGCATTGCGGCAGCGTGTGCGATCAACATGAAGAAGGTGCAGCTCGAGATGGGCGGCAAGAACCCGCAGGTGGTTCTGGACGACGCCGATCTGGGTGTGGCTGTGGAGCTGTGCGTGCAGAGCGCGTTCTACTCCACCGGTCAGCGCTGCACAGCGTCCAGCCGCCTGATCGTGACCGACAAGATCTACCCCGCCTTCATTGACGCCATGCAAAAGCGCATGGCCAGCATCAAGGTGGGCGACGCCTGCGCCGCAGGGACCGACATCGGGCCGGTTGCCTCGCTGGCCCAGCTCGAGCAGGACATGTCCTATGTGGATATCGGCCAGAGCGAAGGTGCCACGCTGCTCGCAGGTGGAGATCGCTTGCAACGCGACACCGAGGGCTTCTACATGGCTCCCGCCTTGTTGGTGGACAGCACGCCGCAGATGCGCATCAACCGCGAAGAAATCTTTGGCCCGGTGGCCAGCGTCATCCGCGTGAAGGACTATGACGAAGCATTGGCTGTGGCCAACGACACGCCGTTTGGCCTGTCAGCCGGCATTGCCACTACCTCGCTCAAATACGCCACGCATTTCAAGCGCCACTCGCAAGCGGGCATGGTGATGGTCAACCTGCCAACGGCCGGGGTGGACTACCACGTGCCGTTCGGTGGCCGCAAGGGCTCCAGCTATGGCTCGCGCGAGCAGGGCACCTATGCCAAGGAGTTCTTTACCGTGGTCAAGACGGCCTATACCCTGGCTTGAGCGTGTCGGTTTCCGAAATGCCGCAGCAGCTTGCCATGGTAGGCGTTGACTGGGGCACCACCCATCGTCGCGCCTATGCCCTCAATGACCAGGGCCAATGCCTGCGCACCCATGCAGACGGCGAAGGTGCGCTAGCCAGCAAGGGTCGCTTTGAACAGGCGCTGGTCCAGGCACTGCAGGCGCTGGATGTCGACACGACCCAGGTGGTGATGTCCGGCATGGTGGGCAGTGCGCTGGGCTGGGTGCAGGTCCCTTATGTGGATGAATCCGTGCTGCTGACTGATCTGGCGAAGCATCTGTATCCCGTGCCCGCTGGGCGTCTGGACTTGCAAGCCGTGATCGTGCCGGGCTACTGTGTGCGCGACAGCCACGGTCAGCCGGATGTGATGCGCGGCGAAGAAACGCAGCTGCTGGGCGCAGTCACGCTGGGTCACCACAGCGGCTGGTTTGTGCTGCCCGGAACCCACAGCAAGTGGGTGGAGCTGAGGGCCGGGCGTATTCAGCAGCTGCGCACCTATATGACCGGTGAACTGTTTGACTTGCTGAGCAAGCAGGGGACCATCGCGGCGGCCATTGGTGCGGAGGAAGCATCCTGGGACCAGGCCGCTTTTGCGGACGGCGTGCAAGCGTCCGCGCAAGGTTCGCTCAGCCACTTGCTGTTTGGCTGCCGTGCACGGGTGGTGTGTGGCGACATGGTATCCAGCAGTGCCCGCGCCTATTTGAGTGGTCTGCTGATCGGGCACGAAATGCATGACGTACTGGGGCGCCCTGGTGCCACATCGTCGGTGCAGGACTTTTACCTGATCGGCTCGCCCGCACTGGCCACCTTGTACCGCGCCAGTGCAGAACAACTCGGCCTGCACTGCCACCTGATTGATGCGGAGCAGGCCTTTATCGGGGCTCTGTCCCATTTGCAAACCCATTGGAAAAACACGTGACGACTCCCCACCAGTTATTGGTCCAAACCCGCAAGCTCCCCCTGGTTGCCATCCTGCGCGGGCTGACCGTGCAAGACGCAGAGGCCGTGGGTGCGGCCTTGTATGCCAGCGGCTTTCGTGCACTGGAAGTTCCGCTGAACCGCCCCGAAGCACTGGAGTGCATCGACCTGCTGGTGCGCACCCTGCCTGCCGACGCCCTGGTGGGTGGCGGCACCATGCTCACGGTGGCAGACGTTGACGCCGTGCATTCGGCCGGTGGCCGCCTCATGGTGGCGCCCAACTGCGATGCCCGGGTCATCGCCCGCGCGGTTGAGCTGGGCATGCTGAGTGCGCCCGGTGTGGTCACGCCCACCGAAGCCTTCACCGCGCTGCAGGCGGGTGCCCATGCGCTGAAGATATTCCCTGCCGACACCCTGGGTCTCGCGGGCCTCAAGGCCCTCAAGTCCGTACTTCCCGCAGGCACCGAGGTGTGGCCAGTGGGTGGCATTGACCCGGTCAACATGGCAGCCTGGAAACGGGCCGGGGCGACCGGATTCGGCATTGGCAGCCAGCTCTATACACCCGGCAAAACTGCGCAGGCTGTTGCGGAGACAGCCGCGCATTTCATCCAGGCCTGGCAAGGCTGAAGTGCCGCGGGCCGTTGGGCCCCGTCTTCAGCGTTCCAGCGCGTGCAGGTAGACCGCCGGGTTGGCCGACAGGCCGGCATGGACATGCCGCGTCACGTCATCGGCCAGTACCTCGCTGGCACCTGCCTCGAGCGCATCCAGCGCGGTGCGCACCACTGCTTCGGGGGAGACTTTGGGTACATCGAAGCCATGCGTCAGATCGGTATCGATAAAGCCGACGTGCAGGCCCAGCACCTGGGTTTTCTGCGCACTGAGCTCAATGCGCGTGCCGTTGGTCATGGCCCAGGCAGCCGACTTGCTCATGGCATAGACGCCCAGCAAAGGCCCGTTGATCCAGCTGGCAATGGACAGCACATTGAGAATGCCTCCGCCCCCATTGGCCCCCAGAATGGGCGCAAAAGCCTGGGTCAGCCGGATAGGGCCGAACACATTGGTATCAAAGTGGCGCTGTGCGGAGGCAATGCTGTCCGGTGCCAACACGCTGCCGGTGGCGGCAATGCCGGCGTTGTTGATCAGGAGCGTGACATCCGGGAAATTTTTCGCGGCAGCAGCCACATCTTCAGGATTGGTCACGTCCAGCTTCACCGGAATCACGCCGGGCAGCGTCACCGTGGATGGATCGCGCGCAGCGGCATACACCTTGCGCGCACCGCGCGCCAGCGCCTCCCGTGCAAATGCCAGGCCCAGGCCGCGGTTGGCACCGGTAATCAGAATGGTTGCGTCAGCTACTTTCATGGGAACTCCTTGGATGGTGGGTTGAATATATGATGATCATCATATTTTTGGACAAAGAAACGGCAAAACGAATGGAGAGGATTTGTTCAGTCGGAGGCGTACTGCGCCAGCAGCGCATTGCGCGCAGCGGCCAGCATGGCCTTGCCCTGCGCATTGGAGCCCAGGGTGCGTGCCAATTGCAGGCTGCCCACCAGGCTGCCGGCAATGGCCATGGCCTGATCGGCAGTGCCGCCCGGGGGAAGGGCGTGTGACACCAGATTGACCAGGCTGCGTACGCGCTCGGACGCGGCTTGCTGCAGCTCTGGCGACTGCCGGGGCATTTCGGAACTCAACGCCGCCACGACACAGCCGCCTTCGACATCCCGCAAATGGGCTTCCGAGAGATAGTCTTCAATTAGCGCACGCAAGGTGCTCTTGCCGCCAGCCTGTTTGCGTGCGATGCGCCGCATCGTGCCGTCGGCGTTGTCCCGTCCGGCACGCGCAATGGCTTCGGCCAGCAAGGCGTCACGCGAAGGGAAGTGGGCGTAAAACCCGCCATGGGTCAGACCAGCCTGCTTCATCACGTCAGCCACGCCCACGCCGCTGTACCCATTGCGGCGCAGTGCCAAGGACGCAACTTCAAGAATGCGTTCATGGGTGGCTTCGCGGCGACTGGGTTTGATTTGCATGGCCGCAATGTATCAAAATATGATGATCATCATATTTTGCGCCCGAATAAACCACGGACGGTGTGGGGAAATACGCCTTAAGCCGATTCCTGTGCGCACCATTGCGCCAGCATGAGCCGTGCAGTGGACAGGTTGGTGGCGCAGGGCACATCGTGTACGTCACTTGCGCGTACCAGTGCATTGATATCGGGCTCGTGCGGCTGTGGCGTCATGGGGTCGCGCAGAAAGATGATGCCGTCAAGCCCGCCTATCGCCAGGCGCGCGCCGATCTGCAAGTCGCCTCCCATGGGGCCGCTGAGCATGCGCTCCACACGGAGTCCAACTTCGTTGGCCAACCTGCCGCCCGTGGTTCCCGTGGCGCACAGTTCGCAACGGCTGAGGAACGGAGCGAATTCTCTGGCCAGTTCAACCATGGTGTTTTTCTTGTTGTCGTGGGCGATCAGGGCGATACGAAGTGGCATAGGGGGTGGGGCAGTGAAGGAACTGCACCCAATATAGTTCGCAGCGGGTTACATGCAAAGAACTTTCGTAGCTCAGATCCACAGCGTTCGCACATGCTGCAGGCCAACCGCGTCCATTCAAGACAATTCTGACTGGATGCGGATATCGCCGCTGAGCAGCTTGTGGATGGGGCACTTGTTGGCGATCTCCAGTAGCCGCTGCCGCTCTGCCTCAGTGATATCGCCATCGATGTGGATACGGCGTTGCATCTGGTAGAAGGGCTGGCCTTGTTCGTCCTTGCCTTCCACACGGTCCACCGTGACGCGCAGATCGGTCACCGCCATCTGACGGCGGCGGATGTAGACCTCCAGCGTCAGGGTGGTGCAGGCCGCCAGTGCCGAATCCAAAAGATCGTGCGGGTCCGGCGCACGATCATCGGAGCCGGTGGCCTTGTCGACGTCCGCATTCCACACGTGGCGGCCGTTGCTCAGGGTGGTGAGTGCGCCGTTGGCACGGTGCAGTCGGGCTTCAATGGTCATGTCCGTTCTTCTTTCAAAAGTGGTTCCGCTTCAGGCAGTCTCTCCAAGCTTTCCGTCGCGGAAGTCGCTCAGCGCCTGGTAGATCTCCTGCTGCGAGTTCATCACAAACGGACCATATTGCACGATGGACTCCTTCAAGGGCTTGCCAGCAATCAGGATCAGTTTGGCATCTGCACTGGCCTTGATCACCACGCCATCCGCCTGTGCCGTGTTGGCCAATATGGCCATGCGTTGCACGGGTACGGTGGTGTCACCGATGCTGACCTCCCCGCGATACACATAGATGAAGGCATTGTGATCGGCCGGCAGTGGCTGCTCAAACTGGCTGCCCTGGGGCATATGCAGGTCCAGGTACAGCGGCTGGGTGATGTCGCGTGTGACCGCGCCCTGCACGCCATGGCTGTGGCCGGCGATCACGGTGGCAGCCACGCCGTCATCGGTCACCAGCTTGGGCAGGTTGGCATCCTGGAAGTCGCGGTACCAAGGTGTGTTCATCTTCTCGCTGCTGTGCAGATTGAGCCAGAGCTGAAAGCCCTCCATCACGCCTTCTTCCTGCTGCGGAATCTCCGAGTGGATCACGCCCTTGCCGGCTGTCATCCACTGCACGCCACCGTTCTGCAGCAAGCCTTCGTGTCCGGCGCTGTCACGGTGCAGCATGCGCCCGGCAATCATGTAGGTCACCGTCTCGAAGCCGCGGTGCGGGTGGTCAGGGAAGCCTGCAATGTAATCGTCGGCCTTGTCGCTGCCAAAGGCGTCCAGCATCAGAAACGGGTCCAGACGGTGCTGCAGGTTTTGCGTGAGCACGCGGGTCAGCTTGACGCCTGCGCCGTCCGATGTGGCCTGGCCGGCGACCATTCGCTCGACCGTGCGCGATTGGGTAACTGGGGTTGTTGAGGTGGATGCTGCGGTGTTCATACGATGGCCTTTCTTCAATTGGTGAGCGGTTTAGATGCGGGCTGCTGTCAGTTGCTGAAACACGTCAGGACCTTGCGGAACAATGCCGCTGGGATTGATGTGCTTGTGCGACGCGTAGTAGTGGTAGCGGATGTGATCCAGATTCACCGTGCCTGCCACACCGGGCAGCCGGTAGATGCGCGCCATGTAGCGGTGCAGCGCCGGGTATTGCGCAATCAGCTTGCGGTTGCATTTGAAGTGCGTGTGGTACACCGCATCAAAGCGGATCAGCGTCGGAAACAGGCGCACATCGGCCTCGGTCAACACATTGCCCACCAGATAGTCCTGGCGCGACAGGATGTCCTCGGCGCGGTCCAGCGCGGCGAACAGTTCGTTCACCGCACGTTCATGCGCCGACTGGCTGCGTGCAAAACCGCTGCGATAGACGCCGTTGTTGATGCTCGGGTAGGTCCAGGCGTTGACGGCATCGATCTCGCTGCGCAGGGCCTCTGGGTACAAATCGAGCCCGGCGTGCGTCGTAAATTCTTCGAACTCGGTATTGAGCATGCGGATGATTTCGGACGACTCGTTGTTGACGATGGTGCCCAGCCTCTTGTCCCACAACACCGGCACGGTGACGATGCCGTCATAACCGGGCTCAGCCTGGCGGTACACCTCTTGCAGGTAGCTCCTGCCTCCCACACGGTCACCGGTGGCGCCGGCAAAGTCGGTACCGAAGGACCAGCCACTGTCCGACAGAAACGGGTGGACCACGTCCACACTGATGGCGTTCTCCAGGCCCTTGAGGGCCCGCACGATCAACGTGCGGTGGGCCCAGGGGCAGGCCAGGGACACATACAGGTGGTAGCGGCCGCCTTCGGCTTGGTGCCGTCCCGCCTGGGCGGTGACGGCGCCATGGAATCCCGTGGGACGGCGCACAAAGGAGCCGTCATCTGCGATCTGTCGGGTCCAGGTGTTGCCGGTGGTTGCGGTGGATTCCATGGTGTGTGCTCCTTGATTGGATTACTGGCCTATTGCTTGCGGGCGTCCAGGCTCCAGTCGCCAGCGCCATTGGCGGCCACGGCTAGCAAACCGCCCACGACTGCAATGTTCTTGAAGAACAGCAGTTGTGTCACAAAGGCCTGGTCGGCGGGTACGGCCCAGAAGGCGTGGAAGAAGAAGCTGGCGACCAGGGTGAATACGGCCAGCACCAGGGCGGCTGCACGTGTGCCGAATCCGGCAAGCAATGCCAGGCTGCCGAGGATTTCCACCGTCAGGGCCAAAGCGGCACCCAGGGTAGGCAAGGGCAAGCCAACGGAGGCGATGTAGCCGACGGTGCCGCCAAAGCCGGTGAGCTTGCCGATGCCGGCGGGCAGGAACAGGGCGGCCAGCAGAATGCGGGCACCCAGGTTGAGGCTGTTTTGCAGGGACTTGGACATAGTGATTTCCTTTAAAAAGAGTGGTTGATGGGTGAACTGTATTGTTGTTGAAACATTTGCAGAAGTCGGTTAAATGGGTAACATCGTTCCATTCATGGAACAATTGAATCCCAACGATCTGTTGATCTACGCCCGTGTGGCCGATTCCGGAAGCTTCAGCAAGGCCGCCGAGCGGCTGGGCTTGCCCAAGTCCACGGTCTCGCGCCGCGTGTCCTTTCTGGAAGAGCAACTGGGCGAGCGGCTGATGGTGCGGTCCACCCGGCGCTCGTCGTTCACCGAGTTCGGTCTGCAGTTGCTCGAGCACGCCCGCCAGGTGGCCGCAGAAGTGGATGCCGTGGCCGCCTTGCGCGAGCATCGCCAGGTCCAGCCCACCGGACGCCTGCGCGTGTCCATGCCCAGCGAGGTGGCGGTGTACCTGCTGGAAGATATGTTGGCCGCCTTCTCGGCCATGCATCCGGGCGTTTCGCTGGAAATGGATTTGTCGCCGCGGCGCGTGGACTTGCTGGCCGAAGGGTTTGACATTGCCTTGCGCTTCGGTGTGCTGCAGGATGACGCCACGCTGGTGGCGCGCAAACTGGCCACGATGACCAATGGCCTGTATGCATCGCCTGCGTACCTGACCGAACATGGCACACCCCGCACTCCGCAGGATCTGGAAAAGCACAGGGGCCTGCTGCTCCTCAAGCGCAACAACGAGCCCCTGATCTGGACGCTGCAGAAGGATGACCAGCGCTGGGAGGGCGCGCCGCCCAGCTCCTTTGCCGCCAACTCGCCCGACATGCTGGTGCGCATGGCCACCCGGGGCTCTGGCATCGTCGCGGTGCCGGACCGGTTTGCCCAGGCCTTGGTCAAGCGTGGGAAGCTGCGCCGCGTTCTGTCTGCGTGGTGTCTGCCATCCGACGCAGCCTGGGCGGTTTTTGTGGGGCGTCGCCTCATGCCGGCCAAGACCCGCGCCTTCATCGAGATGCTGCAGGCGGCCTTGGGCGATGGCACTGGCGAAAGCAATTGAGCCGCGCGCGTGCAGGTCTTGTACGGGACAAGCACCTACCCTTTGGCAAACCAAGGCACGCTAGAATGCGGGCTCGCCTCTTGCGACCCATTGCAGATGGTGGCTGTTCTGGGTTCTTCTATTTTCCGATTGCCTGGCCGGCTCTTGTGCGAGATGCCGGGCAGTTTTCGCCACTGACTTAGCTGGAACATACATGCGTTATCTACCCCAATCCCTCGCTCTCGTTGGTTCCCTTGTAGCTGCCGGACTGGTTCAGGCTGCAGACATCAAGTTCGGTGTGGCCGAAGCCCTCTCCGGTGGCGCAGCGCAATACGGTGTTGCCATCCGCAACGGCTTCCAGCTCGCAGCGGATGAAATCAATGCCAAGGGTGGCGTCAATGGCGACAAGATCCAGCTCGTCATCGAAGACGAACAGGGCAAGAAGGAAGAAGCCATCAACGTGGTCAAGAAGCTGGTGTTCCAGGACAAGGTGCTGATGGTCTTCGGCCCCACACTGTCCAACTCCATGTTCGCGGGCGGCCCGGTGGCCAACGCTGCCAAGACCCCCATCTTCGGCACCTCGGTGACTGCCAACGGCATCACCGACATTGGCCCCTACGTGTTCCGCAATTCCGTGATGGAGTCCGACGTGCTGCCCGTCACCGTGGCAACCGCACAGAAGTTCTACAACCTCAAGAAGGTCGCCGTGATTTACGGCAATGACGATGCCTTCACCAAGAGCGGCTACGACGTGTTCAAGGGTGTGCTGGCCGAGCGCAACCTGCCTGTCACCACCACCGAGACCTATGTCAAGGGCGACGTGGACTTCAAGGCCCAGCTCACCAAGATCGCAGCTTCCGCGCCCGACGCCGTGGTCTGCTCCTGCCTGGCCGAAGAAGCTGCCAACATCATGATCCAGGCCCGCGGTCTGGGCATCAAGGCGCCTTTCATCGGCGGCAACGGATTCAACTCGCCCAAGCTGTTTGAAATCTCCCGCCTGGCTGGCGAAGGCACCTTTGTTGGAAGCCCCTGGTCCAACACCAACCCGGCTCCGGTGAACAAGGCCTTTGTGGCCGCCTACAACAAGAAGTACAACGCCGAGCCCAACCAGTTCGCGGCCCAGGCCTACGATGCGCTGAACATTGCCGCAGCTGCGCTCAAGGACGTCAAGTTGACGGGTGATCTGGCCGCGGACCGCGAAGCACTCAAGAACGCATTGCCCAAGACCACCATCAACGGCGCTACCGGTCCGTTCAAGTTCCGTCCTGCCAAGACCAAGGATGGCAAGCCGGGCGGCTGGGATGCCGACCAGAAGCCCTTCATCTATGTGGTGCGCAGCGGCAAGTTCACCTTGTTTGAAGGCAAATAAGACGGGCTTTGTCTGTCCAAAGGTGAGGCATTTGGCCTTGCTGCTCCAGGGGGCCCTTACCGGGCCCCATTGACTTTCAAATCCCCATGCTAGAACAACAACTTCTGAACGCACTCACGCTAGGCAGCGTGTACGCCCTGTTCGCCCTGGGCTTCACGCTGGTTTTTGGTGTGCTGGCTGTCATCAACCTGTCGCACGGCGCACTGTTCATGGTGGGCAGCTATGTGGCGCTGGGCCTGGTTACCCGGTTTCAGTTGCCGCTCTGGCTGGCCATGCTGGGGGCCATGCTGGTCAGCGGCATCATCGGCATGCTGGTGGACGTGCTGATCCTCAAGCCCTTGCGCATGCGCAATGCGCCCCACCTGATCCCCATGATTGCCACCATCGGTGTGAGCATCATGCTCACCACCACGGCACAGGGTCTGTTTGGAGCTGAAGCCCTGCGCTTTCCGGAAGAGACGCTGCCCGCTGGCGAGTTCGTCGTCGGCAATGTGCATGTGCGTGCGCTGGAAGTCGGCATTGTGCTGATCGCCTTCGTGCTCATGGCGGTGATGTTCTCCATCCTCAAGCGTACCCAGCTGGGCCGTGCGCTGCGGGCTATTTCCGAGTCACCCAAGGCGGCCTGGCTGCTGGGCATTCCGGTGGAGACGCTGTTTCACACGACTTCGTTTGTGGCGGCTGCGCTGGGCGGTATTGCCGGTGTGCTGATCGGTCTGGACTTCAATGCCATCACGCCGCAGATGGGCCAGCCCATGCTGCACAAGGGCATTGCGGTCATCATCCTGGGCGGCATGGGCGATATCCGTGGCGCGCTCATAGGCGGCCTGTTCCTTGGTTTTGCCGAGGTGATCAGCAAGGCCTACCTGTCAAGCCAGATGGGTGACGCGGTGGCCTTCGGCCTGCTGTTCCTGATCCTGCTGGTACGGCCCTCGGGGCTGTTCGGGCGTCAGCTGGAGAGGAAGGCATGATGACCTGGCTCAACGATTTCTGGTCCACCTACAGCACGCTGGTGTTCACCGTGGGTGTGCACGCCATGCTGGCGCTGTCCTTGTGGCTGACACTTTCCTGCGGTCTGCTTTCGCTGGCCAATGCGGCCTTCATGGGCATCGGTGCCTATACGGCCTCGCTGCTGACCTTGCAGGCAGGTTGGGATTTTCCTGCCGTGCTGCTGGCTGGTGGCCTGGCGCCCGCGCTGGTGGCACTGATCATCGGTGTGCCGGTGCTGCGCCTCTCAGGCGTGTACCTGGCCATGGCCACACTGGCCTTTGGTGAAGTGGTGCGCATCACCGTGCTCAACCTGGAGATCACCGGTGGGCCGGAAGGCCTCAACGGCATTCCCCAATCCACCGAAGGCTGGCACATCGTGGTGCTGCTGGGCCTGACCATTTACGGCCTGGCACGCCTGCGTCGCTCCAAGGTAGGTCGCGCCTTTGAAGCCATCAAGGAAGACGAAGTGGCCGCCCGCCTGATGGGCATCAATGTGGCGCGCTACAAGCTGCTGGCCTTCGTGCTGGGCGCTTTCATTGCCGGTGTGGGCGGTGCACTCAATGCCCACTTCACCTTCTTCATCAGCCCGCGCGAATACGGTTTCGAGACCGCTGTGGACTTCCTCACCATGACGGTGCTGGGCGGCACGTCCGGCTTGGTGGGGCCCATTCTGGGCGGCACCATTCTGACCCTGCTGCCCGAGCTGCTGCGCTTCCTGCACGACTTCCGTTCGCTGGTCAACGGCGCCGTTCTGGTGCTGGTGGTGCTGTTCCTGCCCAAGGGCATCTGGGAGCCACGCCGCGTACGCGCCTGGCTGAACCGCAACAAGTCCAGTCGCAATGAAGGAGGCCGCGCATGAGCGCCGGGTTGCTGTCCATCCGCAATGTCGGCAAGCACTTCGGTGGCTTGCATGTCTTGCATGACGTGAATTTCGAGGTGCCCGCAGGCACCATCTACGGCCTCATTGGCCCCAACGGTGCCGGCAAGACCACGGTGTTCAACCTGGTGACCGGGCTGCTGCAGCCCAACAGCGGCAGCATCACCTTCCAGGGGGAAGACCTGGTGGGCCTGCCGTCCCACCGCATCACCCAGCGCGGCATTGCGCGCACCTTCCAGAATATCCGCATCTTCAAGGAGATGGATCTGCTGGAGAACGTGATGGTGGGTTTGCACGACCATCTTCATTACGGCACCTTCGGCATGCTGTTCAATACGCCGGGTTACCGCGCAGCCGAGAAGCGTGCCCGCGAACGTGCACTGGAACTGCTGACCTGGGTGGGGTTGGACCACAAGGCCGACACCCTGGCCGACAACCTGTCGTATGGCGACCAGCGCAAGCTGGAGTTTGCCCGTGCCCTGGCCACCGAACCCAAGCTGCTGCTGCTCGACGAGCCGGTGGCCGGCATGAACCCTTCGGAAAAGACCATTCTGATGGAAGAGATCCGCAACATCCGCCAGCGCGGCTACGGTGTCTTCATGATCGAGCATGACATGCGCTTCGTGATGGGCTTGTGCGACCGCATTGCGGTGCTCAACTTCGGTCGCATCATCGCTGAAGGTACGCCCGACCAGATCCGCAACAACCCCGAAGTGATTGAAGCCTATCTGGGCAAGGAGGATGCGGCATGAGCGTGTGCCTGCGCGTGACGGATATGGCGGTTGCCTACGGCCATATCGAAGCGGTCAAAGGCATTTCGATGGAGCTGCAGCAGGGCGAGATCACGGCCCTGGTCGGTGCCAATGGTGCGGGCAAGAGCACCACCATGCTTGCCATCTCCGGCCTGCTGCGCCCCAAGCGTGGCACCGTGGAATTCGAGGGTGAGGACATTACCCGCCTCTCACCGGACCAGATCGTGCAGCGGGGTGTGGTGCAGGTGCCCGAAGGCCGCGCCATCCTCTCCACCATGACGGTTCTGGAGAATCTGCAGCTGGGCGCCTACACCCGCAAAGACAAGAGCGGCATTGCCAGCACACTCGAGGAAGTCTTCCACCTGCTGCCGCGTCTCAAGGACCGCTCGGCCCAATACGCTGGCAACCTATCCGGTGGCGAGCAGCAGATGCTGGCCATTGGCCGCGCCCTGATGGCCAAGCCCAAACTGCTGTTGCTGGATGAGCCTTCCATGGGGCTGGCCCCCATCCTGGTGCAGGAGATATTCCACACCCTGGTCAAAATCAACCAGGCGGGTCTGAGCCTGTTGCTGGTGGAGCAGAACGTGCGCCAGGCACTCAAGATCGCGCGCCACGGCTTTGTCATCGAGACCGGCAAGATCGTGCTGTCCGATACCGGTGCCAATCTGCTGGCTGACCCCAAGGTGGAAGAGGCCTACCTGGGCGGCTGATCGCCAGGGCTGTCCTGCACCATGCGGTCCGCCATCGAGCTGTTGCGCTCGTCCAGACGGCGTGCCAGCACTCCGGCAATGTTCTTGTAGATGACCGAGGCGATGCTGGCGTAGGCATCGATGCGTGCACGCTGGAAGCACAGCGTCACGCAGTCCACCTGCGCCAACACGGTGGCGGTGCGCAGGTCGTCCCGCACCAGCGCCATTTCACCAAAGCATTCGCCCACACCCAGTGAGGCCACGCGCACGGCACGCCCCTCGCGTTCCTTCACCACATCCACGGCACCCACGATCACCACGTAGAACGAACGGCCCAGGTCCTTCTCGCGGAACAGCACATCGCCCGCCCGGTAGTGCTGAACCTCGCCCAGCGCCAGGGCCGCCAGCAGACCATCCTGCGGCAGATGGGCAAAGATAGCCACCCGGTCGGCGATCTTCTTGATGATCTGCTGGTCCAGGCGAATGGTGGGCGTGACGGCTTTGGGCGGAATCGGCTCTACGTAAACCTTGCGCGCGCCCACGTTCTCGGAGAGCAGGTTTGCAATTTCAGGGTCGACTCTTGTAGCCATGGCGGAACCGTGAAGGCCTCCAGACGGAAAGGAGAAGCCAGTCTAGCGCGAATCGGTGCTCAGATGCGGCACTGTGCCAATCCGGCGCCGTGCTGCATGACGAAGGTGCGAAATGCATCGTTCACCCCCGAGAGAAAAGAGTCGCGCCGGTGCAGCAGGCACCAGTCCAGCATCTTGGGCATATCTTCCAGATGCAGCACGCACAGGCGTCCGGCTTCCAGTTCGATCTGGAAGGTGTGTGCCGACAGAAAGCTGATGCCCATGCCGGCCATCACGGCCTGCTTGATGGTCTCGTTGCCCGACAGCTCCATGGACACCTTCACCTGCAGCGACTGCGCCTGCACCAGGTGCTCGAAGAACTGGCGTGTGGCCGAGTTGGGTTCGCGGAAGATGAAGGGCTCGTCCTTCAGCGCCTCCCAGGTGATTCGGCGCTTCTTTGCCAGCGGGTGGTTGGCTGCGGCCACGATGCAATGCGGATGCTGTGCGAAGGCCTCTGCCTCCAGGTCTGCCTCGGAGGGGGGATAGCCGGCAATGGCCACATCCAGCTGATGGTCCTGCAACATCCCCAGGATCGCGTCGCGCCGGTCCACCGTGAGCTTGAACTTGACGCCCGGCCACTCCTGGGCAAAGGCCATCAGCAGCTTGGGTGCAAAGTAATGCGCGGTGGGCACCACGCCCAGATGAAGAAAACCGCCCTTGGAGCCTTCGGTGGTGTGAAAGGCCGCCACCGCCTCTTCCGCAATCTGCACTTGGCTCAGGATGCGCCGCGACTGGCGCAGCATCTCTTCACCGGCCTGGCTCAGGGTCACCTTCTTGCCCACCTTGACCAGCAGTTGCAGACCCAGGTCGGATTCGAGCTGCTGCACCTGCATGGAGACTGCCGGTTGCGTCACGTTCATCTGCTCGGCAGCGCGTGAATAGCTCAGGTGGGTAGCCACCGCTTCGAACAGGCGCAACTGCCGTAGCGTGAGGTTCTTGAGGTAGCTGTCACGCCCGGTGAAGGGCGTATCTGCGACGGGCGTTTTTTCCTTGCGGGAAATCCCTGAGGCTGCTGACTTTTTAGGGGCTTTGCTGGCGTGCTGTTTCATTGGTGTTTTCCCTTGGTTTCAATGCCTTCGCCAGACGCCTCCGTGACAGTGCGGACCGGGCTTCCTGTGGACGTTTGCGGGCATGCTGAATGTATCAGTGTTGCTTATGAATTTCATAAAAATATATGCATTGCGGCTATGGATGAAGCCACCTACATTCACCCTCAATTCGTAGCCACTGCATAGACATGACCCAAACCCCTGCCCCCAAGCCTTTCCCGAAATGGAATCCGAAACATGCTGCCTCTCTCGACGCACCCGGTCTTCTGCTGTACCGCTCCAACCTGCTGGGCTCCGACCTGCGCATCACCAACTACGGTGGCGGCAACACCTCGGCAAAAATCACCCAGACCGATCCCCTGACCGGCCAACCCGTGCAGGTGTTGTGGGTCAAGGGTTCGGGGGGTGACGTGGGCTCCATGAAGCTGGATGGCTTCTCCACGCTCTATCTGGACAAGCTGCAGGCGCTGCAAGGCATCTACCGTGGCCCCGCACACGAAGATGAAATGGTGGCCTATCTGCCGCACTGCACCTTCAACCTGAACCCGCGCGCCGCCAGCATCGATACGCCCTTGCATGCTTACCTGCCGTTTGCCCATGTGGACCATATGCACCCGGACTCGGTGATCGCCATTGCCGCCATGGCCAACAGCGAAGCGCTGACGCAGAAGATCTTCAACGGCACCGTGGGCTGGCTGCCCTGGCGCAAGCCCGGCTTCGAGCTGGGTCTGATGCTGCAGCGCTACCAGGCCGCGCACCCCGACCAGCGTGGACTGGTACTGGCCGGGCATGGCCTGTTCACCTGGGGTGCAGATTCCAAATCCTGCTACGAAAACACGGTCGGTGTGATCGAGCATGCACAGAACTGGCTGGCCGAGGAACGCGTGGCGCGCAAGGCGGTGAGCTTTGGCGGTGAGGCGCGCAAGTCGCTGGGCACCGCCGAGCAGGACGCCACTTTGGCCCGCCTCCTGCCGGTGTTGCGCGGTCTGACGTCCAAGTCCGGCCACAAGCTGCTGCATGTAGACCGCCAGAACACCGTGATGGAATTCGTCAACAGCCGCGACCTGGTGCCGCTGGCCGCGCTGGGTACGTCCTGCCCGGACCATTTCCTGCGTACCAAGATCCGACCCATGATCGTGGAAGAGTCGGTCTACACCCTTGAAGGCAAGGCGCTGGCCGAAGCGCTGGAAGCCAAGCTGGTGGCTTACCGCGCCGATTACGCCGCTTACTACGAGCGTTGCAAGCGCGCCGACAGCCCGGCCATCCGCGATGCCAACCCGGTCATCGTCCTGTTGCCCGGCATCGGCATGGTCTCCATTGCCAAGGACAAGGCAACCGCCCGCATTGCCGGCGAGTTCTATGTGAATGCCATCAACGTGATGCGCGACGCCAACGCGGTGGACACCTACGTGGGGCTGCCGGAGCAGGAAGCGTTTGACATCGAATATTGGCTGCTCGAAGAAGCCAAGCTGCAGCGCATGCCCAAGGCCAAGCCGCTGGTGGGCAAGGTGTCGCTGGTGACCGGTGGAGCAGGCGGCATTGGCCGCGCCATCGTGGAGCGCCAGCTGCAGGAAGGCGCTTGCGCCGTGCTGCTGGACATCGATGCCGCAGCGCTGGATACCACCGTTGCCGAGCTGTCCAAAAAATACGGCAAGGACGTGGTGCGCGGCGTGGTGTGCGATGTCACCAGCGAAGAGTCGGTCATGGCAGCTTATGCCCGCGCCACGTTGGAGTTTGGCGGCGTCGATATTCTGGTGTCCAACGCCGGTATTGCTTCGGCCTCGCCGCTGGAGGACACCACGCTGGCGCTGTGGAACCGCAACCAGAGCATTCTGGCCACCGGCTACTTCCTGGTGGGGCGCGAAGCTTTCCGTCTGATGAAGGCGCAAGGCGTGGGCGGCTCCATGGTGTTCATCGCCAGCAAGAACGGCATGGTGGCCAGCAACCAGGCGGTGGCCTACTGCGCTGCCAAGGCCGCAGAAATCCAGCTCTCCCGCAGCTTTGCGCTCGAAGGCGCACCACTGGGCATACGCTGCAACGTGGTCAACCCCGATGCCGTCATCCGCGGCAGCAAGATCTGGACGGGCAGCTGGAGCCAGGAGCGCGCCGCTGCCAACAAGGTCGATGAGCAGGACCTGGAAGCCTTCTACCGTGACCGCTCCATGCTCAAGCGCAGCGTGTTTCCCGAAGACATTGCCGAGGCCACCTATTTCTTCTGCGCCGAACATCTGAGTGCCAAGAGCACCGGCAACATCCTCAACGTGGATGCCGGTAACCTCGCGGCTTTCACGCGCTAACTTTTCACCGCTTTCAAGGACTGCCATGCCCATACTTTCCACCAACCAGATCCAGGAGCACAACGCCACGGTGAAGCGCCATGCCGATACCGATTACGAGTACCTGGGCGAGCAACTGGCGCGTCGCAATATCGACATCGACACCATCAAGCAGCAGGTGGCCCAATTCGGTGTGGCCATTCCCAGTTGGGGCGTGGGCACCGGCGGTACACGCTTTGCCCGCTTCCCCGGGCTGGGCGAGCCCCGCAACGTGTTTGACAAGCTGCAAGACTGCGGTGTGATCCAGCAGCTCGCGCGCGCTACACCCACGGTGTCACTGCACATCCCATGGGACAAGTGCAGTGACTGGAACGAGCTGCGCCAGACCGCCAGCGGCTACGGCCTGGCGTTTGATGCCATGAACTCCAACACCTTCTCCGACCAAAAAGGCCAGGCGCACAGCTACAAATTCGGTAGCCTGACCCACGCGGATGCCGCTACGCGCGCACAGGCTGTGGAGCACAACATCGAGTGCATCGAAATCGGCAAGGCGCTGGGCAGCAAGGCGCTGACCGTGTGGATTGGAGACGGCAGCAACTTCCCCGGCCAGCAGCATTTCCGCCGTGCCTTTGACCGCTACCTGGAAAGCGCTCGCCAGATTTACGCCGAGTTGCCCGGCGACTGGCGCATGTTCCTGGAACACAAGATCTGCGAGCCCGCCTTTTACAGCACCGTGATCCAGGACTGGGGCAGCAGCTTCATGGCAGCCAGTGCTCTGGGGGATAAGGCCCAGTGCCTGGTGGACCTGGGCCACCATGCGCCCAACGTCAACATCGAGATGATCGTGGCCCGCCTGATTGCCGCGGGCAAGCTGGCGGGTTTCCACTTCAACGACAGCAAGTACGGCGACGACGATCTGGATGCCGGCAGCGTGGCACCCTACCGCCTCTTCCTGGTGTTCAACGAACTGGTGTCTGCCGCGCACGAGAAAGTGGCCGGCTTCAACCCAGCCTACATGCTGGACCAGAGCCACAACGTCACAGACCCTATCGAGAGCCTGATGACCAGCGCCGCCCAGGTACAGCGCAGCTATGCGCAGGCCCTTATCGTGGACCGCGCCGCGCTGGACGCCGCGCAGCAAGCCAACGATGCACTGCTGGCCACGCAGGCGCTCAAGCGCGGCTTCGAGACCGACGTCACCCCCATCCTGCAGCGCGTGCGCCTGGAAGCCGGCGGTGCGATTGACCCGGTAGGCGCTTACCGCGCCAGCGGCTATCGCCAGCAGGTTGCCAAGGACCGTCCGGCGGTGGCCGGTGGTAGTGGCGGCATTGTTTGAAGGTGCATGCAAAGGGCATGCACCGCTCCCCATCGAGTCCTGCGTTGGTGCGTCAAGCACCTGCAGGCATCGAGACCGGCCTTCGGGTCTTTTTTCAGTAACTACATCCAGGAGACATAAATGAAGAAACAATTGAAGACCTTGCTGGCCGTTGCCTTGAGCGCAGTGCTGGTCAGCCCTGTCATGGCAGCCGACAAGATTGCGCTCGTCGTCAAGAGCCTGGGCAATGGCTTCTTCGACGCGGCCAACCAGGGTGCGCAGGAAGCCGCCAAGGAACTCAAGAACGTGGAGGTGATCTACACCGGCCCGGCCAAGGCCACCGCCGAAGGCCAGATCGAAATCGTCAACTCCCTGATCGCCCAGAAGGTCTCGGCCATCGTCATCTCCGCCAATGACCCTGATGCGCTGGCACCCTCGCTCAAGCGCGCCATGGACCGTGGCATCAAGGTCATCTCCTTTGACTCCGGCGTGCGCAAGGACGGCCGCCTGATGCACCTCAACCCCTCCAGCAATCCGCTGATCGGCGAAAAGCTGGTGAAGATGACGCAGCAGGCCATTGGTGACAACGGCGAGATCGCCATCCTGTCGGCCACTGCACAAGCCACCAACCAGAACATCTGGATCGAGGAAGCCAAGAAGGTGCTGGCACAGCCCGCCTACAAGGGTCTGAAGCTGGTCAGCGTGGTCTACGGTGACGACCAGACCGACAAGAGCTACCGCGAAGCCCAGGGCCTGTTCAAGAGCTACCCCAACCTGAAGGCCATCATTGCCCCCACCACCGTGGGTGTGGCCGCAGCGGCCAAGGCCGTGCAGGACGAGAAGAAGGTTGGCAGCATCTACGTGACCGGCCTGGGTCTGCCCTCTGAAATGGCGGGCCATGTGAAGAGCGGCGCGGTGAAGTCCTTTGCGATCTGGAACCCCATCGATCTGGGTTACTCCTCCATCATGGCGGCCAGCCAGTTCATCTCCGGCAAGGTCACTGGCAAGGCGGGTGACAAGGTGTCGCTGGGTCGCGTCGGTACCGTGACGCTGGATGCCAATGGCGAGGCTGCGATGGCTGAGCCCTTTACCTATGACGCTTCCAACGTGGAGAAGTTTGCCAAGTTCTTCTGACACATCTGGTTTGCTTTGTTGGTGGTGGACACAGGCCGG
This sequence comes from Rhodoferax sp. GW822-FHT02A01, assembly GCF_038784515.1. Taxonomy (NCBI): domain Bacteria; kingdom Pseudomonadati; phylum Pseudomonadota; class Betaproteobacteria; order Burkholderiales; family Comamonadaceae; genus Rhodoferax; species Rhodoferax sp. GW822-FHT02A01. The sequence continues at coordinate 2,763,164 of NZ_CP152376.1, forward strand.
CGTGGCACTCAGCGCCGTCCGTGTCCCCCGGACTGGGCGGGGCCCAGTCCTCCTCCTTTACCTACCGGCGCCGAGCGCCACGCCGTCCTGTGTCAGCCAACTGTGTTAGCGTGCCACGGTCGTTCGTTCTGTGCGTTCCAACAGCGTGGCCTGCCGATGGCGGCGGGGTGGCCGTTTCCGGTAGGTAAAGGAGGAGCCCGCAGGGCGGGGGACACGGACGGAAACGGCCACCCCGCTGCCATCGGCGTACGCAACCTGACAAGCACAAAGGCTGGCAGCGGCGTACCCCAATCCATGCGAGCATGACGATTTTGAAACTGAGAATCCTTTGATGTCCGATGAAGTGTTGCTAGCCCTAAGCGGCGTCCACAAGAGCTACGGCGCGACCCGTGCCCTGCGTGGCGTGGACCTCACGCTGTATGCCGGCGAGGTACTGGCTCTGGTCGGGGAAAACGGCGCCGGCAAATCCACGCTGGTGAAGATGCTCACCGGCGTAGTCCCTATGGACGAGGGCGCCATCACCCTGCAGGGTGTGCCGCAGCGCTTTGCCAATGCACAGGCCTCCCAGGCCGCAGGCATCCTGGCTGTGCACCAGGAAACGGTGATGTTCGAAGAACTCAGCGTGGCCGAGAATATTTTTGTGGGCCGCCACCTCATGCGTGGCCCCTTTATCGACTGGGCTGCCATGAACGTGCAGGCCCAGGCCGTGCTGGATGACATTGGCGCGCGCTTCACCGCCACCACCCTGGTCAAGGACCTGAGCCTGGCCGAACGGCATCTGGTGGAGATTGCGCGGGCGCTGTCGCAGAAGGCGCTGGTGGTGATCCTGGATGAGCCCACCGCGGCCCTGTCGCAGGCCGAGATACGTGACTTCTACGGCATTGTGCGCAAGCTGCGCGACCAGGGCGTTGGCATCATCTTCATTACCCACAAGTTCGATGAAATCTTTGCCGTGGCTGACCGCTACCTGGTGCTGCGCGATGGCGCTGCCGTAGGCAGCGGTCGCATTGCCGATGCCACCGAACAGGAGCTGGTGCGCCTCATGGCCGGACGTGCCATCGACCAGATCTACCCACACATCGACTCGGTGCCGGGAGACGAGGTGCTGTCGGTGAAAAACCTGTCGCACCCCACCGAGTTCTGCGACATCCACTTCAACCTGCGCCGCGGGGAAATCCTGGGCTTCTACGGACTGGTGGGCGCCGGGCGCAGCGAAGCCATGCTGGCCCTCATGGGCCTGAACCCGGCCGCCCGTGGCGACTTTGAAGTGCTGGGCCGCAGGCTGGACGCGCGCCGCCCCGGCGACGCCATTGCCGCTGGCATTGCCTATGTGCCGGAGGAGCGCCAGCGACAGGGCGGCATATTGAGCTTTTCGGTGCAGGACAACATCAGCCTGGCGGGCCTGGCGCGCTTTGCCACCGGGCCCTGGTTGTCGGCCCTCAAGGAGTCGGCCCTGTGCCAGCGCATGACCGAGCGTCTGCGCATTAAGACTGCTTCGCCGTACACCCTGCTTTCCGGCCTGTCCGGTGGCAACCAGCAGAAGGTGGTGATTGCCAAGTGGCTGGGGCTGGACCCCAAGATCGTGATCCTGGACGAGCCCACCAAGGGTATTGACGTGGGCGCCAAGCAGGCGGTGTACCACCTGATTGCAGAGATGGTGAAAGAGGGGTTGTCCGTGATTCTGGTGTCTTCCGAATTGCCCGAGGTGATGAACCTGGCGCACCGCGTGATCGTCATGCGCCACGGGCTGCAAGTGGCCGAGTTTGCTCGCGGGGACATGCATGCCGAGGCTATCGTGGCAGCGGCGTCCGGGCTGGACGGCAGCAGTGCACAGGCTGCGCACCATGCCCTGGAGGCCGTGGCATGAAGAACCTGTTCAACATCCGTCGTGAGTGGCTGCTAGTGGCCATCATTGCCGTCATCACGCTGGTGGTGGGCGCGCGTGCGCCGGTCTTCCTGACGCTGCGCAATGGCATGGACATTGCCAACGATTCGGCCATCCTGGCTATTCTGGTCATGGGCCAGATGATGGTGCTGCTGACCCGTGGCATCGACCTGTCGGTGGCCTCCAACCTTGCGCTCACCGGCATGGTGTGCGCGCTGCTGGGCCGCAGTTTTCCGCAGATGTCCATCGTGCTGCTGATGCTGGTGGCGCTGGGCGTGGGCGGGCTGCTGGGTGCAGTCAACGGCTGGTTGATTACCGGCTTCAACCTGCCGCCCATCGTGGTGACCCTGGGCACGCTGTCGGCCTATCGCGGTGCCATCTTTGTGGCGGCCAAGGGCGCCTGGATTTCGGACCAGGACATCCACGAGGGCATCAAGGGCCTGCCGCGCGAAGTCTGGCTGGGGCTGCCCGCGCTGGTGTGGTTTGCGCTCATTGTGCTGGCGCTCTCGGCGGTCTTTCTCAAGCTGCGCAAGGAAGGACGCGAGATCTATGCGCTGGGCGGCAACCCGCACGCGGCCACCTACATCGGCATCTCGGTGCCGCGCCGCCTGCGTATGGTCTACACGCTCTCGGGCATGCTGGCCGGTCTGGCCGGATTGCTGTGGGTGGGGCGCTATTCGATTGCCTATACCGAGCTGGCCGCAGGCTATGAGCTGACCGTGGTGGCGGCCTGCGTGATTGGCGGCGTGAGCATAGGCGGCGGTGTGGGCACGGTGCTGGGGGCGGCGCTGGGTGTGCTGTTCATCGGGGTGGTCAATGGTGCCTTGCCGGTGATCCAGGTGTCACCCTTCTGGCAGCAGGCCATTTCGGGTGCGGTGATTTTGATATCGGTGGCCGTGAATGCGCGCTCGGAGCGCCGCGCCGGCCGGCAGATTCTGGAACGTCAGGGAGCAGCGGCATGAAGGCCTGGAATACATGGGAGCGCGTGCTGTTGGCATTGCTGGTGGTTCTGCTGGCGGTGTTTGGTGCCACGCAGACCGGTTTCATGAGTGTGGACACCCTGGCCGACAGCACCTTCAACTTCAGCGAGAAAGGCCTGCTCGCCTTGGCCATTGCGCTGCTGATCGTCTGCGGTGAGATTGACCTGTCGATTGCCGCCATCCTGGCGCTGTCGTCCCTGGCCATGGGATACAGCATGCGCGCCGGTTTGGGCCCCTGGGGTATTGCGGCTGCGGCCCTGTTGACAGGCGTGGTGGCGGGCGCCTTCAATGGTCTGCTGGTGACGCGCTACAAGCTGCCCTCCATCGTGGTCACCATCGGCACGCTGTCGCTCTACCGCGGTCTTGCATTGGTGGCCTTGGGCGACCAGTCCATCTCGGGCTATCCGGAAGTGTTCTCCACGTTGGGCAATGCCTATCTGGGCGAAGTCATCGGCGTGCGCTGGTTGGTGGTGCCCATCGAGTTCGTGCTGCTGTGCGTGTTTGCGCTGGGCGTGGGGCTGGTGTTGCACCGGACCATCATGGGCCGACGCATTTATGCGATTGGCGCCAACCCGGTGGCTGCGCGCTTCTCGGGCATTGAGGCGGACCGCTACCGCTTCCTGCTGTTTGTGTTTGCCGGCCTGATGGCTGCCATTGCGGCCATCCTGCTCACCGGGCGCATCGGCAGCACGCGCCCCAACATTGCCATGGGCTGGGAGCTCGATGCCATCACCATGGTGATCCTGGGCGGCGTGGCCATCGAAGGCGGGCGCGGCAGCATCGTGGGCACCATGCTGGCGGTGCTGCTGCTGGGTCTGTTCACCTTTGGCATGGGCATGGCCAATGTGACCGGCATCGTCATGTCCATGGTGATCGGCGTGCTGCTGATCGTGTCCATGGTGCTGCCCCGCCTGCTCAAACGCAATGGAAGAAAGGGAGCCCACGCATGAGTACCGAAAAGATTGGCTTTCGCATGTTCCTGCATCCCGGTCAGGCCGAGGAATACAAACGCCGTCACGATGCCATCTGGCCCGAGCTCAGCGCCTTGCTCAAGACCAGCGGCGTGAGCGACTACAGCATCTACCTGGACGAAGAGCACCACGTGCTGTTTGCCACCCTGCGGCGCACTGCCACCCATGGCATGGATGCGCTGCCCGCACACCCGGTGATGCAACGTTGGTGGGCCTATATGGGTGACATCATGCGCGCCAACCCCGACGGATCACCCGTGGTGGAACCGCTGCCCTGCATGTTCCACATGGACTGAACACCCATGGATGCAACTGCAGCGGATCTGACGCTGGTCATCGACATCGGCAAGAGCAACGCCAAGCTGCTGTTGCTGGACAAGCAGGGCACGGTGGTGGAGCGCCACAGCCGCGCCAATGCCAGCGTGCAAAGTGTGCTGGGCTATCCGGCGCTGGATGTGCACGGTCTGGCGCAATGGATGCAGCAGACCATGGCGGCGTCCCCCCATGCGCAGCGCTGCGGCCATGTGATCACCTCCACCCATGGCGCCGCCTTGGTGGCGCTCGACGACAAGGGCCTGGCCTGGGAGCCGCTGGACTATGAATACGAAGCGGTGGCGCAGGACAGCGCATTGCAACAGGCCTTTGCCGATGGCAGCACCTTTGCCGAGACGCTCTCGCCCGAACTTCCCGCCGGGCTCAATGCCGCACGCCAGCTGGGCTGGATGCAGAACAACCATCCCGAAGCCTGGCAACGCACCCGCTGCCTGATGCCCTACGCCCAGTACTGGGCCTGGCTGCTCAGCGGCGTGGCCTGCAGCGAAGTGTCTTCGCTGGGTTGCCACACCCATCTGTGGAATCCGAACACCGCCAGCTATTCTCGGCTGGCACAGGAGCGGGGCTGGGCTGCGCTGTTTGCGCCGCTCCGCAAAGCCTGGGAGGTCGTAGGGCCGGTGCGCGCCGAAGTGGCGCAGCAGTGGGGCCTGCCTGCCAGGGCCCAGGTCCATGTGGGTGTGCACGACAGCAATGCCTGTCTGGCGCGCTATCTGCCACGTACTGCCGCAGCAGACGCTGCACCGCAATCCTTGACCCTGGTGTCGTCCGGCACCTGGACCGTGTTGATGGCGCCCGGCGCATCCGCGCACGATCTGACGGCTGAAAAGGACATGCTGGCCAATGTGGATGTCACGGGGCGCATGACACCGACAGCCCGCTTCATGGGCGGGCGCGAGTTTGGCGTGTTGCTCGATGGCGCCAGTCCAGATGCCGCCTCCTGGGAGGTCGTGCAGTCCCTGATCGATGAGCAGCTCATGGCATTGCCGGCATTTGCAGCGCAGGGCGGCCCCTTTGCAGGGCGCGCGGGTTCGGTGGTACGCCATGCACAGGCCTTGCCCATGCCAACGGGGACTGTGCTGACAGAAGTGCAACGTGCTGCACTGGCGGCACTGTATTGCGCCCAGATGACGTGTTGGTTGATCCATGCCCTGTGGGGCACCAACCTGAGTGCGCACCGGGTGGTTGTGGAAGGCCCGCTAGCGCATAACGCCGTCTACCTGGCAGCGTTGCAGGCGCTGTTGCCCGGCGCCAACTGCTTCGCCAGCGTGGACACGGTGGAGGGCACAGCCAGAGGCGCCTGGTGTCTGGCGCAGGACGCAGATGCGGCACAGTCCGGCTTGCTGGAGCCTGTGTCCGTCGCGCATGTGCGCGGGCTGGATACCTACCATGGCAACTGGCTGGCCCGGCTGTAGACCGGCGCTCAAGTGCATTCGCACTTGCATCTGCTCTTTCAAGGGTGCTTAAGCGAGACTTAAGTAACCCTATGGCGTCTATTCCTTTGCCGTCACATTAGCCGCAGGCCCTGTTGTGGCGCAGAATGGAAGCCACTGAACAGGATTGTTTAGGGGGGCAGATGAATCTGGACCAGATGAGCCGACCCAAGAGTTGGCTCCAGTCTTTACAGCTCAAACTTTCGGTATTGCCGGTTTTGCTGGTTGTCGTCTTTATATGGGGCGGAAGCAACCTTGCCGGAAAATACCTGTATGAGCGCCAGCGCGAATTCCTGGTGGACCCGCAGAACTCGGCAGCCCGTGTCTACGCGCAGGGCGTGAGTCAGAAGGTCAGCAACGAGATTCAGCTTCTGGAAGTGCTGGCAAGCCGATTCGATTCCGCGCGGTTGCGCGATCCGGTCTATGCGTCGCAGTATCTGTCGCAGCGGTACACGCTTCCCATCCAGTTCTCTGCGGGCGCATTCGTGCTGGATGCCAATGGGGTGGTGGTTGGGGACTTCCCCGAAATTCCCGGACGCAAGGGCAAGAGCTATGCCGACAGGGAGTACTTCAAGCAAGTCAAGGAAAGCGGAAAAACCTACGTCAGCTCCCCAGTATTGGCACGCGTCTTGAAGCAGACTGTCGTCACTTTCACGGTCCCCCTCTTTGATGCTCGATCGGAATTTGTCGGTGCGCTGGTCGGTGGGGTCGATATGGCGTCTGCCGATTTCCTGGGGCTGTTGACGAATGCCAAAGTCATGGGCAACAACGAGATCTACGTTGTGTCCCTGTCCGACGAGGCCGTCATTGCCAGCTCCGATCCGGCCAGCGTCAAACTGCCATTGATCGATAACGAAGTCGGACGCAACATTAGGAAGGGCGAGACCAGTTTCATCGGGAAAAGCCGCAAGGGAATTGAAAAGCTGTATTCGGTGGCGCCGATAGAGCGCACCGACTGGAAGCTGGTGGTGGCGCTTCCTACTGGCATTGCCTTTGCATCTGCCGATGAGATGCTGCGCGCACTGAGCTGGATTTCGTTGATCACCACCCTGTTGGGTGTGACCGTCGCACTGCTGTTATCAAGAAAGCTGCTGCAACCCCTGAAAAAGGTTGGGCAGAGCATGGATGCCATGTCCAGCGGGCAACGTGTGCTGGAGCCGATAGCGCAGGTGGGCGACACGGAGATACGCGGTCTGATTGCCAGCTTCAACCGGCTGACCTCCAGCATCCAGACGCAACAGCAGACCCTGCAGCAGGAACGGGGGGAGTTGCAAAAGGCCAGGGACGAGCTGCACAGCCTGAACGAAGACCTGGAAGCCAAAGTGGCACAGCGCACGCGCGAAGTGCAGGACCTGTACGACCAGGCACCCTGCGGCTACCACACCCTCAATGCCGATGGCGTGTTGGTGAACGTCAACGCAACCGAACTGGACTATCTGGGCTATGACAGAGCGGAGTTTGTCGGCCGCCCCATTTTTGACTTTCTCAGTCCGTCCAGCGCACAGCAAGTGCGTGAGCGGTTTGTGAAGTTCAAACAGGAAGGTACCTTGCGCAATTTCGAGCTGGAGTTCGTCTGCAAGGATGGCTCCATCCGACCATTCCGGGTGGATGCCAATCTGGTACGTGACGCCAACGGCTTGCCGCTCTACAGCCGCAGCACGCTGACCGACGACCGTGAGCGCATGGAGCAGACCCGGCGGTTGATGGAGCTGTACCAGTTCCTGCACGAGGTCATGGACAAGCTGCCCTTTGGTGTGCTGGTCTTCGATGCCGATCACCGCATCGTCCTGCACAACAAGCTGCTGGAGAGCATGTTGGACTTGCCACCGGAACTGTTCCTGGGCGAGGCGGTATTCCATACGGATTTCCTGCGCTTCAAGCACCAGCGCGGAGACTTCGGTGACAAGCCGCTGGCCGAAGTCGTGCAGTCGTATGTGGACAGCCTGGACAGTCGCAAGCCCCTGCATTTTGAACGTCGCTATGCCAACGGAAAGACCTTTGAAGTCATCGGGGAGCCACTGGCCTCCAACCACATGATCGTCACCTACACCGATGTGACGCACAAGAAGGAATCCGAGAAACTGGTGCTGGCGGCCAAGGAACTGGCTGAGGCCACCACCCTTTCCAAGAGCCAGTTCCTGGCAAACATGAGCCATGAAATCCGCACGCCGATGAACGGCATTCTGGGCTTGGCCTACGTGCTGGAGCGCATGCCCTTGAACGAGGAGGCAAGGAGACTGGTGCGGCGTATCTCGCAGACCGGCAAGACCCTGCAGAGCATATTGAACGACATCCTCGACTTCTCCAAGATAGAAGCCAACCAGATGAGCGTGGAACACACCGCCTTCACCCTGGGTGATGTGCTCGACAGTGTGGCCACCATCATGATTGGCGACCCGAATCGCCCGGATGTGGAGGTGGCCATTGCGCCGCCGCCGGACCACATCCATCCGATCGTGGGGGACCCCACCCGGCTCGGACAGGTGCTGAGCAACCTGGTGGGCAATGCCATCAAGTTCACCCACAGCGGCTACGTGCGACTGGAAGTGGGCAAGGTGCGCAGGGACGAAGTGTCCGTCACCCTCCGGTTCGCGGTGCGCGATACCGGTATAGGCATTTCGGAAGCGGCCATGGCGGAAATATTCAAGCCCTTCAGCCAGGCCGACGCGTCTACCACCCGCAAATACGGTGGCAGCGGGCTGGGTCTTTCCATCAGCCGCAAGCTGGTGGACATGATGGGCGGCACGCTGGAGGCGCACAGCACGCCCGGCGTGGGCAGCGAATTCTTCTTCACCGTGGAGTTCCCCTGGGCGCGCGAGGTCACCGAGATGGGCCGCAGACTGCGGGACCTGGATTTGCTCATTGCCGATGACAGCCAGATCTCGCGCGATGCCATTCGTACCACCGCACTGGCGCTGGGCTGGAACCCGGCCGTGGTCTGCGGTGGTCAGGAAGCGCTGCAGCATGTGGTCAACCGCAAGCAGTCCGGCCAACCCCCGGAGGTTCTGGTGCTGGACTGGAAGATGCCGGATCTGGACGGTCTCTCCGTCGCTCGGGGCGTGCACGAATACCTGGAAGGCGGCCAGGGCCCCATCATCATCCTGGCCACGGCCTATTCGCGGGATGACGTGTTGGCCCATCCAGACGCGGAGCTTGCCGATGCCGTGCTCAACAAGCCGGTGAGTGCGTCTGCGCTGTTCGATGCGGTGATGTCGGCATTGCGCAAGCGCACCGTGTTTGAGCCATCCAGCGGCAGTGCGGCACCGCAGCGCCTGCAGGGAGTGCGTCTTCTGGTGGTGGACGACAGTGACGTCAATCTGGAGGTGGCCAAGCTGATCTTTGAAGGCGAGGGGGCCACAGTGGTCACGGCCGAAGACGGGCAGGCAGCCATCGACTGGCTTTTTGCCCACCCCAACGACATCGACGTGGTGCTCATGGATGTGCAGATGCCCAACATGAATGGTGGGCAGGCAACGCAGCGGATACGTCTGGATGCACGTTTTACAAAGCTGCCCATTGTTGCCCTGAGTGCCGGTGCCTTTGCGCAGGACCGCGAGAATGCGATCAACGCCGGCATGAACGACCATCTCTCCAAACCGATGGATGTGGAGAAGGCCATCTCCGTCATACTTTCACAGATGCAGCGCACTGTGGATGATTCTTCCGACCCGCAACGCAGGGTGACAGATTCCCGCTCCAGCCCGGTATTTCCCGGGCTGGATGTGGCCGACGCGATCAGGCTATGGCGCAGTGCCGACCAGTACAAGCTGTATCTGGGCAAGTTTGTTGCGGACTACAGCCCGCGCATTGCGCTGCTGGACCAGCCTGCCGATGAGAGTCTGGCCGGCTTTGTGCACAAGCTCTGCGGAGTGGCCGGCAATCTAGGCATGCATGAAGTTGGCAAGGCGGCCAAGGTGCTTCAGTTCCAGCTGCGGTCCGGTGAAGACACGGTGCTGGCCCGTGCTGCGCTCAAGGAAGCTCTTGCAGTGGTGATGGCGTCGATACAGCAGTATCTGGGCGAACTTGCGCAGTCAGCTGCAACGCCGCACAGTCACGCCGCGCCGGACCTCGGCCATGTTGCGACCTTGCTGGAGCAGCTCATTGCCATTCTGGCGAGTGACAACCCCTTCGGTGCAGATCCCTTGCTCAAGGAGCTGACCGCCCTGGTTGGCGAAGTGCCACTCAAGGCCGTGCGTGAAGCCGTTGCAGGTTTCCAGTTCAGGCTGGCGGAGAAAGCGGTGCTTGCACTGGCAGACCAATTCCATATCGTGTTGAAAGGCCAATAGACAGATGTCGAAGCGACCCATATTGATCGTCGATGATGAACCCGCGAATCTCGCCCTGATGGGTGAGATCCTCTCCGGCGAATACGACCTGGTGTTTGCCGCCACTGGAGCCGATGCGCTGCTGGCCGCCAGGAAGCATCAACCGGCGATGGTATTGCTGGACATCCAGTTGCCCGACATCGATGGCTATGAAGTGTGTCGCCAGCTCATGGCCGACCCACTGACCAACGAGACGATCGTCCTCTTTGTCACCAGCATGTCAGACCGCAAGATGGAAGAAAAAGGGTTTGCGCTGGGTGCGGTGGACTACATCGTCAAACCCATCAGCCCGCCCATCGTGGCGGCGCGGGTACGTGCGCATCTCTCCATGGTGCGTGTCGAACGGCTGGAGCAGAGCTACCGCGAGGCCATTTCCATGCTGGGCGAGGCCGCGCACTTCAATGACGAAGATACCGGCGTGCACATCTGGCGCATGGCCGCCTATAGCGAAGCGCTGGCCCGCGCCGCCGGAAAATCCGAAGACTACTGCCGCGATATCGAGCGCGCTGCGGCCATGCACGATACCGGCAAGATTGGCATACCCAAGGAAATCCTGCAAAAGCCCGGTCCACTGAACGCGGCAGAGTGGACGGTGATGCGCACGCACTGCCAATTGGGACGCGACATCCTGGCCAAAGGCACCTCGGACACGTTCAAGATGGCCGCCTCGATCGCCATGTACCACCACGAAAAATGGGATGGCTCGGGGTACCCGGAAGGCCTTGCTGGCGAGGCCATTCCCATCGAGGCGCGCATGGTTGCCATTGCCGACGTTTTTGATGCGCTGACCATGCGCAGGCCCTACAAGGAGGCCTGGTCGGCGGAGCGCGCCCTGCAGATACTGCGCGAAGGCGCTGGCCAGCACTTCGATCCCCGCCTGATCGACGTGTTCTTCTCCATCATCCCCACCATTGAAGCCATACGCGCCCGCTGGGAGACGCCGGAGGGCGCGAGCAAGTAGCGATAGAAGTTCAGGCGCCAATCATTGCGGCGGCAGCAGCTCGGCCACCAGGGTGATGGATGGAACGCCCGTCAGTGCCTTGGAGAGCGGGCAATTGTGTTTGGCCAGATCGGCCAATTCCTGAAAGCGTGCGTCCTCCATGCCGATTACGCTCGCCTTCATATGTAAGGCAATCTGGTCGATGGCAAAACCTTCGCCTGCGGCCACTAGCCGGACGCGGGCCCGGGTATCCACCATCTGCGTGGCGAAACCGGCCTTCTCGCAGGCAAACGAAAACGCCATGGTGAAACATGCCGCGTGTGCTGCGGCCAATATCTCTTCCGGATTGGTGCCCTTGCGTTCTTCTCCGAAGCGACTGGCAAAGCCATAAGGGTAGTTGGCCAGCGCGCCGGTTTCAGTGCTGATTTCTCCCTTGCCTTCTTTGCCGGAACCTAGCCAATGGACGCTGGCGGATTTTTCGGTCATGTCGATTCCTTCGTGGTTGAGTGGCATCCAGCCTATCGGTTGGGTTGAGCGATTTCGGTGCGCCAACGCACGGAGCCGTGCCAGTGCCGGGCAGTAACCTGAGCCCATGAACACCCCACCCAACCAGGCGCTCAGTCGCCGCATTTTTCTGCGCAAGTCCGTGGTCATACTGCCCACGGCTACATTGGTGCTGACTAGCGCTGCACAGGAAAAGGGGAGTGCCGCTGCCACGGACAAGACAGGCGCCACGTCGTCCACGGCAACCTACCAACCGGCCTACTTCCATCCGACTGAATGGGTATTCCTTCAGGCTGCCGTGGCACGTCTGATTCCCGCCGACGACAGTGGCCCGGGTGCACTGGAAGCGGGTGTTCCGGAATTCATTGATCGCCAGATGGACGCCATCTTTGGCAACGCTGCGCTCTGGTACATGCAGGGGCCGTATGTAGAGTCCCCGCCGGAGTTCGGCTACCAGGACCGGTTGCCACCACGCGATGTGTACCGTGCAGGCATTGCAGCAACCGACCGCTATTGCGAAACCCAGCTGGGCAGCAAGACCTTCGCGCTGCTGCAGCCGGCTGCGCAGGACAAGCTGCTGCAGGGGTTGGAGTCCGGTGCCATCGCACTGGAAGGGGTCAACGCACGGGCCTTCTTTGGCTTTCTGCTGCAGAACACACGGGAAGGCTATCTGAGCGACCCCATGCACGGCGGCAACAAGAATGCAGCGGCTTGGAAGATGATCGGTTTTCCGGGGGCACGTGCCGACTATGCCGATTGGGTAGGGCGGCCCGGCGAACGCTATCCGCTACCGCCCGTCAGCATCAATGGTCCGCAGGGGTGAATGCCATGGCTAGCAAAAAGATGCCCAAGGTCGATGCCGTTCTGGTGGGGTTTGGCTGGACCGGCGCCATCATGGGCATGGAGCTCACCCAGGCGGGCCTGCATGTGCTGGCGTTGGAGCGCGGCGAAATGCGCGACACCAACCCGGACTTCGCCTATCCGCGCATCACCGACGAGTTGACCTATGGCATACGCGGCAAACTGTTCCAGAACCTGGCCAAAGAGACGGTGACGGTGCGCCACGGCCTTGGAGACACCGCAGTACCGTACCGGCAACTAGGCTCGTTCCTGCCTGGTGAAGGTGTGGGCGGCGCCGGTGTGCACTGGAACGGTCACCACTGGCGGCCCTTGCCAGACGACTTGCGCATACGCAGTCGCTATGCCGAACGCTATGGCAAGAACTTCATACCCAAGGACTTGCAGATTCAGGACTGGGGTGTGAGCTATGAAGAGCTGGAGCCGTACTTCGACCAGTTCGAAAAAGTCTGCGGAACGTCGGGCAAGGCCGGCAATCTGGGGGGCGTCATCCAGGCGGGCGGCAATCCCTTCGAAGGGACCAGAAGCAACGAGTATCCCCTGCCACCACTGGCCTCGCTCAACAGCGCCTTGCTCTTTGACAGGGCCACGCGTGAGCTGGGCTACCACCCGTTTGCACAAGCGGCGGCCAACGCGTCACGTCCCTATACCAACCCACACGGAGCCCAATTGGGTCCGTGCAATTTCTGCGGCTTCTGTGAGCGCTATGGTTGCTACAACTATGCCAAGGCCTCGCCGCAAACCACGCTGTTGCCCACGCTGCTGCACCGCTCCAACTTCGAGTTGCGCACCCGTGCGCATGTGCTGCGCGTGAACATGGCAGCCGATGGCAAGCACGCCACCGGCGTGACCTACATCGATGCGCAAGGCGCAGAAGTCGAGCAGCCGGCCGACCTGGTGGTGCTGTGTGCCTACCAGTTCCACAACGTGCGGCTGATGCTGCTCTCTGGCATTGGCAAGCCCTACGACCCGGCCAGCGGCAGCGGTGTGGTCGGGCGCAACTACGCCTACCAGCTGGGCGGTGGCGTCAATCTGTTCTTCAACAAGGACCTGCCCATGAATCCTTTCGTGGGCGCGGGCGCCAGCGGCAGCGTGATTGACGACTTTGACGGTGACAACTTCGACCATGGCCCGCTGGGCTTTGTGGGAGGCGCATCCATCAACTGCATCAACACCGGAGGGCGGCCGCTGCAGCAGATGAGCGTTCCCGCCGGCACGCCGGCTTGGGGCACAGGCTGGAAGCGCGCCATCAAGGACAACTACCTCTACACCACCAGCGTGGGCAGTCAGGGCTCGGTCATGGCCTACCGCGACAACTACCTGGACCTGGACCCCACCTACAAGGACGTATACGGGCAGCCGCTGCTGCGTATGACCTTTGACTGGAAGCCCAATGACATTGCCATGAGCCAGTTCGTCGTGGGCAAGATCGAGGGAATTGCAAAGGCCATGGGACCGCGTGAAGTCACGGTCAGCGTCAAGAAGCCGGGCGACCACTACGACTTGCGTGCCTACCAGTCCACCCACAACACGGGCGGCGCGCCCATGGGTACGGACCCGGCCACCAGCGCCGTGAACCGCTACCTGCAGAGCTGGGACGTGCCCAATGTGTTTGTGATGGGTGCCAGTGCCTTTCCGCAGAACTTCGGCTACAACCCCACCGGCATGGTGGCGGCACTGGCCTATTGGTCGGCAGCGATGATCAAGGACCGTTACCTCAAGAATCCCGGAGCGCTGGCATGAACCGGCTCCTGCGCTGCTGCCTTGCCCTGCTCCTGATTGGGGCAACATCTGCCTTCGCAGCCACCGCTCCATCGGATACCGACGTGCAGCGTGGCGAGTATCTGGCACGCGCGGCTGACTGCATCAGTTGCCATACCCGCGCAGGCGGCTTGCCGTTTGCGGGCGGGCTGGCGATGGCCACGCCCTTCGGCACCATCGTCTCCACCAACATCACACCGGACCGCACCAGCGGCATCGGCAACTACAGTGCCGAAGAGTTTTCCAGAGCGCTGCGCCAGGGGCGTGCCAAGGATGGCCACTACCTCTACCCCGCCATGCCCTATGTGCAGTTCACCCGGATGACGGATGCCGACGTGCTCGATCTCTATGCCTACTTCATGAAAGCTGTGAAGCCCGAGCAGCAGGACAATGTGGTCACCCGGCTGGCCTGGCCCTTTAGCATGCGCGGCCTGATGGCACTGTGGAATATGGTCAATCTGCAGGACAGGCGGTTTGCGCCCGTGCTGTCGGCCAGTGCCGAATGGAACCGGGGGGCCTATCTGGTGCAAGGGCTGTCGCACTGCAGTGCCTGTCATACCCCGCGCAACTTCATCGGTGCCGAAAAGGCGTCCAGTGAAAAGGACGGCGCGCACTTTCTTGCGGGGGCATCGATTGACGGCTGGTATGCGCTGCCGCTGCGCGAGCTGGATGAGACCACCCAGGCCGGACTTGCTTCCTGGTCGCAGGCCGCGCTGGTGCAGTACCTGCACACCGGTCGCAATGCGCAGACCGCGGCCTTCGGGGCGATGGCAGGCGTCGTCTCACAGAGCACGCAATACCTCACACTGCCGGACGCCAATGCCATCGCCGTGTACCTCAAGTCATTGGGTGCGAGCGAAGCTGGCGGCAGCAAGCCCGTCGCACCCGATCCGCAGGACCCCACCACGCTGGCCTTGCGTCAAGGGGACATGACCAAGTTGGCGAGTCGACGGGGTGCCTTGATTTACCTCAATAACTGCAGTGCCTGCCACCGCTCGGACGGGCAGGGCGCGGGGCGCACCTTCCCGACGCTGTCGCACAGCAGCGCCGTTGCTGCGGGCGACACCACGTCGCTGGTGCGCATCGTGCTGCAGGGTTCTGCCATGCCTTACACCGTGACGGCACCGTCCGAACTGGGCATGCCGCCCTTTGGCTGGCGCCTGAGCAACACGGATATTGCCGACGTCCTGAGCTTTGTACGCAGCAGCTGGGGCAACAACGCGGACGCAGTCACCGCGCAATCGGTCGCGCAGGTCAGAAGTGCCAGCAAAGTGATCCAAGCAACGGACAGGTAAGTGCCATCCCCACATAGTGGCTTCAGATGTAGGCACCTGCATGCCTTGCAGCCTGTTTCAGCCCAACATTACGGCCGTTTCCTGATCCAGGACCTGACGGAAAAACCGCCGGTCTAGCCTCGAAAAAGGTCCACCCAGACAGGCGGCCGATAGGGGTAAACATTCACTGGCTATGCGGGTTAAGCAGGAGTAGTATTGCAAAAAAATAATTGGAGACTCGCATATGACCAAACTCAAGTTGGGTGCCAAGTTGGGTCTTGCATTTGCAGCGATGGCGCTGCTGACGATCGCGTTGGGAGTCTTCGCGATCACGCGACTTTCTCTGATCCAGTCTGCGTTGGTCGATCTCGGCGACAACTCCTTGCCCAGTGTCATAGTCATCTACAACATCAAGGGAAAAGTCAGTGACGTGCGCCGACTGGAAACCCAGTTTCTGGTCGCTGACGCCAAGGAGCAGGAGGCACTCAAGGGACGTATAGAGAAGTCGATGACCGAGGCCAAGGCACTTCTCAAATCCTACGAACCACTGATCTCCACACCGGAAGACGGTGACTTGTTCAAGGACGACATGGCCAAGACACAGGCCTATATGGATACCACGGCGAAGCTGGTCCCCATGGCCATGCAAGGTGAGCAAGGTCTGAAGGATGCAATCGCATTGCTGTTCGCCGATTCCCGCAAGAACTTCTCTGCAGCCAGCGCCGCACTGGATGAACATGTCAAGTTCAACGTCAAGCTGGCCAACGATGCCGCTGCTGCGGGCATGGCCAACGCCAGCATTGCCCGTACCGCCACCGAGATTGCCATTGCCGTCGTGGTCCTGCTGGCGGTTGCGCTGGGGTGGGTCGTCACCCGGATGATTGTGGGGCCGGTCAGAAAGGCCAGCGACGCGGCAGCGGTGGTGGCCTCGGGCGACCTGTCGCAGGCGATTGATGCGAAGGGGCACGACGAAATCGCCGAGTTGCTCAAGAGCATTCAGACCATGCAGCACAGCCTGTCCAGAACCGTGGCCGCGGTGCGGCGGGGATCTGACGGAGTGGCCACAGCCAGTGCGGAAATCGCCCATGGCAACAACGACCTGAGTGCACGTACCGAGAATCAGGCCAGCGCACTGGAAGAGACGGCAGCCAGCATGGAGGAACTCAGCACCACGGTGAAGCAGAATTCCGACGCAGCCACGCAGGCCAACAAGCTGGCCCACACCGCGTCCAGTGTCGCGATCCAGGGTGGTGAAGTCGTGGGCCAGGTGGTGGAGACCATGAAAGGCATCAATGATTCCAGCCGCAAGATCAGTGAAATCATTGGCGTCATCGACGGCATTGCCTTTCAGACCAATATCCTTGCATTGAATGCAGCGGTCGAAGCGGCCCGTGCCGGCGAGCAGGGGCGCGGCTTTGCGGTGGTGGCGTCCGAAGTGCGCTCCCTGGCCGGCCGCAGTGCCGATGCAGCCAAGGAGATCAAGTCGCTGATCAATACCAGCGTGGAACGCGTGGAGCAGGGCAGCGTGCTGGTGGACAAGGCCGGCACCACCATGACCGAGGTCGTGTCCAGCATACGCCGCGTGACCGACATCATGGGCGAAATCAGCTCAGCCAGCGTGGAGCAGGCCGCCGGGGTGGCCCAGATCGGTGACGCGGTGAATCAGATGGATCAGGTGACACAGCAAAACGCCGCTCTGGTGGAACAGATGGCTGCGGCTGCCAGCAGCCTGCGGACCCAGGCGCATGACCTGGTGGAGACGGTTGCCGTATTCAAGCTGGACCCCCAATACACCGTGGCTGCAGCAAGTACTCCCATCGCTGCACCCTCTGCAAGCCCCTTGCCCATGGGGGTGCGCAAGGCGGTTGCCGCCCCCGCCACTGCAAAACCCAAGATACAGGCGCCTGCTGCCAAGGCCAAGCCCCAGCCCGTTTTGATTGCGAAGCCGGCTCCCGTAGCGCGGGCGGTTGCAGCAGGAGCGGATGAGGAATGGGAAACCTTCTAAATTGTCGCGGCACAAGATACAGCCTGCGCGTATTCCTGGGCACCCTCGCGTGTGCGTGGATGGGGCTGGCGCATGCGGAGTGCTCACGCCTGGTGCTGACGGCTGATCCGGCCTATCCGCCCTTGCACTGGTATGACGGCAAGACACTGCAGGGCGCCAGCATCGCCATTGCCAGGCGCGTACTGGATGACCTGAAAATACCTTATGAGGTCCGCTACGTGGGGCCGTTTCCTCGCGTGATGCTGCTGGCCCAGCGCGGCGAGGTGGACATGGTGGTGACGCTCAAGAAGTCACCGGAGCGAGAACAGTTTCTGTTGTTCCCCAATACGCCGGCGTTCGCCAACCCGGTGGCGGTATTTGTAGCCCGCAAGCATGCGTTCGTGTTCCATGATCGCAGCGATCTGGTGGGTCTTCGTGGCGGCATCACCAGTGGAAACCTCTTCGGCAACGGCCTGGACGAATACCTGCGGGAACACCTGACGTTTGAAGAGGCCAATTCGCCGGAGAACAATTTCGACAAGCTCAAGCTGGGCCGGATCGACTACTTCATCACCGGGTACTACGCCGGCATGGCGTTCCTGCTCAAGAGGGGCGACGAGGACAAGATCGTGGCCCTGAAGCCGTACGCGGCGGAGACCCTGAACTTCATTGCATTGACGCGCAATGGGCGTTGTGCCGACAAGCTCGCCGCCATAGACGAGCGGCTGGCAGCACTGCGCAAGAGTGGCGCAATAGATGGTTTGATACGGCAAAGCATCCATGCGTGGAAACAGCGCCCAGTCTTGTCCGAAGACCCGTGATGCAACGACCCAGCAGACTGGCTTGTTCATGAAGACCCACGAACGATCCTCCGCCGGGTCACTGGCCGCGTTGCTGGCAGGGCTCAGGGCGCGCAGCCTGAGCGTGGGAATCGTCGTTGCAATGTGCATAGGGCTGCTGGTGCCGGCCATCATCGGCGGCATGTTGTTTGCCGGTTTGCGCCAGCAAAAGATGGCCCGTGAAGCCGAAAGCCATATCGTGGACAAAATGGGTCTGCTGACCAGCAGCCTGGTGGATCCCGTATGGAATGTGGACAGCAAGATGATCGAGACCATTGCGGCCGCCGCACTGCTGGACCCGCAAGTGGTCCGCATCACCATTCGCGACCAGGGTGTGAAGCCCATTCTGAACATCGAACGGCCCGAGCGGCGGCTGGGTGAAGCCCGTGTGCGCAGCAGCGAGCTGATACGCCGCGGAACGGTTCTGGGGTCGGTTGAGCTGGAGATCGACAACGGTCTGCAACAGCGCGAGATCGCGTCTGACCGCAATGCCAATCTGACGGTCTTGCTGGGGCAATTCTTTTTGGCACTGGTACTGATCCTGATTGCGATACGTGTGCGCGTCCTCAAGCCGCTGTCGCGCCTGACGGCGTTTTCCGATCAGCTCGCAGGCGGCAATCTGGACTTGCCATTGGACTGGAGGCAGACGGACGAAATCGGCCGGCTGGCGCAACAGATGGACCAGATGCGCCGGGGTCTGCAAACATCGTTTGCGGAACAGCGCACCATCCTGAACAACGTGGAGGTCGGCGTCCTGTTTGTGCGCAATCGCATCGTCCTGCTTGCCAATCGCTATGCGGAGCAAATGTTTGGCTATGCATCCGGCACGATGGGTGGAATGCACATACGGGAGGTCTACCTGTCTGAAGAGCACCACGCCGATACTGCCCGGAAAATCTATGAGGCGATTGCGTCCTCGACCGGCCGCTATGAAGGGGAGCAGCCGCTCAAGCGGCAGGACGGCACGGTGTTTCTGGCACGCATGCGCGGTTGTGCGCTGGATTCCGCGCAGCCCCTGGAGGGCAGTATCTGGGTGTTTGAGGACATTACCGAGAAGAGGCGGGCGGAAGAGGCCTTGTCGTATTCCAACTCATTGACCAACGCGGTGCTGGAGTCCACCGTGGATGGAATCCTGGTGGTGGACCGTGAGGGAAAAATATCGCGGTGGAACCAGAAGTTCGTGGATCTCTGGCGAGTTCCCCAGGTGCTGTTGAACACCGAGGTGAAGGATCCGGTCCTCGACCATGTCAAGTCACAGGTGGCACAGCCCGAGGTCTTTCTGGAAAAAGTGAAGGAGTTGTATGACCATCCGGACGCGTCGAGCGAGGACACGTTGCTGCTTCTGGATGGACGCGTATTTGAGCGCTATTCGCAGCCGCAAAGAATAGGTGACACCATCGTCGGACGCTTCTGGTCGTTCCGCGACATCACCGGGCGCAAGCAGTCGGAGGAAAAGCTGCTGCTTGCTGCCAGCGTCTTTTCGCACGCCCGCGAGGGCATCATGATCACTGCGGCGGATGGCACCATCATGGATGTCAACGACACCTTCTCCCGCATCACCGGCTATGACCGCAGTGAAACCTTGGGACGCAGGCCCAACATGCTCAAGTCGGGTCTGCATGAGCAGAGCTTCTACGCCGCCCTATGGAAGGATCTGAACGACAAAGGCCATTGGTATGGCGAGCTGTGGAACCGGCGCAAGAACGGCGAGGTCTATCCGGAGATGCTCACCATCAGTGCCGTACGGGACGACGTGCGCAATGTCACCCTGCACTATGTCGCGCTGTTCACCGACATCTCGGCCATCAAGGCGCACGAGAAGCAGCTCGAACACATGGCGCACTTTGATGTGCTGACGGGCTTGCCCAACCGGGTGCTGCTGGCGGACCGTCTGCACCAGGCCATGGTGCAGACCCAGCGGCGCGAGCAACTGCTGGCGGTGGCGTATCTGGACCTGGACGGATTCAAGGCCATCAACGACAGCCATGGCCATGAGATTGGTGACCAGGTACTGATCATTCTTGCCGCACGCATGCAACAGGCCTTGCGTGAAGGCGATACGCTGGCGCGCCTGGGGGGCGATGAATTCGTTGCCGTGCTGCTGGACCTGCCCGACGTTTCCGCCGGCGCCCCGCTGTTGAGCCGCCTGCTGGCGGCAGCCGATGCGCCCTTGCACGTGGGTGAGAAAGTGCTGCAGGTGTCGGCCAGCATAGGCGTCACCTTCTTTCCGCAGGCGGAAGAGGTGGATGCAGATCAGTTGCTGCGCCAGGGCGATCAGGCCATGTACAAGGCCAAGCAGGCCGGCAAGAACCGTTACCACATCTTCGACGCAGACCAGGACCGCAGTCTGCGCGGCTATCACGAGAGTCTGGAACATATACGCCATTCGCTGGCGCTGGGTGAGTTTGTGCTGCACTACCAGCCCAAGGTGAA
The DNA here is from genome assembly GCF_038784515.1 of Rhodoferax sp. GW822-FHT02A01. Classification (NCBI taxonomy): domain Bacteria; kingdom Pseudomonadati; phylum Pseudomonadota; class Betaproteobacteria; order Burkholderiales; family Comamonadaceae; genus Rhodoferax; species Rhodoferax sp. GW822-FHT02A01. The sequence continues at coordinate 2,783,681 of NZ_CP152376.1, forward strand.
CATGCGCACCGGCGAGGTGGTGGGAGCCGAGGCACTGATTCGCTGGCAACACCCGCAGCGCGGTCTGCTGCCGCCTGCGGTGTTCCTGCCACTCATCGAAGACCATCCGCTGGCGGTTGATGTGGGGGAATGGGTCATTGAATCCGCCCTGATCCAGGTGGAGATCTGGCGTGCGCAGGGCCTGTTCATTCCGGTCAGTGTCAACGTGGGCGCGCGCCAGTTGCAGCAGACGGATTTCGTCGCCCGCTTGCGGGAGAGCCTTGCCCGCCACCCGGACATACCGGCCGGAAGTCTGGAAATGGAAGTGCTGGAGACCAGTGCGCTGGAAGACCTGACACGGATATCGCGCGTCATCGATGCCTGCCGCGACATCGGCGTGATGTTCGCCCTGGATGATTTTGGTACCGGCTACTCCTCACTCACCTATTTGAAGCGGCTGTCGGTTGCCTATCTCAAGATCGACCGTAGCTTTGTGCGCGACATGCTGGATGACCCAGACGATCTGGCCATACTGGAAGGCGTCATCGGGCTGGCGCAGGCCTTCAAGCGCCAGGTCATTGCCGAGGGTGTGGAAACGGTGGAACACGGTGCTGCCCTGCTCAAGCTGGGCTGCGAACTGGGCCAAGGGTTCGGCATTGCCAGACCCATGCCGGGTGCGGATTTCTCTGCCTGGGTCGCGAACTGGCGGCCCGACGCGGCCTGGACCACGCGATCATTGGCATCCGATCTGCTGCCTTGAGAGCGTGATGACCGAGCCCGGCGCGCATCCCGACAGAAGTCGCCACGCAGGCGCGTTGCGGAAGATTGCCAGCTTGGGCTACACCGCCTGCGTGCTGGCGACCGGGGTATTGATCCCTGAGGCACAGGCTGTCAGTCCGGTCCGCCAGCTGACGGTGGGTGTGCCCGCTGCATTGCCGGGATACGAAGTGCTGGACGACAGCCACCTGAAGATCAATGACCCCGCCAAGAGGAGTCTGATGGATTGCGTATCCGGCAAACTCAACGCCCAAATCACCTGGTTGAGTTACCCGACGCGCCGGGTCATCCAGATGCTGCAGGCGCAGGAGCTGGACATGATCTTTCCCATGGGGTTCACGGCCGAGCGTGCCGCCAGCATGTTGCAGAGCAGCCCGATGTGGCAGAACCCGGATGTGTTGGTATCCATGCGTCCGGTGGACATGCGCGACAAGAGCCTGCGCATCGTGGCGCGATTGGGCTCGCCACAGCACGCCGACTATCTCGCCGAAGGCTATGCCAGCGTCAGTGGCGCCTATTCCTATGAGGAACTGCCCCGGCTGCTGGCGCGCGCCCAGGTGGACGTGGTGGTGGTTCCCCGCTCGATCTATGGCGAGCAAAAGAACCTGTGGCCGCCGGGTTCCATAGTGACCGACGGAAGATCCCGAATGACTGGCATCTATCTGAGCAAGCAAGACCCCAAGGGTTTGCTGAAGCCGCTGAACGAGAGCATTGGCCGCTGCAAAGCGAGTGTGGGCAAAAAGTGAGTAGGCGTACCCGGACCAGTCCTGTGCCGGTTTGATCAGGGCAGGGGATCAAACCACAGCTGCGCATTGCTGAAAGGCTGATCGGGCGGAAGGTCCGGGTTGGTGAGCCGGAACAGGCGCCTGTTTTGCAGGTTCAGCGCCTTGATCAGGGGCGCAAAGTTCTGCTTGAATAGTCGGTCCAGCGTTCCATTCCTGACGATGGCATTCATGCCGGTTTCGACCCGATTGGCATGGAGCCGGCCAGTCTCGGTCCTTGGAAACCAGAAATACACCGGCATGGGGTAGTACAGCAGCAGGTCTTTCTCGATGGCCATGCCCGGATACCTTTTCTGCCGCGCCTGGAACTCATCCATCACCTCCGTGGCGCCACGGCCGAATGCATCAAACCGCTTGTTCATCAGCATCTCAAAGAGCCCCTCGTAGCTCACACCCCGCTCAACCTTGAATCCTGCAGTCTTGTAGATGGCAACATCGGACCAGTCCTTGCCCTGACCCATGCTGAATTGACGCAGATCGTCCAGCGTTCTGACTGCGGAGTAGCGGGGCTGGTCTTCCGCGCGGATCAGAAACACCCGGTATCCCACCAAGCCCTTGTCCACCGGTATCTTGACGGCAATCAGATCGCGTTCCAGCTCGGTTGTGCTGTCCAGCACCATGGTGTTGATCTGGCCTCGGGTCTCTTTCATCTCCGCAATCTGCCGGGCCTCCGTCATGTGTTCGGCCATGGTCACCGAATAGTTGCCAAAGGTCGGTCGCGTGGCTTCCAGCGCCGCCTTGAGGACGCTCCAGTGGTATCGGTAGCGTTGGTCACCAGGTGTCTCCGGGCCATTGACGGCAAAGTGCCAAGCCTGTGCCCCATCCGCTGCGTGCGCCACGGGGGCAAGCACTTGGGATAGCGCCAAAGTCAACGCCGGGCCTAGCAAGGCCCGCAGCATGGACCAAGCGTTTTTACGCAAGCAGCAACGAACCACAAAGCGCTTCCACATTCTTCGGGCTCCTGGCAGCGCCGATCGATTGATCTCCATCGGCTTACGAATGGTGATCATGTGGCAGCTTGTCTGCCATTGCAACACCTGCAAACCCGGTAAGGGAGAATGTGCAGATGGACATCCTGCACAAACTCTCCCACCACGGTTCAAAACCTTTTCCCATCCTCATCAAACGCTTGCTGGCCCTGGCCGGAGCCGTGCTGTACCTGACGTGTCAACCTGTGCAGGCGGCTTGCCCGCCCCCTCTACAAGAGCCTTCTGTCGAACAGATCCAGGCAGCGCAACGCGTGGCCAAAGACCGCGGCTTTCTCTGGGAAGTCTCCAAGGCTGGCAGGGTTTCCTACCTCTACGGCACCATCCACGTTGCCAAGCTGGAGTGGGTGTTTCCGGGGCCGCAGTTGGTGCGGGCCGTGCAGGCAAGCGACACCATGGCGCTGGAGCTCAACCTGCTGGATGACGCCACCATGCAATCTATTGCCCAGGAGCGGACCCGGCTGGATGAGGTGCCTCCGCCCGAAGCATTCAGCCAGTGGTCCAAGGCCAAGGCGCGCGAGCTGTGCCTCAATGCCGCAGACCTGGAAAAGGTCAGGCCCGAATACCAGGTGATGGCCATCACCCTGGCGATGGCACGGGGCTACGGGCTGGAGCCCGCGTTCGGCATCGACGCCATGCTGATCCAGGCAGGCCACAAGATGGGCAAGGCGATAGAGGCACTGGAGACTGCAGAGGACCAGTTGCGGGCCCTGCGTGCCAGCAACGCGGACATTGAAGAGGCACTGGCACGGGGCGACTTCACAGCGGAGGAATTCGAGCGCGGGCTGCACATTCTGGTGAAGCTGGCCGACGCCTGGGCTGCCAGCGACCAGACTGCGCTGGATACCTACCCCCAGTGGTGTCAATGCCTGAACAGCGCCATGGAACGACAGGAGATGCAGCGCATGGTGGATGACCGCAACCCCAAGATGGCCGCACGCATAGAAGAGCTCCATGGCGCCGGCCACAAGCTGTTTGTTGCCGTCGGCTCCCTGCACCTGATTGGCGAGAAAGGTTTGCCCGCGCTGCTGGCGCAAAAGGGCTTTGCCGTGAAGCGGATTTTCTGAGACGTGAGGCGCTATTCCACGACCTGTCGGTGCTGCTGAACAGCAGCCAGCAGCAGCGGGTGCACGTTCACCACGTTGCCCGCATCGACGCGGGCCAGAAAGTCGCGGCGCATACGTGGCTCCCAGAATTTCTTCAGGTGGGTGGCCAAGTCGAGCAAGGCCTCCTGCCGGTCGGGCATGCTGTCAAAGAAGGTGGCAATCTGGTTGCCCATGCGGGTGAGGTTGTCTTCTGCCATGGCTATGTTTTCCACTCAAACTGTTCGGGGTGTGTGTAGACCGTCAGGTTGTCGCCCCGGGCGAAGCCCAGCAGCGTGAGGCCCGCTTGCTGTGCCACTTCCACGGCCAGGCCGGTGACGCCCGATACGGCGGCCAGCGTGCCTATGCCGGCGCATGCGGTCTTTTGCACCATCTCGTAGCTGGCCCGGCTGGTGACGGCAACAAAGCCGCTGGCCGCGTCCGCGCGTGCGTGCGCCAGCGCGCCAATGAGCTTGTCCAGCGCATTGTGGCGGCCCACATCCTCGCGCAGTGTCACGATGTTGCCGCTGGGGTCGCACCAGGCCGCGGCGTGGGTGGCGCCGGTAACCGATAGCAGCATCTGGCGCGCGCGCAGGTTCTGCACGGCGCTGGCGACCGCGCTCGCGCCAAAGCGGACATGTTGCGCCTGCGACCGGGGTATGCGCACGGCCTGCGCCAGGCTTTCGGTGCCACACAACCCGCATCCGGTGCGACCTGTGAGGTTGCGCCGCATGTCCTTCAGGCGTGCGAACTGTGAAGCGGCAATCCGGATATGCAACGTGCAGCCCTGCGTTGTGCTGCTGACCTCCAGATCGTGCACTTGCTGTGCGCTTTCCACGATGCCTTCCGACAGGGAAAAGCCCAGCGCGAAGTCTTCCAGGTCATCGGGCGTGGCCATCATCACCGCATGCGAAATGCCGTTGTACTCGAACGCCACGGGCACCTCTTCGGCCACGCAGTCCTGGTCGTGGAAGAGGTAGCCGTCGCGCCTGCCGGTCACCTCCAGCGTGCGGTAGGTGCCGGGGGCTGGCAAGGCCAGGTTGCACATGTCCATGGTGTGCTCAGCGGCCCGTGGTGGTTGCAAAGTCGGGTGCTGCCTCTGGCTGCAGGCCCGCCAGCGTCAGCTGCTCGCGGTTGAAGCGGTTGTAGGACTTCTGCCAGTCCGAGGGCTGCGCCACCGGCATTACCTGCACCGCGGTCACCTTGTACTCGGGGCAGTTGGTGGCCCAGTCGGAGTTGTCGGTGGTGATGACGTTGGCGCCCGACTCGGGGAAGTGGAAGGTGGTGTAGACCACACCGGGCTGCACCCGCTCGGTCACCACGGCACGCAGCACGGTCTGGCCGGCGCGGCTCTCGACGCCCACCCAGTCATCTTCGCGGATGCCGCGTTCTTCCGCGTCGTGCGGGTGGATTTCCAGTCGGTCTTCCCCGTGCCACTGCATGTTTTCGGTCCTGCGGGTCTGTGCGCCTACGTTGTACTGCGACAGGATGCGCCCGGTGGTCAGGATCAGCGGGAACTTGCGCGTGACTTTCTCGTCGGTGGCCACGTACTGTGTGACGATGAAGCGGCCCTTGCCGCGCACAAAGCCGTCCACGTGCATGGTCTCAGTGCCCAACTCCGCCGTGTCTTCGTTGCATGGCCATTGCACGCTGCCGTGCTGCTCGATCTTCTCGTAGCTCACACCGCGGAAGCTGGGGGTGAGTGCGGAGATCTCGGCCATGATTTCGCCGGGGTGGTTGTAGTGCATGGGGTAACCCAGGGCGTTGGACAGCAGCATGGTGATTTCCCAGTCAGAGTAACCCGCCTTGGGTGGCATCACCTTGCGCACGCGCGATATGCGGCGCTCGGCATTGGTGAAGGTGCCGTCCTTTTCCAGGAAGGACGAACCGGGCAGGAACACATGGGCGTACTTGGCCGTCTCGTTGAGGAACAGGTCCTGTACCACGATGCATTCCATGGCCGCCAGTGCTGCCGTCACGTGCTGCGTGTTGGGGTCGCTCTGCACGATGTCTTCGCCTTCGCAGTACAGACCCATGAAGCTGCCTGCTTGCGCCGCGTCCAGCATGTTGGGAATGCGCAGGCCGGGTTCGGGCTCCAGGTGCACGCCCCAGGCCGCCTCGAATTGGCTGCGCACCGTGCTGTCGGAGATGTGCCGGTAGCCCGGCAGCTCATGCGGGAAGGAGCCCATGTCACAGGCGCCCTGCACATTGTTCTGGCCGCGCAGCGGGTTCACGCCCACGCCGGGACGGCCCACGTTGCCGGTGGCCATGGCCAGGTTGGCAATGCCCATCACGGTGGTGGAGCCCTGGGCATGCTCGGTCACGCCCAGGCCGTAGTAGATGGCCGCATTGCCACCGGTGGCATACAGGCGCGCCGCACCGCGCATCAGCTCCGCGGGCACACCGGTGACCTCGGCCATGGCCTCGGGCGAGTTCTCGGGCAGGGCCACAAAGTCGCGCCACTGCTGGAACGACTTGGTGTCGCAGCGCGCGTCGATGTAGTCCTTGGCCAGCAGACCTTCGGTGACCACCACATGGGCCAGCGCGGTGATGACGGCCACGTTGGTTCCGGGGCGCAGTTGCAGGTGGTAATCGGCGCGGATGTGGGGCGCGTCCACCAGATCGATCTGGCGCGGGTCGATCACGATCAGCTTGGCACCGGCGCGCAGGCGCTTCTTCATGCGCGAGGCAAACACCGGGTGTGCGGCCGACGGGTTGGCACCCATCACCAGGATCACGTCGGCTTGTTCCACCGACTTGAAGGTCTGCGTGCCGGCCGAGGTGCCATAGGTCTGGCCCAGCCCGTAACCGGTGGGCGAGTGGCACACGCGTGCGCAGGTGTCCACGTTGTTGTTGCCAAAGGCGGCGCGCACCAGTTTTTGCACCAGGTAGGTTTCTTCGTTGGTGCAGCGCGAGGAGGTAATGCCGCCCACCGAGTCCTTGCCATGCTTGGCCTGGATGCGGCGGAACTCGCTGGCGGCGTAGCCAATGGCTTCTTCCCAGCTGACCTCTTTCCACGGGTCGGTGATGGCCTTGCGGATCATGGGCTTGGTCATGCGATCTTTGTGGGTGGCATAGCCCCAGGCAAAGCGGCCCTTGATGCAGGCGTGGCCTTCGTTGGCCTTGCCGTCTTTCCACGGCACCATGCGCACCACTTCGTTGCCCTTCATCTCGGCCTTGAAGCCGCAACCCACGCCGCAATAGGCGCAGGTGGTGATCTTGCTGTGCTCGGGCTGGCCCAGCTGGATGATGGACTTCTCCTGCAGCGTAGCGGTGGGGCAGGCCTGCACGCAGGCGCCGCAGCTCACACATTCGGACTCCATGAAAGGCTGGTCCTGCCCCGGCGACACGCGCGACTCAAACCCGCGGCCGCTGATGGTCAGCGCGAACGTGCCTTGCACTTCTTCGCAGGCACGCACGCAGCGGTTGCACACGATGCACTTGGAGGCGTCATAGGTGAAGTAGGGGTTGGACTCGTCCTTGGCACTGTCCAGGTGGTGGGCGCCACCGTTCTGGGCACCCACGCCATAGCGCACTTCGCGCAGGCCGGTTACGCCAGCCATGGTCTGCAGTTCGCAGTCGCCGTTGGCCGAGCAGGTCAGGCAGTCCAGCGGGTGGTCGGAGATGTAGAGCTCCATCACACCCTTGCGCAGCTCCTGCAGCTTGGGTGTCTGGGTGCGCACCTTCATGCCGGCTTCGGCCGGTGTGGTGCAGGACGCAGGAAAACCCCTGCGGCCTTCGATTTCCACCAAGCACAGGCGACAGGAGCCAAAGGGTTCCAGCGTGTCGGTGGCGCACAGTTTGGGCACCTGGATGCCGGCGTCCACAGCGGCACGCATCAGCGAAGTGCCCGCAGGCACGGTGACGCGTTCGCCGTCAATTTCCAGCGTCACGTGCTGGGTGGACTCGCGGCGCGGCGTGCCGAAGTCGACAACGGTTTGGTGTTCAAGCATGGTCGATTCCTTGTGGATACGTTTCAGGCAGCCTTGGTCTGGGGCGCGGCCAGACCAAAATCCTGCGGGTAGTGGTTGAGTGCGGACAGGACCGGGTTGGGCGTCATCGAGCCCATGGCGCAGAGCGAGCCGTTCTGCATGGTGTCGCACAGATCGCGCAGCAGCTTGACCTGCTGTGGCCGGTTCTGGTCACCCACCAGCCGGTCTATGACTTCCACGCCGCGGGTGGAGCCGATGCGGCACGGCGTGCACTTGCCGCAGGATTCCACTGCACAGAATTCCATGGCGTAGCGCGCCAGCTGTGCCATGTCGGCGCTGTCGTCATGGACCACGATGCCACCGTGGCCCACCGTGGCGCCAACGGCGGCAAAGGCTTCGTAGTCCATCGGTACATCCCAGTGCTCGGGCGGCACGTAGGAGCCTAGCGGCCCGCCCACCTGCACGGCCTTGACCGGGCGGCCTGAAGCAGTGCCACCGCCGTAGTCAAAAATCAGTTCCCGCAGCGTGACGCCGAAGGCCTTCTCGATCAGCCCGCCGTGTTTCACGTTGCCGGTGAGTTGCATGGGCAGCGTGCCGTGGGAGCGGCCCACGCCATAGTCTTTGTAGAACTTTGCACCTTTGGCCAGGATGAGGGGAACGGTGGCAAAAGTGATGACGTTGTTGATCACCGTGGGTTGGCCAAAGAGTCCGTGGAGCGCGGGAATGGGGGGCTTGGCCCGCACCACGCCGCGCTTGCCTTCGATGCTCTCCAGCATGGCGGTTTCTTCGCCGCATACATAGGCACCGGCGGCCTTGCGCACTTCCAGATGGAAGCGGTGGCCGGTGCCCAGGATGTTGTTGCTCAGGAAGCCGGCTGCTGTGGCAAGCGCCACCGCCTCGCGCATGGTGGCCACGGCGTGTGGGTATTCCGAGCGGATGTAGACATAGCCCTCGGTGGCGCCGACGGCGATGGCGGCAATGGTCATGCCCTCGATCAGCATGAAGGGGTCGCCCTCCATGGTCATGCGGTCGGAGTAGGTGCCCGAGTCCCCTTCATCGGCATTGCACACCACGTATTTTTGATGGCTTGCGGCACCGGCCACCGTCTTCCATTTGATGCCTGCCGGAAAAGCCGCACCACCGCGGCCACGCAGGCCGGAGTCCAGCACCACCTGGATGATTTCTGCGTCCGGGCGTTGCAGTGCGTGGCGCAACCCTTCGTAGCCGCCCAGGCTCTGGTAGTCTTCCAGCGACAGGGGGCGGGTCACACCCATGCGCGCAAAGGTCAGGCGCTCCTGGTGCTTGAGGTAGGGGATTTCCTCCACCGGCCCCAGGCCCAAGGGGTGGGCGCCACCGTGGTGGAATGCGGCGTCGAACAGACTGGGCACGTCTTTGACCTGGACCGGGCCGTAACCGATGCGGCCCTGCGCGGTCTGCACTTCCACCAGCGGCTCCAGCCAGAACAGGCCGCGCGAACTGGTTCTCGCTATCTCAATCGCAATGCCCCGCGCTGCGGCCTGGGTCTGTATGGCTTGCGCCACTTCATCGGCGCCCAATGCCAGAGCAGCGGAGTCGCAGGGAACACAGAGGGTGATGCTCATGCTGCACTCCTTGCGGTGTCCAGCAGGCGGTCGAAGTCGTCGCAGCTGACGCGCGCATGCAGGCGGTCATTCACCACGATGGCCGGAGAGGTGGAGCACAGGCCCAGGCAGTACACGGGCTTGAGTGTGAAGGCCGCATCCGGCGTGGTGGCTCCGTGCAGCGCATCGTCCGCTGTCAGCGACAGGCGCTGGCAGGCGTGGGACCATAAGGCGTCGGCCCCCATCGATTGGCAAGCTTCGGCGCGGCAGACCTGGACCACGTGGCGACCACCGGGCTCCGTCTGGAAGTGGTGGTAGTAGGTGAGCACGCCATGCACCTCGGCGCGCGAGAGCTTGAGCGCCTGTGCAATCGAGGCCACGCAGTCTGCGGGAATGTAGCCCACCGTGTCCTGGATATCGTGCAGCAGGGGCAGTAGGGCGCCCGGCGTATCTTTTCTGGCTTCGATCAGGCGCTGGATCGTCTCGGCATGCGAGGCGCCAACAGTGTCTTTGATCGCTCTTTCGGTCATTTTGTCTCCTGCAGTTTGGCTGTCCACCGAGGGCGGGCAGCGCAGTGTCCAACAGACATGACCTGGCTGGCTAATTTATTCTGCACATGCCCCGATTACCCTGCGTGATGTATGCACCGCCGTGCATAGCAAAAACAGGCCTAGGCGCGCAGCAAACCCGAGTTGCTTTTCACATGGCTGGCCCATGCCGGGTCCGTGGCCAGGCGTAGTGCGGCGCTCAGGGTGTGGCTGGGTTGGTGCGAGTCGACGTAAATCAATCCAATCGGCGTGACCACATCCGGTGCGTTCAGGGGCACGGCCTCCAGCGCGCCATGGCCGTTGAGCACACCGACCAATGCGCCAGGCAGCACGCTGCACACGTTGCCATCCAGCACTGCCAAGCCCAGCGCAAGAATGGAGTTGGTTTCGATGACGGGTTCGACGCGTGCACCGGCCTGTCGGAAGGCATCGTCGACGATAGTGCGGTTGTGCATTTCCGGAGTGAGCAGGCACAAAGCGTGGGAAGCGGCGTCCGCCCAGCGGCACGCCTGCGTGGTGATCTGCAGTCCGCTGGCAGATGCCTGGCTTGCGCGCCGGAGCAGAAAGTAGCGTTCGTCGTACTGCCAGAGCGTGGTCAGTGGCCCGGGCCTGATACGGTCGGTGTAGCCCAGTGCCAGATCGAGCGACAGGTTTTCCAGACCGGTTTCGATGTCCTGCGAACTCAGCGAACGCAAGGTCACCCGTATGCCCGGATGTTTCTTTTGCAGCATGCCGGAAAACCGCGCGGCAATCGGCATGACCGACGGCACGGCACCCAAGGTCAAGGCGCCAGCGGGCGCACTCTCGGCGCTCTTGAGGGACTGCTGCAGCAGCTCCTGCTCGTGCAGCATGCGCTGTGCGGTGAGAAAGATCTGTTCGCCTTCGGGCGTGAAGCTCTCGAAGGCGCGGCCGCGCTTCACGATGGCGGTGCCGAACTCTTTCTCCAGCGCGCGTATGGCATTGGAGAGAGCGGGCTGAGTGACGTGGCAGGCCTCGGCGGCGCGGCCAAAGTGCTTGTGGTGGTGCAGGGCGACCAGATAGCGCAGGGATGTGAAAAGACTCATAAGGTATTGGTGCGCAAGATCGCCGCAGTGTTACTGCGCCTGCATCTTGCGGTACAGGGTCTGGCGGCTGATGCCCAGCGTTCGCGCAGCCAGGGAGATGTTGCCGCGGCTGGCTTCCAGGGCCTGCTTTACCGCATAGCGCGACAGCTCCTGCAGGTTGTGAGGTTCGCGCACTTCGCTGACCTGGCTGGCGCGCGTCTGCGGCGCCAGCAGGTCTTCCACGATGTCATCGGGCAGGTGCTTGAACTCGATGCTGGACTCGTCGTCATCGAGCATGGCGCAGGCCGTGCGCAACACGCTGGCACACTGGCGCAGATTGCCCGGCCAGGCGTACTGGCTCATCTTGTCCAGCACCTGAGGCTGCAGATGGACCGCGCGCTGTGGATGCAGCCCGGCCAGCAGGCGCTCGGCCAGCGCCTGAAAGTCGGTGCGCTCGCGCAGCGCGGGCAGCTGCACCGTCAGGCCGTTGATGCGGTAGTACAGGTCGCTGCGAAAGGCGCCGCGGCTGGCGGCTTCGCGCAGGTTGCAGTGGGTGGCGCACACCAGCGCAAAGTCCACCGCAATCGATTTGCTGCCACCCAGTGGCACCACGGATCTCTCCTGCAGCACCCGCAGCAGACGGGTCTGCATGGACAGGGGCATATCGCCGATTTCATCGAGGAACAGGGTGCCACCATTGGCCTCGCGCAGCTTGCCCAGACTGCCTTCCTTGCGCGCGCCGGTGAAGGCGCCCGGCGCATAGCCAAACAGTTCGGCTTCGATCAGGTTCTCGGGGATGGCGGCGCAGTTGATGGCCACAAACGGGCCGCTGGCGCGCTTGCTGGAGTCGTGCATGGCGCGCGCAAAGTATTCCTTGCCTACGCCAGACTCGCCCTGTATCAGCACCGGGATGGGCTTGTCCAGCACGCGCCGCGCCTTGTCGGCAGCGCCGCGCCATTGCAGGTCGCCGGTGTCCAGTGCAGTCAGGGCGTCTTTGGCCACTGCAGGGGCAGCGCTTGCGGGTACCAGAATCTGCGGTGGCAGGGCGGCGGCATCGGCCTGCATCTGGACAAAGAGCGTAGTGCCGTCATGCAGATGCACTTGCAAGGCCTGAGCTGGCCTTTGGCGGTGCCGCGTCAGCAGGTCCGATAGGCGCACGTCCAACACACTGCCGAGTTGCGTGGCACCTATGGCTTTGGCGTTCATGCGCAACAGCGACAGCGCCTGCCGGTTGGCGCCGATGATCCAGCCGTCGTCCGACAAGGTGGCAATGCCTTCGGCCACGGTGCCTATGCCTTCGGCGCGCGCATGCATGTGGATGCGCAGATGCCGCTTGGAAGTGGCAATCATGAGCCGGTTCTCGATCATGCGAGCAGCGGTGCTCACCAAGCCCAGTGTCATGGGGTGGCCGCTGTGTTGTTCGCCCGAGATGTCCAGGATGCCAATGACATTGCCACAGGAAGACATGATGGGTGCGGCCGCGCAGGTCAGAAAGCCGTTGCGCTCCAGAAAGTGTTCGGCGCCGTGGATTTCCACCGGGCTCTCTTCGGCAATGGCGGTTCCTATCGCGTTGGTTCCGCGGTGCTCTTCGCGCCAGGAAGCGCCGGCCGTGAGCGATACACGCTCAGCCTTGGACAGGAAGAAGGGATCGCCCAGGGTGTGCATCAGGGTGCCACGGCTGTCGGCCAGTATCACCACATTCTGGATATGGCGCACCTGCTCGAACAGGTACTCCATCACCGGTCGGGAGTGGGCCAGCAATTCGTGGTTGCGTGCCAGCGACTGGCGCAGTTCGCTGTCAGCGGCGTGGTCGGTGGCGGTGAGCCGCCCCATGGGCAACAGGCCCGCAGCCAGGCTGCGTTGCCAGGAGTGCCACAGGCGTTCATTCACCGTGCCGGGCAAGGGCGTGCCATGTTCAATGAGGTGTTGCCGCGCCTGACGCAGCACCGGTGTCGGTGTTGAATGTTTCATGCTGTCTCCTCGGCCGGGCTGCGATGTCCCGGCTCTTGCGTGCGGCCAGTGTAGGAGAGCCGGGGTGCATCCCTCGCCGCTTGCTTCGCATTGTCCGTTCAACTGTCACGTTTCTGGACAGTTGTCCGAAGGCGGACAGCTGCATGTTGCATTTGTGCCTATGCATGTGCACGCATAGGTGGCAATAAGCCCAATGAAATCAACGCTGTAGGTTTTGCGGCGCAGATGGCACAGGTCTTGATAAGTAGATGCGCCCGCAAGGGAATCATTCCAACCAAACCATCCATTCAGGAGACAACATGATTTACGCATTGCCCGGTGCTGCCGGCGCCAAGGTAGCCTACAAGGACCACTACGACAACTTCATCGGCGGCAAGTTCGTGGCACCCGTCAAGGGCCAGTACTTTGATGTCATCACGCCGATTACCGGCAAGCCTTACACCAAGGCTGCACGCTCCACGGCGGAAGACATCGAACTGGCTTTGGACGCAGCCCACGCCGCGGCTGACCAATGGGGCAAGACCGATGCCGCCACGCGCGCCAACATCCTGCTCAAGATTGCAGATCGCATTGAAGCCAATCTGGAACTGCTGGCCTATGCCGAGACCGTGGACAACGGCAAGGCCATCCGCGAAACCCTGAATGCCGACATCCCGCTCACGGTGGACCACTTTCGTTACTTTGCCGGTTGTGTGCGTTCACAGGAAGGTGCGCTCTCCAACATCGACGAGAACACCGTGGCGTACCACATCCAGGAACCGCTGGGTGTGGTGGGCCAGATCATTCCCTGGAACTTCCCCATCCTGATGGCAGCCTGGAAGCTGGCCCCCGCACTGGGCGCGGGCAACTGCGTGGTGCTCAAGCCGGCAGAGTCCACACCCATCAGCATCCTGATCCTGGTGGACCTGATTGCCGACCTGCTGCCCCCAGGTGTATTGAATATCGTCAACGGCTATGGCCGTGAAGCCGGTCTGCCCCTGGCCACCAGCAAGCGCATCGCCAAGATTGCGTTCACGGGTTCCACCACCACAGGCCGCGTGATTGCACAGGCAGCCGCCAACAACCTGATCCCCGCCACGCTGGAACTGGGCGGCAAATCGCCCAACATCTTCTTTGCCGACATCATGGACAAGGACGATGGTTTCCTGGACAAGGCCGTGGAAGGTCTGGTGCTGTTTGCCTTCAACCAGGGCGAAGTCTGCACCTGCCCGTCGCGCGCCATCATCCAGGAAAGCATTTACGACAAGTTCATGGAGCGCGTGCTCAAGCGCGTGGCGGCCATCAAGCACATCAACCCGCTGGACTCCGACAGCATGATGGGCGCGCAGGCTTCCAAGGAACAGCTCACCAAGATCCTGTCCTATCTGGACCTGGGCAAGCAGGAAGGCGCCGAAGTGCTGGCCGGTGGTTCGCAAGCCCATCTGGGTGGTGAGCTCGAAGGCGGCTACTACGTGCAGCCCACGCTGTTCAAGGGCCACAACAAGATGCGCATCTTCCAGGAAGAAATCTTCGGACCGGTGCTGGCCGTGACCACCTTCAAGGACGAAGCCGAAGCCCTGGCCATTGCCAACGACACGCTGTACGGCCTGGGTGCCGGTGTGTGGAGCCGCAACGGCAACGTGGCCTACCGCATGGGCCGCGCCATCAAGGCTGGCCGCGTATGGACCAATTGCTACCACGCCTATCCTGCGCACGCTGCGTTTGGCGGCTACAAGGAATCCGGCATTGGCCGCGAGACCCACAAGGTCATGCTCGACCACTATCAGCAGACCAAGAACCTCTTGGTTTCTTATAGCGAACAGAAGCTCGGGTTCTTCTAAGCTCCCCCTGAGCCGCGCCTGCGGCGCGTCTTCCCCCTGAGGGGGACAACGCTGCGGCCCGGCAAAGCCGGTTCCGTCGCGTTCTGGATGTGGACACGCAGGGCGGTGCCGGTTTGCCAAAGACTCGGCGCAGCAGCCGGGCAGGGCGGCCGCCGATTTCTGGTACTCCAGCATGAGGTGGCCGCCCACGCAGTCCATGAAGCTGCGCGCGCCAACAACGCTACATGCAAACCGGAGACAAACATGGTTGAAAAAGTCGTAGCCACTCCCGCCGCCCTGGAACTGGTGGCGTTCCTGAAGACCAAGCACGGCCCCGATCTGATGTTTCACCAGTCCGGCGGTTGTTGCGACAACAGCGCGGCCAACTGCTACCTGCCTGGCGAGATCAGCATGGGCGCGGGGGACGTGTACCTGGGTGATGTGGGTGGTTGTCCGTTCTACATCGGACTGGCCCAGTACGAATATTGGAAGCACACGCAGCTCATCATCGATGTGATCGAGGGCACTGGCGGAACCTTTTCGCTGGAAGGGCCCGAAGGCAAGGCCTTTCATACCCGCTCGCGCGTGTTCACGGCGGAAGAACTCGCCGAGCTCGAAGGCCAGCAGCTCAGGACCGGGCTGGATGTGCCGGTCCATTCACGCTGAAGTGATCTGGAAAGTCACCGTGGCGAGGGTTTTTACTGATTCTCCAGAGTGGGTCGCACAGTAGGATTGCGCTATCCAAAAGTGCCTATCTGCCCCTGTTCTTGAACAGGTTAAAGAGAGGGCACTCTTTTTAAACCCGGATTGGATAGCGCTATCCATGCAAGAAAGTTCAGAGGCCACCTGTCGGTGGCATGTGCCATTCATTTCAACAACAAGCCTCCACGAGGCTATTCAGGAGAAAAGCATGAAACTCAAAAGCAACCTGGCCGCACTGGTGCTGGCCATCGGGTCGGCCGGCGCCTTTGCGCAACTCACCGTGGGCGTCAGCTTCGATGCCTACCAGGAAGAGCGCTGGAAAACCGACGAGGCTGCCATCAAGGCTGAGCTGGCCAAGCATGGCGCCAAGTACATCATGGCCGATGCCGGTGCTTCCACCGAGAAGCAACTGGTGGACATTGACGGCCTGATCGCCAAGGGCGCCAAGGTGCTGATCATCTTGGGCCGCGACAAGGACGCGATTCTTCCTGCCATCAACAAGGCCAACCAGCTGAAGATTCCGGTGATCGCCTATGACCGCCTGTTCGAGGCGCCCGGTGTCACCTACATCACCTTCGACAACAAGGAAGTGGGCCGCATGCTTGCGCGTGCGGTGCTGGCCGTGAAGCCCAAGGGCAACTACGCCATCATCAAGGGCGACGTGGGCAATGCCAACTCCGCCTTTTTGCGCGAGGGCACGCAGGAGGTGCTGGAGCCCTACCTCAAGCGCGGCGACGTGAAGATTGTGGGTGAGGAGTACACCGCGGACTGGAATCCGCAGAATTCCCAGAAGAACATGGAACAGATTCTGACCAAGAACGGCAACAAGGTGGACGCCGTGATTGCGCAGAACGACGGCATGGCCGGTGGTGTGGTTGCCGCGTTGACTGCCAAGGGTCTGCAAGGCATTCCGGTCTCAGGACAAGATGGCGACCTGGCTGCGCTGAACCGCGTGGCGCTGGGTACACAGACCGTGTCGGTGTGGAAGAACTCTGCTGACCTGGGAGTGGCTGCAGCACGTGCCGCAGTAGAGCTGGGTGCGGGCAAGCCGGTGACCGGTGCCGTGGATTGGGCGGGTGGTGAGAAGAAGGTGACGCTCAAGTCCATCTTCTTGAAGCCCATCCCTGTGACACAAGCCAATCTGGATGTGGTGGTCAAGGCTGGCCACATCAAGAAGGAAGAGCTGTGCAAGGGCGTGACCGATCCCAAGGTAACTGCCTGCAAATAGATCCGCTACCAGGCTCAGGCCCGCAGCAGGCGCGGCAGGTGCAGCGGCAACGCAGTGGCTGCGCGTGCACCGAGCTTGAATACGCTCACCGATTGCACCAGCGTGCGGGCCTGGTGCTCCAATGACTGTGCCGCTGCGGCGGCCTCTTCCACCAGCGCAGCGTTCTGCTGCGTGACGGTGTCCATCTGGCCTATGGCCTGATTGACCTGTTCGATACCGGAAGTCTGATCGCGGCTGGCGGCCGTGATCTCGCCCATCAGGTCCGCCACGCGCCGCACATGCACCACGATCTCGTCCATGGTGCTGCCAGCCTGCTCGACCAGCTTGCATCCCTCGCTGACATTGCCAACCGAACTGGTGATCAGGCTCTTGATCTCCTTGGCAGCGGTGGCGCTGCGACCGGCAAGCGAGCGCACTTCCGATGCCACGACCGCAAAGCCACGGCCCTGATCACCGGCGCGTGCCGCTTCCACCGCAGCATTGAGGGCCAGGATGTTGGTCTGAAAGGCAATGCCATCAATCACACCGATGATGTCGGATATCTTGCGGGAGGAGGTATTGATGGCCTCCATGGTCTGCACCACCTGGCCCACCACGGTACCACCCTTGGCGGCCACCTGCGCCGCCGACTCGGCCAGCTGATTGGCGTGCCTGCCGGATTCGAAGTTCTGTTTGACCGTGGAGGCCAGCTCTTCCATGGATGCGGCCGTCTGCTCCAGTGCGCTGGCCTGCTCTTCCGTGCGTGATGACAGATCGGTATTGCCATCGGCAATCTCATGGGTGGCGATGGCCATGGACTCGGTGCCGTTGCGCACCTGGTTGACGATGTGAATCAGGCTGTTGTTCATGTCCTGCAGGGACTGCAGCAACTGCCCGCACTCATCCTTGGAGTAGGCCTGTTCCTCGCAGGTCAGGTCGCCGGCCGCCACTGTGCGCGCAATGTGTACCGCCTCGTAGATGGGGCGCGTGATGGACCGTGTGGTGAACCACGCAAACAGGCTGCCTGCCAGCAAGCCCGAGGCGCCCAGGAGCAGCAGCAACACAGTGGCCGACTGGATGCGCTCACGCACCTCGGTGCTGCTGTTGGTCACGATCTTCTTCTGCAGCTCCGTCAGGGCCACGATGGGCTCCTGCAACGCATCCAGGGCCGGCAGGGTTTCGCTGGTCATGGTGACGATGGCCGCATCCTTGTCACCGGCGTCCACCTGGGCGGCAACCTTGGAAAAGGAGGCCACGTAGGCCTTGCGGCGCTGCACCAGCGTTTCCAGCAAAGCCTTGCCTTCGGGGAGCTGGACCAGTTGCGTGAGTGTGTCCAGTGCTGCGTTGATGACCTGCTTGTTGGCTTCGATGGATTGCTTGATCCGGGCGACATGCACCGGGTCGGAAATCAGCAGCTCCATGGTGTAGCGTGCATTGGCACGCGTAGTTGCATTGATCACGTTGGCCGCTTCGGCCTTGACCCAGTCCTTTTCGATGATGCGGCTGTTGACCGTGTTGACCTCAGAAAAGCGCATGAGTCCCACCGCCACCATCACAAGCATCATCACGATCAAGGCGCCAAAGCCGATGGACAGGCGCGCTCCAATCTTCAGATTCATAAACATGTTCACTTCAGTTCCCCTATCCACAGTGTGGTCTGACCAGCCAGGCATTTTTTATATGCTTTGGAATCTAGTCGCAAAGGCCCGCCATGGACATACCTCTTTGGCACTACCCGGAGCAGCTATCGGAAGTAAGCACACGATTTCCTTGAATCCGAGAAGAACGGCGGTTAGTCTATGGCCATGCAAAGACGGCATTCGCTCTCCACCAAACTGGTCACCATCGGGTCGGTGCTGCTGATCATTGCGCTGTTGTCCATCGGCCTGACGCTGTGGGTCACCTGGCAGCTGGAAGGGGGGGCTGCGGCGGTCAACGAGGCAGGCCGCATGCGCATGCAGATCTGGCGCCTCAACAGCACGGCACAGTCCAAACATTCCGAAAAGGCGGTGGCGGACCTGGTCAATGAATTCAGTCGCAGCCTGGCCCTGCTCAAGGCCGGTGATCCAGCTCGGCCGCTGTTCATGCCCCTCAACGACGAGGTGGGCGCGCGCTTTCGCGATGTCCAGTCGCACTGGGCGACCAACCGCAGCATCTGGATGGGGGAGAACCCGCCCGATGTAGAGCAGTCCTTGGCGGCAACCTCCGAGACGGTGGCGGCAGTCGACAAGCTGGTGACCGCCATCGAGCAGCAGCTCTCGCGGTTGACGGCCATTCTCAATTTGTTCCAGTTCGTCATGATGGCGCTGGCGATTGCTGGCGCGGTCATCATGCTCTACACCGGGTACCTTTACGTCATCAATCCGCTGGAGAGTCTGCAGCAGGCCTTGCGCAGCATCCAGTCCGGTAACTTTGCCGCACGTGTGGAGGTGGATACCGATGATGAGTTTGGCCAGGTGGCCAGCGGCTTCAATGGCATGGCCGCCGAACTGCAAGGCTTGTACGAGGGGCTGGAGACCCAGGTCAAGGTCAAGACGCAGCACATCGAGGCACAGCGTGCACGGCTGGAATCGCTCTATGAGATCAGCGCGTTTTCGGCCAGCGCTGCCAGCATCGAAGAGCTGTCGCGCGGCTTTGCCAAGCGCGTACGTGCGGTGGTGGGTGCGGACGCAGTGGCGGTGCGCTGGTCGGATGAGGCCAACCAGCGCTACCTGATGCTGGCATCGGACTGCTTTCCGCACGAAATGCTGGAGGCCGAACGCAGCTTGCTGGCAGGCGCCTGCGCCTGTGGCAACCTGAAGCCGGATGCGCGTACCCGCGTCATCCCCATTGTCGAGCACGAGGCCTCCCCCATGCGTGCCTGCGCGCGTGCGGGGTACGTAAACATCGTCAGCGTCCCGGTGCGGCTGCAGCAGCGCTTGCTGGGAGAAATCGACCTGTTCTTTCGCAGCAGTGTGGAGCTGAGTTCGGAAGAGAAGGACCTGCTGGACGCCTTGGCCAGCCATCTGGCCAGCGGTCTGGAGAGTTTGCGGGCAGCGGCGCTGGAGCGTGAGGCTGCGGTCGGTGAAGAGCGCGCACTGCTGGCCCGCGAGCTGCACGACTCCATTGCCCAGTCACTATCATTCCTCAAGATCCAGGTGCAGCTGTTGCGCAATGCCTCGCGCAATGCGCAGCAGGAGAAGGTGCAGACAGCACTGGATGAACTGGACACCGGTCTGCGCGAGAGCATCAACGACGTGCGTGAGCTGCTGGTGCATTTCCGCACCCGTACCAATACCGGCGACGTGGAAGCGGCGCTGCAGGAGACCCTGCAAAAGTTCAAGCACCAGACCGGAATGACCACCCACTTCCAGGTCAGCGGCCAGGGCATACCGCTGCCGGCGGACGTGCAGGTCCAGGTGCTGCACGTGGTGCAGGAGGCATTGTCGAATGTGCGCAAGCATGCCCAGGCCACACAGGTGTATCTGGATGTCACCAAGGGAGAAGAGTGGCGGTTTGTGGTGCGCGACGATGGCCGCGGCTTCGGTCCAGAGATCCGCGACCGTCAGAGCACCCACGTGGGCATGAAGATCATGCAGGAGCGTGCCAGCCGCATCGGGGCCACCGTGCAGGTGCGGTCCGAACTGGGGCAAGGCACGACGGTGCAGCTGACCTTGCCGGCCCATCCCGTATCTGGCGCCAACGCGGGCGGCCTGTCGCTGGATGCAGAGGAGCTTGCATCCATCCAGATGGCCACCGAATAGTCCAACCTTTTTTCCCCTCACTTTTTCGGACAACCTATGCCGGTCAAAAAACGTTTTCCTGACAACCCCGCCAATCCCGATCGCCTGTGCTGGGGCTGTGACCGCTACTGTGCAGCGGACAACATGCTGTGCGGCAACGGCTCGGATCGGACGCAGCATCCGGTGGAACTGTTCGGGCCCGGTTGGCGGGAATGGGGCCATGATTATCAGGATGAAGAACCGAGCACCGACAATACCGACCATGAACCCCATCAAACTGCTGGTCATCGATGACCACACGCTTTTCCGGCGCGGACTGGTAGCGCTGCTGTCGCAGGACGGGCGCTTCCGCCTGGCCGGTCAGGCCGGTGACATGGGCGAGGCGCTGCGTTGCTGCACCGACGTGCCCGATGTCATCCTGCTGGATAACCATCTGCCGGGTGTGCGCGGCATCGATGGCATCCCGGCACTCAAGGACGCCTATGCCGGCGTGCGCATCCTGATGCTCACCGTGAGCGAGAACGAGGAAGACCTGGCCGCTGCCATGCTGGCCGGTGCCGACGGCTATCTGCTCAAGACCGTGGAGACCGAACAGCTCTGCGACTCCATCGAGAAGGTGCTGGCCGGTGAATGCGTCATCAGCCCGGACATGATGACCAAGTTCGTTACGGCCTTTCGCTCCAAGGCCCCTGCTCCCGAGAGCGCGGCCAGCACGCCAGCCTTGCAGCCGCAGCCCTTGGCAGAGGACGTCACCCTGGAGTCGCTGTCGGCACGCGAGCGCGAGATCCTAGTGCTGATCGCACGCGGCGACAGTAACAAGGGCATTGCCCGTGCACTCGACATTGCCGAGACCACGGTCAAGGTGCATGTGCAGCACATTTTTCGCAAGCTCAATCTGAGCTCACGGGTCCAGGTGGCGATATACGCAGCGGCACGCGGTTGGGGTTGATACAGATCAGACAGTGCCGCTTTTGACCGGGCACTACTACTTCGGAACTAGGGCGCCATGTGGCGCCCTAGTTCGTTTTGCGCCCGTGCGCTGTGCCAAGGGAGGATGTTCAAAAGCGGGCTGAACAACGAAAGTCATGACCATCTCAAGGAGCAATCATGGCTACGGAAATCAGAAACGCAAAACGTGCATGGTCGGTGTTGATCGTCAGCACGCTGTCGTTCACGGTCTGCTTCATGGTCTGGATGATGTTCGGCGTCATCGGCATTCCGATCAAGAAGATGCTGGACCTCAACTCCACCCAGTTCGGCTTGTTGATGGCCACGCCGGTGCTCACTGGTTCGCTGATCCGCGTGCCCCTGGGCATCTGGACCGACCGTTTTGGCGGACGCATCGTCATGGCCACGCTGATGGCCATCACCGTGCCTGCGATCTGGATGATGGGCTACGCCACGGCCTACTGGCACTTTCTGACCATTGGCCTGTTTGTCGGCTTGGCGGGGGGGTCCTTCTCGGTGGGTACACCTTATGTGGCGCGCTGGTTCCCCAAGAACCGTCAGGGCACGGCCATGGGCATTTACGGTGCCGGCAATTCCGGCTCGGCGGTCAACAAGTTCATTGCACCGGTGCTGCTGGTGGCCTTTGGCTGGACCATGGTGCCGCAGGTCTATGCGGCCATCATGCTGGGCACATTGATTTTGTTCTGGCTGTTCAGCTACAGCGACCCCAGCCACCTGGTGCCCCACACACTGACGTTCAGTGACCAGCTCAAGGCGCTGAAGGACCCCAAGGTGGTCAAGTACTGCCAGTACTACAGCATCGTGTTCGGCGGCTACGTGGCGCTGGCCCTGTGGATGGTGCAGTACTACGTGGGCGAGTTCGGTCTGGACATTCGCGTGGCCGCCTTGCTGGCTGCCTGCTTCTCGCTGCCCGGTGGCGTGCTGCGCGCCTTTGGCGGTGTGCTGTCTGACAAGTACGGTGCCCACAGTGTGACTTGGTGGGTGCTGTGGGTGAGCTGGATCTGCCTGTTCCTGCTGAGCTATCCGCAGACCGATTTCAGCATCGCCACCGTCAACGGCCTGAAGACCTTCCACATCGGCCTCAACGTCTACCTGTTCACCGCGCTGATGTTCATCCTGGGCATCGCCTTTGCCTTCGGCAAGGCCAGCGTCTTCAAGTACATCAGCGACGACTACTCCCACAACATCGGCACCATCAGCGGCATCGTCGGCCTGGCCGGTGGCTTGGGTGGCTTTGTGTTGCCCATTCTGTTCGGTGCGCTGATGGACCTCACCGGCATCCGCTCCAGCGCCTTCATGCTGATGTATGGCGTGGTCTGGGTCTCGCTGATCTGGATGTACCGCACCGAAGTGCGTGGCAGCGAAGTCATGGGCAAGAACGACCGCTCCCTGCCAGCCCACACCTGATTTATCTCCACGAAAGCAGTTATGACAACCCAAGCACATACCGGCGCAGACATCGCCGACTGGCGCCCCGAAGACGAACAATTCTGGGAGTCCACGGGCAAGAAGATCGCCTACCGCAACCTCTGGCTCTCGGTGCCGGCCCTGCTGTGCGGCTTCGCCATCTGGGGCATGTGGGGCATCATCACCGTGCAGATGCTCAACCTGGGCTTTCCGTTCACCCAGCCTGAGCTGTTCTCGCTCACGGCCATCGCCGGGCTGGCTGGCGCCACCATGCGCATTCCGGCGTCCTTCCTGATCCGCGTGGCCGGTGGCCGCAACACCATCTTCCTCACCACCGCCATGTTGCTCGCGCCTGCGCTGGGCACCGGCCTGGTGTTGCAGCACAAGGAGTGGCCGCTCTGGGCCTTCCAGCTGATGGCGCTGTGGTCGGGCGTGGGCGGCGGCAACTTTGCCAGCTCCATGTCCAACATCAGCACCTTCTTCCCCAAGCGCCTGCAGGGCACGGCACTGGGGCTGAATGCCGGCCTGGGCAACTTTGGCGTGACCACCATGCAGATCGTCATTCCGCTGGTGATGACGCTGAGCATCTTCGGCGGCATGGGCGGTGACTCCATGGTGCTGGTGAAGGACAGTGGCTGGATCTTCGGCAAGATTGCCGCCGGTACGCCCACCTGGATACAGAACGCCGGCTTTGCCTGGCTGCTGTCGTTGGTGCCGCTGTCGGTGCTGTGCTTCTTCGGCATGAACAACCTCAAGACGGTCACACCCGATGCGGGCGGAACGATTGCGGCCTTCATCAAGATCATCTGGCTCTACACCCTGTCGTTTGTTCCCGCTGGCTTGGGCCTGTACCTGTACCTGCCCGCACCCACGGGCCTTGGCGTGCTCAACATGTGGATCGCCATGCCGCTGATCGTGGTCAGCACGCTGATGGTGATGAGACTGGCCGCCTTCGGCGCCATGAAGGACAACATCGCCAAGCAGTTTGCTATTTTTCGCAACAAGCACACATGGTCGCTCACGCTGCTCTACATCGTGACCTTCGGCTCCTTCATCGGCTTCTCCATGGCGCTGCCGCTGTCCATCACCGTGATCTTCGGTATCAGCCACGTGCCCGATGCCGCCGGCGTGATGCAGCACACCCTGAAGAACCCGCATGCACCGTCTGCACTGACCTATGCCTGGATCGGCCCGTTCGTGGGCGCGCTGGTGCGGCCTGTGGGCGGCTGGATTTCCGACAAGGTGGGCGGCTCCATCGTGACGCAGGCCATCTCTGCAGTGATGGTGTTGGCATCGGTGGCGGTGGGCTATGTGATGTTGCTGGCTTACGGTTCGGCCACACCTGAGCAGTACTTCATGCCGTTCATGGCGCTGTTCATCGTGCTGTTCACGGCCAGCGGCATCGGCAATGGTTCGACCTTCCGCACCATCGGTGTGATCTTTGACCGCACCCAGGCGGGCCCGGTACTGGGCTGGACCTCGGCCATTGCCGCATACGGTGCCTTCATTGCGCCGGTGGTGATCGGTGCGCAGATCAAGGCCGGTACGCCACAGATTGCCATGTACGGCTTTGCGGTGTTCTATGCGCTGTGCCTGGTACTCAACTGGTGGTTCTATCTGCGGGCGGATTCGGAGTTCAAGAATCCATGAACGCGCTTCTCTTTGGCACCTCCTCAGGGAGGACACAGGCCGGCATGGCACTCCGTTCCTTCCGTGTCCCCCGGCCTTCGGCCTCCTCCTTTACCTACAGGAACGGAGTGCCATGCCGGCCTGCGTCCAGCGAGGTGGTAGGCACACAAGGGATTGAAGCCATCGCACGCCAACACTGTTCGCAGCCGATGGCAGCGGGGTGGGCGTTTCCGGTAGGTAAAGGAGGAGGCCGAAGGCCGGGGGACACGGACGGAAACGTCCACCCCGCTGACACCGGCCACCCCCCAAGCAGGCATGCAAAGGCAGTCACACCCATGAACAACAAGACCGCAAACCCGTATTCAAACTGGAGAACACAATGAGCCACTTCCTGGACCGCCTGAGCCACTTCTCGGCCCCCAAAGAAAGCTTTTCCGACGGCCACGGCGTCACCACCGGTGAAGACCGCACCTGGGAAGACGCCTACCGCGACCGCTGGGCACACGACAAGATCGTGCGCAGCACCCATGGCGTGAACTGCACTGGTTCCTGCTCGTGGAAGATCTACGTCAAGGGTGGCATCGTCACCTGGGAAACCCAGCAGACCGACTACCCCCGCACCCGCGCCGACTTGCCCAACCACGAACCCCGTGGCTGTGCCCGTGGCGCGTCGTACTCGTGGTACCTGTACAGCGCCAACCGCGTCAAATACCCCATGGTGCGTGCCCGCCTGCTTACGCAATGGCGTGCGGCGCTGGCTGTCGCCAAGGACCCGGTGAATGCCTGGGCCAGCATCGTGGAGAACAACGATGCGCGCAGCCAGTGGGTCAAGCAGCGTGGCCTGGGTGGCTTTGTGCGCAGCACCTGGGATGAAGTGAACCAGCTCATCGCCAGCGCCAACGTCTACACCGCCAAGAAATACGGCCCGGACCGCGTGATCGGCTTCTCGCCCATTCCCGCCATGAGCATGGTGAGCTATGCCGCCGGTAGCCGCTACCTGAGCCTGATCGGTGGCGTGTGCATGAGCTTCTATGACTGGTATTGCGACCTGCCACCGGCCAGCCCGCAGGTCTGGGGTGAGCAGACCGACGTGCCGGAGTCGGCCGACTGGTACAACTCCACCTTCATCATCGCCTGGGGCTCCAACGTGCCGCAGACGCGCACACCGGATGCCCACTTCTTCACCGAGGTGCGCTACAAGGGCGCCAAGACGGTGGCCATCACGCCCGACTATGCCGAGATCAGCAAGCTGGCCGACCTGTGGATGCACCCCAAGCAAGGCACCGATGCCGCTGTGGCCATGGCCATGGGCCATGTGATCCTCAAGGAGTTCTACTTCGGCGAGCGGGACGAGCGCCGGGCCGCCCCAAGCGAGTCCGTCCCCCTTGGGGGGAAGGCGCCGCAAGGCGCACAGGGGGGCTATCGATCTCAGTACTTTGATAACTACGTGCGCCGCTACACCGACATGCCCAACCTCGTGCAGCTCGAAGAGCGCAAGCTGCCGGATGGCCGTACCGTGTTGGTGCCCGGCGCCTATCTGCGTGCCAGTGACTTCAACGGCAAGCTGGGTCAGGCCAACAATCCTGAGTGGAAGACGCTGGCGCTGGACGAGAACGATAAGGTCGTGGTGCCCAACGGTTCCATTGGTTTCCGCTGGGGCGCCGAAGGCCGCGCCGACGTGGGCAAATGGAATCTGGAAGACAAGGAAGCACGCAATGGCAGCGACGTACGGCTCAAGCTCAGCCTGATGGAGGGCGCGCAGCCTGACTACGAAGTGGGCGACGTGGGCTTCCCGTACTTTGGTGGCATCGATACACCCAACTTCAGCGCCAACAAGCAGGGCCAGGCGGTGGACGACATTCTGGTGCGCAAGGTGCCGGTGCGTCGCATCAAGCTGGGCAAGGCCGGCGAAGAACGCTATGCGCTGATCGCCACTGTGTTTGATCTGACCGTGGCCAACTACGGCGTGGCCCGTGGCATCCCCGGTGAGAACGCCGCCCTCAACTACGACGACGACGTGCCCTACACCCCCGCCTGGCAGGAGAAGATCACCGGCGTCAAGCGCGACCAGGTGATTGCCGTGGCGCGCCAGTTTGCCGACAACGCCGATAAGACCCAGGGCAAGTCCATGGTCATCATCGGTGCGGCCATGAATCACTGGTACCACAGTGACATGAACTACCGCGGCATCATCAACATGCTGATGATGTGCGGCTGCATAGGCCAGAGCGGCGGCGGCTGGGCCCATTACGTGGGCCAGGAAAAACTGCGCCCGCAAACCGGCTGGACCGCACTGGCCTTTGCCCTGGACTGGGTGCGCCCACCCCGGCAGATGAACAGCACCAGCTTCTTCTACGCCCACACCGACCAGTGGCGCTACGAGAAACTGGGTGTGGAGGAAATCCTCTCGCCGCTGGCCGACAAGAGCAAATACGGTGGCAGCCTGATCGACTACAACGTGCGCGCCGAACGCATGGGCTGGCTGCCCAGCGCGCCGCAACTGCAGACCAATTCCTTCCAGGTGGTCAAGGACGCCACCGCAGCCGGCATGGACCCCAAGGACTATGTGGTCCAGTCCCTCAAGGACGGCTCGCTCAAGATGAGCTGTGAAGACCCGGACCACCCTGCCAACTGGCCGCGCAACATGTTTGTCTGGCGCTCCAACCTGCTGGGCTCCAGCGGCAAGGGCCATGAATACTTCATGAAGCACCTGCTGGGAACCACCCACGGTGTGCAGGGCAAGGACCTCGGCAAGGACGATGCGAAGCCCGCCGAAGTGCAATGGCACAAGGATGCGCCCGAAGGCAAGCTGGACCTGCTGGTCACGCTGGACTTCCGCATGAGCACCACCTGCCTGTATTCCGACATCGTGCTGCCCACGGCCACCTGGTACGAGAAGAACGACCTCAACACCAGCGACATGCATCCCTTCATCCACCCGCTGTCCACCGCGGTGGACCCGGCCTGGCAGAGCAAGAGCGACTGGGAAATCTACAAGGGCTTTGCCGAAGCCTACAGCAAGGTCTGCGTGGGCCATCTGGGTGTGGAGAAGGAAGTGGTGCTCACGCCGCTGATGCACGACACGCCCTCCGAACTGGCCCAGCCCTTTGGCGTGAAAGACTGGAAGCGCGGCGAGTGCGACCTGATCCCCGGCAAGACGGCGCCGCAGATTGCGGTGATTGAGCGCGACTACCCCAACACCTTCAAACGCTTCACCGCCTTAGGGCCGTTGATGGACAAGGTTGGCAATGGCGGCAAGGGCATAGGCTGGGACACCAAGACCGAAGTCAAACAGTTGGGTGATCTCAATGGCCGTGTGCATGCCGAAGGTGTCACCAAGGGCATGGCCAAGATCGAGAGCGATATTGACGCCTGCGAAGTGGTGCTGCAGCTCGCCCCCGAGACCAACGGTCACGTGGCAGTGAAAGCCTGGGAGGCGCTGAGCAAAATCACCGGACGCGACCATACGCACCTGGCCATCCACCGCGAGGACGAGAAGATCCGCTTCCGCGACATCCAGGCGCAGCCGCGCAAGATCATCTCCAGCCCGACCTGGAGCGGCATCGAGAGTGAGACCGTCTCCTACAACGCGGGCTACACCAATGTGCATGAGCTGATCCCATGGCGCACCCTGACCGGTCGCCAGCACTTCTACCTGGACCATCCGTGGATGATTGCCTTTGGCGAAGGGCTGACCAGCTACCGTCCGCCGGTGGACCTGAAGACCGTGGGCGACATCATGGACCGCAAGCCCAATGGCAACAAGGAAATCTCCTTGAACTTCATCACGCCGCACCAGAAGTGGGGCATCCACAGCACCTACACCGACAACCTGATGATGCTCACGCTCAACCGGGGCGGCCCGGTGATCTGGCTGAGCGAGGATGACGCCAAGGTGGCCGGCATCGTCGACAACGACTGGGTGGAACTCTTCAACACCAACGGCGCCATTGCGGCCCGTGCGGTGGTGAGCCAGCGGGTGAATCCGGGCATGGTGCTGATGTACCACGCGCAGGAGAAGATCATCAACACCCCCGGCGCAGAAATCACCGGCACACGCGGCGGCATCCACAACTCGGTGACCCGTATTGTGACCAAGCCCACGCACATGATCGGCGGCTACGCGCAGTTCAGCTACGGCTTCAACTACTACGGAACCATCGGTACCAACCGCGACGAGTTCGTGGTGGTGCGCAAGATGCGCAAGATCGACTGGCTCGACGGCGAAGCCCCCGCAACTATCCAGGCCTGAGGAGTACACAACATGAAAATACGCGCCCAAATCGCCATGGTGCTGAACCTGGACAAGTGCATCGGTTGCCACACCTGTTCGGTCACCTGCAAGAACGTCTGGACCAGCCGCCCCGGCATGGAGTACGCCTGGTTCAACAACGTGGAGACCAAGCCCGGCATTGGCTACCCCAAGGAGTGGGAAAACCAGGACAAATGGAACGGAGGCTGGGTTCGCAAGGCCGACGGCTCCATCGAGCCGCGCCAGGGCGGCAAGTGGAAGCTGCTCATGCGCATCTTCTCCAACCCCAACATGCCGCAGATTGACGACTACTACGAACCCTACACCTTCGACTACGACCACCTGCAGTCGGCACCCGAGACCAAGCACGCACCCACCGCCCGTCCGCGCAGCCTGATCACCGGCAAGCGCATGGAGAAAATCGAGTGGGGCCCCAATTGGGAGGAAATCCTGGGCGGCGAATTCAGCAAGCGCAGCAAGGACGCCAACCTGGCCAACTTCGACCAGGTGCAAAAGGACATGGTCGGCCAGTTCGAGAACACCTTCATGATGTACCTGCCGCGCCTGTGCGAACACTGCCTGAACCCGGCCTGCGTGGCGTCCTGCCCCAGCGGCTCCATCTACAAGCGCGAAGACGACGGCATCGTGCTGATCGACCAGGACAAGTGCCGCGGCTGGCGCATGTGCGTCTCGGGCTGCCCCTACAAGAAGATCTACTACAACTGGAAGAGCGGCAAGGCCGAGAAGTGCATCTTCTGCTATCCGCGCATCGAAGCCGGTCAGCCCACGGTGTGTTCGGAAACCTGCGTGGGCCGCATCCGCTATCTGGGCGTGGTGTTGTATGACGCCGATCGCATTGCCGAAGCTGCCAGCGTCAAGGACGAGAAGGACCTGTACCAGGCGCAACTGGACATCTTCCTCAACCCCCATGACCCCAAGGTGATCGAGCAGGCGCGCAAGGACGGCATTCCGGAAACCTGGCTGGCTGGCGCCCGCAACAGCCCGGTCTACAAGATGGCGGTGGACTGGAAGGTGGCGCTGCCGCTGCATCCTGAGTACCGCACGCTGCCCATGGTCTGGTATGTGCCGCCGCTCTCGCCCATTACCTCCGCAGCCAATGCCGGCCACATTGGCGTGAACGGCGAGATTCCTGACATCGCGCAGATGCGCATCCCGGTGCAGTACCTGGCCAATCTGCTTACCGCTGGCGACACCCAGCCCGTGGTGCGCGCCCTGGAGCGCATGCTGGCCATGCGTGCCTACCAGCGCAGCAAGCATGTGGACCAGGAACAGAACCTGGCCGTGCTGGAGCAAACCGGTCTGACCGTGGCGCAGGTGGAGGAGATGTACCAGATCATGGCCATCGCCAACTACGAAGACCGCTTCGTGATTCCGACTTCGCACCGCGAGTACGCAGAGAACGCCTTTGATCTGCGCGGTGGCTGTGGCTTCTCGTTTGGCAACGGCTGCTCCGATGGAGCCTCCGAGACCAGTCTATTTGGCGGAACCAAGCCAAGAACCATCCCCATCAAATCCATGGTCTAAGGAGCCTGCCATGAAAGACAACCGCTATTCCCTGCGTGCCCTGGCTCTGTTGCTGGGCTATCCGGACGCCACCCTGCGCAGCCATCTGAGTGAGCTGATGCAGGCCATTGACCAGGAGGCCGCCATTCCTGCCGCGCGGCGCGAGGAGCTGCACGCCTTGGCTGCAGAGCTCAATCGCATGGACCCCATGGACGTGGAAGCACGCTATGTGGAAACCTTTGACCGGGGCCGTGCCACCTCGCTGCATATGTTTGAGCACATCCATGGTGACTCGCGCGAGCGCGGGCCGGCCATGATCGATCTGATGCAGACCTATGAGAAGTCCGGCCTGTTCATGGCGCCCGAAGAGTTGCCCGACCACCTGTGTGTGGTGCTGGAGTTTGCCTCCACCCAACCGGCTAAACTGGCAGCGGATTTTCTGGGCGAAATGGCGCACATCCTCACCGCCATCTTCAGCGCACTGCTGCAGCGTGGCAGCCCGTATGCCGCACCGGTGGCCGCGGTGCTGGAACTGTGCGGCCAGCGCGTGCAGGCCGTGCCCATTGTGGCGGACGAAGCCATGGACGACGTCTGGCAGGAGCCGGAGGCCTTTGATGGCTGCAGCACCAAAGGACAGTCCAAACCCGGAGAAGCGCAGCCTCTGCACTTTGTGCGCAAGGCAGCCGCCTCGCAAACCCAAGGAGCACCCGTATGACCTACCTCGACAACCTGCTGTTCGGCTACTACCCGTACATCTGTCTGACCATCTTTCTGCTGGGCAGCCTGGTCCGCTTCGACCGCGACCAGTACACCTGGAAGAGCGACTCTTCGCAGCTGCTGCGTGCAGGCCAGCTGCGCTGGGGCAGCAACCTCTTCCACGTCGGCGTGCTGTTCCTGCTGATGGGCCACACCGTGGGCATGCTCACACCCCACTTCATTTATGAGCCCTTCATCAGCGCCGGCAACAAGCAGATCATGGCCATGGTGTCTGGTGGTGCGTTTGGGGTGCTGGGCTTCATCGGCGTGAGCCTGCTGCTGCACCGCCGCCTGAGCGACGAGCGCATCCGCATCAACTCCAAGACCAGTGACATCGTGCTGCTGGTGCTGCTGTGGCTGCAACTGGCACTGGGCCTGGCCACCATCCCGCTGTCGGCGGAGCATCTGGATGGCAGCATGATGATGAAGCTGGCCGGCTGGGCACAACACATCGTGACCTTCCGCGCCGGTGCGCCAGAGCTGTTGGCAGAGGCCAGCATCGTGTTCAAGCTGCACATGTTCCTGGGCATGACCATCTTTCTGGTCTTTCCGTTTACCCGTCTGGTGCATGTGTGGAGTGGCTTTGGTGCTGCGGCGTATCTGGTGCGTCCTTACCAGCTGGTGCGCAGCCGACGCGTGGGGCTGGTGGAGCGTGAGCCATTGAGCCGTAGTGCTCGCTGAACGTTGAAGTGACATGAAGTCCTTGTTTGTTTGCTTGCATTGCGTCCAGACACAGGCCGGCATGGCACTCCGTTCCTTCCGTGTCCCCCGGCCTTCGGCCTCCTCCTTTACCTGCGGGAACGGAGTGCCATGCCGACCTATGTCCAGCGAGGTGGTTGGCACACGAGGTATTGGAGTCATCGCGTGCCAACGCCGCCGGCTGCAGATGGCAGCGGGGTGGGCGTTTCCGGTAGGTAAAGGAGGAGGCCGTAGGCCGGGGGACACGGACGGAAACGCCCACCCCGCTGACACCGGCCACCCCCCAAGCAAGCATGCAAACACCAGCAACCCATCAACCCAATGAGTAGGACAGCAACATGAACACCTCCCAAGCAAGCACCCACGGCTGCGGCGGCACAGGCACCTGCGGTTGCGGCGCCAAGGCCAATCAAGCGGCAGAAGCTGCCAGCGCACAGCCGGTGGCCGCCATCAACGGCATCACATTGCATACGCCCGGCAACCGCCCCGACGAAGACACCCTGCGCGAGCGCGCCTATACCGAACTGCTGCGCCAGCAGGCCGTGCAGGCCGGTCTGCTGCCACGCAAGGCCGTGCTCACTGCGCCGGAGCTGGATGACGCCGAGCGCGCGGTGCTGGAGTCCATGGTGGATGCCGCGGTGCAGGTGCCACAACCCACTGCGCAGGAATGCCGACGCTACTTCGAGGCGCGTCAGTCGCAGTTCGTGGTGGGGCAGGCGGTGCACATGCGCCACATCCTGTTTGCGGTGACCGCCGGTGTGAATGTGCAGGCGCTCACGGTGCATGCGGAAAAGGCGCTGATCAGCCTGCTGGGCAAGAACGTGCCGGTGGACCTGTTTGGCAAGCTGGCCGCCGAACTGTCCAACTGCCCGACCAGCACCCAGGGCGGTGACCTGGGTTGGGTGGGGCCGGACGACTGCGCGCCGGAGCTGGCGCAGGTGCTGTTCTTCCAGACGGAGACACCCGTGGGCCTGGGCGTGCAGCCACGCCTCATCCACAGCCGCTATGGCTTTCACATCATCGACGTGCTGGAGCGCCGCGATGGACGCACGCTGGATTACGACGAAGTGCGCGAGCGCGTGGCGGCGCAGCTGGCCATGCAATCGCGTGCCAAGGCGCTGCACCAGTACATGAGCCTGCTGGTGGGGCAGGCCCTGGTGGAAGGTGTTGAACTGAACTCTGCGGATTCGCCTCTGGTGCAGTGACAATCGGGCTGCACCATGCGTTTTGAAGGAGTGCGGATGCCTGACATTGCCGGTTTGCTTTCCCAACTATTGCAGTCGCGCCAGACCATATTGCCCAAGCGGCTGATGGCGCCTGGACCCGATGCGGATCAACTCGTGCGCATACTGGAAGCCGCAGCGCATGCGCCGGACCATGGGCAGTTGCTGCCCTGGCGTCTGGTCGTCATTGCTGAGTCAGAGCGGGCCGCTTTGGGTACCGCATTTGCCGATGCGCTGGCCGAGCGCGATCCTGCAGCACTGCCGGAGCAGTTGCAGCAAGCGCGCGACAAGGCGATGCGTGCGCCCTTGCTGCTGATGCTGGTGGTGGAAGACGCGCGTGGTGATGCAGAGATCGATCTGCTCGAGCGCGTGGTCTCCGCCGGGTGCGCCGTGCAGAACATGCTGCTGATGGCCACCGCGCTGGGCTTTGCCTCCGCCCTGACCAGCGGCAAGGCCCTGAAGTCATCCAGCCTGCGCAGCCTGTTTGGATTGGGTGCCCGCGACCATGCCATTTGTTTTCTGAGTGTGGGCACGGCCCAGCGCGCCAAGGCGGCGCGTGTCAGGCCGACGCCGGACCAGTACGTGAGCTACTTATCAACGGAGTCCCGATGAATATCGAACATTTCACCGACCTGCTGCAGGCCGCGCGTGCACAACCCCTGCAGCAGCGGCTGCTGTTTGTCTTTGCTGGCGCAGAGCTGCCGGACGACGCCAGCGCGGAGCAGCGTGCCGGTTTCGAGGCAGGGCAGGGCGGTGCGCTGGTGCCGTCCATGTGCGTGGACAAAAGCCCGGACGAAGTGCCATCGTTTGACTCCCTGGTGCAGGAGGCGGCGCAGTTCGGACAAACATGGCATCTGGTATTTGCCGGGGCCATGTCGGGTACCGCCCACAGCGCACCGGACCCCCAGCAGGTGGAGACCTCCTTGCAGGCCATGGTGGAAGCCATCAAGCGAGGCGATGTGCACCGTTATCTGGCATTCGACCCACAGGGCATTCCCGTAGCTCTGGAGTGACGCGTGTCAGGTGTAGCTTGGCAGCACGAGGACCAGAAAACCCCAGGGGTTCTTCAGGATGGCCACGGAGGCAATCCAGAACAGCACCGCCAGCGCCAGCACCCAGGCCGTGGCGCGGATCTTCCATGCCAGCTTTACGCGCAATGCCACCACGCCCAGACCGATGTAGAGCAGCAGGCCCAGTATCTTGGCCAGCAGCCACGGTGTGTGTGCGGGGTTGAGGCGCAGCATGCCTGCCAGGGTCAGGGCGGAGAGCAGCAAGATGGTGTCCACGATGTGCGGCAGCGTCTTGGCCAGCCGACCCTGGGTCCATTGCGCACCCCGCAAAGAAGCCATGCCACGCACGGCGAACCCCAGACCGGAGAGAATCACTGCAGACTGGTGCAGCAGTTTGATAACGATGTAATCCATGCGCGCAGTGTAGCGATGCACTGCGTGTCCGAGTCCGAACTCCAACAATACCCATGCAAGCCCTGAACCGCATACATATTCTGTTGAACTCCGAACGTTGGCGTGACGCACTGGGTGCGTTCATGGGCATGGGGTTGTGCGCCGTGTTCCTGCATGCGGTCAACGCAGGCGCTGGCGGCCACTGGGTGCTGGTGCCTCTGGCTGGCACCATCGTGATCCTGTACGTGCAGCCGCACAGTCCGGTGGCCCAGCCCTGGCCCATTCTGGGCAGCTACCTGATCTCCTGCCTGGTCGGCTTCGTCTGCTCGCTCTGGCTCACGCCGGTGCAGCTCGCCGTGGCGGTGGCGATTGCTGCCAGCGTCTGGCTGATGGTGCGCCTGCATTGCATTCATCCGCCCGGCGCGGCCATGGCCCTGCTGATCGTGCTGGATGGGCCGCATTCGGGTGACGGCATGGCCCATCTGGCGGTACAGGTCGTCCTCAACATCGGCATCGCCCTGGGCACGACCATGCTGGTGAGCAACTTCATTTTGCGCCGACCCTATCCCTACCACGCACAGGTTCCCGCGCCCAGCCTGCACCGCACGCAGGACGAGGCCCCCCTGCGCCGCACCGGGCTGGACCATGAAGACCTGGCCAGTGCGCTGGCCACGTTGGATACCTTTGTGGACGTGCAGGAAGACGAGCTGGTGGCGATCTACAACCTGGCGGTCGACCATGCGTTTGGCCGCCACGTGGGACTCACCTGCGCCGACATCATGTCGCGCGATGTGATGACGGTGCACTTCGATACCGATCTGGAGCAGGCCTGGAACATGTTGCGGCTGCACAAGATCAAGTCCTTGCCGGTGGTGGATACCTATGGCAACCTGATAGGCATCGCCACGGTCGCGGACTTCTTTCGCCAGATGGATGACACCTCGGCGGCGGGGCTGGCCATGCGTCTGCAGGGTCTGCTGCGGCGCACGCCGGGTCTGACCTCGGAAAAGGCCGAAGTCGTGGGGCAGATCATGACGTCGCAGGTGTTTTCGGCAACACCTTCTACGCCGGTGGCGCAATTGGTGGCACATGTGTCGGAAAAAGGCATGGCCCATATTCCGGTGGTGGATGACAACCGCAAGGTGGTGGGCATCGTGACCCAGTCCGACATGCTGGCAGCACTCTACAAGCGACTGGCCATGTCCGAGGCGATTCCGCGTACGTGAGTGTTCAGTCTGCTTACGCCTTGCGTGCCTGGCGGGAAACGGGCATGGCCACCGGCGTGGCCTTGGCACGGGATGGTGCTGGCGCAATCAGGTCTGCCAGGGTGACGCCGTCGAGTACGGCCAGGTAGCTGTCGGTGGCCTGTTGCAGCACGCCCTTGAGGCGGCACTGGGGGCTCAGGGTGCATTGATTGGTCTGCGCATCAAAGCATTCGACCATGGCGAAATCGGTCTCGGTCTGGCGCACCACTTCGCCGACGTTGATCTGCGCTGCCGGCTTGCACAGACGCATGCCGCCACCGCGACCGCGGGTGGTGTCCAACAGGCCATGGGCGCCCAGCTGGTGAACCACCTTGGTCAGGTGGCTGCGCGAAATGCCATGGCTGTCGGCAATCTCGGTGATTGTCACCGGCAGCTCGCGGTGCTCACAGGCTGCGCAGTACATGAGTACGCGCAAGGAGTAGTCGGTCCACTGGGTCAGTCGCATGGTGTCGCCATTGAAAAGTAAAGATGCATCTTGAATGAATCATATCGTATAGAATACATTCATGTTAAATGAATGTTTATAAGGAGCCTCCCCATGAATGCACGTTTGCCCAGCACCCAGACCGAGGCGTTTGTCCTCGACGACCAGCACGCCATTGGTCACATCGCGGTCCAACTTCCCGGCGCCACTGCCATTTTTCGGCGATACAAGCTGGACTTCTGTTGTGGCGGCCAGGTCAGTCTGGCCCAGGCACTTGCCGACAAGGGGCTGAACCGCGACACGGTGATGGATGAGTTGGCAGCGCTGCAGCGCCCGGATGGCATCTTGGTATCGGCCGATGCGTCCAGCCTGATCGACCATATCCTGGAGCGCTACCACGCAGTGCACCGTGAGCAGTTGCCCGAACTGATTCGCATGGCGCGGCGTGTGGAGGCGGTGCACCGCGACCATCCGCGCGTTCCCGCCGGACTGGCTGCCTTGCTGGAAGAAGCCGAGCAGGACCTGCTGTCGCACATGATGAAGGAGGAGAACATGCTGTTCCCCATGCTCAAGGCCGGCGGCAATCCCTTTGTGACACAGCCCATAGGTGTGATGCGCGCAGAGCACACGCAGCATGGCGCCATGCTGGAACAGCTGATGAGGCTGACCAACAACGCCGAGGCACCGCAGGGCGCCTGCAACACCTGGCGCGCGCTCTACAGTGGCGTTGCCCAGTTGCACGAAGACCTGATCAACCACATCCATCTGGAAAACAACATCCTGTTCAACCAGTTTGAAGTGCCCGCGCCGACACCGGCCAAGTCCGCCTGCTGCGGCTCTTGCGGTTGAACTGTGCGGCGCCGCAAGGGTTCTGACAATGGCAACTGAACTGGCAGGCCGCAAGGTCATTCCCATCCTGCAGGTCAACGCGGGTAGCAATGAGGACGCCAGCTTTTCGCTGTACGAGAAGCAAGCCAAGGTGTATCCGCGCTCCGTGACCGGCCAGTTTGCCCGCTTGCGCTGGCTGATGGTTTGGGTGACGCAGATCGTCTTCTACGGTCTGCCTTGGGTGCAGTGGAACGGAAGGCAGGCCGTGCTGTTCGATCTGGCCGAGCGGCGCTTCTATGTACTGGGCCTGGTGCTGCATCCGCAGGACTTTATCTATCTGGCGGTGCTGCTGATCATTGCCGCATTGGCGCTGTTCTTCTTCACTGCGGTGGCCGGGCGGTTGTGGTGCGGCTACGCCTGTCCCCAGACGGTCTACACCGAAATCTTCCTGTGGGTGGAGCGCCGCACCGAAGGCGACCGCCAGGCGCGCATGCGTCTGGACGCCGCACCCTGGAGCCTCAACAAGCTGCTGCGCAAAGGCGGCAAGCAACTGGCCTGGATGGCCATCGCGCTGGCTACCGGTCTGACCTTCGTGGGCTACTTCTCGTCGATCCGCGGTTTGTTGGGCGAGTTGGCGGGCTTTACCCTGTCGTCCTGGGAATGGTTCTGGATCCTGTTCTACGCGCTGGCCACCTACGGCAATGCCGGCTTCATGCGTGAGCAGATCTGCAAACACATGTGCCCTTACGCACGCTTCCAGAGTGCGCTCATCGACATGGATTCCATGGTGATCGCCTATGACGAGCGGCGCGGGGAAAACCGCGGTTCGCGTGCACGGGGCGCCGACCCGGCTGCGCTGGGCCTGGGCGACTGCATCGACTGTACGCTGTGCGTGCAGGTCTGCCCGACCGGCATCGATATTCGCAAAGGGCTGCAGAACGAGTGCATTGCCTGTGCCGCCTGCATCGACGTCTGTGATCAGGTCATGCTGAAGATGGACTATCCCAAGGGGCTGATACGCTACACCTCCGGTCACGGTGTCGCGCAGCAGCTCACCGCCGGCCAGATCGTCAAGCGCATCAGCAGACCGCGTGTGTGGATTTACTGCAGCCTGCTGTTGGTGGTGTGCTCGGCCCTGGTGTTCAGCCTGTCCACGCGCACGAGCTTCTCGGTGGATGTCATCAAGGACCGCGGTTCGCTGGCACGCGAAGTGGGGCGCGGCGACATCGAGAACGTGTACCGCCTGCAGGTCATGAACGGTCTGGAGCAGGCACAGCGCTACAGCGTCAGCGCGAGCGGTGTGCCCAGCCTGCGCGTGTCGTCCGATGCGCAATTGACGGTGGATGCCACCGGCATTGCTTCACTGCCCATTCGCCTGACTCTGCCCGCCGAGGTGGCCGCGCAGTACCGCGGCAAGACCTTACCGATTGATTTTGTGGTGCATACCGCCGTGGGCGAGCGGGACGAAAGCACGCACGAAAAATCGACCTTCTACGTGCTGCCCTAGGCGCAACTTTCCTCAACACAACCGGTCTCCATCATGGCCACACTGTTACAGATTCAGAATCCCCCGCGTCGCGGCCAGGCCCGCTTTGCCTTGTGGGACCTTGGCTTTCGCCCTTTCTATCTGCTGGCGAGCAGCTTTGCGGCGCTGTCCATCCTGGTCTGGGGGCTGCAGTTCAGCGGTCTGCTGCCGTACGCCTATCTGCAAGGGCCGATGTGGCACGCGCATGAAATGCTGTTTGGCTTCACCCTGGCCGTATTGACCGGTTTTCTGCTCACGGCCGGACAGAATTGGTCGGGCCAGCCTACGCCCAAGGGCGGCTATCTGATGGCGTTGGCGGCGCTGTGGGTGGCGGGCCGGGTGCTGGTGCTCTCGCCCTGGGGCTGGCTGGCGGCGGTGGTGAATGCCGCGTTCCCGCTGGCGGCTGCGGTGGCGCTGGGTGTGCCGCTCTACCGGGCGCGCAACAAGCGCAACTATTTCTTTGTGGCTCTGCTGGTGCTGCTCTCGCTGGCCCAGCTCGTGGTGCACCTGAATGCCCTGAGCGCCTTGCGTGTGCCGGGCTGGGCTGGCATTGCGCTGGGCCTGGACGTGATGCTGTTCGTGCTGTGCGTCATGGGCGGACGGGTGATCCCCATGTTCACCAACAACGCCATCCCCGGCGCCAAGGCCGTGCGCGACCCCCGCGTCGAGAAAGTGGCATTGGGGCTGATCCTGGCGCTTATCGTGGCCGATGCGCTGCATGTGTCAGGCGTCTGGTTTGCAACGCTGGCGCTGCTGACCATGCTGGCGCATGGCACACGCCTGTGGCTGTGGCAGCCCTGGAAGACACTGCATACGCCGCTGGTCTGGGTGCTGCACGCGGCCTATGCCTGGATTCCCCTGCACCTGGCTTTTCGTGCCCTGGCCGCGCTGGGGTGGATTTCGCCTTCGGTAGCTACCCACGCACTGACGGCGGGTGCCATAGGCGGCATGGTGATCGGCATGATGACGCGTACCGCCTTGGGCCATACCGGCAGGAAGTTGGTGGCTGGCAAAGCAGAGGTGAGCTGCTACGCCCTGGTGGCAGCCGCCGCGCTGGTGCGCGTGTTCGTGCCCTTGCTCGCGCCTTCTCTCATCATCCAGGCGGTCGTGCTCTCGGCCATGTTGTGGTCCGCCGGCTTTGCCGTCTACACCTGGCGCTACTGGCCCATTCTCAGCCGCGACTGACGTTCCGTGCTGGCGCGTCCGCATGCTGATGCGGGCGCTCCGGCGCCGCCGTCAGCAGACGATGGGCATCAAAGGTCACCGCTACAGCCAGTCCACCCAGTTGCTGGGACTTGCGGATCTCGATTCGTGCCGCGTGCATGTCGGCAATGGTCTTGACGATGGACAGGCCCAGGCCGCTGCCGGATACCGCGTTGCCGGGAATGCGGTAGAAGCGGTCCATCACCCGTTCGATGTCACTCTCCGGTATTCCGGGGCCGCTGTCCTCGATCAGCAGGCACACCGAGCGCCCGCTCAGCTGCACCGTGATGTCGATCTTGCTGTGCGCAGGTGAATATTTGACGGAGTTGTCCAGGATGTTGCGCAGCATGATGCGAAGCGCTTCCTCCTGCCCCATCACATAGCATTCATCCGCCTGCTGCAAACCCATGTCGATTTCCTTCTGCTGGGCCAGCGGGTAGATGTCGTTGAAGGCGACCAGGCAGATGCGGTTGATCTCCACGGGCTTGATGTCGCTGCCGTTGCCAGAGCCGGCCTGCTGGCGCGCCAGCACCATCAGCTGCTCCACCAGCCGGGTGGCCCGGTCAATCCCTGTGCCGACCCGGCGTATGGCAACTTCCCGGTCCTTCTCCGTGCCGGAGCGCCGTAGCTGCTCCACCTGCAGCTTCAGCGCCGACAACGGTGAGCGCAACTCATGCGCCGCATCGGCTACGAAATTCTTCTGCGCATCAAATGCGTGGCGCATGCGGCGCAACAGCAGATTGAGCTCTTCCACCAGGGGGCGTATTTCGTTGGGCAGGCCGCCGGTATCCACCTCGGCGAGGGATTCCGCCTCGCGCGACGCAATCTGCCGCTGTACCCGGTTGAGCGGCGCAAGCGAAGAGGTCACCACCCACCACACCATGAGCAACAGCAGCAGGACCATGACCACGATGGGCATGGTGGTGCGAAACGCCAGGTTCCTGGCCAGGCTGCGCCGTGCAGCCCGGTCTTGTGCCACCTGGATCAGTTGGCTGCCGTGGCGCAGGGTATAGAGCTTGTAGGTGCTGCCACGGGTGTCGAACAGCGTGTGGCCGGTGCTGTCGCGGTCGGGCAGCAACACGGCAGAAGATGAGCGGAACAGGATGCGGTGGTCCAGCGTGGAGACCTGGACGATGAATTCGAAGCTGTCGGTCTCGTCCTGGCGGAACCCGCTGCTGCCGTACACATCCGCGTTCAGGCCCGGGCGCAGGGACAGCGCCATCTGTTCCATCTGGTAGTCAAAGATCTCGTTGGTTTCGTCCAGCGTGGTCTGATAGGCAATGAACGACTGGATGCCAGCGGTGATCACCACCGCAGCAAAAAGCAGCAGCAGCAGCCGGGCGCGCAAGGAGTTGGTGAACTTGCGCTTCACGGGCTGCCTTTGGCAATCAGATAACCCACTCCCCGAACGTTTTGGATCAAATCGGCGCCGATCTTCTTGCGCAAGCTGTGGATGTGGACCTCGACCGCATTGCTGCTGACGCCGTCCTTCCAGCTGTAGAGCCGTTCCTCCAGTTGCTTGCGCGATAGTGCCATGCCCGGGCGCGCCAGCAGCAGTTCCAGAATGGCCCACTCCCTTGCCGACACCACCACAGGCCGGCCTTCTACCGTGACCTCGCGGGTGGCGGGGTCTATGGTGACGCCCGCGCTCTCGTAGAACGGCTCGGCGCGCCCCACCGATCGGCGTACCAGCGAGCGGATGCGTGCCAGCATTTCGCCCAGGTCATAGGGCTTCACGATGTAGTCGTCGGCGCCGGAGTCCAGCCCTTCAATGCGCTGGGCCACGGCATCGCGCGCCGTGGCCACCAGAACCGGTGTACGGTTCTTGCGCTGGCGCAGCGTCTTGAGTACGGTGAGTCCGTCGCACTTGGGCAGACCCAGATCCAGCAGGATCAGGTCGTAGTGCTGGGTTTCCACGGCGGTGAGCGCCATTTCGCCATCCTTCACCCAGTCCACGGCATAACCTTCGTCCCGCAGAAGATCGAGCACCGATTCGCCGATCATCGTGTCGTCTTCCACCAGAAGTAAGCGCATGTCGGTGCCTGCAAACCTACTTGAAGGTGTCGGAGTCCATGATGGCTATGACTTGGGGCGTGATGTCGGTTTGGGGATTGGCGTAGACAACGTCCTGGAACACGATGTCCACATGGGCAGTTGCCGCGAACTTCTTCACCGCCTGGTTGGCGATATCGAACACGTGCTGGATATCGTCACGCTTGCGGGCGTCGCGGTCTTCGACGAACTGCTGCTGCTTGCGTTTGAGTTCGCGCGAGAGTTCGGCAATGGCGCTCTGCTTTTCCAGGATATGGGATGGCGTGAGGCTGGGGCCGTTCTTTTCGAGATCTGCCGACTTGTCCCTGAGGGAAGCGGCCAGATCCTGAATCTCCTTGTCGCGCGGCTCGAAGTCGGCCCGAAAGCGGGCCTGGGCTTCCTTGGCAACCCTGGAGTCGCTCAGTATCTTGTGGGCATTGAGGGTTGCAACCGGAAGGGTGCTGGCGTCCGCCCATGCCATGGAGCCGGCGAGCAGCCAGGCGGCAAGGCAAAGGGCCACTCGGATCAGGTGCTTCATGGCGTTGGGCTGGTGACCGTTCATAGGTAGCGTTGTCTGGAGCTGCGGGCGCTAGACCGTCTTGCCAGTGCGGGCCAATGCCGTCTGGTGCTGGCTGAGGTACTTGCGGATCTGGGCGGCATCACGCATGCGGATGGTGCTGGCGCCGGCGTTGAGCAATACCAGCGTGGCGTGTGCGCCTGCCTGTTTGATGCGCATGATCAGGCAGTGTCCCGCCTCGTTGGTGAAGCCGGTCTTGGACAGCAGCACGTTCCAGCCTGCAGCACCTACCAGGTGGTTGGTGTTGTGCACTGTAAAGGCCCGGCCATTCATGCGTATCACTTCGGATTTGTCGCTGGTGATGTTGGCAATCTGCGGATACTGCGCAGCCGCCTGGGCCATCTTGGCCAGATCGGCAGCGGTGGATGTGTTTTCCGGCGAGAGCCCGGTGGGCTCCTTGATGGTGGTGTTGTGCAGGCCCAGCGCCTTGATCTTGGCCTGCACCGCCTGCAGGAATGCGGCCGTGCTGCCGGGGTAGGTTCGGGCCAGGGAGGCGGCGGCGCGGTTGTCCGAGGACATCAGGGCCAGCTCGAAAATTTCCTTGCGTTTGAGCGTGGTGCCCACCGGCACGCGGGATTTGCTGTGCTTGAGCACATCCACATCAGCGGCCTGTATCGAGATGCTCTCGTTCATGTCAGGCTTGCTGTCGAGCACCACCATGGCCGTCATCAGTTTGGTCAGTGAGGCGATGGGAACGACCGCGTCTGCTCCTTTGGACATCAGCACCTGGCCGGTGTCATCACTGACCACGATGGCGTGTTCGGACTGCAGCGTGGCTGCCTGGCATGTGCCGAAGGCCAACAGGATGGAGGCACAGAGTGTTGTGATGAGCTTGGATGTCATGGAACCGATAGGGGCGGAGTGAAAAAGCATGGCCCTGCAACAGGGCGCGCTGGAATGTGGCGGTGCAGTATTTTGCCTCTTCAGCCTGCCGGTTGCGACTTAAGTGAGACTTAAACCGCCGCGCTACAAGGGCGTGCGCGTTCAATATGCCGAAAAAGTGGGCAAGAATGGCGCAAGGCTCCTGCATGCGCTTGGCGTGCACGGGTACCTGACCGCATCACTAACACATGGAGTTTGAATGAGATACGTAAACCGCCTGGCACTTGTGGGTTCGATGGCAACGGCCATTCTTCTGGGCGCTTGCAGCAGCACACCGGTAGCACCTGTTGCACCTGCCCCTGCGGCACCTGCAGTCAAATCGGCACCTGCTCCCGCGCCAGCACCCCAGGCTGCCACTCCCGCCCCCGTCACCAAGGCCGAGCTGGCTGCCTACCTGGATCCGGCCAACCCCTTGAGCAAGGAAAAGAGCGTGTACTTTGACTTTGACCAGTACGCCGTCAAGCCCGAAGGTCAGCGCGTGCTGGAGATGCACGGCAAATACCTGGCGTCACACGCCGACGTCAAGATCAAGGTGGAAGGCAATACCGATGAACAAGGCGGAGCCGAATACAACCTGGCACTGGGCCAACGCCGTGCCGACGCTGTCGTGCGCGCGCTCAAGGTCTATGGCGTGAAGGACGCGCAAATGGAAGCAGTGAGCTTTGGCAAGGAAAAGCCAAAGGCTT
Organism: Rhodoferax sp. GW822-FHT02A01; assembly: GCF_038784515.1. Lineage (NCBI taxonomy): Bacteria > Pseudomonadati > Pseudomonadota > Betaproteobacteria > Burkholderiales > Comamonadaceae > Rhodoferax > Rhodoferax sp. GW822-FHT02A01. Next base: position 2,827,074 of record NZ_CP152376.1, read on the forward strand.
TGGGCCATGACGAACAGTCGCATGCCCAGAACCGCCGCGTGGACCTGGACTATCCGGCCAAGTAAGCCGTACCGGGCGGGTGCATCGCACATGGATCGCACCCGGCCTGCCCAGCCGGAGTAACACCTGGGGCAGCAGTATCTCTAGCTGGCGGCATAAAATCGGAGGTTCTACAGGTAAATAGGCCTGTGATTCCCGCCCCATCAGCCCGAAAGCTATCTCAAATGCCCCAATACCGCTCCAAAACTTCCACCGCCGGTCGCAATATGGCGGGTGCCCGCTCGCTGTGGCGCGCCACCGGCATGAAGGACGCTGACTTCAGCAAGCCCATCGTCGCGGTGGTCAACTCCTTCACCCAGTTCGTGCCAGGCCATGTGCACCTGAAGGACCTGGGCCAGCTGGTTGCCCGCGAGATCGAGGCTGCGGGCGGTGTGGCCAAGGAGTTCAACACCATTGCCGTGGACGACGGCATCGCCATGGGCCACGACGGCATGCTGTATTCGCTGCCCAGCCGCGACATCATTGCCGACAGCGTGGAGTACATGGTCAACGCCCACTGCGCCGACGCCATGGTGTGCATCTCCAACTGCGACAAGATCACCCCCGGCATGCTGATGGCAGCCATGCGGTTGAACATCCCGGTGGTATTCGTCTCCGGCGGCCCTATGGAGGCCGGCAAGGTCAAGCTGGAGAACACGACCACGCACAAGATGGAGTTCAAGAAGCTCGACCTGATCGACGCCATGGTGATGGCCGCCGACAACAAGGTCAGCGACGCCGACGTGGCCGAGGTGGAACGCTCTGCCTGCCCCACCTGCGGCTCCTGCTCGGGCATGTTCACCGCCAATTCCATGAACTGCCTGACCGAGGCATTGGGCCTGTCCCTGCCCGGCAACGGCACCGTGGTGGCCACCCATGCAGACCGCGAGCAGCTGTTCAAGCGCGCCGGCCACCTGGTGGTGGAACTGTGCAAGCGCTACTACGAGCAGGAAGACAGCAGCGTCCTGCCGCGTTCCATGGGCTTCAAGGCCTTCGAGAATGCCATGACGCTGGACATTGCCATGGGCGGCTCGACCAACACCATCCTGCACATCCTGGCGATTGCGCAGGAAGCGCAAATCGACTTCACCATGGCTGACATTGACCGCCTCTCGCGCGCGGTGCCACAGCTGTGCAAGGTGGCGCCCAACACCAACAAGTACCACATCGAAGACGTGCACCGCGCAGGCGGCATCATGGCCATCCTGGGTGAACTCGACCGTGCCGGCAAACTGCACACCGACACCCCCACCGTGCACAGCAAGACGCTCAAGGACGCGCTGGACACCTGGGACATTGCCCGCAATCCGTCGGACGCGGTCAAGACCTTTTACATGGCCGGTCCCGGCGGCGTTCCGACCCAGGTGGCCTTCAGCCAGAACGCGCGTTGGCCCAGCCTGGATGTGGACCGCGCCGAGGGCTGCATCCGTTCGGGCGACCATGCTTTCTCTCAGGAAGGCGGCTTGGCCGTGCTGACCGGCAACATTGCGCTCAATGGCTGCGTGGTCAAGACCGCTGGTGTGGATGACAGCCTGATGGTGTTCGAAGGCCCGGCCCATGTGGTGGAAAGCCAGGACGAGGCGGTGGAACACATCCTGAACGACCAGGTCAAGGCCGGTGACGTGGTGATCGTGCGCTACGAAGGCCCCAAGGGTGGCCCCGGCATGCAGGAAATGCTCTACCCCACCAGCTACATCAAGTCCAAGGGCCTGGGCAAGCTCTGCGCCTTGCTGACCGACGGCCGCTTCTCCGGTGGCACCTCCGGCCTGTCCATTGGCCACTGCTCGCCCGAAGCGGCAGCAGGTGGCGCCATCGGCCTGGTGCGCACGGGCGACCGCATCCGCATCGACATCACGAACCGTTCCATCAATGTGCTGGTGAGCGATGAAGAGCTGGCGCGCCGCCGCGTCGAGCAGGATGCCAAGGGCTGGAAGCCCGCACTGCCACGTCCACGCAAGGTGTCTGCCGCGCTCAAGGCCTATGCCAAGCTGGTGATGTCGGCCGACAAGGGCGCCGTGCGCGACCTGTCTCTGCTGGACGACTGACCCCCCGTCACACCGATCCACGAAGAGCCCGCACATGCGGGCTTTTTTATGGACAGTATGCGGTATTGATGGTGCGCAAAAAAGCGCGCAATTGGCTGGTCTGACACATGGGCACAAGCACTTTACTGTGAGAACATGAAAGATCCATCCGTGTCAGTCCGAGGTGAATCCATGCACGTTCCTGTTGCTCCCACGCGATATCTCTTTTTCACCGGCAAAGGCGGGGTTGGCAAGACGTCGCTTTCTACCGCCACAGCGCTGTCCCTGGCTGACAGGGGCAAGCGTGTACTGTTGGTGAGTACTGATGCTGCTTCCAACCTGGATGAAATGCTGGGTGTAGTACTGAGGAATACACCGACGCCAGTCCCTGGTGCACCCGGATTCTGGGTCCTGAACATTGATCCCGGCCACGCGGCGGAGTCCTACCGCCAGAGGGTGGTGGCTCAGATGGCTGCGGAGTCCACGGAAGCCGAGTTGGCCACCGTGCGCGAGCAGCTGTCAGGCGCGTGCACCACCGAGATTGCATCTTTCGACGAGTTTGCAGCGCTGTTGTCGGACAGGGAGCAGCCATATGACCACGTCGTTTTCGATACGGCCCCGACTGGACACACATTGCGTCTGCTCAGCCTGCCCAAGGCGTGGAGCGGCTTTCTGGCAGGGAATGACCGAGGCGCATCGTGCCTGGGACCGCACTCTGGTCTGAAGATGCAGGAGACCCGATTCAAGGCGGCCCTGGATGCGTTGAGTGATCCCATGCTTACGGCAGTGGTGCTGGTGACCCGGCCGGAAGCAGGCGCCATAGCCGAAGCTGCACGCACATCCGATGAGCTCCACGCGCTCGGACTGCACAACCAGCGCCTGGTTGTGAATGGTGTCTTTCACGCCAGCGTGCGTGACGATGCGGTTGCCTGCGCCATGGAGCAGTTGGGTGCCCAGGTGCTGGATTCCATGCCGCAGAATTTGCGCGCCTTGCCGCAAGAGCGTGTGCTCTTGCGCGCATTTGACATGGTCGGTTTGCCGGCACTTCGGGCCCTATTGGGGCAAACCGACATACCAGCCGGTACGGACCCGGTTCCCTCGCTGCACAGGGAAGTTCATGGAGCCGGGCTGGAAGCCTTGGCTGATGAATTGGCCAAGTCGGAACATGGACTGATCATGGTGATGGGCAAAGGCGGCGTGGGCAAGACCACCATTGCCGCAGCCTTGTCGATTGGGCTGGTGCAGCGCGGCAAGTCGGTACACCTGAGCACCACGGATCCGGCCGCACACCTCTCGGTCACTTTGGCCGGAGAAGTGCCAGGCCTGCAGGTGGATCGCATTGACCCGCTGGTGGAAACCCAGCGTTACGTCGACAAGATCATGGCCACCAAAGGCGCCAAACTGGATGCGCAAGAGAAGGCGCTGATGCTGGAAGACCTGCGTTCTCCCTGTACCGAAGAGGTTGCAGTATTCCATGCGTTTTCCCGTGTGGTGGGAGAAGGCCGTAGCGCATTCGTGGTGCTCGATACCGCGCCCACTGGTCACTCGCTGCTGCTGATGGACGCGACGGGTGCGTACCACCGGCAAATGATGCGGGAATTTGAAGGGCAACCCAGCGCCCGTCTGGTGACTCCGCTGATGCGACTGCAGGATCCCGACTACACCCGCATCATCCTGGTGACATTGCCTGAGACCACTCCGGTGTCGCAGGCCCAGGCTCTGCAGGATGATCTGCGAAGGGCCAAGATAGAGCCCTTCGCCTGGGTGATCAACAAGAGTGTGCTTGCGGCCGGTACCCGTGATCCTTTGCTGGCGGCACGGCTCAAGGGCGAGCAAGTGCAGGTGGACCGCGTCCGCGAAGGACTTTCCCGACGAACGTATCTGGTTCCATGGAGGGTGCGTGCCCCGGTGGGAGTGGCTGCGCTGTCTGACCTGGTGACTCCCAATTCCGCCTGATCGGGCTTGCATCCGTTCAGGGTTTAATAAAGGCATGTCTTCCACATTTGTTGCACTCAGTGTTGCTCTGGGCATTGGTTTGCTGGTAGGTGCCGAGCGCGAGCGCAGAAAGGGCAGCAGTCCGGACCGCAGTGCCGCAGGCATACGCACCTTTGCCATTGCCTCCATCATGGGTGCTGTCGGCATGCTGATAGGGGATGTGGAACTGCTGGCCCTGGTGGTCTTCATGACGGGTTGCGCGGCCATGATTGCCTATCGCGCCAACCACAAGGAAGACCCCGGCCTCACCACCGAGTTCGCCCTGGTGCTGACCAGCATGCTGGGCGGCATGGCTGTGAAGAATGCGCTGTTGGCAGCGGGCGTAGGCGTATTGCTCGCACTCCTTCTGGTGGCGCGCAACGCCATTCATCACTTTGTGAAAACCCTGCTGACTGCGCAGGACCTGGAAGACACGCTGATCTTCTCGGCAACGGCCTTGATCGTCATGCCCCTGGTGCCGGACCAGTTCATGGGCCCGTTTCATGCACTCAATCCGCGCAATCTGGTGATGCTGGTGGTGGTGGTGATGGCGATCAGCGCGGCTGGGTACGTGGGCACGCGCTGGCTGGGGCCGCGCCACGGACTGCCGCTCGCTGGATTCGCTGCAGGCTTTGTGTCCAGCACGGCCACCATCCATTCCATGGGGCAGCGTTCCGTGGCAGACAGTTCCGTGGCCGCACCGGCTGTGGCGGGTGCGGTTCTCTCGTCGATCGCCACCTTCGTTCAAATGTCTGTTCTCATTGGCCTGGTGCAACCGGGGCTGCTCAGGTTGTTGGCGCTTCCCCTTCTTGCCGGTGGTGCGGTCGCTTTGTTTTACGGACTGTATTTCTTGTGGCGTGCCAGACGCGATGATTCCCACGAGCCCATGGAGCAGGCCAGTGGCCGGGCATTCAATCTTCGGACCTCGGTGACCTTTGCATTGTTGCTGGGGGGCGTCATGATCGTGTCTGCAGGCCTCAATGCCTGGCTGGGCGACCAGGGGCTGGTCTTGGGTGCAGTGGTTGCGGGCCTGGCCGATGCGCATGCCACGGCGGCGTCGGCCGCCTCCCTGGTTGCATCCGGAAAAATCCAGGCCACGCAAGCCGTGCTTCCCATCTTGCTGGGCTTGACCGCCAATACGCTGACCAAGGCGGTGGTTGCCTACCATGCCGCGGGAATGGCCTATGCCCGCAAGATCGTTCCGGGGCTGGCCACCATGATTCTGGCGGTCTGGGCGGGGTACTGGGTGGTTGCAGCGTGAGGTCTGCGGATCAATGTGTTGGCGACTTGTTGGCAATCCACACCAAGGGCAAGGTCAGGCAGACAAAAGCTGCGACACATTGCATGGCATGGGGGATGGTGATCTGGTCTCCCAGCCAGCCAAATGCCACCGGTGCGATGGAGCCAGCGCCTATGGTTCCGGTGTAGAACAGCGCAAATGCCCGTTCGCGCACGGAAGCGGGCACCAGTTCCGGAACGCTGCCGTACAGCACGGATGACGTGCCGTTGAGCGCCACGCCCAACAGCGGCAAGGTGGCCAATGCCAACTGCAACGGCAGCACCAGCACCGCCAGGATGATGACGGCCGTAGCAGCTTCCGTCAGCCAGACGGTCTTGACCATGCCCAAGCGCCGCCCCAGATAACCGCAGACCAGCTTGCCCACTGCGCCTCCCACAAACAACAAGGTCAGGGCGATGCCGGTCGTGGCCGTGTTCGCCCCTTTGGTCTGGAGCACAAAAGGCAGGAAGGTGAGGAAGCCCATGCGGGTGGCGCTGTCGATCACTGCCGTGCAGAGCAATGCCTTGAACCCGACGCTGTAGCTCTGCGCGGGTGCTGCAACCGATGGTGTAGCGGCAACCCCTGCGGTGCCGGGGCGCTGGGCGGTCGTGGTCGTCAGGGTCGGGATCAGCCAGGCCAGCAGACCCGCCATGCCCAGACCCAGCAGTCCAGTGGCGCTTGCACAGTGCTGCCAACTGAACCAGCCCAGTGCCAACCCGACAGCTGCGGGGACCAGCATCTTTCCAATGTCCCCCGCAAAGTTGTAGGTCGCCAGTGCCATGCGGGAGGCGTCCTTGTCATCCTCATGCGCCTGTGCCACCAACGACGATGCCAGAGGATGCTGTGTGCTTGCACCCAGACCTCCCAGCATCAATGCCAGCAGCAGGGCGGCCAGCGTGCCAGCCTGGCCCGCGATCAGGTAGGCCAGGCCCGACATGGCCATGCCTGCCACGAGCAACCCCTTGCGACCGATGCGCGCCGCAATCCTGCTGGCGAGCATCTGGAATGTGGCCATCACACCCGAGTACATGGCGCGCATCAAGCCCGCTGCGGCGTAGGAAAGGGCAAATTGCGATTGCCAGATGGGTAGCAACACGTAGATGAGGTCACTCATGCCGTCATGTGCCGCATGGGCGGTACTGGCGGCCAGCAATGCACGCTTTCGGCGTGCCTGCCCAGACCGCATTGGTTCGGCTAGCGCGTTGTCAACGGAGGGCGCAATGCTGCCTGTCATTGGCACCAGAAGAATTGCCGATGCAACCAGAAGGCATTCATCTGCTAGTTCCGGGCGTGAGAAAGACCGTACTCGTCCACGCCTTCAAAATGCCGGAGTTCCTGGGACAGCTCGGAGATTGGTACGCCTTTCCTGCGGTCCAGGGAAATGGCGACAAAGCGCCATTCTTCGCGCTCACCTACGCATTGAATGCTCAGGGTGCCATTGGCAATTTCGTAGCCACGCTCCAACGCCACTTTTTGCAGCACCGCCTGACTGGGTACAAAGCCGGGGCGGAAGGTCATACGGATGGAGACAGCAGGGCGTGAAGGCAGCGACTTTTCCAGAATGGAAGCCCACATCATCAATGCGGCAGACAGCAGGGTGAGCAGAATGGCGGCGGAATAAAAGCCGATGCCCACCAGAATGCCGATGGCGGAGGACGACCAGATCGAGGCAGCCGTGGTCAGTCCACTGATGTTCATGCCTTCCTTCATGATCACGCCCGCACCCAGAAAGCCAACCCCGGTAACAATGCCCTGGATGACACGCGTCGGGTCGGGTGGGAGATGTCCGGCCAGTGATCCCAGTGAACTGCCTCCGTACCAGAACGCCGGATAGCCGACGATGACGGTCAGGCCACAAGAGGCCATGCAGACCAGGCCGTAGGTTCGCATTCCTGCGGCACGGCCGTGGTAGGAGCGTTCGTACCCCACGAAAAGCCCCAGCAACAGGGCGCCAAACAGATTGGCAAAGATGATCAGGTTGACAGTCAACTCCTGGGGTGACCAGTAACCAGCCATCAACTCGCCGAGCAGCTCTTTCATATTGTTTTCCTTACACGCGCAGTCTACCGCCAGCCGCTTGCGCAAACGGTCTTGCGACCGGCTTCGTTACTCACCCACCAGGTATCCCAGAAGCGCGCGGAACTCCGGAGAATCGGGCCTGCGCGCCATGATGTACAGGGGACCGGATTCAGGCTGGAAAGTCAGCTCGAAATTTCCGTCGTGCGGTGGGGTGAAGTAGCTGAAATTGGAGCCCTGGACGGCAGCCAGTTGATCAAAGGTATTGGAGTGAATCAGCAGGCGCTGGCTGGTGCGTGGCAGATGGTACTCGACCGGCGCATCCAGAACTTCAAAGCTCCCGTATGGCAGGTCAAAGGTTTCCACAAAGCGTTTGAAGCCATTTTGTCGGGCGTGTTCAAGCGCAGTCCTTCCATCAAAACCGGCCTGCATCAGGCGCGCTGGCGGTTTGGGGAGACGCCTGAACTCTGCGCTGTCCAGGTTGGCCGCGCGTTCCACACCCAGCTCATCATTGACAGCGTAGTGCGAAACCAGCAGCCGCTCGGGTGGGACGAGAAAGTAGAAGTCGTCCTGGACATGATGAAAGCCCGCTGTATCAACATAGCCTGCACCCCAGGTTGCATCCAGCGCGTACCAACGTCCTTCTACAAGAACGGCGTTCCAGACATGGTTGGGAATCTGTGCACTCTCCACACGTCCGCTGGGCGCGCCCTTTGCATATCCGGTGATGTTCTTGACTTGCAGGTTGGCCAACCTGGCCAGTTGGCTGAAGAGCATGGAATACCCGTCGCAAACAGCCTTGCGTTTGGCAAGAATTTCGGCCGCGTCCATGGGCTTGAGGTCACCGCTGAAATAGCTGGCGACGTCGTATTCAATGCGGTCCGTGATCCAGCGGAAGATGGCACGCGCCTTCTGGCGATCACTGCTGAGCCCGCTGGTCAGGTAGGCGGCGAGCGCTTCAGGAGATTTCTCCACATCCGGCGTTGCCTGCAGTGCATGTGCATCCACCTCCGCGGGGATCGGTAGCGCCGATTGCGCAGTCGCAAGGCCGGAGCAGGCACACACGCATGCTGCCAGCACCCACCTTGCACCCTCAGAAATTGATATTGTCGACTTCATGTGGTTCTCCCCACAGTGCCTGCCTTGGGCAATTTTCCTACCCTGTTCCGCCAGTATCCGACGGAACGCAGCCGTTGCCGAGCATTTTTTTGAAGCGACAAAGGTGGCCTGGGGTTAGCCCCGGCGTATTGCGCTAGGGGAACTGGCTCACGTGCGATCAACCTCCGCCAGGGGCAGTCGTGCAAGGCCTGCGCCCGCGTCACCCAAGTTGAACACGGCGATGGTCCGGCTGAGGCGCTGCGCTTCGTCGCTCAGGCCTTTGGCTGCCGCGGCGCTTTCCTCCACCAAAGCAGAGTTCTGGTGGGTAAGGTGGTCCAGTTCGGATATGGCGGTGCCCACCTGGGCGATGCCTTCGCTCTGTGCAGAGTCCGCTGTGCTGATCTGGCCGATGATGGTGGACACTTGCTGCACCGACGCATTGATTTCCAGCATGGTTTGTCCGGCATGGGATACCAGACCCGAGCCCTTTTTCACATGGGCTTCGCTCGCCAGAATCAGCGACCGTATCTCCTTGGCTGCATCGGCCGAACGGCCGGCGAGGCTGCGCACCTCGCTGGCCACGACGGCAAAGCCGCGGCCTTGCTCACCCGCACGGGCTGCTTCCACTGCGGCATTGAGCGCCAGGATGTTGGTCTGGAAGGCAATGCCGTCGATGACGCCGATGATGTCGGCTATGCGTCGGGATGATGCATCGATGAGCTGCATGGTTTCAATCACTTGGTCCATCACTTCACCACCACGGCCAGCAACCTGTGCCGCGGACACTGCCAGCTGGTTCGCTTCGACAGCGGACCTGGCACTGTGCTGAACGGTCTGTGTCAGAGTGCCCATGTGGGATGCGACCTTTTCCAGATTGGCAGTTGCATGTTCGGTGCGGTGGCTCAGGTCCTGGTTGCCGGAGGCGATCTCGGAGCTGGCACTTTGCACGCTCTGGGCCACGTTGGCCACCTGGGCAATGGAGTGGTGCAGTGCAGTCTGCATCTTGCTGACCGCTTGCATCAAGTCTGCCATTTCGTCCGAACCTTCCAGAACCAGGTTGGCGGACAAGTCGCCGTGGGCGATTCCTTCTGCGGCCTGCTGTACCTTTTGCACGGGTCGCACGATGGAGCGGGTGATGCGGATGGCTAACAGTGCGCCAAAGGCCAGCAACGCAACCAAGATACCCACTACCAGCTGGGTCGAATGCCGGAAGGTGGATTGCGAAGCCTCGAAGCTGGTGGCCGAGGCCGCTTCATTGAGTGCGACCAATTTGGTCAGTGCGGCGCTGGCTGCTGCATAGGCTTTTTGTGAATCGCCGATCAGAAATGTTCGGGACAGGGGCAGCTCGGTCATCCCTCTCTTGGACAGTTCAATCAGTTTCGGTTGCGTCTCTTCGTAAGCCTTGAGTGCGCGTCTGAAGTCTTCGAATGCAGCCCGCTCGTCGGCAGGCAGCTCGCGCTTGTCATAGCTGTTGAAGTAACCGGAGAAACGCTGTTGGGCAGCACCAATGACCTTGTCCAGATCATCTTTCTCATCCGCGTCGAAGGTCAGAACGTGGCGGTTTTCCAGCAGCCGGATTTCGCTGATGGATTCCTGCAATCGCCCGGCCAGTGCAACGCTGGGCAGGTTGCTGGCCGCAATGAGCTTGGTGGCTTGATTGACCTGCATGAGTTCAAACAGTGCCAGCAACCCCATGGAAAGGGACAGCAGGAGAACCAGCCCGAACCCGAAGATCAGGCGAGAACCAATTCTGAATCGGTTGAGTTGCATGGCTGTGCTCCCAGGCTGTCCCGTTGCAGGCGACTACTTCGAGTAGGTCAGAACAAAGAACTTGTCCGCAAAGAATGTATTGGCGTAGTACGGTGAAACGCTGGTCGTTATCTTCTTGGCGTAGTCCGCGCTGCCCTCTGCCGTGACGGCATAGATCTTCTTTGTCTTGGGGTGCATGGCCATGGTACGCACGCCGGCTTGGGTGCCCAGCGCCTCGACCGGTTTGTAGGTGTCGGCATCCACCTGCTCGAACACGTTGAGAACGGCATTCACGCCGTTGGCCAGGAATATCCGCCTGAGATCCGGATCGTAGACCACGTCATCGTTGCCACCGCCTATCTCTGCGGTGTAGATCACAGCTCCTGTCTGGCCATTGAGAACCTGGAAGCTGGGTTTGACCGTGGCGCTGCCGCGGCAGCCAACAAAAATGCGATCCCTGGCGGAATCAATGGCCAAGCCATTGGTCTGGGCGCAACCGGGCGTTGGCCACTTGGCCGTCACCTTCAGTTCCTTGGTATCCAAGCGATATACCGCGTTCTCGTCTCGTGAGGCGAGGTAGAAATTGCCTTTGCCATCCGCTTCCGCATGTTCCGGTTTCTTGGCGCTTACCTTGATGGTGCCGACCTTTTGCAGGGAAGGGATCTGAAGGACGATCAGTTCCGTTCCGTCCGCGCCGGCGGCCATATTCACCACAACCCGTTGGGTGGCGGGGTCGTAGTGTGCAGAGTCGAGTTCCTCGCCCAGTTTCAAGTCTGCCTGTGCTTCCAGTGTGGAGAGCTTGAATGGGGTCAGTGTGCCGTTTTCGTTGTACGACAAACCCAGATCAAAGGCCGGGATCAGCAGCGCCCCATTGGCGCTGTCGCTGGCGGTATTGCCAATGACCTTGATGACCTTGCCCGAAGCGATGTCAAACACCTGCAGTCCATTGCCCCGTCGGCCAATGAACAGATGGTTGTTTGCTGCATCCAGGGATACATAGTCCCAGGCGGAGTTCTTGCCTGGAATGGCGGTCGCGCTTTCCAGCTTCCATCCGTCAAAGGCAAATGCGCTTGCGGACAATGCGGTGGCGCTGGCAAGAAGAATGTGGGCAGCGAGCCTACGCAGTTGCATGTTGTCTCCCTCGTTGGAATGTTGTTGCGGGGAGCGCAATCAAATCACACGGGGGCGACGCTTCACAGTAGTACTTTCCACATACTTGCATGCGGGGTGGCCTGTCCTGATGCCGGGATCAGGAGGTGAAATCAATCGAGAGTGGCGCAATTGCTGCGCCACTTCCGGCAAATCTTTACGAGAGGTGCTTGCCGGCGAGACCTGTCAGTTCGAACATCGTTACTTCGGGTTTGCCAAGTACGGCCTTGAGCTTTGCATCACACAGGATGTTGCGCTTATTGGCGGGGTTCTGCAGGTTATGTGCCTTGATGTATTCCCACAGCTTCTTGATCACTTCGGTGCGGGGTAGCGGAGCGGGGCCCACAATCGCTGCCAGCTCGGCGCTGGGCTTGAGGGCTTTCATGAAAGCAGATTCTTTCTTGGGGGCTGTTGTCATTGGATTGGTTCCTTTGGATGGGGAGGGCGAAGTGTATCGCCTGATGCACAGGCGGCCCTGCGACCCCCATCCAGCCCGCAATGCTCAGTTGCTGGTATTGACGGCCTTGGCCTGCAATACCGTACGGCGCCGTACGCTCCAGGCCAATGCACCCATGGCCAATCCCAGGAGCATGACCGTGCCGGGTTCCGGTACATCGGTTACGGGTTGTGCAGCGCCGGCCAGCATGAAGATGTCGCCAAAACCGCCGCTGTCACAAGGGCCGATCGAACCGCCATTGGCCAACGCGGGACCGGAGCCCCTCACGCCGTTGTTGAAGCAACCCATCCACACTTGGATGGACATCGTGTCATAGCCATTGCTCAGCGCACTCTGCAGGTCCATGCCTGGGAAATAGTTGATGAACTCGACTGCGTTGCTTGCCCGGTTGGTATTGACCAGTTGTCCCCCTTGTGGGCAGGTCGATCCATCCGGAGATGGGTAGGAAATGGTACTGCTGACTACGCAGATGCTGCCGACGGTAACCGCGAAGTCACCAGCACCTGGTGTGTTCATCGTGGTGGCGCTGAATGTCTTGGTTGTGTGATACGCCGTCGGGTCCTTGAAGATCGTTGCGGCGCCGCCGGATGTATCCAGTGCCTGGGTTTCAAAGCTGATATCGGCCTTCACGCCTTGTGTGTCGCGCAAGGTGACCATGGTCCAGATAGGCAGGGAAGCCGTGCTGTTTTGCGGGTTGTTGAAGTCAAACGCAAACATCAACTGGTGGTACAGATTGTCGAATGTCAGTTTGTTGATCAGATCGCCAATGCCGATATCCCAGCTGTGGGCCGTGTCGTTGGCCAAGGCGCCGTTATTGGTCGGATCGTTGTTGTCGCCAGTGCGAAAGTACTTGACCGTGCCACCATTGTTTGTCGTAAAGCCGTTCTCGGTGGGGCCGGCGAAGTCGCCGTTGTTCAGGATGTTGCCGCCGTTGGATGCCACGACAAGCGTTCCCTGGAGCGCGCCTTGAGAGGCGGCAAACCCGTAAGAGCCCGTGAATCCAGGCGTGTTCTGGGAAGCAAGGTAGTCCATGACCGCAGTGGAGCAGGAAACCACATTGCCAAACGTGGCGCAAGCCGAGTTCGGGGTCGGATAGGTAGCGGAGTAAGCGGGAAGGCTAACCAGATCAGCGTGACTGGATACGGCCGTCATCAGCATGGCGGCTGACATGGCAAGGTTTTTGAACGTGGTTTTCATGGTGCTTTCCCCTTTATTAAATGTAATACTTTCACATTTGCAAGAAAGGTGCCAGGTATTTCTCTTCAATGAATTCAATAGGTTACGAGCGTATACGGCAAATTTGATAAAAAATTGTAAGAAGTTTCGACACGAAGAGACCAGAGTCTCCAGAAATCGACCCAGGGCCCGTTAACGCTGACTCTGATACGCGCTTGCAGCTGTTCAATTTCAAGTTTCGAAGTTGATGCAGAGCAGTCACTGCCTAAACGAGCCGGGCTAGCGGTCTGGCAACGTTGAGATCACAAGCAAAGGTGCAGTACTAGCCGCGAAACGGTCGACGGTAGATGGCGATTGCCGTTCGTCGCCTCCTGGATGCCGTTGGTCTGGCTGAGTTCCAGGTCAAACGCAAATCTATAAAGTAGTCTACGAATGGGAAATATTCCCATTCATGTGTCACAATCTGCTGGGCATGTCCCTTCATGTCAGCGCCACGTATGAGTTGGACGGTTGCGTGTGATCGAGACTATGAATTTGAAAGCTTTATGAGGTGAGGTTCCGTGATGAAGCAAAGTAAATCGCGAGGTTTTACGCTCATTGAGCTAATGGTCACAGTTGCAATACTCGGAATATTGGCTTCTGTCGCATATCCGGCATACACATCCTATTTGCGAAAAGGCAATAGAGCTAACGCGGAGGCGTACATGATGGATTTGGCGCTGCGGGAGCAACAGTACTTTACGGACAGTAAATCATACGCATATACCGTTACAGCTTTAAACGATCCAGTGCCCAGCAATTTAGTTCGGTATTACAGCTTTGCAATTACCACAAACCCAAATCAACCATCTGGTTCCACAGTTCCGACATTTGTAATAACTGCAACAGCCATAGGCTCGCAGAGCTCTGACGGCCCATTAACGTTAGACAACACAGGTAATAAGACACCAACAGGCTACTGGTAACTGTGTCATGAAAAAGCGCAGAAACATTGGATTCACACTAATCGAAACCATGGTGGTAGTGGGGATTGTTGCCATCCTGGCAACACTTGCCGCGCCAAGCTTTCAGCAGTTCATAGCAACTCAGAAGGTAAAGACTGCGGCTCAGTCCTTTACATCCGCTTTAATTCTCGCTAGATCAGAGGCGCTCAAAAGAAACGCAACGATTACGTTGCAGCCAGTATCTGCCAATCAGTGGAGTTCTGGTTGGCAGATAGCAAATTTGGCCGACACAGTAAATCCACCGATTGCAAATTTTGCGGCTTCCTCGACATTGATATTTAGTGGGCCGTCGAGCGTTACGTATCTTTCAAGTGGAAGAGCGAGTAGCACTTATACATTCACCATATCGATGGCTGGCACAAACACCAACTATTCCATTTGCGTCAATTTGATGGGCATGCCATACGCAAATACTTCCGGTTGCTAAAAATGCAAAAGAATTCAATAGATATACGCCACTTCACAAACGAAAATGGATTTTCTTTGATAGAAGTGCTTGTTACGATTCTCATACTGGCATTCGGTATATTGGGCATGGCGGGTATGCAATTGAAGGCTCAGACACAAGAGTCAGAGTCCTATCAACGTGCGCAGGCCTTGGTGCTTTTGCAGGATATGACGGCGAGAATCAATTCAAATCGCGCTAATGCAGGGAGTTATGTTTCCAACACCGTATATGGCACAGGTAATTCGACAGCGTGTTCGTCCAGTACCATGACGGCGGCCCAGAAAGACCTGTGCGACTGGAATAATGAGCTGCTTGGTGCCTCAGAGCAAAGTTCAAGTACGGTTGCGAATTACTGTACCAATACATCCGCCGCCAACTGCATAGGGGCAATGGTCGGAGCGCGCGGTTGCATCGAACAGGTCAGCGCTGGCACTGTCAGTACGCCAGCACAATATCGTGTTTCGGTCGCCTGGCAAGGACTGACGGCAACATTTGCGCCGCCGACATTAACGTGTGGGATAAATCAATATGGAGCAGAGGCGCAGCGCCGCGTTATTGACAGTCTCGTAACAATAGCCTGTCTGACATGCTAAGCACAAGAGCACGTTCATGTTACCAAAGTGGCTTCACTTTGGTCGAGTTCATGATTGCCATAACCATTGGTCTACTGGTTGTCGCGACTATGAGTATGCTCATTGCACGTTCAAGCGCAACGCGGCAAGAAAGCCAGAAGACCAGTCAACAAATTGAGAATGGGCGCTATGCGACACAAGTCCTTGCAGACGATTTGCGCATGGCTGGGTATTACGGAGAGTTCAATCCTCCATCCAGTTTGACACCGGCGTCAATTCCAGACCCATCGTTGACTACTGTCGCCGATTTAACTTCAGCCTTGCCTCTGGCAGTACAGGGATACCACAACGGCGCTTCACTGCCGGCCGGATTGTCGTCAATCCTGACGGATATTAGAACCAGTCCCCCCACCGACGTACTGGTAGTCCGACGAGCAAGCTCTTGTATAGCCGGCGCTCCAGGCTGTGCATGTATGCCGGGCTTGGCGGGTTGTCCCGCGGCGGCACAACAAAGCCACTACTATTTTCAGACACCACTCTGTGCCAATCAGTTGAGCAATCTCACAGCGAGTCAATTTATTATCAGTTCCAATCCGGCTGTATTCAGCACCAACAATGGAATTGCAGGAAGCACACCCTCCTATTTTGCTGCCAAGGACTGTGTAACTATGGCCAGCGTACGTTCTTACAGAACAAATATTTACTATGTCAGCAATAATCATAAGGCTGGCGACGGTATACCTACGCTGAATGTTGCTGAGCTGACGACATCGGGATTTACCGTTACGCCTCTGGTAGAAGGGATTGATTCCCTGCAATTTGAATATGGACAGGATACGGATGGAAACGGATCGCCGGATCAATTTTCATCCACATTACCTGACGCACCGAGTTGGAAAAGCGTTACTGCTGTGAGGATACACGTACTGGCCCGCAATACGCTATCGACAACTGACTTCACCGACAGCAGGTACTACAACCTTGGAGCCACCAGCATTGGCCCGTTCAACGACAACTTCAAACGTCACGTCTACAACACATTTGTCCGATTGACCAATGTGGCACAGAGGTTCGAATGAAAGAGCATTCCGCATCCCCACAAAAACAGACTGGCATCACACTCGTTGTCGGCCTGATCATGTTGATAATCATGTCCCTGTTGGCTATTGCGGTCTATCACATGAGTAGTAGTCAAACGCTTGTGGTATCCAATGCTCAGCATACCAACGAGGCAAAAGACGCAGCACAGGCAGCGATAGAAACTGTCATTAATTCCGGCGCATTTGCAGCATCCACTTCCACTGCTCCAACAGTCGTCAACGTAGATATGACTGGTAGTGGCAATTCGCCAATAAAGGTGACTGTGGCAAAACCAATCTGTTTGGAAACAGTGCCCATTCCAGCTGCAACTGTAAATGCGGCCTATTTAAGTGATATCAAAGCCAACAATACCGTCGATTCAGCCTGGGCGGGCTGTCTTCAGAATCCACCCGGGAGCGGATCAAGTGGTGTTTCTGGAGTCAACGTGGGGCTCTCTACATGTGACAACTCCATATGGGATGTTACAGCTGAGGCACAGGATGCTGCCACTGGTACCGATGTGACTATTTCCCAAGGTGTTGGGGTACTTATTTCGCAGGATCAGAGTTCAACAAGCTGCCCAACACCGTAATGTTTGGGTGACAGCATTTGAAGGAGAATAAAAATGTCTGACAGACTCTGGAGTAAATTGATACTCAATAAAGAAATATTACGGCAGCTATTTGCATCCGCCGCATTGGCTCTTATGGGAAGTGTCTGCCATGCACTGGATACAGATATATACACAGCTCTGGGAACAAGCGGAGCGGCGCCCAACGTACTTATTGTTGTTGACAATACATCCAACTATTCTCGCGCTGACCAACACTTCCCGAACGCGTCGACTCAAGGAGCGGCGGAGTTTCAAGCCCTGCAGTCTGTAATTAGTGGCTTAAAAGGAAACGTCAATGTTGGAGTAATGCAATTTGACACACTAAAGAGTGGTGATAACGGTGGATTTGTGACATTTGCCATTAAGCCAGTGGGGGATGGTCAGGCTACCAACAAGAATGCCTTTGTTGCAAAAATGGCCGATTTGGCCGCGAATGTCGGAAGTTCAGGGTACAAAACGAATTCGGGAATTCCTTATGGAGATTTGTTTTACGATATCTACAACTATTTGACAGGGGTAACTCCATTTGCCGGCCCATCGTTTGTAAATCCTGCTCTAGCCGACTCAGCTGGGTACACATCTAATGCGTATACCCAGTTCAGTTCGCCGCTGTCAACAAACACCTTGTGTTCAAATGTGTATGTTATTTTTATAGGAAATCCAGACTCCAGGGGGCCCACAAAGGACACCTCAGCAAACTACGCGGCGCTGAATGCTTTGGGTGGGCAGCCAAATAAGCAACTGCCTTTGCCAGGATTTAGTCTTGCAACCAAAACCATTTCGACGGTTTTGGGTAATACAAGCGCTTGTTACACATCGGCACCGACTGGTACACCGACAGACTATGCAACACAATGTGCCGCCAGTTACGATAGTTGTTCATATGGGACAGCGGGCACCACCACCATGAATGCTTGTCCTACAGGGCAATCTCGCTATGACGTCTATGCAACCACACCTGCAATTTCAAATACCTCATCAGTAACTACTCAGACAACAGTGAATGGCACTACTCGTAGCTCCTACACAACTTCCAGTGCTGCCACTGCGGCCGTTGTAACAACGGGAACAGATACTGGAGGCTTGAGTTGCCCTGCGAACACGACAGCAACAGTTGGAAGCACAATAACAACGACAAGTTACAACTGCACATATGCTCTTGGAAGTCAGGGCAGCCCAAGTAGCCCTCAAATTACTGTCAGCGGGCCAACCAATGTTTCCCCCATCGTTCAATCTGCGACGACAACGACTTGCTACAACCCAAATGGAAACCAGGCGTGGTCGGCAGGATCGCCAGATATTGGAGGTGTTGGGTTTGTGGCTCCTACAGATGCCGCGGGATTGAATCCTGCACTTGCGCCATTTTGTCCGGCCAATTCAACTTCAGGTAGCACAACGACTACGTACAACTGCAATACCTACTCCTACTCCGGAGTACAAGGTTCGAATACGGGTTGCAGTGGATCCAAAGTAAAGGAGGTAGTTACTCTCAGTGCTTCGCCCCTTAAAACGGTGACAACTTCCACACCCACTTATTACTATGGGGTTGTGCAAACCATCAACAAAACTGTAACTACAAGCACGATCAGCGGTAGCAATACTCCAACGAGGTTAGGAAACACTTCAGCATGCTACAGCTCTGCGCCGACGAGTACTTCAAGTGATTATGCCTCCACGTGTACCGGAAACACAGTTTGCACATATAGTTATCCGGCGACAACCAATATATGTCCCTCCGGACTGGTATATCCGGTTTTGGGAAATATCATCGCCGGCGTAGAAACACCTACTGGTGTTTCTACGATTGATACCGCAACGTATAACGCGGATGAGTGGGCACGGTTTATGCACACATCTGGTATACCAATAGGTGGTGGTACCCAAACCATAAATTTTTATACTATCGATGTATACAATGCGGCACCAAATGCAACGGAAAGTAGTTTGTATGACAGCATAGCTATTAATGGTGGTGGCAAATATTTTACTGCAGTTAATCCTGCGCAAATAAATACGGCATTGGGTTTGATTTTTTCAGAAATTCAGGGAACAAATTCCTCCTTTGCATCTGCCTCATTGCCGATTTCGGCTACAAATCGATCACAAAACGGAAACCAAGTCTTTATTGGAATGTTTCGTCCTGATACCTCGGGCTTCCCTAGATGGTTTGGCAATTTGAAGCAGTATCAGATAGGCAGTAAATCGGGTGTAACAACTCTGGTTGATGCAAATTTCAATTATGCTTCGAGTTCTGGAAGCCTTGGGTTTATCGCCCCGTGCGCCACCAGCTTCTGGACTACTGATTCCACATTGGCAAATGGCAGCTCATATTGGTATGACACTGTTAATGATATGAGTCGTGTGTTTATCACCCAGGCGACCACACCTGGATTGGCCTGGCAGACAGCCGGAGATGATTCGGCGCAAGCCAAAGGCGGATGTGCAAATACTTCACTTTATTCAGATTCGCCGGATGGCCCCATTATCGAGAAAGGCGGAGCTGCTGAGGTTTTGCGCGGGCAGACTTCCAGAAATATGTATACCTTGAGTGGCTCCTCGCTGGTTAACTTCACACCCCAGACCTTTAGCAGTACGTCATCTACAACCAATACCAATATCGTCAATTTCATCAAGGGGCTGGACGTTACTGGAGAAGTCCCAAGTGCAAGTTCATCGAATAATCGACCGAGTATCCATGGCGATGTATTGCACTCGCGTCCACTTCCCGTTGATTATGGTGGTGATGTAAGTAAAGGTGGTACTGGAGTAGTTGTTTACTATGGAGCAAATGATGGCACTTTGAAAGCGGTAAATGCTCCTGCTTACACTTGTACACCAACACCTGATTCAGGAACTTGCACCCCTACGGTGCCTACTGGGGCTGGTAAGGAACTTTGGTCATTTGTTGCGCCGGAATCTTTTTCGGCATTGCAGAGGCTGATGGATAACACTCCAGTACTTCAAACTCCCTATCCCTTGCCTCCTGGAGTGTCTGCGACCAATGGAGCCACCCCCAAAGACTTCTTTTTTGATGGTACGGTGGGGCTGTATCAGACATTTGACAGCAATAACAAAAGCAGCAAGGCGTGGATATTTGCAAGCATGCGCCGAGGCGGCCGTATGATTTATGCCTTTGATGTTTCCGACCCAAAGAACCCTGTTTTTAAGTGGAAAGTGGGTTGCCCGAATCTCACAAATGATTTGAACTGCACAAACGGTTTTACCGGGATAGGGCAAACGTGGTCCACTCCGGAAGCCGTCATTCTTCCCGGCTATTCGACCGATCCTGCCAATCCAAAACCTGTCGTTGTTTTTGGAGGAGGTTACGACACATGTGAAGATAACGAGTCCAAGACACCTTCTTGCTCCAATGCCAAGGGAGCTGGCGTATACATCGTTGATGCAGATACCGGTGTGCTGCTAGCTAATTTGGCGGTACCGAAGACATCCATGAGCCCTTCCGGTACTAGTATGCGTAGCGTAGTCGGGGATGTAGCTTTAGTGGATGTAAATCAGGACGGTATCTACGATACTGGATACCTGTCTGATACAGGTGGAAATATTTACCGCATAGATTTTGCAAATCCAGCATCAAACTATACCCCGCTGAGTTGTTCCACTAGTGCTTGCAATTGGACAATCAAACAGGTTGCATATACAAATGGTGGGTATAGAAAGTTTTTATTCGGGCCTGCTGTGCTTCCTTTCAATAAATATGCATATGTTGCGCTTGTTTCAGGAGATCGTGAGCATCCCTTGTCGGCAAGCTATCCTGCAACCACACCCGTTGCAAATCGCGCTTATGTATATCTGGATGATCCAACCGGATCAGATGGCGCCAGGAGTGGTGGGGCAATTGACCTTGATTTGACTTCGACGGCTATTGATGCTACTTCGGCTTCATGTACCAGTTCCGCGTTGCTTCCTGGCTCCTCTACCAAATATGACTGGTACTTGCCATTAAGTACGAATCCTGGAACAGAACAAGGCGTTACCTCCGCACTTATATTTGGTGGTACTGTTGCATTCAGCACCAATCAACCCACTGCTGCCAGCAGTTCTTCGTGCACGAGCTCGCTTGGACATGCTTATGGATATCAGCTGAATCTTTTCAATGGTTCCAGCGCTCTTGGGGTCGGTGCTGGCATTTGCGGTGGAACCACACTTAGGAGTGAATTTCTGGGGGGTGGATTGCCTCCCTCCCCAGTTCTTGGCAGAGTCACTTTTACGAGTAACGGATCGCCAGTGACACAGACCGTGGTTATTGGTGTAGCCCCCAAGGACGGAAGTAAAGGTTCACAGGTCAATGCACAATCGGCAAATCCTAAGCTTCCCATAAAGCGCAGCAAGGTGTACTGGACCAACAAGTCAGATAACTACTAGTGGATTGCTGGTATTACAGTATTTCCACGCTTTAAGCGTAGGTCCTGCCAATGCATCCTCCTGCACCTTATGCGCACATGCACTATTTTGTGAAAAATACCTTGTACGTCAGGTGATACAGCAAAAGAGGTAGCGGCATGCGCAACCAGTGGCTGCGTACAAACACGGCGCGGTGTGCAAGCCAGGTTGTCCACCCGAACGCGCTGGTGTGCACGGGCCTGAGGGCATGCTCGAACAGCCAGTTGCGCAGGAAGGTCGGATAGGGGCTGGTACCCAGGCGCCCCAGATCTGCAAACACCCGCGCGGGTACCTGGGTGTGGTAGAGCCGGTTGCATTGTGTGAGCGCATCCAGCAAGGGCAAAGCCAGATTCAATGCGTTCGCGCGAGCCACGAGATCGCGCCAGAACTGCTCTTCAGCTCCGAAATCAGAAAGCAACAGGTGCAGATCGTGAAGATCGCGCAAGCCTTTGTGGAACTCGCCAAAGAACAAGTGGCATGCCGAGTGAATGACCATGTCCGCCCGACCCAATACCCTGAAGAATGACAAATTTCCCGACAGAGGTATGGATGCTTCAAACAGATCTTTGGGGTCGGGCTTGATTCCGGAAGTGGGGGGCAATATGGTGTGGTGCACGTCCAGCACTGTCGCGCGATGCTTGTGTTCCAGGGGCGGGATTTCGTGCATCCAGTTCCTGTAATAACGCTGGTCGTAAGCGCTGGTGTGCGAGGGCAGCCAGCCCGCCCACAGGAGCCGCTCTTCGGCTGCCGCCAACGCGTGCTTGGGAACCATGATGTCGATGTCATTGAAGAGTCGCCCCAATGAGGCATGGTGCTGCAGTCCACAGTAGGCAGCACCCTTGAGCAAGACAACGGGCATTCCCAGAGGCTCCAGTGCCTCCCGCAGTGCAATCAACTCGCTTTCAATCGCAGCGGTGTGTTTGTCTGCAATGGTTTTAGCAATGGTCAGATGGCGTCGCGCCGCTGCAGGCGCCGCAGCCAGTACATCCGCTTTGTCCAGCGCCACATAGAGCTGCGCCATGAGCTCAGCAGATCGACTTTGCCAGACGAGCGCCTCCCATTCCCGGACGCCATACGAAAAGGCGATTTCGGGGACTCGCAAAGTGTCGACCAGCAGATGCGTTGTGGCCCGTGGCTTCATGGTGAATTTAGCCAGAGGCGGTCAATTTCAGGAATTACCTGATCGAAAGACGAATATTCGATGCGATAGGCCCTCACCTGGTCAATCAGGCGACCAAGGGCTTCGAATCCTGCACCCGCCAGCACCGGGAAATTGAAGGTGTGTCGCGTCATCTCGAGCAGCGCCTGGGCCTTGCCTTCTGGCACGCTATGCAATGAAGCACCATTGCGATAGCGGGGGAATACCAACAATGTCGGAAGAGCCCGTTGCTCCATGGATAGAACGCTCTGCAGTGGCGGCCGCACGTGGGCGATGGAGCCCTTTGCCGTATCGTGGCAAACCTTGCCCAGCACAATCTCGTTCCCCAGCGCTCGGACGACACCAATGGACTGGTTCTTGAGGCTGATGGGTCGCACAATGGGTTGAACCAGACCATCCTCCAGGCGTACCAGTGTCAGTTCGTCGGATAGAAGTCTCCAGCCGTCGTGAACCAGTGCGGCACACAAGGTACTTTTGCCTGATCCCGGATCGGCGGCGAGGATGAGGCATTGACCATTGCGTTCTACCACTGCACCGTGAATGGCCAGATGATCGTGCGCGTGGGAAGAGATCACCCAGTTCAATCCCCACTCGAGCATCGGGAAGGCTTGCGTCAGCGGCAGAGGCTTGAAGGGGATCCTACCGTCGCAATCCAGACTGATCTGCGGTCTGAAGAACTTTCGCAACAGATTGGGGCTTCGAAGCTGCACTTCAAAGTCAACGAACGTGTCTTCGCCAAGGACGGGGAAGTCCCGGTAGAGCAACCGCAGCTCCTTGGCCAATCCAGGCAGTCTGGAGCGGATACGGACGCAGAACGGGCCGCAGGGAATCAGCAGGCCCGTCTCGGAAAGCACCCGTTGCAATCCGTCAGGTGTGAAATCCGAAACTCTCAATTCAACCTGTCAAAGATTTTGAGCTCTACCAATTCCTCGACAAATGAGCGCGAGACTCGAGTCCCCGGCTGGCCATCGAAATGGTCTGGCAGATTCTCGATGATGTCGTCCTGTTCAACGATTTGAACGCGTTGGGGCGCATACAGCAACCCCTGAAACACGGGGGGAAGAATATGGCTTTCACTGGTTTGTGGCACGAAGACGGCTACGCCGTCGGAGTAGCCTCTCCAAAGCACTCCGGGACATAGCTTCAATGCACAGACGGGCGTCGAGAGCGAATCAATCAAATCTAGTTCTCAGGGCTGCCATTGCACCAGAGGTCTGCGGTTCTTCCGTAGATGTCGACCCTGTTTACAAACGCTGCCAGTGAGTTCTTGTCCACACAGGCTGCCTGGAATGCGGAAATGACCGCCGAGGCCGTCTGCATGCCCAACACAGGGTAGCGCGCACCGTAAAACTGTGCATTGAGCAGCGCGGCAACCGCTTGCATCCCGGTGTTGTCAGCGGCGCCAAACTTGTTGGGATTCTTGGACGCGGGGCCAACATCCTGCAGCTTCACATTAGGATCGTTATAGAAATTCACGCCGAACACGTCGTTGAATTTGGCGGTCCTGGGATAGTTGATATACAGCGTAGGTGAGGAAGTCCATAGGCCGACCCCATTGTTGTTCCACCAGAAGCCTGGGCTGCAACCACAAGGGTTGACCGTACCGGTACGGGAAAGATTGCCGGAGGCCAGCTCAGAACCGGTACAGGTACCCCAGCCCGCCACCGCAGAGCGGCCTGGCAACGTCAACAGTACGGCAGTTCCAGCAGTGCCCAATCGCCGACGGCCTTGATTGACCTTGGCGACAGACGCTTCTGACGATGTGACGGTTGTATCGTTTTCTTCGAGATCGTTCATATCGGGACTCCACGCATTACCTGCGACTATTTGATTTGGTACCTAATATAGTTGATGCGTGTGATTTTTGCACATTTATTTTGTGAAGCTTCCCGGTTGTTTGCCTCGATCTCCGATTGCATGGGAATATGTTACATTTTATAGACGGTGAACATAGTTCTTCAAGACCCGTTGGCGGTTCGCCCGATTCGGCCGATGAATGGATGGAAAAGCTGTAGGAGATGGCTCCCTTTGATGCTTCATATTGCCTGTGCAACGGGGTTGCGAGGGCTCGCATTTTCAAATTGTTGATAATCTGAGGCAATTCGCGGATCCCCCACTTCATGCATGACCAGATCAGTTGGACCACACACGCCTTCATCAAGGTGCTGAAGCCGCTCGTGCGGCTGGGACTGCGCATGGGCATGAAATACAAGCAGATTGACCTGGCTGTACGTACAGTTTTGTTGGAGGAAGCGCAGCTGATGTTGACCTCCGGCATTGGCCGCTCCAACGTCAGTCAGTTGTCGATTGCCACCGGTATCAACCGCAAGGATGTGACCGCGCGCCTGGAGGCCATGGCCTCCGAGCCTCCGGCACCGCCTTTGCCTCCCTCCGCCATGGTGCTCACTGCCTGGATGGATCTGGTGTCGCAGGATCCCTCCATGAGACGCCTGGCGTTGACCAGTTCCGACGAAACGCCGTCCTTTGACAAACTGGCAGCGCAGGGCAGTCGTGGCAATGTGCACCACCGCGCCATGCTGGACGATTTGTTGCGCCTGGGCATGGCGACCGAAGATCGTGGGTACGTTGAGCTGAAGTCCGATCAGTTCATTCCCGCCAATGATCTGCAGTACATGCTCAATTTCCTGGCAGACCATACGGGAGACCATCTGCAAGCGGCTGTCCACAACGTGCTGGCAGATCCCCCGAAGCTGTTGGAACAGGCGGTGTATGCCGATGGCATTTCGCAGAAAGAATGCGAACGCATCCATCAATTGGCGCGTAAGCGCTGGGCCGGCCTGCATCAGGAGATGGTCAAGGAGATGAAGCTGGCCGTGGCGCGTTCCCCCGAAGGAGATCAGCGCATCAAGGTCGGCATTTACACTTGGTATGAGGGCCCTAAGTCAGAAGCTCAAGCACCGCAGAGGGATACCCAATGAAAAAATGGCTGGCTACGATTTTCGTCCTGGCAGGCTTGGTACTTGTTGCCTGCGGAGGTGGCGCCGGCGGGCTTGGTAATCTGGCGTCCGGCGGCGACGGAGGTGTGGGCTCGGGCGGAACCGGAATATCCGGAGGAAGTGTCGGCTATGTGGCGGGCTTTGGCAGTATCTACGTCAACGGCACCCGCTACGACATCAGTGGCGTCACTCCTGCCTTGGCAGACGACACTGAACTTCGGCTGGGCATGTCGGTCAAGGTGACCGGCACTGTTTCAGCAGATTTTTCAACCGGCGTTGCCAGCAGCGTGGAGTCGGAGGTAGACGCACGTGGCCAGGTAAGCAATCTCAGCACTTCCTTAGGAAGCATGCAGGTGCAGGGGCTGAATATCGCCACCGATTCAGAAACCGTGTACGACGGCGTTGCTGGACTGGGGAGCCTGGTCAACGGCGACTGGGTGAAGGTGTACGGGCAGGTCTCCGGCAGCGACCCGTTGCGTGCGAGCCGCATTGAAAAGCTGTCCAGCGCGCCCAGTGGCTTGGTCATGAGCGGTGCGATCAGCCAACTTGACAAGACCCATCAGCAGTTCACTCTGGGAAGTCTCACCATCAATTACGCCTCGGCCGCATTCACTGGCGCCATCGATGCGAATTCCATCAGCAATGGCATGGTGGTGCGCGTACGTTCAAGCACGGCCCCCGTTGCCGGTGTACTGACTGCCAGCAGCATCAAGCTCTGGTACCCGCTGACACTGGTGGAAGGCGCACCACTCAGCGTGGATGGGGTGATTGGCGCTTACGCCGCTCCCAATTCATTCAAAGTGCTGGGGTATTCTGTGGACGCGTCGAGCGCGACAGTTTCCGGGGGAACCGTCAGCACGCTTGCCAACGGTGTGAAGGTGGAAGTGACGGGTCTAGTCCACAACGGCATTCTGGTGGCCAGCAGTGTGGTGATCCGTCAGATTCCGGGTGTGGCGGGGCCTGCGCGCTATACCGCCACCGGCCCTATCGTGCAGTTTGTTTCCGCTGCCAGCTTCAAGGTACAGGGGCAGGCCATTGATGCCAGCGGCAGTGTGACTTATAGCGGTGGAACCCAGGCCCAGTTGGCTAACCAGGTAAAAGTCAAGGTGGTAGGGTCCCATGTGGTGAACGGTGTCCTGATCGCCGACACTGTGACCTTCAATCCGTAATCGCCGGGGCCTTTCCCGCAACGAGTCAGGCGGTTTGGGCGGTCTGAGACAGGGCGTTCAGGGAAGCCAACAGATCGGCAAAGCGTTCGCCTTGGACCACCACGTGACTGCGCAGCGCTTTCTCCGAGGCTTCGGCATCTCCGGCAGTGATGGCTTCCACGACACTCAAATGCTCCTTGAAGGACGCACCCAGGCGGCTGCGCACACGCAATTGCAGACGACGGTAGGGCCGAAGGCGCCGCTGTAGCTGCGAAGTCTGCTCGATCAGGAACTGGTTCTGACTCCCCGCATAAATGGCAGAGTGGAACTGCTCGTTGCAATAGAAATAGGCGTCGGAATCATCCCGGTCGCGCGCCTCTTCGCAGGCGTGGTGTGCTTCCAGCAGGGCTTTGCGCTGTGCATCTGACATGCGCCGCGCCGCCAGGCGCCCGCACATGGCCTCCAGCTCGGCCATGACTTCAAACATTTCCATCAGGCGGGTCGGGCCTATGCTGGTGACCACAGCGCCCCGGCGCGGCCGGATCTCGATCAGGCCTTCGGCAGCCAGCTGAATCAGTGCCTCCCGCACGGGGGTGCGGGATACGCCATGTTGTTCCACCAGCGTCGCCTCGTCCAGGGAGCTGCCGGGTTGAAGCTCTCCGGTGGCGATCTGTTCCTCGATCTTTTCACGCAGTTGGTCGGAAATTTTCATGGTGTCATTCTGCCATTTTTTGAGTTTTATGGATTCAGAAGATGCCTAAGGGTATTTCCTAGTAACTCATAAAAATACAAACAACTACATTAATGTATACATAAGCCCAATCACCCACACCCGAGGAGACAGCTAGCATGCAGCGCAGACACCTACTTCAATCCATTGGCGGCCTGACACTGGGATCGCTTCCCTTTGCATATGCCAGTAGCGCGTGGGCCCAGAGCGCCACGCTCAAGATTTCCCACCAGTTTCCCGGCGGCACCCTCAAGGAGGGTGACTTCCGCGACCGTCTGGTGCGCACCTTTGCCGCCGAAGTGGAAAAGCGCACCAAGGGCGCATTGAAGTTCGAGATCTACCCCGGCTCTTCCCTGATGAAGACCAACGCGCAGTTCTCCTCCATGCGCAAGGGCGCGCTCGACATGGCATTGATTCCCTTGTCCTATGCCGGCGGAGAAATTCCCGAAGTCAACATCGGCTTGATGCCTGGCCTGGTGGTGTCCTACGAGCAGGCCTACGGCTGGAAGACCAAGCCCGTGGGACAGGAGCTGGATCGCCTGCTGCAGGCCAAGGGCATCCAGCTGGTGAGCTGGATTTGGCAGGCCGGCGGCGTAGCTTCGCGCAGCAAGCCCATTGTTGATCCGGAAGACGCCAAGGGCATGAAGGTCCGTGGCGGCTCGCGCGAGGTGGACATGATCCTGAAGGAAGCCGGCGCGGCCGTGGTCAGCCTGCCGTCCAATGAAATCTACGCGGCGATGCAGACCGGCGCGATGGATGCTGCCATGACTTCCAGCACCTCGTTCATCTCCTTCCGCCTGGAAGAGGTCGCCAAGGCCCTCACCACCGGGCGCACCGGCGCCTACTGGTTCATGTTCGAACCCCTGATGATGTCCAAGCAGATCTTCGACGGCCTGCCCAAGGACCAGCGCGACGCCATCATGGCCGTGGGCGCCGACATGGAAAAGTTCGCCATGGACGCAGCCAAGAAGGACGATGTCGAAGTTGCCAACGTCTACCAGAAGGCTGGAGCCAAGGTGGTGGACCTGTCGGCAGCGTCTATCAAGAAGTGGCAGGCCATTGCGCGCCAGACCGCTTGGAAGGACTACGCGGCCAAGAATGAAGGCTGCGCCAAATTGCTGGCCCTGGCGGAGCAGACCCTGTGAGCCACGGCTTCGAACTGGAGCCGTCCCTGGCTCCAGGCACCCTGCAACCCAGGAACGCGGCGGTTGCCTTGTTGCAGCGTCTGGTCAATGGGGTCAACGCCTTGGTGTTGCGTGTCTCCATGTTGGCATTGGTATTGACTTCCGGTGTGCTGACCTATTCGGTGGTGACGCGCTACTTGCTCAAGAGCGCCACCGACTGGCAGGACGAAGTGGCCGTGTTCATGCTGGTAGGCGCCACCTTCATGACCACCGCCCATGTGCAGTCCCTGCGCGGGCATGTGGGCATCGAGGCAGTCATCAGCATGCTGCCACCACAGGTCAACCGGATTCGCGCCGTGCTGGTGGACTTTGTGTCCGCTGCGTTCTGCACCTTCTTCTCGTGGAAGTCGTGGACGCTGTTCCACGAAGCCTGGAGTGAAGGGCAGACCACTTCCAGCAGCTTTGCACCGCCCTTGTGGATTCCCTATTCCTTCATGTCCGTGGGCATGAGCTTGCTTACGCTGCAGCTGGTTCTGCAGACCCTGGTGCATCTGACTGGTGGCGAAGTCGCGAAAGGCAAGAAATGAGCGAGTTAGGTATTGGCCTGTCCTACGGCGCGGCAACCCTGGTTGTCATGTTCTCCGGCATGCCCATCGCGTTTGCACTGGGCACGGTGGCGGTGGCGTTCATGTACTTCTTCATGCCGGCGTCCTCATTGGATACGGTGACGCAGAACGTGTACGAGGAGATGGCGTCCATCACCCTGCTGTCCATTCCCCTGTTCATCCTGAAGGGAGCGGCCATTGGCCGCTCCCGTGCCGGCAAGGACCTGTACTCGGCCATCCATGCCTGGCTGCACAAGGTGCCCGGCGGTCTGGGCATTGCCAATGTATTTGCCTGTGCGCTGTTTGCCGCCATGGCAGGCTCCAGCCCTGCCACCTGCTCGGCCATTGGCTCGGCTGGCATACCCGAGATGCGCAGGCGCGGCTATTCACCCGGCTTTGCCGCCGGCATCATCGCGGCCGGTGGCACCTTGGGCATTCTGCTGCCGCCGTCCATCGTGATGATTCTGTACGCCGTGGCGGCAGAGCAATCGCTGGGCCGCCTGTTCCTGGCGGGCATTGGCCCGGGCCTCTTGATGGTGGCCCTGTTTGCCGGCTATGCCGTGGTGCGTGCCCGCAAGGAGTACAAGCAGGCCTTGGTGATCTACCAGCAAGGCGGCCCCAAGTCTGCTTACCTGGAGGAAGAGCACTTCACCATGGCGCAGAAGGTAGAGATGCTGCCGCGGGTGCTTCCCTTTCTGGTCCTGCTGCTGGGTGTGATGGTTGCACTCTACGGTGGCCTGGCCACGCCGTCGGAAACCGCCGGTCTGGGCGGTCTGCTGGCGCTGGGTCTGGTGGCCGTGGTCTACGGGCTGTGGCGTCCCAAAGACCTCGCACCCATCCTGGGCGCCACGCTCAAGGAGTCCACCATGCTCATGCTCATCATCGGCATGTCGCTGCTCTACAGCTACGTGATGAGCCATCTGCACATCAGCCAGAGTGCCGCGCAGTGGATCGTGGGCATGCAGCTCTCCAAATGGGTGTTGCTGGCGGTAGTGTTGCTGATGGTCATCGTGCTGGGCTTCTTCCTGCCGCCTGTGTCCATCATCCTGATGACAGCGCCCATCATCCTGCCGCCGCTCAAGGCAGCTGGGTTTGATCTGATCTGGTTTGGCGTGGTGATGACCATCGTGATGGAAATGGGGCTGATCCATCCCCCTGTGGGGCTGAACATCTTTGTCATCAAGAACGTGGCGCCGGACATCCCTTTGAAGGATGTCATATGGGGTGTGATGCCGTTTGTCGCGCTGATGTTTGTTGCAGTGTTCCTGCTGTGCGCGTTTCCCGGCATCGCCACCGGCTTGCCGACCCTGGTGATGGGAGCCAAGTGAAATGAACGCACCCGATGCAATCTGGAACCGGCAGGCGCAGGGGCGCGCCGCCAGGCTGGCGCGTGCGGCCACAGCGCTGGGTACAGGACTGCGCGGCAAGCAGGTGGATACGGCCCTGGCGGTTCAGTTGCTGGGTGCCGTCATCGAGTCGGGTGACCGTGTCTGCCTGGAAGGCAACAACCAGAAGCAGGCGGACTTTCTGGCGCGCACGCTGACCCAGCTGGACCCGCGTGCCGTGCACGACCTGCACATGGTGCAGTCGGTGCTAGCCTTGCCCGAACATCTGGATGTGTTCGACAACGGCATCGCATCCCGGCTGGACTTTTCCTTCTCTGGGCCGCAGGCCGGGCGCCTGGCCAAGATGGTGTCGGCCGGGCAGATACAGATCGGTGCCATCCACACCTACCTGGAGCTCTTCAGCCGCTACTTCGTGGACCTGACCCCGCGCGTCTCGCTGGTGTGTGCGCAGGCGGCAGATGCCCATGGCAATCTGTTTACCGGTCCGAATACCGAAGACACGCCGGCCATCGTCGAGGCCACCGCTTTCAAGGGCGGCATCGTCATCGCCCAGGTCAACGAGATGCTGGACACGCTGCCGCGTGTGGACATTCCGGGCGACTGGGTGGACTTTGTCATCCTGGCACCCAATCCGAATGTGATCGAGCCGCTCTTCACCCGTGATCCGGCGCAGATCTCCGAGATCCAGGTGCTGATGGCCATGATGGCCATCAAGGGCCTGTATGCCGAATACGGTGTGCAGCGGCTCAACCACGGCATCGGCTTCGACACCGCCGCCATTGAGTTGCTGCTGCCCACCTATGCCGAATCGCTGGGCCTCAAGGGCAAGATCTGCAAGCATTGGGCGCTCAATCCACACCCCGCGCTGATTCCCGCAATCGAGGCGGGCTGGGTCGAGTCCATCCACTCCTTTGGCTCCGAGCTGGGCATGGAAGCCTATGTGCGCGCACGCTCTGACGTTTTCTTCACAGGCGCCGACGGCAGCCTGCGCAGCAACCGCGCCATGTGCCAGGCCGCCGGCCATTACGCCTGTGACATGTTCATTGGCTCCACCCTGCAGATCGACCTGAACGGCCACAGCTCCACCGCCACGGCCGGACGCATTGCCGGCTTTGGCGGCGCGCCCAACATGGGTGCCGACGCACGCGGACGCCGCCACGCATCCCCGGCTTGGCTCAAGGCGGGTGCCGAGGCGCGGCAAGGGCGCGGTGGCGTGCATGCCATGCCACGGGGGCAGAAGCTGGTGGTGCAGATGGTGGAGACCTTCCGCGAACACATGCAGCCCGCGTTTGTGGAGACGCTGGACGCCTGGAAGCTCGCCGAGCAGGCCCACATGGAGATACCACCGGTCATGATCTATGGCGACGACGTCACCCACATCCTGACCGAAGAAGGCATTGCCAACCTGCTGCTGTGCCGCAGCGACGAAGAGCGCGAGCAAGCCATACGTGGCGTGGCCGGCTTCACGCCGGTGGGGCTGGGGCGCGACGTGCGCATGGTGGAGAACCTGCGCGACCGTGGCGTGATTCGCCGTGCCGAGGACCTTGGCATTGACAAGCGCGATGCCAGCCGCAGCCTGCTGGCCGCGCGCAGCATGCGAGATCTGGTGCGCGCATCCGGCGGCTTGTACAGCCCGCCCAAGCGCTTTCGCAACTGGTAGGCAGAACACATCATGGAAAAGCTGGAATACGCATTGCAGGGCGACCGCAGTCCTTCGACGTTCGACGCCATATTGGTGGGCGTCGTCGGGTCGGGCAATCTGGAAGTGCTGATGGAGCCGGGCAAAGCACCAGGTCATTGCACGTTTTGCATCAACACCTCGGCGCATGGGTTTGCGCCCATCTGGGAAGCGGTGGTGCAGAGTTTCCAGGCGCGCCACCACCTCCGCGGTGTGGCAGTCTCCATCAACGACATGGGCGCCACGCCCGCGGTGGTCAGCCTGCGGCTCGATCAGGCGGCGGCATCGCTGCCCATTGCACAAGGCAACACACCATGAGCACGTCCCTGAGTTTTGCCGAGCTGAGCGCGCGCCAGCGTGTTGCCCATCTGCTGGATGCCGGCTCCTTTGCCGAAATCCTGGGCCCGGCCCAGCGGGTGGTGAGTCCGCACCTGGCGCTGCTGGGTGTGCCCTATGCGTTTGACGACGGCGTAGTGATTGGCAGCGGCATGCTGCAAGGCCAGCCGGTGCTGATCGCGGCACAAGAGGGCGAATTCATGGGCGGCGGCGTAGGTGAGGTGCATGGCGCCAAGCTGGTGGGCCTGTTTCGGCGCGCGCTGCAGACGCGTCCGGCTGCGGTGCTGGTGCTGGCCGAGTCCGGCGGCGTCCGGCTGCATGAGGCCAATGCCGGACTGATCGCGGTGTCGGAAGTCATGCGTGCCTTGCTGGATGTGCGCGCCGCTGGCATACCGGTGGTCATGCTGATCGGTGGCGCCAACGGCTGCTTTGGTGGCATGGGCCTGATCGCACGCTGTGCCGACCATGTGGTGATGAGTGACCAGGCCCGCATGTCCATGTCTGGCCCCGAGGTCATCGAGTCGTCGCACGGCGTGGAAGAGTTCGACTCTCGCGACCGGGCGCTGGTGTGGCGCACCACGGGCGGCAAGCACCGCTTCCTGATGGGCGACTGCGACCAGCTGGTGGAAGACGACGTGCAAGAGTTCCGCGCTGCGGCCATTACCCTGCTGGGGCAGAGCCGCGCACTCACGCTGGAAGGCCTTCTGGAAGAGCACCGCGTGTTGACCCAGCGCCTCAACACCGTGGGCGATTGCGCAGACGCTGTCGACATCTGGCAGCGGCTAGGCGTGGCCCATCCGGAACAGGTGGCCGACATGGAGGCGGAACAGCTCAGGGCATTGGCTGCGTCTGGAGCCAACGCCCACACAACGGAGGCCCTATGAATTGGCAAGACCTGGTGAACGCCCTGTTTGGAGATGATCACCACATCACGCGCACCGGCGATGTGATCACGGGCACGGCGCAGCTTGCTGTCGGACCGGAGCACCAGAGCATCGCGGTTGTCGGGACCACCGACCATGCCGCCATTGGCGTGGATACCGCTCTGGCTCAGGCCAAGGTCGTGCTGGAAACCATGCAGAACCATCCGGGCCGCGCCATCCTGCTGCTGGTGGACACCCAAGGCCAACGGCTGCGCCACCGCGACGAGCTGCTGTGCATCAACCGCTACATGGCGCATCTGGGTTGCTGCGTGGACCTGGCCCGCCGCAGGGGCCACCGTGTCATCGGGCTGGTGTATGACCAGGCCCTGTCGGGTGGGTTCATCACCTCCGGGCTGATGGCAGACGCCTGCTACGCCTTGCCCGAAGCCGAGATTCGCGTGATGCGCCTGCCCGCCATGAGCCGCGTCACCAAGATCAGTGAAGAGGTTCTGCAAGCCCTGTCGCAGACCAATCCGGTGTTTGCGCCGGGTGTGGCCAACTATGTGGCCATGGGCGGTATCCAGTCGCTGTGGAGTGCCGACTTGCGGCAAAGCCTGATCGCGGCGCTGAATGACACCAATACCGTGGACCGGCGCGCCACGTTGGGCTCCCAGCGCGGTGGGCGTGCCCTGGCTGCACGTGTGGCGCAGCAGGTGGAAGCAGCCTGATTACGCGGCCTTTCAAGAGCCAACCATGCAGACACTGCAACGCAACCAGTTGGTGTGGCTGACAGACGACGGCTGGCAGCAGGTGCTCGCCGGCAACTGGGATGCGCAGGCGCAGTCCATTCTGCGGCACTGGCACACCGGGCAATTGCCGCTGGTGGTCTGTACGCAGCGCGTGCAAAACACTGCCGCCACGGTGAGCCTGGGGCTGCCCGCACCGAACCCATGGAATCGGCGCAAGCTGGCGCTTGAAGTGCCATGCCATGCACTGCTGCGTGCCGGCGTGTTCCCAACCGTGGCGCAGGTCGCAATGCAATGCGTGCAGTCCGGGTGGCAACCGCTGATCGACTTGCTGGAGGACTTGCATCGGACCGCTGCGGTCTACGGTTCCTTTGGCTGGCAATTCCTGACAGGGCTGGACTATGTGCGACCGACTTCGGATCTGGACATCAGTGTGCCGGTGCCGGACCATGCAGCCGCAGCAACACTTACCCAGGCTCTGGCGGACCTGCACCTGCCACTGCGCCTGGATGGCGAGTTGGTGTTCCCCGATGGCAGTGCCATGGCATGGCGCGAATACGGGCAATGGATGCGCGGTGCCGTGGACCGTGTACTGGTCAAGAGCCGCAGCGGTGTGCAATTGATGGATGCGGACATGCTGGCCGCGCTGGATCCAGGTTGCATGGTATGAAGGTCGCCAGCACCACTCGGGGTCTACGGCCACTGGCGTACAAGACTGCGCGCTGTGCAGTGCGTGCGCTGTATGCGGAAGTGGCGCTGGAGCCCAAGCCCGGCCTGGTGTCCTTCAGAGACAACGGAAGCCACGCCGACATGTCGGCCCACACGTTCTTCAAAAGCCTGTTTGCGTTGCGCCACTACTTTGGCGCGATTGCCATTGCCGGCCAGCAGGGCGCGCCGTTTGAAACGCTGCAGAGCTTGGGGCTGGACGCGGAAGCGCGCATGCTGCGTGCGACCGGTGGCGTGAACACCCACCGGGGCGCCATCTTTTCTCTCGGGCTTCTGTGTGCCGGCGCCGGGCAATTGCAGGCGCGGGCCATGCCGGTTTCTGCCGTCAACTTGCGCACGGCTTTGCTGCTGCAATGGGGTGATGCATTGCGCCAGCGCGCGCTGGCGGCCAGGCAGAAGATGCCCACGTCGAATGGGCAGCGCGCAGCCCAGAGCTTTGCGCTGCGCAGCGCCAATGACGAGGCCGCCGAGGGATTTCCCACACTGTTTGAAGTCACACTTCCTGCGTTGCAGACGGCCGTCGCACAGGGCCACCCGATGCGATCGGCAAAAGTGCATAGCCTGTTTTGCACGATGGCGCATCTCGACGACACCAATGTGGTCCATCGCGGTGGGTTGGAGGGAATGCAGTTGGTGAAGACACGCGCCACGCAGTTCCTTGCGCGCGGCAGCGTGGCACAGGCAGACTGGTTGGCGCAGGCCCGGCGCATCCATGAAGAGCTTGTCGCACGACGGCTGTCGCCTGGCGGTGCCGCTGACCTCATCGCCTGTGCGTGTTGGGTCGATGCCATGCAGACCTCGGAACAGGAGCGCAGTGTCCCTGTTGCCACGGGCAGAGAACAGGTTCACGGGTGAGCTACGCCTTGCTTTTCGGTGGGCAAGGCAACCAGCATGCGGACATGCTGCCGTGGCTTCCCACGGATGCGTCCGGGTCAGAGGCATTGCATTTGCTGGAGCAGCTGCTGCAGGTGCCCTGGCGCTCTGTGGTGGTCAATGCATCCTTGCGCAATGCAAACCATATTGCGCAACCCCTGATCACAGCCACGTCGCTGGCATCGTGGGACATGCTCAAGCCCCATCTGCCCGCCTTGCCTGCGGCCGTGGCCGGCTACAGCGTGGGCGAGATGGCCGCCTACGCCTGCGCGGGTGTGCTGACGACTTCAGATGCCGTACAACTATCCGTGTTGCGCGCCGACCTCATGGATCTGGCAGCAGCTGGAAAACCTTCAGGGTTGATGTCTGTCTCAGGCATTGCCATGGAGAAGGTTCTGCACAACCACCCGGACTTGCACTGCGCCATTGCGATCGACTGGGACCATGCCATATTTGGCGCGTTGACAGCGCATCTGGATAGGGCCCAAGACACGCTGGATGCTGCCGGGGCGAGCTGCAAGCGCCTGGATATTTCCGTTGCTTCGCATACCCCTTTGATGGCAGCTGCATCACAGGGCTTTTCACGGCGACTGGACAGCGTAGCCCTGCAGCCACCGGGCTTTCCCATCGTGGTGAACGCACACGCCAGGGTGTGCCGACGCGTGGATGATTTGCGCGGTGCATTGGGTGCGCAAATCAGCAACACGGTGGACTGGGCGTCCTGCATGGATGCATTGGCCGAAACCGGCGTCCGCTGCGTTCTGGAAATCAGCCCGGGCCATGCCCTGTCTGCCATGTGGAACCGACGACATCCCGCACTGCCTGCGAGGGCACTGGAAGATTTCCAGAATCCACGTGGCGCAGCACTTTGGGTCGCGCGTAGTCTGGACTGACGCATTTCCCTACAGGCTGCAAGCCGCAAATTTACCCATTCACCCAAAACGGAGATTGCGCAGTTTTCTTGCGTTTACCGGTGCCAGATGTTCAAATAGATTCATGTATTATGAATCTTTAAAAGGCAGTCTACTTGAGAAGGAAACGCCATGAACATCGACAAATTCAAACACCAGCACCAGGACATCATCGGCAACATCGCTGCGCTGCGCAAAGCCAGTCAGGCCGGGGTTCGCGAGAACGCGGCAGAAATTGCCCGGCTCATCATTTCCATGAGCTCAACTATCAAGCTGCACCTGGCCGTGGAAGACCAGGTGCTTTATCCGGCACTGCGCAACGGCAACAACGGCGTGCTGGCGCAAATGGGCAAGAAGTTTCAGGATGAAATGGGCGCCATCGCTTCGGCCTACATGGGTTTTGCCGAGCGATGGAACCAGGCGAGCAGGGTCTCGGCCGATCCGGAAGGTTTTCGCGCAGATGCAAACACGGTACTGAAGACAGTGCATGCAAGAATGCAAAAGGAAAACACGGTCTTCTATCCGGCAATCGAGGCACTTTGACGTTCTCGCGTATGCTGGAATGCAACGCGCTTCCTGTGACGTTGTTGAAAACCGTCGCCCCACTTCTCTACCGCCTCATTTCATGAACACTCTGCCCGACATCGAATTTTCCGAGGAGTTGATCCGCCGCTTTGACAAATTGGGGCCGCGTTACACCTCCTATCCGACGGCTGACCGTTTCGGAGCCGATTTCACCGAGGCAAGTTACATCGACTACCTGTCGCAGCGTGACGGTGCCAGCCGCGTCAATCCGCCCCTGTCGATCTATGTGCACCTGCCATTTTGCGAGTCGCTGTGCTACTTCTGTGCCTGCAACAAGATCATCACCAAGGACCGTGGCCGCACCACCGAATACCTGCGCTACCTCGCCACCGAAATGGCGTTGGTGGCTGCGCACATAGGGCCGGACCGGCGCACGGCGCAGCTGCATTTTGGCGGTGGCACGCCCACCTTCCTGACGCCGCAGGAGCTGCGCGAACTGATGGCCATGCTGCGCAGTCACTTCAACTTCCTACCGGATGCAGAGCTCGGTATCGAGATCGATCCACGCACCGTCAATGAGGACACCATGGCGTTGCTGGCGGAACTCGGCTTCAATCGCACCAGCTTCGGTGTGCAGGACTTCGACCCGGCGGTGCAGCAAGCGGTGAACCGCATCCAGCCGTACGAGATGGTCGAGAAGGCCGTCACAGCCAGTCGCAGCGCTGGCTTTGAGTCCATCAATGCCGATCTGATCTATGGTTTGCCCAAGCAGTCGCTGCAGAGCTTTGATCGCACGCTGGACCGCGTGATTGCGCTCACCCCGGAGCGCATCGCGCTCTACAACTATGCCCATCTGCCCAGTCGCTTCAAGGCCCAACGCCTGATCGTGGAGGCCGAACTGCCAAGCGCCGAGGAGCGCCTGCAGATCTTTCTGATGTCCGTGCGCCGCCTGCTGGACGCTGGCTACATCTACATCGGCCTGGACCATTTCTCCAAGCCCGAGGATGAACTGAACAAGGCGCGTCTGGACAAGAGCCTGCATCGCAACTTCCAGGGTTACACCACGCGGGCTGACTGCGATCTCATAGGTTTTGGCGTGTCGGCCATAGGCAAGGTGGGGCATTCCTACAGCCAGTCGGTGCGCACCCTCAAGGCCTATTACGAGCACCTGGACGTCGGCCGACTGCCGGTGGAGAAGGGCTTTGCGCTTACGGCGGATGACGTGCTGCGTCGCCAGGTCATCATGGAGTTGATGTGCAGCGGCCCCGTCAGTTTTGCTGCCATCAACCAGGCGCATGGCATCGACTTCACGAGCTACTTTGCCGAGGAACTGAAGCAGCTGGCGCTCTACGAAGATGCAGGCCTGATCGTGGTGGATGCGCATGGCATTTCAATCACACCCAAGGGGCGCATGTTCGTGCGCGCCGTGGGCATGGTGTTTGACAAGCATCTTGCCCAATCGACCGCCAAGTTTTCCAAGCTGATCTGAGGCACCAAGCCGGTGACCCAGGCATCGCGGCAACGCGTGGACAGCGTTGCCTGCGGAGCTATTTGAGCCCGAGTCGCCGCGCCAGTTTGTGCAGATTGCTGGCGTCCAGACCCAGGCGGCGTGCTGCGAGTGCCCAGTTGGACCCGGTCAATGCCAGCGCCTGCTGGATCATTTCGCGCTGGCGTTGAGCCACGGCTTCATTCAGGCTTACCGGAATTGTGTCCACCGCGGGCAAGGGATCCGATTGCGGTGTCGGCGACTTGGGCAGGCTGGTATCCAGATCCAGAAGATCGGGTGCCAGGGTCACGATATCCGATGCGCGCGCGCCCCGGCTGAGCGCCTTGATGGCAGCGCGGCTGATCACATGCTCCAGCTCACGGACATTGCCAGGCCATTGGTAGCGCAGGATCTCCGTCTCAGCGGCGGATGACAGGCGCAGACTGCGTATGCCCAGGCGCACCCGGTTGAGTTCCAGGAAGCGGCCCGCCAGCAGCAGCGCGTCGTTGCCGCGCTCGCGCAGCGGCGGTATGTGGACCGGATAGACCGAGAGCCGGTGGTACAGGTCGGCCCGGAACATGCCGTCTTTGACGCCCAGTTTCAGGTCGCGGTTGGTGGCGACGATGACCCGCACATTGACACGGCGCGGCCGGTCTTCGCCCAGTCGCTGGATCTCACCGTTTTGCAGGGTGCGCAGGAGCTTGGCCTGGATGATGAGCGGCAGTTCGCCGATTTCATCGAGAAAGATGGTGCCGCCGTCGGCCACTTCGAAACGGCCGGCACGGTCGGTGCTGGCGCCGGAGAAGGCGCCGCGCACATGGCCGAACAGCTCGCTCTCAGCCAGGGTTTCGGGCAAGGCCGCGCAGTTCACCTGCACCAGCGGCTTGGAACGAGAAGAGTGCCGGTGGATGCGTCTGGCAAACAGCTCCTTGCCCACACCGGTTTCACCCAGTAGCAGAACGGGCAGATCGGAGTTGGCCACCACGTCAATTTCATGCAGCAGGCTCAACATGCCCGGGCTTTGCCCCACGATTTCCTCGTCCACCGGCGTATCCACCAGTGGCGCCGAACTGGTTCCGTTGCGCCCCTGACGCAGGCTGGCAGTTTCATCTTCCAGCCGGTTCATGCGCACGGCCACCTCGATCAGCAAGGCGTGGCTGCGCAATTCGGCAACGCGCTGCTCGCCAAACGTGTCAACGCCCAAGGCGTCCACCGTCAGCACGCCCCACAACGCACCGTCCACCGTCAGGCTCATTCCCATGCAGTCGTGGACCGGGAGCGGCTCACCGGCATGCACCTGTAGCAAACCGTCATACGGGTCAGGCAGCGCGCAGTCGGCCTGAAAGCGGACTGGCTGGCTGCTTTCCAGAATGGCCGCCAACCGTGGATGTGCCGCTACCTGAAAGCGCCGCCCCAGCGCCTCGTGAACAAGGCCATCCACCGCCTCCGGGATCAGCGCGTCTTCGTGCAGCCGAAGGACTGCTACGGCATCGCTGTGGAAATGCTTTCGCAGTGCGCTGACCAGACGCTGCATGCGCTCCGGGCCGGCGTGGGAAACGGAAAGATTTCTGAGAAGTGTGGAATCAAGCATGGTTAATAGTACCTTTAATGGGGTGCTAATAACCTGAATGGGCAGGGTACTTATGACAACTTATTTCTCAAGTTGTTGATTTACATGAAGAAATCTTGTGGCACACAGCTTGCGGTGAGCAGGCCCGAGGCATATGCAGTCCGCGGGCTTCTACAGCAGAAGACGTTTGTGCGGACTTGGCGTTGTCGAAACCAAGGAGTCCAAAATGAACAGACAGGTGAAATCGATTTTGTGCAGTGCAGCCTTTGCAATGGCGGCGCTGGGTGCCATTGGCGCTGCGGCGGCCACACGTGCAGTTGCCAAGTCCAGCGGTGACTTCGGGCCGCCCCAAGGCGCTCCCATCCACGCCGTCCTGACCAGCCCGCCCAATGTTCCGCCACCCACGAACCGCAAGGTTCCTGCCAAGGTGATCGTGGAGCTGGAAGTGGTGGAGAAGGAGATGCAGATTTCGGAAGGTGTTTCCTACACTTTCTGGACCTTCGGCGGCTCGGTGCCTGGCAGCTTCATCCGCGTGCGCCAAGGTGACACGGTGGAGTTCCACCTGAAGAACCATCCCGGCAACAAGATGCCGCACAACATTGACCTGCACGGCGTAACCGGTCCAGGAGGCGGTGCCGCCTCCAGCTTCACCGCCCCCGGCCATGAGTCGCAGTTCACATTCAAGGCGCTCAACGAGGGTCTGTACGTCTATCACTGCGCTACCGCGCCCGTGGGCATGCACGTGGCCAATGGCATGTACGGCCTGATACTGGTCGAGCCGCCCGAAGGCCTGACTCCGGTGGACCACGAGTACTACGTGATGCAGGGCGATTTCTACACCACCGGCAAGTACCGCGAAAAAGGCAGCCAACCATTTGACATGGAAAAGGCCATTGACGAAAAGCCCACTTACGTGCTGTTCAACGGTGCCGAAGGTGCGCTCACCGGCGACAAGGCTCTCAAGGCCAAGACCAATGAAAAAATTCGTCTGTTTGTAGGCAATGGCGGACCCAATCTGGTCTCCAGTTTTCACGTGATCGGCGCAATCTTCGACAAAGTACGCTTTGAGGGGGGCTCCAACGTGCAGACCAATGTGCAGACCACGCTGATTCCCTCCGGCGGTGCCGCCGTGGTGGAGTACAAGACCAAGGTGCCCGGCAGTTACGTGATGGTGGATCACTCCATCTTTCGTGCCTTCAACAAGGGCGCACTGGCCATCATGAAGGTCGATGGCCCTGAAGACAAGAGCATCTATTCCGGCAAGGAAGTGGACTCTGTCTACCTCGGCGATCGCGCCGCGCCCAACATGACCTCGGTCACCACGGCCACCGCCAATGCCGCCAGCGGCACACTCACGGTGCAGGATCAGATTGCCGCCGGCAAGTCGCTGTTCAACGGCACCTGCTCGGTTTGCCACCAGGTCAATGGCGCCGGCCTGCCCGGCGTGTTCCCGCCGCTGGCCAAGTCGGACTTTCTCAATAGCGATCCCAAGCGCGCGGTGGGCATTGTGGTGCGCGGTCTGAGCGGCAAGGTCACGGTCAATGGCAAGGAGTACGACTCGGTGATGCCTCCCATGAACCAGCTCAACGATGACGAGGTTGCCAACATCCTGACCTATGTGCTCAATGCCTTTGACAACATGGGCGGTCAGGTCAAGACCAGCGACGTCAAGGCCGAGCGTGCCAAGGCAGCCGCCAAGAGCGTGGCAGAACACTGAGCAACCGAGCAGAGTCCGTCATGTTGGCACTGACCCTGGCCCGGCACCTGACCTGTGTGGTCAGCCTGGTGTGCATGTCTACGCAATACGGCCTGGCCGAACCGGTGGACGTGCCCTACCTGGACGTGCCGGCGGGATCGATTGTCAGCGTGCTATCGGGCGGCAGCAGCGATAACGGGCCCACTCCCGTTGCCGCGTTTTTCATGCGTGCTCAGCCGGTTACGGTGGCGCAGTTCCAGCATTTCCTGGAAACCCATCCGGAATGGAGCCGAGCCCAGGTGCCTGCAGTGTTTGCCGACGGCAACTACCTGCATTCGCACGACGCCGCTGCCGGTCAGCTGCCGCAACAGGCGATCACCAATGTCAGCTGGTTTGCCGCCCAGGCCTTTTGCGAGAGTGAGCAGGCCCGCCTGCCGACC
Source organism: Rhodoferax sp. GW822-FHT02A01 (assembly GCF_038784515.1). NCBI lineage: Bacteria > Pseudomonadati > Pseudomonadota > Betaproteobacteria > Burkholderiales > Comamonadaceae > Rhodoferax > Rhodoferax sp. GW822-FHT02A01. The sequence goes on from NZ_CP152376.1 coordinate 2,869,072, forward strand.
TGGTACGAGTGGGAGTACGTTGCCGCCGCCGACGAAAGCCACGCGGATGCCAGAAAGGACCCGGCCTGGCGGGCCCGGATTCTGGGCTGGTACTCCCAACCGGCCAGCCACCGTCAACTGCAGGTTGGCAGCACACCGAACTATTACGGTGTGCAGGACATGCACGGCCTGATCTGGGAATGGGTGGAAGACTTCAACGCCCTGCTGGTGAGCGCCGACAGCCGCAACCAGGGTGACCCCGATCAGCTGCAATATTGCGGCGCCGGTGCCATCAGCCTGCAAGACCGCGAGAACTTCGCCATCCTGATGCGCGTGGCTCTGCTCTCCTCACTGGGTGGTTCCGATTCCACCAATGACCTGGGTTTCCGGTGTGCCCGCAGCCCTTTGAAATGAACACCATGCCATCCATCTTGCATACCTGTTTAGTCCGTCTTGTCCCAAGTCTTTGTCTGATGGTCGGGCTATCGCTGGCGCACCTGGCCACAGCCCAGACGGTCGCTCCAAACGCGGTGCAGGAACACGTCTTGCCAGCCGACTCGGTGTACCAGCTGGGCGTTCCCCTGAGTGACCAGAATGGCCGTTCATTCCTGTTGAAAGAACATCTGGGCAAGCCAGTGCTGGTCAGCATGTTCTACACCTCGTGCAAATTTGTCTGTCCCATGCTGATCGACAGCATGGTGCTGACCCAGCAGGGCCTCTCATTACCCGAACAGTCCCGGCTGGATCTGTTGCTCATCACCTTTGATCCGGAGCGTGACGATGTCAAGAAATTGAAGTCCGTTGCGGTAGCGCGGCAAGTGGACGGTGGCCCGTGGACCTTGGCGCGCGCAGACAGCATGGGCTCACGAAAACTCGCCGCAACATTTGGCATTCAGTACCGGCAACTGCCAGACGGCGAATTCAACCACACCACTGTGATGGTGCTGCTCGATAGCCAGGGTCGCATCGTTGGCCGCAGCAAAAAGATGGGCGTTCCCGATCCCGACTTCATTCAGTTGGTGCAGAAAACCATACATCAGCAGGAGCGGCCATGAAGATTTTGCTGACTCTGGCGCTGATTGGCTCCGCCATATCGTGCAACGCTGCCGAATGGGTGCGCGCCCAAATCGTTGATGGGCCGGAATTGCACCAGATCACCCTCAAGCACGAGGCCATCAAAAGCCTGGGCATGGGGGCGATGACCATGCCTTTCCAGGTTGATGAACGCGTGTCGCTGAAGGGCTTCAAGGTAGGAGACAAGGTCCGATTCCGCGTGCATGCGGACGGGGACTTTCTCCGCATTGACGCCTTGGTGCACACCCCATGAGCAGCCATACCCCGAAGACTGGTGCACCTGCCGGGACCATGGAACTGGTGTGTCCGGCCGGTAGCCTGCCCGCGCTCAAGGCAGCGGTGGATGCCGGCGCAGATTGCGTCTACCTGGGTTTCAGGGATGCAACCAACGCACGCAATTTCGCCGGTCTCAATTTTGATGAAGCGGCCATACAAACCGGCATTGCCTATGCCCACGCGCACGGCACCAAGGTGCTGGTGGCACTCAATACCTATCCGCAGGCCGGTAGCGTACAGACCTGGCACAGTGCCATAGACCGCGCAGCCGCCAATGGCGTGGACGCCGTCATATTGGCCGATCCTGGACTGATGGGCTTTGCGCAAAAGCACCACCCCGGCTTGCGGCTGCATTTGTCGGTGCAGGGCTCGGCCACCAACTACGAGGCCATCAATTTCTACCATCAGCACTTCGGCATTTCCCGCGCCGTGCTGCCGCGCGTGCTGTCCATGGCTCAGGTCGAGCAGGTGCTGCAGAAGACGCCGGTGGAGATCGAGGTATTCGGTTTTGGCAGCCTGTGCGTGATGGTGGAAGGGCGCTGTGCGTTGTCCTCCTACGTCACCGGCGAGGCACCCAACACCCATGGCGTGTGCTCGCCACCCAAGGCGGTGCGTTGGCAGGAAACGCCGCAGGGACGCGAGTCGCGCCTGAACGGCGTGCTGATAGACCGCTACGCACCCGGTGAGAACGCCGGCTACCCCACGCTGTGCAAGGGGCGCTTTGACGTGGGCGAGGACAGGAACTACTACGCCGTCGAGGAGCCCACCAGCCTCAACACCCTGGAGCTGTTGCCGCAGCTGTTGGCCATGGGTGTGCGCGCCATCAAGATAGAAGGGCGCCAGCGCAGTCCAGCGTATGTGGCGCAGGTCACCAAGGTGTGGCGCGAGGCCATAGACAGCTGCCGCGACAACCCGCACCGGTACTGTGCCAAGCCAGTCTGGATGAGCGCTCTGGACAAGGTGGCCGAAGGCCAGCAGCACACCCTGGGCGCTTATCACCGGCCCTGGAAATAGCCCTATCCCTTGTTTGAGGAACGCAGGCATGAAGCTCGCCCTTGGTCCCTTGCTCTACTACTGGCCGCGTGCAACCACACTGGCCTTCTATGACATGGTTGAAAGCGCGCCGGTGGACATCGTCTACCTGGGCGAAGCCGTGTGTTCGCGCCGCCATGAGCTGCGTCTGAATGACTGGCTGGAGATTGCCGCGCGCCTGCGGTCTGTCGGCAAGCAGGTCGTACTGTCCACGCAGGTGCTGATCGAGTCTGGTGCCGACGTCACGGTGCTGCACAAGATCGCGCGCAACACCGACTACCAAGTGGAGGCCAATGACATGGGCGCCGTGCATTGCCTGACGCCCCAATCGCCTTTTGTGGCCGGTCCCCACCTCAACATCTACAACCTGCCCACACTGCAATGGCTGGCCACTCTGGGCGCCCAGCGCTGGGTGGTTCCACTGGAGATGGGGCGTGAAGACCTTGCCCTCATGTTGCGGGGGCGTCCGGCCGATCTGCAGACGGAAGTGTTTGTCTATGGTCGCATGCCGCTGGCCTTTTCGGCGCGCTGCTTTACCGCGCGCCACCACAACGTGCCAAAGGATGACTGCCGCTTCAGCTGCATGGATTATCCCGACGGCCTCCTGATGCGCACGCGTGAGGACGCGAGCTTCCTGATACTCAATGGCGTACAGACGCAGTCGGCCCGCGTGCAACTGCTGCTGGATGAGTTGGAGGACATGCGCGCTCTGGGCGTTGACGTGGTACGCGTCAGCCCGCAAGCACGGCATACGCCAGACATCCTGCAGGCCTTTGACGCGGTGCTACGGGGGCGGCAATCGGCGGCCCAGGCGAAGCAGGCCATTGCTGCGTACCTGCCGGGCGAGGCCTGCAACGGCTACTGGTATGGCAAGCCCGGACTCGATCGGATGGAAGCCGCAGCGCCTGCTGCATCCGTTGCGCTGGATTGATTCACAAGGACCACCATGACCTCTCCCACCTATCTCATACCCAGGCCATTGGGCGAGGTGCTCGCGCGCCTGCCGGTGTACCCTGGTTCGCTGCTGTTTGTTGCAGCTCTGAATCTGGCGCTGGCCAGGCATCTTGGCGGTGATGTAGCACCCCTGCTGGCAGGCAGGAAGCTGCGTCTGCGCGTGACCGACACCCATTGGGTCTTTGACTTCGAATGGTGCAAGGGCCGCTTTGTCGCCAGGCAGCCTGCTGCGCAGTGGGTGGATGCCGACCTCACCATCAGCGCCAGCGCCTATGACTTCCTGCTGCTGGCGCGCCGTCAGGAAGATCCGGATACCCTGTTCTTCTGTCGGCGTCTGGCCATGGAGGGCGACACCGAGCTCGGGCTGTTGGTGAAGAACACGCTGGACGCGATGGACATGCCGCCGTTCACTCTGGAGTCCTTCCATCCCAGGCGCGTTCTGTCCGGTCTCGCGGCCAGGTTTGCAGCGCGCTGAAGTCCGCATTCCACGTCAGCACCCTTGCATGAAAAAAATCATTGTTGCCATCACCGGTGCCAGTGGCGCCATCTACGGCGTGCGCCTTCTGCAGTTGCTCAAGGCCACCCCGGGCGTGCAGACCCACCTCACCGTGTCGCCCTCCGGGCTATTGACCCTGCGCCATGAGTTGGACATGAACCGCTCCCAACTGGATGCGTTGGCCGATGTGGTGCACGCCTCGCATGACGTGGGGGCGCAGATTGCCAGCGGCTCTTTTCAGTGTGACGCCATGGTGATTGCGCCGTGCTCCATGCGCACCCTGGGCGCCGTGGCACAGGGCCTGTCCGACAACCTGGTGACGCGCGCGGCCGATGTGATGCTAAAGGAGCGCCGGCGCCTGGTACTGATGGCGCGTGAAACTCCGCTGAACCTGGCGCATCTGCGCAACATGACGCTGGTCACCGAGATGGGTGGCATCATCTTCCCACCCGTGCCCAGCTTCTATCACCGGCCTGCATCCGTGGACGACATGGTCAATCAAAGCGTGGGTCGCGTGCTGGACTTGTTGGGTCTGCCGCTGGTTCATACGCCACGCTGGGCCGGGTTGCCGCAAGTCGCCACCGCAGTGGACTGAGTTGCCATGGCGTACCGTGATCTGCGGGAGTTCATTGCCCAGCTGGAACAGATCGGCGAGCTCAAGCGCGTGACGCAGCCGGTATCGCCGCATCTGGAAATGACGGCGCTGTGCGACCGCAGCTTGCGTGCGGATGGTCCGGCCCTGCTGTTCGAAAATCCCACGGGCCACAGCATCCCGGTGTTGGGCAATCTGTTTGGCAGCACGCGCCGCGTGGCACTGGGCATGGGCGTGAACGACATGGGCGAATTGCGCAAGTTCGGCCAGGTGCTGGCCAGCCTGAAGGAGCCGCAGGCGCCGCGCGGCCTGAAGGAGTTCATGGGCCTGGGCGCCCTGGTCAAGACGCTGTGGAGCATGACGCCCAAGGAGCAGCGCAGCGCTCCCTGCCAGGACGTAGTGCTGGAAGCCAGTGACGTGGATCTGGGCAGCCTGCCGATACAGCACTGCTGGCCCGGCGACGTTGCACCGCTCATCACCTGGGGGCTGGTGATTACCAAGGGGCCCAACAAGCCGCGGCAAAACCTGGGCATCTACCGCCAGCAAGTGCTCGCGCGCAACCAGCTCATCATGCGTTGGTTGCCCCAGCGTGGTGGCGCACTGGACTTTCGCGAGCATGGACTGGCCCGCCCCGGCGAGCCGTATCCGGTCTGCGTCGCCCTGGGGGCTGACCCCGCCACCATTCTGGGTGCCGTCACGCCTGTGCCTGACAGCCTGTCCGAGTACCAGTTTGCCGGGCTGTTGCGTGGCTGCCGTACCGAGTTGGTCAAGGCCCTGGGCAGCGATCTGCGGGTACCGGCTTCGAGCGAGATCGTGCTCGAGGGGCACATCTATCCGGACCCAACCCATGGCAGCGGCTATCAACATGCGCTGGAAGGTCCGTATGGCGATCACACGGGTTACTACAACGAGCAAGCCAGTTTCCCGGTGTTCACGGTGGACCGCATCACGCGCAAGCACCAGCCCATCTACCACTCCACATACACCGGCAGGCCGCCGGACGAACCAGCCATGCTTGCCCTGGCCATGAACGAACTGTTCGTGCCGCTGTTGCAGCGCCAGTACCCGGAAATCACTGACTTCTATCTGCCGCCGGAGGGCTGCAGTTACCGGATGGCAGTTGTGCAGATACGCAAGTCCTATCCCGGCCATGCACGTCGGGTGATGTTTGGCATATGGAGTTTTCTGCGCCAGTTCATGTACACCAAGTTCATTGTGGTGGTCGACGAAGACATCAACATCCGCGACTGGGCTGAAGTGATCTGGGCCATCACAACGCGTGTGGACCCGACGCGCGACACGTTCCTGGCCGACAACACGCCCATCGACTATCTGGACTTTGCGTCACCGGTGGTGGGGCTGGGCAGCAAGATGGGTCTGGATGCCACCAACAAATGGCCCGGCGAGACCAGCCGCGAATGGGGTCGCCCCATGACCATGGACGCCGCAGTCAGCCGCCGCATGGAAGCGGTCTGGCAGTCCCTCCAATCCTGAGCCCCTGGTCGCGGGCACCGCTGATCTTCTCCTGCAAATGGGTTTTTAATACCCATTAAATGGTATTAAGTACCCTATTTGATTGGGGTTTTAAATACCATTAATTATGCAACTTATTGATTTATATGAATAAATTAGCTGGCACATCGCTTGCGATATGCGTAGTGGATTGAATCTATTCGCCTGTCGACGACCAACCCGGTCAGTCGATGTGACACAACTTGAAGAGGAATACATATGCAGCAAATCTTCACCAAGGCAATGGCGCGCAATATCTTTTTGGGCAGCGCCGCCATCTTTCTGGTGATCTACATCGCGCTCAGCGTGGATACCTGGCGACAGATTCCTGTGCGCGACCACGCGGATCAGCTGACCGATGCCGTCAAGCGCGGCAAGTACCTGATGGACAGCAACAACTGCATCGGCTGCCACACGGTCAACGGGGAGGGCGCCTACTTTGCACCCGAGCTGGGCAATGTGTACACGCGCCGTGGCCCCGAGTTCATCAAGGCCTGGATTCAAACGCAGCCCACCGGCATCGCTGGTCGCCGCCAGATGCCGCACTTCCAGTTCACGGATGCCCAGTATGAAGATCTGATCGCCTACTTCAAGTGGCTGTCCAACATAGACACCAACCATTGGCCACCGAACACCCAGGGCTGATCACAGCGCCCCGCGGACTTCACACAACCCAACCAATGAGAAACACCTAATCACCATGAACAACTCGTCTCAAAGTGTGGCGAAACCCTATTTCATTGCCGCGTTGGCATTGTTTTTGGGGCAGATCCTTTTCGGCCTGGTGGCCGGCATGCAATACCTGGATGGCAGCTTCCTGTTTCCTGCCATTCCCTTCAGCACCAGCCGCATGGTGCACACCAATCTTCTGATTGTCTGGCTGCTGATGGCCTACATGGGGGCAGCCTATTTCATCGTGCCCGAAGAAGCGCAGACGCCGCTCTTCAGTCCCAAACTGGCCCTGGCTACTTTCTGGATCTTCCTGATTGCAGGGGCGGCAACCATTCTGGGTTACCTGTTCGTGCCGTATGACCAGCTGGCGGCCGCAACCGGCAACGCGGTGGTGCCCACCATGGGTCGCGGCTACCTGGAGCAACCGCTGCCCACCAAGATAGGCATCGTGCTGGTGGCCCTGTCGTTGCTGTTCAACATCACCATGACGCTGATCAAGGGTCGCAAGACTTCGCTCAATGTCATCCTGGTGGTGGCGCTGTGGGGCCTGGCCTTGCTGTTCCTGCCTGCGTTCTACTTCCCTGACGACACAGTCAAGGCCAGCTACGGCTGGTGGTGGGTGGTGCACGGATGGGTGGAAGGCGACTGGGAGTTGATCCTGAGCTCACTGCTGGGTTTCATCCTGATCAAGATGACCGGCGTGGACCGTGAAATCATCGAAAAGTGGCTGTACGTGATCATTGCCATGACCCTGGTCTCCGGCATCATCGGCATCGGCCACCACTACTACTACACCGGTGCGCCCGAGTACTGGATATGGCTGGGCTCCATCTTCAGCGCCATTGAACCGATTCCCTTCATCATGCTGATCGCGTTTGCCTTCAAGACCCTGTTTCAACGCCGCCGCGAGCACCCCAACAAGGCCGCCATGCTGTGGGCCATGGGGACACCCATCGTCGCCTTTCTGGGCGCTGGCCTGTGGGGCTTCATGATCACGCTGGCACCGGTACAGTTCTACGCCCACGGCACCAACCTCACCGCAGCCCACGGCCATCTGGCGTTCTTCGGCGCCTATGCCATGGTGTCCATGGCCATCATCTCGTACGCCATGCCACTGCTGCGCGGGCGCACCGCCAACAGCGTGCGCTCGCAGCGCTGGGAAATGACGGGCTTCTGGACCATGGTGATCAGCATGATGGGCATCACCCTGGCCCTGACCGGTGCCGGCCTGGTGACCATGTTTACCCAGCGCATGGGTGCCAATCCCTCCAGCTTCATGGAAGTGGCGGATTCATCCAAGGCATTCTTCTGGATTCGCGAAATCGCTGGCGTCGGATTCCTGCTGGGCCTGCTGTCCTACCTGACCAGCTTCTTCATTCCAGGTGAGTACGCCTATGCCGCCGAAGTGAAGCGTGCGGTTGCCTGAAGGCATCCATTCACCTGCTGCCACCAGACGCCATGAACAGCATCACATTGAGTGCCCGCACAGCGGGCAGCAGCAGCCGGGGAGCGCGCACAGCCCTTCCCGGTGATCTGGCAGTCTGGATCTTCATCTTTGCCGAGCTGCTGGTATTTGCCGTGCTGTTCCTGGCCTATGCGCTGGCACGGCGGTCGCACATAGACCTGTTCAACAGCGAGCAGGCTCTGCTGGACCGCCAGGGCGGCTTGATCAACACCCTGGTGCTGATCAGCAGCAGCTATGCGGTGGCCTGTGCCGGCGCCGCCATTCGGGCCAACCGGGTGCGCGCCTGCATGCTCTGGCTATGTGGCGCCTGGGCGCTGGGTGCGGTATTCCTGACCCTCAAAGCCATGGAGTTCAGTCACGACGCAGCGATTGGCATGCAGCTCTCGCGCAACCTCTTCGACATGTTTTATCTGTCGCTCACTTTCTTTCACTTCATGCATGTGCTGATGGCCATGGTGATTGTGTCGGTGGTCATCCACAACACTTGGCTGGGGCGCTACAGCGCTGCCTCCCATGTCGGCGTGGAGACCGCCAGTTCCTACTGGCACATGGTGGATCTGGTCTGGATCATCCTGTTCGTGCTGGTCTATGTATTGCACTGATGGCACACCCTGACAACACCACTACCGCGGCGTTGCAACGCGCGCCCGCGCAGCATCTGCCAGCCGTCTGGAGTGCGCTGCTGCTACTGACGCTGCTCAGCTACTACGGCCTGAGCCGGTTTTCCGAGGGGACCTTTGTGCCCCTGGTGCTGGCTGCCATGTGGCTCAAGGGCCAGTTGCTGGTGGACCAGTTCATGGGCTTGCGCCAAGTGCGCAGGTTCTGGCGCGCCTTGATGGCGCTGTATCTGTTGGGAGTGACCGTGGCCATCGGCCTGGCATTCCTGCTTGACTAACTCTGAACACTGCACAGGTGCACACCATGACGCTTCTATCCTTGCACAAACCCCATGCCTCCGACATCCCGGCCTACGTGGCCGTCGATCAGGAAGTCGAGGTCTTTCAAATGGCCTGGCGCAGCCATCTGCCGGTACTGCTCAAAGGGCCGACCGGCTGCGGCAAGACCCGTTTTGTGGAGCACATGGCCGCGCGCCTGAAGCGCCCCCTGTTCACGGTGTCCTGCCATGACGATCTGAGCGCTGCCGATCTGGTGGGGCGCCATCTGATAGGAGCTGATGGCACCTACTGGGTGGATGGACCGCTCACCCAGGCCGTGCGCCAAGGCGGGATTTGCTATCTGGACGAGATTGTCGAAGCACGCAAGGACACCACGGTGGTGCTGCATTCGCTTTCGGACGACAGGCGCATCCTTCCGATAGATCGCCTGGGGCTGGTGCTGGAGGCACCACCCGAATTCATGCTGGTGGTGTCCTACAACCCGGGCTACCAGCACCTGATGAAGGCCCTGAAACCCAGCACGCGCCAGCGCTTTGTGTCGCTGGCCTTTGACTTCCCGGATGCGGCCCTGGAGCAGCAGATTGTGGTGGGCGAAACCGGCATTGCATCGGCCCTGGCCAAGCAGTTGGTGACATTGGCCCGCGCGCTGCGGCAGACCGCCGACCACGATCTGGAAGAGGCACCCGGCACGCGCCTTCTGGTGGATGTTGCCCGCCTGATCGTGCAAGGCTGCAACCCGCAACTGGCCTGCCGCGTCGGCATGATCGAATGCGTTACCGACGACCCCGAGATGGTGCGTGCACTGATGCAGGTGGTGCAAGCCATCTTGGGTGACTAGGCATGGAAGAACATGTTGGCCTGTGGTGGCACCAGCTGCTCACGCGCATGGCGGGGCAGAAAGGCCACGGCGGGTCCGTTGCACTGGATCCCATGCGGGGCGAGCTGGGGCTGCTGTTTCGCGCGCTGGGTGGGGCGCATGGCCTGAAAGTGGATGCCACGGCCGGAACCCGCCACGGTGCACGCCGCTCGGTGATTGAGCGCATGGCCGGTGTTCGTGCCAAGGTGGAACTGGCCGGCGTGGACGCACAGGCCTTGCGCCTGCCAGGCTTGGCGGACGCCTATGCCACCGTTGAACTGAATCAGGCGTTGTACCGCTGGCAGACTGCGTTGTGCGCCGTGGTCCCCGAGCACGGCAGCTGGGTCACGCGCAACCAGCAAGGCACCATGCATCTGCTGGAAAACTACCGTGGTCTGGCGGCCAGCTACTGGCAGCTGGTGCAGGCCGAACTGCAGCGCCGCCCCGACCCCGCAACCCTGCCACCTGCCGAGGCGCAGGCTGAGCGCAGCATCCGCCAGGCGCTGCGGCATCCGGACAGTGCCGTGACGCTGATTCCGGGTGCCCGTGCGCCGGAGCCGGTGTTGCTCTGGCTGGCGCCGGATGCGCGAGGTGCCATGGGTGTCGCCCGCTCGCAGGCAATGGAGCCGGACGAAGCAACCCGTGCGGGCAGCAGCAAGCAGCAGGATGAAAAGCGCCGCGTGGCAGAAGACGCCGACATGCCCGAGCGCCCTGGCGGCCTGATGATGTTCCGGCCGGAGTCCATCTTCAGCTGGTCCGAATATGCCAAAGTGCAGCACGACGTGCAGGAGAACGAGGAGGAGGACCTGGCCCGTGCGGCCGACGATCTCGACACCTTGAGCGTTTCGGCGGATCAGCGTCCGGTCGCTCGCGCCCTGCGCATGAACCTGGACCATGCCGCACGCGAGGAGACTGGCCCCACCAGCGCGGAGCCCGCCATTCTGTTGCCCGAATGGGATTACAAGCGGCAGGTATTGTTGCCCGCGCACTGCAGCGTGCGCATCAGCAGCATGCCCGACGCACCGGCACGTGCGTTGCCTGAGCGTCTGCGCCAGGAGCAACGCCGTCTGCATCACCAACTGGCGATGCTCGCACCCGAGCGCCAGGTCCGCCGTCGCCAGTCGCACGGTGACGAGATCGATCTGGACGCCTTGATCCGTGCCCGCACCGACAGCGGATCCGACCAGCAGGACTGCTACCAGCAGGTGCGGCGCAACCAGCGTGACTTGTCTTGCCTGTTGTTGGCCGACCTGTCTTTGTCCACCGACGCAGCCATCAGCGAGAAGCTGCGCGTGATAGATGTCATTCGCGACAGTCTTTCACTCTTTGCCGAGTCCCTGTCCGACACCCGCGACCGCTTTGCCCTGTATGGATTCAGCTCACGCCAGCGGCATGCCGTGAACATGGTGGAGTTGAAGCATTTTGACGAGCCATTCAACGCACGCATCCGCGGTCGCATCGAACAGATCAAGCCAGCCTTCTACACCCGCATGGGCGCGGCGGTGCGCCAGTCCAGCGCCTTGCTGGCAAAGGAAAAGTCGCGCGAACGCTTGCTGTTGATCCTGACCGACGGCAAGCCCAATGACAACGACTACTACGAAGGCCGCTACGGCATCGAGGACACGCGCTACGCGCTGAGCGAGGCACGCAAGCAGGGTCTGCGGCCCTTCTGTGTCACGGTGGACCAGACGGCAGAGGACTACTTGCCGCACATCTTTGGCAAGCACAGTTTCACCATTGTCAAAAGGCCAGCCGAGCTCCCACGACGCCTGGCACTGCTGTACGCGCAACTGACGCGTTAGCGAGCACCTGCGCGGTACGGGCAACAGCAATGCTTGCGCAGGCCCTGGCCTACTGGCGAAACCTCTGAAGAGCGGAATCCACCACACCTTCCAGGCTGCCGCGACTGGCATGTTCGAGGCGCAGTTGCCGCGCGTCGCTGCCTTCCTTCAGGGTCTGGGAGATATGCTGCAGAGCGGCCGTGCTGCCCAGCGCCTCGGCCTGAGGCTGGATGCGCTCCAATACCGAGGCAATGTCATCCACCAGAGGCAGTTGCTCATAGGTCTTTGGATGCACGACGGTGCCGCTCAGACCGAAGCGGCAAGCCTGAAAGCGGTTGTAGTTGTAGACCAGATAGTCATCCTCCGCCGGCGGGGGCTCGCGCCGCTGCAGCAAGTAGCTGCACAGTGCCTGCAGGTAGCACGCCAGGGCTGCGGCGTGCTCGACTGAAAGCGGTGTGTCGCACACCCGCAGCTCGATCGTGCCGTACTCGGGCTTGGGGCGTATGTCCCAGTAGAAGTCCTTCATGCTCTTGACCACGCCGGTGAATTCCATCTTGGCGAAGTACTGCGACACGAAGTCTTCCCAGCGCAGCATGAAGGGCGCGCGCCCGCTCAGCGGAAAGGCGAATACCGAGTTCAGCCGCGCCGACTCGAACAAGGTGTCATTGCCCTGCACAAAAGGCGAGGAGGCTGATAGCGCGATGAAGTGCGGCACATAGCGATTGAGTGCATGCAGCAGATACAGCGCCTCGTCCGCGCTGGCGCAACCTACATGCACGTGCTGGCCAAAGATGGTGAACTGCTTGGTCAGATAGCCATACAGCATGGAGACTTCGAGAAAGCGGGGCTTCTGGAATATGCGCCGCTCAGACCAATGCTGAAACGGGTGCGTGCCGCCACCGCAGATGCCGATATTGAGGCGGTCACCGGCCTGCAGCAGGGTGTCCCGTATCTGCCGCAGCTGGGCGAGCAGGGTGGTATGACCGGTGTGCACGTCGGTGGCAATCTCAATCATGCTTTCGGTGACCTCGGGCGTCACGGTGCCCGGAAAGGGCTTGCGCCGCAGCAACTCCAGCATGTCCGGACTGGCCTCGGTCAGGTCAAAATCGCTGAGGCTGACCAGCTGCAGTTCCAGCTCCACCCCCAGGCTCAAGGACTGTGACGATTTGAAGGATTCCAGAGGCATGGGCTGCTCGCTTCAGGGCTTCGGCGTTTCATGGGCCCAGGCCAGTGACCATTGCACCAGGATAGGTCCGAGGATTTCCAGCGCCAGCGTGGCGGTGGCCAATGGGATCAGCTGATCCACCATCTTGCTGCTCAGGGAGTTGGTTTGCTCCAACACCAGAATCACAAAGGCGGGCGTGGGCGCACACGCCAGGCCTATGAGCAGTCCCTTGCGCCAGTGGATGCCGCTGGCATGGGAGAACAGACCGATGCCCAGGATCTTGGCGCACTGGCGGGCGAGAATGAAAGCCAGGCCCAGGCTGGCGCCCGCGACTACCTGCGGCCATGTCAACCGCGAGGAAATGAATACAAACAGCAAGATGGAGAACAGCTCACCCAATGCGCCAAACCCGCGCTGGGAGGAGTTGAGCACCATGCGCCGGTGCCGTGCATGCACCCCGTAGGTGAGCGCCGCCAGCACGGGCGAGAGCCGCATGCCGTAAGTCAGCGCTACCAGGCAGAGCAGCACGATCGTGAAGGCCAGGGTGCTGTCCTGGCTGGCACGCTTGGTGATACGCAGCAGCACCGGTGCCAGCATGCCGGCCAGCAAACCCAGCAGCACGGAGGCCGCCAGCACCACAAGGCTGTTGTAGGCTGCCTTCCAGATGTTGCCGGAGGTCTGCAGCACTGCCCAACCCAGAATGATCTTGAAGACGAATACCGCCAGCACCGTGTTCATGGTCGAGAGGTGCAGCAGCCGCTCGGTGGCCTGCCCTGAGCTGCGCGACTCGGTAATCACGCGCACCATGGTTGCCGGTGAACTGGCCATGGCCAGCGCCGAGAGCAACAGGGCGTTGGTCATCGGTTGCTCATAGGCAGTCAGCACGAAATAGACGGCCGCAAAACACAGGCCTGACTCGGCAAGACTGCTCACCGCAATCCAGGGGTTCACCAGCAGCCAGCGCAAATTGATGCGGTAGCCGCATTCAAAGAGGATCAGGCTGAAGGCCATGGTGGCGATCAGCAGCACCATGCCCGATTGGGTCTGTGGCAGCAGGCCCAGTTGTCCCGGGGCCAGCAGGAAGCCGATCAGGGCGTATGCACTGAGCCGTGGCAGCTTGGCCAGCTGGTAGCCGTATTCGCCCGCGAGCCACGCGACCAGAATGGTGATGGGCCAAGCGGCATCCATGAGCAGGGGGACCAGCTGGTTCATGGCATGGCATCCGTGCTGGTGTCGCACATGCGGCCTGCAGCCAATGCATGGTTCTCTCCACCTCGAGCGCTGTTCATTCAGGGCACGATTTGTTGATCATCGCGCCATGCTACGTCGGCTGTTTGTCAGAAGCTGCAACCAGTTGTAAGTGACTGTTGCGGTGCTGTCGGGCGTACGTGGAAACGGCAGTTGCTGGTGCTGCGGGCAGACCGCCCCCGAACATTCAAGTGCTTTGGCGCGGTACCAGGCTATAGCCCAGATCCAGACTGTGCGTTTCGACGGGCTCCTCGCGCATCAGTTTCAACAGCATGGTCGCGGAGGCCTCGCCCACCTTGTCCAGCGGCGTGTGCACCGTGGTCAGCGGCGGGTTCATCAGGTCGCTGCCGCGCAGGTCATTAAAACCTGCGATTGCCACTCGGGCGGGCACCTCTACCCCGAGCCGGTTGGCCGTGAGCAGGGCGCCTTGCGCCAAGTCGTCGTTGCAGAAGAAGATGGCGTCCAGAGGGGGCTGCTGCCCCATGATCTGTTCGAACATGACGCCACCCAGCTCCATGCTGGAGGGCGCAGGATTCATCCACTCCAGTGTGGGCGCATACAGACCGGCCTCGGTCAGGGCCTTGCGCCAACCATTGAGCCGCTGCAGGGTGCGCGGATCCAGCTGAGCGGCGGCAAAGGCAATGCGCTTTCTGCCCTTGGCCAGCAGGTGCCGCGTCATGTCATACGCGGCATCCTCCTGCGAGAAGCCCACGCTGTACACATCCGTGCGGGTGGAGGTCTCCATCAGGTAGACGCAGGGCACGCCGCTGCTTTCAATCAGCTTTTGCGCTGCGGGAGTCCGGTCAAAGCCGGTGACAAGCAGGCCTGCCGGGCGGTGCATCAGCTGTTCGCGCAGCAGCTGCTCTTCTTCTGCCGGGTTGTAGTGGGTCACGCTGATGAAGGTCTGGAAACCCTCGCGGCGCAGACCGAGTTGCACCGCCTCCAGCAGCGTCACGAAAAGTTCGTTGGAGAGCAGAGGAATCAGGACAGCCACATGGTTGCTGCGATGCGAAGCCAGCGCGCGGGCAGCGGGGTCGGGTACGTACCCCAGCTTTTCCGCAACCGCCCGCACCCGCTCCACCAGTACCGGGTCGACAGCGCGCTTGCCGCTCAGGGCGCGTGATGCAGTCATGGCACTCACACCTGCCGCCGCCGCAACATCTGCCAGCGTGATGCGTCCGGTAGCCCTTTGCCGCGGGTTTTCTTTCTTCATGATGATGTGGGTCAAGTCACAGGGTTTTTACTGATATGGATTGTCGCCATCTCGTTTAGGATAGCGCTATCCGAAAATACTCGATTGCCAATATTAGCCATATTTTGCTGCAGATCGAGTGTTCTTTTTTTGAATTTGTCAGGATAGCGCTAACCAAAAAATGAGACCGATGATTGTCATTATGGGGGTTGCCGGATGCGGCAAGTCGAGTCTGGCGCAAGCCCTGGCTCGAGCGGAATCCTGCGCCTTGATTGAGGGTGACGACTTCCATAGTCCGGCCAGCCGCGAGAAGATGTCCAAGGGCATTGCCTTGACCGACGAGGACCGTGCCGGATGGTTGTCCGTGCTTGCCGCGGAAATCCAGAAACATACGGAGGGCGTGGTGTTGACCTGTTCCGCATTGAAGAAGTCCTACCGCGATCGTCTGCGCCAGAGCGTGCCGACGCTGCAATTTGCCTTTCTGGAAATTGGCAGGGAAGAGGCACAGCGTCGCGTCGTGGCGCGCGCAGCTTCGCATTTCTTCAACGCCGGCCTGGTGGACAACCAATTCGCCACGCTGGAGTCGCCCGTGGGCGAGGCTGGCGTGATCCGGCTGGATGCCGCCGCGCCACTGGAGTCCCTGCAAACGCAGGTGTCGCAGTGGCTGCATCGGCAGGCACCGGTCTGAATGCGGCTATCCATCGACTGAACCCGACCCACCCCACACTTAAGAAACTGGAGAACGTGATGACTTTGAACATGCTCGTAGTCGAGCACCTGGTGGAGAAGCTGATGGCACTGGCCCTGGGGCTGATTGTGCTGCTGGTGTTTTCCAACGTGCTGGGCCGCTACGCCTTGGGTACCAGCTTTGCAGGGGCGGAAGAACTCTCGCGCCTGCTGTTCGTCTGGCTGGTGTTTCTGGGCGCCATCCTCACGCTGCGCCGCCGCGCCCATCTGGGGGTTGAGCTGGTGCAGGCGCGCTTGCCGCGCTGGGCCCGCAAAATCTGCGCTGTGATCACGCATCTGCTGACGCTGTATGCGCTCTGGCTGTTCCTGGTGGGCAGCTGGACACAGACCGAGATCGGCCTGCATAACTACTCCACCGTGCTGCGTTTTCCCAATGCATTCATCGCGTCCGCAGGCCTGGTCTGCGCCGCTTCCATGATCCTGATCGTGGCGTCCAACCTGCTGAAGATTGTCATCAACCATCCGGGTGCGGTCATGGCCGGCGACCCGCCAGCGCAAACCGAGTCGTCGGATGGGCACGTCGCCCATGCGAACGCACAAGGAGATGTGCAATGAGCATCCTGATCTTCCTGAGCACGCTGATCGTGCTGATTGTGCTGGGCATGCCGATTGCGTTTGCCCTGATGCTCACGGGCGTGGCCCTGATGTACCAGCTGAACTTCTTCGATGCCCAGCTGGTGGCACAGAACATGATTGCCGGTGCGGACATCTATCCGCTGATGGCAGTGCCCTGTTTCATCCTGGCGGGCGAACTGATGAATGCGGGCGGCATTTCCAAACGCATCATCAACCTGGCGGTCAGCATGGTCGGCCACATCCAGGGTGGACTGGGCTATGTGGCCATCGCCGCCACGCTGTTGCTGGGCTGCTTTTCCGGTTCGGCACTGGCGGATACTGCTGCAGTGGCCACCCTGCTGATCCCGATGATGCGCGACAACGGCTACCCCGTGGCGCGCTCGGCCGGACTCATCGCAGCCGGTGGCGTGATCGCCCCCATCGTTCCGCCGTCCATGCCGTTCATCATCTTTGGTGTGACCACCAATACGTCGGTGAGCGCGCTGTTTGTCGCCGGTATCGTGCCCGCTCTGCTACGTGCGGGCGGACTGGTGCTGGTCTGGGCCATGCTGTCGCGCACCATGAAGGTCAATCTGCAGCGCAAGCAGACCTGGGGCGAGCGTCTGCATGCCTTTACCGATGCACTGTGGGCGCTGGTTCTGCCGGTCGTCATCATCGGTGGTCTGCGGGGCGGCATCTTCACGCCGACCGAAGCGTCGGCCGTAGCTGCCGTGTATGCCTTGTTCGTCAGCCTGTTCGTGTACGGCGAAGTGAAGCTCAAGCATCTGAAAGGCCTGATGGTCAATGCAGGCCGCACCACCAGCACGGTGATGTTTCTGTGTGCCGCGGCCTTCGTGTCCTCGTACATGGTGACGCTGGCGGATCTGCCAGCCCAGGTCACGGACTTCCTGGGCCCAATGATGGGTCACCCGCGTGTGCTGATGGCGGCCATCATGTTGTTGCTGCTGCTCATTGGCAATGTGATGGACCTGACCCCCACCATTCTGGTGATGGGCCCGGTGCTGATGCCCATCGTCATCGTGGCGGGTATCGATCCGACTTACTTTGGCGTGATGTTCATTTTGGTTGGCACGCTGGGTCTGATCCATCCGCCGGTGTGTACCGTGCTCAACGTCGTGTGCGGTGTGGCCAAGATTTCGCTGGAGAGCGCCACGCGCGGCGTCTGGCCCTTCCTGCTGGCCGAAGCCGTACTGGTATTCCTGTTTGTTGCCTTCCCCGGCTTCATCACCGTTCCGATGACCTGGTTCCATTAACCCTTCACAACCGAGACTGACCATGAAAAAAATCGCAAAACTCGTACTTGCCACAGCCATTGCCGCTTCGTGTGCAAGCGCTTTCGCCGCGGACTTCCAGACCCGCATCATCCGCTTCGGCTACGGCCTGGCGGAAGACAGCAACCAGGGGCGCGCAGTCAAGGCTTTCGCGGAAGACCTGTCCAAGCGCACCGGGGGCAAATTCAGGGCCAAGGGCTTTGCCAGCGCCAGCCTGGGCAATGACAACCAGATGCAGAACGCACTCATCGGTGGCGCCCAGGAAATGACCGTGGTGTCCACCGCCACCCTGGTCGGTATCGATGACTCGTTTGGTATCTACGACTTGCCCTTCGTATTTCGCAGCGAGCAGGAAGCCGATGCCATTCTGGACGGCGCCTTTGGCAAGAAGTTGGCTACCAAGCTGGAAGCCAAAGGCCTGATCGGCCTGGTGTACTGGGAAAACGGTTTTCGCAATCTGACCAACTCCAAGCACCCCATCACCAAGATGGAAGACATGCAGGGCATCAAGCTGCGCGTGATGCAAAACCCGGTGTACATCGACATGTTCAATGGTTTTGGTGCCAACGCCATTCCGCTGGCCTTCTCGGAACTGTTTACTGCGCTGGAATCGCACACGGTGGATGGCCAGGAAAATCCGGTCAACACCATCCAGTCGAGCAAGTTCTATGAGGTGCAGAAGTACCTCACCATCACCAAGCACGTCTACAGTCCCTGGATCGTGCTGGCCAGCAAGAAGTGGTGGGATGGCCTGAACGCTGACGAGAAGAAGGCCATCCAGGATGCGGCCATCACCTCGCGCGACTTTGAACGCAAGGACAGCCGTGAAGCCGGTGCCAAAGCACTCGATACGCTCAAGCAAAAGGGCATGCAGGTCACCTTGCTGAGCACCAAAGAGGCAGATCGCCTGCAAGACGCAGCGCGCCCGGCCATCGCCAAGTTCTCGGCCAATGGCCACGCTGAGCTGGTCAAGGAACTGCAGGCCGAGTTGGCCAAGGTTCGCAAGTAAGACGCCAAAGACTGACTTGGCTTCAACGCCAAGTCAGTTGACGGTCGCAATGTGGCTCCAGCTGGCAATACGCGCCTTAGAACAATTCAACCGGACACGTAACGTTCGATCCCCTGCAGCAGCGCGTCAAACGTAGTCTTGCAGCGTGGGGTGTGTCGCAGGTCCTCGTGCATGGTGAGCCAAGTCTCCAGTCCCAGGGACATGCTTTCGGGAAGCAGATGTACCAGCTGGGGATCGCGCGCTGCCAGTGCTACCTGGCAGATGCCGATGCCGCAGCCGGAGCGGATGAGCGCCAGTTGCGCCACGTCGCTGTCCGTACGAAAGGCAAAGGCATCTCGATGCCACACTGCAAAGCCTTTGCGGGCAGCGCGTACGAACGGCGTCTCCTCATCGAAGCCGATCAGTGCGTGTCGGGTCAGGTCGGCCAACGATTTTGGGGTGCCACGTTTGCGCAGGTATTTCTTGTGGGCGTGCAGACCCAGATTGACTTGCCCCACGCGCCTGGCAATGAGCTGTTGTTGTTTGGGCTGGGTCATGCGGATGGCAATGTCTGCCTCGCGCTTGAGCAGATCCTGCACGCGGTTGCTCAGCATCAGCTCCACCTTCAGGCCCGGGTGTTCGCTCTGCAGTTGGGCCAGAATGGGCGGCAGCACTTCCACGCCCATCACTTCGCTGGCTGTTACGCGCACCGTGCCCTGTATGCCTTCGCCTTGACCCTCCGCCGCCCGTTTGAGTGCGGCTGCCGAACTTCGCATGGTCTGTGCAAAGGGGGCCAGCGACTGCGCCGCTTCAGTGGGCAGCAGTCCCAGCTGGGAACGGGTGAACAGCGTGACGCCCAACGACCTCTCCAGGGCGGCAATGTGGCGTCCGACAGTAGGCTGCGCAATTCCCATGGCACGGGCGGCGCCCGAGAGGGAACCTTCTGTCAGCACACTTAGAAACGAACGGTAGAGTTCCCAGCCGATGTCGTTGGTCATACATAAATGTATAGCGACTATCACAAGTTAGTCAATTGATTGTGAACTCCGTTGGATTCAGACTCCGTCCATTGCAAATCACTTTGATGGAGTAACGATATGAGCGACAACACGGCGTTGGTCTTGGGAGCAACAGGCGGCATCGGGGGCGAAGTGGCACGGCAGCTGCGCGATGCGGGTTGGAAAGTCCGCGCACTGCACCGCGGAGGAACACAGGCTTTGGCGTTACGCGACGGTATGGAGTGGGGGCGCGGAGACGCCATGGTCCGCGCTGATGTCATGGCTGCAGCACAAGGCTGCTCGGTCATCGTGCACGCCGTCAACCCGCCGGGCTATCGCCGTTGGGCCGAGCTGGTCCTGCCCATGGTGGACAACACCATCGCCGCTGCGTGTGCCCAGGGTGCCACCATCGTATTGCCTGGAACGGTGTACAACTACGGCCCCAGCGCTTTCCTCACATTGCGGGAAGACTCGGTGCAGGAGCCTCTCACCCGCAAAGGAGCCATTCGTGTTCAGCTGGAACAGCGCCTGCGCCAGGCCAGCAGCCGGGGCTGCAAAGTCATTGTGGTGCGCGCCGGGGATTTCTTTGGTCCCAGGCCAGGCAACAACTGGTTCTCGCAGGGGCTGGTCAAACCGGGGCAGCCGGTCAAATCCATCAGCCTGCCAGGCGCTCCCGGCGTGGGGCACCAATGGTCCTACCTGCCCGACGTGGCCCGCACCATGCTGGAACTGGTGCAAAGGCGAGACACACTGGAGCCCTTCGCGACCTTCCACATGGCCGGTCATTGGGATGCCGATGGGCGCCAGATGGCCGAAGCGATTACCCGGGTCGTCGTGCGCCGAGGCAGCGCCAAACCCTCCATGGGCGCGTTTCCCTGGTGGCTGATCGCGCTGGCGGCACCGTTCGTAACCACATTGCGCGAATTGCGTGAAATGCGCTACTTGTGGAAGACGCCTGTGCGCATGGACAACGCGAGGCTGGTGGCTGCGCTGGGACGTGAACCCCATACGCCCTTGGACGAAGCCGTGGAGGCTGCGCTGGTGGGCATGGGCTGTTTGGTGAGCGCGACAAGTAGCGCAGCTGCTACTGTCGCGTCTTGATTTTGTCGACTTGTGCAGGCCGTTCAGGACGGCATGCATGTTCTCTCCGCATCGTGATCAGTCCAGCTGATGTGCTGCCTTCAATGCATCGACCACGGCACGCACCGCTGGTGCCGTCCGAACATCCGTGTGGACGACCAGCCAGATCTCACGCTTCAACGCTGGGGTATGGTCATCAGCCAGGACCAGGCCCGCTTCGTTGTTCACCACAAAGTCCGGGAGCAGTGCCACGCCTGCGCCCGCACGTGCGGCCGACAATTGAATCTCGACGGTGTTCGTCAAGAAGCGCATGGGCCGTCCTTCCCGCAGAAGGTTGAGGTGTCGGGACTGCGGGGCATCCCTCATCAACTCGTCCCCATAACCGATGAAACTCCAGTTGGCGGGACTGGTCGTGGCCAAGTACTGCGGACTTGCGTAGAGACGAAAGGCGATCTTTCCCAGCCGAACGATGGACAGATTGCCGTCGCGTGGACGGTCAAGCCGCACTGCGAGATCCGCTTCGCGTCGTTCCAGCGATGCCTTGCGCACTTCGCCAATCATCTCTATCGTGAGGTCTGGTTGTTCCCGCTGCAGGCGCGCGAGCGGCTCGATAAGCGCCGCTGCGGCATAGGCGGGGGGAGCGCTCAAGGTGACCGTTCCGGCAACGCCCTGGCGGCTGGATGCAGCCAAACGCTCTGCCGCCATGGCCTCACGCTCCATGCGATCGGCGATGGCCGCAAGGCGGTCGCCTTCGGCGGTGAGCAACAGTTTGCGCCCCCGACGATCCACAACACGAACACCCAGTTCGGCCTCCAGCGCGGCGATGCGGCGGGCAACAGTGGCATGTTCCACGCTGAGCAGTCGTGCCGCGGCAGACAGGGACCCACCCTTGGCCAATGCCGACAGATGGCGCAGGTTCTCCCAGTCCAACATGTTAATTTTCTCCCATTGAATGCTTGCTATTTGATCTTTTTATCACGGAAGAGGAGGGCTAAGCTTCGCCGTCTTTCTTTCTAGGAGTTTCTTTCATGGACATCCGGATTACCGTCCCCCAACCCGGCGACGCTACCGCGTTGCAGGCTGTTCCCCATGTACCGGAGAGCCCGGGCCCAGACGCTGTGCGCATTCGCCATCTGGCCATAGACGTGAATTTCATCGACATCTACCAGCGTAGCGGCTTGTATCCGTTGTCGGCGCCGCATGTGCCTGGGGTTGCTGCCGCTGGGGTGATTGAGGCTGTCGGATCCGGGGTCGACGGGCTACGGGTTGGAGAATACGTTGTTTACGGCGGGCCTCCGGTTGGTGCCTATGCGAGCACGCGTCTGTTGCCAGCACACATGGCCATTCCCGTGCCCGAAGGCATGCCGATGACTACTGCCGCAACTTCATTCTTCAAGGCGCTGACGGCGCACATGCTGTTGACCCGCGTGTTCCCGGTCGGGCCAGGTAGGGTGCTGCTTGTTCATGCCGCGGCGGGTGGATTGGGGCAGGTGCTCGTGCGTTGGGCGAAACATCTTGGCGCCCAGGTGATTGGAACGACTGGAAGCGATGCAAAAGCCGAAATCGCGCGCAGCGCTGGTGCCGACCATGTAATCGTGGGGCGCGATGCCGACGTGGCCAGCGCGGTTGCCACCATAACTGCAGGACGGGGCGTGGACTACGCCATCGATGGCATCGGCGGCCAGACTCTGGTGCGGACATTGGCATGCGTCCGCAAGTTTGGCGTTGTTGCCAGCATTGGCCAGGCGGGAGGTGCCATCCCTGCCCTGCCAGTAGAGGCCTTGGGGCCGACCAGGTCACTGTCGCTGGCGCGTCCCAGTGTAATGGCCTATGCCAGCGATAAGACGAGCTATCGCGTTGGCGCCGAAGCTGCATTGCACATGATTGCGTCCGGAGTGGCGACCGCACATGCCGAGCGCTCTTTTGCTCTGGCCGATGCGGCATCTGCGCACGTCCTGTTGGAGTCCGGGCAATCGGCAGGTGGGTTGTTGTTGATTCCCTGAGTGTTTGACAAGCCACAACCAATGCAGGAACAACTACTTGTTTCTGCATTGGTTACATCGGGGGCGGAAATATTCCTTTGCGTAGTTACTGAGCAGGTGCAGCTTCTGCCGCGGCAGGTGCCGGGCAGGTGGGTTGCAGACCCAATTGGTCGCGCAACGTCTTGGCGTCGTAGAAGTCGCCTTGGTACGCAATCTTGCCAGCTTTGGTGTGAATCATGGAGACGCCATGCAGTTCCAGTGGCTTGCCAGTGGGCTTCTCGCACTCAAATGGAATGCCCGTATTGGTACCCGTAAAGACCCAGCGGAAGGCAATGGAGTCTCCTTGCACGATCGGCTTGCCCTCCATCTTCCACTGCAGGTTCGGCAGCGCCATGATGAAGAACTTGATCACGTTGTCACGTGCAGTCACGATGCCGAACTGCGGTGTGCCCACGGTGGCGTCGAAATACTCCACGTCGTAGTCAAGGCTGAGTGCCGCCTCGTTGTAGTTGTGCGCGTTCCATGCCGCCATGTATTTCTGCACGATCTTGAGTGGATCGGCGTGTGCAACGCTGAAGGCGGCCAGCAGGGCAGGTAGCAATGCGATGCGGGCCATGTGAAATATGCGATTCAAAGTCATGTTGTCTCCTGGTTGAAAAAGTGGGGATTGGCGATTCAGTGCTTGACCATGATGTGGCGTGCGCAGCTGTAGTCCTCGAGTGCGTAGACTGACATGTCCTTGCCGTAGCCGGAGTGCTTCATGCCACCGTGCGGCATTTCCGACGCCAACATGAAATGGGTGTTGACCCAGGTGCAGCCATATTGCAGACGCGATGCAATCTGCATCGCCTGGCCCACGTCGCGAGTCCAGACCGAGCTAGCCAGTCCGTATTCGGAGTCATTGGCCCAGGTGATGGCCTGGTCGGCATCCTTGACCCGGGTGACGGACACCACCGGGCCAAACACTTCGCTGCGTACGATTTCGTCGTCCTGCTGCGCACCGGCCACGACGGTGGGTTTGTAGAAGAAGCCCTTGCTGCCCCAGGTGCTGCCGCCGGTGGTGATTTCCACATGCGCCAACTGGCTGGCGCGATCCACAAAGCTGGCAACGCGGTCCCGTTGACGCGCCGAAATCAGCGGTCCCATCTCCACGCCCGGCTCCTGCTGCAGCCCCAGCTTGATGTCGGACACAGCCGAACTGAGGTCTGCCACCAGGCGCTCATAGATCTTTTCGCCGGCATAGATGCGGCATGCTGCCGTGCAGTCCTGGCCGGCGTTGTAGTAGCCAAAGGTACGTATGCCTTCGACCACACTGCCCAGATCGGCGTCGTCCAGCACGATCACGGGCGCCTTGCCGCCCAACTCCAGATGCGTGCGCTTGATGCCCCGGGCCGCAGCTTCCATGATCTTGCTGCCTGTGGATACGTCACCCGTCAGCGATGCCATGCGCACGCGCGGGTCGCGGATCAGCGGCGCACCCACGGTGTCGCCACGCCCGGCCACCACGTTGACCACGCCAGGTGGCAGGATGTTGGCCAGCAGTTCGCCCAGGCGCAGGGTGGAAAGCGGCGTGTTTTCGGAGGGTTTGAGCACTACCGTGTTGCCCATCGCGATGGCCGGACCCAGCTTCCAGGCGGCCATCATCAGCGGGTAGTTCCAGGGGGCAATCGAGGCCACCACGCCCAGCGGGTCACGCCGGATCATGCTGGTATGGCCTGCCAGATATTCGCCGCTGAGACTGCCCATGAGGTTGCGGATGGCGCCAGCAAAGAAGCGGTAGACGTCGGCGATGGCCGGAATTTCGTCGTTGCGCGCTGCCGCCAGTGGTTTGCCGCAATTCAGTGACTCCAGCATGGCGAATTCATCACCATGGGTTTCGATGGCGTCGGCAATTTTCAACAAATAGGCACTGCGGTCCTTTGGAGTAAGTGCGGCCCATGCGGGAAAGGCCTGACTGGCCGCATCCACCGCCTGACGCAGCTGGTCGGCGCTAGCCTCCCGCACTTCGCACAGCAGTTCGCCAGTGGATGGATTGAGCACCTGCTCGACGCGGCCTTCGCCGGTCAAAGTGGTGCCATTGATCATGAGTTGGGTAGGAAAACGTTGTGCGGCCATGGTAATGAGGTGGAGCAGTGGAACAAGGGATTAGCGGGAATGCGGCGGTGTTTCAGAATCGCGCGTCAGGCGCCATGCCAGCAGAATGAGGGGCATGGTGATCAACATCACGATGAGGGCGACCACATTGGTGATGGCCACTTCACGTGGACGGCTGAGCTGGTTGAGCAGCCACAACGGCAGGGTCTTTTCACTGCCTGCGGTGAAGGTAGTGACGATCAGCTCGTCTACCGACAGTGCAAAGGCCAGGATGCCGCCAGCCAGCAGGGCTGTACCTAACTGGGGCAGCACGATGTATCGCAAGGTGGTCAGCGTGTCGGCACCAAGATCCATGGACGCCTCCATCAGACGCGCGGGCATGCGGCGCAGCCGGGCCACCACGTTGTTGTGCACGATGACGACGCAGAAAGTGGCATGGCCTATGGCGATGGTCCAGAACCCCGGGTTGAAGTCCATGAGCTTGAATGCAGCCAGCAACGCAATGCCCGTCACGATGCCGGGCAGTGCAATCGGCATGATCAGGAGCGTGGTGAAAGCTTCCTTGCCCACAAATCGGTCGCGGTTGAGGGCCGCGGCAGTCAGCGTGCCCAGGACCATGGCAATGGCAGTGGCGACTGCAGCCACCGACAACGACAGCGTGATGGCCTCACGGATGTCGGTGCGTTCCCAAGCCCGGATGAACCAGCGCAGGGTCAAGCCTGTGAGGGGAAAGCTGTAGCCGCTGTCGGCGCTGTTGAAGGCATACAGCGCAATGAACAGCAACGGCAGGTGCAGGAAGGCCAGTCCACCGTAGGCAGCAAAGCGCAGCAGGGTTTTAGAGGGCATCGAAGGCTCCCAAGCGGCGCGCCAGTGACAGATAGAGTGTGATCAACACTATGGGCACACAGGTGAACGCCGCGGCCATGGGCAGATTGCCGATGGTTCCCTGCAACGTATAGACCATGTTGCCGATGAACAGTCCTGACGGGCCAATGAGTTGGGGAATGATGTAGTCACCCAGTGTCAGAGAGAACGTGAAGATGGAGCCCGCAGCAACACCGGGGAATGCCAGTGGCCACAGTACGGTGCGGAAGGTCTGCCAGGGTCGGGCACCCAGGTCGCTGGATGCCAGCAAAAGGTTGGCCGGCACCCGCTCAATTGCCGCCTGAATGGGCAGCACCATGAACGGCAGCCAGATGTAGGTGAAGACCAGAAAGCGTCCCAACTGCGAGGTGGCCAGCGTATCGCCGCCAATAACGGGAATACGCAACACGGCTTCGAGCAAACCCAGCAGCCCTAGCTGGTTCAGGACCCAGTAAATCACACCGCCCTTGGCCAGCAGCACTGTCCATGCATAGGCTTTGACGATGTAGCTGGCCCACATGGGCAACATCACGCCAACGTAGAAAAAGCCCTTTTCTGCCGGGCTCGCGTAATGCGCCATGTAGTAGGCCATGGGAAATCCCAGCGCTGCAGTGCCCAGCGTGACGGCGATGGACATCCCCAGTGTGCGCAAGACGATGTCCAGGTTTGCCGCGTCAAGCAGGTTGACGAAGTTGGCGGTTGTCAGTTCCGGCACCACGGCCATGGCCATGTCGTCGAACGTAAAAATGCTCTGGCTCAGCAGCGTCAGCAGTGAGCCCACGTAGACCACGCCGAACCACAGCAACGGTGGAGTGATCAGCAGCAGCAGAGTCAGTGAACGCCGCTGGTAGAGCAGGTTGGAGATGCTGCGACGAAGGCCTGTCTGAGCGGCCATGGCGGAGAGGGCCAGTTCAGGCATCGAGCTTCACCATGTGTTCCGGCGCCCAGCTCATATGCACGCGTTGCCCGGCCTGGGTGTGCGCCGCCAGCGCGCTGGCAGCCTCACCTTCGGCCTGCAAAGTTGTCAGAATCTGATTGCCAACCTGCACTTCGATGCGCTGTTGCGCACCCAGAAACTGGATAGCCAGCACCTCGCCTTCGACTTGCAGGTGTCCCGCAGGCACGGTCATTGCGCTGCTGGCGATGGAGATGTTCTCCTGCCGAACCGCGAAGGCCTGGCTCTGGCCCGTAATGGTCTTTGCCAACGGGCTGTCAATGACGTTGGAGCTACCCACAAAGTCCGCCACGAATCGCGTGCGCGGGCGATGGTAGAGCTCGCGCGGTGTGGCAATCTGTTCGATGTGACCATGGTTGAAGACGGCAATGCGATCCGACATGGACAGTGCCTCACCCTGGTCATGTGTGACGTAGATAAAGGTGATGCCCAGTTTGCGATGCAGTACCTTGAGCTCAACCTGCATTTGCTCGCGCAGTTTGAGGTCCAGCGCCCCCAGTGGCTCATCCAGCAACAGAATGCGCGGGCGATTGACCAAAGCACGCGCCAGTGCCACACGCTGGCGTTGACCGCCGGAGAGTTGCCCCGGCGTGCGCTGCCCATGATCGGGCAGGGCCACCAAGGCCAGCGCCTCGCGCGCCAGTGCGTAGCGTTCGGTTTTGCCCATCTTGCGCACCATGAGCCCATAGGCCACGTTGTCCAGCACATTCATGTGCGGGAACAAAGCGTAATCCTGGAACACGGTGTTCACATCACGGGCATAGGGTGGGGTGCCGGACGCTTCCTGCCCCATCAGCTGCAAGCTGCCACTGCTGG
Source organism: Rhodoferax sp. GW822-FHT02A01 (assembly GCF_038784515.1). Taxonomy (NCBI): domain Bacteria; kingdom Pseudomonadati; phylum Pseudomonadota; class Betaproteobacteria; order Burkholderiales; family Comamonadaceae; genus Rhodoferax; species Rhodoferax sp. GW822-FHT02A01. The sequence continues at coordinate 2,896,633 of NZ_CP152376.1, forward strand.
GCTGCTCGAAGCCCGCCATCAGGCGCAGGGAAGTGGTCTTGCCGGAACCCGATGGTCCCAGCATGGAAAAAAACTCCCCTTCCTGGACCGCGAAACTCACGCGATCCAGGGCCCTGACGTCACCGTAGTGGCGCGATACGTCCTTGAACTCGATAGCGACCGGCATGTTTCCCTTTGCTCAGCGTCCGCCCATGATGGCGATGTAGTCCATGGTCCATTTGGGATACGGCACGCACTTACCCTGGGTGGTGCACTGGGCCTGGGGTGTCTTCCAGAACTTGACCTGGGTGAAGCGGTCATAGCCGTTGTCCTTGCAGAAGTCGCTTCCACCCGGGGCCTTGGCCTTGCAGGCGGCGGCCCGCACGGGGTTGGCGCCGAACCACTCTGCCAAAGGCGCCTGCAGGCCGTCGCTGCGCGAATGTTCCATCCACTGGTAGGCGCAGTTCACGTTCTTGGCGGATGCATGGAGCATGGTGGTGTCCGCCCAGCCGGTTACACCCTCCTTGGGGATGGTGGATGCGATGGGCTGTGGCGGCTTTTCGCCAGCCAAGGTGTTGACCTGGTAGCCCCAGGATCCGGAGGCAACCACACCTTCGTTCTTGAAGTCGTTCATCTGCACCGTGGAGTCATGCCAGTAGCGGTGGGTCAGCTTTTTCTGGGCGCGCAGCAGTTCCAGCACGGCGGCATATTGTTTGTCGTTGAGCTCATAGGGGTCCTTGATGCCCAGCTCCGGCTTTTTGGTCATCAGGTACAGCGCAGCATCCGCGATGTAGATGGCGCCGTCATAGGCCTGCACGCGCCCTTTGTTGGACTTGCCATCGGGCAGCTTTTGTTCTTCAAACACCACCGACCAGGAGTCAGGTGCCTTGGGGAAGACCTTGGTGTTGTACATCAGCACGTTGGGGCCCCATTGGTAGGGTACGCCGTAGTGTTTGCCATCTACCGTGTGCCAGCTCGCATTCTGCAGGCGGGCATCGATATTCTTGTAGCTGGGAACCAGGGCCGGGTTGATCTCCTGCACCAGCTTGGATGCGATGAGGCGCAGGCTGGCATCGCCCGAAGCAGTCACTAGGTCGTAGCCGCCCTGTTTCATCAGCGACACCATTTCGTCGGAGGTTGCGGCGGTCTTCACGTTGACTTTGCATCCGGTCTGCTTTTCGAAACCGGTTACCCAGTCGTATGCCTTGTCCGTCTCGCCGCGCTCTACGTAGCCGGCCCACGCGATGATGTTGAGTTGGCCTTCGCCTTTGCCGATGGCTGTTGGCGGGGCAGCGATGCTGGATGCGGCTACAGCGACGGCCAGCATGCCGGTAGCTAGTGCGCGGGTATGGGGCATTTGGGATCTCCAGGTGGTAAACGGAGCCTGCATCTTAGGTAGCGCCTTACGCCACTGCCACACCGCCTGGGCAATACAATCCATCGGTAAAACAGAAACCTCGTACCAATTTCAGTAAAATTAATGGTTAACCCTAGGCTTCTTGATGGTGCCTTGCAGGGTTTACCCCCCTGAATGGGCCAAAACGGTGCCCAGTTTGGCGATATGAGCACTTCTTTCAAGAGCATTCGGTATTTCATAGCGGTGGCCGAATCCGGCTCCATATCGGCGGCAATCCATGAATTGGGCGTATCCCAGTCCGTGGTGTCCCAGGCCATAGCCCAAATTGAGGCCGACCTGGGCACCTTGCTGTTCGATCGGCGTGCCCGAGGTATGTCACTGACCCATGCGGGTCACCAGTTTCTGCGCCACGCCCATCAAATTGAAGTGGCCATGCGCAACGCCAGGGACGCGCTAGCGTCGCGGCCACACACGGTGACTGGTAGTCTCAATATCGGTGTCACCAGCCTGATGGTGGGCTATTACCTGCCGTTTCTGCTGGACCGATTCAAACGCGTGTTTCCCCGTATCCATGTGCAGATCACCGAAGACCGGAGGGACTATCTGGAGCACCTGCTGGTCAGTGGGGAGCTGGATGTGGCGTTGATCGTGGTGTCGCAACTGCAGAACTACCGAGCGTTGGAGACGGAAACCATTCTGCGTTCGGGATGGCGTGTGTGGTGCCCGGTCAATCACCGGCTTGCAGGAGAAGAAAAGGTGGAGGCGGTGGAGCTGGCGCGGCAACCGCTGGTATTGCTGCAAGTGGATGAGCTGGGTGATGCCGCGACTGCGCTGTGGAACGCTGCGGGTGATGATCTGAACGTGCTGATCCGCACGTCATCCGTGGAAGCGGTACGCAGTCTGGTGGCAACGGGGGCGGGATGCTCCGTGTTGCCAGATATGCTGTACCGGCCCTGGTCTTTGGAAGGAGACCGCATAGAAGCCCGCCCGCTGGCCCGCCCGCTGCCGCATCTGGAGGTGGGCCTCGCATGGCGCAAGGGCGCGGTTCAGCCCGAAGCCCTGAGCAACTTTCTCACCGCCGTGCGGCCCACATTGGACGGACACATGCTGGCCGGCGGAGTTCATCACCGCTGAGGAGATTGCGTTTGGCGCTCGGTGGCCAAACTGGCTTGTCATGTCCTTTGTCCACAGGGTAAGCAATGCCACCCACCCTGTGATGGTGATGCACTTGGCTTTCGGGCGCTGTCGGACTACCCGCTGTTGCTAACACTGCCCGTACACTGATTTGGCGTCAAACATATAGCCCACACCGCGTATGGTCTTGATCAATTTCCCGCTTTCGGGGGCGCAGGCCAGCTTTTGACGCAGGCGGGAGACCAGCAGATCGATGTTGCGTTCGTCGGCACCACCGTCATCGTTGCGTACGCATCGGATCAACTGTTCACGATGGAACGCCTTGTGGGGTGCATGCAAGAAGGTGCACATCAGGCGGAATTCCGCCTTGGACAACGCCAAGACCATTCCTTCGGGGGTGTAAAGGCAACGGTTGCTGCAGTGCAATTCCCATCCGTCGAAACAGACGACGCCATCGCTCGTCGTGCTTGCATGCAGTTCCTCCGGCATGGCATGTCGACGCATGACAGACTTTATGCGTGACACCAGCTCACGCGGTTCAAAGGGTTTGATCATGTAGTCGTCAGCACCGCTCTCCAATCCCACGATGCGGTCATATGGGCTGCTACGGGCGGTTAGCATGATGATGGCCAAATTGGATTGGCGGTATAGCTCGCGTGCCAGGAACAAGCCATCAACGCCGTTCGGCAAGGTCAAATCCAGCACGACGAGATGAATGGTGTTTCTTGCCAGCTGCCGATACATCTCCGTGTCGTCCTTGGCACAGTGCACACCATAACCATATCGGGTCAAGTAATCGGACAGCAACTGTCTAATTTCTTCATCATCGTCAACAATCAGGATTTGCAGCATATATAGCCAATATTTCGCTAACTTCATCTTCTAATCCAGATGATTCTCTACGCAATACTTGGCTATATAAATTTCCTAAAGCAATAGAAGATGGGGGAAAAGGTGCCATTTCCTGCTTTAAGAAATTTATCTCGAAAGGCCTAGTGCTCCATGCTGATCTTGGGCATTGATGGTTTCGGGACACCATTTTGGTGATCTGCAGGCATGTATTTCTCTGAGTCAATGGAGAGACGACACATTCAAGGTCGTAGCTAGCTTTGTGTGTCGTCTATATAGTCAGTTTCTTGAGCGAGACTATGGCACAGCTGAACGCTTCAGGAGCTTCTTGTAGTACATGACGACAAGAGGCAACCTGCCGACTCTGAGATACTTATATGCGACTTGCAAAGAAAACCATTTGGACAACTTGGTTTGCCATCATTCTTTCAATGCGTTTTCACGCCACTTGCCCAACATCTTAAGGAGCGACGATGACGGAGATTCGTGAGTACAAGGACTCAACTGACCGCATGCAAATCATTGAACTCTGGCGCACTGTCTTTGGTTACGAAACTGCGCACAACGAACCCACCCTGACGATCGCCAAAAAGATCGCAAACAGGGATGGATTGTTTTTTGTTGCGACGGAGGGCACGGGGGTCATTGGTACCGTCATGGCAGGCTACGACGGGCATAGGGGATGGCTCTACGCCGTTGCTGTACATCCTGAGCGGCAACGGTCTGGGTTGGGGCGCAGACTAGTGCAAACTGCCGAAGCTGCCCTTATTGCAGCCGGCTGCATGAAAGTGAACCTTCAGCTGCTTGCTTCGAACGAAGCAACCGCGGCTTTCTACAAGTCGCTTGGCTATGTTATCGAGCCGCGTGTGAGCATGGGCAGGATTTTGCATGTCAATGTCCCGCCCACCAATTTAGCGTCTCAACTCTGAGTCAGCTGGCTTCCGAGTGGTGCCCTGATGAGTCTCTATCAAGAGCGCAATTTCAGGCTGTACTCGATCGCCTCCATAACGTCTTGGCTTTGCTTTTTTGTGCAGGGCCTCGCGGTATCCTGGTTGACATGGAAGCTCTCCCATTCTGCAGGTACGCTCGGTCTGGTCAGTTTCTTGAGTGTTGTTCCCTATTTCATCTTTGGGCCATGGGCCAGTGTTTTGGCCGACCGGCACAGTCGGCTCAAGATACTGCTTGTTGCATATTTTCTGGCGTTCGTTCAGGGAATGGCGCTTGCAGTGACGTCGTACTTTGAAGTGCTCAACGTTCCCATGCTGGCCGCGCTTACATTTGCGGAAGGGGCAATTCTCGCCTTCAGTGTGCCCGCCAGTTACGGACTGCTCCCTCGTGCGGTGAGCCGAGAGAACCTGTCCGCGGCGATTGCGTTCAGCTCTTCATATCGGACACTAGCCATGTTCTTGGGACCTGCACTGGCGGGTGTTCTGCTTGCGAAGTTCCCAGTCTCCATCTCTTTTCTGGTCAACGCGCTTGCATATCTGCTGTTCTTGGTTGTCCTTGCGAAGATGCGACTCACGAGCCCGGTGGCGCCTGTCGCAAGTTCTGGAACCAGCGTTCTGGGCGACTACCTGGACGGCTTGAGATATGCGATGAAGCATCCAATGGTCGGTCTCCTGCTTTTACTTACATTTTTCAATGATGGTCTGCGTGGACTCACCGGCAAACTGATGCCGGTTTTCGCCGACAGGATATTCCCCACTGCCGCATCCAGTGGCTTGGCGCTGCTAGCAGGAGTGACTGGCGTTGGTGCGGCGCTGGCCTCTATTGCGTTGTCGAGAAGTCGTTCGCACCAAAAGAGCTGGTACATCATCCAGCTGGGCTTTGCATTTGCTGTTGTTACCACCATAAGCTTTGTGGCAACCAATAGCATTTGGCAAGCAACCATCAGCAGACTGGTGTTTGGGATAGCAGCTGAATCCACATTGACGTCTACGCTCATCCTTCTTCAAAGCAATCTGGACGACCGATTCCGAAGCAGGGTTATGGGCAACGCATTCCTGGTTTCGCAAGCTGCATCCTTGGCGCTGATTGGTGTGGGGCCAATGTCGGCGTTAATAGGACTTAATCAAGTAATCTATTGTTTTTGCACGCTGGCCACCGTTGCACTCTTCGCATTCTGGTATTCGTTTGGACGCTGGTCTCACATTACGACAAATTGGAATTAGTCGTTACGCATATGAATTGGGAGTTGTGCGAGTTCAAGAGTCGCTTCGCAATGTTTTCGGACTCCAGTACGATGCCACTGAAAATTTTTTGGCGATTGCGGTAACTGAGAACCTTTGCTTGCCCGATCGTTGCATCTAATTGCACCCTGAATTCAACACAAAAGGAGATGGCGATGACACACATGAGATGGCCTACCGTTGCAGATATGGAAGCGATGGTGCCTGCGCCGCAGGGCTACAGCCTTGAGTTTCTTCACCGTAAGGACATTCTCACCATCATCGAATTAATCAAGTCATGGCATCCCTCAGTGTCTGTTGGAGCTTCCGCTCCGTATTCACGAGAGGCCTTCTATCTTAAGGAAGTGTCCCTACGTGGAGAATCAGAAACTGACGTCGCGGTATGCGTTATCAGAAAGGGCGAGGAGGTGATCGGGATGTCAGCCAATGCGAGAGACCAGGATACCCTGACGATTCAGAACCGTTTGACCGTCATCTGTCCTGCGCACCGGAAAGGCGGTGTGTTTCACTGGCTCTTCCAACTTCTAGAACCAGTCGGCAGGGCAATGGGTTGTGAGTATTCCTACGCAATGGTTACATTGCACTATCCACCCGTCCAAATGCTCTGTGAGCAATTTGGCTACCAGTTAGCCGGCATCGTGCCCGGGTTTGACAGGGAACTTGTCGCACCGGGCGTTGTTAAGCGGGTGTACGAGGCCCTTTACGCAAAGCCGCTTGTTGCTGAGGCCGAATTGCTGTTCCCGGACAAAAGACAGCTCCTTCCAAAGGTTGCTGCATTATTGGATCAGCTTTATCCTGTCGCTGCAAAACAGCAGTCCTGAAATCGGCGTGCGTTCGGACGCACACAACATTCCTCAGACGGTAATTGCGGTACCTAACGTTGGCCAATTCCGACCGGTCGCGACTGGTAAATTTGGACCGGAAGCGGTCCTTTTGTGCGCTCCAAAGCGGACCTCTACGCATCTAAGTAACTGTGTAAAGTCCAGCGTCGGCAGTGCCATTTGGTTCCTATGTGGAGATGTAATGTGTTTACGGTTTCTTCGCCAGCGCTTGCGTGGGTCGTTATATTTTTTTCTGGTTCACTTGAAATAGTGTTTTCTATTTCGATGAAGTTCTCGGATGGCTACAGTCGCCCGTTTTACAGCGCTGTATCCGTCTGTTCAGCAGTTTTAAGCGTTTGGCTTGTGAGCACTACGCTTGAGATTCTTCCAATTGGAACTGCCTATGCAGTTTGGGCGGGTATTGGAGCTGCTGGAACGGCGCTTATAGGTGTGCTTTGGCTGGGCGAGCCTGCAACACTTATGCGCTTTATCTGTATCGGCGCGGTAGTGGCAGGCATAGTTGGCTTGCAGCTTATTGGGACAGCGTAGAGCACGCTCATTGCCTCTATTGCTGAGAAAAAAACTGAGACCGCTATCGCGGCATCTTCTCGAAGTCGCTCAATGCGGCAGCTTGGAAGGCGAGCAGGGTTTCACAGTGTTCGGCCAGGGTGATCAGTGCAGCGTGTGCGGTGGGTGACAACACTTGGTCCATCCGATCTCGCATGTACCAGATCAGCGTGGTGATCATGACATCGGCATGGGTGAGCGTTGCCCCGCAGGCATAGGGTGTGGCAAGGCGCCGTGTCAGTTCATCGAGGCCAGCGCGGGCCTGTCCAAGGCAACGGTCAAGCCAGTCGGCGCTTCGATGTTCGGTGGAATGGAAATGCCTCTCATAGACCACAGCCGCGATCTTTTCGAGGGTGCCTTGTGCCAATGCCGTCATTTGGAGGACGCGTCGGCGTGTGGGGCCGGAGGCGGGAATCAGCGCCGCATCGCCCACCTGTTCGTCGAGATGATCAAGGATGGCGGCGCTGTCGATCAGCACCTCGCCATCGTCAAGGACGAGGGCTGGAATGCGGGTTAAGGGACTGATCTTTCCCACTGCCGCCGCATCGCCAAAAATTGAGCGGGTGTCGCGAGTGAAGGGTATGCGGTAGTGATGCAGCGCAATAGCGACGCGGCGGGTGACGGGGCTGTCATATTGGCCGACGAGGATCATGGACGGTTCCCTATGTATTGGAATTTCAAATGCGATTTTCAAGGAGCCCTGAATGTATCCGGTGACGCACAAAAACCATTCTGCGCAACAGCCATTACGCGCAAGCTTGATCTGTGAGCGTGCAAGAAAGTGGGTGAATTTGCCGACTTGCAATAGTCGTTGACCGATGTCAGTAGGGTGGGCAAAGCTGCCATTTTGCGATTTGTCACGTATGTTGGGTCTTGGCCTACTCCTGGATTGGAGACCCCTAGTAGGTTTGCTCCGCAGTTGCCTTTCATACCGGCAAGGACTGGGCCAGAAAACAGTCATTCCGATTTGCCAAATTGAGAATTTTTTCACAATATGCAATGTAGTTCCAATGTTAAATGGAACCTGATCAACTTTTGCTTTGAGTCGCGCCAACTCCCTTAGTTCCTGAGCGAAGTTAGGTTTAAATGGTATCTAAAACAAAATTTTGACGTTTTTGCTTACTGAGTAGTGGTTCAGAAGACTCATGACGGCGCGAGAATTTGGAGACACGTTGGAATACGCATACACCCCTGCAGCTCGTGACGAAAATGAGGACGAGCGACTGAAGGCTCTGCGCAGCCTTGATGTACTTGACTCCGAACCCGAGGCGGAATTTGACGCCTTGGTAAGGGTGGCATCCTTGATTTGCGAAGTTCCTGTGTCGCTTATTAGTTTGGTGGATTCGCAACGCCAATGGTTTAAAGCAGAGGTAGGGTTGCCAGGCGTGTCTCAAACGTCGCGCGACATTGCATTCTGTGCTCATGCCATCCTTGGAGACGATATTTTCGAGGTAGAGGATGCGGCCCAAGACGGTAGATTTGCCCACAATCCTTTGGTGGAGGCAAGCCCTCATATCCGCTTTTACGCCGGGTGTCCTATACGGTTGAGCAGTGGATTCAATGTGGGAACATTGTGTGTAATTGATCAAAAGCCAAATAAGCTGACTTCAACGCAGCGCGAGGTATTAAGCCAACTGGCAGTAGCTGCAAGTCGAGCACTTGAAGGGAGGCGATCCCATCTTGAGCTAAAGCGCCAACAAGATGAACGTCACAACATGTATGAGTCAACACCGGCCATGTTGTACTCCATCGAGCCGAACGGAACAATCGCTTCAATCAACAGCGCATTTGCGAGTAGATTGGGATTTCGCTGTGAAGAAATGTTGGGAGCGAAGCTTTCTGAATTCATGACGCCTGAATCAGCGAAATTCGGGCTTGAGGTTGGACTACCTCGGTTGCTATCACAGGGCCTTGTTAAGGAAGTTCCATATCAATTTGTTACCCGTCAGGGAGAGGTGGTTGACACCCTGGTGTCTGCTGTTCTCCAGCGTGATGCCACAGGTGTGCCAATTTACAGCCTTTCCACGGTAGAAGATGTTACCCAGCGATTAAAGGTTGAGCGCGAGCTGCACCTGGAGCGTCGACACTTAGAGAACATCATCAAGGGAACCAATGCAGGAACCTGGGAGTTAGACCTTGTAACTGGAGAAGACAAGGTCAATGAGCTTTACGCACAGATGCTTGGCTACGATGTCCCAACGATAGTTGCAAAAATCGCAGGACGTTTCCAGAACATTGTTCATTCCGAAGACCGAGAGCAAGTGGAAGCACATTGGGAGTCCCACATCAATGGTTTGACGGACGCTTACGAGGCGGAGTTTCGTGTACAGCATCGTAGTGGTCACTGGATCTGGATACTGAGTCGTGGACGAGTCGGCGAGCGTGATGAAGGCGGTAAGGCGCTCAATATTTCTGGCATTCATCTAGACATTTCTGCTCGTCGTAATGCGATTGACGTTGCAAATCGTGCTTTGCATGATTTGCAGAATACGTTAAATGCCATTCCTTCTATGGTTGGTTATTGGGATAAAGAATTAAAAAATCGATTCGCAAACAACGCATATGCGGATTGGTTTGGTGTAGACCCTAGCCAGATTCAGGGAATGCACATTTCTCAAGTTCTTGGGCCTGAACTGTATGCGTTGAACTTACCCCGATTGGAGGCAGACCTTGAACGGGGTTCTTGTCAAACCCTTCACCACGTCAATGTTGGTTGAAGAGGTGGTAGAGGCATCTTCAGAAAAATCTACCTTGCTTAGGTCGACTAACGGACGAAGCAGCTTGAGACAATTGGCGGGAATGCGCATTCTGGTGGTAGAGGACAACTTGATCAATCAGCAGGTTGCCGATGAGTTGTTAACGGCTGAAGGTGCGATCGTATCGCTGGCGGCGAATGGACAACTTGCTGTTGAGGCTGTTGCCTCTGCAGCACCTCAGTTTGATGCGATTCTGATGGACATCCAGATGCCCGTACTTGATGGCTATTCTGCGACAAAGATAATTCGTGAAGAATTGGAACTTAAGGAGTTGCCCATCATTGCGATGTCCGCCAACGTAATGGCATCTGATCGTGAAGCATGCCTTGCAGCTGGCATGAATGACCACGTTGGTAAACCCTTTGACATCAGCAATTTGGTTTCGATACTCATTCGCAACGATAAACATCGCTCCGCTGAAAATGAATGGATTGATCCACGCCCAACCGCTGATCAGAGGCTGGTGCTTGAAGATATACCAGGTCTGGATATGCGATTGGCTCTAGGAAGAATGTCTGGCAATCGGGCCCTTTACACACGAACTGCACAGGACTTCATAAGGATCTTGGATAGTCTGATCCCCGAGTTGAAGCAAAAGCATTCTTCCGGAGATAGCCAGCAAGTAATTATGCGACTCCATACCCTTAAAGGTAATGCAGGAACGCTTGGGGCGAGCCAGCTTGCGGCACAAGCTGCTGAGCTTGAAATTCAATACAAGTCGAATAACTGGATACCGGACTTCGGCGGACGCATGGATGAATTGGCGCCTGTTATCAAGACCACTAAGGCCAAGTTGTTGGACGCCATTCATAGTCTGTTGTCACCGAATGCACCTTAACGTGAGACGTCACTGAAGCTATTGCAACAGAGTTTAAGAGTGTAATTTGCACCATAATAAGCACGCGCCCTACCGCCATCTGGCAACGGATTGGCCACTTACCCATTCTTTGCAATGCAAACCTGAACCCAGTGAGCCAAGCCCTACAAACTTCCAACCAAAACCTGCTAGATCGGTTCTACAAGATCTATTTTTCGATCGTCTCGTTTTTGCTGGTGGTGGGTGTTCCCTTTGTCTTTCACAGGAAGCTGGTTACTGCGATAGCGCTCTCCATCTTGCTGGTGCTGGTGTACCAAGGGTGGCGGATGAACCTGCGTGGTCAGACACAAAAGTCGTTGTGTATCTTTGCCACCGGCATATGGGTCGTCATGATCGGGCTGATGTTTGGCGGCCTGCCGCCACCCTCGGCCGGGGCCGTGGTGATGGTGATGATGTTGGCTATCGTGGTGCACTTACGCGCGGCCATCCTGTTCAGCGTGGGTTATATGCTGGCCTGGCTGCTCTATCTGGGCCTGCGCGCGGCGGAGATTTTGCCCGCGCCATATTTCCCGGGCACACCCATAACGGCCTGGTCTATTGGTGCTGTGTCGCTGGGCTTGGTGCTGCTGCCTGTGCCCGACCTGGTCAAGAAGCTGCGACGTGCCACCTTTTTGCAGCAGGCCGTGATCGAGGCCGCCACCGATGGCATTCTGGCGATTGGCCCCAGCGGAGATGTCGAGACCTATAACCAGCACTTTGTGGACCTGTGGAGCCTGCACTCGGCCGACCTGGACAGCTGCAGCTGTGAAGAGGTTCTGGCCCACATAGCTGAGCAGCTGGTCGATCCACCGGCCTTTTGGCATAGGCTAGAAGCCCTGTACGCGCAGCCCGAGAACAGCAGCTTTGACACCCTGCGCTGCAGCAACGGCCGACTGTTGGAACTGCGTTCCACCCCTCAGCGCATGGATGGGCAAAGCCGTGGCCGGGTCTGGAGCTTTCGCGATGTCACCGAAAGGGAAAGCACGCACGCAGAGATCCAGCGTCTGGCCTTTCATGACGCCCTCACCCAGCTGCCCAACCGGCGTCTGCTGACCGAACGGTTAATCAAGATCCGAGCGATCGAAGAGCGCCACCATATTTACGGCGCACTGCTTCTGATTGACTTGGACCACTTCAAGATCCTGAACGACACCCTGGGCCATGACAAGGGCGACTTGCTGCTGCAGCAGGTCGCGCAGCGACTGACCGCCTGTGTGCGCGCTCGAGACTTGGTGGCGCGCTTGGGCGGTGACGAATTTGTGGTCATGCTCGACGGCCTGAGCGAGCAACCTGAAAGCGCAGCAGCGCAAGCAGAAACCGTGGGTGAGAAAATCCTCACCGCGCTGAACCAACCCTACCAATTGGTCGACCGTGCCTTCAGCAGCACGCCCAGCATTGGCGTGGCGCTGTTTAACGGCCCGCATTTGTCCAACGACGAATTGCTCAAACAAGCCGACTTAGCCATGTACCAAGCCAAGGTCGCTGGGCGCAACACCATGCGCTTTTTCGACCCTGAAATGCAGGCAATTGTGACTGGCCGCGCGCTATTAGAGGATGACCTGCGCGAGGCCCTGAAGCAATCTCAGTTTATGCTGTACTACCAACCGTTAGTGGCCGGTTACGGCCGACTGACCGGTGTGGAGGCCTTGGTGCGTTGGCAACATCCAGAGCGCGGCCTGGTGTCACCAGGAGAGTTCATCCCCCTAGCCGAAGAAATTGGATTGATCCTACCGCTGGGCTTTTGGGTGCTGGAAATCGCCTGTGCCCAGTTGGCGCAATGGGCCAAGCGGCCTGACATGGCCCATCTGACCATTGCCGTGAATGTCAGCGCCAAGCAGATGCACCTGCTGGATTTTGTAGATCGTGTGCTAGGTGTGGTGGCTCGCACCGGGGCCAACCCGCAGCGGCTAAAACTAGAGCTGACCGAAAGCCTGCTGGTCGCCAATGTGGAATCCACCATTGGCAAGATGACCCAGCTCAAAGCCCATGGCATAGGCTTTTCGCTGGACGACTTTGGTACTGGCTATTCCTCGCTCTCCTACCTCAAGCGACTGCCACTGGATCAGATGAAAATCGATCAAAGCTTTGTGCACGACATTTTGACCGACCCGAATGACGCCGCCATTGCCCGCATGGTGGTTGCCTTGGCGCAAAGCATGGGGCTGAATGTCATTGCTGAGGGTGTGGAGCAAGAAGCACAGCGCGTGCTTCTTGCGCAAATGGGCTGCCACGCCTACCAAGGCTATTTGTTCTGCCGGCCACTGCCGCTGCCCGCCCTGGAGGCCTTTGCTCAAAACAACCTGACTGCAACCAGCACCGTATGAAATAGCACCCGCTCTTGCTGGCGGTCACTTCGCACCGCATGGGCCTGGCGATAAGCATTGACTGCGATCGCGGTGAACCAGCGGCACACCTTCAACGTATGCCGCGCTGCGCGGCTGCCTCAGAACCCAGGCGGAGCCGATGCTTATCCACTTTGGTGATTAAGTTCAGCTCCATGGCTGGCAATGACTTGGACAGATCGATGTGGCAAATGCTTTCGCGACGCATTTACTTCTGAAAGAGGTGCCAAAGCAAATCCACACCCTGGGCCAGTGACCCATCGTCGATGTTGCGCCAGCCCCCCTGGGCTGAGCGGGTTCTTTGTTGCAATTCATCAAGCCACTTCTGACGCTCCGACAGCAGCAAAGCATCTACCACGACGGACTGATCCAAGTCATGTTGAGCGCTGGCAGACTGATCCAGTGTGGCGAGCGCCTTCTCCAGCGCTTGGGGATCCAGTACGACGATGGGGGCATGGCAGTAGCTGCATACCGAGTCCTTACGGATGTCCACAGTGGCTCCACATCCCGAGCACGTGACACTGCCAATCATGGCTGCGAGGTCTACTCTCTCCTGCCCCGTGAGCTGCCTCACAAAGCCCTTTTCAACGAGGAACGCAGAAAACGCCGTGAATCGGCCATGCTGGTTCGGACAATGAAAGTACGTAAACCGCCCAGCCCTGCACAGGTCTGAAGTGGGTAAGAGGCTGCTTTCACAACGCGGGCAACTCAGTTTGGCTTTCCAGGGCTGTCCTGGTCCTTGGCCCTTTGAGTGAATCAGCCGAAAGAGTTCTAAAGTCTCCTTGGCACCGAGCTGCTGGCTCTCATGCTTGTCAAACCACATGCTCTGGCAGGTAAAGCACACATCCAGCGCCATCTCCTGGCCCAGCTTGCTCATGAAAGCAAAGCTATCCATAGGGGTGCTGCAGCTCGAACACGTGAGAGTTTTTAGGAGTGTCAGGTCCCTTTAAAGGTTGGCGGTTGTAACGAGTGGCTGCTTTCGCGGCTCAGGCGTCAACTGTTCTTGATGCACCAGCAGCTTCGATATGGGCATCTTTGGCCAACGATGTTAAGCATGCAAGCTGCCAAGAAAATTCGGTTTCAAAAGCTTCCCGATCGGCAACTGCAGCATAGCCACCAGAAGCATAGACAGACGCATACGCACAATACTGCGCCGCTTCCAATGCCCTTCCCGCGACTGCCCTCGATACGCCATAACTGGCAGAGACAGCAGCGTGGCCGCAACCGTCAATGGACTTTGATCCTCGATGGCGGTTTGCTAACAGCGCCGCATCTTCAGTCGCCTTGGCCAGGCTCCCTGAACTGGCATTACCAGCTACATATCGCTCAAGCATTCTTAAGCATTCAATAACTTCCGGTTCTTCGAGGAGATGCTCAATGCGTTTGGCACAAGCTAATGAAAATTTCAATGCTAGCTCCCTGGAATCGGGTGCCGAAAGCTGCAGAGTTGATGCAAGGTGAGCAAGTTTAGAGTTCACATAACCTCCGTCAATTTAAGCTGATTTTCGACCGAAATCTATCATCGGCTAACGCTGACTTGCCATGGTGGGATGGCGCTCGAAGCCGGTTCTGCCTCGGGGTTCATTGCGATGTGATCAGTCAATGCAAAATCTGCTTCAGTCATCACTTGATCCCTCGTCCTGGATTGCCGCCAAGAATCCCATGGTGAGGTCTCGCGGTGATTGACGGATAGGTGATCGCGATAGACATTCACACGCACAAACCACAGTCCTGTCGCATCACCATGCCCGCACACGGAAGGATCAATGTGACCGCTTCTGCAGGATCCCCACGCCTCGCCGGCTGTCATGAACCGGTTCAGTGGAATATCACATGCGTCGAAGTCAATCTTGGCGTAGAAAGAGCGTTGCCTCTCGTCGATTTGCGGATCGATCCGGACCCACCGGCCTTCGGACACCGACCAATACTCACATATCCAGTGGTCCGACCAAGGGACCCCAAAAAAGTAATCAACGAACCCGCATCTAACGCGCGCCGCAATACCTTTGACCCGAAGAAATCCACACATCATTAGCGCGAAATCGCGGCAAGTACCAATGGAACGTTCTCTCGGACCGCGGGGAATGTCTAGTCGGCGTGGGTCCATCTCTTGTATTTGCTGCAACCTTGCCGCCAGCGGCATGGTATCTCGTGAAAACACGGCCGGAGCCTCGACTACACCGTAGACGGCAAGTAGCTCTCCATGAATCAGCAGTCCTTGGACGACTGCGCACAAGGGTTGGATGCCGTCCGGCAGTTGAGCGATCAATGCCTCTATCTCTTTTGGGTCGGTCATGGGACCGTGCATGAGCCATCGTCCGTGATTTGCCATTTAGTAAATACTCCCTTGAAATCTGCGCACGTCAAGATCGTCGCCGACATATTCACGCAATATTCTCGCCTTTATGCACTCGAATGCCAACCGAGTTGAAGAGCACTTTGTGCCCAGGATTGAGGGCTACTTGGTCTTCAGGCATCCGGTTGTACGTATGACGATGACATCTGCTGCCGTGGTGCCACGCTATGCAAGCCCCGCGCGCCAAGAGTAGCCACGAAATTCCACCAGTGAATTCCGACCAAAGTGGATGTGACCGCCCCAACAGAATTGCCACATGACAGACGTTGATTGCATCTAAGTTGGAATTCGAATGGCAGCTTTCGGGATCCAGCTTTGTGTGGACCTCTGACCGCCATGGGCACGAAGGAGTCGACGATAATTTCTGCTGTGGAGACAATTGGCGTCAGACATATCCGCTGCCCCAAACCGGCCATTGGGGAATGACTGGACCTGGCCCACAACAGGCGTTGCCGATCTGCGGTAAACATTTGCAGATGTCGTTGTTTTTACGACTTTAATTAATCCATCCCCAAAATCCAACACCCCGCAAACCCACATAAATCCTAGAGACGTGTTTATGGCTTTATTTGCACGGAATAAAAACTATTCCGAGCAATTGAAGTCGAAAACAATTTTTTTGCGCATCCGAAGCTTTGCACGAGCTTGATCAAAGACCGTTCCTGCGAGCCTTCAAATTGATCAACCCGTTAGCCGACACTGACGGAAGTTGGCAGTGTGCCCAAAACGGTCACGACCAAAGATGAAATCTGTGTCAGAGACCAGTTATTGGAGGAGAATGCGCAGCCTCATTCATCGTGGCCACATTCCGGACGTACTGAATGAAAAATTCGACGAAGGCACGTGTGCGCAACGGTAGAAATCGCCTGCTGGGCAGGGTGGCAACAAGTCTCAAATCTTCTACGCTGACCCATGGCGCAAGTACACGGCGCAGTTGTCCTCCATGAGGGCGGGCGGTTAAAGCAAGTTCGGGCATCAAGGTAAGGCCTGCGCCTGCCAAAGTGGCTTGATACGCTGTTTCGTCGTCATTCGAAATGACAGACCAAACTGGCTTGACCTCGACTCTGCGATCACTTTCCTCAGGGTTCACAAGGTTGACCGCATGCATCCGTGTGCCAGGGATGTGCAAGCGCACCATGTGATGCTCGGAGAGGTCTTCCGGCACTGTCGGAACACCATGAACCTGAAGGTAGTGTATGGAGGCGCAGAGAACGTAGTTCATATTGAGCACTGGGCGCACGATGACGTCGGCATCAAGGTGATCGTCTTGTCTCACGATGGACAGGTCGAACTGGTGCAACTGCGGCGCCGGGTGATCGGTGGTGTGTATCTCGACTTGCACGTCGGGATGCACCTTCTGAAATTCGGCAACGCATGGCGCCAACAGATTCACTGCCACCAGCGACGTAGTGGCCACACGCAGGTTGCCCGATATTTCACTGGAATGAGCCCGTGCCTCTTCGGCCGCCTCCTCGATTTCGGAGAGGATCAAACGCAGACGTGATAGGTAGGCCTCGCCCGCTTGGGTGAGCGACATCCTTCTCGTCGTACGATGCAAAAGACGAACGCCGAGAGATTGTTCAAGGTCCTGAATCAACCGGGTGACAATCGTCGGCGTGAGATCCATCTTGCGCGCGGCTGCAGAAAAGCCGCCTTCGTCCACCACGCACTGAAAGACGCGCATCGATTGAAGGTGGTCCATGATAATTTCCTTGGCCTCATTTCCCCATGCCGTCGGCAATCGCAGCCGGGGCATAACCCACCGCGATCTCAAGTGCCGCCGTTGCGATCGCTTGCCCACCCGAGCTGGTTTCATTGGCGCGGTATGGACGCGTAAGCACAGCCTTTTTAGGCGATCCCGAAACTTTTTCGTAGACCCTTTTCGACAGGGGTCGCAGGCATGAAGCGACGTAACTTGGCCAGAAGAGATGCTTCGCCTTTGGGCGTATGACGCATCTTCCGGGCGCCCAAGGCGGCGCTGACAATCGTTGCGGCAACTCCCTCAGGCGGCGGCGCCTTTTGAATATTGTTCTGGATCGCCTTGGAGACCATTCCAAGCTCCTTGGCGTAGTCAGAGATTCTGGCAACGGTCTGAGGTGCGTTGAGATCCAGGTTGGTCTTGGTAAACGATGGCTCGACAAGTGCCACACGGATGCCGAATTGACGCACCTCGTGATCCAAGGTTTCCGACAGCCCTTCAACAGCGTGCTTGGACGCTGAATACAGAGACATGTACGGTGCAGGCAGAAAACCCAGCACCGAGCTGATGTTGACAATACGTCCTGACTGCTGCGCGCGCATATGCGGCAGCACCGCCTTGATCGTGCGCAAAAGACCGAATAGATTGGTGTCGAACAGGGTCTGCGCTTCGGCAATCGATGTTTCTTCCGTTGCGCCCAGCAAGGTCACTCCTGCACTGTTGACCAGCACGTCAATGCGCTTGGCTTGCGCCATGATGGTTTGGATTCCTCGCTCTATGGACGCTTCGTCACGGATGTCCATCTGGATGAGTACGACACCAGGTATGGCTTGCGCTGTGGCAGTGTTTCGCACGGTACCGAAGACGCGGCAACCTTGCTCGGAAAATTGCAACGCGGCAGCGCGTCCGATGCCCGATGAAACACCGGTAACGACGACAACTTTGGAGTTCGACATGGTTGTTACTTTCTTGTTGATGATTTCAATGGGTGGATTGAATCTGTGAAGGGGTCGGTTTGATCTTGAACCAGATGGAATACATGGCGGGCAGGAAAACCAGCGTCAGGATGGTCCCGGCAAAAGTGCCACCTATGAGCGTGTACGCAAGCGTTCCCCAGAACACGGAATGGGTAAGCGGAATGAAGGCCAGCATGGCAGCCAAGGCCGTCAGGATCACCGGTCGGGCGCGCTGCACCGTTGCTTCCACGACCGCACGGAACGAGTCCAACCCTGCTTTCTCGTTTTCACGGATCTGCCCGAGCAAAATCAGCGTATTGCGCATCAGAATCCCCGACAAAGCGATCAGGCCGACCAGCGCATTGATGCCAAAGGGCTGGCGGAACAGGAGCAGCGTCGGCACCACGCCGATGAGGCCCAGCGGACTGGTCAGGAAGACCATGACCATGCCGGAGATGGAGCGGACCTGCAGGATGATGATCAGCAGGGTGGCCGCCAGCATGATGGGGAAGATCGGCAGCATGGCGACTGTCGCCTTGCCGGCTTCCTCGATGGAGCCGGCCTCCGCGATGCGGTAGCCGCTGGGCAGCTTGGCGATGATGGGCTGGAGCTCCTTGGTCATGGCGGTAGACACGTCCGGTGGCTGCAGGCCATCGGCAATGTCGCCACGTACGGTGATCGTCGGTGTGCGGTCACGTCGCCGCAGGATGGGGTCTTCCATGCGCACTTCGACCTTGCCCACCTGTGACAACGGGATGCGCTGCGCAGCCGACCCGACCAGCGTGAAGCCGGCGATCTTTGCGGGGTCCAGACGAATGGCTCCGGCTGCACGGCCCACTACTTGTACCGAGCGGATATCCTCGCGCACTTCCGTCAGTGGCGCTCCACTCAGGAGGAACTGCAACTGCAGAGCGACCGAATTGGAGCTCAGTCCCAGGGCATGGAGCCGGTCCTGGTCGAGGGTGAAGTGCAGGGTGGGGACGCGCGGGCCCCAGTCCGTGTTGACGGTGCGCATCATCGGGCTGGCATGCAAGACGGCCTCGACCTCGGCGGAAATCTCGCGCAGCTTGTCCGGGTCCGGCCCCGTGACACGGTAGGCCACCGGGAAGGGCGAGGGCGGGCCGAACACGATTTGGGTAACGCGCACACGTGCCTCGGGCGCAAGGTCGTCGGCAATGGCCTGACGCAGTCTGACCTTGAGGGCTTCCCGTTCCTTGTCATCGCCCGTCAGCACCACGATCTTGGCGAAGGACGGATCGGGCAGTTCAGGTGCCATTGCCAGGAAAAAGCGTGGAGCGCCCTGACCGATATAGGACGTGACGATCCGGGCTTCCTTTTGCTTGGCCAGCCAGGCTTCCACTTTCGCTGTCGCATCGCTGGTCTGCTGGATCGAAGTGCCGTAAGGCATCTGGACCTCGACCAGCACTTCCGGCCGGTCGGAAGTGGGGAAGAACTGCTTCTTGACCATTGCCATGCCGAGTACTGACACCACGAAAAGCCCGATCACCGCGCCAGCAACGATCCACTTGCGGGCAATGACGCGTCCCAGCAATTGACGAAAGCGGTTGTAATGCGGCGTGTCATACAGGGCAACGGTGAGCGCTGTGTGGCTGCTGTGGCTCTTCTTGACGTCAGGCAGCAGCTTGATGCCCAGGTAGGGTGTAAAGACGACTGCGACCACCCATGAAGCGATCAGCGCGATTCCGACGATCCAGAACATGTTGCTGGTGTATTCACCCGCCGTGGAGCGTGCGAATCCATTGGGCATGAAGCCCACGGCCGTGACCAGCGTGCCTGAAAGCATGGGCGCGGCGGTCAGACTCCATGCATAGGCCGAGGCGGCGATACGGCTATAGCCCTCTTCCATCTTCACCACCATCATTTCGACAGCAATGATGGCGTCATCCACCAGCAGACCCAGCGCCAGAATCAGCGAGCCCAGCGTGATGCGGTCAAAGTTCTTTCCGGAGGCAGCCATGATCACAAACACGGCCGCCAGAGTCAGTGGCACGGCTGCAGCAACCACGATGCCGACGCGCCAGCCCATGCTGACGAAGCACACCACCATGACCACCAGCAGGGCGACGAAGAACTTGACCATGAACTCGTCCACAGCCGAGCTGATGTTGACGGATTGATCGGTCACCTTGGTCAGTGTCATGCCCAGCGGGAGTTCCTCATTGATCTTGCTGACTTCCGCACCAAGGGCCTTGCCCAGGTCGAGCCCGTTCCAGTCGTCGCGCATGACGACGCCGAGCAACAATGCCGGCTCACCGCCATTGCGAACCATGAAGGTGGTTGGGTCTTCATAACCGCGCTCGACGCTCGCCACATCCGACAACTTCAATGTGCGCCCCTGCGCGACGATGGGTGTCTGGCGAATCTTCTCCAGCGTGTCGAAGGCGCCATCGACACGTACAAAGACCTGTGGCCCCTTGGTCTCTATGGAGCCGGCGGGCGTCAGTACGTTCTGGCTGTTGAGCGCGGCAAAGATGTCTTGCGGCGCAACGCCCAGCGTGGCCAGACGGTCGTGGGAGAAGGAAACATAGATGCGTTCGGGCTGCTCGCCGATGATGTTGACCTTCTTGACGCCGGCGACATGCAGCAGTTTCTGGCGCAGCGCTTCCGCGTCGCGCACCAGCAGTCTCTGTGGTTCGCCCTTGGCCTTGAGTGCAAAGAGTGCAAAGGTCACATCCGCATATTCGTCGTTGACCATCGGGCCAATGACGCCAGCAGGCAACTTCTTGGCCTCGTCGCCAATTTTCTTGCGGGCCTGATAGAACTCTTCCTGGACTTCGGCGGGCGGCGCGCTGTCGCGCAGCGAAACCATAGTAAAGGCCAGGCCGGGGCGGGTGAAGGTTTCCGTGCGGTCGTACCAGCGCAGTTCCTGCATGCGCTTTTCCAACGGCTCGGCGACCTGGTCCTGCATCTCTTGGGCCGTCGCGCCTGGCCAGGCGGTGACGATCGTCATCTGCTTGATCGTGAATGGCGGGTCTTCTGCACGCCCGAGCTTGAAGAACGACAGAATGCCGGCGGCCGAGATCAGGAAGATCAGGAACAGGGTGATGGCGCGTTCGCGTACCGCGAGCGCCGACAGATTGAAGCGGCCTTCACTCACGGACGCACTCCTTCAGTCGCCTTGGCGACGGCAAGACCCGCCACCCGAACCTGTTCGCCTTCGCGCAGCAAGTGCACGCCAAGCGCGACTATGCGTTCGCCTTGTTTGATCTGCCCGGCAACATATGCACCGGCGTCATCCATTCGCTGGACTGTGACTGGCCGCCAGGACACCTTTGCAGGCTCTCCCTGGATGACCCATACCCCAGGCCCCTTGCCCGCGTCGAACAAAGCGGCAATCGGCACGTGCAACCCGTCTTGCCCGGACGAGCGTCCATCGGGAATCTGCACGACGACTGTGGTGCCCAATGGCGCGTCTGACTGCGCCCCATCCAGTACATACCGCGCCTCAAATGTGCGTGTGAGTCGATCCGCTGAGTTGGATAACTGCCGCAGCTTGGCCGCAATGACAATGCCCTCCTTGCCGAACAACGTGGCTTGTGCCGATGATCCGATGGTGGGGCGCAGCGTTTCAGGCAGTTGAATCACAGCCTCGCGGCTGCCAGCTTGGGCCAGACGGACCACGGTCTGGCCTGCGGCAACAACCTGGCCGGGTTCGGCCAGCGTCTCCATGACGACGCCGTCGGCATCGGCCACCAGCTCCGCATAGCGGTTCGCATTGCGGGCAAGATCTGCCTGGGCCTCAGCACTACTGAGTTGGGCTTTGGCTGCGTCGGCTGCAGCTTTGACCTGATCGTAGGCCGATGCCGAAATGGCGCCGGTACCGCGCAAGTCGTTGTAGCGGGCTTCGTCATCCGCAGTCTGCTTTGCGCGTGCGCGTGCGGCGGCAACGGCCTCCAGTGAAGCATTGGCTGCAAGCTTCAGGTCGGCGGGATCGATACGCATGAGCAATTGGCCGCGCTTGACGCTCTGCCCGGCGTCCACCAGTCGCTCCAACACCTTGCCGGAGACTCGAAATCCCAAGTCGCTCTGCACCCGGGCCGCTACGGTACCGGTGAACGAACGTGAGGCAGCGGCTGCCGTCTGGACAACCGCCGCACGAACCAAGGGCTGTTCGGTGCGCGGATCGACAGAAGCCTTTTCGCCGCAAGCGACCAACGCCAACGGCAGTGCACAAATGAATAGAGGTATAGCGAGGCGGAGCCGGAGCATGAAAGTCCCTTTGAGGAAATGATCAGGACTTTCATTATGGTACTAGTGACTAAATGTGTCAATAGTCACACATATTTTTCGTCAAGGCGACAGGCTGCGGAGGATGAGGCTCGACAAAAGCAGGGGTGCCTCCTCGGTGTTCTCCAGGCTGTGTTGCAAGAGCAACGGGTTGAGGTAGGGGCGCATGACCAGATAAATCGCCATCGCCGTTTCATCCAGGGGCGTCTTGCGCTCGAAGTCTCCGGTTTGGCGACCTTCTTGCAATATGTCCCGAAGCATCTTCTGGATGCGCCCTTCATAGGCAATAACCGACTGCCAGCGCTCGGTCGCAGCGGATGCGGCAATTTCATACAGCTTGCGATCCTGGAAGAAAAGGCGAAGGCTCGACTCGGTCATGACCTTGAACATTCGACGCAACTTCTCTGGCGGCGTCTCAGTCCCGGCGATCGCTGCGCTGACCTCGGATTCGATCTGGAGAAGGCAATTGGTGCAGATCACCTCGCCTATGGCTTGCTTGGACTCAAAGAACTTGTAGATGTAGGCCTTGGAAAACCCGATGACCTTGGCGAGATCGGAGACTGCTGTTTTTTCATAGCCGTAGCGGCTGAAATGTTGTGTGGCTGCAACAACAATTTGATTTCGCACATCGTGATCGGCCGGGCCGCGGCCTGAAGCGGAATAAGTACTGGTTTTTGTCATAGCAGTTCAGCTTACGTCATTTGTGGGACTTGGACAATATGTGACTATTTGGTATATTAGTCACTATCAACTTTTAAGGAAGATATCCGATGTTGCCCAAACATACGCTTGCCGCGCTCGTGGTTGCCGGCCTGTCAGCAGGCTGTGCCGTAGGTCCAGAATATGTTCGTCCGAATGTGCCCATGCTGGAGCAATTCCAAGGTCAGGCTGCGGTAGATTTGCGACAGGCGAAAGCCACTGCCGACCTCACTACGTGGTGGACGGGTTTTGGAGATCCTCAGTTGACTGAGCTGGTGACCCAGGCATTGGAACAGAACCTGGATCTGGCACAGGCATCTGCTCGCTTGGCTCAGGCCCGCGCCGGTCTAGGCTTTGCCAACGCAGCAGTGCAGCCGTCCGGTAATTTGAGTGGTCAAGCCGCCAGAGCCTACCAATCGATAGAGACCCCTTTGGGCAGGGTCTTGAATTCGACACCAGGCTATGACCGTTATGGAAATGCATACGAGGTCGACATCGGTGCAAGCTGGGAGCTGGACGTGTTTGGAGGGCTGCGCCGAGAGCAGGAAGCAGCACGCGCCGAATACCAGTCTACAGAGGCAGGACTTGCGGCTACCCGCTTGGCAGTGGCGGCGCAGACGGCCGATACATACATCACCATTCGGGGCCTGCAAACCCGCTTGGATGTTGCACGCCACCAAGTCCAGACCCAACAGGATCTGCTCTCAACCATCAGGCTTTTGTACGGCAAAGGCCTGGCTGCAGAACTTCAAGTGAGGCAGGCCGAAGGCGCGCTTGCGCAGGTGCGGGCATCCATCCCGGTTTTGGAGTCTGGTCTGGATGTGGCCATGAACGCGCTGGATGTGATGCTCGCCGCTCCAGCCGGAACGCACCGGCCGCAGTTGATTGCATCCGCCGCCATTCCGACACCGCCACGTATCACCGGCATAGGTTCGCCCGCGGAGTTGCTCAGGCGTAGACCGGACCTCATTGCAGCCGAACGCCGCTTGGCCGCATCGAACGCGCGTATAGGCGTAGCCCTCGCTGAATACTATCCAAAGCTCTCTCTTAGCGGATTGATCGGTAGCGCTACTACCGTTTCCGGCAATTTGTTCACTGGAGGCGCCAGCCAAGCATCTGGCATGCTTGGTCTGCGTTGGCGTCTGTTTGACTTCGGTCGCATTGATGCGCAGATTGCCTTGGCCAAGGGGCAAGAGGCCGAGATGTTGGCTGCGTATCGACTCGCTGCCTTGCACGCAACCGAGGATGTGGAGAACGCGTTTTCGGCCCTGGTCAAGCGAGAGGACCAGGGCATCATATTGGCAGAAGGAGTGGATTCGCTTGGCCGCGCGCGTGACGCTTCGTATGCAGCCTATCAAAAGGGAGTGGTCAGCTTGATCGAGGTCCTTCAGGCTGACGAGAACCTGCTTCGCGCATCGGATGCAAAAGCGCAAGCGCAAATGGAATCTGCACGTGCGGCCGTCGCTACCTTTAGAGCACTTGGAGGTGGCTGGCAACCCGGCGAGGTGAAGACGCTTGCAGCCAATTAGCTGCCTGAATGGTCCTCTCAATCCAAGCAATCGTGACCCACGAACTTTTACGTTATCGCTAAGCACCTCCAGTGCGCCCAAGGCGGTCAAGAATGTGAGAGTGTCGTGCCCCCACTAGGCTGCCATTCGTCCGATACCCCCATTTTCGTGCACGCGTTGTTGAATTAAGCGATTTGGAGGATCAGACGCGGTATATGGAAAACACAGTTGCACAAAAGCCGCGACAGCAAGTGCCGCGACTTTCTGCTAATAGCTCAGAGTAACCACTTCAGGATGCGTTGGCCGAGAACCTCGCGACTGATGTCATAGCGATCGTGCAGCGTGGGCAGTGCACCAGCATCCGGATACTGGTCGGGTAAACCAACCAGCTCAAAGCCGGCTGGCTGAACCCGGTTATGCAGCAGTGTGCTCGACATCGCTTCACCTAGGTCACCCACGATGGAATGGTTTTCTGCCACAACCACTAGGCGACGCTTGTAGCGGACCGCTTCCAGAATGGCGGCTTCGTCTAAGGGCTTGATGGTGGGGCAGGTCAGCACCCCACGTATAACCCCCCATTTGGGGGGTAGCATCACAATCACCCGCTATTCATACTTGCTTGGATACCGCTTTGCACTTTATGACCCGTTCTCAGTTAGCACCAATCCAGCTACTCGAAGTACAGCGGGAACTGTTCCGCCTGGGTTACCGCAATCTGCGCTCCCACGTGTTTGGTCAGATCTGTCTGTCCCTCCTGGTGGCGGCGGGTGTATGGGCTGCAGCACCCCACCAGCGCGTGATGCTTTGGGCACTATCCATGCAACTGGTGGCTGGCGTACTGTATGCAGCTGTCTGGTTTTTTCGCCACAAGGTTGCAAGGCCCGTGCCGGACCCACAGGTACTGCGCCAATGGCAAATCACAAACTTCTTCCTGGTCTCGATTGCTGGATTGGCGTGGGGCAGCTTGGGTTTGCTGTTTGTGGTCAATGCGCAGGTCAGCAACCTGGTGGTGATGACTTCGTTCGCAGGTGCTTTGGCTTATTCCGCGGTAAGCAATGTTTACGACATGCGGGCCTTTTACGCCAGCGTGCTGCTGGGAACCGTGGCACTGACTTCGCAGCTACCTGAAATATTCGGTGAGCAGGCGCCTTTTGTCATTGGCATGTGCGTGCTGTATCTCATGGTGTTGGTCTTGATTGCCCGCAGTACACACAGGACCCTGATTGATTCGATCCAGTTGCGCCTGGACAATGAACAATTGGCTTTGACCAATGCCGCCCACGCCGCACGTGCCGAAAAGGCCAATCGCGACAAATCTGAATTTTTAGCCGCAGCCAGCCATGACCTGCGTCAGCCGGTGCATGCCTTGCTGCTGCTGATAGAGGCCTATCGACAAAGTGAACCGCAGGCGGCCAACCACCCACTGATACAGAAGATTGCCGCGGCAGGTACGTCGGTGAGTTCCTTGTTTAACGCCTTGATGGAGCTTTCACGGCTGGACTCTGGCACAGAGCGCGTCACCCTGGAAGGCTTGGATCTGCCCGCCCTTTTGCGCGACACATTGGAGCCGGTGCGTCCCAAGGCCACCTACAAGGGACTAGCCATGCGATTGCGCATTGCCTCCACCCTTGAACATGTTGTGATGCGTACTGACAAACTATTGCTTGAACGCATATTGGGAAACCTACTGAGCAATGCTGTGCGTTACAGCGCCAAAGGCGGTGTTCTGTTGGCTCTGCGTCCGGCCCATGGGGGGCACGGTTTGTGGCTGGAGGTGTGGGACACGGGCGTTGGCATTGCCCCGCAGGACCATGAGCGTATCTTTGATCACTATGTCCAAATCGGCAATCGGGAACGCGACCGCAGCAAGGGTTTGGGTTTGGGACTGGCCATCGTGCGCCAGTCAACGGCCCTGCTGGGCCTGCGCGTGACCCTGCACTCACGTCCGGGACGCGGCAGTTGCTTTCGCTTGCATATTCCAGGCGAACTGTTTATGCAAATGGAACTGCCCCAGGTGAGCACTGATGTGGCGCAGGGCGAGCAGTTGTCCAAAGGTGTACTGGCTGGACGGCGCATTTTGCTGATCGATGACGACGTCATGGTTCTGCAGGCGATGCAGGCATTGCTAGGGAGCTGGAAAATCGACCTGCGCTGTGCAAGCGTGGGAACGCTCCGATTGGTGTTGGACCAGTGTGGGCCGCACTGGGTGCCCGAATGCATTATCAGCGACTACCGGTTGCCGGGAGAATTAAACGGCGTTGCGCTGTTGGATGCGTTGCTGGAACATTTTCCCAATGTCGTGGGGCTGTTGCAAACGGGCGAGCTTGCACAAAATGTTCAGGCCCAGGCCGAGGAGTCAGGCTACCTTGTCGCTTTCAAACCGGTTTCGCCGGACGTGCTGGCCCACACCTTGTGTGCCGTGCTGGACCGTACATCCGAAACGAGAACCGCGTGAAAATCCTGATTGTTGATGATCACCCGCTTACCTGCCAGGGTCTGGCAGCATTGCTGGGTGCCACGCAAGCGCAGACCAGCGTATCCAGCGCCTACACAGTGGCGCAGGCCCACAGCGAACTAGCGCGCCTGCCTGCACCTGACTGGATCTTTCTGGACATTAACCTGCCGGATGACCCGCAGCACCGGCTTTTCCATTGGCTGTGCAGCACACCGTGGATTGATCGTACGGTGCTGATATCGGCGGAGCTGGATCACAATCTGGTACGCACAGCACTACTACGCCTTGTCCAAAGCGAAGAAGGACTCGATTGTTTTGGAGCTGGATTTTGATATGGACATGGTGGCCATCAAAAAGGCCAGTGACAGTGGAAACTGGTTTCAATGGAAGCAGATTGAACATAAGCCCGCCTTGCATGTAAAAAGTGGTTATGTGCGGTTTCACTTCGACGGTAAGACAGCACAATTTTCTTTTTTGGAAAAGGCCATGCTGCCCGGCGAAGTTTTTGCAGGCGCCGAGAAGAAGGCTACGAGTGCCACCGATACAGCCGCCTTGGTCATTGGTGCGCTCATGGGTGCCGGGGGCAGTTCAAGCTCCTACAACCTGACACCCGTGGAGAATTTTCCTGACGCTATCGCAAAAAGCTTGCAACCTTTTGCGGAAGTGGTGATTCAGGGTTTGCCGCAACCCGTGCAGGTTGCGCAACCTGCAGCTCCTCAGTAGGGTGAATGACTGGTTCGGAGAAATCAATTCAACCGCTGGTGTCACTTCCACCCACGAGTTCGGTGGCATACATGAAATCAACGGCCACCTACAAACCAATAACCCGATGGGCTTCCAGTAACCGGCCATTCTTAAGTGCAGCGACTGCATCCGGCCCATCTCGGTCAGAAAGACGACTGATCGTGATCCAGTTGCTCCCTAGAACTCTTGCGTATCGAACAGCCAGAAAAATAGGTTGTTTTCGACTTTAATTGCGCGAAATAAGTTCCCTGCTCTTCGTTATTCCGTTACTCCACCGTCACACTCTTGGCCAGATTCCTTGGCTTGTCGACATCGGTTCCGCGCGCGCAAGCGGTGTGATAGGCCAGCAACTGCAAGGGCACTACGTGCAGCAGCGGTGACAGTTCGCCATAGTGTTCCGGCATGCGGATCACGTGCAAGCCTTCGCCGCTTTCGATGTGCGTGTCACTGTCGGCCAGAACGTAGAGCACACCACCGCGGGCCCGCACCTCGTGCATATTGCTCTTGAGTTTTTCCAGCAGCGCATCGTTGGGTGCCACGGTAACGACCGGCATGGCACTGGTGACCAGGGCCAGTGGACCGTGCTTGAGCTCACCGGCGGGATACGCCTCGGCATGGATGTAGCTGATCTCCTTGAGCTTGAGCGCGCCTTCCAGTGCAATGGGGTAATGCAGGCCGCGGCCCAGGAAGAGGGCGTTCTCGCACTTGGCGAAGTCCTCGGCCCATGCAATCAGCTGCGGCTCCAGCGCCAGCACGGCTTGCAAAGCGGCGGGCAGGTGGCGCATGGCCTTGAGGTGGCGGGCTTCTTCCGTATCACTCAAGCGGCCTTTGGCCTGGGCCAGGCACAGGGTCAACAGAAACAGGCCTGCCAGTTGGGTGGTGAAGGCCTTGGTGGATGCCACGCCGATTTCCACGCCGGCACGCGTCACGTAGGCCAGGCTGCACTCGCGCACCATGGCGCTGGTGGCCACATTGCAGATGGTGAGTGTGTGCTTCATGCCCAGTGACTGGGCGTGGCGCAGGGCTGCCAGGGTGTCGGCGGTCTCGCCACTTTGGGTGATGGTGACCACCAGGGTATTGGGGTTGGGTACCGAGTCGCGGTAGCGGTACTCGCTGGCCACTTCCACATTGCAAGGTACCTTGGCAATGCTCTCTATCCAGTACTTGGCCGCGCAGCCGCTGTAGTAGCTGGTGCCGCAGGCCAGTATCAGTACCGAGTCGATCTGTTTGAACACGCGGGCGGCATTGGCGCCGGGCTGGTGGTTCATCTGCTGGTCAAACAGCTCGGGCGTGATGCCTTCCACGCCTTCGAGCGTGTCGGCGATGGCGCGCGGCTGCTCGAAGATTTCCTTTTGCATGTAGTGGCGGTAGGGGCCGAGTTCGGCCGCGCCGCTGTGTGCATGCACCGTTCTCACCGGGCGCAGGGCGGGGGCGACGGCCTTGTGCTCCTTGTCGAACAACCAGTACTTGCCCAGCTGTACGTCGACCAGGTCGCCTTCTTCCAAGTACACGATCTGGTCGGTCACGCCGGCCAGTGCCATGGCGTCGCTGGCCAGAAAGTGCTCCTGGCCGTCCTTGCCCACGCCCAGAATCAAGGGGGAGCCCGCACGCGCACCGATCAGGCGGTGCGGCTCGTCCTTGCAGAACACGGCAATCGCATAGGCGCCATGCAACTGCAGCACAGCGGCTTTGACGGCTTCAAACAAGTCGCCGTCATACAGGCTGTCAATTAGGTGGGCGATGACCTCGGTATCGGTCTGGCTGTCAAACACATAGCCACGCGCCTTCAGGCTGGCACGCAGTTCATCGTGGTTTTCGATGATGCCGTTGTGGACCAGGGCGATGTGTCCTGGCTTGGTGGCCGCATCCGAACCCACGCCGTGGCTGAAATGGGGGTGGGCGTTGTGCACGGCTGGCGCACCGTGGGTGGCCCAGCGGGTGTGGGCAATGCCCAGAAGGCCCTGCAGGTGGGTGCTGGAAATCTGCTCGACCAGTTCGGAAACGCGTGAGGTGCTGCGGGCGCGGCGCAAGCCCGGGTGCAGATCCTGCGCGTAGACCGCCACACCACAGGAGTCATACCCACGATATTCCAGACGTTCCAGGCCTTGAACCAGGATGGGAACAATGTTGCGGGTCGAAACCGCGCCGACGATGCCACACATAAAACGCGCTCCAGCAGTTGGTAATGGAGCGATATTAGATCGTCGATTAAGAAATAAGTGTGCAAACAGGTTTGAAAAATGAACTAATATTGCACTAAGTCAAAGAAGTGAAATTAAAAATTGAACATCATTGAAAAATGAAACAAATATCTTTGAATGCGATGGATATTCAAATCCTGGCGCAGTTGCAGCGCGACGCGTCGCTGAGCAATCAGGACCTGGCCCGGGCGGTGCACACTTCGGCGCCGACCTGTCTGCGGCGCATCAAGCGCATGCGTGAAGCAGGCCTGATTGAGCGGCAGATTGCGGTGCTCAATCCGGAAGCAATGGCACAAACCATAGGCCATGGTCTGAGCGCCATTGTAGAAATCACCTTGGATCGTCAGGGCGCCGAAGAACTGGAGCGTTTTGAAACCCGTGTGCTGCAAGACGCAGCCGTGCAGCAGTGTTATCGCGTATCGCCCGGGCCGGACTTTGTGCTGGTGGTGCATACCGCACACATGCCGGCTTACCAGGCGCTGGTGCAGCGCCTGTTCACCAGTGATGCCAATGTGCGCAACGTCAAGGCTTTTTTCAGTGTCAAACGCAGCAAGTTTGGCGCCGAACTATCCCTGCAAGAGGTCTGAGGTGACAGCCATGGCCGCTGGCAGACTCAGCTGCACGCGGCAGCCTGCATCCGGAGCGCCTTCGATGGTGACCGCCCCATTCAGACGCTGTGCAATCTTGTGGGTGAGTGCCAGACCCATGCCAACGCCGGGAAACTGACGCGTGGTGTGCAAGCGTTGAAACGGCTTGAACAGCCGCTCCCGCATCGCCGGGTTGAACCCCGCACCGTTGTCCTGAATGGACAGCGTGACCAGCGCGTTGCGGTGGCTATCGGCGGCGACCTGAAGCTCCACCGAAATGGAGATATGGGCCACATTGCGTTGCGCGGTGAACTTCAGGGCGTTGTCGAGGACGCAGTGCAAGGCGCGCCGCAACAGGGAGGCGTCTGCCATCACCTCAGGGGCGTGCGGTGGCACTGCCCATTGGACAGCGCGCCCGGGGTAGGGCTGCACCACCTCTGCCATCACGTCCTGCAACAGCGCATGCAGGGGTACCGGCGCGCATTGCACCGGGGACGTGCCCAGACGCGACAACTCGGTGAGCCCGTCCAGCAAGCTGCCCATATGCTGCGCCGACTCTGAAATCGTTTGCAGAAAGCCCCTGGATTCTTCCGGCAGCAACGGCCCGGCCTCCTCCTGTGCCAGTTGCGCGTAGCTCAGGATGTGGCGCAGCGGTGCGCGCAGGTCATGGGACACGGTGTAGGTGTAGTCCTGCATTTCCGCGCGCAGGCCTGCCAACTCGGCCTCCAGTGCCGCAATGCGTTGCTGTTGCGCGTCCGACATGGTGTGCCCTATGCCTTGGGGGCTTTCTTGGGGCGCGACCAGTTGGCAATAGAGACCTGCCGAACACGCGCCACGCTTAAGGCGCCAGCGGGTGTGTCCTTGGTGATGGTGGAGCCACCGCCTATGGTGCCGCCCGCACCCAGCGTCACAGGGGCAATCAGCACACAGTTGCTGCCCACGTGCACGTCGGCCTCGATCACGGTGCGATGCTTGTTGGCGCCGTCGTAATTGGCCGTAATGCTGCCGGCGCCATAGTTCACACGCTCGCCCACGGTGGCATCACCCAGATAGGCCAGGTGATTGGCCTTGGCGCCATCCGCCAGGGTGGAGTTCTTTACTTCCACAAAGTTGCCAATGTGCACTTCCTTGCCCAGCCGGGCGCCGGGACGCAGACGGGCGAACGGTCCGATCAATGATCCGGCACCCACCGTAACGCCCAGCTTCTCGCCGTCGATGTGGGTGAAAGGGTGAATCACGGCGCCTTCTTCAATCACGGCATTGGAGATCACGCAATGGGCACCAATGCTGACGCCCCGGCCCAGGCTGACCTGCCCGGTAAAGACGCAATTCACATCGATGCTCACGTCATGTGCACAGCGCAGGTCGCCCCGCACATCGATGCGGGCGGGGTCGGCCAGTCGCACGCCGTCCTCCATCAGCCGGTGGGCAATGCCATGCTGGTAAGCGCGCTCCAGTGCGGCCAGTTGCACCGGGCTGTTTACGCCAGCAACCTGCACCGCATCGTTGATCTTGTAGGCCACCACTTGCGCACCGTCTTCCACGGCAAAGCGCACGATGTCGGTCAGGTAGTACTCGGACTGCGCGTTCTTGTTGTCCAGGCGGGCCAGCCAGCGCTTGAGCGATGTTGCGGGCACCGCCATGATGCCGCTGTACACCTCGTGGACGGCACGCTGCTCTGGGCTGGCGTCCTTGTGCTCCACAATCGCTTTCACCGAGCCCGTCGTGTCGCGCACAATGCGGCCATAGCCCGTAGGATCAGGCATCTCCAGCGTCAGTAGCGCCAGATTGCGGCCAGCACCCGCAGCAATCAGGTGAAACAGCGTGTCTGCCTGCGTCAGCGGCACATCGCCCGATAGCACCAGCACCATACCGTCATCTTCCAGATGCGGCACCGCCTGTTGCACCGCGTGGCCTGTGCCCAGTTGCGGCTCCTGACGGGCAAACTCCAGGGTGAAACCCACGCCCGTGTTTGCTTTGCACGCAGCTTCCACCTCAGGGGCGCCGTGTCCGGTGATCACCACGGCCTTGCGTGCCTGCAGGCTGGCGGCGGTATCCAGCACGTGCTGCAGTAGCGACCGCCCGCCCAGGGTGTGCAGCACTTTGGGCAGCGAGCTCTTCATGCGGGTACCTTTGCCAGCCGCCATGATGACCACGTCAATGGGCGTGCCCATGCTGGAAAGCGGGGATTGTGAACTCATGGATTTCCTTCCTGATGCGAGACTATTCGCGCCTCCGGTGCGCGATGCCCCGGTATTATCCGTGCCCGCACAGAGGCATCACACCGGCCAGATAGCGCCGTAATCGTTCAATATGGCGTCCAGCGGCATGTCGTGGGGTTCGGGCTCGAAATCAGGCAGGAAGCCCATGCCAAAGCCCAGTCCCACCGAAAACGGCTTGGGGTTCAGACTGGACAGCATGCGGTCGTAGAAACCACCGCCATAGCCCAGGCGGAAGCCGCCAGGCCCGTAGCCCACGCACGGGGCAAAGACCAGCGTGGGGACGATCACCTCGGTGTCCTTGGGCTTGGGAATGCCGTAGGCGTCTTCTTCCATGGGGCAGCCCGGATACCAGGCATGGAAGGTCATGGTGTGGGTTTCTTTGTTCACCACCGGCAGTCCGATGCGCCGCGGCTCGGGCTGGTCCAGCAGTTCGCCATCTTCCTTCCAGCGATGCAGGGCGGGCAGGGGGTCGAACTCGCCCTTGATGGGCCAATACGCGCCAATCACGATGTCCGGCCTGCCGACCAGCCAGATGCGCATGACCTGCTGCAGCATGTCTGCCCGCAGCTGCCGGTCCGGCAGGCTGTTGCGCTGTTCAATCAATGCGGCGCGAAGGGCCTTTTTTTCCAATGCTTTTGCCGTGTTCGAGTTGTCCATAATGTCCACATGCAGTTTCCAGCCATTCTGACACCGTTAGCCCTAGCCGCCTGTGTCTTCTTGCCATCCGTTTCACCTGTTTTTGCCCAGGGTCGTGACAACGCCCACTACGACGAAGTCATCACCGACATGGCGCAAGCCTACAAGGTCCGCGACCGCAAGCGCCTGACAGGCCTGTTGCCCCAGGTACGTGGCTATGTGCTGGAGCCCTGGGGAGCCTACTGGGAGCTGTCGGCGCGACTGGATGAGGCCAGTCCGACCGAGATACAGGATTTTCTCGCACGCTACAGCGGGACCTATCAGGAAGACAAGCTGCGTACCGAATGGCTGCTGCAGCTCGGGCGCAACCGGGACTGGGTCGCCTTCAACCGGGAATTCCTCAAGTACCGCATGGGAGACGACAAGTCGGTGCGCTGCTATGGCCTGCTGGCTGACCATCTTGCCACCGGGGCCGACGTCAAGGCGGATGTGCTGCAGACCTGGATGTCGCTCAAGGATGCGGACGAGGGCTGTGCTGCCGCTGCCGAACAGCTGGTCAAGGATCACGCGGTAAAGCCCGATCTGGTCTGGCCGCGCGCCCGGCTCGGCTTTGAGAACGATCGCTTGCGCATCACCACCCAGGCGGTGGGCATCGTCAAGGACGGCCTGGTGAAGGCCGTGAGTGACATTTACGCCAATCCATCCAAATACCTGAACGACAAGCTCACCGCGCTGCGGCCGCAAACCCGTGAGCTGGTCTCTTTGGCCATCATCCGCCTGGCCTATCTGGATCCGGATGCCGCTGCGGTCGAAGTCAACCACCTGCGCTGGAAAGCCCAGCTCACACAGGAAGAGCGTAGCTGGATCTGGGGCGCGATCGGCAAGCGCGCCGCGATCAAGCAATCCAATGATGCGGTGGGCTACTTTGCCCAGGGCGACTTCAACCAGATGCATGAAGACCATCTGGCCTGGGCCGTGCGCGCGGCCTTGCGTGCAGGGCGGTGGCAGATGGTGCAGGACGCCATTGCCGCCATGCCGGAATCGATGGCGGCCGAGCCAGTCTGGGTCTACTGGCGCGCAAGGGCGATGCTGGCTTTGCCTGCCGTCGATGGCGGGCGTGAAGTGGCGCTGAACCTGATGCGCGGCATTGCCGGCGTGCGCGGCTTTTATGAACAACTGGCACTCGAGGAGTTGGGCCAACGCATTACCGTTCCGGAGCGTCCTGCACCGCTAACGGTGGAAGAGCGTGAAGCGGCCCGTGCCAACCCCGGTCTGGCCCGCGCGCTCTACGCCATCCAGGTTGGTCTGCGTTCCGAAGGGGTTCGCGAATGGAACTACAGCACCAATCTGCACGTGCGTGGTGGTCTGGACGACCGCGCCATGTTGGCAGCTGCCGACCTGGCTTGCCGCGCCGAGGTGTGGGATCGTTGCATCAACAGCAGCGACCGCACCCGCAACCTGATGGACTTCGAGCAGCGCTTTCCCATGCCGTTTCGCAATTCGGTGCTGGCACGTAGCAAGCAGATCGGCATTGATCCAGCGTATGTGTATGGTCTGATCCGCCAGGAAAGCCGCTTCATCATGGATGCCAGGTCGGGCGTGGGTGCTTCCGGCCTGATGCAGGTGATGCCTGCCACGGCCAAATGGACGGCCAGGAAGCTGGGGATGACGGACTTCCAGCCGGCACAGATCACCGAGCGCGACACCAACATCGCCATTGGTACGGGCTATCTCAAGCTGCTGCTGGATTCCTTTGGCGGCTCCATGCCCATGGCCGCCGCTGCCTACAACGCCGGCCCGGGGCGCCCCCGCAACTGGCGCAACGGTCCGGTGCTGGAGGCTGCCATCTGGGCCGAGAACATTCCCTTCAACGAGACGCGGGACTACGTGAAGAAGGTGCTCTCCAATACCGCCAACTACGCAGCACTGATCACCGGGCAGCCGCAATCCCTCAAAGCCAGATTGGGTACGGTGGGTCCGTTGGACGCCAATACGCCGGACGCCAGCACCGATCTGCCCTGATGATGCGATGGGCTTGGTTTAGCATGGTGTCTTTATAGGAAAGACCACCATGCTCAAACTTTTTGTAGGAAACAAAAACTACTCTTCCTGGTCCATGCGTCCCTGGGTACTGATGCGCCAGGCAGGTATTGATTTTGAAGAGCACATGGTGCGCTTTGATTCCTTTGACACCGACTCCCGCTTCAAGCAGACCCTGGCCGATTTGTCGCCCACGGGCAAGGTGCCGCTGCTGGTGGATGGCGATCTGGCTGTCTGGGACACGTTGTCTATTGCCGAATACCTGGCAGAACAGTTTCCGCAGAAGAACCTCTGGCCCAAGGACAAGGCTGCGCGCGCGCAGGCACGCAGCGTGTGTGCGGAGATGCACAGCGGCTTCAGTGGCCTGCGCAATCTGTGCCCCATGAATATCGAGGCGTCCCTGCCTGAAGTGGGTGCGCTGCTATGGCGCGACAAGCCCGAAATTCGCAGCGAGGTGCAGCGTATCGTCCAGATGTGGAGCGGCTTGCTGGAGACCCATGGAGGCCCCATGCTGTTTGGCGACTTCAGTATTGCAGACGCCTACTTTGCGCCGGTGTGCATGCGTTTCAGAACGTATATGCTGCCGCTGCCCATCTCGATTGCCGACTATGTGGGACGCGTCTCCGATCTGCCTGGCGTGGCTGCGTGGATAGAGGGGGCCCTGGCAGAAAAAGACTTCCTCGACTTCGAAGAGCCCTACCGCCTGCAACCCTGACTTTCATGCAAACCTATCTGGTTGGTGGTGCCGTGCGTGATGCCCTGATGGGCCTGCCCATGCGCGACCGCGACTGGGTAGTGGTGGGAACCACGCCGCAGGCACTTCTGGATCAGGGCTATGTCCAGGTCGGGCGGGACTTTCCGGTGTTCCTGCATCCGCACAGCAAGGAAGAGTACGCACTGGCCCGTACCGAGCGCAAGTCCGGTCACGGCTACACCGGCTTTACCGTGCATGCGGACCCCTCGGTCACGCTGGAAGAAGACCTGGCGCGACGCGACCTGACCATCAATGCCATTGCACTGCCTGCGCAGTGTCTGCAGACTGATGGCCGCTTTGACGCTGCGCAGCTGGTGGATCCTTTTCATGGACGCGCCGATGTCGATGCCAAGGTGATACGCCATGTGACACCGGCCTTCCGCGAAGACCCGGTGCGCATCCTGCGTGTGGCGCGGTTTGCTGCGCGGTTTGCAGATTACCGGGTCGCGCCCGAGACGCAGGCCCTGATGCAGAGCATGGTGCAAGACGGTGAAGTGGACCATCTGGTGGCTGAGCGCGTCTGGCAGGAACTGGCCAAGGGACTGATGGAGGCAACGCCTTCGCGCATGTTTGAGGTGTTGCGCAGTTGCGGCGCGCTCAAGCGTTTGCTGCCGGAACTCGATCGTCTATGGAGCGTACCGCAAAGTCCGCAGCACCATCCGGAAGTGGACACTGGTGTGCATGTGATGCTGGTGCTGGACATGGCCGCGCAACTGCAATGCAGTCTGGCTGTGCGCTTTGCCTGCCTGGGCCATGACCTGGGCAAGGGCAACACACCTGCAGACGTGTTGCCGCGCCACATTGGCCACGAGGCGCGCAGCGTGCGTCTGTTGCAGGTGTTGTGCAAGCGCCTGCGGGTACCGACCGAGTGCGCCGAGTTGGCGGAGGTCGTCGCACGCGAACACGGCAACATCCACCGCAGCAGCGAGCTGGGTGCCGATGCGATGCTGCGTCTGCTGGAGCGCTGCGACGCCATCCGCAAGCCAGCACGCATGGCAGAAGTGCTCTGGGCCTGCGAGTGCGATGCGCGCGGCAGGCAGGGCTTGCAGGACGCAGCCTACCCGCAACGCGCACGCCTGTGGCATGCATTGCAGCAAGTGCTTTCGGTGGACACCGCGCCGGTTGCAGCTGCTGCGCAGCAGCATGGCGCCACGGGCCTGCAGATCGGTGCTGCAGTACGCAAGGCGCGCCTTGCCGCCATCTCCTGACCTCGGCGCAAACCCTCTTCTGAATTGACCCTGACAGGGTCAGGGGTACGCCTCAGTGTTTCCCCTAGTGTGGCGTCTATCCGAAAAGACAGATACTTGGTTTTCTGTCCGAACTAAATCATGTCAAACAGGGTTTGAACGGCAGGAGGTCAATTCAACACAGATGCCCGAACAGGGCTCATTTTCTGGAGACAAGCATGAAATTTAAACGTCAACTTACCGCATTGGCATTTGCCATGGCTGCTGGTTCCTCTTTCGCACAACTGGTTGTCGGCGTGAGCTACGACGCCTTCCAGGAAGAGCGCTGGAAGACCGACGAAGCTGCCATCAAGGCTGAGCTGGCCAAGCATGGCGCCAAGTACATCATGTCCGATGCAGGTGCTTCAACTGAAAAGCAGCTGACCGACATCGACGGTCTGATCGCCAAGGGCGCCAAGGTGTTGATCGTTCTGGGGCGTGACAAGGACGCCATCCTGCCGGCCGTCAACAAGGCCAACCAGCTGAAGATTCCAGTGATCGCCTATGACCGCCTGTTTGAAGCTCCTGGAGTGACTTACATCACCTTCGACAACAAGGAAGTGGGCCGCATGACCGCACGCGCCATCCTGGCTGCCAAGCCCAAGGGCAACTTCGCCATCATCAAGGGCGACCCGGGTGATGCCAACGCCAACTTCTTGCGCGAAGGTCAACAGGAAATTCTGGAGCCTGCTATCAAGAAGGGTGACGTGAAGATCGTCGGTGAAGAGTACACCGCTGGCTGGAATCCCCAGAACGCCCAGAAGAACATGGAACAGATCCTGACCAAGAACGGCAACAAGGTTGACGCCGTGGTTTGCCAGAACGACGGCATGGCCGGTGGTGTGGTTGCAGCGTTGACTGCCAAGGGTCTGCAAGGCATTCCCGTATCCGGTCAGGACGGTGACTTGGCAGCGCTGAACCGCGTGGCCCTGGGTACCCAAACCGTGTCGGTGTGGAAGAACTCTGCCGACTTGGGTACTGCTGCAGCCAAGGCCGCTGTGGAACTGGGTGCGGGCAAGCCTGTGACCGGTGCGGTGGACTGGGCCGGTGGTGAGAAGAAGGTTTCTCTGAAGTCCATCTTCCTCAAGCCCATCCCCGTGACCCAAGCCAACCTGGAAGTGGTGGTCAAGGCCGGCCACATCAAGAAGGAAGAGCTGTGCAAGGGCGTGACCGATCCCAAGGTAACTGCCTGCAAATAAACCAATAGGCTAGGGATTTTGAATCCGACACCGCGGGCCGGGTGAACGCTTGGTTGCCGCGGTGTTTTTTTGGTTTCGTATTTAGGGCAAAGTTTGGAGTAGTCAATGAATCAAGCATTACAGAACTTGAAACATTCGGCCGTTGATTGGCGCATGGTGCTGATGGCCGGAGTATTGGTGGTGATCACCGTCATTTTTAACGTGTTGACAGACGGCATCTTTTTCTCTGCCGAGAACCTGTACAACATTGCACAGCAGACCGCTGTGGTTGGAATTCTTGCCACGGTGATGGTCTTGATCATCGTGGCCCGGCACATCGATTTGTCGGTGGGCTCCGTGATGGGTTTTGTCGGTGTGCTCATCGCCTTCCTGATGTACACCTCGCACTGGTCCTGGCCTGCGGCCTGTCTGGCCGGCCTGGCGGCTGCGATTGTGGTGGCCATGTACCAGGGCGCGTTGACGGCCTTCGTCGGTGTGCCATCCTTTGTGGTGACCCTGGGCGGCCTGATGTCGTTCCGTGGTGCCGCCTATCTGGTGGCAGACGGCAAGACGCAACCGTTGAGCGATCCTTTCTTCCTCAAGCTGGGTGGCGGCTTCAATGGTGGCATTGGTACCACGGCCAGCTGGGTGCTGGGTGCGGTGATCAGTCTGGGCATTCTGCTTTCCATGCTGGCCAAGCGCCGCGCCAAGAAGCGCTATGACGTGCCCACCAATCCTTTCGTGATCGATCTGGCGTTGTCTCTCATTCCCGTGGTCATCGTGCTGGGCTTTGTGGCCGTGATGAATTCGTACCAGATTCCCAGCAAGGACGATGCGCAGGGCATTCCCATTCCCGTGCTGATCTGGGGAGTCGTGGCGCTGTTCATGTCCTTCCTGGTTCACCGTACTCGCTTCGGCCGCTACGTGTTTGCCATGGGTGGCAATCCGGATGCCGCTGCGCTGGTGGGTATCCCGGTCAAGCGCGTCACCATGCTGCTGTTCCTGCTGCTGGCGGTACTGACCACCGTCGCCGCCATCGTGGCCATCTCGCGTCTGAATGCCGGTACCAACTCCCTGGGCAACAGTCTGGAACTGCTGGTGATTGCGGCTACCGTCATCGGTGGCACAGCGCTGGCCGGTGGTAGCGGCACCATTGTCGGATCGGTGCTGGGTGCGCTGATCATGCAATGCATTGACAGCGGCATGCTGTTGCTCGACGTATCCATT
This sequence comes from Rhodoferax sp. GW822-FHT02A01, assembly GCF_038784515.1. Classification (NCBI taxonomy): domain Bacteria; kingdom Pseudomonadati; phylum Pseudomonadota; class Betaproteobacteria; order Burkholderiales; family Comamonadaceae; genus Rhodoferax; species Rhodoferax sp. GW822-FHT02A01. The sequence goes on from NZ_CP152376.1 coordinate 2,936,219, forward strand.
GGTACCCGTTACGTGATCATCGGCCAGGTTCTGATCGCTGCGGTGGTGTTTGACGTGGCCTATCGCAAATGGACAGGAGACGTGCAATGACCACCGAATCGCATAACGCAGAGGCAGCGGCCAAGCGAGCCAAGGCAGACCCCAACAAATGCCTGGTGGAGCTGCGCAACATCAAGAAGGCTTTCGGTGGTGTGCACGCCGTGGACGATGTGTCAATCAACCTCTATCCCGGTGAAGTGGTGGCCGTGCTGGGCCACAACGGCGCAGGCAAGTCCACGCTCATGAAGATGCTGGCCGGTGCCTACCCCATCGACAGCGGCGAGGTCATCATCAATGGCGAGAAGTCGCACATCCGCACACCTGCCGATGCGCAGGCCGTGGGCATCGAGTCCATCTACCAGACGCTGGCCCTTGCCGACAACCTGGATTCGGTGGCCAACCTGTTCCTGGGACGCGAACTGCTGACCAAGTGGAACACGCTGGACGACCACCGCATGGACGCGGACGCCCGCAAGGTGTTCCAGCGCCTGAACAAGAACTTCAAGAATTACCACACGCCAGTGCGCCGCCTCTCCGGTGGTCAGCGTCAGGTGGTGGCCATTTCGCGGGCCATCTACTTCAACGCCCAGATCCTGATCATGGATGAGCCCACCGCGGCACTGGGACCGGAAGAGACCGCCATGGTGGCCAAGCTGATCGAGCAGCTCAAGGCCGAAGGCGTGGGCATTTTCCTGATCAGCCATGACATGCACGACGTGTTTGCGCTGAGCGACCGCTTGTCGGTCATGAAGAACGGCAAGCTGGTGGGTACCTACCGTACCCAGGATGTGACCGAAGACGAAGTGCTGGGCATGATCATTCTGGGCAAGAAGCCCGAAGGCAAGCCCCAGACTGAACGTCCTGCGCGCTAAGTGTTGCTTGACCATAGATCCATAAGAACCGGCTGAAACCGCATGAAAACGACGGGAGATTTGCAACTGCTCAAGCGGATCAACCGCAGCGTATTGCTGCGCTTGATCCGTAGCCAGCCAGACCTTTCCCGGGCCCGCTTGGCGCATTTGAGCGGCCTGACCAAGTCCACTGTGAGCGCCCTGGTGCGTGAGCTGTTGGATGAGCATTGGCTCACAGAGGCCGATGCACCGGTGGCGTCCCAGGGCATGGGGCGACCTTCCACGCCGCTCAACATCGACAACCACAAACGTGTGCTGATCGGCGTTGAGATTGCGGTGGATTGCCTACGCGTGGTCTGTGTCTCGCTGTGCGGTGACGTGCTGTCGCAGACCGAGGTGGAGCTTCCGGACAAGCGCCCGGCCAGCGCCTGCAAGCAGGCGGGCAAGCTGGTGCGTGCGCTGTGCAAGCAGCTCAAGGAAAAGCAATTGTTGCTCTCCGGTGTGGGCGTGTGCCTGCCTGGTGCTGTGGAAGACGGCAGTGGCATCGTGCGTCTGGCGCCCAACCTGGGCTGGCGCGACGTACCGTTCCTGTCCATGCTGTCCGCCGAATTTGCCCATGCGGGCATCGCGCCGGCCAACATTCATTTGCAGAACGATGCCGATGCCGCAGCGCTGGGTGAATACGAGTTCGGCGACTCTGGCGATGACGCGCTCATCTTCATCAATTGCGATGTGGGCGTGGGCGCCGGCATCGTGCTCAATGATCGCCTGTTTACCGGCTTTCTGGGCACCGCTGGCGAAGTGGGCCACAGCATTCTGCAAGTCAACGGCCCGCTGTGCTCCTGTGGACGCAAGGGCTGTGCCGAAGCCTTTATCGGAGCCCGCGCACTCGCCCGCAAGAACGGCGTAGCACAGGCCGGTGAATACCTGGGCGTGCTGCTGCAGAACTTGGATGCCATGTTCAATCCGCACGTCATCGTCATAGGTGGGCGCTCCTGCGTTGACAACCCGTCATTGGTGGAAATTGCCCGCAACACCCAGCTGGCCTATGCGCAGACAGCAGGCATGCGCGCACCGGTGGTGCGGTCCGCACGCTACGGCCTGCAGGCTGCTGCGGTAGGCGCTGCGGCCCTGGTATTGCACCAATTTTTGCGACCCCTACTCAAAGAATCGAACCATGTATCTGGGAATTGATGTCGGCACCTCCGAAGTGAAGGTGCTGCTGCTGGACGACCAGCACCGCACCATTGGTACGGCTGGCTCCACGCTCGAAGTATCACGTCCCCACCCGGGCCACAGCGAGCAGGACCCGGCCAGCTGGTGGAGCGCCACTGGCAAGGCGCTCAAGACGTTGCAGCAAAACCATCCGCAGGAATACCAGGCGGTGCGTGCCATCGGCCTGTCCGGCCAGATGCATGGCGCCGTGTTGTTGGACTCGGCCAACCGGGTGCTGCGCCCCGCCATTTTGTGGAACGATACCCGCAGCGCGCTGGAGTGCGAAGAGATGATGGCTGAGCTGCCAGCGGCGGCCCAGCTTGCAGGCAGTCTCATCATGCCGGGCTTTACCGCGCCCAAGCTGCGCTGGGTGGCCAAGCACGAGCCGCAGGTTTTCTCGCAGGTGTCCAAGGTGCTGCTACCCAAGGACTACGTGCGTCTGATGCTCACGGGTGAGCACATCACCGATTTGTCGGACGCCAGCGGCACAGCCTGGCTGGATGTGGCCAATCGCGCGTGGTCTCCCGAGCTGCTGGCACTGACGCGTCTGAGCGAAGTGCAGATGCCGCACGTGGTGGAGGGCAGCGCGCCTGGCGGCGCACTAAGCCCGTCGGCGGCTTCCGCGCTGGGCCTGAAGCCCGGCATCGTCGTGGCCGGCGGCGCCGGTGACAACGCCTCCAGTGCCGTGGGCATGGGCGCCGTGAACGCGGGCGAGGGCTTCCTGTCGCTGGGTACCAGCGGTGTGTTGTTTGTCGTGACGCCACGCTTTGCGCCCAACGCCAGCAGCGCCACCCATGCCTTCTGCCATGCTGTGCCCGAGCGCTGGCACCAGATGAGCGTGATGCTGTCGGCCGCCAGCTGCCTGCAGTGGGCCAAGCAGGCGTTGGGTGCGCCTTCCGAATCCGCGCTGGAGCAACAGGCCAGCGGGCTCGACTTTGCCAGCCGCGCCGATGCGCCGCTGTTCCTGCCTTATCTCAGCGGTGAACGCACACCACACAACGACGCCGTCATTCGCGCCAGTTTTCACCACATCAGCCACAGCACCAGCCAGGCTGCATTGGCCTATTCGGTGATTGAAGGCGTGACCTTTGGTCTGACCGATGGCCTTAACGCACTCAAAAAGGCTGGCAGTAACGTCACGCGTCTCTCGTTGGTGGGTGGCGGCGCACGCAGTGCCATGTGGGCGCAGCAACTGGCTTCCTCGCTGAACGTCGAGATCGTGACCCATGCCGACTCCGCCGCTGGCGGTGCCCTGGGCGCAGCGCGACTGGGCTGGCTGGCTACTGGCGCAACGCTGGAGCAAGTGTGCACCCAACCCGCCGTCACCCGCAGTTATCGTCCGGACGCAGCAGAGCAGGCCTTGTTGGCGCCACGCTATGCACGCTTCCAGGCCATTTATCCCGCACTCAAAGCGCTGCATTAGACAGCGCCTCCCCATCCCTATCCGATGGTTTCCATCGCTACACCCCAAGGAATCACCATGAGCAATTATTTCGACGCCATCGCCCCCATCCGTTACGCTGGCCAGCAATCGCAGGAGCCGCTGAGCTTCAAGTGGTACGACAAGGACCGCATCGTCGCCGGCAAACGCATGGAAGACCATCTGCGCTTTGCCGTGTGCTACTGGCACAGCTTCTGCTGGAACGGCTTCGATCCGTTCGGCTATGACGGCACCTTCGAGCGCCCCTGGCAGCACATAAGCGACCCCATGGCCGCAGCCAAGGCCAAAGCCGACAACGCATTCGACTTCTTCCAGAAGCTGGGCGCCCCGTACTACTGCTTCCACGACCGTGACGTGGCACCCGAGGGCAGCACGCCGCGCGAGAGCGTGGCCAATCTGCACGCCATGGTGGACGTGCTGGCACGCAAGCAACAAGACACCGGCATGAAGCTGCTGTGGGGTACGGCCAATCTTTTCTCGCACCGCCGCTTCATGTCGGGCGCTGCTACCAATCCCAACCCCGAAATCTTTGCCCTGGGCGCCCTGCAGGTGAAGGAAGCCATGGATGCCACGCTCAAGCTGGGCGGCGAGAACTATGTGCTCTGGGGTGGTCGCGAAGGCTACGAGACGCTCATCAACACCCGCATGGGCCAGGAGCTCGACCAGATGGGTCGCTTCCTCAACATGGTGGTGGAGTACAAGCACAAGATCGGCTTCAAGGGCGCCATCCTGCTGGAACCCAAGCCCCGCGAACCCTCCAAGCACCAGTACGACTTTGACGTCGCAACCGTCTACGGCTTCCTGCTCAAGCACGGCCTGGAAAAGGAAGTCAAGGTCAATATCGAAGCCAACCACGCCACCCTGGCCGGCCACAGCTTCGAGCACGAAATCGTCAGCGCCATTGATCTGGGCATCTTCGGCTCCATCGACATGAACCGCGGCGACATGCAATGCCAGTGGGACACCGACCAGTTCCCCAACAACATTCCCGAGACGGCACTGGCCATGTACTACATCCTCAAGAGCGGCGGTTTCACCACGGGTGGTCTGAACTTCGACAGCAAGGTGCGTCGCCAGTCCATCGACCCGGAAGACATGTTCCACGGCCACATTGGTGCCATGGATGTTTCGGCCCGTGCGCTGCTGATTGCCGACGCCATGATCACCGATGGCCGCTTTGCCAAGATTACCGAAGAGCGCTATGCCGGCTGGAACACCGACTTCGGCAAGGATCTGCTGGGTGGCAAGCTGAGCCTGGATGCTGTGGCGGCCCGTGTGCTGGAACACAACACCGACACCCGCCCGGTGTCCGGCCGCCAGGAGCACATCGAAAACTTGCTGAACTCCTTTATCTGAGTCGCCATGAAAAAAGTCGTATGGGGCGTGCTGAGCACGGCCAAGATTGGCTGGGAGAAGGTGATCCCTGCCATGCTCAAAAGCGAACACTGCGAAGTACGCGCCATCGGCTCACGCTCGCTGGACAAGGGCCGAGCGCTGGCTGACCGCCTGGGCATCCCCAAGGCCTATGGCAGCTACGAAGCGCTGTTGGCCGACCCGGAAATCGAAGCCATCTACAACCCGCTGCCCAACCACGAGCATGTACCCATGACGCTGGCGGCAGCGCGTGCGGGCAAGCACGTGCTGTGTGAGAAACCGGTTGCATTGAATGCCAAGGAGGCAGAACAGCTGCGCGCCGTGGCAGGCAAGGTGCACATCATGGAAGCCTTCATGGTGCGCTTCCATCCGCAATGGCTATCGGTGCGCGAGCGTGTGCGCAGTGGTGAGGTGGGTGAGCTGCGGTCCATCCATACCTATTTCTCGTATTTCAACCGCGACCCGGGCAATGTCCGCAACCAGGCAGATATTGGTGGTGGTGCGCTGTATGACATCGGCTGCTATCCGATCGTCACCGGGCGCTTCCTGTTCGGTGCCGAACCGAAACGGGTTATCGCCCTGGTCGACCGTGATCCGGATTTCAAGACCGACCGCATGGTCAGCGCCCTGGTGGATTTCGGTGAAGGCCGCCGACTGGACTTCACCGTGTCGACCCAGAGCGTGCCCTACCAGCGTGTGCAGGTGTGTGGCACCAAGAAGCGCATCGAGATCGAGATCCCGTTCAACGCACCGCTGGGCGGCAGCACCAAGGTCTATACCGACGACGGTGCGCGGCTGGATGGTGGCTCCACCAGTGCCGAAGTGATTCCAGCCTGCGACATGTACACGCTGGAAGTGGATGCCTTTTCGCGTGCCGTACGTGGCGACATCGCGTTGCCTTACGGCGTGGAAGATGCCATTCTGAATATGCGCGTCATCGACGCCTTGTTTGCGTCCGAAAAGACCGGGGCCTGGGTCAACGTTTAACAACTGCAAACACACCATGCACAAGCCACGTCTCCCACTCCTTGCGTCACTGCTCGCGTTTGCGGCGACCAGTGGGCTGCATGCGGCAACACTTGCCATTCCGCATTTCATTGAAGAGACCGATGCTGCGGGCCTGCAAATCCGGTTCGAGGGGCAGGACGAATACATGGTGGGGGGCGGAGTGGCCGTGTTTGATTGCGATGGCGGTGGATTGCCATCCATCTACGTAACCGGCGGCGTCAATAAGTCCAAGTTCTACCGCAACAAGAGCACACGCGGCGGCCCCATCAAGCTGCAGGAAGAGCGCACCGGCCTGGAGTTGACCAACGCTACCGGCGCCTATCCCATTGATATCGATGGTGACGGCAATGTGGACCTGGTGGTGCTGCGCGTAGGCGAGATTGCCGTGTTCCGTGGACTGGGCCAGTGCAAGTTCGAGCGCGCCAATGAGATGTGGAACATTCCTGCCAGCAACGATTGGCACACCGCATTCTCGGCCACCTGGGAGCGTGGACAGAGCTGGCCGACCCTGGCCATAGGCAGCTACTACGACCGCAGCCGCCCCGACTTCCCATGGGGCACCTGTACGCCGGCCATGCTGTTGCGGCCTGACGCCAGTGGCAAGAAGTTTGCGGCGCCTGAAATGCTCACGCCCAGCTACTGCGCGCTGTCCATGCTGTTCTCCGACTGGAACCGCAGCGGCGAGGCGTCCTTGCGCGTGAGCAACGACCGCGAGTACTACAAGGGAGGACAGGAGCAACTCTGGAAGGTGACACCGGGCCAGCCCGCGCGTCAGTACACCGCCGAAGAGGGCTGGAAACGCCTGCAGGTGTGGGGCATGGGCATTGCCAGCCACGACATTGACGGGGATGGCTATCCCGAAGTCTTCATCACCAGCATGGCCGACAACAAGTTCCAGAAGCTCGAAGGCGATGCTTCCAAACCTTCCTACATCGATCAGGCCTACAAGCGCGGCATTACGGCGCACCGGCCCTATGTGGGAGGAGATATCCATCCCAGCACGGCGTGGCACGCGCAGTTTGCCGATGTGAACAACGATGGCTATGCCGACTTGTTCATCGTCAAGGGCAATGTGTCCACCATGCCTGACTTCGCCATTCTCGATCCCAACGACCTGTTGCTGCAGGAGTCCGACGGTCACTTCACCGAAGTGGGGCAGCAGGCCGGCGTGGCCAGCTTCCGGCGCGGACGCGGCGGCATGCTGGTCGACCTGAACGGCGATGGCCTGCTCGACATGGTGGTGGTCAACCGTTGGGACAAGGCCCAGCTGTGGCGCAACCTGGGCTCTGGCACCGTGGACAAGCCTGCGCCCATGGGGCATTGGCTACAGCTGCGCCTGCAGCAGGCCGGTGGCAACCGCGATGCTGTTGGCGCCTGGGTGGAAGTGGATCTGGGCGGCCGCATCATCCGCGAAGAGCACACCATTGGTGGTGGCCATGCCAGCGGACAACTGGGCTGGATGCACTTCGGTCTGGGTGAATCCAAGGATGTGAAGGTACGCGTGCAATGGCCGCATGGCGAATGGAGCGATTGGCAGGGCGTATCGGGAGACGGGTTCTATGTGTTCAACCGTGAGGCCGGCGTACAGAGCTGGAAAGCCCCATGAAGATGCGTGTGATAGCCATGGTGGCGGCGACCCTGTTTTCCGCAACGGCAGCCCCTGTGCTGCATGCCCAGACCGGCCCGACCGTGGCAGCCAAACCGGCTTCTGCCTTTGGCTCCGGTGTGGTGTATGACTGGATCTACCTGGACCTGCAGCTCATTCAGCAGACGCCGGGCTTCAGTCCGCCGGTGGCAGCGCGAGCACTGGGCTATGTCGGGCTCACTCTGTATGAGTCGGTGGTGCCCGGCATGCCGGGCTACCAGAGCCTAGCCGGTCAGCTCAACGACCTGAGTTCGCTGCCCTGGGCGCAGCCAGATGAGCCCCTGCATTGGCCCACCGTGGCCAACGCAGCCATGGCCACCATGACGCGCATGATGTTCAGCAACGCCAGCGCCGAGAACAAGGCGCGCATCGATCTGCTGGAGCGCAATCTGCCGCTCAAATACACGCAGGACTTTGACCCCAACACCATCACACCCGACATCAGCAACCGGTCGGAAACCTTCGGCAAGCTCATGGCCATGGCCATCATGACCTGGGCGCGCACCGATGGCGGACATGAGGCCTGGGGCCCGCTGCGTCGCACCCAGGCCAATTACGTGCCACCGAGCGGCACGGGCAAATGGTCGGCCACGCCGCCCGCCTTTGCTCCGGCCTTGCTGCCCTACTGGGGGCAGAACCGACCCTTTGTCATCAAGAACGCGGCAGACTGCCCCGCGCCCCCGCCACCTGTGTACTCTGAAGAGCCAGGCTCCGCCTTCTACAAGGAAGGAATGGAGGTGTACAAGATCAGCACTGCTGCCACACAAGAGCAGCGCCAGTTCGCTCTGTACTGGGCTGACGACGCGGGCAAGACGCCCACACCAGGCGGCCACTGGGCCTATATTGCCAATGACATTCTGAAGAGCCGCAAAGCCGACCTTGCCACTGCTGCAGAAACCTTTGCGCGGCTGAACCTGGCCATGTCGGATGCGTTTGTGGCGGGCTGGTACACGAAGTACACGCTCAATGTGATCCGCCCGGTGACTTACATTCAACTGGGCATTGACAGTAACTGGACGCCCTCGCTCATGCCTACGCCTCCGTTCCCGGATTACCCCTCCGGCCACTCGGTGCAGTCAGCGGCTGCCTCCAAGGTACTGGAACAGATGTTTGGCGCGAACACCGCGTTTACCGACAATACCCACAACGACCGCGGCTGGGGACCACGCACTTTCAAGAGCTTCAAGGCCGCTTCCGATGAGGCTGCCGCATCACGCCTGTATGCCGGTATCCACTACCGCTTTTCCATCGAGGGCGGCAAGCCGCAAGGACAGTGTGTGGCGGACAAGGTGCTGGCGCTGAAGTTCAAGCGCTGAGTGCCAGGTGAGGCGGGCTATTGCACGCAGATTTTGAGCGAATTGCGACGGCGCCTTGGGCGCCGTTTTCTTTATGCACTCACATCGACAGAATCAAAAAAGTATCGGTAAGCGTCTGTAGTTCGCAGGAAGAGGGTGAAGAGATCAGCAATTTAATGGTGTAAACCCTTATCTAAATCAAATAGATTTACTAATAGAATTTGCGAAGGACGGAATTCACTGGCCTTGTAGAGATCCCGAAAAATGCATTTGCGGCACGTAAAAATTTCGAAGCTGTTGACGGTTGGAAGCGCTGTGCTGATCGCACTTGTAGCAGCTGTTGCGCTGCTGGCGGCCTATGTTTCCAGAGAGTCAAACCGGGCACTTGAAACGCTCTATCTACAGAGATTGGAACCTTTGGAGCACCTGAAGAAGTTGACTGATTTGTACTCGGATGTGCAATTCAAGGCCAACCAAATAGGCTTAGGACGTGGCGATCCGGTGGAAGCAGGCAAAGATGTCCAAAAAGACGTAGAAGAAATCAACACGCATTGGAAGATATTGGCGACAACGCTACAGGGCCAAAGCGATGTGCAAGAGTTGAACAAAGCATCGGCACTGGCACAGAAATCCAAGCCGGCCATTGCGGATTTGCTGGATGCACTGGCAAAAAAAGACCGGATGCAAACCAGTTTGTTGGCGCTGGATCTGAATGACCTGGTCAATGCGATGTCAAAGCAGATCAATGTTCTGGTGCAATTGCAACTGGATCATTCAAGTGAAGAGTTTCAGCAGGTCAACACGAGCTATCAGAGAAACATGCGCAGCTTCGCGATTGCAGTGGCCTTGGTCATTGCAGGAACTGTCGCATCTGCGTGGCTGCTCATTGGTGCCATTTCCGTACCCATACGTCAGGCGGTCGCCATTGCCAAACGCGTTGCCACCGGTGACATGAGCGAAGAGATTTCATTCTCCGGCGAAAGTGAAATGGCTGAAATGCTCCGGGCTTTGCACGACATGCAGATGAGTCTGGGGCGGGTCGTGTTGAAGGTTCGGGACAACGCAGATATGTTGGCAAATGCCAGCGGTGAAATTGCGCAGGGGAACCACGAGTTGTCCGTAAGGACAGAAGTGCAGGCCAGCTCGGTAGAGCAATCGGCTGCATCGATGGGGCATCTCAGCGCAGCGGTTTCTCAAAATGCCGAAAGCGCCGAGCAAGCCAATCAACTGGCCCATAGCGCCTCGGCGGTGGCCGCAAGGGGTGGACAAGTAGTAACCCAGGTGATCGCCACAATGAAGGAAATTAACGAAAGTTCCCGAAGGATTTCCGAAATTATTGGTGTCATTGATGGCATCGCATTTCAGACCAATATTCTGGCCCTGAATGCGGCTGTAGAGGCCGCACGTGCGGGTGAACAAGGAAGGGGCTTTGCGGTTGTTGCGTCTGAAGTTCGCAACCTGGCTGGGCGCAGTGCCGATGCGGCCAAGGAAATAAAAAATCTCATCCATACCAGTGTGGTCCGCGTGGACCAGGGATCGAAATTGGTTGACCTGGCGGGCGCCACCATGGCTGAAGTTGTAAGCGCAATTGACCGCGTCACCAACATCATGAGCGAGATCAGCTCGGCAAGTGGAAGACAAGCCTCTGGCGTGAATCAGGTAGAAGAAACGATCCAGAAAATGGACCAAATGACGCAACAAAATGCAGCTTTGGTCGAACAGATGGCTGCAGCTGCCAGTGGATTGAAATCACAAGCTGAAGAGCTAGTGGGCACAGTCGCGGTGTTCAGGGTCCCAAACAGTTATCGCGCCATCACATTCGCCGGTTCGTAGAGCATCAACGTTGCGCACCTTGTCTTCGTAAGTGATTTACAGCCCTGGGTTGGCAGCCTTACTCACGGGGGACGATATGGGTGTGGTGAGCCTCATATTGGAAAGCACGATGGTTAATGAGTACGGACGTGATCTGCCGGAAGTGCTTGACTTGGCGGCGCGCAACAATGCCCAGGCAGGGATCAGTGCAGTACTGCTTTGCAAAAAAGGCAAGTTGATGGGGCTGATTCAAGGTGCGCGAAGCTTGAGCCTACCGTAGGGGAAACAAGTACTTCCAATATCGACAAAGTGCGCTATGGTGCTCTCACACCGGAATGGATTCGGCGAATGGGACATTGAATATGAAATTGCGCAACAGAATCCTGCTCATCATCGCAGCGGCACTTTTGGGCATCGTGTTGAGCAGCGCCTTCGGCCTGTATGCACTGCGTCAGAATCTGTATGAGAGCCGCCAGGAAGAGATTCACAAGGTTGCGCTGCTCAGTCGCGGTGTACTCGAGCGCTACCAGAAACTGGAGGCCAGTGGAAAGCTGAGCCGCGAAGAAGCACAAACCCAGGCCAAGGAAGCGCTGTCCGGCCTGCGTCACGATGACGACTACATCTTTGTTCGGACCATGGACAACCAGATGCTGGTCCATGCGGATGCGAGTCGCATCGGCAAGGTCGACAAGGGGTCCAAGACTTCGGATGGACGAATGACGTCCGACATCTATGTCGATGAACTCTCCAAGTCCGACCGGGTCTACATGATCGCGTATGTGGCGCGCCCTGGTGATGCAACCAAGACGCCCGTTCCCAAACTGCTGGGTGCGATTCGCTTCGAGCCGTGGAACTGGGTTGTTGGCAACGGCGTATTTGTTGACGATCTGGATGCGGCGTTCATGTCGTACGCCTACAAGTATCTGGCCATCGGTGGCGTGATTCTGCTGTTCATGGGCGCATTGGGAACCATGCTCTTTCGATCCATACAAAAGCAGTTGGGTGGGGAGCCGCAGTACGCCTCCGACGTGGTCAATCTCATTGCCTCTGGCGATCTGAGCATGGCCATTGAAGTCAATGGTCCCGCTACCAGTCTGCTTGCGTCCATGGAGCGCATGCGCGCCAGTCTTGCTGAAGTGGTGGGCAAGGTGCGGCAGGGCTCCCAAGGGGTTGCAACGGCAAGCGCCGAAATTGCACATGGCAACAGCGACCTGAGTTCGCGCACGGAACATCAGGCCAGCGCATTGGAGCAAACAGCCGCTTCCATGGAAGAGATGGGATCCACCGTCAAGCAAAACGCCGACAGTGCGCGTCAGGCCAACCAGCTTGCACAGCAGGCCTCCAACGTGGCGGTGTCTGGCGGTGAAGTGGTGGGGCAGGTGGTCGAAACCATGAAGGGCATCAACGAATCCAGCCGCAAGATCAGCGACATCATCAGTGTCATTGACGGCATCGCATTCCAGACCAATATCTTGGCGCTCAACGCGGCAGTGGAGGCAGCGCGTGCCGGTGAGCAAGGCCGTGGTTTTGCAGTCGTGGCCAGCGAGGTGCGCTCATTGGCTGGTCGCAGTGCCGAGGCTGCCAAGGAAATCAAGACGCTCATCAATACCAGTGTGGAGCGCGTCGAGCAGGGAACGGCCCTTGTGGACAAGGCTGGCGAAACCATGACGGAGGTGGTGAGCAGCATCCGTCGCGTGACGGACATCATGGGAGAAATCAGTTCGTCCAGCAACGAACAGAGCCAGGGTGTCGCACAAATTGGCGAAGCCATCAACCAGATGGACCAAGTCACGCAACAGAATGCGGCCTTGGTGGAAGAGATGGCTGCCGCAGCCTCAAGCCTGAAGAATCAGGCACATGAGCAGGTACAAACCGTTGCCATGTTCAAGTTGGCACCCGGCCTGACCTGATCAGGCCCCCTATTTCATCACCAGGGCCAGTGCCGCAAAGTCCCCCACACGCTCGCCCAGCCCAGCCGGAACAATTTCCAGCCCGTTGGTGAGCGCGGGCAACTTGCCGTGCATGAAGGCCTGCAGACGGGGCAGCAGGTAGTCCTGGTTGTGCCAGAACACGCTGCCACCCAGGGAGATACGCTGCAGGTCCAGCAGCGCGGTGATGTTGAACAGGGCACGCCCCATCACATGGCACAGCGAGTCGATGATGTCGATGGCACGCTGGTCGCCGCTGCGTGCTGCGGTGAAGAGTACGGAGGCGTCGGCATAGCCCTGGGAGGCAAACCGCCGGGGAATGGAATTGCCGGCAATGAGTGCCTCCACATCGCCAATCATTCCGCAGCCGCACAGTGCGTCGTCGTTGTCGCTGACAAAGATGTGGCCGCCATGGCCCGCGTTGCCATTCTTGCCGCGCAGAATGTGCCCGTCCACGCACAGGCCCATGCCGATGCCGGTACTCCAGGTCACGTAGGCGCAATTGCGTACGCCCTTGAGCGCGCCCCAGCGACGTTCCGCCTCCAACGCACCAACGCCGTCGTTTTCCACGCGCACGTTCTTGAAGGCGTCGCGCAGCGGGGCTTCCAGCAGCGCGCTCATCCAGTCGTTGGGCAGTCCACGCGCCTTGCCGGCCAGACCACCGCAGATATTGGGTGCGGCCAGTTCCACCAGCCCGTCATTGAGCACAAACGGGCCGCAGGACGAAACGCCTACCGAGCCCACGCTGTCTACGGGAACGCCTGCCAGCGCGCAGCTCTCACCGATCATGCGGATGATTTGCCGTCCCAGCGCGTCATTGTTGCCTTCCTTGGCCGTGGGCTCGGCCACCTTGCCCAGTACGCCACGGTGGTCGGCCATGCTGACGGCCACTTTGGTGCCGCCAATGTCGACACAGGCCAGGGTAGGGCTACCCTCGGGCAAATGGATTCTGGGTTCGTGGGTGGTGTGGTTCATGTGTCTTCCCGATCGATGTGCTCTTGTTGTTTTAGGTGCGGCCGTAATCGTCCTGCAGACGCTCGATATCGTCTTCGCCCAGATAGCTGCCAAACTGCACTTCCACGATTTCCACCGGCTCCTGCGTGCGGTTGGCCAGTCGATGAACCTGTCCCAGGGCGATGTCGCAATGCCCGCCTGGGGGAAGTTCAAAAACGGAGTCGTCCAGCGTCACCGTGGCCGTGCCCCGCGTCACGACCCAGTGTTCAGCACGCTGGGCGTGACGTTGCAGGCTGAGCTGCTGGCCGGGGTGCACGCCGATGCGCTTGACCTTGTTCCCCGACTCTTCGGAAATCGTTTCGTACCAGCCCCAGGGACGCATGGTTCGTTCGATGGTTTGGGTGCGTGTGATGCTGCTCATGGGCTTGCGTGGATATTACGGATTGCGGGTCAAAAAAGGGTGTTGAAACGCCCCCTGCGATGCTAACCCGGCAAGCGCTGTTTGGGTTACTTGCGGGTTACCCAAAAAGCACTTATTTGCAAACTGCGATCAGAGCCTGTGGGTACGGTCACCACGGGCAAATCCCACGGCCTCAAACACCGGACCTTTGACCAGCCCAATGACCTTGAAGAGCTCGCCCATCTCGTGTTCCATCACCAGCTTTTGCGCCGCGGCGCGCTCGGGCAGTGGGGCGTTCTGCATCAGGTCGATCAGGCCACAGTTCATCAGGAAATGTGCCTGGCTGGTATAGCCCAGCACTTCCAGCCCGGCGTCCTGCGCGGCCACGGCGATGCCGGTGAAATCGACGTGGGCCGTGATGTCTTTCAGGCCCACCGCATCCAGCGGGTTGCTGTCGGCCCGGTGGGCGCGGTGGCACATCACCGTACCCATGTGGCGCTGGGGGTGGTAGTACTCCGCTTCCGGAAAACCATAGTCCAGAAAGAACGCCGCGCCCCGTTGCAGCCAGTCGGCCAGGGTGTGCACAAAAGCGTGTGCCTGCGGATGGATTTCGGTCAGGTAGTCGTGCGGGCCTTCGATTTCTAGGGGCGGTCGCAGCGCGGTGGGGCGGTCTTCCCAGACCCACTGGCCGTCCTTCTGGCTTACGCCGCGCTCGAACCACTGGCCCTGCACCCGTGACAGCAGGGTCACCGGCATGGCATCCAGCACTTCATTGCCGACCACCACACCGCTAAAGCTTGGGGGCAATTCGCTGACCCATTGCACGGTATCCAGGTGCTCACGCAGGGTGTGGCGTTGCCGCTCTTTCAGGCATTCCGACAGGTCCACGATGGTGTAGCGCTGCACCGGCTGGCCCATGGCTTTCAGTGCGGTGAGCAGCTGCAAGGCCAAGGCGCCCGTGCCGGCACCGAATTCCCAGATGTCCGTCGTGCCCGTGGCCTGCAGCGCCTGCGCCACCTGTTGCGCCAGCGCGTAGCCAAACAGGGGCGTCATTTCCGGTGCGGTCACAAAGTCACTACCCGCGCCCTTGAGGTTGCCGTCCGCTTCCAGCGTGCCCTGGGGCAGGGTGCCGAATTTGGTGGAGCCGTTGGCGTAGTAGCCCAGGCCCGGCTCGTATAGCGCCAGCGCCATGAAGCGGTCAAACCCCAGCCAGCCGCCGGCCTGCTCCATTTCGGCGGCAATGCGCGCCTGCAAGGCAGCCAAAAGACCGACGGCTTCCGGGGAAAGAGGGGGGGTGGGTAAACTCGGGGTTGTTGTCATAACAGCGTCGGATTGTCCCTCAATGCCTGCCCCCGCCTCCCCCACCGTGTTGCCGCCAGCCGTATTGGTCACGGGCGCTGCCAAGCGCCTGGGCCGTGAAATTGCGCTCAAGCTCGCCGCCCACGGCTGGCGCGTGGCCGTGCATTACCGCGATTCGGTGGAAGAGGCACGCCAGACGGTGGCCGACTGTGCGCGTCTCACCCCAGGCGCGCAGGCCTTTCGCTCCAACCTGGGCAACGAGACGGCGGTGCGCAATCTGCTGCCCAACGTGATCGAAGCCTTTGGGCAGGTGGACGCGGTGGTGAACTGTGCCTCTACCTTTGAGCATGACACAGCGGCCACCTTCAGCTTCGCCGCCATGGAAAAGCACATGCGCAGCAACGCGGGTGCAGCTATCCTGATCAGCCAGGCGCTGCACACCCACATCTCGGAACGCCAAGTGCGCCAGCCAGACCTGCGCGGTGTGGTGGTCAATCTGCTGGACCAGAAGCTGTGGAACCAGACACCGGATTTTGTCTCTTACACCCTGTCCAAGGCGGCACTGGATGCGGCCAATTCCATGCTGGCTCTGGCTCTCAGCCCCCTGGTGCGTGTGGTGGGCGTGGCGCCCATCATGGGCCAACACCAGCCCCTGCTGCGTGGCGAAAAGCTGGCCGAGCGCAGTGCCGCGGTGCCCAGCCACCACCGCAGCACCGACCTCGACACCAAGGCCGCGGTACTGCTGGCCTTGCAGGAAGGCAGCATCAGCGGCACCACCTTGCTGGTGGAAGAGGAATTGCCCAAGGACAAGCCGCAGGCTCCGGCGCTGCCGCCGGAACCGCCAGCAGAACCGGTGCGTCGCCATGGCCGCCGTTAGCATGTCCGCGTTCACACAACCCCGGCGCGTGCTGGTGACCGGCGGCGCGCAGCGCCTCGGCGCCTTGCTATGCCGCGCGTTTGCGCAGGCGGGCTGGGAGGTCTGGTGCCATTACCAGCGCTCAGACATACAGGCACAGGCGCTGGTTGAATCCTTGCGCACCCAAGGTTTTGCAGCCCACGCGGTACAGGCCGATCTGGCCAGCGAGGCCGAGCGCCAGCGCATGATGACGCACATTGCCCAGGAAAGCGGCCCATTGCACTGCCTGGTGAACAATGCTTCCATGTTTGAGGAAGACGCCGCGGCCCGGTTGGACATCGATTCGGTACGTCGCCAGATGGAGGTCAACCTGATCGCACCGCTGTCGCTATCCTCGTTGATGGCGCAGCAGTTGCCGGCGGATGCAGCACCGGGTGCGTGCAGCATCCTGCATGTGCTGGACCAGAAAGTGTTCAACCTCAACCCCGACTACTTCAGCTACACCGTGAGCAAGTTGGCTTTGGAGCGCAGCGTGGCGCTGCAGGCACAGGCCCTGGCGCCGCGCCTGCGGGTCTGTGGTGTGGCGCCGGGCTTGATGTTCCTGAGCGGTCCGCAGACGCAGGAAAACTTTGACCAGGCGTCACGGGTCAACCTGATGCAAAGCGCGCTCGATCCGGCAAGGGTGGCGCAGACCTGCGTGTTCTTGGCAGAAAACCCCTGCATCACCGGAACCACGCTGTGTGTCGACAATGGACAACATCTGGTCCCTCTGAGGCGGGATGTGATGTATGCGGTCCAGGACAATTTGGCTTCCTCAACATGAACCAAGACCCCCTAACCCGGCTTGCGCTGACCTGCCGTCGGATCTTCTTGCGGGACCATGAGGTGCTGGTGCAGATCGGTGCCCATGACTTCGAGAAGATGCGGCCACAGCGTGTGATCTTCAACGTGGAACTCTTCGTGCCCTATGCCCTGTCCACCCCTCAAGCCGACCAGCTGTCGGAAGTGGTGGACTACGACTTTGTGCGCGAAATCATTGCCCAGCGTGTGAGCACCGGCCACGTGGAATTGCAGGAAACCCTGTGCGATGACCTGGCCAGCCGCATGCTGGCCCATCCGCGGGTGATGGCCGTGCGCCTGTCGAGCTGCAAGCCCGATGTGTACGCGGACACGGCGGCGGTGGGGGTGGAGGTTTTCCGAATGAAAGACACTGTATGACGCACGCCACCGGCAACCAGACCCTCACCCTTACCGGCCTGCGTTTTGACGCCAGTCTGGGCATACTGGAGTCTGAAATCAGCGAACCGCAACCGATCCAGGTGGACGCCGAACTGTGCCTGGGCTGCCAGCCGCTGCTGCCTAAGGACGATGAGATCAACCATGTGCTGGACTACCGCAAGGTACGCCAGATCATCATTGACGAGTGCACGTCCGAGCACGTCAATCTGCTGGAAACCTTGATCGGCAAACTCACCCACCGCCTGATGCAGTTGCCGGGCGTGATCGGTGCGCGGGTGAAGATTGCCAAGCTGGAAATTTTTGACGATTGCGAAGTGGCCATTCGCATGGAAACCGGAAACTGGGCCACTGTGCCGCAAGGAGATGTGAAATGAATGCTGTGTGGGTTGAGGACGAAGCGCCTGCGGTGAGTACGGACAAGCAGGCGAAGATAGAACGCGAAACCCACAAGCTGGAAAAGCGCCTGTGCCGCCAGATGGGCCAGGCCATCATCGACTACAACATGATCGAGGAGGGCGACCGCATCATGGTCTGCATGTCGGGTGGCAAGGACAGCTACGGCATGCTCGACATCCTGCTCAAGATGCAGCAGCGCGCGCCGATCCGCTTCGAGATCGTGGCGGTCAACCTGGACCAGAAGCAGCCGGGCTTTCCCGACCACATCCTGCCCGAGTACCTGAAAAATCTGGGGGTGGAGTTCCACATCGAGACGCAGGACACCTATTCCATCGTCAAGCGCAACATCCCCGAAGGCAAGACCATGTGCAGCCTGTGCAGCCGGTTGCGCCGGGGCATTCTGTACAGCGTGGCACGGCGCCTGAAGTGCAACAAGCTGGCACTGGGCCACCACCGCGACGACATGCTGCAGACCTTCTTCCTCAACATGTTCTTCGGCGGCAAGGTCAAGGGCATGCCGCCCAAGCTCACCAGCGACAACGGCGAGTTTGTGGTGATCCGCCCGCTGGCCTATGTGGCCGAGAAAGACCTGATCCGCTGGGCCGCGCACCGCCAGTTCCCCATCATCCCGTGCACCCTGTGCGGCAGCCAGCAGAACCTGCAGCGGGTGCAGATCGGCAACATGCTGCGCGAGTGGGAAAAGCAATACCCCGGGCGCGCCGAGACCATGTTCACCGCGCTGCAGAACGTGGTGCCCTCGCACCTGATGGACTCCAAGCTGTTTGATTTCAAGGGCGTCAAGGCCACCGGTACTGCCGATGAAGAGGGCGACAAGGCATTTGATGCAGAAGAGTTCCCCGCACCCGCACTGCCGGGCTTGCAAGTCGTTGGGGCCTGACCATGTCGAAGTCCTTGCGCGCCCTGATCGCTGGTTGTGCTGCCGTGCTCGCGCTTGCCGTGTTGTCGGGATGTTCTACGACCCGCATGATCGACAGCGACGTGCAGAGCTTCACCGGCACGACCGCAGCCGTCCGGCCGGCGACTTATCGTTTTGAACGCCTGCCATCGCAAACCCAGTCGCTGCAGCAGGACACGCTGGAAGCCATGGCGGCAAAGGCTCTGGCGCAGGTCGGCCTGACCCAGTCAGCGACCACTTCCGCAGAAGGCCGGCCGCGTTACTCGGTACAGGTGAGTGCGCAGGTGCTGGTGCTGCAGAACACGTTTTCCTATGGGGGCATGGGTGGCTTCTGGGCAAGACACGCCGGCTTTGGCATGGGAGCGTGGATGGAACCTGTCTGGTACCGGCATGGCGTGCATGTGCTGATGCGTGAGCTGACATCTGGGCAGGTGGTGTATGAAACGTCCGCCAGCTTTGATGGCACCTGGAGTGACAGCGGCAATCTGCTGCCGGTTCTGCTGCAGGCCGCCCTGCAAGACTATCCCCAACCGCCTGCTGGACCGCGCAAGGTGAATATCGAATTGCCGGGAGGCCCGGCTCAGCAGCCCTGATGCCCGTTGCCACCCGCATCATCGCCGTACGCCATGGCGAGACCGCCTGGAATGTGGATACGCGCATCCAGGGGCAGCTCGACATCGGGCTGAACGACAAGGGCCGTTGGCAGGCGCAGCAGGCTGGACTCGCGCTGGCGGACGAGCCTGTGGATGCCATATACGCCAGTGATCTCTCACGTGCCTACAGCACGGCCCAGGCCATTGCGGCAAAACGCCTGGCGGTGCAGACCCATAAAGGCTTGCGCGAACGTGCCTTTGGCAAGTTTGAAGGCCAGACCTATGCCGCCATTGAAGAGCGCTGGCCCGAAGAGTCCAGGCTCTGGCGCATCCGTGACCCACACTTTGCACCGGAAGGCGGCGAGAGCCCGACGCAGGTCATGGAGCGGGTGGCGCGGACCGTCAACGAAATTGCCGCGCGCCACCTGGGTGGGCAGATCGTGCTGGTTTCGCACGGTGGCGTGATGGACATGCTGTATCGCCTGGCCACGCGCCAAAGTGTCAGCGCTCCCCGCAGTTGGGAGCTGGGCAACGCCGCCATCAACCGCCTGCTCTGGACACCCGACGCGCTGACGCTGGTCGGCTGGGCCGATACCCGGCATCTGGATGAGACCGTCAGGGACGAATACGGCACCTGAAATGTGTGCACAGTTTGGATACTGTGGTCGCACAGGGGGGATTGCCCCTGTTGGCTATACTGGCTTGGCGCATCTGCAACCCGCAAATTTGCAGTGCCCATAGTCATTTCATAGCGGGGCCTGTGGGCCCCCGCTTGCTTTTCAGAAGGGTTCTCTGATGTCCGTATTGCGAAAAGCGGTGGCCTGCGCTTGGCCTGTCTCCTCTGCCTCTTCTCTGATGGTTCTGTGCTCGGTGGCCTTGCTGGCTGCGTGTGGTCAGTCAGCAGCCCCCCCTGCAGCCGGAGCATCCCAGGCACCACCGCCCGCGCAGGTTGGCGTGGTGACCGTGGCGCGGACCACCGTGGGCCTGGTGACCGAACTACCCGGACGTACCGAGGCTTCGCGCGTGGCCCAGGTGCGTGCACGTGCGGCCGGCATTCTGCAGAGCATTCGCTTTACAGAGGGCAGTGAGGTGCGTGCCAACCAGACGCTGTTCCAGATCGATGACGCGCCCTACCGTGCCGCACTGGCCAGCGCCCAGGCCAGCCTGGCGCGGGCGGAAGCCAACCTGACGCAGGCCAAGGCCCAGGCGGACCGTTACAAACCGCTGGCAGAAGCCAATGCCGTGAGTCAACAGGACCTGGTCTCTGCTGTGGCTGCACAGAAGCTGGCCGAGGCGGATGTGGCTTCTGCCAAGGCGGCAATTCAGACCGCGCAAATCAATGTGGGCTACGCCACCGTGACCACACCCATCTCGGGTCGCATTGGCCGCGCCCTGGTGACGGAAGGTGCGCTGGTGGGGCAGGGCGAAGCTACGCAACTGGCGCTGGTGCAGCAGATCAACCCCATGTACATCAACTTCACCCAGCCGGTGGCGGATGTGCTGCGCCTGCGTGCAGCCATTGCCAGTGGCCAGCTCAAGACCGCTGGAGGCGCCGAATCGGCTCAGGTGCGCATCGTGCTCGACGACGGCAGCACCTATCCCATCCCCGGCAAGCTCTTGTTCAGCGACCTGAGCGTGGATCCGACTTCGGGTCAGATCACCTTGCGTGCCGAAGTGCCCAACCCCAAGGGTGTGCTGCTGCCCGGCATGTATGTGCGGGCCCAGTTGCAGCAGGCGGCTGCGGGTGGTGCCATCCTGTTGCCGCAACAGGCGGTGCAGCGTACGTCGCAAGGAGACAGCGTCAAGGTGGTGGGCGCCGACGGAGTGGTCGAGACGCGTACCGTCAAGGTGGGCTCTGGCAAGGACGGCCAGTGGGTGGTGCTCTCCGGCCTGAAGGACGGCGAGCAGGTGGTGGTGGACGGCTTCCAGAAAATGCAGGGCAAGGCGCCGGTCAAACCCGTGCCTTGGACACCGCCTTCCGCTGCGCCGGCAGCTCCCGCCGCCAGCGCGCCTGCTGCCGCGGCTTCCGGCACGGCCAAGTCCTGAGAGGCCCGCAACATGGCGCGCTTCTTCATCGACCGGCCCATCTTTGCATGGGTGATTGCCTTGTTCATCGTGGTGGCCGGAGCGGTTGCCATCACGCAGTTGCCGGTGGCGCAATACCCGTCGGTGGCGCCACCGTCCATCGTGGTGTCGGCGGCCTATCCGGGTGCCACGGCACAGACCATGGAAAACAGCGTGCTGTCCGTGATCGAGCGCGAGATGAATGGCTCGCCCGGTCTTCTGTACATGGAGTCGGTGGCGCAGGCCGATGGCAGCGGCTCCATCACCCTGAGTTACGACCCCAGCACCAATCCCGATCTGGCGCAGGTGGATGTGCAGAACCGGCTCAGCCGCGCGTCACCGCGCTTGCCGGCCGCCGTGACACAGAACGGCGTGCGGGTGGACAAGTCGCGCTCCAACTTCCTGCTGTTCACCATTCTGTCCTCCGACAACCCGGACTACGACCCGGTGGCATTGGGTGACTACGCCTCGCGCAATGTGCTGCCCGAAATCCAGCGTGTGCCCGGCGTCGGCCAGGCGCAGTTGTTTGGTACAGAGCGTGCCATGCGCATCTGGATCGACCCGGCCAAGCTGGTGGGCTACAAGCTCTCCAGCGTGGATGTGAACAGCGCCATTGCCGCGCAGAACGCGCAGGTCACCTCGGGCACCATTGGCGATCTGCCCAATGTGCCGGGGCAGTCGATCTTTGCCGCTGTGGTGGTCAAGGGGCAGCTCAGTTCCGCCAACGAGTTCGGCAACATTGTGCTGCGCGCCAATGCGGACGGCTCCGCCGTGCGGCTGCGCGACGTGGCCCGTATAGAGCTGGGTGCCCAGTCCTATGGCACGCAGGCGCGCCTCAATGGCAAACCGTCCAGCGGCATTGGCGTGCAACTGGCGCCCAGCGGCAACGCGCTGGCAACGGCCAAGGCCATACGCAAACGTCTGGACGAGCTTTCGCGCTATTTCCCG
Organism: Rhodoferax sp. GW822-FHT02A01; assembly: GCF_038784515.1. NCBI lineage: Bacteria > Pseudomonadati > Pseudomonadota > Betaproteobacteria > Burkholderiales > Comamonadaceae > Rhodoferax > Rhodoferax sp. GW822-FHT02A01. Next base: position 2,958,492 of record NZ_CP152376.1, read on the forward strand.
CCCGGCGTGAAAGCCACCATTCCCTATGACAGCTCCAAGTTCGTGGACATCTCCATCCGCCAGGTGGTGGAGACGCTGCTCGAAGCCGTGGTGCTGGTGTTCCTGGTGATGTTTCTGTTCCTGCAGAACATCCGCTACACCATCATTCCGACATTGGTGGTTCCCATCACGCTGATGGGAACCTTTGCCACGCTGCTGGCGCTGGGCTATTCCATCAACGTGCTGACCATGTTCGGCATGGTGCTGGTGATCGGCATCGTGGTGGACGATGCCATCGTGGTGGTGGAAAACGTCGAGCGCATCATGAGTACCGAGGGGCTGCACCCGCTGATGGCCACGCGCAAGGCCATGGGCCAGATCTCCGGCGCCATCATCGGTGTGACCGTGGTGCTGGTGTCGGTGTTCGTGCCGCTGATTTTCTTCAGCGGATCGGTGGGCAACATCTACCGTCAGTTTGCGGTGGTGATGCTCAGCTCCATCCTGTTCTCGGCCTTCATGGCGCTGTCGTTCACGCCGGCCCTGTGCGCCACGCTGCTCAAGCCGGTGCAGGCCGGGCACCACCATGCCAAGAGCGGCTTCTTCGGCTGGTTCAACCGGGGCTTTACTCGCACCACCCATGGCTATGAGGGTCTGGTGGCGCGCGTGCTCAAGCGCACCGGGCGCTTCTTGGTCATCTACGGCGTCATCATTGCCTGCGTGGTCATCCTCTTCGGCAGGCTGCCCACCTCGTTCCTGCCCAATGAAGACCAGGGCACCATCCTGGTCAACGTGCAGCTGCCGCCAGGGGCCACTGTCAACCGCACCAGCGACGTGATGACGCAGGTCGAGCAGTTCATGCTCAAGCAGCCTGAGGTGGCCGACATGGTCAGCGTGCTGGGCTTCAGCTTCTCCGGTACCGGCCAGAATGCGGCGCTGGGCTTCGTGGCGCTCAAGGACTGGAAAGAGCGCACCGGCGCCGAGCATGCAGCCAAATCCCTGGCAGGCAAGGCATTCGGTGCCTTGATGGGCATTCGCGATGCGTTCATCTTTCCCTTGAGCCCGCCGCCCATTCCCGAGCTGGGCCGCTCCAACGGCTTCAGCTTCCGGCTGCAGGACCGTGGCGGCAATGGGCATGACGCCCTGCTGGCTGCACGCAACCAGCTGCTGGGCTTGGCCGCACAAAGCAAGGTGCTTACTGCCGTGCGCCCCGATGGTCTGGAAGACGCATCGCAGCTGCAGCTCAATATCGATCGCGACAAGGCCAGCGCCCTGGGTGTGAACTTCTCCGCCATCAATGCAGTGATCTCCACCGCGCTGGGCTCCAGCTACGTGAACGACTTCCCCAACGCCGGCCGGCTGCAACGGGTGGTGGTCCAGGGTGATGCGCCCACGCGCATGCAGCCCGAGGACCTGTTGCGCTTGAACGTGCTCAACAGCAGCGGCCAGACCGTGCCGTTCTCCGCCTTTGCCAGCACCGAATGGGTGACCGGCCCGATGCAGACCATCCGCTACAACGGCTTCCCCACCATGCGGATCTCGGGCGAGCCCGCACCCGGCAACAGCACGGGTACGGCAATTGCCGAGATGGAGCGTCTGGCGTCCCAGCTGCCGCCCGGCTTTGCCTATGAGTGGACGGGGCAGACCTATGAAGAAAAGCTCTCCGGCTCGACGGCGACCATCCTGTTTGCCTTCTCGCTGCTGGCGGTGTTCCTGTGTCTGGCCGCGCTGTATGAGAGCTGGTCTATCCCGTTTGCCGTGATTCTGGTGGTGCCGCTGGGCGTGCTGGGCGTGACCGTGGCAGCGCATCTGCGCGGGTTGGAGAATGACATCTACTTCAAGGTCGGCCTGATCACCATCATCGGCCTGTCGGCCAAGAACGCGGTGCTGATCATCGAGTTCGCCAAGGACCTGCATGCGCAGGGCAAGGGGCTGGTGGAGGCCGTGCTGGAAGCGGTGCACCTGCGCTTCCGGCCGATTCTGATGACCTCCATGGCCTTCATCCTGGGCGTGCTGCCATTGGTGGTTGCAAGCGGCGCAGGTTCTGCCAGCCAGCGCGCCATCGGTACCGGCGTGATGGGCGGCATGATTTCCGCCACGGCGCTGTCCGTCTTCTTTACGCCCGTGTTCTTTGTGGTGGTGCGCCGCATCTTCAAGGGCAGCGAGCGCCAGCGCCGCATGTATGCCCATGAAAAGCAGGAAGGTGAACTGGCCGCACCCGTGCCAGTGGACCCGGAGGACCATGTATGACCCGCGCCATGAAATCTTCCCCGTCGTTGGCTTTCCCGTTCAAGGCCGCAAGCCTGGCCATCGTGGCAGCCACACTGGCTGCTTGCGGCAGCATGGCGCCCGATTACCAACGCCCCGCTGCGCCCGTTCCGGCGCAGTTTCCTGCAGCTGCAGGCACGGCAGGCGCCGCGGCAGCAGACACTCCCTGGCAAGACTTCTTTGCCGATGAACGTCTGCAAAAGCTGATCCGCATTGCGCTGGAAAACAACCGGGACCTACGCGTGGCACTGCTCAACGTGGAGCAGGCGCGCGCCACAGTGGACGTGCGCAAGGCCGACCGGTGGCCCACGGTGAATGCCGGACTGAGCCTGACCCGAGGAACGACGACTACCGGCGCGGTCACCAGCAGTTACAGCGCGGGTCTGCTCGTCACGTCCTATGAAGTGGACCTGTTCGACCGCCTGCGCAGCCAGTCGGATGCCGCCTTTGCGCAATACCTGGCGAGCACCGAGGCCGGCAAGGCAGCACAGATCAGCCTGGTCGGCGCCGTGGCCAATGCCTACTTTGCGTTGCAGGCGGATACCGCGTTGCTGGAGCTGTCGCAGCAAACCACCAAGACCCGGGAAGAGTCTTTCAAGCTCACCAGACTGCGCTTTGACAACGGCGCCAGTTCCCAACTGGACCTGAGCCAAGCTCAGTCGCTGCTGGAAGCCGCACGTGTGAGCCTGGCGCAAACCACGCGCCAGCGCATGCTCGACGAGAACGCGCTCAATCTGCTGCTAGGGCAAGCGGCGCCGAGCGAGCTGGTGGCTGGCAGTGCGCAGCTCACCACGCCATTGCCCGAGCTGCCCACTGGTGTGCCCAGCGAGGTGCTGCTGCGCCGACCCGACGTGGTCCAGGCCGAGCAACTGTTGCTGGCGGCCAATGCCAATATCGGCGCAGCCCGCGCGGCGTTCTTTCCCAAGATTCTGTTGACGGCCAGCGCTGGCAGCGTCAGCAGCGAATTGCAGGATCTGTTCAAGGACGGAACCTTTGCCTGGAGCTTTGTGCCCCAGCTGTTGCTGCCCATCTTCGATGCCGGGCGCAATGAGGCCAATCTGACAGTGGCCAAGACCGCGCGCGACATCGCCGTTGCCCAGTACGAAAAGGCCATCCAATCCGCCTTTCGTGAAGTGGCCGATGCCCTGGCGGGCCGCGCCACCCTGGGGGACCAGCTCAAGTCGCAACAGGCCCAGACCCTGGCTGAGACCGAAAGAACCCGGCTGACCGAGCTGCGCTACAAGAATGGCGCCAGCAGCTATCTGGAGGTGCTGGATGCCCAGCGCTCCCTGTTTGCTTCGCAACAGGCAGAGCTGCAGCTCAGGTTGCAGGTTCTGCAGAATCAGGCAACGCTGTACCGGGTATTGGGCGGTGGCTGGAGTGCAGCGGCCAAGTCCTGACGTGTTGGCCTGCAAGGGCGCAGAAAAACAAGGAGATAAGCATGTTCAAAGGAATTCTGGTCACCAAGACCGATGGTGTTTACGGTGCCTCGGTGCAAAGCGTGGATGACGCGGTGCTGGGCGACGGTGATGTGACGGTGGGTGTGGAGTGGTCCACCCTCAACTACAAGGACGGCCTGGCCATCACCGGCAAATCACCGGTGGTGCGCAAGTTCCCGCTGGTGCCGGGCATCGACTTTGCCGGCACCGTGTATTCCAGCCAGAACCCGCGCTGGAAGGTGGGCGACAAAGTAGTCCTCAACGGCTGGGGCGTAGGCGAGTCGTACAGCGGCGGCCTGGCTCAGACTGCGCGTGTCAAAGGGGAGTGGCTGGTGGCATTGCCCGCTGCCTTCACCACACGGCAGGCCATGGCCATCGGTACTGCGGGCTATACCGCCATGCTGTGCGTCATGGCATTGGAAAAACACGGCGTGCGCCCCACCGATGGCGAGGTGCTGGTGACCGGTGCCAGCGGTGGCGTGGGCAGCGTGGCGGTGTCTCTTCTGTCCAAATTGGGCTACACGGTGGTCGCATCGACCGGTCGCTTGGAAGAGGCGCCTTATCTGCAGTCGTTGGGCGCCAGTAGCGTGATCGATCGCAACGAACTCTCCGGCCCGGGCAAACCGCTGGCCAAGGAACGCTGGGCCGCTGTGGTGGACAGTGTGGGTAGCCATACCCTGGCCAATGCCTGCGCTGCGACCCGCTATGGCGGCGCCGTGGCGGCATGCGGTCTGGCGCAGGGCATGGATTTTCCCGCATCGGTGGCGCCGTTCATCCTGCGTGGCATCACGCTCTACGGCATTGACAGCGTCATGGCGCCACTTGCCAAACGCGAAGAGGCTTGGGCACGGCTGGCACGTGATCTGGACGTAGCCAAGCTGGAAGCGCTCACCACCGAGATCAGCCTGGAGCAAGCCATTGGCGTGGCCGCAGAGCTGCTGCAGGGCAAGGTACGCGGCCGGGTCGTGGTGAAGCCATAAGCCAGCCGCAGGGCGAATCAGCCTACGCCTGGCTGCGGCTGCTGGTTTCGCTGACGTTGATGACCATCGGCGGCAGCGGCATGTACGCCATCACCGTGGTGCTGCCACGCATCCAGCAGGAATTTAGCGTGGGGCGCGCGCAAGCTTCGTTTCCATACGCCATGACATTGGTGGGGTTTGGCGTGGGCGGCATTCTCATGGGTCGGCTGGCGGACCGATTTGGCGTGATGGTGCCGGTGTTGCTGGGAGGCGTGGCGCTGGGTTCGGGCTTTCTGGTGGCCGGTTCGGCACACGACCTGTGGCAGTTCAATCTGGCCCAAGGCTTGCTCATTGGCATGCTGGGCAGTTCTGCCACATTTGCGCCGCTGGTAGCCGACACCTCGCAGTGGTTCACACGCAGGCGCGGCATTGCGCTGGCCATCTGCATGAGCGGCAACTATGTGGCCGGTGCTGTCTGGCCTCCGGTGGCGCAGCATCTGGTGGAGCTCTGGGGCTGGCGTTCTGCCTATTCGGCCATCGGATTCTTTTGTCTGGCGAGCATGTTGCCGCTGGCGTTGGTGCTCAAGCGCCGGCCGCCCGTAGTGACACGCGCGCCGCACGCGGGCCATGCTGCAACGGCTGCCAGTGCGGTGCCCGACCGGCCTCTGAACCTGAACGTCAATCTCTTCACGGGGTTGCTGAGCATTGCGGGTCTGTCGTGTTGCGTGGCCATGTCCATGCCGCAGGTCCATATCGTGGCCTATTGCACCGACCTGGGGCTGGGCGCCACGCAGGGCGCGCAGATGCTGTCGCTGATGCTGGGTGCCGGCATTGTGAGCCGGTTGGTGTCGGGCTGGCTGTCGGACCACCTGGGCGGTTTGATCACGCTGTTGATCGGTTCGCTCCTGCAGATGCTGGCCTTGTTGCTGTTCCTGCCCTTCAAGGGTCTCGTGCCGCTGTATGTGATCTCCGGCCTGTTCGGGCTGTTCCAGGGCGGCATCGTGCCATGCTATGCGCTCATCGTTCGCGAATATTGCCAACCCGGCCAGGCTGGCGCACGGGTGGGCACGGTGCTGATGGCCACGCTCTTTGGCATGGCGCTGGGGGGCTGGATGTCGGGTGCCATCTTCGATTGGACCGGCTCCTACCGTGCCGCATTTCTGAATGGCATTGCATTCAACCTGCTCAATGCCGTGGTTGTTGCGTGGTTACTGCGCCGTGCCTGGCTGCTGGCACTATCATCGCCCACCCTTGACGGCACACGACTGGGTGCCATCGCACACCGATTCCAACAGAGAACTTGAATATGCAATACAGACCTCTTGGCCGCACCGGCTGGAACATCTCCACCATCAGCTTTGGCGCCTGGGCCATTGGTGGCACCTGGGGCGACGTGGACGACGCCGAATCCATGGGCGCGCTGCACAAGGCGCTGGACATGGGCGTGAACTTCTTCGACACGGCCGATGTCTATGGCGACGGCCGCAGCGAACGCTTGATTGCCCGCCTGCGCAAGGAGCGCAGCGAGCCTTTCTACGTGGCCACCAAGGCCGGGCGTCGTCTCAACCCGCATGTGGCCGGTGGCTACAACCGTGAGAACCTGCGCGCCTTTGTGGAACGCAGCCTGACCAACCTGAATACCGAGGCACTGGACCTGCTGCAACTGCATTGCCCGCCCACACCGGTGTATTACATGCCCGAGGTGTTTGATGCATTGGACGAAATGCAGCGTGAGGGCAAGCTGCGTCACTATGGCGTGAGCGTGGAGAAGGTGGAAGAGGCTCTCAAGGCCATCGAGTTCCCTGGCGTGCAAAGTGTGCAGATCATCTTCAACATGCTGCGCCAGCGCCCGGCAGACCTGCTCTTCAAGGAGACGCAGCGCAAGGGCGTGGGCATCCTCGCGCGGCTGCCACTGTCCTCGGGACTGCTCAGCGGCAAGATGACGGCGCAGACCACCTTTGCAGCAGACGACCACCGCCTGTTCAACCGCAACGGCGAACAGTTCGACAAGGGTGAGACTTTTTCCGGCCTGGAATACGCCAAGGGCCTGGCTGCCGTCGAAGCCCTGCGTCCGCTGGTGCCCGCGGGCATGAGCATGGCGCAATGGGCCCTACGCTGGATCACCATGCACCCGGCGGTGACCTGTGCCATTCCCGGCGGTAAGCGTGCGGCGCAAGTGGAAGACAACGTTCACGCCGCCGATTTGCCCGCCTTCACCGATGCGCAGATGCAGGCGGTGCAAACGGTATATGAGCAATACGCCAAACCCTGGGTTCACCACGGTTGGTAAACCCTTTGCCACGAAAGCACCACACACCATGACGCAAGAAACTGTCGGCTTCATCGGCCTGGGCCTGATGGGCCATGGCATGGCCAAGAACCTAGTGGACAAGGGCTTTGCGCTGTCCATCTATGCCCGCAAGCCCAGCGAGGCCACGGCAGACTTGCAGCGCCGCGGTGCCGTCCTGCGCGCATCAGCCACGGAGGTCGCGCGCAACGCGTCGGTGGTGTTCCTGTGCGTCACCGGATCCAAGGATGTGGAGGCCATTGTGCGCGGGCCACAAGGGCTCAAGGCCGGGCTGGCACCAGGCAGCGTGGTGGTGGATTGCTCCACGTCGGACCCGGTCTCCACCAATGCCCTGCAGGCGGAGTTGCAGGCGGTAGGCGTGCATCTGGTCGATGCGCCTTTGAGCCGCACACCCAAGGAAGCCTGGGCAGGAACACTGGACACCATGGTCGGTGCGGACCCGGAAGTCTTTGCACGGGTGGAGCCGCTGTTGCAAACCTTTGCCGGGCGCATCGTGCACCTGGGCGGTCCCGGCACCGGCCACCGCATGAAGCTGATCAACAACTTTGTGTCTCTGGGCTACGCCGCGCTGTATGCGGAAGCCCTGACCCTGGCGCAGGCGGTGGGCATCACGCCCGCCATGTTCGACTCGGTCATCCGTGGCGGCCGCATGGACAACCTGTTCTACCAGACCTTCATGGAGTACACGCTGCGCGGCAACAAGGAGGCGCACAAGTTCACACTCACCAATGCCTACAAGGACCTGCGCTACCTGGAGTCCATGGCCGACGATGCCGGTGTGGCCAACAGCATGGGCAACGCAGTCAAGAACGCCTTTGGCCTGGCGGTGCAGATGGGCGGCTCGCAAACCATGGTGCCCATGCTGCCGGAGCTGATCGCCGCCATGAGTGGCGTGGACCTGCAGCCTGACGACGCGGACCTATAGCCGCCGCAACCGTGCCTCGTGCAGCGTCAGCAGACCGCCTGCCGTGCCGCACAGCGCGATCAGCCCGATACCGATGAGCGACATGTGGTCGGGAATGTGGTCGAACATGATCCAGCCGCCCAGCATGGCAAACCCGATCTGCATGTACATATAAGGCATCAGCGTTGCGGCGGGCGAGCGCTCGAAGGCCATGATCATCAGCAGGTGTCCTACCGATCCGGCCACGCCCATCAGAGCCAATCCCAGCCACAGGTGAACGTCACTGAGGGTGGTCCAGGCCCAGTACAGCGGCACGCTGGTTACCAGCAGGCTGACCCAGCTGGTGTAGAACTGGGTGGTGAGGGTTGATTCGGTGCGCGTCAGCTTGCTGGTCAGCAACTGGAACGCCGCGTTGGCAATCACCAGTCCCAGTGGCAGCAACATAGCCCAGCTGTTCCAGCTCACCGCATCGCCACCGGGTCGCACAATGATGGCCGTGCCAATGAAGCCGCCGGTGACCAGGACAACCCGGAAGATGGACACATGCTCGCCCAGCAGGCGCGCTGCCAGCAGGGTCACCAGCAGCGGGGTGGTCATCACGATGGCGGTGAATTCGCCCACTGGCATCACGCGCAGACTGGCAAATGCCAGCAAGGTGACCATGGTTATCAGCAAGCCACGGGCAACCTGCATTCCCAGGTTGTCGGTCCTGAATACAGACATGCCTTTCTTGGGAATCACCAAGGCGGTGGTGAGCAGCGCCTGGAAAAAATTGCGAGCCCAGATGGCCATCAGCAGCGGCACCTCCAGCGTCACCCGCTTGGTGGTGGTGTCCAGCACCGCAAAGCAGGCCACGGCTGCGATCAGCAATCCAATACCGGCAAGGGTCTTGGTGCTGACAGCAGGAGCGCGGGGAAGGCGTGCAGGCATGGCGGAAGGGGACACGGACATGAATTTCCCTGGAAGTGTGACTGAAATACTGCTGGGCGGTGCTTGGGCTGAGCAGCGGTCCCAATCGGTTTGCTCGGTGGAGCTCATTGAACTGTAACCTAGGGCAAACCCTAATATCAACAATCCGGACTGGTAAACTCCCGCAGTCGCGCGCAGCGCAGCCTCCCTTATCAAGCAATCCACGTCATGACCAGTTCCTCCTTTGATCCTTCCATCATCGCGTCCAAAACCATGTCGGCAGAAGCGGCTGCGGAGCTCATTCCTGCTGGTGCGCACGTTGGGATGAGTGGATTTACCGGTGCCGGCTACCCCAAGCTGGTACCGGGCGCGCTGGCAGCGCGCATCAAGAAACTGCACGCAGCCGGTGAAGAATTTCGCATCGGCCTGTGGACCGGCGCCTCCACTGCGTCCGAATTGGACGGCGTGTTGGCCGCGGCAGACGGCATCAGCATGCGCCTGCCCTACCAGTCCGACCCCACCGTGCGCAAGCAGATCAACGCCGGACAAATGCAGTACACCGACATCCATCTCTCGCATGTGGCGCAGCTGGCATGGTTCGGTTTTCTGGGCAAGCTGGATGTGGCGGTGGTCGAAGTTGCCGGTGTGCGCCCGGATGGCAAGCTGATCCCGTCGACTTCCATCGGCAACAACAAGACCTGGCTGCAATTGGCCGACAAGATCATCCTGGAAGTCAACAGCCTGCAGAACCCGGGGCTCGAAGGCATGCACGACATCTACTACGGCACGCGCCTGCCGCCCGAGCGCCAGCCGATTCCGCTGGTGAGCGCTGGTGACCGTATCGGCGCACCGTACCTGGAGTGCGACTGGAGCAAGGTGGTCGCGGTGATCAACACCCACCAGCCGGACCGCAACAGCGCCTTTGCGGCGCCCGATGAAAACTCGCAGCGCATTGCCAACCACATTCTTGACTTCCTGAACAACGAGGTGAAGCAGGGCCGCCTGCCCAAGGAACTGCTGCCGCTGCAATCCGGCGTGGGCAACATTGCCAATGCGGTGCTCTCCGGTTTGAACAAGGGGCCGTTTGAGAACATGACGTCCTATACCGAAGTGCTGCAGGACGGCATGCTGGAAATGCTCAAGTCCGGCAAGCTGTCCATGGCCTCGGCCACTGCGCTGTCGCTCAGCCCCACTGCGCTCAAGGAATTCAATGACAACATCGCCTTCTACCGTGAGCGCATCGTGCTGCGGCCGCAGGAGGTGAGCAACCACCCGGAATTGATACGTCGCCTGGGCGTGATCGCCATGAATGCCATGATCGAGGCAGACATCTACGGCAACGTCAACTCCACCCACATCATGGGCACCAGCGTCATGAACGGCATTGGCGGCTCGGGCGACTTTGCCCGCAATGCCTATCTGTCGTTCTTCATGACGCCTTCCACCGCCAAGGACGGGGCGATTTCCTGTATCGTGCCCATGGTGTCCCATACCGACCATACCGAACATGACGTGGAGATCATCGTGACCGAACAAGGCCTTGCCGACTTGCGCGGCCTGTCCCCCACGCAGCGTGCCCGCCGCGTCATCGAGAAGTGCGCCCATCCGGACTTCAAGCCGGCGCTGCAGGACTACTTTGAACGCTCGCTGGCCAGCAAGGGGGGCAAGCACACCCCCCATCTGCTGACTGAAGCCCTGTCCTGGCACCAACGCTTCGTGGATACCGGGACCATGCATGTCCGCTAATCCGGCACCAACGACACGTGCCGGCGCGTATTGGCGTGCCGGCGCCATTGCCCTGATGCTGCTGCTGGCGGTAGGCATCGCCGCTGGCATCAGCATGTTCGAGCAGTTCGTTGCACAGATTCATGATCTGCAGCAAAAAGTGCAGAAGACGGCGCAGCTTCAGTACGTCGCCGTGCTGCTGGACGACAAGGGCGAGCCAGCCATGCTGGTCACCCAGATGGCTGGTGAGAACGTATTGCAGCTGCAGCGGCTCAACGCTGTGCTGGAAGGGCGTGAAGACAGCATGCAGCTATGGGCCTTGCCCACCAGCGGTACCCCCGCGTCATTGGGCGTGGTGCAAAGCACCATCAAGACCCCTCGTCTGGAAATCGGTGAGCAAGCGCTCACAAATGCGAGCCGCTTGGCTATCAGTGTCGAAAGCCGGGGCGGTGTGCCGCAAAGCCAGGGCCCCAGGCTGCCTTATCTTTTTTCCGGCGCGCTGGTGCGCAAGGCACTGTAAAGCCGCACGCGACACCCGCTCCACCGGGCTTATTTGTCAGCAGGGAAGGGCGTACCGGTAGGGTACGTCCCCCATGTTGCGAACGGTCGTTCTCAAAATATTTTTCAACTTTTTGAAAATAGGCCTAAATTACCCCCTAAATCTGCCGTTATGAAACGTACGTCAACTACCAAAAGTAACCGGAGGGGCCTAGAGCCCGAAACAACGTGTCGCTACCATCCATTGAACGAACCCTCAATCCTCGGCCTTCGGCTGCGGATTCGGTGTTGTCCAGGACCGGTGTCGTCATTCCGGTTCCTCCGGTCAACCCGAGCGTAGAAGCCAGTCCGCCGCTGGAGCCCACACCCAGCGTGGTGAACCATGTGAACCCCGCCTTGCAGGCAGCGGGACCGCAGTTGCAGCCCAACGAAGGGGAGGTCACCTATACCAGCGTGCCCGACCCGGTGAGTCAAAACGGCTCCAAACAAGGCTCTCCACACGACTGGACTATCCATCGTCCAGCCGCCGAGAAGAAGGAAGATCCTCCGCCCAAACCCATTTCGCAAGTGCTCATGGACCATCTCAAGTCCATGTGGAACGCCAGCGCCAGTGCGGTGACCGTGGAGCAGGTGAGCCAGGCCCTGACGCCCAACACGCCGACGACGCCTGCCCAGACGCCAGGCGATTTGGCCAAGCAGGTGCTCACCTACCAGCCCACCAAGATCAAGAAGAACGAGAAGATCTAGGCCTTGCCGGCAGCTCGGTCTGCCGTGGTCTACCATGGCGGCTATGCATACAACAGCCCTTGTACTTTTTTCCGGCGGTCAGGATTCCACCACCTGCCTGGCCCACGCCCTGTCCCGTTATGAACGCGTCGAGACCGTGGCATTTGACTATGGTCAGCGCCACCATGTGGAGCTGGACGCCCGCTTGAACGTGCTGCGCGAGTTGCGTTTGCAGTTCCCGCAGTGGGCCGGCCGGCTGGGCGAAGACCATCTGCTTGATCTGTCGGTACTGGGCAAGGTGAGTGAGACCTCTCTGACGCGCGACATGGCCTTCAAGATGGAGGCCAATGGTTTGCCCAACACCTTTGTGCCTGGGCGCAATCTGCTGTTCTTGACGCTTTCGGCGGCACTGGCTTACCGGCGCGGGTTGCAGGTCATTGTCACCGGCGTTTGTGAGACGGATTACTCCGGCTACCCCGATTGCCGCGATGACACCATGAAAGCCATGCAATTGGCGCTCTCCCTGGGAATGGATCAGCGCTTTTTGATCGAAACCCCTTTGATGTGGATAGACAAGGCCCAGACCTGGGAGCTGGCACGCAGTCTGGGCGAACAGTCGGGCGTGGCGCAGGGTGGTGAGGCGCTGGTGGACCTGATCGTGGAGCACACCCACACCTGCTATCTGGGCGACCGCACGCATCGCCAGGCCTGGGGTTATGGCTGTGGCGAATGCCCGGCCTGCGTGCTGCGCGCCAAGGGCTATGCGGCTTTTTCGGACAGCTTGAACAAGGCCTCGGCACCCTCGGCCTGAGGTTCCAGCGCCCAGTGCCTGTGGTGGAATGCCGCCACGCCCGGCCTGTGGGCGATGGACACCAGGCCGCCATGGCGTGCTGCCACCAAGGCGGTCAGCCGCTGGTACAGCGAGGTTTCTGCCGCCGTGTCCAAGGCGCTGGTGGCCTCATCGGCAAACACCCATTTGGGTTTCTTCAGCAGGACGCGGGCAAAGGCCAGGCGCTGCTGCTCTCCGCCCGAGAGCTTCTGGCTCCAGGCATCGGAACGGTCCAGTTGCGTTGCCAAATGGGGCAGCATGGCGTCCTGCAATGCCTGTTGCAGCGCCGCGTCCGCAAAACTGGCCGCCGCCTGCGGATAGGCCAAGGCGTCGCGCAAGGGGCCGTCGGGGATATACGGTCGCTGGGGCAGGAACATGGTGTCTTCGCTACGCTCCACGCGCCCCGTGGCAAAAGGCCAGATACCCGCCAGTGAGCGAAACAGGGTGGACTTGCCGCTGCCCGAGGGGCCGGTCAGCAGAACCGTGTCACCCGCACCCACCTGCAAAGGGGTGTGGGCCAGCAAAATTGCGCCCGTCGGCAGTGCCACTCCCAGGTCACTGGTGTGTACGGCCACGTCCGAGACCGCCGGTGCTGCCGCGGTGACCGGCATGACCTTATTGAAGGATTCTTCAAAGGTGGTCAGACGATCGGTGGTGGCACGCCACGCGGCCAGCCCGCTGTAGCTGTCCACAAACCAGCTCATGGCGCCCTGTACTTGGCCGAACGCACTGGAAATCTGCATCAGCTCACCCAGCTGGATGGCACCGCTGAAGAAGCGGGGCGCCGCCACCAGGAACGGAAACACCACGGCAGCCTGGCCGAAGAAGCTGGTGAACCAGATCAATCGCTTTTGCGCACGGATCAGGTTGAGGTAGTTGGACAGCACGCGGCCAAAGCGCAATTCCAGTTGCGCATGCTCCACGGTTTCTCCACGGTCCAGTGCGATGGATTCGCTGTATTCACGCACCCGCACCATGCGGTGGCGGAAGTCGGCTTCCACCTGTTGCTGCTGGAAGTTCAATGCAATCTGCGGCCTGCCGATGTAATGCGTGATCACGCTGCCCGCCACGCTGTAGACCACGGCCATCCAGACCATGAAGCCGGGAATCACATATTCGCTGCCCTGGAATTTGAAGGCAAAGCCGCCAGACAGCGTCCACAGAATGCCGACAAAGCTGCCCAGTGTGACCACTGAATTCAATAGGCCCATGGTGAGCGACAGGGTCTGGCCGGTGAACTGGCCTATGTCCTCCTGGATACGCTGGTCCGGGTTGTCGGGATTCTTGGAGGCAACGCCTTCCGCGTTGCCCGCACCGTAGCGCGACAACTCAAAACGGTAGAACGCCTGGTTGCTCAGCCAGCGCTGCAGGTAGTGCGTGGTCATCCAGGCGCGCCAGCGCATGTCCAGCAACTGGGACAGGTAGAACTTGTAGACGGCAATCACGATGAAGGCGAAGGCCAGGTAGGTGAAGCGCCCGAGTTGCTCCCAGAACACTGCTGCGTTCTTGTCCTGCAGCGAGTCATAGAAGAGCTTGTTCCAGTCGTTGAACAGCACGTTCATGTACACCAGGCCCAGATTGAGCGCCACGATGGCGGCCAGCAAACCACGCGCTTTCCACTTCTGGTCCGAAGAAAAGTAGGGCTTGGAGAGCGCCCACACCCGTTGGGCTTGCTGGCGGGTGGCAGCCCATTTGGCGGCCAATGTGTTCGGTTGGGTGGTAGTGAGGTTCTTGTTATCGGTTGAATTGGACATGCCTTGCGTACCTGTGAATGCGTGAACGTGATGGTAGCCGCAGCGCAGCGGCATCGCCGTGCCGGCCGGCCCTAGCCCTGAAGCAGCCTGTCGAGGCTGCTGTCCCAGGAGAATCCGGGAAAGAGCCGGTCCAGCTCTGCATTGCCCAGGCCTTGGGTGCGGCGAAGAATCTGTGCAAAGACGGCCCTGAAATCATGGTGCACCGGCAGGTCCCGACCTTCATGCAGATTGCCCGGCGCAAGACCGGTCCAGTTACCGTGCCAACGCCCGCCTTGCACTTGGTTGCCCATGATCCACAGCGCATTGCCATGGCCGTGGTCGGTACCGCGAGTGCCGTTTTCGGCACTTGTGCGGCCAAATTCACTGCACACCACCACTACGTCGCCGGACTGCGAAAAATCGCGCCGCAGTTGCGTCAGGGTGGCGGCCAGATTGCCCAGGTTGTTGGCCAGCGTCCCGGTAGCGGAGCCCTGGTTGGCATGGGTGTCCCAGCCGCCCGCCGACAGAAAACCCAGCCGCAGACGCCGGTCCTGTCGCATCAGCGTGCCCAGATGCTGGGCATCCAGCAAGAGGCCTTGGGCCGATCCGGCACCGTTGTTGGCGGCCAGCATTTCCTTGCTTGCCATGGCTGGGTCTGCCATGTCGGCGTTCAGTGTCTGCGCTGTCTGCATGCGGCTGTCCGCGCCGGCGCGAAAGGCCTGGGACAGTCTGTCCTGCCCTGCGTAGAGTTGCATCACGGCATCGCGTGTGCGGCTGTCGCCCAGCGCACCCTGGCGCGTAGCCGCCTGACCGCGCGGAACCAGTTGCACCGGCGCGCCGCCCGAGAGGATTTGTGGATTGGCTTCTCCCACACCCAATGCGATGGCGTGTGCTTTTCCATCCGCTGCAGGGGCGTTGGTACGCAGGGAGGCCAAGGTGTTCATCCAGCCGTTGGCAGCACCGCCATGACCGGGCAAGCCGGTTTCCCAGTGGTGTTGGGCATCGAAGTGGGAACGTGTGGGATCGGGTGAGCCGGCGGCGGGTATCACGCCTAGCACGCCTTGCTGCCAAAGTGGCATCAAGGGCGCAAGTGCGGGATGCAGCCCAAAGGTGCTGTCCAGCCGGATCGCGGCTAGCCCGTTGCCGTCGGGTGCGGCAATGGCTATCGAAGGCCGCAGCGCGTAGTAGTTGCTGTCGCCATGCGGTACCAATGCGGAGAGACCGTCATAGGCACCGCGCAGGAACACCACGACAAGCCGCCCACTGGCATCTGCCGCACTGTTCTGCGCCCAGCATGCTGGGGCGGCCCAGGCACTGCCGGCTGCAGCCAGCGTAGCCAGGAAATTTCTGCGCGGTAGCGCGTATGTATCGATGGGAGACATGGCGTGGTTTGCGCTCACTTGTACATGAAGTCCGGGCTGGCCAGCAGCAGTCCGTTGCGCAGGCCCGCACGCTGCGCAGCCACGGTCTGTAGCGTAGCCAGGCTGAAATAGGGCTGCAGAAAGTCGACGTCCTCGCTGTGTCTGGCCAATTGCAGGGCATAGTCGGCGCGGCGCGTGAGCGCCTCGGGAGCCAGCCAGGTGGCAGCATCCGTCTTGTATCCGTCGGGGGTCTGCCAGCCGTGCAATGGTTGGCCGGCGTTGTTCAAGAAGCCAAGGGTGAGCAGCAGATTCTTGCGGTCCTGCGCGCCCTGTGTGGCAGTCAGTGCAGAGCAGGCGAAGTCCATCGGCGTCTTGAACAAGCGGTTGGAAGCATCCCAGAATTCCTCGGACTCGATCAGCGTCTGCATCCAGCGTTTGATATCGCCCTTGTTGTCGATGAAACTTTGGCTCAACCGTTGGACCAGCTCGGGGCTGGGCGTGTCAGCGACAAAGAATTGCGCCAGCCGCAGACTGAGGCGGTGCGCAGTGCTGGGGTGCCTTGCCAGCATGCGGATGGCCTGAACGCCTTCGGCCTCTCCGCGGCCGAAAAAGCCGTCGGGATAGACGTGGCCCATGACCCTCTTGCTGCCGCCTTCATGCCATCGCATGACAAAGCGAAACCCGTCCGACGACGTGGGCCCCACAGTCCAGCCCGTCAGCACCTTGGCCAATTCCCGCACATCGGTCTGGCTGTAGCCGCCGTCCACGCCCAGCGTGTGCAGCTCCATCAGTTCACGCGCGTAGTTTTCATTCAGCCCGCGGGTGTTGCCTTGCGCACCACGTGTGCCTTCGGCCACGCTTTGGGCCTGGTCGAGGTAATGCAGCATGGCAGGGTGGCGGGCACTGGCCAGCAGCAGGTTTTCAAAAGTGCCCAGCGCATGCGCACGTGCAACGTGGATGAGGTAGTGGCCGACGAAGGGGCGCACCGGGCCTTTGCCGATATAGACGTTCAAGTGGTTGAACCAGAATTCGGTCATGCGCGCCAGCAACGGGTTTTCCAGCTCGGACTGGCTGCAGGCTTGCAGGCGCCAGACGGCCGTCTTTTCAACCATGGTGCGGTTGAAGTTCTGCGTTTCTGGTGAAGTGGAAAAATCCAGCCGCTGGTGCATGCCTTCGCTGGCAGCACCCTTGCCAACGAGGTCAGTGCCCGCCTTGATGCTGGCCCGGGCCTGACGCTCACGCTGTGCGCCTTCGAATATCTCTGGCAGCGGTGCATTGATGTCCTGCAGTTCAGCAGTCAGCGCCGGTGCCGATTGGCTGGCATTGTGAGCGGTATCCAGTTGTCGCAGTGCCCAGGCCCGCGCGTTTGGGGCTGACTGAATGTCGGCTACCAGGGCGGCGCTGGCGCCGTATCCCAGGCGGGACAGCGCACGCCATTGTTCGGCAAGCTGCGCATTGACTTGCTGGGGGATTGCGGCCTGTGTGTCCAGAGGGTTGTCGGTCTGCGCCCAGGCCTTGGAAGTGGTCCCAGCGGCCCAGGCAAGCCAGCAGGCCATGCGGTGCATTGCGTGGCGTCGCGGCAAGGCAATGGGGTTTTGCTGGGGCATGTCAGGCGTTCCCTAGGTATTGCGGGCAGTGTGCCATCCCAACGCCCGGCGCGGTAGGGGCGTCTACCACCTTCAATTTTCTTTACACGCGCAGTGCCTTTGCCGGCGAAGCAAAAAGGGCTAGTCCGCGTTGCGCACACCACTGGCCACGTGGCCGCTGGGCACGTGGCGGGCGGCGGACTCGATGTGGCCAGTCTGGTCGTCAAAGAAGAAGTCGGGCTCGAATTCGCGCAGAAACTCACCCTTGTCCAGCCCGCCGAGGAACATGGCTTCGTCCACCTCGATGTTCCAGTCCATGAGTGTGCGGATGGCGCGCTCATGGGCGGGGGCACTGCGTGCGGTCACCAGTGCGGTACGTATGCGCATATGTGGAATCTCGGCCTGCTGCATGCGGTGCAGCGCCACCAGCAGCGGCTTGAACGGACCGTCGGGCAGGGGTTGGGTGACCTTGTCCATCTCGTGCTTCTGGAAGGCATTGAGCCCCTCGCTCTGGTACACCTGTTCGGCTTCGTCGCTGAACAGCACGGCGTCTCCGTCAAACGCAATGCGCACTTCGCCGGGATGGGCGTCACTGGCGTGGGCCGAGTGGGGGTAGACCTGGGCTGCTGGCACGCCGGCAGCCAGCGCCGCGCGCACGTCGCTCAGGTGCGTGCTCAGAAAAAGGTTGGCGTGCAGCGGCTTGAGATAACGCCAGGGCGCTTCGCCGCGCGTGAACGAGCAGCGGATGATGGGCAGTTCATAGTGTTGTGCGGAGCGCATCACGCGCAGACCGCTGACAGGGTCATTGCGCGAAAGGATCACCACCTCCACGCGTTGCGAGGGTGTTTCGTTGAACGCCAGCAGCTTCTTCACCAGAGAGAATGCCACCCCGGGTTTGGCAGGTATGTCCAGTCGCTCGCGCTGCAGCTGCATGTAGGCGCGATCGTCACTCTGCTCGAACACCAGGTTTTCTTCTTCAAAGTCAAACAGGGCGCGGCTGGAAATTGCCACCACCAGTCGCCCGTCGAGATTGATGCCCATGGTGTTGTTTGCCTCGTTTCAACTCTGCAGGAACATGCGATAGACCGGGTTGTCGGTCTCTTCCACATAGGGGTAGTCTAGCGTCTGCAGGAACTTGGCAAAGGCCTTGTTATCGGCCTGTGGCACTTGCAGCCCCACCAAGATGCGGCCGTAGTCTGCGCCCTGGTTGCGGTAGTGGAACAGGCTGATGTTCCAGCCCGGGCGCATCAGGCTCAGGAACTTCATCAGCGCGCCCGGACGTTCAGGAAACACGAAGCGCAGCAGGCGCTCATCATCAGCCAGTGGCGAGTGACCTCCCACCATGTGGCGCACATGCTCTTTGGCCAGTTCATCGTGCGTCAGGTCCAGGGTTTCAAAGCCATGCTTGTTGAAATTGGCCGCAATCTTGGTGGATTCGCCCTTGCCGTGGGTGGTGAGACCAACGAACACATGTGCCTTGGCCGAGTCACTCATGCGGTAATTGAACTCGGTCACACTGCGTGCTGTGCCAGGCAGTTCGCCAATCAGGGCGCAAAAGCGCTTGAAGCTGCCACGCTCTTCGGGGATCGTCACGGCAAATAGCGCCTCGCGCTCCTCGCCCACTTCGGCGCGCTCGGCGACAAAGCGCAGGCGGTCAAAGTTCATATTGGCGCCGCACAGGATGGCGCCGTACGTCTCGCCCTTGGTCTTGTGTCGGGCGACGTATTGCTTGATGGCAGCCACACCCATGGCACCAGCCGGCTCTACGATGCTGCGGGTATCAATGAAGATGTCCTTGATGGCTGCGCACACGGCGTCTGTGTCCACCGTGATGTATTCGTCCACCAATTCGCTGGCGATGCGGAACGTTTCTTCGCCTACCAGCTTGACGGCTGTGCCGTCGGAGAACAGGCCCACATCGTCCAGCGTAACGCGCTTCTTTGCTTGCACCGATTGCAGCATGGCATCGGAGTCATTCATCTGTACGCCGATGACCTTGATGCGCGGGTTCACCGCCTTGATGTAATTGGCCACACCCGAGATCAGGCCGCCTCCGCCTATGGCAACGAACACCGCATCCAAACCGCTGCTGTCCTTGACGCGGTCCTTATTGCCGGCCTTGGCCGCCTTGTCTGCGCCCAGCGTCTGCACCTGGCGCAGCATTTCCATGGCGACCGTTCCCTGGCCAGCAATCACATCCGGGTCGTCAAAGGGGTGCACAAAAGTCAGGCCCTCCTTCTTCTCCAGCATCACGGCATGGCCGTAGGCATCGGAGTAGCTGTCGCCAAACAGCACGACCTCACCACCAAAGCCGCGCACGGCATCGACCTTGACTTGTGGTGTGGTGGTTGGCATCACGATCACGGCCCTGGTGCCCAGCCTGCTGGCGCTCAGAGCCACACCTTGCGCATGGTTTCCTGCCGATGCACAAATGACGCCCTTGCTGAGCTGCTCGGAGCTGAGATGGGCCATCTTGTTGTAGGCGCCACGCAGCTTGAAGCTGCGTACCGCCTGCTGGTCCTCGCGCTTGAGCAGCACGGTGTTGTGCAAGCGGCGGCTCAGGTTGCGCGCGGGCTCCAGTGCCGTTTCGCTGGCAACGTCGTAGACGCGCGCGGTCAGGATTTTCTTGAGGTAATCAGCCGGTGACAGGCTGGTGAGCGGGGAATGGGACATCGTGGGTAAACTCCTGTACCCATTATAGGCACGGAAATTTTGCTCCGCGCGGGGCAATTTGAAAGGAACCATTCATGGAATGCACAGTAAGTTGGACAGGGGCTTTGGCAACGCGCTCGGGCATGGGTTTTGTCGCGGAAACCGGTAGTGGCCACACCATCGTGATGGATGGCGCACCTGATCCTGTCAAGCCGGAGAATGGCGGCCAGAATCTGGCGCCTCGCCCGATGGAGACCGTGCTGGCGGGCACGGGTGGTTGCACGGCTTATGACGTGGTACTCATCCTCAAGCGTGGTCGACACAATGTGCAGGGCTGCAGCGTCAAACTGACGTCAGAACGTGCCGAAGTGGATCCCAAGGTATTCACCAAGATCCACATGCACTTCACCGTCAGTGGAAAAGGTCTGCCCGCCGCTGCCGTGGAGCGTGCCATCGCCATGAGCCATGAAAAGTATTGCTCGGCCAGCATCATGCTGGCCAAGACTGCTGCAATCACCACCAGCTTCGAATTGGTGGAGGTTTGACCTCTTGCTAAATCAGATGCGCGCGGCGACCGTGGTCATGACTTTGGCTGCCGAGCGCATCATTTGCTTGGCAAGCCAAGGCAACTCAACGGCACCAGCAGCCTGAGCCTGCTGCGCGTGGCGCAGCTCGTCATCGGCCATTTGGGCGACGATGGCGCGTGACGCGTGGTCACCGGCGGGCAGCGCTTCCAGGTGGCTTTGCAAGTGTGCCCCTACCTGTTGTTCGGTTTCCACCACGAAACCCAGGCTGATCGGGTCACCCAAGCGCCCAGCCAGCAAACCCAATCCGAATGCACCTGCGTACCACAGTGGGTTGAGTACCGAAGGTCGCGAGCCCAGCTCCTGCAGGCGCTCGGCAGTCCAGGCCAGGTGGTCAACTTCCTCGGCACTGGCCTTGTTGAAGTGCTGGCGCAGATCTGGATTGGAAGTTGACAGCGCCTGCGCTGTGTAAAGCGCCTGTGCACAAATTTCTCCGACGTGATTCACGCGCATCAACCCGGCGGCCTTGCGGCGCTCCGCGTCATTCAATTCGGACGGCCCTTCTGGCAAGGTTTCGCACGATGCGCTGGCGCGGGGTTTGGCAAAGAGGGTGCGTAGCGCTGAGTCGGCAGCAATAAACAGAGTGTCCATAGTTTTACCTTTACGCAGGTTGCCGATAAGTGTATTAGAAGTTGCGTTGCGGCGCAGCAATGAGCCTTGGGTTATGCAATGTTGCACCTCAACAACGAATGCGGCTTGGCGCAGCATTAATTGGTTACTTTCCTTTGCCAAAGCTTTCCCGGTCTGGTGCAATACATGCAACTTCCTTGATTTAGGAGGTTGGCCCGGGGTTCCACCTGGAGCCCTTTGTTTAACCTTGGAGAATTTCTACATGAAAAAGACTCTCGTTGCACTGGCAGTTCTGGCTGCTTCTGGCGCTTCTTTCGCACAAGTTACCATTTCTGGTGACGTTGAATGGGGCTGGGCTGGCTCCCACAATGGCGCGACCAAGTCCGACGCTTCCGGTTTCGGCGTCGACACCAACGAACTGTACATTGACGCAGTGGAAGACCTGGGTGGCGGCATGAAGATTGCTGCACACATGGGCCTGATCGGTCTTGGCCGTAACGGTGAATCCGCTGGTAACAGCAATGTGCAAGGCGAAAACACCACTCTGTCCCTGACCGGTGGTTTCGGTAAGTTTGACATGCAAACTACCCGTAACAGCGACTACATGTGCGTGATGTCTGCTCAAGGTGCTGCACCTTGCTTCGACGGCAACGTATGGGGTGCCCGTTCTTACCGCGACCAAGTGGTTTACACATCGCCTGACCTGATCCCTGGCTTGAAAGCTCAGTTCTACTGGGGTGAACCCAATTTCCAAACTAACGCAGCTAACGACGCAGGTATGGGAACTGGTCAAACCGGTAACACTCTGCAGCGCAAGACTATCATCAGCGCTATCTACTCCTCCGGTGCTCTGAACGCGAACGTGGGCTTCATCTCTCAAGACAACCGTTCCGGCCTGGCAGCTGGTACCAGCGGCACCACTGGTGCCCGCGTTGGTGCTAACTACAACTTCGGCATGGCCGTTGTTGGTGGCGCTTACGAGTCTGATTCCTACGAAAACGGTACTTCCAACGATACCATGCTGAACGTGAACGTTCCTGTCGGTGCTTTCACCGTTGGTCTGGACTGGGGTCAGCACAAGGATAGCGGTCGTCTGAACGTTATCGACGGCACCATCAGCGGCTGGGGTGTTGGTGCTCGCTATGCTCTGAGCAAGTCTACCGCCATCTGGTGGCAGTACAAGTCTTACGACGCAAGCGCTGCTGCACAAGCTGCCGGTTCCGACAAAAACACTTACAACGAAATCGCCATCGCCAAGTCCTTCTAATTTGACGCTGGCGTAAGTCAGCTTTGAATTCGATTGAATAAAAGCCCCGCTGTGGAAACACAGCGGGGCTTTTTTGTTAGGTGAAAAGCTCAGCATTGTGGTGGTCGTTCGGACGTTGCCGCTACTTACGTCCTCCTCTCTCACCAAGTAATAGTGCCTGTCGGCATGTCGATTTGACGGCAGCACTGCCCCAGTTTGCCATTCAGCTTGGAGATCGCATCTCCGCAAACTGATGTCCGCCCTGTTTACACGAAATTCCGGACACACCCCGATCAGTGAAATATGAGTGTCCGCCTGCGCGCTTACACTGCGGTCAGTGAGGCCAAGGCCAACGTGGCGCAATACATCACTGGTACAACCATGAAACGGGTTCATTCCAGCATGGAGGACAGGCCGCCAGAGCAAGCTAATTAGGAATGAATGACCAAGATAGCCCAGTCTGCAATAAATGAAAACCCCAGATGCCCTCGCGTTGACCACCGCTTTTCCCGTGGTCAACATCGCATAAATTCAACCCGCCCTTATTCTCTTTATCTCTCGGTGGGAAACTGTTCAGGCAAGCGGAGCCACTACTTTCGGTACGCGTTTACAACTGTTTACCCAAGAGATCTTTGGGCGTTTAGGCGAGCTTAATATGTAAGCTCCGAAAACCAATGAACATCTTTGCAACTAGGCGTAGCGCTTGCTGCGCAGGTTGTGCTTCATTTCGCGCAGCAGTGGCTGCAATTTGCCGCCACCAATGCGCAACGCTAGGCAAGTAGCCAGGATGTCGATGATCATGAGGTGCAGAAGGCGTGAGACCATGGGGCTGTACTTGTCAAAGCCTTCAGGGTGATCGGCGCTCAGGTGGATGTGGCCGGCGCTGGCCAGAGGTGAGCCGGTGGCAGTGATGACAATAGTGGTCGCACCGTTCTTGCGCGCAATGTCACAAGCATCCATCAGATCACGCGTACGCCCAGAGTTACTGATGACGACAACACAGTCGCCTGCAGACAGGATGGAAGCACTCATGACTTGCATGTGCCCGTCGCTATAGGCCGTTGTATTGATGCCCAGGCGAAAGAATTTGTGCTGCGCATCCTGCGCCACGATGCCGGAATTGCCCACTCCAAAAAACTGGATTTGTCTTCCAGAGTTGTAGCTTTCGAGCAGTGCGTTGACCGCCTTTTCGATGGCCATGCTGCTTGCGTCATTGCGGTATTTCAGGAAAGCAGCCACCGTGTTGTCGATGACCTTCACCATGACATCACTGGTCTTGTCATCGACATCCACGCTGCGATGGATGAAGGGGACACCTTCATTCACGGTGCCGGCCAACTTGAGCTTGAAATCCGATAGGCCGTCATAGCCCACGCTGCGACAGAATCGCACGACGGTGGGCTTGCTTACGTGAGCCCGGTCCGCCAGTTCACTGACAGGCAGCTTGGCAAATACCCGCGGGTCCGCCAGGCAGAGCTTGCCAACCCGCTGTTCGGCGGGAGCCAGCGAAGGCAATGAGGCTTTGATGCGTTCGAGCATGGTGCTCTCCAGTTAGGATTCTTCACTCCAGCAAAAGCCGTCGCGGGCGATCATGGCGCTGGACGCACTCGGCCCCCAGGTTCCGGCTGAGTACATGCGTGGTCCTTGCGGGTCATTGGCCCAGTAGTCGATCATGGGCTCCACCCAGCGCCATGCCTCTTCCTGTTCATCACTGCGCACGAACAGATTCAGACGGCCATCGATGACATCGAGCAAAAGGCGTTCATACGCACCCACACGCTCAGAGCCAAAGCGCTTGTCGAAGTCCAAATCCAGTTGAACGGGCGCTAGCGTCTGTGCTGCGGCACCTTTGACACTGCGGCTGGCCTGGCCCTGCGCCAGCAGGTGCAATTCCAGACCATCCTTGGGCTGCAGATGGATGACCAGCTTGTTGGCCACATTGATGTTGGAGTTGAAGATGGCGTGGGGCGTGGCGCGGAAATTGATGACGATGCTGCCCTCGCGTCCGGCAAGGCGCTTGCCGGTGCGGATATAGAAGGGGACTCCGGCCCAGCGCCAATTCGAAATCTCAGCGCGCAAGGCGACAAAGGTCTCGGTATTGCTGTTGGGGTTCACACCCGTTTCTTCGCGGTAACCAAGAACCTTGCTGCCACCGCTGGTGCCTGCAGTGTATTGACCTCGTATCACGTCATGCGTGAGTGCCTCTTTGGTCCATGGCTTGAGAGAGCGCAGTACCTTGAGTTTTTCATCACGGATAGCGTCGGCATGCGAATTGATTGGCGGTTCCATGGCAATGGCGCAAAGCAATTGCAGCGCATGGTTTTGCACCATGTCGCGCAACGCACCGGTGTTTTCGTAAAAGGCGCCACGGCTCTCCACGCCCAGATCTTCGGCAATGCTGATCTGGATATTGGCGATGTGCTCGCGCCGCCAGAGCGGCTCGAACAATGCGTTGCCAAATCGCAGTGCAAACAGGTTCTGCACAGCAGGCTTGCCCAGATAGTGGTCTATGCGAAAGACTTGATTTTCTGCAAAGTACTGACGCACTGTGCTGTTGATGGTGCGGTTGGACGCAAGGTCGTGGCCCAATGGCTTTTCCAGCACGACGCGCGTCTTTACAGTATTCAGTCCGGTTGCGGCCAACTGTTCGCACACCGTGGTAAACAGCGCCGGCGCGGTTGCCACGTACATGACAACCGTGTCTGCATTGCGTTCATTCAGGGTATTGGCAAGCGTGACGTAATCATCAGGCTTGGACAAGTCCATCTTGACGTATTCGAGAATGGCTGCAAAACGACCAAATTCCTCTGCACTGGGGCGTTTGGCCAAATCCACATTGTCAAAACGCGATTGCATCAGCGCGCGGTACTTGGCAGTGCCCATGTCTTCACGGCCTACGCCAATGATGCGTCCACCTTCCGGTAGTGTGCCATGGCGAAATGCCTGAAACAAAGCCGGCATCAACTTGCGCCAAGCAAGGTCACCGGTGCCGCCAAACATGACAAGATCAAAGCTCATGATTAAAAGTTACATAAATATTGACGTTGTAATGTAACTTTGTTTCATTGATAATTCAAGTGACTTTTTATTCTGCGATAACTGCACCATGAACCAACTCGAAGCCCTTAAACAATGGACAACCGTGGTCGCCGATACAGGCGACTTCAAGCAATTGGACGCGTTCAAACCCCAGGATGCCACGACCAATCCATCGCTGATTCTCAAGTCGGTGCAAAAAGCCGAATATGCCCCTTTGCTGAAGGACACGGTGAACCAGTACCGTGGTCGCCCGCTCGATGAAATTGTGGACCGTCTTCTGGTGCGCTTTGGCTGCGAGATCCTCTCGATCATTCCGGGCCGTGTTTCCACTGAAGTGGATGCGCGTCTGAGCTTTGACACCAGCGCCACGGTGGCACGCGGCGAGCGTCTGATCGAGCTGTATCAGGCCCAGGGCATCCATGTGGATCGCGTGCTGATCAAGGTCGCATCAACTTGGGAAGGCATTCAGGCAGCAGAGCAGCTGGAACGCAAAGGCATTCACACCAACCTTACCTTGCTGTTTTCGTTCTGCCAGGCAGTAGCTTGCGCGCAGGCCAAAGTGCAGCTGATTTCTCCCTTTGTTGGCCGTATCTACGACTGGTACAAGAAGTCGGCTGGCGCTGCATGGGTGGAATCCGAAAAGGCTGGCGCAAACGATCCCGGTGTGCAGTCCGTCAAGCAGATCTACAACTATTACAAGAAGTTTGGCATCGCAACTGAAGTCATGGGTGCAAGCTTTCGCAACGTGGGCCAGATCACTGCTCTTGCCGGCTGCGATCTGCTGACCATCAGCCCCGATCTGCTTGCCGCACTAGCCGCCGACAACAGCCCCATTGAGCGCGCCTTGGACGCCAACAAGGCAGCAACCCTGGACATGGAACATGTGCACCTGGACGAAGCCGGCTTTCGCTTTGCGCTGAATGAAGACGCCATGGCGACCGAAAAGCTGGCCGAAGGCATTCGTGCATTCTGCGTGGATGCGGTCAAACTCGAGAAGCTGTTGCTAGCGGCTTGAACACGCGACTGATACTGTCTTTCCAATTTTCCACTTAGAAGAACCACACCATGGCACGTACACGATGTGATCGCACTCCCGCCTGGGCACAACTGCAACTGGCGTATGACAACAGTGGCAAGGCATTTGATCTGCGCCAGGCATTTGCGCAGGATGCAGGGCGATTTGAGGCGTTCAGTCAAAGTGCACCGTATGTATTCGCAGACCTTTCCAAAAACCGCATAGACGCTGCAACGGACAAATTGCTGTTCGATTTGGCACGACAAAGCGGATTGCAGGAGCACCGCGATGCCATGTTTGCCGGTGAGAAGATCAACCACACCGAGGGGCGCGAAGTCTGGCACGTGCTGCTACGCACACCGCCGGAATCATCGCAAGACGGCAGTCACCGTTCGGTGGAGTTGGCCAAGGTGCATGAGACGCTGAATGCCATGCTGGCTTTTGCAGAAAGTGTGCGCTCTGACAGCGGTATCACCGATGTGGTGAACATCGGCATTGGTGGCTCCGACCTGGGACCGCAAATGGCGGTGATCGCGTTGGACGCGTTTGCCACCACTGGCAAGCGTCTGCATTTCGTCAGCAATGTGGATGGACATGAACTGGCGGCTACACTGAAGACGGTCAAGGCAGACAGCACGCTGTTCCTGATTGCCAGCAAGACTTTCACCACCATCGAGACCATGACCAATGCGCGCTCGGCCAAGGCCTGGTTCGAAGCGCAGGGCGGTACGGATACCGCCCGTCACTTTGCTGCGCTCACCACCAATGTTGCAGCGGCCAATGCCTTCGGCATCACCACGACCTTCGGTTTCTGGGATTGGGTGGGCGGACGTTACTCGCTTTGGTCTGCGATTGGATTGCCGCTGGCCATTGCCATAGGCGCTCAAGGTTTCCGGGAATTTCTGGCGGGCGCGCACGCCATGGATGAGCACTTCCGCACAGCGCCACTGGAGCAGAACCTGCCCGTGCGTCTGGGCCTGTTGGACCTTTGGTATCGCAACTTCCATGGATTCACCAGCCGCAGCATTGCTCCATATCACAGCGCACTGCGTCGTTTGCCTGCCTACTTGCAGCAATTGGAAATGGAAAGCAACGGCAAACGGGTGGACGCCGAGGGTGCCGCCTTGCCGTTTGGCACTTCGCCCGTGTTGTGGGGCGAGCCGGGCACCAACGGTCAGCACGCCTACTTTCAGATGCTGCATCAGGGCACCGATGTCGTTCCTCTGGAGTTTGTGGCGGTCAAGAAGCCTCGCCATGCACTCGCGTCTCATCACACCTTGTTGCTCGCCAATGTGTTGGCGCAGGCACAGGCATTGATGGTCGGCAAGGTCGATGCGGGAGGTCACAAGCATTTCCCCGGCAACCGCCCAAGCACATTCCTGCTGTTGGACGATTTGACACCCGCATCGCTGGGTGCGCTCATTGCCTTGCAGGAACATCGTGTGTTCGTCAGCGGTAGTCTGTGGGGTATCAACAGCTTTGACCAGTGGGGTGTGGAGCTGGGCAAGGTGCTGGCCAAGGACGTTGAGGCTCGCCTTGGCAGTGGCGATACTACCGGCCTGGATGGGTCCACGGCCGGTTTGCTGGCGCGGCTGCGGGCCTGAACCCGGAGCACTCTGCGCTTGAAGCGTCGTCATCCGGTTGAACTGACACTGCAGCAGGCGCGCAACCTGCAACTGGCTGCACAGGGCCTGCTGCATCCCCCGGCCAAGCGGGCAACGCGCAAGGCCTTGCGTGATTGCCTCGCGCGCATGGGGTTGTTGCAGATCGACACGATTCACGTGGTGGCGCGCAGCCCCTACCTGGTCCTTTTCTCGCGACTTGGGGCTTATCCCGCGCAGTGGTTGGAAGACGCCTTGGCCCAAGGCGAAGTGTTTGAGACCTGGGCCCATGAGGCCTGCTTTGCCCCCATTTCCGACCTGCTGGCGCATCGCGTTTTCAACCGCGAGGCGCGCTCTCATTGGGGCCTCGCCCATGCCCAGAAAATCCACGCGAAGCAGCGGGCCGAGCTGGATACATTGCTGGCACACATCCATACCCATGGCCCAGTGAAGTCTTCTGATTTTGAAAGACCGGACGGCGCGAGTTCGGCCTGGTGGGGCTGGAAAGATGAAAAGCGGTGGCTGGAAGCGCTGTTTGCCTCCGGCGAACTGATGGTGAAGCGACGCGATAAATTTCAGCGCGTGTACGACTTGGCGCACCGGGTTGTGCCCCATTTGCTGGGCCAGCCCGAAAGCCTTTCAGGTGGCCAGGCCGGTGCAGGAGATGCCACAAATGTGCCTGCAATCGCCGCGGTGCGCGCTCAGTTCATTTGCCAGTCCGTTGCCGCCCTGGGCGTGACGCAGGCACGCTGGATCCATGACTATTACCGCAGCAAACCCCGATTGAAGGACGTGGATCTGGACACCTTGGTGGAGCAGGGCGATCTGCTGCACATCAAGGTATGCGGATGGGACTCTCCCGGATATGTGCACCGGAGTCAGGCCGCCTTGGTGAAAAAAGCTGCAGCCGACAAATTGCATGCAACCCATACTGCGCTGCTCTCGCCTTTCGACCCGGTGGTTTGGGACCGTGAGCGGGCGCAGACTCTGTTTGACTTTGACTACCGCCTTGAGTGCTATACGCCCGAGCCCAAGCGGGTATATGGCTACTTTGTGCTGCCGATTTTGTGTCGCGGCGAGCTGATTGGCAGACTGGATGCCAAGGCACATCGCGCCGATGGCGTATTCGAAGTCAGGGCCTTATATGTACAGCAGGGCCCGCGCTGGACTGAAATGCAGATTGAAGAGGTGGCGCGCGCTATTCTGCGCTGTGCCCAATGGCACGGCACGCCCGAGGTTCGGATTGGACGCACAAAGCCGGCCTACCTGGCGGCCGCACTACGCCGCGCACTGCGCGCCTTGTCAATGGAAGAGCTTGTTGCATGAACATTGTTTTTGATTTTGGAGCGGTGCTGTTCAACTGGCGGCCGGTCGACATCGTGGCAGAAGTATTTCCGCAGCACGCCGTTGATACGTCACAGGCCAAGCGACTGGCGCAAGAAGTGTTCGGCCACGAAGACTGGCAGAACTTTGACCGAGGCCTGCTGGACTTGGATGCCGTCACGGAGCGCACTTCGAAGAGGTTGGGCCTTGACGCCAATACGCTGCACCATCTGTTCAGCACAATCCCCGAGTGGTTGCTTCCCCTGCCGGACTCCTTGTCGATACTGCAGCTGTTGCTCACCAGGCGCGAAGCTGGCAGTGGCGTAAGCGGTGTGTACTTTCTCTCCAATATGCCTGCGCCCTATGCACGTGACCTGGAGTCCAAGCACACCTTCCTGGGGCACTTCGACGGCGGTATTTTTTCCGCGGATGTACATTGCAGCAAACCCGATCTGCGCATCTACCAGTTGCTGCAGTCCCGCTACGGCTTTCCCGCCGAAAGCACGGTATTCATTGACGATATGCCAGGCAATGTGGAGGCGGCGCGCGAGCTGGGATGGAAGGGCATTCACTTCACCTCAGCATCGCAATTGGCGACGGATTTGGTGCACCATTGCGGGCTATGACAATCCAACACGCACGCTGCTTCTGGGTAGACGATTCGCAGATCTACCGTGACTACCATGACCGTGAATGGGGCTTCCCCGTTTACAACGACACCCGGCTGTTTGAAAAAATCTGTCTGGAAGGTTTTCAGTCGGGACTGAGCTGGATCACTATCCTCAAGAAACGCGAGAACTTCCGTGCGGCGTTCGCGGGCTTTGACGTTGCACAGGTTGCACGCTTTACCGAAAAGGACGTCGAGTGCCTGCTGGGCGATGCCGGCATCGTGCGACATCGCGGAAAGATCGAAGCGGCCATCAACAATGCGCGTTGTGCAGAGAAGCTGCTGGAGTCTGAACGCTCGCTCGCAGCGTACTTCTGGAAATTCGAACCACCGGCATCTAGCCGTCCCAAACGTATCACCCGCGATACGTTGCGCGCCATGACCCAGAATGCCGAATCCGTGGCACTCTCTAAGGACTTGAAGAAACGTGGCTGGAAGTTCGTTGGCCCCACCACCATGTACGCCTTCATGCAGGCCATGGGCCTGGTCAATGACCATGAGGAAAGCTGCTTTGTGCGTGAAGCAGCACTCAAGGCCCGCAAGCAGTTCGATCCCAACAAGCTTTAACAAGAAGCAAGTACCCAAAACAAAACCCCGCAGAGCGCTAGCCCTGCGGGGTTTTGTTCATGCGGCTGAGTGAAACAGGTCCACTCAGGCAAGGAGCAATTACATGCCCATGCCGCCCATGCCGCCCATACCACCCATATCACCACCGCCCATGCCGCCGCCAGCAGCGGATTCGGACTTGGGAGTCTCGGCAACCATGCATTCGGTTGTGAGCATCAGGGAAGCCACGGATGCAGCGTTCTGCAGAGCAGTACGTGTCACCTTGGTGGGGTCCAGAATACCCATTTCGATCATGTCGCCGTAGGTGTCGTTGGCAGCGTTGAAGCCGTAGTTGCCCTTGCCAGCCATCACAGCGTTCACCACCACAGAAGCTTCACCGCCCGCGTTGTAAACGATTTCGCGCAGAGGAGCTTCGATAGCCTTCAGCACCAGGGCAATGCCGTGGTCTTGGTCAGCGTTGTCACCCTTGATGGTGCCGGCAGCTTGCTTGGCGCGCAGCAGAGCCACGCCACCGCCAGCCACGATGCCTTCTTCCACAGCAGCGCGGGTAGCGTGCAGGGCGTCTTCCACGCGGGCTTTCTTTTCCTTCATTTCGACTTCGGTGGCAGCGCCAACCTTGATCACGGCAACACCGCCGGCCAGCTTGGCCACGCGCTCTTGCAGTTTTTCACGGTCGTAGTCGCTGGTAGCTTCTTCGATTTGCACGCGCACTTGCTTGACGCGGGCTTCGATGTCAGCAGCGGCGCCAGCGCCGTCGATGATGATGGTGTTTTCCTTGCCCACTTCGATGCGCTTGGCGGAACCCAGGTCAGCCAGAGTCACCTTTTCCAGGGTCAGGCCGATTTCTTCTGCGATCACCTTGCCACCGGTCAGGATGGCGATGTCTTCCAGCATGGCCTTGCGACGGTCGCCGAAGCCAGGAGCCTTCACAGCCACAACCTTCAGGATGCCGCGGATGGTGTTGACCACCAGAGTTGCCAGGGCTTCGCCTTCGACATCTTCAGCAATGATCAGCAGGGGGCGGCCAGCCTTTGCAACTTGCTCCAGCGTGGGCAGCAGGTCACGGATGTTGCTGATCTTCTTGTCAAACAGCAGCACAAAGGGGTTGTCCAGAATCGCAGATTGCTTTTCGGGGTTGTTGATGAAGTAGGGAGACAGGTAGCCGCGGTCGAATTGCATGCCTTCAACGACGTCGAGTTCGTTTTGCAGGCTCTTGCCGTCTTCCACGGTGATCACGCCTTCCTTGCCGACCTTGTCCATTGCGCTGGCAATGATGTCACCAATGGAAACATCGCTGTTGGCGGAGATGGAGCCAACCTGGGCGATTTCCTTGGAAGTGGTGGTGGGCTTGGAAGCCTTCTTCAGCTCGGCGATCAGGGCTTCCACAGCCTTGTCGATACCGCGCTTCAGGTCCATGGGGTTCATGCCGGCTGCCACGTACTTCATGCCTTCGCGCACGATGGCTTGCGCCAGAACGGTAGCGGTAGTGGTGCCGTCACCAGCGTTGTCAGAAGTCTTGGAAGCAACTTCCTTGACCATCTGTGCGCCCATGTTCTGCAGCTTGTCTTTGAGTTCGATTTCCTTGGCCACGGACACACCGTCCTTGGTCACGGTGGGGGCGCCGAAAGAGCGCTCCAGAACTACGTTACGGCCTTTGGGGCCCAGTGTCACCTTGACTGCGTTAGCCAGGATGTTCACGCCTTCAACCATGCGTGCGCGGGCTTCGCCGCCGAAAATTACGTCTTTTGCTGCCATGTGATTTCTCCGAATTCAGTAAATTAAAAAAGTAAGTAACGAGGGTACTTTTGGCTGCGGCCCGGGGCTACGCCCCTTAACTTTGCTGCGCAAAGTTAGCCTGCGCCGAAAGTAAATTGCTGCGCAATTTACTTTTCAACCACAGCGAAGAGGTCGTCTTCTTTCATCACCAGCAGTTCGTCGCCGTCCACCTTGACGGTCTGGCCGCTGTACTTGCCGAACAGAACGCGGTCACCAATCTTGACAGTCAGGGCAGCGAGTTCGCCCTTGTCATTGCGCTTGCCGGGACCAACAGCCAGCACTTCGCCTTGATCAGGCTTTTCAGCAGCGTTGTCGGGGATGACGATGCCGGAGGCAGTTTTGGTTTCGCTTTCAACGCGTTTGACAATCACGCGGTCGGCCAATGGGCGCAGTTTCATGAGGAATCTCCTTGGTTTTGAAACAGAGGTAAAAGCAAAGTGCCGACGCCAAAGCGTCAGCACCCAGGTTGTTTTCAGTCGGCAATGTTAGCACTCGCCAGACTTGAGTGCTAATCATACGGGTTTTTTGGTCGTTTTCAAGGGTTGGTCAGCCCGACCGTGGTCGAAATACCGGACTGCGAAAGGCGCACCAGCAGCGCAGCAAATGAGGCACCTGCGGCCAAAAAGGTCACCGCCACCCATCCCCACTGAGCCAGCAACGTGCTGCCCAGGGCGGCACCAGTGGCCATTCCAACGAACATACCAACCATCAGCACGGCGTTCAGTCGGCTACGGGCGGCGGGTTCAATGCCGTACACAATGGTCTGGTGTGCGATCAGCGCTGCCTGTACGCCCAGATCGAATGTGACCGCACAAACCACCAACAGCACCAACTGCGCATGGCTTGATAGCCAAGGCGCCATGGCCATGGCCACAAAGGACAACATCACCAAGCCTGCACCCAAACGGGTCACCAACTCCGGTCCACGCTTGTCAGCCAGTCGTCCGGCCAGCGGGGCGGCCAGTGCACCTGAAGCGCCAGCCAAACCGAAAGCTCCTGCGACCGAACTGCCCAGATGGAAAGGCTCCGAGTGCAACATGACCGCCAGCGTGGACCAGAATGCGCTAAAGGCTACCGACAGCAAACCCTGGGCCAATGCAGCCCGGCGCAGGGCGGGGTAGCGGCGCCATAGATTGCCCAATGAACCCAACAAGGCAGCGTAGGGTAGGGATGTCGTTGGTTTGAAATGGGGCAGTCCCCGCATGGCCGCCACGCCAATGGCGGCAACGCTGGCCGCCGCCGCAAAGAACATGGTGCGCCAGCTGAAGTGCTCCGCCACAAAGCCGCTCACTACCCGGGATAGCAAGATGCCCAGGAGCAACCCGGTCATGACGGTGCCCACCACCCGTCCCCGATACGCCACGGGCGCCAGCGTGGCAGCGGCAGGAACGATGTCCTGTGCCATGGTTGCAGTGATTCCAATTGCCAGGCTGGCAACGAGCAATACTTGTATGGACGGTGCCAGGGCAGCCAGCAAAAGGGCCAGCACCAAAAGCGCAGCCTTGCCCAGAATGATGCTGCGGCGGTCAAACCGGTCGCCCAGCGGCGCCAGAAGAAAAAGTCCCAGGGCGTAACCCAGTTGGGTCAGCGTGGGTACCCAGCCGATGGCGCGGGTTGATGCGCTGAGTTCATCGCCGAGTACGCCCAGCATGGGCTGGCTGTAATACAGAGAGGCCACACTGAGCCCCGCCCCGGTGGCCAGTAGCAGTACCAGCGTTGCAGGAAGCTCGGCTTCAGCCGCTGGTTGTGTACCGTTGCCAGGCGCTGGGCCTTTATTGAAATTCGATGGTTGCATAACCGACATGTGTCTTTTCCTTCAGGATATTTGGAGCATGGCTGCATTGTGAAAGCCAAGAAGGAAAGGTGGTAGTAGGTTGCCAAGCATATTTGTTATACATTGAACGTATGAAAACGAGTGGCAAATTTCCTACTGACCGTATAGGTACCAAGACATCGGGTCTCATGGCCGCAGGCGCTGCAGACGCAGACATGAGCATGCTGCTCATGGGTACTTTTGTGCGCATTGTGGAGTCCGGCAGCCTGTCGGCAGCTGCTGCGCAGATGAACGCCACGCAGCCTACGGTCAGTCGCCGCTTGCAGGCGCTGGAGCGGCATCTGGGCGTGCGTCTGCTGCAGCGCTCCACACACGGCATGCGGCTGACGGTTGACGGCGAGCGCTGTTTCGAGCGAGCCAAGGAGCTGCTGGCAAGCTGGGCTGCTTTTGAGGCCGACCTGCGCGGAACGCAAAAGGAACCCCAGGGCAAATTGCGCGTGGCAGTCCCCCACGCCTTCGGACAGGAGAAATTTGTGCTGCCCCTGGCCCGCTTCTTGAAGGAGTGCCCGCAAGTCACCGTGGAATGGCTGTTGCGGGACGACGTGCAGGACTACATCGGCTCAGGTATTGATTGCGCGGTCCAGGTGGGAGAGCCCAAGGATCCGGCGGTGGTGGCTATCAAGATGTCCGAGGTGCCGCGCTTCGTCGTTGCGGCGCCCTCCGTGCTGGATGATGCGCTGCCGGCCGAGGTTGGGGATCTGGCGCATCTACCCTGGCTGGCTCTGGGGACTTATTACCGCAACGAGGTGGTGCTCAGGCATAACGTGACGGGGGAGGTCCGGCAGGTTCCTATTCGTCCCCGCTTCACCACGGACAACCTCTACGCCTTGCGCAGCGCGGCGTTGTTGGGACTGGGGGTCTGCGTCGGCTCTGCGTGGCTGCTCGCCGACGATATCGCGCAAGGCCGCCTGCTGCACCTGATGCCGCAGTGGCAGGCGGCACCGTTGCCGGTCTACCTGACCTATCCGCATGCGCAGTTCTATCCGTCGCGACTACAGCGCTTTGTTTCCATCATGCGCGATGCAGTGCCGATGGCCGTCCAGAGTTGACGCAGGCCCCGTCTGCAACCTGTAGAGATGTCTCGAGAAATCAAGGGTTAACCCTTAGAATCCACCTCTTGCCCGCACAGGGAGCCTCTTCTGAAAGCCTGGATACTGCATGATCGTACGAGACCGACCGACCGGGCTTGACCTGTTTCTTCTGATGCGCGGTTCCATACTGCCGCGCATCAGCAAAATCCTGATTTTCAATATCGCACTGGCAACCGCGGTCACGGTGACCCATGGCATGTTCTTTCAATTCAAGGTCACGCTGTCGCCCATTCCCTTTTCACTCATGGGATTGCCGTTGGCCATCTTCCTGGGCTTTCGCAATACCGCTGCCTATGACCGCTATTGGGAAGCGCGCAAACTGTGGGGAGAGTTGCTGCTGCGCTGTCGCAATCTGTCGCGCCAGTGCCTCTACCTCGTGGATGCACCCGCACCTGGTCAGGAAGATTTGCGCCCACGCATGCTGTACCGGGCGGTGGCGTTCTGCCATGCCTTGCGTCTGCAATTGCGGGGCACGCCGTCGGGCGCCGAAGTCCAGGCATTTGTCAGCCTGCAGGAGTGGGCCGATGTGGCCAAGGCCAGCAATCACAGTGCGGCCTTGATGATGCGCATGGGGGCGGACCTTGGTGCACTGCGCCGCGCCGGGCTGGCAGACCCGCAGGTGGTTGCCCAGATAGACAGCACCCTGTCAGCCATGACCAACGCTGCTGCTTCGTGCGAACGTATCAACAGCACTCCGGTGCCGTTTTCCTACACGCTGCTGTTGCACCGAACGGCCTATGCTTATTGCCTGCTGTTGCCCTTTGGCCTAGTTGATACGCTGACATTCATGACCCCGGTAGTGGTTGCCATCGTCGCATACACTTTTTTCGGACTCGATGCACTGGGCGATGAAATTGAGGAGCCTTTCGGAAGCTCTCCGAACGACCTGCCACTGGACGCCATTTGCCGAAGCATCGAAATCACTGTCCGGGAAGCGCTTGGTGAGGAAGAAATTCCACCCCCGCTGTTGCCGGTGGACTATTGCCTGATGTAAGTCCTGCGCACCGACAGCGCACGGAACCCTAACCTTGGAATCGTTATGTTGATTGCTCTTATCTTTATCGCGGGCGCCTGGGCTGGCTTGCAAAACTCGTTGGCCGGAGGTGGCTCATTCGTCACACTGCCCATGCTGATCATTTCTGGCATGTCGCCGCTGGCGGCCAACATTACATCGACGGTTGCACTCTTTCCAGGACAAGTGACCTCAGGCCTGGCAGGACGGGCGCTGGTAACCGGCGCAGGCAAGCTTTCCTTTCGTGCGCTATTTGGCATCAGTATCCTGGGTGGGGCGCTGGGCGGCCTGCTTCTGCTCAACACGCCTTCCAGCGTATTTGCCCGACTGGTACCCTGGCTGGTGCTGTTTGCCACAACCGTATTCGCCTGGGGAAGTCTCTTTCGCAAGATCCGCAGCGGCTCTGCACATCTGGGCACGGTGGGGGCCGGTATTGCGCAGTTCTGCATTGCCATTTATGGCGGCTACTTCGGCGGCGGAATTGGTATTCTCATGATGGCCGCGCTGACCATGGCGGGCTTGCCCACCCGCAATGCGGGTGCAACCAAGAACGCATTGGCCAGCGTCATGAATGCTTCAGCCGTCTTGCTGTTCATCACCTCGCCCCAGGTGCATTGGCTGGAAGCCGTGGTGCTGAGCTCAGGCGCCATATTGGGTGGACTCATGGGGTCCTGGGCGTTGCACCGGGTCAATGAAAAGGTGCTGCGCGTGGCCATTGTCTGCATTGGTGTGGTGTTGACCATCGGTCTGTTTATGAAGCCAATTTAGGCTGAGTCGCTTCCGCTTGCAACGCTCTCCAACAGCGTTGCTGCGGCTTCAAAATCGAAATTTTGCAATGCAGTCTCAAATGTTTCGAAGCTGTCCTCCATGCAGCTCTTGAGTGTTTGTCGGTACATCTCCAGTATTTCCAGTGCGTAAGGGTCGTTGCTCTTTACGAGGTGCTCCAGGTCCTGCATCAGCTCCGTGGCTTGTTCCTGTGGCAGAACGGCTTGATCTTGTGGACGCTGCACTTCTTCCGGCATGGGCGGAAGAGCCCGATTCACGGACGCGATCAGCGCTGAGAGTTGCTGTGTCGTTGCATGCAGTGACAGCTCGAATTCGTGGGACTCCACATTGCCTTTGCCCAGCAATGTCTCCAGCTCGGCAGTTGCCTCGTACAAATCCACGGCACCCAGATAGCCCGCTTGGCCTTTGAGGGTATGGACCTGTCGCTCCGCGATGGCAACGCGCTGGGATTGCAGCGAAAGGCGGATCTCGTCCATGGCACTGCTCTGGGTGGAGGCGAATGTTCTCAGCGTCTTGAGATACAGGCCCTGGTTTTGACCCATGAGCGCCACGCCACGCTCGATGTCCAGCCCGGCAATGCGCAGCGGCAATTCAATAGGCGGCAGGTCCGAATCCGGCATGGAATCCGTTGATGGGGCTGGCTTGCTGGTCTGACCCAAGCCTTCCCGCGGTGCAATCCAGCGCAACAGGCTTTGCCACAGCTGCGCAGGCAGGATGGGTTTGGTGACAAAGTCATTCATGCCGGCCGCAAGGCAGCGATCGCGGTCCGCCTGCATGGCACTGGCGGTCATGGCCACAATGGGCAACTCCTGGGCACTGTGGCGCTGGCGCAGGTGCTGTGAGGCCGTGACGCCGTCCATCACGGGCATTTGCATATCCATGAGCACCAGGTCGTAGGGCCTTTGTAGTTCCACACTTTCTTCCACGCGGTCAAGGGCAGCACGACCGTCTGCGGCCATATCCACTTCAAAGCCAGCATCGGTCAACAATTCGATTGCCACTTGTTGATTGAGTACGTTGTCTTCCACCAGCAGGATGCGGGCACCGCGCACGGCCCGCAATGCAGCTTCGAGTTCGTTCCCCTTCTTGATGACGCTGGAGTGCTGCAGTCTGATCGACGGTACAGCGTTGCCCGTGAGCTGCATCATGGTGTCCACTAACGTGGAGCCATTCACTGGTTTGGCAAGAACGTACTCCACACCCAGCAGCTCGGCGCTCTTGACCAACTCCTGGCGCCTGTACGCCGTAACCATGAGGATGAAAGGAAGCTGCTGAAGTTGCAACGCCTTGATGGCACGAATGGTTTCCAGCCCATCCATCCCAGGCATAAGCCAATCGATCAACACGTAATCAAACGGCTGACCTATGGAGTGGGCGGCCTTGATCATCTGCAATGCAGATTCACCGCTGTCAGCATGACGCGTAGCAAAGCCCACTTCACCCAGTATGTTGAGAAGAATCTGTGCTGCATCCTTGTTGTCGTCGACCACCAGCACGCGCCTTCCGTGCAGGTCAATGGTCAGCGCAGGCATGGAGTGACGACTGTTGGCGACGATTCCCAGTCTTGCGGTAAACCAGAAAGTGGAGCCCTTGCCATATCTGCTGGAGACGCCCACTTCACCGCCCATGCCCTCGGCCAGTCTTTTGCTGATGGCCAGCCCCAAGCCGGTGCCACCAT
Organism: Rhodoferax sp. GW822-FHT02A01; assembly: GCF_038784515.1. NCBI lineage: Bacteria > Pseudomonadati > Pseudomonadota > Betaproteobacteria > Burkholderiales > Comamonadaceae > Rhodoferax > Rhodoferax sp. GW822-FHT02A01. The sequence continues at coordinate 2,997,154 of NZ_CP152376.1, forward strand.
ATTGGCGTGTGGTGGAACTGTCGGCCTGCGTAAAGCTCTGGAATAGTTTGGGCAATTGCTCTTCCTTCAATCCTATGCCGCTGTCACTGACCTCAAAGCGCACCACGGCTTCTGTGGCCGTCGCCTGCGCCAATTGGACATGGATACGAATCTGTCCTCTTTGCGTGAACTTGACCGCGTTGGTGGCGTAGTTGACCAGGATTTGACCCAGGCGCAACGGGTCGCCAATCAACGTTCCCGGTACATTGCGCTCCACGCTGCAAAGCAATTCCAGCCCCTTGACATCAGCCTTTTCAGCGATGAGATTGACCACGTTCTCTATCACCCCTTCCAGCTCAAAGGGAACGTGCTCAATTTCCAGTCGACCCGCCTCAATTTTTGAGAGGTCCAGTACGTCGTTGATGATGCCAAGCAGGTGCTCCCCCGAGTTCTTGATCTTGACCAGATAGTCGTGAACGCGTGCGGGAGAAGCGTTCTTCAGTGCAAGTCCCGAAAGGCCAATGATGGCGTTCATTGGTGTGCGGATTTCGTGGCTCATGTTGGCCAGAAAATCGGACTTGGCGCGTGTCGCGTTCTCTGCAACCAATTGCGCACTCTGTATACCCAAGAACAGCCGTGACATCCTGTCGGCGATCATCACCTGATCACACAGCAGAGACACTAGACGCACCTCGTCGTCGGTAAATATCTGGCCGACCGGTTTCATCGCGCACAACAATCCAGCCACGTTATCTTCATGGTTCAGTGGCAATGCCAGCAATCTACCGTTACCCGCGGAATGCAGTTTTTCCAATATGGGGTCGTTGGTTACGGATACATCATTCAACATGTCAAATTGCAGAACATCGCCCACGCGCAAGTCGGAGCAGAACGATCGGGCAGGTATCTTCGTGGGGAAGGCCTTTGACAATGCATGCGTCTTGTGCGAGCGTTCAGGCGCGGCAGAGGCCAGACTGATGACGTTTTCACGGATGAGAAAGATGGTGACGTAATTCGCCTCGCAAATTTTTAGAGCTTCAAATGTGGCTCCTTCGTATATGCGCTGCAGATTGTCAATGGACTTGCCGATCAGTTTGAGCAACAGGGAAGTCGAGGCCAGACCCTTGGAGTAGATCTGGTTCTTCGCAGCCATTTCCGATCTGATCTTCTCGCGTTCCCTGGCAGCGCGCTCCACCTGATCAAACGTGTGGGTCCAGATGGATGGAACCTTGGGTTTGTTGGGATTTCTATTCGCGTTCAGCCGATCGAAGTAGTCAGCCAGCAACATTGCGGGAAGCACATATTTTTTGTTTTGGATAAAGGCCAGCGCGAACAGGCAAAGCACGGATGCAAGCGGAAGTGCCAGAGTGGGTGCAAGCCTTTTCACAAGCCTTGCATGCACTTCGGCATCCGGCACCTGCAGCAGCAATGTCCATTTCGTTCCATCAATGGGCAGTTTGAACCAGGTGGCATCACTGCCCACGTATTCCGATTTGTCGGATGACGTAATCTGCTTCAGTGGCGTGGATGGGATCAGGTCTGAAATATGAACGATGCTGCCGGTTTTTTTGTTGGTGCTGACACTGTCTGCCAATATGACTCCCGAGTCATTCACGACGAAGGCTCTTCCGATTTCAAGAGGTCGTTCTGACAGGACATTGTTCAGTATGCTGAGGGTCACGTCGGCACACAGCACCCCGATGTAATTGTCATTGGAGTACACGGGCGCAAGAAGCGTAACCGTCATGCCTGCCCCCAAGGCATCCCAATAGGGATCCGTCCATATATCGGCACGCTTGGGGTTGTTGATTGGTCCCGCAGTAACCAGCGGGCGGATGCCACTGGCGTCAAATATCGTATCAATGGCCGCTGAAATGCTGTTGGTATCCGTTGTCTTCAGCAGCTCCTGCCGCGACTGAGCGGGATACGTAAGCCACCATTGCTTCTGTGCGTCATAGTAATGACTCCTCTGAAAAAACCTGTGGTACTCATGCATTCCATCCGCCTGGAAAATGGAACTGCTGATGGCCGACACGTCGCGCTTGAACGTCTCTTGATTCAGTTTCGCCTGGGGATTGATGGTGATCGAGCCAATGTGCTTACGCAAACTGCTTCGGGCGTTGTCCCACGGTGAGTCCTCAGGTGAGCCCAACGACGCGCTGGCAATTCTTGCCGAATAACCCGTGTCCGTCAGCTCCGGGTTGTCCAGGCGCGTCTCGGCAATATGGCGCATCACGTGGATATGTGACTTGGCGACGTCCAGCGTACTGGCCAGCAGGATTTGCATCTCGTCGCCGTGTGAGCGTAATTCGGTCAGTACATTTGTCTTCTCGGTTTCCGCTGTATTCCATCCGAATAGAAAGGTGCCTGCCGTCAGAAAGATGATGCTATAGAAAAGTGTTTTCTTGTAGCGGCTGCCCAATACCTTGGCTTGGGTTTGCATAGGCAATGTTTCTGACTTCATGTTCTGTTCCTTAAGAGGAGAACGCGTTGGTACTTTGTCCTCCTGCCTCGAGATGGGGTTTGACGCCTCCGGATTGGTGGATGCATCAGTGCGTCAAGCAGGACTGGCACAACCTTCAGAAAGGCAGATGGGGCGTTCATCGCACCCGACCAAATCGAACCCGAAGCGACCGACGAATTAAAGGAGATTGCCGCTCGCGCTACTGTAAAAAGCGCTTAGCAGTTGAGTCGGAACTGGCGATGAAAGTCCGGCCCTGCAGACGCAGAAGTCGGTCAGGGCGCATGAATATCCATTAAGCTGGTTTTACATTGGTCCAACGTGCCAAGGCCTCTAATGCAGTCATTGCGTTTTCAGGGAAGCACTCCATGCACAGTTTGATATCCATTCGTTTGTCGAGACCTACTCCGAATTCGTGGCGGTTGTTGATTGGTCTGTGCCTGTTTATTTGTTTGCAGATTCCTCTGAAGTCTGGTGCGGCAGAGAAGCCCCGCATGCTGTGGATGGTGCAGGACGTTCCGCCCGGATTCATATTGGTCAATGGCAAACCCACCGAAGGCATTTTTGACAAGGTCATCCAACTGGTGACAGATGATTGGCCTGAAGTGGAGCACGACTTTGTTGAGGTGACCATCCCGCGCGGTCTGGCCAATTTGTCGGGTGGTGTGGAGTCGTGCTTCGCCGGAGTGCTCATGACCCCCGAGCGTGAGACATTTGCGTATTACTCGCTGATGTATCAGCTTGTGCCGCTTCAGTTGATCGTGCGTCCCGAAGCCATCTCCAGGATCCCAATGAACGCCCTTGGAGAGGTATTGCTGGAGTCTCTGTTGGGCAGGGCCGACGTGCGTGGAATCATCGAGCCACAAAGAAGCTATGGACCACTCGCTGACGCCTATTTGAGGCGGCGTGGTCCTACGCTGGGCATCAGCAATGCGATTCGATCCGACTCGGGAGCCAGCACCCTCAAGATGCTGATGCTCAACAGGGCGGATTACACCTTGGAATACGACTTCATCCTGGCGTACCAGCAGGCCCGCAGCCCCGAGTTGAAAGCCTCAGGTCTACGGGCGCTGCCCATCGCCGGCTCCACCGGACCGCTGGTTGGTTTTGCTTGTCCGCGTACCGATTGGGGGCGACGGGTCATCAAGAAGATTGATGCGTTGATGGTCAGGAATTCCAGGCGACCGGAATATCTCAATTCGCAAAACAGATGGCTCACACGCGAGACTGTCAAGCATTACAAGGCGTCGCAAGATGCTTTCTTTCGTCAGCGCACCAAGCCGACTGATCCCGCCAAATATGCGCAGTAGCGGTGAGGCGGTTGGTCGTACTGGAGCGGACGGAGAGTCTTAAGACTTGCCAAACATCGGCGACAGGATGGTGGGTAGCGCCTGCTCCAGCTTGTCGGGATAGTCCAGACTGAAATGCAAGCCGCGGCTTTCATGCCGCAGCCGTGCGGATTGCACGATCAGGTCAGCCACCTGCAGCAAGTTGCGCAACTCCAGCAAATCGCGGCTCACATGGAAGTTGGCGTAGTACTCCTGGATCTCGGAGTGCAGCAGCGCAATGCGGTGGGCAGCGCGTTCCAGCCGTTTATTGGTGCGCACAATGCCCACGTAGTCCCACATGAAGCGGCGCAACTCGTCCCAGTTGTGCGAGATCACCACCGCCTCGTTGGCGTCGGTTACCTGGCTGTCATCCCAGGCGGGCAGGGCGCCGGGCTGGGGCAGTGCAGACTGGGTTATGGCTTGGGTGGCCGAGCGCGCAAACACCATGCATTCCACCAGGGAGTTGCTGGCCAGCCGGTTGGCGCCGTGCAGGCCAGTGCAGGCCGTCTCGCCAATGGCGTACAGGCCCTGGAGGTCGGTGCGGCCCGACAGGTCGGTGATCACGCCGCCGCAGGTGTAATGGGCTGCAGGCACCACCGGGATCGGCTGGTTGCTAATGTCAATGCCCAATTGGGCGCAGCGCTCCAGGATGTTGGGGAAGTGCTCCTGCAGGAATGCGCGGCCCTTGTGGGTGATGTCCAGGTAGACGCAGTCCAGCCCGTGTTTCTTCATCTCGTAGTCGATGGCACGTGCCACCACATCGCGTGGCGCGAGTTCTGCGCGCGGGTCGTGTGCGGGCATGAATCGCTCACCATTGGGCAGGCGCAGCAGTCCGCCTTCGCCCCGCACCGCCTCGCTGATCAAGAAGGACTTGGCCTCGGGGTGGTACAGGCAGGTGGGGTGGAACTGGATGAACTCCATGTTCTGCACGCGGCAACCCGCGCGCCAGGCGGATGCAATGCCGTCGCCAGTGGCGGTGTCGGGGTTGGTCGTGTAGAGATAGACCTTGCCCGCGCCGCCCGTGGCCAGAATGGTGTGCGGTGCGCTGAAGGTGTCTACCATGTCCCGCACACCGTCCAGCGCATACAGCCCCACACACTGCTGGCCGGTTTTGCCCATCTTCTGATGGGTGATCAGGTCCACCAGCATGTGGTGGTTGAACACGGTGATGTTGTCGGCTTGCAGTACCTTTTGAATCAGCGTCTTCTGCACGGCAGCGCCGGTGGCATCGGTCACATGCACGATGCGTCTTTCGCTGTGCCCGCCTTCACGGGTCAGGTGCAGGGCGCCGTCTTCTTCGGTAAACGGCACGCCCAGCTCCATCAACCAGCGGATGGATTGCGGTGCGTTCTCCACCACGAACTGGGTCGCCTCCACGTCACACAACCCCGCACCTGCGGTGAGCGTATCGCTCACATGTGCGTCAAAGCTGTCGGTGTCCGCCATGACGGCGGCGATGCCGCCCTGGGCCCAGGCACTGGCGCCCTCGTTGAGTTCGCCCTTGGTGATCAGGGCCACGCGCAGGTGACTGGGCAACTGCAGTGCGGCGCTCAGGCCGGCCAGACCGCTGCCGACGATCAGCACGTCAAAGGAATGGTGTTTCATGAAATGCCTTGCGCTTCAGGCAGCGCCGATGTTGGGGACCAAGCCTGCTGCGGCTTGTGGGTTCGCCTTGTTTGCGGTGAAGTCCAGCATGCGGTCAATGCACTTGCGTGCCTGCAGCCCCAAGGCTGGATCGACTGCGATGTGGTTGCTGTTGCTCTCCAGTACCTGGGCCAGCCCTTGCAGGCTGTTCATGGCCATCCAGGGGCAATGTGCGCAGCTCTTGCAAGTGGCACTGTTGCCAGCGGTAGGCGCTTCGATGAACACCTTGTCCGGGTTGAGCGTGCGCAGTTTGTGCATCAGGCCGTTGTCGGTGGCCACGATGAATTCACGGGCATCCATCTCGCGTGCTGCCTTGAGAATGCCGGAGGTGGAGCCGATGGCATCCGCCAGCGCCAGCACCGAGGAGGGGCTCTCCGGATGGGCCAGTATTTTTGCCTGCGGATGCGCCGCCTTGAGGCCTTCGAGCTCGAAGGCCTTGAACTCGTCATGCACGATGCATGAGCCATTCCACATCACCATGTCGGCGCCGGTCTCGCGCTGAATGTAGGCGCCCAGATGCCGGTCCGGCGCCCACAGAATCTTCTTGCCCTGCGCGGTGAGGTGGTTGACCACATCCAGTGCGCAACCGGAGGTCACCATCCAGTCGGCGCGTGCCTTTACAGCGGCACTGGTGTTGGCATACACCACCACGGTGCGGTCCGGGTGCTGGTCGCAAAATGCGCTGAACTGCTCCACTGGGCAGCCCAGATCCAGCGAACAGGTGGCCTCCATCTCGGGGACGATGATGGTCTTCTCGGGCGAGAGGATCTTGGCAGTCTCACCCATGAAGCGCACGCCGGCCACCACCAGCGTGCGGGCTTTGTGGTCGCGCCCGAAGCGGGCCATCTCCAGCGAGTCGCTCACGATGCCGCCGGTCTGTTCGGCCAGGTCCTGCAGGTCCGGATGTACGTAGTAGTGCGACACCAGTACTGCGTCGCGCGCGCGCAGCAACTCGGCGATGTGGGCCATCAGCGCCTTGCGCTCGGCGGCACTGGGCTCCACGGGAACGCGGGCCCAGGCGTGCTGAATCTTGGTAGTGCCCGAAACGGCGGCTACTGAGAAGTCGGGGATTTCATAGGCCACGCTTAGCGGCTGGCCGATTGTTGTGGTGCTCATGGTGCGCCTCAGAGTGCGTCAAAGCGCATGGAATAGTCGGTAGCCCGAACGTCCTTGGTCAGCGTGCCGATCGAGATGCGGTCCACCCCGGTCTCTGCCAGTTCGCGCAGGCCCTCCAGCGTGACACCCCCGGATATCTCCAGAATGGCAGGACCGATCTTGCGTGGTGTGCCCACGGTGCGGTTTAGCTCCACCGCCGCACGCAGGGTGGGCAGGTTCATGTTGTCGAGCAACACCATGGTGGCGTCGTGCTCCAGCGCTTCACGCAATTGGTCCAGGGTTTCTACTTCGATCTGGATGAAGGCGGCGCCTGCCGAATGCCCCTTGGCCTTGGCCAGCACCTGGGCTACACCGCCGGCTGCGGCGATGTGGTTTTCCTTGATCAGGATGGCGTCGAACAGGCCGATGCGGTGGTTGGCACCTCCGCCTATGCGCACCGCGTACTTCTGTGCCAGCCGCAGGCCCGGCAGGGTCTTGCGGGTGTCCACGATCTGCGTACCGGTGCCTTGCACGGCGGCCACGTACTGTGCTGTTTTGGTGGCCACGGCGCTGAGCATCTGCAGGAAGTTGAGGGCCGTGCGCTCTGCCGTGAGCAAGGCGCGGGCCGAGCCCTCCATTTCGAGCACGGTCTGGTTGGCGCTGCAGCGCTGGCCTTCTTCCAGATGCATGGTCAGGTGCACCTTGGGGTCCAGAGCGGTCAGGGCAGCCTTGACCCAGGGCAATCCGCACACTACGGCATCTTCGCGGGCGATGATGCGGGCGCGGGCGGTTTTGGCGCGGTCTATCAGATTGGCAGTCAGGTCGCCATGGCCCACGTCTTCCGCGAGGGCCATTTCGACGTCATGCCGGGCAAGTTCTGCGACTTGCCTGGTGTCCAACGGGATGATTTCGGTTTTCATAGGCGCGCAGCATAACGCCATTGGCGCCGCGCGGCGCGCCGGGGACATCGGATCAGTAGGTGTAGACGCCCCGTCCGGTCTTGCGGCCCAGGTGGCCGGCAGCCACCATTTCCTTCAGCAAAGGGCAAGGGCGGTACTTGCTGTCGCCGAATTCATTGAGGTAGACCTCCATCACCGCCAGGCACACGTCCAGACCAATCATGTCGGCCAGCGCCAGCGGGCCTATGGGCTGGTTGCAGCCCAGCTTCATGCCGGCGTCAATGTCTTCGGCAGTGGCCAGTCCTTCAGACAGCACAAAGAAGGCCTCGTTGATCATGGGCACCAGGATGCGGTTGACCACAAAGCCCGGCGCATTCTTCACCGTGATGGGCGACTTGCCCAATGCCTGCGCCAGAGCCTGCACGGCTGCGTGGGTGGCATCGCTGGTCTGCAGGCCGCGGATGATCTCCACCAGGGCCATGAGCGGCACCGGGTTGAAGAAGTGCATGCCGATGAATCGGTCTGGCCGGCCAGTGACGGCGGCAAGCTTGGTGATGGATATGGACGAGGTGTTGGAGGCGATGATCACCTCGGCGCCGACCAGCGCGTCAATCTGCTTGAGGATCTTGACCTTGAGGTCGTAGTTCTCAGTGGCAGCCTCGATCACCAACTGGGCACTCTTGAGGTCGTCGTACTGGGTGCTGATCTTGATGCGGCTCAAGGCGGCATCGCGCTGCTCGGGGGTGAGTTTTTCCTTCTTGATCAGGCGCTCCAGGCTGGAGCTGATGGTGGCCAGGCCTTTGCTGACCGCCGCATCCGAAATATCCACCATCACGACGTTGATGCCCGACACGGCGCAGGCCTGCGCAATGCCGTTGCCCATGGTGCCCGCACCGATGATGCCAACCGTGTTAATGCTCATGTTCAAAACTCCAGGTAAAAGTGGGAAAAGTCTGACCAAAGTTTAATCACTGGACCACCGCCTGGGCCGCTGAAATCGCAGGAACTTGCTTTGGCGCAGTAAATGCGCTGCCCGCAGCCGCCAGCATGGTCAGAACGATCGCCAGCCATTGCAGTGCGCTCAAATGTTCTCCCAGCACCAGCAGGCCCAGCAGCGCCGCCACGGCCGGCTCCATGCTGGTCATGATGCCAAAGGCGCTCTTGGGCAGGCGTTTAAGGGCAACCATCTCCAGTGAAATGGGAATGGCGCTGGACACGGCAGCCACGCCCACGCCGTAGAGCAGCAGTTGCGGCTGCAGCAGCGCGGCGCCTGCGTTCCACACCCCAATGGGCACCACCACCAGCGCCGCGACGCTCAGACCCAAAGCCACCGACTGCCCCGCATGCAAATGCCCCAGGCGCTTGCCAAACACGATGTAGGCGCCCCACAGCACTGCCGCACCTAGTGCAAACAGCACGCCCACCGGGTCCAGCGGCGCGGTACCCGGGTTCCACGGCAGCAGCAGCGCCAGACCGCAAACCGCCAGCAGCAGCCACAGGAAATCCACCGGCCTGCGCGACGCGTACATGGCCACGCACAAGGGGCCGCTGAACTCGATCGCCACGGCCAGCCCGAAGGGAATGGTCCGCAGCGACATGTAGAACATCAGGTTCATCAGCCCCAGCGCCACGCCGTAGCGCAGCACGGCCTTGGCATCGGCGCGTGCGAGTTTCCAGCGCCAGGGGCGCCAGAGCATCAGCAGCAACAACGCGGAGAAGCCCACGCGCAGCGCGGTGGTACCCAAGGAACCCACGAGGGGGAAAAGCTGTTTGGCAAACGAAGTGCCAATACCCAGAGCAGTGACGGAACCCAGCACGGCCAACAGCGGCACCAGGTTTCCAAAGCGGCGAAAAGTCATGAATGATGGAGCAGAGCCTGCGCAATGCGCAAAGCCCGGATCATCGCCGATGTGGCAAGCGCGCGGGCGACAGCATGGCAGCGTCCAGCCCGCAGGCTTTCAGATGCGCAGGCAGATCCAGCCCGCGCGCCAGTGCAGCGCAGGCCTCGCCCATGGCGGGTGAGGTCATGACGCCATAGCCGCCCTGGGCAGCGACCCAGAAGAAGCCCGGTGCCTGGGGATCAAACCCGCCCACCAGATCGCCATCGGCCACAAACGACCGCAGGCCGGCCCAGGTGCGGCTGGGGCGGCGGATTTGCATGGTGGTGATGGCCTCGATGGCATACATCGCCATGGCAATGTCCAGTTCTTCAGGTTGCACGTCCTGAGGCTCCACCGGATCGACGTTGGCAGGGGAGCCCAGCAGCAGCCCGGCGTCGGGCTTGAAGTACCAGTCTTCGCGGATGCCAAAGACCATGGGCCAGTGCCGCGTGGGCACGCCTTCGGGCGGTGCAAACAGCAGGGCCGAACGGCGGCAGGGCTGCAAGCCTATGGGCGGCACCTGGGCCAACTGCGCGATCTGGTCGGCCCAGGCGCCAGCGGCGTTGATCACCACTGCGGCCTGGTAATGCCTGCCACCGGCCTGAACCAGCCACAACCCGTTTCGCTGCTGCAGCACAGTCACTTCTGCGTTGCAGACCAGCTTGCCGCCGGCACGCGTCAGGCCGCGCAGATAGCCCTGATGTAGCGCATCCACATCCATGTCTTGGGCGTCGGGGTCCAATACCGCTCCCAGGATTTTTTCGGGGCGCAGCACCGGCACCAGGGCGCAGGCTTGCTCTGCGCTCAGCAGCTCGGCGCGCGGCGTAATGCTGCGCAGGCGGTCCCAGCACTGCTGCAACTCGGCTTGCTGATCGTGTTCGGCAATCGTCAGCGCGCCGCGTGGCGCCAGCAGAGGCACCTCGCAAAATCCGCTGGGCGGGGCCTGCAGAAAGGCCAGGCTGGCGTGGGCCAGCCGGTTCACCTGCGGGGTGCCGTAGGCTTCCTCAAACAACGCGGCCGAGCGGCCGGTGGAGTGGTAGCCGGGCTGCGACTCGCGCTCCAGTACCACCACCTGGCCGTGGGGTGCCAGCCAATAGGCAACCGATGCGCCCGCAATGCCGCCGCCTATGACCAGGTAGTCGCAGTGCAGGGGGGCTTCGGCCGTCATCGTGCTGCCTGCTGCGCCAGACCCTGGGCGCGCAGGCTGTCGAGCGTGGCGCTGGGGGTGATGGCCTGCGGGTCTATCAGGCAATGCAGCAGCGCAGGTTTGCCACTCTGGCGGGCACGCTCCAGCGCCGGGGCAAACTGCTCGGTGCGCTCCACCCGCTCACCATGGGCGCCATAGGCAAACGCCAGTGCGCAAAAGTCGGGGTTCTGCAGTTCGGTGGCGTACACGCGCGCTGGGTAGTTGCGCTCCTGGTGCATGCGGATGGTGCCGTACATGCCGTTGTCCAGCAGGATGATGATGATTGGCAACCCGTACTGCACCGCGGTGGCCAGCTCCTGGCCGTGCATCATGAAGTCGCCGTCGCCGGCAAAGCAGACCACGGTGCGTTCCGGGTAGAGCCGCTGCGCACCGACTGCGGCGGGCAGACCGTAGCCCATGCTGCCGCTGGTGGGCGCCAGCTGCGTGCCGTACTGGCGAAAGCGCCAGAAGCGGTGCAACCAGATGGCAAAGTTGCCCGCACCGTTGCACAGGATCACATCCTGCGGCAACACCTCCCGCAGGTGCGCCATGACCGGCCCCATCTGTAGCGCGCCCGGGTGCGTGCGGTCATTCACATCGCTCCAGGCCAGGTAGTCGGCGTGTATGGCTTTTGTCCATGCCGACCACACACGCGCAGTCGGCGGCGAAAGGCGGGCCAGCTCCTGCACAAAGCCCTGGGGTGACGCCGTAATGGCCAGGTCCGCCTGGTACACATGGTTGAGCTCGTCCGGGTCCGGGTACACGTGCACCAGGGTCTGCTGCGGCACCGGGATGCCCAGCAGTGTGTAGCTTTGCGAGGGGACTTCCGACATGCGTCCGCCCAGCAACACGATCAGGTCGGCCTCTTGCAGGCGCGCCAGCAGTTTGGGATTGATGCCCAGACCGATGTCACCGGCGTAGCAGGCGTGTTCGCCCGCAAACAGCATCTGGCGCCTAAACGAGCAGCCCACCGGCAGCTGCCAGGCTGCGGCGAAGTCGGCCACCCGCTGCGCCGCTTCTGCCGACCAGCGGCTACCGCCCAGCACCAGCATGGGTTTCTGGGCCTGCGCCAGCAGCTGGGCAAACTGCTGCAGCTGCGCAGCGCTGGGGCTGGCTTCAATGGTGGCAAATGCGCGCGGTGCACGCGTTGCTTGCGGCTGTTCCACCAGTTCGGTCAGCATGTCTTCCGGCAAGGCGATCACTACCGGTCCGGGACGGCCCGAAGTGGCGATATGGAAGGCGCGCGACACCAGCTCGGGGATGCGGGCCACGTCGTCGATCTCGGTGACCCACTTGGCCAGCTTGCCGAACACGCCGCGGTAGTCCACTTCCTGAAAGGCTTCGCGTTCGCGCATGCCGCGCTCGATCTGGCCCACGAACAGAATCATGGGCGTGGCGTCCTGCATGGCGATGTGGATGCCGGCCGACGCATTGGTGGCACCCGGTCCCCGGGTCACCATGCAGATGCCGGGCTGTCCAGTGAGCTTGCCGTGGGCTTCGGCCATCATGGCCGCACCACCTTCCTGGCGGCACACGGTCACCGCGATGGATGTTGCATCGTGCAGCGCATCCAACACCGCCAGGTAGCTTTCACCGGGGACGCAGAAGACATGGGCCACGCCATGGGTTTGCAGTTGTTGCACGAGCAGCTGGCCGCCGCTCAGGGTTGTTGTCATGGATGCGTTCCTCGTCAGACCACGTTGATTTCGTACAAAGGCTGGTTCTTCAGCACACGCTCCCAGCCAAAGGCCTGCAGGTCCAGCGTGCGGTAGCCGCCATAGGTCACCAGTTCCGACAGCGCCCGCCCCACGGCGGGAGATTGCTGCATGCCGTGCCCGCTGAAGCCGTTGGCAAACAGCAGATTGTCCACCTCCGGATGGGCGCCCAGGATCACGTTGTGGTCCAGTGTGTTCATGTCGTAATGGCCGGCCCAGCTGCGTTGCACCCGCAGGGCCTCCAGGGCAGGCGCGCGCGCGGCCAACGTGGGCCACAGCACCTCGTCAAACAGCGTGTGCTGCACGTCAAAGTCATAACACTCGGGGTCGTCTTCGGGCGCAGGCGCCACGCCACAGATGAAGCCTTTGCCCTCGGGGCGGAAGTAGGCGCCGCTGGGGTCTATCACCATGGGGCAGTTGTCCAGCTGGGCGCTGGTGGTGAAGTAAAACACGCTGCGTTTGCGCGCCTCCACCGGCAGCGCAATGCCTGCGCTGCGCGCCAGGGCTGCTGCGCCCGTTCCGGCGGTATTGATGACGGTGCCGCAGGCCACCGAGCTGCCGTCCGACAGCGTGGCCGCCACGATGCGGTGGCCTTCGCGCTGTAGGGCGGTGACCCGGGCCTCCTTGTACTGCGCGCCCAGCGCCATCGCCTTGCGCCGCAGTCCGCGCATCAGGCCATAGGCGTCCATCCAGCCTTCGCCCGAAAGCCCGAGCGAGCCAGCCACCAGATCGTCCACCTGCATCCAGGGGTAGCGGGTGCGCAGCTCCTCGGGCGTGAGCAGCGCCACGTCCACGTTCTGCGCCTTCTGGATGCGGTGGTTGGACTGCAGCACTTCCCGCCCGGCTTCGGTGGCCAGGAACAGGTAGCCGTCTTCGTGGAACCCTACATCTGGCACGTCGCCATCGACCGCCAGGTAGTCGCCTATGTGCTTCAGGAATTGGCTGCCGAACTGCGACAGCTGGATGTTCTGCGGCGTGGAGAACTGATGGCGTATGGACGCGGCAGACAGGGCAGTGGCGCATTTCTCATAGGAAAAATCCTGCTCCAACACCATCACCGAGCCCTTGAAGTCACTTTGTGAGGCCAGGAAATAGGCTGCTGCACTGCCCACAGCAGCCCCGCCGACGATCAAAACATCAACTTTTTGCATAAATTCGAAGAGTAATTTAAATTCATGGAAAATATACACTATCGGAAACATTTGTGCATAATGGAAATGTGCAACACGAACGGAGAACCCTGAATGTCTGAAGTCAATACCCTGTTACCCCCCCTGATGCAGTCCCTGGGAGTGCCTGCCGACCAGTATGCCGGTGGCAGTCTGGCCGTGCATTCGCCCATTGACGGCAGCTTGCTGGGCGGGATCACACCGCATACCCCCGCGCAGGTCGGAGCCGTCATAGACGCAGCCCAGGCGGCCTTTCTGGAGTGGCGCCAGGTGCCGGCGCCGGCGCGCGGTGAGCTGATCCGCCTGCTGGGTGACGAGCTGCGCGCCGCCAAGGCCGAACTGGGGCGGTTGGTGTCCCTGGAGGCCGGCAAGATCCTGTCCGAAGGGCTGGGGGAAGTGCAGGAGATGATCGACATCTGCGACTTTGCTCTGGGGTTGTCACGCCAGTTGTACGGACTGACCATCGCGTCCGAGCGTCCCGGCCACCGCATGATGGAAACTTGGCACCCCTTGGGCGTGGTGGGGGTCATCACTGCCTTCAATTTCCCGGTAGCGGTGTGGTCCTGGAACACCGCCCTGGCCATCGTCTGTGGCAACGCCGTGGTGTGGAAGCCGTCCGAGAAGACGCCTCTGACCGCTCTGGCCTGCCAGGCCTTGTTCGGGCGGGCCCTGCAGCGTTACAGCGCCAACGGCGGCAAGGCACCGGCGGGCTTGTTGCAGGTGGTGGTCGGCTTGCGCGACGTGGGCCAGGTGCTGGTGGACAGCCCCAAGGTGGCGCTGATCTCCGCCACCGGCAGCACCCGCATGGGCCGCGAAGTGGGGCCACGCGTGGCACAACGCTTTGGCCGCAGCCTGCTCGAGCTGGGCGGCAACAACGCCGTCATCGTGGCGCCTTCGGCGGATCTGGACATGGCGGTGCGCGGCATCCTGTTTGCGGCCGTGGGTACCGCTGGCCAGCGCTGCACCAGCACGCGCCGCCTGATCGTGCACGAAAGCGTGCGCGCCCAGCTGGTGGCCCAGCTCAAGAGTGCCTATGCCAAGCTGCCCATCGGGTCACCACTGGAGGCCGGAACCCTGGTGGGACCGCTGATCGACAAGGCCAGCTTCGACAATATGCAGGCGACCCTGGCTCAGGCAGCGGAGCAGGGTGGTCTGGTCACCGGTGGCGAGCGCGTGTTGCAACCGCAGTTCGCTGGCGGCTACTACGTGACGCCCGCCATCGTGGAAATGCCGGCACAGACTGCGGTGGTCTGCCACGAAACCTTTGCGCCCATCCTGTATGTGCTGTCCTACACCACGCTGGACGAGGCCATCGCCCTGCAGAACGCCGTGCCCCAGGGCCTGTCCTCGGCCATCTTCACCTTGAACCTGCGCGAGGCCGAGCAGTTCCTTTCCAGCAGTGGTTCGGACTGCGGTATTGCCAACGTGAACATCGGCACCTCCGGCGCCGAGATCGGCGGCGCCTTTGGTGGTGAAAAGGAAACCGGCGGCGGTCGCGAGTCGGGCTCGGACGCCTGGCGTGCCTACATGCGCCGCGCCACCAACACCATCAACTACTCCAACCAGTTGCCGCTGGCCCAGGGCGTGCGCTTCGACGTCTAGCAGCCGCATTTGCTTCCCCCCTGCCTAACCGCTCGCTGGCAACGAGCATTCAACAACATGAGGTCTCAACGATGAAATTGCATATTCAGAAGTCTCTGGTGGGTGCAGCGCTGCTCACAGCGTTTGCCATGACGTCCGGCGCCTGGGCGCAGAACGTCAAGATTGCAGTGGCCGGCCCGATGACCGGAGGCGCCGCCTCCTATGGTGAGGAAATGAAGAAGGGTGCCCAGATGGCAGCCGACGACATCAATGCGGCGGGCGGCATCAATGGCAAGAAGGTCGAGCTGGTGTTTGGTGACGATGCCTGCGAACCCAAGCAGGCGGTGGCCGTGGCCTCGCGCCTGATTGAGAAGGATAAGGTTGCAGCCGTGGTGGGCCACTTCTGCTCCTCCAGCACCATGCCTGCTTCCGAGGTGTATGCCGAGGCCGACATGCTGATGGTCACCCCTGCCTCCACCAACCCCAAGGTCACCGACCGCAAGCTGCCATCAATCATGCGCGTGTGCGGACGTGACGACCAGCAAGGCGTGATCGCTGCCAACTACATCGTCGACAAGCTCAAGGCCAAGCGCATTGCCATGGTCCATGACAAGGACACCTACGGCCAGGGCATTGTGGATGCCACCAAGGCGCAGCTGGGCAAGCGCGGCGTGAAGGAAGTGCTGTACGAAGGCCTGACCCGCGGCGAAAAGGACTTCAACGCCCTGGTCACCAAGATCAAATCCACCAACCCCGACCTGATCTATTTTGGCGGCTTGTCGGCCGAAGCCGGTACCTTGCTGCGCCAGATCCGCGAGCAGGGTCTGACCACCACCTTCATGTCTGCCGACGGCGCGGTGGATGCATCCTTTGCCACCGCGGCGGGCGGCAATGCGGCACTCAAGGGTGTGCTGATCACCTTTGGCGACGATCCGCGCGACAACCCCATCGGCAAGGCCGTGGTGCAGAAGTTCCGTGCCAGCGGCTTTGAGCCAGCCGGCTACACCATGTACACCTACATCGGCGTGCAGACTGTAGCTGCTGCCCTGAAGAGCGCCAAGTCCAGCTCCGGCGCCGCCATGGCTGCCTGGCTCAAGGCCAACCCGGTAGACACCGTGCTCGGCAAGAAGGCCTGGGACGCCAACGGCGACCTGACGGTGGCCGACTACGTGGTCTACCAGTACAAGGATGACGGCACGTACGCCAAGGTAGCCAAGTAAGCAGCGGGGACCGGGTCATGGATCTGCACATACTGGCTCAGCAAATCATCAACGGACTGGTGCTGGGCATGATCTATGGCCTGATCGCCGTGGGCTACACCATGGTGTACGGCGTCATCGGCATGGTCAACTTTGCCCATGGCGACATCTATATGGTGTCGGCCTACATCACCGGCATCACCATGAGTGTGCTGGCATTCTTCCATGTCCATGCCATCGCGCCCACGCTGCTCATCACCCTGTTGGTGGTGATGGCGGTGACGGGCGCGTACGGCTGGGTGGTGGAGCGCACGGCCTATAGGCCCTTGCGCAACTCGACCAAACTGGCTCCGCTGATCTCGGCCATTGGCGTGTCACTGTTTCTTCAGGCTTATGTGCAGATCGCGCAAGGCCCCAATCCGCAGGGCATACGCCCGTTTCTGAGCGGCGCCTTTCGCGTGGCAGTGGGTACCGGAGAGCAGGATTTCTTCCAGGTGACCTATGTGCAGATGCTGATCGTCGTGGTGGCCATCCTGAGCATGGCGGCACTGGCCTACCTGATCAACCACACCAGCCTGGGCCGCGCCTGTCGCGCCACGCAGCAGGATGCGCGCATGGCGACTTTGCTGGGCATAGACACCAACCGGGTGATATCCATTGTGTTCGTGATCGGCGCCGTGTCGGCCAGCATTGCCGGGCTGCTGGTGACGCTGAACTACGGCTCGTTTGATTTCAATGTGGGCTTTGTGGTGGGCGTGAAAGCCTTCACCGCAGCGGTGCTGGGCGGCATTGGTTCATTGCCCGGGGCGCTGCTGGGCGGCGTATTGCTGGGCATGCTGGAGTCGGTCTTTTCCGGCTATGTCAGCACCGACTACAAGGACGTGTTTGCCTTCTCGGTGCTGATCATTGTTCTGATCTTCAAGCCCAGTGGATTGCTGGGACGCCCTGCGGTGGAAAAAGTATGAGCAACACCCTTGTTCGCACGGGCTCGGCGCCGGCTGGATCGGGCAACCGTTGGCAGCCCCTGGCACTTGACGGACTGTGCACCTTCCTGCTGGCCTGCGTGGTGTTCGGCCCGATCACCGGCCTGCAACTCAGCCCCGGCTTCGATTTTGTGGCCCATGCCCAGCGGCCAGTGTGGCTGGCAGGAATCGTTACGCTCGGGCGCGTGCTGTTCCTGGCGGTGCTGCAGACCGCCTGGGGCCAGGAGCGTTTGCGCCAGGCTGCCTTTGCCAACAGCCACGCCACCACGGTCGAGCGCGGTAGCGCGGTGCGGCGCTGGTTGCTCATCAGTGCGGTGGCGGCGGTGGTGGCCTTTGCCTTGCCGGTGGTGTTTGCGCAGAACAGCTATGTGATGAAGTCGCTGATCCTGGCACTCATCTACGTCTTGCTGGGGCTGGGGCTCAACATCGTGGTGGGCCTAGCCGGACTGCTGGACCTGGGCTATGTGGCCTTCTATGCGGTGGGTGCGTACTTTCTGGCGCTGGGTTCGCTGCATCTGGGCCTGGGCTTCTGGAGCGCACTGGTGCTGTCGCCAATTCTGGCCGCAGCGGTAGGCGGCCTACTGGGTTTTCCGGTGCTGCGCACGCATGGCGACTACCTAGCCATCGTGACCCTGGGCTTTGGTGAAATCATCCGCCTGGTGCTGACCAACTGGCTGGACTTCACCGGCGGCCCCAATGGTTTGTCGGTGCCGGCGCCCACGCTGTTTGGCATGGAGTTCTCGCGCATTGCCAAGCAGGGCGGGCAGCCCTTCCATACGGTGATGGGCTGGGACTACAACCCCAACACCAAGTTCATCTTTCTCTACACGGTGCTGCTGCTGGTGGTGGGTTTGATGATTGTCTGGGTCTATCGCTTGCGCAGCATGCCCATGGGTCGCGCCTGGGAGGCTTTGCGGGAAGACGAGATTGCCTGCCGCTCGCTGGGCATCAACCCGGTCACGGTCAAGCTCTCGGCCTTCATGATGGGCGCCATGACGGGCGGCATGGCCGGCGTCTTCTTTGCCAGCTACCAGGG
This sequence comes from Rhodoferax sp. GW822-FHT02A01, assembly GCF_038784515.1. Classification (NCBI taxonomy): domain Bacteria; kingdom Pseudomonadati; phylum Pseudomonadota; class Betaproteobacteria; order Burkholderiales; family Comamonadaceae; genus Rhodoferax; species Rhodoferax sp. GW822-FHT02A01. Next base: position 3,015,309 of record NZ_CP152376.1, read on the forward strand.
TTTTGTGAACCCGACCTCATTCACTTTCTTCGAGTCGGCGCTGATCCTGGCCATTGTGGTGCTGGGCGGTCTGGGCTCCATCGTCGGCGTGATCGCCGCAGCCTTCATCCTGACGCTGCTGCCCGAGCTGCTGCGCGACTTTGCCGACTTCCGCATCCTGGCCTTCGGCACGTTGATGGTGCTGATGATGGTGTGGCGTCCGCGCGGGCTGATCCGCTCCCGCAGACCCTGCTACGCAGTGACGGGAGACAAAACATGAGCGCGCCCGACAGCCTTCTAAAGGTGGAGTCGCTGGGCATGCGCTTCGGAGGCATCCAGGCGCTGGCGGACGTGAGTTTTGAAGTGGCGGCAGGCTCCATCACCGCCCTGATCGGCCCCAACGGGGCGGGCAAGACTACGGTGTTCAACTGCGTTACCGGTTTCTACCGGCCCAGCTCCGGGCACATCCGCATCACGCGGGAGGGACGCGCGCAGGATCTGGCCGAGCTGACAGCTTCGCGTCTGAATGGGGGCTCGCACAACATCGCGCAGGCCGGCATTGCCCGCACCTTCCAGAACATCCGCCTGTTCAAGGACATGACGGTGATCGAGAACCTGCTGGTGGCCCAGCACCGGCGCCTGAACCGCAACATGCTGGCGGGGCTTTTTCATACCCGCAGCTACCGCCAGGCCCAGCAGCAGGCGCTGGACCGTGCGCTGGAGTGGCTGGACGTGGTGGACTTGCGAGACTGTGCCAACCGCCTGGCCGGCACCCTGCCGTACGGGCACCAGCGCCGTGTGGAAATTGCCCGCGCCATGTGCACGCAACCGCAACTGATCTGCCTGGACGAGCCCGCCGCCGGACTGAACCCGCGCGAGACCGAGGAACTGGCCTCACTCATTCAGCGCCTGCGCTACGACTATGCCGTGACCGTGTTCCTGATCGAGCACGACATGGGGCTGGTCATGGGCATCAGCGACCATATCGTGGTGCTGGACTACGGTCGGGTGATTGCCGCAGGCACCCCGGCTGTAATTGCCGAGTCGCCGGCGGTGATACAGGCCTATCTGGGCGTGGCCGAGGACGAAAGCACGGAGGTGGCGGCATGAGCCAGGCACTGCTGGAAATTGACGGGATCGACGTGTCGTATGGCGCGATCCAGGTGCTGCACGATGTGTCGGTGCAGGTCCATGCCGGTGAGATCGTGACCCTGATCGGGGCCAACGGTGCGGGCAAATCCACCCTGTTGATGAGCCTGTATGGGACCCCTGGCGTGCGCGCCGGGCGCATCTGCTTTGATGGGGAAGACATTACCCATGTGGCGCCGCATTCCATTGCCAAGCGCGGGTTGGCGCAGGTGCCCGAAGGGCGGCGCATCTTTCCTGCCATGACAGTGGAGGAGAACCTGCTGATCGGCACCGTGGCCATAGGCCCGGCCCATGCCGACGAAGACCGCCAGGCCATGTTCAGCCTGTTTCCCCGTCTGAAGGAGCGGCGCAACCAGCGCGCCGGCACCATGTCCGGCGGCGAGCAGCAGATGCTAGCCATCGCCCGTGCGCTGATGAGCCGCCCCAAGATGATCCTGCTGGACGAGCCTTCGCTGGGCCTGGCACCCAAGATGATTGCCAATGTGTTCGCCGCGCTGCGCCAGATTGCCAAGGCCGGCAAGACCATCTTCCTAGTCGAGCAGAACGCCAACCAGGCACTGGCGCTGGCGCACCGTGGCTATGTGCTGGTCAATGGCCGGGTGCGCATGGAGGGAAGTGGCGCGGAATTACTCGCCAACGAGGAAGTGAAAAAGGTTTATTTGGGAGGGCACTGAGCCTGCGCAGGGCTTTTTTTACAATCAAGGCAGCATGCGGTCCGCGCCACCCCGGCGCCATGCCGGTGCTGCCACCGATTTGTACCATCCTTCCACCACCGAGACCCGACACATGAATGCCCCCTCAGCACCGAGCAGCGAAGTACTTCTTGGCCAGCGCATACGCGGCTTGCGCAGCCAGTTGGGCTGGACGCTGGACTCGGCTGCCAAGGCAACCGGATTGGCGCGCTCCACCATCTCCAAGATCGAAAACGGCCAGATGTCACCGACCTACGATGCGTTGATCAAACTGGCCCACGGCTTTGCCATCGATATCAGCGATCTGTTCGAGTCGCACGAGCCCGACCATGGCAGCGGGCGGCGCAGCATCACCCGCGCCGGTCAGGGGCAACCGCTCAACAACGCGTATTACCAGCACATGCTGTTGTGCAACGACCTGTCCCACAAGGTCATGACGCCGTTTCGCAGTGTGGTCACCGCACGCAGCTTCGACGACTTCGATGACTGGAGCCGCCATGAGGGCGAAGAACTGGTCTACATCCTGCAGGGCGAGGTCGAGATGTTCACCGAGTTCTATGAGCCCGAGCGCCTGCGCACCGGGGACTGTGCCTATCTGGACAGCCGCATGGGCCACCGCGTCATCAGCGTCAGTCCCGAAAACGCGGTGGTGCTGTGGGTCAGCACCACCAACCCGCGTACCACGCCCAATATTCCATCCATCTGAATCCATTGTTACCGTGAAGGCCCCGCATGCAGTTTTTTGACCAGTCCGCCGTTGCCAGGGCCTTGCCCTATCCCGCATTGATAGATGCGCTGGCGCAGGGGCTGCAGACACCGATCGAATCGCCGCTGCGCAGCCACTTCGAGCCCAACCATGACGACAGCACGGTGCTGATCATGCCGGCCTGGAAATCCCACGAGGTCATGGGCGTCAAGCTGGTGTCGTTCTGGCCGGACAACGGCAGCCGGGGCAAGTCCACCATTGCTGCGGTGTATGTGCTGATGTCGTGCGTGGACGGCAGCCCGCTGGCGGTGCTGGACGGTACAGAGCTCACCCAGCGCCGCACAGCGGCCGTGGCCGCCCTGGGCGCGCGCATTCTGGCGCGCAAGGACAGCAAGACCCTGGCGGTATTGGGCACCGGCTCGCTCAGCGTGCCCATGGTGCTGGCGCACCGCAGTGTGATGGACTTCGAACGCATTGAAGTCTGGGGCCGCAACCCCGACAAGGCCCGCGCCGTGGTGGACATTCTGGCCCGCCAAGGTGTGGTGGCCCACGCCAATGCCGACTTGCAGCAGGTGGTGTCGCAGGCCGATGTGCTGTGTGCCTGCAGCGCGGCGGTGGATCCCTTCATCCGTAGCGAATGGGTGCAGCCCGGTACCCACGTGGGGCTGGTGGGCGCCTTCACCCCGGCCATGGCCGAGGCTGAACCCGCACTGATGGCGCGCAGCCAGGTGTTTGCCGACAGCCGCGAGGCCATATTGCAAAAGGGCGGCGAAGTGCTGCAGGCGATTCAGCAAGGCCTGATGGCGCACAGCGACATCCAGGGTGAGATTGCCGAGCTGGCAGCCAACCCCGAGCGTGCCTGGCGCAGCAGTGCCGAGTCCATCACGGTGTTCAAGTCGGTGGGCTTTGCCGCACTGGATCTGATCGCTGCCCAATCTGTCGTACACAATGGGGCATGAACATTGCCATCATCGGGCTGGGCGAGGTAGGCCAGTGCTACGCGCAGGCCTTGCATCAGGCAGGCCATAGCCTGCAACTCGCTGCACCCCGCCCGTCGTCTGCAGCCACGCAAATTGCCGCGGGGATGGGCCTTTCCATTTCCGCTAATCTGGCCGATGCGCTGAGCGGTTCGGACTGGATATTTTCCTGCGTGACCGGCGCGCAGGCGCTGCCTGTGGTGCAGAACATCGTGCGCCATGCGGCGACTGGCAGCACCGTATGCGACTTCACCACCGCTTCGATGGATACCAAAAGACAGGCCGCGGCCCTGTGCGCAGCCAGCGGCATGCGCTATGTGGACGTAGCCATCATGGGCGCCATCGCGCTGGGGCGGGAGAAGACCCCGTTGCTGACCGCCGGTGAGGGCGCACAGGCGTTGGCCGATGCACTGCAGGGTGTCGGCAGTCGTGTGACCGTCATGGCGGGCGCTGCGGCTGGGGACACCATCGCACTCAAGCTGTTGCGCAGCCAGTTCACCAAAGGGCTGGAAGCACTGAGTGTGGAGGTGTGCATGGCAGCCGAGCAGCAGGGCCTGCGCGAGGCGCTGTTCGAGCAATTGCAGGACGTGGACCACACGCCCTTGCAGACCTTTGTGGACATGCTGGTCAGCACCCATGTGCTGCACGCCCGGCGCCGCGCCGAGGAGGTGCATGCCGTGGCGCTGTCGCTGCAGCAGGCGGGTTTGCCCTCGCTGGTACTGCCCGGCGTGGAGCAGCGTTTTCGCCGCACCGCCGACGCACTGGCTACGCAACCACCGCCGCAGTCCGCACCCACGGCGCAAGAGGCATTGCACTGGCTGCTGCAGAACGAAGCGGGCAACCGGTCCGCATGACATGAATCCCACGCATTCCAACCCGACCAGCCTGCAGTCCTTCAGTGGCATCAGCCGCCTGCTGATCCTCAACACCGACAGCTACAAGACCTCCCACTACCTGCAGTACCCGCCGGGCACCAGCAAGGTGTTCAGCTACATCGAGTCGCGCGGCGGTGTGCATGACCGCACGGTGTTTTTCGGCCTGCAATACATCCTGAAGGAATACCTGGTCAAACCGGTAACGGCCAGCGATGTGGAACTGGCCGACGAAGTGTGCCGTGCCCACGGCGTGCCCTTCAACCGGGCCGGCTGGCTGCACATCGTGAACGCGCACCAGGGCCGCCTGCCGGTGCGAATTCTGGCGGTGCCAGAAGGCAGTGTGGTACCCACGCGCAATGTGCTGCTGACCATAGAAAACACCGACCCCGCCTGCTACTGGCTCACCAGCTTTCTGGAGACGGTGCTGATGCGCGTGTGGTACCCGATCACCGTGGCCACCAACAGCTGGATGTGCCGCCAGCTCATCCACAAGTACCTGGTGGAAACCGGGGATGAATCCACCATCACCGGCAAGCTGCACGACTTCGGCGCGCGCGGTGTGAGCTCCATGGAGTCGGCCCTGATTGGCGGCATGGCCCATCTGGTGAATTTCCAGGGCACTGACACGCTGACGGCTGTGCTGGGCGCGCGCGTTTATTACGGCGCTGCCATGGCCGGTTTTTCCACTCCGGCAGCGGAACACAGCACCATCACCAGCTGGGGCCGCGACGGTGAACGCGATGCCTATGCCAACATGCTCCAGCAGTACGCCCAACCCGGCGCCGTGCTGGCCGTGGTGTCGGACTCCTACGACCTGGACCACGCAGTCAAGAAGATCTGGGGGCAGGAACTGCGCCAGCAGGTGATGGACAGCGGCGCGCTGGTGGTGATTCGCCCCGACAGCGGCGACCCGGCCTCCATGGTGCTCAACACCATCCGGGCGCTGGATGCTTCGTTCGGCAGCACGGTCAATGCCAAGGGCTATCGCGTGTTGCAGCATGTGCGCGTGCTCCAGGGCGACGGTATCACCATCCGCAGCATACGCACCATCCTGGCCAACCTGCAGTTCAACGGCTACAGCGCCGACAACGTGGCCTTTAGCCAGGGCGGTGCACTGCTGCAGATCGTGAACCGCGATGATCAGCGCTTCGCCATGAAGTGCAGCGCGGTGGAAGTCAACGGTGCGTGGCGCGATGTATTCAAGTCACCGCGCACCGACCCGCAAAAGCGCTCCCGCGCCGGGCGGCAGATGCTGCTGCAAAAGGGCAATGAATACCGCACGGAGGTGGAAGGCAGCACGGCCATGGCCAGTGCGCTGGAACAGGGATTCAGCGGTGCCCTGCAGGTGGTGTTTGAGAATGGCAGCCTGTTGGTGGATGACACATTGGCCACTATCCGGGAGCGGGCCGAGGCTGCTGGAGGACAGTACAAGCCGGGATATTTTTCTGCGGTCAGCTCTTAGGAATTCCTTGCCACGGGGCAGATTTGTGTAGGTCGATGACACTGGGGCAGATGATTCCGCGAATGTCCTCCGCCCTGCGGGCTCCCCCTTGATTTCGCTGCACCATCCGCCCCAGCGTCATCGGCCGCCAGCACTGTTGGCACGCGATGTCTGAATACCGTATGTGCGCCAACTACGTAGCAGCCTCAGGATGGCGAGGTGCTCAGCGCAGCGGCATCAAGGAGGAGGCCGAAGGCCGGGGGACAGCCGCGGAGCTGAGTACCACGTCAGCCTGTGGCCGAAGAAGCGTATGAACGCAATCAAGCACAAAGCCACCCCGAGACACGCGTCATGCAATAGCGTGATCCCGCAACAACCGGTCCAACTCGGTCGGGTTGGACACCCAGAGCTTGTCAAAGACCTTGGCCCGATAACCTTCCACCACCCGCACTCCTATGTGCAACTCATCGGCCACCAGCTTGTTGGTCCAGCCATTGCGCACCAGCCGCGCCACATCCTTCTCGCGCGGCGTCAGCGTATCCCAGCGTGCGATCACTTCGCTGCGCCGGTGCAATAGCAGACTGAGCTCCTCGGCGCGCTGCATGGCCGCTGCCACCTTGGCCTGCAGCTCGCTCTCGGGCATGCCCTTGACCAGCCAGTCGAACGCGCCCCGGTGCGTGGCCGCCATGGCCGTGGGGATGTCGCCGTGGCCGGACAGGAACATCACCACCATCGGGCTGGACTGCTTCTGCAACGCTTCCAGCACCTGCAGGCCGGTCATGCCCTCCATGCGCAAGTCCAGCAGCACGCAGTCCGGTTTTTGCAGATTGGCCTGGTGCAAAAAGTCTTCACCGCTGGCATGTGGTTGCACCCGCAAGCCGCAGGCGGTGAACAGGGTGACCATGGACTCGCGCACACCTTGGTCGTCGTCCACGACGTGCAGCGTCAGATCGGGTTTGTATTCGGTGTGCATGGCAACTGGATGGTAAAGGTGGTGCCGCCCTGGGCGCGGTTCTCGAAGCTCAGGCGTCCGCCGTGGCTTTCCACGATGGTGCGGCAGATGCTCAGACCAATGCCCAGGCCTTCTTCCTTGGTGGTGACAAAGCTCTTGAAAATCTGGTCGGCGATGTCCGCCGGAATGCCCGGCCCGCTGTCGCTCACCTGCACCAGCACACCGGCACTGGACGACAGGGTCTGCAGCTCCAGCACGCGGGTGTGGGCCTCTTGCGCCTGCATGGCTTGCAGGCTGTTGATCACCAAGTTCACCAGCACCTGCTCCAGCAGCACGCGGTCACCACGCACCGTGGGTAGCGGCTCCTGCAGGCGGGTGATCACGCGGGTCTGGCGCTGCCGTACCTCGGCTGCAACGAAGGCGAGCACGCTGCGCACCAGCGCGTTGACATCGCAGTCCTCCGCGCCACGGGTCTTCATGCGCACATGGTCCTGGATCTTGCGCACGATGTCGGCGGCGCGCTGCTTCTGCTGTTCAATGGCTTGCAGGCAGCCCTGCAGCTGGTCCATGACGCCGCGCTCCAGTAGTTTGCGTGCGGCGCTGGCATTGGCGCCAATGGCCAGCAACGGCTGGTTGATCTCATGGGCCAGCGTGGAGGCCATTTCGTCCATGATGGCGCGGCGCTGCACATGGCGCAGCTTTTCCTCCTGCTCCCGCTGGCGTGCGGCACTTTGCTTTTGCGCCGTGATGTCCACCACCGAACTCATCCAGCCGCTGTGCTTGCCGTCGGCGTCGATCAGGGGCGCGGTGTAGACCATGGTGTACACGTCATGTCCGTCGCGGTGGCGCACGCGGGACTCGAAGCCGGTCATGTCGGAGCGCCCGGTCAGCGCGGCCTCGTTGTCATGCCAGTGGCGCTCCATGTCCTCCGGGTGCCAGTAGGGGTAGGGTGGTTGCTTGCCCAGCAGCTCTTCTGCCGGGTAGCCGGTGATGTCGGTCAGTGCCGGGTTGACGTAGATGATGTGGCCCTCCAGGTCGCGTGCCCGCATGCCAACCAGCAGCGAGTCTTCCATGGCTTTGCGAAAGGCGTGGGCCTGGTTCAGGTCCTGGGTGCGCAGGCGCACCTCTTTCTCCAGTTCGTCAAACTGGCGCCTGCGGGTCTGCCACAGCATGCCGCCCAGCAGCAGCAGGCCCGCCGCCATGGCCGAGAGCGCCCAGGCGCGGTTGCGTGCCTGGGTGACAGAGGCATAGTCAGCAGTTACGGTCAGGGTCCAACCCAGATCGGGCAGGGTTTCGCTCACGGCCACAAAGCGCCGCTCCTTGCCGGCCAGATGCGTACGCAGCAGCTGACCTCCGTCGTCCAGACTTTCGCGTTCCCACAGCAGGGGTGCCAGCACGCGGTTCTTGCCATAGACCTCGTGCCGGGCCAGCCAGGCGATTTCCTGCGGGCTGAGCTCCCGTGAGGTGGTGTACATCCACTCCGGCACCGAACCCAAAAACAGGATGCCGCGTTCGTCCGACAAGGCAATCGGGCTGCCCGCATTGAGCCAGGTCTGCTGCACCTGGCGCAGATCCACCTTGACCACCACCACGCCCACGACACGGTCGCCGCTGCGCACCGGGGTGGAAATGAAGTAGCCCGGCACACCGGTGTTCTTGCCCACGCCATAGAACCTGCCGCCGCGCCCGGCCAGGGCGTCCAGGAAGTAGGGTCGGTTGGAGTAGTCCTGTCCAACAAAGCTTTGCGGGGTGTTCCAGTTGCTCGATGCCACCGTCTTGCCCTGGGCCGTCATCAGGTACAGCACGTCGGAGCCAGCGCGCCGGTTGATTTCTTCCAGATACAGGTTGGCACTGGCGGTGTCGCTGGTCTGCAGTGCGGCCAGCACTTTGGGATGCTGGGCCACGGTGAAGGGCAGGTAGTTGTACTGTGTGGTGGCGCCGCGCAGGGCCAGCGCATGCACTTCCACCACGCGCTTGAGCAGATCGATCTGCAGACTGGTTTCTCGGCGTGCGGCCAGCACGCCCGCAGACACGACCAGCGTCAGCGCTAGCAGTGCCGCGAACAACCCGGCCTGCCAGTGCCGGTTCTTGAGTGCCGCTGTCATTGGCATCGGATGGCCTGGGCAGTGCGGTGGATCATTGCTGCAGAAATGTCATGGTCAACGCTTGGTAAAGTAACAAATCCGTCACAATCGCTGAGAGAGAATCCCCTACTTTCCGCCTTGTAGAAACCACTGCGCATGCTGAACCAGAAGACATTCTTTCCCCGACAGGTGGTTGAGGCCGGAGGCAATCGATGGGATTGGGCATTGTTACCTTTGGTTCTGGCCATCATCGTTGTTATGGCGTTTGGTGCGCGGCAGATGGTAACGCCTTACCAGGTGGGTGTGGAACTGCCCATCTCGCTGGATTTCACCTACCTTCCTTACTACTTGTTGCGCACCACCTTGCGCATGTTCATGGCGTTGGCGGCGTCGCTGGTGTTCAGTGTGGTGTTTGCGGTGCTGGCAGCCAAGTACCGCGCTGCCGAGAAGTTTCTGGTGCCCATGCTGGACATCCTGCAGTCCATACCGATTCTGGGCTTTCTGTCCATCACGGTGACCGGCTTCATTGCGCTCTTCCCCGGCAGCCTGTTTGGCGTGGAATGCGCCGCCATCTTTGCCATCTTCACCTCACAGGCCTGGAACATGGCGTTCAGCCTGTACCAGTCGTTTCGCACCATTCCTTCGGAACTGGTCGAGGCCTCCAAGGTGTTTCAGCTGTCGGGCTGGCAGCGCTTCTGGCACCTGGACATGCCGTTTGCCATGCCCTCGCTGCTGTGGAACATGATGATGTCCATGTCGGGTGGCTGGTTCTTCGTGGTCGCCTCCGAGGCCATCTCGGTCTCCAACCAGAACATCAAGCTGCCGGGCATAGGCTCCTATATCGCCATGGCCATCGAGGCCAAGGATCTGGGCGCCATCGGTCTGGCCGTGGGCGCCATGCTGATCGGCGTGCTGCTGTATGACCAGCTGTTTTTCCGGCCCTTGCTGGCATGGGCCGACAAGTTCCGCTTCGAAGAGATTGGCGGCGCCCAGAACCAGACATCGTGGCTGCTGACATGGCTGCGCCGCACCGAGCGGCTGCAGACCATTGGCGATGGCATGGCCGTGCTGCTGCAAAAGAGCTTTGCCCTGTTTCGCCGCCATCATGACGGTACCTCCATCAAATCCCGCGTGTCGGAACCTTCACCCACCCTGGTGCGGGTATGGGATGCGGTGCTGGCGGCATTGATTCTTTTTGCGAGCTGGCGCCTGGCGGAGTTCATCCACGCCGAGGTGGGCTGGGGCGAGGTGGGCCATGTGTTCTTGCTGGGCTTCTACACGCTGCTGCGGGTCATGCTGCTGATCGGCCTGGCCGCACTGGTCTGGGTGCCCATCGGCATATGGATTGGCATGAACCCGGCCATTGCGGCGCGGGTGCAGGCGCTGGCGCAGTTCCTCGCTGCCTTTCCGGCGAATCTGATGTTTCCGGTGTTCGTGCTGGGCATCGTGCATTTCCACCTCACACCCGACATCTGGCTGTCGCCGCTGATGATCTTCGGCACCCAGTGGTATTTGCTGTTCAACGTGATTGCCGGCGCTTCCACCATCCCCACCGAGCTGCGCTTTGCGGCCCGCAACATCGGGCTCAAGGGCTCGTTGCGCTGGCGGCGTTACCTGCTGCCGGCGGTGTTTCCCAGTTTTGTGACCGGTGCCATCACGGCCAGTGGCGGCTCGTGGAATGCCAGCATCGTGTCGGAATACGTGACCTGGGGCGACACCACGGTGCAGGCCCATGGCATCGGCAGCTATATCGCTGAGATGACTTCCGCTGGTGACTTTCCGCGCATCGCACTGGGTATCGGTGTGATGTGTGTGTACGTGATGTCGCTCAACCACTTTGTCTGGCGCCGGCTCTACCGCATGGCCGAAGACCGCATGCATTTCTAAGGAGCGCTTGTGAACCCCACCATCGTAGACCTCAAGGGGGTCGGCAAATCCTTCAGCTCCGCCGACGGCGCGCCGCGCACGGTTCTGGACAACGTGGACTTCACCTTGCGCGAGCGCGAGATCGTGGCCCTGCTGGGGCAGTCCGGCTCCGGCAAGTCCACCCTGTTGCGCATCATGGCCGGGTTGGTCATGGCTGACCGTGGCGATGTGCTGTACCGCGGTCAGCCGTTGTACGGCCCGGCGCGCGGCATCAGCATGGTGTTCCAGTCGTTTGCCCTGTTTCCCTGGCTGACGGTTCAGCAGAACGTGGAAATTGGTCTGGAGGCACAGGGTGTGCCGGCGGCTGAACGCGATGCGCGGGCACAGAAGGTGATTGACCTGATCGGCCTGTCCGGCTTCGAGGGCGCTTTGCCGCGTGAGTTGTCGGGCGGCATGCGCCAGCGCGTGGGCATCGCGCGCGCGCTGGTGGTCAACCCCGACGTGCTGTTGATGGATGAGGCGTTTTCCGCGCTGGACGTGCTGACCGGTGAGCGCTTGCGCGACGACATCCTGGAGCTGTGGGAGCAGGAGGAGATTTCCACCAAGGCGATTCTGGTGGTCTCGCACAACATCCAGGAAGCCATCATGATGGCCGACCGCGTGCTGATATTCGCCAGCGACCCGGGCCGGGTGCGCTACGAGATGCGCGTCGATCTGCCGCGGCCACGCGATGCCGACAGCGAAGAAGTGCGCATGCTGGTGGATGAGATCTATGCGGTGATGACAGCCGGTCGTGTACGTGCCGGCAAGGCCACCGGTGAGGTGGAGCCCATGCGCCTGGACGCACGCCTGCCCGATGCCGACATCGGCCTGGTGGAAGGTGTGCTGGAAAAGCTGATGGACGAGCCGTTCCTGGGCCGCGCCGATTTGCCGCAGCTGGGCGAGGAAACCGAGCTGACCGACGAGGACCTGCTGCCAGCCGCCGAAGCCCTGGCCTTGCTGGAATTTGCCGTGCTGGAAAGCGGCGACCTGTCCGTGACCGAACTGGGCAAGAGCTATGTGGCATCCCAGCACGACCAGCGCCAGGTGTTGTTTGCGCAGCAGTTGCTCAAGCGTGTTCCGCTGGCGGCGCACATACGCCATAGCCTGCAGCAGGACCCGGTGGGCGAGCTCAAGGAAGAGCACTTCCTGGATCTGCTGCGCGAGAGCATGGACAGCGAGGAGGCCGAACGCGTGCTCAAGGTGGCCATCGAGTGGGGTCGCCATGGCGAGGTGTATAGCTACAACTACAACACCGGCATGATCCAGTTGCCGGAGCCGGAAGCGGAGCATTGACTTCGGGGTACATGGTGGCTGGCGTGCAAGGGTTTCCCAGTCATCGCAGCCCACACTGTTAGCTGGCACTTCGTTGTGCGATGGCGCACAGAACGTGCTGGCTCGCCGTGCTACGCTGGCCGATGACTTTCGCCCCTGTTACTCCGCCCAACGATCCTTTGCCGGAGCCGCTCTCGGTGCCTCCGCCGGAACCCCAGCGGGTTCTTTTGTATATGCCGGTCGACGTGCGCAGCGTATCGTTGGCGTTGCTGGCATTCCTCGGCTCCCTGTTCGCACTTCGCTGGGCCCAGGCGGTGGTGATACCTGTGCTCTTGGGCCTCATGATCAGTTACGCACTCAGTCCTTTGGTTGACCGTTTGGAGCGCTGGCGATTGCCTCGCGCGATTGGCGCTGCGCTGCTTATCGTCAGCCTGTTTGGTGCTGTCGGTTGGACCGCATGGTCAGTCAGTGACGACGCTGCCGCGTTGATAGAGTCTCTGCCGGAAGCGGCGCAAAAAGTTCGGCAAGCGCTGCGCGACCAGCGCGGCGCCAGCGAAACAACAATCCACAAGGTACAGCGTGCGGCATCGGAAATCGAGAGAGCCGCTCAGGAAGGCGGTGCCGCCGAACCCGCCACCGTGCGGGGTGTCACGCGGGTACGCATTGAACGCACACAGTTCGACATCAAGGACTATCTATGGGTCGGAACGCTGGGTCTGGCGGCATCTATCGGTGAGGCGATGGTCGTGGTGTTCATTGCTTTCTTCCTGCTTGCATCGGGCAACACCTTTCGCCGAAAGATGGTTCGCATTGCCGGACCCACCTTTGCGCAAAAGCGCATCACGGTGCAGGCACTGGACGAGATCACCGCCCAGGTCCAGCGTTACCTTCTAGCGCAGGCCTTTACCAGCGTGGTGGTGGGACTGGCCACCTGGGTTTTGTTCGGACTCATGGGGCTGGACCATGCAGCGGTTTGGGGTGTGGGCGCAGCACTGGCCAATCTGGTGCCCTATATCGGTTCCTTGGTGGTCACAGGGGGGGCGTCACTGGTCGGTTTCGTTCAATTTGGCAGCTTTCATATGGCACTGGCCATAGCGAGCGTGTCGATGGTGCTGCATACGCTGTCGGGTAACCTGCTCACGCCGTGGCTTACCAGCCGCACCAGCCGGATGAATGCGGTAACGGTTTTCATCGGCGTGCTTGCCTTCGGCTGGCTATGGGGTGTCTGGGGACTATTTCTGGGTGTACCCATACTCACCACGATAAAGGCCGTCTGCGACCGCGTGGACGACCTCAAACCGATTGGCGAATTGCTGGGAGATTGAGCAGTTTCTCAATCGCTTCAGGGCCTCATCGGACCCTGCGCTATGGCATCGCATGGGCCGGTATGGGATGCCTTGAATGCTCGACAACGCAACTGCGTGCGGCGTACAAACACGCCCCACCCAAAAAGCCCGGACGGGCATGTCCAGAAACACGAAATACACAATATGGGTGTATGGTGAACGGATGCCCAACGCCGTGGTTATTTCGCGACCCCACTGGATACGCAGGAGCCCGCTCACGTGGGCCTTGCTGTGTTGCGCCATGTTGCTGGGAGGCTGCGCCACCCCGGTGACCGATTCTTCCCGTGCACAGGCAAGTAACACCAATCCGTATCTGCCGGTAAACCGCCTGACCTGGGGCGCCAGCACCAGCGCGGTGGAGCAGTACAGCGCCGAAGGCGCAGACCAGTACCTGGCCCGTCAGCTGCATCCATCGGCATCCAGACTGGCTCCTGAACTGCAGGCACAGATCGACAGCATGACCATCAGCAAGACGCCGGTGCTGGAGCTGTTGCAACAGATGGAGCAGATGCGCAAGGATGCGGACGCCGTGGCGGCGGACGACGCCAAGAAGACGGCGCAGCAGGCCTACCAGCAGGAGCTCAACCGGCTGCAACGGGAAGCGGCTACGCGCCATGTGTTGCGTGCGCTGTACTCGCCCAACCAGATTCAGGAGCAGATGACCTGGTTCTGGATGAACCACTTCAGCGTGCACCAGTACAAGAGCAACTTGCGCGTCCTGCTGGGTGACTACGAGGAAAACGCCATCCGTGCCCATGCGCTGGGCAGCTTTCGCGAGCTGCTGGGCGCCGTGGCCACACACCCGGCCATGCTGCGCTATCTGGACAACGACCAGAATGCCGCCGGGCATATCAATGAGAACTATGCACGCGAGCTGATGGAGTTGCACACCTTGGGTGTGGACGGCGGCTACAGCCAGCACGACGTGCAGGAACTGGCCCGCGTGCTGACTGGAAACGGTGTCAACCAAAGCACTACCAACCCCGGACTGAAGAAGGAGCTGCAGGGGTACTACGTGCGCCGTGGGCTGTTTGAATTCAACCCGGCGCGCCATGACTTTGGCGACAAAGTGTTGCTGGGTCAGCCTATCAAGAGCAAGGGGCTGGCAGAGTTGAACGAGGCGTTGGACCGCCTGGCCCTGCACCCGTCCACAGCCCGCTTCATCAGCCGCAAGCTGGCGGTGTACTGGCTGGCCGATGAGCCGCCCGCTGCGCTGGTCAACCGCATGGCCAAGGCGTTTGCGCAGAGCAAGGGCGACATTGCGGGCACGCTGCAAGTGCTGTTCACGGCGCCGGAGTTTGCCCGTGCGGCGCCCAAGTTCAAGGACCCCATGCGCTACGTGGTGTCGGCCGTGCGGCTGGCGTATGACCAGAAGGCCATTCTGAATGTGAACCCCATCTTCAACTGGCTCAACCGCATGGGCGAGCCGCTGTATGGCCGGGTCACGCCCGATGGCTATCCGCTGAACAGCCACGCCTGGGATAGTCCAGGCCAGATGGCTACGCGCTTCGAGATAGCCAAGGCCATTGGCTCGGGCAGTGCAGGCCTGTTCAAGACCGATGGCCCGCAGGCGCAGGAGCGTGCGGCGTTCCCGCAACTCTCGAACGCCTTGTACTTCCAGGCTATAGCCAAGACCTTGCAGCCGGCCACGGCCAAGGCGCTGGACCAGGCCACATCGCCCCAGGAGTGGAATACCTTTTTGCTGTCTTCGCCGGAGATGATGTACCGCTAGGTACGGACCGACGCCACCGGAGTCTGCTTATGTTGCGCCGTCACTTTATTGCCTCTTCCCTCGCGTTGCCATTGGCCTGGGGCAGCGCCACCCTGCATGCGGCGCCCGGCAATGCAGGGCGCTTTCTGTTCGTGTTCCTGCGTGGCGGCTATGACGCGGCCAGCCTGCTGGTGCCCATTTCCAGCAGTTACTACTACACCGTGCGGCCCGATATTGCGCTGGCCAAACCGTCTTCGGACCTGGCCTCGGCACTGCCGTTGAATGCCGACTGGGGCTTGCACCCGGCGCTGCGTGACAGCCTCTATCCGCTGTACCAGAGTGGCGAGCTGGCCTTTGTGCCGTTCTCGGGTATCGACGATGTGAGCCGCAGCCATTTTGAGACGCAGGACAGCATCGAGCTGGGCCAGCCGCTGGAAGGGCGGCGCGACTTCAGTTCCGGCTTTTTGAACCGCCTGGCCTCGGTGATGAGCGGCAGCGCCCCCATGGCCTTCACCGACCAGTTGCCCAGCATCTTCCTGGGCTCTGCCAAGGTGCCCAACACCGCGCTCAAGTCGCTGGCCAAGCCGTCGGTGGATGCGCGCCAGAGCGACATCATTGCCTCCATGTACCGTGGCACGGCATTGGCAGGCCCGGTGCAGGAGGGCTTTGCGGTGCGCAATGAGGTGATGCGCGAGATGGCGGCCGAGATGGACGCCGCCAGCCGCAACTCCATCACGGCCAAGGGCTTCGAGCTGGAGGCGCGGCGCATCGGCAAGCTCATGAAGGACAGCTACAACATCTGCTTTGTGGATGTGGGCGGATGGGACACACATGTGGGGCAAGGCGCGGCCACCGGCTACCTGGCCAGCCGCTTTGACGAATTGGGCAAGGGCCTTGCTGCCTTGCCGCAAGAGCTGGGCAGCGCCTGGAAGAGCACCACCGTGGTGGTCATGAGCGAGTTTGGCCGCACCTTCCGGCAAAACGGCAACCGGGGCACCGACCACGGGCATGGCAGCGTGATGTGGGTCATGGGGGGCAGTGTGCGCGGTGGGCGGGTGGCGGGCGAGCAAGTAGCGGTGGAAAAGGCCACGCTGTTTCAGGACAGGGACTTTCCCGTGCTCAACGAATACCGGGCCGTGCTGGGCGGACTGTTTGCGCGCCAGTACGCGCTCGGGCCCGCTCAGGTGGACAGCGTTTTTGCGGGTGTGAAGACTAAGGACCTGGGTCTGCTCTGAGGTGGGCGGAAAGGCACGGCAGAATGGGGGTATTGGTGCCCACGCGCGTCCGGAGGTTTTTTGACTTACACATCGTTTCAACTGGTCTGCGGCATTTTGTTTGCCCTGGCCATCGTGCACACCTTCTCCACCAAATACTTTGAACGCCTGGCGCATCTGCAGCCGCGCCATGCCGGGCTGTGGCATCTGCTGGGCGAGGTGGAAGTGGTGTTCGGCTTCTGGGCCCTGGTGCTGGCCCTGGTGATGTTCGCCATGGAGGGGCAGGAAGCGGCGGTGCAGTACATCGACACGCGCAACTACACCGAGCCCCTGTTTGTCTTCGTGGTGATGGTGATTGCCGCCACCCGACCCATTTTGCAGACGGCGATGGCGCTGGTGTTGCGCATTGCGCAGGCAGTCCCTCTGGGCGGTAGCCTGGGCTATTTTTTGGTGGTGATGGTGTGTGTGCCACTGCTGGGATCCTTCATCACCGAGCCCGCGGCCATGACGCTGGCGGCGCTTATTCTGGGGCAGCGCTTCTTTGCCTGCGGGCTGTCTTTGCAATTGCGCTACGCCACGCTGGGGGTGCTGCTGGTGAATGTATCCATTGGGGGGACGCTCACGTCCTTTGCCGCGCCGCCTGTCTTGATGGTGGCTTCTGCCTGGGGCTGGGACACAACCTTCATGGCCTCGCACTTCGGCTGGAAGGCCGCAGCTGCCGTGGTGATCAATGCCACGGTGCTGTCCGTGTGGTTCCGCCGGGAACTGCAGGCGCTGCCGTTGCCGCTGGAGTCGGAAGCGGGAGAAGCCGTTCCTCTGCGGCTGGTGCTGGTGCATTTGCTGTTTCTGGTAGGCGTGGTGGTCTTTGCCCACCACCCGGCCATCTTCATGGGGCTGTTCCTGTTCTTTCTGGGCATTGCGCACGCTTATGAGCGCCACCAAGACAAACTCATCCTCAAGGAAGGTCTGCTGGTGGCGTTCTTCCTGGCCGGTCTGGTGGTGCTGGGCGGACAGCAGCAATGGTGGCTGCAACCGGTGTTGATGCGCATGAGCAGCGACGTGGTCTTTGTGGGCGCCATGGCGCTCACCGCCTTTACCGACAATGCCGCGCTTACTTATCTGGGTTCCCTGGTGGAGGGTTTAAGCGAGAGTTTCAAATACGCGTTGGTGGCCGGTGCGGTGACCGGTGGCGGCCTGACCATCATTGCCAATGCGCCCAACCCGGCCGGCATTGCCATTCTGCGCGAGCACTTTGAAGACGGTGTGGTAAGCCCAGGCTCTTTGCTGCTGGCGGCGCTGCCTCCCACACTGGTGGCGGCTGTTGCGTTCCGGTTCTTCTGAGATGCTCCGTGGCAGGGATGCCGCTCACCAGATCCAGAAGGTGAGCGCCCAGGCGTAGTCAATCAGCGCAAGGGCCGGGGTCGCGGCAAGTACGCCAAGTGCCGTCACAGTGCGGGTGGCGGCATAGCGTCGCACGATGCCGGCAAACAGGGACAGTGACCACAGGTTGGCAACCGTCAGCAGCAGCAGCCGTGCGTCATTGACCCAGTGCAGTGAAATGCCCTCGGCCTTCAACAGGCTGACGGTCAAAGCCGAGAGTCCCAGGAACACGCCCACACCGGCAACCGGAATGAGTGCCTGGCTGAGGTGGTAGAAGCGTTGCTTTTGCCAGGGACCGAGCAGTCGCGTGGTCCACGCCAGCGGCAGGGCCAGGCCGACGCCCATGACCACACCCATGCCCATCAGGTAGCTCAGCAACAGGCCTCCGTCCAGCCAGGAAAAGACGTCGCGTTGTTCGGGGTAGTGCGTCAGCAGCCACCAGGGCGCGTTTTCGGCAAACGGCCACATGATGTCGCGCTCTATCAGCCAGTCGGCCAACCACTGCTTGGCTTCGCCCAGATGCGGATTGATGGTCCATTGGAACGCGCCCAGGGCGATGCCCAGCAACCCTACGAGGATCAGCAGCGTCTGCCAACCGTTCGCCAGATGACTGCCGAGGTTCACCACTTCATGGTTGGGCGAGCGAAGTGTGAGGGCGATGGCGTCACGGTGGCCGCTGCAGCGACCGCACATGTGGCAGTCGCTGGCGCCTTCGAGCTTGCGTATGGCAACCAAGGGGGCACAGTTGATGGGCTGAATGCGGATGGTGGGGCCATAGGACTGTCGCCAAGCGTCGGCATCGACCCGGTAGTGCAGCGGCGCGAGCTTGCTCAGCAGCCCGAACACGCCATTCACCGGGCACAGGTATTTGCACCAGACGCGTTTTTCGCGGCCATAGACATAGCCCACTGCAATGGCTGCCAGCGTGGAGCCGCCCAGTACGAGCAAGACAGCCTTGGGGTATTGGTAGACACTGACCATTTGTCCGTAGACGGTGGTGCCGACGAAGGCCACGAAAGGCCAGCCGCCCCAACGCATCCAGCGCGGGATGGCACGGTTCAGGCCTTTGCTGCTGGCCCATTCAGTCAGCGCGCCCTCGGGGCAGAGAACACCACACCAGGTGCGCCCCACCAGAACCATGCTCACCAGCACAAAAGGCCACCAGATGCCCCAGAAGACGAATTGCGCAAAGACGGTGAGGTGGGTAAAGACGTGTGCGGTTTCGTCTGGAAGCGGCAGCAGTGCCGGAACCAGAATCAATATGGCGTAGCACACCACCACAATCCACTGAGTGGCTCGAATCAGCTTGCCATGGCGTTTGAGCCACTCGCCCAGGCCGGCCACCAGGGGCCTGCGTGGGACACGCATTAGCGCAGTCGTCGCGAATTCCATTGGACCCCCAGCCAATAGGCGCAGAACACCAGAACGATCATCAGAGACGGACGCGCACGGTAACCGGTGAAGGCGGACACGACGCTACCCACGACGCTGCCATCGTCCAGCAGTGCGGAGCTATCCCACAGCTGGTTGATCAAGGCCGGCAGGGTCTGTATGCCAATCAGCCGTTCCACGCCGCTGATGAGCAGGGCACAGGCCAGTAACAGCAGCATGGCCTCGGTTACCCGGAAGAAGGCGCGCCAGGAAATCAGCTTCCCACCCAGCTGCAGTGCGTAGAACGTGACCGCCGCAACCAGCACGCCCAAGCTCAGGGCGATCCAGAAGGCGGGTGAAGCCAGACTGCTGCCGTTGGCCAGACTGCTAAGGAAAACCACGGTCTCACTTCCCTCTCGCGCAACGGCGATGGCAGCCAGTGCGCCCACGCCCCACCAGTTTTTCTGGCGGGCGTTGAGCTCCAGTGACTGCTCCATATCGCGCCTGAGGCTGCGCGCGTGGCGGCGCATCCAGAAGACCATTTGCACGATCAGGCCGGCCGCAGCCAATTGCAGCGCTGATTGAAAGTATTCCTGCCCCTCATCGGAAAGAACTGCATTGAGGGCTTCGATGCCAAGGCCCAGCAACAAGGCACCACACAGCCCCGCCAGAACGCCCAGCCACAGGAACCGCACGCCTCTTCGTCCCTCCGGGTTGCGGGAAAGCCATGCGTGCAGGATTCCCACCACCAGCATGGCTTCGACGCTTTCGCGCCACATCACAAAGAAGATCTGGGCCAGGTTGTGCATCGCGTTTTGTAACTCCGGCTATTTGGCAACCAGGCTGCCTTGGCCCTGCTGGATGTGGAAGTCGTCGAAGAATTTGTATTCGCCCGGGTCCAACGGGTAGACCACGACAAAAGAGTTGCCGCCGGGGTTCAGGGCCTTCTCCTTGCGCAGTTGCACGCTTTCAAACTCGATGGCTTCCGTGCCCGTGTTGTAGATGTCGATCCTGAATTTCTTGCCCGCAGGAACCACCAGTTTTTGCGGCTTGAACACACCGTTGTTGCATTCCAGCCGAAAGCTCGGCAGGTCCTCGGTAGCCATAGCGGCGGGGGCCGCTGCCAGCGTCAGGCAAGCCAGAAGGCCTGCTGCGAAGTGTCGGAATCCCTGGGCCACGGTAGATCTCCCAAGGCTCAGTAGCCGCCTTTTTTGCCGGTTCCGGCGTAGGTGAAGTCGTAGTTCAGATCGAACGCCTTGAACCACGGACCCACACCGGTTTCCTTGTCGACGTGGCGGCCAAAGTGCGCATGCGGGTTGTCCGATGGCGGCATGATGGTGAGCTTGAGCTTGTACTTGCCAGGACCATCGAGCTTGACGTTGTCCCCATAGTGCGGTCCGTCGCTGGCCACCATAGGCATCAGGTCGCCGGAGAGCTTGAAGTTGCTTCCCGTCTTGCTGAGTTCGAACTTGACCATCAAATACGGCATCCAGTCGCCCTGGGCGAAGCCGTTGGGGTTGTTCTTGACTGCGTGGATATCCGCTTCCAGATGGATGTCAGATTCTTCAACCTTCTTCATCATGCCGTCCGGCTCCATCTTCACCGGCTGCAGATAGACGGCGCCGATTTCAAGGCCGCTCACGATCTGGTGCTTGCCGATCGGGGTTTCTGCCGCCTGTGCGAGCGAAGTGAGCAGTGCCAGGCCAAGGAGCGCGGAATGAGCAATACGTGGTTTCATGGTGAAGACATCAGTGGGTGGTGAGGATGGATAAATCCTAACACAGAATGCGAATCACTCTCATTTACTTTTGTAAATATGCCTCTCCAGGGACTGTCTTTCAGGAGGTATCAGCGCTTTGCAGTTTCTGCGTAGGACCCTTGATGGCGCAGTGGCGTCAGCAGGTCAGACAGGCCGTTGTGGTCGATTTCGTGCATCAATGCCAACAGGCGGCCTAGTTCCCCTTTGGGAAATCCTTCGCGCGCGAACCAGGTGAGGTAGTTGCCTGGCAGATCGGCAATGCGGCGGCCCTTGTACTTGCCGTAGGGCATTTCGCGGGTCACAAGCAGTTGCAGGTCATCGGGATTCATGGGGCGCTTTACAGTGGCTGGGGTGAGGTCAATTGTTGAGATTTTCGGCCTCTTTGCAGGCGGTCTGGGGGACCAGTCTCGCTACAATGCGCGCCAGTCACTTTCCCTCTTCTCAACCGTGCCCGAGGAACTTCAGTATGCATGTTAACCAGGGTGCCAATAGTTGGACAGACAAGGCAATCTCCCGCATTGAGGCCGACTACCAGCGTAGCGCCGATACGCATCTGATTCCGTTGAATCTGCCCATGTTTTCGGATCGCGGGATCGACCTGTATCTGAAAGACGAATCAACCCATCCGACCGGCAGTCTGAAGCACCGACTGGCACGCTCGCTGTTCTTGTACGCCCTGTGTAATGGCTGGATCCGTGAAGGCTCGACCATTGTCGAAGCCTCCAGCGGCTCCACCGCCGTCAGCGAAGCCTACTTTGCACGCCTGTTGGGGCTGCCGTTCATTGCCGTCATGGCAAAAAGCACCTCTCCAGAGAAAGTCGCCCAGATCGAGTTTTATGGTGGGCGCTGCCATTTTGTGGATACGGCGTCCCAGGTCTATGCACAGGCCAAGCAACTGGCCGACCAATGCCAGGGCCATTACATGGACCAGTTCACCTACGCCGAGCGCGCAACGGACTGGCGTGGCAACAACAACATTGCGCAAAGCATGTTCCAGCAGATGCAGCAGGAGCGCCACCCGGTGCCGCGCTGGATCGTGGCGGCGGCGGGCACGGGCGGAACCAGTGCCACCATCGGACGCTACATCCGCTATAGTCGCCACGCCACACGGCTGTTGGTGCCCGATCCGGCCGGTTCGGTTTTCTCCGACTATTTTGCAAGTGGCGATGCCGCCATCTGCGGACCGGGCTCGCGCATCGAAGGTATCGGACGCCCCCGTGTGGAGCCAAGCTTCATCCGAACCCTGGTGGATCGCATGCTGGTGGTAGAAGACAGCTATTCCATTGCCGCCATGCGCTCGCTGTCGGTGTTGCTGGGACGCAAGGTGGGCCCTTCCACCGGTACGAACTTCATGGGCATGCTGACCCTGGCGCTGGAAATGCGCGAGCGTGGTGAGTCCGGGTCAATACTCTCATTGCTGTGCGACGCCGGTGAACGCTACTTGCCCACCTACTACGACGAACAATGGGTTGCTCAAACGATAGGTGATTGCACGGATGCGGCGCAGTGGGTGCGTGCTGCAATGTCGCAAGCGAGCACCTGACCGGCAGCAATCAGTTGCGGCGTGCGTCCCAGAGCCGGACCCAATCCTGGAACTCTTCCACCGGCATGGGCCGAGCGACGAAGTAGCCCTGTGAATAGTCGCATTTGAATTGGGCCAGAAGGTCCCAGTGCTCCTGGGTTTCAACGCCTTCGGCGACGACCTTCAGGCCAATGTCGTGTGCAAGCTCGATCGTCGAACGCACGATCAGCGAAGACTCCTTGCTGGTAGTGATATTCCGTACGAACGATTGGTCAATCTTCAAATAGTCGACTGGCATCTTTTGCAGGTAGCTCAGGGAGGAGTAGCCTGTGCCAAAGTCGTCGATATAGAGCGGTATGCCTTGGTTGCGCAGCCCGTGCAATACACGCAATGAAAACTCGGCGTCCTCCATGATGACGGATTCGGTTACCTCCATCTCCAGCAGGCCGACCGGTACATCCTTGACTGACAGCAGCTTGTGCAGTCGATTTTCAAAATCCTCGTCATGCAGGTTGCGGGCGGAAATGTTCACCGCAATGGGTAGTGCGCAACCTCTTTCATTCCAGTCCTGCGCGATGCCCAACACGGCTTCTATGACCCAATCCGTGAGGGGTTTGATGAGCCCGGTGTGCTCGGCCAGATCGATGAACTCCCCCGGCGGAATGATTCCATACTTGGCATGCTTCCAGCGGACCAGGGCCTCTGCCCCTCGGACCAGACCTGAGGCCATATGGATCTTGGGTTGCAGGTAGATGCGCAAGTCTCCCTCATCAATGGCGCGCCTCAGTTCTCCGGCCAGCGTCAGGCGTCTGGACTGGTCGCGCGCCTTGGGCGGACTGCAGACGCACAAGCCGATCCCACGCTTCTTGGCTTGGTGGACCGCTATGTCAACGTTGCGATACAGGTCGTGCGGGTTGGTTCCGTGCTGGGGATACAGGGCGATGCCGATCCTGGCTGACAACTCCAGGGGAATGTCGGCAATGAGAAAACGACCCGAGAAAGCCTGCTGCAGTTGCTGCCCCATCAGAATGGCAGCGCTTTCGTCACACTCAGGTATCAATACCGCAAACTCATCGCCGCGCAAGCGGGCGACCATTGCGGAATTTGCAGCGGCCGAGCGCAGTCTCTCCGCGAATTCCCGCAGCAGACAGTCACCCTGGTGAAAGCCCAGCGCGTCGTTGATTTCGGACAGCCGTTCGATATTTGTCTGAATCAACGCGAACGACTGCCCCTTGGCATGACACGAATGAATGGCGCCATTCAACAGCTCGGTGAAGTAACTGCTGTTGGGCAGGCCGGTGAGCGCGTCGTAGCTCGTGAGAAGGTGCATCGCATTTTCTATCTTCTCCTTTTCTATTCTTTCACGCAGCGAGGTGAGGCCATAGGCAAGATCCTCTGCAAGTTCCGTCAGCAGCTTTTCCTCATCTGGTCCGAACGCATCCGGTTGGGACGCATATATTCCGATGCCTCCTATAGTTTCTCCCTGCACCTTCAACGGGAAGGCAATGCCAGCGGCGTAGTCGGCCATATCGGAGCGCCAAGCGGAATAGTTGGGATCCGCATGCAGGTTCTGAATGACACATACCTTTTCCGTGCGAATGGCCCGTGCCATGGGACCGCGCCCATACTCGTTGTCTGCCCAACTGTTCTTGATGGCGCGCAGCGCCTCCATGCCCGCCGAGTGACCACACTCCGCCATGGTGCGCAGGGTCTTGTCCTTGTCGTCATTGGTGTAGCACACGATGGCCATGGCATAGCCACCTACCTTGACGATGGCCTGGCACATGCTGTCCAACAGGGATTGTTCGTCCGTGGCCCTGAGCAGTGCGCGGTTCCCTGCACTGAGCGTCGTGAGCGCGCGGCTCACACTTTCCTGCAACCGAATGCGTCGCTCCAGCTCCGCGTTGAGCTCCTGAATCTGATCTTCGGTGCGTTTGCGCTCGGATATATCGCTACCCACTACGTAATACCCGATCACCTCGTCACGATTGCCCAACCGGGGAACGTACTGAATGGCAAGCCAGGTGTCTGGAAACGGCATCCAGTCGTAATGCTGCAACTGACCTTTCAGCGCACTTTCAATCTGTTGTGAAACCGTGGCATAGCGGTCCTGCCCCAAGACCTGTTGCACGCTGTGCCCCCGTATGTCTTTCATGCAGGGGGCAAAGTATTTCTTGTACAGGTCGTTGACGTATTCGTAATGCTGCTGCGCGTTGACGTAGGCAATCAGGGCAGGCACGTTGTTGGCAATGCCCGACAGATGGTCTTCACTGTCGTTGGCCTGTCTTCTCAGGACCGAATAGATCGCAAGAACCAAGCCCAGAAGAAACGTGCCCGTCAGTATGGTCGTGGTCATTTGACCACCTCGTGAGTGATCTGCCGAGTCGATCCGCCGAACTTCTCAATATGCATTGATAACCTCCATCTAAGGTGCAATAGCAGTATTGATTTCCTAAGACGTCCCCATTCGCATTGATTCAAATTGTGAAGGAGGATCAACAATCGTTTTGTGCCTGGGCGGCAACAGTCTTGTTCCAGCCGCGGAATGCGGCTATCCGTGTCCAGTTCGGTGCCAGCGGGGCGTCGGCGCGCAGGTCCTCAGGCCGCTTTCATGCGTGCGGCAACGTGCTCCACCAGGAAGTCAATCAGCACGCGGCATTTGGGCGCCAGGAAGCGATTGGGCGGATACAGGATGTGCGCGGTGCCGTGGTAGTTTGCCTCCAGCTCCCATTCTGGAAGGATGCGCTGCACGGCCCCTGATCGCAGCGCACTTCGGGCCACGAAGTCGGGAACGCATCCAACACCCACGCCCCGCAGGACAGCTTCCAGGCGCATTTCGCTGTGGTTGGCGACATAGCGCCCCTTGACGACGACGTCCTCAACTTCGTTGCCCTTCTTGAATCGCCACCAGTTGTCCCGGTCGCGCTCTCCCAGGTAGAGGCAGTTGATTCCCACGAGGTCTTTGGGGTTCTTGATGGGGTGGTTGTTCTTGAGAAACTTGGGCGAAGCGCACAGGATGTGCTCAACCTCCATCAGCGGCCGCGAAGCCAGATTCAACGGCGGCACCTTGGTCAGCTGGACCACCAGATCGACACCTTCCTGAATAGGGTCGACCAGCTTGTCGGTGACGATGAGCTGCACGTCCACTTCGGGATACTTGTCCAGGAAATCCAGGATCGCAGGATGCAGGATGTGCTTTGCAAAAGCCTTGGGCGCAGTGAGGCGCACCATGCCTTGCGGTCGCTCCATGAACTTGGCCGTTACCTGCATGGCGCCTTGCGCGGCCTCCACCAGTTCGCTGCATTTGTGGAAGGCCTCCATGCCCACGTCGGTGAGTTGCAACTGGCGGGTGGTGCGCCGAATCAGTTGGGCCCCCAACACTCTTTCCAGTCGGGTGACCTGTTTGCTCACCGCTGACGGCGTGATGTGAAGAAAGCGCGCGGCGGCCGAAAAGCTGCCCGACTCCGCCACGCGAACGAAGGTGACCATTTCGGTCAACACATCCAAGAATTCATTCTTTCCCATTGGGAAACACTCCCTTTCCAGCGACACCTGTTGTCAATATACCTGTGAAGGAAGAGGATCGCTGCGGCATGAGACCTTGTACCGGCCAGGGCGATACCGGTAAATCGTCAAGCAGTCAATCGGAAATTGGTTCCGAGGGGGCATATCAGCTGTTCCGCCATGTGGGATTTTGCAAACACTCTTCCGACCAGAAGATCAGTCCGTCCCGATCTCACTTTCAAACCGGAGGAAACATGATCTCTAAACGGATTCGCAGCTTTGCAGATATGGACGTTGTGGCCAGTCATTCACGCCATATCCTGACGCTTTTCAGCGGTGGCCTGGACAGCAGTTATGCCTTGAAGGAATTGGCCCGACGCAACTGCAAGGTTACTGCAATGGCGGTGGATGTCGGGGATGGCGTGGACCAGAGCGACCTGAAGTCCATCGCCGACCACTTCGGCGCCGACCTGGAAGTCGTGGATGCGAGGGAAGAGTTCGTCAACGTGGGTGTCATTCCTGCCATCCGCGCGCAAGCCAAATACCTGGGCATCTACCCGATCAGTTCTTCGCTCACCCGTCCGCTGATTGCGGCCTCCGCAGTGCGGACGGCAAAGAGGCTTGGCTGCGACGCCGTCATCCATACCGCCAATCAATCGCAGAACAGCCTGCGCCGCCTCAACGGTGCCATCTCGCAATTGGGATTTGGTGGTTGGTACGGGACGCCCTATGAATTTTCTGCCCTCAGCCGTGAAGAGAAGATCGCCGGATTGGCGGCAGCAGGGCTCACGCGCTTTCAGGCACGCGGTATTAGTGGTGACGCCAATCTGTGGGTGCGCGAGTACGAATCGGGCTCACTGGACAACCCGGAGGCCTTCTGGGTGCCGGACTCTCTGTACCAGTGGACCGCCGCGACGCAGAGCAAGTTTGGAGCCAGCGTGCAGATTCGTTTTGAAGGCGGCAGGCCGGTGGCGGTCAACGGCAAACGCATGCCGACCATGGAGCTTGTTGAGCAGCTCAACTACCACGTGGGTTCGTTCGGCATTGGCCGGTACAGTGGGCTTGAACACCTGGACCAGGGTGAGAAGGTGCTTGAAGTGCGGGAGGCCCCGGCTGCAACCATTCTGATGGATGCCTACAGGCATCTGGAGACGGCCTGCCTTGAATATGAGGTGCTGCGTGAGAAAGCCAGCCAGGAGCAGCTCTGGGTACGTGAGGCCATTGAAGGCCGGTGGTATGGCAAGCTGCGCGAATCGGCGGAGCAGTTCATCGACTGCACAGCCCAGCAGGTCAGCGGGACTGTCGGCTTTCAACTGCGCGGCGGTGCTGCCGACGTGTGCTCCATCGTGGCTGACGTGCCGCTCTACCTGACGGACCGCGATGCGTGGGAGAAGTCGGTTGCCAAGATTCGCGGCAGCAACAGCCTGCAAATCCCCGAGGCCATGGAGGTGGCAGCATGAACGCCGTACTCTCCCCGACGCGCCAAGTAACAAGCCCGCCGCTATGGGCGCGCGCCTCGCGGCTCCTGGCCTCCAAGGACTATGCTGTACTGGCCGGCTCCGACGTTGCCGAGGCTGCAGGTGTGTACGACTCCAGCTGGCATGACTTTGCGGACTATTGGAACCGGCTGACATTGGACCGGCACATGGGCGACGGTGGGCGCTATCGTCTGCGGCGTTACGGGCAGTTCAATACCCAGCCGGATGGCTCGTTGCTGCAACTTCCGCACGGGCCCTATGAGCAGCCGAGCTATGTGAATGCGCTCAACGGCGGCATACCGCGCTACTTTGATCCATTGGAGCAAGGCTTTGTGGCGCACCCCGTCCTGCGGGGAATCCTGTGGACCCTGGTGCGCATTGTCGATGCCGCGCAAGGACATCCGACCCCCTGGAACATCCGTTTGCACCCCTACCGGATCCTGGCGCGCAGTGGAGAGCTTGGACAACCTACGCCTGAGGGCTTGCACCGTGACGGGGTGCACTACATCGTCTCAATGATGGTGCGTCGGCAGAACGTGGTGGGTGGCGAGAGCATGATCACGGATGTCCGCAGACGCCTGCTGGACAGCGCGACGCTGACGGAGCCCATGCATACCTTCATCGCCAATGACGAGAGCACGATGCATGCCGTCACCGCCATTTCCCCCAAGATCGACGGCATGCCCGCTTATCGGGACGTGCTGGTTGTCGCCTTCACCCGGCGGGAGTCTGCATGAAGGGCTCACCTGCAGGGTTGGCAAATGCCGCAACTACGGCTGCGTCATACACCCGGTATCTGCCCGAACTCATGTTGCTGGCAGTCGCGGCGGTGTGGGGCGGCAGCTACGCGGTGGCCAAGCAGGTGACCCTGCAGGTGACGGTGCTGCATTACCTGGTGCTGCGTTTCAGCCTGACGGCGATAGTGCTGACACCGTCCTTGCTGTCCATGCTGGGACGGCAGAACGTGCGCAAAAGCCTGACGGTTGGTGCCACGTTGGGCTTGTTGCTGTTGTGCATATTTGTGTGCGAGACGGTCGGGGTTACGCTCACCTCGGCCACCAACGCGGCGTTTCTCATCAGCCTATGCGTTGCGCTGACCCCTCTGGTGGAATGGGCCCTTCTTGGACGCCCACCAAGCCAGGTGGTATTGGCGGCCGTGGCAGCCTGCCTGGCAGGCGTTCTGCTACTGAGCCCCTCTGCGCTCATGGAGCCCCTAAGGAGCAAGGGTGACTGGCTGATGCTGGCCGCAGCCCTTCTGCGCGCGCTCATGATGACCCTGACACGCAAGATGACGCAATGGCACCCGGTCTCTGCCCTGCAGCTCACCGCCATGCAGGCCTGGATTGTGTTTCTGGGTGCCCTGTTTGCATTGCTGTCTACGGATGGGCAAGGGCTTGCCGACACCATCCCCGGCAATCTGGATTTCTGGTTCCTCATGGGATTTTTGGTTCTGTTTTGCACGGTGTTTGCATTCTTTGCACAGAACTATGCCGCTGCCAGGTCTTCACCCACCAAGGTCGTTTTCTTAATGGGCAGTGAACCGATATTTGGTGCCCTATTCGCCTGGATATTTTTCGGGGAGATGCTCTCTGGCTGGGCCTGGATCGGATGCGGACTCATACTTGCCGGTACCGGTGCCGTGTTGCGGGCGCCGCGCAAATAAAAGTGAGACAACGGATGGAATATGCAGGACACTCGTAGATTGGAGGCATAAAAAAATAGTTTTCAGAGCAGCGCAAGCCGCCGTTGGGGAAAACGATGCTACAAAACCTGCCAAACGAGCATTGGGTGTTGCTTTCGACCGAGCCCGCCGGACGGAGGGAGTACCGACTTGCGCTGTGCGCCATCCTGTTTTCAGCCCTGGTTCTTCTGTGTGCAGCACCGTTTGCCAAGAGTCCCTTGGAAGAGTTCTCCGCCTTCCTCCCGGCATATGTGGCGGCGCTGGTTCTCTGTGACCTGATTACTGCGGCGCTGCTATTCAGTCAGTACGGCGTACTGCGGGCACCCGCCCTGTTGGTGCTGGCAGGCGGTTATGTGTTCTCCTGTTTGATTACGCTGGTCTACGCGCTGAGCTTTCCCAATCTGTTCTGGTCGCCACAGGTGACCGGCGCCGGGCCGCAAACATCGTCTGCCATGTACATGTTCTGGCACGGTGGCTTTCCCCTGTTTGTCATTGCCTATGCCAATACCAGGCGCGACGATGGCACGGGCGGACCACCCGAAACCCAGACGACCCGCGCAGCAACCGTCCGTGTGGTTGCCACAGTGTTCCTGGTACTTGCCCTTGTAACGGGGTTCACGCTGTTTGCGCTGCGAGGAAATGGGCTTATCCCGACGTTTCTGGATGGCAACCAGACAACTCCCCTGGGGCACGGGTTTCTGTTGGCCGTCTGGCTGTTGAGTGCAACTGCGCTGGTGGCACTTTGGCGCAAGAAGCCGCACTCCGTGCTCGATGTATGGCTGTTGGTCGTCCTGTGCGTCTGGTTGTGTGACATTGCGCTGGGGGCTCTGTTGAACACCGGTCGCTATGACCTGGGTTGGTATGTGGGACGCATGTACGGCCTGCTGGCAGCGAGTCTTCTTTTGATCGTGCTGCTGATAGAGCATGGCAGGCAGTACGCCCGGCTGGTACAGCTTTCCATGGAGCTGGGAACGGCAAACCAGGCGCTTGCCACGCTGTCCCGCCACGATGGGCTGACCGGCTTGTCCAACCGCCGCTATCTGGACGAATATCTGGATGTTCAGATCACTCTGGCAAAGCGGCAAAGGGACGTGCTGGCCTTGGTCCTGATCGACGTGGACCATTTCAAGCTGTACAACGATCGGTACGGCCACCCGCGTGGCGACGAATGTCTGAAGGTTGTCGCGACGGCACTCCAGAAGTGCACCAATCGGCCCGCCGATATGGTGGCCCGATACGGCGGTGAGGAGTTCGCGGTGGTGTTGCCCGGAACGGACTTGCATGGAGCCATCCAGGTTGCCGACTCGATCAGGATTGCCGTAGCCAACTTGAACATTGCGCATGCCGGCTCGCCGACTGCGCCTAGCGTCAGCATCAGCGCAGGCGTGGCCGCATTTGCACGCCACGCGGAAATGACAGCGGAGCGCCTGCTCGTTGCGGCCGATGACGCCTTGTACAGCGCCAAGCGCCGTGGTCGAAACCGTGTGGATTTCGCCGAGGAACTGTAGCCCGTGATTGCTACCAGGTGGCCAATGCACCGAGCAGCTTCGCCTTGGTATCTTCGTTGGCAAAGCTGGCTTCTATGGAGGTGTGCGCGACCGACCTGGTGACGTCATCGTTCCAGCCAAAAGTCCGTTGGCACAAGGCATATTCCCCCACCAGACTGGCGTCCAGCAAGGCGGGGTCATCGGTATTGACTGAGACAGGCACACCCGCAGCTCGCAGCCTTTCGATGGGATGCTCCTGCATGGACGGATATACGCGCAGAACCAGATTCGACGTGGGGCAGATCCCCAGGGGGATCTGCCGGTCGGCCAGCATGCGGACCAGTGCCGGGTCTTCTATGGCTCTGACGCCGTGGTCAATCCTGTCTGCGCCCAGCAGCTCCACCGCGTCCCAGACCCCTTCGGGTCCACTGGACTCGCCGGCGTGGACTGTGCGGCGCAAACCGGCGTTTGTCGCCCTGCGGAAGGCATCGGCAAAGCGTGGACCGGTGCGACCTGCGGCGGCCTCATTGCCATCTACCGACAAGGCGACCACTCTCGGGTGACGCATGGTGGTCAGCATGTCAACCAGTTCGATGGCGGCGTCGGCTGACTGTGTGCGCAGCAGGCTGACGCACAGTCCCACGCTGGGCAGACCGTCCTGCTCGGCCTGCGTAAAGCCGGCATCGATCGCCTCCAGCATGGCGCCCAGTCGGCCGTGCCAGGCATGCCAGTGCGTGGGGTTGAAGATCACATCGGCATAGCCCGTCCCGTTGTCGGCCAGCCGTTGACTCAGGCCATAGCTCAATTCCACCAGTCGATCGGTGGTGCAAGCCAGGCCGCAGGCCAAATCCAGAAAGCCCAGAAAATCGGCAAGGCCCGAAAACTTGAAGAGGTCCTCCTGCGGCCGGGGCAAGCTGACGCCTTCCAGCCTGGCCCACTGGGCGATCAAACTGGCCCCAAAACTGCCCTCCAAATGGAGATGCACCTCGGCTTTGGGAAGTGATTTCAGTCGACTTGCTTTAGCGTTCTGGACAGATGTATTCATGAAAGGCCTTTGGGAATCAACCGGGCGTTGGGTCTCGCGGTTGTAGTCTAAGGCTGATTCGCGTACACCTCCCGGATGCCCCGGTACTGCTCATCGCTGACGTGCGCAAAGCCTTCGCCATTCATGCCGCGAAACATATCTTGCAACGAGGCGCTATTCTGGAAAAAGGCCTGTTTGATCTTGTCTATCACTGGCTGGCAGAGTTGGCCGCGATAGACAAAGGGGTCGTAGGGTATGGGGGATGACTTCCAGAGCACCTGCAATTCGTCTGCCCGCAAGCTGCCGTTGCGCACGGCCTCGTCCAGGCGGCTGCTGGAAACAAAGGCGGCATCAACCAGGCCTTTCTGCACGGCCTGTATGGCGCGGTCATGGGAGCCTGCGAAGGTGATGCGACCGAAGTAGTGCTCCAGCGCCATGCCGGTCAGCTTGGCGATGGCCTGCCGCGGTATCAATGCGCCCGAAGTGCTGGCCGGGTCAATCAGGCTGATGTTACTGCCACGCAGATCAGGCAATCCATGGAACTTCTTGTCGCGCCGCACCACCAGCAGTGAGCGGTAGCTGTCGCCCGCTTCGGTATGGGGGCCCACGCGCTGGATCATCGATGCAAAGGCCGTGATGCGGTTGTCCCGCGCCTTGGCTTGTGCGTAGGACGCCGGCCCCAGTTCAGCCAGGTCCACGGTGCCTGCCAGCAGACCTTCCACCACCGCTCCGTAGGAAGAGGCCATGACGATCTCCACCGGCTGTCGCACCGCAGCTTCCAGCACCTTGACCAGGGGTTGGTACTCCGCGCCCAGGGCATCGGATGACTTCTTGGGGATCAGCGAGACACGAATGATCTTCGGGCTTTCGCAAGTCTGGCCCTGGGCCAGGCAGGCACAACCTGCCATGAGCAGGCCCAGCAAATGGATTGCGATGGTGCGGGTCATTTAGGCGGTGTCAGTATGGATTGGCGAATGAGTTGGCCCGCCGCTCCTGCATCCACCGGGCGGCTCATGTAGTACCCCTGGACCTGGTCGCAGTTGATGGACTTGAGGTGCAGCAGTTGGTCCTGTAGCTCGACGCCTTCAGCCACCACCTGCATCTGCAGCTTGTGTGCCATGGTCACTATGGTTTCCACAATGGTGGCATCCTGCGGGTTGTTGCGGATGTCCTTGATGAAGGCACGGTCGATCTTGATGGCGTGAATCGGCAGGGTGCGGATGTAGGAGAGGCTGGAATAGCCGTTGCCGAAGTCGTCCAAGGCAATGCGCACGCCAATCTGTTGCAGCTCGGTCAATACTTTGGTGGCGATTTCTATGGACTCGACCAGGCTGCTTTCGGTGATCTCGACTTCCAGCAGATGCGTTGCAATGCCGAACGATGCCAGCATGGACGCAACCCGCTGCGGAAACTCCAGGTCGCGCAGCTGGCGTGCCGAGACGTTGATGGCAACCGGCACTGGCTCCAAGCCCATTTCCTTCCATTGGGCCAGTTGCATGCACGCGCTTTGCGCTACCCAGTCGCCCAGCGCCACGTCCATGCCCGAGAGCTCCGCCATCGGTACAAATTCGCCGGGGTAGATCAGCCCATGCTCCGGGTGCTGCCAGCGCACCAGCGCCTCCAAGCCCACGATCTTGAAGTCGCTCAACCGCACCTTGGGCTGAAAGTGCAGCACCAGCTCATCTTCGGCAATGGCTGTCGGCAAGCGCTGCTCCAGGCTGAACTGGCGGTCGCTGGCGGGGTTGAGTGCGGGGTCGTAGAAGGTATAGCGCCCCCGTCCGGCACGCTTGGACTGGTACATGGCTGCGTCCGCGTGCTGGCACAGCGTCTCCACGTTATGCCCGTCCTGCGGGAACACGGCGATGCCAATGCTGGGACTGACCTGGATGTCATTGCCATCCAGATTGGTGCAGGGGCGGCTGATGAGCTCGATGATCTTGGTTGCCACGCTCACGATGTCCGCCACGCTGTCGAGCTCATTGAGCATCACCGTGAACTCGTCGCCACCCATGCGGGCAATGACGTCGGATTCGCGCAAGGCGGACTGCAGACGACTGGCCACGGTTTGCAGCAGCAGGTCACCCACATGGTGGCCCAGCGTGTCGTTGATGCTCTTGAAGCGATCCAGGTCCACATACAACATGCCGAAATGTTTGCGGCTGCGTTTGGCACGGGTCAGGTGCGTGTGGCTCATCTCCAGGAACAGGCGGCGGTTGGGCAGGCCGGTCAGGGCGTCGTGCGAAGCCAGCTCGTAGGCCTGGTGCTTCTGGTCTTCCAGTTCCAGGATCAGCTTGCGGTTTTCCAGGTCTGCCTTGCGCAGCGCGTCGAACAGTTTTTCGCGGGCCCGCAGCGAGCGCCCGATCCAGAAGGTGGCCAGCAGAATGATGACGGTGAACAGACACAAGACGCCCAGACCGCGAGCGCGGCTGGCGCCGTATTCCACCTGCAGTTCGGCCACGTCGCGGCTGACCACCACCATGAAGGGGTATTTGGCCAGGTGCTTGTAGCTGGTCAGGTATTCGTGTTCGTCGCCAAAGTAGTTTGCGACCACCGATCCCTGCTCGCTGTGCAGTGGCTGGAAGAGGGCGGTCTGCCAGGTTCCCTGGGTGTATTCCAGCCCGCCCATGCGTGCCCTAGCCACTTCCTTGCCGTCGTTCAGCAGGACTTGTATGGCGCCGGTGCGGCCTATGTCGACGTCGCGGTAGAGCCCCAATACGTAGCCCAGATCCAGCACCACCAACAGGATGCCGCGGCTCTTGTTGTCCTTTCCAAGCACCGGAAGCAGCATTTGTACTTGCCAGGCCCGCGTCATGGAGTCCACGGGAGGGACCAGCTGCAGCCCCGACATGTCCGCGGGATTGGCCAGCCGATCATGGATGGCCTGCGTCAAAGCACTGGTGTCTGTATCCGGCGAGGATGCGTACACCTGCCGCGCCGTATCGTCGTAGAGCGCAATGCGCAAAAAGAGCTGGTTGGCCGAGCACATGGCCGAGAGGCGCTTGGCGGCATCCTGCGGGTTGCCGTCAAACCACTCGGATGATGCCATCGAGAAAATCCGGGCCTGGTCCATGGCCCGGTTGAAGTTCTCGGAAATGATGATGGCCAGGCTTTCCTGCCGCGCCTGGGAGTTCTTGAGCATCAAAACCTGCTCGTTGCCCAGCCATTGCCAGGTTACGGACCAGGTGGTGGCCAGAAGGATCAGTGACAGTGCGATGACGCCATGCAGCGGACGTCGCAGGTCTCTTGCCTTGGGTGCGTACAGCTTTTGCCAGAAACGTGGAAGGATGGTGTCGGTCACTCGGAGGTACTGGACAGGGCCAAAAGGCCAGAGTGTGTTTCCATCATGTGACAGTTGTGTGACGAATTTGTCAGAAATGCCGCAATTGCCGGTATTTCGCAATTTGGTCGGAAATTGCCGATGCGACCAGATGCTGTTTGAACTGAATCGCATGAACCGTGTGACGCATCCCCCCAGAATTGATTTGCATCAACGCAGAAGTTGTCCGACTATCCGAACATGCGCTCTTGAAAAATTCGGGAGTCCAAAATGAATGTTTCCAATCTGAAGATATCTGCCCGCCTGGCCTTGGCATTTGGCGCCGTCCTAGTGGTGTCGTTGGTTGCGGCAGCGCTGTCGCTGTTCAAGCTTGCCAGCATTCAGGAGAATCTGAGCGACATCGTGCTCGACAACAACGTGCGCATCGAGTTGAGCAACTCCATGGGCGACGCCATCCACATCGTCACCCGTGTCATGCGCAGCGTCGTGATTCTTAGCGACAAGTCGGCCAAGGATGCCGAAATGACCAAGATCACCAAGGCCCGCGAGGCCTATGACAAGGCCTGGACAGAGCTGCAGAAGATGCCGGCCAGCGAGGCAGGCAAGGCGATACGCGAAAAAATTACCGCAGCCCGCGACTTTGCCAGGCCTCTCAACAACAAGGTGATCGAACTGGGGCTGGCTGGCAACGTGGATGAGGCCAACAAGCTGCTGGTCCAGGAGGCCGGCCCGGCGACCCAGAAGTGGCAGGACTTGCTGGAGGAGAACATTGCGTTCCAGAAGA
Organism: Rhodoferax sp. GW822-FHT02A01; assembly: GCF_038784515.1. Taxonomy (NCBI): domain Bacteria; kingdom Pseudomonadati; phylum Pseudomonadota; class Betaproteobacteria; order Burkholderiales; family Comamonadaceae; genus Rhodoferax; species Rhodoferax sp. GW822-FHT02A01. The sequence goes on from NZ_CP152376.1 coordinate 3,050,882, forward strand.
ACATCACCCAGCAGAAGTACCAGCAGGCTACGGAGGACTATGCCCAGGCTCGCAGTCTCTTGATCATTGCCAATTGCATCTGCATCGCCCTGTCGGCCTTGCTGGGCTGGCTGGTAACGCGTTCCATCACGGTGCAGCTTGGCGCCGAACCTGCCGAGGTCACTCGGTTGGCGCACGCCGTTGCGCACGGAGATCTAAGCCTGTCCATTGCGTTGCGTGAGGGCGACCAGAACAGCATGATGGCGCAGCTCAAGGAGATGCAAAGCAGCCTGGTGCGCATCGTGGCCAGTGTGCGCGCGGGCGCCGAGTCCATGGCTACCGCCACGGGCCAGATCGCTGCAGGCAATGTGGACCTTTCTTCGCGCACCGAGGAGCAGGCCAGTGCGCTGGAGGAAACAACGGCCTCCATGCAGGAGTTGGCTTCCACGGTGAAACAGAATTTTGAGAGCGGCAGGCACGCCAACCAGTTGGCCACTTCAGCTTCCCATGTGGCCGTAAAGGGGGGGGAAGTGGTGACGCAGGTGGTGCATACCATGGAGGCCATCAATGTCTCTTCGCGCAAGATTGCCGACATCATTGGTGTGATTGACTCCATTGCGTTCCAGACCAACATCCTGGCGCTCAATGCTGCAGTGGAAGCGGCGCGAGCCGGCGAGGAGGGTCGTGGCTTTGCCGTGGTGGCCAGCGAAGTGCGCAATCTGGCCGGTCGCTCTGCCACGGCGGCCAAGGAGATCAAGGCGCTGATTGAAGCCTCAGTGACCAACGTGGCCGACGGCTGCAAACTGGTGGAGCAGGCCGGTAGTACCATGGACGAGATCGTGGTGAGCGTGCGGCGGGTTTCCGACATCATGGGCGAGATTTCCGCCGCCAGCCAGGACCAGAATGCCGGTATCGACCAGATCAACCAAGCCATGGGTCAGATGGATCAGGTCACGCAGCAAAATGCGGCCTTGGTGGAGGAGGCCGCAGCGGCAGCCCAATCGCTGGAGCAACAGGCGCGTCAGATGGTGGATGTTGTCAGCGTGTTCAAGCTTCAGGGTGGCGGCCACTCCATGCGCTTGTTGGCAGCATGAAGAGGTCCGATTTGTGCACGTGATGACATAAAGGCAGAGTGATTCGTATGGCGTATTTCGAATGGGCAAAAGACATGGAGATCGATGGCGGGGCCATCGATGCGGACCATCACCGGCTGGTGGACCTGGTCAATGATCTGCACACGGCAACCAGCGTGGGAGAGGGGCAGGCGGTGGTGGCAGACATACTGGCTTCACTGATCAAGTACACCAAGACCCACCTGAAGACCGAAGAAGAGCTGATGGCCCGCATGCATTTCCCCCATATGGAGGGACATCAGCGCGGACATGAGAAGTTCATCGAGGACCTCCTGAGTCTGGAGAAGAAGTACCAGAACGGCAGCATCACGGTGGCGTCCCAGTTGTCGACTGTGTTGCGGGACTGGCTGTCCTTGCATATCAGGCGCAACGACAAAGAGCTGCACCAGTATTTCAAACGTGGTTAGATGACACACAAGCGCGCAGGATCAGACAAGCCGCCCGCAGAGCGGGATTCAGCGCTTGCTCCGCCACAGGATTCACAAGAGTCCGCGCACAGTCTGCGCAGACTCGTTCTCAGCGAGGAGATGTACCGCAAGGCCTTCTTCCTGACCCCGGATGCGATGAATATCACTCGCCTTGAAGACGGGATGTATGTTTCGGTCAACCATGGCTTCACCCAGATCACGGGCTATGAGGAGTCGGATGTCATAGGCAAAACGTCTCTTGAAGTGGACATCTGGGTCCATGCCGAAGACAGGGCCCGCCTGGTGCAGGGGCTCAAGACCGATGGGATGGTCATCAATCTGGACGCACAGTTCCGGACCAAGCGCGGCTTCATCATCGATGGGCTCATGTCGGCTGCCGTGATCCGGCTGGGGGAAGTGCCGCACATCATCAGTGTCACATCGGACATCACCGACAGAAAGAACGCAGAGACCCAGTTGCAGAGAAGCGAGGAAAAGTACCGTCAGCTGGCAAACGACTTGCCAGCGTTCATCGTGACCTACTTGCCGGGCGGTGTTCTGACTTTCGCGAACCAGGCCATTGCAAAATTGGTCGGCATGGAGCCGCCTCAGCTGGTAGGGTTGAATTTCCTGAGCTTCCTCAATGAGTTCGACCGACAGGTGGTGCAGAAACGCCTGTCGCAGCTGACGCCGCAGCAGCCTGTGGAAGCCCATGAGCAGACCTATGTTGGCCCGGCGGGTGAAGTGGGATACCACCAATGGACCAACCGGGCCTTTTTCGATGCCGGTGGCGTTGTGACGCACTTTCAGGCCGTGGGAGAAGACATTACCGAACGCAAGCTGGCCGCGGAGGAGATGAAGATTGCCGCGACCGCATTCGAGTCGCGTGTGGGTATTGCAATCACCAATGCCAAACTGGCCATTCTGAAAACCAACAAGGCGTTTACCGACATCACGGGCTACTCAGCGCAAGAGGTTGTCGGCAAGACGCCGAAGTTGCTGAGTTCGGGGCGGCACGGGCCGGAGTTCTATGCCGAGATGTGGCAATCCATCACGCAGAAGGGAACCTGGGAAGGCGAAATCTGGAACCGCCGTAAAGGCGGTGAGGTCTTCCCCGAATGGTTGACCATCACCGCCGTGCGGGACGGCGCAGGCGTTGCCACCCACTACGTTGGAACCTTCACGGACAACACCTTGCGCAAGGTGGCGGAAGACCAGATCAAGACCCTGGCTTTCTACGATCCGCTGACCCAGTTGCCCAACAGAAGGCTGTTGATGGATCGGCTGGCCATGGCGCAGACCAACAGCTCCAGGCGGCAGCACCGGTGCGCCTTGTTGTTTGTTGACCTGGACAATTTCAAAACCATCAACGACACCGTGGGACATCAAGTGGGGGACAGGCTGCTGGAGGAAGTGGCCAGGCGCCTGTCACATTGCGTGCGCGAAGGGGATACGGTGGCGCGTCTAGGTGGCGATGAGTTCGTTGTGATGCTTGAAGACCTGAGTCTGCATGAATTGGATGCGGCCACACAGGCCGAAGCCATTGGCGAAAAAATTCTCAGAGCGCTCGATCAGGTCTACGAAATTTCCGGGCATCGCCACTACAGCACGGCAAGCATCGGCGTAACCTTGTTTGGAAGCGTCAAGAACGAAAGCATCGACGAGCCGCTCAAGCGCGCCGACATGGCTATGTACCAGGCCAAGGCTGCAGGGCGCAACGCCTTGCGTTTCTTCGATCCCAATATGCAAGCCGTGGTGGCGGCCCGTGCGGAGCTCGAGGCTGGCCTGCGCAAGGCGCTGGACCAGCATCAACTGGTGTTGCATTACCAACCCCAGGTATCCAAGGATCACCGCGTGCTGGGTGTTGAGGCTTTGGTGCGCTGGAAGCATCCGCAGCGGGGCATTGTTTCTCCGTCGGAATTCATCCCGTTGGCTGAAGAGACGGGGCTGATTCTGCCGCTAGGCGACTGGGTGCTGCGTGCGGCCTGTGCGCAATTGGTCGCGTGGTCTTCCAATCCCGATACCAGCCATTTGACCGTCGCCGTCAATGTGAGCGCGCGCCAGTTCCACCAGGAAAAGTTTGCTGAGCAGGTACTTGCCGTACTGGATCAAACCGGTGCCGATCCGCGCTTGCTCAAGCTGGAGTTGACCGAAAGCCTGCTGGTCACCAATGTGGAAGGCGTCATCGCCAAGATGAACAAGCTCAAAAGCCATGGCGTTTGCTTTTCGCTGGATGACTTTGGCACCGGCTATTCATCGTTGTCCTACCTGAAGCGGTTGCCGCTGGACCAGCTCAAGATCGATCAGGGGTTCGTCAGAAACATCCTGTCCGACCCCAATGATGCCGCCATTTCGAAGATGGTCATTCTGCTGGCCGAAAGCCTGGGACTTGACGTCATTGCGGAGGGTGTGGAAACGCAAGCCCAGGAACAGTTTCTTCATAGCCAGGGTTGCAGGTTCTGCCAGGGCTATCTGTTCAGCCAACCCTTGCAAGCCAGGGACCTGGAGGCTTATCTGCATCGATTTGCTGGCAGATCCTGATGTCACAATGGCGCATCCATTCGATGTGTCAAAAAAATGAGCTTGCCAACCACCCGCACTGAGCCATCCATCTCTGCCGATTTCGAGCAGATGTTTCATTCGGCACCCATATCGCTGTGGCTTGAGGATTACAGTGCACTCAAGACCCTGTTTGATGCCTGGCGCGCACAGGGTGTGACGGACATCGCATCGCATCTGCGGCAGTTCCCTGCATTGATCACCCAGTGCTCCAGCAGCCTGAAGGTGCTGAAGGTCAACCAGCAGACATTGCGCCTGTTTGCCGCACGCGACCAGCAGGATCTGGTCAGCCGGTTGCACGAGGTATTCCGGGATGACACCTTGGACCAGATGCTCTCCGAGCTGGTGCATCTGTGGTCCGGCAACTTGAGCTTTTCCAACCAGACCGTGAACTACGCGCTGGATGGCCGCCGCATGGATGTGCAGATCAACGTCAGCGTTCTTCAGGGGCACGAGTCCACCTGGGACCGCGTCATGGTGTCGCTGGAAGATGTGACCGACAAAGTGAAGGCGCGCGCCGATCTGATTGCCAGTGAGCGCTATGCCCGCAATCTGTTTGACTATTCGCCGGTGTCGCTCTGGGTGGAAGACTTCAGCGGTGTGAAGCAGCTGCTGGACGAGGCGCGCGCGCAGGGCATAGAGGATTTCCGCACGTTCGTGAGCGTGCACCCGGACTTCGTCGTGCGCTGTGCGGAAAAGATCAAGGTGCTGGACGTCAACCGGCAAACGCTGCAGATGTTTGCTGCCAGAACCAAGGAAGAGTTGCTGACCCGGCTGGATGTGGTGTTTCGCGACGAAATGCATGTGTCATTCACCGAGCAGCTGGCCGACCTGTGGAACGGCAGTACCAACCAGATGCGCGAAGTGGTGAACTACTCGCTGGCCGGCTCGCTGATTAACATTCACATGCAGTTTTCCGTCCTGAGCGGGCACGAAGACACGTGGGACCTGGTGCTGGTGTCTCTGGTGGACATCACCGCACGCAAGAAGGCCGAAGCCTATCTGGAATTCCTGGGCAAGCACGACTCGCTGACCAAGCTGCACAACCGCGCCTTCTACACGGAGGAGCTCAACCGTATTTCGCGCCGCGGCCCGTGGCCGCTGAGCATTCTGGCGATGGATCTCAACGGGCTGAAGTCCGTTAACGATGTGGAAGGCCATGCGGCAGGCGACGGTATGCTGCGCCGCGTGGGCGAGGTGCTCAGCAGCGCTTCGGCTGGCACCAACTATTGCGTGGCACGGGTGGGAGGCGACGAGTTCATTGCACTGCTGCCAGGCTGTGACGAACGCGTGGCCCAGGCCTTCAAGGAGCGCGTGGAGTCCTTGCTGGAAATCAACAACCAGTACTACACCGGGCGCAAACTCAGCCTGGCCATCGGCATCGCCACGGCACAATCCGCAACCCACGTAGATGCACTCAGCCATGAGGCGGACAAGGCCATGTTCGCTGCCAAGACGCGCTTTTACGAAGACACCAAGATGGAGCGCAGGCGCTAGTCAGTGTGAGTTCGCTGGCGGCTTATATCCGTCGGTGAGCGTGCGCAGGAACGCGACCACGTCGCGGACCTCGGCGGCATTGAGCGCAGGCTTGTCACCACGCTTGCCACCAAATGGGGCGTCGGTGTTGATGGCGATTTGCAGGTCGTTGGGTAGGTCGTCGAAACGCTGCACTTCGCCTTTGCTGTTGCGTGGGTAGTATTTCTCGGGGCGGGTGTCACGTTCAACGTAAAAGGCCACGGCCTCCTCCAATGTGTGGAATACGCCGTTGTGGAAGAAGCTCTTGCGTATTGCCACATTGCGCAACGACGGTGTCTTGAACCTGCCGCAGTAATCCTTGTGATCCGTCAGATCCGTGCGTATGGGGCCGCACAACCCCATGTCATACCAGTCTTTGTTTGCGTTGGCGGCAATCCTGTTGTTGCGCGGCACGCCCAGGGCAATGAGGCCGAAGTCAGTGAAGTCCGGGAATGCGCCGCGTTTGACAGCGCTCACATGGCAGGATGCGCAGTTTCCTTTCTCCGGATCGTTGAAGGCACGCATACCGCGTAGCTCCTGTTGGCTGAGTTGGGTTTGGCCCCGCAAAAAGGCATCGTACTTGCTGTTGTAGGGATAGAAGTCTTCAGGATTCTGTTGAAACACCTCCAGCGCCCACAACAAGCCGTTCCAGGCCTTGTCGGGCGTGTCCAGTACGTGGGGGCCAAAAGTTTCGCGCATGCGCCGCGCGCTGGCAGATTGCTGCAACTGCCGAACCACACTGGCCGAGTCTGCATTGGCCATTTCCAGCGGCGACAGCAGGGGGAGCTGGGCTTGCTCATGAACACTGCTGACACGGCCATCCCAGGTGCTTCCGCCGGTAGGGCCTTGGTCCTCACTGTCGTTGCCATCGTTATCACTGAAGTGCTCGTTGAACGGTGGTGTTTGCTGGCGATAGGTCAGCGATGGCACCGCGCGCAGTCCGGGCGTGCGTAGGGCCGGGCCACCCAGTTGCACAGGTAGTGCATTGGGTGGGCCGTAGGCATGTTGCGGACTATGGCAGGACGCACACGACATCTTGCCGGACGCCGACAGAGCCGTGTCAAAGAACAGGGCCTTGCCCAACTCTGCGAGTTCTTTTGCACTGGGGCGGCGCTCGAATGCCGTCTCATAGAAAGAGCGTTGTGGTGCTGGGGCTGAGGCCGCATGTGCCGGTGCAGATAGGGCAGGCGTTGCCGGATTGCAAGCGGTCAGCCAAACGGAGCACAACAAGGCAATGGGAAGAGTGGGCGTGACGACGCGCGCCGCTGAGCACCTCAGAAAGCGGCAAAGAACGTGAACTTGCATGCATTCAGCTTACTTTTGCCGTATGACGGTTGGGTGACAAGACCTTCCACCTTCATGAAGTTGTCTTAATGCGTCGATACATTGGGCCTTTCGACAAACAAATTTTGGTAGCGCTCATGAAGAATTCGCCGATGAAAGCATGGTTCCCACTCACAGCAGTAGCCGCTCTGGCACTTACCGCCTGCGGCAGCGGAGACACTGATCCGACCAAGGTTTTGCAATCCAGAATCAAGAACGTTGTGGTGATATACGCAGAGAACCGTTCTTTCGACAGCCTGTACGGCAAGTTCCCAGGGGCCAACGGACTCAATGCTGTGCTGGATGCCAATGGCAACCCGACTTCCGCCTATATTCCTCAAAAGGACCGTGATGGCACTACAGTACTGGCCACGCTGCCGCAAACCTGGGGCGGTGTTACGGCTGGTGGTGTCACGCCGGTTGTGACGCAGGCGCAAAGTGCCAATTTGCCGAATGCACCTTTCTCAGTGGAAACGGCTTTTTTCGCGGCTTCTGGCTCCAAGTTGACCACCAGCACGGTGACACGTGACCTTTTTCACCGCTTCTTTGAAAACCAGATGCAAATCAACGGTGGCAAGAACGACATGTTTGCTGCGTGGGCCGATGGTGGTGGTCTCACCATGGGAGGCTTTGACTACAGTGCGTCGCCCATGTTCAAGTTGGCCAAGCAGTACGTGCTGGCAGACAACTTCTTCCAGGCGGCGTATGGTGGCTCTTTTCTGAACCACCAGTACCTGGTGTGTGCTTGTGCGCCGGAATATCCCAACGCAGATACGGCGACCGCAGCGCCTACCATTGCGAAACTCGATACCGATGCGTCGGGCAATTACCTTCCCAAACTGACCGTCAAAGGCACCAGCCCGGCCTCGGCAATGACAGGTCCAGCCGCTTTCCTGCTGAGCGGCAACATCACACCCGCCAACTATTTTGGTGATGGCAAGTTCTACGCCGTCAACACCATGCAGGCGCCTTACCAGCCCAGCGGCAATCCGCCCGCCAACGTGACTGGCAACAATGCTTTGTATGCCGACACCACCAAGGCCACCACATTGCCCCCGCAAACCGCCACCACCATCGGTGATTTGCTGGATGCCAAGAAGGTGAGCTGGAAGTGGTATTCGGGCTCCTGGAACAACGCGGTGACAGACGGCATGCAGGCACCGACGGCCACCCGCAATGTGATCTACAACGGCAACACCTTTGGCGTTGCAACGACCGCCAACCTGGACTTTCAGCCGCATCACCAACCGTTCAATTACTACGCCAAGTTTGATCCGGTGGCCAATACCGCCAACCGCACGGCACATCTGAAGGACTACACCGATCTGGTCGCCGATGCCGCCGCAGGTACATTGCCCGCCGTGACTTTCTACAAACCGGAGGGGCTCTACAACCAACATCCCGGCTACGCCAACATCTCCGATGGCGATGCCCGGATTGCAGACCTGATCGCCAAGTTGCAGGCCAGCCCGCAGTGGAACAACATGGCAATCGTGGTGACCTACGACGAGTTCGGTGGTCAGTGGGACCATGTGGCACCACCCAAGGGTGACAAGATTGGCCCTGGCACGCGCATTCCCGCATTGGTGATTTCGCCCTGGGCCAAATCCGGTACCGTGGACCATACCCAATACGACACGGGCTCGGTCTTGCGCCTCATTACAAGAACCTTTGGTCTGGACACCTTGCCCGGCCTTGCCGCGCGTGACGCCGCATTGAAGGCCAATGGTGCATCGCCCATGGGTGACATGACCAACGCGCTGATTCTGAATTAATTGTTCCATCCGCCCGTCCGCTGTGGCGGGCGTTTGCAAGACGCACGTGTTGCAAACACGGTAAGCGCCTGACCGGAACGCCGGGCAGGCGCTTTCTCTTTGGGCCATTCGGGGACCCGTTTCTGAGCACCTGAGCACAGAACATACAATATGCCCGTGCTCGCTGGAGCACATTCGCTAGGGGTGTTGGTCCGCGCAATCGGACTGACTGAGAAAGTCCCTTTGAACCTGATTGAGGTAATCCTCGCGCAGGGAAGCAGTTTCAGACGGCACTGAGCCGTAGTCTCCCGCTTACCTGCCAACACTTTTGCATGGAGCAACAGGATGGCAACGACAACTACCGGCACTTCGTCCGGATCTACCAATTACGCATTGGGCAGCCTGCCCGCCAGTGAGCGCGTCTTCAGCTGGCATGAGCATGCTTCGCTCTGGTTCAGCCTGGGGGTGGGCCTGCTGGTGATGCAAATGGGCGCCTATCTGGTGCCCGCTGTAGGCACGCGTGATGCGGCTATTGCCATCTTGCTGGGTACCGCCGTGGGTGCAGGCCTGCTGGCCTGGACTGCCAAGCTGGGCGCGGACAGCGGCCTCACCAGCGCGGGCCTGATGCACAAGACCTACGGTCACTGGTTTGCCCGGCTGCCGGTGTTTCTCAATATCGCGCAACTGATCGGCTGGACCACGTTCGAGCTGGTCATCATGCGCGATGGCACCTTGGCCATTCTCAAACAGTCCCTGGGGTTGCCGCTCGAAGGCTGGGTGGGCAACGCGGCGACCACGCTGTTGTGGGGCGCGGTGCTGACGCTGCTGCTGGCCGGGTCCATGACCCAGCTGGTGCGCAAGATCATCGGCCGCTATGGCCTGCCGCTGGTGCTGCTGTCGCTGCTGTGGCTGAGCTGGCAGTTTGGTGGCAAGGTGCAGTCACACGGATTCGCTGCCTTCATGGACCGCGCGGGTGACGGCAGCATGGGCCTGCTTGCTGCCATGGATCTGGTCATTGCCATGCCGGTGTCGTGGTTGCCGCTGGTGGCGGACTATGCACGCTTTGGCAAGAGCGGACGCGGTGCCTTCTCGGGTACCTGGGTCGGCTACGCGGTGGCCAATGTCTGGTGCTACGCGCTGGGTGTGATGGTGGCCAGTGTGTCGGCCCCCGACGCCGATCTGGTGGGCACCTTGCTGCTGGCGCAAGGCGGCCTGATTGCGCTGAGCCTGATCCTGGTCGACGAAATCGACAACGCCTATGGCGATGTGTATTCCGGCGCGGTTTCCACCCACAGCCTATTACCCAAGTGGTCCATCCGCACCTGGGGCATGCTGCTGGCGGTGCTGTGCACCGTGCTGGCACTGGTGCTGCCCATGCACGACCTGGAGCCTTTCCTGCTGATGCTCAGCTCCGTGTTCGTGCCACTGTATGGCGTGATCCTGGGGCGCCTGGGCTTTGCAGAAACCCGGGGTAGCTCGGGCGTGAAGGTGGATTTTGTCGCCGCCGGCATCTGGATCGCAGGCATTGTCGTGTTCCAGGTGTTGACGAATTTGGCGCCGCAGTGGGGTGCCACCTTGCCCACCCTGCTGCTGACCGGCGTGCTGGCGGTCGTGACCCGCAAACCCTGAGCGTTTCAGCGCGGCAAGCGCACCATGGCCTGGGGTGCGTAGCCGTGGTTGAGTGGTCCGCTGCCTTTGCCGGTGCGCACCTGCGCACCGTGCAGCAGGGCGCCCCGTATGTAGCTGCGGGCAGATTGCACCGCCTCTGCCAGGGGTTGGCCCAGCGCCAGATGGGCGGCGATGGCCGAAGACAGAGTGCATCCGGTGCCATGCGTGTTGGGCGTGTGGATGCGGCTGTCGCGCATCCAGACCTTCTCGCCGGTCGCCAGCGCCAGCAGGTCACTCACTGCCTCACCCTGCAAGTGCCCGCCCTTGACCAGCACCGCGTTGGCGCCCATGGCTAGCAGGGCGTTGGCTGCGGCTTCCATGTCGGCTTCATTCTGAAGCTTGCGCTTCACCAGCAGCCCCGCTTCGTCGAGGTTGGGCGTGATCACAGCCGTGCGCGCAAACAGCTCACGCACCAGGACGTCTATGGCCTCGTTGTCGATCAACACCGCGCCGCTGGTGGCGACCATCACCGGATCGAACACCACTTTCTGCAGCGCGTGACGGTCAATGGCCTGGGCCACGGTGCGCACGATCTCGGGGGAGTGCAGCATGCCGATCTTGACGGCATCCACGCCAATGTCTTCCACCACCGCATCGATCTGATCGGTCAGCATCTGCGCCGGCACGCCATGGATGGCGCGCACGCCCTGGGTGTTTTGCGCGGTGAGGGCGGTGATGGCCGTCATGCCAAAGCAGCCCAGCGCGCTGAAGGTCTTCAGGTCGGCCTGAATGCCGGCGCCACCGCCGCTGTCGGAGCCGGCAATGGACAGTACACGGGGGTAGGTGAATGGCAAATCAATGGGCATCGATCAGGTCTCTCAAGTGTTGGCTGGCGCTGCGCGGGTCATCGGCCGAGCAGATGGCACTGACCACGGCCAGGCTATCGGCCCCGGCCTGCAACACGGCAGCAGCGTTGTGGGCATGGATGCCGCCAATGGCCACCAGCGGCAGCGGCGTTGCGGCGCGTGCGCGCTGCAGACCATCCAGTCCCCAGGGCGTGGCGGTATCGGTCTTGGTGGGAGTGGCATAGACCGGGCTCACGCCTAGATAGTCCACCGGCAGGCTCGCGCTTTGCATCACTTCGTCCAGTGTCTCCACCGACCAGCCGATGAAGACCCCCGGCGGGAGCAAGGCGCGTGCCGCTGCCACCGGCAGATCGCTTTGCCCCAGATGCACACCCTGTGCGCCACACGCCAGGGCAATGTCCAGCCTGTCGTTGATGATGAGCGGAATCTGCAAGGGCTGCAGTAGGTCCATCAGGGCCATGGCCAGCGCGTGGAAGTCGCGGCTGTTTGCGTGCTTCTCGCGCAGTTGCACGCAGGTCACGCCGCCCTGCACCGCAGCCAGCACCACATCGGTCAAGGTGCGACCTTTCAGGCTGGGTTGGTCGGTGACCAGATACAGGCGCAGAGCTTCGCGCAGCCGCTCGCGGCTCCAAGGTGTGGCCTGAGCGTGAGTTACCAAGGCTTGAATTCCATCTTCAGACGCTGCTCCAATGTGGCCTGGTCCAGCAACTGCAATTCGTCGAGCATGATCACCTGCATGCTGCCCACGCCCTGGCGGCGTACCACGGCCTTTTCGGCAGCCACTTCACCGACCACGCCCATCAGCGCCATGGCAGAGACTGTGGCGCGCCAGGCGTCGGGCTGCACGGCGCAGAAGGCGCCGATCAGGGCCGTGGCCGAGCAGCCCACGCCGGTGATGCGGGTCATCCATTCATGGCCGTTGCCCAGCAATGCCCAGCGTTTGCCGTCCACGATGTGGTCGGTCGGGCCGCTCACGCACACCACGCCACCGGTGCGCGCCACCAGGGCGCGCGCCGCACCCAGCGCATCGTTGGATGCGGCACTGCTGTCCACGCCCTTGGTCTGCACATTGGCACCAGCCACGCTCATGATCTCCGAGCCATTGCCGCGAATGACGGTGGGTGCAGCGGTGCCCAGCAACAGCTCGATGCTCTCGTTACGGTAGGCCGTGGCACCGGCACCCACCGGGTCCAGCACCGTGGGAATGCCACGCTGTGTGGCGGTCTGCAAGGCCAGGCGCATGCTCTCGATCCAGTAGGGCTCCAGCGTGCCGATGTTGAGAACCAGCGACTGCGCAATGCCGGCCATGGCCTGCACCTCTTCGTGGGCATGGGCCATCACGGGCGATGCACCGGCGGCCAGCAGCACATTGGCGTTGAGGTTCATCACGACAAAGTTGGTGATGCTGTGTACCAGGGGGGCACGCTCTCGCACAGCGGTGATGTCGGCCCAGATGTCGGAGGGGGAGAGCAGGTCGGTCATGGTCTTCCTAGTGTGGTCAGGGACCGGGACCATGCAAAGAGCAGCGAAGCGGGCTTCCCTACGCTGGCATGACCCAGATCAGGTTCAAAGAGTATTTCTCAGCCACCGGCGGTGGCACCTCTAGCAGGGTGGATTATCGGTGATGTTGTGGTGCAACCGAAAGAAGCCTCACTTCATCTTGGAAGCCAGCTTGATGGTGTCCCCTGCCACCATGAACAGGCCATGTCCCCGGTGGTGGAGCGTGTCCGGTTTCTTGATTGAAGTATCTACCCAGGCTTTGATCACCTCCAGCACAAAGAAGCCGTAGCGATTGACCATGCGCGTATCGGCGACCCGGCACTCCAGGCTGGCGTAGCACTCGGCAATCAGGGGCGCGGCGACCAGCGATGCCGGGGTGCGGGTCAGGCCGAATGCCTGGTACTTGTCCATGGCTTGGCCGGTGCTGTTACCGCACTGCACGACCTTCTTCGCAAGTTCAGCAGTCGGAATGTTGAGCACGCATTCTCGGGTGGCCCTGAGCGCGGAATAGCTGAAGTTGCCTTTGCTCACCACGCATCCCACCATCGGTGGCTCGAACTCCATCATGGTGTGCCATGACTGTGTCATGACATTGGACGCCCCCTTGTGCGCTGTTGTCAGCAGCAGTACCGGGCCGGTTTCCAGCAGTCCATACACCTTCGCCAGGGGGAAAGTTCGTTTGGGCATGTCGTGGGACTCCTGAGTCGGGTTGAATATCCTGCGGATCGGGTCACTCTACATCTTCAACCAAGCGACACCTGAACCGCAATCGTGTGAAACTGTTTCAGATCAAGTAGTGGTGCAGCCCCTGGCATAGAATGGCCCAATAGCTAAAGCCCACGAAGCCGTGGGACAGCGTGGCTCCGGGAGGGGCCGCCATGTTTTTCTTCATCCCTGCAAACTAGGGTCAGCCAAGCCTGATCGGTTCTTCGTACCCAAGAAGTCCGCTTCCCATCCAATGGGCAGCGATTTGTTTCTGGCTCTTTGTCGAGCCACGGCGGATGAACCTGCGCAGTGCAAGCTGCATAGCCACCTGCCACCCCCCTGGAGGTGCGATATGGGTATTGGTTCGGACGAGGATAGTTCTGCAGCGCCACAAAAGCCCGACCTGGACGCGCTGGATGTGCGGCAAGCAGACCGGCAGGAGCGCCGTGCAATCGTCAGCCCACTGACCTCCAGACAACTGGTGCACGAACTGCGTGTCCATCAGATTGAACTGGAGCTGCAGAACGAGGAGCTGCGTCGCATGCAGATTGAGCTCGCTGCCGCGCGTAGCCGCTACTTTGATCTGTATGACCTGGCGCCTGTGGGCTATTGCACCTTGAGCGAGGCGGAAATCATTCTGGAGGCCAACCTCACAGGAGGCAGTCTGCTGGGCTTGTCGCGCGATGCGCTGGTGGGCAAACGCTTCCAGAACTTCATCTGGGCAGCGGATCAGGATATCTACTATCTGCACCGCAAGAAACTCTTTGATACGGGCCTTCCCCAGTCGTGTGAGGTACGTCTGCTGCGTGCCGGTGGCAGTACCTTTTGGAGCTTGTTGCGTTCCACCTTCGACTCCGGATCGACCACCAAGGCGCTGCACCGACTGGTGCTGACCGACGTGAATGAAAGAAAGCTGGAGCAGGACCACATACGCATCAGCGACATTGCACTCAAGGCTGTATCACAGGGTGTGCTGATCGCCAGTCCGGAGTTGCAGGTGGTTTCCGCCAATCAGGCCTTTCTAACGATGACCGGCTACTCCGAGCCGGAGCTGATCGGTGCTTCCTGCAGCATCTTCAATGGACCGTTGACCAATCCGGATACGCAGTGTGCATTCATGCAGGCCATCCAGGCGCAAAGGGACTTCAGCGGTGAGTTCGTCAACTACCGCAAGGATGGAAGCCACTTCTGGAACCAATTGGTGGTCTCCCCGGTACGCGATGGCCAGGGTCGACTGACGCACTTCATCAGCATCAATACCGACGTCAGCGTCCGCAAGGAGCTGGACCGTGTTCTGCTGGAGAAGAACCTGGAACTTCAGCGCACCACCGCCCTGGCCGAGCGTGCCAACCAGGCCAAGTCGGACTTTCTCTCCAGCATGAGCCACGAGTTGCGCACGCCGCTCAATTCCATCCTGGGGTTTGCGCAGTTGCTGGAGTCGGGTACCCCGGAGTTGACCACGCTGCAGCAAAGAAATATCCAGATGGTCCTGCGCGGGGGCTGGTATCTGCTGGCGCTGATCAACGAGATACTGGATCTGTCGTCCATTGAGTCCGGAAAACTCGCGCTGTCACTGGAACCGGTTGCCATATCGCAAGTGCTGGCTGATTGCCAAAGCCTGATTGCCCCCCAAGCGGAACGCAGCGGCATCCAGGTGAATTTTCCGGTGCTCAGCGATTCGCTGGTGGCCACAGCCGATCCCTTGCGGCTCAAGCAGGTCATCGTGAATCTGCTGTCCAACGCCATCAAGTACAACCGCGTCAATGGCGTGGTGGATGTGACGGTGAGCAGCGACGCGCAGCAGACGCTATGCATCCGCGTGCAGGACATGGGTGAGGGCTTGTCCGAGGAGAAGATGTCGCAGCTGTTCCAACCCTTCAACCGGCTCGGGCAGGAGTCCAAGGGAACGGAAGGGACGGGCATTGGCCTGGTCCTGACCCGGCGCCTGACCGAGTTGATGGGAGGCCGCGTCGGAGTGCAAAGCACCATGGGGGTAGGCAGTGTCTTCTGGATCGAACTCCGCGTGCCGCAAGGATGAAGGTATGACAAACAAGAAAAACGCCACACGCAGCACGGATGATCGTGCAGTGGCTGCTGTGGATTCCGGTGCAGTGTCTTTCCCTATTGTCGGAATCGGCGCCTCTGCCGGTGGTCTGGCTGCGTTTGAGGCCTTCTTCGCCGGCATGCCTGCGGACCGCGACACCGGCATGGCCTTTGTGCTGGTACAGCACTTGGCGCCCGACCACAAGAGCATTCTCAGCGACCTGATTCGAGGCTACACCCGCATGCAGGTCTTTGTGGTGACAGAAGGCATGGTGGTTCAACCCAACTGTGCCTACATCATTCCGCCGAGTTTTGACATGGCACTGCAGCTTGGCGCGCTGCATCTGGTCGAGCCACTGGCGCCGCGTGGCCAGCGTCTGGCGATTGACTATTTCTTCCAGTCGCTTGCGGAGGACCAGCAGGAGCGCGCCATTGGCATTGTGCTGTCGGGTACGGGTAGTAATGGCACGCTGGGCGTGCGTGCCATCAAGGGCGTAGGCGGCATGGTGATGGCGCAAAGCACGGCGTCCAGCGAGTTCGATGGCATGCCGCGTAGCGCCATCGCCACCGGTCTGGTGGATTACCAGCTGCCGCCAGCGGATATGGCGGCACAGCTCATGGCCTATGTTGCCCATGGCATGGGCAAGCTGTCGCGTACCGTCCATTCAGCCATGCCCATGAGCGAAAGCGCGCTCAAGGAAATATTTGTATTTCTGCGCACCCAGACCGGGCACGACTTCTCGCAATACAAGCCCAGCACCATCTGCCGCCGCATCGAGCGACGCATCACCTTGCATCAGCTGGACTCGCTGGAGACGTACGTCACCTTCCTGTTGCAAACTCCGACCGAGGCACAGGAGCTGTTCCGTGACCTGCTGATCGGTGTGACCAATTTCTTTCGTGACCCGCAGGCATTCCAGGTGCTGGCTGATGAAGTCATTCCCTCGCTGTTTGAAGGCAAGCCTTCTGGCGCCACGGTGCGTGTGTGGTCGGCCGGCTGCTCCACCGGCGAGGAGGCGTATTCGCTGGCGATTCTGCTGGTCGAGCAGATGCAATTGCGCAAGCAAAGCTACACGGTGCAGGTGTTTGCCACCGATATCGATGCCCGGGCTATCGCGGTGGCACGGGCCGGGCTCTATCCGGCTGGTATTGCCGCTGACATCAGCCCGGAGCGGCTGGCCCGTTACTTTGTGCAGGAGCCCGATGGCGCGGGCTATCGCATCCACAAAAGCATCCGCGATCTGCTGGTGTTTTCCGAACAGGACCTGATCAAGGACCCGCCTTTCTCCAGGCTGGACCTCATCAGCTGCCGCAATCTGATGATTTACCTGGACGCCAATTTGCAGAAGCGGCTGATCCCGTTGTTTCACTACGCGCTGCGGCCCGGCGGAACGCTGTTCCTGGGCAGCTCTGAGGGCATTGGCGAATACGACGCCCTGTTTGCTGTGCTGGATCGCAAGTCCAAGCTGTATCTGCGCAGCGGCGAAAAGTCGGCTGGACAGCCCAACCTGGGTTTCCTGCTTGCACCGCTGCCAACAGATGAGTCCCCAGCGCGCCAGGGGCGGCCTACCAAGGCAGCGTATTCCTTCAAGCCGCCCTTGCGTGAGCTGATGGAGCAGGAACTGATCAAGCGCGTGGCCCCGGCCGCGGCCTTGGTCAATGCCAAGGGTGACATCGCCTATCTGCATGGACGCACCGGGATGTACCTGGAGCCCAGTGCGGGGGAGGTTGGGGTGCAGAACATTCTCAGGATGGCGCGCGACGGGTTGCGTCCCGGTCTGAGTACGGCCCTGCGTACTGCTGCAGCCACGCAGAAATCAGGTGAAGCCCTCAACCTCATGGTCAAGACCAACGGGCACTACACGCAGGTCCATGTGCTGGTCCATCAGGTGGGCGCCAGCGGCGCGGGTGTACCGGAGGAACCGGTGTTTCTGGTCATCCTGCAGGATGCGCCCCACGCTGCGCCGCTCGCAGCGGCAAACGGCAGCGCCGACGTGACTGCATCTGACAGCCGCGCACGCATCGAGGCGTTGATGCAGGAGTTGCGGGCCAAGGATGAGTACCTGCAGAACACCCACGAAGAACTGGAGAGCTCCAACGAAGAGCTCAAGTCCAGCAACGAAGAAATGCAGTCCGTCAACGAAGAACTGCAAAGCACCAATGAAGAGCTGGAGACATCTAAGGAAGAGCTGCAGTCCGTCAACGAAGAGCTGGCTACGGTCAATGCCGAGCTGCAAAACAAGGTCACCGACCTCTCGCATGTCAACAATGACATGAACAACCTGCTGGCGGGCACCGGCATCGGCACGGTGTTCGTGGACTTCAAGTTGTGCATCCTGCGCTTCACCCCGGCAATCAGCAGCATCATCCATCTGATCCCTTCCGATGTGGGGCGCCCGGTGGCGCACATTGTTTCCAATCTGGTGGGCTACAGCAGCCTGGTGGCCGATATCAAGAAAGTCCTTGCAGATCTGGCGCCCCTGGAGCGCGAAGTGCAAACCCCCGAGGGACAGTGGTACACCTTGCGTATCCAGCCGTATCGCACCTTGGACAACGTCATCGAAGGTGCGGTGATTTCATTTGTCGATATCTCCGAAATCGTGCGCGTGCGCACTGCGCTGGCCACCACGCGTGCGCTGATGGAGCGCATCGGTGAATTGGCCAAGGTCGGCGGCTGGGAGTTCGAGGTGCAGAGCCGCGCACTGTACTGGTCTCCGGAGACTTGCAGAATTCACGAGGTGGACCCACCGCTTGCACCCACACAAGAGGCCTCGATCCAGTTCTATGCGCCGCAGGCCAGAACAGCAATTCAGACGGCTTTTCAGGCGGGCATGGAGCATGGGACCGCGTGGGATCTGGAGTTGCCGCTACAGACGGCCAGGGGTCGCGCCATCTGGGTGCGCTCACAAGGTATGGCCGTGATGGAGGCCGGCAGGGTGATACGACTGTTGGGCGCCATTCAGGACATTACCGAGCGCAAGCAGATTGAAGAGGCACTGCGGGAAGCGAACCACCGACTGCTGGCCCAGGCACAGGACCGGAACTGATTCGCTAAGCCCGCCTACTTTTCAAAAGGCGGCAGGCTTGTGGCACTGTGACACGGGCTTGTCACATTATTCCATTATCATCGAACTATGGAATCCAACGAAGTAGTCAAAGCCCTCGCGGCGCTTGCCCAGTCGTCCCGGCTGGAGGTGTTCAGGATGCTGGTTGTCGCCGGTGCGCCCGGACTGACCCCTGGTGCCCTGGCAGAAAAGGTGGACGTGGCGGCCAATACGCTGTCGTTTCACCTCAAGGAGCTCCTGCACGCCGACCTGATCACCCAGGAGCGCTCCGGGCGCAACCTGATCTACCGCGCCCGCTTTGACCAGATGAATGCCTTGCTGGCCTACCTGACCCAGAACTGCTGCCAGGGCCAGGCCTGCCTGGCAGAAACCTCCACGCAATGCGATTGCTGAAACCCGAAAGACCACCCGTGACAACGACAACCCCACCACTGAATGTACTGTTCCTGTGCACCCACAACTCGGCGCGCAGCATCCTGGCCGAAGCCCTGCTCAACAGCATGGGCAAGGACCGCTTCAAGGCCTATTCCGCTGGCAGCAGCCCGCGCGAAAACCAGCAGCCCAATCCCTTGGGTCTGCAGGTTTTGCAAAAGGCAGGCATTTCCACCGAGGGCTTGCGCAGCAAGAGTTGGGACGAGTTTGCAATCCCCGGCGCGCCGCAGATGAACCTCATCATCACTGTCTGCGACAACGCCGCCGGCGAGGTCTGCCCGATCTGGCCTGGACACCCTGCGACTGCCCACTGGGGCTATCCAGACCCTTCCGAGGGCGACGGCACGGATGCGGAAAAGCTGGAAGCATTTCGCAAGACCCTGCACGCCATGAAACGTCGTCTGGAGCTGCTGGTCAGCTTGCCTGCTGGCAAGCTGGATCAAAGTGTGCTGCAGACCAGCGCACGCGAACTTTCCAAGGCCTGAGCCCTCAATGCGTACACAAACCATGAGCGTGTTCGAGCGCTACCTGACAGTCTGGGTCTTCCTGTGCATCGTGATCGGCATTGCATGCGGGCAATTCCTGCCGGATGTGTTCCAGGCCATTGGCCGCATGGAGATTGCCAAGGTCAATCTGCCGGTGGGGTTGCTGATCTGGGTCATGATCATCCCCATGTTGGTGAAGGTGGACTTCGCCGCTTTGGGCGAGGTGCGCAAGCACATCAAGGGCATTGGCGTCACGCTGTTTGTGAACTGGCTGGTCAAGCCATTCTCCATGGCGTTTCTGGGCTGGCTGTTCATCCGCCACTGGTTTGCACCATTGCTGCCGCCGGACCAGCTCGACAGCTACATCGCCGGCCTGATCCTGCTGGCCGCCGCGCCCTGCACGGCGATGGTATTTGTGTGGAGCCGACTGACCGGCGGAGACCCACTGTTCACCCTGTCGCAGGTGGCGCTCAACGACAGCATCATGGTGGTGGCATTTGCGCCGCTGGTGGCCTTTCTGCTCGGGCTCTCTGCCATTACCGTGCCGTGGGATACCTTGCTGACCTCGGTGGTGCTCTACATCGTGATTCCGGTCGTCCTGGCGCAGTGGCTGCGCAGGTCCTTGTTGTCCAGGGGTGTTGCGGCTTTCGATGCGGCCATGGCCCGCATCGGCCCCTGGTCCATCACTGCGTTGCTGGCAACCCTGGTGCTGTTGTTCGCTTTCCAGGGCGAAGCCATCCTGCAGCAACCGCTGGTGATCGGTCTGCTGGCGGTGCCCATCCTGATTCAGGTGTTCTTCAACTCGGCACTGGCCTACTGGCTCAACCGTGCCGTTGGCGAGAAGCACAACATCGCCTGCCCCTCGGCGCTGATTGGCGCCTCCAACTTCTTCGAGCTGGCGGTGGCTGCAGCCATCAGTCTCTTTGGATTCCATTCGGGAGCCGCATTGGCAACCGTGGTGGGCGTGTTGATCGAGGTGCCGGTCATGCTGCTGGTGGTCGCCATTGTCAACCATTCCAAGGGGTGGTACGAGCGCAGGGAAGCGGCCTGAATTACCACTTGGTTCAAGAGGTTACTCCTTAGTCATACAGTCGTTGCATCCCCACGCGGGCATGGCAACTTCCAAGGAGCATTCATGAACTACCGGTCAAAACTACTTTCCACATCTCTGGTTGGAGCGCTGCTGGCATTCAGCGGCGCGTGTATGGCAGATACCATGCGTATTAAGGCTTCACTGTCCGGTGCCAGCGAAGTTCCTGCTACAACGAGTGCAGGCGTAGGCATGGTGGACGGAACGTTTGACACACAGACCAATCAACTTAGCTGGACGCTTACCTATTCGGGTTTGACGGGACCGGCAAAGGCGGGGCATTTCCATGGTCCGGCTGATGTGGGAAAGAATGCGGGCGTTGCCCTGGGCTTCACCGGGTCGGTGGAGAGTCCGATCAAGGGTACGGCCACACTGACTCCGGCCCAGGCACAAGATCTGTTGGCCGGCAAGTGGTATGCCAATCTGCATACGGCGGCCAACCCCGGCGGTGAAATCCGCGGCCAGGTGACAGCCGCGCCGTAAGCCAAGTCAGGGACTTCCAATGGAGCGATACGCAGGCGGCAGATGGTTTCGCTCGTGGTTCCAGTGGCGCGCGCTTGCGCTCCTGGGTTTGATATGCACGTCGATGGCAGCCATGGCACAAACCAAACCAGCAACTCCCACAGCATGCCCTGCGCTGCTGCAGTACCAGTTCCCGCGTCTGCAGGACGACAGTCCCCAGAACCTGTGCCAGTACGCCGGCAAAGTGCTGCTGGTGGTCAATACGGCGAGCTACTGTGGCTACACCCGACAGTACGAGGGATTGGAGGCCTTGTACGCCAGGTATGGAAAAGATGGCCTGGTGGTGCTGGGCTTCCCGTCCAATGATTTTGGCAAACAGGAGCCGGGCAACTCCAAGGAAATTGCCGACTTCTGCTTCAACACATACGGCGTGAAGTTCCCCATGTTTGCCAAGACGGTAGTCTCCGGGCCGGGCAAGAATGCTTTCTATGGGGCATTGACCCAGGCAACCGGTGCCACACCGCAGTGGAACTTCCACAAGTACCTGATAGACCGCAGCGGCAAAGTGCTTGGCCATTACCCCAGCGACGTGGAGCCACAAAGTCCCAAGCTGGTGGCGGCCATAGAGCAGGCATTGCGCTGAACGGCGCCTGCTCTAGCTGGTGCTGGCTTCTGCCACCAGCCAATCCTTGAGGTATGCCACATCGGTGCGCAAGGCCTTGCCCTGAGGGGCCGTGATGTAGAGAGGCTGATCCGTCGTCACGCTGGCGTCAATGGGGCGCACCAGCAGGCCCTGCGCGATCAGCGGTTGCACGATATGTCGCCAGCCCTGCGCCACACCCTGTCCCTCAATGGCCGCCTGCAGCACGATGGAATAGTCGTTGAAGCGAAACAGCCGGGGCTGGCGCGGCAGGCTGATGCCAAAGCGGGCCAGCCAATCCTTCCAGGCCATGCGCGGGCGGTAGCGCTCTTCCAGTAGCAAGAGGGGGCTATGGGCCAAGGCCTTGAGATCCGGCAACGGATTCTCTTTCAGGAATTTTGGGCTGCAGACCGGGAAGATTTCCTCATCGACAAAATGCCAGCGCTGGTAGTGGGCGAAGTCGTCTGCACCCAGGGTGACAGCCAGGTCTATGCGCTCGCGCGCCAGGTCCAGGTCGGTGTCGGTGGTGATGACGCGCAGCTCGATATCCGGATGCATCTGCTTGAAGCGCGCAATGCGGGGCAGCAGCCACCAAGTGGCGGTCGCGGTGGAGACGGCCAGCGTCACTTGGTGCGCCTGCATGCCGCGCACTTCGCGCAGTGCCTGGTCGATCAGGGATAGGCCCATGCCCACCTGCTCCAACAGGTACTTGCCAGCCTCGGTGGTTTGCACGCCCTTGTGCTGGCGCTCGAACAGCGCCACACCCAGGTCTGCTTCCAGCAGGCGCATGGCGTGACTGACTGCAGGCTGGCTTATCCCCAAGTCTTCCGCAGCGCGGGTAAAGCTGCCCCGGCGCGCGGCGGATTCAAACACCAACAGGTTGTTCAGACTTTGGTTGGTTTTGGTGTCGGTCATAAGCTGAGTTTATGACAGACATGAGTGCGTTTGCCATTCACAGACACGGACGTTTGGCATAAGCTGGGCTCACGGCTGGCTCAGGGTCAGTCGCTGGTGCAGCTCTCTGCGCCAGTCCACCAACAACAAGGCAGAAACGATGACCGAAGCAGTAGCCTCCACCTCAGACGCCGAACTCCCACCAGTGGCTGCGGGTACCGACCACAAGAAGCACCGTCGTGCCGGCGGACGCGAGCGCCGCGACCCCAAGGCCAAGATCAATGGCCCGGCCTACATCCAGCGCAACATCCCGACCTACGACGTGATGGGCGAGGAAAACCTGCAGAAGATCGAAGTGACTGCGGAGCGCATCCTGGCCGAGGTGGGGTTGGACATCCGCGATGATGACGAATGCCTGGACCTGTTCCGCAAGGCCGGCGCCAAGGTCAACGGTATGCGTGTCACCTTCGAGCCGGGCCATGTGCGCGAGATACTCAAGACGGCACCCAGGGAGTTCACCCAGCACGCGCGCAACCCGCAGCGCAGTGTGCAAATCGGCGGCAAGAACGTGGTGTTCTCTCCGGCTTACGGGTCGCCCTTCGTGATGGACCTGGACCGGGGCCGCCGCTACGGCACGCTGGAGGACTTCCAGAACTTCATCAAGCTGGCTTATGCCTGCCCTTGGCTGCATCACAGCGGCGGCACCGTGTGCGAGCCTACCGACGTGCCGGTCAACAAGCGCCACCTGGACATGGTGTATTCGCACATGCGCTACTCCGACAAGGCCTACATGGGCTCCATCACCTCGGAAGAGCGTGCCGAGGATTCCATCGAAATGTCGCGCATCCTGTTTGGCCGTGAGTTTGTTGACCAGAACTGCGTGATCCTGGGCAACGTCAACGTCAACTCGCCGCTGCTGTGGGACGGCACCATGACCAAGTCGGCACGGGCCTACGCGCGCGCCAACCAGGCTGCGGTGATCGTGCCCTTCATTCTGGGTGGCGCCATGGGCCCGGTCACCAATGCCGGCGCCATCGCCCAGGCCCATGCGGAGACCATGGTGGGCTGCGCCATCACGCAACTGGAGCGGCCCGGTGCGCCGGTGATCTATGGCAACTTTTTGTCCAGCATGTCGCTGCGTTCGGGCTCGCCCACTTTTGGCACGCCCGAGCCCGCCATCGGCTCCATGGTGATTGGCCAGCTGGCGCGCCGCCTGAATCTGCCGTTGCGCTGCGCGGGCTCCTTCACCACCTCCAAGCTGCCCGACGGTCAGGCCATGCAGGAGAGCGTCATGTCCATGCTCTCGGCCATCCATTGCGGCGCCAACTTCATCCTGCATTCGGCGGGTTTCCTCGACGGACTGCTGTCCATGAGCTACGAGAAGTTCATGATGGACGCCGACTTCTGCGGCGCGCTGCACAGCTACCTGGGCGGCGTGGTGGTGGACGACAACACACTGGCCATGGACGCCTTCAAGGAAGTCACGCCCGGCGGCCATTACCTGGGAAGTGCCCACACCATGGCCAACTACACCACCGCCTTTTTCGACTCCACCATCTCCGACAACACGCCGTTTGAATCCTGGGTCGAGGCCGGCAAGACCGATAGCGCCACGCGTGCCAACATACGCTGGAAGACCGCACTGGCCGACTACGAGGCGCCCGTCATGGACGTGGCCGTCGATGAGGCCCTGAAAGACTTTGTGGCCCGCAAGAAGGCCGCCACCACCGATCAGTGGTACTGAACGCAATTCCATCCGAAAGACTCTCCATGGCTCCCGAGAACGATCCCCTGTTGCAACCCTTCCAACTCAAACATCTGCGGCTCAAGAACCGGTTGATGCTCACATCCCACGAGCCGGCTTATCCTGAAGACGGCATGCCCAAGGCCAAGTACCGCGCCTACCATGTCGAGCGCGCCAAGGCCGGCATTGCACTGACCATGACGGCTGGCTCGGCAGCCGTGTCGCGTGACAGCCCGCCCGTGTTCAACAACATCCTGGCCTACAAGGATGAAGTGGTTCCGTGGATGAAAGACCTCACCGACGCCTGCCATGAGCACGGCGCGGCGGTGATGATCCAGATCACCCACCTGGGACGGCGCACCAGCTGGTCCAAGGCCGACTGGTTGCCGGTGGTGTCGCCTTCGCATGAGCGCGAGGCATCGCACCGGGCCTTCCCCAAGAAGATGGAAGACTGGGACATTGCACGCATCATCAAGGACTATGCCGATGCCGCTGAGCGCATGCATGCTGCCGGTGTGGACGGTTTGGAGTTGGAGGCCTATGGGCATTTGATGGACCAATTCTGGTCGCCTGTGACCAATACGCTGGAGTCGCCCTACGGCGGCTCGCTGGAAAACCGGGTGCGCTTCACGCTGGAGGTGCTCAAGGCCATCCGTGCGCGCGTGGGGCCGGACTTCATCATTGGGGTGCGTGGCGTGGCCGACGAGGCGCAGCCGGGTGGTTTGACGGCAGAGGAGGGCCTGGGCATTGCGCGCTATCTGGCCAAGTCGGGCATGGTGGACTTCCTCAACATCATCCGGGGCCATATCGATACCGACGCCGGTCTGACCGACGTCATTCCGGTGCAGGGCATGCGCAGCGCGCCGCACCTGGAATTTGCCGGTGGCTTGCGCGCGCAGCTGGGTGGCATTCCCATCTTCCACGGCGCCAAGATCCAGGATGTGACCACCGCCCGCTTTGCCATTGAGAGCGGCAAGCTCGACATGGTGGGCATGACCCGCGCGCACATGGCCGACCCGCACATCGTGCGCAAGATCATGCTGGGCCGCGAAGACACCATACGCCCCTGCGTGGGCGCCAACTACTGCCTGGACCGCATCTACCAGGGTGGCGATGCCTATTGCCTGCACAACCCGGCCACCGGTCGCGAGCTGACCATGCCGCACACACTGGCCAGGGCGGAGAAACCGCGCAAGGTTGTGGTGGTGGGCGCGGGGCCTGCCGGGCTGGAGGCCGCGCGTGTGGCCTCCGAGCGCGGTCACCAGGTGGTGGTGCTGGAAGCGGCAGACAAGCCGGGCGGCCAGATCCGCCTGACCGCACAGAGCCAGCGCCGCCGCGAGATGATTGGCATCATCGACTGGCGCGTGGCGCGTTGCGAAGAGGCCGGCGTGCAGTTCCAATACAACACCCTGGCCGATGCCGCGCGGGTGCTGGCAGAAAGGCCTGACGTGGTCATCATCGCCACGGGAGGCCTGCCGCACACCGAAGTGCTCAGTCGTCCGCCGGGCCGCTCCAAGGATGACTGCACCCCCTCGGGGGGCCAGGCTCAGCCTGGGCTGGGGGCCATGTCGGCAGGCAATGAACTGGTGGACTCTACCTGGGACATCATCAGCGGAGCGGTCAAGCCAGGCAAGAACGTGCTGCTGTTTGACGACGCCGGTGACCACGCCGCGCTACAGGCCGCCGAGGTAATTGGTGCCAGTGGCGCGCATCTGGAAGTCATGACACCCGACCGCAGCTTTGCGCCCGAGGTCATGGCCATGAACCTGGTGCCCTACATGCGCAGCCTGCAGAAGCTGGACGTCGTCTTTACCGTGACCTACCGGCTGCTGTCGGTGGAGCGCGGTGCTGAAGGGCTGATCGCCCATGTGGGCAGCGACTATGGTGGCGTGCGAAAGCAGCGCGTGGTGGATCAGGTCATCATCAACCACGGCACGCGTCCGCTGGATGATTTGTACTTTGAACTCAAGGCAGATTCCCTCAACCAGGGCGCCGTGGACCATGCTGCATTGATTGCCGGCGTGCCACAGCCGCACAGCGCCGCCACAGGGCAGGGCTATCAGTTGTTCCGCATTGGTGATGCGGTATCCGCGCGCAACACCCATGCGGCCATTTACGACGCATTGCGTTTGGTGAAGGATTTGTAAAGTATCCCCATACGCGTCGGGTTGCGCTACCCCGATATGTACGGGGAGCAGTATGTGCAAGAATCGTCCTATTCGGGATTTCGCTACATACAACAATGATTCGGTGGTTTGCTTTACTTGTTGGCCTGCTCATGGCAGTGCCTTCCTTTGCGCTGACAGTGGCATTCATCAATCCCGGAAAGTCGGATGAGGCCTACTGGGTTGCCGTGGCCGAGTCCATGAAAGCGGCGGCGGACAGCCTGGGCATTACGCTGGAAATGCGCTTCGTGGAACGTGACCATCCACGTGCCCTGGCCGTAGCAAAGGAAATTGCCAGCCGCCCCAAGGCCGAGCGGCCCGACTACCTGATACTGACCAATGACTACGACCTGGGGCCCAAGCAGCTGAGCCTGCTGGAGGGTAGCGGCATACGCTGCTTCTTTGCTTTCAGTCCGCCCAGCGTGGCGGCCCGCAAGGAGATTGGGGCTCCGCGCCAGCGTTACCCATTCTGGATAGGGTCGTTGCAGCCGCATGCCTCCGATGCTGGTTACCTCACCGCCAGAAGCCTGATAGCCAAGGGCCGCGCTGAAAAAGCCCAGGCCCCCGATGGCAAGCTGCACATGCTGGCGATCGCGGGCGACCGTTCCACACCCGCCTCCATAGAGCGCAACGAGGGCATGCGCCACGCGGTCTTGGATGCCGGCGATGTCGTGCTGGACCAGGAAGTCTTTGCCGACTGGAGCCGTGACAAAGCCGCTGAACAAAGTGCGGTGCTGTATGGCCGCTATCCGGGTACGCGCCTGGTATGGGCCGGTAGCGACCAGATGGCCTTTGGTGCCATGCAGACCTGGGAAAAGCGCGGGGGAAAGCCGGGGCAGGACGCCTGGTTCAGTGGCGTCAACACGTCGCAGGAAGCCCTGGAGGCGGTGCAGTCCGGTCGCCTGACGGCTCTGGCCGGCGGGCATTTCATCGCCGGTGCCTGGGCGTTGGTCATGATTTACGACTACGCCCACGGCCGTGACTTTGCCGACGAAGGTCTGGAACTGGACCGTCCGATGTTCACCTTGTTCGATGCGGAGAGCGCAGAGCGATTTCGTGCGCGCTATGCCAGCGGCTACAGCAGGATCGACTTTCGCAAGTACAGCAAGGTACTCAATCCGCAAGTCAAGCACTACAACTTTTCTTTTGAGCAGCTCATACGCTGAGGGCAGGGTCCCGCCATGCCAAGCCGCCCCTTCCGACCCATTGCCAACGTACTGATCCAACGGGTCGTTGCGCTAGCGGCGCTGTGCTTTGTCGTGCTCGGGTCACTGCATGCCCTGATTGAGTACCGCTCTGGGAAGGTTGCCTTTCAGACCACCATACGCGACATATCCGTAGCCAGTGCTCCGCAACTTTCCGTCAGTCTGTGGGACATTGAGCTGGAGGCGGTGCGCAAGCAGCTCACCCTGATTGCGCAGCGCCCGGAAGTGGCCTATGTGGAGCTGTGGACCCTGACCGGAGAACGTTACGTGGCAGGCGACACCACGCTCACCGACGGTGAGGTCAAGAGTCGCATTGAAGTTCCGTCCCCCGGCGGCAGCGGCGCACTGGGCACTTTGCAGGTGACCGGCAAGGATGCGTACCGGCATGCCAAGATCAAGCGTGACATCGCCCAGTTGCTGCTGGGCTATTTTGTATTTGTGACGGCCATCTGCCTGGCCATCACGGTGCTGTTGCGCCAGAAGCTGGAACGCCCGCTGTCCACGCTGGCACGGTTCGCGCGGGAGCTCGTGCCGGGCGCTGCTCCGGCACCCGTTGTGTATGACAAGGGCTCCAAGCGCTATGCAGACGAAGTGGATGTATTGGCCGAAGGATTTCAGACCTTGCAGAGTGCCGTCTACTCACACGTGTCAAACCTCGATCAGCTGGTGGCCGCGCGCACGGGTGAACTGGCTTTGCACAACCAGATACTGGATCAAATCAGCCGTGATGTCCCCCTGCGCAATCTGCTGGACGCGCTGACCCGGCAGGTGGAGCAGCTGCACCCGGATATGTTCAGCTCGATCCTGCTGCTGGACAAGGAAGGCAAGCACCTGCGGCATGGCGCTGCGCCTGGTCTGCCGCAGTTTTTCGTGGACGCCATTGACGGCGTGGCCATAGGCGAAGGGGTTGGTTCATGCGGCACAGCGGCTTTCCGTGGCGAACGGGTCATCGTTGAAAACATCCAGCAGCATCCCTACTGGGCGTCGTACCGAGATATTGCTGGCCAAGCGGGCTTGCAGGCGTGTTGGTCAGAGCCCATTATTGGAACCGAAGGGCAGGTGCTTGGCACCTTTGCGCTGTACCACCGCAAGGCGGCAAAACCGTCAGGCGTCGAAATTGAGCTGATCGAGCGCTATGCCAGACTGGCTGCTCTGGCCATTGAGCGTAAGCGCGCGGGCGAGCGCCTCAATACCCTGTCACGCGCCATTGCGCAAAGCCCGGTTTCCATTCTGATAACCGACCCCTTGGGCGTCATTGAATATGTGAATCCCAAGTTCGAGGAGGTCACCGGCTACAGCAGTGCAGAAGCTATAGGCAAGACCCCGGGGATTCTGAGTAGCGGTGAAAAGTCGCGCGAAGAGAACGACAAGATCTGGCGGACCATCCGGTCCGGTCATACCTGGAGCGGGGACTTCCACAACCGCCGCAAGGACGGTTCCCTGTTCTGGGTGCACGCTTCCATTTCCCCGATTCTGGATGAGCAAGGTGCACTGCTTCACTTCGTGGCGGTCAAGGAGGACATCACGCAACGCAGGGAGCATCAGCGGCAGCTGGAGCATATTGCGCACTATGACGTGCTGACCAATCTGCCCAACCGTGCCTTGCTGGCAGACCGCCTGGTTCAGGGCATGGCGTTGGCGCATCGACGCGGACACAAACTGGCCGTGGTGTACCTGGATCTTGACGGCTTCAAGGCCATCAACGACCAGCACGGGCATGCAGCCGGCGACCAGATGCTGATTGCCGTGGCCAGTCGCATGAAACATGCACTGCGTGAGGTGGACACACTGGCCCGCATTGGCGGCGATGAGTTCGTGGTAGTGCTGGTTGATCTTCCGGATGCGCAGGACAGCCATCCCATGCTCAACCGCTTGCTGGTTGCGGCATCGCAGTCCGTACAGGTGGGTGAGCTCACACTACGGGTTTCGGCCAGCCTGGGCGTGACGTTCTACCCGCAGGCTCAGGAAGCGGAAGCGGACCAATTGCTGCGCCAGGCGGATCACGCCATGTACCAGGCCAAGGTGAGCGGCAAGAATCGCTACCACGTCTTCGACGCCGAGCACGACAACAGCATTCGCGATCACCACGAGAGTCTGGAAAACATCCGACTGGCCCTGCTCAATGACGAATTCGTCCTGCATTACCAGCCCAAAGTCAATATGCGCACCGGTGCCGTCATCGGGGCCGAGGCACTGATTCGCTGGCAGCACCCGACCAAGGGCTTGCTGCCCCCAGCCAGCTTCTTGCCGATCATCGAGGACCATCCGCTGGCGGTCGATTTCGGGGAGTGGGTGATTCACCGGGCACTGAGTCAGATGGGCGCCTGGCAGGCGGGCGGGCTCGATATCTCGGTAAGCGTCAACATCGGCGCCCGTCAGTTGCAGCAGACGGATTTCGTCGAGCGTCTGCGCGATCTGATGACAGCGCATCCCGGGGTCAAGCCCGGAGACCTCGAACTGGAGGTGCTCGAGACCAGTGCGCTGGAGGACCTGGAGCACGTTTCCAGCGTCATGGAAGCCTGCCGGGCCATGGGGGTTGAATTTGCGCTGGACGACTTCGGAACGGGCTATTCATCGCTGACCTACCTCAAGCGTCTGCCCGTGACCATGCTCAAGATCGACCAGAGCTTTGTGCGTGAAATGCTGGATGACCCAGATGACCGGGCCATCCTGCAAGGCGTGATCGGCCTGGCCGCGGCTTTCAGACGCAAGGTCATTGCAGAAGGGGTGGAGTCCGTGGCGCACGGCACCGTGTTGCTGCAGTTGGGTTGTGAGCTGGCGCAGGGCTATGGCATTGCACGCCCCATGGCCGCCGACCAGTTGCCGACCTGGGCAGCGACCTGGCAACCCCACAGCCGTTGGAGTGCGTAGCCTTTTTGGTGCGTGGAATAGGTTGTCCAGGGCATTTGGCATACCTTTAATCCCGAAAATGCACTGAAACAAGACGTCTTCAAAGATTTTTGCGCCGTTGTGGCGCATTTATTGCTTGCAAATGGTGCGACAGTGGGCGTGTGCAATTTTCCGCACCGTCTGAATGCATTATTTCCAAGAGGTTGTTTATGAATGCACTACAACAGGGCGCCAATGCCCTGTTTATTTTGTTGGGCGCAATCATGGTGCTTGCCATGCATGCGGGTTTCGCTTTTCTGGAGTTGGGTACGGTTCGCCGCAAGAACCAAGTCAATGCGTTGGTCAAGATCCTGGTGGACTTTTCCGTTTCCACGGTTGTGTACTTTGTGCTGGGTTATGCCGTGGCTTATGGCACCAGCTTCTTTGTCGGTGCGCAAGACCTGGCGGCCAAGAATGGCTATGAGTTGGTGAAGTTCTTCTTTCTGCTGACCTTTGCTGCGGCCATTCCGGCCATCATTTCCGGAGGCATTGCGGAGCGCGCCAAGTTCTGGCCCCAGCTCATGGCCACGGCCATGATCGTGGGCGTTGTCTACCCCTTCTTTGAAGGCATAGCCTGGAACCAGCACTTTGGTGTGCAGGCCTGGCTGCTGGCAAACACCGGGGCCGAATTCCACGATTTCGCCGGCAGTGTGGTGGTCCATGCGCTGGGAGGCTGGATTGCGCTGGGTGCGGTCATGTTGTTGGGTGCGCGCAGCAACCGCTATCGCAAGGACGGCGCCATATCGGCACATCCGCCGAGCAGCATTCCATTCCTGGCGCTAGGCGCCTGGATTCTGACGGTGGGCTGGTTTGGCTTCAATGTGATGAGCGCGCAGACCCTGGACAAAATTTCCGGCCTGGTGGCCGTGAACTCGCTCATGGCCATGGTGGGCGGTACCCTGACGGCCCTGCTTCTCGGCAAGAACGACCCCGGCTTCGTGCACAACGGCCCGCTGGCGGGCCTGGTGGCCGTGTGCGCTGGCTCCGACCTGATGCATCCGCTGGGCGCCTTGGTGGTAGGGGCCGTTGCCGGTGCAATCTTTGTATCGATGTTCACTCTGACGCAAAACAAATGGAAGATCGACGATGTGCTGGGTGTCTGGCCCTTGCATGGGCTGTGCGGGACGTGGGGCGGGGTGGCCGCTGGCATCTTTGGCAGCAAGGCCCTGGGCGGTCTGGGCGGGGTCAGCATGGGGGCTCAGGTGCTGGGTACCGGCCTGGGTGTCGTCTGGGCACTGGTCAGTGGTTTTGCCGTCTACGGTCTGCTCAAAGCCCTGCTGGGGTTGCGTTTGAGCCAGGAAGAAGAGTACGACGGTGCCGACTTGTCCATTCATAAAATCAGTGCGAGCCCGGAGCGGGAGGCCAATTGGTAGCCTCCTGAATCGTTCTGTAACAATTTAATGCCCTTTTTGCCCGGTAACAGACAGAAGTTTTGACACAATGCCCAGCATTCATGGTGGACTCACACTGCGATCTTTATGAGAACAGGTAGCTATTAATGGGACGTTGGGAAAATGGTGCAGAGCGCTGGCTGCCTGCACTTTTAAATAAAGTGTTTCGTGCCAGCGATGACCGCGCATGCGAAGAGGCCCTCAAAAGCCTTCCGCCCATTCGCTTCAGTCACACCCCTTTTGGCGTGCGTTCTTACATCACCGCGGGAACGGGTGCCTACACCGTGGTTTTCGAGTCCGGCCTGGGCCAAGGCAAGGAGGTCTGGGCACCTGTTTTCAATGCCCTGAGTGCGGTGACCCGTGTCGTTGCCTATGACCGCGCCGGCTATGGGCAGAGTGATCCCTCCGGGTTGACGCGCGATGGCGGACAAATCGTCGAAGAGCTGCGCGCCATGCTGCAAGCTGAAAACATTCCACCGCCCTACGTTCTGGTTGGACATTCCCTGGGTGGCACGATCATGAAGCTCTTTGCCCGCACCTACCCCCAGGAAGTGGCGGGCGTGGTGCTGGTCGATGCCAGAGATGCCGACTTCGTACAACGCTGCAAAGGGCGTGGCCTGCTGCGCCTGCTGTACGAGCCGCCAATTGGTCTCTTCATGCTGGGCCGCTCGGAAGTGCGCCGTGAGCTCGAGGCGGCGGCCATTACGCACCAGCAGGCCCGCATTACCGGGGACTTCCCCAACATTCCATTGAGCGTGCTGACCCACCATCGCCGGATCCTGCATTGGCCCGACAGCATCGCGCGGGCGTGGGCAGAGGGGCAAAGACGTATGGCAAGCATGTCTGCCAAGGGCTATTTGCGGGTGTGTGACCGCAGTGGACACCACATCCACCGTGATCGCCCCGATCTGGTGGTGCAAGCTATCCACAGGGTTTTGCAGGCGATAGCGCCCGCCCACATGCTTAGCCACGTTACGATGTAGGCATGGCACCTCGACGAAGTGGCGCGCTGCCGAATGCAGAAAAGTGAAAAGGTGAAGAACGTTGAGTACTGAACACCCGGGCCTTGATCGCATACCTGTTTCCGTACTGATGCACGACGGCATGCGCGTCAGGGGCTATGTCTATCTTCCGAGTGATCAGCGCCTTCAGGACTTGATGAACGATGTACGGGGATTCATACCCATTGACCAATCCAATGCGGACGGAACCATGACCATGCTTGCGAAGCGTTACATGGTTTCCATCGAAGAACTTGACGAGAGCATGACTGAATCGGTGTTGGGGCCGCTGCGACTGGTCTGAAACATTTCAGTAGCTAGACCTCACTGCGGTCCCAGTTCAGCTGGCGTGGTACGCGGGGTGTCTGGGTCTATCTCCCAGTCGTCCTGATCTGCTACCTTGTAGCCCGCCCGTCCCGCCATCTTTGCCCGGTACATAGCCGCATCGGCGGCGTTCACAAAGGTGCCAGGCAATAGGCCGAAAATGGAAGACGTATTGGCAACACCGATGCTGAAAGTCAAAGTGGACATGCCTGAGCCCTTGTGCTCAATGGCCCGCTGGCGCAACAACGTGATGCAGGTCTGAGCAATTTCGACGGCATGGTTCAAGTCGGACCCTGGCAGGAGCACCACGAATTCCTCTCCTCCGTAACGTGCCACGGTTTCACCTGCCCGCCGCACACAGCGCCGCAGTACGTCAGCAACTGCACGAAGACATTCATCACCAGCCACGTGACCATAGTGGTCGTTGTACTTCTTGAAGTGATCGATGTCGATCATCAGCAGGCTGATCGGAGTGCCACTGCGTTCGGATCTGGACAGTTCAATGGCCAGTACTTCATCCAAACGGCGTCGGTTGATCAGACCGGTAAGCGGATCCATGCTGTTCAATTGTTGCAGCAGTGCATTGCGATCCTGCAGCTCCCGCTCCTTGCGTACCAGATCCGTCACGTCGACCCAGGAAGTCACCAGATAGCCTTCTGCGGTTCGCTGATCGTGGGTTCTGAACCACTGATCACCCGTGTATTCCTTCAGCTGTGGATCCGTCTTCCTGCCCCGCATCTGCATACGGGTTGCCAGCCATTCCTCTTCGCGTCCAATAGCCACCACAATTTGCCGCTGCTGCAACTTCGCGCGAGTCAGCTCTTCAAAGGTCTTGCCAATGTCTCCGGAGGTCCTGAAGTCAATGCGCAAGCGATTGATTTGCTTGTTGTAGTGCAAGAGCCGGTCGTCGGCGTCCCAGATTTCGAGCCCCACATCCAGCGTATTCAGCACCGAAACCAGAAGTTTTCTGGAAGCCTCCGCCTTGCGCGCCAGTTGATAGGCCCTGTACCAGGTTGCCATCACGAACCCGAACACACTGAGCAGTCCCAGCCACAGCGGCAGCGCCTGTAATTTCGGCTGATCGTCGCGCCACCAGGCGAACACCTCGAATCCCAGGCCTACCATTGCCAGAGGCACAAGAGCCCAGAACCACCCAATGTGTTTCGCGATTTTCACTGTGGTTGCAATATTTCATCTGCCCCCAGCCTTGTCAACGCACTTCCCGCATGGGGTAACAATTCGACACAAATTAGATTGCCCCGGTCAAGAGGGCTCTATGGCCATGCGTGTCACCTTAGCCTGTTTCAACAACCAGGCATTGAAGGCCTGAATTTCTGGGCGAGAGCCACTTCGGGGGCCTTTGATCAGGAAGGTGGCATACGGTGTTTCCAGGCGTTTTCCAGGAAAGATCTCGACCAAATCACCATTGGCCAGACTGTCGGCAACCATGGGGGTTCTGGCCAAGGCTACACCTTGGCCAGTGAGCGTCGCCTGCAGGATCTGGTGCGCGTAATTGAGGTACAGCCAGCGCTTGGGCTCCAGCTTGGCGTGGCCATTGGCATCCAGCCAACGACGCCAGGTCAACCATTGCAGATGCTTGGCCTGGTGGCTGTTGGTAGCCTCGATGAGCGCATGGCGCGCCAGATCCGCTCCATGGCGCAAGGGGCCGTTGCGTTCAAGTAGCCAAGGGCTTGCAACCGGCGTCAGTTGCTCGCCAAACAACCGGATCGCGTCCGGCCCGACTTTCTCCGGGCGGGTGTAACGCAAAGCCAGGTCTGCGTCACTGGTCTCCAGATCGACGGGCATGTCGGTCGCATCGATGCGGATGTCTATATCGGGATATTCCGATTGGAACGCCTCCAGTCGCGGGATCAGCCAGATGGAGGCAAACGAAGCCCAGGTATTCAATGTCACCGTCTTGCGACCTGCGGAATGGCGAATCGTGCGCACTGCACTGTCAATCCGGTCCACGGACGGTGATGTTGCACGCAATAGTTCGGCCCCGGCGCCGGTCAGCTCAACCGACCGGGTATGGCGCAAGAACAAGGGGACACCCACTTCATCTTCCAGTGCCTGGATCTGACGACTGACTGCACTCTGTGTCAGCGCCAGTTCATCGGCCGCAAGGCGGAAATTCAAATGCCGAGCGACCGCTTCCAAGGTGCGCAAGTGGCCCATGGATATAGGCCGACTGGGCATGCGACTTTCTGACGGGGATGATTTGGAAGTGCCCATACTTTCGTTGGATTGATGCGAAGCGGGAATGAATAGCATATCCCGATTTCATTGGACCCATGCCGCCCCTGCGGCCAGGATGGCATACCATCCCACAACAAGGAATTGGATAAGGAACCCCCGATGAAACTCATAGGTATGCTGGATTCTCCCTATGTCCGCCGTGCGGTCATTTCGCTTCGCATGCTGGGTCTGAAGTTTGAACACCAGTCATTGTCGGTCTTCAGTACCTACACCGAATTTCAGCGCATCAACCCCGTAGTCAAGGCACCAACACTGGTCTGCGACGATGGTACGTACCTCATGGACTCGACGCTGATCATTGAATATGCTGAGGCGCTGGCACAGCCACATAGCCTGATGTCATCCAATATCCGTGACAAGCAGTACGAGCTTCACATTGTGGGGCTGGCGCTCGCAGCATGCGAAAAAAGCGTGCAAATCATCTATGAACGGAACCTGCGCCCCAGCGAGAAGCAGCATCAGCCGTGGGTCGCACGGGTGACCGAGCAGCTGCTTGCAGCCTACAGCGCCTTGGAAGTGGCAATCACGCAGCATCCACTTGCTTCCCCCGATGCCGCCATGGGGCAGGCAGGTATATCGACTGCGGTGGCATGGTATTTCACGCAGAAGATGTTGCCTGAAATCGTGCGCGCGTCAGACTTTCCCAACCTGGTGGCGTACTCGAAGGCGGCTGAAGCGCTGCCCGTTTTCCTGGCGGCTCCTCATGGCGATTGATTCATCAGTTTGCAAATGCAAAGGTGCGCTCCATTCAGTGCGCCCATATTGGTTCGCATTGGTTGGAATGATGGCCGTTGCTACAGGTGCAGCCCAAGCGGAAACCGAAAACTATGCCATCGATCCCAGCCATACCTTCGTCACTTTTGAAATAGGGCACTTTGGTGCATCGACCAACCGTGGTCGCTTTGACCGGAAGGAAGGTTCCGTTCAGCTGGACCGCACTGCCAAAGTGGGCAAGGTGGAAATATCCATCGATATGACTTCTGTCAGCACGGGAACCGAAGCCTTCAACAAATTCCTGCAGGGTTTTGAGATATTTGATTCGGCCACCTATCCGACAGCCAAGTTTATGGGCGACAAGTTCAGCTTCAGCGCAGACAACGTGAGCGAGGTCGCAGGAACCCTGACTCTGCTGGGTAAGACCAATCCTGTGGTGCTCAAAGCCAATCAGTTCAGGTGTTACCGAAGTCCCGTTTACTTGCGTGAGGTTTGCGGCGGAGACTTTGAAGCCACCATCGACCGTGTCGATTGGGGGATGAACTATGGACTCATCTTTGGCTTTCCCAGAACGGTTCACCTAGTCATACAAGTGGAAGCGATCAAGCAGTAAACGTCCACGGCCCTGCCGAAAGCAGGAGGGTGCATAGAATTGTGTCCGTGACACTGCCATTTGAATACCAGAATCCCACGCTGCAGTTCGAGCGCTTCATGGTGGATGCCCGCGATAGCGCAGGTCTGCCCACCACAAATATGGCATGGAACATGGTGGTGGGTGTCTTGCATGCGTTCCGATGGCGCCTGACCGTGAGCCAGGCACTTTCTTTCGCCGCTGTTCTCCCGCCGGTGGTTCGCGCACTGTTCATTGAAGACTGGGAGCCTGAGCGGCCCGTCCTGCCATTTGGCGAGCCGGCCGATTGGTTGGCAGACGTTCGCAGTGTCCGCTCTCGGCACAATTTTTCCCCACCTGATGCGGTGGCCTCGGTGGCTACCGCGCTTCGCAAGCATGTGGATGCGGAGGCCTTGGACCGTGTGCTGTCGCAATTGCCAGTCGAGGCACGCCGCTACTGGCAGCCAAAGCCGCCTGCAATGACTTGATATGCCCAAAAACCAGTCCACGCAATCAAGGCCCTATCGGTCACAGGTGCCGCTCAATAGCGTCATCAGCACGTATCTGCCTGGAGCGTATTTTTATGATGCTACCTCCATATCGGTAGAAGACACCGAGGCAACGGCCTTGGACTATTTTCTCAAAGCCTTGCGGGAAACGCCAACTTGGGTCGATCTGCTGATGTCGGCCCGCAATCGGGTCGTATCGCTGTTTGGGCTCAAGGACCTGGGCAGACTGTCACGATTGGACCCCGGCAAACCTGCTTCTGAGTACCTTGCCGGAGATCGGGTTGGCATATTTACCCTCATCATGAACAGCCCCAGCGAAGTACTGCTGGGTGACAAGGACAGACACCTGGATGTCAGCTTGTCGGTCCACAAATCTCATGATGCGGGCCATGTACATGCCACGATCACGGTGACGACCGTGGTGCACGTTCATAACTGGCTCGGTCGCCTCTACATGCTTCCCGTGACTCCCATGCACCGCATGATCGGGCCTGCCGTTCTCGGTGCAATTGGATAGCGTCTGCGATCAGGCCCGGTTGCCTGCGGCCAATGGGCTGCCGTCAAATTGCGTTACATATGCCGCAAACGCGTCCTGCGTCAGTGGTTTGCTGAACCAGTAGCCTTGGTAGGCTTGGCATCCCAGTCGTGCCAGGGCGTCACGGTGCTCTTCCGTTTCGACACCTTCTGCGATGGAGGTCAATCCGAGGCTTTGTGCCAAGGCGATGACCGTGCGGCAGATAGCCGCGTCATTGGGGTCGGTAAGGATGTCACGCACAAAGGATTGGTCGATCTTCAATTGCGAAAGAGGCAGGCGCTTGAGGTATGCAAGAGAGGAGTAGCCAGTGCCGAAATCGTCCAAGGAGAAGGTCACGCCTATCGCTCTGAGCGCGTTCATTTTCTCGATAGTCTCTTCCACCCCATCGACCATCAGGCTTTCCGTCAGCTCCATCTTCAGTTTGTGCGGGTTGGCTCCGCTGTGGCCGAGTGCGTTCATGACTTCGGAGACAAAATTCTTGTTCCGGATCTGACGGGCGCTTACATTGACCGCAATGCTCAGGTGCGCCATATCTGGCCTGTTGGCCCAATCTGCCAGTTGGGCGCATGCGGTATCCAGAACCCACGTTCCCAGCGGCAGGATCAATCCCGTTTCTTCGGCCAAAGGGATGAATTCGGCGGGTGACACCATGCCGCGCACCGGGTGGCGCCAGCGTACCAACGCCTCAGCTCCCACAATGCGCCCCTCGCTATCAACCTGTGCCTGGTAGTACAGCACAAATTGCTGTTGGCTCACTGCCTCACGCAATTCGATCTCAAGGGCTGCGCGTGAGGTCACTACGGCTTGCATGACTGGGTCAAAAAAGCGCAGCGTGTTGCGCCCGGCGGCCTTGGACTGGTACATGGCCAAATCGGCTCTTTTCAACAACTCTTCTGCGGAGACTTGCTGTCCGTTGAACACGGCAACTCCAACGCTCGGTGTGCTGCGGATTTGCGTGTTGGCCAGCGTGTAAGGCTGATTGAGTGCGACCAGTATTTTTTCACCCAGGATATCAACCTGGCTGGCGGCTCCTTCCGTGTATTCGGACAGTCCTTCCAGCATCACGACGAATTCGTCGCCACCAAGGCGAGCCACTGTATCGCTCTCGCGCACGCAGGATGTCAGGCGCTGTGCCACTTGCTGCAGCAGCAGGTCACCTTTGTCATGGCCCAGGGTATCGTTGAGGGTTTTGAAGTCATCCAGGTCAATCAACAGCACGGCACCGCAACGGCCAATGCGTGCGCTGGTAGTCAATGCCTGATGCAGTCGGTCCATCAGCAGCCGGCGATTTGGCAGGTCCGTGAGCGAATCGGAAAAGGCCAGATGCTCAATGCGGTCCTGCGCTACCTTGTGTTCTGTTATGTCGGAGAAGACGCCCACATAGTTGGTAGTTGCTCCCTTTTCGTCCAGCACGGCAGTAATGGCGAGCCACAGAGGAAATACCTCTCCATTCTTGCGTCTGCACCACATTTCACCTTGCCAGTATTTGTCGCGATTGACACGACCCCACATGGCCCGGAAATAACTATCACTGTGACGCTCTGATCGGAGCATTTGCGGCGTATTTCCAACGACTTCACTCGGTTCGTAACCCGTGATATGGGTAAACGCTTTGTTGACCTTGAGAATGATCTGATCGGCATCGGTGACGATCATGCTCTCCAGCGATTCAAAGGCGGTTGCAGCCACGCGCAATTCGGCCTGCGCTTGTTTGTGGGAGCTGATGTCAGAGGCAGTACAAATAAGCAATCGCCTGTCATTGAGCAAGGTTTCATAAACCCGCAGCTCCAGGTCAAACCCGGAGCCATCCTTGCGTCGTCCCATTGCCTCACAAGGAGAACCGATGGCCTTTCTTACGCAGGAATAAAGGTCGCCGTCGGGTGCGGATTCATTTACGTATTGGCTGGGATCCTGCATCAAGATCAAGATGCTTCTTCCCAACACTTCTGTCTCGCCGTAGCCGAACATGTGCTCGGCCGACTGATTGAATGATTCGATGATTCCATTTTCGGACATGGATATCACGCCACTCTGAACACCCTCCAGAATCACGCGCTGGCGCTTCTTTATGTCCCTGAGTTGAATATTGCGCCTGAAACCAATATTGATCAACACCAGAACATATCCGACGACGCCCAGTATGCAAATCACCACGGCTGGCCACTCAGTGTGCAGCGAAATCTGCAGACCATAGATGCTGGTCCAAACAAGAATACCCGCCAACAAACCCAGAACCGATTGTGGAACTCCCCACCATCCCTTATTGGCCACACTGTTGATCAGGTTTGCCAATATGGCAGCGAAACTGAGCCAGAGTGAAAACTGGATGGCTGCAACATACAAACCGAGTAGCACAGAGTCGACCGACAAGTTGCGCAGTTCCGATCGAACCGGGTTTGGAGAAGCGCAGGCTCGCCAATATTGAAAATGGGGATATACGAGAAACAGAAGCGCAAGAGCAGTCCACGCAATGGAGTCAAACTCTTTGCCGTATATTTGAAAACCAGTGGCTACAAAAGCCAAGGCAAATGTAACTGC
The DNA here is from genome assembly GCF_038784515.1 of Rhodoferax sp. GW822-FHT02A01. Classification (NCBI taxonomy): domain Bacteria; kingdom Pseudomonadati; phylum Pseudomonadota; class Betaproteobacteria; order Burkholderiales; family Comamonadaceae; genus Rhodoferax; species Rhodoferax sp. GW822-FHT02A01. Next base: position 3,091,226 of record NZ_CP152376.1, read on the forward strand.
ACGTGCACGGTAGTGCACTTGGACCAACCAGGACCTCAAGGCTCGGCGAGCTGTCAAAACTGTGCACTCACCTGAACAGGCAGCCTTTGCAAGGTAATGAGTACCAAGTTCACAGAATCCAAATTGCACATGAAACAAATCCCTTTCAGAACTACCGGACGCGCTGGCAGACAAAGGGCGGAATACCTAGGTTGAAAACCTGAGAGCAACTCAGCCACCCATCCATTGATCAATGGGTTCGGGTCTGTAGCTTTGCGTCCGCACCTTTCGATGCGTTTGCCAAAATCGTGGCCGATCTTACTTCGAAATATGTGCAACGAATGTCTCGGGCGTGGCCTTTACTGGTTTAGAAGTAAAACATCTTCGATCTATTGCATATATTGTATTTTTATTGATACAAAATGAGACTCCCGCGCTGCGCTTCACGAAAATATGTATCTCGGTTCATAAGGGTTGTGTGGGATGCAAATAGAGGGCTTTTTGATATGGATTTGCATATGGTATGGAAGATATTCACATTTCATGAAATATCTTTGCATCCCGGCCTTTACGCAAAGCGCGCCACACGCTCTTGAATATATAGAGGCTGAAGAGGGATCAGGAAATTCGTGGCGCCTGCTATGTATAGATCCATGCGATGCGTAATCACACCGCCTAAGCCGATCTGCCTCTCAGTTATTGCAAAAAGCCCATGCTTGCCTTCTTGCCACCGGCTCTTGGCAAGTCGATTGCCCGCACGGTGTCGCTGCGGTCCAGGCGTGCATTGCCAAAGCCTGTCATCCAGGCGCGGCGCATGTCACGTGGGGCGCACTCGCTCAGGATGTCGAGTACATCGTCCAAAGGCTCGGGCGCAAAGTGCTCGCCCCAGCCGTGTTCACTTCGAATGGACTTGTACAGATTGCGGGCAATCTGCCTTGCTGCTTCCGGCGATGGCGGTTGCACTTCGAACACATTCATGCGATTGAGAATGGGCTCGGGGATGCAGCGTTCGTCATTGGCAGTGGTGATCCAGATCACCTGGCTGGCGTCTACCGCCACCTCGGCAAATTCGTCTGTAAAGGCCTTGGCGGTGTCATGCTCCAGTAGGCTGTAGAGCGCGCCCAGGGGATCGTACTGCGCGTCTGCCGCCGCCTTGTCAATCTCGTCCACTACGATCACCGGATTGGCGTATTCGCCGTCCACCAGTGCCTCGAACACCTTGCCCGGCTTGGCTCCCTTCCATTGCGAGGATGCACCCGAGAGCAGCCAGCCCGCGGTCATGGAGCTCATGGGAACCAGGGTCATGCCGGTGCCCAGCAGGTCAGCCAGCTTCTTGGCGAAGTGCGTCTTGCCGATGCCGGGTTGACCCAGCAGCAAAATGGGTGTCACCTCAATGCCATCCGTGCAGTCCTGGGCCAGTGCCACATGGCGCTTCACGTCGTCCAGCACTTCCGTGAAATTCGGCAGTGACTGGTACAGCTCACTCATATCCGGAACGCCCGAGGGCTTGACCTGGAAGCGCTCCGGTCCGCGCTCCAGCATACGCTGGTAGGTGGTGCGCAGGTTGTCCTGCTCGTTGCCCTGCAGCTTGGCGAGTTTGCGTTCAACCTCCTGCGTCTGGAACACCTGACGCATTTGCGCCACGGGTAAACGGAACGGTGGTGATTGCGGGACCAGACTGCCAGATGCCATGGAGACCTCCTGTGCAAAATTCCTTTAAACAATGCGCTGATTTCTATTCAAGCACAGGCACAGGCGCTGCACGCGCCATACGGGAATTTTTTTAAACGGTGTTGACAATTTGCCACTGCCCGCGGGAGGTGGCGCGTGGCGTCAGAAGTTCACCGCGGGGCGCATCTCGGTGGGGCGCACATATTGCCAACGGCCCAGGCAGCAGGCGCACACCAGTGCGCCCAGACAAGTCAGCCCCATCACGGTAAGCGGATGCTGCCAGGCTCCTTCATAGGCGCCGAACAGACAGATCTTCATGGCGCGTACCACCCAGGTCAGAGGTAGCCAGGGACTGATCTCGCTGAACAACGTGCCACTGAGTTCCACTGGCAGGATGCCGCCCGAGCTGGAGAGCTGCACAGCCAGGAAAATCATCGACAGGGCCTTGCCCGCGTCCCCCATGGCACGGGTGAGCGCCATGACGATGCACAGAAAGGTAATGGCCGAGAGCGCCAGCGTGATCGTGAAGAGCGCTGGCATGGCCACGGGTATGCGCAGGCCAAACACCACCAGCGCATACAGCAAGGCGGCTTGCAGCAGCACGATCACCAGCGGAACCGTGATCTTGCCCAGGAGTTTGGCCGAGCCGGAGAAGTGTTGCGCCCGCACCGGCAGCAACCGCACATGGATGAGAAAGGCGGCCACGCCCGCACCCAGCCACAGGGACGCAGGGATGATGTTGGGCGCAAAGCCGCTGCCGCTGTTGGGCACGGGCGCCTCCACTTCCACCACCGGGCTGACGGAGTTGGCCAGCCCTTGGGCACTGCCGTCCGGTTTTTCCACCGCAGGAGGCAGCGAGGAGGCCAGCAACTCCAGCCCGGCGCTCAGGCGTGCGGCGCCTTGTTGCGCCGTGACGGCGCCGCTTGCCAGTGCGGTGTTGGCCGCCTGCAGCGTATCGGTGCCCTTGTCCAGCTCGTCCAGCAGGCTGTCCTCCGGCAGTTTGGTCACCATGGTGTGCAGGCCCTGGTTCATGGCGCGCACGCCAGTGGTCAGGGCACCGACGCCGCTACTGAGTGCGTCGGCGCCTTCGGCCAACTTGCCCTGCGCCTCCAGCGCGGTCTGCAATCCTGCATCGAGTTGGGTCACGCCGCTGTGCAACTGGTCCAGGCTCTCTGCCACCTTGCTCGGCACCAGAATGCTGTCGTGTGCCTGGTCGCGAAACGCGGCCACGCTGGTGCGTATGGCCTGGCTGCCGGTCTTGAGTTCGACCATGCCTTTGGACAACTCGACGTGGCCCGCGGCCATCTGCTCGGCGCCGCTCCTGAGACGGTCCAGATCGGAGCCGCGCGGATGCTTGGCATCCATGGTGCGCAGGCCGTTGGCCAGTTGGCGCACACCGCTGCTGAGCTGGTCTACACCGTTGTTGATCCGCTGAGAACCCGTGGCAGCCTGCTGCGCACCGTTTACCAGCGGGCCCATACCCTTGCTCAATTCGTGGGCTCCGGCACGCAGTTGGTCGACACCATCGCGCAGCCGTTCCACACTGCGTTGCGAACCCGCTGCGTTGAGCAATACCAGTCGCCAGCGCCGCTCGTTCAGGCTTTCATTCACGTCGTGGCCGAGCTCACGCGCAAAGCTGCGGGCCAACTGCGCACTCTCGTAGTTGTTGCCGGCTGATGTGTACACCACCAGCTTGCCCGCACCGGCCTCGTGGCCTGGTAGCGCGTTGGAGCTGAAGTCCTTGGGAATCACCAGCGCAAAGGCCAGCGCACCCTTGCGCACCTGTTCGCGCGCCTGGTCTTCCCGTTCAAAGTCCTGAAAGCCAAAGGTCTGCTTCTTGCGCAAGGTGGCGGCCACTTCCCAACCCACGTTGAATACCTGGCCACGGTATTCCACGCCCTGGTCCAGGTTCACCAGGCCTACCGGCAAGGCAATGGCACGGGCAGCCGGGTCCCACACACTGGAGAGGTAGATAAAGCAGTAGAACGCAGGGATGCAGGCCACCAGAAACGTGGCCGCAATCAGGCGCGGGTAGCGGATGAAAGACTGCACTTCCAGGTGCAGGATCAGAAGAATTTGTGACAGCCAAGGCATGGCCCATTGTGACGCAGCCCGGCCTGATCTGCTCAGGCCGCAGTGTTGACCCCATGCCCGATGCACCCCATACTTTGCACCGCTGTCGCCCGTCCAACCAACTACCCGATTGCCTATGTCTACCTTGAACGAAGAGCAGGCCCGCGCCTACATGCACAAACTCCTGGCCGCCATGAGCCAGGCCGGTGGGTCGGATCTGTTCATTGCCAACGACTTTCCCCCCAGCATGAAGGCCCACGGCAGCATGCAGCCGCTGACCAACCAGAAGCTCAACGGTGAGATGACCAAGATGTTCGCCCACTCCCTGATGAACGAGAAGCAGCGCGCCGAGTTCGCCAAGGAGATGGAATGCAACTTTGCCATCAGCATTCCCGGCGTGTCGCGTTTTCGCGTCAACGTCTATGTGCAGCAGCAGAACGTGGCCATGGTGGTGCGCACCATTGCCTCCGAGATTCCCAATTTCGAGAAGCTCTCGTTGCCGCCCGTGCTCAAGGACGTCATCATGAACAAGCGCGGGCTGGTGCTGGTGGTCGGCGGCACCGGCTCAGGCAAGTCCACCTCGCTAGCCGCCATGATCGACTACCGCAACCACACCTCGGCTGGGCACATCATCACGGTGGAAGACCCGGTGGAATACGTGCATGTCTCCAAGAAGTCGCTGGTGAGCCACCGCGAAGTGGGAGTGGACACCCACAGCTGGCACCATGCGCTGAAGAACACCTTGCGCCAGGCGCCGGACGTGATCCTGATCGGCGAGATCCGCGACCCCGAGACCATGGAGCACGCCATTGCCTTTGCCGAAACCGGCCACCTGTGCCTGGGCACCTTGCACGCCAACAGCGCCAACCAGGCCATAGACCGCATCATCAATTTCTTCCCGGAAGACCGGCGCAACCAGCTGCTGATGGACCTGTCGGCCAACCTGCGCGCCATCATCTCGCAGCGGCTGGTGCGCACCGAAGACGGCAAGGGGCGCAAGGCAGCCATCGAGATCCTGCTCAACACGCCCACGATTGCCGAGCGCATTTTCAAAGGCCAGTTCGGCGACATCAAGACCATCATGGAACGATCGCGCGAACTGGGCATGCGCACCTTTGACTGGGCCCTGTACGAACTGTATGACGAGGGCCACATCAGCTTCGAGGAAGCCATCCGCAATGCCGACTCCGCCAACGAGCTGCGCCTTGCCATCAAGCTCAAGAGCCGCCGTGGCGAGCCGCCCGGCGCGGACGGCCCAACCCTGTCTTTCGACAAGGAACCCACGCCCGAAGAGCTCGAAGTCATGCGCCAGGAGGAGCAGCGCAAACAGGCCGAGCGCAAGCGTCAGCTGGAGAACGAGGAACTGGAGCGCAAGCTCAAGGAAAAGGGCCTGGACAGCCGTTTCACCGACAGCCGCATCAGCACCCAATAGCACGTGTTAACCCTGTTGACCACCCGCGTCGCAGGGTGTACGCGCGACGTCGCTTTCGCATAGGTCCATTTGAATCTCCCTGTGGTCTCATTCACCACGTTCTAGGTGCCTGGCGGAAATTCTCCATCGGGATAATTGGGAAGCCGGTGTGATACCGGCGCTGCCCCCGCAACGGTAACGATGCCTCCAGTCCCGACAGGACGGCATCGAAGCCCGGAAACCAGCCTGGAAACACTGGATTTCGGCTGATCGCGGCGGGCGGTCAAGAGGCTGAGCACACGGGGCGTGTCAGACTACGTCACCTTCCGTGTTGTCCTCTTGCATCACCATGCGTTCAGTCCTCTTGTTTTTTTAAGGACTCACATGGACACACGCACCAAGATGCTCCATCTGCTTCGCAGCAGACGGGACGGTTTCACTCTGGAACAGCCCTTTTACATCGACCCCGACTTCTACAAGCAGGACCTGGACCTGATCTGGTACCGCGACTGGCTTTTTGTCGGGCACAACTGCGAGGTCACCAAGCCGGGTAGCTACTTCACGGTTCAGGTGGGCGACTACCCCATTGTGGTGGTGCGTGGACGGGACGGGCAAATCAGAGCTTTTCACAACTCCTGCCGCCACCGCGGCAGCCGGGTCTGCGCATCGCACCGTGGCACGGCGGCCCGTCTGGTCTGCCCTTACCACCAATGGACCTACGACCTGGATGGCTCACTCGTCTTTGCGCGGCAGATGCCTGAGGACTTTGACAAGGCGGAGTTCGGTCTGAAACCCGTTGCTTGCGAAGATGTGGGGGGCTACATCTTCATCTGTCTGGCGCAAACCCCGATGGACTTCGAGCCGTTCCGGCAAATGGTGGAGCCGTATTTCGCACCGCACCGCCTGACCGACGCAAAGATCGCTTTCGAGTCGACCATCATCGAGAAGGGCAACTGGAAGCTCGTGTGGGAAAACAACCGCGAGTGTTACCACTGCGCGGCAAACCACCCGGCGCTGTGCAAGACCTTCCCCGAAGCGCCGACCGTTACCGGCGTGGAGGGCGCGGAAAACGATCCGGAGATGTTGGCGCATTGGGACCGCTGCGAGGCGGCAGGTCTGCCTTCGCGTTTTCGCATAGACCAGGCCGGCCAGTACCGCACCAGCCGCGCGCCCCTGCTGGGTGATGGCGTGAGCTACACCATGACGGGTCAGCGCGCGGTACGCAACAACCTGTCGGACAGCGTGTCTGCCGACCGCATTGGAACGCTGCTGCTGTTTCACTACCCAACCACCTGGAACCATGTGCTGGGCGACCATGCGGTCACCTTCCGGGTAATGCCCATCAGTGCCACGGAGACGGCGGTCACCACCAAATGGCTGGTGCACAAGGACGCGGTCGAAGGGGTCGACTACGACCTCAAGGAACTGACCAAGGTCTGGACCGAGACCAATGACGAAGACCGGCGCATCGTCGAAGAGAACGCGTTTGGCATCAAGTCTCCAGCCTATGAGCCGGGCCCCTATTCCGAGATGCACGAAGGCGGCGTGGTCCAGTTTGTGGACTGGTACGCCGGCTTCATGGCGCAACGTCTGGCCGAAATCGAAAAGCCCAAGCTGGGTCAGGTAGTTTGAGGAGCATGAGATGAACGCTGTGACGCATGCAGGCAATTTCCGGACGCTGGATGAGATGGAGCCCTGGAACGACAGTCAGCAGGGGCTGGAGGTGATCTCCGTCGTCGACGAGGCGCCGGGGGTGAAGACCTTCACGTTCCGTTCCGACACGCTTAGTTGGTTTCGTTACAAGCCCGGGCAATTCATTACGCTGCAGCTGCCGGCGCAGGACGGCGTTCTGAACCGGACCTACACCCTGTCGTCCAGTCCGTCGCGGCCCCATGCCATAGCGGTGACAGTGAAGGCACAGCCCGGTAGCGTAGGAACGCAATGGATGTTCGACAACGTGAAGTCAGGTTCCCGGCTCAAGGCCATGGGGCCGTACGGTGACTTCACACTGCACAAGCATCCGGCGGCAAAGTACCTGTTCATCTCCGCGGGCTCGGGCATCACGCCCATGATGTCGATGCTGCGCTGGCTGTACGACTGCGCGCCCGGCGCCGATGTGGTGTTCGTGAACTGCGCTCGCGCACCGGAAGAAATCGTCTTCCGACGGGAACTGGAACTGCTGGGCAGTCAGATGCCGGGCCTGTCGCTGCGCTTCCTGGTGGAGCAAAGGTCGTTGCGGGAAAGCTGGCCGGGCTTTGTCGGGCGCATTGATGCGCTGCCACTCACGCAGATGGCGCACGATTTCCAGCAACGTGAGGTGTTCTGCTGCGGCCCCGATCCCTTCATGCGCACCGTGCAAGGCATGCTGAAGTCTGCGCAATTTGATATGTCGCGCTACCACCAGGAGAGTTTTGGTGCAGCCGAAGCCGAAGTGCTTGGCACGCACGCCGCAGTTGGTGAAGCCCAGCAAGCGGGACCGGCTACGCTGCCCATTCGCTTCATGGACTCCAACCTGCAGGCGGAGTGCCTGCCCGGGAAAACGGTTCTGCAAACGGCGCGTGCCAGTGGCGTTCGCATTTCTGCAGCTTGCGAATCCGGCATTTGCGGCACCTGCCGGGTGCGCAAGCTATCCGGCGAGGTCACCATGAGCCACAACGGCGGCATTCTGGACGAAGACATCGCGGAGGGCTACATCCTGGCCTGCTGTGCAAGACCCACAACCGCGCTGGAAATAGAGGCCTGAGTCCTGTTTGCGTACACTACGGGCCGCAATCGCAGGCTGTGAGAGCATGGCCTGCGACCATCCCGTATCTGTATGAAAGAGTTGATGCAAACCTCCACGCCTTCGCGCTACACCCGCGCCCAGCAGCTGCCCGAGATTCTGGACCAGCGGATCATGATTCTGGACGGCGCCATGGGCACCATGATCCAGCGTTTCAAGCTGAGCGAAGCACAGTACCGGGGCCAGCGCTTCAAGGATTTCCACAAGGACGTGAAGGGCAACAACGAGTTGCTGAGCCTGACCCGCCCCGACATCATTTCCGATATCCATGAAGGCTATCTGGCAGCCGGCGCCGATCTGATTGAAACCAATACCTTCGGGGCCACGACGATTGCGCAGGCCGACTACGATATGGCGGACCTGGCCGTTGAAATGAATGCGGCATCGGCCCGCCTGGCCCGCGCAGCATGCGACAAGTTTTCCACGCCGGACAAGCCGCGCTTTGTGGTGGGCGCACTGGGCCCCACACCCAAGACCGCCAGCATCAGCCCGGATGTGAATGATCCGGGTGCACGCAATATCGACTTTGAACAGCTCAACGTGGCCTACTACGAGCAGACCCGTGCGCTGGTTGAGGGCGGGGCCGATGTGCTGCTGGTCGAAACCATCTTCGATACCTTGAATGCCAAAGCGGCCCTGTTTGCCATTGACCGCTATTTCGAGGACTCAGGCGAGCGCCTGCCCATCATCATCAGCGGCACGGTGACGGATGCGTCGGGGCGCATTCTGAGCGGCCAGACCGTCACCGCCTTCTGGCACAGCGTACGCCATGCACAGCCCCTGGCGGTCGGACTGAATTGCGCGCTGGGTGCGGCGCTGATGCGCCCTTACATCCAGGAACTGCACCGGGCGGCACCCGACACCTTCATCAGTTGCTACCCCAATGCAGGTCTGCCCAACCCCATGGCGGAGACCGGATTCGACGAGACACCGGAAGTCACCAGCCGGCTGTTGCACGAGTTTGCGCAGGAGGGGCTGGTCAACATCGTGGGCGGCTGTTGCGGCACCACGCCCCAGCACATCAGCGCGATTGCCCGGGAAGTCAGCCCGTTTTCTCCGCGCACGCTGCACCAGGCGGCTTTCTACCGTTAGAATCGCCGCTCATCCAAGGAGCGTTGCAGTGCGGGCGAGGGCCCCACCAGGCTTGGATCTGCACTTTCATTGCAACGACGCTCACCTGATATTCCTACATCGGTGAGTCACATGCTTCGTTCTCAATACCTCGCACCCATGATGCTGTCCGGCCTGGAGCCGGTTGTCATCAACGCGGATACCCTGTTTGTCAACATTGGTGAGCGCACCAATGTGACGGGCTCCAAGGCCTTTGCCCGCATGATTCTCAACGGCGAGTTCGAGCAGGCCCTGGCCGTGGCACGCCAGCAGGTCGAAAACGGCGCACAGATCATCGACATCAACATGGACGAGGCCATGCTCGACAGCCAGGCTGCCATGGTGCGGTTTCTGCAGCTGATCGCCAGCGAGCCCGACATTTCGCGCGTGCCCATCATGATTGACTCCAGCAAATGGAGCGTGATCGAAGCCGGCCTGCGTTGTGTGCAGGGCAAATCCATCGTCAACTCCATCAGCATGAAAGAGGGCGAGCAGGCATTCAAGCAGCAGGCCAAGCTGGTGCGGCGCTACGGTGCGGCGGCGGTGGTGATGGCTTTTGACGAGCAGGGCCAGGCCGACACCTACCAGCGCAAGATCGACATCTGTGCGCGTGCCTATCGCATCCTGGTCGATGAGGTGGGTTTCCCACCCGAAGACATTATTTTTGATCCCAACATCTTTGCCATTGCCACCGGCATCGAGGAGCACAACAACTACGCGGTGGACTTCATCGAAGCCACCCGCTGGATCAAGCAGAACCTGCCGGGCGCCAAGGTGTCGGGCGGCGTGTCCAACGTCAGCTTTTCCTTTCGCGGCAATGACCCGGTGCGCGAGGCAATCCATACGGTGTTTCTGTACCACGCCATCCAGGCCGGAATGGACATGGGCATCGTCAATGCCGGCATGGTGGGTGTGTATGACGAACTGGCACCCGAGCTGCGCGAGCGCGTCGAGGACGTGGTGCTCAACCGCCGTGCCGATGCCGGTGAACGCCTGGTGGAAATTGCCGAGAGCACACGCGGTGCCGCGCGCGACGAGAGCCGCAAGCTGGATTGGCGCGGAACACCGGATGCACCCGTGTCCGTGGGGCAGCGGCTCAGCCATGCGCTGGTGCACGGCATCACCGATTTCATCACCGAAGATACCGAAGAGGCCTACCGCGACTTGCTGGCCCAGGGCGGGCGACCGCTGCACGTCATCGAAGGCCCGCTCATGGACGGGATGAATGTGGTGGGTGACCTGTTTGGCCAGGGCAAGATGTTCCTGCCCCAGGTGGTCAAGAGCGCACGCGTCATGAAGCAGGCCGTGGCGCACCTGTTGCCCTACATCGAGGCCGAAAAGGCCGCCATGGTGGAAGCGGGCGGGGAAGCCAAGGCCAAGGGCAAGATCGTCATTGCCACCGTCAAGGGTGATGTGCACGACATCGGCAAGAACATCGTGACCGTGGTGCTCCAGTGCAACAACTTCGAAGTGGTCAACATGGGCGTGATGGTGCCCTGCCACGAAATCCTGGCCCGGGCCAAGGTGGAGGGCGCTGACATGATCGGCCTGTCCGGACTGATCACCCCCAGCCTGGAAGAGATGGCCTATGTGGCTGGCGAGATGCAGAAGGACGACTACTTCCGCATCCGCAAGATTCCGCTGCTCATTGGTGGCGCCACCACCAGCCGGGTGCACACCGCTGTCAAGATTGCGCCGCATTACGAAGGCCCGGTTGTCTATGTGCCCGACGCCTCGCGCAGCGTGGGTGTGGCGCAGAGCCTGTTGGGCGAGCAGGCAGCCAGCTACCTGGAGGCGCTGGCGGCGGACAACGACAAGGTCCGGGAACAGCACGCCAACAAAAAGCAGGTCGCGCTGTGGCCGCTGGAGCGCGCGCGCGCCAACAAGACGCCGCTGGACTGGACGGTCTTCCAGCCCACGCGCCCCAAGTTCATTGGGCGACGCGTGTTTCGCAACTTCGACCTGAGCGAGCTGGCACGCTTCATCGACTGGGGCCCGTTCTTCCAGACCTGGGATCTGGCGGGCCCGTACCCCGCCATCCTGCAGGATGAGGTGGTGGGCGTGCAGGCACAGCAGGTGTTGCGCGACGGGCGGGCCTTGCTCAAGCGGGCCATCGATGGCCGCTGGCTGACGGCGAATGCGGTGCTCGGGCTGTACCCGGCCAACACGGTGCATGACGACGACATAGAGCTCTACACCGATGAGTCGCGCAGCCAGGTGGCCATGACCTGGTACGGCTTGCGCCAGCAGTCGCCCAAGCAGGAAATCGATGGCGTCATGCGACCCAGCCGCTGCCTGGCGGACTTTGTCGCACCCAAAGGCGTTGCGCCGGACTATGTGGGCGTGTTTGCCGTGACGGCCGGCATTGGCGCGGAGAAGCGCGAGCAGATATTCATGGACGCACACGACGACTACAGCGCCATCATGTTCAAGGCCATTGCGGACCGTTTGGCAGAGGCCTTTGCCGAATGCCTGCACCACCGGGTACGCACCGACTGGTGGGGCTATGCGCCCGATGAAAACCTGGATATGGAGGCCATGATCAGCGAGCGCTACCGTGGCATACGTCCGGCTCCTGGCTACCCGGCCTGCCCGGACCACAGCGCCAAGAAGGACATGTTTGACCTGCTGCATTGCGCAGACATCGGCATGGCGCTGACGGAAAGCCTGGCCATGCATCCTGCTGCCAGTGTCAGCGGCTTCTACCTGGGACACCCGCAGGCCACCTATTTCAACGTCGGCAAAATCGGTGACGACCAGTTGCAGGACCTGTGCCAGCGCCGCCAGATGCAGCCGGCTGAGCTCTCGCGATTGCTGGCGCCCAATCTGTGAGCGAAAGGCCGGTTGCAGCCAGAGTCAAGGGGCCGAATGTCTCGTCAGGAACGGTAATGCGTGTTGAAGCACTTCGTCGGGTGCCTCTTCTGCCATCAAGTGCCCACAATCAATCGTGGCCCCTTCGACCTGATCGGCCCAGGTTCTCCAGATTTCTTCCGGGGTGGGGCTGGCGGTCGCTGATTTGTTCCACAAGATCTGAACGGGGCAAGCTACTTTGTGGCCGTTAGCCAAATCCACTTTGTCATGCTCGAGGTCAATGGAAGCGGCGGCTCGGTATTCTTCCATCATGGCGTGCCGCACGGACTCCCTTGCAAATGCGCGGTGGTACTCCGCACGGCACTCGGAATGGATGGCTGACTCTTCCACCACCATGTTGCGCAAAGTCCAGTCCAGAAAGTAAGAGGGATCGGAGCGCAACAGGCGCTCTGGCAGATCAAAGGGCTGGGCAAAGAGATACCAATGAAATGCCTTCATCCCAAATGCCATGTTGGCCCGGCTCCACATTTCCGCAGTGGGGACCACGGTCAGGGAGGTAAAGCAATTGACCGCTTGCGGGGCATCAAGACACATTCGGTAGCCGACCCGTGCACCACGGTCATGGCCCATCACCGCGAAGCGTGAAAACCCGAGCGACTGCATCAGGGCCAAGTTGTCCAGGGCCATGGTTCTCTTGCTGTATTGCGTATGCTGTGCGTCACCCGAAGGCCCCACGCTGTCGCCGTAACCTCTCAGGTCAGGAGCGATCACGGTGAAGTGCTTTGCCAGCGCAGGCACTATTCGATGCCACGCCACATGGGTTTGAGGATAGCCATGCAAAAGCAGCAGAGGTGGTCCACTACCGCCCACTTCAGCGTGAATCACGGCCTGTCCGTGATGAACCTGGTGGACTTTGAAGTTGTGAAAGAACGGCTTTGGAAGAGTCATCTCGCCCATCGTAGAGCAAAGCGAATGGGCGTGCTTCTTCCGTGTCGATTACAGATTGGGTTGAAGCATTGCCCGTCGTTACCAGCGCAGGCCCAATCGCTCAAACAACCGACTCAGCACAAACAGTGGCCCCACCCAGAGGTACTGCACATCTTCCAGAAACGAAGGCTTCTTGCCCTCGATGCGGTGGCCTATGAACTGGAAGATCCAGGCCACCACAAATACCGTGACGCACACCGGCAGCAAAATCCCTTTGGCGTTCAGGCCCGCAAGGATGGCCAGCATGACTACGGTGATGGCCATCATGGTGACCAGGAATATCTTCGACAGGCGCCAGTAGTACACCAGGCTGGCCGCCAGAAATAGCAGGGCCGCCCATGGGCTGAGTGCGTACAGAAGGCCCACCAGGCTGAGCATGATGCAGGGTATGGCCACGTAGTGGATGCGCTCGTTGCGCGGGTTGCGGTGGCTGCTGGCGTAGTGCGCCAGCAACTGGTCCACGCGGCGGGTGGGCGTGCTCGCAGTGTCGGGTTCCAGTGCGGTGGTCATACAGTCTCCCTAAAGCGCCGCACAAAGCGGCGGTCAATCCAGTCCTTGAGTCGCCAGACCCAGTAACCCTGCGCACTGTACTGTCCCCAGCTGGCAATGGCAAAGCCGGCGCCACAGGAAATCAGGTTGAGCGTGTGCTCGGGCGGCTGGTGCTCCACCAGGGGCTGACCCTGCAGCGCCGCATGCAGGTTGGTGGCCAGCGCCGGGCCGCTGCGCACGGCATAGACACCGCTGCGGGCCAGCGTGCGGTCGGTGCGGCTGCTGACATCGCCTGCGGCAAACACCATGGTGTGGCTGGTGGAGCGCTGGCAGGCGTCCACCGCCACAAAGCCGTGCGCGTCCAGCGCCAGCCCACTGTTTGCCAGCCATGCTGGCGCCTGCGCACCGGTGGCGATGATGGGCACGTCGCAGGCCAGGGTGGCACCGCTGGCCAGTGCCACTTCCCCTGCGCGCACACCACATGCACTGTCGCGCAGGATGGTGATGCGGCGCTTTTGCAATGCCGCGTGGATGCGGGCCTGCACGTTGGGCGGATAGCCTACGCCCGGCACGGCATCACCGCACAGCAGGGTGAGCGCTGCGTCGGGCAAGCGCTGGCGAATCGCCATCACCAGCTCGACCCCGGCAGCACCGGCACCGACCACGGCAATGCGCAGTGGCCGCGCCTCGCCCATGGCCGCCACCTTGGGCCAGAGCACGCCAAAGGCTTCGATGGGGCGCACGAACAGGGCATGTTCGCGCGCGCCCGGCATGGCCGCTTCCAGCAGTGCGCGGTTGTGTACCGGCCCGGTATTGATGGATGCCCAGTCGTAGTGCAGCACGCTGCCGTCGTCCAGGGTCACGGTCTGGGCGCTTGCATCCAGGCCGCGCACGCTGCGCGCTATCCAGCGGATGCCGCTGCGGCGCACCAGCGGCTCCAGCGGAATCACGCAGTCCTCCAGTGCATAGCGTCCGGCCACAAAACCCGGCACCATGCCCGAATACAGCTGCCGGTCATACGGCGCAATCAGCGTGACCTGGGCGCCGGACCAAGGCGCCCCGGCCATCTGCGCCAGCACCTGCACGTGGGCATGACCTGCGCCCAGCAGCAGCAACTGGCGCGCCGGACTCAACCGCGCCTCCAGGCATGGAAGCGTTCCACCCACTGCAGCAGCCTTTGCGGCTGGTGCGCGCGCCGCCATTGGCCCGCTGCATATTTGTTGGCCTCGGCCATGGTGGGGTAGGTGTGCACCGTGCCCAGAATCTTGTTGAGTCCCAGGCCGTGCTGCATGGCCAGCACGTATTCGGCCAGCAGTTCGGCAGCCTGCGCGCCCACGATGGTGGCGCCCAGGATGCGGTCCTTGCCTGGCACTGTGAGCACTTTGACAAACCCGCGCGCCTCGCCGTCGGCAATGGCGCGGTCCAGGTCATCCAGTACATAGCGGGTGACTTCATAGGCAATGCCCTGTGCAGTCGCTTCCTGCTCGTTCAGGCCCACGCGGGCGACCTCGGGGTCGGTGAAGCTAGCTTGCGGAATCGCCTGGTAGTTGACGCGAAAGCGCTTGAAGTCACCAAACAGCGCATTGACCGCGGCATACCAAGCCTGGTGCGAGGCCACATGGGTGAACTGGTAGGGCCCGGCCACATCGCCTGCCGCATAGATGTTGGGGTAGACGGTTTGCAGCGTGTCGTCGGTGATGATGGTCTTGTCGGTGGCGATGCCCAGCGCTTCCAGCCCATAGCCGGTAAGGCGCGCCTTGCGGCCCACGGCGCAGAGCAACTGGTCAAACGGCATGCGTACCTCCTGCCCGTGGTGGGACAGCACCAGTACCTTGGCGTCTCCCAAGCGTTCGCAGCGCAGCGCCTGGTGGCTGGTGAGTACCTGCACGCCGTCGGCCTCCAGACTGGCTTGCACCACGGCGCTCACTTCTTCGTCTTCGCGCAGCAGCAGGCGCGGCGCCATTTCCACCTGGATCACATCGGCGCCCAGGCGCGCAAAGGCCTGCGACAGCTCGCAACCAATCGGCCCGCCACCCAGCACCACCCAGCGCTTGGGCAGCACGTCCAACGTGGCCAAATGCTCCCACAGGGTGTCGCTGGTGAGGTAGCCCACCTCCTCCAGGCCTGGCAGCGCGGGCACCACGGGTTGTGCGCCTGCGGCAATCACAATGCTGCGGGTGCTCAAGGTCTGCCGGCTGCCGTCTGTGCGCTGTATTTCCACCGTCCAGGGATTGGTGATGCGGGCATAGCCTTGCACCACGTCCACACCCAGATCGGTATAGCGCGCCACGCTGTCATGCGGCGCAATGTCGGCAATCACCTGCTGCACCCGCTGCATCACCGCCTTGAAATCCACCACCGGCGCGGCAGAAAGACCGTAGTCGCGGGCACGGCGCATCTGGTGCGCGGCCTTGGCGCTGCGTATCAGCGCCTTGCTGGGAACGCAGCCGTAGTTGAGGCAGTCGCCGCCCATGACCTTGGCTTCCACCAGCGTGACCTTGGCCTTGACCGCTGCGGCAATATAGGCCGCCACCAATCCGCCCGAGCCCGCACCGATCACCACCAGGTTGCGGTCAAAGCGGGCAGGGCGCACGCTGCGCCAGCGCGCCAGCACGCGCAGCCGCTCCATGTGGCGCACGATGCGCCGCACCACCAGGGGCAACAGGCCCAGCAGTGCCAGCGACCCCAGCAGCGCGGGGCTGGCTGCGTCCGACAGGCTGCGCAGCGAGCCGAGCTGGATACCCGCATTCACAAACGCGGCCGTTCCCACCAGCATGCCCAGCTGGCTGACCCAGTAAAAGGTCCAGCTGTTGATGGACGTGAGCCCCATGCCCAGGTTGATCAGGAAGAACGGCACCACCGGAATCAGCCGCAGGCTCAGCAGATAGAGCGCTCCGGCGCGCTCCACTCCGGCGTTGATCTCCTTGAGCGGTATGGCAAAGCGGGTCTGTACCGTATCGCGCAGCAGCCAGCGCGCCACCCAGAACGACACGGTGGCACCCATGCTGGATGCAAACGACACCAGCAACAGCCCCCAGAAGAAACCGAAGATCGCACCCCCCGCCAGTGTCAGCAACACAGCCCCGGGCAGCGACAGTGCTGCCACCAACAGGTACATGGCAAAGTAGGCGGCGCGTACCTGCCAGGGGTGCTCTGCGTATAGCGCTGCAAAGTCCTGCTGGCGCTGTTGCAGATAGTGCAGGTTCAGGTATTGGTTCAGGTCCAGCGTGAAGAAAAGGGTGCCGACAACCAGCAGCAAGGCGATCACGATCCAGCGAGTGGCCTTCATTGAAAAGCCCTCCAGCCCCAGACGATGCGGGTCGCAGTGGTGATGGCACACAGGGCCGCAAAACCGTAGGCCAGCACGGCAAAGTGCTGCGGCCACAGGCACATGGCAAGGAACACACCCAAGGTCTCGGTTGCCTCGGTCAGGCCGCCCAGGAAGTAGATCGACTTGTCGGGGTAGTCGGTGTTGTCCATGCCGCGCTTGGCAGCCAGTGCGGCAAAGGCCAGAAAGCTGGAGCTGGTGCCCATGAAGGCGGTCAGCAAAACGGCAGCGGGCAGGGCGTTGCTGACGGGCTGCGCCAGCGCAAAGGCCAGTGGAATGCTGGCGTAAAACAGAAAGTCCAGCGCAATGTCCAGAAAGCCGCCCGCATCACTGGCGCGCGTCTGCCGGGCCACGGCGCCATCCAGTGCATCACAGCTGCGCGACAGCAGGATCAGGACCGTCCCCGGCGCGTACCTGGCGCTGGCGATGCAGGCCGCCGCACCCAGGCCCAGTGCAAAGCCCAGCAGGCTGATGCTGTTGGCACCAATCCCCATGCGCGCCAGCACCACGGCAGCTGCTGTCACCGGTTTGCGCAACAAACGCACGGCAAGGCGGTCTAGCATGGAAGGGTGGGGTTGGGCATGGCAGGCTGCATGGTAACGTGCTCCTGCGGGTTGTTTGATGGCGGTCAACGAAGGTTTGTGACAAAGGTCCATATTGAGAGGTAGGGCTGTGCACCCGGTCCATGTGGGCAGAGGCAGACCTTGTGGACGCAATGAAAGGACCATCATGCATGCTTCTTTGGAAACCATGGCACTACGCGATGCCATTCAGGGGCGCCGGTCGGTTCGTACCTTTGGCCCCGAACAGATAGAACGAACCACATTGCTGGAACTGTTGGAACTGGCGGTCCAAGCCCCTACGGCCATGCACCTGGAGCCCTGGGGGTTCATCGTGGTGCAGGACAAGAAAGTGCTGCAGCGCATTTCCGAACAAGCGCTGAGCGGCATGGCGGATCTGCCCCCCAGCTTGCACCGCGACCAGGACGGGATGGCTGATGTGTTTCACGGAGCGCCTACCCTGGTCGTGATCTGCGCCCCGAGTGCCGCGCGCTTTTCCCAGGCGGATTGCTGGCTGGCGGCGCAGAACCTGATGCTCGGTGCCTACGCCATGGGCCTTGGCACCTGCGTCATCGGCATGTCGGTTGCAACGCTCAACTCGCCGCCGATCCGTGCCCTCATCGGGTTGCCGCCGGATGTAGAGGCAGTGGCGCCTATCATCGTCGGGCAACCGCTGGCGGTGCCGCCAGCGGTCGGTCGCAAGGCGCCGCGCATTGCCTCCTGGATTGCAGGCTGACGCTGACGAGGAGCACATCATTCCATCACGTCCTGCACTGGCCCAATACCGCATGCGTGCCAACGCATACGACATGGAGTTGCTCGCCTTCGAATCCCTGCGCCGCGATGCCATTGAACAGCTGGACCTCAAGCCCGGCGACACGGTGCTGGATGTGGGTTGCGGCACGGGCCTGAGCTTCGAGCGGCTGCAGCAGATCATCGGGACGGAAGGCCGCATTGTTGCGATCGAGCAGTGTCCCGAGATGATGGAGCGGGCGCGCCAGCGTGTGCAGGACAAGGGCTGGACCAATGTCACGCTGCTGACTTCAACCGTGGCCGATGCCCTGATCCCCTGCATGGCCGATGCTGCCTTGTTCATCTTCACCCACGACATACTCCGTCAGCCCGAAGCCGTGCGGCGCGTGCTGCTGCACCTCAAGCCGCACGCCAATGTGGTTGCGGTGGGCCTGAACTGGGCCTCACCCTGGGAAGTGGCAACCAACTGCTGGGTACTGATGGCCGCCCTCTATTCGGTGACCTCGCTGGAAGGGTTGGCGGCGCCCTGGAGCCTGCTGGCCGATCAGCTCGGCACGATGGAAGTCCAGCAGATGGGTGGACTGTTTACCGCAGTGAAACACGGGGCCGCAGTTCTGGCCAATGACGGCTAGGCCGGTTCAGTAACCGGCCACACGGGCTCATCCGGTTGCAGGGGCTCTACTGCAGCAAGCTGCGCGTCCAGCACCTGCAGCGAGGCTTCGGATGCGTCGTCTCCCCGCTGCGCACGCTCCTGTATCCGCTTGCGCAATTCGTCCTGGCTAGCGCCCGGCGCCAGGATGCAAAAGCGTGCGTGGTGGCTGCGGGCCAGCTGGTGAAAGGCATCGCGTTGGGCGCGCTGCAAGAAGGTTCCATCCACCAGCACCGACCAGCCGGCGTGCAGCAGCGTGTCGGCCATGGAAAGCAGCTGGGTGTAGGTGGCCTCGTTGGCCTGTGGCGAATAGACACCGGCATTCAATGCGGAAGCGCTGGAAGCCAGCGCAGGAATGTGGAACGCACGCTTGCGTTCCAGGTCGGTGCGCAGACGCAGGATGGCGGGCTGCGCGTCATCCAGCAGTAGTTGGTTGGACGCATAGGTTTTGCCACAGCCGGACACACCGTGGGTGATGATCAGCTGCAGTTCAGCTGGTGCCGCCAGCTGCTCTGCCAGCGCAATGCACTCCAGGGCATGTTCCTTGGGTTCACCGTGCTGCAGGTAGTGCACCATGGCCACCTTGGCCCGCACCAGCGCACGGTACACCGCATAAAAGCGCAGCAGCGGGGCACAGGCATAGTCGCCGCTCT
Organism: Rhodoferax sp. GW822-FHT02A01; assembly: GCF_038784515.1. Taxonomy (NCBI): domain Bacteria; kingdom Pseudomonadati; phylum Pseudomonadota; class Betaproteobacteria; order Burkholderiales; family Comamonadaceae; genus Rhodoferax; species Rhodoferax sp. GW822-FHT02A01. The sequence continues at coordinate 3,110,482 of NZ_CP152376.1, forward strand.
GGGCCAGCACCTCATTCACAAACCAGTGCGCCAGACCCGGCTGGTGCTGGGCCAACAGATCCTGGTAGGTAAAGGCAATGTCGCTGGCCACATCGATCCAGCGCAACTCGTCGTTGAACTCCAGACAGTCAAACAGGCGTATGCCGCCGTCCATCAACACCAGATTGGCCAGGTGCAGATCACCGTGGCATTCACGTACGAACCCGGTCTGCTTGCGCGCCTGCAGTAGTGGGGTCAGTTGTGCAAATTGCTGCCGGGTCCAGTCGCGCAGGGCCAGCAACTTTTGTTGTACTCGTGGCTCGGGCAGCGCCTTCTGCAGATCATCAAAATTCTGCAGGGCCTGGTCCAGCACCGCAGCGGGCGCGCCAAATGCCGAGTCCGCTGGCGCGACGGCAGCCTGTGCGTGGAAGTCCGCCACGCTGTGCGCCAGATTGCTCACGAGTTCGGGTGTTAGTTCACCACGTGCGCACACATGGTCCAGCCTGGCCTCCTGATCGAAGCGGCGCATCTTCACAGCGTACTCCAGCGGCGGGCCCTTGCCTTGCCAGAGCGGGACCTCTTCCGTGTGGAAGATGCCCACCACTTCCAGGTAGATGTCCGGCGAGAAGCGCTGGTTCAGCCGCAGTTCCTCATCGCAGAAATGCTTGCGCAGCTCCAGTGTGCTGAAGTCCAGAAAAGACAGCTTGACCGGCTTCTTGATCTTGTAGGCAAAGTCACCGGCCAGCAGCACCCAGGAGATGTGGGTTTCCACAAGACTGACTTGCGTCACGCCCTCGCCATAGCGTTCGGGCGCGAGCAGCGATTGGATCAGCACAGGCAATTGCATGGGAAATCCTCGGGGGGAGGCGGCCACAGGCCTCAGATTCGATGGTGATGCCTTTTGCCCCACGTCGTCTTGAGAAATGTCAATTGAGTCAGTGTGCGCGCATTGCTTTGTCAGCCGGGTTCCGCAAGTCGGGTGAGCAGGGCCGGGTCGGCTACGTCCTGTGCGTCGTGGGTCACCAGCAGGGCCGGAATATTGCGCTGGCGCACCAGGTCGAACACCAGTTCCCGCATGCGCGCACGCAAAGCCGCATCCAGCCGTGAGAAGGGCTCATCCAGCAGCAGCGCCTGGGGCTGGGCCAGCAACGCCCGCGCCAAAGCAACGCGTACGCGCTGCCCACCGGACAGGGTGGCAGGATCGGCCTGGGCCAGCGGCGCGATCTCCATGGCCAGCAGGGCTTGATTCACTTGGCTCTCGCGGGTGGCGGCATCGCCGCGCGGCACAGCGAACAACAGGTTCTCGCGCACCGTCATGTGGGGAAACAGCAAGGCGTCCTGGAACAGAATGCCCACCCGCCGCGCTTGCGGCGGCAGCCCATCGATGCGCAGCCCGTTGAGCAGCACCTGGCCGTCGAAGCGCAGGGCAGGGTCCAGCGTGCCGCACACCGCCGCCAGCAGGCTGGACTTGCCACTGCCACTTTCGCCCATCAGCGTGTGCACGGTGCCCGGTGCAATGCGCAGATGCAGGTCCCGCACCAGCAGCTGCGACGGGGTCGCCAGTTGCCTGACCTGCAGCTCCAGGCTCATGCGCTGCTGCCTATGCGCAGCATGCCTTCGGCATCGCACTGTAGCGGCACAGCAATCAGCGACTCGCCCACGCAATCACCCTGCTCGCACATGCCGTCCGCCCAGCGGTAGCGCGCGTAGTGCACATTGCAGGTGATGCTGGTGTGGGCTTTGAAGATCAGCTTGTCCTGGCTGTTGGCCAGGGGCACGCCAAAGTGGGCGCATCGGTTGGCAAAGGCGGTCACGGTGTCACCGCTGCGCAGCAGCAGCAGGCGAAAGCTCGCAGGAGTTTCGGCATCCGCCGACGTCACCACGCTGTGCATCAGCACCGCGCCATCCGGCACGGCATCGCGGTGCAGCAGCGCCGTGCCCGGCGCGGGCGCATGGGGTAGCTGATGCCACAGGGGCGGCAAAGAGGGCGTATCACTCATGGCGCGATTGTGCCCAAGGCCCGTGGCGCAGGTGCAAAGTGTCGCTGGCGTCCCAGCCGCGTCGCCAGCGCAAATACCGCCGCGGGCAACAGGAATTGCAGCGCGGCGTAGGCGGCCATCAGGCCGCGCTGCCCCCCAGCGGCCAGCGCTACCGCCTCGGTAGTGACGGTGGCAAAGCGACCGGCCCCCACATACAGGGTGGGCAGGTACTGCGCCACGCTGACGGCGAAGCCCACCGCCAGCGCAGCGGCCAGACTGGCACGTAGCAGAGGCCACTTGATACGCAACATGAACTCCCAGCGTCCATGGCCCAGCGTGGCGCTCAATTGGTACAGCCGGGTGTCAAAGCCGTTGTACGGGCCTTGCAGTGTCAGCAGCACATAGGGCAGGCAGGCAAGCCAGTGCGCCAGCCACAGCCCCCAGGCGGTGCCGTCCAGGCTCCAGGAAAGGGTCAGGCGGTGCAGACCAAGCACCCACAGCAAAGCAGGCAGCACCAGTGGCAGCAAAGTCAGCCCCTGCAGCCTGTGCTGCCAACGCATAGGTGCCAGTTCCAGCCAGGCAACGACCCACAGCAGGGCCGCCAGCGCGCTGCCGGCTGCAAGCCACACCGTGGTCCCGAGCGTGTCCGTGCTCTGCGCCACCGAGCGCCAGGCCGACAGGCTCCATTGCGTCGGCACGAGCTGCGGAAAAGGCCACACGCCGCTGACGCTGGCCAGCAGCAGTGCCAGTGCTACCAGCACATAGATGCCCCGGAGCCAGAAGTCGCCGCCCGTCAGGTGTGGGCTGTGCCTAGTGGTGTTGCGAAGCCGGCTGGAGTCCGGTGCGCCCCGCGTGCGGCGGACGCGCCAAAGCGGCATGCGATGCAAGTACATCGCCACGCCAGTAACCACCGCGAGGGTTGCTACCAGCAGCCAGGCTGCTGAAGCACCTTTGGCGTTGGTCTGCAGGTCGGCATCCAGCAGCCATTGCCAGGCCAGCACGGCCAGCGTGGGCGGGGACGCTGGGCCTATGACCAGGGCCACGTCCACCACGCAGAGGCCGTAGGTCAGCACGGCCAGCAAGGGCGCCGTGAGTCGCGCCAGCAGCTGGGGCCAGACGATGCGCCACCAAGCACTGCGTGCTGGATAACCCAGGGTGGCTGCGACCTGGAGTTCCTGCTGCAGGCGCTGAGCCACATCCGGGCGCAGCAGATGGGCGCCTGCAGCCCAGAGGAGAAACGGCGTCTCCTTGAACGCCAGCACGGCAATCAGTCCCAACCCCCAAGGGTCTTGCGTGGTGGGCCAATCTGGCGGACTCTGCAGACCGGTGGCCCAAGGGGAGAACAGACGCAGCAGCCAACCCGACGGTGCCACCAGCAGCGCCAAACCGATGGCAAAGGCCGCATGGGGCAAGGCCAGCATCCAGGACTGGCGGCCGATTAGTCGCTGCAGGTTCTGCCCCATGCTGCAGCCCGCCAGCATCCAGGCCGCAGTGGCTGTGGCCAGGGTGGTGCTGGCCAGCCCGGTCCACAGGCTCAAAGCCAGTGCGCGCCCGGTCTGCGGGTCAGCCCACAACGTGGCCCAGGCCGCGCCATCGCATCCCGCCAGCAAGGCCTGCCACAGGCTCCAAACCAGCGGGACGGCAACCAGCAGCACCAGGGTGGCGGCAGCACGGTACGTGGGTGCGGGCCGGACCATGGTGTGCACCGTTGCCCGCTACTGCCAGACTTGCTGCGCCGAACCGGCTACCGCCAGTCCGGCAGCCACACCGCCAAACTGGTTGCCCGACACCAGCGTGGCCTCGGGCATGGCGGCCTGTAGTGCGGCCACCAGCGGACGCAGGGCCGAGGAGCCGCCGGTCAGGTACACCGCGTCCACCTGCGACAGGCCGGACTGCTGCACGCAGTCCTGGGCGCAGCGCACCACCTGAGCGATCGCATCGGTCAGCGTCAGCTCCATGGCCCCTGCGGTGATGGAAGGCGCCAGTGCGCGTTCCAGAAAATCCAGTTGCACCGGGTGGGTCTCGCCGGTGATGGAGCAGGCAATCTTGGCGCTCTCCACCGCGGCCAGCATGCGGTGCCCGTACTGGCCTTCCAGCGCCGTCATGAGGCGCTGGTGCAGCGTGCGGTCAGCGAAGTCGGCCCAGAGTTCCTTGGCAAAGTGCATGCCCTTGCGCGTGTAGGCCTGGTGAATCAGGTGCCAGGTGCTAAGGTCAAAGAACACGCTGTTGGGCACCGGGCGGCCGCCGGTACCCACGTGGCGGTAACCCAGCAAGGGCATCACGGTGGAGAGGTCCAGCAGGCGGTCGAAGTCGGTGCCACCGATGTGCACGCCGGTGGTGGCCAGGATGTCGCCACTGCGGTCGCTCAGCACACTGCGCTGCGGGTTCAGGCGGATGACGGTGAAGTCGGAAGTGCCGCCGCCTATGTCCACCACCAGCGCCGTGCGCTCCCCGGCTATGCGCTGCTCGTAGTCCAGCGCCGCCGCTATGGGCTCCAGTTGGTAGGCGATGTGGGTAAAGCCGGCCTCGCGTGCAGCTCGGCCCAGCGTCTCTTGTGCCAGGGCATCGCGCTCGGGGTTGTCGTCCACAAAGTGCACCGGGCGGCCCAGCATGGCGTGCGTGAGGGGCTGGCCCGCACAGGCTTCGCTGCGGCGCTTGAGCTCCTTGAAGAACAGCACCACGATGTCGAAGTAGCGCATGCTGCGGTCTCCCACAGCGGTGTGCTCTTCCATCAAAGCGCTGCCCAGCAGGCTCTTGAGCGAGCGCAGCAGGCGGCCCTCGGTGCCGCTCAGGTAGGCACGCATGGCCTCGCTGCCGAACATCAGGCTGTGGGTTTCCGTGCAGAAGAACAAGGCGGTGGGCATTTCGCTGCGCTCACCATCCAGCGGTACGACCTGCAGTGCTCCGTCTGGCTGCATGAAGGCCGCTGCCGAATTGGATGTTCCAAAGTCTATGCCCAGCACCTTCTCGCTGCGACCCAAGGGTGGCCGCGCGCTCACGGGGCTTCGGGCAGTATCTGCCGCAGAAACGCCGATACGTCATCCAGCTCTTGCGGGGTGATGTTGTGCTCGGTCGGGTAGCTGTGCCATTGCACCGTGTAGCCCAGCGATTGCAGGACGTTGCGGGTGGTCTCGCCGCGGCCGTGGATCACGACCGTGTCGTCCAATCCATGGCCCATGAATATCGGGGTGAAAGCGTTGGCGCTGGAGCGTTCCTTGGCAAAGCGATCTGCCAGTGGCAGGTACCCGGACAGGGCGATGATTCCTGCAATGGCGTAAGGCAGACGCAGCCCGGTGTGCAGGGACATGGCCGCGCCCTGGCTGAAGCCGGCCAGCACGATATGGTCCGGTGCAATGCCACGCTTGATCTCATGGGCCACCAGCGCAGTGATGGCCAACTCGGATTGCTGAATGCCTTGTACGTCCTGGCGGCTGATGAGGTCGGTGCCGGTGATGTCGTACCAGGCTGGCATGACATAGCCGCCGTTGACCGTCACCGGCATGTTGGGTGCATGCGGAAAGATGAAGCGCATGGGCTGGCAGCCCCGCAGATTCAGTTCGGGGACCACTCCAGCCAGGTCATGGCCGTTGGCACCCAGGCCATGCAGCATGATGACGGAGGCCGTGGGCCGGGGTGCCGATTCCATTTCGAACCGGGTAAGCATTTTGGTAGTCATGGTGTGCGGGGACTGTCGGTTGGCGCAGGCTTCACACACCGTAGCGTGCCAGCCATTCTTTTTCCAGCGGTTCCACCCAGGAACCGTGGGGCTCGGGCAGGGCAGGCGCCGACTGGCGCACCTGTCCGGGCACGGCGTCTCCTGCAAACAGGGCCTGCTGCTGTGCGTTCAGGCGTTTGGTGTCCAGCACCGTGGGGTCGCCCCAGACGCGGATATCGGCCTTGCGGGCCTGGGCTTCGGGCTCGAGCAGGAAGTTGGCCAGTACCAGGGCGCCTTCCTTGGCGCGGGCGTTGAACGGAATGGCCACGAAGTGGGTGTTGCCAATGGTGCCCGCAGGGAACTGGTAGCTGACCACGCTGGCGGGCAAGCGCCCGGCGGCAATCTCGTTGGCAGCATCGTTGGGGTTGAAGGTCAGGGCCCAGCGCAACTCGCCATCGGCCAGCATCTGGCGCATGGCGGCAGCATTGTTGGCAAACTGCTTGCCAGCGCGCCACAGATGTGGGTGCAGTGCGTCCAGATAGCTCCACAGCGGTGCAGTCGCCTTGGCCAGGGCCGGGGCAGCAAACGGTTTGTAGAGCGCGTCGCGCTGGGGGGTCAGGTCCAGCAGCAGTTGCTTGAGGAATGTGGTTCCGTGGAAGTCTGGTGGCCGTGGATAGGTGACCCGCCCCGGGTTGGCACGGGCGAAAGCCAGCAACTCCTGGATGCTCTGTGGCGGTTTGGGCGTGCGCTGGCTATCCGCCATGAAAGTGAGCTGGGCCATGCCCCAGGGCGATTCCATGCCTTCTACGGCTTCAGCAAAGTCCAGACGGGTGGTGGGCTTGCCCTGCAGGTCCACCAGCGCAAAGTTAGGCAGGCTGTCGGTAAACGGGCCGTGCAGCAGGCCTTCGCGTTTCATGGCCAGAAAGTTCTCGCCATTGATCCACACCAGGTCCACCGAGCCTTCTTGCTTGCCCGCAGCTTTCTCGCTGCGCACGCGTTTGACCACGTCGGCGGCATCGCTGATCTTGACGTGCTCCAGGCGCACGCCAAAGCGTTGCTGCGCCTGTTGCCCGGCCCAGCGGATGTAGGCATTGATGGGTTCGCTGCCGGCCCAGGCGTTGAAATACACCGTCTGGCCCTTGGCCTTGGCGGTGATTTCCTGAAAGGCTTCGGCCGCGCTCGCACGGGTGGCCGCGCCAAGGGTGCCCATGCCCAGCAGGGAGAGCACATGGCGGCGATGGAGGTGGCGGGTATCTTGGGGTATCAAGGTGTTCTCAAGCGAGCAGGGCCTGCGCAAATTCGCGGGCATTGAAGGTCTCTAGCTCGTTGAGCTGTTCGCCCACACCGATGAAGTACACCGGGATGGGCCTGTCGCGTGCAATGGCCGCCAGCACGCCGCCTTTGGCCGTGCCGTCAAGCTTGGTGACGATCAGCCCGGTCAGCCCCAGCGCGTCATCAAAGGCCTTGACCTGCGCCACCGCGTTCTGGCCGGTGTTGCCATCAATCACCAGCAGCACTTCGTGCGGCGCACTCACGTCGGCCTTCTGGATCACGCGCTTGATTTTTTTCAGCTCTTCCATCAGGTGCAGCTGCGTCGGCAGGCGGCCCGCCGTGTCGATCAGTACCACGTCCTTGCCGCGTGCCTTGCCGGCGGATACGGCGTCAAAGCTCACGGCTGCCGGGTCGGCGCCCGCCTGGCTGATGATCTCCACCGTGTTGCGGTCGGCCCAGATGCTGAGCTGCTCGCGCGCGGCGGCGCGGAAGGTGTCGGCTGCGGCCAGCAGCACGCTGGCGCCTTCTTCCGACAGGTGGCGCGTGAGCTTGCCGATGGAGGTGGTCTTGCCTGCGCCATTCACCCCCGCCACCATGATGACGGTGGGCGTCTGCTGGCCTATCACCAGTGGCTTTTGCAGAGGCTGCAGCAGCTCGGTCAGATCGGCAATCAGCTGGTTCTTCAGAGCTACCGGGTTGGTCAGGTTGGAAGACTTGGCTTTCTTGCGCAGGTTGTCGGTGAGGAACTGGGTGGCAGACACACCCGCGTCGGCCATCAGCAGGGCGCTTTCCAGTTCTTCAAACAGGGCTTCGTCTACCTTGTTGCCGCCAAACACGCCTGAGAGGCTGCTGGCGGTCTTGCCCAGACCAGCCTTGAGACGGTCCAGCCATTTCTGGCGTTCGGGCTTGGGTGCAACAGGTGCCGCAATCGCATCGGGCACCGGTACCGGTGCTGCCAAGGCACTGCCGATTTGTGTGCCAGCAGCCGCAGGCTGGACTGGCGCGGCGCTGCCATCAGGTACTGCAGCAGGGGCGGCAACCGGAGCGGGGGGGGATTTTTTCTTGAAAAAACTGAACATGGAAACCGTTCTTAGAATGGCTCCATTCTATGAAACACACCAATCACTGGCGCCGATGCGCGCAAATCGCATTCCTGGCCGTGCTGGGTTGGGTCACCTGTGGGGCTGCGCAGGCAGCCACGCCCGCCGACGCAGTGCGCCAATACACCCTGGCAAACGGCATGACGCTGATCGTGCGGCCCGATCACCGGGCACCCACGGCCGTTCACATGCTGTGGGTGCGTGTGGGTGCCATGGACGAGGTGGACGGCACCAGTGGCGTGGCCCACGTACTGGAACACATGATGTTCAAGGGTACTCCGACGGTGAAGGCGGGCGAGTTCTCGCGCCGCGTGGCGGCTCTGGGTGGGCGCGAAAACGCATTCACCAGCCGGGACTACACCGGCTTCTACCAGCAGATCCCGGCGGCCCGGCTGGAAGACGTGATGCAGCTGGAGTCAGACCGCTTTGCCCACAACCAGTGGAGTGACGAAGAGTTCCGCAAGGAGCTGGAGGTGGTGAAGGAAGAGCGCCGACTGCGCACCGAAGACAACCCGCACGCACGTCTGGGTGAGGCGCTCAGCGCGGTGGCATTCACCGCGTCACCCTATCGCCGCCCCATCGTGGGATGGATGAGCGATCTGGACGCGATGACGCCGGATGATGCCCGCGCCTTTTTCCAACGCTGGTACACGCCCGCCAATGCGGCCGTGGTGGTGGCGGGCGATGTGGATCCGGATGCGGTTCTGGCGCTGGCGCAAAAGTATTACGGCGGCATTGCCGGACACGCTGTACCCGCTCGCAAACCGCGTGAGGAGCCTGAGCAGGGCGGCATGCGGCGCCTGGACTTCAAGGCGCAAGCTGAGCAGGCCAGTGTCACACTGGCCTTCAAGACGCCCAGCTTTACCGCTGCGGCATTGGACAGCACCACAGATGCCGTCAGCAACGATGCGCTGGCGCTGACCATGTTGGCCGCGGTGCTCAGCGGTTACGACAATGCGCGGCTGGAACGCGCCCTGGCCCAGCCGCAGGACCATGTGGCCGACAGCGCGGGTGCCATGTGCGGGCTGGCCGCGCGCGGGCCGCAAATGTGCTACCTCTACGGCGTGCCGTCCACCGGCAAGACCGCAGCCCAGGTGGAAGCTGCCCTGCGTGCGCAGGTGGCGCTGATTGCCCGCGAAGGGGTGCAGGAGCATGAACTCAACCGCGTGAAGAACCAATGGATTGCCAGCGAGGTGTACAAGCAGGACAGCGTGTTCAACCAGGCCCGCATACTGGGCTCCAACTGGGCCATTGGCTTTCCGGTGGACACCGACGAGAAGCTGATTGCCCGCCTGCGCGCTGTCACCGCTGCCCAGGTGCAGGACGTCGCTGCGCGCTACTTCGGTGACGATTCCCTCACCGTGGCCACCTTGCTGCCCCAGCCGGTAGACCCCAACCGCAAACCCCGCGTTGCCATTCCCGGTTTGCGCCACTGATGCCATCTGCAATGGCTCATTCCATGACTACTCCATTTCCGCATGCCATCCGTTGGCTTCTGACCGTTGTTGCTTCGCTGTGCTGTGCTGGCTCTGCCCGGGCGGCTATTCCCATCGTGCATTGGACCCATGCCAGCGGTGCCCAGATCTTTCTGGTGGAAAGCCCGGCCATTGCCATGGTGGATGTACAGATCGACTTTGACGCAGGCGCGCGGCGTGATCCGCGGGACAAGCCAGGGCTGGCCAACCTGATGGCTTCCAGCACGGCGTACGGCGTCAAGGCACGTGGCAGTGAGGCCGCCCTGGACGAGAACGGCCTGAGCGACGCCTGGGCCGATCTGGGGGCCAGTTTTGGCGGCAGTGCTGGCTCCGACCGCTTGAGCTTTGCCTTGCGCTCGCTCACCTACCCGGACATATTGCCCAAGGCCGCTGCACTGGCGGCGCGCCAGCTGGGCGACCCGGCCTACCCTGACGCCCCCTGGCTGCGTGACCGTCCCAAACTGGTGGCCAGCATCAAGGAAGCCAATACCCGGCCTGCCACGGTGGCTGGACGCGCATTTGCCAAGGCGGTGTATGGCGACCATCCCTATGGTGCGGAGAGTACCGAAGAGTCCCTGGGCCGTATCAGCGCCGCCGACATGCGTGCATTGCACGATAAGGCACTGCGCGCCTGCAGCGCCAAGGTGAGCATTGTGGGCGCGGTCAACCGAGCCCAGGCCGATGTGTTGGTCGGCCAACTGCTGGCGTATTTGCCCCAGGGCGGCTGTGATGCCTTGCCACCCGTGCCCGAGGTGGCCGCGCTGTCGGGGCCGAAAGAGGAGCACATTGCCTTTGCTTCGGCACAGGCTCACGTGCTGCTGGGCCAGCCCGGCTTCAAGCGCAACTCGCCCGACTTCTTTGCCCTCACCGTGGGCAACCACATCCTGGGCGGGGGCGGCTTCGCCGCGCGCCTGACGGAGGAGGTGCGGGAGAAACGCGGGCTGACCTACAGCGTCTACAGCTATTTCGCGCCGGGCCTGCATGCGGGCGCCTTCACCGTCGGCCTGCAGACCCGGCCAGATCAGGCGCAGCAGGCGCTCAACCTGGTGCGCGAGGTGCTTGCCAAGTTTGTGAAGGACGGCCCCACCGAGAAGGAGCTGCAGGCCGCCAAGGACAACCTGATAGGCGGCTTCGCCCTGCGCCTGGACAGCAACCGCAAGCTGCTCGACAACGTGGCCAATATCGCCTGGAACGATTTGCCCCTGGATTACCTGGAAACCTGGACGTCGCGCGTGCAGGCGCTGACGACCGAAGACATCCGCTTGGCATTTACCCGCACCTTGCAGCCTGAGCGCATGGTGACGGTGGTGCTGGGGGCGGGCAAGTAGTTTATTTTGCCGTTTACCCCATGTCCGATATCATGGTTTCAAACTCAAGGAGACTGCCATGCGCACAATGTGGAAACCGGTTGGTTTGGCTGTAGTGATGTTGGGCGTTGCGGCGTTTGCTGCAGCACAGACCAACGCCAAGGACATGACGTTTTTCGTGACCAGTACCGGCCCCGGCAACGGTGGCGATCTGGGGGGGCTGGAGGGGGCCGACAAGCATTGCCAAAGTCTGGCGCAAGCCGTCGGGGCGGGCAACCATGAATGGCATGCCTACCTGAGCACGCAAGCACCCAAGCTCACCGATACCAATTTTGTCAACGCACGTGACCGCATTGGTTCCGGCCCCTGGAAGAATGCCAAAGGCGAGGTGATTGCGCGCTCGGTGGACGAACTGCATTCCCCAGCCAGCAATCTGAACAAGGCGACAGCACTGACCGAGAAGGGTGAGTTAGTCAACGGACGGGGCGATACACCTAACGTGCACGACATGCTGACCGGTTCCCGCCCCGATGGCACGGCGTTCCCCGGTGCACCGTTTGCCGACATGACCTGTGGCAACTGGACCAAGTCCGGCCCCGACGGCTCCGCCATGACCGGCCACCATGACCGCAAAGGCCCGCTGGAAACCACATGGGCCACATCGTGGAATTCGGCCCACCCCACGCTCGGCTGCAGCGCCGAGAAGATCAAACCCACCGGGGGTGAAGGACTGTTTTACTGCTTTGCAGTGAAGTAGGTCGAACCAGCGTCCGGGCCAACCCGCCGCGCTGTTCTCGTCCGGGAGGGGAGTGCCGGGCGGCGATTTTGCGGCCAACGGACGCATGAGCCGCCCGGCACACCCCTCCCGGACAGGCAAGTGCCACTGTTTGCCGATGAAGCACAACAACCAAAACCGGCTAAGCTCACCCACATGAGTACCAAAGCCGCAAAACCCGCATCGACCCAACCCAAGCGCCCCGCCAGACCCCGTGGTGTGCATAGCAACGAGGTCCGCATCATCGGCGGCCTGTGGAAACGCACCAAGCTCAAGGTGTCCGACAAGCCCGGCCTGCGCCCTACGCCCGATCGCGTGCGTGAAACCCTGTTCAACTGGCTGGGCCAAGACCTGACCGGCTGGCGTTGTCTGGATGCTTTTGCTGGCACCGGCGCACTGGGCTTTGAGGCGGCGTCCCGGGGTGCCACGAACGTTGTATTGGTGGAGTCGGACTCCGCGCTGATTGCCCAATTGCAGAAAACCAAAGATCAGTTGCAAGCCACTGCCGTGCAGTTGCAGCGTGGCGATGGCGTCGTGTCCATCCGGCAGGCGGCACCGGCCAGCCTGGACCTGATTTTTCTGGACCCGCCTTTCGATGCGCCTTTGCTGGAGCCCGCACTGAATGCCTGTACCCGCGCGTTGGCGCCCACCGGGGCTATCTATCTGGAAGGCCCGACCCGATGGACCGACGAGCTGTTGTCGCCCATGGGCCTGACCGTACACAAGTACCTCAAGGCAGGTGCGGTCCATGCGCATCTGCTGAAGCCGATCGGGGCTGCTCCACAGGTCTAGGCCTTTGCATAATCGACGCACGATAGACGTTTAACCCTTTGTACGTTGGAGCCCTCATGTCCAAGGCAGTGACTGCAGTTTTCCCCGGCACATTCGATCCCATCACGCTGGGCCACCAGGACCTGATTCGCCGCAGCGCAGGTCTTTTTTCCACGGTCATCGTGGCAGTGGCAGTGGCACATCACAAGAAGACCCTGTTCACCCTGGACGAGCGGCTGCAAATGGTACGAACCGTGTTTGCGCCATGGGCCAACGTGCAGGTGGAATCGTTTACCGGGCTGGTGCGTGACTTTGCCGTGGCACACGGCGCCGGCGCCATGGTGCGCGGCGTGCGTTCGGTGACCGACTTTGACTACGAGGCGCAACTGGCCGGCATGAACCGGGCGCTGGCGCCCAATGTCGACACGCTATTCCTCACGCCGGACTCGCGCTACCAGTTCATCAGCAGTACGCTGGTGCGTGAAATCGCCACGCTCAGGGGTGATGTGCAGCAGTTCGTGGCACCCGAGGTGCACGCCATGCTGCTGGAAAAGCTCAAGGCTTAGGAGGAAGCGGCCAGGGCCTTTGAGGTTCGCGCAGGACTTCGAAGGCGCGGCTCATTTGCAGCACACCCAGATCATCAAAACGTTGCCCTGCAATCTGCAGGCCAATCGGCAAGCCGCTGCGGGTGTAACCGCAGTTGATGCTGGCCGCAGGTTGCTCCGACATGTTGAACGGCACCGTGAAGGCAATGTGCTCCAGCGGTCGCAACGGGTCGTTGGTAGGGGAGGGCAGCTCTGCTGCAAAAGCCGGGATGGGCGAGGTGGGCGACAGCACGTAATCAAATGCCTGGCAGGCTTTGACGGTGGCTATGCGGGTGGCGTGGAACTGGCTGGTGGCGGAAAACATGGCAGTACCTGACATGCTGGCAGCACTGTCGGCCCAGGTGCGGATATAGGGCAGCACAGAAGCGCGCCGTTCGGGTGAAAGGGCTGCAAGATCCAGGTGGGAGCGCATGCGCCAGGCGTGGTCCATGCCGTCCAGCATCTGCCGCGTCAAAAATGGCTGCATGGGGATGATGATGGCGCCAGCCTGCTCCAGCAGCTGCGCGGCGCGCTCCACCGCGATCTGCACTTCCGGGTCGACCGGCAGGCCGCAGCCGGCATCCAGCAGCAGGCCGATGCGCACGCCTTCCAGGTGGCTCACCGGCGTATTCCAGTTGTCCCAGTCAATGGCCTGGAAGGGCAGGCTCATGCTGTCGCGCGCATCCGGCCAGCACAAAGCCTGCATCATTAGGGCGGCATCTCCCACGCAACGTGTCATGGGGCCGGCAGCACGGCCGGTGTAGGGCGGATCAATCGGTATGCGGCCCAGGCTGGGTTTGAGGCTGTAGATGCCGCACCAGCCCGCTGGCAGGCGCAGTGAACCGCCGATGTCGGTGCCCACATGCAACGGGCCGTAACCAGCGGCCGCCGCAGCTGCAGCACCGGCGCTAGAGCCGCCCGGTGTCTTGCTCAGATCCCAGGGGTTGCGCGCCAGCGCATGGAAGCTGGATACGCCGGAGGACAGCATGCCGTAGTCGGGCATGGTGGTCTTGCACAACAGCACGGCGCCGGCCTCGCGCAGTCGGGCTGCAGGCGGCGCGTCATTGGGCGCGGGTGTACTGTCGGTGGCCTGGGTCCCTAGTGGCATGGGATCGCCGCGCGTGGCTATGTTGTCCTTCAACGTGACCGGCACGCCGTCCAGTGGACTCAAAGGGTTTTTTTGCAGCCAGCGCATTTCAGAAGCGCGTGCGCTTTCCAGGGCCTGCTCCGGATTGAGCAGGTAGCTGGCGTGGATGTGGGGCTCCCAGAGCGCAATGTGCTGAAGCACGTCCTGCACCACTTCGACCGGTGACAGTGCACGGCAACGGTAGGCGTCGGCGAGCGCGGAGGCGCTCCAATCGTGCAGGGGGAGGGATTGCTCGGTGGCAGTGCTCATGTCGTTAGTGGGTGTAAGGGGGCTGCGTCCGGCGGATTATCGATCGGGTTGCGATAATCGGGGCATGAAACCGAGAACAGCATGGCACTGATCATTACCGACGAATGCATCAACTGCGATGTATGCGAGCCCGAGTGCCCGAACGAGGCCATTTTTCTAGGGCCGGAGATCTACGAGATCAACCCGGACAAGTGCACCGAGTGCGTGGGCCACTTTGATGAGCCGCAGTGCGTGCAGGTCTGCCCTGTGGCCTGCATACCGGTCAATCCGCAGCATGTGGAGAGCAAGGAAACCCTGTGGGAAAAGTACCGTCGCCTGCAAGCGCAAGCAACGGTTGCCAAGGAGGGCTGAAGGCGCAGGCTCCGCCTGGCAAAGGCGGTTACTTTGACTTTGGGGTGTGTTTGCTGTCCGGTTTGCTGCCTGGGACATTGACCGTGAAGACTTCATGGTCCTTGGACTTGGCCTTGCCGCCGGACTTTTTGCTTGCGGCTTTTTGCTTCTCTTCCGCTTTTTTGTTTTCCATCTTTTGCTTGGCGGCCTGTTTGGCGTGGGCTGCCAAGGCAGCCTTGTCACGCGCCAGCGCCTGGGCTTCGTCCTTGCGGCGGCTGGCCTCCATCTCCTTGCCCAGAGCCTTGTCGCGTGCCAGCCCTTCTTTTGCGGCAATCCGTTGCGCCTCGGTACGTGAGTCATCCACCGGTACTTCTGTCGCTCCTGTGCACGGAGTCTGGCTGTAGCTGTTGCCGCAGCGGTAGACCGTTTGGGCACCAGCTCCGGCAGCAAATGCCGCCGTTGCCAGCAGTACCAGGGGCTGGAGGGTGTTGCACTTAAAACTCTTCATGGTTTTTTCCTTTGCAGTGGAGGGAGAGAGGGGCTACGTCGGCCCTGCCTCGCCAGGGGGTGGCGCGGACGGTGGGCTTTCGGGTTGCGGCGGGCGCGGTGGCTTGGGCCTGGGTGGCTTGCTGGTATGGATCAGCAGCGTGGCCTTGTCCATGTCACCGGAGAGAAAGTGAGGCAAGGCCTTGAGTGCGCGGTCCAGCGTCTGTTCAATGGCGATGCGATGGTCTTGCGAGGGTTTTTTGAGAACCCAGTTCACCACTTCGGACTTCACGCCGGGGTGTCCTACGCCTATGCGCAGTCGCCAATAGTCCGGTGAGCCCAGCTGGGCGTGGATATCGCGTAAGCCGTTGTGGCCGGCGTGGCCGCCACCGCGCTTGAGCTTGGCTTCACCGGGGGCGATGTCCATCTCGTCATGTGCCACCAGGATTTCTTCCGGCAGGATCTTGAAGAAGCGTGCCAAGGCGGCCACGGACTTGCCTGACAGGTTCATGAAGGTCTGGGGTTGCAACAACCACACCGTCTTGCCGTCCACTGTGGCACGCGCCACAAAGCCGTGGTAGCTGCGGTCCATTACCAGCGGGACTTTGAGCGCGCGGGCCAATGCGTCAATCCACCAGAAACCGGCGTTATGGCGGGTGGCTTCGTATTCCGGGCCTGGATTGCCCAGGCCGACAAACAGTTTGATCATGCAATGATGGTAGAGCAATTGGGCTGTACAAATGACAACGGCCCACCGAAGTGGGCCGTCGACAGCTAGCGCGGAAGTGGATTACTTCTTGGCAGCAGGTGCCTTGGCGGCTGGCTTGGCACCCTTGGCTGCTGGTGCAGCAGCAGGTGCAGCGGCTGCGTCAGCAGCAGGTGCTTCCGGTGCGGCGCCAGCGATGGCCACCACGGAAACGATCACGGGGTTGTTCTTGCCGTGGGTCACAGCAGACACGCCCTTGGGCAGAACGATGTCGTTCAGGTGCAGGGAAGCACCCTTCTTCAGGCCGCTCAGGTCCACCTTGATGAATTCAGGCAGGTCGGTGGGCAGGCACAGGACTTCGATTTCGGTCACCACGTGGTTGGCGATGCAACCGTCGGTCTTGACCGCAGGCGACAGCTCGTCACCGAAGAAGTGCAGTGGCACCTTCATGTGCAGCTTGGTGGTAGCGTCCACGCGCTGGAAATCGATGTGCAGGATCAGTTGCTTGTAGGGGTGCATTTGCACGTCACGCAACAAGACCTTGTGTTCCTTGCCAGCCAGTTCCATGTCCAGCACGGAAGCGTGGAAGGCTTCTTTCTTGATGGCATGCCACAGAGCATTGTGGTCGAGTTCGATCAACAGAGGCTCACCTGCACCACCGTAAACGATGCCGGGGGTACGGCCTGTATTGCGGAGACGGCGGCTCGCACCCGTGCCCTGCTTAGCGCGCTCAAAAGCGACAAATTTCATAACTTACTCCTGAAAGAGTCCACCGCGACCAGTGTGACTCCGGTTTAATAAAAACGCCGCTGCACCATGCGGCGGCGTTTGCTTTTTGTCCTGATCGGGAAACCTAGAAAAGGTTCTCCTGATCCGAGAACAAACTCATGACCGACTCGCCCTTGGCAATACGCTGGATCGTTTCGGCGATCAGCGGAGCCACGGTGAGTTGGCGAATTTTGGTGCACTGCGCAGCCGCAGGGCTGAGCGGAATGGTGTTGGTCACCACTACTTCATCGAGTGCGCCGCCATTGGCAATGCGCTCGATGGCCGGGCCCGAAAAGATCGGGTGGGTGCAATAGGCGTAGACCTTCTTGGCGCCACGGGCCTTCAGCACTTCGGCAGCTTTGACCAGGGTGCCGGCGGTGTCGATCATGTCGTCCATGATGACGCAGTTGCGGCCTTCGATTTCACCGATGACGTGCATCACTTCGGACACATTGGCCTTGGGGCGGCGCTTGTCGATGATGGCCAGATCGCAGCCCAGCTGTTTGGCCAAGGCGCGTGCACGCACCACGCCACCCACGTCGGGAGAGACCACGATCAGGTCTTCGTAATTCTTTTGGCGCAAGTCACCCAGCAGCACGGGCGAGGCGTAAATGTTGTCCACCGGGATGTCAAAGAAACCCTGGATCTGGTCGGCATGCAAGTCCATGGTCAGCACGCGTGCCACACCGACGGCTTGCAACATGTTGGCCACCACCTTGGCAGTAATGGGCACACGGGTGGAACGCGGGCGGCGGTCCTGGCGTGCGTAACCGAAATAGGGAATGACGGCGCTGATTCGCTCAGCAGATGCGCGCTTGAGCGCATCCACCATGATCAGCAGCTCCATCAGGTTTTCGTTGGTAGGCGCGCAGGTGCTCTGCACCACGAACACATCACGGGCACGCACGTTCTGATTGATTTCCACCGTGACTTCGCCATCGGAGAATCGGCCCACGGTTGCAGCGCCAAGGGAAATACCCAGGTGGTCTGCGATGGAAGCGGCCATGCCAGGATTGGCATTGCCAGTGAAGACCATGAAATCAGGTGGAGTGGGTGCCTGCATGCGGATTCCAGCGAAAAGAGTGGGTTTACTTTGTAACTTTGCGCATTCTGTCGCAAGAACCTAACTTGCAACAGATTTGGCAGGGGAGGAAGGATTCGAACCTTCGCATGCTGGAATCAAAATCCAGTGCCTTAACCAACTTGGCGACTCCCCTACACGGGTTGGCAGTGAACACTACCCACCGATAAACCGTCGCTGGTTGCCCACCCGAGGAGGGGATGGACATCCAAACTACTGCACAACCTGACTTGCATACTGCCTGGGGCACTATCCAAGTTCACGCCATGCGCTACATGTGCAAACACCGCGCTACCTGAACCCGTCATCCGGCCGTTGAGACCGAGTGATGCGAGCCACGCAAGGGCTTGATTCACACCGGGGCACAACTTCTGGGCAACGGCTTGCAGGTCGTTTCGGCCAAAGGCCAGTGCGTCTGCAGCGAAGCCTGTGATTATAGCAGGCTCTGAATCGCGTTTTAGCTCAGGGTCCGAAAAAATCAGTCGGGTATCCAATCCGGCCTCTGGTTTTGCCACCAAAAACTGTGCGTTGGGTAACGTAATGGGCGTTATTTTCTCGCCGATGCCCTCCACCCAGGCATGGCGCCCGCACAGGAAAAAAGGCACGTCTGCACCCAGGGTTAGACCGATTTTCATCAGGCTTTTCACAGGAAGATGCAGGTTCCACAAGCAGTTGAGGGCCAGCAGGGTGGATGCTGCGTCCGAAGAGCCTCCGCCCATGCCGGCCTGTGCGGGCACCGATTTGCTCACGCCGATGTGCACGCCCAATGCACAACCCGTCGCCGTCTGTAGCGCGCGTGCCGCACGGGTGCTGAGGTCGTCCACTGGCAATTCCCATGTGAGGTCCTCGCGGGAAACATTGCCGTCCTGGCGCAGCGAAAAGTGCAACGTATCGCACCAGTCAATCAGCATGAAGGCCGATTGCAGCAGGTGGTAGCCGTCTTCCCTGCGCCCAGTGATGTGCAAAAACAGATTGAGCTTGGCCGGAGCGGGGATGTCGTAGAGCGACTGCATGGGCAGCATTATCCCTTTGGCGGCAGACCCGCTTCAGCGCTCCAGGATGATTTTGACTTCCGACTGCACTTCTTCCAGGTGCTTGGCGCTGATTCGGCCATTGGCCGCATCCTGCAGATCGGCCTGCCAACCAGGCACCGCTTCGTCAACGCCTTGCAACCAGGCAAACAGGCTGGCCACGGGAAGGTCCGCACCCGTGACTTGACGGGCCAGTTCCTGCACCGAACTGAAGCTGCGTTGACCTCCCTGTGCGTCCAGCGTGGCGGAATTTGCGTCCCAGCGCATGCGCGCCACGGTTGTGCCCAGTGGCGAAGTCAGCAGCAATTCACCTTGCGATGGTCTGCCCTGCAAATCGAAGTTTGCGAAAAAAGCCTGCGGTGGTTTGCTGTAAACACGAACGGCCAGTTTCCCCTGCCAATGGGCCTCATCTGGCGCACGTGTCTGCAGCGGGGCATTGTTGGCGCAGGCATTGAGCAGGGCGATAGCGCACAAGGCGACCACACTTCGCCAGGTGCAAAAGGTGCGATTCACGGTGCGCTCAGACGTTTGATGGTTTCACGCAGCGTTTCGTTGTCCGGGCTTTGCGCCAGACCTTCTTTCCAGATGGCTTGCGCCTCAGGTTTGAGGCTGAGGGACCACAGTACCTCGCCCAGATGGGCTGCAATTTCCGGGTCGGGACGGTTCCGGTATGCGTCCTGCAAAATCTGCCGCGCCTGGGCCAGATTGCCGCTGCGGAATTCCACCCAGCCCATGCTGTCCTGGATGAACGGATCGTTGGGGGCCGCTTCCAGCGCCTTGCGGATCAGTTCACGTGCTTCGTCCAGGCGCAACTTGCGATCTGCCAGTGAATAGCCCAATGCGTTGTAGGCCTGGTAGTAGTCGGGCCTGGCAGCGATCAACTGGCGCAGCAAGGTCTCCATCTCGTCGACCTTGTCCAGCTTCTCTGCTGCCATGGCCAGGTCATACGCGTAGTCCACGTCGTCCGGGTTGTTTTGTGCCGCCTGTTTCAGCAATTCGTAAGCGGCTTGGTACTGTCTGCTGTCGCGCAACAGCTGCACCTCCATATTGACCTTGGTGCGTGCATCTTCGGGTTGGAGTTCGGGCGCGGAACGGATCAGGGCGCGGGCTTTGTCCAGTTTGCCCTGGCGTGCCAGATTGGCAGCACGACGGCCCTGTACGCGCAAGGCATCCTGCGGGCTGTCGATAAGGTCCAGGTAATGCTCGGCTTCGTCCCATTGCTGGCTTTGTTCCGCCAAATCTGCCAGCATGAAGTAGGCTTGGGTCAAGCCCCGATCCTGCACGGCGTCGGCTGGAGCGTCACCCGCAGGCGCGCGCAGCTTCACAAATGTGTTGAGTGCAAAGCGGCCTTCGCTTTCATTTCTCTCCTGCAGGGCCAGCGAGCCACGTACCAGCCAAGCGTCGGCAAAGTCAGGCGTGCTGTCGTTGATGGCAATGACCTGTGCCTTGGCGTCTTGCAGGCGTTGGGCTTCCAGCAGCTTGCGTACATAGCCCATGCGCAGCTCAGGCCGTGAAGCGGCCTGCAAGTGCCGAAGCACCATGGCCTCGGCCGCTGGCAGTTTGGGGTCCATGAGGGCCAGTGCCAATTGCACCGGCTCTTCCGCCTTGGGGTTGAGTGCAGCCCCTTTTCTGGCCGCTTCGAGTGCGCCTTCGCCGTCACCGGCCAGCAGTCGCATGGTGCCTATTGTGGCGTATGCTGCCGGGCCGGTGGTGGCATTGCCGATCTCGTTGGACAATGCTTGTTCCACTACTTTGGCAGCCTGCTTTTTGTCATTGACCCGCACGAAGAAGCGCGGCAGTTGTCCGATGGCAGAGGCCCTTTCCATACCCTGCAGCAGCGCGAGGTCGCGCCTGACTGGCTCTATCGTTTCGGGCAGTCTGTTCAGGCCAATCAGTATCTGCAACACAAAGCGCAGTGCATTGCGGGAAGTAGGCTGGGCCTTGGCCCAGGCTTGTGCGGCCTGCAGGGCCGAGTCGCCTGCGCGAGCGCGCAATGCAATTTCCACGGCTCTCTCGAACAATTGCTCGGAACGGGTCTTTTGCGCAGCATCCAGCATCAACTGAAAGGCAGAGCCGTTGTCACCGCTTTGTGCACTGATCTCCGACACCAGCAACTCATACATCAGGTCGCCGTTGAGTTCCGAGTTCTGCGGGGTTTTGAATTGCGCCCATGCCGGATGCAACCCCAAGGCCATGAGTAGCATCAGCGGGGCGAGCTTGGAGCGCTTGAAGAGTGTCATCAGGCCATAATAATCCAACACGAGAAGCCTTCGTCAACCTGTGACCACCCCATGCCCGAACTACCGGAAGTTGAAGTTACCCGCCTGAGTTTTGTGGATGCCATCCGGGGTGCCTCCATTGTCGCAGTCCGCATGGGCAAACCCTTGCGCTGGCCGCTGGGCGTGCAACCCGAGCGCCTCGTCGGGCAAACCGTGCGGGACGTGCGCAGGCGCGGCAAATACCTGTTGATTGATCTGAGCGATGGCCTGCTGCTGCTGCATCTGGGCATGTCCGGCAGTGTGGTCTTTACCCGGGATTTACCGCCAGCCGGCAAGCACGACCACTTTGAGTTGCAAACCAGCCATGGCACTTTGCGCCTGAATGATCCCAGACGATTTGGAGCGGTGGTCTTTGCGCACGATGAAGCGGACCCGTTGGCGTGCAAGCTGTTGGGCAAGCTGGGGGTGGAGCCTCTGGGAGAGTCATTCCAGGTGGCGCAGTTCCACCAGGGATTGCAGTCGCGTAGTGCTCCTATCAAACAGGTGTTGTTGGCGGGGGACCTAGTCGTGGGTGTGGGCAATATCTACGCGTCCGAAGCCCTGTTCCTGGCGGGTATTCGCCCCACAACCCGGGCCAACCGCATCAGCCGGCCGCGTGCGGCGAGACTGCAACAGGCCATACGCGATGTGCTGGCGCGCGCCGTGGCAAAAGGCGGCAGCACCTTGCGTGACTTTTCCAACGCGCAAGGGGAGTCGGGCTACTTTCAGCTTGAAGCCATGGTGTATGGTCGGCAGGGCGAACCCTGTCGCGTCTGTGGCACCACCATCAAGTCACTGCGGCAGGGGCAGCGCTCCACATTTTTCTGCCCGGTGTGCCAGAAGCCCTGAGTGAAAACTGCAGGCGCAGTGCTATATTGAAGCAAAGCGGGGGAACACTTGGCCACATCGTTCAATGAGCAACTGGATCAGCATGGCGCATGGCGTCGTGCCTTTGCCTTGCGCCTGAAGTTGCTCTCGGAATGGATGGCCGACCACGAACTGTTGGATTCCGCGACCCGCGAGCGGCTGCAGCGCCTGGAAGCCCAGGTGCGCGCAGACAAGGTCATGGTGGCCTTTGTGGCGGAGTTTTCGCGTGGCAAGTCGGAGATGATCAATGCCATCTTCTTTGCCGGATACGGCAGGCGCATCATGCCCGCCAGCGCGGGGCGCACCACCATGTGCCCGACCGAAATGGGCTATGACGCCGAAGTACCGCCGTGCCTGCGACTGCTCCCCATAGAGACCCGTTTGCAACCCCAGGCCCTGATGGAATGGCGCATGGTTCCCGAAAAGTGGCACCGCGTCGACCTGGATGTACACAACCCCAAGCAGCTAGCCGCGGCTCTGGAAATGGTGTCGCAAACCCGCAAGGTCACGCAGGAAGAGGCGCGCGCCCTGGGCTTTTGGCAGAGCCAGACGCCCGAGGACAAACCATTGTTGGACGCGGACGGTCTGGTGGAAATCCCGCTGTGGCGCCACGCCTTGATCAACATCGCACATCCCTTGCTCAAGCAGGGGCTGGTGATACTGGATACACCTGGGCTCAATGCCATCGGCGCCGAGCCTGAGCTGACGGTGAGTCTGATACCGCAGGCCCAGGCGGTCATCTTCATTCTGGGCGCCGACACCGGCGTTACCAAGTCCGACCTGGACATCTGGCGCGAGCATCTGATTTCGGACAGCACCGGAACCGAGGCGCGTCTGGTGGTGCTCAACAAGATTGACACGCTGTGGGACGAACTCAGTACACCCGAGCAGATTGAGGCACAAATCGTGCGGCAAAAGGCCAGCACGGCCGAAATCCTGGGTATCCGGGCCGAACAGGTCATTGCCGTGTCGGCGCAAAAAGGCCTGGTTGCCAAAGTCAACCGCGACGCAGAACTGTTGGAGAAGAGCTGTCTGGGGCAACTGGAAGCGGCGCTGGGTGATGGCATGCTGCTGGCGCGCCAACGCCTGCTTCGGCTGGCCGTGGACAAGGGCATCTCCGATCTGCGTGACGAAACCGGTCGGGCCATCAATGTGCGTAAGCGCGACCTGACCGAGCAGAAGATGGAACTGCAGGGGCTGCAGGGCAAGAACGCTTCGGTCATCAAGCACATGCGGGCGCGCATCTCCCAGGAGCAGGCGGACTTTGATCTGGGTGGGGCCAAGATCCATGCGGTGCGATCCGTCAATCTCAAGCTGCTAAAGGAAGTGTTTGGCATGCTGGGCTCCAAGGCACTCAAGGCCGAGATGCAGCAGCTCACGGAGTTGCTGACACAAAAAGGTCTGAAGCTTGGCGTCAAGAAGGCGTATGGCGAAACGTTTGAGCGCCTGCGCGCCAATTTCGCCAAAGTGCAGGGGCTGACCACCGAGATGCAGACCATGCTCTCGGCGATGTTCAAGCAGCTCAATACCGAGTACGGATTTTCCCTTCAGACCGTCGCCGAACCGGACTTGGGTTTCTATCTCAAGGACCTGGAGATGGCGGAGCGTAGCCACCTGCAGTACCTGGGCATCAGCAATGTATTCCGCCTGGCCCAGCCGGAGTTTGTAGACCGGCTGGTGCGTGCGCTGTATTCGCGCATTCGCGCCATCAACGAAGTCGCACTGGGTGAAATCGAGTTGTGGAGCAAGTCGGCGGCAGCCCAGTTGGATGCCCAACTGCGTGAGCGCCGCCGTGCATTTGCCCGGCGCATGGAGGCCATAGACCGCATCCAGCAGGCTGCAGGCGGCCTGGATGACCGGATACAGGAGTTTGATCAGCAAGAACAGGACATCGCGCAGCTCGAAGCCAAGTTGTTCGAGCTGACTTCGCACCTGATGGACACCGAACAAGCCAAGGCACCAGTGGACCTGGAGATCGCCTGAGCGTGTCCAGCAAGACGGATGATTTCGCCACCCGCGTGGTGCGGTGGCAAGCGCAGCATGGTCGCAACGACCTGCCCTGGCAGAACACGCGCGACCCGTACCGCGTGTGGCTCTCGGAAATCATGCTGCAGCAAACGCAGGTGGCAACGGTCAAAGCCTACTTCGCACGATTTCTGAAAAAGTGCCCGGACGTGGCTGCCCTGGCTGCTGCCAGCCAGGACGAAGTGCTGGGCCTGTGGAGTGGTCTGGGTTACTACAGCCGGGCCCGCAATCTGCACCGTTGCGCGCAGGATGTCATGCGCCTGCATGGCGGCGCCTTTCCGGCGGATGCGCAAACGCTGGCAACTTTGCCCGGTATTGGTCCGTCCACTGCGGCCGCCATTGCCTCGCTGTGCTTTTCCGAGCGGGTTGCGATTCTGGACGCCAACGTCAAGCGGGTGGTGACGCGCGTGCGGGGCTTTGAAGGCGATGTTGCGGTAGCGGCCAATGCGCGCGCCCTATGGGATGCCGCCAGTTCGCTGTTGCCCACACCCCAACGTGCCGAGCAGGACATGGCGCGCTACACGCAAGGCATGATGGATCTGGGTGCCATGGTGTGCACACCCAGGAAGCCGATGTGCCTGCATTGCCCGGTGCAACAGGACTGCATTGCCTTCAAGAACGGGAACCCCGAAGACTTCCCGGTGCGTAGCCGCAAGCTCAAGCGCAGTAGCCAGTCAATCTGGCTGCTATGGGCGCAGACACGCGCGGGCGCGGTGTGGCTGGATCGGCGACCCACGCCGGGCGTGTGGGCGGGGCTGCATTGCCTGCCCCTGTTCGAGAGTGAGGCCGACCTGCGCAACGCATTGCCAGGCAGGTTCCAGGAGCTACTGCAGTGCGAGCCGGCCTTCACACATGTGCTGACGCACAAGGACTTGCACCTGCACGCCTGCCGCGTACAGCTCGCTGCAAGCAACCGGTTGGGTGAGGGGCGCTGGGTGATGCCGGAAGAGTGGCCCACCCTGGGGCTTCCGGCACCGGTACGCAAATTGCTGGAACGCGGCTGACAGCCGTTTTGCGCTAGTGGTGGGCGCGCCCGTCCATTTCGCGGTGCCGCTTGAGCGTCACCCATTGGGCTTCAAAATGGCGTGCCAGTTGCTCCACCAGATACACCGAGCGATGCTGACCGCCGGTGCAGCCGATGGCCACCGTCACATAGCTGCGGTTGTCACGGGCCAGGTCAGGCAGCCAGCTTTCCACAAAACCGCTGATCTGCTCAAACATGCGCCGCACATCGGCCTGCTCTTGCAGAAAATCTGCAACCGGTTTGTCCTGTCCGGTCAGTGCCCTCAGTTCAGGCTCGTAGTGCGGGTTGGGTAGCATGCGCACATCAAACATGAAGTCCGCATCCGTAGGTACACCGCGCTTGAATGCAAATGATTCGAACACCAGAGTCAGTTGCGCACTTGGACTGGACACCAGCGCTTTGACATAGCCCTGCAGCTGGGCCGGGCGGATCATGC
Organism: Rhodoferax sp. GW822-FHT02A01; assembly: GCF_038784515.1. Taxonomy (NCBI): domain Bacteria; kingdom Pseudomonadati; phylum Pseudomonadota; class Betaproteobacteria; order Burkholderiales; family Comamonadaceae; genus Rhodoferax; species Rhodoferax sp. GW822-FHT02A01. The sequence goes on from NZ_CP152376.1 coordinate 3,135,787, forward strand.
TGGTATCGATGACGTGGGCCTGTGCGCGCAGCGCAGCCAACAGGTCGCGCTCCAGTTCAATGGCCTCTATCAGCGCGTGCCGCTGGTCCGTGCTGGCGGTGTCGGTTGCGGCAATCCGAGTCGGTGCTTGCGAGAGCGGATGTTTGCGCCGGGTTTCTGAGTAACGCCGGACCAGAGTATCCGTGCTGGAGTCCAGAAACAGAGGTTTGACCACCACCCCCTGGGCCCGCAGAGCATTCAGCTGTTCGGGAACCTGGGGCAGGGACGTCGCGCTGCGAACGTCCATGGCGATCGCAAGCTGACGGGCCCTGTGCTGCAGCTCCAGTTGCACGAAGGGCAGCAGCAGTTCCGGGGGCAGGTTGTCCACGCAATAGAAACCGGCATCTTCGAGCGCATGCAGCGCCACCGATTTGCCGGAGCCCGACATGCCGGTGATGAGCACGATCTCCATCGGGCTGCCGCTGTCTTTGGAGGCGGTCGTCATGTGCCGGCCTGCAGCATTTCTTTGGCATGTGCCAGGGTGGTGCTGGAGAGTTTCTCGCCACCCAGCATGCGCGCAATTTCGCCCACCCGTGCTTCGCCCAGCACCGCGGTAACGGTGCTGAGTGTGATCTTGCCTTGCATCTGTTTGGACACTCGCATGTGGTGATCGGCGCAGGCAGCCACCTGGGGCAAATGGGTCACGGCCAGTACCTGACGGTCCACGCCGAGCTGGCGCATCAGCCGCCCCACGGTCTCGGCCACGGCGCCACCCACGCCGGAATCCACTTCGTCAAAGACCAGGGTTTGTGCGGTGCCCAATTGGCTGGTGGTCACGGCAATGGCCAATGCCATGCGAGAGAGCTCACCGCCGGAAGCCACCTTGCCCACCGGTCGTGGGGTACTGCCGGCGTGGCCAGCCACCAAGAACTGCACCTCTTCCAGGCCGCTTTGTTGTGGCTGAGCCAGTGGCTCCAGCGCCACCACGAACTGCCCGCCCTGCATGCCCAGACCTTGCATGGCCTGGGTGATGGAGGCTGCCAGCTTGGGGGCGGCCTTGGCGCGCTGGGCCGACAGCGCCTTTGCTTCGGACATGTAGGCAGCGTGCGCCTTGCGTTCGGTCTTTTCCAGGCCTTGCAGATCGGTGGCAGCGTCCAGTTGGGCCAGTTCCTCGCGCCAGGACGCGAGCAGGCCGGCCAGCTCTTCGGGCGGGCGCTTGTAGCGGCGCGCCAGGGACACCCACAAGGTCATGCGGGAATCCAGCTCCGCCAGCCGTTCGGGATCGAGTTCGGTGCGCCTTGCATACCCGCGCAGGGTGCGTACCACGTCTTCCACCTGGGCCACGCTGCTGCCCAGGGCAGCAATAGGGTCGGCAAAGTCGGGCTCCAGATGGGCTTGGTGCTGCAAGGCCTGCAAGGCTGCATTCATTGCGTGCAATGCGTTGGTGTCCGCATCTTCCAGCAGTTCCACCACACCTTGGGCGGCGTCCAGCAGGGCTTGCCCATGGGCCAGACGGCTGTGGCTGGTGTTGAGTTCGGGCCACTCGTCGGGCAGCGGGTTGAGCTTTTCCAGCTCGCCGATCTGCCAGGCCAGGCGCTCGCGCTCACGTTGCAGCGAGTCCTGTGCTTGCGTGGCTTTTTCCAATGCGGCTTGGGCGCTGCGCCACGCGGTCCAGAGCTGGCTGAGCGTGGCGGTGGAAATCTTGGCATAGGCGTCCAGCAGGCCGCGTACCGCATCGGGTCGGGTCAGGCTTTGCCAGGCGTGCTGTCCGTGGATGTCCAGCAATTGCTCGCCGATGCTGCGCAGCTGCTGCGCGGTGGCCGGGCTGCCATTGACCCAGGCGCGGCTCTTGCCCTGGGTGTCCACCGTGCGGCGCAGCAGCAGCGAGTCGCCCGCTTCAAAGCCAGCTTCATCCAGCAGGGCCTGCAAGGCTGGCGCATGGTCAAACTCTGCGCTCACGTCCGTGCGCGAGGCGCCTTCGCGGATCACTCCCATATCGGCACGCGCGCCTGTGACCAGCTGCAGCGCGTCCACCAAAATGGATTTGCCCGCTCCTGTTTCGCCGGTCAGCACGGTGAAACCGCGCTCCAGCTCCAGCTCCAGTTCGCTGACGATGACAAAGTCCCGCAGAACAATGCGCTTCAAGGCCATGGCTCAGACTACCCCTTCATTCCAATGCATTTTCTGACGCAGCGTATCAAAGTACGACCAACCTTTGGGATGTAAGAACTTCACCCGGTGCTCGGAGCGCGTGACCACAATGCGGTCGCCGTGCATCAGGGATGCCAGACTTTGCGTATCAAAGCTGGCGCTGGCATCGCGCCCGGCAACGATCTCCACCGCGATTTCGCCCGCGCTGGTCAGCACAATGGGCCGGTTGGACAGGGTGTGCGGCGCGATCGGCACGATCACCCAGCCGTCAATGGCTGGATGCATCAGTGGCCCGCCAGCGGACAACGAATAGGCGGTAGAGCCGGTGGGGGAGGCGATGATCAGGCCGTCGGCGCGCTGGTTCGCCACAAAGTGCCCATCCACCTCCATGCGCAGCTCCACCATGCCGGAGCTGGCGCCCCGGTTGACCACCACGTCGTTCATGGCCAGCGCGCTGAATACGCAAGTGCCGTCGCGAATGACCCTGCCCTGGATCAGGCTGCGCTGGTCTTCCATGTAGTCGCCCGCCAGCATGGGTGCCAGCACGGCCTTGTACTGACCAAAGGGGATGTCGGTGATGAAGCCCAGCCGACCCTGGTTGATACCGATCAGCGGCACCTTGTAGGGCGCCAACTGGCGGCCCACACCCAGCATGGTGCCGTCACCACCCACCACCAGGCACAGGTCGCATTGCTGGCCAATCGCGTCCACATTCAGTGTGGCATAGCGTGTCATGCCCATGTTGGAAGCGGTTTCGGCCTCCAGATACAGGTCGCAGCCCAGGTCCAGAACGTAGTTGGCGATTTCCTCCAGCGCCTGGCGAGAATGCGCGCCAGCCGGCCCGGAAATGGTGCTTTGGTACTTGCCGACCAAAGCGACTTGGCGAAATTGAGACAGCGACTTCATTCGCAAATTAGAGCACTAAAATGTTTACATGCTCGATGAACGTTCCAAGTTGTTGCTGAAAGCTCTGGTAGAGCGCTACATAGCCGACGGACAACCTGTTGGCAGCCGCACACTGTCAAAAGCATCGGGCCTGGAACTGTCGCCTGCCACCATCCGCAATGTGATGTCGGATCTGGAGGAACTGGGGCTCATCGTCAGCCCCCACACTTCGGCCGGGCGCATACCCACGGCGCGCGGCTATCGCCTGTTTGTGGACACCATGCTCACGGTGCAGCCTTCGCAATATGCATCGCACAGCCTGGCTCCGGATCAGCCGCAAAAGGTCATCTCCAATGCGGCCAACCTGCTGTCCAACCTGTCGCAGTTTGTGGGTGTGGTGATCGCGCCACGCCGCACATCGACCTTCCGCCACATGGAGTTTTTGCGCCTGTCGGAGAAACGCCTGCTGGTCATCATTGTCTCGCCCGACGGCGATGTGCAAAACCGCGTGATCTTCACCGAGGTGGACTACTCACAGTCCCAATTGGTGGAAGCGGCCAATTTCCTCAACAGCAACTACGTGGGGCTGGACATCGACCAGGTCCGTACGCGCCTTCAGGGGGAGGTGGAAAGCCTGCGCTCCGAGATAGCCAACCTGATGCAGGCGGCGGTGAACGTCAGCTCGGAGGCCATGAGCAATACCGAGGATGAGGTGGTGATCGCTGGTGAGCGCAACCTGCTCTCCGTGTCCGACTTTTCCAGCGATATGAGCCATTTGCGGCGCGCCTTTGACCTGTTCGAGCAAAAGGCCCAGCTCATGCGTCTGCTGGACATCGCCGGTCAGGCTGAAGGAGTGCGCATCTACATTGGCGGCGAGAGCCAGGTGGTGCCGTTTGAGGAGCTATCCATCGTCAGCAGCCCCTACGAAGTGGATGGCAAGGTGGTGGGTACGTTGGGCGTTATCGGCCCAACACGCATGCCCTATGACCGCATGATCCAGATTGTGGACATTACGTCCAAATTGGTCAGCAACGCGCTAAGCCACCACAGCAAATAGGGCTGCGGGGCGCTGGCGGGGCCGTCAGGCCAGTGAAATGGCGTTCAGGCCGAATTCGTGCATGCCCTCGCGCAGCTCTTCGATGGAGACGATGAAGTGCTTGGAAACAATGGTGACGGCATCATTGTTGGCCGCCTGCTCCAGTGGAATGAAGGAGCGGGCGTCATTGAGCAGATCCTGCAGCCGGTGTTCCTTGGGCAGGTGAATGTAGCCGCGGTAGCGTGAACCATCGTGCATCAGCACGGAAACCAGGATGGCGTTCGTTTCTTTACGCGGATCGCTTGATGATTGAGTCATGGAATTCCCCCTTGCCGTTGCCGACAATGCGCACTTGTTTGCCAGAGATTCTATCCAGCCTGGGTCCTTTTGAGAGGGTTTTCACGGATGGTGATGTTGCGCCCAGGTTTGGTGTGGCGTCAACCCCATTACAATCTCGCCTTCGGTTGGGCCGTTAGCTCAGTTGGTTAGAGCAGAGGACTCATAATCCTTTGGTCGAGTGTTCAAGTCACTCACGGCCTACCATTCCCTACAAGGCTTTGGCGCTATTGAAAATATAGCATTATTGCCCCTAATGTCAACGAAGTGTCAACCAAGCTTTCTCCGTGATGGAGCCAAGGGGTTCAACTTCACAGCATCTTGGAAGTATTGAGGGGCTAGGTGCGCATAGCGCATTGTCATGGTCAAGCTTTCATGGCCGAGGATCTTCTGTAGCGCGACGATGTTCCCGCCGCGCATCATGAAGTGACTTGCGAACGTATGGCGGAGTACGTGGGTCAATTGCCCTTTAGGCAGGTCTATTTTCGCCCGCTCGATTGCCTCTCTGAATGCCGAATAGGCAGAGGCGAAAAATCTGTCACCGGTTTCTCCAGGGGCGTGATGTGCAAGCAACTCTGCAGCTAGTTCCTTGCTAATCGGAACGGTTCTGACCTTCCCGCTCTTAGTGCGGGCGAACTGAATAAGTTGGTTTCTCAGCTGCGACTTTTTCAATGACTCAGTTTCACCCCAGCGGCCACCAGTCGAAAGGCACACTTTTGAAATCAACTTTGCGTGTCGATTCTCGGACGCAGTTAGTTCATTCAGCAGTGTGGGGATTTGCTTCTCACTGAGAAACATCAGTTCATTTTCTTGAATTTTGAATTGCCGCAACTTGGCTAATGGATTCTCTTTTTTCCAATAGCCCAATGTGATCAGTTCATTGAATACAGCACGCAAGTACGCGTGTTCTCGATTCAAATTGTTAAGGCTAATCCCTTCTTCAATTCGTTTCGTCCTGTAGTCTGTAAATACATCGACGGAGAATCGGTCGGATACTGGATTGCCCATCGCGGCAACCATGTTCTTGAGGCGGCTATATGTGTTTGCGCCCGCCCGCAGACTTGAACCATGGTGCTGGTACCAGAGGTCAACAAGCTCTAGCAGTTTCCTTACGTCACGTCGATCAGGTGCCCATTCTGAATTCTGAGTTACCTTGGTCTTCAACCATGCTTCATGCTGCTTGGCTTCGGCTTGTGTTTTGAAGGTCTTCCGAAATCTCTTTCCTCCCCTGCCAGCAGGCTGAGAGTCAACTAACCATCCCCCTTCAACTTTTTTTATTGCCATGCTTCGTTTTCGTTAGAAACGCTCTCTCAGTTTCCTTCCATTCTGCTTCTTGTCTAGCTTTCCATTCTTTGACAGAAACTTCGTTAGTCGGATCAACCTGATCAGAACTTGTATATCCCAAAACCACCCATTGTGTGAACATAGGTTGTGCTGCGCAAACAACTTCAACCATTCTTAGATTTGGCTCGGCAAGTCCTAGGACTACCGGAGCCCATTCATCAGCGGAAATGAAGGATTTTTTTGTATCGCCTCCCTCAGATCTTTGTTCGAGATATTTGAAAAGCTGCAGTCCTTTAGGCCCTGCAAATTGTCTTATCACCCAATTCAATCTTTTGCCAACCGTGTCAGAGTCGGTTGATTTTGGGATGGGCGCTGAAAATGGGAAGTCTGATTGCTTCGGTGCTTTCCGGCCTGTGAGAAGCCAAATCTCATCGTGAGGAAAGTTCTTAACGAGAAAGGCCAACATCTTGTCGTTCAGGCCCTGTTTGGCATAGTAAAAATTTTGCCATTGAGCCGAGCTAACACCGCTCATCTTTTCAAGAAGTGTGAAACGGCCGCGCGCAGAGAATTGACTAGCGACGAACGTTCGGGCACGTTCACTGACGTCGGTATCGATATTTAATCTGGCCACTTAGCGTTCCTGAGAATTTTGACTTGAGGATGCAATGCCGATGCATTGCCGTGACAACGCCAAATGAATTCTGTACAATAAATACAGAATTCATTTACATGATCGTCTCCTAATTATGAAGCCAGATACAACTCAAGCGCCGTTGACCTCGTCTGAAGCAACTCCCCTTATGACGGTAGAGCGGTTCGCTCAGCTCGTAGGAATCCCTGTAAGTGTGTGCCAGGCGCAAGCAGATCGACGTCTTTGGCCAATCGTCCGAATTGGGAAACGGCGGTTCATTAACGTCGAGCTTGTTCGTAAGCAGGCACTGGAAGCAGAGTTCAAAAAATGACCTACGGCACTTCGGTGTCAATGGAGTCAGAAATCGTGCAAGGGGAGGCGACACAAGCAACCCTACGTGAACGTAAGCTGATGGATGCAAGCCAACAGATCGCAGGTCAAAGGCCAAACGGCGATGACTTGGCATTTATGCACACGATCATGTGCCAAGTTGGCCTACCTCGATCAAAAGTAGATGGATTGCAGTTCGAGCGCAAATCCGGCAACTCCGCCTTGCTGGTTGAAGCCGGAAAGCTTTGGGATGGAAAGCAATTTATTCAACAGCCAATTCCTTATGGCACTATGCCGCGATTAATGATGGCGTGGATGAATACCTATGCAGTACGGCACAAGACGCCAGAGATTCCGGTCGGCGACAGTGCAAGCGACTTTCTGCGAATGCTTGGCAAACAGACTAACGGTGGCCAGCGTGGAACATTTACGACCTTCCGCAAGCAGGTGCAAGCCTTTTCAGCCTGTCGCATGACCCTCGGTTTTAATGCGGACGGCAAGGCGCACACGTATGACGGGAAGCCAATAAAGCACTTTGAAGCATGGCCTCACAACACGGGAGAACAGCGCTCGTTATGGCCGGCATCCGTGTCATTCTCGGAAGAGTATTTCAAGACACTTATTGAACACGCTGTACCTTTAGACATCCGTGCATTGCACGCCCTTAAGGGATCAGCACTTGCACTTGACGTCTATGCCTGGCTCTCTGAGCGTTTACACCGCATTAGCAGAAAGTCGCTTGTACTCCATTGGGTCAGCCTACGTGATCAGTTTGCCCAAGAATACCAAGGGAAAAATGCGGACAAAGATTTCAAGACAGCGTTTTTGATAGCGTTGCGTGCAGTGATGGCGGTTTACCCACAGGCCAAGGTGAAGCAAGTAACCGGAGGTCTATTGCTGCTGCCATCACCACCACCAATTCCATATCAGCTTTGAAGCGTTGGATTAGGCACTACGCCGAATTACCCCCCCTTCACATCACCGCGCCAACATGGCGCGGTTTTTGTTTACGGGGACAAGCCTGTGAGTTGCATTAGTTATCCACGCCGAATCGCCCCCCTCCATTACGCCGAATCACCCCCCCCTAGACTTGTATTCTTGCGCCGAATCCCCCCCCAATTCACGCCGAATTACCCCCTCCCTAAACCTATAAGGTTGCCTTTAAGGTATTCCTATAACTCTTACCTATAGCAAGAGCGCCCATTTTTGGGGATAACTTGCAGCGCAATTGCGGGAACACAGCCAGGCACCGTTTAACCGGGGTGCAGGACAAGCCTGCGCGGGCCTCCTAGGCCCTTTTAATCGCATTTGTTTGTCAGTTCCGATGCCAACCAGCCTCAACACACGTAGCTTTGCAGTACGAATGCGCTGAAGAACTACCGCAAACCCAAGGTTTGTGCACGATCGTTAACAAACCATGCGCCGAAGAACTACCGCGAGGGCAGCAGGCATTGCCTGTCCGCGCATGCAACCTTGCCACGGCGCTTGCCATTCAACCAGCGCTTCCATTGCCGAGCCAGAAGGCGGCACCGGCAGACATACTGCACGGATTACTGACGCGGATACTGCGTGGGCCTGGCCAGCCCACCCGGGCCCGGCCGCGCTAATCAAAAACCACCGCTACGCGGTCTATCGCTGGCCTGGCGCAGCCAGGCCGACTCAGATCTGTGTGCATTCTGCGCAAGAGCGTGCTCGCCGCACGGCGTTATTGCTTCGAGCTGGGTGGTTGTCTTGTTTTTTTTACCCTAGTTCGTCATCATTTCGGTGAACCTTAGCAGGTACAGCCAGTGACCGCCGTTCACTGGATCGCGGCTTGCGCCGCTGGGATGGCTTCAAGGGCCTTTCGCGGCATAAAGCCGTTCGTGTCGCTGCGCCCACTCTCTATTTATTCCACGCTGCCCTTGCTCCCTAGCTTGATGTACCTGCTGCCGGATCACCGGACGACGAACTAAGGAAAAACGGCGACAGGCTCCAAGAGCCTCCAGTCTCAGCAAAACAAAACGAAGGACTCGGAATCTTGGAATCCGGTCAACCTGGTATCAACTGCAACTTTTAGGAGAGAAAACATGGATGTATTTTTAACAATCTGTGGTGTGCGTGCCGTATTTGCTTCTCGGGTTGGGGCCGCATTGATGCTGGTCTTTTTTGGAGGACTTTTGGTGCTGTCGTTTATGTCCAATGGGTTCCGCTTGGACTTGGTCAAAGGTATCGCACTTGCTGCCTGCTTTTGCGCAGTTCGGACCCTCAGGTCTCGCAAGGAGTGATGCCAATGGCTTTGGCGACCTCCAAGCCCTCAAGATTGAGGTGGACCGCCTTGAGAATATTGCGCGCACGGGATGGCGCGGCCACAGCACTGGTCCCCAGTGAGAGGCCGGCAGGCCGGCCCCGTTAGCGGGGCGATTGGGGGCAGGCTGCCCTGATTGCTAGCCTAAGATCGGTATCCAGAAAGGCGAAAGCCCAGCAGAGCCGGGCTTCGCGGGTCCCTCAAGGGTAAAACACACAATGGCCTCGAAGGGCAACGGGGCAATTATTGCGCAGAATGGGTAAGCGTCAGCTCTGAATGTTGTTGTCCAGGAACGGGCAAAGTTCGGTATAGCAGGCTTTGCACGGGAAAACAAGGGAAAAGGCAGCAAGCCAGTAACGTAGCCGGTTCGGGCGCGGAACCCTACCTGCGAACGCACACCGAAGCCAATTGCATATTCCAGTCAAACCCGGTCACCATTCCAGTGGAAAGTTGGCCAGTCATTCCAATCCAAAACCGCCACCTGTTCCAACGCCATGTTGGACACGGGCTCGGCGGGACAAAACCTGTTTCCCAGGAAGAAGTCGGCAATAATTGAAGATCAGCTTCGGAGAGTTTTGAAATTCAATACTGCCACGACAGCAGACGTCTACCTCTTTTAGGAGTCCGCACAATTGGTCAGACTCAAACGTTCTATTTGGAATGGTTCAAATAGACATGTAAAGAAACTTCTATCTATCGGAGAGTGTATGAAAAAGAGCCGACACAGCATGCGTGGAGCGTGTCACTGTGGGACAGTGCAATTTCATGTGCAGCTCACGGATGGGTTGAACACAGCAAGACGGTGTAACTGCTCGTATTGCCGCATGCGTGGCGCAATTGCAGTTTCCGCTGAGCTGAAGGATATCGAAATACTGGAGGGCGAAGAGGCGCTGACTCTGTATCAATTCAATACCATGGAAGCAAAACATTATTTTTGCTCGAAGTGCGGAATCTACACGCATCATCAGCGCCGCTCTAACCCAACGCAATATGGAATCAATGTTGCGTGCCTAGAGGGCGTTAGCCCATTTGATTTTAACGAGGTGCAAGTAAATGAGGGACGAACACATCCCAAAGATTCTGCCACTGGCAGTGGCCCAAGTATTGCGGGTTATCTACGTTTTTTTCCGAACGAGTAACTTCAAGGCAAGTGGTTTGTGTCTGCAATTACATATGTTAGACCGCCCGCTTCCGGCCCGTGTCAGAGTTCGGCTTGGCCGCGATTACGGACATTCGTATCAGCTGACTGAGCGAAGGCTGAATTTTTATGAAACGTACTAACCCAGAGTTCAAGGAATGCAGATGATGCACACTTGGGTGGTCATCGCAGTCGTGAATTTGTGCTGTGGAATTCCATTCGGATTGATGCTTCGTTCCAATGCGGAAAGTCTTAAAGATGGACCTGAGCGCAACCTTTTTGGTGTGGATACAGTGATTGGATTTATTGCATCACTTGGCGTGAAGGTTATGACGGGTGTTCTTTTGGGTATTGTCCCAAGTGCCGTAATTCTGTTCCTGCTTGGTTTACCACCTCGTACGACTGACGATGAGAGGTTCTGGATTCTTTCGTTGATGGTAGCAATGGCAATCGGAAAAGGAATTCGGTGGTATCGCTGGTCCCGACGTCAGGATTTCAGGTAAGCCGAAAGCTGACATCCCGTGCTATTTCCCCAAACTGCGCTTCTTGAATAATGAATAGACCACTGCAGATGTCCAATGGCCAATACCCATTCGCTTGGAAACTTCTTCTTGTGTTTCTATCAGTTGGACTTACTGCAGCCTTGATTCCATTTTTTCTGAGTGGACCAACACCACCAACACTTGGCCCAGTTGGTAGCGCTGTGCTTGCGGAAATAAGAGCGGCATATAAATCCGCAGGAGGTTCGGTTGAGTCTCTGACTTGTTCGGGAAGCAAGGGCGCCCTCCTGATTTCCTGTGGTGGAGGCCCGGCCAATCTTGACCGACTCAGCAGCGCGTTTAAAAGTGCTGGTTGGCAGCCACGCTTTGATTCCACCTTGGCTCGAATGACAATGGAACGTGGTCAATATGTTCTGGCCCTAGAGGCTTCTGACCGCACAACTTCTGTTTCAGTCCGCGAGCGGGAGGAGAAATAATGCGTTTTCCAACATGGGCAGTGGCGGTATTGCCGCGATTGCAGTCATTGAACGGGCTCCCCCAATTAGCGGATAGACGAGGCCAGATTGAACCGTCAATATTGACTGCAGCTGACGGCGGGGATTATCGGAATCTTCATATCATCATAAATTTCTGGGAATACTACTCAGTCAACTCCCATGTCAAACCGTTTTTTTAGACTTCATACAGCTGGAATGATTGCCCTTGCGTTCCTAGCGCTTGGTAGCTGCGGACGCTAACCGGAATCATCGTTTGCGCTTGCGAGCGAATCAAGACTCCCAAAGTGGTTCAATCTTTCACCCAACCTAGAGCGCACGAATGTCACAGTGACGATGGACTACCAGATAAACTCTTCTGGCAGAACTGCCACATTTACTATGCGAGATGGAAGTGGAGCAGTTGTCTCAAAGGTGACGGGTAATCTAACAGGGTCTATACCGCTCCAGCGAAAAGCAAAGTTGTCCGGTCACCCAGAAGGTTATCCGGAATATGAAATTGTCACTGTCGGTGGAATCACCGAAATTATTGAGCATCGAAAGTTGGAGCCAGTCTTCTATGTCACAGACGATGCGGCAGTTATGGCAGAACTTTCAAGTCCTCGCTAAGGCAGAAATGCCGCGCAAGCGGTCACTGGAGTCACAGGCTCAATTGAAATTCAAAAAAAAGCATGGGACACAAACTTTCACCACACGACAATGAGCTATATCAGCGCGTCGATGAGGTTCTTCACTTCATTTGGGACCCGATTGGGGTTGCTGGTATACCGGCAGCACGGGGCGAATACAACAGCTATTTACCGCTTGTCTTCCAAATGCTGAAAAGTGGATTGAAGGCAAGTCAAGTCGCATCAGCACTGAATGACTTTGTTACTGGCAACATGAATCTGGCGGAAGATATTGAGCGCTCCAAGGAAGTTGCGAAGATATTGACGGACTGGAGGGATGCTTTGACGAAAAAGTATGATGCTCGCTAAGCCGCGAAAGCAGTCACCCGTCGCGCTCAAGTGCTCGACTCTTCAGCGGCATACTTCAGCCAGTAGTCCAATCTGCGTTAGCACACTTGAAGGCATTTTATGAAAATAAAAAAGATCGCGGTAACGAACGTGCGCAGCTTTCTTGAACGCCAAGAATTACTGCTCGACGGCGACATTTCGATAATCATCGGCCCCAATGGCGGAGGCAAGACCAACTTACTTGACACCGTAGTGATCTCACTGAGAAAAAGCCTTTTCGCATCGACATATCCGGTGCAGATGCAAGGCTCAGCCGATCAGGAACTTCAGTATGAGTTTAGGGCGAACGACCAACTCAACCAGTTGGTACTTGACAAGCATTCCGGCGCCCTTGATTCCACACAACTTGTTGAAATCGAGATTGAGGTGACTCAACCTGACATCGATAACATGAAGGCGATGCAGAAGGATGCTGAAGCACTTATTAAGATTGCTTCTAGGCGCTATAGAAATCTTAATTTGCAAGAGGCGTTGAGTTGGAACTTGGAATCTTTACCTATCGGCACTTTGGTAAGGTACCAGCTCCAGAACAATGCAATCACGCACGACAACTCGCACCACGCGACATTCTTTCTGCAGTACCTAAGAATGTATGAAATGGATAAGCGAGTCCGCGAGGATTTTAACTATGACCAGTTATCGCTGCCAGTATTGTATCTTCCCGTTACTCGGGCCGCCTCCGGCTTTCAATCGAACATCGGCCTTTCTGGCTACAACGAATTCGAAACAAAAAGATCGCTCGATGCTACAAGTTCCAGGTCCGGCGGAAATTATGTGCAGTTGGCGATCGGCCGGCTAGCCAAAAAGTACCGCCTTTTGCTCGAAGAAGATAAAGGTAAGGCGCAAACCGAATTCGCAAGCGACGCGAACATGCAACAACTGACCGAAATTCTCAAGGGACTCGGCTATGAGTGGAAGTTGGAGACGATCAATCCAATGACCAATGAGTACAGCATTCGACTCAGCAAACAGGGGACTTCATTCCTAGTGAATGCGGCCTCCTCCGGTGAGCGCGAACTACTCACGTACCTATTTGTTATTTTCGGCCTCAATGTTCGCGACGCATTGGTAGTCGTTGATGAGCCGGAACTTCACTTGCATCCTAAATGGCAGAGAACCTTGCTTTCCATTTTTGTCAAGCTCTCTAAGGCTACTGGAAACCAATTTCTTATTGCTACTCATTCGCCCACCTTTATATCACCCCAGTCAATCCAGTATGTATCAAGAGTATCCTCTGTAAAACAAAAGAGTCAGATTCGTCGACTTAATAGTGGCACTCTGCCGGACGCAAAACACCTCTTGAACATTATCAACAGTCAAAACAACGAGCGGCTTTTCTTTGCGGACGCCGTAGTGCTGGTTGAAGGCATCTCCGACAGGCTTGTATTCCAACGTATGCTGGAGGTTCGTTCTGTGGGGAGAGCGGCAAAGCCAGTAATTGAGGTTGTGGAGGTCGGAGGAAAGGGCTTCTTCGGAGCCTATAGAAAGTTGCTTGACGCCTGCAAAATTCCATTCTCCATAATCGCAGATCGAGACTATATAGAGCAGATTGGCACTGAAAAGCTGAAGATCCTCTTTAGGCTAAATTCAAAAGAAATCAAGGAAGATGTTTTGGAGAATATCAAAAGCATTGATGCGTCGACACTCGTCAGCGCAGTCGATGCAGCTCTCGCCAGTGGCAACTGGGATAGTTCGCGCGATATATGGGGATATATTAAATCCAAACGGCGAAAGCTCCGGGATGATTTAAGCCCTGCTGAGAAGAAGGAACTTGACGCCTTTATTGATGAGGTCGCGGCTACCGGGACTTACCTGCTGCGACAGGGCGCGATAGAGGCGTACCTACCGATTGGGCATAAAAGCAAGGACTTAGAAAAAGTAATTAATCTCTGCGCAGAAGACGATTTTTTCAACGCATTGCCCGCAGAGCATCGCGGCGAACTAGAGGTGATTTGTGATTCAATTTGGATGGCACACAGCCCCAACGTTGCCGCCTCTCAGGTTGCCACAGTTGAACCGGATGAAGCTGCACCCGCGTAATGCGCTGGTTACTCGATTTCCGCTTTGCGGCGGGACCTGTTGATCGATCGCGCCGGTCCCGGAAGGCCGCTTTCTATCTTCGAATCCGAACGCTCGAATGTCACTGGTGGGTCGGTTGTGTGAATTGGATGATGAACAACGACCGTCCGCAACCAGCCCACCACTGCCCAACGTCAGGTTGATGGCCGGCAATTCCAGTGAAATCACCCGGATGGGGGATGTTCACCGTTGCCCATGGCTGTCAAGATTGCCGGGCGGATTCAACCGGTCGATTCAGCCAACTTGTTGCATCGACCGGTTGAATCCGCCGGCGCTGCCCATCAATTGAAATTGGGCCTAAAGCGATCGGGCCCGCGCTAATTCAAATCCGGGACGTCGTATCCACCGGTAGCTTCCAAGGGGTAGAAATTGGCGCTTATGAATGTCCGCCGCCGATAGCGGCTGGATAAGCTGAGCCAGCACGGTGGTCAGCTCGGCCAATGACGGTTAATTGCCACCGGCGCATGCAACAAATATGCGCCGAAGAACTACCGCAGGGGCAGCACGCATTGCCTGTCCGCGCTTGCGCCTGCCCATTCAACCTTCCCCTTGCCGACGCAAATACCGCGTGGGCCTGGCCAGACCATCCGGGCCCGGCCGCGCCAATCAAAAACCACCGCTGCGCGGTCTATCGCTGGCCTGGTGCTGTCCGGCCGACTCGGATCTGTGCGCATTCCGCGCAAGAGCGTGCTCGCCGCACGGCGTTATTGCTTCGAGCTGGGTGCCCGTCTTGTTTTCTTACCTTAGTTCGCCATCATTACGGTGAACCTTAGCAGGTACAGCCAGTGACCGCCGTCCCCTAGATCGCGGCTTGCGCCGCTGGGATGGCTTCAAGGGCCTTTCGCGGCATAAAGCCCTCAAGATTGAGGTGGACCGTCTTGAGAAAATTGCGCGCCCGGATGGGAGAGGAAACGCTGACTTGCAACTTGGCTAGGCCTAGTCGATCGGCTGATTGCTAGTCTATCCGTTCCATCTAAGACATCGTTCCTGCATGTTCCGATCTGACAGCGAATCCTATTGAACCGCGCTCAGTCGAGCAACGCTCGATAGTGGACAAGGGCCGTAGCGTTGCTTTTGACAATTCGTATCGCTGGATACCAACGGAAAACGAACCCTCGCGTCGATGCAGATGGCGCTGGAGCAGCGGGATCGTTGCAATGGCTATTGGCTCTAGGTGAGAGTTGTAGGTTTAATCAAAAATGAGTAAGCTTCGTACATGGTTACCATGACTCACAAGCACACTGCAGAACAAACTACCGACCGACTCACGTCGGTGGAGGCGCGTGCTCGTCGTAGTCGACTAACCGAATCCTTTGCCCGCGGTGCCCAAACATTGGAAGAGGCAACCGCTAGCGCTCTCGCCATGACTGCGGCGATGGAGCGCAAGGGCTTGTTATTGCGCGCCCCGTCCTCTCGGTGAGCACACCGCAAATCGCGGTCCACTTTTGTCCTAAGATCGTTCAAAAAATTGGTGCTGGTGCAACGGTGGATTGGGCTTTCGCGTTACGTGACTGGCATCATAAGGGCGATCCGTACCGCAGCAGTGCACGCCTGACGCTCGATATGCCGCGATCGTTCAGATGGCACTCGCGCAGGGCGCGAAACCAGGCGGGAAGCGCCGTCTATTGATGACCAGATGGACCAGGTCACGCAGGGCGTGGCCATTCCTAGTATTTTGGTGAAACCCAGGCGGTACCAGAGTTCTTCTTATATGTGTAGTCCTTCATATCCTGTTCGCGCTTCTGTTGGGCGATCAGTTTGTCCTCAGCATCGGCCATCATTTTGAACATGGTCAGCTTGGTCTGCTCATTCTGGATCGTGGCTTGCTCCGCTTGCATCCGCACTTGCAGATCTTGGATCTGCTTTGTGTCGGTCGCGTTATCGATTTGGCCCATGAGGGCCTGGATATTGTCGAGACGCAACTGCGCCGCAGCATAGGCATCATTCGCAAATGCCTTGTCCTGCGCACTCTTGTTTAGATCGCGATTGCAACGGGCTATTGCGTCAGCAGAGCCGATGAGGCATTGGTAGACGGCATTCGCGTCCCTGATGGCCTTGGCTGATCCAGTAAGGCCGGCATAGCCGCCTGATTGAATCGCGCTATAGACCTGTTGCCAGTTGGCGGGCAGTGTGTTTTTTAGAGCCGGATTGTTCAACAACTGGCCAATGCCTCTGGTTCCATTCATGGAGCTAAAGAGCTGCTGCTGCTGCGTGAGCTGGTCCTTCATCCCTTGGATCTGCTGACCCCAGGACGCGACTTGCTGGATCTGCTGTGCCAGGCTGGCAGCATCCGTTACCGGAATTTGGGCATGCGCCTGATCAAAGGTAGCCGCGAAGAAGAATCCGATTGCGATGATGCGAGTGAGCTTGATCATGATGGATCCCCCTTTCTAACTTGGGTGGCAAAGTTATTGGCGTGTCGCAGAAGGTCATCCAGACTGGCCGTACCTTCGATGTACTTGGCTTGGATCTCCAGGTCTTGAGCATCTGGTTTTAGCCCTTCCAGAGCTTGATTTGCGTTGGCCTGGCGTACATGCTCGGCCCGTTCGGTCATTGTCGTCATTTACGTTTCCTATCCATTGCATTCATAGTTGCCCGCCTGTAGGCGGGAACACTTGAGGATCCAGCGCTGCCACTGGAAATATCGCCGCCGTTGCTGCGGCCACCGCCGGCAGTGGACTGGTTTTCAATATCACCGCCACTGGAACCGCGACTGGATGAATCCCCATTTCGACTGTTACTGCCGCCTCCAATCAGCTTCTGTGCTGCACCAAGTGCCATTTGCCCCAGTCCTCCGCTCGATATAGATGCTCCACCACCTAGACCAGATGCAATGTGTGGGACTTGAGTCATGACGCCAATCAATACGCCGTAAAGAGTAACCAGGCTGAAGGCATCTGCGAGTGCATTGGATTCACCGGAATTGAATGAATCCATCGTGTGCACCAGGTAAGAATCACAAATCGAAATTGCCAATCCAATCATGGCCGCGTACAGACCCACCAAAAGCGCGTAATTCACAACCTTGCCCAACCAGGCTTCAAAGAATTTGGCCGTTACAGGAAATGCGAGAGCTGCAATAAACAGCGGCCCTATGCCAAGAACAAATGCCATCGCGACCTTAGTGATCAGCACAAATACGCCACTAACAATCAAAATTGCAACGTTCGCCGCGAATACGATCACCCCTGCAAGTAGATCCAAATATCCTCCCATTGGGAGTTTGGTCATGCCTGCACCGATGATGGCGAAGGCTAATTGCGATCCTTTTTCGCTAAAGTCATCGAGAATCTGCATGAAGCCGCCGTTTCCAACGGCCGATGTGGCACCGGAAGCGCTCGACATGATCGCCACAATCCCATCTTGAAATCCATAAACAGCAGTGATGATTTCGCTTTGATAGATGCCGCCACCCAGCGCGATGGCCATAATCATGGAAAATTTCAGCGTCTTTTGAAGGAATACTGAAACTGGATCATTGACTTGATTCCACATGACACTGTAGCCATAGAGGATGACCCAAAGTGTGATTCCAGATGCCATTAGTGGCACTAACGCAATAGACATCTTGGCGGAGACGGTGTTCACATACGTCGCAAGAAAACTATCAATGGATGCGCCTATGCCAACGAATATGCTGTTCATGGTTTCGCATCCTTGCCGTTCTTTGGAGCACCGAGATTGGGTGGAATCCAAGTGCTGCCGGCGCTCTTCCTGTTGGAGTAGTCCTTGATGTCTTGTTGGTGCTTTTGTTCAGCGATTTTTTCCTCTTCGCTTTTGCAGCCACCGAATGCAATTGTGATCATGGCAATGCTCAGGAGTGTGAGTAGGGATTTCATTACTTCACCTTTCCTTCCGATTTGGAAATCTTCTGGCGGTACTTGGTCCACATGGCAAGCATCGCGGTCCAGCCACACACGATCCCAATGGTTGGCAACGTGTATTCCTGTGGGCCATTTGGCTCAATGGACCAAAAAAATAAATGAGATGCAAACACAACGCACGCAAACGAATCGAAGAAAAATCGAATGAATGTGTAAGAAGCCGACAAGAGGTATGCATTCCAACGCTGCTCCTTTAACGCGTCTACGTAGGGAGTAACCAGGCTACTCAAACAAATAACTTGAATGGTCAGCAAAGCCAAGTGAAATAGCAAGATGATGGATTGATCAGCCATAGAAATAGCTCGCAATTGAAAACTGAAAATAGATCACTATGCACGAAGAAGCGAACTTGATAAGAAGCGCACCGTGGCAGGCCGGTGTTTGTTGGCCTCAAAAATCCAGCTTGAAAAAAATAGGCTTCTGGAGCCCAGACCGTCGCACACGTCTAGGTGGGACTGAGTTTCACAGTAGCCAATTGCGATTGGAAAGTCAACCATGATGATCTATTTGAGAAGTAAAAATGCGACTAAAACAAATAGAGAACTGAACATGCTGGCGCCAAAACAAAGTGCCACTGTTCGCCAGGCACCTGCTTGCAGCAGTGCAATGACTTCCCCCGGAATATCAGCCATTGCTCTCATGACAGTTTCATCAATTTCGTGCTTTGCCGCAGCTGCGGCATCAGCCCTGGCTTTTGCGGCTTCGGTGCGGATCTGAGTTATGGCATCGCGAACAATCAGCATGGTCTGGTTTTTCAAAGTACCTTCGTACATTGAGCCTGCTTTGACCAGCATCCCCACACTTTGAGTAAGCCGGCTATCGACATCATCAAGGAAGCCTGGCATGGCTTCATTGAGTGCTGCCAATTGATCATGCAATTTTCCAATGTCGCCTAGCATTTCGGCGACAAGCATATCTAGAGCAGTGTTCCCGACCATATCGGAACCTACTTAAGCAAGGCTTTGAAAACCGTATCCAACTCTTCCGTGACGCCCGCAGCAAGGCGCTTAACGCCTATCAGGCGACTGATGCGGAGCTTTTCGTCTGAGTCGGTTGCAGCTTTCAGCTGCTCCTTCAAATCGGTCGAGTCATTCAAAATGTCTGAAATACCTTGCTCAGTACCTTTGAGCTTTCCATAAATTTCATTAACATGAATCACTGCATTCGGCTTCAGCGTGAAGCTACGTGCGCTTGCGTGATATTCGAAGAGACCAGAGAAGATACGTTCAGGCGTCTCGTTCAATTCGACCATGTTGAACACCAGAAGAATTTTCTTTGCCGGGATACCAATTTCGGTGAGTGCGTGAATGGTCGAAATTGTGTCGCGCTGCTGCTTGGCTTTTGACACCGTTGGGATCACGTAGTAATCGAAGTCTTCATGGCTTCCACGGTACTGCTTCATCAAATTAATGAAATCCTCTACGTTGGAGGCGCCAATGTCCACTACTGCATCGCCCATCAATGCAAGTGCTTCCAACAATTCACCGAATTGTTTGCCACGTATTGCTTCGTCTTGAGAGCCGTCGGAATTTATGCTTTCGACGGCGATCAATTGCGCGTTCTTTAGGCGAGGGGCGAGTAGGTGACGGGCTACGGTGGATTTCCCAACATTGCCGGAGAAATTGATTACTGCAAGTTTCATATTCAGGTGTCCTTTTTTATGCGCTTTAAAAGTGGATTTGCCGGAGCATCGGGGATGAAATGATTCCCAAGACGTTCCCGCTTTTGCTTTTCATCTAGGTCAGCGAAGTCGTCTGATAACAGGCGGGTCCTCTCTTGGGAGGCAGAAAAGCCGATGGGCGTGACAGGGAGATTGAGCAGAGAGGGTTGATTGACTCCTTTGTTGGTGCTAAGGCCTTCGGCTGGAAAAGCTGGCGTATCGGTAGTTTTCTCGCGCTTTGTTCTGTGCCGCTCACGGATCCGGTAAAGCATCATTTCGAACGTCTTAAGCGTCAGGGCAAAGCCTTGGTTATTGAGGGTTTCAACAATCCTGGCGTTTCTGACCCCCGCTCTTTGTGCATCCTCAATCTGTGGCAAGACCTGTTGCAACTGAGCGGTCTTGGAGCGGCACTCCATCTCATGAGTTAGAGCAAGCAACGCGTCTTGAACTGATTTCTTATCCATATGTAGTGAATGGCGATAGCGACTGAGTGTTTTCTGAGAGGACTTGTTGTGCATTCCATCTTCCAGTTGCCTCCATTTGCAATATTGTAATAGAATTCTGTATAACAGGTACAGAAAAAGTGGATATGCAATTGTTGTGCGGATGTGGTGAAAGTGTTGTGTGCTTCGCTGAAGAAGATGCTTTTCAGGAGCCCATAGGCACGTCCGCTATGTGTGCCTCGCTACGCGAGTCCCTCATAGCCGTGCCCAAAGGAGTGTCTCCTTTGGAAACCTGCAAGGCCGTCCCTCTAACGAGGTCCGCATGCCTGCGCCGGTGGCCACGATTTGCGCACACCAGGTGCTTAGATCGACCCAGTGCGGCCGGCGGGGAATGCGCGCAGGGCGTGCAATGGGCGGCTTCACGCCGCACCCTGGCAGACCAATTGCCTTTTCCCGCCGCAGGGCGACGGGCGTGAAAGCGGCTGCACAGTGATTGATCGCGTGAAAATGAGCCAGCCCAGGGCAGGGCGCTTTCCCATCCGGCTTGCTGATGAAGAACGCGCCGAATTCCAGCGCAAGGCCACTGAGGCTGGTAGCCCATCCCTTGCGGCGTACCTGCGCGAATGCATCCTGCGCTCCCAGGTGGTCGCCAGACCCAAGCCAAGTGCCGACCGCAAGCGGATGCTGTTCTTGATGAACAAGGCCAGCAACAACATCAACCAGCTGGCGCACCAGGTCAATGCCGCTCACCGCTCAGGTGTGATCAGTGAGGAAACCTATTTGCGGGTTCTGTTCAATCTGGATGCGCTCACCACCTATATCAAAAGGACCGTTGGCCATGTTGATTAGGGTGCGTGGCGGCAGTTCCGGTATCAAGGAATACCTTGAGCGTGGAATCAAGAGCGGACGCGAGTTTTCACGCGATCAGCTCGATGAGCGCGTGATGCTTGCTGGTGACTTGCCGCTGACCGACACCATCATCAATGACATACAGCGCGAGGGCGAACGCTATCTGCATATCACCTTGGCGTTTAAAGAAGACGTGATCAGCAGGGAAACCCTGCAGGCGATCACGGATGAATTTCGTGCATTCGCCATGTCAGCCTACGAGTCCGATGAATACGGCTTCTATGCTGAAGCGCATTTACCCAAGATCAAGAGTTACACCAACAAGCGCACAGGCGAAGACATAGAACGCAAGCCACACATTCACATCGTCATACCCAAAGTCAATCTATTGACGCAGACGATGCTGGATCCGTTGTATCGGCCCGTGATGGACAAGGCTACTGGGCGGCTGCTGGTGCCGGAATCTCAACTGCAATGGTTGGAAGCCTTCCAGGAACACACCAATGCGAAATACGGGCTGGCCAGCCCTAAAGAGCATCGGCGCATTGAATTCACGGACGAGAGCGCCATCATCGCCCGCTACAAGGGCGATATGTTCAACGGCGAACGCGCTGAACTGAAAAGCCGAATCTTGTACGGCGTGCTGGAGCGCAATGTCACCAGCTTTGACCAGTTCGCCTTGCTGGTGGCCGAGCATGGTCAGGCGCGTATGCGCCGTGCGGGCCAGCCTGGCGAATACCTGAACGTCAAACCCGAAGACGCCACCAAAGGGGTGAATCTCAAGGAATGGGTGTTCTCCCGCGAGTTCATCGAACTGCCCACCGCCGGGAAGCGCCAACGCCTCGCCATAGAGGCCCGCCGCGTATACGTAGAAGCTGGCAAAGCCAGGCCCACGGATCAGGAATTGCGAGGCCGTCTGCAGCACTGGCACGCAGTGCGCTCCCGTGAATTGAAGTATCTGAACGCCGGCAGTAAGAAGCTGTATGCGGCCTACAAGCACGCAGATCCCGAACTGCGCCTCGCCATCCTGGCCGAGCGTGAAGCACTGTTTTACCAACCTCACCGAAAGGACGAAACCCATGGGCAAGAACAAGGAAGAAGAAACGGACGTGGTAAGTCCCACACTGCGGGACTTACCCGAGAACCGCCACCCCGTGCAAGGCACGGCCTGCGAGACCTGTCCGAACTCGATATGGTTCAGTTCGACAGCGGATCTGAGTTGCTATTGCCGGGTGATGTACATCGTCAGCTGGAACAGCAAGAAGCCGACGGTGATCCAGGCCTGCGACGGAATGTTCATCGAATAGGGCGTACGGATAACGTTGTTGGCCAACTCAACCGGGATGCACTGGAAAAGACTGCACGCCAGGAGGCTGAACGCGACGAATTCGCGCTGATCAAAACCGAGCTGAACGCCAAGCAGCTACTGTCGACACTCAGTCACACCCACGGTGTGACGCCTGAAAAATACAAGGTAGAGCAGGGCGCAGATGGCCGCGACCGTATCAAAGCCGGCTCTCGACGTTTGAATGTGTCGGACTTCCTGACAAAGGAGCTGCACCTACCCTGGAATGAAGCGGCGCAGATCCTGCGCACGACACATGCACAGCAACGCGCTCAGGACTTGGAGCCGCAAACCCGCCGCACCCCGCGACGTGAATTGTGGGATGCGTATCGCAATGCGCAACCCCAACGTAACCGGCAGAAGGCCCAGGATTGGGATGCGCAGCGGAAAACGGAGTTGGTACGGCGCGCCCAGATTCGCAAGACTTACCAGGCCGTACGCAGCGCCATTTACAACGACCGCACACGCAACCTCGCAGAACGCAAAGCGGCATTTTCGATTGCCCACATGGAGCGGGTCAACCAGGACATGACTTTGCGGGATGTCGTGGCTATGGAGCGTCAGCAGCTCAGGGACAAATATGCCCAGGCACCCCAAGAGCGCTATCGCACCTATTTACTGGAACTGTCCAGTGCCGGCGATGAGGGCGCTTTAACTGAGTTGCGCCGACAGCGGGCGACGATCCCGATTCTTGGCGATGAGAACGGCATCGAGCGTGGCGTGAAGGTAAAGCGCGTCGAAGCAGTCGCGCCCTTCTTGCGCAACCTGGTCTACACGGTCGACCCAAGTGGCAACGTCACCTATTACGCCGACCAGGCCAAGCAGAGGGCGCTCGTGACGGACACAGGCCCGCGTGTAAATGTCGAATCGGCCGACGACCGCAAGGCGGTTGAAATGGGCTTGCGCCTGGCGCTGCAGAAGTTCGGTTCCAAGGTCCACATCACCGGTACCGAAGAATTCAAGCGCGAAATCATTGATGTGGCATTCAAAAATGGCATGCATGTGGAGTTCACCAGCAAAGCCATGAATGACGAATTGCAACGCAAGCGAATCGAGCGTGATGAGCTGAACGCTCGTGGAAAGGAGTTTATCGATCGAGAGAGAACAAAGTCTTCGAAAGTTGAGCAACCACCGGTAATCAAGAAGCTGCCGCCAGAGCATGACAGGGAGAGAGCACGAAATCTACCCGATATCGAACGTTGAAACACAAACCCAGTCCGATAGCACTTTAAAAAGGAGTCCCATCATGAAGTGTCAAAAAATGAGCCCCCAGATTGACAAACCAAGCTGCCTAAATTTCAAGGAGCTAGAGGAGCTTTGCGACGATCCAAAGCGCAATGAAACCAGACAGGAAGTCTATGCCTGCCTCACGCCTACCAGAGCGAGTTTCGCACTAACAGCACGCGATGGCGATCGAATTTACAAAATTGTTGATGAGCGCGGGCGTCAGATCAGATTCAGGTCTCTTGATCGAGCGATGGAGAGGCTTTCGGATGTTCCATATCTGTATTTGGAACCAGTAATCCATTGAAACAGTTTGAGCGGCCGTCACTCCGAAGTAACGGGGTGATTTTTATCGTGGCAGTCCTTGTGCTTCTCGCACTGGGACTGCGGCCACAGGGAGGCCCAGGCTCCAATGCCAACTACGATCAGGCCCATAACGATGACAGTCAAGGTAGTGCTCATGTCAAGCTTCTTTCATTTACTGAAAAGTCCAAGATTGCGCGTGGAAAATTTCCCTATTTGTAGCAAGCATGCTGGACCATTTGACCGTTGTGGAAGAAGAACTGGTCATACCGTTTAGTAAGGCCGTTTGCTTCGGCTACAGCAAGCGCTTCGTAGAATTTTGATTTGGCAGTCGTGAATTTTCTTTGCGCTTCGGCATCATCACATGGAATTGATGCATTCAAACTCATCCCAAGGTCTGAGAATTCATGCATCAATTTCTGCAGTTGCTCTTCTGCGGTCTTCATTCGCTGCGACGTACTTACCGCTTCTTGGGCTTGCCTTAGATGATTGAAATCTGCCTCATATGTCGCGGATCGCTTCTGCAAATTTGCCGATTGTTCTTTGCTCTGACTATCCAATTGCTGAACTATAAATTCACGCTTCTCGATTTCATAGAGACGCTCTTTTAAAGCGATTGAAATATCTGCTCTGTATTTCTCATAGGTAACTCTTTCGCTTGCCAATTGCATTTGGTCAGCGGCGAGCTTTTCCTTTTGGACAAGCAACTCCTTTGCGAAATAGGCCATACCCCCCCCAAAAATAAGTAAGACGAGTAATGTATTTGATGCATACCGTTTTAGGAGTAGAAGTGCTGTTTTTAAATCCATGATGAATCTTGAAGATAGTTGCTATTTGCGTTTCATTTTCATGAGATAACAGGTGAGCATTCCCAATCTAGTCTTCTAGACTAGCTAGGATTTTCTCTGCGAATGCAAGACTGGATGTCTCTGTTACTGTCAGACGTAAAGGAAAACTCAAGACTTCGGGAGTAGTCAGGTTGGCAGCGTGTGCTGTTACCCTCAAAAGGCCAGCATGGGTTCCCGATGTCCGTGGACAATGAATGGACATCTCGAAGTTTTCAGGCTCGTGTGCATGACGCCACTGACTGCAGATGAATGAGACAATTTTGCTGGGCATTCCTGCTTGCCCTTCCTTGAAGTAGAACCCGTTTGGGTCCCGTGAAGCAGGCCGGGTGAACAGTTGCGGAACGTGCATTCCGTTCAGAGACATATGTTCTGTCAACCGCTGATAGCGAGCTAAAGCCCCAAGGGTGGATGCGTACTGATCTATGCGTTTCCAAGTTCCTTTGGGTGCTACAGGCGGACGCGGAAAATACGGCTGGTCGCTGTCAGTAGTCGCAGCGTCATCGCTCGCGTCTTTATTCTTGGCCGGAACCAGATAAAAAGTTCCTTCAGGTTCAAATACGACTAGCGCATCGTCTGCTGGGCGAGAGCCCACATTGCTAATTCGGAAAGTCAGAGTCGGCCAAGTATGGCTAGAGTTGAGCGTCTCATGTAGTTTTAGCAACACCTCGTGGCATGTCTCTTTCCATTCAGCATATGCATTCTTGTACTGCTCAATTTGTTCGGATGTGGCTGGTTCAAAAACCTCCTTGGTGGCCCCAAATAGCCTAGGCAAATACATGGTGGAAGCCATACCTTGATCGATCGATCGTTCTTGTCGTTCAATAGAGCCAAAGTAGGTTTCTAAGGGATATCGTGTGGTAAGTTTGTGTACCAGCTCTCGAACCTCACCATCGGTGAGATGGTTGTAGACAGAAATGTTGGCTATCACTGGACCATCGTGTGAAGCCTTGATTTCGAAGATGGGTTCTGCGCTCTTGTACTTGGCGATTTCAGTCTTAAGTGCTTTCTCACGCTTTTCCGCATCATCAGTCTCGGACTGCAGAAGCCAGTCAGGTGGAACGACGTGATATGCAAGACCGACTGCCTTGGCGCTGGCCATCGGACCGGTGTCGTTTGTTAGCAGCTTCACGTCCTGTGTTGGCTTTGTTTTCTGAAAAGCCAATGCGGTTCCGACCAATTGATCGTCTCGCTCTTCGTAATTCAAATCCTCTGCCACCGACTCGTCGCGGCGTAAGTCATGGCGCAAGTAAAGATGAATTGCAGGTGAGGAATGTAGTCCGATACCTTCATCATCTGCATCGAGAAGTCTTCGAATCAGAGTGGATGCTGCTCTGGCCTTCGACGCTTGCCGTCCATTCCCTTTACCTTTGAAGGCATCGATTTCTGCCTGTACTGGTCTGGTGAGGATAAGCTGTATGTTGTCCCACTCGGCGAAGGATGACCAGTCAACCTGTTCGAGCGGCTTGCACTGAAGGAAGATGTTGGTATCGGGGAATAGGTACAGAGTTTTTGCAAGATTCATGGCGTGTATGAGACGTCGGTTGCCATAACTTCCCCTTCTTTGAAAGCTGCCGCTTCTAGGCAGATCGCAGCAATATACTGGTATTTTGTACAGATGTTGGTTTGTAACATGGATACCATGGTGATTCCAGTCAGTATCTGAGAAGACTTAGGTGAGAGCCTATTGAGGTTGTGTTGAGGTCGGCTTATTTCACTCATTCACCCCATTTCACGTGTTGCTGAAATATCACTTTTAATGAAAATGATAGGCGTTTTCACTAAATGTGATATTTCAGCGAATCATGAAAATCCGTCCTATGGAGTATCTACGGAGTGGAAAGGGCACCCAGGATTCGAAAACGTCTGGAGCTTGGGCACTTATTTGAGTCCATTTCTTGTGATTAGAAACTCCACTGCCCAGCCTGGTGCAATGAGATTTGTGAGCTTTTCTAGGTCTGTCCTTTTATTGCCATTAACGATTTTTGGGAGTAAGAATGCGTACTTCGAATGCTCTTAGCATACGGACAAACCAGAGAGGCCATGCACAGTCTTGGTGGGGAAGTTTTCTGTTCCTGGCATGGTAGAAGATGTGGTATCGTGTTAACGTGAAATCTTCCACATCATCTTTACCGCAAAAGCAGCGCTCGACATCGGTCGGGATGCTTGTAGGTACTCGTTTTCAGCCGGATTTGTTGAGCGCTATAGATGAGTGGCGCAAACAACAACCCGACATCCCTACCCGCCCTGAGGCGGTAAGACGGTTGGTTGATGCAGGGCTTCGGCAAGCGGGGAAAAGTGCAGCAAATGTCGCTAAAAATGAGCTATTGGCGATCTCTGACCTTAGTGGTGATCAGTTATGACAAGGTCGTTAAGTCCTCTTCGATATCCTGGTGGGAAAGCTAGTCTGACGCCGTTTTTAACGGATGTCTTGGATCTCAACGCTCTTCGAGGTGCCGAGTATTTCGAACCGTATGCGGGTGGTGCTGGTGCTGCGCTCAGTTTGCTGGTGGATAACGTTGTTAGCCACATCTCCATCAATGATGCGGACTGGCGCATCTATTCTTTTTGGAAGACCGTTCTGGATGAATCCGCGTGGTTTGTAGAGAAAATCATGTCAGCACGCCTTGATCTGAATGAATGGCGTGCACACAGGGAGGTTTGTCTCAATCCATCTGGTCACTCGATGCGGGACGTTGGTTTTTCCGCGTTCTATATGAATCGCTGCAATCGGTCAGGTGTCCTGAACGGAGGTCCGATTGGTGGTTACGAGCAGAAGGGCGAATGGCGACTTGATGTTCGTTTCATGAAGCCTGCTCTGTCTGAGCGGGTTCTTGAATTGGCAAAAGTCAAAGATTGCGTTTCTGTTTCTAATGATGATGCTGTCGATTTTCTAAAGTCGAAATTGCCTAAGGGTATTGGCCGAAAGCGTGCTTTTGTTTATCTTGATCCGCCATATGTAGTTAAGGGGCAGCGTTTGTATATGAATGCATATGAGCCAAATGATCATGGCAAGATTGCGCGCTATGTCGGGTCCCAAAAAATCCTTCCTTGGGTGATGTCGTATGACGATGCCGAGTTGGTTCGAGATCTCTACAAGCAACAGCAAATTGGACTATTGCCAATTAACTATTCTCTTCAAGAAAAGCGTTCAGCGAATGAGCTGGTGATTGCGCCGCATCATGTTCGCTTGCCTAGGACTCTTAGGATTGGAGCTCGGAAATTCGTTCTCACGGAAGTTAATTCGAGGATTGTGGCGTGACTCAACAATTGAATGTGTTACAGGTTAGTGTGAGTGATCTGCATTTTGATCATGAGAATCCTCGCCTGGCTGAGTATGGAATTACAAGCGCTACGCCGGAGGATGAGGTCCTACAGATTCTTTGGGACGCAATGGATGTACGAGAGTTGGTGCAGTCTATTGCCGCTAGTGGTTTTTTCCCTCAAGAAGCGTTAATCGTTGCGGAAGAGGATGGTCGCAAGATCGTTATTGAAGGCAACCGGCGTCTTGCCGCCGTTAAAGTGCTTCTAGCCGGTGATCGAGACGGTGAGCGTGGTTGGGCTATTCCTGAATTGACTGCAGAGGCTAAAGCTGCGCTCCAAACCTTGCCGGTAATAATGTCCAATCGTGAAGAAGCCTGGCGGTTTCTCGGTTTCAAGCACGTGAATGGTCCGGCCAAATGGAGTAGCTACGCGAAGGCTGCTTACATTTCCACGGTTCACAAAACATTTGGTATTCCGCTTGCGGATATCGCCAATCAAATTGGTGATCGGCACAACACGGTTCAGAGGCTCTATCGCGGCTTAATGGTCTTAGAGCAGGCGGAGCGAGAAGGCGTCTACAACCGTGAGAATGTATTCAGAAGTCGGTTGGCTTTTTCGCACCTTTATACAGGACTTGATTATGAAGGTATCGGTGGTTTCCTAAACATCGCACCGAAGGAAACGGAGACCGACGATCCTGTTCCCAAGGAAAAAGTTAAGGAACTTGGTGAGCTTTTGGTGTGGCTGTACGGCAATAAGGCTGAAGCTGTTCCTCCGGTGGTCGAGACACAGAACCCTGATCTCCGGCGTCTGAATGCTGTGGTGGCAAACAGAGAGGCTGTCGCTGCATTGCGTGCGGGTGAAGATTTATCTAAGTCCTTCGAAATTTCTCGGCCAGCGACCACAGTTTTCGAAGAGGCGCTTCTTGCTGCAAAGCGGGAACTCACTACTGCTCGGGCTGCGCTTTCTGGCGGTTATGACAACTCGATCGAGTTGTTGAAGATTGCTGGAACTATCGCCACTCTCGCGGATGATATGTATACCGAGATGGAGCGTAAGACACGCCCCCAGGAAAAGAAATCTCGGATAACTGAGTGAAATGTTTAAGCTACCGGCTTTGCCCTCTGCCCGGGCAGGTATTCATGAGCTTGCGGATTTTGCTGAGCTGTTGGCTTGGCAAAACAATTCTGTCTCTATACGGGAGATCCTTGGTTATTTGGGGCAACTTGGAGATAACGAATTCAATCAAGGTGCTGATGATGAAGACGACATCAACGCTGACTTTATAGACGAAGTGATGGTTGAAATTGGTAGACGTGGTGCAGCTTGTGTTGTTGGCTACCCATTTTCACTCGATCTGCAAGGCACTGTAGTACGTCATCAAGTTGGTGACAACTCTGAGCGTGCAGATGTCTATCGATATCTTCTCCTTAGCACTCGGCTGAATATGACGGCCAATAAGGTGCAGAATAATATCGATGGGACTCAGTTGCTGGAGGAGCTTGCTGCGAATGTTCTGCGCAATTATCTGGGGCCGCAGCGAGCCCAGTCTTTTGTCTTTGGAACGGCAGTTGCAGGAGGCTTTGAGAACAAGATCCGCAGGCTTTGTCAGGATATCGGTGAAGGAGGCATGTTTGAAAACATTGATCCAGGTCCGGTAGACGCAAACGATGACAAGTTGGATGCCGTTGCTTGGGTACCATTCACAGATGGTAGAGCGGGGAAGCTCGTAGTATTTTGCCAGTGTAAGACAGGGTCCAATTGGAAGGATCATGTGACCCAACTCCAGCCTGACGCATTTCTCAGACGTTGGACTTCAGCGCGTTCTTTTGTGCTTACTCCTGTTCGAGCATTTTGTGTTTCTGAGGCAACTCACCCCTCAAAGTGGAATGGCCTTGCAGGCTATGCAGGACTTCTTTTTGATCGCCTGAGAGTCGTAGACTTTCTTGATCAAGTTGAAGTTCCATTGATGGTTCGTGTGCGGCAGTGGAATGCGGCCGCCGCTGCATTCGCCCAGAATGCTATGAACTAAAGTAGTTTGGCTTGGCTTGGCAAGGCGATGACGATTGGTACGACAAACACGTGCCGATCGCTGACGGCCTCTATGACCGTTCTTGCGTCAACAAAGTGTCAACGGCATTGCGAACTAATGCACTGGTAATGCGATTTCTGACGGCTATATTGTGTTGGCATCACTGGCAATGCACATACATTGCGACCCAATGCGGTCGTGAAAAATGGACTCATAATCCTTTGGTCGAGTGTTCAAGTCACTCACGGCCTACCAATTAAACAAAGGAAAGCTTGCTATTTAAAAGGTAGCAAGCTTTTTCTTTTTTTGGTTTCATGTAGCCACTGTGTAGCCACAATTGTGGCATGCAGACGTTGGCGAGCATCGCCAGTGTGCCCACAGCGGGTCTTCCAGGGACGACACTGAAAATCTGCTAAGTGATTTCGCTGTCATCCACAGTCCTGCTTGGGCGTCGACTTCCTTGTAACTGAGTTCGCCGAGCTTCGCGGTAACGATGGATTCTCTGAGTCTTAAGCCTTGGCAGGTGATGTTGCCGCAAACGCGTCGACCACATGGTCGACGAAAGCTTTTACGCGCGCAGCGGTTTGCAGACGCTGGGGATAGACCGCGTAGATATCCGCAGGTGGTGTTTGCCATGTCTCTAGTACTTGGCGCAAACGACCGCTGTGCAGGTACTTGGTGATGTCCCATTCCGCCCGCATCAGCAGGCCGTGACCAGCAAGTGCCCAGTTCACCGCAATCTCACCGTCATTGGTGCTCAGGTTTCCCCGCACCTTGACGGTCTCCGTCTTCTGGCCAGCACTCAGGTGCCAGATGCCATAAGCCTCATCACCTTGGCGAATACCTATGCAATTGTGTTGGGCCAGTTCATGCGGAGCACGTGGCGTGCCATGAGCCTTGAGATAAGCAGGTGATGCGCAAATCAACCGTCGGTTCCCAGCAATACGGCGCGCTATCACCCTTGCGTCCGGTGGTTCGCCAAAGCGGATGCACACATCGAATGTGTCTTCGGTCAACGCGGGCGGATTGACTGTGAGTTGCAGTTGCACCTGCACATCCGAAAACTTCTTGGCAAAGCTGGAGATCAGCGGAGCAATGTGGGTGCGACCAAAGCCCAGCGTGGCATTGACGCGCAACAGGCCTTTGGGCTTGGCAATGGCGCTGCTGATCAGGCGCTCCATGTCCTCAATGTCGGCGAGGATGCGCCGGGCGTGCTCCAGGTACAGCTCGCCCTCGGCAGTGAGGCTGATACGGCGCGTGGTCCGGTTCAGCAGTTGCACACCCAGGCGCGCCTCCATTTGGCTCAGGCGCTTACTCGCCGCCGGTGTGGTGACATTCATTTCTCTGGCGGCCGCAGAGAAGCTGCCCATGCGTGCCAGAAGGCTGAAAAAGGCCATCTCCGAAGGAGCAGAGGAGGGGGTGGACATTGTTAAATCATAGTAAACAATGGAGTCACTTTAAGTTGAACCGTGGAATTCAGCAATAGGTACATTCCGTCCCCACCACAACCCATTTTGGAGACGTTATGAAGACATACAAGATTGCTTGTATCCCCGGCGACGGTATCGGCAAAGAGGTCGTTCCCGCTGGACAAACGGTGCTGGAGGCCCTCGCCGCGGCCAGCAGCACGTTCACCTTCGACTTCGAGAACTTTGGCTGGGGCGGTGACTGGTACCGCACCCACGGTGAAATGATGCCTGCCAACGGACTGGATGCGTTGCGCAACAAAGACGCCATTCTGTTTGGCTCCGCTGGTGACTCGGAGATTGCGGACCACATCACGCTCTGGGGTCTTCGCCTGAAGATCTGCCAAGGGTTCGATCAGTATGCCAATGTGCGCCCCACGCGCATCCTGCCTGGCATTGATGCGCCCTTGAAGCGTTGCAAGCCGGAGGACCTGAACTGGGTCATCGTGCGCGAAAACTCCGAAGGCGAATACTCTGGCGTGGGTGGTCGCGTGCACCAGGGGCACCCTATCGAGGCTGCTTGCGAAGTCACCATGATGACCCGTGTGGGCGTGGAGCGCGTGATCCGCTTTGCCTTCAAGCTGGCACAAAGCCGTCCCCGCAAGCAGCTCACCGTGGTGACCAAGAGCAATGCCCAGCGCCATGCCATGGTGATGTGGGACGAGATTGCTTTGGAAGTGTCCAAGGACTTCCCCGATGTGAAGTGGGACAAGGAACTCGTGGACGCCGCTACGGCCCGTATGGTGAACCGCCCCGCTACCCTGGACACCATAGTGGCCACCAACCTGCACGCAGACATCCTGAGTGACCTGGCCGCAGCACTGGCAGGCAGCCTGGGTATTGCACCGACCGGCAACATCGACCCCGAGCGCCGCTATCCCTCCATGTTTGAGCCTATCCATGGTTCAGCCTTTGACATCATGGGCAAGGGCTTGGCCAATCCGGTCGGAACCTTTTGGAGCTGCGTGATGCTGCTGGACCATCTGGGTGAAGTGGATGCTGCCAAGAAACTGATGGCAGTCATTGAGCAGGTCACTGCCGACGTCTCCCTGCACACAGGTGACCTGGGCGGCAAGGCCACTACCGCCCAGGTGACCGCCGCTGTCTGCGCCCGCATAGCTGCATAAGACCGCAATTGCATTTCTGGAGAAGCGGCCAGCAAGAGCCGCGACCCACTGGTTCGAAATAAATATTTAGGAGACAAACATGTTGCGTCGTTTCTTTGGAAAGCTGTATGTGCAGGTGCTTATCGGCGTGAGCGCCGGTGTGCTGCTGGGGATTTTTTACCCAACCCTGGGCGCGGACTTCAAGCCATTGGGCGATGTCTTCATCAAGCTCATCAAGATGGTGTTCGCACCCATCATTTTTGCCATGGTGGTGCTGGGCATCGCCAAGATGGAGAGCATGAAGGAACTGGGCCGCGTCGGTGTAAGGGCGCTCATCTACTTTGAGGTTGTTTCCACCTTCGCGCTGGCACTCGGTCTGGTAGTGGTCAATGTGTTCAAGCCGGGCGTGGGCATGAATGTGGACCCGGCAACGCTGGACACCAAGGCGATTGCCAACTACACCGCCGCGGCATCCAAATCCGGTGGCTTTGTAGACTTTCTGGTCAACATGGTGCCCTCCAGCATCGTGGAAGCCCTGGCCAAGAATGACATTCTGCAAATCCTGGTGTTCGGCATTTTCTTTGGCGTGGCCCTGTCTCACATGGGGCGTAAGGCCAAGCCGGTAGTGGACCTGCTGGATGCCTTCTGCAACAGCATGTTCGGCATTGTGGGCATGATCATGCGCCTGGCCCCGCTGGCGGCCTTCGGCGCCATGGCCTTCACCGTGGGCAAATACGGTCTGGCTTCGCTTTCCGCGCTGGGTCAACTGATGCTGTGCATGTACCTGACTTGTGTGGCTTTCGTGTTTGTGGTGCTGGGCTTCATCGCCAAGCTATCGGGCTTTAGCATTTTCAAGTTCCTGCGCTACATCAAGGATGAAATCTTCACCGTGCTGGGCACCAGTTCTTCCGAGTCGGTGGTGCCTCAGTTGATGCGTAAGCTGGAACACATTGGAGTGTCAAAACCGGTTGTCGGCCTGGTCATACCGTCGGGTGTGACCTTCAACCCCGATGGCCAGTGTATTTACTACACTATGGCGGCGATCTTCATTGCACAGGCCACCAATACGCCGCTGTCCATGACCGACCAGATCGTTATCCTGGGCGTGCTGATGCTGACCAGCAAGGGCTCTGCAGGGGTCACCGGCTCCGGCTTCATTACCTTGGCCGCCACGCTGGCCTCTATGGGCAATATTCCGGTTGCCGGCATGGTGCTGCTGCTCGGTGTGGACCGCTTCATGTCCGAGGCCCGTGCCATTACCAACACCATTGGCAATGCCGTGGCCACTATGGCGGTGGCCCGTTGGGTGGGTGCCCTGGACATGGTCCGCATGAGCCGTGTGCTAGACCAAGACACTACCGTGGAGGCCCTCTACGAGGCCGAAGAGGCAATTGCCAAAGCCTAAGCTGCCTAGCGGACGGAGCGCAAATCATGGCGACTGAAAACTTTCAAACCGGAGCGCCAGAAAAAGAGACCCCGCTGGCAAAGGGGCCGCTGCAGTCCATGTTTGCGGCGGCCATCGCGGCCGCACAGCCCAACCAATGCATTGCGGCGCATCTGCCGGCGGTCCCGAAAGGGCGCCTGATCGTCATTGGTGCGGGCAAGGCGTCGGCCGAAATGGCGCGCGCGGTGGAGCAACATTGGAGCGGCCCGCTTGAGGGACTGGTGGTCACCCGCTACGGCTACGCCGTGCCTTGCAAGCGCATCGAAATCGTGGAGGCGGCACATCCAGTGCCCGACGATGCAGGACTCACTGCTGCACAACGCATCCTGCAAAAGGTGCAGGGACTCACCGCCGATGACACCGTGTTGTGCCTGATCTCGGGTGGCGGATCTTCTTTGCTGCCGTTGCCTCTGGAAGGCATCACCCTGGAAGACAAGCAGAGGGTGAACCGTGAGCTATTGAAGTCGGGTGCCAGCATCAGTGAAATGAACTGTGTGCGTCGCCACCTTTCTGCTATCAAAGGTGGTCGACTGGCGGCCGCTAGCTATCCTGCCAAGGTTGTGACGCTACTGATTTCGGATGTGCCAGGAGATCAGCCCTGCGACATTGCATCCGGCCCCACGGTAGGTGACTCCTCCACATGCGCCGATGCATTGGCCATCATCAAACGCTATGGCATTGTCCTGCCGGACAACGTCCGCAAGGTGCTGACCGATGGGCGAGGGGAGTCCATCAAGCCAGACGACAAACGTTTGGAAGGAATGGAAGTCCACATGATTGCCACGCCTCAAATGGCGTTGGAAGCAGCGGCGAAAGTAGCCGAAGCAGCGGGCTTGTCTGCCTACATCCTGGGTGACAGCGTGGAAGGCGAGGCGCGCGAGGTTGGCAAGGTGATGGCTGCCATGGCACTTCAGGTCGCTCGCCACGGCCAACCATTTCAGGCACCTTGCATTCTTCTGTCTGGCGGAGAAACCACCGTCACCATCCGGGGAGATGGCCGCGGTGGACGCAACGTCGAATTCCTTTTGTCGCTGGGTGTGGCCCTGCAAGGCGAACCCGGCATCCATGCGCTGGCCGGAGATACCGATGGTGTGGATGGGATTGAAGAAATAGCTGGCGCGTATTTGTCTCCGAGTACGCTGGAGCGTGCCTGGGCACTAGGCATCAATCCCAAGGACAGCCTGGACCGCAACGACGGCCATGGGTTCTTTCAGGTGCTGGGCGACTCCCTCGTCACTGGCCCCACGCTCACCAATGTGAACGATTTCCGCGCCATCCTGATCGGCCGGTAACGCGTTCTCAACAACAAGGACTTTCATGCACCGCAAACGCAATGCCAAGATCGTGGCAACCCTCGAACCCGCCAGCGCAGACCGGTCGACCATCCAAGCCTTACCACGAAAAACCCGGTGACCAGATGCGGGCACCCATGCCGCACCCCGAAATCTTTTCTGCACTGGAGGTCGGCACCGACCTGTTGCTAGACGATGGCCGGTGGCGCCGTGTCGAACCGCAAGGGTGTGAATGTGCCCGGTGTGTTGCTGCCCCTATCTGCGTTAACCGGAAAAGACCGGGCCGATTTGATCTATGGCCTGACCTTGGGAATCGACTGGATTGCCTTGTCGTTTGTTCAACGACCAGAAGACATTGTGGAAATCAAGTCCATCGTCAAGGGGCGCGCCGATATTGTGGCCAAGCTGGAAAAGCCCGCAGCCATCAACAGCCTGGAGGCCATCGTCGCCGAGAGCGATGCCATCGGCGTAGCGGTGCGGGGTGTCGCAGACCTTCTGAAGGTCGCTGCCGTGGTGGCGTATACCAGTTCAGGATATTCCGCCTTGCGCATGGCCCCTGAGAGGAAGGGCTGGGCCAGGCCGGTCAGACCATCGTGATTTCCGCCGGTGTTCCCTTTGGAACTTCGGGAACCACCAACCTGATGCGTATTGCCCAAATTGCTTAACGGGAGAGTCTACGGTGTTAATTCATCAGGCTTGCAGCATCTCCTTCCGGGGCTTCGACAGGGGCGCGCGAGGTATTGGAATTGCGAGAGGAAGACGCTTGTCGCTATCTTGGCACGGGCGTTCAGAAAACTGCTTCTCACGTCAACGGTGAACTGCGCAGCGCACTGCTGGGTCTCAATGTCATGGACCGGGATGACGTGGACCGGGTGACGATTGCGCTGGACGGTACATCCACCATCCCGCCAGGGAATGTGGATATGCAGGAATTCATGATTCTGCAAGTGGGCGCACCCAGCTTCTTCGAGATGTTGCGCTTGGGCGTGGAGGTCTTTCATTCCCTGAAGCGCCTGCTCAAGTAGCAACGCTATGCCACGGCAGTCGGTGATGATGGCGGCATTGCGCCAAACTTGCCTTCCAATGAGGCTGCCTTGCAGCTCATTGGAAGGTGTTGAGAAAGCTGGGTAGAAGGCAGGAGTAGACATTGGCCATGTGCTGGATCTGGCCAGTTCATGGACCACCTCGCCGCATCGGTCGACCAATACCCCATCATGACCATTGAGGACGGCATGGCCGAAGACTACAGTTCCGTGATTTCTCACCGCTCTGGTGAGACCGAGGACGCCACCATTGCAGACCTGAGCGTCTGTACCCTGGTCACCCAGATTAAGACGGGTTTCTTATGCCGGTCCGACCGGGGTGCCAAGTACAACCGCTTACTAATGATTGAGGGAGAACTTAGCGTCGTCATTTCCTAAGTCAATACGACGATGCCTGGAAGGGTGATTGCACTCGTACGCTCATCGCC
Organism: Rhodoferax sp. GW822-FHT02A01; assembly: GCF_038784515.1. NCBI lineage: Bacteria > Pseudomonadati > Pseudomonadota > Betaproteobacteria > Burkholderiales > Comamonadaceae > Rhodoferax > Rhodoferax sp. GW822-FHT02A01. The sequence continues at coordinate 3,172,558 of NZ_CP152376.1, forward strand.
GTTTTGCCGGGATGGTCAACAGCTGTGACGTCCACCATTCCTTTGTGCTCTAAAATTCGCTCGTCGGCCAATTGGTCGACAGCGTTCTCAGGGCGGGGTGAAACTCCCCACCGGCGGTAAGGCAGCAATGCCAAGCCCGCGAGCGCCCGATGTCAAACGTCGGGGTCAGCAGATCTGGTGAGATTCCAGAGCCGACGGTCACAGTCCGGATGAAAGAGTAGCGCGATACCAAACTCCATCTGCCTTGCTGGTCAGGTGCGTCTGTGCTCGTGTGCCCTGATTCTTTGTTCTTTCTTTTACTGAAGAGTTCATGAATCAGTTTGTTTTTACCCACCCGCTTTACACCTCCCACTGGCCCCCATGGGGCGCTCAGTTCTGTGTGAATCCTTGCGGCCGTTCGATACGGCCGCCGCTGACAGATATTTCGAGTTTGATTGAATTGGAGTGCAAGGTATGAGTGGAAATGGTTTTGCGACGGTCCCCGAGTTGGTGGCTGACATCAAGGCAGGAAAAATGGTGATCCTCGTCGACGACGAAGGACGCGAGAACGAGGGGGATGTGATCCTGGCGGCTGAGCACGTAACGCCCGAGGCGATCAACTTCATGGCCCGCTATTGCCGCGGACTCATTTGCCTGACCCTGACTCCTGAGCGTTGCGACCAACTGGGATTGACTCCCATGGTGAGCAATAACGGCACCAAGCATGGCACTGCATTCACCGTGTCGATTGAGGCTGCCGATGGGATAGATACAGGGATATCCGCAGCAGACCGCTCCACTACTGTCCGGGTGGCGGTGGCCAAGGATGCCAAATCGACCAATCTGGTGAGCCCTGGTCACGTTTTCCCTCTGCGGGCGGCTAATGGGGGGGTGCTTATGCGCGCTGGCCACACGGAGGCAGGTTGCGACCTGGCTGAAATGGCGGGCCTCATGCCTGCCTCGGTCATTTGCGAAGTCATGAACGACGATGGAACCATGGCCCGAGTTCCTGACCTGATGATATTCGCCCAACAGCATGGGCTCAAACTTGGCAGCATTGCGGACTTGATCAAGTACCGCACCGAAAGTGAGCAGTTGGTCTCGCTCAAGGGCAAGCGCTCCATCACCAACAGCTTTGGAAAATTCGAGCTGCAGACCTACCAGGATCGCTTTGGTGGTGTTCACCTTGCCATGGTGGCCGGGACTTGGTCCTCGGATGAGGCTGTCATGGTTCGCGTGCACGAACCGCTGTCGGTTTTGGATTTTCTGGAAGACGTTGATGGCGCTCATTCCTGGCCGCTGCCGGCTGCACAGAAAGCCATTCAAGCTGAGGGCAAAGGGGTCATCCTGTTACTCAACGTCGTGGAGAACCAAGACAATCTGGTTCGCAATGCAATGGGTGAGGCTGAGAAACCGGCCCCGAAGACTGGAAAGATCGATAGCGATCTACGCTCCTATGGCGTAGGCGCACAAATCCTACGTAGTCTTGGTCTCAAGCACATCAAGGTGCTGGGCAACGAGCGGCGCTTTCCCAGCATGGGTGGCTTCGAGCTCAATGCCGTGGAGTTTGTCGGCCACGCCAAGCCCTGAGCTTAGCTCGTACCAATCCCTTTGAAACGCCCAGCACTACTGGGCGTTTTTGTTGTGACGGAAAAAACAAAGGCACTTCGACCAAAGGTGCGCTCTGTGGCAACCGCGTCCCTTTTCAGTACCTACGGATTCATGTGTCGTTCAATGGGTTTGACCGAGGTGCGTGGATGGCAGCTGCCACTGTTGAGGACCGCACGTGCCTCTTGCAAGGCACTTGGCGCAGCTGAGGAAAGCTGGCAGAGCTAGTTCGAAGGCTTTTTGACCAACTGTCTCGACCAGTGTGTCGATGCCGCGCTTTCGATGACCCTGATCAGGTATCCCTCAATTCCTACCGACAAACCCTTGATCTGGGGAAAACCCTAGTGCATAACGATTCAACAGTGAATATACTAATGCATAACAAGTCAATTGTGAATAAATATGCAACATACTCAAAAGGCAACCGGTGTCGAGGTCTCGGCTCCTCTGGTGGTCGATGGCGCTGCGGTATCGCAGTGGCGTGCACGTCGTCAGGACTTTGTGCAGGCCGATGAAAGTAAAAAGATCGAACGGTTGGCGGCAACCAGCCGCTTCATTCGCAGCCAAGTCCTCACCACGATCAACACCGCAGGCCTGGGTCACATCGGTGGCGACTTCTCGGTGACGGACATTCTGGTCACCCTCTATGAAGGTGTTTTGGCCGTAGACCCGGCCAACATCAGCCTGCCCACCCGTGACCGCTTCATCCTGAGTAAAGGCCACTGCGCGGCAGCCCTGTATTCCGTTCTGGCCCACAGTGGCTACTTCAGCGCTGACCGCTTGGTGCATTTCGCCAAGGACCTGTCTCCGCTGAACGGCCACCCCAACCGCAACAAAATCCCTGGCGTCGAAACCAATACCGGTCCTCTGGGGCATGGCTTGCCGGTGGGCGTGGGTTGTGCAACGGCTGCCAAGCTGCAGGGTTTGAATTTCCGGACCTATGTAGTGGTCGGCGACGGCGAACTGCAGGAAGGCAGTAATTGGGAGGCGGCCATGTACGCTGCCCAGCAGAAGCTTGGAAACCTCACGCTGATCGTGGACCGCAATCGCCTGCAGCAAGGTGCCACCACGGCCGAGACCAACGAGCTTGAGCCCCTGGCGGACAAGTGGACCGCCTTCGGCTGGGAAACCCACGTCATCAACGGGCACTCGTATGAAGAACTTCTGCATGTGCTTTCCATGGCCCCCGGTGAACGCCCCCGCGCAGTGATCGCCAACACGGTCAAGGGCAAGGGCGTGTCGTTTATGGAGAACGGGGTGGAGTGGCACCACAAGGTCCCAAGCGCCGCCCAGTACGAAGCAGCAATGAAAGAGGTGGCAGCGTGAGCAAGGTTGATAGCAGCGTAGGTTTCGATTGCCGCCAGGCGTTCGCGGACGAGCTGGAAAAGATGGCGCGCGAGGATTCGCGCATTGTGGCGGTCTGCAACGATTCCGTCGGGTCGAGCAATCTGGGAGCCTTCAAGAAGGCGTTCCCCAATCGCCTGGTCAATGTCGGCATCGCCGAACAGAACATGGTTGGCGTGGCCGCAGGCCTGGCCAACGCAGGTATGCGTCCTTTTGTGTGTGCCGCATCGCCCTTCCTGACAGGTCGCGCGCTGGAGCAGATCAAGGCAGACGTGGTGTATTCCAACTTCCCCGTAGTCCTCTGCGGCATGAGCCCCGGAATGGCATACGCCGAACTGGGACCAACCCACCACTCCATCGAAGATCTGGCGTGGACACGTGCCATCGGCGACTTGACCGTTGCCGTTCCGGCCGACCCCGATGAAACTCGTGCCACCATGCGCTGGGCCCTGAAATCCGGCCGCCCCTGCTTCATGCGCATCGGCCGCACCAAGGTACCAGCCGTATCCCGCGAAGGCGTGAGCTTTGAACCCGGCAAGTTCGTGACCCTGCGCGAAGGCAAGGACGTGACCATCATCGCCGCGGGCACCATGGTTGCACGCGCCCTGGATGCTGCCAGCTTTCTGTCCGAAGGCGGTATCGAAGCACGCGTTATCAATGCTGCCTCCATCAAACCGGTGGACGTGCAGACCGTCGTTGCTGCTGCCAAGGAGACCAAAGGCATCGTCACCGTGGAAGAAGCCATTGTGTACGGCGGTTTGGGCTCAGCCATTTCGGAAGTGGTTGTGCAAACGCACCCCACGCGCATGCGTATTCTGGGCGTGACCGGGCTTGCACCGACCGGTTCCACAAACTTCCTGTTCGAGTACTTTGGTCTCACTGGACCTGGCATTGCCAAGGCTGCACTAGAGTTGATTGAAAACGCCTAAGTCGGATATCAACATGAGCCACATACTTGCCATTGACCAGGGAACCAGCGCCACGAAATGCGTGCTGGTCGACACCACGGGTCGCATCGTCGCCAAAGCCAGCGCTGCACTGGGTGAAAGCTACCCCCAGCCGGGCTGGGTGGAGCAGGATGCGCAAGCCATCTGGTTGAGTGTGCTTGAAGCGGTTCGTCTGTGCATTGAACAAAAGCCGCAAGCACGTGTGGCAGCCGTGGGACTGTCCACCCAGCGGGAGTCCGCCCTGATCTGGAATCGAAAAGATGCCAGCCCAGTGACTCCGCTCCTGAGCTGGCAAGACCGGCGCACTGTGGGTTTGCTCGAAGCGTTGGCCGCCGACCATGTCACCGACATGGTGCTGGACAAATCCGGCCTGCCCTTGGACCCCATGTTCTCGGCCCTGAAGATTCGCTGGTTGCTGGACCGCGTTGACCCCGACCGCACTGCCAGCCGCAACGCAGATCTGGTTGCAGGCACTGTGGACGCCTGGCTCGTGGCCCGCCTGGGTGGCGAGAGCACCATCGAAGTGGGCAACGCATCGCGCACCCAATTGCTCAATGTGGCCAATGCCGCGTGGGATGATGACCTGCTGCGTCTCTTCAACATCCCGGTGCAGATGCTGCCCGAGATAGTTCCCTCCATCAGAAAACATGCAGACGCTGCAGGCCTGCATCCGTCCCTGGCGGGTGTTCCGGTCTCATCGGTGATGGCGGACTCCCATGCCGCGCTGTACGCCCACGGCGTGCGTGAAGTGGGCTCAGTAAAGGCCACCATGGGAACCGGATCTTCCGTCATGGGCCTGGCTCGCAAGGGCGCGCAACGGCTGGAAGGCATGTGCCTGACCGTCGGATGGGATGCAGGCACCGGTCCACGACTGGCACATGAGGGAAATATCCGGTCTGCCGGGGCAACCCTGCGGTGGGCTGCAGACCTGTTTGGCATCGACGCTGAGGTTGCAGCGGCTGAAGCCGTATTGGCTCCGGCTGGTGAACTGTGCATCGTCCCTGCCTTCTCCGGCCTGGGGGCTCCCTACTGGGACGCACGGGCTGTGGGCCTCATGAGTGGCCTCACCCTGGATACCAACCGACAGCAGGTCCTGGCTGCGGCACTGGACTCCATTGCCCACCAGGTGGCCGACGTCGTCGCAGCCGTGGATGGTGGCGGTGACAGCGTAAAGAAACTGCTGCTGGACGGAGGACCCTCCCGCAATGCCACGTTACGCGCATCGGTTGCGGCATACATCAAGCGGCCCGTGGTGCACTGCACGGATCCGGAGCTCTCGGCCCTGGGCGTCGCTCATCTGGCTGGGCTGCGTGAAGGCGTATGGGATGAAGCGGCCTTGCAAAGCCTGGCGAGATCACAGGTCACGACCGAAGTGCCGGAACGTTCCGAAGAAGAAATCTCGCGACTTCGCAGCAACTGGGCACTGGCAGTTACCAGGTCGCGCACACAACGCAGTGCCTGAACACAACGCACAAGAGACACAGCACGAAATACATGAACAAGGTAGCAAGCAAATGAATGCCGTCGAAACCAAAGCACAAACCAAGCCGAGCAGCATCGCTTGGAAAGAGCGCTTGTCGGAGCACATTCCACTCATCAGCCTCATCGTCCTGTGTGTGGTCTTTTCCATCCTCTCGGATGTGTTCCTGACCACACGCAATTTGCTCAACGTGGTGGACCAGCTGACCGTACTGGGAATCATGGCGTTGGGCATGACCGCAGTGATCGTGATTGGCGGCATTGACCTCTCGGTCGGATCGGTTCTTGCGCTGTCCATGATGGTCATGGGTTGGCTGGCCAATGTGGTCGGATGGCCCATGCCCATCGCCATCCTGGTTGGGCTCGTCGCCGGTGCACTGTGCGGCGCGTTCTCCGGCTTCCTGGTGGTCAAGGTCAACTTGCCGCCCTTCATTGCCACGTTGGCCGTGATGTCCATTGCACGCGGGCTGGCCAACATCATCACTGACGGCAGCCAGATCGTGGGCTACCCCGGCTGGTTCTCCGACCTGTCCATTGAACGCTACATGGGCTTCCTCTCCGTCTCTGTGGCGTTGTTCCTGGGTCTTACCCTGGTAGCAGGCATTTTCATGAAGTACCGCGCCACGGGGCGTGCGCTCTATGCCATTGGCGGCAGCAGCGAAGTGGCCCGCCTGGCAGGTATCTCGGTGAAACGCGTCACCTTAGGTGTCTACACGGTATGCGGCCTTCTCTCCGGCTTGGCCGGCGTGGTGATGTCCACACGCCTGGACTCTTCGCAGCCAGCAGGTGGTCAGGGCTATGAGCTCGACACCATTGCAGCGGTAGTGATTGGCGGCGCCAGTTTGTCTGGCGGCGTAGGAAGCATCTTCGGCACGCTCATGGGCGTGCTGACGATCGGTGTGTTGCGCAACGGCTTAAACCTTATCGGGACTTCGCCGTTCGTTCAGCAAATCGTGATCGGTGTCGTCATCGTCATCGCTGTGATGTTCGATACCAACAAGCGTAAGTCCCGATAAAACCATTTTTAAGTTCAATTAGGAGACGTCATGATCAAATTCAAAAAACTCGTGTTGGCTGCTGTGGCAACAACAGTGCTGGCCGGAACGGCATACGCCCAAGGCGCCGGCAAGACCATCGGCGTAGCAGTGCCCAACCTGCAAGCTGATTTCTTCAACATCATCAAGCAGGGTGTTGAAAATTACGGCAAGGAAAAAGGCTATAAGGTTGTGGTGGTCGACGCAAAAGGGGATGCTGCGACACAGGTCAATCAGATCCAAGATTTGATCGCCCAAAAGATTGACGCACTCGTCTACATTCCGGCTGGTGCAACCGCCGCGGCTGTGCCTGTTCGTGCTGCCCGAAAGGCCGGTATCCCCGTGATTAACGTGGACCGCAATGTGGACTCTGATCCTGGCGACACCTTCATCTATGGCCGCTCAGTGGCTGCTACGACTGAACTGGGCAAGTGGATTTGTGAGAAGACAGGCGGGGAGGGCACTGCTGTCATGATCCATGGCCAACGTGGCACCACCCCCGAGAAGGAACGTACCGAAGGCTTTACTGCTGGTCTGGCTTCCTGCGGCATCAAGATTTCACAACACCAGTGGACCGAACGCTGGGCTGCTGACGAAGGCAACCGCATTGCCCAGGACATGCTGCAGCGCGACCCGTCCATCAACATCATCATCGGCCAGGCCGACGGCATTGCCATGGGTGCGTCCCAGGCAGTCAAGCTGGCCAAGCCCAACCACAAGGTGTGGGTGGTTGGCTTTGACGGAGACCCGGGTGCCCTGCTGGCCATGAAGAACAACGGCACCCTGGATGCCACCGCTACACAACAGACCTGGACCATGGGCAAGATGGCTGTGGATGCTGTGACAGACGTATTGGCCGGCAAGGCTGTGCCCAAGGATCAGCCGACCGATGCCCGCGTGACCACCAAGGAAAACGTGGACCAGTTCATCAAGCAGCACCCTTAAGCCCAGTCTGGAAAGGGAAGGCGGTTATCCCCCTTCTCTTTCCAACCATTTGCACTGTCAGCACCGATCATGTCATCCACGGAATTTGTACCACCACACAACGGTCTTGTTGCCCGCAACATGGGCAAGACCTACGGCTCCATCACCGTCTTGCGCGGTGTGAACGTCGAGATCCGACCCGGCGAATGTGTGGCCCTGTTGGGTGAAAACGGTGCTGGCAAATCCACACTGTCGTCCATCATTGCCGGACTGACCCACTCCGATGCGGGCGGTCAAATGTGGTGGAAAGGTCGCCCTTACAACCCCCGCACGCCGGGAGACGCACTTCAGGCTGGCATTGGCCTGATCCACCAGGAAATGCGTTTGCTGCCCCATCTGACGATTGCCGAAAACGTGTTCGTCGGACGCCTGCTGATGAAGAACGGTCGCATCGACATGGACACCATGGTGGAGCGGGCGCAAGAGCAGTTGCATAGGCTGGGGCTGAATGTATCGGCCAGGACCAAAGTGAGCAGCCTGAGCGTTGCCGCCCAGCAGCAAGTGGAAATTGCCAAAGCCCTGACGCTCAATGCCACCATGCTCATCCTCGATGAGCCCACTGCGGCATTGGGAGAAGAGGAAACGGACCGTCTGTTCGAGCAGGTCAAACGCCTGAAGGCAGAAGGTGTCTCGTTCATATACGTAAGCCACCGCCTGGCTGAAATTGCACGTATTTGTGACCGGATCGAAGTGCTGCGCGATGGCCGTCTGGTTGCCAGCCATGCCAGTGCGCAACTGGAACGCAATCTGCTGGTGCGCGATATGGTGGGCCGCAACGTGGACCGGCTTTTCCCGGAAATTCCGACACCACCCGCAGATGCCCCAGTCGCGCTGTCGGTGCGCAAGCTGACCGCAGTGGACGGTCGCTTCAAGAATTTGAGTTTTGATGTCCGACGTGGTGAAGTCCTCGGCTTTGCCGGCATCTCGGGTGCCGGGCGCACGGAAGCTATGCGCGCCATTGCCGGCGTGGACCCGATTGCCTCGGGCGAGATTGTCATCGACGGTAAAAATGTTCGTCCCAAATCTCCTATAGACGTCATTCGCAAGGGGCTAGTCATGGTGCCGGATGATAGAAAGGCCTTGGGAGTAGTCCTGTCGCATTCGATCGCCGAGAACATTGCATACAGCAATGCCGACCTGGTGGGGGCGGGCGGATGGATCTGGCCCAAAAAGCGCGACTCCTTTGCTCAAGAATTGATTAGGAAGCTCACTGTCAAGGGCGTTCCCGAGCAATCTGCGGGTTCCCTGTCAGGGGGAAATCAACAAAAGGTCGTGATCGCCAAATGGATAGCTCGCAACCCCAACGTCATCATCTTGGATGAGCCAACTCGTGGTGTAGACGTGGGTGCTCGTGCTCAAATCTACGAGGTGATTGCCGAGCTGGCTCGCGAGGGCATGGCGGTGATTGTGGTGAGTTCTGACCTGGACGAGGTTTTGGGCTTGTCCCACCGCGTGATCGTATTGGCACGGGGCGAAGTTCGGGGTGAGCTGAAGCGTGGTGCAGCTACCAGCCAGAACGTGATGGACCTTGCGGTCCACTGAACGGTGCATTTTTAGGGTCTGGTGCGAGAATCTGCCGCATGAAAAACCACCGCGCCGCCACACCTGAAATCCTTCGTTTAGCCACACGCATTGCCAGCATGTACTTTGAGCGATCAATGGGACAAGCTCAAATTGCGGAACAGCTGGGCTTGTCCCAGGCCAAAGTCTCACGACTTTTGAAGCAATCCGAGCAGCTTGGGATTGTGAAAATCACGGTGCACGTTCCGCCTGGCGTCCATGCGGAGGTGGAGTCTCGCGTCGAAAGCCTCTTTGGCATTGACGAGTGCCTGGTGGTGGAGGTTCCTGATGCACAACTGGATGTTGACGACGCCATTTCCCAGGCATTGGCGTCTTCGGTTGCGTCCTACCTGGAGCTGATGGTACCGACTATGGAGTCCATCGCAGTGTCGTCCTGGAGCTCCACACTGTTGGCGGCAGTGAACGTGATGCGGCCCACGGCCTCTGGCGTCACGCGCCATGTGGTCCAGGCGTTTGGTGGTGTTGGGCAACCCAGTGTGCAGCGCTTTGCGACCCAGCTTACCGAACGGCTGGCGCACCTTTCTCATGCCGAGCCCACTTTCATGATGGCGCCTGGCATCGCTGCCTCACCCGAGGCCAAGCGGGCCATAGAAGCCGACGCCGCCTGTACCCATGTGCTGACCATGTTTGACAACCTGTCGGGCATTTTGATGGGGATTGGTTCCACCGCACCATCGCGCATGCTGCGTGATAGCGGCAACATTTTTTCAGACCGCGATATTGAAGAACTCAAGGCCGCAGGCGCGGTTGGCGACGTCTGTCTGCGTTTCTTTGACGCAAACGGCAAGCTGGTTCGCACAGGTCTGAATGACCGAATCATCGGCATAGAAGCCGATCAGGTGTTGAAGGCCCGCCGCCGCATTGGCGTTGCAGGCGGTCCAAGGAAGTTCGAAGCCATCAGGGGCTCCCTGCGTGGCAAATGGATTTCCACATTGATTACTGATCTCGATACGGCAAAACGGCTTATCGAGAGCCCATAGAGCAGGCCTTAGTGCCATTAGCGCAGCGATGCAAGGAGTGTCCAAGTGAATTTGTTTGATCTAAAAGATGAAGTGGCCATGGTGACCGGCGCCGGAAGCGGCATCGGTCAGCGTCTGGCGATTGGCCTGGCAGAGGCCGGCGCAGATGTGGCGTGTTTTGACTTGCCGGGACAGCAAAAGGGCTTGGAAGCGACCGTTGAAAGCATTCAGAAGTTGGGGCGCAAGGCGATCATCAGCACCGGCGATGTCACCCAAGCTGCAGACCTGAAGGCGAGCGTTGACCGCATCGAAGCCGAGCTGGGCGCACTGAGCATTGCGTTGAACTGCGCTGGCATTGCCAATGCAGCGCCTGCCGAAGACATGGGCTACGACCAGTGGCGCCGCGTGCATGCCATCAATGTGGATGGCGTGTTTCTCAGCTGCCAGGCCCAGGCACGCGTCATGCTGCCCCGAAAGAAAGGCTCCATCGTGAACATTGCTTCCATGTCGGGCTCCATCGTGAATCGCGGGCTCCTACAAGCCCACTACAACAGCTCCAAGGCCGCGGTGATCCACATGAGCAAGAGCCTGGCCATGGAATGGTCTGAACGCGGCATCCGCGTGAATTCCATCAGCCCCGGCTACACCGCCACGCCCATGAACCTTCGCCCGGAGGTGGCTGAGCAGGTCAAGATTTTTGAGCGCGACACACCGCTCGGTCGCATGGCCACGGTGGATGAGATGGTGGGCCCTGCGGTGTTCCTCTCCAGCCGGGCTGCGTCGTTTTGCACAGGCGTGGACTTGATTGTGGACGGTGGATTTGTCTGCTGGTGATTTGATTTCCGAAGGAACCCATCATGAGCAGAAGATTTGCCGGCAAGGTCGTTGTCGTCACGGGTGGCAGCAGAGGCATAGGCAAGGCCATTGCACAACGCTTTGTGCGCGAGGGGGCCAGTGTCTGTGTGGCCGCCAATGAAGCCTTGGTCCATGACACAGCAAAGCAGCTGGGCACACTGACCGTCGAAGGCGCCAAGGTCATAGGCGCAGAGTTGGATGTGACCAACAAGGAGCAAGTGAAGGCTCTCTATGCGCGTGTGGCGGTCGAACTGGGTGAGGTGGACATCTCCATCCAGAATGCCGGCGTGATCACCATTGCAAAACTCGAAGACCTGAGCGAATCCGAGTGGGACAAGGTGATGGCGGTCAACACCAAAGGGGTGTTTCTTTGCTGCCAGGAGGCTGCTGTGCGTATGCGGGCGGCTGGCAAGAAGGGGCGCCTGATCAACACCGCGTCGGGTCAAGCACGCCAGGGCTTTGTCTACACCCCCCACTACGCTGCCAGCAAGTTTGGTGTGGTGGGCATCACCCAAAGCCTGGCCAAGGAATTGGCCAAGACAGGCATCACGGTCAACGCGTTCTGCCCCGGCATCATCGAAACCGATATGTGGGCCTACAACGACGAGGCCTGGGGCAAGCTGCTTGGCAACTACAAGCCGGGCGAGCTGATGGCCGAATGGATTGAAGGCATTCCCATGGGACGCCCCGGCTCCGGCGAAGACGTGGCCGGCGTGGTGACCTTCCTGTCCTCCGACGACGCTGCCTACATCACCGGCCAGACCATCAATGTCGATGGTGGGATGTTCATGTCATGAACCAGCTCGAAGCACTGAGGCAATACACGACGGTTGTTGCGGACACTGGCGACTTTGAGCTTCTCACGCAGTTTGCGCCGCAAGACGCCACCACCAACCCGTCTCTGGTGTTGCAGGCCATTCGTGACGCCAAGTACAAGCCGCTCTTTGAACAGGTGGTGGACGCAGCGCGGGGCGCATCCGTGGAGCGCATCGCGGACCGCGTGGTCGTGGCTTTTGGCAAGGAAATCCTGCAGCGCATCCCAGGCCGGGTGTCGAGCGAAGTTGACGCCCGCCTGAGCTTTGATACGGAAGGCTCCATCCGCAAGGCCAAGGAGATACTGGCGCTCTACCAGGCGCAAGGGGTGAATACCTCTCGGGTGCTCATCAAGTTGGCATCCACCTGGGAAGGTATTCAGGCGGCCAAGGCGCTGGAGAACGAAGGCATCCATACCAACCTGACGCTGCTGTTTTCTCTGCCACAGGCGATTGCCTGCGCCAATGCCAAGGTACAGCTTATTTCGCCGTTCGTAGGACGGATCTACGACTGGTACAAGAAGTCAGCCGGAACGGGGTGGGATGAGCTTGCCCATGCAGGAGCCAACGACCCTGGCGTGCGTTCGGTGAGTCAGATCTTTGCCTGTTACAAGGCCAATGGGATCGCCACCGAAATCATGGGAGCGAGCTTCCGAAACGTGGGGCAGATATGCGCCTTGGCCGGTTGTGACTTGCTCACGATCAGCCCCAAGCTGCTGGCCGAGTTACAGGCATCTGAAGGGCCGGTAAGCCGCGCCCTGGGTACTGCGGTCACGGATGCCGCTGTACCGCCTTACCACCAGATCAGTGAACAGCAATTCCGCCTGGATCTCAATCGCGATGCCATGGCAACGGAAAAGCTGGCCGAAGGCATTCGGCAATTCGAAGCCGATGCGATTGCGCTGGAACGCATGATCCTGGACCGCATCCAGTCCTGACTTTGCCTGACTAGGCCCTCGGGCAGCCCATGGCGGGCAGCCGCTCCCTCTAAGGAATCTCTATGACGACACTTCGCGCGAACGCGCTTCGTATGTTGGCGGTCGATGCTGTCCAGGCTGCCAATTCCGGCCACCCCGGCATGCCTATGGGCATGGCCGATATCGCAGATGTGCTGTGGAACCAGCATCTGCGTCACAACCCTGCAGACCCTGCCTGGCCCAACCGAGACCGCTTTGTGCTGAGCAACGGCCATGGCTCGGCCCTGCTGTATGCGCTGCTGCATTTGTCGGGATATGACCTGCCTATTGCGGAGTTGAAGAATTTCCGCAAGATGGGAAGCAAAACGCCAGGTCACCCGGAAGTCTTTTTGACTCCTGGTGTGGAGACAACCACCGGCCCGCTCGGCCAAGGTGTGGCGAACGCCGTAGGTATGGCATTGTCGGAAAAGCTGCTGTCCAAGGAGTTCAATACGCCTGGGCATGCGGTGGTAGACCACTACACCTATGCATTCTGTGGCGACGGATGCCTGATGGAAGGTATCAGCCACGAAGCCTGCTCACTGGCTGGTACCTGGGGCCTCAACAAGCTGATTCTTTTTTGGGATGACAACGGCATTTCGATCGACGGACATGTTGAAGGTTGGTTCAGCGATGACACACCCAAACGCTTTGAAGCCTATGGATGGAACGTGATTCGCAGTGTGGATGGGCATGATGCCAACGCTATCCATGCAGCCATTGAACTAGCCAAGACCTCTGGCTCCAAGCCCACGCTGATTTGCTGCCGTACCGTTATTGGCAAGGGTTCTCCCAACAAGGCGGGTAGCCACGAGGTGCATGGTGCTCCATTGGGCAAAGACGAAATTACCGCGGTGCGCCAGGTTCTGAATTGGCCGCATGAGCCGTTCGTGGTTCCTGAGGATGTCTACACCCAATGGAGTGCCAAGGAGCGTGGCCACGCCCAGCAGGAGCAATGGACTGCGCTATTTGGAAGCCTGCAGTCGGCATATCCCGAAAAGGCTGCCGAGTTCATGCGCCGCAACCAAAGGCGGCTTCCTGAAGGTTTTGATGCGGTCTGTGCCCAGATGCTGTCCAAGTGGTCCCAGCGTGAAGGTGCGGTTGCAACGCGCAAGGCCTCACAGGAAGCCATCACCGAGCTGGCAGCACATCTGCCGGAATTTCTGGGAGGCTCTGCCGACCTGACACCATCCAATCTGACCAATTGGCCGGCATGCCGCAGCGTTCAAGCCGACACCGGTGGCAACTACGTTCACTACGGGGTGCGGGAGTTTGGTATGGCGGCCATCATGAATGGGATCTTCCTGCACGGTGGCTACCGACCGTTTGGTGGCACCTTCCTGATGTTCTCCGAGTACGCCCGCAATGCATTGCGTATGAGTGCGCTGATGCGCATTGCCCCCATTTTCGTGTTCACCCATGACTCGATTGGTTTGGGCGAGGATGGGCCAACGCACCAACCCGTGGAACAACTGGCCACCTTGCGTCTGATTCCCAACATGGATTGCTGGCGCCCCTGTGACGCGCTGGAAACGGCCGTGGCCTGGCAAACGGCTGTGAAACAGACCAGCACGCCCACATGCCTTGCACTGTCACGCCAGAACCTGCCCATGCATACACGCGATGAAGACACCGTCAAAGCCGTGAGCCGTGGGGGCTACACACTCGTGGCGGAACCCCAGGGCCAATCCCCGGAAGTCATCCTGATCGCAACCGGTAGCGAGGTGCAGTTGGCCGTATCCGCAGCAAACCAGCTGACGCAAGAAGGCACCCGCGTTCGTGTGGTCTCCATGCCCTCCATGAACTCCTTCCTGAATCAACCCAAGGACTGGCAGGAAGAGGTGTTGCCGGCCGGCGTACCCCGCCTGGCCATTGAGGCTGGTGCAACCCGCCTGTGGCGTGCCGTTGTCGGACTCGAAGGAGATGTACTGGGAATCGACACGTTTGGCGAATCCGGTGCGACCAATGACTTGGCGACCCATTTCGGCATGACAACAGAGAACGTGATTGCGCGCACCAGAACCCTGTTGAATGCAAAGGCCCCGCAAACGCTCTTGCAGCCGCAATAGCCGCTGAACCTGCGGCTTGCACATCCCGTTGACGGAAAGAAGGGGACATACCGATATGGTCAAGGAAATGAAATTTGCCAACCGACTCAAGTTCAGTTTTGGACTGGTCGTCGCCATACTGCTGTGCGTTTCGGCACTGGCAGTGTGGCAGATGGGTCTGATGCGCGCCTCCTCCAGGCAGATCACGACCAAGTGGTTGCCCAGCGTGGAGCGAATCAACCAAATGGCTGCCGGAGTTGCCAACCTTCGGAATACCGAGTTTCAGCACGTGTTGAACCTGAACGAGAAGACCATGTCCGCCATCGCACAGTCGATGGAGGGCATCGTTGCGAATTTCGAAAAGGATCGTAAGGCTTACGTCGATCTGATAGTGAGCGACGAAGAGCGAAAGCTCTTCGATGACCTTGCGATTGAATGGCAGTCCTATCAAAAGCTCCACACTCAGATCCTGGACACTTCCAGCACGGATCAAAAGTCGAGTGCCAAGGCTCTGTTGGAATTCGACTCCAAGGATAGTTTTGAGAACCTCAACGCCAAGCTCGGAAAGCTTATCGAGTTCAATCATGAAGGCGCCGTTGCTGAAAGCCTTGCCAGCGAACATGCCTACGCCACGGCACGCAATGCAACCATCGTTGCGGCGACGCTGGGTCTGGTATTGGCACTTGTTTTATCCAGTTGGCTGATACGGTCCATCATGCGGCCGCTGAATCAGGCCCAGGTTGCGGCGGACCAGTTCGCCACTGGCGACATGACGATGAAGATAGACGTCCAGTCACAGGACGAGGTGGGTCAAGTGCTGCATGCCTTGAACCGGATGCAGGTCAACATCGTGGAAGTCGTCACCAACGTGCTCAAGAATTCGGAAAGTGTGGCCACAGCCAGCGCAGAGATTGCCCAAGGCAACCAAGATCTCTCTGCACGCACAGAAAACCAGGCCAGCGCTCTGCAGGAGACCACAACTTCCATGGAGGCATTGAGCACACAGGTGCACCACAATGCTGACCTTGCCACCACGGCCAACCAACTCGCGGTGAGCGCGTCAACCATTGCGACACGTGGCGGTACTGTGGTGGGACGTGTAGTGGGGACCATGAAAGAGATCAACGACTCATCCAAGAGCATCGCTGACATCATTGGTGTTATCGATGGGATTGCTTTTCAAACGAATATCCTGGCTCTTAACGCCGCGGTGGAGGCGGCGCGTGCTGGTGAGCAGGGTAGAGGCTTTGCTGTGGTGGCCAGCGAAGTCCGGTCCCTCGCAGGGCGAAGCGCAGAAGCGGCCAAGGAGATCAAGCGGCTGATCAGTACCAGTGTGGAACGGGTAAATCTGGGAACAACTTTGATCGATGAGGCCGGCGCAACAATGACCGAGATCGTCAACTCTATTCGCCGAGTGAGCGACATTGTTCGAGAGATCAGCAGTGCAAGCAGTGAACAGGCCGCAGGCGTTGCTCATGTGTGTGAGGCCATCAACCAGATGGACCGCATGACCCAGGAGAACGCTGCCATGGTCGAGCAAATGGCGGCGGCCGCAAGCAGCTTGCGGTCACAGGCTGGCAATCTGGTTCAGTCGGTGGCAGTGTTCAAGCTGAATATCCATGACGATCGCACGCTTGAAGACCTTCCCGCCATCAACTATTCATGAGACATATTTCGTAGGTCCGCTACTGGTGGTGGATTCAACCTGTCGACGCGACACACTAAGTACTGCGCGGGCAGAAGGAGTGTTGGAAATCAAGTGTCGGTCTAGAATCTCTCACACACCATTCCCTTGAAGACGGTAAGGCGTCACCAAGTGGGCTGCGATCACCTTCGCATTCAACCCCAGAACGATTACTTGCGAGCCCAATGACGGGCTCCACCGGATGCTTCCATCGCCAACACGCTGCCTCCGGGAAGTTGCGCGTACCACGCTAGAAACCTGTCTCGACTCAACTGCCGATTGATTACGAGTTTGCCACCGGCATCTACGGCGTGAACCTGGATTACAGACTTGGCCAAACCCACACCAATACGTGAAATATCACCCTTAGGACTTCCCTTTGAACGGTTTCAGAGTGACCTGTCCTACAGACCAACTTTGGCAGTTGATGCTATTACCCAAAAGTAGGGAATCCCTTCGTATTTGTCTTTGAAACCGGCAGCAGCCCACCTGGAGCCAACTGAAACGGAGCACGCATTGGCTGGAACTTTCGCCACAACAATGAAAAGCTTGCTACTTCAAGGTAGCGAGCTTTTTCGATTTTGGCCTATATGCGCCATATGTGACATATAGAACAGACCGCCATGGCTGGTGCATTTAAAACCGGAAGGTGCGCGCATCAATCCGTGAAAGGCGCCAAAAGCAAGGTGGGTGGCATGAATTTCAACCAAATGCGGGTCATTCTGGGTGTATCCAGTCTCAAGGCCTATGTGACGGCGCCCAAGGAGTTCCACGTGATCGGGATCGTGCGCTTGGGTCAGGAGTATGGGCTGTTGGCTACCGATGCCAGTGGCGTCTACTTTCGCGTCAACGGCTCCGTGGTTCAGGAGCTGGACGGTGGCAGGGTGCGGCGGGCGATTGACTATGCGTATGGGGAAGGAGGGCGATTTGCCGCAAGCGGGCCTCACTCTGCCATGCAGCCTGCCCCCGTCGTGGCCACCAAGGTGTCCATCCGAAAGCACCGACAGATCACTGAGGGTGCGTCGCAGAGGGCCACTGCAGAGATGGAGTCCTCTGCAAGTAGCTCCTGATCGGCGCGTGAGAAAGAAGGCGCTTACGGCGCCTTGGGATGAAGGCGCACGCTGTGTTTAAGGTCGCTTGCTGGCGTGTTTCACCGCATCTGTGAGGTCCTTGACGCCTTCTTTGGCGTTTCCGATGGCCTTTTCCGCGTTGCCAACGATCTGTTTCTGCAAACCTTTGGCTTGCATCTCCTTGTTGTCGAGTGCCTTGCCGGCGGCTTCCTGCACCTTACCTGTGAGGTCCTTGGCGCTACCTTTGATCTGTTCCTTGTTCATACTGGCTTTCTTGAAAGTGAATGGGAGTGCTGTGTGTGCCTGGGCATCACAGGGGTCATGCTAGGGTTTGCAAGACCATCCTTCCGTGCGCGGTCACACATAAGCCGCAGCAATCGGGCGCCGGCGTCGTAACCGGCGTGCCGCGCGGACCTGACGCTCCAAAGTTCTCAGTGGCTCTGTGGTTTGGCCAGCAAGGCCATCAGTGCCAGCCCGCATAGCGCGGCACTGCCGTAGAACGTGAAAGCTGCACCATAGGTATCCCATAGCCAGCCGGCTAGCGTACTCGCTATCAACATGGCGATACCGCTGAGCAGGTTGAAAAAGCCGAAGGCCGTGCCACGCAAGTCGGCTGGCGCAGTATCGGCCACCATGGTAGCGAGCAGTCCCTGGGTGATGGCCATGTGAATCCCCCAGAGAGCGATACCTGCAGCCAGTGCAAACCAATGGGTACTCCAGGCCAACACCAAGTCTGCGCCAACCATCACCAGCAGGCCTGCAGCCAGCAATAGGTTGTGGTTCAGCCGGTCAGACAATTTTCCGAAGGGATAGGCGCATGCCGCGTACACCACGTTCATGGCCACCATGACCAGCGGAATCCAGGCTATGGCAATACCGGATTGCTGAGCGCGCAGCACCAGGAACGCTTCACTGAAGCGTGCCAACGTGAACGCAAACCCAATGCCTACGGTCCACCAATAGGCACTGCTTAGACGCCTCAGATTGACGGTAGAAACAGGATTGCTGCGTTGACCGTGGTTGGACGAAACCGGTTCACGAATGCCTAGGCAGAGCAGGGCAACTGCCATCAGGCCGGGTATCACGGCAACCCAGAACACTGCGCGAAAGTCGTTGGCCCAGAGGAGCATCAGACCCACGGCAAGAAGCGGTCCCATGAACGCGCCCACAGTGTCCAGCGCCTGGCGCAAGCCAAACGCAGCGCCGCGCAGCTGGGCAGGCGCGATATCGGCCACCAGGGCATCACGTGGGGCGCCCCGTATCCCTTTGCCAACGCGGTCCAGCAATCGTGCGGTAATCACGATGCCGGTAGAGGACGCCATGGCAAATAGCGGTTTGGTGAGCGCCCCCAGCGCATAGCCGGCAACGGCCAGCGCCTTGCGTTTGCCAAGGTAGTCGCTGATGACGCCGGAGAACACCTTGACGATGAGTGCTGTGCTCTCGGCCAGGCCTTCAATCAGCCCGACGGTCAGTGTCGAAGTGCCCAGCACGGTCACCATGAATAGTGGCAACAGGCTGTGAATCATCTCGGACGAGATGTCCATGAGCATGCTCACGCCGCCCAGCACCCAGATGCCCGCGGGCATCTGCTTCAGTATGCTGGTTTTGCCTGCAGCCACAGTGGTGACTCAGGCAGCGGTTGGTGGGTAACGAAGCACTTCAATGGTGGCATGCACGATTTCTTCGTGCACAGCCAGACGCTCCCGGATATGGCTGGGCGTGAGGTCTGGGTCCTGGGTGACCACGCTTACAGCACAGGCATAAACGCTTTTGCCTACGCGCCAGACATGCAGGTCGGTAATGCGTGTCTGTGCCTGCGCGTCTTCGGCCAGTTCCACCACTTCGCGTATTTCCTGCACCACGGGGTGGTCCATTTCACGGTCCAGCAGCACCTTTGCAGTCTCTGCCAACAAGCCCTTGGCCCATACGGCTACCAGTACCGCGCCCAGAAGCCCCATGACCGGGTCCAGCCACGACCAGCCCAGTACCCAGCCGCCAATGAGTGCGGCAATGGCCAATACCGAAGTGGCTGCGTCGGCAATGACGTGAATGTAGGCGGACTTGAGGTTCAGGTCATGCGATCCGCCGTGCTCATGCGCGTGGTCGTGGTGATGATCGTGAGTGTGGTGAGAGTGATCGTGATGGTGTGCCTTGCCCAGGATGAGTGCGCAGACGATGTTGACCAGCAAGCCCAGCACGGCAATGGCTATGGCTTCACGGTACTGAATGGGCTGGGGCGACAAAATACGCTCCACCGAGCCTACGACCATCAGCAACGCCACGCCCATCAGAAAAATGGCACTGGCAAAACCGCCCAGCACCTCAATCTTCCAAGTGCCGAAGGCAAAGCGGTTGTCCCGTGCATAGCGCCGCGCTGCAGAGTAGGCGAACGCACTCAGGCCAATGGCGATGGCGTGGGAACTCATGTGCCAGCCATCCGCCAGCAGGGCCATAGAGTTGTACCACCAGCCCGCGCCGATCTCGATCACCATCATGGCAGCGGTGATCCACATCACCAGCCGGGTGCTGCGTTCGGCCAGCGGATTGGTCTGGTCAAACACGTGGTCGTGCATCCACAGGGAGAGGTCAGTACTTTGCATAAAGGCGTCCTTTGTGGACCATTGTGCCACCCGAGGGTTTTGCAAGGCTTAAAAGCCGGAAATCTTGTGCTATACTTCGAGGCTTAGCGGCTGTAGCTCAGTTGGATAGAGTACTTGGCTACGAACCAAGGGGTCGTGGGTTCAATTCCTGCCAGCCGCACCAAACGACAAGCCCTGGAACAGCAATGTTCCAGGGCTTTTTCGTTTCCGAAGCATGACGAAGCTTGGTCCTGCACTACCGCGTTCATCGCTAAGCCGTGAAAAGCGAGGATTTTTAACCTTTTTTTGGCGCAAGCCCAAAAAGGTATATCCGCCAGACTCTTGGTACCTCATCTCTTGGTAGGGAAGTCATCATGGCCATCAATTCGGTAGGAAGTGCGGCACCTGTCAAACCCATTGTTCCCTTGGGTTCCAACGTGCCAGCGGCAAAGGCTGCCGAAAGCAAATTACCTTTCAGCAATTCGGAACCCAAGCCTGTAACCAACACGATGGGCCAGCCCCTCGGGCAGATGTTGAACACCAAGGCATAGGTCTGCACTTGGTGGGTGTGATTGACTGAGCCAAGGCAAGATGTTCTGAAGCGATGCCTTGTTCTTCCTGTTTTGTTTAAGTCGGCTCAATGGAATGCCGATGTTAAAGATGGATGGAAGTTCGTATCCTTTACACCTATCCAAACGCTATGGACATTCACAACGCTTCCAGCATTGGCTCCTCTGGAAATCCAAGCCTTGTCGCAGGGGCAGCGGATCGCTCCAGCGCTTGGGCAGCGATTGGTGACAAGAGGTCTGCGGCTGTGGCTGCCAAGGCAAGCCCTCAGCCGGCCACTGTGGGTGATCAGGTCACGATCAGCGAAGAGGCGCAAAACAAACTGAAAGCGGAAACTGCTGGCACTGCGAATGCTGACGCGCCGTCCGATATCAAGAAATTCGCCTACGGAGCACTGGGCCTGGATCGTCCGACGGCGGAGTCGGCAGCTCTCCCCAACGACAGCTTCACCTACGGGCGCTGGGCGTCAGCGGCGCTCACAACAGCCGCCATCGTATCTGTGCTCATTTGACTGCGCTGGCAAGCAGACTCCCGCGATGCGGGGAGTTTGAAAACGGACTCAGAAAGGTGGCCCCACTTTCTTGGCGCCACCTAGGTCAACTTATTGCGCAGCAGGTTCCACGAATTCGGATTCGATTTCTTGCATGTGCGATTGGCGTTCCGCAATGCGTTTGCCAATGGGCGGGCCGGCAAAGGTCTTGCGCACGCCAAAGACGAACCAGATGAGGTTCAGCAGCACGATGAGTGCTACCGTCACGTAGGCCACTTTTTCGTTGGGGGGTTGCATGCCCACATAGGCCAACACCAGTGCGCCAACAGTCCCGAACAGGGCAAACGGCTTGGACCACACGCCCAGGGTGAATGGGCCTTTTTTGGTCCAGCCCTTTCCTTCCACCAGGAAACCTGCGGCGATGGGCATGGCATAGGAGATGAACAGGAACACGGCAGAGCCAGCGCTGAGCACGGTGAAAGCATCGCCATACAGCGTGATGGAGATGGCCAGAATAGCGGTGACCCAGATGGCAGCGCCCGGAGTGCGTTGCACATGGTGCACTTGCCTGAGCAGACGCGAGCCGGGCAGGCCACCGTCACGGGCAAAGGCGTACATCATGCGAGAGCAGGAGGTCACTGCAGCCAGACCACATACGAAGTTGATGAAGAACATCAACACCTCGATGGTGACGCGCAGCGGCGTGGGGATGGGGGCAAGAATGGCTTCAAAGAATCCAGTGCCCATCTTCATGCCCGCAGTGATATCGGGCATCACCAGCACAAAGCTGCACACCATTACGTAGCCGAACAGTACCGACCACAGCACCGAGCTGATGATGCCCTTGGGCACGTTCTTGGCGGCTTCGTGGGTTTCTTCGGCGGTGTGGGCCGAGGCGTCAAAACCGGTGATGGTGTAGGCGGTCAACAGCAGGCCAGAGAGAAAGGCCATGACCAGTGTCTGCTGCGGCCAGGCGCTGCCTTCCGTGCCGGTGAGGTTGGTGAAAGTGAACAGACGGCTGAAGTCCAGCTTGCCAGGTGCATAGGCAATCAGCGATACCACCAGAACCACTGTCACCACAAAGATCAGATAGCCCGACAGGTCTGTGATGCGGCTGGCAATCTTGACAAAGCGGTGATTGAGCAGTGCCTGCAGGCCCGTGATCACGGTCAGGAACAGGGTCTGGTGCATCCAACCCAACGACTCCGGTGCCACACCAAACATAGGCGCGATCAAGGTCTTGAAGAACGGGTCATAGGTGCCGAAGTTGATCGCCGCCACCACAAACACCAGACCCAGCAGGTTGAACCAGGCGGTTAGCCAGCCCCAGCCCTTGCCGCCCAGAATGGAGCCCCAGTGATACAGGCCGCCCGCAGTGGGGTAGGCCGATGCGATCTGCGCCATGGAGGCCGCAACAATCATGGCAAACAAACCACCCAGGGGCCAGCCAAGCCCGATGGATGCGCCACCAGCGGCGGACAGACCCATCTGGAACGAAGTGATACCGCCCGAGAGAATGCAGATCAGCGAGAACGAAACCGCAAAGTTGGAGAAGCGGCCCATGCGCCGCGAGAGCTCCTGCGCATAGCCCATCTCATGAAGGAGTTTGACGTCCGGGTCCAGGGTTGTGGCAGCGTGAGTATTCATTGACAAGCCTTTCTGCAAGTGTGGAAAAAATTAAGCTGCGGTAAAGCAGTTATCGACGAAGAGATGGGCGCCGTTGACGAAGCTCGCATCGTCACTGGCAAGGAACAGTGCAGCCTTGGCAACCTCTTCGGGTTGGCACAGGCGGCCTTGCTGAACGGAGAGAGCGTCCACGGTGGCGTCAAAGCCGTGCTCCGCCAGCGCCTTGATTTCGCGTTGCCCGTGGGGCGTATCGATGAAGCCCGGACACACCGCATTGCAGCGGATGCCGCGGTCCCGGTATTCCACTGCCACGGCGCGCGCCAGCATGGCGCAGGCTCCCTTGGTCATGCAATACAGCACTTCCAGTGGAGTGGCTGCCACAGATGAAATGGACGCCGTGCAGACAATGCTGCCTTTGCCGGCAGCCAGCATCTGCGGCAACACCGCGCGCGTCACCATGAACATGCTCTTGACGTTGATGTCCATGAGCCGGTCGTAGTCTTCATCGGTGGTGTCCAGAAAGGGTTTCACAATAATGGTGCCCGCATGGTTGAACAGCACAGAGATGGGGCCGAAGTGCGCCTGTGCGCCCGCCACGGCCTGCTCCACTTGCTCACGCTGCGATACATCCGCGTGAAAAAATGCAGCCTCTCCGCCTGCTTGCAGGATTTGGGCCACCACCGCTTCGCCAGCGGGCGCGTTGATGTCCATTACCGCAACGCGTGCGCCTTCTGCTGCAAACAGCAACGATGCTGCGCCGCCAGCGCCTGTAGCGCCTCCTGAAATAAGGGCAACCTTGCCCGCCAATCTACCTGCCATGTATACGTTCCTCAGAGGGGTGAACCGATGTGTTGAACGCAGTTTAGGAATAGCGGGTTTTCCGCACTATCCCGGATTGGCAAAAAAATTGCTTAATTGCCCGGGCCCGAATTCAATGTTCCCGACAGACTGGAGCCGCCTTGACTACCAACCTTGCACCCCAGCCCAATCCGGGGCATTTCCAGACCTTCCAGTGCAACGATACGCACCAACAAGCGGCCATGCTGCAGGCCTGGAACCAGTCGTACTGCCAGTTGTCGGCAGGCCACTTTGAAGGCAGTGTGACCGAGATCGATACGGGTGCCGTGCGAGTCATTGTGGAGCGGCTCAACCGTGCGGTGCTACAGCGTGGTGCGTTGTCACCCGACTGCATCGCAATCGGTGTGCCGCTGCAGTTGCATGGACACGCGCGCCTGTGCGGACACGTCAGCCATGTCAATGGACTGCATATTTTTTCGGGCAACAGCGGCTTTGAATTCTTGTCGCCCGAGCGGCATCTGGTGGTGGATATCGAGTTTTATCCGCAGCGCTTTGCCAACCCGGCCCTGCGCAGGAGTCTGGATCGCATTGCCGCGCGATTGGGGAACCAGTCGACCGTGCTGGACCTTCCTGCGCAGCGCATGGAAGCAACGCGAAACACTTTGCGCACGATGCTGGAAGCAGTAGCCGCTTCCCCCAATCTGCTGCACAACGCGGCGGTACGCCAGGCATTTGAGAAGTCGTTGGTGTATGCGCTGTCGGACCTGCTGGAAGTCGATGCACATATTGCAGGCGCACCAGAGTGCAACCCGCCGCGCAGCTGGCGCCTGGCGCAGGCGGCCCGCTCACACATCGAACAGACGTCGCGGGATTGCCCGCTTTCAGTGGCTGAGCTGGTCGCAGCATTGGACGTCAGCCGACGCAATCTGCAGTACGCGTTCCAGGACGCGCTGGGTATCAATCCCGCCAGCTACCTGCGGGTGGAGCGGCTCAACCGTGTGCGCCGCGTGCTGGGTGATGCCCAGTCGGTAACCGAGGCTGCAACACGATTCGGTTTCTGGCACTTCGGCCACTTTGCGACGGAATATCGCTCCTTGTTTGGCGAACTTCCTTCCGAAACCTTCCGACGTCGCAGAGGTGTGTCTGCAATGGAACCATCTTCGACAAGCGTGGCTGCCCGACCGCCAGGCGGATGGCTGAATTGATGGCGTAACTTTCGTACGAGCTGAACCACCTGCAGTAGCAGGAGGTGTTCCAGCACTATGATCGTCCCAATTACTGGGAACGCGAGCACGCAAAGGAAACCATTGCACCCTAGAACAACCAGGCGACGCACTGTGGCGGTCCATACGGAGCAACACCGTATGGACCGCATCGGTTGGCTGCGCGCCGCGGTGCTGGGGGCCAATGATGGCATCGTGTCCACGGCCAGCCTGATGGTCGGTGTTGCCGCGGCACATGCATCCATGCAGAACATCGTGTTGTCGGGCGTGGCCGGCCTGGTGGCGGGTGCCATGTCGATGGCAGCCGGTGAATATGTGTCGGTCCATTCGCAGGCGGATACCGAACAGGCGGACCTTGCGCGGGAACGCTCTGAGTTGCAGACTGACCCGGTGGCCGAGTTGAAGGAGCTGGAAAACATCTACATTGCTCGCGGCGTAGAAGCCTCGCTTGCTTCGCAGGTGGCTCGGCAACTGATGCAGCACGATGCACTGGGCGCGCATGCGCGAGACGAACTGGGCATCACGCAGATCGTGTCCGCGCGACCGGTTCAGGCGGCCCTTGCTTCAGCGGCCAGTTTTGCGGTGGGCGCTGCCTTGCCGTTGCTGGTGGCAGTAGTCGCCCCCAGGGACGCCCTGGTTCTGTGGATCGCCTGCACCGCGCTGGCATTTCTGGCCTGCATGGGCGCCATCGCTGCGCGTATCGGTGCGGTCAGCCCCTTCATCAGTGTGGTGCGCGTCACGTTCTGGGGTGCGCTTGCCATCGCGGTGACTGCCGGGGTGGGCTCACTGTTCGGCGTGACGGCCTGAATCACCTGCCAGCTTGAAAACCGCCACGGTTTGCACCAGTTCCTGCGCCAGGTTGTTCAGGCTGCTGGCCGCAGCGGCCATTTCTTCCACCAGCGCCGCATTCTGCTGAGTAGCCTCGTCCATTTGGGAAATGGCCTGTCCGACCTGGGCCACCCCATTGGCTTGTTCGTTGCTGGCGGTGGTGATGGAGGCCATGATGTCGGACACCCGCTTGATGGCATCCACCACGGCGTTCATCGTGGCACCCGCGTTGTCCACGAGGGTGGAGCCCAGCTCCACCTTTTCCAGGCTGGTCTGGATCAGGTCCTTGATCTCCTTGGCGGCAGTGGCACTGCGGCCGGCCAGTGAACGCACTTCTGTGGCCACTACGGCAAAGCCGCGCCCCTGCTCACCGGCGCGCGCAGCTTCCACTGCAGCATTCAGAGCCAGGATATTGGTCTGAAAAGCAATGCTGTCGATGACGCTGATGATGGCTGATATCTGGTGCGATGAGGCGTTGATGCCACGCATGGTGGATACCACTTCGGCTACCACCTGGCCACCTTTCTCTGCCACCTGTGTAGCGTCCAGTGCCAGTTGGTTGGCTTCCCGCGCATGGTCGGCGTTCTGTCGCACGGTGGCACCCAGCTGCTCCATCGACGAGGCTGTTTGCTCCAGTGCGGCTGCCTGTTGTTCGGTGCGTGCAGACAAGTCATTGTTGCCCTCAGCAATCTCCCGGCTGGCCACGGCAACGCCTTCCGAGCCGCTGCGCACCCGCGCCACGATGCCAGACAGGCTGCTTTGCATGTGGCCGAGCTGGGCCATCATGCTCTGGGTGTCTTTGGGCTTGACCTGGATGGGAGTGCACAAGTCCCCCTCAGCCACGCGCCTGGCCAGCAGCGTGGCTTGCGAAGGCTCGGCGCCCAGTGCGCTGAGCTGGTGGCGCACGATGATGCGGATGACAAAGAACAGTGCGATCTGCACCAGTGCCTGGCCCAGCCACAGCCACTGGTTGATGCGACGAATGCTCTCCTTGTCCGATTGAATGTCTGCAGTGACGCTGATGGCTCCCAGCACTGCACCTTCGTCCACACCGTGGCACTCCAGGCATTTGGAGCCCCGGAAGTTCTTCTTGGCGATGTAGGGAATGACGGCACGCAAGGTTTCATCGCCCTGGTTGCTGCTGATGCGGTAGACGGGTTTGCCATTGGCAAGCACGTCGCGGTCCAGGTCGTCAACCGGCTTCTGATTGGGCAAACCTTCCCCGAATTCGTCAATCACGCCTTTGCCACGAATGACCCGCAGTTCCTTGAGACCCTCGGACTCGCCCATCTTGCGGATGAACATCTCACGTACCTTGGGGTCGTCTATCACGTCGTGCTCGCCTACCTTGGCGGACATCAGGGTGGTGAGGGCATTGATGACGCCGTCCGCCACGGTGGCAATGCGTTCTTCGGCGGCGCGCAGGGAACGGTTTTCAATCTGGTTGGAAATCCATAGCTGGGTGGCCAGCAACATCAGCAACATGAACCCTTGAATAAGGATCTGGAGCTTCGATTGCAGACCCAGCTGCGACCATTGTTTGGCGAAAGTGTTCATGGCAACCCGGAGATAGTTGAAAGGCCCAACCCCCCAACGGCGCAAGAGCCGCCATCCCTGGGTAAGCTGGACGGATGGATGCTATGCGATTCGTCCACAGTGAGGAAACTAATCGGCCCACAATTGATTTGCATCAGTTTTGCTTGGAATGCCGTTGCCCGCAGTATCTGGCGCAATCTTTGCGACAATCCGATAACTCCGCCCCCGCCTGGGGCGCTTGCTTGTTTGGATTGGGTTTGCTCATGTTGGGTTTTCTGCCGCCATTTGTGCGTGGCGCGCTGTCCTTTTTGGTGCTGGCGGTCAATACATTGTTTTGGTGCCTGCTGCTGTTCGCCCTGGCGCTGGTCAAGTTCTGCCTGCCGTTCGAAGGTGTCCTCAAGCGTCTGGACCCTCTGATCAATGCAACGGCCTCGGCCTGGACCAAATGCAACAGCCTGTGGATGCGTTTTGCCCACAGGACCGACTGGAGCGTGGAGGGCGTGCAGTCCTTGCGCTACAACGACTGGTACCTGGTGAACTGCAACCACCAGTCCTGGGTCGACATCTTTGTGCTGCAGGATGCGCTCAATGGTCGCATCCCGGTGTTGAAGTTCTTCCTCAAGGCCGAGCTGATCTACGTACCAGTCATCGGTCTGGCCTGGTGGGCACTGGACTTCCCCTTCATGAAGCGCCACTCCCGCGCCGCCCTGCGCAAGAACCCCGATTTGCGCAACGACGACCGCGATGCCGCCCGCAAGGCCTGTGCGAAGTTTGCCAAGGTGCCCACATCGGTCATGAACTTTGTGGAGGGCACGCGCTTTACCGCAGAAAAGCACCAGACCCAGGCCTCACCCTACCAGCACCTGCTCAAGCCCAAAGCCGGTGCCATGGCGATGGCGCTCAATGCCATGGGTGCGCAGTTCCACTCTTTGGTAGATGCCACCATTGCCTACCCGGACGGCATTCCCAGCTTCTGGCAGTACCTGTGCGGCCAATCGCCGCGCGTCATGCTGCATGTGCAGCAGCTGGATATTCCACTGGAGTTCTGCACCGGTGACTACGAGAACGACCGGGCCTTGCGCAAGTCGTTCCATCGCTGGCTGGACGATATCTGGAAGCAGAAGGATGCAACGCTGCAGGACATGCTGCAGCGTGCTGCTTAGGCCTTGACCGCCTCTGGCATCTCAGGCAACGCAATCTTGTCGTCCACGCTGAACTGGTAGTCGCGGAAGATGTGCTCTGCCGTGAGCTCCATGTAGGTGCCGTCGGGCAGCCGGCGCGTGGTGTCCTTGAGTCGGTTGGTCGTGCTGCCGCAGGTCCAGCAGTTGTAGTTGCGCATGTGGGTGCACAGGCAAGTCTTGTCCATCACCGAGATGTTCTTGCCATCCGGATGTTGGGCGATCTGCTCGTTGTAGGCCACGATGTAGGAGCAGCTGCCATTCCCGTCCAGAAGATAGCCGTAGGCCTCGCAATTGGGACGAATGCCCGAACCGATGGCTGGCGTGTTCTTGAGCATGCGCATCGGGTAGCCGGTAGGCGAGATGGTGTTGACGATGATGTCTTCTTCGCTGGCGCGGAAGTACTCCTGCTTGACCTTGGATGGAAGGCCGCATTCCTTGGCGACGGTGAAGCGCGTGGCAACTTGCACGGCCGAAGCGCCCATTTCCAGGAAGCGGACAGCATCGCTGCCGGTGAAGATGCCGCCGGCGGCCACCAGTGGGATATCCAGTTTTTCCGAATCCAGATACTGCTTGATTTCCACCAGGATGGTGCCCAGATCGTATTGGGCCCAGTCCATGCCAAACCCCAGGTGCCCGCCGGCAAGCGGCCCCTCGATGATGATGAAGTCCGGAAGGCGGTTCAGGCGTGAAGTCTTGCGCAGGAAAAGCTGCAGCGCGCGCACCGAAGACACGATGATGCCCAGCTTGGCTTCGCGAAAGCGTGGATGGTCGGCCATCAGTGCAAAGGAACCCAGATGCAGGCCGGCGCTCAGGGTAATGCCGTCAATGCCAGCGTCCAGGGCGGAGTTCAGCCGCACTTGCAGCGTCTCCTTGGGGCCGTTCATGGTCAGCTTTTCCATGCAGTTGATGAAAATCATCCCGGGGCCTTCTTTGGCCTGCATGGTCTTGCCCACGTGCAAGCGGGTGGCCTCGGCCAGGCGGCCCAGGTCGAACTGCACCACGCTCTTGTCGGAGTTGTCGATGTTGTGTTTGAAGAGCTTGGTCTTCTCTTTGACGAAAGAAGTGTCAAAGCGCCGGTCCGACACGTCCTGCACCATGGCGTCGGAGATATGGCCTATGCCTCCCAGCCGCGCGGCTTCCAAGGCCAGCTCAGCAGTGGAAATGTCCACCCCCATGCCGCCAATCATGATTGGCACCAATTCCTTGTTGCCAAAACGCAGCCGAAAATCATCAAGTCGTTTCATTGCCATCCCGTTCGGGGTCATTTAGTACTGTTCAAAGGTGCATTTGCCGCATGGCGGCAGCCCTTGATTATCTTCCAGCGCGCGCAGCATCTTTGTGCGCCGCGTCAAGAATTCATTCTATGGCCGCGGTTTCAACCCTTTGATCATCATGCTTTCTCGTGCGCGCGCTGGTACAGTCTGGCCTTTTCACAGGACGTGCAGACCGCGAATCCATGAGCAAGGCCTTTACCAAAGAGTCCGATGATGCGGACGATGACGAACTGCAATTGCCTTCCTTTCCGGTGGGGGGCAAGAACTACATCACGCCGCAGGGGTATTCAGTTTTGCGCGCGGAACTGCTGGATCTGATCGACAACGAGCGCCCCAAAGTCGTTGAAGTGGTGCATTGGGCGGCCAGTAACGGCGACCGCTCGGAAAACGGAGACTACCTGTACGGCAAGAAACGCCTGAGGGAAATAGACCGGCGCATCCGCTTTCTGACCAAGCGGCTGGAAATTGCCGAGGTGACAGACCCCACGGTGCACCACGGGAACGAGCAGATATTCTTTGGTGCAACTGTGACCTACGTGGACGAGACAGGCCAGGAGCGTACGGTGCGCATCATCGGAATCGATGAGGCGGACAGCTCCAAGGGCGAGGTCAGCTGGATCTCACCTATTGCGCGTACCTTGCTCAAGGCGCGCATCGGGGATGAACTCAAGCTGGTCATGCCGGACCGTGTGGGCGATATCGAGGTCATCGCGGTCGAATACCCTGCGCCAGCCAGGTAATGACAGTGCGCGCCTAGCTTGGCTCCGCGTTGCCGGCAGCACCGCTGCGCTCCGCCTTGAGCACGCTGGGGGTATGGCGCAAATTGCGCAGTGCCACTTCCAGGTGGGCGGTGTCGCGAACGGATACCAGGAAGCGCAACTGCCTGGCCTCCTGGCCGCCTTCCTGTCCCATGTCGATATCGATGATGTCCGCCTCGGCCGCAGCCAGCGCGGTTGCCATCTTGGCCAGCATGCCTTTGCTGTTGCTGCCGGTGACGGTGATGCTGGTCTTGAAGGAGCGCACCGGTTCCTCCGACCATTCCACACCAATGAAACGCTCCGCGTCCTTGTGGCGCAGCCTGCGCGCCACCTGGCAATCTTGTGTGTGTACCACCAGCCCCTCGCCGCGTCCCAGGTAGCCCACGATCTTGTCGCCCGGAATGGGCATGCAACACTTGGCAAACTGAACCGAGGCGCTCTCGCTGCCGTCCAGAACGATGCCGGACGCGGCACCCGATTCGTGCGCGGTAAAGCGCTCGCGCGTCAGCAGCAGGGCATCGGGCTTGTGCCCCGCTTCTGTCAGCAGGTGCACCAGGCGCTTGGCCACGATATTGGCAATGCGTTTGCCCAGACCGATGTCGGTCAACAGTTCGTTGCGTGTCTTGTTGCCGGTAAAGCGCAGCAGTTTGTCCCAGATCGCTGCAAAGTCGGCCTGATCTCCGGTGAAGGTGTCAAACCCCTCGGCGCGCAGAGCCTGTTGCAACAAGCGCTCTCCCAGGCTCTCCGACTCGGTCTGCTCCATGGTCTTGAGGTGGTGGCGTATCTTGGAGCGTGCCCGTCCGGTGCGCACAAAGTCTAGCCAGTTCGGGTTGGGCGCGGATATCTGTGCGGTGACCACCTCCACCACATCCCCGTTTTTCAGCTCGGTACGCAGCGGGACCTGTTCGCCGTTGATGCGGGCTGCCACCGTGCGGTCCCCCACGTTGCTGTGGATGGCATAGGCAAAGTCGACCACGGTGGCGCCGCGCGGCAGCGCCAGAATCTGCGACTTCGGGGTAAACACGTACACAGCGTCGGGGAACAGATCCACCTTGACGTGGTCCCAGAATTCGGCGGCGTCACGGGTTTCGTCCTGGATGTCGAGCAGGCTTTGCAGCCACTGGCTTCCCAGCCGGTCACTCGACGCATCGGGGTGGCTGGCCTTGTACAGCCAATGCGCTGCCACGCCGGACTCGGCCACGATGTGCATGGCCTCGGTACGCATCTGGAACTCGACGTTGATGCCCGCCGGGCCCACCAGGGTCGTGTGCAGCGATTGGTAGCCGTTGAGCTTGGCAATGGCGATGTGGTCCTTGAAGCGGCCAGGAACCGGCTTGTAGAGCTGGTGCAGCAGTCCCAGTGCCTTGTAACAGTCGATCACCGTGGGCACCAGGATGCGCAGACCGTAGATGTCGGTCACCTGGGCAAAGCTCAGGTGCTTGTTCTGCATCTTCTTGTAGATGGAGAAGAGGGATTTTTCACGCCCGGCGATGCGCACCGGCATGTTCGCTCCGGCAAACACGGCCTCTACGTCCTTTTGCACTTTCTGGATCAGGTCGCGCCTGCGGCTGCGGGCCTTGGTGACGGCCTTGGTGAGAATCGCATAGCGCCAGGGCCTCAGGTGCTTGAAGGACAGGTCCTGCAGCTCCCGGTAGGTGTTGTTCAGCCCCAGGCGGTGGGCAATCGGCGCGTAAATGTCCAGTGTTTCGGAGGCAATGCGTCCCCATTTGGAGCGCGGGCTGTCCGACAGCGTGCGCATGTTGTGGGAGCGGTCAGCCAGCTTGATCAGGATGACGCGCACGTCGCGCGCCATGGCCAGCAGCATCTTGCGGAAAGACTCAGCTTGGTTTTCCTCGCGCGTATTGAATTGCAGCTTGTCCAGCTTGGTCAGGCCATCCACCAGCTCGGCCACAGGGGAACCAAAGCGTTCGATCAGTTCAATCTTGGTGACGCCGCAATCTTCCAGCGCGTCATGCAGCAGGGCGGCCATCAGGGCCTGGGCATCCAGCTTCCACTCCGCGCATTGCGCCGCCACGGCAATCGGGTGGGTGATGTAGGGCTCGCCGCTGTTGCGCAGCTGGCCCAGGTGAGCCTGGTCAGCGAAACGGTAGGCCGCGCGCACCTGTTCCACGTCGCTGGCAGACAGATAGTCCAGCTTGGCGGTCAGGCCGGCGAAGCTGGCAGAAGCCGCATTGGCGACTGCCGCGTTGACCGGTATTGGAGTGGTGGTGGCGGTGCCCATGCTCTAAATGTAGCGCAGGGTCAATAAAAGTGTGAAGTACAGGTCTACGGGCGAAAAAAAACACCGCAAGCGGTGTTTTTCCTCGGTGCCGAGGCTGGAATCAGAGAGGCACTTTCTTGAGCATCTCGATGCCGATCTTGCCAGCGGCGATTTCGCGCAAGGCAGTCACGCCAGGCTTGTTCTTGCTCTCGATCTTGGCCGTGTGGCCTTGGCTGAGCATGCGGGCGCGGTAGGTGGCTGCCAACACGAGCTGAAAGCGATTGGGGATCTTTTCCAGGCAATCTTCGACGGTAATACGGGCCATGATTTCTCCAAAAGACTACGGAATTTGCAACGCTTTGAATGTTTCGGCCCGGGCACGACGCTGTGCCGAAAACTTGAGCCGTTGCGAGTGGACTATGGCTTTCAGATCGAAGAGCGCACGGTCAAACAGCTCGTTGATTATAACGAAGTCGAATTTATCCACCTGGGCGACCTCGGCCTGGGCGTTTTTCATGCGCAGTTCGATCACTTCGGGTGCGTCTTCGCCACGGCGTTCTAGCCGTGAGCGCAGTTCTTCCCAACTGGGCGGCAGGATGAAGATGCATACCGCATTGGAGAAGATTTTTTTTATCTGCAGCGCGCCTTGAAAGTCGATTTCCAGAATCACATCAGCGCCTTGGGACATGCGCTCTTCAATTGCCTTTTTGGAGGTTCCGTAGCGTTGACTGTGCACATGGGCCCACTCTACGAATGCATCTGCCGCCACCATGGCGTCAAACTCGCTGTTGGACACAAAGAAGTACTCGCGGCCATGCTTTTCCTGGCCGCGCGGCGGGCGCGTGGTGTGGGACACTGACGGTTGCACATGCGAATCCAGTTCCAGCAACGCCTTGACCAGACTGGACTTGCCAGCCCCGCTGGGAGCCGCGACGACAAAGAGGTTTCCTGGGTAGTCCATGGTTGGGCGTGTGAATTGGCAAAAAAGTCTGCCTATTCTATGTTCTGCACCCAAGGCGCGGGATTAGCCCTCCAATACCGCTTCAGTGACCGCTCAGTCCTGCAATCCGTTGGTGCTGGCGGCTTTGCGTCCGGTCCAGCACGGAGCGCACGTTGAACATATAGCCGCCGCCACGCACGGTCTTGATCATGTTCTGGCCGTCGGGCATGCAGGCAAGCTTTTGGCGCAGGCGCGAAACAAGCAAATCAATGCTGCGGCCAATCGTGTCGGTGGACCCTTCACGCGCCAGCTTCAACAGCTGAGCGCGCTGGAAAAGCTGCTGTGGATTGTGGAGAAAGGTGCACATGAGGCGGAATTCCGCCTCGGACAGCGCCACAACCAATCCCTCCGGCGAATACAGGCAGCGGTTGTCGCAATGCAGCTCCCAACCGTCAAAGCAGATGACGCTGTTGCCAACAGAGGCGGCAGGTGTCTCCTTGGCAACGAAACTGCGGCGCAGTACGGACTGGATGCGTGACACCAGTTCGCGGGGTTCGAACGGCTTTCCCATGTAGTCATCTGCGCCGCTTTCCAGTCCCAGAATGCGGTCATATGCGCTGCTGCGCGCGGTGAGCATGATGATGGGGATGCGGGAATGTCGCCGCATGTCGCGGACCAGGGACATGCCGTCGGCGCCGGGCAGCATGGCGTCCAGCACTATCAGGTCGATGGCATGCGCGCCCAACTGCCGGAACATTTCCACGCCGTCATTTGCCACATGGGCTGTGTAGCCATAGCGAACCAGAAAATCGGCCAGCAAGGCGGTGATTTCAGTGTCGTCATCGACAATCAATATCTGTCTACGTGCGTGCATTGGCTGCGGGAATCTGTCGGTTTTGAAGGCGCCATTAGAAGATGGATTGCGCCTGATTCACGCATTCACATTGCTGGCGCGCTCTGTCTTTACCATCGCTTTGCACACAGGTTTCTTTTGGGATGCATTGATACAAAGTGGTGACAAATTTCCCGAGCCTGCGCGCAAGCATGCATTGACAAACCGTCTGCACAGGTCAGTTCATGACCGTGCGCATGGGCACTGGGCCACCCAGCAGCTTGGCCTTGAGGGCGGGGTCGGTCGGTTTGTCGCCCAACCATATATTGAGCAGGGCGTTGTAGAACGCAATATCGGGTACGGGGTCCGTCAATCGCCTCCTGTTCAGCTCAATGACTGTGCCGGTTCCAGGGACCCAGTCCAGCGTCAGCGTGTCGCCCTTGCGCAAACCCTGGGGCTGGGCGCTGATGGTCTTGGCTAGTTGCAGCATGCGTGCTGCAATTTCTGCGGGCGTGGTGTTGCCTTCGCCGGATATGGAGCGTAGGACTCTCTCTTCAAAATCGCCGCCGCTGACATCGCGCAACAATGCGATGAACAGACGCCGTGGGCCGTTGGAAGCCAGCACGTCTTCCACGGTACTTCGGTGATCCAGCAGATACAGGCCCATGGCATAGACCTTGAAAAACAGGTGGAAGCTGATACCCGCTCCGTTGAGCCGAAGGTGCTTTCCGGCAACCTGTGCCGTTTCGTTCAGTATGGCAGTATCCGGGTCGGTATCGGCCATGGCGGATGTGCAAGTGGCATTGCATGCCAACACAAGGGCCAGGATGCGCAAAGGTGGGGTGAGCAGGGTGTGCATCATGGTAGCAGCCCACCTTTCACCAGACCGACAGATTGCTGTTCATCACGCGCTGTAGCCAGGTGCGCTTGGAACTCTCCGAGGCATCTCCTTGCGCGACCACTTCGAGGCGGGCATTGACTACGTCGCTGGATGCAACGATGTTGCTGTCGTTGAGGTCCATTGGATCCACAATGCCGGAGAAACGCATGGTGCTGATGCCGCCATTGAGCGCAATGCTGCGCTCGCCAGCCACTACCAGATTCCCGTTGCTCAGCACGCGAACGACGGAGGCCGCCAGCTGCCCAGTGAAACTGCTGCTGCTCTTGTCGGTTCCGCTGCCCTTGAATGAGCTGTTACCCGACGCTGTGATGTTCTGGTTCAGCAGCCCTTGCAGCAGACTGGAAGGTGAGTTGGAACCCCCTGGCCCTATGGACTTCAGCGAGCTTTCACGCCCTGAGTCGGTGTTGACGCTGCTGTTTGCGCTGTAGCTTTCCAAGATGTCCACTTTCAACGTGTCGCCTACATTGTGCGGTTTGCGCCTGCCAGAAAACAGGGCGCCCGACGTTCCCTTGACAAACAAGGATCCCGTATTCACGCGCTCGATATTGGCCGGAGGGGGCAAGGGCGCAGCGGTCAATGGCCCCTGCACGATGGACACCGGTGCATCAGCGCAACCTGCCAGAAAGCCCGTGCAGACCAGTGCCGTGACCAGAACGTGGACGGGCTCATGGCAAATTCTTGCGATGGCCTGGAAAAGGATTGGAATGTACGGATGCATGGGATTCTTTCGCTGTGGTGGGAGGTGGGCGTTCATGTTTCAAAAACCAGTGATGAGCGCGGTGACTACAGGCCCCAATTTGTCCTGGGTGGTCGCCCATTTACTGGTTAAGAAGCTGGAGTCCAGGATGTAGTTGCTGCTCGACAGGACCATTCCGGCCGACGTCTGCAATGTGAGGGCCGCGTTGCTGATGTACGGTCTGAAGTCATCGCTGGATGGAGGCGTTCCCCATTCAACCAGCGCGCTGTACTTCAGCCAGATGCTGCACTTGGTTGTCACCGTGGACGTCTCGTACAGACGACTCTCGATGTTGAGATGGCGAAGTGCAGACTGAAGGGCTGGCACTATGTCGGCGACCTGCGTCTGAGGGTTGTATTCAATACAAAGCTCCGAGAAGGGCGCGTGGTAGTGATACACCGTGTTTTTTGCCTCACCCGGCCGACTCATGATCGCAGTGCTGCTCGCCGACCCGGCCGCCTTGATCAGTTCCCACGTGGGTATGGGACTGATGATGGAGCACGCGGTCTGGCTGATGCAAAGCGCGGACAAGGCGAATATCTTGTACATGGTTTGGCCAGGTAATCCGGTTGGTTGGGAGACTCCTTCTGGCTGCTCAAACCTTCTCGTTGATGCTGCTCGCGGTGTCTGAAGAGCCCATGCCAAGGTAGGCGGCTGTGCTGCTGGCTGCATTGCTGATGGATTTGCCCATGGACGAAAACGCGTCGCTGACTGAAGTCGCAGCCTTGGACACACCGTCTTCCACATACTGCACACCTTCTTCCACCGTGTCCTTGACCGAAGTGGCGGCGCTGCTGATGGAGTTCCCCAGCTTGGCCATGCTTTCTTCGCTGAACTTGACGATGGAACTACTCGTGTCGGCGGCAGTGTCCACTGCCGTGGTGGAAGCATTTGCTACGTCGGACGCTGCAGTCCTGGCGGTGGTTGCGATGCTGGAAGGAACCGTTGTGAGGGATGAAACGGAACTGATGCTGCTCATACTATTCTCCTGGAAAGGTGGTTAATGGATGTATGAATAGTAGATAGATGCCTTCAGGCCAATATCGCCATCAAACCAGGAAAGCGCCGCCAATAGAAAGTCACAAAAACCGATTTCTAAACGCGCTCGATATATATATTTTCAATGCCGAAATATTGAACTCGTTAGGGTGGAAAACAGAAATAGTGTCGATACACAGATACACATTAGATATATATCAACTGTGCAAAGTAGAAGACGAGATTTTTTGTGTCTTGCAATACTCCTGCCCATGGGTTGCATACCTTCCCATGAGAACAAGCAAGTACCAACACGAATCCGAGGGCCTACGCGGTAAGAAAATATGACAAAGAATCAGAAGAGTGAAATGCCACCGGCAAGAATTGCACTGCTGCACTGGACGGCCACAGCTTGCGTTATTTTTTTACTGCAAGGCTGTGCCGTAGTTGCAGTGGCGGACGCCGCGGTCACCGTGGTGGCGACCGGAGTCAAAGTGACTGCCAAGGCGGTGGGTGCTGCGGCTAGTGCCGTGATACCTTAGCTCCCACCAAAAAAATTACTCGATGTTCTGCACCTGCTCGCGCATCTGCTCGATCAGCACCTTCATGTCCACCGAGATGCGGGTGAGTTCCAGGGCCGATGACTTGGAGCCCAGGGTGTTGGCTTCGCGATGCAATTCCTGGATCAGGAAGTCCAGGCGCTTGCCGACTTCTCCGCCCTTTTTCAGCAGGCGCTCGATTTCATCCAGATGGGAGTCCAGACGGGTGATTTCCTCAGCCACATCAATGCGGATGGCAAAGGCGGTGGCTTCCGTCAGGGCGCGATCCAGTGCCGCTTCGGGTAGGTTGGCGCCGTCGGCAAGTGCCATGGCTTCCTTCCAGCGGTCCAAAAAGCGCTGACGCTGCTGTTCCACCAATTGCGGAACCAAGGGCGTGGCCTGCGCCGCCAGCGCGCGCAGCTGCACCAGGCGTTCGCTCAGCATGGCAGACAGTCGGGTGCCTTCACGTTGGCGCGCGGCCAGAAGCTCTTTCAAAACCTTTTCCGCCAGGGGGGTGACGGCTTGGCTCCAGTCACGGGTGCCACTTTGCTCGGCGGCGGCCAGGCGCAATACGTCGGCCACGCTCAGCGGCGTGGCCTGGGGTAGCCAGGAGCGCACGCTGTCCTGGGCGCTGTTGAGGCGCTGCAGCAGCTTGGGGCTGGGTTCGGTCACGCCGGTGGCATTGGCGGTTTCAATGGAGGCACGGACCTCCACCTTGCCCCGCTTGAGCTTGGCAATGATCAATTCGCGCAGGCTGGGCTCAAACTGGCGCAGGTCTTCCGGAAGACGGAAAGTCAGGTCCAGAAAACGGCTGTTGACCGACCGGATCTCAAGCCCCAGTTGGGCTGCGGGCGGAGTACGTACTTCGGAATCGGGTTGGCTGTTGGCTGTGCTGTGCTGGGCACTGGCATAGCCAGTCATGCTGTAAACTGGCATTGCGGGTTCTCGGGTCAATAGGGATGGCCCTGAGAATAACCTGATTTAGATCGCACCGACCAGCACAGCCAATCCTCCATGTCCAAGGTCAAGCCTTCACCACTGCCCCCCGATACGGTTGTAGGGGGTTACCGCATCGTGCGCAAAGTCGCCGCTGGCGGTTTTGGCCTGGTGTACCTGGCACTGGACTCCGAAGGCCAACAGGTGGCGATCAAGGAATATCTACCTTCCTCCCTGGCGGCGCGGGCGCCCGGCGAATTGCTGCCCCAGGTGCTGCCGGAGAAGCTCTCACTCTATCGCTTGGGCCTCAAGAGTTTTTTTGAGGAAGGCCGGTCGCTGGCGCAGATTTCCCACCCCTCGGTGGTGAGCGTGTTGAACTTTTTCCGTGAAAACGAAACCGTTTACATGGTGATGAACTACCTGGAAGGCAGTGCCTTGCAGGATTTCATCGTGACCGCGCGCGAACTCAAGCAAAGCAAGGTGTTCCGCGAATCCACCATCCGCTCCCTGTTTGATGAAATCCTGCGCGGACTGCGCATCGTGCACCAGCACAAGATGCTGCATCTGGACATCAAGCCGGCCAACATCTTCATCACCGACGACAACAAAGCGGTGCTGATTGATTTCGGTGCGGCACGCGAAGTGCTGAGCAAGGAAGGTAGCTTCATCCGTCCCATGTACACGCCGGGCTTCGCTGCTCCGGAAATGTATCGGCGCGACGCGGCCATGGGGCCCTGGACCGACATCTACGCCATCGGTGCCTGCATGTATGCCTGCATGCAGGGCTATCCGCCCAGCGAGGCGCCGCAGCGCCAGGATAAGGACCGGATTGCCATCGCCTTGGCGCGCCTGCGTGGCGTGTATTCCGACAACCTGATCGAAGTGGTGGAGTGGTGCATGGCTTTGGACCCGCTGTCGCGGCCCCAATCCGTGTTTGCCTTGCAAAAGGAGCTCAGCCGCGAAGGCGAGCGTCGTTACACCAAGCTCTCGGTGGCCGAAAAGGTGCGCATGCAATTTGACAACATGGTGGCTGAAACCAAGAAGTCGGCAGCGCCCGTTCCGGCGGGCAAACCCAAATGAAGTTTTCCGTTTTCCAGATCAGCCGCAAGGGCGGCCGTGAGAAGAATGAAGACCGCATGGGCTACTGCTACACCAATAGCTCGGGGCTGTTCCTGTTGGCCGATGGCATGGGCGGCCACCCCGAAGGCGAAGTGGCGGCACAGCTCGCCTTGCAAACCATTTCAGCGCTCTATCAGAAGGAAGCCAAACCCGAACTGCATGACGTCAAGGCATTCCTGAACACCGCTGTGATGGCTGCGCACCGCCAGATCTTGCGCTATGCGGTGGACGGTGGCCTGAGCGATACGCCCCGTACCACCCTGGTCGTGGCGGTGGTGCAGGGCGGAATGGCGCATTGGGCCCATTGCGGCGATTCCCGCCTGTACTTCGTGCGCGAAGGAGAGCTTCTGGCCCGCACCCGGGATCACTCCTATCTGGAGCAGCAGCGCGACTCCAAGCGGCCCCCGTCGTCCAAGGATGTCAATCGCAACGTTCTCTTCACCTGTCTGGGCTCTCCCACCAAGCCGGTGTTCGATATTGCCGGCCCGGTTCCGCTGCAGCAAGGTGACAAGATCCTGCTGTGTTCCGATGGGCTGTGGGGCAGTCTGGAAGATCCGGAAATCGTTCTGCATCTGGGACAAAAAGCCGTTTCCGTGGCGGCGCCGGAGCTGGTTGAACGCGCCCTGATCAAGGCCGGCGCCAGCAGTGACAACGTCACCCTGATTGCCATGGAGTGGGAAACGCCCGATGTGTTCGAAACCACCCGCGGCGACATCAGCACCCAGAACATGGACGACGACATGTTTGCCTCTACCGTGCAGGCCGCCTGGCTGGATTCCGAGGCAGAAGAACTGGACGACGAAGCCATTGAGCGTTCGATTGCCGAGATCAACGCGGCCATACGCCGCACCGCCTTTTCCCGCAAGCACTGAGTGCTGTGCGGTCCCCTTTGAGTTAAAAGAGAAAATTCCATGACCGCCTTTACGCGCACATCCCTCCGTGCGGCCGACGCCTTGCGCCCGGTACGCATCACTCGCGGCTACACCATCCACGCCGAAGGATCGGTGCTGATCGAGTTTGGCGCCACCAAGGTGCTGTGCACCGCATCGGTCGAAGAAAAGGTGCCTCCGCACAAGCGTGGCAGCGGCGAAGGCTGGGTCACTGCCGAATACGGCATGCTGCCCCGCTCCACCCACACCCGCAGCGACCGTGAGGCGGCGCGCGGCAAGCAAAGCGGTCGCACCCAGGAAATCCAGCGCCTCATAGGCCGCTCCCTGCGCGCCGTGTTTGACCTCAAACTGCTGGGCGAGCGCACCATTCAGCTCGATTGCGATGTGCTGCAGGCCGATGGGGGCACCCGCACAGCCGCCATCACCGGCGCTTTCGTGGCTGCTCAGGACGCCGTCAACGGATTGCTGGCAGCGGGCAAGATCAGCCAGAGCCCCATCATCGCGCCCGTGGCGGCCATCTCCGTGGGCATTGTGCAAGGCACGCCCCTGCTGGATCTGGAGTACGTGGAAGACTCTGCATGTGACACCGACATGAACGTGGTCATGACCGGCGCCGGGCATTTTGTGGAAGTGCAGGGCACTGCCGAAGGCGTTGCCTTCAGCCGTACGGAAATGAATGCCCTGCTGGACCTGGCCGAAAAAGGCATCACTGAGCTGATGGCGCTGCAGCAGCAGGCGCTGGCTGCCTGAGCAGACGCATCGGACTGCCCATGAAAATCGTCCTGGCCTCCAACAACAAGGGCAAGCTGGTCGAGCTGCAGGCGCTGTTCGGTCCCTTGGGCTGCACATTGATCACCCAGAGTGAGTTGGGCGTACCCGAAGCACCCGAGCCACATCGCACCTTTGTGGAAAACGCGCTGGCCAAGGCCCGCAATGCGGCTCACCACACCGGCTTGCCGGCGCTGGCCGACGATGCCGGGCTGTGCGTGGATGCACTGGGTGGATTGCCCGGCGTGGACACCGCGTACTACGCCACCCAGTTCGGTTACCCCAAGGGCGACGACAACAACGTCATCGCCCTGTTGAAGCAGATGCGCGGCGTGGAAAACCGTCGCGCCGCCCTGGTCAGCACATTGGTAGCGGTGCGATCGGAGAACGATCCTGAGCCGCTGATCGCTATGGGCCGCGCCCGTGGCCTGCTGACGCAGGAGCCCATGGGGAGCAACGGCTTTGGCTTCGATCCGGTGATGTGGATTCCGGAGTTCGGCCAGACCTTTGCCCAGCTGGCGCCGGAGGTGAAGAACGCCAACAGCCACCGCGGCCGCGCTGCGCGCGCCATGGTCCAGTTGATGCGTGAACAATGGCTGGGCCAGGACGCGGCTTGAAGATCGTGCCCGTCATTCCCGTCACTCCGCACGAGCCACAGCAGGAGGCGGTGGCGCAGCATGACATCCAGCACTACATGCGCCCCGGCGGCCTGCAGCTGTCGTCCCTGCCACCTTTGAGCCTCTATATCCATCTGCCCTGGTGCCTGAAAAAGTGCCCGTACTGCGATTTCAATTCGCACGCGGTGCAAGG
Organism: Rhodoferax sp. GW822-FHT02A01; assembly: GCF_038784515.1. Classification (NCBI taxonomy): domain Bacteria; kingdom Pseudomonadati; phylum Pseudomonadota; class Betaproteobacteria; order Burkholderiales; family Comamonadaceae; genus Rhodoferax; species Rhodoferax sp. GW822-FHT02A01. Next base: position 3,214,428 of record NZ_CP152376.1, read on the forward strand.
CGACGGACTGCCCGAACAGCGCTACCTGTATGCCCTGGTGGCCGATCTGGATGCGGCGCTGCCGCTGATCTGGGGCCGCCCGGTACACAGCATCTTCATCGGAGGTGGCACGCCCAGCCTGTTCTCGCCCGCATCCATAGACCGGTTGCTGGGCGACGTACGGGCACGGTTGCCATTGACGCCGGATTGCGAGATCACCATGGAGGCCAACCCCGGCACTTTCGAGAAGGACCGCTTCCGCGCCTTCCGCCAGGCCGGTGTCACGCGTCTGTCGATTGGTGTGCAGAGCTTTAACGACGCACACCTGAAGGCGCTGGGCCGCGTGCACGACAGCGCCCAGGCGCTGGCCGCTGTGGAAGAGGCGGCGCAGGCCTTTGACACCTTCAACCTGGACATCATGTATGCGCTGCCCGGGCAGACGCTGCAGCAGGTGGATGAAGACATTGCCCGGGCCTTGCAGTTCAAGCCGCCGCACATTTCGATCTACCACCTGACCATAGAGCCCAACACCTATTTCGCCAAGTACCCGCCGGCGGTGCCGGAGGATGATGCGGCTTACGCCATGTTGGATCTGATCACCGAACGCACCCAGACCGCCGGCTTGCAGCGTTACGAGGTGTCGGCGTATGCGCGAGATGGCCACCGTTGCTGGCACAACCTCAACTACTGGCAGTTTGGTGACTATCTGGGTATTGGCGCGGGCGCCCACAGCAAGATCAGCTTTGCCCACCGGGTCGTGCGCCAGGTGCGCTTTCGCGATCCGGCGCGCTACATGCAGCAGGCGTTGGCCGGAGCTGCGCTGGCGCAGGATGAGGAAGTGGCGCGCAACGACCTGGCGTTTGAATACATGCTCAACGCCTTGCGCCTGCGTCATGGATTTGGGTTGCGTGATTTCACCGAACGCACCGGCCTGTCTTCCAGCAGCATTGAAGCAGCACTGGTGGAGGCCGAGCGCAAGGGACTGATAGAGCGGGACTTCGCCCGCGTGCGGCCCACCGTGCGCGGCTTTGACTTTTTGAGTGACTTGCAGGAACTTTTCCTGTCCAATGCTTCCTAGTGCGCTGTCTGCCTGCACAGGGAGCTCACGGTGGAATAAGGGGCGTCTATGTTCTCGGTATATGGCAAGGCGGGGCGTCTGTTTCGCGGCTCCATGGAAGAGTTGCGCAGGATCGGCCCGACCGCAGCGCTGGGGCGAACCCAGAAAATTCTCGGCGTAGCCCGCGACGGCCAGGGCGATCCCGTGCCTGGCATGGTGTCGCCCAAGCTCGGAGGTGGGGCAGGCACACCGGCGCAGGACCTGGTGCACCGTGGTGCCATGGCCGCGTATGAGCAGGCCAGCAAGACCTTCATACCACGCCATCCTCTGACGTTGGTGCGCGACATCATGAATTCCGGCGCCATGACCCTGCGCGATGACGCCACCGTGGCCGGTGCCTGGAGCATGCTGGCAGAGCACCACCTGGGGCAGGCGCCGGTGGTGGATGCGCAGGGCACGCTGGTGGGGCTGCTCAGCCGTGCCGACCTGATGCGGTCCGATCGCTTGCCGGGGCCGCAAACCCACGCCTTGGTATGGCAGTCATTCCTGATGCAGAACGTGCAGGACATCATGTGGACACCGGTGCCCAGTGTGGCGCCGGAAACCGATATCCGCAGGCTCGCCAGGGTGTTGCTGGATACGGGGCTGCCGGGGTTGCCGGTGGTGGACGAGCAGGGGGCTGTGGTGGCCTTTGTTTCGCGCACCGACATCCTGCGTGCCGTGGTGTCCGATCCGCCGCTGGATCTGTGGAGCTGAAGGCGCCTTAGCGCTGCAGGCCCTGGGCCCAGCGGCTGTAGATGCGGTCGGCCGTACGCTGGCTGCGTTCCAGATCGGCTTGCAGCGTTTGCAGGATGGCGTCGGGCCTCTGCACACCGGGTGAGGTGCTGCGTTGCATCTCGCTCGCTCCCAGTTCCAGCCAGCATTGCAGCTTGGGCAGATCGACCTCGCAATGGAACTGCATGCCCAGATGCATGTCGTCCAGCACATAGGCCTGGTTGGCACAGTGCTGGCCCACCAGCAGGTGGGTCGCTCCCGGCGGAATGCTGAAGGACTCGCCATGCCACTGGAACAGTTGCACGGGCAGAGGCCCAAACCAGTCAGCTGCTTCCACATGCGCAGGGTCTAGCCGACTCCAACCGATTTCCAGGTTGGCCGATGCCTGCACCGTACCGCCCAACGCGCGGCTGAGCAACTGACCACCCAGGCAATGGCCTATCACCGGTTGCCGCAGTTGCACCGCTGCGCGCACCAAGCGCAACAGTTGCGGGTAATAGGGAAGTGCGTCATTGGCGCTCATGGGCCCGCCCAGCATGCACAGGCCGCTGAAACGGGAAAGATCTGCCGGCAGGGTATTGCCGTCAAACATGGCAAACACTTCAAAGCCTATGCCCTGGCCTTGCAGCCAGGTTGCAAAGTAGCTTGGGCCGTCGTGGATATCGTGCTGGACGATGGCAACCGGTTTCATGCGCGCAGAAAGCGAATCAGTTGGTGAATGCGTAGAACGGACCGGTCTGGGCTCCCACGGTTTTGCCTTCGACTACGGTATAGACGTAGCGTCCGAAGAAGAACGGCAAACCCCAGTCAAAGTATCCCGTCGCCAGAGTGCCGCCCAGGTTGTTGAAGGCGTAATTGCTTGCGCCGGAAGTAAACAGGCTGTCCGCGTTAGCGATGGAAAAATTCACCGAAGCCGAACCCAGCGTCGCAGACAGGGACAGAGACGATGGTGGGCAATAAAAGCCTGTGGCTGCGTAGGTGCAGGAGGTCGAGATGGATGCGTCGTCGAAATACAGCCCGTTGGAGCCACTGTCGATAAAGCTGTGGGTGAAATTTGAGCCTTTGTAGTTGGTAGTGAAGTAGCCGCTGTTGGCATTCACCGCAACCACATTGGCGCTTCCCAGCGAATTGTTGGATTGGGTGCCCACGCCGAAGATCAGGTATCCCTGCGCACTGGTATTCCCGGTGGAGGAGATTGTCGGCAACTGCACCACGACGCCATTGTTGTCGCTGGCGAACTGGGTGACCGGGTTCTGCACTTGCTGGTTGGTCGCTGGAATGAAGTAGCAAGCCGTGGTCGGACTGGCGCAATAGAAATAGTGTTGCCCATCATTGGCAAACAGACTCACTCCCAGAATGCCGTTGGCACTCAGCGCGGTCTGGTTGCCAGTTGCGGTGCCAGGCGGAACCATGACCGGGTTGCTGCTGCAGACGGAGCTCAGGCCAGCTGGCATGTTGGAATCCATCACCTGTACTGCCATCGAGGAAGCCGTCTTGTTGCCTATTCTGACGTCGGCATTTTTGATGGAACCCCAGGCTACCGAATTCAGAAATTGTGCGCATTCCGTTATCGTGGAACTGCCATTGATGGTCTGCGCCGGCAGACTCAATGCTGGCGCAGCACTGAGATTGCTGGAAAAGATGCGCAAGCCGGTGGAGCCGGTGTCCAGCAGCACATGGTCAATAGACTTGCAGGTTGTGGTGCCGGGAACGCACAGAGTGACAGTGACGTAGGGAATATTTACATTGCTTCCTGGTCCGGCTTCGACACTGACGATGGCCACATTGGAGTCACTAGCGCTGGCCGCACTGGGAGGCAGGCTGGCTGCCGATGTGGACGCCGAATTGCCCGAACCGCCGCCACCGCAACCAGTGAGCATCGCCAGGCACAACGCGGAACAGAAAACCAGACTGCGCAGGTGACCCAAAAAAGGTAGCAAGTTCATGTGAAGTCCGTCAGTGGATGCTCTGGGCGGAGAGCGCCGCAGGCAATTGCGCTGGCAAAAAGGCGCGTCCCATGAAAGAGCGCATCATGCCGCCGGACTCGATGACCAAGCTCGGCGTCTGCAGACGCACCCCCCGCTGCTGCTGCAGTACCGCTTGCTGGTAACTGGGGTAGGAAGCGCCGAGCAGGCGCTGGAAGTCCGGCAGTACCGGGCCTTCCCAGGCCACGGCGTAGACGTTGCCGGCCGCATCCACGTACTGGCGGATGATCAGACTGTTGGGGAGTGTTTGCGTGTATAGCGTGCCGCCTGCCAAGGACGTTTGCGCATTGGTCGCCGCGAAGGCTTGCTGGTCACTTTGTACCGAGGCCAGATTGCCGCCCAGTGCGGCCCATGAAGAGCCACTCATTAAAAGCAGCGCGGTGGTTGCCAGCCGGACGCGTGCGAAGCCACGGTAAGTGTGCATACATGTATTTAAAAGTTGTTCCCCCGCCTAAAGATTACCACTTTGTCACCAGTTTTGCGCTCCCTGTTAGTGACAAATTATTTCACCCACTGGTTCAACTGGATGATAGGCATGAGCACCGCCAGCACAATGAGCATGACCACCAGGCCCATGGCAACGATCAGCAGGGGCTCCAGCAAGGTGGCCAGGTGCATGGCGCGGCGCTGCACTTCGGTACTGAGCTGCTTGGCCGCACGGTCCAACATGGTGGGCAATTGGCCGGTCTGTTCACCCAGCCGGGCAAACATGGACAGCAGGCCGGGAAAACGCTTCTTCTGCGACAGGGCCGCCGCCAGGGGCGCGCCTTCGCGCACCAGCACCAGCGCATCCAGCGCGTCACGCTTGAGCGCCTGGTTGCTCAGCGTCTGGGCTGCGGCCTGCAGCGCCTGCAGAATGGGCACGCCTGCAGCACTCAGCATGGCCAGGGTGCTGGCAAAGCGGGCCGCGTTGTAGCCGCGCGCCAGTTTGCCCAGGATGGGCAGGTTGAGCCACCCCGCATCCCACTGTTCCCGCAGGCCGGGGTTCTTCAGCAGTTGCCAGAGCAGTGCCGCGGCGGCTAGCAAGAGCAACAACACCATCCAGCCATAGCCGCGCACAAAGTCACTGATGGCCATCATGGCCACGGTGAGAAAGGGCAGCGCATGCTTGCTGCCAGCAAACACATGGGCCACTTGGGGCACCACATAACCCACCAGAAACAGCACGATCAGCACTGCCACGGCCGAGACAATGGCCGGATAGAGTGCGGCACCTATCAGCTTGGATTTCAGGGCCTGGCGCTCCTCCAGATCTTCGGCCAGACGCGCCAGCACCAGCGCCAGGTGCCCGCTTTGTTCCCCGGCGCCGACCACCGCCACATAAATGTCGGCAAACTCGCGCGGATGCTGCTCCAGCGCCTTGGCAAAACTGCTACCTCCGTTGACCGAAGCGCGCAGTGACGCATTGAGGTTGCGATGCGCTTCGGTTTCCGCCTCTTCCGACAGGGAGCCCAGCGCCTGCTCCAGCGGCAGTCCGGAGCCGACCAGCTCGGCCAGTTGCCTTGTCCATATGGCCAGCGTGTTGCTGTTGAAGACGCTGGCGCGCCAACCGCGGCCTGCGAGTTCGCCGCCGGACTCCGACTGGGCCCGTCCGGCCAGCACCTGTACCGACAGCGGGATGAAAGACTGGGCGCGCAGCTGCGTGCGTGCCGACTTGGCACTGTCGGCCTCCAGAGTCCCTTTGCGGGTTTGCCCCTGGCCGTCCAGGGCGATAAAGGAGTAGGCGGGCATGGGGCAACCTTATCACGAAGATGCCGGTGCAGGCCACGCAGCGGCGATGCTCTGGAAGAGGGGCGGCGCCTCGGTGACAATGGCGCCATGCCCGTTTCAACCACGCCCCGTTTTGCCGCCATTGATGTGTTGCGGGGCCTTGCCATGGTGTGGATGACGGTGTTTCATTTCTGCTTTGACCTGCAGTATTTCGGCTACCTGCACACCAGCTTTTACGCCAATCCGTTGTGGACCGTGCAGCGTGCCACCATCGTCACACTGTTTGTCCTGTGCGCGGGACTGGGTCAGGCGGTTGCTGTCGAACAGGGACAGAGCTGGGCGCGCTTCTGGCGGCGCTGGTACCAGATCGCTGGGTGCGCGTTGCTGGTGAGTGTGGGCTCCTGGTTCATGTTTCCTGCCAGCTTCATCTACTTTGGCATCCTGCATGGCATGGCGCTGATGCTGTTGCTGGCGCGGCGCTCTGCCAGCGCGGGTGCTTGGCTGTTGCCGGTGGGTGTGGTGTCACTGGTGCTGCCGGCGTTGGCAGCCAAGGCGCATGCCGCCTGGCCCGCGCTGGATTTTCTGAATGAGCGCGGCTTCAACTGGCTGGGCCTGATCAGCCACAAGCCCATCACCGAGGATTACGCGCCGCTGTTTCCCTGGTTTGGCGTGATGTGTTTCGGACTGGTGCTGGGTCAATGGCTGTTGCGTCGTCATGCGCTCGCGCTGGAGCGGCTGGGTGCAACGCTGTTGCAAGGGCCGTTGCGGGCACCGGCGCGCGGCCTGGCTTTTCTGGGGCGCTGGAGTCTGAGCTACTACATGCTGCACCAGCCCGTGCTGCTGGCTGGCTTCACCTTGGTGGGCATGCTGCGCTGAATGCGCACACTCTAATCGCGCGTCACGCGAATTAGCTCTTCTGCGGATGTCACACCCGACTGCACCAGCCGTGCGCCGTCGTCGCGCATCAACACCATACCAGCCTGCAGCGCGGCTTCACGCAGTTCGGCATCGGACGCCTGGCGGTGGATCAAAGCGCGCTGGGTGTCATCGGTCACCAGCAGTTCAAAGATGCCGGTACGGCCCTGGTAGCCGGTCTGTGAACACTCGGCACATCCTGCGCCGTGGCAATAGGTGCAGAGCTTGCGCACCAGGCGCTGGGCCAGCACGCCCAGCAGGCTGGAGCTGAGCAGGAAGGGCTCCACGCCCATGTCGATCAGGCGGGTGACGGCGCTGGCGGCATCGTTGGTGTGCAGCGTGGCCAGTACCAGGTGGCCCGTCAGCGATGCCTGGATCGCGATGTGCGCGGTCTCGAAGTCGCGGATTTCGCCGATCATGATCACGTCCGGGTCCTGCCGCAGGATGGCGCGCAGGGCCTTGGCAAAGGTCAGGTCGATCTTGGCATTGACCTGGGTCTGTCCCACGCCGGCCAGTTCGTATTCGATCGGGTCTTCCACCGTCATGATGTTGCTGCGGCTGGCGTCCAGCCGGCTGAGCGCCGCATACAGCGTGGTGGTTTTGCCCGAGCCGGTAGGGCCGGTCACCAGGATGATGCCGTGGGGCTGGGCAATCAGACCCTCCATGCGCTGCAGCACGTCGCCCTGCATACCCACCGATTCCAGATCGAGCTTGCTCTGGCTCTTGTCCAGCAGACGCAACACGGCACGCTCGCCATGCGCGCTGGGCAGGGTGCTCACGCGCACGTCCATGGCGCGCGTGCCTATGCGCAGGGAGATGCGGCCATCCTGTGGCAGGCGCCGCTCGGCGATGTCCAGCTGCGCCATGATCTTCAGTCGCGAGATGAGCGCGGCGTGCAGGGCGCGGTTGGGTTGCACCACTTCGCGCAGGGTGCCATCGACGCGGAAGCGCACGCTGCTGTGGCGCTCGAAGGGCTCGATGTGGATGTCACTGGCGCCATCGCGTGCGGCTTGCGTCAGCAGCGCGTTGAGCATGCGGATGATGGGCGCGTCGCCAGCGCTCTCCAGCAGGTCTTCCACGGCGGGCAGCTCCTGCATCATGCGGGTCAGGTCGGCGTCGCTCTGCACTTCGCTGACCACTGAGGCAGCGCTGGACTCGCCTTGTGCATAGGCCGCGCTGATGCGCTGCTGCAGGGTGTCGGCGGACAGTAGCTCGACACGGTCCGCGCGGTACTTGCGCAGTGCTTCGCTGATGCCACCGGGCGATGTGGTGGCATGCACCCACAGGGTCAGCGTGTCGCCGTCCTGCTCCAGCAACAGCTGCTGGTTGCGTGCGAAGGCGTAGGGAAGGGGGTAGCGGGACGCCATGGGCTCAGGGCTTACTGGGGCGCAACGATGGTGGTCGGCTTGCTCTTCACCGAGTCGGGTGGCAGGGCGGGCATGACGGAAGATTCGTTGATGGGAATCACCGTGTTGGGCAGCGGCTGGCCGGTTTGCTGCAGGCCGCGCATCTGGTCATAGCGGGTGCTGGAAAGGGCTTGCATCGCGCTGGCGTCGCGCACCACTACTGGTCGCAGAAACACCATCAGGTTGGTCTTGCTGCGGCTGCGTGACTCGCTGCGGAACAACGCACCCAGAATGGGAATGTCGGCCAGGCCGGGCACGCGGTCGTTGTTGCCCGCGTAGGTGTCCTGCAGCAGGCCGCCCAGCACGACGATGGAGCCATCATCTACCAGCACATTGGATTCGATGGAGCGCTTGTTGGTGATCAGGCCGGTGGCCGAGTTCACGCTCGAAGCTTGCACGGTGGAGACTTCCTGGAAGATGGTGAGCTTGACCGTGCCGTTCTCGCTGATCTGCGGTTTGACCTTGAGTGTCAGGCCGACGTCTTTGCGTTCAATCGTCTGGAACGGGTTGACCGTGCCGGAAGAGGTGGTGCTGGAGTTGGTGTACTGCCCGGTGACGAAGGGCACGTTCTGGCCAATGACGATCTTGGCCTCTTCGTTGTCCAGCGTCAGCAGATTGGGCGTGGACAGCACGTTGCCATCGCCGTTCTGCTCCAGGAAGCGAGCCAGAAAGCCCAGGGTGTAGACACCGTTGTTGAGCGTGGCCGCACCAATATTCAGCCCGGCGCCAGGGGTAACGGTGCCAGATGCTGCACCGGTTGCAAGATTGATGATGTTCTTGCCGCCGCTGCCGAAATTGGTACCCAGCAGTCCGATGACGGAATCCCCGTTGCTGCCACTGGCGCCTTGCCACTGGATGCCGAATTCGGCAGCGCGGTCGGCATTGACTTCGACGATCAGGCTTTCCACAAAGACCTGGGCACGGCGTCCATCGAGCTGATCGATGACGGCGCGCAACTGCCGGTACTGCGGGTCGGGTGCCGTGATGATGAGCGAATTGGTGGCCACATCCGCCTGCACTTGCCCACCCGTGGTGGTTTGCGAGGCAGTGGACGCCGTTGTCGAGGTTCCAGAGGTGCCGCTTGCAGGTGTGGCTGCGCTACTGGCGGCATGCACTTCGCCGGACATGACGGCGCGCAGTGTGGCGGCCAGCTTGGTGGCGTCGGCGTTCTTGAGCGTGACTACGTGGATGTTGCCGGTACCGCCATCACCCTGCACCGTGGGCTGGTCGAGCCGCGCAACCAGCGACTTCACCAGCGCCACCCGTGCCGGGTTGGCGGCGCGCACGATGAGTGCATTGCTGCGTGGTTCAGCAATGATGGTGGTCTTGAAGCTGGTGTCGGCCTGACCGGCCGCAGGCGCGGCGCTCACGCCACTGTCCACCAGGCGCAGTACCAGGGGCGCGAGATCGTTGGCAATGGCGTACTTCAGCGGCAGGATTTCCAGGTCGCTGCCATTGGCCACGTCGCTTGCCGCGATGATGCGGGCGATGCGCTGCAGGTTGTCCGCGTAGTCGGTGATGATGAGCGAGTTGTTGCCCGGGTTGACGTTGATGACGTTGTTGGGACTGATCAGCGGACGCAGCACCGGTAGCAGGTTGGCCGCACTCTCGAAGTTGAGCTTGAAGATCTGCGTGACGATCTGGTTGCCCAGCGCGTTCTTGCCACTGGCATCGGCATTGACCGCACCGCTTTGCAGCTTGGCATCGGCTTCGGGCACCACCTTGTCCAGTCCGGCGGACTCCACCACGGTGAAGCCTTGCAGGCGCAGGGCGGCCAGGAACTGGTTGTAGGCAGCAGCCGGGGAGACCGGTTTGTCGCTGCTCAGGTTGATGGTGCCCTTCACGCGCGGGTCCAACACCACCTGGCGGCCTGTCATGCTGGACATGGCGCGGGCGACCGATTCAATCTCGGCGTTGACAAAGTTCAGGGTGACCGGCGCTCCCTTGGCTGGCACGTCGGCAGCAGGCGTGGCGGCTTGGGCGAAGGCAAGGCCGCAGGTCAGGCCCATGACCAGACCCAGGGTGCAAGCCCAGGCGCTGACGGGTGTGAATGGCAAGGTGTTTCGCATGGTGCTAGCCCAGGGTAATGACAGACCGCGCGCCATCGCGCCGTCCCATGATGTTGAGAAGATTGGAAAGCTCGGCTTCGTGGTCGGCATCGGCGCGCGCCTCTCCCGTGAAGCGCAGATGCGATGCGGTCCAGCGGCCCGTGCCCTTTAGTTGCAGGCTTCCCTGCACCGTGCTCAGGTCCAGCTGCGGCTGGTCTCCGCCCTGCAGTGACAGCTTGTAGGAGCCCAGTGGACGCAAGGTGGAAAGCCGGGAACTCAGGGCCGGCATTTCCAGGACCATGGCACCCTCCACGCGGATACGGTCCACTGCGGAAACGAGAGTCAGGCCCGGTGTGTGGAGCAAAAAGGCACCTTCAAACTGCGCCGTGTTCCAGGGTGTGCCCAGGCCTGCCAAGAGGGCAGCAGGCCAGGTGGATTGGCCTGCCAGAACTTGCAGGCGCCATCCGCGCAGACCCGGTGTGAATGTCAGTTGCTGGGGCTGGGTGGTACAGCAATCCGCCTGCAGGGACAGGTGCATGGTGCCTAGGCCGGGGCGCAGGTCCCATTGCACGCGACCCGGCAATCGCGCCGCGTCGCTGCTGCCGGGACCGCCGGTAAGGCCCACTTGGGCTGATCCGTGCCAGACCGTGCCGCGGCTCTCGCGTAGTACTAGCTGGCCGTTGGTTGCGGCAAAAGCGGCACGCTGCACCCACACTGCGGGCGCGAACACCAGCGTGGCGGCGATGGCTCCGAGCAAAGCGCCCACGCCCGCCCACCACCAGGTGCCGCGGCTGGCCGACATGCGGGAGGAGGAGCGTGCGCGTGGATGGGCCATGGGGAGATTCAGCGCGCTGCGGGCGGCAATTGGAACACCAGCGTGCCAGTCCACAGCGGCAGCGCCGAACCGGCGTCGCGCTGCAGATGGGCCTCCACCGGGCTCAGGCCCGAAGCCGATTGCGGAGCCAGCCATTGCGCCAGATCCTGCGCACTGACCTGTTTGAGCGAGAGTGTGGCCTGCTCACCCAGCACCTGCAGGGTGGCGTTCTTGCCCAGCGCGTTGGCAGCGGACTGCAGGGTCTTGAGGGAATCCTTGGGAATCAGGGCCGGTTTGGCCTGCAACTGGGTGGCGCGCACTTGCAGTGCCTGCATGCGCTCCAGCTCGGCGGCCAAGGCGGCACGCTGGGGTTCCACGCTCTTGAGCGTGCGCAATGTCGGCGCCACCAGAATGCCCCAGAAGACGGCTAGCACGACCACCAGTGCGGCAACAGCCAGGCCACGTCGCTCCCGTGCGGCCAGCGCGGCCCAGCGGACTTGGAGTGTTTTCTGCCAGGTCATCAGCGTTGTTCCTTGGGTTCGATCACCAGCGCGTCGTCCTGCAGGCGCGAGCGCAGACCGCGCGACTCTAGTGCCGTGTTGAGGTCCGTGACATGGCCTGGCGGCAGGCCAGTTGTCTTCAGGCGAATCTGCCGGCCACTGAAATCGATGCTGGAAACGGCGGTGGTCGGCGGCGCCATGGTGGTGACCAGAGACAGCACCCGGCCCAGGTCCGCATCAGACCCCATGCCGCGTGCGCGCGCCAGGTCATCGACCGCCCTTTGCATTTGCAGCGGCGCGTCAATGACCAGCTGAATGTCCGGAAAGGTCTGGCGCAGCACGCGCTGGATGGCGCTGCGCTGCTCATCCAGGCTGCGTCGTTGCTGCCAGGCCATGGCGTTGAGTGCCACCACATGCACCAGCAGCAATGCGGTCAGGCCCCAACGCACGGGCCGCCACTGGGGTGCCTGCAACAGTTGTTGCCAGCCTGCACGCAGGCGCTTGCCCAGTCGGCCGCTGGCCGAGGCGGTGAGTTCCATCTGCGCCAGGTTCCAGGGCGAGCGGGCGGCCTCCAGCACATGCTCTGCATGGGACTGTAGCGACACGCGGTTGCCAAAATGGGTTTGCGCCAGAGCCATTGCCGCGGGCTCGGCGCGGATTTCCAGATCGGCATCGGCCAGAGCCAATGCCAGGCCTGCACCCTGCAAAGGCAGCAGGCGCACGCCCTGGGCGTCGCAGATCTGCAGTTGGGCATCAGGTCCTTCACCTACCAGCAGCGCGTGGGCAGCGCCTGCGGGCGCCGGCGTGCACTCAGCCGCAATGCGGCTTACCGCGCGGCCTGCAACTTCCAGCGCCTGCAGGTGGCCGTGCAGCCAGGCGCGGTCGCATATGGCGACCCAGGCGTTGGCAGCGGGTGCCGGCTCGCTGGTCATGGCCGCAAAGACGGCGAAATGCAGGTTGTCGGCATCGTCCAGCAACTGCTCTTCCAGCACGCCGGATAGCACCGCGCGTGCACGCGCTGGCTCCAGGCGGGCGCTCAACAGGCTGCGCAGCACGCGCTCGGGCACGGTGACACAGTGCCAGGACACGGACTGCGCCGGAATCAGGGCTACCACTTCGGTACCGCGCCCTGGCTGCGCCGGCAGCAACGAAGCCGCGGCACGGCCGTGGGCGCCCACCTGCTGGCCGTCTGGCGTGAGCACGTAGTCGTATTCAGGCGTGGCTGCGACGGCGGTGGGTGGGAGGGTGAGGATCAATGTGGACATGGCTTCAGTGCGCTCATTGTAGGGAAGCCGTTGTGGCGCCATGCAGTGCCTCGCGCTGGCGCCAGATCACCTTGGTCGCGGTGCCGTTGCGCTCTACCAGTGAGACCTCCTGCACGGCGGAGTCTCCCAGGCGCAAACGGCCGCGCACTGCGAAGTAGTGGCTGCCCACACTGAAGTCCTTGGCATCTGGCTGCGTAGCGGAGCCCTCGCGTATGCCGGCGGCCTTGAGTGCCTCGGAAACGGTCTTGTAGTGCATGGTGGCGCGCTCGGTCACCATTTGCTGGGCCCGTGCCAGCTCCAGGCCTGGCACGGCTGCGTGCAGCACTTCGGCTCCGGCCGTGTTGAGGTTCAGCGGCGTGGCCACGGGCAGCAGTGTCGCGTAGGGGAGAAGGGCATCCACGGTGTCCTGCGTCAGTCCCAGCCACACCAGTTGGTCCATGCGATAGGGTTTGAGCGGTACCGTATCGGAATTGTTGTTCGTCTTCGTATCGGTACTGCTTGCTTCGCTGGCGGCATAGTTGTCCACCATGCGTTGGAGCTGGGCCTTGGGTAAACCCAGCGTGTCAAACAGCCGGGCAAAGGCCAGGTAGCTGGACGGGTTGGGCTTGCCGTCCTGCACCAGATTGCGCACGTTCAACAGGGCCTGCTGGTCGCTGATCTGGCCCGACAGAAAGGCGTCCATGGCATCGTCCGTGTTGTTCTTGTCCACGGCCAGGAAGCTGGAAAGGCGGGCCTCCTGCAGCGGCAAGGCCCAGGGCTCGGACAGGTGGTCCACATCGCCATTGCGTGCGTCCTCCTGCAGGATCAGGCGCGCCCAGTCCAGGGCGCCGTTAAGTACCCATTGCATTTGCGTGCGGGTGCGCTCGGCAGCTTCGATCTCCACACTGCGCCACTGTTGCCACAGGGCGGCCGCGGCAAAGGTGGCGACCAGCGTCACCGTAAGCATGGCAGTGAGCAGGGCCGCACCGCGATTGCGCAGCATGCGGGTCATGACTTGGTTCCTGAAGCGGTGGAGCGCATCCAGTCGTGGCTGATCTTGCCGCTCAGCGGTGAGTCCTGTGGCAGCGTGAGTTGCAGGCGCACGCCGTCCGGGTTGACGGCTGATGCCTCGCTGCTGGAGCCAGGGTTGGTCCAGGCATCGCCCCGGTAGTAGAAGATCTGCCAGTCCACCAGCGGCACGATCTGCACCTGCTGTTTGCGGGTTGCGTCATCGGGGCTTTGGGCCCAGAGTGCGGCCTGGGTCCAGGCGTCTTGCAGGGCGTTGCGGCTTTGCACTACCGGCGATTGCCAGCGCAGCCAGACCTTGCGTCCGTTTTCGGCTCTGCTGGTCCAGGCCACCACGCGTAGGCCGGGCGCACCGGCTGTGCTGCTGTAGCGCGTGATGCGAAACACCAGGCCGTTCCATTCGAGTGGGCTGGGCAAGGTATTGATGGCGCGCGGGTTGGTCAGGTCTGTCGCCATGGCGTCGAGGTCGGCGCTCCACTGGGCCAGGCCATTGCGCAGTGTCTGCAGCGCATCTGCGCGCGCCTGGGTCTGCGCTTGCGCCTTGCCCATGGCATCCAGTCCGCGCCAGCTCATCAGGCTGAGCAGGGCCATCACCATCAGCGCCACCAACAACTCCACCAGAGTGAAGCCCCGGCTGTCCCGGCGTGGTGTCGGGATGGGCAGGCTGTGCATCAGTTGCGCCCCATCACGGTGGTGATCTGCATCAGCACGTCCGTGTCCTTGAATACCCGCGCATCCAGGCGCAGGAAGTTGGGGTTGGGTGTGGGGCGTACGCTGGTCTGCACCCGCAGATGCTGACCGGCCTGCTCACAGTCGGTGTCGGTATCGCCTACACCGGGCATCTGGCGTGCCAGGCGTTGCTTGATGAGTTCGTTTTCGGCACAGAGCTGTGCCAGCAGGGCATCGGACTGGCGCTCTGCATTGCGGGTCAGTGAGGCGGTGGCTTTCAGGCCGGCCGTCAGTGCGATCGCCACAATGCCCAGTGCGACCAGCACTTCAATCAGGGTAAAGCCGCTGTGCCGCTTGCGTGGCAGGCCATCTGCGTGTGGGCGGTTCATGGCGAATTCCCGCTTTGCGCTTGTCCGGCAACAACTGGCTGCACGGTGAATGGGCGCAGTCCGTCGGTTTGTACACGCCACACAGCTCCGGCCATGCGCGTGTTGGTCAAGGTCACGGACTGCGGTGCGATGATGGGATCGGGCCCCAGTTCCAACATGATGGGTGTTGCCGTGGTATCGGCATCCAGCCAGTTGCCGGGCAAGGCATCCTTGGGCAGTCCGTCAAAACGAAAGCCGCTGCCCGTATTACGCCATATGACCGCCACGCCCAGCATGCGCGATTGCGCGCGGGCGGATTCCAGCAGGGCGGCCAGCCGCTGGGCTTCACGTTCTATCTGGGTCTGCGCGCTGTCGCGCATGGCAAAGGCCACGCCTGCACTGGCAATGGCGATGATGCTGACCACCACCAGCAGCTCCAGCAGCGTAAAGCCGCGCTGGCGCGCTGGTGTGTGGGGTTTGAAGACTGCCTTACTGCCAGCTGCCGATATCCGCATCTTTGCCTTCGCCACCAGGCTTGCCATCGGCACCCAGCGACAACACATCCACTTCGCCCTTGATTCCCGGATTCAGGTATTGGTAAGCGCCGCCCCAGGGATCGGTGGGCAATTTGTCCAGATACGGTTTCCAGTTGGGCGGGATCGGGTCGGTGGTGGGCTTGGCCACCAGTGCCTGCAGGCCTTGCGCGGCGGTGGGGTAGCGCTGGTTGTCCAGCTTGTAGAGTTTGAGTGCCTGCACCAGGTTGCCCACATCGGTCTTGGCGGCGGTGACGCGTGCATCGTCTGCTCGGTCCAGCACATTGGGCACGATCAGTGCGGCCAGCACGCCAATGATGACCAGCACCACCATCAGTTCAATCAGTGTGAAGCCCCGCGCCTGACGGCGGGTGCGAGCGGAAACAAAATTCATTGGGCAAACCCTTGGGGACTAAGGCGTCACGATGATAATCGCGAATATGCAAGTTACCACGCCCAACCTCTGGATACCGCGCCTGTCTGCGTTTGCGCTCGGACTGCTGCTGGCGCTGAGCGTTGGCTACTGGGTGTTGCACTGGCCGTCCAAGGAGTTGGGCCGAGAGCTGCCGGCTCCAGCCGCTGCCAACGATGCTGTCCTGGCCAAGCCGGAGGAAATCGCACGGCTGTTGGGGGCTGTGGCCGCACCGATGGGCAATACCGCGACAGTGGATGCAGCCAGCCGCATCCGTCTGACCGGCATCATTGCGTCTCCCGGTGGTCAGGGTGTGGCTCTGCTGTCCATCGATGGCAAACCGCCCAAACCGTATCGTGTGGGCAGCACACTGGAAGAAGGGCTGGTGCTGCAATCCGTCGAGTCGCGGCGCGTGGCGTTGTCCGGTGATGCCAAGGGACCGGTGCGTATGCGCCTGGAGCTGCCGACACGTCCGTAAGCCGGATTGCTGGATAGTTTGTCTATGATCTTCGCAAGCTGCGGGGCAGTGCTTGGATCATTGATCAATGTCAATTACAAAATACAAACTATCCATCCGGACGTGGCTTTTCATTCTGGTGCTGGCATGCTGGATTCCGTTGGGGGTTTTTGTATTCGGTCAGTTTCTGGCCAATGACCAGAACGCGGCACGCGTAGCCGCAGTGGCCCAGATGCGCGAGCTGGCGCGCACAACCTCCATGGCCATAGACCTGACGCTGCGTGACAACGAAGCCATGATGCGTCTGCTGGCCGAGGAGTTCAAGGGCAATCCGCCTGCCAAGATGCCAGGCTTCCAGGCCGAACAGTTCATGGGAATTCATCCGCTGGTGAACAACCTGACGCTGCATGATTTGAATGCCAACAACCTGTATTCGTATCTGCCCAACCCTACGCCTGCCCAGGATGCCAAGGACTTTGCCTGGGTACAGACTGCAATTGCCGCCGAGGGGTTTCATGCCAGCGACGCTTTTCAGGGGCGCTTGAGCGGCAGATGGGTCAGTGTCTTCACCTATCCAACCCATGACCGCATGGGCCGCAGAACAGGTTTCATCAGTGCATCCATCGATTTGATGCGTCTCAACGCGCGCCTGCTGGCCAAGATCCCCAGCACCGTTGCGGTTGCCGTGCTGGACCGCGATGGCAAATTCTTGCTGCGCACACAAAGCCCCGAGGCTTGGATCGGCAAGCCCGGTCCTCTGGGGCTCTCACCCGCATTTACTTTGCAACGCGAAGGCGTGTTGCAAGTGCAGAGCGTAGAAGGTGTGAGCAAGCTGGTCGCCTATGAGACAAATCCCGCGACAGGTTGGCGTGTGGTTGCCGGCGTGTCGGAAGACCGCGCCTTGGCCGACTATTACGCGTTGCGCAGGCAAACCCTGTTCACAGGATTGGTACTGGTCCTGACCTCTTTGGGCTTGGCCTGGGGCATTGCCTCACTCATTGCTGCACCCATAACCGCACTGGCGCAGGCATCGCAGAACAATACGGAGTCTGCAATTCCGATTCCCGTGGTGCCCAGCGGCCCGTTGGAAATACAGACCGTGGCCCAGCAATTCAACCGCATGGTCGAGTCGCAGCACAGGAGTCTGGCACGTCTGGCCGAGTCCGAGGCACGCTGGAAATTTGCCCTGGAAGGTTCTGGGGATGGTGTCTGGGACTGGAACTTTGTAACCCGGCACGCCTTCTACTCACGCAGATGCAATGAAATACTCGGCTTTGAGGACGGTGAGCTGCCCAGCACCATTGACGAATGGGCAGTTCGTACCCACCAGGAGGACTACGCGAGGGTGGTTGCGGTCGGCAGGGCCCACATGGACGGGGAGTCGCCGTCCTATGCCACGACGTTTCGCATCCGTTGCAAGGATGATTCCTACAAGTGGGTCCTGTCCCGTGGCCTGGTGGTGGAACGCGACTACAAGGGCCATCCCTTGCGCATGGTGGGCACCATCACCGACTTCTCCCAAATCAAGCAGCGTGATGACGACTTGCGCACCGCAGCCATCGCGTTCGACAGCCAATTGCCCATGTACATCCTGGATGACGAGCGCCATTTCAGGCGCGTCAATCGCGCGTTCTCCGAGATGACCGGCCTTTCCATCGAGGAGTTGAGAGGCCAAAGGCCGGAGGTGTTGCTGGCGCATGGACAGAACGACCCTGAACGCATAGCCGCCTTTTGGAGGCGATTGGCGCAAACCGGCGAAGCCAGCGACGAATTCCTGGCGCATAGCCGGTTTGGAGATTCGATTTCCATCGTCACCAACCTTTCCGTGGTGAAAAACGACAGCGCTTCCGTAGTGGGCTATGTGGGCACGCTGACCGACGTCACCGAAAGGAAGCGTCAGCAAGTGCAGCGCGAGGCGGAGCAGGAGGCGCATCGAACCGCTCTGGTGCGCGAAGTACATCACCGGGTCAAGAACAACCTGCAAGGCATGATCGGCATATTGCGGGAGTTCGGTCGCAGCCATCCCGAAACCATGGAGCCGCTGACTCAGGTGATCAGCCAGATCCAGAGCATTTCGGTCATACATGGCTTGCAGGGTGAGACTTCGCTATCGCAGGTTCGGCTGTGTGAGTTGACGGAATCCATTGCCTCCAGCATTGCTGCGGCCCGCCAGGTCAGCATCGCGTTCCACAGGCCGGACCAGTGGCAGCCCTGCATCATTGAATCCAAGGAAGCAGTCCCCATTGCGCTGGTATTGAATGAGCTGATACTCAATGCGGTCAAGCATGGTGATGCAGCAAAGGGCTCGGTGCGTATCGCCATGGAAAAAGGAGAGACCGAAAGCGTGGTTCGCATTGTGATCAGCAACTACGGCGATTGGAGCCAGAACGCAGTCGGCAAACAGGTAGGCTTGCAGCTGGCGGAGACGCTTTTGCCACGGCAGAGCGCAACGCTCATCAGAAACACACAGAATAATCAGGTGGTGACCATACTGGAGTTGGGAGCTCCCGTCATCACACTGGGTCAATGGGAGTAAATAAATTTGATTGATGAAGGTTTGGGTAAACAGCCCCACCTGTTGTTGGTTGACGACGACAGATTGATTCTTGCCACGCTTTCCAGTGGATTGCGTCATGCAGGTTATGAGGTGAGTCTGGCCGATTCGCATGATGAAGCGGTCACGGTGCTTCAAAGCGGCATCCGGCCCGACCTGTGCATTCTGGACGTGCAGATGCCGGAGCAGGGTGGCCTGACCCTGGCCGAGAAGTTGCGTGACTTCTACCATCTGCCATTCATCATGTTCAGTGCATATAGCGACGATGAAACGGTCAAGAAGGCCTCTGCCGCGGGCGCCCTGGGTTATCTGGTCAAGCCCATGGATATCCAGCAGATGGTGCCGACGATAGAGGCTGCCATGGCGCGCGCCCGGGAGCTGAAAACGCTGCGTGTCAACAGCGTACAACTGCAGAACGCACTGCAGGCGGAGCGCGATGTGAATGTGGCGGTGGGCATCGTCATGATGCAGCACAAGCTCCAGCGCAACGATGCATTCAACCTGCTGCGCAATGCGGCGCGCAAGCGACGCATGAAACTCTCCGAGCTGGCGACCGAACTGATTCAGGCCGGATCTATTCTGAGTCTGTAGCTATGTAATGGTTAGGGTCGATAGACAACTTGCCAAAACTGAGATAACCTGAAATTCAATTCATCTGGAAGTGCCGTAACCCCGCCTACCAGACTTTGAGGCCCTGAACACGCCTTGCCAATCTGATCCATCGCGCTCGCAGCGCATGGCAACAGTGACCAAAGGTACGCGAGGCGGACGTGTTCGATTCATATTTCAAACCAGACTCTCCCTATCTGCAGCTGCGATTGGCAATTGACGCCTGCCTGAACCGTTTGGTACAGGACTAGTGCCATGCGGACCAACCTGCCGGTTTCGCAGCGCGAGTACGCGTTCCTGGTGATGAGACTCTGCTGTCTACCACCGATACCCAAAGCCACATCACGTACGCCAACGCGGCCTTTGTTGCTCTCGGGTGCAGTCATCGTTGCCACCGTGGGCACCATCTGTCTGGGTGTTGGCACGGTACTGGGTGTGGCGGCCATGGTCGTGGCAAGTCTGGCGGTGACGGACGCTGCCATAGAAAACCAGCTGAGCACGCCGTTGAAGTGGGTGCTGAAAGTGGCTGAGCAAGGGGGCAATGCCATGGGCAATGTGGTCTCCACCATAGACCTGATTTCTGAATTGAGCCGCCGCATTGCCGACATCATCAGCGTGATCAACGGGATTGTCTTCCAGACCAATATCCTGGCACTCAATGCAGTGGTGGAAGCCGCGCGCGCAGGTGAGCAGGGGCGCGGGCTTGCATTCTTCGCTCCTGAAGTGCGCAGCCTTGCCGGGCGTTCATCCGCAGCAGCCAAGGAACAGAACCTGGAGATCTCGCAGGTTGGAGATGTCATGGCCTCGCTGGAAGATGCTGCATGGAAAAACGCCACCATGGTTGAGCAGAGCAGTGCTGCGACCAGCAGCATGAGTGAACAGGCGCAATTGCTAATGGACGCTGTGAGAGTTTTTTCAGATGCCGCCGTACACGCACACTGAACCCGTTGACGATGCGCAGGCAACGCATGCGCATCCCTACCAGATGGCTGTTGGCTGGGTCCTGCTGACGTTGGCCATGCCGCTGCTGTGGCGTTTGACGCAAGACGGGCAGTCCGCATGGGGTGATGCCAGGGATTTCAAACTTTGGCAGACGTCGGCAGAAATACTCTGCGTCGTCCTCGCGACACTGGTGTTCATCACTGGGTACCGGGCGATTGCGTCCACGCGACAGGGGGCGGCGACGCTGCTCGGTGTGGGCTTTCTTGGCGTTGCGGTATTCAACCTGATCCATCTGTTGAGCCTCTTTGGTTTGCCAGGGCGCTATGGTCTGGACGCGCCGCTGATGTCCGCCGTGTTCTGGCTTGCCACGCGACTGCTGGCGACAGCATCACTGCTGTACTACACGGTGTCGCGCAGGAGCTCGGGAATTGCTCCGAGAACAAGGCGCCTGGCCGTTGTCGCCATGCTGGTGGTGGCCTATTCGCTGGGATACGCGGGCTTGCACTGGTCCGATCAATTGGCAGAGTTTCTGCCCGGGCTACAGAATCAAAATCCGGAGCTTCCCGGATTCGAGTGGGCTGTTGTGGCAATGAGTGCCATAGCCGTGGTCGTGCTCTGGCGCCGAAGAAAGGCCTTGCAGAACGAATGCCTGGTCGCGCTGCGGTTCTCTGCCGCGTTCCTGGGCGTATCGGCGTTGTGCTTCATGCAGACCGGGATCAACGTCAGCGATGCCTCCAGCGCATCGGGCTACTTCTACACGCTGGTGGCCTTTCTTTACCTGTTTCATGCCACGTTCAACGAATCGATCAGTCGTCCGCTGGTGCGATTGCAGATGCAACTCAATCGGGAGCAGCACATTCTGGAGGCCGCACCCGATGCCGTGATGTGGGTGGATACCAGCGGCGTCATTCTGTTCGGAAACCCCGCTGTAAAGGAGCTGACCGGCTATGTCAGCGAGGAGCTCGTTGGCCGGAATGTGTCGATCTTCCTGCCGGAACCCCTGCGTGAGAAGCACGCGCGCTCTATTCAGGACTACTTCACCAAACCCCATTCCCGCGCCATGGGTCTGATGGATATCCGGCTGCAGCGAAAGGACGGCACTTCCGTGCCGGTGGATATCTCCCTGGGCCATTGGGTCGAGGATGGCGTTCCCTACGCCATCGCTTACATACGCGATCTGACCGAGCGCAAGCGCTTTGAAGAGTCATTGCGCCACCGCGCCACCCATGACGAACTTACCGGTCTGGCCAACCGCTGGCTGTTCCGGCTGCAACTCGGTCAAGCCGTGGCACGTGCCGCGCGCAATGGGCAGCAGGTGGCCATTCTGTTCATTGACCTGGATGACTTCAAAAATGTGAATGACAGCTTTGGCCATGCGAGCGGTGATGCGCTCCTGGTCCAGACGGGTGCCAGAATCCGCAGCCAACTCAGGGAGAGTGATACGTTGGCCCGCATGGGGGGCGACGAGTTTGCCATTCTGTTGACGGACCTGTCGGACGTCAGCGAGGCCTTGGGCGTCGCCAGCAAAATCGTGACCCATCTTCAACTGCCCTATCCGTTGCAGGACCAGGAAGTGCATTCCGGGGCCAGCGTGGGTCTGGCCTTCTTCCCCAGCGACGGTCGTGACAGCGAAACCCTGCTGCGCTACGCGGACATGGCCATGTACCAGGCCAAGCGCGCCGGTCGTGGCACCTATGCCTGCTATTCGAAGGACATGGATGCCAAGGTGCGCGAAGACATGCGCATGCATGGCCGCCTCAAGGACGCGATCCTGCAGAAGCGTCTGCAACTGCATTACCAACCGCAGGTGGATGTGTCCACAGGCCTGATCGTGGGTGCAGAGGCGCTGCTGCGCTGGAATGATCCAGTGCTTGGCGATGTGTCACCTTCGCGCTTCATTCCGCTGGCCGAATCCACCGGCCTGATATTGCCGCTTTCAGAGTGGGTGCTGGAAGCCGCCTGCCAGCAAATCGCGCAGTGGGCTGACGCAGGTACGCCACTGTGCGTTGCCGTGAATTTCTCGGCGCAGCAGTTCCGCCAGGCGGATCTGCCGGCAAGAGTCCATCGCCAGCTGCAGGCCGCGGGTGCGCAGGCTGACTTGCTGGTCGTCGAGATTACGGAAACTGTGGCCATGGCGCAGCCCGAGCAGGCCCGCGAGCAACTCAATGCACTGGTGGCCCTGGGTTGCCAGGTCGCGCTGGATGACTTCGGCACCGGCTATTCATCGTTGGCTTACCTCAAGGTGTTGCCGGTCAACAAGCTCAAGATAGACAAGCGCTTTACCGAAGGCGTGCCCGATGACTTGAACGATGCGGCCATTGCCAAGGCCATCATCCTGCTGGCTCACAGCCTGGGCATGACACTGGTGGCCGAAGGCGTTGAGACGCCTGAGCAGCTCGGCTTCCTGCACCAGCACGGCTGCGAGCTGTATCAGGGCTGGCTGTATTCCAAGGCCATAGAGGCCAGTTCCATGACCAGTCTGCTGCAAGTGCAGCTGCGCGAGATTTCCCAGTTTTCCGAATTGAAGCGCTGAAAGGAGGCTCCAACCGCGTACGTATTTAAGTAACCACTTTTTTCTCACCTATTTATTTTTACAAGGGTGAAGACGGTCTTTCCAGATACCGCCGTTCATTCGCCCAATATTGGAGCAAACCATGAAAATCTTCCGTGCCTTTCTCGTTGTGATCGTTTCTGCATTCCTGTCCCTGTCTGCCATGGCTGAAGACCATGGCACCAAGGACGAAGCCAAAGCGCTGGTCAATGCAGCCCTGGCCCATATCAAACAGGTGGGCAACACCACTGCCTTCAACGACTTCAATACCGACAAGGCGACCTGGACCAAGAAGGATCTGTATGTAGTCGTGCAGGACACCAAGGGCGTGGTGCTGGCCCACGGTGCCAATGAAAAGCTCGTCGGCAAGAACCTGATCGACTTCAAGGACCAGAACGGCAAGCTCTTCGTGCAGGAACTGATCGCCACCGGCACCAAGGGTGAAGGCTGGGTGGACTACGACTTCAGCAACCCCGTTAGCAAGAAGGTGGAGCCCAAGTCTTCCTACGTCAAGAAGATCCCCGGATTCGACGGCATCGTTCTGGTGGGCGTTTACCGCTAAGCAATACCGGAGGGGCTTGGCTCCAGCCGGATCCGATCCCCCTCCAATTTTTCGCTTGATGCAACGAGAGGGCAATCCCCATGACTTTCAAATTTGACAGGTTGTCTCTGATGACCAAAGTGGCACTGGCACCTTCCATGGTCCTGCTGTGCCTGCTGGTGGTGTCGTCCTTTGGTGTGTGGACTTCGCAGAAGACTTCACAAACGCTGGAATTCCTTACCCAAAAAAGTTTTGTGAACGTGACGCACGTGGCAGACGTGCGCGAGCGCGTGGTTGCCGTGAACGGGATGGTGATGCAAAGCATGGCCTTTGCCGGTGCCGGCCTCAAGGCTGATGTCATCAAGACGTTGGACGGCAAGATTGCCGCCGAACTCAAGGCCACGCAGGCGCAGCTGGACCAGTTGCGCGAGCTGTTCTCCGGTGATACCGACTCCACGGCCAAGCTGGAGCGCTTGAGTGCCGCCTTTCAGAAATACACCAAGGCCGCGCTGGATACCCTGGACATGAAGGACGCCGATCTGAGCACTGCGGCCATCATGATGAGCACCGCCGAGACGGCCTACAGCGAAACCCGCGCCCTATCCAGTGAGCTGTTCAAACACGAGGTTGAACAGGCGGACGCCAGTGGTGACAAAGCCTTGGCCAGTCTGGTTACGGGTAATCGCACGTCGGTTGGCATGGCTGCACTGGCGCTGTTGCTAGGCGTGTTTCTGACCTGGTATATCGCCCGACGCATTGTGCAGCCGCTGCGCGAAGCGGTGGCCATTGCCAGAGATGTGGCATCCGGCAACTTGCGTTTGCGCCAGGCACAGGCTGGTACCGATGAAACCGGCCAGGTACTCAATGCGTTGGGTGAGGTGACGCAACGCCTCAACGGAATGATTGCAGAGATCCGCAATGGTGCCGAGCAGATTGACACCGCCGCCAGCGAAATCTCCACCGGCAACAACGACCTGGCAAGCCGCACCGAGCAGACTGCTTCGGCGCTGCAGGCCACATCGGCATCGGTAGCCGATCTGACCAACACCATACGCGTCAACTCCGACACGGCCAGACGTGCGCGTGACCTTGCTTCCGAATCCGCCCAGATCGCGCAAAAGGGTGGCAGCGATGTGGCCGAGGTGGTGACCACCATGGACGCCATCAGCGTGCAGGCCAAACGCATCAGCGAAATCATAGGCACCATTGACGGCATTGCGTTCCAGACCAACATCCTGGCGCTCAACGCCTCGGTGGAAGCGGCGCGTGCAGGCGAGCAGGGTCGCGGCTTTGCCGTGGTCGCCAGCGAGGTTCGGGAACTGGCCCAACGCAGCAGCAATGCGGCAAAAGAAATCCGCACGCTCATCAGCGCCTCTGCCGATCAGGTGGCCTCCGGCACGACCAAGGTCCATGCCGCGGGCGAGACCATGCGCCAGATCGTGGCTTCCATCGGGCGCGTGAGCACCCTGGTGGCCGAAATTTCTCAAGCTACTGCGGCTCAGGCGGACGAAATCCATGGTGTGAACGAAGCGGTATCGGATATGGATCGCAGCACCCAGCAAAACGCTGCACTGGTGGAGCAAAGCGCTGCCGCAGCGGAGTCTCTGAAGTTGCAGGCCGCTGTTCTGGTGAAGTCCATATCGGTATTCCATGTCTCGGATGCCGGGCACAAAGACAACGCGCCGCTGTATTTGCCCGCAGCAAATACACGTGCGTTGCTTCAGGGCAATTCTGGGCCTTTGCTGCAAGGGGCGTGATAGCATGCATCGCGCCTTGTGGGTTGCCCTTGAACCTCTCAAGTCTTCACTATTACAAACAGGTTGGACATGTCAATTTTTAGCGGAATGAAGGTGTCGAGCCGACTCGCCCTCGGCTTTTGCACCGTTGCATTTATCGGTGTTGGCGTAGCCGCCTACAGTGCCGTCAAAATGCACACACTTGCGGCGAACCTGCAAGAAGTGTCGGGTGACAAGATGGTCAAAGTGGCGAAGTTCACGCTGCTCATGGACAACCTCAATACCAACGCACGGGCCGTGCGCAACATGCTGATATACGATGATCCTGCAGTGCGCGAAGCCGAGCAGAAGAAGCGGGCCGAGACAAAGGAGTCCAACGGCACACTGCTGAAGGAGCTCAACGAAATCATCGTCAAGCCCAAGGGCGTTGAGCTGATGAAGGCCATCAACGATACGCGTCCGCTCTACAGCAAAGCTATGGACAAAGTTATCGCCGCCATCGAGAAGGGTGACAAGGCTGAAGCCAGCAAGGTGTTGCTGGATGAAGTGCGACCATTGCAGGCTACGTATTTCAAAGCGGTTGATGACTCGCGCACCTTGCAAAAGCAGTTTGCCGATGAAGTGGCGAACGAGGCCATTGCGACTGCAAATTCTGCCACCGTGGTCATGGGTGCGGCAGCCGTGTTCATGCTCATCATCGGTGGCTTGATCGGCTGGCTGGTTTCACGCGACCTGTCGCGCGCCCTGGGTGCCGAACCCGGCGAACTGTCTGAAGTGGCGGGCCAGGTGGCTGAAGGTGATCTGCATGCACCCTTGCAGGTGCGCTCTGGCGACACTGGCAGCGTGATGGCCGCCATGGCACGTATGCAAGCCTCGCTCACCCGCGTGGTCACCACGGTGCGCGCGGGCTCAGAAGGTGTGGCCACGGCCAGCGCCGAGATCGCGCAAGGCAACTCCGATCTCTCGTCCCGCACCGAGAGCCAGGCCAGTGCTCTGGAAGAGACGGCCGCCTCCATGGAGCAGCTCAGCGCACAGGTCAAGCACAACGCCGACAATGCGCGCCAAGCCAATCAGCTGGCCAGCAATGCATCGAGTGTGGCCGTGCGCGGTGGCGAAGTGGTTGCCCGCGTGGTGGAGACCATGAAGGAAATCAACGACTCCTCCAAGAAGATATCCGACATCATCAGCGTGATCGATGGGATTGCCTTCCAGACCAACATCCTGGCGCTCAACGCGGCAGTGGAAGCAGCCCGTGCCGGAGAAGAGGGCCGCGGCTTTGCCGTGGTCGCCAGCGAAGTGCGCTCCCTGGCAGGCCGCAGCGCCGAGGCCGCCAAGGAAATCAAGAACCTCATCAACGCCAGTGTGGAGCGCGTGGAGCAGGGCACCGTGCTGGTTGACGAGGCCGGCACCACCATGGCCGAAGTGGTCGGCTCCATCCGCAAGGTGAGCGACTTGGTGGGCGAGATCAGCTCGGCCAGCAACGAACAGGCCGCAGGCGTGGCCCAGGTGGGCGAGGC
This sequence comes from Rhodoferax sp. GW822-FHT02A01, assembly GCF_038784515.1. Lineage (NCBI taxonomy): Bacteria > Pseudomonadati > Pseudomonadota > Betaproteobacteria > Burkholderiales > Comamonadaceae > Rhodoferax > Rhodoferax sp. GW822-FHT02A01. The sequence continues at coordinate 3,240,775 of NZ_CP152376.1, forward strand.
CGTCACCCAGATGGACCAGGCCACCCAGCAAAACGCCGCACTGGTAGAGCAGATGGCTGCCGCCGCCAGCAGCCTCAGATCACAAGCCGGCGATTTGGTGGAAACCGTGGCCGTCTTCAACCTGGGCGCCAATGCACAAGCCAGCGTGGTGAAGACAACCGTGCGCGCACCTGCATCCAAGGCTGTGCCCTTCAAGGGCACCGAACGACGTCTGGAGAGCAAGCCTGCCGCCACTACTTCTGCCCCCAAGCCTGCTGCGAAGAAGCCGATTTCCTTGCCCAAGCTGGCCGCCAAAGCCAAGGTGGCAGTTGCTGCGGGTGAGGATGATTGGGAAACGTTTTAGGCTGGGCAATGCCATAGTGCCCAGCTTCACTCAATCTTCACACATTCGTGTAGACGGCATATCAGCAAGAGCGTTGTAGGTGTAGGGTTTCAAGTGTTTTGAAGCCCGCTGCAAACTGCAAAGGAATTTCAAATGCGTTCACAAGTTCGTGCTCTTACCATCGCTCTCGGCCTGCTCTGCGCTGCCTCGGCATTTGCGCAAACAGCTGCACCTGTAGCCGCCAAAGCAAGTGCACCTGCCGCTGTAACGGCCCCTGCAACCGCTACCCCGGCTGCCAAGCCAGCCACGACTGCCGCCACAAAGGGTGCTGCGCCTGCGGCGGCTGTCGCTGCTACGGGTGGAGACGGCAAGGTTTGGGTGAACACCAAGTCCAAGGTCTACCACTGTGAAGGTTCCAAGTCTTATGGCAAGACCAAGGCCGGTGAGTACATGGCGGAAGCGGACGCCAAGGCAAAGGGCTATCACGGTGACCACGGCAAGACCTGCGGCAAGTAAGACTGCGGCAACGGCAACAACCAAGGGTGCTTCGGCACCCTTTTTTGCTGGTCGATTTGCGGGCAACATTCCTGTCCCGGTGAGCGACTCAGCCAATCGATTGGGGTACATTGGTGGCGAGTGGGGGAGGAATAAATGAGAATAATTGGAAACGTTTTGTGGTTTGTCTTCGGCGGCTTCTGGATGGGCCTTGGATGGTGGCTCGCCGGCATCATTTGTGCGCTCAGCATCGTGGGGCTGCCCTGGGCCAAGGCCTGCTTTGTCATAGGTCGGTTTGCCTTCCTGCCCTTCGGCAAGGAGGCAATCAGTCGCGCTGAGCTGACTGGTGCCGAAGACGTTGGAACAGGCGCCTTGGGCATGGTTGGCAACATCCTGTGGTTTCTGGTCGCTGGCGTATGGCTTGCGATTGGGCACGTAATCACAGCATGCGCTTGCTTTATCACCATCATCGGCATTCCGTTCGGAATTCAACACTTGAAGTTGGCTGGGTTGGCCCTGGCGCCTGTTGGCAAAACGATTGTCAGCAGCGAAGAGGCCCTGTCCGCCCGGCTGTACGCTGCACAAATGCATGTGACACGTCAACGTCCTTATTGAAGGTGGGGGCTGAGTGCGACGCTGTCGCCCAGTCAGCACCCATGCGCATTTGTAAATACCGGTAACAGACTGTTCAGACGAGGAGATGGGGTAGGCGAAGGGTCGTCGGCCTGCGTTCTTGGAGCAAGGGCATGCGCCAATATCTTGAACGCACGGCCTGAATGGCGAACCACCTGGTTCAACTCAAGAAAGATCCCTATGTCTGCAATCAAACAATTGGCGATTCTCTCAGTGGCCCTGGTTTCCTCGGGTGTCGCTCTTGCTGACGACTTCGGGCGCGTGCTGTCGTCCCAGCCCATACTTCAGCAAGTCGCTGTGCCACGGCAGGTTTGCTCAACGCAACAGGTTGAAGTTCAACAGCAGAAGTCTGGAGCAGGCGCCGCCATGGGCGCTATTGCCGGTGGCGCCATTGGCAACTCCATTGGTCGGGGTTCTGGCAATGTCGCCGCGACAATGCTTGGCATTGTGGGCGGCGCGGTCCTGGGCGACCGTATTGAGGGGGCTCCTGCGAGTCACCTCGAGAACGTTCAGCATTGCTCAACCCAAAACTTCTACGAGAACCGGACTGTCGGTTACAACGTGACCTACTTGTTTGGGGGGCGCCGTTACTCGGTTCAAATGCCTAACGACCCGGGTCCCACCATCCGCGTTCAAGTGTCTCCCGCTAGCGCCCAAGTGCAGCCTGAATACCCAGTGGAAGAGGTGGTGACTGCGCCGATTTACCCATATCAGCAGCCCACAATCATTGAGTCACGCACCATTTACCAGCCGTACTACGAGTATCCGGTCCACCTGGGAGAGCGTTTTCATCATCGCCATGACTGGCGGGATGAGCATCACGACGAACATGGTGATTGGCATAGGGACTAAGTCGCGCTACTCGTTGCGTATGCCAGCGCACAGCCATTTCAGCATTTGCTGGTTAGCCTGAAGAGCGGATCGAATGGTGCCCGTGTAGGCACGGACTTCTGCAAAGGAAAACACCATGAATACAGCAATCATTGGCATGGGGCTCAAAGCGTTCGTCAGCGTCGTCTTGCTCTCGGTGTGCGCGATAGCCACGGCCGAACCTCCCGCTCGAGTTGCCCGCCTTGGCTATGTCAGCGGCACGGTGAGCTTTGCCCCAGCGGGTCAAACCGATTGGATACAGGCCGCACTGAATCGCCCGGTAACCACGGGTGACCGTCTATGGGTAGATGACCGTTCACGCGCAGAAGTGCAGATTGGCGGAGCGGATATTCGATTGGGTGTAGCCACCAGTGTGACTGTTCTCAATCTGGATGATCAGATGGCGCAGGTGCAGATCTCGCAGGGGTCACTCAAGCTGAGAGTGCGACGCATGGCGCAAAACCAGACTTTTGAGATAGACACGCCCAATTTGGCATTCGTGCTGCATCATCCGGGCGAGTACCGCGTCGACGTAGACCCGAATGGCGCTTCGACAGCAGTAATGGTTCAAAACGGCGAAGCCGAAGTGTATGGGGATGGCGCTTCTTATGCCGTCACGTCGCACCGGGGGTACCGCTTCTATGGCAACGATCTGTCAGATTACGACATCCTGGCAACACCTTATGGTGATGATCTGGAGCTTTGGTCGCGTGAACGGGACGGCCGCGCAGACAACTCGCCATCCGCTCGTTATGTGTCGAGTGAAGTTGTAGGCTATGAAGATCTTGACTCGAACGGAACCTGGCGGGCCGATCCAAACTACGGATACGTGTGGACACCATCGCACGTACCCGCAGGCTGGACACCTTATCGCGATGGCCGCTGGGCCTGGATCGACCCTTGGGGTTGGACTTGGGTGGATGATGCGCCGTGGGGCTATGCAGTGTCGCACTATGGCCGCTGGGCCAATATGGGGAACTCTTGGTGCTGGGTTCCCGGCCCACCCCGCGAACAGGCGGTATATGCACCAGCACTGGTGGTGTTTGTCGGGGGGGCCAATTTTCAGGGTGTGTTCGCCGTAGGCGCCGTGGCTGCATCGGTAGGTTGGTTCCCGCTGGCACCGCGTGAGGTCTACAGACCAACATACCAGGTCAGCCGTAGCTATTTCGAAAATATCAACCGCAGTAACGCGGTCATTGCGCCAGCAAATATCGTCAACGTCTACAACACCATCAATGTCACGAAAAATACGGAGGTAGTAAACAACACCACCAACGTGACGCAGACCTATGCCAACCAGCAGGTACCGGGTGCAGTGGTGGCGGTTCCCCAGCGCGTGTTTGCGCAATCCCAACCCGTGGCCAAGGCTGTGTTGCCAGTATCGAAGACGGCAGCTCTGGCGGCACCTATCGTCTTGACGGCGCCGGTGGCCCCTGTGATTCAAAGCGTGCACGGAGGTTCTTCTGGCGCAGAAGTGAAACCGCCGGTACACGCCCAGGCAGCAGTCACTCACACCGCACCTCCACCGCCCCCAGTGCCATTCGTGGCTCAGCAAGCATTGCTGGCCGCAAAGCCTGGCGCGCCCATTGACGATACGCACCGCGGACAATTGAAACCGGCCGCGGCCACAGCCAATGCGCCCGTCGTCAGCGTTCTGGCGCCTTCCAAGACGCCCGCGTCAGTAGCTTTGCCACCGGCGACCCGGCCCTCCGGAAAGACACCTGAAACCCGTAAAGCCGAATTGCCGGCAAACGCGGCAACGCGTGTTGATGCAGCCAGGACCGATAACGCAAAGAGCGACACTGCACCTGCAAATGTTGTCAAGGCTGCGGATGCTGCGAAGTCTGCAAACGCCCCTGTGCCAAAGGCTGAAGTATCCAGGCCTGATGCCACCAGAGTCGATGCTGCAAGGGCCGAAGCTGCCAAAGTCGACGCAGCACGTGCAGTAGAAGCGAGGTCCGCCGCCATGAAGGCTGAGGCAGCAAAGGTCGACGCGGCGCGTGCGAACGCCGCAAAGGCCGATATGGCAAGAGCCGAAGCCCTAAGAGCCGAGGCAGCAAAGGCCGCCAAAGTTCAACAGAATGCTGTAAGACCCATGGCACCGAAAACCGAAGAATCCAGGCCGCCAGCCAAAGAAATGCATGTGCCCGCGCCCCGATCGGCAGCTGAACTGAAATTGGAGGAAGAAAAGAAGCGGGCTGAAGAGGAGGCCGCCCACAAGCGTTGACCGGATTCTGTCCGTTTGAACGCCAAACGGTTGTGGCGAAAAGGCTAATCGCCTTCATGGCGAACGTGTGAGGGTGGCGGAGACTGTGTCCGTAGAACTGGCGTATTGAGAACTCTCACACCGTCTCATTTCCCAAGCATCCATGCGGGTTGCAGAGGGAAGGCCGTTTCTCACGGTATCTTGACATCTCACCCAATCTCAAATTTAATGGTACATATTTGGGTACATAGGTCTATATGCCAAAGATTGCCAAGGAGATGGGCGCGCTGGATGTGAGTCGTCTCAAAGAGGTTGGGTTTCATGCCGTGGGTGGCGTGGCAGGCTTGGGTTTGCAGATCGTTGAGACGGGTGCCAAGAGTTGGGTTTTGAGAACCATGGTTGGCGGTAAGCGCCGAAAGATGGGGCTCGGTGGTTTTCCTGACGTGACCTTGGCGACAGCGAGAGAGAAGGCGCGCCAGGCCAAGCTGAAGGTACACGATGGCGAAGATCCCATTGATCAGCGCCGGAGTAAGCGGCAGGCCCTCAAAGCAAGCCGCGCCCAGGACGTGACGTTTAGGACTTGCGCTGAAAACTACATCACCGCCCATTCCCCCGAATGGACAAACAAGAAGCACGCCGGCCAATGGACCCGAACTCTTGAGACTTACGCATTTCCGGTCATTGGTGATTTGTGGGTGCGCGATGTAACTGTCTCGCACGTTCTTCAGATCCTGCAACCCATTTGGCTGACCAAGACCACGACCGCCGTGAATGTGCGGGGCAGGGTAGAGGCTGTTCTCAGTTCGGCAAAGACACTCGGTCTGCGGTCCGGAGAAAACCCGGCCGCGTGGAAGGACAACCTCGACAATCAATTGGCATCACCCAACAAAGTGAAGAAGGTTCGCCATCACCCAGCGATTCCGGTCAACGAGGTTGGTGCCTTCATGGCGGACGTTCGGCAACAAGACGGCATGTCCGCCAAAGCGTTGGAGTTCCTGATTCTGACCAGCGTCCGGTCGCACAACGTCAGGCACGCAACCTGGCCTGAAATCGACTTTGAGACAAAGACTTGGGCCATCCCTGGCGAGGATGGTGACGACGATGGAAATGGCCAGCGTATGAAGTCAGGGGTTGCGCACCGCGTCCCACTGTCCAAGCAGGCAATCAAGCTACTCAATGGCTTGAACCGTGTGGGCAATACGGACTTGATCTTTCCTTCTCCCCGGAAGGGCGCCCAACTGTCGGACATGGCCATGAACAAGCTCATGCGGGACATGAGCGCCAACGGCGTGCCCCATGGCTTCCGCTCTACGTTCAAGGATTGGGCGCTCGAGCGTACCAACTTCCAACATGAAATATCAGAAAAGGCGCTGGCGCACACGGTTGGTGACGCTGTGGAGCGGGCCTACCTGCGAAGCGATGCATTTGAAAAGCGCCATCGGATGATGCAGCAGTGGGCTGACTTTTGTGACAAGGACCAGAAGACAATAAAGGACAAGGTGGTTCCCATCCGGGCCGCGTGAGAGCCGATTGCATTGCGCTGAGCGGAGTGCACATTCTGCTGAGCGGAGGTGGCGACTTTTGTTTGAGCTTTAGAGAGACTTCAGTCTTCTCAACTGCGAAAGCGAATCTCTCATGAATTTCAATAACCGCCCCGAAGCATCCCCCCAAAACACCCAAAAGGCGGAAGACGGCCACGCCCAAGGAATCAAGGAGCGTCTGCAGGAACTGATGATGCACATGCCTGCAGCGGGATACATCCGTCAGGCTGGACTGATTCCCCACATCGTTCCATTCAGCTCGGCGACCCTTTGGCGGATGGTCAATGCAGGTACGTTTCCAGCGCCTTATAAGCTCTCCGCGCGAATCACAGCCTGGCGCACTGGGGAAGTGATGGCATGGGCCGAGAAGAAGCCCAAAATTCGGGTCCACAAGCGCAAGGCCAATGATTGAAAATTACGCTTGCGCCGGTTCGGGCCAGTCAAGATATCTAAAGGCCATACATCAACGTAGACGCTGCTCGGCACTACTCAACCGTTTGGATCGAGTTAGAGCGGGCCATTGACGACGGTTTTCAACTTCAGAGGATTCAAGCTGCAAATGGAGTTCTTCTTGAGGTTCTTAGCCGTGTAAACAAGTTTGGAATTCAGGGGAGTGGGCGAGCGACGCGGCTACTACTCCTCTGCGGGTTCCGTGTCGGATTGCAAAGCGCTCTCTGGAGGGAGATAGAACTCGCCTTTCCAGTTGTGATGTTGATAGAGGTCCACTAAGTCGATTCGATGTCCTTGCCCAACCCATTGAAAGTGCAACACCCAGTCCGAGGTTTGGTATTTCGGATGCTGTTGAACATAAACGGGCAGACCGATGTGATAGTGCCAAAGTGAATTTGTGTAAGCGTAAGCGTACTTTGGATCACCGGGAGACAAGCTGCTCCATGATGGAGCTATCTTTCCAGGGTACTGACTGAAGTCAACTAGCCCTACGGACTGAAACTTACCGATGAATTCGGTAATTTTTAATTGCTGGTCAGGTGGAAACCTGGTGAACTCTTGTGCGAACTGCGCTTTGAAACTGACTACAAATGTCATTTAGCGCTTGTTACCGATTCAAGAATAAATTGTCGAATTTCTTCAGCCGACATTCCTTGCGGGATTACCGTGGAATCGGTGGACAGCGCTCTTTTCATTCGACCCAAGTCGAACTTTGGCACACTAGGTTCCTTATGACGCAACTGCCCCGCATCCTCAGCCTTGAAGTGAGTATGGGTGGTGTGCGTATAAGAGAACCGAGAGAACATAGCGAGATTTAACACCAAAAACGATCAACATGTGCAGGTTCTCTGGTAAACAAGTCAGCATTTGGTGGGCTTTTTCACGAATTCTTGTGCATTTGTCTTGGTTGGCTGTATAAAATGACATGTTGTTATTTACAGTTGTCCCAGCCCACGTCAACGGTGTGCGTCGCTCCAAGGAAGAGATGGCCGCAGCACAGCAATACGCCGGAATTCTGCTGGTCGAGCCGATGGTCGTTGGAGACGCAAAGCGACATGTACTCGCGGCCAGGCTCATTGACCACACCGATCAACACCGCAGAGGCGTCCTCTATCCGCTTTTCGATGTGCGCCTAGTCAAGATGACGGAGGGCGGCTTGTTGCTGCAGGGTTACCAGATCGAGAGCATACGAGAGGGAGAGGAATTGGTTTGCTCTGAGTACGTTCAGGGGTGGTGGGCAAAGTTTGTGATGCCGTAATGGGCAGCAAGGAAATCAATGGTTCTTCTCAATGTGTAGGCGCCAACACCTCGTACGCGCTCATTCCTATCGGTAAAAAAGTGCTTTAGATCTTCAACGGTGTCAAGCCCGTGTCTTTTGTAGGCATCTGCTGACGAACCTATCCAAGGACGTAACTCGGTGATAGGTGCCCTATCCGAAGGAAGCGGCATATCTTCTTTCGTGCGCAATCCGTATCTCCACTGCTCTAGCATGGATGGATTCGCCTTAAGAGTTAATCCGAGGGCATCGAGAGTCTGTGTGATTTCCCTGAGGCCACTGGAGCCAAACATGCTGCTCAAGTCACTTACGCGCAGGTCTAGAAGCTGTCCAACTGTGTTTATGTTCGACCTGCTGAACCGAGAAAATGTTGAAGTTGTTAGTCCGAGCTGAGCAATTTCGGAAGTGGCGTTGATCGATTTCCCCCTTTCGGATAGCGGCACATTTCTGAGCAACCGCGCCCTATTATTGGCTGCACGACGCGGATTTGGGTGCTCCTTAAAATCCATTCCAATTGCATTGAGGCTTTCGCGAATCGAAAGCACTGTCTTATGTCCAATATCGGGGGTTGCCATCAGCTCATCCTGGCTTACTTCTGAACAGTCTTCAAGGCAGTAAATATTCAATTCGCGAAGACGAAAGACAGCGGCAGGCTTCACGCCTAAATCTCGAAGTGCGGTACTGCCAGTAACTACAACGGGACGTTCTGTTGATCTGTCCGTGCTTCTTCTTTGCCATGTGAAGCAACGCATGGCGGTCACTTGAGAAGCACCCAGGTGGCGAGCATCTGTCATTTCCAATTTGACTTTTTCAATGTGGGCTTGAAATGCCTTTAGGCAGGCTCCCAAGTCTTCACTGGGAACCGAAAGGAAGTCCTGGATAGTCGAGATTTCAACAATTCTGTATGCCATATCGCCTAGCCAACTTCCGGCAAGGTGCCGAACACTACTCTGTACGGAGTCTCTAGACTCAATACTTCACTAAGACCATGCAGACTGATAAAAGCAGGCCTGCGCAATCGCAAGTGTGACATTACTCTTTTCTCTCGAGAAATGCTTTCCCGGATCCGCTCAAGTGTCCACCTGTTGTCTTCTTCGCGTTTCTTTGCAACCGATGTGAGCGATACGCCCAAGTCTAAATCTCCCAGGATATCCTTGTCACCCAAATAAGATCCGAATACTACGATGCAACCAACATGGAACTGATAGGTGTCTGGATCGCTGTTAATTAAGTGAGCTTTCTGTAGGACTTCAATTAAAAATTGATCGGCTTGGTGACGAGAGATTCCGTTTGTAACCTTAGCTAACGCGAGCTGCGCCATCTTTTTGGTTGGCTGAAACATGCTCTTGTCAACGCCTATGGCAATCATGAACCCATCTTTCACCAACTGATCTATTACTGGCATGGCCTCGTGCGATGGGGCGCCTATTGCTTTGCAAAAATCTTCCAATGAGAAGTCTTCGCCCGTCTCATGGAGCTGAGAAGCACAATCTATGAGGATTCTCGGAGCGACACCATACAGGAGATCTTTTGGTGGTAAGTTCATTGATGTTCCTCTTTGGGGTGCAATCGAACCCATGAGCCATCAAGCGTTCTGCGGTAAATCTTTGCAAAATTTATGCATAGCCCCTCATGCCTTGAGCCAAGAGTTTGATTCTTGCGCAATGACCTGCCTGTGAGTTCCCAAGTCAATCTCGTTCCAATACCCCTATCGATAACGCTAAAACAAAGAACCTGCAATCTACGTTCTGTCCCGCCGTAACGCACGATATGGATCACCATGTAGCGCTCTAGTCCTACTTCTCTCTTCAACACCCGCTCGGAAATTAGCTCAAGTTCCGCGTCCAAATTGGAAATGCCAAGGTTGGCCCGTGCTATTCGCTTCTCATGGCCAGGACTCTTCAATTCGGTCAACACTTGCTTCTTGATCTCTAATGCCTTGACCCGCCTGCGGATGGCTCTGACCCGAGAGAGTTCCTCCTTTTCAAGCAGGTATTCTGGGGTTAGAAAATCAAAATCGAATTCAGGTTCCATAGGCGTCCTTCCCTGCTTTCCTGACTGTCGAAGTATCTCAGCAATCGGAATGCCGTCGCAACCCATCAGCCACAGTCGGCACTGACAAAGCAACCGAAAAGGTGCTTGCAATATTTTGAAAAACGAATACATTAACAAGAATGACAGACAAACCCAAGCAACATGGCGGACCAGGCAGAGGCCAAGGCCGCAAACCATTGAAGTCTGGTGAGGAAACAGTGCCAGTCACCATACGCATGGCAAACAGCCAAAAGGACAAGTTAAAGCGCTTGGGTGGTTCGCCTTGGGTGCGCAAGAAGATTGACGACGAGAAAGAGTGAGTAACCGGCAATCCCCGCACCGGTTCATGCGGGGGCGGCGGGCCTGGATGGCGCTACAACACCACACAGGCCCTGACCATAAATGAAAGTGAGTTCAAGAATGGCTAGTCGAAATGTAGCGCACTCAAATGCGACGCGATGCAAACCTGGAGATCGTGCACGAATTCATTCAAAAGGCGGGAGCCTGAACCAAGGGCGCATTGTTGTGATTGTGCGAAGGTTTATCCCCGGCGAGGACATCTCTGGGCATTCGGATTGGATTATGGGGAAAGGTCCCTCATGGGTAGTGGCCGCACTTGGACAACCTCTTCGTTGTTCAATGTGGCGTCAAGGTGTGAAGATCTGCGAATTTCCGCCTGTCATGTCCATGCCATACGAAGATGCATCCCTTATTCCATTGCGTGACGACGAGGGAGGCATTGAGCAACTCAAGGTAGTACGAAAACGCAATTCCGCTAAGAGGAGTGCAGCCCATGTCTAACGCTCAAACGCTCAACCGAGCAACGATCTTTTCAAGCGGCGTCATTGTCCGAGTCGCGCGCCCAGGGGAGACCGACGAACAGACGGAAAAATGGCAATCCAGGGTATTGAAGCGCATCGGACGCCGATCAATAGTGCTCCCCTCCCAAGATGCCTTTGATGCTTTTATGGCTAGAAGAAGGGATATGGAAGAGCAAGAGAAAGGGTACGAAGCCTATGAAAAGCTCGTAAATGGTGTCATGGCCAAATACTTTGCCGGTCGCTTGGCTGAGCGGTCACACGCACACACCGCATGTGCATGCAGTCTAGCGCGGCACTAGGAGTAAAAAATGACAACCGAATCATTCCAAAGGACGAAGAAAGACACTGTGGTTGCCTCGCGCAGAGGTGACGTCGTTCTTGTATCTGTCCGAGACAAGCGCATTGCTCCTCACTACCCTGAGACTTCAGGAGGCATAAGCGGGGACATCGATGGTCCGAACTATCTTGCAATCGGGAGCCGTGTTACCGACGAGCAATTGCACAACTTCGCGGCAAAAGAAAAGATAGACGATGTTGCGGTGTTGATTGCGTTTCGAGATGGCGAGGTGACCCATGCCTAGAGACAATTTGTGCGCTCAGGTTGGAATCGATGAAAGCGCGACCCGCCTAGAGCTATCACGAAAAGCGAACTTTGAAATTTTCAAGCTGGCAGAGGCCGCTGCAAATGTCTGCCAAGACGATGACCGCCCGATATTTCACGGCATCATGGCCCGCATCAAAACACTGTCAGAGGTCATTTACTATGCGCAGCGTTTGCATGGTAAAGACGAAGGCGATGAACCAGATCTGGACGCCCTGAAACGGGCATTCAGTGGCATGCTGAGTTAACGAGTTCGCTCCAGCTAGGACCGCGAACCGAAGAGCGGGAATCTTCAACCCGCCTGCTGGGGTTCTTTTTTGAAGTGACACCTTGAAGGGGTGATCAATGAAATCCGCATCGAGTGCGTCCATTGTCAGACGTAATATAGAGAAGGCAAAGGCGAACGATGCTGATGCGGCAAAAACCTTGATCAAAGAATTCTGCGCAACGGTTAATCAAAACCGTCAGCAAGAGCCGGATGGCACTTACAAGCTGAATTCCGACGGAACTCAAAAGGTAGATTTCCACGGAAATCCCATTCCCAATCTGAGATTCAAACGAAATCCAGATGGGACTCGCGTTCCACATAACAAACCCTCTGGGTTACACACTCAGTTTGATGAAGAATTGCTCGACTATTTGGTCGAATGCTTTGAAAGAATTGGGGAATATGTAGGCGATTCCGGAAGTCAAAAGCGCGTAACTGCAGACGTTGCTCTAAACCTTTCAAGTTTTGGCAAGAGAGGTCCCAAGTCAAGTTTAAAAACACGTGAGGACAGTCTGTTGAGAGGAATGCGCGTGTGGGAGCGGCACCGAAATTCGGAGCAGTCCATAGAAGATATTTGCGCCGAACTTGCAGACATTGAAAACCAGTCGCAGCACACTTTGGAAAGTGACTACAAGCTGTTCAACGCGCTGCTTGGCAACATAAGCGGTAGTTAATTCTGAATTGCATATCGTGAGGTTTAAGGGCTAACGATAGAACATTGATGCACCTAACTTCATAAAGGTGCAGTAAGTGTCTACAAATACCGTTACGTCCTTTGACGACTTGCCCGATGCGGGCTACATACGTCAGGCCCAGCTAATCCCGCACGTTGTGCCATGGTCATCGGCAACTCTTTGGAGAAAGTGCAAGGCGGGTGACTTCCCGCAACCATGCAAACTGTCCGAGCGCACCACTGCGTGGAAAGTCGGAACCGTAAGGGCATGGCTCAAATCTCAACAGACTAAGGGGGCCTGAATGTGCCCCAGTGCCAACGGCCCAAATGAGAAAGCCGTCAACGCCCTGGCAGGCAATTCGACGGCTTCTCAAGATACACAGCAGCGCGATTCTAGCGGCAACCAATGCCCGTCACAAATGGTTCCGGAGATTCCGAACCTGTTCAACCGGCTCGCACGCCAATACATGGCCATGGGGCTGGGGCTGTACCCGCTGAGTGGAGACACATTGCTTGTCTCTTCTCCGGTGCTCGGCATGTCACGCACATTGCCTGATCTTCGCGCCGCGCAAATCTACCTCCGTCAGATTGGAGGAATGCAATGAGTCCGGAAGAAGACAAAGCATTTGCCACGCTTCAGGCTGAGTTCGCATTGCGTGGGCACGTACTCAATCGCACCCCGGTCCCGAACGGCACACACAGCTATTTCGCGACACGTTGGGGAATGGCTCGCCATCTTGCTGACTTGGGAGCCGTAGGCGCATTCCTAAAGCAAATCGGAGGAGGCGAAAAGGTGGAGGTGCAGAGCGATGGCATTTGAACGTGAACGCCTCCCAGACCCCGTGAGCTACTTTGAATCCCAAGGCGTGCCGATGCCAAAAGGCAAGGTATGGGTATCAACGATCTGCCAGTTTCATGGCGGACGCCAAACCATGCGGATCCACAAGGTAAGTGGTAGCTGGAAATGCATGAGTTGCATGGAAGGTGGAGGCGATGTGCTCGCATATCACATGAAGCGCAATGGCCTGGAATTCATCGAAGCAGCCAAGGCCCTGGGCGCGTGGGTGGAGGATGGCAAGCCGGCCATTCAACGCAAGCCCACGTCCTTACCGCCAATTAAGGCGCTGCAGGTGCTCGCAGTCGAGTCCAACCTGATCGCAATTGCCGGACACAACGTGCACAACGGCGTCGTCTTGACTGAGTCTGACCTGCGCCGGGTGCGCGTTGCAGCTCGTCGCATTGACCAGATTCAAAAGGAATTCCAGTGACCTTTGAAAACTATGACAAATTGGTTGGAGCTTTGGACGATGAGCTTGCAATCGAACCGGTGTGGTCTGAGCCGGAAGAAATCAAATCTGACCTTCCTCTAGCGCCACCGTTTGAAGCAGATGCATTGTTGCCGCCCATCCTGAAGGACTTCGTCTTGGATGAAGCAGATCGGATGCCGTGCCCCCCAGACTCCATCGCATCTGCCCTTTTGGTGGTTTTGGGTGCTGTTGTTGGGGCCAAATGTGGAATCAAGCCCAAGCGCCGTGATGACTGGATTGTTACCCCGAACCTATTCGGGGGAGTTGTCGGTTACCCATCGTCCAAGAAGACACCAGCCATGAATGTGGCAATGCGTTTCCTTGATCGTCTGGAATCCAAAGAGGCCGAACTGCTGGGAGAGCGGGAAAAGGTATACGAGGCGGAAAGTGCTGCCTACGACGCCCAGCAGGCCGCGATAAAGAGCAGCATGAAGCAGGCTGCAAGCGGGGCCAAGACAGACGGTTTGAAGATGTCTGCCGCAGTTGCTGATATGCAGGCTTTGATGCCGCCCGAAAAGCCTCACCCGCGCCGGTTCAAAAGCAACGACGCCACAGTTGAGAAGCTTGCCGACATTCTTTCTCACAACGAGTTTGGCATCTTGGTACTGCGTGACGAACTGATTGGATTGCTGTCAAGCTGGGAACGGGAAGGGCGAGAGGGTGACAAGGCCTTTTATCTTGAAGGCTGGAACGGCACAGGCAGCTTTGACGTGGACCGCATTGGTCGCGGTAGTCAGCATGTAAAAAATCTTTGCCTGAGCGTGTTTGGCGGCATTCAGCCTGATCTGCTGGAGCGATACCTTACCCAGATCACCAACAGCCTTGATAACGATGGACGTATCCAGCGGTTCCAGGTTCTCGTGTTCCCGGAGGCCGTTGAGTGGGAGTGGCGCGACCGTTACCCCGTTCAGGGTGCTCGTGAGGCCGTTAGAGATGTGATTGACCGTCTCGCAGCGTTTGATCCTGTGCAGGATGGAGCCAGACCACAGGACGACTTCGCCAAGATTCCATTCTTCCATTTTGATGACGAGGCACAAGCTCTCTTTATCGAATGGTCAACCGAGTTGAATCGAGAGTTGATCGCCAAGGAGCAGAACCCGCTGATGCAACAGCACTTCGGCAAGTTCGAGAAGCTGTTCTGCGCGATTGCCTTGATTCTGCATCTGGCAGAGGGCAATGTCGGTCCGGTGCAGTTCGAAAGTGCCGTGCGTGCTGCTGCTTGGTGTGAGTATTTGGCTGGGCATGCTCGTCGCATCTATGGCCTGGTGGAAGTCGGCAAGGTCAGTGCAGCCAAGATGGTTTCCCGTCGCATTGCCTCCGGAAAGCTCCACGACCACTTCTCGGCACGGGAACTCTACAAAAAGGGATGGGCTGGCATCACATCACACGCCGATGCTGAAAACGCCTTGCGCATCCTTGAAGACGCTGGATGGGTTGTTTCATACGACGCCATCACTGACGGCAGACCGACTATTCGCTACCAAATCAACCCACTTGCCAGGAGCGCCAAATGAACAAGTGGGCAGAGCGAGCAGCCGTTCATTTTTCACGAAAGCCCCAAGTACCTACCCCCAAAACCCCCAAAAGCCCCCTTATGGGTGTTATGGGGGCTGGTGTGACAAGCCTTTGCGTGGATAGAGGCGACCTTATGGGGGTTTTGGGTGTTCCTACTGTGGACATTTTCAAAACAGAAGACGCAATGCGGCTAGTGGCTGCAGCGATGCTGGCATGCGATCACTTCAAGGACTCGCAAGCCGCCCGAGAAGCGATGCGCGATGAAGTGTTGGCCACACCTGCAGAGCATTGGCCCGACCTCATAAAGCATTTTCACGAAACCTACCCGCCTGTTTTGGCAGGCCGCTAGCAGGAGTACGTATGGAAAAAAAGGCAGATACCAAGTTCAAGCCAGGGCAGTCTGGTAACCCTAGAGGCCGTAAGCCCGGGAAGCTGAAATCAACGATCTTGCGTGAGCAGATTGCAGAGCATATACCGCAAATCATCACGGTGATGACAGAGCGCGCATTGGGTGGGGATGTGGCCGCTTCCCGTCTGCTGTTGGAGCGCTGTGCGCCAGCCCTCAAAGCCATTGATCCAATCGAGCCTTTCGAAATACCAGATGGCAACCTTGTGGAGCGTGCTGAGGCAATCGTGAAGGCCACGGCGGCAGGGTTAATCATTCCTCAGCAAGCGTCCCAACTGCTAATGGGGTTGAACACCGTCGCAGGCCTCACTCAGTCGGAAGAAATTGAAAAGCGCTTAGCTGCGTTGGAGGAGCGTCTCAATGCTGCCAAATAAAGGGTCTATCGAGCGACGTATCGCAGCTCTGGAAAATGCTGCTAGTCCGCAAAAAGTAAGCATCCTGATTTGCGGCATGCAAGTGGATAAAAACGGATACACACGTATTAGCAAGGGCGACGAAAGTGTTGCTCGAAATCCTGGAGAGAGTTTTGAAGATTTCCAGAATCGAGCCATTTCTGAACTGAGTGCAACTGGGGCTGGCCTGTGCTTTGCCTGGGCGGAATGAAAGGCAATCATGAGAACACCTGAAAAGACACGCTTTGATTACTACCCCAGCAAGGCTGTGCAAGAAATCATTAATCGCGCTCAGCAAGATGACCCTGATCTAAATCTGCAGGCATTGATCGATCGCTACATACTTTGGGGCGATTGGGCGAAGAACCTCACAGACCTGCAGCCTCCTCGATTCATAGGAAGGAACCGTCATTCATGGAAATGTAGTTCCGGAAAAAGTTCCGCAAAGTACTGATAAATAACATCAGTGTTCCGGACTTTATTGGGAACTATTGAAGCCGTCGATATCGTTCGAACATGTCCTATTCGATTAGAAAGGTTTGGAGAACATGAAGACATCAAACAGCGACCACTCGCTCTTGACCCCTTCAGAATGCGCGCACCAGATCCGTGTGGAGGAATCCACGCTTTCATTCTGGCGCAGCAAGAAAAGTGTTCATCTTCCTTATGTCCGCATAGGTGGTCGCATACGTTACCGCCAGCGTGATGTCGAACAGTTCATTGAACGTAACTTGATGGATGCATGACATGCGACCAATAGTTACACAGAAGGTATTCCGGCTCATTGCACCGTGGCTCAACGTCAAGAACATGATGTTGCGCAACTCTGGTGAGCCTGCGAAATCTTCTAAAAGTTGAAAGAGACCATGAAACCAAACATGAATGACTTATTGCGCACGGATGATCCATTCATCCTGACGCCTTGGACTTCCGGATTTGGTGAGGACCCGTGCGTGCAGTTTCAGTTGACGCCAGAACAGGCTGCAACTCGTGATGCTCTGTACAGGCAAATGGTCGCCTCGATATTGCTTGATCACGATCCAGCGATGGTTAGTTCGTTGTTTGAGGCGGGTGCGAAGGTGTTTGCAATGCCTGGCTTCTTCTTCATCGGAAATCCGTCCATGGAGTTCTCTGCTGATCTGGCGGTCGCCAAGAAGCTGGTAATGCTTCCGTGGGCCGAATCGCATGAAACAGCACATTGAGGACGCGATGGAACACCTAGCCTGTCAACAAGGATTTACCGCACGAATGGTTCCGAGCTTCGTGCCACTTCCGAACGATCCGTTCATTCGAACCATGTGGACTGCAAGTGGTGATTTTGATCCGAGCGAGGAATTCGACATAACTCCCGAGCAAGCAAAGGGCATGGACACCCTTTTTCGAGCGATGGTTCTGGACATCCTGAACCTGAATTTTCCCGGAGCGGTTTCTGAAATGGTGGATAGCGGCGTGAAGGTCTACACCGCACCCCGTACGTTCAACATCATCTTGCCGAACTCACTGCACGTCATTTCCTATCCGGAAGTTGCAGAAAAAATTGTCTTCATTCCGTGGGCTCAGCCTCACGAAGCCAAGAACTGAAATAGGAGAAAACATAATGGGCAAATCTTCTGGTGGCAGCGCTCCGAGTGCGCCTGATCCATGGACGACCTCAGCGGCACAGCAGCAACTGAATAACAACACGGCTTCATTCAATGCGCGGCTGAATAATGTCAACCAAAGCGGCCCACTTGGATCGACTTCGTACACGGTAACAGGCACAGACCCAACGACTGGCGCGCCGATCTACAGCCAGCAGACCTCTCTTAACGGGAGTTCGCAACAAGCGCTTAACAATCAGCAGGGTAATCAGTCTTATGCAACTGGATTGGCGGGCCAAGCGCTTGGAAATTCTGGCTCCTTGCTAACCAATCCCATCAATCCCCAGGGTATCAACCAGCAAGCCACGAAAGCGGCATACGATTCTGCCTATGGATTGATTGCTCCGCAGCAGCAGCAACAGTCTGAGGCGCTAAAGTCAGAAATGGCAGCGCAAGGGATTACTGATCCGGGTTCTCAGGCTTACCAGACCGCGTCGGACAACCTGGCACGCCAGCAGGCCTACCAGAATGACAACTTGGCGCAGCAGTCTGTACTTACGGGTATTCAAGCCGGGAATACGGCGTTCAATCAGAACTTGGGCGCACAGCAGCAGGCGCTGTCTAATTTCAATGGGCTGAATAACCAGTCCATTGCGATGCCTTCCTCTTCAAACCCAGCGACGGTTGGATCTAGCCCCGCAAATATCGCGGGAGCCTATCAGAATCAGTACAACGCGCAATTGGCCGGGTACAACGCCAACCAGGCATCTAACAATAATTTCACCAACGGTTTGTTTAGCCTTGGGTCTTCTTACATTCTTGGCAACGCAATGGCGGCAGCGGCGGCGTCAGACATTCGTCTGAAAACAGACATCAAGCGCGTTGGTAGTACCGATGGTGGACTGCCTGTCTATACCTATCGCTACAAAGGTCATCCGACAGTGTATATGGGCGTCATGGCGCAAGAAGTCGAAAAGGTTGATCCGAGTGCGGTCCATTTCATGCCCAATGGTTTCAAGGCAGTTGACTATTCGAAGGTGGCGTAATGGCAGACACATCAGTATCACCGGCCCTGATCGCCGCTCTGTCGGGATCAAATCCGCAAGGCTATTCCGACTTGCTCGTTAAGCAGCAGCAGCTCGCCCGCAATCGAGCAATGGCGCAGGCGTTGATGCAGCAAACCATGTCTCCAGATATGGGCACGCAAGAGGTTTCTGGGCGCGTGGTTCCGTACACCATGGGTCAGGGACTCACGCGCTTGGCGCAGGCCTATCTAACTGGTCAGATGAATCAGAAGAACGACCAACAGGCCGCAGACATTGGCGTCCAGCAAGGGCAGATGTATTCCAACGCGATGGCCAACGCTCTGGCGAAGTTGCAAGGTGCTGTTGGAGGTCAATCGCCTACCCCCACGCCGCCAACGCAGGCGAATGACGGATTGCCCAATTCGACGCCCTCAAATGCGCCCGCTCCAGTGCAGGTTACCAATTCGTCCAGTGCACCTCCAGCATCTTCTGGTGGAAGCCCGCTCGTGGCCGGAGCAAATACGACCGGTCTGCCAAGCCGGATGCTTTCTGTTGCCGCTGACCCTACGGTTAATGCCATGTTTCCCCAGATTGCGGCCAAGTTTGGCGAGGGTGCAGTTACTGCGAGTCTGCCCACCACCGAGCAGAAAAATGCAAATGATCCTTTGATTGGCGCATCGACGGTAAGCAATTTGCAGACGCAGAACATGACGCCATTGCAGAAGCTTCAATTGGCTCGCGGTCTTGCTATTGATGGAAGTCCGCAGGCGGCACAGTTGGACGCTGCAATCCAAAAGGAGAACTATGTCGCACCGGTTAGCGTGGGGCAGGGTGATTTGTCGATCAACCCACTCACGAGGTCGCCCATTGCGTACAACCCGAAGACCGCGCCCGGAATCGCGCCCACGTTCATCACCAGTGGCGGTGTTACTTCGCCTACTGGAGCCCAAGCATTAGGCGGGTACTCCAGTGCCAACGCTGGCATTGAGGGTGCAGAACAACGCGCCAAACAAGCGAACACGATATTTACCGTTCCGACAGCCACTGGGCAGAATACCAACTGGGGCGGCAATCTTGCTGGCGGCGGTGCCTCCGGTCCAATGCCTCCCCAAGCTACATCTGCGCCAACTGGAATGCCTTCACCGGCTCCTGCATCTGCTCAAGGACCCATTCAGTCGCGCGTGCAATCAGGCACTACCGGGCCTTCTGTCACGGACAACCAGATCAACGAGGCGGCAGGTAAGTCGTTTGCCGCTCTTCCGCAAAACGTGGTGCAGGCCAAACAGGCTAGTGCCGGTCTTGAATCGGCCCTGTCCGCATTGGACAACACATCGACTGGTCCTGGAACCAGCAAGGCATTCAGTCTTGCCGCCACTTTGCAGAATATGGGCTTGCCTGTTGCGAAGACGCCAACAGAGAACTATCAGACGCTCACCAAGTTCTTGAACAACGCGCTTTCACTTTCCGCAGGCGTGAACGGCAATACTGGATCAGATTCCCGTTTTGATCAGTTCATGCATGGTCAACCCAGTGCGGACTTGATGAACAAGGGGCCATTGCGGGGCGCTATCAATTACGTGCTTTCGCAGATTGATGCGGTTCCGGCTGGCGCACAGGTGATGCAGAACGCATATCAGGCCGCTAAGGCTGCTGGCGATCCGAACCCTGCCTTCACTGCACAGAAGGCCTGGTCTGATGCGTATGACCCTCGGGTGTTTCAGTTCAACCGCATGTCGCCGGACGAGAAGGCAGCGTTCAAGTCTCAGATGATGAGGTCAGACCCGTCTGGCGCGGCTGCAAAAGCCTTTGGACAGAAATACAACCAATTCCACGCAAACAACTGGGTGCAATAAATGGCTTCTTCATGGGATCAAACGCCTGCGTCTTCGGCAGCTCCTACGGGTGGGGCCGGATCGTCTTGGGACAGCACACCAGCCGTTTCCAGCGCCGTACCATTTGAAGACCCGGGCGCATTGCAATCGATTTTGATTGGGGCTGGTCGAACTTTTGACCGGATTGGTAAGGGCGCAAAGCAGATCTACTACGGTGTAACCGGAGACACCAAAGCTCAGAATCAGTTGGCGCAGGCTGCGGCGGATGATGATCGTGCCTATGCACCTTTGCAACAGGCGCGCCCATTTTCTACCGGTGTCGGGGAAGCATTGCCGTCTATGGTCGTCCCCGCTGGTGGGGGTGCGACCCTCGGCGCAAACATGGTCAGGCAAGCAACTGCGGCGGCACTTCCTTCGCTTCTCTCGTACGGGTCAGCCAAAGATCGCTTGGAGGGCGCGGCATGGAATGGCGCAGCAGGCGCGACAATGCCAGCCTTGGGAGTTGCCGCAAAGACCGCCTATGCAGCCGCAGAGCCTTTCTGGCAGGCTGGGCAGAATGCCATCATTGGCAGAACGCTAAACCGGGTTGCCGGTAGCGATGTGCAAAGCGTTATCCAACGGCTCAAGGGTGCTGCGCCGCTGGTGCCTGGCTCACTCCCGACAGCCGCTCAAGTGGCAGAGAACGGCGGAATCGCCTCACTTGAGCGCTCAGCAGCCGCAGTGAATCCTCAAGCCTACACGAATCGGAAATTGGCACAGGCCCTTGCCAGAAAAGACGCTGTGGACAGTGTTGCCGGTACGCAGACCGCGCTCGATGACGCCATCAACATGCGTAAGACGGTGGCAGACAGTACGTATGGTTATGCAAACCAAGTCGGGCCAGATCCCCGGGTTTTTACTCCGGAGGCTCAAGCGAATATTGCTGCCATGCAAGCCCGAGTGCCCGCCAAAGCGTTGCAGGACGCCCGGGACATTGCCAACATTTACGGCGCGCCAATGGACAACGGCACGGTTGTAAATGGTCTTCATTGGACTAAAACTGCCCTCAGTGGAATGGCCGATGCCGAACAGAACCCAGCCAAGGCCGGGGCACTGAAGTACCTGACCGGCCAATTCAATGATGGCCTGGAACAGATTAGCCCCCTGTATGGCGCTGCAAACAGCCTGTACCAGGACATGAGTGTGCCGATCAACCAGATGCAGGTAGGGCAGGCACTGCGAGACAAGGTGCTGCCTGCGCTTACTGATCATGGAATGCTTGGACAGGAGCGAGCAAACGCTTTTGCGCAGGCCTTGGCTGATGATGGTTTGCCTGCTCGCGCCACTGGGTTTCCTGGTGCCACGTGGGGTAACACCATGACGCCTGCCCAAATGGACACGCTCAATGGTGTCGCAGGTGATTTGGCCCGGGTGAAGAACGCTGAGAACTTGGGCAGAGGTGTTGGCTCTGACACCGTGCAGAAGTTGGCCATGCAAAACATTGCATCTCAGTCCGGCATACCGAGTGCCATGGGGTTGGTTACCAACATTGGCGGCAAACCTCTTAGCTGGATTTATGACGGTGCCAATGACACCATGCAAAGCAAATTGGCTGATGCTTTGCTGAATCCGCAGTCGGCTGCGAGTTACATGTCCAATGCCGTGCCTTCTTTTATGACGAACAGCCCTGCAGCAAAGAATCTATTGATCCAGTCGCTTCTGCGCTCCAGCATGCTCATCCCGTCGGCTGGCGCGACGGCGGACCAGGTACTCACGCCAGCTTTGACGGCTGAATAAATCCAGCCCAGCGATATTCACCCCCCTCTTGATCAGGTAACTCTCAAGAGAGTTGATTCCCAGCCAGAAGAGTGGGCCGATTACGCTCACTACGATGGCGGTTGCAATGAGCCGTTCAATCTGCATATTGTTTTCTCACGGTTCCTTTACCTTTTTACAGAAATTCAGTGGATGCTGTTGAGGGTTTGTTCGGTTGAATCTTCCTTCTTGGGTTTGCTCTGGCATCTCTGATGGCGGCTGTCGCTCCGATCGTGCTGAACCTTGCAACCTTAAATTGGCCGTTTAGCATTGGCGTGACAATGCCGATTTCTCCGCCAGATTCAAATGCCTGGATCATTCGATCAAAATCATCAATCTCAAGAATCGGTGCATTGGCGCTTAGATGCCTACAACTTGCCGAGGAAGAAAATGCGCCAGTTGCAGTGTTAACTAGCAGGGGGTACTGAGCATTTTCCACGCAATCGATACCGAGTCCTGCATATGCGAAGCACCTGTCTGTGGCAAGAATGCACATTACACCTGCGGCGTTGTCTCCAGTATTTGCCTTAGCAATTTGAATGCCAGACAAGGACTTCACTACGGCCCAGCTACCCACGGTGTAATCTTGTGCATGGCATGCCAGTGATAGAACCGCCATGATGCACAAAGTCAGAATTCTAGTGAGCATGTTCTAAGTCGTCCCTGTATGAAAGATCAGTGTGCATCAATTCTGCACAAAATTGGAAAACAATCAAATGAATGAATTGCCAATTTCAATGCAGGAGGCAAATCGTTTTCAATTGGCGTTCCAAGACATGCGCGATGCACGGGGCTATCTGATGGCGATCTTAGAACTTGAAAGCAAGCATGACTCAGAGAGCCTCGAGCACTTCTTTATGGCGACAGAGGGTCTGTTCATTGCTGCCTTAGTTTGTTACTCAAGATCATTCGTGGATTCAAAATCCGATGGCCATGCCATTCCGTTGATTGGTATCAAGAATTCACAAATGTTCGCCAATCAGAAGGGGCTAAAGTCACTTCACCATAAGGTTCTTGAGCGGCGCCAAAAGGCGGCAGCACACAGCGACTGGGAGTTTCACCAAACGGACCTTGTTGACGATGGTTACCCTGGAGCGCTCCGGAGACACCCGAGACCGCACTATAGGCGCGACATTGATATTGCCGATTTCTTTGCGCTCGTAGACCACGTGGGTCAATTCTGTCTACATAAGGGTTTTGAATTGGACGAGGAAAACAGGACAACGTATCCGGATCTCGTCGGTAAAGTTGGCGTTGTCCGTGGCAACAAATAGAGTCAGTGGGCTTTAGCTATCCATTAGAGTGCTTCAATCTTCAAGAAGGGGAGATTTTATGAAGAAGATTTGTGTTTCCCTAACCCTCTTGTGTACCTTGTGCTCGTCACACGCAGAGCCAGGGACAGTCTTGAGTAGTGGGCAGGGGCGGTTTGTTTTTGGACAAATTTCTAATTTCAGATCAGATCAGTATGTTCTTGACACGCAGACTGGCAGAATCTGGAAACTAATGTGTGCTGAACTCGAGGGTGCTGTGTGTAAGAAGGAAATACTCCAGTCACTAAGCTATTGGGACAAGAATTCTTTGGCAGAGGTCTCGTACCCAGATGAACAAGTGGCATTGCCGCCTGGGCCTCCAATAAAGCCCAATGCTTCGAAGAAGTAAGTTTTTCCTTACTGCGATTGGTCTAAGCGTTTGGGGTGATTCCAGTGCTCTGGCAGCGTATCAGCGAAGTAAAGCCTCCCTCCGCGCCTTCGTCAACCAGCAAGCCTGCCCGGCCACCGGTGAGCATCGTTTGCCATGTCCTGGCTACGTCATCGACCACATCAAGGCGCTGGCCTGTGGTGGTGCGGATGATCCCAGCAATATGCAACGGCAGACCCGAGAGGAAGCCAAGGCGAAGGACAAATGGGAACTTAAGGAGTGCTGCAAATGATCCATCCCCTAATCGCTCTTTTCCAGCAGCGGGCCGAGATTCTCGACATGCAAGGGAGCAAAGCCACTGCGGGCGATGCCATCGGCATGCTCGCAGCCTGGATAGAGGCAAACCAGGACAGGCTTACTGAGGATGATCTCGCCGTACTGGGGGAGATTGGCGGCTTGCTGTATCGGGATGGACTTCGGCGCAGGCAGTAGCTACCTTTTGGGGGTTATGGGGGTAGGGTTACGGAGCGTTCTCAAAAAGATGTGGTGCTTAGTTAACCTGGGTCAAATGAAATGTCAAAAGCACTGCCACCACGTCACCTGGCAGCGATCGGATCAAGGATATCATCTTGAAGCATTGTTACCTGTAGTTGCCCCTGCAATGAACGGATTGACAATCCCAAATCAGCCTGAGATGACTGAGCTTCCGGCGGTCAAGAAGTGATCGTACAAAGATGAACAAAGAACAAGAAATTCTTGCCATTGGGCGCTTGGTGTTTGAGTTGACCAGCATTGGCAATTCCGACGTTGACCTGGATGCGCTGCAGGCCAGACTTTTTGACTTCCTTCAAACTCTGCCTAGTATTCGGGTGATACCCAAGAGTGCGATTCTTCTCTTTAATCCACGCTGGTACTTGGTTCAGGTTGCCCAGTTCGGCCTGCCGCCTGCCTGGATGCGACAAACCCAGCATGGCCCTGCGACCGGTCAGGAAAGCGCTCCATCAAACGGCGCCTTTATCACTACGCCCGCCTTGCATCATCCGGCGTTATCCCCGGACGGCATAGATGGAGACGCACCGTGCTTTGTGCTGCCGCTGAGTGATGCAGGCAAGTCGCTGGGTTTGATATTGATATTCATTGAAGCGGATTGGCAGCCCAGCGCAATTGAAACCGAGTTCATGTCCGATCTGGCCCGCGCGCTGTCAATGATCGTTTCGCGGTGCCTGATCAACGAGACTCTGCGGGTCCGAGAATTGGAACTTGAAGCGGCTCGCACCGATGCCATTTGCAGGCTCAGTACGGCATCGGAGTACCGGGATAACGAGACCGGCATGCATGTGATGCGCATGACGCACTTCGCCACAGCCATTGCCAAGGCGATGGGCTTGCCACTCGAGACGCGCGAAGTGCTGACGATCTGCGCGCCGATGCATGATGTTGGGAAGATCGGAATCTCCGATGCAATCCTGCTCAAGCCTGGCCGGCTGAGTGGCGAAGAATTCGAGGTGATGAAGACACATACGGATATCGGCAAGCGACTGCTCACCGGCAATGACGTCCTGATGATTGCAGCACGCGACATCGCTGCCAGCCATCACGAGCGATGGGATGGAACCGGATACCCTGATGGAAAGTCGGGTACGGATATCCCGATGCTGGCGCGCATTTGCGCCATCGCCGACGTTTTTGATGCACTGACATCGACGCGCCCGTACAAGACGCCCTGGCCGATCGATGAGGCCATCGATTGGATCCACCAACAATCCGGGACCCATTTCGATCCGGAGGTGGTCGCCGGCTTTGACTTGGCCCTGCCAAACATCTTGCGAATCCGCGAACTTTACCGTGACGACGTCATCAATCCGAATCAGGTACTTGACCTGCCGGAGACTGAGCATCGTAAATCGGTCTGGATTCCCTGGGATGACGCACTATGCGTTGGGATCGACGTGATTGACGAGCATCATCGCTATCTGTTCGACCTCACCAACGACCTGTTCGAAGTCGTCGCCCAAAAACTGGGTTCGCGTGAGGTGGCGCGCATCCTCAAGGCCCTCGATCAATATGTCCAGGTGCACTTTCGCGCAGAGGAACGCATGATGGCACATTACGGCTATGCGGGGCAGGATCGGCAAAGAAGCCAGCATCATCACTTTGAAGACAAACTGCGTGAGTTCTATAGTGAACTTCACCACAATCCGTTGACTGCACAGTTCGATATCTTGATCTACCTGCGTGACTGGCTGATTCATCACATCCTTCACGAGGACGCACAACTCAAATCGCTGGTTACATCGGTCGCCGAAAAAGAAAGCTGACCGATGTTGTCGAACGGTATGCACTTGGCCAACCCCTAAGGACATGACACTCTTGAAGACTCTCACATGTTCGAGCTGTAGTACCCCTATGGAGGGCTTTGCTTTCATGAGCAAACTGGGCCGGGAGATGGCGTTGGACGTGTGCTTTAGCTGTCAGAGCATCTGGTTTGACAAGTATGAGAGCCAGCAGCTTGGCGCAAAGGAAACCTTGGAACTCTTTCGGCTAATTCACTCCAGGAGTCAAGCACAAGGGCAGCCCTGGAAAAGCAAACTGAGCTGCCCGCATTGTGAGATCAGCCTCTTGCCTACCGCCGATCTGTGCAAGTCCGGCAAGTTCACGTACTTTCATTGCCCGAACCAGCATGGCCGGTTCACGGCGTTTTCCGCCTTCTTGGTAGAAAAGGGCTTTGTGAGGCAGCTCACAGCGCAGGAGAGAGCAGATCTTGCAGCGGAAATTGGCAGTGTCAGGTGCTCGGGATGTGGAGCTGCGGTGGACATCCGCAAGGACTCCGTGTGCAGCTACTGCCATGCTCCCGTTGTGGTACTCGATCCCCACGCGCTGCAGACAGCCATAGACTCCCTACAGAGTGCCCAGAGCAAGCAGCACAGTGTGGAACAGGACGCGGTGGTAGATGCGTTGATGCTGTCGGAGCGCCAGAAGTGGCTTGATGAACTGCAACAAAAGACCCGCTTAGCCCAGGGGGCCTGGCGTAACGTCGATGATGGGCCACTGGCCCAGGGTGTAGATTTGCTGTGGCGCCTCTTTCAGAAGTAAACGCTTCGCAGAAGCATGTGTCACACCGATCTTTTTAAGTCAGTGCCGACCATGGAGCTGGGCATGATCACCAAAATGGACAAAGCATCGGCTCCAGCTTGGGTGCTGGAGCGGCCGTACGGCGCGGCCAACTTTGAAGGTGTACCGCTGCTTCACCGCGATAGCAGTCAATGATTATCACCAGGTCATGCCGCACGAGGCGACTTTCAGTAAGATCAGGTGCTGTCTCATACGGTGCTGGTCGCAGTCAGGTTGCTTTGAGCAAAGACCTCCAACTCGGGCAGCGCCAGTGGCCGGCAGAACAAATAGCCTTGGTAGGCGTGGCAGCCTATTTGCGCAAGAAACATGCGTTGGGCTTCTTGTTCCACACCTTCCGCAATCACGTTCAGTCCCATGCTTTGCGCCAAGGCAACCACCATGCGCGCAATGGCGGCGTCGTTCGGGTCGGTCAAAATCTCGCGCACAAAGCTCTGGTCGATTTTCATCTGATCCAGTGGCAGGCGCTTGAGGTAGGAGAGCGAGGAATAGCCGGTGCCAAAGTCGTCAAGCGAAAAGCCTATGCCGTGGGCTTTGAGCTGGGTCATCTTGCCAATGGTGGATTCCACATTGGCGACAAGCAGGCTTTCAGTCAGCTCCAGTTTGAGTCGCTGCGGGTTGGCTCCGGTGCGAGCCACCACGCCCAGTACACGGTCTACAAAATCCAGTAAATGCAGCTGCTTAGCGCTGACATTTACGGCAATGGTCAGATGCGCCATATCAGGCCGCTTGGCCCATTGAGCCAACTGGGCACAGGCGGTTTCCAGCACCCAAAAACCCAGCGGTAGGATCAGCCCAATTTCTTCGGCTAGGGGGATGAACTCGCCTGGTGACACTAGGCCGCGCTCTGGATGTTGCCAACGCACCAACGCCTCCACACCAGTCAATCGGCCGTAACCAACCACTAACGGTTGGTAGTACAGCATAAACTGGGATAGCTTCAAGGCCTCGCGCAGGTCATCCTCTAATAGCGCGCGGCCGGTCACAATTGCCTGCATTTCAGGGTCAAAAAAGCGCATGGTATTGCGCCCAGCGGCCTTGGCTTGGTACATGGCTAGGTCGGCCTGCTTGAGCAATTCGTCGTTGGACAAATGCGGGCCGTTGAACAGCGCCACGCCAATGCTGGGCGTGCTGTTGAAGGCACGGTCGGCCAATTGGTAGGGTTGGTTCAGCGCGGTGAGGATTTTCTCACCCACGGTTTCTGCTTGCGCTACCGCGTTTTCAGGCTGCTCGCTCAGGCCATCAAGCATGACCACAAATTCGTCGCCACCCAAGCGCGCAACCATGTCGCGAGCGCGCACGCACGCAGTCAGCCGCTGCGCAACCTGCTGCAGCAGCAAGTCGCCCATGTCATGGCCAAGGGTGTCGTTCAAGGTCTTGAAGTGGTCCAGGTCAATCAGAAGCAGCGCGCCGTAAATATGGTGGCGCTCTTCAATCGCCCTGATCTTGATTAACCGTTCGGTCAGCAGACGCCGGTTGGGCAGCTGGGTGAGGGCGTCATGAAAGGCCAGACGCTGGATCTCTGCGTGCGTGCTTTCCCTTTCGGTGACATCGCGAAAGCTCCAGACCCGACCACGGCTTTGCCCATCCATGCGCAGGGGGGTGGAACGCAGTTCCAATAGTCGGCCGTTGCTGCAGCGCAGGGTGTCAAAGCTGCTGTTCTCGGGTTGCGCGTAGAGAGCTTCCAGCGTATGCCAATAGGCCGGGGAGTCGACCAGCTGGTCGGCTATGAGGGCCAGAACCACTTCACCGCTGCGGCTGTCTAAGTCGACCGAATGCAGGCTCCACAGGTCCACAAAGTGCTGGTTATAGGTCTCAACATCGCCGCTGGGGCCAATCGCCAGAATGCCATCGGTGGCGGCTTCGATCACGGCCTGCTGCAAAAAGGTGGCACGGCGCAGCTTCTTGACCAGGTCGGGCACCGGCAGCAGCACCAGGCACAGCGACACGGCACCGACAAACCAAGCCGTTATGGGTGTGCCCGGGAAATACGGCGCGGGCAAAATCTCTGCCGCGCGCAGACCTAGGTAGAGCAACCAGGCCAGCAAATAGCCCACGCTGAACAGGATGGCCGAACGCAAGTGCACCACGATGGCCAACATCACCACCACCACCACGGCCCCTGCTGTGGGCGGCGGCAGGCCGCCAAACATCAGCCCGATCATGACGACCCAGATGCCAGAGGCAAAGATACACAGCGATTTTTGTGTCTGACCACGCAGGTTCATCCGCCACCCTTGGTACACCAGCACCAGCAAGGTGAAAAGCGCTACCGCACAAGCCAGTTTCCTGTGAAAGACAAAGGGAACACCCACCACCAGCAAAAACGAGACGACCGAAAAATAGATCTTGTAGAACCGATCCAGCAGGTTCTGGTTGGAAGTTTGTAGGGTTTGGCTCACTGGGTTCTGGCTTACATTGCTAAGGACGGGTAAGTGGCCAACCCATCTGCCACATGGTGAGAGGGCGCGTGCCTAATATGATGCAAATATACACTCCTAGGCTCTGTTGCAATGGCTTCCGTGACGCCTCACGTTAAGGTCGCTGTCGAAGAATTTAACGTTCACGGTTTCACCGAACACTACATTGGAAATCCCGCTAAGAAATTGCCTCGTGGGTACTAGCTTATAGAATATTTTGAGATCCGCTTTGGAAGTCCAGAAGAGCCTGCTTCCAGCCAATTGCAGCCGCAATTTGCCACCATCGGCTGGCCCTAGCCTGCAGCCGTCGCGCGCCGCCCAGCGCGGGCCGGATGCAGCAATAGTTGGGTAGGAGTCGGCTGCGTTATACGGGCCTGGGCCGCCAACATGGCTTTCAAGACCCACACGAGGTAATCGAGTTGCCAAGTGGCGCCGCTCAAGATGCTCCACCCGGCCAGCGCGCCGGGTTCCTGTTTCCAGAAGAAAAAAGCCCTCGGCCGCGGGGAATGAGGGCAAGTAGGCTTTCGCCTCTAGGGAGTGGCGAGGTATATGAAGTCTCGCCGAGCAAATTATCAGTCAGATGTGGGGGTGAAGTCCACCAAGAACTTGCTCGACGGATGGTTGGGTGCTGTCTTGGAACACTGGGCGAGATTTTTACAGCTTCGCAGGTGCCGATCCTTCAGGATATGGCCTCGTGGCGTTGGCGCTCAGAACTGGACGCCTGCATCAATGTCCCGCAGGAACTTGCGGCCGTCGGCGGTAATGCGCACACCACCCTGGCCATTGGACTCGGCAAAGCCCAGGGCAACCAGCTCACTGGCTTCGTTGGAAGTGGCGGCCAGCGGCCGGCCATGTTCTGCGACGGAGCGGAGCGCCGCCTTGGCAGCTTCGGTGACCTTCAGGTGCATATCGAACCTCCCGCAGTTTTCTGGACATTCTATGGTTCCTTGACGACAACGGATGGCCGAAAATGTGCACAATCACCCTGCGGTGCCGCAGACCAAAGTATTGCTTTGCTCGGTGGGGCCGACGTCTTTTTTTCACTAAACCTGGTCCTGCCAAAGTTGGATGCTGCTTGATGACGCCAGAAGTTTGGAATGCCATGGCTGCAATCGGTGCGATCGTGGCGGCAATTGGAAGCTTGTGCGCGGTGTGGGCCCTGTATCACACCCGAATGCTTGATTGCAATTTTCTTGCTGAGACGTCAGTCACAAGAAGCGAAATCGCCACAGTGCTGCAAATCATTATTCGCAGAGATAAGACTGGTGGCCCATTTGGACGAATCACAGGTATCCAAATAGAGCCGGTTGACAAAGTTCAAGTGGCTGCGCAGGTATATGGTCCGATTCAAGTTGGCTTAAATCCGCACCACAACGGTGGAAATATCTGGCTTCCACCAGTCTTTTCATCGTCGGCCCCCTGCGACAGTCCGTTTGCTCCAACCACCACCTCACTACCGCTGGCCTTTTGGATTCGATCGTCAGAGGCGACTGAGTTCAAGGCCGTGCTGTCTCTTGAGTTCAAGCGATTTACGATTTTGCGCAAGCAAATCGAAATCTACGCAACCTCGATTCCGACAGAAGCAACCGCATTGGAAGAAGCGCCGATTTAGTTCAAGTGCTGTGCGAAAGCGGGGATTACTGAACAGACGGGAAGCAGCAGGAGAAGTTTGAAAAAAAGCGCGAACTTGTCGGAGAAAAAGGGTTCTTCGCCGAACATCTAAGATGCTGCTTTTGCGTTGGGAATAAAGAAGCCACGAAGGAAGACCACATGCCAGGCAGCGGCCTTTTCCTTGGATGCATTTGGCCGCGCGGCTATGTGCTTCCGGTATGTTCCGCTCAACCTTTTGACTGCAGCCACTGAGTGACGTCCGCAACGCGCCAGGCTGTAATTCGTGAACTGATCTTCACAGGTTTGGGGAACTTGCCAATCGACACCCAGCGCCACAAGGTGGCCGGGGAGATTGGCAGAATGCCTGGAATCAGCAGGGCCTGACGCACATAGCCCACCTGTGGCATCTCTGTTCGGAGTTGGTTGATCTTTTCCAGGGGACTAAGAGGATCAGGCTCGACAGGGACGGACTTAGCCGTAGGCCAGATGGAAGCTTTGAGACGTTTCTGCAATTCGGTACTCCGTTGTTGATGAAGTACCCAGTGTCTCGATGCGAGGCATTTTTGTCGATGAAGTCGCGGCGCCAACCCATGGGTTGGCGCCGCATGTACACAGTTATTTGGGTGCTTTGCGCTTGTGCTGTGGCACCCAACCTGCTTCCCTGAGTCGGTCTTTAATCCAGTCGATGCTATAGAAGGTTTCTTTCCCAGCTTTGTTCACTTCCTTGACCAGGTTGCTAGCGATGTACTCTGCCGCCTCAGTATTTGATCGAAATGGAAATTCCTCAGCCATCTCCAGTGCGCGCAAACGGTTGGTCTCGGCGTTTGGATTGGCTCTGACGCCATTTTTGCGATTGCGATCCGATACCAAGCGTTTCTCATGCAGTATCGACTGGGCGGCCTGCAGTGCACGCATAGCCTCAATTGTGTAGGCACCGCCTCGCTCTAGGGTGCTGGCCGCGTTCCTAGGCGCGCGGTTTTGAAAAATAATGCTCGCGTCGACAAGCTTCCAAAGGCAGAACACCAATAGCCTGTCAGCCTTGCTCGATTTGACTTCCGAAAGATCCCAATCGTTTAAGTCATGCACCTGCATCAATAGATTGAAATCCCCATACAGGTCGCGAAACACGCTCAATGGAATGTTCGTTTTTTCTCGGAATGTTGAGGCGACGAACTGTTTGTTACCTGCATCGGGCGAGTCCTTTGGAACTGCGACGATAGTTGAGATGCTGATTGCCCGTTCAAGTTGCCGTCCAACATTTGTCAGCCACTCAATATCGCGGCTTGACACAAGCGCTATGGCCTCCTGCGCAATTTGATTGGGCCAACTGAAAAACTCTGATCTCAGTGGAAGGTCGAAAGGGGATTGTCGAGAGAACTGATCCGTGAAAGCCGCCATGTCTCATCCTGCAGGGTAGGGCACCGAGCAGCCATGCAGTCATTCCATGGGGTCTCACACAATCTTATCGAGGTTGGCGCTCAAGATGGTACATATTTCTTGAGACCATCTGGAAACCCGCATGAATGCTAGTGGTGTGGCGGAGACTGTGAGATTCGAACTCACGGACGGTTGCCCGTCGGCAGTTTTCAAGACTGCTGGTTTAAACCACTCACCCAAGTCTCCGCAAGGCGCGTATTCTAACCCGCCGCAACCGTGCCTACGGGCACGCGGCAGCTTCCGTCAGGCGCTTTGCAGCATGCCCCGGGTTTCGATGAAGCGCACCACCTCGGTCAGGCCGCTGAGGGTCTTGAGGTTGGTCATTACAAAGGGCTTGAGGCCCTTGGGCGTGGTGCGCATGCGGATGGTGTCGGCTTCCATCACGGCCAGATTGGCGCCCACGTGGGGGGCCAGGTCGGTCTTGTTGATGACAAAGAGGTCGCTCTTGGTGATGCCAGGGCCGCCTTTGCGCGGGATCTTTTCGCCGGCGGCCACGTCGATCACATAGATGGTGAGGTCGCTCAGCTCGGGGCTGAAGGTGGCGGCCAGGTTGTCGCCGCCGCTTTCCACGAACACCACGTCGGCGTCGGGGTACTCCACCAGCATGCGGTCAATGGCTTCGAGGTTGATGGAGCAGTCCTCGCGGATGGCGGTGTGCGGGCAGCCGCCGGTTTCCACGCCCATGATGCGCTCGGCGGGCAGGGCGCCGCTGATGGTGAGCAGGCGCTGGTCTTCCTTGGTGTAGATGTCGTTGGTGATGGCCACCAGGTCGTACTGTTCGCGCATGGTCTTGCACAGCATTTCCAGCAGCGTGGTCTTGCCGGAGCCCACCGGGCCACCTATGCCTACGCGCAGGGGCGGCAGCTTCTTGGTGCGGTTGGGGATGTGGTGCAGTGCGGATGACATGGGGGTGATTTCCTAGGATCGAAACAAACGGGAATACTGAACTTCATGCTGGCTGCTCAGGATGGCCAGCATGGGGCTGAAGGCTTGGCGCGTGCCATCGTCGCGGGTGAGGGCATGGTCCACGGCGGCGGGTATCTCGGCCGCCAGCGCCGACAGAATGCGCTGGCCGCTGCTCTGGCCCAGCGGCACCGACTTGATGGCGGCTTGTGCCATGTTCTCGGCCCAGCCGAAGGCATAGGTCAGCAGGCAATCGCGCACCGGCGCCTGGGTGGCGCTGGCAGCCAGGGCAAAGGCCATGGGGTAGCTGGCGTCCATGGCGGCCAGCTTGGCAATCTGCTCAGCGCTGGCCGTGGTGTGGTTGCGCAGCCACTCCAGCAGGCTACGCCCCATCTGTTCGGTCTGGGCACGCAGCTCGTGGGTCTCGCGGGTCTGCAACACCCAGGCGTTGAGCGTGGCAATGCGGGCGTGGTCGTTGCTGCGCCAGGCCGGTATGGCCTGGGCTACAGCGGCCAGGTCGGAGCGGGCCAGACTCAGGTGCAACTGGTCCACCAGCCAGGCGCTGGCTTCCTGCTCCGAAGTCACGTGGCCGGAGTCGACCGCTGCCTCCAGCACTTCGGAATACGAGAAGCCGCCAATAGGCAATGCTGGGGAGGCCAGCCACATCAGCTGCATGAAAGAGGTGTCGTGCACCGTGGCTTCTTTCTTTCAGTGGTCGTGCGGATGGTCGTGATCGTGCCCGTGGGCGTGACCATGGCCGTGGCCGTGCGCTTCCTGCGCGTGGTGATCGTGCCCATGGTGCTTGTGCTCGCCGTGCGCATGGCCGCCCGTGGCGTAGGCGCCGTTCTCCGGCTCGAAGGGCGCATCCATCTCGTTCACGATCAGGTGCATGGCACGCAGCATGTCGGCCAGCACATGGTCGGGCTCGATCTGCAGGAAGTCCGGCTTGAGCTCGATCGGCACGTGGCGGTTGCCCAGGTGATAGGCCGCGCGTATCAGGTCAAACGGGGTGCCGTGCTGCTGGCAGTGGGTGATGCGCAGCACGCGCTGCTCCGCCGCCCAGACTTGCACCAACAGTCCGTCGTCACCCACCAGCACGTCGCCACCGCGCAGCACGGTGCCGCGCGGCAAGAACACGCCCAGGGTGCGGCCGGCGGAGTCCTGCGTTTCGAAGCGGCTTTTCTGGCGTGTGTCCCAGTCCAGTTCGACGGTATGCGCGCGCTTGAGCAGCACGCTAGCAAGGCCTTTGCCTTGGGGAATGAGTTTGGATACCTGAATCATGAAAGTCCTCGTTCACCATGGTTCACGGGGAACCATGGTGCCACAGAGCGCCAGAATTGGCTGGTGTGCGTGCTCAGAAAAGGAAGTAGCGCTGTGCCAGCGGCAGCTTGGTGGCCGGCTCGCAGGTCAGCAACTGGCCGTCGGCCCGCACCGCATAGGTCTGCGCGTCAATCTCCATGGTGGGCAGGTAGCTGTTGTGGATCATGTGCTGTTTGCGTACGCCACGGATGTTGCGCACCGCGCTCAGGTGCTTGGCCAGGCCGAAGCGCTCCTTGATGTCGGCATCGTGCCCGGCTTGGGACACAAAGGTGATCGAGCTGCGCGTGAGCGCACCGCCAAAGGCGCCGAACATGGGGCGGTAGTGCACCGGCTGCGGCGTCGGAATGCTGGCGTTGGGGTCACCCATGGCGGCAAAGGCAATGAAGCCGCCCTTGATGATCAGCGCCGGCTTCACGCCAAAGAAGGCGGGCTTGTAGACCACCAGGTCGGCCCACTTGCCGACCTCGACGCTTCCCACCTCATGGCTGATGCCGTGGGCGATGGCCGGGTTGATGGTGTACTTGGCGATATAGCGTTTGACGCGGAAGTTGTCATTGCGTGCCGAGTCCTCGGGCAGGGCGCCGCGCTGCGATTTCATTTTGTCTGCGGTCTGCCAGGTGCGAATGATGACTTCGCCCACCCGGCCCATGGCCTGGCTGTCGCTGCTCATCATGCTGATGGCGCCCAGGTCGTGCAGGATGTCCTCGGCCGCAATGGTTTCCTTGCGGATGCGGCTTTCGGCAAAGGCCAGGTCTTCGGCAATGCCCGCGTCCAGGTGGTGGCACACCATCAGCATGTCCACATGCTCGTCCAGCGTGTTCTGGGTGTAGGGCATGGTGGGGTTGGTGGAACTGGGCAAGAAGTTAGCCTGGCCCACCACCTTGAGGATGTCGGGCGCGTGGCCGCCGCCCGCACCTTCGGTGTGGAAGGCGCACAGGCCGCGGCCCTTGGTGGCGGCGATGGTGTTCTCCACAAAGCCGGACTCATTGAGCGTGTCGGAGTGGATGGCCACCTGCGTGTCGGTGGCTTCGGCTACGTCCAGGCAGTTGCTGATGGCAGCTGGCGTGGTGCCCCAGTCTTCGTGCAACTTGAGGCCGATCACGCCGGCGTTGATCTGTTCATGCAGGGCAGCCGGCAACGAGGCATTGCCCTTGCCCAGAAAGCCCAGGTTCATGGGGAAGGCGTCAGCCGCCTGCAGCATGCGCTCGATGTTCCAGGGGCCGGGCGTGCAGGTGGTGGCAAAGGTGCCGGTGGCCGGACCGGTGCCGCCGCCCATCATGGTGGTGACGCCGCTGGCCAGTGCTTCCTCGATCTGCTGTGGGCAGATGAAGTGGATGTGCGAATCGATGCCGCCTGCGGTGACGATGTTGCCCTCGCAGCTGATGACTTCGGTGCCGGGACCAATGATGATGTCCACGCCCGGCTGGGTGTCGGGGTTGCCGGCCTTGCCAATGGCGACAATGCGCCCGCCCTTGAGGCCGATGTCGGCTTTCACAATGCCCCAGTGGTCGATGATGAGCGCATTGGTCATCACGCAGTCCACTGCGCCGTCATAACGAGTGCGCTGGCTTTGCGCCATGCCGTCGCGTATGGTCTTGCCGCCGCCGAATTTCACCTCTTCGCCGTAGCTGCCGGCTGCCAGGGTGTAGTCCTTTTCCACTTCGACCAGCAAGCCAGTGTCTGCCAGGCGCACGCGGTCTCCGGTGGTGGGTCCAAAAATCTCCGCGTAGGCGCGGCGTCCGATTGTTGCCATGAAAGCGTTCCTTCAGGAGCCCAGCGGCCCGCTGGTTAATCCACGAAATCCATACACCACGCGGTCGCCGGCGTAGTCCACCAGCTCCACCGTGCGCTGCTGCCCGGGCTCAAAGCGCACAGCTGAGCCGGACGGAATATTCAGCCGCATGCCTTGCGCCGCCGGCCGATCAAAGCCCAAGGCGCCATTGGTTTCGGCAAAGTGGTAGTGCGAGCCGACCTGGATAGGACGGTCGGCCGTGTTCTGCACCACCAGCGTGAGGGTGCGGCGGTGCGCATTGAGCGTGTGTTCGCCGTCGTCGGTGAGGATTTCGCCAGGAATCATGAGTGTGTGCCCCATACCATCAGTTGGAGATTTGCAGCAGCATCAGTACGCCACCAAAGGCCGCCACACAGCCGCCCAGCAGACGTGCCACCCAGACGTTGGCACCGCGCAGCGACCAGCCCAGCCCCAGGCCCATGGTGTGCAACACCAGGGTGGCAGTCACCATGCCAGCCAAGGTCTGGAAGGCCTGGACGTTGTCCGCCAGTTCATAGCCATGGGCCAAGCCATGGAACACGGCAAACACGCCCACCAGCGCGGCAGCCCAGATGCCTTGCAGCTTGAGGCGGGAAACCACCAGCATGCCGGTGACCACCAGGGAGGCCGCAATCATGGGCTCCACCGCCGGGACTTCGAAGCCCTGCATGCCCAGGGCCGCACCCACCAGCAACAGGTTGGCAAAGCCCAAGGGGCCCCACAGCATGGCCGCACCCAGTTGGCGTGCCACCAGGGCGCTCCACAGGCCCACGGCCACCATCACCGCCATATGGTCCAGGCCGGTAAAGGGGTGCAGAAAGCCGCTCACAAAGCCCACGTGCTGGTGCGGGTCTGTTCCGGGATGCGCCAGGGCCAGACCGGAGGTCAGTGCGGTAGCGAGCAGGACGGCCAGTGTTTTGAAGTGCTTGTGCATGGGGTCGAATCCTTTGCAGAGGTTGAAACTAGACGATGGGCTGGTGAACGGTGACCAATTTGGTGCCGTCGGGGAAGGTGGCTTCCACCTGGATGTCGGGGATCATCTCGGCAATGCCGTCCATGACATCTTCACGCGTCAATACGGTGCGTCCTTCGGACATCAGCTGAGCCACCGATTTGCCGTCGCGCGCGCCCTCCATGACGGCGGCGCTGATCAGGGCAATGGCTTCGGGGTAGTTGAGTTTGAGGCCGCGGGCCTTGCGGCGTTCGGCCAGCAGGGCGGCGGTGAAGATCAGCAGCTTGTCTTTTTCGCGCGGTGTCAATTCCATGGCGTGTTGCTCGTATATATCGATTAAGTTCGTGCGATAGATTAATACACATTTCTAAGCAAGGCCCGTGCCCTGCGGAAATGGCATGGATCGTGCACCCCCGTAATGGTGCACCCAATCCGTGACAATTCCAATGAGGCTCCAGAGGCAAACCCGGCTGCGCGGCAGCGGGTGGTCAAGATTCGCCGCGATTACAACAACTGGGTAGCCAGCGAGACCATGGAAGACTACGCGTTGCGCTTCACGCCGCAGCGTTTTCGCCGGTGGTCCGAGTGGCGGGTGGCCAACACGGCCTTTGGCGCAGCCTCCTTCCTGGTGCTGGAGGCGGTGGGCGCGACTCTGCTGGTGCAATACGGCTTTGTGAACGCGTTCTGGGCGATTCTGGTCACCGGGCTGGTGATCTTTCTGGCCGGGCTGCCCATCAGCGTGTATGCCGCACGCTACGGCGTGGACATGGACCTGCTCACGCGCGGCGCCGGGTTTGGCTACATCGGCTCCACCATCACCTCGCTGATCTACGCGTCCTTTACCTTCATCTTCTTTGCGCTGGAAGCTGCCGTCATGGCCTATGCGCTGGAGCTGGCGCTGGACATTCCACCCACCTGGGGCTACCTGATTTGCGCGCTGATAGTGATACCGCTGGTGACGCATGGCGTCTCTACCATCAGCCGCCTGCAGCTGTGGACCCAGCCGATCTGGCTGCTGATGCTGCTCGTACCGTTCTGCTATGTTTTGGTGCGCGACCCCACGGCCTTCAAAGGTATTACGCACTACGGCGGTGATGTTGGCAAAGGTGGAGTCTTTGATGTGCACCTGTTTGGCGCAGCACTCACGGTGGGCATTGCGCTGATTACCCAGATGGGGGAGCAGGCCGACTACCTGCGCTTCATGCCACAGCAGACCAGTGCCAACCGCAAGCGCTGGTGGCTGGCGGTGCTGGTGGGCGGGCCGGGCTGGGTCATCCTGGGTGTGGTCAAGATGCTGGGCGGCGCCTTTCTGGCGTATCTGGCCATCACCCATGCAGTGCCGACCGACCGTGCGGTGGACCCCAACCAGATGTACCTGGCGGCCTACGAGTACGTGTTTCCCACCCTGGGCTGGGCGGTGGCGGCCACGGCCCTGTTTGTGGTGCTGTCGCAGCTCAAGATCAACGTCACCAACGCCTATGCCGGGTCGCTGGCGTGGAGCAACTTCTTCTCGCGCCTGACGCACAGCCACCCGGGGCGGGTGGTGTGGGTGGTGTTCAACAGCCTGATCGCCTTCATGCTGATGGAGATGGACGTGTTCCAGGCGCTGGGCGATGTGCTGGGCCTGTATTCCAACATTGCCATCGCCTGGATCATGGCCGTGGTGGCCGATCTGGTCATCAACAAACCGCTGGGCCTGTCGCCCAAGGGCATCGAGTTCAAGCGTGCGCATCTGTACGACATCAACCCGGTGGGTGTGGGTGCGATGGCGCTGGCATCCCTCCTGTCGATTGCCGCCTACCTGGGCATGTTCGGGCCCACGGCGCAGGCGTTCTCGGCGGTGGTAGCGCTGGTGACCGCCATGGTGGCCTCGCCACTGCTGGCGCTGTATACCAAAGGGCGGTACTACATCGCAAGAGAGAGTGGAGCCCCCACGCTCTCCGCTACGCGTGAGTCGCTGCCCCCCGAGGGGGCTAACCCGCCTTGGGGCGGCCCGGCGGCGGGTTGGTCTGCCCATTCGCCCATGCGCTGCGTCATCTGCGAACGTACCTACGAGGGGCCGGACATGGCGCATTGCCCGGCCTACCAGGGACCGATCTGCTCCCTGTGCTGCACGCTGGATGCGCGCTGTGGCGACGTCTGCAAGCCGCACGCCAGCCTGGCGGTGCAGTGGTCGGGCGCTTTGCGCTGGCTGCTGCCGCGCGCCACCTGGCCCTATCTGGACACGGGCCTGAGCCATTTTGTGCTGCTGATGGGTGTGATCGTGCCGCTGCTGATCACTGTGTTTGCCATGTTCTACCGGCAGGAGCTGGCTGCGTTTGCCGATATGGCTGAGAGCCAGGAGGCGCTACGTGCCGCGCTGCAGTCGGGTTTCTCCAAAGCTTTTGCCGCATTGCTATTGCTCTCGGGCATCGTGGCCTGGTGGCTGGTGCTGGCGCACAAGAGCCGCCAGGTGGCGCAGGAGGAGTCCAACCGCCAGACCCATCTGCTCATGCGTGAGATCGAGTTGCACCGCCAAACCGACAAGGCCTTGCAGGACGCCAAGGCAATTGCCGAAAAGGCCAAGCAACTGGCCGAGCAGGCCAATGCGGCCAAGAGCCGCTACATCAGCGCCATCAGCCACGAGCTGCGCACGCCGCTCAACAGCATCCTGGGCTATGCCCAGCTCATGGGGCAGGACGAAGGCATACCGCCGCACCGCAAGCAGGCGGTGAGCGTGATCCTGCGCGGCGGCGAGCATCTGCTCTCGCTCATGGAAGGCACACTGGAGATGGCGCAGATCGAATCCGGCAAGGTGGTGCTGTCGCTCAAACCCGTGCAGTTCGAAGCAGCCATGGCCGACATTGCCAACATGTTCGAGCTGCAGGCTGCGGACAAGGGGCTGTCCTTCCGCTACGTGGTGCAGGGCAGTCTGCCGGCCTGGGTCAAGGCGGACGACAAGCGCCTGCGCCAGATCTGCTTCAACCTGCTGGGCAATGCCATCAAGTTCACCCAGCAGGGCGGTGTGACGCTGCAGGTGCGCTATGCCCGCGAGATGGCCCACATCGAAATCCACGACACCGGGCCGGGCATGACACCTGAAGAGATCGAGCGCGTCTACGAACCCTTTGTGCGCGGTGACAGTGCGGCCAACGCGGCTGCCGCGGGCTCCGGCCTGGGCCTGACCATTGCCAAGATGCTGACCGATCTGATGGGCGGCGAGATGCAGGTGCACAGCGTGCCCGGTGAGGGCTCGGTGTTCTCGGTGCGCTTGTTCCTGCCGCAGCTGCATCTGGCGCCCGAAGGGGTGCAGCAGATGGAGGAGCATCGCCAGCAGCGCGCCAGTCGCAACGGTTATCTGGGCCCGCGGCGCAAGATTCTGGTGGTGGACAACGAAGAGGCAGACCGCGACCTGCTGCTGCATGTGCTGGAGCCGCTGGGCTTTGAATTGCGCCAAGCTGCCAGTGGCCATGATTGCCTGGACCTGCTGGCCGCCGGGCTGAATCCGGATGTGATCCTGCTGGACCTGGCCATGCCGGGCATTGATGGCTGGGAAACCCTGCGCCGCATCCGCGCCCTGGGGGAGCCGCAACCGGCGGTGGCCATCGTCTCCGCCAATGCGTTTGACCGCGCGCTGGACCATGGCCTGGGCATTGCGACCGAAGACTTCATCGTCAAGCCGGTGCGACACAGCGAACTGCTGGACTGGCTGGAGCGGCGCCTGCAGCTCACCTGGGTCAGCACGCCGGTAGCAGCACTGCCGCCTGTGCCAGCGCGCCCGGTGCGCCCGGCAACCCTGGTGCAGCCACCGCGCGAAGAGTTGCTGGCGTTGCAGGCTTTGGTGCAGCTGGGATACTTCCGCGGTATCACCAACAAGCTCAATGCCCTGGCGCAGGCCTACCCCGAATGCCAACCCATGACCTCCATGCTGGAAGCGATGGCGCGCCAGTACCAGTTCGATGCCATGCTCAGCCAATTGAAGAAAGCGCTGGATGAACCCGTCCATTGATATTGCCAGCACGCTGGATCGCGGCAACAGCGACGTGGTGCTGATTGTGGATGACGTGCCCGACAACCTGTCGGTGCTGCATGACGCCCTGGATGAGTCCGGCTACACCGTGCTGATTGCCACCAGCGGCGAGGCGGCCTTGCAGCGCGCGCTGCATGCGCTGCCCGATGTGGTGCTGCTGGACGCCATGATGCCCGGCATGGACGGCTTCGAAGTGGCCAAACGCCTGAAGGCACAAGCTGAGACAGCCCATATCCCCATCATCTTCATGACCGGCCTGACCGAGACCGAGCACTTGGTGGCGGCGCTGGACTCCGGCGCGGTGGACTACGTCACCAAACCGATCAAGCCCAAGGAGGTGCTGGCACGCATGACGGTGCATCTGGCCGGTGCGCGCGAACGCAGACAGGCCCGCAGCGCACTGGATGCCTTTGGCTACGCCACCATCACGGTGCGCGCCTCGGATGGCGCCTTGCTCTGGCAAACGCCTTTGGCGCGTGAGCTGTTGCAGCGCTATTGCCCCACCCAGGCACCCCAGGCGCCCGAGCCGGTGGTGGAGTGGCTGCGCCAATGCATCGCAAGGCTGGACCAGCCGGGCGAGCCGCCGCGCCTGACGCTGGAGCAGGGCACGCGGCGCCTGGGCTTTCGGCTGCACCAGCAGATTGGCGATGTGGATGCACAGGGCGACTGGTTGATCGTGATGCGTGAAGTGTCCGACACGGCGGTGATTGAAGCCTTGGCGCTGAGCTTCAAGCTCACGCCCAAGGAGGCCGAGGTGCTGTACTGGGTGGTCAAGGGCAAGACCAACAAGGACATAGGCGACATTCTGGGCAGCAGCCCGATGACGGTGAAAAAGCACCTGGAGCGGGTGTTTGTTAAGCTCGGCGTGGAGACCCGCACCGCAGCAGCCGGTATGGCCATGGGGCGCATACGCCTGCTGCAACCCCAGTTTGAAATCTGAACCCGCCCACCATGTCCGACACCCCGCAAGCGCCCGCACCAGCGCCCCAGGCTCAGCCCCACAACCCGCTGCACGGCAAGACGCTGGAATTCATCGTCAAGGCGCTGGTGGAGTGCTACGGCTGGGAAGGGCTGGCGGAACGCATTCCGGTGCGCTGCTTCAGCTTTGAACCCAGCGTACCGTCCAGCCTCAAGTTCTTGCGCAAGACCCCCTGGGCCCGCGACAAGGTGGAAGGGCTTTACCTCTTCATGCTGCGGGAGCAGAAGCGCCGGTCCTGAGCGCAGCTGCAGCGTGCGCGTCGACGCCACTGGGGCAGATGGTTCCGCGAATGTCCTCCGCCCTGCGGGCTCCTCCTTTATTTCGCTGCACCATCCGCCCCAGTGTCATCGGCCACCAGCACTGTTGGCGCGCAATGACTGAATTTCCTTCGCTTGGAAA
This sequence comes from Rhodoferax sp. GW822-FHT02A01, assembly GCF_038784515.1. Classification (NCBI taxonomy): domain Bacteria; kingdom Pseudomonadati; phylum Pseudomonadota; class Betaproteobacteria; order Burkholderiales; family Comamonadaceae; genus Rhodoferax; species Rhodoferax sp. GW822-FHT02A01. The sequence continues at coordinate 3,283,384 of NZ_CP152376.1, forward strand.
CGATGTTGGATGACTCAGGGCGGTGCGGCATTCAGTGCAGTGAGGTAAAGGAGGAGCCCGCAGGGCGGGGGACACGAACGGAACTGAGTGCCGTGGCGCCCTGAGTCCCGAAGTGCATGCAGGGTAGGTTTGCCAAACTCTTCCGTCATCTTTGACGGAAAGACCCGCAGTCAAGTTCCGGTCTTGAAGATGCTGACCACGTCTTCCAGTTGAGAAGCCTGGTCCTGTAGCGATTGGGCAGCCGCAGCCGCCTGTTCCACCAATGCGGCGTTCTGCTGGGTAGCGTGGTTCATTTCGCCGATGGCCTCGTTCACGCGGGAGATGCCCTCGGTCTGCGTGGTGCTGGCCGCTGCGATATTGCCCATGATGTCGGTCACATGGCGGATGCTCTCCACGATCTCGTTCATGGTGACGCCTGCTTGATGCACCAGTGCACCTCCGGCATCCACCTTGGAGACGGAGTCGTCGATCAGCGTCTTGATCTCTTTGGCGGCCACGGCGGAGCGCTGTGCCAGGCTGCGCACTTCGGCTGCCACTACGGCAAAGCCGCGGCCTTGCTCGCCGGCACGGGCGGCCTCCACGGCGGCATTGAGCGCCAGGATGTTGGTCTGGAAGGCAATGCCGTCGATCACGCTGATGATGTCCACGATCTTGCGTGAGGAATGGTTGATGGACTCCATGGTGTGCACCACTTCCGAGACTACGGTGCCGCCGCGCACCGCCACTTCGGATGCCGACTGGGCGAGCTGGTTGGCGCGGCGCGCATCGTCCGCGTTGTGGTTGACCGTTTCCGTCAGCGCCTGCATTGCGATCGAAGTATTTTCCAGCGTGCCGGCCTGTGTCTCGGTGCGCTGGGACAGGTCCATATTGCCTTTGGCAATGTCGCGTGAGGCGCTGAAGATGGTGTCCGTTCCCTGACGGACCTGGCGCACGATGCGAATCAGGCCTTGGTTCATCTCCTGCAGCGCGTGCTGCAGTTCACCCACTTCGTTGGAGGAATCGACGGCAATGTCCTGACTCAGGTCACCTGCGGCAATGCCACGTGCCACCACGACACCCCGACTCAAAGGCCGGGTGACAACGCGGTGGATGAATGGGTAGATCAACATCAGCACCGGAATGCTGGTCACAAAGGCAGCCAGAATGGATTTCCAGCGCTGCTCCACCAGTCCCGCGTTGACCTTGTCGAGCGACACCTTCATGCTGACTGCGCCCAGCACCGTGCCTTCGGGCACCTGGTGGCAACTGGTGCAATCCTTGCCCAGGGAGTTCTTCATGGCGATCACGGGGCGGATGGCGCGCAGGTACTCGCCCGACGCATCACTCTGCACCTCGATGGCTTCCTTGCCGCTTTGCAGCACGGTTGTTTCCTGGCTGTCGGGGGTGGCCTCGTTCTTGGCGTTGCCGGGACCGAACAATTTGCTGACGTTTTCACCGCGCAGCACACGCACGTCGCGTATGGAGCCCAGCTGCTTGACCTGATCCAGAAAGACATCGCGCTGAGCCACCGTGCCTGTCACCATCATGCCGGTCAGGCCGGCCATGGTTGCGTTGTGCATGCTGAGGGAGAAGTCCTGCGCTTGCTCCAGCGCGGCCTGGCGTGACACATAGCCCTGCCAGACGATGACCCCCGTCCAGACCACCAGCAAGGCAGCAGCAATGGTGGCAAGCAGTTGCATCCAGATTCTGGATCGGGTTGTATGTGTCATAAATAGTACGGACTCAAGAGATTCCTCCCAACGCATTGACTTGTTTGGGGCAAGTATCCCACTGTCTCCAGAGGTAAATTGGCAGACATCAAGATGTTACTTGCTCTAGGTCAAGAACGGTGATTTCTGTCGATGTACGCCACTTAGCGTATTTCCCAAGGAGGCCGGTGTTTTTACAGTTGACCCATCGTTTGGTGTTTTGCTTGCTGTCACGCAGGCGCCAGACGACCCTTTTGTTTATCAACCCCGGAGCAAACTACATGCAACGTCGATTTACCCTGAAGGCACTTACCGCTGCCGTCGCCCTCACCACGCTGTCCGCCGTGCCAGCGTTTGCCGCCGACACCATCAAGGTCGGTGTCCTGCACAGCCTCTCAGGCACCATGGCCATCTCGGAAACCGTGTTGAAAGACACCGTGCTGATGGCGATTGACGAAATCAACGCTAAGGGTGGTGTTCTGGGCAAGAAGCTCGAACCCGTGGTGGTGGACCCTGCCTCCAACTGGCCCCTGTTTGCTGAAAAGACCAAGCAACTGCTGACGCAAGACAAGGTTGCCGTGATCTTCGGTTGCTGGACTTCCGTGTCGCGCAAGTCGGTGCTGCCCGTGGTGGAAGAACTCAACGGCCTGCTGTTCTACCCCGTGCAGTATGAAGGTGAAGAGCTGTCCAAGAACGTGTTCTACACCGGTGCCGCTCCCAACCAGCAAGCCATTCCCGCTGTGGACTACCTGATGAGCAAGGAAGGCGGAGCCGCCAAGCGTTGGGTTCTGCTGGGTACTGACTACGTCTACCCCCGCACCACCAACAAGATCCTGCGCGCCTACCTGCACAGCAAGGGCGTGAAGGACACCGACATCGACGAGAAGTACACACCCTTCGGTCACTCCGACTACCAGACCATCGTGGCTGACATCAAGAAGTTCGCTGCCGGTGGCAAGACCGCTGTGGTGTCCACCATCAACGGTGACTCCAACGTGCCTTTCTACAAGGAACTGGGCAATGCCGGCCTGAAGGCCAAGGACGTTCCAGTCGTTGCCTTCTCCGTGGGTGAAGAAGAGCTGCGCGGCGTGGACACCAAGCCGCTGGTGGGCCACCTGGCTGCATGGAACTATTTCATGTCCATCAAGAACCCGACCAATACCGAGTTCATCAAGAAGTGGTCTGACTACGCCAAGGCCAAGGGCATTGCCGGTCACAAGGACAAGCCTCTGACCAACGACCCGATGGAAGCCACCTACATCGGCATCAACATGTGGAAGCAAGCCGTCGAGAAGGCTGGCACCACCGATGTGGACAAGGTCATTGCCGCCATGGCTGGTCAGAAGTTCAAGGCGCCCAGCGGCATCGTGTCGGAGATGGACGAAAAGAACCACCACCTGCACAAGTCGGTGTTCATCGGCGAAATCAAGGCCGATGGCCAGTTCAACGTGGTGTGGAAGACACCGGGCCCTGTGAAGGCCAAGCCATGGTCTCCGTACATCGAAGGCAACGACAAGAAGCCTGACGAACCTGTGGCGAAGTAAGAAGCTACTGCGCGGGCCGATCTGGACCCCTGCAGTGCTCACCGTACGCAAGTACGGTTGCGCGCTTCAGGGCCCACCTCGGCCCGCTCGCTACGCTTCTTCCAGTCGCCACTACAGGTGGGGCTGGCATTGGTTGGCTCTTACAGATAACAAATACATAACCCATGCGAAATTACCTGTTCATCGCTGCTTTGCTGCTGTCCTCCGGCGTACATGCGCTGACAGCCGATGAAGCAAAAGCCATTGCCGTGGGCGAGGGCGATGCGCGGATTGAGGCGCTGCACGCGGCAGTGGTCAAGCCCGACGAGAAAACGGTGGCGTTCATCCAGGCTTTGTCGGATGACGCAGTCAAGGTGGTGGCGGGCAAGCCCGTCATCGTGAACGGCGACAAAGGACAGGATCCTGTCACCGGTACGGAAGTCGCATTGCCCGACACCGCCGAAGATGTGATGAACAACAACCGCATGCGCGGTGAGCTGGACGCAGCACTGGCTGCACTCAAATTGCTGTCGCCCGACGTGTCGGTACGACGCGCCGCCATCAAGACCCTGCAAGGCTCGGTCGAAGAAAACACCCTGGTGCTGCTGGACAAAGCCTACGCGCAGGAGACGGTGGCAGACCTCAAGGATCAGCTGGGCCAGTTGCGCGCTGCTGCGCTGCTGGGCAGCAGTGACAAGGCCAAGCGCCTGCAGGCTGCCGGCCTGCTGGGCCAGAGCGCGCAGGCGGCCACCAAGACGCTGCTGGTGGAACGTCTGCAGGTGGAAACCGAAACGGACGTGAAGGCGGCGCTGGAGCTGAGCCTGCGCAAGGTGGAAGCCAATCTGGCCTGGGGCGACCGGCTGGGTGCCATTTTCAGCGGCATCAGCCTGGGCTCCATCCTGCTGCTGGTGGCGCTGGGGCTGGCCATTACCTACGGGCTGATGGGCGTGATCAACATGGCCCATGGCGAATTGATGATGATCGGTGCCTATGCCACTTACGTGGTGCAGGGCGTATTCCAGAAATATTTTCCCGGCGCATTTGACTGGTATCTGCTGGCCTCGGTGCCGGTGTCCTTTTTGGCATCTGCCCTGGTGGGCGCGGCGCTGGAGCGTGGCGTGATCCGTTTCCTGTATGGCCGTCCGCTGGAGACGCTGCTGGCCACCTGGGGTATCAGCCTGATGCTGATGCAGCTGATACGCACCATATTCGGTGCGCAGAACGTGGGTGTGGAAAACCCGAGCTGGATGAGTGGCGGTGTGCAGGTGTTGGGCAATCTGTCGTTGCCCTACAACCGGCTGGTGATCGTAGGCTTTGCGCTGTTCGTGCTGGCTGCCGTGGCGTTCTTGATCGGCAAGACGCGCCTGGGTCTGTTTGTGCGCGGCGTGACGCAGAACCGGCCGATTGCCTCCTGCATGGGCGTCAACACGGCGCGTATCGATACCTATGCGTTTGCACTGGGCTCCGGCATTGCCGGTCTGGCCGGTTGCGCGCTCAGCCAAGTGGGCAATGTGGGGCCGGACCTGGGCCAGGGCTACATCGTCGATGCCTTCATGGTGGTGGTGCTGGGCGGTGTGGGCCAGTTGGCCGGCACCGTGTACGCCGCCATGGGCCTGGGCATTCTCAACAAATTTCTGGAGGGCTGGACCGGTGCGGTGCTGGCCAAAATTGCGGTGCTGGTGTTCATCATCGTGTTCATTCAAAAACGTCCGCAGGGCATCTTCGCCATGAAGGGCCGGAGCGCTGAAGCATGACCAAGAACGCACCCGTTATGAATATTGATTTGCCCCAGCCAGCACCGCTGCTTTCGGGCAAGGGCTGGACCGCCTGGCTGGTCGCACTGATCGTGCTGTGCGCGGTGGTGCCCTTGCTCAACCTGCTGATTCCGGCAGACAGCGTGCTGCACATGAGCGACTTCGCCGTGGCACTGCTGGCCAAGATCATGTGTTACGCCATCTGCGCCCTGGCCATGGACTTGATCTGGGGCTACACCGGCATCCTGTCGCTGGGGCACGGCCTGTTCTTCGCACTGGGCGGCTATGCCATGGGCATGTACCTGATGCGCCAGATCGGGCTGGATGGCAACTACAAGAGCGAGCTGCCGGACTTCATGGTGTTCCTGGACTGGAAGACATTGCCCTGGCACTGGTATTTCAGCGGCAACTTCTTTGCCACGCTGATTCTGGTGGTGGCGGCACCTGGCATCGTGGCGCTGGTGTTCGGCTACTTTGCCTTCCGCTCGCGCATCAAGGGGGTGTACTTCTCCATCATCACCCAGGCCATGACCTTCGCCGCCATGCTGCTGTTCTTCCGCAACGAGACCGGCTTCGGCGGCAACAACGGCTTCACCGACTTCAAGCGCATCCTGAACATTCCGATAGCCACACCGAGCATGCGCATGACGCTGTTCGTGCTGACCTCGCTCACGCTGCTGCTGTTCTTCCTGCTGGCGCGTTGGCTCATCAACAGCAAGTTCGGCCGCGTGCTGCAGGCCATACGCGATGCGGAATCGCGCGTCATGTTTAGCGGCTATTCGCCCCTGGGCTACAAGCTGGGCATCTGGACACTCTCGGCCATGATGTGTGGCGTCGCTGGCGCGTTGTATGTGCCGCAGGTGGGCATCATCAACCCCAGCGAAATGAGCCCGGCCAATTCCATCGAGATTGCCATCTGGGCAGCCGTGGGTGGGCGCGCCACCTTGATTGGCCCCATCCTGGGCGCCTTCATCGTCAACGGTGCCAAGAGCTGGCTTACCGTGACCTACCCGGAGTTCTGGTTGTACTTCCTGGGTGCGCTGTTCATCGGTGTCACTTTGTTCCTTCCTGATGGGGTGGTTGGCTTGGTGAAGAAATTGAAGGGAGACAAAGCATGAGCGACGCCGGGCCGTCCCAAGTCGCGAGGGCCCCCGTGGGGGGCAGCGCAGTACATGAAATGACAAGCGTGGGGGCCATTCAATGACTCCCGAACTATTGGAACAAGGTGCCAAGCGCATCGAGGCGCGGTTGGCCGCGCTGGAGGCTAGCAAGGGCCAGACCGCCTCAGGCGGGCAAAAGGCGGGTTTTTCGCGCGTCAAGGTCAATGATGAAGTGGACGTCACCCACGGCCGCATCCTGTATCTGGAAGGCGTGAACGTCAGCTTCGATGGCTTCAAGGCCATCAACAACCTGTCGCTGGATATTGCTCCGGGTGAGCTGCGCTGCATCATCGGCCCCAACGGTGCGGGCAAGACCACGATGATGGACATCATCACCGGCAAGACGCGGCCCGATTCGGGCACCGTGTTCTTCGGCAGCACCATCGACCTGCTGCGCTACAACGAGCCGCAGATTGCGCAGTTGGGTATTGGCCGCAAGTTCCAGAAACCTACCGTGTTCGAGCACCTGACCGTGTTTGAAAACCTGGAGCTGGCACTCAAGACCAACAAGGGTGTGAAAGCCTCCATCTTCTTCAAGCTGGACTCGGCCCAGTGCGACCGCCTGGCGGAAATCCTGCACACCATCCATCTGGCCGACAGCGTGACACGCCAGGCCGGCAATCTGAGCCACGGGCAGAAGCAATGGCTGGAGATCGGCATGCTGCTGATGCAGGACCCCAAGCTGCTGCTGCTGGACGAGCCGGTGGCGGGCATGACCGATGAAGAAACCGAACGCACTGCCGAACTCTTTTTGACCCTCAAGGGCAAGCACTCGCTGATGGTGGTGGAGCACGACATGAGCTTCATCAACACCATCTCCGACATCGTCACCGTGCTGTGCGACGGCTCGGTGCTGGCACAGGGCACGCTGGCCCAGGTGCAAAGCGATGAGCGGGTGATTGAAGTCTATCTGGGCCGCTGAACATGACAGACTCCATGCCACTTCTCCAAGTCAAGAACGTCAACCAGTTCTACGGCGGCTCGCACATTCTGCGCGACGTCAGTCTCACGGCCGAACTCGGCAAGGTCACGGTGATCCTGGGCCGCAACGGTGTGGGCAAGACCACGATGCTCAAGTCCATGATGGGCCTGGTGCCCATACGCGATGGCTCCATCGCGCTGGGCGGAAAGGACATCCACAAGGCCACGCCGTACGAGCGTGCCCGCGCAGGCATCGGCTTCGTGCCACAAGGGCGCGAGATCTTTGCGCGCCTGACGGTGCAGGAAAACCTGCAGATGGGCCTTGCCTACAAGAAGGCCGGCACCGCCATTCCGCCCGAACTGTTTGAACTGTTTCCTGTCCTCAAACAGATGCTGGGTCGCCGCGGTGGTGACCTCTCCGGTGGGCAGCAGCAGCAGCTCGCCATTGCGCGTGCGCTGGCGGCCAAGCCCAAAGTGCTGATACTGGACGAGCCCACCGAGGGCATACAGCCCAGCATCATCAAGGACATTGGCCGCGTCATCCGCATGCTGGCCGACCGCGGCGACATGGCCATCGTGCTGGTGGAGCAGTACTACGACTTTGCCCAGGAGCTGGCCGACGATTACGTCGTCATGGAGCGCGGTGCCGTGCTGGCGCGCGGCAAGGGTGCCAATATGGAAGCGGACGGCGTGCGCCAGCTGGTGGCGATCTGATCCCTGCGACCCTTGATTTCTGCGAGAACAAAAAGAGGCGGGCGCTTTAGACCCGAGGGGCGGTACAGTAGAGGCTTCAATATAAAAATGCCTTGGGCACGTGTGTTCCGGGGCCGTTGCCAGTGTGCTGTCCATGAAACGTTTTCGCAGACGAGTTCTTGCCGTAAACAAGTGCCTTGGCCTCGTGCTGTTGCTGGCCTGCGCCATGGTGCACGCAAATTCCCGCGTGGTTCGAGTCGGCATTTACGAAAACGAACCCAAAATATTCTCCGATGCCAATGGGCAACCCAGCGGCATTTTGGGGGAACTACTCATGGAAATAGCCCAGCGCGAGCAGTGGGTATTGATGCCGATCTATTGCGATTGGCAGGTATGTCTGGAGTCCCTCAAGAACGGCGACCTGGATCTCATGCCCGATGTGGCCTTCAACGACCAGCGCGCGGCAATCTTTGATTTCCACAAGATTCCTGCACTGCTGAGCTGGTCGCAGATCTACAAGCACAGCGGCGTCACCATCAACACCGCGTTGGACCTGCAGGGCAAGCGCATTGCCTTGCTGGACGGCTCCGTGCAGCAGACCTATGTGCAGGACCTGCTCAAGGGCTTTGCCATTCGGGCGGATATCGTTCCGGTCAAGTCATTCAAGCAGGGGTTTGAACTGGTGCAGTCCGGTGGGGCAGAGGCGGTGGCCGCCAACAATTTCTTTGGCGATTTGCAGGCGCAGCGTTTTCAGCTGGACTCCACGCCGATTTTGTTTCAGCCTGCCAAGCTGTTTTATGCGACCGCCAAGGGCAGCAATGCCGATCTGCTGGCCGCCATCGACATCCATCTGGAGCAGTGGGGAAACCAGGCGAACTCACCCTACCAGAAGATTCTGGGCCGGTGGATGAAAGGGGAGCAGCGTTTCACGATTCCCGGCTATGTCTGGTGGGCGTTGGCCGCATTGGCTGCACTATTGGGCGTTGCGGTGGGCATCAGCTTGCTGCTGCGCTGGGAAGTGTCGCGCAAGACGCACAGCTTGCAAGCCAGCGAAGACAAGCTGGCGGCCATCCTCAACGGGGTGGATGCCTATATCTACATCAAGGACACCGAGCTGCGCTATCAGTACGTCAACCGCAAGGTGGCTGATCTGTTCAACTTGCCGGTGGAAGCCATCGTGGGCAAGACCGACGCGGAGTTTTTCGATGCGGATACCGTAGCCAGACTGCGTGCCAACGACCTGCGTGTAATTGAGGCAGGCGAACGGGTGGATGAGGAAGAGCAGAACCGCAGCGCCGACGGCGACTCGGCGCGGGTCTACCACTCCATCAAGCTGCCGCTGCGCAAGGGCGACGGCAGTATCTACGCGCTGTGCGGCATTTCCACCGACATCACGCGTCACAAGGAGGCCGAGCAGGCCATACACCAGCTCGCCTTCTTTGACCCGCTGACCAAGCTGCCCAACCGTCGCCTGCTGCTGCGCAATATGCAGCTCGCGTTGCGGTCCGCGGACCGCCACCAGGAATATGGAGCCCTGCTGTTTGTGGACGTGGACAACTTCAAGGATCTGAACGACACCATGGGCCATCCCATGGGTGACCAACTGCTGCAACACATGGCGCAGCGCCTGTCTCAGTGCACCCGCACCCAGGACAGTCTGGCACGCCTCGGCGGGGATGAATTTGTGCTGATGCTGCAAGGCCTGGGCTCGCAGATGGATGCAGCGGTGCAGCAGGCGCGTCTGGTGGCGCAGAAAGTGTCTTACAAGTTGTCGGAACCCTACCTGCTGGACGGCGGGCAGTTCACCTCCAGTGTCAGCGTCGGCGTTGCCATGTTCACCGGACAGGAATTGAACCAGGATGAACTGCTCAAACAGGCGGATCTGGCGATGTACCGTGCCAAGGCGGAGGGGCGTAACCGCATCTGCTTCTTTGATCCCCAGATGCAGGCACAGGTCAACGAACGCACGGCGCTGGAAGCAGCCATGCGGGAGGGCATCACCAATGGCCAGTTCGTGCTCCATTACCAGCCACAGATACGGGCGGATGGTGAACAGGTGGGCATGGAGGCGCTGGTGCGCTGGCAACACCCCACGCGTGGACTGGTCACGCCGAGTGTGTTCATTCCCGTAGCGGAGAGTTCCGGCCTGATTCTTCCGCTGGGGCAATGGATACTGGAAACTGCTTGCCGGCAGGCCGTGGTCTGGTCGCAGCAACCGGACAAGGCCCACTGGGTGCTGTCCATCAACGTCAGCGCCCGCCAGTTCCGGCAGGCGGACTTTGTCGAGCAGGTGCGCAGTGCCCTGCGTGTCACGGGCGCACAACCCCACCATATCGAATTGGAGCTGACAGAAAGCCAACTGGTGGACGACGTGGAGGGCGTGGTGCTGCGAATGGAGGCCTTGAAGGCTTTGGGTGTACGCCTGTCGCTGGACGATTTCGGCACGGGATATTCTTCGCTCAGCATGATCAAGCGCCTGCCGTTGGACCAGCTCAAGATCGACCAGTCATTCGTCCGCGACCTGGGCGATGGCGCGCACGATAGCAGCATCGTGCGCGCCATTGTGAACATGGGAGAGAGTCTGGGTCTGCGCGTGATTGCGGAAGGTGTGGAAACCGAAGCGCAGCGCGAGGTGCTGCTGGGTGTGGGTTGCCAGTACTTTCAAGGGTATCTGCTGGGGCGGCCCGCACCTGCGGAATAATCCCCTTCCCATGCTCCCTTCCCATCCTGCTCTTCGCCGTTGGTTGCAGGCCGACGGCTCACTCACCGCACGCCTGCGCCAACACGGTCAAGTCACCGTACAGGTGCTGGCGCAATCCGCCATGCCTCTGTGGCGCGAGGAGCGGCTGGATCTGGGTGTGCCTTGCGGCTATGTGCGTGAAGTCGTCTTGCTGCTCGATGGGGTGCCGGTGGTGTGGGCACGCAGTGCCACTCCGTTGCATGCCATTGAAGGACCCTGGCGGGCCATGCGCGGGCTGGGTACCAGGCCTCTGGCCGAGCTGTTGTTTGCGGGCCGCAGGGTGCAGCGGACGCCTTTGCGTGCGCACTATCTGGTCAAGCGCAGCGCAATGGAGCGCCACCTGCGTAACCAATGGCTGCGTTTGCCGCAGCAGACCGCCGGGGCTGAAGTGCCGCAATGGGTACGCAGCTCGGTGTTCTGGCACAAGGGGCAACCGTTGCGTGTGATGGAGGCGTTTGCGCCCTGGGTTTGCAGGCTGCGCTGAAGCCTCTTACATGCTCCAGATGCGCGGATTGCAGACCGGCAGCTGCCACAACGCCTGACGCCACGCATTGCGCACGTTGCGCAGCAATTGCATGGCAGGCTCCACCAGTGGCGCCAATGCGCGCAGCACGATGACCTGTCCGTGGGGGCTGGTGACGCCGGCTGTGGCCGCCAGTTCGCTGGCGGCAATGCATTCACGTGCAATGTCCAGCGCCTGTTGCTTGCGCGCGCGACTGATGGCGCTACCCGTCACAAAGAACAGGCTGGCCATGCAACGTGCGCCGGCCAACCCGGTAGGGCCATCCATCAGCCGGGTATCGGCGGCATCGATACGGCCACGCTCCAGCCAGACCCCGGGCAGTTCGATGTGCTGGGCCAGGCTGCCCTTCACAAAGGGCAGGTTCGCGTTGGGCAGGCCAAAGGCGGTCACGTCCCAGCCCAGCATTTCGGCGCCAGGCTCCAGTTCCATCTGCAGCCGGTTCTCGGCCTGGCAATCGCTGTAGCACAGCGCCTCCAGCGGCAGCCACTCCAGGCGGCTGTCGGCCTGCAGCTGTATGCGTGTGCGCTGCAAGGCCAGTGGACCGTCCGAGCGGTAGAAGCGCGTGGCGCCCGGCGTGGTGACCAGGCCATGGGTGCCGCTGGCGGCCTGCACGGCAATGTCCAGCGTGTCGCCACCCACCAGACCACCGGGCGGATGCACCAGCACGTTGTGGCAGATGGCATCGCCTTCGGGGTACAGGCTTTGCAGGATGCGCAGCGGTCCGCTGTGCTGGTGGTGTGCCACTACGCGCGCACCGTGGCGCGCGTAGGCGAGATTCAGGTTTGCCTGCCAGGCCATAGGCTGTCCGGGGAAATCAGTTGTTGTGCGAGCCGCGATGTGCCCAGCCGGTGGTGTGGCGCTCCAGCACGCTGAAGACCTCGTACATCACCATGGCCATGGCGCCCACCACCAGGAGGCCGGCAAAGGCCAGACCCATCTGCATGGCCGAGCCGGCCGAGATCAGCAGGTAGCCAATGCCCTCGTTGGCCGCCGTCATCTCCGACACGGTGGTGCCTACAAACGCCAGGGTGATGGCCACCTTGAGCGATGCATAGAAGTAGGGCAGGGAGCGCGGCAGGCCGACCTTGATCAGCACGTCCCAACGCTTGGCGCCCAGCACGCGTAGCACGTCTTCCAGCTCGGGCTCCAGCGTGGCCAGGCCGGTGGCGATGTTCACCATGATGGGAAAGAAGCTGATCAGGAAGGCCGTGAGAATCGCCGGCCCCACGCCGATGCCGAACCACACCACCAGAATCGGCACAAAGGCCGCCTTGGGCAGGGCGTTGAACCCGGTCATCAGCGGGTACACCGCGGCGTAGGCCAGGCGCGAGCTGCCGATCACAAAGCCCAGCAGCACCCCCACCACGATGGCGATGCCAAAGCCGGTCATGGTGACCCAGAAGGTGCGCCATGCGTGCGCGGCAATGATGGTCTTGAACTCCCACAGCTGAGAGGCGATGCGCAAGGGGCTGGGGAATATGAACTCGGACACGTCAAAGGCCGAGCAGATGATTTGCCACAGCGCGATGCAGGCGAGCAGCAGAATCCACGGCGACCAGGTTTGTAGTTGCTTGCTGTTCATGGGTTGGGCGTCGGCGTGATGGCGTTGCGCTGTGCGCCGATGTGGCTGCGCAGCTCGTGCACGATGTCAGTAAATGCGGGCGTGTAGGTCAGCTCCAGGTCGCGCGGACGCGGCAGGTCTATGGGCTTTCTGGCAATGAAGCGGCCCGGGCTCTTGCCCATCACGTACACGGTATCGGCCAGAAACACGCTCTCGCGCAGGTCGTGGGTGACCAGAATGACGTTGAAGCGCTGCTCGGTCCACAGGTCACGCAGGATGCACCACAGGTCTTCGCGCGTAAAAGCGTCCAGCGCGCCAAAGGGCTCGTCCAGCAGCAGCATCTTGGGCTCATGGATCAGGGCGCGGCAGATACTGGCACGCTGCTGCATGCCGCCCGAGAGCTGCCAGGGGAACTTGTCTTCATAGCCTGCCAGACCGACCTTCTGCAGCAGCTTGCGGGCGCGCTCCACATACTCTGCGCGCCGGGCCTTGAACTGGCTGCGGTAGGGCTCCACGATTTCCAGCGGCAGCAGCACGTTGTCCACCGTGGTTCGCCATGGCAGAAGGGATGGCGCCTGGAACGCCATGCCGGAAATCTTCAAGGGCCCGGTGACCGGCTGGCCATCGATATGGATGGTGCCGCGCGAAGGCATCTTCAGGCCGGTGGCCAATTTCATGAAGGTGGACTTGCCACAGCCCGAGGGCCCGACGATGGCGATGAACTCGCCTTGCCGCACCTGCAGATCGATGGCCTCTACCGCATACTGGTTCTGCGCCTGCAGTTCGGCGTTGTAAGCCAGCCAGACATCATTGAACGCAACAAACGCGCTGCTCTCAATCGTCATTATTTCTTGGCCGGCAGCACGTTGAGCTCGGCCGCCGTGGGCAGGAAGCTGCCGTTCCAGACCGCTTCCGGGCTGACGCGGGTTTTGGTGCCAAATGCGTCGGAAACCTGGCTGGCCATCAGTGCCAGGCGCGGTGCCTTCACCTGGCCAAAGCCTTCGGCGCGCGCGTCGGGGCTGTTGATGGCGGAGTCAATCGCCATCTGCAGGCGGCGCGTTTCCAGTTCGACATTGATGATGCCGTCGCGCTGTTTCACAAACTCGATGGCATCCGCTGGTTTGGCCATGGCGTCCTTCATGCCCTTGGCCGTGGCCACCAGAAATGCCTTGATGACTTCCGGGTGTTCCTTGATCAGCTTGGGTGAGGCGATGATGGCGTTGCCGTACAGCTTCACGCCATACTCAGGGTAGGGCAGCACCAGCACATCGGACGCCTTCACGCCACGCGCTTCCAGATTCAGCAGGGACGTGAAGGTAAAGCCGGTGATGGCATCGACATCGCCGCGTGCCAGCATGGTCTCGCGCAGCGGCGGGTCCATGGAGGTCCATTGCACGCCGGTGATGTTGTTGGCCTTGGCAAATACCGGGAAGGCTTTGCGGCCTGCATCAAATACCGGCGCACCCAGCTTCTTGCCGTTGAGGTCCTTGGGCGTCTTGATTCCGGACTTCTTCAGCGCCATGACCGAGGCGGGCGTGTTGTTGTAGACCATCATCACGGCCACCGGTTTGCTCGGTGCGTCCGGGTTGCTGGCGTGGAATTCCATGAGCGCTGCCAGGTCGGCAAAGCCCATGTCATAGGCGCCAGACGCCACACGCGTAACGGCACCGCCGGAGCCATTGCCTGCGTCGATGGTGACCTCGAGCTTGGCGTCCTTGTAGTAGCCCTTGGCGGCAGGCGTGAGGAACAGGGCTGCGGGGCCTTCAAAGCGCCAGTCGAGTTGGAACTTGATGGGGGTCAACTGGGCGGAAGCGGCACCGGCCAGCAACAGGGAGACGGAGAGGGCGCAGGCGCGCAGGACTAGGCGTTTTTGCATGGTGTTCTGGTTCTGAAAAGCGAATGACCAGTCTAATGCAAGAAGGGTGCCGGTCACGTGGTGAGCCGACCCCATCATGCAACGGTTGTTTGCGGACACAGGCCGCCGTGGCACTCAGCGCCGTTCGTGTCCCCCGCCCACTGCGTGGGCTCCTCCTTTACCTACCGGCGCTGAGTGCCACGGTGGCCTGCGTCAGGCTGCGTTGTTGGCACTCGCCAAGCAGACTCAAGCCTTGGCCAGCAAATCCAGCAAGGAGCGCGCGATGACCTTGGTTGCGCGGCGCAGGTCTTCCAGCACCAAGTTCTCGTCGGCGCGTTTGGCGTTGGACTCCAGCACCGTGCGGGGGCCGGCGCCGTAGATCACGCCGGGAATGCCTGCCTCGCAGAAGATGCGCACATCGGTGTAGAGCGGCGTGCCCAGGGCAGGAATGGGTTCTCCGAACACGTCGCTGGCGTGCTTCTGCAAGGCGTCCACCAGCGGCTTGTTGCCGGGCAGGGGCTTGAGGGCGTTGGCTAGCAGGATGCGTTTGACGTCCACCGTGATGCCGGGCGTCTGAGCGGCTGCATCGGCAATCACCTGGCGGATGTTGGCCTCCACTTCTGCCGGGTTCTCTTCCGGGATCATGCGGCGGTCAAGCTTGAAGGTCACGCGGCCCGGGACCACATTGGTATTGGTGCCGCCTTCGATCATGCCGACGTTGAGATAGGGATGGCTGATGCCTTCCACCTGGGAGGTGATCTGTTGGTACAGCGTGTTCTGCGCATAGAGCGCGGTCAGGATCTTGTTGGCGCCTTGCAGGGCGTCAATGCCCGATGCGGGAATGGCCGCGTGTGCCATCTTGCCGTGCACCGTGACTTCCATTTGCAGACAGCCGTTGTGCGCGGTGATCACCTGGTAGGAGAAGCCGGCGGCAATCATCAGGTCTGGCTTGGTCAACTTGTTTTGCAGCAGCCAGGCGGGCCCCACTTCACCGCCGAACTCCTCGTCGTAGGTGAACAGCAGCTCCACGTTGCCGTGCAGCGGAATGCCCAGCGCCTCCAGCGCGCGCACTGCAAAGGTGTAGGTGGAGAAGTCGCATTTGCTCACGGCAGCGGCGCGGCCGTAGATCTTGCCGTCTTCGATTTCGCCGCCGTAGGGGTTGTGCACCCAGCCTTCGCCGGGTGGCACCACGTCACCGTGGGCGTTGAGGGCGATGGTGCGACCCGCGCCGTATTGGCGGCGCACGATCAGGTTGGTGATGGTCTGTAGTCCGGCGGCCTTCACCAGCTCGGCAGGCACGGCGTGGCGTTCGGTGGGCAGGCCCATGGCTTCCAGCAGCTCGGCTGCGCGTTCGGCGTGGGGCGCGTTGTTGCCCGGTGGCGTGTCGGTGGGCACCTGGAGGAGTTGCTGCAGGAAGCGCACCTGTTCGTCAAAGTGCGCATCAATCCAGTGGTCGAGTTGGTCGTAGTGGCTCATGGAAATTCCGGTTGGTAATCTTTGAATGGTGTGGAGCTCAGGGCGTCTGCTGCGCCAGGTTGTGCAGCAAGTGGTCAAAGGCCTGCACGGCCAGCTGCATGTCGTCGCTGGTGGTGGACTCCAGCGGGTTGTGGCTGATGCCGGCGTTTTCGCCACGCACAAACAGCATGGCCTGCGGCAGGATGTCGTGCAGCTTCATGGCGTCGTGGCCGGCACCGCTGGGCATGCGGTACAGGGGCAGGCCCAGCGCAGCGACGGCTTTCTCCCAGCGCTGTTGCCAGGCAGGCGCACTGGGCGCCGCGCTGGCGCGCATGCTCTGGGTCAGATTGCATTCAAGGCCGCGCTTGCGCGCAATCTGTTGCGCCTGGGCGATCACATCGCGGTCCAGCGCATCGCGCTGTGCATCGGTGGGCGCGCGCAGGTCCAGCGAAAACTGGCAGCGGCCGGGCACCACATTGATGGAGCCGCCGGGCACCTGCAGGATGCCGACCGTGCCCACCGAGTCGCCGTCGGCTGCGGCACGCTGTTCCACATACAGCGCCAGCTCGGCTACGCCGGTGGCGGCGTCGCGCCGCAGCTGCATGGGCGTGGTGCCGGCGTGGCAGGCCATGCCCAGCATCTCGCCGGTGTAGCGCACACTGGCGTTGATGGAGGTGACGATGCCCAACGGCAGGTTGCGTTCGTTGAGCACCGGGCCCTGTTCGATATGCACTTCCACAAAGCCCAGATAGTCGGCAGGCTTGCGTGCCAGGGAGGGGATGGCGGCGATATCCAGACCGGCATGCTGCATGGCGGCACGCATGCTGATGCCATCGGCGTCCACCTGGTCCAGCCATTCGGGCTTGAAGTCGCCGGCCAGGGCGCCGGAGCCCAGAAAGGTGGCCTTGTAGCGCTGGCCTTCTTCTTCGGCAAAGGCCACGATTTCCAGGTCGAACGGCAGGCGTTTGCCCGCTGCCTTGAGCTGTTGCACGCAGGCCAGCGGCACATAGATGCCCAGGCGGCCATCGTATTTGCCGGCGTTGCGTACCGTGTCGTAATGGCTGCCGGTCAGCAGCGCCTGCTGGCTGGTGCAGGTACCCTTGTAGCGGCCCACCACGTTGCCCACGGCATCGATATGCACCGCGTCACAGCCAGCGTCCTGCATAGTGGCTACGATGCGCCGGGCACAGGCCCGATGGGCATCGGTCAGGTAGGTGACGGTGAGCTGGCCCTGCTCGGCAAAGCCGGTGTCGCTGTACTGGGCCAGTTCCTCCTGCCAGTCCCACACCTGGTTGCCACGGGTCAGGGACACGCCGAACTTGTCGTTGAGCCGGATCTCGGCAATGCGGTGCACATTGCGCAGGCATTCCTGCAGTTCGTAGTCGGGGTGACCTTTGAGGCGCCGCTCGAAGGTGGCAATGATCTCGGCCTTCTTCAGGCCCACGCCGCGCGGGCCGCGCACCGCCAGGATGAAGGGGAAACCGAAGCGAGCGTTGTACTCCGCGTTGAGCTTCTGGATTTTCTCGAACTCGGCCGGAGTGCACTGTGTGAGCCCGGCCTTGTTCTGCTCGTTGGTGGACTCGGCCGTCAGGCTCTTGTCCACCATGGCCTTGCCTGCTAGCTCCGGGTGGGCGCGCAGCAGGGCGAGCTGGGCGTCCCGGTCGGCCTGGGTTACCACCTGGGTCAGCGCGTATTTGAGCTGCGCCAGCGACTGAAACGGGCGCTGCTCCAGCGCTGCGCGCATGATCCAGGGCGAGTGCTCGTACAGGCCGTCGAGCATGGCGCACGCGTCGTCCAGCGACGCGGCGTTGAGCTGTTCCAGCGTGAGGGGCGCGCTGCTCATGGTGCCGCCTGCTCGGTGTAGGGATGCACCGCCTTCCAGTGGCGGGCGATGTCCAGGCGGCGGCAGACCCAGACCTTGTCATGGCTCTGGATGTAGTCCAGGAAGCGTTGCAGCGCGGTGATGCGCCCGGGCCGGCCCAGCAAGCGGCAATGCATGCCGATGCTCATCATGGCCGGCTGGTTCAGGCCCTGCGGGTCGCCTTCGGCATACAGGGTGTCAAACGCGTCCTTGAGGTACTGGAAAAATGGATCAGCATGCGAATAGCCTTGGGGCAGGGCAAAACGCATGTCGTTGCAGTCCAGGGTGTAGGGCACGATCAGCTGGGGCACCACGTCGCCATTGGACTTGCGCACCTTCATCCAAAAGGGCAGGTCCTCGCCGTAGTAGTCGCTGTCGTACTCAAAGCCGCCGTAGTCCGCCACCAGGCGGCGGGTGTTGGGGCTGTCGCGCCCGGTGTACCAGCCCAGGGGACGGTTGCCGGTGAGCTGCTCGATGATCTCCATGCCCTTTTGCATGTGCTCGCGCTCCACTGCCTCGTCGATGTTCTGGTAGTGGATCCAGCGCCAGCCGTGGCAGGCGATTTCGTGGCCCAGTTGCACGAAGGCGGCAGTGAGTTCAGGGTGCCGCTGCAGTGCCATGCTCACGCCAAACACGGTGAGCGGCAGGCCACGCTTTTCGAACTCGCGCAAGATGCGCCACACGCCCACGCGCGAGCCGTATTCGTAAATGCCTTCCATGCTGATGTGGCGGTCCGGGTAACTGGCCGGATTGAACATCTCGGAGAGGAACTGCTCGGAGCCCGCGTCGCCATGCAGCACGCTGTTCTCGCCGCCTTCTTCATAGTTCAGCACGAACTGCACGGCGACGCGCGCCTGGCCGGGCCACTGTGCATGGGGCGGTTTGGGGCCATAGCCGATCAGGTCCCGCGGATAGCTTTGGGTGGAGTCGTAATGGGTCATATCGGATTGGGGCGTAGGTTGAAATTCAGGGCTTGTTCGACATTGCGCAGATGCTGGTCCATGAGCGCGGCAGCCTGCTCGGCATCGCGTGCCTTGATGGCCTTGACGATGGCCTCATGCTCGTCATGGGAGTGGGCAGCTGCAGTGGAGGTCTGGTACATCAGGGTGATCAGGGCGCTGCGCGAGATCAGGTCCATCAGCAGATGGGCCAGCACATCGTTGCCCATGAGCTTGGCCATGTGCACATGGAAGTCGCCCAGCAGCTCGGTCCGGTTGGGCACGTCGTTGTTCTGCACGGCCAGTTTTTCCTGCGTCATGTGCGCCTGCAATGCCTTGATGTCACTCGCTTTCGCGTCCTTGACAAAAGCACGGACCATGCCCGCCTCCAGCATGCGGCGCACCTCGAAGACTTGTTTGGCTTCCTCGCTGCTGGGAGCCGACACAAAGGCACCGCGGGCCGGTTCGATCTTGATCAGGCGGTTTTGCGAAAGGCGGTACAGGGCTTGGCGCACCAGCGTGCGTGACACGCCATACTGGTCGGCCAGCTTCTGCTCCACCAGCTTGGCACCGGGTTGCAACCGGTGCTCCACGATGGCCTTGGTGAGCGAGTCCACAATGAAACTGGTGGCTGTGATGTCCATGGCCGAATGATAGCGGCAAGTCCAAAAAGTGTATACACTTTGGCGAACCACTTTTTTGATTCAGCAACAAGGAGTTTTCATGGGCCTGAGTACACATGTGCTGGACACCATGCACGGCACGCCAGCAGCGGGCATGCAGGTGGCGCTCTACACCACCGAGGGCGAGCAGGCCACGCTGGTTAAGCGCTTCACGCTCAACAGCGACGGCCGCAACCCAGATGGTTTGCTGTACGACAATGCCAGCTTGAAGGTCGGCACCTACCGGCTGGTTTTTGATGTTGCCGGGTATTTCAAGACGCGGGGAGTGGCCTTGCCGGAGCCGAATTTCTTGAACCAGGTCAGCCTGGACTTTGGCGTGGCCCATGTGGACCAGCATTACCACGTGCCGTTGCTGGTCAGCCCCTGGAGCTATTCCACCTACCGTGGATCCTAGGCCAGCACCAGCAGCGAGGTTGGCCCGGCGGCAGGTCGCCGATGCCGGGCCGCACGATTTACATCTGGCCTTCGGTCAGGGTGTCGAGCTGGAAGCGTCCGCTCTTGTGCCACAGCCAGGTGTCGGTGTAGGTGACACGGCCCATCTTGACGGGAACCGGGAAGGGGGCTGCGGCGCGCACCGAGCGCTCCACGTCGGCCATCACCTCGGGAGCCTGCGTGGGAGCACGCATCCAGCTCACATGGGTCACGTTGCCGCGGCCATCGATTTCCACCTGCAGGACACCCACGGCATACAGCAGCGGGGGCATCTTGCCGGCGTAGATGCGGCCGGCGTTCTTTTCATAGAGGTGGGCTGCTGCGTCACGCCGGTATTCCCTCGGCGTCAGAGCGTTGGAGACTTTGGCATAGACCGGCTCGGGCGCGGGTGGAGGTGCCACGACCACCGGAGGCGCCACGGGAGCCGGGATGGCAGCCGGCTTGGGAGCGGGCGGTGGAGGGGTGGCGCAACCGGCAATCAGCGCGGCAATGCAGACGCCAAGGCGGGAGAGGTTGGCTTTCACCGTGCTGCGCTGGCGACGCTGGGGCATTGGGTTTTCCATGCTTGTTCCTCGAAAAAATTATGCTGGCCCGTACTGTGCACCGAAACGGGCCGTTTTTGACACGCCGGCGCAAGTAAAGGGTATCTGATTGTGATTTCGCAATTATTGAGCAAACTGGCGCAAGAAGGTGCGATTCTGGTGTCCGTCACGGCGACGCGGGGTTCGGTACCTCGGGAAACCGGGACATGGATGGCCGTATTTCCGGCCTCCCTGGTGGGAACCATAGGGGGTGGGCGGCTGGAGCTGGATGCCATAGGCCACGCCCAGACCATGCTTGTTGCTTGCAAGGACCAGCCCGTGCGGCAGCCTGAGCGCGTGCTCTATCGCCTGGGCCCCAGCCTGGGGCAATGCTGTGGCGGGGAGGTGGAACTGCAATACGAATACGTGAGTGCGGCGGACGCATCGGCCTTGCAAACCCGTCTGGCGCCCGCCTACCAGCCCTTGGCGCTGTTTGGTGGCGGACATGTAGGGCGGGCATTGGTGCATGTGCTGTCCACATTGCCACTGCAGATCCGCTGGATCGACAGCCGTGACGAGATCTTTCCACCGACCATGACTGACACGGTGCAGTGTGAGCACTCTGACCCGGTGCAGGCCGCCGTGCCACAGCTGACCAGCGGCAGCCGGGTGCTGGTGATGAGCTTCAGCCACGCGGAGGATCTGGACATTGTGGCGGCGTGCCTGGCGCGTCAGCGTGAGCGCGGCGATCTGCCCTACATCGGGCTGATCGGCAGCAAGACCAAATGGGCGTCATTCCGCTCCCGCCTGAAGGCGCGAGGTTTCAGTGAAGCCGAGCTGGCGCATGTAACCTGCCCGATCGGTATCGCTGGCATTGCCGACAAGCGGCCGGAGGCGATTGCCATCGCGGTGGCGGCCCAACTCTTGCTCTTGCAGAAACAGCCATAGTCTGCAAAACTGTATACAATTTTTTGACTGGAGAGACCTTGCATGGAAAGCTACATTCTGGATTGGGCCAATCTGTTGCTGCGCTGGGTGCATGTCATCACGGCCATTGCCTGGGTGGGTTCGTCGTTCTACTTTGTCTTTCTGGACAGCAGCCTCACCGCTCCCGAGGATGAAGACCTGAAGCGCCAGGGCGTCAGCGGGGAGCTGTGGGCCGTGCATGGCGGGGGCTTCTACCACCCGGTCAAGTTTGCAGTGTCCCCACCCAAATTGCCGCATCACCTGCACTGGTTCTTCTGGGAAAGCTACAGCACCTGGCTGACGGGCTTTTCGCTGTTCACCGTGTCCTACCTCTGGAGCGCGGGCACTTATCTGATCGACAAGACGGTGATGGACTGGTCGCCGGCCATGGCGGTAACGGCGGCACTGGGGTTCCTGGTGGTGTTCTGGTTGGCCTACGACACCATCTGCCGCACCCTGGGTGAGCGCAAGGATGGCGATGGCATTGTGGGTGCCCTGGTGCTCATTCTGGTGTGTGCGGCTGCCTGGCTGGCCTGCCACTGGTTTGCGGGGCGTGCCGCTTTCCTGCTGATGGGTGCCATGATTGCCACCACCATGAGTGCCAATGTGTTCTTCTGGATCATCCCCGGCCAGCGCGCCATGGTAGCCAGCATCAAGGCCGGCCAGCCGGTGGACCCCATCCACGGCAAGCGCGGCAAGCAGCGCAGCGTGCACAACACCTACTTCACGCTGCCGGTGCTGTTTGCCATGCTCAGCAACCACTACAGCTTCACCTACACCCATCCGCAGAACTGGCTGGTGCTGGTGCTGATGATGTTTGCGGGTGCTGCCATTCGCCAGTTCTTCGTGATGCGCCACGGCTACAAGCTGGGGCGCAATCCGCATCCGTGGAAGTACGCTGCGGTCGGTGTGGTGGCCATCGTGGCGGTGATCGTCTGGCTCAAGCCCGCACCGGCTGCTCCGGTTGCGCAAGCGGCTGCGCCCACCGCACAAGGCACCGCCGGTGCGCCCGGCGGGCCCATCAGCTACAAGACGCTTCAGCCCATCCTGGCGCAGCGCTGCTACATGTGCCACGGCGAGCAGGTGCAGATGAAGGGCGTGCGCCTGGACTCACCCGAAGGCGTGGCCAGGAATGCGCAAATGGTTTATCAGCAAGCCGTGGTGACGCGCATCATGCCCATGAACAACGCTACCGGCATCAGCGACGCCGAGCGCGGCATGATCAAACAGTGGTTCGAGTCCGGCGCGCACACCGACTGAAGCGGCTACGGCACATCAGTTGCCGCAAAGCAGAAGCGCCAGTGCGTTGTGCCGCTCCACCAGCGGCCCCAGGTCCACGGTGGCAAGTTGCCCCTGGCGCACCACCACCTTGCCGTTGACCACCGTGTAGTCGGTCTGCGGGCTGCCGCACAGCAGCAGCGCACCTACCGGGTCATGCACGGCGCCGCCTGCAAACGACAGGGTTTGCAGATCAAACAGCACCAGGTCGGCGCACATGCCCACTTGCAGACTGCCGATGTCCTTGCGCCCCAGCACCTCGGCACCGCCACGCGTGGCCATGTGCAGCACGTCACGCGCAGTCATCTCTGCGGGCCCCAGGTCGCAACCGAAGAAGGTCTTGCGTTCGCCTGACGGCAGGGTTCTTTCTTCTGCTGGTTGCATGGCGCGTCCCACACGGGCCAGCAGCAAGGCCTGGCGCGCTTCATTGACCATGTGGGCTGCATCGTTGCTGGCGCAGCCATCCACGCCCAGTCCCACCGGCACACCGGCATCGAGCATGCGCCGTATGGGTGCAATGCCGCTGGCCAGACGCATGTTGCTGCAGGGGCAATGGGCCACGCCAGTGCGCGTGGCGGCAAACAGGCTGATGCCTTCGTCATCGAGTTTGACGCAGTGCGCGTGCCAGACGTCATGCCCCAGCCAGCCCAGGTCCTGCGCGTACTGCGTAGGCGTGCAGCCGAACTTCTCCCGGGAATAGGCCAGGTCGTGGTCGTTCTCGGCCAGATGCGTGTGCAGACGCACCTGGTAGCGTCGTGCCAGCTCGGCTGAGAGGCGCATCAGATCGCGGCTCACGCTGAAGGGTGAACACGGAGCCACTGCAACGTGGGTCATGGCGCCGAAGCTGCCGTCGTGGTGTGTTTCGATGACGCGCTGCGTGTCCTTCAGGATGAAGTCTTCGTCTTCCGCCACGCGGTCCGGCGGCAGGCCGCCCTTGCTCTGGCCCACGCTCATGCTGCCGCGTGTGGCAACAAAACGCATGCCGATGGCGCGCGCGGCTTCGATGCTGTCGTCCAGTCGCACGCCGTTGGGGTAGATGTAGAGGTGGTCGCTGCTGGTGGTGCAGCCGGAGAGCAACAGTTCGGCCATGGCCACCTGGGTGGAGACATGAATCATCTCGGGCGTGAGCCCGGCCCACAGCGGATACAGACCTTGCAGCCAGCCAAACAGCTCGGCGTTCTGAACGGACGGAATAGCCCTGGTCAGGCTCTGGTACATGTGGTGGTGGGTGTTCACCAGACCGGGGGTCACCAGGTGTTGGCGGGCATCAATCACCTCGTCTGCCTGCAATGCCTCAGGTGGCATGGCGGCCGCGGGGCCTATGGCTTCGATGCGGTTGTCGCGGATATAGATAGACGCGTTTTTCAGCTCAGAGCGGTGGTCGTCTTGGGTTGCAACAGTGTGGGCGTTATGGATCAGGAGCGTGGTCATTGGGGTAATGCTTACAAATAGATTAACCAAGAACCGAGGCCGAATCCCACTGAAAACGGTTGGTTTCCAGAGGCGAGCGCCGCGTTGCCGTGCGTACCGGGCTGTGCCACGCAATCATAGCGCGCTGCCGCTTTTCATTAGATGTTTGATATTTCTCAATGTAGCTCCAGCGCCAACGCGGCACAGTTGCCCCCATGCTAGTTAACCAAAACGATTTTGTTTCTGCGTACCCAACCCAGTTGGTGGCGCCCGGCGCGACCTTGTTGCGGCGCTCGGTCGCGGCAGACAAGGTCATATTTGTTGAGTCTGGCCGTGTGGTGCTAGGCATCGCCGCCCCGGATCAGATCTGTCTTGAAACACAGACTCCCGGCGCAAAGACGATGGAGCACCAGCTGGGCACAGTGGTGGGCCCGTCCTGGCTGGAGGTCAATGCCGCGGTGCTGGGTTTGCCGAGCGCAGTGGACGCACAAGCCGAAACTGAAGTGGTGCTACACAGCGTTCCCTTGGAAGATTTTCGTGCGCTGATCACTGGCGGCTCACCAGCAGCCCATGCCATATTGATCGACGTGGCCCGTGCCCATCGACAACAAACCGAATTGGCAGTGAGCCGTCTGGCCAAGGACGCGGAAGCGCGCTGTGCCGAATGGCTGTTGCGCCATGCGGAGTCCAGTGACAAGGGCGTTTGCTCTGTGAAGCTGCAGCAACGCAAGCGCCTGATTGCCGCACAACTGGGCATTGCTCCTGAAACACTTTCGCGCGTGCTGCGCCACCTGCGCGAACGGAGCCTGATCAGCGGATCAGGCCGCATCGTCAACCTGGTGGACCCAGGCGGACTGCGCTCGCTGGCCGGCGTTTAAGCGCCCAGCGCTTTCAACACATTTTCCGCAGTGGCAGGTGCCGTGAGATGCACCACGCCACCGTCTGCGCGCGCCTGTTCCACCGCGTGGCGCAGAGCCTCATACACGCTGATGGCCAGCATGAACGGGGGCTCGCCCACGGCCTTGCTGCCAAACACGTTGTCTTCGCGGTTGGGTTCGGGCCAGAGCGCCACCTTGAAGTGCTGCGGCACGTCGCCTGCTGTTGGAATCTTGTAGGTGCTGGGGGCGTGGGTGCTGAGGTAGCCCTTGTCATTCCACACCAGTTGTTCGGTCGTGAGCCAACCCATGCCTTGCACAAAGCCGCCTTCGATCTGGCCCACATCAATGGCCGGATTGATGCTGTGGCCCACGTCATGCAGGATGTCCACCTTGAGCACCTTGCTCTCGCCGGTGAGCGTGTCGATGGCCACTTCAGTGCATGCCGCACCATAGGCAAAGTAGTAGAACGGGCGACCAGTGAGGGTGACCTTGTCGTAATGGATTTTGGGTGTGCGGTAGAAGCCATCGCTCCAAAGCTGGATGCGGTTGGCATAGGCCAGATGCACGACTTCATCAAAGCTGCGCGTGACGGTGGGCGAATGCACTTGTCCGCCCGCAAAGCGGATGGCACCGGCGCCGCAGCCATCCAGGCCGCAGACAAAGGCTGCCAGATTGTCACGCACGTGGCGCGCTGCGAATTGGGCGGCGCGGCCATTCAGGTCCGTGCCGGCCGATGCAGCCGTGGCTGAGGCATTGGCCACCTTGCTGGTGTCGCTGGCCGTGGCCATGACACGCTCAAACGGAATGCCCAACTCATCCGCAACGATCTGCGAGACCTTGGTGTGCAGGCCCTGGCCCATTTCGGTCCCACCGTGGTTGACCTGCACGCTGCCGTCCGTGTAGACGTGCACCAGCGCACCGGCCTGGTTGAACAGGGTGGCGGTGAAGCTGATGCCGAACTTCACCGGCGTGATGGCGATGCCGCGCTTGAGGACGGGGCTGGCACTGTTCCAGGCCTCGATGGCAGCGCGGCGTTTGCGGTAGTCGCTGCTTTTTTCCAGGGTGGTGATGAGGGGGAGCAGGATGTTGTCCTCCACCTTCATCTGGTAATGGGTGGTGTCGCGCTTGCCACTGCCGTCGGTCAGTGCCTCGTCACTGTAGAGGTTGCGCAGGCGCACATCCAGCGGGTCCATCTTCAGGTGGCGGGCGATATTGCCCATGATGGCTTCGATCAGGATCACGCCTTGCGGACCACCGAAGCCGCGGAAAGCCGTGTGGCTCTGGATATGGGTCTTGCAGCGGTAGGACGCGATGTCCACATGTTCCAGGTAGTAGGCGTTGTCGCTGTGGAAGATGGCGCGGTCGGCCACCGGGCCGGACAGGTCGGCACTGAAGCCGCAATTGGCCGCCATCGTCAGTTGCAAGGCAGTAAGGCGACCACTGTCGTCAAAGCCCGCGGTGTATTCGTATGCAAACGGATGGCGCTTGCCGGTGACCATGAAGTCGTCGTCGCGGTCCAGCCGCAGCTTGATGGCCTGGCCCAGCTTCTTGGCCGCCACGGCGGCCCACACCGCCAGATGGCCGGCCTGGGTTTCCTTGCCGCCAAAGCCGCCACCCATGCGGCGGCACTCCACCCGCACCGCGTGGTTGTCCACGCCCAGGGCGTGCGCCACCCAGTGCTGCACTTCGCCCGGATGCTGGGTGCTGCTGTACACCGTCCACTGGTTCTGCTCCATGGGCAGCACATAGGCCACCTGACCCTCCAGGTAGAAGTGTTCCTGGCCGCCAACTTCCAGCGTGCCGCTCAGGGTGTGTTGCGCCTTCTTGAGGCCGGCTGCCGCATCGCCGCGACGCACATGCACCGGTGGCAGCACATAGCTCTTGGCCGCCAATGCATCCTGTACCGTCAGGATGGCGGGCAGGGGCTGGATATCGAGCTTGACCTTGCGAGCGGCCCGGCGCGCCTGCATGGTGGTCTTGGCAATCACCAGGCCGACCACTTGGCCGATGAACTGCACGGTGTCGGTGGCAAAGATCGGCTCGTCTCCGGCAAAGGCTGCCAGTATGGGGTCGCCAGGGATGTCCGCGGCGAGGATGACGTCCACCACGCCGGGCATGGCCAGCGCCGCACTGATATCGACCCCCTTGAGTCGCCCATGGGGCTGGTTGGACAGGATGGGGGCTGCGTGCAGCGTGCCACGCACCTCGGGCAGGTCATCGATGTAATGCACTGCGCCGGCGACCTGCGCGGCCGCACTTTCATGGGGAAGCGAATGCCCGGCGGCAGACTGCGCTGCTTGTGCGGCGACGGAAGGGTTCTTGCTCATGCTGCGGCTCCTTCCAGTGCCAGGGATTCCAGTGAACAGTCCGGCGTGCCCTGGCCCTCCAGCCAGAAGCGCTGCAGCAGATTGCCCAGCACTTCGCTGCGGTAGGCGGCCGATGCGCGCATGTCGCTGATCGGGGTGAATTCGGCCCGCAGGACGCGCATGGCCTGTTGCACGGTGTCCTGGGTCCAGGATTTGCCGAGCAGTGAGGTCTGTGTCTTGTGGGCGCGTACCGGGGTGGCTGCAACGCCGCCCACGCCGATGGACGCGTGGGTCACCACACCATTTTCCAGGTGCAGGTTGATGGCAAGGCACACGGCAGAGATGTCATCCTCGAAACGCTTGGAAATCTTGTAGGCGCGGGAGAATTCGGCCTTGCTTGCCTTGGGCACCTTGATCCAGGCCAGCACCTCATCCGGGGCCATCACATTCTTGCGGTAGCCGATGTACAGGTCTTCCAGCCGCAGCTCCCGGTGGCCCCGTGCGCTCATCAGAACCACGTTGGCACCCAGCGCAATCAGTAGCGGCATGGAGTCGCCAATCGGAGAGCCGTTGGCCACATTGCCGCCCAGGGTTCCGGAATTGCGCACCGGCAGTCCCGCAAATCGGTGCGCAAAGCTGGCCAGTTGGGGGCGGTCAGCCACCAGAGCTGCAAACGCATCCGCCAGGGTGACGGCGGCTCCGATGGCCATGTGGTGCCGGTAGTGCTCCACCCGGCGCAGCTCCTTGACCCGGGTGACGTCCAGGATGCGGGGAAACTGCATGTGCATCTTGTTGATCCACAGCCCCACATCGGTACAACCCGCGACCAGTTGCGCCTCTGGGTGGCGAGCCCGCAGTTGCAGCAAGTCCTGCAGGCGCGTGGGAAGCAGATAGCCGGGGGCCGATTCTGCTTTGGTCGGAGAGGGCTTGGCCTTGGTCTGGGTTGCCATGCGGCGCAAGCCTTGCAGTACCTCGGCTTCATTGACCTTGACCGCAGGCAGCTGTTGCATGGCCTGGGCAGCGTCCAGAATCGGACGGTAGCCGGTGCAGCGGCACAAGTTGCCCGAAAGGGCGCCCTGCGCCTGCTCGCGGCTGATGGGCTGCCCGGCCTTTTGCTCGTACAGACCGAACAGGCTCATCACAAAACCGGGGGTGCAAAAGCCGCATTGCGAGCCGTGGCACTGCACCATGGCCTGCTGCACCGGATGCAGTGCGCCTGGCGCACTGCCAATGTCCTCCACGGTCCAGAGCGCCAATCCGTCCACCGAATGGGCAGTGCGGATGCAGCTGTTGATGGCCTTCATCTCCAGCTTACCGTTCTTTTCTTCACCAATCACCACGGTACAGGCGCCGCAGTCGCCTTCACCGCACCCCTCTTTGGTGCCGGTGCAATGCAAGTCTTCGCGCAACAGATCCAAAAGAGTGCGGTTGGTTTCTGCGTTCAGTTGGACGATCTGGCCGCGGCGCAGAAATCGAATAGGTTGGGGGGTCATGCTAGGTTCCTCGTGCGGGAGGGTAAATCGGGAGATTGCCACAATCCATACGCATTAGCATATGGCACCCATCAGCACGCACGTATGAGAGACCAAAACCTTTTCGACAAGATAGACCTTCATCTGATAAGGATCCTCCATACCGTGTTGACAGAGCGCAGTGTTTCACGAGCCGCCGTCCGCCTGGGCATGCACCAGCCGGCGGTCAGCAGCGCGCTCAAACGACTGCGGGATTTTGCGGGCGACCCACTTTTGGTGCGTTCCGGTTCCGGAATGGTGCCTACCGTTGCGGGTCAGCGCATGCTGGAACCAGCAGCCAGCATTTTGCGTGCCGCCCAGATGCTGTTCTCGGAAGCGCGGGGCTTTGAGGCGGCCCGGGCCCAGGATACCTTTCGCGTAGCGGCTTCGGATTACCTGGACCCGCTGTTCCTGCCGCAACTCGTGGCAGAGATCAAAGGCCAGGCACCTTCCTGCGAAATTGAAATCCATCCGCTCTCACCCGCCGCCGACTACCGGACCCAGTTGGCGCAGGGGGAGGTGGATGTAGTCATTGGAAACTGGCTATCTCCGCCGCAGGACTTGCACCTGGGCCGCCTGTTCAGCGATGAGGTGGTGTGTCTGGTGTCGGACAAGCATCCGGCAGTACGGCGGGGCTGGGACCAGGAATCCTGGCTGAACGTGGAGCACATCGCACCGGGTGCCACCCATCCGGGCGCCAAAGGATTTGTCGATGGGCATCTGGCCTCGCTGGGCCTGCAGCGGCACATCGTCGCGCGATGCCCTTACTTCGGATTGATCCCTGGTATGGTGGCATCAACCTTGCTGGTGCTGACCACCGGACGGCAGTATTGCGAACGCTTTGTGAACACGCTGCCGGTCCGGATATTGCCCTGCCCGATTGTGTTTCCGACCATGATGTACTACCAGCTTTGGCATGAACGCACCCACGCTTCCGAGTCTGGACGCTGGTTGCGGGAAAGAGTCAAGTCTGCCGCAGCGAAGCTTCGAAAATAAGAAGGAAATAGCACACGATGACGCATCCCCGATTGCAGCTTTCCGGCATTACCAAGGCCTATCCGGGCGTGGTGGCCAACAGCGACGTCTCCCTCACCGTCATGCCCGGCGAAACCCATGCGGTGCTGGGTGAAAACGGTGCCGGCAAATCCACCCTGATGAAGATCATCTACGGTTCAGTCAAACCCGACGCCGGAGAGATCCGCCTGAACGGCCAACCGATCCACATCCGCAATCCCAAGGAAGCGCGGGCAAATGGCATCAGCATGGTGTTCCAGCACTTCAACCTGTTCGACACCATGACGGTGGCAGAGAACGTCTGGCTGGGCCTCACCCGCACTTCGCTGGAGCAGGTGACCGCGGCCATCGTGGCCAAGGCCGAGGAATACGGGCTGGATATTGACCCGGCGCGCCCGGTCCATACCCTGAGCGTAGGTGAAATGCAGCGGGTCGAAATCATTCGCGCTCTGTTGACGCGCCCGGAGCTGCTGATTCTGGATGAACCCACATCGGTGCTGACGCCGCAGGCCGTGGAAAAACTCTTCGTGGTGCTCAAGCAGTTGTCGTCGGAGGGCTGCAGCATCCTTTACATCTCGCATAAGCTGCACGAGATCCGCGAGCTCTGCACGGCCTGCACCGTGTTGCGCGGCGGCAAGGTCACCGGTGTGTGCAATCCGCAGGAGGAAAGCAATGCCTCGCTGTCGCGCCTGATGATTGGAGCGGAGCCGCCGCAACTGCAGCACGTTGCCCAGCCTACGGGTGAGGCCCGCTTGACGGTACGCAACCTGAGTTTGCCGCGTGAGGACCAGTTCGGTGTGGACTTGGAAGGCATCAACCTGGAAGTGCGTGCCGGTGAGGTAGTGGGCATTGCTGGCGTTTCGGGCAACGGCCAGAAGGAGTTGCTGTATGTGCTCTCCGGAGAAGATTGCCGCTCTCCCGCGGGCAGCATCCGGATGGGCGACAAGGATGTGTCGGCCGTGCATCCGGGCGGGCGGCGCAAGCTGGGCCTGCACTTTGTGCCGGAGGAGCGCCTGGGGCGTGGCGCAGTGCCTACGCTGAGTCTGGCCCACAACCTGCTACTTACGCGCACGGGTTCCATCAAATACCCCGGCTTTGCCGGTGGCTGGATTCAGGTGAAGAAGCTCGAAGAGCACGCGGCCAGCATCATCAAGTCTTTCAATGTGAAGGCCAACGGGCCCACCGCGGTGGCGCGCTCGCTGTCGGGCGGCAACCTGCAGAAATTCATTGTGGGCCGCGAAATCGATGCCAAGCCCACGCTGTTCATTGTGTCGCAGCCCACCTGGGGTGTAGACGTGGGCGCGGCGGCACAAATTCGCGGTGAAATCCTGGCCATGCGCGATGCCGGATGTGCGGTGCTCGTGGTGAGTGAAGAGCTGGAAGAACTGTTCGAGGTGAGCGACCGCATGCACGTGATAGCGCGTGGCAAGCTGTCGCCTTCGATACCGATTGCAGAGGCGACCGTGGAAAAGATTGGCGAATGGATGAGTGGTTTGTGGTCAACAGAGGAGGGCCCCGATGCCGGGCCGCCCCAAGGCGGGGCAGCCCCCCTCGGGGGGGCTGCGACCCGCGCAGCGGCGGAGCGTGGGGGGCAACTTCATCATGCTTAAGCTGGAAGCCCGTCCCCAGCCGTCCAGTTTCTGGAGTTATGGCTCGCCCTTGCTGGCCCTGTTGTGCACCGTGGTGATCGGTGTGATCCTGTTCGTGCTGCTGGGCAAGGACCCGGTGCGCGGTCTGCAGATATTCTTCTGGGACCCGCTCAAGTCCGGCTACGCGCTGGGCGAATTGGTGGTCAAGGCGACACCGCTGCTTTTGATTGCATTGGGGCTGGCAGTGTGCTTCCGGTCCAATGTGTGGAACATCGGTGCCGAAGGCCAGTACCTGATTGGCGCAGTGGCTGCGAGCGGCGTGGCCCTGCTGGCCGACAAGACCAGCAGCACGTTGATCGTCATACCCATCCTTGTGGCTGGTGTGCTGGGCGGCATGGTGTGGGCAGGCATTGCGGCCTTGCTCAAGGACCGCTTCAATACCAATGAAATCCTGGTCAGTCTGATGCTGGTGTACGTGGCCATTCAGGTGCTAGGTTACCTGGTGTATGGCCCCTGGAAGGACCCCAACGGATACAACTTTCCACAGACCAAGAACTTTGAGCTGGCAACGCACATTCCGCGGCTGTTCAACGGCTCGCGCATGACCATCGGCGTGCTGTTCGCGCTGGCGGGCGTGGTGGGCATGTGGGTGTTCCTGTTTCGCACGCGGGCAGGTTTTGCGCAGCAGGTGGGTGGACTGGCACCGGCGGCGTCGCGCTACGCAGGCTTCTCTTCACGTGGCGCCTTGTGGACTGCGTTTCTCATCTCCGGCGGTATGGCCGGGCTGGCCGGTGCGCTGGAAGTTGCAGGCCCGATCGGCCAGCTCACACCCTATGTGCCGGCAGGCTACGGGTTTGCCGCCATCATCGTGGCCTATGTGGGGCGCTTGCACCCGGTAGGCATGATGTTCTCGGCCATTCTGATGAGCATGTTCTATATCGGCGGTGAACTGGCGCAATCGCGACTGGGCCTGCCCAAGTCCTTGACCGGTGTGTTCCAGGGCTTGCTGTTGTTTACCCTGCTGGGGTGTGACACGCTGGTGAATTACCGTCTGGTGTGGAAGCGCACCGTTGGAGCCAAATAATGGATTCTTCCTACGCACTGCTGATTGCGGCCACGCTGAATGCGGGCACCGTGCTGGCGATTGCTTCTCTGGGTCTCTTGATCAATGAAAAGGCCGGTATCGTGAACCTGGGTGCCGAAGGCGTCATGCTTTGCGCGGCGATTGCCGGGTTCGCCACGGTGGTGGCCACGGGCAGTGACCTGATGGGTTTTCTGGCTGGCATCGTCGTGGGCGCCCTGATGGCGGGTGTCTTCGGGGCACTGGTGATCTGGCTCAACACCAACCAATACGCCACCGGACTGGCCCTGAGCCTGTTTGGCTCCGGTTTCTCTGCGTTTGCGGGCATTCGCTACGTGCAGGAAAAAATCCCCGAGCGGCCCCAGTTTGAAATTCCCTTCCTGTCGGACATTCCCTTTGCGGGCCCCGCGCTGTTCAGGCAGCATCCGCTGGTGTACCTCACCGTGGTGTTTGCCGGTGTGCTGATCTGGTTCCTCTACCGCACCCGTGCGGGGTTGATCCTGCGCAGCGTGGGTGAGAGTCCCGAATCGGCCCATGCACTGGGCTATCCGGTACGGCTGATACGCCTGGGCGCAGTGATGGCCGGCGGCGCCCTGTGTGGCCTGGCAGGTGCCTATATCTCCATCATCTATACGCCCCTGTGGGTGGAGGGCATGGTGGCCGGCAAGGGCTGGATTGCGCTGGCGCTCACCACCTTCGCCACCTGGCGTCCGGCACGGGTTTTGCTGGGTGCCTATCTGTTTGGAGGCGTGACCATGTTGCAGTTCCATTTGCAGGGCATTGGGGTGGATATTCCAAGCCAGTTCCTGAGCATGTTGCCGTACCTGTCCACCATCGTGGTGCTGGCACTGATTTCGCGTAACCCACGCTGGATTCGTATTAACATGCCAGCTGCCATTGGCAAGCCGTTCTACCCGGGCTCCTGATTTCCCAACCGTAAGACTCCGTTTTTTAAAGAAGGAATAGACATGACAGATTTGCAGAAACGTTCGTTGCTGAAAATAGCGGCGCTGGGCGCTGTAGCTAGCGCCGTGCTGGTTGGCTGTGGCAAAAAGGAAGAAGCGCCTGCGCCGGCACCAGCCCCCGCTCCGGCCGCTTCTGCTCCTGCTCCCAAGCCCGAGCCACTGAAGATCGCCTTCGCCTACGTCGGCCCTGTGGGCGACGGTGGCTGGACCTTCGCACATGACTCCGCCCGCAAGGCACTCGAAAAGGAATTTGGCGACAAGATCGTCACGTCCTTCGTGGAAAACGTGCCCGAGTCTGCCGATGCTGAACGTGTCATCCGCGACATGGCGACCCAAGGCAACAAGCTGATCTTCGGCACCACCTTTGGCTACATGGAAACCATGCTCAAGGTCGCTCCTGACTTCAAGGACGTGAAGTTCGAGCACGCCACCGGCTACAAGACCGCTGACAACCTGCGCACCTACGACAGCCGCACCTATGAAGGTGCCTACATGGCTGGTGTGATCGCCGGCAAGATGACCAAGAGCAACGTGCTGGGCGTCGTGGCTTCCGTGCCAATTCCTGAAGTGATCCGCAACATCAACAGTTTCACCTTGGGCGCGCAAAGCTCCAATCCCAAGATCAAGACCAAGGTGGTGTGGGTGAACGAATGGTTCAATCCGCCCAAGGAAACCGAAGCCGCTACCTCGCTGATCAATGGCGGTGCGGACATCCTGTTCCAGAACACCGACTC
Source organism: Rhodoferax sp. GW822-FHT02A01 (assembly GCF_038784515.1). Classification (NCBI taxonomy): domain Bacteria; kingdom Pseudomonadati; phylum Pseudomonadota; class Betaproteobacteria; order Burkholderiales; family Comamonadaceae; genus Rhodoferax; species Rhodoferax sp. GW822-FHT02A01. The sequence goes on from NZ_CP152376.1 coordinate 3,317,424, forward strand.
TCCCGCGGTTCTCAAGACTGCACAGGACAAGGGCAAGCGCGCATTCGGCTGGGACTCTGACATGACTGCCTATGGTCCCAAGGCTCACCTGGCTTCCAGCGTCATCAACTGGACTCCCTACTACATCAAGGCCACCAAGGATGTGCTGGAAGGTACCTGGACGACCGGCCAAAGCTGGTGGGGTGTGAAGGAAGGCGCGATCGACATCGTCTCTATCGCTGAAGACGTGCCCGCCGAAACCAAGGCCAAGATCGACGAAGTCAAGAAGGGCCTGACCGACGGCTCCTTCGCCATCTGGAAGGGCCCCATCACCGACAACACCGGCAAGGTGCAGCTGAAGAAAGATGAAGTGGCTGATAACAAGTTCCTGGGTGGTCTGAATTTCTACGTCAAGGGCGTGGAAGGCAAGATCCCCGGCGGCAAGTAATCCATTGGGTCGCTGACAAGGGCCGCCTTCGAGCGGCCCTTTTTGATTGGGCAGACAGACAACATGATGGAAAAAGAACTGTGGCATCCGGTGGTGCTTAGCGAGTCGGTCACCAGCACGCCCCTGGCTGGCGTTCTGCTGGAGCAGCCGCTGGTGCTCTGGCGCGATGGACAGGGCAGGGTTCAGGCCTGGGGTGACCAATGCCCGCACCGCGGCGCCCGCCTGTCGCTGGGGCGGGTCTGCGAAGGCCGGCTGGAGTGTCCCTACCATGGCTGGCAGTTCGATGCCGTAGGCCAGTGTGTGCACGTGCCCGCGCTGCCGCAGTTTGTTCCACCCGCTACGCATGCTGTCAAAACCTTTGCCTGTACCGAGCGCAATGGGCTGGTCTGGGTGCGCCTGGCCGGGCCGGGTGATGCAACCTTGCCCGCATTCGCAGCAGAAGACGACGCGCAGTTGCGCAAGGTCAACTGCGGCCCGTATGACGTGGCCGCCAGTGCGCCGCGCATCATCGAAAACTTTCTGGACATGGTGCACTTTGGCTTTGTCCACGAGGGCTGGCTGGGCAGCCGCGACGTTGCGCAAATTGCCGAATACGCCGTTGAGGCAACGCCGACCGGCTTGCGTGCGACCGGCTGCAAGGCCGTGCAGCCGCAGAGCAACCTGCACTCCACGACGGCTGCGGAAGTGGCTTATACCTACGAGGTGACAGCGCCCTACACGGCGCAGCTCACCAAGGTGCCCGACGCGGCCAGCGTGGCATTGCAGGGTTACCGCGAGTCGATCGGTCTGTTCATCTGCCCAGTGACTCCCGAGCAAAGCCGGGTCTGGTTCCGGCTGGCCGTGGCCGATTTCACCTCCCCCGACCAGGTGCTGCGCGATTTCCAGCACACCATCTTCACGCAGGACCAGCCGGTGCTGGAGTCGCAGAGCCCGAAGCGCCTGCCGCTGGATTTGCGTGCAGAAGTACATACTGCGGTGGACAAGGCATCTTCCGCCTATCGCCGCTTCTTGAAGCAGCAAAACGTTTCCTTTGGAGTTATCCCATGAACCCTGTGCGCACAGTCAAACCGGTGGCTGCTGATCGCATGCCCGCGCTTCTGCGTGCCATGCCCAAGGCCGAACTGCATATGCATATCGAGGGCTCGCTGGAGCCCGAGCAGATGTTTGCCTTTGCCCAGCGCAATGGCGTGGCGCTGAAATTTCCCAGTGCACAGGCGGTGCGCGAGGCCTACGTGTTCGACAATCTGCAGAGCTTTCTGGACATCTACCACGCGGGCACGCTGGTGCTCAAGACCGAGCAGGACTTCTACGACATGGCTTGCGCCTACCTGCAGCGCGCGCAGGCCGACAACGTCACCCACACAGAGCTGTTTTTCGACACACAGACCCATACTGGCCACGGCCTGAGTGCCGAGATCGTGGTCAACGGACTGCATCGCGCCTGCATGGACGCGCCTGCCAAGTTCGGCATGACGGCGTCTCTCATCCTGTGCTTCTTGCGCCACTTGAGCGAAGAAGAGGCTTTCGAGTGCCTGGAGCAGGTGCAACCGCTGCGCGACAAGATAGTGGGCATTGGCCTGGCCAGCAGCGAAGTCGGCCATCCACCGGAGAAGTTCGCCAAGGTGTTTGCGCGTGCACGCCAGTTGGGCTACCGCCTGGTCGCCCATGCGGGTGAAGAGGGCCCGCCGGCCTATATCTGGAGCGCGCTGGATGTGCTCAAGGTGGAGCGCATCGACCATGGCGTGCAGTCCATGCAGGACAAGGCCCTGATGCAGCGCCTGGCCCAGGACCGCATTCCGCTCACCGTGTGCCCGCTGTCCAACCTCAAGCTCTGCGTGTATCCATCGCTGACGCAGCATGCCATTGGCCGCATGCTGGAAGCCGGCATGGTGGCCACCATCAATTCCGACGACCCGGCCTATTTCGGCGGCTACATCAACGAGAACTTCACCCAGACCTTTTCAGCATTGCAGTTGGGCGCGCAACAGGCCTACCAGCTCGCGCTCAACAGCTTCGACGCTAGCTTCATCGAGCCCAGTGAGCGCGCGCGGCATATCGACAAGCTGAATGCAGTGTTTGACTCCTTCCAGTAAATTGGCAGCCATGAAAGCCTATCGCGCCTCCCTGCTCTGGTTCGCTCCCCACAGCGAGGGCCCGGTGCAGGCCCTGTACGAAGAAGACGGCATGCTGGTGGTGGGGCCGGATGCCAAGGGTCTGCAGGTCGTGCAGGCCATCGGTCCCTGGCGCGAGGTGTCGGGCCGCTACGCACATGTGCCGGTCGAAGACCTGCGCGGGCGCATCATTGCCCCGGGCTTTGTGGACCTGCATGTGCACTTCCCGCAAACCAATGTGATCGGCTCGCCCGCCAGCGGCTTGTTGCCCTGGTTGGAGAACTACACCTTCCCCGAGGAAAAGCGCTTTGCCTCCATCGAGCACGGCGCCGAGGGCGCGCAGTTCTTTGTGGACGAGCTGCTGCGCAACGGTGTCACCACGGCGCTGGCTTTTGCAACCTCGCACACGGCCTCGGTCAACGCGCTGTTTGCCGAAGCGCAGGCGCGGAGCATGCGCATGATCACCGGCCTGTGCCTGATGGACCGCCATGCACCGGCCGACCTGCTGAACCAGCAGTCCGCTGGCGGCCATGTGGACGCCACTCTGCAAAGCCTGATGGACAGCGAGGCGCTGATCCACCACTGGCACGGCAAGGACCGCCTGGGCTACGCCATCACGCCACGCTTCGCTCCTACCAGCACCGACGCGCAATTGCGCGGGGCAGGGGAGCTGGCCGCACGCTACAGCGACGTCTGGATCCAGTCCCACGTGGCTGAGAACAAGGACGAGATCGCCTGGGCACGCGAACTGTTTCCCCAGTCCCGCAGCTACCTGGCCACCTATGCCGACTTCGGCCTGATGCGCGAGCGCGCGGTGTATGCGCACTGCATCCACTTCGACGACGATGACCGCGCCCTGATGCGCGATACCGGCTCCAGTGCCGCCATCAGCCCAACCAGCAACCTGTTCCTAGGCAGTGGCTTCTTCGATTACGAAGGCGCCGACCGCGTCGGCTTTGGCTACGGCCTGGCCAGTGACGTAGGCGGCGGCACCAGCTTCAGCCCGTTCCACACCATGCTGGCGGCCTACTACGTGGGCCGCGAAGGCCAGACCAAGCCAGGGTTGTCCTTATCACCGCAGCACCTGTGGTGGCAGCACACGGCGGGAGCAGGGCAGGTCCTGGGCGTCAAGAACGAAGCCGGGCAGTCGATTGTTGGCAATCTGCTACCAGGCTGCGAGGCGGACTTTGTGGTGCTCAATCCCAAGGCCACGCCGTTGCTGGCGCGCAAGACGGCGCTGGCCTCCAATCTGGATGAGTTGCTGTTCTCCATGATTGTGTTGGGGGATGACCGGTTAGTTGAGCGCACGGTGATTTCGCAAGGGCCTTCGGCGTAATCAGACGAACAACCCTCTTGGCTATTGCCACTGCGTACAATCAAGCCCCCTACAGGAGTTGAGCCCCATGAGCATCAAGAGCGACAAGTGGATACGCCATATGGCCGAAACCACCGGAATGATTGAACCGTTTGAGCCGGGTCAAATCCGCCAGCGCGACGGCCAGAAAATCATCTCCTACGGCACCAGCAGCTACGGCTACGACATCCGCTGCGCACCCGAATTCAAGGTCTTCACCAACATCCACAGCACCGTGGTCGACCCCAAGAACTTCGACGAAAAAAGCTTCGTCGATTTCCACGACGACGTCTGCATCATCCCGCCCAACAGCTTTGCCCTGGCCCGTACCCTCGAATACTTCCGTATTCCACGCAATGTCCTTACCGTTTGTCTGGGCAAAAGCACCTACGCCCGCTGCGGCATCATCGTCAACGTCACCCCGTTCGAACCTGAATGGGAAGGCTATGTGACCTTGGAGTTTTCCAACACCACACCGCTGCCCGCCAAGATCTATGCCGGTGAGGGCTGCGCCCAAGTGTTGTTTTTTGAGAGCGACAAGGACGACGTCTGCGAGATTTCCTACAAGGACCGCGGCGGCAAATACCAGGGGCAGGTGGGCGTCACGCTGCCCAAGGCCTGATCTGCTGCCAATACCGTTTCGACCAGTCGCTGGCCGAAAACCGGGCATTGGAGGATAATGCGGGTTTGCCCCTAGCCTTGGGGGCGCCCTGCTATCGGATGGATAGCTCACATTTTGGCTATGCCTTAACCGTTTGAATACTGAACTGAATTCCCCCTCTGAGACCGTCTCCCCCGCAGCCAACGCTGCCCCTGAGAGCACCGTCCATTCCAACGTCCTGACCCAGGACACCCCCGTGATGGCTTTTGCCCAGCTGCAGTTGGCTGCCCCTATTGCACGGGCGGTGGCCGAGATGGGCTATGAGTCCATGACGCCGATCCAGGCACAAGCCATTCCCGTGGTGCTCGCCGGGCGCGACGTCATGGGCGCGGCCCAGACTGGAACCGGCAAGACCGCCGCGTTTGCCCTGCCGCTGTTGCAGCGCATGATGAAGCACGAAAACGCTTCCACATCCCCCGCGCGCCATCCGGTGCGCGCCCTGGTGTTGCTGCCCACGCGTGAGCTGGCCGACCAGGTGGCCCAGCAGGTCAAGCTGTACGCCAAGTACACCAACCTGCGCAGCGCCGTGGTGTTTGGCGGCATGGACATGAAGCCGCAGACGCTGGAGCTCAAGGCCGGCGTGGAAGTGCTGGTGGCCACCCCAGGCCGTCTGCTGGACCACATTGAAGCCAAGACCGCCGTGCTTAACCAAGTGGAATACGTGGTGCTGGACGAGGCCGACCGCATGCTGGACATCGGCTTCCTGCCCGACCTGCAGCGCATCCTGTCGTACCTGCCCAAGCAGCGCACTACGTTGCTGTTCTCGGCGACGTTCTCACCCGAAATCAAGCGCCTGGCCAATAGCTACCTGCAAAACCCGACCACCATTGAAGTGGCGCGTTCCAATGCCACCGCGTCCACCGTGGAGCAGCACTTCTACAGCGTCAACGAAGACAGCAAGCGCCACGCCCTGCACCAGATCCTGCAGAGCCGCGGCATGAAGCAGGCCTTTGTGTTTGTGAACAGCAAGCTGGGCTGTGCCCGACTGGCCCGTTCGCTGGAGCGCGAAGGACTCAAGACTGCGGCCCTGCATGGCGACAAGAGCCAGGACGAGCGCCTCAAGGCACTCGAGGCCTTCAAGAAGGGCGAAGTGGATTTGCTGGTGTGTACCGATGTGGCCGCGCGCGGCCTGGATATCAAGGACGTGCCTGCGGTGTTCAACTTCGACATCCCCTTCAACGCCGAAGACTATGTGCACCGCATCGGCCGTACCGGTCGTGCTGGTGCCTCCGGTCTGGCCGTGAGCTTTGTCGGTGGCAACAACGATGCGCGCCTGGTGGCTGATATCGAAAAGCTCATCAAGAGCAAGATCGAAATCGAGGCGCTGGAGTTCGACGAAGACCTACCCGACATCCGCAAGCAAGGCCGCATCAACGATGGTCGCCGCATGTACCACGAAGACGGTGGCGACAATGGTCGAAGCGAACCGCGCCGTGACGCCCGCCCAGAAGGACGTGGCGATGCGCGCAGCGAGAGCCGTGGTGGCCGCAGCGAAGGCCGACGCGAGTATTCCCGTCCGGCGCCGGCTCCGCGTGATCCGTTCTTCGACAAACCCTATGAAGCACCGGCAGCAGACGCCGCACCTTCCTGGGAGGCTGCAGCCAAGCCAGCGACCCGCAGCATATCGGCCAACATCAAGCCCAAGCGCAAGGTGGCAGCACTGTTCAAGTCGGAGTGACAAACGGGCCCTTGGGGCCCGTTTTGCTGTGCGGCCATTGCGGGCTTATTCGCCCGGCTTTTGCGCCTGCTCGCACTGCACCTGGATCAGTTCCGCATCCCAGCCCTGTTGCAGGGGCGTGACGCGCATGGCGCTCAGGCAACCACCCCACACACAGCCGGTATCCATGGACAGCACATCCCCACGGTCCAGATGGCCCAAGGTGGACCAATGGCCGAACGCGACCGTACTCTGCGCCGTGTGGCGTCCGGGCACATCAAACCACGGCATATAGCCTGGCGGGGCGGTCGTGCCGCTTTCTCCGAATTCCATGGTGCCCTGCGGCGTGCAGAAACGCATGCGGGTGAGGGCATTGACCACCACGCGCAGCCGCTCGGCTCCCTGCAGCGCTTCATCCCAGGACGCAGGTGCATTGCCATACATGGTGGCAAAGAAGTCCGCCACCGTACTGGAGCGCAGCGCAGCTTCCACCTCACGTGCCAGCTCCAGGGTTTGTGCCGCGCCCCATTGCGGCAGCACGCCGGCGTGCACCATCAGCATCTCGCGTCCGCCCCATTGCTCCAGCAGAGCCATGTTCTGGTGGCGCAGCCACTCCAGCATGGCGTGGCGGTCGGGGGCTTGCAGAATGCACTGCAGTGTGTCCTTGCGCCCGGGCTTGCGTGCGCCGTAGGAAACGGCCAGCAGGTGCAGATCATGGTTGCCCAGCAGGCAGCGGGCCGAAGCGCCATAACCCATCAGGCGGCGCAGTACCGCGTCCGACGCCGGGCCGCGGTTGACGAGATCTCCAAGAAGGTAGAGCGTGTCGCGGCTGGGCGAGAAGGATATTTTTTCCAGAAGACGCTGCAATGCGGCATCGCAGCCTTGCAGGTCACCGATCATGTAAAGTGCCATGTCTACATTTTCGCTGAAGGCTGCATGGACTTTTTAGTCATTCTGGTGCTCACGTTGCTCAACGGCGCGTTCGCCATGTCGGAGCTGGCGCTCACCGCCAGCAGGAAAGTACGCTTGCAGACCATGGCCGACGAAGGCGACGCAGGGGCCAAAGCGGCGCTGGAGCTGCTGGACAACCCGACGCAATTTCTCTCTGTCGTGCAGGTGGGTATCACCGGCATCGGCATGTTGAACGCCGTGGTGGGCGAGGCCGCCTTTGGTGACGGTTTGGCAGACGTACTGGAACGTACCTTCGCCTTGTCGCACAAAGCATCCGGCGTGACCTCCACTGTGCTGGTGGTCACGGCCATCACCTTCATCACCATTCTGTTTGGTGAACTGGTGCCCAAGCGCATCGGGCAGCTGTACCCGGAGCCGGTGGCCCGTGTGGTGTCGCGCCCCATGCTCTGGATTGCGATTGCGGCCAAGCCCTTTGTGCGCCTGCTGTCGCTGTGTACCCATGGCATGCTGCGCTTGCTGCAGATCGACACCAGTGACAACCGCGCCGTGACCGAGGCCGAGATTTCCGCCAGCCTGGAAGAAGGCGTGGACGCTGGCATCATCGAAGAACATGAGCATCAGATGGTGCGCAACGTGTTCCACCTCGATGACCGCACGCTCACCTCCATGATGCTGCCGCGCTCCGACATCGAGTGGCTGGACGCCAGCAGTACCGTGGCCGAAGCGCTGCAACAGGCCAGTGGCGCAGCGGAGAAGAACCCGCACTCCTGGTACCCGGTGTGCCGCGGTTCGCTGGACGACGTGGTGGGGGTGGTCAGTGTGGCGCGCATGCTGGAGCGGGGTGTGCGCTACCCCTACGGCATCGGTGCACTGGTGGAGCCGGCGGTGTATGTGCCCGAGACGTTGACTGGCATGGAACTGATCGAGCAGTTCCGCACCAAGGCCGCACGCATGGTGTTTGTGGTGGACGAATACGGCGTGGTGCAGGGCCTGATCACGCCTCACGATGTGCTGGAGGCCATTACCGGAGAGCTCAAGCCAGAGGTGCAGGAAGAAGCGTGGGCCACCCAGCAGCCCGACGGCTCCTGGCTGCTGGACGGCCTGATGCCGGTGGCGGAACTCAAGTCGCGTCTGGATATCGAGCAGGAACTGCCCCACGAAGACCGCGGCCGCTACAACACGCTGGCCGGGTTGCTGATGACGGTTTCCGGCCACATGCCTTCAGTGGGCGAAAAAATTGTCTGCGCCCAGTGGCGCTTCGAGGTCAAGGAACTTGATGGTCGGCGCATCGACAAAGCGCTGGCCTGGCATCTGCCCCAGGGGCCTGTCAAGCCCTAGAGGCGACCCGCCAGGCGGTAGGCGGCAATACCAATGCATTCGTGCAGCAGCAGCTCCCACTGCTCCGCACCGCTACGCAGGGAATAGCTTGTCAGCGGCGTCAGGCCGCCCGTGCGAAAGTCTACCGGATAGGGCGTTACCTTCCAGCCAGCCTTCTCAAAGGTGCGCAGCGAGCGCGGCATGTGCCAGGCGGAGGTCACGAGCAACCAGCGCTTGCTGGTATCCACTCCGGGTAGCTCCTTGGTAAAGAGGGCGTTTTCATAGGTGGTGCGGGATCGGTCTTCCAGCGCAAGGGCCTCTGTAGGCAGTCCCATGCTGGTGAAGAAATTGCGGGCCCGCTCGGCTTCGCTGGGACCGGTTCCAAACAGTTCACCTTCACCGCCGGTGAACGCCACCCGCAAGGCAGGATTGCGGCGCCAGAGCGCAAAAGCGGCTGTCATGCGTTCCGCACTGGAGTTGAGCTGAGGCAGCGCATGGTGCGCACTGACCCGGCCTGACTCCAGCGCACCGCCCAACACGATGACGCCCGCATAGCCACTCAGGTCGGCTTGGGCCCCCAGCTCCGGGTACTGGTCTTCCAGTTGGCTGAGCAACGCGTCCGGCAACGTGGTTACGCCACTTAGCGCCAGCAGAACCGTGCCACAGGCCAGCAGTCTGCGGGCGGCACGGGGGTTGTTTTTGCCGAGGTAGCAGGCCAGTGCCAATAGCAGCAATACCCCGTTCAAAGGCTGTGCAAGAAGATTGAGGAGCTTGGAAAAGAACAACATGGGATAAGCTGTAGCCGGATGCTAGCAGCAAGAAAGGCCGATAAAGCGGTCCGTGTCGCCTTCTGGATGCCATATCCGTGCCTCTGCCGATAAAATCTCTACGAACAATCAGAATCGTTCCATGCGCAAAATTTCCGCCAATGAAGATGTCATGACCACCCGCGAAGCCGGGGAAACCCTGGGCGTGGCCGTTCGCACCGTGCAGCTGTGGGTGGAAGCGGGAGTTTTGCCAGCTTGGCGTACTGCGGGTGGACACCGGCGGATTGCCCGAAGCGCTGTCGAAAAACTCATGGCCGAGCGTCAGCACGACCTGAGTCCCGTCAACGGCACCGCAGCAGCGGTTCCCACGGCACTCAAGTTGCTGCTTGTGGAAGACGACCCGCACCTGCTGCGCTTGTTCAGCGGCGTAGTATCCGGTTGGCCGTTCCCGGTGGAGCTGACGACTGCAACCAACGGCTTTGACGGGCTGGTGCGCATTGGCGAGAAGCGTCCGGACATCGTGGTTTCAGACTTGGTCATGCCCGGCATGGATGGATTCGAGATGCTGCGCGCGCTGACCAAGCCCGACTCGGCTTTCGCCGGGCTCAAGTTGCTGGTGATTTCGGCATTGAGCACGGACGAGATCAATGAGCGCGGTGGATTGCCCGAAGGCGTTATCTGTTTTCAGAAGCCTGTGAACTACGCCAAGCTGGAAACCCTGGTGCACAAGCACTTCACCGATAAGCTGCAACGCGTTGCGCTGAACTGAGCCACCGAAGCCTTATCGGGGGCTGTCGGGCTGAGAGGTGTTGCGTACCCGCAGCGCGCCAGGCACCCCGAGCTGCGGATGCAACTGGCCAGCAATCGCCCAACCCAGCAGCAGTGCACATCCTCCCGCGGCAAACACGCCCGACACTGTGGTGAATTGCAGCACTGCCCAGGCCAGCGCCGGCGACAGAATCCCCGACACATCGCGAAAGCTCGAGTACACCGCCGACATTTCCGTGCGTTCCGAAGGTTTAACCGACATCAGGAAGGGTAGACCGGCGCACACATCCAGCAGCACCAGGCAGTAGGACCCCAGAATCAGTATGGCGATGGTGGCCCAGGGCAAGGGCGACACCAGGGTAGCCAGCACAAAGCAGGTTGCGCTGCACAAAAACGCCGTACGCATGGCGCGGCGTACCGAAGTGCTTTGAACCCAGCGGTACATCAGCGGCGCAGCAATCAGGCCCATGTTGGCAAGTGACGTAGCCACACCACCCACCTCATCGCCCAGGCCGTTTTGCACTGCGAAGATGCCCAGATACACGAAGTAGAACCACCAGCCGCACGAGCGTATGACGGCAAACAGCCAGCCACCGATCAGGCGCGGCTGCACAAAGAAGCGCTGCAAATACACCAGTGGATTGGAAGCTCCGGAGCGCTGTCGGGACATGGCGCGCCCATTGCCCAGCCGCAGGTACCAGATGAAACCCAGAATGGCCGCAGCGCCCAACCCAGCCAGCAGGAATGGCGTGCCGTGCCAGACCGGTAGCAGCTGCACCCCCAGAGCCGGGCCCAGCACCCAGCCAGGCGCACCGTAAAACATGCGCAGGGATTCCAGCCGTGCAAAGTCCGTCTTGGACACATGGTCCAGCACATAGGCGTTGAAACAGACAAAGGAAGTGGCCGCTGCCAGGGTGTTGCACATCAGCGCTGCCGTGACCCATTTGCCGCCCAACATGCCAAAGCCAGCCGACACCACATACAGGCTCACACCCAGCGTGTAGACCCAGCGGCGTTGCATATGTTGCGTCAGCAAAGGCACACCCAGCGCCGTGAGCAGCGACAGCACGCCCACCACGAAGTAGATTTCCGACACCACCTGCGCATCATTCCACGCGCGGTACATCAGCAAGGGGTAGGCCGCCAACGTGGCGCCACGCACCAAAGCTTCCAACCCGGCAATCAGCGCAAACTCACGCACGCCCGGTTCAACGGGCGGACGTACAGGTGTGGCGATGGGGGATTCGGAACTCAAGACAGATCGTTTTTCGAGGTGGCAGAAGTATCGCACCGCGGCCGCGCCGCTGTTCAGCGAATAATCGGTATTTTGAAAGAGAAGATTTTGAGCCAAGCCAACAGTCCCTTGCAGGTGCGGGTTTATTGGGAAGACACCGACGCGGGCGGTGTCGTTTTCTATGCCAACTACCTGAAGTTCTTCGAGCGTGCGCGTACCGAGTGGTTGCGTGCACTGGGTGTCTCGCAAAGCGCGTTGCAGGCCGAGCAGGACTGCATCTTTGTCGTGGCGGAAGTGAACCTGCGTTACCTGGCTTCGGCTAGGTTGGATGACCTGTTGAATGTCACCGTGCGGGTAGCGGAGTGTGGCAAGGCATCCATGCTGCTCGAGCAGCAAGCGTGGCGAGACGAAGTGCTGCTGGCCGAAGCGTCGGTCCGAATCGGTTGCGTGAATGCATCCAACCTGCGGCCCCGGCGTATTCCGGAAACCATTCGCCAGCTTTTGTAATCAGGACAGCGGTTTACTTGTCGTCGGGAACCGGGCGAGGCTGTTGCATGATGGCCTCCACCTGTTGCTTGACCTGTTGTGGCGCCTGCTGCAACTGCTGTTGCGAACTCTGTGCAGAACCACCGGTCAATTGCTTCTTGACCAGTACGGACACGATGCCCAGCACGATCAGCAAGCCAACGATTCCCAAAATGCCCTTCATGACGTGCCTTAGGGGGAGGGCTTTATGGATTCAAATGCGGCCCATACCGAATCGCTGAACTTCTCTACGACTTCGGGCTCTGGTACCTCTTCGAAATACACGTTTTGTTTGGCGGCAGCCGCAGGTTCAGATTGCGCTTCAACGGGAACCGGCGGGGTTTCTGTCGCGGGCTTCTTGGGAACCCAGACCCGCTTGATGGGATTGAGCATTTACAGGCTACCTCTTTGCGACTCTTCAAAATCCCGGTTGAAGGCGATTTGTGAATCCTGAAAGTCGTTCCATGCTTCTTCGGAGTCAGACTCAATGGCCTCGGGCACCGGTAAGACGGGTGCAGGTTGCACGGGCGGTGCATCACCGCTTCTGACCAGTTCTTCAAGAAGCGTCTTCAAGTCCTTGTCCATACCAACTCCTGATTTTTATATTGCAGTTGCCAACGCGAGTATAGGTAATTCACACACTTTTACCTCCCGTGTTTCCAATTTTTACATACGGTTGACGCTGGCGGCTTACGATGCGCTTAGGCAAATGCCTCCGCGTCACCTCCCTGCGCGGCAAGCTTTCGGGGCTTGCTTGAACCCAGCCCATTGGCTGGGTTCTCTTTTTTTGTCTCCTGTTGGTTCTCAGGATGTCATGGCCACAAACAGCCGGGTGAGCTTTTCCGGCAGTCGCTCGATCTGGTCGGCGACGGTGAACTGGTTGGCGAATATGTCTTTTACATAGCTGTCTGCTTGCGTGTCCAGGCTGATGCAGTAAGTGCAGATACCTTGCGCGCGCAACTCGATGACGGCCTTGCGCGCATCTTCTACCAATAGCTGCTGGTCTTGTACGTCTACATCGGATGGCCTGCCATCGGTCAGCACCAGCAGGATTTTCTTGTCGGTCTTCTGCGCGGCCAGCGTGTGGGCGGCATGACGCATCGCCGCGCCCATGCGGGTGGAATACGCAGCTTGCACGGCCGCCAGTCGCGCTTTCACCTGATCATCCCAGTGTTCGCCAAATCCTTTCAAATGCATATAGCGCAGGTCATGACGTGTATTCGAATGAAAACCTGCAATCGCCAATGGATCGCCCAGTTGCTCAATTGACCAGGCCAGCAGAGCCACGGCTTCCTGGCTCAACTCCAACAGGCTTTGTCCTGAGCCTGGCACCTTCTGGTTCAATGATTCGGACAGGTCCAGCAACAGCGTGACCGCAATGCTGCGTCCATTGCTGCGGTGGCTCTGGGTGATGCGCCCATCGGGTTGTATTCCGCAGTGGTGGTCAATCTGGGCTTGCAAGGCGACATCCAGATCCAGTTCGCTGCCATCCTCCTGGTAACGTAGCCGCACCTTGTCCTGTGGTTTGACGAGATCCAACAAGCGCTTGAGCTGCTTGGCCAGCACGGCGTGCTTCTGAAGCAGTTGGTCAATGTCACTGGCTCTCCCACTGCCGTGCAGGCATTCATACAGGCTGACCCAGTCCGGCCGGTACGTTTGGCTGGCGTAGTCCCACTCCGGGTAGAGACGGGGTGGCAGCCTTTGCACCTCTTGTTGCTGCGTATGCGCATACGGTCTGTCAAAGTTCTCCTCATCGTCGCTGAGTTCATGGAATTTCCATAGGTGGCGGTTGTCGTCGCGATAGCCCACGTGGGTATGGTCAAACCAGGTGTCGGCAAGCTGGTCACTCTGCTGACGCGTGCGCGCCAGGTACTGCAGGGCCAGTGCGCTGATTTCCGTGGTGCAGGAAGGGCCGGGGTCCAGCAGCGCATGAAAGTGCGCCACACACGTCAGCAGGTCCGGATCGGTATAACCATGGTCCGGATACAGGAGTGCGCGCGACAGCATCGTGAGTCGATGGCGCAGGCAGGAGTGGGTGGCCGGGTTGCACGCGCCTAGAAGTGGGGCAGGGTGCAGGGCGCGCAAAGCCTTGCGCAGTCCGGGGTACAACCGCATGGTCAGCAGGTCCACCCGCGCATCTTCCAGGCATTCGATGGTCAAACGCTGCGCCGGGCTGAAGTTATCGGCATGGATGGCAGTGCTCCAGCGTTTGTGCGCAGCCATGTGCGCCAGCGCTGCGCGGTAGCGGTCCAGACCGCTGATGCTGGCGTCCGCCTCATACACATCGGGCAGGCGTATGCCTTCACTATCGAAATACGGTTGTGCAACCTGCTGCGGTAGGGACTCGTCCAAGGGGGCCGTGCTGTAGGGAATCAGCAGTGCGCCGTCATCCCACAATGCTTGCAGGTACATGTCCAGCACACGCATGTGGTCCACCAGCAGGGTTCCGTGACGCTCGCGCTGCAGCACGGCACGGCTGTCTGCGCTCTGCAGGGCAAAGTAGTCACGCTGCTGCTCGGGCTGATGGCCGTAATGGCGCACGCCATAGGCGGTCCAGGCCTGCAGGCCTTCTAGCGACAGGGTCTGCAGCACTTGCGGTGCCGTTTCGAAGAAGGTGGACAGGCAGGGGCTGGCATAGGTCTTGTGGATGCCGTGGATGGAGCCGCTGGTGGCATCCATGGTGTAGCGGCACAGTGCAAAGTAGTCCTCCATCTGTGCAAGGACGGGCAGCCTGCGTGCCACCGCCGGCAGCGCCTGCAGGAAGGGCGCAATGCTGCGCCCGTTGGGCGACTTGTTGATGCTGTGCACAGTCGTCATGACGGCAGACAGAGCCTCCTCACCCAATATCTGCGCTGTCTGCGGCCAGGCCTGCAGAAAGTTGAGCAGCGGATCCGGGCCGCGCCCCAGTTTGCCAAGCTGCGCGCAGGCGTCCACGAAGTCCTGCAGGCCCTGCTCCGTCAGCAGTTCCTCTGCTTGCAGCAAGCAGTCGTCCACCACAGCCGCCACTTGCGCAAAGCCGCAGGCCACACGCTCATGCAAAGACGCTGTCAATGGCATGGTCCAGCGTCGCGCGGATATCGGCGTCGTCGGTGATGGGGCGTACCAGTGCCATGCGGCAAGCGTCACGTGCACCCACGCCAGCCTGCATGAGCGTGGCCGCATACACCAGCAGCCGCGTGGAGATGCCCTCGTCCAAACCATGCCCCTTGAGGCGGCGCCCGGCCTGGCCCACCTGCACCAGTTGCAGCGCCACGGCCTCGGGCAGCCCGGTTTCCGTGTGCAGAATGCCGGCCTCCACGGCGGGCAGGGGATAGTCAAAGTCAAAGCCCACAAAGCGCTGTTTGGTGGATTGTTTGAGGTCCTTCATCAGGCTCTGGTAGCCCGGGTTGTAGGAGATCACCAACTGAAAGTCCGCATGCGCCTGGATCAACTCGCCATGCTTGTCCAGCGGCAACTGGCGCCGGTGGTCGGTCAGCGGGTGGATGACCACGGTAGTGTCTTGCCGCGCCTCCACGATTTCATCCAGGTAGCAAATGGCGCCTATGCGTGCGGCGGTCGTTAGCGGGCCGTCCAGCCAGCGCGTGCCGTTGGCTTCCAGCAGGTAGCGGCCCAGCAGGTCGGAGGCGGTCATGTCTTCGTTGCAGGCCACGGTGATCAGCGGCTTGCCCAGCTTCCACGCCATGTACTCCACAAAGCGCGACTTGCCGCAACCCGTGGGCCCCTTGAGCATGACCGGCAGGCGCGCCGCATAGGCGCTCTCGTACAGCGCCACCTCATTGCCCTGCGCCTGGTAGAAAGGCTGGTTCGTGATGCGGTAGGCAGTGGTATCGGCCATGGTGGCTGTCTCTGTGGGGTAAATGCCTCAGGCGTGCGTGCCCAGCTTTTCGCGCCAGCCGGGGTACAGCTTGTCGGCGTCGCCGGGGAAGGAAGCAAACGCGCGCGCAAACTCCTTGTGCTCCTTGGCAAACGCGATCGGGTCCGCGCCGCTCTTCCAGCATTCGTACGACTGGCGTAGCGAAATGGCGCCTGCCGCCGGGCTGTCGATGTGGCCGTACGAGCCGCCACCGGAGGTGTTGATGACATTGCCGTGGCCCAGGTTCTTGAAGAAGCCCGGCAGGCGCAGCGCATTCATGCCGCCGGAGATGATGGGTGTGGTGGGCTTCATGCTGTACCACTTCTGGTAGTACACCGGGCCCTGGCATTCGTCGCGCTCGATCATGTAGGCAATCTGTCGGTCGTCGTTCTCTCCTTCCATCTTGCCGTAGCCCATGGTGCCCACGTGGATGCCCGAGGCGCCTTGCAGCCGCGCAATCTTGGCCAGCACAAAGGCGGTGTAACCGCGCTTGGCCGAGGGCGAGGTGATCATGCCGTGGCCGGCACGGTGGTAATGCAGGTATTGGCCGGGATACTGGCGCCGTGCCGTGGTGATCATGCCCGGACCGCCCACAAAGCCGTCCACCAGGAAAGCCACCTTGTCGGCGTCGGAGCCAAAGGTCTCCAGGATGAAGTCGGCGCGTGCACACATCTCGTAGTGGTCGTCCGCCGTGATGTTGGCGGAGAACAGCTTGGGCTGGCCGGTCTCGTCTTGCGCACGCTTGAGGGCATCGGCCACCAGCGGGATGGTTTTCTTCAGCGGTGCAAAGGTCTGGTTGCCCTGCGGCTCGTCGTTCTTGATGAAGTCACCACCCAGCCAGAACTGGTAGGCCGCATGCGCAAACGGCTCGGGGCGCAGGCCCAGCTTGGGCTTGATGATGGTGCCGGCAATGTAGCCGCCATCCTTGAGCGGGCGGCCTAGGATGCGCCACAGGTCCGAGATGTCCTTGGCCGGGCCGTCAAACAGCTGGACGGCCCGCTCGGGCATGTAGAAGTCGTGGATCTTGGCGTGCTGGATGTCGCCCATGCCCTGGTTGTTGCCGATCACCAGCGTGAGGAAGGACACGATCATCATGCGCCCGTCGGTCAGATTGCGGTCGAACAGGTCCAGCGGATAGGCAATTCGCATGTCCTCGGTGGCCTCGTCGATGTAATAGACCAACGCGTCCACACCACGGGTGAAGTCATCGGTGGTGCTCACTTCCACATTGGTCCCGGTGGATGACTCCGCCGCAAAGTGCGCCGCCGCTTCCAGGTAGCCATGCCCTGCCTTGGGCTTCATGCGGTAGGCCACCAGAATGTGTTTGCCACCGGCAATGAGCTCGTCTTCTTTCAGGCTCAGGTCCGCATAGCGGTTGGATTGGTCCATTTTTTTGCTCCGTTGAGTGCAGGGAATTGCTGTCTACGGAGCGGACTATAGGGACGCCCATTCATCATGAAAATTCAATTTAAATGTGTGGCGAATCAGGTTTTTCTGATGGTTTTCAAGGCAGCGTGAATACTGATGACGTGCCAGGCCCGATGCCACAGCGGCCTCTATGCCCGTGAGGCTGTGGCAGCCAAAGCCAAACGCAATACGCCAGCAAGTAGCCTACGGTTGGCCATGGCCATTTGCCGTGGAGTCTCCCGGAAAAAGGAATTTGCTCTAGGGGACTATGTCCTAAGAGTCATCGGGAGTGCCTATGTGTTATGGTCATTGCGCCAATTGCATCTGATTGATTCAGGTCAGTGCGATTTATTGGAGCGGTGACACCATGAGCTTCGCTGGAGGGTAAGAAGATGGGTAAGAAAATTGACAACCTGCGCAGCGTTGTGCAGGACTTGGAAACTCGATACGGCAAAGACGACCTTGATGTTCAGCGATTGCAATCAGAGTTGCATGCATTGGAGCAGGTCAAGGAACGGAGAGTTGTTGAGCGTCGTGCGGCCACACCGCACAAGCACAACTTTCAATCGCTCGCCAAACAGCATTTCCATGCATCCAAGCTAGGTGACTTGCACTAGCTGACGTGGCTAGTTGGCATGAGTAAGTGCCAAGGCGATGAGGAAGGTGAGCATTCCAAGGCCCAACGCGAGCAAGCCAAAGTAGCCGATCTTTTGCGAAGGGTCAATGGATGGGTGCGGTCCAAAGACGATAGCAATCACACCAAGTATCACGAGTGCTGCCGATAGGTAGAAAGCCGGGTTCACAGTGGTTGCCTCCGTTGGACCTTGGTGCCTTCATCGTTGGTACACAGACAGTACGTAAGATAGCAGTGCCACCGTATTGGCACTCCATACCGCACTCAGTGGCAATGCAAACAACAGCCAAGGCATTGCAGCCATTCAAACGCTATTGTCACTGCGCGTGCGCGTAGAGCTATTGGTAAGCCTGCATTCCAGGAGCAGAAGTCGATCCGATTTGGAGCATGATTTGCGAGACTTGAGTCACATGCCCGCTTAGGCTTGCAAGGAATTGCGCTTTTTGAGTGCAACACCGATCAGACCAATTCCCGCCAGCAGCATGGCAACGCTGGTGGGTTCGGGAACGGGGGCCACGTCGACGCGCAGGCCAAACTGATAGGCACTGGCTCCACTTTGGTGCGAGTCATACCCGTTCCCTGAGGTAATTGCCGTGCGTGTCAAAGGCGTTCCTGTGGCGATCTGTGGGGCGACGAGGTTGGAGCCCTGTGTATCGCTAACTTCCAAGCCAATCCAATATGTCCCGCTGTCCACTGTCCAGTTCAGATTGGATGCCCCATTCCAGCCGGTGCCCGTAAAGGTCGCAGTGCTGGAATAAAGCTGGGAGCCCACCTTGTTTGCCGACGTGTTGCTATACAGCGTGATGCTGAAGTCGTTGCCACCTGGGAACAGTTGGTCCAGGTATGCAGAGATACTGTTGACTTGATAGGCTTGGTTGAAAGTCACCTGACCGGCCAGCCAGTCGGCACTGTCAACAGCAATCTGGCTGCCTGTATTGTCAGGCGTTCCGGTATTGACGGCCAGTTCGGCGTGGGCAACATTGACAGACAGCAGCAGTGCCAGCAGAGCAGAACCCGCAAATGTTTTGTTCATCATGATGGATATTTCTTTGCGTTCAGTAAGGCAGAACGAAGTTGCTCAGAACGGCGGTGCCGTTGTAGTTTTCATCGAAGCCGTATGCAGTTACTTGAACCTTGCCGCTCTGGTAGACGCGAACCTCGGCCCACGCATACTTACGGTCATTGGGGTTGTTGGTCGTAACCGACGTTTCAAACGGGGAACCACCAGAACCTACCAGCACCTGATAGGAACCACCCAACGGTTGCTGGATGTTGAAGATGTGTTCGTGTCCAGAGAAGTAGGTCGCATGGTTGCTTTCGATCACTTTCCAGAACTCGTCACGATTGCACGCAGTAGCCACAATTGCCACACTTCCATCCGCCGGGTTGGTGCACTTGGCGGTAGTTGCATCAATGCCTGCCAGTTTGGTGATGGCAACTGGTGGCGTTTTGGTGTAGTCCATGTACTTGTACGTATAGGCTGGCTTGTGACCGAATACGAACAGCTTGACGTTGGGGTTGCGTGCTTGGGCGGCAGCGAAATCAGCGGCGAGCCACACAGCAGGCGCGCGACCGTCTACGCCCACCGCATCGGTATTGACGATGGCGAAGTGGCTACCCTTGAAATCAAAGCTGTAGCTCAGACCATACTGGCTGGTTGAATAGGTCTTTGCTGGCTCCGAATTGGCCAGCTTGTCGCCAATTTTTGGATAGTTGTTGGCGTCGTAGTAGAGATCAGAGGCGGACGCTCCCGTCACGTTCAGCAAACGGTTGTTATCCAGAATGAGATCAACCATGTTGTCGCGCCAGATCGCCTCATTGCCTGGTTGGGCGGTTTTGGCAGGTGTGCAGCTCTTGCACTGTGTTTCATGATTTCCAGGAACAGGAACCACGTAGGTGCCAGTCTCAAACAGATTGGCCACCAACCCACGCCAGAAGGCGTACTGTGCATAAAAATCCGTGGTGTCCGTCGTCAAACCGGAAGGCAGATTGGCCGGCGTCCAGACTCCGCCCACATTGGTGGTCTTGTATGGTGTCAGGTCCGTGCCATTGCCATATCCCATGACCATATCGCCATTGAAGAACAGCAGATTGGCTTTATGGGACGAGATGGTACGCATGATTCGCGACCATGCTTTGGTGTTCTGCAGCCACTTCGCATCCTGCGCAGTTACTCCTCCTTGTGCGACTTGAGAGGGGTCCAGGGTAATGGGATCCTGGCGGGAATCTCCAACGGTTGCAAAAGTGAGGATGACTGGATCATCAGCGAGAGCCGAGGTGGACACAGTGAGCGCGGCTGATGCGGCAAGTGCAAGGACGAATTTGGACAGGGTTGGATTTTTCATGGGTTCCATCTTTAGACTGATAAATGCAATAGCCCGCGGGCGTACCACGCATCCCTGAAATCAGGTCAGCGGCTCATCGTATGGATCAATTGTTACGAGAGATGCATCCACTCATGTGCGGAGCGTAGTACGTTTGGCCAAAGTACAAGCCCATTTGCGCGACGTACTACATGGCCTGCATCGGCAGAGACACTCAGGACGATGCCCGGATCGGCGTCGCCGCTCCGATGCGAAAAAGTTGATGGCTCGTGCGTTTCGCACTGGCGGTGGTCCTTAAGACATAAACCAAGGCCGACCGTGCGTTCGGCGTTATTGGGCCAGCGTGAATGTCAAACCAAATATGCGGAGAGCCAAGTTTTGCATGGGGGCGGTCAGTATTGACTCGCTGTAATTGAGCATTCCTATCGTATTGACATATGCCAATGTAACAATTAATGGGAAAAAGTTACATTTCACCCGAATGGGGGATGCGTAGCTGGTGCTTCATCAATAGACTGAAAGAAATGCAGTATTCATATCGCCATCCAGACGCAAACGTTGCGGAAACCAAGGGTCCGGCGGAATCCGCACGCCCAGAGATCAAGTCTATTGACTTGGTGGAGCGGCGAAAGTTTGTACGGACGTTACCTGTGCCGGAAGCGTTCGAAAGCAATGACGAGGAGTCCTGGAGACTTTGGACTCAAGCCTTGGATAAGTAGTCTTTCAATGCGGCCCACTCTTTACTGAAATTCAGCAATACGGCTCCAATAGCGTAAATACAGAAATTGCAAAATCCAACCAATACCGTCGTGGAGGGGTACCAGCAATCGCTGGATCGCGCCGAGCGTGTTTATGCAACGCTCCCGCTTGGGTATGGGGCTGCGGGGGCAACCACGCAGAATATCAGCGCCACCGGTGTCCTGTTTTCAACGAACGAGGATGCCGAGCTTGGATCGACAGTGACGTTCACCGTAGAAGTCGTTTTGGACGGTAGAAGGCTGAATCTGGTATGTGAGGGGAAGGTGGTTCGGGTCGAACATCAAAACGGGAGAACCAGTGTGGCCGCAAGACTGTCTGATTCCTTTTTTGAAGTTGCCTGACCACATCTCACGGGTCCTTCCAGACTACCCCACCCGCTGAATGAACTCCGTGACAGCATCAAGCTGATGCGCAACATTGAGTGCTGGCGCATGGCCGCAGCCCGGCACTTCTAGCACCTGCAACTGTGCATGCTGGCCGGGGCCCCGGCTGCGCATCTGGTCTACCGTTTCGGGCAGCACGAGGTCGGAGTCCGCGCCGCGCAGCAGCAGTACTGGGATGGTCAGTGCATCGTAGTGTTGCCAGATCAGGTAGTCGTCCGGATGGTGGAAAAACTGGCCGACCATGGCAGGGTCATAGTGCGGGGTGACGCGGCCGTCCGGCAGGCGGCGTGTGGAACTCTCGGCCAGGCGGCGCCACTGCGCATCGCTGAGCCAGCCGAAGGGTTTGTAGGCCTGGCGGAAGAAGGCTTCGAGTTCGCGCACGGTGGCAAAGGCGGGCGGGTTGCCTGCATAGGCCTTGATGCGTTCAATGGCCGACTGGGCCAGTTGCGGCGCGTTGTCGTTGAGCACCAGGCTCTTGATCCGTTGCTTCATGGTGGGCGCATAAAGGCCCGAGGCACAGACGGTGCCGATGGCGCCGCCCATGGAGGTGCCAACCCAATGCGCAGACTGGATTCCCAGGGCATCAAACAGCCCTGCGGCCAGCCGTGCATAGAAGGCCAGGCAATATTCGTTGTGCGGGTCCGGGCTCCACTGGCTGTAACCGCGGCCCAGCGTGTCGGGGCAGATCACGCGGTAGCCGCGCTCGGCCAGGTGCATGGCCAGCTCGTCCATGTCGCGCCCGGTGCGCGCCAGCCCATGCCAGGCAATGACGACCGGGCCCTGGGCCGGTCCCCAGTCCATGTAGTGGATCTCGCGACCGGCGCAGACAGCGTATTCCGAACGGGACTCAATGGCCATGAGATTCTCCTTGGCGGCGCAGGCGTCCCACCATGCCGGTGGGGAAGTAGTAAACCGAAAGCACAAACAGCAGGCCCAGCCAGAGCATCCAGCGATCAGGCGAGAGCAGGGCGGAGAGCAGGGGCAGGGCGGTGGTGGCTTCGCTGCCCAGGCGCAGCAAATCCTGCAGATAGCTTTGGGCCACCAGAAAGACCACCGAGCCCACGAGGGCGCCGTAGATCGTGCCCATGCCGCCGATTACCACGATGAGCAGCACGTCCATCATGATTTCGAAAGACAGCGAGGTGTCGGGCCCGTTGTAGCGCAGCCAGAGCGCCAGCATGACGCCGGCCAGCGTGGCAAACAGGGCGGACAGCACGCTCGACAGCGTGCGGTACACAACCACCCGGTAGCCTATGGCCTCGGCGCGGAATTCGTTTTCGCGAATGGCCTGCAGCACCCGGCCAAAAGGCGAGTTGACGATACGCAGCAGCGCCAGCGTCAGCAGCACAGCCACCACAAAAAGCAAGTAATAGCAGATCACCAGGCCATCGATGGTCAGGCCCAGCACGGGTTCGTCAAAGGGCTCAAAACTGGGCATCAGCCACAGTGGCAACTTGAAGCTCAGGCCGTCTTCACCGCCGGTGATATCCGATAGCTGGGAGGCCAACGTCTGGAAGGCGGAGGCCACGGCCAGCGTGATCATGGCAAAGAAGATGGCGCGAACCCGCAATGAAAACAGGCCGACGGCCAAGGCCAGCAGCAGCGACAACAACAGCGACGCCCCCGTGCCGATGGCCAGTGCTCCCCAGGTCGGGCCGAGGCTGGTAGTGGCAATTGCCACGCCATACGCGCCTATGCCAAAAAACATGGTGTGCGCAAAGCTGACGATGCCGGTGTAGCCCAGCAGCATGCCCTCGCTAGCAGTGGCAAAGAGGTCGAACATGGAGCGCGCTGCGAGTTCAAGAATGCTCTGGGCGTCGCGGGGAAGCGAATCGGTTGTTTGCATTCTGTCAATGGTAGCGACTACAAGTGCGTCCATACTATGTCAGTATGATGTTCAAATAACGCAGCACCTGAGCATTTGTTGGTCCGTCGCAGTCAGGTCAGGAGTGTTGCTGACACAGATGGGGCCAAAGCTCTGGCAATAACAGGGGCAGGAGGGTGTCTTCATATGAACAGGACACGGTCAGTCTGCAATAAGGCGAAGTTAAGGTGACGCACAGACAATCATGTCTAAAACAAAGACTTTGGCATGGCTCCCAATTCCCGAGGTCTGATCGCTGACGCGATGATTCGGCAATAACAAACAATAGCAATAGCGAGGTGTCACCATGCGTACCAATCTACCTGTCTCCCAGCATGCGTACGTGGTTCCATCGGAGCAGACCTTGGTGTCTGTTACAGATCTCAAGGGGCGTATCGTCTATTGCAATCCTGCTTTTATTGAAGTCAGTGGCTTTGCGGCCAGCGAGCTTTTGGGTCAACCGCACAACATGGTGCGTCACCCGGATATGCCAGAAGAGGCGTTTCGCGATCTGTGGGACACCATTCAGGCCAAACAACCCTGGAGTGCTCTGGTAAAGAATCGCCGCAAGAATGGTGATCACTATTGGGTCCGCGCCAATGCCACCCCCATGGTGGATGGCGAGAAGATCACGGGCTACCTGTCTGTGCGCACGTCCCCATCGCCCGATTCCATTCGTGAAGCGGAAGAGCTGTATGCCGCAATGCAGGCCGAGGCGAAAACTGGTCGCGTTACCTTGAAGCTGCACAGAGGGCAGGTCGTGCGAACCGATTTAAAGGGGCGGTTTTTCCAGCTGTTCAAGCCCGGTTTGGTGGCCCGTCTGGCATGGATCCAGTGTCTGCTTATGGCGCTGGTGGTGGCAGCTTCCGCTCTGGCGCTGCCGTTGCTGCCCATGGCATTGTTGGCCGTGGGCATTGCCGCAGCAACGGTATGGACCACGTGGCGCATGACCATCAAGCCATTGCAAAGTCTGGTCGCCGATGCCAATCACCTGGCAGCCGGAGACTTGTCTCACAAGGTGCCCGTCAGCGGTCAGGGCCTGCTGCGTGAACTGCGGCAGGCAATGCGGCAGATGTCTGTCAATCTGCGTACCGTGGTGAGCGATGTGCGGGAGGAAATTGAACAAGTCAGCCGCTCCGTGCGGGAGATTGCAGACGGCAATCAGGATCTTTCTGCACGTACGGAATCGCAGGCTAGCAGTCTGGAAGAAACGGCAGCGTCCATGGAGCAGATCAATAGCGCCGTGAAAACGAGTGCTGCATCTGCCAAGCAGGGGGCCGAAATGGCGTTGCAGACCCAGGCCGTCACGCACAACAGCAATGAGGCTGTGGCCCAGGTTGCTCACTCCATGCACGAGATTTCAGAATCGTCTGGACGCATTACCGAAATCATCCACCTGATAGAAGGCGTGGCTTTTCAAACCAATATCCTGGCCTTGAATGCAGCGGTGGAAGCAGCTCGTGCGGGCGAGCAAGGTCGGGGATTCGCTGTGGTGGCCGCCGAAGTGCGCTCGCTGGCCCAGCGCACGGCTTCAGCCGCCAAGGATATCAAGCAACTCATCACCGAATCCAATGGGCGCATCACGATTGGCAGCGACCAGACCCGCTTGGCACAAGAAAGAATGAAGGGCGCATTGGACGCAGTCGACCAGGTCAACACCATGCTGGGCGAGATCACCACTACGTCATCCGAACAGACACAGGGAATTTCCCAGATAAACGAGGCCATTGCGCAAATGGACACCATTACCCAGCAGAACGCTGCCATGGTTGAAGAGTTGGCGGCCACAGCCAATGCCCTGGCGCAACAGGTGCAGGGCGTGAGCAATTCCATGCGATTGTTCCGATTGAAGGCCGGAGACCAAACGATAGACCAGGTGGACGCAGTTTCGTTGCGAAGGTTGGGTAAATCAAATTGATCTGATCGCTGGTCATTTGGTTCAGAACACCTCGTTCGTTGGAAACGGAGAGGTCTTTCAAACAGGATTTCCGGATAGCTGTGAATGCGGAGTGCGAATGCTGTGCCCGTTTCCGCCGGTCGCGATTGGCAACTTTGGGCAGCAAATCAGCCGATTCTGTTCAGGCACGAATTGTTTTTATAAATTGATCAAGCACTTTCATACTTTCACATAGTGCTTGTTCGGCATCCACTCCCCAAGTATCGAATTGACCATCGATGCGCATTCGCGCCAATCCATAGGCCAACGCGCGGGCACCCAAAACGTATTGGGCGACATCGCCAGGCCTCAGGTAGCCTTGATCAGCTGCGCTCTGCATCAAGTGCATCATGGTTTGCTGAAGTTCATTATTGCGCTGGCGCAGACCTGGGCTGTCATAGTCGATAACCGCGCGTGTCGAGATCACTTGGAAATGTGTGGGATTCGCAAAAGCCCATCGCAAAAATCCTTCGCCAATCGCGCGAAACTTGTTTAGCGGATCATCTTCAGACGCAAGTTTTAGTGTCTGCTTCACGGCCTCCATCAATCGATCCTGGGCTTCTTCAGCCACCGCAGTTAACAATGCCGTGCGACTTTGAAAATGACGAAATGGTGCCCCCGGAGATACGCCAATACGACGCGCAAGTGCGCGCACGCTAACGGCTTCCAGGCCTTGCTCTTCAATGAGATCAACTGCCGCAGCAATTAATGCTTGGCGAAGATCACCGTGGTGGTACCCGCGCTCAGCCCCTATGCAGCTTTCTCACGAGTCGAGGAGAACGTGTTGCCATCGCTCAATTCTGCGCCTGCACCGGACCACCGCAAGTTTGTGGGCCGTTCTGAATCTGCCATTCTCGACCGGTAGCAATTGGCCAACAGCTGACTTAACCAATAGCCGCTCTGACCGGCCGCAACCGCTACACCAACGGCAATCAGACGTCCGCTTTGGAGCAGCGAATCCACTCTCCCGAAGACCCGCTTTGGGTCGGAATCAGTCTTTGGGATTCGCGCTATGAGTCACTTTTTCCAACCCAAAGCCGCTTCCCCAATTCCCCATTCCAACCACCCCCCACATTGACACCTCACCATCCCACCCCTACATTCTTGACCTTCATCAACCCAATATAAACAGCGAGAGGGGCACAACATGGACAAAGGTCTGGGGCTGCGGTGGATCAAGATGGCGGCGGTGTATCTGACAGTCGGGGTGGCGTTGGGCATTCACATGGGCAAGAGCCATGACTTTGTGCTTGCGCCGGTGCATGCGCACATCAATCTGTTGGGCTGGGCCACCATGGCCTTGATGGGGGTGTTGCACCATCTCTTTGCGGCGCAGCTGGCCAACAAGCTGGCGCAGGTGCAGTTCTGGTTGCACCAGGTGGCCACGCCGGTGATGTTGATTGCGCTGGCAGCGATGCTGATGGGCAATGCAGCAGTGGAGCCCGTGGTGGGCATCGCCTCGCTGGTGGTTGGCGTGTCAGTGCTGCTGTTTCTCTACAACGTGCTGCGCAACCTGCGCGCTGCTGCCGGCTGACGCATTGCCGCTGCGGGCAAAGAGCACGATGCCCGCCAGCGAGATCAGCAGGCCCACAGCCATTTGCCACGATAGGGGCTCGTCAAACATCAGCCAGGCCCAGACCATGGTGATGGGCGGGCTCAGGTACAGCACTGCCGTGACGCGCGCAGCCGAGGTGTGGCGCAGCGCCAGGTAATACAGGCTCCACGACCCAAACGTGGCCACAAACACCAGCCATAAGATGCCGCCAATGAAGCGTGGGTTGGTCGACGGCATGACGCTGCCCTCAAACCCCGCGCATACGGCAAACACGGCCGCTGCGCTCAGGCACTGGATGCAGAGCTGCTGGTACACCGGCATGTTTCTGGAAGGGCTGTTCTTTTGCAGCAGCGTGGCCAGTGCCAGTGCTGCCGTGCCCAGCATCGGCAGGCCATAGGCCCACAGCGGCGCTTCACCGCCCTGGGTACTGACGCCGGAGGCCACCACCACGCCCAAGAGGCCAACCACCGTGCCAACCCACTGCCGGCCCGACAGCGCATGGCCCAGCACGGGCCACGACAGCACCGCCACCACCAGCGGCAGCATGTCGGTCACCAGTGCCACCAGGCCGGTAGGTACGCGCTGGCCTATGGCCAATGCAAAGCTGCCCAGGTAGGCTGCCATGGCCAGTGCGCCAAAGAAGATCTGTGCGCGCACCTGCGCCCATGGCATGCGCGGCCCCAGGCACAGCGCAATTGGCAGCAGCAGCACGCCCGACACCAGGCTGCGCCAAAGCAGGATGGAGAAGATGGGCGCATAGTCGCTGGAAAAGCGAATGCCTACAAAGCCGCCGCTCCAGCTCACCACCATGGCGGCTTCCAGCAGCAGGGCCAGGGCGACTGTGCGTGCGCGTCCCTTAGGTTGGGGTGTGGTGTGGCGCGCTGTATCCTGCAATGTGCTGACTCCCTTTGCCTAGTGCAGCCATGCTAAGCGCCGATGCGGCTATGCCCTTGGAGCTCCACGACCCCAACTAGCGCAAATGCGCCGGTGCAGCCTCAGCTCCACGAATCCATCAGCGCCGCGCCCTGCTCGATCAGGAAATCCTTGAAGGCGCGCGCAGCCGGCGAGAGCGTCTTGTGCTTCAGGTGCGTCACATACCAGTGGCCCGGGGGCGGCAGGTCCTTCACGTCGATGAGCGCAATGTGGCCACTGGCCAGCTCATGGCGCATGGTGCGCATGGACAGAAAACTCAGTCCCATGCCCGCCATGACGGCCTGCTTGATGGTTTCGTTGCTGGGCATTTCCATCTCGATTTGCAGCGGCGTCTTGTGCTGGGTAAACAGGCGCTGCATGGCCGCACGCGTGCCTGAGCCTTCTTCGCGTACCACGAACTTGTAGTCGGCCAGAGCCGAGAAGGGCAATTGCTTGCGGCGCACCAGCGCGTGGTTGGGTGCGGCCACAAAGGCCAGCGGGTTGCTGGCAAACGACGTGGCCTCGATGTCCATGTCCGAGGGGCTGCGCCCCATCACCACCAGGTCCACCTCCTTGCGCGCCAGCAGGCCCAACACGTTCTCCCGGTTGTCGATCTGCAGCTGCACGTGGATGCCCTCGAACAGCTTGTCAAACTGCACCAGCAGCATGGGGATGAAGTACTTGGCCGTGCTCACCACAGCCAAGTCGATGCGGCCTTTCTTCAGGCCCACATGGTCGGCCATCTGCGCTTCCAGGTCCTTGAACTGGCCCATGGCCGCCTGCGCGTGGGTCAGGAACACCTGGCCCGCGTGGGTCAGGCGGATGTTGCGCCCCTCAGGCTCCAGCAGTGCCAGGCCAAAGGCGTCTTCGAGCTGGCGGATCTGCATGGACACGGCCGGCTGCGTGACGAACAGCCGCTCAGCCGCCTTGGACACGGACTTCTGCCGCGCTACTTCCAGAAAGGTCTGGATTTGCTTGAGTGTGTAGGGACGCATGGTGGGCTTATTGTGGGTGCAGTTGCATTAGTTAAAGCTGATGCGTTGTCCAGAAAACGTGATTGGAGTTTATGGGTGCAGCCCCGTAAAGTAAATCCCAAGTTGCCGCTCAGGTGACCCGATTTTCCCCAACCAGCGAGGCAACCCGGCATGTTGAAGGCCCTGATTTTTGATGTGGATGGCACCCTGGCAGACACCGAGTCGGCCCACCGTGCGGCCTTCAACCAGGCTTTTGCCGAAATGGGCATGGACTGGCATTGGGACGAGGCGCTCTACACCCGGCTCCTGCATGTGTCGGGTGGCAAGGAGCGCATTGCCCACTACTGGCAGGAGGTGCACCCCGAGGTGCGCGCCATCGACGGCCTGGCCTTGCAGGACACGGTGAACCGCCTGCACGAGCTCAAGACGGCGGCCTACAACGCTGCCGTCAACAGTGGCGCGGTGGTGCTGCGCCCGGGCGTGCTGCGCCTCATGTCCGAGGCCCACGCGCAGGGGCTGCAACTGGCCATTGCCACCACCACCTCGCCAGTCAACATTGCGTCCTTGCTGCGCCGCGCCCTGGGCGCGGACTGGCGTTTGCAATTCAGCGCCATTGGTGATGCTTCCACCGCTCCCATCAAGAAGCCGCACCCGCAGGTGTACCTGCAGATGCTGCAGGCACTGGGTCTGCAGCCCCAGGAATGCATAGCCTTTGAAGATTCTTCCAACGGGCTGCAGGCGGCACGCGCGGCCCAACTGGCTACGTTGATCACGCCCACCAGCTACACCGCCGACCACGACTTTGATGGCGCCCTGCGTGTGGTGCCGGACCTCACCCATGTGGACCTGGTGCGCCTGCGCAGCTGGCACGCACAAGCCCTGCAATGAAAGACACCATGACCGCGACCGACTTCACACCCACCCAGCTGCGCCTGGCGCCTTCCATCCTCTCGGCCGACTTTGCGCGCCTGGGCGAGGAGGTGCGTGCCATCGAAGCTGCCGGTGCCGACCTGGTGCACTTCGACGTGATGGACAACCACTATGTGCCCAACCTGACCATAGGCCCGCTGGTGTGCGAGGCCATTCGGCCGCATGTGACCATTCCCATCGACGTGCACCTCATGGTGGAGCCGGTCGATAGCCTGGTGCCGCTGTTTGCCAAGGCTGGTGCCAACCTCATCACCTTCCACCCCGAGGCCTCGCGCCATGTGGACCGCACCTTGTCGTTGATCCGCGACCACGGCTGCAAGGCCGGGCTGGTGCTCAATCCGGCAAGCCCGCTGCAGTGGCTGGACCACGTAATGCACAAGCTCGACATCGTGCTGCTCATGAGCGTGAACCCCGGCTTTGGCGGCCAGCAGTTCATACCCGCCACGCTGCCCAAGTTGCGCGCCGTGCGCCAGCGCATTGATGCCCACATGGCCGCAGGCGGCCAGCCCATCTGGCTGGAAGTGGATGGTGGCGTGAAGACCGACAACATCCAGACCATCGTGCGCGCCGGTGCCGACACCTGCGTGGCTGGCAGCGCCGTGTTCGGCGCACCCGATGCCGATGGCGGCTACCGCACCGTGATGCACACCCTGCGCAGCCAGGCGCTGCAGCGCTGAGGCCCCCCGAATTTTTAGCAATCCGAGAGACCCACCATGCCCCTGACCAACCGCTCCACCCTGACGCAGTTCCTCATCGAGGAGCGGCGCAATTTCCCCAACGCCAGCGGCGACTTCAATGCCCTGATCCTGGACGTGGCCCTGGCCTGCAAGGCCATTGCCCGCGCCGTGGCCTTTGGCGAACTGGGCGGCGTCATGGGCAACCATGCCGAGCACACCGGCGGTTCCATCAACGTGCAGGGCGAGACGCAGAAGAAACTGGACGTGCTATCCAACGATGTGTTCATCCAGCGCACCGCCTGGGCCGGGCATCTGGCGGGCATGGCCTCGGAAGAAATGGAGCAGCCCTACCAGATACCGGCGCAGTACCCGCGCGGCAAGTACCTGCTGGTGTTCGACCCGCTGGACGGCTCCAGCAACATCGACGTGAATGTGTCGGTGGGCAGCATCTTCTCGGTGCTGCGCGGCCCGGATAACGGTGCCGATGTCACCGAGGCTGACTTCCTGCAACCCGGCACCCAGCAGGTGGCTGCGGGCTATGCGCTGTATGGCCCCACCACCATGCTGGTGCTCACCGTGGGCACCGGTGTCAACGGCTTCACCCTGGACCCCAATCTGGGCGAGTTCATGCTCACCCACCCCAAGATGCAGATCCCCGCGGACACGCAGGAGTTCGCCATCAACGCCTCCAACAGCCGCTTCTGGGAGCCGCCCGTCAAGCGCTATGTGGACGAGTGTCTGGCCGGCAAGACCGGCCCGCGCGACAAGGACTTCAACATGCGCTGGATTGCCAGCATGGTGGCCGAGGCGCACCGCATCCTGATGCGCGGCGGCGTGTTCCTCTATCCGCGCGACACCAAGGACGCGGCCAAGCCCGGCCGCCTGCGCCTGCTCTACGAGGCCAACCCAATCGGCATGGTGATGGAGCAGGCCGGTGGCCGCGCCAGCACGGGCGTCGGGCCGGTGCTGCAGGTTGAGCCCATTGGTCTGCACCAGCGCATCGGCCTGGTGTTCGGCTCGCGCAACGAGGTGGAGCGCATCGAGCGTTACCACGCTGAGCCCGTCCGCAAAGACCTGGCCAACCCACTGTTTGCCGAACGCAGCCTGTTCCGCGACTGAAACGAATTCACAACTTGAGGAGAGCAACCCATGTCCGAGCGGCATCCCATCATTGCCATCACTGGCTCCAGCGGGGCGGGCACCACGTCGGTGACCCGTACCTTCGAGAACATCTTCCGCCGCGAGAAGGTCAACGCCACCATCATCGAAGGCGACAGCTTCCACCGCTATGACCGCCAGGAGATGAAGGTGCGCCTGGCCGAGGCCGAGAAAAAAGGCAACAAGAACTTCAGCCACTTCGGCCCCGAGAACAACCTCTTCCCCGAGCTGGAAGCCCTGTTCGCCAACTATGCGCTCACCGGCACCGGCAAGCGCCGCAAGTACCTGCACGACCCGGAGGAGGCAGCGCCGTACCAGCAGGAGCCCGGCACCTTCACGCCCTGGGAAGACGTGCCCGCCAACACCGACCTGCTGTTCTACGAAGGCCTGCACGGCGCGGTGGTCACGCCCGAGGTCAACATCGCGCAGCACCCGGACCTACTCAT
Source organism: Rhodoferax sp. GW822-FHT02A01 (assembly GCF_038784515.1). NCBI lineage: Bacteria > Pseudomonadati > Pseudomonadota > Betaproteobacteria > Burkholderiales > Comamonadaceae > Rhodoferax > Rhodoferax sp. GW822-FHT02A01. The sequence continues at coordinate 3,348,969 of NZ_CP152376.1, forward strand.
CGGCGTGGTGCCGGTGATCAACCTGGAGTGGATACAGAAGCTCTGGCGCGACAAGTCCAAGCGCGGCTATAGCACCGAGGCGGTGACCGACACCATCCTGCGCCGCATGCCCGACTACGTGAACTACATCTGCCCGCAGTTCATGCACACGCATGTGAACTTCCAGCGGGTGCCCATGGTGGACACCAGCAACCCCTTCATTGCGCGTGACATTCCCTCGCCTGACGAGAGCATGGTGGTGATCCGCTTTGCGCAGCCCAAGGGCATCGACTTCCAGTACCTGCGCAGCATGGTGGACGGCAGCTTCATGAGCCGTGCCAACACCATCGTCGTGCCCGGCGGCAAGATGGAGCTGGCCATGCAGTTGATCTTCACGCCCTTCATCTGGCGCATGATGGAAAGGAAGAAACGCTAACCCCCGTCCGGGCTCACTGCGTGTAGCCCGTTCCCCCCTTGCAGGGGGCAATACCGGCGGACCGGCGAAGCCGGTTCCGCGGTATTCCTGGACAAGACACAGCGCTCGCAGCGTGCTTCTCTCTCACTTGATTTTTTGTATGCATCAAACTATGAATAGTCCTTCACCTGACATGGCCCGCAAGATGGCCAATGCTGTTCGCATGCTCGCAGTCGACGCGGTGGAGGCGGCCAAGTCCGGCCACCCCGGTGCGCCTATGGGCATGGCCGACATCGCCGAAGTGCTGTGGAACCGCCACCTGCGCCACAACCCGGCCAACCCGCAGTGGCCCAACCGCGACCGCTTTGTGCTCTCCAACGGGCACGGCTCCATGCTGCTGTATGCGCTGCTGCACCTCACCGGCTACGACCTGCCCATGGACGAGCTGCGCAAGTTCCGCCAGCTCCACAGCAAGACGCCCGGCCACCCCGAGGTGGACGTCACGCCCGGCGTGGAAACCACCACCGGCCCGCTGGGCCAGGGGCTGGCCAATGCGGTGGGCATGGCGCTGGCCGAGAAGCTGCTGGCTGCCGAGTTCAACCGGCCTGGCCATGCTGTGGTGGACCACTTCAGCTACGTCTTTTTGGGCGACGGCTGCCTGATGGAAGGCATCAGCCACGAGGTGTGCTCGCTGGCTGGCACGCTGCGCCTGTCCAAGCTGGTGGCCTTCTACGATGACAACGGCATCTCCATCGACGGCCATGTGCAAGGCTGGTTCACCGATGACACGCCGCAGCGCTTCAAGGCCTATGGCTGGAACGTGATTGCCAACGTCAATGGCCACATCCCGGAGGCCGTCGATGCAGCGGTGCGCGCCGCGCGGGCGCAGGCGCTGGAGCCCGACGGCAAGCCCACGCTGATTTGCTGCAAGACGGTGATCGGCATGGGCTCACCCAACAAGGCCGGCACGCACGATGTGCATGGCGCAGCGCTTGGCGCTGCAGAAGTGGCGGCCACGCGCGCGGCGCTGGGCTGGGAGTACCCGCCTTTCACCATCCCCGCAGACGTTGCCGATGCCTGGAATGCGGTGCAGCGCGGGCAAGCGGCAGAGCAAGCATGGCTGCTGCAGTTCGAGTCCTACCGCAGCCACTTCCCTGAGCTGGCGGCCGAGTTCGAGCGGCGCATGTCAGGCGCGTTGTCCGCCCAATGGGATGCGGCATTGCCTGCCTTGCTGCAATCCATTGCCGCCAACACGCAGGCCCACGCCACCCGCAAGGCCAGCCAGAATGCGCTGGACGTATTGGCGCCCTTGGTGCCCGAGTTCTTTGGCGGCAGTGCCGACCTGACTGGCTCCAACCTCACCAACTTCAAGGGTTGCGTGCGCGCCGTGCGCGACACCTGGGGCAACCACCTGAGCTACGGCGTGCGCGAGTTCGGCATGGCCGCCATCATGAACGGCATGGCGCTGCATGGCGGCTACATCCCGTATGGCGGCACCTTCCTCACCTTCAGCGACTACAGCCGCAACGCAGTGCGCATGGCCACGCTCATGAAGCAGCGGGTCATCCACGTGTTCACCCACGACTCCATCGGCCTGGGCGAAGACGGCCCCACACACCAGAGCGTGGAGCATGTCCCCAGCCTGCGCATCATTCCGGGCTTGGACGTGTGGCGGCCCGCGGACGGGCTGGAGACGGCGGTGGCCTGGGTCTGCGCACTGGAGCGTGCAGACGGGCCCAGCGCGCTGTGCCTGTCGCGCCAGAACCTGCCGCAGGTTACGCAATTGGCCATGGTGGCGGACATACGCCGCGGCGCCTATGTGCTGCGCGACGCACCAGGTGCCCGGGCTATCATCCTCTCCACCGGCTCCGAAGTGGAACTGGCCTTGCAGGCCCAGGCGACATTGGCCGAGCAGGGCATTGCCACCCGCGTGGTGTCCATGCCGTGCAGCAATGTGTTTGACCGCCAGCCATTGGACTACCAGGAATCCATCCTGCCGCTGGCACTGCCCGTGGTGGCGATCGAAGCCGCGCATCCGGACTTCTGGCGCAAATACGTGGGGCGCACGGGCGTGGTGATCGGGATGACGGGCTTTGGCGAATCGGCTCCGGCCAAGGACTTGTATGCGCACTTTGGCATCACGGCCGAGAGTGTGGTGCAGGCTGTGCGGTCGCTGACATGAGCGCCTTCGACCTCATCCTCTTCGATCTGGACGGCACGCTGATCGAGACCGCGCCCGAAATCTGCGATGCGGTCAACGACACGCTGCGCCAGACCGGGCGGGCACCGGTGACGCAGCAGCAGGTCAACGACTGGATAGGGCAGGGCACCCGCGAGCTGCTGGTGCAGGCACTGGCGTTTTCCAACCAGGTCCATGCCGAGACGGTGCGCGCCAGTGCGGGCTTTGCCGACATTGCGGCCATCTTCAACCGGCATTACCAGCAGCGCTGCGGCACCCGCAGCCGACTGTACCCACAGGTGCGCGAGACGCTGGTGGAGCTGCGCGTGCGCGGCGTGAAGACGGCGGTGGTGACCAACAAGGAAGGCCGCTACACCGACATCGTGCTCAAGGCCCATGCGCTGGACAGTCTGCTGGACATGGTGGTGAGTGGTGACACGTTGCCCGTCAAGAAACCCGACCCGGCGGGCGTTGCGCTGTGCCTGCAGACGCTGGGCGTCCGTGCCGAACGTGCGCTGTTCGTGGGCGACTCCAGCATCGACGTGGCCACCGCCCGCAACGCCGGGGTGCAGGTATGGGCCTTGCCCTATGGCTACAACATGGGCCAACCCATTGCCGCCAACCTGCCGGACCGCGTCATTGCCGACTGCTCGGCGCTGCTGGCTGGCTAGCCGCAGCACCACTTTCATTTTTCAAAACTGAGGAGAATTTTCATGGCCCTTGTGTCACTGCGTCAGGTGCTGGACCACGCTGCCGAATACGGCTACGGCGTGCCCGCCTTCAACGTCAACAACCTGGAGCAAATCCAGGCCATCATGGAGGCGGCGCAGGCCACCGACAGCCCGGTCATCCTGCAAGCCTCTGCCGGTGCGCGCAAGTACGCGGGCGAGAGCTATCTGCGCCACATGGTGCTGGCCGCGGTGGAGGCGCACCCGGACATTCCGGTGGTGCTGCACCAGGACCATGGCGCCAGCACCGCGGTGTGCATGCAAGCCATACGCTCGGGCTTTACCAGCGTGATGATGGACGGATCGCTCAAGGAAGACGCCAAGACACCGTCCGACTACCAGTACAACTTAGACGTGACACGCGAGGTCTGCCGTCTGGCCCACAGCATCGGCGTGTCGGTGGAAGGCGAGCTGGGCTGCCTGGGCAGCCTGGAAACCGGCGCTGCAGGAGAGGAAGACGGCTCCGGCGCTGAAGGGCACCTCACCCACGACATGATGCTGACCGACCCGGTGCAGGCCAAGGACTTTGTGCGCCAGACCGGTGTCGATGCGCTGGCCATTGCCATAGGCACCAGCCACGGTGCCTACAAGTTCACCCGCAAGCCCACCGGCGACATCCTGGCCATAGACCGCATCGCCGCCATCCATGCGCAAATACCGAATACGCACCTGGTGATGCACGGCTCCAGCAGCGTGCCGCAGGAGTGGCTGGCCATCATCCGCACCTATGGTGGCGACATCAAGGAAACCTACGGCGTGCCGGTAGAGGAAATCCAGCGCGGCATCCAGAGCGGTGTGCGCAAGGTCAACATAGACACCGATATTCGCCTGGCCATGACCGGCGCCATGCGCCAGGCCTTTGCCCAGCAACCGTCCGAGTTCGACCCGCGCAAGGCGCTGATCGCCGCACGCAAGGCTGCACAGGGCATCTGCCAGAGCCGCTTCGAGGCTTTTGGTTGTGCAGGGCGGGCCAGCAAGATCAAGCCGGTGAGTCTGGACGCGATGGTGCGGCGCTACGCCTGAGGCGCGAGTTCTGTGACTCGGGGTTTCAGCATCCGCTTCATAAGGAGTTTGGGGAAGTCGTGAAGGTGTGTGGTGACGACGTACGCCTGACATTCAGTTACGTGTTGAAAATTAAGATGCGCTGCTATTTCAACTATGGGCTGGTAGCGGTCTTTGTCGAACCTCCAAAGCAGACACTCAATAGAGACTTAAAGTTTGAATTCGGGGGCCGCCAGCTGTGGTACGTTGGAATGCTATTTAGCTATCATTTTGGCCTAAAGGTGAACACTTGTTGAGTTCGCACCCGTACAGGAATGCCATTCTTAAGCGCCGGCGAAAATTTCCATCTCATTACTGAATCAAGGACCACTGCGGCAAGCTCCGGCGGCGGTGCGCCCAACACTATCGGATCGCAAATAGACCCATTAACATCGATAATAAACCGTATACGGACGCTTGCATCCGTTTTGAGATCTCGTTGGCTTATTGGGTATCCGGGTAGGTGAGATTCCAATAGCTTCGGGGGAACATCGAATCCTTCGGAAGCAAAAGGTTGTTCTGAATCAATGATCTCCGCGTGATGTAGTTCCGCGTCACTTTTGTTTTGAAGAGCGCCAGTCCTACCAATTTGATATCTAGACGAATCTGATGCGCATCCGCATGCAAGTGCTACCGTAATGAAGGATGCGATAACTATTTTCATGAAGGCTAATGTTTGACGTGAGGAGCCGCGAAGGGAATCTACAAGCACAGCTTGTAGGCGATCCCTCTCGGCGGAATTGTTGGGTGGCGGGCAACTTTGAGATTGGATTTTCATTCTTTGTATGAGCAAGCGAACCGGATTCACTTGGAGGAAATTCAAAAACCCATCGCTCCATTCCGCCTGCCTCGCTAGCTGCAAATAGCTTATTTTTGCGTGAATATCAGGAATCGCGGCGAACCGGCGGTACACCTTCATTGACATTTTTCCATCGGCAGCGGGCTGGAAGCCGACTTTGCCGGCGTCCAAAAGCGGTCGTTGGCCTGCAAGGTCAGAGGGCCTGGGAAACAAAATGTGGATTGCCGGACGTGACCCATCACCAGTTTGCAGGCGTCCTCTAGAGCATGCGCGCTGTTTCAGCCAAGAACTCATGACAGCCAGTTTCATCTATGAAGATTCGAAAGTGGTGTAAATGCGCATAGGCTTTCGTCGAAGACTTGTCAGCTTTAAGGTGCGCCGCCAATTCCTTACTATTTGGAACCTCTGCAACTTTGAAATAGAAGCCGGAAATCCAGTCGGAATCGCATGCGTACAACGCTGTGTAGCGATGCCAACGCACTCTTGTGAATTTGATACAAATCGGTGGCATTCCGAAGACGTGCAAGGTCAATTCCGCGTCGCCATTCGCCATGCTTAGTTCGCAGCGCTCGTATTCACCAGTGTCGAAGGGTGGCAACTCAATGGGAATAGAGGAATTTGTCATCTGTCCTTCTCAATATGTCTCAATGGAAGACGGTCGCGGTCATGCAGGCAGTTACTTTAGAAGACCGCTTTCGCGGCGTAGATGAAGTTGTTAGAACTAGGCATGCTGAAAGAATTCGAGCATAGATTCAAGGTAAGTCCGAGCGTCAGAGTCCTCCATGAAGCCGTCAAAGTGCGCATGCGAGCCCCAAAGCTCGGCAACTTCCTGGTCTGAACGCTTAAGCAGTTCAGTCAGTTGCTCTCTCAGACGGGACCTTCCTCCAAAATCATGACACGAGTAAATGTCGGACCATATCTCAAAATCCGATTTGAATTCAACATAAGCATCTTGGTGGTACCACGAGCCGATGGCATTCTTTAGGGTGCCAAATTCACCAAGCGAGGAGAGATGGTTTGCCTCCATTTGTATGTGTTGACTCCAATTAATCTGCACTGGATGCACGTGATTTTAAGATGGCTTGGCTGCCAGAGGAGCAGCTTGACCGACCGCTTTCGCGGCGAAGCGACTGACTAATTAAATCAAAGGGCTGTTCAATTGTTTGAACAGCCCTTTGATGGCATTCCCGGTTTTTTTCAATGCACTGCCGATTGACGTAACCAAACGTTCAAAACTCAGCGAGGCCTTGAGTCGCAGTTCCAATGCATTGGCAATCTCCTGGCCCAGTTCACCAGGCGTAATTCCGCCCTGAGCCTTCCCGAGATCGTGAAGATGCAGGTCAGGAAGTTCTGCCGTAATGGTTTTGTCGCCCGCAAAGGGCGCAGTGGCGTGGGCCTTGGCATCACTGATGATGAACTCCTGCACGATGAGCTTCTTCCCTTTGGAGTCCTTGGACGGACCCAGGTACTTTGCAATGTTCTTCTGAATCGCGTCAAAGTTGGTCATCGATTCGCCCTTTTCATAGACTACGTCTGGCGATACAACTTCGATCTTCCGGATGACCACCACGTCTTGAGCCAATGAGGACAGCTCCACTGCAAGCTCCACTTTGCCTACCTTCAATGCATAGGGTGACCTGTATCCCGCGGGGTTGCCAATCAACAGTCCACTAAGCGAACCCTGCCCATCGGTTGGCTTGATCTCTACCCGTTCCACCTTCACGGTCGCCCCTGTCATGGCGCTGCCGTAACCGCCAATGGCGCGCTTCACGAGATGGTCTAGATTGCCGTGCAACCAATAGGCGCTCCCGAGTATGGCCAACAAGATCAGGGCGAATAAGGAGAGGACCGCTTTTTTTTTCACGTTGTGCTTATCGTTTTAATCATTGTGATCGGACCCTTCACGCCGCCGCAGCCTGCACCCCTTGCACCAACGGCAACGTCACCGTAAACAACGCCCCACCTTGCGGCAAATTCTCCGCGCTGAGCTTTCCCCCGTGCTGCTCCACGATGCCGTAGCTGATGGACAGCCCCAGGCCTGTGCCTTTGCCCACGCTCTTGGTGGTGAAGAAGGGGTCAAAGATATGCGGCAGGTGTTCGGGCGCAATGCCGCTGCCGTTGTCGGCAAAGGTGATGTGCACCTGCTCGCCATCGCTGTGCATGTGGATGCTGAGCTGGGCCGGTTTGCCGCTGCCGGGGGCGCAGGCGTCGTATGCGTTCTGGATCAGGTTCATCATCACCTGCAGCAGTTGGCCGGCGTTGCCGTGCACGTGGCAGTCTTCCTGCTGCTCCCACTGGATGTCGAACTGCGGGGCCGTGCCTTTCTTGACCCAGTGGATGGCGCGCTCCACCACGTTGCCCACTTCCACCAGCGTGACTTCTTCGGCTGACCCGGTGGAGAAACGCTTGAGGCCGTTGACGATGTCGGTGGTGCGCTGCGCGCCTTCGATGGTGCCTTCCATCAGCGAGGGCAGGTCCTGCATCAGGTGGTCTATGCGCAGGTCCTTTCGCAGCTCCTGTACTTCCGGCGGCAGTTCTAGTTCGTGGACGGCTTCCAGGTAGCGCCCCAGGCGGTTGCCGTAGCGCTGCAGCACATGCACATTGCTCAGCACAAAGCTGATGGGGTTGTTGAGTTCATGCGCCACGCCAGCCACCAAGCGGCCCAGCGAGGCCATCTTGGCTGAGTGCATGAGCTGTTGCTGCGCGCGCTTGAGCGCCTCGTGCACCTCACGCAGCTGGTGGTAGGCGCGCTTGAGTTCACCCAACGGGCGGCCCACCATCACATGGCCCATGACCTGGCCGCTGCTGCTGTAGCGCGGCGTGCAGTTCATGTCCACCGGCACCATCTGGTTGTGCGCATCGCGCAGGTTGATCTCCACCGTGGCGCCTTCGGTGGAGCCGGTGCGGCTGGTGCATTCGCGCCAGCGCGCGGCGCTGGTCTCGTCACCCAGCAGTTGCAGCACCGAGGTGCCGCGCAGGCTCTCGTCACTGCGGCCCACCAGGCGGCAGAAGGCGGCGTTGGTCTCTTCGATCAGGCCATCCTGGTTGCAGGCAATCAGCACGTCGCTCATGGCGGTGAGCAGGCTCATGATGAACTGCTGCGACTGCTCCAGCTTGGCGTTCTTGCTCTCCAGCTCGATTTCATCGGCCACCAGCTTGGAGTAGACCTCGTCCATCTTCTGGATCACGTCCAGCCAGGTGGCCTCGTCCACACCCTCCAGTTCTGCACTGCGGGTGTCCATGAAGGGCGGTGGCACGGAGGTGGACATGGTCTGCAAAGTTTAGTGAACCGTGCACACCATGCAAGGGTCGAACGAGCGCACGATGTGCTGCACCGCCACCGGCGTGGTTTCTCCCTCCAGCACCGGCGCGCCCACCAGCGCCTGCTCCAGCGCACCGGGCGTGCCCGCCGCATCGCGTGGCGAGAAGTTCCAGGTGGTGGGTGCCACGATCTGGTAGCTGGCAATGCGCCCGCCTTGCACCGTCATCCAATGGCCCAAGCTGCCGCGCGCGGCTTCGCTCAGGCCCACGCCCGTGCCTTCGCTCGGCAACTGCGCAGGCACGCAAAACGCCTCGCCTGGGCGCAGCTGCATCAGCCACTGCTCCATCAACGGCACCACCCGCGCCAGTTCCAGTAACCGCGCCACCACGCGGGTGAACACGGTGCCGCCGTAGCTGCCCACCAGTTCGCGGACCAGCGGATGCGCACTGGCAAGCTGGCGCGCGATTGCGCCGGTCTCCAGAACGGCACCATCCAGACGCGGCGCCTTGTTCCAGGTGTAGGCCGCAGGCTTGTCCGGCTCGGGCTGGGTGATGCCCTGTATGGGGTGGCGCGGGCCGCCGCTGTCGGACAGCCAGGCGTGGGTGGCGTCTTCGCGTATGGCCTGTGCATCCACTGCGTTCAGGGTCTGCGTGGCCGCATGCCACACGCCCGGCGCGAAGGCGAAGCCCGCACCGGGTTGCGGATAGGCACCGTAGCTGAGGTAGCGCCCCGGCCCCGGGCCCAGGTGGCGCAGCCCGGTGTCCTGCGCTAATGTGAGAAACATGCGCAGGTCGCCCTTGAGCGGGTCTTCTGCCAGCCAGCGCAGCAGGGCGGCTTCGCTGTCCAGGCTGCTGATGAATTCCAGCGGCGCGGCAAACAGCTGCGACTCCAGAAAGCCACGGAACTCGCGCACCTTGGCCAACAGGCGTATGCGCTCGGCCGCATCCACCGCGCGGGTGGAGCCGCCGGGCTCTATGCACTGGGTGTGCGGCCATTTGCCCGCCAGCGTGCCCAGCAGGGTGAACCAGCGCTGGCGCGCTGCCGTGGCGGCGCGGGTCTGGCTGCCGGTCTGCGGCGCAAAGCGGGCCACCGCCTCGCCATGCCAGGCGTGCCGCGCGTAGCTAGCATGGGTGAAGTCCGGCATGAAGAACACATAGAAGTGCATCAGGTGGTCGGCCAGGTTCTCGGTAGCCAGGATGAAGTTGGTCACGATCTGCCCGTTGGGTGGCACCTCGATGCTGCCCAGGTCCGCCAGCGCACGCGCGGCGGCCACCGACTGCGACACCGAGCAGATGCCGCAGATGCGCGGCACGAACACCAGCGCGTCGTGCGGCTGCTTGTCCTGCAGGATCTGCTCGAAGCCGCGGTACATGGTGGAGTTCACGTGCGCGCTGGCCACGCGGCCCTGCTGCACATCCAACGTGACTTCCAGATCGCCTTCGACGCGATTGAACGGACCGACCAGCAAACGGGGCATGGGCTCTCTACTTCAGGGTGGTTTTGCGCGCGACCGGCTTGACCACCAGGTGGTCGGCCACGGCATTGACTTTGACGCGCTTGGGTGTGGCGGACTTGGACAGCGATGCCAGCGCCACAAACCAGGCCTTGGGCATATCGGTGGGCAGGCCGATGGGAATGCCGGCGAACTTGGGCGTCTCATGGAACGGGTGGCCGGGTTCCTGAAAGCCCGGCTCGGTGCAGGCAATGCAGGCATAGCCCGCGCGGGTGCAGGAGCCTTCGCCGTTCCACAGCCGCGTGTTGCAGTCGGCATGCACCTGCGTGCCCTTGCAACCCATGTGCTCCATCATGCAACCCAGGTCGGAGGGCTTCTCGGCGCTGGCCTTGTATTCGTAGTATTCGTTGCGGGTGCAGCCGTGGTGCACCAGCTGGTCGGCATAGAAGCGCGGCCGCCCCAGCGTGTCCAGATCGGCTTCGGTAAAGCCATTGGCGGCCAGCGCCATCAGGCTGTCGAGCACCCAGCTGGGGTGGGTCGGGCAACCCGCGATGTTGATCACCGGCAGGCCGCTGCGCGAGCGGAATGCGGCACCCAGCAAACCGCCGGGCGTGGCGTCCAGGTACTGCAGGCCGCAGGCATCGGTGAGGTTGTCGCCGGCTGCGGTGATGCCGCCCCAGGCCGCGCAACTGCCCACGGCCACCACATGGCGCGCTTGCGCGGCCAGCTGCTGCACCCAGTGCGTCATGGGGATGCCGGTACCGGCCAGCATATGGAAGCGCCCGGTGCCATGCGGGCCGCGCAAGAGTGCGCCTTCGATGCACAGCGCGTCCAGGCGCAGCTGCCCATCCACGATGGCCTGCAGCATGTCCACCAGCTCGCGCCCGCTCTGCAGCGAGATAGACGGGTGCCACAGCAGGTTGATGCCAGCTTGCCGCAGCTGCCCATGGAAGTCAGTGGTATCGGCGCACAGCAGCGACATGCTGCAGCCGCCGCAGCCGCCGGACTGCAGCCACAGCACGTTGAATGCCGGTGTGGCGCCGCTCATGCCTTGTCCTCCAGACCAAAGCGCTGCATCTTGCCGCGCAAGCCCACGCGCGAGAGGCCCAGCTCGGCGGCGGCGCGGCTCTTGTTACCGCGATGGCGCGCCAGGGTTTCACGCAGCACCATGACTTCGATGGAGTCCAGACGCTCGGCCAGCGTGCCGCTGTGCGGCAGGTTCTGCGCCGGGCCGTGTGCCACGGTGGCATGTGCGCCTTGCAGATGGGCCAGCAGCACGCGTGACGAGAAGCCGGTGGGCTCCAGGCTGTCGCCCTCGCTCAGGGCAATGGCGCGGGCGATTTCGTTGCGCAGCTCGCGTGTGTTGCCGGGCCAGCGGTACTGCTTGAGCACGTCCAGCGCAGCCGCACTCAGGCGCATATGCGGGCGGCCCAGTTCCAGGCCCACCTCCTGCACCAGGCGACGCGCAATTGGCTCGATATCGCCAACGCGCTCGCGCAGCGGCGGCAGCGTGATGGTGATGCCGGCCAGGCGGTAATACAGGTCTTCGCGGAACAGGCCCTCGCGCACGCGCTGCTCCAGGTCGCGGTGGGTGGCGGCAATCACGCGGACATCCACCGGCACCGAATGCACCGAACCCACCGGGCGCACCTCGCGCTCCTGCAGCACGCGCAGCAGCCGCACCTGAAACGCGGGCGAGGTCTCGCCGATTTCATCCAGGAACACGGTGCCGCCATTGGCGCGCTGGAACAGGCCCTGGTGGTCTTCATAGGCGCCGGTGAAGGCGCCGCGCTTGTGGCCAAACAGCTCGGACTCCAGCAGGGCGTCCGGCATGGCCGCGCAGTTCTCCACCGCAAAGGTTCCGCTGGCGCGCGGGCTGGCGTAGTGCACAGCGCGCGCCAGCAGTTCCTTGCCGGTGCCCGACTCGCCCAGCACCAGCAGGCTCAGGTCATAGCGAGCCACGCGCTGCGCCATGTCGCAGGCGGCATTGAGCGGGCTGTCGGGCGCGCGTTCGATGCGGTCAAAGTTGAAGGTGGCCTTGGCCTTGGTCAGCTTGCCGGCGGCGCGCTGGCGCAGCACCGGCGTGCTGGTGCGCAGCTCCAGGTGCAGGCGGTCGGTATCGCGCTGCAGCGCCAGTGCCTCCACCGCATTGCGCACCGAGGCCAGCAGGTGGTCGGGCACCCAGGGCTTGAGGATGTACTGGTAAATGCCGGCCTCGTTGATGCCGGCCACGATGTCCTGCGAATCGGTGTAGCCGGAGATGACGATGCGCACCACGTCCGGCCAGCGCTCGCGCACTTCCTTCAGAAAGTCCACACCCGACTGCCCCGGCATGCGCTGGTCGCACAGCACCACGCTGATGGTGTAGTTCTCCAGGCAGGTGCGTGCTTCGGCTGCGTCGCTGGCGGTGTGGATGGTGAACTCTTCATCCAGCGTGCGGCGCATGGCTTCCTGCGAGCGCACCTCGTCGTCCACCACCAGCACTGCGGCTTTGAGACTAGGCTTGGTCATGGCGGGAGTGGGGCGCGTGCATGAAAGAAAAAGGCATGCGCCATTGTGTCAGCAGATGCGCGGCAATTGTTCGCCGCTGAGCCAGTCCACCACGCGGCGGCCGCCAAAGCGGGTATTCATCTGCACGAAGTGGTGTTCGTCCTCGGTGACCGTGCCGATGATGGCGGCCTGTGCGCCCAACGGGTGCTGCTGCATGGCGGCCAGCACGGCAGGGGCAGAGTCGGGGCTGCAGATGGCAATCAGCTTGCCTTCGTTGGCCACATACAGCGGGTCCAGTCCCAGCAGTTCGCAGGCGGCATCCACCTGCGCGCGCACCGGGATCGAGGCCTCTTCAAGCTGCATGCCCACACCGGACTGCGCGGTAATCTCGTTGAGGGTGGTGGCCAGCCCGCCGCGTGTGGGGTCGCGCAACACGCGCACGCCGCCGGGGGCAGCGGCCAGCATGGTAGCCACCAGCGTATGCAGGGCCGCAGAGTCGGATTCAATGGTGGTCTCGAACTCCAGCGACTCGCGCTGCGACAGCACCGCCACACCGTGGTCACCAATCGTGCCCGAGAGCAAGATCACGTCACCCGCGCGCGCATTGCGGCCCGAGATGTCCACACCCAGCGGCACCACGCCCACGCCGGTGGTGCCAATGAAGACACCGTCTCCCTTGCCGCGCTCCACCACCTTGGTGTCGCCGGTGATCACGGGCACACCGGCTTCGCGTGAAGCCTTTGCCATGCTGTCCACGATGCGCTTGAGATCGGCCAGGGCAAAGCCTTCTTCCAGAATGAAGTTGGCCGCCAGGTACAGCGGCGTGGCGCCCATCATGGCCACGTCGTTGATGGTGCCGTGCACGCTGAGCGCACCCAGGTCGCCACCGGGGAAGAACAAGGGTGACACCACATGCCCGTCGGTGGCCATCACCATGCGGCCACCTGCGGGGATGGGAAAGCTCGCGCCATCGTCACCCTGGCGCAGGTAGGGGTTGTCCAGCGCGCTGACAAACAGCTCTTCAATCAACTGCGCTGCAGCGCGGCCACCGGCGCCGTGGCCCATGTCGACGCGACCGTGTTTGATGTCCAGCGGACGCACATAGTTTTTTCTGGTCATGGCAAATGTTCAGTTGGCAGCGGTGGCGGGTTGCACGACCACCGCAATGTCCTTGAAGCGCCCGTAGGCGTAGTGCGCGGCGCAGGCCCCTTCGTTGGACACCATGCACGAGCCCACCGGGTTTTCCGGGGTGCACACGGTGCCGAAGATCTTGCAGTCGGTGGGCTTCTTCACCCCTCGCAAAATCGCGCCGCATTCACAGGCCTTGTTGTCGGGAACGGGCTTGTAGGTCAGATCAAAGCGCCGCTCGGCGTCGAAGGTGGCGTAGGCCGGGCGAATCTTGAGGGCGCTGTAGGGCACCTCGCCCAGGCCGCGCCACTCAAAGCTGGTGCGCAGTTCAAACACCTTGGACACCATGGCCTGGGCTTGCAGGTTGCCGTCGCGCGTCACGGCGCGGGTGAATTCGTTCTCCACCTCATGGCGGCCGCTGTTGACCTGGCGCACCAGCATCAGGATGGCCTGCATCACGTCCAGCGGCTCGAAGCCGGCAATCACCACCGGCTTGCGGTAGTCCCGTGCAAAGCCTTCGTAGGGGCGCGAGCCGATGACGATGCTCACATGCGCCGGGCCGATGAAACCGTCCAGCGGCACCGTGCCGTATTGGCGCACCTCGGGCGACTCCAGGATATGGGTAATGGCCGAGGGCGTGAGCACATGGCTGCACAGCACGCTGAAGTTCTGCAGCTCCATGCGCTGCGCCTCCAGAATGGCCAGCGCCGTGGGCGGCGTGGTGGTCTCGAAGCCGATGGCAAAGAACACCACTTCACGCTCGGGGTTCTGCTGGGCAATGGTGAGCGCGTCGGTGGCCGAATAGACCATGCGGATGTCGCCGCCACGCGCCTTGGCCTTGATCAGCGACAGCCCGTCGGAAGCGGGCACGCGCATGGTGTCGCCATAGGTGCAGACGATCACGCCGCTCTCCAGCGCCAGACGGATGGCCAGGTCGATGCGGCCAATCGGCAGCACGCACACAGGGCAACCCGGGCCGTGCACCATGTTCACCTGCTCGGACACCATGCCGCTGATGCCGTAGCGCGAGATGGCGTGGGTATGGCCGCCGCAGAATTCCATGAAGCTGTAGCGCTTGCCCGGCTGCACTTCGGCGGCAATGCGGTCGGCTATTTTTTGCGCGGTGGCGCCGTCGCGGAACTCGTCGATGTACTTCATGGCTGGGCCTCCTGGGCTTGGGCGTCGGCCTGCATCTGCGCCATCTCGCCGAACAGCGCCAAGGTGCGCTCGGCCTCTTCGGCATCGATGCAGCCGATGGCGTGGCCCACGTGAACGATGACGTAGTCGCCCACATTCACGCCGCTAACCAGCGCGATGGAGATTTCCTTGCGGATGCCGCCCAGGTCCACCACGGCGCGATCGTGCGGGCGCAGTTCGACAAGTTTGGCAGGAATGGCTAGGCACATAGGGCGGGTTCCTTGGTGGTGGAATGGAGCTGTTGCGCGGCAACCCAGGCCTGGCCCAGGGCCAGCCCGGCGTCGCCGCAGGAATTGTGTTGGGGCCAAAGCACGCGCAGGCCTTGGGCCTGCAGCCGAGCGATGACGCGGTTTTTCAGCAACTGGTTGAAGAAGCAGCCGCCGCTCAAGCCAACGGTCTGGACATTGCGCTGCTGCGCGGCGTGTGCAGCCCAGTCGGCCAGTGCGTCGGCCAGTGCCAAGTGGAACCACAGTGCGGCGGCTCCGGCCTGCTCGGGCGGCGAGTCCAGCAAGCGTGCGAGCAGCGGGCGCAGGTCAAGCTGCTGTGCATGGGTGTCGATGCCGTGTGCAACCGGTTCTACGCCATGGGCGGTTTGCCAGTCGGTGGCCAGCCGCTCCAGCGCGATGGCGGCTTCGGCTTCGTGGCTCTGCCGCACGCTCAGGCCCAGGGCTGCGGCTGCGGCGTCGAACCAGCGGCCGGTGCTGGAGGTGGGCGGGCAGTTCAGCCCGCGCTCCAGCATGCGCCGCACTGTGCTTGCTGCGGGTGCGCCCACCAGCGGGGCAAAGGTGGTTTCAATTTCGGTACCGCGCCCCAGGGCATGCAGCGCGGCAGCGGCCATGCGCCAGGGTTCGCGCGCGGCCACATCGCCGCCGGGCAGATGCAGGGGGCTCAGGTGGCCCAGGCGCTGCCAGTCTTCGGTTGTGACCCAGAGCAGTTCACCACCCCAGGCCTGGCCGTCGGTGCCCAGGCCCACGCCGTCCAGCGCCAGGCCGACCACCCACTCGTGCACGCCGTGCTCGGCCATCACCACCGCCACATGGGCATGGTGGTGCTGCACGGCAATGGCGGGCACGCCGAGTTGCTGGCTTAGTTGAATTGCCAGCCGGGTGCTGAAGAAGTCCGGGTGCAGATCGTGCGCCACAGCGTCAATGCGGCCGCCGCTGTGTTGCACCCAGCCATCCGCAAAGGCTTGCAGCGCCTTGCAGGCCTGCGGGTCACTCAGGTCACCATGCACGGCCGACCACTGCACGCCCTCGGGCGACAGCAGGCAGGCGGCGTTCTTCAGCCACGCGCCGCAGGCCAGGATGGTGGAGCCGCTGGTTTGCATCAGGCGTGGGTGTGCGTGTGGGCAGCAGCGGATTCGGCCACGTCGTGCATGGTGTGGTCCAGCCAGTTGAGCCAGGCGTCCATACCTTGGCCTGTGGTGGCCGAGAGCTGCAGGATCTCGATGGTGGGGTTGACGCGGCGCGCCAGCTCGATGCAACGCTGCACATTGAACTGCACATGCGGCAGCAGGTCGATCTTGTTGAGCACCATGAGTTGCGATGCGGCAAACATGTCGGGGTACTTGAGTGGCTTGTCTTCCCCTTCGGTCACCGAGAGGATAGCCACCTTGGCCGCCTCACCCAGGTCCCACATGGCCGGGCACACCAGGTTGCCCACGTTCTCGATGAACAGCAGGTTGTGGACGGCATCGTGGTGGTGATGGTGGCCGTCGCCGTGGTCATGGCCGTGTGTGTGGCCGTGGTCGTGATCATGATCGTGGCCCTCTGCGGCGTGGCTGTGCGCAGGGCTGGCGTGCTGGTGCAGGCTGGCATAGGCCTGGGCCACCATGGGCGCGTCCAGGTGGCAGCCCTTGCCGGTATTGACCTGCACGGCAGGCGCACCGGTGGCGCGTATGCGGTCGGCATCGAAGCTGGTCTGCTGGTCGCCTTCGATCACGGCCACGTGCAGCTCGGGGCGGCGCTTGCGCAGTGCCGTGATGGTGGCGCACAGCAGCGTGGTCTTGCCGGAGCCGGGGCTGGACACCAGGTTGAGCGCCGTGGTGCCGTGGGCGGCAAAGTGGTGGCGGTTGCTGGCGGCGATGCGGTTGTTCTCGCCCAGGATGTCGGTCTCCAGCTTGATGGCGCGGGCCTGACTCATGCCGGGCACCGACACGCGAGCTGCGCCCGCGCCAAAGTGAAGGTCACCCCGGGCGTCGGCCACGCCCTGGTTTTGAAGTTCAATGGTCGGGGTATCGGTCCCGGAACATCCGCAGACTACGCACATGGTGTGTTCTCCAGCATGGGTTGGTTCATCAATTCAGGCGTCTTCCACCAGCATATCCACCACACGCAGCTCGGTGCCGGCAGTGGGTTGCAACTGGTAGCTGCCGCACAAGGGACAGGCATCGCCGCGCTGCTGCAGGGCAACGCTGGCAGAGCAGGGCAGGCACCAGGCCTGGCCCGCGGGTTCATCAATCTCGATCTGTGCGCCTTCCAGGCAGGTGCCGGGCGCAATGGCCTCCAGCGCAAAGCGCAGCGCACGCACCTCCACACCGGCCAGGGAGCCTGCTTCCAGACGTAGCTGGGTCACGCGGGCAAAGTGCTCGCGTTGGGCGGCGTTTTCGACCAGCTGCAATATGCCGCCGGCCAGACTGGCTTCATGCATGGGCATTCTCCAGGTTCAATTCATAGCTCAGACACGGGTCCCAGGCGCTGACCAGTCCATCAATATCGCGCAGCACCTCTGCGTCCACTTCCTGCGGCAAAGTGGCCAGGGCCTGCGCCACGCTGCCGCTGGCATGGAAGTTCCACTCGGTGGGCGCCAGCACGCGGCACGATTGCACGCGCTCGCCGCTACTGTCAAGGCGCACATGGTGCACCAGCAGTCCGCGCGCCATTTCCACCCACGCCAGCGCCGCCTGGGGCCCGGTCGATACGCTGCCCGTGGACAGCCATTGTGCGCCGCTGTAACCCGGTCGGTCCGGCAGTGCCAGCCGCACCAGCTCGGCCAGACGCGCGCCCAGGCGCAGCCAGGGTGTGAGCGCGCCTTCAAAAGTTTCGTGCAGGCGTGACCAACTGCCGGTTTCCGCGCAGCCTGCACGCCATTGCGGACGCAGCACAAAGCCGGGGGATTGCTCCATGTCGATGGCGAGCTGCTGCAGTTCGTCGGTGTGGGCATGCACGCGCAGCACCGCGCTGTGCGCCAGTCGGCGGTGCAGCCGGTCGCGGCAGCCCTGCAGCAGACGGGGCAGGGGCAAGGCGGTGTGGGCACACCAGTCCGACAGCCAGTCCGCATGCCGACGCTCCCAATGCTGCAGCCAGTGTGCAGGGTTCATGTCCAGCAGATCAGCGGCAAGCCAATGCTGCAAGGCTCCGTTCGCCGAAGCGGGCAGCGCGCCGGACTGCAACAGGGGGCTGTGGCGCAACAGCGCCTGCATGTCGCTTTGCGCATGTGCGGCTTCTACCGGCACGGTCAGTTGGCGCGGCCAGTCCAGGCAGATGCGGCGCAGGTGTTCACGCAGCGTTTCCTGTTGCAGGGCCACGGCGGCCTGCGCCGGGTTGTCCAGTGATTCACCGTTCGCCCTTGCCAATGCCATGCGGGCGCACAGCCGGTGCGATTCACCACACAGGCTGTAGAGGCTGCCCAGCCGCGCGGCCAGATCATGCGCTGGCATCCCCACGGTCAGGCGGCTGGCCCAGTCCTGGCGGCTGCTTTGCAGGCCGTGCGGGCAAGGCTTGCCCGGCGCAATGCGCAAGTTGCCGGCCAACTGATCTGCAGAGGTTGCGCTCATGCTGCTGCCGATCCGGCAGGACCGCTGCGCCGCGCCAGGAAGAACGCACGCCGCGCCGGCATCTCGCTGGCAGGTGGGGTCACGGCAACGGCCTTGGGTTCGGGCGCAACAGGAGCCTGGGCAGCAGGTTTTGGCGCGCGCAGCGTAGCCAGCACGGCGTTTGCCGTGGTGACGGCGGTGTTCTGGTCGGGAAACTCGAACATGGGCGAAAACAGCGAGCACGAGGCATAGCTGCCAAACGCATCTTCATGCCCGGTAATGAAATCGAAACTGCGGTCGCCAAACACGAGTGCCTGTTGGCTTCCGGTCTGTACACGTGTTGGCTGGCGCTCCAGGGGGAAGTTCACCAGGTTCATGAACCACGGTGTGATCAGCACGCCTTGCACCTGCTCCTCGACCTGCACAAAGCCCACCGCCTGCACCCTGAGCGCCGGGTTCAGGATGGGCACACCCTGCATGCGGGTGCGTGCCACTTCCTCGAACAGGCGCACCAGAGCCTGCGTGCGTTGCTGCACACGGGCATCTGCTGCGGTGGCGCTGTGTGGGTTTGGCATGGGGCGGGAGATCACTGGTCTTAGGGCGCAGCGGGTTCGTCCGTGAGCACCATGAATTGCTCGGCATCGCCGTCGCACACCGGGCAGCGCCAGTGCGCGGGCAGGTCGGCAAAGGCCGTATGCGGCGGAATCTGCCATACCGCATCGCCCTGGGCCGGGTCGTACACGTACCAGCAGATCTTGCATTCCAGCCGCGTGTGGGCGCTCAGGCCCGCGCTGTTTCCCAGAAAGCTGCCTTCAAAGCGCGGACCGCTGGAGGAAATCATGCGTGCTCCACCCACTCCAGCACTTCCTTGAGGCGGGCGCAGGAGTCCTTCAGGTCTTCGGGTGCGGCCAGTGCCACTTCGGGGATCTCGGTGACTTCCACGGTGTTGAGGATGACGGTGTCCTGCGAGTTGTAGTACACCACGCGCCAGCAGTGCGGCGTGCGGGTGTTGAGGATGCGGCAGTTGCCATAGCCGCGCGAGAGGATGAGCACGCGCCCGGTTCCCAGGTGGTGGTCCAGAAAGCCAATGTCTTCATCCGACATGGGCAGCAGCGTGAGGTTGATGACGTGTGCGGGCAGTCCCACGTGCCAGTGGCTCCACTGGTCTTCCAGCTCGGCCAGCAGCGAGGGCGCGTTGTGCACATTGGGCGGCAGCTCGCCCTGCCAGCGCGGGATGTGCTCCCACAAGTCCTGTTTGGCGGCCTGCACCAGCATGGCGGGGATGGCGCCCAGCTCCAGCGCATCGGACACCACCACACCGTCCACCGACTGGATCACGCGCCAGACGCCGGCAAAGACCGATTCCTGCACATTCATCTCGGGCATGCCCGGACCCGCAGCCTTGACGATGGCGCTGACTTCGCCTTCGCCCAGCACCTGGTTGATCAGGGTACGGTCCTCCTGCGAGAGGTGGTTGAGGTCGATGACGCGGTTGCCACTGCCTTCGCAGACGGCACCCAGCTCGGCCAGCGCGGCGCGCAGCGCATGATGGGCACCGACGCGGGCGGCGATCTCTTCGGGTTCGGGCAGCGAGGGCGCAGTGAACGTATCCATTCCCTGGGGCATGGACATGTATTCCAGGGAGTCTTCTTCGAGCTGGCTACCGGGGCCTACGCCAACCACGGGGACGGGAAATTCTTTCATGGGATGTTGCCTTGGTGGTGGGTGGAATCAGTGGCAGGACGAGGCGGCATTGCCGTTCACCACCGGGATGCCGATGGTGGGCGCACGCGAGGGGGCCTGCGCCAGAGCGGTTTGCATCTCGCGCACAAAGTCTTCCCAGTCGTGCATGCCGCTGAGCGTGGTGACATACTGGCCATCGCGCAGAAACATCAGCGTGGGCCAGCGCTGCGAGCCGTAGCGCCGGGCCAGTGCGGCCTCGTTGTCACGTTGAACGGCACCGATGCGGAAATTCTGCTTCAGGGCACTGCGCAGTTCGGGCAACACCACGGCCACGTCCAGGCCCATGGGGAACTGCACCGGATCGCCCGCAAACAGCACCACGCAGTCGCCACCCTGGGCTGACCATGCGTCGATGTTGGTCTCGTCCACCCAGGTGCCGCCATGGTGGGTGACCAGGCGCTCGATCAGGGGCGAGGTGGCGCTCGCGCTCGGTGGCGCTTGCACCGGCAGGCTCACCACGGTGCTGGCTTCGTGGGTGGGTATGGTCTCTGTGCTCATGCGGTCTCCTGCGGTGTGGTGTGGGTGGCGCCGGCCAGCGCGTTGAGTTGTTGCTGGCTCATGGCCGAGGGCAGTACAAAGCCCGGGTCCATGTCGAAGCTCTGGCCGACCATGGCGGCCTGCACCATGTCCAGTGTGGTGTTGACTTCCTCGGCCCGCGCGGCACTGATGCGTTCGCGGGCACTGTCCATGAACACCAGCACCCAGTCACCTGGCGCGGCCGCGTCGATCAATGCGGTGTTGACGCGGCGCTGCTCGCCACGGCCCAGGCAGATGGCGTAGCCGGGTTCGGTCCTGAGGACCTGCATGGGGACTCCGATACACATGGCGGGTCTCCTTCAGGCCGGGTCGGCAGAGGGGAAGAAGCGCTGGTCGCCAATGCGGCTGACCAGTTCACGCGGCGGGCGATTGGCCTCATAGGCCTGCAGGTCCAGCTGTGCAAAGGTCACGGCCTCGCGCTCGGTCAAGGGCGTGGTGCGGGGCACCGGGCGTGCACCCCACTGGCGCAGGGTTTGCACGCCCAGGGCCAGCGCATCTTCCATGGCGGCCTTGACGCGCGGGCGCAGGCTGCCGCCGTAGTCATCCAGCTCTTCCGGCTGGCAGCCTATGAGCTGAACCTCCAGCGGGTATTTCTCGGTCAGCAGGGCCAGCATCAGCACTTCCTGAAAGCCGGTCTGGTGCAGGCTCATTTTCTTGGCGCCCATGAAGCGGGGCACATCCTCGTTGTCCACCACCTTGAGGGTCCCAGGCTCCAGCCCGTAGTCGATGGCGTCGAAGATCAGCAGGCGGGTGGCGTCCTGCACATGCTGCACCAGGTACAGCCCCTGGGTGCCGCCGTCCATCAGGGTGACGTGGTTGGCAAATTCATAGCGGCTTTGCAGCGCTTCGATGCAGCGCACGCCAAAGCCTTCGTCGGCCCACAGCACGTTGCCAATGCCCATGACGCAAATGGTTTCGGTGCCTGCAGTTGCGGGCGAGTTGTCACTACCCTGGTGACAGGTAGAAGTGGGCGAATCGGTGCGCATGGGCGTGTGTTCCGAAAAGGGGTGGGGGTTAGGCCCGGACCGGCTTTGCAGCCAGTTGCGGGCGGAGTTGCTTCCAGGCGTGAAAGCCGTTCCAGGAAGCTTGCAGTTCGAGCCAGAAGCGTGCGTCCGAGCGGAACACCAGCGCGCAGCGGATGGCGGTGTCGGGCGTCATGTCGCGCTGTGCGTGCACCAGCTCGTGCAGACGCCGGCGTGAAACGCCCAGCAGGCGCGCTGCTTCCGTTTGCGACAGACCCAGGGGCGTGAGGTAGTTGCGATGCAAAAAATAGCCCGGATGGCAGGGCGCGCGCGGCGGCACGCCGGGGGGCAATCCCCGGTTGGTCTGTGCGCCCAGTTGGCCGGCGCGCATGCTGCTCAGTCCTTGAAGGTGCGGTGGCCAGAGACCATGGTGCTGATGATGCTGGAGCGTCCCATGATGTCTTCCCGTATGGCGGCGTAGACATGCAGGATGACGAAGATCACCAGCGACCACATGCCCAGATGGTGCCAGGTGTGCACATCCTGCGACTGCCCGAACAGCGGTATCACCCAGCCAAACAGACGCTCCTGCCACGATCCCATCTGCGCGCCTTCGCCGTAGAGCGCAAAGCCGGTGACGACCATGAACAACACCGTGAGCATGAAGCTGAACACCATGGCAAAGCGCGCCAGCGGGTTGTGGCCCACGAAGCGGCCGGGGCGCGGGCTGATGAAGGCGTACCACTTCAGCATGCCCAGCAGTTCGCGCCAATAGGTGGCCTGGAACAGGGGCAGCCAGAACAGCTCGCGCGCATGGTGGTTGCCCACGATGGCCCAATAGATGCGACCGATCAGCCCCACCGCCAGCACATAGCCTGCGCTGAAGTGGGCAAAGCGGATGTAGCCCATCACGAAATGGTCGCTGGCCTCTCCTGGCATGGTGGGCAGGGGCGAACCGATGAAGTAGCCCGTGACCGCCAGCACCAGAATGGACAGGGCGTTGACCCAGTGCCACAGGCGCACCGGTGCCTCGTAGACGTAAACGGTTTTGACCGAGGTGGCATGGGCGGCGTCAGCCTGTTCGATCTGCGCGAACTTGTCGATGGCGGGGGCTGAGCCTTGCGCGGGGGTGGTACTCATGTCGTCTCCTGTTATTTGAAACGCTGCGGCTGCGGTGTGCGCTGCTTTACAGCTGTGCGAACAGTTGCAGGCCCGCAAAGCCCAGTCCGAGTCCCAGGGCGCTGACCAGCCATGCGGATTGGCGCTGGAAGAAGCGCTGGATGGACAGGCCCAGTGCCACACCGCATGCGTGCAGTGCTGCAGTGGTCAGCAGGAATCCTCCCATGTAGGCGGACAGACCCGTTGCCGGCGCCTCTGCCCCGTGCGCCAGCCCATGCAGGGAAGCCGCCACTGCGATCAGTCCCAGGCCCAACGCGGGCGGCAGCGGTGCGCGGGCGCAGACCAGCATCAGACCGAAGCAGACCACGCTCAGTGCGATGGCATGTTCGAGGTAGGGCGCTGTGACACCGGTGGCACCTGCCAAAGCGCTCAGGGCCAGCACCAGCACAAAGGTAGCAGGCCCCTGCCAAGCTTTGCGCGCGGACAAGGCACTAACCGACCACAGGCCCACGGCCACCATGGCCAGCAAATGGTCCAGGCCGAACGGATGCATCAGTCCTTCAGAAAAAGTGCTGGCGCCGTGACCGGTGTGTGCCTGCGCCGCACCGGTTGCCAGCGCCAGCAAACTGCCGACGGTTATCGAGAGGGTTCTCTTGGAAATGGGTTGCATGACTGTCTCCAGATTTTTTGAAAGATTCAACGCACCTTGACCGTGGCCATTTCCTGACCGTCCGGGCTCATCACATGGGTGGAACAGGCCAGGCAGGGGTCGAACGAGTGCAGCGTGCGCAGGATCTCCACCGGTTGCTCGGGGTTGACCATGGGCGTGTTCATCAGGCTGGCCTCGAAGGCGCCGATCTGGCCCTTGTTGTCACGCGGGCTGCCGTTCCAGGTGGTGGGCACCACGCACTGGTAGTTCTCGATGCGGCCGTCCTTGATCTTGATCCAGTGGCCCAGTGCGCCACGCGGTGCGGCCACGGTGCCTACGCCCTTGGCTTCCTTGGGCCAGGTGGCGGGGTCCCACTTCTCCACGTTGGCGGTGGTGGTGTCTCCGGCCTTGATGTTGGCCACCAGTTCCTTGAAGTCCTCGTACATCATTTCGCCGCAGTACTGCGACTCCAGTGCGCGCGCCAGGGTGCGGCCAATGGTGGTGGGCAGCAACTGCTTAGGCGTGTATTCGGTGGTGGCAATGCCCAGCGCCTTGGGGATGCCGGTGTTGATCATCGATGCGGCAAAGTCGATCTGCTCCTTGGGGCGCTTGGCGTAGGTGTTGCCCTTGGAGGCATGGGCATAGGCCAGGATGTAGCGCGACAGCGGGCCGACTTCCACGGCATTGCCGCGCCAGCGCGGTGCCTTGATCCAGGAGTATTTGGCGCTTTCGTCGATCTCCTGGATGTTGGTGCGCGTGCCCTTGGTCTTGTCGCCCAGTGCGTAGTTGGGTTCGGTCACGCCGTCCCAGGGGTGCAGGCCCTTGGTTTCGTCGGCGTACTTGTACCAGCTGTGCGGCACGAATTCCTGCACCTGCTCGGGGTCGCGCGGGTCCACCGGCAACACCTTGTCCCAGTCGCCGTTGATGATGGCGCCACCGGGAAGCTGCTGGGTCTCGTGCTTGCCCATCACTTTTTCATAAGTGCCGTAGTCCATCACGTTGGTGGCCGAGAGGCCACCGCCGTAGAGCCAGCCGGCCTGCTTGTAGAGCGTGCCGATGGCCAGCACATCGGGGATGTAGACGTTGTTGTTGAAGTCGATCATCTCCTTGATGCGGGCTTCCACAAAGTTCAGGCGCTCCATGTTGATGGGCGCGCCGGCCGCACCGGCATGTTCCAGGTTGATGGCACAGGGTACGCCGCCTACCAGGTAGTTGGGGTGCGGGTTCTTGCCGCCGAAGATGGTGTGCACTTTGACCCATTCCTTCTGCAGGTCCAGCGCTTCCAGGTAGTGGGTGACCGCCATCAGGTTGGCCTCAGCCGGCAGCACATAGGCCTTGGAGCCCCAGTAGCCGTTCATGAAGGGGCCGAGCTGGCCGCTCTCCACAAACTTCTTCAGCCGGTTCTGGATGTCGCGGAAGTAGCCGGGCGAGGACAGCGGGTGCGAAGGCGACACCAGTTGTTGCAGCTCAGAGGTCTTCTTGGGGTCGGCCTTGAGGGCAGACACCACGTCCACCCAGTCCAGCGCATGCAGGTGGTAGAAGTGCACCACGTGGTCGTGCACCTGCAGCGTCTTGGCCATGATCTCGCGGATCAGGTAGGCGTTCTTGGGGATGACGATGCCCAAGGCATCTTCCACTGCGCGCACGGACGTGAGCGCGTGGCAGCCGGTGCACACGCCGCAGATGCGTTCCACAAAGGCCCATGCATCGCGCGGATCGCGGCCCTTGAGAATCACTTCCAGCCCGCGCCACATGGTGCCGGTGGAGACGGCGTTGCGGATGACGTTGTTGCTATCGAGGTTGACCTCACAGCGCATATGTCCTTCGATGCGCGTGACCGGATCGACCACCACCCGACGACCTGTGTTGTCTAACTTGAAACCTTGCGTTTCGTAAGCACCCATGATGTTTCCTTGGTTGTCTGTCGGTTGTTTTTAGTGGTCAGCGGGAGCCGCGGGCTTGGCATCGCTCTTCTGGTTGGCGCGCACGATGGCCGATACCGCAGCATGGGCTGCGGCGGCAGCGCCCACCACGGCGGCGGCCGTGCCACCGACCTTGTCGGCGTTGGATTCAATGCCGAACTGCGGGATGTTGGTCAGGCGGTCGTAGAACGAACCCTTGTCCCAGAAGCCGTCTTCCGAGCAGCCGATACAGCCGTGGCCGGCCTGGATGGGGAAGCTGGTGCCCGCGTTCCAGCGGGTGGTGGAGCAGGCGTTGTAGGTCGTCGGGCCCTTGCAGCCGACCTTGTAGAGGCAGTAGCCCTTGCGCGCGGACTCGTCGTCGAAGGCCTCGACGAACTGGCCCGCGTCGAAGTGCGGCCGGCGGTAGCACTTGTCGTGGATGCGCTGGCTGTAGAACATCTTCGGGCGGCCCTGGCGGTCCAGCTCGGGGATGCGGTCAAAGGTCAGCATGTAGGTGATGACGCCGGTCATCACCTCGGCGATGGGCGGGCAGCCCGGCACCTTGATGATGGGCTTGTCGAAGATGACCTTGTGGACGGGCGTGGCCTGCGTCGGGTTGGGCTTGGCCGCCTGCACGCAGCCCCAGCTTGCGCAGGAGCCCCAGCTGATGATGGCCTTGGCGTCCTTGGCTACGTGCTTGAGCTGGTCGATGAAGGGCTTGCCACCGATGATGCAGCTCATGCCGTCCTGGTTGAGCGGCGGGTTGCCTTCGACGGCCAGGATGTAGTTGCCCTTGTACTTGGTCATGATCTCTTCGAGGATGGCCTCGGCCTGGTGGCCGGCGGCGGCCATCAGGGTGTCGTCGTAGTCCAGCGAGATCATGGACAGCACCACGTCCTTGGCGAGCGGGTGCGCGGAACGGATGAAAGATTCCGAGCAGCAGGTGCATTCCAGCCCGTGCAGCCACAGCACCGGGGTGCGGGGTTTGGTTTCCATGGCATGGGCAATCTGCGGCACAAAGGCCGGCCCCAGGCCCAGGGAGGTCGCCGTGAGGGAGCAGTACTTCATGAAACTGCGGCGTGATATGCCCTGGCGACGCATCACCTCGTAAAACGTTTCCATTGTTGGTGTCTCCGGTTGTCTTTTGCTCTTCGCCAGCGTCCGCTCAAGGGGGTTCATCGCCAACGACCCAGTTTTCGGCCTGGGCATGGCTATTACGCAATTGACAGGCCACAAATTGGCAACCAAGGGAATACCCCCATCAGGGCTTGCAAGTTGTTGTTTTTATTGGGAGTTTTTGAGCAACAGATTTGAGCTGCCCGGAGTGGTCAACTGTTACTGGAAATAGTTCTTTCAGCTGCGTAATCGCACTGGAAGATTGCTTTGCAGCAGCCTTGAGAAAATGTCGGACCTGCGGTTCCGGTAAAATACGGGCATGAGTACTCCCGTTACCAAATCAAAAATCATGGACGACGGTTTGCGCTACAAGGCCAAAGTCTCTGGTTCACCCTTCGGTGCCACCAACACTTACTCTGGCGCATCCACCATGTCCTGCTTCCTCTGTGGCAAGCACAAACCCCGTGTACAGCTGATGTCCCGCAAATTGCTGGGGCGCGTGCAAAACGTCTGCTCGCCCAAGTGCGAGAAGTAATTTGCGCTGATTGACGCTGGGCGGCGGCAGTTACCGCCCGGGTTCAGGCCTGGGTGTTGAGCCCCAGTGCGCCCGGAAATACGCTCAGGACGTTGGCCTGGTTGGCGTCATACAGGGTCAACATCTTCAACGACACCTCCTGGCTCACACCAGCCTGGGCCAATGACGCCGATTCGCTGGCGTAGTTGGTATCGCTGATCTGGCTTTGCGCCGATGCCAGGTTGTCATAGGTGACCGACTGGTTTTGCGCCGCCGCATTCAGGGCGGCCTGCGACGCGCCTAGGCTGCCCTGTTGCGATCCCACGCTGGCAAGTGCCTGGTCGATGGCGCCAAGTGCACTGGAAGCATTGCTGCTGCTGGAGACATCGACATTTGCCAGGCCCAACGCTTGCGACGACACACCTCCCAGAGACAGTTGATAGGTATTGCCAGCGTTCGGCCCGGTTTGCAGGCTGGCGTTGAAACTGCCGTCCAGCAGGTTTTGCCCGTTGAATTGCGTCTGCGAAGAAACCTGATCCAGGCTTTGCGACAGCTGCGAAAACTCCTTCTGGATGGCCTGCAGGTCGGAACTGTTGTTGGTTCCGTTGGCCGCCTGTACCGCCAGCTCACGCATGCGCTGCAAGGTGTCATTGGTTTGGCTCAGGGCAGCGCCTGCCACGTCCGTGAGTGAAAGTCCCGCGCTGATATTGCCCGAAGCCTGGCTGGTGGAGCCCATCTGGGTGACCATCTGGCTGGCAATGGCCAGCCCGGCGGCATCATCCTTGGCTGAGTTGATACGCGCGCCAGAACTGAGCCGCGCCATCGCCAGCGCCTGCGCGTTGGCTGCCTGGTTGGAACTGTTGAGCAGGGAAAGGGGTGAGCTGGCCATGGCGATGTCCTTTCAAAAAGGAGCGGTGCAGAAGCAGCATTCTGCACCGATCAAGGGGCCAGGTGAAGTGCGGGCGGTCCCGACCACTTTGCAGGCATGCATTTAGCCAGTGTTCAGAAGTGCCAGAGCCTCGTCAAACTGGAAGGCATTCAGGTGCTCCATGACCGCCGAAGTGTTGGTCCCCAGGATAGTCTCCAGAGCCGCTCGATGCTCTTCGAGCATTTCCTGTGCAGCGGGATCGTTGTCCTTCAACGCGCGCAGGAATTTCTCGTAAATACGGCTCGTATCAGTCGCAACTGCTGGGGCTTGCGCAGGAGTTGCCGCTGTCGCTGTAGGGCCGGGAAAAGGAGCGAGTCTGGATTGGACGTCCGATACAAATCCTTCCAGCAAATCAAGGAGCTTGCGAACTTCGGTTTCGAGGTGCTGGGCTGCAAAGTCTCCCGAGCGCAACAAATCCTCCACATGACCCGCCGCCCCCCTGAGCAGGCGGGCACCCAAATAGGCGCTTTGACCTTTAAGCGTATGTGCCAGGCGCTCGGCAGCTGCGTAATTTTGACCGGCAAGGTGTGTGGTCATTTCGCTGCGGAAGGCCTCTGCCTTGGAGACGAATTCACGCAGAGAACTCAAGTACAGTTTTTCGTTGTCTCCCATCAGTGACAGCCCGCTCTTGACATCCAGATCCGGGATGGAAGCCAGGGCAGTCAGCCAATCTCCGCCGTTTGCTGCCGACGGGCTGTGGCTTGTGTTGCCAGCGGGCGTGGGCGCGGTTCCCAGCCATTTGTTGATGGTTTCAAACAGCCGTTGGGGATCGATAGGCTTGGTGACAAAGTCATCCATGCCCGCGGCAATGCACCGGTCGCGGTCGGCCTGCATTGCATTGGCGGTCATGGCAACGATGGGCAGCATCTCGGATGGGTACTTTGCCCGGATGATCTTGGTGGCGGCTACACCGTCCATGATCGGCATTTGCATGTCCATCAGCACCAGGTGGTAGCAGGAGCCAGCGTTAAATTTTGCGTTGACCATGTCAACGGCCATTTGCCCATTCTCAGCCAGACTGACCGTGTAGCCCGCTTCGGTCAGCAGCTCATTGGCAATCTGCTGGTTGAACGCGTTGTCTTCAGCAACCAGCAACTCCACGGTGGAACCCGCAGTAGGCAACACTTTGGTGGAAACATGTGAAGAGGGCCTGCGACTTCCTTGTGCTGAAAGATGGGTGGCAGCGGAATTGTTCAGCCGGTATATGAGTTCCCTGAGCGTGTAGGAAGAGATCGGCTTGATCAGAATATCCACAAAATAATCATTGAAGCTTCCGTCGTAAATCTCGGCCCTGGCATGCCCGGTAATCAGCACCATGGTCGGAGGCTTTTTCAGCTGCATCTCCTCCAATTTCTGGGCTGTCTCGATTCCGCTCATGGTGGGCATCTGCCAGTCGAGCAGTACCAGATCGTAGGGATGCACAGATTCGCAGGCCTGCGCAATTTCGACCAGCGCCTTGTGGCCAGAGTCCACCGCGTGTGCGTCCACGCCGATCTGGATCAGCATCTCCTTGATGAGTTCCATGGTCTGCCGGTTGTCGTCTATCACCAACACCCGGTAGTCGGAAGGGATTCCTGCATGATGAATAGGTTGATTCTTGACTACGCCCAGAGGCAAGGTAAACCAGAAGCACGAACCCACTCCGGGAGTGCTTTCCACTTCCACACTTCCGTGCATGAGCTCAATGAGGTTCTTGCAGATGGCAAGTCCCAGCCCGGTGCCGCCATATTGCCGGGTTGTCGAGTTGTCAATCGTCATGATGACGCTGGTTGAAATCGGCGCCATCTCGCAAATGTCCGAGAACACTTCCGCAATCTGTGGCGCTGCGCTGGGCATCTACCTAGCAGACCGTTCGCTGTTCAAGCGGGGTAAATAGTTTTTTTACAACCAAAGGAGCATTCAAATGCACTACCGTAATGGCCGCGAGGCAAAAAATGGCGACACCATCATTCAAATTGGCTTTGATGGAAAGATCAATGCTTTGGGCGTGTTGGCAAATGCCACGCCCGGAAACGACTACTGCAACGGAACTATCGCTCAGA
Organism: Rhodoferax sp. GW822-FHT02A01; assembly: GCF_038784515.1. Classification (NCBI taxonomy): domain Bacteria; kingdom Pseudomonadati; phylum Pseudomonadota; class Betaproteobacteria; order Burkholderiales; family Comamonadaceae; genus Rhodoferax; species Rhodoferax sp. GW822-FHT02A01. Next base: position 3,378,905 of record NZ_CP152376.1, read on the forward strand.
TATTCCCGATGCCGACAAGCGCCTGCATGTGCGATTGCCTGCATGTCGAAGACCTGATGGAGCTTCTGAAACAAGCAGGCCTGGACAAGCGACCAGCAGGAAAGTAATGGACGCCCTGGCCGTCACGTTGGAGCTTATCCGCAGGTTTGAGGGGCTCTATGCCTCTCCATACCTGTGTCCCGCTGGTGTACCGACTATCGGCTATGGGGCTACCTACTACGAGGATGGGACTCGGGTAGCCCTGACAGATTCGCCGATTACCAGAGAGCGGGCAGAAGCACTCCTATTGTGGCACGTCAAGAGCGTGTACTTCCCCGCTGTTCTGCGCTGGTGCCCAGCCGTAATCCATGAAACACCTGGGCGCATCGCTGCGCTAATCGACTGGACTTTCAACCTTGGCAGCGGAAACCTGCGGGCATCAACCCTGCGCAAGAAGGTCAACTTGGCAGATTGGGGTAGCGTCCCGGCTGAACTTCTCAAATGGAACAAAGCAGGGGGCCGAGTTCTGCGCGGCCTTACTGCCAGACGGTCAGCAGAAGCATCGCTTATCTAGGAGACCCAATGCGCTCCATCATCCTTTCCTTAGCAGCTCTAGTAGCCCTTCCAGCCACAGCAGAAGCGCCTGAAATGCAGTACCACTATGGGTGCTCTGGTGACAAGCTGATCATCCAAATGGCAGTGTCAAAGAAGGGCGTGTTTCAGATCGTTCTACCGGCTGCGGTTTGTGGGCCGCAGGTGTGAATTGCAGACACGACAGCAGACATGATGCAGACGTGATTTATTATTGTAAGTGCCTGCTAACTGAATAACACGCATAGATGCGTGGTGCCCGGGGCCGGAATCGAACCGGCACGCCTTGCGGCGGGGGATTTTGAGTCCCAATGCGAAATGGCTTAACCATGCGGGTTACAGCCCGATTACTTCCGCATGATTTTCAACATTCCAATGCATTTCTCTCCTCACACGGACGCGTCTTGCGGAAGTGGTTTATCGTACCGCTTTAAGCTCGTTGCCCTTGGTCCGGTAGTGTTTGACAGTGAGCGATTTACTGCTGTGTTGGAGCAACTTACTTGCCTCATCTACGTCTTCGGCGAGGTCAGCTGCCCGCTTGCGGGTATCGCGAAGGAACATGGCCTTTATGTCGTCGGCGAGCTTGGGGTAGGCGGCAGATGCCTTGATCCGGGCGGCGTCATAGCGGGTGCGCAGCATGGATTCAGACACCGCACGTCCGGTCTTGGTGGTGAGCAACATCACGCTCTCCGCGTTTCCACGGCGCTCGAGCAGAGCTGTGAGTACTGGTGATTTCTCCACCACGAAAAAGTCCCATTTTCCGGTCTTCCCAGCCCGAAATCGCAGGCGGCCATCCACCGGCATGCGGACTGTGCGCGTGTCGGTCAGTCGCATGCCAGTGGTTGTGGCTATGTCCATGCAGTCGCGTAGCACTTGGTCAGCGTGCTCGTAGACGGCGTTGAACAATTCAGTTGTGACTTCGAATTCGCGGGGCTGCTCAGGGTTTTTCCAGCCCTTAACTCCTGCGGCGGGCCATGTCTTTTCGGTCATGCCCCATAACAGGGCCTTGCCCCAGATCACAGACAACAGGGCCAACTCGCGGTTTCCCTGGGTCTTGGCGCTACGGCCATCCAGGTACTGGCGCAGTACCGGAAGAGTAATCTCGTGCCAGCCAGCTTTGCCGAAGACCGGTTCGAGCTGGCGCAGATTCTTGGTGTAGCCCTTTACGGTCTCTGCCGAAGTGTAGGTGGGTAGAACCCGCTCCTTGAATTTATCGATGGCCTCTTGCACTCGACCCTTTGTCATGGGCAGGTGGTTTACCAGCCGATCCCATTGCTGGATCGCCGTGGCATAGTCGTTTCCCAGCGGCACATCGGGCTTTCCTGTACCGCGCATGTCATACCAGTAGGACACCCACACCTGACCACCCTTGCCCTTACGGGTGTGTGAGCGAAGGCGCGGGTACTTCGACTTTTTCATCGCAGTGCTGCCAAGTTGAGACCAGAGCTCGGCACTGTACGCCCTTCGAGCCAGGCTTGCACGTGTACCCTTGACACAATTACTCGAGGGCCATCTGTTCGGTGCGGCAAGGATCGTTCTTTTAGCCAATTTGATTGATGGCCTGCACGCCTGTATCCAGTTAGATGCAATAGCTCACTGTTTGAAAGGTACTCAGTCAGCATTTGACGCCCCCTGCAACTTCGGAAACTGAGACGGCGAGCTGTTGCGTCGCACTGAATATAGTGCGGGTAGTGTCGACAGGCCCTGTGCCGTTTGCCGCTCCCAGTTTTTCGGCGAACAGTGCTCCCTGTATGGGGTGGACATGGTGAGTTGCATCGTTTTCAAAATCACTTACAGATGTAATGATTTTGGGTCCAAATCGACTTCAACTCATCGCCGTAAAGCGGTGTCCATGTACCACTATCGGACCAAAAGTTGTAGGTTTTCCATCGGTTTTGCCATTTTTGTCGTCGAAATCGAATCCAGCGATTGCTCAATCAGACTGGCAAGCCACAGGTTGACGTAAAAATTAGATCTCCAAACAGCTGACGCTTGCAGGCGTCTCAATCGTGCCCATAGCGGGTGCTCGGATTGGGCGCGTAAATGTCAGCTCCTTCGAAAAGCTGACACTTGACATTTTCCCGGCTGCAATTAAGCGCAATGAGCATTGGTTCCCTGCGAAACCCTATCAGTCGCTTAAGTAGATCAACTAGAACTTGCGCTTTTCTACTTCTGCTGGGTTACAGTCGGAATCCTTGGCTCTACCTGTTTCTGAAGTTTAGATGCCAAATTAACCAGCAAGGCCTGGGCTAAACACATAGGGGCTGCAAGTGATCTTGAAAACGAATACTCGTGTTCTGGCACCGTAAAAAGGACCGAGGCGTTTTTGGCCAATGGCGAGAGAGTTGAATCTGAGATAGCCAAGATAGGCACCTGACGGCTGCCGCAGCTCTCCACTACATTTACTACTTCGTTGGCATAGAAGCGAAAAGACACGGCGATCAACATATCCCTTGGCCGAATGAGATTTGCCATGTGGGTCGTAAGCCCGCCACTGGCGTCCAACAAGACGGCGCGCTTGCCCAACATGGTGAGAACGTAGCGCATTAACTCCACCACAGGTGCAGAGCGCAACTGGCCTATGAGATAGATTGTGTCGGCGACCTCCATCATCTTAGTTGCTTTGGCCACATCTCCTTTGGAGGTCAGTTCGACGAGTTCTTGCAGCGACGCAATGTCGCGGTGTACCAAGTCTTGCAGAAATGTGGATGTTGTGCTGTGGTCTGCAAGCTCAGACTGGAGCGCCTTTACGCGGGCATTAAATCCGGGTGCAGCCGTAGATAAACGCTGTTGATAGAGCTGCTGCAGTTCCTTGAATCCTTTGTAGCCCAGTGCCTGTGCAAAGCGCACAAAGCTGGATGCATGGATACCGCAAGTCTCTGCGATCGAATTTACGGGTTTGATGGCGACTTCATTGGGGTTTTGCGTAAGGTACACGGCGATTGACTGATACGACTTGCTCATGTCCTCATAGCGCTCATGGATCACCCGGATGAGCTCTTCGTAATCTTTGGGAGGAGTGACTTGTTGCATGATTGTGAATTTACAACGTTTATTGCAATGTGGAAATGATTTTCAAGATATTTTTAAACTGCATGGAACGTTCAAGTTGACGAAGACATTCGCGAAAAGCCGCCAGCAAAGCGCTGGCGCAGGTGTTTGACCAGCACCGCTACGGTTCGGGGTACATGGGGACTGTAGGGCCGTATAAGGTACAGGTGCTCAGCGAATGCACGCACACTTCGCCACTTGGGCAACACACCCACCAACTTACCCGACCGGATGTGTGACTGTGCCGTGAAGTCGGGTAGCAGGGCGATGCCCAGCCCAGATAAGGCTGCATCGCGCAGTGACTCGCTGTTGTTGGCCGCCAGACAGCCAGATACTTGCACCGTGACCAATGCGTCCGTAGCGCGGCTGTTGCGTGCCTCAAAGGTCCATGCCGCACTTTCGTTGGCACGGGGATAGTGCAGGCAGTTGTGGTTACGCAGGTCCGCAGGCTCCTTCACTTCGCCTGCGCGACGCAAGTAGCCTGGCGTCGCCACCAGGAGCGTTTCGGTCTTGCACAGTGGCCAAGCCACGTGCGTTTCGGGCGGGGACGCGGCATGCCTGACGGCAAGATCAAAGCCCTCTTTTCCTAGTGAGCGCAAGCGGTCGGACATGTCGAGTTCAATGCGTACTTCGGGAAAGTCCTTGAAAAACGCAGGTAGTTGAGGCACCAATTGCTGCCGCGCAAAAGCGACCGGCGCTGTAATGCGCACCAGTCCGCGAGGGGTTTCCGCCATGTCCTTTACCTGGTCAAAGCTTTGTGCAATATGTTCAAAGGAAGACTGTGTTTCATCGACCAAGCGCTGTCCAGCTTCGGTCAGTCGCACGCTGCGGGTGGTTCGTTGTACCAGGCTTACACCGGCTATGCGTTCCAGCTCGGCAATGCGCTGGCTCATGGCAGCCTTGCTCACATTCAATCGTTCCGCTGCTGCGGTATAGCTGCCCTGACCCGCCAGGGTGGCAAGCCAGTAAATGTGGCTCCAGAGGGATTCTATATTTTGTTCTTTCATCATCCTATTGTTTATCAATATGAACAATGAATTCAAGTCTATGGCCTGTTCATTTGAATAACCTGCACCTAAACTGCGTTTCATCTTTCATCACTATCCCTACTTTTGAGACCCCCATCCATGACCCCCTATTCCGATACCGCTGAAGTTGCCCAGTACATCCAGGGCGCACGCACCGCCGGCACCAGCACGCGCACGCAACCGGTCTACAACCCCGCCACAGGTGCCGTGGCGCGTCAGGTGCGCCTGGGCAATGCCGCCGATGTAGCCGCCGCCGTGGCATCTGCTAACGCGGCATTCCCCGCCTGGGCCGACACGCCACCCATCCGGCGCGCGCGCATCATGTTCAAGTTTCTGGAGCTGCTCAATGCCCGGAAGGACGAACTGGCCCGCGTGATCACCGCCGAACATGGCAAGGTGTTTACCGATGCGCAGGGTGAAGTCTCGCGCGGCATCGACATCGTCGAGTTTTCCTGCGGCATTGCGCAGTTGCTCAAGGGTGACTTCACCGACCAGGTGAGTACCGGCATCGACAATTGGACGCTGCGCCAGCCCTTGGGCGTGGTGGCCGGCATCACGCCGTTCAACTTCCCTGTGATGGTGCCCATGTGGATGTTCCCGGTGGCGATTGCCGCAGGCAACACCTTTGTCTTGAAGCCCAGTCCGCTGGACCCCAGCCCCAGCCTGCTGATTGCCGACCTGTTCAAGCAAGCCGGCCTGCCCGACGGTGTGTTCAACGTGGTGCAGGGCGACAAGGAAGCCGTGGACGCATTGCTGGAACACCCCGATGTGAAGGCCATCAGCTTCGTGGGCTCCACACCCATTGCCAACCACATCTATGAAACCGGCGCGCGCCACGGTAAACGCGTGCAGGCCCTGGGCGGTGCCAAGAACCACATGGTGGTGATGCCCGATGCCGACATCGATCAGGCCGTGGACGCCCTGGTGGGCGCGGGCTATGGCTCGGCTGGTGAACGCTGCATGGCCATCAGCGTGGCGGTGCTGGTGGGGGATGTAGGCGATCGCCTGATTCCCAAACTGCTGGAGCGCACCAAATCCCTGAAGGTGCTGGACGGCATGAACCTCGCTGCCGAGATGGGCCCCATCGTGACCCAGGCCGCGCACGCGCGCATCACCGGCTACATCGAACAAGGTGTGAAGGAAGGCGCCACGCTCTTGCACGACGGTCGTACCTTCAGCGGCAAGGCCGCCGGTGCGGGCTGTGACAACGGTTTCTGGATGGGTGGCACGCTGTTTGACAACGTCACGCCCGAGATGAAGATCTACAAGGAGGAGATCTTCGGCCCGGTGCTGTCCTGCGTGCATGTGAAAGACCTGGCCCAGGCGGTGAACCTGATCAACGCGCATGAGTTCGGCAACGGTGTCTCCTGCTTCACCCGCGACGGCAATGTGGCACGCGAATTCAGCCGCCGCATCCAGGTGGGCATGGTGGGCATCAACGTGCCGATTCCCGTGCCCATGGCCTGGCACGGCTTTGGTGGCTGGAAGAAGAGCCTGTTTGGCGACATGCACGCCTATGGCGAAGAGGGCGTGCGCTTCTATACCAAGCAAAAGAGCATCATGCAGCGCTGGCCCGAGAGCATTGGCAAGGGTGCCGAGTTTGTGATGCCTACGGCCAAGTAAGCCAAGAAACCAATACCGGAAGCTTGAGAAGCCCTCCGCGGACGCGCAAAGCGGTCGCGGAGGGCTTCCTTCTTCGCGCCTTATTGCCCGCTCAAGCTTCTCCAACAACGGGGTTGAAATGGATGTCCGGATGCGTTAGATCTGAGCTCATAAATTTGTTGTCCAAGCTATTGCAGGAAATACAGATGCGCAATTAAAATTGCATTATGCTGTATTTATGCAATAAATGCTTCGATAACAGTTGATTTTGGGTCGCTGCTGGCAGCCTTGCTTTACGACTTTTCACCCCCGTGAGACAAATACATTTAGGAGACAAAATGAAGGCAAAACTTGGAATCGCCCCGATAGCATGGTCCAACGATGACCTGCCCGAACTCGGTGGCGATGTCAGCTTGGAGACGTGCCTGAGCGAGGCGCGCATGGCCGGCTTTACCGGCATTGAAACCGGCGGCAAATTTCCTCAGGATGCAGCTGTTTTGGGCCCCATCCTCAAGGCCCACGACATCCGGCTGTGTGGCGGCTGGTTCTCCGGCTTGCTGCTGGATTCAGAGCTGGCAGCCGAGAAGGAGCGAATCGCCCAGCAGCTCGCCACCTTCAAGGCTCTGGGCGCGCCGTGCATCGTCTATGGCGAAACGGCAGGAACCATCCAGGGCGACCGCCATGCTCCCCTGAATACGCGGCGCACACTTTCTGAAGACCAGATCAAGATCTACGCACGCAAGATGACCGCGTTTGCGGAGTGGTGCGCAGAGCAGGGCATGCCCATCGCCTTCCACCACCACATGGCCGCGCCCATAGAGACCGAGCAGGATCTGGATTTGATGATGAAGCATTCGGGATCTACGCTGCCGTTGTTGTTTGATGCTGGACACATGGCCTTTGCCGGTGGCGATGTCTTGCGCGTCATTGACAAACATGCCAAACGCATCAGCCACGTCCATGCCAAGAACATCCGGCGCAACGTGGTGGACAGCCTGGACCGCAGCAAGGACAGCTTTCTGGATGCCGTTTTGAAAGGCGCCTTCACCGTGCCGGGTGATGGCTCGCTGGACTTCGAAACGATTGTCAAACGCCTGGCGTCGCACGGTTATGAAGGCTGGTTTGTAGTTGAGGCCGAGCAAGACCCCAAACCCAATCCGCCCTTGAAGATGGCGCAAATCGGTCATAAGGAATTGTTGCGCGTCATGCAAGCCGCGGGTTACGAAGTAGTCACCTGACACAGCTTGACGGTGTGCACCCGGGCATTCCCCGGTACACGCCCCTCTCGGCCACCTGAGCAAGAGCACATGCGCACTTTCAACTTTCCTCACGGTCGTCCCATTGACCTGGTCTGTCTCGGCCGCCTGGCCGTGGACTTGTATGCCCAGCAGTTTGGCAGCCGGCTGGAAGATGCCCGCTCGATGGCCATGTACCTGGGCGGAAGCTCGGCCAACCAGGCATTTGGCGTGGCGCGGCTGGGCCTCAAAAGCGCCATGATCTCGCGCGTGGGCAATGAGCAGATGGGCCGCTTTCTGACTGAGACCCTGGAGAAGGAAGGCTGTGACACCAGCCAGGTGCAAGTTGACGACACGCGGCTGACGGCTCTGGTGCTGCTGGGGCTCAAGGACCGCGACACCTTCCCCTTGCTGTTTGTGCGCGAAAACTGTGCCGATATGGCCCTTGATGCCGCCGCCATCAGCGAAGACTTCATCGCCAAATGCCGCTGCCTGGCCATCACCGGCACCCATTTGTCTACTCCTGGCACCCGTGCCGCATCCGCAACCGCCTTGGCCTATGCGAAAAAGCATGACGTCATACGCGTGCTCGACATTGACTACCGACCAGTGTTGTGGGGTCTGACTTCGCGGGGTGCCGGCGAAAACCGCTATGTTGCCGATGACCGGGTTACCCAGGAATTGCAGGAAATGCTGGGGGAATTTGATCTGTTGGTGGGAACTGAGGAAGAGTTCCTTATTGCAGGCGGTGTAGCGGGTGATCTGGTCGCCAGTCTACGAGCCGTACGCAAGGTCAGTAAGGCCACGCTGGTCGTCAAACGCGGTGCGTTGGGTTGCTGTGTGATTGCCGGTGAGATTCCCTTCCATATCGATGGCGCCCCCACCTTCAAAGGTGAGCGTGTTGAGGTGCTCAACGTATTGGGTGCCGGTGATGCCTTTTTGTCGGGCCTGCTGGCCAGCCTGTTGCAGGGCAAGGATTGGGTTGATGCCACGGAGATTGCCAACGCTTGCGGCGCCATCGTGGTGTCCCGTCACGCCTGCTCTGCGGCTATGCCTACGCAGGCGGAGCTGGAACACTGGTTTGGTGGTAGCCGCAACCCCAAGGTCGATGCCGATGCCCAACTGGCCCATTTGCACCGTGTCAGCGTCAAGCGCAAGGCATGGGACGAGTTGTGCGTGATGGCCTATGACCACCGCAGCCAGTTCAGGGACATGGCCAAGGACGCTGGCGCCAGTGAATCCAGGATTCCTTATCTGAAAAAGCTGTTGGTCCTGGCTACGGAAAAGGTAGAGGAAGCGTGCCAACTGCAAGGCCTCACTGGTGTGCTAATCGACGGTAGCAGCATGGGCCTTGACGCGCTGGCATCTGCAACGGGACGCGGCTGGTGGGTGGGGCGTCCGGTCGAGCTGCCTGGCTCGCGCCCGTTGCGCTTCGACGAAACTCATTCGATTGGCAGCGCATTGGTTCACTGGCCCACCGAGCATGTGGCCAAGTGCTTGGTGCATTACCACCCGGATGACGTCGAAGAACTGCGTTTGGAACAGGAAGCCAGAGTGCGCGAGCTGTGGGAGGCAACACGCGCGTCAGGCAACGAGTTGCTGCTGGAAATTATTCTGCCCAAAGGCATGGCACGGGAAAGTGACGAAGACTCTGCGGTACTGCGTGCGATCGGTCGTTTCTACGACCTGGGTATCAAACCAGATTGGTGGAAGCTCGCGCCGATGCAGGAATCCGGCTGGAACGAACTGCAAAAGCTTTTGCATACGCACGACCCGTACTGCCGGGGCGCGGTGATTTTGGGATTGAACCAACCCTTGCAATACCTTGCTGACAGTTTTGCGCATGCAACCAACCCTGTGGTGAAGGGCTTTATGGTCGGGCGCAGCCTGTGGGCGGATGCCTCCTTGCGTTGGCTCAAGAGCGAGCTGACTGACCAGGGCCTTATTGATGAAGTAGCCGCCAACTATGCAGTCTTAGTGCAAGCATGGAGGGGCCGCAAGAGTGCTGTTCCGCATAGCCGAAAGAAGAAAGCATGCTGAGTCCTCTGCTGGTCAAACCTGCGCCGGCAGGTCGCGAAATCGTCAACGTCTCACCCGAGCGCGCCGGCTGGACACATGTTGGCTTTCGCGCCTTGCGCCTGAAACCCATGGAGAGTGCGACCGTGGACACAGGGACCCGCGAACTCTGTCTGGTGGTGTTGACCGGCACGGTGGACGTAACGGTTGACGGCATTAGCTACATGAACCTGGGCTCGCGCAAATCCGTGTTTGAAGAGGTGTCGCCCGCAGCCGTCTATGTTCCGGTCGGCAAAACCGTTACCGTGGGCAATGTGCCGGGTGCCAGCACGGTGGCGGAAGTTGCCCTGTGCACTGCACCTGGAAAGGGTGGGTCCGGCACGGTCAGTGTGATCGATTCGACTGCCATGCGCCGCAGCGTGCGCGGCAAGGGTAGCAACACACGCTATGTCTGTGACATCCTGCCCCACGACGACCCGCGCGCGGCCCACTTACTGGTGGTGGAAGTGATCACGCCGGCCGGCAACAGTTCGAGCTACCCTCCCCACAAACACGACCAGGAGACGCCACCGAGTGAAACACTGCTAGAGGAGATCTATTACCACCGCCTCAATCCGCCCCAGGGTTTTGCTTTCCAACGCGTCTATACCGATGACCGAAGCCTTGACGAAACTTGTGCCGTGGAGGACCATGATGTGGTGATGGTGCCGCGTGGTTACCATCCGGTAGTCGCGCCCCATGGTTATGACCTGTATTACCTGAACGTCATGGCTGGACCCAATCGCTTTTGGGTGTTTAAGAACGACCCGGTCCATGAGTGGATGGTCGATCCGCAATCCAGTGCGTTCGCTTGCAGCTACCGATCGGCTTGACGTAACCACACGCGCTAAATATTGGCAGCTAGAACCAGGTCACGACTGCCAGCACATCCTCGCCAATGTGCCAATGCTTGGCCCTGCACCTGCGGGCTTCTTCTCTCCAGCCCCAAATGATCAGTATGAATTTGCTTAACATACGTTTTGTTGAATGAGGGTTGGCAATTTCGCAGGTCCGAATCGGCGATGGGCTACAAAGCTTGTGTACTGCTCCCACGTACCAATAGACAAAAAAGGGTGTCATCATTTTCAAATGACACCCAAAAGAGGAGACACCTCAGAAAAATCTAAGCGACTGCCTTTATGGCATCGCGGTTGACCACCAACGTCTGGTCGATACAACCATTGAAGAAATCCAATGCGTTTTGCACGGAGGAGATGGCCATTCGCTCAGCACATTCGGTGGTCAGGCCCGCGATATGTGGGGTGAGGATGGCGTTGTGCAACCCAAACAAGGCGTTGTCCTTGGTCGGTGGCTCGATCTCAAAGACGTCCACACCGGCACCGGCAATCACGCCGTTCTTGAGAGCCGCAACCAAGGCCGCTTCATCAATCACACCACCGCGTGCGGTGTTGACAAGCACCGCGTTAGGCCGCATCCAAGCCAGTTCTTCCGCACCAATCAAGGCCTTGCCACTGTGCGGCACGTTGACGGACACGGCATCTGCCCAGCGCAAGCCCTCTTCCAGTGTGCTGACGGGCGTCACGGAACCAGCAGGCCAGCCAGCTTTTTCCAGATAGGGGTCATAAGCCCGGATGTGCATGCTGAAGCCAGATGCCATGCGGGCCAGGTGCCTACCAATGCGGCCATAGCCAATGATCAGCAGGTTCTTGCCACTGACCTCGCGTGCGGCCAGCAGATTGCGCCAGCCCCATTCGCCATTGCGAACCGAGGTGTCCGCTTTGACGGTCTGCTTGGTTGCAGCCAGGATCAGCATCATGCTGTGCTCGGCCACCGAAACGGAGTTGACATCGCCACAGACGGCCAGCGCAATGCCGCGGGCGTTGACGGCTTGCAGATCGACCGTGTCATAGCCCACGCCATGGCGTGACACTATCTTGAGCTTGTCGGCCAGAGCAATCGTCGCAGCGCTGCAAGGCTGGGTGCGAATCACCAGGCCATCGGCCTTGTGGATCAGTGGGGCGAAACTGGCCTCGCTGACTTCTTCCACATAGTCATAAGTTATGCCGGGCGCATTCTTGAGCAGCGCCATACCGCTGGGATGGATTTTGCCGGCGATCAATAGGTGTGGCATCAGTAGGCTCCCTTTGTCTCGGCCGCTTGGGTAGACAGATGTCCCACCAGCTTCTTAAACTTGGTCACACTATCGGCGGCGGCCGCAGCCAGCAGGCGCGAGTCACCCGACACGGTGGTCATGTTGAAGCCCCATTCAATGGCGCGCACCGCATATTCGGGCGTGCCGCAATGCAGGGCAGAGCGAATGTTGTTCTTCTTGCAGGCTGCCACTATCTTCTTGAGTGCTTCAATCATTTCTGGCTCTTCACGGTCGAAAGCCGGGGCCAGACGACCTTGCGCCAAACTAAAGGTCAGGTCGGCTGGTCCCACATAGATGCCGTCCAGTCCGGGAGTCGCTGCAATCGCATCCAGGTTTTCCATGGCTTCGGCCGTCTCCACCATTGCAAACGCCAGCATCTCGCCATTGGCTTCTTGCGCGTAGTTGGTACCAGCGGAGAAGTTGGCACGGGTGGGGCCAAAAGAGCGCTGGCCCAAAGGTGGGTAGCGCATATAGCTTACAAACTCGGCGGCCTGTTCTGCGGTATTGACCATGGGGCAGACCACGCCATAGGCGCCGGCGTCCAGCGCCTTCATGATGATTCCGGGTTCCAGCCAGGGCACACGCGCCAACAGCGTGATGCCGGAGGCACGCATGGCCTGGAACATGGGCAGCACGTCGCTGTAATCCAGCGCGCCGTGCTGGATGTCGATGCAAATACTGTCGTAGCCTTGGGCTGCCATGATTTCCGCAGTAAACGGATTGCCAACGGACAACCAGCCATTGATGCTTGGTTTGCCTTGTCCCCAAATTTCCTTGAGTTTGTTTTTAATCATGCTTTTCTCTTAAAGAACGATCTGTGCGAGCTTGATATCGAGGTAATCCGAGATGCCCTCGATACCGCCCTCACGCCCCATGCCTGAATACTTGGTGCCGCCAAACGGAGCCTCCGAGGCTGCCATGGCAAAGCTATTGATGCCCACCATGCCGACTTTCAGTCCCGACACAGTGGCGCGGATGCGCTTGGCGCTGGTAGTGAACGCATAGGCCGACAGGCCCATCTCCGATGCATTGGCGCGCCGGATCACTTCCTCGTCGTCCTTGAAGGTAGTGATGGCTGCAATCGGGCCGAAATTTTCCTGATCAAACACCTTCATCGAGTCTGTGACGTTCACCAGTACCGTGGGTTCAAAGAAGAATCCTTTGGCGTGTGCTGGCGAGCGGCGTCCACCGGTTGCCACCTTGGCACCGGCCGCAATCGCGCTTTCCACAATGGATTCCATCTCATCCATGCGTGCGGCATTGATCAGTGGCCCCATTTGTGTGGCAGCATCCATGCCGTCGCCTAGCTTCAGTGCTTTGGCGCGTTGCACAAAGCCTTTGACAAAAGCATCGTGCAGACTTTCGTGGATAAAGAAGCGGTCGGCCGTGACGCACACCTGGCCGGCATTGGCGTACTTGGTGGGCACCGATAGGTTGAGCGCCAGTTCCAGGTCCGCATCGTTGTAAACGATCAGTGGCGCATTGCCACCGAGCTCCATGGAGGTCTTCTTCACGGTGTCTGCGGCGTCACGCAGCATTTGCTGGCCAACCCGCGTTGAGCCTGTTAGCGAGACCTTGCGCACGACCGCAGAGGCCATGATGGGTGCGTAGGTAGTGGAGGTGGGGCCCACGACCAGCCCCACCACACCGGCAGGCAGATTGGCTTCCCGGATGCAATCAATCATCACCATCGCAACTCCTGGCGTCTGGCTGGAGGGGCGCACGACGATGGAGCAGCCGGCAGCCAGTGCAGGCGCCACTTTGCGGGCAATCAGGGCCGCCGGAAAGTTCCAGGCGGTAAAGGCCGCCGCCACACCCACCGGCTCATGGCTGATTTCAAAGCGGCCGCCCGGCACGCGACTTTCCACCACGCGGCCATAAACCCGGCGTGCTTCCTCGGCCATCCAGCGGAACTGGTCGATAGACAGATTCCATTCGCGCTCAGACTGCACCAGGGGCTTACCGGTTTCCATGGAAATCATGGTGGCACCTTCCTGGCGGCGACGCGTCATTATGTCGGCGACTAGGTGCAGCGCATCGGCGCGCTCGAACGAGGACTTTCTCTTCCAGACTTCAAAACCTTGTTCTGCGCAGGCAATCGCTTCCTGTGTATCCGCATGGGTTGCATAGGGCACGCTCCCCAAGGATTCCTGCGTCACCGGGCTGAAGACGGGCGCGCTTTGCTTGTCAGAGGCTTCGCGCCACTGCCCATTCAGAAACAGTCCAAATTTCTTGTACATCGCTCAACCCATTTCGTTCATATGGACCACACAGCCCGTTTGCGCGGACTTCAGTGCTGCCTCGGCCAGCATCAGGGCCAGGCGGCCATCGGCAAAACCGACTTCGGGCGCGCGCTTGTTTTCAATCGCGTCCACAAACTCGCTGATCTCGGCGGCAAAGGCTTCCGAGTAGCGCTCGATAAAGAAGTTCTGGTACGGCTCCGAGCGCTCGGTAAAGGTCTTGGTGTGCAAGGTGGCCTCGTGGTTCTTGCGGTTTTGCGAGCTGGCCAGACCCAGGGTGCCCAAGGCTTCGACGCGCTGGTCGTAGCCATAGACGGCCTGGCGGGAGTTGGTGATCACGCATTGTTTGCCCGAGGCGGTGGTCAGTGTCACCAGCACGGTGTCGTAATCCTGCAATTCGTTCATCAGTGCGGGGTTCACCAGGCGGCTGCCGGTTGCAAAGACTTCCACGGGCTCTTCGCCCAACACGAAACGGGCCATATCAAAATCATGGATGGTCATGTCGCGGAAGATGCCACCCGACACGCGGATATAGGCATCGGGTGCCATGGCCGGGTCGCGTGAGGTGATGACCACCTGGTGCAGTTCACCAATGTCGCCCCGGCGCACGGCATCGCGCGTGGCACGGTGGCCCGGATCAAAGCGGCGCACAAAGCCCAGCATGATGGGCGCGCTGCTGTTGCGGATCTTTTCATAGCAGGCGTTGACGCGCGCCAGGCTCAGGTCAATCGGCTTCTCGCACAGAATCGGTTTGCCCGCTGCAACGGCCTGCTCCAGGATGTCCGCATGGGTGTTGGTGGAGGTGGCAATCAGAATCGCATCCACCGAAGGGTCGGCGAGGACTTCTTCCACGGACTTGGATGTCTTCACCCCTAGCTCGGCTGCCACCTTGTCAGCCGAGGGCTGGTAGATGTCAAACACCGTGGCCAGACTGGCGCGCGGGTGGTTGGCGATGTTACGTGCATGCATCACACCGATGCGACCACAACCTAAAACTGCAATCTTGACCATTCGAATCCTCTTTCTGCAATAATAATTGCGTTTATAAATAACTGTCAATAAATCATTCCGTCTAGGGCCTTAGCCTCAGACCTGGTACTTGGAACCTGGGGTGCCCCGCTCGTAAAAAGCGGGGCGCTCTGCAATGCGGATAGGCACGATTTGCTTGCTGTGGCGGGCTTCCACGCAGGCCTCGGCCGTGGCCGAGGCGAAATAGCCGTCCCAAGCTGTGGGGCCGGTGACCCGGCCGGCCTGGGTATCACGCAGCCACTCCTGCAGTTCCACGTCGTAGCTGTCAATGAATCGCGGCTTCCAGTCCATGAGGATCTCGGTGGACTGGCGACCCTCGGAGCGCAGCGCTACGGATGCAGGCTCAGGCAGACTGGCTACACCCGTCTCGCCCACCACATGGCACTGGATGTCGTAGCCAAAACGGCAGGTCACAAAAATCTCTGTGTCGATGCGAATGCCCTGGCTGGTTTCCAGCAGCACCATGATGGGGTCGTGCAGATCACCCTGTGCATTGCGGCACTTGCGACCCTGCACCACTTGTGCGGTGACGTAATCGTCATTGAGCAACCAACGCAAGACGTCGAGTTCGTGCACATGCGAGTCGGTAATGGCCATATCGCCGCCGTAGTTGGCAGGCACTGCAGGGTTGCGGTGTGCACAGTGGGCCATCAGCACATTGCCTATGGTGCCCGCGTCTATGGTTTGCTTGAGTGCGCGATAGCCCGCATCAAAGCGCCGCATAAAACCCACCTGCACCAGGCTCTTGCCGTGCTTGACTTCGGCTTCGACGATGCGAAGACCACCGGCCGCAGTAGTTGCCAACGGCTTCTCGCAGAACACAGGTTTGCCGGCGGCGATACATGCGAGCACCTGCTCCTCATGGGCCAGCCCCCAACTGGTGACCAGGAGCGCATCCACGTCCTCGGCCAGGATGACATCCTGGTATTTGGCATAGACACGCGCGTTGATGCCCGAGGCCAATGAGAAGACTTGCGTGGCTTCCAAGTTGATGTCGTTCAGCGCCACCACTCGGGCACCACTGAGTTTGAAGTGCAGGCGACGTGCATGGTCCTGACCGATGGCGCCACACCCAATAATTCCAATACGCAAGGTCATAGTGCTTTCTCTAGTCAAACGATCGAGGCAGTGCAGCCTTCAGCGTTGCCAAGGATTTCTTCACGCCGGTGAGCGGATCCATCGACAGGTCTTCCATTTCCAGGCTCACCGTGCCCTCGTAACCGATGTAGCGGGCCACGGAATAGAACTCCTTCCACCACTGCACATCGTGGCCATGGCCCAGTGCCACGTAATTCCAGGAGCGCGGTGCCGGATCAAACATCCAGTTGGTGTCGATCAGCGTCTGGGCATCGGCAATGCCGCGCTCAATGCGCACATCCTTGGCATGCATGTAGTGAATCAAGTCTTTGCCATATTCACGTAAGGCTGCAATCGGGTCGCCCCCCATCCACATATGGTGGCTGGGGTCAAAGTTCATGCCGACCACTGGGTCGATTACTGCGCGCATCTTCTTCATGGTCTGCGGGTTGTAGACCAGGTTGTAGTGGTGGTTTTCAAGCGCGACCTTTTCAATACCGCAATCCTTGGCAAATCTTGCTGTTTTCTCCCAATAAGGAAAAAACACATCATTCCACTGATAGTCCAGCATGGCCTGGTGTTCGGGGAAGAAGCTGCTAACCACCCAGTTCACCGTTGTGTCTGTCTTGTTACCGCCGGGGCAGCCCGACATCATCACAATGGTTTTCACGCCCAGCAGTTCGGCCAGGCGGTAGGTCTTTTCGACCACCAGTTTGTGCGCCTCACCCTTGGCGTTCGGCGCTAAGTGCTCACCGGAACAGTTCAGGGCCGAGATGTCCAGCCCGCGCCGGGCAATGGACGCCAGGAATTTGTCCCGCGCCGTCTTGCTGGTCAGCAATTCGTCCAGGGCGACAAACGGCGCCTTGGACCAACCGCCGCAGCCAAGTTCGATGGCTTCAAAGCCCAGGCTAGCCACAGTGTCCAGCATGTCTTCAAAGGGTTGATGACCGAGTGCATCGGTCACTAGGCTCATTTTCATCATGGTCACAAAAGCCCGCTCTTTGGATCAGGAGGCTACAGCACGGCCGTCGACCAGCTTCACGGAACGTCCTAATTGCTTGGACAGCGTTGCGGCCTCGGCCACCAGCAGCGCGTTCACGCCATCCTGCAAGGTGACTGGCATGGGCTTGCTTTGCTCCACGGCTTCCACAAAGGCACGCCATTCGGCTTCATAGGCACGCATGTAGCGCTCCAGAAAGAACAACTCGGGGCGTGCGGAAAGCGAGCCGGCCACCGTGCTCTTGACCACGGTGTTCTCCAGCACATTGCCCACCTGCAGCATGCCTTCGGAGCCCAGCACTTCCAGGCGCTGCTCGTGCCCGTAAACAGCGCGGCGGGAATTGCGGATGACCACCAGACGGCCATCGGCGTAGCGCAGTGTGGTCACGGCGGTGTCCACATCGCCTGCTTCACCAATGGCGGGATCGACCAGGCTGCTGCCAAAGGCCGAGACCTCGGCGGGCACGCCGCCAAACATCCAGCAGGCCATATCAAAGTCGTGGATGGAACTGTCGCGGAAGATGCCACCCGACACCAAGATGTAGCTAATGGGCGGGGGCGCTGGATCGAAGGAGGTGATGGCCAGCAACTCGCTCTTGCCGATCTCGCCCGCATCCAGCGCTTTTTTCAGGATGGCAAAGTTCGGGTCAAAACGGCGGTTAAAGCCGATCATGACCGGTCGGCCGTTGCGTGCGGCGGCGGCTTGGCAAGCCATGGCACGTTCCAGGCTCAGGTCCACCGGCTTCTCACATAAAACTGCCTTGCCGGCCTTGGTGGCGGCCTCAATAAGGTCCGAGTGGGTGTCGGTGGAGGTGGCGATCAGGACGGCATCAATGGCAGGGTCGTTGATGATCACATCCACCGAGTCGGCGCGGGCACCGGAATCGCGGGCCAGCTCAACAGCGGCAGCGCTGTGAATGTCTGCAACTGCCACCAGTTTGCTTCCAGGGTGTGCAGCAATGCTCTTTGCGTGCACTTTACCGATACGTCCGGCACCCAATAGTCCTACCTTGATCATGAAGAATCCTAAAAATAAGAGATGAAAACGAAATACAACGGTTACAGGTTCACACCTTGGCAGCCCAGATACGGAACCGCTGGTCACCATAGGAGGCAAACACAACGATTAGGCCCAGCAGTAGGATGAACCACTGCGGCTTAACCGCCATGACGACTAGATATGACTGGATGGACGACAGTAAGAAAGTGCCCAGGATGGTGCCGATCAGCGAGACACGCCCGCCAGAAAGCAAGCAGCCACCAAGCACGCAGGAAGCGATGGCCTGCAATTCCATTTGACGACCCATGGAGCCATCGGCGAAGCCGAGCTTGCCTGCTTCGAGTGCACCGGCAAAGGCCGCCAGTGCACCACACACGATAAAGGCAGTGATTTTGGTCTTACCGACGTGCACGCCGCGAGAGTGTGCGCTATCGCTTGAACCACCCACCGCCAGCAGTCGGTTGCCAAACGGGGTCGCATACAGCACCACCGACAGAGCGGCCATACCAAGAACCAGCCACACAATGGCCGTGTTGAAGCCCATTAGATCACCACCTCCCAATATCGTGTAGGTTACGGAGTCACGCTGCTCGTATGGCATGGAGAACGAAAATCCGTCGGTCAGTGCAATGGCAATGCCACGGAATATCATCAGAGTACCAAGCGTAATGATCAACGAGGGTGTTTTGGTCACTGTCACCAGGTAGCCGTTGAACCAGCCAATCGCGGCACCCACTACAGTGGCCGCAAGTGCAGCCAGCACCGGATCAATGCGTATCGACAGCCACAGGTAGGCCAGCGCGCCCATCCCCAGGGTTGAGCCGACCGAGATGTCGATCTCGCCGGTACCCATAACCAGGGCGACGCCCAGGCTCATCAGGCCCAGGGTTGCGGTGACCTGCAAAATGGTTCCGACGTTGAAAGAGTTGGCCCAGCGACCGCCCGAAGACAGCGAGAAGAAGGTAATGGCAACGACCGCAATGGCGAAGATGCCGATCTCGCCGTGGCGTGCAAACAGTCTTTTTAAGGAGGTGGGGCTCATTACGCGGCTCGCTTCTCTACTTGGCGTCCGCCCTGGCGAATCACTTCCTCCAGCGCATCTGCGGTCATTTCACTGGTCTTGGCGTCCTCGACCTTTTCACCGTTTTCCATGATCACGATGCGGTCAGCGAGTTTGTGCACCTGGAAAATGTCGTGTGTGATGTAGATCACCAGCAGACCTTGCTGTTTGAGTTGTACCGCCAGTTCGTTGACGTGTTCGCGCTCACGCACCGACAAGTGGTTGGTCGGCTCGTCCATGATCACGACGCGGTTCTTGAACTCAACAGCGCGACCGATCTTGACCGACTGGCGCTCACCACCAGAGAGGCGACCCACTTCGTCATCGGTGGAGACGTTATCGCGCAGACCGAATTCACGGATGACCTCGGTAGAGGTTTTGCGCATGGTCTTGAAGTCCAGAAATGGAATGCCCATGATGCGCTTGACCGGCTCGCGTCCGAGATAGAAATTGCGCGCAATCGATAGGTTGTCGCACAGACCAACTGACTGCTGGATCGTCTCTATGCCCTGGTTGATAGCCAGGCTGGGATGGAATTGCGTGACGCGTTGGCCATCGAAATACACCTCGCCGGCGTTCGGCGTGTGAATGCCACACAGCACGCGGATCAGTGTAGTCTTGCCGGCGCCGTTGTCGCCGACCAGGCCGACCAGTTCGCCAGCATGGAAGTCCACTGATACGTTTTTCAGCGCATGGAAAGATCCGAAATGGAGGTCGATGTTTTTGACTTGGATGAGTGGATGATTCGACATGGTGGTGCTCGGGTTTACAGGGAACGGTTGACCTTGTTGGCCAGGTATTGGTTGAAGATGACAGCTGCGATCAGCACTGCGCCGACAAAGGTCATGTACCAGGAAGAGGGGGCGCCCAGCGCAATCAGCTCATAACGCACAGATACGACGATGAAGGTACCCAGCAGTGCACCAATCAGGGAGCCACGTCCACCAGTCAGCAAGCAGCCGCCGATTACGGCTGCTGCAATGGCTTCGAGCTCCATCAGTTCGCCCAGCGTGACGTGGGTTTGAGGGTTGTCGCATAGTGTGATGATTCCGGATAAGCCCGCCAGCATCGAGCACAGCACAAAGGTTGCGAGCTTGACGTGGTCGGTGCGCACGCCGCGAGATTCAGCACTGTCCTGCTGTCCGCCAGTGGCCAGCAGGTGGTTGCCAAAGCGGGTGAGCAAGAGCATCACGCTGAGCAGCACGGCCACCAGCACTGTCCACCAGATCACGGCTGGCAGGCCTAGAAGGTGGCCGCCAAACATTTGTGTTAGCCAGTGGGTGCGCGCATCGGCGGAGAAGGTGCTGACGGTGCCACCGGTCCACACGTAGATGACGCCGCGCACGCTGAAAAGTCCACCCAAGGTGACGATCATGGAGGGCAGCTTTAGGCGCACGACGGCCAGGCCTTGTAGTAGGCCGATCAGGGCGGCCAACGCCATGGCCGCAATAAAAGACATCGGGACGCCAAGCACCGGCTCCAGCGTCACAAAAGAAACACCTGCCAGGCCGTAGACCGAGCCCACAGACAGGTCGATTTCGCGGGCGATGATGACCAGCGCAAGGCCCATCGACAGTAGGCCCAGGATGGCGGAGAACTGCAGCACGTTCGCCAAGGAGTTGGTGTTCCACCAGCCATTGAAGTCGATTAACGTGAACAGAACCAGCATGGCACTCACGCCGATAACCGAGCCCAGAGACTGGCCGGTCAGAAGCCTGCGAAGGTAAATATTCGTCATGGATTGCAATTGAAGTCAAGAGATGTGAGCCCCTGCGACCAACGGGATAGACCCGGTGGCCGCAAGGGACCGTGGCCCGGATTCAAGTCCGGCCCAAGGGCTCAGCTTATTGCCAGCCAGTCTGTTTCTTGTACTCGGCATCACCGAACACGCCGCGTACCAGCTTGGCCCACTTGTCGGCGTTGTCCTTGTTGATGATGACCGGACCGGTCAAGATGTCGGACTTGGGCTCATAGCCCAGTTCGTGGTACCAGTACAGCCACTCCATGGGAGCGTAGCCCTGCAGCCAAAAGCCTTGGCTGTTGGCTGCCAAAATGTGACCTTGGCGCACACCTTCGATAGAGACTGGACCTTCGTCCACAGTGATGATGGTCATGCCCTTTTTGCCGATGTCAGGGTTCAGCCCCATCTTGTTGGCCACGTCCCAAGCCCAGGGCGACGACCAGCCGGCCACGGTAAAGATGTAGTTGGCATCCTTGTGCGATTGCAGGTAGGCCTGCATTGCATTGCGGGCCTGAGTTGGCTCAGCACTGATGAACAGTTCGTCGAACTTGGCACCTGCGGCTTCCATCACTTCACGCATGCCCTTGCATCGTGCCTTCAGACCTTGGTGGGCCGCATCGTGCACAGCGCACATTACGCGGGTGGGCATGGGCACTTTGCCAGCCTTGGCTTGGGCCAGGGCGTATTGACCGAGATTTTTGCCGGTCAAGTATTCGTCACCGCCGACATAGGTCAGGTAAGGGATGCGCTTGCCTTCGGGGCGGCTGTCAGGAATGTTGAATGCCACAACGGGGATGCCGGAAGCAATCGCCTTGCGCAGCGGGCCTTCAAAGGCATTGGCGTCGACGATGGGCACTGCAATGCCGTCCGGATGGGTTGCAATAGCTTGTTCGAGTAGACGCACATGCTCTTGCACCGAGTAGTTGTTGGTGGATATGTACTCGGTTTTGACGTTCGGGTACTTCTTTTCGAACTCCTTGAGCGACTCGGTGAGCCAGCCCATGTTGGCGTCGTTCGAGCCAATGTGAGAGACCATCACAAAGCGATAGTCTTTTGCCAAAGCAGCGCCTGCTGCGAGTGCGATGCCAGCGGCAATCACGGTGGTTTTAATTAGCTTAGCGAGTTTCATTTGCCATCCTTCATTTGAATAATCTGTGTTGACTAAATTGCTCTGTTAGAGCAAGTAACTGATTGCATGCATGTTTGCGTTGTCTTGCTGCTCTCCTTTAAATTTGTATAGATATTCATGACACTTTTGAGGTAACCGGATCCACTTGAACCGCTCCAAAGAGCCAATCCTCAGCGATGCAGGATTCGGTCCTGAGACCGTGATCTTGAGCGCCTGTCGATGGTATGTTTGCGCAAATTGCAAGTCAACGAAACTAGCAATTAATATTGCAAAACATAGGGAAAATCCCTAGGTTTTCTCGATCTCCGGAACGTTTTTGAATTGAATTCGGTGGTGGTCGACATGTCTCACTGGTGGACATCCGTGTTTTCCCTAAGCATCATGCAATATCGACACTGCAGCGAGTCATTGTGCAATAATTATTGCTGCTAATTGAAATCGTCAATACACCACTCAAAACCAGGAGATTCCATGCCCGAGAAGACCGTCAGGCTGACCATGGCGCAAGCGCTGGTCAAGTACCTATGCAACCAATTCACTGAAATCGAGGGCGAAAAAGTACCGCTCTTTGCCGGTGTCTTTGCCATCTTTGGTCATGGCAATGTGACCTGCCTGTCCGAGGCCTTGGAAGCTGTGCAAGACACCTTGCCCACTTGGCGCGGACAGAATGAACAGTCCATGGCGCTATCTGCCGTGGCCTTTGCCAAGGCCAAGAAGCGCCGCCAGTTGATGGTGGCCGCCACCTCCATCGGCCCGGGTGCCGCCAATATGGTGACCGCTGCTGGCACCGCTCACGCGAACCGTTTGCCGGTACTATTGTTGGCTGGTGACACTTTTGCCAACCGTTTGCCAGACCCGGTGTTGCAACAAGTCGAGCACTTCAATAATCCGACCATCACCGTCAACGACAGTTTCAAGGCGGTGGTGCGTTACTGGGACCGCATCACGTTGCCCGAGCAAATCATTACCTCTTTGCCTCAAGCCATTGCCACGATGCTGGACCCGGCGGACTGCGGCCCGGCCTTTATCGGCCTGTGCCAGGACACGCAAGAAATTGCCTTCGATTACCCCATCGAATTCTTTGCCCCCACCTCCTGGACCGTGCCGCGCCCCCGTGCTGACAAGGACAAGATTGCACAAGCCGTGGCACTGCTCAAGACGGCAAAGAAGCCGCTGATCATTTCCGGCGGTGGCGTGCGCTACTCCCTGGCCGAAACGCAGGTGGCCGACTTTGCACTGCGCCACAACATCCCGGTGGTGGAAACCATTGCCGGCAAGGGCGGCTTGACCCACTACCACCCGGCCCATGCCGGCCCTATCGGCATCGTGGGCTCCACCTCGGCCAACGCATTGGCAACGGACGCTGACGTGATTCTGGCCATTGGCACCCGTCTGCAAGATTTCACCACCGGATCCTGGACCCTGTTCAATCGCGAGGCCAAGTTCATTTCCGTCAACGCCGCGCGTTGGGACGCCACCAAGCACCGCGCCCTGTCGGTCGTGGGCGATGCACGCGAAACCATTGTGGAACTGGAAGAAGCCATTGGTGCCTGGGAAGCATCTCCGGAGTGGTTCAACCAATCGCGCGCATTGTTCGGCGATTGGGAGTTGCTGCTTGAAAGCCACAAGAAGCCGACCAACGCACCCATCCCCACCTACGCGCAAGTCGTGGATGTGGTCAACAAAGGTGCGCGTGACAACGACACCCTGATTGCAGCCGCCGGTGGCATGCCGGGCGAAGTCACCAAGGGTTGGCGTGTGAAGGACCCGCACACCTTTGACTGCGAATTCGGCTTCTCCTGCATGGGCTATGAGATTGCAGCTGGTTGGGGGCACGCCATGGCCAAGGACGGCAAGGGCACACCCATCGTGATGCTGGGTGATGGAACCTACATGATGATGAACTCGGACATCTACTCCACCGTGCTGTCGGGACACAAAATGATTGTGGTGGTCTGCGACAACGGCGGCTACGCAGTGATCAACCGCCTGCAGCAATTCAAGGGCGTGCCCGGCTTTAACAACCTGCTCAAGGACTGCCGCGTCAAGCAGCCCTTCCCGGTGGACTTTGTGAAGCACGCCGAATCCATGGGCGCTCTGGCGCGCAGCTGCGCGACGCTGGAAGAACTGGCAGAGGCCATGGAGTGGGCACAGAACAACGACCGCACCACGCTCATCACCATCGTCACCGACGCCTATGCCTGGGTTCCGGGTGACGCAGACTGGGACGTGGGCGTGCCCGAGGTCAGCACCCGCAAATCCGTGCAGGAAGCCCGCGTGCAGCAGGAACTTATTCGCAGCAAACAACGTGTTGGCATTTAACTAATTGAACCAAGGAAATAGCATGAATCGTCTCGATGGAAAAGTAGCCGTTATCACCGGCGGAACGCAAGGTCTGGGCGCAGCCATTGCGCTGCAATTTGCCAAAGCCGGAGCCGCAGGCTTGGCCATTTGCGGTCGTTCCGCAGCCAAAGGCGAAGCGGTGGCACTTCGCATAGAAAAAGAAACTGGCGTCAAGACCGTATTTGTTGCTGCCGACCTGAATAGAGTGGACGACTGCCGCAATGTGATCGCCCAGGCTGACAAGACCTTTGGCCGCATTGATGTGCTGGTGAATGCTGCTGGTCTCACCGACCGGGGCAATCTGCTCAACACCTCACAAGACCTGTTTGATCGCATGTTTGCAGTCAATGTGCGCGCGCCTTTCTTCCTGATGCAAGAAGCCGCTAAGCGCATGATCCGTGACGGAATCCAAGGCAATATGGTCAACATCGGCTCCACTTCCGAGCGTGCCGGTCAGCCCTTTATCGCACCCTACTGCGCCTCCAAGGGCGCGCTGGCCACACTCACCCGCAACTCGGGCTATGCGCTGATGCGCAACCGCATTCGCGTCAATCAACTCGACATCGGATGGATGGCTTCTGACGGTGAAGACCGCACGCAGCGCGAATACCACGGTGCCGACGAAAACTGGCTGGAGAAGGCCGCAGCCGCACAGCCCTTTGGTCGCCTGCTGGACCCCGCTGAAGTGGCCAAGGCCGTGGCCTTTTTGGCATCCGACGATAGCGGCATGATGACCGGCTCGGTGATCCACTTTGACCAGTCGGTCTGGGGTGGTTACGACGCCGCGCCTCCGGTTCCTGCCGGTCCCATGACTGAATAAGCAGAGAGTGCGTCAAGCATGAAAACCATCAAAGGACCCGGCATTTACCTGGCGCAGTTTGCGACCGATGAGGCACCCTTCAACCAGCTGGACACGCTGGCCCAATGGGTGGCCGACAGGGGCTTCAAGGGCGTGCAAATTCCAACCTGGGATACCCGCATCTTCAACCTGAAGCTGGCCGCCGAGAGCCAGACCTATTGCGATGACATCACCGGCATGCTGGCCTCCAAGGGCCTACAAGTGACCGAACTGGCCTCGCATATCACCGGGCAACTGGTAGCCGTGCACCCCGCGCACGACCAGATCATGGACAGCTTCGCACCGGAGGCCGTGCGCGGCAATCCGGCTCTGCGCCAGCAATGGGCCGTGGAGCAAATGGGCTATTGCGCGCGAGCTTCCAAGAACCTGGGGCTGGACCGCCATGTGTCCTTTACCGGCTCGCTGCTGTGGCCTTATCTCTATCCCTATCCCCAGTGGCCCGAAGGCTTGGTGGACGAGGCCTTTGATGAACTGGCCAAACGCTGGCTGCCCATCCTGAACCAGTTCGACGACAACGGCGTGGACCTCTGCTATGAGGTACACCCCTGCGAAGACGTTCACGATGGCCTGACCTTCGAGATGTTCCTAGAGCGCGTGGGCAACCACAAGCGCTGCAACATGCTCTACGACCCCAGCCACTTTGTGCTGCAGCAGCTCGATTACCTGGCCTTTATCGACCACTACCACGAGCGCATCAAGATGTTCCACGTTAAGGACGCCGAGTTCCGCCCGAATGGCAAGACCGGTGTCTACGGCGGCTTCCAGCCCTGGAAGACACGGGCCGGACGTTTCCGCTCGCTGGGTGATGGACAGGTGGACTTCGGTGCGATCTTCTCCAAATTCGCCACCTACGACTTCGACGGCTGGGCCGTGCTGGAGTGGGAGTGCTTTCTCAAGAACTCCGACGACGGCGCACGCGAGGGCGCGGAGTTCATCAAGAAACACATCATCAAGGTGTCAGAGCGTGCGTTCGATGACTTTGTAAAGTCGGGTGCCAACAAGGCTGCCAACCGCAGCATCCTCGGAATTTAAGGAAATACAAATGTCTACAGACAACAACGCACGTCGCCCCTTGCGACTGGGCATGGTGGGCGGCGGGGAAGGCGCCTACATCGGCAACATCCACCGCATCGCGGCGCGCCAGGATGGCGCCCTGCAGCTTGTGGCTGGCGCCTTTGACGTGGACGCAGCGCGTGGCCACAAGTTCGCAGCCAGCCAGGGCCTAGCTGCTGACCGGTCTTATGGTGACTACAAGCAGATGCTGGAAGCCGAACTCAAGCGCGAAGACCGCATTGACGTGGTCGCCATCTGCACGCCCAACCACACACACTTCCCCATCGCCAAGGCCTTCCTGGAAGCCGGCTTTGACGTGATCTGCGAAAAGCCCCTGACCACCACCTTGGAAGACGCGGTGGCACTGGACGCACTGGTGAAAAAGACCGGCCGCTTCATGGGCGTGACCTACACCTATTCCGGATACCCCATGATTCACGAAGCCCGCGAAATGGTGGCAGATGGCAAGCTGGGCAAGATTCGCGTCGTGCAGGTCGAGTACCCGCTGGAGTGGATGGCCACGGCGATTGAATCCGAAGGCAATGCCCAGGCCGCCTGGCGCACCGACCCCAAGAAGTCCGGCCGCGGTGGTTCCATTGGCGATATCGGTACCCATGCCTACCATCTGGCCGGCTTTGTCACCGGCCTCAAGGCCGAGGCGATTACGGCCGATCTGGCGACCTTTGTGGAAGGCCGCCAACTGGATGACAATGCCCACGTGATGATTCGCTACCAGGGTGGTGCGCGCGGCCTGCTGTGGTCGTCGCAAGTGGCCATCGGTTGCTCCAACGGCGTGCGCCTGCGCGTGTTCGGTGAGAAGGGATCGCTCCAGTGGTTCCAGGAAAATCCCAATGACCTTTTGTTCACCGGCTTGCTGGGCCGCACCGAGCTGTTCAAGCGCGGCGCAGGCGATTTGTCGGACGCCGCCAAGGCCCGCACACGTACGCCTCCGGGACATCCCGAAGGCTATCTGGAAGCCTTTGCCACTCTCTACAGTGGTTTTGCAGAAGCCATCAACGCGCGCCGTGAATGCCGCGAGCCAACGGCCATCGGCAAGAACATACCGCTGGCCTATGATGGTCTCAAGGGTGTGGCCTTTGTGGACGCGGTGGTGGACAGCGCGCAGGCAACGGACCAGCCCTGGATTACGCCGTTCGCTGTGTAACTACGACCCGGTCCCTCGCCACGGCGAGGGGCTTGTTTCAAGTGTGGGCGCGAAATGGTGAGCGTCTTCCATTCGAGCGGATCGAATGCATTTGAACCAAGCATTTGCACTCACCATGACACACAAAATCCGCAGCATTCTGGTTGCCAACCGCAGTGAAATCGCCATCCGCGTGCTGCGCGCGGCCTCCGAGATGGGCATACGCACAGTTGCCATCTACTCCAACGAAGACCGCTTTGCCCTGCACCGTTTCAAGGCCGACGAGTCGTATCTCGTGGGTGCGGGCAAGAAGCCGATTGCCGCCTATCTGGACATCGCCGACATTGTGCGCATTGCCAAAGAGGCCGAAGTGGACGCCATCCACCCCGGCTACGGTTTCCTCTCGGAGAACCCCGATTTTGCCGATGCCTGCGCAGCCGCGGGCATTGCCTTCATTGGCCCCAATGGTGATGTCATGCGCACCCTGGGCAACAAGGTGGCGGCCCGCGCGGTGGCCGTGGCTGCCAACGTGCCCGTGGTGCCTGCCACCACCGCATTGCCTGAGGACATCGAAGTCTGCAAGAAGATGGCCCTTGAAGTGGGCTACCCTCTGATGCTCAAGGCCAGCTGGGGCGGCGGTGGACGTGGCATGCGCGTAATTGAGACCGAGGCCGACCTGGCCCCCATGAAGGAGCTGGCCCAGCGCGAAGCGCTGGCTGCCTTTGGCAATGACGAGGTGTACCTGGAGAAACTGGTACGCCGCGCCCGCCATGTGGAGGTGCAAGTGTTGGGCGACAAGCACGGCAACCTGGTGCATTTGTTCGAGCGCGATTGTTCGGTGCAGCGGCGCAACCAGAAAGTGGTGGAGCGCGCACCCGCCCCCTACATGGATGAAGCCACCCGGACCGAGCTGTGCGAATCGGCACTGCGCCTGGCCCGTGCGGCACACTACAGCCACGCAGGCACCGTGGAGTACCTGTATGACGTGGACACAAGCAAGTATTACTTCATCGAGGTCAACCCGCGCATCCAGGTCGAGCACACCGTCACCGAAGTGGTGACTGGTGTGGACATCGTCAAGGCCCAGATCCGCGTGACCGAAGGTGCGCGGGTCGGGGGCGACGATTCCTTTATCCCGCTGCAAGAAGACATTTCGTTGCGCGGTCACGCCCTGCAGTGCCGTGTCACCACCGAGGACCCGGAAAACCACTTCACCCCCGACTACGGCAAGATCGCCGTCTACCGCAGTGCCGCAGGCTTTGGCATCCGCCTTGATGCAGGCACGGCCTATGCCGGAGCGGTGATTACGCCGTACTACGACTCCCTCTTGGTCAAGGTCACCGCCTGGGGCCATACGCCCAATGAGGCGGCTTCGCGCATGGACCGCGCACTGCGCGAATTCCGCGTGCGGGGCCTGTCCACCAACCTGCAGTTTCTGGAAAACGTCATCGCCCATCCGCTGTTTCGCAGCGGCGAATGCACCACGCGCTTTATTGACACCACACCCGAGCTGTTCAACTTCGTCAAGCGCCGTGACCGTGCCACGCGCCTCCTGAAGTTCCTGGGCGAGGTCGCAGTTAATGGCAACCCGGAGATGAAGGGGCGCACCCTGCCTGCGCTCCCGCTGGCTGCGCCCATCAAACCCCTGTGTGACATCACCACGCCCATTCCGAAGGGCAGCCGAGACCGCTTCAAGGAACTCGGTGCCCTGGGCTTTGCCCAGTGGATGAAAGACCAGCCGCAGGTGCTCTTGACCGACACCACCATGCGTGACGCCCACCAGTCGCTGTTTGCCACCCGCATGCGCAGCCACGACATGACGCAGATAGCGCCGCACTACGCGCGCATGTTGCCCCAACTCTTCAGCATGGAGTGCTGGGGTGGCGCCACCTTTGATGTGGCCCTGCGCTTTTTGAAAGAAGACCCCTGGGAGCGCCTGGCCAGGTTGCGCGAGGCCACGCCCAACATCCTGTTTCAGATGCTGCTGCGCGCCTCCAATGCGGTGGGCTACACCAACTATTCCGACAACGTGGTGCGCTACTTTGTGCAACAGGCCGCGAAAAACGGTGTGGATGTGTTCCGCGTGTTTGACTCTCTCAACTGGGTGGACAACATGCGTGTGGCCATGGACGCGGTAATCGAGTCGGGCGCCTTGTGCGAAGGCGCGCTATGCTACACCGGCGACCTGTTTGATAGCAAGCGCAGCAAGTATGACCTGAAGTATTACGTGAGTCTGGCAAAGGAGTTGGAAAAGGCGGGCGCCCATATCCTGGGTATCAAGGACATGGCCGGTGTGTGCAAGCCCCGCGCGGCAGCAGAACTGGTGCGAGTTTTGAAGCAGGAGGTGGGTCTGCCCATCCATTTCCACACCCACGACACCAGCGGCATCTCGGCCGCCAGCGTGCTGGCTGCTATCGAAGCCGGTTGCGATGCAGTGGACGGTGCGCTGGATTCTATGAGCGGGCTTACGTCACAACCCAACCTGGGCTCCATAGCCGCTGCCCTCAAAGGCTCCGCGCGCGACCCCAACATGGACTTGGATGCCATGCAGGCCCTCTCGCACTACTGGGAAGGCGTGCGCCGAGCCTATGCGCCATTTGAGGCCGATATGCGTGCTGGTACTTCGGACGTGTACAACCACGAAATGCCCGGTGGTCAGTACACCAATCTGCGCGAGCAGGCACGAGCGATGGGCCTGGCGCACCGCTGGCCTGAAGTCTCCAAGGCCTATGCGGAAGTAAACGTGCTGTTTGGTGACATTGTGAAAGTCACGCCCACCTCCAAGGTGGTGGGCGACATGGCGCTCTTCATGGTGGCAAATGACCTGCAGCCCGAGGACGTGCGCAACCCGGCTAAGGACGTAGCGTTTCCTGATTCGGTGGTCTCGCTCTTCAAGGGTGAGCTGGGCTTCCCGCCAGACGGCTTCCCCAAGGAGCTTGAGAAGAAGGTGCTCAAGGGCGAAGCCCCCAGGCAGGGCCGAGCGGGCGACCATTTGCCGCCTGTCGATCTGGACGCCAAGCGCGCTGAAGCCGAGGCTGCCATGGGGCGCAAGGTGAGCGATACCGACTTGGCTTCGTACCTGATGTACCCCAAGGTTTTCAAGGACTATGCTGAGCACCGCAGCCACTTCAGCGATGTGTCACTGCTACCAACATCGCCCTTCTTTTACGGACTGAGCGACCGTGAAGAGGCGTCGATTGACATCGACAAGGGCAAGACTCTGGTGGTGCGCCAGACTGGCCGCTCAGAAGGCGTGGACGAAGAGGGCAAGGTCAAAGTGTTCTTCGAGCTCAACGGCCAGCCGCGAACGGTGCGGGTACCCAAGGCGGGCATTGCGGGAACCGGGCACGCCAAGGCCAAGGCCGAAGAAGGCAATGCCAACCACATAGGCGCGCCCATGCCGGGCATGGTAGTCACCGTTGCTGTGAAGGTGGGGCAAACGGTCAAAAAAGGAGATCCGCTGGTGTCCATGGAGGCCATGAAGATGGAGACCATGCTGACTGCTGAGCGTGATGCCACGGTGCATGCGGTATACGTTCGCTCGGGTGATGTGATTAATGCCAAGGACTTGTTGATTGAGTTGCGCTAACGTAAAGGGCATTCCAAACTAAGTGCGCCGGCGTTCCAGGCACTGCGCCGAATCGACAGTGAAAGTCTGCTGAACGACAGCAAGCGGTCATAGGCATTAGTAATCTCTAAGACTGCAGTTGGTCGAGTCCAGCGATTTCGTCATCCGATTTGCCTTCCACAAAGCTGACATGGAAAATCAACTGCCCGTACAGTCGACGTCGGTTTAACTGGATCGCTAACTGAAAGGCTTTAGTACCTGCCAGTGACTCGAGTCAATCAAGCGTTGCTTGTTGTGGGCCCGCTTCAAGACTAATGTGTTCCATGCGCCCTGGCTTAAGTTGTCGGCTTTGTGTGATGGTCATCGCAAAGTCAGAGACCACAGAACATGAAAGCAATCGAATGTGTTTCCACTGGCAGCCCCGCACATAGCGCCTTGTCGACAGCCATTCACAGCTATGGAATCTGCAGCTTTTTGTGTTGCTTCGTAGGCAACTGGCTCATCCTTTGTGCTGTTGTACAGAAGTGTGATCACAATTTTTGGTGAGTCAACTTATCCCCTGACGGGTGGCATGAGCAATTTGTGCATTGGCACGCACTACTCGATTCGGAGGGTGCAACAAGACTTCTGCAGCATTCTGAGTAGCTGGGTTAGACAAATAGGTAGGCGAGTGGGGGATGCTGTCTAGACGTTGATTTTCTCTAGGTCATGTCGTAAGCGATTTAAATTATTTCAAATGATCGTCATGATTATCCCAATAATCACCGCGTAATATAAATAGGCATAAAATGGCATTTTCCAGTTGATGCTGATCTAAGCCCTTGATTGCACACGAAAAATCCCAAACGCCCCGACGGCCAATAGCCGTTCAGCAGTGGTCGCCTTTTGAAGCGCGGTACTTGCCAGCCGGCGCGTGGCCGCTATCGTGTGGGAAAAATCAAGGAGCACTCGTGATTGCCAACCTCAACATCTCCGACCACGCATCTGGGGGCTATGTGGTGCACGTGGACAACGGCCTCCCGGGACTGCCATACGCCTCGATTGCGCAGGCTATCGCCGACCATGAAGACATCCCCAGCGAATACGCAACGCACGCGAACATTGAGTACCAAGGGGTGCGTTTGGCCACCATGGCCGTGGAGGACATTCGGGGGCGGGGGCATGAGCTTGCGGCTCAGTTGCTTGCCGTGTGGAGCCAGATCCAGGCAGAGGCATGATGCGCACGGCATCTGCACTCACACCCTCTACAGAGCCCATGGCACCCCTGAAAGCTCTCACGTGTTCGAGCTATAGCACCTCCATGGGAGGCTATGTTTTCCTCCTTAACCAATTTTGAGCCTGATGTAAGAATTTTGCGTCCTGTCCGACAGATGGTTGTCTGAACTCCTTCAGGCGATCCTCAACCTAATAAGGACTTAAAAATGGACAGCAAGAAAACCGGTATCGCATTGGCAACGGCAGCCGCAGCACTGTTTGCAATGGGTGCATTCACTGCGCCAGCAAGCTTTGCGGCTGACATGGGCGTGCACTGTGTAGGCGCTAACAGTTGCAAGGGCACTTCCGAGTGCAAATCCGCCTCCAATGATTGCAAAGGCATGAATGCCTGTAAGGGCCAGGGCTGGGTCAGCAAAGTGAACGATGCGGAATGCAAGGCAGCGGGCGGCATGGTCAAGTAAAAAGCCAAAGAGGCGAGAGCGATGTGGGGGAATCCTCCCCTGCGTCGCCAACCATATGCAATCCAAAATCAACGGCTTTGGCCTGGGCTTGCGAAGTGCCCATTACGCAGACTATTTGGCTGCACCCCAGCGCGTAGACTGGCTGGAGATCATTTCGGAAAACTACATGGTGGAGGGCGGCAAGCCCATTCACTTTCTCGATCGAATTCGCCAGGACTACAGCATGGTGATGCACGGAGTCTCGTTGTCCATTGGCAGCGCAGATCCGCTGGACATGGACTATCTGGCACGGCTTAAGGCTTTGGCAGCGCGCATCCAGCCGGGCTGGATTTCCGACCATCTTTGCTGGACCGGGGTGGCTGGATTAAACACGCATGACCTGCTGCCCTTGCCGCTAAACAATGAAACCTTGCAGCACGTATGCGCCCAAATCGGACGGGTACAGGAATTCTTGGGACGCCCTCTGGTGATTGAGAATCCTTCCAGCTACATTCAATTCCACCAGGACGAAATGGCCGAGTGGGAATTCATCCGCGATATGGTGTCGTGCAGTGGCTGCGAGCTGCTGCTGGATGTGAACAACGTCTATGTCAGCAGCGTCAACCACGGCTTTGACCCGTACCGTTACATAGATACTATACCGGCTGCCAGCGTGCGCCAAATTCATCTTGCGGGTCACGAAGACCATGGCGAATACATCATCGACACCCACGATCAGTCGATTTCTGACCCAGTCTGGGCACTGTATGCCTACACGCTTAAGCGCATCGGCTGGGTCCCCACGATGATCGAACGCGACGATCACATTCCGCCACTGCCTGAGCTTGTATTGGAACTGGACCGGGCTCGGCAAGTGGCTGCACAGGTCCAGTGCCAACCACAGACAGTGGATGCAATGCCATGATGCTTTCAGATCTGCAAAATGACTTTCAGAAACAGGTGAGCGGCGATCAGTCCCTGGGAAGTGAGCGGGTCAGCTTCCATGGCCACATGGAGATTTACCGCAACGCCTACCAAGTCCGCCTGCGCGAGGCGCTGGCCGATAACTACCCGGTGTTGTACCGATCGCTGGGAGACGAGGCCTTTGCCGAGCTGACGAGTGCCTACTGCCAAGCACACCCGTCGCGCCACCGCTCTATTCGCTGGTGGGGAGACTCTTTGGTTACCTTCATGCGCAACCATCCCGAACACACTCCACATCCGGCGCTGGTGGACATTGCCCAAATGGACTGGGCGCTGCGTGGTGCTTTCGATGCCGCCAATGCCGATTGCTTGACGCACACTGACCTGGTGAGCCTGGCGCCAGACGCTTGGCCGGAGATGCGCCTGAGCCCGGTGCCCTCTATACGAATGGTCCGATTGGATTGGGCGGTGGAAGGACTTTGGCATGCACTGCAAGATGATCCTGAAGCTACGACAGAGGCGCCGCGGCCGCACGAGCACGTTGTGCTGGTCTGGCGCCAAGGCCTTGAGTGCCACTGGCGCAGTCTGCCGATACACGAACATCGCGCTCTGGAGTTGGTGCAGCAAGGGGTATGCTTTGGCGAGCTGTGCACAAACTTGCAGCTGGATGGAGATGCTTACGCCGCCGATACGTCCGTACGCCTGCTGGGAAATTGGGTGGCAGAAGGCCTTCTAGCCAGAGCATGATGGCTGCTCGTAATTTGCAGCGACTTTACCCCTGGTTCCGGCGCCACAGGGCGTCATGTTTTGCCATCATGACGGTGGGCTTCGTGCTGTGTGGAGCGCTCTCATTGGACTTGGTGCGTCTATTCACACTAAACGGTGAATTGCTTTGGATGCATGGTTGGCAGGCTGTGATGGATGGCGGTTTGATGCAATTGGCAGAGTTACTTGTGAAGGCACTCGCAGCCAACGGTTCTTACCTGGTCTTCAAATGTTGTGAACACGCGCTGGTTCATTCTCTGATGGCGTCAGATGCGCATGATGGTTAGCGAGGTGACTTGCCAAATGCGCTGTTGCCGATTTGAGACGCGCATCTGTATTGGCCAAAGAGGCTGCAGCTAGGAGCTGCATCCCGTCAGTATGAGGCGGCCAGCTTTGGGTTGACGATTGGAAAGTCGATGTCGGACAACGACGTCGGCGTCGCAAACCTCGTCGAGGGCCCGGTGGTGGACGTCGTCCGTGTTGAACGCGAGCTGACGCTGCCAGACGGTCTCTTTCAACTACAGCCGTCGGTATTGGTTGGTCAGGGCCCTTCAGTCCCGTTCTATGCCACGCGTCTTGCCGACCTCCTCGAACGCGTCGCAGATGTCTGAGTGTCGTCGAGGATCGTGCTGCCGGTGTCGAAGGTCGCAGCTTTGATGGGCATGGGCGCTCCTTTGAAGATGTGGTCAATAGCGTGTGGTCAATTGGATGAGCCAAGCGGGAGAGTGGTCGACCAGCCAAGACTCGATCGGCTTGTCGGCTCCCGACAGGATCATTGCGGCCAACGCGATCATGACCGCCCCCATGAGCATCTTGCCGGCCTTGCCCGCCTGCATGAGTTTGCTGCGCATTTTGTTCATGGCGCCGCGCCCGACGTAGGCCAAGCCCACCACGGGCAAGGCAGCTCCGACCCCGAAGACGCCCATAAGCAAGGCCACTTGGGGAAGTTGAGAGCCCTGGCTCGCCAGCACCACGGCCGCTCCCAGCGTCGGGCCGACGCAGGGGCTCCAGACCACGCCTAGGACCAGGCCGATGGTGAACTGGCCCCACAGGCCGTCGAGGTTCATGCGCGTGATCAAGTTGTTGCCTGCGTCGCCGATACCCGAGGTGGCCGAGGCGAAGCGCTGCTGGAGGCTCGTCGACATCAGCACCAGGCCGAGCAAGCCGAGGATGGCGGCTCCGACGCCCCTGAAGATCGCTGGGTCGAGGTCCAACGCGGAACCTGCCCAGGCCAGGCCCGTGCCGATGATGGCGTAGGAGATGGCCAAGCCCCCGGCCAAGGCCAGCGGCGCGCGCGGGTGCGCGTTGGTCGCGGTTCCCAGCAGGATGGGGATGATCGGCAGCACGCAAGGTGAGAGCGTCGAGAGCACCCCCGCCAGGAAGCCAAAACCGTAAGAGCCGAACCCAAATTCCATCACTGGACCGTCTTCTTGATCAGGCCTTCAAGGCCCTCTGGGGTGGTGTCGCCGGCGGAGCGGGCCACTTCCTTGCCACCCTTGAAGGCGACCAGGGTGCTTTGCATGGAGACCTTGAACT
Organism: Rhodoferax sp. GW822-FHT02A01; assembly: GCF_038784515.1. Classification (NCBI taxonomy): domain Bacteria; kingdom Pseudomonadati; phylum Pseudomonadota; class Betaproteobacteria; order Burkholderiales; family Comamonadaceae; genus Rhodoferax; species Rhodoferax sp. GW822-FHT02A01. The sequence goes on from NZ_CP152376.1 coordinate 3,414,681, forward strand.
TCTTGAGTGTGGGCTTCTCAGAGTCGAAGTCGACGGTCAGCAACGTCACATCCTTGTAGGCTGGTTGCTTCATTAGGCCGTCGATGATGGGTTTTTGGGCCTTGCAGGTAGGGCACCAGGTGGCGCTGACGTCGACCACGACAGGCTTGCCCTCCTGGGCAAGCCTGTCAAAGTCGGGCTGGGTGTAGGGCTTGATCTCGCCAGCAATGGCGATCGAGGCGATGACCGAGAGGGCGAACAGCGTAGTGGACTTGATGAGGTTCATGGGTTTCTCCTTAGATTAGCGGTTGGGTTTGAAGATTTTTTGAAGCGATGTGGTGGAAGCGGTCAAGGCAGTGAGATCCTCGGTGTCCCATGGCAGCGGCTAGGCGGCCATGGGCATCATCATGCAGCCTGGCACCATCTCATCCATGTAGATCGTCTTGCGCCCGGGCAGGTCCTTCGCCATGGCGACCGTGTGGGGATAGGGCATGGTGTCATTGAAGAGACTCTCGCTAGGGTGGAGTCTCCGGCGAGCGGCTTGCAACCGGTCCACCGCCATGGTGCCCACGACGGCCAGGAAGAAGAGAACTGCGGCGCTGAGAGTCTTTGGGAGCATGGGGGCATGGCGTTTCTTCGGTTGTTTGACGCTAAGAGGCGGCGAAGGCCGATACGGATTTGCGGTACCAAAATTTTCTCTTTGTTAGTCGCGGCGGGGGCTCGTTCCTTACAAATTCTGGGCCGCCGTTCGTCCAGGACGAAATCCAATCGACATATATCGATGCGTTCAACGTGCCATGGTTGGTGTTGACGACTGAGTCCTTTCTTTGCTGCGTACTGACGATTTCCGGCTAATCTACATGATGGGAGGATGACTGGGGAGTTGATCCGCAAGGAAGTAGGACGATGGCTTCAATGATTGAAATTCGCACTACTTGCATAAATGTAATGAGTTTATTAAACTAGGCTCAAATGAATCAATCCGAGCACATTCTTGAACTCGCCCGGCACCTGCATGTGCTGCGGGCTGCGGATGTGCGTGCGCATGGTTGGTCACCGCAACTCTTGCTGCGGCTCCATCAGGACGGCAAGCTGCAGCGGCTTGCCCGGGGCTTGTATGGATTGCCTGACGCCGAGGTCACGGAGCACCAGACGCTAATCGAGGTCTGCCAGCGTGTCCCCAAAGCCGTGCTGTGCCTGCTGAGCGCGCTGCAATTCCACGAGATCGGCACACAACTGCCGCATGAGGTCTGGGTCGCGTTGCCCGAGGCGACGCAGACACCCACGCTGAGTTACCCAGCATTGCGCATCACTCGCCTGCGTGGCGCCGCGTACAGTGAAGGCATCCAAACAGTGACGGACCACGGCGCCCCCATCCGGGTGTACAGCGTTGCCAAGACAGTGACAGACTGCTTCAAGTTTCGAAACAAGATCGGCCTGGACGTGGCACTGGAGGCGCTGAAAGATGCCTGGCGCAGCCGCAAAGTCACCATGGACGAGCTGAGCCACTTCGCCAAGATCAACCGGGTCGAACGTGTCATGCAACCCTACCTAGAGGCGGTGACGCAATGAGCGCCAACCGGTCTGCGTCCATCCTGGCCCGGCTACTGACGCTTGCCAAGCAGCGGGGCGATGACTACAACCTGCTACTCAACCGCTTCGCAATGGAGCGCCTGCTGGTGCGCGTGAGCACATCAGCGCATGCCGAACGTTTCCTGCTCAAGGGTGCGTTGCTCTTTGCGCTGTGGTACGACACCCCACACCGCCCGACCCGTGATGCTGATCTGCTGGGTTTCGGTCCCGACGATGAGGCGAGCCTGATCGCCATCTTCCGCGAAATTGTCGCCATGGACCTGTGTGACGGCATCGTGTTTGACACTGAATCCGTGAAGGCAGAGGCCATTCGAGAAGACAATACTTACGGTGGCACACGCATTACGTTAGTGGCACGCGTAGGCTCGGCACGCTGCGCCTTGCAGATAGACGTGGGCTTTGGTGACGCAGTGACACCAGGACCGCAGACTGTGGTGTATCCGACCTTGCTGGAAGACTTCCTGGCTCCCACTCTGCGGGTCTATCCGGTCTATACCGTAATTGCCGAGAAGTACCAGGCCATGGTGATGCTGGGGCAGGCAAACAGTCGCATGAAAGACTTCTTCGACCTCGCGGTGATCGCCAGGCGCACGGAACTGGATGGCGCAACGCTGGCCGCGGCCATTGCCGCCACCTTTGCCCGGCGCCAGACGGCTCTACCCAGGCAACCTCCATTGGCCTTGACGAAGCTGTTCAGTGAAGACGCAGGCAAGCTTCGTCAATGGCAGGCGTTCTTGAACAAGAACCGCCTCGCCGCAGCCAGTCTGCAAGACACTGTCAATTTGCTGCAGGAACTGCTGTGGCCCCCAACAGAGGTTGCCACCGCCAATAGTCAGATGCAGGCGATCTGGAGTCCAAGCTCCTTGGGCTGGGTGTAATAGGAGTCAATGCCAATTATTGCGAGGACGCAGCTTGAAAACTAAATTGAGCATTTGTAGAAAGCATGAATCAGTCATAGGCGAGAGTCCATCAGACTTTGGCCAACTTGTGCACGAGCGCGGCGTGACACATGGACATTCGCAGGTCCGCTTGGCTGTCATGGGTCGGTGTAGGTGTGTGTTCGTCAACCAGCTCAGGCACGGCACCCTTGTGGATCTCGAAGTCTCCAAGCGCATGAGGCTTCTGGACGTCTTAGGAATCAATCGGGATGCGTGGACCCCGCAGCTGCGCCTGCCACGGGAGGCCTGGCTCTAATGCAAACGACCCTTTCATGTTCAAGCTGCAGCTCCCCAATGCAGACCTTTGCATTTCGCAACAAGCTCGGCCAAGAGATTGCGCTTGACGTTTGTTATGAATGCCAGAGCATCTGGTTTGATAAGCACGAAAGCCAACAGCTCGCAGCCTCCGAGACGTTGGAGCTGTTTCGCCTGATACACACGAAAGGTCAACTGCAAGGGCGAGCCTGGGCAAGTCGCCTGAACTGTCCGAGGTGTGCCGTCAATTTGCTTCCCACATTTGATCTGTGCAAGGCAGGAAAGTTCACCTACTTTCATTGCCCAAACCAGCACGGGCGGTTCACCGCGTTTTCGGCGTTTCTCGTGGAAAAGGGTTTCGTTCGACAGTTAACGCATCAGGAAATTGAGACACTTTCCGCAGAAGTGGGTAGCGTTCGGTGCTCCGGCTGTGGGGCAGCAGTGGACATTCGCAAAGACTCGGTATGCAGCTACTGCCACGCCCCCATCGTTGTACTCGATCCCCATGCGCTGGAGAAGGCACTCGCGGCACTGGAGCAGTCTGCCAGTGCTCAGCATGAAGTGGATCAGTCCGTAGTGGTGGACGCGCTGCTCTTGTCGGAGCGCCAGAAGTGGCTTGACGAATTGCAACAAAAAACCCGTCCTGCTCAGAGCGCTTGGCGCAACATCGATGATGGGCCCCTGGCCCAGGGTGTGGATTTGCTGTGGCGCCACTTTAAAAAGTAAATTTGTCGGGCAAGCATGGGTCACACCGAACTTTCATGGTGATTCCCTGCCATGCAGCTGAACTTGGCAATCAATTTGGGCCTTGCATTGCGTCAACTTGGGTGTTGGCGCTGGCCCTATACGGCAGTATGAATAGACAGTTGGGGAACGAATATGAGCCAGTACTGTTGTGAACGCTGTGGCAAACCTGCCCCAGATCACGACTTCATTTACTTTGGTCCAGAGGCCGGGACGCGGCTCTTGTGCACCCAGTGTTTTAACGCAAGAGTCGCAGAGAAAGCACAGATCGATGATTTCGACAATCGCGCGCTTGAACCGATTTCGCTACCGGATGTAGATGGGGTAGATCATGTGTTTCATTTTCAGGCCACACTTCTTGGCCCTATGGTGGTGCTCGACGCATTCGAGCTGATGGAAGGTAAGCCGGCAGGCTACCAATTTCGGGAAATCGGACGACCTGAAGAGGAACGCTATGAACAGCTTGCACGGCTCGTGCAAAAGATCCGTGGCGCTTTGGCCGCTAAGTTCCTCCAGGATGGGCCGTACGGTCCCCAGATCAGGGATATGGAGGCACGAGGGCGCATTGAGTCAGACAGCAGCAGCGAGGGCGACCTGTTCACCCAAGCGACACCTTTGTTGGTGATCGATGGAAGGAAGGTCTCGTGGGAGGAGTTTGGGCGAATGCTGATGACCTTCGAAGGGTTTCAGTTCAAGCTGCAGATTTCTGATGCAAGCGATTCTCTGGACTTGTGAGGCTGGCCGTGATTGGTCAACTCACAGGATGGGAAAGAAGTGGAGAAGGCTGGGCGCTGTAATAGGCCCTAGATCCCAGGACAATGCCAGAACTTAAGCAATCCTTCCAAAAGGTACTCCTGAGAACACTCCGAGACCGGGTCGCATCGCCCGCATTCCTGGTGGTTGTTACAGGACTTGCCTTTGCCGCTTCACTTTCGGTGTTTGTGCCCTTCGGTGGGTTGCTCGCCGCTGCGGTGTTGCTCAATGTGAAACGCTGGCGCGCCATTGCCCTGAGCGCGAGCTTGGGGGCAGCAGCTGGGGCCTTGCTCCTCTACCTTGGCATCGTCCACCTGGGGTACCGGGCCCTCATAGAGGTGTTTCCGCAAATTGCCAGTTCATCGGGCTGGATCGATGCCAAAGCCTGGCTCAATCAGTACGGAGTCGCCGCATTGTTCTTGGTGACAGCACTGCCAGTGCCTCTCACGCCGGCACTGCTTTTTGCGGGCCTTGCCAAGTTGCCGTGGTGGGAGGTGGCTTTGGCGCTGTGGATGGGCAGACTCTTGAAGTTTTACGTATACGCCTGGGCTACCGCGCAAGGTGTTCGCTGGTGGAGCCAAATGAGCAATCCGATGTTCAAGGGCAAACAGAACCCGAAGGATCCGAAGGGCTGAGCATGCAAACGATTTGTTTCATCCAAGGCCGAGTAAGTGAAGGACAGCAATGTAGGCCTTTTCCCGATTCACGAGGTGAATGCTTGTGACCCTTGGGAGTTGATAAGTAGGGTGATAATTTGTTCATTAAATTGACCAAAAAATATTTAATTGGTTAAAATATTGAACAAATGACAACCTCGGAAGTCAATCTACTCCTTGAACGCCAGCTGTTGCTGCAATTGGGCGAGCGCCTGAAGCGGCTGCGCAAGGCGCAAGGCATCGGTACCGTCGAGATGGCAGCCCGGCTTGGAATCACTCGCAATACCCTGCGCTCGGTCGAATCCGGTGATCCATCCCCCTCGATCGGAACGTACTTGCGTGTGATGTCGGTCCTGGGTGTTAGCGGGGAGTTGGCACTTCTGGCTGGAGACACATTGCAGCCTGCACCTGCTGGTTCTGCCGCAGCAAGGTCCAAACGTGCGGCGCCGCAAGTGCAAGTTCAGGTGTCGATGGACGACACGAAGCATCGGCTCCAAGATATTCAGAGTCTTGCGCTTCACGAGGAAGCGGTTCGCCTGGTCAAGGCCAATCCGGCGTTGGCACAAAAGGCGCAAGAAACGGCTGCGAACTGGCTTGCCAAAGGGGACTCGCGTTCGGCCAGTCTATGGATTGAATGGCAGAAGATCCTTCAAGCTGGGGCGTGGCGCAAAGCACTGGGACCAACGCATCACGCTCAGCAACTCCGGCAGGCCTCGCCATTGGTCACCATCCTTCCTGAAGATACACGTCAGCGTGTTCTGAAGCAGGGAAGTGATCTTAAGAAAGGCTTGGTGCTGCCGTGACACGCGATGTACTTGAACACATCATTCGGGCAAGCAGTGACATCACGCTCAGGGTGTTTGCGGAGATCATTAAGTGATAACGTCTGATTCGACCACACCGCTGTTCCATAGTGCCCCCGTGCCTAAGCGCCGGCCAGGTCGCCCCCTCGGCTCCAAGGCCCGCGTGGTTCAAGAAGTGCGCGCGCTGGGTGTTCACCACTTTGCTTTTGTGCGCTCCAGCTTGTTGGGTCTGGACCTGGCCGATTCCTTTGACCGGTACTTGGCCTGGTCAGAAACCACGACCGATTTGCGGTATGTCCAGAACCGGCGCGAAGCACTTTTGAAACAAATCATCGAGGCCGGGCGCCAGTTTGACGCAACCCTTGCCGGTCCCGCAAAGATCACGCACCTGCTCGACCTTCTGCGCAGTGACGCCGCACCTCCCAAAACAGTGGAGCTGCCCACATTGGAAGAATGGGTGGAGTCCGAAGGGATGGATGCGGATGCCTGGAGTGAGGCCGAGCTGCTGGACGAGTACAAGGCTCACTTTGGCTTGGACAACGCCGATGCGATTGAGGCAGCCGCGCAATTCAAGGATCCGGTGGGTGAGCGGGTGAGGGCGCTCAATCACCTGGAAACCATCCTGTCCGTGATCCCAAAAGCCACGGATCGTCTGGAGTCCTGGTTCGCACGTCCGGTCGTGAAGTGCCTGCGCAACATGGGAATCGTGACGCTGGCCGATCTCGTGAGTTTCATTAACGTGTACGGATTCCGGTGGTACTCACGCATCAAGGGGTTCGGTGCCCAACGGGCCAAGCAGGTGCTCATGTGGCTCATCCTGGAGTAGGACCATCTACAGATGGTGGTTTCAGGAAGCGTGCATGAACCCAAGTCCAAGCAGGCCCTGCGCGTGGCGCCTCTATTACCCGCCGTTGGCAATGCAACCCAAGCGCTCACGCAGTTTGGGGAGGGGACGTTGGTGGGCAGTGCCTTGGGTCGGATGCAAGTAACACCCGGGCTAGGAGGTGAGAGAGGTGAGTTCAGGAGCCACATGGCCAACACCCTGGGTGCCAAGAACGACCTGGAGGCAGTCAACGCCTGGCTCGGACGCTACAAGGAAAAGCCCTCCACCTTGAGGAGCTATCGCAAGGAAGTCGAGCGGTTTTTGCTGTGGTGTGCCCAGGAGCTTAAAAAACCACTGTCCTCGGTGACCTCACCCGACTGCCAAACGTATCGGGAGTTCTTGCAGGCCGTACCTCGGACCTGGATCGAGCCGGCGCCTATGAAACGGACCGATCCGGGCTGGCGGGCGTTTCGCGCGCAGCCCAGTGCCGCCAGTCAAAAGCAAGCGTTGGTGATTTTGCAGACCCTGTTTGCTGGATTGGTGGACGCGGGCTACCTAGTGGCCAACCCCTTCAGATCTTTGATGAAAAGTTTCAACCTGCCCGCATCGCGCATGGACCTGACCCGCTCTTTTACGGAAAAAGAGTGGCAGCATGTTCTGCGCTGCCTGGACAACCTGCCCGCAGGCCCTGAGAGGCTGCGTTTGAAATGCATCCTGGAGTTGCTGGTGACCTCCGGCGTCCGCCTGGATGAGTTGGCCAACGCGCGGCACGGCAACTTGCGTCAGGAATCCTTGCCGGATCTGCCGATGACCTGGATCCTGACTGTCACAGGCAAGCGCAACAAGACCCGGGACATTCCGCTCAACGAGGACGTGGTGCATTTGCTGGCACTGCATGGGGGTGACTTCAGGGAAGAGGACACGAAGAGTACAGATCCTAAAAACATCCCGCTGATACGAACTTTGCACCCATCGGTTGCCCAGTGGGGGCGAGGGGAGGGTGGAGAGTTTGAAGTGCGCGTTGCGTCCGAGCGGCCTGGCAGCGCTTTGTCGGCAGCTGGGATTTATGCCGTACTCAAGCGATTCTTCAAACATGCTGCCAATTCGGCCGCAGAAAACAAGCTGGATGCAAACAGGTTTGAGAGAGCATCCACTCATTGGATGCGGCACACCTTCATCCGACAAGCGCTTGTTGATGGGGTGCCGATCGAAGTGGCCAGTGAGCTGGCCGGGCACGCCAGTCTGACCACCACCAGCATCTACAGCACCCAGGAACTGGCTCGCAAGATCAAGGCGGTGCAGGGGATGAAAAGGAGAGTGGCGGCGTGACTTCAGAGACCATCACATAGCGGTCACTGTGGTGGTCAAGCCGTACGTCAGCCCGTAGGGATAAACCCTGGTCAGGGCTACAGGAGTCAACCAAGTAGCCACTGGGACTGTTGTGTGGGCTTCCACTGCTCACAACGGGATCGCAAACCGACGGCCCTGCACCATTCCTGGGATTGCTTACAACGCTTTACTGGAGAGGGATAGAAATGCTCACACATTCGCAAATCAATGCTGTGCTGACCTATGCCGAAACAGTCATTGCCATAAATCCTGATGCAGAGCAGGACATCGAGTTGCTGTTAGAGCGCCTGGACAATGAGTTCAACATCGAGCACATGCCCACTGGGCACTTTCAGCAAGTCGCTGACGCCGTGGCATCTAATTTCTTCCATGGTCAGAAACTTGTGCTGCCAGTGACCACAGCGCACGGGTCCTCTCAATGACCCGTCTAGCGTTCTCCACCAGCGTCCCTTTCGCCCCACTCTGAGACGCCACTAGGAACGGCCAAGGCTTCGCCATGCGTGGCTTTGGTGGTGACTGCGGCACGACTGCATCGCGCTGTTGTTCTGTTGACGATTGCATGTTGTTCCTCTCCTCAGTCTTTGGAATGCTGTACGTATTTACAGTTATTGTATGTGTGATGAGATCACCTATCAATGGAGCTGCCAGCAGTTTGGCAAGTCGTAGGGGAAGATGAATGTGTCAACATGCCATTGCTGATGAGGTCTGTCGTCCGTAAAGCCGCATGAATATTGGTTTGCAGGGTTGTGAGCGTAAAAGTGTCAACTTGAACTAGGGGTGTGACGGTAAATCTGTCAACGAACCGCTTCTGATGTCTGAGGTTTTTTAGCCCCAATAGGCTCTGGAGATTGCAGTTCTGGCTTGTGCATGCATGGGATGGCGATGAACAAAGGAGTGCTGCATATCTCCATATCCAGCACTCCTTTACTGAGGCCGAATGGGGCCAAGTGTTGAACAGCCTGCAGGAGCTAAAGCCTGGTCCAAAGTAGGTGCGAACCCGCACGGACGAAACCGGCTTGGTTTTGTCACCGTCGGATATCTATGCGGTGCTCAAAAGTTTCTTCAAGCGCTGTGCAAAGACTGCGGCTGCGGCGGGGCTTGATGTGTGCCGATTTGAGAAAGCCAGCACGCACTGGATGCGCCACACGTTTTTCGTCAGGCATTGGTAGACGGGGTGCCGATTGAAGTGGCCAGTGAGCTGGCTGGCCGCGCCTCGATTGGCACAACATCGATTTACTCCACGCAGGAACTGGCCAGGAAGATCAAAGTCATTGCGGGCATGAAGCGTCGCGCGCAGGCGTGATTGAGCAGCACATTGACAGCAGGTCAATTGAACAAGGTCATAGGCTTTCTCGTTTAGGCCAAGCAGGGCCGCTTGGGTTGAGTTTGAGCGCAGCGACACATGGAATCAAGTACAACATCCACACCCAATGGTGCAAAAAACGAAATTCACCGCCATTCTTAGAAATAGCCATATAATTAGTCAATTAAATCTGAAGTTTATCTGCTTACCTAAGAGGCATTTTGGAAACAATTGACGAAATTAATGAAATTGAGAAGGATTTAGTCAATTTGGCTAGATTGTCTTCCCAAGGTGCTGATGAGGATGTTCGGCTCCTGCTGGCCAAGCTGGTCCGCAAGTACCGCGTGGCTCGTCCGGAACTGGCGTCGCAACTTGACTTGACGCTTAAGGCATCACGCACGCGATCAAACGGTCCGGCCGTTCTTCGGCGTGGAATGAGCATGCCTGAACCATCAACCATGCCGGTCGATGCGGATTCTCGGCAATCGCTCATCCGGGTATTTGATGATCTTGACGGGATGCCCGCGCCGTTGCTGCCGGACTTATTGTTTGTGCGGATTCAATCTCTGGTACGTGAACGGCAGGAGCGGGACCGCCTTGCCGCCCACGGCATCAAGCCCACCCGTTCCGCGATTCTGGTTGGACCGCCTGGCGTGGGCAAAACACTTTCTGCACGCTGGATTGCCAATCAGCTTGGTAAACCCTTGTGGGTATTGGACTTGACCACCGTTATGAGTAGTCTGCTGGGTAAAACTGGCAGCAACCTGCGCGCAGTCTTTGACCATGCCAAGCAGAATCAAGCGGTCTTGCTGCTTGACGAGATTGATGCCATTGCCAAGCGTCGCAGTGATGAGTCGGATGTCGGGGAGTTGAAACGGCTGGTCACTGCCATTCTGCAGGAGGTGGATGCATGGCCGGACTCGGGATTGCTCTTGGCTGCGACCAATCATCCAGAATTAATAGACCCTGCTTTATGGCGTCGCTTTGATGCTGTGTTGATGTTTGACGCGCCACAAGCGGCGGTGTTGGCGGCAGCTGTCAGGCGATTTCTGGGTGCGGATCTGAATGCTTTTGAGGGATGGGTTGATTTGTTGACCTCCTCGGTCCAAGGCATGTCCCTGTCCGATGTTGAGCGTTCGATCAATGCGCTGCGTCGTCATACGGTGCTGGAAAACTCTGATCCGGCGCAGGCTGTCATTGATATGGCGATCAAAGGAGCACCTAACCTGGACAAACCTTCGAGGCAACAGTTGGCCATTGAGCTGGCCCGCTCAGGTTCCCTGTCACACAACAAAATCATGACCCTGACAGGGGTGTCGCGTGACACGATTCGAAAGTACGCTGGCCCATCCCCCATCAAGGGACGCGGCCCCAAGAAGGGAGTTTGATGCATGGCAAATCGCTTCATCATCGGGCGCGGAGAGGTGTTGACCTATGAGATCCCGCCACCAAAATCTGGTGGACCCAAAGTGCATCCTTACTCTTTGGCTGAGGCCAAGGCGACACTCATTCCCCAGATTCAGGGAATGGCGGCTCAGGTCGTAGATCTGCCAGCATCAGCTTGTCCTGGGAATATTGCTGTGGCCAAAATGACCCTGCACCCAGCCTACATTGCCAAATCGTTTTTCCCGACGGGCCTTTTGCGTGGTGCTGGCCTGATTTCCGTCGGAAGCCGAACAGTCAGAGTGACCCCAATGAAGGACACCCGCAAGAAGATTGTTGAGCAGCGCGAAACCACACAGATCTTTGTTGCTGGAACGCGAGAGTCATTCGCACGATTCCCGGCCTATGCGCAGCAGTTGGAAACCGGTATCAAGGAGGGTGTCGAATTTTCTGAAATCGAGGCGTTGGGGCTGATGTCCAGTGAGGACCGGATCAAGATTTCGGAATCCGTGCGTGGAAAAGGCGTGTACGAGGTTGGACTGCATTTGATCCCGGATACGTCGGTTGAGGCATTGCGGCGCAGTTTTGCGGCCTACTGCCGCCAGTGTGGTTTTACCGTGGCGTCCAAGTACGAATTCCAGGTTGGCGGACTGATGTTCGTTCCGGTCGAGGGGGATGCCTCCGGGCTGGAGACGCTTGCGCGATTTACTCTGATGCGCGTGATCCGTCCGATGCCCATGCTTCGCAGCGTGCGACCGCTCACTAGGGGGACACCCATTTCTGTGGGTTTCAGGCTGCCAGGGAATCAACCCTTGTCCAATGAGCCGTCGGTTGCGGTGCTGGACGGCGGCTTGCCGTCTCACCATGTGCTTAACCCTTATGTCAGCAACTATTTCAAATCGGATGATGCGGCTGCTGATGTCGCCGGCTACCTGGACCACGGACTCGGCGTCACATCGGCCCTGTTGTTTGGGCCGGTAGAGCCAGGCGAAGAAGCGCAGCGCCCATATTCTTACGTGGATCATTACCGGGTTCTGGATGAACTGTCGGACGGAGAAGATCCCTACGAGCTCTATCGCACGCTGGGTCACGTCGAAGAAGTGCTGCTGTCACGTCAATACCAGTTCATGAATCTCAGCCTGGGGCCAGATCGGTCCATTGAAGACGACGATGTGCATGCCTGGACTGCCGTTATAGACACGCTACTGAGCGATGGTGAAACTCTCTTGACTGTGGCCGTTGGGAACAATGGCGAGCGAGATCAGGCGCTAGGATTCAATCGAGTGCAGGTTCCCGCAGATTGTGTCAATGCGTTGTCGGTGGGGGCGTCCAATCGCACGGACAAAAGTTGGTCCCGTGCGCCATACAGTGCCAGAGGTCCAGGTCGTAATCCCGGTCGCCGCAAGCCGGATGTGGTGGCCTTCGGTGGATCTCCCAAAGAGTATTTCCATGTGGCCGTTCCTGGCGTACGCCCGGAATTGTCGGCAACCATGGGAACAAGTTTTGCATCGCCTTATGTGTTGCGCACGGCGGTTGGCATCCGTGCAGTGTTGGGCGAAGCGGTGGTGCCTCTCACGGTCAAGGCGCTGATCGTCCATGCCGCAGAGTCGCCGGAGTTGGAGGCTTCTGCGGATCCGTTGGATATTGGATGGGGACGGGTGCCGCAAGACCTCAATGACATCATCATGTGCGGCGACGGTGTGGCCCGGATCATTTACCAAGGTGTGCTTCGTCCAGGAAAGTTTTTGCGGGCTCCGGTGCCGCTGCCGCTTGTCCAATTGCAGGGCAACGTGCAGTTGCATGCCACATTCTGCTACGCCAGTCCGGTCGATGTCCAGGACACGGGGGCTTACACCAAGGCCGGACTCAGTGTCACTTTCCGTCCGCATGCCGGAAAGAAGAAACCCGACAAGGAGCCCGCGCCCAAATCTTTCTTCTCCACAACCGAGTTTCGTACGGAACAGGAACAGCGCGACGACCTGGGAAAGTGGGAGACGGTGTTGGACGCATGCCATACCTTCAGGGGCAGCAGTCTGGAAGGTGCAACCTTTGATATTCACTACAACGCAAGGGATGGCGGAGCCACTCCCAATGCCGGGGCAGAGTTGGTGCGCTATGCATTGGTGTTGACCGTCATCGCGCCCAAACACACCAATCTTTACGACGATATCCTGAGTTCGCATAGCGTTTTGAAAGCTATCGAGCCCAAGGTGTCGATTCCACTTAGAACGTGAACAGTAGATTGAACTAATTTGAAAGGGAGAATATGAACATTGATTTCCACTACGGTGTTATTTATGTCACCTCACGGTTGGCTGGAATGAGCCGCGAACAAGCGCAGACTGTCGCCCATGCGTGTCAGTATGTGGACGACGCAACAACCCGTGGAATCCTGCATTTTGAAGGTGGAGAAACCTTCGAACGTTTTGCAAGTGCCCACGTCATGTACGATTACAAGAACGCGATGAACGATGAGAATCGGGTGATCTGGGCGCCGTTTCATTTCCTGCCGGGTGGGCAGGGCGATACCCTGGAAGAAAAGTCGGTGTGCCGACCGGACAGCGAGATTGCGCGGGAAATGGTGAGGCGCGCCATTGATGGGCGAAAGGCAAACAACGCTTTGCATCGCCTGGGTGTCTCTCTCCATGTCTACGTTGATACCTGGGCACACCAAGGTTTTTGCGGAACCGAAAGCAAGCACAACACCGTGTTGTTTTTGGAAGGAGACCATCACGACCACACCACTTGGTTGAACAAGCTCACGGATATGCTGGCGGACACCGTGCACAACGTTGAGGCAGTCGGTTTGGATGTGATTTCAGGTCTGGGGCATGGTGGCGCACTGCATTTTCCTGATATGCCTTGGGCGACGTGGAAGTACCGGAATGGGCATCTGATGGAAATTCAACGCGACAATTTGCCAGATTTTGTGCAGGCCGCTGACATGGCATGCAAGGCGGTTCAAGGTTTCTTGAATGGCAATCGGCAATATGACACTGAGCGTGGTTTGCCACCTGAAGCCAAGGCTGCTTTGCAAGATCTGTTGGCCAGCAATCGTGATCATGACGGCGATAAGAGGTTGGATGTATTCATGCGGTCAATTGCTGCGGGAAAAGTCTCAGGTGTCGCAGAAGAAATCCCCGCTTACGTTGCCAAAGGGATCAATTCATGGAAGTTCGCAGCCACGGGCATTTCCGACAATGGGGATGGCGAGACCAAGCCGCAATGGTCTGCTGCTTTTGAAGATTCTGACTACAGAAAATTTCATGATGCCATCAAGGAGCACCGTTTCGTTGTCACGCAGGAAATTTTGCCGAAACACGGTGTACGGCTGGCGTGAGCCGTTCGGATTCCGTATTACATGCGCCGGCCGGTCGAGGATTTGGCCTGAAGCACGAGCGCATTTCGCTCAGCAGGAAAAGGTAGGCAGAGGGAGGACCGTCTGAGCGGGATTAATCCGGGTGTGTTCCTTGCTGTTTATCGGATTGTTATGGAATTCTGCGATGACATCGGAAATAGTCCAAAAATTGTTTCTGGAACGGGGTTCTGGGTCAAGAACAACAGTGATGAGTACTTCGTGACCAACCGCCACAACCGTGACCCGAAATTGAAATTAGGCATAGATTCGTCGTATAGGCTGGCGTTTGCTCAAATCCAACTTCGGGAGCAAAACTTTCCCGGTAACTGGCTTGCGGGCACAAAATTCTTTCCGGTGAGCAACCTGAACGATTGTCTGCGGCTGCATCAATCCGCCGATGTCGCACTGTTGAAGAATCCATTTGTGATTGAGCCGAGATCGATATTTGGACATAGCGGTCCAATCAGTGCCAACAGACGGCATCGACGACGGCCCGCAGGAACCTACCGCCCTCGGTTCCACGGTGATAGCGCGGATGTTCGTTCCAGAGCAGGGCGGCCAACTCTTGAAGAGCGTTTCAGATTGACTTTCACAATTCAGTCTTGGCATTCGATGCCGTTACCGGAAAGTGGGAAGTCCCTCGCATTCACAATTCGATGCCGCTAGAGCTGGGAGCGTCCATTCCATTGCATACAGTTTCCTCCCGTCGACAGAAAGTGCAAAACGGGCATCCTCCAGGGCCGCCAGGCGGGACTTCCAGTTAGAAGCTTGCCCGCGTTTGTAGAGCTCCAACTCCAGGACATGGGAGTTTTCGGGCGTCTTATTTGGCAGGTCGGGTTCCTATGAAGTCAGGATAGGTACTGCAGCCCCAGAAGGACTTTCCGCAGCTCAACGCGATTGCGAGACAATTGAACGGGAGGCCGCGAAAGACGCCCGGCTTTCATACGCCCGCTGAGATATTCAGCGAATGTGTTGCATCAACCGGTTGAATCAGCCACCTGCACTGCTCATAGTCCCCGGACAGTAGCACTGGCGTCAGTGGCCACGATTGACCTTGCACCTATGTTGAGAATGAGCACAGCGCTCTGGATAGCGCGCCGTCATTGCTTTGCGCTACCGCAGAGGGGGGAAAGTGCCTGACACACCTTGGACGCGGCAGAGAGTATGGGGGTGTTCATAGCTTCAGCGGTAGTACGAGTCATGTACCAACCCAGGGGCGCAGAACGCAGCGTCCGTACAAAAGCGCAGCGCTGTTGTCGGTCCAGAATGGTTCTGTTGAAGGCCTCATCGAGGCTGAGAGTTAGCATTACAGGTTCACTTCCCCCCGATTTTTTGACCAGATCTTTCAGTCGATCTTCGGCTTCGGATGCGTGCCCTTTGCGCGACGCCAGCAATGCCGCGATTGCAGACAGTTTGGGCGATGAAGGCAAGCCATCCAGTGAGGCGCATTCATCTTCTGGTGGATTCCCATTGATGTTCAGCCATTTCGTGTCCGGCACATTCGGGACATATTCGGTCAAGGCTTCCGCACCACTGTTGTCGTAGTAGCCACCATCGACCAGTTGAATGGGCCCACTTGCTGTCTGACAGGACCCGGCGGGGCTGATGACCGGAAATCTCGCACTGTGGAGAACCGCCTCTCCGATGCTTGTTAAATGACCACAGGCGTCAGCTTTATGGTTATTAAATTCCATTCGTCTTCCGGTTGAAACAACGGTGGAGTTGAGAAGGACGGTAGGCCCAGGGTGATTCATGCCGTTGGCGTCCAATGACTGCCCCAAGCTTGACAGCGGGGATGCGAATGTAGTCCCGCTTTTGCCCAGAGTATCGACTATTGCACGCTGCCATCCATCCAACAGAGCCTGGCCGCGGCGGGCCTGGACCGGTAGAAGATCGACAGAAAAGAGGTTTGCAAGCACCGGTGATAAAAAATCATTCAATAGCACCCTGTCGACTAGACTCTGGGAAGTAACAGTTGAATTCAGCACACTGGGGCTGCAATCCGTCCAGGCGCCTTGGATAAGGCGATACTGGCGGATCATGAGGTAGGTCGCGATGCCAAATGATCCGCCTGAGACGCCGCTTGCTGTCGAGAGCCGTTGCCCGAACTTGCCGCAGGATAGTTCGTCTACGCGGGCCAGCACTGAAGCAGTGTAGTAGGCTGCTCGCAGGCCACCACCATGGGCATTGAGAATGACATCCCGATCGGATAGCGGACTTCTCTCTGCCTCTGCTTCCGGTGCGAAGGGCGTCATGGTCGGCGGATCCAATCGCTCCAATCCCAGGGACTCATCGGCGACGCCCAATATTACGGCGGCGGTCACTAGAAATACAGCTACCCAGCCGATACTGGGCGTCCAGCGTACCACTCGAGCGAACCAGAGCGAAATCAAAGTGCCCACTGTTGCACAGGCTCCGAGAAAGAGAAGCACCACATCCGGCGAAGACAGTAAATGAAGCTGAGGTGTAAGAGTCACAAAAAACAGTAATCCGGCCGTACAGATCGCGATTGACAGCAGGCGACCACTGACGTCGTTGAGATCACGAGATGCGGCTGGGTGTAGTCTTCGTGAACCTCCGAAAACGCCTCGCAGTAGGGCTCGGCGAAAGATGAGTCCCAGGTGAAGCAGAGCTGGTAAAAGGTTCAATAGTAGAGTGATCACAAAGGTTTGCCCGGTGCCGATCCGTGCACCCAAAGTTAGCAGCAACCAGACCCCCACCGGAAGGCAGAACGCCGCTACGGAAAATAGCCACATGCGCTGTCGGGGCGCCCGTCGAATCAAGACCTGTCCGAGGATGGCTATTGTCAGTGGACAGACTGCACAGCCTATTGGCACTAGCATCGACTGCGTGCCTGGGAAGATGCCCGCCGTGAGTGTGCTGGCCGACAACAATATCAACGAGCCGGTGCCGAACCATCGCGGCACCCAAACGACAGCTCGAAGATAAATCCGTCGATCGCCGAATGATGTCAGCCGAGGTTGGACGGATTGACGTCGATCAACCGTGCTCAACAATCGTGCCATGTACCACAGCGTAGTGGACAGCGCGAAACCGACGCAAAGGAATGAAAGCGTGGGAAGCGTCCGGCCGGGGTCAAAGAATAACGGCGTCTGCGATATTGCGAAAGGTTCGAACAGTGCAAACAATACTTCCTTCGCCTGAGGGACATAGGCAAGAATGCCGAATTCCACTGATATGACGACGGCCGGCAGCCAGCAGCGGCCAAGGCAGACGTGAATCCAAAGAAGCAGAACTTTCCAGCATCGAAGTCTCGAGACTAAGGTCCTCGCCCACGCTCCACGAAAATAGTCAGTCATCAATCCTCCGCTTTTTTGATGCGCCATTCGGAACCCTACCACCGGATGTCCGATGCGCTGAGCGAAGGATCGTATGCTATTTATTGAACCGCAGCAATGGACGTCAAGTGGGAATTCTCCCCGGCATGTTCGAAGGAAAAAGGCGCTGAGGTAGATGAATCATGCCAGCATAAGATGAAGTCTTCGGTCGGTGCATCTTCGACGCGGGCTGGCTCAGCGGCGAGCTTATGAGCAAGCTCTTAGTCGATGTTAGGACGCGGTGGCATAGACATTACTAGGCTTGGCGAAGCGGCTTCTGCAAAGCATAGAAGAGCGATGGAGTGTCCCACGGCAGTTTTCGATATCCCGTAAATCAATTTTTCTGACCACTTTGTAATCGGACAGCGTGACCCAAAGATTGTCGGCTCCTGGTTGGTGATAAATGACAACGTCTAAAAAATTTGGCTGACCTGCTGCCTCAGTATTCCATGAAAAAGTGGCGTGTTCAAATTCAAGAATGAAGTCAATCACACTGAGCCCAAGCGCTGCCGTGTGGCGCGATTTGTGTCTGCAAGGTCCGTTCAACTAGAGCGACGTTGCTGAAGCGATGGTTGCGCAACGAACTCGGCGAGATTTGTCGAATTTGGTATTTTTGAATAAGCTCATACCTTTAGCTAAAGGAAATAACTATGCAAAGAAATGAAGCGACAAAATCCAAAGGATATTGTGTCAGTTATGAAGACATGGTCGATAGCCATACTTCGCTTTACTCCATGAAAAATACGTTTGCAAATGGAGCGTTGCGGACATATGGGAATGTGCAAATTGTTGGCTCCATCAATATTGCGCCACTTTGGATTTGTGTGGAGTGGGATACGAAGGCAGTCTGGGTTGGCTACCATTGGCAGCCCCCGCTTGACGCATGTCGCATACGAGCTGGGATGGAGGAATGGTTTAAAGGTATTGTCTTGGTCAATCGTGTGCTTGGAACCAGGGATTACCGTCAACACGTCCTCCAACAGTCAAGGAATTTTGTTGATCAGGAGCATCAAACCATATTGAGACGACTTCAAGAGTGCCAGTCTTTGTTGGATGTCCATGGCGCGGGTGAAGCTGCAAAAGCAAATGTTAGGTCTTTGATGCGTCCAGACCAAAATCCCCTTTTGCATCAAGATGAATTACTTGACTAAATGTTGGTTCAGTTGAAGCTGGAAATCATTTCGGAACGGCCCAGCCTTCACTTGGAATCAACACCTGTTACGCCAACATGTCCGAATTTTCGGCCAAAGCATTGGCTCCGAAATGATGTTCTCTCTGGAGCGGGTTGATCTCCAAAGCATGGCCGTTGATGGGCGACATTGTGACTTCTGCGGCCACATTGATTACAACTTGGCGTGCGCGGTC
Source organism: Rhodoferax sp. GW822-FHT02A01 (assembly GCF_038784515.1). Classification (NCBI taxonomy): domain Bacteria; kingdom Pseudomonadati; phylum Pseudomonadota; class Betaproteobacteria; order Burkholderiales; family Comamonadaceae; genus Rhodoferax; species Rhodoferax sp. GW822-FHT02A01. The sequence continues at coordinate 3,433,322 of NZ_CP152376.1, forward strand.
GGCACAGGTGTGTGCCTGTTTCGATGCCCGTGACTGCGAGGAAACTGGATCCTATGCCTATAAGACTCTGTTCGCTCTCAAAGATGCAAATTCTGTCCCAATCCCAATCACTCTTGATCACAAACAGTGAAATGTAGATCGGCAGCATAAGGCCCAACAACGCCGATGTGGCCTCCAGCCGCGAATGATTTTGACCAGTGAAGTGGATGATTGAGGTTTTGAAGTTTGCAACGCTTTTGCAAGCGCGAAATGCGCTTAGGCGGCATTGAAAGAATTGCACGATTCCTGAATCAACATCCACAGGAGTCATAACATGCCCCACAGTTCAGTTAGTAGCAAGTCTGCGCAGCGCAGGCGTTCATGCTTCCATCTGGCCCCCTTCAAGCAGCCGAAGATCACGCGCATGCAGAGGGAGCGCATACCACGCCCGTGCAGCATTCAGTTTTTTAAGGCACGCACCTGCCAGACCTATCAAGTAGCCTTGCGAGAAAAGGGAAAGGACACCATGCTTGTCCTTCCTCCCGCATTGAATTGGTCACGTTGGCGCGCCGGTCAGCGCATCTGCTTTTAGATGCGAGAACAGACCGTGGTGATTGCGCGCCGACCCATGGGCGAACGGGGCAGCCAGCGATTCAGTTCGCGGCTGTGTCGTGGACACGTGTCACCGGCCCGCGTCAGAAAAGAGGGACCACCACACTCCATGGCGCCGATCACCGGGAAGACTGGTGAGTCCGGTTGCACTTAGCTTGCTGTGTGAACTTGGTACTTTCTGAGTGACCGCCCAAAGGCCCTTCAAGGCGCCATCCCTATGCAATGAAGAACCACTATGCCCACCGCACCACCGCCAGGTTTTCAGATCCTCATTAGCCCAGGTTACCAGGCCGTTTTCCTCCACTCGGTGCCACCGCACACCTTGCGCGCGAACTGCCTGGAACTCAATCAATTCATTGAGTCTCTGGGTTATCAGGTGGAGGACTGGAATGCGAACCCCATCTACATCATTAGCCCAGTGCACCATTGGGTACTTCCCGACCACCAGGAGCAGATCAAACGGTTCATTGGGTTGACACCGGGTTGCAAGTACACCCGCTGTAATGGCGGTGAAAACCCGCGCGTGGAAGCTTGCCAACTGGGATTCCTAGATGACCGCAAGCGCTTCATTGACTTGGCGGCGTTGGACATTCGCTCCGTTCTAAACACACCATCTGAATCAGATGCTGTGCATCTGGATACAAAAAAGTCCTCTGCTTGGAGCCAGGTGCTGGCCTTCCTTGCCCGAGTATTCACCTAATGCGCATTTACAAATGCGATTGCAGATCCAACAAACTACAACATTCATGCAGGGAGATTTATTGTGTCCATGAGCAACCTTTTCGATCGACAGGTCAACCAGCTGATTCTGGACATGGAGACGCTTCAGGATTCTGCTGGCAGTAACACTGCGGCCTTGAGCCGGGCGCGCCATGCAGTGGGCCAGGAGCTACTTCACGGCAAGGGCATGGATATGACCGCCGCAGCCCTTGGCCAAATCGAAGATGAAGCCACCGCGCAACGTCTGCTGGCTATCGTTCGCTATTGCAGCGAGCACTTTGAAGTGGAAGGGGGCCAAGGCGAAGACGGGCAGGCGGACTCACGGGTGCTGTCGGCCGTCGTGCTGCCGCTGTCCGTTCGCATGCATTCCAAGTCCAAAAAGCCCTTTGCCTTGGACCGCGCAGACAGCCAAGCACTCAAGGAACTGGCCCAGAACATACAGGACGTCCTGAAAGCTCGCAAGGTGGTCTTCGATTCCCGCTTCTATGACCACCGATCCCTCTTTGCGCTGCCTCCCAGAGATCTATGTGGACATTTGATCCAATTGGCAGGGTACTCCAAAAGCCAGGTGGGCGGCCCTAAATTCTGCCAGCTCTATGCCCAAGCCGATGCGCCATGGCGACAGGTGTTTCTTTTGGGAGTCGAGGTCGCTGATCCGATGCGATCTGGCCGTTTGGACGACCTGAACATTCAGGTTCATGCCGAGGTTTGGAACGACCATACCAGTGCAAGCATTGAGTATGCCGATGCAATCTTTTTGAACCCGGATCTGCGGGCCGAGGCCGAAGGGCATGGTGCGCACTACCTGCATCGTGGTTATGCATTTGGTGTGATGGGTCTGCGATCCTTGCGTCTTAAAGACATGCTGATCGCCTTGAGGGCCGACGGCGCACACTTGCAGGTGTTTATCAACAGCAATGGCGACACGGTGCGTACCATGATGGTGGCACCAAAGCTTGGCCTGGAGTTGCGCGCGCCCATCCTGAACAGCGAGACACTCTGGTCATTCCAACAAGAGTTGGAGCGTATAGCCCATAGTGTTTTGGGTGATTTCGATCCACTCTGTGTGGCGCAAGTCGGAGAGGACGAATACCTGACCCAAGCAAAAAGGCACGGTGTGATCCTGATGCGTTTGTCATCCAAGCCAATTAAGAGAGCAAGGGGTCAAACTGGCACCTGATGCGGGCGGTGCCACATTCGCAGCAGCAAGTCTTGCCGAAGGAATGGCCCTTAACATGTCTCGCTTCGAGGAAGCCCCATGAACACGAACATCAATTCCTGTGAGCGCTGTGGCAAGTCCGCTCCCAGCCATGTGCTCACCCATTTTGCGGTGGAGTCCGGTACCCTTTTGCTGTGCATACAGTGTTTCAATGCAAAAATTGCCCGTCGGTCAGGCATCGAGGCTTTTGACAACACGGAGCTCGAACCGATAGCCATTACCGATGCGGATGGCATCAGTCATACCTTCCATTTTCAGACGCGACTGTTGGGACCCATGGTGACGCTAGATGCCTTTGAACTAAGGGACGGCACACCTGGTGGTTACCAGTTTCGGTTGATTGGTGATCCCGGCGAAGACAGGTACACGCAACTTGCACACATGGTTCAGAAGATCCGTGACGCCCTGGCCAGCAAATACCTCAAAGACGGAGAGTTTGGCCTACAGATCAGAGATATGAACGTTCAAGGGCAGATTGAGGCGGACCTGTCAGAGGAATCAGAGCTGTTTGGCAACCGTGCCCCCATGCTGGTGATCGATGGGCGCGAGGTGTCCTGGGAGGAGTTTGGCCGCATGCTCATGACATTCGAGGGGTTTGAGTTCAAGCTTCAGATCGTGGACCCTGGCGACGCTTAACGTCAATCAATCTGCTGCCGGCACGCGGGAGGCCGCTTACTTGACCACCCGCCCACGTGACAGTCGGGTTTTCTTCACCGGGAGGTCAGGCATGGGCCCGGTGTCGAACAAATCGGTCACATCCACCCGAAGACTTCCAGCCAGCGCGTGGATCATGGTCAGTGTCGGGTTAGCTTCACCCGTCTCGACGCGGCTGATGTAGGTCCGAAAGAAACCGCTCTTCTCGGCTAGATCTTCTTGTGTAAAGCCGCGCGCTGTACGCAGTTCACGCACGCGGTTACCGAAAATCTGCTGCAAGGACATGGCCATCTGCCGATATTGGCTGATGTACACTAATTCATACACACACTAATTCACACATTTAAAAATCAAGAAATGCGACGAATTGAAGGTGTATGGAGGCAACGGACGCGGCTTGACTCGCATGCATCGCGTCACGCGGTTTCCTTAAAACATGGATATGGGAACTAGGAGGGAGGCCGCACAATGGGGGAGCACGCACGTTTTTGGCGTATCGGCACGCAGTTGGGCGTACCCTACTTCGCTCGCTTAATGAAAGCTTTTTGTCCTCTTGACTCGGGCGCGAGTGCCCATAGCGCATCTTCGCTCTCACTTTTCCCAACGTTTTGTGCTTACCTGGATAAAACGCGCTTAGGCACCGTGGGTAAAGGTCTACCTTGTGATCCAGCCGTCCGCCCATTTCCAAGGACTGCCAAGAGCAAAGACCAATGAACCCTACCAAAACAAAGCGACTGCGCCCGCATCCGCAGGGCCGTCCACACAAGGCGTCGCCACAGCGGCAATCGGACTCCCAGACCGATGGGCACGGTGATGCGGGCTTCTACTTTCAGATCAAGGGCCGGCGCGGTATCACGTCCAGTGAGGCGGATGCATTTGTCCGCAGACTGGAAGACTATTTTCTGCAGCACCAACTCCAAATGGAAGGTGGCCCTCTACGTGCCTGGGTGACTGCGCAGGATAAAAGTCTATCGCCCGAGGATTGCATGGACTTTCTTTGCTGGATTGCGCGGGATGGCGCGGTTGCGCATGTGGCAACAAGCGGCGTATTGAAGGAGCGCCCAGAACTGGCTGCAACTGTCTTGCGAATTTCAGTCGCAGTCACTGACTCTGCACTGCATGCAGCTATCTCCCTGTACCAGTCCCATCGTCTATCAGGGCGCATGGCTTTGGCGGTGCTGGACAGCCAAGCGCCTTTGCAAGGGTCTTCTGAACCTTCAGACGCGATGTGCCCCTCCATTGCCCCTGCCCAGTAAATCCTGTTTACCACCTTATTCACTCACCGCCACATTTTTCATGAGAACACTCGTTTTATCGGACCACACCCACGACCAGGCCACCGCTGCGGCCAGCAAACGCCAGGCAGACTATGCGCGCGCCCTTGGGACCTATGAGTCAGCACTGGCACACAGGGCAGGGCGCAGTCAGGCCCTGATCGCGACATCACGGCAGTACTTCAAGGAAGGACGCTACTTCGCCTGGCTGGCAAGCATCGTTGCGCGCATGGTGATGCGCTTCTCTGCGCCCCTTAAGGCTCCGGTCATAGCGGCTGCGGGCCGCGACGAAGTCGTCTGGAACGCGGGTGGTGATGGCGAGCAGCGCGCGCTGGATGCACTTGCTCGGCAACTTGGTGATGAATGGGTGGCTATCTCGGGTTACAGGAATCCTGCCGGTGAAATTGACCTGCTGCTCGTTGGCCCGGACGGGGTGGTTGCCATCGAGGTCAAGTATGTCAATGGCAAGGTGCATTGCGAGGGGGATCGTTGGTGGAGAGACAAGAGTGACAAATACGGCAATGTCGTTGAGCGCAATCTCCCCATAACGGACAAGAAGGGCAGGGGACCCAGTGCCCAGGTCAATGCAGCGGCAAGTCGCTTGCAAGGCTTCCTGGCCGAAAGAACCCCGGTTCGCTCCGTGCTGCGGGCCGTGGTGCTCTCGCACGACCAATCCGAGTTGGGAGTACTCCAGAGCCCCACGGTGCATGCCATTGCAAGGCTGAGGGATTTCGATCCCGGCAGTCTCGTTCACCGCATCTTGGGCGCGGGACACCAGTTGCTTGTCGATGACCTGGTGCGCATCATCACCCAAGACCACCGCTACCACGAGCGGCGCACGAAACCCAAAGAGCCTCGGTGACGCGCGCGAGCTTCATGTGCTGTGCTTTCAATTCAAACCAAGCGATCAATTCAAAGGAGCCCTTTATGAAAACGAAACATCTTGCCCTGTCAGCGCTCAGCGCAGCCATGCTGATGGGCTGCGCGTCCAAGCCCACTGCAGAAAGCCTTCAACGCGACCAGCTAAAGGCTGAGGAATTGCGGGCCAAGGCTGATGCCGCCAAGGCTGAGAAGCGCCAAGTCCAAAACGAAGCGTTCATTGAAGGAATTCCGTCTTGGGCACTGCAGCCACCCAAGCCGGATTCGGGGGGCTTCTATGCCGTGGGTGCTGCCGAGTCCCAGTCCCTGAGCGTTGCCCAAAAGAAGGCGATGCTGGATGCGGAGTTTGGCTTGGCCAAGCAGTACCGCCAGGAGCTCTCTGGCAGTGAGCGCAGCTTCACCCAGGAGCGAAATGACCAGAGCCTCTCCAATCAATACACCCAATTAATCGACAAGTTGGTTTCGCGCGTGCCGGTAGTGGGCTTTGAAGTCGTCAAGCAAGAAGCCAAATCCATTCAAGGCACGTTCCATTCCTGGGTGCTGCTAAAGCTCCCGTTTGCACAGTTCAACCGGGTTCTGCAGGAGCAGCGGGCAGAGGCGGTAGATGTGACAGTGCAAAAGGCCTTTGACGATTTGGAGCGTCGGCTCAAGGAGCGCGCAGCCGAGCGTGCACAGGAGCAGCGCGATCAGCAGGCTTTGCGGCAATCGGAAGTGGCATCACACGCGGACATGACGGCGCAAGTGGGTGGGAAGCTAGAAGGAAAAACCGTCGCTAATGATGCAGCCGTCAGCCTGAAAGGGGCACCTGTGGCGCGCAGCCAGGTTGCGCCAGTGGAAGTGGAGCCTGCCGGTGGCCAGGCGCAGCCCTGACGTGGGTTGCTACCTATGCCCATGAAACTGACGGGCAGGGCGCGTGTGGCCGCCATCGCACTCTGCGCCAGTGGGCTCGCTGCGAACGGTGCGGAAGTTTCCGCTCATCTGACCGAGTCGGATGTACGTGTCTCCCGTGAAGGTGGCCTTCTTTACAGCACCTACTGTGGACCAAAAACCTCCAATGCCCACACCAGTAGGCGCTTGGCCATGGCCGGCGCGGCGCGCTTACTGGTGCAGTGGCGTGAAGGAGTGGAGATTTCTGGGACGCAGTCGTTGCAAAACGGTCGGTTTGAAGAGCAAATTCGGGAAATTAGCCTGGGTGTAGTAAGCGCCATGGAAGTAGTTCTTGAGGACTCAGCCGGCGGCATCGCGCGGGACCTTTGGTGTGTCAAAGTAGTGGAGAGACCCAGATGATGATGATTCGACTGTGGATTGCAGCGTGCCTGAGTGGGATGGTGTTGGTGACATCGGCAGCCACTTGGCAAGAACCCATGTCAGTGGAGCTGATCCTAGGTGAGCGCGACACACGCATGACTGTGCGTGCGGCCGCCCTGGATGAGATGCGTGCCCGTGCGTCTCAAAAAGTGGGCCAGATCGTGGAGTCCACCATGATTTCCGACGGTCAAAAGCTCACAGAAGAGATTCGCACCGTGGGGGTTTCGCTGGTCCAGATAGATAGTGTCAAGGACGAGGTGCGGCTGCAGCAGGACGGAAGCATGCGTCTGGTGGTCACCGGGATGGTGACGGTAGATACCTCTGAATTGGACCGTCGGGCTGCCGCTATGCGCGAAGATGGGAATAAGGTTGAGAAAATCCGCCAGTTGGCGGCCGACAACCAGACGCTACGGCGCTCCCTTGCTGACGTCACAAAGCTGTTGGGGCAGCAAGCTTCACCTACAACAACGGCAGACCTGCTCAAGCGCCAAGCGGTGATCCTGGAAAGCCTTGCCTCGAACGTGGAGCGGGTGGGGCAAACTTTTCGTGCCGGGGCACTGCTGGAACTGGCAGAGAAAGAGGACACAGCATGGGCCGCTGTTAAAGAGGAAATCGACACCGGTGTTCTGGAGCGCATTTTGATGGCTCCCGTGAACGCCAAAATCATGTGGGTGGAGAGCACGTCGAATGGCGTCACTGCCGTTGTGCAGGTGGGTTGGGACGCAGATACCAAATCGATTTACGAGGTGCTCAGGCGCTATGAATATCTGTGGCCTATTCAGTCAGAAGAGGCTTCGAGAAAAGGTCTCATCTACATGTCGCCGCGCGAAAACGGAACGAGCGCAAGTCGCCCTTTTGCCGCGCGTGTACATAAGTATCTAGAAGGAAATCGCATCGCACTAGAGATAAGTCTGGGAGGAGTAAGTAGAACTTTTCCAATGCTCTTTGTGGGGAACAGTTTTGATCTCAATACGTGCAGCTATGAAATGACGATAAGCAAATACAACGCAGATCAAGCCACAGTTTGTATGAGCTTTCAGAAAAAGACAGTAACCTCCATGCTTGGTTTGAACCCTGCTGAACGGGACAATCCGGCAAAGTTCAATTTGACGATGAAGCAGGCAAATGACGCCACGGCGCTAACGGCCACCTGGATATTGAGAAAGCAAGATGGAACGCTGATCCGTCGGCCTGCTCAGGTACTTTAGTCAACCCCGCAAAAGTCAAATTCACGTCAATTTCGTCCGATCAGCTCTCAGATAGTTGCTGGTTGAGTCCGTGGCGGAGGCAAACATGTCAAGAAGCCGCCTGCTTAGTTGTTCAAAACCAGCAAACAGAAATAACAGGCGAACCATGGCCCTAATCTACCAACTGAATCAAAAGTTACCATTACAAAGACTCCTAAATCAAGACCCATTTTTCAATGCATCAGGGAAAGCGTGTTTCTTAAGTTGTAAAAGAGAAATTGGAGTGAACATTTCTGCCCATATCCCATTGGCGGCCTTTCGGCTAACCCAAGTCTCAAATAGTTTCCATATGCCCTGAACGATTCCCTGCTACCAGGAATCCAATGGACTTTGCCCCATCCAAACACCACCCACCTCGGGATGAACGGCTCGTTTAGGCGCTTTGTGCTTTTCGTCGGGTAGTCCTAAGCGTTCAAGCTGGGCGACACAAAGGCCGCACAGACGTACTAACAGAGGTGCCACGAAAAAGAAAAGCTGGGCGTGCGCAACCCGTGCGCAGAACTGGGAAGACTGACCAGAGGCACAAAGGCATAGCTAGAGCGCCAATTCGCAACTGTGCGCGTGACGGGTTAGGGTGTGCATTTTTCACCCTAGGCAAGTCATAACCACCAAAGCGACTTTGGCGGAACGATGACTGGTGTAAGCAAGCTGCTCGTTCAAAACGACCGCAGACCTGCTGATGGTATGGCACGGATCCCGGTGCCTTTCGCCAAGGCTGCCCATGAAGGGCCTATGGCAAACGGTCCCCTGAGGGGAATAGTCCACAGCGTGGAAATGAAGCCTTACTCTATCAAAGTAATTTGCTAGCGTCAATGATTTTCAAGAGTTCTGCTAATCTTTCACAATCTTGAAAATCAGCCGGAAACCCGCATGGTTGCTTGCAGAAAAGTCGCCTCTCTATTGAATTCACATTTTTGAGAACAGTAGATTTTGCCAATTGCGTATCATTTCCGTGGTCAAACCCGGAGGTCCAAAAGTGAGAAAAAAGTTTCCCTGGAGAACGGTTCTATACTTAACTTATCGTCGATTCAGCCAGGTCTGGCACGCTTCACCAGTCCATTTTTGGCAACCATTCAAAACAGAACACGTGGTTTGAAGCCAAAGTGGTGATTTGTCATCACATTGCCAATGCATTTTTATTGGCCTCAGAGATTAATATTTACCCAGAACGTGTACAGACGCTGTGTACAAGTTGTGTACGACTGCTGTAGCAGTCGTACACACGTTGTGGTGAGTTGAGAATTGCCACGACGTGTACAGACGTTGTGTACGACGTCTACACAACTTCTACATCAGTCGTGCACGTGTTGTGGGAGATTTTCGACGCTACGACTTGTACAGACCTTCTGTACGACTGCTACAGCAGTCGTGCACGACTGGTGTACACGTTGTGGGGGACGAAGTGTTCAATAGGCTTCCTGCCGACTTCAAAACAAACAGGGATGACAACAATGAGCTACCGGATTAAAAGCACCCACCCTATAGTTGGGCCTCAGGTGACCGGCATCAACAACATTGCCATGTACATTGCTGACCGATCGATGGCGGTGGTAATGGTTGCAAAGAGCTACACATTGCCTTTCGGTAAAGAAATTCGAGTAGTGCACGTGCCCACCGGAGAAGTGGTCTTTCGCAAGACTGCCGCGACAATTGCCCCCATTCTTGATAGCAAGTACTGATCGCTTTTCATGTCACTCTTGGTGGTCACGGATTCTGTTTCCCGTGAACTCGTAGGGCGGTGCTCTCGCACGTAGTGGGTCTTGTTACTGCCTAGCGCCTGAAGATGACCGCAGCGCGACTCTCGTATTTGTACTGCAGTTGATGCATGGGAGCTAGTTAACATAACAGTCGGAGAGCAAATCAATACGTTCGAGTACCTCGTTGATTTGGCGGGTTGAGTGCTTGGCCGGTGCAGCCCATAGCCAACTCTGCTGAGTTTGGCCATCAGGACGTAGCTCTGCCACCTTCGTTCGCCATCGATCAAGGAGTGCAGGATCGATGCTGGCGGAGATGGCAGCACCTGTTTCTACTTCGAGCTGGGTGAGTGCGCTGGTAATCAGAGTTCTGATGGCACGCTCGTGAACGATCACCAGCTTGTTCCTGTACAGCCATTGCCGCGTGCGCACAAGCAGCTGATCGCGGTCGGCGCAGCGAGCCACGTCGTCGCGCAGTTCACGTTCCAGTGAGCGGCGCTGGTGCTCGCTCATCCACTGGAAACCAAGGGCCGTGCAGGCTATTTGTTGGTGATCGAATAGCGTGCGCCCGCGTTCATACATGGCTCTCAGCGAGGCGACTTCTGGTGCTGCAATGCCAAGCTCGTTGCCAAGGTGGCGCCACAAGGCTACTGGAATTACACGAAAGGCACCGAGCAAACGCCCACTCATGCGCAGGAAACCAATATGCAGCGCCAGACCAAGCTTGTGGGAATCGTCTCGGCGTGCATTGATTGCGTCGCGCTCGGCACCATCGAAGGTGAAAAACGCCTTCATCTCGAAGTCGCTGATATCGCGGGGGAGCTCACACATCCCCAAAAACGTTGTGTGCAAGCCCTGCGTCGTGAACCCCATTAGTGGGCGGTCACGATACCCGTTTGCAAAGTGAACAGGAAAGTCAATGAAATCAACGATCTACCCAGACCACCCCCGCGCCAGTGCTAGCTTTGCGTACCGTCACTTATTGCACTGAAAACGAGGGAACCCCCAGTCAGCCATTGGACTTGAGCCAATGACGCGTTGTCGCTGCATCAGCGACTGCCACATGGTGAAAGGCAGGACCAGGCTGGTTGCAGTTAACAAAGTTTGTCGGTTGAGTGACAGCGCTACGCCATACAGGTTGACTTCCCAATGATTTTCCGGTATTGCCTTGTTTGGCACAAAGTTTCACGAAGCGGCAATGCTCCTTCTTCGCAGGTATATTGATGACAGGTATTGCTGCAAAGGGAGTGTTTCTTAATGGGAAATAATGAATTCTTGGGCGTGTTGCCTGAAATGGTGACCTTTGTTCGCGTAGCGGAGTCAGGCAGCTTCTCGGCTGCCGCACGCTTTTTGCACGTTTCCCCCTCGGCGGTAAGTAAACAGGTGACCCGGCTCGAGAAGGTACTAGGGGCGCAATTGATTCGGCGTACTACCCGTCAATTGCAGCTCACCGATGTGGGTATGGAGGCCTTCCACAAATGCAGCGAGCTCGTGGAAGCAGCCCAAGGTGCCATGCAGGTGACGGCGAAATTCATGGAGCGACCGCAAGGCATGGTGCGGCTCACCGCTCCGAAAGCCTTTGCAAAGCATATTCTGCACCCCGCGATACTTGATTTCCTGGACAAGTATCCTGACGTTGATGTCCAACTAATCGTTACTGACAAATCGGTTGATCCCATTCAGGAAGGGGTTGATCTGGTAGTCCAACTGACCAAAGTTCCACCCTTGAATTTGGCCTCGCGACCACTTATGAAGGTCGAGCACATCCTGTGCGCTTCCCCCAAATTTCTCAAGAACAACCATCCCATCAAGAATCCCAAAGACCTGGTGGGGATTAACTGCCTCTACATTGGCGAGCGGGACAGGGACAACTGGTGGCGATTTAAGAGGGGCAAGGAGGTTGAGGACGTGGTGGTCAAGGGCCGCTACGTAGCCAATCACAGCGAGATGCGGCTGGAGGCCGTTCTCAGAGGCATTGGATTGGGATGTGTTCCAGACTTCGTGGCCAGAGATGTGTTGCAAAAGGGGACCGTATTGCGGATCCTTCCCGAGTGGGAGCTTGAAGCCAACTATCACGGAACTGCACACGTTCTCTACCCACCCAATCGTTTCCTGGCGCCCAAATGCCGAGTCCTGATTGACTTTCTGGTAGAACACGTTGGCCGGAGCATGTAGGTTGCCTGACTACTCCATGCACCGGGTCTGCCGGTGGCACTGCGTGGGCAGTGTGGCTTTCTTGCTTTGGACCGGTCATAGGGCATGCACTCCATGTTAGGCGAAGGACTTTTGCAGTAGTGGTGCAAGACGACCGTTGATACGACAGTGGTTCCCTGCTGACAACCTCTGCAGGCGGCGTCAACGTGTATTGCAAATCAACCAGGGCCACGTGAAACTAGCCTTTGCACATGCTGTCTCGATGATCCCTACGGTGGCTCTGGCGGCAATCATGAAATAAATCTTCCAGATATCGGACGCCATTCCTTTAAGTAGATTGAAGTTCGCCGGTACCAGATTGGTGAAATGGGCTCATGAATTATTCTCGTAGTCATCTGCGCTCTGGCGATAGAACACATGATGGTTGATTCGAACTCGACAATCAATTGCGTAGCGAACAAAACGTCCGTCGCGCATATGTTCTTAGTAGTTGTATTTGAAGCCCCACGAATAACGTGCGAATTCCCTTCAAAGCGTTCTGCGCAAACGTATTTATTGATCATTAGCAACGTCAAAGCCAACACAACAATTCAAGAGCATTTCCCCCTCCATTGAAGCTCCAGTTCGATGCCTAGATGATCAAGTCAAGAGTCTCTTCGACATTAGCTTTACGGCAATGACTTACCTATTTTCAAAGAGAAGGCCACTTTCCTAAAAGCTACAGCGTTACGAAATTTAATTTGTATACAGGGGAACAGGTCATGATGATTTTCAAGTGTCTGCGCATTCGTTCCAACGAAGCACAAGTCATGTTCCAAAGAAGGCATGGAATCGTTCCTCGGATTGAGTGCTGCGTGCTAGTCTTTAGTATGCAGATGGGAATATCATTTGCTTATAAAAACAGCAATTTCATCCGTCAGAAACGGAGCGTCGTTCGGAAAAGCATAGATCAACTCACATGGAGCTTCTGATGACAAACTTGACCGAAAATAAACTGGATGATTTCAAGAACCTATATCCCAACAATCCGAGAATTCAGGCACTGACGCTCGATGAAGTGCTAAAGAACACGGCCGGGATGACCGTTGACTGGAGCAAAATAAAGTTCCAACAGCGGTCCGTAGCGGCAGCCGCAGCGATCTCCGGATGTCAATTGGCGGTTGGGTATGTGGTATTCGACGTTGTTTGCTTGGCAGTTGGGGCGGTCGGGCTGCGTGCGGGAGTCAGCGGCAGCACTGTTCAAGCGATGGCGAATGCCGTGGCGCCAGTGCTGTCGAAAATAGAAATCATCATTGCTAGGCTAGCTGCCCAAGGCGCCACCACCTCAGAAATTGCGTGGGGCGTTTTCGAAATACTAAAAACCATTTATTCAGGGGGGTGCCTGGGCGCAGTTTTTGAGGCCTTCACTGATAGCCTCAAATGGTGGGAGATGGTTCTTTACGGAATTACCGGAGTTGCAACTATCGTTGCGGCCTTGGCCACCGACGGCATGGCGTTTGTCGCCGAAATCGTGATCCTGCTGGCCACATTCGGCTTTCTGCTCTCGGATTCCGCAAGCGCCATTCAAATCTGCAACCTACCGCCAGAACAGCCGGAACCGGGACCAAATCCCACGCCCGGTCCCGACCCCTTTCCGTTTGAACCTGTCGTGGCTATCAGGACGGTTAACGGTCACACGCTGACCGTGGTCAACAATGGTGGCCTTGGCGGTGGCAATGTGGCTATTCAGACAGATAGCCGCACCGTAGGTCCCTGGGAAAAGTTCGTCTTGGTTCCCATTGATGCGCAGTCGCGAACATTTGCATTGCGCACCAGCAATGGCAACTACGTCACGGCCGTCAACGGTGGTGGCATGGGGGGGGCCAATGACGCCAGCAGTCCGCTGCATACCGATGCGACTTGGGTCGACTCATGGGAAAGGCTCATCTTCGAGCAGCAAGCAGATGGGACATATGCGATTTGTACTACTGCGGGCTATTACCTAACGGCAGTAAACGGCGGAGGGTGGGGAGAAGGGGCAAATCAAAAGCCTATCCACACCGATGCCAGAGCACTCGGCCCATGGGAGACGTTTAGCCTGATAAGCGTATCCTGACTCCTTGGGAAGTATTCAAAACGTCGCCACGTTCCTCCGCATTGTGAATCCAATTGATGCGTCTGCCGCTGGGGATCGTTTTGGCAACGCTTTATTGACATAGCCCATTTACGCCGATCGCTGGCCAGGCTTGCGCTGGCCAGCTTCATGGTTCTCTTGCAAAAATGCCAGTTGATGGTGTCTATTGTGGGCATGAGACGCGACTTTTCGTCCATTGTCCGCTCTGCGTCCTTTCCTCGAAATCGAACGCATGCTGGTGCATGTTGTAGGGCTGTTGACCCATGAGCGTCCCCCCCTGTTTTGGCGTATTTGTAGCTTGGTCGGTAAATGAATGCACTGCAGACACAGGATGGCCACCTGGAACTCGGTCACGAGCAAGGAAGAGCTCTTGCAACGCGACTCTCTGAATTTTGGCACTGATGCTAACCACATTCTTGCAAGCGATGCCCACATGGTCACGGATCAGACGCACTGAGGATTCAACCCGTTCCAGTGAGGGGACGACGGCACGCAGAAATAGTGTAGCAGCGCGGGTTAGCCCAACAACTCAGGTGAGCCTCACAAACAGCGAGACGCCAACTTCCTCCTCTAGACATTAAATCTGCCTGCTCACTGCACTCTGCGTCACGGCCAATTTCTGTGCGGTAGATCGAAAGTTCAAGTACTCTGAACTGACCCAAAGGAAGTGGCCGTCTTCGCATCGTTGCACCGGCGTTCTTGGGTTGTAGATGTTGCGTGCGGAGTTTGGCGATTGATGCCATATAGGTATCAATCGGGTGCCGCGTTTTCATTGGACTCCGAGAGATGAGGGCGGCATGATAGGGGTCGTTGCAAACGGACCGTCCATTCATGAAATTACAACGCCCAAAATCAAGTAGAACCGGCCCGGTCGAGTTGACCATTCTTTTGACCAGTTTCATCGCCGCGACCTATGGCTTTGGCGTGTACCTCTTTTCGACGCTGCTACCGGAAATGCGAGTCGCACTTTTCCTGAGTTATGCCGAGATCGGTTGGATCACTGGTGTGGCGCAAATTGGCTTTCTTGTGGGTGCATTTGCCAGTGCGCGACTGGTTCGCGCCGTGGGAGGGGTTCGCCTCATTCTTGTCTCTGTTTTCGCTTGTTGTGCATGCCTTGGCCTCATGCCTTGGGTTGCCAATGTGTTTCATATCGCCATTCTCATGGTGATGGCTGGTTGCGCTGCCGCCACGGTATGGGTGCCAATGGTGGCCGTCGTACAAGCTGGAATCACCGAGCGGCATCAAGGCAAAGTGTTGGGCCTTATCTCTTCCGGGACGGCCTATGGTCTGTTCTTCAATGGACTCAGCACTCCAATATTGCTCCCGACCGGTGGATGGAAATCCGTTTGGACGTTTTCGGCCGCAGTGACCTCCCTTTTGTTGGTCTGGGGCCTCCTGCGTCTGCAGGTTGGACAGAAAGTTCTAGGGGCCGGGGATGCCAGTCACGCGCGAGCGGATGGCGACTTTGGTTGGGCAGCAGCGGTTCGCGACCCACTGGCGATCACTGTGGTCTTGCTAATGTTTTTGAATGGCATCGCATGTATGCCGACAATGAACTACCTAGTCGCTTTCCTGCGCGAGGAGATTGGATACACTGTTCAAGCCGCTGGTTGGATATGGTCCACCATTGGCTTTGTGGGGATGTTTGGCGGATTCGCCATGGGAGCGCTGGCGGACCGGATCACAGTTGCAAGGTCCTTGAATCTAACTTACGTTCTGCTGGGAATCAGCACCATGCTGTTCCTTGACCATGCGTACATCTGGGAGGTGCTGATCGGCGCCGGCCTCTTCGGTTTGTCGTTTAATGCCATTTTTGGACTGGTTCCCGCGTTTGTCAGTTTGTCCTTTGACGCCAACAAGGCAACAGCAGTTTTTGCTGCCAGTAATGTCATGCTGGGGCTCGGCTCCATGCTGGGAAACTTGCTTGGTGGCCTCTTGCGAGAACAGCAGCAATCGTTCGTACCGGTCTACGTTGGCTCGCTTGGAATCGATTTCCTTTTGATCTTGCTCAGCCTGCATCTGCAACGTACCCATCGGCGCCATACGTACGGCACTTCACCTACCCATTCAGTAGTTACGGAGTGAAATTGGCGGATGTCAGTATTGGCTAGCCAAATTGAAATGCTATACGACTGCAGTCAGTCCTTGTCAGAATTCGGCTAGGACGCGATAGCCGTCACTCGAACGGTATTCACAATTTTTTAAGACATACTCAATGCAAAATATCTAGTCAATCGGTAGCCGTTTCAGCGAACCTTTGCAACGAGGAAGTTCCTTTTAAGCATGGTAGTAAGCTGGCGATGCTGGCAGTTCTAGTACGGCGTCGTAATCGTTCGACTGTTCAAAGCTGACAACAGCTTGACTTTTTAAGTCAATGACCTCGCATGACCGTATCGCTTTGAAAAGGCTTGTGGTCTATCAACCTACGATATGGCTGGTGCGGCTGCACGCATGCATTTGATCTCGGTCAACATCTTCTAACTCGCCAAGCGTATAACCAAATTGATTGGCAGCGTTGCTGCCGGTCAAATGCAACTTTTGGTCTGCTTCCCACAAGAAGCAAGGTTGCTTTCATATGCTTGAACCACTGCATTGGGCAGACCCCAATATTATTTGGAGAATTGAAATGTCGAAGAAAGTAGTTGCTGCAACACTGCTGGGTGTTTTTCTATCGATCGGCAGTGCGCCATCCATGGCGGCAGATGCGGATACCCAGGCTCAACTGGACGCACTCAAGGCGGCCATTCCAAAATTTGCCATCCCGATGCGTGAGGTTGGTGATCGTTTTCAAAATATATGGTTCGCTGCCAAGGACGGAAACTGGGCTCTCGCTGCATACATGTCAAAGTACATGAATGGTTCATTGAACCCCGCCAAGCTCACCAAACCAGATGAGTACGCCATCTGGAAAAAGTTCTACGAAGAGAAGTTTGCCAATGTAAACGACAAAATAATGGCCAAGGACTTTGAAGGCTTTGACGCTGCATACACCAAGGCAATTGCTGATTGCAACGGTTGCCATAAGAAAATGGATTACGGTTTCATCAAGGTGGTCAAAATGAAGACTCCCGCAGACATTGGTATTGATTACACCGTTAAGTCGGAACCAGGTGACGTACCAAAGTAGACCATTGGGTTGGTCGTGCCAAGCTAATGCAGGTATTCAATCTCGTCGTGATTTCACTTGCCAATTTTTGGAGATTTGAGATGAAGGTTTTGAAATTGATGCCTGCATCACTTGGTGTGGCAATGATACTTGCGGGGTTTGCTTTTGCGGCGGAACCTACCAGTATTGACTGGACTAAGATTCCTACAGCGACGATTACTCTCTTTTATCCAGGGCAAACGACCTATGAATGGACGCGTAGCAAGGCTCACGGTGGCAACGTTAAAGCCACAAAAGGTGTCGCCTGCGCATACTGCCACGATGAGTCTGACGCTGAACAAGAGTTCGGTGCAAAACTTGTCAAGGGTGGTGACTTGGAGCCGACGCCAGTGATTGGTAAAAATGGCTCCGTTGACCTCAAAGCTCAAGCTGCATTTGACGATAAGAATGCCTACTTGCGGTTTCAATGGAAGACAAAGAACCCATACCCTGGCACTGAGCACCAATACCTGCGTTTTGATGGCAAAGAGTGGAAGGTTTATGGCTATCCCAAGCTGGATAAGGTGGTTCAGGATGGACTGCAACCTGGCATTTACGAAGATCGTCTCGCCATCATGATTGACGACGGAAAGGTTCCGGACTTTGCTGCGCAGGGTTGCTGGCTTACCTGTCACGACGGGCAACGCGACAGCAGACACCCATTCACCAAGGACGAGGTCGCCGCCAATCCGCTTATGGCGGCTATCGGCAAAAGCGACGTACGTAAGTACCTTCCGGTGAGCCGTACCGATCCGTTAGATTGGAAGACCGGTAAGACAGTGGAGGAGTTGGTAAAACTCAAAGCAGAACAACAATTCGTGGATCTCATTCAATGGCGCGCACACCGAAGCAACGGTGTCGGCATGGCTGACGACGGGTATGTTCTGGAGTGGCGTCTATCTGACGCAGGAAAAGACATGTTTGCCAGCAACGCAGACCCAAAAACGCATACGCCCAGATACATGTGGGACGAAAAAAAGGTGGGTTACAAGTCCATCACCGCAGACCAGTTGTACAAGGCTGACCACTTTCTCATCCGTGAAAAGAACGCACTTCCGTTCGATTCCAATATCAAATGGAAGGAAGGTGACATGATTCCAGACTACGTTCTCAGCCGAGAGGATGCCATGGGGTCGGCGGCGGACAACAATGCCATCGCCAATTGGAAGGACGGCATGTGGACTGTGGTCATCATTCGACCGCTGGGGCTAACAAATGCAGATGACAAGACGCTCAAAGCAGGAAGAATCTACAGCGTTGGACTCGCCGTGCATGATGACAACATTACCACGCGTGGGCACCACGTTTCCTTTGTCAAAACACTAGGATTTGGTGTTAAAGCCGATATTGAAGCGGTAAAGCTGCCTTAGCGTCAGTTGCCTACCCACCAAGGCTCCATTGGCACTCCATAAACTCAATGTCCGCCTCGCGGGGCGTTGACTTGCGGCTGCAACGACTGCAACCAGCCCTTCGCTGCTGGGAGAATGTAAACGAAGTTGTACCGTCGCTTCGAAATCGGGAGCGACATGCGAGAATCCGGCACGGTCATATGTCGTTTCTGAAGTAGGGGAAAACCTTTGAGTCTCTGAATCGCCCCCGGGGCGATTCACGCGCCGCTACCTGGCTATCTATTATTTGCCCCAAAACCGAGATTCTTTCGAATTAAAATGCAGAGTCAACTAAACCAACATAACGCTGCATGTCAATCATTCAGGTTATCAGTTTCGCTAGTCTGTGCGTCCTAAATATCGGCTAGGCGCTGGCGCAATCTGCACCAATCCGATTACTATACGCTGAACGACCCCTGTTCTTGAGTCGATTACTGCAAGGGAAGGTATTGGAAACACTACTGAATTTGCCATCCAGCTACATGTGAAAGCAGGTAAAGGCTATGTCAGATTGCGCACAAAATAGAGAGCAACTCGCCAATCGCAGCTGTACAGCGCGCCAGCCACGACAGCTCAGCGGCATGGGCCACTAATGGAGGCTATCAGTTCGCCATGGAAGAATCCAAGAAGATAATCTTTGACAACATATGGGCCGGGCTTTTACAAAAAGGGGAGTCTGAGAACCCTCATGAAGACCCGCTGCAAGATACGGATGTGCAAAGCATGTTCTCTAAAGAGGAATTGCGGAATGCAGCATCCTTGATCAGGACCCTGCGAAGGGGCGCTGCTTATGAAGAGCTATTGGGTGGCTTGCGGCTTGCGGCGGCTGATTTGGAAAAGGTACAAGAGGCACATTCAAATCCACTCGTTAGTCTGAGCGTAATTCGGGCGCTGTTGCACAAACACGGTTGAGCTCAGACTGTCCATGCAGCACAACGTATTAGTTGGCTTTCCGCTTGTCGGTCGGCAGTTTATGACGGGCACGTGGTCATGTCATAAAAATGATCCTACAGTAGGCGTTGCGCTCCATTTGTAAATGAACTGATTTGTGCCGATAATTTGCCATCGCTGAACGCCATTGGTCTACAGGTTGCGCCAGGCGATCCAGAGGCTGCCATATCGGAAGTCTGGTGACCTTCTTGCGCCCTATGCAGCGAATTGTGCGCGCGGTTTTACGAACTTCCGCTTGTAACCCCCGAGGAGATGGCCATGTTTAAACACATTCTGATTCCCACAGATGGCTCCGATTTATCGAACGCGGCCATCACCAATGGTGTTAAATTGGCCAAAGAAATCAATGCCAGAATTACTGGATTGGCGGTTACCATGCCCTACCATTACTTCTCTATGGACGGAGCCATGCTCGCCGACTCCATTGATCGTTACGAGGAAGATTCTGAAGCACTAGCATTGCGTAATTTGAAAGTGCTTAAGGATGCTGCTTCTGAAGCGGGCGTGGAATACGCATTGTTGCATCGGGTGAATGAGCACCCGTACGAGGAAATCATCAATGTAGCGCAAGAACAGCGGTGCGACGTGATCTTCCAGGCTTCGCACGGTCGACGCGGTTTGCGCGCATTATTGATGGGTAGTGAGACCCAAAAGGTTCTGACCCACACAAAAATCCCGGTGCTGGTGTTTCGATAACTATTGGGCAGAAGTTTGGCTGGCAGTGGAGCGCTAGCCTTGAGTCAGCATGTGAGCGTCACGCACCGCCCCTTCAAGGTCGGCGTGTAGCCGCATGGGGAAAGGCGCGTGTGTGCTGCATGATGTATTACCTTGGAAATGCATTAACGAGTGCCCACAGCATTTCGACCGTTGGAATTGCATGACATTTTTAACTTGGAAGACATGCCCAAATCATTGTTAAAGCGTAAGCTCCGAAAGCGCACTACGCACCACATCCTCCTTCAGGAATGTGCTGGCCTGTTGCAGGCGCGCATTAGACTCAGCCAGAAGGTTGCGTCTCTCGATGACGGTATCGAATTTGCCTACTTGTACTTCGATTCGACTTTGAAGCTCTACGCTTCAGGAAGGCAGCAGAGTACAGGCAACATCCTAAGTCAAATCGTAAGTATGACGCAGTTTGTCCACCATGCCAATTGCGGCAAAGCCGAATTACATGATATAGATTAGATGATTAGACTCATTTCAGCAAAGAAGTTCGTTTCGTTAACACCCTGTGCCTGGCCTTGATCCAGCACTGAACCCAGAGATGAATATGCGGATCGCAACATCGTGGAGCAATGACACTAAGGCTGAGACTGCTTTTCAGGAGGCGTTTAATAATTTAACAAATGAAATCAAGGGATATCCCTCGCTTCTGTTTGTGTACTTTACCGAGCATTACAGTTCGGATTCAATTCTGGCGTCAATGGCAATACTGCCCCCTGGTGTAAAGGTACACGGCTGCACTTCTTGTCAAGGCGTCATGACGCAGGACGGTGTTCACGGTGTAGATGGACCTGCAATTGCTTTGTTTGGAATTCAAGATGTTGAAGGTGCATATGGAGTGGGTGCACATGCACAGGGTGGTAATCCCCGAGATGCGGCCATGGCCGCACTAACGCTTGCTTTAGCGGATGCTGACCGACCGGGAGAACTTCCTGATCTAATTTGGTTCAATGCGCCACCTGGGCAGGAGGAATCAATCCTGCTAGGAATGCAAGAGGTTGTCGGAGTGGACACGCTCATCGTCGGAGGCAGTGCGGCGGACAACCAAGTGGCAGGACGCTGGCGAGTACTAACGCGAGATATTGCAGATGGCGACTCACTTGTTGTTTCAGTACTGTTCCCTTCTTGCCGAATCGGATGCTCATTTCAAAGCGGCTATTCGCCATGTGGTCCCAGAGGCGTTGTGACGTCCGCTTCAGGAAGAGTAGTTCATACAATTGACGATGAACCTGCCGCTCAGGTCTATAACAAATGGACAAGGGGTCTCATCGATGCAGCCTTACCAATGGGAGGAAATGTCCTTTTCGTAACGTCGCTCAGTCCACTCGGCCGGGTAGCAGGAAGAGTTGGAGACATATCCTATTTCACGCTTTCTCATCCAGAGATGGTATTGGCCGATGGTTCATTGCGGTTGTTCACCGAAGTTCAACTGGGGCAGGAACTGTTCCTAATGGAGGGTTCAAAAGAAACTTTAATAGCGCGGGCTGCGCGAGTGACAGAGGCTGCAATCGCCTTGGATTCCTTTAGCTCGGAAGCAGTTCTTGGGGTAGTTATGGTGTACTGCGCTGGATGCATGCTTACCGTGCAAGATCGCATGTCACAAGTTGTAGACGCACTAAATCAGACACTAAATGGAAAGCCTTTTATTGGTATCTTCACATTCGGAGAACAAGGCAGTGTCCTGCGTGGTGGTACATCACATGGGAATTTGATGATTTCTTCCCTAGTCTTCTCAAACTGATTGGATTGTTAGGGGATGCCCACATCAGAACCCACTCAACTGTTTTCGTCTGAACGGCTTGGAGAGGAGTTAGTCGCTCTTCAACGTGCGTTGCAACATGAAAAGCAGCGCAGGATAGAGGCAGACGGATTGCTTGAAGGGCTGCGTGCTCTAAATGGGGCGCAAAATACCCAGCAGGTATTT
This sequence comes from Rhodoferax sp. GW822-FHT02A01, assembly GCF_038784515.1. Classification (NCBI taxonomy): domain Bacteria; kingdom Pseudomonadati; phylum Pseudomonadota; class Betaproteobacteria; order Burkholderiales; family Comamonadaceae; genus Rhodoferax; species Rhodoferax sp. GW822-FHT02A01. The sequence goes on from NZ_CP152376.1 coordinate 3,455,306, forward strand.
GAAAAACTTGTCGAAGTTCTTCGTCGCTTCATCCTGTTCGATGAAGCCATCATGCTGCAAATTAACTCACAAAAGCAACTCAATTCAATTTGCGCATCAAGCGAAGATTTTCTGGGGCTTACTTGGAAAGTAAGCGATGTGTTCCAACGAGTACTTGACGGGCAAACTGTTGCTGTTTTTGACACTAATGGAATGCCGGATTGGCTTAGTCAACCCGATACGCTAAGCGCAAGAGTTCGATCGGCCATCTATGTGTCGCTGCACACGGGAATAAGTGAGGCAATGTTGGTGTTCGTTCACGCAAAGCCAGCATTTTTCAATAAAACGCATCTACACCTGCTAGAACGATTCATCCCACTTACTAATCAAGCTCTGGCGAGTATCGAATACCGTGAGATGCTGGAAAAAGCTGAATTGGTGCGTTTGCGTGCTGAACAGAATGTCCAGAATCTTTTGCTGGAGCAAAACCTTGTTCTTGAAAATGCGGGGGTTGGGATTGCCTTCCTGAAGGACCGACGCATTGTGCGCTGCAATCAGGAGTTTGCAACCATGTTCGGGTACCAGGTGGAGTCGCTGATAGGAACCTCAACGCTAGCCTTGCATACCTCTAAAGAGGAGTACAAATGCCGCGAGAGAAGCGCCTATGACGCCATCGGACGAGGAGCGGCATTTTCTAGCGACGCGCAATACAGGCGCTGCGACGGTACCCTGTTTTGGGCTACGACGACGCTTACCGCAATTGATCGCACGGACCCGACAAAGGGGGTTATTTGCGTCACACATGACATTGACCAGCGCAAACGTGTCGAACAGGCGTTGCTTGAGAGTGAGTCCCAGATACGTGCTGTTTTCAATACGGCACTGGACGCGATTGTCGCCATGGATGTCCAGGGACTGATCGTAGACTGGAATTCCATGGCCGAAACTGTCTTCGGATGGAGTAAATCCGAGGTGATGGGGCGATATCTTGATGAAACGATCATGCCAACTCGATACAGAGCTGCATATCGAAAAGGACTAGCTCGATTTCTGACTTCCTCAGAAGCACGTATCGCAAATCATCGAATTGAAATCTCTGCCATACGGCGCAATGGAGACGAGTTCCCTATCGAGCTCTCAGTCACGTCGGTCAATGTTGGCAATAGCCTTCGCTTTACGGCGTTCATCTCTGACGTCAGTGTGCGTAAAAAAGCAGAGGCCGATCTTCGCATTGCGGCTACGGCGTTCGAGTCCCAAGAGGGAATGATGATCACTGATGCCAATGGTGTGATTCTTCGCGTGAATCGGGCTTTTACTGAGAGTACTGGCTATACGGCGGAAGAGGCTGTGGGGCAGACACCTCGCTTGCTCAAGTCGGGACGCCACAACGCCGCCTTCTTTAGCACCTTATGGGAGAGCATTAGGCAGACTGGAAGTTGGCAAGGTGAAATATGGGATCGACGCAAGAATGGAGAAATCTATCCGAAATGGCTGACCATTACTGCGGTCAAGTCTGACGCCGGAGATGTAACTCACTACGTTGGTACACATATTGACATTACGGCGCGAAAAACAGCAGAAGAACAGATTACGCACCTAGCTTTTTACGATCCGCTCACCCAGCTCCCAAATAGGCGGCTGCTTCTTGATCGGCTGCAACAAGCGCTAGCTGCCGGCTCACGCAGTACACATTACGGTGCACTGTTGTTCATTGATCTGGATCACTTCAAGACGCTCAATGACACCCTTGGCCATGACAAAGGGGATCTATTGCTTCAACAAGTAGCGCAGCGCCTTGTCGCATGTGTTCGCGATGGAGATACTGTGGCGCGACTTGGTGGAGATGAGTTTGTGGTACTTCTTGAAGGACTTAGTAAGTTTTCCGAGGAAGCCGCACCACAGGCTGAGTCTGTAGGTGACAAAATTCTGACGATACTCAATCGCCCATACCTGCTTGCAGGCTATGAAAACCGAAGTACGCCAAGCATCGGTATCACCTTATTTGGAGGCCATCAAACTTCCTACGAAGATCTGCTCAAGCAAGCTGACCTAGCCATGTATCAAGCAAAGGCAGCAGGCCGCAATACACTGCGTTTCTTTGATCCAGAGATGCAGGCCTTGGTTTCCAGTCGTGCCGCATTGGAAGTGGAGCTACGTGGGGCTGTAAACAGTCACCAGTTGGCACTTTACTATCAGCCACAAGTAGACGGAGAAGGGTGTCTGACTGGTGCCGAAGCGTTGGTGCGTTGGCTGCATCCAGCTCGTGGCTTGGTGTCCCCCGCCGAATTTATTCCTCTTGCCGAAGAAACCGGCTTAATTTTGCCGCTTGGACAGTGGGTTTTACGCACTGCCTGTGCTCAATTGGCGCAATGGTCAGTCAAACCCGAAACCGCGTTACTTTCCCTGGCCGTGAACGTCAGCGCCAAGCAGCTTCAGCAGAGCGACTTTGTTGAGCAGGTATTGGATGCCCTCAACTTAACCGGTGCGAACCCAAGAAGACTCAAGCTGGAATTGACCGAGAGCTTGATGGTGTCCAATGTGGAAAACACTATCAAGAAGATGACAGCATTGAAAGCGTGGGGCGTGGGATTTTCCTTGGATGACTTCGGAACAGGATACTCCTCACTGTCGTATCTGAAGAGACTTCCGCTGGACCAACTGAAAATTGATCAGAGTTTTGTGAGGGACATCCTTGTCGACTCCAACGATACTGCCATAGCGAAAATGATTGTCGCACTCGCAGAGTCCTTAGGACTTTCGGTCATAGCTGAGGGAGTGGAAATAGAAAAGCAAAGAGTTATGCTTGAAGAACTGGGTTGTCGTGCTTACCAAGGGTACCTATTTAGTCGTCCACTTGCACTGGACGATTTTGAAGAGTATGCCCAAAATCAGCATGTAGTGTGTTGCATCGACCGGTTGAATCCGCCGTGGTAAGTAGGATATTGTAAATACCTGATTCATATCCTAGTATTACCAGCCCAGCGTTGAAGAAGTTCAGAACTTCGCCACGCAATGGATGTGGGACATCACGGTAAGGCACCATCGGAACGCGCAGCCATTGGTTCCGCGGCAACACGGTCGCGCCCATCATGTTTGGCGCGATACAGCGCCGTATCGGCAGCCTTGACCAAGGAATCGCGATCGGTGTCCTTGTCGGGTATCCTCGAGGCAACGCCAATGCTCACCGTGACATGGCCCAGCCCGCTGCCGCTATGGGGCATGGCCAGACGGGCCACCGCGTCGCGAACCCGGTCCGCGACGATTAACGCGCCATCCTGATTGCTGGACGGCAGCACCAGGACAAACTCCTCACCACCGTAGCGAGCCACGGTGTCACCTGGACGGTAGACAATGGCCGACATGCATTGCGCAATGCGGCGCAAGCAGTCGTCGCCCATTTGGTGGCCGTAGGTGTCGTTGAAAAGCTTGAAGTGATCGACATCCACCATGAGCAGGGAAATGGGTAATTTTTCTCGCTGCGCGCGCAGCCACTCATTGGCCAGCGTCTCGTCAAAACTGCGCCGGTTGGCAATCCCTGTCAGTCCGCCAATGGCCGCCAGGCGCTCCAGTGCGATTTGCGCCCGCTTTTGATCGGTCATGTCGCGCAGAGTCTCCACGACCGCAATCAGTTGGCCTTCCGTTCCGTAAATTGGCCCGGCATCGATGGCGAGGTAGTACTCGGTGCCCACTACATGCGGCATCACACACCAGTTTTCCACGTGAAAGGCGTGAGTTCCGTCGCCAACATCGACAGACGTGGCATAGAGTGCGGCGATTTCGCTGGTACGCCCCTGCAATACAAGGTCGGCCAAGCACGGCCGAGGCACGTCGTAAAAGGCCCGCCAATGATCGCGCGTGCCGATCAACTCTTTCGCGGGTACGCCGGTCAAGCGCTCGCATGCGCGATTCCAGATGAGGACGTTGCAGTCGGCATCTAGAACGAACGTAGGAACGACTAAATCCCGCATTAGCTTTATGGCAAAACTGCGGTCACTCTCGGTGCGATTACCTCTCATCCATGACCCCTGTGCTCCGTGTTCTGTGCGTGTTTTTGGTGCGGGTCCCTGTCAACGCTTAAGAATAACACCAGACGTCGAACGATTTTTTGATCCAGATCAAAAGCGCAAGTCCACTGAAAATTGGTCGGTTACTGCACGGCAAGCCTTGTTGTGCAGCACTTCCACAGTGCTCCATTTAATTAATGCTAGGCCAAAATCCGGGCAGGAAATCGTTTGGATTTAAGCCCGAATCCAACTCAGGACAAGGTCAGAACCGAACGCAGCCTCAGGCTTTTTCGCTTCTTCCTGGGTGTCTTCGATGGCAATCCTAGACATTGGCATATTGTTGATTGCTTATAGACCAAGCGCCTTCAATAAATCATGGCAACGCTTAGAGACCAAGTCCAAATCAGCCTTGCTGGTCCTCACTGTTTTCTTTTGAAAACGATAAAGCACATAGACGGCATCTGCAAAGTTGGCTGCGTACGAAACGCACTGAATGCCTCCTGAATTCAAATCTTTTTTACGCCATTGCCCACGGTTCTCATGGGCTTCAATACCCACCGTGAACAGTGCTGCCTTGAGCGGTGTCGTGGCAATGGTATCAGTCAAAAAAACTGAACTGATCCGTGCCGGCATCAAGATGCTGGTCACTCTGTCTGATATCCACTACCGTTCCACTTTTCGTGGTGAGATATTGGTAAGCGCGCGGCCAACCCATGTTGACCGCTGAGAGTTGCCGCGGTAGTCCGTCAGGTGGTAGTGGATTGCCAGCGATGCGGCAATAGCTCGCCAATCTGGCTGGCCCGTTGTGTAGGCAACCGGTTGAGCACATCTTTCAGGTACGCATAGGGATCATGCCCATTCATGCGTGCTGACTGGATCAGGCTCATGACTGCCGCAGCCCGTTGGCCTGCGCGCAGACTCCCGGCAAACAACCAGTTGTTGCGGCCAATGGCAATGGGGCGGATTTGGTTCTCGATCCAGTTGTTATCCGCGGGAAGCCGTCCGTCATCGACGAACCGGGTGAGCGCCTCCCATCGCCGCAAGCTGTAGTCCAATGCTTTGGCGGTGGCTGAACTGGCGTGCACCTTCTGGCGCTGCAAGCCCATCCATTCATGCAAGGCATCGAGCACGGGCTTGGCCTTTTGTTGGCGGATGCGCTGGCGTTCCATTGCATCCAATTCCTTGACCTCGCGCTCGACCTCGTAGACCAGTGCAAACTGGGCACATGCAGCAGCGCGTCGGCGTCCCACTAGACAAAGTGCCTGAGCATGATCGAGCGTCCTGGACACCCACTTACAAACGCACACAGATGTGGGCGTTTCTAGTGGTGCAGGCATCCCTCAAGCCGATAACAGTTGCATCAATGCTGGACACCCGTCTGCAATCGCCCGGGCGCAGCGGCACGGTGTAGAAGTGTCTGCAATATTTCAAAGAAAGAATTGCTGCGTCTACCAGCCTCAATCTTCATGAAATCTGTTCGCGCTCTCGCCATCGTCGTCGGTGTGTTCTGTGTCGCTACCGCATTTGCCCAAACTGCAACACCCGCTCCCAAGGCCAGCGCGCCTGCCGCTGCGACAATGCCCGCTACCGCGGCAGCTTCAGCCAAGACGGTGGCTCCAATGGCCGCTGCCGCTGGGGGGGGGATGGCAAAGTGTGGGTGAACACCGCCTCCAAGGTTTACCCTTGCGAAGGCTCGAAGCACTACGGAAAGACCAAGACTGGCGAGTACATGACCGAAGCAGATGCAAAGGCTAAGGGCAATCATGCTGACCACGGCAAAGCCTGTACCAAGTAAACTTGCTTCGGCCAGAGAACAAAGGGCGCTAGGCGCCCTTTGTTCGTTAAAGGCACTGGGATCTCGCATAGAAGCATAGCGTTCACTCATACCGACGTAGGAAAGTTCAATGGATCCACATGTAATCATTGCATTCACAGCAGTAGCATGCATTGCCATCCTGAGCCCGGGCCCTGCGACCATTTTGGCCATACGAAACGCTACTGCGTTCGGCGTGCGTTCCGTGGTGTGGTCTGCGCTCGGCAACGTCTCTGGACTTTTCTGTCTGTCTGCGGCCTCCATGATGGGACTTGGAGTCGTGCTTATGTCCTCGGTAATACTCTTCGCCACGGTCAAAGTAGTGGGGGCCTTGTATCTCTTTTACATGGGAGTTCGGCAACTGACGGGGCGCTCAAGAGCATTAGTGAATGCACCCGACAAAACGTCGATAATTTCTCAGCCGAATCCATTGCATCTCTACCGTGAAGCCGTTCTTACAGCAGCAACGAATCCTAAGCCAATCCTTTTCTTCACCGCACTCTTTCCACAGTTCATAGACGTGCACACTTCGATGCTGCTGCAGTTTTTGGTCTTGACAGGGATTTTTGTGAGCTTGTCTTTTGCGACGCTCATCACGTACGCTCTGCTTGCCTCCCGCGCCACTTCCCTACTGGCTCAGCCTGGCTTTGCAAAGTGGCTAAATCGCACGTTTGGCAGCATATTCATTGCATTTGGGGTGGCGCTTCTCACCCTGCGCAGGCAGAGCAGCTAACTGGCCCTCTCCGCTTTAAAACATTCGGGTAAATCACGTTGCGGTGTCTCCCACTCATATCATTGCCATGGGCCATTCGCTAAATCTTAAGGTCATCGCGGAAGGGGTTGAAACGCATGAACAAGCAACACTCCTCACAGATATGGGATGTGATGAGGCACAAGGCTACTGGTATTCTAAGCCTATCAAGGTGGCTGATCTTTTGCCACAATGGGAACTGCTAGATAGAGGAATTTAACATCCGTTCTGGACAAGCCAAATGACGCGTTCCGCAATGTGTACTGCACTGTAACTAACGGGAGAGCCCTTGGTAGCGCGGGAGCAACGAAAATATGAACGGCTTGTTGCGGCAATACTTTCCCAAAGGAGTCGATATCTCGGACTACTCACAGGCACAGATCAATGCAGTGGCTAGAAGACTAAACGAGCGTCCCAGGAAAACTCTAAACTACGAAACACCCGCTGGTCGATTCAACCAACTTGTTGCATCGACCGGTTGAATCCGCCCGCGATAGCCGTCATTCCTATCTCGTTGATTGCCGGGCGCCTTGGCGAACAGGATGGGGCCTTCAATAGCCGCCTGAACCGTAAGCGTCCGGCCATCCCATATTGAATCGACCTTGGTGATCAGGCATCGTCCCCACGAAGGAGATCGTGGAGACTATGGATCAAGTGTCGACAGTGCAGCGCCTCAAGCGGCGCGAGTACAGCGTGGAATTCAAGGCATCGGTGTTGGAGCAGTGTCGCCAGCCAGGCGCATCCCTGGCGGGCATTGCGCTGGGCCATGGCATCAACCCGAACATGGTGCACCGCTGGATACGCGAGGAGCGCCAACGCAGGGTGCTGACCGAGCTGCAACAGACGGCAGCAACCTTCGTGCCGCTGCAGCTTTCAGGGGCAGGCAATGCGGATGCCATAGCGATGAAGCACCTACCAGAGGCACCGCAGCCTGCTCACACCGGTGAGACCATCCACATTGAAATCCAGCGCGGCGGTGCCACCGTGAGCGTGCGCTGGCCACTTACGGGCGCTGCGCAATGTGCACAAGTGCTGCGTGAGTTGCTGCGTTGATCCGCATCGACTCAGTCTGGCTGGCGACTGCACCGCTGGACATGCGCGCTGGAACCGATACAGCGCTGGCCCGCGTGATCGCTGTCTTCGGTGCCGCACAGCCTCACCATGCCTATGTGTTCGCCAACAAGCGCGCCACCCGGCTCAAGATCCTGGTGCATGACGGCATTGGCATCTGGCTGGCTGCACGCCGGCTACACCAGGGCAAGTTCATATGGGCATCTGACTGCGACACCCACTGCAGTCTGGACCGAGTCCAGCTCGATGCCTTGGTGCTGGGCCTACCCTGGAAACGCGTGGGACAGGCCGGCGCCATTACCGTGGTGTGATCGCGGGCGGCATAGGCCCTACCTGCCAATTGGGGCATGCGCCAATGGCCTGCACACAGCGACTCTGGCACAGTCGTGGTCATGGTGGTGGAGCCGCAATCCCTGGAGAACCTGAACGCCGAGCAGTTGCGCGCGATGACAGCCCGACTGCTCACGGAACTGCGCCACAGCCAGGCCCTCAACGAAAAACTCACCTACGAGAACGCGCTGCTCAAGCGCATGAAATTCGCCGCCCAGTCTGAACGCTTCAGCGCCGATCAGCGCAGCCTGCTCGAAGACGAGATCGATGCGGACCTGGCAGCCGTGGCCGCAGAGATTGAGCAGCTAAGCCTGCCGGTATCTCCTGCGCAGGACAAGCGGCAGGCCAAACGCCAACCGTTGCCGGTCAACCTGCCACGCCGGGAGATTCGCCATGAACCCGACTCCACCACGTGTCAATGTGGCTGCCAGCTCAAGCGCATTGGCGAGGACGTAGCGGAGAAGCTGGACTATGTGCCCGGCGTCTTTACCGTGGAGCGTCATGTGCGCGGCAAGTGGGCATGTGCCAAGTGCGAGACCATCACCCAGGCGCCGATCGAAGCGCACGTTATCGACAAGGGTATCCCCACCGCCGGACTGCTGGCCAAGGTGCTGGTGGCCAAGTACGCGGACCATCTGCCGCTGTACCGCCAAGAGAGCATCTTCGGTCGGGCCGGTTTGGCCATCCCGCGCTCCACTCTGGCGCAATGGGTGGGAACTTGTGGCGTGCGCCTGCAGCCCCTGGTCGATGCACTGAAGGCTGAGATGCTGCAACATCGTGTACTGCATGCTGATGAAACGCCAGTGTCGATGCTCAAGCCAGGCGATGGCAAGACGCATCGCGCCTACCTATGGGCTTATGCGCCCGGAGCCTTCGAGGACATGAGGGCCGTGGTGTATGACTTCTGCGAGTCCAGGGCTGGCGAGCATGCACGCAAGTTCCTGGAGGACTGGCGCGGAAGTCTCACCTGCGATGATTTCAGCGGCTACAAAGCACTGATCGCCAGCGGTGTGACGGAGGTGGGGTGTCTGGCCCATGCGCGGCGCAAGTTCTTCGATCTGCACGCCGCCAGCAAGAGCTATATCGCCGAGTTTGCGCTGGCACAGTTTGCACTGGTCTACGAGATCGAGCGCGAGGTCAAGGAATTGGATGCAATGGAACGCCAGCGCATCCGCCAACAAAAGGCCAAGCCCGTGCTCGATGCCTTGCATGAATGGATGGGCTTGCAGCGCCAGAAGGTGCACGCCAGTTCAGCCACCGCCAAAGCATTGGACTACAGCTTGCGGCGATGGGAGGCGCTCACCCGGTTCGTCGATGACGGACGGCTTCCCGCGGATAACAACTGGATCGAGAACCAAATCCGCCCCATTGCCATTGGCCGCAACAACTGGTTGTTTGCCGGGAGTCTGCGCGCAGGCCAACGGGCTGCGGCAGTCATGAGCCTGATCCAGTCAGCACGCATGAATGGGCATGATCCCTATGCGTACCTGAAAGATGTGCTCACCCGGCTGCCTACACAACGGGCCAGCCAGATCGGCGAGCTATTGCCGCATCGCTGGCAATCCACTACCACCTGACGGACTACCGCGGCAGCTCTCAGCGGTCAACATGGGTTGGCCGCGCGCTTACCCTGAACCGAGCTCGCGAGTTGGTGCGCGAATACATGATCTGGCCCCACTCGCTCAAACCCGTCAGGCCAAAAGCCTGACCGCACGGAAGGCTTGACTGCCAGATAAATTAGGCCAGCGACACCCGCGCTGACGCTCGCACCACATCGGTTATCACGTCCATGTCCACTTGTGGTGTCACATCATCTGCCGTAACGTTCTTGCCTGTGGGCGTGATTTGAAATAGTCCACCAGACTTCTGCACCGCGTATTCCCCAGCGCTTGACGCGAAGGTCGGCCCGATGATGAGGCAATTCATCGGGCCGACCAGAGCTCAACAAACCTTTGATGTCGCTTAGCAAGCTCAATCTCTTCTCCTGTTCAATTAATTAAGCCAGGGCAGCAAAAACCGCATTCAAATCCGCCCCAGCAAAATGGGGCCGTGGTCCAATGGCTTCAAAAGGCAGGTTTTGCCGATTCACCCATAGCGTCTTAAACCCAAACCAGGTGGCCCCAAGCGCGTCCCAAGCGTTGCTGGACACAAATAGCACCTCATGGGGTTGAACTTCAAACGCTTTGCCGACAAGACCGTAACTTGTCGGCATCGTCTTGAACGTCCGAACACTATCCACGGAAATGATTTTGTCCAGCGCGTCGGCCATGCCCGCGCTTTGCACCGCCTTATCGAGCATACCTTCGCTGCCATTGGAAAGGATTGCGGTCGCAAAGCTTTGCGCCTTGAGCCGCTGCAACACATCCAGATTCTCAGGAAAAGCTTCCAACTTGGCGTATTGCCCCATAAGTGCCTCCTCTTGCGCTTCAGATTGAGGCAAGGCCAGTCGCTCTAGCGCGTACCGCAACGCGGCTCGCGTGATATTCCAAAACGACTGGTAAAAGCGACTCCCACCAGTGCCATGGGGGTCGGACATCGCGATCAATCGGGTGTACTCAATTTGCTTGTCGCGCCATATTGTGGCAATGGCTGCGCCATGGCCCGGATACAGGCGATCCGCCAATGCACCGATCGAGTACACATCAAACAGTGTTCCATATGCATCGAAAACAACAACCTTGATCATGAAACGGCCTTCTTGTTGGTGACAGCGCCTGGCATCGTATCGGACGCATTGCTGCTTTTTGCGTTGAGCTTTGGATTGTCCCTTACCTTGGGTTCTTTCATTGGAATATTGCCTACAAATGCGTGGCACGCCCGCACCCACTCTCGCAAATCATCGTCTTCGGCGACCCCTTCGCTGGCAACAGACGTATCGCCTTCTGGAGGACTGTCGCTGAGCACCACATAAATTTCACTGGCCACGTAGAGTCGGGTCCCTTCGTTTCATAGGGGGGATCAGATCATGTTCGAGAATCTGTATCGGTACTCGCGCGTCTTGCCCCACCATCTCGATAGACCGGCAGCCGAGGAGCGAGACCGTTTTGTCGCGCTTTTTGCAGCGTCTGGGGCCGCGAGAGATTCAGTTTCGAATCGTACAGCATGTGCCTGCCGGCACAACTGAGCCTCTTTTAGCTTGCAACAAAACTGCCAGTGCAGACAGTAGGTAATTAGAATTGCATACTCATCTGCTCACCTCATTTTGAGCTTACCAAAATATGGCACCCCACAAGCGCATCGGACAATCATGGGCGGTCTTTGTCACGATATTGATGTTAGGGGTGACATTTTTCTATTGGCATAACGAAGAGCGTGAGCTGACTCAAAAGCGTGAAGACGGGTTTAGTCAAGCAGCTGACCAGATCGCGCTCAACATTGACAGACGGCTTGCAACCTTTGAATTGGCCTTGCGAGGCGTCAAAGGATTTGTCGAGAACTCTGATGTGGTATCGCGTGCCGAGTACCGAGGCTACTTCCAGGCGCTTCAACTGCCAGAGACACAACCGGGCATGCAAGGACTTGCCGTAGCCAGCTTGGTGCTCAAAGCTAGCCGCAACCGCCATGCGGATCAGATGCTCAAAAGAGGATATGCCAACTACCGAATCCACCCTGAGGGAGAACGTGCACAGTACGCCCCCATTACATTGATCGAGCCCTACAGTGGCCAAAATGTCACCGCAATCGGGTTTGACATTGCTTCAAACGCACAGGTGGAGCCAGCGCTAAGGCTGGCTCGCGATACCGGAAGCATGGCACTGAGTAACGCTACCAATTTAGTGCAAGATGGCGGTAAAGATCTCAAAGCAGTGGTGATGTATTTGCCAATTTACTCTCGGGGTAAACCAGTAATCACTCTGCGTGACCGACGTGCAGCCATTTCGGGCTGGGTGAGTGGGCCGTTTCGTGTGTCTGACCTAATCATTGGGTTGGGCAAGCAGCTTGATGCTGATATTGGTATTTCCCTGTATGAGGGAGATGATCTGTCTCCTGCGCACTGGCTCTATGGGGAACGTAGCCCTGTGCGGCCTGATGCCAAAGACAATCACCTTTACACAACTCGAACATTGAATGTAGGCGGACAAAGGTGGACGCTGATTATGCGTTCACTGCCCGACTTTGACGCAAAATACGTTGGTGAAGATAGCCACAAAATCATCGCTGCATTTGGTGGCACGTTTAGTTTGTTGATGGGGTGGGTGGCATGGTTGCTGGCAACGGGTCGCGATCGAGCGCTGACCATGGCTCATGCAATGACGCAATCACTGCGTGCAGTGCAAGCAGACCAAGACGCAACGCTAGACGCCATGCCCGATGTGTTGTTTGAGTTGGATTTGGACGGGCGGTATTACAAATACCGCACGTCTCGTATGAATTTACTGGCCGCACCACCAGAGTTCTTTTTGGGCAAGCTGATTAGCGAAGTATTGCCCCACACTGCTGCAAAAATCTGTAGTGAGGCTTTGCACGAAGCTAATTTGAACGGCTTCTCTGTTGGTCGGCAGATTGACATCCCACTTGGCAATGAGAGCCACTGGTTTGAATTGTCGATTGCAAAAAAGGCCGAGGTTCCGAACGAGTCTCAACGCTTCATTATGATTTCGCGCGACATCACTGAACGCAAGCGGGCCGAAGAAGCCCTGCGGATCGCCGCCACAGCATTTGATTCTCAGCAGGGCATGGCCATCACCAACGCGCAGCGCGTAATTCTGCAGGTCAACAGAGCTTTTACGGTCATTACCGGCTATAGCTCCGAAGAGGTGGTGGGGAAGACGCCAAGCATTTTGGCGTCTGGTCGGTATGACAGTGCCTTTTACGCCACCATGACGCAAGCCCTTGAGACCACTGGTGAATGGGCAGGTGAAATATGGAACCGGCGCAAAAGTGGCGAGGTCTACCCGGAGTGGCTCTCTATCAGCGCAGTGAAAGACAACGAGGAAAATATAACCCATTTCGTGGCCATCTTTAGTGACGTTTCTGATCATGTCCAGGCTTTGGCCCAAATTGACGCTTTGGCATTTTATGACCCGCTGACCCAACTACCCAATCGTCGCTTGCTGCTCAACCGGCTGGACCAGTCGCTGCACGCCAGTACCCGACACGCGCGCAAGAACGCCTTGCTCTTTATCGATTTGGACAACTTCAAGACTATCAACGACACGCTGGGCCACAGTCAGGGTGACTTGTTGCTGGTGCAGGTGGCACAGCGCCTGAAAGGTTGTGTGCGCGATGGCGACACGGTAGCCCATTTGGGGAGTGATGAATTCGTGGTGATGCTGGAAGATTTGAGTGAAGACGAAATTGAGGCAGCTACCCACGCTGAGACTGTGGGTCGTAACATCCTCAAGACTTTCGAAGAAGACTTCCAACTAGCTCAAAGTTTGCACCATAGTACGCCCAGTGTTGGAATTACCCTGTTTGGTGGCAGTGCTCTGGAAGGCAGTGAACAGCCGCTTCGAAGAGCTGAGCTGGCTATGTTCCAGGTCAAAGCTGCTGGGCGCAACACGCTGCGATTCTTTGATACGCAAATGCAGGCAGACGTCTCAGCCCACGCGGCCATGGAGGCCGATTTGCGTGAAGCTGTGGTCAAACAACAGTTCCTGCTGTATTACCAACCGCAAGTTGTCGGAGGGGGGCACGTCGCGGGGGTAGAGGCGCTAATACGCTGGACCCCCCCCCATCGCGGCATGGTGTCACCAGCCCATTTCATTCCGCTGGCCGAGGAAACCGGACTGATTTTGCAATTGGGTCAATGGGTGCTCGATACTGCATGCGTTCAACTGGCAAAGTGGGCCAAGTTGCCCGAACTGTCGCACCTGACCATTGCGGTGAATGTGAGTGCGCGTCAGTTCCAACAACCCGATTTTGTGGAAAGCGTTTTGGCCACACTGGAACGGACCAACGCAAACCCGAAACGACTTAAATTGGAGCTCACCGAGAGCATGCTGGTGGACAACGTGGAGGCCATTATCGTCAAGATGGGAGCGCTCAAGGCTCACAGCATTGCATTCTCTCTGGACGACTTCGGCACTGGATATTCCTCCCTGGCATACCTCAAGAGGTTGCCGTTGGACCAGCTCAAGATTGACCAAGGCTTTGTGCGAAACATAGTTACAGACCCCAACGATGCAGCCATTGCAAAAATGATTGTGGCGTTGGCAGAAAGCATGGGGCTGTCAGTAATTGCGGAAGGGGTCGAGTTGCAAGCGCAGGCTGACTTCCTGGCGCATCTGGGCTGTCATGCATTCCAGGGTTACCTGTTCGGAAGACCGCAATCGGCGCATTCCATTGAGGAGTTAGTAGTGAAGAGAAAATAGAACTTACAGAAGGTTAGGCGCGGGCTTGTCCTGCGTGTACCGCGTATAACGTCATAAGTGAGCGTCGTCAACAGTGCCAATACCGTCAGCTGCTCACCCCCAGTTGCTGTGCAGGTATAAGCTAGACCGGAAATTAAGAAACCATGGACTTGGATGGGCATCAATCTTTAGTGATCGCCCCACGGGTGAAGCATGGGGCGCACTGGATGAATACGCAAAAGCAGCACTTTGGATGAGGTCCTACGCACTTGAATTCAACAGAGTTGGAAGGCCGACTCCCATATCTCAGCGGGACGCCGAATTGATGCTCGACAGGCTCACAGTCACTCAGTTGCGATTGGCATTCCAAGCGGCGGCCTCTAGAAGTGCCATCTAGGAGATGGTGCCCGGGTGCAGAGATTGTTGCTCAAGTGGGGCTGATGTCTCATGATGCCAGTGGGCTTTAATGGCCCCCACGCCTACCTCACTGGCACGCCCGTAGCCAAAAAGATCTAACCCAGCCCAGTGCTGGGTTCCTTTTTTGGATGACTCATACTTATGATCCACCGCTGCGGTGCATCAATCGGTGGAAAACTAAGCTGATAACACTAAAAAGCGAGCCAAGATTTGGCTGTGGGGGGTGTGCTCAATATGGCGGCAGGTTGTATGAAAGATTGGGTATTGGTCCATCTACAAAGTCCCCCAGTACGGCGTTGAAGCACCTAGACCTGACACCTCGTCGGGTTCGCAGAAGGATGTGAATCTGGCCTCACGTCAGTTGATGGATATTGAGCACATTCTGTGTGAGGAAGTCGATCTTCCTTTTTAAGGAGAGATGGATTTAATTTGCAAATTGCTCGTTCGCAATGTGCCAGATAAGACTAATTCATTTTGCTTTAATTCCAAGCCTAACGTGGATAGGATGCGGTGACCGTCGAACGGTCCCTCGGTGCTATTACGGTTGCGCGACGCGGAATTGATCAGTAGGATCAGAAGTAGGCAAAGGCACCCGACTCGCGATGCACCGCCCATCGTTGTTGGTTGCACAGTTGCTTGAGCGACTGAGCGTGGCTGTATCCAAGGGGGACAACACTATGGGTATGAGGTTTGAAATCGATGCCGCATTAATGGCGCATTCTGCGTGGAAAAAGCACTTCAGAGATTATTTGAACGGAAAGGCTGCATTCGATGTAACGACCGTTGGTGACGCTCATCAATGTCAGTTCGGGAAGTGGCTTGATGATGAAGGATATCGGCTAATGCCCGAGCGGCGGCGAGAGCAAATTTGCATTGCACATGATGAATTCCATCACGTTGCGGCCGAAATTCTCCAAAAAATCAAAAACAAGCGTTTTGCAGAGGCACGCGCCGACATCGGTGCAGATGGGGTGCTAAGTCACACCAGTATCCGGTTGTCCGAATTGTTACTAAAGGCCAGACTGCATGAGCCAGGTACAAGGGATGCACCTGAACCAGACAAATCGGTGGGACCTGGGGATGAAGCGCCCTAATACCGCAAATGGGATAGTCCAATACGGTCACTGCCATCGATTTTTCATATGGAACATGATTTTGTTGATCAGGATGTTCGGGACTTCGTGTATCGGCTCGATGACGCCGCACGCGCACATATGGACTGGTCGCAACGAATTCTGCGGTGTGCCGTATTGCATACTTCACCCGGTCAGGACGTTTTGGCCGCTGACGCGCATGCTCGCTGCACCTTCGGCAGCTGGTTCCTGTCATGTCGAAATCGTTTTGACGCTATCGACCCCGTTGCGGCGCAACGCCTAGATGAGCAACATCGTCTGATGCACGATGCGGCACGCATCATTTGCAGATGTGTGCTTAAAGGCACGGCTGGAGAGGCGGCGGTGCTAGATAGCTTTGAGCATGCGCAGGTGAGTGTTCTGGCTGATCTGGCATTGCTGAAGACTAAATATTGGGTGACTAGTGGACGTCTGGATGCACTGACCGGGCTGCGACTGCGTTACGGATTGGAGGAGGAGTTCAACCGATACCGCGCCCAAGCCAGGCGCCGGGGGGAGATGATTGTCGTGGTAATGCTGGACGTGGACCACTTCAAGCGCGTCAACGACGAATTTGGTCACACAACCGGTGATATTGCGTTGCAGCACATTGCTCATCTACTGCTCAGTCGTTGCCGCTCCGGCGAGCCACTGTTTCGCTACGGTGGTGAAGAATTTCTGGCAATGCTGCTAGCATCTAACCGTGAGGAGGCACAACAGGCTGCGGAGAGACTGTTGCAAGCCCTACGTGATAATCCGCTCATTCTCCCTGATGGACATGTCCTGAGTCTTCGCGTTAGTGCTGGTTTGGCAACGGTTGGCGACAAGGATTGCCTAGAAGAAGCCGTAAATCGTGCGGACCAAGCGCTTTACGCTGCAAAGGCGGCGGGGCGTGACACCTTACGTTGGAGCGAAACCGCCAATGAATGAGGTATGACCTTCAGAACGCTTGCCTTTGCAACTCCAATCACATAATTTTATTGCGACAAAACCGGGGGTACTCTTGGGTAATATAACCACGCATTGACAAACGGAGCTGCGCGATGAAAGAACAAGAATATTGGGAAAAAGTCTACACAACGAAGTCGGCGGACAACGTCAGTTGGTTTCAAGAGCATGCTACGCGCTCGCTTGAAATCATCCGCTCGATCCACCCAAAGCCCGACGCCAGGGTCATCGATGTGGGCGGAGGCGCATCCACTCTGGTGGACGATATGTTAGCTGACGGCTTTGAACACATTTCGGTCCTTGACCTGTCGGCCAGCGCGCTCGAGGTTGCGCGCAAGCGGCTTGGCGTCAACGGCGAAAAGGTCGAATGGATCGCTGGCGACATTCGCCATGTAGAGCTGCCTGAGCAGTCCTACGATATTTGGCATGATCGTGCCGTCTTCCATTTCCTGACCGACCCTGCGGATCGCTTGGCCTACGTCCAGCAAGTCATGAAAACCGTAAAACCCGGAGGGCATGTGATTGTCGCGACTTTCGCTCCCGACGGCCCTGAACAATACAGTGGCTTGCCCGTCGCGCGTTATAACCACGTCCAATTGCACGGCGAGTTTGGACCAGCCTTTGAGCTGCTTGAACACGCCAGCGAAGAGCATAAAACCCCCTGGGGGTCGCTCCAGCATTTCGTCTATTGCCATTGTCTCAAACCGAACTGACTTGCATGGACGCGACCATCCAAACGAAGTCAGTGTTGACCTGCCCTGAATGTGGCCACAAAGCAGAGCTTGAAATGCCGAGCGACGCGTGCCAGTTTTTCTATGAATGCGAAGCCTGCAAGGCTGTCCTGCGGCCGCTTGCAGGCGAGTGCTGCGTCTTTTGCAGCTACGGGACGGTCAAATGTCCCCCCATCCAAGAAGCATTGGCGGGCGATTCTGCTTCATCGTGCTGCAAAGGTTGCGATTGACCTAGCGTGGGGAGACTTGTTTGCGATGGGTTTCCTTCTATTTTGGAATCACCAACTTCTGACCAACCGAAATGAAGTTAGGGTTAGCCAAATTGTTGCGACTTTGAATTTCTGGATAGCGCATCTTGTCACCCAGGTGGGTCTGAGCAATCGTACTTAAAGTGTCACCGCGAACCACCACATAGACCGTTTCGTTGCTGCCAGCAGCCCGGGCTGTGGCAACTTTATTGCTCATAAAGTAAGTCTTGAGCATCTCGGTATACCCGTCCGTGGCAGTCACCTTGCGAATTGCAGCATTCAAGGCTTCAAGCAAATCCCTATCGCCAGCGCGAACACCGATTTTGTACTCAATGTCACTGCCCGCAATCTTGGGTGAAACAAACTGCATATCAGTACCCTCCAGTTCAGATACTGCAAAGGGATAGTCGTACATCACAGCGTCGACCTGATGAGAATCGACGAAACCCACAATCCATTTGCCATTCTGGTCAGCCTTGTCGGAGAGTTCGACGAGCCGCGAGTTAGGGAACTTGAGTTTGGCGAAGGCCATGGCATCAGGATCGCCCTTGAGCACACCGATGGTCTTGCCATTGGCGGTCTCTACGGACGCGATGTTGGAACTCTTTTGAGCAATCAACGCGTAACCAAAGTCCTTTACGTAAGGAATCGTGTAGACGACCCCCTTCAGGTCCTCGTCGTTGAAGGTCAACCCGTCAATGGCAATGTCAACCACGTTTCCTTCGAGCAATTGCTTGGGAACCTTTTCATATGCATCCACCTCGTGGCTGATGTCGAGCTTTATCTGTTGGCCACCAAATTCGCTCTGAGAGAACAGGGCCTTCATAAAGTCCACATTGAAACCTTTGGGGTTGCCGCGGTTGTCGTGGAAATAGAAAGGCTTGGAAGGATTTTGCGCACTCACACGCACCAACCCGGTCTTAAGGATGTTGGATAGTGCACGGCCATTCTGTGTAGACGCGGAATTGCCTGAGACGTTGGGTTTGGCGTCATTCCAATCAGACCCACCACCATTGGACGTGGCGACCGTCGCAGCTCCATCCCTGTGCAGTAGGTGATCGACTTTGGCTTTGTATCCGTCGTCCACAAAGTAACCACCTACCAACACCAACAACAGGATGACGATTCCGGAAAGTACTTTATTCATGGGTTGCTTTTTCAGTTGAGGGATTTGATGTTCTTGGCGCCTTCTGCCGAATCGAGTCCCGGCAAGGACGGGCTAGGCGTGTTGTTCAGCAAATCAGCGCGATTCATCGTGGTGCCACCCTTGGCCACGGAGTCAGCCAATACTGACGCATCCATCTCCGCAAAAGCACGGTTGATGGAGTTCACCACAGCGTCGATGGCGGCATCCGCTTTGAGCTGCTCCATCGGATCCCCACCATCCACTCCACCCAACGCATTTACCTTGATCAAGGCCTGACTCATCTTCCAGTTGGCCGTCAAAAATGCGATTTTGTCATCCATCAGTTTGATGTTTTCGATGAGTTCCTTGTACTTGTCATTCTTGTAGGCCAATGCCTTCTTCATGGTGATCAGTTGCTCCCGGTAACGGGGTGCGGTTTCAGGATATTTCTTTGCAAAGTCAGCGGTCATTGTCTCAAAGTTGTTGACTTCGGTGCTGTAGGCGGTAATGCCTTCCAGGTACTTGGCTGCACGCGCCTTATAGGCCTGTGACTGCGAAGTAGCGGTCTCGATCGGATTTTCAGAGGCGGTTTTCACCACTTTCTGAATATGCGAAATCTTCTCGTTATCCAGTGCGCGATACTTTGCATTTGCAACTTTCAAGGCAATTACCGGAGCTGCGTTGTAGCCAATAAAGGCCAACGCACCAAACGCTGCAAGGCCAACAATTCCCTTGATCGCCAGGTAAGCCAACGGCCCCAGCACGGCGCAGACCACCAACATGACGCCGATCTTGACGATCTTGGCTAGATTTTGCTGCTTCAATTCGACTTCATTCATAGAGGCGCCTTTAGGTGTCGGGGTTGTGTTTTGTTTGAATTGTTCAATTGGCATGTTGTTGTCCTTGTGCACTTAGACGCAGATCGAGATGATCCCGTTCAACTCTTCACATGCCGATTCAAATACCGTTGGTGGCACTTGCTTCCACGCGTGCGGTCGAGCGCCGCGGTTGCGCCACGCGAATGACTTTGGCTGATGCGCCAACACGAAGCAGACCTCACCTCTGGGTGACGTAAATTTGACGGCAAATGGGTTGGTTTCATTGCTGGGTGCATGGGTCATCGGCAATCCGATTACGAGGTTGGTGCGCTCGTTGAACGCCTTGGATGACAACACCAACATTGGATGTTCGTCCTTCATCTCCGAGCCCACTTGCGGATTGAAATCGATCCAGATCATGTCGCGCCGATCTGGCACCCAGAGCTTGCTCGGAGTCGCCATCAGAACACTTCAGCGCCGACACGGCCAGTCGCCATGACTTCGCCGCCGTGAATGACTGGGTCAAACGCCTTGAGCTTTTGAGCCAACGTCAATTTAGGCTTGCCTACAGTGCGCAAGAACACACCACCCTCAACCACTTCCACTTTGATCGGCAGACCACGGGTAAACCGCGCAGCCTTGGCCACTGGGGCAGTGATACGCACCGCAAGGCCGTTGCCCCACTCCTGGACCGTCTGCTCAACTGAAACTGCTACCGTCATTTGAACACCTCTCTGAAATGTTGATACAAGTTTATACGAGTCCATCCTGTGTGTCAACATGTATCAACCACTCTCTGGGACAAATGCGACCAATAGGCCGCGGCAAGCCCCCTTTTGATTCATCCTGGTCCACAGACTCGGCACGACGCAATAACGAAATCACCGTCGGTGAAACTTTGTCTCGTGAATGGCATTTGCGCCGCGCAGCCGTCTTAGGTCTTCTTCGCCAAAGTCATCAAATTCCTCCACGTCAATCGCCCGATCCATCTGCTCTGGCAGGGACTCCGTCGACTGCATAGAACGAGGCTGCCTCTGTCCCATGCGTGTCCGTTTTTCGCTCCTTGTGTTCTGGCGTGGACCTGAACGATCTTCTGCCTGGCTTTTGGCTTGGCCCAGCAAGGCAACAAAGTGTGTTGCTTGACTGTCGACTTGCATTCGAAACGAATAACCCACTTTGAGTCTGGTGTGTAGCTGGTTACCCTTGAGATAAGCATGCCCTGCAGGCACTGCGACGTCGCCATCATTGGGCGTGAAGACAATGGCCATGTCGCATGTCTGTCTCCAGAGCTCACAATTGAAGAGTTCGGTTTTGTTGCCCCCAAAGACTCGCAATTCCAACGACAACCTGGCGTGCGCGGCGTCGTAAAACAGGGTGGCTACGGCCACCTCCCATTTCACATGCACCGCAGATGGGTCATAGCATCTGTTTAATGGTTTTGTGGCGCATAGCTCAGCGTAACGGAGATACAGTTTCATCGGTATTGCTGGCTAACAAGAGGTCTTGCCATACATCTTTATAGAATCCATCTCAACGTCTGGTTTTCGGACGGATGCTTCATAGATGTTCAAAATGAACTGGCAATAGCACTGAGTAGCACATGACCGATTCTGCAGAGATACAAACAGACAGCAAACATTTCACAAGGGCCGTAACAGATTTCGGAGAGAGAAAACCCGTCTTGGCCACAGCACCCATTTTCAATGACAAGGGCATCAAAGTTGCTGAGAAAGGTGTGGCTATCAACGCCGACATGTACGAGCGCTTGATGCAGCACCGATTGTCAGAGCCTATTGAAAATCTGGTATCGAGCGCTTCCACCGTCGATGGCAAGTTTCTGCGTGAGACTGCAGAAAATCTGTTCCTGCAAATCCCCTTCCTTGCCCGCATGGCCGCTGACGCCGGCATGAGAGAATTGCTGCTGGATGTCGTTTCCAAAATCTCTTTGCCAGCACCCATTGCATTCCAGGTGACTTTATGCAGCGAAGTGCAGTATGACAGTTTCATTCATGGCGTGCAGGTCGCATTGATTTCTGCCTGGCTTGCCAAGACACCCACCTCATTGCGATTTGATGTTGGCATGGCAGCTACCGTAGGGCTGGTACATGATTTGGGCATGCTCCACCTTGATCCGGTCTTGTTGCAGCCAGAACAAGTCTTGAGCCGCACCCTGCGGCGGCAGCTGTATACGCATCCCCTGATCAGTGCGATGCTATTGAAACGTCACCACGAGTTCCCCAAGGAGGCGGTGCGTGCAGTGGAAGAGCACCATGAAAGCCTGAATGGCTCAGGCTACCCGCGCAATCTGGCGGGAGACGCCATTAGCCCTTCGGGTCGCATTCTGGGATTGGCCGCAGTGGTTGCTGCTATGTTCTCACATGAAAGACGCGCACCTGAAATGCGCCTGTCCGTCTTGCTTCGCATGAACATGCACCGTTACGACAGCGTACACGTTGAGAGAGTGATGCGCTTGCTGCGACCGGACCAGGATGCCGCCAATGCGATGAGCCTAGTGTTGGAAGATCCCGTGCGACGCTTGATGGACATCGAGGACGCTATTGCCCATTGGCCCAGCACGCTCATGAAGACGCCCGGCCTATCTAAAGAACGGCTATATGGACTCAATGCGTTGGCAGCACAAACAGCGCAGTTGCAGCGCGCCCTTGCCACGGTGGGTGTAGCCCGGGAGCAACTGGTGCAAATTGGAGATGGCATACAGGACGATATCGTGAAAGTCGAATTGTCTTTGCTTGCCATAGAGGCTGCTTGGCAATTGCGTTCTATGGCCAGACAAACCCGACGCAGATGGCACGCAGACCATGGCGAGGCATACCCTGATGAACTGCAATCATGGTTGGACAGAGTGGATGACCTGACGGACGAGGGGTCCTTTCATTCAGGTGATACGACCAAAACACACGGAACATAAATCGCACCACCTGATTTCAGTGTCGAGCTCTAAGTCGTCTATGTCAGAGTTCTGAAATCGTTGTGAAGCCCCGGACCCGATGACTGCAAACTGGAAATTCAACCTGCAATGTGACGTCGGAACTTTGTTTCCTTGCTGCGACGCGCTCACCCATGAACTCGACCAAGACTGCGCGCCTGACTTTGGCGTATAAGGCCACTTTCGTGTACATCCTCTCTGCTTTTCCAGAACCAATCTGGGATCACAGGATAGGCTTGGGACTGGTAACCACTTACACCGCCATTACATGAGGAAATGATGCAAGAGCGTTGTGTTTTTGTTGACCACTCAACAGTGCATCGCTGAGCTATCCAGATGCTTCCGGTGTTGACGTCAATCTTTCGGCGACGTAAACGACTAGTCGGGCAGAGTAGACGGCTTGACGAGGCCTATATCGAAGTAGCCGGTCAGTGGAAGTACCTCTATCGCGCTGTCGATCGTTCTGGCGACACGGCGGACTTCCTCCTCACTGCCAACTGAGATCTGGCCTCGGCGCGGCGCTTTCTGGAGCGCGCAATCAACCTGGACGAAGTACCTAACTAGATCGCCATCGACAAGAGCGGCGCCAACACGGCCGCCAATGAAAGTGTCAAAGTTGATGCCTGCGTCGACATCCTGATGCGCCAGAATAAATATCTGAACAACTTCATCGAGCGGATCACGCGACCAATGCTTGGGTTCCAAGCATTTTGGAGCGCTGGGCTCATCATCGCCCGAATCGAAACCATGCATACGATCAAGACGGGGCAGATAAGCCGTTCCACCGGTCAAACCATGTCCGCAGCCAATCAGTTCTACAGCCTTGCCGTCTGATCGTAAGACTAGCTGAGCGCCTTTTTCCGGCCGGACCCCACTTCCTCGACAAAACTTCGAGATTTACAACGCACCACATACAAAGCATTTTTCAACCTGAAGACTAGGACTTGTTCCCCAGGAGAATAGATGTGAAGTTATCAATGGCACTAGCATTTGCAAAAGCTCATTTCGTACATGACTGTTAATGGCCTTCCATCATTTTGATACTGCAGTATCCACGGCAATACTCTTTTCTCACCTGTTTCGAGAGCCAATCTGTGCATTGCATAACGTATGGAGGCAGAGTGCAGTGGCAAGTCAATCTTGTATTTTTTATGTATTGGTTTCGTGTCGCGTCACCAAATACGCCTTACTCGATCTCTGAAGAACGTCTGCAGGCAACGCGATTTGTAATCGTCTCGTAACTTCCCTTCAAGGAGTATCAATCAAGTCATGATAGTATTTACCCTAATAAGTAAATTGATTTGAATCAACTTTTGATAACGTAAGCATGCAGCGCTTGGAACAAGGTCCTATTTCAATTTGGGCATGAAGGTGAGTTCTATCCGAGGGAGGGGTGGTCATGAGTTTTATCAACCAATTGGAGGCGGGTTCCGATGTTCAGCGGGATCTGTCGAAGTTCATTGCTGATTGGAACCCCAATCCAAGTCGGAACGTTCGAATCCTTTTTGACGCCAATTTAGGCTTCTACGCACACCATTGCGGTATTGTGCTGCGGTCGGTTTTTCAGCCAATATTTTCGATATCAAAATCCATCCCAACGGGTCATGAAGCCTTGCTGAGAGCAACGGATGGCTCTGGCTTAAGCATTTCCCCTGAAAGAGTTTTCGAACAGACTGCCGGATTGAAGGACACGATCTTTCTTGATCGCATTTGTCGCATGCTGCATGTCGTGAACTTTTCTCGTCAGGCCCCCGGGGACGTCAACCTGTACCTAAACATGGACGGGCGCAATCTGATGACCATCAACAGCGGGCAGCACGGGCGCTTTTTCGGGCCACTTCTGGAAATGTGCGGCTTACCTCAAAGAGCACTTGTCTTGGAGATTTTAGAGTCACGTATCAGTGACCATGATCGCCTAGTCGAAGCGGTGTCCGCCTATACCAATCAAGGTTTCAAAATCGCGATTGACGATTTCGGTGCACGTGATTCGAACTTCGACCGACTTTGGATGCTGTCACCTCAGGTGGTGAAGATGGACCGCGCGCTTATTGTCAAGGCAGACGAAGATTCGCGCGTGAGGCGAATGCTGCCTAAATTGGTTGAAATTGTGCACGACTTGGAGGCAGAGGTTATTTTCGAAGGCATTGAAACTGAAGCTCAGCAAACCATTGCGAGAGACGCCGGCGCAGATATGGTGCAAGGGTTCATGCATGCCAGACCTTCAGCTGCGATTTTTTGGCCAGCTGAGTCGACTCTGACATTTGGTGCAAGCAACGACCGAAAAGTGGCGTAGCCGAAAAGTCAATGGCCTTCAATCAGTACAAACAGGGAAAATTATGAATTTCAACGATATGAAAATCTCCACCCGACTCACCCTTGGGTTCGGCATGATGGCACTCTTGGTCGCTTTCATAGGTGCTATGTCTACCATTAAGGTCTCGACGGTGGAGCAGGTGTTGTCTCAACTTACCGACGACCGTATTCCTAAACTGGAAACACTTCACAAGATCAATGACAATGTATTGCAGATCGGCCTATCGATGCGCAACATGGCCATCATGGGCGATGAGAAGGAGGTGAAGAAGCAAATAAAAATTATTGAGTCCGCACGCCTTAACATTGGCGAAAATATCGACAGACTCAGAAGCTTAGTTAAGAGCGAAAAGGGAAAGGAACTGTTAGCGAACATTGTAAACGCCCGTTCCACCTTTATACCAGCGCAGGATAAGTACATCGATTTGATAGGGGTTGGCCAAACCGAGGAGGCCAAAGCATATCTCCTGACAGAAGTCCGTCCCGCGCAAATGGTGTATCGCAATGCGGTTGATGCATTAATCGATTTCCAGAACACGCAGAGCCAGGCTTCGGCCAATGACGCCAACTCCGCAGTTGCAAGCCTCCAGGCTGCTGTATGGTCTTCAGGAACCATTGCGCTGGTGATCGCCGTGCTGATGGCTATTTGGATCATCCGCTCCATCACACATCCCCTCAACCAGGCTGTAAATATTTCGCGTGCCGTTGCAGATGGAGACTTGAGTGTTCAATTCAATGTCAAGGGAACGAGTGAAACCGCACAATTGCTGATGGCGCTTAAGGAGATGCAGTCCAGCTTGGTTGATGTCGTTGGCAAAGTTCGCCAAGGATCAGAAGCCGTAGCTGCCGCCTCTACACAAATTGCGCAAGGAAATCAGGATCTGAGCACACGCACGGAGAGTCAGGCGAGCGCCTTGCAGGAAACAGCGGCCTCCATGGAGCAGTTGTCCTCTACGGTCAAGCAAAACGCAGACAACTCCAGACAGGCCAATCAATTGGCTCAGAATGCCAGCACCGTCGCCCTAAGGGGTGGAGAAGTGGTGTCTCAGGTGGTGGACACTATGAAAGATATCAATGAATCTTCCAAAAAGATCGGAGACATTATTAGCGTCATCGACGGCATCGCCTTTCAGACAAACATATTGGCCCTCAACGCAGCGGTGGAGGCAGCACGCGCCGGGGAGCAAGGCCGTGGCTTTGCGGTGGTAGCCAGTGAAGTGCGCAGCCTGGCTGGTCGTTCAGCCAATGCGGCGAAGGAAATCAAGAGCCTGATTGACACCAGTGTGGAGCGGGTGGAGCAAGGCACGATGCTGGTCGACCAAGCCGGCGTCACCATGTCCGAAGTGGTGAACAGTATTCGCCGTGTGACCGACATCATGGGCGAAATCAGTGCCGCCAGCCAAGAACAGAGTGTTGGCGTTTCTCAAGTAGGTGATGCCGTTATGCAGATGGACCAGGTTACCCAGCAAAATGCAGCACTGGTGGAGGAGATGGCGGCAGCGGCCGGTAGCCTCAATACCCAGGCAGGAGACTTGGTGGACATCGTAACCGTATTCAAATTGGACCAAGGTCAAAACCTGTCTAATGTAAAGGTGAGCCCACATACTCCTCATGCAATCAAACTCAAGAAAGAGGATCACCGCGGCCGACTGGTGACCCAGGCAAAGGCCGAAGCCAGGACCCGCTTGTTCAGCGTTACGAAGCACGCTTCCACTATGCCATCATCTAAGCAAGATAGAACAGCGCTTGCAAGTGCTGGGGATGCCTGGGAATCCTTCTAAACATCGAACCATTTGCCATAGGACGCGTGATGAATGATCGCCAAAGCATGTCACCATTGAGTCAGCAGATGCTGACATTGTCGCGGGCCTTGGAAGATTATCGCGATGCTATGGTGTATATCTCCCTGGCTCTGAAGGACCATGTAACCGAATTTCCACCGGAACAATGCGGCGCCATGTCGGACCTGGTTGAATCTCTCCTCTCCAAGACAATTGCCAGCAGCAAATTGACCGACAGTTGAAGCATGTCGTCTGAGGCGCCAGAGGTGTGCGTTCTCGCACCTACCTACACGGCCTGCAGTTGCGTAGTGTACAAAAGCACAGTTTTCACGACCAACCACGCCTTCAACGAGTGACACGAGGTATTTCCGAACGGCCCCTTCGTCGTGCTGCTGATCGACCGGCCGGTGCACCGTTGCAAGACCATCGCCCTGGACGGCCAGTCTTACTTGCTCAAGGAGGCCAAGAAGTAGACTGAAGCAAATGCAGCGATCTTATCAAGACGTCAGCACTCACCAGGCGAGCTAACAGGTCTCGCGTTGCTTACACATGTGGCCTAGAGGCAACCCGTTGGGAAGCATGACATGCTTACCGCCACGCAGATTCAGCTGGCGTTCCATGAGGCTGCATTTAGGAGTGCTCACCAGATTCGATTTTACAATTCGTGCCCCCATTAAGGTATTGCCAAAGTATGATAAATGGTTCATGATTCTTTCGGGCCGTAAAAAGCCCCACGTCTCCTTCCCTGACGTGCGCCATAGCCATATGGATTTGACCCAGCTCAAAGGCTGGGTTTCTTTTTGGCAACTAACCTTAAATTTGTTTTTCGTTGTCAAAGCCAACCGGTGCATGGATATCGCCTTTGGTAAATTTGCGTACCAGGCCTACTGGGGTAGGGCTGAAATCGGAGGTTTTAAGCCCATGAGAACCGTGGGCAATAGCGTAAAAAAGCTTCGAATTCAGGAGGCATTCAATGCGTTGCGTATGCTGCCAACTTTGCAGATGCCGTCTATGTGCTTCATCGTTTTCAAAAGAAAACAGTGAAGACCAGTAAGGCTGATTTGGACTTGGTCTCTAAGCATTGCCATGATTTATTGAAGGCGCTTGGTCTATAAGCAATCAACAATATGCCAATGTCTAGGATTGCCATCGAAGACACCCAGGAAGAAGCGAAAAACCTCAGGCTGCGTTCGGTTCTAACCTCGCCCTGAGTTGAATTCGGGCTTAAATCAGAACGATCATCTGTCCGGGTTTTGGCCTAGTGTGTCCCTCCTTCTATTACATTTCGGCCTAATTGCAGTTACCTTGAAAACCTAGTAGATCCATCACTTAGTCTTCCTTGCCATCAAGGTGTCTCGGAATCTCATGTCCGATTTTAGAATGTGAAACAGCCACCAATTCCAAATAAAATCGGCAACCTCTTGCTTCTTTAGATGACGGCACATTGCTGCCTCAAGATAAAGCGTCAGTGTGCGAATAAATTCTAGGTGACTACTCTTCTGTGCTTCAATTTCAGGATAATGATTTTTCTCCAGCACAGTTTCCTCCAAATTGAAATGCTTTAGCGCATACTGCATCAGATCATTGAGGACCGCATGAAAGTGCTCGTCGCCCTGAATTCCTTCCGCACATTCTCTGGCACGCGCGCACAATTGAAGAAACGTCCGGTTCTGTATATCTAACTCGACGTTCCCAACGCTGTATTCTGGTTTCCAAGTAAAGTCTAATTCCATTTGTTTTAGTGGATGGAATCACCCTCTTCCAATACATTTTACTGTAATCGTACAGTGCATCAGTGTCTACCTTTATCTGAATTTTACGGCAACACTTAAACGTTTTCATGCGTAAGATCGCCCCATATATAACCAGCAAATACAATCGCGTGCAAAGGAGTTATTGTATTCAGTTGAAAAGTCGTGAGTCAAATCAAAAATTGAATTCCGATTGAAATCAACGCTGAATTTTGATGAGGAAGCCGCCGCTTGGGCTAGCCAGGCGTTATAGCCGCTGTGTGACCGTTATAGGTAATGGCAAATGTTTCCAAAGGGAGATGTGCCAATGGTGGGTATGCTGCTGCACTGACACTGTAGCCCATATGCCCATGCAGCATTCCTCAGACGAATTAAACGCAGGACAACTGCGCGAAATGGTAACGCGATTGATGCGGCAACCGCGCCACAGGAATATGCATTCATCGGCGTACTCAAAATTTAAGTTGCTTGCACAGTAATATCCCTCTGAATTATGCTTTCTATTGAACTCGCAGCTTTGCTGATTGACAGAGATGGGCCTACCTCTGTCATACTGAGGTGGCCTCTTCTTGTAGCATTCAAGACGAGCGTGCATGGTCAGGCAAATACATGGGAGAGCAGATATGCGTATCTCGCAACAAGTCTTTACAGCCGAAAGTCTGCAGCAACTTAAGTTCGACAATGTTTCCAAAGACCATTCCAATCAACTTGTTCTGATTTTTGGAAGCCCGAACTTGTTGCGGGACAGGGCCAATTTCCGAGACATTCGCCATGCGTTCCCTAAGGGATTAATTGTAGGTTGCTCCACCGCCGGCGAAATACATGACACCAATGTGAGTGACGACACCTTGGTGGTGACGGTGGTGGACTTTGAGCACACCTGGCTGCATATGTCCAAGGTGGAAATTGTTGAGCCTTCCGCCAGCTTTTCGGCGGGACTGGCGCTGGCTGCCTCTTTGCCAGCGGAAGAATTGGTGCATGTACTGGTGTTTTCGGACGGATTGAGAGTCAACGGAACCGCTTTGGTGCTGGGTATGAAGAACAAGCTACCGGCGCATGTCGAGATAACCGGTGGCCTGTCCGCCGACGGCGCCGACTTTTTAGAGACTCTGGTTTGTGCAAATGATGTGCCGACCGAAGGCCTGATTGTTGCGGTTGGCCTGTACGGCTCCAGGATCAAGGTTGGTTACGGTTCGCTAGGTGGTTGGGACCCTTTTGGCCCTGAGCGCGAGATTACCCGCTCCGAGGGCAATGTACTGTTTGATTTGGATGGCAAACCAGCGTTGGACCTGTACAAGCTTTATCTGGGTGAGCAAGCAGCTGGACTGCCAGCAACCGGATTGTTGTTCCCGCTTTCCCTGCGTTACCCCAATCACAACGGGGGCAGTGTTTCGGCCTCAAGCGGTGTCGTCCGCACCATTCTCGCCATTAACGAAGCCGACAGAAGTATGACTTTCGCAGGCGACATGCCGATGGGGGGCCATGTGCGCCTGATGAAGGCCAATTTTGAACGCCTGATTGACGGTGCGTGTGGCGCGGCCAAGATCAGCGCGGCACCCATGCCGAATGTCTCGGCACAATTGGCCCTGCTCATCAGCTGCGTTGGTCGCAAGCTGGTGCTCAAGCAACGTGTCGAGGAGGAGGTTGAGGGGGTACGCGACGTACTAGGTATCAACACCGTTTTGGCGGGATATTATTCCTACGGCGAGATTTCCCCGCATAAGCTCGGAGAGTCGTGCGAGCTACACAACCAAACCATGACCATCACTACGTTCATTGAATCCTGAATGCTGCATCCTCTACTTCAACGTCAAATCAAGCGGCTCTATGGCAAGAGGGAGGATCTTTCGGTTGGTATGACTGCGCTTTTCGAGGCTATCAGCGAGGCCTACTATCAGGCCGATACCGACCGTGTCATGGTAGAGCGTTCGCTCGATCTGGCGTCGCAGGAAATGTTTGAGCAGAACCGCAATCTGTCCAAAGACTTGGAGGCCCGGCGAGCCGCTGAGTCGCAAGTGGTGCGGTTGTCCAATTTCGATGAATTGACAGGACTTCCCAATCGAAATTTGTTGGATGACCGTGTGAACCAAGCGGTTGCCGTGGCACGCAGGCAGCAGCGTCGCTTTTTGGTTTTGGTAGTTGGGTTGGACCATTTCATGTCAATCAATGACAGCCTGGGGCATGCAGCAGGCAACGAAATGCTGAAAATCGTCAGTACGCGGCTTAGCTCTTGCACTCGCGGAAGTGACACGGTGGCGCGCTTGGGAAATGATGAGTTCGCACTGGTCTTGCTCGATTCGTCTGAAGCTGAGGCCCAAGTCCAGCAAAAACTTGCTGACGCAGATGCGTACGCGTCTGATCCCTATTTGGTTGAAATCCTCCACAGAGTTTTGAAGACCGTCTCCGAGCCGGTGATGCTGGCAGGACGGGAGCTGCAAGTCACCTGCAGTATCGGCGTGAGTTTGTTCCCCCAAAATGGGAAGGAATGTGGGGCTTTGCTGCATGCAGCGAGCACTGCCATGAACAGTGCCAAGCGATTGGGGCGCAATACGTTCCAGTTTTACACGACTGAGTTAGGCGCAAGAATTGAGGCGCAACTGGCCGTTCAGGGCCAGCTTCGACTGGCGGTCGAACGCAGCGAATTCGTCTTGCATTACCAGCCGCAAGTAGACTTGCGCAGCGGCAAGGTTATCGGTGTAGAGGCTCTGGTGCGCTGGAATCACCCTGAGCTGGGTCTCGTGCCGCCTTCTCAATTCATAGCCTTAGCAGAAGAGACTGGGCTGATTGTGCCGATTGGGAGCTGGGTGATTCGCACTGCATGTGAACAATGCAAGATATGGAGGGAAGCGGGACATGGTCTGCTTCGCGTGGCGGTGAATCTGTCTGTTCGGCAGTTCGAGCAGCTCGACTTGGTGGAATACATCACTTCCATACTGGCTCAGACAGGAGTGGAGCCGCAATTGCTTGAAATCGAGCTTACAGAAAGCCTGTTAATGACTGACGTCGAGCGGGCCAAAGATGTCTTATGGCGCCTGAAGGCACTTGGACTACAGATGTCCATTGATGATTTTGGAACCGGGTACTCAAGCCTTGCGTATCTGACGCAATTCCCAATCGATTTTCTGAAGATTGACCAGTCGTTTGTACGCAATATTGGAGCGAATAACAACGCAGCCATCGTTAAGGCAATTATTTCAATGGCGCATAGCCTGGGCATGCGTGTCATCGCCGAGGGTGTGGAAACAGAGGCGCAGTGCGAGTTTCTGCGACTCAACATGTGTGATGAAATTCAAGGTTATCTCTTCAGCAAACCGTTAGACGCCAGACAAATTGAAGATATGGTGATCCTGGATAGGCGGCTACCCCCAGAGTTGTTGCATTTCGAAAAACCGAAGCGGACGGTGTTGTTGGTGGACGATGAGCCGTTTATTGTCAATGCACTAAAGCGCCTACTAAGAAACATCAATGCGCAGATCTTTACAGCCGACGGAGGACAAGCCGGCTTGGAAGTTTTGGCCAAGTATTCCATTGACGTGATCGTATCTGATCAACGCATGCCTGGCATGACGGGAATGGAGTTCTTTAGGATCGTAAAAGATAAGTATCCCGACACAATCCGAATCGTCCTCTCTGGATTTACGGAGTTGAATGCAATAACTTCCATGGTGAACGAAGGTGCAATCTATAAGTTTTTGACCAAGCCTTGGGTTGATGAGCAGCTTCTGCTTGCAATTGAAGAGGCCTTCCAACACAAAGAGTTGGCAGATGAAAATCAAAGGCTAAATCTTGAAGTGCTCACCTCGAACTTGGAACTGGCTGTAGCCAATAAAAAACTTGAGGAGGCGCTGCACATGAAGCAGCTTCAAATCGACTCCCTTTCGGGGCTCGACTTCTAGTCTAAGGTTTCTCACTTTTCAACACTCCCAAAGTTCAAAGTGTGTTGACGCCGTGTAGCGGTGGGTAGCACTTTCTAAGTAGCCGATGGGGCCAGAAATGACGTGTCCAATGCAGCTAGATCATGGCGCAACGATGGCGAAGTGTACGCGTCTTCGGCGCGAACTTCATTGCGTCCTTCTGCCTTAGCGCGATACAAGGCCTTGTCCGCGCGGTCAAGCGCTGCTTCAAAGCTGTCACCTACGCTGGGGTTCCAACGGCTGACGCCTATGCTGACGCTGACTTTCACTTTTGTGCCACTTGGCAAGTCTATCTCCGTGTTAGCGATGCGTACTCGCATGCGTTGGGCGGCTTCCATGGAACGAGCTTCGTCCGCACCAGCCAGCAAGATGGCAAATTCCTCACCGCCCCAACGGGCCGCACAGTCCTCGGTGCGCATGCTCTCGGCTAGCACCGTCGCAACACGCTTGAGCACCAGATCGCCACCACCGTGGCCATGCTGATCGTTTATGCGCTTGAAATGGTCAATATCAACCAGCCAGACACTTAGTGGCATTTCTCTTCGACTCTGCATTGCTGCCAGCCGTGACGCCGCTTCGTGCAGTGAGCGGCGATTGAGTAGGCCTGTGAGCCAGTCGTGCATTGCCATGCGCGCCAGAGCCTGCGCAAACTGGTGCAACTTGGCGGCCAGTGGTCGAAAGACCAGCAGGGCCTCGCCCAGCAAAACGACTACCAGTACCAGCAAAAGTGCGGTCTGTATCTGGCGAAGATCCTCAACGGCGGACACATTTTGTCGCTCGTACTCCAGCACAGCACTGTTCAATTGAACCAGCAACTGATTTGAAGCCGCCTCCACAATTCTTTTGTGGACTGCAGAGGCCAGAATTTCTTGCCTATTAGGGACAATTTGCAACAATAAACGTGCATCTGCTATGTAGGACCGCACCAAAGGATCAATGCCACTAAGCGGTGTGAAATACAGTTTCTTCAATTGCGGTGAACCCGGCCTCGGAACTCCGCCGGTTTCGTCTCCCAAGGTGAGTCGCTCATGAGCCCTGGCCATCTCATCAATGGCAGTTTCGAGTTGTTCGCGCAACTGTGCGTCAAACTTCAGCCCGTATTCCATCGACAAAAAAGCAATGCGCTGTGACAGCATGCGCTGACGTCCACTCAAGTTAATCACCGCGCTAGATTTCTTCTGCTGCTGAATAACCTCAAGGACGAAATAGTGGGCACCCAAAGAAAGTATGCCAATGATGGTTAGGCAAACCACATATGCCAGCGTCAAACGATGACCCCGTACGACATTGAATTGCTCCCATACTTGGGAGTCTTCTGCGATTGTTGCACTCATGGCATCAAACCAGCAAGCAGCGATATAAGGCCATCGCCAAGTACACTAAATTGCCTTTTCATATTGCAAATCTTGTTCACTTCTCGTCATCTCTAAACAGTAGACCCCTTATGAAATCACAGCAATATTCATGCCATTGGGCAGGCGTTAGGGATTCCTCGCATAAACCGGTGCAAATTTCAAATGCCAACTCGCCACTAATGGTAAGTCAGCGCTGAGTGTGCATTCTTAGGCATATGTGGGCGGAGGGTAAATTGAAGGCTGGGTGAGTGTTATGCACAGCCTCATCCATCCGAAATGGGGATAAATATCTAGATGCGCATCATGGGCCGCGAGGCCATAGACTGGCGATAGACTTTAAGCCTCTAAAAACTGCCGGATGGACAAGGCGGCAACTTCCGGCAGATTCACGAATCGAAGGCCGATCTTGAAGCCGTCTTGATCCCTGGCGGGCACGCAGTGCACAACTTGAACTCGCGTTTTAATGTTAATTGTGTCAGTTGGCTTTGTAGGAATCGGTATCCTGACGAAGGAGGTGATGCCCGACGATTGCCATGCCGCAGACGTTCTGCGTCCAGCGTCCAGCGTGCGGACTTCAGTCGACTGCGCCGGAGAAAGCGTGACCATCGCGCCCAAGCGCCGGGCACGACGTCGATGCTGTCTTTGATTGAGGAGCTGGTTAATTAGCAATCCCATGACGTTGATGCGTAGCGAACGTCATGCATGGCGTACAACTCTGCGAACAAGATTCGATCGGCGTCAACATCCACGGATCCGAATTGGATGATCTTTTATTTGTGGACGGGTTGGAGAATTCATCTAGGCGAAGGCCCATTCTTTTCGCCGGGGGAATATGACTTGTTCCTGCGGGGAATAAGTGCGGACTCAAATTTTTCGGCTATTTGAATTTCAAAACTGGAGAGCGGCTCCTTCACACCTTGTCTGCGCTTTGACCATACATATACTTTGCACCCCACTATCCGCTATTGGTAACCGCTTTGTAATATTGAATTCGCATTTGATGCTAAATCGGGTTAGTATTTACCCTAATAAGTAGTGCGTTTCTCGAAAGACCAATTTGGTGGCAGGTGTCACTGACACGGCCACTCTCAACAGTTTTTTTGAAGCGCACGGCATCTAACGATAATTTTTCAGCAGCCCGGGAGGATGTTTCATCATGAGAATCTCGACCACAAAAGTCAGCACACGGTTAACTGCAGCTTTTGCTGTCATGATATTAATTACCGCCGCAATGGCAGCTTTGGGTGTCTGGCATCTTCAGACGCTCAAACGCGACAGCAAGCAAATTGCAACCATCCACAATCAACGTAACACGCTCGCTTTGCGCTGGTCAGCGGCCATCAATCTCAACTGGCTGCGGCTGCATGCGTTGCTGAAAACGTCGGATACCGCCTATATTACCTCGCTGCAAAAAGATATTGCCGATACTGTCAACAACATCAACGTCGTGCAAAAGGAGTTGGACGCGCTCATCAATGATGAACAAGGTCAAGCGCTGGTTGATCAGGTTGGCAAGTCCCGCCAACGCTACCGTGACATTCGTGATGCTCTTTTGAAGAGGAAACTGGCGGGCGAGGATGTTGGTGCGGAAGTGGATCGTGACCTGCAGCCCCTTGTTCTGGAATACCTCAAAAATGTGGATCTAGTGCAGGCATATGTGCAGGAGCGATTGTCGTACGCCGAGAAAGAAGCCGAGCACACGGCTGATTCCAGCCAGATATTTTTGAGCATCATTTCGGGCGTATCGATTGCATTGGGCCTGCTCCTGGCTATGTGGGTCACGCGCTCGGTGACCCACCCCTTGGGTGGTGAGCCACACGAGGCAGCCAGGGTCGCACAAAGCGTAGCATCTGGTGACCTTAGCGCTGAAATCAGCTTACGGCCGGGTGACACTGGTAGTCTGATGGCCCAACTAAAGGCCATGCAAGCCGGTTTGGCAAAGGTTGTCAGCAATGTGCGCCAGCATTCTGAAGGTGTTGCCGTGGCGAGCGCTCAGATCGCGGAGGGAAACCAAGATCTCAGTTCACGAACAGAGAATCAGGCCAGTGCACTTGAACAAACCGCTGCTTCAATGGAACAACTTGGCGCTACGGTCAAGCAAAACGCTGACAGCGCCACCCAAGCCACCCATTTGGCCCGCAACGCCTCTGCCGTGGCGATCCAAGGTGGGGAAGTCGTTGCCCGCGTTGTGGACACAATGAAGGGCATCAACGACAGTTCGAAGAGAATCTTCGACATCATCAGTGTCATCGACGGCATTGCTTTTCAGACCAACATCCTAGCTCTAAATGCGGCAGTAGAAGCCGCCCGAGCAGGTGAACACGGCCGTGGCTTTGCCGTGGTTGCCACCGAAGTCCGTGGCCTGGCTGGCCGGGCTGCGGACGCCGCCAAAGAGATCAAGACCCTCATTGGTACCAGTGTGGAGCGAGTAGAACAAGGCACTGCACTGGTCCACCAGGCCGGTGAAACGATGAACGAGGTGGTAAGCGCCATACAAAGGGTGACCGACCTCATGACAGACATTAGTACTGCCAGTACGGAACAAAGCCAAGGCGTTGCACAGGTCGGTGAGGCCGTCACTCAAATGGACCAGGTCACGCAACAAAACGCTTCCTTGGTTGAAGAGATTGCCAACGCCGCCGGTGCCCTGCGTTCCAAGTCCCGTGACTTGGTCGACCTAGTGTCTGTTTTCAAACTAAGTGGCCAACTTGGCATTTCAACCAGAGAGTCCGCAGGATGATTACTTGGGTAGTGCCGAACGCTGGCTCAGGCAGGTTCGCGCTTTATACTTGTCGCCGTTGGTCCCCCCCTCCTTCTGATGGGACCGTTTGGAGAGTGGCATTTGGTTGCACCAGTGCACTGCGCTTCTTGGTCTTTTTTTGCGAAGAGGCCAACCGGCAGCTGTCCCCAATCTTCACCCTTATGTGGGCATGTTGTGTAGTTACAGCGAATCCACAGTTTATTGCGTCCGGAGTTTCCGAGCATTGATCACAAGCATGTAATGTCTGAACACAGCGGCCGTTTTGAAGTTCCGCTGACGCTGGAAATCTAAGCACCCGCCATCGGGGTGCTTGCCGTTACAACTGGGCAATTCCGTTTTGACCGGCGCGGCGCATTAAATGTTTGATGGTAGCTGATGACCTCTGCCATGGGCAGTTGAGAGATCACCGTGGACTAAGGAATCTCAAGGAAGTACTGTTTAAATTTGCAGATCCACTTCTGATGGTCGATATGCATCATATTTATATTCAACGAGTTGCGGAATTCAAGAAATATCTCTACACGTTGAAAGGAAGGGTTCTCCTGTTACGAATCTGATATTCTTATGACTCAACCGATGGAGGCAGCTCATGAATACCAAAATAGTCCCTGGCAAAGACTGGCTTAATGAACCAGACGAACGTAAACTTAGTAGCTCAAGCACGGCATTTCATATCCAAGCGCTGGTATTTCGCACACTCATCGACATCATGCCCGATCGGATCTACGCCAAGGACACTCAAAGCAGATTTATCTTGGCCAATAAGGCCGTGGCTAATCTGATGGGGAAGAGAACTCCTGAGGAGATGATTGGAAAAACAGATTTCGATTTTTACCCTGTGGAGCTTGCAACAGAGTATTTTTCCATAGAGCAGAAGTTAATTCGTTCGGGCGAGCCTTTAATTGCTTGTGAACAGCAGGTCCCAAATTTGAATACAGGTGAAATTGGATGGCTGCAAACGACCAAAGTGCATCTGCGTGATGCGGAAGGCAACGTGATTGGCCTTCTTGGCCTCGCACGAGACATTACGGAGCGCAAACGTATTGAAGCCGAGTTGCTGAGCCGCAATAATGAGCTGACTTGCCTCAACGAAAAGCTTTCCCAAGCCCAGGAGCAACTAATCCAGTCGGAAAAAATGGCCTCCATTGGGCAACTCGCGGCAGGCGTTGCACACGAAATAAACAACCCCATCGGGTATATCTCCTCCAATTTCGGTATGCTGGAGAGCTACCAATCCAGCCTTTTTGAAATGCTGTTGGCTTACCAGGCCCATGAGACATCTGTAAATGATGACGAGAAAACCAGAGAATTGAGAGATTTGCGGAAAAGATTGGAAATTGACTTCCTCGTGCAAGATGTACCGGACCTAATGAGAGAGTCGCGTGATGGTATTGAGCGCGTCAGAAAAATTGTGCAGGATCTGAAAAATTTCTCTCATGTAGACTCACAACTAGATTGGCATGCCAGCGACCTGCGTCAAGGAATAGATTCAACCCTGAATGTGGTGAATAACGAAATTAAGTACCATGCTGACATCATCAAGGAGTACGGGGAGATTCCGCTGGTCGAGTGTGTTCAATCTGAGATCAACCAGGTCGTTATGAATCTGGTCATCAACGCTTCGCACGCTATCAATCGGGAGCGCGGGAAGATCTATATCCGTACGGGGTCCGATGGCAATCAGGTCTGGATTGAAGTGGAGGACACAGGTTGCGGCATTCCAAAGGAAATCCTACCCCGCATCTTTGATCCGTTTTACACCACAAAGCCTGTGGGCAAGGGCACCGGACTCGGTTTGTCCTTATCCTACGGTATTGTGCAAAAACATCACGGCAACATTGAAGTGCAGACCGAAGTAGGAAAGGGCACGTTGTTTCGTGTAACTTTGCCCGTCAAACAATCTAAACCACTTGCTGAATCCGCCTTGCAATGAATAGGGAGAATCTCCAATTCTTAGCTGCAGCAGTGTTAGATGCGTGGAATATTACACATGGAAGAAAGACGGACTTTTTGATGATAAGTGAGAACCAATTCAACGCATATTTCGCGGTTTTCTTGCGGCAATTAAGTACCATTAACTTGAAGGATGATACGAATTGTGGATGAAATATGACAACGTGCTGGCTGATCTATGTGCTGGCGTTGTTTTGCGTTTTTTAAGGACAAGCTATGCTGCATTCCGAGACGCCTACCAAAAGCACTGTGCAAGGCCTGGCAGCGTTGGACCCGGCTGATTTTTTTGACGGTAGTCCAATAGCAACATTCGTTGTCAATTCCAGGCACCTTGTTACGCACTACAACCAAGCCTGTGCCACTCTGCTTGGAGTTCCCGCCGAATCCGTCATAGGAACCAGCGATCTGGGAAAGATACTGTATGGAGTTGATAGACCCATCATGGCTGATCTGATAGTGGATGGGTCCATGGAAAGCATTGTTGCCGATTTGTATGAGAATCGATATCGAAATTCCCTGGTCATTCCTGATGCATATGAAGCAGAAGGATTCTTTCCTAATCTCGGCACGTCTGGCCGCTGGCTGTTTTTCACCGCCGCACCACTAAGAGACGAAGATGGAGTCGTTGTTGGGGCCATTGAAACACTTCAGGATATTACGGAGCGCAAGGTTGCTGAATCAGCATTGATGAAGGCCCAGCTGGAAGTTGAAGACATGGTGACGCAGCGCACCGCCCAACTTGCCGAAGTCAATGATGCTTTGAGACAAGATGTAGTGCGTCGTGAGTCGGTAGAGTTGGAACTGCTGAATCGGAATTTGGAACTGAGCGCCCTCAATGACAAACTTTCAACAGCTCAAGAACACCTGGTGCAG
Source organism: Rhodoferax sp. GW822-FHT02A01 (assembly GCF_038784515.1). Lineage (NCBI taxonomy): Bacteria > Pseudomonadati > Pseudomonadota > Betaproteobacteria > Burkholderiales > Comamonadaceae > Rhodoferax > Rhodoferax sp. GW822-FHT02A01. The sequence continues at coordinate 3,494,595 of NZ_CP152376.1, forward strand.
TCAGAGAAGCTTGCATCCATTGGATTGCTTGCGGCAGGGGTGGCGCATGAAATCAATAATCCAATCGGATACGTATTCTCCAATTTCGGAATGCTGGAAGAATATCTGGAGAAATTATTTCAGATGTTGCGAGCATATGAAATGGCATGTGACGTGCAGATTGCACCGGAGGCGTTGCGAGCACTGCAAGCCAAGAAACTGGAAATGGAGATTGATTTTTTGAAAGAAGATATTCCGAATCTGATGAGGGAGTCCAAAGAAGGTATTGCAAGAGTGCGAAAGATTGTGCAAGACCTAAAAGACTTCTCGCACGTGGATGCTAAACCGCAATGGCAATTTGCCGATCTCAACCGAGGAATTGAGTCTACGCTGAACGTGGTGAACAACGAAGTCAAGTACAAGGCAGATGTCGTAAAGGAATATGGCGACATTCCGGAAGTTCAGTGCATGCCGTCTGAAATAAATCAGGTTGTCATGAATCTGGTTGTCAATGCCGCGCACGCGATTGGTCCCAATCGAGGAAAAATATACATTCGATCTGGTGTAGGCAATGCCAAGCTTCAAGGCGCAGCCGATCTCAAGATCGATAACAGTGTTTGGATAGAAATAGCGGATACAGGTAGTGGTATTCCAAAGGATGTCGTACCACGGATATTCGATCCATTTTTCACGACTAAACCTGTGGGCAAGGGCACAGGTCTTGGACTTTCACTGTCTTATGGAATCATTCAGAAACACCACGGAAGAATTGAAGTAGATACTGAAGTTGGAAAGGGAACAACCTTCCGCATTACGTTGCCACTGGTGCAGAGTGATCAGGTTGTCCAGTCCAAGGAGACCAAGCAGTGATGTTGGAATCCACGGTATCAGTTCCGATGAATATATTGTGCGTTGATGACGAGATGAATATATTGTCGTCACTAAGACGGTTGCTGCGTCCCCATGGGTTTCAGATTTTTACGGCTGAAAGTGGTGTGGCCGGAATCGGCATCCTGGAATCAAATGCCATTGATTTGGTTATTTCAGACATGCGAATGCCAGAAATGGATGGTGCGCATTTCCTGGAAATAGTGCGGGGTCGGTGGCCGGACACCACGCGTTTGCTCCTGACGGGCTATGCAGATGTGGACGACATCATGAGTTCGGTCAATCGTGGCGAGATCTACCGCTACATTACCAAGCCTTGGAATGACCACGATTTGATATTAATTGTCAAACAAGCTCTGGAACGAAAGGCCTTGGAGCTGCAAAAGCGTCAGCTGGAAAAGCAGATTGCAGCACAGAATGAAGAGCTCAAAGTTCTCAATGCAGGGCTAGAAGTGCGGGTTCAGGAACGTACCGCAGAGCTGCAGGTGGCGCACGCAAAGCTGAAGAGCAACTACCTCAATTCCATCAAGGTTTTTTCCAGTCTCATGGAATTGCGTGGACGCAGTCTTTCGGGACATTCGCGTCAGGTCGCAGATTTGGCTAGACGCACTGCAGTGACCATGGGTTTGAATGAAAAGCAGCAGCAGGAAATTTTTGTCGCGGGTCTCCTGCATGACATTGGACTGATCGGATTGGCGGACAGCATTCTTACTCGCCCGGTGGGCCGCCTTACAGAAGAGGAGATGTTGCAGTATCGACGTCACCCGGCTTGGGGGGAACAAGCGCTTCTCTCACAGGAGGATATGCAGGGAGTAGCGAGCCTCATTCGCTGGCACCACGAGCGGCACGATGGAAAAGGGTTTCCTGATGGATTGGCAGGTGACCGTATCCCCCTGTCCGCGGCCATATTGATTGTGGTTGAAGCTTATATGGACATGCAGTCCGGGAACTTGAGCACATCGAAACTCACGGCGGCTGAGGCTCGTTCGATGATTTTGCATGGACGCGGCAATCAGTTCAATCCGGAAGTGGTGGACGTCTTTTTGCAGGTATTGATTAAAGCCACGCCCAACAACGAAGTTGCTTCGGTGGTACTTGGTGTTGATGAGCTGCGTCCTGGTATGGTCGTTGCCAAGGACCTGACTACCCGAGATGGAATCGTTTTGCTAAGTGCGGAACACGTATTGACCGAAAAGTTGATATCGTTGCTGCGCCAGCGAGAATCAAAGGACGAAGAAGAGTTGCGTGTGGCGATTAAATTGACATCGCGCCGATGAGCGCTGCTACCCTATCTAGCTGTTCTCGGACTCCGGGCAGTTGCTAGGCTCTCTTTCGGGTAAGGCCATGAATGTCGGCTATCGGCAACGCCGAAAAAATGAGGCTCCAAAATGTCTGGAATCATATACAGACCGTCTCAATTTGATTCCTGCGCCCGCCGGTACCCTTCAACGATTGCTGAAGCCAATTCAGCTTCTTCGGCCAGCTGCACTTGCTCCTCGTGAAGTTCCAGAAGTGTATTTACCATATGGCCCTCTTGCTCACTAAGGCTATAGCACCCTCCATTCAGCACTCTTACTCGGCATTCGAGGATGGTATCCAATGCCTGATTGAAATCGCCAAGCATTTCATTTCCATATCCTTGCTCTGCTAAAACAATGCTGGCATAGGCGGTAACAACGAGTTCTCTGAAGTGCTCGAACTGCCCACCACCGTTTGTAAGCGCGTAAAGTGCCATTCGACCTGCCAGGCCGATACTGGTCCGAGTCGTCTGTGACACTGGCTTCTTCGCAAAGGCACGCCAGACCGGATTTGCGGTTAGCATGACCATATTGAGTGTGTCCCGATTCAATTTGCTCAAACTATGTTTCTTTTTTGGTTTCTTCAAAGCCACTCACCCCTTTTTATCACTCGCCCGGCCGACGCAGTTGGGGCCCAATTATGCGAAATGTTGCATGTGAGACTTCATCCGCCGCCACGTGCGTAAGCAATGTCCAATATCGAATAGATATGGCCATTGTGCAACGTTGGGATAATCGTTTCTGGAACCGCCCAAAAAGAAGTTGCCTGCAGGACCCTACTGATGGACTGCTCTAAGCGCAAATGGTTAGACCTGCGCGGCGGCAATTTCAACTGTGGGTGCTGAAACGGCTTAGATCACCTTGCTTACCTTCAGCGCTGCTTTGGTCCTGGGAGCCACCTTGGATTTAGCAGGCTTGCTCACTGCCTTTTCTGCCTTAGCTGTTATTCCTTTCTTGGCAACTGCATTCATCTTCTTCCCAGGCTCGGCGTCGGCCGCAGTGTTTACGGAGCTTTCGCCAAGTTGAAAGATTCCGTGGCCACCCAATTTGACTGTGCCCGAGACTAGAACTCTTTTCAGAGATATACCTACGGAGCCCAATGGGAGCATTACCCCAGCTGCCAATGCGGCACCAGTAACAGCAGTACCCATATCCGATTTCAAAATACCTTGCAGATGAGACAGAAGCTTTGCGTCGTTAGCTGTTAGGGCTTCGGCTGCAGCAACCTTGCGTCCAGCCGTCTTCGCAGCCTTCACTTTTTTGGCAGCCTTGGCAATCCATGCCATGACATCGATGGCCGCAGCGTTGGAAATTGATCTGTGCTTGGCAATGTCCTGCAGAACGATGACGTCTTCTGCAGGAACAGCGAGTTCATAGGCCAGAGCAAAAAGCTTCTGGAGCTGTGACTCTATTGCAACAAGTCCTTGATCCAATCTGGAAAGTGACTTGAATCGCTCGATCACCTGATCCGATTCAGGTCCAAACCTATTCTAAATAGTCGGGCGGCTTCTCAACAATACTGTCTTGATCACGTACCAAGACACGACTCGGCGATTCCATCATCCCCTAAAATCCAGGTGGAAGAATATGGTTCTCGCAGGTTTCAGGCACGCACACCGCCACGCCATCTTTGTAGCTCTCTCCAGAGCACTCCAGGGCGCAATCTCAATGCATTTGCGGACGTCGAACACGATTCAATCAAATCTAGCTCTCGGGGCTTCCGTTGCACCAGAGGTCGGCTGTCTTTCCATAGATATCAACTCTGCTGACAAATGCCGCAAGAGAGTTCTTGTCCACACAGGCTGCTTTGAATGCAGAAATAACTGCGGCGGCTGTCTGCATTCCCAAAACCGGATACCGTGCACCGTAAAACTGCGCATTCAGCAAAGCAGCAACTGCATGCATGCCGGTGTTGTCGGCTGCGCCGAATTTATTCGGGTTCTTGGTGCTGGGCCCAACATCCTGCAACTTTACATTGGAGTCAGTGTAAAAAGGTACACCAAATACGTCGTTGAATTTCGCAGTTCTGGGATAGTTGATGTAGAGCGTGGGTGAAGAGGTCCAAAGCGCGACTCCGTTGTTATTCCACCAGAACCCAGGGCTGCAGCCGCAGGGGTTGACCGTGCCAGTGCGAGAAAGATTACCCGAAGCCAGTTCAGAGCCTGTGCACGTTCCCCAGCCAGCTACTGCCGAACGCCCTGGCAACGTAAGTAGAACGGCGGTACCAGCGGTTCCGAGCCGGCGCCGTCCCTGATTGACTTTTAATGTCGGCAGGACTTCAACATCATCTGTTGAAGCATTTTCATGTTGATTGTTCATATATACGTCCCTAACAGTTATCCGAGGAGGTCAACGTGATTCTTGCAGGCCAACGCCGCGACATATCCGAAAATCACAGATTAATATTGCCGATTTGCAAATAAAGCAAAATTTAGGCCACCGAATTAAATGGCCGGTTTTACCTAACAAAATCATAGAGCTAGCATGATGTGGCGACGAAGGGGTGGTACAACACATTGTAAGTTCAACGGGCAATTGTCAACTTTTTCGACAACCAAAGGCTCCAGGTAGTGCACGCCTGAATCAAGGACTAGTTGCGGAAGCGGGGTCGGGCCGAAAAAATTGCTCAAATGGTCTGGCGATCAGGTGGCAAGCCTATAGAACTGGTAGGCTGCGGACCTGGTTTGGCCGCCGGGAAAGTTCATCTGCCCTTGGAAAAAGGCCGCGTAATCGCAGAGCTGGGAGCGACACAATTCAGGAGCGATGTCACGTCATTCTCATTTGCCCACGCTTAGCGCGAAAAAACCAAATTGAAAGCCGCTATGGGCAAATCCGAGGTCACAATGTTCGATCGCACTGGTCTTACCGGAAAGCACCATTCCTGATCCATCAGATGTGCAGCTGCACTGACCTTCTGCGCATTGCGCTCACTGCGTTTATAAGTCACAACAGATGAGAATGGATCCGGCAAGTGCTCACCTGCTATTGCAGTCCGAGTGCGCGTCGTAGACAGCGTGCTGCATGACGACTTTGCCCATTGGTACAAACATTTCCCGTCGAACAAGGCTACGACTACTCCGGTTGCATGATCCACCCCACCAAATCGAGCGCTCTCCCGATTCGGCGCAGGCCTTGCGGGAAGAGAACGGGCGACTACACGCGAAGGGCGCGTATTTAAAAGAATTGCAAGCCTTGATCTGATCGAAGAGACCAGTTGCGCCGATAAGGCGCGTCTAATTGCTGGATTGAGGCAGCAATATAGATTGGCGGACCTACTGCAGGTAGCAGGCTTGGCACGCGGTAAGTTCTATTACCGACGGCGAACTCGTCAACATTCGGCAGTTGGGTTGAGACAGATTTCTATCGTAGTGCGCGCACATTTCCCCCAAGCTGTGTAGTAGCGACGGGAGCATACAGTTGTGGCCAAGCATGCACTGACTTTTAATGACGCTACCTCATGTACCGGCTTACTGTGGGGTGGTTCGCGCAGGCAACCGTACGCAAGGCTGACATCGGTGATGACCATCAATACTGGCCCGTGCTTTGCCATCTCACCAAAACTTCAGAGGACGGTTAATAAAGACTACGTGCCAATTCGTGACTTGCCTTCCACTGTACGAGAAGTCGCACCATCAATCACACGCAGATTGGGTTTGGACACTTGGGCAACATGGTTTCTTGAGGCGAGTGTCGGGGGCGTTGAATGTGACGGCATTGCGCGTAGCCGATTTTCTTCCCCCAGATTGAATACGGCAACTGTCTCCACCAAACTTTGAGCTTGGCTCTTCATGCTGCTGGCGGCGGCGGCCATTTCCTCGACCATGGCAGCATTTTGCTGGGTGGACTGGTCCATCTGGGTAACGGCTTCGCCGACTTGTGAGACCCCTGAAGATTGCTCACTGCTGGCCGCGCTTATCTCAGCCATGATGTCGGTGACGTGACGAATGGAATTCACCACTTCCGTCATGGTGACACCAGCCTTGTCAACCAGGGCCGAGCCTTGATCGACCTGCTCCACACTGGCCGAGATCAGCTCCTTGATTTCCTTGGCTGCGGCAGCCGAACGTCCTGCCAGGCTGCGTACTTCACTAGCAACCACGGCAAACCCCCGTCCCTGCTCTCCCGCCCTAGCGGCTTCAACGGCCGCGTTCAAGGCCAGAATATTAGTCTGAAACGCAATGCCGTCGATCACGCTAATGATTTCAGAAATCTTGCGTGAGCTGTCGTTTATGTCTTGCATGGTGGTGACCACTTCGGCCACTGCGCTGCCGCCTTGTTCCGCAACCTTGCTGGCTTTCATTGCCAATTGGTTGGCCAGTTTGGCATTCTCAGCATTCTGATGCACAGTTGAGCCCAATTCCTCCATGGAGGCCGCCGTCTGTTCAAGCGCACTGGCTTGGCTTTCGGTTCTACTCGAAAGGTCGCTGTTGCCTTGGGCAATTTGAATGCTGGCCGTGGAGACAGTTTCCGCGCCGCGGCGTACATCGGCCACGATCACGGCCAGTTTGGTCCGCATTGCTGCCAGTGCCTCCAGCAAATGGCCAGGCTCGTCATTGGAGCCCGGTGGGATGTGAATGCCTAAATTACCATCTGCGATGGCAGTCGTGGCATCCACGGCCTGCCGTATCGGCCCCGTGATGGAACGGGTTGTCCACCAGGCCAGGAAGACCCCCAACAGGATGGACGCAGCCGTACCCATGGATACCAGCAACAAGCTTGTATCGGCTTGTTGCTGAATTTCTGTGAGATTCTGGCTAACTCCCTGATCTAAGAGCTCCATCAACTGCGTCAGAATACCTTCATAGTTTTTGTAAGCTAAGGCCAAGTCTGCATCAACTTGCACGGTTACATCCTGCCCGGATTCTTTCAGCTTGACGAGTTCCGCCCGTTTAGTTCGGTATATGTTTCTTGCGGAAATTGCTTGGTTATACAGCTCTTTCTCCTTGCCGTCGTGCATGGAGGTACCAGCTTCATCCATGCGTTTGCTCTGGATTTCCACCAAGGCACGGATGTCCTTGTTCAAACGGGCAACGTATTCCGGGTTGCTCGATTTCAACGTGGCCTCGGTACGAAGCCAATTCGCCTGGACGTCAGCAAGCCAGCGCTGCACCAGATCCTGCCGCTTGAGTTCTGTAGTTGAGATGTTTTCGTTGTTCTTCTTCAGCGCCACGATGCTCGTTATTCCCAACATGGCGATGAAGACCGTGATTAACAACAGAATGCCAAAAGCCGCCCCCAATCGAACGCCCAATTTCAAATTCAAGATGCGCATTGCTCCTCCTTATGGATGCTTAGTTATTGGTTTGCAGTAGAAGTGCCGTCGTTTCGCGGCTGGAACGGACGCGTTCCAGATAATCAGCACGAACACGGCGTGCTGCGTAGTCGTTCGGATTGCTTTGCGCGAGCTGCTGCCATGCCTTTGTCCGGTTTTGCTCGGAACGCTGGACACAGTCGACCATGTCGGCTGAATCCAGTATTTCGGCGCTGGTATCGGTCATGCGTTCATACCCGTATTGCTGCATGTAGGGAAGAGTCAGCGTTTCGATCACTTCAATCTCGCGCATGCTCAGTTGCGTCTTGAACTTGTCCTTGTTGGCAGGAATCGGGGCAAAGCAGTTGGAGGCCCACAAGTCCGACATTCTGGAAAGCTGCTGAGCTTCTGCCGAACCTGCAACATCGAGCATTTGCGGCAAGAAGTCCATACCGATGAACTGGCATATCTTGCGCAGAATCTGCTCCTGATCGGTAAGAAAGTCTTCGTAGCGTATGGTCAGAACCCGCTCAGGGTGTTCCTTTGCTAGGGTCTGGCCGACGCGGTGCGCGCGCACCCACGCCATGGCATTCAGGGTGGAGTCGAAGTCGTGGATGATGGCACGGTTCATGGATGCCACTTGCGCGCGTGGATCGCGCACAACGTTCAGAAAAAGGAAATCGGGAAATAGGTCCATCAACTCGTGCGCAAAGTGCACACTGTCGAGCGACTTATCCATCACGATACGCGCGCCACGCTGCTCACCTGCCCGCAGCAGCATTTCCCAGACGATGCGGTGCACGCTGCGGGGCTGATTGCGAATCGATTCGAAGATATCCTCGGGAGTGAGCTCCACACCGGCCCACTTCACCATACTAGCCGCTTGCAGCCCAACCACATCGATCACCAGATTGAAGTAGTTGCGATCGTCCGCCAGATCGCCGTAAAGAGGCAATATGGGAATGAAATCCACAATATGCAGGGGGTATGGCGAATAGAAGTCCGGGTTGAAATTCAGCCGCAGACGCAAAGCATGGCTACCACAACGACGCAGCGGAATCATTAAAAGCGGGCGTGGTCGCGCAGTGTTGAGTGGGGAAGTACTCATGAGCAATCTCCCGAGAGATATTGATAGAAGTGGCAATGATTCGCCCCAAATCGGACGCGGGTGTGTGGTCGATGCCTCCAGCCGCATGGCGACCGCCGCCTCCCGCGTAGCAATGGCAAAAGAGGTCTGTGCGGGCGCGTGAAGCTGCGCTAGTTCGTATGCTGACCACATAGGTGTCGCTGGAGCAAGGGGGTAGCACCGCGAAGGATTTGCTACTGTCCGTGCTCGTCAATTGGTTGGCTAGGGTGCCAGACAGAAGCCTTGTCCAGCCTGTATCCGGAAGCACGTACACGTCAGCCAAGACTGTTTGTGCAAAAGGCGCAAGTGCGTTGGGTAGTTGATGGTCTTCTGCGAAGCCTTCGCGAAGGTGGCCAAATTCAGAAGAGCGGGCGAAGAAGTCCTGGGGATCTTCGAAGCGGTGGACCGACCGACACTGGTCCACCGGATGGATGTGCAATTCTGTTGTGGTTACTCTGTATGCGTTGTAGTTCCGCAAGCGTCCCAACTGGTCCCGAGCACTTCTGTTGCCCGCCGAGCAGCCACTGTTCCGTGCCAGGCGAACGGCCTGAGCTGGCAAGTTGTCTCGAGTGCAGTCGATGTAGCATTCCAACCGCGGATGGGCGAACCTCTTTTCTTCTGCATGGTGGTCAAAGTAGCGCAAGCGCCCCCCAAACCCCAACACCTGTCGCAACCCCACTTCATTGCGGGCAAAGGAAATATCCAGGGCGGTGACGCTCAGGGCCACATTCGTGGGCAACTTTTGATATAGGGCAATGTTGCGTTTGACGCAAGTCAGCCATTGACTGTCGCACGCTTGTGCCATGCGGAGCTGGTGCAATGCGTAGATTCCATCGGCATCTCCGTTAAACAGATCGTAGGCCTGAATGCTTGGAGGCTCGACTGACATGGCGTCGCTCAAGCTAGCACGCTCTGCTGCTGCAGATAGTCAAGTATCTGCGCTGCCGCCTCGGACACGCTACACTGGCCCGCATCCACGCGTATATGCGGTTCATCTGGTGGCTCGTAGGGTGCGGAAATTCCTGTGAACATGGGGATCAGCCCCGAACGGGCCTTGTTATATAGGCCCTTCGGGTCTCTGTCTTCACAGACTTTGAGAGCGGTACTGACATGGACTTCAATAAAGCGAGCGCTACCAATGATGCTGCGGGCCATGGCCCGATCGGCAAGGCAGGGCGAAATCAGCGCGGTAAAAACGATAAGTCCTGCATCGTTCATCAGGGCGGCCACTTCGGCGACGCGGCGAATGTTTTCCTGTCGCTCCTCTGGAGTAAAGCCCAGATCGCGATTCAGGTTGTGGCGCAGATTGTCCCCATCCAAGACAAAGCTTGACAGGCCCTGATCATGCAGACGCTGCTCCATTTCGTAGGCGAGCGTGGATTTGCCTGCGCCGCTCAAGCCTGTCAGCCAGACCGTGACGGGTCGCTGATGCAAAAGCTGTTGGCGCCGTGCAACCGTCACACGGCCCGTATGCGCAACCACCGTTTGCAAAGGGAGCGGGGTCGGCATGGCGCTATTCCGAGTCAAAGGCGATGGAGCAGGCGAAGATGGGGTGGCCATCCACAATGACCGGAGGCGCAATACGGTGTGCTCGAATTCCCAGTCGACGCAGCAAGCGCTCGATACCAAGAGGCGAAACGGTAATGAAGCGTTTGGCGCCACGAGCCGCCGCGCATTCCATGGCGGTGCGCAGCAAATTGAGCATAATGGGTGAAGAGAACTGGTCCAGGGCCGAACCTGTTCCACCGGAGAAGTCCACAGCGGCAAAACGCGAAAGCTCCCAGACTTCCGGAGAGGATGGCGGTGGTGCTCCATGCAGGAGTTGCGGAAAAACGTCACCGAGCAGATAGGGGCGCGTAGTGGGTAACAGACGTGCCGTTCCTATGACTTCAGCTGCCTCATTCTGGGCAACCACGTAGACGGTATCTGCACGGTCGAACTGGTCATATTCCAGGGCGTCTTGGCACTGCAACTGCCAGCCCAACTTTCTGACAAATACCTTGTGGCGGTAGCGCGCCATATCGACCAACAGGTCAGGGGGCAGAGCCGTGGAGTCACCGAAAATGAATTGCATCGCAGTCCCTTGAAAGCCGTTGTTTCGATTAAAGGGGCTGGCGCCCGCATCCGAAACTACCAACTTTGGTAGGTTGTCTTCGTGATTGCTGCAGGGTAATTCGGCAGTGTGCCTCTCACAGTGTAAAGAATGAAAGCTTCATGCAAATTAGCGGCAATTTGTATATGCTACTGACCGTATAGACAGTTGAATTTCTACGCAATTGCAGGTTGAGGGAACATAATGAAAAGCTGGCAAGAGGAACTTTTCAGCACGGTGGCGGATGCTCAAGATGAGCACGAGGTGTTTCGCAAGGTAGAGGCTTCTGCTCGGGCGCTGGGGTTTACTTACTGTGCTTACGGTTTGCGTATCCCCTTGCATTTCACCAGTCCCAAGACCATTGTTTTGAACAATTACAGTCCAACTTGGCAACGCCGATATGAAGAGGAAGGCTATGTGTCGGTCGACCCGACCGTATTGCACGGGCGCCGTAGCCAGACTCCGCTCGTGTGGTCCGATCAGGTGTTTGCTTCAGTCCAAAAGCTGTGGGACGAGGCGCAGTCTTTTGGATTGCGTATCGGTTGGGCGCAGTCCACGCTGGATGTAAGGGGCGGTTTCGGTATGCTGAGCCTGGCACGCTCTGGCGAACCACTGTCTAAGGCAGAACTCGCAGCTCAAGAGGTCAAAATGCGTTGGTTAGCCCACATCGCGCATCTGACCTTGTCACGCATCTTTGTGGGCCGTCAAAATGCCGAAAGCCATCCCCATCTGACCAGCCGGGAAATCGAAGTTTTGAAATGGACAGCCGACGGCAAGACTTCATCTGAAATCTCGGACATATTGGTGGTTTCCGAAAATACAGTGAATTTCCACATCAAGAACGCGGTGCTCAAGCTGAAAACCGCCAACAAAACAGCTGCAACAGTGCGTGCGGCGGTGCTAGGACTTCTGGGCTGATTTCTCAGTCTTGCTTATGCAAATGATTTCCATAGCAGACCTAAAGCGGTATATTGGGGGCCACATCACAGTAACCCTGCTAACATTTTTACCGGTATTGCCCTGACCCTCATTATGCGAGTTTCATCGGACGGATTGGTTCACTTGTCGATCGATGAGTTGCTCTCCACGCCCATGAGGCATCTTGTGTCCGGGTTGGATATGGAACACAGAATCGGCAAAGTGGACTGCGGCCAGGAAACGGATATTTCGGGCTACACGGAATGGATCAGTACCACGATGCCAGCCATTTCCATCGGATGGGATTGGCGCATCCAATCCTTGGCCGGTCCATTGCAGTGGCAACGCGTGGGGGCACCTCGAAGCAATGTCATGTTGATGTTTACGACGGGTGATGATGCCGGGTGGGACAAAAATCTGGAAATTCTGTCAACGGTTGTTGATGCCTTGCCATGGCGCGAAGAAATTCCACAAGCCGTCGCCAAACGTTACGCCTAAATGGTCATCCCCTAAGAGTCCACTCTGCATTGCTACCAGACTTGACTGAGGGTGACGAAGAATACGTCCGATCATGGTCCGTGACTTGCATATGAGGAGCTAACTCTGTGAGGGCGCAAAATGAAGAAGCAAACCTTGGCCATGGCGTCCGTACATTCGTTCGAGAACTAGCGTAAGCCCACCCCGCGCTGCAACCATTGGGTGCACACCAGCATCACTTCCAGAGAATAATGCGACCGCTTGGGCGCTTTGAGCAGTTCGGGGATCTTCGCGGCTTCGATCGTGTCTTGCATACAGGACTCTCATGTAGCGACGCTTACTGCGAAAAGCCCCCTTGCTGCCTACATCAATAGGCAGCAAGGGCGGAGACTATCGCCGTGGAATTAGGCGTTCCTAAGCCAGTCGGAACGTCGTACAGCGCATTTGCAAAACAGGCTGTGCACGTTCCGTTGCTACCGGAGGCGACATCGTTGAAATAAGTTACGTAGCTTCCAGACGCCAGCGTCGAGTAGAGCAAGCTGTGGGCATCTCCCAGTGTAGCCTTGCCCGACAATGCACGATTTGCGTTCGCCACAGTTGTCAATGCAGCCCAAATCGGAGTACTCAAGCTCGTACCACCAAAGGCATACCAATACGTTGTAGATGACGTTGCAGCGGTAAATGCAACGTAGACACCTGTGTAGGGATCAGCCACCATGGACACATCTGCTGAGGCCCTAAAGCTCGTGTCTCCGGGAATGGAAGCGTACGTCTTCTGGTACGCAGGCATTGCCAGATAGCTGCTGACTCCCCCACCCGTGCCAGACCACACACTCTCTTGCCGTGATGACGTGGTGAAACTGCTCAAGGAGGTCCCACCGACTGCCGTCACGGCCGGCTCGATTGCCGGCCAGTTAACTGCGTAGCCGCTATCCCCTGTAGCGGCAAAGTACCCCATGCCCGCGGTTCCAAACAGCGATGAGGAATACGCACTGTTCGTAACCCAAGAAGCTTCTGCCGCCGCGAAGCTCATGGAGACAGTACCCTTGCCGAACTTGTTTGCAAGCTTGATGGCGTTTCCCAGATCATTGAGTGACGCAGAAGGCGCTTGAATAAGAACGATCCTGGCCAAAGGCGCGATAGCATGCGCCCATTGCGTATCCAGCGCAATTTCCTGTGCCCATCCAGCGTTGTAGGCCGGAGAGTTACCGGTCATATTGCCTTGGCTATTGATGCTCAGTACATAGATTTGGCAAGAATTGGTTGATGCTGCAGGCAGGGTACTTGCCGAAGTGGAAAGCGAGGCCTGGGAGCACACTGGCAAGCCAAACTGCTTGCTAAAGGAAGTGAGATCCTGAACGACTTTTGGGTGGCTATAGGCATCCACAATGTAGATAGTCTGGCCCGCACCTAAATTCGCGTTTGTTGAGTTGGGTATTTGGTAGGCTGCTCGGATCTGGGCCGGTGTGTACACAATCGACGAGGTAGTCGTGCTGTTGGGTGTGGCGCCCCCCTGCCCGCTGCCCAGGCCGTGCTCGCGCTGAAAGCGCGAAACATCCTCATCGGTAACCCCTCTGGTTCCGAGATCCTTCAAATCCTGTGGAGTGTAAATGTTGACGGGGCTGTGCGTGAGTGATCTATTGCTGCCGTCGGCATCTTCATCGCTAGGAGTTGTTGCCAACGGCAGGCGGTGGAAACTGGGCGTAACTAGCTGGTTGCCTAGGCTGGCTTGAGCAGCCACGGAAACAGACGCCGTCGAGCCGCTATCCTGCGCATCTGACGTACCGCTTCCGCCACCACAGGCTGCAAGTGTTGATAAGGCCAGTGCCCATAGGCTCATGACCGTATTGCGATTTGGACGGTTTGCAGACAATACAAAGCGCATAACGGGCCTCTTGCAGTAGTTGACTGGATTCAAACCATTGTGAACAGCTTTCTTTGGGCGGGTTGATTTATGCCGGATACTTTGTTTCGCTTTGTAAAGTTCGTCGTCGAAACGTCACGCTCCGCGCTTAATCTGGCTGAACCTCGACGGCGAATCACTTAAGCGCTGGCGACCCTTGTCCACCTGCCCAAAAGCTTCCCAGTCGGGCACATAGCAGTAACAGAGTACCTGTCTGCAAGCCATCATTCACAACAACGGTACCCACTGGAAACGTATGCTACGGCATTTTCATTCAATAACCTATGATCACTATCATGGCTACATCGATGAGGATCATCGTGGCCACAGTTCTTAGCCGCGAAACCCAGTCAGTCAGCTCGGTTTTTCGAACCCCACGTTATCGTCGTGTCGGGCGACACATTCAAGGTGTGCGACGTGAGTTGCAGTTCACGACTTTCTCTTGGACGCAGCATCAGCCGATGCGGATTCTGACTGACAGCGTTGCGGTAGTGATAGACCGTTGAGTGAGTGATTCGAATTTGGGTCATGGCAGGTGGCGAAAGCTCAAGGGGAGGGCTGCATTCCAACGAGCGCACACCAACCTTCTCGTGGACTGTGCAGCCGCTTGAGTCCCTTGCACAGTTTGGGGATCATCGAAGTTGCGGTCAAATCTTGCATCACGACATTTTCATGCACCGGTGCTTGACGCGACACAAAATGGCACTGGCGAGTTTGATCCGTAGGGACTGCCCCCCAATGATTTCTGTGATGATGCGCGCTACGGTCTAATGGCCTGAAGGACCACTCGATTTGTTCAAGAAACTGATTCCACATGGGGCCGATGTCGACATCGCCCCAATATTTGTCGCGCGCGCGTTGCGTGGTTTTGCCGATGGCTTCGTGGCCGTGCTGTTGCCTGTCTATTTGCTGGCGATTGGATTTGGAGGCGTTGAAGTTGGCGCGATCGCTACAGCGACGCTTTTGGGATCGGCATGCGCGACCCTTGCTATCGGAGCCTGGGGCCATCGTTGGACCGGCAAGGCTCTGACGGTTGCAGCGGCCCTGCTTATGGTAGCTACCGGGTTGGGCTTTGCATCCATTCAAGCGTTTTGGCCGATGTTGCTAGTGGCATTTGTGGGCACGCTCAATCCAAGCTCTGGTGACGTGAGTATTTTTCTCCCTTTGGAGCATGCTAGGTTGGCTGCCGCGTCCGATTCCGCGGCCAGAACCGATTTGTTTGCGCGGTACGCGCTCACGGGAGCGCTGTGCGCAGCCATTGGTTCGCTGGCATCTGGAATTCCGGACCGGGTAGTGGCTGCTACTGGCGTTGAGAGGCTTCTGGCATTGCGTGGCATGTTCATGCTCTACGGAATCATCGGGCTGGCTGTCTGGCGGCTATATGGGAAGCTTCCGAACACTGGCGATTCGCATGGCGAAAAGCCCGCGCCGCTTAATCAATCGCGTATTGTGGTGATCAAGTTGGCAGCATTGTTCTCAGTGGACTCATTTGCGGGTGGATTGGTCCTCAATTCGCTGCTGTCGCTTTGGCTATTTCAACGGTTTGGCCTTTCGCTGGCCGCAACCGGAGCATTCTTTTTTGCCTCGGGGCTGCTTGGCGCAGTTTCTCAGCTCGCCGCGCCCCAGCTAGCCAAGCGGATCGGCTTGGTCAACACCATGGTCTTTACCCACATCCCCGCAAGTTTGTGCCTAATCGGCGCTGCATTCGCACCTTACTTTGAGCTAGCCTTGGTTTTGCTTCTGGTTCGTGCGTTGGTGTCGTCGATGGATGTACCTGCCCGCAGTGCTTTCGTGATGTCGGTCGTTCAGCCCCACGAACGGGCTGCTGCTGCCAGTTTCACTGCGGTGCCGCGCAGTTTGGCTTCGGCCTTGAGTCCGGTGCTGGCAGGGTGGCTCTTCCAGTCGGGATGGGCTGCCGCTCCATTGGTGGCCTGCGGAGTGTTGAAAATCGCCTACGACTTGGCGCTGTGGCGAGCGTTCCGATTGTTCAAGCACTAACCGCTCGGTCCAATGAATGATGAGGGTTCTTGTTCACCTTGGATGACCGGAGTAGGGCGGGAAGTGGTCATACGCACCTAAGAACTGAATGACTGCCGCAGGTCGACTCCTGAGACTGAGGCACCGAATCAGCTTTGCCCGAAGGTGCCGTACAAGTTGGCTTGCCAGATTGCTGGCGAGCAGCGCCAGTGTGCCCATGGCGGTCATAGGCATCCGATATTTCGTCGCCAGCAAGCTGTCATTCGATTGGAGCTGAACCGTCGATGACTTAGTTGCGAATTGCATTGCTGTGCCCTCCGTCCGAACTTTCTGTCGATGACATTTTTCGGTGGCCACTCGTACATCGAATCGCAACTTAACCTTAGCTCCCTCGATGTCCTGAGTTACACACCGTGGCCATGTGCCATATTAGGCAGCGTCAAGGTAAAGGTGCTGCCGCATCCCACTTCGCTTTTCAGTGTAATGCGTCCGCCCAGTAGCTTGGCGAGTTCGCCAGAGAGGTACAGGCCCAGTCCGGTGCTTTCGGTTCCCTTGCCGTGTTCACCGACTTGTGTAAATGCGGAAAACAACCTTGCCTGGTCTTGGGCAGAGATGCCAACACCGGTATCCGACACACTGATGCAGACTGCGGCGTTGCTGCCGTCAGCCGTCTGGCTCAAATCCAGCGTCACAGAGCCCATGGGTGTGTATTTAATGGCATTGTTGGCCAGATTCATCACGATCTGGAACAGCGCTCGACGGTCCGTGTTGAGGCGGACTTCTGACGTCGGGACATGAACATCTAGCACAAGGCCTTTGCCAACAGCCAGCACTTGCATTGCGGCGGCAACTTCCTTCAGCAGTGCTTGGCACATCACCGGTTCGGGATTCAGTTCGATTTTTCCAGATTCGATGCGGGCGAGGTCTAGCAGGTCATTGATCAAAGAGAGCAGATGCTTGCCACTGGAGCAAATGATCTCGACATGCTCTTCCTGCTCCGGGTTCAAAGGCCCGGTGAGCTTCATCTGCAGTATTTCTGCAAAACCCAGAATTGCGTTCAAGGGAGTGCGAAGTTCGTGGCTCATTGTGGCCATGAAATGGTCCTTTGCTCGTCGTGCGCGCTCTAGCTCAGAATTGGCGGATTCCAGTGCCAAAGTGTGCTCATGCAGGCTGTGAGTAAGTGCCGCATTCTCTATGCGCAGTTTGCGAACTGCCAGGGCGCGTGTCAAAACTGGCAAGATGGCACTGAGCTTGAATGGTTTGAGGATGTAGTCCAGTGCTCCCACGCGCATGGCTTCTACTGCAGTGGTGATGGTTCCATTACCGGTCATGATGATGCATACCAGTTGCGGGTCGATCTGCTGTGCCGCCTGCAGCAACGCAATGCCATCCAGCTCTGGCATCATCAGATCCGTCAACAGCAGGCTGAAGTGGCCCGTGCGCAAGGCATCCAGGGCTAGGCGACCGCTGTTGAAGCCGATGGTGTGAAACCCTTGATCCTTCAAGGTGTCGCACAGCGCCTGCATCTGAGCACGTTCGTCATCCACAACCAGAATATTGACTTCGGAGACTTCTTGCATCATGTACCCTCTTGCAGCTTTGATCTACTTCGAGTTTGAGGTGCAGCACTGCACGAAGGCGTCGCGCAGTTCCCGCAACTTTGGTGGTTTGCTGAGTACAACGTCCACGTACGGAGGAAGCTCGCCACTGGACAACAGGCGACGTCCCCAGCCCGTCAGCAATATGACCGGGGTGATGGGGGAGAGGTGTTTTACCACCTCGGCCACCTTGCGACCATCGGTGTGTGGCATGCCCAAGTCAGTGATCACTAGGGAAAACGGATGTCCCACTTGCTGAGCCGCGCGAAAGGCGTCGATGCCCGCTTGACCACCATTGCTGGTACTGACGTGGTGGCCGTCAGTGGCCAAGGCATCTTGCAACGACTTCAGTAGCATGGGGTCGTCGTCCACCAGCAGGATGCGCATATGTGATGGAACTACGCCAGGCGCCGGTTCCGGGCTTGGTTCGGCCATGGTCACGGGGATGGGAAACACCAGTCTCATGGTCGTTCCCTGGCCGGGAGCGCTCTCAATTTCGATGTCTGCGCTGTGCCGCTCAATCACGCCATACACCATGGCCAGCCCCAGGCCGGTGCCGCGTTCCCCTTTAGTGGTGAAAAAAGGCTCCAGGCAACGTTGGCGTGTATCTGCGTCCATGCCCATACCAGTATCCACAACTTCAAGATGAACCGATTGCAATGCATTGGTGTCGGTTACTAGCTTGGTGCGTAGTGTCAGTGTACCGCCTCCAGGCATCGCATCCACTGCATTGAAAAAGAGGTTCACCAGTGCCTCGCGAATTTCACTTTCTATCCCCATGACCATAGGTAGATCGGGCGCAAGCTCCTGCTTCAATTCGATAACGACGCCGCGCTGTTGCGGCATATCACTCCAGCGTGCGCGCGTCAGGTCAGTTACGTGTTGCAGCAACACGTTCAGCTGTACCGGCGCCAGCGTGAGCTGTGATTCGCGCTGCCGATAGAACTCCCCCATGCGTGCCACAGTTTGCGCAACGTCCTCTATGGAGCGCTGCATGGTCTCCAGGTACTTGCGTGTGCGGACGCTCAGGTTGGGCTCGTTTTGCAACAGCGACTCCGTATACAGGGCCACCGGTGAAATGGCATTGTTGATGTCATGTGCTATGCCGCTGGCCATCTGCCCGAGTGCGCCCAGACGTTCCTGCTGCATCATCGCCTGCTGTGACTGGCGCAGGTCATCGTATGCCTGCTGCAGCGTCCCATAGAGTTGCGACTGGTGTGCAGCCAGCGCCACATGCTCGCTGAGTTGGAGCAGGAATTCGCACTCGCCGCTGCTAAAGGCGTTGGGCGCATGACGTGCAGAAACCAGCACACCGAACACCCGGCTTTCCGTCAGCAAAGGTGCAATGACGAGAGAGCGCAGAGCACCGCGCGCCAAACGCTGGGGAAAGGGAAACGCCACATTGAGGATGTCGGGCTCGTAAACCAGTTCCCCCTGAACACAGCGTGACAAGCCATTTTCATCGATGCCCACACGAGCTTGGTTCGTCATGGCGAGCTCCTGCGCCAATGCGCCGCTGCGTACCCCCACGCTGACAACCACCAGACAGCTGTTGGAGGGCTCATACAGGCACATGCAGCAGAAATCCACGGGCAGTTGTTCCTCCAGGCTTCGCACAACTACCTGGAATATACTGGGCAGATCCTGCCGTTCGCCGATGGCACGGGTGATCTGATGCAGTAGGCTCAGCCGCCCCAGTTGGGCCTGCAGTTTCTGCTCGCTTTGTCTGCGCTCGCTAATATCCCGCACAAAGCCAGTGAAGGTAGGCGGATGCGCCGAGCCGCTGCGCGTGATGGACAATTCCACGGGAAACTCGGAGCCGTCCGAACGAATTGCCGTAAGTTCCTGGCGTTGACCCAGCACCGGTCCTATGCCCGTGACCATGTAATGCGCCATTCCTTGGCGATGGCGTTCACGCAGTGTTGCCGGTATGAGCAGGTCTGCCATGTCGGAGCCCAGAACGGCCTGCCGCGTGTAGCCAAAAATGCGTTCAGCGGCCGCATTGAAATCCAGGAGCTGCCCTTGATGGTCTATCGAAATGATGCCGTCAAGTGCGGTACTTACGACCGCCATGTTGCGCTCCTGGCTTTCCCGCAGTGCAACTTCGGTGCGTCGACGCTCAGCAATCTCCAACTGCAATTGGTGGTTCGACTGCACCAGTTCATCGCGCGAGACGGTGGTGCCTTGCAGCTTTGCGGTCATGGCGTCAAAGGTGCGCGCCAGTTCGCCAATTTCGTCGCGCGCGGTCACACTCAACCTGTGGCCGAGATTACCGGCGCCCACCACCGCAATGCCATCGCGCAGACTGACCAGAGGTCGAATCACGCTGCGCAAGAGAAGCAATATGGTTGCACCAATGACCAGCAGCACCACTCCGCCGGATGTCGCCACGGCTAGACTAGCACGTTGTTGGGCCTGGAGCACGGCGATACGGCTGCGCTCGGACAAGCGCAGCGCAATGGCGATCATTGCCTGCGTCTCATTGACGATTTGACCGGACAGGCGAGAATCCAATTCATCCAGCACAGTGCTGTTTTGTTTGACCAGCTGGCGCTCTTGTTGGTTGGCGACCAATTGGCCAAATAGGTCGCTGACACCTTCCTGGGCCCGGTTCAAGGTCTGGATGGAGGCCAGTTCCTGATCGTCGCTGAACCCCTTGACGCTTGACAGCAGCTTGAGCAGCGAGGCTTGGCTCCATTGCCATTGGACGCGGGTACGCTCTTCGTGGTGCAACACATATTCCATTGTCAGGTAGCGTACCGAAGTGGCTGCTTGCAGGATCTGACTTGCCGACTCGTTCTTTCCGAGTTCTTGGCTGATTTGTTGCGTCGCTATCCACAGAACCATTCCGACGCCGCCGATGACAACAGTGCTCAATAGCCCAGCGAGTTGCAGTCGCGTGGAAATTTGCATTCCAGCGCTCCCTTCCATTCAATGTAATAAAGAAACTAATGAATAACCGTTACCGAGCCCGGTTGAACCGCAAGCATGCCGTCCAAATCGACGTTGTTAAGGTAGTTGGGCATGCCACTGGGTGCTACTAGCTTGTTCTTGATCACCCAACGACTTTCATCCTCCAGTGCAAGTAACAGGCTCTGGTCAAGGGAGATGTCGAAGTGGTAGCTGGGCCACAAGGGCCTCAAACTCGTCGCTTCTATCTTCATGACCTTGGCAGTAATGCGCTGGGCCAACTCTGGCATGTTCTGGCAGAACTGTGCACCGCTGATCAGTGCGCGCAAGACCTTTTTAATTGTTTCCTTGTGGTCGACGGTGTATTCACGCGTACCGCTGAGGTTGTAGGTGGCGTTATAGACACCATCGGTGGAAAAGTTGGCACCATTTGCGCCAGCCTGCTGTTTGATTACATCCACAAACGGCTCCCAGGTGGAAACCGCATCCACATCACCCTTGATCAGGGCTGCGCCGAGTTCCTCCGGCTTGAGGTCCACCAAGGTCACGTCGCTGGCTGACATTTTCTGTCGGTTCAAAAAGGCGTCTAGCACAAAGTGCCCGGAAGTTCCCAACGTGGCTCCGATTCGCTTTCCCCGTAAGCTAGCGGGCGTAGTGACGTTCCTGTCCAGTCGGCCAACTATTCCATAGTCCTTGGTCGTGCTGAAAATAGTTGCAACGATGCTAACAGGTTGCCCCCGCATTACGGAGAACACCACGGGAATATCCGCCGAAACACCCAATTGGGCCTTACCCTGTAGAGTGGCGGCCAGTGCATCTTTTCCATTGGTAAAGGGCAGAATATTGACTTGGAGTCCTTGCTGAGTGAAATAGCCGTTTTCCTGTGCTACGAAAATGGGGCAGCTGCCGGCATAGACAGTATTGGTTGCAAGAGTCAACGACTCCATGGGTGCTGGTATTGTTGAATTCCGGAAATTCCAAAGATATCCGGCAATCACCAGCATAAGTAGTGCCAGACCCACGACCAATTGGAGAATCGATTTGCCAAACTGAGTCTTGGTGATAGTTGACGTCGTTTGATTCACCCATGCGTGCCGTACCGGCAATTTAGGTCGGAATATAAACGTAGTCAACATTTGGACCATGAGTTGTTCACAGAGGAAAGCTATGTGAATCATGGTGAATCGACGTCATGCTGGTGTACTAGCACCGGTGCCATTCGCTCCAGAACCTCCACGCGCTTTAGGAGTCTGCGATTTTCAGAAAATATGTTGAATCGACGGAATGCCTCATGCACGCTTTCTCGCAATTCAGCATCACCTATCGGTTTGCTCAATACTTTGAACAAATCACCGCGGTTTACTGCATTGATGACCGTGCTAAAGTCGGCGTAACCAGTGAGCAGTAGTCGAATGGTATCGGGATACATCTCTTTGACGGCATGCAAGAAGTCGGTCCCTGTCATGCTAGGCATGCGCTGATCCGAGATGATGACACCGACTTCGTGTGCAGCGAGCAACTCAAACGCTTCGACGGTGCTGGAGGTCGTGAGAGTCGGCCAGCGCTCCCTGCGAAATATTCTGCGCATAGCTGCCAATACGTTAAGCTCGTCATCCACAATCAGCAGTGCAGATTCCGCAGCTGGAGGATCGACATCTGCCTGCAAAAATTCGCCCTTGACGAGAAGTGCCGCAATGTCCTGCGGTGGTACCGGGCGGCTGTACAAGTAGCCCTGCGACTCCTGGCACATTTGCTTGCGCAAATATCCATGCTGCCCTTTTGTTTCAACGCCTTCGGCTATGGTCTCCAAGCCTAGGCTGGCGGCCATCGCCAGGATGCTGCGAACCAAAGCAGCGCTTCCAGTGTGTTGAGTCATATCGCGTACAAAAGACTGGTCTATTTTGATGCGATCGACCGGATAGCGCTGCAAGTAGCTAAGTGATGAATAGCCCGTTCCAAAGTCGTCTAAAGACAGCGTGATGCCTAGGGATTTCAACTGGTGCATCATGGAGATGGTTTGCTCGGCGCTCTCCAGAATGAGACTTTCTGTTAGTTCCAGTTCCAGAAACTCGGCGTCCAATTGTGTCTCTTCCAACGTCCTTCTAACAATTGCGATCAAATCAGGGGAGCGAAATTGTTGTGCCGACAAATTGACTGCCATGCGCAAGGGCGCATGGCCGGCCAGTTGCCATGCCTTTGCCTGCTGGCATGCCATACGCAGAACCCAGGCTCCTACCTTGGGCATGAGTCCTGCCTCTTCCAGAAGGGGGATAAATTGTGCCGGTCCAACCAAGCCCAGCTTGGGGTTTTGCCAACGCAGCAGAGCCTCCACGCCAACGACGATGCCGGTTCTTAAATTGAGTTGCGGCTGAAAGTGCAATACAAATTCGTTTTGCTCCAACGCCCGATGCAAATCAGTGAGCATTTGAAAGCGCTGCGCCAAACCACGATCAAGGTCTGCCGAATACAGCCGGTAGCCTATTTCTTCCGTGGATTGGTCAGTCGCGGCCTGGGCACGGCGCAACAAATTGCCCCAATCATTTTCGTGCAAGGGGTAAGCCACAACGCCGATGCCCATTTGTAGATACACATCTTTGCCATCCGATTTGAAGGGAGGCGATAACACATCGCGCACTTTGCGTGCGAAGGCTTCCAGCGTCGTTCCGTCTTGCAATTCTGGAGTGACGATGACGAATTCGTCTGGAGCTAGTTGAACTACCAGTCCATCTTGACCACGATGAGAGTCCAGGCGAGATGCAATTCTGCGAAGAACTTCGTCCATCGCTAGTCTGCCAAGTGCCAGCACGATCTGTTCGACGCGTCTCAATCGAATGTTGACCATCGTCAGCAGGCGACCATTTCGATCGGCCATCGCAGCGAGATTGGGCAGCCTAACATCCAGAAGCGCTCGGTTCGGGAGTCCTGTTTGGGCATCATAGAACGCAAGGTAGTAAAGCTTGGACTCTCCAGCAAGGCGCTGTTGGTCAGCACGCATATTACCCAGCGAGAAGGAGACATCGGCTGCGACTTCATCCAACAGATCGGACACCACCGGATCGACTACATCGCGTGCGCTGCAGTACAGCATGAAGACGCCAATGAACTTGGATAACTCCTTCAGCGGCAAACCCGCCATCGATAGGAAACCTTCATCCAACATGGCTTTTTGACATGGCAGTGGACCCGTTCCGTTTTCCAGATCGTTGCAGATGATGGGTACCTGCCTCTGGAGAACATATTGTGCGGTGGATTCAATTACTTCTGGTGAGTGAGGATTGCCAGGCAGGTGACCACTCTGGGCCATTTGCCGGAAGTGACCAGAGGTTGGATCGACCAAACCAATCCATGCAAACTGAAATAGATTGGATTCAACGGAAATATCGCAAACGTCACGATACAAACGGTCTGGAGAATCAGCACGAACAATGGCACGATTGACGCGACTGAGCATAGTCAGGAATCGGTTGATGCGATCTACTCTCCCCATCTCCGTTTCCATGCAAACACTCCCCATTTTGATGTTTTCAAAACCGTAGAACCCTACCGCAGTCCACAAAAATCATGCTTTAGGGGCTTGCAGGAATTCAGCCAGTCGCTTGGACAATTCCCAACGATCAATTGGCTTTACCAAGATACCGTCAGCACCGCACGATGCAATACGCTGCCTCGCGGCGACGTCGTATAGGGCCGTGACAACGACGATAGGAATAGACGTAGTCTGGGCATGGTTCTTGAGGCATCGTATTACTTCGAATCCATCCAGTCCTGGCATCATCAAGTCCAGTAGAACAATGTTCGGTTGCTCCGCGATGGCCAGTTCTATTCCATTCTCTCCGTCCCGAGCAACCAATGGCATATGCCCTTCCGCACGAACCAATATTTCTAACAATCTGCAGTTGGAGGCATCGTCGTCAATAATCAGAACTTTCATAAACATCAATTTTGTCAAATACTCACGCTATTCAAGCTGAATGCAAACAGACAAGACTTTTGAAGGATGCGCCCAGTTTGCCTCTCAAAGTTCAATAAGTCCACCATAGTAGCTTTAATAGAAGTTGGAAAGGTCGGGTAACAAATGGCCCTGTCTTGATCGCATGAATTCACGACAGAATGCAGCGCGTTTGTCCAGAACGAAAGGCAAGTTGGGACCATGTCATCTTGTTCCTTTTTGTATACTGTATCGACAATAAAGCGTTAGGCTAGTATCAATCTTGAATCGATTACAAAATTAAGTAACTACTTACTATGCCTTGGCTCATGCTATCCATCTACAACAGAAAGCGGCGTACCGCGCGCAAGCAGCATTGGGCTAACGATATCAAGTTCAGGGAGCCCTGTCCTAAAGAGCACCGCATTGGGAGGAACATAACTTGTTCCATCGAGGCACGAATTAAAGTCCCTCACGTCAACTGCAGGGACGTAGGCGCCAACCACACGGAAGTAAGCCTGCACGCCATTCTGTGTAATGGAATTCGATACAACGGCTGAATAACGGGAAAGACTTCGTTCCCGAAGGAAATATTTTGAAATGTAAACACTGCGGTCTAGATCACACAAATTCAAGTTGTACTTTGGCGACTCGCCTCACAGTGACCAAGACTGGCAGCCTCGTAACCGTGTAAAGATGTCCTATCAGGATGCGCCAGAGCTCCACGGGTGGCGAATTTAACTAGCAGTTGCCGGTTATTAGTTATTAGCCGCTAGTGGTCGACTCCTGAAATAGTGGTGCCCGAGCGGCTAGCCGCATAGCTGACGTTGGAGTCAACCCTCAGAGCTGTGGTCGTTGATGAGTACCGCCGGTGTGCCCAGACCGACCATTGTCTTCAGTTAAATCGACGCATGAAAGCTGTCTTTCGGATTTGAGCCTACTGGAGATACTAAGGTACCGTCGAAGGCAATTTCTCGTCCGAATCGTGCTTGGCCTCTCATTGCGTCCTACGTCTTTACAAACTGCAGCACAAATGTTACTTGGTCTATGTGTGCTAGCGAACATAGTGCACCAACCCAAGTGGTTACCCTGTAAAACGTGTTGCCGCCGCTTAATTCTTTTGGGCAGTGGACCATGCGCCGCCGTGTGACCGGTCCGGCAAGCGCGTTCCCCTGTTCCGATCTTTGTTTTTTCGGAATATCACGATGCCAGTTCCATCCCATGAGCCAGAGAGCCGCGCCATCGCGGACACCATTGTTGACGCTCAACGACAGGAAACACTGGTCAAAGCGGGCGCTTTGCAACACGCTATTTTCAATAGCGCCAATTTTTCCAGCATCGCTACGGATGCGCGGGGCGTAATCCAAATTTTTAACGTTGGCGCCGAACGTATGCTTGGGTTTGAGGCCGCCGAAGTAGTGAGCAGGATTACACCGGCCGATATCTCGGATCCGCAGGAGCTGGTCGCCAGGGCGCAAACGCTCAGTGCAGAGCTTTCCAGCACCATCCAACCTGGTTTTGAAGCGCTTGTTTTCAAGGCTTCGCGTGGGATTGAAGACATTTATGAGCTTACCCCATCGTTATCCGTGAACTTATGGCCGCCGTTGACGAAATTCTGGCCAGTTTGGAAGGTACTACCCTTTAGGCGCAGAGAATGATTCGCTTGGCAAGAAAGTTTCAAAAATGAGGTGACGGAGCTTGGTAATCACAAGCGACAGCGCTAGACTGAAGATCAGACGGTGTGCAATTCTGCCTTCAAGGACCAGGCATTTGGTTGTGTAAGCAAACTCAGTTCAGGCCCGTTTGATGGTTTTGAACGATTGACATCTTTAATTTGGTAGAAAAAATATATGATCGGTAACCGTTTGAGTTTTGTTGGAAAATTTCGTCTTTTGATTGGAACGACCATCCTGGGGGTGGCTTTACTTGCCACATACGCGGTGCTACAAATACGCAGCGAAATCTTTAACGGGCGTAGAGCCGAGTTGGTGTCAGCGGTGCAATCGCAAACCAATATTGTTGAGGGATATCAAGCTGCCGCTGCCGCAGGCAAGATGAGCGTGGAGGATGCCAAGAAGGCAGCCAGTGAGGCGGTGTTCCACGCTCGGTATGGTGGTGCTGACGGCAAGACCAACTACTTTTACATACTCACTACCGATGGCGCGGCGGTGATGCACCCCTTCAACAAGAACTGGACGCCAGGGAAGAGTCAGATTGGCGTTATCAATGCGCAGGGCATTGATACAGTCAAAACTTTTGTGGACGCAATGCGCGCCAGCGCCAATGGCTCTATTTTCATTGAATCATTCGTGGTCAAACCAGGCGAGACCCGCAGTGATGCACCAATCTTTCCCAAGCTTCAAAACATTCGCCGTGTGCCAGGCTGGGACTGGATGATTGGCTCCGGTCTCTATACCGATGAAGCGGAAGCGCAGGCGCGCTCGGCTATGTACAGTGCCCTGGCCATCATGGCGGCGGTCTTGGTAATCATTGCTGGCGTTGGCATGCTGATAGCGCGCAGCACCTTGCGCCAGTTGGGTGGTGACCCTGCCGATGCCATATACGCAATGGACCAGGTGGCCGGGGGAAACCTGAGTGTAAATACGCTCTCATCCCATAAGGGCAGTCTGCTGGCATCCCTGGCCACGATGACGGGGGCATTTAGAAGTACCGTGGAACAAGTACGAAGCTCGGCCGAAAGCATTCAAGTGGCAAGCAACGAAGTGGCTTCGGGAAATCTGGATCTGTCCAACCGCACCGAACAGCAGGCCAGTGCGTTGGAGGAAACGGCGGCCTCCATGGAAGAGCTCAGTTCCACGGTCAAGCAAAACGCTGAAAACGCCCGACAAGCCAACCAGCTTGCACAGAGCGCATCCGTGGTTGCTGTCAGGGGAGGTGAGGTGGTTTCTCAAGTGGTGGATACCATGAAGGGCATCAACGACAGTTCCAAGAAGATCAGCGACATCATCAGTGTGATTGACGGCATTGCCTTCCAGACCAACATTCTGGCGCTGAACGCAGCCGTGGAAGCGGCGCGCGCCGGCGAACAGGGTCGTGGCTTTGCGGTGGTAGCCAGCGAAGTGCGCAGCCTGGCTGGACGCTCTGCTGAAGCGGCCAAGGAGATCAAGAGCCTAATCAACGCCAGCGTGGAGCGGGTGGAGCAGGGCACGCTGCTGGTAGACCAGGCCGGTACCACCATGACCGAAGTCGTGAGTTCCATCCGCAGAGTGACGGACATCATGGGTGAGATCAGCGCCGCCAGCACGGAGCAAAGCCAGGGTGTGGCCCAAGTGGGCGAAGCCGTTGCGCAACTGGATCAGGCCACGCAGCAGAACGCGGCGCTGGTGGAGGAGATGGCCGCTGCCGCATCCAGCCTGAAGGGCCAGGCACAGGACTTGGTGCTGGCTGTGGGCGTATTCCAACTTGGCAATGAAGGAAATGCCGCTACAACGCAACGCAGCATCGCTGGTCTGCAAAGTTCCAGCGTGCGGCGAGTGGAGCGGGCTCCCACAGTTGCTGCCAAGCAGCCCTCGAAATCTGTACCCAATCGCATACCCTTGAAAGTTGGTCAGGTGAAGAAAAAGGTCGCTGTAACTGCCGGCGCAGATGGAGAATGGTCTGGCTTTTGATTACCGTCCGGTTTTGTCTAACTTACTGCAGATGGCAGCAATGTGATCACTTCGTCAACCGACTCTCCGCAATGCGCAGTTCATAGGAACTGATTCCTCGGCTATGGACCCGCAAAGCGCAAATTCCTCAAAGTCGTGTAAGGGCAGAGGTCGACTAAAGAAGTACCCTTGGTAAGCGTGGCAGCCAGCGCTTGCCAGAAAATCTCTTTGTGCGGTCTGCCGTTTCCAGCGCATCCAGGTAGGCACCCGAATGATTTCATTTAATGCACCCCAGGAATGAATCCCGTGCCACCACCGGCTCCAGGGCGAGATTGCAAATGGTAGTGATTACCTTCCTCTTGCCCCCAACTGCCGCCAGATGAGAAGCACTGCGCAAAGCACGCCTCAACTGTTGAACGAGTCAAATCAGGATTTGAATTCTTGCCAACGTCACAAGCCTGCCCAGTTTCATGAGCGCTTCCTTTGCTGTGTTCACCTTTCCAACCAGCAGTCACAGTCACTCCATGATTGGCAGTTCCATTTGCGCACGCAGAAAAACATGAAAGAGCACCAGCGGTTGCGTCGTTCACCGGCCTACCCGCCGTCGGCGTATATCTGTAATTGACAGATGTATCGCCCCGTCTGTCTAACCCCATTGGGTCCACATAGCTATGTGGATTCCCCTCGACATAGCTGTAGGTATTAATGCCCCCCGCCAGCCCGATGGGGTCAGATTGCCGGTATCGCCCTTGGCGCGCGTCGTAAGTGCGGTTCCAGTTATCAAAGAGACCGGTCTCCGCATCAAACACCTGCCCCGGGAACCTCTGGTTGTAGACGAAGGTGCCCAATGAGCTCGGGTCCTGGTTAGGAGCGGTGCCCCCAAAGGCTTCTGCCGTATCCCACCGCCATACGATGGCGTTGTCGCTTGACTGTGTAATCACCCGAGGCGCATGGGTGTGATCGGCATAGACGTTGTACAGGTTGACAGCAATATTGCTCTGGGCGGCCGCGCCCGTCTGCTTCATCACCCCCACCGGCAGTGCCGCAGGGCCTGCACCCAGATAGACGGTCTCGTCGATCGGGTTGTGATTGGCGTCGTACTCACCCAGCAGATTGCCGGCCTCGTCATAAACGAAGTAGGCCTTGCCGGTCGGAACGAGCGTTGTGTTGCTCGTCTTTAAGACCCGCTGCTCCAGCGCGTTGTAGGCATAGCCCACGGTGCCCCCCGCATTGGCAGCACTGGCCATGCGTCCGCGGTCACTGTAGGTGAAGGTGTTCATGCCGTCAGCGGTGATGTTGCCTGCAGCATCATAGGCCAAGCTGGCCGTCCCACCCACATCCTGAATTTGTGTAAGGCGGTTGCTGCTGGGGCTCACCGTATTGGCGTAGGAGGTACTACCCACCACCTTAGCTGTGCGGTTGCCATTGGCGTCATAACTGTACTGGGTGGTCACCCCCCCAAAGGTGGCGCTGATGACGCGGTTGAGGCTGTCGTAGCTAAAGCTCTGGTCCAGATTGGGTGTGGCAACCCCGTTGTTGGCGTGGGTCAGGGCGGTGATGCGCCCGGCCGCATCGCGGCTTAAGGTGCGCGCCTGGCCCGCTGCGTTGCCGCTGCCCGCAGGATTGCCCAGTGGATAGGAGATCAACTGCCCAAAGCTGTCATAGCCCAGGCTGTATGCGAGCGAGTTGCCCCACACCCAACTCTTGGGCGCCCCATCCACGTTGGTGGTGAGGCTGGAGAGCAAAGGTGTGCTGGTGGTGCTGATGCCCACCCCGTTGGCGTTGACCGTGTTGATGCTCACGCCGGAGAGTTGGCCTGTGCTGTCGTAGCTGTAGTTCACCTGGTTGCCACTGGGGTAGGTGATGGCAATGAGCTTGTCGGTGGCACTGCCCGTATCCCCCCAGGTATAGCCCACGATGAAAGTCTGGCCGTTGGTCACCTGAGTCTTGCTGGTCATGCGACCTGCAGAATCAAAGGCGTAAGTCTGGCTACCTGACTCGTCAGTGATCTTGGTGAGTTCCCCCTTGGCTCCAGCATAAGGGGCGCTGCCACCGTCGTACTCCAGACTGGTCGCAACCCCCGTGGGGTAGCTCACCGAGGTGAGCCGGTCCAACACATCATAGGTATAGCTGGTTACCTTGCCTCGGGCATCGGTGCGGGTCAGCAAATTGCCCTTGGCGTCATAAGTAAAGCCTGCCGTACCGGAGTCCGGGGAACTCTGCGAGTTGACCTGTCCCAGCCCGTTGGGACTGTAGGTGGTGGCCAGACTGCGAGGGTCGATCACTGCGGTGAGGTTGTTGGCCAAGTCGTAGCTGGCACTGGTCACCGTCGGGAGGGGCGCGCCTTGGTTGGCGGGCTCCTGCTTCTGGATTGGTCTGCCCAGGCTGTCGTAGTAGGTGGTGGTGGTCAGCCCATTGGGGTCAATGGCAATGGTGGGGTGGCCCATGGCGTCATAGCCGTATTGGTAGGTCATCGTGCCACCGCCTGCCCCTACCGTGCCTGAGGGGCTCACTGTAATAGACACGGCAGATGAAGCGGATGCCAGGTTACCTGGGTCGCCTGCATAGCTTGCCGTAATGGAGTGGGTCCCCGCAGCCAGGGCTGTGGTGGAGAAGCTGGCAATGCCGCCGCTCAGTGTTGCGCTGCCCAGTGAGGTCGATCCGTCCAGGAAGCTGACCTGACCGCCGGGACTGGAGCCACTGACCGCAGCACTCAAAGTGACTTGCTCACCGGCCGTGATGCTGGTCTGGCTGGCATTCAACACCGTGGTGCTGGCAACTGTCGGGGCTTGGATCGTCTGGCTGAGCGCCGAGGAGGTACTGGCCGCATTGTTGGTGTCGCCCGCGTAGGCGGCCGTAATGCTGTGGCTACCTACAGCCAGGGAGTTGCTTGAGAATGTAGCCACACCGCTTACCAGGCTGCCGCTGCCCAAGGTTGTCGCCCCATCACTGAACGTCACGTTGCCCGAAGGAGATGAGCCCGTAACAGTGGCGCTGAACGTGACGCTCGCACCTGTGGCCGCCGGGCTCAGGCTGGATACGAGGCTAACTCCGCTGGCAACTTGGCCCACCGCCTGCGTCACAGTGCTGGAAATGCTGCTGGCGTTGTTGGCGTTGTTGGCGTCTCCTCCATACACTGCAGTAAGACTGTGGCTGCCAACACTCAAGGTGGAAACGGAGTACGTTGCAACGCCTGAGGAGATGGTTGCACTACCCAGCGAGGTTGCGCCATCCATGAACGTTACGGTGCCACTGGGCACGTTTCCGCTAACGGTTGCTGTCAAGGTGGTGGAGTTTCCAAATGTAGAAGGATTGAGGCCACTGGAGAGCGTTGTTCCGGAGGCTACCCGCCACATCAATGGCCAAACATTCGCGTGTGTACTCGTCCACCACTGTCAGGCATTTCAATTGCTGGCCGTTGGCACATGAGTCAAACACAAAGTCGTAGAACCATACCGAGTTGCGGCCCGCTGGCGGCATAGGCCGGGGCCGAGCCGCTGCGAGATGCCGACGCCGCTTATTCCTGGGCGGCACCTGCAGGCCAGCAGCGCTCCAGATGCGACTGCACCGGTCCCGCCCCATCTCCATGCCCTGGCGCTCCAAGAAGACGTGGATACGGCGTGCGCCAAACCGCGGGAACTGCCCGGATAGCTCTTTCATGGCTTCAATCACTGGCGCATCCTTGAGCGGCATGCGCAATTCGTAATGCAACCCGGAACGTGCTGCTTTCATCAGCGCACAGGCAATATGCCCAGAGTCTGTCTTTATCTCTTAGTTGTTCAAATTTGCGGAGCCACTTTTTTGTAAGAGTCCGGTGAGTACCGTACTTGACAGTCGGTAGTAACCGTCAGATGTCCATCACATGGGCGAGCATGCCGAAGGGCACGCGCCAACCGGTGCAGCCTTCACGTTCGACGGAGGCAGCGCGCTGGTTGTTCCGCGTGATGGTGCCGATTTGAGGTTGCAGATATTTGTCGGTGAACGAGACCCTGTCGCCACGTCGGAAGTCTTGAGGCCCAGGCTTTTGCACTTGCGGTTGAGGCAGTGATGTAGACTGGGCTTCAATCGACTCTGGCCCTGCCCCCGGATCTATGGCGGCATAGGACAGTTTCCACTGTGTTCGGCTGGCATCGTCCTGCACGGTGGCCTGTGCGTCCTTCATTGCGACCACTTTGCCTGCGCGCATCTGGCCGCTACGCCAGTCCATGAACTGCACGGACTTTCCAATATTGAGTTGGCTGCGTATGGCCACAATGCGCCTGGGGTCCGCCAGCAGCCAGTCAATGATGCGGCTGAGCTCGTAGAGTTCGAGACTGCTGGCGTTGGACAGAGCCTCGATCAGCTCGGTGTCATTCATGGTGACACCATTCTGCCAAAGGCAGGATGGCTTCAAGCTGCCAGCTTCATGCTTCAGGGCAGGAGTGCTGAGCTCGCCGGCCACAGCCCACGGCAGCAATTCGGCAACCCGATTGATGGGGTGGTCCGCAATGTGCACCAGCACATGGCGTAGGTACGCATACGGGTCAATGCCATTGAGCTTGCAGGTGCCCACCAAGCTGTAGATGATCGCGGCGCGACTGCCCCCGCTGTCTGAGCCGAAGTGCAGGTAATTCTTGCGTCCCAGCACTACCCCGCGCAGGGCCCGCTCGGCGGTGTTGTTGTCGATCTCGATGCGACGATCTTCCACATAGACATTTAGGGCGCGCCAATTGCCCAGTGCATAGCCAATGGCCGTTGCCAGGGGTGACTTGGAAGAGAGCTGCGACAAGCTCTCGCCCAGCCAATCATGCAGCTGCGCAAGCAACGGCTTGGCATGCCTTTGGCGGTGCAGCAGTCGCTGCTCGGCACCGTGCCCCCGAATCCGTTGCTCCAGGGCATAGAGTGCCCCGATGCGTTGCAGGGCCTGATGTGCCAGGGTACCGACGACGTGCTCTTGGCGCTCATGGATTTCGTGGAACTTGCGCCGGCAATGCGCCGAGCAGGCGGCCTCGATGATGCGTCCGTCCTCGAAGATCTTGTCGTACCCCGCATAGGCGTCGGCCTGCAGTACACCAACAAATCCGCGCAAGTGCTGCCTTGGGTTTTCGCCCTTGCGGTTCGCCGAGCAATTCCAGTTGGGCCTGTGCCGACTCCATCTGCTCGCTGGAGTGCAACCGCTTGAGCTTTGATGAAGGGTGGCTACGAGCACACCATGCGGAAGTGATGAGGAAGCGGATGCGGAAGTGACTCAACATTGCTATCAACTTAATAGCTGTCAAACCACTATTTACGTGGTGCCCGGGGCCGGAATCGAACCGGCACGCCTTGCGGCGGGGGATTTTGAGTCCCCTGCGTCTACCAATTTCACCACCCGGGCAGGCAGGAAGGAAGTCGTAAATTATGGCACATTTATGCACATGAACTTTCTTACCATTGAAGACGCCGTTGGAAAAACCCCGCTGGTTGCGCTGCAGCGCATAGGCGCACAGACCAACACGCAGAACAACAACGTCGTACTCGGCAAACTAGAGGGCAACAACCCTGCAGGTTCGGTCAAGGACAGGCCGGCCCTGAGCATGATCCGACGGGCGCAGGAGCGTGGAGAGATCAAGCCGGGTGACACACTGATCGAGGCAACTTCCGGCAACACCGGTATTGCTCTGGCAATGGCCGCAGCCATCAAGGGCTACCGCATGGTGCTGATCATGCCGGAGGATCTGTCGATCGAGCGTGCGCAAACCATGAAGGCCTTTGGTGCAGAGCTGATCCTCACGCCCAAGAGCGGTGGCATGGAATACGCCCGAGACCTCGCCGACAAGATGGAGCGGGAGGGGCAAGGCAAGGTGTTGGACCAGTTTGCCAACCCGGATAACCCGCGCATCCACTACGAAACCACCGGCCCTGAGATCTGGGCTGACACGGACGGCAAGATCACCCACTTCGTCAGTGCCATGGGAACCACCGGCACCATTACCGGCGTGTCCCAATTCCTCAAGGAAAAGAATCCGGCCATCTGCATCGTGGGCGCACAGCCTTCGGAAGGCTCCCGAATTCCAGGCATACGCAAGTGGCCCGAGGCGTACATGCCGAAGATCTACAACCCGGCCAATGTGGATGAACTGGTCAGTGTGAGTCAGGCGGATGCCGAGCAAATGTGCCGGCGTCTGGCACGCGAGGAAGGCATATTTGGCGGCATCTCTGCGGCGGGAGCCTGCTGGGCGGCCCAACAGATTTCCGAGCGCGAGCGTGACGCAGTCATTGTGTTCGTGGTGTGCGATCGGGGCGACCGCTACCTCTCAACCGGTGTTTTTCCGGCCTGAGGCCACTCCGGCTTGGCTGCGCAACCCTACAATGGACACATAGAGGAACCTACCCATGCAGATCGACAAAGAAATTGACACCCGCGGCCTGAATTGCCCTTTGCCCATCCTGAAAGCCAAAAAGGCGCTGGCGGAACTGCAGAGTGGTCAGGTTCTCAAGGTGGTGTCCACCGATGGTGGCTCGATCAGGGACTTCCAGGCTTTTGCCAAGCAGACGGGAAACGAATTGCTGGACCAGCAGACTTTGGAAAGCGAATTCATCCACGTGCTGCGTCGCCGCTGACTGACTGGCAGCATCGCTCCATCAGAAGCCACCAAACAGCGCGCCTTGGGCGCGCTGTTTTTTTGGGCGCTTAGCCTAAGCGCGCGAGCTGGTCCCGCACCTTGGACAGGGTGTCGGTAAAGCCTGCCACGCGCTTGCGCTCCTGGTCAATCACCGCAGGCGGCGCCTTGGCCACAAAGGCTTCGTTGGAGAGCTTGGCGGTGGCCTTGGCGATCTCGCCTTCCAGACGGCTGGCTTCCTTGCCCAGGCGCAATTTTTCAGCAGCAAGGTCCACTTCCATATGCAGGCAGATGCGGGCATCGCCCACCACTGCCACGGGCGCGGCCTGCGCTGCCGCCTGCCAGGATGCTTCGTCTGCGAACAGCCGAACCTCGTTCAACTTGGCCAACGCCTGCAGGATCGCGGCCGAAGATTGCAGAAACGCGCTTTCCGCTTCGCTCTGGGCGACCACGTACAGAGGCAACCGTGTGGCAGGTGACACATTCATTTCGCCGCGCAGGTTGCGGCAGGCGTCCACCAGTTGCTTGAGTTTTGCGATCTCGGCGATTGCAGCCTCGTCGATGCGTTCCGGCTGGCTCACCGGATAGGCAGCGACGCTGACCGAAGCGCCTTCGCGGCCAGCCACGGGGGCCACCTTTTGCCACAGCTCTTCGGTGATGAAGGGTGTGATCGGATGCGCCAGGCGCAGGATGGTTTCCAGCGTGCGGATCAGAGTGCGACGCGTGCCACGCTTCTGGGCGTCATTGCCGGTCTGTATCTGTACCTTGGCGATTTCCAGGTACCAGTCGCAGAACTCGTCCCAGACGAACTGGTAGATCGTGTTGGCCACGTTGTCCAGGCGGTACTCTTCAAAGCCCTTGGCCACCTCGGCTTCGGTCTTTTGCAGCAGCGAAACAATCCAGCGATCGGCGCTGCTGAAGGCCAGATAGCCATGGGCCGGGCCGCCGACAGCGCATTGCTCCTTGGTGTGCTCCAGCAGGCCGCAATCCTGGCCTTCGCAGTTCATCAGCACAAAGCGGGTGGCGTTCCACAGCTTGTTGCAGAAATTGCGGTAACCCTCACAGCGTTTGCTGTCGAAGTTGATGCTGCGGCCCAGCGAGGCCAGCGCGGCAAAGGTGAAGCGCAGTGCGTCGGCGCCATAGGCGGGAATGCCCTCGGGGAACTCCTTTTGCGTGTTCTTGCGCACTTGCGGCGCAGTTTCCGGCTTGCGCAGTCCGGTGGTGCGTTTCTCGAGCAGGGGTTCCAGCGAGATGCCGTCTATCAGGTCCACCGGGTCGAGCACGTTGCCTTCGGACTTGCTCATCTTCTTGCCCTGGGCGTCGCGCACCAGGCCGTGAATGTAGACGTGCCTGAACGGGACTCTGCCGGTGAAGTGCGTGGTCATCATGATCATGCGGGCGACCCAGAAAAAGATGATGTCGTAGCCGGTGACCAGGACGCTCGATGGCAGATAAAGGTCGTAGTCGGAGAGTGGTTCGCTGCCGGTGTTGCCCCAGCCCATGGTGCTGAATGGGACCAGCGCGCTGGAGTACCAGGTATCGAGCACGTCTTCGTCGCGGCGCAGGGTCTTGCCCGGGGCCTTGGCCTGGGCTTCGGCTTCGTTGCGGGCCACAATGACATTGCCTTC
Organism: Rhodoferax sp. GW822-FHT02A01; assembly: GCF_038784515.1. NCBI lineage: Bacteria > Pseudomonadati > Pseudomonadota > Betaproteobacteria > Burkholderiales > Comamonadaceae > Rhodoferax > Rhodoferax sp. GW822-FHT02A01. Next base: position 3,530,757 of record NZ_CP152376.1, read on the forward strand.
TTCGTCGTACCACGCCGGGATCTGGTGGCCCCACCACAGCTGGCGGCTGATGCACCAGTCCTGGATGTTGTTCATCCACTGGTTGTAGGTGTTGATCCAGTTCTCGGGTACAAAGCGTACCTCGCCGCTCTGCACAGCGTCTATGGCCTTCTGGGCAATGCTCTTGCCCGTGGTGTCACCCTTGCCGACCTGGTTCATCGCGACGAACCACTGGTCGGTCAGCATGGGCTCGATCACCTGCCCGGTGCGGGCGCAGCGGGGGACCATGAGCTTGTGCTTCTTCACTTCCACCAGGAAGCCGCCAGCTTCCAGGTCGGCCACCACCTTTTTGCGTGCAACAAAGCGGTCCAGTCCTTGATAGGCAGCTGGCGCCTGGTCGTTGATCTTGGCGTCCAGCGTCAGCACGCAGATCATGGGCAGCTTGTGGCGCTGGCCCACGGCGTAGTCGTTCTGGTCGTGGGCCGGGGTGACTTTCACCACGCCGGTGCCGAAGGCCTTGTCCACGTACTCGTCGGCAATCACCGGAATGTCGCGGTCGCACAGCGGCAGGCGCACCATCTTGCCGATCAGCGCGGTGTAGCGTTCGTCTTCCGGGTGCACCATCACGGCCACGTCGCCCAGCATGGTTTCGGGGCGGGTGGTGGCCACGGTGATATCGCCGGAGCCGTCGGCCAGCGGGTAGCGGATATGCCAGAGAGCGCCTTCTTCCTCTTCGCTTTCCACTTCCAGGTCGCTCACCGCGCTCATCAGTACCGGGTCCCAGTTCACCAGGCGCTTGCCGCGGTAGATCAGACCCTGCTCGTACAGCTGGACGAATGTCTCCGTCACCGTCTTGGACAGCTTGGGGTCCATGGTGAAGTACTCGCGGCTCCAGTCCACGCTGTCGCCCATGCGGCGCATCTGGGTGGTGATGGTGTTGCCGGACTTTTCCTTCCACTCCCAGACCTTTTTCACAAATTCGGGGCGCCCCATGTCGTGGCGGCTGATCTTCTGGTCGGCCAACTGACGTTCCACCACGATCTGCGTGGCAATGCCCGCGTGGTCGGTGCCGGGAATCCAGGCGGTGTTGAAGCCGCGCATGCGGTGGTAGCGCGTCAGGCTGTCCATGATGGTCTGGTTGAACGCGTGGCCCATGTGCAGCGTGCCGGTCACATTGGGGGGTGGCAGCTGGATGGCAAACGATGCCGCGCCAGCTTGCGGCTCCTGCGTGCCGCGGTAGCCCGCAACACCATAGCCGCGCCTTTCCCACTCGGGGCCCCAATGCGCCTCCAGAGCGGCCGGTTCAAACGACTTGGAGAGGGACTGCAAACCGGGTTGTTCGGGCGTGCTGGTGGCGGGTGCGGCGGATGGGGTGCTGGGGGTGGCGTTGTCAGACATAGTCATTCAGTGTAGAGCGAGGGGCGATTTTACCGGCTGGGCTACCATAGCCTGGATGAGCACACCAGCAGCATCCAAACCCCATACCCGCCGCGGCCCGTTTGGCCTGCCGCTGCTGCCCGCGCACTATGCCACGGTGGTGATGCCTTTTTTCCTATCCATCATCATGACGGGAGTCATTTCGCTGGTGAGCACGTTGCGCAGTGTGGGACTGGCTGCAGGCATTCTGTCCTTGTGGTTGGGCTCTTGGGCGCTGTCTTGGGTGATTGCATTTCCTACCTTGCTGGTGGTCCTGCCCCTGGTGCGCAAAGCAACCTATGGGGTTGTCCAGATGCCGCATGAGGGAAGTGCGGACCATTCGGGATAATCGCACCATGCTGTTCCTACTTTCCCCCGCCAAATCCCTGGATTACGAGACTCCGCTGAACGGCCAACCGCATACGGCCCCTTTGTTTGTGAAGGACTCCAAGGTGCTGATCGATGTGCTGCGGACCCAGTCGCCAAAGCAGATTGCCGAGCTGATGGACCTGAGCGACAAGCTCAGCACGCTCAATGTGGCGCGCTACCAGGCTTGGTCCACCCGCGCCACCGAAAAGAATGCCCGCCAGGCGGCCCTGGCCTTTGATGGCGATGTGTACGGTGGTCTGGATGCGCGCAGCCTGGACGCCGACGACTTGGCCTGGGCGCAAGACCATATCTGCATTCTGAGCGGTCTCTATGGCGTGCTGCGTCCACTGGACCTGATGCAGCCTTACCGGCTGGAGATGGGCACGCAAATCGCCAACCCCGGTGGCAAGGACCTGTATGCGTTCTGGGGTTCGCGCATTTCCGAATACCTCAACACCCGCCTGCGCAAGGACACCAGCCCGGTGGTGGTCAACCTGGCATCCAACGAATATTTCAAGGCCGTGGACACCAAGGCGCTCAAGTCCCAGGTGGTGGAGTGCGTGTTCCAGGAATACAAGGGCGGGCAGTACAAGATCGTCAGCTTCTTTGCCAAGCGCGCGCGCGGCCTGATGGCACGCTACGCCACCGTCAACCGGCTGGTGCATGTGGACCAGTTGAAGTCCTTTGACTCCGAAGGCTATGCCTTTGATGCCAAAGTCTCCACCCCCGCCAAGCTCGTGTTCAGGCGCAAGGCATGAAAGTCAGCGCCAACGGCCTGCAGATCGAGGTGGAGGACTCTGCCACCGCAGACCCATCCCATCGCCAGCGGCCCGTCGTGCTGCTGATCATGGGCCTGGGCATGCAGCTGATCTCCTGGCCCGACTACTTCGTGCAGCCGCTGGTGTACGCGGGCTACCGCGTGATCCGCTTCGACAACCGGGACAGCGGCCTGAGCACCGCTTTGGACCACTTGGGCAAACCCAACATGGCGTGGACCATGATGAAGTACCAGATGGGCATGGCCTTGCACCCTCCGTATAGCCTGAGCAACATGGCGCAGGACAGCCTGGGCGTGCTGGACGCGCTGGGCATTAGCTGTGCCCACGTGGTGGGCGTCAGCATGGGCGGCATGATCGCTCAGCATCTGGCCATCGAAGCGCCGCAACGGGTGACCAGCCTGACCAGCATCATGAGCAGCAGCGGTGGCAAAGGCTTGCCTGGCCCGCAGCCACAAGCATTGCGCATCATGATGAGCCGTCCCCGCGACAAAAGCGAGGAGTCCATTACCCAGTACGGTCTGCAGTTGCTGACGGCCATTGGCAGCCCTGGCTATCCCACGCCGGAGGCCGAACTTCGCCAGCAGATCGTGCAAGCCTACCGTCGTAGTCAACAGCCCAACGGGACGCTGCGCCAGACCGTCGCCGTGATGGCCGACAGCACACGCGCTGCCTTGCTGGGGCGCATCCAATGCCCGACCCTTGTGGTTCACGGGCATGCCGATCCGCTGGTTCCCTTTGTCTGCGGTGAGGACACGGCACGTCGCATTCCGCATGCCGTGCTGGTGGGAATAGAAGGCATGGGGCACGACCTGCCTCCCGAGCCGGTGCGGCAGATCCATGAAACCCTGATCCCACGCCTATACATGGCCCAGAAGCACATTGCCGGAGATACACCGTGAACACCCCTGAACAGTCCCAGTTGGGCAAGGCCTCGGCCTATGTGGATCAGTACGATGCGTCGCTGCTGTTTCCCATTCCCCGCGCCGGCAAGCGTGCCGAGATCGGGGTGACCGGAGCCAGCCCGTTTTTTGGCGCCGACATCTGGACCGCCTACGAGCTGAGCTGGCTCAACACGCGTGGCAAACCGCAGGTGGCGCTGGTGCACTTCACCATCCCCTGCGAATCCGTGAATATCGTGGAGAGCAAGTCCTTCAAGCTCTACCTCAACAGCTACAACAACACCCGTTTTACCGATGCCGCCGAGGTGCTGGCGCGACTGCGTGCCGACATCAACGAAGCCGTATGGCGCGGCGGTGTGGTGCAGTCCTCGGTGGGCGTCAAGATGATTGGCCCCGAGCTGTTTGACCGGGAACCGATTTACGAACTCGATGGCCTGAGCCTGGATCGCCTGGACGTCGAATGCACCCGCTACCAGCCTGCCCCCGATTTGCTCACTGCAGCAACCGAAGAGCCGCCGGTCACCGAAGTGCTGGTGAGCAATCTGCTCAAGAGCAATTGCCTGGTCACCGGCCAGCCCGACTGGGGCAGTGTGCAGATCAGCTACACCGGTCCGCAGATCAACCAGGAAGGCTTGCTGCAATACCTGGTGAGCTTTCGCAACCACAACGAGTTCCATGAACAGTGCGTGGAGCGCATCTTCATGGACCTCTGGACACGCTGCAAGCCGCTCAAGCTCACCGTCTATGCGCGCTACACACGCCGCGGCGGTCTGGACATCAACCCCTTTCGCACCAGCCATCCGCAGGCGCTGCCATTGAACACACGAACGGCACGCCAATAGTGGCCGCCGTCTTTCCCACCATCCACTGGCAAGAGGGCGGCCACGACTGCAGCGCCCGCTGGCGCTCCGAACGTGGCGCCTCCGCACCCAAAAAGGTGGTGCTGGCAGACGACACCATGACGGCAGATGCGGCCTACCGTCTGGCGTGCGAAGGCACTGCGCTACTCTGGCGCGGTGACTTCCAGAACGCGCGCCAGATGTTGCAGGCGCTGGGGCGCCGCCTTGACCAGTCGGCCGCCACCGACAAGCGGGGGCGCAAACGCAAACCGCTGGCTGCGAAGCCCGCTACGTTCAGTGCGGAAGAACACGCTGCGGCGGCTGCCAAAGGCTTTCACCTGCATAGGCAGGCGCAGGCCCAACGCGCCCGCGTACTGAGCATGGTGCTTTTGTCATTCAGCGAGGACTATGGCCTGACCCTGCGCCGCAGTCCCGATGCCCGAATCGCTTGTGCGCAAGCCTGGGGCGACGTGGTGGCGGGCGAGGGTGGCAGTGTGGCGTCCATGCGCGAGCTGCTGGGCTTGATCAGCGCCCATGAGTGGCGCAAGAACGGCGTGGAAATATCCTCACTCGGTGCGGCACCCAACAACCGTATCTACCCGCATTACGGTGTGTTTTCTCCAGTGCGTGGTGAATACGTCGGGCTAGTCAAACTGGCACCTTTGGCTGCGGATACCGCAGCGCTGACCATTTTTGATATTGGCACCGGCACCGGCGTACTGTCAGCCGTGCTGGCGCGGCGTGGCGTGGGCCACGTGGTGGCTACCGACATGGATGCGCGCGCCTTGCAGTGCGCCCGCAGCAACCTGGAGCAACTGGGCGTGAGCGCCCAGGTTGACGTGCAGCAGGCCAATCTGTTTCCCGCGGGGCTGGCAGACATCATCGTCTGCAATCCGCCCTGGCTACCTGCACGTCCGGGCTCGCCGATCGAGCATGCGGTGTACGACGAAGGTAGCGGCATGCTGCTGGGCTTTCTGAACGGGCTGCTGGCCCATCTAGAGCCGCAAGGTGAGGGCTGGCTGATCCTGTCCGATCTGGCCGAGCATCTGGGGCTGCGTAGCCGTGCAGATTTGCTGGCAGCGTTTGCTGCTGCGGGCCTGGTTGTCGTCGGTCGCCTCGACACCGTGCCTGTGCATGGCAAGGCCAGCGACTCCGCGGATCCTTTGCATGCTGCGCGGTCGGTGGAGGTGACTTCGCTGTGGCGGCTGGCCGATGCCAAGGCCCTCCACTAGGCAGAAGGGGCTCTGGCGCAGTTCACTCAGTGCTGCGTGACAACGATGGGCTCACCCTTGGTGATGATCATGGTGTGCTCGTACTGCGCGGACAAGTTGCCACGCACGCCCACCAGAGTCCATCCATCGGACGTCTCATTCACCACACGGCTCTTGGTGGAAAGAAAGGGTTCAATGGTGATCACCATGCCTTCTTCCAGGATGCGCGTATCCGTCGGATCAAAGTAGCCGGCAATATGCTCTGGCGCTTCATGCAATGCACGTCCCACGCCGTGGCTACCCAGGTTTTCGATGATCTTGAAGCCGTATGCCTTGGCTGTGCGCTGGATCGCCGCACCGATGTCATTGATGGGCTGGCCGGCACGGGCATGCTTCATGGCGTTTTGCAGGGCCGTGCGCGTGGGCACAAGCGCGTCTTCTGCGGGTTGGTCGGTGGCACTACCTTGGTACCTCCGGTATCGGCGAAATAGCCTCCCAGTTCGGCGGAGACGTCCACGTTCAAGACGTCACCCGCTCGGATCACCCGATCACCGGGAATGCCGTGTGCAGCCTCTTCGTTGATGCTGATGCAGGTTGCGCCGGGAAAGTTGTAGGTGAGCATGGGCGCTGACCGCGCACCATGGCGCTCCAGCAGTTGCGCTCCCAAAGCGTCTAGCTCCCGTGTGGTCATGCCGGGTTCGGCTGCGTCGAGCATCTCCTGCAGCACGCTGGAAACAATTTTGCCGATGCGTTGAAGTGCAGCGACGTCGTCTTGGGTTTCAATGGTCATGGGACCTCCTTGTTGAAATAGGGGAACTGTCCGGTGGCTTTCTCATGCCTGCCAGACACCGAATCCGGCCTCGCGCAAACCGATGCCCAATTCAATCTCCATGTCCACGGCCGCCTTGTAGGACATCGGGTTATAGGCTTCATACAGGTCGGGAACCAATTGAAGGCCATACAGCAGAACGTAGCGATTGTGCTGGATGCCGGCCTTGTGCTTGTCAAACCGCACATCCGGGTCCAAACCGGTCATTCCAACGTAGACACAGGGCTTGCCTTGGACATAGTGCGGATTGGCCTTGAGAAACTTCGCTTCAAGCAACACGTCTTTCGACAGTTCGATGACGTAGACGCTGTAATGGCTGCGCTTTCCCATGGATGCTGTCAGACAGTCTGTACGTGCAGTATCAATCCGTCACAGGCGTCTTCCACCAGATCCAACACCTGATCGAAGCCCTGTGGGCCGCCGTAGTAGGGGTCGGGCACCACTGGGCTGTCCGATCTTTGGCAGAACTCGGTGAGGCGGCGAATCTTGGGCAGATGCGGCGGCGGACATATCTCTTTCACGTCGGCCAGGTTGTCCCAGTCCATCACCAGAATCAGGTCAAAGCGCTCGAAGTCGCTCTGCCGTATTTGCCGGGCACGCAAGTCCGACAGGTCGTAGCCACGTTTGGCGGCATGCGCTTGTGAGCGCGCATCGGGCGCGCTGCCGGGATGGTAGTTGTGGGTACCTGCGGAATCGATGGCAACCCGATCAGCCATGCTCTGCCTCATGACCTTATGGCGGAACACACCGTGTGCAGTGGGGCTGCGGCATATATTGCCCATGCAGACGAACAGGATGGAGTAGAGTGTCGTCATGTAGCGCCTGACTTGGCAGCCAGCATGGTCTTTCGCCTTGCCAGACTCTCAGCGGGCCAAACGTGTTCGCGCGCATAGTAGTCTTCAAACGCAACGGCGCCTTCGGGCAGTACAACCCAAGGCTGTTTGGAGGCAGTGAAGATATGGACATCTGGTGGCAGCAGGTCCGGATTGTCCAACGTGCCAACGCGAACGAATTTGACGGCAGCGCCCGATCCGGCGTAGTGGCTCCATACCGCCACCTTGCAGGTCGGGCAGCGTGCAATCTTTTGGCCCAGGCCACTGGCAGAGGGCGTGTCCACCACTTCCGGAGGCACTCCAAGCATGGTGACACGATCCGCTTCTATCATGGCATTCAGTGCAAAGGCAGCACCGGATTCCCTTTGGCACCAGCGGCAGTGGCAGCAGTGCACGACTAATGGCTTGGTTTCCATGCGATAACGAACGGCTTGGCAATCGCAGCCACCTTCGGCAGGAAACGCGTCTTGTGTTGAAACTGACTTGGTCATGTCAACGCGTGCCCCACCGGGCCCCTTGCGCCGCTTTGGCCTTTGCGGCTTCCACTTCCCGGTTGCGCGGGCTGGCATGGGTCGTCAGCGACTGGATCAAGGTGCGTGCGCTGGCGGCTACCTCTTGCACGGCGCGCTCGAAAGCGGCCTCATTGGCCTTGGATGGCACGTTGAAGCCGCTGAGCTTGCGCACAAACTGCAGCGAGGCGTCGCGTATCTCGATTTCCGTGGCGGGGGGATCAAAGTTGAAGAGGGTCTTGATGCTTCGGCACATGGTGCTTTCACTCCAAAATGGCGATGGCACAGAAATTACCATACCGCCAATGACCACACCCGTTCAGCCCACTCTCAAGCGCGTCCACGCCAAGCGACTGCGCGAGGTCTACCGCTCCGCGGGCTGGCCTTGTCTGGACGTGGTGGAGGTGGAGCTGCTAGCGGCCGGCCTGCTGGAGCGCATCCCCAATCCGGGTGGTCTGGAATGCGTACGGGTCACGGATGCCGGCATCCAGTTTCTGGCGGGTGCGGCGCACAGCAACCGCAAGGCGTTTTCGGCGCATGAGGCGCTGGTGGACCAGGTGGCGCAGGCCATGGCGCGTGACGGGCGCCTGGTCTGGAAGGGCTTGAGCCTGCGCGCCATGTTGCCGGCCGCTGACGAAGCGTCGTCCAAGCCGCGCTGGAAGATGTGCAACCCGGACGTGTTTTCCATCCGCAACAGCTCACGCCCGGACTATCTGGAGCCCATCGTGCACGAGATCAAGGTCAGCCGTGCCGACCTGCTGGGCGATCTCAAACAGGTCGACAAGCGCAATGCCTATCTCGATATCGGCGGCCAATGTTGGTACGTGCTCGGCTGCAATGCCAAAGGCCAGGCCATTGGCGAGCCGGAGGAGATTCCCATGGAGTGCGGCGTGATGCTGTATGCCAACGACAAGCTCGAAGTCCTGCGCATGGCTCCCCGGAAAGAAGCCAGAACCTTGTCGTTTTCCGTCTGGATGGCGCTGGCAAAAGCCGCACCGTCGGTCATTGCGCTGGATGCGCAAATGCCGGTCGGCTGAACACCTCGCGCAGCATGGGCTCAAAGTGGCTCGGGGGCTTGGTCGGGTAGGCCGGGTCGAAGGCGGCCTGGTCGTAGCGCTCGCAAAAGCGCTGGCAGGATTCAAACCAGCGGTGGTCCTTGTACGCCAGGTGGCCTTGCACATCCTTGTCGTAGTGGTGCGCGTAGTACTGCATCTGGAACAGGCCGTGCATCTCTACCACCCAGGTCACTTCGGGGCGCACAAAGGGCCGCAGAATGCTGGCGGCAAACTGCGAGTGGTTCTCGGGAGCCAGCTCATCGCCCAGGTCGTGCAGCAGGGCCGCCACCACCATCTCGATGTCGGCACCATCGTCCTCGGCGCGGGTTGCGCTTTGCAGGGAGTGCTCCAGCCGGGAAATCTTGTAACCCTGCAGCGATCCGCCCAGGCGCTCCAGCGCCAGCAGCAGTCGCTCGGGCAGGGCGCGGATGTAGTCGTGTTCCAGCTTCTGCAGAAAGACGTACTCCTCGCGGGTGCCATCTTTCATCTGGGTAAAGGCAACGGTGTCCATGTACATATCCTTGGGGGTGAGGGGCTATCAGCCGAATTGACGTTTGAGGACCAGGTACTGGCTGCGTGGGCCGTCGCGGTCCACATAGCAGCCTTGCAACTGGCGGTGGCCCTCGGAGGGGTCGAAGGCGGTGCGTCCGTGCAGCACGCGGTTGTTGTCAAACATCATCATCTCGCCCGCATTGAGGCGGATGCGCAGCTCGTACTGCGGGTCTTCAAACAGCACGCCCAGGCGTTTGCGGGCTGCATGGTAGCGGCGGGTATCTTCCTGCGACATCACCGGGATGTCGTCCAGGCGCGGGCTGTAGTGCACGCCGGTCATGTTGCCCTCGCCATCGAGCTCGATCATGGGCTTGATGGAAACCAGATGCGTGGTCGCATCGCGGAACTCGTAGCGCACCGGGATGCGGCTCAGCAGCGCAAAACCTTCCGGGTCTTCGCGTCGCACCTGCTCGGCCACCGCCAGGCTGTCCACCAGGGTGGAGAGGCCGCCGGATGTTTCGTTTTGCAGGCATTGCAGGATCTGTATGCCGGGCACCGGTGTGCGGTAGGGGTTGTCGGTGTGCGGGCCCAGGGCGACCGGGCGGTAGGCCAGATCGTTGGAGTCGGGGCGGGAATAGACCTCAAAGAAGGCGCCGAAGTTGGTGGTGCGCACAAAGCCGAAGCGACGGGCGATTTCCAGAATCGAGTCGGCCTTGGTGGGTGTCTCATTCACCAGCAGGAAGCCGCGTTCAATGAAGTCCCGCAGGGCGCGGTACAGCACCGCCTCCTGCTGCAGATCTGCCCAGCGGTAAACCGGGCGTGGCGTCAGGTCCGAGCGCCAGGGCTTGGGTTCGGGGCAGCCGGTGCTGAGCACCGCACCTTGCACCAGTTCCTCCTGGTCAAACTGGCCGGAGAACCCATCGCTGAACGACAGATGCAGCTTGCCCTCCACATGGCGTGCGCCCAGCAGGTACAGATCGTCGGGCAGCAGGTGCGGGTTCATCAGGCGCTGGCCAGTGACCACGTCGCGCTGCGACGGGTCCAGGCTGCGGGCGCGCAGCCACAGGGCGGGGAGCTCGGTTTCCTTGGCGCCCTGGCGCAGCATCACGCGCACGGGCTTGGATTCGGTATGCAGAAGGATTTCAGATTTCACGGTGTTCTTCGCGGGCAGCGACAGGGCAGTGGACGATGGAATGCAGTTTGCTTGACTTCCCTCAATTCTTCAAACGAAAAAACTTTCGTTATAAGATTAGTTTGACTAATGCCTCACTTATGGATGCCCCATGGCCCGACTTCCCCCCTTGAACTGGCTGCGCGCCTTTGAGGCCTCGGCCCGCGCGCTGAGTTTCACCTCTGCAGCGGAGGAGCTGAACATGACCCAAAGCGCCGTGAGCCAGCAGATCAAGAGCCTGGAGAGCGCCTTGGGGCGCAGCCTGTTCCTGCGCCGCGCGCGTGGCCTGGAACTCACCGACGAGGGGCGTGGTTACCTGCCCACGGTGCAGGCGGCATTCGCCATGCTGGAGGAGGGCACCACGGTCCTGCAGGGGCGCAATGACCCGGATGTGCTGGAGCTGCAGGTGAACCTTTCGTTTGCCTTGTTCTGGCTCACGCCGCGTCTGGGCCAGTTCATGGAAGAGAACCCCAGTGTGCAGCTCAACCTGGCCACCTCGGTCTGGAGCGAGGAGCGACCCAACCACGCCGCGTCCATGCAGATCGTGTTTGGCCTAGGCAAGAAGGAGGGCATCGCTGGCAAGCGCCTCACGCGCGACACCTTGTTCCCGGTGTGTTCACCGAAGCTGGCGCGCCAGATCAAATCGCTGGATGACCTGCTGGCGCAGCGCCTGTTTGATCTGCCCGGCACCGCCCAGAGTTGGGGTGCCTGGCTCAAGGCGCATCCCCAGGGCCATAGCCTGGAGGTTCCTGCAGTGCATCGCGCCAGCACCTGGGCCTTGAGCCTGGAGTGGGCGCAGCGCGATCTGGGCGTGGCGCTGGCGCATGAAACCATCGTCAACGACTTGCTGGCATCTGGCCAACTGGTGCGGCCCTTTGCGTTCTCCATCCCCTTGAAAGAGTCCTACTACCTGATTGCGCCCGAAGGCATGCGCACGCGCCACGCCAGCAAGGTGTTCAAGGACTGGTTGCTGCGGGAGATGGCGGTGTTCCAGAGCGTGCCAGGCTGATCCAGCTGGCGCCTAGAAAAGCTGCCCTGTCAACTCGTCCACGACAGTGCCATCACTGCGATGGGTGATGGTTTCCGCTGCCCCCGCATCATCCGCCTTCAGCAACGCCCCCACCCTCACTCCCAGCAGGCGCAGGCGCTTCTGCAGCGGTGCGCGCTTCAGGCACTGCCCGGCAAACTGGCGTATGGCCTTGGCATCGGCGATGTAGTGGTCTATGGTCTGGTCGCGGGTCACGATCTGGAAGTCATCAAAGCGCAGCTTGATGCCAATCGTCTTGCCCACGTAACCCTTGCGCTGTAGGTCGCCGGCCACCTGTTCGCACAGCTTGGTGAAGATGGCGCCCAGCTCGGCCTTGTCGCGCACGGCATGCAGGTCGCGGTCGAACGTGGTCTCGCGGCTCATGCTGACCGGCTCACTTTCGGTCACCACCGGACGGTTGTCCTGGCCGTGGGAGGCTGCATGCATCCAGGCGCCCGTGCGTTCGCCAAAGGTGTCCATCAGCCACTGCAAGTCACGCGCGGCCAACTGGCCTATGGTGGTGATGCCATGGCTCTGGAGTTTGGCATCGGCCTTGGGGCCTATGCCATTGATCTTGCGGCAGGCCAGCGGCCAGATCTTGGACTCCAGGTCTTCTTCCATCACGATGGAAATGCCGTTGGGCTTGTTGAATTCGCTGGCCATCTTGGCCAGCAGTTTGTTGGGCGCCACGCCCACCGAGCAGGTCAGGCCGGTGTCGTCAAAAATGGCTTTCTGGATAAGCCGCGCCAGCACCCGACCGCCTTCGCGCTGACCGCCGGGTACCTGGGTGAAATCGATGTAGACCTCATCCACACCGCGGTCTTCCATCAGCGGCGCGATCTCGGTGATGATGGCCTTGAAGCGGCGCGAGTAATGCCGGTATTGGTCAAAGTCCACCGGTAACAATATGGCTTGCGGGCAGAGCTTGGCCGCCTTCATCAGGCCCATGGCCGAACCCACGCCAAACTGCCGTGCCGCGTAGGTGGCGGTGGTGATGACCCCGCGCCCGGTGTAGCCCGACAGCAGGGGAAAGAAGTCCACCGGAATGCGGTGCAGGTGTTCGCTGCTCCACTCCTGGTCCGGGTGGGCGGCGCGCAGCCGGCCCAGCAGGTCGTCCTCGCGCCGGCGCCCGCCGCCAATCACCACCGGCAGGCCCTTGAGCTGCGGGTAGCGCAGCAGCTCCACGGAGGCATAGAACGCATCCATGTCCAGGTGCGCAATGCGGCGCAGCGGGGAGGGTGGTTGCGTGGAAGTCGACACGGGCAATGGGTTCGCAGTGGGTTTGCGATGCAGTATAGAGAGTGCTATTTGCGCCGCGACGACTTGCTCTGCAGCAGTTCGCGAATGGTCTGCAGATGGGGTTCTCGGCTGCGGCCCCGGCGCACCGCCAGCGAGAACTGCGACTGGTAGCCAAACGCCGAAGGCAGCAGCACCTTGAGGCGACCCTGGTCTACCCAGGGCTGCGCATAGTGCTCCGGCAGATAGCCAGTGTAGGCACCGGAGAGGATCAGGATGAGCTGCGCTTCCATGCTCTCCACCGTGGCCACGCTGCGGTTGAAGCCCAGGCGCCCGAGCTCGGTCTGGCTCCAGTAGCGGTGGCGCACCGTGCTGTATTCCGTCACAGCTGATTCCGACACGCGTTTCTGCGCAAACAGGGGGTGCTGGTCGCTGCAGTACAGCCACAGCTGCTCGCGGTACAGCGGGTAATACATCAGGCCGTTGGCGCGAGCCGGGAAGAAGCCCACGGCAAGGTCCAGTTCGTTGGACAGAACCGCATCCTGCAGCTCATAGGGGCTCTTGACGAACAGGCTCAGGTGCACGGACGGGTAGCGCTTGCAGAATTCCCCAATCACCGTGGGCAGGGCCAGGCCCTTGTCGGTGACGGTGGAGTCCAGCACACCCATCTTGAGTGTGCCGGCCATGTCGCCCTTGAGCAACGCGGTATAGGCCTTGAAACCTTCGATGTCGGCCAGCAGGCGCTGTGCCTCGCCCAGCAGCATTTCGCCTTTCTCTGTGAGCTTGAAGCCGCCGCGCCCGCGCTGACACAGGGTGAATCCCACCTGTGTCTCCAGTTGGCTCATATAGGTGCTGATGGCCGAGGTGGTGAGATTGAGCTCCTGCTGGGCCCGGGAGAAGCCCTGGTGGCGTGCAACAGACACGTAGATGCGAAGCAGTTTGAGGTCGGGCATGGGCGATTTCGGTGTGGGTACTTAGTTTAGGTTTTTCTGAACTGATTATTTCAATTCCCGCATTTTTTATGGATGCAAGTCGCCGGAATAATGGGCCATCAACGACATAGACCCCAAGGAAATTCACGTGTCCAAACAGCTCAACCAACCCCAGGGCGGCAACGAAATGCCACGCTTTGCCGGACTGGCCACCATGATGCGATTGCCCTCTGCCACCTCGCCAGAAGGCCTGGATGTTGCCTTCATGGGCGTGCCGCTGGACATAGGTGCCTCCCTGCGGGCGGGCACCCGTTTCGGCCCCCGCAGCATCCGTGCGGAATCCGTGATGATCCGCCCCTACAACATGGCCACCGGAGCCGCGCCGTTCGACACCCTGCAGGTGGCGGATCTGGGGGACGTGGCCATCAACACCTTCAACCTGCTGGACTCGGTGCGCATCATCGAGGAGGCCTACACCCGGCTCAATGCCTTCCCCGTGATTCCGCTCACCTTGGGAGGTGACCACACCATCACATTGCCCATTCTGCGGGCATTGACCAAGAAGCACGGGCCGGTGGGGCTGATCCATGTGGATGCCCATACCGACACCAACGACGATATGTTTGGAGAAAAGATAACCCATGGCAGCACCTTCCGCCGCGCCGTGGAGGAAGGTCTGCTTGACTGCAAGCGCGTGGTGCAGATCGGCCAGCGCGCCCAGGGCTATACCAGCGGCGACTTCCAATGGGGTGTGGACCAGGGCTTCAGGCTCTTTACCGCCGAGCAGTGCTGGTACAAGTCGCTCACCCCGCTGATGGCCGACGTGCGCGCCATCGTGGGCGACGGCCCGGTGTATCTCAGCTTTGACATCGACGGCATTGACCCGGCCTGGGCGCCCGGCACCGGCACGCCTGAGGTGGGCGGCCTGACTTCCATCCAGGGCCTGGAAATCGTGCGTGGCTGCAAGGGTCTCAATCTGATCGGTGGTGACCTGGTGGAGGTTTCCCCACCGTATGACCTCAGCGGCAATACCGCGCAGCTGGGCGCCAACCTGTTGTACGAAATGCTGTGCGTGTTGCCCGGCGTGCAGTCTCGCTGAAGGACGCGCCGCGAAGCTGGACGTATTCAAGACGCTGTGGGGCTGGCAGGGCGACTGGAGCCAGTGCGCAGCCCAGGTGCGCCAGATGGGCGGCGTGGGCGTGGAGGCCCGCATGCCGACCGACCCTTTTGCGGTGCGTACCCTGGCCAGTGCGTTGCAGCAGGAAGGGCTGGCTTACATCGCCATCGTCTTTACCGGTGGTGACGTGATACCCAACCAGTCCTGGACCGCACAGCAGCATCTCGATCGCCTGCAGCTTGCGCTGGACAACGCAGCCCAGCTGCAACCCCGCTTTCTGAACCTGCTGGCAGGCAACGACCGCTGGCCGCTGGCCCAGCAGGTGGAGTTCTTCGGGCGGGCCCAGGCGCTGGCTGATGCGGCGGGCGTCCTGTGCAGCTTTGAGACACACCGCGCCACCTCGCTCTACAGCCCCTGGCTCACGCTGGAGCTGATCGCGCAACTGCCGCAGCTGCGCTTCACCGCCGACATCAGCCACTGGGTGGTGGTGAGTGAGCGGCTGCTGTGTGACCCTGTCGATGAGCTGACGCCTTTTGTGGAGCGTGTGCACCATGTGCAGGCACGCGTGGGCTACGACCAGGGTCCACAGGTCCCCCATCCGGCAGCGCCCGAGTACGCCCGCGAGCTGGCATTCCACCAGGGTGTGTGGGAAGCCGTCTGGGCCTCACAGGTGCAGCGTGGCTATACCACCACCACGCTCACCCCGGAGTGCGGCCCCGATGGTTATACGCACCTGCTGCCTTTTACCCGCGCCCCCATTGCCGACACCGCCGAGCTCAACCGCTGGATGGCACATACCGAGCAAGCACACTTCTTGCGTTGGTCTTCTGCCAGGTCCGGTGCATCGAACTGAACGCTTTCCCTTGACCCTACCTTCATCCTGCCAGACCACCATATGAGTACATCCAAATACAGCGCACGGGGCGACTTCTCTGCGCTACCCATCATCAATATCAAAGGCCTGTTCAGCGACCGGCTGGAAGACCGCAAGGCGGTGGCTGACGAGATTGGCGACGCTGCCCGCAACGTCGGCTTCTTCTACATCAGCGGCCATGGCATTGCTGCCAGTCAGATCGCTGCACTGCGTGCCGCTGCGGCCCAGCTCTATGCCAAGGAGCTGGAATGGAAGATGGGCTATCACATCGGCCTGGGCCGTGGCCACAAGGGCTTTGTGCCCGAAGGCGAAGAAATCTATGCCCAGGGCCGCCCTGACCACAAGGAGGCTTACGACATCGGCTTTGAAGCTGCCGACGACCACCCCATGGTGAAGGCCAACCTGCCACTGATCGGTGGCAACAAATGGCCGGACCTGCCCGGCTTCAAGGAGGCCGTGCAGGCCTACTACGCCGCCGTGTTCAATCTGGGGCAGCGCCTGATGCATGCCTTTGCACTGGCCCTGGGCCAGCCCGAGGACGCCTTCGATGCCTACGTCACCTGCCCGCCGTCCAAGTTGCGCCTGATCCACTACCCGGTGGACCCCAGCGCGGAAGATGTGCCCGGCATTGGCGCACATACCGACTACGAGTGCTTCACGCTGCTGCTGGCCGACCAGCCCGGGCTGGAAGTGCTCAACGACAAGGGCCAATGGATCGATGCGCCCCCGGTCACGGTGGATGGCGAGGAGGCTTACGTCATCAACGTGGGCGACATGCTGGAAGTCTGGACCGCAGGCGCCTTTGTGGCCACCAGCCACCGCGTGCGCAAGGTCAAGCACGAGCGCTATTCCTTCCCGCTGTTCTTCGCCTGTGACTACAACACCAAGGTGCGGCCCTTGCCCCAGTTCCTAGAAGAGGGCGCAGAGACCTCCTACGAGGAAATCACCATCGGCGAACACATGTGGAGCATGGCGCTGCAGACCTACAGCTACCTGCGTGCAAAGGTGGCAGCAGGCGAACTGCAACTGCCCCACGGTGCGCGCAAACCGTCGAGCTTCGGCAACTTCAAGAAGACCGAAACCACGCCTGCTTGATTCCCCGTTTCACTTTTTTCCTTCCCCTGTTTTTCTGTTCCCAACCTAGGAGTTTTTCACCATGACCAAAGCATCTTCCCTGTCCCGCAAAATGAAGCTGGGCTTCGCCGCCGCACTTGTTCTGGTTGGCGCGTCCGCCGTACAGGCGCAAACCCTCGCCCCCGGCGTATTGAAAGTGGCGATGGAAATTTCCTACCCACCCTTTGAGTCGTATGACGGTGACAAGGTGGTGGGCTTTGACCCGGAAGTCTCGGCCCTGCTGGCACGTGAAATGAAGCTCAAGCCCCAGTTTGCCGACACCAAGTTCGCCAACCTGGTGTTGGGCCTGAACGGCGGTCAGCACGACGTGGTGATCTCCGGCCTGTACGTCACGGCCGAGCGCACCGCCATTGCCGACGCCATTCCCTACGCCACCACAGGTGCCCTCATCATGGTGCCCAAGGACAGCCCCGCCCAGCCCAAGACCGAAAAGGACCTGTGCGGCCTGAAGGTGGGTCTGGAAGCCGGCACCAGCTGGGTCAAGGCGCTCAAGACCTTGTCCACCGAATACTGCGCACCCAACGGCAAACCTACCGTGGAAGTGAGCGAGTTCCCCACGGCGCCTGAAGTCTCCCAGGCCTTGCTGTCCAAGAACGTGCAGGCCCAGCTGGAAATTGCCGGTGCGGCCAAGACCTTTGTGGAACGCAGCAAGGGCCGCCTGGCCATCAGCTCGCCCGCCATCGTCTATCCCCAGACCCTGGGCATCTATGTGAAGAAGGGCAACACGGCTGTGTTCCAAGGGCTGGAGAGTGCACTGGCCGCAGTGCGCAAGAGCGGTGAATTCGGCGCGTTGCTCAAGAAGTATGAGCTGACACCCGTCGCCTCCAAGTAAACCGACCGCTCTTTCATCACGGCACGCAGAGGATTCCCATGGAGTTGGACTGGACCTATTTTTTCTCACTCTTTTCCATGGGGATGTTCTGGCGTGCCTGTGTCACGGTCATCGAGCTGGGCTCGCTGTCCTGGATCATCGGCATGGTGCTGGGCTTTGTGGTGGCGAGCGCCGAGCTCTCCACCATGGCCGGGCTGCGTGCCTTGGCCAAGGTCTACGTCTGGTTCTTTCGCAGCGTGCCCTTGCTGGTGCTGCTGGTGTTTGTTTTCAACATGCCCCAGATCTTTCCTGCCAGCGGACCCGTGCTCTCGATTCCGTTCGTGTCGGGGCTGGTTTCGCTGGTCCTGACCGAGACCGCCTACATGGCCGAAATCCACCGCGGCGGCCTGCTGTCGGTGTCGCGCGGCCAGCGTGAGGCCGGGCATGCGCTGGGCCTGGGCTTTTTGGGTGTGCAGACCCGCATCGTGGTACCGCAGGCGCTGCGCATTGCGCTGCCCACCCTGGTGAACGAATACGTCACCGTCATCAAGCTGACCTCGCTGGTTTCCGTCATCTCTTTGCAGGAGTTGCTGATGACGGGGCAGCGCCTGTACAGCCAGAACTTCCTGGTCATGGAAACCCTGCTGGCCGTGGCGGTGTATTACGTGCTGATCGTGTCGCTGTTCGGCTCGGCCTTTCACTGGGTGGAACGCAAGCTGGACCTGCAGCGCCGCCAGCCACCCACGCTGGATGATGCTACCTGTGCCCAGTGGCTGCAGGCGCTGGGCCCCGTGCCCGCGGCCAACGTGTCGGTGCATGTGCCCGGCCAGCCGCTGACGCTGGAGATGCGTGGCATCCACAAAAGCTATGGCACGCACAAGGTGCTGGGTGGAGTGGACCTGTGCGTGGCCGCAGGCGATGTGCTCAGCGTGATCGGTCCTTCGGGCTCCGGCAAGACCTCGCTGATCCGCACCATCAATGCCCTGGAAAAAATCGACGCGGGCGAGATCATCCTGTTTGGCGAAAGCTACATCCAGGCTGGCGACAAGCCCGACAGTGCGCGCGTGCGCAAAGGCATACGCCGTATCGGCATGGTGTTCCAGAGCTTCAACCTGTTTCCCCACCTCACCGTGCTGGGCAACATCCTGATGGCCCCGCACTACCACGGCAGCACAGACACGCAAATGGACCGCGCGGTAGCCCTGCGCCTGCTCGACAAGGTGGGGTTGCTGGCCCACGCTGAAAAATACCCGCACCAGCTCTCCGGCGGTCAGCAACAACGCGTGGCCATCGCGCGGGCTCTGGCCCTGCAGCCCGACATCATGCTGTTCGACGAACCCACCTCGGCGCTGGACCCTGAGCTGGTGGGCGATGTGCTCAAGGTCATCCAGAGCCTGGCCAAGGAAGGCATGACCATGCTGATCGTGACGCACGAAATGGACTTTGCCCTGCAGATCTCGGACCGCATCGTCTTCATGGAAGGCGGCCGTTTGCAACTGGATATTTCGCCCGACCAACTGCGCAACCAAACTGAGCCCGATGAAACCCTGCTGCGCGTGCGCAAGTTCATGGGGCTGGACAACACAGCCATCACACCACAATGACAACCACCCTCACCGCAACACAAGAAACCGCCCTGCGTCGCGACCTGGCCGCCGCCTACCGGCTAGCCGCGCGCTTTGGTTGGGAAGACACCATCTACACCCACTTCTCGGTGCGTCTGCCCTCAGCGGGGGGCGAGGAGCGCTTTTTGCTCAACCCTTTCGGCCTGATGTTTGGCGAAGTGCGCGCCAGCGACCTCATCGTGGTGGACGTCAAAGGCAAGATTGTTGATGGTGACGCCAAGTACAACCCGGCGGGCTTCACCATCCACAGCGCGGTGCACACTGCGCGCGACGATGCACACTGTGTCATCCACACCCACACACTGGCCGGCATGGCGGTGGCCGCCAGCGAGCGCGGGCTGCTGCAGCTCAACCAGATTTCCACCGAGTTCTACCAGGGCATTGGCTACCACCCGTATGAGGGCGTGGCCTTCAACCTGGAAGAGCGCAGCCGCATCCAGCAGGCACTGGGCAACAACATGGGGCTGATCCTGCGCCACCACGGCCTGCTCAGCGTGGGGCCCACGGTGGCCGACGCCTTCTGCGTGATGTACTACCTCAACCGTGCTTGCGAAATCCAGCTCGCCGCAGCGCAAATGGCCTGCCTGGGCGGCGGTGTGACCGAACTGCCCGCGCACCTGAGCGCGCATGCCAGCCAGCAGTTCAAGGGCGTGCAACATGAGCGCCACGTCGTCTGGGCCGCCTGGCTGCGCCAGCTCGAACGCACCGAACCCGACTACAAGAACTAAGGCACCCATGGCTACCTTGCTTGTCTGCAGCGCGACAGACGATCTGCACACGCTGCAAACCGCCCTGGCACAGGCCGCAGCACCGGTCATGCCGGACCTGCAGGTGCGCCTCTGGCCCGAAGCGGCAGATGCCGCTGACGTGCTGGCGGTGGCCGCCTGGCATCCGCCCGCCGGCTTGCTCAACACCTTGCCGCAGTTGCAGCTCATTGCCTCCATAGGTGCCGGGGTGGAGCACATCCTGCGCCTGAGCGATCTGCCGCCGGAGGTGCCCATCAGCCGCATCGTGGATAGCCAGCAGGCACGCGGCATGGCGGAGTTCATCCTGTGGGCCACGCTGCACTTTCACCGCCAGATGGACCTGGTGCTGCAGCAGCACGCGCAGCGCATCTGGCGCATGCCGCCACAACGCGCAGCAGTCGAATGCCGCGTGGGCATCATGGGGCTGGGCGCCATGGGCGAGCAGGCTGCGCGCTGCCTGCGTGACAACGGATTCACGGTGAGCGGCTGGTCGCGCAGCAAGCATGGCATCGCCGGGGTGGACACCTACGCCGGCGACGCCGAACTGAAACCCTTTCTGGCACCGCTGGATGTGGTGGTGTGCCTGCTACCGCTCACTGCCTCCACTTACGGCATCTGCAACGCTGCGTTCTTCTCCCAGGTCAAGCCGGGCGCCGCGCTGATCAATGCGGGGCGGGGCGAGCACGTGGTCACAGAAGACCTGCTGGCCGCACTCGACAGCGGCCGCCTGCGCGGCGCGGTGCTCGATACTTTTGCGCAGGAGCCCCTGTCGCCCGAAGACCTGCTGTGGAACCACCCGGCCATTCTGGTCACGCCGCACATGGCATCGGCCGCGTCAGAGTCCGAGATTGCCCGCCAGATCGTGGACAACCTGCTGCGCATCCGCAGCGGCAAAAGTCCGTTGCACACCATAGACCGCGAGCGGCGCTACTAGGCCACGGCAGCTGCGTCAGGAGCGGGGCAACTTGTCCAGCTCTTCACGCACCAGGCGCACCACCAGCTTGTCCAGGGTCTGCACCGAGTAGTTGCGCACGTCGTGCACCGTCTCGCGACCGGGCCCGCTGGCCGGGTTGCTGGCATCGGCATAGGTCAGGAAGATGAAGCGCCCGCCGGTGTATTGCGCCATCTGGCGCTGGATGTATTCGCCCTGCTTGTTCAGCCCGCTGGCGCCCACGCTCATGATCTTGATGCCCTTGCCCAGGGCCGCCATCATGTCGTCGTCGTACTGTGGCCCGCCGTAGTCCAGGTGTGGTGGCGCATCGGCCACTAGCACCAGCAACCGGGTGGTCTGCTCGCCGCGCCAACTGATGTGGTGCACCGCCTCGTTCAGTGCCTCGTTCATGGCTTCGGGCTCATCTCCGCCACCGCCTGCCTGCAGCGCGTTGAGCACGCCTTGAAAGGCGTTGATGTCGTTGGTCAGGTCGTGGCTGCGCACGAAGAAGTCATCGCCCCGGTCGCGGTAGGCCACCAGGCCCAGGCACAGGTCGGGGTGGCTGGGCAGGCGGCTTACCTCGTCGGTGATGCTGCGCAGGCTGCTCTTGAGCTTGTCGATCTCGTCCCCCATGGAGCCGGTGGCATCCACCAGGAACACCAGGTCCAGCCGCGCCGGCGCGGGTTGGCGAGCCTGGGTCAGGTGCACCTCGACGGCGCTTTTCTGGCCGCGCTGCAGGGTGGCCGTGGTCAGCATGCCGCCCTGGCGCACGGTGACGTCGTAGAAGCGGCTGTGGCCGGGGTCGAAGGCATCCGGGTGAATCCAGCCCTTGCCCCCGGCATCGGTGCGCAGCCAGGTGGTGGCGCCGTTGGCCGATTGCACCGCCACTTCGGCATCCGGCAAACCACGGCCTTGCGTGTCGGTCACTTCCAGCAGGTAGCGATCCCGCACATCCCGCTCCCGATGCGCTACCTGGGTGCGCTTGCGAAATGCCAGATATTCCGAGAACGCGGCGTTGTCGTCCACCATGCCGGCGGTCACCGGGGCCGTGTTCTGCTGCGCAGGCTGGGCCGGTGCCATGCGCGGCTCAGCGCCAAAGAAAGGTGAGGCAGGGGCGTCCATAGCCTTGCTTTCGCTGCGCGCCGCTGCTGCTGCGGGTGTAGCGGCCAGCGGTGCGGGGTGCGGGGCGCGCAAGGCATCACTCTCAGTCGCCCGCTCGGGGGCCATTTCCTTGCGCAGCATGGGGCCCATGGCAAAGGGCACGGGGCGGGGCAGGCCGTCTGACACCTCCCGCGTTTCAATGCCGCGCTGGCAGTGGGTCGCCGATGGCGCTTCGAAGTTGGGGCGTGGCGTGATGGGCGGCACTTGCTGCAGCACCGGTCGCGGCGGTGCGGGAGTGGGCCAGACGACGCTGGCAGCCAGGGCCAGCTGCGTGCCGACCAGGACTTGTATCAGCAGGCCGCAGACGGTTTTCTTCCAAAGTGTGTGCATGGTGTACCTCGTGGTGTGGTGGTTGAGACCAGGCTGATACGGGCCACCCGGCAAAGCGGGGTTAAACAAATGCAAAATATTTTTTACATTCTTGACCCCGGCAGACCGGGCCGCGCGTACAAGCTGTTACAAACCGACCATGCAAGCGCGCCACCAGACCCTGAGCGATGAAGAACTGATGCAGGCCTACTGCCGAGGCGACGCGCAGGCTTTTGACGCGCTCTACGCCCGCCACGAGGCGGCGCTGTACCGCTTTGTGCGGCGCGTGCTGGGCCAGGCGCTGGCGGCGCAGGCCGACGAGGTGTTCCAGGACTGCTGGCTGCGGCTGGTCCATTCCCGCAGCAGCTTCTCAGCTGACGCCGGCAAGTGGAAGACCTGGGCCTACACTATCGCCCACAACCTGGCACTGGACCGGCTGCGCACTTCGGGGCGCGAGCTCAGTGTGGATGCCGATGAGGACCTGGGCAACGACCGCCTGGAGTGGCTGCAGCACAAGCTGGACATGCACCACAGCAGCGCTGAAGACACGGCTTTCTGGCGTGCCGCCGGGCGGCAGCTGCTGCAGTGCCTGGAGGCGCTGCCGCCCGCGCAGCGCGCCGTATTCCTGCAACACCATGAGGACGGCGCCACGGTGGAGGAACTGGCCCGCGCCCTCAATGCCGGCTTCGAGACGGTCAAGAGCCGCCTGCGCTATGCGCTGGCCAAGCTGCGCGGCTGCATGCAAGGCTATCTGCAGGCCTGGGAGGCGCCATGACCGAACTGCGCGATGCGCGCTTTCAAAAGGCGCTGGAATCTGCCCCGGATGCGCTGGAGCGCCCGGGAGAGCAGATTGCCGAATCCATACGCGCCGCGGCCCGAAGTGCCGTGGCGCAACCCACAGCCGCTGTGCCCGCGCAGGAGGCCTGGTGGCGACAGCTGTGGACTGCACTGGGCAGCCCGCGTTCACCCTGGAGCGCTGCACTGGCCACCGTGGTGCTGGGCGTGCTGATCACTGCCATGTGGGTGCACGAGCCGGTGCCTGATGCCCGGCCCCCGGTCGCCCCCGCGCCCGCGCCGGCACCTGTAGTGGCACCCGCAGCAGAACCCATGGCGGCGCCTACGCCGGACTCTGCATCGGTGGCAGCGACTACACCAGCGCTGCCCGCTGCAGTGGAGCCTGCAGCACGTGCTGCCAAGGCGGCGCCCCCGGCGAAACCCAACGCCGAGTCGCAAGCGCCCACGTCCAACGATGCCCCGGCACAGCAGGCGGCGTCCCGCGCGCCCGAACCCGCTGCGGCACCTGCCCCCGCCACCGCGCCCGTAGATGTTGCCCGCAAGGAGGCCATGGCCGATAGTGCCGGTCGCACGGCCGCAAACGAATCTCCCCAGGGGGCTGTGGCAGCGCGTCCCTCCGCACCCGCAGCGGCACTGTCGCAAGCGCCAGCCTCCAGGTTCGCTGCACCCGAGTCGGGCCTGGGGCCGTGGACGGCGGTAGACGTGTTGGTGGATGGCCGCAGCGTGACGCTGGATGCGCAGCAGGCCCAGGCATTGGTGCGTCAGGTGCAAAGTCTGGAAGGACGCTTGCAGCCCGAGACTTCATCACCACCAGCCACGCCGAGCTCCGCGTCCGATCTGCAGCTCACCATGCGTGTCCAGGACCGGGTCATTGCCTCCCTGACGCTGCGGGGCAACACTATGCGCTGGCAGCGCGAGCGCCGCCTGACGCTTGCCGGCACGCTGGAAGAAACACAGGTTCAACAACTGTTGCAGCTGGCCCGCGAGGCGCTGGCTGGCACAACCAATCCGAGGAGTTCACCATGACAGTCCGTATCGTCCGCCTGGGAAGCGCACGCCACCCCGACGAGGGCACCCGTATCGGAACCGTGCGCCGTCCCCCACGCGGCGTTCCCAAGAGTGAATTTGCAAGCCAGAACTGGTACGACGTGTGGTTCCCCAACTTGGCACCCACGCCCGAAACCATGAAGCTGGGCCAGGAAGCCGACACGCCAGCCAAATGGGCTGCTTTCGGAAAGAAGTACCGCGCCGAAATGGCAACCCCCGACGCAAGCCACGCCCTGGAACTGCTGGCGGCGCTGTCAAAGACCAGCAACTTCTCGGTAGGCTGCTATTGCGAAGACGAGCAACACTGCCACAGATCTTTCCTGCGCGTGTTGCTACAAGAGAGAGGCGCAGACGTACTGTAGGAGCTTGAGCGGGATTGCGTTTTGCGCAGGTAAAGGAGGAGCCCGCTTCAGCGGGCGGGGGACACGGAGCAAAGCGCAATCCCGCTCAGGCTCCGGTGCCCACCAGACAGGCGGCTACTTGAAGTCGTAAGTCCCAGGCAACAGGATGTTGGTATTCACGTTCTGGATGTTGGTGTGGCCGCAGAACGCCATGGTGATGTCCAGCTCCTTGTGGATGATCTGCAGTGCCTTGAGCACGCCTGCTTCACCCATGGCACCCAGACCGTAAACCATGGCACGGCCAATCATGGTGCCGCGCGCACCCAAGGCCCAGGCCTTGAGCACGTCCTGCCCGCTGCGGATGCCACCGTCCATCCAGACCTCGGTCTTGTCGCCCACCGCCTGCGCAATTTCCGGCAGGGCCGAGATGCTGCTGGGCGCGCCGTCGAGCTGGCGGCCACCGTGGTTGCTCACCACAATGGCGTCGGCGCCGCTGGCCACTGCCAGATGCGCATCTTCCAGATCCTGGATGCCCTTGAGGATGAGCTTGCCGCCCCATTGCTCCTTGACCCACTTCACATCGTCCCAGGACAGGGTGGGGTCGAACTGCTCGTTGGTCCAGGAGGCCAGCGAGTTCATGTTGGTCACTTCCTTCACATGCCCCACCAGGTTGCCAAAGGTGTGGCGGCGCGTGCCGGCCATGCCTAAGCACCAGCGCGGCTTGGTCATCAGGTTGATGATGTTGGCAATGGTGGGGCGGGGTGGGGCGGTCAGGCCGTTCTTCAGGTCCTTGTGGCGCTGGCCAATCACCTGCAGGTCCAGCGTGAGCACCAGTGCGCTGCAGCGCGCAGCCTTGGCGCGGCCAATCATCTTCTTCATGGCTTCGCGGTCGCGCATCATGTAGAGCTGGAACCAGAAAGGGCTGGACGTGTTCTGGGCAATGTCTTCGATGGAGCAGATGCTCATGGTGGACAGGGTGAAGGGAATGCCGAACTTCTCGGAGGCCTTGGCCGCCTTGATTTCGCCGTCGGCGCTCTGCATGCCGCACAGGCCCACGGGCGCGATGCAGACGGGCATCTTGGCATCCACGCCCACCATCTTGGTGGCGGTAGTGCGGTTTTCCATGTTCACGGCCACGCGCTGGCGCAGCTTGATTTGCTGGAAGTCGGACTCGTTGGCGCGGTAGGTCGATTCGGTCCACGAGCCCGAGTCTGCGTAGTCGTAGAACATGCGCGGCACGCGCTTTTCTGCCAGTACGCGCAGGTCTTCAATGGTGGTGATAACGGTCATGTCAGGTTCTCTGAAAGTTCAAACTGGGCGTGATGTTACGGGGCGGCGGAGGCGATTGCCTTGAAATCCGCCTTTGGGGTGCTGAAATTAATTTGCTTGCCAGCGGCGCCACGCACTCCGGCGCCCCGCACTTCGAGCCGAATGGAGTCCAACAGGTCTCCGCGGGCGTTCACCAGTTGCACCACATGGCGCCCCGGCCAGGGCAGCCACTGCACCGATGACCCTTGGGCAAATTCCTTGCCATCCATGCGCCAGCGCAGGGCCTGGCCCTCCGCATTGAAGGTGAGCCGCTGCCGGTTGGATGGAATGTCGGGGTCCAGCGCGATGATGGTGCCGTTGGTGGGGGCGGTGATGCGCCCGCCCGTGGTTGCCTTGCCTTGCTCGGGCGACGTGCGCATGGCAAACAGGCTCTGCTGGGTGCCTTGCAGGAACCACTCGCTGCGCGGCGCTTCTGTGGCGGACGTTGCCGCCGTGGCTGGTGCAAAGCGCACCGCCTGCTGCACCACACCCGCAGGCGCGCGCGGCGCGTGGCTGGGCTGCGTCTGGTGCAGATAGGCCATCACCGCAGCCCAGACCGGCGCAGCGCCCGTGGTACCGCTTACGTCCCACATCGGCGCGCCACTGGCATTGCCCACCCATACGCCCACGGTGTAGCGCTCTGAGTAGCCCACCGCCCAGTTGTCACGCATGTCCTTGCTGGTGCCGGTCTTGACTGCCGTCCAGAAGCGTGTGGCCAGCACGCTGTCGGTGCCAAAGGTGCGGGCACGCGCATTAGTGTCGGACAGGATGTCGCCCACGATGAAGGCGGCGCGCGCGTCCAGCACATTGCGCGAGGGCGGTGGCGTGGTGGATGCAGTGAGCGTGGTGGTGCCGAAGCGCCCGCCATTGGCCAGTGTGCGGTAGGCGTTGGTCAGTTGCAGCAGCGAGACTTCGGCACTGCCCAGCGCCAGGCTGTAGCCGTAGTAGTCCCCGGTTTCCTTGAGCGCAAAGCCCAATGCCTTGAGCTGCTGGTGAAACGCATCGGGCGACACCATCACCAGCGTGCGCACGGCGGGCACGTTGAGCGACGCACCCAGCGCAGTGCGCACTGAGACCCAGCCCTTGAAGTGGTGGTCGTAGTTCTGCGGAATGTAGAGCCCGCCCGAGGTCTGGATCTGCGCCCCCGAATCCTCCAGCAGCGAGGCGGCGGTGATGCGCTGCTCGGCCAGGGCCTGCGCGTACAGGAAGGGTTTGAGGGTAGATCCGGGCTGGCGCAGGGCGGTCACGCCGTCTACCTCTGCCGCATTGCTGAGTTCGCCCGAGGAGCCGACCCAGGCCAGCACCTGGCCACTGGCGTTGTCCAGCACCACGATGGCGCCGTCTTCCACATGGCGCGCCTGCAGCTCGCGCAACTGGCGCTGCAAGGTCTGCACGGCAAAGCGCTGCAGTGGGGCGCTCAGCGTGGTGGTGATGCGTGTGGGCGTGCCTGTTGAATTGCCCGAGAGCTGGCGCAGGGCCACTTGCGCCGCGTGCGGTGCCACGCCCGCGCTGGCGGCAAAGTCGCGCCGTTGCAGTGCAGCTTGGGCATAGATATCCATGCCTTCACAGTCGCCGCTCTTGGCGGACGTATCGATCAGCTGCAGCACATTGCAGGCACGCTGCGCCACCTGGGCCGGCTTGGCATTGGGCGCACGCACCAGGGCCGCAGCCACGGCTGCTTCGCGGTAGTCCAGGCCGTGCGGCGCCTTGCCGAACAGGGTCTGGCTCAGCGCATCCAAGCCTACGAGTTCGCCGCGGAACGGCACGAGGTTGAGGTAGGCCTCCAGCACCTGGTCCTTGCGCCAGCGGGTTTCCAGCATCTGGGCGGATACGGTCTGCCCGATCTTCTGCACCAGGCTGCGCCCACCCGTACCGCGCTTGAGGTCGTCGTCGAGCAGGCCGGCCAGTTGCATGGTGATGGTGGATGCGCCGCGCGTTTTGTTGTTCCACAAATTGGCCCAAGCGGCCGCCGACACGGCCTTCCAGTCCACGCCGCTGTGTTCGTAGAAGCGTTTGTCTTCGCTCAGGACCAGGGCGGTGCGCAGGGCAGGGGAGACGTCCTGCAGCGCAGTCCACTGGCCTTTGCGCACGGTGTTGTCGGTGCGCAGGCGTTGCAGCACTTCGCCGTGGCGGTCCAGGATCAGGGTGTCGGAGGGGCGGTAGGACTGTTTCACCTCGTCGAAGGTGGGGAGGGCGTGGGCTCGGGTTGCTGTTGTGAGTAGTACCCATGCTACGAACGCTATGGGCCAAACCGTGGTGGGGGCGTGATGGGCAAGGCACCGGGCCTCATCTGTCCTGCGGCCAGAAAATCGGCCCAATGCCTTGCCCATCACGCCCCTGCCAACAGTGCTGGCACGCGACATAAGGCAATCCAACAGTGCTGGCAGGACGCGGGGTGGGTGGGGGTTGCAGCCGATTTTCTGGCCGCAGGACAGATGAGGCCGCAGCCCCCACCCACCCCACGTCCCACCACCAACCAAGCTGGCAATCTGGCGTAACGCCCCACCAACCAAGCAGGCGATGGTCACTTGCCGCTCCCCACCACAACCCGTGCATTCGGCAACTCGCCAAACATCTCCGGCGCATACATCGCCTCCACCCGCGACGGCGGCAGGGCAAAGTTGCCTGCATTGTTCAGACGCACCGTGTATTCCATCTTCACCACGCCCTTGGGCAGGTACTGGTAGTAACTGCGGAAGGACTCGAAGCTGCGCTCCTCGAAGGCGGCCCAGCCGTAGCCCTGACGCTTCTCACCTTGCGTGGCAATCTCGGAATCACGGCCCAGGCCGCTGCCCAGGATGGTGGCGCCGCCCGGTACCGGGTCGGTGATGGCAACCCAGGTCATGTCGGCCGAAGCGTTCACTTCCAGTGTGATGCGCAGCACGTCGCCGCGCGTGTAGCTGCCCGGTGGCAGGCTCTTATCGGCCTGCTCGATGGGAGTGATGGTCTTCTTGATCTGGTAGCCCGCGTTGAACGGTTCCTTGAGTTGCACTGCCGCCAGCGACTGCAGCGTGAGCCAGGGTTTGCCGGCACCTTGGTGGGTTACGGAGAACGTGTCCTTGCCGGCCTTGCTCCAGGGCAGGAACATGCTGTTGTTGCGTAGGTTGCCAGGGGCTGCTGGCGCACCAAAGAACGTGTTCTGGTGTGCGGCACCTGTCGCATCAGTGGTCTTGATGCGCTCCACCTTGCTCCAGTCCACTGCCGCGCTGTTGCCGCCCATGCTGGCGCGGGTGGTGCCGGCTACCGGCGTGGCTTCAAACTTGGCCGAGAACTTTTCCAGAGCCAAGCCACCCCACAGGTTGGCGGTGGTGGTATGCCAGGCGCCGTTTTGCTGGCGGCTGATGAAGCCGTTGGCCAGGCGGCCCATGTCGTCCTTCCAGGCCGGGTTGTCCATCACGGCCAGGATCAGGCGGGCGCTGTTGACGTCGCCGTTTTGCATCAGCCACCACCAGTAGTCGTCGCGCTCGGAGCTGAAGACCATCTTGGTGCCCTGGTAGCTGATGCGGCTGCGCAGAATCTGCGTGGCTTCTGCGATGCGCTTGTCGCGCTCGGGCACGTCCTGCACGCGGGAGAGGATATTGAGCCAGTCGATCACCGCATGGGTGGGCCATTGGTTGGGCGCGATGGTGATGCTGCTCAGCAGTTTGCCCTGGGCACGGCCGTAGCGCGACAGGGCCTCGATGGCGGCGAGCTTGCGGATGTCCAGGTCCTTGCGCGGGCTCCAGAAGTCACGCTGGATACGCCCTTCCACAAACGCAATCAGGCCGCGCTCCATGGGGGCGCGTTGTTCGTCACTCAGGCCGAAGGCGGGGTTGATGGCGGAGGCTTCGTGCGTGGCCGCCAGCACATAGGCGGTGAGGGTGTCACTACCGTGGTTGCTTTCGCCTTCGCGGGGTGGGAAGTAGCTGGCCAGGCCGTCGCTGTCGAGGTAGCTGGGGATCTGCGCAGCCACGATCTGCCACAGCTTGGCGTCGCGCAGGCCTATAGCCTTGCTGGTCTTCTGCTCCAGGCACAGGAAGGGGTAGTTGGCAAACCAGTCGCGCACGCCGGGCAGGCCTTCGGCCAGCTTGGGTTGCAGTGCCATCTTCAAGCCACCGCGACCGGGCAGGGCGTCAGCAGGCGGGTTCACCTCCAGGCTGAGCGGGCCGTCGAGCTGCACCAGTGTGGCCTGCTGCACCGTCAGCGGCACGGCGGGGATGATGCGCTGGCTGGCCTTGAGTGCGTCACGTGCGCCGCTGATCGTGTCCTTGGCTTCGATCTCCCACAGGATGGACTCGAAGCGGCTGAGTGCGAGCTGCGCGGGGGCCGTTACGTTCCAAGCCACTTCGCGCGCGTCGCCCGCGGGGATGTCCACGGTTTGCGGTGCGAGTGTGAGCAGGGTGGCACGCGGCGTCACCACCACCTTCATGGCTTGCTTGGTGGTGTTGCGCAGGGTGAGCTGGGCGCGGTACTGGTCGTCCTCGCGCACCAGGGGCGGCAGGCCGCTGATGATCTGCAGGTCCTGCGTGGCGCGGATAGACGTGGAGCCGGTGCCAAACAGCCCGGTGGATGCA
Source organism: Rhodoferax sp. GW822-FHT02A01 (assembly GCF_038784515.1). NCBI lineage: Bacteria > Pseudomonadati > Pseudomonadota > Betaproteobacteria > Burkholderiales > Comamonadaceae > Rhodoferax > Rhodoferax sp. GW822-FHT02A01. Next base: position 3,561,085 of record NZ_CP152376.1, read on the forward strand.
TCGGCCACGGCCACGATCTTGAAGCTGGTGAGCGCGTCATTCAGCGGCACGGTGACCGTTGCGCTGCCGTTGGCGTCCAACTGCACGCGTGGGTTCCACAGCAGCAGTGTGTCCAGCAGTTCACGCGCACCGCTGTGGCCACCACCACCACCTGCTGGAACGGCCTTACGCCCGTAGTGTCTGCGGCCAATGATTTCCATCTGGGCGGTGGACGTCTCCACGCCCCAGGCGCGGCGCTGCAGCATGGCGTCCAGCAGATTCCAGCTGTCGTTGGGCAACAGCTCCAGCAGGGCCTGGTCCACGGCGGCCAGCGCCACTTCGGCATTCGCTGCCGGTTGGCCGTTGGGCAGCTTGACTTGGATCTGCACCTGCGCCTTGCCGCGCACCGGGTAGCTCTCCTTGTCGGTCTTGACGCTCACATCCAGCTGGTGCCCTTTGGTGCCCACGCGGATCTCGGACACGCCCAGGCGGAAGGCGGGTTTGCTCAGGTCCACCAGGGCGGTGGGGGCTACGTATTCGCGGCCCTCGTACCAGAAGGAGGTCCACCACTCGCGCGGTGCCTTGTAGCCCCAGGTGAAGAAGCTGTACCAGGGCACTTCACGCAGGCGTCCGCGTAGGGCCAGCACGCTCACGTACACATTGGGGCCCCAGCCCTCCTGCACCTTGAGCTGTACCGTCGGGTCCTGGCCGTTGAGCTGCACCACCTGCGTATCAAGCACGCCTTCGCGCTCCACCGTCAGCAGCGCGGTGGCAAAGCGGAAGGGCATGCGCACCTGGAACGTGGCGGTTTCGCCGGGCTGGTAGCTTTTCTTTTCGGGCAACAGGTCGATGCGGTCGTTGTTTTCGCCGCCAAACCAGAGCTCGCCCTGCTTGGTGACATACACCGAGCTGGCGGCCTGGATGCCGTTGCCGCTGCTGTCCTTGGCGGTGACCACCAGCTCCACCTCGCCGGGCTCGTTCAGTGTGGTGTCGCACAGCAGCAGGCCACGGCTGTCGCTCTTGCCTGAGCACACGGTGCCCAGTTCCTTCACGCTGGTCTTGTTGTCGTAGGTGTAGAAGCCGCCCACCATGCGCTTGCGCGTGGTGGTGACGATGCGGGCCGTGGCCTTCACATCGAGCGGCACGCCTTCCTTGGGTTTGCCGGCCAGATCCAGCGCCAGGGCCTGGAACTTGATGGTCTTGCCACTCGACACCCAGCCCTCGGTCTTGATGCCAGCCACCTCCGCCGCGGGCCAGAGCGTGCGGGTGCTGCGTAGGGTCTGCACTTCGCCGTTGGGGTCGGAGTAGGTGGCTTCCAGCAGCAGGTCTTGCGGCTGTTTGCTCAAGGGCACATCGGGCACGGTGGTCTTGCCCGTGCCGTTCGTGTCCAGGGTGAGCGGCAGCTTGTCGGCGATCACGCGCGAGTCGGTGTTGCTGCTCTCGGTCTCTTCGTCCCCTGCGGACACGGCTTCGGTCTTGCCGCGCGGCGGCTGGAAGCTGAAGGCGTCAAAGTCCGGAAAGTTCAGCCACTTGCTGCGCACCAGGGCCGACACGCGCACCGGCAAGCGGGCAGCCGGGCCACCGGACACGTAATTGACCTGCACGTCCACTGGCACGCTCTGGGTGTGCACCAGCTGCTCCTTGCTGCTGGGGCTAATGCGCCCCTCCAGCACCGGCAGGCGGAACTCCTCCACGCGGAACTGGCCGGTGTAGAAGCTACGGTCGTTGCCGGTGGCGCGCAGCTCGACGCTGTACACGCCCAGCTTGGCCGCCTGCGGAATGGCAAAGCTGCTCTCGGCACTCAGCCCGCCGGTAGCGGTCTTGCGCCAGGTCAGGGGCTGGGTGTATTGCTGGCCACTGCCTTCGTGGGTGATGACCAGGGTGCTGGGCTGGCGCTCGGGCAGGCCAAAGCCCTTGCCGGTTTCGGTGCGCAGGATGTGCTTCATGGACACGGTCTCGCCCGCGCGCAGCAGGCTGCGGTCCAGGATGCTGTGGGCGCGCTCATCCGGGCGCGGATCGCGGTTGGTGGGCAGGTTGAAGCGCCAGGGCTCTATGCCACGGTTCCAGTCGCTCCAGGTGAAGGCGAGGTCTTGCACCGTGCCCTTGCCATCGCCCGACGGCTGCACTGCGCGGGCGCTGATGAAATAGGCCTGGCTGTAGCTGTCATCGCTATGGCAGCCGGGCGCTACCGAAGGAACACCTGCAAGCTGGGCCACGCCTTGTGCGTCGGTAGTGCCGCTGGCGACTTCGCGCCCTCTGCAGTCGGACACGCGCACGGTGGCGTTGACCACGGGCTTGCCCTTGTCCAGGGTGGTGACCCAGGCCAGCGCGTTCTCGCGCCCCAGCTTGAAGTGCACACCCAGATTGGTCACCAATGCCGAGGTGCGGACATACATGGTGCGGCCATTGCCATAGCGCTCGTCCAGCAGCGACGTGCCCAGCTTCTGCGAAGCAATCTCCACCACATGGAAGCCCGCGTCCAGCGGAATGCCCACCACCTCGAACGGGCGCGGGTCGTTGCTGGCGCTCTTGGGCAGGTCCAGCGTCTTCACCTGGCTGTGGCCTTGCAGCAGCGAGACCATGCGCGTCTGCACCCAGCCGCGGTCGGTGTCACTGATGGAGGGCGCCAAGGGAAGTTTGGAGTCGGCAGCGGCCATGGAGCGCGGCACCATGGCGTTGTCATAGCGTTGGATCTTCTGGTACCAGGCGATGATTTCTGCGTCGGTGCCAGGCTTGTAGTCACTGACCTTGCCCTTGCTCTTTTCTTGCACGGCCTTGGGCGAAGGTGCCAGCTGCGCCGCATCCAGCCCTTGCACTTTCAGCGCCGCCTCCACATTGCGCAGGGTCACCGGCAGCATCGCCACACCATCGGGTTCGGCAAAGCGCTCCACGATGCCAAAGGGCGCTGCCGCAAACTTGGCCAGCGGCGGCATGGCACCCGTGGCCACCTTCAGCGGAAAGTTCGCTGCATTGCGCAGGCTGCGCCCGCTGGCGTCCTTGAACTCTTTGGGCAGCTCCAGGCTGAACTGCGTGAGCTCGGGCAACACGCCACCAAAGCGGATGCTGCTCACCACATGCTCGTCGCCTTCGTCTCCGTTGTCGTTGTCGAACTGCGGCTTGAGCGTTTCCTTGGCTGAGACCAGGCGAATGCCCTCCAGCAGCTTCTTGGGCACGGGCGCATTGAAGCTCAGCGTCATGGGGCGGATCGGCAGGCAGGCACTCTGGGCGCTTTCGCGCTCGCAACTGAAGCTGGCGTCAAACGGCTCGCGCACCTGGAAGGTGAAGCGCTTCTCCACGCTATTGGCAATGCCGCTGGGTGTGGCCACGCCTTTCTCATACACCAGTTGCACAGAGGCGCCCGAACTGAAACGGCGGTTGCAGGCCAGGGCCACAAAGGACAGCGGGCTCTTCTTGGCCGCCTGCTCCCAACCCTGCGCCTTGAGCAGGGCGTCGCGGTCCTTGCCGTCCAGCAGCCGTACGGCCACGCGCTCCCCCAGGCCATCCACCCTGCAGCTGACATGCGCCTGCACGCTGGCAGTGGTGGCTTCGCCTGAGAGGCGCAAGGCGAAGAACTGTTCCTCATCGATGCGCGCGCCCTCGTACGGGCGCATGGCCTGCACAAACGGACCGCCGGTATTGAAGCGGTAGCTGGCAGGCCCAGTTAGCGTTGTGCCCTTGGCCGACTTGAGGTCTGACTTGACCTGCACCGTGCAGGACACGCCGGGCGGCAAGTCATTCTCGAATTCAAAAGCCCAGGACCGGTCGGTCACCCAACGCCCCGTGCCCTTGCTGGCCTGCGCGTCGCTGCACCGCAGCGTCAGCGGCGCCTCTGCCTTGGGGTCTCCAAAGGCTGCGGCGCTTTCGTCAAACTGGGCCACCACCTGACGTACCCGCGCAATTTCGCCTTGCGGCGAGAGGCTGGTGATCTGGAAGGCGTGGGCGGTGAGGGCGGCCAGTGCCAGGCCGCAGCTGAGGAGGGTGGTTTTTGTTGTCATGGCTGGGCGGTGTAAAAGCCAATTTATAAACCAGCGACCGTGGCGTGCCTATGACTTGGGCCATCGGTTCGTCAATCTATGGGCAGTGCTTGACTTCTCGAAGGGTTTTCCACCACAAGGTCACTTGCATGACTTCAGCGGGGGCCACCGCTGTATCCAGCGTTCCAGTCACTTCATATAGTCGGCGCTTTGTGTTTGTACCAATGGGGACCTCGGGTCTGGGCATGATCTGGATTTTTCGGAGGGAACTTTGCTCCGAACCGTATTGGACCTTCACAATTTTTTTCAGGACCACAAACCATGCGTCAAATTTGCTGTCATGGCGAGGGTCTTCACCGAAATTGGGTGGGCCCCAATGGCGTTCCTTGAGAAGCGTGCCACACAGGCTGATCGACGCCACACCATCTGCAACGATCGGTGTGGCTTCAGCGCTGGTGCCTAAGGCTGTAGCTACCAAAATGGAGGCTATTGCCGCATTGATTCGTGACATTCGCGTTGTTCCTACTTCTTGGGTATCTGAACTACCGTCCCGACGATCCAGCCTTCCTGGCGCCTGATGGCCGAGCCTACAGCGGTCAACTGCGACGCGGTAAGGTCCTTCAGGTTTGTCTTGGAATCAATGCCAGTCCACTCGGTGATGCGTTTTGAATAGGTCACTGGATCATTGCTGTCGGACGCCGGTGCCCAGGCATCAATTGCTTTTGCAACTGAAAGCGCTTGGTATCTCTCTGTTTTTAAATTTGCAAGTAGCGCTTCAAAGCCGAATTTTTCGCTCTTGAACACTGCGAATCCTCCGCTGCTACCTATGGCGGGATAGCCGTCAATTCCAGCACGCATATTGCCAGGATTGTTGTTGCGCCAAGCCATGCTGCCACCCTTGCGTACTTCCTTGTGACCGTCAGCATAAGTAATTGTCACCTGTCCATGTTCACTGGAAGCGGAAATGCCTTCAACGTCGACTTGAGGCCTCGCAGGAGGAACTTCTCCGTGGGTTTCCACATCATCGTCAGCCCAGGCACTTGGCTTGCTTGTCGTAACCGCCTTGGCAACAAGCGTGGGCGGAACGGGGCAGTTGCACAGCACGATGTCGCCTTCCAGTGCAACTTCTTGGCCACGGTAATTCAGGCGACTGGGGCCACCCGCCTTGGCGATAGCGCCCGTGCTGTTGCAGGTGTCGCAGTGCACCTTGCCATTGATGTAGGCAAAGGACACGCCTTTGCGCGCGTCCAGATTGTGGTTGTGGGGTAGTACAGCGCCTCCGGTGCTAAGTGGGTCGCCAACGACGACCAAGTTGCGCCTTGCCATATCAAGCGCTCCAACGGGAGTTGAACGAGGTGTGCGCGTACCGCAAGCTCGCCGACTTTTTGTCTATATCAAACACAAGACTCTCCTGAAAAGTGAAAGAGGCATGACTGTGCCGGTGAATCGTTGATGAGACGGTTTTAATTGTTTGAGGGTGGACTGTCTGGCCTATTTGCTGGATGTGCGCTGCAAGACGCTCGCTTCGCGTAGCGCTTGCTTATGCGTGGTTGGTGTTCATGCTGTTCGTTGAACAACGTGGACAAGTACGCGCTGTGAAGGGGGTTACAAGGGGAAAGAACTGCGCAATCGGGCCGATTTGCTGCAAACTGCAGGGATGAACAACCAAAACCTGATTCTCAAACAACGCAACGCGCAAGGCGTGGTGCGCGCTAGTGAGAATCAGGTTTTCCACAGCCTCGTTAGGCTGTTATAGAAAGGACTTTTTTGAATGACTTTATTCCGTGGTGGTTGTCTATGTGGGGCAGTGCGATATGAAACGACCTCTGAACCTTTGAATCAGAGGGTATGTCACTGCAGGGTTTGTCAAAAAGCTATTGGCGCTGCTTTCAATGCTCGCGTACTTATGCGCATCGAACATGTGGAAATCTCTGGCCCCATCAGCACATTCCACTCTTCAGAAACGCTAGAGCGCGGCTCTTGTTCGCGTTGCGGCACCAGCGTTTTCTCGCGGCGTGTTTCTGCTGGAGTCATGGGCCTGACAGCCGGTAGCCTGGACGATCCGTCACAGTTCAAACCTGACATGCATTTTTGGGTATCTTCAAAACAACCTTGGCTAGAAATCACAGACGACCTGCCTCAGTATCCAGAAGGCCCGCCAACTTCAGGGTATACGCCATGAGTATTTTCGGTAGTTGGTCCAACCATACATCCGACCTCGATTGGTCCGAGCTTGAGACGCTGTACCGGCTGACGCCGCTTGGCAACAAGAACGCGGAGATGCTGAAGACGGTGTTCGAGAACAGCCGATTCAAGTGGCTGGTGCGCGATCAGGGAAGACTTGTTGCAGCTGGCCGGGCTTTGGCTGATGGCGCCGACTGTTCCTACATCTGCGATGTGGCCGTGCTTCCTGCGTACCAGGGAACCGGGCTTGGCAAGGAGGTCGTCTCCCGTCTGGTTGAAGACTCCAGGCAGCACAAGAAAATCATCCTTTACTCGGTCCCGGGCAAGGAAGGTTTCTATCGCAAGCTGGGGTTTCTGCGCCTGCTGACTGCGATGGCCATCTTTCAGGACCGAGACGCCGCCATCCAGCGTGGACATCTTGGTGAGGTGTAATCCCGTGGCCCGCTAGGGCTGGCGGCTTTTGCTCAAGCCAGCCGCGCCAGGTGCCGCGCAATCTGCGCCCGCACCTGGGCCGGTGCTGTACCACCCAGAATATTGCGCGCATTGAGCGAGCCCCGCAGGCTCAACACTTCAAACACATCTGCCTCGATCTTGGGATTGAACGCCTGCAGTTCGGCCAGCGACAGTTCCGACAAATCCACGCCCTTGCCAATGGCGGTCTTGACCGCGTGGGCCACCACTTCGTGTGCGTCGCGGAAGGGCAGGCCCTTCTTGACCATGTAGTCGGCCAGATCGGTAGCCGTGGCGTAGCCGCGCAGTGCGGCGCGCTCCATGGCTTCGGGCTTGACGGTGATGCCGCCCACCATCTCGGCGAAGATGCGCAGCGTGTCCTTCAGGGTGTCCACCGTGTCGAACAGCGGCTCCTTGTCTTCCTGGTTGTCCTTGTTGTAGGCCAGGGGCTGGCCCTTCATCAGGGTGATCAGGCCCATGAGGTGGCCGACCACGCGGCCGGTCTTGCCGCGGGCCAGTTCGGGCACGTCGGGGTTCTTCTTCTGCGGCATGATGGAGCTGCCGGTGCAGAAGCGGTCGGCGATGTCGATGAAGCCAAAGCTCTGGCTCATCCACAGCACCAACTCTTCCGACAGGCGGCTGATGTGCACCATGGCCAATGAGGCGGCGGCGGTGAACTCGATGGCGAAGTCACGGTCGCTCACGGCGTCCAGGCTGTTCTGGCACACGCCTTCCATGCCCAGCGTGGCGGCCACGCGCTCGCGGTCCAGCGGGTAGCTGGTGCCGGCCAGGGCGGCGGCGCCCAGTGGCAGGCGGTTGACGCGGCGGCGCACGTCCTGCATGCGTTCGGCATCGCGGCTGAACATTTCCACGTACGCCAGCATGTGGTGGCCAAAGCTCACCGGCTGGGCCACTTGCAGATGGGTAAAGCCGGGCAGGATCACGTCCACGTTCTTTTCGGCCAGTGCCAGCAGCGACTTCTGCAAGGCGACAAGCAAATCACCAATCAGGTCGATCTCGCTGCGCAGCCACAGGCGCACGTCGGTGGCGACCTGGTCGTTGCGGCTGCGTCCGGTGTGCAGGCGCTTGCCAGCATCGCCCACCAGCTGGGTCAGGCGGGCCTCGATGTTGAGGTGCACGTCTTCCAGGTCCAGCTTCCATTCAAATTCACCGGCTTCGATCTCGCCGCGTATGGTGGCCATGCCGTCCTGGATGGATGCATGGTCCGCCGCGCTGATGATGCCTTGGGCGGCCAGCATGTCCGCATGGGCCAGGCTGCCGGTGATGTCGGCCAGCCACAGGCGCTTGTCAAAAAACACGCTGGAGGTGTAGCGCTTGACCAGGTCGCTCATGGGTTCGGAGAACAGCGCCGACCAGGCTTGGGATTTGTTGTCGAGTTGGTTATCAGACGGAGCGGAGGAGGGCTTGGAAGACATGGGCAAGGCAGTTTGGTGGGGCGCCTAAAAGGCGTCAGAATCCAGTGAAACATGGAAGATACCCAAATATTATCGACGCTCCCGGAGCAGGACCCCGCCAACGAGCGTTCTTCGCCTGCGCCTGTGCTGGTTTTTGATGCCTGCCAAATTGGTGTCGTGCTGCGCGCCTTGCTGTTTGTGGAGGCGGCCATCGGCGTGGTAACGCTGTACGGCAGCCCGGATGCGCTGGCCTGGCTATCGCAGCTGTCGCTGGTGACAGGGGGCGCCTTGCCGGCGGTACTGGCCTGGCTGCTGCTGACCTGCATGTCCAAGCGCTTGCTGGCCCGCATTCCCGTGTTTTTGCAATACACGCTGGCCACCTTGCTGGGAGGTGTGGTGGCGTTGTATGGCTGCGGCCTGCTGGCCTTTACCGGGCTGGTCGCCAGTCCGCCGTGGCTGGCGTCCTTTGCCAGTGGCGTGTTCCTGTCTGGCGTGGTGGTGGGGGGGCTGGTGTTGCGTGCCAAGGGGCGCACGCCAGCACACACGGCCGCGCGGCTGGCCGAATTGCAGTCGCGAATTCAGCCACACTTTCTGTTCAACACGCTCAACAGCGCCATCGCGCTGGTACGGGCCGAGCCCGCCAAGGCCGAAGCGCTACTGGAAGACCTGAGCGACCTGTTCCGCCATGCCCTGATGGACCGGACGGAGTCGGTGACATTGGCGGACGAGATTGCACTGGCGCGCCGGTACCTGGACATTGAGCAGGTGCGCTTTGGTGACCGGCTGCAACTGGAGTGGAATCTTGACCCCCAGGCCGATGGCGCGCGTCTGCCGCCACTCTTGCTGCAGCCCCTGGTGGAAAACGCGGTACGCCACGGTGTGGAGCCCAGCGACACGGGCGCCATGGTGCGTATCTCCACGCAGCGCCGTGGTTCCGTGGTGGTCATCAAGGTTAGCAACACGGTGCCTGCCGGCCCTGGCCGTGCGGGTGCGGGAGAGGCCTTGCGCAATGTGCGTGAACGGCTGGCCCTGCTGCATGATGTGCAGGGCCGTTTCAGCAGCGGCATGCGCGACGGCGTGTTTCAGGTTCGTATGGAGGTTCCGGTATGAGTGGTTCACAGGCAGCAGAACCTGTGTTGCGCGTTTTGGTGGTGGATGATGAGAGCTTGGCGCGTGCGCGGCTCAGGACCTTACTGGAAGACTGTCGCCATCCGCCCGCAGTGATGCAGGCGCAAGCTGCCAATGCGGTCCAGGCGATGGAGTGTCTGCAGCATCAGCCCTTTGACGTGGTGCTGCTGGATATCCATATGCCCGGTGCCGATGGGTTGTCACTGGCGCAGGTCATCATGGCGCTGCCGCAACCACCCGCACTGATCTTTGTGACGGCGCATGCCGAGCACGCCGTGCAGGCCTTCGAGCTGGACGCCACCGACTACCTGACCAAGCCGGTGCGGCTGGAGCGCCTGGAGGCCGCACTGCAAAAGGCCGTGCGCTTCAACCAGGCCCGCGGAGCATCACCGCCTGCGCAAAATGTCCAGGACGTGCTGATCATCCAGGATCGCAACCGCACCGAGCGCGTCCCCTTGGGTGAGGTCGTCTACTTCAAGGCCGAGCTCAAGTACGTCACCGTGCGCACCCGGTCGCGCAACTTCATCCTGGACGGCTCGCTCAACGAGCTGGAAGAAAAATACCGCGACCAGTTCCTGCGCATCCACCGCAACGCACTCATTGCCAAGCACGCAGCGCGCGCGCTGGAAAAGCACCACGACCCAGAAGAGGGCGAAGGCTGGGCCGTGCGTATGGATGGAGTGAGCGAACTGCTGTTCGTGTCACGGCGGCAGCTGGCGGCGGTGAAAGAAATGCTGGCGCGGGGCTAAGGCAGACCTGGCCTAGGCATGCCCATCGAAAACACCTGATTTAACCCCAACTGGAGACCCCATGGCTGACGCCTACGTAATCGTGGATATGCAGATTTCCGACCCGGAGCAATACAAGCAGTACATGGCCGATGCCCCAACCACTGTGAAGGCCGCGGGCGGCGAGTACTTGGCTCGCGGAGGCCGCTTTGAGACACTGGAGGGCGATTGGCAGCCCGCACGGCTGGCAATGCTGAAATTCCCAAGCTACGAGGCAGCCAAGGCCTGGTACAACGGCGAAAACTACCGCCTGGCTCGCGCCAAGCGGCAGGGGGCGACGGTGTATTTCAATATGGTGCTGGTGGAAGGGGTGGCGGCACCGGTTTAAGTAGCATTATCAATTTTTAGGGAGTTCGTGAATGTTAAATAAAGCTGTTTCATTCTTGCTATTGGCTTTTGTTGTTGCGGGAACCCATGCAACAGAGCTGTATCCAGAAGGCAATCTTCGGGAGATCAAGGCTGGTGACTACATCCAACCCGGCGATTTGGTTGGTGGATATCCAATAATCCAAAATGATGGAAACTGGAAATTTACAAGTGGAAAGGCCTATACATCAAATGGTGGCACCGATCCCATAAAGATGGGATATGTGCAACTGGATTACTACTCCGGCGGATATCTTCTTGCCAGACAGTATGTTGGGGTAAACACGGGGCCTGGAAGCAATTCCTCCTGGACCGGCACTCCTTGCGCCCCGGGGCATTTAGTGATGCGTGACAAGGGGCGTGGCCGACAAGACAACTGCATGACGATTGATGCGCAGACAGTCAATGCGGGAACTACTCCAATTACATTTCTGAACGTTGTATTGACCAACTCTGGAAGTGGGGGGCGATACTACCGAATTGTTCTGGGCATCAACGCGGATGTACTCGGTATCAGAGGAACTGGCACCGGTGATTGGACGCCAGAAGAACTCAAGGCTAAGCCATACAAAAAAGTCGCAATCGATAAGTTGGCAGCTTGGGCGGAACAAATTCAAGACAGTTCAATAAGGGCATTTGATTTCAGTAAGCCCGTGGATGTTTATGAAAAGATTCCAACCTTCATGAGCCTCTTGCCGGTACCCGATGACCTCGTTGGACAAAAGCGATCCATCAGCTTTGTGAGTGCGGTGGAGCATTTGCGTCATGTTGATTCCATGAAATCCATAGCGTATGCGCCATATGGGGATTACAAAGGGGCGTGGGGTTTTGTGACGGACCAGCCATCACAGGATGCTGCAGATATTGCTGCTATAGCAAAGTGTGAAAACTTCCGCTTGGTAAATAGGCCCGATACACCTAAGTGCGAGGTGTATCGGATCACCGATGCAAAGCGCGTTTCGGATACCTACGATATCAGTAAGATGAAATAGGAAAGGGTGATTCGCCTAGACCCAGAAATTGTGGCGACCTTTTATTCTTAAGCTGAACAAGCCAAGGGTTTGATGGCGCTGTAGATATTCTTGCGCAGCTTGCTTGGTGTCGTTCAGTAGTTCGGCGCATTGCGAGGCCAGGGTCAGATCGCCAATGCGGTGCAGGCCATGTGGCTATTGCAGCACCAGTTGTTTGATGTTGTGCTGGTGTAGTGCGTTGCATGCAGTATTTCTTCAAGTTGCATCCATTGGGGTAGGATGTGGCAGGCACCGAAACAGTGCCCCCGAGGAGATTCGGATGCAAGAACATCATTGGGCTGAGGAGCTGCTGCGATCCCATCCGGATGGGATCATGCTGATGAACGACGCCTACGTTTTGCAATTCGTGAACCAGCACTACTTGCAGATGTGGGGATTTACCGAGCAGAGTGTCTACGGGATGACCTCCAGTGAGCGGTTTGCATACCAGGCCAGTTTGCTTGCCAACCCGGAGGATGATGCCTTTGCGTTGCGTCTTCTCAAGCTCGGCCTGGACGAGCCCAAGCCGCGCTACTTCAAACTCAAGGACGGACGCTGGCTGGAGCGCATTGCCTATCGCTACATGCCGTTCGGAACAAGCGCTGGAATCGTGTCGCAGTGGCGGGATGTGACGGGAAAATATCTGCAGGAAATGGCTATCCAATACGAACGCGATTTGATGCATTCCATGATGGACAGCGTGCCCGATCAGATATTTTTCAAGGACCGCGAGAGTCGCTTCATTCGTATCAATGCCAGCTTGGCTAAGCGATATGGGCTGGATAGCCCTGAGCAAGCTGTTGGTAAGTCGGATGCTGATTTCTACTCAGCGGAGCACGCCGCGCAAACGCGTCGCGAAGAGTTGGAAATCATGCGCACTGGCACGCCGGTATTCAATCAGCTCCATCACGAAGTCTGGAGTGATGGCACCGAGGCTTGGAACGTCTCTATGAAAATGCCGCTTCGTGATGCCACGGGGAGGACTATTGGTACCTACGGCGTTGCCCATGACATCACCGAGCATAAGAAAACGGAAGCTCTCATCTGGCAGCAAGCCAACTTCGACGCGCTCACCGGGCTCCCCAACCGCCGCATGCTGCGTGACCGCTGGGAGCAAGCGGTCAACAGCCATAAGCGCAGTGGCCATGGGCTTGCATTGCTGATACTGGACCTAGATCACTTCAAGGAAGTCAATGACACCCTGGGACACTCCGTGGGAGACCAGTTGTTGGTCGCCGCATCCAAGCGCATTGCCGGTTGCCTGCGCACATCGGACACCCTGGCCCGCATGGGAGGCGATGAATTCGCCATCATCCTGACCGACCAGATGTCAGTCACCTACGTAGGTGACATCGTCCATAAGATCGTCTGTTGCATGGACGACGCCTTTGATCTGCTTGATCAGTGCGTTTTTGTCTCGGTCAGCGTCGGAGTGACCTTGTATCCGCAGAACGGAGAGTCTTTTGACGAATTGCTGAAGTTGTCGGATCAGGCGATGTACGAGGCAAAAAAGAAAGGCAGAAACCGTTTTTGCTTTTTTACACCTGCACTGCAGGAGCGTTCAAGCAACCGCCTGCGCATGGCCCATGACCTCCATATTGCGGTTCGCGAGCAGCAATTTCACTTGGTGTACCAGCCGATCGTAAACCTTCGATCGGGTGCCATTCAGAAGGCAGAGGCGCTGATCCGATGGAATCACCCGCAGCAAGGGCTGATCCCTCCCAGCGAATTCATCCCTCTGGCTGAATCCATCGGCCTGATTGAGGAAATTGGCGAATGGGTTTTTCGCTCAGCTGCGCACATGGTTCGCCATTGGCGCAATGAGGTGGACGCATCGATGCAGATTTCGGTCAACAAATCGCCCCTTCAGTTTCAAAGCAAGCGCCCTCAGGGTTCTGACTGGTCGGAATACCTGCACTCCATCGATGTGGCGCCAGAGGCCATCGTTGTCGAAATTACCGAAGGCTTGCTGCTGGATGCCTCCGAATGGGTGCAGCAGCAGTTGCAGACTACGCGCCAATCGGGCCTGCGCCTGTCGTTGGATGACTTTGGCACTGGTTATTCATCGCTGTCCTACCTGCACCGCTACGACATCGACTTCTTGAAAATAGACCAATCCTTCATGCGGGAATTGCGTCAGGGTTCCAAGAACCTCACCTTGTGCAAGGCCATCATCCGAATGGGCCATGAGTTGGGTATACAAATCATCGCAGAGGGCATAGAAAGCACACTGCAGCGAGACCTTCTGATGGAAGCCGACTGCGACTTTGCCCAAGGTTACCTTTTTGCCAAACCGATGTTGCCGAACGAGTTTCTGGAGTTCGTCCGCAGCAGAGCAGGGGCCATCACCCCGTATTGCGCAACCCCGCCGCAATCCCGTTGATCGAGATATGGATACCGCGCTGCACGCGTTCGTCGGCAATGCCGGCGCGGTAACGGCGTACCAGTTCCACCTGCAGGTGGTGCAGGGGGTCGATGTAGGGGAAGCGGTGCTTGATGGAACGCTGCAGGGCTGCGTTGTTGGCCAGGCGTTGCTTCTCGCCGGTGATCTGCACCAGGGCCTGGGCCGTGGCGTGCCATTCGGATTCGATGGCGCTGAAGATCTTCTTGCGCAGCTTGGCGTCGTTCACCAGTTCGGCATAGCGTGAGGCCAGGGCCAGGTCGCTCTTGGCCATCACCATGTCCATGTTGGACAGCAGTGTTTTGAAGAAGGGCCACTGCTTGTACATGCGTTGCAGCAAAGCCATGCGTTCCTTGGACTTGGCCGGGGTTTCGGCTTGCACGAAAGCCGCCACCGCAGAACCAAAGCCGAACCAGCCGGGCAGCGTCAGGCGGCACTGGCCCCAGCTGAAACCCCAGGGAATGGCGCGCAGGTCTTCAATGCGTTGAGACGCCTTGCGCGATGCCGGGCGCGAGCCGATGTTGAGTTCGGCAATTTCGCGCAAGGGCGTGGAGCTGAAGAAGTATTCGGTGAACCCGGGTGTCTCGTAGACCAGCGCACGGTAGGCCGACATGCTGTTGTGCGAGAGCTCGGCGGCGGCATCCAAGAACGCCTTGGTGGCGGACTTGGTGGGTTGCAGCAGCGTGGCTTCCAGGGTCGCGGCGACTAGGGTTTCCAAGTTGCGCCGGCCGATTTCGGGGTTGGCGTATTTGGAGCCAATGACTTCGCCCTGTTCGGTCAGGCGGATCTGGCCGCGCACCGTGCCAGGGGGCTGGGCCAGGATGGCCTGGTAGCTGGGGCCGCCGCCGCGACCCACCGTGCCGCCACGGCCATGGAACATGCGCAGCTTGATCTGGTGGGCCTTGGCAAGTTCGTCAAACAGTTCCACCAGGGCGATTTCGGCGCGGTACAGCTCCCAGTTGCTGGTGAAGATGCCGCCGTCCTTGTTGCTGTCGGAGTAGCCCAGCATGATGTCCTGCTCGCGGCCGCTGCGTTTGATCAGTTCGGTCACGCCCGGCAGCGCGTAGAAGTCGCGCATGATGGGTGCGGCATTGCGCAGGTCTTCAATGGTTTCGAACAAGGGCACGACGATGAGATCGTTCTTGCCTTGCGCGTCCAGCGTTCCTTGCATCAGTCCCACTTCCTTTTGCAGCAGCAACACTTCCAGCAGGTCGCTCACGGTCTCGGTGTGGCTGATGATGTAGTGGCGGATGGCCTCGTGGCCAAAGCGCTGGCGCATCTCGCGCGCCATCGAGAAGATGGCCAGTTCGGCCACCGTGTGGGCCGAATACTCGGCACCCAGCACGCGCAGGGGGCGGGCGTCGTTGAGCAGCTTGAGCAGCAGTGTGCGCTTGGTGTATTCGTCCAGCGCCGAATAGGCGTACTCGATGCGGGCGGTGGCCAGCAGTTCGGAGACCACTTCCTCGTGCTTGTCGGAACTTTGGCGCAGGTCGACGGTTGCCAGGTGGAAGCCAAACACTTCCACGGCGCGGATCAGGGGGCGCAACCGCTGGGCAATCAGGGCCATGCCATGGTTGGCATTCAGCGACGCCTCAATCACCCGCAGGTCGGCTACAAACTCTTCCGCCGTGACGTAGGCGTTTTGCGGTGCCACCGCGTGGCGCGCAGCGCTGGTGCCGGTGAGGTTGTGCAGTGTGGCGGCCAGACGCGCATACATTCCAGTCAGCGCGCGGCGGTAGGGCTCGTCCTTGCGGTGTTCGTTGGTGTCGGGTGACCGCTCGGCCAGTGCCTGCATCTCGGGCGTGGTGTCGCACAGGATGGCCGAAATGGACAGCTCGCCACCCAGGTAATGCACTTCGGTGAGGTAGTGGCGCAGGGCCACTTCACTCTGGCGACGCAGGGCGTATTCCAGGGTATGGGCGCTGACGTTGGGGTTGCCGTCGCGGTCGCCACCAATCCACTGGCCCATGCGCAAGAAGGTGTGCACCGGCTGGGTGGTGAGAAGCTCCTCCAGCTCGGCATAAAGCTTGGGGATCTCGCGCAGAAAGGTGGATTCGTAATAGCTCAGCGCGTTTTCAATTTCGTCGGCTACGGTGAGCTTGCTGTAGCGCAGCAAGCGGGTTTGCCAGAGCTGCATCACGCGGGCGCGCATTTGGGCTTCGTTGGCATCCAGCTCGCGCGGGGAGAGTGCGTCCTTGCGGCCCTCAAAGGCAATGGCGCGCTGCTTGATGTCGTCCCGCGCGGTGAGCAACTGGGCGATATCGCGCTCGGCGTCCAGAATGCTCTTGCGTTGCACTTCGGTGGGGTGGGCGGTCAGCACGGGGGCCACGTAGCTTTGTTCCAGCGTCTGGGAAATCACCCGTGGCGAGATGCCGGCCCAACGCAGGCGGGACATGGCGACCTCAATGCTGCCTTCCTGCGTTTCACCGGCGCGCTCGTGGACGGCGCGGCGGCGAATGTGGTGGCGGTCTTCGGCCAGATTGGCCAGGTGACTGAAATAGGTGAAGGCGCGGATCACGCTCACTGTCTGGTCGCCACTCAGGCTTTTGAGCAGCTTCTTGAGCGCCTTGTCGGCTTCATGGTCGGCGTCGCGGCGGAAGGCGACCGACAGTTTGCGGATCTGCTCGATCAGCTCGTAGGCCTCCACGCCCTCCTGTTCCCTGATCACATCCCCCAGAATCCGGCCCAGTAACCGGATGTCTTCGACCAGGGGACGTTCGTTGTCTTTGTTGCGCTTGTTTGCAGTGACAGACGAGGCGGCGGCAGGGGGTGGGGGGGAGGGATTCTTCATGGATGAACATGCTAGCATTGGCTAGGAACTTCCCGTTACAAACAGGTTACCGCAGTGCAACATTTCACCATCGCCACCCGAGAAAGCCGTCTGGCTCTGTGGCAAGCAAACCACGTTAAGGCGCTGTTGGAACAGCAAGGCCACCAGGTCACGCTGTTGGGCATGACCACCCAGGGCGACCAAATTCTGGATCGATCGCTGAGCAAAGTCGGCGGCAAAGGCCTGTTTGTCAAGGAGCTGGAAACCGCGCTCGAGCAAGGCAAGGCGGATCTGGCTGTGCACTCGCTCAAGGACGTGCCGATGGAGCTTCCCCCCGGATTTGAGCTCGCCTGTGTGATGGAGCGCGAAGATCCGCGGGACGCCTGGGTATCTTCCCGCTACGCCACGCTGCAGGACTTGCCCCAAGGTGCCGTGGTGGGCACTTCCAGCCTGCGCCGCATGGCACTGGTGCGTGCCCTCAGGCCCGATTTGAAGATAGAGCCGCTGCGCGGCAACCTCGATACCCGCTTGCGCAAGCTCGACGACGGCCTGTACGACGGCATTGTGCTGGCGGCGGCCGGTCTGAAGCGGCTGGAGCTGGGTGCGCGCATTCGCACCATTTTTGAAACCCAGGAGATGCTGCCTGCCGCGGGCCAAGGGGCGCTGGGCATTGAAGTGCGTACCGGGCGCGACGACGTGGTGCGCGCCCTGTCACATCTGATGGACAACCGGACCTGGTTAACGGTGACGGCCGAGCGCGCCGTCAGCCGTGTCATGGGCGGAAGCTGTTCCATGCCCTTGGCAGCGCACGGCGTATTTCAAGGCAATGTCCTCGATATCCGTGCCGCCTGGGGCGACCCTGACGGCAAGCACGCTCTGGTGACCGTGCAGGAGCGGGCAACGGTTACCGATGCTGGCAGTGCGCTGCGCCTGGGCGAGTCCGTCGCGCACAAGCTGCAGGTGGCAGTCCAGTCCATCCAAGCCAAAACCTGATGCGCGTCATCGTCACCCGTCCCGGACCGCAAGCCGGAAAGTGGGTGAAGGCCTTGCGCGATGCGGGTCTGGACGCGCTGGCGTTACCCCTGATTGAAATCCGTCCGGCTGCGGACAGCCAAGGCGTGGTTGCCGTTTGGCAGAAGGTCACCACCTTCAATGCGCTGATGTTTGTCAGCGCCAATGCGGTGGAGCATTTTTTCGCCGTCCGGCCGCAAGGCTCGGCCCAACCGGATCTGCTGCCGGAACAACGCTTCTGGGCTACGGGACCTGGCACGGTCGCGGCCTTGCGGGCCGCCGGTATTGCGCCCCAGTGCATTGATGCGCCGGACGCTGGCGCTTCGCAGTTTGACTCCGAGGCCCTCTGGCAGGTGGTGCGGCAGCGCGTGCAAACCGGTTGGCGGGTACTGGTGGTGCGCGGCAGCACCGAAGCCGAACCGCTCGACACAGAGGATATGGGCAAGGGCGTGGGGCGCGACTGGCTGGCACAGCGACTGGTAGAGAAGGGAGCCACGGTGGATTTTGTCGTGGCCTATGAACGCTGCGCACCAGTGCTCAAACCCGGCGCGGTGGCGCTGGTTCAACTGGCCGCTGCGGACCGCAGTATCTGGCTGTTCAGCAGTTCCGAAGCCATCGCCAACCTGCGTGCCGCGGCCGCCGGTGTGAACTGGCGCGCGGCACGTGCCGTGGCAACCCACCCGCGCATTGCGGCAGCGGCGCGGGAGGCTGGTTTTGGTGTTGTGTGCGAGTCACGTCCAGAAATATCTGATTTGATTGCCTCGATAGAATCGCTGGCATGAGCACCCCATCCGCCAACCCTGAAACGACTGATCGGGCGGAGCCTGTCTCCGTGCCAGCGGCAACCGAACCTTCGTCCGTGCAGGCGCCTTCTTCTGCTTCCCGTCGTCTGCTGTTTGCGGTTGCCCTGGTGGCCGTGGCCGGCGTAGTGGGCAGCATTCTGGTTTGGCAGAAGCTGAGCAATATCCAACAACAGCTCGCGCGCCAAAGCGCCGATGCCGGTTCGCAAGCCATGGAGGCCCGCGCCACGGCCAAACAGGCGCAGGAAATGGCACTGGATACGGCGGCCAAGATGGCTGTGACCGAGGCCAAGTTGGCAGAAGTTTCCTTGCAGCGCACCCAGCTGGAAGAACTTATGCAGAGCTTGTCGCGCTCGCGCGATGAAAATCTGGTGGTGGACATTGATTCCGCCATCCGTCTGGCACAGCAGCAGTCCCAGCTCACGGGCAGCATTGAGCCCTTGCTGGCTGCCCTCAAGAGCGCGGATCTGCGCGTTACCCGAGCCGCGCAACCGCGTCTGACACCCCTGCAGCGCGCCATCGCGCGCGACGTGGCCCGCATCAAGGCCACAGCGCTGGCGGACACGCCTTCGCTACTGGTCAAGCTTGATGAACTGGTGGTGCTGGCGGACGACCTTCCCATCGCCAATGCGGTGGGCAATGCTTCAGCGCCGACTTCCGGCAGCAAGGCTGCCGATGGTGGCAAGCGTAAGGCCGACGAGCTGCCTCCCCAATGGTGGGTACGGCTGGGAAGCGTGGCATTGGATGAGTTTCGCAATCTGGTGCGCGTCAGCCGTGTGGAAGACCCCGATGCGGCGCTGTTGTCGCCCGAACAGTCATTCTTTCTGCGGGAAAACCTTAAACTGCGTTTGCTCAATGCCCGTCTGGGGTTGCTGTCACGCCAAGCCGAATCTGCGCGTGCCGATCTGGCGACGGCAGCCACCGCCATGACGCACTACTTCGACGCAGGCTCCCGCAAGACGCAGACAGCCCAGGCGCTGCTGCAACAGGTACAAGGGCAGATGCGATCCCTGGAGATCCCCCGTATTGACGATACTTTGGCCGCGCTGTCCACCGCCGCCGCAGGACGCTGACCATGCGTAGTGCCTTGTGGTTGATGGGACTCTTTGCGGTGGCAGCTGCGCTGGCGCTGTTCGCTGGCAACAACCCCGGAACGGTCACCCTGTTCTGGCCGCCTTACCGGGTTGATGTTTCCCTGAATCTGTTCCTTCTGGGGCTGGCACTGGTGTTTGTGACATTGCATCTGGCCTTGCGCACGCTGTCTGCTTTTTTCGGCATCCCTCAGCAGGCCCGGCGTTGGCGTCTGCAACAAAAGGAACGTGCCATTCAGACTGCTTTGCTGGACTCCTTCTCGCATCTGATCAGCGGCCGCTATATCCGGGCACGCAAGGCAGCAGAGCTGGTGGTGTCCTTGGAGGAATCGGTGACGCTTACCGGGGAACCGCTGTCGTACGCGGATCGCCTGCGGGCATTGGCCTGCCTGCTGGCTGCCGAGAGTGCCCATGCGCTGAATGACCGTACCTTGCGCGAAAAATACCTGAACCAGGCGCTGGATCACGCCATGGCCCTCAACGCGCAGGAACTGCGGGACGGCGTGCACTTGCGTGCAGCGCGCTGGGCGCTGGATGACCGCGAGGCGGTCAAATCGCTGGAGTGGCTGGACCTGATGCCGCAGGGCGCCTCCCGCCGTACCTTGGCCTTGCGCCTGCGCTTCAAGGCAGCCCGTATGGCTGGCAGACCACTGCAGGCTCTGGAAATGGCCAGGTTGTTGACCAAACACCGCGCCTTTACCGAGGTGGCTGGACGCAGCATTTCGCAAGGACTCGCCATTGAGCATTTGAATACGGCGCATGACCCGGTGCAATTGCAACGCGCATGGGATGGCCTGGAGCAGGTGGAGCGGGTGCTGCCGGATGTTGCCTTGCGGGCGGCGCAGCGCCTGCTGGATCAAGGTGGCGAACCGGCTATGTCGCGCGACTGGTTGCTGCCCGTGTGGAACGCCATGCTGGAGCGGCCCGATAGCTTGAATGAAGGCCAGAAGATCCGTTTGGTCCGTCTGCTTGAGTCGGGTTTTTCGGCTCAATCGCAGTCGCCGGATGCGCAGTGGCTGTCACGCATTGAATCCGCCCAGATAGCCAATCCGCGCGATGCCGCCTTGCAGTACCTTGCTGGGATGGTTTGTATGCGTCTGAGTCTGTGGGGCAAGGCGCAGCAGTTGCTCAAACAGTCGCTGGCGCTGCAACAGGATGCGGCGCTCAAGCGCGATGCGTGGAGCGCGCTGGCGGAAATTGCCGAGCAGCGCCAAGACGCCGAGGCGGCAACACAGGCCTACCGCCAGGCCCTCAAAGAAGCGGCCAGAAACTGAGCCAGGCGGGTGTTTCGGCAGTATTTGCCAGGGTGACGTGCGCAGCTTTCAGGGCTATCATGTTCCGATGGGAACACTAGTCCAACACATCATCAAACTCACCGACCACAGAGACAGGGATTTGCTGGAATTGACGCTGTCAAAAGCGCTCATTGACCTGCTGCCTCTGCAACGGGTCGTAGTGGCAAAAGTCATCAGCGAGGAGGGAGTCCGGCGATGGATGCAGATCGCTACGCTGGACGCCCGGGGTGGCGGCATGGTGGCAGACCCTCTGCGTGTGGATTTTGAAAAACTCCCCTTGTTGGAAGATGAAATCCAGCGCCTGCGTTGCATCGAAACGCATGAAAACATCGAAGTCGCATTGGCCGGTGACGCGGGCCCCCGAATCACCTATATCCCGACCTTTGAGAGTTCACGCTCCGAGGAAGACGGCGTGCTCGAAATCCATTCGCCCAAGGCACTGACGGAATCCGAGCTGCAGACGATTGACATATTGCTGCACGTGTTTCGCAACATGTTCCATCTGCTGGCCTTCAGTGACCGCGATGGCCTGACCGGGCTTCTCAATCGCAAGGCGCTGGATGACACGTTTTACAGCGCGGTGCTGGAAGAGTTGGACGAAGTGGCGGGCGCCATCAGCCCGCAGCGCGACGCCAAGGTTGCGCCGGGTCAAGAGCGTCGCCATCGTGTGCCCCCCAATTACTGGCTGGGCACTATCAGCGTGGACCACTTCAATGCCGTGGGTGAAAAGCATGGCCACTTGATTGCCGAGGAAGTGCTGTTGCTGGTGGCGCGCATTCTCAACAACACGTTCCGCACCTATGACCACATCTATCGCCTGGGCGGCGAGCAGTTTGCGGTGCTGATGCATTGCCCGGAAGAGCCGCTGGTGCTTGCCGCTTTCGAGCGTTGCCGTGCCAACATTGAGAAGTTCAATTTTCCCCAGGCCGGGCACCTCACGGCCTGTGGCGGCTTTACCCGCATCACGGCGGACGATTCACCCAGCACCGCCCTGGAGCGTGCGGAACGCGGCGTTGACTACGGTCAGCACTCCGGCGGTAATCAGGTCTTCAGCTATGGGGATCTGGTGCGCAGGGGCTTGCTGGGCGACACGGTCAACGTAGGAGCAGTGGACATTTTCTAGCGCGGTTGCGTGCAGAGGCATCCGGGCTCGGGTGCGTATCGGCCATAAAAAAAGGGCACTCGCGTGCCCTTTTTTCGTTGCGCGGCTTCTTATGCCTGCGTGGTTTCTTCGAACGGCAACGTCAGGTTGCGCAGATCGCGTTTGGTTTCCACTAGGATCAATGGACCCTCGTCAAGCACCACGGGAGCGGGGCGCTCGCGTGGCACATGCACAGGCTGGGGCTCTGCCGCAATGGCGGCCTGCACCTGGGCAACACGCTCAGGGTCGGAGTTCACCCATTGCAGTCCCGAACTTTGGGCGACCTGGATCAACTCGTCCTTGGGCAGCGCATAGGCCGTCACCTTGGGCATGGCGCTTTCCGTTGCAACGGCTGCCACACTACTGGCCTCGGGCACTGCGGCAGCGGCTGGTGCTACAGGCGCAGCAACCGGCGACGGCGCGACTACGACTGCGGGCGCAGTTTCCGCAACAGCGGCTGGCGCGGCAACGACAGCTGCCGGGGCCTCTGGTGTGGAAAAGTAACTGCCTTGCACCTCATTTGCTGGCTGCTGGTCGGCATTTTCCTGGCGCGGAGCGCGTTCGCCACGGGGACCGCGGTCACGGCCATAACGGTCGCGTGAGCGCTTTTCGCGTGGTTCTCCGGCGCTATTACGGCGCTCACCGGATTCCGCATCCATAGCGGCATTTCCTTCGACCGGTGCCACGGCTGTTGGTTCGACCTGGCCTTCAACGGGCGCGTTTGCCGCATCAGGACGGGGGCCGCGGTCGCCACCACGGCCACGTCCGCCGCGACCACCACGGTTGCCTCGGCCTTCGTTGCGTGCGCCTTCAGCTCCTTCGCCAGCCTCGTTGCGGTTGCCGTCGCGATTCTCTTCACGTTCGCCGTTACGGGCGTCGGCTTCTACAGGTTCCGCGCGTTCGGGGCGGTTGTTGCGGTTGCCACGGTCGCCACGCTCGTTGCGGGGCGTACGTTCGGGGCGTGGCTCGCGGTTGCCGTTTTCCTGGTTCGCAGCCGCACTGGCTTGTTCCAGGCCCACGCCTTCCACGACCACCGGTTTGCCTTCGGCATCGAAGCGCTCGCGTTGTGCGCCGCCGGAACGCTCATTGCGCCCACCGCGTCCGCCACGGTTGCGGCCTTCACCGCGTCCGCCTTCTCCACGGCCCTCGTTGCGTTGACCTTCCGGGCGATCACTACGGCCTTCGCCGCGTGGTCCGCCATTGCGTCCACCACGGGCACCGTCACGTGGATTGCGTGGCTCGCGCTTTTCTTCCGGTTTGGCGACGGGAGCTGCCACCGGAGCTGCAGGTGCGGGTGCGTCACCACCGAATAGGGACTTGATCCAGCCGAAGAAACCGGCAGGTGCCGGTGCTGCCGCGGGGGCCACCGGTTTGACGGCTTCCACCGGTGCCTTGGGCACTTCGGGCTTGGGTGGCGCAATAGGCGCCGGAGCGTCGGGCAGCACGCCCTTGATCACCGGGGTCTGCTTGTTGGTGGGCTCTTGCGAGCGACGGGTGACGCCCGTGGGGTCTTCCATCTCGTCGGCCATCTTGTAGCTGGCTTCGATGTTGTCCAGACGGGGGTCGTCGTGCTTGAGGCGCTCGAGCTTGTAGTTGGGGGTTTCCAGCGTCTTGTTGGGAACCATCAGCACGTTGATGCGCTGCTTGAGCTCGATTTTGGCGATCTCGGTGCGCTTCTCGTTGAGCAGGAAGGAAGCCACGTCCACAGGCACCTGGCACAGCACGGATGCGGTGTTGTCCTTGAGCGACTCTTCCTGGATGATGCGCAGGATCTGCAGGGCGCTGGATTCGGTATCGCGGATATGGCCGGAACCGCCGCAGCGCGGGCAGGGAATCGAAGCACCTTCCGACAGGGCGGGGCGCAGGCGCTGGCGGCTCATTTCCATCAGGCCGAATTTGCTGATGGTGCCGAACTGCACGCGGGCGCGGTCCTGGCGCAGCGCGTCGCGCAAGCGGTTTTCCACTTCGCGGCGGTTGCGGGACTCTTCCATGTCGATAAAGTCGATCACGATCAGGCCACCCAAGTCACGCAAGCGCATCTGGCGGGCTACTTCGTCAGCAGCTTCCAGGTTGGTACGTGTTGCGGTTTCCTCGATGTCGCCGCCCTTGATGGCGCGGGCCGAGTTCACATCCACCGAAACCAAAGCCTCGGTATGGTCGATCACGATGGCACCGCCGGAGGGCAGTTGCACCGTGCGGGCGTAGGCGGATTCGATCTGGTGTTCGATCTGGAAGCGGCTGAACAGCGGGGCATCATCACGGTAGCGCTTCACGCGGGCTGCGTGTTCGGGCATGACGTGGGCCATGAACTGCTGGGCCTGTTCGTACACGTCGTCGGTGTCGATCAGGATGTCGCCTATATCGTGGTTGAAGTAGTCGCGGATGGCGCGGATCACCAGGCTGGATTCCTGGTAAATCAGGAACGCACCCTTGGCACCCTTGGCAGCGCCGTCGATGGCGGACCAGAGCTTGAGCAGGTAATTCAGGTCCCACTGCAGTTCGGGCGCGCTGCGGCCGATGCCGGCAGTGCGCGCGATGATGCTCATGCCGTTGGGGTATTCAAGCTGGTCCAGTGCTTCCTTGAGTTCGGCACGGTCATCACCCTCGATGCGGCGCGAAACGCCACCGCCACGGGGGTTGTTGGGCATCAGCACCACGTAGCGGCCAGCCAGGCTGATGAAGGTGGTGAGGGCAGCCCCCTTGTTGCCACGTTCTTCCTTCTCCACCTGGACCAGCAGCTCCTGGCCTTCGCGGATGGCGTCCTGGATGCGGGCGTTGCCGGCGGACACGCCTTGCTGGAAAAATTGTTTGGAGATTTCCTTGAAGGGCAGGAAGCCGTGGCGGTCTTCGCCGTAGTCCACAAAGCAGGCTTCCAGGGAAGGCTCGACGCGGGTGACCACCGCCTTGTAGATATTGCCCTTGCGCTGCTCGCGCCCTTCGATTTCGATTTCGTAGTCGAGGAGTTTTTGTCCATCGACAATGGCCAGGCGGCGTTCTTCAGCCTGCGTGGCGTTGATAAGCATCCGTTTCATGGAGTGCGTCCTTCTTCAGTTTCAACATGCCCAAAATGGGCTAACGATGCCTGGCAGACGAACTGAAGTGAGGAGGAATTGCCGGAGAACTTCGATTTACACGAGGTGTCGAAGCGTAGGCGCGTGGATGGGAACGAGGGGGTGCGTCTGTGCATATGCTTTCGGACGGAAAGCAGATGACTCCATCTTCAGGGGGGCTGGGATCCGACGCATGGTTTCCCTCGGTGCGAAAACGCACCGCAGGCACATGCACAACAGTCTCCACAACACAAACATCTCGTTTTTATCCGTTTGCAAACCGTGGGCTTGCAAACTTGGGGTATTCCGTATCAGGGTTTCAATTCGTCGGATTGACCGCTTTGCAGACTGCCATCACACGCAGGTGGCGGATGATTTACAGGCTGGCCAAGGCGGCGGCATCGACCTTCCAGCGCTACTGAAAATGGGGTCTGGACTAAACTCCAGCTAAATCAACCACTTACAGCGCGTCGCTAGTGAAACACATTATAGGGGGCAAACCGGATTCTTCCGCCCCCCAATCTAAAACACTGACCGTGGACGAAGATTCCGCGGGTCAACGCCTGGATAACTTCCTGATGCGCCAGCTCAAGGGCGTACCCAAGACCCATGTGTACCGCATCATCCGCAGTGGTGAAGTCCGTATCAACAAAGGGCGGGTGGCCGCAGACTCGCGCGTCCAGACCGGTGACCTGGTGCGGATTCCGCCGATCCGGCTGTCGGAGCGTGCGGATGAAAAAGCCCAGGCCATGGCTTCCGCCTCCGGCAAAGGCGGGGGCTTTGTGCCGGCCAAGGACTTTCCGGTGCTGTTTGAAGACGACTACTTCCTGGCGATCAACAAGCCTGCCGGGGTCGCGGTGCACGGCGGCTCGGGGGTAAGCTTTGGTGTGATCGAGCAGTTGCGCATGGCCAGACCCCAGGCCCGGTTTCTGGAGCTGGTGCACCGCCTCGACCGGGAAACCTCGGGCATCTTGTTGATTGCCAAGAAGCGCAGCGCCCTCAAAAACCTGCAAGACCAGTTCCGTGACCGCGAAACCGGCAAGACCTATCTGGCCATGGTGCTGGGCATCTGGTCAGAGCGCCTCAAGGTGCTGGACAAGCCGCTACACAAATACCTGCTGGCGGCCAAAGACGGCGCGGCAGAAGGGGAACGTCGTGTCAAGGTCGTGGCCAAGGATGATCCGGACGGCATGCCTTCGCTGTCCTTGGTCAAGGTGCGTGCCACCACGGAACCGCAAGCTGCGCATGCCTATTCCCTGCTGGAGGTCACCATCAAGACCGGGCGTACGCACCAGATCCGCGTACACCTGGCGTCCGAGGGCATGCCCATTCTGGGAGACGACAAATACGGCAATTTCGAGGTCAACAAGGAACTGGCGCGTGGAAATGGCCCCGGAAGTCTGAAGCGCATGTTCCTGCACGCCTGGCGCTTTGCGTGCAATCACCCCGCCAGCGGCGAGCGCTTGGAATTGCGGGCAGAATTGCCGGCTGACCTTTCCGCCTTTGTGCGGCAGGTACTTCCGCCCACCGCCTAGCGCCAGATTCCCATGACCCAAGCTGTATCCGCCAGACGGCGCCAATTCGACCTGATTGCCTTCGACTGGGACGGCACCTTGTTCGACTCCACTGCCATCATCACCCGTTGCATTCAGGCCGCGGTGCGGGACGTGGGCGGAACGGTGCCCAGCGACACGGACGCGTCCTACGTCATCGGCATGGGCCTGATGGCCGCCTTGGCACATGCTGCCCCCGATGTTGCCCCGGAGAAGTACCCTTTGCTGGGTGAGCGTTACAAATTCCATTACACCGCCCGTCAGCATGACATCAGCCTGTTCGAGGGCGTGATTCCCATGCTGCACGCGCTCAAGCAACGCCAACATTTTCTGGCGGTGGCCACAGGCAAAAGCCGGCGTGGTCTGGATGAAGCATTGGCACGGGACGAATTAAAAGGCCTCTTTGATGCCTCCCGTACGGCGGACGAGACAGCGGGCAAACCGCATCCGCTGATGTTGCAGGAGTTGATGGCCGAGTTGGATGTAGCGCCTGAGCGTACCCTGATGGTGGGCGACACCACCCACGACCTGCAGCTCGCCTTGAATGCAGGCTGCGCCAGCGTGGGCGTGAGTTACGGTGCCCATGACCATTCGGCGTTTGAGCCACTTGCGCCACGTTTTGTTGCGCACTCGGTGGCAGAACTGCGGCAATGGTTGCTGACGCACGCCTGAGGTAACTAAGGCCATGGCTGATACTTTTGAACCGCAGGTGATCCCGCTATGCAACTCGCAGGATCTGGTCAACAGTGGCGAGGCCGTGCCTTTTGACGTGGTGTATTGCGGGCAGACCTGCCTGGCGTTTGCCATCCGCTATGACGCGCAGGTATACGCCTACCTCAACCGCTGTTCCCACGTACCCATGGAAATGGATTACCAGCCCAACCGTTTTTTCGATCTGACCGGCCACTGGCTCATTTGCGCCACCCACGGTGCCACCTACAGCCCCCGGACCGGCGCCTGCCAAGGCGGGCCTTGCCGGGGTGGACTGGTCAAGATTGAGGTCTCCGAGCGTGATGGCGTGGTGCACTGGCATACTGCACCTCAACTACACCCCGTGAATTTCTGACATGACCGAGCCAAATCTCCCCAGCGGCAACGATACAGACACCAACTCCAGCGCAATCCCGGGCACGGCTGCGGCCTGGGAGCGTGCCACCCTGGAAAGGCTGGCGATGGCGACGCTGATAGAGCAGCGCCAGGCTCGCAGATGGCGCAACGGCATTCGCATTGCATGGCTGGTCTTTGTCGCTGCGGTGGCGTGGTTTGGCTGGGAGCGTGGTGCAGCACCTGCGGATGTGTCTAAACCCCATACCGCAGTCATTGAGATCAAGGGTGAAATTGCGGCAGGTGGAGATGCCAGCGCGGAGCAGGTGGTGTCCTCCATGCGCAGCGCCTTTGAAGATTCGGGAACCCAGGCGGTGGTGCTGTTGATCAACTCGCCTGGTGGAAGCCCGGTGCAGGCGGGCATCATCAACGACGAAATCCACCGCCTCAAGGCCAAATACCACAAGCCCGTGTATGCAGTGGTGGAGGAAATGTGTGCCTCTGCGGCTTACTACATTGCATCAGGAGCCGACAAGATTTTTGTGGACAAGGCCAGCATCGTGGGCAGTATCGGCGTGCTCATGGACGGCTTTGGGTTTACCGGTTTGATGGACAAGTTAGGCGTAGAGCGTCGACTGATGACCGCCGGTGAAAACAAGGGCTTTCTGGACCCGTTCAGCCCGCAAACCGAAAAGCAGCGCGCCTACGCCCAGACCATGCTGGACCAGATTCACCAGCAGTTCATCGGCGTGGTCAAGGCGGGACGCGGCAATCGCCTGAAGGAAACGCCGGAAACCTTCAGTGGCCTGTTCTGGACGGGGCAGCAGGCGGTTGAGATGGGCCTGGTGGACCAGTTGGGCAACCTGGATTACGTAGCGCGTGAGGTGGTCAAGGCGGAGGAACTGGTCGATTACACCCGCCGTGACAACGTGGCAGAGCGTTTGGTCAAACGCTTTGGCGCCTCCATTGGTGAAGGTTCGGTACACGCCCTGAAACTGGCGCCGTCGTTGCGCTGACGCTCAGCGCCCGATCGCAAATACCGTCGGGATGCTGTTGTCCAGCGCCCACGGTTTGTTCTTCCAGTTCTTCACCAGATCACTGTGGCAGCGCGCGCCGGGTAGCGTCAGGCCGCTTGCCGTAGCCAAGCGGGTGTTTTGTTGCAGGCTTTGCAGCAAGGTTTGCAGCAGCGCGGTATTGCGGTAGGGCGTTTCAATGAAGAGCTGTGTCTGACCTGTCTTGAGTGCCAGTGACTCCAGTTCCCGGATTTTTTGCGCCCGTTCCGCAGGTGTCGCCGGCACATAGCCGACAAAGGCAAAACTTTGGCCATTGAGTCCACTGGCCGCCAGGGCCAGCAGTAGCGACACGGGCCCCACCAGCGGCACGACGGGAATCCCCAGGTCGTGGGCGGCCCGCACCACGGATGAGCCCGGGTCCGCGATGGCGGGCATGCCAGCCTCGCTGACCAGCCCCATGGCATTGCCGGTCAGAGCCGGTTGCAGCATATGGCGGGCATCAAAGCCGCCGCCGTGGTCCCCCTTCTTGTGCACTTCGCGCGGCAGTTCCTGCAGTTGCATGGACTGAAGCGGCAGGCGCAGGGGGTGCGTTTCGTGGATACGCTTGAGGTAGGCGCGCGTGGATTTGGCGTTCTCGCAAATCCAGTGGCTGATACCGGATGCCAACCGCAGCGTGCCAGCGGGCATGGAGGCATCGAGGGCCACCGTTTCATCGCAGCCAAAATCCAATGGTGCTGGAACCAGATAGAGCGTGCCGGTATTTTGCTGGGCGCCCGTTGTCGAAGTGGGGGAGTTCATGCTGTTGGTGCCGTTCAGGCCAGCAAATCCAGACCCGCCGAGCGCAACATGGTCGCGGTGCGAATCAAGGGCAGGCCGACCAAGGCAGTCGGGTCATCGTTTTCTATGCTTTCGAGCAGGGCAATGCCCAGCCCCTCACTCTTGGCGCTGCCCGCACAGTCGTAGGGCTCTTCTGCGCGCAGATAGTTCTCAATTTCGGCTGCACTCAGGTTCCGGAACTTCACCCGCACCGCTGCAAGCGACTGTTGCTGGAAACCGCTTTCCTTGCAGACAACCGCGACCGCCGTTTGGAATATCACCACCTTGCCGGACATCTGTTGCAATTGCAGGACGGCGCGCTCATGGGTACCCGGTTTGCCCAGTGGCAATCCGTCCAGATCGGCCACCTGGTCGGAGCCGATCACAATGGCCTGCGCAAACCGGTCGGCAACCGCCATGGCCTTGGCCAGAGCCAGTCTTTGCGCCAGTGAGGCCGGGTTTTCACCGGCCAATGGTGTCTCATCGACATGGGGCGATTCCACGGTAAATGGAACGTGCAGGCGTTCGAGGAGCTCGCGTCGATAGGCCGATGTGGAGCCCAGAATGAGTTTTCTGTTCTTGGAAGGTTGCATTCCCCGATTCTCTTACACTGACCCCATGAAACATGAATTTGCACCACAGCACTTGCACATTGCCGCCTTCGCAAAGGCTGCAGGTACCTTGGCTGGTGAAGAACAACTGAGCCATTTCGAACGTTTGATGGATCAGAGTCAGGGCGTGGGAGGTGAAACATTTGTCACCTACTCAGCGCGCGGGGAAGTGCGTACGGACGCAGCAGGTCTGGATGAGCCTTGGGTGCATTTGTCGGCACAGGCCTCACTGGCTTTGGTGTGCCAGCGCTGTCTGGGGCCGGTGGATATGCCGGTGGAATTCGAGCGGGATTTCCGCTTTGTGGCGTCCGAACATCTGGCCGAAGTGGAAGATGAGGAGTCCGAAGAGGATGTGCTGGTGCTGAGCAAGTCCTTCAACCTGCTGGAACTGATTGAAGACGAGTTGCTGTTGGCCACGCCGTTGGTTCCCATGCATGAAGTGTGTCCGGAACC
Organism: Rhodoferax sp. GW822-FHT02A01; assembly: GCF_038784515.1. Classification (NCBI taxonomy): domain Bacteria; kingdom Pseudomonadati; phylum Pseudomonadota; class Betaproteobacteria; order Burkholderiales; family Comamonadaceae; genus Rhodoferax; species Rhodoferax sp. GW822-FHT02A01. Next base: position 3,591,428 of record NZ_CP152376.1, read on the forward strand.
CGTCAAATTGCAGGCTGCGGACCCCGACTTCGAGGAGCCGCCCGAGGAAAAGCCCAGTCCATTTGCCGTGCTGCAGCAACTCAAGAAAAAGGATGCTGGCTGAAAGCACAGGAATAGGCTATAATTTGAGGCTTCGCGTGCGGAACCAGCCGCGTTTTTACCAACCTCAAAGTGTTGCAACCTGTGCAGCACCCATTGCCCAGGAGCCGAAAATGGCCGTTCAACAAAACAAGAAATCTCCTTCCAAGCGCGGCATGCACCGTTCGCACAACGCTCTGGTTGTGCCCGGAATCGCCGTTGAGCCGACCACTGGCGAAACTCACCTGCGTCACCACATCAGCCCCACCGGTTTCTACCGTGGTCGCAAGGTGCTGAAGACCAAATCCGAAGCCTGATCCCAGCGCTTCCAGCGAAGCCCGAAGCTACACACCTGTAGCGACGGGCTTTTTTTATGGCGAATTTCGCCGGCTAATGAGACCTATTTGAGACATCTCCGTGATAACCATAGCTGTTGACTGCATGGGTGGCGACCATGGCCCCAAGGTGACGCTGCCGGCCTGCACCCAGTTTCTGGATGCGCATCCGCAAGCCCGCTTGGTGATGGTCGGTTTGCCCGAGGCACTCTCGGGGTTTTCGCATCCACGCGCTACTGTTGTCGCTGCCAGTGAAGTGGTCACCATGGATGACCCGCTGGAAATTGCCTTGCGCCGCAAGAAGGACTCTTCCATGCGCATTGCGGTCCAGCAAGTCAAGGATGGCGCCGCCCAGGCTGCCGTTTCGGCAGGCAACACGGGCGCATTGATGGCCATATCGCGCTACGTGCTGAAAACGCTGGACGGCATCGAGCGCCCCGCGATTGCGGGCCAGATTCCCAATGCCACCGGTGGTGCGACCACGGTGCTGGACCTGGGGGCCAACGTGGACTGCAGCGCCGAGCACCTGCTGCAGTTCGCCGTGATGGGGTCGGCCTTGGTGTCGGTCTTGAACGACGTAGAGTCGCCCTCTGTTGGTTTGCTCAACATCGGCGAAGAGGCAATCAAGGGCAATGAAGTGATCAAGCGCGCAGGCGAATTGCTGCGGTCTGCCGGCAATTCTGGCGATCTCAATTTTTACGGCAACGTTGAAGGCAACGACATCTTCAAGGGTGTGGTGGACATCGTGGTTTGCGACGGCTTTGTTGGAAACGTGGCGCTCAAGACCAGCGAAGGTCTGGCTTCAATGATTTCGGGGTTTCTGAAGGCCGAATTTTCCAAGAATATTTTTACCAAATTGGCAGCAGTTGCTGCTTATTCGGTGCTGAGTGCGCTGAAAAGACGTGTGGATCACCGCCGTTACAACGGCGCTGCGCTGCTGGGATTGCGCGGACTGGTTTTCAAAAGCCACGGGTCGGCAGACCAATTGGCCTTCGTGAATGCGTTGAACCGCGCGTATGATGCTGCCCGAAACAACTTGTTGGACCGCGTTCAGGTTCGTATAGCCAAAGCAGCGGCGCTTTTGACGGCGCCCGTGGCCACATCGTGATTTGAACGGAAGTCTTTCCACATACCCATGACACGATATTCGCGAATTACAGGCACCGGCAGCTATCTGCCTCCCCGCCGACTGACCAATGCGGATCTGGTGGCCGAATTGGCCGCCAAGGGCGTTGAGTCCTCGGATGAATGGATTGTCGAGCGCACCGGAATTCGGGCACGCCATTTTGCGGCGGACGGCGTGTTCAGCAGCGATCTGGCTTTGGAAGCTGCCAAGAGCGCCTTGGCCGCGGCGGGCCGAACCGCCCAGGAGATCGATCTGATCATCGTGGCTACCAGCACGCCGGATATGGTGTTTCCCTCCACGGCTTGCATATTGCAGAACAAGCTGGGTGCGGCAGGTGGTGCAGCGTTTGATCTGCAGGCCGTGTGCTGTGGATTTGTGTACGCCCTGAGCGTGGCCGACTCCATGATTCGCACAGGTGCTGCCACCAAGGCATTGGTCATTGGTGCGGAAGTGTTCTCCCGCATTCTGGATTTCACCGACCGCACGACCTGTGTGCTGTTTGGCGATGGCGCTGGTGCTGTGGTTCTCGAAGCTTCAGACACGCCAGGCATCTTGGCCAGCGACCTGCATGCTGATGGCAAGCACGTCGGCATTCTGTGTGTCCCCGGGCACGTTTCTGGTGGCCATATCCTGGGTGACCCTCTGCTGAAGATGGACGGTCAGGCGGTTTTCAAATTGGCCGTCGGCGTGCTGGAAGACACAGCGCGCGCCGCTTTGGCCAAGGCGGAGCTATCGGGAGCCGATGTCGACTGGCTGATTCCCCATCAGGCCAATATCCGCATCATGCAAAGTACCGCCCGCAAGCTCAGGGTGCCTTTGGACAAAGTGGTTGTGACTGTGGACCAGCATGGCAACACATCGGCTGCGTCCATCCCGCTGGCTTTGGACAGCGCGGTACGTTCGGGTCAGGTCAAGCCTGGTCAAACCCTTCTGCTGGAAGGCGTTGGAGGCGGCTTCACCTGGGGCGCTGTGGTTCTGAAGTTCTGAGCTTCTTCGTCAATGCCCGGCGCTGACCGGGCCATCATTTTTGAATTGCCATGAAGAAATTTGCATTTGTTTTTCCCGGTCAAGGTTCGCAGTCGGTGGGCATGCTCGATGGATGGGGTGACCATCCTGTGGTTGCAAGCACATTGCAGGAGGCCTCAGATGCGCTGGGAGAAGATGTGCCCAAGCTAATCCACGAAGGTCCCAAGGAGGCGCTGGCACTCACCACCAACACCCAGCCGGTGATGCTGGTCGCGGCGGTGGCGGCGTACCGCGTATGGATGACCGAAATCGGAGTGCAGCCCGATGTGGTGGCTGGACATTCGCTGGGCGAGTATTCGGCTTTGGTTGCGGCAGGTTCTCTGACCCTGTCGCAGGCCGCCCCTCTGGTGCGCCTGCGTGCCCAAGCCATGCAGGATGCCGTGCCGGTAGGCACCGGCGCCATGGCGGCCATCCTGGGTATGGATGCTGCGCGTGTTGCATCCGGTTGCGCCGAAGTTACCGCGTCCTTTGGAGCGGGCTCTGCCGAAGTTGTACAGGCGGTGAATTTCAATGATCCGGCACAAACCGTGATTGCTGGCAGCAAGGCTGCCGTGGAAAAGGCTTGTGAAGTGCTCAAGGCCAACGGCGCCAAGCGCGCTTTGCCGCTGCCGGTGTCTGCCCCTTTTCACTCCAGCCTGATGAAGCCAGCCGCAGAAAAATTGCGCGTCCGTCTGGCAGAAATCGAAATCCTCGAGCCGAAAATCGCGCTGATCAACAACATTGACGTTGCAGTGCAAACCCAGCCGGATGCAATCCGTGACGCACTGTACCGCCAGGCCTTTGGTCCGGTACGGTGGGTGGAATGTGTTCAGGCTATCAAGGCGCGTGGCATCAGCCATGTGGTGGAATGTGGGCCCGGCAAGGTGCTGGCAGGCATGGTCAAGCGTATCGACGCGGAAATGACCGGTGCAGCGCTGTTTGATCCGGCAACCTTGGAAGAAGCAAAAGGAGTCTTGGCATGAGCGATGCCCAAGTAGGAGCGCAAGTTGCGCTGGTGACGGGTGCGTCCCGAGGCATTGGTGCTGCAATAGCGCTGGAACTGGCACGCAAGGGATTCAAGGTCGTTGGTACCGCGACGACCGATGCAGGCGCTGCCGCCATTCGTGAGGCCTTGTCCGGATTTGCGGGATGCGATGGCCGCACGCTGAATGTGACGGATGGTGCCGCAGGCGACGCGCTGGTGGATGCCGTGGCGAAGGAGCTGGGCGGTCTGCACGTGCTGGTGAACAACGCCGGCATCACCCGAGACACGCTGGCCATGCGCATGAAGGACGAAGACTGGGATGCGGTGCTGGACACCAATCTCAAGGGCGTGTTCCGCATGAGTCGCGCCGTGATGCGCACCATGATGAAGCAGCGCTACGGGCGCATCGTCAACATCACCTCGGTGGTGGGGGCTTCCGGAAACGCGGGGCAAGCCAATTACGCTGCTGCCAAGGCGGGTGTAGCCGGGATGACCCGTGCATTGGCCAAGGAGCTGGGTTCACGCAACATCACGGTTAACTGTGTGGCGCCTGGCTTCATTGAAACCGATATGACGGCAGGTCTGGGCGAAGAACAGCACAAGGCCTTGCTGACCCAGATTGCTGTTGGGCATCTGGGTAAACCTTCCGACATTGCCCATGCAGTGTGTTACCTTGCTTCGCCTGAAGCCGCTTACGTTACCGGGCAGGAATTGCACGTTAACGGCGGCATGTATATGTAGTATTTTCATAAGCCGATTAGTCCGTTCGGCAGCCCGGTTGGGGAACCATCCCCGACGGGGTAAAATCTCGGATTCTTTTACAACCCTCAGAGGGAACACATGAGCGATATCGAAGTACGCGTCAAAAAAATCATTGCCGAGCAACTCGGTGTTGAAGAATCTCAAGTCACCAACGAAAAGGCATTCGTGGCCGATCTGGGTGCCGATTCTCTGGACACAGTGGAACTGGTGATGGCTTTGGAAGACGAGTTCGGAATTGAAATTCCCGACGAAGACGCTGAAAAAATCACGACCGTGCAAAACGCCATCGACTACGCCAATACGCACAAGAAGGCCTGATAGGTCTCTTGCTGCGGCGTTAGCGCATGGGCCTGAAGATCTGGTGAAACCATCAGACGGTCGGGCCCATTTCTTTTGCACCTTTGCCCGCCGTCAGGCGGAGTTTCTTTGACAAACTGCTGAAACCTGATTTCTATGGCCCGTCGTCGCGTTGTTGTCACTGGTTTGGGATGCATCAGTCCCGTAGGTAATACGGTTCCTGAGGCCTGGGCCAATCTGCTTGCTGGCAAGTCCGGCATTGGCACGATTTCCAAGTTCGATGCATCTGCCTTTTCCTGCCAGATCGCTGGCGAGGTGCGTAACTTCGACTTGGACTCGTACATGAACTCCAAGGAGGCGCGAACGATGGATACCTTTATCCATTACGGTATCGCCGCCGCCGTTCAGGCCGTTAACGATGCGGGCTTGCCCACTGGCGACGCTCTGGGCGAAGAAGAGGCAACCCGAATCGGTTGTGTGATTGGCTCCGGCATCGGTGGCTTGCCTCTTATCGAGAGCACGCATGCCGAATACACGGCACGTGGACCTCGCCGTATTTCCCCCTTCTTTGTTCCTGCCTCCATCATCAACATGACCTCCGGTCATGTATCGATGCGTTTCGGCTTCAAGGGACCCAACATTGCCATCGTCACCGCTTGCACCACCGGCCTGCACTGCATTGGTGAAGCTGGTCGGATGATTGAGTATGGTGACGCCGATGTGATGATTGCAGGCGGTTCCGAAGCCACGGTGTCTCCTCTGGGAGTGGGCGGCTTCGCATCCATGCGCGCACTCAGCACCCGCAACGATGATCCGGCCACTGCTTCGCGTCCCTGGGACAAGGACCGTGATGGTTTTGTCCTGGGTGAAGGCGGTGGCGTTGTGGTTCTGGAAGAGTACGAGCATGCCAAGGCACGTGGCGCGCGCATCTACGCAGAATTGGCAGGCTTCGGCATGAGTGCGGATGCCGGCCACATGACGGCTCCCAATATGGATGGTCCGCGCCGCGCGATGGTCAACGCCATGCGCAATGCTGGCGTGAACGGCGACCAGATCGACTATCTCAATGCCCATGGAACTTCCACGCCGTTGGGCGACATCAACGAGAGCAACGCCATCAAGGCCGCTTTGGGTGATGCGGCCAAGAAGGTCGTGGTGAACTCCACGAAGTCCATGACAGGCCACTTGCTGGGTGGTGCCGGCGGACTGGAGTCAGTCGTGACGATCCTGTCCATCTACCATCAGAAGAGCCCGCCAACGATCAACCTGTTCAATCAGGACCCTGAGTGCGACCTGGACTACTGCGCCAATACAGCGCGGGACATGCGTATCGACGTGGCACTGAAGAACAACTTCGGCTTTGGCGGAACCAACGGTTCCCTGGTCTTCAAGCGCATCTAGATCACTATTGCGCAAGGCCCATGCATCGGGCTCCTGCTGTCAGTTGGAACGTCGGGCCCGCGGCCTGGCGTTTGTATTTTCTGGTCCTTTGGATCGCGTGCGGCGGGCTTGTGGTGACCCTTTATCTCGTATTGCAGCCTTGGGGCATTCGCGCTGCGACCTTAATGCTGGTCTTTCTGGGAAGTGTGCTGTATGCCGTTGTGGTCCAACGCAAAGGCAGATCTGGCGTGCTGCGCTGGGACGGTGAGCATTGGTATTGGTCCGGTTTTGAAGACCAGAAGGTTAGGCACGTGACCTGCGTGCTGGATTTGCAGCGTCGGGTATTGCTGCGTATGCAAGACACGACCGGTAAAGTCCACTGGTTGTGGCTACAGTCGCAGGCGATGGATTCTCGTTGGCTTGCGTTTCGAAGAGCTGTTGTCTGCGACAGGTCTGGTAGAGGTCAGGACGCCGCTGAATCACTTCGGTAATCGTTTTGTAAAGGCTCTTGCAGACAATCCATGCAACCCTACATAAGGCTGTATTTGCGAGCATTCGCCTTTTTTCTCAAGATTGGAAATACACAATGAACATTCGGATTTTGGGCACGTTGCGAACAGTCTTGGCGGCAATGGGTATTGCTGCTTCATTCTCGGTTATGGTACTTCCGGTGCAGTCGGCCCAGGCGCAGTCGCGCACCCTGCCAGACTTCACGGACCTGGTGGAGCAGGTCGGCCCGTCCGTGGTGAATATCAGAACCACGGAAAAGGTAGCCATTCGCTCACAGCAAGGTGCCCCGGGTGAGGAGGAGATGCTGGAATTCTTCCGTCGCTTCGGTCTCCCCGTTCCCAACATTCCCAAACAGGCGCCAAAAAAGAGCCAGCCGCAACAGCCTCAGGAAGAGGATCAGCCCAAGGGCGTTGGTTCGGGCTTCATTCTCTCAACGGACGGCCTGATCATGACCAATGCCCACGTGGTGGATGGGGCCGATGAGGTGCTGGTTACGTTGACTGACAAGCGTGAGTTCAAGGCCAAGATCATCGGTGCCGATGCGCGCTCCGATGTGGCCTTGGTGAAAATCGAGGCGACCGGCTTGCCCGCCGTGAAGGTAGGCGACGTGGGCCGTTTGCGGGTAGGGGAGTGGGTGATGGCCATTGGCTCTCCGTTCGGGCTGGAGAACACCGTGACCGCGGGCATTGTGAGTGCCAAGTCGCGTGATACGGGCGACTACCTGCCTTTCATCCAGACCGATGTCGCCATCAATCCTGGCAATTCGGGCGGTCCCCTGATCAACATGCGCGGTGAAGTGATTGGCATCAATAGCCAGATCTATTCGCGCTCTGGCGGCTTTATGGGCATTTCCTTCGCCATCCCCATGGATGAAGCCATTCGCGTGAGCGATCAACTGCGCGCGACCGGGCGGGTGTCCCGTGGCCGTATTGGCGTTCAGATCGATCAGGTCAGCAAAGAGGTTGCCGAGTCCATCGGTCTTGGCAAGCCCATTGGTGCTCTGGTGCGTAGCGTAGAGCCCGGCGCTCCGGCAGACAAAGGTGGTATCGAGGCTGGCGACATCATCACCAAGTTTGATGGCAAGCAGATCGACAAATCCAGTGACCTGCCGCGTATCGTTGGCGGCACCAAGCCAGGCTCCAGGAGCACCGTCACGGTATTTCGCCGCGGTGCCACGCGCGATCTGAGTGTTGTGGTTGCTGAAGTGGAAGCAGACAAGCCGATTGCCAAGGCGTTGCCTGGCAAGGAAGAAAAACCCAAGGCCTCCACCGCGGCGCAGTCCTTTGGCTTGACCGTCGTGGAACTGACCGATGCGCAAAAGAAGGAGCTCTCCGTCAAGGGTGGAGTGCGGGTGGACTCCGTTTCCGACGCTGCAGCCCGCGCAGGATTGCGTGAAGGAGATGTCATTCTTGCTGCTGCCAATGTGGAGGTATTGAGCGTCAAGGACTTTGATGCGGTGATCTCCAAGTTCGACAAATCCAAGCCCTTGAGCATCCTGTTCCGTCGTGGTGACTGGACGCAATATGCGATCTTGAAGGCTGTCAAATAAGGTGACGTCACGGTGACACGACCCCATGCCCAAGCGGGGTATGGGGTTGTTTTTTTGTCCCAGGAACAGAATTTTTACGCGGGGCCTGCCGCCATCAGCTATGTAGGCAAACGCTAACTTAACAAGGTGGTTAGCCCGTTTTGGTTAGAATGGAGCACTAAACAAGGATGGTTTGGCTATAAAGAGGACCTGAAAGTCCATGATATGGGATGTTTTTCAGGATCCCACAGGCGATCCACAGTTCGCCCACATGTTGTCCTTTAAGCATCGTCCTGTTTTGTGAATAACTTGTGCATAAGATTTATGTTGTGGACTCACAACTCTGTTTTTCTTCGAATTTTTTGGCTGTGAATCCCGGACTTTTTGCCTACAATGAAGTTCCAACTTTCGCAGTTGCCAAAAGATTGTTGGTTCAGGGCGCGTCCAAACCGGACGCGCCCTTTTTTCTTGTCTGACCGTTTTAATTCAATCACTTGAAGCTCTCCCTTGATGAATCACATCAGAAATTTCTCGATCATTGCGCATATTGATCACGGCAAATCCACGTTGGCAGACCGCTTGATACAGCGTTGTGGTGGACTTGAAGATCGGCAAATGGAAGCCCAGGTTCTGGACTCGATGGATATCGAAAAAGAGCGTGGGATAACCATCAAGGCGCAGACAGCAGCGCTTAAATACAAGGCACGTGATGGCAAGGTCTACAACCTCAATCTGATCGACACGCCGGGACATGTGGACTTCTCGTATGAAGTGAGTCGCTCACTGTCTGCATGCGAAGGTGCACTACTGGTCGTCGATGCAAGCCAGGGTGTGGAGGCGCAGACCGTTGCAAACTGCTACACCGCACTCGACCTGGGTGTGGAAGTGCTGCCGGTGTTGAACAAGATGGATTTGCCGCAGGCAGATCCGGAGGCAGCGAAGTCCGAGATCGAAGACGTGATCGGCATCGATGCCAGTGAGGCAATTCCATGCTCCGCAAAAAGCGGGATGGGTGTGGATGAAATTCTTGAAGCCATCGTTGCCAAGATCCCTGCACCCCGCGGAAATCCGGACGGTCCCTTGCGCGCCATGATCATCGATAGCTGGTTCGACAGCTACGTGGGTGTGGTGATGCTGGTGCGGGTGGTCGATGGACGTCTGGCCAAGGGCGAGCGCATCAAGATGATGGCCTCCGGAGCGACCTACAACGCGGATAACCTGGGCGTGTTCACTCCCGCCAACCAACCACGCGAATCGCTGGAGGCGGGCGAGGTGGGTTACATCATTGCCGGCATCAAGGAACTGCAAGCTGCCAAGGTGGGCGATACCGTCACCTTGATCAAGGGGGGTACCGGTGGTGCGGCGTTTACCGCTACTGAACCACTGCCCGGCTTCAAGGAAATTCAGCCGCAGGTGTTTGCCGGTCTGTATCCGACGGAGGCCAGTGAATACGACTCGCTGCGTGATGCCCTGGAAAAGCTCAAGCTCAACGATGCATCCCTGCACTACGAGCCGGAAGTGTCACAGGCCTTGGGTTTTGGATTCCGCTGCGGCTTCCTCGGGCTCTTGCACATGGAGATCGTGCAGGAACGTCTGGAGCGCGAGTTTGATCAGGACCTGATCACCACCGCCCCCAGCGTGGTGTACCAGGTCGTGAAGAGTGACGGCGAAGTCATCATGGTGGAGAACCCGTCCAAGATGCCCGATGTCGGCAAGACGGCTGAAATCCGCGAACCCATTGTGACCGTGCACTTGTACATGCCGCAGGAGTATGTGGGCGTGGTGATGACGCTGGCCAACCAGAAGCGCGGAGTGCAGCTGAACATGGCCTACAAGGGCCGTCAGGTGGTGCTCACCTATGAGATGCCCTTGGGTGAAATCGTGCTGGACTTCTTTGACAAGCTCAAATCAGTCAGCCGCGGTTACGCGTCCATGGACTACGAGTTCAAGGAGTACCGCGCGTCTGATGTGGTCAAGGTCGACATCCTGCTCAACGGCGACAAGGTGGATGCCCTGTCCATCATCGTGCACCGTTCGCAGTCGCAGTATCGCGGCCGCGCGGTGGTGGCCAAGATGCGCGAGATCATTTCGCGTCAGATGTACGATGTCGCCATCCAGGCGGCCATTGGTGCCAACATCATTGCCCGTGAGACAATCAAGGCGTTGCGCAAGAATGTGCTCGCCAAGTGCTATGGCGGCGACATTTCCCGCAAGCGCAAGCTCCTTGAAAAACAAAAAGCAGGCAAGAAACGCATGAAGCAAATTGGTTCGGTTGAAGTTCCCCAGGAAGCGTTCCTGGCCATTCTGCAGGTGGAAGATTGATGCAAGCCTTGACCTCCGCCATTCTGGGCGCCTTTGTGCTGTATGCCGCATCCTGGTACTTCGGCCTTGTTGACGGCAACTTTGCGCTGCTCCTATTTCTTGCATCGCTGGTAACCGGAGCCTACTGGCTGGCCGAGCGCTTCTATTTCCTGCCCCGTCGCAAAGCCGCAGTGGCAGCTTTGGAGGCCAATGATGCACAGCGTCGGGCCGAGCTCGCCAAGATGGGCATTGCCCAGGTGGATGGCGATGTGTCGGAAGCCAAAGTGCGTTTGCTGATGCAGCCCTGGTGGCTGGATTGGACGGCAGGACTGTTCCCGGTGATCATCACGGTGTTCCTGTTGCGCTCTTTCCTGTTTGAGCCATTCAAGATTCCTTCGGGTTCCATGATTCCGACCCTGCTGGTGGGTGACCTGATTCTGGTGAACAAGTTCACCTATGGTCTGCGCCTGCCGGTACTCAACAAGAAGATCACCGAGGGCAACAAGCCACAACGCGGTGATGTCATGGTGTTTCGCTATCCGCCAAAGCCCAGTCTGGATTACATCAAGCGGGTGGTGGGCGTTCCGGGCGACACGGTGGCCTATCTGAACAAGCGGCTCACCATCAACGGTGTGGTGCAACCCACCGCTGCGGTCCCCGAGTTCTTCGACGAAGACTCCATGCGGTACTTCAAGCACTACGAGGAAGTGCTGGGGGGTGTAAAACACCGCATCCTCAACGACGACGACCGGCCCGCGTTTGTTCCGGGTGCAGATCAGTTTGCAGGACGTGAGGGGTGCAGCTATACCATTGAGGGCGTGACCTGCAAGGTGCCACCGGGACAGTACTTCATGATGGGCGACAATCGCGACAATTCCATGGATTCGCGCTATTGGGGGTTTGTACCCGATGAAAATATTGTGGGTAAGGCCATATTCATATGGATGAACTTCAGCCATCCCAAGCGGATTGGTTTCTTCAATTGATATTGCGGGGAAAGATAAATGTCTGAACAGCTTCCGTCCAAGCAACGTGGTATTTCCTTCATCGGTCTGCTCTTTGTAGCTGCGGTACTGGCAATGGCCGGCGTGGTCATTGCGCAGGTATTCCCTACGGCCATTGAATACATGAATGTGCAGAAAGCGGCGCAGAAGGCCGCGACGGACGGCTCCACGCCTGCCGAAATCCGCATGATTTTCGACAAGAATGCCGATATCAACGACATCAAGTCCATCCGCGGCAAGGATCTGGACATCAGCAAACAAGGCGACAAGGTCGTGGTGGCGTTCAGCTACCAACGGGAGATTCATCTGGTTGGGCCGGCCTTTCTGACCATGAAGTACGAAGGTCAATCCAAATAAGGTGGCTGATAGTCTTCAGGAGTTGCAGCGGCGCTTGCAACATCAATTTGCGAATCCGTCCCTGCTTTCCCGTGCGCTGACGCACCGCAGCTTTTCGTCCGATCACTATGAGCGTCTGGAGTTCCTGGGCGACTCGGTCCTGGGGCTGGCGATTTCGGCCCTGCTGTATTCCCGTCTGGACAAGCTTGCAGAGGGTGACTTGTCCCGCGTGCGTGCCAATCTGGTCAAGCAAGAGACCTTGCATCAACTGGCCGTAGAGTTGGGGCTTCCCGACCTGCTGCGCCTGGGGGAAGGCGAGGTCCGTTCCGGTGGGCAGAAGCGCCCCTCCATCCTCGCGGATGCACTGGAAGCCATCATCGGCGCGGTCTATCTCGATGCCGGTTATGGCAAGGCGCAGGAACTGGTCTATCGCCTCTTCAACGCGGTGGAAATCAACCCGCAGATGGATGCCATTGGCAAGGATGCCAAGACAGCCTTGCAGGAATGGTTGCAAGGGCGCAAGATGAAACTGCCGGTTTACAAGGTCGTAGGTACCTTGGGTGCCGCGCATAAGCAAACCTTTGACGTGGAGTGTGAAATACCTGAACTCCGACTGTCCGAACGCGGCATTGGTGGCTCACGCCGTGCCGGGGAGCAGGCTGCTGCCACAGCCATGTTGCAAACACTTCAAACCAAATACCCAACATGAACGCTCCCAAAAAACCATCCGCCAAGTCCGCCACCAAAGCACCAGCAAAGGCAGCTGTCAGCGAGGCGCCCGCCATCGAAGAGGTGGACCAGCCTGATCTGGATGCCATGCTGCAGGGCCTGCTGAAAAGCACGCCCAAGCTGGCCGAACCCGGAACAGACGGTGGTGGGCAGCGCTGCGGTCTGGTGGCCATCGTCGGCAAGCCCAACGTGGGCAAGTCCACCCTGCTCAACGCCCTGGTAGGGCAAAAGATCAGCATCACTTCGCGCAAGGCACAGACCACGCGGCATCGCATCACCGGCATGCGTACGCAGGGCCAGACCCAGTTTGTGTTTGTGGATACGCCCGGCTTTCAGACCCTGCATGGCAACGCGTTGAACAAGTCGCTCAACAAGACGGTTCAAGGCGCGGTCTCGGACGTGGATCTGATCCTGCTGGTGGTGGAGGCAGGCAGCTTCACTCCGGCGGATGCCCGCGTGCTGTCCTTGCTGGGCAAAGACGTTCCAACCATTCTGGTTGCCAATAAGCTCGACAACGTGCACCGCCGTGGCGACATCGCTCCCTGGCTGCAGGAGATGCAAAAGAAGCATGCGTTTGCTGAGTTCGTTCCCATGTCGGCTAAGAACCCCAAGGACGTGGAACGCCTGCTTGGCATTTGCGAAGGATTTCTGCCCGAGCAGGCCTGGTGGTACGGCGAAGACGAACTGACCGACCGCAGTGAAAAGTTTCTGGCCAGCGAACTGGTGCGTGAAAAACTCTTTCGCCTGACGGGTGACGAGTTGCCTTACACCTCCACCGTCGTCATCGACAAGTTCGAAGAAGAGCCGCCGCAGCGCAAGGGCCAGAAGCGACTGTTGCGCATCGCTGCCACCATTGTGGTGGAACGCGATGGTCACAAGGCCATGGTGATCGGTGACAAGGGCGAGCGCATCAAACGCATCGGCATGGAAACCCGGGTGGAGCTGGAGAAGCTGGCGGACGCCAAGGTGTTTCTGGAGCTGTGGGTGAAGGTGCGCTCTGGCTGGGCCGATGACGAAGCGCGGGTGCGCAGTTTTGGCTACGAATAAGCGTATTTCTGATGAGCCAGCCTTTGTGCTGCATCGCTACGACTGGAGCGAGTCCAGTCTGATCCTGGAAGTATTCACCCGCAACCACGGGCGCATTGCCTTGGTGGCCAAAGGCGCCAAGCGACCCACTTCCAGTTTTCGCCCCATTCTCATGCCCTTGCAGCCTCTGCACGTGGCCTATGGCGGCGACGCGGAGATCCGTACGCTCAAGAGCGCCGAGTGGCAGGGTGGTCATGTCATGCCCACGGGCGACGCCTTGCTGTCGGGCTATTACCTCAATGAGTTGTTGCTGACGCTGCTGGCGCGGGACGATCCGCATCCCCAGCTGTTTGATATCTACGCCCGTGTGGTGCAGATCATTGCCAGCGAGCATGGCGAAGTGCTTCAGGCGGCCCTACGCACCTGGGAGTTGCTGCTGTTGCGTGAAATCGGCCTGTTGCCGCAGCTCGATCTGCAGACCATGACCTTGGGCACACTGGAAGACGAAACCCGCTACACCCTGGTTCCCGAAGGCGGTCTGCGCCAGGCACATGCGGAGGAGCGCGGAGCGCTCACCGGGGTGCAATGGAAACGCGTGCAGGCTGCATTGCAGGACGATGCACCCTTTACCACCACGCTGCGTGCCTGCGCAGAATTGATGGCCGAACTCAAGCCGCAGCTGCGTCAACTGCTGCACTACCATTGCGGGGTCAGGACACTGCGCACCCGGCAAATGATGATGGACATACAAGCCCTATGAAATCCCCTACCACCGCTCTTTCCGTCAACCTCAACAAAGTGGCTCTTGTGCGCAACACACGCCATCTGGGTATTCCCAGCGTGACCCGTGCCGCCACGCTGTGCCTGCAGGCAGGCGCCTCGGGCATCACCGTGCACCCCCGGCCCGACGCCCGCCACATCCGTGCAGAGGATGTGACAGACCTGGCCGCGTTGCTGCAGGCATGGCCGGACCGTGAGTTCAATGTGGAAGGCAACCCGTTTCACAACCTGATGGACTGCGTGGCCGATTTGCGCGCGCGCCATCTGCCGGTGCATCAGGTGACCTTTGTGCCAGACAGCGAAGGCCAGTTCACCAGCGACCACGGCTGGAACTTCCCTGCGGATGCCGACCGGTTGCGCCCGGTGATCGCACAGGCCCATGCTTTGGGTCTGCGTGTGAGCCTGTTCATGGATGCCGACCCTGCCGCAATGGCCGCGGCAAAGGCCGCGGGTGCTGACCGGGTTGAGCTGTATACCGAGCCTTTTGCTGCAGCCTGGGGAACCCAGGAGCAGGGCGCGCAATTGCAGCGCTTTGCCGCAGCTGCCCAGGCCGCTCTGGATGTCGGGCTTGGGGTGAACGCCGGACACGATCTCAACCTCCACAATCTGGCCGCTTTTGTGCAGAAGGTACCCGGCGTGCAGGAAGTCTCCATCGGACACGCCCTGATTTCCGATGCCCTGGAGCTGGGCTACGAGGCCACCATCCAGGCCTATCTGCGTTGCCTGCAAGCATGATTTACGGCATCGGCACGGACATCTGCGATGTACGCCGCATCCGCGCCAGCCTGGAGCGCCATGGTGACCGTTTTGCACTCAAGATCCTGAGCGACCTGGAATTCAAGACCTGGAAGGCGCGCAGCGCGCGCTGGCCGGAGCGCGGTGTGCGCTACCTGGCAACCCGATTCAGTGCCAAGGAGGCCTTCAGCAAGGCCGTCGGCCTCGGCATGCGCATGCCCATGACCTGGCGCTTGTGCGAAATTGGCAAGGAGCTCAGTGGCAAGCCGGTCATCGTGTTGCATGGCGAACTGAAAGAATGGTTTGATTCCCAGGGTCTGCGCGCCCATGTCAGCGTGACCGATGAATCGGATTACGCCGCCAGCTTTTGCGTGGTGGAGACAGCCTGAGCGTCCCACCCGAACCTACCCACCCAACTTCCCCGACCGAAATGACACCTCACGCACCCCTCATCATCGATATTGCCGGTTTGACACTCTCCAAGGTGGACCGCGAACGCCTTCAGCATCCGCTGGTGGGCGGCATGATCCTGTTCGCCCGCAACTGGAAAGATCGCGCCCAATTGACCGCGCTGTGCCGCAGCATCAAGAAGATTCGTCCCGATCTGCTGATTTGTGTGGACCATGAGGGTGGCCGGGTGCAACGCTTCAAGACCGACGGCTTTACCCATTTGCCACCCATGCGGGCCTTGGGCGAGATGTGGATGGCCGAGCCCAAAGGTCAGAGCAAAGCGGGCCCACTGGATGCCACCAACGCCGCTACGGCCTGCGGCTATGTGCTGGGTGCCGAGCTGCGTGCCTGCGGTGTGGACATGAGCTTCACCCCGGTGCTGGACCTGGACTATGGCTCCAGCGGCGTGATCGGCGACCGTGCCTTTGCACGCGATCCACGTGTGGTCAGTCTGCTGGCCAAAAGCGTGATGCAGGGACTGTTGCAAAGCGGCATGGCCAACTGCGGCAAACACTTTCCGGGCCATGGATTTGTCAAGGCGGATTCCCATACCGATGTGCCGGTGGACCGCCGCAGCCTCAAGGCCATTCTGGCCGATGATGCAGCGCCGTACCGCTGGCTCAGCACCAGCATGAACAGCGTCATGCCCGCTCACGTCATCTACCCCAAGGTGGACAGCCGCCCGGCCGGATTCTCGGAGAAATGGCTGGGCGAAATTCTGCGCGGCCAGATGGGCTTTACCGGCGCCATCTTCAGTGATGACCTGTCCATGGCCGGCGCCCGTGTGCTGGACGGCCAGCAACTGAGCTATACCGAGGCTGCTGTAGCCGCACTGCAGGCAGGCTGCGACATGGTGCTGTTGTGCAACCAGTCCGTGCCGGACAGTGAGGGCGGCGGCAAGGCGGTTGACGAGCTGATCGATGGATTGACCGAGGCCCATGTCAAAGGTGTCTGGGAGCCCCGTGAGGCCAGCGAAGAGCGCCGTGTGTCATTGTTACCACGCCAGGGTGCAGTCGAATGGGATGAACTGATGGTTCACCCGGCTTACATGCATGCACTGGACTGGATTGCCTGATGCCCATGCTAGGATGCCCCTGGGTTTTTTAGGCCCTTTTCAATATTTGGAGCGAACGATGAAATTGAAGTCCCTGATTGTTGCCGCGATGATGCTCGCCTTTGCCGGTGCCACCATGGCACAGACCGCCGAGCCAGCCAAGAAGCCGGCCCACAAAAAGGCACATGTGGTGAAGAAGCATGTCAAGGCCAAACACCACAAGGTCAAGCACAAGAAGGCGGCTGCAGCCCAGTAAGCCCAGGTCTGCGCACATGAACAAGGCCTCATGCGAGGCCTTTTTTTCGTCTCTTTGTAGCCAGCGACTCAAGGCGAGCGGTGCAAGCGTGGAGACGACAGGGTCACGATCATGTCACTGGTGGCGTCGTCTACGTTGGGGTGCCGCGCCAGCGCTGCGCCCAGGAGCTTGCGCAGTTGCTGCAGGTCTTTCACGCTGGGCGCCACTTTGATTTGCGCGAGCGCTGCGGCTTCGTTGCCGCCCTGGATCAGGCTGGCGACTTTGGTGGCCCAAGGGTTTTGGCGGGTCATGGTGTGTGCAATGGCAGGCAGTGGCAGATGTGCCATTATGACCAGAGCGGTCCGGCATCGGTATCCAGATAGGTCAGGTACACACGCACCTCGAACTCCAGCTGGTGATAGGCGGGCTCCATGTAGCAGCACAGCTTGTAGAAATTCTTGTCGTGGTCGCGCTCGCGCAAGTGGGCCAGTTCGTGCACGGCAATCATGCGTAGGAACTCCAGCGGTGTGTCCTTGAACAGCGAGGCAATGCGGATCTCGCGCTTGGCCTTGAGCTGTGAACCCTGCACGCGCGCGATGTTGGTGTGCGTGCCCAAGGCGTTCTGCACCAGTTGGAGCTTGTTGTCGTACAGCACCTTGCTCACCATATGCGCGCCGCGCAGATATTCCTGCTTGAGCTCCTGCACATAGGCAAACAGCGAGCGGTCATCGCGCATGCCGTGTGCGCCGGGGTACTTCTTCTGCAGCCAGGAGCCCAGCTTGCCGGCCTGCAACAGGCCTTCCACCTGGGCCACGGTTTCTGCGGGATAACCGCGCAAATACGGGCTGCTCATTTCCGGGACAGACGCATGGCAATCAATCCCGCAATGCCGATCACCATGGCGCCCACAAAGGTCGTGAACTTGGGCACTTCGCCAAAGAACAAAAAGCCCCACAAAGGCGCCCACAGAATTCCGGTGTATTCAAAGGGTGTCACCGTGCTGCTTTTGGCGACCCGGTAAGCCGTGGTCAGGAACAGCGTGCCAGCTGCCGCCACGACGCCGCACACGCTGATCAGCAATGCATCACCCAGAGTGGGCATTACCCACGGGCGCACCAGAAACACCAGGCTGGGATGGGTGGCATGCTCCAGCCCCGCAACCGAGAGCAAGGCCGCACCCAGGGCAGAACCCAGAAGAAAAAAACCGTTCTGGTAGAACGCCATCACCGAGGTGGGCAATTGGTTGCCGAATTTGCGGGCCATCAGCATCGCGCTCCCGTACAGCGCGGCCGATAGCAGCGACAGCAGCGCGGCAGGCTCAAACAGGCCGGAGCCCGGTTGAAGCATCACCAGCACGCCACCAAAGCCCAGCGTGACGGCCGCCCACACCTTCCAGCCTATGTGTTCGCCCAGCACGGGCCCAGCCAGCCCGGTCACAAACAAGGGCACCGTGAAATACAGCGCCACGGCATCGGCCAGCGGCAGCGCCGGAAACGCCATGTAGTAGGCGGTATAGGCTCCCAGCATGATCAAACCGCGCGCAGCCAAAGGCAGCCAGTGCACTTGCAACAGGGTGGCCCAGCCGACTTCCTTGCGCATCAGAAACCAGAGAATGGGCAGCCCGACCAGAGAGCGCATGCACACCACCTGCGTGAGCGCGTAGCCACCGCTGACCTGCTTGATGATGGCGTCCTGCAAGGAGAAGACCAGCACGCCGAGGCACAGGTACAAAATGCCGCGGGTTGATTGGTTTTGCATGGGGTGTTGATTGCGGACGGTTGGGTAGAGACAGGGCTAGAGCGGAACACGGGCAAACGGAAATGAGTCTCGCAAAGCCTGCGCCACATTGGCGATTACAGTTTCCCAATCACCGTCGCTGCTTTGGCGGAACAGTCGCATGGATTGCGGATACCAGACGGAGGTGTTTCCTTCTGCGCCCCAGCGCCAGTCCGTCATGTACCAGGGCAGCAGCAGCCAGCATGGCTTGCCCAGGGCGCCAGCCAGGTGTGCCATTGCGGTGTCCACCGCAATCACCAGATCCAGCTGGTCGATGATCGCAGCGGCGTCGGCGAAGTCCTGCATGGCGCTGCCCAGGTGAACCAGGGGCAGCTCGGAAGCGCAGGCTGGTACCTCGTCTTCGCCCATGCCTTTTTGCAGGCTCACGTACTGCACGCCGGGTACGTCCCACAGTGGGCTCAGCATGCCCAGGTGCGCCAATGACCGGTCGCGGTCATTCTCGAACTTCGGGTTGCCTTTCCAGACTAGGCCTACGCGGCGCCCGGCTGGTGGAGGCAAATGCCCCGCCCAATTTGCACGTTTGTCGGGGTCGGTCTGCAGGTAGCGCGCGGGTGCCGGAACGTTGTCCGGACGCGTATGGAAGTGCAAGGGCGCACTCAGCAAAGGCATCCAAAAGTCGAACGTTGCTTGCGGTAATGCGCCATCGAATGGGTGAACGGCATCCACGCCTTCCACGGTCTGCAGCAGTGTGGTGAGGGCAGGGTGACAAAGAAGCTCCACCCGATGCGCGCCGCGCGCTTTGAGCAAGGGGATGTAGCGCACCAGGTGGATCATGTCTCCATGCCCGGCCTCATAGCATGCCAACAGCGTCTTACCTGCCAGGTCCTGCCCTTGCCAGCGGGAAAAAGGCAGGCGTTGCGCCAGAGCCCGGTACCAGTCACGCGATTCGAACAGTTGCCAGCCTTCTTCCCAGCTACCACGGCGCAGTTGCAAATAGGCCAGGTTGAAGCGGGCGTTGGCATTCTCGGCAGAGAGGGTGATGGCGTGGCGCAGACAGGCTTCCGCGGTTTCCTCACGCTGCAGGCTGAGGTTGAGCGCGCCCAGGTTGGACCAGACCGCGCTGGATTCAGGCTCCAGCGCCAAGGCCGCAGCGTAGCTTGCTTCGGCTTCACCGTGCCGCTTTTGCCGGGCCAGCAACGCGCCCAGATTCAGATGGATGGTGGCAATGGTGGGGTTGCGCACGATGGACGCGCGGTAGCAAGCCTCGGCCTGTTCCTTGTCACCTTGCTGGTCCAGCACAAAGCCCAGGTTGCCATGTGCCTCGGCAAACGAATCAGCCAGGGCGATGGCTTGCCGGTAGCAACGCTCTGCGTCGCCCCAATGGCCGGTTTGCTGCAACTGCAGGCCCTGCTGGAACAGCGCCGCGGCCTGGGCTTCGACGCTTTCCTCCATGGGCTGCCAAAGCGCCTCAGGCTTCGCGACGCAGGGCAGGGAACAGGATGATGTCGCGGATGCTGGCGCTGTCGGTGAGCAGCATCATCAGGCGGTCAATGCCGATACCGCAGCCGCCGGTCGGGGGCATGCCGTACTCCAGCGCCCGCACAAAGTCATGGTCAAAGTACATGGCTTCATCGTCACCGGCTTCCTTGGCGGCAACTTGTGCGTGAAAGCGTGCGGCCTGGTCTTCGGCGTCGTTAAGTTCGCTGAAACCGTTGCCGAATTCGCGGCCAGTGATGTAGAGCTCAAACCGCTCGGTCACGCCGGGTTTGGTATCACTCTCGCGCGCCAGCGGGGAGATTTCCACCGGGTGCTCGCAGATGAAGGTCGGATTCCAGAGCTTGTCTTCCACCGTCTCTTCGAAATACATCACCTGCAGGCTGGCCAGGCTGCGTGTGGAGAGGTGGTGCTTGGCTTCGGTGTGTCCCAACTTGCGCAGTGCATTGATCAGCCATTGCGTGTCAAACACGTTCTCACTAGCTTCGGTGTATTTCTGGATGGCCTCCACAATGGTCAGACGTTCGAACGGTTGCGACAGGTCCACCGGCTTGCCACCGTAGGTCAGGTGCAGCGAGTCACCGGCCTTGATGGCGGCGTCACGCACCAGCTGCTCGACGAAGCCCATCAGGTCCTGGTAGTTCCAGTACGCTGCATAGAACTCCATCATGGTGAACTCGGGGTTGTGGCGCACCGAGATGCCTTCGTTGCGGAAGTTGCGGTTGATCTCAAACACGCGATCAAAGCCGCCCACGATCAGGCGCTTGAGGTACAGCTCGGGCGCAATGCGCAGGAACATCTGCTGGTCCAGGGCATTGTGGTGGGTAACAAAAGGCTTGGCATTGGCCCCACCGGGAATGGGGTGCAGCATGGGTGTTTCCACTTCTAGAAAGCCATGTTGCACCATGAACTCGCGGATGCCGCTCACCGCCTTGCTGCGCGCCACAAAGCGCTTGCGCGATTCCTCATCGGTCATCAGGTCCACATAGCGCTGGCGGTACTTCACTTCCTGGTCGTTGATGCCGTGGAACTTGTCGGGCATGGGGCGCAGGCTCTTGGTCAAGAGACGCACGCTGGAGGCGTGGATGGAGAGTTCACCGGTACGGGTCTTGAACACGGTGCCTTCGGCAGCCACGATGTCACCCAGGTCCCAGTGCTTGAACGCGGCGTACAGGTCGGCACCCACATCTTCGCCCTTGACGTAAATCTGGATGCGGCCACCACTGGGGCCAAACGAAGCATCCTGCAAGGTGCAGAAGCTGGCCTTGCCCATGACGCGCTTGAGCATCATGCGACCAGCCACCTTGGCCTGCACATTCATGCCAGCCAGAATTTCGGTGGAGTGCGGGTCGAACTCTGCAAACAGCTGTTCGGCCTTGTGGGTGGGCTGAAAGTCGTTGGGGAAGGCCACGCCCTTGCCATCTTGCTGCGCCAGGCGCAGGGCCTTGAGTTTTTCACGGCGCTCCAGGATCAGCTGGTTTTCGTCTTGGGGAGCGGGTGCGGCGGTATTTTGTTCGGACATGGATGGCTTGCTTGTTGGTAGGGAGCGTAACCCTCGATTCTAAGAGGGTGGCTCGGGCTATGATTCCCTGGTACCAAACTCCCACCCGCCATGCTGTACCAAATCGTTTCGCTTTTGCTGGAAGTCGTTGCCGGACTCTTGACCGGTGTGTGCCTGCTGCGCCTCTATATGCAGCACCAGCGCATTCCCATGTCGGCGCGTTCCGGCAACCCGATTGGCCCGTTCATCTTTGCCGTAACCGACTGGCTGGTGCTGCCGCTGCGCCGCGTGCTGCCTGCGTTGGGGCGTTGGGATACAGCCAGTCTGGTGGCCGCCTTCCTGGCGCAACTGGCGCTGTTTGGCGCGCAGTGGCTGATGCTGGGTGGCGGTGCCGGCTGGATCGGCGTGCTGGTGCTGGCGCTGTTCGGTGTAGCCCGCATGGCCATCTCGTCGCTCACCGGGCTGGTGATCGTCTACGCGGTGCTTTCCTGGGTGCAGACTCAGTCGTACCTATCGGATCTGATGGAGCGCCTGGTCGCCCCAGCGCTCACGCCCATACGCCGCATCATTCCGCTGGTAGGCGGCGTGGACTTGTCGCCGCTGGCCTTGCTGGTACTGCTGCAGATTGCAGCCATCGTATTGGGCACGCTGCAGGCCAGCGTGCTGGGAATGGCGCTTTAGATCACCGCATCGGCCGGCTGGCGCTGCAGCATGGCCAGCGTCTCGGCGATGGTCTTGCGCAGTTCGCGGCGGTCACAGATGAAATCGATGGCGCCTTTGGTCTGCAGGAATTCGGCGCGCTGAAAGCCTTCTGGCAGCGTCACGCGCACGGTGGACTCGATCACGCGCGGGCCGGCAAAGCCGATCAACGCCTTGGGTTCGGCAATCACCACGTCACCCAGGAAGGCAAATCCGGCACTTACGCCGCCCATGGTCGGGTCTGTCAGCACGCTGATGTAGGGCAGGCCTTTCTTGGCCAGGCGGGTGAGGGACGCATTGGTCTTGGCCATCTGCATCAGGCTGAGCAAGCCTTCTTGCATGCGGGCACCACCGGTCGCGGTAAAGCAGACAAAGGGCACTTTTTGTTCAATGGCGGTTTCCACGCCACGCACAAAGCGCTCGCCGACCACTGAGCCCATGCTGCCGCCCATGAATTCGAATTCGAAGCAAGCAGCCACCAGGCTCACGCCGTGCACGGCGCCGCCCATGACCACCAGGGCATCGGTCTCGCCGGTGTTTTCCAGGGCTTCCTTGAGGCGTTCGGGGTACTTGCGGCTGTCCTTGAACTTGAGCGCGTCCACCGGCAGCACTTCCTGGCCGATCTCGAAGCGGCCTTCGTTGTCCAGGAAGGTGTTGAGGCGGGCACGGGCTCCGATGCGGTGGTGGTGACCGCAACCGGGGCAGACGTTCTGGTTTTGCTCCAGGTCGGTCTTGTAAAGGACTGCCTCACAGCTGGGGCATTTGATCCACAGGCCTTCGGGCACACTGCGACGCTCGGTCGGGTCGGTGTGCTGAATCTTCGGGGGCAATAGTTTCTCAAGCCAGCTCATGGGCAGTTCTCCTGTGCGGTATCCAACGGGTGTCCGATTGGGCGTAATTATGAATCCAAAGCCTGACGGATCTCCGTCAGGAAAGTTTGGGCGGTAGCGCCCACCTTCTCGCGGGGCTGGTCTTCCAGCAGCTGGATGATCTTGCTGCCGATCACTACGGCGTCGGCCACGCGCGAAATGGTACGGGCCGTCGCGGCATCACGGATGCCAAAACCCACGCCAACCGGCACGCTGATATGCGAGCGGATGCGCGGCAGCATGGCCTCCACGGCGTCGGTATCCAGCGCGCCGGAACCGGTGACGCCCTTGAGCGACACGTAGTACACATAGCCGCTGGCCACGCGGGCCACCTGCTGCATGCGCTCGTCCGTGCTGGTGGGCGCCAGCAGGAAGATCAAGTCCAGGTCGTGCGCTCGCAAGTCGGCGGCAAAGGCCTCGCATTCCTCTGGCGGATAGTCCACGATCAGCACGCCATCCACGCCAGCGGCTGCAGCGTCGCGCACAAAGGCGCTGGCGGTGGAGTCTGCGGGCATGCTCGCGGCATGCTTCTGGTCGTAGCGCTCCACCGGGTTGGCGTAGCCCATCAGTACCACCGGGGTCTTGTTGTCGTCCTTGCGGAACACGCGCACCATCTCCAGCACCTGTGTCAGGCCAATGCCGAAGGCGAGCGCCTTGTCGCCAGCCTTTTGGATGACCGGGCCGTCGGCGCTGGGGTCGGAGAACGGGACGCCCAGTTCAATGATGTCGGCACCACCGGCCACCATGGCGTGCATCAGTTCGGGCGTGACATCCGCATACGGGTAGCCTGCGGTGACGAAGGGGATCAGGGCCTTGCGGTTCTGCGCTTGCAGGGCGGACAGGGTAGGGGTGATACGGCTCATTTCGAGGCTCCTTTCACCACGGACACGACTTGCTCCTGCGCCATGCCACCTCCTTTGACCGATTGGCCCTTGCAACTGGGGCGGCAATAGAAATCGGCGTTGCTCAGGTCGGCCACCGTGCCGATGTCCTTGTCGCCGCGCCCCGACAGATTCACCAGAATGGACTGGTCGGGCCGCATAGTCTTGGCCAGCTTCATGGCATAAGCCACCGCATGGCTGGATTCCAGTGCAGGGATGATGCCCTCGGTGCGGCACAGGTAGTGGAATGCCTCCAGCGCCTCGCTGTCGGTAATGCCCACGTACTCGGCGCGGCCGATATCGTTCAGGAAGGCATGCTCCGGGCCCACGCCGGGATAGTCCAGACCGGCGCTGATGCTGTGCGTTTCGGTCACTTGACCGTTGTCGTCCTGCAGCACATAGGTGCGGTTGCCGTGCAGCACGCCAGGGCTGCCGCGCTGGATGCTGGCGGAATGTTTGCCGCTGTCCATGCCCTCGCCAGCCGCTTCCACGCCGATGAGGCGGGTACCTTCTTCCTTGATGTAGGGGTAGAAGATGCCCATGGCATTGGAGCCTCCACCCACGCAGGCAACTACGGCATCCGGCTGGGATTTCTTGCAGCCAGCAGCGGCCAGCATCTCGGGCATCTGCACCAGGCACTCTTCGCCAATGACGCTCTGGAAGTCCCGCACCATCATCGGGTAGGGGTGGGGGCCGGCGACGGTGCCAATGATGTAGAAGGTGTTGTCCACGTTGGCGACCCAATCGCGCATGGCTTCATTGAGCGCATCTTTCAGGGTCTTGCTGCCCGATTCCACCGGCACCACGGTGGCGCCAAGCAGCTTCATGCGGTAAACGTTGGGGCTTTGGCGCTTGACGTCCTCACTGCCCATGTAGACCACGCATTCCAGACCATAGCGGGCGCAGATGGTGGCAGTGGCCACGCCGTGCTGGCCAGCGCCGGTCTCGGCAATGATGCGCGGTTTGCCCATGCGTTTGGCAAGCATGGCTTGGCCAATGGTGTTGTTGATCTTGTGGGCACCGGTGTGGTTGAGGTCTTCGCGTTTGAGGAAGATCTGTGCGCCGCCCATTTCCCGGCTCATGCGGGCCGCGTGGTAGACGGGGGAGGGGCGGCCTACAAAGTGGGCCAGCTCGGATTTGAATTCGGCAATGAACGCCGGATCGTGCTGGTACTTGGCGTAGGCGTCCTTGAGCTCGTTGATGGCGTGGGTCAGCGTCTCGGAGACAAAACTGCCCCCGTACTTTCCAAAGTGACCGCTGAGGTCGGGTTGGGCGTATTCGTACATTTAGCGTGTTCCTGCAAAGCGTTGGTCGGCGGCGCGCACGGCGGCGACAAACTGGTTGATCTTTTCCGGGCCTTTGATGCCTTTTTGGGCAATGCCTTGGGCGTCTACTGCTTCGACGCCTGAGCTGATATCGACGGCCAGGCTGTTACAGCGTGGCCGCAGTTGGGCAATACCGTCGCCCACGTTTGCAGCATTGAGTCCACCACTCAAGACGAGGTGAGCGCTGACGCTTGGAGGAAGAAGTGACCAATTGAATACCTTGCCACCGCCGCCGTATCCGTCGACATGGGCGTCCAACAGAATGGCTTTGGCGTGAGAAAAATCGTTGGCGTATTTTACGAGGTCGAACCGGGCCGCACCATCTCCCAGGGGAATACGGGCGGCGCGTAGGTAGGCAGAGCCGGTCAGGCGTGCGGCAGCCTCGCAATCGGCGGGTGTTTCGTCACCATGAAACTGCAGCAGGGCGCCGGGGATCAGGCTGCAAGCTGTTTTGATTTCTTCGGGCGTGGCGTTGACGAATAGCAGCACCGGGGTCACAAATGCTGGCAGGCGCCTGGCCAATTGGGCTGCCCGCTCTGCAGTCACCGCGCGCGGGCTTTTGGCATACAACACGAAACCGATGGCGTCAGCGCCGGCCACGACCGCCGCGTCCAGGTCCTGTTCCCGCGTCAGACCGCAGATCTTGATGCGGGTGCGCTGGGTAGGGAGAAGGGGGACTTGGGATGGGTTGGGGGTCTGCTGCGTCATGGCAAGCCATCATACGCAGGTGTGCGATCCGGCATGCCCCATTTGGCGTCGTAGCGCGGCCCCAGGAAATACAGCCCGTCCGGCGAAAAGGTGGGTGCGGCGGCACGCCGGTCACGCGCCGCCAGCACCTCCGCCATCCATTGCGGTGGTTTGGCTCCCTGGCCAATCTGTACCAGGCAACCCATGATGTTGCGGATCATGTGGTGCAGGAACGCATTGGCCTCAAATTCCATGCGCCAATAGGCGCCGTGCTTGTGCAGGCCGATGTCCAGCAGGGTTTTGACGGGTGTCAGTGCCTGGCATTGGGATGCTCTGAAGGATGTGAAGTCGTGCTCGCCCAGCAGCATGTCGGCGGCCTGCCGCATGGCGGCCAAGTCGAGCGGACGAAAACTCCACCCCACGCGACCCGCTTCCACGCTGGGGCGAATCGGTGATTCCAGCAACACATAGGCGTAGCGGCGCGAGATGGCGGACGCTCGGCAATGGAATTCAGCGGTGGTAGGTACGGCCCACTGCACGGCGATGTCGCGGGGCAGATTGGCGTTGGTGCCGCGTACCCATGCGTAGGGCGTGCGCTCGCAGTCGGTATCGAAGTGCACCACCTGCATGAGCGCGTGTACACCCGCATCGGTGCGTCCGGCGCACAGGGTGGAGACGCGGTCCCGCGCCACAAAGGTCGACAGGGCTTTTTCCAGCTTGTCCTGAATGGTCTGGCCCGAGGGCTGGCTTTGCCAGCCCTGGTATCCCTGGCCGTTGTAACTGACGCCTAAAGCAACTCTCACAACAATTCTTCAGCCGTCTGCGCAGCTGTGCACAGGATGGGCAACGCCTATCTCAGATTGGACAGCGCGCGTTGAGCCCGCTCACGCAGCTCACCGGTAGCTTCTGCCACCACCTCTTCAATCAGCGCGCGGGCACCATCGTTGTCGCCGATGGAGACGAACTCTTCGGCCAAAGCCAACTTGGTCTCCAGCGAGTTGTCTGCCGTAGCGCCGGCTGACTCGGGCGAATCGGCGCTGGGTCCCAGATCCAGTGACAGGGAGCCAAGGTCGAACTCCAGCATGCCATCGTCGGACTTGCTTTCTGCTGGTGCCTCAGCGGCAGGTGCTGGAGCAGGTTCGGGCAGTTCGAAGGACGGCAGTTCCACCGCGGCTGGCTCAGCAGCGGGCGCCGGCAGGTCCAGATTGATGTCGTCAAGCGACAGAGAAATATCCGGGCCAGCGGCTTCCGGTTCGGCCGAAGGCTCGGACGAGGGGCTATCCAGCTCGGCGACCCCGGACATATCGAAGTCCAGGCTATTTGAAATCTCGGGTTCGGCAGTTTCCAAGCCAACCGTTGCATTGGCATCGGGGATTTCAAAGTCTGGCGTGCCAGTCTCTGCCGGTGCAACTTCATCGGCAGAGAAGTCCAGGTCCAGATCAAGATCCAGGTCGGTGGTAGCCGGAGTCTGTGCGTCGATCGCAGCTGTGGCCTGCCCTTGCTCAATGGCCTTTTGTTCCAGCGAGGCGAAGGCGGTATTGCTGGCTCCACCCGGTTGGTACAGCGGATTCTCTGGGTCAATGCTCAGGCCCAGCTCGCAGATGCGGGTCCACTCTGGGCTGTCGGCTCCCACCAATTTGAAGACATTGTTGGCTCCGGTCTGGAAGCTGGCGGTATCCCGACGTTTGGCATAGATTTCCAGCAGCTTGGTATGGATCGCCAGACGCTCGGGGCTGACGGCCAATGCCGACTTGAGGATTTCTTCCGCCTGCATGTCGCGGCCATATGCCAGATAGACGTCTGCCTCGGCGACCGGATCCACGTCGTCCGGGGACGACATCTGGCTGTTGCTGAAGCCCATGGAAGAAGAGCCGCCGGACGTTGCTGCGTCCTGTGCCGTATCCACCTGCTGACCACCGCTGGTGCCAAAGAATGAGTCCGGCTGCAAACGGCTTTCGAGGAAGGAGCTGTCAACATGCGGCTCCTGCTTCTTTTTCTTGAGCCGGCGATACAGGGCAAATCCGCCCAGCAGAGCCACCAGGCCACCACCTGCCAGGGGCAATGTGGGATCCTCCATCAACTGGTCTATCAGTCCGGGTTCGGCCGCAGGTGCAGGCGGTGGACTCGCGGGTTTGGCGGGAGCGGATGCGGCGGGCTTTGCCACTGGCGCGTTTGCAGCAGCCGAGGCCGGCAAAGCGGGTTCCGATGCGGTCGGCTTGCTGGCGGGCACGGCCAAGGCCGGTACAGCCTGAGAGGCCGCTCCGGCAGGTGCAGCGCCGCTGGCCGAGCTGAGTTTCTTGAGGTCTTCGATATTCTTGGCAAGTTCCGCCG
Source organism: Rhodoferax sp. GW822-FHT02A01 (assembly GCF_038784515.1). NCBI lineage: Bacteria > Pseudomonadati > Pseudomonadota > Betaproteobacteria > Burkholderiales > Comamonadaceae > Rhodoferax > Rhodoferax sp. GW822-FHT02A01. The sequence continues at coordinate 3,619,608 of NZ_CP152376.1, forward strand.
CGCGAGCCTTGGCGTCCGCGTCGGCGCGCTCCTTGGCAACCTTTGCCTCTTCGTCAGCCTTGGATTTCAAGGCACCCTTGGACAAGGTGAGCTTGTCCGCTGCAGTGCTGGCTGGCTTCTTGTCGTCGACCTTGGCCTCCACGCTGCCCGTAGCCTTGCGGTTCGGGGTTTCCACTGCTGCCTTGGGAGCGCCTGCGGCCAGATTGCGGCGGAATTCGTTGAAGTCCTTGCTCTGGGCGACGACAGTTTGTGCAGCTTCGGCTGCAGAGATGGACTTTGCCTGATCCGCGCTGGGCAGGTCCAGCACCGCACCGGCGCGCAAGCGGTTCAAATTGCCTTTTGTGAAGGCATCAGGATTGGCGCGCAACAAGGCCACCAGCATTTGATCCAGTGACACGTCGCTGGCCTTGCTGTTGATGGCGATCTTGCTGGCTGAGTCGCCCGGTTTGACCGTGACTTGCTGGCCTGGGGCACGCTCCGGCTTGGGCGTGGCTGCGGGTGGTACCGGTTTTTGCGCGGCAGGCGTTGTTGACTTGCTGCCTGCAGTGGAGCGCGCAACAGGCTCAACCGGGGCAGGAGCGACCACGGGTGGCTTCACCGGTGCTGACACCGCAGGTGTTGCGGGAACACTGGAGGTTTGCGGCAACGTGGGGGCAACCGTCGCAGCCTGCTTGAGCGACGGTGGGTCAAACAGCATGGTGAAGTCGCGCACAATCCGGCCCGACGACCAACTGGCCTCCAGAATCATGTCCACAAAGGGATCATTGATGGGGCGGGTCGTGCTTAACTTCAGGTAGGCCCGACCGTCGGCCCGGCGCGACAGGGTCGCTTGCAGCTCCGACATGGCAGCGTTGTATTCCAGCCCGGCAGCAACAAACGCGGCCGGCGTTGCAACCGTGGCCTTGAGGGATGCGGCTTCTTCTGCGCTGATGTTGGGGACATCAATCTCTGCCCGCAACGGTTCACCCAGTGCGGACTGGACGCTGATGCGGCCCAAAGAGAGTGCCCATGCCTGCGTTGCAGAGAACCCCATGAGTGTGATGGCCGCCGCAGCGACTACTGTTCTCTGCCAACGATGTGACTTTTCGATCAATTTATGAGCCTCCGGTGATCAGGCTAGCCGCTTGCATGCGCCTTCACCGCGACGCAAATGCCTGACTCTAAAAAACTAAAAAGTACCATAGCATCAATGTCTTAGACTGACAAGCTAAGGTTGCTTTTAAGTTTGCAGTGCCAGATTGTATGCATCTGGCACTGCCTGGGTTGTTGTCCGTTGGCAACGACCCGGGCAAACGTCCGGGTGGGTCGCTGCCTGGATTCGGATCAGGCTTCCAGCAGGATTCGCAGCATACGGCGCAGCGGCTCGGCGGCGCCCCACAGCAACTGGTCACCGATGGTGAACGCGCCCAGGTATTCCGGTCCCATCGCCATTTTGCGGATGCGACCCACGGGAATGGTCATGGTGCCGGTCACGGCCACGGGGGTCAGATCCTGGATGGTAGCTTCGCGGGTGTTGGGAACCACCTTGACCCATTGGTTGTCGGCAGCAATCATGGCCTCGATGTCGGCCACGGGCACATCCTTCTTCAGCTTGAAGGTCAGTGCCTGGCTGTGGCAGCGCATGGCACCTACGCGTACGCAGAAGCCGTCCACCGGTGTTTCAGCCGTACCGAAGTTGGCACCTTGGCCCAGGATCTTGTTGGTCTCGGCTTGGCCTTTCCATTCTTCCTTGGACATGCCGTTGCCCAGATCCTTGTCGATCCAGGGAATCAGGGAGCCACCCAGTGGCACGCCGAAGTTGGCTGTTTCGGCAGCGGTCAGCGCACGCTGCTTGGCGATGACCTTGCGGTCGATTTCCAGAATGGCACTCTTGGGATCGTCCAGCAGCGCCTTGACCTCGGCGTTCAGGGTGCCGTACTGGGTCAGCAGTTCGCGCATGTGCTGCGCACCGCCGCCTGAGGCTGCCTGGTAGGTTTGGGTGGACATCCATTCGACCAGACCGGCCTTGTAGAGTGCGCCCACGCCCATCAGCATGCAGCTGACGGTGCAGTTGCCGCCAATCCAGTTCTTGCCACCATGGGCCAGGGCATTCTTGATGACTGGCATGTTGACCGGGTCCAGGATGATGACGGCATCCTTTTCCATGCGCAGGGTGGAGGCGGCGTCAATCCAGTGCCCGTTCCAGCCCGCATCCCGCAGCTTGGGGAAGACTTCGGTGGTGTAGTCGCCACCCTGTGCACTGATGATGATTTCGCAACGCTTGAGCGCTTCGATGTTGAATGCGTCCTGCAGCGTGGTCTCGTTCTTGGCTTGTGCAGGTGCCTTGCCGCCCGAGTTGGATGTGGAGAAGAACACTGGCTCGATCAGGGCGAAGTCGTCTTCAGCCTGCATGCGATCCATCAACACAGAGCCGACCATGCCGCGCCAGCCGACCAAACCTACCAACTTGCTCATTTCATCGCCCTTTCAAAAAATCAAAAACAGTGCCAGACCAGACTGTTTGCCCCGGCTCGTCTGGCCGGGGGGGCGCACGACGATACCGGAGCTGGATCAGCCCTTAATGGTCGTGGTTTTGGTGGAAGTTGCACGCACGGCGACACCAGCCTTGGCGGCGGGCGTGGAGTTCAGGATGAACGCGAGGGCGTGAAACATGGGTTGCAATTGTACCGGATACCGTTGTGTTGCCAGCTTACATTTCGGGCAGCCCACAGCAAGCTGCCCGAATTCAGTGTCAACTGCCTCAGTCAAGCGCCTTGACGACAGCTTCGCCCATCTCGCGCGTGCTGACCTTGGTGGTACCTGCGCTGTAGATGTCGGCCGTGCGCAGGCCTCGCTGCAGGACCTTCTGCACAGCCGCCTCAATGCGCAGGGCAGCCGCTTCCTGGTTCAGGCTAAAACGCAGCATCATGGCCGCGCTCAGAATAGTTGCTAGCGGGTTGGCAATACCCTTGCCAGCGATGTCCGGAGCGCTGCCGTGGCTGGGTTCGTACAGCCCCTGGTTCTTGCTGTTGAGGCTGGCCGAGGGCAGCATGCCGATGGAGCCGGTGAGCATGGAGGCTTCATCACTGAGGATGTCGCCGAACATGTTTCCGGTAACCAGCACGTCAAACTTCTTGGGCGCCTTGACCAACTGCATGGCGGCGTTGTCCACCAGCATGTGGTCGAGTTCCACATCCGGGTATTGTTTGCCGATTTCGACCATCACATCCTTCCAGAGCTGGGAGGTTTCCAGCACGTTGTTCTTGTCGACACTGGTGACGCGCTTGCTGCGTTTCTGGGCAGCCTGGAAGGCGACGTGGGCAATGCGTTCGATCTCGGGGCGGCTGTAGCGCATGGTGTCAAAGGCTTCTTCCGCGCCTGGGAAATGGCCGTCGGTGGCGACACGGCGGCCACGTGGTTGGCCGAAGTAGATATCGCCGGTCAGCTCACGGATGATGAGGATGTCCAGGCCGGCAATCAACTCGGGCTTGAGGCTGGAGGCGCCCACCAGTTGCTCGTAGCAGATGGCCGGGCGGAAATTGGCAAACAAGCCCAGGTTTTTGCGCAGGCCCAGAATGGCTTGCTCGGGGCGCAAGGGGCGGTCGAGCTTGTCGTATTTCCAGTCACCCACGGCGCCGAACAACACGGCATCGGCCTCCTTGGCCAACTTGAGCGTGGACTCGGGCAGGGGATGGCCATGCGCCTCGTATGCGGCACCACCCACCAGGGCGGTTTCCATTTCAAAGGAAAGGTCCAGGGCGTTGAGGACCTTGACGGCCTCAGCCACGATTTCGGTGCCAATGCCATCGCCTGGCAGTATTGCAATCTTCATGCGTATTCCTGTTTATGTAAGAGAGTAGGCGCGTTCCACTTTGGCGACGCGCGTTTCGTAATGTTCATACCAGCGTTGGCGTCCGGTTTCCTGCGCAATGCGGTGCTCTGCGTGGCTCTTCCATGCGCGAATGCTGGCCTCGTCCTGCCAGTAGGACACCGTGATGCCAAAGCCTTGCGCGTCCCGTGCACTTTCCGCGCCCAGAAAGCCGGGCTGGCCCATGGCCAGCTCCACCATCCGTTCGCTCATCGCGTCATAGCCGTGATCACCCGGAGTACGCAGGGACGAAAAAATCACCGCGTAATAGGGTGGCTTGGGCAGCTTGGCAAAACTGGAGGAGCTCATGCCGTTCAGCTCACCATGCTGCGGGCCAGCCAGGGTTTGGTTGCCAGACGCTGGTTTTCAAAGGCCTTGATCTTGTCGGCATGGCGCAGGGTCAAGCCAATGTCGTCAAAACCGTTGAGCAGGCAGTACTTGCGAAAGGCCTGCACTTCGAACGGAATTTCGTCGCCTTGCGGCTTGACGATGACCTGACGCTCCAGATCAATGGTCAGCTGGTAGCCGGGAAATGCCAGCGCTTCATGGAACAACTGGTCCACCTGGGCTTCTGTCAGCACGATGGGCAGCAGGCCGTTCTTGAAACTGTTGTTGAAGAAGATATCGGCGTAGCTGGGCGCAATGATGGCCCGAAAGCCAAACTGGTCCAGCGCCCAAGGCGCGTGTTCGCGCGAGGAGCCGCAACCAAAGTTCTTGCGGGCCAACAGAATCGAGGCACCCTGGTAGCGCGGCTGGTTCAGCACAAAGTCCGGGTTGGGCTTGCGGCTGGCAGGGTCCTGGCCGGGGTAACCAGCATCCAGGTAACGCCATTCGTCAAACAGATTCTGACCAAAGCCGGTCTTGCGGATGGACTTGAGAAACTGCTTGGGGATGATGGCGTCGGTATCCACGTTTTCGCGGTCCATAGGGGCCACCAGGCCTTTGTGTACGGTGAAGTTTTTCATTTTTGTGCAGCGCCTTCAATTTTTTCGCCAACCTTCTTCAGGTCCTGGCCCATGCCTTTGACGGTGTTGCAGCCGGAGACGAGCAGCAATCCGGCCACCATGTAGAGTGAGAGGAATCGTTTCATGGATGCTCCTTAGCTGAACTTGCGCACATCGACGAAATGGCCGTGAATGGCAGCTGCGGCCGCCATGGCCGGACTGACCAGATGCGTGCGGCCACCGGCGCCCTGGCGCCCTTCGAAGTTGCGGTTGCTGGTAGAAGCGCAGCGCTCACCGGGTTCGAGCCGATCGGCATTCATGGCTAGGCACATGGAGCAACCGGGCTCGCGCCATTCAAAACCTGCCGCCTTGAATATCTCGTGCAGACCTTCGCGTTCAGCCTGCTCCTTCACCAGACCGGAGCCTGGCACGACCATGGCCAGCTTGATGTTTTTGGCCACTTTTTGGCCCAGGCTCTTGACCACCGCGGCGGCTTCGCGCATGTCTTCGATGCGGCTGTTGGTGCAGGAGCCGATGAACACCTTGTCGACAAAGATGTCGTTGAGCGGTTTGCCGGGTTCCAAGCCCATGTAGGTCAGTGCGCGCTCGATGGCCCCGCGCTTGTTGACGTCTTTCTCCTTGTCGGGGTCGGGCACGCTGCCATCAATACCCAGCACCATTTCAGGCGAAGTGCCCCAGGTGACCTGAGGAACGATACGCGACGCGTCGAGTTCCACCACCGAATCAAAATGGGCACCCGCATCGGTATGCAGCGTCTTCCAGTAGGCAACGGCCTGGTCCCACTCGACAGCCGCTGCAGCTTCATTGGCGGCATTGGCTCCGGGAGCCAAAGGACGCCCCTTGATGTAGTCGATGGTCTTTTCATCCACTGCAACCAGACCGGCACGTGCACCGGCTTCAATCGCCATGTTGCAGACGGTCATTCGGCCTTCCATGCTGAGGGCACGGATGGCAGAGCCTCCGAATTCGATGGTGTAGCCGGTGCCGCCGGCAGTGCCTATCTTGCCGATGATGGCCAGCACGATGTCCTTGGCGGTACAGCCCTTGGGTAACGCGCCTTCCACCTTGACCAGCATGTTCTTGGCCTTCTTGGCCAACAGCGTCTGGGTGGCCATGACGTGCTCCACTTCGCTGGTGCCAATGCCGTGCGCCAGAGCGCCAAAGGCACCATGGGTGGAGGTGTGGGAGTCACCGCACACCACGGTCATGCCAGGCAGGGTCGCGCCGTTTTCCGGACCGATGACGTGCACGATGCCCTGGCGTTTGGACAGGAAAGGGAAGTACGCCGCAGATCCAAATTCCTGGATGTTGTGGTCCAGTGTGGTGACCTGTTCTTTGCTGGTGGGGTCGGTGATGCCGTCATAGCCGCGCTCCCATCCGGTGGTGGGCGTGTTGTGGTCGGCCGTAGCGACGATGGAGCTGACGCGCCATACCTTGCGGCCGGCCTCGCGCAGGCCTTCAAAGGCCTGGGGGCTGGTGACTTCGTGCACCAGATGGCGATCTATGTACAGGATGGAAGTGCCATCGTCCTCGGTGTGGACGACATGCTCGTCCCAGAGTTTGTCGTACAGCGTTCGACTCATGCGTTGTCCTTTGAATGGGTGCAAAGGTGCTATCGTGCACCTGTTTTTAAACTGGTACAAGAAGTCTATTTATCCTGGTATAAATTTCACCATGACCCGATCTGACCCCCGTGCTTTGCTAGGCGCCTTCATTCGTGCACACCGTGAACGTCTGCCGGTTCCCGCCAAGGTGGCTGGGCGCAGGCGCACACCGGGCTGGCGACGGGAGGAGTTGGCCGAGGCCACCGGAGTGGGCGTGACCTGGATCACCTGGTTGGAGCAGGGGCGGGACGTGTCTGCATCGCCTGCGGCCCTGGCCCGGCTGTCCGACGCATTGCATCTGAACCCGGCAGAGCGCGCCTCCTTGTTTGATCTGGCGGGACGGCGCGACCCGACGGAGCCAATGCAACCGCATACTGAATTGCCCGCGGAGGTATTGACCTTGCCCGGTCTGTTCCAGGTGCCCGCTTACTTGTTGGATCATCTGTGGACTGCGCGGGCCTGGAACGCGGCTGCATCCCAGTTGTTCATCGGCTGGCTCGACGATGGGCGGGACAGAAATCTGTTGCGCTTTGTGTTTCTTTCACCTGAGGCCCAGACACTGATAGCCGATTGGGCGGAGCGGGCACAACGTCTGGTGGCCGAGTTCCGATCCGATTTCAGCCGGCGCCCGCGGGACGCTGCGATGCAGGCGCTGATTGATGAACTGTCCTCCAATAGCCCGCTGTTCACCAGGATGTGGCGTGAGCAGGCGGTGCTGCACCGGGAAGGGGGAGAGCGTGGATTCATGGCCGCTGACGGTAGGCGCATCCTGTATCAACAGACTACGCTATTGGTGGCGTCTCAGACCGAATGCAAGCTGGTGTGTCTGGTGCCCGTGGCGCCAACGTAAATCCAATGGGAACGCCCATGAAAAAGCCCGCCGACGTTGCCGTGCGGCGGGCTTCAGGGGCAGGCTGATCAGCGTTGGCCGATGGGCAGCACGTCGCGACGTGCAGAGCCGGTGAACAGCTGACGGGGACGACCGATCTTGTACTCGGGGTCACCGATCATTTCGTTGAGCTGGGCGATCCAGCCCACGGTACGGGCCAGTGCAAAGATGGCGGTGAACAGGCTCACAGGGATGCCGATGGCGCGCTGCACGATGCCAGAGTAGAAGTCCACGTTCGGGTAGAGCTTGCGCTGCACGAAGTAGTCGTCTTCCAGGGCAATCTTTTCCAGCGCCATAGCCAGCTTGAACAGAGGATCGTTTTCCAGACCCAGAGCCGTCAGCACTTCCTTGCAAGTCTCTTGCATCAGCTTTGCGCGCGGATCGTAGTTCTTGTACACGCGGTGACCAAAGCCCATGAGCTTGACGTTGGAGCTCTTGTCCTTGACCTGGTTCATGAACTCGCCGACCTTGGCCACGCCGCCCATGCGCTGGATGTCTTCCAGCATGTTCAGGCAGGCTTCGTTGGCGCCACCGTGGGCAGGGCCCCACAGGCATGCCACGCCGGCTGCAATGGCAGCAAACGGGTTGGTGCCGGAAGAACCGCACAGGCGCACGGTGGAGGTGGAGGCGTTTTGCTCGTGGTCCGCGTGCAGGATGAAGATGCGGTCCAGGGCGCGTTCGATCACGGGGTTGACCTCGTAGTCTTCGCAGGGCGTGGCAAACATCATGTGCATGAAGTTGCCAGCGTAGCTCAGCGAATTCTTGGGGTACATGTAGGGCTGACCTGCGCTGTACTTGTAGGCCATGGCAACCAGGGTCGGCATCTTGGCAATCAGACGGATGGCCGAGATTTCGCGGTGCTCTGGATTGTTGATGTCGGTGCTGTCATGGTAGAACGCAGACAGGGCGCCGACCAAGCCGGTCATGATGGCCATGGGGTGCGCGTCACGACGGAAGCCGCGCAGGAAGAACTGCATCTGCTCATTGACCATGGTGTGCTGGGTCACGCGGCGGGTGAAGTCGGCCTTGCCGGCTGCGTTGGGCAGGTTTCCGTACAGCAGCAGGTGGCAGGTTTCCATGAAGTCACAATTCACGGCCAATTGTTCGATGGGGTAGCCGCGGTACAGCAGCTCACCCTTGTCACCGTCGATGTACGTGATGGCGGACTGACACGATGCCGTGGACAGAAAGCCCGGATCGTAAGTGAACATGCCGGTCTGGGCATACAGCTTGCGGATGTCGATCACATCCGGTCCCACCGATCCTTGATAGACCGGCAAGTCCACGCTGGGGGCGCCGTTACTGAACGACATCGTGGCTTTGTTGTCAGCTAGTTTCATCTTTCGCCTTTCAGAGAGGTTCTCTCAACATTTTTAAAACTTCACGCACATCTTCGGTGTCGAGTTGGGCGTCCACCTGCGACAGCGATTTCCGTGCCAAATGCACATCCAACAAATCGTTGTCGCTCAATTCCATCAGTGCACCCAGCGCATCCGCCTGGCGGACGGTGAGCGTGGCACCGAACCGCTTAAAGAAGCGTTCGATGAACAGGTCGTTTTCCAGCAAGCCACGGCGGCAGCGCCATTGCAGCTTGCTAAGAGCCCGTTCATCAATGAGGGTTGCTTGGGTCACTGCAATCCTTAGACGGTACGCTGGACCATCATTTCCTTGATCTTGCCGATGGCCTTGGTGGGGTTCAGACCCTTGGGGCAGACTTCGACACAGTTCATGATGGTGTGGCAGCGGAACAGACGGTATGGGTCTTCCAGGTTGTCCAGCCGTTCAGCCGTGCCTTCGTCACGGCTGTCGGCCAGAAAGCGGTAGGCTTGCAGCAGACCGGCTGGGCCGACGAACTTGTCTGGGTTCCACCAGAAGCTCGGGCAGCTGGTGGAGCAGCTGGCGCACAGAATGCACTCGTACAGGCCGTTGAGCTCTTCACGCTCTTCGGGGCTTTGCAGGCGTTCCTTTTCAGGCGGAATGGTGCCGTTGATCAGGTAGGGCTTGATCGAGTTGTACTGCTTGAAGAACTGCGTCATGTCCACGATCAGGTCGCGGATCACGGGCAGGCCGGGCAGGGGCTTCAAGACAATCTTGCCAGGTAGCGTGCGCATGTTGGTCAGGCAGGCCAGACCGTTTTTGCCATTGATGTTCATGGCGTCCGAACCGCAGACGCCTTCGCGGCAGGAGCGGCGGAAGGAGATGCTGGGGTCAATCGCCTTGAGCTTCATGAGGGCGTCAAGCAGCATGCGCTCGTGGCCGTCGAGTTCCACCTCGATGTCCTGCATGTAAGGCTTGGCATCCTTGTCCGGGTCGTAACGGTAAATGGAGAAAATGCGTTTGGTCATATTCGTGATCTCGCTTCAGTGGCGCTTTAGAACGTGCGGACTTTGAGTGGCACGGAGTCCACAGTCAAAGGCTTCATCTGGACGGGTTTGTAGGACAGGCGGTTGCCTTCGCTGTACCACAGCGTGTGCTTGTGCCATTCCTTGTCGTTGCGACCATTGGGGAATTCGGCGGAGTCGGCGTAGTCGTCCACAGTGTGGGCGCCACGGCTTTCATGACGGGCAGCGGCAGACACGATGGTGGCCTGTGCGGCTTCGATCAGGTTGTCGACTTCCAGCGCTTCAATGCGAGCCGTGTTGAACACCTTGGACTTGTCCTTGAGGTTGATGGCACCCACGCGCTTGCGCAGTTCGGCCACCTTGACCACGCCTTCATCCATGCTCTTTTGGGTACGGAACACGCCAGCGTGCTGCTGCATGGAGGCGCGGATGTCGTTGGCCACATCCTGGGCGTATTCGCCGCTGGACGCATTGTCCAGACGCGAGAGGCGTTCCAGCGTGCGGTCTGCCGCATCCTTGGGCAGGTCCTTGTGTTCCTTGCTGGTCTTGTTGAATTCAACAATGTGGTTGCCCGCAGCTCGGCCAAACACCAACAGGTCGAGCAGGGAGTTGGTGCCCAGGCGGTTGGCGCCATGCACCGACACGCAGGAGCATTCGCCCACGGCGTACAGACCGTTGACCACATGGCTATTCACATCGCCCTTTTGCACGACCACCTGGCCATTGACATTGGTGGGGATGCCGCCCATCTGGTAGTGGATGGTGGGCACCACAGGGATCGGCTCCTTGGTGATGTCCACATTGGCGAAGTTGTGACCGATTTCGAACACAGAGGGCAGGCGCTTCATGATGGTCTCGGCACCCAGATGGTCGAGCTTCAGGAGCACGTGATCCTTGTTCGGGCCACAGCCGCGGCCTTCCTTGATTTCCTGGTCCATGGAGCGGGACACGAAGTCGCGCGGAGCCAGATCCTTCAGCGTAGGTGCATAACGTTCCATGAAGCGTTCACCATTGCTGTTGAGCAGAATGGCGCCTTCGCCACGGCAGCCTTCGGTCAGCAGCACGCCAGCACCGGCCACGCCGGTGGGGTGGAACTGCCAGAACTCCATGTCTTCCAGCGGGATGCCAGCACGAGCGGCCATGCCCAGGCCGTCACCGGTGTTGATGAAGGCGTTGGTAGATGCGGCAAAGATGCGGCCTGCGCCACCGGTAGCCAGCAAGGTGGTCTTGGCTTGCAGAATGTGTACGTCACCGGTTTCCATTTCCAGTGCCGTCACGCCCACCACGTCGCCCTCAGAGTCGCGGATCAGGTCCAGTGCCATCCACTCGACAAAGAAGCTGGTCTTGGCCGCAACGTTTTGCTGGTACAGGGTATGCAGCATGGCGTGACCGGTACGGTCAGCGGCTGCACACGCACGCTCCACGGCCTTTTCGCCGTAGTTGGCGGTGTGGCCACCAAACGGACGCTGGTAGATCGTGCCGTCAGGATTGCGGTCGAACGGCATGCCCATGTGTTCCAGGTCATACACGACCTTGGGCGCTTCGCGGCACATGAATTCGATGGCGTCCTGGTCGCCCAGCCAATCGGAACCCTTGACGGTGTCGTAGAAGTGGTAGTGCCAGTTGTCGTCGTTCATGTTGCCCAACGATGCACCAATACCACCTTGGGCGGCAACCGTGTGCGAACGGGTGGGGAATACCTTGGACAGAACAGCAACGTTCAGACCTGCGCGGGCCAGTTGCAACGATGCGCGCATGCCGGAGCCGCCTGCGCCGACGATAACGACGTCAAATTTTCTTTTGGTAACTTGGTAAGCCATGAGTGAGTGCCTAAGTGTGTGGGGCTTGTAAGGTGCGGATGGCGTGGGCGATCAAACGCGCCACAGGACCTGGATGGCCCAGCCGGCACAGCCGACCAGCCAGACAATGGACAGAACCTGCAAGGTCAGTCGCACGGCCACAGGTTTCACGTAATCCATCCAGATGTCGCGGATGCCAACCCAGGCGTGGTAGAGCAGGGCGATGATGACCACAAAGGTCAGGAACTTCATGCACTGGCCGGAAAAAATGCCAGCCCATTTGTCGTAGCCCATGGGGCCCTTGTTGAAGATCACCTGTTCCAGCAGGATCAAGGTGAACAGGGCCATCAGGGTTGCGGTGACACGTTGGGCCAGCCAGTCGCGCAGACCGTAATGTGCGCCGACGGCGAGGCGTTTGGAACCGTAGTTAACTGCCATTTGTGTTTCCTTGTTTGATTTTGCGGGAGATCAGTACAGACCGAACAGCTTGGCTCCCAGTACTGCGGTCAACAGCAGGGATACGGCCAGAACCGTCAGGGCAGAAGAGCGGCCGAATTGCTTGGTCACGGCGTCGTGGTTGATGTCCATGAACAAGTGGCGAATGCCGGCGGCGAAGTGATGCAGGTAGGACCAGATGATGGCCAGAGCAACCAACTTGATGAACCAACCGGGAAGAAAACCGACACCTGCGGCGAACACGTGGGTGAAGCGCGCAAAGGAAAATTCGGACGACACAGACGCATCAAACATCCAGATGATGAAAGGCATCAGCACAAACAGAATGGCACCACTGACACGGTGCAGAATGGAAACAATGCCTGCAGGAGGGAGTTTGTAGGAGGGGAGATCAGTGAGGGCGTTGATGTTGCGAAATTCAGGTCGTTGCGTGCGGCCGGACGATGCGAGGTCAGTCATGAATTGCTTTCTTTTAGGGGGATGTAACGGCTGTGTAATTATGACGCGAAGAAGCAAAATTCTATTGCACCGCATCATTCTGACATTGGACTTGCATGCCTGCACTCAATTCAATGTGTTTTGGTAGTAGTGCGTATCGGTCAGGTACAGACCGCGACGCAATTCCATTGCAACATCGTTGTAGGTGTAGGCAATTCGTTCAACGCTGAGCAGCGGAGTTTGCGCGCTAATCTTTAGCAAAGTGCATTGCTCAACATCTGGCAGGACTGCGCGGATTTTTTCGTCTGCACGCACCATGCGAACACCAAACTCGGTCTCGAACAAAGCGTACATCGGCCCTTGGTGCGCGCGCAGACGGTCTGCCGTCAATCCTTTGAACGTTGCTCCCGGCAACCACAGGTCCTCCAGAATGGTGGGTACCGACGCAAAGGAAAGGACCCTGCGCACTTGCAGTACCGACTCTCCCTGGCGGATGGCCAGCGCCTTGGCGACCTCGGCCGTCGCGCGTACACGCTTGCAGTCCACGATCTGGCGCTGTGCCGGGCCTTCGCTTTGCATGTTTCCGCTGTTGGGTATCAGGCGCAGGAATCGGTAGCGCACCTGCTGCTCGGCGTGCGTTGCGACAAATGTACCTTTGCCCTGACGGCGCACCAGCAGGTTTTCCGCTGCCAGTTCATCGATGGCTTTGCGGACCGTGCCCTGGCTGACCTTGTAGCGCACTGCCAGGTCCATTTCGCTGGGAATCGCAGCGCTGGGTTTCCACTCGCCGGCCTGCAGGCTTTGCAGGATCAATGTCTTGATTTGCTGGTACAGCGGACTGAAAGCAGGCGTGGAAACAGCGGGCATCGCAGCGACGCCTTCGGTGAGGCTGCTCAGAGCTTCGCTATCGCTGGAATGGTCTGCGGTGGTCATCAAAAGATCGCGTAAAACGGGGTTCGATGTCAGTCTCGAGTCAGCCTGGAAATTTCCCCAATCATATCTTATATAAGACATAAGACAAATTGACGAAAACCTGTGTTCAGGGGTACACTCGCAGGCAATCTGCAGGGCTCAAACCGTGTTGCTTGGGTTCTGGACAGTTTCTGTTTAATAACCTTCCTGGAGTACCACCATGAGCAAAAAGCCTGTTCGCGTAGCCGTCACCGGGGCCGCTGGCCAAATCGGATATGCCCTCTTGTTCCGCATCGCTTCCGGCGAAATGCTGGGCAAGGACCAACCCGTCATTCTGCAATTGCTGGAAGTGCCGGTTGAAGGCCCACAAAAGGCGCTCAAGGGCGTGATGATGGAGCTGGACGATTGCGCTTTCCCCCTGTTGGTGGGCATGACTGCGCACAGCGATCCCATGACCGCATTCAAGGATGCCGACTACGCTCTGCTGGTTGGCTCGCGTCCCCGCGGTCCCGGCATGGAACGTGCCGAATTGCTGGCGGTGAATGGCGCCATCTTCACGGCACAAGGCAAGGCACTCAATGCAGTGGCCAGCCGCAATGTGAAGGTGCTGGTGGTCGGCAACCCCGCCAATACCAATGCCTACATTGCCATGAAGAGCGCTCCTGACCTGCCACGCAAGAACTTCACCGCCATGCTGCGCCTGGACCACAACCGTGCGGCCAGCCAGATCGCAGCCAAGACCGGCAAGGCCGTGGCCGATATCGAAAAACTGACGGTGTGGGGCAACCACTCTCCCACCATGTACGCCGACTACCGTTTCGCCACCATCAATGGTGAAAGCGTTGCCGCCATGATCAATGACCAAGAGTGGAATGCCAACACCTTCCTGCCCACCGTGGGCAAGCGCGGTGCTGCCATCATCGAAGCGCGCGGTCTGTCTTCTGCAGCGTCTGCGGCCAACGCCGCCATCGACCACATGCGTGACTGGGCCCTGGGCACCAACGGCAAGTGGGTCACCATGGGTATTCCGTCTGACGGCCAATATGGCATCCCCAAGGATGTGATGTTCGGCTTCCCCGTTACCTGCGAAGGTGGTGAATACAAGGTGGTTGATGGTCTGGCGATCGACGAGTTCAGCCAGAAGTGCATCGACAAGACGCTGGCCGAACTGATCGGCGAGCAAGACGGCGTTAAGCACCTGCTGTAAGAGCCGCTTGTGAGCACTGCGCCGGACCAACCCAAGCTAGCTCGCACCGTAGTGCGACGTGCGAAGGTGTTTCCGTGAGCGGTGTCGGGCTGACCAAGCCCTCTCTTCATCCGCGCGAAGTGCTGTTGGGTGCACAGGGTGCCAGCGGCTTCCTGCCGGTGTGCGACCACTACAGCGGCGTGGAAGCGCGGATGAAGAAAAGCCTGCAGCTGCAGGCTGAGATGTCGGAGGAGTTCGGTGCCTGCATGTTTGACGTTACGCTGGACTGCGAAGACGGCGCCCCTGCAGGCGCTGAAGTCGAGCAAGCCCACTGCGTCGTGGTCTTGGCCAACGCTGCGTTGGCCGGATCGCGTTCGCAACATGTGAGGAATCGGGTTGGGGCGCGTCTGCATGCGGTGGACCACCCGTCTTTTGATTCGGATGTCGCCATTGTGGCTGCAGGTGCTGCAGCGTCGCTGGCCTACGTCATGATCCCCAAAGTGGAGTCGGTTGCGGACGTGGATATTGCGGTTGCGGCAATCGATGCTGCGGTAGGCGACAAACGCCAGTCCCCGTTACCACTGCATGTGCTGATTGAGTCCCCTGCAGCGGTGCAGCGCGCATTTGAAATCGCGGCCCACGCCCGGGTGGAGTCGGTCAGTTTTGGCCTCATGGACTTTGTCTCTGCGCATGGTGGTGCGATTCCATCCACGGCAATGGGCGTGCGCAGCGATCAGGACGCGGTGACGCTGGACCAGTTCCATCACCCTTTGGTGGTGCGTGCCAAGCTGGAAATCGCCTCGGCGTGCCATGCCTCTGGAAAGGTTCCGTCGCACTGCGTGGTGACCGAGTTTCGCGACCGCAGGGCGTTGGAACAGGCGGCGCGCGTGGCGGCGAACGCTTTTGGCTATACGCGCATGTGGAGCATTCATCCCGACCAGATCCGACCGATTCTCAAGGCCTTTTCGCCGACTGAAGCAGAAGTGGAACTGGCATGCAACATCGTTCTGGAAGCCGCGCGTCAGGAATGGGCGCCGATCTCCATGGCAGGAAAGTTGCATGACCGCGCCAGCTATAGGTACTTCTGGCAGTTGCTAGAGCGAGCAAACCAGACGGGGTGTACTCTGCCAGACGAGATGCATGCCTATTTTTCGACCGATTTGTCGCTTGCCAGCTGAGTGGATGGCAGGCCACGTTAGAAACCCATTTAGTTACCAATGAAGGAGTGTCGAGTATGTTGAAGTCTTACCGTGAACATGTGGCAGAACGTGCCGCACTGGGTATTCCCCCGCTGCCGCTGTCGGCCAAGCAAACGGGCGAATTGATAGAACTCCTGAAGGCTCCGCCGGCCGGCGAAGAAGCCACATTGGTGGAACTGATCACGCATCGCGTTCCCGCCGGTGTGGATGACGCTGCCAAGGTCAAGGCCAGCTATCTGGCTGCCGTGGCCCACGGCACCGAAAAGTGTTCGCTCATCAGCCGTGAACGCGCCACCGAGTTGCTGGGCACCATGCTGGGCGGCTACAACATCAGCCCGTTGGTAGACCTGCTGGATGACGCAGCAGTTGCTCCCCAGGCTACCGAAGGCCTCAAGAAGACTCTGCTGATGTTTGACCAGTTCCACGACGTCAAGGAAAAGGCGGACAAGGGCAATACCTTCGCCAAGGCCGTGCTGCAAAGCTGGGCTGATGCTGAATGGTTTACCAGCCGTCCTGAAGTGCCCAAGACCATCACCGTGTCCATCTTCAAGGTCACCGGTGAGACCAACACCGATGATCTGTCTCCCGCCCCCGACGCCTGGAGCCGCCCCGACATTCCGTTGCACGCTCTGGCCATGTTGAAGAACAAGCGCGACGGGATTACGCCAGAAGAAGACGGCAAGCGCGGCCCCATCAAGTTCATTGAAGACCTGCGCGCCCGTGGCAACCTGGTGGCCTACGTGGGTGATGTGGTCGGTACCGGCTCTTCCCGCAAGTCCGCAACCAACTCGGTGCTTTGGTTCACTGGCGAAGACATTCCTTTTGTGCCCAACAAGCGCTTCGGCGGCGTTTGCCTGGGTACCAAAATCGCTCCCATTTTCTACAACACCATGGAAGATGCGGGCGCGCTGCCTATCGAGCTGGATGTGAGCCAGATGAACATGGGTGACGTGGTCGAGCTGCGTCCGTACGAAGGCAAGGCTTTCAAGGATGGCAAGGAAATCGCTTCTTTCCAGGTCAAGAGTGAAGTGCTGTTTGACGAAGTGCGTGCTGGCGGCCGTATCCCCCTGATCATTGGTCGGGGTCTGACCGCCAAGGCGCGTGAAGCCCTGGGCCTGAAGCCATCCACGCTGTTCCGTCTGCCACAGAATCCTGTAGATACCAAGAAAGGCTTCAGCCTGGCCCAGAAGATGGTTGGCCGTGCCTGCGGTCTGCCCGAAGGCCAAGGCGTGCGCCCCGGTACCTATTGCGAACCCAAGATGACATCGGTGGGCTCTCAGGACACGACCGGTCCGATGACCCGCGATGAGCTCAAAGACCTGGCGTGCCTGGGCTTCAGCGCAGACCTGGTGATGCAGTCCTTCTGCCACACGGCGGCGTACCCCAAGCCGGTGGACGTGAAGATGCACCACGAACTGCCTGAGTTCATCAGCACACGTGGTGGTATTTCCCTGCGTCCTGGTGACGGCGTGATCCACAGCTGGCTCAACCGCCTGCTGCTGCCCGATACCGTGGGCACCGGTGGCGACAGCCACACCCGTTTCCCCATCGGAATCAGCTTCCCGGCCGGCTCCGGTCTGGTGGCTTTTGCTGCAGCCACCGGCGTGATGCCACTGGATATGCCGGAGTCTGTGCTGGTGCGTTTCAAGGGCAAGATGCAGCCCGGCGTTACCCTGCGCGATCTGGTCAATGCGATTCCTCTGTACGCCATCAAGTCTGGTTTGCTGACGGTTGAGAAGAAGGGCAAGAAGAACATCTTCTCCGGCCGTATTCTGGAAATCGAAGGCCTGCCCGATCTGAAGGTGGAACAGGCATTTGAATTGTCCGATGCATCCGCAGAGCGCTCTGCCGCAGGCTGTACCGTGCACCTGAACAAGGAGCCGATCATCGAGTACATCAACAGCAACATCACCATGATGAAGTGGATGATTGCCAATGGCTACTCCGACGCCCGTACCTTGGCTCGCCGCATCGCGGCACAGGAAGCCTGGCTGAAGAACCCCGAATTGCTCAAGGGCGACGACGATGCCGACTACGCGGCCGTCATTGAAATCGATCTGGCCGATATCCATGAACCTATCGTGGCATGCCCCAACGATCCCGATGATGTGAAGACATTGTCGGAAGTTGCCGGCGCCAAGATCGACGAAGTGTTCATCGGCTCCTGCATGACCAATATCGGCCACTTCCGTGCAGCGTCCAAGCTGATGGAAGGCAAGCGCGACATCCCTGTCAAGCTGTGGATTGCACCGCCCACCAAGATGGATGCCAAGCAGCTCAGCGACGAAGGCCATTACGGCGTTCTGGGTGGAGCTGGCGCCCGCATGGAAATGCCGGGCTGCAGCCTGTGTATGGGCAACCAGGCGCAGGTGAAGGAGGGCGCTACCGTGTTCTCAACCTCCACCCGTAACTTCCCCAACCGTCTGGGCAAGAACAGCAACGTGTATCTGGGCTCCGCCGAACTGGCTGCCATCTGCTCCAAGCTGGGACGCATTCCGACCAAGGAAGAGTACCTGACCGACATGGGGGTGCTGACTGCTGCGAGCGACAAGGTGTACCAGTACCTGAACTTTGACAAGATCAGTGACTACACTGACTCTGCTGCTACTGTGAAGGATAGTGTGACCGCCTGATAGCGTCACATTCCGGATGAAGCCCTGTGGTTTTGCCACAGGGCTTTTTTCATGGTGGAGGCTGCGTTGGATAATTACGCATGAACCTCATCAGCTCCATCCCCCTTTCCGTACAGGCCATTCTTCTGCTGGTTGCCAGCAATGTTTTCATGACGTTTGCCTGGTACGGGCATTTGAAGAATATGGCCAATGCGCCCTGGTACATGGCCGCCCTGGTCAGCTGGGGAATAGCGCTTTTCGAGTACCTGCTGCAGGTACCGGCCAACCGAATTGGATTTCAGCAGGCCGGCTTTCAGGTGGCTCAGCTCAAGATCATCCAGGAGGTCATCACATTGGCGGTCTTCGTGCCGTTTGCCATGGTGTACCTCAAACAACCTTTCAAGCTGGACTTTCTCTGGGCTGGTCTGTGCATGGTCGGCGCCGTTTACTTTATCTTCAGGGGCCATTGAGATCGCAAGCGCAGGCTTCCCTGGGGCGGTTAAACTCCTGTCTGTAGCAATATTGTCAAATATTTGACATATTTTTCTGTCAGGAGTTATTGATGCTGTTTGGAAAGCTTTTGCCCCGTGAGGGCAATTTTTTTGAAATGTTCAATCAGCATGCAGATCGCATTGTTGAGGCAGCCCAGGCTTTCTCCAAGCTGGTTGCGAACTACAGTGACCTGAGTCTGCGGGACAAGTACAACCAGGAGGTGGATAACGCCGAGCGCGCCGCCGACCGCGTCACGCATGAATGCAACAAGGCCATTCACGTGACCTTCATCACGCCGATTGACCGCGAGCAGATCCACTCGCTGATCAACACCATGGATGACGTGGCGGATCTGATCCAGGACTCCGCTGAAACCATGGCTTTGTACGACGTGCGCCACATGACGGAAGAAATCGTACGTCTTACCGATTTGAGCGTGAAGTGCTGCGAACGCCTGCGCGACGTGGTCAAGTTGTTGGAGCATATTGCCGATCAGTCCACGGCCGAGGCGGCACTGAAGACCTGTGAAGAAATCGACCGCCTGGAGTCTGATGCCGACCGTGTCATGCGCACGGCCATGAGCAAACTGTTTCGCGAAGAGCCCGATGTGCGAGAAGTCATAAAGCTCAAGGCCATCTACGAGCTGCTGGAAACCATCACCGACAAATGTGAAGACGTGGCCAATGTGATCGAGGGCATCATCCTCGAAAACTCCTGACCCTCCAAGCGGATTTCAGGTCATGGAACATGTACAGACAGCCCTTTGGGTGGTGATGCTGCTGGTTGCGCTGGCGTTTATTTTCGACTTCATGAACGGTTTTCACGATGCGGCCAACTCCATTGCTACCGTCGTTTCCACCGGTGTTTTGAAGCCGGGTCAGGCCATTCTGTTTGCGGCCTTCTTCAACTTTGTGGCGATTTTCGTATTCCACCTGAGTGTGGCGGCCACAGTGGGTAAAGGCATTGTGCAACCCGGTGTGGTGGATACCCATGTGGTGTTCGGCGCATTGGTGGGCGCCATCAGTTGGAATGTCATCACTTGGTATTACGGAATTCCCAGCAGTTCTTCACATGCGCTGATCGGCGGCATTGTGGGAGCAGTGATTGGAAAATCGGGTGCTGGTTCTCTGGTGGCAGCCGGCATCTGGAAGACCGTGGTGTTCATTTTTGTGTCGCCCCTGCTGGGATTTGTTCTGGGCTCGTTGATGATGGTCATAGTGGCCTGGACCTTCAGGCGCATGCGGCCTTCGAAAATCGACAAGTGGTTCCGCCGGTTGCAGCTGATTTCGGCTGGTGCCTATAGCCTGGGCCACGGCGGCAACGATGCACAGAAGACCATTGGCATTATCTGGATGCTGCTGATCGCAACTGGTTATGTTTCAGCCACCGATACCTCGCCTCCCACTTGGGCCATTGTGTGCTGCTACATGGCCATTGGTGCCGGCACCATGTTCGGTGGATGGCGCATCGTCAAGACCATGGGTCAGAAGATCACCAAACTCAAACCGGTAGGCGGCTTCTGCGCCGAAACCGGTGGGGCGCTGACATTGTTCCTGGCCACCGCCATTGGCGTGCCGGTGTCCACCACCCACACCATCACTGGAGCCATTGTTGGTGTGGGCTCCACCCAGCGTGCCAGCGCCGTGCGTTGGGGTGTGGCTGGCAACATCGTGTGGGCCTGGGTGCTCACCATTCCCGCCAGCGCATTTGTGGCAGCGATTGCTTACTGGATCAGCCTGCAGGTATTCTGAAGCTGGCTGAGGAGGCTGTCTTTCCAGCATCCTCTGCCTGGTATTCAAAGTAGCGCTGGAAGCTGAAGGCAATGCTCGACAGCAACACTGTGGCTCCCAGCAGCAATGCCACAATTACGCCGGCAACCGTGAGCCAGCCGGATTGACCAGCCGGGTCAGTGGTTTCCAATCCCGGGTTGAAGCGCGTATTCCACTTTTCCGACTCCATCAGGCCGTACATGATGGCGGTCAGGGACGTGACCGCGACGCTCAACCCAATCCAGGGTATCAATAGCCAGCTCAGGTGGTCGTCTAGTCCCAGTTCACGGGCGCGCATGACGCCATAGCCACCAACCAGCGTGGGCAGCAACAACGTCCAGGACAGGCGATCGAAACGCCCTGCGGTATAAAGTCTGTGCAGGCCCAAGGGACCGGCAACCAAGGTGAGCCAGACTGCAATGGTTTTGTTTCTCATGGCGCGGGCGCCGTGCTGTCGCCCAATCCCAGGCTGCGCTCCATCAGAACCACATCCAGCCAGCGATCAAATTTCCAGCCACAACTGCGCATCACGCCTATGTGGGTGAAACCGCAATTGCGGTGCACGCCAATGGAGCCCAAATTTTGTGAGTCACCAATGACCGCCAGCATTTTGCGTACACCCGCACGCTCTGCCTGCGCCATCAGTTCGGTCAGCAGCAAACGCCCGTAGCCCTTGCCTGCGGCGTCCGGGGCTAGGTAAATGGAGTCTTCCGCAGAGAAGCGATAGGCCGGGCGCGGCTTGAACCAGTTGCAATAGGCAAAGCCCCGAACGATGGAGTTTTCTTCCAAAACCAGATAGGGCAGATTCCTGGCGAGGACATCGGCCCGGCGTCCTGCCATTTCCTTTTCTTCAGGGGGTGTGGTCTCGAAAGTGCCGGTTCCATTCAGCACGTGATGGCGGTAAATGGCCGTGATGACAGGTATGTCGTTCTCGGTAGCGGGTCGAATGGTGGTCATGAACACAGAAAAAGATATAATGGAAGGCTATTCGAAGTGTCACTGGCCGGGTGGCCAGTTGCGTGTCTCAAACTTTGAATTTATTGGCCGGATATTTTTGTCGGTCACCCAAAGGATAAACCATGGTCGTCATTCGACTCTCTCGCGGTGGTGCAAAAGCACGCCCATTCTTCAACATTGTTGTGGCAGACAAGCGCACCCGTCGTGACGGACGCTTCATCGAGCGCATCGGTTTTTACAACCCGATCGCCACTGCCAACGAGGAAAGCATCCGCATTGCGCAGGATCGCCTGACCTACTGGCGCGGTGTGGGTGCGCAAGCTTCCCCTACGGTGGAACGCCTGATCCTCCAAGCTGCCAAAAAAGCAGCTTGATGTCGCCTGAGAATGGGGGTGTCGTTTGATGCCCTCGTTTTCCACTCCTCCACGCCCCATGCTTGCCGGACTCGAATCTGCTGAAATGCCAGCAGATGCCATCGAGGTGGGAAGAATTGCGGATGCGTGGGGTATCAAGGGCTGGTTCAAGGTATTGCCCTATAGCGCAGACCCGGAAGCGCTGTTCTCCTCCAAGCGTTGGTTTTTGTTGCCCACAGAAAAAGGTGCCAAAACCTTTGAGGGGTGCGTACGCTTGGTCATCAAAGAAGCCAAGGAGCACTCGGACTCCGTCGTAGCGTCGGCGCAGGATGTGCCGGACCGCACCGCTGCGGAGGCCTTGCGTGGCGCACGCATATTTGTTCCCCGCGCCAGTTTCCCCACGGCAGCTGCCGATGAGTATTACTGGGTAGATTTGCTGGGTCTGGATGTCGTCAATCGCCAGGATGAGCCACTGGGAACCGTGCGCGAACTGTTGTCGACCGGACCACAAACCGTGCTGGTGCTGGAATACCTGGAAGAAGGCAAACCCAAGGAACGCATGATTCCCTTTGTGTCGGCCTATGTAGATGATGTGGATCTGTCAGCACGGCGCATCCGTGTCGACTGGCAGACTGACTACTGACGTTCAGCCCATGCGCTTTGACGTCATCACGCTCTTTCCCGAACTGTTCGCGCCCTTACTGACCACAGGCATCACACGTCGCGCCTTTGAGTCTGGGCAAGTGGATGTACAGCTGACCAATCCCCGGGATTTTGCAGAAGGCGCCTATCGGCGTGTCGATGACCGCCCCTTTGGTGGCGGGCCTGGCATGGTCATGATGGCCGAGCCGCTTGCACAAACCCTGTCTCACATTCGCGAGCAACGCCAGACCCAGGCTCCGGTGGTCCTTTTTTCACCTATTGGCAAGGTTCTGGACCACGCGCTGGTGTCCGAGTTTGCTACCGGAGAAGGCGCCATTCTGCTGTGTGGCCGCTACGAAGGGCTGGACCAACGGTTCATCGATGCCCATGTGGACATGCAGGTAAGTCTGGGTGACTTTGTGCTGTCGGGCGGTGAAATTGCGGCCATGGCACTCCTGGATGCCGTTGCCCGGCTGCAGCCAGGAGTCTTGGGCGACCCCATGAGCCATCACCAGGACAGCTTCAACCCCGCGCTGGACGGGTTGCTGGATTGTCCCCATTACACCCGCCCTGAAGTCTGGGGTGGTGTAGCGGTTCCTGAAATTCTGCTGTCTGGCCACCATGTCAACATCGAGCGTTGGCGCCGTGAAAAGCGTCTTGCCCTGACAGCGCGCAATCGTCCCGATCTCCTGGTGCGGGCCCGCTCGGAGGGTCGCCTCACACCGCAGGACGAGCAATACCTTTCCAAGGTGTCACCAAGCTTGCTATAATGGCAGGCTAACCGATCCTCTGGCCGGCCAGGCATGCTTTCATAAGGAAAGCCATGATTGTCATCAATCCCGATGACGGCGCGTCCAAGATCCTGAAGGAAACCATGGCCAACATCATTCAAGCACTCGAGCAGGAAGAAATCGCCCGTCTCGGAAAAACCATCCCCGACTTTGCTCCCGGTGACACCGTAGTCGTTAACGTCAACGTGGTTGAAGGCAACCGCAAGCGCGTCCAGGCCTATGAAGGCGTCGTGATTGCCAAGCGCAACCGCGGTCTGAACAGCGGCTTTATCGTCCGCAAGATCTCCAGCGGCGAAGGCGTGGAGCGTACGTTCCAAACCTACAGCCCGCTGATTGCCAGCATCGAAGTCAAACGCCGTGGTGACGTGCGCCGCGCCAAGCTGTACTACCTCCGTGACCGTAGCGGCAAGTCTGCACGTATCAAGGAAAAGCTGCCAGCCAAGAAGACTGCCGCATAAATCTGCGACGCTGTCTTTTGGTAAACCGCCCCGGCTCAACGCTGCGGCGGTTTTTTTACGACCGGCACCTCTAACAACCCATCCGTTCACTTGGCCCATATTCCCCCTTTCAAGCCGCAAGACGTACCTGTGCACTCGGTGGACAGCCATTTGCCTGCCCCGTTGCCGACGCATTTGGAGCCTCAGGCCTTGAGAGAGCGCTTTGCCTCGCAGCACGTGTGGACGCCTGAGGTGCGCAAGGAAGCCAAATTTGTGGAGCGTGAACCCACACATGCTTCGGTACTTATTCCGCTGGTGAAGCGCGAGCGATTGCATGTTCTTTTGACGCTTCGCCCCGTCCATATGAACAGCCATTCCGGGCAAATTGCGTTTCCTGGCGGAAAGGCGGACCCAGAAGACAAGGACGCCATTGCCACCGCCTTGCGTGAAGCACGGGAAGAGGTAGGTCTGGAGCCGCAGTTCGTGGAAGTCATTGGCACCATGCCGATCTACACCACCGGCAGCGGTTTCATCGTGACGCCGGTAGTGGCCCTTGTGGAGCCCACGTTCGAGCTGCGCCCCAATGCGGCAGAAGTCGCCGACGTATTCGAGGTGCCGCTGGACTTCTTGATGAATCCGGCCCATCACCGGCATCACGTCATTGACCTGGACGGGGTAACGCGGCGCTGGCTGTCCATGCCCTTCAAGGATGGCAGCGCGGAACGTTTCATCTGGGGCGCAACAGCCGGCATGTTGCGCAACTTTTACCGCTTTGTGCTGGACTGAGCTGGGTATGATGATTCCATGAGTTTTATCTCTATTCTTTTTGCGCTGTTACTGGAACAGGCACGGCCTTTGGGGCAGATGAATCCCGTGCACAACGCCAACCGTGGCTGGGTGCGTTGGGTGATGCGCAACTTCGACACGGGCAAGGCACATCATGGCTGGCTGACCTGGTCGCTGGCTGTAGTCTTTCCGGCTCTGCTGGCCTGCGGCATCTATTGGCTGCTGGTATGGACGCTGGGTTGGGTCGCTGCCGTAGTCTGGAACATCGCCGTGTTGTATGTGACGTTGGGTTTTCGTCAATTCAGCCACCACTTCACTTTGATCCGCGATGCGCTTTATTCGGGCGATGAAGCACAAGCACGCCAGAAGCTGGCGGAGTGGATGCGCATAGACGCCAGCGAGCTGCCGCGCAGCGAAATCGTGCGGCATGTCATCGAGTATTCGGCCATATCGGCGCACCGCCACGTGTTCGGCGTGCTGGCGTGGTATTCGGTGCTGGCCGCCATAGGGCTGGGCCCTGCGGGCGCGGTGTTCTACCGCATCGCCGAGTACGTTGGCCGCTATGTCAACCGCTCTTTGCTGCCCACCGATCTGTCGGTAAGCCCGTCCTTTCAGGGTAGCGCCAACCGGGCCTGGTATCTGGCCGACTGGGTGCCTGTGCGGCTCACTGCGCTGGGCTTTGCGTTCGTGGGTAGTTTTGAGGAAGCGGTGGACAGCTGGCGCCAATATGCGGCGCGCTACCCGGAAGACAACGACGGCGTCATCCTGGCGGCGACTGCCGGAGCCATCAATGTGCAGTTGGGTGAGCCGGAAGAAATAGGCGGTGACCAGCAAGTACCTCAGTCGGTGCACCTGCGTGCATTTGTCGGCCTGGTGTGGCGTACCGTGGTGATGTGGATGGTGATTCTGGTGCTGCTCTCTCTGGCCCGCCTGCTGGGCTGAGCACCAAACGCCTTAGTACCGCGTCTGTGACAGCTCGGCGAACAAGTCGCCGTAAATCTTGTAGCGATTCGGGCTGATGTGCTGCCGCGCCAAAGCATCGCGCACCCCGCAGCCCGGCTCGTGCAAATGGCTGCAGTTGTAGAACTTGCATTCCCCCGCATGCGCCTTGATGTCGGGCATCAGGCTGGCCAGATGCATGGGCTCGATGTGATGCAGCCCGAATTCCTGAAAGCCCGGAGAGTCGATCACTGCGGTGGTCTTGTCTGATCCTACCCAATACAGGCTGGTGCTGGTGGTGGTGTGCTTGCCCGAATTCAGAGCGCTGGAGATTTCCTGCGTCAACACCTGGGCATCGGGCAGTAGGCGGTTGATGAAGGTGCTTTTGCCAGAGCCGGAGGGGCCCAGAATCAATGTGGTTTTGCCCTGCAGCAGGGGCATCAAGTCGGCAAGCTCGGTGGCTGTCGTGTCTCCTGCCTTGGGCTTCAATGCCAGTGGCAGAACCTGGTAGCCCATGGCGCGGTATACCGCCATGCGCTCCCAGGCGCGGCCAAACGGTTCGGTCAAATCGCTTTTGTTGAGAGCGATGATGGGTTGGATTTTTTCCGCCTCGGCGGCGATCAGTGCACGCGAAAGCTGGCTCTCGGAAAACTCGGGTTCTGCCGCAATCAACACCAGCACCTGGTCCAGGTTGGCGGCGAACGACTTGGTGCGAATCTCGTCCTGGCGGTAGAACAGGTTGCGCCGCTCCAGCACCTTTTCTATCGTGCCTTCATCTTGCGTGGCCTGCCACAGCACGCGGTCGCCGACGACGGTCTGGCTTTTCTTGCCGCGCGGGTGGCATATCAGCCGCCTGCCGTCGGGCGTTTCCACCAGCACGTGGCGGCCATGTCCGGCAACGACCAGGCCGGGTTCAAGAGAGGGGGAGGCCAAGTGTCTTCAGCCCGTCAGGTCGCAGGTGGAATCAGCGCGTCCACCAGTGCAGCACAGGCAAAGTCGGACTGGGTAATGCCCTGTACGTCATGCGTATGGAAGCGCACGCTGCAGCTGCTGTAGGCCACCAGCAATTCCGGGTGGTGGTTTTGCTGTTCGGCCAGGTACGCCACTGCATTCACAAAGGCCATGGTGCGGAGGAAGTTCTTGAAATGGAATGTCTTTTCAATGGCGACGTCGCTGCCATCGCCATGCAACTTCCAGCCGTCCAGCTTGGCCAGACCGGCGATGACTTGCGTGGCACTCAATACGGTGCGGCGTGGCGTGGTGGGCGTTGATGTGCTCATGGGCTCAGGCATTGGCAAAGGGTGTTTGCATGCGCCCCAGGCGTTCGGTGGCTGGAGGATGCGAGTAGTAGAACTTCACATACACCGGGTCGGGGGTCAGCGTGGAGGCGTTGTCCTGGTAGAGCTTGAGCAGTGCCGAGGACAGATCTGCTCCGCTGGTCTGTGCCATGGCGTAAGCGTCGGCTTCGAACTCATGCTTGCGCGAGAGCTGCGCAAACAGCGGGGACACAAACGTGCTGAACAAGGGCAGCACCATCATGAACAGGATCAGCGCCAAAGCGTCGTTGGCACCGCGCAGATTGGGGATCACGCCCAGACCGGTATAAAACCAGGTCTGGCTGCTCAGCCAGCCCAGCAGGGCAAACCCCAGCAAGCTCAGCGCAAACATGGAAACAATGCGCTTGATGATGTGGCGGTGCTTGAAGTGCCCCAGCTCGTGTGCCAGCACCGCGTCCACTTCATCCGGCGTGAGCTGGGCCAGCAGCGTGTCATAGAACACCACGCGTTTGGACGCGCCAAAGCCGGTGAAGTAGGCATTGGCATGGGCGCTGCGCCGGCTGCCATCCATGACGTAAAAGCCCTTGGAAGTGAATCCGCAGCGCGCCATCAGCCGCGTGACCCGGTCTTTGAGCTCCGCGTTGTCCAGAGGCTGGAATTTATTGAACCAGGGGGCGATCAGGGTGGGGTAGAGCAGCAGCATCAGCAGGTTGAACCCCATCCACACGCCCCAGGTCCACAGCCACCAGAAGGTGCCGGTCGCCCCCATCATCCACAGCACCAGCGTCGCAAGCGGCGCGCCCAGCACGACACCAATCAGGATGGACTTCAGCGCGTCCTGCAGCCACAGCGCAGGCGTGACCTTGTTGAAGCCGAAGCGCTGCTCCAGCACAAAGGTCTTGTAGAGGGAAAAGGGCAGGTCGATCACAAAGCCTGCTGCGGCAAAGGCCCCCAGCAAGGCTACTTGCTGCGCCAGCCCGGGCTGCATCACACCCAGCAAGAGATGGTTCAACCAGGAAAGCCCGCCCAGCAGCGTCCACACCAGCGTCACCACGGCGCCCCAGGCCAGTTCCAGCAAGCCGAAACGGGTCTGAGCCAGGGTGTAGTCGGCGGCTTTTTGGTGGGCTTGCAGACTGATGCGGTCGGCAAATAGCGCGGGTACTGCTCCCCGGTGTTGGGCCACATGGCGAATCTGCCGGCTGGCCAGCCAGAATTTGAGCAGCAAGCCCGCCACCAGGGCAACGGCAAAGGCAATGGTCATCCCCAGGGAAAGCTGGGCAAATAAGGAGTCATCTGTCATGCGGTTGAGTTTAGGTCATCGGCGACAATGGAGTCATGGCTGATACCAACACCCCTTTAAGCAAATCCGACAAGAACCTGATCTGGCTCGACTGCGAGATGACCGGCCTGGAGCCAGACCACGACCGCATCATTGAAATCGCCGTGATCGTCACCAGTCCGGACCTGGCGGTGCGCGTGGAGGCGCCGGTGTACGTCATACACCAGAGCGACGCCCAGCTCGACCTGATGGACGCCTGGAACAAGGGCACCCACGGCAAGAGCGGGCTGATCGACAAGGTCAAGGCATCCACCACGACAGAGGCCGAGGCTGAGGCAGCATTGTTGGCGTTTGTGAGCCAGTATGTGCCGGCCAATGGATCACCTATGTGTGGCAACACCATCAGCCAGGACCGGCGTTTTCTGGTCAAGTACATGCCCAAGCTGGACGCGTTCTTCCACTACCGCAACCTGGATGTGAGCACCCTCAAGGAATTGGCCAAGCGCTGGAAGCCTGAGGTCTATGCATCGTTCAAGAAGCAACAGCGCCACACCGCGCTGGCCGATGTGCACGAGTCCATCGATGAGCTCGTGCATTACCGCGAGCACTTCCTCAAGATCTGATTGGCATGCGCAGCCCATGATGCTGGCTACGGGGTTGATTAGGTAGAAACCCGAATTCATGTCATAATCGCAGGCTGCGCTACAAACAGTAGCCTTTTGCACATCTCCCTTCATTCACCGGCCCCAGATAACTTGGGGCCCAAGCACTGAGAACCCCGTTGCGGGTCAGAGCAGGTTCCGTTTGATGGTTGATGTTTTTTAACCATTGACGGGGCAGCCGCATATCCTGCGGCGCTCGCGTGAGAGAAAACCATGACTGACGCTTTTGAAGTGACAGGCGAATTCGCGCCTGCCGAAAATTTTTCCAACTCCCTGGATACCGCTGTTGAAGCCACATCCGCAGCTGAAACCTCCGCTGCCGTGCAGGCCGATGCACCCGAAGCTCCCAACGGCTTTGTCGAGCTGGGCCTGGCCCGTGAACTCGTGATGGCTGTGAAGGACCTGGGCTACACCCAGCCCACCACGGTGCAGATCAAGGCCATCCCCCTGGCACTGCCGACCACCAAGGCAGGCCAGAAGGACGGCTATGTCGACCTGATGGTTTCCAGCCAGACTGGTAGCGGCAAGACCGCCGCCTTCCTGTTGCCCGTGCTGCACACCTTGCTGGCCCAGCAAGCCGCCGCCGAGGCCGCCGAGCGCGCCGAATACGAAGCTGCTTGCGCCGAAGCCGTGGCCAAGGGCGAAGCTCCCCCGAAGCGCGCCAAGCGCAAGGACCCCACCAACCCACGCAATTTCAAGGCCGCCACACCCGGCGCCCTGGTCGTATGCCCGACCCGTGAACTGGCCCAGCAGGTGGCGCATGACGCCATCGATCTGGTCAAGCATTGCCGCGGCCTGCGCATTGCCAACATCGTGGGCGGCATGCCCTACCAGTTGCAAATTGCCAAGCTGCAAAACGCCGACTTGGTAGTGGCCACGCCGGGCCGTTTGCTGGACCTGCAACGCTCCATGCAAATCAAGCTCGACCAAGTGCAGTTCCTGGTGGTGGACGAGGCCGACCGCATGCTGGATCTGGGCTTCTCCGATGATCTGGCCGAAATCAACCAGCTCACCATCCAGCGCAAGCAGACCATGATGTTCAGCGCCACCTTTGCGCCGCGCATCCAGCAGCTGGCCACCCGCGTGATGCGCGAACCCCAGCGCGTGACCATCGACAACCCGCAAGAGAAGCACGTCAACATCAAGCAGTCCATCTTCTGGGCTGACAATGCACAGCACAAGCGCAAGCTGCTGGACCACTGGCTGCGCGACACCAGCATCAACCAGGCCATCGTGTTTGCCAGCACCCAGATAGAGTGCGACGGCTTGGCCAACGACCTGCAACAGGACGGCTTCTCCGCCGTTGCACTGCACGGTGCGCTCAGCCAGGGCCTGCGCAACCGCCGCCTGATGGCACTGCGCCAAGGCCAGGTGCAAATCCTGGTGGCAACCGACGTGGCCGCTCGCGGTATCGACGTGCCCACTATCAGCCACGTGTTCAACTTCGGCCTGCCCATGAAGGCAGAGGACTACACCCACCGCATCGGTCGTACCGGCCGTGCCGGTCGTGACGGCTTGGCCATCACCTTTGCCGAAATGCGTGACCGCCGCAAGATTTTTGACATAGAGGCTTACACCCGCCAGCCCATCAAGGCGGAAGTGGTGCCCGGCCTGGAACCCCAGCAACGCATGCCGCAAGAGCGCCCTGCCTTCGGTGGCCGTGGTCGTGGCGGTGACTTCCAGCCGCGCGAACGCAAGTTCGGCGGCCCGCGTGAAGGCGGCTTCGGCGGTGGCAACCGCGGTGGATTTGGTGGCGGACAGGGCGGTGGCTTTGCCGACAAGGGCGGCGCAGGCAAGCGCGACTACAGCGGTGCAGCCCGTGAAGGCTTCAGCTACGAGCGCAAGGGTGGTTTCAACGACCGCTTTGCTGGCGGACAAGGGGCACCTCGCGGTGACTTCGCTCCCCGTGGTGATTTCGCGCCGCGTGGCGACGCAGCACCCCGCGGCGACTTTGGTCCCCGCAAGGACTTTGGCGCTCCCCGTGGTGACTTCGGTGCACCACGCGGTGACCGCAAGCCTGGCTTTGCCAAGCCCGGCAATGGTGGCAAGGTGTTCGTTCCCCGCGACGCCAAGAAGCGCCCCAGCCGCAACTTCGACTGATCTCGGATAAAGGCCTGCACCTGCTGCGGGCGCTGAGAAAACCAAGGCCTTGTGCGGAACGCGAAAGCGTTCTGTCCAAGGCCTTATTGCATGGTGTTGCGCCGCGCCAGTTCCACGAACAAGGCGGATTGATCCAGGTCGGCGTCGCCATGCGCAACGCCGTCGGCATAGAGCTGTTCCAGCGCTGCGGTGATGGGCGCGTCGAAGCCCAGTTCGGACGCCGTGCCCAGCGCATTGCGCATGTCCTTGAGCTGCACCGTCAGGCGTGCGCGGGCGGTGAAATCCCGCTCCACCATGCGTTGACCATGCACCTGCAGAATCCGGCTATCGGCAAAGCCACCGGTGATGGCCGCCTTGACCTGGGCCATGTCGGCACCACCTTTTTCACACAACAGCAGTGCTTCGGCAACGGCACCAATGGTGATGCCCACAATCATCTGGTTCGCCAGTTTGGCGAGTTGCCCACATCCATGCGGGCCAACCAGCGTGGGGCGACCCAGCACGGTCAGCAATTCCCTAGCTGCCTCAAAGTCTTGCAGATTGCCGCCGGCCATGATGGCCAGCGTGCCTTGCTCGGCACCGATGGTGCCGCCGGAGACGGGCGCATCCAGATGGCGCAGGCCCATGGCCAGCAGACGCTGCGCATGGTCGCGCGCTTCGGCCGGTTTGATGGAGGACATGTCGACCACCAAGGCGCCCGGTTGCATGGCAGAGGCCGTACCTGCATCAAACAGAACCTGGCCGACCACCGGGCCGTTGTCCAGCATGGTGACGACGTATTCGGCGTCTTGCACCGCCTCAGGCGCGCTGGCGCACACGGTGGCCCCGAAGGGCAGCAGGCGCTGCGCCTTGGCGATGCTGCGATTCCACACGCGTACGCTGTGTCCCGCTTCGCACAGCCGGCGGGCCATGGGGAAACCCATGAGCCCGATTCCCAGAAAGGTGATGCGCATGGCCTACATCAACAGATGTTCGCCGGCGTTGTCGCCGCCCAGCGTGACGTAGTTGACCTTGCGGATGTCCATCAGCTTGACGCCACCGGCGTAGCTGATGGAACTCTGCACGTCCTGCTCCATCTCGATGAGCGTGTCGGCCAGCTTGCCCTTGATGGGCTCCAGAATGCGCTTGCCTTCCACGTGCTTGTACTCACCCTTGTTGAAGTCGGATGCCGAGCCGTAATATTCCTTGAACAGCTCGCCGTCCACTTCCACCGTCTTGCCCGGCGACTCTTCGTGTCCGGCAAACAGCGAGCCGATCATCACCATGGACGCGCCAAAGCGGATGCTCTTGGCAATGTCACCGTGGCTGCGAATGCCGCCGTCCGCCACGATCGGTTTGGTGGCCACTCGGGCACACCACTTGAGCGCGCTGAGCTGCCAGCCGCCGGTACCAAAACCGGTCTTGAGCTTGGTGATGCACACCTTGCCGGGGCCCACACCCACCTTGGTGGCGTCGGCGCCCCAGTTTTCCAGATCGATCACGGCTTCCGGCGTGGCCACATTGCCCGCGATGATGAAACTGGTGGGCAGCTTTTGCTTCAGGTAAGCAATCATGTTCTTCACGCTGTCGGCATGGCCATGGGCGATGTCGATGGTGATGTACTCGGGCGCCAGGCCCTTG
This sequence comes from Rhodoferax sp. GW822-FHT02A01, assembly GCF_038784515.1. Taxonomy (NCBI): domain Bacteria; kingdom Pseudomonadati; phylum Pseudomonadota; class Betaproteobacteria; order Burkholderiales; family Comamonadaceae; genus Rhodoferax; species Rhodoferax sp. GW822-FHT02A01. The sequence goes on from NZ_CP152376.1 coordinate 3,651,961, forward strand.
GCGACCAGCTGGTCCACCGTGTGGTAATCGGGTTGTTTGACACCCAGCGAGATGGATGCATACAGCCCCTTGGAATGCATGTTGGAGGTGAAGATCACATTGTCCAGGTCAAACCGGTGCATCACGTAGAAGTAACCGTTTTGCGCCATCCATTCGCAAATGGATTCGTCGATCACGGTCTTCATGTTGGCTGGCACGACCGGCAGGCGGAATTTGCGTCCACCCAGCTCGACACTGGCATCGCATTCGGATCGGCTTTCCACGCGGCATTTGCGTGGCAGCAGAAGGATGTGGTCGTAGTCAAAAATTTCCATTGTCCAAGCTCCTGTCAAAAGACATTCAAGTTTCAAACGATGGGCGCTTGGAACGGAGCAGGCAAAAAAATACCGGCTCCCAATTGCTTGGGCCCGGTGCTTGATTCTACCCTTTGCTTGTCTGTGGCGTCATAACGGGGGCGTTCTGCTGTTTATTGGGTTTTTCTTAAGTTGGGTGGGTTTGCTTCGCCTCAAGTAACGGGTGGCTCGCCGGGGGGGGGGTATGCCGGGGGCCTCATACGGCGGGTACGCCCAAATCGGCCCCCGGCATACCCACCCCCGGCGAATAGAGGCGGACCGGTTCGGAGACGGAAACAGCCGAATACCAAACTTGGAAATTACTTCTTCTGACAACCACCACGCACCTCGCAGGGCAAGGGGGTATGGGGCGGCCGATTTGGGCGTACCCGCCGTATGAGGCCGCCCCATACCCCCTTGCCCTGCCAGCCAACCACCGTCGCCGTAAACCGCAGTGCCAACCAAAAACACAGCCAACGATGAGACACAAGCAGCCACTTCCTACAATCACCCCATGTCCCTGTTCACACAACACGCCGACCCCAGCCAATCCCCGCTGCTCAACACCCTCAACCCGGAACAACGTGCCGCCGTCACCCTGCCTGCCGAGCACGCCCTGATCCTGGCCGGGGCGGGCTCCGGCAAGACGCGGGTGCTCACCACGCGCATCGCCTGGCTGCTGCAAAACGGCTACGTGTCGCCCGGCGGCATCATGGCCGTGACCTTTACCAACAAGGCCGCCAAGGAAATGATGACGCGTCTGACCAGCATGCTGCCCATCAATGTGCATGGCATGTGGATAGGCACCTTCCACGGCCTGTGCAACCGCTTTCTGCGCTCGCACTTCAAGATGGCCAACCTGCCGCAGACCTTCCAGATCCTGGACACGCAGGACCAGCTCTCGGCCATCAAGCGGCTGTGCAAGCAGTACAACATCGACGACGAGCGCTTTCCGCCCAAGCAGTTGCAGTGGTTCATATCGGGCTGCAAGGAAGACGGTTTGCGTCCGGCCAATGTGGAAGTGCGCGACGAGGACACCCGGCGCAAGGTGGAGATCTACCAGCTCTACGAAGAGCAGTGCCAGCGCGAGGGCGTGGTGGACTTTGGCGAACTCATGCTGCGTTCGTACGAGCTGCTGCGCGACAACGACCCCATCCGCGAGCACTACCAGCGTCGCTTTCGCCACATCCTGATCGATGAGTTCCAGGACACCAACCGCCTGCAATACGCGTGGATCAAGATGCTGGCCGGGCAGGGCGCCGACGGCTCGCCCGATACGCCCGGCGGCGCCGTGCTGGCGGTGGGCGATGACGACCAGAGCATCTATGCCTTTCGCGGTGCGCGCGTGGGCAACATGGCGGACTTTGTGCGTGAGTTCAACGTGCAGCACCAGATCAAGCTGGAGCAGAACTACCGCAGTTACAGCAACATCCTGGACTCAGCCAACGCGCTGATCAGCAACAACGGCAACCGCCTGGGCAAGAACCTGCGCACCGAGCAGGGCCCTGGTGAGCCGGTACGGGTGTACGAGGCGCCCACGGACTTTGCCGAGGCGCAGTGGATGGTCGACGAGATGAAGCAACTCATCCGTGACGACTATGAGCGCAAGGAGATTGCAGTGCTCTACCGCTCCAATGCGCAAAGCCGGGTGATTGAAACTGCGCTGTTCAACAGCGGCATGCCCTACCGCGTGTACGGCGGATTGCGCTTTTTCGAGCGGGCGGAAATCAAGCATGCGCTGGCCTACCTGCGCTTGCTGGAGAACCCCAACGACGACACCAGCTTCATGCGCGTGGTGAACTTTCCGGCCCGTGGCATTGGCGCGCGCAGCATCGAGCAGTTGCAGGACATTGCCAAGGCCACTGGCTGCTCGCTGCACGATGCAGTGAGCACGCTGACCGGGCGCGCCGGTGCGGCGATTGCCGGCTTTGTGGCCAAGATCGATGTGCTGCGTGAGCAGACCAGCGGCATGAACCTGCGCGACATCATCTCCGTCATGCTCGAAGACAGCGGCCTGCTGGCGCATTACCGGGCCGAGCGCGAAGGCGCCGACCGGGTGGAGAACTTGGAGGAACTGGTCAATGCCGCTGAGAGCTTTGTGATGCAGGAAGGCTTTGGCCGCGATGCGCTGGGCCTGACCCGCAAGCCCGGCATGAGCGGCAGCCTGCTCAGCCAAAGCCCGGCCAGCCAGGGGCTGGACGGTGACGAAGCGCTTGCCGCAACAGCACCTGAAGAACCAGAGTTTGGCGATACCGGCGAAACGCTATCCCCACTGGCCGCCTTCCTCACCCACGCTGCGCTGGAGGCGGGGGACAACATGGCCCAAGCCGGACAGGACGCGATCCAGTTGATGACCGTGCATTCGGCCAAAGGGCTGGAGTTCGACTGTGTGTTCATCACCGGCATGGAAGAGGGGCTGTTTCCGCACGAGAACTCCATGAGTGACCGCGATGGGCTGGAAGAGGAACGTCGCCTGATGTACGTGGCCATCACGCGTGCGCGCAAGCGGCTGTACCTCAGCCATTCGCAGACGCGCATGCTGCACGGCCAGACTCGCTACAACCTGAAAAGCCGCTTCTTTGATGAACTGCCCGAGGAAGCACTCAAGTGGCTCACGCCCAAGCACCAAGCGGTCATTCCCGGTTCCTCCGGTGGAGGCAGCAGAGGCTGGCAAGGTGCCTCTGCTTACACGCACCAGGGCTTTGACTCAACCCGCTATCCGGCGGGTGGCAGCGTACGGGTGGAGAGCGAAATCGTGCGCAAGGAAGAGCCGGCCCACGGCTTGAAGGTCAAGCAAAAGGTGTTTCACGCCAAGTTTGGCGAGGGCACGGTGCTGACGTTGGAAGGAAGTGGCGATGATGCCCGCGCACAGATCAACTTTCCGCGCCACGGCACCAAGTGGCTGGCACTCAGCGTGGCCAAGCTGACGCCGGTGCCCTGACTCAGGTACCGGACTTGCCGAGCATGTCGGCCGGGTTCATCTGTCCCGGCTTGTCTTCCATATAGCCCTTGCCGTCCTTCACGCCCTTGAAGCCGGCAATCTGCCAGGCCGTCTGCTGGCCAGCCAGGCGGGCCAGGTATTCCAGTTCTTCATCGGTATGGTTGAAGGCGCCGGCCGCCGTCAACATGTGTCCGCCCTTGGGCGAGACCTCACCCCAGAAGGACTGGTGGTAGCTGGAGCGGCTGATCAACTGGTCATCGCCTGCCTTCACATCCACTTCGCCGTAGCAGTTGCACAGGTAACTGCGGCCGTTCTGCTCGGCGAATATTTCGGTATAGGTGCCAGTACCACGGATTCCGGCCGTAATCGTCGGGGTGACGATCAGGCGCCGATTGCCCTTGCCCCATACGCTCACCACGGCGCCGGTCAGCAGGCGCAGCACACTTACGGCCAGCAAGGAGGCTCCCCGCTCCATGGTCAGCATGCTGTTCTGCCGCACATGGAAGGCGGAATTGCCCAGCATAAAAATCACCGTGGAGCCGGGGCCGGTGGCAATGGTGTCACCGGTCTGTATGGTGTGGGCGGGAGTCAGCCGCTCGCCATTGAGCATGGCATCACCGCGCAGCTCCACGATGTTGCTGCGGGATTGGGCCTGTGCCGCAAGCGGGCCCCCCAGGGCAGTCCACGCCGCAGCCGCCTGCAGAAAGCCGCGCCGTTGAAACCAGAGCAGTTCAGTGTCTGTCCGTCCCGAAAGCTGGTGTTGCGTCATGCGGCTTCTCCGGTGTCGTCCAGAAAACAGTCCTGGAAGGTGAAGTAGATCGAGGTGAAGAACATGGCTGCCATCACCATGGCTGCCGGGAAGATGAAGCCGGACACCAGCTCGGGGCTGCCGGTCAGCCCAGCAATGATGGCCACCACCATGCCCATCGCCAGAAACGCTCCCAGCCACACCAGGCTGTACACCGTGAAGGCCCAGAAATTGCGCACGCAGGCGACCATGCTGAAGAACAGGCTCTTGACCGGCGACACACCATGCCAGTGCACCAGCGCCGGCGCGTGCCAGAACAGCAGGGAGAGCGGCATGTACAGCACCATGGCCAGCATGACGGCGCCCTGGAAATCACCGGCGAGCACGGTGTCCGTGGTCATGCTGCCGCCAAACAGATAGAGGTGGGCAAACTTGCCACCATCCACGGTTGCGGAAATGGCCAGCACCAGCAGAAAACCGGCCGCGTACAACAGGCCCAGCACCAGCATGGCCTTGAGTTGCTGGCGTCCGGCGCTGAAGCCGCTCAGAAGCACCTTGGGCATGGGGAACTTGCTCTGGCTGGCTTCACGGGTGGCGGCCATCAGGCCCAGCGTGGCGCCCGGCAGCAAGGCCAGCGCCAGCACATTGCCCAGCACGGGCACCAGGCTCAACACCGACATGGCCGCCATGAACATGAAGAACAGTCCCAGCAGGGCAATGGGCTTCTTGAAGAAGGTGCGTATGCCCAGCTTGAACCACTGCACGCCCGTCTTGGCCGGAACGATATTGAGCTTCATGCAGCAACCTGCTCCACGGCGAACAGAGAGGCCAGATTCAGAGGCGCGGCAATGCGCTCGCGCAGCACGCGCTCGAATTGCGCCGGGTCATGGGGTTTGAGCATGGCGGCTTCACGTGGCAGATGCAGATCCCACAGGCGTGAGAGCCAGAAGCGCAGGGCGCCGGCACGGGTCAGTGCGGGCAGCAGCTCGCGTTCCTGCGCCGTCAGGGGGCGCACCGTTTCATAGGCCTGTATCAGGGCGCGGCTGCGATCCAGGTCGGCGCGGCCCGTGGCAATGTCCACGCACCAGTCGTTCAGGCACACAGCAATGTCAAACAACCAGGTGTCCACGCCGGCAAAATAGAAATCAAAAATGCCGGTCAGCTGCGGGCTTTGACCTGCCGGCAGGTCCTGGGCAAACATGGCGTTGTCGCGGAACAGGTCGGCATGGATAGGGCCACGCGGCAGTGCGTTGTAGGTCGATTGCGCCGCGACATGGTTCTGGTAGGCCAACTCGCTGCGGATCAGGGTGGACTGTGCCTCGTCCAGAAACGGAAGCACCACAGGCACGGTCTCGTTCCACCAGTCCAGCCCGCGCAGATTGGGCTGTTTCATTTCAAACGACTTGCCGGCCAGATGCATACGTGCCAACACTTCACCCAGTGCGGTGCAATGGGCGGCAGTGGGGTTGAGTTCGCTTTTGCCCTGGAGCAGATTGACCACGGCAGCCGGCTTGCCATTGAGCGCATGCAGCACGTCTCCGTCGCGGTTGGCTGCGGGGTCGGGCACCGGAATGCCATGCACGGCAAGATGCTTCATCAGGCGCAGGTAGAAGGGCAATTGCTCTGCCGTCAGCCGCTCGAATAGTGTCAGCACGTAAGGCGCCTGGTCCGTGGTGACAAAGTAATTGGTGTTCTCAATGCCGCCGGCACAGCCCTCCATGTTCTGAAGTGTGCCCAAGCCAAGAGACTGAAGAAAAGTGCTGGCCTCGTCGAAGGAGACCTCTGTGTATACCGCCATGCGTGAATTGTAGGGCCCGCCCCGAAGACCCCGGACGGCTTGGGCACAGCACAGGCAAAATGCTGCCATGAGCGAATCCAAGAAAACCCTGCTGCTGGTGGACGGTTCCAGCTACCTGTACCGTGCCTTCTTTGCCGGAGGCGGGGATATGAAGATCACCCTGCCCGACGGCAGCGTGCAAAAGACCGGTGCCATCCGCATCATGATCAACATGATGCAGTCGCTGCGCAAGGAAGTGCACGCCGAGTATGTGGCCTGCGTATTCGATGCCAAGGGCCCGACCTTCCGCGACGCCATCTACCCCGAGTACAAGGCGCATCGCGACCCCATGCCTGATGAGCTGCGCAGCCAGATCGCCCCCATCCACGAGGTGGTGCGCCTGCTGGGCTGGACGGTGCTGGATGTGCCGGGCGTGGAGGCCGACGACGTGATTGGCACCCTAGCCGTCACCGCGGCCAACCAGGGCATTGAAGTGGTGGTGAGCAGCGGTGACAAGGACCTGGCCCAACTGGTCAATGAACACATCACCATCATCGACACCATGAACGGCAAACGCCGGGATCTGGCCGGCGTGGAAGCCGAGTTCGGCGTACCCGCGCGCCTGATGCTGGACTACCAGACGCTGATCGGCGATACCGTGGATAACGTGCCCGGCGTGCCCAAGGTGGGCCCCAAGACCGCGGTCAAGTGGCTGCAGGAATATGGCTCGCTGCAGGCCGTGGTGGAAAACGCTGCCCACATCAAGGGCGTGGTGGGCGAGAACCTGCGCAATGCGCTGGGCTGGCTGCCCACCGGGCGCACGCTGCTGACCATCAAGACCGACTGTGAACTGCAGGACGTCATTCCCTCCTTGCCGGCGCTGGATTCGCTGGTGGTCGGGCAGCAGGACTCCACCGCGCTGCTGGCGTTTTGCGACAAGTACGGCTTCAAGGGCCTGGCCAAGTCGCTGGGCGTGGCGGCATCCGCTGATGCGCAGAATGGCTCCGCAGCCGGCAAACCGTCCGGCAGCACTGCGCCGAATGCCAATCCGGGCCTTTTTGATGAGCCTCAGCCTGCGCCTGCCGCGGTTGCGCGCACCCGGGATGGATCGACGATCTACGAGACCATTCTGGCCTGGGACGCCTTCGAGGCCTTGCTGGCCAAAATCAACGCCGCCGAACTCACGGCGCTGGATACCGAAACCAATTCCCTGGATGAAATGCGCGCGGAAATCGTGGGCATCAGCTTCAGCATCAAGTCCGGTGAAGCGGCCTACATTCCGTTGGCGCATAACTATCCCGACGCACCCGCGCAATTGCCGCGTGACGAGGTGCTGGCGCGGCTCAAGCCCTGGCTGGAAAGCCCTGCCGCGCGCAAGCTGGGTCAGCACATCAAGTACGACCGCCACGTGTTTGCTAACCACGGCATCGAGGTGCAGGGCTATGCGCACGACACCATGCTGCAGAGCTATGTGCTCGAAGTGCACAAGCCGCACGGACTCAGTAGCCTGGGTGAACGCTTTTTGGGCCGTAGCGGCATCAGCTTCGAGGAGCTGTGCGGCAAAGGCGTGAACCAGATCACCATGAACCAGGTGGACGTGGCCAGGGCGTCTGAATACGCCTGTGAAGATGCCGAGATGACGCTGGATGTGCATGGCGTGCTGTGGCCACAGCTGCAGGCCGATGCGGGACTCTCCTTCATCTACCAGCTCGAAATCGACAGCAGCGAGGCGCTCTACCGCATCGAACGCAACGGCGTGCTGATTGACGCGCCCACACTGGCCGCGCAAAGCCATGCCCTGGGCCAGCGCATCCTGCAACTGGAAACCGAGGCCTATGCCATCGCCGGCCAGCCCTTCAATCTCAGCAGCCCCAAGCAGCTGGCAGAAATCTTCTTCGACAAGCTGGGCATGCCCGTGGTCAAGAAGACGGCCACCGGTGCACGCAGCACCGATGAAGAGGTGCTGGAAAAACTGGCGGAAGACTTTCCGCTACCGGCTAAGCTGCTCGAGCACCGCGGCCTGGCGAAGCTCAAGGGCACCTACACCGACAAACTGGCCCAATTGGCGCTGCCGCGTACCGGCCGCGTGCACACCCACTACGCGCAGGCGGTGGCCGTGACCGGGCGCCTGTCCAGCAACGACCCCAACCTGCAGAACATTCCCATCCGCACACCCGAAGGCCGCCGCGTGCGCGAGGCCTTTGTGGCCGGTCCGGGCAAGGTCATTGCCAGTGCTGATTACAGCCAGATCGAGCTGCGCATCATGGCCCACATCAGTGGCGATGAAGCCTTGTTGCGCGCCTTCCGGGACGGGCTGGACGTGCACCGCGCCACGGCGGCAGAAGTGTTCTCGGTGCCGGTGGAGCAGGTCAGCAGCGAGCAGCGCCGCTACGCCAAGGTGATCAACTTCGGCCTGATCTATGGCATGAGCGCTTACGGTCTGGCGCGCAACCTGGGCATAGACAACACTGCTGCCAAGAACTACATCACGCGCTATTTCGAGCGCTATCCCGGCGTCAAGGATTACATGGACCGCACCCGCGAAGAGGCCAAGGCCAAGGGCTATGTGCAGACCGTGTTCGGGCGGCGCCTGTACCTGCCCGAGATCGGCTCCCCCAATGGCCAGCGCCGTGCCGGTGCCGAGCGCGCCGCCATCAACGCGCCCATGCAAGGGACTGCCGCCGACCTTATCAAACTCAGCATGGTCAAGGTGCAACAGGTGCTGGATGCAGAGCAGCGCGGCACGCTGATGATCATGCAGGTGCACGATGAACTGGTGTTCGAAGTGCCCGAAGCCGAGGTCGACTGGCTCAAGGTGGAAATCCCGCGCCTGATGGCGGGCGTGGCCGAACTCAAAGTGCCGCTGCTTGCGGAAGTGGGCGTAGGCCCCAATTGGGACAAGGCGCACTGAGCGCGTTTGCTTTGAGAGGTATTTTTTGACTTTCCTATCCATCTTGCTGGGCACGCTGGCTGCCGGTATCGGCAGCGTCTGGCTAGCGGCTTTGCTGAGTTTTGGCGCACTGGCACGCTACACCCAGCACATGTTGAGTCTTGCTGCAGGGGCGCTGATGGCCACCGCTTTCATGCATTTGCTGCCGGAGGCGTTCGAGAGTGGCTTGGAGCCGCATGACCTGTTCCTGATCCTGCTGGTGGGGCTGGTTTTCTTCTTCCTGCTGGACAAGGCCGAGCTGTGGCACCACGGCCATGAGCACCACCACGGCCCGCAGACAGAGGAAGACCATTCCGATCATGCCCACCACGATCATGACCACGCCCACCATGCGCATGCAGGCCCAACCGGTGGGAGCTGGGCTGTGCTGGCCGGTGACAGCGTGCATTGCTTTGGTGACGGCATGCTGATCGCGTCGGCCTTCATCGCCGACTTGCGCCTGGGCGCGATTGCCTCGCTGGCCGTGCTGGCGCACGAGGTGCCCCACCATATGGGAGACTTGATGGTGCTGCGTGGCGGCACTTCCAACAAGCGTGCAGCGCTCATCAAGGTCTCGCTGGCCGGAGCTGTCACCGCCCTGGGGGGCGTCGTGGGGTACTGGCTGGTGGACCAGCTGCACGCTTACCTGCCGTACTTTCTGGTGCTGGCCAGCAGCAGCTTTATCTACGTGGCGCTGGCGGATCTGATTCCGCAACTGCAAAAACATTTGTCCGCCCGCCAGACGGCAGCACAGATTGCCTGGCTGGCCCTGGGCATTGTGCTGGTTGCTGTCTTGAGCAGCGTGGGCGAGCACGCGCACTAGGGGCTTGTCGCCGCGGCGCGCTGCAGGCAGTCAGTTGGCGTGCAGGCGGGAGCCCAGCGACTTGCAAGCCTGTTGCAGGGCCTGCACCAGCCCATCGCGCAGCGGATGCGGTGCAGCAATCTCCGGCAGCAGCAGACGAATCTGGAAAGCGATGCTGGCGCCCAGGGGACGGACTTCCAGCCCGTTGCCGGCGCACTCCAGCGCGGTCAGTGGGTTGACGATGGCCACACCCAGACCCTGGCGCACCATGGCACACACGGCGGCGGCGCTTTCGGTCTCCAGGTAGAGCGCGCGCTGCACGCCATGCTCGGCAAACATGCTATCTATCGCGCGGCGATAGGGATCGTTGGCCGCCAGGCTGATGAACCGCTCGCCTTCAAAGTCCTGCAGTTGCAGCCGCCTTTTTCTGCATAGCGCGTGGGCGCTGGGCAGCACCGCCACTTCATTGGCCTGCAACAAGGTCGAAACGATCACCCCTGCCGGTGCTTCGTCGGACTCACTCAGCCCCAGGTCAAAGCGCTGCTCGGACAGGGCCTGTTCCAGCCAGGGGGACTCCATGGGGTGCACGCTGACCAGCGCCTCGGGGGCCGTTTGCGACAGCACCTGCAAAGCATGGGGAACCAGCGCGTGGGCCAGAGCCGGCAGGCAGGCCAGCCGCAGCCGGGTGCTGCTGAAGCTGCGCAGCTCGCGTGCACGTTGGGCAATCTGATCCAGGCCCACAAAGGAGCGCTCCACTTCCTGCATCAGAGCCAGCGCCCGGGCCGTGGGGCGCAGGCGACCGCGCACCCTGTCAAAAAGGGAAAAACCCAGCAACTGCTCCAGGCGTGCCAGTTCTCGGCTGAGCGTCGGTTGGCTGGAGTTGGTGGCCTCGGCGGCGCGGCTCAGATTGCCGTGCAGCATCACGGTGCGAAACATGCTGAGCTGGCGGTGCGTCAACATTGGAGCACCTGCTTGGGAAGGCGGTGAGGGAGGCGCGGGACGGGTGGGCATGCACAAAATATATCCATTTTGAATGCATAGTTCAAAAAAATGGTATTGCTGTTATAGATGGTTGGCGCCATGATGGTGGCCATGAATCCTTTTGCTCCCTCCCTCCTGGCCGATCTGGCCCACCAGCATGGCACCCCTTTGTGGGTGTATGACGCCAACACCATCCTTGAACGCGTCGCGGCGCTGAAGCAGTTCGACACGATTCGTTTTGCCCAGAAAGCCAATTCCAACACCCATCTGCTGCGTTTGATGCGTGCGCAAGGCGTGGCGGTGGATGCGGTGTCTCTGGGGGAGATCGAACGGGCACTCGCAGCGGGTTTTCAGCCCGGCCTGCACGACGGCCATGCCGAAATCGTATTCACGGCCGATCTGCTGGACCATGCGACGTTGGCGCGTGTGGCCGAGCTGGGCATTCCGGTGAACTGCGGCTCCATCGACATGCTGGGCCAATTGGCAGCGGTCAGCCCCGGCCATCCGGTGTGGTTGCGCATCAACCCCGGCTTCGGCCATGGCCACAGCAACAAGACCAATACCGGCGGCGAACACAGCAAGCATGGCATCTGGCATGGTGAGCTGGTGCGTGCCTGCACGCAGATCCGTTCGCTGGGCCTGCAGCTGCAAGGTCTGCACATGCACATTGGCTCGGGCGTGGATTATGGTCACCTGCAGGAAGTCTGCGGCGCCATGGTGGAATTGGTGAAGACGGTGCAGGCGCAGGGGCTGGACTTGCAGGCCATCTCCGCTGGTGGCGGCCTGTCCATTCCCTACCGGGCCGGCGAGCCTGTGATCGATACCGCGCACTACTTTGACTTGTGGGATGCCGCGCGCAAGACCATCCAGTCGCTGCTGGGCCATGCCGTAGCGCTGGAAATCGAGCCCGGCCGCTACCTGGTAGCCGAGTCCGGCGTGCTGGTGTGTGAAGTGCGCGCCAGCAAGATGCAGGGCAGCCAGAACTTTGTGCTGGTGGATGCCGGTTTCAGCGACCTGATGCGCCCGGCCATGTATGGCAGCCACCACGGCATGGAGATCATCCATGCCGATGGCGGCAAGCCCGGCGGTGCAACCCTGGCCACCGTGGTCGCTGGTCCGCTGTGCGAGTCGGGCGACGTGTTCACCCAGGGTGAGGGTGGCGTGGTGCTGTATCGCGAGCTGGCGCAGGCGCAGGTGGGCGACTTGTTGGTGGTGCATGACACGGGCGCTTATGGCGCGTCCATGTCTTCCAACTACAACACCCGTCCCCTGATTGCCGAGGTGCTGGTCGAAGGCGGCAAGGCCCGGCTGATTCGTCGCCGCCAGACCGTGGCCGAGCTGCTGGCGCTGGAGTCTGTCTAGCCTTTGGCGACCGGGCGCGACCGGTCACTGCACCACTCGCTCCAGCTTCCCGCAAAGAGGGCGGTGCGGCCCAGCCCGGCAATTTCCATGGCCAGGATGTTGGGCACGGCGCTGACACCGCTGCCGCAGTGGTGCACAACCGCAGCCGGGTCGCGCTGACCCAGCAAGGCGGTGAACTCGGCGCGCAGCGTGGCTGCGTCCTTGAACTTGCCATCGGGACCGATGTTGAGGTTGAACGGGCGGTTCAGTGCGCCGGGGATGTGCCCGGCCACCGGGTCGATCGGTTCGGTCTCGCCTTTGAAGCGCGGCGTGCCCCGGGCATCCACAATGTGTTGCCCGGGTTGCCCCAGGTTCTTCACCACGGTATCCGCGTCCACCAATGCCACCAGCGCGTCGTGTATCTGGAATGTGGTGCTTGGGGCAAGGGGCTCGGTTCCGCTGGATACGGCGCCGCCCGCCGCTTGCCAGGCCTGCAGGCCACCGTCCAGCACCGCAACATTGTCATGGCCCAGCCACTTGAGCATCCACCACAGGCGGCCGCAGTAGTTGGCACCCTGGCGGTCGTAGACCACGGCCTGCATGCCGTTGGCAAAGCCCACGCTGCCCAGCCACTGGGCAAAGATTGCGCGCGCGGGCAAGGGATGGCGCCCGCCCGATTGCGCTCCCGTCACGCTACGCTCCCCCTTGGCACTGAGGGCTGAATCTAGGTGGGCGTACACGGCGCCGGGGATATGGGCCTCGCGGTATATGGCCGGGCCGTTTTCGGGATTCATCAGGTCACCGCTGCAGTCGAACACCATGTACGGCTGGCCACTGGACATCAGATGCTGCAGTTCTGCGGCGGAAATCAATGTGTTGAAGGTGGTGGGCATCGCAAACGCTCCTGTTCCAGAGAGTGGGGGGCTAATGGTCTTCGGCCGGAGTATCGGGCAAGGTGCGGGCGCGCAGTGCGGTGGCCGCAACGCCGCTGGCCACGATCACTGCAATACCCAACCAGCCCATGGGCGCTATATGGTCGCCGAACAAGGTCAGGCTGAAGATGGAGGCAAACACGATGCCCGAGTACTGCATGCTGGCCACCACCAGCGTGGAGCCCTGGCTGTAGGCGCGGGTCATGCTCCATTGGCCCAGCGACGCCAGCACGCCAATGGGTATCACCCAGGCAGCGTCTTGCCAGCGCACTTCGGACCATGGTGTGGTCGGTGTGAGCAGCATGCCGACAGCACCGACCAGGGTTGTGCCGACGGAAAAGTAGAACACGGTGCGCTCTTCGGTCTCGCCCGCTTTGCCCAGGGCTGTTACTTGCATGTACGCCAGCGCAGAGCCAATACCGGAAAGCAGACCCACAACGCCGGCAAATAGCTGGTCGTGGTCTATGGTGGGTCGCAGCGTCAGCACAACGCCACCGAAGCCCGCCAGCACGGTGACCAGCAAGGGGCCTTGCTTTTCAGCCTTGCCGTACAGCAGTGAGCCGCCCACGATGAACGCAGCAATCCATACACCGCTCATGTAATTCAGCGTCATGGCGGTAGCCAGGGGAAGGTGGGCAATGCCATAAAACCATGAGCCCATGGAGATGACGCCTACCGTGCTGCGCGTCACATGCATCATGGGTACCGCGGTGCGCAGACTGGCGCCGCGCGCGCGCACCACCACGGCCATGAAGACCATGCTGACCAATCCCCGGTAGAAGATGACCTCGGGCGTTCCGAAGCTGTGCGATGCGAACTTGATTCCCACCGCCATTGAGGCGAAGAAGAACGACGCCGCGATCATCCATAGGGCCTGCACTAGGCGATAGTTCCCATGGTGTTGCGGTACCAGGCGTGGAAATGCTGCATGCCGTCTTCCATGGGGCTTTGGTAGGGGCCGACTTCATTGTCGCCACGCGCCAGAAGGGCTGCGCGCCCGGCATCCATGCGTTCGCCGATCTCGTCGTCCTCGATGCAGGTTTCCATGTAGGCGGCCTGCTGGGCTTCGACGAACTCGCGTTCGAATGCGGCAATTTCCTCGGGGTAGTAGAACTCCACCATGTTCATGGTCTTGTTCACGCCCATGGGGTGCAACGTGGAGACGGTGAGTACATGCGGGTACCACTCCACCATGATGTGCGGGTAGTAGGTGAGCCAGATGGCGCCGTATTCCGGTGGCACGTTGTTGCGGTAGTTCAGCAAGGCCTTGTGCCAGCGCTCGTACACTGGGCTGCCGGATTTGCGCAGGGCATCGGCCACGCCCACGGTCTGCACCGAGTAGTTGTCCTTGAATTCCCAGCGCAGGTCGTCACAGGTGACAAACTTGCCCAGACCGGGATGGAACGGTCCCACGTGGTAGTCCTCCAGATAGACCTCAATGAAGGTCTTCCAGTTGTAGTTGCACTCGTGCATCTCTACGCGGTCCAGCACGTAGCCGTCAAAGCTGAGCTCGGCACGCGGGCCCATGTTGGTCAGTTGCGCGTTGACATCGACGCCGTTCTGTTCGAACAGCAGGCCGTTCCACTCCTGCAGCTTGTAGTTGTTGAGGTTCAGGCAGGGGTCGTGGGTGAAGTGGGGCGCACCCAGCAGTGTGCCTGCCGGTGACATACCGTTGCCACTGTGCGCGCCGCTGTAGGTCCAGCGGTGCAGGGGGCAGACGATGTTGCCGTTGGCCGCACCCTTGGCGTCGTGGGTGAGTGAGCCGCGACCCTTGAGCATCACTGCCTGGCGGTGACGGCACACGTTGGAAATCAGTTCGATTCCCGAAGCGTTGCGCACCAGCGCCCGGCCTTCGCCTTCCTGCGGCAGGGCGTAGTAATCCCCCTGGTTGGGCACGCTGAGCGCATGGCCCACGTAGCGCGGGCCATTCTGGAAGATGGTTTGCATCTCCCGGGCATAGAGCTCGGAATCGAAATAGCTCGAAACAGGCAGCTGAGTCAGATATTTTTCCGGTTTTGCCGGAACCCGCATGGATACTACGTTTGCGGGATGTTTCACGCCTTGGGGCGCGTCGCCTTTGTACAGGTTTTGCACAATTCTCGGTCTTTCTTTACGCAAAAAAACCCCAGAGTGTTGGGGTTTCAAAGTTAAAGGCAGCTACCTCGAGAGCTGCCGGGCCCGCGATTTTACCCTGCCGTGCGGGATTTGGCCGGAAAAATTGTGCACTCAGAGTAAAGGTGCGGGCATGGTCTGGCTCATGCCTGACACAATCTCGCCCATGGCGATGGCCTGAGCCGACTGCAAAACCCGGGTCATGGGGTGTTTGCTCCGACGCAGCCCGAATTCGCGGGCATCCACGCTGAAGCTGGTGAAACCCGGCGTGACTTCCCATTCGGAAGTAGTCAGTCCGAACAGCTGGTGTGCCATCTCGGTCATGGCGATGGAAAAGGACGCCGACAGAGGGGACTCCAGCGCAATACCGGCCTGATCCAGACTGCGCAGCGCGACCTTCCAGCCAGTGTTGTACAAAAGTCCGGCAATGTAGCCTTCAATGCTTTGCAGCCCGGCCGAGGGTGACAGTGCCGCCGCGTGCTGCGCCACCAACTCGGAGTGTTCCCACAGCCGCTCCTCCATGTCTGCCAGCTTGGGGTTGGAAGTCGTTTGCAGAATGGGTTTGAGCACCACGCGTGCGATGGCAGTCTGCAGACCCGTTGAACCAATGAGCGTGATGGCCTGCATCAGGGTGGCAACTTCTTCCTGGGAGCGGTAATACGGGCTGTTGGCCAGGCGCATAACCTCTGCAGTGAGCTTGGCGTCCTTGGACACCCTTTCGGCAACCGCTCTCTTTGGCAACGCGCTTTCCCGCATCAGAGCGATCAGCTGGGGTACCAGGGCGTTGGCCCGCGGTAGAAGATTCTGGGGGATGGTGGGCAACGCCAGCGTCTTCTTGACGGCCTCCAATGCGCGAAGCTCCTGAAAGGACGATTCGATCTCCTGCAAAGGTTCGACATCCAGCAGCCAGGGGAGGAAGTCCGGCACATCCTCTGGCAAGGAAGGTATCTCGTTTCGAGGTTCCATGGGCTGGGCAGCAGCAGCGGGGGCAATTTCCTGCTTTTTCTTGACCGGGCGAATCCAGGAAAACCAGTTCATGGAAAGACGAAGAGAGTGGTGCTTGCCGGGTGGGACATGGTGAAGAGCAGTGTAGCAATAGGTTACTGACCAGCTCCACAGCCATTGAAATTCGTCAGGGGCGTCCTGTTTGGAAGGCTAGCGCCTAAAATCGATACTCGCGGATTTGCCGTGACTCCAAATATTCAAGACCATGCCCAAGGCCAGTGCACCACAAACAACCGCATCCGCGTCACCCGCGCCGCCAGAAACCCTGCCACTGCCTGAAAGCTATGAAGATGCCATGCAAGAGCTTGAAGTGCTGGTACGTCGCCTGGAGTCGGGTGAAATGCCCCTGGACCAGTTGCTCAGCGGGTATCAGCGCGGTGCGGCACTGCTGCAGTTTTGCCGAGACAAGCTTGCCGCGGTAGAAGACCAGATCAAGGTGCTGGACGACGGCTCGCTCAAGGCATGGAAGGCTCAGTCATGACGGTTGCGACCATGGCCGTATCCCAAGCCCCGGTGTTTGCCCTGGAACCCTGGATGCGTTCGCGCCTGGAACAGGTGGAACGCGCGCTGGACCGTTGGATCAATGCGGATGAGCCCAAAGGGGTGGGACATGCAGCGCCTGCTGCTTTGGTGGAAGCCATGCGCTACGCCGTTCTGGATGGTGGCAAACGCCTGCGTCCGCTCCTGGTGATGGCGGCGCATGAAGCCGTTGCGGCAGATTCAACCCAGGGTGCCGAAGCCGCGTTGCGTGCAGCCTGCGCCGTAGAGCTGATCCATGCCTACTCTTTGGTGCATGACGACATGCCGTGCATGGACAACGACGTGCTGCGCCGTGGCAAGCCCACGGTGCATGTGCAATTTGGTGAGGCCAGTGCCCTGCTGGCAGGAGACGCCTTGCAGGCGCTGGCGTTTGAGCTGTTGACACCGTCTGAAGGTGGTGTGGACTGCGTGACCCAGGCGCGCTTGTGCGCTCTGCTGGCGCGTGCCGCCGGCAGTGGCGGCATGGCTGGCGGTCAGGCGATTGATTTGGCAAGTGTCGGGCACCATCTGAATGAAACCGAGCTGCGTGAAATGCACCAGCTCAAGACAGGCGCCCTGCTGCAGGGAAGTGTGGTGATGGGCGCATACTGTGGCGCACCCTCGCCGGTCGCATTGGCGGCGCTGCAGGACTATGGCGCAGCCGTCGGACTGGCGTTTCAGGTGGTGGACGATATTCTGGATGTCACAGCCGATTCCGCCACCTTGGGCAAGACGGCGGGCAAAGATGCAGACAATGACAAGCCTACCTATGTGTCCCTGATGGGGCTGGAGCGCAGCAAGACCTATGCGCAGGAACTGCTGGTGCAGGCCTTGCATGCCTTGCAACAGAGTGGCCTGACCAATACCCGGGCGCTCGCTGCGCTTGCCGATATGGTGGTGAATCGCGCACACTAGAGCGTAGAACGCGCAGTAGAAAAGAAGAAATCACATGCCGAACCCATCCTATCCCCTGCTTGAGACCATCAACGATCCGGCTGAACTGCGCAAGTTGCCACGGGCAGAGCTGCACACACTGGCTGAAGAGTTGCGGGAGTTCTTGCTCAACAGTGTGGCTACCACGGGCGGACACCTGAGTTCCAACCTGGGCACGGTGGAGTTGACGGTTGCCTTGCACTATGTGTTCAACACACCGCACGACCGTGTGGTGTGGGATGTGGGGCATCAGACCTATCCGCACAAGATTCTCACTGGGCGGCGTGATCGCATGCCCACGCTGCGCCAGTTGGGAGGCTTAAGTGGCTTCCCGCAGCGCTCCGAGAGCGAGTTCGATACCTTCGGAACGGCGCATTCCAGCACATCCATATCGGCGGCACTGGGTATGGCGCTGGCTGCAAAGATCAAGGGCGAGGACCGGCGCGCCATTGCCATCATTGGCGACGGTGCCATGACCGCAGGCATGGCCTTTGAAGCATTGAACAACGGTGGCGTTGCGGACTGCAATTTGCTGGTCATCCTCAACGACAACGACATGAGCATCAGCCCGCCGGTCGGGGCCTTGAACCGCTATCTGGCGCAATTGCTTAGCGGCCAGTTCTATGCGGCAGCCAAGAGTGTGGGCAAGACTGTGCTCAAGGGCGCGCCTCCCCTGTTCGAATTGGCCAAGCGCTTTGAAGAGCATGCCAAGGGCATGGTGGTGCCAGCCACCCTGTTCGAGAAATTCGGCTTTAACTACATAGGCCCCATAGACGGGCATGACTTGGATTCGCTGATTCCCACGCTGGAAAACATCAAGCACCTCAAGGGCCCGCAGTTCCTCCACGTGGTGACCAAGAAGGGCCAGGGCTACAAGCTGGCCGAGGCCGATCCCGTGGCCTACCACGGTCCTGGAAAGTTCGATCCTGCAGTGGGCCTGGTCAAGGCCACAGTACCTGCGCCCATGACCTTTACCCAGGTTTTCGGCCAGTGGTTATGTGATGTGGCCGCGGCCGATGATCGACTGGTGGGCATCACGCCCGCCATGCGCGAGGGCTCCGGCATGGTGGAATTTGAGAAGCGCTTTCCCAAACGCTACTTCGATGTGGGCATTGCGGAACAACACGCTGTGACCTTTGCCGCAGGTCTGGCTACGGAAGGGCTCAAGCCCGTGGTGGCGATCTACTCCACCTTTTTGCAACGCGCATACGACCAACTGATTCACGACGTGGCAATCCAGAACCTGCCCGTGGTGTTTGCGCTCGACCGTGCGGGATTGGTCGGAGCGGATGGCGCCACCCACGCCGGCGCCTATGACATCGCTTTCATGCGCTGCATCCCCAACATGAGCATTGCCTGTCCGGCCGACGAGAACGAGTGCCGCCAGCTGCTCAATACGGCTTATGCACAGAACCACCCCGTGGCGGTGCGCTATCCGCGCGGATCTGGTGCCGGTGTGGCTGTGCAGCCTTCGCTTGAGGGGCTTGCGCTGGGCATGGGGGTTGTGCGCAAGCAGGGCCAGAAGATTGCCATCCTGGCCTTTGGTACATTGTTGTACCCGGCACTCAAGGTGGCCGAAGCTCTGGGCATCACGGTGGTGAACATGCGTTGGGTCAAGCCCTTGGATGTGGAGTTGCTGGTTTCCGTGGCCCAGTCTCACCAGGCGCTGGTGACCGTCGAAGAAGGCGCGCTGATGGGCGGTGCCGGTAGCGCGGTGCTGGAGGCCTTGCAGGCGGCAAATCTCGTGCTGCCGGTGCTGCAGCTGGGACTGGAAGACCGCTTCATCGAACACGGGGATCCAGCCAAGCTACTGGCCTTGCAAGGGCTGGACGCTGCAGGAATCGAGGCATCCATTCGTGCCCGCTTTGGCCATTTGCTGCCGGTTGCTGCGCTGGCAGCCTGAACCTAACTGGTAGGTGCACCCTGCGTAGGCGTCACCTATGGAGCATGCTGACGCTTCAGTGCGTTGGCAAGAACAGGGAAACCGTTTTGATCCCAAGTACCGTGAGCATGAGAGAGCCCAGCAAGTGCACGCACACGGTGCCGATTGCCAGCACGAAACGTTGCTGCATCAACATGAGAACCACTTCCGCAGAGAAGCTGGAGAAGGTGGTCAGCCCGCCCAGAAAGCCGGTGATCAGCAGCAGACGCCATACTGGATCCAGTTGGGGTAGTGCCTGAAAAATAGCCACACACACGCCCACCAGATAGCCACCAATCAAATTGGCCGCCAATGTGCCCAGCGGGATGACGGTGCCGGGAATGGTCATGGATGTCGGCAGGAACAGCAGGCTCA
This sequence comes from Rhodoferax sp. GW822-FHT02A01, assembly GCF_038784515.1. Taxonomy (NCBI): domain Bacteria; kingdom Pseudomonadati; phylum Pseudomonadota; class Betaproteobacteria; order Burkholderiales; family Comamonadaceae; genus Rhodoferax; species Rhodoferax sp. GW822-FHT02A01. Next base: position 3,671,609 of record NZ_CP152376.1, read on the forward strand.
ATTGCCAACGGGCCAGCGCGCCCAGGCTGGCGCCCACGCATATGGCAAGTATGGAAGGCATCATGGCGTCTTGCTTTCTGCACCGTTGGAGTCATAGGGCTGCTGGTTGACGGTGAGGCCTCCGGCAGACAGCTTCTCGGCACTGGCGGGTTTAATGCCTTTGACGCGTTTCATCAGGTCGGCCCAGTCTTTGAACGGACCCGCCTCGCGCGCTTTCAGAATGCGGGCGGTGCTGCTGGGGCCCAGGCCTTTCACGCTGTCGAGTTCAGCCTCATTGGCGCTGTTGATCTCTACCGCCATGGCCGATACGCACAGCGCACAGCACCAGCAGGCCATCAAGTACTTCAACATGGGTCTCAGCTCCGGGACAGCCATTCCACGTATTTGGCCACGCCGGTCTGCACATTCACAAACTGGTGGTCGCAGCCGGTGGCGCGCAGTGCGCTCAGGTCAGCCTGGGTGTAGCACTGGTATTTGCCGCGCAGCGCATCGGGAAAGGCGATGTATTCCAGCAACCCCTGCTGCACCATGGCCTCCAGCGACAACGCACTTTCACCACGGCTGGCGCGCAGGGTGTTGACCACGGAGCTGGCCACGTCGTTGAAAGGTTGTGCGCGGCCAGAGCCCAGATTGAAGATGCCACATTGCTCGGGATGGTCAAAGAACCAGAGGTTGACCGCCACCACGTCATCGATGAAGACGAAGTCGCGCATCTGGCCACCAGGCGCATAGCCGCCGTATTCCCCAAACAGCTTGACCCGTCCCTCGGCCTTGAACTGGTTGAACTGGTGAAAGGCCACACTGGCCATGCGTGCCTTGTGCTGCTCCCGCGGACCGTAGACGTTGAAGTAGCGAAAACCCACCACCTGGTGCGTGCGGCCCGCCTTGGTGCGCTCAAAATGCACACCGCATTCGCGGCGCATGCGCTGGTCAAACAGCAACTTGGAGTAGCCATACACGTTCAGCGGCGCTTCAAAGGCGGGGTCTTCGCGGAAGGTGTCGGAGCCGCCGTAGGTGGCGGCGGACGAGGCATACAGCAGCCGGGCGCCGCGCTTCTGGCAGGCCTGGAACAGGTTCCATGACAGGGTGTAGTTGTTACCCATCATGTACTTGCCATCCTGCTCCATGGTGTCACTACAGGCCCCTTCGTGGAAGACGGCTTCCACCTGGCCGAAATGTCCACCGGCGTAGGCGCTGTAGAAGTCATCGGTGTCCACATAGTCGGAGATTTTCAGGTCGGCAATGTTGCGGAACTTGTCGCCCTGGGTGAGGTCGTCCACGGCAATGACGTCGTCGATGCCGCGTGCATTCAGACCTTTGATGATGTTGCTGCCAATGAACCCGGCAGCTCCGGTTACAACGATGCGGGTCATGCAAATAGTTCCTCGTAAGACACGGTAGCCGTTCCAAATTTGCCCACCACGATACCACCGGCACGGTTGGCCAGGGGCATGGCTTCGCGCAGGCTCATGCCAGCGCCCACCAGCACGGCCATGGTGGCGATGACGGTGTCACCGGCACCTGTGACGTCGAACACTTCGCGGGCCTGTGCGCTCACGTGGAGTTCGCCGTTGGCATCAAACAGGGTCATGCCTTCTTCGCTGCGCGTGAGCAAGACGGCATCCAGATGCAGTTGTGTGCGCAGATTATGTGCCTTGGTGCGTAGATCGGCTTCGTCAGTCCAATGCCCGATGACCTGCTGCAGCTCGGCACGGTTGGGCGTGATGACCGTGGCGTTCTGGTAGCGCGCATAGTCGCTGCCCTTGGGATCTACCAGTATCGGCTTGCCCAAGGCGCGGGCGCGCGAAATCATGTCCACCACATGGGCCAGACCACCCTTGCCGTAGTCGGAGAACAGGACGGCGTTGTGCGCAGGCAATATGTTTTCAAAGGTCGCGGTTTGCCCGGCCAGGATTTCATTCTTGGGCGTGTTCTCGAAGTCCAGGCGGATGAGCTGCTGCTGCCTGCCGATGACGCGGAGCTTGACGGTGGTCTTGAGGTCGGCATCGCGGCCGAAATAGGTTTCGATGCCGGTGTTGGCGACCAGGTCTTCCAGGTGGTGACTGGCGTCATCGTCACCGACCACAGTCAACAGGCTGGCATGCGCGCCCAGACTCACGGCGTTGTAGGCCACGTTGGCGGCACCGCCGGCGCGCTCCTCTTCGCGGGTGACGCGCACCACGGGCACCGGTGCCTCAGGGCTGATGCGGTCCACCGCACCGTACCAATAGCGGTCCAGCATCACGTCGCCCACCACGAGTACGCGGGCCTTGGCAATTTGTTCTTTTGTAATGGTCATCAACGACGCCAGTCTTGTCTAAAGTTCTTCCACTCGCAAAGCCGGATAGCTGTCCCACGCCTGGCATCCCGGGCATTGCCAGAAGTGCCGTTTGGCTTCAAAGCCGCAGGCCGCACAGCGATAGCGGGTAAGGGGTTTGACGGCATGGTCCAGCGCGCGCTGCACCTGGGGGTGAAACTGTTCGTGCTCCAGCTTTTCGCCAGCAATCCACTTGGCTGCGGCCACCAGCGAGGGCTCTTTTTCGAGGTGACGTGCGTACCACTGGCGCGCGGTGACCGCGTTGTCACCATTGGCCGCCTCCAGGTTGACGATGGCATCCAGCACGTCGATGCAGGCGCTTTGTTCGTAACGTGTCTTGAGCAGTGCCAGCGCCGGAGCAATGGCGTGCGCGGCAATGGCTGCGTCTGCCAACAGGGGCGCGATCAGGGGCGTTGCAGCCGGTGATTGCAGCATGGCCTCGGTCAGCGTGGCCAGGGCGGCTTCGTGGTTTCCCTGAGCGCGTTGCAGGGTGGCCAGATCCATGCGCGGACGGGGCGCCTGGGGCGCGGTTTCCATGGCCTGGCGCAGCAAGGACATGGCCTCGGCGGGCTGCTGTCCCGTTACCCGTGCAGCTGCCTGTTCGCATAGGTAATGCGCCTGTCGGCCGGCAAAACTGCCTTGACCTGCCGCTTCGAGCTTGCTGGCAATGCCTGCAGCATGCTCCCAGTCGCGAGAGCGCTCGTAATTGGCCAGCAGAGCCAGTCGTGCCTGGGCCTCAAATCGCGTGCCCTCGAGCTTGAGCAAGGCCTCTTCGGCCCGATCGAGCAGGCCGGCCTTGAGGTAATCCAGGGCCAGCGCGTGCTGGGCGCGGTGGCGGTCGTCTGCAACCAAGTCGCCGCGCGATAGCAGATGCTGGTGCACACGCACCGCGCGCTCGTACTCGCCGCGGCGGCGAAACAGGTTGCCCAACGCGAAGTGCAATTCGGAGGTGTCCGGATCACTTTGTACCGCCTCGATGAAGGCGTCAATGGCCTGGTCCTGCTGCTCATTGAGCAGAAAATTCAGACCCTTGAAATAGGCCTTTGGCGCCTGGTGGCTTTCCAGGCGCAACTGGCGCAGATCCAGGCGAGAGGCCAGCCACCCTAACAGAAACACTACTGGTAATGCCAGCAGCAGCAAGCTGAAATCAAACTCCATGGAGGTTCGAGTCGCTGTAGTCCGAGACTGCGGAGGCTGCTGCAACAGGCTTCTTTGCCGGCGCTTCGGCAGGCGGTTGTACGACGGCCTGGGTGCTGCGGTGCTGGCGCCACCAGCGCGGAGCCATGCCCAGTACCCCGATCAGCACACCGAGCGCGAAAGCGCCCAAGACGACGAGCACCATGGGCGCGGTCCACTTCTGTCCGAAGAAGAAGCGCACCGTCACGTCGCCCTGGTTATTGAGTGCGAATGCGAACAGGGTAAAAAAAATGGCTGCTTTAAGTGTCCACTTAAAGAGCCATGCAATTGGTTTCATTGATCTCCTCGGGGCTGAGGTGATTCTACTAGCCGGGGGTCAAGCCTTGCGCCTGGTTTCCAGCACCAGTTCCATTTCGGCGGTGCGTTGGTCCACTGCCTCACGCAGAGCCTTGCCGGGTTTGAAATGCGGCACCCGCTTTTCAGGAATGGCCACACTTTCGCCGCTGCGCGGATTGCGTCCGATGCGGGGAGGGCGGCGGTTGATGGAGAAGCTGCCAAAGCCACGGATTTCTATGCGGTGTCCACGTACCAGCGCGTCGTTCATGGCGTCCAGAATGGCCTTGACAGCAAACTCGGCGTCGCGGTGGGTCAGTTGACCGAAACGATTGGCCAGTTCTTCAACGAGGTCGGAGCGGGTCATCTGTGGGTGCAATAGGTAGGGGTAAGAAAAAACGACCGGTGCAAATACCGCACCGGCCGTTCAATCGGTCAACAGCTAAAGATTAGTTATTGTCCAGCTTGGCGCGCAGCAAAGCGCCCAGGCTGGTCGTACCAGCATTTTCGCGAGCCGACTGTTGGCTCAGGGATTGCATGGCTTCGTTCTGGTCAGCCATGTCCTTAGCCTTGATGGACAACTGGATGTTGCGGGTCTTGCGATCCACATTCACCACCACAGCGGTCACTTCGTCGCCTTCCTTCAGCACGTTGCGAGCGTCTTCCACGCGGTCGCGGCTGATTTCGGAGGCGCGCAGGTAACCGATGATGTCGTCACCCAGGTCGATCTCAGCGCCCTTGGCGTCAACGGTCTTGACCTTACCGGTAACGGTCTGGCCCTTGTCATTGATCGACACGAAGGTGGTGAAAGGATCGGAGTCGAGTTGCTTGATGCCCAGGGAGATGCGTTCGCGGTCCACGTCCACGGCCAGCACCAGAGCTTCCACTTCCTGGCCCTTCTTGTATTCGCGCACGGCGGTTTCGCCGGGCTCGTTCCAGGACAGGTCGGACAGGTGCACCAGGCCGTCGATACCGGCAGCCAGACCCACGAACACGCCGAAGTCGGTGATCGACTTGATCGGGCCCTTGACGCGGTCGCCGCGCTTGGTGTTCTGGGCAAATTCTTGCCAGGGGTTGGCCTTGCATTGCTTCATGCCCAGGGAGATGCGACGCTTGTCTTCGTCGATTTCCAGAACCATGACTTCGACTTCGTCACCCAGGGCAACGATCTTGGAAGGCGCAACGTTCTTGTTGGTCCAGTCCATTTCGGACACGTGCACCAGACCTTCGATACCGGGTTCGAGTTCCACAAACGCGCCGTAGTCGGCGATGTTGGTGATCTTGCCGAACATGCGGGTACCTTGGGGGTAGCGGCGGTTGACGCCCATCCAGGGATCGTCGCCCATTTGCTTGAGGCCCAGGGACACGCGGTTCTTTTCGGTATCGAACTTGAGGATCTTGGCGGTGATTTCCTGACCGGCTTGCACCACTTCAGAGGGGTGACGGACACGGCGCCATGCCATGTCAGTGATGTGCAGCAGGCCGTCGATGCCGCCCAGGTCCACGAACGCACCGTATTCGGTGATGTTCTTGACCACGCCTTGCACCACAGAACCTTCTTTCAGGGTGTGCATCAGCTTGGCGCGCTCTTCGCCCATGGATGCTTCCACCACAGCGCGGCGGCTCAGCACCACGTTGTTGCGCTTGCGATCCAGCTTGATGACCTTGAATTCCATGGTCTTGTTTTCGTACGGAGACAGATCCTTAGTAGGACGTGTGTCGACGAGGGAGCCGGGCAGGAAAGCGCGGATGCCATTGACCAGAACGGTCAGGCCGCCCTTGACCTTGCCAGAGGTGGTGCCGGTGACGAATTCGCCGGATTCCAGGGCCTTTTCCAGGCTCATCCAGGAAGCCAGACGCTTGGCCTTGTCGCGGGAGAGGATGGTGTCGCCATAGCCGTTTTCAACGGAGTCGATGGCCACGGACACGAAGTCGCCAACCTGGACTTCGATTTCGCCCTTGTCACTCTTGAACTCTTCGATTGGCACGTAGGCTTCGGACTTGAGTCCGGCGTTGACAACGACGAAGCTGTGCTCGATACGAACGACTTCAGCGGTGATCACTTCACCTGTACGCATCTCGGAGCGTTGCAGGGATTCTTCAAATAGGGCTGCGAAAGATTCAGACATGTAGTTTGTGGTTTGCACCACGGGGTTAAGTTATCGATCCCCTTGGCCAGTGCGCTGCCGCGCGAGGTGAGCCTTGGGGGCCACGCAAAGGCGTGAGCCTTTGCTTTTCCGGTTCAACCCTTCAGGCGGACCTGAAAGGCTGCTTGCCTTGCCACCACTCCAACACGATTTCGACGGATTTTCCGACCGTCAGATCCGAGTTGTCGAGCAGCTTGGCATCCTCAGCCGGCTTCAAAGGTGCAACGCTGCGGGTTGTGTCCCGCGCATCGCGCGCTTCCAAGTCGGCACGAAGGTCTTGCAGTGTAGCTGAAATTCCCTTTGAAATCAACTGCTTATATCTGCGTTCCGCGCGGCATGCGGCGCTGGCGGTGAGAAACACCTTGAGCGGGGCAGTCGGGAAAATGACGGTTCCCATGTCGCGCCCATCGGCAACCAGGCCGGGCAACTTGCGGAAATTACGCTGGAAGTCGACCAGGGCCTCTCGCACCATGGGAAAAGCGGAGACCTTGGACGCATTCATGCCCGCTTCTTCGGTACGGATGGCATCGCTCACGTCTTCGCTGCCGTCAGAGGATTGCAGCAGGATGCGGCTGCCCTCAAAGCGGATAGGCAGGGCGCGCACGATGGCTGCAATGCGCTCCTGGTTGGCGACTTCCAACGAAATTCCAGCGCGCATCGCAACCAGTCCGGTGATGCGGTAGAGGGAGCCGGAGTCCAGGAAGTGGTAACCCAGGATTCGCGCCAGCTCTGCTGCCAGGGTTCCTTTGCCGGAAGCGGTCGGGCCATCCATGCACAGCACGGGGATGCGCTGCGTGTCTGCGTGCGCCACGGAAAACAGCGTTTCGAAGTAGTCGGGAAAGGTCTTGGCCACACACTTGGGGTCTTCAATGCGTACGGGCAATCCGGCCGGGTTGAAGGCGGCCAGTGAAAAACACATGGCAACGCGGTGGTCGTCATAGGTGTGAATGGTTCCGGCCTTCCAATGACCTGCATCTGCTGGCGGTGTCACGCGGATGAAGTCGGAACCTTCTTCCACCGTGGCCCCCAACTTGCGCAACTCGGTTGCCATGGCCGCGATGCGATCCGTTTCCTTGACGCGCCAGCTGGCGATATTGCGCAGAGTGGTGGTGCCTCGGGCGTACAAGGCCATGACCGCCAGTGTCATGGCGGCATCCGGGATGTGGTTGCAATCCAGGTCAATGGCCTTCAGAGGCCAGGAACCGCGGCGGATATTCAGCCAGTTGGGGCCGCTTTCAATCAGTGCACCCATCTTCTGGGCGGCTTCCATGAAGCGGATGTCACCTTGAATGGAGTCGGCACCCACACCTTGCACGCGAATGCCGTTGTTGCCCGGCGCACCCGAGGCTATGGCGCCAAGGGCGATGAAATAGCTGGCGCTGGACGCGTCTGCTTCCACGTGCAGGTCACCGGGTGAGCGCAACTTGCAGCCAGCCGGAATAGTGAAGCGCTGCCAACCATCGCGCTGCACCTGTACACCGAATTGGGACAACAGGTTAAGCGTGATCTCGATGTAGGGCCGCGAGATCAGTTCACCTAAGACCTCGATGACGATGTCTTTTTGCGCCACCAGGGGCAGCGCCATCAGCAGCGCCGTCAGGAACTGGCTGGATACATCGCCGCGTACCCGAATGGGCTGATCCAGACACAGAGTGGGCTGGCCGATGTGAAGCGGCGGAAAGCCATCCTGACCCAGGTAATCGATGTGGCATCCAAGTTGACGCAGTGCATCCACCAGATCACCAATGGGGCGCTCATGCATGCGCGGAATGCCACCCAGTTCAAAGTCGCCACCCAGTACAGCCAAAGCCGCCGTGAGCGGGCGCATTGCTGTGCCGGCGTTGCCCAGGAACAGCTTGGCTTGGGCATTGAGCAGCTTGCCGCCCAAACCGGCGATCTCCACCGTGCTGCCGCTTTGGTTGATCTGGCACCCCAGTGTCCGGAGTGCCACCAGCATCACGCGGGTGTCGTCACTGTCCAGCAGATCGTGGATGGCGGTCTTGCCCTCGCACAGGGCGGCCAGTAGCAACACCCGGTTGGAGATGCTCTTGGAGCCGGGCAGGGTGACGGTGCCGGAAGCTCCGCGTAGCGGGGGGAGGTCGAGAAAGGCGGTGGAAAACATCAGGATTTGTTTCTGGAGTTCATGCTCCATTGGGCGCGGGTCAGGCTGGCCTGTTCAATCAGACTTTCCAGACCTTGGGCATCGCTGCTGGAAATCATGGCTTCCAGCGCCTGCAGGCTGCGTTGAAAAAGCTGGCTTTGCGCCAGCAACTCTTCCCGGTTGGACAGCAAGATGTCGCGCCAGACTTTGGGCTCGCTGGCCGCAATGCGGGTGAAGTCCCGAAAGCCGGGGCCGGCCAGGGACAGGTATTCCTTGCCTTGGGGTTGGCCGGATATGGCGTTCATGAGCGCAAAGGCAATCAGATGCGGCAGGTGGCTGACTGACGCGAAGGCAGCGTCGTGTTGCTCCGGTGACATGGTCTGCACGTTGCAACCCAGGCGGCTCCAGACCTCGATGGCCTTTTGCAGCTGCGGCGCCGCAGTGCGTTCAGTGGGAGTGAGGATGACCTGCTTGCCGACGTACAGGTCGGGATCGGAGTGTTCCACACCGGAAACTTCCTTGCCTGCAATCGGATGGGCTGGCACAAACAAATCCACGTGCTCACGCAGGGCGCGCCGGGCGGCATCCACCACATCGCGTTTGGTCGATCCCACGTCCATGATCAGCATGTCGGGCGTGACCAAGTGCTTGATGGCCTTGAAGCTGGCTTCTGTGGCTGCCACCGGCACGGCAATCAAGACAATGTCTGCTCCAGAGACTGCCAGCAGCGCAGAGGGCGCTTCGATATCGATGATGCCCATCTTGCGGGCGCGCTCGGTGGTGCTGGGCGATTTGCTGTATCCCACCACGCGTTTGACCAACCCGGCATTCTTCAGCGCCAGGGCGAAAGATCCGCCCATCAGGCCGCATCCGATCAATCCAAGCTGTTCAAACATGTGCGTTCCTGTGTCGGCTAGTCGGCAAGTGGGTAGGTGCCCAGCACTTTGTAGAAAGCACAAATACCACGCAGGTCCTGCAAGGCGGCAGCGACATTGGGCTCGGACGGATGGCCTTGCAGATCAATGTAGAAAAAGTACTCCCACTGGCCGGAGCGGGCCGGGCGGGATTCAAAGCGGGTCATGGATACGCCATGCTCCTTGAGCGGCACCAGCATGTCGTGCACCGCACCGGGACGGTTGGGCACAGACACAACCAGGCTGGTGCAGTCCTTGCCGGAGGCCTCGGGTGCCGGCATGACGGCAGGCAGGCAGACCATGACAAAACGTGTACGGTTGAAGGCCTCGTCCTGAATGGCTTGTGCTGCCGTGTGCAGACCGAACTCGGCTCCGGCACGCTCACTGGCAATGGCGGCCCAGGCCGGGTTGGCGGCTGCCAGGCGCGCGCCTTCAGCATTGCTGGATACGGCCCTGCGCTCGGCATTGGGCAGGTGCGTGCTGAGCCACTGCTGGCACTGCGCCAGGGCCTGCGGATGGGCCAGCACGACTTCGATGTTCTCCAGCGAAGCCTGGGTGCGCAGCAAATGGTGACGCACCAGCAGGCTGATTTCGCCGACGATGTGCAGCGGTGAGTTCAGCAGCAGATCAAGCGAGCGCGTCACCACGCCTTCGGTACTGTTCTCCACCGGGATGACGCCGAACTCCGCTGCGCCCGAGGACGCAGCATGGAACACTTCGTCAAAATTGGCACAGGGCACGTGCTGGATGCTGGAGCCAAAGAAGCGCAGGGCTGCTTCTTCGCTATACGTGCCCTTGGGGCCCAGGTAGGCCACGCGCTGGGGTGCTTCCAGCGCGCGGCAGGCAGACATGATTTCGCGCCAGATCAGCGCCAGACTGGAGTCCTTGATGGGGCCCTTGTTGGCACTCTGCACACCATGGATGACCTGGGCTTCGCGCTCAGGACGGAAGACGGCAGAACCTTCGGCGCGCTTGATTTCACCCACTTCGTTGGCCAAGGAGGCGCGGCGGTTGAGGGCTGCTAACAGCTCCTGGTCTACAGCGTCGATCAGGACGCGCAATTCGGAAAGCGTTTTGGCCATAGTGCTCTAACCGTGGGTCCGTTCAAACTCTTGCATATAGGAAACCAGCGCCTGCACACCTTCGAGCGGCATGGCGTTGTAGATGCTGGCGCGCATGCCGCCAACTGACTTGTGCCCCTTGAGCTGGAGCAGGCCAGCGTCCTTGGCGCCGATGAGAAAGGCCTCGTTCAACGACTCGTCGCGCAAGAAGAAAGGCACGTTCATATGTGAGCGGCATTCCTTCTGCACCCTATTGAAATACAGTCCAGACGCATCAATGGTGCGGTACAACAACTCTGCCTTGGCCTTGTTGGCTGCTTCCATGGCCACCACACCACCCTGGCGTTTGAGCCATTGGAAAATCAGCCCCGCCATGTAGATGGCGTAGGTAGGCGGCGTGTTGTACATCGACTGGTTCTTGGCGACGGTCTGGTAGTTGAACGCGCTGGGGCAGATGGCCATTGCATGGCCCAGCAGATCTTCACGTACCACCACCAATGTCAGTCCCGCCGGGCCCAGATTCTTCTGGGCGCCGCCAAAAGCCAATCCCACGCGGCTCCAGTCCACGCCGCGCGAAGCGACATGGGAGGAGAAGTCGATGACCAATTCGGCCTTGGAGCCCAGCGCTTTCAGATCGGGCAGCGTATGGAATTCGATACCGTTGATAGTCTCGTTGGAGCAGATGTGCACATAGCTGGCGCTCTCGCTGAGCTCCCAGGTCTGTGGTGCCGGGATGTGGGTAAAGCCTTCAGACTTGCCACTTGCGGCAATGTGTGCGTTGCAGTACTTGCCAGCTTCCGTAAAAGACTTCTCGCTCCAGCTGCCGGTCAGCACAAAGTCGGCACCGCCGGTTTGCGAAGCGCCTGACCTCAGAGTGCTGAGGTTCAGCGGGACGATGGCGTTTTCGGCCAGTCCGCCGCCTTGCATGAACAGAATTTGGAAGTTGGCTGGCACCGCAAGCAGCTCACGCAGATCGGCCTCCGCCTGCGTGTAGATGGAAATGAATTCCTTGCCACGGTGGCTCATTTCCATCACGCCCATGCCGCAGCGCTTGCCGCTGGCATCCGGCCAGTTGAGCATCTCGTCAGCGGCCTGGGTCAGGACTTCCTGCGGCAGGGTCGCAGGTCCGGCGGAAAAGTTGTATGGGCGTTGCATTCGTCCCGCCTCTGTTATGCGGTTTCGTCTGCAGGGCCCTCGTCCGCATCTGCCGCCTGGGCATCGTTTTCCACGATGCGCTGCAGACCGCTCAGCTTGGAGCCTTCGTCCAGACCAATAAGAGTGACACCCTGAGTCGCGCGACCCAGTTCACGGATTTCTGCGACGCGGGTACGAACCAGCACGCCCTTGTCGGTGATGAGCATGATCTCGTCATCCACATGCACCAAGGTGGCTGCAACGACCTTGCCGTTGCGCTCGGATTGCTGGATGGCAATCATCCCCTTGGTGCCGCGTCCATGGCGGGTGTACTCGGTGATGCTGGTGCGTTTGCCATAACCGTTTTCGGTGGCGGTCAGAACGCTTTGCTCTTCGTCTTCGGCAACCAGCATAGCGATCACGCCCTGGCCGTCTTCGAGCATCATGCCGCGCACGCCACGGGCATTGCGGCCCATGGGGCGCACATCGTTTTCATCAAAGCGCACTGCCTTGCCACCATCGCTGAACAGCATCACGTCGTGCTTGCCGTCGGTCAGTGCCGCACCAATCAGGTAGTCACCTTCGTCCAGGTCCACGGCAATGATGCCGGCCTTGCGCGGGTTGCTGAATTCATCAAGCGCGGTCTTCTTGACCGTGCCCATGCTGGTGGCCATGAACACATACTGGTCGGCAGGGAAGCTGCGCTTCTCTCCGGTAAGCGGAAGTACCACCGTGATCTTTTCACCGTCCTGCAGCGGGAACATGTTGACGATAGGGCGGCCGCGCGATCCGCGCGATCCCTGCGGAACTTCCCAGACCTTGAGCCAGTACAGGCGGCCCCGGTTGGAGAAGCACAGGATGTAGTCGTGGGTGTTGGCCACGAAGAGCTGGTCGACCCAATCGTCTTCCTTGGTGGCGGTGGCCTGCTTGCCACGGCCACCACGCTTTTGCGCCCGGTATTCGCCCAATGGCTGGCTCTTGATATAGCCACTGTGGCTCATGGTCACCACCATGTCGGTGGGGGTGATCAGATCTTCGGTGGATAGGTCAAAAGAGGAGTGCTCGACCAGACTGCGACGCGCGCCCAGCTTGGTCTGGCCGAATTCCTGTTTGACGTGGCCCAGCTCTTCACCAATGATGGTGGAGACGCGCTCAGGCTTGGCCAGAATGTCCAGCAGGTCTTCGATCTCGGCCATGACTTCCTTGTACTCGGCCACGATCTTGTCCTGCTCCAGCCCAGTCAGGCGTTGCAGACGCATCTGCAGAATTTCCTGGGCTTGCGTGTCAGACAGGCGATACAGGCCGTCGGAGCCCATACCGTACTGCTTTTCCAGACCGTCTGGCCGGTAGTCATCGGCATTCACCACGCCTCCGTCCGCACGGGTGCGGGTGAGCATCTCGCGCACCAACTGGCTGTCCCAAGGGCGGTTCATCAACTCGACCTTGGCCACCGGCGGTGTGGGTGATTCGCGGATGATGCGGATGAATTCATCGATGTTGGCCAGCGCCACGGCCAGGCCTTCCAGCACATGTCCGCGTTCACGCGCCTTGCGCAAGTTGAACACTGTGCGGCGTGTCACCACTTCGCGCCGGTGATTCAGGAAGACCTCGATCAGGTCTTTCAGATTGCACAGCTTGGGCTGGCCGTTGACCAGGGCCACCATGTTGATGCCGAAGGTGTCTTGCAGCTGGGTCTGTTTATAGAGGTTGTTCAGCACAACTTCCGGCACTTCACCGCGCTTGAGCTCGATCACCAACCGCATGCCAGATTTGTCGGACTCGTCTTGGATGTGGCTGATGCCTTCGATCTTCTTTTCGTGCACCAGTTCGGCCATACGTTCCTGCAGCGTCTTCTTGTTGACCTGGTAGGGCAGCTCATCCACGATGATGGCTTGGCGTTGACCTTTGTCAATGTCTTCAAAATGGCAACGGGCTCGCATCACCACGCGGCCACGACCGGTGCGATAGCCTTCCTTGACCCCATTGATGCCGTAAATAATGCCGGCGGTTGGGAAGTCTGGCGCCGGAATAATGTCCATCAAGTCATCAATGCTGGCTTCGGGGTTGCGAAGCATGTGCAGGCAGGCATCAACGACTTCATTCAGATTGTGGGGCGGGATGTTGGTGGCCATACCCACGGCGATACCGCCGGAGCCATTGACCAGCAGGTTGGGGATGCGGGTCGGCAACACCAGCGGCTCTTTTTCTGAACCGTCATAGTTCGGCCCGAAGTCCACCGTTTCCTTGTCCAGATCGGCCAGCAACTCGTGTGCGATCTTGGCCAGCCGGATTTCGGTGTACCGCATGGCCGCCGCGTTGTCGCCATCTACCGAGCCGAAATTGCCCTGGCCATCGACCAGCATATGGCGCATGGAAAAATCCTGGGCCATCCGCACAATGGTGTCATACACGGATTGGTCGCCGTGCGGGTGGTATTTACCGATCACGTCACCGACGATACGGGCCGACTTTTTGTAGGCCCTATTCCAGTCGTTGTTGAGTTCGTGCATGGCAAACAACACACGTCTGTGCACCGGCTTGAGGCCATCCCGTGCGTCGGGCAAAGCGCGACCCACAATCACGCTCATGGCGTAGTCTAGGTAACTGCGCCGCATTTCCTCTTCGAGGCTGATGGGCAGGGTTTCTTTGGCGAACTGGGTCATGGAGGATTGTGGCTATGTCTGGGACAACCCGACATTGTACGTTCCACCTTCTGGCGTGGTTTGCCCGGTGCCTCAACCTGTAATAAGGTGTTTTTTGCATATGGTTTCCCGGGCATATGCTTAGGAAAATTGCTGCGACTGTGGCACAATGGTGGCTAACGCTCTGGGGCTGAGGAAGCCAATCAGGACGTTTTCAATTTAATCGCAGCCCCGCTGCAGTTTGCTCAGTACAAAGGAAAGTCATGAAACTAATCAATAAAGTGGCAATTGTCATCGCTACCGCAGCACTTGCTTCCGTGGCGGGCGCTCAAGAAATCCATAACTGGAAAAGCGGCGCTGGCGATGTCTGGAAAGACGCTGCTGGTGAATGCTGGCGCGATGGAAGCTGGACTCCCGCAACTGCTGCTCCCGATTGTGATGGCGCGATTGCTCCCAAGGCTGCCGAACCAGCTCCCGCTCCTGCACCTGCACCCGCTCCGGCAGCTGCTCCCGCGCCAGCTCCCAAGGCTGCTGCACCAGCACCTGCTCCCGTAGTTGCAGCTCCCGCCAAGGTCACTTACGCTGCTGAAGCTTTCTTCGACTTTGACAAGTCCGTGCTCAAGCCCGAAGGCAAGGCCAAGTTGGACGATCTGGTGAGCAAGGTCAAGGCCATCAACCTGGAAGTGATCATTGCAGTGGGTCACACCGACTCTGTTGGTACCGACGCATACAACCAGAAGCTGTCGGTTGCACGTTCTGAAGCTGTCAAGGCTTACCTGGTGTCCAAGGGCATCGAAAAGAACCGCGTGTACACCGAAGGCAAGGGCGAGAAGAACCCCGTTGCTGACAACAAGACTTCTGAAGGACGCGCCAAGAACCGCCGCGTTGAAATCGAAGTGGTTGGAACACGTGCCAACTAATCTGGCTTAGTCCACTTAGTGAAAGAGCCCGCTTCGGCGGGCTTTTTTCATGGCCGATGGATAATGCACGCATGAACACACACGTCAACGCTGACCCGGCCGAATTGGCCAAATTCTCGGATCTCGCCCACCGCTGGTGGGACCGGGAGAGTGAATTCCGGCCCTTGCATCAGATCAACCCCCTGCGCCTGGAATGGATCAACGGCATTTGTCCGGTTCAGGGATTGAAGACAGTGGACGTCGGTTGCGGCGGCGGCATATTGACCGACTCCCTTGCACGTAAAGGGGCGCAGGCTTTGGGCATCGATTTGTCTACCAAGGCATTGAGGGTCGCACAACTGCATGCCATGGAAGCCCAGACGCCGAACGTCAGCTACCGCGAGGTAAGTGCCGAGGCGCTGGCTGAAGAGGCTCCTGCCCAATTTGACATGGTTACCTGCATGGAGATGTTGGAGCACGTTCCAGACCCGGCGTCTATCGTCAAGGCCTGCGCGACTTTGGTGAAGCCGGGCGGCTGGGTCTTCTTTTCAACGCTCAATCGCAGTGCAAAATCCTTCCTGCTGGCCATTGTGGGTGCCGAATATGTGCTCAATATGCTGCCCAGAGGTACGCATGAATACGCAAAAATGGTGCGTCCCAACGAGTTGGCGTCCTATTGTCGAGGAGCGGAGTTGGATTTGCGCCACACAAAGGGTATGTCTTACAACCCTTTGACCAAGCGCTACTGGCTCAATAGTGATACCAGTGTGAACTACCTGATCGCCACGCAAAGGCCAATGGCGTAACCCCCATGCGTTTTGAGAACGTGACCGCCGTGCTGTTTGATCTGGACGGCACTTTGATAGACAGCGCCCCTGATTTGGGCGCAGCGGCAGATCAGATGCGGGTAAGCCGCGGTCTGCCATCTTTGCCACTGGAGGCATATCGCCACATGGCCGGCGCAGGTGCTCGAGGGATGCTGTCTGTGGCCTTTGGATTGACACCAAAGGATGCCGAATTCGAGGCGCTCCGGGAGGAGTTCTTCAGCAATTACGAAGCCTGCATGACTCAGCGCACTTATGTGTTTGAGGGAATTGCCGACATGCTCGACGATTTGAGACGACGCGGGCTGCTTTGGGGCGTGGTGACTAACAAGTCCGCACGCTTTACTGATCCCTTGACGCGCGCAATGCCTTTATTTGCAACAGCCAGTACGGTGATCAGCGGAGACACAACTCCGTACTCCAAACCTCATCCAGAGCCCTTGCTGGAAGCGGCGCGCCGTTTGGGGGTGATTCCTGGGCGTTGCGTCTATGTGGGAGACGATGAAAGGGATATTGTGGCCGGTCGTGCCGCGGGCATGGGGACTGTGGCCGCAGACTACGGATACTTGGGGGAGAAGTCTGATACGGCATCCTGGGGGGCAGATATCCGGATTAATTCTCCAATGGAGCTCTTGCAATGGCTGCAAGCGGCCTAAAATAAGGTCTGAGGGGCTGCACTGGTTTCGACGTGGATTCGGACGCGCAGCAGGGCATGTCGAGCTGAATGCGCTCGTAAAACAGATTCAAACAAACTAACTGCAAACGACGAACGTTTCGCACTCGCTGCTTAATTGCACGTGAGCCTCACAACAGCAAGCCGATAGGCTGGGCAAGGGCGGCGCAAGCCGTCCAGGCTGTGGGGTAATTTCATTCGGCTGGGTCCGTTCTGGGTAACTTAGGGCGGGTCGAGAAAATAGGTTGCTGGCGTCTTGTATAGCGTGCCACTGCGCGATATGAGGGGCGAGATCCAAATCAGACGGCTACACATGTAGAACTGTTCGAAGAAGGTTTGCGGACGGGGGTTCAAATCCCCCCAGCTCCACCATACCCCCTGACAAAGGCCGCCAAGATTAACCGCTTGGCGGCCTTTTTCTTTGGAAAATCAGTCACTTACGCTCTAGTAGGCACCAAAGACCGCTATTGACTGCCAAACCATGTTGGGGGTACAAACGGGGGGAGAAAAGGCGAAATTAGTCGAATTTCGATGCTGTACCCCCAAAGCCATACCCCCACCAAGAACCGTACCCCCATGCCACTGACCGATGCCGACTGTAGGAATGCTGTTTGCCCGCCTGACAAGAAACAGGCCCGCTTTTCCGATTCCGGTGGGATGTACCTTCAGGTGAGCCCGGCGGGGTCGAAGCGCTGGTTTCTGAAATACCGGGCAAGCGGGAAAGAAAAGCAATTGGCCTTGGGTAGCTACCCCGACACCAGCCTGAAGGAAGCTCGCAATGCAAGGGACGCGGCAAAGCTGCAAAAAGCATCCGGCAGCGATCCGGTGCAGGTTCGCAAGATCGAAAAGCTGAAAGCTACCCGCACCGGCGGCGACACGTTCAAGGCGATCGCACTGGAGTGGTATGGCAAACAGGCGCCTCAATGGAGCCCAAGCCATGCTGACCGCATGCTCCGGCAGTTGGAGCGTGACCTGTTCCCGTGGATAGGTGAGCGGCCGATTGTGGAAATTCACGCGATGGAACTACTGGCCGTGCTGCAGAAAGTCGAAGACCGGGGAGCCCTGGAGACGGCAGACCGGGCTTTGATGCTCGCCAGGCAGGTTTGGGACTACTGGCTCCCCACGGCCGACGTGCAGCAGCGCAACATCACGGAAGGTTTGAAAAAGCGCCTGACTCCATACCGCGGCAACAGCTTTGCGGCAATCGTCGAACCCAAGCGTTTTGGGGAGCTGTTGCGGGCAATCCAGACCTACAAAGGCGGCCCGATCGTTCGCACGGCTTTGCAGCTTGCGCCCATGCTCTACCAAAGGCCTGGCAACCTACGCATGATGGAGTGGGCAGAGCTCGATCTGGACGCAGGCCTCTGGACCATCCCCAGCATGATGATGAAGCGCACGAAGCTGGAGAAAGAGCAGGGCGAGGCTCACACGGTGCCACTGCCCACTCAGGCCGTTGCGTTGCTTCGTGCAATCCAGCCATTGACGGGGCACGGTGTGTACGTGTTCCCCGGCGAACGTAGCCACGACCGGCCCATTTCAGACAACTCCGTGCGCAGCGGCCTGTACGCGCTGGGGTTTGGCAAGGAGCAGACCTGGCACGGTTTTCGGGCGAGCGCGCGCACCATGCTGGTGGACGAATTGAATCTTGATCCACTGGCCATCGAGGCGAACCTGGCCCACGCCGTGAAAGATGCGAATGGTCGCAGCTACAACCGCACACAGTATCTGAAACAACGGTTTGAGCTGGTGCAACAGTGGGCTGACTACCTGGATAGGCTGGCCAGGGGCGCGGATGTGATCCCGATTAAGGCTGGGGCGGTGGGATCTTGAGCAATGGTGTGCGACGTCAGATGCCGTGTTTGCAACGTGGTGGGGCGAATTGGACGTAGAGCCACTGAATGGGCATGCTCTTTGCGTATTCACCGGAAATTGTCTGCATCGTTTTGGAGTACGCACCATGAAGGCCGTCTACGCTTCCACCTTGGCAATCGCTTTGTTCGGTGCACTCACTTTGATCAACCAGTTACGCGAGGATCCTGCCGCGCAGGAGACCAGTGAGATCAACGCTGCAATTGTGCTGGTAAGTGCTTCTGTTGACGATTGATCGCGCCAAGGACCCTGACAACAAACCCAGCGGACTAGACTGGGCGGGCACTACAGCAATGGCTGTCTAAGCGTAGGTGTTCACGTTGTTGCCCATGGTCTCGGTGGGCTTGGAGACTTGCGGTGTGGGGGCTGCAGGTGTTGCCTTTTTGCCGCCGTCGTTGTCGCCATCGGCGTCGGTGCCAACTTTTTCGACTGGTGCTGCAGGTGTCTGGCCGCTTACAGGGGAGATGGACATGAAATTTCCTTGGTTGTGGAAACTCCACTATCGGCAGGTAACTCGCCTTGCGAAAGTGCGGGCATGTAAAGCTTAAGCTGTCCGTAAGCATCGTCACAATGGCGGCATGAGAACCCTGCTGCTATTCATTGCCACCGCGCTCGCGGAAATTGCTGGATGCTACCTGCCGTACCTGTGGCTCAAGCAGGGGAAGTCGGTGTGGCTCATGTTGCCCGGCGCCACGAGCCTGGCCCTGTTTGCCTGGTTGCTGACCTTGCACGAGACGGCCGCTGGGCGTGTGTATGCGGCCTACGGTGGCGTCTACATCTGTGTGGCACTTGGATGGCTCTGGGCGGTGGACCAAGTGCGCCCAACGGCGTGGGATGTGGTCGGTGGAGCTGTTGCCTTGCTAGGCATGGGAATCATCATGTTCCAGCCGATACGCTGAACCCGTCCACGTTTGCAATCTGGCTGCCAGCGCGGTGGACCCACCACCGCTAGCCTTCATCACACCCGAAGGTATGGGGTCGGAAGGTGTTCCGACGCCGGCAACGCCAAGATTCTATCGATTGCTTCAGTCAATATTTGCTTGATATGTGCGCCAGAATTTGTTTTACCTCTCGGTGAACACCCAGCATCGCTTCATCGTTTGACCATAGCCCATCAAAGTACGTAGCTGTGGCAATGTAATCGGAGTCGAGCAAGTCATTTCGAAGCTTGTCATGATTGACCTTAGACAGGTCACTGGACATTGATCTCCTGCGCAGTGCGAGAGCTGCGCTCAGTGTGGATCTGACGTAGTAGCAATTGATGAGTTCGTCTGCCGTTGAAGGGATGTAGCAGTCAGGTATTGCCTGCATGATGTCAACCGCAGTACTGATGACCTGCTGCAGCAAGTCCTTTATGAGCTCGTCCGTATAGGGCTTGCCCGTTCTCAGGCTGTACAAATCGACTGCAGGCAGTGCGCCCAGACGTTCAGCCATCTCCTTGCCAAGACCTTCGGAGTCATTTCGGAGCTTGGCAACTTGCTCGTCTGCTTGTGCGAAATGGTCCGCAAACGCTCGCTCCAGGTCGGCATCTGAGTATCTGTTCATCTTCTGGCAGAGATCAACAAGGTCCGCCGTGCCTGAGTCATCAATCATGCGTGAGGTCATGCCTTTGGCCTTCGTATGTAGGCGGCAAAGGAATTCCTGATTCCTGATCACTCGCAATTGCTTTGGATGACGTCCGAAGGTCGCATAAGCCTCCCGGATTCCACGGATTTGCTTGCGACGATAGGTCTCAATTGCAAAGTTCGTTGTGACTAACGCGATGTTCGATTGGCTTTGGCTGAGCCAGTGATCCAACTTCGGATTGGAGGAGTAGCTTGCATCAATGACGAATCGCTTCATGGAACAGTACTTTATGACTTACTGCAACGAAGACAAGTCCAATTTCGTTTCCATAGTCGGGCGAGTGGCAATTGACGTTTATCCCTCGGCAAGCTTCAGTTCAAGTTTCCCGTTGATTTCACCGGTTTTTAGCTTAAGAGCCATGCCTTCCAGAGGGCCGGCGTGCAGGGTCTTCTCGCCGTCGGGCCTGTCTGATGTGAAAACGAATCTGAACTCCCTCTGATAGGAGTACACGCTTCGTTTTCTGAAAACGGATTCGACACCTTCGAAGCTACCGTGAAAGATATCAGGGTCAAAATACTCAACAAGGCCTTTCCAAGAAGAATAGCCTTCCGACTTGGCAGCTTTGATTACTCTGTCGATGAATTCGGCAACGTTATATATGAGAACGGCATGTTCTCCAAGCGCGAGCATTTCATCTCCAAGCGTTGCGCTTACCTTGAGCATGGAATTGAACTTTTTAACTAAGTGCAGTCGCTCTTCTTCTGTTTCATAGGAGCCTTCAAAGTCCGGGACCGAAACAGCGTACATGCAGAAAGCGTTCAAATGATCGTGTGCGTTACTCTGGATCGCTAATGGGCCGGCGAGCCCAATTGGAAACGATTTTTCCTCTCCATTTGGTGACTTAAATGACAGCGTAAGGGATACACGATCGGGTTGATGCCAATCTGAGAGAGCCTCGAATTTGTCGCCTCGCGCAACGTCGCCTTCTATGCGCTTGAATTGTCCAATTGTCTTGCAGAACATCTCTCCCGTCTGAATAAATGCATCGGCGTATTCCTCCTTATCAAACACTTTAATCAGTAGAAATATTGTGGCCATGGGTGATTCCAGAGACATTTGACGTAGTTCTTGCCCGCCGTCATTTTGCTTTGGTTGCGCTGGTTCGGCGGGTCGTTAGTTTCTATTGACAGTGGAATTGCGCAAGGTATGATGCTCCCAAGCCGAAAGGCCCGGTGCGTAGAAACACCTTTGGATAAGCGGTGCAAGGTTCCCCGATAGGAGCCTTTTGTCATGCCTGAAATTTGTCTGCCCGGTCATGGGTGCATTGGTTTCGGACGTGGTGGGCCAAAGCGGTAATGCCTGGCGCATGGCTTATCCCATGTTTCTAACCACCACGTCCACCTGTTGCGCGTAGAAACGCAAAAGGTGGTTTCCAAGTCTCGATAAGGAGCATGAAACCATGACCGAGGTCATCACCGTCACCCGCCTGCGCGCGGGCACCCTGGTGCGGCAATCCGCACTTCCCAAACCTGCACTACCCGCGGATCCTGTGGCCCAGCAGGCCGCAATTGAGAACGCGCTGTCCATGGCGCTGTACTTCGTGCGCCAGCCCGGCCGTGAGCGTGCCAATCTGTGGGCAGCCACCGCCAAGGCAAACCGGGCTCTTACGCTGCTGAAGCATGCCAGCCAAGGCATCACCCAGCGCGAAGCCGCAAATGATGCAGGGAGGGCTTGAGCAATGGCCAAGATCAGCATTCAATTTGAGGTAGACCCCGACGCCCTGCAGAGCTTCAATGATCAGTACATCACCCAGCTCTGGCATATCTGCCAGGCCAACCCGGCTCCGTACGGCGACCCTGCTGCCTGTCAGCTTGCCGAGCACGTGGGGCGCGAAATCATCCGTCGCTTTGTGTCGAACCAGCACCCGGCACTGTGGACGCACCAGGGCTCGCACGTCGTGCAGCGCAAGTTCGGCCCGCTGCAAGTGCAGTCGTCGGTCGATTCTTCAACTTTAAACGGAAAGGTTTGAGTGATGGCTACTGAATTTTCAATCGAAGAGCAAGCGGAACGCGAGGCTCTGATCATCCATGCCGCTTGCGGTATTGAGGCACTGACCAATGTTTTGCTAAGAGAAATCAACAGCAATGAAGACAGTGTTGAACTGGAAACTTTCACACGCTTCGCCCTACAAAAAATTCACGCATTGAACGGCGTCATCGTGTCGGTCAAGGGTGATGACGATGCACGTACAACTGAAGAAATGTCGGAGGTGGCTAAAGCGCCCCTCACTACACCAGAAGAAATCCAGAAGTTGCATGCAACAGTCAACCTCATGGATTGCCTTTCACAAGGTGGGTTTTCAGAAATATCGTCCATCGCCAAGCTTGCTCTCATAAGTCTGGAAACCCCGGAGGGCCATCGTCACTTAGACAATGTCGTCCGCGCCTTAGAGTCCATCTGGGGCAAGGCAGACGAAATCCAAAATTCCATCAACTGGGAAGCCGAGCAGGTTGGTTGCAATTATGTGGATGAGGCTGAGCGCCGCCGTCAGGACGCCCGGCGTATGGCACGCGCTCAAGAAGTGGGGGTGGCGCATGAATAATTCAAAAGAGCTTGATGCCTCCATGTGGAAATTTGAGCAGGGGGTATATGAATGGTGCGAATGGTGGCGCGGAACAAAAACGCAGCTGCAGGCCACAGGCATAGGCCTTGGAGCCGCATTTCCCGGAGAACCTGGAGTTGCGAAGAGTGTCGATGTTGTGGATTTGCGTGGCCTGAGAGTGAAGATTGATAGCAAGGATAGGAGCCTACCTTGCGGCGTGTTTTTTGCGACATGCCGATTCATAGAAGATAAAGAAGACGACGCATATCTCTATGAGGATGATGGGTGTTTGCAACCGTTTGACGGTGTAACGCTTAGACGTTGCTTGTATGGCTGTAACATATATCGTGGCACCGCAGAAGCGCTGGTTGCTGGCGGCCTGATCGTTGATGAAAAGCTACCAGGCCGACCGGGGCGCGGCAAGTTGCAATGTACCTATCGGCTAGAGTGCATGAATGGGGAAATGGTCGTCAACCGGATGGGCAAGAATCGGTATCAGATCCGGATGAGTGTGGCGGAAGACGAGGTTGTTCGCAGAGAGATTTTGTTGAGGCAGCGACAGCTCGATAGGGACGCCGCTAGGTTGGCCGTTCGACGCTCCCGAGAGAAGTTAACGGGGCCTCAGCTCCGGCCAGTAGAACTTCAACCACGGAGAGCAATTCCCGCAGGCTGGCGCATCATCACGAACGCAAACCCACCCATGCGCGACGCGACGTTCCGATTGCCGGTGTGAACGGCTGACGGAAAATGTTTTAGCCACGCCTAGCCACGGAGTAATTGACCGTGGTGAAAACCGGGACTCCCTGACCCGGCGGCGCTGGCTTTCTATCGGGGCGTGGCAGGGGACGATGTGAGCAAGCTATTCGAGCTCAAAGAATGGTTCACGCTGAGCGAAACGGCGAAGTATCTGGCGTCCAAGCTGGGCGAAGACGTGACGCAGGCTGACGTGCTGCAGCTCGCGCTTGAGGGGCATCTGATCTTGTCAGTGAACCTTATAACCAGTGAAAAAGGACAGCGCGGGAAGCTGATTCCAATTGAAGATGCTGAGTTCGAAGATGTTGAGATGTGGGAGGGCCAGCCGCCAGTTCGGATTTATGGTGGTGTTCGTGTTGAGACCGACGGCATAGAGTCACACATACTTGAATTCGAAGAAGAGGTTGTGCGTCTGCAAGGTATATATGACCTCCCCATGATTGGTGGGGAAAGGATCGAAGTCAAAAATCAATATTTTGAACTGGTTGGTGAACAACGCGTTTCGTTAACAAATATTGATGGTGTCTTCTTGAGTGCTGGGGGTGAGGTGATTGTTCGAGTTCTTGAAGACTTTGACGACAATGAATATCAAGAGGGCTCTTATGCTCAAGGTGAACAAATAAAGAGTATTTTGAGTAGTGGGAAATTTAGTGAAGCAGATATTGCAGTGGCAACCTATCAGCATGATGTGAATCGAGCGAAGTTCTTAGCCGAACGGAAATCCAACGATCCAAGAAGGTATTACCCGGCGGGCAGACTAGAAAGGGGTTCGGTTTTCGTTGTTCGCAATGAAAATATCACGAAATTCCTTGAACAGATTTCTGAGTCTGACAATTCAGAATCGACCACAGCAAACGCGGCAATTACCGCGACGATGCAGGCTCAGGAGGGAGCGAATATGCAAGACGTTATTGCCCAATCGGTGATGACCGCAAAAGATGCGTTTGTGAGCACTGCTGAAGCGGCTGAATGGCTTACCAGTTTCCCTAAAAAAAGCAGTGACAGTGCGGTCGCGCTCAGTGCGTATATCGGTGGGGTCCGGTTAATTGGTGCCAAGCTTGATGAACTCCATGGCGTTGGAAAACGACCAGACGGTGAGCACTGTCGTGGATTTACAGTACCTGGATCTGGCGGTCAGGTATCAATCTATTTGGTGCGCGACATTGCTAGGTCGGAGGGAAATGCATTACTGGTGAAATTCCTAAATGAGTTAATAGCTCAGCGAGAGGCGGTTTTGGGAGTTTCAAACAAAGCCGAAGCTAAATCTAATTACATTTCCCGCAGTGTTGTTCATCTAAATAATTTGAAGTCTGCACTGAAGAAACTTGACTATGACCCCGACAATCTACCGGTTAGAGGACGCGGCGAGTCTTCGCCGGAAAAGGATGCGGCTCGCAATCAATGCGTCGGACCGGATATGACCGAGTCAAATTTCGAAGCCGCATGGAAGGACCTCCAGAAAGCCAACAAGGAGCGCAATACCGCGGCAAAAGGAGCGCCCGCAAGTGCGAATTCAGCCCCAGGAATTTTGATCCCATAGCAGTTCTTGCCTCTTATCGAAATAGGTATTTCCAAATGGGTATAAACTACCCATTTACCTATCTTGCAATACCTATTTTGAGGGTCTGAAACTCTCGCCATTCTTTCAAAGGATGGCAAATGACCTCAAACACCCCCGAGGCGCAAATCAGCGCCAATGCCGCCGGCAATCCCGCTGTGCAGGCAAAGACAGCGCACCGCGCGCCGCCTAACTTCGACGATCTGCCAGACAGCGCATTACTGCGTGAGTCTCAGCTTGTCCCCAGCCCCAAACGCCCAGGCGTCCCAGCGCTGCTGCCCATCAGTGGCCCGACGCTCTGGCGCATGGTCAAGGCTGGCGAGTTCCCGGCCCCAATCAAATTGACTGGACGCATCACTGCATGGCGCGCGGGCCAAGTGCGCGAATGGCTTCAATCACGTGTCTCGGCATAAGAGGTGGGCGCCATGCGACCTTCTACCGGTGCCGCGCAGGCTGGGCTAGTCACGTCCAAAAATGAAGAGAGCCACATCGTTCGCGGCGATGCGGCTCTCAGGGATAACGTAAACCAAGAAGCGAATCCTACGCAATCTGGCACGACTGCGCAACTGGATCATGCGAAGCGCCTGGCCACGCTGACGGCTCAATGCGCCCTGGCCGGCGTGCTCCTCTATGAGACCACTGACGATCACGACCGCCCTGCATACGTGGTCACGCGCTGGGCCCTGACACGCCAACTGGCAACTCTTGATGAGGTTCAGCAGTGGCTGGTCCAGGTGATGGGAGTGTCCTGCTGATGGCCCGGATCCGTAGTATCAAGCCCGAATTCTGGGTTTCTGAACAAGTCGCCGAGTGCTCGCCGAATGCTCGGCTAACGTTCATCGGAATGTGGAACTTCTGCGACGACCGTGGTGTTCACCCGGCAAAACCGAAAACGCTGAAGGCTGAACTTTTCCCGATGGACGACGTGACGTCCATCGCCATCGCTGAGTGGGTGAACGAGCTGATCGCAGTCGGCTTGGTTGCCGAGTTTGAGCATGCTGACGCCAGCTATTGGCACGTCACTGGCTGGGGAAAACACCAGAAAATTGACAAGCCATCGTACAAGTATCCGGCCCCCGAAACTGCTGAAAATTCGGATAAGCCTCTAATACCATTCGTCGAGGATTCGTCGAATGCTAGTCGAGCGCCACCCCCCGGAGTCGATAGGAGTGGAGTGGATAGGAGTGGAGGGGAGATAGCACCCTCGCCGAAGGCTCGGCCCTCGTCCGATAAAAAGCCGAGGAAGACTGCAATCCCCGCAGATTTTGCCGTCAGCGACAGGGTGAAGGTCTGGGCCGAGAAGCATGGCCATACGCAGCTCGATCAGCACCTCGAGCACTTCGTTGGCAAGGCCATTGCCAACGGCTACACCTACGCGGATTGGGACGAGGCGCTTATGAATGCCATACGTGGTGACTGGGCAAAGCTCAGTGTCGGCCTCAATGGGACGGCGCGCAATGGGCTTGAGTCCGACGAGCTGTTCGGGGGTAACGCATGACCTTCGTTCGCGAGCAACTTCCTGAGCCGCTGAGCTACTTCGAGTCTGAGGGGTTGGTCCTCACCTCCCGCGGCAAATGGCGCACGACATCCTGCAGCTTTCACGGCGGCAGTGACTCCATGCGGATTCGCGGTGATACCGGTGCCTGGTGCTGCATGTCATGCGGTGAGAAAGGCGGCGACGTGCTGGCGTACCACATGGCCTTCCACGGCATGGACTTCATTGACGCGGCCAAAGCACTCGGCGCATGGGTTGAGGACGGCAAGCCGCAGATACCTCACAAGCCCAAGCCGCTACCGGCCGGAGATGCCCTGCACCTCTTGGCCTTTGAAGCGCACCTGGTGGCCGTGGCCGCCGGCAACGTGGGGAACGGCGTCGTGCTGACGCAAGAAGACCTGGACCGCGTCCTGCTGGCTGCCGGCCGCATCAACCAAATTCGCGAAATTTACCCATGAACGACAACACAAAATATCTGGCTGCAGCCGCCAAGTTGGATGACTATTTTCACGATGGCAAGGCTCAGACTGTGGCGCGTGACAGTCAGGCCCAAGGGTATGTCCCTCTGCCGGAAGACCCGCATCAGGAGCGAGTTGTCCGGTCTCAACCTCTCACGCAGTCAAGATCACTTCCGTGGAGTGTCGAGGCCGAACAATCCGTGATCGGCTCCCTGCTGATCGACCCTGATGCGATTTCGCGTGTTGTGGAGCGACAGCTCGTTGCGCAGCATTTCTTTGACCTGCGCCACCGCTGCGCCATGTCAGCGATCTTCGAACTGGCTGCCCAACGCAAACCCGTGGACGTCGTGACAGTGTTTGCGCACCTGAGCGCACAAGGTAAGGGCGATGACTGCGGTGGAATCCAATACCTTGACGATGTGGCGAGCAGCGTACCCAGTGCGTCCCGCGTCGGTGCGTATGCTGACATCGTCATCGAGAAGGCGCTGCACAGGAGCATCATCAACGCAGCAGACAAGGCGTTGACCATCGCATGGGAGCCCGGTGAAGCCGGTGCGGCGCTCGACAAGGTTGCATCGCTCTTTGCAACGATTAAGCGCTCTCGCTCAGCGTCTTCACCGGTGCGCCTGGGTGAACTGGTTGTGAACCGCCTGGACCACTGGCAATCCCTGGCCGCAGGCGACACGTTGCCCGGTGTTCCAACAGGGCTTGCGTCGCTCGACGATGCCTTGGGCGGTGGAATCAAACCGGGCAAAGTGATTGTGCTGGCTGCCCGCCCATCAGTCGGTAAGACGTCGCTCGCCGGCCAAATCAGCCTGTCCGTGGCGAGTCAGGGACACACGGTGCTGATGCTGTCCCAGGAAATGCCAGCTGGTGACCTCGTCGATCGCGCTGTTGCCAACCTGGGGGCGGTCAACCTTGACCATCTGACAACTGGGAATTTTGAAAACGAAGACTGGTCACACGTCACCGAAGCGGCCGAAGCGGCTTCCAAGATCCCGTTCTATGTCGATGATCAGCCTGCACTTACGCTGCTGGATATTCGTGCAAAGGCGAGGCAGGTGCAGCAGCGTGATGGGCTGGTCTTGCTGGTTGTGGACTACCTGCAGCTTTGCTCAAGTCCTGGCAAGTTTGACAAGCGTCACCACCAGATCGAGGAAATCAGCCGTGGCATGAAGACCCTGGCCAAGGAGCTCGGCATCTGCGTCATGGTCTTGTCCCAGCTGAATCGTGAAAGTGACAAGGATGAACCCGAGCTCGTGCACCTCAAGGAATCCGGCGCCATCGAAGAAGACGCCGACGTGGTGATCATGCTGCACCCAATGGGTAACGAGTCTGACGGTGGTCTTCTGGTGTTGGCAAAGATACCCAAGAATCGCCAGGGCCGGCGTGGTCGACTTGCACTGTCCCTCCACGGCAAAACGCAGCAGTGGCGTCAGTCAGTCGGCAACGTGGCGCGCCGTCCAAAGCGGGAGTTCACATCGTGAGCAAGTTCCAGACGACCGCCGCCATCATCGAGGTTTGCCATCAGATCGATCTGATGCAGCTCGATTACAAGCTCTCTGAGAAGTTGAAACGCCTCTTGCGTATTGTCTGGAACAAACACGGTTTTGCCGGGTTTGACAAGGTTGATCAACTTGAGTTCGCCAGCAATCAGCTCAACGCAAAGAAGACGCGAACGGAAATTCGTGACCGCCTAAAAAGCAATTATTCCGTCTCCAGGACAGAGGCATATCGAATCATCACAAAAGCCAAAGAACTGTCCCAGGAAATCCCGGATTTTGGGACGCGAAAGGAATCCAATTAATTCCATGAACTCCTCAATCTATCAACAAGGAACCGATATGGACGAACTCACCATCACTTTGCGCAAGCCCGTCTCCATTGGAGACATCACCTATTCCGAGCTCAAGCTGCAAGAGCCAACGGCTGGCCAGATCGAGAAGGCGTCGACAGGTTCGCAGTCGAGCGTTGGCGCCGTTATCAACCTGATCTCTGCTGTGGCTGTGGTGCCTCGAAAGATGGTGGAGGGCTTGTGCCAGCGCGACTTCAAAGAAGCCTCCAAATTCTTGGAGTCTTTCGACGACGTGGAATCGGCCCAGCAATAGGCTCTCGCGGAGAAATTTGAATGTCCAGCATCTTCAATATCAAAATCACTGCTTCAGATAATGCCACGAAGGTTATCAACAAGATCAACAAGTCGACGGCGAAAATATTCGAGCCGTACGACAAGGCCAAACAGTCAGCTGGTGGCTTCTTCAAGGCCATTGGAAACAATGAACTGGTCAAACGCTCCAGTGCTGGCCTGGAATCGATCGGCCAATCCATCAGCCAAATTGGCACCAGCTTCGGAATTGCCGAGAACTCTGTCTTGGCCAGCACCGCAAGCATTGGCGCACGCCTCTTGCAGATGGGTGGCCCGTTGGGCATGGTCGCTGGCGGTGCGGTAGTTGCTGGTGGCGCCGTGTTCGGTATCGGTGTGAAGATGGCGCAGTCGGGCCAAAACGTTGACAACTTCTCCAAGGGCCTGGGCATGTCCACCGGCAGCCTGCAGGAGTGGCGCGCCGCGGCCGAGCGTGCTGGTGGCTCCAGTGAGTCCATGGACCAGAGCCTCAAGTCCTTGTCCCAGCACCTGGTGGACAGTGCAGCAGGCTTTGATCGCGACGCTGATACCGCATTGCATGACGCTGGCATCGAACTCAAGTTCATGAAGAACGGTGCGGTCGATGTCTCGAAAGCCTTGATGGACATTGCGGACGTCATGTCCAAGATGGACAACCCAAACCAGCAGAAGATATTTGCAGATTACCTGGGTGTTAGCGACCAGGTTCAGCTGCTGCGCCAAGGCCGGCGCGCAATCGAGGAATACTTCATCGAAGCACGGCAGAAGGGGCAAATCCAATCCGATGAGCAGGTGGGGCGCAATGCCAAGGAGGCGCAGTCCTGGAACAACCTGAAGGCCTCAATTGATGGCGTCGGCACATCGGTGGGCAACCTGGTTGGCAAGTATGCGCACATTGATGCCATGGCGTCGGGCATTGATCGCATCGCAGGCACAGTCAACAAGTGGGCGAGCTCGGATGCCAAACCCGACTCCACCGGAAGCAAGATAATGTCGTCCATGCTCGGGAGTGCGTTCCCTTTGTGGCGCATCTTCTCCCTCGGTCAGCCCAATGGCCCAGATGCAAAGGTTGGCTCACGCGATGTATCCGGAAAGGTCTCCTACCCGGATAGTGTCTTGCCTTCAACCCTTGGCGGCCAGCCGATTGGAATCCGTAACAACAACCCCGGCAATCTGCGATCTTGGGTCGGTGCAGATTCCAGTGGCGGCTTCGCAAAGTTTCCGACTCCGTTGGATGGCCTGACCGCCGCGGCCAAGAATCTGATGGGCTACCAGAGTCGCTATGGCATAGGAACAATCGAAGGAATCA
Organism: Rhodoferax sp. GW822-FHT02A01; assembly: GCF_038784515.1. Lineage (NCBI taxonomy): Bacteria > Pseudomonadati > Pseudomonadota > Betaproteobacteria > Burkholderiales > Comamonadaceae > Rhodoferax > Rhodoferax sp. GW822-FHT02A01. Next base: position 3,701,523 of record NZ_CP152376.1, read on the forward strand.
TCAACCGCTGGGCCCCCGCTGGCGACGGCAACAACGTTCCCGGTTACATCAGCGACGTATCCAAGCGCACAGGGTTTGGCGCGAATCAGTCCCTGGATCTGAGCGATCCCAAGGTGTTGGCGCCACTGCTGTCCAGCATGGTGACCCATGAGAACGGCCAAAATCCCTATGACCCCCAGCTTATTGCTGATGCCGTGGCTAAGGCAGTCAAGGAGGGCATGTCTGGCCAGGCGATCAACCTGAAGGTGGAGGGAATGCCGCCCGGCATGTCCATCAAGCAGACTGGCTCGGGTCAGGTCACCACCGGAATGGTGCTTGCTGATGGAGGTGCGTTTTGAGCGACGACACCACTACTATTCTGGTGGGGGGCATCCCGATTTCGGAATGGACGTCGGTGCGCGTCACGCGCAGCGTTGAACGCGTGGTCAGCGACTTCGATTTCGCCATCACAGACCTGAACCCAGGTCAGTGGAGGTATCCAATAGTTCCTGGTGATGCCTGTCAAGTGTTCATTGGCAACGACCTGGTGCTGACTGGCTACATCGACCGGTACACGCCGGCCTTCTCGTCGCGGCAGCACTCCATCACGGTGTCGGGTCGGAGCAAAACCCAGGACATCGTCGATTGCTCAGCAGTCTGGGAAGGCTCCCAGCTCATGAATGGCACCGTGAAGACGATTTCTGAGAATCTGTGCACCCCGTTTGGAGTAAGTGTAGTAACACTCGCAGATGTTGGCCCTGTGGTGCCACGGAGGAACCTCAACATCGGTGAAACACCATTCGAAGTCATCGAGCCGCTGGCCCGTCTTCGCGGCCTCCTGATCTATGACGATGTTGCAGGGAACTTGGTGCTCTCAAGCGTAGGAACGGACAAGGCGGCCAGCGGCTTCAAGAGTGGTGAGAACGTTCAGTCGGCGAGCATGACCTATGCGATGGATGGCCGGTACAGGTCTTACTCGGCATACCGTCGCAAGACGGTGGCCAAGCTCCTGGACACCGGAAAAGAAAGCAACCTCATTGCCACGGTGAACGATTTCGATGTGCCAAGGCGCAGGACAAAGTTCATCGTTGCGGAAACGTACGACGCCGGCGGTGACGTTGCCGCACGGCGCGCTGCCTGGGAGATGGCCCGCCGCAAGGGGCGCTCGGCATCCGTGCACCTGACCTGCGACAGCTGGCGCGACAGCATGGGGGCTCTGTGGGCCCCAAACACGTTGGCGCCGGTGTCATTGCCAAGCCTGGGGCTTGATGACGTGACCTGGTTGATCAGTGAGGTCGTATTCCTCCGTGATGCACAGGGCACGCGCGCGCAGCTCACGCTGATGGATCGCCGGTCCTTCCTGCCAGAGCCCTACGCCTGGCCTTTCAGGAGCGATCTGGCCGAAGCGTTGAGGGCGGCCAAAGAGAAACAGCAGGCGCAAGCCAAAGGTCAGAAGGTATCGAATCCATGAGCGACCCAACAACCAATGCTTTGAACAGTGTGCTTCGCCGCATACGCATGCTCTCAGGTATCGGCGACGTGACTTTCGCCGCCGACTCGGATGTAGTGCAGCTGCTGCAGGTCAAGATCAGCGACCAGGAGACTATCGACGAAACGCCCAGGGTGGCAGAGTACGGCTTCACATCCATGCCAAAGGTCGGCTGCCATGCCGTTCTCATCTGCGTGGGTGGAGATCAGTCCGGCGGAGTTGTCATCGGCACGAACGACCCCACGGCTCGCATGAAGAACCTGCAGCCCGGGGAAGTGGCAATCTTCGATGATCAGGGCCAGTCGGTATACCTGACTCGTGCAGGCATCGTGGTAAATGGTGGAGGTCTGCCGATCACGGTGAACGGCAACGTCACCATCAACGGCACTCTGCATGCGACGGGCCCGATCACCGGTGACTCGACCATCACCGCGCCGAACGTGGTGGGCACCACCGACGTTCAATTCGGCTCGCACCACGGAAACACACACGTCCATAGCAATGGCAATGGCGGTGCCAATACAGGCGGCCCAATATGAGCGCAACCATCAACCCCGTCGAGGCCACGTTTCTGGGCTGCCTGCAAGACGTGCAGGCCAAGGTCAGGGCCAGCAAGGCAAGAGTTGAAACACTTACTTCAGAAGGTAGGCGCAGCATGGAGGATGCGACAGCAAAGCTGACCGAACGTGATGCCGAAAACGTCAGACTGACCGTACTCATTGCCATGGAAAAACTCATTGCCGGTGGCCAGCAGACCATCGTCGCGGACGCCACCGCCAAGTTAACCACCCCAGATCACAAAGGATGAATATGACCAACACAACCGATTCGGTACGCGTACCAACCCCTGAAGTAGTCGCTGAAGCAAATTCGGTGTACCTGCCAACACCTGAGCTGATCGCTGCAAAGGATGCTGTGATCGTGGCGCGCAAGCAAGCGGAGAAGCTCCGTCAGCGTGTCGATGAAAGCGCCGCTGACATCGTTACCCAGAATGCTGAGCTGGATCGCCTGACGCGAGAACTATCCGAAAAGCAAGCGGATCGTGCCCTTGCCGACGATGACCAGGTCAAGGCACTTGATGCAGAAATCAAGAAGCTGATAGACAAGGTCGACGCTAAGTCTCGCGAATTGAATCGCACAAGGAACCTGATCGAAGCCCTGGAGGTCAAGGCTCCGGAGGTGGACGCAGCCGTCGTTGACGCGCAGCAAATTCTCGGTATCGAGAGGCACATCTGGAGTGAGGTCATCATTGACGCCATACGGGATGAACTGGAGGCTGCTGTTCGCCCCCTGATTGGAGTCATGGCAAAGGCAAAGGCATTCGGTCGGTTCAATGGATTCTTGTCTGACTTTTTGAATGCCGCATGGGTACCAGCTGATCCCAAGAGCTTCCTGCGAGCGGCCAATGGTGCGTATGCATACAACATAGGTCGCAATCTTCTGGATGGTTCTCCTGACGATGCTCAGCGTGCGCATGCTGATGCAATCGTCGCGGCCGTGGCGCCCATCTATCAGCAGTTGAATATGAAGCATGCTGAATATGTGCCCCTTGATAAGCGACCCAAGCCCTACGTGAAAAAGGGTTACACGATGCGTGGCCAGGCTGCAGATGAAACGCCGTTTGGTCAGGCGTCCAAGACTGATACCGCGCCTGAACCGGCCGCCACGCCGGCAAAGAAACTTTCCATGGAAGACCTGGACATCGAAATGGGCCACAAGCTGGTTAAGAACCTCATGCGTGACGGCACCAACCAAACATCGATACAGCAATGACCTTGCTCGGCCCGGCCGGCGGTGGCCTGTAACACCGGCAGTCAAGTAGGTTTTGACCTTCCGGCCGGGCTTGACCGCTCAGCCCCCTGCGCTATGGGGGCACCTAATGAAAGGAATGCGGAATGGAAGAAGTCACCACGCTGGCCCAGCTCAATGCGCTTGACCAGGACGCTATCGTCGAAGGGTACCTGCATGGCCTTCACGGCACACCGAACCACACGCGCCAGGACCAAGCCTATTGGCACGGGTACTTCAATGCGCACAGCGATCGCAATGGACCGCCCACACCTGGCCAGCAGCAACTGGCGCGCGAGGTCGTCAATGCAATGCGGTGCGGCTGCCGGGCGCCGGCATGAGGGCGGCATGGGTGCACCACGGAAAACCAACGGGTCCTTCCTAGGGGAACTACATCGAGGGTCGTTGCGCACCGCGACTTTCGACCCTGCGCAGGTTTAAAACAATGTCCTCACCTTAGGTGTCCTCACCATGACTTCAGGCGTTACGCACCGTAAATTCGCACGGCTGGAAAGTTGTGATGAAAAGCAAGTTCGGCGGGTCCTCACACGTGGCCTGTTGACGGCCGACTCAGAGGGAAAACTTGGTTCGGCGCAGGTTGGCAGCGGGTGGAGAAAGCCGCGCGCGGACAGCCGCAGATAAGCGGCACCAGGTCAGCGGCAAGTGCGGACACCTGGGGGTGAGGACATCAAGAAAGTCCGCAGTGATGTCCTCACGAATGTCCTCAGCGTCCACAGCGATGTCCTCACCCCCGTATCGCGTGGCCGACGTGCTGGTGGGCTACGTGCAGAAGCAGCTCAAGACCTTGGGCTAGCCCCGAGGGGAAATCACCGATACCCAGGATTTGGGTATCGCTCCGGTTGGTGCAATCAAAGTCGGCCCGGGTGGCCACAGAAAGGCAAATATGACGAAACCAGTGAAGAATCTTGGCGTGATGACGTTTGCACACTTTGCGGGTATTTCCGCCAAGCTGCAAGCTAAGGCGCCCAAGGCCAGGGCGTCCCAGGCTGCCAGAACGGTCCCTGTAGAGGACCCGCCGGAGGAAATGCGCGGCTCATCGCCTATAGCCGTCGCGCGCCGCCGTGAGCGGGCCCGGTGTGCGGCAATCATTGGCCACGATGCCGCGGCATCGAACATGGTCCTGGCGGCCAACCTGGCATTCAAGACCCGCATGACCCGGGCCGAGGCCATGGCGGTGCTGGCCGACACCGCCGCAGGGCAGCGTAGCAAGCCGGTGCAACGCTCCGAGGCTGGGGGATGGGACCGGGCATTCGCTGCTGTGCGGTCGGTACGGAAATAGCGGTCGAGCGCACTTTCCTTAACGCGCCCCCTTTTCAACAGTTAACTGGCTAGTGTTAACCGGCGTGTTAACCAGACTGTTAACTGGCACTTGGTTAACGACTCGGTTAACAGCCCTTTCTTGCTTTGCGGATGGCTGCTTTCGATACCTCTGCAGCATTGCATCAGAAGCCTCAATATCAACCACTTCTCCAATGAAGACTACCCAGCCGCGCGCCTTCCATTTGGTCACCGCTGGCTTCGATACACCGTGGCGCTTCGCAAAGTCAGTGAGCGTGCATGTCGTCATGTGTTAACCAAATTTCAAACTTCAGCGCTGGGAAAACAACGCGGTGCGCAATGCCCGCATTACAGGATGGTCTGGGAAGGACCCGCTCGAACACCGGGCGATGGTGACCATTCCCATGAAAAGAAGGATGACCAAATTGATCCACCCATCGGCAAAGGTACCCCTCAAAGTGCGGGTACCTTTGATCCTTGCGTCCGCCGCACAGAGGCCCCCAGGGGCGCCCGATGTGTTGTCGTTTTCAAAACGACAAATTCCGGTAAGCGCGGCAGGCGTTGAGCAGTCAGGCAATGGCGGCACAATTGTGCGCAGTCCTCCCCCTACCCAAAAACCCAATGGAAACAACCAGTTGGCCGAGAAAAGGGGAGGTTTGCCCCTACCCCACAATACGGTTGGAAGTGGCAAATATCGTCGGATCCTGCGTGGGCTTGCGCCATCTCATGTTTGAAACGCGGATGGTGAATCGGCGCCAGGGTGGCGTCAGACTCGTGGAGCTGGGCCCATGTGGATATGAAATCCGTGTGGCTGGGTGGAACCAAGCGGTGAAAGGGTCGGATTTCAAATTCGACCCTTTGAAGCGAGGGGTGACGTTTGAAACGCGGCCCGGCACTTTGAGCAGCACCGGCATTCAACGCCCTGAATTTTCAGGCGGTTGGGGTGTCCGCAATTTTACGGAGACCCGATGCATCGATGCTCATGCAAAGGGCAGAAAGCTGCCCTTACTTAATTCGGCAAGCATTTCCTGGCAACGCGAGTTCAGGCAGCTCATTCGATGGTCGTTCATACTGCGATCTTCGTGGGGGCATTGACATGGAATTTACAAACAGCGATTGGATTAACCTTGGGGCGGCAATTGGGTCCATAACGGCAGCGATCGTTGCGCTAGGTCTCGGGATAAATGCAAACTGGAGGAATACTTCCGACGCAAGAGGCCGCGCCAAGCTCTACGCCGCAAGTGTTGCAACTAGGCTTTCTCACACCGAAGACGTAATTACCAATTGTTTGATTCACTGCGAATTCAAGAATCTTGATCTATCGGATGATGAGTCCAATCGACAAGCTCTGATCCATATCTCCATAACCCTTCGGGCCGGAATTTTCCGCCCAGACATCGATACCCTTCAAGGCTTGATCGCACTTGGAGGGAATTGTGCCAATCGCATTGCAAGTGCGTTCGATTCCGTTGATTTGGTGCTGCTCTATCTGGCTGACCTCAATACTGAGTTGTTTGTGTCCGGCGGAAGAAGCCCAGTTGCGAGAAAGAATTTGCTCGATAAAGTTCACGCGAATTTGAGCCATGCGCAAGAGCTATTGAGAGTAGCTTTGCGTGAGTGTGTGAATGCTTCGCAGCTGGCAGCGCCTAAACCATCTAGTGAAGAGCTTTATGGCCCAGGCGAGCCGTAGGATGGCCTCGGCGTTCAGAACTGCACGCCAGCATCAATGTCGCGCAGGAACTTGCGGCCGTCGGCGGTGATGCGCACGCCACCCTGGCCATTGGACTCGGCGAAGCCCAGGGCAACCAGTTCGCTGGCGGCATTTGGACCGGGCGAGTAGGAGCTTCCTTGCTCAGCCATGGAGCGGAGCGCCGCCTTGGCTGCTTCGGTGACCTTCAGGTGCATATCGAACCTCCCGCCTGTTTCAGGTCATTCTATGGCTGACCGACGGCCTCGGGTGGGTGAATACGTGCACAATCGCCACCGTCGCAGGATACCTGCAAGCAGCCTAAATCATGAATGCAAATGACTTGGAATATGTCGGCTTTTTGCCTCGAGTCGGGGCAACGGTAATTGACGTACTTTTGCAGCTAGCCATTGCGGCGCCATTGACCTATGCGGTATATGGTCGATTCTCGTCACCTGGCCTGCAGTTCATGGGTGGGGCAGATTTCCTGATCAATTTCTTGTTGCCGGCAGCCTTGGTGATTTGGCTCTGGGTACGCTGGGGGGCAACACCGGGAAAGATGGCCATGTCGGCCAGGATCGTAGACGCCGACAGCGGCGCGCCCCTCACCACCGGCCGTTCTGCCATTCGATATCTGGGCTATTTCTTGTCCATGATCCCATTCGGCGTCGGATTTCTTTGGGTGGCGTTTGACCGCCGAAAACAGGGTTGGCACGACAAGATTGCAAACTCCGTTGTAGTTCGGCCTGCAGGTGCAGAAAAGGTCAAATTTAAAAGCGATGGAGATTGGAGGCGGGGATCTGACCAGTCGCGTGGCCCGACAGAGCCCACCCTTTGACGGCGCCACCCCCCACCGCCTGATTTTTGACCTGCACAATGGTGGATGCTGAGGTCAGCCGGTCTTCTTGAGCGTCACTTCTTCCGCATTCGACTTGAGCCCAGCAGCTTCGAACATCGCCGAGGCCGCCGTCGTCATCGACTCCAGTTCCGGGTCCATATCCAGCCTTTGCATAGATGGCCGTGGCCTTGTGGTCCTTGTGGTTGAGCGATTTCCCGATAACCAACAGGGATGCGCCGGTCTTGGCCTGCCATCCGCCCATGGTGCGGCGCAGTTTTTCGCTCGGCGAGGACTACTGTAGAAAAGTGGGGGTACAGGCGGGGGTACAAGAATAAAGGAAATGACAAGAAACCTTTACTTCATGCGGGTTTTAAGGCTTCTTTCAATAGACCCCAGCTCCACCATATGTTGTGTAAGTCCTTGATTTTATTGAGGATTTTTCATTTTGACTTTGCGGTTTTCCGCTCGGGTGTGCCATTTTGGTGTGCCAGAGCAGGGAGCTGCCTTGTCTATTCGCGTCCCGTCCCATCTCTACCGCCGTTCCGGCACCTTCTATTTCCGGTACATCGTGCCCCGGCACCTCCAGGCCACTGCCGGGCGGGCTGAGGTACGTTTCAGCCTGGGCAATGAGCAACGCCGGGCCGCCATAATCACCGCTTTGACACTAATTGCCGACCTGCCCCGCCTGGTTGGTTCGCTCCAACGCATGGCTGAAAACGACCAAATCGCGCCGCCTGACTTCTTCAAAAAGTGGCAGGTCGAAATAATCAAGAATGCCGGGCTCCGGGCTGAAATTGCCATTCTCAAGGAAACCATCCAAGAGCAGGAGTTCCAACTTGCCGGAATGGTTCCACGCAGCCAGGCAAAAGGGGTGGCAGTGCAAGCCCACATGCAGGGCCAGCTCAAAGGCAAGAAAGAGCTTGAGGCGGCTCTGGTATTCCCGTGGCCTGCAGAGCGCACAGCGCTGTTTTCCGAGCTGCTGGCGGCCTACCTCAAGAGCTTTACATACCGCCCGAAGGGTGGAGTCAGAAAGCCCCCTGGCGCAAAGACGCTTGAAGGCTATCGGGTGGACATTGAATTCTTTGTCAAAGTTATGGGAGATATGCGCATCGGTTCAATTGACCGTGAAGTTACAGGCCAGTATTTCAGCGTCTTGAGCCAGCTCCCTCCCAATATCAGCCGACTTGCCAAATACCGCGGGCTGAGCATCCCGGAGGTTTTGGGGCTGGGTGACCCACCGCAAAGCGAGTACAACGCCAGTAAGAAATTGGAGCGCCCAAGCGGCATGTTTAAGTGGGCACTGCTGGAGAAGCGCAAGTGGGGCATTGATTCGAACTCATTCGTGGGCTTTGGCCAGGCAGGTGACAACGCAACAAAGCGCCGGCCCTTCACCCATTACGAGCTCCGGGCGCTGCTAATGCACCCAAGCTACGTCACCCGAACGTTCACTTCAGCCTATTCATTTTGGTTGATATTGTTGGCCATCTTCACGGGAGCGCGTCTTGGCGAGCTGTGTCAATTGGACGTGAAGGATTTTGTGACTGTCGAGGGTATCGAGTGTGTCGATATCAACGATATTGAGGCAACAGAGGCAGTTGAAGACGGTGGCCGGAAAAAGCGGGTCAAGACCCGAAGCGCAAAGCGACTTGTGCCCATTCACCAGGAGCTGATTCGCTTGGGCCTGCTGCGGTACGTGCAGACTTTGCGTGAAAGAAACCAGGCGCACCTGTTCCCGGAGCTGAGCCGGACTCGACGCGACGGCCCTGCACAAGCTGCATCAAACTGGTTTCAGCGGTTTCGTGCGCGGGTGGGCATCATAACTAAGCAGGAAACGGTATTTCACAGTTTCCGGCATGGGTTCATCACGAACTTGCTTGATGCCGATGTGACTCCGCATATGGTCGCCCCAATTGTTGGGCACGAGGGCGAGTTAATTACCGGAAAAATCTACTGGAATACCAAAGACGCAACCAAGCGAGCGCCTACTGTTGCCGCCTTCGTTCTGCCCAAAGAGGTGCTGGCCCTCATGCCCTCAATTGAAGACATCAAGTTCGTCGCCCCTGGTGGTCCGAAAGTTGCCCAGCGAGTCGAACGCAGATAGTCTGCCTAAGTAGCCTTGCTGACGCTGGCGTAGCGCTTGACGGTGGCAATGCTCAGTCCGAAGTGCTCAGCGGTCTTCGCGATGCTGGCGGTGTGTTCCGACTTCCAAGCCGAGACGGCGGCGGCGTCACCTTTGAATGGTCGCCCCAGACTGGCCTTTCCTCTGTGTGTCTTAGCCGTCCAACGCCCACCGCGCATTGTCGGCATGTTGGTTTCGTTCAAACGTGCAGCAACGGAATTCAGGCTAAGACCACCGGCGCGCAGGCTTTCCAGTAGAGGCATGACGCGGGCAGCAAAAGCGGTCGATGCGGCAATGTTTCCGGCATGCCCTTTGGCCTGAGCGTCGGAAAGGTTCATTTTCTTTGGATCAGTTGTCCTGTTGCCGAGCTTGCCGGTGCCCACCATGGGGGCTAGCGCGTCTTTAGTTCGCTGCGAGATTAGCTGGCGCTCCTTTTGTGCGAGGGCGGCATATAAATGCAATATGAACGGGTCAGCGTCGGCGCCAAGTTCGGCAACCACGAACGGCACCCTGTTTGTCATCAATCCGGAAATGAATGCCACGTCCCGGCTCAGGCGGTCGAGTTTGCTGACAATGACGCAGCATTTCAAGCGCGCGGCTTTTGCCAGTGCCGCTTTTAGTTCGGGGCGGGCTTCAATGTCCAGCTTCCCGCTGCTTATCTCTTCAAAGGTCTCGACGACCCAGTAACCTTCAGCGGCGCAGAAACGCGCGAGCGCCAACGCTTGGGCGTCCAAGCCCAAGCCAGACTTGCCCTGTTCGCTAGTGGAAACCCGTTTGTAGAGGATGGCTTGCTTCATAAATTCTCCATGTGTGTCATCTCTAAACGACCGTTTAGTGTTGACAATTCTAATGCAAAAATGCAAAGTGATGTAAAAGTACATAAATATGATGTATAGTTGATGCTTCACGTTCAAAACGGACACCCTATGGCAATTCATCCAAATCGACTAACAGTTACCCTTGACGAGGACAGCATCGCGCTTTTGAGAGAGGTAGAGCTCATCGCAGGGCTGTCTCCTGCACAAACGGTGGCAAAACTTTGGCCCTCGCACCTTGAGGACCTTTGGGACTATGTGACTTGGTTCAAACAGCTACCACCTGGCCCCAGCAAGCTCCGGTCGTTGGCGCCCAATCTATTGCTGTCTTATGGGCCTGAACCCTTGAGAGAAGGCATTCGCAAAATTGACCCCAGTTACCAAACCGAAGGCGAACTTTTCGCCGCAACCCTGAAAGAAGCAAAATGAACATCACTTTTCACACCTTCGACGAAACCGCGAATATCTTGGAGTCAGCGACAGAACTGCAGCGGCTTGAAGGTTCAGGCGCAAACGTGACCCATGTTTTGCAGACTGGGGGGCGCAACATTCTGCTGGTTGTGTACGGTCTCGACGGCGAGTCAATAACCATTGGCGAGTGCATCGACGACGAAAATGGCAGCGTCCACACGCAGGCTCTAAACATGCTCCGTGAGGCGGCAAACGATGACTTTGCCGACAAAGCCGTCGGTGCCTGACAAGCCAATAACTTGGCGGGATGCGGTCTATGCCGGTGGCATTGAAAGGCCCCCAGAGCGTCCGGCAGTGCCGGACGCCTTCGACATCGACGCATGGCCTGTAACCAGGACAAAGACCTGGGCGCTCCCCATCCCCGTGGCTGGGGCTGGTGGCATCCTATCAATTGCAAGGCTCGTCGCAGACAAGCGGCTAAGCACTGACAAAAAACTGTTCAAGGCAAAGGTGCTGGCGCTGTCCAGCACCGACACGCAAACGCTTGTCACACGGATCGCGGTAACCGGCGATTCGCTCTTGCTGTGGGCGATTCACTTGGCGCTAGATGGCAGAGGTACCTTTTCGCGGTGGTCTATTCATCAACGTCTGGCAAAGGAACGCGGCATCTGCTTACTCGTCGAGAACACTCAACAACGCAGGATGCAAACACTTATTAGGACGGGGTAGCTCCAGGGCATTCTCTCTATAAGCAAACGAGCATCTTTGGTGCCGTTGCTGTCTTCAATCGAACAGCGTATTCCCGGATGCGTGAGGCTTAGAGAAAAATATGCTTTTAAAGGTCTTTCTCAAAGACAATGAGAGACACTCCTTCACTTTGAGGTACCGGCGTTCCTCGCTTCACCACGAGGCCGTTTTGACGCAGGGAAACTCCAAGAACGGAAAGGTACTCCGGTGTTTCATTGTGTTCAATAAGTCGTTGCAGTTCCTTACCCGCGCGCGTAAATGGTAGGGCTGGTATTCGGAAAGGTGCGCCAACAGGGCTGGACAATTGAATTGTGACGCCGTTGTTGAACGCCACACTTGGTTCTACCTTTGCCGTGGGATTTTGTTGGGAAAACCCAAACTCCATTTGCAAATTTTCTCCATCAAAAACCAATCCCGCGTCCCGTAAAGACAGAATATCTCCGAATTTCAGACCAAAGGGAGCCAACGAAGTGCTTAGCATTCCGTAAGGTACCGCGATCCATCCGTCGTTCATGGCAAGAGCGCAAGCCTTCCGAAAAAGCTCTGCTTCCGCCTTAGATAGCTGACGAAGAGCATCTAAAGTCCGCATGCTGTATGCCCCCGGCTGCGTAACCTCTCCGGCTAAAACCTTACCCCATAGGAATTGAAGGTCGGTATCGCAAACGTTTTCTGCTTCAACGAAAAATTTCCTTCGCCAATCTGCTCCGACGCTTTCCGACGACACGTGGGCGGGGAGCGCTGCAACAGCGAAGTCCACAATGGATTCAACGTTCAATTGCCCCTCAATTTCACGCGTCAACAGACGCTGTCGAGCGCGTTCAGCCAGTTCTGGGTGATCTTTGAATGCTTGCTGAATCTGTGCATTTGCGGCCGATATCTGTATGCTGTTAGCTTCAACGCCCGCCTCGGCATGAGCTTTCGCAATTGCTTTAATCTCGTATGCGCGAGCGTCTGCTTCATTTTTGATGGCTTTGGGGCGGTAATAGCACCCAATCGCAGAGGACACGACATCCAATAATTTAGTTAGCGGTTGGCTTAGCCCTGCGAGATCAGTGATTTCCATCGTCATATCCAGTACGCTTAGATCAGCATTTGAGACATCAAGAATCAATAAGTATCCACGAAATGCAGTGATTAGACGCAAAGCACCTAAATAGGGTTTGCACAGCGTGGCAGGCATAACAATGCATTACCAAAACGCAAATTTAGTGCTGCAAAGGTTAAGCCGAAATCCGCACTTGGCAAAATTGCGCTACTCCAACGCCTCAAGACGCATCAGTCACTTCGCCCATTTTCAGGCGGCGACGCTGCCAACCAGCAGGCATGAGGAAGATCAGCATTAGCAGCCCCGCCAAGCCCAGCTCTGCTACTGATGGCTCCGGCACTGTGAAGGAGATCGGCCAGATCGTCTCAGGATCGGGTAAGTAAGAAAACCGGCCCTTCGTCGCTGTGACTGCCTTCAATCGAACTACTAATTCCCGGAACTGAATCCTGTCTTCCAACCACCAGAATATACGAAATCACCAACAGGCCCAGCAAGCCCATCATCGCAATGGAAGGCTCCGGCACTGAGGCTGCAATAACGGGCAGGTAGCCTGCGGCCTCTGCAGCGGGCGTAAAAGGAATGTATAGAACGATGTTGAAGGCTGTGCCATCGTCTTTTGTCATAGTCAGATTTGCAATGGCCGGGGCAAATGCTGATATGAAACTTGCCCCGGCTCTTGAAAGGCCATTTTTGTCGGTCCAGAGGACCGAAAAGTCTGAGACACCCGCGTTCAGGGCTAGTACGGGCACAGGGCTATTTGGGATGGAGTCTTGTATTGGTGACCAACCACCATAGAAGGGCGCTTCCATGGTGGTCACACCGCCACCCTCTCCTTCAAAGTCGTAATGCCATCCACTAAAGTCCTGAAAGGGAATTAGCTCCACAAAAAATGGACTAACAGGCCCGATAGGTTGAGCCAAGGCTACTGGTGCAGTACCACCGACCGAGAGAACTGGAGGGGCTTCGACGGCAGGGCCGCAGCTGTTTCCGGCACATATAGTCAACGCTTCTGCGCTACCTACGGTACCCAAACTCGATGCCAGCAGCATCATGGTCATGAAGTTCATTATTCCTCCCCTTTGCTTCTTTGCAGCATTGAATCAAGTATTCATGACATGCATGAGTCGAGAAGAGAGAGGCGCAAACAGCATCCCCAAAACGCAAATTTAGTCCTGGTAAAGGTTAAGTGAAAACCTGCGCCTGGTAAAAAATGCCCAACCCCAACTCACCAAGGCGCAACAAACGTGCCGGTGTGGGAGTTTGCGGACGCCGGTTCAAGTGAGAAATGCGGACTTCATACCCGCTATCATCCGGCTAGGTGTGCCATTTCGGTGTGCCATTGTTCATCAACAATGCCGCTAAGTCATTGATTCATATGGAATACATTGGCCGGGTTCGTATCCCCCCAGCTCCACCATACCCCTAGACAAAGGCCGCCAAGATTAACCGCTTGGCGGCCTTTTTCATTGCAAATTGCCTGCTTGCAGATAAGTTTTGAATTGCACAGTGAAAGTGCCGCTAATTGATCAATTGTGCATTGACTTCATCAAGAAAATGAAGACGTTTGGTACTCATAACTTTCACATCATGAAGCAATTTGTTTTCAGCTTGAATCTGACTACGCAGGAGTACTTGCAGTATTACCGCGGCAGCGTCGATAAGGTCGTAGCCCAATGTGTTGATGGTCGCACGGTCCAGTTCCCGGCCGGACTGTTGGCGCCGCATGTGACCAGCTGGGGCGTTCGAGGGGAGTTTGTGTTGACCTGTGATGAAGATCGCAAAGGCGCACAGCTGATGCGTCGGCAATCCCATGCCATGGCGGCCGCCTTGTAACAGGAAGTGACTCGCCAAGTTTTTGCTCCAACCCGGATAGCAGAACGTCCGCCTACAGACTCCCGATTTACAGGCCGCCGAAGTGATGCACTTGGCGGCCTTTTTCTTGCCAGCAAGGAATCAAAGATCGCCGAAGGCCGAGGGCCGGTAGCTCAGGACTTTGGGGGCGTAGGACCTTTCTGAAAAGGCAGGGAAGACTTGGTCGTGAAGCTGCTGTAGTGTGATAAACGATGCAACCACTCGGAGGGGAAATCCTTCGCGCTGGTGACCACGCGTGTTGGTCAGTAGCTCGTTCATCAGGTCCGTAAATTCCTGGTTGCCCCAGAAAAATTTGATCTTTCTTGCTATTTCCGGATAGGCCTCCAGAACGAGCTGGTAGTTATCTTGCAAAGCGCTCATGATCAATAGAAAGTGGACGGATTCCCATTACAGATCCAGTGTTACTCACTCGCGAAATGCCAGAGCGTTGATGAGCGTTTCTTTTTCCGCTCATTTTTCAGCTTGCAGTGTGCCTCCTCAAGGGCTAGTTGCATCCCCATTTCAACTTCCATGGGCGCTGCCTGGCTTGACCTGAAACTGGATGCGCTGATAGATGGACTGCGCGTATTGATCTCGACGCCAGGGAGTGTTGGAATGGAAGGCACCTACGGCTTGCCAAGTGTTTCCGTGCCGAATCATGTGCAGTGACAGGATGTAGGCTCCCACATGCATATTGATACAAGGGTTGAGCAGGTTCTCTGACGTAATGCCGAACTTGCTCAGGTGCGGCAGCCATTTCGTGTTGATTTGCGTCAGGCCAACGTCCTGGCTACCATCCGCATTCACATGCACTGCGTTCGGGTTCAAACCGGATTCTTGGGCTGCAATGGCGTAGAGAACCTGTGAGTTCACCCCATACCGCTGGGCGGCGCCTTCCCAGCTGCATAGGTTTGTGCTGCCAGCCGAAGCAGTCCAAGACAGCAATGCCGTCAATAAGAAAATTGCAAATTTGAAGTTCATTGCCAGATAGCGGTGGTTTTCGGCATGGGTAAGTTGCTGGCATTGTCTTGTCAAGTGCTTGTTGGCAATGGGCGGAGAAAGGGGACTTTCCCCGCATTTTCTTTTTGGCACTTTGGGCAGCAACGTTGCGAAAAACCTCAACATGGAGCCCGAATCGCACGATATAAGCTTTGAAAGGCAATGCAGAACGCGCTACGCAGCTTGCGGCCACCATGCAAAATATATCGACACAGGAACTTCAGCGGCAGGTCAAGGAGCACACGCCTCTTGTAGAGGCGTTGGCAAGAAGCCTCGCGCGCAAGCTTCCATCGAACGTAGAAGCGGATGATCTGGTGCAAGACGGGCATGTTGCGCTGATCAATTCCATCCTGTCGACATCCAAAAAGCTGACGACGGCACATTTCAAGAATTATTTGGCGATGCGCGTACATGGCGCCATGCTGGACGGATTGCGCGAGCTGGACCACGGTTCGCGCCAGTTGCGCAGAGGCATGCGTGGCGTGGAGCTGGCGATCCAGAGGCTGGGGCATCAATTGGGCCGTATGCCACTGGAGCATGAAGTGGCGACGGAATTGGGCATGACGCTCAAGAAATACCAACGCATGCTGCAGGATGCGTCGGACTATGCCCTGATTTCCCTGGACGACATCATGGAGTCTGACGGGCGCGCAAAGGATCCTTTGGCCAATGTGGACTCCGACCCATTGAAGGTTCTGGAGCGCTCGGCTTTGAAAGATAGTCTGGCGTCAGCCCTGTTGGCTCTATCGAAGCAGAGCAGCGCAATCTTGCGCCTTTACTATGTGGAAGACCTCACGATGGTTGAAATCGGCAAGCTACTCCAGGTCAGTGAAGCGCGGGTCAGTCAGGTTCATGCCCAAGCCATAGCTGAATTGCGGGCCAGATTGCTGGATGGTTCCGGACTGATTCCGGTACTCAAGCCCAGGCGTTCACCCCGCGTTCGCTAGCGCCGGCTGGCTGGGCATTGCAATGTCACCGGTCGTCATTGTTATGGCGCCAACCGGGCAACGCGCCTCGCAACGGCGGCATCCTGTGCAGTTGGCCTCATCCTGTAATACCGCGAATTTGCGCCATTCGATTGTCCGGAACGCGATCAATGGCAAGGGGCAGGCCGCGATGCACCGACCGCAGCCGGTGCAACGGGTAGGATCAATCAAAGGAATCTGCGGCGCACGAGGCATGTCGGAAAGTGTAGCGATCAACGGCAATTTCGGCCAATTGCGGCGCGGCACTGCCATACTACGCGCCATGCAATTGCAGGACATTCTCTATTCCCAAGGCTTTGGCACGCGCCGCGTCTGTGCCGGACTGATTCAGCAGGGCCATGTACAAGTATTCGGTTCCGGAGGAGCGGAGCTATCACAGACTTGTACCGACGCTTCAGCAGAGTTCGATACCGAGGGGCTGCGCTTCAAGGTACAGGGCGTTGTCTGGCCATATGCGGAAAAGGCTTATCTGGTGCTGAACAAGCCCACGGCTACCGAGTGCTCGCAAAAGCCTTCGACCTATCCCAGCATATATACGCTGCTGCCTTCGCCGCTGCGCATGCGACCGCAAAAAGGCGCTGTCCAAGGTGTCCAGGCCGTTGGGCGGCTGGACCAGGACACCACTGGCATGCTGCTGTTGACCGACGATGGCAAGTTCATCCACCGCATGAGCTCGCCGCGCCACCATGTGCCCAAAGTTTACGAGGTGCGGGTGAAGCATCCCCTGGATGAACGCCAGATCAATAAGCTGCTGGAAGGCGTGGTGCTGGAAGATGACCCCAAGCCCGTGCGTGCAGCCGCATGCGAAGCGACCGGCGAGTTTGATCTGCGCCTGACCCTGACGGAAGGCAAGTACCACCAAGTCAAGCGCATGCTGGCTGCTGTGAGCAACCGGGTGGAGGGGCTGCACCGATCGCAAATTGGCGGCTTGAAATTGCCTGCGGATTTGGCGCCCGGCCAGTGGCGCTGGCTCTCATCTGATGATCTGGCGTTGATAGCGGGAGCATGAAAAACACCGCGACTCTCCCTCGTGCAATCGGGCTGCTCATGATGTGCGCCCTGGTTCAGCCAGCGCATTCTGCAGAGGCTGGAAGTCCGCAGGCGTGCGCGCAACCGGTGTACCTGACGGTAGCCCCCGGGCACATGGAGTTTGCCCCGCAGGTCGCCGATATATTGCGCAGGCAGCAGGTGACGGCGACCTTTTTTGCCTCCAACCTGAGCACCCGAAATGGTGGCGGAAGTCTGGGGGAGCAATGGGGCAGTTGGTGGAAAGTGATCGCCCAGCAAGGGCATGAGTTCGCGTCACAGACCTATGATCACGTCGTCTGGCGGGGCGATGTGGCAGGCTATAAACCGGCCTTTCGCATGAAGCCGGAATCTGGAGCCTTTGCAGGGCGTGAGTTCACTTTTGATCCGCCCAAGTATTGCGAACAGATCGGGCATGCCGCGGACCGCATTGCCTATTACACCGGAAAGAAACCCTTGCCACTCTTTCATGCCCCGGCGGGAAAGGTGTCATCCAAGCTGCTGGCGGCCGCCAGTGCGTGTGGCTACGCGTAT
The DNA here is from genome assembly GCF_038784515.1 of Rhodoferax sp. GW822-FHT02A01. Classification (NCBI taxonomy): domain Bacteria; kingdom Pseudomonadati; phylum Pseudomonadota; class Betaproteobacteria; order Burkholderiales; family Comamonadaceae; genus Rhodoferax; species Rhodoferax sp. GW822-FHT02A01. The sequence goes on from NZ_CP152376.1 coordinate 3,719,136, forward strand.
GTCGGAGCGACCGGGGCTGGGCACTTGGTGGGCAGCCTGTCAGTTCGGTCGGCTGCCGCAGATATCCGTGCCGGTGACGTGTTGCTCGTGGATCTGGAGACTTCGGCGTCGGCCAAACCCTGGGCCGTGGATAACCTGGAGGCTCTGATCGTCGGGCTCAAGGAGCGTGGTCTGTGTTTTGAAAGCCTGCGCAAGCATCCCGTTTTCAAGGACTGGATCGCAAACCACGGCGGCTGATGCATGTTTCGGGTACACGGTATGCTCAGCGTATGAACCTGTTTTTGGATTCTTTCTGGCGCGCTGCGGTGTACTGTGTGCGCCCGCGCGTGATTGCGCTCTCTGTCCTGCCGTTGGTGCTGATCGTTCTGCTCACCATGGTTACAGGCTACTTCTTCTGGGACATGGCACTGGATCAGGTGCGCGTGTGGATAGATTCGTTTCCCTATCTCGATCAAGTCTGGCAATGGCTGGAGAGCGTAGGTGCCGGCAAGCTCAAGGCCGTACTGGCCCCGTTGCTGGTGGTGTTTGCCGTGACCCCCCTGATCGTTGTGATCTCCATGCTGACGGTTGCGCTGATGATGACGCCTGCCTTGGTCAATCTGGTCGCGGCGAATCGTTTTGCCGGTCTGGAAGTCCGGCAAGGAGGCGGTCTTGCCTCCAGTCTGGCGTGGTCGTTGTTCTCCACTCTGCTGGCGGCTCTGGCTCTTTTGGTTTCGGTTCCCCTGTGGTTGTTGCCTCCGCTGGTTTTGCTGATCCCCCCTTTGATATGGGGTTGGCTAACCTACCGTGTGATGGCGTTCGATGCGCTGGCCAAACATGCCAGCAAGGAAGAGCGCCGATTGCTGTTCAAGCGACACGGAACCTGGCTGCTGTTGATGGGCGTGATCTGTGGCTACCTGGGTGCATCCCCCAGCGTGGTGTGGGCCATGGGCGCAGGTTTTGCGCCGGCCTTCGTGTTCCTGGTGCCCATGGCCATCTGGATTTACACCCTGGTTTTTGCCTTTGCTTCGCTTTGGTTTACCCACTATTGCCTGGGTGCTTTGCATGCACTGCGTCAACAGACCAACGCCCAAGCCGAAGTGCCTGCTTCCGCACCTGCCGCACAGGAGGTGACCCCTGTGCCGCTCGTTGGCGGCCCCTCATCTCAGACGCAACCTTCGCCTTAGAAAGTCCGTTTATGCATTTTGGAATCATCATCATTGGCGACGAAATACTGTCCGGGCGCCGTGAAGACAAGCACTTGTCAAAGGCCATTGAACTCTTGGGCGCGCGCGGATTGCCTTTGGCATATGCCGATTACGTCGGAGATTCACCCGATCGCATCACGGCCACGCTCCAGCGTGCATTTGCCTCCGGCGATGTGGTCTTTTCATTTGGAGGTATAGGTGCAACGCCGGATGACCATACGCGCCAGTGTGCGGCAGCAGCCTTGCAACGGCCCTTGCTCTTGCATCCGGAAGCCAAACTGCTGATCCAGGAACGCATGCGCGCTTTGGCGCTGGAGAAGGGCGTTCCCTACGAACCTGAGCGGGATGACAACAAGCACCGGTTGAACATGGGCGTGTTTCCCGAAGGCGCCCAGATCATCCCTAACCCGTACAACAAAATACCCGGCTTTAGCTGCACAGGCGCCGCAGAAGGTGCGGTGCACTTCGTGCCCGGCTTTCCCGTGATGGCACACCCCATGGTGGAATGGGTGCTAGACACCTACTATGCAGCCCACTTCCGCCAGGATGCATGGCAGGAGAATTCGCTGATCGTATTTGGTGCCATGGAGGCTACCTTGACGCCCCTGATGGAGCACATTGAGCAGGCACATCCGGTGAAGGTTTTTAGTTTGCCTAGCGTGGACCATCCGGAATACGGTCGTCATATTGAGCTGGGCGTCAAGGGACTTCCCGGGGCAGCAGAGGCCGCATATCGGGAAATGGTCGCAGCGCTGAAGGCAATGGATGTCCCACTGGGTCCCGAAATGGTGCGCAAATAAAACGCACCATATAAGGGCAATTCGTGGTAGCCCCAAAATGGGGCGTCAAGATGGTGCTTGTTTGCCTGTCGTAACCTGATGGGCTGAGAAATCCCTGAATCTCAGGGCAAAATGGCCTGTGTTCTCAGAATGGTTTGCCGGAAGGTTCTGGCACAAAAGCTGCATTGAGAATTCGGCAATCCTTTTTTAACCGTGCAACAGGAGTTATTGATGGCCAAGACCGTCGCAGACGTGATGAAGATGGTAAAAGAAAGCGAAGTCAAGTTTGTTGACTTCCGTTTTACCGATACCCGTGGCAAGGAGCAGCACGTCACTGTGCCAATCTCCGCCTTTAACGAAGACAAATTTGTTTCCGGCCATGCTTTTGACGGTTCTTCCGTCGCCGGCTGGAAGGGCATTGAAGCATCGGACATGCAGCTCATGCCCGACGCCAACACCGCCAACATCGACCCTTTCTTTGAAGAAACCACGCTGTTCCTGCAGTGTGACGTGGTTGAGCCCAGCGACGGCAAGGCCTATGACCGTGACCCCCGCTCCATCGCCAAGCGCGCTGAAGCCTACCTCAAGGCTTCCGGCCTGGGCGACACGGCCTACTTTGGTCCGGAACCCGAATTCTTCATTTTTGACGGCGTGCGTTGGACCAACGAACCCGGCAAGGTGTTCTTCGAAATCGAAGAGTACGAAGCTCCCTGGAACAGCGGCGCCAAGCTCGAAGGTGGCAACCGCGGTCACCGTCCCACGGTTAAGGGCGGCTACTTCCCCGTTCCCCCGGTGGACAGCACGCAAGACATGCGCGCTGAAATGTCCCTGATCCTCGAATCCCTGGGCATTCCAGTTGAAGTGTTCCACCACGAAGTGGCTGGCGCTGGCCAAAACGAAATCGGTACCAAGTTCAGCACCCTGGTTGAGCGTGCCGACTGGACCCAAGTCCTGAAGTACGTGGTCTGGAACGTGGCAAATGCCTACGGCAAGACCGCCACCTTCATGCCCAAGCCCTACGCTGGCGACAACGGCTCCGGCATGCACGTGCACCAGTCCATCTGGAAAGACGGCAAGAACCTGTTTGCTGGTGACGGCTATGCCGGTCTGTCGGACTTCGCGCTGTACTACATCGGCGGCATCATCAAGCACGCCCGCGCCCTGAACGGCATCACCAACCCTGGCACCAACAGCTACAAGCGCTTGGTTCCTGGATTCGAAGCCCCAGTGAAGCTGGCTTACTCTGCCAAGAACCGTTCTGCCTCCATCCGTATCCCGTTTGTGGCGAACCCCAAGGGCCGTCGCGTGGAAGCCCGCTTCCCCGATCCTTCTGCCAACCCCTACCTGTGCTTCTCTGCACTGATGATGGCGGGTCTGGACGGCGTGGAAAACAAGATTCACCCCGGCGAAGCTGCCACCAAGGACCTGTACCATCTGCCTCCCGAGGAAGATGCACTGGTGCCAACCGTGTGCCACAGCCTCGATCAGGCGCTGGACTACCTGGACAAGGACCGTGCGTTCCTGACCAAGGGTGGCGTGTTCACCGATTCCATGCTGGATGCCTACATCGATCTGAAGATGCAGGAAGTGACCCGCTTCCGTATGGCACCCCATCCGGTGGAATACGACATGTACTACTCCCTGTAATCAGGTGTGTGCGAAGCGTCTCCTTGCGGGGATGCTCACGGGAAGGACTGCGCAAGCAGTCCTTTTTCGTTGGCGGATCTGCTGCCCAAATGGTAAAGATCCAAGGCGGCTTTGGGTACATTCAGTACGCTGCTGTTTTTGGCGCATACTGCTAGCTTGCCCCGACCTTCGCAATGGGTGGACTGATAATGAAATTTGTTTTTTCCGTATGTCTTCTGGTTTCGGCACTCTCGGTGGCTTGGGCTGCCGATGACCGCATCTATCGGTGTGGCAACGAATACACCAATACGGTTTCGGAGGCTCAGGCCAAGAATTGCAAACTGATTTCCGGCGGCAATGTCACGGTCATTCAGGCGGTCAAGCCGCCCCCTGGCAAGTCCAGCGCACCGCGCGGTGATTCAGCAGACCAGCGTGCCAAGGATTCCGATGCCCGACTGATCCTGGAAGGTGAACTCAAGAAGGCCGAAGCCAGACAGGCCGAATTGCTCAAGGAATACAACAACGGAGAGCCCGAAAAACTGGGGCCGGAAACCCGCAACTACCAGAAGTATCTGGATCGTGTGGCTGACCTCAAGGCTGCCATTGCCCGGGGCGAAGCCGATATCGCAGGTATCAAGCGGGAACTGGCGCGTGTTGCGCAACAGGGGGGATCGTCTTCCTCCGGCGCGTCCAATTCCAATGGGAAATAGTTCGCTTGAACAAGACTGACTTAACTCCTGAATCTGAAAGTCCACAGAACACGTCCGTGTCTGTCTACCAGTCGTTTGACTTGCTGGCTACCCTGGTCACGGTGGTTGACAGGGATGGTTTGGTCCTGTTCTCCAACGCGGCACTGGAGGATGTGCTGGGCATATCGCGCAGATCCATTGTTGGTTCCGTCTTTGCCGATGCCTTCACTGAGCCCAGCCAGTTGCAGAACGCGCTGGAGGGTGCCAGCGAGAATGAATTCGCCGCTCTACGCTACGACGCCTGGCTCAAGCGCGTGGGTTACGAGGCAATGCCCGTGCATGTCATCGTCACCCGTACCGACCTGGGTGACGAAATCGTGGTGGAGATGGTGCCGCTGGAGCAGCAGGCAAGGCAAGACCGTGAAGAGCGGCTGATGGAGCAGGCGCAGACCAACAAGGAACTCATCCGCAATCTGGCACACGAAATCAAGAACCCGCTGGGCGGAATCCGCGGTGCGGCACAGTTGCTGGAGCTTGAGATCGATTCACCGGAACTCACCGAATACACGCAGGTCATCATTCACGAGGCCGATCGTCTGCAGAGTCTGGTGGACCGCTTGCTGGCTCCGCACCGCAGACCCCATCTGGTAGGTGACGTGAACATCCACGAAGTGTGCGAGCGTGTGCGCTCTCTCATACTGGCTGAGTTCCCCAAAGGTCTGCGTGTGTTACGCGACTATGACACCTCCATTCCCGAGTTCCGCGGGGACCGTGAGCAATTGATACAAACAGTGCTCAACATCGCGCACAACGCTGCGCAAGCACTCAGTGAACGCATTGCCGACGGTGATGCAGAGCTGACATTCATCACGCGTGTTGTAAGGCAAATAACATTTGGTAAGCAGCGCTACCGGTTGGCATTGGAATTGCATGTCATCGACAACGGACCTGGCGTGCCAGATTCGATCAAGGACCGCATTTTCTATCCGCTGGTGTCGGGCAGAGAAGGCGGTTCTGGCCTGGGACTGACATTGGCGCAAACCTTTGTTCAACAGCACCATGGTTCGATCGAAGTTGATAGCGTGCCCGGCCGTACGGACTTCAAGATTCTGATTCCGTTACCGTAATGCCAGACACAAGGGACAAGATAACCATGAAGCCGATTTGGATCGTTGATGATGACCAATCCATACGCTTCGTGCTTGAGAAAGCACTGCTAAGAGAGCATTTGCCCACGCGCAGTTTTTCCAATACACGTGACGTTCTGGCGGCGCTATCGACCGCGGCCGAAGACGAAGGCCCGCAGATTCTGGTGAGTGACATCCGCATGCCGGGTGGCTCTGGCCTGGAATTGCTGGAAAAGGTCAAGGCCAAGTATCCCGGCTTGCCGGTGATCATCATGACTGCGTTCTCCGATCTGGACAGCGCTGTCAGCGCTTTTCAGGGCGGTGCCTTCGAGTACCTGCCCAAGCCATTTGATTTGACCAAAGCCGTCGAACTGATTCGCCGCGCCGTGGAAGAAAGCCAGCGCGAAGAGGTCAGTGAAGAGCGCATGGCCGAAACGCCCGAGATGCTGGGGCAGGCTCCCGCCATGCAGGACGTGTTCCGTGCCATTGGACGCCTGTCGCAGAGCAACGTCACGGTGCTCATCACTGGCGAGTCAGGCTCCGGCAAGGAACTGGTGGCGCGTGCACTGCACAAGCATTCACCGCGTGCCAGCGGTCCGTTTGTTGCCATCAACACCGCAGCCATTCCTAAGGACTTGCTGGAAAGCGAGCTGTTTGGCCATGAGCGAGGTGCCTTCACCGGTGCTCAGACCATGCGCCGTGGGCGTTTCGAACAGGCTGACGGCGGCACGCTGTTTCTGGACGAAATTGGCGACATGCCGTTCGAGTTGCAGACGCGTCTGTTGCGCGTGCTGTCCGACGGACATTTCTACCGCGTGGGCGGCCACAGCGCCGTCAAGACGAATGTGCGCGTCATTGCCGCTACGCACCAGGATCTGGAGCAGCGTGTCAAGGAAGGTGTATTCCGCGAAGACTTGTTCCACCGCCTCAACGTGATTCGCCTGCGCCTGCCTGCCTTGCGCGAGCGCAAGGAGGACGTGGCCATGCTGACCCGCCACTTCCTGCAGCAGAGCGCCAAGCAACTGGGTGTGGAGCCCAAGCGCATTTCTGAGGCCGCACTGACCTGGCTGGAAGGCTTTGCCTTTCCCGGCAACGTGCGCCAGTTGGAGAATCTGTGCCATTGGCTGACAGTGATGGCGCCGGCGCAGCTGATTGAACCCAAGGACTTGCCACCGGAGGTAGGTGTGGCCCGGACCGATCAGTCGCCCAAAGTGCCTGTAGCGCCCGGTGCCGGGATTGCGCCTGTGGTGGCAACCATTCCTGCAGGGGATGCCCCCATGGCTGCAACGTCCGCTGTCGCACTCGTAGCGCCGGTCCAGACCGAGGTGGTTCAGGGCTGGGAAACGGGTCTGGAAGGTGAGGCCATAGCCCTGCTGAGCTCGGGCCGATTGGACGTGTGGGATGAGCTGACCAAACGCTTTGAGTCACGCCTGATCCTGGCTGCGCTGGCCAGTACCAAGGGGCGGCGCATCGAGGCCGCCCACAAGCTGGGCATTGGCCGCAACACCATCACCCGCAAGATCCAGGAGCTGGGCCTAGAGTGAGTTGATCTCCACGATCACGGGAGCGTGGTCGCTGGGGCGCTCATTCTTGCGCGGCGTCTTGTCAATCGTGCAGGCCGTCACCTGCGGTTTGAGCGCATTGCTCACCAGGATATGGTCGATGCGCAGACCGCGGTTGCGCCGGAACGCCATGTCGCGGTAGTCCCACCAGCTGTAGCTCTTGGGCGGTTGCTCGAACAGGCGCAGGCTGTCGGTCAATCCCAGTGCGATCAGTGCGCGCAGCTGGTAGCGTTCTTCCTCGGTGCAATGGATCTGGTCGCGCATGCCTACCGGGTCCCACACATCCAGGTCGTCAAACGTGATGTTGTAGTCACCCATGAGCAGCAGACGAGGGTGCGTCACCAGTTCCGCCTTGAGCCAGTTGCGCAGGCCCTTGAGCCATTCCATCTTGTATTCGAACTTGTCGGTGCCCGGTGCTTGGCCGTTCGGGAAATACGCGCCCACGACCCGCACGGCCTGCACACCCTCGCCCACGGTGCCGGTGATCACACGGGCCATGTCGTCGTCAAAGCCAGGGATGTTTTTCACCACATCGCTGACCGGCGAGCGCGACAGCAAGGCCACACCGTTGTAGGTCTTTTGGCCAAAGCAATGCGCCTCATAGCCAGCCTGGGCAAACGACTCGAACGGGAACTTGTCGTCGGTCATCTTGAGTTCCTGCAGCACCAGCACATCCACCGGGTTGGTGGCCAGCCAGTCCAGCACTTGCGGCAGCCGCACGCTCAGGGAGTTCACGTTCCAGGTGGCGTATTTCATGGATTTGCTCATTGCGAATAGGGTTGTTGAAGGGTCATGCTGCGGCACTATAGTTGGTGCATTGTGCCAACTCGCCGGAGCTGTTGATGAAGAAGTGCGCGCCTGCAGACCAGTCTGTTTACTCTCCCATGGCAGCCTTGCGCGCTGTGCGCATTTCCATGGCGCTTGCGGCACTGGTCACGTTGCTCTGCGCCACTCTGGTGCCTGCTGCTCGGGCCGACGAGCCGGTGCATGTGTCGCTGATCGCCATCAATGATTTCCACGGCAATATCCTGCCGCCCGCAGGCAGCGTGCTGATGCCTGACGCTGCCAATGCCAGCGGCACACGCGTGGCTGCAGGAGGCGCTGCCTATCTGGCCAGTCTGGTGCGAGAACTGCGCGCGCAAAACCCCGGGCGCACGCTGGTGGTGGGGGCGGGGGACCTGGTGGGGGCCACGCCGCTGGCCTCCGGCCTGTTCCATGACGAACCCACCATCGAGGTGCTCAACCAGATCGGGCTGGACATCTCCAGCGTGGGCAACCACGAATTCGACAAGGGGCGCAAGGAGTTGCTTCGCTTGCAAAATGGTGGCTGCTATCCCCGCGCCGAGGATGGCAGCACCGGGATCGTGGGCAAGGACACCTGCATGAACGCAGGTGGCTTTCCGGGTGCCCGGTTCCAATACTTGGCGGCCAATGTGGTAGACACCCGCACCGAGCAGACGCTGCTGCCCGCCACCGCCTTGCGCGAAGTTGGCGGCGTGAAGATTGGTTTCATCGGCCTGACGTTGCGCGCTACGCCGTCGGTGGTGACACCCGCAGGTGTGGTGGGCCTGCGTTTTGTGAGCGAGGTGGCAACGGTCAACAAGCTGGCACCCCAGTTGAAGGCGCAAGGCGCAGCTGCAGTCGTGGTGCTGATTCACCAGGGCGGGCAAACCGGTGCGCGCACGGTCCAAGACAAGACCTGTCCGGATTTCAGCGGCCCTATTCTCGATCTGGCCGACGGGTTTGACTCAGCCGTGGATGTGGTGGTCAGCGGCCATACCCATCAGGAATACGTGTGCACCCGGCCGGACGGAAAGCTGGTCACGCAGACCGGCTTCTATGGCCGCCTGCTCACACGTATCGACTTGCAGATCGACGCCATGGCCCGCAAGGTGGTGGCCAAGGACGCCAACAACTTCGTCGTGCTCAATGGGGCGGTGGTCAAGGACATCAATGGCAATCCGCTGCCATTGCCCCAAGGCGCCAAGGCGCTGGAGCCCGACCCGCAGGTGGAGGCCATTGTGCGACGTTACGGTGACCTGACCGCACCGCTGTCCGAGATGGAAGTGGGGCGCCTGACCGCGCCGCTGGAACGCCGCACCAATGCAGCGGGCGAAAGCACCCTGGGTGCGCTGATTGCCGATGCCTTTCTGGCGGGAACGTCCGACAGCAGCTACGGCGACAAGCCTGCACAGATCGCCTTTACCAATCCAGGTGGACTGCGCAGCGATCTCACCAGCAGTCTCACCGTCACTTTCGGACAGCTGTTCAATGTGCTGCCCTTCAACAACACCCTGGTTACCATGGATCTGACGGGCGCACAAATCCTGCGTTTGCTGGAGCAGCAATGGGAGCGGCCCCAACCCGCAGGTGGGCGCGTTCTGCCCGTGTCGCAGGGTTTCAGCTATGTGTGGGATGCCAGCAAGCCCGAAGGGGCCGCACCGGGGACCGGCCACCGCGTGGTGCCCGGCTCCATGCGCCTGAACGGTGAGCCCATGGAGATGGACAAGCTCTACCGCGTCACGGTCAACAGCTTCATGGCCAGTGGCGGTGACGCCTTCAATGTGTTCAAGAGCGGCCGCAATGTGCAGGAAGGTGACAATGACCTGGCCGTGACCAAGCTCTACCTGCGCGTCAAGGGCCTTGTCCAACCGCCGGTGATGGGGCGCATCCAGCGGCTGAACTGATTACTACAGGTGCATCGCAGCCAGGCCACCCACGATCACACCCAATCCGCCCACGCCAAACATGGCGTACTCCAGCCATTTCTTCTTGGTCAGCAGGGCAATGGCAGCCAGCGCAATAGCCACCTGGAGCACCGTGGTGGCTTGTGCCCAGCGGTGGTGCTGGTGCATCTGCTCATCGCTCTGGTGGTCCCACTCGGTGGCTTCGCCCTCGAGCTTTTCCGCAGCAACCTTGATCTCGGCTTTCTCTTTTTCGTAACGGTCTATCTTGGCCTGGTAGGTGGGCTGCTTGGCTTCCGGGGCCAGATCGCGCGCTAGCTCGGCCAGGGACTGCTTGGTGCTCTTGGCCTGGAAGTAGTTCCACTGATTGGAGGCTTCGGCTTTCTTGAGCGCCGCGTTGTTCTTGAACAGTCCCGCGTTGGCCTGGGTTGCGCCGCCCATGTAGGAAAAGATGGCACCCACCGTGGCGATGATGGCAGTGAACATCGCGATCTGGTTGATCATGCCGCCGCCTTTGCCATGGTCGCCATGGCCGCCTTGCACCGCATGCTCCAGCTCATGGTCGTGGGGGCCATGCACGTGAAATCCACCTTCAGACATTCTTCAAACTCCTGTGTTGTGTTCTAGGGTAATCAAACGATATGACAGCCCGTTGGCTGCCACGTGTTCTTCGCGGGCAGTCTCCCGCCATGTCGCATCGAATGTAGGGGCAAATGCGTCGCCTTCAACATCCACATCGATCTCGGTAATCACCGCCGAGGCGGCCAGGGGCAGTGCCAGTGCATACATTTGCGCGCCGCCTATGACCCAGGCGTTTTCGGCGATGCCGCACAAGGCTAAGGCGGCTTGCAATGAATCGGCGCGCAATGCGCCTGCCTCTTGCCAGTCGGCTTGGCGCGTCACCACCACATTGGCGCGGCCGGGCAGGGGGCGGAAACGGGGTGGTAGCGAATCCCAGGTCTTGCGGCCCATGATGACCGGGCAGCCCAGGGTGGTGCGCTTGAAATGCGCCATGTCTTCCGGCAGATGCCAGGGCAAGGCGTTGTCCTTGCCGATGACGCCGTTGCGGCTGCGGGCGAAGATGAGGTGCAGCTTCATCGTGCTCACACGGCCACAGGCGCCTTGATGGCGGCGTGGCTCTGGTAGTCCAGCACTTCAAAGTCCTCGTAGGCGTAGTCAAAGATCGAGTCGGGTTTGCGCTTGATGTGCAGTGTGGGGTAGGGGAATGGCGCGCGGCTGAGCTGTTCTTCTACCTGTTCATGGTGGTTGCTGTAGATGTGGCAGTCGCCACCGGTCCAGATGAAGTCGCCCACCTCCAAGTCACATTGCTGGGCCAGCATATGGGTCAGCAGCGCATAGCTGGCGATGTTGAAAGGCACGCCCAGCAGGATATCGGCGCTGCGCTGGTAGAGCTGGCAGCTCAGGCGCCCTTTGTCGCCGGGATTTTCGCCGGGTGCCACATAGAACTGGAAGAACGCATGGCAGGGCATGAGCGCCATCTTGGAGAGGTCAGCCACGTTCCAGGCGCTCACAATCATGCGGCGCGAATCGGGGTTGGTCTTGAGCGTCTTGACCAGCTCGCTGATCTGGTCGATGTGGCCACCGTCCGGTGTGGGCCAGCTGCGCCACTGCACGCCGTACACCGGGCCCAAGTCGCCATCCGGCTTGGCCCACTCGTCCCAGATGGATACGCCGCGTTCCTTGAGCCAGTTGTTGTTGCTGGAGCCGGTCAGGAACCAAAGCAGCTCCTGGATGATGGAGCGCAGGTGCACCTTCTTGGTGGTGACCAGGGGAAAGCCTTCATTTAGGTCAAAGCGCATCTGGTAGCCAAACACGCTGCGCGTACCGGTACCGGTGCGGTCGGTCTTCTGGACGCCCGTGGTGTACACGTGGCGCATGAAATCTTCGTATTGGGAGCGCACGGGGCGCTGGGTTTGCGGGTTTGTCATGACACTTTGGAACATGGTGGTGTTGGCCCCTATTGTCGCTGGTGCGGAGTCCGGGTGTCAGAGCGGTATGCTCCGTGTCCCCCGCCCGCTGCGCGGGCTCCTCCTTTACCTGCGCATACCGCTCTGACGCCCGGACTCCTTCGGGCCTCGGGGCCGTTTCTGACGCCTTTCCTGGTCAGGGTTTGAGCATGCGGCCGGGGTTCATCAGGTTCTGTGGGTCCAGTGCCTGCTTGATGCTGCGCATCAGGCCCAGGGCTACGGGGGATTTGTGCTCTGCGAGTTTTTCGCGCTTGAGGCTGCCGATGCCGTGTTCGGCGGAGATGGAGCCATTGTAGCGGTCCACCTGGTCATAGACCAGGGCATTCATGGGCTTTTCCTGGTCGCGCAGGAAGGCCTCGGCATCGCTGCCTTCGGGGGCTTGCACGTTGTAGTGCAGATTGCCGTCCCCCAGGTGGCCATAGGCCACCATGCGCGCGCCAGGAAAGGCCTGCGCGATCTGCGCATCGGTCTCGCGCACAAAGTCGGGAATGCGCGACACCGCGATGGAGATGTCGTGCTTGATGTTCAGTCCTTCCTGGGCCTGGGCCAGGGGAATACTTTCGCGGATATGCCAGAGCGCACGGGCCTGGGCCAGGCTTTCGGCCACCACGGCATCCAGCACGCAGCCGTCTTGCAGGGCTTCCTCCAGCAGGGTTTCCAGCAGGGTGCGCGCGTGGGCTTCGGAGTCGTGGTCGGACACCTCCAGCACCACGCAATACGGGTCTTCGCCGTCAAAGGGAATGTGCTGCTGCGGGAAGTGTTTGCGCACCAGGCTGAGTGCAAAGTCGCCCATGACTTCAAAACCGGTCAAGCCAGCGCTCAGCGTCTTGTGGGCCAGACCCAGCAGCTCGACCGCCGCATCCAGCGAAGGCACCGAAGCAAAAGCGGTGAGCATGGCCGCCGGCATGGGCACCATCTTCATGGTGGCTGCGGTGATCACGCCCAGCGTGCCTTCCGAGCCAATGAACAGGTGGCGCAAGTCGTAGCCGGTGTTGTCCTTGCGCAAACCGGTGAGGCCGCTCCAGATCTCGCCCTGCGCCGTCACCACTTCCAGGCCCAGGCAGAGTTCGCGCGTATTGCCGTAGCGCACGACCTGGGTGCCTCCCGCATTGGTGCCCAGATTGCCGCCTATGGTGCAGCTGCCCTCAGCCGCCAGGCTCAAGGGGAACAGGAAACCTTGGGCTTCACAGGCCTGCTGCAAAGTCTGCAACACACAGCCAGCTTCCACGGTCACCGTCAGATTGGCGGCGTCCAGGGTACGTATCTTGTTCATGCGGGTCAGGCTCAGTACGAGCTGGGTGCCGCTGGCGTCCGGCGTCGACCCCACGACCATGCCGGTGTTGCCGCCTTGCGGCACCACGCTGATGCCGGATGCGACACAGGCCTTGATCACGGCAGCCACTTCCTCTGTAGTGGCAGGCCGCACCACGGCCAGGGCCTTGCCCCGCTGTCGCTTGCGCCAGTCCAGTTCCCAGGCGCTCAGATCACCTTCGGTGAGGACGTGGGCATCGCCCACGATGGCGCGCAGGGTGTGCAAAAAGGTGTCTTGTGCAATAGGGGGCATGCTGTAAGGAACTCTCAGGCAGGCTGCTGGTCCGCAGTCTGTGCGGTGGCAAATTTGGCATTGCGCTGGCGTGCGCGCACGTGCAGGGTGCAGGCCACGAACAGCACCAGGCACAAGGCGGTTTCCAGCATGGCAAGGTAGTTGCCCGGGGCCTTGTCGCCCCAGGCGCGCACCACGCCTTCGATGAAATACAGCCACACCATCAGGCTGACCCAACGGTAGGTGTACATGCGGTTTTTCAGAATCCCGGCAATGGGTATGCACAGGGGCAACACCTTGAGTGCCAACCAGCTGCCGCCGGGGCGCAAGGGGCTGAGCCACAGCTCCCAGAGCAAGCCCAGCACCACCAGACCGAGCAGACTGCCCAAGGCAAGCCAGCGGCTGGCACTCACGGTGGCGGTGGTACTGGGAACGAGGGGAGGGGAAGAGGGGGCAATGAACATGGCAGTGGCATCATAGCGGGATGCAATTGTTTGAACGTTTTCTTGTCTGGCTGTCCGAAGTGTCCAGCGTGCGCTGGCGTGACGCTGCCCATATGCTGCGTGAGCGCTTCCGCGAGGACCGGCTGGGCCTGACCGCCAGTAGCCTGACTTTCACCACCACCATTGCCTTGGTTCCGCTGATCACGGTGGCGCTGGCGGTGCTGACGGCCTTTCCCATGTTCTCCAAGTTCCAGGACGTGTTGCAGAAGTGGCTGATCGAAAGCCTGGTGCCCGACAACATCGCCCGCCAGGTGCTGGGCTACCTCAACCAGTTTGCCGGCAAGGCCAGCAAACTGGGTTTTGCGGGTCTGGCGGCATTGGCTGCCAGCGCACTGGCGCTCATCTTCACGATTGACCGCACGCTCAACAGCATCTGGCGCGTGCGCGCCAAGCGGCCGCTGGGCCAGCGCGTGCTGATCTACTGGTCCGCCATGACCCTGGGGCCGGTGGTACTGGGCGCCAGCCTGACCATGACCTCTTACGCGCTATCCGCCTCCAAGGGGCTGGTGGGTGCCATGCCGGGAGGGCTGGGATTCCTGCTCGATGTGCTGCAGTTCCTGTTGGTTGCGGGTGGCATGGCGGCCATGTTCCATTACGTGCCCAATACCTTTGTGCGCTGGGGGCATGCCTGGATGGGCGGCCTGTTTGTTTCCGCCTGCATGGAAGTGGCAAAGAGGTTACTGGCCATCTACATCAGCAAGGTGCCAACCTACTCGGCGGTCTACGGTGCCTTTGCCACCTTGCCGATTTTGCTGGTGTGGATCTACATGGCGTGGGTCATCGTGCTTCTGGGGGCGGCACTGACGGCCTATGTGCCCAGCCTGATCGCTGGCATCCCGCGCAAGCGCAGCGGCGTCGGCTGGCAGTTCCAACTGGCGCTGGAAGTGTTGGGTGAGCTGGATCGCGCGGCGGGCCAGGAGGACAAGGGCCGGACCCTGGCGCAGCTGTGCCAGATACTGGCGACCGATGCCCAGCGCATGGAGCCCGTGATGGAAGCGCTGATTGCCATGGACTGGGTCGGCCAGCTCAATGAGTCAGACGCCTATGGCTCGGCTGCACGCTATGTGCTGCTGGCGCGCCCAGAAGTGGTGACCCTGGAGCCCTTGATGCATGCCTTACTGCTGCCGCGCGTGGCGGCCACCGAAAAGCTCTGGCAGCACGCGCACTGGCCCACCATCACGCTGCGTGAGGTCATCTAGCACTGGCGCTCAGGCGCCGGCCTTGAGGAAGCCTGTCAAAGCCTTGAGCATGTGCTCCGGCGTTTCGGTCATCTGGTGGTGGCCGCCGGGCAGCATCACCACGCTGGCGTTGCGCGCCTTGGCAATCAATGCCTTGGCCGCCTTGGGCGGCGTCATCTGGTCCTGCTCTCCCAGCACGAACAGGGTGGGGCAGGAAACCTGCGCAATCGCGGCTTCGCCGTTGCGGTAGCTGTCACAGGCAACAAAGCCGATGTGAAACAGATTGACCGTCGTGTTGCTGGCCAGCACTTTTTTGCCCAGTGCCATGGAGGCGCCATAAATCCAGGTGCCCGGCCCCAGGGCTGAAGGGGGAGGCGCCAGGGTGCTGCGCGAGAACACATTCACCATGTCCAGCGCCTTTTGCGGGCTGTTCAAGGAAGCGTCGATCAGTGCTGGCGATACCTGCATGGGGTAGGCAATGCCTACCAGCACCAACTGGCTGACACGTTCGGGCGCGCACCCGGCAGCTTCCAGAGCTACCAGGGAGCCAAAGCTGTGGCCCACCAGGGCGGCCTTGGCCACGCCCGCTGCATCCAGCAAGGCCAGAACCCAGTCGGCGGCCTCTTGCACGGTGGTGGCCGGTGCACCCGTGCTGCGGCAATGGCCGGGCAGGTCCAGCGCCAGCACGTTCCAGCCGTGGTTGGCAAAGTAGCGGCTCTGCAGAATCCAGACGCTGTGGTCGTTGAGCACGCCGTGGATGAACACCACGGTGGGTTTGGCAGGGTCCAAAGACTTGCCGGCGGTGTAGCAGTAAATGGAGGCGTTGTGGACCTGGATGTGCATGTCAGGCTCCCGCTTTCTCGGCAGCGCGCAGGGCGCGCTTGAGGTCGTCGAGCAGATCGTCCGCCTCTTCGAGCCCAATGGACAGGCGTATCGTGCCCTGGCTGATGCCGCCCTTGGCGAGCGCCTCATCGTCCATGCGAAAGTGGGTGGTGCTGGCCGGGTGTATCACCAGGCTGCGGCAGTCGCCCACGTTCGCCAAGTGGCTGAACACCTTGAGGGCTTCCACAAAGGCCTTGCCCTGGGCACGTGAGCCTTTGATGTCAAAGCTGAACACCGAGCCAGCGCCGCGCGGCAGCAGCTTCTGCGCAAGGGCATGGTCTGGGTGTGTCTCCAGCATCGGGTGGCCCACGCGCGAAACCAGGGGATGCTGGGCCAGGAACTCCACCACGCGCTGGGTGTTGCGCATATGGCGCTCCATGCGCAGCGACAGCGTCTCTATGCCCTGCAGGATCAGCCAGGCCGAGTGCGGGCTCAGCGCGGCGCCAAAGTCGCGCAACCCTTCGCGCCGGGCGCGCAGCAAGAATGCACCCACCGATGCCTCCTCAGTGAACACCATGTTGTGAAAGCCCTCATAGGGTGCCGAGAGTTCCGGGAACTTGCCCGAGGCGTCCCAGTCAAAGCTGCCGCCGTCCACCACCAGACCGCCAATCACCGTGCCGTGCCCGCTCAGGAACTTGGTGGCCGAGTGATAGACCAGATCGGCACCTTGCGTGAAAGGTTGCACCAGCCAGGGCGAGGTGAGGGTGGAGTCCACCAGCAGCGGCACTCCGGCTTCGTGGGCAATGGCGGCCACCTCGGGGGTATTGAGCACGTCCAGCCCGGGGTTGCCCACGGTTTCGCCAAAGAACAGCTTGGTATTGGGCCGCACCGCAGCACGCCAGCCATCAAGGTCACCTGGTTTGACGAAGGTGGTCTCTATGCCGAAGCGGCGCAGCGTGTAGTGCAACAGGTTTTGCGAGCCCCCATAGAGCGCGGTGGAGGCCACGATGTGGCTGCCCGCACCCATCAGGGTGGCAATACACAGGTGCAGGGCAGCCTGTCCGCTGGCCACCGAGATGGCGCCCACACCGCCTTCCAGCGCGCTGATGCGCTGCTCCAGCACCGCATTGGTGGGATTGCTGATGCGCGAATACACATGGCCGGCACGCTCCATGTTGAACAGCGAGGCGGCGTGGTCGCTGGACTCGAAAACGAAGGACGTGGTGAGGTGGATTGGCACGGCGCGCGCGCCGGTGGCATCAATGGTGGCACCGGCATGCAGTGCGAGCGTGTCGAAACCGGGGTCGGCATAACCTGCCATGGTCGTCTCCGTTGCGAAGTGTTGTCAAAATGGGCTGGAAAGCCACACATTGTGGGCTATATTCAAGTTCTGGATACCCATACCTAGTGCCTTGAGGAAACACCATGAAAGTCAGCGACATCCTGCGCGTCAAAGGCGGCACGCTTTTCACCGCCCATCCCGATGAACCCCTGTCCCGCGCATTGGACCTGATGGCGGAAAAGGATATCGGTTCGCTGGTGGTCATGGAGCACGGCGACCTGGTGGGCATGCTGACTTTCCGCGAAGTGATCCAGACCCTCGTCAAGAATGGCGGCGTCATTGGCACCACCATCGTACGCACCGCCATGGACGACGCGCCCCTGACCTGCACCATGGAAACCGATATGGACGAAGTGCGCCGCATGATGCTGGACCGCCATGCCCGCTACATGCCGGTGATGGACATGCGCATGCTCATGGGCGTGATCAGCTTCTACGACGTGGCACGCGCCGTGGTGGACAGCCAGAATTTCGAGAACCAGATGCTCAAGGCCTATATCCGCGACTGGCCCGAGGGCGAAGCGCCCGCAGCGCCCAACTGATGTGCCGGGCGGCCAGCAGGCCGCGCGCTCTGGGATAATCCGCCTTCTATGAGCGGCAATACTTTTGGACAACTCTTCGCAGTCACCAACTTTGGTGAATCCCACGGCCCGGCCATTGGCTGTGTGATTGACGGCTGCCCCCCCGGCATGGCGCTCACCGAGGCGGACATCCAGTTTGATCTGGACCGCCGTCGCCCCGGCACCAGCCGCCACGTGACCCAGCGCAACGAGCCCGATGCGGTGCAGATCTTGAGCGGTGTCTACCAGGGCAAGACGACGGGCACACCGATCGCCCTGCTGATCCAGAACACCGACCAGCGCAGCAAGGATTACGGCAACCTGCTGGAAACTTTCCGCCCCGGCCATGCTGACTACGCCTATTTCCAGAAATACGGGATCCGCGACCCCCGTGGTGGTGGCCGCTCCAGTGCGCGCCTGACCGCGCCCATGGTGGCGGCGGGCGCCGTTGCCAAGAAGTGGCTGAAGGAAAAGTTCGGTACCGAATTCCGTGGTTGCATGACGCAGATTGGTGAACTACCGATTGGCTTCGAATCATGGGACCATGTGCCGCGCAACCCTTTCTTTGCCCCGGTGGCCGACGTCTCTGCCCTGGAAGACTACATGGATGCCCTGCGCAAGGCGGGAGACTCCTGCGGTGCGCGCATTCGCGTGGTGGCCAGCAACGTGCCGGTGGGCCTGGGAGAGCCGCTGTTTGACAAGATGGATGCCGACATTGCCTACGCCATGATGGGCATCAATGCCGTCAAGGGTGTGGAAATCGGTGCCGGTTTTGCCAGCGTGTCACAACGCGGCACCATACATGGTGATTCGCTCACGCCCCAGGGCTTTGCCAGCAACAACGCGGGCGGCGTCCTGGGTGGAATCACCACTGGTCAGGACCTGGAAGTGAGCATTGCCATCAAGCCGACCAGCTCCATCACCACGCCGCGCGATTCGATTGACTCGTCCGGCAACCCGACCCAGGTCATCACCAAGGGACGTCACGACCCCTGTGTGGGCATACGCGCAACCCCCATTGCCGAGGCCATGCTGGCCCTGGTGGTGATGGACCATGCACTGCGCCACCGCGCCCAGTGCGCTGACGTGCAGCACACGCTCAAGCCGATTCCGGCCCGCATTTAACGTCGATTCTTGAGTGGGTTGTCGCCCACTATTCCCCAGTCGGGTGGGCCCACGCCGGAGCCCAGGCCCGGCTTGGCGTTTTCCTGCACCTGATCCACATACCAAAGCGCCAGACCGGTCCCGCCGATCAGGATGATGGCGCCCACGACCAGCTTGAGTACTGTGACCCAGACGCTGGGCTCATCGTCGTCATCTTTTTTCATGCGATAGACCTCGGATACAGGCAGGGCCTGTGGTGTGGATTGCATTGTCTTCCAGGCGGCAGCACGTTCCAAGCAAGTATGCATTGGTTGATTGAAATGCGTACTATCTTTGCAGACATAGGTGTAAATACTAGGTATCTGGTGCAAATAAGTATTTCAACTGGTATTGCAAGTATCGTTACTGCATCTGTGAGTCGGTATCTTTCACCTGTCAGTGCTGGTTGCACTCAGGCATTGAGCACAGACCTCTTCTCATCACTCTGGAGACAACAACATGAAACTCAAATCCCGCGTAGCTACGGCTGCAGCATTACTGGTATCCCTGTGCGGGCTGTCTGCATCGGCCACCGAACTGGTGATTGCCACCGTCAACAACGGTCACATGATCGAGATGCAAAAGCTCGGAAAGAACTTTGAGCAAGCCAATCCGGACATCAAGCTCAAATGGGTCACGCTGGAAGAAGGCGTGCTGCGTCAGCGCGTGACGACCGACATCGCAACCAAGGGCGGTCAGTTCGACGTCATGACCATCGGCATGTACGAAACCCCAATCTGGGGCAAGAAGGGCTGGCTCAAGGAACTAAAGACCGACGCAGCCTATGACGTCGATGACCTGCTACCCGCCATGCGCGACGGCCTGTCCGTGGATGGCAAGCTGTTTGCCGCTCCCTTCTACGGCGAGAGCTCCATGCTCATGTACCGCAAGGATCTGACCGACAAGGCCGGCATCAAGTTCGAAGGCCGCCCCACCTGGGACCAGGTGCGTGATGCTGCTGCCAAGATCAATGACCCCAAGAACGGCGTGTACGGCATCTGCTTGCGCGGCAAGCCGGGCTGGGGTGACAACATGGCCTTCCTGTCGACCATGGCCAACAGCTTTGGCGCCCAGTGGTTTGACATGAAGTGGAAGCCCCAGCTCGAGTCCAAGCCCTGGAAGGATGCAGTCACGTTCTACGTGGATTTGCTGACCAAGTACGGCCCGCCCGGATCCTCTGCCAATAGCTTCAATGAAATCCTGGCCCTGTACAACGAAGGCAAGTGCGGCATGTGGATTGACGCCACCATCGCAGCATCCTTCATCACTGACCCCAAGCAGTCCAAAGTGGCTGACAAGGTGGCGTTCGCACAAGGTCCCTACAGCGTGACGCAAAAGGGCGCCAACTGGCTGTGGGCATGGGCACTGGCCATTCCGGCCGGCACCAAGAACGCGGACGCTGCACAGAAGTTCATCAGCTGGGCAACCTCCAAGGACTACATCAACCTGGTGGGCAAGACCAATGGTTGGGCCCACGTACCCACAGGTACCCGCAAGTCCACCTATGCCAATGCGGAATTCCAGAAGGCTGCCGTGTTTGCAGCGGCTGAAAAAGCAGCCATTGACTCTGCCAACCCCAACGACAGCACGCTGCCCAAGTCTCCGTACGTGGGCGTGCAGTTTGCGGCCATCCCCGAGTTCCAGGCGATTGGTATCGCCGTGGGTCAGCAGATGAGCGCGGCTCTGGCTGGCAAGACCACGGTGGATGCGGCGCTGAAGGCATCGCAGGCTGCGGCGGAGCGCGAAATGACCAAGGGCGGCTACTACAAATAAGGATCATTGGGCTACTGCGCGGCCTGATCTGACGCGCGTGGTGCTCGCCGTACGAGAGTACGGCTGTGCGCCCCGCGCGCCACCTCAAGCCGCTCGCTACGCCCACTGAACCTTATTTGATGACCCTTTTCAGGGCATCCGATTTCACGCATTCCAAACCTACAACAACGATGAACTGCGCCCTATGAAACGACTATTGCCACGCCTGCTGCTCACTCCTGCAGTGGCGTCCTTACTGCTGTGGATGATCGTCCCGTTGGTGATGAGCATCTACTTTGCTTTCATCCGCTACAACCTGATGCAGCCCGAGGTCACAGGTTTTGCCGGACTGGAGAATTTCCAATACTTCCTGACCGATCCGTCCTTTTCCGTGGCGGTGATGAATACGCTGCTGCTGCTGGGTAGCGTGATCGTGGTGACGGTGCTGTTCGGCATTGGCATCGCACTGCTGATCGATGATCCTTTTCCTGGCCGTGGCGCAGTGCGGTTGTTGCTGATCTCGCCATTCTTCGTCATGCCCACGGTCAATGCCCTGCTGTGGAAGCACATGATGATGAACCCGATTTACGGGGTGCTGGCACAGGTCTGGAAGTTCTTTGGCGCCACGCCGATTGACTGGCTCACCGACTTCCCGTTGGGCTCGGTGATCATCATGGTGTCCTGGCAATGGCTGCCGTTTGCAGCGCTGATTTTCATGACGGCGCTGCAGAGCATGAACCGCGAGCAGCTGGAAGCGGCGCGCATGGATGGTGCGACCTACCTGCAGCAACTGCGCTACCTCTACATCCCGCATCTAGGCCGCTCCATGGCAGTGGTGGTAATGATCGAGATGATCTTTCTGCTCAGTGTCTTCGCCGAGATCTACACCACCACGGGTGGCGGCCCCGGTGATGCGAGCACCAATGTGGCCTTCCTGATCTTCAAGCAGGCGCTGCTGAATTTTGACGCTGGCGTGGCCTCTGCCGGTGCCTTGTTTGCAGTGGTGCTGGCCAATATTGCAGCCGCATTCCTGATCCGCATGGTCGGCAAGAACCTGGACAAATAACATGGCACGACGCTCCAAATACCCTCCGGCACTCATCGTGCGCACGCTGTGCGCCTGGGCAGTCACGCTGCTGCTGTTCTTCCCTCTGGGATGGCTGGTGCTCACCGCCTTCAAGACCGAGTTGCAAGCCATCTCGGTGCCGCCGCTGCTGTTCTTCAAACCGACGTTTGCCAACTTCGTGGAAGTGCAGGAGCGTAGCGACTATCTGCTCTATGCCAAGAACTCGGTGGTGACCAGTGTCATGTCCACCTTGCTGGGCCTGGCGATCGCTGCTCCGGCGGCCTATTCCATGGCCTTCTTCCGCAGCAAGCGGACCAAGGACATCCTGATGTGGATGCTCTCCACCAAGATGATGCCGGCCGTGGGTGCGCTGGTCCCCATTTACGTACTGGCGCAAAGTGCGGGTCTGCTGGACACGCAACTGGCGCTGGTGATCATCTTCACGCTGTCCAACCTGCCCATCATGGTGTGGATGCTGTATTCCCATTTCAAGGACATACCGCACGAAATCCTGGAAGCGGCCCGCATGGATGGCGCCACGCTGTGGCAGGAATTCCGCCGCGTGTTGTTGCCGCTGGCCGTGGGTGGCCTGGCATCCACCGGGCTGCTGTGCCTGGTGCTGTCGTGGAACGAAGCCTTCTGGAGCCTGAACCTCAGCTCGGCCAAGGCCGGCACGCTGGCCACGCTGATTGCCAGCTACTCCAGTCCGGAAGGGTTGTTCTGGGCCAAGCTGTCTGCTGCCTCGCTCATGGCGATTGCGCCCATCGTGGTGTTTGGCTGGTTCAGCCAGAAGCAGCTGGTGCAGGGGCTCACCTTCGGAGCGGTGAAGTAGATGGAACACCCCCCGGCTTGCTCGCTGCGCGTAGCCGCTTCCCCCCTTGCAGGGGGCGGTGCGAGCGGCCCGGCGAAGCCGGTTCCGCCGCACCCTTGGGTGGCACCCATGGCGCTCGGCGGTCTCAATTCATAACAAGTATTAGGAGAAATCCAATGGCGTACCTTCAGTTGCAAGGCATAGAAAAAGAGTTTGGCAATGTGCGCGTGATACGCGGCATTGACCTGCAGATCAACCAGGGCGAGTTCATCGTCTTTGTCGGCCCGTCAGGTTGCGGCAAGTCCACCTTGCTGCGTCTGATTGCGGGACTGGAAGAAACCACGGGTGGCAAGCTGATGCTCGATGGGCGGGACATCACCGATCAGCCTTCGAGCAAACGCGACCTGGCCATGGTGTTCCAGAGCTATGCGCTGTATCCGCACATGAGCGTGTATGAAAACATGAGCTTTGCGCTCAAGCTTGCCAAGGTGGATGAAGCCGTCATCAAGGAAAAGGTAGGGCGTGCGGCAGCCATTCTCAACCTCACCAACTACCTGGAGCGCACACCCAAAGAGCTGTCCGGCGGCCAGCGCCA
Organism: Rhodoferax sp. GW822-FHT02A01; assembly: GCF_038784515.1. NCBI lineage: Bacteria > Pseudomonadati > Pseudomonadota > Betaproteobacteria > Burkholderiales > Comamonadaceae > Rhodoferax > Rhodoferax sp. GW822-FHT02A01. The sequence continues at coordinate 3,742,093 of NZ_CP152376.1, forward strand.
ACGCGTTGCCATCGGCCGGGCCATTGTGCGTGCGCCCAAGGTGTTCTTGTTCGACGAGCCACTCTCCAATCTGGATGCAGCGCTGCGCGGCCAGACACGCATCGAGATAGCCAAGTTGCACCGCGACCTGGGCGCCACCACCATCTACGTGACCCATGACCAGGTGGAAGCCATGACCCTGGCGGACCGCGTCGTGGTGTTGCGTGACGGCAAGATCGAGCAGGTGGGTACGCCGCTGGAGCTCTACGATCGCCCGGCCAACCAGTTCGTGGCGCAGTTCATAGGCACACCGCAGATGAATGTGGTGGCAGCCAAGGATGTGCAGGCACTGGTGCAGAGCACAGCGCTGCCGGTGCAGCCCGACGGCTTCATCGGCTTGCGTCCGGAAAACATCACCCTGTGCGCGCCTGCACAGGGGCAGCTCACGGGCAAGGTCGAGCTGGTGGAGGCCTTGGGCGCAGAGACATTGGTCTATGTGTCCACCGACACCGGCGTGCAACTGGTGTCCCGCCAGAACGAGCGCACCGAGCTGACGCCGGGCCGTTCCGTGGGCATGCAGATCGATGTGGATGCTGCGCATCTGTTTGACGCGCAAGGCCGCATCACGCGTACGGGCAAAGCCCGGGAAACACGGGTTCACTAGACATGCAAGACACATCCAAACCCTTGGTCATGCTCCATCTGGGGCTGGGTTCCTTCCACCGCGCACACCAGGCGGTGTACCTGCACCAGTTGCAGCAAAGTGGCGACACGCGCTGGTCCTTGGCTGGCGGCAATATTCGCCCTGACATGGCTGAGACGATTGAGGCGCTGATTGCGCAGGACGGCGCTTACACGCTGGAGACGGTCACGCCGCAAGGCGAGCGCACTTACACACGCATCACATCCATCCATACCGTGGTGCGTCACGACCCCATGCTCTCGGGACTGATCCGCCTGGGTGCAGACCCGCAGACACGCATCATCTCGTTTACCGTGACGGAAGCGGGCTATTACCTGGATGCCAAGGACCGTCTGGACCTGGGCTTTGCCGATCTGCAGGCGGACCTGGATGCCATCCGCGCTGGCAGGGCCGGCAGCACCATCTATGGCGCACTCACCGCCATCCTCAAGGCGCGCATGCAGGCCAAGGCAGGAGCGGTGACGCTACTCAACTGCGACAACCTGCGGCACAACGGTGACCGCTCACGCAGCGGATTGCTGCAGTTTCTGGAACTGCTGGGGGACACCGAACTGCTGGACTGGGTGAAAGCCCACACCAGCAGCCCCAACGCCATGGTGGACCGCATCACGCCGCGCCCCACAGCGGAAGTGCGTGCGCGCGTGAAAGCCGCCACCGGTGTGGATGATGCAGCCGCCCTCATGGGTGAGAGCTTCATCCAGTGGGTGATTGAGGACAACTTCATCGCTGGCCGCCCTGAGTGGGAGACCGTAGGCGTGGAAATGGTGCAGTCGGTGCAGGCCTATGAAGAGGCCAAGATCCGCCTGCTCAATGCCACGCACAGCTGCATTGCCTGGGCTGGCACTCTGATCGGCTACACCTACATCCACGAAGGCACGCATGATGCCGACATCCGCAAGTTCGCCTACGACTATGTGACGGACGATGTGATCCCGGTGCTGGACACGCCCGAGCACCCGTGCCCCATCAACTTGGCGCAGTACCGCGACGTGGTGTTGGATCGCTTTGGCAACCCCGCCATAGCAGACACCAACCAGCGTGTGGCCATGGACGGTTTTTCCAAGATTCCGGGCTTCATCGCTCCAACCATCCGCGAGCGTCTGGCGCGTGGCGAGTCCATAGACAGCGTGGCCATCTTGCCCGCGCTGTTTCTGGCGTATCTGCAGCGTTGGCACGCCGGCCAGATCCACTACACCTACCAGGACCAGGCCATGGAGCCGGCTGTGGCACATGCCATCTGCGACGCCGCCGATCCGATAGCCGCCTTCTGTGCGGATGCCACCTTGTGGGGCCCGCAGGCACAAGACCAGCGTCTGGTTGCAGCACTGCGTGGCGCCTATGCCCGCGTTCAGACATTTATTCAGAGGAAGTCAGCATGACCCGTTTACAAGGCAAGCACGCATTGCTCACCGGCGCCGCCGGCGGTATTGGATTCGCCGTGGCCCAGGCCTATGTGCGCGAAGGAGCCAAGTGCACGATTGCGGACATCGGCAAGACCCCATCCGTGTCCGTTTCCGATCTGATGGCGCGGTTTCCGGACGCGGTCCAGTATGTGCCTACGGACGTCACCCGTGCGGCCGATATCGATGCGCTGATCGCTACTGCCGAATCCCGCTTCGGTGCCATCACCACGCTCTACAACAATGCGGCCATCTTTGACATGGCGCCGCTGCTGGAGAGCGATGAGGCGATGTACGACAAAATCTTCGCGGTCAACGTCAAGGGTGCCTTCTTCATCATGCAAAAGACGCTCGCGCACATGGTGGCCCACCAGGTGCAAGGTGGCTCGGTCATCAATATGGCATCACAGGCGGGTCGCCGGGGTGAGGCACTGGTGTCGCATTACTGCGCCAGCAAGGCAGCGGTCATCAGCTACACCCAGAGCGCCGCACTGGCAATGGCACCGCACAAGATCCGGGTCAACGGCATTGCGCCCGGCGTGATCGCCACACCCATGTGGGCCCATGTGGACGCACTGTTTGCCAAATACGAGAACCTGCCCATCGGCGAAAAGAAGAAGCGGGTGGGTGAGGCTGTTCCACTGGGTTACATGGGCGACCCCAACGACATCTGCGGTGCAGCGGTTTTCCTGGCCAGTGACGAAGCCTCCTACATCACGGCGCAGACGCTCAACGTGGATGGCGGCAACGTCATGTCTTGAGCTACAGTGCGCAAAATTCCTGAGTGAATTCCCGTGTCCAATAAGCCGCGTCAACTCAAACCCGAACTGGAGCATGCCTATACGCGCTCTCCGGAGCTAGGCTATGAGCGCCCGGAGGAAGTGGGCATCATCCGCTGCCTGTCGCACGGCTTTCCCACGCCGCTGGCACGCTGGCACTACCACGACGAGTACGAGCTGCACCTGATCACCAGTACCTCGGGCAAGGCCTTTGTGGGCGACTGGATAGGCCAGTTCCAGCCCGGTCATTTGGTGCTCACCGGCCCGCGCCTGCCGCACAACTGGGTCAGCATGGACTTGCCCGACGGTGGTGTGGCCGAGCGCGATCTGGTGATCCAGTTTCCACATGCGCCCATCGAGGAGGCCAGTCGTCACGTGCCGGAAATGCGCGCCATATTGCCACTGCTGGAGCGCGCCAAGCATGGCATCGAATTCTTCGACCTGTATCCGCAGGCCTTGGAGCATTGGCACAAGGTCAAGAATTCACAGGGGCTGGCCCGCTTCGGCGCGTTTTGCACGTTTCTCAATGAGCTGGCGCAGTGCAACGACTACCGCCTGCTGTCCAATGCGCAGATCCAGAGTGTGGACAACGACGCACAGCTCGAGCAGATCAACGCCATTCTCAGCCGCATCACCGACAAGCTCACCGAACCTTTGTCTGCCGCTTCGCTGGCCGAGGAGCTGGACATGACCGAGAGCCGCTTCTCGCGTTTCTTCCGTCGTGCCACCGGCAATACTTTCACCGATTTTGTAAACCATGTGCGCATCAACCGCGCTTGTCAGTTCCTGATGGAGTCGGACCGGCAGATCACCAGCATTGCCTATGAGGTCGGATTCAACAACATCGCCAATTTCAACCGACGCTTTCTGGACATCAAAGGCATGACGCCACGCGAGTTCCGTCGCCAGGTGGCCAACCGCTTTGGCGTCAAGGCCTGAAGCGTCCGTCGATCACCACAGGCTGAAGCGCCTTCCCAACTGCAGGAAGATGTTGCGGTTGCCGCTGCTGCCGGACGCTGCGCCAAAAAAGACGTCGCCGATCTTGCTGTCCACACCGATGAATGCGGTGCCGCTGTATTTCGGGTCGTAGTCCCTGTTGCTGACCCAGGAGTCGCCCACTTCGGCCACAAAACCGACAAAGGTGGGCTGGTGCAGGATACCGCCGTCCGAGAGACGGTACATGTACGTCGCTTGGGCGTGCAGCAGCCGGTCGCCGCTGAGCTGACCCATCTGATAAGCACCCATGGACTGGAAGCCCCCCAGGTACAGTGGTGAGAGGGATGTCACGCGCGTACAGCCGTTGCAATCAAGGATATGGTCGGCACCCAGATCCAGCCCCAGGTTGACCACGTGGGCGCCAAAACTTCTGGCCCATAGCGCATTGGCGCGGTAACTCGTGTACTGGTTGGTTCCGGTCACACCTTGTGCCGCGGCTACATTGATGAAGTAGCCCCGGGTCGGGAAAGAGGGCGAGTCCAGCAGGTCGGCAGTGAACTGTGCATTCATGCCGGTGAAATCCCACTGGCCGTCCTGCATCACGTAGGTGACTGCGCCACCGCTATCCGACGGAAAGCTCACAGTCTTGGCAGTGTCTATGGTGACCTGGGTCTGGTTGGTTACCAGACCGATCTTGGCGGTAGCCTTCTTGCTCAAGTCGTATGACAGGTTGAGCCCCAACTCCTGGCGACGCAGGGTGGCTGCGCCCATTTTCACGGCCGTCGCAACGTCTGGCCGATAGACCGATAACTCATTGCTGTTGTAGGTTCCGTAGGCATTCAGTCCCCACCCCCCTGAGAGGGGCTGAAACAGGCTTGCCGCTAACTCGCTCTGGGAACCCGCACGCAAGTCCACCTGCAGTTCCAGGCCATCGGGCGTCAGCCACGGACGACGAAATCCTGCGCCCAGAGAGAACCGGTTGGTTCCGCTGCTTTCGGTATAGAAGCCCAGGTTGGTCTTGAGAAAGTTGGGGCCATACGTCTTTTCGTTCACGTCCACTACCAGCTCATATTTGCCGTTGAGCATGGGACTGATCTGGTAGCTCAGGCGCTCAAAATTGCCGCTGGTGTAGAGCTCGTCAATCTTCTGGCTGACCAGATGGGGCTGGTAGGGCTTGTCCAGCAGCGGTTGAAACTCTTGTTCGATGAAGGCGGTAGAGACGTCCCGGTTGCCGGTCACGCGGATGCGGCTGACCAGAACGCTCTCCGGCACAAACTCGGATGCCGCTTGGGCTGGCACCGGCACTGTCACTTGCGCATTTGTGATGCGCGCCAGCTCGCGGAAGCGCGCATCCTGCGCCTGTACCGCGATTTGGCCCACCTGGATGATCTCGGCAGGTTGGTCAAAACTGCCAGCCGTGTAGTTCTGCAACTGGGGCCGCACCAGAATGTCCTGTGGACGCAGCAGTGCAATGTTGCGGCGCTCGTTTTGCCGCATCAGGATATCCAGCATGCGGGTGGCCACGCTCAGTGCATTGCCGGTGTCCAGGTTGTCGCCCACCTTGTCGGTATCGCCCAGATAGGAAGCCACGATGATGTCTGCGCCTTCCTTCAGAGCAACTTCCACCGGCAGGTTGGCGACCAGTCCACCGTCCACATAGGTCTCGCCATCGATTTCGACCGGGGCAAACACCCCGGGCGCCGCCATGCTGGCGCGCACCACCAGAGCCAGCGAGCCATGGTCGAAGGAAACCAGCTCTCCGTCGCGGTAGCGCGTGGCCACGGCCCGGAAAGGAATCTTGAGGTGGTCAAAGTCGGTACCTGGTGGCACTCTGGCAGTCAGCTCCTGCATCAGGGTGAGAAAGCGCTGGCCGTCACTGACGCCCCGCGCAAAGGTGAGCTGGCCGTTCTTGACGCCCAGCTCCAGATCGACCGGGTAGCGCTGCTGGTAGTCCCGCGTGCGGTGGGGCAGTTCGGTGCGGCTCAATTGGTCCAGCGCAACGCGGCCCGGGTCCAGGCTGCCGATGACCTTTTCAATGTCCTGCGTTGACATGCCACTGGCGTACAGGCTACCGATGACCGCGCCCATGCTGGTGCCAATGATCTTGGTAATGGGGACATGGTCTTCTTCCAGGCGCCGCAATAGGGCGATGTGGGCAAACCCCTTGGCACCGCCACCCGCCAGCACGACGGTGACTTTGGGTGGGGGGGGCTCTTCAGCACCCGCCGGTGCGGCAAGGCAAGCCAGGGTTGCCAGCATCAGTGCGGCAAGGGAACGGGAGATTTTGCGCATGACCGATTATCGGCAGCTTGACTCCCGTCCCGCAGGGACTGCCTGAATGACGACGGTCAGGTGCTTTCCAGTTCCGCGGTGGGTATGCAGCTGCAGAACAGGTTGCGGTCACCGTAGACGTTGTCCACCCGCCCCACGGTGGGCCAATACTTGTTGGCCTTGAGGCTGGCCAGCGGGAAGGCGCCCAGCTCGCGCGCATAGGGGCGGTCCCAGTCGGTGCCTACCACGGCAGCGGCCGTGTGCGGCGCATGCTTGAGCGGGTTGTTGTCCTGCGGCCAGTGGCCTTGTTCCACCTCGGCAATCTCTGCGCGAATGGACAGCATGGCGTGGATGAAGCGGTCCAGCTCGGCCAGGGTTTCGCTTTCGGTAGGCTCCACCATCAGGGTGTTGGGCACCGGGAAGGACAGTGTGGGCGCATGAAAGCCATAGTCCATCAGCCGCTTGGCCACGTCCTCTGCCATCACGCCGCAGGATTCCTTGAAGTGGCGCAGGTCCAAAATGCATTCGTGCGCCACATGGCCGGGCTTGCCGTTCAGGGATGTACTGGCATAGAGCGTAGGGTAGGCATCCGCCAGGGCGGCGCTGATGTAGTTGGCCGCCAGGATGGCTGCCTCCGTAGCGTGCTTCAGTCCTTCGGCACCCATCATGCGGATGTACATCCAGCTGATGGGCAGCACAGCCGCATTGCCCAGGGGCGCCGCGGACACCGCGCCACCTTGGCCCTGCACGCCGCCTGTCTTGTGACCGGGCAGGAAGGGCACCAGGTCTTCCACCACGCATACCGGGCCCACGCCGGGTCCGCCGCCACCGTGGGGGATGCAGAAGGTCTTGTGCAGGTTCAGGTGACTGACGTCGCCGCCGAATGCGCCGGGCGCAGCGGTGCCGACCAGGGCGTTCATGTTGGCGCCGTCCACATAGACGCGGCCGCCATGCTGGTGCACCAGGGCGCACAGCTCTTTCACCTGGGTTTCAAACACGCCGTGCGTGCTGGGGTAGGTGATCATCACAGCGGCCAGGTTGGCGCTGTGTTTCTCGCAGTGGGCGCGCAGGTCGGTCATGTCTACATTGCCTTGCGCGTCGCAGGCGGTAACCACCACTCTCATGCCGGCCATGGCAGCGCTGGCGGGGTTGGTGCCGTGCGCGCTGCTGGGGATCAGGCAGATGTTGCGATGCGACTCGCCGCGCGAGGCATGCCAGCCGCGAATGGCCAGCAGGCCTGCGTATTCGCCCTGGCTGCCGGCGTTGGGCTGCAGGCTGATGTCGGCATAGCCGGTGGCGGCGCACAGCCAGGCACGCAGTTGCCGATCCAGCTCGGCATAGCCTGCGCGCTGTTCGGCGGGGCAGAAGGGGTGGATGTTGGCAAACTCGGGCCAGGTGATGGGAATCATCTCGCTAGTGGCGTTGAGCTTCATGGTGCAGCTGCCCAGCGGGATCATGCTGCGGTCCAGCGCCAGGTCCTTGTCACTCAGCATGCGGATATAGCGCAGCATGCCGGTCTCGGAGTGGTAGCTGTTGAATACTGCATGGCCCAGGTAGCTGCTGGTGCGCAGCAGCGCAGCGGGAATCAGCGGTTGCGCCTGGTCGGCAAAGGCTTCGACTTTGGGCAATGCCTGGCCTGGCTTGGCGAAGAGGGACCAAAGCAGTGCCAGATCGTCACGGGTGGTGGTTTCGTCCAGCGAGACGCTGATGTATTCGTCCCAGGACAGGCGCAGATTGACTTGCGATTCCAGAGCCTTGGCGAGCAGGGCCTGTGCATCGCTGGCCGATGCACAGCGCACGGTGATGGTGTCAAACGCGGTGTTGCTGGTGAGCGTGTAACCCAGTGCCGCAACGCCTTGCGACAGGATGGACGCGTAGGTGGCCACGCGCTGGGCAATGCGCTTGAGTCCGGCCGGGCCGTGGTAGACCGCGTACATGCTGGCGATCACAGCCGGCAGCACCTGCGCGGTGCAGATGTTGGAGGTGGCTTTTTCGCGGCGGATGTGCTGCTCGCGTGTTTGCAGGGCCAGGCGGTATGCCGGATTGCCATGCACGTCCACACTCACGCCCACCAGCCGACCTGGCAGGGAGCGCTTGTATTCGTCGCGGCAGGCCATATAGGCGGCGTGTGGGCCGCCGTTGCACAAAGGCATACCAAAGCGCTGGGTGGTGCCCACCACGATGTCGGCATCCCATTCGCCCGGGGGCGTGAGCAGCGTCAGGGCCAGCAGATCGGCTGCCACGATGAAGGCGGCCTGCTTGGCGTGCACCTTGGCCACTTCAGGTGCCCAGTCGTCGATGCGGCCGCTAGTGGATGGGTACTGCGCCAGCACGGCAAAGTAATCGCCTTCCAGCAAGGCAGACCATTCGGTGGCGGAATTCGCCACCTTGATTTCCAGACCCAGCGGCGCGGCACGTGTCTGCAGCACCTCGATGGTCTGGGCATGGCAGTCACCGGCCACCACGAAGACGTTGCTCTTGCTCTTGACGCTGCGTTTGGCCAGCGTCATGGCCTCGGCGGCGGCAGTGGCCTCATCCAGCATGGAGGCGTTGGCAATCGGCATGGCAGTGAGGTCGCAGACCATGGTCTGGAAATTCACCAGTGCTTCCATGCGCCCCTGGGAAATCTCTGCCTGGTAGGGCGTGTAAGCGGTGTACCAGGCCGGGTTCTCCAGGATGTTGCGCAGGATCACGCCGGGCGTGTGGGTGCCGTAGTAGCCCTGGCCAATGAAGTTCTTGAACAGCTTGTTTTTGCCGGCCATGGCCTTGATTTCGGTCAGTGCCGCAGCCTCCGTCACCGCAGGCGGGATGTTCATCTTGTCGGCACGCGCAATGCTGCGCGGCACGATGCTGTCGATCAGCGCCGTACGGCTGGACTCACCGATGACGCGCAGCATGTGCTGCTCGTCGGCTTCGGTGATGCCAATGTGGCGGGCGATGAACTCGCTGCTGTTTTCAAGTTCTGCAAGGGTGGGGGAGGGTGCGTTCACTGTCATGGCAAGGCGGTGCGGTGGGTTTAGGCGGCTTCGGAGAACTTGGTGTAGGCGGTGTCGTCCATCAGCGCGTCGAACTGGCTTTGATCGGCCACGGTGATCTTGAAGAACCAGCCGGCGCCCAGTGGGTCACTGTTGGCCAGCGCGGGGTCTGCACGCAGCTCTTCATTGACTTCAGTGACAGTACCGTCCACGGGCATGTAGACGTCGGCAGCGGCCTTGACCGACTCGACCACGCCGGCCACATCGCCCTTGGCGTAGGTCTTGCCTACCTCGGGCAGTTCCACGAACACCACGTCGCCTAATGCGTCTTGCGCATGGACGGTAATGCCCACTACGGCCTGGCCGTTGTCGAGCTTGAGCCACTCGTGGTCGGGGGTGAATTTGATGGTCATATTGGATTCCTTTCAGTAGAGGGTGTGTTGTGACAGATGTATTTCAGTGAACCGCAGGGGCATGTTATCCACGGTAATAGCGGTTGGGCGTGAAGGGCATGGAAGTTATTTCCATCAGCACGGGCTTGCCGCGCACGATGGCGTTCACGCGGGTGCCCAGTGCAGCCATGGATGCGGGCACATAGCCTATGGCAATCGGTTTGTCGACCGTGGGGCCCAGCAGACCGCTGGTGACTTCGCCGATAGTTTGTCCGTTCAGGTCCTGCAGGGGCGTGTGGTCGCGCACGGGAACGCGCTCCAGTGCCACCAGGCCCACGCGCTTGCGTGCGTTGGCGTCAGGGTGTGCCAGCGCCGCCAAAATCTTTGCTGCACCGGGGAAGCCGCCTTCGCGTGCGCCCCCTGCACGACGTACCTTTTGCATGGCCCACAGCAGATTGGCTTCTACCGGGTTGGTGGTGGTATCGATGTCATTGCCGTACAGGCACAGTCCGGCCTCCAGGCGCAGCGAATTGCGGGCCCCCAGACCGATGGGTTTGACTTCCGGCTGCGCCAGCAGGGCACGCGCCAAGGCATCTGCATCGCGGCTGTGCACCGAGATTTCAAAGCCGTCTTCACCCGTATAACCGCTGCGGGTGAGAAACACGGCTATGTCCTGCGCGCCGGTGTGCACCGTGAAATGGCCACCAGTCATGAACACCAGCTTCTCCACGCCGGGAGCCAGCCGCGACAAGGCGGTCACCGCCTGCGGGCCTTGCAGCGCAAGCAAGGCCATCTCCGGCATAGGAATGACTTCGCAACGGCTGCCAATGCGGGCCTGGATATGGGCGATGTCGGCCGCCTTGCAGGCACCGTTGACCACCACAAAGATGTCAGCCTCGCGGCGTATGAACATCAGGTCGTCGAGGATGCCGCCCTCTTCATTGAGCAGCAGGCCATAGCGTTGCTTGCCCACGGGCAGATCGATCACGTCCACCGGCATCAGGCTCTCGAACGCTGCTGCGGCATCCGCACCCACCAGGCGCAACTGGCCCATGTGGGACACGTCAAACAGGCCGGCGGCGTTGCGGGTGTGGTGGTGCTCGGCCATCAGCCCGGCGGGATACTGCACCGGCATCGAGTAGCCGGCAAAAGGCACCATGCGTGCGCCCAGCTCGATATGCAGGGCGTTCAGCGGCGTAGTAAGCAAGGGGGTTGCGGAATCGGACAAGAGACTCTCCATCTGGGGGCAAATTGGGTATCCACGACCTGCTCTTGAAAACATGCCGTGCTCTGCCCCCGCTGTCCGCTTTACCTGAGAGATTGGCCACTGGGCAGCGAGCCGCCAGTGATTTGCTCCTTCGGTGGACTGCCGTTTAGGCAGCCTCTCTCCAGTGGGGTGTCGCTGCGTGGACTTGCCACACAACGCTTGTCAGTCCTTTTGCCTGAGCGTTCAGACTGCTGCAATCAGCGGTCCTGCGCCTTCGGCGGCTTCTTCGGTGAGAAGCTCTCTCCTGACCCGAGCGATTCTACATGCTCTGGAAGCGACCTTTTTGAATTTGTTTGCGTCAGATGCAAATTGATTCCCTATTTTTTCCAGGAGTGGAGGATCAATTCCGCTCCAAGCCGTCACTTGCCGGTTCCTGCGCAGCCATCACCAGCCACTTGCGTACGGCTTGCTCCTCCAGTGGGCTCAGGCCTGCCAGCAGCCGCTCCTCTACCACCTTGACAGCCCGCTTGCAGCGCGACAACAGGTTGCGACCTGCAGATGTGATTTCGTTGACTTGGATGCGCCCATGCTCAGCATGCGCACGGCGTGCAATGGCACCGTCACGCTCCAGGTTGGACAGGATCACGTTCATGGTCTGGGGTGTCAGCATGGACAGCCGTGCCAGTTCCGCGCCCGAGGCACCCGGGTAGGCGGCCAACATGACAAGCACGGAGAACTGGGGCAGCGTCACGCCATCGGCGGCCAAAGCCCTTTCCATGCGGGCGCGGTGCGCGGAGTGGGCTTGTCGCAACAGATAGCCAATATGGCCATCGACGCCCCGTTTGCCCCGGCCCACATCGGGTACGGCGTTTGGTTGGGTGTTCACTGGCTTGCGCATGATGTCAGAGTTCGAATATCATTTGTTATCAGAACCCTGATATTAATTCCAAACTTCTTTCATGACCATGACTACTTCCGCATTTCCCGTTCTATCGCCTCGCATGGGTTGGGCTACGTTTGACAAATCCGTCCCGGGCGCTGTGGCCGCTCTGCGCAGTCTGGGCCAGGCTGTCGATGGCACCGGGCTGGACAAGCGCCTGATCGAGCTGGTCAAGGTGCGTGTTTCGCAGATCAACGGCTGCGCCTTTTGTCTCAAGCTGCATCTGGATTGGGCGCGGCAGGCTGGTGTACCAGCCGTTCAGCTGGACTTGCTGGCGACCTGGCGTGACGTGGATTGTTTTGACAGGCGCGCGCAGGCGGCACTGGACTGGGCGGAAGCCCTGACCGGTATGGCATCGCATCACATTGAAGATGCAACCCACGAGCGCGCGTCCTTGCAATTCTCTGAAGTCGAGCTTGCCGCGTTGACTACGTCCATTGCTGCCATCAATGCCTGGAACCGCATTGCAGGATCGTTGCGATTTGAGCCGCCCGGGATGACAACCAAGCCGGAGCGCACGGCATGACGATGGATCAATGTGCTGCTGCACTCACCATCCGGACCGTCAATGATGCGGCTGTCGTTCGAAGTAGCTTCCCTTTGATGGCCCAGTTGCGTCCGGAACTTGCCGACGCGGCCGCTTGGGTATCTTATTGGCAACGCCAATCAGAGCGGGGCTATCGCTTGGCCGGGTTGTATGTGGAGGACGAACTGAAGGCCCTGGCTGGCTACCGCATTCAGGAGAATCTTGTGCACGGGCAGTTCATGTACCTGGACGATCTGGTAACCGATGTCGGCGCGCGAGGGCAGGGACATGGTGAGGCATTGGTCGGATTTCTTCGCGCCGAAGCCGAGCGCCTGGGATGCAACAAGTTGGTGCTCGACACGCCACTGAGCAATCAGTTGGGCCACCGCTTCTATTTCCGATGCGGTCTGTTGGCGACCTCGCTGCGTTTTGTAGAACCCATTGCATCTGCGGTGGCACGGCAATAAAAAAGCCCATCGGGTGATGGGCTTGGGAATTTGAAGAGCGTGAATTACATGTCTGCGTAGTTGGGACCGCCACCGCCTTCGGGCGTGACCCAGACGATGTTCTGTGTGGGGTCCTTGATGTCGCAGGTCTTGCAGTGCACACAGTTCTGCGCATTGATCTGAAGGCGGTCGGAGCCGTCATCGTTCTTGACGAACTCGTACACACCAGCGGGGCAGTAACGCGCCTCGGGTCCTGCGTACTTGGCCAGATTGATGCTGACCGGTACCGACGCATCCTTGAGCGTCAAGTGGGCCGGCTGGTTTTCCTCATGGTTCACATTGCCCAGGAAGACGCTGGAGTTGCGGTCGAAGGTGAGCTTGCCGTCGGGCTTGGGGTAGACGATGGGCGTGCACTCTGCCGCGGGCTTGAGATACAGGTGGTCAGGCTTGTCGCGCCGCAGCGTCCAGGGGAAGTGGCCGCGCAGGGCGAACTGCTCAATGCCGTTCATGATGGTCGCCACGGCCAGTCCCTTCTTGAACCAGCTCTTGAAGTTGCGCGCTTTGTTGAGTTCGGTGAATAGCCAGCTTTTCTCGAACGCTTCCGGGTAAGCGCTCAGCTCATCGTGCTGACGACCCGCCTGCAGTGCGTCAAATGCAGCTTCCGCAGCCAGCATGCCGGTCTTGATAGCCGCGTGGCTACCCTTGATGCGGCTGGTGTTTAAAAAGCCTGCGTCGCAACCCACCAGTGCGCCACCGGGGAACACGGTCTTGGGCAATGACATCAAGCCGCCGGCAGTGATGGCGCGGGCGCCGTAGGCCAGGCGCTTGCCGGTAACCTCACCCTTGTCGTTCTCAAAGTAGTAACGCACGTTGGGATGGGTCTTCCAGCGCTGGAATTCCTCGAACGGGCTGAGGTAGGGGTTGCTGTAGTTCAGGCCTGTGACGAAGCCCAGCGCCACCTTGTTGTCTGCCATGTGGTACATGAAGGCGCCGCCATAGGTGTCGTTGTCCATCGGCCAGCCGGCGGTGTGGAAGGCGAAGCCGGGCTGGTGGCGGCTGGGATCGATCTCCCAGACTTCCTTGATGCCGATGCCATAGGTTTGTGGGTCGGTGCCGACATCGAGCTTGTATTTGGCAATGATCTGCTTGCCCAGGTGACCGCGTGCGCCTTCGGCAAAAATGGTGTACTTGCCCAGCAGCTCCATGCCGATCTGGAAGTTGTCGGTGGGGTTGCCGTCCTTGCCGATGCCCATGTTGCCGGTGGCCACACCTTTGACCGAACCGTCTTCGTTGTAGAGCACTTCGGCCGCGGTGAAACCGGGGAAAATTTCCACGCCCAGGCTTTCGGCTTGCGCGGCCAGCCAGCGGGTGACTTCGGCCAGGCTGATGATGTAGCAGCCATGGTTTTGCACGCATTCGGGCAGGAAGAAGTTGGGGGTACGGAAAGCGGAAGTCTCGGTCAGGAAACTCACGGCATCGTCGGTGACGGGCTGGTTGAGCGGGGCACCCTTTGCCTTCCAGTCGGGAATCAGTTCATTCAGCGCGATGGGATCCATGATGGCGCCCGACAGAATGTGTGCACCAGGCTCGGAGCCCTTTTCCAACACAACGACAGACACCTCCTTGCCGGTCTCGGCGGCGCGTTGCTTGAGGCGGATGGCAGCAGAAAGGCCGGCTGGCCCCGCACCCACGACGACCACGTCGTACTCCATGGATTCACGTGGGCCGAACTGGGACAGAATTTCCTGAGGGGTCATGGAGGGTCTCGCTGGATAATGGAATGGAATTGAGGCAGATTTTATTCGCGGTTAGGGCAGACACTGCTCATGACCGCAAACCGTGCAAACAAGGGAGTGCCCATGGCATACAACATCGACCTTTCGGGCCGCATCGCATTCATCACCGGGGCCAGCAGTGGCCTGGGTGCGCAGTTTGCCAAGACACTGGCGGCGGCGGGTGCGGCGGTCGTACTTGCCAGCCGTCGCGTGGACAAGCTCAAGGAGTTGCGCGCTTTCATTGATGGCCAGGGCGGTGACGCCCATGTGATCGAGCTGGACGTGACCGATCACGACTCCATCAAGTCTGCCGTGGCGCACGCGGAAACCGAAGTGGGCTCCATCGACATCCTGGTCAACAACTCGGGTGTGAGCACCACCCAGCGCTTGCAGGACGTGGAGCCGGAAGACTTTGATTTCATATTCGACGTCAATGTAAAGGGTGCATTCTTTGTCGCACAGGAGGTGGGCAAACGCATGCTGGCCCGTGCAGTGGGGGCGGCACCGGGCAATTACACCGGTGGGCGCATTGTGAACGTGGCATCGGTTGCCGGGCTGCGAGTGTTGCCACAGATCGGTACCTATTGCATGAGCAAGGCCGCCGTCATCCAGATGACCAAGGCCATGGCGTTGGAGTGGGGCAAGCACGGCATCAATGTCAATGCGCTGTGCCCAGGCTACATCGATACCGAAATCAACCATCACCACTGGAAGACCGAGGCAGGGCAGAAGCTGGTGAACATGTTTCCGCGCAAACGGCTGGGCCAGCCCAAGGACTTGGATGCCATGCTGGTGACGCTGTGCTCGGACCAAAGCCATTTCATCAATGGAGCGGTGATTTCCGCTGACGATGGCTTTGGCCTCTAACCTTTAGCGCGGTGCCAGGCGGATGGCGCCGTCGAGGCGTATCACTTCGCCATTGAGCATGTCGTTCTCGAAGATGTGGCGTACCAGCTTGGCATAGTCTTGCGGAGTACCCAGGCGGGAAGGGAAGGGCACGGCTGCGGCCAACGAGTCTTGCACTTCCTGAGGCATGCCAAACATCATCGGGGTGCCAAAGATGCCAGGAGCAATCGTCATGTTGCGGATGCCGTTGCGTGCCAGGTCGCGGGCAATGGGCAGCGTCATACCAACCACGCCGCCCTTGGACGCGCTGTAGGCGGCTTGTCCCATTTGTCCGTCGTACGCGGCCACCGATGCGGTGGAGATCAACACGCCGCGTTCGCCGGTGGCTTCCGGTTCATTCTTGCTCATGGCTTCTGCTGCCAGGCGGATCATGTTGAAGCTGCCCACCAAGTTGACGGTAATGCATTTGGTGAATGTGGACAGGGCATGTGCACCGGTCTTGCCAACCGTCTTTTCACCGGGGGCAATGCCCGCGCAATTGACCAGGCCCATGAGTTTGCCCAAGGAAACTGCCTTGGCTACCACGGCTTGGCCATCGGCCTCGCTGCTGACGTCGCACTTCACAAAGGCGCCGCCAATGTCACGGGCCACAGCCTCACCTTTTTCGACCTGCATGTCAGCGATGACGACCTTGCCGCCAGCGGCTGCCAGCATGCGCGCCGTGCCTTCACCCAATCCTGATGCACCGCCCGTGACGATGTAGACCTTGCCTGCAATTTCCATGGTTTCTCCTGCTATGGCTGACGTTTACGTAAACGTCAATTATGGCGCATGGCGGGAACATCTTGAGTGGATCGCGCGGGGTTTGGTCGGAAGGTGCAATAGTTGCTGCTATAATCAAAGGCTCAGGCGCATAGCTCAGCTGGTTAGAGCACCACCTTGACATGGTGGGGGTCGTTGGTTCGAGTCCAATTGCGCCTACCAAATTTGGTAATGAACAAAAGCACTTCGCGGAAACGCCAAGTGCTTTTTTGTTGCCTGTTGCCGGGGAAAAAGAAAACCCAGCCGTTTGAAGGGCTGGGTTTGAACCATCTCGTGATGGCCTGCCAGGGAGGTAACGCAGGTGGGCGTCAATTCGCCGCAGCCCCAAGATAGGCTTATGCCGCAGACAAGTCTGTGCGTTCGGTAACAATTTGCGCGAGTTCTTCGCTTGGGCGGGGGGGCTTCCAGGTGCGGTGTAGCCTTCAAATGAAAACCCGGCCTCATAGGGGCCGGGTTTTTGTCCCTGCTCGCAGGGACTGCCAGAATCGGGGTTCTGGTCATCAGGCTTTCGCCTAACCAAATAATAGGCACAGGCGGCCGGTTTTCTTTGCGATAAATCAAAGAAGCGCAGCGGGCAATGCGTGCGTCGATGGACTAGAAACCGAACATGCGTTTGGGGTTGTCCCACATGAGTTGTCTGCGCTCTTGGGCAGTGAGGTAGTTTTCCCAGCGCTTGAGCATGGGGCCGTAGTCCAGCCGGAATGGTGCCTTCAGGTAGGGCCAGTCGGAAGCCCACACGCAGTTTTGCAGACCAAAAGCCTGTATCAACGCGTCCCAGTAGCTGCGTGCGTCATCAAACGGAAAACCCTGCGCGGAAAACTTGGCCTCTCCTGAGAGCTTGACCACCGCCCGGCCTTCACGGCCCATTGCCAGCAGCGCCTGAAAGCCAGCTTGCTCGGTACCCTTGGCTCCAACGGGTCTGCCGCAATGGTCAAACACCATGCGTATCTGTGAACCCTGTAGGTACGGAAGCAAGTCCAGCAACTGGTCCGCTTCCACCTGAAACTGCGCCCACAGGTCCAGCTTCTCCAACTTCTGCAGCAGCGTTTTCAGATCCGTCGCATAGTAGGGCAGGCCGTTGAGCGCAATGTTGAAGGCAATACCCACGACGCCCTGGTCCTTGAATGCCTGCAGCGATTCGGCGGAGACGTCATTTGGAACGACCGCCACGCCTTTGAAGCGTCCTGCTCCAGTGGCAATGGCGTGCAGCATGCAGCGGTTGTCCAGGTTATAGCCAGAGTTGGGGCCTACCAGAAGGGCATGGCGCACACCGTAGCAGGCCATGACCTGCTCCAGGCTGTTCTGGTCGCCAATTTCCTGACCCTGCGGTCGGTACAACACGTCGGGCGCGTAGGGAAAGCGAACCGGGTCCAGAATGTGGCAGTGCCCGTCAATCTTGGGCTCGGCGAAGAAGTCCACGCTCAGAACGTGGCCATGATCGCCTGGCGCAGCTCGTCGGTGATTTCGGGCATGACGCCAAACCAGGCCTTGAAGGCGGGGCGCGCCTGGTTGAGCAACATGCCCAGTCCGTTGACGGTCGCGTTGCCGCGCAAGCGTGCTGCCTTGAGAAGCGGTGTTTCCAGCGGGATGTAGATGGCGTCCGACACCAGTGCGGTTTGTGGCAGGCGGTCCAGCTGGATATCCAGATCGGGTTGGCCGTGCATGCCTTGGTTGGTGGTGTTGACCAACAGCGCAATGCCGCTCAGGGCTTCATGACGCTCATCCCAGTCATATACCTGCACGCCGGAACCGAATTCATCGGCCAACGCCTGCGCTTTGGCACGTGTGCGGTTGATCAGACGAACCTCAGTGGCACCCTCGTCCAACAGACTCAGCACCACGGCGCGCGCAGCCCCGCCAGCGCCCAGGACCGTGGCCGGGCCAGCGTTGGCCTGCCAGTCGGGTTTGGCATCGCGCAGACACTGGATGTAGCCGAATCCGTCGTTGTTGAATCCATGCAGCGCTCCCTCCGGGCTGACCACGATGGTATTGATGGCGCCCATTCGGCGCGCCAGCGGGTCCACAGCGTCCATGAGCTTCATGGCGTCGACCTTGTGCGGAATGGTGACGTTGCATCCTGCCAAGCCCAATGCGGGCAGGCCGCGAATGGCGTCTTCGAGCTTGCCCGGTTGAACCGGAAATAGGCCGTACGCGCCTTGCAAGCCGTATTGGCGAATCCAATGGTTGTGGATGACCGGAGAGCGCGAATGCGCCACGGGCCAGCCCATGACGCCCGCCATTACGAATTTGTTGTGTGCCATCAGACCTGACTCCTTATGTTTTGCTGGCGCCATTATCCGAACATCGGCTCTGTGATGCGCACGCAGGTCGCCATAGTAGCTATAACAAATATGTATTTCATGTGGTGATCTATCTGATTTTTCGAGGCACTCACTCCGGCAGAACGACATGGTGCTCGCCCACCGGGGAAGCCGGAGTCTGCGGGTCTATGGTGTAGTAGTCGCCGGCCTCCGAGGTAAAGAGGTGCGCCGCGATGTGCAATCCCTGAGGCTTATCCAGGCTCCCGGCGGCGATGGAAATCCTTTCCTTGCCAATTTCCTCAAAAAACAAGCTGGAGCCGCACACATTGCAAAAGCCCCGCCGGAATCCGGGTACAGCACTGAACCAGCGCAGGCTCTTTTGCTGTTCCAGGCTGAAGTACTTCCTGCGGCAGGCGGTAGCAGCAACAAAGTGCCCGCTGGTACGGCGGCATTGTTCGCAGTGGCAGGCTATGACGTCGCGCAACGGGCCGTTGACGGTATAGCGAACGCCGCCGCAGAGGCAGCCTCCGGAAATGGTTGATGTCATGGGTATCTCCCGCTGGTGCCGGTAGCCGGAATTTCGGCTCGAAAAGGGCAAATACTAGGGTATTCCTGCGACCGCAGCCGCATATTGATTCCCTAGAATGCGTCGCTCTGCTGTACATTGGCTGCTTCGCAGAGGAAGCACGACACGACATGACAAAGATGGACTCCAAAGAAACATCATCCACTGAACGCGTCATCAAGAAGTACCCCAATCGCCGGCTGTACGACACCGATACCTCCAGCTACATCACCTTGGCCGAGATCAAGCAACTGGTGATGGACAGCGAGCCATTTGTGGTTCGCGATGCCAAGACTGGGGATGATCTGACCCGTAGCATCTTGTTGCAAATCATTCTGGAAGAAGAGGCGCACGGATCACCCATGTTCACTGCACCGGTTCTGGCCAACATCATCCGCTTCTACGGCCATGCCATGCAGGGATTCATGGGCGGCTACCTGGAAAAGAACATGCAGGCGCTTATGGACATGCAGGCGCCCATGGTCAAGGGTGTGATGGGAGCCAATGTGTTTACCCAGATGCAGGAGCAGATGCAAAAGCAGACGGAACAGTTCCTGGGCACCTTTGGCATCAAGCCTTCGGCCTGACAATCCCCGCTGAGCACCCCCGGCGTGCAAATGCTGGGACAATCGGGGTATGAGCGAAGCATTACCAACTACCGTCCCCACAACCAAAGCGCCCCAAGTCGGGTTTGTCAGCCTGGGCTGCCCCAAGGCGCTGACCGACTCCGAACTGATCCTCACGCAGCTGAGCGCTGAGGGTTACCAGACTTCCAAGACATTCCAAGGCGCTGACTTGGTCATCGTCAACACCTGCGGCTTCATCGACGAGGCCGTGCAGGAAAGCCTGGACACCATCGGCGAGGCGCTTGCAGAAAATGGCCGCGTGATTGTGACCGGCTGCCTGGGCGCCAAGGCAGGTCATGGTGGCGGCAATCTGGTGCGCGAAATGCACCCCAAGGTTCTGGCCGTCACCGGCCCGCATGCCACGCAGGAAGTCATGGACGCGGTGCACACCCACCTGCCCAAACCGCACGACCCGTTTGTGGACCTGGTGCCCAATGCGTTCGGCGTGGCCGGCATCAAGCTCACGCCGCGTCACTATGCGTATCTCAAGATCAGCGAAGGCTGCAACCACCGCTGTACCTTCTGCATCATTCCCAGCATGCGAGGCGATCTGGTATCACGCCCCATCGGTGATGTGCTGACTGAGGCCCGTGCCCTGTTTGAAGGTGGAGTGAAGGAGTTGCTGGTGATCAGCCAGGATACGTCTGCCTATGGTGTGGACGTGAAATACCGCACAGGGTTTTGGGATGGCAAACCGGTCAAGACGCGCATGCTGGAGCTGGTGCAGACCTTGGGTGAGTTGGCGCAACCTTACGGCGCCTGGGTGCGCTTGCACTATGTGTACCCTTACCCCAGTGTGGATGAAGTACTGCCTCTAATGGCCAGCGGTTTGGTTTTGCCTTATCTGGATGTGCCTTTGCAGCACAGTCACCCGGACGTGTTGCGTCGCATGAAGCGTCCGGCCAGTGGCGAGAAGAATCTGGAGCGTATTCAGCAATGGCGTGCGGTGTGCCCGGAGCTGGTGGTACGCAGCACTTTCATTGCTGGGTTCCCAGGAGAAACCGAAGCCGAATTTGAGCACCTGCTGGAGTTTCTGGAAGAGGCACAGATTGATCGCGCAGGGTGCTTTGCCTATAGCCCGGTGGATGGCGCTGCTGCCAACTCCTTGCCTGGCATGTTGCCCGCGGAACTGCGCGAAGAGCGACGCGCCCGCTTCATGGAAGTGGCAGAACGCGTATCTGCTGCGCGGCTCCAGCGCCGTGTGGGTGCAACCATGCAGGTGCTGGTGGACTCGGCGCCTGGGTTGGGCAAAAAAGGTGGTGTGGGCCGCAGTTACGCGGACGCTCCCGAGATCGACGGTGTGGTGCGTTTGCTGCCGCCGGAGAAAATCAGCAAGACCATGAAAGTGGGGGAGTTCACCAAGGCACGCATCGTCAGCGCGCAAGGCCACGATCTGGTGGCGCAGCCCATTTGAAGGCTGCGTTGTTGCAACGCACGCAGGCAACAAAAAAGCCGCTCTTTTGGAGCGGCTTTTTGTTTATCTGCATTACCATTGTTGGTGCCCAGAAGAGGACTCGAACCTCCACGAAGTTACTCGCTAGTACCTGAAACTAGTGCGTCTACCAATTCCGCCATCTGGGCATCTCAGGAAAGAAAGGTATTGTATCAAAAATTTTAGCCAACCCAGCACTCTGCTGGAAGAAATTGAAGGAATTGTTCAGGGACATCGTGATGGACATGGTTTCGTGTCCCGAGATGACGGTGCTCCCGACATCTATTTACCCCCCAACGAGATGCGCGCAGTACTGCACAAGGACCGTGTCAAGGTACGTATTGTCCGCAGCGACCGCAAGGGCCGTCCCGAAGGACGTGTGGTGGAAATCGTGGAGCGTTCCACGCAGCCCATCATTGGTCGTCTGTTGCAGGAAAGTGGTGTCTGGCTGGTCGCACCCGAAGACAAGCGCTACGGCCAAGACATTCTGATTCCCAAGGGCGCAACCAGTGTGGCCAAGCCGGGGCAGGTCGTGGTGGTTGAATTGGTGGAACCTCCGGCACTGTTTGGTCAGCCTGTGGGGCGCATCAAGGAAGTGTTGGGCGAAGTGGATGACCCGGGCATGGAAATCGAAATTGCGGTTCGCAAGTACAGCGTTCCGCATGAGTTTTCCCAGGCTTGTGTGGCATTGGCCAGAACGTTGCCGGACAGCGTGCGTCCAGGTGACCGTGCTAACCGAGTTGACCTGACCGATATTCCGTTGGTCACCATTGACGGTGAAGATGCGCGCGATTTTGACGATGCCGTGTATTGCGAACCTTTCTCCAAGGGCCGCGGACGCAATGCCGTCAAAGGCTGGCGCCTGCTGGTGGCAATTGCCGATGTGAGCCACTATGTGGAAACCGGCAGCGCAATCGACGTGGATGCCTATGACCGCGCCACCAGTGTGTATTTTCCGCGGCGCGTGATTCCCATGCTCCCGGAAAAACTCTCCAATGGCCTGTGTTCATTGAATCCGGAGGTGGAACGCCTGTGCATGGTCTGCGACATGTTCGTGACTGAAGACGGCGAGGTCTCGGCCTACCAGTTCTACCCCGCGGTGATGTGGAGCCACGCGCGTTTCACCTACACCGAAGTGGCGGCGATATTGGGCAATACCAAGGGGCCGGAAGCCGTCAAGCGCAAGGACCGGGTGAACGATTTGCTGAATCTGCATGGCGTATTCCAGGCCCTGCTGAAGTCACGGCAGAGGCGTGGTGCGGTGGACTTTGAAACCACCGAGACGCAAATCGTCTGCGATGACAATGGTCGCATCGAAAAAATCGTTCCGCGTACTCGCAATGTGGCGCATCGCGTGATCGAAGAGGCCATGCTGGCTGCCAACGTGTGCAGTGCGGATTTCATTGCGCAAAGCAAGCATCCGGGCCTGTTCCGCGTGCATGAAGGGCCCACGCCCGAGAAGAAGGAAATCCTGCGCAATTACCTCAAGGCCATCGGCCTGGGTATGACCATCAGTGATGATCCGTCTCCCGGCGAATTCCAGGCCATTGCGGTGGCCACCAAGGACAGGCCGGATGCACAGCAGATTCACTCCATGTTGTTGCGCTCCATGCAGCAGGCTATCTACACGCCCATCAACAGTGGTCACTTCGGTCTGTCGTTTGACGCCTACACCCACTTCACCAGTCCGATCCGTCGCTATCCGGACCTGCTGGTGCATCGGGTGATCAAGTCCATCCTGTCGGGCACGCGTTATCAATTGCCAACCTTGCCCATGCCGGGCGAGGCGCATGCCAAATTGTCCCGGCGCCTGGAAAAAGGTCTGGCTTCCAAAGTCAAGGATCCAACCGAAAAACCGCGCAAGGCCAGCGCCGAAGGCTTGGCATGGCAGGCCGCGGGCCTGCATTGCAGCGCCAATGAGCGCCGCGCGGATGAAGCTAGCCGCGACGTGGAAGCCTGGCTCAAGTGCAAGTACATGCGTGAGCATTTGGGCGAAGAGTACGGCGGCGTGGTGACTTCTGCCACCAGCTTCGGCCTGTTCGTCACGTTGGACGCCATGTATGTAGAGGGCTTGGTGCACATCACCGAACTAGGCGGTGAGTACTTCCGGTTTGATGAAGCGCGTCAGGAACTGCGTGGAGAACGTACGGGCACCCGTTACGCCATCGGCACACGCGTGCGCATCCAGGTGAGCCGCGTGGACCTGGACGGACGCAAGATCGACTTCCGCCTGGTGAATGAGAACGACGGTTTGACCGGTCGATCCTCCGGCGATAAGCCCGGTATGCGGGAAAGCAAGGTGCGTGCGCCCTTTGCGGACCGTTTTGAGCCGGAACCTGGTGGCCGCGCACCGGCCTTCAAGGTGGAGTCGCGCAAACGTGGTGCCGCTAAATCCGGCCGCTCCGAAAAATCAGCGACCGGCAAATCGGCGGGGCGGTCGTCGACTGCCTCCAAAAAGTCCACCCGCAAGCGCTAGGTCAGGCGCGACGTCAGAGGCGCTGGCAGAGTTCGGAGGCGTGGAGCACCGGACCCTGCCAGTGGTCCGCGGCCAGGCCGTGGCGGTATACCGCTGCGCGTGCAGCCTCCTGAGCCCCATGTCCCTGCGCCAGATAGGCGCCCGTCAAGCCCGCAAGCACATCTCCCGTGCCGGCCGTGGCCAGTTTGGCGTTTCCGGTCGGGTTGATGTGCGGCATTGAATGGGGTGCGGCGATGATGGTCCCCGAGCCCTTGAGTACCACTACACATTGGAAGCGTTCAGCCAGTTGGCTAGCTGCACCCAGTCGGTCGGATTGAACGGCGTAGGTGCTCGTGCCTAGCAACCGAGCGGCCTCCAGCGGATGGGGCGTCATCACGGTGCAGTTTGGCTTGCGCCGATGGACCTGCACCTGCAAGTCGGGGCTTTGGGCGATCTGGTTGAGCGCATCGGCATCCAGCACCAGTGCGCACGCTTCGCGCACTAGCTGGGGAAGTTGCGCAGAGATAGTGCTGCCGCCGCCACAGCCTGCGACGACCGTAACGTCCGACCAGTCAAGGCTGCCCAATGGACGAAACATCAGTTCAGGAAAATGAACGTCCAGTGCAGCCGCTTGCTCGTCCAACATACATACATATATGCGGCCTGCGCCACCATGCAAGGCGCTGCGCGCGGCCAGCAGTGCCGCTCCGGTCATACCTTGCGCGCCCCCGACTACAGCCACATCGCCATAGCTCCCCTTGTTGCTGGCATGGGGGCGGTGAATGACGGGTGGCGGGCCGGACAAGACAGCTTGTGGTGAAGCAACCTCTGCAACCCCGAGGTCATTGAACCAGATCTCGCCGCACGCATCCCGCCCGGATGCGGTGAACAGACCGAGCTTGAGTGTGAGCAAGCTCAAGGTGAAGTCCGCGACCACATGCACGTCCTGTGTGGATCCGTGATCCGCGTGCAGGCCGCTGGGGATATCGACAGCGATGGTGGGTGATGCCGACGCGTTCATGTACTCCACCCAATCCGCGTAAGGAGCTGCAATGGGCCGTTGCGCGCCAATTCCAAATAGTGCGTCCAGGCAGACATCAAACTGGGGTGGCACCGAGGACTGCATGGTGACACCCGCTTGCCGCGCGGTCTCCCAGGCTCGGCGTGCATCTGCAGGTCCCTTGAGCGGGTCATGCACCAAGCTGACAACCGGTTGCTTGCCCCACTGCAGAAGATGCACGGCGGCTTCCATCCCATCCCCGCCATTGTTGCCTGGGCCGCATGCAATCCAAATGACTTTTGCGTGGGGCGCTAGTGCCAGGGTGAGCCGGGCAAGTGCCAGGCCTGCAGTTTGCATCAGCGGGATGGCGCCAGATTGGCTGGCGTACAAGCTTTCCAGCTTGCGGGCATGCTCCACAGTGTGCAATGGCCAGGCACGTTGTGAGTACGCGCTATTTGCGCGGACTATGCGTTCAGAATTCGTAGACATCGCCTTCACGCGCCAGGCGGACATCCAGACCTTGGGCATTGTGTGCATGGTCTTGCAGTGCCGCCGCAAAGACGGTTTCCAGCGCATCGTCGCTGCGAGTGGGTTCATGGTGGGTGCAGAACAGCACCTTGGCACCGGCGGCCTTGGCGATGCCTATGCTGCTACCGTAGGTGCCATGTCCCCAGCCCTTTTTGCTGGCGTATTCCGCATCGGTATAAGAGCTGTCGGCAATCAGCACATCCACGTTTCGTATGGCGTCGTAGATGGATTGGTTCTTCTCGTCCACGAACACTTGGTATTCGTCATACCCTTCCTCACCAGGCTCGTAGATGTTGTAAGGCGGCTCATGGTCGCCCGTAAAGAAAACCGATTTACCGTTGCACTCTACGCGGTAACCAAAGTCAATGACCGGATGATTGAGCAGACAAGGAGTCACTTTGGCGGAGCCCACTTGCACGGTCTCATTCGGCGTTAAGGTGACGTATTCAATCCGTGCCTTCATTTCGGCTTCTCGAACAGGGAAATAGCTGTACTGCAGCTGTACCGACATCACCTGTTCAATGCCTTTGCCTGAGACCGGGTCGAAGCCACCATGCAGGCGCAGCGTGTTGCCCGGAATGAAGTTGGGAATGAACAGGGGCAGGCCCTGGATGTGGTCCCAATGCGAATGCGTAATCAGTACGTTGGCCGTGACCGGCAACTCCGCCAGCAGGGCTTGCGAGAGCGGGAAGATGCCCGTGCCTGCATCCAGAATGATGAGTTCATTGTTGTCGGTGCGAATCTCGATGCAGGTGGTGTTGCCGCCATAACGAACAGTCTTGGGGCCCGGGCAGGCTATGGATCCGCGTACGCCCCAGAATTTGACCTTCATCGTGCTCGCCTCATAGTTTCGCGAAAATTTTGGCCTCTTCGAAGAGGGCGTTCAGGTCGCCCATCGAGGCGATGACTTCGTCCAGGGTTCCGCCCAGGCGCTTTTGTACTGCGGGCGGAAGCTCATCAAAACATGGATTGCCTCCGAACCCAAACTGCAGCTTCTTGCTGATCTGATTGGCCGCGAATACGCATGCAATCATGTCCGTATCTTTCAGATTGTCCGGGTTCTGGCGGCCAATGGTTTCTATCAGGGCGGGCGCAAAACGCCATTTTTCAGCCAGCATGGCACCCACCACGAAGTGATCAACGCCGATGTGCTTTTGCAAAGCCTTGTGCAGAGGGGTTTGGGTGGCCTGGCTTTCTTCCAGCGCCGCTTTGAATTCGTTGGACATGAATTGGGCAAACACCACTTTCCCAAAGTCGTGCAGCAGTCCGGCAATAAAGCAATCCATCGGGTCGGCGTCATCCACCTTGTGAGCCAGTTGCTTGGCCAATCCGGCCGTCGCCAGGGAATGCAAAAGATATTGCTGCACGTCAAAACCCGAGGCGTTGTCCTTTGGCAGCATGCCGATGGCCGCAATGCTGAGTGCCAGGTTCTTGATGGTGTTGAAGCCTAGGTACACCACTGAATGGCCGATAGATGTGATCTGCTTGGGAAGACTGTAGTAGGCCGAATTCACCACCTTGAGGATCTTGACCGTGACCACCGGATCCTTGTCGATCACGTCCACCAGATCCTTGGGCGTGCTGTTTACGTCACGGGTGAGTTCCAGAATGCGTTGCACGCTCTTGGGAAAGGCAGGCATACCGTCAACGGCGGCAGTCAGTCGTTGGGAAAGTTCAGGGCTCATAGCGTGGCTTTTTATGTTTTGTCCATTGTGTCAGCTAGTGGCACGGGAGCAAAGCGATTTCACCTTTGAAAGCGCCCGGGGTGTAGTCTGCTGATATCCAGTTCGGTCTGTCTGCCGCTCACCAGGTCAGCGATGATGCGGGCCGAACCGGCGGCCATGGTCCAGCCGTTTTGACCATGGCCCAGGTTGAGCCAAATGCCGGGGCCGCTGCCGGGGCCGATCAGGGGCACGCCGTCTGGCGTGAATTGGCTCGCACCCTTCCAGAGTTGCGCATTGCGGCTGAAGTCCGCAGCACCGGGAAACAGGGTGTTGAGGCTGCGGTATAGCTGCTTGACGGTCTTCTCATCGTTGCCCTGGTTGTGCGAACCTATTTCCGCACCGCCAGCCACGCGCACGCGGGCGCCGATGCGGCTTATCGTGACGTGGTTGCGGCAATCCTGAACGGCGCTGCGCGGTGCGTTCAGGGGCTCACGAATGGGGGCGCTCAGCGAATAGCTCCAAACCGTGGTCAGCGGCAAGGACTGCAAGCCCGGCAATCCCAGAGCGGCACTGCCGGTGCCGGCGCAGATGACAACCTGGTCGACGTCGTGCGTGACGCCGTCCGCTGTACGAATCTGGATGCCGGACGTGGAGGATATCCCGCTTACTGGCGTACCGAAATGCAACTGTGCGCCGGATTGCGTCAGCTTGTCCTTGAGCAGATGGGCAAATTGCCTGCAGTTGCCGATTTCATCCCCCGGAAAATAGCTGGCCGCGGCAAAGGCGTAGTCCGATTGCAAAGCTGGCTCCAGCGCGCGGGCTTCGGCGGCGGTCAGCACCTGCGAGACCAGCCCCGCTTCCTTGAGAATCTTGAGGCGTTCCTGGTGTTGCGCCAGCTCGGCCTCGGACTGCCACAGCAGCAGGTTGCCCTGGGATTGCTCAAATGCCAAGGCGGCTTGTGTGGCGCGTTTGTGCAATTGCTCCAGGCTGTATGCCGCCAAGGCAAAGGCGGCCGCCAGGTTTGCCGGAAAATCGCGGCCAGGTGTCTTCCAGCCCAGCAGCCATTTCAGGTCGCTCAGACCAAAGCCCTTGCCAACTGAAAGAGGGGACCGGGCAGAGACGGCGCGCAACCAAGCGCCATGTGGCCACGCCGGAAGTGCTAACGGGTGTGACAAGCTGGGCGACAGGTGGCCGGCACAGGCAAAGCTGGCCTCTTGTGCCACTGACGAATTGCGTTCAAATATGCTGACTTCGTGTCCATCCTGCGCCAGCTCGAATGCCGTACACATGCCGACGATCCCGGCGCCAATTACCGCAATTTTCATGAAAACCTATTTCTGCATTCAGGAGTCGGACACGAGGCAGGGAGGAACTGGGGGCAAACCCGTACTTCCATGCTAAAATCTGCGGGTTGTGCAGGTGGTGCGTTTGATACCACCCACAATAAATCGCAAACCGGTTCTGACAAGGTGTTGTGTTTTTGAAGAATTTTATCTTCACTGAATGCAATTGACGGGCCGGATTTAAGACCTAACCTTTGGAGAAATTACATGGCAGTCACAATGCGCGAAATGTTGGAAGCAGGCGTCCACTTTGGTCACCAAACACGCTTCTGGAACCCCAAGATGGCCCCGTTCATCTTCGGTCATCGCAACAAGATTCACATCATCAACCTGGAAAAGTCGCTCCCGATGTTCCAGGACGCCGCCAAGTTTGTGCGTCAACTCTCCGCCAAGCGCGGCACCATCTTGATGGTGGGTACCAAGCGCCAAGCCCGAGAAATCGTGGCCACCGAAGCGCAGCGCGCAGGTGTGCCTTACGTTGATCAGCGTTGGTTGGGCGGTATGCTGACCAACTTCAAGACGGTCAAGACTTCCATCAAGCGCCTCAAGGACATGAAGGTCCAGCAAGAAGCCGGTCTGGAATCCATGAGCAAGAAAGAGCAGCTGATGTTTGCTCGCGAGCTGGAAAAGCTGGAAAAGGACATCGGCGGCATTCAGGACATGAACACCTTGCCGGACGCGATTTTCGTGATCGACGTGGGCTACCACAAGATCGCCATCGCCGAAGCCCGCAAGCTGGGCATTCCCCTGATTGGTGTGGTGGACTCCAACCACTCTCCTGAAGGTATTGATTACGTGATCCCCGGTAACGATGACTCCTCCAAGGCTGTCACCCTGTACGCCCGTGGCATCGCTGACGCCGTTCTGGAAGGCCGTGCCAACGCCGTGGACGACGTGGTCAAGGCTGTGGCCGAAACCGAAGACGAGTTTGTTGAGGTCAACGAGGCTGCCTAAAGCATTGCCCGCCAAGAAAAGGGGGCTTTGTTGCCCCTTTTTTTTAAGCTGTTATTGAATTTGAACTGATTACGGAGAACTGAAAATGGCTGCAATTACTGCGAGTATGGTTGCTGAACTGCGTGGCAAGACCGACGCCCCCATGATGGAATGCAAGAAGGCTTTGACCGAAGCTGAAGGCAACATGGAAAAAGCGGAAGAGCTGCTGCGCGTCAAGCTGGGCAGCAAGGCCGGCAAGGCCGCCGCACGCATCACTGCCGAAGGCGTGGTGGCAAGCTTTGTGGAAGGCGCTGTGGGCGCGCTGATCGAAGTGAACTGCGAAACCGACTTTGTTACCAAGAATGACAGCTTCCTGGCATTGGCCAAGGCTGCTGCCGAACTGATCGCCAAGCACAACCCCGCTGATGTGGCAGCGCTGGGTGCGCTTTCCTACAGCCAGGATGGCTTTGGTCCCACGCTCGAAGATGTGCGCAAAGGCCTGATCGGCAAGATTGGCGAGAACATGACGTTCCGCCGCTTCAAGCGTTTTGCAAGCGGCGCCAAGCTGGCTACCTATCTGCACGGCACCCGCATTGGTGTGGTCGTTGAGTTTGACGGTGACGAAGTGGCAGCCAAGGACGTTGCCATGCACGTGGCTGCGATGAAGCCTGTGGCTCTGTCCAGCGCTGAAGTGCCTGCCGAGTTGGTGGAGCGTGAGCGTTCGGTGGCATCGGCCAAGGCCGCAGAAGATGCGGCAATCGCCACAGCGGCCGGCAAGCCCGTGCAGTCTGCTGAAATCGTTGCCAAGCGCATCGAAGGTGGCGTGCAGAAGTACCTGAAGGAAGTGTCCCTGTTCAACCAGGCATTCGTGAAGAACGACAAGCAAACGGTTGAGCAGATGCTCAAGGCCGCCAACACCACCGTCAAGGGTTTCACCCTTTATGTGGTGGGTGAGGGCATTGAGAAGAAGGTGGACGACTTCGCTGCAGAAGTGGCTGCTCAAGTGGCCGCTGCCAAGCAGGCTGCCTAATTCCGTTCAACCCACCAACCAGGCCCGACAGGACGTACCCCATGCAGCAAGAAAAGCCCGCTTTCAAGAGAATTTTGTTGAAATTGTCTGGTGAGGCGCTGATGGGGGACGACCAATTCGGCATCAACCGCGACACCATTGTGCGCATGGTTGAAGAAGTGGCCGAGGTTACGCGCCTGGGGGTCGAGGTTGCCGTGGTGATCGGCGGCGGCAACATCTTCCGTGGCGTGGCCGGCGGTTCTGTGGGAATGGACCGTGCCACTGCCGACTACATGGGCATGCTGGCAACTGTGATGAACTCCTTGGCCTTGGGTGACACCATGAACAAGGCCGGACTGACTGCGCGTGTGATGTCAGCCATTGCCATTGAGCAGGTTGTCGAGCCCTATGTGCGTCCCAAGGCATTGCAGTATCTGGAAGAAGGCAAGGTCGTCATCTTTGCTGCCGGCACGGGCAATCCTTTCTTTACCACCGATACAGCCGCTGCATTGCGTGGCGCGGAAATTGGAGCGCAGATTGTTCTGAAGGCAACCAAGGTGGATGGCGTGTATTCGGCCGACCCCAAGAAAGACCCGGACGCCAAGCGCTATTCCAAGATTACGTTCGATGAAGCCATGTCGAAGAACCTGGGCATCATGGATGCCACGGCGTTCGCGTTGTGCCGCGACCAGAAGCTGCCCATCAAGGTTTTCTCCATCTTCAAGCACGGTGCACTCAAGCGCGTGGTGATGGGGGAAGATGAAGGCACGTTGGTTCACGTGTAAATTGTGATTTTGCCCATTGGCAGTTTGATGGTCGGAGGATAAGAAAATGGCTATTGCCGAAATCAAAAAGACGCTCGAAGGCAAGATGGACCACTCCATCGAGTCTTTCAAACACAACCTCACCAAGATACGTACAGGCCGTGCCAATCCCGCCTTGCTGGATACGGTGCACGTGGATTACTACGGGTCCATGCTCCCCATCAGCCAGGTTGCCAATCTGTCGCTGATCGACGCGCGCACCATTGGTATTCAGCCCTGGGAAAAGAACATGGCTGCCAAGATCGAAAAGGCCATTCGCGACAGCGACCTTGGCCTGAACCCATCCAGCATGGGCGAGTTGATCCGCGTACCCATGCCCGCCATGACGGAAGAGCGTCGCCGCGAGTTGACCAAGGTAGTGCGCAGCGAAGGCGAAGGCGCCAAGGTGGCCATTCGCAATATCCGTCGCGATGCCAACGATGCTGTCAAGAAGCTGGTCAAGGACAAGCTGGCATCCGAAGATGACCAAAAGCGCTCTGAAGCAGACATTCAGAAGATCACGGACAAACATATTGCCGAAGTGGATCGCCTCGTGGCGTCCAAAGAGCAGGACATCATGGCTGTCTAAGGCCAGTTTACTTGCTCTCTCGATCACCAATGGCCGTTGCACCGGTGTCTGTCCCAGGCCACATTGCTATCGTGATGGATGGCAATGGGCGCTGGGCGTCCAAGCGTTTCTTGCCGCGAATTGCGGGCCACAAACAGGGCGTTGATGTACTCAAGCGCACGGTGCGAAGCTGTGCGTTGCACGGTGTCAAGGTTCTGACGGTATTCGCTTTTTCCTCCGAAAATTGGAGACGTCCGGCCGACGAGGTATCCGCTCTGATGGATATTCTGGTGGTGGCCCTGTCCCGCGAACTGAACCAACTCAAAAAAGACGGCGTCAGGCTGCAATTCATAGGCTCACGTCAAGGCCTGTCTGAGCGTGTGCGCCAAAGCCTGGATACGGCGGAGCGTGAAACAGCGGACAACAAGGTGATCACGCTCAATGTCTGCTTCAACTATGGCGGACGTTGGGACGTAGTGCATGCTGCACAACTATTGGCGTCTGCTGGTGAGGAGATCACCGAGGAAAGCCTATCTGCAAAATTGTCGACCAGCACCTGCGGTGACCCCGATCTGATCATCCGAACGGGCGGTGAAATGCGCCTGAGCAACTTCTTGCTGTGGCAAGCTGCGTACAGTGAGCTTTATTTCTCCGAAGTACTGTGGCCAGACTTTGATGAAGCAGCCCTGGAAGCCGCCATTCAGGCTTTTGCTTCGCGTGAACGTCGCTTCGGCATGACGACCGAGCAATTGCCGGCCTCCAAAAACGCATCCGCTTAAGCGGACTCTCTATGCTCAAGCAAAGAATCCTGACAGCCCTGGTGTTGCTGGCGATATTGCTGCCTGCCACCTTCTACTCAAATGCCACGCCGTTCGGAGTTGTGACGCTTGTTCTACTGACGTGCGCGGCGTGGGAGTGGGCCAATCTCAACGGATTTGAGCGCATGGCTGCACTTCTCACCGGGCTGGTCTGTGCCTTGCTGTGCGCTGGCGCCTGGTACTTGGGCATGCCCTATGTGAGGCTGGGCAACTTGTGGATGTTGGTTGGTGCCTTTTGGGTAATTGCTGGTGCGTGGGCGTTGCGCTCTGGAGTTGCTGCATGGCAGGGTTTCCCACGCGTGCTGCGATTGACAGGCGGAGTCTTGTTGCTGTGGGCGGCATGGCTGGCCGTCATGCAGGCTCGCGTAATCGGTGTCAATTTTCTTTTGTCGGTTCTGGTGCTGGTGTGGGCTGCCGACATTGGTGCCTATTTCTCCGGACGTGCGTTTGGCGGACGGATTTTCCCCAACAAGCTGGCCCCTAGCATCAGCCCGGGCAAGACCTGGGAAGGTGTGATGGGTGGAATGGTTGCCGTCTTCCTGGTGGCGTTGCTCTGGATGGCGCTGGAGTCGCATGTGGATAGGCAATCCGTCAGCATTTATACCCGTCTGTGGATGATGGGGACCCCCCTGTTGTCGGTCGGACTGGTTTTTCTCGTGGCCATGAGCGTCGTAGGAGACCTGGTGGAGTCACTGTTCAAGCGTGCGGCCGGGGTGAAGGACAGTAGTAAGCTGTTGCCTGGCCATGGTGGGGTTCTGGATCGTGTGGATGCGTTGCTGCCGACATTGCCATTGGCCATGATGCTGGTGAGCGGAGGTCTGCAATGAAGCAACGTGTCGTCATATTGGGATCCACTGGCTCCATTGGTGTCAACACGCTGGACGTGATGGGAATGCATCCGGATCAATACGCGGTGTTCGCCCTGACCGCCTCCACCAGTGTGGACACGCTTTTCAAACAGTGTTGTGACTTCTTGCCAACCTATGCCGTGATGGCGGATGCTGCCAGCGCGCGCGTATTGAAGGATCGTTGCGCCGCCCATGGATTGTTGGTCCAGGTTCTTTCAGGCCCCCAGGCATTGGTCGACGTTGTCTCCCATCCCGAAGTGGATACGGTCATGGCTGCCATTGTGGGTGCAGCAGGTCTTGCTCCATGCATGGCTGCGGCGCGTACGGGCAAGCGTCTGCTGTTGGCCAACAAGGAAGCGTTGGTCGTTGGCGGGCATTTGTTCATGGACGCGGTGCATGCCGGTGGAGCAACTCTTTTGCCTATCGATAGCGAACATTCCGCCGTCTTCCAGTCCCTGCCGGACGACCCTTCCACCTGGAAGAGTCTGGTGGACAAAATCATTCTTACCGCATCCGGTGGGCCGTTTCGTACGCGCGCACCAGAGACGCTGCATACGGTAACCCCGCAAGAGGCCTGTGCCCATCCCAACTGGGTCATGGGGCGCAAGATATCAGTGGACTCTGCAACGATGATGAACAAGGCGCTGGAGGTCATCGAGGCCAAGTTCCTGTTTGGCATGGAGCCACGCGCCATAGAAGTGGTGATTCATCCTCAAAGTGTGATCCATTCCATGGTGCAGTTCGTTGACAACTCGGTCGTCGCCCAGTTGGGAACACCCGATATGCGCGGGCCGATTGCCTACGGGCTTTCCTGGCCCCGGCGCATCCGGAACGGTGCTTCAGCCTTGGACTTCACGCAGATGGCCGCCCTGACATTTGAGCCCTTTTCATCTGCCGAACACCAGCGTCGCTACCCTGGTCTTCAATTGGCTTGGCAAGTTCTGGAAGGGCCAGCCAGCTCCGCTGCCGTACTGAACGCAGCCAATGAGGTGGGCGTGGACGCATTCCTGAATGGTCGCATCCGCTTTGACCAGATTCACCATGTCAATCTGGAAACCTTGGCCCAGGTTCATTTTTCCCGGCCCGATTCGCTGGAAGCCTTGCTCGAACTCGATTTGCAGTCGCGCACCGTCGCGCGGCATGCGGTGCAACAGCTCTGCGCGTAGGCCTGTAGAGCCTTCATGCTAACCGTAGTAGCCTTTCTCTTTGCCATTGCGTTGTTGGTTGCCGTGCACGAGTGGGGGCACTTTGCCATGGCGCGCGCCTGTGGCGTCAAGGTATTGCAGTTCTCCATCGGATTCGGCCCGCGTCTGGCGGGATGGACTTCACGCCGCTCTGGCACCGAATACCGCTTGAGCGTATTGCCTCTGGGTGGTTTCGTCAGGATGCTCGACGAGCGAGAGGCCCCGGTAGACCCATCCGAGTTGGCACTTGCCTTCAACCGCAAGCCTTTGCGCAGCCGCGCCGCCATTGTGGCTGCTGGGCCGTTGGCCAATCTGTGCCTCGCGTTGATTCTCTACTCCTGCGTCAATTGGATGGGAGTTACCGAACCGGCGCCCCTGGTATCTCGCCCACCCGCGGAGTCATTTGCGGAAAAGGCCGGGTTCGCAGGAGGCGAGCGCATTCTGGCTGTCGGGTTTGTGGGTGAACCCCTCACTGACGTGCAGTCTTTTGAAGATTTCCGTTGGTGGTTGACACGCGCTGCTCTGGGTTCAGCGAACCTTCAAGTGGAGTACCTCACACCAGACAGTACGGTGCGGCAGTCCACCGTGCTGGCTTTGGACGGATTGGACGCAAGCCATGCAGATGCCACCATGTTTCGCAGCATCGGCTTTATCTCGCCACTATCCAACGCTCGCATCGGTGATGTGGCACCGGGCAGTGCCGCTGCAGCAGCAGGCTTGCGTCATGGCGACCTGGTGCTGCAGGTGGACGGAAGGCGCATCGCGGATTCAGCGCAATTGCGCGAGTACATACGTGAATCCGGAGCCAACGAAGTCCCGCGCGTTCAGCACTGGTTGCTGCAACGCGATGGTGTCCGCGTGGAACTGGCGATCACTCCACGCCAGGAACACGAGGCCAATCGCACAATTGGACGCGTGGGCGCGATGATTGGTGAAGCGCCTGCGACGGTAAAGATTCGTCACGGATTTGTAAATGGTGGGCGCAAAGCTGCAGTAAAGACATGGGAAGTCTCTGCCTTGACCTTGCGCATGATGGGGCAGATCGTGACAGGTGCGTCATCGGTAAAAAATCTCAGTGGCCCTATCACCATCGCCGATTACGCTGGGCAATCCGCTGCCATGGGGTTGGAGCAATTCATGGTTTTCCTGGCGCTTATCAGCATCAGTTTGGGGGTTCTCAACCTGCTTCCGCTGCCTGTCCTCGATGGTGGGCACCTGATGTATTATGGTTGGGAAGGTCTTACCGGGCACGCCGTTTCTGAAGTGTGGCTGGCTCGGCTCCAGCGCGTTGGCTTTGCCATATTGCTGGTGATGATGTCCATCGCCATGTTTAACGATCTCTCCAGGCTGTTGACCTGATCTGTTTGTCTCTCTACCCGAATATTCTTAACATGCGTTTGAATTCAATTTTTGTTTTGCGTGCGGTTGCTGCGGTGGTCGCTGGCATCGTTGCGCAAGCTGCCTTTGCGTTGGATCCTTTTCCAGTGCGCGACATTCGAGTGGAAGGATTGCAGCGTGTGGAAGCAGGTACTGTGTTTGCTTCCATTCCCGTTCGGGTGGGAGACACCTACACCGATGAAAAGGCAGTGGCCTCCATTCGCGCCCTGTTTGCCTTGGGGCTATTCAAGGACGTTCGCATAGACGCCAAGGATGGCGTGCTGATTGTCATCGTGGAAGAACGTCCAACGATTGCCAATGTCGATTTTTCGGGAACCAAGGAATTCGACAAGGATGTTCTCAAGAAGGCGCTGCGGGATGTGGGGCTTGCCGATGGGCGTCCGTATGACAAGGCGCTGGTGGACCGGGCCGAGCAGGAGCTCAAGCGCCAATACATCAGCAAGAGTATGTACGCCACCGAAGTGGTTACCACTGTTACGCCGGTTGACCGCAATCGCGTCAATTTGAGCTTTGCCGTTACCGAGGGCGATACGGCCAAGATCAAGGAAATTCACATCGTGGGCGCCAGCGCGTTCTCCGAGTCCAAGCTGCTGGATCTGTTTGATCAGGACACCGGCGGTTGGCTCAGCTGGTACACCAAGTCCAACCGGTATTCGCGGACCAAACTCAATGCGGACATCGAATCGCTGCGCTCCTTCTACCTGAACCAGGGCTATCTGGAGTTCAAGGTGGACTCCACTCAAGTAGCCATTTCGCCGGACAAGCAGGGCATGAGCATCACCATCAACGTGACCGAGGGCGATCGCTTCGTGGTCTCCAAGATCAAGATGGCCGGCAATTACCTGGGCAAGGACGATGAGTTCCGGTCACTGATCACCATCAAGGCGGGCGAGGCATATAACGCCGATCAGGTGGCGCAGACCACAAAGGCCTTCAGTGACTACTACGGCAATTTTGGTTTTGCCTTCGGTCGGGTTGAAGCCAAGACCGACATAGACCGTACGACCAATCGTGTGGAAATCACCTTGGTGGGTGATCCGGCGCGCCGCGCCTATGTGCGCCGCATCAACGTGGCGGGCAACGACAGAACCCGCGACGAAGTGATTCGCCGTGAATTCCGTCAGTTGGAAGCGTCCTGGTACGACGGCGAAAAGATCCGGCAATCCCGCAACCGTGTGGACCGTCTTGGTTACTTCAAAGAGATCAGCATGGACACTCAGGAAGTCCCGGGGACGCAAGATGAAGTGGACTTGACCATCAATGTGGTGGAAAAACCCACTGGCAGTATCAGCCTGGGCGCGGGCATATCCAGTTCCGAAGGTCTGGGCCTGACCTTCGGGTTCAATCAGGACAATGCCTTTGGCTCTGGTAACTCATTGGGTCTTTCTCTCAATACCAGCCAGTACAACCGCACTCTGGTTCTTAGCACCACAAATCCGTATTTCACTGAAGACGGAGTATCCCGTTCGATCAATCTGGCACAGCGCACCAGCAAACCCTACACGGACGTCGACAGTTACGCTATCCGAACGACTGGAGCAAGTGTGGTATTCGGAGTGCCATTTACTGATGTCGACACGGTTTTCTTAGGGGGCGGCGTAGATCAAACGGACATTATTCCGGGGACCTATCTTCCCACGGTATACCAGGATTTCGCCAATGAGTTTGGTTACACCACCACTGCCTTGCCACTGACTGCAGGTTGGTCTCGCAATACGACCGATAGTGGCCTGGCACCCAGTACCGGGCGGATAAGTAGTTTGAATGCAGAGTGGAGTGTGGCGGGTGACCTGCGCTATGTGCGTGGAACGGCACAGTTGCAGCAGTACTTTCCTTTGTCCAAGCGCACCACGCTGGCCTTGAATGGCGAGATTTCCCTTGGGTCGGGCACTGACGGTCTGAGTTACCCGGTGTTCAAGAACTACACCTCGGGAGGTCTGGGCAATCGCGGCTTGGGCACGGTGCGTGGCTTCGAATCTGGAAGTTTGACTACTACGTCGCAAAGGCTGGCTGCCTTGGCTGCTGGCTCCTCGACCAGTACAACAGCTACCGGGGGAGCCAAGCGCGTGACCTTCAACGCAGAGGTCCTTTCGCCCTTCCCCGGAGGCGGCAACGATAGAACATTGCGCTGGTTCGGTTTCTTTGATGCCGGCGGCGTATATGACGCAAATGAGAGCATTCAAGTCGATAGCATGCGCGCGTCTGTAGGTATTGGTGTCAGCTGGATTTCGCCAGTCGGGCCTTTGCGATTGGCGTGGGCCAAGCCAGTGCGGCAGCTTGATGGGGATAAAATACAGACCTTGGCATTTCAGATTGGAACTTCTTTCTAATGAAGACACTTAAGACGATTTTGGTTTCTGGCCTGCTGGGCATGTTTCTGGCAGCTGGTGCTCAGGCGCAGGAATCCCGTATTGCGTTCATCAACTCGCAGCGCATTACCAGTGAGTCCGGACCTGCCAAGGCTGCTACTGCCAAGCTGGAAGCGGAGTTTTCCAAGCGCCAAAAGGATTTGGCTGATTTGCAGAATTCGCTGAAGTCTTTCAGCGAAAAATTCGACCGCGATGCGCCCACCATGACCGAGAGCCAGCGTGCGGCCAAGCAGAAGGAGTTCGTGGAACAGAACCGCGACTTCCAGCGCAAAAAGCGCGAGTTTGACGAGGACCTCAATGGCCGTCGCAACGAAGAGCTGCAGCAGGTATATGACAAGGCGACCAAGGCCATCAAACAGCTGGCTGAATCAGAGAAGTACGACTTGGTTGTCCAAGAAGCGGTGTATTTCAATCCCAAGATTGACATCACTGACAAGGTCATCAAGATACTGAACGCTGGTGTCAAGTAAACGCTCTGCAAGAGCGTGCTGAGCCATGCCTTTGTCGCTGGCATCCATCATTGAGGCACTGGGGGGGGAGCTCGTAGGGGACCCCGATCTCGACATCCAGGGGCTCGCCCCGCTAGAGTCCGCCCAGCCTGGGCACATCGGGTTTCTCAGCAATCCACGCTACCAGTCGCAACTTCGCACCACCCGTGCGGGGTGCGTGATCGTGGCCCCCTCCATGCGGGGGAGCGCGGCAGAGGATGTGCGTCTTATCCTCACCGACAACCCCTATCTGTATTACGCGCGGTTGACGCAACTGTGGCGCAAGCAGATCAGCGGGGGCAAGTTGTCGGGCGTACACCCCAGTGCCGTGGTAGACCCTCTGGCGCAAGTGCATGAGAGTGCCTACGTTGGCCCCCTGTGCGTGGTGGAGCGAGGCGCCCGTATTGGTGCAGACACGGTCCTCAAGTCGCGTGTGACCGTGGGAGAGGACTGCCATGTGGGGTCCCGCTGCATCCTGCATTCTGGCGTGGTGATTGGTGCCGATGGGTTCGGCTTCGCACCCAACGGTTCGCAATGGGAAAAGATCGAGCAGCTTGGTGCAGTACGCATCGGTGACGATGTGGAAATTGGCGCCAACACTTGCATAGACCGTGGTGCTCTGCAAGACACCGTCATTGAAGACGGCGTCAAACTGGACAATTTGATTCAGATCGGCCATAACGTAAGGGTGGGGCGCAACACCGCCATGGCGGGCTGTGTTGGTGTGGCGGGTAGTGCCACCATTGGTCCCAATTGCACCATTGGCGGCGGAGCAGTGGTGCTGGGG
The DNA here is from genome assembly GCF_038784515.1 of Rhodoferax sp. GW822-FHT02A01. Classification (NCBI taxonomy): domain Bacteria; kingdom Pseudomonadati; phylum Pseudomonadota; class Betaproteobacteria; order Burkholderiales; family Comamonadaceae; genus Rhodoferax; species Rhodoferax sp. GW822-FHT02A01. Next base: position 3,781,169 of record NZ_CP152376.1, read on the forward strand.
CATCTGACCCTTGCTGAAGGTGTGCATATTTCTGCAGCCACTGTGGTGACGAAATCCATCACCAAACCAGGGCAATACACTGGCGTGTTCCCCCTGGATGAAAACGCTACGTGGGAGCGCAACGCTGCAACGCTGAAGCAATTGCACGCCTTGCGTGACCGCATCAAAATTTTGGAGAAAGAAAATAAACCATGATGGACATCCACAAAATTCTCAAGCAGCTTCCACACCGCTACCCCTTCCTGCTGGTGGATCGGGTGCTGGAGCTTGACAAAGGCAAGACCATCAAGGCATTGAAGAATGTCACGATCAACGAGCCCTTCTTCGAAGGCCACTTTCCCCATCGTCCCGTCATGCCTGGCGTCCTGATGCTGGAAGCGCTGGCGCAGGCTGCGGCGTTGTTGGCATTTGACGCGCTGGGAACATCGCCCAGCGACGAGATGGTTTACTACTTTGCCGGCATTGACGGCGCCCGTTTCAAGCGCCCGGTGGAGCCTGGCGACCAGCTCATTCTGGAAGTCGAAATGCTACGCATGAAGGCCGGCATCTTCAAGTTCAAGGCACAAGCCAAGGTGGGCGGCGAACTCGCGGTCGAAGCCGAGTTGACCTGCGCCATGCGTGCGATTGCCTGAGGCCGTTGCCGTGACTGCCATCCACGCCACTGCCGTCATCGATCCCAAGGCCGAACTGGACAGTTCCGTCACGGTTGGCCCTTATACCGTGATCGGTCCCGATGTCCGCATTGGTGCGGGCACTACGGTGGGCCCGCACTGCGTCATCGAAGGCCACACCACCATCGGCCGGGACAACCGCATTTTCCAGTTCAACTCCCTGGGCGCTATTCCGCAGGACAAGAAATACGCGGGCGAGCCCTGCGAGTTGATCATCGGTGACCGCAATACGATCCGCGAGTTCTGCACCTTCAATATCGGCTCACCAGGTGACGCTGGCGTGACCAGGGTGGGTGACGACAACTGGATCATGGCCTATGTGCATTTGGCGCACGACTGCCAGGTCGGCAACCACACCATCTTTGCCAACAACTCGCAGTTGGCCGGGCATGTGCAGGTGGGCGACTGGGTCATCTTGGGCGGCTTTACCGTCGTGCATCAATTTGTGCGCATCGGCGCCCACAGCATGACTGCCATGTGTGCCTTGCTGTTTGCCGATCTGCCCCCCTTTGTGATGTGCCAGGGACAGCCGGCATCCGCGCGCTCCATGAACTTTGAAGGATTGCGCCGTCGCGGCTTCAGTCCCGAGCGCATAGCGGCCGTGAAGGCCATGCACAAGGCGCTCTACCGCGATGATCTGACGCTGGAGCAGGCGCAGCTTCGTATCAGCGAGCTGACCGACGACACCCCAGAAGCCGCGCCGGACGTGGACATGATGCTGGCCTTTCTGGAGCAAACGTCTCCGCAGCGCGGCATCGTTCGCTAAAGGCAGTCATGGCGGATCCGTCAAGCCAGCCTCAGGCGCCGGCCATTGCCATGGTGGCCGGAGAAGTTTCCGGGGATCTATTGGCTGGGCTGTTGCTGGGTGGCATGAAAGCGCGCTGGCCGGACTTGACCAGTTTCGGTATCGGTGGGCCTCACATGCAGCGCCAGGGCTTTGAGGCCTGGTGGCCCCATTCCAAGCTGGCCGTTCACGGCTTCAACTGGGAGCTGCTGCGTCGCTACCGAGAAATCGTCGGTATCCGGGACCAATTGCGCACCCGTCTGCTGGACAAGCGCCCCGATATTTTCATAGGCACGGACGCACCGGATTTCAACTTCCAGCTGGAGGCTGATCTACGTCGCGCTGGAATCAAGACTGTCCATTTTGTCTGTCCGTCGGTCTGGGCCTGGCGCCCTGAGCGCATGGAAAAGATCCGCCGTAGCGCCGATCATGTGCTGTGCATTTTTCCGTTTGAGCCAGCATTGCTGGAGCGTAACGGCATTGCCGCGACCTATGTCGGGCATCCGCTGGCCAGCGTCATTCCCATGCAGGCGGACAAGGCTGCGGCTCGGCAAGCTTTGGGGCTTTCGAGCGACGCTTTGGTTGTCGCCATCCTTCCCGGTAGCCGCCGCTCGGAAATTGCCCATCTGGCAAAGCGCTTTCTGCAGGCCGCGGCACTGATCAAGGCGGATAAGCCGCAAGTGAAGTTTGTGCTGCCTGCCGTGCCTGGTTTCAAGGACACCATTGAAGTACTGGTGCAGCAGACGGGTTTGACGGGCTGCGTGCAGGTACTGGCTGGCCAGTCCCATGCCGCCTTGGCTGCCTGCGATGTGACGCTGATCGCCAGCGGTACGGCCACGCTGGAGGCGGCCTTGTTCAAGCGGCCCATGGTGATTGCCTATCACCAGAGCTGGCTGTCCTGGGAAATCATGCGGCGCAAGCGCTTGCAGCCGTGGGTGGGGTTACCCAACATTCTGTGCGAAGAATTTGTCGTGCCCGAGTTGCTGCAGGACGCGGCGACTCCCAATGCACTGGCCTTCGAGGTGATCTCCTGGCTGGATGCCGCGGACCGCGATCCGGCGCGCTTGCAGACATTGAACGCAAAATTTGAGGCCTTGCACCGTGCACTGCAGCGCGACACCGCGACAATAGCCACCGATGCGATCCAGAAAATCCTCCAGAACTGAACCCACCATGGCCCGCCAGGCCGAATTGTGCTGGGACATTACCGGGCTGATTGCCGGCGTTGATGAGGCGGGGCGTGGCCCTCTGGCGGGCCCGGTGGTTGCTGCCGCCGTGATCCTGGACGATTTGCACCCGATCAAAGGCCTCAACGATTCCAAGAAACTCAGTGCTTTGCAGCGTGACAGGTTGTATGACGAAATTCGCGCCAAGGCGCTGTGCTGCTCGGTGGCGCAGGCCAGTGTGGAGGAAATAGACCAGCTCAATATCCTGCAGGCAACCTTGTTGGCCATGCGCCGCGCGGTGGAAGGCTTGCGCCTGAAGCCCGCCAAGGTTCTGGTGGACGGCAACCGCCTGCCGGTGTTGGACGTGCTGGCCGAGGCCATTGTCAAAGGTGATGCCACCGTGCCCGCCATATCAGCGGCCTCCATCCTGGCCAAGGTCACGCGCGACCGTTGGTGCGCAGAGCTGGATCTGCGCTATCCGCAATATGGCTTTGCCGGCCACAAGGGCTATGGCACGGCCGAACATCTGGCGGCGTTGCGCGCGCACGGCGCTTGTCCGGAACACCGCAAGACCTTCGCGCCGGTGGCGCAGGTCCTGGTTTGAGGCATCCATGAGCGAACCCGTATTCATTACCTCCCGCGAGAACCCGCTGCTCAAGGAGCTACGCAAGCTTGCGCATGAGAACACTGCCTACCGCAAGGCCGGGCGATTCTGGGTTGAAGGCGACCACCTGTGCAGCGCGGCACTCCAGCGGGGCGTGCAACCGGCAGTCTCCGTGTATGCCGAGTCCTTCTGGGCAACTGTGCGTGGCCCGATTGCCGAGGTGGGTGGCAAGCAGGTGGTGGTGTCGGATGCCTTGTTCCGTGATATCAGCGCCTTGGAATCACCCGCCAGCGTGGGCTTTGTACTGAACTTGCCTGCTGAACTGCATGTCGATGGAAACGCTGCGACGGTCATCTTGGACCGGGTGCAGGATGCTGGAAACGTGGGCTCCATCCTGCGCAGTGCCGGTGCTTTTGGCTTCCGCCAGGTACTGGCGCTCAAGGGCACCGCTGCCTTGTGGAGTCCGAAAGTGTTGCGTGCCGGCATGGGCGCGCATTTTGGCTTGCACTTGGTCGAGGGCTTGGAGCTTTCCGATCTGCAGGGCTTGCAAGTGCCTTTGGTGGTGACCAGTTCGCATCAGGGGGAGCTGATTCAGGATCTGCGCATTCCGCGTCCTTGTGCCTGGGTCATGGGGCATGAAGGGCAGGGCGTGGGGAAGGAGCTGATGGCACGGGCCACCGTGTTTGCGCGTATCGGTCAGCCAGGCGGTGAGGAGTCTTTGAACGTCGCCGCCGCCGCTGCGATATGCCTGCATGCCAGCTCATTGGGTGTGAGCTGAGTTTCCCCGCTTTTGGTTCCGTTGCGCGGGTGGTGAGCGTAGTTCCAAATCGTTTGTGCGCCAATAACTCGGTCTTGCGGGAGGCAGCGCACCCCAAACGGGCAATTCGAAGCCTTGAGGGGCAGGCATGAACCTCCCTTCCGCTATAATCAGTGGCTTTCCAGAAAACAGCTGTCCCAAGCGCAACTCTGAAACTTCCCCTCTCACAAGCATCCGCTCAAGAGCCACTCTGAGCGCGTTTGGGCCTAACCGTAACCCATTCGGAGTCACCAGTGCTTTTGTCACTCAAGGGAACCTTCCCACCCGCCATCCTGGCGCTCGCAGACGGCACGGTCTATGTTGGCAATTCCATCGGAGCCGCTGGCTCCACCGTCGGAGAGGTCGTGTTCAACACGGCCATGACCGGCTACCAGGAAATCCTCACCGACCCCAGCTACTGCCAGCAGATCGTCACGCTCACTTATCCCCACATCGGTAACTATGGCGTCAATGCCGAAGATATCGAGTCCGACAAGGTCCAGGCCGCCGGTCTCATCATCAAGGACCTGCCGCAGATTGCCTCCAATTTCCGCAAGTCCCAGGACCTGAGCGCGTATCTCATCGCTGAAAAGACCGTGGCCATCGCCAATATCGATACCCGCCAGCTCACACGCCAGCTGCGCACCCACGGCGCGCAAAATGGTTGCATCATGGCCTTGGCCATGGGCGAGAAGGTGACCAGCGCCGTCGTGGAGCGCGCCGTCGCTGCGGCCAAGGCTGCGCCCAATATGTCCGGCTTGGATCTGGCCAAGGTGGTCACCAGTCCCTTCGCCTACGATTGGACACAGACTGAATGGCAACTGGGCACCGGCTATGGTGAACAGACCGCCTCCAAATTCCATGTGGTGGCCTACGACTTTGGCGTCAAGAAGAACATTCTGCGCATGCTGGCGGAGCGCGGCTGCAAAGTCACCGTGGTGCCCGCGCAGACTCCCGCTGCAGACGTGCTCAAGTACAAGCCCGATGGCGTCTTCCTGAGCAATGGCCCTGGCGACCCGGAGCCGTGCGATTACGCCATTGCTGCCACCAGGGAATTGATTGAGACCGGCATTCCGGTATTTGGCATTTGTCTGGGTCACCAGATCATGGCCCTGGCCTCGGGCGCGAGCACCTTCAAGATGAAGTTCGGCCACCACGGTGCCAACCATCCGGTCAAGGACCTGGACAGTGGCCGTGTATCCATCACCAGCCAGAACCATGGTTTTGCGGTTGACGAGAAGACCCTGCCTGCCAACATGCGCCCCACCCACATCAGCCTGTTCGACAACACGCTGCAAGGGCTGGAACGTACCGACAAGCCGGCGTTCTGCTTCCAGGGGCACCCCGAAGCGTCACCCGGCCCACAGGACATCGGCTATCTGTTTGACCGTTTCGTTGGATTGATGGAGCAACGTGCATGAGTTTTTACGGGGTCACTGATCTCTGGACCTACGTGCTGGGCGCCTTCGGCATCATCCTGCTGCCCGGGCCAAACTCGCTCTATGTGCTCTCGGTCGCCACGGCGCGTGGCGTCAAGGCGGGCTACCAGGGCGCATTCGGCGTCTTTCTGGGCGACACGATTCTCCTGCTGCTGACCGCCATGGGCGCAGCCAGCCTGTTGCGTTCCAATCCCGCACTGTTTGTCCTGGTGAAGTACCTGGGCGCGGCCTACCTGTCCTGGGTGGGCGTGAACCTGATCTGGTCGGCATGGCAGAAGTGGCGCAACAAGGCGACAGAAGCCGCCACCGCAGTGCAGGCGCCCATCAATATGCAGCACCCGTTCAAGAAGGCACTGGTCATCAGCCTGCTGAATCCCAAGGCGATCCTGTTCCTGCTGTCTTTCTTCGTGCAGTTCATTGACCCTACCTACGAAACACCTGCCGTTCCGTTCCTGATCCTGAGCTCCATCATCATGGTGTTCAGTGCCCTGTATCTCTCCGCTCTCATCTTCCTCGGGGCCCGTATGGCCCAGGCGTTTCGCGCCCGCAAACGCCTGTCCGCCAGTCTCTCCAGCAGCGTGGGCGGCTTGTTCCTCTGGTTTGGAACCAAGCTGGCCACCGCGAGTCTGAACTAGTTAGAAGCCAGGTAAAAAATGCCAAAACGTACTGATATCAAAAGCATCCTCATCATCGGCGCCGGCCCCATCATCATCGGCCAGGCCTGCGAGTTCGACTACTCCGGCGTGCAAGCCTGCAAGGCCTTGCGAGAAGAGGGCTACAAGGTCATCCTGATCAACAGCAACCCCGCCACCATCATGACGGACCCGGCCACGGCGGACGTTACCTACATCGAGCCCATCACCTGGCAGACGGTCGAGAAGATCATCGCCAAGGAGCGTCCCGATGCCATCCTGCCGACCATGGGCGGCCAGACCGCACTGAACTGTGCGCTGGACCTCTGGCACAACGGCGTGCTGGAGAAATACAAGGTCGAACTGATTGGCGCCACACCCGAGGCCATCGACAAAGCCGAAGACCGCCTGAAGTTCAAGGACGCCATGACCAAGATCGGTCTGGGCTCCGCGCGCTCAGGCATTGCACACAGCATGCAGGAAGCCTGGGATGTGCAGAAGGTGGTGGGCTTTCCCACCGTCATTCGCCCCAGCTTTACCCTGGGCGGCACCGGCGGCGGCATTGCCTACAACTCGGAGGAGTTCGAGACCATTTGCAAGCGCGGTCTGGAAGCCTCGCCCACCAACGAGCTGCTGATCGAAGAGTCGCTGCTCGGCTGGAAAGAGTACGAGATGGAAGTGGTGCGCGACAAGGCGGACAACTGCATCATCGTCTGCTCCATCGAAAACCTGGACCCCATGGGCGTGCACACCGGCGACTCCATCACCGTGGCGCCAGCCCAGACCCTGACCGACAAGGAATACCAGATTCTGCGCAATGCCTCCCTGGCCGTGCTGCGCGAAATCGGCGTGGACACCGGTGGCTCCAACGTGCAGTTCTCCATCAACCCCAAGGACGGGCGCATGGTGGTGATCGAGATGAATCCGCGTGTGTCGCGCTCTTCCGCGCTGGCCTCCAAGGCCACCGGTTTCCCGATTGCCAAGGTGGCCGCCAAGCTGGCGGTAGGCTTCACACTGGACGAGCTGCGCAACGACATTACCGGTGGCGCAACCCCCGCGTCGTTTGAACCCAGCATCGATTACGTGGTCACCAAGATCCCGCGTTTCGCCTTCGAAAAATTCCCCGCCGCCGACAGCCGCCTGACCACCCAGATGAAGTCGGTGGGCGAGGTGATGGCCATGGGTCGCACCTTCCAGGAATCGTTCCAGAAAGCCTTGCGTGGCCTGGAAGTTGGCGTGGATGGCATGAACGAAAAGACCCAGGACCGCGAAGTCCTGGAAAAGGAACTGGGCGAGCCCGGCCCCGAGCGCATCTGGTACGTGGGCGACGCATTTGCCCAGGGCATGAGCGTGGACGAGGTGTTTGCACTGACCAAGATCGACCCCTGGTTCCTGGTGCAGATCGAACAGATCGTGAAGATCGAACTGGAAATCGAACGCCTGCCGCAACCGGCCAGCGGCTCGGTGCTGGACAAGATCGATGCGGCCACCTTGCGCTCGCTCAAGCAGAAGGGCTTCTCGGACCGCCGCCTGGCGCGCCAGTTCAAGACCACCGACAAGGCCGTGCGTGAAAAGCGCCGCGCCCTGGGGGTGCGCCCTGTCTACAAGCGCGTGGACACCTGCGCGGCTGAGTTTTCCACCAATACGGCTTATCTCTATTCCACCTATGAAGCCGATGGCTCCGAGTGCGAAGCCGCGCCTACCGACAAGAAAAAGATCATGGTGCTGGGTGGTGGCCCCAACCGCATCGGCCAGGGTATCGAGTTCGACTATTGCTGCGTGCATGCCGCCTTGGCCATGCGCGAAGATGGCTATGAAACCATCATGGTCAACTGCAACCCCGAAACCGTGTCCACCGACTATGACACTTCGGACCGCCTGTACTTCGAGCCGCTGACGTTGGAAGACGTGCTGGAAATCGTCGACAAGGAAAAGCCGCTGGGCGTGATCGTGCAATACGGCGGCCAGACGCCGCTGAAGCTGGCACTAGATCTGGAAGCCAACGGCGTGCCCATCATCGGCACCTCGCCCGACATGATCGACGCGGCGGAAGACCGCGAGCGTTTCCAGAAATTGCTGCACGAACTCAAGCTGCGCCAACCCCCGAACGCCACGGCCCGTACCGAGCCGGAAGCGCTGGAAAAAGCATCTGCTCTGGGTTATCCCTTGGTGGTGCGTCCCAGCTACGTGCTGGGCGGCCGCGCCATGGAAATCGTGCACGAGCAGCGCGACCTAGAGCGCTACATGCGCGAGGCCGTCAAGGTCAGCCACGACTCGCCCGTGCTGCTGGATCGCTTTCTGAACGATGCGATCGAGTGCGATGTGGACTGCGTGCGAGACTCCACTGGCGCCACCTTCATCGGCGGCGTGATGGAACACATCGAACAAGCCGGCGTGCACAGCGGGGACTCCGCCTGTTCGCTGCCGCCGTACTCCCTGTCAGCTGACACTGTCAACGAAATCAAGCGCCAGTCGGCCGCTATGGCCGGCGCACTCAATGTGGTCGGCCTGATGAACGTGCAATTTGCCATCCAGAACGTGGACGGCAAGGACGTTATCTACGTGCTGGAAGTGAACCCGCGTGCCAGCCGTACCGTGCCCTTTGTTTCCAAGGCTACCGGCATCCAGTTGGCCAAGGTCGCAGCGCGCTGCATGGCCGGACAGACCCTGGCCAGCCAGGGCATTGGCAAGGAAGTCACGCCACCGTATTTCAGTGTGAAAGAGGCCGTTTTCCCCTTCGTGAAGTTCCCGGGCGTTGACACCATTCTCGGACCGGAAATGAAGTCCACCGGGGAGGTCATGGGCGTGGGCAAGACTTTTGGCGAAGCCTTTGTGAAGTCCCAACTGGGTGCGGGCGCCAAGCTGCCGCGCGGTGGCAAGGCCTTTATCTCGGTCAAGCAAAGCGACAAGCCGCGTGCCGTGGAAGTGGCGCGTGAATTGGTAGCACTGGGCTTTGAAGTGGTTGCTACCAAGGGAACTGCTGCCACCATCAACGCTGCCGGCGTGGCCTGCGGCGTGGTCAACAAGGTGACCGAGGGCCGCCCCCACATTGTGGACATGATCAAGAACAACGAGATCGCCATGGTCGTCAACACAGTGGAAGAGCGTCGCAACGCCATCGTCGATTCCCGCCACATCCGTACGTCGGCACTGCTGGCGCGGGTCACCACGTACACCACCATTGCGGGCGCCGAGGCTGCCGTGGAAGGCATGAAATACCTGGACAACCTCAGCGTGATTTCCGTGCAGGAAATGCATGCGCAACTGACGGCTTAAGTTGTCATAATCCGGCCTTCCTTTTCAAATACATCCATGGCAACCATTCCCATTACCAAGCGCGGCGCAGAGATCCTCAAGGCCGAGCTGCACAAACTCAAGACTGTAGAGCGTCCTTCGGTGATCAACGCGATTTCCGAAGCCCGTGCCCAGGGCGACCTGAGTGAAAACGCGGAATACGAATCGGCCAAGGAGCGCCAGGGCTTTGTGGAAGGCCGTATCCAGGAAATCGAAGGCAAGCTATCGGCTGCGCAGATCATCGACCCGGCTTCGCTGGACGCCGGCGGTCGCGTGGTGTTCGGCTCCACCGTGGATCTGGAAGACGAGGACACGGGTGACCGTGTCCGCTACCAGATCGTGGGGGAAGACGAGGCCGACCTCAAGCTGGGCCTGATCAACATCAGTTCACCGATTGCACGCGCGCTGATCGGCAAGGAAGAAGGTGATACCGCCGTGGTGCAGGCGCCAGGCGGCGAGCGTTCCTACGAAGTCGTCGCGGTTCACTACATTTGAAGCGCCTGCAACATCTCTTGCACACCGCGCCACTGTGGCTGGCGGCAGCCTGGGCCATGAGCCTGACGGTGCTGGGCTTCTTTGTCGTTCCCATGCTGTTTGCCAATTTGCCCACGCCGGCCATGGCCGGTGGCATGGCAGCCAAGCTGTTCAGTACACAAACCGCAATATCGGCGGTTTGTGCGTTGTTGCTGGTGGTGCTGCTAAGGTCGGACAAACATGCCATGCCAACGGCCGTGGTACCAACCATCACCATGCTGGCTCTGGCAGGGGCGCTGTTGGCGTTGCTGGTGGAGTTTGGTGTGTCACCGCACATTGTTGCGCGTGACAACCTCAGGCTTTGGCACGGCGTAGGCAGTGCCATGTATTTTGCGCAATGGCTGTGCGCCCTGGCGGTGTTTGGCAAGCTGGCACTTGCCGTCGTGGCACCGCAGGCAGACGCCGGTAATCAGGTCTGACTGCGTTTTTTGACGCTGACCTTGGGCTTGGGTTTGGCGCGGCGTACGTTGCCACCGGCTGTCAAGCGCTGGTTACCGAGCACCCGCAGGGTCTTGACTTCGGGGCGTTGACCGGCGCGCTTGCTGTATTTCAGGACCTTGAAATCGCGCGGGCCGGGCATGCGGTCTTCGTCAATGACCTTTTCTTTTTCGGGCTGCGGGCGCCACAGCACCAGCAGTTTGCCAATGTGCTGGATGGGGGCCGCGTTCAGATCGGTGCTGAGTTGTTGGAACATGGCTTCGCGCGCCGTCCGGTCGTCGGAAAACACCCGCACCTTGATCAGGCCGTGGGCGTTGAGGGCGGCATCGACCTCCTTGATGACGTTGGCGGTCAGACCATCGCCGCCGACCAGGACGACGGGATCAAGATGGTGAGCCTCGGCGCGGTGAACCTTGCGTTGGGCGGGAGTCAGTTGAATTTGGGGCATGTGGGTATTATGTCTCCGGCCCGGCGCAAGCGGCTCAGCTCGCTTGCCAATAGGATGAAAGTGTATGAAAACCAAAACCAGTAGCAAAAAGGTCAACAAGGCCTGGTTGCACGACCATATCAACGACCCCTACGTCAAATTGGCGACCAAAGAGGGATACCGGGCGCGTGCGGCTTACAAGCTCAAGGAGATTGACGAGGCCCTGCACTTGATCAAACCCGGGCAACTGGTGGTGGATTTGGGCTGTACGCCCGGGGCCTGGAGTCAATACCTGCGCCGCCGCATGTCGCTGCAGGGCGCGGCAGTGGGCGACCTGAATGGCACCATCATCGGGCTGGATCTGCTGCCCATGGAGCCCATCGAGGGTGTGACCTTTATCCAGGGCGACTTTCGTGAGGCCGAGGTGCTCCAGCAACTGGAAGCCGCGCTGGCTGGGCGCCAGGCCGATATTGTGGTGTCCGACATGGCGCCCAACCTGTCCGGAATTGCATCGGCTGACGCGGCCCGGGTCGAATACCTGATCGAATTGGCCATTGAGTTTGCCCAAAACCACATGAAACCGCAGGGCGCACTGGTGGCCAAGGTGTTTCACGGTGGCAGCTACAACGCGGTGGTGCAGCGCTTCAAGGATGCCTTTACGCAGGTCAAGCCCTTCAAACCCAAGGCTTCACGCGACCGTTCTTCCGAGACCTTTCTGGTGGGCTTGGGCCTGAAGTAGTTGGATCAAAACCATGCCATTTATATGGCCGCGATAGCGAAAATACCGTGTCTTTCACCTTGAAACGCCTAAAATGGGTACCACGTAGGCGTTGCAGGGATGCGTCTACCTTCTTTTGCGCCCTATCTGGAGCTTCGTTTGAATAATCAGTGGTTTTCGAAAATTGCAGTTTGGTTGGTGATCGCCCTGGTGCTGTTCACCGTGTTCAAACAGTTTGATGCCCGTGGCACCAGCGGAGTAGGCACGCTGGGCTACTCCGACTTCCTGGAAGAAGTGCGCAACAAGCACATCAAGAGTGCCGTCATTCAAGAAGGTCAAGGCGGAACCGAGATTGTTGCGGTCACCACCGATGACCGTCGCGTCAAGACCACGGCCACCTATCTGGACCGCGGGCTGGTGGGCGACCTGATCAACAACGGGGTCAAATTCGACGTCAAGGCACGTGAAGAAGGCTCGTTGCTGATGACGTTGCTGGTCAGCTGGGGGCCCATGCTGCTGTTGATCGGCGTCTGGATCTATTTCATGCGTCAGATGCAGGGCGGTGGAAAGGGCGGAGCATTCAGCTTTGGCAAAAGCAAGGCGCGCCTGCTGGACGAAACCACCAATACCGTCACCTTCGCCGACGTCGCAGGTTGCGACGAAGCCAAGGAAGAAGTGAAGGAAGTCGTGGACTTCCTCAAGGACCCTGCCAAATTCCAGAAGCTGGGCGGTCGCATTCCGCGCGGCTTGCTGTTGGTTGGCCCTCCCGGCACCGGCAAGACCCTGCTGGCCAAGTCCATCGCTGGGGAAGCCAAGGTACCGTTCTTCAGCATTTCCGGTTCCGACTTTGTGGAAATGTTTGTGGGCGTGGGCGCATCCCGTGTCCGTGACATGTTCGACAACGCCAAGAAGAATGCACCTTGCATCATCTTCATCGACGAAATCGACGCCGTGGGCCGCCAGCGTGGCGCCGGCCTGGGTGGCGGCAATGACGAGCGTGAACAGACCCTCAACCAGATGCTGGTGGAGATGGACGGATTCGAGACCAATGTTGGCGTGATCGTGGTGGCTGCCACCAACCGCCCCGACATTCTGGATGCCGCCTTGTTGCGCCCGGGACGTTTTGACCGCCAGGTCTATGTCACGCTGCCCGATATCCGTGGCCGAGAGCAGATCCTGAACGTGCACATGCGCAAGGTTCCTTTGGGCCAGGATGTGAGCCCCGGTGTGATTGCGCGTGGCACACCCGGCATGAGCGGTGCTGATTTGGCCAACCTGTGCAACGAAGCGGCCCTGATGGCTGCGCGCCGCAATGCGCGTCTGGTCGAGATGCAGGATTTTGAGAAGGCCAAGGACAAGATCCTGATGGGTCCGGAACGCAAGAGCATGGTCATGCCCGAGGAAGAGCGCCGCAATACGGCCTACCACGAGTCCGGACATGCGCTGATCGGCAAGCTGCTGCCCAAGTGTGATCCGGTGCACAAGGTCACCATCATTCCCCGTGGCCGCGCCCTGGGAGTGACCATGAGCCTGCCGGCACAAGACCGCTACAGCTATGACAGCGAATACATGCTCAACCAGATCAGCATGCTGTTTGGTGGCCGCATTGCGGAAGAGGTGTTCATGAAGCAGATGACCACCGGCGCCAGCAACGACTTCGAGCGTGCCACCCACATTGCCCGTGACATGGTTACCCGTTACGGCATGACCGATGCACTGGGCCCCATGGTGTACGCTGAAAACGAAGGTGAAGTGTTCCTGGGACGTTCCGTTACCAAGACCACCACCATGAGTGAGCAGACCATGCAGAAGGTGGACTCCGAAGTGCGCCGCATCATCGACCAGCAGTACGCCCTTGCGCGCAAGCTGATCGAAGACAACCAGGACAAGATGCACGCCATGGCCAAGGCCCTGCTGGAATGGGAAACCATCGACAGTGACCAGCTCGACGACATCATGGCAGGCAAGGAACCCCGCCCGCCCAAGGACTGGACACCCCGTACGCCCAACTCCGGCGGCGGTAGCGACGGTGGCGCACCTGCGGTATCGGTCGATCCCGCACCAACGGTTGCCTGATTCTTCAGAGGCTGCCAGCAGTCAGGAAACGGGGCGAAAGCCCCGTTTGTCATGGTAGCTCCAAGAGCAGCACACAAGGCCTTCAGCATGTTTTGGCAAACCTCCCGCTTCACCATTGACCTCTCAAGCCCCAAGGTCATGGGCATCGTGAACGTCACGCCCGATTCCTTTTCCGACGGCGGGCAGTTCGCATCGCGCGACGCGGCAATTGCCCACTGCGACCAGTTGCTCAAGGACGGCGCGGACATCCTGGATATCGGTGGTGAATCCACGCGGCCCGGGGCACCTGCAGTACCTTTGGATGAAGAGCTGGCGCGCGTGCTGCCAGTGGTGCGCCATGCGGTGACGCTGGGTGTGCCGGTTTCGGTGGATACCTACAAGCCTGCCGTCATGCAGGCAGTGCTGGATCTGGGGGCCGACATCATCAACGACATCTGGGCCTTGCGCTGGCAAGGTGATGCCCACGGCTTGACTGGACAGCAGGTGGCAAGTGCCCACGCATCGTGCGGCGTGTGCCTGATGCATATGCACCGCGAACCGCAGACCATGCAGATGGCGCCCATGGAAGGTGACGTGTTGCCGCAGGTCTATTTCTTCTTGCAGCAGGCGGCCTTGCAATTGCAGGAGTTGGGAGTGGATGCCAAACGCATCTGCCTGGATCCCGGCATTGGCTTTGGCAAGACGGTGCAGCAGAACTTTGCCTTGCTGGCGCGCCAGGCCGAATTGTTGCCTTTGGGCTACCCGGTGCTTGCCGGTTGGTCGCGCAAATCATCGCTGGCCGCCGTGACGCAAACCTCTTTGGGCAGTGTTGCCACCATGGATGCGCAGGAGCGCATGGTGCCCAGCGTGGCGGCTGCATTGATTGCTGTGCAAAACGGTGCGACGGTGGTGCGGGTGCACGACGTCAAGCAGACCGTGCAGTCGCTCAAGGTATGGGCTGCCTGTCAGGCGGCCCGGTAGGGGCAGGGGAGGGTTCAGGCCCCTACCGGTATTTGATCCAATAGAAACAAACACAGGAGTAAAAATGGGACGTCAGTATTTTGGAACCGATGGCATTCGCGGTACCGTGGGGCAGTCGCCCATCACCCCGGACTTTGTGCTGCGCCTGGCCCATGCCGTCGGACAGGTGCTCAAGAAGACCGAGGCGCGCCCCACCGTGCTGATCGGCAAGGACACCCGCATTTCGGGCTACATGCTGGAGAGTGCGCTGGAGAGCGGCTTTAACTCAGCTGGCGTGGATGTGGTGCTGCTGGGGCCCTTGCCCACGCCCGGCGTGGCCTACTTGACACGCGCGCAGCGGGCCTCCCTGGGCGTGGTCATCAGTGCCAGCCACAATCCGTTTGCGGACAACGGCATCAAGTTCTTCAGCGCACAGGGAACCAAGCTGTCCGATGCCTGGGAAGAAGCCGTAGAAGCCGCGCTGCAGCAGGCGCCGGTGTGGGCGGAGTCTGCGCACCTGGGCAAATCCCGTCGCCTGGAAGATGCGGCGGGTCGCTACATCGAGTTCTGCAAGAGCACCTTCTCCAACGACCTGACTCTGAAGGGTCTGAAGATTGTGGTCGACGCGGCACACGGCGCTGCCTACCACATCGCCCCCAAGGTGTTCCATGAGCTGGGCGCCGAAGTGATTGCCATCGGTTGTTCGCCCGACGGGCTCAATATCAACAAGGACGTGGGTGCCACGCATCCTCAGGCACTGGTGCAGGCGGTGAAGGAGCACCATGCGGATTTCGGCATTGCGCTGGACGGAGACGCGGACCGCTTGCAATTGGTGGACAACACGGGGCGCTTGTTCAACGGGGACGAGTTGCTGTATCTGATGGCCGATGACCGGCTGGGCCGCGGTGAGGCCGTTCCGGGCGTGGTCGGAACGCTCATGACCAACATGGCGGTGGAGGTCGCACTCCAGTCGCGTGGCGTGCAGTTCGTGCGTGCCAAGGTGGGTGACCGCTACGTGCTCGAAGAGCTGGAAAAGAAGCGCTGGATTCTGGGTGGCGAAGGCTCCGGCCACTTGCTGGCATTGGACAAGCACACTACCGGTGATGGCCTGATTTCATCGCTGCAGATCCTGCAGGCTTGCGTGCGTTCGGGCCGCTCTATGGCGCAATTGCTGCAAGGCGTGGAGCTGTTCCCACAGACCCTGATCAATGTACGGCTGACCCCGGGCCAGGACTGGAAGGCCAATGCGGCCCTGCACAGTGCCACCCAGGCGGTGGAGGCCGAGCTGGGCAACAGCGGTCGTGTGCTGATACGAGCCAGCGGCACCGAACCCTTGGTGCGCGTCATGGTGGAGGCCCGCGACGCCAAACAGGCGCAGCAGTCTGCCCAGCGCATTGCAGATACCCTGAAAGTCTGAGCATGACCGACACCATCCGTGTCTGCCTGGCCGACTATGCCAATCCATTGCATGGCAAGGCTCTGGTGGAGATGCTGGACGCCTATGCGCGTGATCCCATGGGCGGAGGCGAAGGTCTGAGCGCATTTGCCAAGGCCCACTTGGTGGCGGAGTTGGCGCGTGTGCCGGGCGCCTTCAGCGTGCTGGCATTTGATGGCGAAGCGGACACCATTCCCGTGGGGCTGGTGAACTGCATGCAGGGCTTTTCCACCTTTGCCTGCAAGCCTCTGATCAATGTGCACGATGTGGCAGTCCTTTCCGCCTACAGGGGCCGTGGCATTGCCGAACGCATGTTCGGCTTGGTTGAAGCAGTGGCGCGCGAACGCGGTGCCTGCAAACTCACGCTGGAAGTGCTGTCCGGCAACGCCGGTGCCATGCGCCTGTACGCCCGCGTGGGGTTCGCCCGCTATGCATTGGATCCGGCAGCGGGCGAAGCCAGCTTCATGCAGAAGTGGCTGGGCTGAACTGACATATTTCGCGGTTATGCTGCGCACCTTTGCCTGTGCAACGGGATCGCGCAATGAGCACTACCCCAACTACCCCTTACGGCGCCGACCCTTCGGGCCTGATCTGCGGCTTTCAGTTCGGTGCAACGGGGCAGGGCGCTCCGGTTGATGCGCAGCTTGCGCTGCAGTGGCTGAGCCAGACAGGTGCCGACCAGCACTCAGGCTTTGTGTGGCTGCATTTCAACCTGGCGCACAGTGCTGCGGAAAAGTGGATGCGCGAACACCTCACGCTGTCCGACCAGTTCTACGAGTCCTTGCGGGATGGCTCCCGTTCCACCCGCGTTGAGCTGGACGACGACATGTTGGTGGCTGTGGTCAATGACGTGCACTACGACTTTGCCTTTGAACCCTCCGATATATCCACCCTGTGGCTCTCGGTGGGCCCACGTCTGGTGGTCACTGCGCGCCTGCAGCCATTGCGTTCCATAGACCGGTTGCGGGATGCGGTCAAACGGGGGGCGGCCATGGGCTCGTCGGTGGAGCTGCTGGTCCATCTGATGCACGACCAGGGAGATGTATTGGTCAGCATTGTTCGCGGCACCACCCAGCGCGTGGACGAGATTGAAGACAACCTGCTGGCGGGCCGGCTGGAGAAGAAGCGCGCCGATCTGGGGTCGCTGCGCCGGTTGCTGGTACGGCTGCAACGTCTGCTGGCACCGGAGCCCGCCGCACTCTTTCGTCTGTTGACCAAACCACCCCGGTGGATCGTGGAAGACGATTTGCAGGAACTGCGCCAATCCACCGAAGAGTTCAACGTAGCGTTGAGTGACATGGCGGCGCTGCAGGAGCGCATCAAATTGCTGCAGGAAGAGATCGCCGGACGCGTGGCCGAGGCCAGCAATCGCACCTTGTTCGTGTTGACGGTCGTGACGGTGCTGGCGCTGCCCATCAACATCATTGCCGGTTTGCTGGGCATGAACGTGGGCGGCATCCCCTTCAACGAGCATCCCTATGGTTTCTGGATCGTGGTGGCCATCATCGTGACCTTCACCGCCATTGCGGCGTGGCTGGCGTTTCGCAAGCCGCGCGATTAGCGCGGACTCAGACCATCACAACCGGGCCACCCTTGGCGACGGCGCGCTGGTAGGCGGGGCGGGCCACCATGCGATCCCGGTAGGCCTTTATGTTCGGATAGCGGCTTGCGCCTTCGCTACGCGAGAGAGCGGCCTCGATGGCGAAACTCATCTGGAAATCGGCCATGCTGATCTGGTCTCCCGCAAACCAGCTGTGCTTTCCCAGATGCGCATCGATGAACTCCAGGGCTGTGCGCAGATTGGGGTCGATCAGAATGGCTTGCACTTGGGCGCAGAGTTGTTTGGCAATGGGGCGCACGAAGAAGGGCATGGGTTGCTTCGGGATCGACATGAACACCAGCTTCATCACCAGCCAGTTCATCAGCGAGCCCTCGGCAAAATGCATCCAGAAGCGGCACTGCCGATGCGCCCAGGTACCTGTGGCCGGTTGCAGCGCGGCCAGTTCAGGTGGAGCCCACTCACCAAATTTTTCCACCAGATATTCCAGTATGGCACCCGACTCGGCAACGACCTCGTTCCCGTCGGTGATGACGGGGGACTTGCCCAAGGGGTGAATGGCCCTGAGTTCCGGGGGCGCCAGCCGCGTCCTGGGATCGCGCTGGTAGCGTTTGATGTCGTAGGGGACGCCCAATTCTTCCAGCAGCCACAGGACGCGTTGGGAGCGGGACGTCTCCAGGTGATGTACGGTAATCATGCGGCTGATTATGTGGTGCTGCGCGACTTGCTGCTGTGTCATGGGCCTTTCACACGGCTGCGTCACGATGCTGACTTCATGCATTCACCATTGCGACATACACCCATGCCCCGCGCCTTCTATCTGGTTTTGGGAGTGCAGTTCCTCTCCACACTGGCCGACAACGCCTTTCTGATTGTCGCCATCGCCCGCGTGCTGGAGCTCTCGGGGCCGGGTTGGCTGATACCGCTGCTCAAGATCAGTTTCACTCTGTTCTATGTGGTGCTGGCGCCCTTTGTGGGGCCCTTGGCGGACGCCTTTCCCAAAGGGCGTGTGATGTTGCTGGCCAACGCGCTCAAGGTGGTGGCCATGGTGTGGCTGCTGTGCGGCGGCAATCCGGTGCTGGCCATCGGGCTCGCCGGCCTGGGATCGGCTATCTATGCGCCTGCCAAATACGGCCTGATCACCGAGCTGCTGCCCGCGCGCGACCTGGTGCGCGCCAATGGCTTTTTTGAAAGCGTTACCGTCTGCGCGGTGATCTTTGGTACCGTGCTGGGAGGGCTATTGGTCAGTCCGTTGATGCCGCGCCTGGCCATGCCGTTTCCGTCGCTGACCCTACTTGTGCAACCCACGGCGCTGGTGGCCGGTATGCTGGTGCTGCTGGTGATGAATGCGGTGGCCATGTTGCTGAGCGCCGCCGTGGTGGACAGCGGCGCGCGCTACGACCCGCACTCCATCCATCCGGCCCAGCTCATCAAGCGTTTTGTGGCCGAGAACCGTGTGCTGTGGCGCGATGCCTTGGGTGGCTTGTCAATGTCGGTCACCACCTTGCTGTGGGGCGTGGGTGCCACCCTCCAGCTGATGGTGCTGCGCTGGGCGCATGAGGCGTTGGGCCTGCCTCTGGCACAGGCGGCTTACCTGCAGGGCATCACCGCGCTGGGTGTGGTGGCTGGCGCCATATTGGCCAGCCGCTGGGTCGAGCTCACCCAGGCGGAGCGGCTGCTGCCGGTGGGCATTGTCATGGGTATGCTGGTGCCGCTGCTGCTGTGCGTGCACAGCGCCTGGACGGCGGCGTTGCTGCTGGTGCTGGTGGGCGCATTGGCGGGCTTTTTCGTGGTGCCCATGAATGCGCTGTTGCAGCACCGCGGCTGCACGCTGCTCACGGCGGGGCGCAGCATCGCGGTGCAGGGTTTCAACGAGAACGCGGGTATGTTGCTGATGCTGGGCGTCTACGCGGTTGCCATTGCGGTGGAGGTGCCCCTGCATGCGTTGGTATGGGGGTTTGCCGTGATGGTGACCGGCGGAATGGTGCTGATCTGGTGGGGTCGGAACAGGTCACTGCACCGGTTGCCCTCTCGGCCCATGACGCGTTAGTTTTCAGTCACCTATTCCGCGGGTACCAAGTTGCAGATTTTCCCCACGCACTGCACCCGCATGCCGGTGGCCTTGGGTGGTGCGGCCTCCATCTCCCGGGTTTGCGCGATACGCACGGTGCAGTCGCCCGGTATCGTGCTGCACAGGGCTTTGTCGCCAACGCCAAGCTGCTTCTGGGTCTGGCGGAAATCCTGCAGAAATTCAGCCGCAATCTGCCTCGCATGCAGATGGCCCACGCGCGCATAGCTCAGTGCGCCCACAAACCCAAAATATTCCACACCGAGTTTCTTAGGCGTCGATAGCTTGGGGTCGTTGCGCATATCACGTATGCATTGCGAGTAGGCATTGGTGTCGCGGTACATGTGCGGGTAGCACTGTGCCTGCGCCAGGGCGGCCGCTTCGGCGATGGCTTGTTGGCGTGCATCGGATGCGGCCCATGCTGCCTGTGTGGCCCACGCCAGCAGAACCGGCACGGCTATCCACTTCAATCGGTTGAACGTCATGCGGGATTTACCGTTCCCAATGGAAAAAGCCCTCCCGCGAGCGGGAGGGCTGTAGTGCAGCTTGCCATCAGTTTAGACGGGTCACACGCGGTGCGGGCGGGCTCACGGGAGAGTTCGCCTTGAAGTAGGCAATCAGCGCGGTCAGATCCAGCATCTTGGTGTCGGTGATGTTGGAGCCAGTTGCCATCACGGTGAAGTTGTCTCCGCCGCTGGCCAGGAAGCTGTTGGTCACGATCTTGTAGCTCTTGGCTGGGTCAATGGCCACGCCTTTGAGCTTCAGGCTTCCCGGTACGATGCGGTTACCCTGTCCAACAGGGCGCCCTGCAGGCTGGTTGTTGTCATAGGTGTAGGTCAGGCCAGAAGACGGTTGCAGCAGACGTCCTACTGCGCCGGTTGCAGCATTGGTCTTCGCGGTGTTGTTGGGGGCCTCCCATTGCTGTTCCAGCAGCCGCAGCAACTGTGCGCCGGTCAGGTTCAAGGTGGACAGCGTGTTTCCGAATGGCTCCACCGTATTGAGTGCCGCATAGGTCACATTGCCCGGCGCCACATAGCTCAGGTCCGCACGCACGCCGCCCGGATTGGTAAATGCAATGTCAGCACCGCCAGGAACACCCAGCAGATAGGAGTCGGCAATCACGTCACCCATGGCACCTTCGGCAGTTTCATCCCGCCCGGTCACACCGGCTACCGTCATGAGTGCCCGGTTGATGCTGGAGGTGATGGTTCCCACACTTTGCGCGGCAAGCGTGCTGGAGAGGCTCTTGTACTTGGTCACCAAGCCGTCAATGGTTGCGTCCTTGGCCACGGAGGTGAAGCCAGAAGGCAGAGTCGCATTGCCGGCCACATCTGCTCGGATTACCGGCTCCGTATTGGCGCTAGCCGAAACCATACCCTTGTTGGGCTGCAGCACCATGTCCACTGCGGTGACTGCGCCACCGTAATAGCCGGTGGAGGTCAGCAGCATGTTTTTCTTGGCTGCCTTGGCAGGATAGTTGCAGACATATTCCTGGTGGGTATGGCCGCTCACCACCATGTCCACGTCCGCAGACAGCTTGTCCACGATGGTGGTGATGTCACCAGCAAAGCCGGGGCAGGTCTTGTCGTTGATGGTGGTGGCCGTGGTCTGGCCACCCTGGTGAATCAGGACGACCACGGCGTTGACACCGTTGGCCTTGAGTTTGGCCGCGTACTGGTTGATGACTGCAGACTCTTCCTTGAATTCCAATCCTGCGATACCGCTGGCGGCCACGGCGGTGGGAGTTCCCTGGAAGGTCAGGCCGATGAAGCCCACGCTTACCGTTCCGAAGCGCTTGATGTAGGTGGCAGGCAGCAGCGTCTTTCCGGTTGCTGTGACGTTGACATTGGCCGCCAAATACTTGAACTTGGCACCCGGGTAGATGCCATTGACCAGACAGGTGTCCGCACCGACAACACCCTGTGTGCCTGATGCCGGATAGCAGCCACCATTCTGAATGCGCAGCAATTCCGCACTGCCGCGGTCAAATTCGTGGTTGCCTACCGATGTGACTTCCAGGCCGATGTTGTTGAGGATGTCCACCGTGGCCTCGTCGTGGGTGATCATGGACTCGAACGGCGAAGCGCTGATGGAGTCGCCCGCGCCCACTACGATGCTGTTAGTGTTTTGGGCCTTGAGGTTCTTCACCAGCGTGGCGAGGTAAGCCGCTCCGCCCACGGTCACGCTTTGACCGGCACCGCCGTTGGGGAGCACCATGGTCCCGCCGTTGCTGGCGGAAGGGGGAGCGAAGTTGCCGTGAAAGTCGTTCATGGCAATCAGTCGTACGTTGACGGGTTTAGCAGCAACAGCATCCAGCAATGCGTCATAGCCGTTGCCGGATTGGCTGCCCGTCTTCGCTACCAGCTTGTCCGTGATGAGGTCTTTGAGACTGTCAACGTTGAAACCTTTGGCCTTCAGATCATTGAGCACCAGGGTCTGCGCAGCGGCCAGCTTGGTCGGGTCCAGCAAGGCTGCCATGCTCGCGTCAAATGCACTGAAGAAAGCCGCTGTATCCACGGTGTCCGATGACAGGGACGCAACCAATTGTTCGGTAAGCGGCGTGACGTTAGCAGTGCCCGAGTTGCCAGTACCGTAGGCTACGGAATGCAGTTTGCGTGAGCCATCATCTGCTTCGATCAGGCAAGGAAGCTTGCCTATGGCGGTGGCAGCGTAGCTTCCATCCGCCGCAGACTTGGTGCTGGCAACGGAGCCTCCCGCGCAAATTACCGAAATGGATGCCCCACTCATGGCTGCGCCGGTAGCGGCCACGCCATTCACGCTGACCGCCGGTTCGCCGCCGCTGCCACCGCAGCCCAACAAGACGACACCCGCAGCGGAGGCAATACACAAGGACAGCACGAGCCCCTTGCGTTGCGTAATGGAGTCAATAGTTTTCATTATGAAATCCCAGGTTGAACAATAACGGCGCCATGCTATGTGTCTAGCATGTAAAGCTGATGACAAAGGCTGTGCCGGCCTATGTTGCAGACGCAGAGGCGCGGCTTGCACCGCAGCGGTTGTTCAAATTCCAGAGAGGGGATGGGTCCTGCGGCACATGGCCTCCAGCCAGACTACGCACGCGAGCAGCATGGGCAGCAGCATCCACCAGCTTTGCCACGGCGGCATGGACAAGCCCATGAGGTTGCGCAACCAGGGGACGGCCAATACCAGGGTCAGCATGGCTCCTACGGCGGCACCCATACGTGACAACCAGGGGTTGCCGCCGCGGAAGTTTTTCCAGACTGGCAGCGTCTGGTTGCGGTTGGCGGCAATCAGCAACAGTACGCCCACCAGCAAGGCGCAGAAGACCAGCGTGCGTGCCTGGTCGCTGCTGCTCAGCGTGGCAGTCAGCCATGCCTGCCCGAGCAGCAGCACCGCTGCCAGGCCCGTGCCCTGCATGGTGGCGTGCAGCAGATAGGTCGCAGCAAAAGGCGAGTCGCCCACTGCGCGCGGAGGCCGCGTCATCACGTCTTCGCTTTCAGGTTCTGCCTCAAACACGATGGAGCAGGCCGGGTCTATCAACAGCTCCAGCAAAACGATATGCACCGGCAATAGCAGAATGGGCCAGTTCAACAGGGAGGGCACCAGCGCCAGCGCAATGATGGGGATATGCACCGCGAATACAAAACGGGTGGCCTTGCGGATGTTGTCATCGATGCGCCGCCCCTGGCGTATGGCGGCCACGATGCGCGCAAAGCTGTCGTCCAGCAGCACCAGGGCTGCGGACTCGCGCGCCACATCGGTGCCGCGCTGGCCCATGGCAATGCCCACGTCGGCGGCCTTGAGGGCGGGGGCATCATTCACACCATCGCCGGTCATGGCAACCACCGCGTCACCCTGGCGCAGCAAGCTGACCAAGCGCAACTTGTGGTGGGGCGCAAGCCGGGCGCAGATGTCCACCTGCTGCAGACGCGCTTTCAGGGCCTCGTCCTGCAGGCTCTCGATCTCCGTGCCGGTGATGACTTCCGGCCGTTGCGACAGCCCAACCAATCTGGCTATGGCCAGTGCCGTGGCAGGATGGTCTCCGGTCATCATGATGACGCGGATGCCGGCTTGCCTGCACTCGCCCAACGCGGCAGCGACTTCGGGGCGCGGTGGATCGGCCAGGCCAATGAGGCCCAGAAACTCGAAGTCGAAATCATGCTGGCTGGTCGGGTGCGCATGGTCCGGTGTGGCACTGTCCCAGCGGCCACAGGCCACGCCCAGCACCCGCAGTCCGCGCTGCGCCATGGCCTCCACCTGCAGGCGTATTGCATCGCGCCGCGCCGGCTCCAGATGGCACAAGTCGGCCACGGCCTCGGGTGCGCCTTTGGTGGCCAGCAGATGCTGTTGCGGGTCTGCGTTGGTGAACACCCGCGTCATGGCCAGGATGTCCTGGGACAGTGGGTATTCCACTTCCGGCACGTGGCCGTCGTGCACATGCTCGGTGCCTTCCAGCCACTGGTGGCCGAACTGTTGTATGGCCTTTTCCATGGGGTCAAACGGGTCGCCCGGTGTGGCCAGCATGGCGAATTCAGTCAGCCGGTGAAACAGTTCGGGCATCTCCTGGGCGCCCTCAGGCGTGAAGTGCTGATCCTCCAGGGTCAGTTCGGCAACGGCCATACGGTTCTGGGTGAGCGTGCCCGTCTTGTCCACGGCCAGCACAGTGATGGCGCCCAGTGCCTCTACCGCACTGACACGTCGCGTCAGCACTTTCTGCTGTGCGATGCGCCAGGCACCCAGGGCGAGAAAGACGGTGAGGATGACCGGTATTTCTTCCGGCACGATGGCCATGGCCAGCGCGATGCCCGTGAGCAGACTCTCCAGCAGGGTGTGGCCGTCCCATAGCCAGTTCAGGCCAATCTGCGTCACTGCCAGACCGAACGCGCCCCAGCCCAGCCGGGTGACCAAGGTGCGCGAGCTTTGCTGCAGCGCAGATACCGGTTCCACCGTGGCCGCCAGGTCGGCACCGATGCGCCCCACCGATGTCTGCTGCGCGAGGGCCGTGACTTCAGCCCAGGCCATGCCGCGCGTAACCACGGTGCTGGCAAACAGATTGGTGCTGTCGTCCGGCAGTTTGGCAATCGGCACGGACTCACCGGTCAGCAGCGATTCATCGACTTCCACCGAGCCTTTCAACAACCTGGCGTCCGCCGCAACCCGATCGCCCTCGCGCAGCACCAGCAGATCACCGCACACCACATCGCGCCCGGCAATGCGTTGTTCCTGTCCACTGCGGATCACCAGGGCACGCGGTGCCGATAGTTCGCGCAGGGACTCCAGCGCCCGTTGGGTCTTGCGTTCCTGTGCCAGAGTGATGCCAATCACCACCAGCACAAAACTCAGCAGGAAGATGGCTTCGGCCTTGTCACCCAGCGCCAGATAGATGGCGCCGCCCGCGAGCAACATCAGGAACATGGGTTCGGTCACCACGTCACGCACAATCGCCCATGTCGACTTGGGCAGATTGCCCGGCAGCAGGTTGGGGCCGTCAGCCTCCAGGCGGCGACGCGCTTCCTCCGGACTGAGTCCGTCCAGGCGGGGTGCGTCCGTCATTGGGTCTGACTGCGGTTGTTGTTGCATATTCCTGCTCCTGCGGACCATCATAGGCAGACGGTTGGGCTCCATATCCTGTTTCGGTCGACCTTCATTGACTTTAGGCAATTCAATGGTCGTTGTGTGGCCGCCAAAGACTTCAAACTGTCAAAAAAGCATCACCAAATTGCAGTGATTGATCTTTAGTCTAGCGGTGTGAAAACCACAGACGACCTCCTCATTGAGTCCTTCGCGGCGCGGCAGTCGAGTATGCGTATTGCCGTCGTGACGGAAACCTTTCCACCAGAAGTCAACGGCGTCGCCATGACGCTGGGGCGCATTGTGGAGGGACTGCTGAACCGTGGCCATGCCATTCAGGTTGTGCGGCCGCGCCAGGCACGCGAAGCCAACGATATGCGCGAAGGCCTGGACCAGGTGCTCTCCAAAGGCATACCGCTGCCCACCTATGGCGAGTTGCGCTTTGGTCTGCCCTCCAAGAGCCGTCTGGCCAAGCTGTGGGGCGAGCGCAGGCCGGACATCGTGCATGTGGTGACCGAGGGCCCGCTGGGCTGGTCCGCCGTGGCCGCAGCACGCAAGCTGCACCTGCCGCTGACCAGCTCGTTTCATACCAATTTCCATAGCTACTCGCAGCACTACGGCATGGGCATCCTGAAGTCGCCCATCGAGAGCTATCTGCGCAAGCTGCACAACCGCACCCAAGCCACCATGGTGCCCACACGTGCCATGCTGCAGGAACTAAAAGGCCGTGGCTACGACAATGTCACCCTGGTGTCGCGCGGCGTGGCCATTGAACTCTTCAAGCCCAGCCGCCGCTCCGAAGCCCTGCGCGCAACCTGGGGCGTGCTGCCGGACGACCCGGTGGTGATTCTGGTGGGGCGCCTTGCCAAGGAAAAGAATGTGGGTCTGGTGGTTTCGGCCTTCCGTGCCATCCAGGCCAAGCAGCCGCGTGCCAAGCTGGTGTTTGTGGGCGATGGCCCCTTGCGCAAGACGCTGGAAGAGATGTGCCCGGACGCACACTTTGCCGGCATCCGCAAGGGCGAGGAGCTGGCGGCGCACTACGCATCGGGTGATCTGTTCCTGTTCCCCAGCCTCACCGAGACGTTTGGCAACGTGGTGCCCGAGGCGCTGGCCAGTGGTTTGGCCGTGGTGTCGTATGCCAACGCCGCCGCGCAGGAACTCATCATCCAGAACCACAACGGCATTCTGGTGCCCAATGGCGATGAGCTGGCCTTTGTGAATGCGTCAGTGGAATTGGCCATGGACCGAGCCCGGCAACAGCAGATGCGCGAGGTCAGCCCGCGCAGCGTGGCCTATCTGGCCTGGGGCGCGGTGTGCGAGAGTTTTGAGGAAGTGCTGCGCGATGTGCTCGCGCGGCATGAGCAGCAATTTGGCATGGTGGATGGCATCCACCTGCCCGGATCAATGGCTCCAGCGAAGGAGCGCCTGACCCATCCGCACGTGAGTCCCTTGCTCTAGTCCTTCGCACAGGGCAAACCCGGCGGGTGCCAGAACGATCACCGTAGACCCATGCTGGAACCAACCCATCTCTTGACCCTTGCCGAAGCTGGCGTTGCAGGCCATCGTCTTGGCGCCCTTGTATCCCATGTGCAGCAGCACATCCAGAAAGTGCAACCGGATGCTGGCCACCAGAATGGCCGCCACCGGCACCAGCGCAACGCGCTGCCCGTTGATGGAACCGGTGCCGTTCAGGCGCGTGCTGATGAAGGCACGCTCGTTCTTGCAGAACAGCTTTTCCACGCGCTTGAGCGCGATCGGATTGACGTTCCAGGTGTCGCCAGAAAAGTAGCGCACCTTGTCCACCGTGCAGTTGTAGGGTGCGTGGAAGCGGTGGTACATGCTGCTGGTCAGGCGCAAGGTAACAAAGGTGCCGTTGCGCCAGGCGCTCAGGTCTTCTTCGGTGCCCAGCAGGTCTTCCAGCGTGTAGGGGAAGCCCTTGGCCTGGAACACCTGCGTGCCGGCTATGGGGCCGCAGGCACCGATGATGCCGTCCACCGGGCTGCTCATCACGTTGGCGTCGGTGTCGATCGTGCGTGCACCGTCCTTGAGCTCGCGGGTGAAGCAGTCATGCATGCTTTTGAAGTGCTGCTTTTTCGCCTCGCTCAGGTCCAGGTCGCTGAAGAACTTCCAGATGCCGATGGAAGCACTGCGCACCAGCGGATTTTCGATCTTGCTGAAGCGCCCCATGAACTGGGTCAGCCAACGTCGCGGCAGGCGGTTGGTCAGCAGGAAGTTCAGGTCTTCGTTGGCCAATAAGTTGTGAATCTGTTTTTTCAAAGTCATGTTGATAGTTCTCTGTAATCGTTTTGCTAGGAAGGCAATAACCCGTGAATGAATCGTTTGGTATGAATACCCTGGCCCTTTACACCGTAGGCAGTGCAGCGCTGGTGTTGGCACTGACCAAGGCCAAGACGCGCCTGGAGTTGTCGATGGCCAAGCACCGCTCGTTGGCCGGTCACCCGCGCACGGCGCGCCGTGTGGCGGCCTTGCTGCCCGGCTACCGCTACAGCGAAGACCAGGCCTTTGCCGTGGACGGCGCGCCGCCCAACGTGGTGGCCCAACGCAAGGCGGCGTTCGCAAGTCTGGTGGCACGCTGCCAGCAGCGTTACCCCAAGAGCCTTGCGGCCAGTGCAGAAGCTGCGCAAAGCCTGTCGGACCTGCAGTTCATCAGCGCCTACCGCGTGCCCTTCCAGTTCCGTGATCTGGCGGCCAAGGGTCTCAAGGTGGGCTCCTTTGTGCAGAGCACCGCAGGCGTGACCGTGACCGACCTGGATGGCAACACCTTCTACGACCTCACCGGCTCGTATGGCGTCAACCTGTTCGGCAATGACTTCTACAAGCAGTGCATGGACGACGGCATTGCCCTGGTGCGTGACCTGGGCCCAGTGCTGGGCGCCTACCACCCGGTGATGCTGGACAACGTGCGGCGCATCAAGCAGATCAGCGGCATGGACGAGGTGAGCTTTCATATGTCTGGCACCGAGGCGGTGATGCAGGCCGTGCGCCTGGCGCGCTACCACACGGGGCGCAGCAAGCTGGTGCGCTTCTGCGGCTCTTACCACGGCTGGTGGGGCGATGTGCAGCCCGGCATCGGCAACCCGGTGCCCGCGCGCGATACCTTCACCCTCACCGAAATGGGCGAGGGCACTTTGCGCGTATTGCGTACGCGCAAGGACATCGCCTGCATCCTGATCAACCCGCTGCAGGCCCTGCACCCCAACGTGGCCGCACCCAGCGATGGCTCGCTGCTCGACAGCTCGCGCAAGGCCCATTTCGACAAGGCCGCCTACACCGCCTGGCTGCAGGAGCTGCGCCGCATCTGCGATGACCGTGGCATCGCGCTGATCTTTGACGAGGTGTTCATGGGTTTCCGTCTGGCCAAGGGTGGCGCGCAGGAGTACTTCGGCGTGCGTGCCGATCTGGTGACCTACGGCAAGACCCTGGGCGGCGGCTTGCCCATTGGCGTGGTGTGCGGCAAACGCGAATGGATGCGGCGCTTCCGTGACGACTCTCCCGCCGACATCTGCTTTGCCCGCGGCACCTTCAACTCCCACCCGTATGTGATGGGCGCCATGAACGTGTTCCTGCGCCGTCTGGACGATGCCAGTATCAGCGCCCTGTACCAGGGCTTGGAAGAAACCTGGAACCACCGCGCAGCGTTGCTCAACAAGCGTCTGCACGATGCCGGCGTGCCGGTCCGCGTGGAGGGCATGTCCACGGTATGGACCGTGCTGTACACACAGCCCGCAAGCTATAACTGGTTGTTCCAACACTATTTGCGCCTGGAGGGAATCGCCCTGAGCTGGGTCGGTACGGGGCGCATCATCTGGAGTCTGAATTTCACGGATGCCGATTTCGAAGAGGTGGTGCAACGGTTTGTCCAAGCGGGTCTGGCGATGAAGGCGGATGGCTGGTGGTGGACGGACGGGGTGACTACCAACAAGACCATCAAGCGTCGGTTGTTGCGGGAGATGTTGGCTACCAAGTTTGGTTGATTGCCTAAAGCAGGGTGACTGGTTGTTGCCCTGTTTTTGGTTGGAATGCACGTTAGGGGCTGCTTGTGGCGGCCGATGCCACTGGGGTAGATGGTTCCGTTCGTGTCCCCCGGCCTTCGGCCTCCTCCTTTACCTCACTGCACCATCTACCCCAGCGTCATCGGCAACCAGCAGTGTTGGCACGCAACGACTGAAAACCCTTCGCGTGCCAACAGCGTTGGTTGACTCAGGGCGGCGTGGCATTCTGCGCCGGTAGGTAAAGGAGGAGGCCGAAGGCCGGGGGACACGGACGGCGCAGAGTGCCACGCCGCACTGAGTCCCACGAGGTGCCTTGAACGCAAAGGCAAGGTATCAGGCCACAGGCCCCAGGTGCCCACGTTCCTCAATCAACTCACCACGCATCAGCGCCAACGGAGCCTTGTGGTAGAGGTAGATGTCGTGGAAGGGATCGGTCAGGATCTTGGTCATCCATACCAGACCATCGAGCACGCCCTTGATGAAAAACAGGTGCACCGTGCGGAACAGCAGGCCGCCCACACCGATGAACAGCCACAGCATGCCGGTATTGCGTGCAAAGCCCTGCCACGAGGCGGCAGGCTCCAGCAGGCCCATGAAGCCGGGATCAATCCACAGCGCGATGGGAGCACCGGCCCAGATGGCCAGCAGCACCATCTTGCGGCGCAGGTTGTAGCCCACCTTGATCTCTTCCTTGTGTTCTTGCGTGGCCTGGTTGACTTCGTCGTAGCCCAGCGGCTCGAAGAAGAAGTGGCCGGATTGGCGCGTAGTCATGGATACCAGCCAGGCCACCAGGGCCGCAACGGCCGGGTCGACGAACAACAGCGCATAAGCCACCAGGAAGCTGATGGCACTGATGAGGTGCAGCGTCTGGTTGATGCGGCTGTGGTGGTAATAGCGGTGGTCGTCCCAACGCTGAATCTTGAGTTGCCTGAAAAATTCGTTCATCCGATAAACCTCCAGTTGAGATGGAGCAATCGTAGGGAGGGAAGATTGCAGGCGCGTGACAGCTTGTGTGACGGTTTGGTTAATTGCAACCGGGCCACCACCTCACGGTTATCAGTAGCGCTCGGGTACGTACATCTCGGGCGGCACCGGGTGGCGGATGTAGTCGTCGTTGCGCACGCGGGCTGGCAGCACCACAGTGTCGTGCTCGATCTCGGTATAGGGGATCAGGCTCAGCAAGTGGTCTATGCAGTTCAGGCGCGCCTTCTTCTTGTCCACCGCCTGCACGATCCACCAGGGTGCTTCCGGGATGTGGGTGCGCTCCAGCATGGTTTCTTTGGCCTTGGTGTATTCCTCCCAGCGCACGCGCGACTCCAGGTCCATGGGGCTGAGCTTCCATTGCTTGAGCGGATCGTGGATGCGTCCCAGAAAGCGCGAGTGCTGCTCGTCGTCGGTGATGGAGAACCAGTACTTGATGAGCTGGATGCCGCTGCGCGCCAGCATCTTCTCGAACTCAGGCACGGTGCGGAAGAACTCTTCGTATTCGTCATCGGTGCAAAAGCCCATGACGCGCTCCACACCGGCGCGGTTGTACCAGCTGCGGTCGAACAGCACCATCTCACCGGCAGCCGGCAGGTGCGACACATAGCGCTGGAAATACCACTGGGTGCGTTCACGGTCATTGGGTGCGGGCAGGGCGGCCACGCGTGCCACGCGCGGGTTCAGGCGCTGGGTGATGCGCTTGATCACGCCACCCTTGCCGGCAGCGTCGCGGCCTTCAAACAAGATCACCACCTTGTGGCGGCTGGCCACCACCCAGTCCTGCAATTTCACCAACTCACCCTGCAGGCGAAAGAGCTCCTGGAAGTAGGTGCGGCGTGCCACCTTTTCGTCGGCGGAGCGCGGTTGGCCGTAGGCCTGCAGCTCTTCCATGTTGCGCTCTTCGAGCTCCATCTCCAGCTCCTCGTCGTAGCTGTCGAGCAGATCTTCGCGCAGGCGGCGCATCATCTCTTCTTGTGCAGTGCTGTCAAGGCTCATGGATTCACCGTTCGGATATGTGGAGGAAAAAGGCACACAGCATGTAACAAATTCATTTCATTCGTATGACAGGTCCGTAGTACGCCGTAAACTCGAATCGGCAACAAGCTGTTACAGGTCTATGATGCTCACTGCTAGTTTGGCACACAACAGGGCGCAGACCCTGCAGTGCGGAACACGCTGGATGCCACCATCCAGAAGAATAGTTAGGGGGACAGCAAATGCAACGAAGACAACTACTCAGGTACCTGGGCGCTCCCACAGCGGCTGCGGGCGTTGCGCCATGGGTCTTGGCGGCTGGTCTGCAGAGAGTTGCCATCGCCGTCCCCGGTCCCGGCAATTTGCATTTTCTGCCTTTGGCGCTGGCGCTCAGGACGGGGGCCGATGTGGCCCAGGGTATTCAGCTGGATATCCGTTATGTGGGCGGAGGCCCGCAGGCTTTCCAGCAAATGCTGGACCGCAATACCGACTTCTCGGTCGGAGGCCTGCCCGCTCTGGGGCTGCAGAAGGCCAGCGGCAACCCGGTGGTCTGCGTGGCACCCATTACCCGCGTGCCAGCCTATACGCTGCTGGTTCGCAAGCAGTTTGAACGCACCATCAAAAATATCCGGGATCTGAGCGGTCAGGTACTGGGAGTCAAGGGCCATGTGCCGGGTGGGCGCTCGACAACACAGCTGATCACCGAATTCGTGTTGCGCCAGGCTGGCGTGGCGCCTGACAAGGTCAACTTTGTGGCGGTGGGGCAGTCCTTCGACAGCCAGCACGCGGCGTTGGCCAGTGGCACGGTCGACGCCATCATGGGGGATGAACCCTTTGCGACCCGGCTCATCAAGGAAAAAGTGGCTTTTGCCCTGGCGGATTTCCATGACTTGGGTCAAACCCGCAAGCTCATGGGCGGGCTTTTCCTGAACGGGCATCTCGCCACGCGCGATGATTTCATTGCCAGCAAGCCCGATCTGGTCGGCAAAGTGGTGCGCACGGTCACGCGCACGCTGGTGTGGATTCACGCCCATTCGGCCCAGGACATCGTCGGCGCCCTGACGCTGGAGGATGGACCGGAGCGCAGGGCCTGGCTGGATGTGCTTGCCGATCACAAGAACATCTACTCACCCGACGGCAAGTTCGTGCCGGATGAGATCAACACCACCAACCGCTTTCTGCATGCCGTGGAAACCAGCGACGCGGTTGCTGCCCTGGATTTGAGCAGCATCGTCAACAGCCGATGGGCGGGGCAGGGCGCCTGATGCAAATGCGATACGGCCTATGAAGCGCAACACCGGTGGCAGCCTGCGGCATCAGGTGTATTGGCGGCTTTTTTCCGCCTTCGTGTTGGTGGCATTGTTTGGCGGCGTTGCGTTGTTGCTGGCTTACCAGATGTTGCTGCAGCGCACGGCCCAGGCGGCGGTGGAAGAGTCCGTGCAGTATGTGAAGCACAGCATCACGCAGCTCAAGGGCAACTGGCAGAAGAACGCACTGGAGGTGAAGTCGCAAATCGATTTCATGCGGATATTCGGCAAGAGCAACGAAGGCAGCTGGCTCAAGCTGCAGGCGTACTTCAGCCGGCTGGAGGGGCAAGTGGGGCGCTTCCCTTCGGGCGTGGTGACCAGTTCGCAAGGCAAGGTCCTGTTTGCGTTTGGTCCGGATGGGGAGGACTTTGGCAAACAGATCGATGGCAATGCCCACATCCCGGTCTGGTACTACAGCGCACAACGGCGCACCGCCTTTGCCCTGATCCAGGCGCCGCTGTGGCTGGGCGATCTGGGCAACGGGCAGATCGTCTTCCTGCAGGCGCTGGACAGCAGCGTGCTGGCAACGCTGGCACCGCAGGATGTGCGTCTGCTGCTGGTGCTCAATAACCGCACCATCGGCAGTTCGCGCGGTTCGGTGGACGACGATGTGGCAGTCAACATGGGCTTCAGCGGCACCGTCAGCTATGACGCCATGGACGCCGAGCAACGTCCCTTGCAGTGGTTCGACAACGATCTCGCGGCACCTCAACTGCTGGTGCAGTATGCGGTGCGCGAGCCACTTTCCCGGCAGCTCATCTTCTGCTCGGCTCTGGCACTGCTGGCACTGTTCACCGTGGTGTTGTGGGTGGCGATAGGCCGCTGGTCCACGCGGGTGACCCGGCGGATCGAATACCTCAGCCAGGCCACCGCTCAGTTTGCGGGTTCGCGCCACATGAGCGAGCCGCTGAAACGCCTGCTGCACCAGGCCGGATCACGCCCGGACGAGATTGCCAGGGTGGCGCAGTCCGCACACGATCTGATGCAGAGCATAGAGACCTTTGACCACGAACAGTTTGCCTATCTGCAGACGCTGGAAATCCTGGAGGAGGGTGTGGTCGAGCTGGACAACCAGGGCGTGTACCTGCGGGCGAGTCCCGGCTGGTCGCGCCTGATAGGACGCGAGGTGGTGACCCGCAGCGACACGATCTTTGACGCGCTGCATCCGGAAGAAGCACCGGACTTTCACAAGCAGCTGGACCAGCTTTTCACCGGTGAGAAAAGCAGTCTGGTGGGCCGTATCCGTCTGCATCAGGGGGACAAAAAGGAGTTGTGGGTGGAGTACCGCTTCATCACCGGTGATGAGAAAGGCAAGCTCCCGACCAGTGTGCGCGGTGTGTTGCGTGACATCACGCAGAGCTACCTGCTGGAAAAACACATCTCCCACATGGCTCTGCACGACGCACTCACCGAGTTGCCCAACCGCATCCTGTTTGAGGACCGCGCCGCCGTGGCCCTGCGCACCGCGCAACGCAAAGGCACCAAAGTGGCCGTTGGCTTTGTGGATCTGGACCACTTCAAGAATGTGAACGACCAGCACGGTCACAAGGTCGGCGACCAGATGCTGGTGGCGCTGGCGCAGACGCTCAGGGCCTCCCTGCGCGCGGGCGACACGCTGGCCCGCTGGGGCGGCGACGAGTTCGTCGTGCTGCTGACCGATTTGTCGAGCGCGCAAGACGGGCGCGAGGTCATGGCCAAGTTCGCAGCCAGTTGCGAGCGGCCCATACAGATCGACGGCAACCAGTTCAACGTCACCTGCAGCATGGGTGTGGCGATATTCCCGGACGATGCCGAAACAACGGAGGCCATGCTGTCGCAGGCCGACCGCGCCATGTTCTTTGCCAAGGAGCAGGGGCGCAACACCATCCGCTTTGTGTCCGACATCGCCGACCGCGACCAGGAGCGCCGCTCGCTTTATATCCAGAACATGCTGGCCAAGGCCATCAAGCAACACAAGCTGCAGGTGTGGTTCCAGCCGATTGTGGATGCCTCCACCCGCCGCACCATTGGTTGCGAAGCGCTGGCACGCTGGCATGACGAGACCTACGGCTGGGTATCGCCCGCCACCTTCATTCCCATGGCCGAGAACCTTGGGCTGATACGCGAGGTGGGGCAGCAGGTGTGGGCCAAAACCGTGGAGAACATGAGCCGCTGGAAGCGCCTGGGCATGGAGCTGCGCATGGCGGTGAACGTGTCGCGCCGTCAGCTCTTCATCCCCAGCTTCACCACCGATCTGCTGGATGATCTGACACGGCTGGATCTGTCTCCGAGTGTGATCGACCTGGAGATCACCGAGAGCGTAGCCATGGAGGACGCGGAACACACCACCAAGCGGCTGGCCGAACTCACGGCCTGCGGCTTTGGCATTGCCATCGACGATTTTGGGACCGGTTATTCGTCGCTATCGCAGCTGCACGACATGCCGGCAACCAAGGTCAAGATCGATATTTCCTTTGTCCGGCGCGTGCATATTCCCCAGGGTGCCCAACTGATCCAGGCCATCGTCAAGATCGCGTCGGCCTTCAATCTGCAGACTGTCGCCGAGGGCGTGGAAGATGAACGCACAGCGGCGGCTTTGCATGCGCTGGGTGTCAACGCACTGCAGGGTTATCACTTTGCCCGGCCCATGGCGCCTGAGCACTTTGAGGAATTTTTGCTACAGCAGCGCTAGGCCTGAACCAAGCCGGGCGGAAACGCGCTGCATCAGCGCCTGCAGCTCGGAGTGGGCTTGCTGCACGTCGGGCGCAAACCAGCCAACGCGCTTGCCGTTATCGTCCCAACTGCGCAGCTGCTGGGCAGCCAGGGCAAAGGCGTTGGCCCTGAACTCCGCGCATTCCTGCTCACCCATGGGGCCGCCCTGCAATGCCAGGCTGCGCACGGAATCCGGTGACAGGGTCTGCACGTAGCCCGGGTGTGTGGCCACCAGGTAGCGCTTGGCATGCACGTGCAGCCGCACCGGCTCTGCCACCGCGGGGCCCCACAGCGCCAGCAATGTCTGGGCGCCGACGTTCTCATGCTGGTCGTCAATGCCGCGCAGCGTGGGGGTGCCATGCAGATCGGTCATCAGGTGCCCGACGTCGTGCAGCCAACTGGCCAGCTGCAATTCCGGCGTGGCACCCGCCTGCAATGCCAGCTGACCGCATTGCCAGGCATGTTCGATTTGGCTGATGCCCTCGCCGTCATAGGCCAGGTTGCCTTTGAATACGTAGAGTTCCAACAGGTCCAGTGGTGAATGCATGGCCGGATGATCGGTTGCCTGCATGAAGATGTGATGACACCCGCAAGGTGCCGCACTACGCGTGCCATGCACGGAACCTTCATCACGTTGTCATCACTCTTTCATGCCGCATCGTGAAGATTGCGCGCATGAGTTCGCCCATCGTTTCCGCTATCCGCATCGCCCATGCCAGCAAGTCGTTCAATCGCCGCGCCAAAGCCCTGGATGATGTGAACGCCACCATTCAGCAAGGGGAGTGTGTCGGGTTGCTGGGTGCATCGGGCTCGGGCAAGTCCACTTTGCTGCGTAGCATTTGCGGCCTGGAGCGGCTGGATGGTAAGGATAGTCTGGTGGAGCTGTTCGGGCGGCCCCTGCAATCGGCGGGTGCCCTGAGCAGCGACATTCGTGACCTGCGCCGCCAGACCGGCATCATCTTCCAGCAGTTCAACTTGGTGGGGCGCATGGACGTGCTCTCCAATGTGCTGACCGGCCTGCTGCCGCGCATGCCCCTGTGGCGCAGCCTGACTGCGCGCTTCAGCCGGGACGAACAGCTGCAGGCCTTGCAGGCGCTGGAGTCCGTGGGCCTGGCCGACTATGCATTCCAGCGCGCCTCCACCTTGTCGGGCGGCCAGCAGCAGCGTGCCGCCGTGGCGCGGGCCTTGTTGCAAGGCGCACGCATTCTGCTGGCCGATGAACCGGTGTCGGCACTTGACCCGGAGTCCGCGCGCCGCGTGATGGACCTGCTGCACCACCTCAACCGCAGCCAGGGCATGACGCTGGTGGTGAGCCTGCACAACGTGGCCATGGCGCGGCGCTACTGCGACCGCATCATCGCGCTGCGGGCAGGTGAGCTGGTGTTCGATGGTTCGCCCATGGAGCTGGACGACATCCGCTTGCGCCATCTGTATGGCGCAAGCACCGAAGAGCTGCTGATGGAGCACGACCCGCTCGACTCCCCGCCATTGCCCCTTAGGCAAGTACCTGTAGCGCTTGCGGCCTGAATTTCCTTTTTTTGTTCATCCGGAGAAACTCTATGAAGTCTGTACGTCTTTTGTCCGTCTCGTTGCTGGCGCTGGCCAGCGTGGCTGCCACCGCGCAGGAAATCAACTTCGGCATCATCGCCACTGACGCTGCCAGCGTGGAGCGTGAGCGCTGGGAACCGCTGTTCCGCGACATGGAAAAGAAGACCGGCCTGACGGTGAAGGCCTTCTACGCCCCCGACTACGCCGGTGTGGTGGAAGCCATGCGCTTCAACAAGGTGCAGATCGCCTGGTACGGCAACAAGGCCGCCATTGACGCGGTGGACCGCTCCAGCGGTGAGGTGTTTGCGCAAGTGCTCAAGGCCGACGGCTCGCTCGGTTACTCCTCGCTGCTGATCACGCAAAAGGACAGCCCCTACAACAACCTGAATGACGTGCTGAAGAACGGCAAGTCCATCAACTTCGGCATTGGCGATCCGGGCTCCACCTCCGGCTTCCTGGTGCCCAGCTACTACGTGTTTGCACAGAACAAGGTAGATCCGCGCACCGCCTTCAAGACCATCCGCAACGCCAGCCACGGCGCCAACATCCAGGCCGTGCTGGCCAAGCAGCTGGACGTGGCTACCAACAACACAGAAGAAATTGAAAAGCTCGAAGCCACCAAGCCTGAAGTGGCCAAGGAACTCAAGATCATCTGGAAGAGCCCGCTGATCCCCAATGACCCGCTGGTATGGCGCAAGGACCTGGACGCAGGCGTCAAGGCCAAGGTCAAGGGCTTTCTGCTGAGCTATGGCAAGACCGACGCCGACAAGGCCGTGCTGAAGAACATCTACAACTACAGCGGCTTCAAGGAATCGACCAACGAGCAACTGGTTCCCATCCGCCAACTGGAGCTGTTCAAGGACCGCACCAAGGTGGAAAACGACGCGCAGTACAGCGCCGAAGAAAAGACCAAGCTCTTGGCCGAGATCGACAAGAAGCTGGCCGCGCTGGGCAAGTAAGACGGGTTGCCTTCGCCTAGCTCATGACTGCTTCCACAGCTGCTTCTCCCAAACTCCAGACGCTGCTGAACCAGGCCGCGTCCAGCCGTTCGGGCTGGCAGACCCAACTGGGCTGGCTGGTGGTGCTGGCCGTGCTGGTGTGGTCCTGGCGTGGCGCCGAAATGCGCCCGCTGGACCTGCTGCGCGACGCGGGCAACATGGGCACCTTTGCGCGGGAGTTCTTCCCACCCAATTTCCACGACTGGCGCATCTATCTGCAAGAGATGCTGGTTACCCTGCACATTGCCGTGTGGGGAACCGTGCTGGCCATCATCGCGGCCGTGCCATTGGGCCTGCTGAGCGCGCACAACGTGTCGCCGCCCTGGGTGTACCAGCCCGTGCGCCGCATCATGGACGCGTGCCGAGCCATCAACGAAATGGTGTTTGCCATGCTCTTCATCGTGGCCGTGGGCCTGGGGCCATTTGCGGGTGTGCTGGCGCTGTTCGTACACACGGCAGGTACGTTGGGCAAGCTGTTTTCCGAGGCGGTGGAGGCCATAGACCCGCGCCCTGTGGAAGGCATACGCGCCACCGGCGCGCATAAGCTGGCCGAGCTGGCCTACGGTGTCATCCCGCAGGTGATGCCGCTGTGGCTGTCGTATTCGCTGTACCGCTTCGAGTCCAATGTGCGTTCGGCTTCCGTGGTCGGCATGGTGGGGGCGGGTGGCATTGGCGTGGTGCTGTATGAGGTGATCCGCAGCTTCCAGTACGCGCAGACCTGCGCCGTGCTGCTGATGCTGGTGGTCACGGTGACACTGATCGACGTGTTCTCCGCATGGCTGCGCAACCGTTTCATCTAGGCTGGTACAACCCCGTGCGCGTGCACTGGGGCGTGGACTGTTTTCAGACGCTGCAGGCCAGCGGCCCGGTGGTAGTGCTGGCTGACCGCGCGGCGCTCAGCTATGAGAACGAGACCCTGCTGGTCGAGCGCCTGGGCGCGCACTGCAAGGGCTGGAGCTGGTTCATGGGCGGACTGGCTTCTGTGGCGCAGGCGCAGGCGCTGTGCGAGTCGCTCTGGCCAGTGATGACCGAATACCTCGAAGCTACCGTGGTCGCCATAGGCGGCGGCTCCACGCTGGACCTGGCCAAGGTGTTGCGCTTTCGCATGCGCAACGTGGCAGACGCTGCGCAATGCTGGCGGGCCAACCGCGTGCCCGAAGATGTTGTGCGCCATCCGTTGGTGCTGGTGACCACCACGGCTGGCACCGGCAGCGAAGTGACCCGCTGGGCCACGGTATGGGATACCGAGGTGCCGGAGCCCGCCAAGCTGTCATGGTCCCCGGCCGACGGATTTGCCGAGCATGCCTATGTGGACCCGGCCCTGACGCTGAGCTGCCCGGTGCGCCAGACGCGCGACTGCGCGCTCGATACCCTGGCCCATGCGCTGGAGTCGCTCTGGAATCGCCACGCCACACCGCTGAGCGAAGCGTTGGCGGTGGACGCGGCTCAGCTGGTGCTGCACACCTTGCCCACGCTTCTGGCGCAGCCGCGTGACCTGGATGCGCGCACGGCCATGGCGCGCGCCAGCCTGCTGGCCGGCATGGCCATGTCGCAAACCCAGACAGCGCTGGCGCATGCGCTGTCTTACGAATTGACACTGCAGGAAGGCATGCCGCATGGCGAGGCCTGCGCCATCTGGCTGCCCATGGTGTGGGAACTGGCGCTGCATTGCACACCGCAATGCGATGTGGCCTTGGGACGCGTGTGGGGCGGTGCAGCGCAGGACGGAGCCGCGCAATTGCATCGCTGGCTGCAGAGCCTGGAGGTGCAGCCGCGTGACCTGCGCGAAAGTGCCTCTGGTCTTGCCGTGCTGAACACAGAAATGCGGTCCGCCCGCGGAAGGAATTTCATTGCAAGCAACTGAAGTCTCGGACAACGCGTCTGATCTGGTCGTTGTGGGTGCCGGCATTGTGGGACTGGCCTGCGCTTTGGTCGCTGTGGAGCAGGGGCTGCAGGTGCAGGTGGTAGACCGTGAACCGGTGTGCACCGGTGCGTCCATTCGCAACTTCGGCTTTGTCACGGTGACCGGCCAGGCCATAGGCGCTACCTGGCAACGCGCCCGCCGCTCCCGCGATATCTGGGCCCATGTGGCGCAACAGGCGGGCATCCATGTGGAGCATGCCGGGCTGTACGTGCTGGCGCAGCGTGCGGAAGCAGAGGGCGTGTTGCAGGAGCTGCTGCAGACGCCGGAAGGCATTGCGCTGGAATGGTTGGCGCCTGACACCTTGCGCCAACGTGCCCCCCACCTGGCACACGCCCATATGCGCGGCGCACTCTATAGCCCGCACGAACTGCGCATCGAGCCACGTGTGGCGGTGGAGAAGCTGCGGCTGTATCTGGCGTCAAAAGGCGTACGTTTCCATATGGGGCAGGCAGTGCGGCAGGTGGAATCCGGGCGTGTGCTTTTGAACGAAGACGAGCTGCGGGGCGAGCGCATCGTGGTCTGCCCAGGCCCGGATATCCGCACCCTGTTTCCGCAGGCTTTTGCCCGCCACCAAACCCAGCTGTGCCAGCTGCAGATGCTGCGCATACGGCCGCCTGAGGGCTATCGACTGGGAGCTGGTGTGATGAGTGATCTGAGCCTGGGGCGCTACCGCGGCTACAGCGAGCTGCCCGGAGCCCAGCGCCTGGCGGACCGGCTGCAGCAGGAGATGCCGCAGACCCTGCACCATGGCATTCACCTCATCGTGGTGCAAAGTGCCGATGGTAGCCTGGTGGTGGGCGACTCGCACCAGTACGGCATGTCACTGCCGCCCTTTGCGCCAGCCGAAGCTGAGGAACTGATTTTGTTTGAGATGCAGCGCCTGCTGTGCCTGGGCCACTACCGGGTGGAAGGGCGCTGGACCGGTGTCTACCCAAGTGGCGCGCAGGACGCATTTGTAGAAACCGTGTTGCCCGGCGTGCAGGTTCTGAGTGTGACCAGCGGCACCGGCATGAGCACGGCGTTTGCGCTGGCAGAAGAATGCCTTCAAGGCGAAAGGATGGCGGTATGACGATACAGGCAGTGGTCTTTGATTGGGCCGGAACGATTGTGGACTTTGGCAGCCTGGCACCCATGGGCGCCTTTGTGCGCCTATTTGCCAACCATGGTGTGACCATCAGCATCGCGCAGGCGCGTGTGCCCATGGGCTTGCCCAAGCTGGCCCACATCGAGGCGCTGGGCGCCATGCCCGAGATTGCGGAGCAGTGGCAGCAGGCCAAGGGCCACGCCTTTACCGCGCAGGACGCCGCGGCGTTGTTGCAGGAGTTCGAACCCATGAGCGCAGCCAGTGCCATGGAGCACAGCGACTTCATCCCTGGCTTTCTGGACACCTATGCGATGCTCAAGGAGCGCGGCATTGCTGTGGCTACCACCACCGGCTATACGCGCAAGATCGTGACGCTGTTGATCGACAAGGCAGCGCGCGCCGGGTTTCTGCCAGCACGCGTGATCTGCTGCGACGACGTGGCACAAAGCCGCCCCAGTCCGCTAGGCATGCAGGAGTGCATGCAGACCCTGGATCTGGTGGGGCAGGGCGCCAGTGTGATCAAGGTGGATGACACGGTGCCCGGTCTGCAGGAAGGCCTGAACGCCGGTTGCTGGACCGTGGGCGTGGCTGCCAGCGGCAACGCGCTGGGCTGGAGTTGGGAGGAGTGGGTGCAGGCCAGCGAAGATGAACGCGATTTCGCGCTGTTGGACTCCTACCGCACGCTGCGCGAGGCAGGCGCCCACGAGGTGATCCACAGCGTGGCGGACCTGCACGAGGCGCTGGCTGCCATCGAGACACGCATAGCGCGCGGTGAACGGCCTACCTGATCTTGAGTGATTTGCTGATCGGCTCTTCAAGTGGAGCGGTCAGCCGCGGCGCGCCTTCTCGATCGCAGCGATGTCTATCTTCTTCATTTGCATCATGGCCAGAAAGACACGCTTGGCAGCAGCCCGGTCAGGATCGGCCATGGCCTGTGTCAGTGCCCGCGGCGTGATCTGCCACGACAGGCCCCACTTGTCCTTGCACCAACCGCACACGCTCTCCTGCCCACCGTTCTGGACGATTGCATTCCAGAGCTGATCGGTTTCAGCCTGGTTGTCCGTCGCGACCTGAAAGGAAAAAGCTTCGCTGTGCTTGAAACCCGGCCCACCGTTCACACCCAGGCAGGCAATGCCCATGACAGTGAACTCAACCGTCAAGACATCGCCCTGTTTGCCAGATGGGTAGTCCCCAGGCGCGTGGTACACATTCCCGACGCTGCTGTCCGGAAAGGTCTTGGCGTAAAACTGCGCGGCTTCCAATGCGGTGCCGTCATACATCAGGCAGATTGTGTTTTTGCTGGTCATCTGGATTCTCCTCAGTGTTAGGTTTGTCCACGGAAACCGACGTTCATCTCACGCCGGCAGTTGCCTGAAATATGCCCGATTCAACGACAAATGTCTGCTGGGTATCCGTTTTATCGGCGGAGGTCGTTGAATGCCTGCGTGTACTTGAACAATAGGTAGCCGCAGTCCCTGCCAGCTATGGAGTAGCTAAAGCGGTCGCCGGCTCGGCTTGACTGCTAAGCCGCGAAATCACTCCGTTGCCACCGTGAGCTTTCAGGTAGCCTGGAGCAGCACCATTTTGAAACCATAAGTGGCATACTTTCAACGCGCTTTTGTGTGGCGTTACCCAAAAGGAGGCTCTCCTATGGCTGAACAGCAACCCCTATTTGACGCTGCGAAGTACAAAAATACCCAGCGAGAGCAATGGAACAAGGACGGTTCCGCTTGGCGGCGCTGGACTCCTACTCTTGAGCTTTGGTATGGAGATGTCACCCGCCAGATGCTTGCCGCGGCCCACGTTCAATCCGGCCAGCGCATACTCGATGTCGCGGCTGGGGCAGGCGAACCGTCCGTCAGCGCCGCAGAACGTGTTGGCCCAAGTGGCTACGTACTGGCCACTGA
This sequence comes from Rhodoferax sp. GW822-FHT02A01, assembly GCF_038784515.1. Lineage (NCBI taxonomy): Bacteria > Pseudomonadati > Pseudomonadota > Betaproteobacteria > Burkholderiales > Comamonadaceae > Rhodoferax > Rhodoferax sp. GW822-FHT02A01. The sequence goes on from NZ_CP152376.1 coordinate 3,823,732, forward strand.
CATTTCGGAGGGGATTGTTGAACTTGCACGCCAGGTCGCCTGCGAACGTGGCCTCCATCAGATTGAGACCCGCGCCATGGACGGAGAAAAGCTGGACCTCCCTGATGCTTCATTTGATGCAGTGTTGTGCCGATTTGGTCTTATGTACATGCCGCACCCGGTGAATGCCCTAAGTGAATGGCGCCGAGCGTTAAAACCGGGTGGGTGGGCTGCAGTCGCTGTCTTTTCCATGCCTGAAAGAAACGGCTGGGGTGCTCTGCCTGCCTCCATCATCCGCCAGCGGGCGCAACTCCCGCCCCCTGTTCCTGGTCAGCCTGGCCCGTTCAGTTTGGGAGGTGTCGGTGTACTTGAGGAACTATTTCGTCAGGCCGGATTTGCCAATCCCCAGGTTCGCACCGTTCAAGTGCCTCATAGAGCGGCAAGTGCGGCAGATTATGTGCGGGTCGCCCGAGAGGCCTTCGGTGGATTTAATGCCATGATGGCAAATCTATCCCTTGAAGAGCGCGAGTCCGTTTGGAACGAAGTAGAAAACTCCATGCACAGATTCGAATCGTCAACAGGGTTTGAGGTGCCGGGTGAGTGTCATGTAGCTTCAGCCGCCAAGTGAACGTGCGCAACAGTCGCGCCACTCGTTGCAGTCAATCCGATCAGGTTCAGGGCTAGGTCGGTTTTGCAGACGGCAAAACCCGTCGTGGAGCTAGTTGCTGCGAGCAATCGGGAGGACAAAGGCCGGTGCAGGATATTGTTCTGACGAAGGTGCGCGACCAAGCTGCCGTCATCCCCCGATTGCCATTGACCGCACTGGAGCAAGCAGGCACTTAACCAGAGCATCCGCCTCCAGCCCGTTGCTGGTGACAGAATGTCAATGAAGGTGTACCGCCGGTTCGTCGCGAAAGCTGCCATCGCGCAAAAGCGATTGGCGCTCAACCCCAATGGCAGAAGTTTGTGTTGTGATCGGCCGACAGCCGTCGGCAATGACACCTTAGTGGGCTTGCCACCAGGCTTGGGCTTTCGCGCGGTCAAACGTCGGCAGTAGCGCTTTCGTAATCTTTACTCCAGCAAGCGCGTTGAACTTTGACCTGAACAAGGCCTCATCCTTGACGAAATCGTCAATAACTTCGATTTCGAAAGTGCCTCCTGACGCCCCAGCTATTGCCTGATCGATCAACGGAATACTTGGTCCTGCCTTGAACTCGTCACCCTGACGTTCGCGCACCGTGGCGTTCACGTGGCCCAAGTAGTACACCCCCGGCTCTCCCACGGTGATGCCAGCGTGCAACGGAGCGAAAAAGAAAGCATTTATGGGAAAGGTGGAAGCAAGGCTACTCATCCCCACAATCTCATAATTCCCAGGGTCGAGTTCAAGTCGGAGGAAGTAGTTGCTGCCAATCGCAGGATCGTCCGACTCAGCTTTGGCCTTTTCGTCCATCGTAAAGTTCAGTCGATCAGTTGCATCCTTTGCGTTCGCCTTCTCGACATTGACCACCTTTAATTTGGGCTGCCAAGAGGTCTTGTAGGTATTTTTAATGGTGGCGGTCATTAGAAAAACTGGCTTACTTTTCTCAGTCAACTTGCCATCATCACTTTCAAACGCCATCTTAGTCCGTGTTGCACAGCCAGTGAGCATCACGAGAATCGCAAAGAGTGATACTGAGATGAATCTTCCGAACATGTATTTGACCTCCCAATTGTTTTGAGCCCAGATTTTGCCGTATTCTTGGCGTGTTCGTAGACCGACTTGGCACGTTTTCTACTTGTTCCTTCCCATCGAATCAAGGGTTGAAATTGCGCGCCAAAATTCGCAAGGCAATTCCCGTTATCCTTGCATTGTTTGTGTTCCTAGATCGGCACAAATGGTCAGCTGAGCTGCGAAGCCGGTCTTACACAACGACCTTACAATTGCGCGATACGATACGCCCGAATTTGGCAACATTGCCATCTGGTTTGTATTTATATCGAATCTGTCTCTACTTGTCGGGTTAGGCGTAATGACCTTTTTCGTGCGCTGCCCACTCTGTCACGGGAGCACCGTCACCAAATCCTTTCGAAAGGACTTGCCTGACTACTGGTCAGCGCATTGTCGGTCGTGTGACGTTCTATGGAACTTGGAGCTTGGAAACAGCGATTAGAGTTCGAGAGACTTCGGTTGTGCCGCGATTGCCGACATTCAAATACTCACCGTAACTGAACCTAACCTGTGAACGATTCGCTAGCTAATATGCAGTTACGTAGTCCAATTGCGTTTCTTTTTGCCATTGCAATGCCCCTTGTAATGCATGCGGCTGTCGACAATGATGGCTACGACGAAGACACCATTCGCGTCTCAGACATTCCAACTAATGCGCCAAAGTTTGCAGCCTATCCGGCAAAGGTATTCGCGGGGCCCAATGCGAAACTGAAAATCAAAAGTGATTTGGAAGCTCAACGATACAGAACGCGCCTTCGTGAATGGTCAACAAAAAAAGTTAACTTCGCCGGACATTACATCCTGGCTACTTGGGGTTGCGGAACAGGTTGCGTACAAATCATGCTTATCGACGCCAAGAGTGGAAAAGTGTTCCACCCTGAAGGTATAAGGTCCAACGTAGCAGTGAACGTCCATGACGATATGCTTGTAGGCGGCAGAAGCTGGTACGGTGAGGGCTCAGTTCACTTTCAATCAAACAGTGAATTACTGGTGCTCGTAGGAGCGCCCGAAGAGGATATGAAGCGTAGGGGAATCTCATACTACGTGTGGCACAACGATGAACTAAAACTGGTTCAACAGGTTGCAAAGATGGACCCGTAGCGTCATTTGAATGTCCGCTTCGGAGCACCGGCAAAGACCGCTTCCAGCACTCCCGGGTCCCCCGTTTGGGTGATGGTCAATGTACGACGTAAGTGTCAGAATGGCCGCGAAACCGGTCTTACGACGTTACCCTCCAGCTTGATACGAATTTGGTAATAACCACAGGAAATCCAATGTCCTTTACCCGTACCGCGCTTAGAGTTGCACTCTTTACTTGTGCAAGCGCAGCCTTTGCCGTTGACCAAATTCCACCGGAATTGGTCGGTGTCTGGGCGGTCGACGGCGCTGTCCTGAACGGTCAACTGCTATTCGAAGGCCAAGCAATGTATCTCGGCGCGGATGGTGTTGGCGCTATCGTTGGCGGCCCGCCGCCAATCGGAGTCAAGATTATCGCAACCTTCGATGCACAAAAGAACACGCTTGAGTTCGACGCATACGAAGGTAAACAACGAGGCCCACACGGCTCGGTTACTTTCGACCCAAAATCCAAAACCATAGATTCCGGTGCGCCAAAGCATGACGAATTGCACCGTAGATTCGACACCTTCCCAGATGAAACAAAGCGTGCGCTTGGCCTCATGTAACGGCGGCTGCATTGGCACTGTTGCCGGGTGCAAGGCCCGACCTATCATTGCGCTGGGCCTTCGCGATACACAGCGCAGGCTGGTGCATTAAACGTTGACTGACTGTTGTCTGGAAATTTGGCTGTCGACTTCCAGCCCGTTGCTGGTGGCAGAATGGCAAAGGAGGTGTATCACGGGTTTGCCGCGAAAGCGGTATTCCGATGAGTTCACCCGTTTGGGGGATGTTCAGCCCAAGCCCGACGGTCACAATGACCTGGAATCGACATCTAAAGCCAACCTTTCTGTTTTCCCGTTGAGGATGAATCCCATGAGTTTTCGTTTGATATTTGCATTTTTCGTTTCATCATTGGTCGCAACATCAACTGTCGCGGGAGTTTATTCAGACACAATGGGGAAGTGCTTAGTTAGCTCGACTACCGATCAAGATAAAGCGGTTCTGGTCAAATGGATGTTCTCGGAAATGGCCCTACACCCAGCTATCGTAAGCATGACGGTCGTGACACCTGCACAGCGGAATGAGTTAAATAAACTGGCGGGCCAGTTGTTCAATAAACTACTTACTGTTGACTGTAAAAAAGAGAGCAGCGAGGCCATTCGTTACGAAGGACCGGCTGCAATGCAGTCAAGCTTTCAACTATTGGGCCAGGTTGCTGTTGCCTCTTTGATGAACCATCCTGCGGTTGCAGCCGGATTCAATGAATTTGGAAAATATATGGACCTAAAGGCGATTGGCGAGTTGTCACATGGCAACTGAGGAGTCGACCTCCAGCCAGTATCAGGATTCTGCTTGGCCGCGATAGCGGTCTTTGAGTGTCAATCTCTAGAACGATATGTCCCTTACTTCCATTCAAGAAATCTGCAAACTCAACGGCCACACGCTACTCGTTCCCGAAGGGTGGACTAAGCTGGGTATTGCATTTAGTACGCTTGGCCAGATGCCAATTAATGGCCTACGGATTCCTGCGGAAGGGAATACAAATGGCTGGTATCTTTGGTGTGGCGGAGAGCCATCAAAGGCTGAAGACTTTTATTCCCCACTTCACGTTGAGCATATCGATAGGCACCTCCCGCAAGTTCGTGAATATCTTGTGCTTCCACCTGGCTACCGATTCCTCATCGACGACAGCGGCCATCAGGACGTATGGTTTGACGAAGCACTTTTGGGTTGAATCGGAATGAACACGGTGGGCAATCTGGGGTACTCTTATGCCGCGGAAGCGGACATTGCCTAAGGCACATTCGCGCGTTGAGGGCATCTGACTACTATGCGGCTATCCTTGCGAGATGGAGTAGGGAATGAGTACTCACGCTTTTATTGTTAAGTCAGCAAAATATCGCCACCGCCGTGCGATTGGCTTGGTCTTTTGCTCCATTGGCATTTGGGGAGGGTTGATGCTACTGACACTGTGGATGTGGCCGGTTGCACCTATCTTCATGACCGTTCTTTGTTATGGCATTTGGCGAATGCAATTTTCGTGTCCATCATGTCAAACGCCATATTTTTACGAGATGAGAGGACTAATTGTTTGGCCCAAACGCCTCGGGACCAAGTGCCGGTCATGTGGCTTTCCATCAGATAAAGTATGGGCCTCCAACGAATAAACGTAATCGGTGTTTTACGCCTCAAATGGTGGGACTTCAGCCATGCCGCGAAAGCAGTGGGTCAAGGCGAGCAGCTTAAAAACTGAGACACGGTAACAATATGAAAGAACGGATGAAACTCAGTAGACGGTTATTTTTTATCTTTGTCTTCGTTTCGTCACTCGGCATCTTGCTTATGACAGCATCATGTGCCAGTCGTACTGGTTGGGATAGCCGTCCCACTTATTCCTTTGGATTTGATCTCCGGTATGACAAACAGCACGCTGAGATTCTGGATTATTGGTACGGAAAATCAAGAACTAACTGGCGGCTTCATGCTGAAGAAGATTTGGTCAAGGAGGGTAAGACCTTGTTGTTTGAAGGCGTTACTGGCCCAATGGAGGCCGGTGGCTTACTGTATGTCAAATGGCGTGATACCGAGACCAAAACAGTCTATGAGGATACTGTCGATCTACGCAATCGTTTACCTAAAAACATGGAGGATCATGAGATCTATTTGATGATCAAGGGTTCTCAGCTATATGTGTATTTGGTATCTCCTGAGCGCCGTCCGACGAACATGCCTAGCAACGGTCCGCACATATATCGTTCACAAATAGTGACAACGATTTACCCGGACCACGTTGAAGACTAAATTTTCAAGAATGAAATTCTCAGCGCGTTTGAACGACCGTTTTGGTGCGTCTAGAGTGTCGGGTATCAGCCCTTGTATGTCTTCAACGCAAAGGTCACAATGCCGCGAAACCGGACTTTGCGGGGGCTAACCCGTTTGGGGGCTGTTCAGCTGTTACAAAAGCAGTTCTAATGCTTGAATGGTCCAAAATTGAATAATGGAATTTAAAAGTAAGAAGACCTTAGTCAAGGCATTTTTTTGGTTGCTGTACCTGATGGTTGCCGCGCTGGTAATTTGGTTCGGTCATCGTTTTGGTTAGCAGCTTGGCCGCGGAAGCGGTCTTTCAATACCAGAGTCCAGTACGATAACCAGAAATGAACAGTCCCGTCCCAAACCTACAGCTGCATGCCTATTCTGGGCGTGAAAATGGTCTCATGGTCGTTGGTGACGAAGATGCTCTAAAGGCACTGGGAAAACAGCTCTTGGCGGTTGATGCAACTTCACGTCACAGTTCAAGTGAATTTCCACCGTTGGTTGCAAAGCCTGGAACCAATGGCCCGTATAAAGACGTCGATGGCTTTCAACTTACCTTCCATTTAGACGTTGGTCAGCCAATCAAAGGAAATGGTATCCAGGCACGCAGAAACATGCCTCCCTTGCTCCTTCTTGCAGTGGCGGTGTGTGCCATCGTTGGGGCAGCGACCATTGCCCGCTGGCTCATTTCATATGCGAACTAATGCCACTACGCCGCGAGAGAGGACATCTCAGGCAATACTTCTGCCGGGTGATACTTGAGCGATGACAACGTTACATGAAGTCTTTGTGGCACTACTTGATGAAGGGACCCCGGTTTGGCGTTCAGTTCGGGCAAAACACGTCGCAGATGACGTCTACCTACTGCAAGGAAATGTGCCTAATGGGGAGTCTTGGCAGTTTTTGCCCAATACCAAAGTTCGATGCGAAACGCATAATTTCACGGATAGTGAGAACGGACTGATTGCGATTGAAGCCATCGACGTTTGATTTCGACTCAGTCTTCCATGGCCGAATCCCCAGCCCGCCACCGCCGCCGGTTTACCGCGGAAGCTGCCATTCGCAGATATCCCCCTAATGGGGGATGGTCAGGCGGCTAGAAGACGAAGAGAATAAAGCCGTCAATCATCTGAAATGCCAATTCACATACTTTCCATGCTCCTCACATTAGCAAAAGTTGGACTTTCTTTGAACAATTTAGTCCCAATGATGCGCAATTTGATTGTTTCTCTGGGACTACTGACTGCCTCAATGCTTTCTTTGGCTGATTTGATGGGAAGTTCATTTGTACCCAAGGAGGAATCGACCTTTGCAAAGGAGTTCTTCCAAAAGATTCAATCCAAGGACTTTGAATCAGTGAAAAGTCAAATTGACCCTGCATTAGCAAGTCAGGTTCCAGACGAGAAATTGATTGAGATTGCAGGCTACTTTCCCTCGGGAAACTTATTGTCGACGGAGCTAATTGGGTCTCAAGTCAATGTAGTAAATTCCAATTGGCAAGGGAACTTCACTTTCGAGTATCACTTCGAACACGGGTGGGTCGTATCGAATGTGGTTTTGACGCGTGTGAACGGCAAGCTCTTGGTCATGGGATTTCACGTATATCAGACCCAAGCGTCACAGAAGGAAATAAATAAATTTTCGCTAGCTGGCAAATCTCCATTGCAATATTCGGTATTTGCCTTTGTAATTCTCACTCCACTATTTATCCTCGTAACACTAATAACATCCATTAGAACGCCGATACCAAAACGAAAGTGGCTGTGGATTCTATTTATCCTCGGGGGCATTGGTACGATTAGTGTTAATTGGACAACGGGCGATTTCGGATTTCAAGTAGTTCAGTATCAATTGTTCGGCGCCGGCGCATTTGCAGCTGGGGAATATGCGCCCTGGGTACTTACGGTCGGTCTTCCCATTGGGGCTATTGCATTTTGGTTTATGCGAGTGAAGTGGAACAAATCAATAATTAGTGACCCACAGGTCAACGAAATAGCCTCCGCGGAATAGGTCTCTACGTGTTTTTAATTTGTGCAATATTCCACGCGACAAATCAGAAAACGTCGACATCACCGCGATAGCGGAATTTAATAAATGATTGACGAATACGTCGGAGATGAAGCGTATGTCAAAGCCAGTCAATTGACCAAGCTTGGCACGGACGCGTCGGGCTGGGATACTTACTTGCGAGATGAACGGTCAGGGGAGTATTGGCTTCTTTACTATCCGGATTCATATCAACACGGCGGGGGGCTGCGCATCTTAAGCGCACTACGGTCGCTGCATTTTTGGCTTCGCAGAATTGAATCTTTGAGTGACCGCTTTGGAGCGGCGGGAATGTCAACTACCAGCCCTTTGCTGGTGGCAGAATGCCATTGACGGTGTACCGCCGGTTCGCCGCGAAACCGGACTTTCACCTCGACTCACCCGTTCGGGGGATTCCTGCTGGCACTGTGCAAGGGCAGAATGTAGGTCTTCCCATTTCCTTTTCATTACGTGCACACAGATTTGAACAGCGCCACCTGTCGAGCCACATTGTGGGCAATACGTGTGTACCAGCGGTACGTCTCGCCTTTAAAAGGATTCGTCTGTGCATATCGCATGCACACAGGAAGATGCAGTTGCTCGGAAATCGGCTTCAGAGCAATTCGTCGATACGGTTTAAGAACTGGATTTGGAGTGCTTCGGATGCGGATGAACTTATGCGGAGTGGCTCATCAACGATTCCTCAGCAAAAAGCCATCGCTCTTTTTTCGCTACCAGCGTGGACACTGTGATTTGCCGATAGATGTTGGTTGCTTATCTTGCGGATGCGACCTAGCCTCCAGTTTCGGAAGTTGCGATATTCCCTGGAATACCAGAAGCCGCGGAAATGACAAGTACGTCTATATACCGCCTAATTCAGGAATAGGGAAGAAACACCGATGACATACATAGGACCCAGGTACGTCAGTAGTGCCGCGAAAGCGGACCCTGGGCCAGGTTTCGTGACCGTTCGCTGTCGCCACGGGACTGTCGGTAGCCGTTACATCGAAATTGCCGAAAGCAGCCATTCAAATTGGACGTCAGAATTGGATTTAAATCTTCCACACACTCCGACTTCAAACTATGAGTGAACAAAGAGCCGGTTCACTTTCCGATGCAGTTCGCAAACACTGGCGGAATTTTCTTTTTGCCTGGGTGCTTCCGTTGGTTCTTCTATTTGGTAGCCGCATCGCGGAAAAAGCAGGGCATCTGAACTTGTTCTTTATCTTTGTAGCGATGCCCCTTTTCTTTTGGTCGTCACACATTGCCTCTCGACCTTATCAAAAAAGACAGATAACATATTTTCATGCGGTAGTCTTGGGCTTAATTATCCCGTTTTTGGTCTGGACATTGGCAGTGATGTGCACTTTGCCGGTGGCGAGCACGTGACGCCTAAGCCCGCGGAAGCGGTCATAATAGTGAGAGCTTCAGTTGGCTACCATTGAAATACCAGATGTACAAAAATATCATTTTGTTCCTTGCAGTGTGCGCATCGATTCAGGTCAGTGCAGCGGAGCAGATGCTCAAGGGCACCTACAAAGTCCCGAGTCCATATTGCACGAGTAGTGGAGTTCCAGACCCGAAAACCAATGAATGGCCGTCCTGCCTTGATACCTATGATTGCTTCTCAATCAAAAATGTGAAAGGCAATCGCTACTGGTTCAGCGTAGAGGCGGTTCAGGCAAACTATCACTATTGCACTGCAACTGGCTATGCCGACCGTGTGGATGGTCAGTATGTATACATTGGTGACGGGACAAAGGCCACCCCAGACCTTACGTTTTCAGCCAAAGATGGACTTATAAAATTTCAAGGCAGTCGCGACCTGTGTGGTGCGCGAGCAGACTGGAGTGCGGTCAGCATTCCTATATCCACGCTTAAGTCACAAAGCGCCGTGAATTGCATAAAGCATTAAAAGGGTATGGGAGTTCACAGTCTGCATGTAATGGTAGTGACTTGGCTCACCCATTAATGGGATGGACACTCCAAAATATGAAAGTCAAAATTGCCGCGATTGCAGTCATTGAACGGGCTCCCCCAATTAGCGGATAGACGAGGCCAGATTGAACCGTCAATATTGACTGCAGCTGACGGCGGGGATTATCGGAATCTTCATATCATCATAAATTTCTGGGAATACTACTCAGTCAACTCCCATGTCAAACCGTTTTTTTAGACTTCATACAGCTGGAATGATTGCCCTTGCGTTCCTAGCGCTTGGTAGCTGCGGACGCCAACCGGAATCATCGTTTGCGCTTGCGAGCGAATCAAGACTCCCAAAGTGGTTCAATCTTTCACCCAACCTAGAGCGCACGAATGTCTCAGTGACGATGGACTACCAGATAAACTCTTCTGGCAGAACTGCCACATTTACTATGCGAGATGGAAGTGGAGCAGTTGTCTCAAAGGTGACGGGTAATCTAACAGGGTCTATACCGCTCCAGCGAAAAGCAAAGTTGTCCGGTCACCCAGAAGGTTATCCGGAATATGAAATTGTCACTGTCGGTGGAATCACCGAAATTATTGAGCATCGAAAGTTGGAGCCAGTCTTCTATGTCACAGACGATGCGGCAGTTATGGCAGAACTTTCAAGTCCTCGCTAAGGCAGAAATGCCGCGAAAGCAGACCTTTGCAAGGAGGAAGCAAGCGACGGGACAGTGCCAGCAGCGGTCTTCCAAAATTCTGCCAAAAAGCAGACATCGAATCTCCCAATCGGGGGAAAGCCAAGTCAACCTGCTATCTGAATCTCATTGCCAAAACATCTTATGAAAATCGGTGACCTTTTGATTCGCCATAAAGAAATCTTCGCAATACTTCCATTTTTATCACTACCTGCAGTGCCTATGGCGGGACCTGCCGACCCTGTTTCATCGGGAGCGCAGCAACCTGCAAAGGCGGACTTGCGTCCGGTTGCTACTGCCAACGAGCCAAAAACTGGAATAGAGTGGGCGAAGGCTGCTGACAATGCGGCGAAAAGAGAAGACCTCGATTACGCCTTCGAAGCGTGGGGACAGGCTATCGAAGCATATAAAAGAGAAGGAACAATTTCTGACAAATCCTACCTCTACCGTAACCGCGGGGTCCGATTATCTCAACTGCATAGGGATGTGGAAGCAATTGCAGCTTTTAACGAAGCTATCCGTCTCAAGCCTGACTATATTGAAGCCTATCGCATGCGCAGCAATTCCTTTCTTCATTTAGGGTTAACTGACGAAGCGAACGCTGATAACGCAACGGTTAGGCGGTTACAAATTAAAGTCGATGAGAAGCCATCCGGTGAGCAGTCTCTAGGGACGCAGAATTGTAAGGCGAAGTTATTTGCCTATACCATGGCTTTCTCAGACGCTCCTAATGTGGCTAAGCAAGCAATCGCGCAAAAAGCCATGGTCATTCTGAAACGCACGAGCGATGAAGATGTTTGCGCCAAAGCCAAAGCCCTCGATCAGTTATGGAGTGATGAATATGGGTCCACGCCAGCTAATCCATGATTTCGAAGGGCAGAGAGATTAAACCGCGATATATGGTATTGGTCGGCAAGTCGTGCGACGATGGTCCGGTTCCTCTATGCGAATACTTCTACTTTGGGTTGATTGTGTGAATTGGCTGTACTTCCGTAGGGGACCGGTTTCAGCCCTTGTGCACCATAGCCATCGGCATCAGAATGCGTCTATGCCGCGAAAGCCGACATAAGGGGGAAAGGCCTGGATGAAAATTAACACCAACAAGTTGGGCTTTTTCATTGCCGTTGTGCTGTTGGCTGGCGTTATTGCTGTCGCCGTTACTCCAAGTGGAATCTTGTTCTTTCCAGGCAGCGTAATACGATGGTCCATCCTTCGTGAGACCCCACTAGGTTCAACGGACGCAGCGGTACGGCTGAATGTCGAGCATCGAGGAGGTCGAATCACAGTGAATCACGTCCATGTTCAGCCAAACAGTGAATATCCGCCCACGGCGACTGGCGGTGAGAGTTTCGCCACTGTTCTGCTTGGCCACTATTGGATGCCATTTCGAACGGATGTAGAGGCTTTTTACACGTTTGATGGGCAAGGTCGCTTCAATGGCGTTGAGATAAGGAAGACTAGCGATGCGTTGTAGACTGATGTTCAAGTCTGCCGCGGAAGCGGACATCCCCTGACCTGCATAATTGGGGCTACTATCCACGGCCTAATGCATCAGAGTGTGCATAGTTCCATGAAAATGTGGTTTAGGGGGATTTGAATTCCAAATGTCTATTGACAATCTGCTCGGGCTCTTCTTTCTTGTTGGGGTCGCATATGCAAGTCACCGCTACTGGCGTTCAAAGGCTATTTCCTGTGCATCTTCCTGGCTCACTGAGCGAGGGCTTCAAGTCACGGACTGGGCAACTTCAAACTTTGAAATGCATAGGCAAAATCCTACCATCTCCTTCACGGCTAAAAACCATCGCGAAAAGATGTTTGACATCAAACTGCGATTTAGATTCGGACTTTTGGGAGATTGGAGAATTGACGAGGTTGCGTATTGGTGCGAGTCGTCAGAGGTTTTGTAACGGAAGTCTGAATTCAACATTGCCGCGAAAGCCGACATTTTCGATTACCCTCCAATTACGGCTATTCCGGACAGAGATAGGAACGCAGAATGGGGCTACGACAACACTTTAGGTTCCAGTACGCTGAGGCATCGGACGTACGGATATTTTTACGAAGCTTCAGCGAACTTGTGGGTGTGGAGGACAAAGAAGATTTCTTTGTTTTCACACCGCGCAATGGTGAGGCGTTTGCGTTTGATTGTGAGATTTTGCCCACTGGACTCTTGTCAGATAGAAGCGGGAACTATTTCAAATTCCTTGGGATGTTTATCGAAGCACTGACCGGGCAATTTGGACCAGTTCAAATGGAAGACGCATAAGCCGCGATAGCTGCCATTTACAACCACTGCCCAATTGTGAAGTCCTCGACCCTTAGAATTCGCCATGACGCAGAGCAGAGTGCATGAATTAGGGAGTTCTAGGTGAATTTCAAGCGATCGAAGGCATTGCGACGCCCCCTAAAGGAGTTCAACTGGAAGTTGACCACGATTCTCATAGGACTCTGGTTGGCTTTGCTCTTTAGCATTGGCATTGGTGGCTGCTCAACCGAACCTAGGTATTGGTCTACAGCGTATTTGGCGATAACCGTATGCATTGTTTTGTGGGTAAATCATCTTGCAATAGCCCCAGTCCAACGGGCAAGAGATGTGCTCAGATTGGTTGGATTCGCAATCTATGACTTGTTTTCGCTATCTGTACTGGTCGTATTGGCAAGCATTCCATTTTCTGTATTGCAAACTGAGTGCTATACCCCTCGTAACAAAGTCGCCGAGCTAATGCTTTCTGGTTCTTCCTACCGCACCCAAATGGACGAGCGCTTTGAGTCGCAAAAGACGCTTGAAAACATAGGCAAAGGAATACAGGTTGAACTTACCCAGCGCGTTCGTAGCGGAATGGTGACATCCGATGGAACCATTGTCTTAGCAAGTGAGGACCCAGTTGCGGTTGTCTTTTTAACGCCGCACGTTGAGCAGGGAAAGCTGATTTGGAAATGCAGTGGCCTACCCAAAAGCGTCCTGCCAATGCCATGCAGGGAAAATTAAGTTAAATGAAATCCCTGTCACTCAAACGACTGGTAGTACTCATCTTTGTCATTGTTCCATTGACAGCATGGTTTCTGGTAAAGCCTGTCCGGGTTGTCGCCCCCGGTCTTGTCGGCATCTCCTGCCCACAAGAAAACGTCTGTGTGGATGACATGACTAGGTACCAAGAGGCTATTTCCCTGTACATCGAAGGAACAGCGTTCGTAGCGTCCAAATTGATGCCGCTGCGGTCAACACCCAAAGTGATTTTTTGCTCGACCATCACTTGCGCTGAGACGTTTGGACTAGGCGCACGCTCAGCAGTGACTGTCGCACGCTTTGGTACAGTAGTTGGTCCTAGAGCATGGAAGAACTATTACGTCCGCCATGAAATGATTCATGTCCTTCAAGGCGAACAGATTGGTGTCATTCCACTGTTGCTCAAACCGTCTTGGTTTGTAGAAGGCATGGCCTATTCATTGAGTGAAGACCCTCGCGATACATTGGCAGAACCCTTCGAAACCGATCGTAAGTTGTTCAGAAGCTGGTACCAAGCAATCGGCAAAGATTTTGTCTGGTCTGCTGCGAAGGAACTGTGAAAATGGGCTGGAAGTGCTTTGGGCTTTAGCAGAAATGTCGCGAAAGCCACGATAGCAGACACTCAACATCAGAGCCAAAATTGGCATTGCCAAACGTGCTCAATTGGGATGCACCATGCTTGAACTATTGTTTTTGTTTCTGTTCGTAGTTGGGGTCGCGGCCTTGCTGACAAAAAAGGGCTTTGGGGTAGCCCCGCATAACCGCGTTTTGCTTGCCGATTTTGCAGTATCGGTGTGCTTGGCGTTCGCTGTGCTCGGCGTGCTTGTTTACTCGACATATGTTTGGGGGCCAGTTAGGATGCTAAAAGGGACTTGGATGCCAGGCATCGTTGGTCTAAGCGTATTTTCAATTGGCTTTTCCTTGATGCTGCTTAGGCGACGAACGAAGGTTTTTGTCGCGGTTGTTTCAATGTGCATCGCCTTGCCAATCGTGTCCATTTTTGGACTTGTTTTATGGCTCTTTGTTGCATGTGCCAATGGCGATTGCATTTAAAGAAGCCCGTACTTACCGAGACTTCTGGAAAGCCGCGGAAGCGGACATCCCCTGAGCTGCACAATTGGGGCGACTATCCACGGCTTAATGCATCAGAATGTGCATAGTTCCATGAAAATGTCGTTTTTGGGAATTTGAATTCCAAATGTCTATTGACAATTTGCTCGGGCTCTTCTTTCTTGTTGGGGTCGCATATGCAAGTCACTGCTACTGGCGTTCAAAGGCTATTTCCTGTGCATCTTCCTGGCTCACTGAGCGAGGGCTTCAAGTCACGGACTGGGCAACTTCAAACTTTGAAATGCATAGGCAAAATCCTACCATCTCCTTCACGGCTAAAAACCATCGCGAAAAGATGTTTGACATCAAACTGCGATTTAGATTCGGACTTTTGGGAGATTGGAGAGTTGACGAGCTTGCGTATTGGTGCGAGTCGCCAGAGGTTTTATAGCGGAAGTCTGAATTCAACATTGCCGAGAAGGCGGACTTCCGAGAAGTTCACCCGTTTAAGGGATGTTCAGGCCATGCCCTGACGGTCACAATACCTCGGATGCGGACTCAGTCAACTCGCCAAACCTTCTCTATGAACATTTTTAATCCCAAGGGAGCATGCCCCGCGAAAATGTCACGCTCTCAGTACATGCATTTTCGAATTAGGTTATTAATCATCTTGGTTGCATGGATTGCGGCAGCTGTGGCTGGAGTTCGGTATTGGGACCAATTTCCCTTGTTCGTGAAGGTAATTTTGACAGTTGCTGGATGGATTCTTATTCCGGGTACAGACATGATTGAGCAAATTTTTGTACCTTATGAGAAGTACCTCAAAGAGGGACTTTGATGAGGCGTCACTTTGCCACGAAATTAGCCATTCCCTATGAGTGAATAACAATTAATGCTAAACATTAGTTCCATCCAAAAACTTACGGCTCGAACCTCTTATGTTGGAATTGCGTTCAATGCTGCCTTGATGGTTTGGGTGTCACCTAATCTCAGTCTTGCATCATTTGGATTTTTGCTATGGACAACAAGCCCATGGCTGATGCTTTTGGCGTCCCTAAAGATTTCAGAAAATTCAGAGAAAGGTATTCGAGTTCACGCGGTAATGGCGTTGTCACTTGCATTCATCTCCATACTGGTCTATCTAGGAACAGCACAAACTCATGAATCAATGGGCATGGCAATCTACCTTTCCATCCCAATTGCGGCACTGCCACTGGTGATAATCGCCGCAATTGCCGGACTTCTCAACCGCAGGGAAAACTGACTTCGTATGTCGGCTTTAGAGAAAATTTGAAGTCGGCTTCCAGCCCGTTGCTGGTGGCAGAATGTCAATGAAGGCGTACCGCCGGTTCGCCGCGAAAACAGCCCTTCGATATTCCACTCTGATTTGATGTGTAATCGATGGCGACACGACTCAAGATGCCAATTGTTTGGGAGTAAGGAATGGGACTTGCACTATTACCGTGGGAAAAGTTGCCGCCGTACGTATTGGGTCCGCTGCTGATTGCGTTCAACTTGTGGTTGTTCTTTTCCGATGATATGCACCCTTTCTCCCGTTGGGGTTGGCAGGCCGCCGGGTTTGCGTACGGTGTCGCAACAATTTGGTACGGTTATCGCAAAGACAACATGCCAAAGGAGGCTCGCGATAAGGACCACACCCACAAGGACATTCGAATTGAAGGCAAGTAAGCCGCGATAGCGGTCTTTGAGTATCAATCTCTAGAACGATATGTCCCTTACTTCCATTCAAGAAATCTGCAAACTCAACGGCCACACGCTACTCGTTCCCGAAGGGTGGACTAAGCTGGGTATTGCATTTAGTACGCTTGGCCAGATGCCAATTAATGGCCTACGGATTCCTGCGGAAGGGAATACAAATGGCTGGTATCTTTGGTGTGGCGGAGAGCCATCAAAGGCTGAAGACTTTTATTCCCCACTTCACGTTGAGCATATCGATAGGCACCTCCCGCAAGTTCGTGAATATCTTGTGCTTCCACCTGGCTACCGATTCCTCATCGACGACAGCGGCCATCAGGACGTATGGTTTGACGAAGCACTTTTGGGTTGAATCGGAATGAACACGGTGGGCAATCTGGGGTACTCTTATGCCGCGATAGCTGACAGAAGGTTTAATCGAAACTGAGCCGTGAACATCATTTCGCACACTCTCTTTGCCGAACATTTCCGACCTATTGGCGATAGTCTTCCCGATGCAACCCGGTCGGTTGAGTGTCCTGATATTCAGGTGCTAATGAGCAAAAATCTTTCCGAAGATGCTGAAGAGTGGCGCAGGCAAGGATTCGAAACTATTGGGTTTTCTGAATTTGCAACAAAAGGAAACCTCGGCGTACACCAAGAGGCAATTGCCCAAGCTATGACTGTTGGTGCTTCGGTTGTGCTCTTCAGCATTTGGCCAGCAAAATTTCGTTCGATAAAGTATCTATCAAACGGCCTGATAGATATGGATGGTGTCCTTGCGGACCCACCTCGCAGTCGTACTCCGAGCGGGTACTACGTAATGAAGGCCATTTTCTTGCGCTCTAGGCGAGGACAACCCGATGGCGAAGGCTGAGCCCGGTTAAGAAATGACAGCTTTGGAGCGCCGGGAATGTCAACTACCAGCCCGAAGCAGTCAAATTGCAGACTTTTTAAGCAATTCGTAAGGCCAGTGACGCCAGAGCCATCCGATTAATTCGGGCCGCAACCTCTTAAGCCCTCGTTACGGCACCGCCAAAGCGCTGCCTAGACATCTTGGCGGGCATGTACCAACAACCCGCACAGCGCTTCTTGAATCAACTTCAGCGCCCCAGCCACATCCCCCTCATTCAGCCCAACATAGTGACGGTGCAAAACGTCGGTTTTGGGAGCAGTGTGGTTCAGAATTCGACGCAGCACCGCATCCCCAAGCCCCAGCTTCTCGCCCACGGTAAGGGCCCTTTTGCGTCAGGTGCTATAAAAATTGTAATTTATAAAAATCAATCAATTATTGTTCACCGCCAATATAAGTGCTATTGAATTGCAAAAAAATAATTATCGTAATCTTCAGAAATTTATCTGCTAGTGAGTGATTGCTATAAAGGCGGGGCTATTGCCTGCTGCATATCTGGAAACAGATGTCAACGCTCCAGTAGCAGAGTTATAGGAATACAACAGGACTCCTCCCGAGATATCGGTTATATAGACGAAATTACTTGAAACATCAAAAGCTATTGATTCCGGCCCTGAGCCACCCGCTGTAAGAAACGGACTCGATGCAATTGAGGTCAATAGTCCTGATGTTCTGTTAATTGAAAAGGCAGAAATACTATTGTTGCCAAAGTCTGCCGCATACATATAATTTCCACTAGGGTCAATTGTTAAACCCATAGTCCAGTTGCCGGAAGCAAAGGGGCCAGATGATACTAGCGTCAACTTCCCCGTGATGTTGTCAATGCTGTACCCTGTTATGCTGCTGGTAGGGCTGTTCGTAGTCGCTGCATACAAAAAGGCACCGGTTGGATCAATGGTAATATGACTTAATATGGACGTGGCGGCAAATGGGCTTCCCGATATTTCGGAAAGAGTGCCATTGCTACTATTAATTGAAAAAACAGAAACTGAGGATACAGCATTAGCGACATATAAATAATTCCCAGCCGGATCCACAATCAATGATTGTGGGTTGGCTGCTGCGGTGTAGGGACTGCCGGTGATTGGTGTCAAAACTCCCGTTGTGCTATTTATAGAATAAGCAGTCACACTTCCGCTTCCCCCTCTATTTGCGACATACACATACTGGCCAGTTGGGTTAATTGCAATCGATATGGGGTTTGCGCCTGCTGCAAACGGACTCCCTGTAACCTGTGTTAATGCGCCGGTGCTGCTATCAATTTTATATGCCGTAACATTGTTGCTGGTTGAATTTGCAACAAAGACAAATTTATTTGAATTGTCAATCACCATAGAAACTGGATTGGTGCCCGCGGTAAAAGGACTGCCAGATACTGCAGTGAGGGCGCCATTGCCAGTGTTAATGGAATATGCGGAAATTGTATTGTCGCCGAAATTTGCAACATATTCGAACTTGCTCGGCTGTGTTTGAGAGCAGTTTATCGCAATATTGGTTACATCATTAGCCGTCATTATTCCACTGCCATTTGAAATAGAACAAGTGGATCCATATGACTGTGGGCTAACAGTAAAGTTATATGGTGTTCCTGGTAAATCTGTGGAAGGCAGAACAAAATTTTGGGAGGATGGTGAGCTTGATGTCAATATCGTTGAAGTCACTCCGCCGCTAACCGCGTTAGTGTTCGTTATGACGACTTTTTGATTGGCTGTCAGTCCAGTCAAAGTTCCAGAAAAGCCATATTGTTTGCTTGGTCCCTGTGTAGAAGCGCCGCCACCACTGCTACTGCTACTGGCTCCGCCGCCGCCGCCACAGCCAATCAAAGCCACAGCGAAAATAAAACACGCCACTGCGCGGAGCTTGGTGCTCCAAACTAGCTTACTGAATTGCATTGGTATCCATCCCTGAGAACTCTAATTATTAAAACAAGCGATAAAACGACTGCGTTCGCCATCGAACAAAGCAGTTTCTACCTCATACTTTGTGTCATTTCCCCACTTCGAGACAAACCGCGTAGTAGCTTTTAATGGAACAAGCCCGTGCAAAGCACATGCCCTCGTGTACGCTGGGGCTGCCAAGAGGAGGGTAAATGCTAACAGCAAAGACCGCAGGCAGCCCTAAGCGGAAGTAGATCAGCAGCATCCCAGCCCCGAACAAAAGCCGCTTTCAAGGTGCTGGCGTCCTCAATAACTTGCGTCGTCGCCAGCTCCCAGACCCACTCGGCGTCAGCCCATGGCTTTTGTTAGTCCACGGTCCAACGCCAAGCCCCGTCGCAGTCACCGCCGAGTAGCAGTCTCACATCTGGCTCATGCCGCCGTCAGCGATGATCTCTGTGCCGACGATGAAGGCGGACTCCTTGGACACCAGGTGCAGGACCGTGGCGGCGATTTCTTCCGGGGTGCCGAAGCGGCCCAGTGGCACCTGTGTCTGGATGCTGGTGGCCATGGTCTGCAGTTGGTCGGGTGACAGGCCCAGCTTGCCGTACAGCGGGGTGGTCACCGGGCCGGGGCTCACCACATTGACGCGCACACCTTGAGGTAGCAGCTCGGCAGACAGGGTCTTGGCCAGCGAGATCAGCGCGGCCTTGCTGGCGGCGTAGACGCTGGAGTTCGGCATACCGATGTGGGCGTTGATGGAGCCGTTCAGCACGATGGCGCCACCGCGGGGCATCAGCGCAGCCAGGCGCTGGATCAGGAAGTAGGGGCCTTTGACATTGGTGTCAAAGCTGCTGTCCCACAGCGCCTCGTCGATCTGTGCCAGTGGGCCGAACTTGGCTGTGCCGGCGTTGATGAATACGCCGTCAATCACACCCATCTGCGCTTGCAGCTCGGCTACCAACGCGGTCTGTGCCGACACGTCGCCGGCCTCGCTGACCAGGGCCAGCGCGTTCGGGCCGAGTTCGGCTTTCACCCGGGCCAGGCCTTCGGCGTCGCGTCCGGTAATGGCCACGCGGGCGCCTTCACGTGCAAAGGCGATGGCGGCAGCAGCGCCTATGCCACTGCTGCCACCGGTGACCAAGATGTTCTTTCCTTCAAAGCGGTTCATGATAATTCCTTCGGTTGTTTCGTTGATGTATTTCAGGGTTTCTCAACTCATTCCGAGTTGATGGAATGAAGTTTCTTGCAATTGCTTGAGCTACAGACGCCATAATCTCGATAAACTTGTACGAAACAATCGAATATGTTGAGCCTTGAAGACTTGCAACTGCTGGAAGCGGTGCGCGCTACTGGCAGTCTGTCGCGTGCGGCCGAGCGTTTAGGCAAGGCTGCATCCACTGTGTCGTATGCAGCACGCCAACTTGAAGAACGAATGGACGCGCTTCTGTTTGACCGGGCGGGCTATCGCATCGCGTTGACGCCTGCAGGGCAGCTGCTCGTCGAGCAAGGTGCGCAGCTGCATGCCCAGGCGCGGCACCTCACGGAGCGTGTCAAACAGGTGGCACGCGGTTGGGAGTCCGAATTGCGCATTGCTACCGATGAGCTGGCAAACATCGAAGCCTTGTTGCCCCTGGTAGCCGACTTTGATGCGCTCAACAGCGGGGTGCGCCTGCGCTTCGCGCACGAAGTGCTGGGAGGTACCTGGGAGGCTCTGCTGGACCAGCGTGCGGACCTGGTAGTGGCCGCCACCAACGAACCGCCGGCGATGGCGCATCTGCAGTGGTTTGAGCTGACGCAACTGGAATGGGTGTTTGCTGTGTCACCGCGGCACCCGTTGGCGCAGGAAGAGCAGCCGCTGTCGATGGAGGCAATATCTGCGCACCGTTCGGTGGTAGTAGCCGACACCTCGCGCCTGGCCATGGCCCGCAGCTACGGTGTGCAGACGCACCAGGAGCGGCTGGCCATGCCCAGCATGCGCGCCAAGATTGCCGCCCAGGTGGCAGGCCTGGGCGTGGGTTGGCTACCGTTGGAGAAAGTGCGCCAGCACCTGGCGCAAGGCACGCTGGTCGCGCTGGAGACGCAAGACCCGCGTGAACCGAATCTGCTGTTTGTGGGCTGGCACTCGCACCGTGCCGGGCCCGCATTGCAGTGGTGGGCGAAGAAGCTGCGTGATCCGCGCCTGGTGCCCGCGTTGCTTCACCTGAACTACTGATCTCCCGATTCAAATATCAAGAGGCCACCGGAGGCTGGGGTGGTGGTGAGCTTGAAGCGCACTGCGCAGAGCGGGAAGGTAGTCGGTATACTAAATGTAAATAAATCACATTTAAAGTTCGGTGCCCTTTGCGTTCACGGCCAGCCATGCGCGCCACTAGATCGATGCGTTGCGCAATCCTTTGCGTCGGGCTCTGGCTCAGCGCAAACCTCTGGGCCGCCTGTTCCCCCTATCTGGGCTCCGTGGTGTTCAACGAAGTCCAGAATCCAGCCAGCGGCACAACCTACCTGGAGCTGCGGGTGCTGGACCCCACGGTGGTTGCCGCGACCAACAATTTTGCAGGCTGGAACATAGCCGTCTACAAGGCCAGTAGTGGCGCATTGACGGCGTCCGCCAGCAAGGTGACCAGCCTGAAGACGGTCTTCACCGATACGACCAAAAACACCTGTGGCCAAAGCTCCCCTTGGATACAGATTCCCGATGCCTCGATTGGCTCATTCATCAACAACGCCAATCCCAACTCAGACCTGAATTTCGTGCTGTATGACACGTCATCCGGCACCAACCAGATCATCGACGTGCTTCGGCTGGGCAATGCCAACTCGTTCTATGGGGCGGGCACCAATTACGCCAGTTGCCCCACCATCGAATCAGCCTACGGAGCCAAATACAGCCGCACCTGGGCCGGCAACGGCAACAAGGACTGGTTCCGCTCCCCGGACGGAACCGGCGCCTGGACGGGCGCACAGACTGCCAACAGTGCCAACTCCATCTGCGGCAGCAACGATGCAACACAGCCCGCACAGGTCGGGCTGACCAAAGTGGCCAACACGGCGACGGTCAACACCAATACCAACTTCACCTTCACGCTGTACGCGCAAAACCCCCTGACCGGCACCACGCAGTCCAACGTGGTGGTGACCGACAACCTGACCACAGCAGGGCTGACCTTTGTGAGCTGTGCGGTTACCGCGCCGGACACCTGCACCAATAGCGCGGGTACCGTGACCTGGACTGCGGCGACCTCGGTCAATCCCCTGTACGCCAACTCCACGCGGTCCGCCCTCCTGACGGTGTACTCCACAGGTATCGGAACCAAGACCAATACCATCACTGCCAACACGTCCGGTACGCCGACCGCCAGTGCCAGCGTCACCGTATCGAATACGGCACCCATCGTCAGCACCAGTGCCGCCACGTCGGTTACCGCAACCAGTGCGGTGCTGAATGGCACAGTCAATCCCAACAACGTGGCGACCACAGTCACATTTGGCTACAGCGGATTTACCGGCAGCTACACGACGGCTTGTACGCCAGCCAGCAATTCGTTTAACGGCAGCAGCACGCAGGCGTTTTCCTGCAGCGTCTCTGGGCTGAGTTGCGGAACCACCTACTACTACCGCGCCAGTGGCAGCAGTTCGGGTGGCAGCGCCAATGGCATCGAGATGAGCTTTGCCACGCCGTCCTGCGGTGCTTCGTTTGATGCCTACGAGACCTCATACACCGCTGCGCAGGCCATTGCGGGCGCTGCCCGGATCAAGACGCACGTGGCAAGCAATACGGGCATCTGCGTCTATGGCGGAGCCTGTGCTCTCACTGTGGGAGCGTTTGATGGAGGCAAGACGGCGTTGCAAACGTCTTTCACCGGCCCGGTGAAGGTGGAGGTCGTCGATGCGTCTGCAGGTGCCTGCGCAAGCTACCCGCTCATCGCTACGGTGTCGTCCTCGCTCACGCTCAACGCCAGCGGAGAAACACAAGTCACCCTGCCTGCGGTTGCCAACGCCTATGCCAACGCACGCATCCGCATCAGCTACCCTGCGAGCGGCGCCGCCACCTCGCAGAGCTGCTCCAGCGACAATTTTGCGATCCGGCCATCGGCCTTCACCGCGGTCACTGCAACCGACGGAACATCGTCCACGGCGGGCGCGGTCAACACGTTAGGGACAACGTCGTGGACAACACCGCCCACGGCGGCAACCCCGATTCACAAGGCTGGCAGGCCATTCCGCCTTAGCGCAGCGGCCACCAACGCATCGGGCTCCACCACCACCAACTATGCTGGCACGCCAAGCGTAGTGCTATCGCAATGTTCGGGCGCTGCCTGCACCGCGTCGCAAGGCAGCCTGACGCTGGGTGGCACGTTTGCATCGGGGGTGCTGTCTTCCAACAATGCCAGCTACAACGACATTGGCTCCTTTGCTCTGGTGCTTCAGGACGCGAGCTTTTCGGCGGTCGATGCCGCAGACTCCACCACGGCGGAGCGGACCATCGTATCCAGTGCAGTTTCGGTAGGGCGTTTCGTGCCCGACCATTTTGATACCGTGATCACCAGCCAGGGCTGCAACACGTTCACCTATTCGGGCCAGCCCTTCACCATGACCGTGACGGCCAAGGATGCTTCGGGCAGCACGCTGACACGCTATGCCAATGCTGGCCTGTCCAACACCGTGGCGCTGACCGACCCCAACGGAGCGGCAGGCGCGTTTGCGACCACAGCGCTATCCACTTTCAATGCGGGCGTCTACACATCGTCCCTCGCGACTTACACCTTCAGCAACCGGGCTACGGCTCCTTCCCCCGTCAAGCTCAGAGTCACAGATACCGACGGCGTCACCTCCGCCACAGGCAGCGACGGGACCTCTGCCACCGCCACGGAAGCAACAGCCACCATTGTGAGCGGGCGACTGCGGATGCTCAATGTGTATGGATCCGAGCAGTTGCCTTTGGCGCTTGCGGTGCAGGCGCAGTACTACGATGCTTCCGTCTGGAAGAACAGTGACAGCAGCTACCCCGACACCTGCACCACACTTGCTGCCTCCAACTTTGCCTTTACCACGTCGGCGCCAGCCTGCAGTGCCGCCATCTCCTCCTGCACTTCTTCTGTCGCCCTGAGTGCCTCTGGAAGCGGCCCCTACAAGGCGCCCTGGACCGGGGCGCTTTCCAAAGCCACTGCCACCGGCAGCTTGTGCGTCACGCTCAATCTGGATGGTTCAGCGGCCGGAAACCAGTGTGTTTCCACGGGTGCAGCCGGGCCGGGCCCAACCTCTGCAGCCGCGCCCTGGCTCAAATATCCGTGGAATGGCGCATCCGCGACCAACCCTTTTGCGCAGGCCATGTTCGGCGTCTACAAAAGTAAACTGATTTATCGCCGGGAAAATTACTGAACGGCGAAAAGCGGGGCTGCGCAATGCACCCTGCGAACTGCTGCGCCAGATACATGGCAGGCATTCCTCAAGCGCGATGCGCCTGAATCCTGAATAAAAGTTAAGAAATCCTTCAGGTTGCCTACAGGTTCGGCAAGCAATATGCGCTGCCTTGTGGGTCATCAACAGGGCTTGTGACCCATCACCGCGGGCGATACGGAATTCAATACTAGAAACAATATATTTACCGGAGACACTAGAACATGAATGCGAAACAACTTCACTTTTCAAAAATACTTTGCCTGACCTTGGGCGTGGTTGGCACAGGGTTCCCCATCGGAGTTGCAATGGCGGCTGACTCTGTAGCACCTCCGGCTGCCACTGTGGAGGAGGGTGGAACTTCCGCCTCGCATGCGGTTGGTGAGATTGAAGCATCGACACAGACCAAGGTGGTCGTGTCCCGTGAACAGATCGAAGCAGGGGATCAGCAGGAAGGGTATAGCGACGCTGTCAAGAACGTGGCCGGTGTGGCAAGCAACAACGGCGCTGGGAGCGCCAACGCCAGCGTGAAGTTCCGCGGCATCCAGCTTGGCCTGTATACGAACTACCGTCTCAATGGTGGTCTGGCCATCACAAACGTCATCACGATTCCCACCGAAGACAAGGAAAAGATCGAAGCACTCAAAGGCGCGAATGCGCTGATGTTTGGACTGGCCAGTCCCGCGGGCATCATCAATTTGCTGACCAAACGCCCCGCAGACAAAGACATTTCGTCTGTCTCCATGTCCGGCAACGGATTCGGGCAACTCGGTGCCTCGGCGGACATCAGCCGCAAGTTTGGGGAAGAGAAGCAGTTCGGACTGCGGGTGAACGCATCGGACAGCGGCGTGCCGATCTTGATGGCAAAGGGCTTGACATAGAACTCGGCTACGCGAAGTTCACCGATTCCATCCATGGTCAGGTTAAAGGGGCGCTCGCCGTTCGCACCCGGAATGTTTCTTCCGTCCAGATTGCGGGACTGAAAGACGGTTCCCTTCTCGGTATCACGAATGTCAATATAGAAGAGTGCGGCAGTGCGGTCCGATGACACGCGCAATCGCTTCTCCAGCAGTTGAGGGTCATTGGGATCAAATTCACGGAATACATGGATCTTGATGACTTTGAGCTGGGAGCTGTTTTGAACGTCCAGGCCCTGGATCAGGTGGTTTTGCAGCAGGACATAGCCCGTCACAAACACGCATGTCAGCGTCACCGTGACTGCCAATGTGTACCAGAGGGTCAGACGCGTGCCAATGGACTTTGGCAGCTGGAGTCGCCACTTGGGCGCGGGCGACGTTGGCTCCAGCGCAAGAATGCCTCCAGCGTTGGCGCTCTGGTCAGATAAGTTGATAGCCGACACCGCGCACCGTCTTGAAGAATGGTTGGCCGGAGAACGCATCCAGCTTGGTACGCAAACGGCTCATGTACACATCCAGCAAATTGGTGTCCACATCGTAGTGTGCATC
Organism: Rhodoferax sp. GW822-FHT02A01; assembly: GCF_038784515.1. Lineage (NCBI taxonomy): Bacteria > Pseudomonadati > Pseudomonadota > Betaproteobacteria > Burkholderiales > Comamonadaceae > Rhodoferax > Rhodoferax sp. GW822-FHT02A01. The sequence goes on from NZ_CP152376.1 coordinate 3,849,400, forward strand.
CCATATCTTTTCGGAAATGAGTGTGCGCGGCAATATGCGGCCGACGTTTTGCATGAAGATCTCCAGCAGCGCATATTCCCTGCTGGTCAGGTCCAGCGGCTTGCCATCAATCTGCACGGTATGGCCCAGTAGATCCAGCCGGATTCCCTTGTATTCAAGCACGGTCTCCTTGACGGCTGAATGCCTCCTCAACAGTGAACGGATTCTGGCCAGCAGCTCTTCGAGGCTGAAAGGCTTGGGCAAGTAGTCGTCGGCGCCAATGTCAAGCCCCTTGATACGGTCGACGACCGTATCGCGCGCACTCAGAATCAGCACCGGCTCGGTGAAACCGTTTCTGCGCCACTCCTGCAGCAAATCCAGGCCGTCACCATCGGGCAACCCCAAATCGAGTACGACGGCGTCATACCCGGTTTCGCAGAGCGCATCGCGCGCCGCGCGGCAACTTCCAACCAGTGTTGCGGTGTAGAAACACTCCTGAATGCCTTGTTGCAGAAGCCGCCCCAGTCGCAATTGATCTTCTACTATGAGTACCTTCATTCCTGTATTCCATTCTCTCCAAGGGGGCGACTATTGAGATGAGATCGGTGTCGCGCACCTCTCAATGATGCGGCATATGCCGTCTTTCTACCATTGGGGAAATCCTAGCCCTCCGCTAAGATGCCGCGCATGCAAAGCCTTGGCCCCATCGCCTTTCTGAACGCTCTGAGTGACCCAGGGCAACACCGCCTGTTTGCGCTGTCTTCGCAGGCCGTTGCACCCGCACCCAGCGACTTCCAGCGCTGGTACTGTGCCGACCGTCCGTTGGGCCTGCTTTCGCCCGAGCGGGCCCACTGGCTGGCGCAGCAGCTTGCGCCATGCAGGTTCACACCGGGTGGCCTGGTGTGGGAGGTTGAGTGCGCAACACGTGAACAGCGCAGCGCGCAGTTACAGAACGCCTTGCTGCAGGCGCGTGCCCAGGGCTTGCTGCCGGGCTGGCGTAATGAGCGATTCAGCTTCTGGCATGCCGACTGCATGACGCCGGACTTGAACGTGCCGGCTTTGCTGGATGTGGAGCGTTCGGGTTTCCGTTTCCTGGGCATGCTCAGCCATGCGGTGCATGTGAATGGCTTCTTGCCCGATGGCAGGTTATGGTGCGCCCGGCGCGCGCTGACCAAGGCGACGGACCCGGGCATGCTGGACAACGTCACAGCAGGCGGCCTGCCCAGTGGCGAGAGGGTACAGGACTGCCTGCAGCGTGAGCTGGCGGAAGAGGCCGGTCTGTTCAGCTTGCAGGGGCACGCGCTGCAGGCCGCCGGACAGGTGCGCACATCGCGCCTGGAGCGCGAGGGCTGGCATGACGAGATCCTGCATGTGTTCAACCTCACTTTGCGGAATGGCTTTGCGCCACACAACCAGGATGGTGAGGTAGCCGAATTCATATGTCTGCGCCCAGGCGAAGTGTTGGCCAGAACAGAGGCCGGGGAATTCACTGTGGACGCGGTGCAGACGCTGATCCAGGGTCTGCGGGCAAACTCAGCGCACGTTGTGTAACAGCAAGCTGGGTAGGTAGGTTGCGGTTGCCGGGACCCAGGCAATGGCCAGCGTACCCAGAAAGATCGCCAGCAACGCGGGCAACACCGCAGCGGCCACGTAGCGCACCGGCTTGTCGAACATGGCCGAGGCAAAGTAGATGTTCATGCCGGCAGGCGGGCACAGAAAGCCCAGTTCCATATTGGCCAGAAAGATGATGCCAAAGTGCACCGGGTCTATGCCGTAGCTCAGTGCCACTGGCAGCAGCAAGGGCACCAGCACCACGATGGCCGCAAAGATCTCCATCAGCGCGCCCGCGATGAACAGGAACACATTGAGCACCAGCAGGAAGACCCACTTGTTGGGTATCACGCCTTGCACCCACTCAATGGCCGCATCGGGAATGCCCGCGTCGATCAGGTAGTTGGTCAGGCCCAGCGCCATGCCCAGGATCAGCATGACGCCGCCAATGATCTGGGTGCAGTCGCCGAGCGCAGCGCCCAGTTTGCGCCAGCCCAGCTCGCTGTGCGCAAGCACCTGCGTGAGGATGGCATAGGCGGCTGCGATGGCCGCGCTTTCGGTAGGCGTGGCCAGGCCGCTGACCAGGGCACCAATGGCGACTACCGGTGCCAGGATTTCCCACTTGGCGGCCCACAGGGCTGCAGTCACAGAGGGCAGTGCGGCTGTTGCTACCGTTGTGGCCGGTTCGGCAGCAGAGGGGCGCTGGCGCCGCAGGTAACCGCCAAACGCCAGCAAGAACACCACCATGATGCAGGCGGGCAGCAGGCCCGCCAGAAACATGGTGTTGATGGGCACACGCGCAATGATGGCGTACATGATCAATGGCACCGAAGGCGCCAGCAGCACGCCCAGCGCACTGGCACTGGTGACCAAGCTGATGCCGCGTCGCTCCGGGAATCCGGCGTTGCGCAGCAAGGGCAGCAGCAAGCCACCCAGCGCCAGGATGGTGACGCCGCTACCTCCGGTGAATGCCGTAAAGGCAGAGCACAGCACCGCGCTGGCCACCACGGTGCCGGTAGCACCACCACCGAAGAGCGCCACGAAGACAGTACCCAGACGCTGCGCCGCGCCAGTGCGTGCAAACACCAAGCCCGCCAGCGTGAACAGCGGCAACGCCGGCAGCGAAGGGTTGACGGTGATCTGGTAGTGCGACAGCGGTATGGAGGCCAGGGGCAGGGCGTCCTGCCAGAACAGCGCCAGTGCCAACGCGCCCAGCACGGTGAAGATGGGCGCTCCACACAGCAGGGCGCACACCAGCACAATGACGCAGGGCCAGAGCGGCACCGCCGTGCCATCCAATTGCCAGCCTAGCGCCATACCGGCCGCCATGGGCAGCGCGGCACCTAGCAGACGCAGCCACAGGCCTGACGCACTCTGCGCTCCCAATTGCAGACCCAGCAGCAGAAACCCCAGCGGCATGGTGGCCTGAAACCACCACACGGGAATGCCATAGGCCAGCAGCTGTGCCACCTGCCGCTCGCTGTCCACCAGACGCCAACTGGCCATGCACAGAATGCCGCAGACCCCTGCGGCAAACAACTTGCCAAACGCCTTGCTGAATGCCAGCAGGCGCGGATAGTGGGCTGGCATAACGCCACTGCCAAAGGTGCTCAGGTGCCCGTTGCGCAAGGCTGCCACCGAACCAAACATGGCCATCATCAGGCCCAGGTGCTGTACCAGCACCGGCGCGTTTTCAATACCGCTGCCCGCCAGCGGTCGCACCAGGATTTCCACCAGCGGAATCAGTGCCATCAGCACCAGTGCGAAGGATGCCAGCCCCTCGTCGATGCGCAACAGGGCGGGCAGGGAACGTGCCGGGCTCATTTACCCTGCGTGGCCCGGTAGGCTTTGACGTGGCGGAACACTTCGTCAAAGGTATCGGCGGGCACCATGGTGCCGCGTATGCGTGGGTAGAGCTTGTCGGCCAGTTCGTTCCACTCCTGCATCTCTTGCGCATTGGGCTTGTGCACGATCAGGCCGCGCTTTTTCATGGCATCCACGGCCTCGTCCACCTCGCGCCGGGCCTGTGCACGCATCTGTGCGCCAGCCTTCTCGCCCGCAGAGCGCAAGGCCTCCTGTGCGGCAGGCGTCATGGCGTCCCAGGCTTTGGTGGTGACCACCATCGCACCCACGATGGGTGCCCAGTTGATCTCCAGCATGTGGGGTGCGGTGTTGTAGATCTGGCTGGCCAGCGCAAAGTAAGGTGTGGAGGGCACCACGTTGATCATGCCGGTCTGAATGGAGGGCAGGATGTCGGCGGTCTCCAATGGCACCGGCGTGTAGCCCAGGCTCTTCATGATGGACTGCTGTTCCTGCTCGGAGCCCCAGGCGAAGAACTTCATGCGCTTGTAGTCATCCGGACGCACCGCAGCTTCCTTGGAGAAAAAGCGCACCCAGCCGGCATCGCCCCAGGCCAGCACCACAAAGCCCTTGTCCAGGAATTTTTTCTCCATGGCCGGGCGCATTTTTTCGCGCACGTAGTCCAGCTCTTCCCAACTGCGAAAGAGCAGCGGCAGGTTTTGCAGCGCGGCAATGGACGGCTCGATTTCACGCAAGCCCACCACCGACAGCAGTGCCGACTGCAACTGGCCTATGCGCATGCGCCGCGCCATCTCGGCTTCGCCACCCTGGCTTCCATCCGGGTACACGATGTACTTGGATGCGCCGCCCTGCGCATTGCGCCAGGCCTCACCCATTTTCATCAGCTGGCGGTGGTAGAGCGAGTTCTTGGGTGCCAGCGTGCCTATGCGCAATTGCATGTCGGCAGCACGCGCTATGGGTGCATTCAGAAAGCTCAGGGCGAGCAGCAAGATGGCTGACAGTTTTTTCATGGAGGAGGCGGAGTTGGAGATGCGTTAGAACAGGTCATCGGCAGTGCCCAGCAGCCACAGCGCGCGTTCGCGCATGACCGTGTTTTGCAGGTCCGGGTGGGCAGCGCTTACCGCCAGGGCCTGCTGCAGCAGTGCTTCAAATTCGGGGCGGTTGCCCGCGGGTAGCGCAATGCTCTCGGCCTTGGCCACCAGCGGGCCCGCGCTGCGCTGCGCGCTCAGGGCAATGGCGCTGTCGAAGTACTGCAAGGCCTGTGCACTTGAGCCGCCGGGGCGTGCGACCTCGAAGCTGCCCATCAGGCCAGCCAGCGATCCATTGCCATAACCGGGTTCCTTGTCATAGGCCAGGCGGGCCAGGCGCATGGCCAGTGGCAAGTCGGCCACGGTATCGGGCTGGTCCTTGGAGAGCGAAATCAATCCACCCCAGGACGCCGCTGCCCAGTACGCCAGACCGATCTGGTCCGCCCGGAGTTGCGGCCAGTCAGCGGGCTGGTTGCTCTGCAGCGCCTTGCGAAAACCGGGGTTCATGCGTTCCAGCGCCGCCATGGCGTGGCGGTGGGCGCGCCCATACAGTCGGGCGGCGCGCTCGCGCAGGGCCTGTGCCGCCTTGGCGTCGCGGGCTTCCAAACGCTCTGCATCAAAGGCTACGAAGGCGTAGGCGTATTGGGTGAAGCCGGTTGCCAACGACTCGGCCAGCTTGGCGTTGTCTGGCACTTCGCGCAGCAGGCCTTCCGACAGCTTGAGGTAGAAGGCACTGGCCTCGCGTGCCAGTACCAGATCGTCTTCCGGTGCCTGACCCTGCGTGGCCAGTTCGTCGGCGATGCCTTGCACGATCAGGTGTTTGGGAGAACAGGCGGCAAGTCCCAGAAGCAGGCAGCTGGTGCCTAGCAAGTGAACGCATGAACGGAGCCTTGCGCGAATACCGGGAGATGCAAACAGAAGTGACATGAAGATAAGACCCGCTAAGGTCAATGGACAGCATGCGCGCAGGCATGCCGCATTCATGTAACGAATTTAGCCGGGCTGTATGAAGGTTCGGTGACACGTCACCGGCGCGTCACGGGGACACGCGCGTCGGCGCTATTGGCGCTTGCGGGCCATCTCGATCCAGCAGGCGCCGCAGCGCCATTTTCCGGGTGCCAGTTCGACGCCACCTTCGGGTGGACGTTCTTCCTGGCATCGGCCAGAGCAGAAGCGGAACTGGGAGGAGCCTCGCAGGACTTCGGGGGATGCACCGGTCTCAACAGTGGGCCAGGTGAAGGAGCGCGTAGAAGACATCGGCAATTCAACTTTCACGGTGTGCATGTGCGACCCATACTAAGGCATAAGTCTGACAGCCTCATGCCAAGACCCTTTGCGGGCGGTTCGCCTCCGGGTTCAGGCGATCACGTCGGGCGCCATGGTGGGCAGCGTCAGTTCGAACGTGGCACCTTCGCCGGGCTTGGAGCGTATGGCAATCTGCCCGCCCAGGACCTTGGTCACTATGCGGTGCGAAACCGACAAGCCCAGACCGGAGCCGCCGCGCCCCAGCTTGGTGGTGAAGAAGGGGTCGAATATCTGCCCCAGGTTTTCCGGCGGGATGCCAACGCCATCGTCACTCACCAGCACCTGCACGGTTGCCGCATCCAGCTGGTGTGCACAGACCGTAATCAGCCCGGACGTCCGTCCCTCAAAGGCGTGGGCCATGGCATTGGTGAACAGGTTGATGATGACCTGGCCCAGCGGCCCCGGGTAGCTTTGCATGGCAATGCCCACTTGCAGGTCCAACTCCAGCCGCACGCTGACGTGCCGCAGGTTGGGCTTGAGCGTGTCAATCACTTCGCCCAGCACCTGCGCCAGATCGAATGCGCGGCGGCGCTCGGAAGCCTGGTCCACCGCCACCTGCTTGAAGCTGGTGATCAGGGCAACCGCGCGTTGCAGCGAGCGCAAGGTCAGCCCGGCGCCTTCCGACACGCGGCTCAGGAAGTTGTCAAAGGTGGAGCGCTTCATCTCGCCAGCGGCCACCGCCCGCCGGATGACGGCCACATCTTCGGACACGCTGCTGGCGGCCACCAGGGCGTTGCCAATGGGCGTGTTGAGCTCATGCGCCACACCCGCGACCAGGCTGCCCAGCGAAGCCAGCTTGTCCGCCTGGATCAGCTCATGCTGGGTGCGCTGCAGCGTCTGCATGGTGACCAGCAGCTCTTCGTTGGAGCGATTCAGATCGCGTGTGCGCTCCACCACGCGTTGCTCCAGGTAGGCGTTGAGCTGCATCAGCTCGGACTCCATGGCCTTGCGCTCAGTCACGTCAATCGACATGGTCAGCACGCACTCTTCGTCGCCGTACAGAAAGCGTTCGGAAGACAGCATGAATATCTTGGAGGAGCCGTCGCGCATGCGGAAGGTCACTTCGTAGCCGCTGACGCGTCCATCGACATTGAAGCGGTCCAGCCAACCCTGGCGCTCCCGCGCGTCCTTCCAGAAGCCCAGGTCAACCGACGTCTTGCCGAGAATTTGCGCTTCCTCATACTGGAACACGCGCTCCCAGGCCGGGTTGACGCGCACGTAGACACCGGTGTGGAAGTTGCCGACGGTGATGGGAAGCGGGCTGGCGGTCAGGATCTGGGACACCCGCAGCTCGTTCAGGCGCGCGCTCTGTTCCTTGGCCGAAATCACTTCGGACTGTTCCCGCATGTCGGTCAGGCGGGACGCCAGCAGCGCGGTCATACGCACGATGGCACTGCGCAAGCTCTCCAGCTCACCATGGAAGCGGCCTGCATCCATGCGCGGAAGCTCGTCGCGGATACCGGCCAGAACAGCATAGGCTTCAATGCGCTTGAGCGGCTTCAATATGGTGCGCCACAGGACGTAGTACAGCGATATCACCAGCAGGAAGTCGATGACCGCGATGTAGAGCAGCGTCTGCACCAGCACGATGTGCAGACGCTCCTCGATGAAGCGGGTGGTTGCGAACATGCGTATGCTTCCCACGGCCTTTTCCGTCGTGTGCACGGTGCGCGCCACCTCCAGCAACCCCTGTGTGTCAAAGGGCGCCTTGCCATTCATCACTTCCCAATCATTGCCACGGATCTTGATGTAGCGCGGTTTGGCGGGCGCTTCGCCCAGCGTGAGCGTGATGCCGTAGACGGATTCGAACTTCATGGCGCTGGTGAGCAGGGACTCGATCTGCTCTTCGTCGAAATTCCAGAGTGGCAGCGCCACCGCCGAGGAGAGCTGCTCTGCGCTGTACGTGAGCTCTTGCTGCAGCTGCTCGTACTGGCTGAGCTTTTGCATCCGGTAATTGATGAAGCCGAAGGCACCCAGGAAGATGGTGATGACTGCCACCAGTGCCATGATGACAATGAAGGCGACCGAGATGTTTGGTTTTTTCATGTCCTGTCCGTAGTACCGCCCAACGGCACCGCGCGTGCGGCACACGAACCCCAGTATGACAAAAAAAACCGCGCAGGCGCTATTGCGCGTAATTCAGCGCAATATCAAAGGCGTCGAAGTTGCGCAGCCTGCGGCTGGGGTCGGGCAAACGGGCCAGCCGGTTGACGATCAGCGGCACCGTCTGCTCGCCCCGGCCGCCGTGGGAGCGCAAGGGGGCGTCCAGTCCTGACAGGTCGTGCTGGGCCGCCGTGCTGCCCAACGCGGTGAAGCGGTCCGCCATCACGACCACGTCGCCGATGCGGTCCGCCGGGATTTCCAAGGCATGTGCGGCGTCCAAGCGGGTTAGTGCCTTATCTATCCCCTGCACTTGGCCCAGCGCTGCGCAGACAGCCTGCGCCGAACAATCGCCCGGCAGGTAGATGCTTGCAAACGCGCCCAGCGCGCCGTGGTGGACCACGTAAGGGTCCGTGATCGGCAGAATGACACGTGCATCATCGCGGCCCAGAAAGCCCTGCAACCAATCACTGAGGTAGATGACCTGGGGCGATCCATCCATGCGCGTCTTGGCATGCATGCCATGGTCCGCCGTGATGGCAATGACGCAGCCCAGGTCTTCGAGCTGCTGCATGTAGCCGTCCAGCATGGCGTAGAAGTCGTTGGCCGCAGGCGTGCCCGGGGCATGCTTGTGCTGCACGTAGTCGGTGGTGGAGAGATACATCAGATCCGGCTTGCGGGTCTGCATCAGGCGCACGCCTGCCGCGAAGACGAATTCCGACAAGTCGGCGCTGTAGACCGATGGCAGTGGCCTTCCAACCAATTCCAACACATGGTCTATGCCGTGGGTGGCCACTGTCGCCGCGTCGGCACGCTCCGCCGAAAAGCAGATGCCCTGCAGCTCGTGGCCCAGCAGGTTTCGCAGCTTGTCTTTGGCCGTGACCACGGCGACCGAGAGCCCGGCCTGCGACGCCTGAGCCGGCAGGGTGGGGCAGCGCAGCCACTTGGGGTCGTTCATCATGACGGCTTCGCCGCTGGCACTGTCCAGAAAGTAGTTGCCGCAGATGCCGTGCACGCTGGGCGGCACGCCCGTCATGATGGACAGGTTGTTGGGGTTGGTGAAGCTGGGCAGGGCGCTCTCGGCGCGCCATGCCATGCCTTGGGTCAGGGTGTGTTGCAGCCACGGCATGCGTCCCGCCGCAACGGCTTGTGCCAGGTAGTCGGGTTCACAACCATCCACGCACACCACCACGGTGGGATAGGAGGGGCGTTGGTAATCGCGTGCGTTGACGCGCAGAAAGGCGGGGGCGGATGCTTGCATCGCTGACATGGTAGGCACCCCGTGTTTCGAAACCATGTCACTTGCGTGAAACAGACGATGGCTATGCTTTTTGCTCCCCACCGTTTGCCAAACCATCGAAAGCACCGCATGGACAGAGACAAGATATTGCTGACCCCCGGGCCGTTGACCACGACACTACGGACCAAGCTGGCCATGCTCAAGGACTGGGGCTCCTGGGACGCCGACTTCAATGCCGTCACCGCGCGCGTGCGCTCCAGTTTGCTGGACATCATCCACGGTGCGGATTCCCACGTGGTCGTGCCGCTGCAAGGCAGCGGTACCTTCAGTGTGGAGGCGGCCATCGCCACACTGGTGCCGCGCGACGGCCATGTGCTGGTGCTGGACAACGGCGCCTATTGCAAACGCGCCGCCAAGCTCACCACCCTCATGGGTCGCGAGGCCACCAGCCTTGCGTTTGATGAGGCGGAGTCGGTCGACCCCGACGCGTTGGACGCCTATTTGCAAAAGGACGACTCCATCACCCACGTGGTGCTGATCCATTGCGAGACGGGCGTCGGTGTGCTCAACCCGTTGCAGGCGGTGGCAGACGTGTGCGAACGCCGCGGTGTCGGCTTGATCGTGGACGCCATGAGCTCGTTCGCCGCCCTGGAGATTGACGCGCGCAAGACACGCTTCGACGCGTTGATCGCCGCCAGCGGCAAATGCCTGGAAGGCGTGCCCGGCATGGGTTTTGTATTCATCCGCAAGCAGGTCCTGGCCGCTTGTGAAGGACAGAGCCAGTCCCTGGCGATGGACCTGTACGACCAATACGTCTACATGGAAAAGACCGGTCAGTGGCGCTTTACACCACCTACCCATGTGGTGGCGGCACTGGCCGAGGCAATTGCGCAGTTCGAAGAGGAGGGCGGCCAGCCCGCGCGGCTGGCACGCTACACCAGCAACTGTCAGACCTTGGTGCAGGGCATGCAGGCGCTGGGATTTCAGCCGTTTCTGGAGCCCGCTGTGCAGGCGCCCATCATCGTCACCTTCCATGCGCCGAAAGTGCCAGGCTATGTGTTCAAGGACTTTTATGCCGCTGTGCGCGAGCGCGGTTTTCTGCTGTATCCGGGTAAGCTCACACAGATAGAGACATTCCGCGTGGGGTGCATAGGTGCGATTGGTTCGCACGAAATGCAGCAGGCTGTGCATGCCATTGGGTTGGCTTTGCGTGCGATGGGCTGAGTGTCTGGCTGCAGACTCTGTCGGACGATTGGGGTAGCCGATGCCACCGGGGCAGATGGTTCCGTTCGTGTTCCCCGAACCGGGCTTCACCCGGTTCTCCTCCTTTACTTGGCAAAACCCCAAGTCCACACTGCACCATCCGCCCCAGTGTCATCGGCCGCCAACACCGTTGGCACGCGGTGTCTGAATACATTCGCATGCCAACCGTTTTTGCAGACTCAGGACGGCGTGGCACTCTGCGCCGGTAGGTAAAGGAGGAGGCCGAAGGCCGGGGGACACGGACGGCGCAGAGTGCCACGCCGTCCTGAGTCCCCCGAGGTGCTTCGGGGATTACTCACAAACTTCAATGGTGTTGTGTCAACGGATCCAGACGCTGACCACGCATCAGTGCCAGAGGAGAGGCCCAGTACTCCAGCACATTGTGAACCGGGTCCAGCAAAATCTTGCAGGCCCAGGCCAGACCCCAGGACGGGCCGCGCAAGAAGAACAGATGCACCGTGCGGAACAGCAACCCGCCTGCGCCCAGAGCCAGCCACATCAGGCCCACGTCATGGGCATAGCCTGCAAAACCGCTGGCTGGCTTGATCAGACCGAACAGACTGGGTGACAGTGCCAACAGCAACGGCAGCGACAGCCACACCGAAATCAGAATCGCCTTGCGCCGCATGTTGAAGCCCACCTTGATGGACTCCTTGAAGTCATAGGTGGTGTTGTGGATGGTGTCAAAGCCGCGCGGCTCGAAGAAGATGTGACCGGACTGGCGCGTGACCATGCCCACCAGCCAACCCACCAGGCCGGCAGCTGCCGGGTCTACAAACAGCAGACAGTAGGCCACCAGAAAGCTGATCGCACTGATGAGATGCAGCGTCTGGTTGATACGGCACTGGTGGTAGTAGCGGTGGTCGTCCCACTGCAGCTGTTGAATCTGTTTCCAAAAATTGCGCATGTGAATCTGCTCCTTGGTTTCCACATAAAGGGTGCGTGCCGCAGCACACACGGGGCAATGTAGAAATCGCGAATGACAGATCTGTGAAAACGCAGATGACACTGCAATGACTTTTGCGTTAGATCAAACGCGCAGGCTTCCAAAGGACGCGCCACGCAGAAATTCCACGATGCCCTCGGGTGCGCCCAGCTTCTGCGCAATGCGCAAAGCCTGCTGATGGTCACGCGCGACGCCGATCTGGGTTTGCTGTTGCGTTGCGTGCTGGTACCAGCGTTCGGCACGCCTGGCTGGCAGCAGAGGCCGCAGGCATTCGACGCTGTAGCGCAGCCGTTTGCTGAGTATGCGCAGCGCATGCAGTTGCGCCGGGTCCGTGCTGTGTGACGGCATCTCGTCCAGCTGATCGGCCAGTTGTGCCACTCGTTTCTTGAGCCATTTGCCCACCGTGGCTTTCTTGTCGGACTGCAGTTCGCGCGGAACCAGCATCGGCTGGATTTCCAGCCAACGCGTGATCTGCACCAGCACCTGGCCCACGGCTGGGTCGGACAGGGTGCGGCGCAGTTCTTCACGTTGGTTGTTGCGCTCGCGTGCCAGGGAGGCTTCCAGCGCCTGCCAGTTGCGGGTGCGCTCTGCTTCTTCCGCCTGGTATGCGCTGGCGTAGAGCGGGAACACCTCGGTAGCGGCCACATCCAGGTCCCGCAGCGCTGTCATGGCCGCGAGCAATGGCTGCAGGCGCTCCCTCGCCGGGAGCTGACTGCCTTCGCCGGTTTGGCGCAGCAGCTTGAGCGCGCTCTTGAAGCGACGCCAGCCGATGCGTGCCTGGTGCAACAGTTCGGGTGCGTCACTGTTGCGCAGGGCATTGAGGTTGGCCGTGAATTGCAAAAAGCATTCGCGCAGTACCGACTGTGCAATATGGGCGAAGTCCATGCTGTCATCCAGCGCCGGCGGTTTGGCCCGCAAGGGGGCGTCCAGCGTTCCCTGCGCCAGGCGGTAGGCACGCTCGGCCTTGCTCATGTGCAGCGGCATCAGCGACAGATGCCGGGCGATGCTGGAGGCTATCTCAAACAGCGCGTCGGGCGTGCCTTCGAGCAGCTCTATCTCCAGCTCGCACAGGGGCGTGGTGTGGCCATCCATCAGCACCTCGCCCAGGTCCAGCGCAATTTCTGCACGCGTCTTGCCCTGTTGCACCACCCAGCTCATGCGGTCAAAGGTGGTGCTGAACACCGGCGTCAGTGCCGCAAACACCTTCCCCTGCGGGTCGAATGTGGTCCAAGGCGTTCCGCTCAGCAGGTCTGCGTCCAGCTGGTCGGCAGCGAGCGGCAGCTCCCATTCGCCGCGTTGGCTCAGTGCCGAAGCCGCGGCGCCGCCAATCTTGAGTGTCTGTACCCAGCGTGGCTGAGCCGTGTCCCCGAGCTGGCGTACCCGCAAGGCCATGCCGCTGGCTTTGAGTACATGGTCGGGCGTGTCGTAGTACACGTTGTGCAGCCGTTCCTGGTGTGGGTGGCGCCGCCCGATCAGGGCGCAGCGGGCCAACTGCTTTTGTAGTAGCAGCCGGTCCAGCGCAGGCAGTGCAAATTTGAGTTCTAGCTCCATGGGGTGTGATGCGTGCGCACGTGCCTCGCTGTGGCGATGAAGGGGGGCACGATGATGTGCCAGAAGTATGTCAGTCCGGTGACGCGCGGCCCAACCAGTCGTTGGCGTCCGTCAATTGCGCAAACACCCGCGTCTGGTGCATGGTGAGGCGCGCGGCAATGGTGGAGGCCATGCGCTGCTGGATTTCCGGGTCGCGCGTGATGATGGCCACCTTGATGCGCGGGTTGTTCATGAACGAGCCAATGCGCACGGCGCGCACCTCGTTGAGGAAGTCCTGGGAAAAGTCGGTGCGCTCTGCTGGCAGGTAGTCGGATACCTCGTAGCGCAAATTGAAAAAACGCGCGTCGCTGGCGATTTCCTGGACCGACTGCAGCAACTCGGCACCCGTGACGAGGCCGGTGAAGTGTTTGTAGACCCCTTGGGGCTCCCAGATAAGTGAGTAAGGCATTTTTCCCGTACGTGAGGCGCCAGGTGGCATGTTCCGGTGGTTAAGTCTACGACGAATTCAAGCCCCAGTCTCCTCGGCGCAGCTTGCGCAATGTCATGAATTCTTCATATCTCTGCCATGAATGGGTCATGGCGCGTTTGGACAATTTCAGTCATGAACACCTTGAACGACCCAACCATTATCGTGCGCGACAGCGTTGTCGCGCAGGCCGCAGTTGCCGCTCCGCAGCATGCAGCCAACCCGTCACAGGGCATTGCCGTGTCCTGGGCCAAACACCTGGACGAAGTCCGGGCAGCGCAGAAATTGCGCTTTGATGTCTTTGCCGGAGAGATGGGCGCGCGTCTGAGCACGCCGCTGCCCGGACACGACGTGGATCTGTTTGACAACTATTGTGAGCACCTGCTGGTGCGCGACCAGGCCACTGGTCAGGTGATTGGCACTTACCGCGTATTGACGCCGGTGCAGGCCAAGCGCGTGGGCAGCACCTACAGCGATACCGAATTCGATTTGACGCGCCTGCGCCTGTTGCGGGACCGCATGGTGGAGCTGGGCCGCAGTTGCGTGCACCCCGACCATCGTCACGGTGGCGTGATCATGGCCTTGTGGGGCGCATTGGCCGAATTCATGTTGCGCAACCAGCTCGACACCATGATCGGCTGCGCCAGCATCCCCATGCTGCACAACGGTGTGGTCAGTGGCGATGTGGCAGCCAGCATCTGGCGCCAGTTGCAGGCCACGCACCTAGCACCCATTGAATACCACGTGCGGCCACGCCTGGCACTGCCGGTGGAGCGGCTCGACGCCTCCCTGGACGTGGAGCCGCCGGCGCTGATCAAGGGTTATCTGCGTTTGGGCGCCAAGGTGCTGGGCGCGCCGGCCTGGGACCCGGACTTCAATACCGCCGACCTGCCCATGCTGATGCGCATCGCCGACCTGCCTTCGCGCTATCGCAAGCACTTTCTGGGGGCCTGAATGCGAGCCATGGTTGAATCTATGGCAAGTGGCTGGCAGGGAGTTGCCGCCGAGCAGGACTCCGACCATGAAGACGATCCGCCCAAACGCCGCTACCGCGCGGTGTTCATCTCCGATATCCACCTGGGCACGGCGGGTTGCCAAGCCGACGCCTTGCTGGATTTCCTGAAGCACCACTCCAGCGAGTACCTCTATCTGGTGGGTGACATCGTGGATGGCTGGCAGCTGCGCCGCCGCTGGTTCTGGCCGCAGGCCCACAACGACGTGGTGCAAAAGCTGCTGCGCCGGGCACGCAAGGGTTGCCATGTGGTGTTCATACCGGGTAACCACGATGAGTTTGCCCGGGGCTTTGTGGGCCACAAGTTTGGCGACATCACGGTGCAGCGCGACACGGTACACACCACGGCCAAGGGTGTGTCCCTGTGGGTCACGCACGGCGACTACTTTGACGGAGTCATCCAGTGTGCCAAGTGGCTGGCCTATCTGGGCGACAACGCCTACGAGCTCACCTTGCGCCTGAACCGCAGCCTCAATAGCCTGCGCGCGCGCATGGGGTTGCCATACTGGTCCCTGTCCCAATACCTCAAGGGCAAGGTCAAGACCGCGCTCAACTACGTTACCGACTTCGAGGTGGCGGTTGCCCATGAAGCCCGGCACCGCGGTCACGCCGGGGTGGTGTGCGGGCACATCCACCGCGCCGAAATGCGCGACATCAACGGCACCCTGTACTGCAACGACGGCGACTGGGTGGAAAGTCGCAGTGCCCTGGTGGAGCACATGGATGGCACGCTGGAAATCGTCTTCTGGGATGCTTTGCTGCTGGCTTCGCAGAGCGAAGTCAAAGCCGCCGAACTGGCGTTGGGGTAGTCTTCATCACGCCTGCCCGTTGGTGGTCTGCTGCACCGACATGGGGTTGTCATAAAAATGACATTTAAGGCGTCAACAATAGTTCATTGTTTTGTCACAGTCAGGATAGTGCTTCATGTCGCGCTCTGCCGTTTCGCCAAAAAACCCTACGCCCGCACCCTTTGCCGCTCTGCTGGACCGTGACCACAGCATCCTGGCCTTCAACGAGCGGGTGCTCAACTGGGCCGAGCGGGAAGACGTGCCCCTGCTGGAGCGCCTGCGCTACCTGTGCATCGTGTCCTCCAACCTGGATGAGTTTTTTGAGGTGCGGGCCGAGCCCCACCTGATTGCCAATCAGGCCAGTGACAGCAAGGGCCTGTATACCGTGGGCACCTTTGATCGTCTGGCGGCCGCCCTGCATGCGCTGGTGGAGCGCCAGTACACGCTGTACAACGAAAAGCTCTTGCCAGCGATTGAAAAGCAGAACATCAAGATCATTTCCCACGGCGAACGCAACGCAGCACAGCGTGCCTGGGTGCGGCAGTACTTCAACCGCGAGGTCAAGCCGCTGCTCATCCCAGTGGGCCTGGACCCATCACATCCGTTCCCGCAGGTGGCCAACAAGTCGCTGAACTTCATCGTGCGGCTGGGTGGCAAGGACGCGTTTGGCCGCTCCAACGAAATTGCCATTGTGAAAGTGCCGCGCGTGCTGCCGCGCATGATCCGCATGCCCGCCAAGGACTCCGGCAACAAGGATTTGCTGGTGTCGCTGTCCAGCGTCATCCGCGCCCACCTGACGGACCTGTTTCCCGGTCGCAGCGTGGAGCAGTTTTCGCAGTTCCGTGTCACCCGCCACTCGGACCTGGCGGTGGACGAAGACGACGTGAAGAATCTGCGGACCGCCCTGCGCCAGGGGCTGGTTCATCGCCACTACGGTCAGGCGGTGCGGCTGGAAGTTTCTGCAGGTTGTTCGGACTATCTGGCTGACATGTTGCTGGACCAGTTCGAGCTGCCGCAGAAGTCCCTGTACCGCGTGCCGGGCCCGGTGAACCTGGTGCGCCTGACCCAGGCCATCGATCTGGTGAACCGGCCGGACCTGTGCTTTGCGCCGTATCGCGGCTCCTACCCGCGCCAGATCAAGCCGGGCCAGTCCATCTTTGAGCAGCTCAAGGCGGGTGACATCCTGATCCACCAGCCTTTCGAGAGTTTTGACGGCGTGCTGGCCTTCTTGCGCGAGGCGGTGCACGACGAGAACGTGCTGGCCATCAAGCAGACCATTTACCGCACCGGCCCGGAATCCGAACTGATGGACCTGCTGCGCGAAGGCGTGCGCCGTGGCAAGGAAGTCACGGTGGTGGTGGAGCTCAAGGCCCGCTTTGACGAAGAGGCCAATATCAACTGGGCCGAGATGCTGGAGTCCATAGGTGCCCAGGTGCTGTACGGCGTGGTGGGCCTCAAGACCCACGCCAAGATGATGCTCATCACCCGCCGTGAAGGCCGCACCCTCAAGCGCTACGGACACTTGTCCACCGGCAACTACAACCCGCGCACGGCCCGGCTGTACACCGACATCAGCCAGCTCACGGCCGACTCTGCGTTGACGCTGGATATGGAGCACGTGTTCGTGCACCTGGCCAGCCAAAGCCGTTTGGCGCCGCTCAAGAAGCTGTGGATGGCACCGTTTCAGCTGCAGCGCAACCTGATTGCCAAGATCGATGCGCTGGGCAAGGCAGCCGCCACCGGCGTGGCCTGCCGCATCATTGCCAAGATGAATGCGCTCACCGATGAGGCGCTGATCTACAGCCTGATGCGCGCCGGCAAGCAGGGCGTGCAGATCGACCTGATCGTGCGCGGCGCCTGCATGCTGCCGGCCCGGGTTGCGGGCCATACCGACAACATCCGCGTGCGCTCGGTGATAGGGCGCTTTCTGGAGCATTCCCGCGTGTTCTACTTCTGCGAAGGTGAGCGGGAGGATATGTATCTTTCCAGCGCCGACTGGATGAACCGCAACATGGTGCGCCGCGTGGAAATTGCCTGGCCGGTGACGGACCCGGTGCAGCGCCTGCGCATTCTGGATGAATGTCTGCGCCTTTACATGCAAGACCAGGTGGACGCCTGGGAGCTGGGCCCGGATGGCACTTACGAGCGTTGCAAACCTGCCTCACGCGGCAAGGCCAAAGGCGCTCAGGCCACACTCATGACACGTTACGGACGCAACATCCAGGGCAAGTGAAACAGGGAGCGAAGCATGGATTTGATTTTGTGGCGTCATGCCGAGGCGGTTGACCTGGATCTGGTCGGTGACGACATGATGCGCTACCTCACGCCACGTGGCGACAAGCAGGCCCGCCGTGTGGCCGATTGGCTGGACCGGCAGATGCCCGATGGCGCCAAGGTGCTGGTGAGTCCGGCGGTGCGGGCCGAACAGACAGCCAGCGCACTGGGCCGCAAATTCAAGATCAGCGCGGCGCTGGCGCCCCTGGCCACACCGGAGCAGCTGCTGGAACTGGTGCAGTGGCCGCATGGCAAGGGTTGTGTGCTGGTGGTGGGCCACCAGCCGACCTTGGGTAAGGTGATTGCCCAGTTGCTGGGGCTGCATGACAGCGAATGTGCCCTGAAGAAAGGCGCCTTGTGGTGGCTGCGTTACCGCGAGCGCGATGGCGTGGGCCAGACCGTGGTGGTTACCGTGCAATCGCCCGAAGTGCTCTAGCCCCATTCACGAGCGACGCGGTTGCAACTGCCGGCTCTGTCGGGTCCGGCAGCTTGAACTGCAGGACCGACTGCAACAGCTCTTCCGACTGCTGGCTCAAGCCCGACGCGGCGGCCGCCATCTCCTCAACCAGTGCAGCATTCTGCTGGGTGCCCTGGTCCACCAGGCTGATGGCCGAGTTGACCTCACCAATGCCGGTGCTCTGCTCCATGCTGGCAGCGCTTATTTCACCCATGATGCGTTGCAGTTGGCCTATGACGTCGAGGACTTCCTTCATGGCCGAACCGGCAGCACAGACCTGTGCGTTGCCGGTCTGCACGCGACCCACGCTGTGACCGATCAGGTCCTTGATTTCCTTGGCTGCCTGCGCCGAACGCCCGGCCAGGGCGCGGACCTCCGAGGCCACCACCGCAAAGCCGCGGCCCTGATCACCGGCACGCGCCGCTTCCACGGCCGCGTTGAGCGCCAGGATATTGGTCTGAAACGCGATTCCGTCGATCACGGAGATGATGTCCGCAATACGGCGTGAGCTGGCGTCGATGTCCTTCATGGTGTGCACGACCTGCGTGACCGCGTCACCGCAGCGTTGCGCCACGCCTGTGGCGCCTTGCGCAAGCTGGTATGCCTGGGTGGCGCGCTGTGCATTGCCATGTATGGCGGCACCCAGTTCCTCCATGGAAGAGGCCGTTTGCTGCAATGCGCTGGATTGCTGCTCGGTGCGCCGCGACAGGTTCTGATTGCCCTGGGCAATTTCCGCACTGGCATTGGCCACGCCTTGGGCAGCATGGCGCACTTGCTGAACCACGGCCGCCAGACGGCGCTGCATGGCATGCAGCCGGGCCAGCAGGCTGTTGCTGTCCTTGGAGGACTGGCTGAGCGGCACTGCCAGATCGCCAGCACCCACCCGTTCTGCAATGGCATTGGCCTCTGCCGGCTCGCCACCCAGTTGCCCCACGATGGCCTTTTGCATGGCCAGGCCCAGTCCCAGCGCCAAGGCGGTCCCCACAACGATGGACAGCAGCGAGGCGGTCCGTATCCAGGCAAAGCGGGTACTGGCCTCCTGGTACTGCGTTTTTGCTCCATCCACCTGTCGCTGCAGTAGGGCGTCCATGCCTTTTTTCATCTGCCTGGCCAATGGCGTCATCTTGTCGACCAGGGCACTTTGCGCCTCAGTGATGTCGTTTTCCTGCAGCGCTTTCAGGGCGGGTACCAGGCCCTGGGTTTCAAATGCAGCAAGGTCCCTGGCGAAGTTCTGAGCCATCTGGGCTTCTTCGGCATCGTGCGGCAGTTGCGAGAAGGCGGACCAGAGCGAAGCAATCTCTGTGCGATTGGCCTGCACGGACTGGAGGCTGACGGAGATGGTCTCAGGCGTGGGGTTGGCCAGAGCCTGGGCCACATGCATGCGGTTGGCCGTTGTCAGCGTCTGGATCTGTCCCAGCTGCACTGCGGGGGTGGTGCGGTATTCATAAACGGTCTCCAGGGAACTGTTTGACCGGTCAATCCCGTACAAGCCGAGCAGGGCCATCAACACCATGGCAGCTGTGAGGCCGCCGACCAGAATCAGCAGCCGTGTGGAAATTTTCATGAGGGCCGATGGGGTATCTCTGATTTACAAGCTATCCGCAGGAATAGCGTCCTGGCAATCCAGAGCGTCGGGCAAGCCCAGATTGACCCAGGCTTCATCAAACAGTGCGTCCAGCATTTTCTGCAAACTGAAGAATTTCCAGAACATCGGCGTTACCTTTAAGTTTGGTTCGGTAGCCGTAACGATAGTGTCTTGGTATGACGGCACAAAGACAGAAATGTGACAGTTCGTCCTGTCAACTGGAGGTGCTGCGCAGGCGCCTGTGTGCCCTCTGCAGAGCGATGAATTCCACCACGCCCCCGAGCAGACACACCAGGACGATGGCGACGCGGATCAAGACAGTTTTGTATGGCATGGGCAGTTCCCGGGAGTGTCGGGCTGACGGTAACGCCAGGTTGTGACATCTTTGTGAAATGTGGTGTATCCCCTGCGTAGCGCCGTGGTCACAGGGCTGTCACTATTCCTGTCATGTCACGCGGCTATGCTGTGATGGTGTTGCCTCCCGAACTTCCCGAACTAGCTGCACTCAACCGCATCGTCGAGCTGGGTGCTGCGCACCTGCAATGCCGTGTGGTCTGCAACGTGGCAGTGCCCGGTGGCAGCTATCCGGTGCATGCCATTACGCTGGGCAAATCCGATCCGGCGGTGCCGGCCGTGGGCTACTTTGGTGGCGTGCACGGACTGGAGCGCATCGGTGCCGAGGTGGTGATTGCCTATCTGCACAGTCTGGTGATGCGCCTGCAGTGGGACAGCACGCTGCACCGGCAACTGGAAACTGTGCGGCTGGTCTTCATGCCCATTGTCAATCCCGGCGGCATGCACCTGGGGACGCGGGCCAATCCACGCGGTGTGGACCTGATGCGCAACGCACCGGTGACTGCGCTGGACCCGGTGCCATTCATGGTCGGCGGGCAGCGCGTCAGTGCGCGCCTGCCCTGGTACCGTGGCGCGGCCAACGGAGCCATGGAGGCCGAGAGCCAGGCTTTGTGTGAGGTGGTACAGAGCGAGCTGCTGAACCGCCCCTTCAGCTTGGCACTGGATTGCCACTCCGGCTTTGGCGTGTCGGACCGTTTGTGGTTTCCTTTTGCGCATACCCGCGCACCGATTGCCCATCTGGCCGAGATGCATGCGCTCAAAAGCATCTTCAGCCAGTCCAACAGCTACCACCGGTACACGGTGGAGCCGCAGAGCGCGCAGTATTTGGCGCATGGTGACTTGTGGGACCACCTCTATCAGCTGGCCTGCCGCGATGCAGATCGCATCTTCTTGCCGCTGACGCTGGAGATGGGCTCCTGGCTTTGGGTGAAGAAGAACCCGCGCCAGCTGTTTTTCCGGCACGGCATCTTCAATCCCCTGATCGAGCACCGGCAGCAGCGGGTGCTGCGCCAGCATCAGATGCTGCTGGACTTTCTGTCGCGCGCCGCCAGCGACCATGACCGCTGGTTGCCCAAGGCGGATGCCCGCGTGCAGCAGCACGCCATGGCCTTGCAGGATTGGTACTGACGATGGAAACCTGGGTCCTGCTACGTGGTTTGACGCGCTCCAGTGCGCATTGGGCCGGCTTTGACGCCGAGCTGAAAAACGCGCTGTCGGTTCGGGTGATCACGCTGGATATGCCGGGCAACGGCTTGCTCTTCTCGCGGCGCAGTCCTTCGACCGTGCAAGACATGGCAAGCCATTGCCGCAATGCCCTGCGTGCGTTGGGCGTCACAGAACCGGTCAGCATTCTGGCCATGTCGCTGGGGGGTATGGTGGCAGCGCAATGGGCTGCGCAGTGGCCGCAGGAGGTGCGGGAGCTGGTGCTCATCAATACCAGCTCAAGACCCTTCAATCCGGTCTGGCAACGCATGCGACCAACTGCCATGGCGGACTTGCTTAAACCCTTGCTGGTGCGCGGTGGCGCCAATGCCTGGGAGTCGGCTATTCTGCGCCGCACTGCCAATCACCCGCAGAAAGCCGTGCTGCAGGACTGGCGTTTCGAACGCGTGCTGCGTCCCGTCACCAAAGCCAACGCGTGGCGTCAATTGCTGGCGGCTGCACGGTACCGTGCACCGCTGGTTGCGCCGGTACCCACACTGGTTTTGGCAGGTGAACGGGATCGTTTGGTGAATATGGCGTGCTCACGGGCACTCGCACAGCAATGGGGAAGTGTGCTGAGAGTGCATCCCACAGCCGGTCACGACCTGACACTGGATGACCCGTCTTGGGTCATCGAAGAAATACGGCGCTGGCGCGAAAGCGCCAGGCCGTGAGCAAAGTTGCTTGAGTGGACCTAGGCAGCCTTGGCCGGGCGTCCAGTCTTGAGGCTGGGTACGGCGCGTACAGCGGCCACGAAAGCGGAGTCCGACATGGCGGCCAGGGCCTTGATGCCGGCACGGATCAGTTCGGTCTTCTTGGCCGGGGCGGCCAATTTGCCAGCGCGCAGCTTGAGTGCGTCCAGCACCACGTATTCGTTCTTGGGGATGGAGATGCTGTCGCGCACCATCTTGATCTTCTTCTCTTTGGGGGCCTTGTCTTCTGCGGGCTTGGTGGCCTTGGGGGCAGCTTTGGCTTCGGGCTTGGCAGCTGGCTTTGCCACCTTGGCTACGGGCTTCTTTGCAGCGGGTTTCGCGGCGGGCTTGGCAGCCACCTTCTTGGCTGGCTTGGCGGGCTTTGCAGAAGCCTTCGCGGCCGGTTTGGCAACGGGGGCGCTAGGGGCTGCGGCGGGCGCGACAGGGGCTGCAGAGGTGGTGGCTTCGGCGGCTGCCTTGTTTGCTTGCATAAACACTCCAACTTGATAAACGATGTATATAGTTTATACGGTTCACAAATGACGAGCAACCAAAGAAAAAGGCCGATGGCTATAAAACCAACGGCCTTGCGCTGCCAGAAGTGACGGTTATTTCTTTGCTACGCGTCTTGTCGGCATGAGGTCGGCGGGAATCACCACGCCGTTGGCCGCCTGGGCCAGCTTGAAGAACACATCGGTGTTGTCCTGTACACCGGTGAAGTTCCATGCACCCGGGCCATAGGCCGACAGCGGAATGTCGGTAGCGGTGTGCACGGCGCTTTCGCCGGGAACCTGACCGGTCACCAGGAATTTGCCATCGACATCACGCACCGCTGGATTGGCCGGGTAGACCGACAGAGGTTCCTTTTTCACGAACGGCTGCTGGCTGTCCTGCAGCGGGCGGTCATTGGTGCGGAAGTCTTCATAGCGGTCGGAGTTGGCGCCATAACCCACCAGCAGGCGGTAGTCGATGTCGGTGGTTTCCGGATAGCCGTCGGCTGCAATCTTGTACTTGGGAAAGCCTGCTTGCTCGTAGATGCCAACCACCTTGTCGCGGATGTTGGCGGCACCGCCTTCGCGCACCAGTTCCTGCAAGCGTGCATCGGTCACACGCGAGCCGCCGATCAGCGCAGCACCCGAGCACTCATGGTCGGCCGTGACGATGACCAGGGTGTCGCCATGGGTGCGGGCAAATTCCTGCACACGCTTGATGGCACGGTCGAACTCGATGGTGTCGAGCAGCCAGCGCTCGGTGTCCATGTTGTGCGCCTGCTTGTCGATGGAGGCACCCTCGACCATCAGCACAAAGCCATTCTTCTGGCGCTCCAGCACGGCCAGGGCCTTGTCGGTCATTTCGTCCAGCATGGGCTGGTCGGGCAGGCCGTAGTCATCCACCACGCGGCCGGTGATGCCACGCGCCTTGTTGCGACGGCCGTCGATCTTGTCCAGTGCCACGTTCATGTTGGAGTGGGCAAACAGGCCCAGCAGCTTGTCGGTCTTGGCGGGGCTCAGGCCGTCCAGCGTGGTTTTGTCAGGTGCGTAGCTGAAGCCTGCGGCCTGGAAGTCGGCCAGCAGGTCGCGGTCCTTGTCCATCTGCCCCGCAGAAGCACCCCAGCGCTTGACGATGTCGGCGGTATGGGCGTCGGTGGCGGAGAAGGCGTAGTCGGTCTTGTCGCCGCGGGCAGAGCCGGGCGTGGCGGAGAGCACGAACCATTTGCGGCCGCCGCCCATGAGCACGGTCAGGCCAGTGAGTTTGCGGTCATCCAGGAACTGGTCAACGATGCCGGTGCCGGCACCCCGGTTGCTGGTGTGGATGGCATTGCCGGCCGGTGTGGCATCAAACACGTCGGCAGTGGTGACCAAGCCCAGGGCCTTGCCTTGCGTGCGGTGCAGATATTCGCTCAGGTACTCGATGCGCGGATTGTCAAACGGGTCCACCGTGTCGTCGGGGAACACGCCTTCTTCATTGTTGTTGTTCTTGTTGCCGGAGACGTGGGAGGTCATGCCGGGCGAAGAATCGGTCACCACCGAGTTCAGCGAAGCCGTCTTCACCATGCCGGTGACGGGGAATGTGTCCATGGCCAGCGGGGTGATGGTCTTGCCCTGCGCATAGCCACCGGCGACGATACGTGCGCCGGTGCGCTGTGCGGCACCCATGCCGTCACCCAGCATGATGATGATGTTCTTGACCTTCTGGCCGCCCGCTACCAGGGGAATGATTTCGAAATTGCCGGTAGCTGTCACGGTCTGGCCGTCGCTTTGGGTCGCAGTGACCTGCAGTGTGTGGATACCGGGCTTGGTGGCCGATACCGCACGCACCGTGGCAATAGTGGCATTGGTGGGTACTGCCCCAAGGCAGCCGCTGCTGCAGCTGCGCAGCGCCACGTTGGCATCCACGGGTTTGCCGTCGATGGCAAATTGCGCGGCGGTAATGGTTTTGCCTGCCTCGTCGGGACGCACCGTGGCTTGCAAGTCAAAGCGTTGCCCGGGCAGAAAACGGGCAATCACGGGTGCTGCGTTGCCACTGGCAAAGAGTTCGCTCGGAGGTGTCAGGCGGCTCACCGTGGGCGCCGCCTGGGCGTTCATGTGCACGGCCATGCAGGCCAGGACAGCCGACGCAATCAGGTGAAGAGGGTGTTTGTTCATATGCAGGTTGGGTGACGGAAAACGATGGTTGAAAATCGGCTCAATGGATGTGCTGCAAGGTGTGCAGGTAGTTGGCCACCTCGAAGAAATTCATGCCGCGCGTGGCTTCCGGAGCGAGCTGCAGGCGTACCCAGGACACGCGGCCATCCTGTTCCTCGAAGCGGCCTACGCTGACCGTGCCTTGCACCTCAATGCGGCCGCGCACATAGGGCACGACAAAGTCCGACTGGCTGGGGTCCAAATAGACCATGGCCCAGGCGATGGGCAGATCGTCGGCGTCGCCGTCGGCATGCTCGCTCATGCGCACGGGCCGCGGCGTTAGCATGAAGCGGCCCAGCGAGGGGCGCTCCTGCTGCACCATGTAGCCAACCAGGCGCACGGTCTTGCCGTCGGCCTGCAACAGCGCGGGCGTGGTTTGCGCGCCTTTGGGGCCCAGGGGAGACTGAAAGAAGTCGGCAAAGCGCAGTTCGGCAATGTCTGCAGGATCGGACGGCGGTACGGATTGGGCCAGCACCGTGCCAGAGCACCAGAGGGTGGCGGCAATGGCCGTGAGAAGCACGGCCGCCCATGGTTTGCGATGGCCCGTACCAAGGGGCAGGCGCAGAAAAAGCTTCGTCATCCTTCGAGATTACGAAACCAATATTTCAGATGTGTGACGCTGTCCGCCGGTCAGCGGCGCGCTGTGCTGCAACGGGACAGAAAAGGCTGCCCCTTCCCTGGGATGCCGCGTTGGGTCTAGACGCCTTTGACGTCCAGTTTCCAGGGCGTCTTTTCCCAGGCCAGACACTCTTCACGCAGCAGGTGTGCGGATTGCGGATAGCTTTCTGCCCACCCTTCCCGGCACACCAGGCGAATGGTGGTGCCGTTGGCGTCCATGCGCTTGAGGTTCAATCCGTCCAGATCGGGGTCGCGTCGCGCGTGGCACAGGATGACCGCTAGACGCAGGCACACCAGCTGGCACACCAGCTCGGTGTCGGTGAGGGCGTTTTCAAGTTTGCGCAGCTTGCCCCGGTGGCCCAGCACCAGCAGGCTGAGCCGGTGCATTTCGGACAGGGAAAAGCCCATGGCATCTGCGTTGTCCAGGATGTAGGCACCGTGCTTGTGGTAGTCGCTGTGGGAAATATGGCTACCGATTTCATGCAGTTCAGCGGCCCACAGCAGCTTGCGCAGGGAGCGCTCGACTTCGGTGTCACTCTGCTTTCTGGAACCGCCTGTCAGCTGCGAATGCAGCTGGCTGGCCACCTTGCCAACGCGCTTGCCATGCACCGTATCGACGCCGAACTTCAGCGCCAGGCGGTTCACACTGTTGACGCGCAGATCGCCGCTGTAGCCGGTATTGCCCAGCAGGTCGCAGATCAGACCGTGGCGCAGGCCGCCAGTGGCCATTTCCATGCTCTCGATGTTGAGCAGGGTGAAGATGGCGCGCATCACGCTCAAGCCGCCGCCAATGATGGCCTTGCGGTCTTCGCGCATGCCGGGCATGCGCAGGCGGTCCACCGATTGGGCTGTGACCAGCTTGTCCAGCAGCCAGTCCAGCCCTTCCTTGCTGATGTGACCGCTGGGCCAACCCGCTGCGATCAGCACGTCGCCCACGGCACCGACGGTGCCGGCCGAACCGTAGGCGGTGTCCCAGTGGTCGGGGTGGTAAGCCTCGAATGCCTCGTCGAGCACGGCGGTGGCGGCAACTTCCGCCAGTTCGAATGCCTTGTGGGTGAACTGCCCATCGGGAAAGAAGCGCTTGGACCAGGCAATGCTGCCGACCCGGAAGGACTCCATGACCCTGGGCTTGCGGCCCTGGCCCAGAATCAGTTCGGTGGAGCGGCCACCAATGTCGATGACCAGGCGGCGTTCTTCGGAAACCGGCAGCATCTGGGCCACGCCCTGGTAGATCAGCCGCGCTTCTTCCCTTCCGGAGATCACGTCGATCGGGAAGCCCAGAATCTGGTTGGCACGCTCCAGAAATTCGTCGCGGTTGCGCGCTTCGCGCAGGGTTTGGGTGGCTACGGCACGAACCTCGGAGGGTTTGAAGCCTGCCAGGCGCTCGCCAAAGCGGGCCAGACAATCCCAGCCGGCCTGCATGGCCTGGGGTGTGAGGTTGCGGCTTTCATCCAGGCCGCCGCCCTGACGCACGGTTTCTTTCAGGTACTCGGCTCGGAGAAATTCACCGTGGTCAATGCGACCGATTTCCAGGCGGAAGCTGTTGGAGCCCAGGTCCACAGCGGCGAGGCGGTTTCCAGATTGCATGAAGTGTGTTGGTAGCTTTGTTTTGCTCGGCGGAGCATAGCACCCGCAAGAAGAAGGGCACCTGGCCGGGGCTGGCCGAAAAGGGCAAAACGGGGTCCGCTGCGCTGGGCAACGGACCCCGGTGCTCTATGCAGCCCATTCCAGGTCCGCAAACGCAGGGCAGAGGAGTGCGGCTTACTTCTTGGCTGGGGGAATCAGCACGGTGTCGATGATGTGCACGACGCCATTGGTTGCGGCGATGTCGGCGGTGGTCACGGCTGCGCTTTCCACGGTCACGAACTCACCCGCCTTGGAAAGCTCCAGCTCGGAACCTTGCAGGCTCTTGACCTTGGAATTCTTGATGTCGGCTGCCACGGATTTGCCAGCAACCACGTGGTAGCGCAGCACATCCTTGAGTTTTTCGGGGTGCTTGGCCAGATCGTCCATGGTCTTGGCCGGAACGGCCTTGAATGCTTCATTGCTGGGGGCGAAGACCGTGAAGGGGCCGGTTCCGTTCAGTGTGTCAGCCAGTCCGGCGCTGCCGATCAGGCCGCTCAAGGTGCTAAGGGAAGGGGTCTTGGCAATGGTTTCGGTCAGGCTGACAGGAGCTGGCACGCTGGCGCAACCAGTCATCAGAGCAGCAAATCCTGCAGCAGCACAAGCAACCAGGCTACGGCGAGAGAAAGAGATCGACATCGAAGGTACTCCTGTAGAAAAGCCCAGAGCGTAAGAAGACTTTGTGACAGAGGTATGACATTTGATGCCATGCTTTGGTGACAAAAGAGTTGTTTGCAACATCCGGCAAATGCGGTTGAATGTCACATGAGTGTCATAAATCTTTCTTAGAGTTCATAGGTTCCTTAAACACAACCTCAAAGGTTAACTATGAAGACGTTGTTCAACCATTCGCTCCTGGCTGTTGCCGCAGTTGCATCTTTCAGCTTTTCCGGCGTTGCAGGCGCCCAGGAAATCACCGGCGCTGGCGCCAGCTTCCCTGCGCCCATCTACGCAAAGTGGGCTTCCGACTACAACAAGGCCACTGGCGTGAAGGTGAACTACCAGTCCATCGGCTCCGGTGGTGGTATCAAGCAGATTGACTCCAAGACCGTCGACTTTGGCGCTTCCGACATGCCCCAGACCGATGACGTGCTCAAGTCCAAGGGCCAAGTGCAGTTCCCCACCGTGATCGGCGGCGTGGTTCCCGTGATCAATGTCAAGGGCATCGAACCCGGCCAACTCAAGCTGACCGGTCAGCTGCTGGGCGACATCTTCCTGGGCAAGGTGACCAAGTGGAATGATCCCGCGATCAAGGCGCTGAACCCCACGCTGCCCCTGCCCGACACCGCCATTGCCCAGGTGCGCCGCGCGGATGGTTCCGGCACCACCTTCATCTTCACCAACTACTTGAGCAAGGTCAACGCCGAGTGGAAGTCCAAGGTCGGTGAAGGCACAGCCGTGAACTGGCCCGTGGGCGCTGGCGGCAAGGGCAACGAAGGTGTTTCCGCCTTCGTGAACCGCCTGCCCAATTCCATCGGCTACGTCGAATACTCCTACGTCAAGCAGAACAAGATGAACTACGCCGTTCTGCAAAATGCCGCAGGCAATTTCGTCAAGCCCGAAGACGACGCTTTCAAGGCCGCCGCCGCCGGTGCCGACTGGAACAAGTCGTTCTATCAGATCCTGACCAACAACCCCGGCAAGGAAGCATGGCCCATCAGCGGCGCCACCTTCATCCTGATGCATGCCAAGCAGGACAAGCCGGCCAATGGTTCCGAAGTCCTCAAGTTCTTCAACTGGGCTTATGCCAACGGTGGCAAGACCGCTGCAGATCTGGACTATGTTCCCCTGCCGGCATCTGTGGTCGCCCTGATCCAGAAGTCCTGGGGTGAAATCAAGGACGGCAGCGGCAAGGCCATTGCGTTCAAGTAATTGAACCGCGGAGGAATCCCGATGTCTTCTACCCTTGCGCATGGGGATTCCCCGGCCGGATTGACAGAAAAAGAAAAGGCGCTCGCCATGACTTCATCCAAAGGCCCGAAGCGGGCGCGCTCTGGTCCGATGGCGGACCGCTTGTTCGGCTTTCTTGCCAAAGGCGCCGCCATTTTCACGCTGGGCCTGTTGCTGGCGATCCTGACCTCGCTGACCATCAGCGCCTGGCCTGCCATCTCCAAGTACGGGCTGGGCTTTCTGACCAGCAAGGCTTGGGACCCGGTGCAAGAAGACTTCGGTGGTCTGGTGATGATTTACGGCACGCTGGCCACCTCCATCATTGCGCTGGTCATCGCAGTGCCGGTGAGTTTCGGTATTGCGCTGTTCCTGACCGAACTGTCTCCCGCATGGCTCAAGCGCCCGTTGGGTACGGCCATCGAGTTGCTGGCGGCCATTCCATCCATCGTGTATGGCATG
Organism: Rhodoferax sp. GW822-FHT02A01; assembly: GCF_038784515.1. Taxonomy (NCBI): domain Bacteria; kingdom Pseudomonadati; phylum Pseudomonadota; class Betaproteobacteria; order Burkholderiales; family Comamonadaceae; genus Rhodoferax; species Rhodoferax sp. GW822-FHT02A01. Next base: position 3,878,289 of record NZ_CP152376.1, read on the forward strand.
TGGGGCTTGCTGATTTTCGGCCCGGTGCTGTCCACCTATGTGCAGCAGCCACTGCAGGCCGCACTCAATGGCGTGCCCTATCTGGGCGCCTTTGTGTCCGGTCCGCCGGTGGGTATCGGCATTCTGTCGGCCGGCATCATCCTGGCCATCATGATCATCCCGTTCATCTCGGCGGTGATGCGCGACGTATTTGAAGTCACCCCGCCCATGCTCAAGGAGTCCGCCTACGGACTGGGAGCAACCACCTGGGAAGTGGTCTACAAGATTGTGCTGCCCTTCACCAAGACCGGTGTCATAGGCGGCATCATGCTGGGCCTGGGCCGAGCGATTGGCGAGACCATGGCAGTCACCTTCGTGATCGGCAATTTCAACCAGCTGGATTCGGTGAGTCTGTTTCAGGCAGCCAACAGTATTACTTCCGCTCTGGCCAACGAGTTTGCCGAGGCTGGCGAGGGCCTGCACCAGGCAGCCTTGATGTATCTGGGCCTTGTGCTCTTCTTTATTACCTTTGTGATTCTCTCGCTGTCCAAGCTGCTGCTGGCTCAACTGCGCAAGAGTGAAGGGGCCAAATCATGATGTCACCTGAGGTACGTGCCGCGCGTGCGGCCATGTTTGCCAAGCGCAATGTCGTCAACAAAATTGCCACCGGCCTGGCGCTGGCCGCCATGGCTTTCGGCCTGTTCTGGTTGTTCTGGATCCTGTGGGAAACCATTCGCCAGGGCATTGGCGGCCTGAGCCTTGCCACGTTGACGCAGATGACGCCCGGCCCGAATGAAGACGGTGGCCTGCTCAACGCCATTTACGGCTCACTGCTGATGGTGTTCCTGGCCACGTTTGTGGGCACGCCGATCGGTGTCATGGCCGGTATCTATCTGGCAGAGTTTGAACCCAAGGGCTGGCTGGCCAATGTCACCCGTTTTGTGAATGACATCCTGCTTTCGGCACCCAGTATCGTGATTGGCCTGTTTGTGTACGCGGTGGTGGTGCATCCGGTGCATAGCTTCTCCGCTATTGCTGGCGTGATTGCTCTGGCCCTCATCGTCATCCCGGTGGTGATTCGCACCACTGAAAACATGCTGCAACTGGTTCCACCGGGTCTGCGCGAAGCGGCCTATGCGCTGGGTGCTCCCAAGTGGAAGGTGATCCTGAGCATCACCCTTAAGGCAGCCCGCACCGGTGTGATCACCGGCATTTTGCTGGCGGTGGCGCGTATCTCGGGCGAGACCGCTCCCTTGCTGTTCACGGCCCTGTCCAACCAGTTCTGGACCTCCAGCCTGAACCAGCCCATGGCCAGTCTGCCGGTGACCATCTTCAAGTTCGCCATGAGCCCTTATGAGAACTGGCAGAAGCTGGCGTGGGCCGGTGTGTTCCTGATCACATTGGCCGTGCTGGGGCTCAACATCATGGCCCGGGTACTGACGCGCTCCAAATCCTGACAGGCACATTGCCATTCATTGACCCATTTAAGAAAAGATAACGCCATGCCAGCTCTGCCTACCGTTACCGAAAATACCAAGATTGCCGTCAAGGATCTGAACTTCTTCTACGGCAAGTTCCACGCCCTCAAGGGCATCAACATGAACATTCCGGAGAAGAAGGTCACCGCCTTCATCGGACCCTCCGGTTGCGGCAAGTCCACGTTGTTGCGCATCTTCAATCGCATGTTCGAGCTGTATCCCGAGCAGCGCGCCGAAGGTGAAATCCTGCTGGACGGCGAGAACCTGCTGACCAGCAAGGAAGATGTGGCCCTGTTGCGCGCCAAGGTCGGCATGGTGTTCCAGAAGCCCACGCCGTTTCCCATGTCGATTTACGACAACATTGCGTTCGGCGTGAAGCTGTTCGAGAACCTCAATGCAACCGACATGGAAGAGCGGGTGGAGTGGGCCTTGCGCAAGTCGGCCCTGTGGACCGAAGTGAAAGACAAGCTGCATCAGAGCGGCAGCAGTCTGTCCGGCGGTCAGCAGCAGCGCCTGTGCATTGCACGTGGCATTGCCATCAAGCCCGAAGTCCTGCTGCTGGACGAACCCTGCTCTGCGCTGGACCCTATTTCCACGGCCAAGGTGGAAGAGCTGATCGTCGAACTCAAGGAAGACTACACCGTGGTCATCGTGACCCACAACATGCAGCAAGCCGCCCGTTGCAGCGACTACACCGCCTATATGTACCTGGGTGACCTGGTGGAGTTTGGTGCCACCGAGCAGATGTTCTTCAAGCCCAACCGCAAGGAAACGGAAGACTACATCACGGGCCGCTTCGGCTGATCATTGACGGATCTAAGGAAACAACCATGCCTGATAAACATTTGTCCACCCAGTTCGACAGTGAACTGACCTCCGTATCCAGCCAGGTGATGGAGATGGGCGGTCTGGTCGAGTCACAGATTCGCCACGCCATTTACTCGCTGGCTCAGTTCAACATGGAAGCTGCCGAGCAGGTGTCTGCCAACGAATCGCGCGTCAATGCGATGGAAGTGGAAATCGACCACGCGTTGTCTTCCATCATTGCCCGGCGCCAGCCTACAGCGCGTGACCTGCGTCTGTTGATCGCCATCTCCAAGACCACGGCCAATCTGGAGCGGGTGGGTGACGAGGCGGAGAAGATTGCCCGCATGGTGCGCTCCATCATTCAGAGCGGAGCCCACCGCTCGCTGCCCTCGCTGGAGTTGCGCGTGGCTGCCGATCTGGCCTCTGGCCTGCTGAACAAGGCACTGGATGCTTTTGCCCGCCTGGACGTGAACGCGGCGGTGGCCATCCTCAAGGAAGACGACCTGATCGACGCCGAGTTCGATGGCTTTGTGCGCAAACTGGTGACCTACATGATGGAAGATCCGCGCACCATCTCTCCTTGTCTGGACCTGCTGTTCCTGGCCAAGGCCATCGAGCGTATCGGCGACCATTCCAAGAACATTGCCGAGTTCATCATCTATGTGGTCAAGGGCGAAGACGTACGCCACACCAGCATGGAAAACATCGAGTCGGTGGTTCGATGAGAAATATGCCCGCCGTACTGGTGGTGGAGGACGAACCCTCCATCGCTGAACTGATTGCAGTCAACCTGCGGCACAACGGTTTCCGCACGACCTGGTCCATGGATAGCGCCAGCGCCGAACGCGAGATCGAAGCGTCTGTGCCCGACCTGATCCTGCTGGACTGGATGCTGCCCGGGGAGAGCGGTCTGGTGCTGGCCAAGCGCTGGCGCGCCCATCCCCGTACCAAGGACGTTCCCATCATCATGCTGACGGCGCGTGGCGACGAGGCTGACCGCGTGGCCGGTCTGGATGCCGGCGCGGATGATTACATTGCCAAACCTTTTTCCACCAAGGAACTGCTGGCGCGCGTGCGCGCCGTCCTGCGTCGCAAGACGCCGGAGCAGGTAGGCGAGAAGATCACCATCGCCGGCTTGTCACTCGATCCGGCAACCTACCGCGTGACCTACCAGGACCAGCCGCTCAAGCTGGGGCCCACGGAGTTCAAGCTGCTGCAGTTCTTTATGAACAGTGCGGAGCGTGTGCACAGCCGTGCGCAATTGCTCGACAAGGTGTGGGGTGACCACGTCTACATAGAAGAGCGTACGGTGGATGTGCACGTCAAACGCCTGCGCGAGGCGCTGGGTGTGGCGGGTCCCATGGTGGAAACCGTGCGCGGTGCTGGTTACCGGATCACAGCGAAACCGCTACAACCGTTGGCGTCCCCCGAAAAATCCGGCGTCTGAGCGGCTACCATTAGCCCATGCTCTGGCGCGTATTTTCATTCTTGGTCTGCCAGGCGATTCCCGCGCTGGCTGTCTGGTTCTTCAATGGCAGCAGCAAGTACCTGACTGCAGAAGTTCTGGTGGCCGCACTGGTTGGCTGCTACATCTGGTTGCTGCTGGACGCCTTGCGCGGCTTGCGGCTGCTCAAATGGTTGCGTGCGGGCGATACGTCCGACATTCCATTGGGCAGCGGCTTGTGGGGTGAAGTGTTTGACCGCATCCGCAAGCTGGTGCGGGCGCGCGAACGCACACTGTCAGAGAGCGAAATGCGCCTGCAGGAATTTCTGGCTGCCCTGCAGGCCTCGCCCAACGGTGTGCTGTTGCTGGACCGTGACGGGCGCATTGAGTGGTTCAACCAAATGGCCTCGACCCATTTCGGACTGGACGCCAAGCGCGACCTGCTACAGCACCTGGGCAATCTGGTGCGTGACCCCGGCTTTGCAGCCTACGCGGCGGCAAAGGACTTCAGCCACGATGTGGTCATGCCGGGGCGCAACAGCTCTGCCACCAAGCCCATCAAGCTTTCGGTGCATATCCACCCCTACGGCGATGGACGTAGCCTGCTGCTGTCGCGTGACATCACGGCGCTGGAGCAGGCTGAGGCCATGCGGCGCGACTTCGTGGCCAATGTGTCGCATGAAATCCGCACCCCGTTGACGGTGCTGGCAGGTTTTGTGGAAACACTGCAATCGCTGGTACTGGACGAGGAAGAGCGCGTGCGCTACCTGGACTTGATGTCTCTGCAGGCACAACGCATGCAAACGCTGGTCAATGATCTGCTGACGCTCTCGCGCCTGGAAGGTAGCCCGCCACCTGCTGCCACGGACTGGGTGTCTGTAGGCATGTTGATGGCCCAGTGCGAACAAGATGCGCATGACCTGTCGCTGATTCTGTGGAGCACACCACACGAGTTGCACTTTATCGGGACTGACAGCCTGGAAATTGCCGGCTCCAGCCTGGAGTTGCACAGCGCCATGTCCAACCTGATCGGCAACGCCATCCGCTATTCGCCGCATGACAAGGTCATCGAGGTGCGCTGGGAAACCTTGCCGGATGGTGGTGCAGTGTTCAGCGTGGTGGACCAGGGGCAGGGCATTGCGCCGGAACACATTCCCAGACTGACGGAGCGCTTCTACCGGGTGGATCGCAGCCGTTCCCGAGAGACCGGTGGCACCGGGCTGGGCCTGGCCATTGTCAAGCACGTATCCCAGCGCCATGGTGCCGAGCTCAGCATAGAGAGCACACCGGGTAAGGGCTCGCGCTTCGCCATCAGCTTCCCGTCACAACGGGTGCGCGTGCGCGAGCACGAACTGGCCTGAGTCAACAGGCGCTATCGGCGCCTGAAAAGCAGAATGGTTTCGTTGCCGTCGGCCGGATGGCGCAACTGGGCCTGCAGGTTCCACTGCGTGCTATCGACCCAGCGCGGCGGTGACATGTCTTCCATGGGTTCCGATATCAGCCAGGGGCATTGGGCCTTGGCCTGCATGGGACGCAACTGCAGCTTGCCATAGAACTGGAATGCGGCAATCTTGCTGGCACCCAAGCCCAGGGTCTCGACACAGCCTACCGGCTGAATCCGCTCCAGCGTATGGGCTACGAGTGCGTTGTAGCTTTGCGTGTAGTTCAGCAGGGGCATCCACAGCGTCATCAGCAGCGTCCAGCACAGAGCCGCGCCACTGGCGGGCAGCGCCAGGCTCTTCCAGATCGCGGCACGGTGCCGTCCCACTCGCCACTTGACCAGCCGCGCCCACACCAGGGTGGCACCCAGCGCCAGCACAAAGGCCAGCACGTTGAAATGCGGCTCAAAGCCGGGGGCCAGGCGGGCCACGTTGGCGGCTGGCTGGCTCGGAAAGCCGGTCTGCATGGCAATCCACACCACCCAGATGGTGAAGCCGCAACCGCAGAAGAACAGCAAGGTAAACCAGTCGATCAGGGCCGCGACCTGCCGTTTCAGCGTGGGTAGTGCAAAGGCGGCCAGCGCGGCGAAAGCAGGCAAGCCCAGCAGCAGTGTGCGGTCCGGTGAGCCCGTTGTAAGGGTGGAGCTCAGCGTCACCAGCACATACCAGAGCGGCCATGCCAGATGGCGACTGATCTCCCGGCTGAACAATTGCCGTCTCCAGCGCCACATAGTCCAGAGCGCCAGGGGCCAGGCCGGCCAGATGAACCAGGTGAGCAACTGCATGGCGCCGTTGAACTCGGCCAGCGTGGCCTTGGGTATTTCCACTTTCCAGCGCCAGAGGTCCAGACGCAGGCTCAGATACGCACTGGCCCCGGCGGCACACAGGAGCAACAGTGCGCTCAGCCCCTTGCGCGGGTCTTGCTCATCGGGCTCCGCTTCATGGTTGCGGTCCAGCAGATGGATGGCAGCCCCACCGCCCAGAAAGAGCAGGGCCAGTGTCGGGGCACCGCTCAGGGCCAAGCCCAGCACGCCCGAAATCGCGCACAGCAACGCCGTACGGGGGTGGTAGTGCAGCGCCGATACCGCATAAAACAGCAGGCTGGCAAATCCCAGTTGTGCCAGCGCCGGTGTGGTTTCGTGTCCCAGTTGCGCCAGACCCAGGCAGGCCATGAACGCCAGCAATCCCCCGTCTGCCATGGCACGGGCGTAATCCTTGGGTTGTGCCTCGCCGCCAAAGGCAAATGCGACGGGCTGCGCCCTTGGACTGCGTGCCAGGTAGTAGGTGCCATACCAGGTACAAGCCAGTGCCAGCACCAGCAGCAAGAGGAACGGTAACCGTACGGCAAAGTCTGCATCCAACCAACCCGGGCTCCATTGCATGAACCAGGCACCTAGCCAATACGGCAGCAGGGAAGGATTCTCGGGCGCTCGCCCCATCAGAGTGGGATGCAGCCACGACGCAGTGCCCTGAACCAATTCAGCCATGAACCCCAGACCCGTGATGTCTGCGGTCTTCCAGGCATCTCGACCGACAAAGCCGGGCAGCACGTAGGCCAGGCACAGCAGCAGCAGGGAGCCGCGCGGCAGCCGCCTGACGGCGGCCTGGGCAACGATGGCGGGATTGGGTGAGTTCACGTGATACGGCAAAGGTACTTCTTGGGCATTAAAAAAAGCAGCGCGGAAACCCGGGCTGCTTTTTCAATGCGGTTCAGGCCAAAACCTGAGTACGGCTTACTTCGCTGCGGTCTTGCCGAAGCGGTTGCGGAACTTCTCAACGCGACCACCCATGTTGTCCACGGATTTCTGTGTGCCGGTGTAGAAGGGGTGCGATTCACTGGTGGTATCGAGCTTGAACAGAGGCAGCTTGCGGCCATCTTCCATGTCGATCATTTCCTTGGTGTTGGCGCAGGAACGGGTCACGAACTTGAATCCATTGGACATGTCCTGGAAACACACTTCGCGGTAGTTGGGGTGAATGCCTTCTTTCATATCTTCTCCATCAGTTGCGCTAGCCGCACCAGCCTATTCCGGTGTACTTGTCGCGTAAAGCCTCAAATTATAACCTAACTCGCCATTGCAATGAATGTTTCGCCGCCGGGCCGCCTCAAGGCGAAACGCGGCCCCCTCGGGGGGCAGGGAGCCACATGCAATGGGCGACTGTGGGGGTAACGCTCATCCGCCCCGACGCATCATGTCGAAGAACTCGTTGTTGGTCTTGGTGGCGCGCATCTGCTTGAGCACCATCTCCATGGCTTCCACTTCATCCATGTTGTAGAGGAACTGGCGCAGTATGCGGGTCTTTTGCAGGATTTCCGGCTGCAGCAGCAGTTCCTCGCGGCGGGTACCGCTGCGGTTGAGCTGGATGGAAGGGAACACGCGCTTTTCGTACAGGCGGCGGTCCAGGTGGATTTCGGAGTTGCCAGTGCCCTTGAATTCTTCAAAGATCACTTCGTCCATGCGGCTGCCAGTGTCCACCAGCGCCGTGGCGATGATGGTGAGCGAGCCGCCTTCTTCCACATTGCGGGCTGCGCCCAGGAAGCGCTTGGGGCGTTGCAGCGCGTTGGCGTCCACACCGCCGGTCAGCACTTTGCCGGAGGAGGGCACCACGTTGTTGTAGGCGCGGGCCAGACGGGTGATGGAGTCCAGCAGGATCACCACGTCCTTCTTGAGCTCGACCAAACGCTTGGCGCGCTCGATCACCATTTCGGCCACGTGCACGTGGCGGGCGGCGGGCTCGTCGAAGGTGGAGGCAATCACCTCGCCCTTGACGGTGCGCTGCATTTCGGTCACTTCTTCGGGGCGCTCGTCGATCAGCAGCACCATCAGATAGCTCTCGGGGTAGTTGGCCGAAATGGCGTGCGCAATGTGCTGCATCATCACCGTCTTGCCGCTCTTGGGCTGGGCCACGATCAGGGCGCGCTGGCCTTTGCCGATGGGGGCGATGATGTCGATCACGCGACCGGTGATGTTTTCCTCGCCCTTGATGTCCTGCTCCAGCTTCATCTGCACCTTGGGGAACAGCGGCGTCAGGTTTTCGAACATGACCTTGTGCTTGTTGCCTTCGGGCGCTCCGCCATTGACCTTGTCCAGCTTGTTCAGTGCAAAGTAGCGTTCGCCATCCTTAGGCGTACGCACTTCACCTTCGATCATGTCGCCGGTGTGCAGATTGAAGCGGCGTACCTGGCTGGGGCTGATGTAGATGTCGTCGGTGCTGGCGGTGTAGCTGGTGTCCGGGCTACGCAGAAAACCAAAACCGTCCGGCAGGATTTCCAGCACGCCATCGGCAATGATCTGCTCGCCGGTACGGGCGCGCTTCTTGATGATGGCGAACATCAGCTCCTGCTTGCGCATGCGGCCGGTGTTTTCGATCTCAAGCTCTTCAGCCTGTTTCAAGACTTCGGACACGTGCAGTGCCTTGAGTTCATTTAAGTGCATGGAATGGGTCCCGTTAGAGGGTTAACCGAAATGTCGGAAGAAAACCGGAATAAATCGAGTTTCAGGGGAATAAGGGGAGAGGCAAGGGGGGTGGCTAGGCCTCAGTGTTCTACGCCGTGTGGGCGCCTGTCCTTCAAAGGAATCAGTGAACGGGCCTGATTATGACAGGAAAAAACGGCCGTGCTGCTGTGGCACGGCCGTGGGAGCAAATGGTAGGATCAGGCCAGTTGCTGGTCGATGAATGCGGTCAGCTGCGCCTTGCTCATGGCGCCTACCTTGGTGGCGGCCAGTTGGCCGTCCTTGAACAGCATCAGGGTGGGGATGCCACGGATGCCGAACTTGGCGGGAATGTCGCGGTTTTCGTCCACATTCATCTTGGCAATCTGCAACTTGCCCGCATAGCTGGTGGACACCTCGTCCAGGATCGGGGCAATCATCTTGCAAGGGCCGCACCATTCAGCCCAGTAATCCACCAGCGTGGGTTGGGATGCTTGCAGAACGTCGGCTTCAAAAGTGGCGTCGGTAACGTGTTTGATCAGATCGCTGGCCATGGGCTTTCCTTTGGGAGTTTCAGATACAGCTAAAGTTGCGGCATTGTGACAGAAACCAAGCTCCCACCCCCCGCCCCCGCATCTATGAATGACATAGTGAAAATTGATGGTTCCGGCGAGCTGGCTGCCTTCTCTTATCCGGACGACCATCCCGTCATGGCGATGTGGATGCATGCCACCCAAGGATTTTTGTCCAGGTTGGCTGCGGCGTTGCAGGTGGCTTCTGTACACCCATCGCGCGCACTGGTTCTGCTGCCCTATGCGCAGTTGCGGCCATTGGCCGCACGTTTGTGGACGCGACGGTTCGGTGATGGCTTTGCGCCCCGCTTCGAGACCACTATGAACTGGAGCAGCGACGTAGGCGCCTTCAGTCCGGCGCCTACCGATATCCGCATGGATGCCACTTGGGACACCTTGAGCGCGCAATCCATGCTGGCCCAGGCCGGTCTGGCTGAGCAGCAGACTGCATTGGCCGGATTGCTGGTGCAGACGGCGCACCAATTGGCCCCACTGGCCGCGGCTTGCCCGCCCTCTGAGCGTCCGCAATGGGCCCGGCAGGCCCGCCAGTCGGTGGCCCTGGGCATGGCGTCCGGCGCCATGCAATGGGAGCTGGCGGTTGCAGGGATTGCGGTGGAGTGGGCGGCCTTGTCCAACTACCCCAGCGATCTGTTGTTTGAACGTGATCAATGTCCCGACGTGGACTGCCTGGTGATGGTGCAGGGCATTGCCAACGATCCGCTGGCCCTAGGACTGAAGCCGGTATGGGGTGAACGCCTGCTGGTCATGGCACTGCAGGATGCAGAAGCCGCACCCTCGCGTGAAGCAGGCATCGGTCTGCATGCCTGCCACGATGCCGAGGACGAGGCGCAGCGCTGTGCCGCACAAGCATTGGCACGCATTGCAGAGGGCGCATTTCCCCTGGCGCTGGTGTCTTCGGACCGGGCGTTGACACGCCGCGTGCGCGCCCTGCTGGATGCGTCCGGTGTGGCCATACGTGACGAGAACGGTTGGAAGCTCTCCACCAGCCACGCAGCCGCCGGCGTCATGACCTTGCTGCAGGCGTGCGCCTGGAACGTCAGCAGCGACCAGATGCTGAACTGGCTCAAACGGTGCGCGCTGGACTTTGCGCCAGCGCGCGACGCGTTGGAAGTGGCCTTGCGGCGCGACCAGGTGCGCGACTGGCGCCATGCGGCAAACAGCGATAGCGTGCGCCGCAGTGAGGACTTGGCCGCCACGCTGCAGGCCATTGAACTGGTGCGATCCGGCGCCAAAGGACTGCACACCCTGGCGCAGTGGCTGGGATGGTTGCGCTCCGCACTGACCAGTTGCGGCATGTGGCAGGTTCTGGAGACGGACGCTGCGGGTGCGCAGCTGGCGCAGACCCTGGGCCTGTTGGCGGGGCCGAGCGTGGACGCGTTGCTATCGGATTCGCTGTGGTCGCAGCAGCGCATGGATTTGAGCGCCTTCAGCCGCTGGGTCAATGAGTCGCTGGAGGCGCAAAGCTTCAAACCCGAATACCCCGAACGCGAGCAGGTGGTGATTCTGCCGATGAGCCAGATGCTGGGCCGTCCCTTTGCGGCCGTGTTGCTGGCAGGCTGCGATGAAGTGCGGCTGCTGGCAGCGCCCGAGCCGCCTGGCATCTGGACCGCGGCCCAGCGCGAAGCATTGGGCCTGCCGTCGCGTGACGCCTTGCAGGCCAACCAGCGTGCCGCCTGGCACAGCGCCTTGCAGACACCGGTGTGTGATGTGTTTTGGCGCAGCAGTGATGAAAGCGGCGAGGCCCTGTTGCCCAGCCCGTTGGTGCAATTGCTGCAGGAGTCCGGCGATGACGCCGCACCCGCTGCGGATCAGCGCGCGTCGCGTCCGGTAGATGCCCATCCCACGGCCATGCCGCAGCCCACGGGCGAACAGTTGCCGGTTTCGCACCTGACCCAGGGCGCCTACGACGACCTGCGCCACTGCCCCTACCGTTTCTTTGCCCTGCGTCAGCTGGGTTTGAAGTCGGTGGACGAACTGGAGCAGGAGGTCGACAAGCGGGACTTTGGCGTCTGGCTGCACGCGGTGCTGCAGCAGTTCCACACCACGCTGGCCATGCAAGCCAGCGCCAACCGTGCGCAGCGACAGGACATGTTGGAAGCAGCGGCACTGGAAGCTACCCGAAAGATGGGTCTGGACGAGGGCGAATTCCTGCCCTTTGCCGCGTCTTGGCCCGCCGTGCGCGAGGCCTACCTGGACTGGTTGCAACAGTACGAGACTACCGAGTCGGCCGTATTTGCCAGCGGTGAGACCGACTGCGCGCAGCAGATCGGGCCTTTGCAGATCCGTGGCCGCGTGGACCGTGTAGACCATCTGGCTGGTGGTGTGGTGATGGTGCTGGACTACAAGACCGAGAGCAGCGACAAGACGCGTGCCCGCATCAGCGACCCGCTGGAGGACACGCAAATGGCCTTCTATGCAGCGCTGCTGCCGCAGGACACCTTGCGTGGTGCCTACGTCAACATCTCTGAAAAGAAAACCGCCACCATGGAGCAAGCGGACATTGTGCAGGCGCGCGATGCGCTCATTGAGGGCATGCTGAGCGACATGCAGCGCATCGCCGAAGGCGCACCCTTGCCCGCGCTGGGGCAGGGCAAGGCCTGCGACTACTGTGACGCTCGTGGCCTGTGCCGCAAAGACTTCTGGGGTAGTACATGAGCGGCATGCCCGATACCGCCGCGTTCGAGTGGAATGGCGCGACCGTGGCGCGTGAGCGCTTCTACCGGATCGCCTGTGATCCGCGTCGCAGTGTGGCGGTGGAAGCCTGCGCTGGCGCCGGCAAGACTTGGATGCTGGTTTCGCGCATGGTGCGGGCCCTTCTGCTAGGCGCGGCACCGCAGGATATTCTGGCCATCACATTCACCAAGAAGGCCGCAGGTGAAATGCGCCAGCGCCTGCAGGAATGGCTGCACCAGTTCTCCAGCGCAACTGACGCGCAGTTGCAAAGCGAACTGCGTATGCGCGGCTTTGCCCAGCCGGCCACGGCGGAGCAGCTGCACACGCTGCGCGGGCTGCACACCGCTTTGCTGCACGGTGGCAGGCCGGTGCAGATCCGCACCTTCCACAGCTGGTTTGCCGCACTCTTGCGCACCGCACCCCTGGGCGTTCTGCACAGCCTGGGCCTGCCCTCGGCCTATCAGCTGCTGGAGGATGACAAGCAGGCCACAGCATTGGTTTGGCGGCGCTTTCAGACCCGAATCGCCAAAGAGGAAGCGGCGCGAACGGACTATGCCCAGGCAGTGCAAACCTACGGCCGCTTCAATGCACACAAGGCGCTGGAGTCTGCGCTTTCCAAGCGCACCGAATTTGCGCTGGCCGACGCCCAGGGTGTGGTGGAGCAATCGGTGGATCCTTTTGCCCGGCAGTTCCCGGACTTTGCCGCCCATGCCACGCCCGATGCGGCCCTGCGCAGCGACGAGATCCGTGCGCTGCTGCAGCGAGTGGCCAGCATCCTTGGTGCCCAAAAAGGCGCTAAGTGCCAGCAGGCCGCCAGCGCACTGGAGCGCGCCCTGACCGAAGGCCGCGATGCGGACATTGCAGATGCCTTGCTGACCCAAAAGGGAGAGCCGCGCAAGCTGGGCGACAAGTTTGCACAGGCCGAAGTGGTGCAGCAGGCGCAGGACTTTTTGCTGCGGCTGAACCAGGCCCGCCTGCAGCACGCCGCCTGGCTGCACCAGCAGCGCATGGCGCGTCTGAGCCGCATCCTGCTGGACGAATATGCGCAGCTCAAGCGCGAGCACGGCTGGATCGATATGGGCGACCTGGAGCGTGCGGCACTGGTGCTGTTGCGGGACGAAGAGCTCAGCGGCTGGGTGCAGGAGCGGCTGGATGCGCGGGTGCGGCATCTGCTGATCGACGAGTTCCAGGACACCAACCCGTTGCAGTGGCAGGCGCTGCACGCGTGGCTGTCGGGCTACGCCGGTGCCGGCAACGCACCGTCGGTGTTCATCGTGGGCGACCCCAAGCAAAGCATTTACCGCTTTCGCCGCGCCGAACCCCAGGTGTTCCGTGCCGCCAAGGCTTTTGTCCAGGAGGGGCTTGGCGGTGACCTGCTGAGCTGTGACCACACACGGCGCAATGCGCAGGCCGTGATTGCCACGGTCAATGCTGTCATGGCCGAGGCCCAGGAGCGGCAGGAGTTTGAAGGCTTTCGCCAGCACACCAGTGAATCTTTGGATGCTGGGCAGGTGCTGCAACTGCCCGCCATTGAGCCGATGGAGTCGCGTGACACTGAGGCGCGGCAGGCGTGGCGTGATTCGCTCACGCAACCGCGCTTTGAGGAAGAGGAAAGCCGCAAGGTGCTGGAATGCCGCCAGGCCGCGCTGTGGCTGCAATCGCGCATGCAGGCCTCGGGCGGTACCTTGGCACCCAAGGACGTGATGGTGCTGGCGCGCAAGCGTGAACGCCTGGGCCTGATGCAAGCTGAGCTGGCAGCACTGGGCATACCGGCCCAGCAACCCGAGAAGAGCGACTTGATCGACTTTGCCGAGGTGCAGGACGTGGTGGCTTTGCTGGATGCGCTGGTGTCGCCACAGCATGACCTGTCCCTGGCGCGGGCGCTGAAATCGCCTTTGTTTTGTGTGAGCGATGCGGACCTGGTGCAACTGGCGTTGCAGCGCAAGACCATGCAAGTGGCAACGCCCAAGGGCAGCACCACCAGCTGGATGCAGGTGCTGCAATCCGGCGCCAGCCTGCCGCAGATTCTGCAGACTTCCGCGCGGCAACTCGCCCTGTGGAAAACCTGGGTAGACAGCATGCCGCCGCATGATGCGCTGAGTGCCATCTACCAAAGCGGTGATGTGCTGGCCCGCTTTGCGGCAGCCGCGCCAGCCAACCAGCGCGATGGCGTGGTGGCCAACCTGCAAGCCGTGCTGCATGCGGCGCTGGCGGTGGACGGTGGACGCTACATCACGGCCTACCGCCTGGTACGCGCCCTGCGCGCGGGCGGCAACAAGGCGCCGGTGCGCTCCGACAGCGGCGCCATGCGCTTGCTGACCATCCACGGCGCCAAGGGTCTGGAGGCGCCACTGGTGCTGTTGCTGGACACCGATGCTCGCGAGGCGCGCGCCGAGACCATGGGCGCCCTGGTGGACTGGCCCGGTGAAGCTGCGTTTCCGCGCCGCTTCATCTTTCTGGCCAGCGAATCCAATCCACCTGCTTGCGTGGTGGATGCACTGCACATGGAGCAGGCCGAGCGCAGCCGCGAGGAGCTCAATGCGCTCTACGTGGCATTGACCCGCACCCAACAGACGCTGGTGATTTCCAGCGTGGTGCCACGCAGTGCCAATCCCGCAAGCTGGTGGGCACAGTTGGTACCTCACGCGCAATCGGTGGACGTGGAGCCAGCGGAGTCCGGCCTTTCTACAGAATCAACGGGAACAGATCAGGTCGCAGTGGGCTTTGTCATGCCGACCTTGCCGGAGCTGCCAACAGCGCTGCGCTGGGGGGAGAACGCGGGGGGTAGTGCCAGACCCCAGCCCGAGGCCGACAGCGTGGAATCCCGCGTCGGCCAGGCCATGCACCGCCTGCTGGAACTGCTGCCGGTGCGCGCTGGCGGCTATGGCAGGGCAGAGACGCCTTGGCCGGAATCCCGCACGGTCCACACGGCCCAAGCCTTCGCTCTGGATGCGCAGCACATGACGCTTGCCGTGGACATGGCCCGGCGCATTGCCACGGGCGATGCGGCCTGGGCCTGGGATGCGGAGCAGCTGTCATTCCATGCCAACGAAGTTCCATTGAGTCGCGGCGGACGCCTGCTGCGCATAGACCGGCTGGTGCAATTGCGTTCCAGCGGCGAATGGTGGGTGTTGGACTACAAATCCAGCGCGGCGCCCCAAAACGATGCCGCATTGTGTGATCAACTCCTGGGGTACCGCGCATCCATTGCGCAGACCTACGGCGCCGCTACCGTGCGTGCCGCCTTTTTGACGCCCCAGGGCGCACTGATTGAACTGAATACACCATGAAACTATCCATTCCCGTGGCCATCGTCGGGGGCGGCCCCGCCGGCCTGATGGCCGCACACCGCCTGGCCGAGGCCGGCGTTGCCGTTCATCTGTTTGATGCCATGCCCTCGATCGGACGCAAATTCCTGCTAGCCGGCAAGGGCGGGCTGAACCTCACCCATTCCGAGAGCGCCGACACCTTTGCCGGCCGTTACGGCGAGCGGCGCGATGCGATCGAGCGTCTGCTCAAGGACTTCGACTCCAGCGCCTTGCGCACCTGGGTGCAGGAGCTGGGCATTGATACCTTTGTCGGCACGTCCGGGCGGGTCTTCCCCAAGGACATGAAAGCGGCACCGCTGTTGCGCGCCTGGCTGCAGCGTCTGCGCCATCCGCCTGGCGGCGTGGGTGTGCAGTTCCACATGCGCCACCGCTGGCTGGGCTGGGGTGAAGACCGTGCCCTGCAATTTGAAACGCCAACGGGCACGGTGGAAGTACAGGCCCAGGCCGTGGTGCTGGCGCTGGGTGGTGGCAGCTGGGCGCGTCTCGGGTCCAACGGCGCCTGGGTGCCCTTGCTGGTGCAGCAGGGCGTCTCGGTGGCGCCCTTGCTGCCGTCCAATTGCGGATTCGACGTAAAAGGCGGCTGGAGCGAGCATTTCTCCACACGCTTTGCCGGGCAGCCGTTCAAATCGGTAGCCATCACGCTGACAGGGCCGCAGGGCGCGCAGTGGCGGCGCAAGGGTGAGTTTGTGGCAACCGCCCACGGGGTGGAAGGCAGCCTGGTGTACGCGGCATCGGCACCGCTGCGCGATGAGATCATTCGCAACGGCAGCGCAACCTTCACGCTCGATCTGCTGCCCGACGTGTCTGCCGAAAAAGTGGCGCAGGAGGTAGCCCATCCGCGTGGATCGCGTTCACTCTCCAGCCATCTCAAAAGCCGCCTGAATCTGGACGGCATCAAGTCGGCCATCCTGCATGAATTGCTGGGTAAGGCTGCGTTCAACGATCCGGCGCAACTGGCTGCTGCCATCAAGGCACTTCCCATCACGCTGCAGGCGGCCCGGCCGATTGATGAAGCCATCAGCAGTGCCGGTGGCGTGCTGTTCGAGGTGCTGACCCCGGGGCTGATGCTGGAGCAACTGCCCGGCGTGTTCTGCGCCGGTGAAATGCTGGATTGGGAAGCGCCCACGGGCGGCTATCTGCTGCAGGCGTGTTTTGCCACCGGCCATGCGGCGGGGTTGGGTGCGCTGGACTGGTTGCGCCGCGGCGCCTAGGGTTGGGGCTGGTAGCCGGCGAGCAGTTGGCGCAGCTCGTCGGCCTTGAAGGGCTTGGAGAGAAAGCCGTCCATGCCGGCCTCTTCACAAGCCAGACGGTCGCTGGGCAGTGCATTGGCTGTCATAGCGATGATGGGTAGACGCTTGCCGGACTGCGCCGCCTCATAGGCGCGGATGGCGCGGGTGCATTCCAGTCCGTCCATGACCGGCATCTGCATGTCCATGAGTGCCACGTCAAAGCGGTCTTGCATGGCGAAATGCAAGCCCTCTTCACCGTTCTGTGCCAGTGTCACCCGATGGCCCGCACGCTCCATCAGGCTGATGGCCAGTTTCTGGTTGATGGGGTGGTCCTCCACCAGCAAGACCTTCAGACTCTGTGGTACTCCGTTTTCGGGCAGCAGGGGCGTGGCGACCTTGCCTGCGGAGAGCGGCAGCGCAGTTTCCAAGGGCCTGCCAATGGCCAGGGGCAAGCTGAATTCGAAGGTACTGCCCTGACCCGGAATGGACTCTACGCGGATATCGCCACCCATCAACCGCACCAGGGTAGCGGAGATGGTGAGTCCCAGACCGGTGCCGCCGTAAGTGCGCGTGGTGGAGCTGTCGGCCTGGGTAAAGGCTTCGAACACGCGCTCTTGCTTGTCCAGTGGAATGCCAATGCCGGTGTCCTTGACCCAGAAGCGGAAGTTGCGCTCCGCGTTGCGTGGGCCTTCCCAACCGACAGTCACCTGACCCTGCGCGGTGAATTTGATGGCATTGCCCACCAGGTTGGTGAGCACCTGGCGCAAACGGTTGGGGTCCCCCACCAGGTAGGTATTCAAGGGGCCAGAGCTCAGGGTCTCCAGTTTCAGGCCCTTGGTCTGGGCGCGCACACGCAGTGGCGCCAGGCAATGGCGCATGACCTGTTCGAGGTCGAATTCCAGCGTTTCGAGTTCGATTTTGCCGGCTTCGATCTTGGAGAAGTCGAGTACCTCGTTGATGATGTTGAGCAGCGCTGCGGCAGACGATTTGACCACCAGCAGATGCTCGCGCTGCTCCTCGGTCAACGGCGTGTCCAGTGTCAGATCGGTCATGCCGATGATGCCGTTCATGGGTGTGCGAATTTCATGGCTCATGGTGGCCAGGAATTCGCTCTTGGCCCGGTTGGACTCCTCGGCCTGGGCCTTGGCCATTTCCAGATCCAGCACCCGCTGCTTGATGGTGCGCGACATGGTGTTGAAGGCGGTCCCCAGCTGCCCCAGCTCATCGTCTCCTTCAAACACCGGTGCCGGATTGAGGTTGCCCTGGGTGACTTCTCTGCTCGCACGGGTGAGGTCGACCAGGTGACGGGTCAGCCAAATGCCCAGCAGCATCAGCAGCACAGCGGAGAGCACGAGTTCGCCTATCGCGATCAATGAGCCCTGTGCCAGCAGAGCCTTGCGTGCGGCCAGGATGTGTGAAAGGTCCATGCCCAGATACAGCGTGCCCAGTGGTTGGCCAAACATCAGGATGGGGGTTTGCACCTGGTGCATGGGCGTGGCTGATTGCAGCGAGATTTCAAACCCCTGGTCTGGCTTGGGCAGCGCCTTGTCCGCGGGCCAGCCGCTGGACGCCACCCGGTTGCCCTGGTTGTCCACCACGATCAGGTACTGCACGCCCTTCTTGCTCAGGCTCTCGTCCAGCACCGATTGCACGGTGGCGTAGTCACGCTGGGCCAAGGGCGCAACCGTTGCCGCGGACAGCACGGGAATGATTTGCTGGGCTTGCCGCTCCACCTGTTCAATCAGGTAGTCGTTCATCAGGCGCAGGCTGTTGGTCACCAGCAGCGTCAGCATGAAAGCCTCCACCACCACGGCGGCCAGCAGAAAGCGGGCCCGTACCGAGCGCAGCGGCATGTGAAAGCGGCTCAGCTTCATTGCAGCGAGGCGCGTACTTCCTTGGCGTAGGGCTCCATTTGCTCCAGCTCCTTGGGTTTGAGCTTGCGGTAGCCTTCCAGCTTGTATTTCTCAAAATAGGCCTTGCCCTCGGGGCTGGCGGCAAAGGTCGTCAGAGCGGCGTCGATCTGTTCCTTGCGTGCAGACTGTCGTTTGTTGAGCATGTAGACGCGGCCCGCCATCGGGTCGCTGATGACCAGAAAGCGCATTTGCGCCTGCAGGTCGCGGCTCAGGCTCTGGTAGTTGGCCAGTGATGTAAAGCCTGCTGCTGCCTCGCCGGAGAGCACCAGTCGCGCAACGCTGTCGGAGGCGCTCACGTACTTGAGGGTTTCGCTGTTGCCGTTCTGCTTCAGCCAGTGCTGTCCCCAGAGCGTGACCAGGGATGTGGGCGACAGGCCCAGGACCGGTTTGCCCAGCAGGTCTTTTGCCGTCTTGGCCTTGCTGCTGCCCGCTACCAGTGCCACTGCGCGGAAATCGGCGCTGTAAGTGAGCAGCGGGATGTAGTCCGCATCGGTCTGCGCAAGCCGGGCCTGGTGTCCGGTAGTGACCACCAGATCGTAGTCTTGATGCAACATGCGTTTGGCAAATTCAGTGAAGTCCGGCGCGGTGACCACCTCTACCGGGGTGCCCAGTGCTTTTTCCAGATGGGCGCGCAGTGGCTGGTACATCTCCAGAATCACGCGGGCACTGGTATGTGGCGCAATGCCCAGGTGGAATACGCCTGCGGTTTGCGCTGATGCGCTCAAGGCTGCCAGCGAAAAGGCGGCTCCCAGAAACAATCGGCGGGTGACGAACGGCGTGCGCATAAATTAAACCTGTATGTTGTATGGCCCATTATCCCGCGCGCTGTCGATAGCCAGCCGGTTGTGTGTCAACGGCTACAGCGATTCCGGCGCATCAATCTTCAGTGAAGCACCTGTGACGTAGAACTGGCCTCCTGCGACATAGTGCAAGGTGCGCAGTGCATCAGGTTGGTCGTCAAAATTCCAGTGCCCATCCTGGAACACGCGACTGTCAGCAAAAGCATGCGTGACCTCGCCGATGAACAGGTCATAGGTCGTCTGGTTGTGCGGCTCCGGCACCACTTTGCAGACCAGCCAACCCACACAGCCTTGCACCAGCGGCGCATCAACTTCGGGCACAGAGAAAAGCTGTGCATCATGGCGCTGCAATTTGTCGGGAAATTCCAGCGCGCTCTCAGACCCCAGGGCGAGTGTGAGCGCGGCAATGGACTGGCAGGGCAGGTTCAGGACAAACTGGCCGCTGGCTTCCACCAGTGCACGGGTGCGCGTAGCCTTGTCGATCACCACGGTGACCTTGGGCGGGCTGAAGTCCAGTGGGCAGGACCAGGCGGCGGCCATGATGTTGACGCTGCCCGCGTGGGCGCTCGAGACCAGCACGGTCGGGCCGTGGTTCAGCAGGCGATAGGCCTTTTCAAGGGGGACGGATGCAAAGAATGCGGGAACGGGCATGGGCAATACAGTCAAAGTCGTTGAAGTGCTTCGCGAATGCGCGCAATGGTGTCGGTCATGGACGCCTTGCTGGAGACTTCCAGACCCAGTTTGCGGGCGATGTCGTTGACGCGCGCCGGATTGAGTGGAACGCCACCGGCATCAATGGCGGCTATCAGGTCACGGGCACGCTGCTCGGGGCTGGGTTCCCGGGCGGAAAACCGCGTTTTCAGCCAGGCTAGCGTCCTTAGCGAAACCATGGCTATTGCACAGGGTGGATGAACGGCGCCCGGTCCGGCAAGGACTTGTCAGCGCCATCGTTCTTGGGCAGGTGTTTGATCAATCTGTCCAAAGTGTTCATCCCAAAATGAGGTTGACGAGCCCTTACCCGGCACTGGCTCCACAGTTAGGGCTGCTTGGTTCCCCACCTGACCCGGTTGGCCGCTTCACCATGCGGGAGGGCCCGTCAACCGAGATTGTAGTCGAGCGCCGTTGTGAAAACCGGCACGCAACCCAGCCCGTAGAATCGCGGCATGTCTTATCTCGTGCTCGCCCGCAAGTACCGTCCCCGCAATTTCACCGAAATGGTGGGCCAGGACCATGTGGTGCAGGCATTGACCAACGCGCTGACGACGCAGCGCCTGCACCATGCCTACCTGTTCACCGGCACCCGCGGCGTGGGCAAGACTACGGTGTCACGTATCCTGGCCAAATCGCTCAATTGCCAGGGCCCGGACGGGCAGGGCGGCATTACCGCTACCCCTTGTGGCGTGTGCCAGGCGTGCACCGACATCGACAGTGGTCGGTTTGTTGATTACACAGAGCTCGATGCCGCCTCCAACCGCGGCGTGGATGAAGTCCAGGCCCTGCTGGAGCAGGCTGTTTACAAGCCGGTGCAGGGGCGCTTCAAGGTCTTCATGATCGACGAGGTGCACATGCTCACCAACACGGCTTTCAATGCCATGTTGAAGACGCTGGAAGAGCCGCCCGAATACCTGAAATTTGTGCTGGCCACCACCGATCCGCAGAAGGTGCCGGTCACGGTGCTGTCGCGCTGCCTGCAGTTCAATCTGCGGCCGATGGCACCCGAGACCGTGCGCGAGCATCTGCAGCAGGTGCTGCAGCTCGAAAATGTGGAAGCGGAGCCGCAGGCCTTGCGCCTGCTGGCGCGCGCCGCGCGTGGCTCCATGCGCGATGCGCTGAGCCTGACCGACCAGGCCATTGCCTTTGGTTCCGGGCAACTGCAAGAGGCCACGGTGCGCCAGATGCTGGGCAGCGTGGACCGCGGCTATGTGTTCCGGCTGATTGAAGCCTTGGCTGCTGGCGACGGCAAGACCGTGGTGGAAACTTCGGAGACCTTGCGTCTCAATGGTCTGAGTGCTGCGTCCACGCTGGAAGAAATGTCCACTGTCCTGCAGCGCATGGCCGTGCTGCAGGCTGCAGGCCCCACGGATGCGGACGAGTCTGACCCGGAAGCGGCCGATCTGGCCCGCCTTGCCGATCTGCTGCCCGCGGACGAAACCCAGTTGCTCTACAGCATCTGTCTGCATGGCCGTGCGGATCTGGGGCTGGCCCCGGACGAGTACGCGGCGCTCACCATGGTGCTGCTGCGTCTGCTGGCCTTCAAGCCATCGGCTGAAAAAAAAACTCTAGCGAAAGCTGAACCCCGCGCCGCAGCTGCGCCCGCAGCGGCGGCTGCTCCGCAACGCGTGGCCGTAGCGGCGCCAGTGGCGGAAGTCCCCCAACGCACAACTGCTTCGCCACCAGCGACAGCGCCTTCGGCACAACCGGCCCCGCGCGCGGTGCAGCCATGGGAGGATGCACCTGCGCCTGAGCCCGTTGTTGCAAAACCAGTAGCTCCGGCACCGGTTGCCGTACCGGTACAGCCTCGGGAGCCCATACCCGGCCCGCAGCCGGTGGAGCCCCACGACGGCTTGCCCGCAGGGCAACGTCTGGCTGTGATGGACAGCGACCCGCGCAGCGATGCCGAGGCCGAAGACGATTCTTTGCAAACCAGTGATTTGCGGTTGCCGGCTACACCTGCCAAGGTGCTGGCCGTGCCGGTGGTGCGCCAGCAGGCCGAATCGCGCGTCGATCTGGGCGTGAGCCCGGCGGCACCCGTGCTGATACCCACGGAAGAGGGCGACTTCTGGCACGCCACGGTGCAGCAGCTGATTGCGGCGGAGGCCATCAACGCCTTGGTGCGTGAGCTGGCCTTGCAGTCACAGCTGGTGGCGCGGGATACCGACCAGTGGCTGCTGCGCGTGGAGCGCGAAACGCTCAACCAGCCCGGTTCGCGTGACCGCCTGACCACGGCACTGCGCGGCGCCGGTTTTGATGTGCGGCTGGCGGTGGAGATCGGCCGCATCACCGATTGCCCGGCCCGTCGCAATGCGGCGGCGTCCGAGGAAAAGCAGCGCGCTGCCGAAAAGATAATTCTGGACGACCCGTTTGTGCAGACGATGATGCGGGACTTTGGCGCGAAAATCGTGCCCGGCTCCATCAAGCCCTTGTAATTTTTAAACCCCTCGAAGGAAAAACATGTTCAACAAAGGACAACTCGCCGGACTGATGAAGCAAGCGCAGGCGATGCAGGACAATATGAAGAAGGCCCAGGACGAACTGGGTCTGATCGAAGTCAGCGGCGAATCCGGCGCTGGCCTGGTCAAGGTGACCATGACCTGCAAGCACGACGTCAAGCGCGTGATCATTGACCCCAGCTTGCTGGCTGAAGACAAGGACATGCTGGAAGACCTGGTGGCTGCAGCATTCAACGCCGCAGTGCGCAAGGCCGAGGAAACGTCCACCGAGAAAATGGCCAAGATCACTGCAGGCATGCCCGGTCTGCCCGGTGGCATGAAGTTCCCGTTCTGATCACGCACCCTCCATTGCATGTCTGATGCCCATTCGCTGGACGCACTGATCCAGGCGCTCAAGCGCCTGCCGGGCGTGGGCGTGAAGTCGGCGCAGCGCATGGCGTTCCATTTGCTGCAGCACGACCGCGCGGCGGCACACAACCTGGCGCGTGCATTGGACGATGCCTGCAAGCTCACGCGGCACTGCGAGCTGTGCAACACCTTTACCGAGCACGCGGTGTGCGACACCTGCATGAATGCTGCGCGCGACCAGACCAAGCTGTGCGTGGTCGAGACCCCGGCCGACCAGTCAGCCATGGAGCGCACCGGCGCCTACAAGGGGCTGTACTTTGTGCTGATGGGCAAGCTTAGCCCGCTCGATGGCATTGGGCCGAATGAGCTGGGTCTTAAGAAGCTGTTCGAGCGCGCCTGCGACGGTGTGGTGCAGGAGGTCATCTTGGCCACCAACTTCACGGCCGAAGGCGAGGCTACTGCGCACGTCATCAGCGAAGGGCTCAAGGCCCGCGGCATCAAACCCACACGGCTGGCGCGCGGCGTGCCCGTGGGGAGCGAACTGGAATACGTGGATCTGGGCACCATTGCCCACGCGCTGGTGGACCGGCGCTAGGCCGGTCCCGCCCGTTACTTTTTCTTGCGTACTTTCTTTACTGGCGCCGTGGGGCGCGCCGCGACGGCCTTGGTCTTGCGCACCGCGGGCTCCGCAGCCCTGCGATCAGAGGATGCAGCCTTGCTGGCCTGGCTTTGTGGCAGGAACAGGATCACCGGCTGCTTGGCCTTGAAACTAGCCGACGCGCTGACGCTGTTCCACTGTGCCACATTGGCCACCGTGACTTTGTATTTGGCAGCCACGGACGCGACCGTCGCCCCCTTGACCGCGTGCACAATGGTCTTCTTCAGCACGATCTCGGGTGCCAGCGACACTTGACCGCCGTCGGCCACCTGGCTGGTGACTTCCTGTTCATTGTGTGCGGCACGCGGAACCAGCAGTGCGGAGCCGGGACGGATCAGCATGCGCGGCGGAATGTTGTTGACGCTGCGAAACTCCGCTTCTCCCATGCCAACCTTTTTGGCAGCATCTACCGGGCGCATGGTGGTAGGCGCCACCCATACGGTCCAGCTGGCCAGCCTGCCGCCGGTATACGCGTCCAGATTGGTCTGGAAGACCTTTGCGTTGTCCCAAGGCAGCAGGATCTGCGGAGTGCCCGCAGCCATGATCACCGGCTTGTTGATGGAGGGGTTGAGCGCCTTGAAGTCGTCGATGGGCACCTCGGCCAGCTTGGCGGCAATGGCCACGTCCATATCGCGGCGGATGGTGACCGTATCAAAGTACGGGTGGTTTCCGATATCGGGCAGGCGGGAGTTGAAGGCATCCGGCTGGCCTACGATGTTTTTGATGGCCTGCAGCTTGGGCACGTACATGCGCGTTTCCATGGGCATGGTCAGGTCCTGGTAGCCCGTACCCAGGCCCGCGCGCTGGTTCTTGCTGATGGCGCGACCCACACTGCCTTCACCCCAGTTGTAGGCCGCCAGCGCCAGGTGCCAGTCGCCAAACATGTTGTAGAGCTTTTGCAGGTAATCCAGGGCGGCACGGGTGGAGGCGAGCACATCGCGCCGGTCATCGCGAAACACGTTTTGCTTGAGCTCAAAAGTGCGGCCGGTAGCGGGCATGAATTGCCACATGCCGGCGGCCTTGGCGCTGGACACCGCCTGCGGGTTGAAGGCGCTCTCCACAAAAGGCAGCAGGGCCAGCTCGGTGGGCATGTTGCGCAGTTCCAGTTCCTCAACAATGTAGAAGAGATACTTCTTGGAGCGCTCGGTCATGCGGAAGATGTAGTCCGGCCGGGTTGCGTACCACTGCTCGCGGTCGTGTACCAGATCGTTGTCCAGGTCCGGCATGGCGTAACTGCGGCGGATGCGCTCCCACAGATCCTTGGGCGGTTCCATGGACGCCACGGCACGTGAGCTGCGTTGGTCAGCCTGCGGTGAGAAACCATAGTCGGCAACCGGCCCGTTGGCGACTGAACCGGTGACTGCCGGGGTGGACGCGCGGGGGCGCACTGGGGACGGTGCAGGCTGGGTACGGGGTACAGCTCCTGTTTGCTGGCCTGGTGTCGGTTCCAGGGTGTTGGGTGGGGCCGGCACGGGGTCGACCACTGTCGCGCAACCTGTGAGCCATACCAGTGCACACAGGCCGAGCAGTTTCAAACCATTCATCGGTATTCGTTCTTCCATTGGCGCAACGTTGCAAATGCGCCTGCTTGCTCGGTCATCGCAGCATCATGCGTGCGGGCGGCGGCCATCACGGCAGGCACGCGACTGCGAAGAAAGGGGTTGATTCTGCGTTCCAGAGCAATCGTAGAGGGCAGGGTGGGTGTGTTGCGGCTGCGCAGCTCCTGGCAATGGGTGTTGTATTGCTGCAGGTCGACATTGGCGGGCTCTACCGCCAGCGCAAATTTTAGGTTGCTCAGAGTGTATTCGTGGGTGCAGCAGACGCGCGTCGTATCGGGCAGTGCCGCCAGGCTGTCAAGCGATGCCAGCATCTGGGCGGGTGTGCCTTCAAAGAGCCTGCCGCAACCACCGCTGAACAGCGTATCGCCACAGAACAATAGCGGAGCGCCGTTCCAGTCTTCGCAGTAATAGGCGATGTGCCCTGCGGTGTGGCCGGGCACGTCGATGACGCGGAACGTCAAACCCATGGCTGTGCAGCTGTCGGTGCCGCTCAGACGTTTCAAGGGCTCAGGCATTTCCTCACCGGCCGGGCCGAAAACCTGGGCGCTGGTGGTATCACGCAACTGCGCTACACCGCCGGTGTGATCCGCATGGTGGTGCGTGACTAAAATGGTTTCGAGTTGCAGGCCTTCGCGCTGAAGGGCCTCAAGCACCGGTTGGGCATCACCTGGATCCACCACCAGTGCTTTGCGCCCGTCGTGCAGCATCCAAATATAGTTGTCAGCAAAAGCAGGCAGCGGAATTAACTTCATGAGTGAATCGATTATAAGTTGGAGCGATTCCCAATGAAGGGGTGCCGTTGTCACACTTTGTGTCACACCAAACCGGCTTCTCGCATGGTTGAGTTTAGCTTCATGGCCTTTTCAACCTGGCGCTTTACATGGGCATCAAAGTCTTCTTTGCGCACGTAAAGTGGGCCCTTGCGGGTGCCAGAAAGCCGAAAGGCAGGGAATGGCAGCAGACCCAGGGAGGCCTTGCGTTGGGCAATGCGTTCGGACAGCCCCAGATCGCCGCAGATGCTCGAAAGCAATAAAAGATCATCCATTTAAACACTCCTTGTATTCCTCAACAGCCCGCTCTGCCACATCCTCGGGCTTTTCCCAGGCCAGTCCGGACGCGCCGTTTTCCCATGACTGCTTTTCAGCGCATTGACCGGCCATACTCAGGGCCTGGGGCCAATCCTTGACCACAGCATTGATTTGCCTGGCGCAGGCGTTTACCCATTCGCGGCGGGTCATTTCTTCTCTCCTATGCCGTGGGCGCGTAACTCAAACTTGTTTGCGTAGTACTCGCTGCATTCATAGCAGGTCATGTCGTACACGCCGACAGTGGGATTGTTTCCTTGCTTGAAATGTTGGCAACTGGCGCACCCCATATTGGATGTGTTCAATGATTCCTTGACTGGCGCTGTGCCTGGTGCTGGTGGTAGTGGCATCCAGTGGGTGTAAAAGCACTCTTCGCCATCAATTTTTGCGGAGTGAAGCATGTTCCGCAAGTAATGGCCCGTCTCGATCTTCATCTGCCCGGACTGGCTCAAACATAGTACTTCCTCAGTGCTTGAGGGCGCGCTTTCAATCGGCCTCCATGTCGGCTCAGGTGCTGGCTGTGGGGATGGCTTGCACACAGAACAGCCACTCCAAGCAAGCGCCTCATGGATAGCATCGCGCAACCGTGGGTAAGCGGCGGTATCCCAGCACTCTGGGTAGTGCAGCATGGTTGCCCAGTTCACCGGGAAATTGTCTACCGGCTCCGTCTCTGGCTGTGCAAGCGCGGCGCGGAGTGCTACGGCAGTAGCTTCTGTGTTGTCGCCAAAATATAGCTCTAGAGAGTCTGCAGCCCGCTCCATCAATTCCCGGCTTACTTGCATGATGCCTCCTTAGCGCCCAGCAGTGTGAATAAGCCAATGCGCGAGCCGCAGCGCCAGCACCCGGCTACCTTGCCCCATGCACACTCAGGGCAACCGATTGCCAGCTTGCGTAGTTCTGTTGTGTCAATCATTTGGATGCCTCCAGCACTTCATTGATGCGGGTGAGGGCGGCGTCGATCTGCTCATTGGCTTCATCGTCACTGCCATCCACAGCTTCCGGGCAACGATCTCGATACCAGTCGAGGCCGGTCTTTGCAGTATCCAGCGCATCCCTCGCAGCCTCCAGAGCCTCCTTGGCCTGTGCTTGCTGGGGTGCCGCGTTCTTTGAGCGCAGGGCGGATTCGATGGCGCGGGCGAATGGAACGGCCCGTATATAGTTGCGGCTGCTACCCGGCCACATCGCGTTGATTTCCTCATCCGTCAGCCCCACCCATGCGCTGGCTGGCTGCTGTTCTTCAACATGCTTATGACCAGAAAACTCCAGCATATCTTCATAAGTGAACAGTGGCTCAACCAGGTCATCGTGTTGTGGAACACCGCCATTACTGAGAACTTCTAGAACCTGATTTGCATGGGTCTGCAGATCAATGAATGGAGCACCAGATTTGGCACGCCAACTCTTAGGTGTTGGAATGTGACGCTGAGCTGGTGCCATAGCGTTAGCTGGGGCTTTGGGCGCGGCGCTGGCTGGCTGCTTAGTTGCCATCAGTACGGCTTCAAGGTCTGAGCGCATCATGTCGCTGGCGGCGTAGTCTTTGGGCTGGCCGTGTTGCGCGAATGTCAACAAACGGGTAATGTGTGCGGGTGTCATATCAATCCTTTGTATACAGCTTGGTGCCAACAGGCGGAACTTCTTTGTAGAAGTGCGTGCGAATCTGGATTGCGTTGAATGGCTTGCCCATGTCTTCGGCAACTATTTCACCAACAGGTTCTCGTTGTACCTCGCTGGCTGGCTGCTGGGGTGCTTGGTGGAGGTAAAGACTGGCATCTTGCGGTATCGCAATAGACCCAAGAACGGTCGTAATGTGCACGCCATTTTCGTTGACATAGGCGGAGCCGAAGTGTGCCACCGGTTCCGCTTCCCGCGCATCCTTGATGATCCGGTCGAGGGTGGCTAGGGTGCGTGACGCGTTGACTAAGGCCCCGCCTGCTTGCTCCGCAACATCTTCGTGCAGCGCCAACGGGCACTTATCTGTGATACCGGCATCTGCCATTGCAGCGTACGACGTTGACGCAATAGCCTCGTTCTTTTTGTGAACAAACCGTAATGCGTATTCAATCTGTGCCAGTGCCTCGCGCACAGCTTCCAGTTTGGTGATGTCAGTCATTGGGTTGGTCCTTAGTTGGAAAAATACTTATATCAACCCATCGGCGGTCACTGAAGACAGGGAAGTACAGGCTACATGCCTGCCTGCCATGCGGTTTCTCGGACCAGTCTACAGTTGAGTAAACAACATTTTCCTTGCCATCGGCAAAACGCAAGCCACAGCTTTGCGCTATCAGCTTCAATAGCTGCTCGCCATTGCCGCGAGCCTTCTCGTCCCAAGGCACCAATAACAAATCAAGGTCGCGGGTAAACGATCCGTGCATGACGCAGGCGTATCCGTACTGCCATGCAATGATGCGGGCTTGTGTGTAGACGCGCGCATAGTCAGGGTCCACAATACCGTAAGGTTGTCCGTCTTTCATGATGCGTCTTTCACTGGCTTGGCGATGAGTGGCGGAATAACCTTGAAGCGAGTCTCGGCCTTTTCTGCTGCCTCACTGAGGTCCATGTGCATAATTTGCCAATCTTGTAAGCTGCGATCTTTCTTGGCCTCAAGAACAAGCCTTGCTATTTCCAAGAGCTGATCATGGATATCTTTATCAACAGTAATCTTCATTAGATAGCCTCTTGGGTAGTTTTAATTTTTGGGTGCAATTCGTATTCCCCAACTTGTAATTCGTACATTTCATCCAGTCGCTCAAGATCAATAGATTTGGAATCCCCATTCATCTTTACAACGACTGTGCACACCGGCTGCGAATGAATAGCCGCCTCACGCGCAAGCGCTGCGTCTCGCTCGGCCTCTGCTGCTGCCAACTTGGTGCGGAGTTGTTCAATTTCAATGTCTTTAGGCGACTTCTGGATGGGTGTATTAAGCGGCACCCAATGCGCCTTGGAATCTCCACAGGAATGCGGCTGTACGCAATCTGGAAGGCCAAACGAGTCAGAGTATTTGCACGTCATGCAGCTTGGTTCTTGGCTCATAGCTGTTGCTCCTTTGCACTCAATTCAGTGGCTATCTTTTTCATCCGTTCAAACAGAGCATCAGCGCCACCGGGGTACAGCATTGCCACGGCTCGCCACTTCGCAGCGTCCTTCTCTGCTTTCTCTGCGCGGGTGCGGAGTTGTTCAAGCTCGGCGGCTTGGGTGCGCAGCATCCTTGAAGCTGCCCAAACATCATTTGGGTGAAGCGTTGTTCTATTAACGTTTATACGGTCGGCTATTTCGCGCGCTTCATTGGTCATTCTTTTGCTCCAGTAGTGCGGCGTCGATGGCGGCGTCCAATGACTCGCCAAAAAGCGCCCATGCATTGAGGAATTTAGGTCCATCGCAAGCGACGTGAATTTCTTCGTTTACTTCGCCATCTACCAATGTGTCATTGCGCAGCCACCGATACCGAGCAGCATCCTTCTCCAGCGCTTCGCAGCGGGTGCGGAGGTCGGCATGCTCGACAATAAGTAATGCAACTCTTTCCTCACCATCGGTCAGAAGATTTATTACACAATTAAGTTTCTCCACCTCTGCCAGCGCATCTGCAAGTTTCGCGTTCAAATGAACTATCTCCTCTCGCATCTCAGGAATACAAGTATTCAAATGGTGAGCTTCTTCGAGGGCTTGGGATTGGGCGGTGAGGGCGGGCAAGAACGGAGTGAGCGTCTTTCTTGCCGCTGATCCTTGCCGCCATTGAAGATCGTTATCGCTCCCTTTTGCTCCGAAGTTGGTAGTTCCGAGGAAGCCTGCCCTCCACGCAGAGCGCGGAGAACCTTCCGGGTAAGGATTCAAGATGTCCGCCAGCGCCATCAAGTCCGGTTTGGGTTCTGTTGTGGTGGTCACGGCAACCACCTCGCACCAGCCATCAAAACACAGCCAATAACGCAAACTATTCCCATAGGCAAAAGAACACGTCGCTTTTCTCTATAAATGAACCAGGCGCAGAATGCGATCCACGCGATGAAGGGTAGGGGCCAGTAGGTCATTTCCATTCCTCGCGCAGAAGCAAGCGACCAGCCATTGTTTCGGTGTCAACCTCAAAAACACCATAGTCGCCAAACTCAAAGTAGTTGCGCGAAAAATCTTGGCGCTCCTTCTCCATACGAGGCGTAATATCGTCTTCGTTTTCCGGCAACGGATGACGCGCTTGGATGATTTCATAGATCAAATCCGGGTCTTTGAATTGAATCTGAACTTTGCTCACTTCGCACTCCCTGTAAATTTATTCACACCTACGCACCACGCTTTAGGAGGTGTATAGGGCTTCTGGGTTGATAGGCTTGGCACCTTCAGTGCATCGTTTGCACCTGGGCGTACTGGTTGCATGGTGGGGATGTTCACATCGTCCCCCGAATCTTTGTCATCTGCTCCAGGCTCCAGAGCGCTGCCTTCACGGCAATGCCGTGTCGGTCCATTTCGATAAGTCCGTCCATGACATAGCAAGCAGCGCGTGCGATGTTGATCTGCTGGCCATTGAAGCCAACGCGGCCAGTTTTTCGATACCTGGCAATCACGTCTTCGTAAATGTTCAGCTGGTCGGCCAACGCCTGCGCCGCTTCGTCGGTGAAGTCCACGCCATCGGCGGCCATGAGGCGCATGAACTGGCTGTAGGTAAACCCGGTTTCAATCCAGTCCCAAAGAGTGGCACTGTCGGCTTGACCAAGCCGGATCAGGTCGAAAAGGTTCCAATGCGTCAGCTTGCAATCGAGTTGCTGTTGTTCGTCAATCTTGGGCTGCCAGAACTTTGGCAGCTGGTTGAAGTGCTGGCGCTTGGCGTGTGAGGAATTTCGGTGGAATGTTTTCATTGGACAAACCCTTTCGCCCATGGCATCACTTGTTGGGTTTTTTGGACCCACTGGGCCGTGCCCAGCAGGCGTTGGACTGCTTCGTCACGACCAGCTACAGCGGACATGCCAAGGCCGCACATGCTGGCCAGCTTCATCAGCACGTTGGCAATGTCTTCAGGGGTCTCGCAGTCGCAGGAATTGACGTATTGCGCGATAGTGGCGTTTGCCAGGACTTCGGCGGCGTCTGGTGTGATCATGCTGCAACTCCCTGCTCTGGGCGCTCGTTGCTGTACGGCGTGTATTCGCCATCACCCTGTTCGCACATGTCGGTGAAGCACTCCGGGTGCATCTTTGATTCAAACCAACGGCCTTCCCAGTTCCCTTTCTGGTAGTCGTATGCGTCACCTTTATTGATGGTTTCGCCGCAATAGCTGCAGCGGTGGGCCTGGCGCGCTTTGCGCTGTTCCGATGGGGTGTAGAAGTTACTCATGCCGCAGCCCTCAGAGCATTGATGACGTCGCATGCAACTACGGGCACCACGGCATTGCCCAACATGGTGTTTGCGTCATGGACGCGTGGCGGAAGCTTGTAACCTACAGGGAAGCCCATGAAGGCGCGGTTTTCGTCCACTGTGACCATGCGCATGCGGTCGCCGTCCACTACGCCCCAGCGAGCTTTCGTGGTGATGGTTCCGATGGGCCGCTCCAGGCTGCGACCGGTGAGCCCGGAACCTTTGCCGTAGTAGGGCATAACGAACCGATCACCGTGCCGCGCCCTACCGTTGCAGGCGCGAGCGCGGGTCTTCTGCACGCGGTTGGCCAGTAGCGACCATTTGCCCGCGCCAAAGTCAATCACGCTGGACGCCGCGGCATGCGGTCGGCGCGGAAGAGTCAACTCCAATGGGTTCTTGCTACGAGTAAGCACGATGTAGAGCCGAACCCGATGTTGCGGAACACCATGATCAGCGGAGTCGATCAAGTGCGGAGATACTGCATAACCCAGTGCTGTTATTGCGGCGCACCATGCCGGGAACAAAACCCATTTTGCGAAGTCTTCGACGTTCTCAACAACGCCCAGTCTTGGGCGGTGGCACTCCAGTGCATCGACCACGGCCCAGGCGGTAGAACGCTGCGCGTCGTGATGCGCCTTTTCCTTGCCGCGCGCCCGGCTATGGCCTTGGCAGGCCGGGGAAGCCATCAGCAGGTCATGGGCGGGAACTTGCGTCCAGTCGGCCTGCTGCAGGTCCTGGCAAACGTGCAAGGTGTTGGGGTGATTGTTGGCATGCACCTGAACAGCTGCTGGCCAATGGTTGGCCGCCCAGATGACACTTACACCCGCCATGGCGGCTCCAGTGCTGAATCCGCCTGCACCTGCAAAGAGGTCGATAGCTTTCACACCAGCACCTCACGGCTTCCATCTGCACGCATTGCAGAGACAACGCCAGCGGCTTCCATGGCGTCAAGCAACCTGGCTGCGCGGTTGTAGCCGATCTTCAAATAGCGCTGCACCATGGAAATGCTGGGCTTGTTGTGGGCGCGCACGATGGCGACTGCATCGTCATAGAGTGGGTCCGGTCCATCGCCGGTGTGCGGAGGTGTTTCGCTATTCGCCCCATGCGTTTCACTTTCGGCAGCTTCTGTTACGGAAACCTCCCCGCCAAGCACGTCGATCAGCGCAGGTATCAGCTTGCCCAGTTCACCTGTCGTGATGGCCACATTGGCATCAAATATCTCTTCAAGTTCTCCAGAGATGCTGCGGTGCGTATCAAACACCACGTCCAAAATGGTGATCTTCTTGAGCTGCAGACCCTCAGTCAGGACAAACGACACCCGGTCGTTGTAGGTCAGCGCCAGGCGCGTCGGCATCTTGCCTTGGGCGATATGGGCGGCCACTTCGTCAATATCCAGTGCGTGACGGCCGTACTTGACCACCGCCTTAGATTCGTCGCAGGCCTTCAGTTCGCACTCGCGGTCCACGGTGAAACTGTTGGGGCTTTCCTTCATGCTCAGCCACCAAGCCATTGCGGCGGCGGGCGACGTCTGCGTGCTGATCAGGTGCAGCGCCAGTCCTTCAATGGACCGCACGAGGGCAGTGACAACCGTGTCGGCTTTGCCCTGACTGCCTGCATCGACCACCATCAGGCGCTCCACCGGGTCAATCCAGACCAGAGTAGCGAACTGCTTTGAGAACGCCATCGGCAGCAGAGCCATGCGCACGTCGTCCATTATTTCGCGCCGCTCCTTCTTGCCTGGCTTGCGGCCGGTCTCTGCTTCGACCTGGGCAAAGCGCTCCTGTGCAGTGCGCTTCACAACATCCGCAGGAACAGACTTGATTTCCGTCATCAGCTTGAGAATCCACTGACCGCCTACTGACTCCAGCAGCGCGCCGTGCTCATGCCCGCGTGGCGGCACCCAGCCTATAGATTTCTCTTGCGTGGCTCCGCACGGCACGAATGCAGCTACCTGCAGGGCATCCTCCAAGGTCTGATGCACTGGCGTCCCAATTGGGCTGACCAGCCGATAGATAAAGGCGTTTTTGATCATGATTTCTTCCTGAAAGTCTTGGTAAGGTCGCCATTGATGACGTGTCCGCGTTTGCGCAGCAGGTTTGCCACCAGCGCGCGGTCGGCGTGGCTGTGAGTTGCCTGACGGAGCAGGCCGAAGTAAGAATTTCCCGACTGGTGGATCAGCGAGGCTGAAACTTGCCGGGTTGCTTTGTTGTGGTGAGTGCTTTTTCGACACTCCATCCGAGCTTTGCAATGCGCATGCGTAGCGCGTTCGGCGTGATCCCCGTTTCGTGCGCCCACTCCGTCAAGCTCTTGGTAACTCCGTTGTGCGTGAGCATGACCGCATGGCTTGGGCGGTTTCGGTTTTGCTCCGCCATCGTTGCCCAGCGGCAATTCCCTGGCTCGTAGTCCTTGCTGGAGTCGATGCGATCCAGTGTCATTTCCTTGCTGGGGCACTCGCCCATGTCTGTCAGGAATGATGCAAAGTCCTGCCATCGTTCGCAGACCACAATGCCCTTTCCAGCATGGCTGGGGTGCAGGTGTGCATTTGTGGGGCTGCACCGCTGCATCATGGATTTCCATCGGGCATAGGTCAGCGTTCCATGGCCGCCGTGCTTTGTGTTTCCGTATGGGTTGCTCATTTGCGACTCCTATCGACAGGTTTTGAACCTGCCCACCACGACGCCAATCATGGGTGGCAGACTGTGCAGGGTTGGCGTACCGGGATAGGACCGGCGCATCTTTCGATGCCCCCGCACAGCCCGCCGTAAAGCGAGCATGAAAAAAGCCGCAGACCTGAGTGAGGGCGCGGCTTATGCGCCTATCTTCCGGGACGCCAATCCCGCCCTCTTTCGAGGTATCGCAATCATACATCGCCAGCGCATTAAATGCAATTCCAGGCATACGATGCGTACCTTTCGCGCTATTGAGGCCACCCGCCCGAAGGCCGGAGCCGATCAGATGGGGAGCTGCACCGGACCAGACCAGCGCGGGCGCGGCGGTATCCGTGGTGTGCATGTCGGTGACCTTGTGGGCCAGCGGCGCGACCAGATTCACTATGCGCACAGGCATGAGGGCCTTGACCGTCATACAGCAGGCGCCCTGTTCGTACGTTTGAGCCAGCCACCAGCCTGTTTGCCGACGCTACCCAGCAGCTCTATCGAGTCAGCCCACAGCTCAGGTCCGATATGCCTGGCATCGAAGCTGACACGGAATAGAACACTGGCTGCACGTTCACGCGTGAGCAGTTGCTTGATGTAGTCGGTTCGCATATCGCCTTGGGAGGCGTTGGCCAGAGCCATCAGGTCCAACATATCCACGCAGTGCTGGATGATCTTCTCGCCCAGCACACGCTTTACTGTGCGCGGCATCTGCACCTGGGCCTTGATAGCCAGATCAAGCAGCTTGATGCCGGTTCGGTGGATTGGAAGTTGGGTGTGGATGGCCATGGTTGGCGCGGCTCAGTTCAAAGAATTAAAGGACCAAAGAATCAAGATCTGCGGACTGCCAGAGCGCCGCCCTCGGCGCTCTTGGGGCGGCCGGCGGTGCCATTTGAGGTGAAGCACCAGGCATACGATGCGTTTTCCTCATGGGTCTTGTTGGTCCAGGTCCAGCGAGTGATAAGGCCGGGACAGTTGGCTTTGATCAGCGCGCACTCTTCGGGGGATGGCGCATCGCCACCTGCAGCCTTTGCCCACTGCTGGGCACCGTCGAAGGTGTAGCTTTCTTCTGAGCGCGCAGCCAGGACGATGACATCGTGCAGGTGGTTTCCATGCTCATCCAACTTGGCGCCGGCATAGCATTCGCCGGGGCGCAGCTCAATGGTGCGGCCTTCGATCTTGATGACCTTGACCTGAGACTGCTCTTTGAACTTCTGGATGAGTGCGCCAAGTTCGGTTTGCTTGGCCTCGATGGTTTCAATGGTGATAAGAGACACAGTTGGCTCCTGTGAAAAAAAGGATTGAAGAACTAAGCGGTGATCTGAATCAAGCGGACTGCCAGAGCGCCGCCCTCGGCGCTCTTGTGGGTGAGGTTCGTGTCGCCATCTGAGGTGAAGCACCAGGCAAACGAAGCGTCGTAGTCTTCGTCGATCCAATACCAGTCGTCTTCGAGTTCCAGATTGCTGGCAAGAAGTGCTGCCTCGACCTTGCTGGGAAGCTTGCCGCCGCGCTCTGCGGCATAGGCCTTAGCACCAGAGTGGTCCAGGTCTTCGCCACGACCGGGCAGTCGGATGACAGCGACATTGGTGCCGTCCTTCTGGGTGACGATCCCGGCGTATTCGCCGCCTTCAAACTCGGCGCGAAGTGCTGGGAGGTCTGCAAACTGGATGGACTTGATTAGGGTTTCAGTGGTCATTTGGTGCTTTCAGAGTTAACTTATGGGTTAAGGGGTGGGCCGACTTACTGTGGAAACCAAACGAGGGAGGCGCATTCAGTAGGCAGGGAGCTGTCGGCCCGAAACTGGTTAGGCCGCGAGCTGGTCGACCAAGTGCTTGGGAGCGAAGTGCGCCCGCGCCACTGTTGCCGACTGGCGGCTGGTGAGGGTGCGCACACCGCCTTTTCCGG
Organism: Rhodoferax sp. GW822-FHT02A01; assembly: GCF_038784515.1. Lineage (NCBI taxonomy): Bacteria > Pseudomonadati > Pseudomonadota > Betaproteobacteria > Burkholderiales > Comamonadaceae > Rhodoferax > Rhodoferax sp. GW822-FHT02A01. The sequence goes on from NZ_CP152376.1 coordinate 3,914,123, forward strand.
GCGGATTGCTGCTCAGAAACTTCAGCGCCAGCGCGCGCACCGGATGCATGACGATTACCGGGCGACTCTGCAGCACCTGGTCATCGGACTTCGGCCATGTGGCCTTGATGGGCTGCTTGGGTTTGCGCACACGTACCTTGACGGGCTTGGCGACACCCTGCACGGGGTGCTTGCGCATGCGCATTTTCTTGGACACAAGGGACAGGTGTTGCAATGGAACGCCGTGGGCAATGGCCTTGGCATAGCGGTTGGACTCGGCGCGACGGATGACGTATTGGTCGCGGGTTTCGCCTTCCAGGCGCTGGGGTGTGTGAAGGTTGTTCATGGTGAGTCTCGTGGGGTTGGTGGTGGGTTAGGCCGCAACAGCCGTCTGGGCGAGGCCGCCAGCTGCCGCCGCAACCGCGCTCTGAGGGCCGTCTTCAGCTGCCGCGACCGGATCGGGATAGAACTTCTCGTAGGGCAGGTCCTGGATGTGGGCGCCGAAGTACTTGCCGATGGACTCAGCCTGCACCAGGGCCTGGTGCGTTTCTTTCGACACGTTCGGGTAGTGATAGATTGCGCCGGCGCCGCGCGGGAACGTGACGGCCAGCGTCTGGGTGGCTTCGTCGTAGCCGATGGCGGCGACCTTGTTGCTGGTGACGGGCACCAGGGCAATCGGTGGGCGTGGACGGTCGCTGTAGGCTTGAGGTGCTTTGAATTCGCGGGGCATGGTTTTCTCCTGTTGGTGGCGGGTTAGTGAGTCATCGGGCGGTTTTCTTTGAGGGCCAAGGTCACGCCCTCGTCATGGAAGTCGCGCTCGGTTGGAAATCCGAATGAGCAACTGTTCTCGGCCAGCGCGTGGATGCACTTGCGCAGCAACTTGCGGTCATTGCAACGCCCAGCGCGGACTCGGATGTGGTAGTTCTGCAAACACGGCAGCGCTCACGTCCAGCTTTTCGACCATGGCAATGCCAGTGGCGATGCGCTCTGCGGTGATACCTTCGCAGCGCGTGAGGCATGCGCGGATCAGGGCGATCTTGTCGCGCAAGCCCTGCACACGGGCAGCTTCGATGCGCTCGCGCTCGGCCTTTTCATCGGCACGGCGCTTTTCATCGGCCTTGATCTGCAAATCGATGTGGGTTTCCAGCGCCACGATTTCCTTGGTGATGCGCTCGGCTTCGCTGTCGATCTTCTTGCCAAACTCCAGTGCAGGCGCCTTGAATTCCTTGCGCTTCTTCTCAAGGCTGGTGCGCAGGGTTACCAACTCCAGGCGAGCGGCACGGGCTTCCTTGTCGCCCTTGGTGGTGGTCAGATCAAACACCACGCCCGCATGCTTTTTGCGCAGCGCTGCCAGATCGGCTTCGGTCTTGCTGTATTGCACCAGGACCGTCGAACCGCTGATTTCTGCGCGGTCCAGTACTTCAACTTCTTCAACTACTTCTGACATGGTGACTCCTTAAAAGACGAGTTCTTCCACGGCGATGGCCGGGACTTCGGGGACTTGGATGGGGGAGGCTGGCGGGGGCGTGCTGGCAGCGCTTGCGGCAACTGCGGCACCAATCCGGTGAGTGCGGTCAAACTCTTCTAGCACCTGGACGTAATAGATTCGAGCGGCGGCGATCTTGACGGCCATGGCGGCTTCCTTTTCCATATCGCGCTCGACCACCCATGAGGTGATACGGTGGTGCTCTGGAATATGGTCAACGAAATGCATTGCCGGAGGCTCGTATCCGATCAGGTCATCAGGTGTGTTGACCAAGGCGTAATCCACTGACCATCGTTGGGCATCCCAGAGCTGCATGTAGCCGCGCATCTGCCATTCGTAGATAGAGTCTTTGCAATCAGCCACGACAATAGGAAAGGTGCCGATTGACCATGAGGTCTTGAGGTCATGGCCCAACCTGATGGGTGCGTTATACAAATCGCACTCGCCAGTAATGAGCCCGTTCTGCCGCCGCTCGGTGTTCTTGACGAGGGACAGGCCGCGCACACGGTTGAGCAAAGCAATCGACTCGCCTTCGCAACGGATGCCCTTTTCCATCGGCTTGCTGGAAACCTCAAAATCGACACCGAATATTTCTTGTGCTACCAGCTCGCGGATGTAGGTCTTTGCGCCCTCGGAAAGGGTCTTCGACTTGGCATCAGCAAGGATGGCTTTCTCTTCATCAGTGCGCTTTTTCTTGGCCTGAATTTCGGCAATTTCATCAGTCACCAGACTGGGGTCAATGCTCACGGGCTCAGTCATGAGCTTGCCAATGGAAGAGCAGCGGAACAGGATTTCACGCACGGGCGCCTCCAGCATCTGCAGCCTGAGCTGCTTTGCGCATGCCAGAGAAGTCCTGCTGCAGGCGGCTACGCTGTTTGGCATCCAGCTTTCCCCACCATGCGGTCAAAGCCTTCAATCCTTGCATGGCAGCATTGCGCCCATCCTGGCGCGCCACTGCATCGGGGTCTTCAGCATCGCTACCGGTTTGGCCGTTCTCGTCGTCTTCATCCCCAGTGGCTGTACCGGTGATTGCCAGTAGTGATTGGCGCTTGAGGTAGCTTGCCGTGACTTGCATGTTTTGCGTTGGTGAGTTCACCGACAGATCGCCCGGTGGCCCTTCAAGCTCCAGTGTTTCGGCGTGGCCTGCTTTATGTTCCAGGTAGCAAGTCACGTAGACCCATGGAACATCGTTTTCAACGCCTTCGATCATGCGGCGCTTGTAGCCAAACTTCTGGTCATGACGGAAGCTGAAGCCATGCTTGGAAAGCGCAGGCGAAATGCGCGAGCAAAGCTCTGAATATTCGGCTTGATGGAATGACCCGCCGCGACCACGATCCACATATTTGGTTTTCGGGATCACGATGTTCTCGCCACGGAACGCCGCAAATGCGTCTCGGAATGACTTCTCAGCCTCACGCTTTTCCCAGCGCTCCTGCAGGTCCATCATCTTCTCGACCTGTTCCAGCGATGTGCCCATGGATAGGGCCTGCATCATGATTGCGGCAGGACTGCCCTGCTGGGCAACCAGCGCGCCCGCTTGTGATGGCTGCTTTTCAGGTCCAGCTACCTGCTCAAGCAGTTCGAGCTCTTGTGTCATATCTTCTTTCAGGTGGTGGGTTAAAGGTTCGAGGCGACTTGTTTGATGACGCGTGGAATGCAGACAAGCTGGCCCTGGGTGTTCCAGGTGAAGCCGCCTCCCATGGACTCGCGGCACAGCTTTGCTGCGGCAAGATCGCGCTTCAATTCGCGCTTTTGCTGCTGCGCTTCGCTGGTAGAGCGCTGCTCGTCGTGGCGGTCCAGCATGTAGCCCAGCGAACCCAGCAGGAAGACGGCCAGAAGGACGTTGACAGCAATCCAAGACTTGCGCATGGGCTTGTCGATCTCGGGCAGTTCGCAGGCTTGGCGCACCGGGCAGCCGTGGCCTTGGGTGCATTGGCCGTAGTCGTTGCAGCAGTTCACAGCGTGCCTCCAGCCTTGGCGATGGCATCAACAGCGGCGCGCAGGTACGGATCGCCTTCAACCATCTTGTCCAATGGGTCGCATTCGCCGCCCAGGAACAGAATGCGATCGCGCCCGGTCTCCAGCAGGTTCACGTACGCACGGCGCAGGTCTTTCAGCGCGGTCAGCAGCCCATCAATAACTTCGTCTCGCTCGTCGTAGACATGCACCTCATGGGCGGGCACATACTGGCGATGGATGCGCACCTCCGGGTAACCATCGCGCTCTGGTATGACGATTGGCTCATCCAGGGCAATTTCTACCTTGAGCGCGCCGTCTTCGATGCAGAGCATGCGCACCTTGCCCACGACGCGCTGGCCTTTGTAGTCATCCTGGTGGCGGACCTTTTGACCAATGCAGAGGCTGTCCGGCGCAGTCGCTTTGATTTGAGGATTCTGGGTTGTGCTCACAGCCGTTCTCCCGTAGCCCGCAGGTAGTCCTGCTGGCGGCCAATGGCATTGCTCATTTCTTGCCGTGCCTTTGGGTCAGGCTCGTAGGTCAGCTCGCGCAGCCAGTCGAAGTCGCCAACGATCTTGTGCACGATGGAGCCAGCAGGCACTGCAGAAAGCAGGGCGGCGGCCACAGATGGGGGGATGGAGTTGGTCACGATGCAATCTCCCTGCACTCAATCGAATCGGAGGAAAGACCGGCCGCGATGGCTACGGCTTCCTGTTGCTGAAAGTCAGCGGCTGGGCGGCGCGGGACGTGGGCCAACTTGAAGAGGTCGACGGCAGCCTGCAGCCGAACGCGCAAAGGATTCAGCGGGTCGGGAATGGTGAGGATCGTTTCCTCCACCTCGTTCTGCAGGTCCAGCGCGATCTGGGGGTTCTCTTGGATGCTGCGGACCAAGCTGCCCGGCGCGCCGTGGGCCACTACGGTGATGTGGTTCATGCCGTCCTCCGTTCCAGCACAGTCATGTGCGCCGGGTTGAAGGGTTGCGGCCAAGTGCCCCAGCGTGTCCAGATGATCTGGTCCCAGCCGTTGCACTCCATGTTGCTGATCAGGGTCTGCTTAGCGCTCGGGTTGGCTTTGACCTGTTCCAGCGTCTCCACCTTGCTGTCAGGGTGGTAGTACCACTGGGGCTCAGTGCCGCCACTGTTGACGGTGCCTTGGTAGGTCTTTCCGCCATCAACAATGTCTTCGCGCTCGCACAGCACAAAGGCGTATGCGTTATCCGGCCAAACGACAGCATAGGGGTCCATGCTCTCTACTGGGACCTGCCAGTTCTCCCCGACGAATGCACCAGGAGCCCAGAAGGTGGCCCAGCGCTTGGTGACTTTTTCCATGCTCACTCCAGTGGTTTGACACCGAGAGCTGCAAAGCCGGAAGACCACCAACAGGGATGACGAGGCGCCTCCCACATGGTGGAGATCGGGCAAAGCCGCTCTCACCAAGGAGAGTGAATTGGTGTGGTGGACGGGCTGCCTTTGCACCGTGACACGCCACGCTTGCTGCTGTCACAGCTTCGGGTTCGTGCCCATCTGTCGGCGGCATCCGACGCGGCTTGGAACAAGCCAGCTCAGACCATACGCCCACCACACCAATTCACTCTCCATCGCATCCAAACCACTGCGGAACACAGTTCCTAGAGCGCCCTCCGCACTTGTTCGGGCTTACTGGCCTCCCCGCTTGCCAGCTCTTGTCGCGTTTGGGTTGCGATTGGATTTGAGTCTACCGGATACGGTATCTTATGTCAACCGAATTCGGTATATTGAAAGTAAAATCTTTCCATCAGACGCAAAAAAGCCCTCGCTGGGAGGGCTGGTCTTCGGGGTTGAATGCCGTTACCGCTTAGGGGTTGGCGGATTGAGTTGCGGAGCCGGTGCGCCGGGAACGTTGATGATGATAGGGGCTTGCTGGGATTGGGGTGACGCTTTGGGCGAGGCGTTATTCAGCACAAAAGTCATCACCGTAATGCCAGCGGCACCAAGCCCAATAGCGGTGCCAACGATCCACTTCACCATTTGAGCCGTCATTTCGTGAAGGTCGGTCTTGGTGGCAAAAGTGTCCAAACGCGTTTCGATACGCACGAGCCGTTCGCCGATGGTGACGAGCTTTTCGCTCGTATCTTTGGCGAAGTCTTCAAGTTTGGCAACACGTGTTTCCATACCCCCATCATACGGCGGCTCACCACCCACTGGCAAATCGGGGCCATCTTTAGGGGCTCCTGGCCATCCTGAATGTCCTTGAATGACGGTCATAGCTCGGGCACCTCATGGTCATCATGAAGCTCGGTATAGCCGCATTTCGGACACTGGAAAATGTTCGTAATGAAGAGTTGCCCTGTTTGGTTTGCCATGATTTTCCAATCTGGGTTCAACTGTGCGATCATTCCCGTAGGCTTCTCGTAAATGATTTCTCCCATGCTGAATTTCCCATTGACCTTATCAAGTGGCCCATGGTCATAACGACAAGTGGGGACTATTTTTATCATGACTTAATTCCTACCAGCTTCCCACGATCCGCGTGGGCGCGGTTAATTTGTTCTTTTCTAGCCTGCCTCTTTAGCGCGACAGTCTTTAGCGATTTTCCCACCAAGGGCATCATTCAGCGTTTTTCCCGCCATTGTCATTACCCGTCCATTCATGAACTCCACCACGATACGCTCCACGTGAATGCATGTTATTGAAGGGCTGTACCAGACGCGACTCCATGATTCTTCGAAGTCTTCTGCTTCAAATTTCAATGGGCCGGTAAATAAAAGGTCGGTAGTCGAGACCCCGTTTATGTCAGACCTTACCTTATCGCCAACTGCATTAAACGGGGTGGCTTTAATTTGCAGGTATTTAATTGCAGAGGTTTTGTTCGGATTGGAAATTATGGCATCCACTCTTACGCCGCCCAGTGAATCCATATATCCGATACTGAAGTTTTGCAAAAATACCTTTTTACTTTTAGAGGCAATTCTCGAATTAATTAATTTTTGCCTATTGGCAGATTCTTCTTTGTCTTTTTGCTCCGATTCCGTTACACAAGCGTCTACTGCAGATTGATCAACCTCCATAAATTGGGATGACCCAAGGGTCATTGCGCAGGCCTCGCGTGACAAGGCAGCATTCCCAATCGAAGGAGCCAATGCCATCAGCACGATATAAATAATCTTATGCATCTCTTTGATTATGGATTGGGTATGTCAATTTCACCATTTTGGGGGATGGTAGGATTTTCCCAGATTAGGTATGGTTTAGTAAATAAGGCTAACTGTTTGTGGAGCCGTTTGCTTTGTGTTGGACGGCGGCCTCTTGCTCTTCAATAACGCGCTGCAAGTATCCCTGCACAAAGACGCGATTTTCGAGGGGTAGGGATTCGTATCTGTTTTTGTTGACCATTGGCAGATCCCATCCGCCACCCGAATCACCGATGGAAGGAAGGTTGGCCGGGTCAATACCGGGTACCAGCAATTGCCAAATCTCCACCTTCAGCGCATCGGCGATCTTTTCCAGATTGTCGACACCGACGCTCGTGTTCTGCTCTTCAATCCGCTGAATTGTGCCGTTTCCAACTTCGCTTTCACTGGCGAGCTTTGTGATGTTCTTCTTGCCATAGTGGTGGCGCATCAAGCGTTCGATGTTCTCCCAGAGCACCTTTTTCACGTCTTTTTTCTTCATCGCGGGAACGTAACGCAATAGCCCTACCGAATTCGGTTGACTTGAAATACCGAATGCGGTATCTTCAGGGCCTATGGACATACAAATTCCCGCCATATCCGGTATTCGCACCCAACTGGCAGGCTTGTCGCACGCCCAGGTGCAGCAACTCGCCATTGCTTCTGGCGTGCCCTTTACCACCCTCTGGAAGATCAGAGATGGAACAACCTCGAACCCTGGCATCGAGACCGTTCGGTTGTTCTTTCCGCACATTGCGGCATTCACTGTGCCCGAGCTCAAAGACCCCGAAGGCGCTTCAGCAGTGCAGGGGGCTTGAGGTGCGAATGACCAAGCTCTTCATGGCGATGGCCAATTCCAGCCTCATCACCTGGGCGGCTGACTGGCACGCCCGCGTGAACCATGTGTTCCTGAAAGAAGAGTTTGCAGGCAATCCCGTGCAATTGCGCGATGTGCTGCCCTGGCGCGTCAGTTCTTTGGGAAACGTGAATTCAGCCACGCCCCATACGTCGTCTGATTGTCCCCTGCGTACCAGTCCGGACCAATCTGCACAAGCACCACGTTCTTCATCGTCATCTGATCTTCCCGAGCAATATTGTCCGGAAACGCCTCGTACCAAATCCTGTACACGGGGAGATCGGTCGTGATGAACACGCCTACTCCGCGCGAATCTATCCAAAGCGGTGATGCCGCCGGATCGACCTTCTCCTTGAGCCGGCCAATCACGGCTTTGCCTACTGCTGCATTGCTTGCAGTCAGCGACAGCAGCATCAAGAAATTCTTCTTTTCCATGGGTGCCCCTTTCAATGGACGTGGTTGTGTGAGAACTCCATTCTCCATTGACTGCGGGCTGCCCACCAACTTCCGGGAGGTCTGACCCATGGACGGCCCCATCGTCAGCAAAGACACCATCTTCGAACAAGCCCGCACGGCGGCTGAGCTCGGCCAAAACGTCCACGTCGCCAACCCATATCCACCCATGAGCGCGGCACACGCTGCCTTCGAGCGTGCGTATTGGGCTTGGGTCAAAGAGCTTGAGGCCGTCGCCTAAATGACTTCCACGCTGCGCCATCGCGCGCGCTCCCTCCGAGCCCGTCGTGGCTTTCTTGGTGTGTCCCAATGCCGCGCACTGTCGCGGGGTGCCTCCTGCGGCATCAAGGCAGAACGGGCACACCAAAAAGGCTTTGATTTCGGGTTTGAACATGAACTTAGTTTTGACCCGCGTCAACCGGTAATGCAACTGGTAATCCCATTGCATTTTTGTATTCACCCCATGGAGGCACCCATGAAACAGAAAGAGCTCCCGCTCCTTGGGAGGCTCGACGCCCCCAGCGTAGTTGACCCTCAACTTGTCAGGCAATGCAAGACATACAGAGATGCTGTGAAGCTGTGCTGGAGGCTTCGCCGGGTCAAGTACATGACGCAGGCCCAACTGGCCGCCGAGGCCGGTTTGTACGCGCCTCACGTATCAGGTTATCTCCACGATGGAAAGCACCAGCGCGACCTGCCCGGAGACAAGGCGATGGGATTTCAATACACATGCGGCAATACCGCGATTGCGCAGTGGCACAACATGAATGTCCAGCTCACTTGCGCAGAGGAAATGCAGTTGGTGATGAGGGCTGTGGCATGACCTCTTACGAAGACTTTCTTCGCCAGAAGATCAAGCTGGCCAGCTTCACCGGGTTCGATGTGCCGATGGAGCGTCGGTCATGAGCGCTACTAAATCCCCATACACGCGCCCGACGCCGGAACATCTCGAACACCTCTACGTGACTCTGGGTTTGGGTTGCCCCGACATCGGCTGGCTTTATGAGCGTGACACAAAGACCGTGCCGTACTGGCTAAGGCAGGCAAACATCGCTACCAGGCCGCGTGGCAGTAATACTGGCGTGCACTTCAAGGCCGGTGAGCGTAGCGCCTTCGCTGGAAGAAAACACCGCCCAGAAAGCCTGGAGAAGATCCGCGCCGCGACCGTCGCCGATGGTCGGGTGCCTTACCTGCGCGACGGAAAGCATTGGCTGAAGGACGCGCCACCGGAAGCCAACCCGCGATGGGCGGGTGGAGCGACACCCCTGCGCCAAGAGTTTTATCGATCCGATGAATGGAAGGCATGCGTGCGTTCCGTATGGGCGCGTGACGACGCCTGCTGCCGCAACTGCGGCAAGGACTGGCGAACGGTAGACCGGGCGGTCGAGCCGACCTTTCACATCCATCACGTCTGGAGCTTCCAGATTGCGGCCCTGCGCGCCAACCCGGCAATCTTGGTGCTCTTGTGCCAGGCCTGCCACCAGTGGGTGCATAGCAACACCAACACCACCCGCGCATGGTTGCCGCAAGAGCCGGATTGCACCCATGGCCCCAGCCTTGATGACCTGGCGCATATCGAACCCGTAGACGTTGACGCGTGGATCGCTGCCCAGCGCAGGGGTAGGGCTGCCTATTTCAATGAATCGCAAAAAGGGCGCATGGCATGAAAGCCAAATCCATCGCTAAAAAGCTCGCGGCTGGCATGGCCGCAGCCGTCGAGGTTGGTGACTGCCTTGAATGGCAAGGGAAGTTCGCCTGCAAGGGTGTGACGCCAGTCGTTCCATGGCACAACCTGGAAAAGCACCGCACAGATAACGCACCAGTTGTGCGGCTACTGTGGGAAGCCAAGCATGGCCCCATACCTGCCGGTCATTTGGTCTACAAGACCTGCTGCAACAACGCCTGCGTGCTTGATGGCCATCTGGCCTGCGGCACCCGCAAGGACTGGGCAAAGGCTCGGAAAAAGGCCGGCGTGACGAAGCACAGCCCCACTGCACGCATTGCCCTGACTCTGGGTGCACGCCGCCGCGCCAACGTCAAGAACACCATGGACAAAGCCCGCGAGATTCGCTCGCTGTCTGCCGGCCGCATGCGCGTATATGACATTGCAAAGGTCACCGGCGTCCACCCGACCATGGTTGCAGATATGCGTCAAGGTCGGTCTTGGCGCGAGTTGGGTGGCAACATTTGGCAGGGGCTTGCAGCATGAACCAGGCAGCCCTCGATTTTTCTGGCCGCGATATCGGCCATGCAAAGGCCCACCAAGCCGCTGACCGCGCCGGCGCAGAGTGGCAGGCAGTGGCCATGGAAGCGCTGCGCACCTTCGCCAAGAGTCACCAGCAGTTCACGGTAGAGGATGTGCGCAAGGAGTTTTCCACGATCAAGGCGCCCACCGATAAGGCGTGGGGCTCCATCGCCATCCGCGCCCGAAATGCTGGACTCATTGAGGCCATTGGGAATATCAAAGTTCAGGGTGGGCGCATGGTGGCCACGCTTTGGCGGTCGAGGGTGCATACACACCAGACCGAGGGGGCACTTTGACACTTCCGGGCCCGCTCACCCCGCCAGATTGCGATCTCAGCGACTTCCAGTACATGGAGCTCGACGTTCGACGCCTGCGAGATTCCCATTTCGCTGCGCAGCCAAATGGCGAGGCATTTCGTGCTGGCGTTCTGCTTTGGTGCGCGGCATGGCATCAGGTGCCTGCGGCATCTCTTCCAGACGACGACGTGGAACTGTCAAACCTTGCCGGGTTCGGTCGCGTCGTCAGGGAGTGGAAAAAGGTGCGAACAGAAGCACTGGCCGGTTTTGTGAAATGCAGTGACGGTCGCCTGTACCACGCTGTCATTGCTGAAAAGGCCTTGGCAGCCCACGCTTCCAAAGAGCGTTATGCCTACGGGAAGTTTCTTGAACGCATGCGCAAAGAGAACGTCAAGCGCGCCAAAGAGAGCAAGCCCGAATTCGGAATTCCAACGCAAGAGCAGTGGAAATCCGGCGCCTACCCCCACGGAATTCCGCCAGTAGTTGAGCAAATTCCGACGGAAAACGCTCATTCTTCCACCGGAAACGATGCGGAAAACGCTCTTAGAGGGAACAGAGAGGGAGAGGGAACAGAGATTAATACCGTTACTTACGTAACGGACGGCGGGGCCGTCAAGACGCCGGCCGACATGACCAAGGTCGAACTCTGGCGCGTTGGTAAGTCGCTGCTGAACGAGTCCGGCATGCCCATGGCCCAGTGCGGCTCCTTCGTTGGCAAGTTGTGCAAGGACTACGGCGACGACATCGTGATTGAGGCGGTGCGGGCGACATGCGTCGCGCAGCCTGCTGACCCTGCGGAATACCTCAAAGCCACATGCATGCGGATCAAGGGCACACGCGCTACCGCAAACCGGCAGACCGCCCTCGAAGACCGAAACCAGCAGGTCGGCGACTCGTGGGCCAACGGAGACAGCCATGCAACCCAGTGACAAACCCGAATTCGCCCGGCTGTTGACCGGCCTCATGGCGTACTACCGCCAGGACGTGAGCACCTTTTTGCTGGACCTGTGGTGGCAGGCCTGCGAGGGTCTGAGCGTTGAGCAGTTGGCCAAGGCCATGAACACCCACGCCAAAGACCCCGAGCGCGGGCAGTTCGCTCCCAAGGTCGCCGACATCGTGCGGATCCTGCAGGGCACCCACACTGACCGCTCGCTTCTCGCCTGGGGCAAGGTGCTGGAGGCAACGACCGGGGTTGGGGCGTATCAGGACGTGGTGTTTGACGATCCGGCAATTCATGCGGCGGTCCACGACGTGGGCGGCTGGGTGAAGTTGTGCCGAACCGACCTCAAGGAGCTGAGCTACCTGCAGCACCGGTTCTGCCAGGCGCACAAGGCCTATACCGAGCGTGGTTCGTTTGACTATCCCCGTGTTTTGGGCGGAGATCGTTCGCCAGATAGCGAATATGCGCGCCGCGGGCTGCCCGCGCCAGCACCAGCCATCGTTGGCGACAGGGGCCGTGCGGCTCTGGTTTTACAGGGCGGTGGAGATGGGTCCAACGCGATCAGTTTCCAGCCGCTGGATGTGCTGGCTATTCCTCGAAATATGGAGGCCGCATGAGCCGCATCTGTACATACATCCGCGACGAACATCAAGCCGCCGCCCGCTTCCTGATGGAATTCCATGGACCACTTTCAGAGCGCCCTCAATTGGCTAGTCCGGCTTCACGCACACCCGGGCTGGGTGGAGCATGTATGGCTTCGAGCCATGAGGTTGGACGATCAGGAGCTGTACGCCGGGATGTGGGCAGCGTTGGAATCCAAGGTTGGCCCGGCCCCGGCTTCCGCGGTGGCGTACCGGCAGAAGGTGAGGCGCGACCATGATCGTGCTGGGTATTGATCCGGGTCAGAACACTGGCGTTGCGACTTTCAGCTGTGGCCGCCTGGAGTCCCTACAAACGATTGCCCCGCACCAAATCCCGGCCTTCATCCGTAAATCAGGCGCCGGACGCGTAGTGTTTGAAGACAGCCGCCTGACCAGCTTCGTATTCACCACAGTCAAGAGCCGCCCGGCCGCATTGAAGATGGCGCGCAACGTCGGACAGGTGGATGCCTGGTGTCAGCTCATCGTGTTGACCTGCGGCGATCTGGGAATTCCAGCCCACGGCATCAGCCCGGCAGGGAAGGGTACCAAGTTGGATGCCAAGGCCTTCGCGCGCATGACCGGCTGGCTGGCGGCCAGCAACGAACACACCCGCGATGCAGCGACTGTAGCGTGGCCATACCGGAGGGCGGCATGATCTGGAACGAAGGCATGATCGCACGGGCCATCAGCCTGCAGACGCTGGCGCGCAAGTGCGTGGTGCTGGTCGACAACTGCAACTGGACCGGCCACGAATGCGACGTTCTGGGGGTGACAACCGACCTGCGCATCATCGATGTCGAAGTGAAGATCAGCCGCAGCGACCTGAAGGCAGATGCCAAAAAGGATAAGTGGTGGCATCGGGTTTCTTATGGATGGGTTGATGGTCCACCACGGCCAGTGACCCATCCTCGAAAGGTCTGGAAGCACTACTACGCACTGCCCGCCGAAATCTGGAAGCCAGAGTTGCTCGACTGTCTCCCAAGTACTTCCAGCGGCGTGCTGTTACTGCGCCAGGGTGGCTGGCCGCAGCCACCGGTCATCGTGTCATGCGAGCGCCGCGCAACACCAGCCAAGGACGCCTACCGTCTGAAGCCCGAGGAAGTCATGGACATCGCACGGCTGGCCAACCTGCGGATGTGGGAAGCCTACAAGCGCGAAGAAGACGCCCGCAAGGCGCAGGCGGTCCCAGCATGACGGACATCACCCTCGTCAAGCAGGTACCCGCCGACATTACTCAGGCTGATGCCGACGCCGCGCGCCGCGTGCTGTTCGGGATCGTGGACGGCCTGGGCGACCGTGGCCGCAAGCAGTGGCGCCGGTTCATCAATGGCCTGCTGCGCCTGGAGCCGGGCGAGATGGTGGAAATCAAAACCCACAAGGCGCGAAGCGGCCCGTTCCACCGCCGCCACATGGCAATAGAACAGGCCATCTATGAATCTCAAGAACGTTTTGACAACTTTGACAAAGGCTTCAGGGATTGGTTGAAGGTTGGCGCCGGTCATTGCGAATGGTTTCCCGGACCTAAAGGCGGTGTTTTCCCCGTGCCCAAGTCGATCAGCTATTAAAGCATGGAGGACGACGAAATGCGCGAATTTCATGAGGCAGCGATTGAGTTTCTGCGCACTGACCATGCTCAAAAAACTCTTTGGAGACACCTTTCGGATGCGCGTCGGTCTGAAATGCTCGAAACGATATTGAAAGGGTTTGGCGAATGACAAGAGCATGGCGTGAGGATTTAAGCGGTCAACAATTTGGCCGGTTGACCGTTCTGCGTGAGGCCGAAACTGACAAGGCGCACAGACACTGGCTATGCCGGTGTTCCTGCGGTGCTGAAATCACCGTTGGTCACCCAGCTTTGAAGCGTGGAGCTACTCAGAGTTGTGGTTGTCTACGCAGGCAGTCAGCAGCCGCGCAAATGACCGTTCACGGAAATGCTAGGCGCGGGAATCGGTCGCGCGCCTATGGTATCTGGTCGGGAATGCTCGCGCGGTGCGAGATCAAGTCGGCCACCGGCTATGCGCAGTATGGGGGCGCAGGAGTACAGGTGTGTCAGCGGTGGCACACCTTTGCCAATTTCCTTGCTGATATGGGTGAGCCTCCGGCCGGAATGTCTATTGATCGAATTGAAAACGAGCGCGGATATGAGCCGGGAAACTGCCGATGGGCTACCAGCCAGACTCAGAACGAAAACCGTCGCAATGTGCGATGGATTGAGTTCTGCGGTAAGCGGATGACTGTCACCCAGTGGGCAAAGCACTTGGGTATCAGTAAGTCCACGCTGTTGGAAGCTTTGGGAAAGCATCCTGTCGAAGTCGCATTGCGCCCAAGGACGGCCTGATGCGATCCAAGAATAAGCCCGCGCAGACAAAGGCGGAAGCGGCACATGCCGCCAGCGTGGCGGAACAGCCTTGCGCCGTATGTGACGCGCCGGCACCCAGTGAGGTGCACGAGCCCGAGCAGGGATTGTGGTTTGCGTCCATTGCGCTCTGCTATGCCTGCCACCGCGGTCCAGAGGGCTGGCATGGAACCCGGTTGCGCTGGAGCCTTCGCAAGATGACCGAGCTGAAGGCGATCAATAAAACCGTGGGGAGGACCGTGCATGGCGCTTGATGCTTACCTCTACGGCAATCCGGAGACCATCCTGGAGCGCAAGCAAGAGCACCTTGCCCGCCAGCTGCGCGCCTGCGGTCAATGCGTCCACCACCGAACTATTGAGTTCAAGGGAGAGGTTCTGCATGGCTGCGATTGCAGAAACAGGACATACGGCAAACGCTGCCAACTATTCGAAATCAAGAAAGGCTAGAAATGACGAAGGAACAGATTGACTTCCACCAAGTAGAGCCGCACCAGCGTGACATTGATAAGCGCCTGCAAAACTGGGGCAAGTGGTGCAACGGCGGCAATGCGCCGGCAGTCTCTCCCATGTTTCGGATGGTTCCACCGCCGCCGCGTGTGCGGGCTGATGAAAAGCCGCTATCCGTCGATTCCGCGGACGCCTGCAAGATCGCCAAGGCTGTGGCAGTGTTGCCTCCGCCGCACCGTGCTGCTGTGAATTGGGCCTATGTGAAGCCAACAGCACCAGTAAAAGCCTGCCGAGCGCTGGGTACGACCATGGCCGGTCTTGCGCTGCTATTGCGTGATGGCCGACAAATGCTAATCAATCGACAGGTTTGAAACACTGTTGACAGGTGCGAAGAATTCAGATATCGTGCGCTCCAACGACTGAGCTATGGCATAAGAGTCGCCCGTCCATTTTGGAGGCGGCGGTGCCGGTAGCTCAGAGTCAGAGCCCTCCAGCGTGGAAGGCCACCGATTCCAAAAGCCACCCACTGCGGTGGCTTTTTTTCATTGCGCGCAAGCGCTAAGAGGCAGGTTGGTTCGATTCCAACTCGCTGGCCGAGATCTGGTGAAGGAAGTGGTTCGATCCCACTACTGGGCGCAAGCCCTTAGCGAGTACTTCCCGGGGCAGGAAGAGGCACAAGCCAGTCGGGTGAAAGGCTCCCGGCACCAAATTCCATCACACCAGCGGTGGCTGAGAATCGCAAGATGAACGGGGCAACCCACTGGTCTAAGGCAGGGACGGGAGTTAAAGAGCCCTATACGCCCGGCGTGGTCCACGCAGCAATGCGGTACCGTGCCCACAGGTTCGAATCCTGTCCGCTGATGTAATGGTGAACTCGTAAGAGAGCTTGGCCCGAGGTTCTGCGGGCCGCCATCAAATTACCCACGCCCGCGTCTCAGCGGGCTTTTCGTTTGGGCTGATTCCCACTGCGCACCCAACAATCCGGCAGCATCACCGGGCAACTAGGGTGGAAATAACGAATGCGCACTGGGTTTGTCGGGTTTGAGTCCCGATCAGCCAACCTTACCGCCATGTAGATCAGATTGGAAGCTCGTCGGTCCCATAACCCGAAGGTCGCCTGTTCGATTCAGGCCATGGCAACCATCACAAACCCTGTAAATAACTGACACATTGGCGCAATGCCATGTGAAGGCCCGCAGGACCCTAGCTAGCGTAGGGCAATCCGCTAGCCGCCAACCGCTACCCAGACCGACTGCCCTTCTTTACCTCCATGGGCTACTGGGTAGTGCGTTGGCCAATCCATTTCGAGACCCGCATTCACCGAGAAGCCGAATCGGCCAGCACCGGGCAAAGTGTTGGAACTTCCCGCGCTTGCACCACTCGCGTCATCGGCAGAGGTGCGTCATGGTGAACGCAGCGCCAGCCAACCCGTGCAGGCGTAAATCCAATGCGCTTCTATATAGAGAGCAACCCATGGCCCAGACCACGATAGAAGTCAGCTTCAAGGTGGCTTGGTGGGTTCGCTGGTATCTGGTGGGTGTAGTGCTGACATGCCGCCTGACTGGATTGACGCCAGACTTCGGCAAGGTGGAGGCCACTATCCTACGTGGCATCAAGCTGGTCATCCGATGAGCCGCGTCACCAACCTGCGCCCGCGTGTAGAGCAGGCGACCGGCAGGCTCCAGACCATGCAGGCAGGAGCATGGCGCACCCCCAATCAATCCAGCGCCCAACGTGGCTATGGCTACAAATGGCAAAAGGCACGCGAGGCCTTCCTATACGCCAACCCCCTTTGCAAGATGTGCCAGGACGAAGGCCAGATCACGGCAGCGTCCATCGTTGACCACAAAGAACCCCACAGGGGCGACCAGAAGCTGTTCTGGGACGAGCGCAACTGGCAGTCGCTGTGCACCCATCACCACTCGTCACAGAAGCAGCGTGAAGAGCATGAAGCGCAGGGGTATGCACCAAATGGGGGAGGGCGGGTCGAATCTCTGGCAGTGCCAAAACGCTAGACCGCTGCCTTTCCCACGCGCAGAAAAAATTCCCCTTTTTGAAATCGGAGAAATCAAATGGCAGGCACAAAAGGACGAAGCGGCGGTGCTCGCCCTGGTGCTGGGCGTAAGCCAAAAGCCAAGGCGGATTCGAAATCAAACCAGAAGGCTGCGGCAGTTTCCGTTGAACTGGAGCCGCAACCGCATGGTGGCGCGCTCAAGCGGACGTCTGAGCAACCTGTGGACCTGGGCAGCCTGAACATGCTGGAGATGCTGCAGAGCGTGGCACTCGGCAAGGTCAAGGCGACGTCCCTGCAGGTCCGTGCGGCCATTGCTGCTGTGCAATATACGCACACCAAGCGCGGGGACGGCGGCAAGAAGGATGAGGCCAACGCCAATGCCAAGACCAAAGCGGCTGGCCGGTTCGCACCGTCTGCACCTCCCAAGCTGGTGGCAACCGGCGGTAAGAAGATCCCATAATGGACTGGACAACCGCCTGTCTTGACTGGGAAAGCAGGCTGATCGAAGGGCGCTCAATCATCCCGGCGCCGATATATCCGGATGCCGCCGAGCAGGCGCTGGCCATATTCAAAGAGCTACGGGTGGTCGATCTGCCCGGTAAGCCAACCTTTGGCGAGTGCAGTGAACAATGGGTCTTTGACTTTGTAGCCGCCATCTTTGGGGCCTACGATTCGGAGACCGGAAAGCAGTTGATCCGCGAGTTCTTCCTGCTGATCAGCAAAAAGAACACCAAGAGCACGATAGCGGCGGGCATCATGCTGACCGCCTTGATTCTGTGCTGGCGCGAAGACGAAGAGCACCTGATCCTTGCGCCGACAAAGGAAGTGGCCGACAACAGTTTCAAGCCAGCCGCGGGCATGGTCCGGGCCGATGACGAGCTGATGGCGCTCTTCCACATTCAGGACCACGTGCGCACTATTACCCACCGGGTGAATCGGGCGTCCCTGAAGGTGGTTGCAGCCGATACCGATACGGTGTCCGGCAAGAAGTCAGGCCGCGTGCTGGTCGATGAGCACTGGCTGTTCGGCAAGCGGGCGAATGCCGAATCCATGTTCATGGAAGCAACCGGCGGCCAAGTGTCACGCGAAGAAGGCTGGGTGATCTTCCTGTCAACGCAGAGTGAAGAGCCACCGGCCGGCGTGTTCAAGGAAAAGCTGGGCTACTACCGCGACGTGCGCGACGGCAAGATCGAGGACAAGAAATCTCTGGGTGTGATCTTCGAGTTTCCCCAGAAGATGATTGACTCCAAGGAGTACTTGAAGCCTTCCAACTTCTACATCACCAACCCCAATATTGGCCGCTCGGTGAGCGCCGAATGGCTGGGAGACCAGCTCAAGAAGATGATGGCCAAGCGGGACGGCGCGTTCCAGCAGTTCCTGGCCAAGCACCTGAATGTCGAAATCGGCCTGAATCTGCGCACTGACCGCTGGGCCGGTGCTGACTATTGGGAATCCTGTGCAACTGTATTGACGCTGGACGATATCTTCGCCCGGTGCGAGGTGGTGGTTGTGGGTATTGACGGCGGCGGTTTGGATGACTTGCTGGGCTTGGCCGTCCTGGGGCGCGAATACGACACCCGTAAGTGGCTGCTTTGGACCCATGCCTGGGCCCACTCCATAGTGCTCAAGCGCCGGCAAGAGATCGCCCCCCGGCTGCTGGACTTTGCAAACGACGGCGATCTGACGATTGTTGATACCCCGGGTGAAGACGTCATTTCCGTTGCAGACATTGTTTGCCGGGTACGCGATAGCGGGCTGCTGCCAGAGAAGGTGTCGATCGGCGTGGACTCTGCCGGCATCGGCGACATCATCGATGAGCTCACAAGCCCGGAGCGCGACATATCGATGGAACAAATCATCGGTATCTCGCAGGGCTGGCGCATGAATGGCGCCATCAAGACAACAGAGCGCAAGGTGGCCGGTGGTGAATTGCTCCACTCGGGCAGCCCAATGATGGCCTGGTGCGTGAGCAATGCCAAGACTGAGGCCAAGGGCAACGCGATAGCGATCACAAAGCAGGTGGCCGGGACGGCAAAGATTGACCCGCTCATGGCCACGTTCAACGCCGTGTCACTGATGGCCCTCAACCCGGCCGCAGAAAACATTTCAAGCGGCGAAGTCTTCTTCGTCTGAATCTATGAACAAACTCACATACAACGGCGCTCTGCTGATGGGCACCGCTTTGATAAGCGTCGGCGCTGGTATGCAGTTTGGCGTAGCCGTCGGACTGATTGCTGCCGGTGGATTGCTCATTGCTCTGACCTTTGCAGGCGTGTACCTGTCCGGTAAGGGCGTTGCCTGATGTTTCTCACCAGCTTCAAGCCTCGGCAGATGGCTGCCGGGGAGGGGCAAGACCGCTCCCCGTGGGGGTCTTTCTGGTTTGAGCCCATCGGTATGCGCACCAGTTCCGGCATGCGCGTTACCGGCGCTGCTGCCATGCGCCTGGGTGCGGTGTATAGCTGCGTGCGCGTGCTGGCGGAGTCGTTTGCCATCCTGCCGTTTCGCATGTACAGGAAGCGCACCGACGGTGGACGCGACCCAGTAACAGATCATTGGCTGGTCAAGCTGATGACCAAGCGGCCCAACGACTGGCAGACACCATTCGAGTGGAAAGAGATGATGATGGGGCACCTGTGCTTGCGCGGGAATGCCTTCAATCAGATCGTGTCCAACGCCAAGGGGCAGATCACCGACCTGGTGCCCATCCATCCGGACCGCATCAAGGTGCAGTTGCTGGACAACGGATCCTTCAATTACGTCGTATCGCAGTTGGATGGAACCACGATCACCATGGCCAAGGGTGAGGTCTGGCATATCCGTGGCCTGTCTGGTGACGGAGTTGTGGGCTACAACCCCATGGAGCTGGCAGCCGAGGTGATCGGCATGGGCATTTCTGCCCAAAGCTTTGGTGCTCGCTTCTTTGCCAACGATGCAAGCCCTGGCGGTTGGATTGAGTTCGATGGCAAGTTCCGGGATTCGGACGCCAAGGCGTCATTTCGCGAAGGCTGGCAAAACGTCCAAGGTGGCAAGAACCGTGGCCGCACGGCCATCCTCGAAAAGGGGATGAAGTACCACCAACTGGAGCTGAACAACGCTGACGCCCAGTTTCTGGAGTCCCGCAAGTACAACCGCAGCGAGATCGCGGGCCTATTCCGCGTGCCGCCCCACAAGATCGGCGACCTGGACCGGGCGACCTTCAGCAACATCGAGCAGCAGTCGCTGGACTTCATCAACGACGGTCTGCTGCCATGGACTGAGCGCTGGGAATCGTCCATCGAGACACACCTGCTGGAAGACGAGAGCGACATTGAGATTGATTTCGACTTCACCAAGTTGCTGCGTGGTGACATGGTGGCGCGCTCCGCGTACTACACGGCCAATATCAATAATGGCAGCTTGACCCGCAATGAGGCTCGAATCAGCGAAGGCCGCAACCCCCTGGATGGTTTGGACAAGCCGTTGATGCCGCTGAACATGGTTGCGGTGGGTGAAGAGCCCGATGGAGACGAAGTGCCTGAGCCGCCGGAGGCCCCCCAAGGTGCACCAGCTACCCCTGCAGGTGGTGATGAGCCATCCCCAAAGAAGCCAAAGAACGATGCAGGCCGCGCCCTGGCTCTCGCAACTGCTGCAGCCGAGCGTGTGGCACGTAAGGAGACAGCAACCCTTCTGCCGCTTGTCGTCGCTCTTCCGGCGTCGTTCGAGCAAATCCATTCGGCCATGGCAAAGCATGCCGACTTTGTAGCGCTGGCTTTGAGCGTTGATGCCGAATGCGCAACTGCTTATGTTGAGTCAAGACTAAAGGACCCCATTCGCAGGGGTCATGAAGAGCAGGACGTATACAACGCCGCCTTTGAGAAATTGACCGTCCTAGCCTTGAAAGGCTCCCTATGAAAAAGAACCTTCTTGTAGCCGCAATGCTGGCGCAGCCCTGGGCCCTGATGCCCGAGTACATGCAGTCCATGGCCAGCGTAGTCGCGCGCTGGCAGGCCGGTGTGGAAGCCAGCCCGGAAACCCTGGCAGCCGTGCATGCCGACATGGAAGCCCGACAAGCTGCCCGCGCCCAGGCACAAGCCCGCGCCGGCGGCGGATCCATCGCCGTGATCAACGTGTTCGGCGTGCTGACCCAGCGCGGCAACATGATGGACGAGATCAGCGGTGGCGGCAGCTGCAGCACTGAGCAGCTAGTCGCCCAATTGCGCAGCGCCGAAGTTGACGACACCATCGGCCAGATCCTGCTGAACTTCAGCACCCCGGGCGGCAGTGTCTATGGCATTCAGGAGGCGGCTGCAGAAATCAACCGCATCAAGGCCAGCAAACCCATCATCGGCATCAGCAACAGCATGTGCGCCAGCGCCGGTTACTGGCTGGCTGCGCAGTGCACCGAGCTTTACTGCACACCAGGTGGCGAAGTGGGTTCCATCGGTGTGTGGCAAGCCCATGAAGACATGAGCCAGGCCCTGGAAGAAGCCGGCGTGAAAATTTCACTCATCAGCGCCGGCAAGTTCAAAGTCGAGGGCAACCCCTACGAGCCCCTGGGTGACGAAGCGCGCGCCTTCATGCAGTTGCGCACCGATGAGTATTACGACCCGTTTGCAAAGGCTGTGGCCAAAGGCCGCGGTGTTGGTGTTGATGCCGTGCGCAACGGTATGGGGCAAGGCCGCGTGCTTGGTGCTCCTGCAGCTCTGGCTGAAAACATGATCGATGGCATCGCCACCTTTGACGAGGTGGTCAAGAAGATGCAGCGCGCAGCCAAAGGCAGCAAGGGTGCAAGCGCGGAAATTGAACCCGGCCGCATCCTGTCCGAGGCGGAATCTGAGGCGGCAATAACGACGCTTTTGGACTCATCGCCTCTTTCTCAAAGCGAATCTCAAGTGCCATCCCGCCTGAGCGCAATGCAGCGAGAGCTGGAAATCCTCTCCATCTAAGCAATTCGGGCTTCGCACCAGCCCATTCGCTGACCGTCCATTGACGGCTGGCGTGCGGTCCTACGACCGCTCCCGGTGCAAACCCCACGTCTGTAAGTCCCAAGGCCCGCTTCACGCGGGCTTTTCCATTTCTGGAGCCCAATATGAGCAAGAAACTTCGCGAGCTGCAAGCCCGCAAATCGTCCACTGTGACCGCCATGCGCGCGATCACCGACAAGGCCAGCGCGGAAAGCCGTGAGCCCACAGCCGAAGAGAACGAGAAGTTCAAATCGCTGCGCGCTGAAGCCGCAAACATCGAAGCCGCCATCGAGCGCGAACAGGATCTGATCGCTCTCGAAAAGAGCTCCGGCGTGGTCATTCCCGACAACGCACATATTGCCACCGAGGACAATCGCAATGCCGATGCCACTGGCGGCTTCAAGTCTTTCGGTGAGTTTGCGAGCGCCGTGATCCAGTCGCATGTCGGCGGTGGCCGAGGCATGGATGATCGTCTGCGAGCAGCTGCTCCGACTACCTTCGGCAACGAAGCAGCCGGTGCCGACGGCGGTTTTGTGGTGCCCCCGCAATACAGCTCTGAAGTGTTCGCCCTGTCGCTCGGTGAAGACGCCTTCATCCCGATGACGGACAACACGGAAATCAGCGGCAATAGCATGGTTTTCCCGAAAACCGAGCAGACACCCTGGGGCTCCAACGGTGTACGTGCCTACTGGCAGGCCGAAGCAGCCACTGCGACAGCAACTAAGCCTGTGCTGGGCGTGCAGGCCATGCGTATGCACAAGCTGATGACGCTGGTTCCGCTGTCCGATGAACTGGTGGCCGACACCAACGCACTGGATAGCCTGGTGCCGCGCCTCATCGGCGACAGCATTCGCTGGAAGACCAACGAGGCGATCCTCAATGGCAACGGAAACGGCCAACCCATGGGCGCGCTGCTGTCCACGGGCCCGTCGGTCATGGTTCCCAAGGATTCTGGCCAAGCTGCCAACACGCTGAGCGCGACCAACCTGTTCAACATGGTTTCTCGTATGCCTCCAGGCAGTTACCAGCGCGCTGTGTGGCTGATTCACCCCACGGTGATACCGGTCCTGGCAACGCTGGTGCTCGGCAATATTCCGGTGTTCCTGCCTGCCGCACCTCCCGCATCTGGCGCAATGACAATGACGCCGTACTTCGGCACCATCTTGGGCCGTCCGTGCCTCATCAGCCACCACGCCGCAACTTTGTCCAGCTTGGGCGATGTGCAACTGCACGATATGAGCTACTACCGCACCATCACCAAGCCCGGTGGCGTACAGATGGCCCAGTCGCTGCATCTGTACTTCGATGCAGATGCACTGGCTTTGCGCGCCGTGTTCCGCATTGACGGTGGCCCGAAGATCGCCTCCGCTATCAGCCCGGCCAAGGGCAGCACCACGCTGTCGCCGTTCCTCCAACTGCAGAACCGTTAACCAGGCGGCTGACGCAGGCGCGGCCCACTTACCCCGGGCTGCGCTGACCTCCATTTCCCTGCATCTCATTCACTTTTAGGAGCTCATCATGAGCGGTATCACACTGAACCAAAAGCCCAGCGAAAGCGTTGCTCTCCTGGCCACCTATGACCCGGTTTCTCTGGCGGCATCCACCGTCACAACTGGCTGGGTCGACGTGTCGACGTTCTTCTTCATCTTGGCCCTGATCCAGACGGGTGTCATGGGCGCTTCGGCGACCTTGGATGCCAAGCTGCAGCAAGCCACCGACAGCTCGGGCACCGGCGCCAAGGACATCACCGGCAAGGCGATTACCCAGATCGTGAAGGCAACAGGTGACAACAAGCAAGCGCTGTTGCAGATGAAGGTCGCCGACTTGGACACGGAAGGCGGTTTCCGTTTCGTGCGTCTGTCGCTGACCGACGGCACCGCCGCATCGCTTGTGTCCGCTGCCGTCCTCGGCTTTGGACCGCGCCTGGCCCCTGCCGCTACGTTCAACCAAGCCGGCGTGGTTCAAGTAGTCGGCTAATCGCCACTTCGTGCGAGCGCCTTCGGGTGCTCGCACCCCAACACTGCATAGCAGGAGCCTCACATGCCCCAACGCCCAATTTGGAACGACACATTAACCGCTATTGCAGTTGGCGTGGCCCGTCAGGCTCCCGACCTTGGCGTGATCATCACGGTAACGGCCAAGCTGACCTGTACAAGCGGCAACTGCTCTGCCACCGCCCGCCTCGAGGGGTCGAACAACGGTACCGACTGGTATGCCGTTGGCGCTGACCAAGTGTTTTCGTCTGGAGCATCGCCTCAGACTGCCGCTTTTACGCGCGTGCAGTTTGCCTTTGCGCAATACCGGATCAACTGCACAGCCATCTCCGGCACTGGCGCGGCCCTCGTCACCGACATCGCGGTCGGGTCCTGATCCCAGAATTTCAAGGAATCTGCAATGAAAGTCGCTATCTATTCTGCTGACTGGAACGACACCGATGGTGCTGGTAACAGCATCGTGAAGTACGCCAAGGGCAAACCATATCCGTTGACCGATGAGACTGCCGGGCACATCGCCCAAGGTCATGCCGTGGAGGCGGAAGTCGATGATGACCCAGTGACGGCTGCTGACAAAGCGGCGCGGGCGCGGCAACTTGCGGACAAGGCAGTGCAGAAGGCTCAAGAGGCAGAAGCTGCTGCTGCTCTTGCTGAGCAAGCGAAGGAAACCGCCCGCTTGGCCGAAGAGGAAGAGGCTGCAGAAGCTAAAGCAGCCGCCGAGCGTGCCGATGCCGAGCGCGCGGCTTCTGCCCCAGAGTCGAATCTGTTCCAGCGGCCTGCCACACCTGCGCCAAACTCTGAAACAGCCGAGTAATCTGTGGGATACCAGCTCATCACGGGGCCGACTGGCGATCCAGTCAGTCTGGCAGAAGCAAAGCTGCATCTGCGCGTTGAAATCGGGATGACCGACGACGACACGCTGATTGCAGCCCTGATCACGGCCGCACGGCAATACGCCGAGCAGAAGACCATGAGCAGCTTCATGACGCAGACCTGGAAGTACGTCATGGACAGCTTCCCGGGCCGGTATCTGACGTCTGTTCCGTGGGGTGCTGAGTACAGCCAGCCAGGCAATGCCGTGCTTCTGGAAAAAGGCCCCATCACCGGAATCACCGGCATCAACTACATGGACATGGGCGGTGCCCAGCAGACGATGCCCAGCACCGACTATGTGGTGGACCTTACCGGACCGCTTGCCCGGGTGACGCCAGTCTTCGGCAAGATTTGGCCCATCACCATGCCGCAGATCGCCAGCGCGAGCATCACATTCACTGCCGGATACGGGGCTGCCAGCGCAGTGCCCGAAGGCATCAAGTCGTGGATCAAGTTGCGCATTGGCGCGCTGTACGAGAACCGCGAAGAGTTTCTGACTGGTCGCAGCGTCACCGTTGCCGAGCTTCCATTTGTGGACAGCTTGCTCGACCCGTACCGAATCGACCGACCCTAGGGGAAATCATGCAATCAGAAAAATTGAACGCAGTTGCGGCTGCAGTCGCTCAGGTTTGCCTGCCAAGCGGCGTTGGAGAAGCGTCGCATGCTGAGGGCGTTTATAGCTTCGTCTGTAAAGAGGTGGTACCCGAACGCAAGGCTGAATATGACGTTGTCTTTCAGCGTTACATGGCCGCCATTGCTGCTGGTGCCACTGATGCAGCAGCAATAGAGCAGGAGCTGCACGCCTTCCCGATGCGCGAGGTGTGGCGTGAACCCGTTGTCTGCAACGTGGTGACGACAGCAGGGAAGAACTCCATGCTGGACAACTTCCTTGCTGGATCGGCCTTCACCCAGACCGGCCCATACATGGGGCTGATCAGCTCGGTATCGTGGACGAATCTGGCGACTACGCTGTCCTCGCTGACCTCGTACAGCTCCACCACTGGCCTTGCCACACTGGCGACCGCAGCAGCCCACGGGTTGAGCCCCAATGACACGCCGGTGACGATTGCCAGTGCTGCAGGTACTGGCGCGAACATCAGCGCGCTCAATGGCACCTTTACCCCGCAGGCTGGCACCACTGGATCGACCTTGGTCATCTATGTCGGCACTGGCCTGACGATCACCACAGTTACTGGTGGCAACGTCACGACCGCCAGCGGCACGCGCCTGAGTGACACCATGGCGTCACACGCCAACTGGACTGAAGCCGGATCCGCCAATGCTCCTACTTGGAGCACTCCCGCATCCGGGGCGCGCGGCAGCATGGCATGGAGCTCCGCTTCCGGCGGCTCCAAGTCAACATCGAGTTCGGTGAGCTTCACGATGAGTGGACCCGGGACCATCCAGGGGGCTTTTATCGTTCTCGGCTCAGGCGCTGTCACCACAAACGGCAGCACTGCAGGAACCCTATTCAGTGCAGGAGCATTCGCGACAGCTCAAGGCGTCATTGCCGGAAATGTTGTGACTGTGTCCTACAGCGCATCACTCTGAGGGCACAAATCATGTTCAAAAAAGGTGACAAGGTTGTCCAAGTCCTGCCCGCCCCCATTGAAGGGTCAGTAGCAGGCTTTGACGTTGACCAAGAGACTGGCGCTGTGCAGGTCCGCGTCGAGTGGCCTGATGCTGACGGCAGCATTCATGCCCAGCACTTCCGCGAAGACCAGCTGAAGGCGGTCGAAGATGCTCCCGCAGCCGAGTAACCCGGCCTTTGGCCTGTTCTGGGCTGGCTACTTCCTTTTTATAGCCGTCGGCCTGCACGTCTGGTTTGGCATCTGACATGCCGCACCTGACCATTGCCTACTGCCGCCGCTTCGACTTTGCCAGCGAGGTGATCCGGTTCTTCACCGGTGGAGCGCTCTGGTCGCACTGCGGTGTGGTTGTGGGTGATGTGGTGGTCGAGGCCCTGACGCGCGGCGTGGTGACCACACCGATCAATGACTGGAAATACCCGGCATTTGCCTTTGTGCAAGTCGAGTGCCCAGACCCAGAAGCGGCAGAGCAGTTCGCCCTGGACCAGGTGGGGAAGAAATACGACTGGCTCGGCTGCCTTGGTGCCCCGTGGCGTGCCCACTGGCAAAACCCGAACCGCTGGTATTGCTCTGAGCTGGCAGAGGCCGCGCTGGTTGCCGGTGGCCGCAAGCGCTGGCGTGATGAAAAGATGGGCGTGAGCCCGATGGAAAGTTGGGTTGTTCTATGACACTCCTTGAAGAAATCAAAGCCAAGTGCCCAGCAGACGTTCTGGCTTCCCATGACACCCAAGCGATTGCCACGGCTGTAAGCACGGGCCGGGTGAGGGTTATTTCCGTACTTGGCGGCATTGGTACCGTCATGGAAGCACTTGGCCCCACAGCAGGCGCTGCGCTGCTGGACAGTCTCACTACGTTGGCGACTACAAACTCCGCTGTGAAGTGGGGAATGGTGCTGATCAACCGTGGGGACTTTGACTTTGGGTCTGTTGCCGGTCGCGGAATGATTGACGCGCTGGTTACGGACAAGACTCAGGCTTCTGCCCTCAAGGCCGTCGCAGAGATTGCAGACCCGATCACTGCGCAAGACGTTCGGCTTGTATGCCAGGACTACGATGGAAATTGGGTGGTGTAAATGGCAACGACAAACAAAATATTCTACCCATCAACTTCAACAGTTGCGCTGACTATCAGCCTTGCATCCCTGGCCGATGACAATACCAACGGCATCGCCGGTCGCACATCGACAGCAGTTGACAACACCACAAACCTTGATCAGGACGCGCTGCTGTCTGGCTACATCAAGACAGGAACTTCCCCAACTGCGGGCCGCACGATTGAAATATGGCTATATGCCCCCGTAAGCATTGCGTCTGGAACGCCAACGTACCCCGACAGCGTGACCGGCACCGATGCTGCCAAGACGTTCACCAGTCGGAATATTTTGCAATATGGCTTGAGGTTGGCCGCAACGCTGGTAGTTGATGCTACGACCGGCAATGTATACCCGATTGCCCCCATTTCCGTCGCCTCCTTCTATGGTTACGTGCTTCCTCCATTCTGGGGTGCGTTTGTTCTCAACCGTACCGCAGTTGCCCTGGACTCCACAGGCGGAAATCACGCCCTCACTTACGAGCGCATCCAGTCACAGGGCGTTTAAACCATGCGCGGCCCGTTTCGCTTCACGCGCCGCACCCAGCCGCAAGCGCCAACCCAGCTTGATAAGGCAAACCCGTATGTAAGCGGGCTGATGCATGCATGGGTTGGCAGTTGGGTGGTCACAAGGCGGGGAATAGTCAGCGCACCGTATGGTTCGCCAACGGCCTCCCCGTATGGAGTTGGTGGTGCTGGCAATGGCACATCGACGCAAGTAGCGCTTCCCGCTGATGCGATGGTTGGAAGTGACTCGACCACACCATTCGGCACAAGGCTTGTTCTTACAAAAATTGGAGCAGCCGCAGGGAACGCGGGTTTCGCCGGAAATGGGAATGGCGGAAATTTTTGGCGCATTGCCAGTGGCGGAGCAGTTTCACTTGTTAACACGGGCAGTGCTGTTGTCTATACGAGTGCCACAGGTATCGTTTCGGCAAACGAATATTGCTGTTTAGCTGTCGCCTCCAAAGGGCAATTTAACGGCGATCCTGTTACTGTTTATAAAAACGGCCTTCAAGTCGCCTCCAGCACGGTAGGTAACGGTACAGGGGCCGGTTCGGCTACCGGGGCGGTTCTAGGGAGTAGTGGGGCATCAAGCTCCTACTATGACGGCAGCATCTTTGCTCACTTTGCCTGGGAGCGCGTTCTTACTGCTGCTGAGATAGCGGCCATCAGCGCCAATCCTTGGCAGCTCTTTCTGCCTGATGCTCCGCTGATTTTTTTGCCCAGTGCTGGCGGCACAACCACCTACAACCTGACCATGAGCGAGGCGGCCTCGCTGGCCGATGTTTCCACGCTCGCACTGACCGCAGCGCTGTCGCTCACAGAATCAGGTACTGCGGGTGACGCCCTGAGCGCTGCAATGCTGGCTAGCCTGGCGATAGCTGAAGCTGCATCCGGATCAGACGTGCAAACGTCAGCCCTGGGCGCCGCGGTGTCAATTGCAGAAGCCGGTTCGTCAACCGATTTGCAGAGTTCGTCAACCACCATGCCGAAGACAGTGGGGGAGGCTGGGGCCGCAGTTGATGCCCCATTGGCTGCCATGAATGCAGCGCTGACCGTGGCAGAGGCTGGTAGCGCGACGGACTTTCAGACTACAGCGGCAACGTATGGTGTGAGCGTCACCGAGTCCGGGACTGCGACTGATATGCAGAGCCTGTCGGCTTTGATGGCGCTCAGCATGAGTGAGGCAGCCTTTGCGGTAGATGCTCAAAGCGCTGGCGCCACGATGGCCGTGGCAGTTTCTGAAGCGGCAACTGCAGTTGATTTGGTGTCCCAGGGTGCCGTGTACCTGGTAGCGGTTTCTGAAAGCGGTTCGGCTACTGATGTCCAGACGATATTCAACGGGATTTCACTGGCAGTCGCCGAAACGATGGCTGGTGGCGATCTTGTATCGCAGCTCACGACGATATATGCAGCAGTGGTCGAAGCTGGGTATGCAGTGGATTCCACATCCTGCTTTAACCCGTCAGCCCTGCATCAGTCCTTCAAACGCACCGTGACCTTAAGTGGTCGCACGTTCGTTGTTGCAACCCCTTCACGCGTGCTGGCAGTTATCAAGCCCGCAAATACAACGGTGGCACCTTATGACCCCTCAGAGACTGGACCCTAAGACGCCAAATGAGAACCTGACATTCACGTTCGACTTCTCGCAGGCATTGGTGCAGGGTGAATCCATCACGAATACTTACACGATCGCCGTGACGACCTATATCGGCGTGGATGCTTCAGCCTCTTCCATGATCAGCGGAGCGGCGTCAGTAAACACTGGCAGTGGACTGATATTGCAGAACTTCGCAGGCGGACTCCCGATCATTGACTACCTACTCTCTTGCAAAGTCACCACCAGCTTGGGCCGCATCCTGGAAGACCAGGCAATTCTGCCGGTGAGGTAATCCATGCAAGGCGGAAACCTGCGTAAGCGCGTGCTCATTCAGCAGCGCGCATCTACTGTTGAAGGTACGTTTGGGCAGCAGTCTCTCATTTGGGTGAACCTGACGACGATTTGGGCGGATATTGAAGTGGTGAGTGGTGCGCAGTTGGCGCGCAGCCAGTCGATCTACAACATGACGACGCACCACATCATCACGCGCTTTCAGAAGCTGTTTGCAGACATGAAGAAGGTGGGCTCATACCGTGCGGTGTACACGACCTATGGCTCAACCCGCTATTTTGATATTGGGGCCACCCTCAACGATGCCGAGCGCAACCGGATGGTGACGCTTCTCTGCAGCGAAGGCCTGAACGATGGACAGTAACGACATCGTCATCAGTGGCCTTGCGGAACTGCAGGCTCAACTGGACCAGTTCGCGCCACAGTTGGAGGCAAAAGTCCTCCGCGGTGCCTTGAAGGCCGGGCAGATGGTGGCCGCCAGCAAGATCAGGGATAAGGCGCCAGAAGCTCCGCCCAATGATGTGAACGCACGTCTGTATGGCGCAAAGTTTGGCTCTTTGAAGGCGAGCGTGCGAGTGAGCACCCGTGCACGCAACGGCAAAGTGGTTTCCAAGGTCACGGTCGGCGATAAGGTTGCCTACTACGCCCACATGGTCGAGTTCGGTACCGCCGCCCACTTGATCATGGCAAAGAAGGGCAGGGCGCTGACCTTCGGCGGCAGGGACTATTCATTCCTCATGCACCCGGGCGCCAAGGCACACCCTTTCGTGCGCCCAGTGTTCGACGTCGAAGCAAATCAGAACAGCGAAGAGCTGCAGGCCGTGGTCACCTACCTGCGCACTCGGATCGACAAAGAAATTGCCAGTCTGCCTGACGAGCAAGACACCCGGGACGAAAAGCCATGAGAGCCGAGCACGTCATTTACACATTGCTTTCTGGCAGCACGCTGGTGAGTGGCGTGGTTGGAAACAGGATCTACCCGGCGCGGATGCCGCAGAACACGACCATGCCGGCGCTTGTCTACCAGACGATCAGCGGCAACGAGCTGACACCCATTGACGCCCAGGCCGGCTACCAGGTGATGCGCACGCGCATTCAGGTGACGGCCATGGCCAAGAACTATTTGGAAGTCAAGGCCGCACTTGAGGCCGTGCGCAAGGCCTGTTTGTACCAAAGCGGCGTAATTGGCGGCTACCAGGTGCTCTCCATCACCCGCGACACCGTGGGTCCCGACCTGCGCGATGACGATCTGTCGATCTACATCCAGTCCATTGACTTCATGGTCATGCATTACGAGACCTAGCAAGGCTCTCACCCCCATTTCAACCCGCCCACAGCAACCCGCTTCGGCGGGTTTTCTTATTTCTGGAGACCCCTATGGCAACCCAAGCAACAGGCATCTTTAAACAGGTAGCGATCAAGCGCGAAGTTACCTACGGCACCATTCCCGTTGCCGCATCTGCGCAATTGCTGCGCCGGGTGCAGAGCACGGTGGACCTGTCCAAAGACACGTATTCGTCCAACGAAATCCGCCCGGATATGCAGATTGCCGACTTCCGGCATGGCGTGCGCCGTGTCAAGGGTTCACTGCAGGGCGAGCTGTCCCCCAAGACCTACAGCGACATCCTGTCGTCCATGCTCAAGCGGGACTTCACTGCTGGTGTATCCGTTGCCTCGCTGACCCTGACCATCGGCGGCTCGGCTGGCGCCTGGACCGTTACGCGCTCTGCTGGCTCCTACCTGACAGACGGCTTCAAGATCGGCGACGTGGTGACCTTGGCCGGTTGCACCAATGCCGGCAACAACGCAAACAACCTGCTGATTTACGCGCTCACAGCAACAGTTGCGACTTGCATCGTTCTCAACGCATCCTCGCTCACGGCCGAGACATCTTCGGCGTCTGCCTGCACGGTGGCGGTCAAGGGTAAAAAGACCTGGATTCCGACATCCGGACAAACTGACAACAGCTACTCGCTGGAGCATTGGTACAACGACACCACGCAAAGTGAAGTGTTCAGCGGCATCAAGTTCGACAAAGGCACTATCAACCTGCCGCCCACTGGCATGGCCACGGCTCAGTTTGACGTGATCGGCCAGAACATAACGACCGCTCAGACGCGCTACTTCACGTCGCCCACTGCCATCACCAGCACCGGCGTGGTTGCTGCGGTCAATGGTGTTCTGGTGGTCAACGGCGTGGCCCAAGCGGTTGTGACCGGTCTGTCTATCGTGATCGACCCCACATTCAGCGGTGATCCGGTGGTGGGCGCGAACGTGATCCCCAACCAGTTTGCGGGTCCCGTGAATGTTACCGGCCAGTTCACCGCCTACTTCACCGACAACACCCTGCGTGATCTGTTCGTGAACGAAACCGAGTCCAGCCTGATCGTGGCACTTACCACGAACAACACGGCAAGCGCTGACTTCGTGACCTTTGTGCTTCCGCGCATCAAGCTGGGCGGCCAGCAGAAGAACGACGGTACAGGCGGCATTGTGCAGACGTTCCCCTTCCAGGCCCTGCTGAATGTCAATGGCGGCACCGGTCAGAGCACCGAGCAAACAACCATTCTGATCCAAGACTCTGCCGCTTAAGCGGTACCCCCTGCACCTACCCTGGCTGGCTCTCCATCTCGCAGGTGGAGGCTGGCTGGGGCAAGGGCATTTTCAACCTGCGAGAACCTCACTATGTTCAAAATCACCTCCATCACTGACGCTCTGTTTGCTGTCGTCAAGATCAAGCACCCCGTTACCAAAGAAGACCTGGGCGCATCTATCACCCTGGCCGGACCCGAGCACCCGGCCCGTAAGGCAATTGAGTTTGCCAAACAGCGCAAGCTGCGCGCATCCGTCCAGAAGACTGGCAAATTGGAACTTGGCGACCCAGCGGATGACGAGTTGGACCAAATCGAGAAGCTGACCGCCTGCACGCTGGGCTGGGATGGCATAACCGATGACGACGGCAACGTCATCGAGTTCTCGCGCTCCGCTGCGGAAAAGCTCTATGCAACCGAGGGCTTGGGCTGGTTGCGTGACCAGCTCACCGCCGCCATGGGCGAGCGCGAGCGTTTTATCAAGGCCTGAGAGCAGAGCTGATTGCCTACGCTCAGGCCCAATTTGACTTAGCCAAGAAAACCCCGGACGGGCTCACCCAACGGGACCACCTACTGGCCGCAGAGCGCGCTGGCGAGGTGGTCCCAGAACTGCACATTCCACCGCCAAAGAACGGCTGCTGGCATATCTGGGAAACCTTCATTGAACTGCACAACGCACGTGGCGCCGGCATGGGCCCGTCGCCAATCACCTGGCGCGACTTATCGGCCTGGCAGGAAGTTCGCGGCGTAGTTCTCACCCCCTGGGAAATCGACACGTTGACCGCCTTGGATCAGGTGGCGATGAAGTCCATGAACGAGAAGAAACCATGAATATCGGCACCTTAACGATCGAGATGGCTGCCAACGTCGCCCGCCTGCAAAAGGACATGAGCGACGCCAAGAGCGTGGTGACCGACTCCATGAAGCAGATCAAGGAGCAAGTCAGCTACGCCCAGGACGCCATCTTCAAGCTCACGGCTGCATTCACCGGCATTGCCTCGGCTGACAAGTTCAAGGAAATCATCATGGGCTCCATTGAGTCCGTGGCCAAACTCCATGAACTCTCCACCCAGGCAGGTATTACGGTGGAAGCGTTGAGCGGCCTGGCTGCCGTCGGAAAGGCAACCGGTACCGGTGCAGACACGATTGCTGCTGCCAGCAACAAGCTCTCCAAAGCTCTGGCCAGCGCCAATGAAGACAGCAAGGGTGCAGCTACCGCACTGAAAGCGCTGGGGCTCAGCTTCGATGAGTTCCAGCACATGTCCCCGGATGAGCGCATCCAGAAGGTGGCTGTGGCGCTGGATGGTTTCCAAGATGGTGCCCAGAAGTCAGCGGCAGCCATGTTTCTATTCGGAAAGAGCGGCGCGGAGATGCTGCCGTTCCTGAAAGACCTTGCCCAGACGGGCGAACTGCATGCGAAGGTCACAACGGAGCAGGCTGAAGCCGCGCACCAGTTCGAAGTCGAGCTGGGCGTGTTGAAGACTCGAGGTGATGCATGGAAGAAGTCGCTGGCTCTGGAGTTGCTGCCGACGCTGGTTGACATAACCGAGGCGATGCTGGACATCAAGAAGTCCACCGCCGACGTTGGCAGCACCCTGGGCGAAGGCTTCAAGGCAGTACTGCAAACAGTGGCAGTCCTGGGCGTCAACATCGTCTACGTCTTTAAGCAGATCGCCAATGAAACCGGGGGTATAGCGGCTCAGTTAGTGGCGTTCGCGCACTTGGACTTCCATGGTGCTGGCGTCATTGGCGATGCCATGAAGGACGATGCCAAAAAGGCGCGAGAAGAGGTCGACAAACTTAGCTCCAGCCTGTTGGGCCTGACCAACTCGAAGGCCGGTGCGGGGCGCGGTGGAAATGCCTTCACGGATCCACGCTCGCTCGGTACCGACGGCGGAAAGATGCAAATCACTGGCCTTGCCGGTGATGGCAGAGGCACAAAAGAGATAGACGAGGGCATCCAGCTTCTGAACTCGCTCAAGACCAAATACGAGCAGCTGACGGGTTCGGTGAGCGAATACGCCCAGGTGCTGCGCCAGGTCGACGCATTCAAGAATCCGGTGAGCGATGCGCGCCGCAAGGAAATACTGGACTTGGCCCTGGCCATCCAGAAAGAGACCGAGGCGCAGAAGTCCAAGAAGGATCTGATCGCCTATGACGTCGAGCAGGCCAACAAGCAGGCTGCGCAGAACAAGATTTTGGAAGACTATGTGACGGCTGGCAACGATGCGCGCGCGGCCATCATCGCCCAGACAGATGCCCTTGGCCTGGACAGCGACGAACTCACGCGCCACAACGCCATGCTGCAAGTCGATGCGTTGATGAAGAAGGCCATGGTAGGCGCCACGGTGGAAACGCGTCAAGAGCTGGAAAAGCTCGCTGCCACCATGAAGGGTGGAATGTCCGATGCTTTGGACGCCATGAAGGCCAAGCAGGAAGCCCTGAACGGATCCTGGCAATACGGGGCCAAGAACGCATTGGACGCCTACCAGAAGAATGTCGCCAATATTGCCGCCAGTACGCAGAACTTGTTCACCAATGCCTTCAAGGGTATGGAAGACGCTCTGGTCAACTTCGTCAAGACTGGGAAGCTCGATTTCTCTACTCTGGCCGATTCAATCATCAGTGATCTAGTACGCATTCAGGTCCAGCAGAGCATCACGGGGCCATTGGCGAAGGCATTGGGTGGCAGCAGCGGCGGCGTTGAGGTTTCCAACGGCGGATTCCTCGATTCGGCTCTGAAGCTATTCGGCTTTGCCAATGGTGGCCAACCTCCTGTTGGTGTGCCGTCCATCGTGGGAGAGCGTGGCCCCGAGCTCTTCATTCCCAACACGCCCGGAACCATCGTTCCAAACCATGCGCTCGGCGGCGGTCAGTCCATCAACTATGCACCAGTGATCCACATTGACGCACGCACGGACCAGGCGGAGGTCTATGCCAATGTTCAAAGCGCCCTGCAAAAGAACAATGAAGCCTTCGCCCAAATGTTGCGCCAGCAGGGGGTGTTGCAATGAGCGTGATCGCACTACCAACAGGCTTGCAGGTGCACACCTTCAGTATGGGCCAGCAGGACTTCAGCCTGACCTTTCAGAACGGTGACACGGGGGCTACCCAGTCCCGTATCTTGGCGCCCGCCCGGTGGACATGCACCATGAGCGCAAACCAGACTCTAGGGCCAGTGCCGGCCGCGACGTGGCGTGCGTTTCTGCTCCAACTTCGCGGAAAAACCAACCAGTTGGCTGTGTACGACCTGAAGAACCCAACGCCCAAGGGAACCATGGCCGGGTCGCCAACGCTCACCAGCGCAGTTGCTGTTGGTGACACAGTGATCAATATCACCACAGCGGCGCTGGCAACTTTATTGCAAGGCGACTGGTTCCAACTCGGCACCGGGCAGTCTCGCCAAATGTTTCAAGTTGTGACAAGTGCCACGGCAAGCGCAGGGGGTGCCATGTCGGTGACTGTCGAGCCTCCAAGCCGGTATGCGCAGTCATCTGGTAGCGCAGTCGTATGGAGTCAACCGACATGCCTGATGCGCCGATCCGACAGTTCAACAAGCTGGGCGGCCAGTGCAGATGCCGAAGGCAATTTCACGGTGAATTTGGTCGAGTCCTGGGAGCCCTGAGGCATGACGGTCACTACCAATACCGGCTTCGATACCGCAGCCGCAGCTCCGGCCGTGGGCGTGCTGGAATTGATCGAACTGGATTTCACCAGTGGAACGCTATACCTGACCACCTGGCCGGTGGATGTGACGATTGGCGCCCAGACCTATACCGGCATTGGCGCTGTCGGCTCGGTGGGTGAGATCAAGGAAAGTGAAGACGGTCTCACGCAAACCATGCAGCTCGTGCTCAGCCAAGTCAACAGCTCCTATCTGGCACTGGCATTGGGCAATGTCAGCACCTACCAAGGTCGCGGTGCACGGGTCAAGTTGGCTCTGACTGATGCCAACCTGGTGATTCAGGGTAGCCCAGTGCTTCGTTTCAGCGGCTTCATGGACAAGATATCCATCAAGCGCGCCGGTCAGAACGTGGGCCAGATCACGCTGGAATGCAGCATCGGCGGTTATGACGTGCGCCGCACACCAACGGGCTTGCGCATGAACGACACCCAGCACCAGAGCAGGCAGCCCGGGGAGCTGGGCTTTACCTACATCGCATCCCTGATTGCCCAACCTCAGTTGTGGCTCTCCAAACGCTTCCAGACCAAATGACATTGCAGCGCAATACCGATGAGTGGTGGGCCGCTCTGGATAGCTACGTCCAGTCGCGCCAGGACACGCCGTTTGCTTGGGGGGTCCAGGACTGCTGCACGTTTGCCGCGGACTGGGTGACCCTGGCCACCGGAACGGACCCCATGCAGGATCTGCGCGGCCTGGATTCCGCATTGGCCGCACACCGCAAGCTGGATGATCTGGGCGGGATGCTTGCCGCCGTTGATTCCCGCATGGGCGACCACATTGCCGGCCCGATGGCGCAGGCAGGTGATGTTGTCATGGTGACACTGGAAAGCGGCGTAAAGGCGATGGCGCTTTGCTTGGGCGCTTGGCTGTGCATTCCGGCCGAAAACGGGTTGGTCATGCTGCCCATAACAAACGCGGAGGCGGCATGGCGCGTCTGATTGTTTTCTTGCTTCTGGCATGTACTCTGGTGCCGGCATGGGCTGACCCGGGAAAGATTGTTGAGACGGCTCTCATTGCCGTTGCATTTGTTAATCCAGGCACGTGGCTGGCCGCTGGCTCGCTATTGGTGGCCGGAGTAATCTCAAATTCCGAAGCGCGTCGCAAGGCCAGTGCATCTGCAGATGCCGTATTGGCATCCTATAACGCCAGCCTTCAGGATCGAAACGTCACAGTTTTGCGCAACGACTCGCCCTGGCAAGTCGTCTACGGCAGCCCGGCTCCAGTTGGTGGCACTCTAGTTGCCATTTTTTCAAGCGGCGATAAAGACCAATTTAAGCACCTGGTGGTGGTGTTCGCTGCACACGAATGCGCGAGCATCGATGAAATCTACATCGAGGGCGACCCGCTCGGCGCGCTGGACGGCAATGGCTGGGTCACAGGTGGAGCGTTCATGGATTCAGGCGCAGCCCGAGTGAATTGCCAAAAGCATTTTTCACCCGGTGGGGCTGACACTGCTGATGCGTTCTTGATGGCGGCTGTCCCTGACAAGTGGACCAGTGCGCACAAGCTCAGCGGCTACACCTACATTGTTCTGACGATTGATCTGAACATGAGCCGCTTCCAGGGCGGACCGCCAAACATCACGGCAAAACTGCGCGGAAAAAAGGTCTACGACTACCGCACGGCGACCACCGGCTACAGCACCAACCCTGCACTGTGCGTGGCTGACTTCTTGACCTCCGTGTATGGCTACAGCACCACTTCTGGCCAGATCGACAACGCAGCCGCAATTGCAGCTGCCAACGCGTGCGACGCTCAAGGATTCAATTGCAATGGTGCTCTGAGCACTGATGCGAGTCGGGAAGCCACGCTGCACGCGCTGGAAGACAGCATGGCGGGTCGTACGCACTGGAGCGGTGGCGTGTGGCGCATTATGGCCGGCATCTGGAGCACTCCTGTGATGACGCTGACCGATGCCTACCTGGCAGCGCCTATTGAGGTGACTCAAGCCGGAAACCCACGCGCAAGTCGCTACAACAGTGTGCGCGGGAAATACATTCCAGCGGCGCAACTCGGCGTGACGGTGGACTTCACGCCCTATGTCGTGTCCAGCTACGTCACGGCCGATGGTCCAAATCAATGGCTTGATGTCAGCTATGGATTCACGGGCACCAACAGTGAATGCCAAAAGCTTTCAGCCATTGCGGTGGAGCGTAGCCGCGCGGGGTTGACCATCAACTACCCGGCCCACTTGACGGCCTGGAAGCTACAACCAGGTGACCGTGTGTACGTCACCAATAACGAGCTGGGCTTTGCCGCAAAGACCTTTCGGGTAGTGGACTGGACGCACATCAACAATGCGCCGCTGGGTTTGGTGCTCACCGAAGACGTGGCTAGCATGTATACTGGCACGTTCTCGATTGCTGACCCGCTGGCGGCCACCAGCAACCTGTCCAACCCATACGCTCGGCCTGCAGCTCCTGCAATTTTGACAGC
Organism: Rhodoferax sp. GW822-FHT02A01; assembly: GCF_038784515.1. Classification (NCBI taxonomy): domain Bacteria; kingdom Pseudomonadati; phylum Pseudomonadota; class Betaproteobacteria; order Burkholderiales; family Comamonadaceae; genus Rhodoferax; species Rhodoferax sp. GW822-FHT02A01. The sequence continues at coordinate 3,952,535 of NZ_CP152376.1, forward strand.
CAACAGCGGTACCGGTTACTTAGTCAAGTTGGGCGATGGAACCATTCAAACACGCGTCTACTGCACATGGAGCGCAACAACCCAGCGCGCTGTCCTTCAAGGTGGTTATGCGCAGATCCAGTGGAAGGTGACTGGTGACCCGGATGCCAACTATTCCGACACCGATCTCTCCCCCGATTCCAGTAGCGCAATTCTGATTGGCCCGAAAGATGGTTCCAATATCACCATTAAGGTGCGTTACATCACAGGTGTAGGTGCCTATGGAGACTGGGTAACGATTACTCATTCGGTACTCGGCAAGACGGATTTGCCAACCAATGTTTCATCCTTGAATATAGCCGGCAAGACACTGAGCTGGCCAGCAGTGACTGACATTGATCTGGATGGCTACAGGATCAAATTTCAGTACGGCACAAACTTGGACTGGGGCACTGCAAGCCAAATGCACACGGGCTTGATCACTGATTCGCCCTACACACCAGCGGTAATCCCTACGGGTAGCGTGATCATCATGGCAAAGGCGGTCGACACCAGCGGCAATGAATCTGCCACTGCTGCCTATGTGATAACCAACCTGGGTAACGCGCTTGTCGCCAACGTATTGGAGACGTTCGACTTTGACGCCATGGGATGGCCGGGAACCTACACCAATGCCGCAGTAGTTGGCGGAAACCTGACGGCCACTCAGAGTGATCCTTTCTTTGGTGCAGATGCCGGCAACTTCTACGGTCAGGATGCGGCAACTTTCTACAACACCAACTATGACGCACTGACCTGGATCAGCACTGGTTACACGCCATCGCTTGCCGCTGTCGGCAGCAACATGACGATTGCCTGGGGAATTACGGGAAATTCTTATGCGGTGCTGTACCGCAAGACGGGCCCACTGCCTTTCTTCGGGAATGACGCCAGCTACTTCTACAGCGATGACGCTGCGCCTTTCTATTCGGGAGCGAGCGACTGGCAGACATGGCCGGGAAGCATCAGCGCGGAAAACCAGGAATATCAGTTCCAAGTCACTACGACTGCTGGAACAGTGGGCGGGCAACTGACGGCCTTCGTGGTCTCCGTGGATGTTCCCGACAAGAGTTTGAAGCTCAACAACGTAGCCATAGCACCCGGCGGAACTCGCCTGACCGGGGCCATTGGCTACTTCAATGTGATTCAAAACATCCAGCTCACGCTGCAGGGCGGAAGCACTGCTGTGAAGTTGGAAATCAACGACAAGTCAGCGGCCCTTGGCCCTCTCATCACGGCAAGAGATTCTGGCGGCACCAGCGTAGCCGCAACCATCGACGCACTACCTCAAGGGTACTAAACCATGACAGCTTTACCAGCACGGTCGATATTCGACGGCACGGGCCTGCCTACGACTTCAGCAATGAAGACGGCAATGGGTCAACTTCGCGACTATCTCAATGAAATATTGGGTTCAACTGGCGGGGCACCAACCGCAATTACATCTATCAACGGCGGCCCCCTTGCGGGCAGTCGGCTGAAGAACGGCAACAAGCTGGTAGCGCAGCGCGGCACATCTGCCACTGTGACAGCAGGAACTGCAGTGCCCACGGCAAGCACTGGGTACTACACAACCGACATGTTCTACGCCTATTGCACTGGTGCTAATGTCACGTTGGCTCAAGTGGCAGGATCGGACGCGACCCACAAGCGCGATCAATTCACCGGGGCCGCATCGGTTACTGCCATCGGTCACGGTTACCGCCTGGATGCCGCAGAGTCAGCACACATGGCCGGTCAGACTTGTACTTACTCCGTGGAACTGGCAAATAGCCTGCTGACCTCGGTCACTTGGACAGCATATTACGCATCCACAGCAGACGCATTCGGCACAATCGGAACGCCGACTAAGACACAAATTGCAACAGGCACATTCACTGTCAATTCCACGGTTACCAAATACAGCATACAGATTGCTTTGCCTGCTGGTGCGACTACAGGTGTTGAAATAGTCTTGACTGTTGGCGCACAGATTTCCGGGACTTGGACGATTGGGCGGGAAGACTTCAGGCCAGGTTCTGTTAGTCCGACTTACTTCGAAGTTCCTGATTCGGCTCAGGAGTTGATTCGATGCCAACGATATTGCGAGAAATCCTACGGCGACGGCGTTGCCCCTGGCTCTGCATCGCAGGGCGGTGCCTTCCGAGGAGTTGCATTCAGTGGAGCCGATTTCTACAACAGCTCTGGCATAAATTTCAAAGTTAACAAAAGAGCGCCAGTAGCTTTCAGTTTCTGGTCGCCAGCTACTGGCAATCCAAATTTGTTTAGAGATGAAACAGCGGTTGGCGATATTGGGGTTCCGGCTGTACTAACAAATTCGACCACTGGCGCAACTCTGTACAACTCCAGTTCGCTGCTAACTGCTGGTCGCATGTATTCCGTTCAATGGTTGGCTCAGTGCCAGATTCCATGACTTGGTGGCATTACCTCCTGCTGTTTTTCATTGGGCAGCCGCTGGCGCTGTTCATTGGCTACGCAGTGGGCATCCAGTACGAGAGCGAGACTTTGCCAGCGTGGCTTCGGTTCGTTTTCGAGGTGATTGTCTGCCTGGCGTTGATCATCGACTTCATTGCCAACATGACGGTGCTCTCAATCTACCTTTGGGAGTTGCCTCAAATCCACGATCGCCGCGAATGGACCTTCAGCACCAGGCTGGAGCGGCTTTGCCTGGACACCACGACATGGCAGGGCCGCACTGCGCTGCAGGTCGCACTTCTACTCAACCGGATAGCACCGCCCGGTAAACCTCACATCAAAAACGCAGGGAGATAACGCATGGCAGAGCAAACCAGCAATTCGTGGCATCTGGACAAGAAAGTCCCCATCTCTTTGATAGCCGCCATCCTGTTTCAGTTCGCTGTGGCCCTACTTGCCTATGCCGACTTGAAGAAGGATGTCGAACTACTCAAGCAAGACGCGGGCTCCCTGCATGCCAGGGATGCCATGCACGAAGACCAAATGAAAGAGGCTCTGCGGCTGATGCAAGAGCAGTACCAGCGGCTTGACTCAAAGCTGGACCGATTGATTGAAAGGAGCGGAAAGTGACCCCTAACGAAAAAGCATTTCTTGACATGATCGCCCACAGCGAAATTGGCGCCGGCCTGCTCGCCGTGAGCGACAACGGCTACAACGTCCTGGTGGGGGCAACGGCAGAAGCGCCACTGCTCTTCGACAGCTACGCGGATCATCCAAACATCCTGAACAAGGACTGCAACTCCACGGCCGCCGGGCGCTACCAACTCCTGCACCGTTGGTGGCCTCCATATCGGGATCTGCTCAAGCTCCCCGACTTCGGGCCAGACTCCCAGGATGCGGTGGCCCTGCAGCAGATCCGCGAGTGCCATGCGTTGGACGAGATCAACGCTGGCCAGTTCGAGCAGGCGGTGCACCTGTGCGCACATATCTGGGCCAGCTTGCCAGGTGCCGGGTATGGCCAGCATGAAAACAAACTGGCCGCTTTGCAGCAGGCATACACCGATGCGGGCGGGACACTGGCATGAAAGCAAAGCCTGTAAAGCTGGTCTACGGTGAGGGCTATTTTGATTGCTCTATCGAAGAGGCCACGCACGTCGAACTGAATTTCCCGGGTCCTGTCGGGCGCCTGTGGCTTCCGGTGATATTGCGTGGTACGCGCGATGGCACCCACTGCTGGACATGGAACGGCGACACCGAGAAGCCAACGCTGCGACCCAGCGTTTTGACAGAAGGCGTTTGGCGTATCACAGATGGTGAGTACGAAGAGCTCATGTCTGGCAAGTATGTGAAGCCTAGACCTTATCGCTGCCATACCTGGGTGAACGAAGGCCAAGCCCAATTCCTGGATGACTGCACGCACGAACTGCGCAGCCAGACCGTTGACATGCTGGAGGTCCCCCGATGACTTTCACCCGATTCTGGGACTGGATCGACTCCCGCGAGATTGACAAGCACGTCCTGAGCGCAGGTGTGTTCTGGGGCACGGTCAAGATCACTGAGTGGGCCATGGCGTTCGCAGCCGCGCACCCCGAAAAGTCCGGCATTGATGTGGGCGCCGTGATCGCCGCGGTGACCGCTCCCTATTCATTGCTGCAGGCTGCATGCGTGAAGTTCTACTTTGACAACCGCAACCCACCGCCGATCAAGGAACCGCCACCATGAACCCCTACGCAATCATTGCCGCCATCCTGGTGGCCATCGGCCTATTTGGTGCCGGTGAGTACGACGGTCAGAAGCGGGCACACACCACTGATGCACTGGAAATCCAGACCATCAAGACAGAAGCCGCATCGAAGCTGGCCGTCGAAACCCAGAAAACTCGCAACGCTGAGCAGGCGCTGCAGGCCTTTACCAACGCCCAAAACCTCAAGGATGCTGACCATGAAAAAACTGTCGCTGATCTGCATGATCAACTTCGCCGTGCTGCTGGGCCTTCTGGCCGGCTGCGCGACCCAAACGCCACCGGATGTGGGGCAGGTGGTGATAGCGCCACGGGTCAAGTTGCCAGCCCTTCCAACGATAGTCCAGCAGACGGAGCCGAAGCCGGCGGGCTACTTTCAACGCAGCTTACTGGACTACTTCAGCGGCTCCAGTCCGAAGCCGACACCATCAACGATGCCTACGCAAGCTGTCGCGCCCAAGGAATAGCTGACCGCTCCCCGTAACCAGCAGTTGTCTCCCGCGCTGAGATCACTCGCGCCCTCAAGCCCTCATCCCTTCGGGGGTGGGGGCTTTTTTGCTTTTGGTGCGGCCGTTATCGATCCGATTGCTCCAAGTCCAAGAAGTAGGTTTGACCGAATCGCGGATGGATGCGATTTAACTTCCCGATGAAGTCTTGGTAATCCGAAGACAACTTCATTGCCGTAGTCACGGAAGCAAGATGCTCTTTAAGTCTAGGGTGGCCAACTTCAAGAGTAAGCCGACGATGCAAATGGGCCTTCTTTTCATCCTTGGCTGATTGCTTTTTCAGTTCCTCAAGCAGGCCCGGGGCCAGGCGTTCATAGACAATATCATTCGTCAAAACACCGAAATACTGAGGCCTGAACTTGGGGTTTTCGGGTGGATACGGCAACCCACGCAGACGAAACATCTCCTCATAAAACTCAGGCGGAAAGGTGCGTACATACGGCTGCAACTCCTTGGCGACCCAAGTCTCAAGGATTTTTGCCAGACTATCACGTGCCCGATCCTTTTGGTATCCAGTCGCCTCGTCAACCAATGCGATGATGCCGACTCGAGCAAAGCCGCGAATCAAGATTTCACACTGTTTGGCCAATCCATGCAATTTGGCTGGAAGTGTCCCCTTTGATCTTGACTCCAGCACGGCTTCGCAAAGATCTGCGAGCACCGTTGCTGGATAGCCGTGGGCCGCGCGTCCACCATGCTTAGGTTTGAATTCGATTGGCTTTTTTAAGAGCAATGCTTTTTCTGGATCGAGCAAGTCAGACGCCAATAGAGTATTTGCAAGCACCGTGAGTTGGTCGTCTCCTGACGTCGTTGAGCCTTTCGCCATCCCAAGCCCGGAAAGCAGCCCTCGCTGGGAAAGTACGCGCGTCTCATCTTCAAGAACGTAGCAGGGGATTTCAATATCCCCAAGCCGCAATGGCTTTTCTGCCGAGCCATGAGTGGCTTTGAGCAAAGATGCTTGCTCCTTCTTCGCCTTAATTGCGTTTTCAGAAATTTCTTTTCTGCGTTCCGGTGAAAGTTTAGAAGCGCGGGCAATTCCCCCTGCGGCTTTCCTATTTGGCTTGGTGGTGGGCAATTTGATGCTCCAGCAGTTTAGAAGCCTCAATGTTACTTGCAATATCTAATAATGCAAGCAAAAAACTAATATTTACTTGCAAAAACCGTGGTGGAGAAAAGACTATGCAAGATCCTCCGGCGCCCTCGGGTCATCCGCCGGAATGTGCTCATGCTGCGGCCCCTGGCAGGGCACCAGCGGACCTTCTGGCCTATACACGCACCACCACACCTCAGTTGACCGTTGCTCGGCCTGGGAGTGGTCTGATACATACCCGCGCAGCAATATCCCGTCGGCGTCCATCTTCCGCAGCTCTGCTGTGCTCAGCTTCTCCTGTTCAATTCCACGCTCATCTAGAAGCACTGCCTCCTGCACAGGCATCCCAAATGGTCGCTTGAGCCTGTAGATTAGCCGCCCCACTCGCGCAGTGGCCATGGCATCCTGCTTGGACAGCCGGGCGCCTTTGCGTTTGAGGGTGTAGACGGTGAAAAACACTGTGTAAGCATACAGTAATCATGCTCCAATTGCCTACGCCAGCTCGACCATCCGCTTAACCACGTCCGTGGGCTTGAGGTGGGTGTATCGCTTGAGTGTTGCCCACGACTTGTGCCCCGAAATCATGGCGACCTGGGGAATGTCCAAGCCCTTCTCAAACAAACGGCTGATGCCCTCGTGGCGCAAGTCGTGCAAATGCAAGTCCTCAATCCCCAGCATGTCGGCAGCCCTGGCCATTGCCGAACTGACAGAATTTGGGGTGTAGGGCAGTATGTAACCGGCCTTGGCCCTTGGCAGCTTGGAGATGATGGCTCTGGCCTCTGGGGGAATGGGAACAATCTCATTCCTGATTTGGGTAGGGTCTTTGGTGTCCAGCAGCTTGACCGTCTCGCGGTCGTAGTTCTCCCAGAGCATCCCGCTGATGACTTCACCTCGGCGGCGGGGTAGGGCGATCAACAGGTTCATGATCAGCCGCAGCGGAATCATTGTCCCGCCCAGCCCTTCATGCCATTTGCAGATGGCGTCCACTTCGTCATCGGTCACGCGCCGGTCTCGTTGCATGGAGTTTGCGCACAGACCGCGCTTAGTGAGGTGTTCCACGGCATCCGCGACCTCCTGTACGTCAACCTTGACCTTGAGTTCTACCCGTGCGGTAGAGTAGACCGTCCGCAGATTCATTAGAGCATGGCGCACTGTGGCGGGGCTTCTTCCTGACTTTCCTCCAATCGCATACTCCTTGGCCCACTCCACGATATCACCAGCCTGTATCTTGAGAAGGTCCTTCTCGCCCAGCCCATGGTCTTTTAGGCAGTCGAGGGTATGGGTAACCCCCCGAATGTCGCGCCCATCCTTGAGCATCGATTCCCGGTGGTGCTCAATAGCCTGTGATACCGTGAGCACTGGCTCGTCCGGCTTGATCTTCCCCTTCTGGAAATCATCCTCCAGCTTGTCTCCCCACATCCTGGCTTGACGCTCGGTGTCAAAGGTAGCCGAGTTTTCGTACACAATGGCCCCATCCCTTTTGATGCGTACCTGTGCCTGGTAACGTTTACCTCTACGTCGGATGGTGGGCATGTGAACTCCTGCGGTGTGACAGGAATTATTGTCACACCGTTTTGTCACACTGGAGTGATGCTTAAAGGTGTCGAGTGCAACCCAATGAAAGCAGAAAAATGCACTGCAGCCCGCATGGAATGGTAAATCAGCGCAAAACGTGCTGAATGCTTATACAGTATGGAACAGATTATAAGTTTGGTTGACTGGTTGCAGACTCCAGCTGGGCAGTACCTGCTGGCGTGGGAAAGGGCACAGGTGAACGCTGCTGTCGCCGACATTTTTGGCTACCACGCATTGCAGCTTGGCCTGCCGCAACTCGATGGACTGCATACTAACCGCATGCCGCATCAGTGGCTTGCACTCGACTCTTTGAGCCGATTGCACGAGGGGGCAACACGCCCGGTGGCATTGCGCACGGATTTTTCGGCTTTGCCCTTTCCGTCCAGCAGCCTGGACCTGGTGGTATTGCCCCATACGCTGGAATTCAGCGCAGAGCCACACGCCACACTGCGTGAAGTGGAGCGCGTGCTGGTGCCCGAGGGACGTGTGGTGATCTTCGGCATGAATCCCTTCAGCCTGTGGGGCTTCAAGCAGACGCGTGGTCACATCTGCAGAAGGCTGGGTGGCGGCAGCCTGTTTTTGCCGAAGGACGGAGAGTTCATTGGCTATTGGCGCCTGCGTGACTGGCTGCGGCTGCTGAGTTTTGAAGTGGAGCAGGGTGAGTTCGGTTGTTACCGGCCAGCCTTTCGCAGCGAGAAATGGCTGAATCGTTTTGAGTGGATGGACCGCGCTGGCGCTCGCTGGTGGCCCATACTCGGGGCCGCGTATTTTCTGGTTGCCGTCAAACGCGTGCGTGGCATGCGTTTGCTGGGCCCGGCTTGGAAAGCACAACCGGCACGCGCTGCCAAACCTGTATCGGCTGCCCGCAGCCTGAGCGACTATTCCAAAGTGGAGAAACTGGATTGACTGATGTTGTGATTTATACCGACGGGGCCTGCAAGGGTAACCCCGGCCCTGGCGGCTGGGGCGTGTTGTTGCGTTCGCCCGATGGTTCCGAAAAGGAGTTGTTTGGCGGTGAGTTGGGTACCACCAACAACCGCATGGAAATGACCGCCGTGATTGAGGCGCTGGCCGCCCTCAAGCGGCCCTGCGCAGTGGTCTTGCATCTGGACAGCCAGTATGTGCTCAAGGGCATTACCGAATGGCTTGCCGGCTGGAAAGCCAAAGGCTGGAAGACCGCCGCCAAGCAGCCGGTGAAAAATGTGGACCTCTGGCAGCGTCTGGACGCGCTGGTGTCCACCAGCGGTCACACGATTGACTGGCGCTGGGTCAAGGGGCATGCCGGAGACCCCGGCAACGAGCGGGCCGACGCCTTGGCCAACAAAGGCGTGGAAAAAGCGCTGGCACAGCGCTAGGCCACGTCCCCGATGTCCTAGATCAGCCCGTCAAACATCAGGACATCCACCTCTTCGCCCACGGCCACATTGCCCTGGTCGTGGTGCAGGACCAGCAGGCCGTTGGCCACTACCATAGAGCTCAAGACACCTGAGCCTTGCTGGCCCGTGGTCTTCACTTGCAGGCTGCCGTCCGGAGCGGTCTGGACTATGGCGCGCTGGTATTCGGTGCGTCCGGGCTTTTTGCGAATCGCCTCTGCGCTGCGTGCCTTCAGCGGAAGGGGGGCTTCGACCTGTGCACCCATCATCTGCAGCAGCGCAGGGCGAACAAAGGCCAAGAAGGTCACCATCACGGCCACCGGGTTGCCGGGCAGGCCAAACAGGATGGCCGGGCCGATGCGCCCCACCGCCATCGGGCGACCAGGGCGCATGGCAATTTTCCAGAAGGCAACACCGCCTTCGCCGCCGGCCATCTTGCGCATCACGGCTTTGGTGTGGTCGGCCTCGCCAACGCTCACTCCCCCACTGGTGATGATGGCGTCTGCCTGCGCAGCTGCTTGAGCGAAGGCTGCTTCCAATGCGGCGGGGTCGTCCCGCACCACACCCATGTCCAAAACCTCGACGCCCATGCGCGTGAGCAGACCGAACAGGGTATAGCGGTTGCTGTCATACACCGCTCCTGCACGCGGCACATCACCCAGGCTGAGAACTTCATCCCCGGTGGAGAAGAAGGCCACGCGCAGCTTGCGGCGCACCTCGACGGTGGGAAGCCCCAAGCTGGCCAGCAGGCCCAGTGCCGCGGGGCCAATGGTGCTGCCCGCCAACAGTGCGGGCTTGCCCTTGCACAGGTCTTCTCCTTTGAAGCGGCGGTTGTCGCCTGGCTGCAATGCGTTGGCAGGAATGGTGATGTGATCGCCATCCACCTGCACCAGCTCCTGCGGCACGACCGTGTCCAGACCCGCGGGCATGACCGCGCCGGTCATGATCTTCAGGCATTGATGCGCTGTCAGCTCTCCGGTCCAGGCCTTGCCTGCCAAAGCGGTGCCAGCAATCTGCAGTTTGAGCGGCTGGCCGGGTTGCAGCAACGCGCCGCGCAGGGCAAAGCCATCCATGGCAGAGTTGTCATGGGCGGGTACATCGATGGGCGAGATGACGTCAGCGGCCAGCACGCGGCCCAGGGCGGACATGAGAGCCACAAGCTCGGTCTGCGCCACGGGTGTGACCAGCGTCTGCAGGAACTGCACGGCCTTGTCGGCACGCAAGGCTTGCGGGTCGTAGCCCTGCAGGCTGGCAGCGACTTGTTCCAGGGTCTTCATCGAGTCTCCAATTGGTGTAGATCGTCCAGGGTATTGGCGTTGGCAAAAGCCCGAGGGTCGTCGCCGGGAGCGTTGAAAGGCACTTTTGCCTGTCCCTGGCTCGCGGTCCAGGCGCCGATTTTGCGGCCTCCGCTTTCCAGAAATGCTTGCAGCTTGTCAGCCAGTGCGGTGCGCAGCAGACAAAAGACCGGCTGGGCGTGCAAGATGCCGTCGGCCTCCTGTGCATCGGGCGCCATGGCCATGGCGATGGGCACTTGCTGCTGCAAAAGCGCTTCGCCCAGGCGCTGTAGCAGATCCAACGGAAACCGGGGTGAATCACAAGGTACGGTCAGCAGATAGGGGAACTGGCTCTCGCACTGGCGCATGGCGGCCAGAAATCCAGCCAGCGGTCCGGCAAAGTCGGGTACGGTGTCGGTCCAGACGGGCACACCCAAAGCCTGGTACTCGGAAAGGTTGCGATTGGCATTGATGGCAAGCAGACCAGGTGTTCCTGCGCTTTGGCGGCACAGGCGATCCAGGGCGAGCGCAGCCAGCGGCTGCCCCTGAAACGGCTGCAAACCCTTGTCCAGCCCGCCCATGCGGGTTGCCCGACCACCAGCCAGCACCACGGCGCACACGGAGCGAGTGTCCAGCGCAGTTGGCTGCATGGCCTAGCCGCCTATGTAGCTCATTTCGACCCTGCGCTTGCCACTTCCGGCGGGCGCAGGCCCTTCGGCGCTGCGCAGCTCGGAATAGCGGTCCTTGCGGCCCTGCCAGATATGGGCGATGGCAGATGCAATTTCTTCGTCGGAGTGGTCGCCGCGCACCAGGTCGCGCAGGTTGTAGCCTTGGCTCGCGAACAGGCACAGATAGAGCTGGCCTTCGGTAGACATGCGGGCGCGGTTGCAGTCGGAGCAGAAGGCTTGCGTGACGCTGCTGATCACACCGATTTCGCCGGCGGCCTTGTCATGTTGGCCGCTGGCATCGGCATAGCCCCAGCGCTGGGCGGTTTCGCCCGGCTGCGAGGCCTCCAGCGGTATGAGCGGCAGCTCCTGCTGCAAGAGACGAATCACGTCGGCGGAGGGAAGCACATCGTCCATGCGCCAGCCATTGGTGGCGCCCACGTCCATGTACTCGATGAAGCGCAATACGATGCCGCTGCCCTTGAAGTGCCGCGCCATGGGCAGGATTTGCTGGTCATTGGTGCCACGCTTGACCACCATGTTCACTTTGATCGGGCCAAGACCCGCCGTTTGTGCCGCCTCGATGCCGTCGAGCACATCTCGGACCGGAAAGTCCACATCGTTCATGGCGCGGAACACGGCATCGTCCAGACCATCCAGACTGACCGTCAGGCGCTTGAGGCCGGCCGCGCGCAGTGCTTCTGCCTTGCGTGTCAGCAGGGAGCCGTTGGTTGTCAGCGTCAGGTCCAGCGCGTTTCCGTCCGGAGTGCGCAGTGCGGACAGCTGCTCGATCAGGATTTCGAGGTTCTTGCGCAGCAGGGGTTCGCCACCGGTGAGCCGTATCTTGGTCACCCCATGGGCCACAAACTGCCGTGCGATCCGGGTGATTTCTTCAAAGGTCAGCAGGGAGCTGTGGGGCAGGTAAGGGTAGTCCTTGGTGAAGACATCCTTGGGCATGCAGTAACTGCAGCGGAAGTTGCATCGGTCCGTGACGCTGATGCGCAGGTCGCGCAGGACACGCCCCCTTGCATCCTGCAGAAGTCCGCTGGCCGGTAGCAGGGCCTGGGCATTCAGGGCTGTAGCGGGGACGCCCAGTGATCCGGACCGTTGGTCCGTGACGGGGATGATGCGCTTGCTTGGTTGTTCTGCCATGGTCCTATTGTCCATCCTCTCGGCACCCGCGGAGCGAGCGGCTGAAGAATGGATAGTTTGCCAAAAGGGGCTATTGGGTGCTGAGGGGGCGGTAGCCGATACGGGTTGCCGCAACCACCGCCTGTGTGCGATTCTGCACGTCGAAGTGCCGCAGTATGGCGGCCACATGGGTTTTGATGGTTTCTTCAGACACGTGCAGTTGATCTGCAATTTCACGGTTCGACAGTCCATCGAGCAGGCAACTCAGCACCAGCTCCTGGCGTTGGGTCAGCATCTGCTTTGACGGGGAGGTGTGCGTGTCAGAAGGATTGGGCGTGTGGAGTTCCTGCGGCAGATAGATGTCGCCATTGAGTACGCTGCGCACCGCGCGCAACAATTCGTCGCTGACACAGGCCTTGGTGACAAAACCGGCGGCACCGGCCTGCAGTACCTGGCGCATGATCTGTACATTGGCCGAGCCCGAAAGCAGTACAACGGGAAGTTCGGGGTGCCGGTCGCCAAAGACCGACAGTGCCTCCAGGCCGTTCATGTCCGGCAGGTGATAGTCCAACAGCACCAGATCCAGATCACCGTGGGCTTGTGCAACGGAAAAGGCCTGCTCGCAGGTCCCGGCCTGCAACACGTCCAAGTGGTCTTCCAGGCCCTTTAAAACCTGACGCAACCCTTCGCGCACCAACGCATGGTCATCAACGACAAGAATTTTCACTCGATGCTCTTTTAATTTTGTACGGCTTATCCAGGCCCCCATCGTAGAGTATTTCCCTACTGCTGGTAAGTGAAGACCTTGGGTTACCCCAAATTAGAAGGCCCGCCAAAAGGCGGGCCTTGTCCTGGATCAAGAGATTAGGTTAACCGGCGTGGATTTTCATCATCAGCGGCACGATCAGCAAGGCCACGATGTTGATGATTTTGATCAGCGGGTTCACGGCCGGGCCGGCGGTGTCCTTGTAGGGGTCGCCCACGGTATCACCGGTGACCGCCGCCTTGTGGGTTTCGGAGCCCTTGCCGCCAAAATTGCCATCTTCGATGTACTTCTTGGCATTGTCCCAGGCACCGCCGCCCGTGCACATGGAGATGGCCACAAACAAGCCAGTCACGATGGTGCCCATCAGCAGGCCGCCCAGCGCGGCCGGTCCCAGGACCAGACCCACCAAAATGGGAGCCACGACTGGCAACAGGCTGGGAATCATCATTTCCTTGATGGCAGCGCTCGTCAGCATGTCTACGGCAGTGTCGTATTCCGGCTTGCCGGAGCCATCCATGATGCCCTTGATGTCGCGGAACTGACGGCGCACTTCCACCACCACCGAACCCGCTGCCCGGCCCACGGCTTCCATGGCCATGGCGCCAAACAGGTAGGGAATCAAGCCGCCGATGAAGAGGCCGATGATCACCATGGGGTTGCTCAGGTCAAAGGTGATGTGTTGGCCGTAGCCTTCGAGCTTGTGGGTGTAGTCGGCAAACAGAACCAGCGCGGCCAGGCCAGCCGAGCCAATGGCGTAGCCCTTGGTCACAGCCTTGGTGGTGTTGCCCACGGCGTCCAGCGGATCGGTGATGTCACGCACGCTGGCTGGCAGCTCGGACATTTCGGCGATACCACCGGCGTTGTCGGTGATGGGGCCGTACGCGTCCAGCGCCACCACGATGCCGGCCATGCTGAGCATGGAAGTGGCTGCAATGGCGATGCCGTACAGGCCGGCCAGTGCGTATGCGGTGTAAATGGCCACACAGACAAACAGCACGGGCCAGGCGGTGGAGCGCATGGAAACACCCAGGCCGGCAATGATGTTGGTGCCGTGTCCGGTGGTGGATGCCTGGGCGATGTGACGCACCGGCGCGTATTGGGTGCCGGTGTAGTACTCGGTAATCCAGACCAGGGCACCCGTCAGTATCAGGCCGACGGCGCAGGCGCCGAACAGGGCGCTGGATGTGATGATGCGGCCATCCGCCAGTGTCAATGCTGCCGGAAACAGGCTTTGCGTCACAAAGTAAAACGCGATCAGAGACAGCACGCCCGCCACGGTCAGGCCCTTGTACAACGCTGGCATCACGTTCTTCATGCCGGGCGAAGCCTTGACGAAGAAACAGCCGATGATGGATGCCACGATGGATACCGCGCCCAGGCCCAAGGGGTAGAGCACAGCGTTGGGGCCGCCTGCGCCCAGCAGCAAGGCGCCCAGCACCATGGTGGCAATCAGTGTCACGGCATAGGTTTCAAACAAGTCGGCTGCCATACCGGCGCAGTCGCCCACGTTGTCGCCCACGTTGTCGGCAATCACCGCAGGGTTGCGCGGGTCGTCTTCGGGAATGCCGGCCTCGACCTTGCCCACCAGATCGGCGCCGACGTCAGCACCTTTGGTAAAGATGCCACCACCCAGACGGGCGAAGATGGAAATCAGCGAGGAGCCAAAGGCGAAGCCCACCAGCGGGTTCAGCCTGGCTGCAGTGACGGCACCATCGGGCACCAAAAACCAGTAGAACCCGGTCACGCCCAGCAGACCCAGTCCGACCACCAGCATGCCGGTAATGGCACCGCCGCGGAAGGCGACGTCCAGTGCCGGTCCAATACCCTTGGTCGCGGCCTGTGCGGTACGCACGTTGGCACGCACCGACACGTTCATACCAATGAAGCCGCAGGCGCCGGAGAGGACGGCGCCCAGCACAAAGCCCACTGCACTCATGGGATCCAGAAATACGGCGATCAGAATGGCCAGCACCACGCCGACCATAGCAATGGTCCGGTATTGGCGTGAGAGGTAGGCTGCTGCGCCGGTCTGGATGGCGGCAGCAATTTCTTGCATGCGCGCATTGCCAGCGTCCTGAGAAAGTATCCAACTGCGTGCCCAAACGCCGTAAACCACGGCGATAAAGCCACAAACGAGCGCCAGAGTCAGCGCCGAGTTGCCAGTCATATGAAATCTCCTTGTTGATTCGCAAAATAGGAGCAACGCTAGCGTCACTCCGCTGCGTTGCTTCCTCATTGCTCCCGGTCACCATGTGCCGAGGAGAAGATTGGCCAACTCGCAGAATGTAACGCCAAAAAAAGACAGTCTTTAAGGCTGCAAGGGCTGAGTCAGTAAAATCAGGGTTTATCCCAATTAAAGTTGATTTTTCACAAACTAGCGGCCCTCAGCGGGCCGTTTTTCATTGCAGTTCGGCAATAACTGAACATCCAAACTTCGCCATAGTCGCGGATGATGACTTCCATAACGCCCGTTAGGTACAGGTGAAAATCAAACCAGTTTGAGCCGAAAATCATTCGCGTAGGTGGGACAAAGACTTTTTCCCTGTGGGCAAAAATACAGTGTTAGCCTACTTCCGTAAAGCCGCGATAGCGGACATTCTCAGTTACGTTCAAATTTTGGCTTGTGAAGGGTAAATCTCGACCTTTTTATGCACCGAAGAAACATCCTTATCGCTGTCGGCACATCCACCGCACTGCCCATGCTTGCGGTAACGTCTGTCCTCATTGTTGGGCCGCAAAAACTCTGTGACGCCGTAGATGGGAAGTGGGGTGGCTCAGTTACCAGCGCCTGCACAACACGCTTATGCTTCAAGTTAGGCGACTGCGGGAAGTGGGCATACCCCTCGGCGCGATGCTCGCGACTCAAGCTCGGCGATGGTCGTGCAGAGGTGTATTTCCAGCTTGGCAATCCTGATGAAGTCTTTGCTGAAGGCGCAAGATGGGAAGCTGGCAAGGACTCTGCGGAACTGATAGTCGCTACGTTCCGCGAAGAGCGACTGATAAACCTCTCGTGCCCGTCAAATTAATGGCATTCATCAGTCCCCTAGAGTCGGCGACAATGCCGCGATAGCTGACTTTGAGTAACCGTGTTCAGTACGATACCCACATGACCAACCATATCTTAGGTTCACTCCCACTGGCAATAGGAAGTGGCGCAGGTGCTGAACTCAGAGCTCCGGTCGGTATTGCGCTAGTAGGCGGCTTGTTGATTTCACAGGTATTGACGTTGTTAACCACGCTTGTTATCTACACCTATCTGGATCAGGTCACCAATCGTAAGCTAAACCGTCAGTCCCCCTAGGAATTGCCTCAATATTGGGCTGTTTTGACGACGTCTGTATGCGCTGCGTTCAATCAATCAAGGCGCCCTTGCAAGATCATGAAATTAGTCCCCGCGCGACTTCGGTTTATTCGTGGGAGCACACGCGAGACCGAAGCACCAATTCATTTTGCAAAGAGTCCGCAACCGCATACCTGCGTAGGCAATCACTACCGATAGAACGAGTAGTCCATGCTGCATTGCAGCATACACATGTGGAAAACCACACTAGGCACAGAAATATCAGAGTCGCACACTGCGCTCCACTCAACTCTAGGAGACGACAGAAAGTTGGTAGTTGCCACTTACTTTGACTTAGTCGCGGTGAATTCCACAGAAGAAACTCCGTGAAGCATCCGGACCAAGTGCCCTTTCATTGTGGAAGCATCTGGAACCGGCGAATTCAGCACCCTGGATCGCAACAGACGTGACTTGTCTGATTGACTAGCGAATGTGATAAATCTATTAAATTGAATTGGAGACTCGTTTCATGAAAAAACTTACATTGGTCCTGGCTACTGCACTCAGTGCCGCCACCGCAATGGCCTACGACGGCCTGCATCTGATATCCAGTGTCACCTTTCCAAGTTCCAATGCCGCTTGGGACTATGTGTCTTTTGATGCAGTCAACAAGCACGTGTTTCTCGGCCACCGCAAGGACGGATTGCAGGTGTATGACCCCGCAACGCAAAAGATCATCAAGGTTGTAGGTGATACGGCCACCCATAGCGCAAATGGAGCGGCCATCGCTCCCGAGTTTGATCTGGGAATATCCAACAATGAAGACGGAACTTACACACCATTCAAGTTGTCCACCTTGGAAGCGGGTGCATCTATAAAGATTGCCGAAGGCGTCGACACTAGCCATTACGATACTGCAACCAAGCGCTTTGTGTTCAATACTGAGCCTGACGAGAAAGGGACTCATCTGCTTGTGATGGATGCGGCGACCCAAAAACTCGTTGGTGAAATTCTGGTGCCATCCAAGAAGGCTGAAGGAGCTGAGGCGGACGGGGCAGGAGCCTACTATATCGTCGGACAAGACCGCGACGAGATGTACGTGCTAGACACGAAGGGATTGAAGTTGCTAAATACCTGGAATCTCGCTGCATTTTGCGGTAAGCCCACTGGAGTCGCAACCGATGCGGTTAACCACCGAGTGTTCGTTTCGTGCCGTGGACGTGAACCCGTAAAGCCTTCTTTTGTGGTGCTGGATTCCACCAATGGAGCCAAAGTGTATTCCGTGGAAATCGGTGGAGGAACGGACAGTCTTATCTATGATGCGCCTACCAAACGCCTGTATAGTGCAAACGGTGTCCATGCCAATCTGAGTGTTATTGAACAAGTGGATGCCAATAACTACAAGGTAGTGGAACATCTCGGAACGGAAGCTTGGGTGCGCACAATGGCTATGGATCATTCAACAGGCCGGCTTTACGCGCAGACCGCAAGTGGCGCTTCCGATGCATCGAAGAAGATATTGACCGCTGTCTCGCCTTATTACATCAATACGATCTTTCCAAACACTTACCGTGTTCTAACCTACGGCAAATAAAGGGATCTCTCAATAGGAAAGGCCGTATCTCGGTGAATTCCGAGATGCGGCCTTATGCATTCTAGGTGTTCAGGTTCGTCAGATTCAGCTTTAGGCGTGTTCAAGTCATCTCTTCTAAATTGTTTGGAAATTTGATGAAGGCACTACCCGTGGTGAATCGCCGTTCTTTTTCTGGGTGGAAGTAATTGCGGCTACCGCAGTAGCATTCATGGGTGCTTTCAAATTTATCCAAAGCTTTTGATTCAGTACGCTATGCTGCGAAAGCGGTCAATCAGATTGGGCCTTCAAATACAGAAAAACTACACCGTACGAGTAACGAGTGCGATTTCACCAAGCTTCTGGGGTAAAACCCTCAAAGAGCAGGCCTTGATCTAAAGAGAAAAAAACACACTATGCAAAAAGGCGGAAAGCTTCCTGTTTTAGTTCGAGGTTACTGCGGCACGTGTCATAAAGAGTTTGGCGCCGCGAACCCTGACTACTTCGGGTACCGAATCGAATGCGGCGAAGGTCATCTCGCTCAAATAATCGCAGCGGGCGAGACATCGTCGTGGTGGCTTCGACAAGAAGCGCGATTGCTTCGCTGGCAGACACAATACTCCCCATTTGCGGTAATCCGTAAAATATTCAACCACATCTCTGCCGGTCACTTCATACTGATTTGTTTCATTGTTTTGGCTCTTGCATTGGTGCTAGAAGACATTGGACTGACCGCGCGCCCGCTTACAGTCTCTCGCTTCGCGTTCGGCACGCTCATAGTTTGGCGTTTTGCAGATCTGTTCCTCAGCAACACATCCATCAATTTCACTACGAGATTTTTCCAAAGTCCGTTGCGCAGTGTTGTCTTTTCAGTAGCTGCCTATCTTCAGCTTGCTCTCTGCTATGCATACTTCTACAGCGTACTGCACACATTTGAGATCATTGGAATAAAGGATAACGTCCCGTTCAGCACGGACGAAGCCGTGTATTACAGCTTCGGGACTATATTGACCGTGGGCTATGGCAGTCTGGCTCCGGCCACCAAGCTTGGCAAAGCAATTGTCATCTCGGAGCTTCTTGCTGGCCTGTACTTTGTTGTAATCATCATTGCTCAAGTTGCTTCATTGAACTCACAATCAAAGGCCGAAAACGGCGTGTTTTCTTGGGGCGAATTAAAAAGCAATGAGTGACAACGGTAAGATGAAGTTTTGTAGACTTTGCCCTATTTGGGGGAACAATAAATGTCAAAACTGATTCAAAGCAGTCAGCGGCACTGGCAACATCGAACGACTCAACCGTAAGTTCGAGTGGGGCTGCAATTCTTGTAATAGCGCTCCTTCAATTTTGGCGTTGAGTTATATTTTGAGCGACCGGTATGGAGCGGAGCATCTGACCGCTTGCAGCCCAACGCAGGCGACTGCATTGCGGCGATCGCAGTCTCGCGGGGGGGTATTCTGGTGTCACGTGATACTGCTTCCTACGAGGCTGTCAACGTTACGGCTCTATTCATCGGTGGGGAACTACGAAAATCCCAAATGGACAACTTCCGCCGGACTGGGCGCGCAATCCCATCCAGACTCGATGAGGGCCTTGCGCTGTGCGGTCGCTATGGGATTGGGATGACGTCGGAGCGGGTCTTGTCGTTGCTTTCGTGCGCGTGGATAACGCGTTCAGTAACCGTGGCGACGTGACCAGTTTCGTCAAAATCCACGTCCACCACCGTACTGTAATTGTCTGAATAGGAGTCCAGGTCCGTCAGCCCGTACACCCATGTGGCCCCTGGCATGTTGCGAAAATTATATTTTCTTTGCGGCGAACCCAGCACCGAAAGTACTTCGTCTGCGCTCATGGAAGCGTGGACCTTGGTGGCTTTGGCCCGCGTGGTGACAAAACCATCAGCTGACCATGCCGAACCGGCAGCGGCGACGGCGAATAAAAGCAAGGCTGAAGTGGTGCGAAGTGGACGAATCAATGAAGACATATTGAGTACCCAATGGAAATGACAAAAGTTGATTTGAACCCCCCACACCATTGTGCGTATCTTGCGATAACCCTGTCGGCTTGGCGGGTCTTGCCGCGCTCGAACGCAATGTCTGTTGACGCCGATTGAATCTTGACAGTGAGTGCCAATCCAATTTTGATAGGGGGCTTGTAGTCCACAGTTAGTCTGCTGACTGTGGATAACTATAGCCCTTTACAGGTTTGTCACCTCCTGACTGGTATCAGATCTGCGGGACTGTTCCCTTGATTTGATCTTGCCCTTGGCTTCTTTAGAGCTGTGTCGGAAGCGGTATGACTCATTGCCTGTCTCGACGATGTGGCAGTGATGGGTAAGCCTATCAAGCAATGCGGTAGTCATCTTTGCATCCCCGAACACGGCAGACCATTCCGCAAACGTCAGGTTGGTGGTGATCAGAACGCTGGTGTGTTCATAGAGCTTGGACAGCAGATGGAACAGCAAGGCGCCGCCCGCTTGGCTGAATGGCAAGTACCCTAACTCATCCAGAATGACCAAGTCCATTCGCATCAAACTCATGGCTATGCGTCCCGGAATGCCCTTGGCTTTTTCATGCTCCAACGCATTGACCAGATCCACTGTCGAGTAGAACCGCACACGCTTTGAGTGGTGGGTCAAGCCAGAGATTCCCAGTGCGGTTGCGAGGTGAGTCTTCCCGGTGCCGGGTCCACCAATCAATACAACGTTCTGCGCGTCCTCTGTGAAGGTCAGGTCTGCCAGCTTCTTGATGAGCGCCTTGTCGACTTGCGATACGTCGAAGTCGAAGCCCGCGAGGTCCCGATGAATCGGGAAGCGTGCAGACTTCATCTGGTGGGCAATGGAGCGCATATGCCGGTCCACATCCTCTGCCTGGAGCAAATGCTCGACCAGCCAGCGTGAGCTCTGAATTGCTGAGCCACCATCTTGTTCCATGAGATCGGCCCAGGCAGTGGCCATACCATTCAACCTCAGGGCCTTGAGTTCGCTCTGAACGTTTCGTTCTGAATCATGCATGGAAGACTCCTTGATCATCGTTATGAGTTGGGCGCAGGCGGTCGTAGCGTGCGGTATCGGCTATAGGAAGGTGGGTCAATTGCAGAGCAGTCTGTGCATGCTCCGGCACCGGTGGTGCATTCAGCCGCGCCAGCACATTGCGTACGTGCTCGGCACTGACGCTTCCGTTGGGTGTGGCCCCTTCAAGCACCAGATCCACCGCCACCAGAACCGCGTCTAATCCGGCTTGTGGAACGGTGGCCAGCACCTGTGCCATCGTGCGGTCACCGCCGGGGTGTCGCAGCAGCGATTTGCGCAACCGCTGTAATGACGCAGGAAGATCCAGAAACGGTGCCCCGTTTCTCAATGCGCCGGGCTTGCGTTGCACCAATTCGATGTAGTGCTGCCAGTCGTATGTCGTCTGACCGCTGCCAGGTGTTCGGGCATGACTGGCGATGATAGTTTCCGCGCAGGCAACATCCACCCGGTTCGGATACAGCCGGGTGCTCACCAAGTGCCCCGCCCATTCGCATGGCACGGAGTAACGGTTGCGTGCCACCGCGACCAAGCAGGTGCTGCTGACCCGAGCAGGCTTCTCCACATAGCCATCAAAGAGCACTGGCATAGACATGAGATGGGGGCGCTCGAGCTCCAGCATTTCTGCCACGGTGAATTGCTTGTGGATGGGATGCACCGTATCCGCCCAGATGGAGTGGCATCGTTCTCCGAGCCAGGCGTTGAGTTCAGCGAATGACCCAAAGCGTCTGGTGCCAGCCTCAATCCAGATCCGCCTGCGGCTGTCCTGAACGTTCTTCTCCACCACGCCCTTCTCCCAGCCTGATGCCACATTGCAGAAGTCCGGATCAAACAGGTAATGACTGCACATGGCAGAGAAGCGTGCGTTGACGATGCGGCCCTTGCCCTTCTTGACCTTGTCAACCGCCGTCTTCATGTTGTCGTAGATGCCACGCCTGGCAATACCACCCAACGCATGGAATAATCGGGTGTGCGCGTCGAACAGCATCTCGTGACCCTGGCCAGGGTATGCCACCAGCCAGAAGGCACGACTGGCACATAGCTTCAGATGGGCCACCTGCATCTTGTAAAACACCCCACCAACCAGCAGCCCCTCCTCACTCCAATCGAACTGGAATGCCTCGCCGAGCTCGAAGCTCAGTGGAACAAAAGCCCTGGTGGGATCCTTGACACTTTCCTCTCGCCAAGCACGAATGAAGGCAGTAACTGCGCTGTAGCCGCCTCGGTATCCCTGAGCCTGAATCTGCGCAAACAGCGCCTTGCCGCTGCGCCGTGCGTGCTTGGCCCTATGCGCATCCGTACGCAGCGCTTGCACCAGCACCGGCTCAAACGGCGTGAGCTTGCCATCCGCCTGCTTGCGTTGGTACTTCGGCGTTGTATCGCCGGGGGCTTTGAGCCACTTCTTGACCGTGTTTCTGGCCAGTCCCGTCCTTCTGCAAATCTCTCCGTCAGAGAGTTGGTCGCGCAACTTCATGCGCCGCACCTTGCCAATCATGTCCATGGTGATCACCTTTTACATCCCTGCTGAAAGTTTCAGCAGAGCAGTGGAACACCCCTGTCAATTTTGGATCGGCACTCTCGGCTTCAGACTGTCAATTTTCGGTCAGCGGCAACAGTCCTGGGTTGCTTTGATGCATCAGTAGCCCCTATGCGGTACACTTGTTTTCAGATCACCTGAAATTCAGGTTTTCTGAAATGTACACCAAAATTCAGGAGTTCTGAAAAATGTTAATACCTGAGCTAATTACTGCGGCAAAGAAAACCAGCGGCCTCAAATACAACCAGATGGCCGAAGAGTTACACGTAACCCCTTCCACGTTCACCGCGTGGAAGAAGGGCGAATACAAGCCAAGCCCTAGCGAAATCGCCTATCTAGCAGAGAAGGCGCAGCTATCGGTTTTTGAAACAATTGCCGAAATTGAGGCGCAACAGCGCCCCGAACTGGCTGAACTCTGGAAGCGAGCTGTAAGACAGCTACGCCAAAATCAGGGTTAATCCCGACAGTTTTTGATTTTCATCATTAGAGAGAGCACCCATGTCCCTGGACAACGTCACCCCCGGTAAGAAAGCGCCTGAAGAGTTCAATGTGGTTATCGAAATCCCGATGAACGCCGATCCCGTGAAGTACGAGGTCGACAAGGCTACCGGAGCGATTTTTGTGGACCGTTTCATGAGCACGGCCATGCACTACCCGACCAATTACGGCTACGTACCTCGCACCATCTCCGGAGACGGTGATCCGGTGGACGTGCTGGTGATTACTCCGGTACCCCTGATCCCTGGCGTGGTGGTGACCTGCCGCGCTATTGGTATCCTGAAGATGGAAGATGAGGCCGGTCAGGACGGCAAGGTGCTGGCTGTTCCCACCAACAAGATACTGTCGCTGTACAGCCGTTGGGAAAAGCCTGAAGATCTGCAGCCTTTGCGTCTGAAGACAATCGCCCATTTCTTTGAACACTACAAAGACCTGGAAGAAGGCAAGTGGGTCAAGATCCTGGGTTGGGAAGGCCCTGAGTCTGCGCGCCAGGAAATTGCGGATGGCATTGCTAACTACAACAAGCTGCAAGCCTGATTGAACTAAAGGGCGCGTGCGACGCGCCCTTTAGCTCTTGCGGAACGGGTTGCGCGTTTCCAATTCTTCCATGTAGTTTTCGATTCCCTGGCCCTCACGTTCCAGGTAATTGGCTATGGCATTGCTGAATTCCGGATGCGCAATCCAGTGTGTGCTGCTGGTCTTTACCGGCAACAGTGCGCGGGCCATCTTGTGCTCTCCCTGCGCCCCACCTTCAAAGCGCTGGTATCCCTGTGTAATACACCATTGCAGCGGTTGGTAGTAGCAGGCCTCAAAATGCAGGCAATCCACGCGTTCAAGCGCTCCCCAGTAACGGCCATAAGCCACTTTGGCGAGAGGTTGATCGCCGTCTGGCACATTGCCTTGTTGACCCAGACCGATCAAGCTGCTGGCAATGGACCGGCCGTCTCGCTCGGCAATGAATAGCAGCCAGTTTTCCGGCATGACTTGGGCCATTTGCCTGAAGAACTCCGGTTTGAGATAGGGCGGGTTGCCATGCTCCAGGTAGGTTCGCTCGTAGCAACGATAGAAGAACGCCCAGTCCTCCGCGCTGATTTCGGCACCCGCTGCATGGCGAAATTGCACTCCCGCTTCTTGCACCTTTCGGCGCTCCTGGCGGATCTTCTTGCGTTTCTCCTGCGACAAGGAGGCCAGGAATGCGTCGAAGTCCAGGTAACCCTCCGCCGAATTCTCCCAATGGAATTGCACGGTATGGCGCAGTTGCATCTGCGCGTTTAGGCAGGCCTCGAAGTCGTCTTCAGTGCCAAACAGCAGATGCAAGGACGACAACTCCCACTGTTCGGCGAGTCCCACCAAGGCTTTTGCCAGGGCTGCACGCGCTGTGCTGTCACGGGCGAGAAGACGACTGCCGGGGACCGGTGTGAAAGGCACTGCCACCACTCCTTTGGGGTAGTAGGGCACACCGTGCTGCTGGTATGCCCGGGCCCAGGCCCAATCGAACACGTACTCGCCCATGGAATGGTCTTTGATGTACAGCACAGTTGCGGCTGCAAGCCCCTGCTCGTCTGAGAGCAGAATAAACCGAGGGTCCCAACCGGTGCGGGCGCAGGCACTGCCGCTGGTGTGCAAGGCACTCAGATAGGTGTGCCGCATGAAGGGAGTGGCGAATGGCTGCGAATCCAGCAGTGCGTCCCATGTGGTTGCGTCCACATCCAGAGGCGAAGTAACTACCTGAATGACATAATCATCCATACCGCGCTCCCGGCGCTGTTGGCGCATTTCCTGGGTGGCACTTATCAACGTACTGCAGCTTCATGACTCTCAAACTGTGCATAGCGCAACTGAACTTTTTCGTAGGTGATCTGGACGGTAACGTGCAGAAAATTGTGGATGCTGCAGAGCAGGCCTACGCGCAGGGCGCCCGGTTGTTGTTGACCCCTGAATTGTCACTGTGTGGCTACGCTGCGGAAGACCTTTTTCTGCGTCCTGCATTCATTCAAGCGTGTGATCATGCCCTGTTGACGTTGGCCTCGCGTCTGGCTGGGTTAAAAGGCATGGCCGTGGTGGTTGGACATCCGACTGGAGACGATGTGCGTACGCGTTCGCTAGCCACCCAGCATCGCTTCAATACGGCCAGCGTTTTGCGCGACGGGACGGTGATCGCCAGCTACAACAAGCGCGAGCTGCCGAATTACCAGGTTTTTGACGAGCGCCGATACTTCAGCCCCGGCGATGGTGTTTGCGTATTTGAGGCAGGAGAGGGCAGCGACACGGTACGCGTGGGTCTGCTGATTTGTGAAGATGCATGGTTTGAAGAGCCGGCGCGTCTGGCCAAGGAAGCTGGTGCGCAGTTGCTGGCCACGGTCAATGCGTCTCCATTTCATGTGGGCAAGGGCTATGAGCGCGAGGCCGTGATGGCGCAGCGCGTACGGTCGACCGGGTTGCCACTGGTGTATGCCCACCTGGTTGGAGGTCAGGATGAAGTGGTCTTTGAGGGGCACTCGTTTGCACTCAATGCTGATGCTTCTCTTGCCGGCAGGGCGTCCAGTTTCCGGGAGGAGCTGTTTGAATTGGACGTGCTCCGCGGTTCGACCGGTCTTTTGCTTTCCGCAAGGGTGGAGCCGGTGCGTGGCCCTGAAGAAGATCTGTGGGACGCCTTGGTTCTGGGCGTTCGCGACTACGTCGGCAAGAATGGTTTTCCTGGTGTGCTGCTGGGGCTGTCCGGTGGCATTGATTCTGCGCTGGTTCTTGCCGTAGCGGTAGATGCGTTGGGAGCCTCCAAGGTTCGCTCCATCATGATGCCGTCGCCTTATACGGCTGACATCAGCTGGCTGGATGCGCGTGAGATGGCAAAGCGCATGGGAGTGCGCTACGACGAGATATCCATCGTCCCTGAGTTTGAAGCCTTCAAGGCTTCGCTGGCCACCGAATTTGCGGGGCTGGCGCTCGACGCTACTGAAGAGAATATCCAGGCACGAATCCGTGGCACTTTGCTGATGGCCTTGAGCAACAAATTTGGCAGCATCGTGCTGACAACGGGCAACAAATCGGAGATGGCAACTGGTTATTGCACTTTGTACGGTGACATGGCCGGCGGTTTTGCGGTAATCAAGGATCTAGCAAAGACGCAAGTCTTCAAGCTGGCGCGCTGGCGCAATGCGCATGACCCCTATGGGACTTGCAGCAACCCGATTCCTGAGCGGATCATCATGCGGCCTCCCAGTGCGGAATTGCGGCCGGACCAAACGGATCAGGATAGCCTTCCTCCCTACGAGGTGCTGGACGCCATTCTGGAACGATACATGGAGAATGACCAGAGCATGGAATCCATCATCGCCGATGGGTTTGCCAAGGAAGATGTGGAGAAAGTTACCCGGCTCATCAAGATCAACGAATACAAGCGCCGACAAGCGCCTGTGGGTATTCGGGTTACACACCGCAGTTTTGGCAAGGATTGGCGTTATCCTATTACCAACCGTTTTCGGGCTTGAATTGAATTAATAGGGAATCGAGATGAAACAGATTACTGCCGTTGTAAAACCGTTTAAGTTGGAAGAAGTGCGCGAGGCTCTTGCCGGCTGTGGCGTAACCGGCTTGACCGTCACGGAAGTGAAGGGCTTTGGCCGCCAGAAGGGTCACACCGAGTTGTACCGTGGTGCCGAATATGTGGTGGACTTCCTGCCCAAGGTGAAAGTGGAAGTTGTAGTAAAAACTGAAGACGTGGATCGTTGCGTAGAAGCCATCGTCAAGGCAGCACGTACCGGCAAGATCGGCGACGGAAAGATTTTTGTGACATCCGTGGAGCGCGTGGTTCGTATCCGTACCGGTGAGCAGGACGACGCAGCGGTTTGACGCCTGTGTAGCTGCCTTGCGGGCAGCCTAGATCTGGTCCATGTTGTTCGTGGCGGATGTGCCAGCATGGCGTATCAGCTCAGCCAGGAGCTCCGAGAGGTTGCTGCCATGCCGGATCAGTCCCATTTGCCAATCTCCCATGAATTGGTTCTTGACGGCGGTCTGCAGGAACTTGAGCAGTCCATCGTAATAGCCTGCGGTATTGAGCAGGCCAATCGGCTTGTCGTGGTAACCCAGTTGACGCCAGGTCCAGACCTCGAAGAGTTCCTCGAAGGTGCCAATTCCCCCCGGAAGCGCCAGGAATGCGTCGGCGCGTTCAGCCATCATGCGCTTGCGATCATGCATGTTGTCCACGATGTGCAGTTCGGTGCAGCCGCGGTGGGCCCACTCTTTTTCCACCAGGGCCTTGGGAATGATCCCGACTACCCGTGCACCGGCTTCCAGCGCAGCATTGGCTACAGTACCCATCAGCCCGCCACTGCCTCCGCCATAAACCAGTTGTCCGCCTTGTCGGGCGATCCACTGGCCAACGGCTATGGCGGCCTGTTCATAGGCCGAATCGGTTCCCGGCCTGGAGCCGCAGTAGACGCACAGTGAAAATGTTGGACGGGTCATGTGATGTGATGGATAAATGCTGCAGACCATATGCCAATGCAAAGCAGCAAGCTGAGGAGGACGGCAGCACTGCCCATGTCTTTGGCGCGTTTGGACAGGTCATGCCATTCTGGGCCAATGCGGTCAATTGCGGTCTCCACTGCGGTGTTCAGCAGTTCAACGACCATGACTGCAATCACACTGCCTGCCAATGCAGCCACCTCGATCCAGCTTTGTCCCAGCCAAAAGGCCAGTGGCAGCAAGATGAAAGCCGCCAGCACCTCCTGCCGGAAGGCGGTCTCCCCCCAGCCAGCACGCAGACCCGCCATGGAATACCCAGTTGCGTGCCAGACGCGGTTGAGCCCTCGGCGGTCTTTTTGCGGATTTACGGGCGAGGATTCTTGAGAGGACATCTGGAGTTTGGAATTAACGGCTGAGTGGTTGCGAGCTTATCAGCCTCGTACCCGCCCATACGTCATGCCAGAACTGCCCCTGGGATTGGAACCTGCTGAGCAAGGCCCAAACCGCAATCCATCCCACTGCTATGACCCCGACCTCCGCTCCATTGAGTTGAAAGGGGGCTACCGCCATCAGCGGGGGGAGAAACCAGACCCAGCTAAGCACATATCGCAAGAGCGCCCGCTTTTGGGTTATGGCTTTTCCGTTCAGATCGACGACCCGGATATTCCAGGTCTTCATTGCCAATGTCTGACCTTTGGCCCAGAACCAGACGAAGTAGATACCAAATATGACAAACAGAAAGGCTTGCAGGGCATTTCTGTTGTCCATGGCATTGCGTGTCTGACTCAATGTACTGAATAGGTAGCCCGAAATGAAGACCACGCCGAAGAGCAGAATGCCTTCATACACCCAACATGCCATGCGGCGCCACAAATCCGGTGCCATCAGGGTTTGCTGGGAGAGTTGGCTTCAGTAGCTGTTGCCGAGTCGCGAGGGCGAGGCAGTGGCTCGGGCAAAAGCGTATTGCGGTTCAAGGGCCGTTGGGCCGCCACTGCAGCACGCTCCTGTTCCGGAGTGTGGCGAGTTACCGGAACGGGGGTCAGCTTTTCGTGTTCCACGGGCTTTACGGCTACCGCAGCACCCACTGGTTTGATCTTGGCACCTTCGGCCAGCTTCTGTCGCTCGCTAGGACTCAAGGCTTGGTAAGCCTCCCAATTTGCCGCACGGTCCGATTGATTGATAACCTTGCTGTGCGCGAAATTCAGTCGCGCAAGCTCACGATCCCTTGGGGACAGTGCTGCCCACTCCACCATGCGGCTGTGCATCTTTTCCTGCTCCTGCGTGCCAAGGCTTGCATAGGTCTTGACAATTGCCAGCCATTTGCGCTTTTGACCCTCGCTCAGGCCTGGCCAGGATTTCTCCAAAGGGGCGAGCGCAATCCGCTGGTTCTTGTCCAGTGACTCCCAAGTAGGCGGAGCGTTGACGGTGGGGGCAACTTTCAATGTGGTAGCAACGGACCCTGTAGCGGTCGTTTGGGCATGCAAAGAAGTCCCAATCAAGGCCAACAGCATGCCGCACGTGGCGATGGCCAACTGTGACCATTTGCATGAATTAAGCGTGTATTTTTCCCTGAAATGCATGAAGAATTGACTAATTGTTTTGCTGCGCACGCAAAAATTGCGCAAATCCGGGGTCCGTGTAGGCTGCTGGTGGTAGAACGTCCGTCAGCAATTCGGTATCGACCTCGGCAACTTCACGTGCACGCAACTCATCTTGCATGACGGCAATGGAAACCAAGCCAACAACCAGAGCCAACAGCGGCAACAAGGCTGCAACCCGGTCCCACCAACTGCCTTCGCCGCCACCAAGCTGCAAAACGGCCTCTCCGCCGGAGACAAGAACCTCCACTGCAGAAGCCTGGCTTCCGATCAATCTGCGTTTGGCAACAGCCTGCATTCGGGCGGCCCTGAGTCGCTCCGTTATATCGTGGGGAAGGGAATCCGTGCCTTCGGTCAAGCGTGCCGCAATCGCCTTGCCCAAAGCATCCGTACCGGCATGGGTATGTCGATTTTCCTGTGTATTCATAGTCTGATCCCCTTTGCCTTCAAAGCCTTGCCAAGCGCTGCAACCGCCCTGGAACAATGTGTTTTGACGCTGCCTTGTGAGCAACCCATCGCAGCTGCAGTTTCTGCGACGTCCATTTCCTCCCAGTAACGCATCAGAAAGGCTTCTCGTTGACGGCCTGGGAGCTGTTGTATTTCTGTTTCTATGCTACGCAAGGTCTGTGCCCGGTCTGTAAGGCTCTCTGCACTCTCTCCCAGGTCGTTCCCCGAGGATGCGTCCAGAGTTTCCAGCAAGTTGAAGTCATCGTCGTCTCCGGATGACTCGAAATCGCTCAAATTGGAAAAAAGTGCATTCTGGACCTTTTGCCGTCTGAACCAATCGAGGGTGCAATTAGAGAGGATGCGCTGAAACAGCATGGGCAGTTCGTCTACCGGTTTATGCCCGTAGTGTTCCGCCAGCTTCATCATGCTTTCCTGAACAATGTCCAAGGCTGACTCTTCGTTGCGTACGTGATAGACAGACCGTTTGAATGCGCGCTTTTCTACGCTTTTCAAAAATTCGGTGAGTTCGGATTCAGATGCCAAGACGAAAAATCCGCAGGAAAAAGGAAGAATTATCTCATTCCCGGCGCAGAAAATTTCCGATGGCGCTTCAAATTAGGTCGCGACGGTGTGATAATGCGCCTTGCTCATCAAAAGGCAAACGGGTCCCGGTCCGGCGCGTTATTCACTGCGCCCATGGCTTGGTCCTTAAGTCCCAACGCGACGCCAAAAGTGTTTGTGAAGGGGCACCCAAGGTTTTTCGTTAGAGAAATTCACAAAGGTTCATCATGGAAATTTCCAAAGCTGAAATCGCTTCTGCGGCCAATGCCGCTCAAAAATCCGGTTCAACTCCTGAACTTCGCGGTGCGGAGATTCTGGTCAAGGCATTGCAGGCCGAAAACGTCAAGTTCGTCTGGGGTTACCCCGGTGGAGCCGTTCTGCACATTTATGACGCTTTTTACAAGCAGGACACCATTCAGCACGTTTTGGTGCGGCATGAACAGGCGGCAGTCCATGCGGCCGACGGTTATGCCCGTGCCACGGGCGATGTAGGCGTAGCACTGGTCACATCTGGACCCGGTGTTACCAACGCGGTGACTGGCATCGCAACTGCGTACATGGACAGTATTCCGATGGTGATCATCAGTGGTCAAGTGCCAACGCACGCCATTGGTCTGGACGCATTTCAGGAGTGTGACACCGTGGGCATCACACGTCCGGTCGTCAAACACAACTTCCTGGTCAAGGATGCCAAGGATCTTGCAGAGACGCTGAAGAAGGCGTTCCACATCGCACGTAGCGGCCGACCTGGCCCGGTGGTTGTGGACATCCCGAAGGATGTCTCCTTCAAAAAGGTGCCGTACTCCGGTTACCCGACCAGCATCGAGATGCGTTCGTACAACCCGGTACGCAAGGGACACGGCGGACAGATCCGCAAGGCGCTGCAGCTGCTGTTGTCGGCCAAGCGTCCCTATATCTATACCGGCGGCGGTGTGTTGCTCAGCAACGCATCCGCTGAGTTGCGCACTCTGGTCGACATGCTCGGCTATCCCTGCACCAATACACTGATGGGGTTGGGAGCCTATCCGGCCAGTGACCGCAAGTTCCTTGGCATGCTGGGAATGCACGGCACGGTGGAAGCCAATAACGCCATGCAGAACTGCGACGTGTTGCTGGCGGTTGGCGCGCGATTTGATGACCGGGTTATCGGCAATCCCAAACACTTCGCGCAAAACGAGCGCAAGATCATCCATATCGATATCGATCCCTCCAGTATCTCCAAGCGGGTCCGGGTGGATATTCCAATCGTTGGTGATGTGAAAGACGTTCTTGGTGAGATGATCGCCATGATCAAGGAAAGCACAACCAAGCCGGATTCCGGCGCTTTGGCCGCTTGGTGGGACACCATTGAAGGCTGGCGCAAGCGCGATTGCCTGAAGTATGACCATGGCAAAGGCGATGTCATCAAACCCCAGTACGTGGTGGAAACGCTTTGGAATATGACCAAAGACGCTGATACCTACATCACCTCCGATGTGGGGCAGCATCAGATGTGGGCTGCACAGTACTACCGTTTTGATGAGCCACGCCGCTGGATCAACTCGGGTGGTCTGGGCACCATGGGCGTGGGCATTCCTTATGCCATGGGCATCAAGTTGGCCAAGCCGGACAGTGAAGTGTTCTGCATTACCGGCGAAGGCTCGGTGCAGATGTGCATCCAGGAGCTTTCGACCTGCTTGCAGTACAACACCCCGATCAAGATTTGCGCCCTCAATAACCGTTACCTCGGGATGGTGCGTCAGTGGCAGGAGGTGGAGTACGAAGGTCGCTACAGCCATAGCTACATGGACGCCTTGCCTAACTTTGTGAAGCTGGCAGAAGCCTATGGACACGTGGGCATGCTGATTGAGCGCCCTGAAGATGTGGAACCTGCGTTGCGGGAAGCCCGCAGGCTCAAGGACCGCACCGTGTTCATGGACTTCCGTACTGATCCCACCGAAAACGTATTCCCCATGGTGCAAGCCGGCAAGGGCATTACTGAAATGCTGCTCGGTTCGGAAGATCTCTAAGCCAACTCGTATCAACCTAACTTTGACGAATCTATTGCCCGCCAAGCCCTGACGTTACCGCGGCAGGGGGAGGGCGGCGAAAAGAGGAGTCTGCATCTTATGAAACACATCATTGCAGTTTTGCTGGAGAACGAGCCCGGTGCGCTCTCCCGCGTCGTCGGACTTTTTTCCGCACGGGGCTACAACATCGAGTCGCTGACCGTTGCGCCGACCGAGGATCCCAGTCTGTCCCGTATGACGATTCAAACCGCGGGTTCTGAAGACGTCATTGAGCAGATCACTAAACACTTGAATCGCTTGATCGAGGTAGTCAAAGTGGTCGATCTGACAGAGGGTGCCTACATCGAGCGCGAGCTTATGATGGTCAAAGTGCGCGCTGTGGGCAAGGAGCGTGAGGAAATGAAGCGCATGGCGGACATTTTCCGGGGGCGCATCATTGACGTCACCGAAAAAAGCTACACCATCGAACTGACGGGCGATCAGGCCAAGAACGATGCGTTCCTGGACGCGATTGAGCGTTCAGCCATTCTGGAAACCGTGCGTACTGGCTCCAGCGGAGTGGGTCGCGGTGAGCGCATTTTGCGCGTTTAAATTTTTACAACGGAGAGAAGAAATGAAGGTTTTTTACGACAAGGATTGTGATCTGAGCCTCATCAAGGGCAAGACGGTTGCCATTATTGGATACGGCAGCCAAGGTCACGCGCACGCGCAGAACTTGAACGACAGCGGCGTGAAGGTCGTGGTTGGTCTGCGTAAAGGCGGAGCTTCCTGGGACAAGGTTGGCAAAGCCGGTCTGAACGTGCTGGAAGTCAACGACGCAGTCAAAGCTGCTGACGTGGTCATGATTTTGTTGCCCGACGAGCAGATCGCCGAGGTTTACAACAACAACGTTGCACCTAACATCAAGCAAGGCGCCTCGTTGGCTTTTGCCCACGGCTTTAACGTGCACTACAACCAGGTCGTGCCCCGTGCTGATCTGGACGTGTGGATGGTGGCTCCCAAGGCCCCTGGCCACACTGTGCGCAATACCTACACCCAAGGTGGCGGCGTGCCACACCTGGTGGCTGTGCATCAGGATAAGTCTGGCAAGGCCCGTGACCTCGCTCTGAGCTATGCCATGGCCAACGGTGGCGGCAAGGCTGGCATCATCGAAACCAACTTCAAGGAAGAGACCGAGACCGATCTGTTCGGTGAGCAGGCTGTTCTGTGTGGCGGTGCCGTGGAACTGGTGAAGATGGGTTACGAGACCCTGGTGGAAGCTGGATATGCGCCTGAAATGGCCTACTTTGAGTGCCTGCACGAACTCAAGCTGATCGTGGACCTGATCTATGAAGGCGGCATCGCCAACATGAACTACTCCATCTCCAACAATGCGGAGTATGGTGAGTACGTGACAGGCCCCGAAGTCATCAACGCCCAAAGCCGTGAAGCCATGCGCAACGCGCTCAAGCGCATCCAGACGGGTGAGTACGCCAAGATGTTCATTCT
Organism: Rhodoferax sp. GW822-FHT02A01; assembly: GCF_038784515.1. Taxonomy (NCBI): domain Bacteria; kingdom Pseudomonadati; phylum Pseudomonadota; class Betaproteobacteria; order Burkholderiales; family Comamonadaceae; genus Rhodoferax; species Rhodoferax sp. GW822-FHT02A01. Next base: position 3,985,566 of record NZ_CP152376.1, read on the forward strand.
GGAAGGCCGCACCGGCTATCCCAGCATGACCGCTCGCCGCCGCCTGACTGCGGAACACCAGATCGAAGTGGTGGGCTCCAAGCTGCGCGCCATGATGCCCTGGATTGCCAAGAACAAGCTGGTCGACCAGACCCGCAACTGATCTTTGCATCAACAGCAAAAAAGGCCACTTCGGTGGCCTTTTTCCATGGTGCATGCGCGGCCTGCGACAATGCACTCTGCGCTTACACTGGCGTGCTGGCACAGCCGCTGTGTGCTGTGCGTCGACTCTCGATGGTTGTTGAAAAAAGGTCAGGAATTTATATGCAAGATGGAAGCGATTCCGCCAACCAGGACGGCGAAGCCGCGCCTGTTCGCAAGCCCCGCAAGGGCATCTATATTCTTCCCAATTTATTTACGCTGGCGGCTTTGTTCGGTGGCTTCTACGCCATCGTGATGGCCATGAATGCTCGCTATAACATGGCCGCAGTGGGTGTCTTTTGCGCCATGGTGTTGGACAGTCTGGATGGCCGCGTGGCGCGCATGACCAATACCCAAAGCGCATTCGGTGAACAGATGGACTCCCTGTCGGACATGGTGTCTTTCGGGGCTGCACCAGCGCTGATTTCCTACGAATGGGCTCTGCGCGGGCTGGGTCGCTGGGGCTGGTTCGCCGCATTTGTTTATTGCGCCTGTGCCGCTTTACGCCTGGCACGTTTCAATGTGAACACAGGGGTCGTAGACAAGCGCTACTTTCAAGGCCTGCCATCACCGGCCGCAGCAGCACTCGTGGCGGGCTTCATCTGGTTGACCACGGATCTGGGAATCAAAGGCGAAGAGCTGATGTGGCCCACCTTCTTTGTGGCTCTGTATGCCGGACTCACCATGGTCACCAATGTTCCCTTTTACAGTTTCAAGGACCTCAGCATGAAACGCAGCGTGCCGTTTGCGGTGATTGTTGCCGTGGCCTTGGTCATTGCCGTTGTGAACCTGGATCCGCCCAAGGTGATATTCGGGTTGTTTGTGTTGTACGGCCTGAGCGGATATGTGGTGTACGGTGTGCGCAAGGCGCGTGGTTTGCAGACCAGCGTGATCAGCACGTCAACGGATGAGCCGGATGAGCGCGGCTTACATTAACTGAAGAATTGAGGAGAACAAAAATATGGCCGACAAACTGATTATTTTCGACACCACCTTGCGCGACGGAGAGCAATCTCCTGGCGCATCCATGACACGGGACGAAAAGCTGCGCATTGCGCGCCAATTGGAGCGTCTGAAGGTGGATGTGATCGAAGCGGGCTTTGCAGCCAGTTCCAACGGCGATTTTGAAGCCGTGCAATTGATTGCCAATACCATTCAGGACTCCACAGTGTGCTCCTTGTCACGTGCCAACGATAGGGACATCTCGCGTGCGGCAGAAGCCCTGAAGGGCGCCAAGCAGGCTCGCATCCACACCTTTATTGCGACATCTGCGCTCCACATGGAGAAGAAGCTGCGTATGACACCGGAGCAGGTGTTGGAGCAGGCCAAGCAAGCGGTACGCTTTGCCCGCAATCTGGTCGCTGACATCGAATTCAGTCCCGAGGACGGGTACCGCAGTGATCCGGACTTCTTGTGTCGCGTGCTGGAAGCGGTGATTGATGAAGGTGCCACGACCATCAACGTGCCGGACACAGTCGGCTACGCCATTCCTGAGCTGTATGGCAACTTCATCAAGAATCTGCGCGAGCGCATCCCCAATTCGGACAAAGCCATCTGGTCGGTGCATTGCCACAACGACCTGGGCATGGCCGTGGCGAACTCGTTGGCTGGCGTGAAGATTGGTGGTGCCCGGCAAGTGGAATGCACCATCAATGGTTTGGGCGAGCGTGCCGGCAACTGCAGCCTGGAAGAAATTGTGATGGCCGTGAAGACACGCAGGGACTACTTCGGTCTGGAGTTGGGCATAGATACCCGCCATATCCTGGCGGCCAGCCGGATGGTCAGCCAGACAACCGGGTTCGTAGTCCAACCGAACAAGGCCGTGGTGGGGGCAAACGCCTTTGCGCACGCGTCCGGTATTCACCAGGATGGCGTCCTCAAGGCACGTGATACCTACGAGATCATGCGTGCAGAGGATGTGGGCTGGACCGCCAACAAAATCATTCTGGGCAAGCTCAGCGGCCGCAACGCCTTCAAGCAGCGGTTGCAGGAGCTGGGGGTGCAGATGGAGAGCGAGGCCGAAGTCAATGCGGCATTTGCGCGCTTCAAGGAACTTGCCGACCGCAAGAGCGAAATATTCGATGAAGACATTCTTGCCTTGATCAGCGAGGAAAACGTTCTGCACGACAAGGAAAAGTACGTGTTTGTGTCGTTGTCGCAGCACAGCGAGACTGGTGAGCGCCCCCACGCCAGCATCGTATTCACCGTGGACGGCAAGGAGGTCAAAGGCGAATCGGATGGCAATGGGCCGGTCGACGCATCCCTCAAGGCGATCGAGTCGCATGTCCAAAGCGGCGCGGAAATGATCCTGTATTCGGTGAATGCCATCAGTGGTTCAACCGAAAGTCAGGGCGAAGTCACGGTGCGCCTGCAAAACAGTGGTCGAGTGGTCAACGGCGTGGGCGCCGACCCCGATATCGTGGTGGCGTCGGCGAAAGCCTATCTGAGCGCGTTGAACAAGCTTCAGAGCAAGTCGGACCGGGTTGCAGCGCAAGGGTAAACATCTTCTGGCCCTGTTTTTCTTGAAGTTTGTCGTGCAAGTACTTGATCTTGCATAAGTTTCTTGATTACACTTGTCATCACCAGTGCGCGTGATGCCGACTTTGTGCCCTGATTTGCCCCGCTGAACGATTGGAATCCACTGTGAATCAAAATAAATTGAAGATTGCTCTGTTGGCTTTGGTTGGATGGATGGCAGTAATGCCGTTGGCAGCCAATGCCGTTCAGGCCTCCGACAGTGTGAAACGTCCGGTCAAGAAGCATGCGGCGCGCCAGGTTGCTCGTAAAGCGGTAGATGTCGTCCCAAGTCAGCCATCGTTTGGTCAGCTCGCAGGATTGCACGGTGAGCGCGACCCACTGGCGCTCAAATCCAGTGTCGCCCTTGTTGTTGATCAGGACACCAAGGAGGTGTTGTTCAGCAAGAATGAGCAGGCGGTTTTGCCAATCGCGTCCATTACCAAGCTGATGACGGGTCTGTTGATCAGCGAGGCGCATTTGCCCATGGATGAGTCCATCACGATTACACAGGCTGATGTCGACACGGAAAAAGGTAGTCGTTCCAGATTGGCTGTTGGCACTGAGTTGAGCCGTGGTGAATTGCTGCATCTGGCGCTGATGTCCAGCGAGAACCGCGCCGCCCACGCACTGGGCCGGACCTATCCCGGCGGTTTGGCTCATTTTGTCGAGCTGATGAATGCCAGGGCGAAGAGCCTGGGCATGCAAGACACCAGCTATGCGGAACCTACGGGTCTGTCCAGCAAGAACCAATCCAGTGCCCGGGACTTGGCCACTTTGGTCAATTTTGCGTACGGCGATCCGACATTGCGTGAGCTCTCCACGTCAACTGGCTACCAAGTGGAAGTGGGGCGTCGCACGCTGCAGTTCAACAACACCAATCGTTTGGTGAAGAATCCTGCCTGGGACATAGGCATCCAGAAGACCGGTTTCATCAATGAAGCGGGACAGTGCCTTGTGATGCAGGCAAAGATTGCCGGACGCAAGCTCATCATGGTTTTCCTGGACTCCGCAGGAAAGCTGAGTCGTATTGCTGATGCTGAGCGCGTCAGACATTGGGTAGAAAACAGTCCAATACTGAGTCGTAAAAGCTCCCCCTTGGCCGCTCGTGTGGCTGACCAAAGGGTAATTTCAAATTAATCTCAAGGCTTGGTTTATTCCAAGCCCCTAGTGCGTGCCGCCAGGCTTGTTGCCCAATGCCTCCGAAATGAGGCGTGCAGTTTCCTTCAGCTTGGGTAACCATTCATCTTCCAGGCGACCAGAAGGTGCCGAAATCGATAGGCCGGCTATCAGCTTGTTCTGATCGTCGTAAATTCCGGCTGCCATGCAACGCACACCCAGCTCCAGTTCTTCGTTGTCGCTGGCCTGCCCATATTGGCGAACTTTGCTGAGCTCACGCTCGAGTGCTTCCAGGTTGGTAATGCTGTTCTTGGTGTTTCCGTGCAGTCCTGTTCTGGCGGCGTAGGCACGTATGCGCTGCGGGTCATCAGCGGCGAGGAAGAGCTTGCCGACCGAAGTCAGGTGCAGAGGCGCATGCCCTCCAATGGCGCGGACGACCTGCATCCCCGAGCGTTCGCTGTAAGCGCGCTCCACGTACACAATCTCATCGCCCTGGCGCATGCTCAGATTGACGGGCTGCTGGATCTGCTTGTGCAGTTCCCGCATCGGCGCAAGGGCGGCATCACGAACATTGAGTCTGCCCTTGACCAGATTGCCTAGCTCCAGCAGGCGCATGCCAAGGCGGTAGCTGCCCGGTTGCGGTCTGTCCACAAAACGACCTGTTGCCAGATCATTGAGAATTCGGTGCGCAGTAGATGGGTGCAAACCGGCCTTCTCACTGATCTCCTTGAGAGATACAGGTTCTTCCCGGGAAGCCAGTACGTCAATCAGCGTAAACATTCGCTCAATGACTTGCACTGTCGGGGCGCTGGGTAGGTCGGGGTCTTTTTTTGCCATGCTCAAGTATCAGGCCAATTCGCGCGTGGTCTGGTTCAGTACCTGCCATTTTCCGTCGATCAGAATTTCGCAGGGCGCAAAGCGTGCCTTGTAATCCATTTTGGCGCTGTTCTGAATCCAATATCCCAGGTAAACATGCTCCAGACCGAGGTCCCTGGCCTGCTGGATCTGCCATAGGACATTGTAAGTACCGAAACTGCCTCTTTCTTCTGGCTCGTAAAAGGTGTAGACCGCAGACAGACCATCGTCGAGGACGTCAAGAATGGAGACCATCTTCAGCGTACCCAGCGTGCCGTCAGGGCGCACGTCACGAAATTCGACCAATCGCGAGTTCACCCGGCTTTGCAGAAGGAACTGCGCATATTGATCCACACTGTCCTCGTCCATGCCACCACCCGCATGGCGGCTGTTTTGGTAGCGCAAGTACAAAGCGTAATGTTCATCATCGAACACTAGCTTCATGACGCGCACCGCCAGTCCCCCATGCTGATTCAAGGCCCTTCTTTGGCTTCGATTGGGCTTGAATCCGTGCACCGGCACGCGAAGCGGTGTGCAGGCACGGCACCCGTCGCAATAGGGCCTGTAAGTGAACACACCACTGCGACGGAAGCCGCGCCCCACCAATTCAGAATAGGTTGAGTTGTTGATCAGATGACTGGGCGTGGCAACCTGAGACCGGGCCATCCGTGCAGGCAGGTAGCTGCACTCATAAGGCGCGGTGGCATAGAACTGCAGCGTCTGAAGCGGAAGGTCCTTGAGATCGGTCACAGCGTCATCATCAGGTGTCCAGAATATGCTGCCAGTATAGGGCGTCAAACTTCCACTCAAGTGCTGGGTGCCGTGTGGCCTCCTGGACCTTTGCCACAAATTGGGAGCGCGGAATTTCCGCAGCGCCAAGTGACGCCAAATGTCCGGTATTTTGCTGACAGTCAATCGACTCCACCCCATTTTGAAGGCAAAAACCAACCAGCGCCGCCAACGCCATTTTGGAGGCGTCATTGCGATGGGCAAACATGGACTCGCCAAAAACGGCTTGGCCTATGGCCACACAGTAAAGGCCGCCCGCCAACTGGCCTTCAATCCAAGTTTCAACGCTGTGCGCGTAGCCGTGCATGTGCAGAGTTTGGTATGCATCCACCATTTCGGGGAGTATCCAGGTGCCGTTTTGGCCTCGTCTGCTTGCCAAAGCACAGTTGCTGATGACTTGATTGAATGCGGAATCGAAGCGGATTTCGCAGCCTGTGGAGGCCTGAAACTTTTTGATGGTTCTCTTGAGCGATCGGTGCAGCCGAAACTGGCCGGTTTGCAGCACCATGCGCGGATCAGGACTCCACCAAAGCGTCGGCTGACCTTCGCTGTACCAGGGAAATATGCCGTTCGAGTAGGCAGCAAGCAAATTGGGAACACTGAGCTGCCCACCCGCTGCCAGCAGGCCCGGGGCTTCAGTGTTTGCGGACCAAGCCCGTTCGACTACGGGAAACGCGTCGCTTTCTTCGAGCCAAGGGAGTCGGGGATGCAGGGGCATGGGATAGAACGGTGGTGAGGTAGTGAAAAATAATACGTTCTGCAAAGGACAGCAGCTGGGCTCAGGTTAGAATACCAGCTGTCGGGGCGTAGCGCAGCCTGGTAGCGCATCTGCTTTGGGAGCAGAGGGTCGCGAGTTCGAATCCCGCCGCCCCGACCATTATTTCCTCTTGTATTTCAACAACTAAGCGATTGTCTGCGTGTTCAGACAGTCGCTTTTTTGTTTTCCAGGGTTACAGGGCGATACGTCGTCATGGAGAATTGTGATTGGTTTCGCCTAATGAAACCCTCAAATCTCGTGTGTGCGTGTCCAGTTTCCACTGGACAGGCATCTACTCACTAAATGATCGGGCGAGCCAAATCTGAGATTGCAGTTTTCGGTGAATGCGCGTAAGTCTTCGTCGCAATCCATGTCTGCTTGGAGTTTTCGAACAAAAAGCAGCGAATACTACAGGTATTAGTCACGAAACGTGACGCGCTTGTGTCGTTTGGGTATAACAATTTGGATTTACAAAGATCGAGCGGCGCTGCCTAATGGCGTCATGAAACTCACAGAAGTCAAGCGCCAAACCGGGGGCGGCGTGATCAGAATCTCGTCCACGATTGTGTCCACTAGCGGTCAGCAGATGGAAATATGGGCGGAAGTTCCAACCACTTTGGAATCCAGCTTGTCCACGTCCGGGAATCCATGGTTACTGGTGATGCTGCCGATAGCTGCCTGTATTGGTGAGGACATTGAACTCGATTTGCCAGTAGATGATCTGTTGCGCGAGAACTTGGCCGGAGTACTGGCAACTTGGTGCCAGTGGTTTACGGATTTGAAGCCGGTCCGGATTACGGCGCCGCGCCTGACTGAAAAGCCCAACGGCAATAAGACGGCTTCCTTTTTCTCGGGCGGTGTCGATAGCTACTTCAACATCGGCCGCCGACTTGGGTTGCCTGATATGCCTGATGTTGGACGTACGGATGAGCTATTGACAGTATGGGGGTTTGACGTAGGAGTGTATGACTTGGCCGGTATTGAGCCGCTACGAACCATGTTGACTAGTGCCGCGGCCGATGTTGGGCTGCCTCATTACGTGGTACGAACCAACTTGCGAGAACACAATACTGCTTGGCGCCGACGCTGGGGACCACTAACACATGCTTGCGGATTGGCATTTATCAGCTTGCTATTGGAGAAGCGCTACTCTTCGGCGGTGTGGGGATCGACCAATCCTTATGGTCAGCTCTTTCCCTGGGGGTCGCATCCAATGGTTGATTCGTTGTTCAGCACATCAACTACGACTATGGTTCACGACGGTGCCGCATTCAACCGCGTGCAGAAAACCGAATTTGTAACTCGTTTGCCTCAGGGCATTGCTTCCCTTCATGTTTGTCAAGCCGAAGCAAAGCATAACTGCTCTAACTGTGAGAAATGCTTCAGAACTATGGTCACCATTGATGCATTGGGTCGACGCGACATTATGGGGGCTGCCTTCGATTGGTCAGAGTATTCTCTTGATAAAGTTTCTAGGATTCTGGCGATGACTAAGGGCGTACGTTCCGAGTATTTGGAAATCTTGGCCGCCGCCAGGGAGCTTGGTCGTGATGACGTTGCAGCAGCCGTTAGTGCTTCCTTACGTTTAAGCGCTGCGTTGCGACCAGTATTTTGGGTGACACAGGCACTCATTAATGTGCCTGTGGTATGGCGGCTCGCCAACGCCGTAGAAATCGCTATACGAACCCGCGTGGTGGCTCCCAAGTTTATAAAACACTCGACTTTTGTTCGGTCTTAACCGATTAGAGTCTAGTTGGCGCTTTTGTTTGACGCTCTTCTCAAGACTTGTATTGCGTGAACTCCGCGTAAAATCCCGAGCCAAACAGCCCGTAGCTCATCAGGATAGAGCACGAACCTTCTAAGTTCGGGGTAACTGGTTCGAGTCCAGTCGGGCTGGCCATTGGCTACTGCCTATGCTCTCTGTCACCTCCCAATGTGTACTGCAAACGCCAGGCGTTGGATCTACGGGCACAAATCTCCCCATTCAGCACCGCATATAGCCACAGAAGGGTAAGCGTCCGGCCATCCCATATTGAATCGACCTTGGTGATCAGGCATCGTCCCCACGAAGGAGATCGTGGAGACTATGGATCAAGTGTCGACAGTGCAGCGCCTCAAGCGGCGCGAGTACAGCGTGGAATTCAAGGCATCGGTGTTGGAGCAGTGTCGCCAGCCAGGCGCATCCCTGGCGGGCATTGCGCTGGGCCATGGCATCAACCCGAACATGGTGCACCGCTGGATACGCGAGGAGCGCCAACGCAGGGTGCTGACCGAGCTGCAACAGACGGCAGCAACCTTCGTGCCGCTGCAGCTTTCAGGGGCAGGCAATGCGGATGCCATAGCGATGAAGCACCTACCAGAGGCACCGCAGCCTGCTCACACCGGTGAGACCATCCACATTGAAATCCAGCGCGGCGGTGCCACCGTGAGCGTGCGCTGGCCACTTACGGGCGCTGCGCAATGTGCACAAGTGCTGCGTGAGTTGCTGCGTTGATCCGCATCGACTCAGTCTGGCTGGCGACTGCACCGCTGGACATGCGCGCTGGAACCGATACAGCGCTGGCCCGCGTGATCGCTGTCTTCGGTGCCGCACAGCCTCACCATGCCTATGTGTTCGCCAACAAGCGCGCCACCCGGCTCAAGATCCTGGTGCATGACGGCATTGGCATCTGGCTGGCTGCACGCCGGCTACACCAGGGCAAGTTCATATGGGCATCTGACTGCGACACCCACTGCAGTCTGGACCGAGTCCAGCTCGATGCCTTGGTGCTGGGCCTACCCTGGAAACGCGTGGGACAGGCCGGCGCCATTACCGTGGTGTGATCGCGGGCGGCATAGGCCCTACCTGCCAATTGGGGCATGCGCCAATGGCCTGCACACAGCGACTCTGGCACAGTCGTGGTCATGGTGGTGGAGCCGCAATCCCTGGAGAACCTGAACGCCGAGCAGTTGCGCGCGATGACAGCCCGACTGCTCACGGAACTGCGCCACAGCCAGGCCCTCAACGAAAAACTCACCTACGAGAACGCGCTGCTCAAGCGCATGAAATTCGCCGCCCAGTCTGAACGCTTCAGCGCCGATCAGCGCAGCCTGCTCGAAGACGAGATCGATGCGGACCTGGCAGCCGTGGCCGCAGAGATTGAGCAGCTAAGCCTGCCGGTATCTCCTGCGCAGGACAAGCGGCAGGCCAAACGCCAACCGTTGCCGGTCAACCTGCCACGCCGGGAGATTCGCCATGAACCCGACTCCACCACGTGTCAATGTGGCTGCCAGCTCAAGCGCATTGGCGAGGACGTAGCGGAGAAGCTGGACTATGTGCCCGGCGTCTTTACCGTGGAGCGTCATGTGCGCGGCAAGTGGGCATGTGCCAAGTGCGAGACCATCACCCAGGCGCCGATCGAAGCGCACGTTATCGACAAGGGTATCCCCACCGCCGGACTGCTGGCCAAGGTGCTGGTGGCCAAGTACGCGGACCATCTGCCGCTGTACCGCCAAGAGAGCATCTTCGGTCGGGCCGGTTTGGCCATCCCGCGCTCCACTCTGGCGCAATGGGTGGGAACTTGTGGCGTGCGCCTGCAGCCCCTGGTCGATGCACTGAAGGCTGAGATGCTGCAACATCGTGTACTGCATGCTGATGAAACGCCAGTGTCGATGCTCAAGCCAGGCGATGGCAAGACGCATCGCGCCTACCTATGGGCTTATGCGCCCGGAGCCTTCGAGGACATGAGGGCCGTGGTGTATGACTTCTGCGAGTCCAGGGCTGGCGAGCATGCACGCAAGTTCCTGGAGGACTGGCGCGGAAGTCTCACCTGCGATGATTTCAGCGGCTACAAAGCACTGATCGCCAGCGGTGTGACGGAGGTGGGGTGTCTGGCCCATGCGCGGCGCAAGTTCTTCGATCTGCACGCCGCCAGCAAGAGCTATATCGCCGAGTTTGCGCTGGCACAGTTTGCACTGGTCTACGAGATCGAGCGCGAGGTCAAGGAATTGGATGCAATGGAACGCCAGCGCATCCGCCAACAAAAGGCCAAGCCCGTGCTCGATGCCTTGCATGAATGGATGGGCTTGCAGCGCCAGAAGGTGCACGCCAGTTCAGCCACCGCCAAAGCATTGGACTACAGCTTGCGGCGATGGGAGGCGCTCACCCGGTTCGTCGATGACGGACGGCTTCCCGCGGATAACAACTGGATCGAGAACCAAATCCGCCCCATTGCCATTGGCCGCAACAACTGGTTGTTTGCCGGGAGTCTGCGCGCAGGCCAACGGGCTGCGGCAGTCATGAGCCTGATCCAGTCAGCACGCATGAATGGGCATGATCCCTATGCGTACCTGAAAGATGTGCTCACCCGGCTGCCTACACAACGGGCCAGCCAGATCGGCGAGCTATTGCCGCATCGCTGGCAATCCACTACCACCTGACGGACTACCGCGGCAGCTCTCAGCGGTCAACATGGGTTGGCCGCGCGCTTACACAGAAGGTTCGCTGTAGCATTTTCAGTCCACTCATCAAATTTTCAGAAATTGACTGGTTTGGCGCTGGAGAGTCGATCAAATGTGCCGAAAAAGCCCCCGACGCTGAATCAATATGAATCATTGACAGTGGTAATTCGTCGAAGAATCTGACGTCGTTTGTACAGAAATTGCCGCAATTGTTCGCGTCAGTACAAAGAAGCCTCCCAAAACAACCAAGGCGCGCGATAGTTCCGAACCGAAGAACCGAGACAGGTGTCGCGCCTTACCGGTTCTGCACTTCAGACAATTCACAAGCGGGGAAGCGACAGCGCTTTGCGGAACTATGACCATTTTGTACAAATTCGCAAATTACACATTCGACCTGCATGCCGGGTTGGTCTGCGACGGACAACCGATCCATCTTCCCCCCAAGGAAAAGGGCCTGTTGCATACCCTGTTGGAGGCACGCGGAAAAATCGTACGCAAGGAAGAGGTGATGATCAAGGTGTGGGGTACCAATGAGACATCTGATGAAAGTGTTTCCCGCACCGTCTACCGGTTAAGGGTGGCCATGCAGTCCTCGGGTGGGCCCGAGGTGGTTGAGACCATATACAACTCGGGATTTCGGATCACTGCAGCCATCCGTGAGACAACAATGAAAGAGTCTTCTTCACTGAACGCACTGACACATTCGGCCCGCCCTGGCGCAATCACTGCGCTCATGAGTGCGCGGGAGTTTCTGGCCCGGCAATCGGTGGAAGATATTGATGCCGCAGCCAATGCCGTACGCTTGGCCATCAACCTGGATCCGTCCTTTGCGGCGGCATGGGCCACCTTGGCTGAAATCCGCATTGTGCAGGCCTTGCGCTCCCTGCGCCCTCCACGCGAAGCGGGTTGGCTGGCCAAAGAGGCCACCAAGACCGCGTTGAATATTGATCCCCAGTCCACGTCTGCTTTGGCGATTCAGGGATGGGTACGGGTGATGATAGATCGCGACTGTGAGCGTGGAATGGAGGATCTGGACCGCGCCATGGCCATTGATCCGGATTTCTGGGTGAGCAATATGTTCAGGGGCTGGGTACTGCAGGCAGCCGGGCGGCATGAGGAATCAGTAACGATGATGCGCCGCGCGCTGGAGCTCAATTCAGTGAGCCATGCGGTGAATTCGATTTTGGCGCTCTATCTCATGTTTTCAGGAAACAATGCGGAAGCCTTGCAAGTGGCACTCGATCTGGCTAAACGTTTTCCGACGGTTGACAACTCACAGGGCATTGCGTCCATTCTGGCATCCGTAAACGGGATGCACGATGAGGCTGTCTCCTTTGGCTGGCGGGCGATGGAACTGGCCCCCCACACACCGCTGATGCATACGCCGCTAGCGTACGCGCTGGCATACGCGGGGCGTCACGAAGAGGCCTGGGATGTACTGGGTGCCATTGAAAAATCCAACCTGCCGCAACCCTCAGCGTCCATTGCACCTGTTTACCTCGCCCTGGGTGAGCCGGAGAAGGCCATTGCATTGTTGCAAGATGCATGCGAGCGCGGCGTTCCCCAGTTCGCATGGTCAAGGGATGATCCGCGCCTAGCCGCCTTGCGGGGTAATTCGGAGGTTGAGCGCTTGTGGGCGCGCATCTGGCCGCGCCAAATGGTCGATAGTCTGGCTGCTTGACCAATTTCACGGCAACCGGAGAGGGCCGTGCACAGTGCATTAGCCGACAGAGAGCGGTTGTGTCTTGCTTTCGCTGCCAAGCCAGCGCCGTACCGCGGAGTCCATAAGAAGGGTGTCTCCGGTGGAATAGAACTGGATCGTAGGGTTGTTTGATATTTCGTTGCCAGATGACGAAATGTCGGCGGCTTGCAATGGCTTTTCTAGCAGACGCCGGGTTTGCCGAGCGACTGGAGCGCCGCCTTCCAGCAAGGTGACATCCGGCCCAATCAAAGCGATCAACTCCTGAGACGCAAAGGTGAAATGGGTACAACCCAACACCAGCGTATCTATTTCACCTGTTGCACATCCAAACGCCCCCATGGCAGCCGTGTACTCCTTGCAGAGCGCCTTGATCCGTTGCGTATCAGATCGCTCAATCGATATGGCGAGCCCGTCGCACGGTTGCAGCACAAAGGTTGCTGCACCGTGCAAACTCTCCAGCAGCTTGTGGAATTTCTCACTGTTGAGGGTGCTGCGTGTCGCCATGACACCGACCAATCCGGTCTTGCTCTGGGCGGCAGCAGGTTTGAGTGCAGGCTCGATGCCCACGATGGGGATCTGCGTGTAGGCTGCACGAATCAAGTGAATTGCAGCAGCCGTCGCTGTATTGCAGGCGACGACCAGAGCCTTGATATCGTGCTGGGCGATAAGGTAGTCGGTGATGGCATGTGAACGCTTCAACACATGCTCATCATCGCGTTCGCCGTAAGGTGCATGGCCGTTGTCTGCCACGTACACATAGTTTTCCTGAGGCATTTCGGCCTGAAGCGCGCGCAGTACGCTCAGACCACCTACGCCACTGTCGAAGACGCCGATGGGGCGACGGTCAACCACGTTGCGTTCCAAAGGTCTCAGGCAGAAGTTACCGGAATGCTCTTGAACTCTCCGGTGGCGATCTTCTTTTGCCACTCGGCTGGTCCGGTGATGTGGGCGCTGGTGCCGCCGGCATCCACTGCCACAGTGACCGGCATGTCCACCACGTCGAATTCGTAGATGGCTTCCATGCCCAGGTCTTCAAAACCTACAACCCTTGCATGCTTGATGGCTTTGCTGACCAGATATGCAGCTCCGCCCACAGCCATCAGATAGGCACTTTGGTGCTTCTTGATGGCTTCGATGGCGACAGGACCGCGCTCGGCCTTGCCGACCATGGCAATCAGGCCAGTTTGTGCCAGCATCATTTCGGTGAAGCCGTCCATACGGGTAGCGGTGGTGGGGCCGGCGGGGCCTACGGCCTCTCCGGCAACAGGATCGACCGGTCCCACGTAATAAATGACACGGTTGGTAAAGTCCACCGGCAATTTCTCGCCCTTGGCCAGCATGCCCTGGATGCGTTTGTGCGCGGCATCGCGACCAGTAAGCATCTTGCCGTTCAGCAACAGTGTGTCGCCCGGCTTCCAACTGGCGACCTCCGCCTTGGTCAGGGTGTTGAGGTCCACCTTCTTGCTCTTGACGTAGTCAGGCGTCCAGTTGACGTTGGGCCACAGGTCCAGGCTGGGCGGATCGATGTAGACGGGGCCGGATCCGTCGAGCACAAAGTGGGCGTGGCGGGTAGCCGCGCAGTTGGGGATCATGGCCACGGGCTTGCTGGCGGCGTGTGTCGGGTACATCTTGATCTTGACATCCAGCACCGTGGTCAGGCCGCCCAGGCCTTGCGCACCAATGCCCAGTGCATTGACTTTCTCAAACAGTTCCAGACGCAACGCTTCGGTCTGGGTCAAAGCGGCGCCGCTGGAAGACTTGGCCTGCAGCTCGTACATGTCCAGATCGTCCATCAGGCTTTCCTTGGCCATCAGAACGGCCTTTTCAGCGGTGCCCCCAATGCCGATGCCCAGCATGCCGGGCGGGCACCAGCCGGCACCCATGGTCGGCACTGTCTTCAGTACCCAGTCCACCACCGAGTCACCTGGGTTGAGCATGATCATCTTGCTCTTGTTTTCCGAGCCACCCCCCTTGGCAGCCACGGTTACTTCTACGGTGTTGCCGGGGACGATTTCGGTAAAGATCACCGCAGGCGTATTGTCCTTGGTGTTCTTGCGCAGGAATTCAGGGTCGGCGACCACGCTGGCGCGCAAAGTGTTATCGGGATGGTTGTAGCCACGGCGTACCCCTTCATTGATGGCGTCATCCAGGCTGCCCGTAAAGCCCTCCCAGCGCACGTCCATACCCACCTTGAGGAACACGTTAACGATGCCGGTGTCCTGGCAGATGGGGCGGTGTCCGGTGGCGCTCATCTTGCTGTTGGTGAGAATCTGCGCGATGGCATCCTTGGCAGCCGGGCTCTGTTCGCGATCGTAGGCGCGGGCGAGGTGAGCAATGTAGTCGGCCGGGTGGTAGTAGCTGATGTACTGCAGTGCAGCAGAGACGGATTCGATCAGGTCAGCTTGGCGGATGGAGGTGGTCATGGTAGAAATACCGTAGAGGGGGAGTTGCAATCAGCCTGCAAGTTTAGCCAATCCACCTCACTGCTGGCTGACGCAGGTCATTGCAGTGCATGGAGTCAGTGATTTGTAAGTGCTTGGCACCAACATCCGCCCAGTTTTGAATCAACCGAGGAGACAACCCAAATGAGCACAACAACCGAAGGCGCAAGCGTATTGCCCGTCTACTTGCCCAACGCGGAATTCGTCAAGAACGCCGCCATTCCCAGCATGGCGGCCTATGACGCCCTGTGCAAGGAGGCGGAGACTGACTACGAGGGCTATTGGAGCCGCCTGGCCAAGGAGTTGCTGAGCTGGAAGGTGCCTTTCACCCAAGTGCTGGACGAAAGCAATGCGCCGTTCTTCAAGTGGTTTGCCGACGGCAAGCTCAACGCCTCGTATAACTGCCTGGACCGCAATGTGGAAAAGGGCCTGGGCGACAAGACTGCCATCATCTTCGAAGCCGACGGTGGCGAAGTCACCAAGATCACCTACAAGCAACTGCTGGACAAGACCAGCCAGATTGCCAATGGCCTGAAGTCCCTGGGCATCAAGAAGGGTGACCGCGTGGTCATCTACATCTCCATGTCCATCGAGGGCGTAGCGGCCATGCAGGCTTGCGCCCGTATCGGTGCGACCCACTCCGTGGTGTTTGGCGGCTTCTCGGCCCAGTCCCTGCGTGACCGCGTGGAAGACACCGGCGCGGTGGCCATCATTACGGCGGACCATCAGGTGCGCGGTGGCAAGCAGCTTCCCCTGAAGTCCATCGTGGACGAGGCATTGACCCTGGGTGGCTGCGATTCCGTCAAGAACGTCGTTGTGGTCAAGCGTAGCGGCTCAGAAATCGCCATGACCGCCGGCCGTGACCAATGGCTGGATGACGTGATCAAGGGGCAGTCCACCACCTGTGAACCGGAATGGGTCGAAGCCGAGCATCCGCTGTTCCTGCTTTACACATCCGGCTCCACCGGTAAGCCCAAGGGCGTTCAGCACAGCACCGGCGGCTACCTGCTGCACGCAGCGCTCACCACCAAGTGGACGTTTGACCTGAAGGCCGACGACGTGTTCTGGTGTACCGCCGATATCGGCTGGGTTACCGGCCATACCTACATCACCTATGGCCCATTGGCACTTGGCGGTACGGAAATCGTGTTTGAAGGCGTGCCCACCTATCCGGACGCAGGCCGCTTCTGGAAGATGATCCAGGACCACAAGTGCACCGTGTTCTACACCGCGCCGACTGCCATTCGTTCCCTGATCAAGGCGGCAGAAGCCAAGGACTCTGTGCACCCCAAGAGCTACGACTTGTCCAGCCTGCGCCTGCTCGGCTCTGTCGGCGAACCCATCAACCCGGCCGCCTGGGAGTGGTACTACAAGCACGTGGGCGGCAGCAAGTGCCCCATCGTGGATACCTTCTGGCAGACCGAAACCGGTGGCCACATGATCACCCCTATGCCCGGTGCCACCCCCATGGTTCCTGGCTCATGCACGCTGCCATTCCCCGGCATCCAGGCCGCCATCGTGGACGAGACCGGCAAGGACGTGCCCAATGGTCAGGGTGGCATTCTGGTCGTCAAGAAGCCTTGGCCCTCCATGATCCGCACTATCTGGGGTGACCCGGAGCGGTTCAAGAAGAGCTACTACCCGGACGATTTCAAGGGCAAGTATTACCTGGCTGGCGATGGCGCCATTCGCGATGAAAAGACAGGCTACTTCACCATCACCGGTCGCATTGACGACGTGTTGAACGTCTCTGGCCACCGCATGGGTACCATGGAAATTGAATCCGCCTTGGTGAGCTGCACCGAGCTGGTGGCCGAAGCGGCTGTGGTCGGCCGTCCTGATGACACGACTGGTGAGGCCGTCTGCGCCTTCGTGGTGCTCAAGCGTCCGCTGCCCATGGGCGACGAGGCCAAGGCCATCGCCAAGCAACTGCGCGACCATGTGGGCAAGGAAATCGGCCCGATCGCCAAGCCCAAGGACATCCGTTTTGGTGAAAACCTGCCCAAGACCCGTTCCGGCAAGATCATGCGTCGCCTGCTGCGCTCCATCGCCAAGGGCGAAGCCATCACGCAAGATACTTCCACGCTGGAAAATCCGGCCATTCTGGATCAGCTGGGACAAACCTACTGATCGCGTGCAAAGGCAATGAAAAAGCCACCCTCGGGCGGCTTTTTTGTTTGTGCTGGAAGCGGTGAAGGCTACTGGCTCAGCACCCAGGCGGCCAGCTTCTTGGCTTCGGCTTCATTGACCTGGGGATTGGACGGCATCTTCACCACACCCCAAACGCCGCCACCGCCCTCCATGATTTTGGTAGCGAGGCGCGCCGCAGCCGCCTTGTCACCCTTGTACTTGGCTGCGACGTCCTTGTAGGCGGGGCCAACCACCTTTTTGTCAATGTTGTGGCAGCTCATGCAATTCTTGGACGTGGCCAAGGCAAGGTCTGCCAGCGCGGGCGCAGCTGGCAGCACACAAGCGGCGGCAAGTAACATTTGGGTGCCAAAGCGTTTCATGTTTTCCCTTGGATTGCATTACAGTCAGTCCATCGCATTGTAGAGACGCAAACGGCTGCCTGCTGTGTTGTCGGTCGAATGGAAAGATTAGGAGGACCCCATGTATTTTGTCGGCTTAGGACTGGTGTTGTTGGTCATGAAATACATGGAGTTCGGCCCGGTGGCCAATCTCTCCTGGTGGTGGGTGCTGTCGCCTTTTGCGTTGGCCGTAGCGTGGTGGAGTTGGGCAGACTCGTCCGGCTATACCAAGAAGCGGGCGATGGAAAAAGAGATCAAACGCAAGAATGATCGCATTGATGCGAACCGGGAAAACATAGGCACCCTGAGCAAAAGCCGCAAGCGCAAATAGGCAAAGCCGCCTGGCTGGTGCATTCGGACGGCTCAAGATAAAGTCAAGGCTTCCACCTTAGGGAGGGTGGTTGTCATCAGGGGGAGAGGCATGAAAAACAAAGCGTGGCTGGCCGTGGTCGGTGCCAGCTTGGTACTGGCAGCATGCTCTACAGAGCAGCTCACACAGCACGCGATCAATCTGGCCCTGTCAAAAGACCCCAAGGCCATGCTGACCAGCATGGCTGAAAACAAGGTCGACTCCTACAAGCGGGACCCCAGGCAGTTGTTGGCTGATTTCGACCGGTTGCGCCAGGAATTGGCCAAGCTGTTTGGCAACGTCCGGGAGGAGAGCGAGAAGCAGTGGGGCAGCGAGGAAGCGCAAACCTTGCCCAGTCCCAAGAAGTACGTGAAGTACACCGAGCAGTACAAGAACCGCATCGTGGTGGACTATGAAAAATCCACCATCCGCATCGAGCACATCCAGGAACCACGGGCTGCATTCAAAGTCCGCAATGCGGTCGTGGTTGCGTTGCTCACCCCCGAAGATCCCAAGTCCGCAGACGTGTTTTCGGACAGCGACGTGATTCTGGATGGACAGCCTTTCCTGCAAAGCCTTGTGCTGGACCAGAACCGCAAGGTCATGCAGACCCGCGAAGACGTGGAACGATTTGCCGATTACCTGTTGGCAAACAAGCTGCAGAACCGTCGCATCTCGGTGGGTGGCAATCCGGTGGATGTGGTCTACGTGCAGATCGACATGATTGGCTCCGAGGCAGATCGTCTGGCAGAAGCCAAGCTCAACCGCAAGCCGCCCAAAGGGCCAGTCAAGCCCGGCCAACCGGCTGACATGCGTCCGGATGCACGCGCCGGTGACCGCTCCGACCCCAACAACTACGCGACTGCGGACCGGATCGCCCCCAAGTTTCTGGATGCGGTGAACCGCTACGCGCAAAAGACCGGTGTTGATCCTGCGCTCATCTTCGGCATCATCTACCAGGAGAGTCGGTTCAATCCCAATGCGGTTTCGTCCGCAGACGCCTACGGCATGATGCAGCTGGTTCCCAAGAGTGGTGGCGTCGAGGCCTTCCGCAAGGCCAAGGGCGAATCGGTCAAGCCGACCAAGGAATACCTGATGGACCCCGAAAACAACATCGAGCTGGGCGCCACCTACCTGGGCATGCTGCTGTTTGACTACTGGACCAAGGGGGTCAACAACATGCCGTCACGCGAGTACTGCGCGATCTCGGGCTACAACACCGGGCCGGGCAATGTGTCCCGCGCCTTTACTGGCAGCACCAGCAAATTGGGTGAAGCCCAGGCCAAGGCCAATGGCATGGAGCCCGATGAGTTGTTTGACTACCTGCGTGCCAACCTTCCGTACGCCGAAACCCGGGACTATCTGCTACGCGTGTCTGCAGCCAGAAGGCATTATCAGCAGATGTTTTATGCCTCGAACTGAGCTTTACTGCGGTTTTACGCAGCGCGTGGCGACACTTCTGGAAAGCCCGGCTGCGGCTTGTGCACAATCCGGTGCATGTTGATACACCCACAAATTGATCCCGTAGCCCTTCAAATAGGTCCGCTGGCCGTGCATTGGTACGGCTTGACCTATCTGGTTGCCTTTGGCCTTTTCATGTTCCTGGCGGGCAGACGCCTCAGGCACGAACCCTATGCCAGCATGACGGGCTCGGCTGCATGGAGCCGCAAGGACATCGAGGACTTTCTCTTCATCGGTGTGATGGGCGTGGTGCTCGGCGGCCGTATTGGCTACTGCCTGTTCTACAAACCGGGCTATTACGCCAGCCATCCATTGGAAGTGTTTGCCGTGTGGCAGGGCGGCATGAGTTTTCACGGCGGCATGCTGGGCGTGGTTGCCTCCATGGTCTGGTTTGCGCATTCGCGCGCAAAGCCCTTCTGGCAGGTGGCGGACTTTGTGGCGCCTTGTGTGCCAACCGGTCTGGCCTCGGGCCGGGTGGGCAATTTCATCAACGGCGAATTGTGGGGGCGTGTGGCTGACCCGTCTTTGCCGTGGGGCATGGTGTTCCGGGGCGCCGGTGACATGCCGCGCCACCCTTCGCAGATCTACCAGTTCCTGATGGAAGGGCTGTTGCTGTTCGTGCTGCTCTGGTGGTACGCCCGTACCGCGCCCCAGCAAGGCCGTGTGGCGGCGGCCTTTCTTTTCGGCTACGGCGTGTTTCGTTTCATTGCGGAGTTCTTCCGGGAGCCGGATGCCTTCCTCGGTCTTCTATCCTTCGGAATGAGTATGGGCCAGTGGTTGTGCGTACCCATGATTGCGGTGGGCGCTGGCCTATGGGTCTTCTTTGGCAGAAAGGCCAGCGCGCGCTGAGTGACCCTGATGCAATCTGGTATCCGTCTGGAGCGTCAGGGCTCCATCGCCACCGTCATTCTCAACAGCCCTGACAAGCTCAATGCCATGTCGCGCGCGATGTGGCGTGAACTGAAGCAGGCGTTCGAGATCTTGCAAGCGGATGCGGACGTGCGCTGTGTGCTGGTTCGCGGAGCGGGCAGCCATTTTTGTGCTGGTGGGGACATCGCCGAATATCCAGACTTCCGCTTCGATGAAGCCCTCTTGCAGACCTTTCACGAAGACGACGTGTGGGGCGCCCTGTCGGCCATGCTCGCTTGCGACGTGCCTGTCGTCGCCCGGATCAGCGGGGTTTGCATGGGGGCTGGCGTCGAGATCGCCAGTGCCTGTGACCTGCGGCTGGCAGCAGACGATGCCAAGTTCGGCGCGCCGATTGCCCGTTTGGGCTTTCCCATGGCACCGCGTGAAGCCGCCTTGGTGAGCGCCGCAGTAGGCGAAATGACAGCACGGGCGATGCTGCTTGCCGCCGAGGTCTTTCCGGCGGCGCACATGGCTGCACAGGGGTTCCTTACCCATGTGCTGCCGATGCATGAACTGGACGCAGCCTGCGAATCTCTGCTACAGCGCGTAGCAGGTCTGGCACCGCAAGCAGCCCGCCTGAACAAACAGACGCTGCGTGCACTACGCTCCGGCGCTCCGGTATCCAATGCCTACAGTTATGCCCCAAGCGCCGAGCACAGGGAAGGCATTGACGCATTCATTGCCAAACGCAAACCGCTTTTCTAGACATCTTCACCCGACATGGCTATGAGCACACCTTCACCCAACGCCAATTTGTTTGCCGCCCTGCGTCAGGGGGTTCCTGCGGATCTGCAGTCTGTGGCCATTGAGACGGACAGCGGTCTGCTCTATTCATGGCAAGACCTGGAAGAGGCCACGGCCATGGTGGCCAATATGTTGGAGTCGCTGGACTTGCCAGCTGGCGCACGAATTGCCGCACAGGTTGACAAGTCGGTGGAAGCCCTGATCCTGTACCTGGCGACCTTGCGTGCTGGTTTGATCTACCTGCCGCTCAATACCGCGTACCAAAGTGCGGAAATGGCCTACTTCATCGGGGACGCCAAGCCGGCGGTGGTGGTATGCACTGGCCGCAATTTCGGCTGGATCAGCAAGATGGCTTTTCAGGCGGGCACACGTTACGTCTTTACGCTCAACGATGACCGCACCGGCTCGCTGTTGGATCGCTCGGCACAGTTTGGGCGTGAGCATGCGGTGGCACAGTGTCATGCGGACGACCTTGCTGCCATCATCTACACCAGTGGCACCACCGGGCGCAGCAAGGGCGCCATGCTGTCGCACGGCAACCTGCTGAGCAATGCGCGTGTGCTGCAAAAGGTCTGGGGCTGGAGAAGCGCTGACCAGGGCGGTGATGTGCTGATCCACGCCTTGCCCATCTTCCATGTGCATGGTCTGTTCGTGGCCATACACGGTGCACTGCTCAATGGCAGCAAGATGATCTGGCTGTCCCGGTTTGAGCCCCGTGTGGCGCTGCAATACTTTCCTCGGGCGACGGTGTTCATGGGTGTTCCAACGCTATACGTGCGTTTGTTGGGTGAGCCCGGGCTGCAACGCGAGGCCGTGCGCAACATGCGGTTGTTCATCTCGGGTTCGGCGCCGCTGCTGATTGAAACCTTTACCGATTGGCAGGCCCGTACCGGCCACACCATTTTGGAGCGCTACGGCATGAGTGAGACGGTCATGCTGACTTCCAACCCTTATTTCCCCCACGATGGTGAGCGCATTGGCGGCACTGTGGGACCGGCTCTGCCCGGCGTGAATCTGCGCGTGGTGGCTGATGACGGTACGGCCTTGCCTGCAGGTGAAGTAGGCCATATCCAGGTCAAGGGCCCCAGTGTCTTCAAAGGTTACTGGAACATGCCAGAGAAGACCGCGGAGGAATTCACGGCCGACGGATTCTTCAAGACCGGCGACGTGGGGCGTATCGATGCAAACGGCTACGTCACCATCGTCGGGCGCAGCAAGGACCTGATCATCAGCGGCGGCTACAACGTCTATCCGGCCGAGATCGAAGGCTATATCAACGCCATGCCCGGCGTGGCCGAGAGCGCCGTGGTAGGCGTTCCGGATGCAGACTTCGGCGAGGTGGGTGTGGCAGTTGTCATTCCCAAGCCTGGAGCACAGGTATTGCCGTCGGCGATTCTGGCGGAGCTCAAGGCCTCATTGGCCAATTTCAAGATTCCCAAGCGCTGCGTGCTGGTTGCTGAATTGCCCCGCAATGCCATGGGCAAGGTTCAGAAGAACCTGCTGCGTCAGCAATACGCTGCGGCTTGAATCACCGGCCCTTGCGGCATGGCAACAGCTTGCGCTTTTGTCGGTCGGAGTGCCGTGTTTTCGGGCGTATTATTCTCCCGGGAGCCATAAGATTCAAAAACAATCGTATTGGGAGAGCGGCCGTGCGTGTATCTCAGCTAGTTCTCACCCATTCGTGCCCCGAGCCGGCTGTACTGTCGCCACTGGCGTCGATTCAGCCACAGGTTGTTCTGGCGTTTGGCAGTGTTGCCACGCTGCGCGACAGCGCCAGTGTTTTGCGCCAGGTATTTGCACAAGCCCATATTGCCGGCTGCTCCACGGCTGGTGAAATTTCTCAGCGAGGCGTCAGCGACGCAAGCCTGGTGCTGACGGCACTGGCATTTGACAATTGCCATGTGGAGCAGGC
This sequence comes from Rhodoferax sp. GW822-FHT02A01, assembly GCF_038784515.1. Taxonomy (NCBI): domain Bacteria; kingdom Pseudomonadati; phylum Pseudomonadota; class Betaproteobacteria; order Burkholderiales; family Comamonadaceae; genus Rhodoferax; species Rhodoferax sp. GW822-FHT02A01. The sequence goes on from NZ_CP152376.1 coordinate 4,008,266, forward strand.
CAGCACCGTGTTGGTTGGAATGCAGGACTCCTTCGCTGCAGGACAAAGACTGGCCAGTGGATTGCCTGCGGAAGGATTGCGCGCCATGTTGTTGCTTGGACAAGGCGTGCAGATCAATGGCAGTGCGCTGTTGGCCGGCATCGCTCAGGTGGTCGGGCCGCAGGTTCTCATCACGGGCGGCCTGGCTGGCGATGGCGGGGATTTCAAAGAGACCTGGGTACTGGACGATCAGGGAGTGAGTTGTGACCGCCTTGTGTGTCTGGGGTTCTACGGCTCGGCATTGCGCATATCGCATGGCTCGTTTGGCGGGTGGTCCACGTTTGGCCCGGCGCGCAAGGTCACCCGCAGTGACGGCAATGTCCTGTATGCGCTGGATGGCGAGTCGGCTTTGGAGGTCTACAAGCGCTATCTGGGAGAACATGCCAAAGCACTTCCGGCATCCGGCCTATTGTTTCCTTTTGCCATGCTTGGCAAGGACCACAGTGTGCTGGGCTTGATCCGCACGATTCTGGGCGTCAATGAAAGCGAAGGAAGCCTGACCCTGGCTGGTGACATTGACCCGGACGGTTACCTTAAGTTGATGCATGCCAGCACGGACGGACTGGTGGACGGCGCCGTGGCTGCAGCGGTGGCGGCGCTACCGGATTCACCCCCCGCACGCCCTGGCCTTGCCGTGCTGGTGAGTTGCGTGGGGCGCAAACTGGTGATGGGAGGGAGGGTGGAGGAAGAGGTGGAGGCCGTGGCCGACGTGCTGGGGCCGCAGACCACGCTCAGTGGCTTTTACTCCTACGGAGAAATCAGCCCTTTCAACAAAGAAATGGATTGCAAACTGCACAACCAGACCATGACGATCACCTACTTTTCGGAAGCGGTCTGACGATGATGCGAGAGGAACTATGCACAGGCTGTTAGAGCGGCAAATCCGGCGGGCCCTGGGAGTCGGGCAGGCGCAGTGGGAGTCCGTTCAAGGGGAACTGGTGGGGCTGGCCTCCAGCGGCGGCCTGTCTCCCGAGGCCAGCGCCATATTGCGTGGATTGGCGCCGTTGCTGCTCCTGGTCGATGAAACCTATGCCCAGAACGACCGGGATCTGGAGCTCAAGACGCGCAGCCTGGAGTTGAGCTCTGCCGAGCTGACGCAGTCCAACGCAAAGCTGCGCGAAGAGCTTGCCAGCCGCACCCGTGCGATGGATTCCCTGCGCACCACAGCGCTCGGATTGATGGAGTTCGTCGATCTGGATGACGCAGCCTTCGTGGACGACAACCTGGAAAGCCTCTCGGCTTTGATGAGTGAACTGGTGCGGCAGAAGGAGGAAAGTCAGAAGGATTTGCACGCCGCGCTGACGGATCTGGCGCACCAGAAGTTCGCCCTGGACCAGCATGCCATCGTGAGCATCACGGACGTCAATGGCGTGATCACCTACGCCAATGACAAGTTCTGCCAGATCAGCGGCTATTCGCGGCAGGAAATATTGGGCCAGACGCACCGCCTGATCAATTCCGGGACGCACCACGCTTCCTTTTATGCCAGCATGTGGGCCACCATCTTGGCGGGCAAGGTCTGGCACGGCGAGATCTGCAACCGGGCCAAGTCCGGCAGTCTGTACTGGGTGAACGCGACGCTTGTGCCGCTCAGGGATGACGCCGGCAAGCCCACCTTCTTCATTGCCATTCGCACGGACATTACCGAACGCAAGCAGATGGAGTCCAACATCAAGGCTGCCGAAGCCCGGCTGCGCCGCATCACCAACACGGTGCCCGGCGTCGTGTTTCAGTGGCAGGCCGGCCTGGACTACGACCGGTTCACCTTTGTCAGTCCGCGCGTGAAGCAAGTGCTGGGGCTGGACGTCAAGGCCCTCAGGGAGGACGCGACGTTGATCATGCAGCAGGTACTGGAGGAAGACCGTCCCGCCATTCGCGAAGGCCTGATAGATGCCGTGCGCAACACGGCGCCGTGGAGAGGCGAATACCGGGTGCGCCTGCCGGATGGCTCGGTGCGATGGATGCGCTCCGAAATCAATCCGGACCCCGAGCGCACACCCGACGGTGCTGCCTTGTTTACCGGCATCTGGCAGGACGTTACCGAGCGCAAGGAGGCCGATGCGCGTTTGCGCGAAGTGACCGAGAAGGTGCCCGTGGCCATATTCCAGTACTACCTCGGCCCCAGGGGCTTTTATGTGGTGCCGTTCATGAGCCAGGCCATCAGCGCGATCTGCGGATTGCGTGCGGAAGACGTCATGCAAGACAGTCGTCTGCTGTTGCAGCAAGTGCATCCGGACGATCGCGTCTCCTTCGAGGCCAGCCTCGGGCCTGCCAGTGCGCAGGCGATGGTGCAGCACTTCGACTTTCGTCTGGTGCATCTGCAAACGAATGCAGTGGTTTGGGTGCACGGGGAGGCGCACCCAGGGCAGTTGCCACACGGTGCCTGGGTTTGGAACGGGTACCTGACCGACGTGACGGCATCCAAGGAAATTGCAGTGGAACTGCAGCGCGCCAAGGATCAGGCCGTGGCCGCCAGCCGTGCCAAATCGGACTTCCTGGCGAACATGAGCCATGAGATCCGCACGCCCATGAACGGTGTGCTGGGCATGGCTGAGCTGTTGCAGGACACGGTGCTGGATGCGGAGCAAGGCGAGTATGTGGGCATCATCAAGAGCTCTGCGGATGCCCTGCTGCGGGTCATCAACGATATTCTGGACTTCTCCAAGATCGAGGCGGGCAAGCTGCAGATTGAAAGCATTCCTTTCAATCTGACGCAGACGCTGGACGAAACCATGAAGGCGGTTGCCCTGCGGGCGCGTGACAAAGGCTTGCAGATGCGCTGCGACATTGCGCCGGAATTGCCAAGGCTTGTCGTGGGCGACCCGGGACGGTTGCGCCAGATCCTCATGAATCTGCTAGGCAACGCAATCAAATTCACTGCCGAGGGGGAGGTCGTCACGCGTGTGGAGATGGCCGGTGAAGACCCAGCCGGGTTGATGCTGCATTTCTCGGTGAGTGACTCCGGCATTGGCATCGCTTCAGACAAACTCAAGAGTATTTTCGAAGCCTTCTCCCAGGAAGACAGTTCCACAACGCGACGCTTTGGTGGAACTGGTTTGGGTCTTACCATTTCGGCCCGACTGGTGCAGGCGTTGCACGGACAGATCTGGGTGGAGAGCGAGAGCGGGCGTGGCAGCGTATTCCACTTCACCATTCGCGTAGGTGTCGATCGTGACCGCGTTCAAGGCGCGATACCTACTGCTCCGGCGGTGCTTGCAGGTGCGCAGGCCCACCTGACTGGCAGTCGGGCGCTTCAGGTCCTGCTGGTGGAGGACAACGCGATCAACCAGAGGCTTGCCGTTGCGTTGCTGGAGCGCTGGGGCCACCACGTGCAGGTTGCCAACAACGGCAAGGTGGCTGTGGAGATGATCCAGGCGCACCCCTTCGATGTGGTGCTGATGGACATGCTGATGCCCGTGATGGACGGATTGGAGGCTACAGGTCTTATTCGGGCGCTGCCTGGGCCTGCCGCCCAGGTGCCCATCATTGCCATGACCGCCAATGCCATGGAGTCGGACCGGGAGCGGTGTATTGCCGCTGGCATGAATGACTACATTTCCAAGCCCATCAAGGCGTCTGAATTGCAGGAATTGCTGCAAGGCATGACAGCGGCTTCCGGTATGGCGGCCTCAGCTTTCCGGGAAAGCCAGGCGTTTGATTACGCATCCGGGCTGCGCTCCATGGATCAGGAAATACTGGAAATCGTCGCGCAGGCCTTTCTCGACCAATGGCCCGATGATCTGGCAAAGATTCACGCTGGTCTGAGTTCCGGGGCGATGGACCCGGTACATCACACGGCGCACGCCCTCAAGGCCACCCTGGCTATGTTCGAAGCGCTACCGGCGAGCGAGCTGGCCGCCCGCATGGAGTCCATGGCACGCCAGGGTGACCGGATTGGCGTTCAGGCGCTGGTGGAGCCATTTGAAGGCGAAGTGGCGTTGCTGCAGGCAGCATTGCGCAGCAGCTTGGGGCAATGAGGCAATACGGCGTCGTGATTCGGGCTAAGATGCCCTCAACCAGATACACCTACTGAAAAGCTGCAGTGCAACACGTTTTAATTGTCGATGACACAGAAATCAACCTGATTCTGTTCAGTGCACTGGTTAAGAAGCTCGACGACTGCGAAGCGCATGTGTTTGCGAACTCCCGGCAGGCGCTGGCTTGGACGCAGGACAATGTTCCTGACCTGATCATTGTGGACTACATGATGCCGGAGCTCGACGGGCTGGATTTCATTCGCCTGGTACGCGAGATGCCGGGGCGCAAGCTGGTGCCCATCCTCATGATTACGGCAAACGACCAGAAGCCGATCCGCTACCGCGCGCTGGACCTGGGGGCCAACGATTTCCTCACCAAGCCAATTGACAAGGTGGAGTTTCTGGCGCGTACCCGCAACATGCTGAGTTTGAACCAGGCACGTAAGCACATGGCGGACCATGCGTCCTGGCTGGCAGGCGAAGTGCGCAAAGCCACCAAGGAGATCATGGCCCGGGAGCGGGAAACCGTCTTTCGCCTGTCCAAGGCAGCGGAGTATCGTGACCCTGAAACCGGGGCACACATTCTGCGCATGGCGCACTTTTCGATGTTGATTGCGCGGGAGCTGGGTCTCTCGGAGGAAGACCAGCAGTTGCTGCTGGAGGCGGCTCCCATGCATGACATTGGCAAGGTGGGTATCCCGGACAAGATCCTGCTCAAGCCGGCACGTCTGAATGAGCAGGAGTTTGAGGTCATGAAGCAACACGCCGTGTTTGGCTATGAGTTGCTCAGCGGCAGCAGTTCCAAACTCCTGCAAGCGGGCGCCGACATTGCCCGCGGTCACCATGAGAAATTTGATGGCTCAGGCTATCCGTATGGCCTCAAGGGTGAACAAATCCCTATTTTCAGCCGCATCGTTGCGGTGGCCGATGTGTTCGATGCACTGACCTCCGAGCGCCCGTACAAAAAGGCGTGGGAAGTGCCGGTGGCCGTCGATTTCCTCAAGAAGGGAAGAGGGACCCATTTCGATCCGGCGTGCGTAGATGCCTTTTTGCGCGCCTGGGACGAAGTGGAGAAGGTGCGCAGCAAATATCGGGAAGATCAGCTCATTTCTCTGGATTTGTAGTGTCGAAAGCAGGTTCATTGCTTTCATCTTGATTTGAATCAAGCTACTATCCTCCGCGAACGGCACACTATGCACCATGCCCAGTGCTACGTTGGAACCGATTGCAGCCTTGTCACCCGACCCGCGTACGCCGGTGGGTAGTTCTGCGCCTCTGGTTCCACTGGAGCCCCACAGCCAAGAGTCTCTGCACCTGCTGGATGAGCCGCAGGAGTGGAGTGCATTCAGCAGACCATCTGCCAAATTTCCCGGGTGCTGGGAGTCCAACGTCGTAATTGAAGGCATGCATTGCGCAGCCTGCAGTTTCACCGTGGAAGATGCAATCGCAGCGGTGCCTGGTGTAGTGCAGGTGCAGGTCAGTGCGGCCAGTCACCGTGCCAAGGTGCTGTGGTCGCCACAGGACGTCAAGCCCTCTGCCTGGATGCAGGCGGTGCAGGGGCGTGGCTATCGCGCAATGCCGGGCAACGATGTATTTGCAAGCGAGAGGCGACGCGTGGAAACGCGCAAAGCCCTGTGGCGTTGGCTGGTGGCAGGCCTGTGCATGATGCAGGTGATGATGTACGCCTATCCGGCCTACACCGCCCATCCCGGAGATCTGTCCGGCGAGATGGAGCAGTTGTTGCGCTGGGCTTCCTGGGTTCTCTCTCTGCCGGTCATGCTGTTCTCCTGCGGGCCGTTCTTCGGCAATGCCCTGCGTGACTTGCGTCGCGGCAGCATCAGCATGGATCTTCCCGTGGCGTTGGGCATTGCCATCACGTTTGCAGTCAGCACCTTCGGCACCTTCGAGCCTGCAAGCGTGTTCGGTCGCGAAGTGTATTTCGACTCGCTGACCATGTTTGTGTTCTTTCTGCTTACCGGTCGCTGGCTTGAATTGCGGCTGAGGGACAAGACGGCCGGGTCGCTGGAAGCGCTGATGAATCGCTTGCCGGAAAGCCTGGAGCGCTTGAATGCGCAGGGCGCTTTTGAGCGTGTGGCCGTACGCCGATTGCTGGTGGGCGACCTAGTGCGCGTGCACCCAGGTGAAGCCTTTGCGGCCGATGGAGTGGTGGAGCAGGGTGAAACCCTGGTGGATGAAGCCTTGCTGACGGGTGAATCGCATGCATTGCAGCGCGGTCCGGGATCGCAGGTGGTCGCCGGAAGCCACAACCTGAGCAGTACGGTGCAGGTGCGGGTGCAGGCGCTGGGTCAGGACACCCGGTTTGGTCAGATTGTGGACTTGATGCAAAGTGCGTCAACCACCAAACCGCGTACCGCTCAACTGGCCGACCGCATGGCCAAGCCTTTTCTCGTCGGTGTGCTGCTGGCTGCTGTACTGGCCTGTCTGTGGTGGTGGCAGACCGACCCCGAACGCGCCCTCATGGTGGCTGTGTCGGTGCTGGTGGTGACTTGCCCCTGCGCACTGTCGCTGGCGACGCCGGCTGCCATGTTGGCCGCAGCCGGCAATATGGCCAGGAGCGGCGTGCTCGTGCGCAACTTGCAGGCGTTGGAGGCGCTTTCCGAAGTGGACACCGTGGTCTTCGACAAGACGGGCACGTTGACACGGGATACCTTGGCCTTGGCATATGTACAGACCCGCGCAGGAGTTTCCACCGCTCAGGCGGTTCAAATGGCCTCTGCGCTTGCGAAGCATTCATTGCACCCGGTTTCCAGGGCGCTTGTGGAGGCCAGTCTGCGGGACGTCTATAGCGCGACAGGCTGGTCCAGCGAAGGTGTTACCGAGCGGGCTGGGCAGGGCGTGGAAGGAATCGCGACCCTGGTTTCGGGCAATGCCGTCGAGCCTCTGAGCCTGCGTCTGGGGTCTGCCGCATTTTGCGGCGTCGCTTCCGAAGCGGCAGACTCGCCGCGCGTTTATTTGGCTGATCAACGGGGCTGGCTGGCAACATTCGAGGTCCGCGAGGAGTTGCGCGGTGAAGCGGCTGCAGCCATTGCCGCATTGCACTCGGCAGGTTTGCAGGTCCATTTGCTGTCCGGTGACTCGGAAGACTCGGTGCGCAGTGTGGCGTCCGAAGTTGGTATCGCGCACGCACGGGGCGGCTGTTCGCCAGCAGACAAGTTGGCAGCATTGCGTGCCATGCAGTCTGAAGGTCACCACGTGCTGATGGTGGGTGACGGTCTGAATGATGGCCCCGTGTTGGCAGGTGCGCACGTGTCATTTGCATTTGGCAAGGCAGTGCCGCTGGCGCAGGCACAATCGGACTTTGTCGTTCTGGGGGATCAGCTGATGTCGGTAGTGCATTCGGTCCTGCTGGCGCGCAAGACATTGTCGGTGGTGCGTCAGAACCTGATTTGGGCACTGCTATACAACGCGGCCTGCGTACCCTTGGCCATTGCCGGTTTGCTTCCAGCCTGGCTTGCCGGTCTGGGCATGGCGTGCAGCTCTTTGGTAGTCGTTGCCAATGCATTGCGACTCTCCCGTGTGGAGAGTCTGCACAAAGGAATCTAATGGACATTCTTTATTTATTGATCCCGCTCTCAGTGGTGCTGGTGTTTTTCATCCTGGGGGGGCTCTGGTGGGCGATTGATCGCGGCCAGTTTGAAGACATCGAGCGCGAAGGTGAGCGGATCCTGAAAGATTCGTGAAAGTATCCAGGTCGTTTCACAGGTATTCTCAGAAATTAGCAATGTTTCTTGTAGGGCTTTGATTTTGGTCAACCCCCTTTACGTCCCTTAACAAGAAACTCGGCACAGCGTTTTTATAGAAGAGGTAACTATGGCATTTGCAAATCAGAAAGCCGAGCTATACAACGATACAGTTGTAAGGCAGTTCGCCGTCATGACGGTGGTTTGGGGGGTCGTGGGTATGCTGGTTGGCGTCATCATCGCCGCCCAACTGGCATGGCCCGAGCTCAATCTGGGGATCCCCTGGCTCACGTATGGGCGGCTGCGTCCGTTGCACACCAATGCGGTGATTTTCGCTTTTGGCGGTTGCGGTCTTTTCGCAACCTGCTACTACGTGGTGCAGCGCACTTGCCAGGTTCGTATCTTCAGCGACAAACTGGCCGCTTTCACTTTCTGGGGATGGCAACTGGTCATTCTGCTGGCCGCCATCTCTTTGCCGCTTGGCTACACCGCCGGCAAGGAATACGCCGAGCTGGAGTGGCCCATCGACATCCTGATCACCGTGGTCTGGGTGGCGTTTGCCGTAGTCTTCTTCGGCACGGTGGGTACCCGCAAGGTGCGCCATATCTACGTGGCCAACTGGTTCTACGGTGCCTTCATTCTGGCTGTGGCGATTCTGCACTTGGTCAACAGTGCGGAAATCCCGGTCGGCCCCATGAAGTCCTACTCGGCCTATGCCGGTGTGCAGGACGCCATGGTGCAATGGTGGTACGGCCACAATGCGGTGGGCTTCTTCCTGACAGCAGGCTTCCTGGGCATGATGTACTACTTCATTCCCAAGCAAGCTGGTCGTCCGGTCTACTCTTACCGTCTGTCCATCGTCCACTTCTGGGCGCTGATCTTCACGTACATGTGGGCGGGTCCTCACCACCTGCACTACACCGCTCTGCCTGACTGGACCCAGTCCGTCGGTATGGTGTTCTCTCTGATTCTGCTGGCTCCCAGCTGGGGCGGCATGATCAACGGCATCATGACTTTGTCCGGCGCATGGCACAAACTGCGTGACGACCCGATCCTGCGCTTCCTGATCGTGTCCCTGTCCTTCTACGGCATGTCGACCTTCGAAGGTCCGATGATGTCCATCAAGACCGTCAACGCCCTGAGCCACTACACCGACTGGACCGTGGGCCACGTGCACTCCGGTGCTCTGGGCTGGGTGGGTCTGGTGACCATGGGTTCCATGTACTACCTGATTCCGAAGCTGTTCGGTCAGAAGCAGATGTACAGCGCCAAGGCTGTTGAAGTGCACTTCTGGACTGCCACCATCGGTATCGTGATCTACATCGCTGCGATGTGGATTGCCGGTGTGATGCAAGGTCTGATGTGGCGTGCCATCAACCCCGACGGCACCCTGACCTACACCTTCGTGGAAGCTGTGAAGGCAACCTATCCCTTCTACGTTCTGCGTCTGCTGGGTGGTCTGCTGTACCTGACCGGTATGGTGATCATGCTGTGGAACACCCTGATGACTGCTACCAAGGGCCGCGCCGTGAGCGTTGAAGTGCCTACCGCTGTGGCTCACGCTTGAAGGAAATAGAAACATGTCCAATAACACTTCCGGCCTGTCTCACGAAAAGATCGAGACAAGCAACTTTTTGATGATCGTGCTGATCCTGATCGTTCTGCTGTTTGGTGGTCTTGTGGAAATTGTTCCCCTGTTCTTCCAGAAGTCGACGACAGAGCCGCTCAAGGGCGTTCAGCCCTACACCGCACTGCAACTGGCTGGCCGCGACATTTACACCCGTGAAGGTTGCTACAACTGCCACTCGCAGATGATTCGTCCCTTCCGCGCAGAAACCCTGCGCTACGGACACTACTCGGTGGCCGGCGAGTCGGTGTACGACCACCCCTTCCAATGGGGTAGCAAGCGCACTGGTCCTGACCTGGCTCGCGTAGGTGCCAAGTACAGCGATGAATGGCATCGCATTCACCTGACCAATCCGCGCGACGTGGTTCCCGAGTCCAACATGCCTGCCTACCCCTGGCTGGCCAAGAACCTGGTAGATGCTGAAGTGATGCCTGCGCACATGGCTGGTTTGCGCAAGGTTGGTGTGCCTTATACCGATGAGCAAATTGCCAAGTCGGTTGAGGAAGTCAAGGGCAAGACCGAGCTGGAAGCCGTGATTGCCTATCTGCAGTCCCTGGGACTGGCGCTGCGCTGAAAACGCTGGAGACCGACATGGATTTTGATATCAACACCCTGCGTGCCTTGGCAACTCTGGTCAGCTTTGTCACGTTCATTGGAATTGTGTGGTGGGCTTGGTCCAAGCGTCGCTCCAACGACTTTTCTGAAGCAGCCAATTTGCCCTTTCAGCAAGACTGATCTACCCCAATAGGATTCATCATGAGTGACTTTGTAAGTAATTTTTGGTCCGTGTATGTGGCTGGCATTACTATTTTTTCCATAGCGGCCTGCGTGTTGCTGCTGTGGTTCAGTGGTAAAGCCAAGGCAATGACCTCCCACGACAACACCACCGGACACGTGTGGGACGGCGACCTGCGTGAAATGAACAACCCCCTGCCACGCTGGTGGGTGGGCCTGTTCGTCATCACCATCATCTTTGCAGCCGTGTACCTTTCTCTGTACCCCGGTCTGGGCAGCTCTCCTGGCAGCTCCGGCTGGACGTCGCATGGACAGTATGACGCCGAGGTTGCCAAGGGCAATGCCGAAGTGGCGCCTATCTACGCCAAGTTCATGGCCATGAAGGTGGAGGACGTTGCCAAGGATCCCCAGGCACATGCCATTGGTGAACGTCTGTTCATGAACAACTGCTCGCAGTGCCATGGCTCCGATGCGCGTGGCGGCAAGGGCTTCCCCAACCTGACTGACAATGACTGGCTCCATGGTGGCACACCCGAGAAAATCGTGGAAACCATCACCAAGGGCCGTGTTGGCAACATGCCTTCGATGGCAGCCGCAGTGGGCACTTCTGACGACGTCAAGAATGTTGCCAACTATGTGCTGAGCCTGTCTGGCAGCCCGCACGACTCCGTGCGTGCCAACCTGGGCAAGGAAAAGTTCGGTGTGTGCGCTGCATGCCACGGCCCAGACGGTAAGGGTATGCAAGCGGTGGGCTCTGCCAACCTGACCGACAACATCTGGTTGCACGGTTTTGGTGAGCAGGCCATCATCAACATGATCACCAACGGCAAGACCAACATCATGCCCGCTCAGGAAAATAAGCTCAGTCCTGAGCAGATCCATGTTGTGGCTTCTTATGTCTGGGGTCTGTCCAACCTGGGCACTGCTCAGCAGTAAGTCGACTCAGTAGCAGCTTCTACCCTGGCAGTGTTTCGAGTCCTGACTCGAAGTCCTGCCGGGGTTTTCTCTTTCAAGTATTGAATGCAAGGAACCGATATGAGTCAGCTCGCCAATGCACCAGAAGCCAAACCATGGTGGAAGTTCGGTCACGTATGGATGGTTGTGGCAGGTCCTGCCATCGTTGTTGTGGCAAGTTTTATCACGCTGTACCTGGCCATCAGCCGACCAGATCCTGTAACGGATGAAAACTACTACCAGAAGGGACTGGAAATCAACAAGACGCTAGGTGGTACACCGTCCAGTGCCGCACCTGCGATGGCTGCAAGGAATCACGCAGCTACTGGCGTCCCCAAGCCTGTGGACGCCCCCTGAACGCTACTTAGCTGCAAACCTTCGGGTTGACGATTTCACGCAGCGCGTCCGTGTTCAGAATGCGGACGTGGCGTTGTTTGACCTCGACGATGTTTTCTTCGACGAACTTGGAGAAGGTGCGGCTGACCGTCTCCAGCTTGAGGCCCAGGTAGCTGCCAATTTCTTCACGCGTCATGCGCAGGACCAGCTCCGATTGAGAGAATCCGCGAGCGTGCAGACGCTGCACCAGGTTGAGCAGGAACGCCGCCAGGCGTTCTTCAGCGCGCATGCTTCCGAGCAGAAGCATCACGCCATTTTCGCGCACGATTTCCCGGCTCAAAATTTTGTGCACGTGGCGCTGCAGCGCTGAAACCTCGCGCGACAGCTCTTCAATCTTTTCAAAAGGCATGACGCACACTTCTGCGTCTTCCAGTGCTACGGCGTCGCAGGTGTGGTGCTCCTGGACGATGCCGTCCAGGCCAACAATTTCGCCTGCCATCTGAAAACCCGTCACTTGGTCGCGGCCATCTTCGGAGGCAACGCAGGTCTTGAAGAAACCTGTGCGGATCGCATACAGGCTGGTGAATCTCTCGCCATTGCGAAACAGTGTGGCGCCGCGCTTGACTTTGCGGCGACTGCCCACCACTTCGTCAATACGCTCCAATTCGGAAGGGGTCAGCCCCAGGGGCATACACAGTTCACGCAGATTGCAGTTGGAACAAGCGACCTTGATGCCGTGGGCACTCATTTCAACCACGTTGCCCGCCGGCCTGATGGAAATCGCGGGATGGGCTTCATCCGGTAGATATGCGTTCATGTGTTCTTCCTTATCTCACCTGATCCAAATCAATTATGAACCTAAATTTCGAAATGTCATGTATTCGAGACCTTGATTCACATCAAACTATCTGTTTGCATCTTCAGGCACATTGTCGGGGATATGTCCTGGAGTACCTATGAATTCTGTCGTATCCCCCGTCACCGAAGACTTGCTGCGCCAATACGACGTTTCCGGCCCGCGCTACACCTCGTATCCTACCGCCGACCGCTTCGTTGAGGCCTTCAATGCAGAAGATTATTCTCAGGCACTGACACAACGCCGCAGCGGGCCTGCTGCTTTGGCATTGCCGCTTTCGCTTTACATACATATCCCATTCTGCGAGTCGCTGTGCTACTACTGCGCATGCAACAAGATCATCACCAAGCACCACGAAAAGGCTGCCGAATACCTGACTTACCTGGAAAAAGAGGTGGCTTTGCATACCCAGCTGATTGGAACTGCACAGTCCGTAAGCCAGTTGCACCTGGGCGGAGGCAGCCCCACCTTTCTGAGCGACGATGAGCTTCGTGCCGTCATGGCGATGCTCAAGCGCAATTTCACCTTTGTCCCTGGTGGGGAATACTCCATTGAAATAGATCCCCGCACCATCGATGCCGAGCGGCTGGATACCCTGGCCGAGCTGGGCTTCAACCGCCTGAGCTTCGGCGTGCAGGATTTTGACCCGGCGGTCCAGAAGGCCGTGCACCGTGTGCAGCCAGCCGAGCAGGTCTTCTCCTTGGTGGCAGATGCGCGCAGCCGTGGGTTTGAATCCATCAATGTAGATCTCATCTACGGCCTGCCCAAGCAAAGCCCTGAGTCGATTGAGCGGACCATTGCCCAGATCATCGAGCTGCGTCCGGATCGCATCGCTTTGTACGCCTACGCCCATCTGCCGGAACGCTTCAAACCGCAGCGCCGCATCAACATTGCCGAGATACCGAGCGGCGGCTCCAAGATTTCCATGCTGTCACGTTCCATGGCCGCACTGATGGAGGCCGGCTACGTCTATGTGGGCATGGACCATTTCGCCTTGCCGGACGACGCGCTGGCCGTGGCTAAGCGCCAGGGACGTTTGCATCGCAACTTCCAGGGCTACAGCACGCAGCCCGATTGCGATCTGATCGCCCTGGGTGTTTCGAGCATTGGGCGAATCGGCGCTACCTACAGCCAGAATGCCAAGACGCTGGAAGAGTATTACGACGCCCTGGACCAGGGGCGCTTTCCCATTGTCCGCGGGTTGGCCTTGACCCGGGACGATCTGGTGCGTCGAGCCGTCATCATGGCGCTTATGTGCCAGGGGCAGGTTCAATATGAATCGATTGAGCTGGCCTACCTGATCGAGTTCAACAGCTACTTTGCCAAGGAGTTGGAAGTCCTGCGTACGCTGGTGGACCAAGGTTTGGTGGTGCTGGAGGAAAGTGCGATCCAGGTCACCGCCAAGGGCTGGTTCTTCGTGCGTGCCGTGGCCATGGTGTTTGACCGCTACCTGCAAACTGACCGTACCCGCGCCAAGTTCTCCAAGATCATTTAGCATCGAAGAATGCAATTTTCCTTGGGCGCCACGGCGCTGTTGATGGGGCTTGCCGGCGGCCCCCATTGCGTCGCCATGTGTGGCGCCGCCTGCGCCGGCATTGGTCAGGCGGCCGGAGCCCGCAAGAACCCGGCAATATTGAGCTTTCAACTCGGGCGCATCGTGGGTTACTCCGCTTTGGGTGCCTTGGCTGCCGCCAGCATGCAGGGGCTGGGCTGGATGACCATCCAATCCGCGGCTCTGCGACCGGTCTGGAGCATGTTCCATGTGGCCGCCATGTTGCTTGGACTGGTGCTGCTGATCCGCGCCCAACAACCCATCTGGCTGGAGTCTGCTGGGCGGCGCATCTGGGCGCGCGCCAAGGCTTTGGGCGCCGGAGCGGGCGGTGCACCGCTGCTGCTGGGAACGTTGTGGGCCTTGTTGCCCTGCGGGTTGCTGTATTCCGCCTTGCTGGTTGCCGCCATGGCTGGCGGTCCGTTGGATGGCGCTCTGGTCATGGCGCTGTTTGCATTGGGTACCAGTGTCACCATGACTGCCGCACCTTGGCTCTGGCTCAAGCTGCGTGGCAGCGGTCGAATGGGGGGCAGCAGTGGTGCTTGGGGCGTTCGGTTGGCTGGATTGGCTTTGGCGGTCAGTTCCGGTTGGGCCTTGTGGATGGGCCTGATGCATAACACGGCGCCCTGGTGCGTCAACCCCTGATCGCCGGTGCCGAGCCCTTAGCCGAGGCCGGAAATGCCAGCCATGGTCTAATTTAGCCCCTTGGCACCACCCCCATTTTTCTGGTTTTGAATTGAAAACCGCCTATTCCCCTCATCGTCTCAGCGTTGCACCCATGCTCGACTGGACGGACAAGCATTGCCGCTACTTTCACCGGCTCATGACCCGCCACGCCCGCCTGTACACCGAGATGGTGACCACCGGCGCCTTGCTGCATGGCGATGTGCCGCGCCATCTGGACTACAACGCGGAAGAGCATTCTGTCGCCTTGCAACTGGGGGGCAGCGATGCCGCAGATTTGGCAGCTTGCGCCAAATTGGGCGAGCAGTGGGGCTATGACGAAATCAATCTGAATTGCGGCTGCCCATCGGAGCGGGTGCAGCGCGGTGCCTTTGGTGCCTGTCTGATGAACGAAGCATCCCTGGTGGCCGACTGCGTCAAGGCCATGCAAGACGTGGTGGACGTGCCGGTGACCGTCAAGCACCGCATCGGCATCGATCGCACGGAGAGCTATGACTTTGTGCGGGACTTTGTGGGTACGCTTTCGGATGCCGGTTGCAAGGTGTTCATCGTGCACGCGCGCAACGCCTGGCTCAAGGGCCTGTCCCCGAAGGAAAACCGGGAGGTTCCGCCTTTGCGTTACGACGTGGTGTACCAACTCAAGAAAGACTTCCCGGCGCTCACCATTTCCATCAATGGCGGTATTCAAATCACCACACAGGTTGCGGAACAACTCGCACATGTGGACGGCGTCATGCTGGGCCGTGAGGCCTATCACAACCCCTGGTGGCTCGCGAGTTGGGATCACGCCTTTTTTGGTGATCCTCAATCCGGCTTGACGCGGGGAGAGGTCGAAGAACACATGGTGGCCTACATGGAGCGCGAAGCCGCGCAACATGGCACCTCCTGGTACACCATCGCCCGCCACATGCTGGGCCTGCGCCACGGCTTACCCGGTGCTCGCAAATGGCGGCAGGCCTGGAGTGACCATCGCCACAAGGGTCTGTCTGCGCGGGAAGTTCTGAAAATTGCCCGGCAGGGCGTGCGCGCTGACCTGACGGAAGATGCTGCCGCTTAGCTGCATAAGCGACAGCATCTGAATTTGTCGGTGCCCCGCGAGTAGCATGGCGCGAAGATCGCAGCCCAGGTGGAAGGCCTGGGCGTGGGTTGGCTGCCGTTGGAAAAAGTGCGCCAACTTTTAAAGAAGGGCACGCCGGTGGCGCTGCCTACAGAAGACCCGCGCGAACCGAATCTGCTGTTTGTCGGCTGGCATTCGCATCGTGCCGGGCCCAGCCTTGAAAAAAACATTGTGGCGCCAACAGTCCTATCCTGATGCTGAACCGGATTTACCTGAGCTTGATGACAACCTTGCCCTTTGCGCGGCCTGCCTCGACGTAGGCCACGGCGGCATTGGTTTCTGCGAAAGGGAACAACCGATCCACAACCGGGCGTATGGCCCCAGCCTCGATGATTCGGGTGATCTCACGTAGTTGGCTTCCGTTTGCCTTCATGAAGAGGAACGCGTAGTCGATACCGAGGCTCTTCGCTTTGCGCCGGACGCCCGAACTCAGCATCCGCAAGACCAATCGGACGAACCCGGGGGCTTTGATTTCCTGGCCGAATGCGGGATCAGGCGGCCCGGATATGGAGATGAGTTTTCCACCGGGCTTGAGCACACGCAGAGACTTCAGCAGCGTCTTGTTGTCCTGACTGTTCAGCACCACGTCGTAGTCACGCAGGGCATCCTCAAAGTCTTGAGTCTTGTAGTCGACCGCGACGTCTGCGCCCAGACCCTTGACGAGGGCGACATTGCCCGTGCTCGTCGTGGTCGCAACCGTGGCGCCCAGATGCTTGGCCAACTGGATGGCAAAAGTCCCCACGCCACCTGAGCCTGCCTGGATAAAGACCTTCTGCCCCTTCTTTAGCTTGGCTTTTTCCACCAGTGCCTGCCAGGCCGTCAGACCCACCAGGGGGATGGAAGCGGCTTCCTCCATCGTCAGGCCCTTGGGTTTCAACGCCAGGGACGTCTCTTTGACGGGCACAAATTCCGCAAACGTGCCGATCCGAAAATCATCCGTCCGCGCATACACTTCGTCGCCCAATTTGAACTGTTGCACGCGCGGACCGACCTGCACAACCACTCCTGCCACGTCGTGGCCAAGGACCAGCGGCAGGCGATAGGGCAGGATGAGCTTGAACTCACCGCTCTTGATCTTGCTGTCCAACAGATTCACACCAGCGGCATGTACCTCAACCAGGACCTCGTCATCGCGCAGCTCCGGTATTGGCAAATCCGCCAGGCGCAACGCCCCCTTTTTTCCATAGCGATCAACGGTGAATGCTTTCATGGTGTTTGCCCCGCATGTGCGACGTCGAGCCGCAAATCTTTCCGAATTCCGGCATCCACCATGCCCGCAGGTGCAAATCTGCGCAGCAGCCGCAAGCGGCTTGCGAGCCCGCCTGCGGTGTAGCGGAGCTTCGGGTGAGCGGCATTGGCTGCCTTCAGAACTACCTCGGCCACGACACCCGGAAGATCCGCCGTGGCCATTACTTCCTTCACGCGCTCGCCCACGGCGGCGCGAACTTCGCCGTATGCGTCGAGCTTGGCATCGGGTTCCAGGAAGTTCGCATCGAAGGGCGTCTTGGTGTACGCAGGCTCGATCACCGAGACCCGGATGCCCCGCGTGCGCAGCTCATGGTCCAGCGACTCGGAATAGCCTTCGATCGCATGCTTTGTTGCGGCATACAGTGCGCCGTAAGGCATTGGCAGAAAACCCAGGACCGAGCCGATGTTGATGATGCGTCCCGCGCCCTGCGCGCGCATATGCGGCAGCACAGCGCGCGTCATCCGCACGATCCCGAAAAAATTCGTGTCAAAAATTGACTTGGTTTGCGCAATAGAGCTTTCCTCTGCGCCCGCAGGCGCAACTCCGAAGCCCGCGTTGTTGACGAGCAAATCGATGCGTCCCTCTCGCTGTATCAGCGTCTGCACGGCGGCTTCGACGGACTCATCGCTGGTCACGTCGAGCGACAGCATCTCGAACGTCTTCCCGGCAACTTTGCCGCCGCGGCGGCTCGTGCCATAGACCTTATAGCCAGCCTTCGCCAGCAGCTCTGCAGTGGCCTGTCCGATGCCCGATGAGGCACCCGTTACGAGGGCAATCTTGCCCCCATTCCTTTGCTCGTTGCTGTTTGTGTTCATCATGTTTCTCCTTCAGTGGTGGGTGGAATCAGTAGTTTCGTATGACAGTCGTAATATTAAAATTCGAACGAATAGGCAGGATGTACGTGCGACATTCAAAAGTGGGTTTAGTGAGCGATGTGGGTCAGGTGCTTGCGTGAGGCGTCAAGCAGGCTTTCAGCCAGATCCGGCTCATCGACTGCGCGCGCCAACAGCAGGGCGCCGACCATGGTGGAGATCGTGACAAGGGCCCGTTCGTGGGCGCCAGGCTGCCCCCAGTCTGGCGACTGGCGGGCGAGCAGGTCAACCATTTCCTTGATATGCCGCGTTGCGACCCTGCGCACTTCGGGCACCTGACGCGCCGTTTCAGAACCCACGGCCGCCAGCGGACAGCCTATCTCTGCATTGTCCAGGTGCGCTTTGGAGAGGTAGACGTTCAGAATGGTTTCCAGCGCCTTTTTGGGCGGCACATTCGCCACTGCATCCGCAGAGGCGGCCGCAGACTCTGCACACGCCCGCCCTGCAGCCTCGGCCAGCATGGCTTCGCGGGACGCAAAGTGGGCATAAAAGGCGCCATGCGTCAGGCCCGCTTCTTTCATGATGTCGGCAACACCCGTACCGTCATAGCCGCTTCGGCGTATCGCCCGCGCGGCCACCGACACGATGCGCTCGTGGGAGGCTTCCTTGGCTGCTGCTCTGGTGTTGGGATTTCTATTTCGCATGATCTGTATCATACAAGAAATTGAGTTCGTGCAACCGAGTGAGTTGGGGAATGCTCTTACACCCGCGAAATGCCTTTGCAGATCAAAGCGCGTTAACCGAAGGCAGCAGGCCCGCTAGGTGTTTGCGCCCCAGCAAATGCCCAACCCGGCGGGGAATGATGATGGCCCATTTTTCAGCATAGGCCGTGAACTGGTCTTTCTTGAGCGGGTCGATTTCGTAGCGAATTGAAACAGGTGATGGTCATGACGGCTCCTCTGGCTGGTGATCGGAGGGGTCTCAAGGATGAATGCGAGGAATGCTTTGGTGGGTGACGAAATGATGGATGAGGCTGTTGGCGGAACTGCGCTGGTGAAGTGCAGTGAACGGCGGGTGGTGCCGACAAAGAAACAAAAGAGCGAGGCAGAGGATACTGCCGATCATGCCGGTACGCCCTAACAAGGCAGTCTTCTCGTTCGAGCCCAGTTTTGGAGAGCGGTGTGGGTCGAATTTCTGTCTAAAGCGTTAATCACACCTGCGGTCAAAGATCGCAAGTACCGAGACTCCAAATTGTCAATCAGTACCGCCGCTGATGAGCAGTTCTACCGGAATACACAACTTTGCAAGAGGGGGAGAAATTGGCGCTTACCGAATTACTCCGCCGCCTCCAACCCATTGGCAAAATGCTCCCGCATCCGCTGCTGCGTGAGGGTTGCGTCCCGCGCCAGCAGCGCGGCCACGATGGCTTGGTGTTCGGCCAGTGACTCGGCGATGCGGCCGGTCTTGAGCAGGGAGTTGTGGCGGTTGAGCTTCATGACCTTGCGCAGGTCGGCCACCATCTGGTCGCGCCAGCGGTTGTTGGCGATGGCCAGCAGGCGCATGTGAAACTGTTCGTTCAGTGCGAAGAACTGGTCGGTGTTGGCCTTGCCGGGTTTGGCGGCAGCTTCCAGCGCCTTGTGCAGCTTTTGCAGTTCGGCCAGCTCGGCGTCGGTGGCTTTGGTGGCAACCACGCCCGCCGCGTCGCTCTCCAGCAGGCTGAGCAGGTGGTAGACGTCGGCGAGGTCGTTCTTGGAAACTTCGGTCACATAGGCGCCGCGGCGCACCTTCATGGTCACCAGGCCTTCTGCGGCCAATACTTTCAGCGCCTCGCGCAGCGGGGTACGGCTGATGCCGTATTCGTCGGCGATTTTTAGTTCATCAATCCAGTTGCCAGGCTCCAGCTCGCGTTTGAAAATGCGCTGGCGAAGCAGCTCGGCCACTTCTTCATACAGCGGGCGGGGCGCGAGCGATTTGTTGGCGAGGGAGGCAGAGGAGGCGGCTGGCATGGGCGTGGATTGTAAGCCAAAACACATATTTTGAATTTATAATTATGAATAATGTAAACTCCCAGCAGCCCTCCGGGCCACCCAGGATTTGTCCTGGCGGCCTGACCCATTGACCACGATGACCGCCATGACTGACAAAAACCCCGAATTCAAGACCGCCACGCTGGACGCCTGGGCCAAAGCCGCCGCCAAGTCCGCGCCCGGCGGCAATGTGGACGCTTTGAACTGGATCACGCCCGACGGGATTGCGGTCAAGCCCTTGTACACAGCGGCTGACACGGCGGACTTGAAGCACGCCGACACGCTGCCCGGTTTTGAGCCTTATTTGCGTGGACCGCAGGCCACCATGTACGCGGTGCGGCCCTGGACCATCCGCCAGTACGCAGGTTTTTCGACGGCCGAGGAGAGCAATGCCTTCTACAGAAAGGCACTGGCGGCAGGTGGTCAGGGCGTGAGCGTGGCTTTCGACCTGGCCACCCATCGTGGCTATGACTCGGACCATCCGCGCGTGACCGGTGACGTCGGCAAGGCCGGTGTGGCGATCGACTCGGTAGAAGACATGAAGATCCTGTTCAACGAAATTCCGTTGGACAAGGTATCGGTCTCCATGACCATGAACGGCGCCGTGTTGCCGGTGCTGGCCGGCTATGTGGTAGCCGCTGAAGAGCAAGGCGTCTCGCAGGACAAGCTTTCCGGAACGATTCAGAACGACATTCTGAAAGAGTTCATGGTGCGCAACACCTACATCTACCCGCCGGCACCGAGCATGCGCATCATCGGCGACATCATTGGCTACACCGCCAAGAACATGCCCAAGTTCAACTCGATTTCCATTTCGGGTTACCACATGCAGGAAGCCGGTGCCAACCAGGCGTTGGAACTGGCATTCACCCTGGCCGACGGCAAGGAATATGTGAAGACGGCTATCGCGTCCGGTCTGGATGTGGATGAGTTTGCAGGGCGTTTGTCCTTCTTCTGGGCCATTGGCATGAACTTCTATCTGGAAGTGGCCAAGATGCGCGCAGCCCGCCTGCTGTGGTGCCGCATCATGAAGGGTTTCGATGCCAAGAACCCCAAGAGCCTGATGCTACGCACGCACTGCCAGACATCCGGTTGGTCGCTCACCGAGCAGGACCCCTACAACAACGTGGTGCGTACCACCATCGAAGCCATGGCAGCGGTGTTTGGCGGAACCCAATCCCTGCATACCAACAGCTTTGACGAAGCCATCGCGCTGCCCACCGAGTTCAGCGCGCGCATTGCCCGCAACACCCAGCTCATCATCCAGGAAGAGACCCACATCACCAATGTGATCGACCCCTGGGCCGGCAGCTACATGATGGAGAAGCTGACCCAGGACATGGCCGATGCCGCGTGGAAGATCATCGAAGAAGTGGAGGCCATGGGCGGCATGACCAAGGCCGTGGACTCCGGCTGGGCCAAGCTCAAGATCGAAGCCGCTGCTGCCGACAAGCAGGCGCGCATTGACTCCGGCCGCGACGTGATCGTGGGCGTGAACAAGTACAAACTCAAGACCGAAGACACCATCGAGGCGCGCGACATCGACAACGTGGCAGTGCGCGATGGCCAGATTGCTCGCCTGCAAAGCATCCGCGCCAGCCGCGACAGCGCCAAGGTGCAGCAAGCACTGGCCGCGTTGACGCAAGCCGCGGAGAGCAATACCGGCAATCTGCTCGACCTCTCCATCCAGGCCATTCGCCTGCGGGCCACCGTTGGTGAGGTGAGCGATGCGCTGGAAAAAGCCTTTGGCCGCCACCGCGCCGACACGCAAAAGGTGACGGGGGTGTATGCAGCGGCGTACGATAGCACCCAAGGGGACACCATGGAATTCTGGGACCAACTCAAGACCGACATTGCCGCCTTCGCAGAAGAGCAGGGCCGTCGTCCCCGCGTGATGATCAGCAAGCTGGGTCAGGACGGTCACGACCGCGGCGCCAAGGTGGTGGCTACCGCCTTTGCCGACCTGGGCTTTGATGTGGACATGGGCCCGCTGTTTCAGACGCCCGAAGAATGCGCACGCCAGGCCATCGAGAACGATGTACATGCGGTTGGCGTCTCCACGCTGGCAGCGGGCCACAAGACGCTGGTGCCGGCCATCATTGCCGAACTCAAGAAACAGGGCGCGGATGACATCATCGTGTTTGTAGGCGGTGTGATTCCGCGCCAGGACTACGACTTCCTGTACCAAGCCGGCGTCAAGGGCATCTATGGCCCAGGTACGCCCATCCCTGCCAGCGCACGTGACGTGCTCGACAACATCAAGAAGGCCTTGGCAACCGCCTGAGCGGCGAACCCGAGGCAATGTGGATGGCTGCTGATTCTGTGACCGCTCCTGACGCGCGTGCAGCGTTGCGGGCCGGCGAAGTGGTGCAGGCAACGGGTGCGCTGCAGCGCCGCGCCATTGCCAAGGCCATCACCTTGCTGGAATCCACCCGTGCGGACCATCGTGCGCAGGCGGATGCCTTGCTGACCGAGTTGCTACCCCACAGCGGCAGGTCGCTGCGTCTGGGCATCAGTGGCGTGCCCGGTGTGGGCAAGAGCACCTTCATCGAAGCGCTGGGCTTGTACCTGATAGACAAAGGCCATCGTGTGGCGGTGCTGGCGGTGGACCCGAGCAGCTCGTTGTCCGGCGGCTCCATCCTGGGGGACAAGACGCGCATGGAGAAGCTTTCCATGCACGAGCGCGCCTACATCCGGCCCAGCCCATCCAGCGGCACACTGGGTGGCGTGGCCGAGAAGACCCGTGAAGCCATGCTGGTGTGTGAGGCCGCGGGCTTTGACATCGTGATTGTGGAAACCGTGGGCGTGGGCCAGAGCGAGACTGCGGTGCAAGGCATGACCGACATGTTTGTGCTGATGCAGTTGCCCAATGCGGGTGACGATCTGCAGGCCATCAAGAAGGGCGTGATGGAGCTGGCCGACCTAGTGGTGATCAACAAGGCCGACATTGACGCTGACGCTGCCATGCGGGCGCAAGCGCAAATCACATCCAGCCTGCGTTTGCTGGGCCTCAACGGCAATCCGCACGACCCGCACAGTGACAAGTATTGGCACCCGCAGGTGATCCGCCTCAGCGCGCTGCAGGGGCAGGGGCTGGACGCCTTTTGGGAAGCGGTCAGCTCTTTCCAGCGCCTCCAAACCGCCAATGGCCAATTCGCCAGCCGCCGCCAGCACCAGGCGCTGGCGTGGATGTGGGAGCGCATCGATGCGGGCCTCAAGCAGTCATTCAAGAACAACCCGGCAGTGCGTGCGCAACTGCCCGCATTTACCGCTGCAGTGCAGTCCGGTCAGATGGCCGCCAGCACGGCAGCCCGCAATCTACTGGCCGCGCTTGCCACCAGCACGCCGCCAGCAACCCTTTAGACAGAGACCAGAAAGAAGGAAACCATGCACGATATCCTGGAACAACTCGAAGCCAAGCGCGAGCTCGCGCGCCTGGGCGGTGGCCAAAAGCGCATCGACGCACAGCACAAGAAGGGAAAGCTCACGGCGCGTGAGCGCATCGAAGTGCTGCTGGACGAAGGCACTTTTGAGGAATGGGACATGTTTGTGGAACACCGCTGTGTGGACTTCGGCATGGCCGACAACAAGATTCCCGGCGACGGCGTGGTGACCGGCTACGGCATGATCAATGGCCGCCTCGTGTTTGTGTTCAGCCAGGACTTCACCGTGTTTGGTGGTGCACTGAGCGAATCCCATGCGGAAAAGATTTGCAAGGTGATGGACCAGGCCATGAAGGTCGGCGCACCGGTGATCGGCCTCAACGACTCGGGTGGCGCACGTATCCAGGAAGGCGTGGCGTCTCTGGGCGGCTACGCCGATGTGTTCCAGCGCAATGTGATGGCCAGCGGCGTCATTCCGCAAATCAGCATGATCATGGGTCCGTCCGCAGGTGGCGCGGTGTATTCGCCCGCCATGACTGACTTCATCTTCATGGTCAAGGACAGCTCCTACATGTTCGTGACCGGCCCCGAAGTGGTGAAGACCGTGACGCACGAAGAGGTGACGGCCGAGGAACTGGGCGGCGCCGTGACCCACACCACCAAGAGCGGTGTGGCCGATCTGGCGTTTGAGAATGATGTGGAAGCGCTGCTGATGCTGCGCCGCCTCTACAACTACCTGCCCTTGTCCAACCGCGAGAAGCCGCCCGTGCGCAAGAGCGGTGACCCCAGCGACCGCCAGGACAAGAGCTTGGACACCCTGGTGCCGGACAATCCCAACAAGGCCTATGACATGAAGGAACTCATCGTCAAGACCGTGGACGATGGCGACTTCTTCGAGATCCAGCCCGAGTACGCCAAGAATATCCTGATCGGCTTTGCCCGCATGGATGGCCAGACTGTGGGCATCGTCGCCAACCAGCCGCTGGTGCTGGCGGGTTGCCTTGACATCAAGAGCTCTATCAAGGCCGCACGCTTTGTGCGCTTCTGCGATGCGTTCAACATTCCCGTGATTACCTTCGTGGACGTGCCCGGCTTCATGCCCGGCACCACGCAGGAGTACGGCGGCATCATCAAGCACGGCGCCAAGCTGCTTTACGCCTATGCCGAATGCACGGTGCCCAAGATCACTGTCATCACCCGCAAGGCCTACGGCGGCGCCTACGACGTGATGAGCTCCAAGCATTTGCGCGGTGACGTGAACTTTGCTTGGCCCAACGCCGAAATCGCGGTGATGGGTGCCAAGGGCGCAGTGGAAATCATCTTCCGTGAAGACAAGGGCGACCCCGAGAAGCTCGCTGCCAAGGAAGCCGAATACAAGGCCCGCTTTGCCAACCCGTTTGTGGCGGGCGCGCGCGGCTTCATCGACGACGTGATCCTGCCGCACGAGACGCGCAAACGCATCTGCCGCTCGCTGGTGATGCTCAAGGACAAGAAACTGGAAAACCCGTGGCGCAAGCACGGCAATATTCCATTGTGAGTTGTATGGAAACGCACTCTTCTCTCGCAGGATTGGGCTACCCGAGCATTTTGCTCCGTGTCCCCCGCCTTTCGGGCTCCTCCTTTACCTACGCAAAACGTTCGGGCAGCCCGATCCGGTTGGTAGGGGCTCGCCCAAACTAAGACAGACGCCAGATACACATTGTTAGGAGACACCAAGTGTTTACCAAGATATTGATTGCAAACCGCGGCGAAATCGCTTGCCGCGTCATCGCCACCGCCCGCAAGATGGGCATCAAAACCGTGGCGGTGTATTCCGATGCGGACCGCGACGCCCGCCATGTGCTGCTGGCTGACGAGGCCGTGCACATTGGTCCGGCACCTAGCCGTGAGAGCTATCTACAGGCCGAAAAGATCATTGCCGCCTGCAAGCAGACCGGTGCGCAGGCGGTGCACCCAGGTTACGGCTTCCTGAGTGAGAACGCCGAGTTCTCCAAGCGTGTGGAAGAGGAGGGCATTGCCTTCATCGGCCCCAAGCATTATTCGATTGCCGCCATGGGCGACAAGATCGAATCCAAGAAGCTGGCTGGCGCAGCCGGTGTGAACTGCATCCCCGGTGTGAACGATGCCATCGAGTCGCCCGAGAAGGCGGTGGAAATTGCCAAGGGCATTGGCTACCCGGTCATGATCAAGGCCAGCGCCGGTGGCGGGGGCAAGGGTCTGCGTGTGGCCTGGAATGACAAGGAGGCGCTGGAGGGCTTTACCAGCTGCCGCAACGAGGCACGCAACAGTTTTGGCGATGACCGCGTGTTCATCGAGAAGTTTGTGGAAGAGCCGCGCCACATCGAAATCCAGTTGATTGGCGATGCGCATGGCAACGTGCTGTACCTTAACGAGCGGGAATGCTCCATCCAGCGCCGCCACCAGAAGGTGATTGAAGAGGCGCCATCGCCTTTCATCAGCGACGCCACCCGCAAGGCCATGGGCGAGCAGGCCGTGGCACTGGCCAAGGCAGTGAAGTACCAAAGCGCCGGCACCGTGGAGTTCGTGGTCGGCAAGGACCAGAGCTTCTACTTCCTGGAGATGAACACCCGCCTGCAGGTGGAGCACCCGGTGACCGAAGCCATCACCGGCCTGGACCTGGTGGAGCTGATGATCCGTGTGGCAGCCGGCGAGAAGCTGCCGCTGACGCAGGCTGACGTCAAGCGCAACGGCTGGGCCATCGAGTGCCGCATCAACGCCGAAGACCCGTTCCGCAACTTCCTGCCTTCCACTGGCCGTCTGGTGCGCTTCTTGCCACCTGAGCAGACCATGTTCCAGGGTGACATCGAGCATTTGCTGGGCGTGCGTGTGGATACCGGCGTGCAGGATGGTGGCGAGATCCCCATGTACTACGACTCCATGATCGCCAAGCTGATCGTGCACGGCAAGGACCGCAAAGAGGCGATTGCCAAGATGCGTGAAGCGCTCAACGGCTTCGTGATTCGCGGCGTGTCCAGCAACATCCCGTTCCAGTCGGCCTTGTTGGCCCACCCCAAGTTTGTTACCGGCGACTTCAATACCGGCTTCATTGCAGAGCACTACAGCAAAGGATTCTTTGCGGAAGACGTGCCGCACGATGACTCCAACTTCCTGCTGGCCCTGGCTGCGTTCGTGCGCCGCAAATCACGGGAGCGCGCTGCTTCCATGAGCGGTCAGTTGCCGGGCTATGCGGTGAGCGAAGGCAAGAGCTACACCGTGGTCACACTGTCTACCGACGGCAAATCCACATACACCCCGGTGCACGTGGAGGGCTACGACGGGGAAACAGGTTCTGCCCGTCTGCGCGTTGGCAGCGACTCCTACGCCATTCAGAGCCACACGCGCATCAACGAAATCCGCGTGGAAGGCACCGTCAACGGTGTTCCGTTTACGGCGCAAGTGGAGCGCGGCACACCCAATAACCCACTGGCCCTGCGCGTACAGCACAACGGTACCCGTGTCGATGTGATGGTGATGGCACCACGCTGGGCCGAGCTGCATGCGCTGATGCCGTTCAAGGCACCACCGGACATGAGCCGCTTTGTGCTCTCGCCCATGCCCGGCTTGCTGGTGGATGTGGCCGTGGTGCCTGGCCAGAAGGTGCAGGCCGGTGAGCGCGTGGCCGTGATCGAAGCCATGAAGATGGAAAACGTGCTGTTTGCTGCGGCAGACGGCGTTGTTGGCAAGGTTCTCGCTGGCAAGGGAGAGAGCCTGTCGGTCGACCAGGCCATTGTGGAGTTCGTCTAAATGAAACGCCCTTTTCAAGTGCTGGGGGTCCAGCAGATTGCCATTGGTGGGCCGGACAAGAAGCGGCTGCAAAAGCTTTGGGTGGACATGCTGGGCCTGCAAGTGACCGGCACGTTCCAGAGCGAAAAAGAGAACGTGGATGAAGACATCTGCGCTATCGGCGCCGGACCTTTCAAGGTGGAAGTGGACTTGATGCAACCCATGGACCTGGACAAAAAACCCGCGGTCCATGCAACGCCACTCAACCACATCGGCCTGTGGATTGACGACCTGCCTACCGCCGTGGAATGGCTTACGGCACACGGCGTGCGCTTCGCGCCGGGGGGCATCCGCAAGGGCGCTGCCGGCTTTGACATCTGCTTTCTGCACCCCAAGGCCAGCGAGGAGTTTCCGATTGCTGGCGAGGGCGTGTTGATCGAGCTGGTACAGGCACCGCCCGAGGTCGTTAAGGCCTTCTCGCAACTGGCCTTTCCAGGCCCCAGCGTCTAGCCTTGCTGGCGTTTGGCGCGGGCGCGCGCCAACGCTGCCTCAATGATGGCGCGCTTCTTGTCGAGCACCGCGGGGTCGGTGTGCTGGGAGTGCGCAGCCAAGTCCGACAGCTTGAGTTCCGCCTTGGCCACCAGCCGTTGCTGGTGCTCTTCGGCCTCGCGTTGCAGGCGCGAGGTTCTGGCTTCGTAAAGCTGGCGCGCTGCTTGCGCCTGAGGCGCGGACCAGGCCTCCCAGCCCGTAGCTTCACCGCTTACGTTTTCCAGCAGGATGCAATCTACGGGGCACACCGGAAGGCATAGTTCGCAACCCGTGCACACTGGCTCGATCACCGTATGCATGCGCTTGTTCGTACCCACAATGGCATCCACCGGGCAGGCGTCTATGCACAGCGTGCAGCCTATGCACCAGTCTTCGTCAATGAAGGCCACGGTGCGTGGCCCCTCCGCACCGAAGTCAGGGTCAATCGGCTTGACTGGACGACCAGTCAGGGTGGACAGACGTAGTACGCCCTCGCTGCCACCGGGCGGACATTGATTGATATCTGCCTCACCAGAAGCAACTGCCTGCGCGTAACCCAGGCAATCGGGGTAGCCGCAGCGCTTGCACTGGGTTTGCGGAAGGACGTCATGGATGCGCCCGCACAGCGGGTTGTTCATGCCGTCCATCGCTTCATTTTTTTGCCGCAGCGCGTTTTGCCACAGGCTTGGGGGCGGCCTTCTTGGCGGCGGTAGCCACGGTTTTCGCGGGGGTCTTCACGGCGGCCTTTGCCGGAGCCTTTGCAACGGCCTTCACCACGGGTGGGGTTTCCTTGGCCGCAGGCTGGGTGTTGTGGTCCAGAATGAAGGACTTGACCACCGGATACACATGCTCGCGCCAGCGGCGACCCGAGAAAATGCCATAGTGGCCAGCGCCCTTGGCCTCGAAGTGGCGTTGCATTTCTTTGGGCACACCACCGCAGATCTCGTGT
This sequence comes from Rhodoferax sp. GW822-FHT02A01, assembly GCF_038784515.1. NCBI lineage: Bacteria > Pseudomonadati > Pseudomonadota > Betaproteobacteria > Burkholderiales > Comamonadaceae > Rhodoferax > Rhodoferax sp. GW822-FHT02A01. The sequence continues at coordinate 4,036,533 of NZ_CP152376.1, forward strand.
ACGGCCTGCGTTTGGCCAGAGCCCGAAATGTCGTCGAGTTCACCTTCAATGGACAGCAACGCAGTGGTCTTGATGTCGTCAGGGTGTACCCGCTCAATCTTGCCTTCGGGACTCTTGACGTCCCAGGTCCCGTTGACCAGGCAGAAATCCTGGAAGACCACACGTATGGTTTCCAGGTAGTAATCGGCGTCCATGTCCAACACGGCGTTGTATTCGTCGTAGAACTTTCGGTGGGCTTCGGTACTGGCGTCGTCCCCTTTGATCAGGTCCTTGAAGTAGTCGTAGTGGCTCTTGGCGTGGTGGTCCGGATTCATGGCCACAAAACCCGAGTGCTGCAGGAAGCCAGGGTAGACGCGACGTCCTACGCCGGGAAAGCTGCTGGGCACGCGGTAAATCACGTTGTGCTCAAACCAGGTGTGGCTCTTGTTCATCGCCAGGTTGTTGACCGCCGTGGGCGATTTGCGGGCGTCAATCGGTCCGCCCATCATGGTCATGCTCAAGGGCGTCTTCTCTCCGCGGCTGGCCATCAGCGATACCGCTGCCAGCACCGGAACGGTGGGCTGGCAAACGCTCATGACGTGGCAGTTGCCGTACTGTTTTTGCAAGTGGCGGATGAACTCCTGCACGTAGTTGACGTAGTCGTCCAGGTGAAACTCACCCTCGCTCAAGGGAACCAAGCGTGCGTTCTTCCAATCGGTGATGTAGACCTTGTGGTCACGCAGCATGCTCTTGACGGTGTCGCGCAGCAAGGTGGCGTAGTGGCCCGACAGGGGCGCAACGATCAAGACCGCAGGCTGGTTCTTGATCTTGGCCAGGATATGGGTGTCGTCGCTGAAGCGCTTGAAGCGGCGCAGCTCGCAAAACGGCTTGTTGATTTCCACGCGTTCGTGGATGGCAACGTCCACACCGTCCACTTCAATCGTGCGAATGCCGAATTCTGGCTTTTCGTAGTCCTTGCCTAGGCGGTGCAACAAGTCGTATGTGGCCGAAATGCGTTGCGCAAACGGGTTTTGCCCGGCGAACGAAAGCGGATTGGAGTAAACCTTGGCAGCGGCGTTGGCCAGATCCGCGAAAGGTTCCATCAGGGAGCGTTGTGTTTCGTAAAGCTGGTACAGCATGGATCACTCTCTTATAAAAATGGTGCAGTGCAATATAGCAGTTTTGTCTCTATCACGGTGGAGAGCTTGCCCTAAGTATCCCGCGTATGGCATTTCTGCTGTGTGAGCCGAAATTGCCCATCAATTCGGCGACCATGGTTTCCAGTCGGTTGCGGTCCGATGCGTCCTGTTTGGCCAATTCGCTGAGCAAGTTGATGCCGGATTCCTTCACGCCAAAGTCAAACCCCGGATTGGAAACGTAATTTGCCGGCATGGTAGCCAACAATGTTGTCACTAGGCTTGCGGCGGCGTGGTTGGCCTGCAGGCTCACCACATCGCGCAGGTAGCGATCGCTCCATTCCGGATAGGTCCGGTCCTTGTCCGGGTTGTGCAGCGCCTTTTCCAGCATTCCTTCCTGGCGGGCTGAGGCCGCGCGTTCCAGCAGCTCGCTTTGGTACTTTTCCAGCACCAGATGGCGGTTGGAAAGCAGCACAGTCATCTCATCCTTCATGCCGCTCATGCCAGCCATCGCCAGCGCGTTGATGAGCAACAGGCGGGAGGCGGGCTCGCCCGGTGCCAGGGTTGCGTGGTAGGGTTGGGTCAGGTCTTGCAGATAGTGCAGGGCCATACCGGCAAAGCGCCAGCCCCAGTAGGCGTGGTCGGTACGGAACGCCAGGGACGCCAGTGTGGAGAACTGGTGGAAGCGCAGCATAGGGTAGGTGCGCTTGATGAACGGAGCAGCCACATACAGGATGCGGCTTTCGTGCATGAACCCCATATGGAACGGCGCCTGCGTGGCATAGGGCAGGGACGGGTTGCCAAAGGGCTGAGTGCCAAAGCCGTATTGCTTTCCCCAGTCAGATGGGCTGTCTTCCCACAAGTTGATGTCCAGACCGAAGTCAGGCTCTTCTGCGGCTGACGCCAAAACGGAAAGCACCGGAATGGCTTCTCCCACCTTGAGCGAAATGAATTTGGGCGTACCGTTGCCGCTTTCCGGTAGAGTGCTTACCGCACTCAGCGGCAGCGGGCTGCCGGTGGTGGGGTTCCACGGGTCCGGCTGGTAGTACAACGCGAACTTGGCATTGGGCGCCACGCGCAACGCCATCAGAAACGCGGTGCGCCTGCTTTCGTCGCTACGCGCCGGATCTGCCACAAATGCCAAAGGTGCCGGCCGCGCGGGGTACTTGTCCAGATTGGACCGGGCCCAGGCCTCTTCGCTGGCCAGCAGCGCTTCAATCGTGTTTTCTTCCAGCCGCAGAAAAGCTTCCAGGGGCTCCACGGTCACGACGGAGGCATTCACCACCTCGGGCATCTTCTCGAATGCCCGGTAGGTGGCCAATGTATGGCTGCCCCACGCCATGGCCTGCGTCGCAGCAAGTGCGATCAGCAGCAGTACCGTGGAACGGAAAAAGCGCATGGGGTGCCGGTCAGATCACCTTGGCAATGGACTCACAGACGTAGTCGATGTTCTTGCTGTTGAGAGCCGCCACACACATGCGGCCGGTGTCGGTGCCGTAGATGCCGAACTCAGTACGCAGGCGCACCATCTGGTCCTTGGAAAGCCCCGAATAGCTGAACATCCCGATCTGGGTGGTGATGAAGCTCATATCCTGCTTCACGCCGGCCGCCTTGAAGCCATCCACCAGCTTTTGGCGCATGGCCTTGATGCGCACGCGCATTTCGCCCAGCTCCTTTTCCCACAGGGCGCGCAGCTCGGGATTGTTCAGCACGGCGGCTACCACGGCACCACCATGGGTGGGCGGGTTGGAGTAGTTGGTGCGGATCACGATCTTGAGCTGGCTCAGCACGCGGCTGGCTTCTTCCTTGTCCGAGCACAGAACAGACAGGCCGCCTACGCGTTCGCCGTACAGGCTGAAGCTCTTGGAGAAGGATGTGGACACAAAGAAGTTCAGGCCGGCTGCGACAAACTTGCCGATGACGGCGCCGTCTTCCTTGATGCCGTGGCCAAAGCCCTGATAGGCCATGTCCAGGAACGGAGTGAGTTGCTTGGCCTTGACCACGGCAATCACCTGATCCCATTGGTCAGCGGTGATGTCGTAGCCGGTCGGGTTGTGGCAGCAGGCATGCAGCACGATGATGGTGCCGGGAGCCGCAGCGTTCAGGCTGGCGAGCATTCCTTCAAAATTAACGCCACGCTTGGCCGCATCGTAGTAGGCATAGGTTTCCACGGTGAAGCCGGCATTGGTGAAGAGGGCACGGTGGTTTTCCCAGCTGGGGTCGGAAATCAGCACCTTGGCGTTGGGACTGACATGCTTGAGAAAGTCCGCGCCGATCTTCAGACCGCCGGTTCCACCAATGGCCTGCACGGTAGCCACGCGGCCAGAAGTTACAGGTTCGCTGTCGGCGCCGAACACCAAGCTCTTGACTGCCGCGTCATAGGCGGCAATACCGTCAATGGGCAAATAGCCGCGCGCGGTGGGCTTTTCCATCATGGTTTTTTCTGCGGCCTGCACGCATTGCAACAGGGGGAGCTTGCCGTCGTCGCCGAAATACACGCCCACGCCCAGATTGACCTTTTTGGGGTTGGTATCGGCGTTGAACTGTTCGTTCAAACCCAGGATGGGGTCGCGGGGGGCCATTTCGACGGCAGAGAAAAGTGACATGAACGGATCCTGAAAGGGGGTGGGGAAAACCCCAGATTTTACCGGTGGTTTAGGGTCGTGCCGGAACCGGTAGCAAACAGAGGGCGAGCTGGAATACAGTTGATGGTTTGCTTCAGTGGAAATTGCACCTATGTCCGTCCCCAAACCCGTTGCGCCCGTGATTGCTGCCGTCGATGCTCCGGAGTCGGGGCGCACAGGCACTTTTGTCCACTTCCCGGATTCGCCTTTTGAGTTGTACCAGCCCTATCCTCCAGCGGGTGACCAGCCCGAGGCGATACGCCAGCTGGTGGAAGGTGTGAACGATGGTGAGGTGTTCCAGACGCTGCTTGGCGTAACGGGATCGGGTAAGACTTTCACCATGGCCAACGTCATCGCGCAGCTGGGGCGCCCGGCCATCGTGTTTGCGCCCAACAAGACCCTGGCGGCGCAGCTGTACAGCGAGTTCCGCGAGTTCTTTCCCAAGAATGCGGTGGAGTACTTCGTGAGCTATTACGACTACTACCAGCCCGAGGCCTATGTACCCCAGCGCGATCTGTTCATCGAGAAGGACTCGGCCATCAACGAACACATCGAGCAGATGCGCCTGTCGTGCACCAAGAGCGTTCTGGAACGGCGTGATGTAGTGATCGTGGCAACGGTTTCGGCCATTTATGGTATTGGCGCGCCCGAGTCTTACCACCAGATGATCATGACCCTGCGCACCGGCGACAAGATGGGGCAGCGCGACATGATCAGCCAGTTGGTGCGCATGCAGTACCAGCGCAACGACATCGATTTTTCGCGCGGAGCCTTTCGGGTGCGCGGCGACACGATTGACATCTTCCCGGCCGAGCACAGCGAAATGGCCATCCGCGTGGAACTGTTCGACGACGAAATCGAGTCGCTCCAACTGTTTGACCCGCTCACCGGGCGCATCCGGCAAAAGATCCCGCGCTTTACCGTGTACCCCAGCAGCCACTACGTCACCCCGCGCGAGCAGGTGCTGGGCGCTGTGGAAACTATCAAGATCGAACTGGCGCAGCGACTCAAGGAATTTCTGTCCATGGGCAAGCTGGTGGAGGCGCAGCGGCTGGAGCAGCGCACCCGGTTTGATCTGGAAATGCTCAGCGAAGTGGGGCACTGCAAGGGCATTGAAAACTACTCACGCCACCTGAGTGGTTCTGCGCCCGGGGAGCCGCCTGCCACCTTGACCGATTACCTGCCCAAGGATGCGGTGATGTTCCTGGACGAGAGCCACGTGTTGATCGGCCAGTTTGGTGGCATGTACAACGGCGACCGGGCACGCAAGACCACGTTGGTGGAATACGGCTTTCGGTTGCCCAGTGCGCTGGATAACCGGCCGCTCAAGTTTGAAGAGTTCGAGGCGCGCATGCGCCAGGCCATCTTCGTGTCGGCAACGCCGGCGCAATGGGAGAAAGACCACGCGGGCCAGGTGGTGGAGCAGGTGGTGCGGCCTACCGGGCTGATCGATCCCGAAGTGGAGGTGCGTCCGGCCACCACCCAGGTGGACGACGTGCTGCAGGAAATCCGCATCCGGGTGGAGAAGAACGAGCGCGTGCTGATCACCACACTGACCAAGCGCATGGCCGAGCAGCTCACCGACTACCTGACCGACAACGGCGTGAAGGTGCGCTATCTGCACAGCGACGTGGATACCGTGGAGCGGGTGGAAATCTTGCGCGATCTGCGCCTGGGCACCTTTGATGTGCTGGTGGGCATCAACCTGTTGCGCGAAGGGCTGGACATTCCCGAGGTATCGCTGGTGGCGATTCTGGATGCGGACAAGGAAGGCTTCCTGCGCTCCGAGCGCTCGTTGATCCAGACCATCGGCCGTGCTGCGCGCAACCTGGAAGGCAAGGCCATCCTCTACGCAGACAAGATCACCGACTCCATGGAGCGCGCGATTGGTGAGACGGAACGCCGCCGCAAGAAGCAGATTGCCCATAACCTGGAGCGGGGCATCACGCCCAAGGCCATTGTCAAGAAGGTGCGCGATCTGATCGACGGCGTCTACAGTGAAAAGGCGGGCAAGGAGGCCGAGCGCCTGGAGCGGGATGCCCTGGCGCGTGCCCAGGTGGAGGAGATGAGCGAGAAGGACGTGTCACGGGAAATCAAGCGACTGGAAAAGTTGATGATGGAGCACGCCCGCAACCTGGAGTTCGAAAAGGCTGCCCGGGTGCGCGACCAGTTGCATATCCTCAAGCAGCAGGCCTTCGGCGCACCGGGGATGGACAACATCGCCGTATTGCCAATCCCTTCGAAATAGTCGGGTTTGCGACTGCTCAGTCTAGGTACCCGAGCAGAACGCTTGGTTTCTTGCTATACTTGAGCCCGTTAGTCAACCAAATGGACAGAAGGAGTTCGCCATGCGTCTCACAACCAAAGGCCGCTTTGCGGTCACCGCAATGATCGATCTGGGCCTGCGTCAAGCCAGCGGCCCGGTCACTCTGGCCGCCATCAGCCAGCGCCAGCAGATTTCGCTGTCCTATCTGGAGCAACTGTTCGGCAAGCTGCGCCGCCATGAACTGGTGGAGTCTACCCGGGGACCGGGTGGCGGTTACACGCTCGCCCGTAAGGCCAGCGACATTACCGTCGCCGACATTATCGTCTCTGTGGACGAGCCGATTGACGCAACCCAGTGCGGTGGCAAGGAAAACTGCCTGGGTGAAGGCAACCGCTGCATGACGCATGATTTGTGGGCCTCCCTCAATACGCGCATGGTGGAGTTTCTGGATTCGGTCACTCTGCAAAAACTGGTGGATGACCAGTTGGCCAAGGGCCTGCAGATCGAAGACAAGCCCAGCGTCAAGCGCGCCATCTCGGCCATGCCAGCAGTCAAACCTATCCGGGTGAATGCACCGAATTCGGTGTTTGCACTGGGCAATGCCTTTTCCAAGAGCTGATTGGCCACAGAGTAGTCAGTACTTTATTTTTAGATTGCATCGAGCGAGTCATGGATACCACACCCCACTTTCCGATTTACATGGACTACAGCGCTACCAATCCCTGCGACCAGCGGGTGGTGGACGCCATGATTCCCTGGTTGCGCAGCCATTTTGGCAACCCTGCTTCGCGCAGCCATGCCTGGGGCTGGGAAGCGGAGGCCGCGGTGGAAAAAGCCCGGGAGCAGGTGGCAGCACTGATTGGCGCAGACCCGCGCGAAATCGTCTGGACCTCCGGCGCTACCGAATCCAACAACCTGGCCTTGAAGGGTGCAGCGCACTTCTACAAGTCCAAGGGTAAGCACATCATCACCGTCAAGACCGAGCACAAGGCCGTGCTGGATACCTGCCGCGAGTTGGAGCGCCAGGGCTTTGACGTGACATACATGGATGTGCAGCCGGACGGCTTGCTGGACCTGGAAGCCTTCAAGGCGGCTATCCGTCCCGATACCATTCTGGCCAGCGTCATGTTCGTCAACAACGAGATCGGTGTGATCCAGGACATTGCCGCCGTCGGCACCATCTGCCGCGAAAAGGGCGTGATCTTCCACGTGGACGCGGCGCAGGCTACCGGACGTGTGGACATTGATCTGGCTACGTTGCCGGTGGACTTGATGAGCCTGACCTCCCACAAGACATACGGCCCCAAGGGCATTGGTGCACTGTTCGTGCGCCGCAAGCCCCGCATCCGCCTGGAGGCGCAAATGCATGGCGGTGGCCACGAGCGCGGTATGCGCAGTGGCACCTTGCCCACGCACCAGATCGTCGGCATGGGTGAGGCTTACCGCATCGCCAAGGAAGAAATGGGCGCCGAAAACATCCGCATCCGTGCCCTGCACGATCGCATGCTCAACGGCTTGAAGGATGTGGAGCAGGTGTTCATCAACGGCCACACCGAAAAGCGTGTGCCGCACAACCTGAACATGAGCTTCAACTATGTGGAAGGCGAGTCGCTGATCATGGGAATCAAGGGCTTGGCCGTCAGCAGTGGCTCTGCCTGTACCTCCGCCAGTCTGGAGCCCAGCTACGTATTGCGCGCCCTGGGGCGCAGCGATGAATTGGCACACAGCAGCCTGCGCATGACGATTGGCCGCTGGACCACCGAAGAAGAGATTGACTACGCAGTGGACACCATCAAGAAGAACGTGGCCAAGCTGCGCGACTTGAGTCCGCTGTGGGACATGTACAAAGACGGCATTGACATCAGCACCATCCAATGGGCTGCACACTGAACCATATAAAGAGGTAAACCAAATGGCCTATTCTGAAAAAGTCGTGGATCACTATGAGAATCCCCGCAACGTGGGTTCCTTTGAAAAAGGTGATGAGGATGTCGGCACCGGCATGGTGGGTGCACCTGCCTGTGGCGACGTGATGAAGCTGCAGATCAAGGTCAATCCGCAAACCGGTGTCATTGAAGACGCACGCTTCAAGACCTACGGTTGTGGATCAGCCATTGCGTCCAGCTCACTGGTGACCGAGTGGGTCAAGGGCAAGACGCTGGATCAGGCAGCTGCCTTGAAGAACAGCGAGATTGCCGAGGAACTCGCATTGCCACCCGTGAAGATTCACTGCTCCATCCTGGCCGAAGATGCCATCAAGGCAGCGGTGGAAGATTACAAGAAAAAGCACCTGAACTGATATGGCCGTTACCCTGACAGAGGCCGCTGCGCGTCACGTCAACCGCTACCTTGCCAAGCGTGGCAAGGGTGTGGGGGTGCGTCTGGGCGTCAAGACCACCGGCTGCTCCGGCCTGGCATATCAGCTGGAGTATGTGGACGAGTTGGCTCCCGAAGATATCGTGTTCGAGGGCCATGGCGTCAAGGTGCTGGTGGATCCCAAGAGCCTGGCCTACATTGACGGTACCCAGCTGGATTTCGTGCGTGAGGGCTTGAATGAAGGCTTTCGTTTCAACAATCCCAATGAACGGGACAAGTGCGGCTGCGGCGAGTCGTTCCGGGTGTGAATCTACAAGATGATGATTTCGAACTGTTTGGTCTGAACCGGCAGTTTTCGCAAGACCGCGCTGCCATCGATGCGCGCTGGAAGGCGTTGCAGCGTGAGGCGCATCCCGACAAGTTCGCTGCGCAAGGCGCGGCGGCACAACGCATTGCCATGCAATGGTCGGTCCGTATCAACGAGGCCTATCAGCGTCTCAAGGAGCCGCTGGCCCGTGCCGCATATCTGTGCGAACTGGCTGGCTTTCCGGTGAACGCCCATAGCAACACGGCGATGCCCGCAGCCTTTCTGATGCAACAGATGGAATGGCGTGAAGCCATGGACGACGCCGACAGTGCGGACGTGCTGGAGTCCCTTTCGCAGGACGTGCAAAGAAGCCGCAAGGATCTGCTGCAACAATGCGTCACCCTGCTGGACGAGAAGCAGGACTTTGCCGCCGCCGTGTCGGTGGTGCGCACCTTGATGTTTATTGAGAAGTTCACCCAGGATTTGAATCAGCGGCTGGATCAGTTCGCATAGTAGGTACGATGGCGCTTTTACAAATTTCCGAGCCTGGGCAGTCACCCAACCCGCATCAGCGGCGCGTGGCCATTGGCATTGATCTGGGTACCACTCATTCCCTGGTGGCAGCTGTTCGCAATGGTGTTGCCGAATGTCTACCAGACGCCCAGGGTCGCGTGATCCTGCCCAGTGTGGTGCGCTACCTGGATGCGCAGCGCCGCCAAATCGGCTTTGAAGCCCTGGAGAACCAGGTGAGTGATCCGGGCAACACGATTGCCTCGGTCAAGCGTTTGATGGGGCGTGGACTGCGGGATGTCGCCCATGCCGATAAGTTGCCGTATGCCTTGGTTGACGCCCCAGGCATGGTGAAAGTGCAGACCATCGCCGGTGAAAAAAGCCCGGTAGAGGTCAGCGCAGAGATTCTGGCGACCTTGCGTTACCGTGCTGAAGACACCTTCAATGACGATATTTTTGGTGCGGTGATCACTGTGCCGGCGTACTTTGACGACGCACAGCGCCAAGCCACCAAAGACGCTGCCCAGTTGGCCGGGTTGAACGTGTTGCGCCTGATCAACGAGCCCACGGCTGCAGCGATTGCTTATGGCCTGGACAACGCTTCCGAGGGCGTGTATGCGGTGTACGACCTGGGTGGTGGCACCTTCGACATCTCCATCCTGCGCTTGTCTGCAGGTGTGTTTGAAGTACTTGCAACCGGCGGCGATTCGGCACTGGGCGGTGACGACTACGACCGCGCACTGGCCGATTGGCTGTTGCAACAAAGCGGCCTGACAGTGAGCTCCATGGAAGACCAGGCACGGCTGCTCGCGGCGGCTCGGCAATGCAAGGAAGCGCTTTCTTCGGAGGAAATTGTTCCGGCAGAAGTGGAGCTTGCCAGTGGCGACATGGATCTGTCACTCAACCGCGAGCAGTTTGAGACTTTGACCGCAGCCTTGACCCAGCGCACCATGCAGGCTGTCAAGAAGGTGCTGCGCGATGCATCCTTGACCAAGAATGACATCAAGGGCGTGGTCATGGTGGGTGGTTCCACCCGCATGCCGCAGATTCGTGACGCCGCCCGCGCGTTCTTTGAGCAGGAGCCGCTGGTCAATCTGAATCCGGATGAAGTGGTGGCCCTGGGCGCTGCCATTCAGGCCAATCAGTTGGCAGGCAACAACCCCGATGGCGACCTGTTGCTGCTGGATGTGATTCCGCTGTCGCTAGGCATTGAAACCATGGGCGGACTGGTGGAGCGCATTGTTCCGCGCAACCAGACCATCCCTACCGCCATGGCGCAGGACTTCACCACCTACAAGGATGGCCAGACGGCGCTGGCGCTGCATGTGGTGCAGGGTGAGCGCGACATGGTGGCCGATTGCCGCAGCCTGGCGCGTTTTGAACTGCGCGGCATTCCTCCCATGGCTGCCGGCGTGGCGCGAATTCGCGTCACCTTCACGGTGGACGCGGATGGGCTCTTGAGCGTGAGCGCCAAGGAGCAGCTCAGCGGCGTGGAAGCCCATATTGATGTCAAGCCTTCCTATGGTCTGACGGATGACCAGATTGCGCAGATGCTCAAGGACAGCTTCAGCACCGCGCAAGAGGACATGCAGGCCCGTGCCCTGGTGGAGGCCCGTGTGGACGCCGATCGCCTGCTGCTGGCAACCCGCAGTGCCCTGGCGGCTGACAGCGCACTGCTGTCCGAAGAGGAGCGCTTGGAGATTGATCAGGCCATGCAGGCCAGCGAGCAGTCTTTGACCAGTACCGATGCGGCCCATATAGAAGCCGTATCCAAGGCTCTGGCGCAGGCCACCGAATCATTTGCGGCCGCCCGCATGAACCATGGCATTGCCCAGGCTCTTGCAGGCAAGAACATAGAAACCATTTAAGCCCCACTATGCCCATCATCAAGATACTGCCGCACCCGGAATACTGTCCGCAGGGCGCCCAGGTGTCAGCGCCTGCCGGCACATCCATTTGTGAAGCGCTGCTGGAAAACGGCATTGCCATCGAGCATGCGTGCGATATGAGCTGCGCCTGCACCACCTGCCACGTGGTGGTACGTGAAGGCTTTTCCTCGCTCAACGAGTTGGAGGAGACCGAAGAAGACCTGCTGGACCGGGCCTGGGGACTGGAGCCCAACTCGCGTCTGAGCTGCCAGGCCATCCTCGCGCAAAAGGACTTGGTGGTGGAAATCCCCAAGTACTCCATCAACCACGCCAAAGAAAACCACTAGGCAGACAATCGGTTTATGCGTCAAATTTTTCTGGATACCGAAACGACTGGCCTGTACGCCGATCAGGGCGATCGCGTGATTGAAATCGGTTGCGTGGAGCTGGTCAACCGCAAGCTCACCGGCAACAACCTGCACCTGTACCTGAACCCGGGCCGCGAAAGCCACGAAGAGGCACTCAAGGTGCACGGCATCACGTCCGAGTTCCTCAAGGACAAGCCCAAGTTTCAAGAGGTGGCGCAACAGTTCCTCGACTACGTGAAAGATGCCGAAGTCATCATTCACAACGCGGCGTTTGACATTGGCTTTTTGAACGCTGAACTCAGCCTGCTCAAGCTCCCGTTGTTCAAGGAGCATGTGTCCGGTGTGATCGACACGCTGGTCATGGCCAAGGAGATGTTTCCTGGCAAGCGCAACAGCCTGGACGCCTTGTGTGATCGCCTGGAAGTCGATAACTCCGGACGGACGTTGCACGGCGCGCTGCTGGATGCAGAACTGCTCGCGGATGTGTACATCAACATGACGCGCGGTCAGGATGCCTTGCTCATGGATGCCGGTGAGCCAGCCGAGCAGACCGGCATCGTCGTGGAGAAGGTTGACTTCAGCCGACTGGATCTGCCCGTGCTTGCCGCAAACCCGCAGGAGCTCACCGCCCACCTGGAGTTGATCCAGCAAATTGACAAAGCCAGCGGCGGAAAAGCGATTTGGAAAGAAGCGGCCTGATTTCTATGTATAATCGCAGGCTTTCCTGAAACAAATTCAGGGCGATTAGCTCAGGGGTAGAGCACTGCATTCACACTGCAGGGGTCGCAAGTTCGAAACTTGCATCGCCCACCAGACAACCCAGTCTGACATCCGAGAAGCCCGTAACCCACATGGTTACGGGCTTTTTTGTTATCCACGGTGAATTCAGCCGCCTTCCAGGTTGGCAAATCAATGATGAACTGATCTTGCGCAAAACGAATTGTCATTTCCTTCTTGATACTGCGCTTTCCATGGAGCGCCAAATCTGTCTGGGTGCACGCGAAAGGGGAACTCATGAGCTTGTTTGTCTGGACACAGTCCCTTGCCACCGGCAACCCCTATGTTGATGCCGAACACCAAGAGCTGGTGAGGCACGTGAATGTTGTGCTGGAGGCCATTGCGCGCAAGCTGGGTGGCGCCGATCTGTGTGCCAGTGTCGAAGAACTGCAGAACTTCGCCAGTGAGCATTTTTCGCGGGAAGAGCGCGAGATGGAGCACGTTGCCTATAAGTTCGCGGAGTACCACTTTGCAGCGCACGCCGAGTTGCTCAAGCAACTGCAAGAGATGCATGACAAGCTGCAATCGGGCCAGAGATTCGAACCCATGGCCATGTACCGCTATCTGACTTGGTGGGTCAAGGATCACATCCGGCTTTGGGATGTGCCCTTGGCAAAGGCCATGGCGGAAAGAGAGCATCTAGCGTCAGAGCGCCACTTCCGCAGCGCTTCGATGTAGTCCCCTCGCGTGCGTTACGGGAAAATGCACAGGGGAGTATCCCGGAGGTCGCCGCATTACTGGGCATTAGCCGCGCGACGACGTATCGAATACTGTTGCATGGAATCTCGCATGCTGTTCGCCATCGTCCCTTGGGGATGATCTTTCCTGGATGTGGACGAAATGGCAGCAGATAGAATTTCCGCCGGACCGAGACCACCATGGGCATGTGCTGACATACCTCTCAAGGTTGAAGTTGCCTTTAACTCCGCAACAGGTGCGGCAGGCAGCGTCAGCTCTGGTGGATTTCTTGAATATTGGGATGGGTGACGCGGTAGTATTCAGAGACAGATGCACGTTAAACAATTTACGCCACGCCGATTTATACAAGTCTGCCTTTTCTACCTGTTGCTACTTTGGCTGGGCCTGCTTCTTCTGTTGGGAAGTGCTGTCTGTCTACCCTTGCTGGCCACACATCGTACGTTTCGCAAGCCCTTGGTGCAGGAGTTGATCAGTGCAGTCTTCAGGCTTTTTCTGGCCAGCTGTGTAAGTTGCGGGTTGATGGAGTTGGATCTGCGGGCGTTGGACGCACTCAATGGCCGCACAAGGCTGTTGCTGGTCGCCAACCACCCCAGCATGATCGATGTGTTCCTGGTCTTGTCACGGGTGCGGCGGGTGACCTGTCTGATGAAGGCAAGCATTGGGACCAATCTGTTCCTGGCGGTCGGTGCATACTTGGCCGGATATGTGTCCAATCGCAGTTCCGAGCGCCTTTTGCGCGAAGCCGTTGCCGCACTGCGAAGTGGCGACTTGCTGCTGGCGTTTCCTGAGGGCACCCGCACGACGCGCCAGCCACTCAATCCGATCAAACCAGGGTTTGCCGTGATTGCCAGGCGCGCCCAGGCTCCGCTGCAGCCGATTTTGCTGCTGACCAACTCTCCGTATCTAAGCAAGGGCTGGAAAATTTGGCGCCCCCCGCAGTTTCCGGTGCGTTACCAGGCCAGGCTGGGCGCTGACCTGCCAACATCGGTACCCAGCTGCGAAACGGTCGAGCAACTGCAAAATTACTATCTGCAGGCGATGCACTGCTCAATCGACCCCAACCTGACGCTCTAAAGTGAACACTGCATCTGCCACCCATTTGGTCTTGATACCCAGCTACAACCCCGGTCCTCGGGTCTACCAGACCGTGCGTGAAGCGCGCACCCGCTGGAATCCGGTATGGGTGGTGGTGGACGGTAGCAGCGACGGCACGGCGGCGGGATTGCAGGAAATGGCGAAAGGCGACGACGGCCTCAAAGTGCTGGTATTGACGCAGAACCAGGGCAAAGGTGCCGCCGTGTTGCACGGCATTGACGTGGCCGCCGCCGCAGGGTTTACGCATGCCTTGTGCATGGATTCGGATGGTCAACATCCCGCGGTGCTGATCCCGGACTTCATGGCGTGCTCTGCGGCCAACCCTAGTGCAATGGTGCTGGGAGTGCCGGTGTTTGATGCATCGGCACCTGCATTGCGTGTCTATGGGCGCAAAATTTCCAACGGGTGGGCCAATCTGGAAACGCTGTGGATGGGCATTGGTGACTCCTTGTATGGTTTTCGGGTGTATCCCATAGGGCCGTTGCGCCAGATCATGCACGATCGGCGCTGGATGCGGCGATTTGACTTCGACCCGGAGGCCGTGGTGCGCCTTTGCTGGAGCGGCGTTCGACCGATCAATCTGCCTGCACCGGTCAAATACCTGACGGCGAACGAAGGCGGCGTCTCTCATTTCAACTACTGGCGTGATAACCGGCTGCTGACGTGGATGCACACCCGTCTGATGCTGGGCTTTGTCTTGCGCCTTCCGTGGTTGCTGCTGCGACGACTGGTTGCGCTGGCCGATCGTGGAGGTGCTGCCTAGGCCATGCCGCCGTTGATCGAGATGATCTGGCCTGTGATGTAGGCCGCTCGCTCCGATGCCAGAAAAGAGACGAGGTGTGCCACTTCCTGTGCCGTGCCGGCGCGCTTCATGGGCACCATGCGTGCAATGGCCGCTTCGTTGAAGCTGCCGCTGCTCATGGCGGTATCGATGATGCCTGGCGCCACGGCATTCACCGTGATGCCTCTGCTTGCCAGCTCCAGCGCCAGGGACTTGGTGGCAGCATGCAGGCCTCCCTTGGCTGCCGCGTAATTGGTTTGTCCACGGTTGCCGGTGATGCCGGCGATCGACGAGACGGAAATGATGCGACCCCAGCGACTGCGAATCATGGGCATGGACAATGGCTGGGTGACGTTGAAGAAACCGTGGAGCGATACGTCGATGACGCTGTGCCATTGGTCGGGGCGCATGCCTGGAAATACTGCGTCATCGTGAATTCCGGCATTGTTCACCAGCACTTGTACTGGGCCGTCTTCCAGCAGCGCCTCCAGCGCCTGACGCGTCGCTTCGGCATCCACCACGTTGAACTGCAGGGCTTGGGCCGACCCGCCAGCCGCGACAATGGACTCACACACGGCCTGGGCCAAGGCCGGTTGGCTATTGGCATGAACCACCACATGGTAGCCATCGTTGGCCAACTGGTGGCAGATGGCGGCGCCAATCGCACCGCTTCCCCCTGTAACCAAAGCACGTTTCATGCGGGTTCCGATTCAAAAAAGTGGGTTGGCCGAGGCCGTTGCCTGCAGCACGCTGGCACGTCCGCTCAGCAGCTGTCGTGTCCCGGCGTGGATGCTGAAGGCATATAAGAAACTGCCTTCGTTGCCGGAAATTCGCTGCGCTCGAATATGCAGATCTTCACCCGCCGTGTTCAGTTGGGGCTGTGTCCACTCCACGTTGCGCACACTGGCCAGGTATCCGCTACCGGGGGCGCGGTCGGTTCCTGCCAGCAGTGCCCCATGCACCGCCATGGCCTGGGCCGCATATTCGATGCCGATACAGATGCCCAGCCCTTGCTGGCTGCGTAGCGGGTTGTCCGGGCTATTGTGGCTGCTGGCGCGGCACACGATGTCGGTCTCATCCCATTGCTCGACCGCGTCGAGCAGGCACATATCACCCTGATGTGGGATATGGGCGGCAATCCAGTCCCTGTTTGGCAGGTAGGGTGCAGGCCCAGGAGGGGGGCTCATTGGCATGGCAGCACCGTCAGCGCAAGGTTCGTTGTATCCAGGTATTCGATCACCACCTTGTCGGGCGTTCCCCGCGCCAGCTGCTGCAGCAAAGGCAGACTGCGGGCCGACGGATTGTTCCGTCGCAGGGATTCCAGTGCTGCATCCGCCATGGATGTGTCCACATTGCTCGTCCAACCGATTTCCAGCCGTGCCAGCGATTGCTCAGTGCGTTGCGGGTTGAGCACCATGGCCACGCCAAAGGGTGAGGCGATGGGCCGCAAGCTGTGAAGCGGTTCAGGGTACACCGTGTCGTAGGCCACCAGAAGGCAGGGCGCCGCGCTATCCAGCGCCTGGGTGGCGGCTTCCAACAGCGCAGCGGCAAAGGTGGCATCAAAGGCGCTCAGGCTGGTGGACGGCGCCATGCAACCCGTAGCAATGCTCCAGTAGCCGGAGGCCGCGTTGTGTACCGAATTGTGAAATCGTGTGGGCGACACGGAACGGTCCGCTGAGGCCAGCGCTTCAAGAAGGTTGTGGCAGTTGTCGCAGTCTCCGGCGCTGGAAGAAAAAACGGTGGCCAGTTGAGCGGCGTCGGCCCCGGCCCCGCGCACGGCATCAAAGCCGATGGACAAGGCAAGTTTGACAGCCGTGCCCACCCGCCGCCGCTCGGCCGCAGGCAGCGCGTCCAGGGGCGGCAACTGCATGGGCGCCGGCACGTAGGCCTGCTCTCCCGTCAGCACGGGTACGGCTGTGCTCCACCCGGAAAGACCAGGGCCAAACAGGCCAATGCCGTCGACATGGATGGAAAGCGTGCTCATACGGACTTCAAGGAAAACACCAGGCTGCAGTTGCTGCCGCCAAAGCCGAAGGAATTGCTCAGCACATGCTGCATGGGCTGATCCAGGTTGGTCAGCAGGTAGTTGCAATGCAAAGCCGGGTCCAGCACCTGGGTGCCAACACCGCCCGGTGCAAAACCATCTTGCAGCGCCAGGGCGCAGACCACCGCCTCGATGGCGCCTGCTGCACCCAGTGTGTGGCCGGTATGGCCTTTGGTGGAGCTGCAGACAGTCTGCTGACCGAACAGCGCACACACTGCTTTGTCCTCTGCCGAATCGTTGCCGGGCGTGGAGGTCCCATGCAAATTGATGTAGTCGATCTGGTCTGCCTGCAGACCCGCCATGGTCAGTGCCTTTTGCATGGCCAGTTGCGCCCCCAGGCCCTGCGGATGCGGTGCCGACATATGGTGTGCATCGCTGGACTCCCCGACGCCAGTGAGTAGCACATCGCCTGCCTGTGCCAGGCTTTCACGTTCCAGCAGTGCAAAGGCCGCACCTTCGCCAATTGAAATGCCATCGCGTTCCACGTCAAAAGGCCGGCTGGGCTGCCCGGACAGCAGCTGCAGGGAGTGGAACCCGTACAGCGTGGTGTAGCACAGCGAATCGACGCCACCGACCAGCGCCGCGTCGATCAGGCCAGCGGACATCATGCGCCGGGCCATGCCAAACACTTTGGCGCTGGAGGAGCAGGCGGTGGAAACGACGCAGGCCGGGCCTTGCAGGCCCAGGCGTCGCCGCACAAAGTCGGCAACCGAGTACATGTTGTGGGTGGTCTGGTAAGGCGTACCTTCGGGCAAGGCACCGCTGTGCGGGTCGCGCTGCCGGTAAGCCAGCTCGGAGCTCAGGATGGCAGAGGTGCTTGTGCCCAGAAACACGCCGATCCGTTGTTGCCCATAGCGGGTGATGGCGCGCTGCACATGGTCGCTGAATCCGTCCTGCGCCAACGCCAGTTGCGCCAGTCGGTTGTTGCGGCTGTCGTACGCGGCCAGATTCGCGCTCAAGGCCATCTGGTCGAGGCCATCGACCTCACCGATGCAAGTTTGCAGTGCCACGTCTCGCCAGGGGCCAGGTCGCAGGCCGGAACGCCGGCTGCGCAGAGCCAGGCGCGTGGCGTCCAATCCGGCACCCAGCGCGCTGGTCATGGTGAAGGCCGTGAGGCAAAGGGAAGACACGCAGCAAGTACCTGTGAAAGTGGGGGAATTCTAGCGAAGCTAGCGGACATTCAAGCGGACCACGCTACCGGCCATTGCCGCAGTCCAGCGCATACGTCCACATCAGGGCGTTGCACATGCGTCGGCAAGCGTCACCGCCTGAAGGTGATGTGCGGACAAATGCTCCAGCAGGCGCGGAAGCACCGCCAGAATGACAGGCTGACCCTGGCGCGTGCGTGCACAGTGGCCGTCGTGCAACAGCAAAATGTCACCC
Source organism: Rhodoferax sp. GW822-FHT02A01 (assembly GCF_038784515.1). Lineage (NCBI taxonomy): Bacteria > Pseudomonadati > Pseudomonadota > Betaproteobacteria > Burkholderiales > Comamonadaceae > Rhodoferax > Rhodoferax sp. GW822-FHT02A01. The sequence continues at coordinate 4,054,686 of NZ_CP152376.1, forward strand.
GCGGCCAGTTGGCGCAGCAAGCGCGCCAGCACCTGGTCGGCGTTGCCATCGCGGCTGTCGTAACCGCGTCGCGTCCACGTCACCAATTGCAGCCCCAAGGCGTGCAGCACCGGTGCCAGAAAAGGGTTGCGCAAGCCCGCCATGGCGCGATAGTAGATCGGCCTGCGCCCCGTGATGCCCAGCAGTGTGGCCTGTGCGTCACCCACTTCGCGGCGCCACCGAGCCGGCCCAAACAGCGAACACAGCATGTGGTGCGTTTGCCCATGGTTTTCGATCGTATGGCCCGCGGCAAGAATGGAGCGGCACAACTCCGGGTGGCGCGCGGCACGTTCGCCAATGCAGAAAAAGGTGGCCTTCGCGCCGTGGGCAGCCAGGATGCGCAGCACCTGCGGCGTGACGACCGGATCAGGGCCGTCGTCTATGGTGATGGCAACTTCGCGTCTGCGCGCAGCGGTCGCTGGCAAACGCAGCATGTTGGGCCCCAGCCATTGGCTGCGCGGCCACAGGCTCACCGCCATGATCAGCAGGTGCAACGTGACCAGCCAGCCCAATGCCCACCCCCATAGACCCATGGCCAGAAGCGGCAGCGCCGCCAGGTGCAGCAACGCTGTGGTCAGCAGGAAAAGAGAGGGACGCCAGCCAGTCATGGGGCAAGTGCAGGGTGGGACATCGGGGTGGTCAGCGGGCCGTGCGCCAGCCAGTGTTCCCACATTGTCATCCAGGCGGCCCAGTCGTGGGCGCCGTCGACGCAATGCACCTGCTGCTCGGGTAGCAATGCGGCCAGCAAATTCTGACCCGTGATAAACCGGTCGCGCGTAGCCAGGCTCAGGGAGATGGGCATATCCCATCTACCGGTTTTCGCCTGACGGGCAAGCCAGCGCCACCACTGTCGCTCGTCCACATCCGTGCATTGCGGCGAATCCACCCACTTCAGCGCGCCGCCAGCATCATGTATCTCTCGCAGGATGTCACGCGTTCCGGGATAGGGGGCCATCAAATGCAATCCTGCCAGGGCTTGGTCACACGTGGCGGCGAACCCCAGGGCATTGAATGCACCCAACGAGATGCCAGCCAGCCAGATTTCCGAATAGGGCGTGCCTTGTGCATACGACTGGATTTGCCGGGCTAGTTCGGCGGACACGGTTTTTGCCATGACGTGCTGGTAGTCGACACCCGCCAGAAGAATGTCGGTATCGATGCCGTGTTGGCGCACTGCGTCCACAAAGCCCTGGGCAAAGAAATCTTCGGGAGTGGCTTCGGCCGGCGGCAGCAGGATCAGCAGTCGCCGTGCCGGTGCTTTCCCAGGACAACGATCAAACAACGCCAGCATGGGTGCGTGCACGTGCCAGAACGGCCGAAAAGACCAGGGCCAGAAAAGCACCCGGGCCCACGGTGCTGCCAATGGCGGACAGCACCGGAACGGAGGAAAAGCCCAACAAGCCAAAGCTGCCCACGGTGGTCAGGTTGGCGACAACCAGAGAGGTCTGCTTCTGGCGTCGGCTGGCGTCGGTCTCGGCAGGGTCGCTGCCGTCGAAGAAGAGCGCGTAATTCGAGCCTACCGCCACCACCAGCAACAGCCCCACCAGATGCAGGATGGTCAACTGGATGCCCTGTGCCAACAGCAGGGCTGTGACGCACAGCACAGCACAGGCCAATGGCAGCACCACGCGCACGGTACGGCGCAGTGAACCCAGGGTCAGCAGCAAGAGCAGAACAATTGCAAGGCAGCCCAGACCGGACAGCAACACAGCCTCATGCAGATAGCTTTGAAACAGACTGGAGGTTTCTTCCTGCAGATCGATCAGCACGACCTGCGACAAACCGGCCTGCTGCAAGGCCGCGCGGAGCAGGGCAAGATCAATGGGCTGCGCCTCGTGGCCTGTGGCCACAGGGCGCAAAGGCATGAGAGCCATGAACTTGCCCGCGCGCTGGATCAACAGGGAATCCAGCAGCAGGGCACCGGAACTGCCTTGCAGGTCGGCGCGCACCAGGGGGGGGGCGTTGCGGCTGGTTTCCAGGTCCTGCAGAAACCCTTCCAGCCGTTCAGCCTTGAGTGGCAAGCCGGCCAAGGCCGCCTGCAGGGTGGCACGCGCCTGGCGCGCATCAGGCAACGCGGTACGACGCGCCTGTTGCGTGGCCAGGCTGGGCAGTACCAAAGCTGGCGAGTTGTAGCCTCCCAGAAAGCCTTGCTCGACCAGGTGGCGAAATACAGCACCGGTCCGCTCCGCCAGCTGCAACGCGCTCTCCTGATCGGCGGCATTGATGGTTGCGATGTAGCGCATGTCTGGCGCCCCCAGCTCGGCACGCAACTGCGCATCCAGTTCTTGATCCGCTGCAGAGATCGGGCTGAGCGCGGATACCTGAAGGTTCCAGATGTGGGCACCGTGGTACAGGACAGTGCCTCCTGCCAGCAGAAGCAGAGCGCCAACCACCCAGTTCAGCCGGACAGCCCGATGAAACACCCGGTCCAGCAGCTGCCCGGCGCGGCCCAGGTCGCGCAGCTTTGGTTGTTGAGGCATCAGCAGAGGCAGCACAAATCGGGTCACGAGTGCGGCGGCTACCAGTCCGGCAATCGAATACAAGCCCAATTGGGCCAGACCGGGAAAGCCCGAGAACAGCAGCGCGGCAAAGCCCGCCGTTGAGGTCATCACACCCAGGCGGATCGTGCGCCAGAAACTGCGCATGTTTGTCTGTGCGCTGCCTTGGATGAACAGATAAATGGAATAGTCCACCGCCTCGCCAATCAAAGTGGTGCCAAAGCCCAGGGTCAGCGCGTGTACGTGGCCGAAACCCAGACTGACCGCCGCAACGCCGGTCAGCGCGCCCGACGCCACCGGCACCAGGCCCAGCAGCAGCAGAGCAAGCGATCGGTAAACCAGCAGGAGCAGACCGATCACGAGCAAGAAGCTGGCAATGGCGAGGCGACGCACCTCATTTTCGATGGTGGCGCGTGAGGACACGGCAAACACACTGGTACCGCTCATGAGCAGCCGCGTTTGCGCCTGCCCGCCGCGCACGCTTTCAAAGCTGCTGCGGATCAGGGACAGCGCCTGGGATTGCGCCTCGGTGTCGGTGCCGGGAGCGTTCAGCTGGACCAGCAGCAGGGCTCGAGAACCGTCAGGTGAGGACCATACCCCCTCGCTGGAATTGGGCTGGTTGTCGCCCGAAAACTGCTGCAGGACCTGCAGGGTTTCTGCCGTGGGGTCGTGCGGCAGCAGTTTCTTGAGCAGCATGCCGGCATCGCCCGACAGGGCATCAATGGAGGCGCCAATGGCTTGGCGCAGGCCATCCGGCGTGAAACGTTCGGCCGACACGGCAGGGCTGAGCAGGTAGCGGTTGTGGAAGAAATAGTCACGGTCGCGTTGCTGGGTCCGTTCATCACCGTTTTGCACCGATTTGAAGGCCGCCTGCGTGCTCAGGCGCTGCGCCAGCGCCTGGGACTCGCGGGCACGCTCCTGTGGGGTTCCGCCTTCGATGCCGATCATGACGAGGCGGGCGACGATGCCATCACGTAGCTGCTCCACCAGCAATTGTTGCCGCTCGCTTGGCATGCGCGGCATGAAGGCCGACAAGTCAGACACGAAGTGGGTCTGCGCGATCAGTGCCACGCAGATTGCCATGGCGCCCAACCAGAGCGACAGCGTCAGCCTACGGTGCGCCCGATTCATGGCGTGGCTGGACGGGAAATCACCATGGCGGAGCTGTCACCGTCAGCCTGCTCGATGTCAATGGTTTGCAGTGCCGCCTGATGGCCGGCCATGCGGATGCGGCGAACGATCTTGGTCAGCGCGGGCTGGCTGGGCGCCAGCACCAACTGCCATTTGTCGGCCGTTCCGCTCAATTCAAGCGTGTAGTTTTTCTCCAGCGCCTGCTGGTCTCCCGCCAACGCGCCCCGAATGCTGTCGACCAGTGCGGCGACTTCCGGATACTGTTGCAGTCTGACGGTATAGGGACGCTTGTCGCCCTGCGTGATGCTGAGCTTGTCCCCGTCCAGGATCAGTGATTCCGTGTGGGGCTTGAGCGTGCGCTTTTCCAGCCGGTCCGGTGCATTGAAACTGAGTTCGCCGGAGGATTCCAGCGGCTTGTCGATCAGAGCCAGACGCCGGGTTTCCACAAAGCTTGCGGTGCCGGATTTCTGTTGCTGCAGCAGCTTCATCAGATCGGGTAGCTTGAAGTCGGCTGCCTGCGCGCCCAACGCTCCCAGACACAGCAGGGCAGCGGCAAAGCGGCGCGACCGCCACGTCCATGAGTCAGTTTTCGGCACGGCTGTCGGGTTTCCAGAAGTCATAGAAATTGAACCAGTTGTAGGGTGCCGCGCGGCAATGTCGCTCCAGCACCGCCACGTAGGCATGCATCAGCTCCCTTGCCAACACCTCGCGCCCCGCGTTGGTTGTGTCAGAGAAGTCGCTCAACTTTTCAAAATGTACGTCATAGCGGTTTGCGCCCTGGTACAGGCCGGCCATGAAGTACAGCGGCTGGCGCAGCATGGCTGCCATGCGGAATGGTCCCAGCGGAAAACTGGCTTGTGTCCCCAGAAACATGACCTCTTCATAATCGCTGGCCCCGGTGGCGCGGTCGGCCAGGATACCGACCATGGCGCCCTCTTGCAGGCGTTGGTGCATCAACAGGATGGAACGGGCGTGACCCAGGGCAATGATTTCCTGAACCAGGCTGGGATTGATGGCCCGCAACGCACTATTGATCATGCGGGCATTTTCCGGGTACATCGCCAGACAGACACGCATGCCGGACTCTTCGCGAGCCAGGGTGTGCAGCACTTCAAAACTACCCAGGTGGGAGCCAAACAGAAGCAGCCCCTGCTGCCCGTGGTGCAGCACCTTGACGGCTTCGGCACCGTGAGTCCGTATGTCAAACAGGTTCGTGCTGCCGTTGAGAAAGTAGACGCGGTCATGGATGGTGCTGGCAAAGGCAAGAAAATGCCGGTACACGTCGATCCAGCCTGGTCGACGCTGCAGGCAGCGCGTCAGATAGTCCCGTGAAGCGCGCCGCGCTGCGGGAGCAGCCAGCAGGAAGTACAGCGCGATGCAAAACACCAGCAGACGCGTCAAACGCCGCCCCAGGCGAAGGGAGAGCTGGGCCATCGCATGCAGCCAGAACACGCTGCCTCGCTCCTTGCGCAGCATCCATTCCGGATTCTGACCAGCCTTGCTCATGGGGGCACTGCCTTCTGCAGCAGAAAGCGGCCGCTGGCGACCCGGCGTGTGGTGCTGAAAATCTCGAACTGCACCATGGCCGGTCGCAATTCGTAGCGCAATTCGAGCGGTTCTCCGGGGCCGACCGGGCTGTGAAATTTGGCCTCCGCCAGACCAACCAGCAGACACCCGGTTTCGCTTTCAATGGCGCTCTTTGCCAGGTCCAGCAACAGCACGCCCGGTACGATGGGCCGGCCTGGAAAATGGCCGGCAAACGCTGGGTGGTCAGCGGCGATATGCAATGTGCTCATGGCGCAGGACGCGTAGGCAGGTGAGCCTCAGCCAGTGCCTGCAGTACGCGTTGCGAAAGCTTGCCGTTGCCATCTCGTGGCAGGGCTGCCAATTGCACGATGGGACGGGGCAGAAAGACCGGGTCCAGATGCCCACGCAAGGCTTGCAATACGTCGGCAGTTTGAAGTCCGGGTGCCACCACAAAGGCGACCAGGCGGCTGATCTCCATGGAGTTCTTGACGGGCGGTAGCCAGAATTCAGCGTCCTGCACTCCCGGCACCTGCATGAGGGTGTGGTTCAAAAAGGCCAGGGAACTGCGTTTTCCCGCGATATTGACCATGTTGGCGTGGCGATCCAGCAGGCGAAAGCGCGTCGGGCTCAGGATTTCGACGGTGTCGTTCAGTACCTGCGGCGCTTCCAGGTGGCCTCCACTGGCCGTGGTCACTCCGTTCTGCTGCTGCAGGTGGATGCCGTCATAGACTTCCCATTCCGCGTGCTGCGTCGGTCTGCGCATGGCAAGCTGACCGGTTTCGGTAGAGCCAAATATCTCCGACACCGGTGCACCCAGCATGCTTTCGGCCCGGGTGGCCAGCTCAAGGGAAAGGGGGGCTGTGGCACTCAGCACCGCAGCAATCGGTGGCAGGTCAATCTCGGCGTTGAGCAGCGTACGCAGGTGAAACGGAGTCGTCACCAACAGACGCCGCGCCGGTAGCTCGGCCAAGGCGGCGGCAATATCTGCCGGAAAAAAGGGCAACCGGGAGCTTAAGCAGGTACCGCCCAACAGTGGCAGGATCACGGTCAAATCCAGACCGTACATGTGGCGAAAGGGCACGGTGCCCAAGACCGTGCATGGACCACCGGCTACGGCCCACAAACGCTTGCGTGCCTGCTCGGCACAGTGTTGCAGGCGTCCGAAGGTCTTGTGATGTGCCTGGGGCACTCCCGTGCTGCCCGAGGTAAAGACGGTGGCTATGCGCTGACCGAAGGGAATCTGTGGAATTTCTTCCACCCAGGAACTGGCTTGCGGCGGCACGGCGTCCACACGTATGTTGGGCAGATGACCCAGCGTGACGGTTTGCTGGTCGTTCACGCAGATCGGGTTCGGCAGGGTGGCCGCCACGGCGGCAAGGTGCTCAGGTGCGGATGAGTTTGGCAGCAGACTGTTGCTGCCGCGCGCGATCGCGGCGAACAGGGACACGGCAAACCAGTAGCGGTCGGCGCAGAGGTTCAGCACCGGTGCACCGGCAGGCAGTTTCTCGGCCACACCCTGTACATGGCCCAGGAATTCGGCACGCGTAACGGGCTGCGTCTGGCGGTAGGCCAGAATCGAATCGCCGGGTGCGTCCGGCAACAGAGGCAAACACGTCTGGGGGGGCAGCAGGGTGGGGGCCATCAGGACTGCTTGCGGTACGCGCGAATGGTCTCGGCAATGCTGAAATGCATGCGTTGCGGCATGGTTCGCACGCGGATCAGATATTCGCCTACAAACATCGCGCCAATAAGCAAAGGGGTCAGCAGGTCGGCAAACACGGACCAAACCGCAATGGGCGCGCCAAAGAACAGCACAACCGAAAGCAGTGCGCTGCAGCCAAAATAAATGGTCCAGGCCAGCGTGACCTTCCATGTGTAGTACATGTAGCGCGCGTCCACGGAGGTGTGCAGGATCAGAGTCGTGAGACGGGAGCACAGCGCGTTTTCATGACCATGGCCCAAGGTGCGGCCGAAGTTCAAGCACAACAGCGTCATGGTGCCCGCATGTTGTATGAAGTACAGCCAGGCCGTGTGGGCGCGCAGCGGCTCCAGATTCAGCAGGGTGACGATGGCGGCAACGGCAAAGAGGCCCAGCGCCAGACCCCGCGCCTTGGCATTCCAGGCAGAGGCCAGCGCAAGCGTCGCCAGCGGCGCGATGCTGAAGGCCAGCATGGCCAACGTCGGATGCTCGGCCACCGTGATGGTGTAGCTCAAGCCGAGGTAGGTCGCGCCGACAATGGCCAGCAAAGCCAATCCCAGCGACTGCTTGATTGACACTAGGTGGTCCGGTTGGCGGCGATATACGCGCTCAGACTGCGCAGGGAACTGAAGTTCTGGAAGTTGTCTTCGCTCTCGGCCTTGATCTGTATGCCGAAACGCTTGGACACTACCAGTGCGATTTCCAGAATGTCTATGGAATCCAGCCCGAGCCCGTCGCCGTACAGAGTGGCCTCCGGGGCAATGTCCTTTGCCGCGATCTCCAGGTTAAGTGCCGACACGATCAGTTCGGCAACTTCCAACTCCAGGCTCAGGTTGGGTGCAGTGCTTGCAGGTTCTTGGTTCATGGTCTAGGGAGGGCTCTGGAAATTCTGGTGATGGGCACTGGTCGGCCCATATGCCTTGCTGGCAGTAGGAGGGTAGGGATGAGGCAGATCTTTGCCGGGCATTTTAATCCAAGGGGGTAGCGCATCGGAGGCCTATGGGCCGGGCACAAGTCTTGCGAAAGTTTGTGATGCCGTCGGGGCACGTTACTTTTGCGTCACAAAGGCAAGGCAAAATCGGTGTTGCGCGAGGTTCGCCTCAGGAATCCCCTCAATGCAGTAATTACAAGTGATGTTATGAAAATTGCGATCGCAGGAACCGGCTACGTAGGCTTGAGCAATGCAGTGCTGCTGGCACAGCACAACGAGGTGGTCGCCATCGACATTGTGGCTGCCAAGGTGGATATGCTGAACCAAAAGAAGAGCCCCATTGAGGACCGCGAGCTGGAAGACTACTTGGCGCACAAGCCTCTGAACTTCAAGGCGACCCTGGACAAGGTCGAGGCATACGCCGGTGCCACCTACGTCATCGTGGCCACACCCACCGATTACGACCCCGTCACCAACTACTTCAACACCCGTTCCATCGAGTCGGTGGTGAAAGACGTGATGGAGATCAATCCTTCGGCGGTCATTGTGATCAAGTCCACTGTTCCAGTGGGATACACCGCCAAATTGCGCGAGGAGACGGGTCACCCCAATATCATCTTCAGCCCGGAGTTCCTGCGCGAGGGCAGGGCGCTGTACGACAACTTGTACCCGTCACGCATTGTGATTGGCGAGCGTTCCGAGCGGGCCCAGGCGTTTGCCGCGCTGCTTCAGCAGGGCGCCATCAAGCAGGATATCGATGTGGTGCTGACCGACAGCACCGAGGCCGAAGCCGTCAAGCTGTTCGCCAACACCTACCTGGCCATGCGCGTGGCCTACTTCAACGAACTGGACACCTATGCCGCCACCCATGGCCTAGACACCCGGCAGATCATCCAGGGCGTCTGCCTGGACCCGCGCATAGGCAGCCACTACAACAACCCAAGTTTCGGTTACGGCGGCTACTGCCTGCCCAAGGACACCAAGCAGTTGCTGGCCAATTACAACGAAGTGCCGCAAAACATCATGCGTGCCATTGTGGACAGCAACACCACCCGCAAGGACTTCTGCGCCTCGGACATCCTCCGGCGCAATCCCAAAGTTGTGGGCATCCACCGCCTGGTGATGAAGGCCGGTTCCGACAATTTCCGCTCCAGCAGCATCCAGGGCATCATGAAACGCATCAAGGCCAAGGGTGTGGAGGTGGTCGTCTACGAGCCAGCAATGAAGGAAGATGCCTTCTTCAACAGCCGCGTCGTGCGCGACCTGGAGGAGTTCAAGCAGGTATCGGACGTGATTGTGGCCAACCGCATGGCCGTAGAGCTCGGCGATGTCGCAGACAAGGTCTACACGCGGGATCTGTTCGGGCAGGACTGACCTGCCCGGTATCGTGAGGACGCTGGCGACTCAATCCAGTGACGCCGACCAGCGGTCTCCCCAGTTCTTTTCCAGATCGCGACGGTCGCGCTTGGTGGGGCGCCCCTTTTCGATCGACAGCGCTGGTTCCGGACTGACGCGGCGCCTTTCCATTTCCTCTGCACGGCTATGAATGCTCTCAGGTGTTTCCTCATAGAGCTGCTGCGCGACGGGTGCTGAGCCGCGCTGGTCGGACACGCCCTTGACCACGACGGTACGCGGAAACTTGGCCTGTACCAACCTGACCGTGTCACCTGCCCGGACTTCGCGGGACGCCTTGACATCGGCGCCATTGACCTGCACGCGGCCGGCATGCACTTCGTCGGTGGCCAGCGAGCGTGTCTTGTAGAAGCGCGCGGCCCAAAGCCACTTGTCGATGCGGACTTTTTCCATCAAAGCGGGGCCCTGGTTTGGGCCTAGCCCGTTGCGTCTTCAACTACCGGCACTTCCGGCGTCAGCACCGGACCGGTGCCGCTGAAGCGGTCCAGCAGCAGGTACAGAACCGGCGTGATGAACAGCGTAATGGCCTGTGAGAACACCAGTCCGCCCACCACCGCCAGACCCAGAGGCTGACGCAGCTCGGCGCCAGCGCCCAGACCCAAGGCAATGGGCAAAGCACCCATCAAGGCGGCCATGGTGGTCATCATGATGGGGCGAAAACGCATGACACAGGCTTCGCGGATGGCCTGGGCCGGTGTCATGCCATGGTGCCTTTGGGCATCCAGCGCAAAGTCAATCATCATGATGGCGTTCTTCTTCACGATGCCGATCAGCAGCACGATGCCGATGGTGGCAATCAGTGTCAGATCCTGCCCGAACAGCATCAGTGTTGCCAGAGCGCCGACGGCAGCCGACGGCAAGCCAGCCAGAATCGTGATGGGGTGAATGAAGCTCTCATACAGCACGCCCAGCAGCACGTAGATCACCAGCAGCGCAGAGATGACCAATATGGCCTGGCTGCCCTGCGAACTCTTGAACACCGCTGCATCGCCACCGTAGCTGGTGATGACGGAGGACGGCATCTGAATGGCTGCTCGCGCAGCATCGATTTTGGCGGTGGCGTCGCCCAGAGCGGCGCCAGGCGCCAGATTGAAGGAAACGGTGACTGCCTGCAGTTGCCCCACGTGGTTGATGGAAGTCGGCCCCACACTGCGCTCCACCGTGGTGAAGGCCGCCAACGGAACCAGCGTGCCGGTGGACGAACGCACGAAGATGCGGCTCAGGTCCCGTTCATCCTGCTTGGATTCCGGTGCCACTTCCATGATGACCTGGTAGCTGTCGGTCGGCAGATAGATGGTGGACACCTGGCGCTCACCAAAGGCACTGAACAGCGCGGTGCGAATCGCATCCACCGACACACCCAGCGCGTTGGCGCGGTCCCGGTCGATCTTGAGCTGCGCCTGCAGGCCACGCAATTGCGCATCGCTGGTGACGTCACGGAACAGGGGGTCATCCCGTAGCCTCTCCTGCAGCTTGGTGGCCCAGACATTCAGCTCGTCGGACTTCACGCTTTGCAGGATGTACTGGAACTGCGCTTTGCTGGGGCGGCCTCCCAATTGCAGGTTTTGCACCGGGCGCATGAACACGTTGATGCCCGGCACCGCACGCAACTTCTTGCGCATGTTTTCAATGACCTGCTTCATGGGCAGCCGCTCGCCACGCGGCTTGAGCGTGATGAACATGCGGCCAGTGTTCAGCGCATTGATACCACCGATGAAGGAATTCACCGCGCCCACGTTCGGGTCATTGCGGAAGACTTCCGCAGCACGCTCCTGCAGGCGAATCATTTCGGGGAAAGACACATCTTCCGATGCTTCGGTAGAGACCTGGATCTGCCCAATGTCCTCCTCGGGGAAGAAGCCCTTGGGGATGATGGTGAAGAGCCAGGCGGTGGCGACAAAGGTCGCAGCACCCACCAGCAGGATGGTCTTGCGGTGCGACAGCGCCTTGTCCAGCAAGGCTGTGTAGCCCGCCAGCAGTTTGTCGAAGCCGATTTCAAACAGCTTGACCAGACCACCTGGCGGCTTCTTGTGGGCCTCATCCGTCAGGAACTTGCTGGCCAGCATGGGAACCAGCGTTAGTGACACAAAGGCTGACACGATGATGGCCAGCCCCACGACGACTGCGAACTCATGAAACAGCAGTCCAATCACCCCTGGCATGAAGAAAATCGGGATGAACACCGCAATCAGCGAAGTGGAAATGGAAATGATGGTGAAACCCACTTCGCGCCCGCCGCGCAAGGCGGCCTGAAAGGGTTCCTCGCCATTCTCCACGTGGCGGATGATGTTTTCCAGCACCACGATGGCGTCATCCACCACGAGCCCCACGGCCAAGGTCAGCCCCAGCAGCGAGATGTTGTCCAGGCTGTAGGACAGGCCCCACAGCAATGCCACGGCGCCGACCAGGGATACGGGCAGGGACAGCGTCGGAATGACGGTGGCCACAAAGCGGCGCAGGAACAAAAAAATCACCAGCACCACCAACGCAATGGTGCCAATCAGTGTCAACGTCACGTCGTGCAAGGCCTCGCGCACGGACAGGGAACGGTCATTGATAGGCGTGAGCGACACGGACGCCGGCATCTGGCTTTGCAGGGAAGGCAGGGTGGCACGAATGGCATCAACCACCCGCACGGTGTTGGCTCCGGGCTGGCGCTGGATGGCCAGCGTAATGGAGTTTTCACCGTTGTACGTGGCAGAGCTTTTGAAGGTCTCCACGCTGTCTTCCACGTTGGCTACATCCTTGAGCCGGATCGGGTTGCCGTTGCGCACGCCGATGATCAGATTGGAGAAGGCTTGTGCATTCTCCAACTGCTTGTTGGCCTGCAGCACCAGCGTCTGCTTGTCTCCTTCCAGCGTTCCGACAGGTGTGTTCACATTGGCCAGCCGCAGGGCGTTGCTCAGATCATCCAGACCCATGTTCACCGCGGTCAGGGCGTCGGGCTTGGCGCGTACCCGGATCGCGTAGCGCTTGGCGCCAAATACGTTCACCTGGGCCACGCCGTCCAGTGTGGACAGGTTGGGGGAAATTAGGTGTTCCGCAAAGTCCTGCAGATCCGACGGCGCCATGGAGGGCGAGCGCATGGAAATCAGCAGCACGGGGGCGTCCGCCGGATTGACCTTGCGGTACGACGGCGTTTGCGTCATATCCACCGGCAAAGAGCGCTGGGCGCGCAACAGGGCCGCCTGCACGTCCACAGCCGCTGCGTCGATGTTGCGGCCTTCGTCAAATTCCAGTGTGAGCGAGGTGCTTCCTAGCAGACTGGTGGAGCTGATGGTCTTGAGTCCCGGAACGGTCTGGAATTGCTTCTCCAGAGGCAGCGCCACGGCGCTGGCCATGGTTTCCGGACTGGCACCCGGGAAATTGGCCGACACGTTGATCACAGGCGTGTCGTAGCTGGGCAACGCGGCGACCGGGATATTGCGGTAACCGATCACACCGGCCAGCACGATGGCCAGGTTCAGCAACACCGTCATGACCGGACGGCGTATGAACAGTTCCGACAGGTTCATGGTTTGTCAGCCCCGGACGCCTGGGACACGGCAGGTTTGGCTGCATCTGCGGCAGGGCTGGATGCTCCAGCCTTGGGCTGTTTGGCGCGCTCGACGATAGGGCTGTTGGGGCGCACGTTCTGCTTGCCATCCAACACGATGACATCGTCCGGTTTGATGCCGGTAACCGCTGCATTGCCGCCTTCGGCATAGACTACCTTGACGGGCTGCAGCCGGGCCTTGCCGTCTTCGACCACATACACAATGGTGCCGCGCGGGCCTTGCACGATGGCTGCCTGTGGAATCACCGTGGCATCACTGAGACTGTTGACGGTCTGGGAGAGCTCCACAAAGGCGCCGGGCCAGAGCTTGGCATCCTTGTTGGGGAACACGGCCTTGGCCTGCAGCGTGCCTGAGCTGGCATTGATGTTGTTGTCAACGAACTGCAGCTTGCCCTTGAAGGTGCCGCCGCCATCGGCCAGCTTGGCTGTCACGGGCGCGCCGCCGCCCTTGAGTGCGGCCAGTGCGTCACCCAGATTGCGCTGCGGGATGCTGAAGGCCACGGCAATCGGGTCCAGTTGCGTAATGGTTACCAGGCTGGTGACGTTGGCCTGCACCAGGCTGCCTTCCGACACATTGATGATGCCGACGCGGCCAGAGGTGGGCGCAGTGATGCGGTCAAAAGAGAGCGCTACCTTGGCCGCGTCCACTGCGGCCTGGTCTGCTCCCACCGTGGCCGTTGCGGACTCCATCACGGCCTGGGCCGTGTCCACTGAGCCTTGCGCAACAAAGTTCTGTGCGAAGAGTTGCTGGGCCCGATCAAACTGCCGCTTGGCGTCCGCCAGACTGGCCTGATCCTTGGCCAGTTGCGCCTTTGCCTTGGCCAAATTGGCTTCGTCCGTGCGGGAGTCCAGCGTGAACAGCAACTGGCCCGCCTTGACGAACTGTCCTTCGACAAAATGTACCTTGGCCACCGTGCTGGTAACCTGTGAGCGCAGATCCACACTGGTCAGCGGGGTCACACTGCCAGTGATTTGCAGTGTGACAGGCATGTCACGCTTTTGCGCTTTCACGGTGGTCACTGTGACCGGTGGCAGTGGAGCCGACGCGGCGGCGGCAGGGGCGCTGGCGCCGCTGGTCGTAGCCGGACTGCCGGAGCCAGCTCCCGCTGCAGTATCTGACTTGCCGGAGCAGGCTACGAAAACGAAGCTGCACAGTGCACAGAGCGCAAAAAGCGCGTGGCGATTGATTTTTGTCATGGTCTGAAATGATAGGGCAGCTTTGTTGCACCGCACGGGCCTAGTTGAACTTCAGGCAAAGCTCAGGTAAATCCCGGTAAATCCTCAGTCGGTAGCGCCCATTGCCAATGCCGCATCGCGGCTGCGCTGCAGTGTGCGCGGGTCGGCCATCTCCAGTGTGTTCCAGCCCTGCAGGTGTGTCTGTGTCAGATTGCACAGCGCGGTGATCCATTCGGGATCGTCATTTAGGCAGGGGATGTAGTGGAACTCCTTGCCGCCCGAGCGCAGAAAGGCTGCGCGCGCTTCGATGTTGATCTCTTCCAGCGTCTCCAGGCAATCGCTGGTAAAGCCTGGACAGATCACATCGACCCGTTTGGTGCCAGACTTGCCCAGCTCTATCAGCGTGGGTTCGGTATAGGGCTCAAGCCATTTGGCTCGGCCCAATCGAGATTGAAAAGTCACCATGAAGTGGTCCTTTTCCAGTCCCAGCCTTTGCGCCAGCAGGCGCGCCGTTTTGTAGCACTCGCAGTGGTAGGGATCGCCCAGGTGCAGGGTGCGCTCCGGCACACCATGAAAACTCATCACCAGTTTGTCGGGCACTCCGTTCTTGCGCCAGTAGCGCTCCACGCTGGCAGCCAGCGCGCCGATGTAGTCACTGTGGTCGTGGTAGTGCTTCACGAAGCGCAGCTCGGGCACGTTGCGGGTGCGCTGCGCCCATTCGTACACGGCATCCTGCACGCTGGCCGTGGTGGTGGCCGAATATTGCGGGTAGGCGGTGATCACCAGCACGCGGGTCACGCCGTCGGCCATCATGGCATCGAGTTCGCTGGCGATGGGGGTGCTGCCATAGCGCATGGCCCAGCGCACTTTGACGTAGTGGTTGCGCTGGCCCAGCCAGCCCTGCAACAGCTTGGCCTGCTTTTCCGTCCACACCTTCAGGGGGGAGCCTTCTGGCGTCCAGATGCTGGCATATTTGGCCGCCGACTTGGCCGGGCGAAAGCGCAGGATGATGCCGTGCAGGATCAGCATCCACAGCAGGCGCGGAATTTCCACCACGCGGCGGTCGCTCAGGAATTCGGCGAGATAACGGCGCACGGCTGCGGGAGTGGGTTCGTCGGGAGTGCCCAGGTTGCAATAGAGTACGGCGGTGCGGGCCGGCTGGCCGTGGGAGTAAGGGGGTTCCGGGTTGAAAGGCATGCGGTATTCTCCTGTATATGCTCGACATCTCACGCATCCAGGCGATTACCCTGGACCTGGACGACACTTTGTGGCCGATATGGCCCACCATTGCCCGGGCAGAAGAGCGTTTGCAGCAGTGGTTGCAGCCTCAAGCACCAGCGACTGCGGAGCTTTTTGCCAACGCGGATGCGCGTCAGAAACTGCGTGATCAGGTGCAGCTCCAATGGCCGCATTTGCAGCATGACCTGAGCCATATGCGCAGGGAAATGATCCGGCTGGGCCTGGGCAGCTGTGGCGAAGACCAGGATCTGGCCGAGTCTGCTTTCGAGGTCTTCTTTGCGGCGCGCCACGATGTCAGCCTGTTTGATGACGCGCAGGTCGCCCTGCAGGCCCTGTCCGCGCGCTGGCCCGTGCTTGCCGTGTCCAACGGCAATGCCGACGTGCACCGCATAGGCATCGGTGGGTACTTCTGCGGCTCTGTCAGCGCCCGCGATGTGGGTGCCGCAAAGCCCGATGCGCGCATCTTCCAGGCCGCATGTGACGCCCTGGGGCTGGCGCCCCAAGCCATATTGCACGTGGGGGACGATGCCGCTTTGGATGTGTTGGGCGCGCTGGAGGTGGGTATGCAGGCTGCATGGGTCAATCGCAACGGGCACTTGTGGACGCACGACGCACAACCCCATGCCACGGTTGCCACCATGGCTGAACTCTGCACATTGCTGGCGCTATGACGATTGCGCCAAGCTAATGGGCGGGTGCCAGGGTGAGCGTTTCTTTTGCATGTGATTTCACATCGGCTGCGCTCAGATGCTGGTGCATATAGCCACCTTGCGTAAAGCGTTCCGCCTGATCGGCGTAATGGCTGTCAAAGGGCACGCCGCTCTGCCCCAGTGGGTTGATGACCAGAGACTTGTCCAGTGCACCAAAGTCAATCACGCGGCGCGTGGAGGGGCCGTAGGTGACAGTCCACGGCCCGGGCCCGGCCCGGTTGGTGAGGTTGTTGGGCGCTTCCTGCCCGCCGAGCACCGCAAAGGGCCCCACATTGAACAACCATCCAAATGGCTCTTGCGTGCCCATGGGGTGAATGTGGGTGATGGTGTGGGTACGCCCCCAGGACCATTCAACCAGATTGGTTCCGTAAAGCCCTTCCAGATGCTTGAGCGTGTTGGTCCAGGCCACGCGCACGGTTTCAAAGCGGCTTTCCTTTGCTGGTGACTTCACGTTGTCCCACCAGGGCGATTTGGCATCGGCCATCAGCAGCGGCAGGGCATGGTCCAGCAGCGTAGAGCCTGCCTCGGAACCCAGCAGGCTCTGGAACCGGGCCTCACCGAGCTCATCCTCAAAAATCGCTTTGGCAAGGTCGTAGCGGAATTGGGTGAACAGCGTGGCTGCCACGCTGGTGCCGTCATAGCATCCATCCCACTTTTGCAGCGGCTCCATGAAGGCGCGCTGGTTGGGATCGCTGATGACCTGCTCCATCACCGGCAGCAAGGCGGAAAGCACCCGTTTGGGATAGCCACTGCAGTTGTCGAGCTGCAGTAACGCCGCGCGGTCGGAAGCCCACTTGGGCTTGATGTCCTGCAATGCGTCGTCCAGCCGCTTGGCGCGGTCCGGCACCGGGTAGTGGCCGAACACGGGCACCACGCCGCCGGGCTGCTGGTTGGCAGAGACGATGTAGCCGCGCGCCGGGTTTTCTTCTTGCGGATTGAAGCTGAAGTTGTAGTAGCCCGGTTTCTCCGCTTCACCCTTGGCGGCGTCCAGTATGAACAGGGGGTTGACGCCTTCGGGGCGCTGCGGCAGTTTGGCCGCACCCCACCACGCGATGTCTCCGCTGGCGCTGGCCCACAGGACGTTGAGTCCAGGCGCGTGGATCTTCTTGGCAGCCTCGCGCGCTTTATCCAGCGTGTTGGCGCGGTTGAGTTCGTAGAAGGCTTGCAGGATCGGGTTCTCCGTCTCCAAGTAGGCCCACCACATGGCAATGGGCGTGGATCCCGGGTTGTTCTTGACCACGTCAGTGACGATGGGGCCATGCGGCCCATGGCGCAGGCTGAGCGTGACGCTGGGCTGGCCTTTGACCTTGATGGTTTCACTGCGCGTTTGCAGGTCCACCCACTGGTCCTGGCTCCAGACCTGGTTGGGGTTGGCCGGGTTGGTCTTTTCGGCTATTAGGTCCATGTCGTCGTTTTCGAGCATGGTCAGACTCCAGCCGAATTCGGTGTTGTGCCCCAACAGGGCCAGCGGGTTCAGGGCCTGAAACTGGCCGTAGAGCTCAAAGTCCGGGGCGTGCAAGTGCGCCTCGTACCAGACGGCCGGAATCGAAAATCCGATGTGGGGGTCTCCTGCCAAAATCGGTTTGCCGCTGACGGTGCGTTTGCCGGAAATGACCCAGGCATTGCTTCCCTGAAAAGCACCCATTCCTGCCGCCTGCAGGGCGCCCCGACTGATGCTGGCAAGCTGGTTCAGGTGGTTCCAGTCGTCCGGCCCCAAGGCCAAGGCAGGGTGACTTTTGCGGCCGGGCGCTGCGGAAGCCAGGCTTTGCAGTCCGCCTTCCGGATGGCCGTCCACGTCAAACACGCTGAGGTATTGCGGGCCCAGCTTGTCTCGGATGAACGTCATCAGAGGTGCATTCTGAAAGGCCGGCGCAAAGGTGTAGGCAAGGTAGCCCGTGACTGCCAGCACGTCTTCTGCAGCAAAGGGGCGCTTGGGAATGCCGATGAGGTCAAACTCCATGGGCGCAGGATGAGTGGCCTGAAACTGGTTGACGCCGTCCAGATAGGCGGTGATGGCTTGGCCGACGGGACTGTTCATGTCCAAGTTGGCAAGGGTCGCCTTGGCATGTTCGCGTAGACCCAGGGTACGGAACAGCTTGTCGGAGTCCAGCAATGCGGGGCCCAGCACTTCGGCAAGTTCCCCGTTGGCGGCTCGCCGCACCAGCTCCATTTGAAACAGACGGTCCTGGGCGTGCACATAGCCCAGAGCGCGGTAGAGGTCAGCCTGGTTGCCTGCCTCGATGTGGGGGATGCCGCGTTCGTCGTATTGAACAGTCACCGCAGAGGTCAGGTGCTGCAGGGTGACATTGCCACTGCGCACCGGCAGCTTGGTATGCACATACCAGAGCGCTCCCAGACCCACAACCAGCAGGCCCAAAGCGATACAGACAGCGACCACGATGGCAATTTTCTTCATGTGTCCTTCCCGATATGTTGGCAGGCAGTCTAGCGTGCTCCTGGGGCGCTAGATAAAGAGTCTGCGGCGGCCAAGCCACTGCGCACGGCGCCCTCCAGCGTGGCCGGGTAGGGGCCTTGCACATAGTCGCCACAAACCAGCAGACCGGGCGCGATGGTCTGGGGTGGTCGCACAAGGCCAGGAGTGCAGGCAAATGTGGCCCGTTTCTCCACAATGGTTTGCACGACCTGCAGTGGCCGGTTTTGAAGCCAGGGAGCAAGCTGTTGTTGTGCCTGCCGCACAACGTCTTGCTGCAGGCTGCTGCGTTCACCATCGCTGGCGCTGACCACAAAGGCCAGCAGACCGGCTGGGCCTCCCAGTTGTCCGCGATCAAATACAAATTGCGCGGGCGCTTGTCGGCCGCTGTGCAATGCCAGCATGGGTTGCGGCAATCGGATCTGAGCCCCTTGCGCATACACGGTGGTGATGGCTTCGAACTGCAGCTGCTGCGCAACGCCTACCCATGACTGAATGGCCGACTGCGTAGCTGCGTCTGCGACCGTACCTGTAAGCAACTGGCTGGCGGCGGAAGAGGAACAGGCGCACAGTACGGCATCGAAAGCCTCGCCATCCACCAACCACTGCGCTGTGCGCTCCAGACGTTGCACCCGTTGGCCCAGGCGCAAGGTTGCGCAGCGGTTTTGCAGCCATTGGGTCGCTGCGAGGGGAAAGAGGGCGGACAAGTCAACGCGGGGCAGCAGCAGGTTGGACCCGCCTTTGCCGCCCAGCAGGGAGTCTTTCAGCACCCGCAAGAACACCTTGGCGCTGGCCCGGTCTGCCGGTGTGTTGAGCGCCGACACGCACAAGGGCTCCACCAGCGTCTGCATGACACGCGCGGACAGGTCTGTGCAAAGGCCTGCTACTGACAATTCCTCGGCGCAATGAAATCCATTGATTTGCCAGCGAAGGGCATGGCGCAACAGCGACCATTTGTCTGCCCACGCCCAGCCTTTGGCTTGCAGCACGCCAGCCAGAACGTCCAGTGGCACCGGCCAGTCCGGCAGTTGCAGGCCTTGCCCATCGGGGAATTGCAGGCATAAGGGCAGTCGCAGCAGAGCCGTGTTTGGGTCCACGCCAACGGTACGCATCAGCTCCAGGGTTTCGGTATAGGCGCCTATGAGTATGTGTTGGCCGTTGTCCAGCGTCCGTTCGGTTCCGTCCGGCAGGGTGCTGGGGACTGCGCGGGCGCGGCCACCCCATTGGCGGGATGCCTCAAACAAAGTGACGTGGTGTCCGTTTTGGCTGGCCTGCACGGCTGCAGCCAGTCCCGCCCAACCGCCGCCGATGACGGCAATCCGCTGCACGCTCACATTTTTCCCAATGCCTGCACTCTCCAGGCCAGCCATAGCTTGCGCAAGGGGGTGAGTTTGATGCGTTGGTGCAGAACCTGGAAGTTGTCGGCCTCGATTTCACGCAGCAGGGTGCGGTAGATGCTGGCCATCATCAGCCCAGGCTTTTGCGCGCGGCGGTCCTGTGCGGGCAAGAGCTGAAGGGCCTGCTCATAGAGGCCATGGGCGCGTTCAGCCTGGAAGCGCATCAGCGCGGTAAAACGGTCCGAATAGGTGCGCTTGAGGATTTCATGGGCCTTGACGTCAAAGCGCTGCAGTTCGTTTACTGGCAGGTAAATGCGTCCGCGCAGGGCGTCTTCACCGACGTCGCGAATGATGTTGGTCAGCTGCAATGCTTGGCCCAGCGTGTGGGCATATTCCGTGGTGGCCGGATCGGTCTGCCCGAAGATGCGCGCCGCTACCTCGCCCACGACGCCCGCCACCAGATGACAGTAGCGTTGCAGGTTGGGGTAGTCCAGGTAGCGGGTCTGCTCCAGATCCGTCTGGCAGCCGTCAATCACGTCGGTCAGGTGCCGCGCCTCGATCGCATAGGGGGAAGCATGGGGCATCAGCGCTTTCATCACCGGGTGGCTGGGCTTGCCGGCAAAGGCCTGGGCCACTTCACTCTTCCACCAGGCCAGCTTGGTGGCGGCGACGCCGGCGTCGGTCATTTCATCCACGACATCATCCACTTCACGGCAGAAAGCGTAGAAGGCGGTGATGGCGGCGCGGCGCGGTGCGGGCAGAAAGAGAAAGGCGTAATAGAAACTGCTGCCGGATGCGACGGCTTTTTGCTGGACATATTGTTCAGGGGTCATGCCTTGATTGTCCCATCCGCGGATTGCATGGCGTTTACATCCAGAGGGCACGCCACACGAGCAGGGCGTAGTCCCAGGGGCGCAGGGTGGGGCGCGCAGTGAGCGTGCTGTACTTCAGTGCTTCTATCTTGTCCAGGATGCGCAGTCCTCCCTGGACCACCAGGCGCAGCTCCCATCCTGCCCGCCCGCCAACAGCACGCACCAGCGGAATCCCTTGCAGCATCAGTGCGCGGGCTTCCTGCACACATTGCGCAATCATGCGGGTGATGGCGGGTGTCTGGCGCAGCGCAAGGAGGTCGGTGTCCAGCACACCATGCGCGTCCTTGGCGGACTGCGTGAAGTAGAAACGCCCACGTGGAATATCCACGCTGGGGTCCTGCCAGAAATTGATGAGTTGCAGCGCGCTGCAGATGGCATCGCTTTGCTGCAAGGACTCGGCCGAGTCCACCCCGTAGAGGTGCAGCAGCAGGCGTCCAACCGGGTTGGCCGAGCGGCGGCAGTAATCAAGCAGCTCGGCGTTGTCGCTGTATCCGGCCCGGTCTCGGGTCTTCTCTATGTCCTGCACAAAAGCGTCGAGCAGGTCGTGCAGGTAAGGCACTGGTAGATTGTGTTGCGCGATTGCTTTTTTCAGGGCTAAAAACACGCCGCTCCAGCGCGGGTCCAACGTGGCGTCTACGTCTTTGCCCGGTTGCGACACGGCTTGAAGCTGCTGGCGATAGGCCAGCAGCTTCATCAGGCGCTCAGCTGCCGAGTCATTCCCCTCATCGGCAATGTCATCCGCGGTGCGGGCAAAGTGGTAGATGGCGGCCACCGGCGCGCGCAGATGGGATGGGCACAGCAGCGATGCAACCGGAAAGTTTTCGTAGTGATCGATGGAGGTGCTGGGCATGCGGTGATTTTGCCTTGTCGCTTGACAGCCTCAATCGCATCCTTTAAATTAATAACCCGTTGGTCAGTAAAATGCGTTGCTTGCCAGCATCTCTCCAATTTTCCGGGTCACACATATGTCTCTCACGCCTTACCGTATTGGCTTGCTGCTTGTATCAGCTGTCTTTGCGTTGTCCGCCTGTTCCAAGCCAGAACCCAAAGAGGAACCGCTGCGAGCGGTGAAAGTCATGACGGTGGGAGAGAGCTCGCTACTCTCCAGCGTGGAGTACTCGGGTGAAGTGCGCTCCCGTGTCGAATCGCAATTGGGATTTCGCGTAGGCGGCAAGATCATCCGTCGGGCAGTCGAGCTGGGCCAACACGTCAAGGCGGGTCAGGTTCTGGCGCAACTCGACGCACAGGATCTCAAGCTCTCGCTGGACGCCGCGCGTGCACAACTGGCCTCTGCCGCCACCAATCGGGATCTCGCTGCGGCGGATTTCAAGCGCTACAAGGAGCTGCGTGAGCAGAACTTCATCAGCAGCGCAGAACTGGAGCGGCGTGAGACTACGCTCAAGAGTGCGCAAGCACAGTGGGATCAGGCGCAGGCGCAAATGACTGGGCAGGGCAATCAGGCGGGGTATGCCGTGCTGGTGGCAGATGCATCGGGCGTGGTGACTTCGGTGGACGCCGAAGTGGGGCAGGTTGTGGCTGCCGGCACGCCGGTGATTCGAATCGCGCAGGACGGTCCGCGGGATGTGGTGTTTTCCGTGCCGGAAGACAAGGTTCGCGCTGTCAGCGTGGGCTCGACTGCCAAGGTGCGACTCTGGCCGGGCAACACGGTATTGCCCGGAACCGTACGCGAAGTGGCGGCCAGCGCAGACCCTGTGACACGCACTTACCTTGTCAAGGTGGCGCTCGATGGCAAACCGGATGTTCAACTGGGCGCTACGGTGGCCGTGACGGCCGCGGCCTTTGAGCATGGTGATGCGTCGGTCATCAAGGTGCCTACCAGCGCCTTGCTCAAAGACGGGAACCAATCTGCCGTATGGGTGCTGGACACGGCCACCATGACGGTGCGGCTGAATCCTGTGGGCATTGCCACGGCGGATGGAAATGACGTGGTGATAAGCAGCGGATTGCAGCCAGGTGCCAAAGTGGTCGTGGCAGGCGTGCACGTGCTTGCCCCAGGACAGAAGGTCATGCTGTACCAGCCACGTCAGCAAGAGGCCAACGCAGTTGTAACTCCTGCAGCTGCGAAGTGAGCCGTCCATGAAACAGGATCAGCCTTCCACCGGATTCAACCTTTCCCGCTGGGCCATTGAGCATGGCCCCCTGACGCGCTACCTGATGGTGGTGCTGATGGTCTTGGGCATTGCGGCCTATTTCCAGCTCGGCCAGGACGAGGATCCGCCGTTTACCTTTCGCGCCATGGTGGTGCAAACCTACTGGCCGGGAGCCACGGCGCAGCAGATGGCCGAGCAGGTCACTGACAAGCTGGAAAAAACGCTGCAGGAAGTACCTTACGCCGACAAGATTCACAGCTACTCCAAGCCCGGCTTGTCGCAAATCACGCTGGAACTCAAAGACTCCTCCAAGCCCTCGGAGGTCTCCAACGTCTGGTACACGGTGCGCAAGAAGATTGGTGACATGCGCAATACCTTGCCGCAGGGCGTGCAGGGGCCTTTCTTCAACGATGACTTTGGCGACGTGTATGGGGTGATCTACGCGCTGGAAGCCGATGGCTTCAATTACGCCGAACTGAAAACCTTTGCTGACGAGGCGCGGCTGGAGCTGCTGCGTGTGCGCGACGTGGCCAAGGTGCAGATGTTTGGCGACCAGGACGAGAAGCTGTTTGTAGAGATATCGCAAAAGCGCGCGGCGCAGATGGGCCTGGATATGAATCAGGTGCTGTCCCAGCTCAGCCAGCAGAATGCGGTGGAAAGTGCCGGCGCGGTGCAGACGCCGCTGGACGTGGTGCAGGTGCGCGTGGGTGGGCAATTCAAGTCGCTGGACGAGTTGCGCGCTATGCCGATACGCGGAGCCTCCGGTAAGCAATTTCGCCTGGGCGACATTGCCGAAATCACCCAGGCCTATATCGATCCGCCCAGCGTGAAGGTGCATCACCAGGGCAAGGAAGTCATCGCGCTGGGCGTGTCCATGGCCAAGGGCGGCGACATCATTGCTCTGGGCAAATCGCTCAAGGTTTCCTTTGACAAGATTGCCAAGGCACTGCCGGCAGGGGTGCAACTGGTGCAGATCCAGGACCAGCCACGCGCGGTGTCGGACTCGGTGGGCGAGTTTGTGCGTACGCTTATAGAGGCGGTAGTCATCGTGTTGGCGGTGAGCTTCCTGGCCCTGGGAACCCACAAACATCCCGGACAAAACCCTTGGTGGCGCAAGTACTACCTGGACTTTCGTCCTGGCTTGGTAGTGGGCATCACGATTCCGTTGGTGTTGGCAGTCACCTTCCTGGCCATGGACTACTTTGGCATTGGCTTGCACAAGATTTCGCTGGGCTCGCTGATCATCGCACTGGGACTGCTGGTGGATGACGCCATCATCTCGGTGGAAATGATGGTGCGCAAGATGGAAGAGGGCTACGACAAGGTACGTGCGGCCACTTTTGCCTATGAAGTAACCGCCATGCCCATGCTGACGGGAACGCTGATTACGGCGGCGGGTTTTCTGCCCATCGGCATAGCCAAGTCGGTGACGGGTGAGTACACCTTTGCCATTTTTGCCGTGACGGTGATTGCGCTGGTCCTGAGCTGGATTGTGTCGGTCTACTTTGTGCCTTATCTGGGAACTGTTCTGCTCAAGATCAAACCCAACCAGTTCCACCCACAGGATCCTCGCCACGACGCGCCCCACGAGCACTTTGATACGCCTTTCTACATGGCCTTTAGGCGTGTGCTGAATGCCTGCTTGACCCACCGCTGGCTCACGATTGGCGCTGCAGTGCTGGTGTTTGCCTTGGGTATCGTGGGTATGGGCAAGGTGCAGCAGCAGTTCTTCCCGGACTCGGCACGCCCGGAAATTCTGGTGGACGCTTGGCTCCCAGAGGGGGCAGCTTACGCCGCCAATGAAGAGGTGTCCAAGAGAATCGAGTCGCGCTTGATGGGTGTGGAAGGCATCAGCACGGTATCCACCTGGATCGGTTCCGGCGTGCCCCGTTTCTATTTGCCGCTGAATCAGATCTTTCCGCAGACCAATGTGTCGCAATTCATGATCGTCTCCAAGGATCTGAAGAGCCGCTCGCGTTTGCTGTCGCTATTACCCGGGCTGATGGCTCAGGAGTTTCCGGAGGTGAGGGCACGGATCCAGTTGCTGCCCAATGGCCCGCCGGTGGAGTACCCAGTGCAATTCAGGGTGGAAGGGCCCGATCCGATTGCCTTGAGGGCCTACGCCGACACGGTCAAGGCGGCCATGCGCGCCAGCCCGAACACGCGCGGCGTAAACGACAACTGGCACGAGTCCATCAAGGCACTCCACATGGAAGTGGACCAGGCCAAGGCGCGCGCGCTGGGTGTGACCAGCCAGTCGATTGCCCAGTCGGCCAGGACCATATTGGCGGGCACCACCATTGGCCAATACCAGGAGGACGACAAGCTGATCGACATCGTGTTGCGTCAACCCCTGGAGGAGCGCAACGCCATAACCGACATTGGCAATGCGTACCTGCCCACCACTTCAGGCAAGTCGATTCCGCTGACCCAGATCGCCAAGCCCGTCTTTGCCTGGGAGCCCGGGGTCCTGTGGCGGGAGAACCGCGACTATGCGATCACCGTGCAGTGCGACGTGGTGAGCGGGCTGCAAGGTGCCACCGTGACGGCAGAACTGTTGCCCAAACTCAAGGAGCTCAGTGCCAAATGGCCGCCCGGCTACCACTTGGCAGTGGCTGGTTCGGTCGAAAAGAGTTCGGAAGGGTCCTCCTCGATTGCCGCTGGCATTCCCATCATGCTGTTCATCACCTTCACATTGCTGATGTTGCAACTGCACAGCTTCAGCCGCGCCATGCTGGTCTTCCTGACCGGGCCTTTCGGCATTTCGGGCGTGGCCGCTGCACTGCTGCTGTTTGACCGGCCGTTTGGTTTTGTGGCTCTGCTGGGGGTGATCGCCTTGATGGGCATGATCCAGCGTAACTCTGTCATCCTGATCGATCAGATTGAACAGGACCGGGCGGCTGGGGTCATGGCCTGGGACGCGATTGTGGAGTCTGCCGTGCGCAGGCTGCGCCCCATCGTGCTGACCGCTGCTGCGGCGGTACTGGCAATGATTCCTTTGTCCCGCTCGGTTTTTTGGGGACCAATGGCCGTGGCCATCATGGGCGGCCTGATTGTGGCTACCGTGCTGACACTGCTGGCTTTGCCTGCCATGTACGCTGCCTGGTTCCGGATTCGAAAGGACACTCCCGCGGCAGGTTAAACTCGCAGGCTTGCCAATTGATTGAAATAGCGCGCGGGTGGCGAAATTGGTAGACGCACCAGGTTTAGGTCCTGACGCTGGCAACAGTGTGGGGGTTCGAGTCCCCCCCCGCGCACCACTCTGAACGGCCAAAGTACAAATTGTTACTGTACTTTGGCCGTTTTACTTTGTGTAATCGGTTTGCCCACGGGAACTTGGTTCTAGCTGTAATACGTACTCAATTAGAATGGGGGCAGTACTTCAAGGGGGCCATTAATGGCTCAAACACTGGTGTCCAAAAAACTAATACCCACCATCCTGTGCGGAGGCGCAGGCTCCCGGCTTTGGCCGGTTTCTCGTGAACATCATCCCAAACCGTTTATCCGGCTCGCAGATGGTCAAAGTCTGCTGCAGAAGGCCTTTTTGCGCGGTGCACTGTTGCCCGATGCGACCGAAGTGCTGACGGTCACCAATCGGGAGTTCTTTTTCAAGACGGAAGATGAATTGCGGGAGGTCAATTCGAAAGGATTGGGCACTGCCTACATTCTGGAACCGGTCGGTCGCAATACCGCTGCAGCCATAGCGGTTGCGGCATTGCAAGTTGTGGAGCGGCATGGCGCGGATGCGGTCATGCTGGTGCTCGCGGCAGACCACATGATCAGCAACCAACCGGCCTTTGCAGCCGCGGTTGGCGAGGCTGTGGCATTTGCCCAAGAGGGCAAGCTGGTCACATTCGGCATCAAACCGGAATCACCTGAAACCGGGTACGGCTATATCGAGGCCAAGGGCAATACCGTGCTGCGGTTTGTGGAAAAGCCCAATCTTGAAAAGGCTCAGGAATATCTGCGCAGTGGTCGGTTCCATTGGAATGCAGGCATTTTTTGCTTTGCTGCTGGAACCATATTGGCCGAAATGGAGCGGCATTGCCCCGAGATCTTGGCGGCCTGCAAGGCTTGTCTGGCTGTATCTCGGCTTGCTGCAGGCAAGGGATTTGTGCAGACGGAGCTGGACGCGGCAAGCTTCAAGGAAGTGCCCAGCGAATCGATCGACTATGCCGTGATGGAGAAGTCCTCCAACGTGGCCGTGGTGCCTTGTGATATTGGCTGGAGCGACATCGGGTCCTGGAACGCGCTGGGCGACCTGGCGGCACCTGACGAGAATGGCAACCGGATTGAAGGCAAGGCGTTGGTGTACAACAGCCGAAACTGCACCATCCACAGCAAAGAGCGCGTGTTAGGCGCTGTGGGCGTAAACGATTTGATCATCATTGATACGCCGGACGCTGTGCTGGTCGCGGACAAGTCCTGTGCGCAGGACGTTAAGCATATCTATGCACGTCTCAAGTCTGAGGGGCATGAAGCGCATAAGTTGCACCGAACGGTGCACCGTCCTTGGGGCACTTATACTATTCTCGAAGAGGGGGTGGGCTTCAAAATCAAACGCATTGAAGTCAAACCGGGCGCCTCTCTCAGTCTGCAGATGCACCACCACCGCAGCGAGCACTGGATTGTGGTCAATGGCATGGCTAAGGTGGTAAACGGCGAACATGAGTTACTTCTAAATACCAACCAATCCACCTACATTCCGGCTGGTCACAAACATCGTTTAGAAAACCCGGGCTTAATCGATCTGGTGATGATCGAGGTTCAGAGCGGAAGCTATCTGGGGGAGGATGACATCGTGCGATTTCAAGACAACTACGGGCGTGCATGACAGCCCATTCACTGACGCATAGCAACGGCGCGGCCGAGCGAGGTCTTGGCGACCATGCTCCTTCTAGCGACCTGTCACTGGGTATTGCCGCGTATACCGTTTGGGGTACTCTGGGGTGGCACGACATCAAACAGCGGTACCGCCGCTCAGTGCTCGGACCTTTCTGGTTCACGCTGAGCACGCTCATCATGGTGGTTGTTCTGGGGCTCCTTTACTCGCAGCTTTTGCATCAGGAAATCAGCACGTACCTTCCCTACCTCGCGGTTGGTTTGGTCGTTTGGCAGTACTTGGCATCTGCAGTTAATGAAGGTTGTACGGCTTTTATCGGGTCAGCCTATTTGATCAAACAAATACGGCTGCCCTTGACCGTGCATGTGTGCCGAATTGCATGGCGAAATTTTGTGATCCTGTTGCACAGTCTGCCGGTGGTAATACTCACCTTGTTGGTCTTCGGTCGTTGGCCGACTGCTGAGATACTGCTCTTGCCGTTCGCTCTATTGATTCTTTGGCTGCAGGGTGTATGGATCGGTGTTGCGCTTGGTATTTTGTGCGCGCGCTTCCGGGACATCGCGCCTATAGTGACCAACCTGGTTCAGGTGGCGTTTTTCTTTACACCCGTAATGTGGTCACCCGAGATATTGAAGGACCGCGCCTGGGTAGCTGAGTTAAACCCGCTCTACCACCTGATTGAGATTGCACGAGGCCCTATTATCGGTCGTCCTGTGCGGTTGGAGTCATGGGGCTGGGCTATTGGCCTGCTCTTGCTAGGATTTGCATTCGCACAGTTCTTAATGAAACGGTACCGCAATCGCGTGCCCTACTGGTTGTAAATACGTGAGTACCTCCATTGTTGCAAGCGGCCTAGGAGTTGAGTTTCCGATTTATGAGAACTCGCACCGCTCCTTAAAGAAGGTCGTACTTAACCTCTCGACCGGAGGAAAAATCGGTCAGGATGCGGGAAAGCACTCTATCGTCACAGCCCTCGATAATCTGACCTTCACGTTTGAGGAAGGTACGCGTGTCGGGCTACTGGGACACAACGGCTCCGGTAAAACAACGCTTTTGCGTGTTTTGTCCGGCGTTTATGCGCCTGTTCGCGGTCAGCTTAAAGTTACCGGATCCATAGCATCCTTGCTGGATGTATCCATGGGGCTGGATCCGGATGCGACCGGGTTCGAGAATATTTACCTTCGTGGCATCCTGGATGGTTTAAAGCCCACCAAGATTCGCTCCAAGGTTGATGAAATTGCAGAGTTCAGTGAACTGGGTGACTATCTCAACCTGCCCGTGCGGACCTACTCCAGTGGCATGATGCTTCGCCTTGCGTTTGCCATATCCACCAGTATCGAGGCGGATATCATCATCATGGACGAGTGGCTCAGCGTGGGCGATGCCGCATTTAGTGCCAAGGCGGCGGTCCGGCTCGAGAATCTGGTTGGCAAGGCGTCCATATTGGTGGTGGCGTCGCATGATCCCGGGCTCATTCAACACATTTGCAATCGCAAGATCACGATGGAGCATGGTCGCATTATTTCTGATGAGCCGGTTACGGCAGTGGCAGCATGATTGCAGCAGATCACCCCATACTGCGGGCAGGGGAAATTGCGTTTTCCTACCAGCCGCTCAGGCTGATCAAGGGACTGATCAGTGCCAATATCGCTTACCCCTACGCCGAGAAGCGCGAGCAGCGTGAGATTCGTTCCAAACTGGATGAGCTAAGGCAGTTTTATCGTTTGGATAGAGCGCAGCGCCGAGTCATTTCTGTCAATCGCCTTGCTGATATGTTGCAGCTCGCAGGCGCCAGCGTGCCTTACTACCGTGACTTGTTTGCACAATTGGGTTTCGATCCGGAGAAGGTGCGTTCTGATGTGGGTTACCTGTCCGACCTTCCGTACCTGACCAAGGACATCATCCGGGAGCAGGGGGATCGCATGCTGTCTGCACCACTCGATCAAACGCGCCACCATGTCTGCAAGACTGGTGGATCTACGGGGCTGTCTTGTGTCATTTACTATGACCAGGCGGGCGCTGACTATTCAGCCGCCGTTACCCTGTACGCGCGTGAACGTATTGGCAAACTTAAGCACAAAACCGAGTTGCATTTCGCATGCCGTTTTCCTGATGCGACGGTTCCGCAATGGCCAACGCGCGAGGACTTTAAGTGCTTTGCCATGAACCGCAGCAACATCTTCTTTGGCAGCGTGGACGACGCTGGCCTGGAGGAAATCTGGCAGACGCTGCTGCGCAGGCGCCCCTATCTGGCGCATGCTCACCCCTCCACCATCTATGCATTGGCTTGCTATGTGGAGCGCAAGTACGGGGGGGCCAAGGCCTTCGAGGTCTTTGAATCCAGCGGCGAGTTGCTTGAACCCTACCAGCGCGAGGCTATTGCCCGCGCGCTGCGCTGCCGGGTGGTGGACCGCTACGGGCTGGCAGAGCTGGGCGTGGTCGGTTACGAGCTCTCGGGCATGGAAAACGGACTGCAAGTCATGGAGTCCGAAGCCTGGCCTGAGTCATTTGAAATCGAGAGCGCTGAAAACGGAGAACACGAACTCGTGTTTACCGGCTTTCGAAATAATCTCATGCCGCTCATTCGCTACCGTACCGGTGACCTGGCACAGGTGGAAGATGGGCCGCAGGGCTTTCACCTCACCCACGTGGTGGGCCGCATTCATGATCTGGTCTCCATTAACGGTATTGACCACCCCACCCACCATATTCAGGACATGCTGGATCACCGTGTGGGCGGTATTCAAGAGTTCCAGATTGACCTGCGATTCACGCCGCCTTTGCTCAAAATCGTGCCCGAAGTATTTGCCGACAAAGAAGAGATACGCCGCAAGATCACCGTTTTTTGGGGGCAGGGCTTTGAATTGCAGTTCGTGGACCACGATGCATTTGTCCGCTTGGGCCGCCACGCCAAGTTCAGGCATGTAGTCCACCCATGATCCAAGTCATCAGTCCCGGCATGTGTGCCCAAGCCGGAGAGATCGTCAGCCTGGCCTTCGCCCGCAGTTGCAGCGGCGCTCAGGTCGAGCGCGCCTCTATCAACCAACTGATGCTGACCACCTCGGCCACGAGGGAACTTGCTGCGCCCCGCTGCTGGGTGCTGGTGGACCCTTTGGAAGCCTGGTCAGAGCACATCATTTCAGCGCTTGATTCCGGGCAATGCAAAATCATCGTTTTTGGCGCCTTACCGCCCAGTCTAGCGCAATTCCTTAATGTTTCGGTTGCGCAGCCTACTCAGGCTTTGGTCGAAGCAGCGCAATGTTCGCCAGCTTTGGCCGGTCAGTTTTCTCAAAGTGCTGCCTCGGTGCACTACATAGCGCCACTTGGAGCGCGCGCATCGCCCATCTTGGAACGCGCATTTCTGCGCTACGACTATACGGACGAGTGGAACAACCTTGGCTATGGGGCCATTCCGGTAAGCGCGGAGCAACCGCCCATCTGGGCGCTTGCCCAGTCTGCGGTGGCCCCTTCCGTCAACACCATCGCCCAGGTCCAAATCCAGGGCGATGTAGTGGGCTCTTATGCCGCTGCTTGGGACAGGCCGCATAGCAGTCTGCTTTGGTTCAACCGTTCAGTCGGGCCGGTTGACTCTCAGGAGTGGGCACTGGTTGAGCACTTTGTCTCCAGCTACCGATACTCTGAGCTGCCTTGCTGGCCGGTCTTGCGCGAAGTGCCTTACGGCTATGCGGCAGCGGTCACGATGCGCCTGGATTGCGATGAAGACGTTGAATCTGCCCGACCGCTGTGGGACGCCTACTGCGATTTGGGTATCCCGTTTTCCTTGGCACTGCACGCCAAAGTGCTGGTGGACCCAGTGCACCATGGGTTACCTAAAGAAGTGCTGGCCCTTGGTGGTACATTGTTGTCGCACACCGCCACGCATGCGCCGGACTGGGGTGGTAGCTATGAAGCTGCTTTTTTGGAAGGCAGCAGTTCAGCAGCCACTATCAAGCAGGCCACCGGTTACGCGGTGCGCTATGCCGTTTCTCCCTTTCACCAGACGCCTGACTACGCTCGCGCAGCCCTGGCTGATGCTGGTTACTCTGGCTGTATCGGCGGCATTATCCGCAACGACCCCGACTTTTTAACAGCCCGATCCGGCCAAGTCAGTGGTGCCGGCACCGGCTTTATCGGTCACAGCCAGCAGTGCATGCTGCACGGTGATTGCGTGCTTGATGAGGCGGACCCATTGGCTACCTTCAAACTGGCGTTTGATATTGCCAAGGCGGGTGGCGCATTCTTCGGCTACCTGGACCATCCATTTTCTGCTCGCTACCAGTACGGATGGGAAACAGAAGCACAGCGCATCAACGTTCACAGAAGCTTCATTGCCTACATCCTTCAGTCAGGCAATGTCCTGATGTGCAACGAATCTGATGCCATGGATTTCCTGGCGCGCAAGGCGTCTGTTCGAATTGAGAGAGGACAGGCCGGATTTAAGGCCTATATGAGTGAGGGCAGCGCGCGCTGGCCGGTTGCGGTTGAGTACCACGACCAAGTGGTTGAGGTGACAGCCAGCGGGGTATCACTATGAAGCTCATGGTTGTGTTTGGCACTCGCCCCGAGGTCATCAAACTTGCGCCCGTGGTGATAGAGGCCAGAAAGCATGAGGAAGAGATCGAACTGGTTGTCTGCTCATCGGGGCAGCACCGGCATATGCTCGATCAGGCACTGGCTGTCTTCGGTATTACGCCTGACGTTGAACTGGCGGTCATGCAAGATGGTCAGACCTTGGCCGGGCTTACGGCTCGTCTAATCGATCGGCTTTCCGAGGCCTTTGTTCAGCACCGGCCGGATGTAGTGATCGTGCAGGGCGACACCACGACAGCATTAGCGGCAGCACTGTCCGCATTTTATCTTCGCATACCTGTGGCCCACGTTGAGGCGGGCTTGCGAACCGGCATTTGGGACAGCCCCTTCCCTGAAGAATTCAATCGGGTGGCAATCAGCCGAATTGCCAGCTGGCACTTTGCTCCTACTGAGCATGCCGCCGCGAGGCTGCTCGCCGAAGCGGTTGATCCCTCTAAGGTATTTGTCACGGGCAACACGGTGGTGGACGCCATAGACTGGATGCGCCTGCGCTGGATATCGCATAAAGCCGGAACTCGCTTTCCAGTTTATTTTCCGGGAAAGCGCCTAGTGCTGGTGACCACCCACCGCCGCGAAAACTTTGGCCAAGGCCTGCAACAAATTTGCACCGCTATCAAAACACTTAGCGCATCCCACCCCGAGCTGGGCTTTGTGTTCCCCGTGCATCTCAATCCAGAAGTGCGCGCGATCGTGTTTGGTGCATTAGAAGGATTGCCTAATTTGCAACTTATCGAGCCAGTTGACTTTGAGGCCAGCCTGCACCTGCAAAGCCAATGCGCGCTTATTATTACCGACTCTGGTGGCATCCAGGAAGAAGCACCATCTTTTGGCATCCCGGTGGTCGTGATGCGCGAATACACTGAAAGGGGCGAGGGCCTCAAAGCCGGACTGGCCACACTTACTGGCACCGATGTCAACCTGATCGTAAAGACGGCAGACAGTTATCTCGCTCAGGTACCTAACTTGGTCAGCCATCAAGGCATCAACCCTTACGGCGACGGGCATGCCGCGCAACGCATCTTGGCGGCCTTGGCTGGGCAAGATCAGGACAAATTCAATGGCTGAGCCGTCACCAGAGCACATTCCCCAAAGCTGCATCTTGTTCGCTACGGCCGACTGGGATGAACCTTATTGGACCAACAAGCAGCACTGCGCCATGTCACTGGCTGAATTGGGTGTCAAAGTTCTTTACATAGAAAGCGTTGGCCTACGCAGTCCCAAGGCAGGCAGTAAACGCGATTGGCAACGGCTTGCGATTCGTTTTCGCAAAGGCTTTGCATCCCTGTTGTGGGGCGCGACCAAGCGCGCGACAGGCATCTTTGTGCTCTCGCCCCTGGTGGTGCCTGCGGGGCACCGCCACCCTGTTTTGCGTTGGCTCAACAGACATTTGTTGCAATTTGCGATCAAGCGCTCAGTAAACCAGCAAAACTTCAAAAACCCACTAATCTGGACCTATCACCCTTTCATGCTGGATGCGATTGAAGGTGTGAGCAAAGGAAAACTTCTTTATCACTGTGTGGATGACTTGGCGGCCGTGCCCGGTGTGGATGCCAATACATTCCGCGAAGCGGAAGCACAGTTGTTGCAAAAGGCTGATGTGGTGTTTGTGACTGCCCCCGCGCTGGCAGAACACTGCCGCACGATTAATCCCAATACGCACTTTTTTCCCAATGTGGTGGATGCGGAACATTTTGGAAAAGCCTTGCAACCCGGGCCAATCCCACCAGATTTGGCGGCCATTCCCGAACCGCGTTTGTGTTACCACGGTGTGTTGTCAGACTTTAAGATAGATTTTCAGCTGTTATTGGATTGTGCCCGTGCGAAACCTGAATGGAGTTGGGTTCTAATTGGCGAAGAGCGTGAAGGCCAGAAAAGCCCTCTTGTGGCAGAGCTTAGAACATTATCCAACGTACATTTTCTTGGCTACAAACCCTATGCAATGCTTCCCTTTTATCTACGTAGTGTGCAGGTGGGACTGCTTCCCTCCCTCATCAACGATTATACGCGGGGGATGTTCCCGATGAAGTATTACGAATATCTTGCATCCGGTGTTTCTGTTGTCTCGACACCCTTATCCTCATTAGAGGGTCTTGGGCATGACTTATTGATTGCAAAAGAGTCGAATGAATTTGTTGAAGCAATTAAACGCCAACTAATTAGGCCCAGGCTTCGCAGCATTGATGTGATTCGCATAATTGGAAACAACACATGGCGTGGACGACTTTTTAATATTCTCGGCACTATTGCTGATCAAACATGATAAAAGGAATCAATTTCTTCGGACCTTTTGGTGTATCAGAAAGTATCGGCGACGCGGCAGAGTTGGACATTCTCTGTCTAAGGTCTGCAGGCATCTCTTATGATCTTTACAAACTTTCGCGGCCAACACCAAAAGACAGGTACACATATTCCAGCTTTACGCCCATAGATGATCATCTTATCTCTTCACTTAAGTACAGGATAAATCTCTTTCATATCAATCCACGACGGGTTCCGCTATATTTTTCCAGGTTGGGAGAGGACTCTTTAAAAGGTTTTTACAATATCGGATTCTGGGTGCACGACATGCAAGATATTCCGAGTCTTTGGGCACGTCAACTACAGTTCTTCGAAGAGATATGGACCCCGTCATCGCATTTTCAGAATGCCGTATCAAAGTCATCGAATATTCCTGTTTTGAAGGTCCCATACCCAATTGAAAAGCAACCGCTCAGTGAACGTATGAAACGGATTTCTGAGGGTAATATCTTTAGCAGTTATAACTTCTTGTCGATATGGGATGTTTATGCCGATGCAGAGAGAAAAAACCCTCTCTTTGTAATTCGCGCCTTCCTAAATGCACATGCGGGAAACTCTAGTGTACGATTAATAATGAAAACGCGCAACCTGACACTTGACCCTAGTCTGGCAGATAAGTTAAGACAAATCGTAAAAGATCATTCAAACATTTCTATAATTGATGGGTATTTAGATGAGGCTGCTATGGATGAGCTTTATGCAGAAGCGGATGCATATGTGTCTTTGCATCGTGCGGAAGGATTCGGTCTGACAATTTCCGATGCAATGAGTCGTGGAATTCCTGTTATTGTGACCGGATATTCTGGCAATATGGATTTTTGCAATACCGATACCCGTCTAGTGGCTTATACCCTACGGGAAGTCGGTCATAACCGCTCACGTTTCCGCCGAGAAGATGTGTGGGCCGAACCTGACTTGGGAGATGCAACGGATGCCTTTTCTGAACTTGTGGAAGATCATGTCAAGTGGGTGAGAAAGGCGGCGCGCGCTAGACTACGTATCGAGCAGGAGTTTTCTGTGCGTGAAATTGGGGAGATCATGCGGGCGCGGATAGACCTTATCAGCAAGGGCTTCTCGTTTCATGATGATATGAGTGATCGCGAAATCGATTTGGAATTGGAAATATTCAGCACCTACGGATTTTGAAGTGGAAATTTATTTACTTCGTCATGGTCAGAGCGAGGCCAATGTACTTAATTTGGTATGTGGGCAGTTGGACTACCCCCTAACTCAAAACGGAATCGCGCAGGCCGCCACTGCATGTAATTACCTCAAGACTATTGGTTTTGACAGAGTCTATTCATCGTCGTTGTCGCGTGCCATTCATACGGTCAAGCCCTTAATGAAAGAAGTTGATGTTCAAGTCTATGATCAGCTTATGGAGCTAGATACGGGGGACGTAAGCCATATTACGCTGCAGGAATTGCGGGCAAGCGATGCGCGATACCGTCGCCCTTGGCTCTTCCCGGACTTACGTCACCCGGGCGGCGAGACATTCAGAGAAATGATCATCCGTATATCTGCCTGGTTTGACATTCATTCAAAATCGTGGCGAGATGGCGAGAAAATATTGATCGTCGGCCATGAAGGAACGCTACGCGTTATTTATCTAAAGTTGATGGGGCTGAAATTGGATGAATATCCAGATTTTCCGATTGGTAACTGTGAACAGCTTTATTTTATGCTCAATAATGGGCGAGTGATTGAACACAGGCATTTAACTCTGAATGGCGAAGTGAAGATTAATCCATGAAAAGAGTAATGTTGACAACGAACCCCGGTGCTTTCATGTTCCAAGGCGGTGGTGAACGTGAAATTCTTTTGCTACGAGAAGCGTTGACGGAGTCCGGCTATATTGCTGATATATATGGTTCAAACTCCATTGATGTGTCCGAATATGACTTCGCTATCCACACTTCCTTGGGTGGCGGCTCAGAGTATTTGATATTGCCTCTTGTCGACGCCGGTATTCCCCTGATTCTTTGGCCCAATCTTTGGTTCGTTACACCACCAACCTCTGAGCACCTTGCTCACATGGCATATCTGCTTTCATATTTTAAGGCAGTTGTATTTCGCTCACGAGCTGAGGAAGCTCATTTTCGTCAATTTTTTGACCTGGAAGGAAAGTCGGTAATTCAGGTTTCTTTTCTCTTGTCACATCATTTTCTTCGATCTGGAGTGTCCGATGTTTTTCGTGAATCGTATGGGTTTAGTCGCTATGCAATATGGCCGGGAATTATTGAGCCACAGAAGAATCAACTTGCAGCGGTAAGGGCTTTTAATGAATTGGATATTGATTTAATTATTTCTGGTCGTGTGCGAGATCAAGATTATTTAATGCGTTGCAGAAGCGAAGCAGGTTCAAACATTCATTTTATACCTTCAATGCCATTCGGATCCGAATTGCATTTATCTGCACTTGCATATAGTGATCTTTATGTCGAATTGCCATTTGATTTTCCAGGATCTTCTGCGATAGAGGCTGCGGCAATGGGTTGCCAAATGGTTCTATCTCGTGGAGCTTGGGTGCAAGAGCTTCTTGCAGATCAGTGTGTTCAAGTAGATCCGAGCGATATTGATGAAATAAGATTATCAATAAATAATTTGCTTAAGAGAAATAAAATTACCCCGAGGGCATCACTTCCCATGGATTTAAAAAATGCAATCCAACCTTTGGCCTCATATATTGATTCATATTAATACATAATGCATTTTCATCGATTGTTTTAATTGTAAATATAACATGGTTGTGTTAGATGTTTAGGGTTGTTGATTTTTAAATAATTTAGTGGGATGAGTAGATATTTACGGTTTCAAGGGCATTTCTGATGTTGGAAGCAATTGAGCAGAAAACGGGTTGCGCGTTAGCTGTTGATGAATTCGCATACTGCCATTCAAATGTAAGTGATTTTCTGTCCCATTCCAAAAAATAGAAGTTTGGATTTCCAACTATAAAAGTTACAACATAATAAATGCCAATTGCGAGCTCAGTATTTTTCGTGAAGTGTGTGGGGGTAAAGTACGCTAGCTGCAAAATGATACGAATGCCTGTGAGCTTTTTGATCGCATAGAGAAATAGATTAAGTTGAAAGATGGTAATGTTGCTTTTTTCTAAAATGATTGAACTAATAAGCTGGGCTGATATTGCCTTGGAGTTGATTTTCGCTGCAGGTGCTACTCGTGACTTCAATTGCAATTGAAAAAAGTCTAAAGCAAATGAATATACTATTTAGCACATACCCGACGGCTTTTCATACGCCAGGAGGGGGGGAAGTCCAGCTACTGCAATATAGAGAATTTCTACCGGCCGAATCGGTGAACGTTACGCTATTTGATCCATGGGAGCCTAGCTTTCAGCAATTTGACGTCGTACACTTTTTTTCTTGTATGAGTGGATCATTGCACTTTTGCGCCTTCATTAAAAGCCTTAACCTCCCTCTCCTTGTATCCCCAAATCTATGGATCACGGAGGATAACAAAGGCAACTATCCTTTTGATGAAATCCGAACGATGTTTGTTCTTGCTGATCGCGTAGTTTGTAACTCCAATATGGAGTGCGCGCTTCTGGCTAAGGTTTTTAATATTCCTCGGGAAAAATTTTCTACTGTTTATAACGGTGTGAATGAGGAGTTTTTCGAGCCATCAGACCCAAGGCTATTTCGCGGCACTTTCGGTATCGATGGGCCATTTGTGCTGAACGTCGCTAATATCGAGGCCAGGAAGAACCAAATTAATTTGATAAAAGCGATGAGGGAATTTCCCCATCTCAAGCTGGTGCTGATCGGTTACCAACGCGATCCAGAATACGCGAAAGCCTGCTTTGCCGAAGGCGGTGATCAGGTGAAATACATAGGCTCGCTTCCTCATGATTCGCCGATCCTCAAATCGGCTTACGCCGCCTGTGAGTTATTTGCTTTACCGAGTACGCTGGAGACTCCGGGGCTTGCAGCCTTGGAAGCGTCAGCGTGCGGCGCCAAACTCGTTATTACCGATGAAGGGTGCGCTCAAGAATATTTTGGTAAGGGAGCAGAGTATGTCAGGCATGACGACGTATCCGACATTGTTCGCGGTATAGCCCAAATGATGTCGCAACCGCGAAGCTTGATTTCTACACTCGTTACGCGCGCAAACTTTACCTGGCGGCAGGCCGCTCGTACCTTGGCTGATCTTTATCGGGAAGTTAAAAGCGGAGAGGTGATTCATTCAATAACAGATGGATTCCATGAGATCGAATACGACGGATACCGGTTGTTCGCTTGGTCGCTGCCCGAATTTGGATTCTCATCTGCACCGGGAGAGCTGAAATTTCTGTGGCGTTCAGTTCATCAGACACTTGTGGACATATTCATCGATGGTTTGATAGTGCAGCGTGATTTGAAGGTTTATCGCGAATGGTCATATTTCACCTTGGAAATTCCGCATAGAAAGGGATCATCCAACAGTAGTCTCCATTTCAAGTTGAGAGCAAGCGACGAAAACTGGATTGGCGGAAAATTCCATGGCGTAGCAATGGCAGAGGTCACTTTGACTCCATTTAAATCCGATCACAATGGCTTGCCTCTGGCGGCATTGGACGTGCCGTTCATCAAAAATCTCACCAACTTCTACTCTACAGAAACAACAGTTTTTAGACGCCAGGCTTGGGTTCGGCGTGAGCCTGCTTTCGACTGCGAACCAGGTTTGCTGACTTTTTGGTGGAGTTCTCTTGCAGGCGCGGATGTAGATATTTTTGTTGATGACATCGCCGTTCAGCGAAATATCTATGTTTCTCCAGACGGAGCGTTTCATACGTTGACCATTCCACATAACGGCAATTCTTACCGCCATGTCCGTTTTGTTGTCGATGCCAAGCAATCTCAGTTTGGTGGCGACTTACGAGAATTAGCAGTTGCAATCGGTGCTTTCTCGCTGGATAACCAAACCCTAATCGCTAACTGAATACGCGGCAAAAGACCGATTTAAACTATTATTGGATTGCAAATGCATATTGTTATTGACCTTAACGCCGTCCAAGGCGAAAGTCGTTTTAGAGGTATTGGCCGATATTCGTTGTCTCTGGCCCGGGCGATGGCCGTTGAGGCAAAGGCAAGGAAACATCGCGTAACTTTGGTACTTAACGAGATGTTCCCGGAATCAGTACCTGTATTGAGGCAGACATTCGACGGAATCGTTGATCAAGGCAGCATATCAATCTTCGCGACGGCAGGGCAATCTGCTGAAATGGTTCCAGAGAACATTTGGCGCACCCGTGCATCGGAGCTTCTTCGCGAACAACACATCGCCGCCCTAAAGCCGGATGTTCTGCATGTGGCAAGTTTGTTCGAGGGATGGCTGGACAATGTAGTGACTTCAGTACACTCCGATGCATCCTTAAAAATGCCGACGGCAACAACTCTATATGACCTTATTCCATATGCCTTACCAGAGCTATATCTCCAAGATATTGGTTACCGTGCGTATTACCTGAACAAACTGGAGTCGCTCAAACGAAGTGAACTATTACTGGCGATCTCGTCCTCGTCCCAAAAAGAAGCCATTCAATTTCTGAAAATTTCTCCGAATCGTGTAGTCAATATTTCCGCAGCAGTTGACAGCAGTTTTCTGCCTCAAAGCCTCTCTGCTGAATCTGCGTCAGCCCTTCTTGCCAAGTACCATATTGCACGCCCTTTCATTTTTTATGTGCCCGGCGGGTTCGACCCACGAAAAAATTTTGACCGATTACTTGAGGCCTTCGCGGCGCTGCCTCCAAAACTTCGCAAACAGCACCAGTTGGTCATCGGCAGTAAGGTTCCAGATGGCATTCGGGACCATTTATCGGCGAAGGCAAAGTCACTGGGGCTCAAGAAGGACGAGTTATTGCTTACAGGTTATGTCGGTGATGTGGATCTGCGTGGGCTGTATAGCCTCTGCAAACTCTATGTTTTCCCCTCGCTGCACGAAGGATTTGGCCTACCCGCTTTAGAGGCGATGGCGTGCGGTGCGCCAGTGATTGCCTCTAATACGACGAGCCTTCCCGAGGTCATTGGTAGAGAAGACGCGTTGTTCGATCCCCTTTCCGTTCAGGATATTTCTGAGCTTATACAAAAGGCCTTGAAAGATGGGGCCTTCAGAGAGTCGCTTAAAGCGCATGCACTCCAGCAAGCTGCGCGCTTTTCTTGGGAGCGTAGCGCGCGGATTGCATTGGATGCGTTTGAGGAAAAGTTCCAATCCCGTAGTTCTGCCGAAGTGTCCCCGAAGTTTGGCAGCGTCAAGCAACGATGCACCCAAATTGCTAAACGTTTGGACAAATTAAAGCTGGCGGTCAACCCATCCGTGATTGATGCGGATCGGGTAATGCAGGCCTTAAATTACAACCAGCCAAAGCTGCAGCAAAAGCAGCTACTGGTCGACATCTCCGAACTAGTTAACCGCGACGCAAAATCCGGCATCCAGCGGGTAGTTCGTAGCATCCTCTTGCATCTAATTACTAATCAACCAGACGGGTACCGTGTGGAGCCTGTTTATTCGGAGACAGGTTTTAGCGGACTTCGATACGCGCGTCATTTCGCAGCGGGGTTCGTTGGATCGAAGCAAGAAGCGGGAGAAAATGCACCGTTATTATTTAACAAGGGAGATGTGTATATCGGCCTGGATTTGACGGCCCATCTCTTTCCTGGCATGAACGCAACGCTTAGTCAGATGCGCGGTGTCGGAGTGAAGATCCATTATGTTGTTTATGATTTAACGCCGTTAAACAATCGGCAATGGCATTCCGAAGGAATGACTGCTGCTTTCACCGGTTGGATTGATTCCTTGACAAAATATGCCGACAGCCTGGTATGTATATCAAAGGCAGTCGCCGACGAAGTTAAGGCTTGGTTGCACCGGCATCCACCTAAACCGGCTAGACGGCTGCCAGTGACCTATTTCCATCTAGGTGCTGATATTCAAAGCAGTCAGCCAACCAATGGGTTACCCGAGGGGGCCGAAGTCACTCTGGGCATATTGTCTTCTGCCCCGTCATTTCTGATGGTTGGTACCGTCGAGCCGCGTAAGGGTTACGCGCAGGCACTGAGCGCTTTTGAACAGCTTTGGAAGAAAGGGTTGGACGTTAATCTAGTGATCGTAGGCAAAGGGGGCTGGAACGTCGATGTACTCATAGACAAATTGCGGAGCCACCCTGAGAGGGATAAGAGGTTGCACTGGTTAGAAGGAATCAGCGACGAGTATCTGCAGAAAATTTACACCACAAGCACCGCATTGTTGGCAACTTCACAGGCTGAAGGTTTCGGGCTGCCACTCATTGAAGCCGCGCAATATGCATTGCCCATCATCGCTCGAGGATTGCCGGTGTTTAAGGAGGTCGCAGGTAAAAACGCGTATTACTTTGATGGTGTTGGCGGGAGGACTCTTGCTCGCACTATAAAAGCTTGGCTGGTGCTGAAGGAGAGGAACAAGGCGCCATCCAGTGCAGGCATGCGGTGGCTAACGTGGGCTCAAAGCAGTGAGCAACTGCTGAAGAACACACTGCCTAAAAGCAGACGACCATGAGCCTTCTAGACTCTAAATGCAAGAGCCGAAATTCGGTTGCACAATCGCGTTTCACTATGGTTGGCAGTCTGGTTATTTTGGCGATTTCACTACTTGTATTTCTTACGGCAAGAAATGCTGGCATGTATCCCTCTGTCTTTGCTGACGAGTGGTTTTACAACCTGTTTTCTCGCCTTTACGACATTAAGTACGCGCAGCGGCCCTCGTACCTCTACTTTGGCATTTACAGCCTCACGAATCAATGCGGCGATGGGTTTCTGGAGTGCGCACGACTGATTAATGCATTGTTTTTTCTAGCCGCTATTCCGTTTATATACAGCTTGGCTCGTCAATACCTTTCACGACGTATAGCGCTCTGGGTAACAGCGATTTCTGTTTTTTCACCAATTAACGTGTACACGGCATATTTCATGCCCGAGTCCATGTACTACTTTGGGTTTTATCTCTTTGCTTGGATAACGCTAAAAGGGTTTTCTCGGAAGCCAATTGCATCCGTAATTTTCGCAGGCTTTGCACTGGGTGCAATGACTATGGTTAAGGTCCATGCTGTATTCCTCTTGCCTGGACTATGGGCAGTGATTGCCTTACCTCTGCTATCCACACCAAATTATAAAAATGCCGTAAAAGTTTGTGGGTTAGTATTTATTTCGTTCATCGCATTTCTGAGCTGCAGGCTCGGCATAGGTTATCTGGTAGTGGGTAAAGCGGGCTTAGATATTCTGGGGACGGACTACACTGCAACCGCGACATCAGCCAGCGGAATGCAGCAAATTCGCCATTTAATACCCCTGACAGCATACAACCTTTGGGGGAATATTCTTGCGGTCGCAGTGATGTTTGCCTTGCCGCTAGCGATGCTGTCGAATATCAGTATTTACTTTAAGAATGACGAAGACAGAAAACGCTTAGAACTTAGGGCGCTGAATATTTTCACATCAACATTGCTTATTTTATTGATTGT
The DNA here is from genome assembly GCF_038784515.1 of Rhodoferax sp. GW822-FHT02A01. Lineage (NCBI taxonomy): Bacteria > Pseudomonadati > Pseudomonadota > Betaproteobacteria > Burkholderiales > Comamonadaceae > Rhodoferax > Rhodoferax sp. GW822-FHT02A01. The sequence continues at coordinate 4,097,578 of NZ_CP152376.1, forward strand.
GGTCACCGCCATTTTTTTTGCTAGAGTACAAGGCACTAGTCCATATGAAAATATACAACGTCTTTCACTACGATATTACGATTTTTTATTTCCATTGTTTTATATTATCATTGGCGTTGAAGTAAACAAGGATATCGACGGTTCAAGAACTTCTAAATTTAAACTCTTAAGTATTGGCGTAATCGCGCTAATTTCGGCATATGCTGTAGCTACCGGAATGCGAGGCTATTTACCAGGCATTGCTGATGGCCCCGAATTACGTGCCTTTACCTACAACCCTTACGTTTTTTCAGGTTTGGGGGTATTAGGAATAATTTGTTCGATTGTGTCAATGTTTCATCTACGAACAGGCGCAAAGCTATATATATGGTTTTATTTGCCACTAACAATATTACTGTCAGGGCACTTTACCAACAAAGAAATGAGATTGCGCTTGGAGTCCGATGCCTATGATGAAGCAGGACAATTTGTTCAGAGATACCTGGGGTCGGATGTCGCGAAGCTCGTTATAGTTGCGCCAGAATTGAGCAGTATATTTAGGGCACATTTCTATATGAAGAGCCAGAAAACGGCATTTATAACTCTTCCAAATAATAGTCGTATCGATCCACACTCGATCTCGGAAAACAAGGAGTGGCTATTGTTAATGGGATCATATGATAATCCATTTGATATAAAAGAAATGATTCGCATACCGGAAAGGACGCAACCTTTTAATTTGTCAAATTTCAATGTGGCGCCAAAGGAGTCCTCATTAGATTCATATACTTTGGTGCGTATTGCGTCTAGCTTAACGGTGAATTTTCTCGACGAATCACTATCACCCCAGCTTAGAAAAGTCGAAGGCCTTGCAGTTAAAGAGCAGATTGGTCGATGGTCTACTGGAAAACAACTATTATTAACATTTTCCAAGCCACTTCCGGAGAAATTTGAATTAACATTAGATGCATTTGCTTTTGGTCCGAATATCGGTGAACCAATCTCAATGGAGATAGGTGGGAAACTGTATAAATTCGTCCTAAGCGGAAAACCTTCGACGGTGAAAATATCAATCGCATCAGATCGCAGAGATGAAAATATAAAAATCGAAATACCAGATCCCATATCGCCTGAAGATTTAGGGTTAAGTTCGGATACCAGAAAACTGGGTGTTGCTTTACGGCTAATCACAATTCGTGAACCTCTCCACACTAATTAAATAAATATGACGCATTCCATCGCAATCATTCTTCCCGCATACAATGAAGAAGTAACTATTGAAAGCGTTATTATTGAATTTAACGCGGCATTGCCTGAGGCCGAGATATACGTTATCAACAACAATTCAAAAGACCGCACCGCAGAGATTGCTCGGTCAACATTGAGTAACATCGGTTGCAAAGGCTCGGTTATAGACGAATTCCAGCAAGGAAAAGGTAATGCAATGCGCCGCGCATTTTTGGATATTGACGTTGACATATACGTCTTGGCCGATGCAGATTTAACCTATCCAGCTGGTCGGGTCCGGGATCTCATCGCACCTGTACTATCAGGTCAAGCAGATATGGTGGTGGGCGACCGCCATTCAGGTGGCCATTATTCGGAACAGAATAAACGTAGTCTCCATGGATTCGGTAACGAATTGGTAAAGAAAATGATCAACATGTTCTTCCAATCTTCTCTGAAGGACATAATGAGTGGCTATCGGGTCTTTAATCGTAAGTTCGTCAAGAACTATCCTATTTTGGTTGCTGGTTTTCAAATTGAGACCGAGTTGACACTTCATGCATTAGATAAGCGCTTTCGAATCATGGAGCTGGAGATTGAATATGTCGATCGACCAGAAGGGAGTTATTCAAAACTTAACACTATTGCAGATGGTGTTAAGGTCATTTTCACCATCTTTCACATATTTCGTCATTACAAGCCACTGAGATTTTACGGTTTCATTTCGTTAATGATGGTTATAACAGGAGTAGTTTCTGCAATTCCGGTTTTTCATGACTGGATCGCGTACAGGTATATCTACCACGTTCCCCTTGCAATTCTTGCGACAGCTTTTGAAATTATTGCCGTGGTCACGATATCCATAGGACTTATCCTTGATAGTATCAGTCATCAGGAAAAAATGAATTATGAGATGCGATTGCTTTCGTGGCGATCATAATCTTATGGCCCGAACTAAAGCAGGCAAGTTGGCAAATCAGGTATTTGCTTTTGTTGGCGTCGGAATGATTGGATTTTTGGTTGATGCAAGTTGCTTCATGTTTTTTCTATATATACTAGATATGTCAATGGTCCCGGCAAGGGTGCTCGCTTTTTTGCCTGCCACTGTTGCTACTTGGCACCTTAACAGGAATATGGCTTTCAAAGGCCAAATCGTCCAAACTGGAAAAAAAAGGAGTATTTAAAGTACTTAATCGTTCAAGGGGTTGGAATGGGTATAAGTTTTGCAACTTTTTTTTATACCCAAAATATATCTGGGGAGTTGCAAAAATTGCCTTTCATTTCATTGGCATTGGGTTCTGGCGCGGCACTTATTTTCAATTTTATCGGTTCCAAGGTGTATGTCTTTACAAGAAGGTAGTGCTCGCAATATATTAATTAATACAATAGATCGTAATGATGTATTCGTTTAAAAAGGGGGGGGTGTGCTAAGAAATAAAATAAAGCAAGGAATTAAAAAATATTTTTTATCGACTGGAATAATAAAGAAAAAAAGGACGCCAGGTGTTTTTAACCCATTTATCGATCCTTATGTATGCGACATAGTTGCGGGTGATGTGCATTTGGTTAAAGGTTGGCATGCTGTTGAAACCTCGCAAGATGAACTTTGGAGATGGATGGAAAAAACTGCGGTGGTTAATTTTGGTGTTGAAGGCGACAACTCGTATTTTTTAATTCATTATATATATTCACTTCCTTCTATTGGTGCGAGAATTGAGTTTAAGGGGGATCGCGGTTGTATTGAGTTTGAGGTTTTGTCTGGTAACCAAGTTATAGTAATTAATAGAAATCATGTTTGTTCATCAAGCAATGGATTAATTTCGATGACTGTATCAGAAAGGTATCCGTCAGGCAATGATTCTCGTGAATTGGGGCTGATGATTAAGGAAATTGGTGCTAGTAATAATATCGGGGGAAGGGAGGGGTGGGGGGAGAGTATTCTGACATGCGGCTATAGAATTAAATCAAAGCCTGATCTTGATCGATTTATAGGTTTGTCTTATCACATGGCAAATCATTCTGACGAGTGCTTACTACATTTTTTCACAAAATTCAGTTTTGAATTTCCAACCCCACCAGCTGATCCAAACTCGGATGAGTATTTGAACTTTTGGCTGAATCAATATAATTTTTTGCATGACAAAAGTTATGATGTAAATAATGAGAAGTATAACTTTTCTGATGATCTGTTAGATAATATTTATCCGTATAACACTAAGTCGCCACGTACTATTGGCGATCAACTTATTGCTGCGGGATCCATCGTGAAATCATTTGATGGCATTCCCATCGGAAGTTCGGTTCTCGAAATGGGTGTTGGTTGGGGTACGCCGGCGTTGCAATTGGCATTGTCGGGCTATAGAGTAACAGTACTTGACATAGAAGAAAAATACCTAAATATTGTTAAAAATAGGTTTTCAAAATACTCTCTTCCTGTTGAGCCAATTCATGGCGATTACTTTAGTATTTTTAACCTAAATTCTAAGTTCGACGTAATTGTGTTTTATGAAAGTTTTCATCATTGCATCCATCACCGTGCATTGCTGCTGCGTTTAAAGGAAATACTTAGGCCGGGAGGTTCGATAATTTTCGCTGGTGAGACGGTCACTGACGAACTTCCGTATGATTGGGGGCTGAATCCAACAGGTCAAGGAATTTGGTCTATATCACACCATGGCTGGATGGAGCTGTGTTTTAATACAAAATATTTTCTTAACATGCTTGATGATTTTGGATTTTCAGTTACTGATTTTCAATGCCCTCAGACGTCCGCTGGTCGAATATTTAAAGCGACCTGCAAGTAATGTGTTGCGTTATTAAAAAGAAAGAAATGAAAATAATTGGTATGCGTTTTACATGGGGTTTTAGATGCAATTAAATTCAAGTGACCAGTTTTACTTTTATCAGTCGTCAATTGGTCGACTAGAAAAACTAGTGATGAAGTATGTTTTGACAGACATCACTCCGACTCCAGGGTTCGTAACTAATGCATTTGGCGTTAAAGTAAACCCGAAACACTTGCCGCTTGTTGTTGGAGACAGGGAAGGTGTCGAGGCCCCACCCATTCCCGCTAACTGGCATGCTGATTTAGCCGAGTTTGGTGCTGCATTACGGGCCTTAGATCTAGCAAGAAAAAAATTTACAGTAGTCGAGCTTGGATGTGGCTGGGGTTGCTGGTTGAATATTACGGGTGTAGTTGCGAGGCAGAAGGGGTTAGACGTTACTCTGATCGGCGTCGAAGGCGATCCGGGCCACGTTCAGTTTGCCCACGAAGCACTTACTGAAAATGGTTTTAATAGTGGTGACTATGTAGTGCATCACGGCATAGCAAGTTGGCAAGAAGGTCACGCTTTGTTCCCAATTCAAGAGCACTCGGGTGTTTCCTGGGGATTGGAGGCACGCTTCAATGTTTCTGACGATGAGTTAGTCGGTTTATTGGAAACTGGAAAATACATGCACCTTCGTCAAATACCGCTGTCATCGCTTCTTCCACAAGATTGCGACCATATCGACTTAGTTCATGTAGACATTCAGGGTGCCGAAATCCCGCTGATTCCAGCTTCTATGGAGTTTTTAAATGAAAAAGTAGCGATGGTACTTATCGGAACACATAGCAAGCAGATTGAAGCAGCTTTATTTGACAGCTTCCTTTCCTTTGGCTGGGTGCTAGAAGTTGAGAGACCTGCAGTACTTTCAGTTGGCAGAAAACTGCACACGAAAGTTGATGGTGTGCAACTTTGGCGAAATCCGAGGCTTTTGCATGACAGTAATTTGCCACTTTGCGATCCAGAAGACTATGCAGGGAATTTAGATGTTAAGTCTATTCCTGAGAGTGTTTCAGCTGACCAAAAATTTTCAGTTGAAGTAATAATTTCTAATATTTCTCAAAAGAATTGGAATGGTTTTGGTGAATGCCCAATACATATTAGTTACCATTGGCGAAGTGACAGTGGAGAAATTATTATATTTGACGGAATTCGAACTAATCTTGCGAATAATTTTATAGCGTTGAATTCAAATGTTTCGCAGATGGTGGATGTGGTCGCCCCAGCGTCGATAGGTATTTTCAGTCTGGAGTTGACTTTGGTCCATGAGGCTAATATATGGTTCGAAACGGCTGACTTTGATTCCTGCATTATTAAAATTCAAGTTTGCGAATGAAATTTCGATGACGAAAGGATTCGTTGTTGGGATATAATTAATACTATTGTTCTGATAAAAATCATGAAAAAGAAGACTGCATTGATAACAGGTGTTACCGGACAAGATGGTGCCTACTTAACCCACCTTTTGCTGGCGAAGGGCTACACTGTGTACGGCACTTATCGCCGTACCAGCTCGGTGAATTTTTGGCGCCTTGACGATGCAGGTGGTCATGTGCACCCGCACTTGCACTTGGTTGAATATGATCTAACGGATCTGGGAGCCAGCATTGCGCTTGTTCAGCGGGTGCAGCCTGATGAAATTTACAATCTGGCAGCGCAGAGCTTTGTTGGTGTGAGTTTTGAGCAACCCGGGACTACTGCGCAGATTACCGGAGTTGGTGCCCTTCATTTGCTTGAGGCAATTCGCTTGGTGAACCCAAAGATTCGCTTTTACCAGGCGAGTACGTCAGAGATGTTTGGTAAGGTGCAGGCTATTCCACAGGTGGAAGAGACGCCCTTCTATCCGCGTAGTCCTTACGGAGTGGCCAAGTTGTACGCCCATTGGATGACCATCAACTATCGTGAGAGCTATGGCATTTTTGGGACCAGCGGCATCCTCTTCAATCATGAGAGTCCCTTGCGAGGCCGGGAGTTCGTTACCCGGAAGATCACGGATTCGGTCGCGAAGATCAAGATGGAAAAGCTGGATTTGTTGGAGCTTGGAAACTTGGATGCCAAACGTGACTGGGGCTACGCCAAAGAGTATGTTGAGGGTATGTGGCGCATGCTTCAGGTAGATGAGCCAGACACCTATGTGCTGGCGACCAACCGTACCGAAACGGTAAGAGATTTTGTGCGTATGGCTTTCAAGGGGGTGGGAGTGGAGCTTGATTTCCGTGGCTCTGGCGAGACGGAAACTGCAGTAGATGTTGCAACAGGTAAGACGGTCATGCGTGTAAATCCGAAGTATTACCGTCCCTCCGAGGTGGAGTTATTGATCGGTAACCCCGCCAAAGCAAAGGAGAAATTGGGCTGGGAACCCAAAACCACGCTGGAGCAATTGTGCCAGATGATGGTGGATGCGGACTTGCGTCGGAATGCACAAGGGTTCTCGTTTTGAAGATTCTGCTGACTGGTGCAAACGGTTTTACCGGGATTCACTTTGCCAATTTGGCGCGAAACTCCGGGCACGAAATTGTTCCTTTCGATACAGACCTGACAGACCAAAAGGGAGTGTTGGGGGCAGTCTTGGCCAGCGCACCAGATGCTGTGGTTCATTTGGCTGGGATCGCTTTTGTCGGGCATTCGGATGATGCGGCCTTTTATGCCGTCAATGTGGTTGGAACATGCAACCTGCTTGCGGCGCTTACACAGCTACCTCGCTCACCCCAATGTGTGTTGCTGGCTAGCAGTGCCAATGTGTATGGCAACTGTATTTCTTCTCCCATTGTGGAAACTCAGGCACCTGCACCTGTCAATCACTATGCCGCTAGTAAATTGGCGATGGAGCATATGGCGCTGACGTATCTGGATAGGCTACCCGTGGTAATCGTGAGGCCGTTCAACTACACAGGCCCTGGACAACACCTGAACTTCGTGATTCCTAAATTGGTGGACCACTTTGTGAGACGGGCATCGAGTGTCAGTCTGGGAAATTTGCACGTGGAGCGCGAGTTCAACGATGTGAGCATGGTATGTGAGGCCTACATGTCTCTCCTTGCCTTTGGAGCCGCCGGTGAGGTTTACAACGTGTGTTCTGGACATCCGCACGACTTGGCCGAGGTTGTAAAGGACCTTGCCCGTCTGTCGGGACATGCGTTGAAGGTCGATGTCAATCCGGCGTTTGTTCGTGCAAATGAATTACATCGCCTAAGTGGATGCCCTGATAAGCTGCTAACGTTACTTTCATCCCATGGGGTGTCTCTGCGGATGCCATCTTTGGAGGAAACTCTGATTGGCATGCTCCAAGTCGCTAAAGCTTCTTTGGCATGATCCTGTTCGAAATTAGATCTGCTTCATGAGAGTACTTCACGTTTATAGGACGTACTTCCCTGATCCGCCGGGAGGGTTGCAGGAAGCTATCCGCCAAATCTGCTTGGCCACTTCAGGATATGGTGTTGAATCAAAAGTTTTTGCCCTGTCTCCGAATCCTATACCTAAAGTCGTTTTGAATGGTCCGTCTGAGACGGTTCGCAGCAAGTCCTGGATGGCTCCTGCATCGTGTGACATTGGTGGTTTCGATTCAATTGCTGAGTTTCTGAATTTGGCGGAATGGGCGGATGTAATTCACTTCCATTTCCCTTGGCCTTTCGGAGACATTCTTAATTTTTTCAGACGTGCCAATAAGCCTGCCGTAATCACCTACCACTCGGACATCGTCAGGCAGCGTGTTCTGAATATGGTGTACCGTCCTTTGATGCTTCGCACCATCCGTTCTATGGCTGCTGTCGTTGCAACCTCTCCTGCGTACGCGAAGACTAGTCCCGTGTTGCTACAGGATGTGCCGAGCGATAAATTGCACACAATCCCGTTGGGAATAGTAGATCGCCGCGATACTTCAATTCAATCTGAGGACGGCTCCGGACCGGTGGCCGGCGAAAGTGTGCCGTTTGTCTTGGCTATTGGTGTTTTGCGTTACTACAAGGGACTGCACACTCTGATTCAAGCTGCTTTAGAGATCAAGGGGCAAATTGTCATTGCAGGGTCCGGTCCAGAAGGCGAGGCGTTGAAGGAGCTTGCACAACGTCTTGGCGCGCACAACGTTACATTCTTGGGGCAAGTAACGGAAGAGCGCAGAGACGATCTTTTGCGCCAATGCAGGGCTGTTGTGTTTCCATCACATATGCGATCTGAAGCCTTTGGTATGGTGTTGGTCGAGGCTTCAATGTTTTCCAAACCCATGGTGTGTTGCGAAGTGGGCTCTGGTACGTCATTCGTCAACGAAGATGGAGTGACTGGTTTGGTGGTTCCTCCTGAGTCACCTCAAGAATTTGCTTCGGCTTGCAATCGCTTATTGACAGATCAACGCCTGGCAAAAAAGATGGGTGACGCCGCGCGCGCGCGCTACGAGCGACTTTTCTCAGGCGAAGCGCTTGGCGGAGCATACTGTAACTTGTATCGGCTAGTATGTATTCGTTGATTGAAGATTTTGGAGAGCAGTTGTGTTTTTGCTCGCCATGCTTCGCATTACTTAACTAGTTGGTAGAGGCATTCATGTCAGAAAAAATTTTTGTCGCAGGACATAATGGTCTAGTAGGTTCTGCCATTGTTAGGACGTTATTAGGCGGCGGGATTCGTGAAGATCAGATCGTGCGCCGCACCAGAGTAGAGCTGGATCTTTGCAGCCAAGCAGCAGTGCATCATTTCTTCGAACAAGAGCGCCCCACACAGGTTTACATGGCCGCGGCCAAGGTCGGCGGCATCTACGCCAACAATACTTATCCAGCGGATTTCATTTATGACAACTTGATGGTGCAGGCCAACGTCATCCACGCAGCCCACGTCAACGGGGTGCAAAAGCTGATGTTTTTAGGCTCAAGCTGTATCTATCCTCGCCTGGCCGCGCAGCCTATGACGGAGGACGCACTGATGACAGGCACTCTGGAACCTACAAACGAACCCTATGGCATCGCCAAAATTGCCGGCATCAAGTTGTGCGAGAGCTACAACCGCCAATATGGGCGGGATTATCGTAGCGTAATGCCGACGAATCTATATGGTCCAGGTGACAGTTACCACCCCGATAACAGCCACGTCATTCCTGCATTGATTCGTCGTTTCCACGAGGCAAAGCTCAGTGGCGCGCCCGAAGTGGCCATCTGGGGAACAGGGACACCACGCCGGGAGTTTCTGTACGTGGACGACATGGCCGCAGCCAGCGTCTTCGTGATGCAGCTGCCTTTGGAGGTCTACCAATCTCAGACCAAGCCCATGCAGAGCCATATCAATGTGGGCTATGGCAGCGACGTGACGATTGCGGAGGTTGCCCAGGCGGTCGCCCAAGCAGTGGGCTACAGCGGCGCAGTCACGTTTGATACCTCCAAGCCCGATGGTGCACCACGTAAGTGGATGGACAGTAGCAAACTCAATGCGTTGGGGTGGACTGCCAAGACATCCTTATCTACTGGACTTGCTAAGGCCTACGAAGACTTCCTGCGCCGTGGACTCTGAGACGAAGCGGGTCTCTGCGGGCCAACTTTGCCCGTCGGCTACAATCGCGGGTTGACTTAAGCACACCAAAATACCAGGAGTGAGTGATGGCTGTTACTGTAGAAACCCTAGAAAAACTTGAGCGCAAGATCACGCTGACGCTGCCTGTGGGCATCATCCAGAATGAAGTGGAGTCCCGTCTTCGCAAGCTCGCTCGCACGGTGAAGATGGACGGCTTCCGTCCTGGCAAGGTTCCCATGAATGTGGTGAGCCAGCGCTACGGCTATTCCGTGCATTACGAAGTGATGAACGACAAGGTCGGCGAGGCATTTGCCACCGCCGCCAATGAAGCCAAGCTGCGCGTTGCGGGCCAGCCCAGAATTACCGAATCCGAAGCGTCTCCCGAAGGCCAAATGGCTTTTGATGCCGTTTTTGAAGTCTTTCCCGAAGTCAAGATCGCTGATCTGTCCACTGCTGAAGTTGAAAAGATCAGCACCGAAGTGACCGACGCTGCAGTCGATAAGACGGTCGAAATTCTGCGTAAGCAGCGTCGCACTTTCGCTCAGCGCCCGCACGACGCTGCTGCCCAGGACACAGACCGCGTGACTGTGGACTTCGAAGGCAAGATTGATGGCGAACCCTTTGCCGGCGGCAAGGCAACCGACTTTCAGTTCATTCTGGGCGATGGCCAGATGCTCAAGGAGTTTGAAGAAGCGACCCGCGGCATGAAGTCCGGCGAAAGCAAGACGTTCCCATTGGCCTTCCCTGAGGACTATCACGGCAAGGATGTGGCCGGCAAGACAGCCGACTTCCTGGTCACGGTCAAGAAGATTGAAGCAGCGCATTTGCCCGAAGTGGACGGAGCTCTGGCCAAGGCGCTGGGCATTGCCGATGCCACCGTGGAAGGCCTGCGTGCCGACATCACCAAGAACCTGCAGCGCGAAGTCAAATACCGCCTGTTGAACCGCAACAAGCAAGCGGTGATGGACGCCCTGATCGCCAAGGCTGAGTTGGACTTGCCTAAGTCCAGCGTGCAAGCTGAACTGGACCGCATGGTGGAGGGCGCTCGCGCCGACCTGAAGCAACGTGGCATCAAGGACGCAGACAAGGCGCCCATTCCAGATGACATCTTCCGCCCCCAAGCTGAACGCCGTGTGCGTCTGGGCCTGGTCGTGGCTGAGCTGGTGCGCGCTAACGACCTGGCCGCCAAGCCCGAGCAGATCAAGGCACACATCGACGAACTGGCTGCCAGCTACGAAAAACCGGCTGACGTGGTGCGTTGGTACTACGGCGACAACCGTCGCATGGCGGAAGTGGAAGCCATTGTCATTGAGAACAATGTGACTGAATTCGTGTTGTCCAAGGCCAAGGTGACCGAGAAGTCTGTGTCCTTCGACGACCTGATGGCTCAGAACTGATCTGCCAAGAACGCGAAATAAATGGGGCTTGTGCGGGACTTGCAGTTCCGCGCAATAGCCCCATTTGTTTTTGTGTCAAATTTTTAGTTACAGTTGGTAGACCTTTTCTGGAGTTGCTATGAACGTGAAATACGGAGCGCCGAGCGCAATGGACATTCAAGGCCTGGGCATGGTGCCCATGGTGATCGAGCAGTCGGGGCGTGGCGAGCGTTCTTACGACATCTACTCACGCTTGCTCAAAGAGCGCGTGATTTTCCTGGTGGGTCCGGTCAATGACCAGACTGCGAATCTGGTTGTGGCCCAGTTGCTGTTCCTGGAAAGTGAAAATCCGGACAAGGACATCTCTTTCTACATCAATTCACCTGGCGGCTCCGTCAGCGCCGGCATGGCGATTTTTGATACGATGAACTTCATCAAGCCCGACGTGTCGACTCTGTGCACAGGCATGGCCGCCAGCATGGGCGCGTTCCTGCTGGCTGCTGGAGCCAAGGGTAAGCGGTTCTCATTGCCGAATTCCAAGGTCATGATTCACCAGCCATCCGGTGGCAGCCAGGGGCAGGCGACGGAAATCGAGATTGCCGCGCGCGAAATCCTGAAGACGCGCGAGCAGCTCAACAAGATTCTGGCCGAGCGCACCGGCCAGCCTTTGGACAAGATCGAGCGTGATACCGAGCGTGACTACTACATGTCGGCCGACGAGGCGAAGGAGTACGGCGTGGTGGATCAGGTGATTTCCAAGCGTCCCTGATCCGGCCTGGGTCTAAACCCTGCTGAAGCGGTGCCTATTCGCGGGTAGGCACCGTTTTTTATTTGGTTATCATCCGCGTAACAAGTTGTTAAAGGGCAGTTAGCACATGGCCGAGAAAAAAGGCACTTCCAGCGAGAAAACCCTGTATTGCTCCTTTTGTGGCAAGAGTCAGCACGAGGTCAAGAAGCTGATAGCCGGACCGTCGGTTTTCGTATGCGATGAGTGCATTGAGCTCTGCAACGAGATCATTCGGGACGAGCTGCCGGCTACAACCCAAGGCAAAGACATCAAGAGCGAACTGCCGACTCCGGCGGAAATCAAGGCCAATCTGGACAATTACGTCATTGGACAGGAGCCCGCCAAGCGGACACTGGCCGTTGCGGTGTACAACCATTACAAACGACTGCGCCACAAGGACAAGTCCAAGAAGGATGACGTGGAGCTTGCCAAGAGCAACATTCTCCTGATTGGCCCCACCGGCTCAGGCAAGACGTTGCTGGCACAGACCCTGGCGCGCATGTTGGACGTGCCTTTTGTCATGGCCGATGCCACCACTCTGACTGAGGCGGGCTATGTGGGTGAAGACGTGGAAAACATCGTCCTGAAGTTGCTGCAAAGCTGCAATTACGAGGTGGAGCGTGCTCAGCGAGGCATCGTCTACATTGATGAAATCGACAAGATTTCCCGCAAGTCCGACAACCCGTCCATTACCCGTGACGTGTCGGGGGAGGGCGTGCAGCAGGCACTGCTGAAGCTGATTGAAGGCACCATGGCAAGCGTCCCCCCCCAGGGCGGTCGCAAGCACCCCAACCAGGACTTCGTGCAGATCGATACCACCAACATTCTGTTCATTTGCGGAGGTGCTTTCGCTGGTCTGGAAAAGGTCATTGAGGCGCGTACCCAGTCTTCTGGCATCGGTTTTTCAGCCAGTGTGAAGAGCAAGCAGCAGCGCAGCCTCACCGAGGTGTTCAAGGACGTGGAGCCTGAGGATCTGATCAAGTTTGGCTTGATCCCTGAGCTGGTCGGCCGTATGCCGGTGGTTGCCACATTGGCTGAGCTCACCGAAGACGCATTGGTTCAGATTCTGACCGAGCCCAAGAATGCATTGGTGAAGCAATATGCCAAGTTGCTGGCCATGGAAGGCGCAGAGCTGGAAATCCGCCCGTCTGCACTCAAGGCGATTGCCAAGCGCGCTCTGGCCCGCAAAACTGGAGCCCGGGGACTGCGTTCCATCCTGGAGCAGTCCTTGATTGACACCATGTACGAGTTGCCCAACGTGGCAAACGTCGAAAAGGTGGTGGTAGATGAGTCCACCATTGACGAGAACAAGCCGCCTTTGTTGGTGTACCGCGAAGCGGCCAAGAAGGCCTAGTGAACCTCATGCCCGAAATGCTGTTTGAAAAGGCTTTCGGGCAGGTTTGGCGCAGATACGAAGACATTTGTCCAGTTGCTAGTGGGCAAGCGCTTGAATTCGCAGGATAGCGAACCATATTTGAACGGTTACGAAAAGGTTTAATCATGTCTGGCCACACACCCCTACCCACCGACGCAATCAATTTGCCGCTGCTGCCTCTGAGAGACGTGGTGGTGTTTCCCCACATGGTGATTCCGCTCTTCGTGGGGCGCCCCAAGAGCATCAAGGCTCTGGAAGCCGCCATGGAAGCAGAACGCCGCATCATGTTGGTGGCGCAAAAGGCCGCGGCTAAGGACGATCCCCTGGTATCGGACATGTTCGATATGGGGTGCGTTTCCACCATCCTGCAAATGCTCAAACTCCCTGATGGAACCGTCAAGGTCTTGGTAGAGGGGCATCAGCGCGCTTCAGTGAACCACATTGAAGAAAGCGAATCGCACTTCACGGCCAACGTGTCTCCCATTGATATGGGCGAATCCAGTGATGAAGCAGTTCATGGAAAGAGCAGCGAAATTGAGGCTTTGCGCCGTGCGGTCATGCAGCAATTTGACCAGTACGTCAAGCTGAACAAGAAGATTCCGCCCGAGATCCTGACTTCCATATCCAGCATTGACGATGCCGGCCGTTTGGCGGACACCATCGCGGCACACCTGCCCCTCAAGCTGGATGCCAAGCAGGCCGTCTTGAGCCTGTCGAGCGTGAAGGATCGCCTGGAGAATCTGTTCGAACAGATCGAGCGTGAGGTGGACATCCTCAATGTCGACAAGAAGATCCGTGGTCGCGTCAAGCGCCAGATGGAAAAGAACCAGCGCGATTTCTACCTGAACGAACAGGTCAAGGCGATCCAGAAGGAGCTGGGCGAGGGCGAAGATGGCGCAGACATCGAAGAGATCGAAAAGAAGATCAAGTCTTCCAAGATGCCTAAAGAAGCGCAGAAGAAGGCAGAAGCGGAGCTGAAGAAGCTCAAGCTCATGTCGCCCATGTCCGCAGAAGCCACTGTGGTGCGCAATTACATTGACGTGTTGACCGGCCTTCCCTGGAACACCAAGACGAAGATCAAGCACAACCTGACCAATGCGGAAAATGTGCTGAATGAGGACCACTATGGCCTGGACAAGGTCAAGGACCGCATTCTGGAATATCTTGCAGTGCAGCAGCGGGTGGACAAAGTCAAGGCGCCGATTCTGTGCCTGGTCGGCCCTCCGGGCGTTGGCAAGACGTCGCTGGGGCAATCCATTGCCAAGGCAACTGGACGCAAGTACGTGCGAATGGCACTGGGTGGCATGCGTGACGAAGCGGAAATCCGTGGTCACCGTCGCACCTATATTGGCGCGATGCCCGGCAAGGTTCTGCAGAGCCTGACAAAGGTCGGAACACGCAATCCGTTGTTCCTGTTGGACGAAATCGACAAATTGGGTACTGACTTCCGGGGCGACCCCAGTAGTGCGTTGTTGGAAGTGTTGGACCCGGAGCAGAACCACAAGTTTGGCGACCACTATGTGGAGGTCGATTACGACCTGAGCGACGTGATGTTTGTGGCGACTTCGAACTCCATGAACATACCGCCAGCATTGCTGGACCGCATGGAAGTAATCCGCTTGTCGGGTTATACCGAAGACGAAAAGGCCAACATTGCCATCCGGTATCTGCTACCCAAGCAGATGAAGAACAATGGCGTGAAAGAGTCCGAGTTGGCCATTTCGGAAGATGCTGTGCGTGACATCATCCGCTACTACACCCGAGAAGCCGGCGTTCGCTCCCTGGAGCGCGACTTGTCCAAGATCTGCCGCAAGGTGGTCAAGGGCCTGCTCCTGAAGAAGCTGGAGCCCCAGGTGAAGGTGACGGCAGAGAACCTCAACGAGTACTTGGGTGTGCGCAAGTACACCTATGGACGTGCGGAGCAGCAAAACCAGGTCGGTCAGGTGGTGGGCTTGGCATGGACCGAAGTTGGCGGTGATCTGCTGACCATTGAAGCGGCGCTCACGCCAGGTAAGGGCGTGATTACACGCACCGGCTCGTTGGGTGACGTCATGAAGGAGTCTGTTGAGGCAGCACGCACTGTAGTGCGAAGCCGGGCCCGCCGTTTAGGTATTAAGGATGAAGTGTTCGAGAAGAAGGACATTCACATACATGTGCCCGATGGCGCCACGCCCAAGGACGGTCCAAGTGCTGGTGCGGCGATGACGACTGCCTTTGTCTCAGCCTTGACAGGTATACCTGTTCGTGGGGATGTTGCCATGACCGGTGAAATCACCTTGCGGGGTGAAGTAACGGCGATTGGTGGCTTGAAGGAAAAGTTGCTTGCCGCATTGCGTGGTGGCATCAAGACCGTGCTGATCCCGGAAGAGAATGCCAAGGATTTGCAGGACATACCCGAAAACGTCAAGAACGGACTGGAGATCGTTCCTGTGAAGTGGATCGACAAGGTGTTGGAAGTCGCGCTGGAGTCCATGCCGGTCCCATTGCCTGATGAGGATGTGGTTCCGTCCGAAGTGGCCGCAGTGAAGACCGGCGGCGTGCAAGAGACGATCAAGCATTGAGGCAAAATTTTTTGAAAAGTTTGGCTTAGTGCCAAAAGATTCAAAAAACGCGCTATAATTTGAGGCTTGAAACGCGGGAATAGCTCAGTTGGTAGAGCGCAACCTTGCCAAGGTTGAGGTCGAGAGTTCGAGACTCTTTTCCCGCTCCACATTCCAGAAAAGGGAAGCAGCCGCTTCCCTTTTTCTTTAACGAAAAGAATAGTGGCGCGATAGCAAAGCGGTTATGCCCCGGATTGCAAATCCGGTTAGTCCGGTTCGACTCCGGATCGCGCCTCCATCCATCAGGCTCTTGAATGCCCCGTCATTGTTCTTTGGCGGGGCATTTTTGTTCCACAATAGCTAGCGTGCCCGAGTGGTGAAATAGGTAGACACATCGGACTTAAAATCCGCCGCTTCGTGAATAACGGGCGTACCGGTTCGATTCCGGTCTCGGGCACCATCTAACATTACACTCATCACCATGGCACGCTACAACGCACCCTTCGAGATTCATGTCCATGGTCAGGTGCCTTTGCGGGCGGATGTGGGTTTCTCCACCTTGCAGGAATCTCTCAAGCCACTTTGGAAATACGCCGGTAGCAACTCGTTTGCGGACGGGGCTGTCAGTTCTTACGAAGACGAGCCGGGCATCAAGTTTGACGCGGCTGACCACGTGCTGCAGATGTGCTGGACGGTTCCTGGAGACGAAGACTTCAGACAGACGCTGGATGAGGTCTGCATGAATCTCAATGAAATTGCCGAAACGGGCGCTGCCATCGAAGTGACCTTCTACGATGCCGACTATGACAGCGAGGAAGACCCGCAGTCTGGTGAATCACGTGATGACTTTCTTATGTTGTTTGTGGGACCCAATCCGGCCGCCATCATGCAGGTCCAAAGAGATCTGCTGGTGCAGGATATGATCAATATGATGGAGCGCCACTTTGATGCCAGTGAATTGGGCGGGGTGGTTGCAGAAGTTGACAAGTTGTTTGCGCAACGCTTCGATGCACTGGTGCACTCCTTGGAAATTGGAAAGCCTCCCAGGGGATCGGGAGGCAATCACGGTGGCCACGGTGGGGGGAGAAAGCCGCGCCATCTGCATTGAGTTATCCGGGCTTTCATGCTAAAAAAAATACAGGTTCAGCAATTAAGGGTTGGGATGCACTTGAAGGAGTTTTGTGGCTCCTGGATGGAGCATCCGTTTTGGCGAAACGGTTTCGTAATTGCCGACCCCAAGGACATCGAGAGCGTTCTGGCGAGCAGCATCAAGGAAGTCTGGATTGATTGTTCCAAAGGGCTGGACGTTGCCAGCGGAGAGCCCTCCATATCCGAGGCGGAGTCCGAAGCAGAAGTCAATGCAACTCTGGCAAAGGTGGTCCAAGAGCGTCGCAATGTCTCTCCGACATCTTCTGCGCAAGAAATTGAAACTGCCGCAAGAATTTGTCAGCAGTCCAAGCGTGCAGTTATTTCCATGTTTGAAGAAGCCCGCATGGGCAAGGCCGTGGACACCGGTGATGCGCGAAAACTGGTGGAAGAAATCAACGATTCAGTAGCGCGCAATCCTGGAGCGTTGATCAGTCTGGCACGATTGAAGACGGCGGACGATTACACCTACATGCATTCGGTTGCGGTCTGCGCGATGATGATTGCACTGGCAAAGCAGCTCAAGTTGGACGAGGCGCAAACACGGGTTGCCGGTTTGGCGGGTCTCATGCACGACCTGGGCAAGGCCATGATTCCAATGGATGTTCTGAACAAGCCGGGAAAGCTCAGCACGGCAGAGTTCAACATCGTGAAGCGGCATCCGGAGGAGGGGCATCGCCTGTTGCTTACCGGTACGGATGTGCATCCATTGGTACTGGACGTTTGTTTGCATCACCACGAGAAAACGGATGGCTCTGGTTATCCCAAGGGGCTCAAAGATGCCGAGATCAGTCTCTTTGCCAAAATGGGCGCAGTTTGTGACGTGTACGACGCTATCACTTCCAATCGCCCGTACAAGCCCGGCTGGGATCCTGCCGAATCACTCCGACGTATGGCGGAATGGGCTAAGGGCCATTTCGACATGCAAGTGTTTCAGGCGTTCGTAAAGAGTTTGGGTATCTATCCCATTGGCAGCCTTGTGCAGCTGAGTTCCGGGCGACTGGGCGTGGTGGTAGAGCAAACTGGCAAGTCACTGACCATGCCGTGCGTGAAAGTGTTTTTCTCCACCAAGTCCAACATGCGCATCATGCCGGAAGTGATTGATTTGTCCGGCGCAGGTGTGAAGGAAAAGATCGTCAGCCGGGAAGACCCCGCAAAGTGGCAGTTCCACGATCTGAATGAGCTCTGGTCGGGGTTGCCCGACTAACGCTGAGCAAAGGACCAAGCCAGTTCCGCCAAGGGACGCGCCCCGGCGCCTGAGCGCTCGGCTTCCTCGCTGGAGGCGATGCCCTCTTGGGCGCGTTTGGCAATGCCTTGCAGGATGGCTGCGATGCGGAACATGTTGTACGCCATGTAAAAGTTCCAATCCTCCAGCAACTGATCAGGTCTGGCCAGACCTGTGCGTTCGCAGTATCTTTGTATGTATTCCTGCTCCGCAGGTATGCCCAAAGCCGGCAGATTGAGCCCGCCAATTCCGCGGAACATCCCATAGGGGATATGCCATGCCATGCAGTGGTAACTGAAGTCCGCCAGTGGATGGCCTAGCGTGGACAGTTCCCAGTCCAGAACGGCAATCACCTTGGGTGCCTGCATGTCGAACATCAGATTGTCCAGGCGAAAGTCGCCATGGACGATTGCCATCATCCGGTCATCCCGAGCCATGTCTGGAATATTGCGGGGCAACCATTCTATCAAATGATCCATTTCAGAAATTGGCTTGGTGACGGATGCCACGTATTGCCGGCTCCACCGGCCAATTTGCCGCTCGAAGTAGTTGCCGGGCTTGCCATAATCGCTCAAACCACGCTGAGCAAAATCGACCGTGTGCAGGGCGGAAACGACCCTGTTCATCTCGTCATAGATGGAGCCTCGCTGCTCAGGTGTCATGTCGGGCAGAGATGGATCCCACAGCACGCGCCCCTCTATGTATTCCATCAAGTAGAACGCTCTCCCGATGATGGACTCGTCTTCACATAGGCAGAGCATGTTCGGCACGGGCACCGCAGTACCTGCCAATCCCCGCATGACCGCATATTCCCGCTCAATCGCATGAGCCGAAGGCAGCAACTGTGCAACCGGTCCCGGCTTGGACCGCATGACGTAGCTGCCTTTCGGGGTACTGATCTTGTAGGTGGGGTTGGACTGCCCACCCTTGAACATCTCTACGTGGATGGGGCCCTGAAATCCTGGCAGATTGGCTTCAAGCCAGGCAGTCAGCGCCTGGGTATCGATCGCATGTTTGCCTGTTGCCTGGCGTGTGCCTGTAAATGAATCAGATTCGCTCACGGTATATTGCCTCGACGTCAATGCTCTAATTCAATGATGCGCATCAGGGCTTGCCGGTCACGCACCACCAGGCCGCCGGATTCAATGCGGATCGCCTCTTCACGCTCCATGGACTTGAGCTCTTGGTTGACGCGTTGCCTCGAAGCACCCAAAAGCTGCGCCAGCTCTTCTTGCGCCAAGTGCAGACCAATACGCACCTCGTTGCCATTGCTGAGTGAAGGCACCCCGTAACTGCGCACCAGATGCAGCAGCTGTTTGGCAAGTCTGGCCCGCAAGGGCAGGGTGTTGAGATCCTCCACCAAGCCGTAGAGCTGCCTGATCCGCCGTGCGTGCAGGCGCAACAGGGCTTCGTAGAGTTCCACATGGCTGGCCAGGATCTTCTTGAAGTCTGCCTTGGCAACGCACATGGTGGTGCACTCACCGTGGGCATAGGCGTCGTGGGTCCGGCGGTCTCCATCGAAAATGGAAACATCCCCGAACCAGATGCCGGGCTCCACGTAAGTCAACGTAATTTGCTTGCCGGATATGGATGTCGAGCTAACCCGTATAGCTCCTTTGGCGCACGCAAACCATTCTTCAGGCGGCTCTCCCCGTGCAGTTATCAAATCGCCATCCTGAAATCGGCGTACATATGCGCATCGCAATATGTCGTGCCGCAGGCTTGGGGATAGTGATGAAAACCAACGCCCGCTGTTTATGGCTGTGCGTTCTTCTACCGTCAATATGGGTTCATCCATGCGCATCCAAATTCGGGTTGTTTGCTAATTCCGTCCAACTTCTATTGTCGACTGGCGTGGCGCCATTTGCACAGTGTTGTGTCACGCGGGTGTCAGGTGGTTAATAAACCGCATACCTGTGCCAAAATGTGAAATAACTATGAAGCTCAATCGCAAAACCGTTTTCGGAGTCTTATTGGCCGCGCTGTTCGTGGCTTCGACAAACGTCTCTGCCCTGACTCTGGGAAAAATGCGCGGTTCTGCACTTTTGGGTAAGGAACTCGATCTGGCGGTATCCGTAGAGTACGCTGCAGATGAGGATATTGCGCCCAATTGCTTCAATGCCGATGTGCGCTTTGGGGATATTGCGGTTGAAGGCAGTCGTTTGTCGGTGAACGTCGTTTCGGGGCCGCAACCCCAAACCAAGACCGTTCACATCACAACCAGCTCCCGTGTGGGAGATGCAGTCGTAACCGTCAACCTTCGCACATCCTGCGGGCCCAAGGCCTCGCGGCGTTATGTTTTGCTGGCCGATGTTCTCAGTGAGTCTGATGCCGCTCCGCCTGGTGGGGCGTTGGCCTCTGCCAACGTACAACCGACCCGAAAGTCTGACTCTGCCTCGGCAGCAGTCAAACCAACGGGAGACATCGCTGCAGCGCCCGTTGTCGCCAAAACAACGGGCGTAACTTCTTCTCCTGCTGCCAAGAAGGCACCGGCTAGCAGTCCCGTCAAGAAGACAGCAACTGCCAGCCCTGTTGCTGAACATGCGGCTGCGGCGAAAGCGGCCAACCAAGCCAATGCGCTGATTCTGGAAGATCTCCAGCACCGTGTGGATGGAATTGAAAAGTGGCAGGCTCAGAGCACGGCAGCAGAGGATTTGCTCAAGAGTCAGGACCGCAATCAGGTACTGGAGGCGGGGCTGACTGGCCTGAAAGTGGTGACAGCCAAGAATCAACAAAACCTCCAACAGGTTGCTGCTGCCTTGGAAGGGATGGAGTCCGAGAACTATGGACGCCCACTGGTCTACGCGTTGGGCGCTTTGCTCGTGGTATGTGCGGTGGCGGTGGCATACGTCCTGAAACGCTCGCGTTCAAGTGGATCCGACGCTTCGCCCTGGTGGCTGGGCGGAGAAGGGCGCGCCGAGGCAAGGCCACCGAAGGCTGGCACTTCTGAGTCCACTGCTACCTCTGCATCGCAGTCGATAGCGGGATCGTCGCAATTGCCTGAGGCTGTCCAGACCATTGCGGTTGCGGCCACCGAAAGCAAACCTGCTGCCCCAGCCGTTGATGTGGATTTCGATATTGACTTTGCTGCAGCCCCCGCTGGCGATGCGAGTCCCATGACGCCTGTTGCACCCGCGTCCGCATTGAAGGAGGAAAGTCCGGACAAGGCCACGGCGACTCCGGTCAACGCAGTCCAGAATCGTGTCATCAATACGAAGGAAATGCTCGATGTTCGGCAGCAAGCCGAATTCTTCATGGCGTTAGGTCAGCATGATGACGCCGTGCGCTTGTTGGAAGAGAGTATTCAAAACAGTTCCGAAGCCAATCCTCTGGTGTATCTGGACTTGCTAAAGATCTTCCACACCTTGAGTCGGCGCGAGGATTTCGAGCGTTATCGCGCTGAATTCAACCAGTACTTCACAGGTCGCGTGCCCTCATATGCCGACTTTTTGTCGGAAGGCAATGGTCTGGACGCCTACGATGAAATCTGTCAGCAGATCGTCGTGTTGTGGCCAACCGAATACACGGTGGACTTCATCGAACAGTGCTTGGTGAGAACTCCTGAGGATGATCCGGAACAGGGCATTGACCTGGAGGCGTTCAAAGACTTGTTGCTTCTCTACGGCATCCTCAAGCGGTTGAGTCAACCGGCAGATTCGTCTATGGTGCCCTTCAGTACGTCGCGGCTGTCCAGCTCTCAGGTCGCGGTTCTGGAGCCGAAGCATCCTGATATAGAGCATATAGATATCGAGGCCGCCGCTGTGCCTCTGCCGACGATTTCAGGCACGGTGGATGAGCCAGTTGTGGACCTGGATCTGGACATCGGTGGCGAAGGCGTACCGGACAAAGAGCCGGAGCCCGGGAACCTCATCGATTTCGATATGTCCGGTTTTGTCAAACCCGAGCCGAACAAGCCGGAACAGAAATAAGCCAGGTTAGCGGCGCACCTGCAGTGCGCCAGGGTTGACGATATTGGTTGGCGTGCCTTTGATGAAGTTCACCACATTGTCAAACGCAGCACCAAAATATTCCTCGTAGGTGCTTTGCTCCACGTAGCCAATATGGGGAGTGCAGATGCAGTTCTCCAGGCGTAACAAAGCGTGGCCCTGAAGAATGGGTTCCGTCTCAAACACATCCACCGCCGCCAGACCGGGGCGCCCCCGGTTCAAGGCACTGATCAGTGCATCAGGTTCAATCAAGTCGGCCCTGGATGTATTGACCAGAATCGAGGTGGGTTTCATCAAGGCAAGGTCACTGGCTCGCACAATGTGTTGCGTTGCCTCATTCAGTCGCAGATGCAAGGAAATCACGTCGGAGTGTGTAAAGAACAGTTCCTTGCTGGGCGCCGCAATGTGGCCATCGTGCACTGCCGCCTCGCGGGAAGACTCACTTCCCCAGATGATGGTCTGCATTCCAAATGCTTTGCCATATCCGGCGACCAGTTTGCCTATTCTTCCGTATCCCCATATGCCCAGCTTCTTGCCGGTCAGTGTGGTGCCAATTCCAAAATTTGGGGGCATGGAGCTCGCCTTCAGTCCGGACTGCTGCCAGGCCCCGTGCTTCAAATTGCCAATGTAGTGGGGTAACCTGCGCATGGCCGCCATCAGCAACGCCCAGGTTAGTTCAGCCGGCGCCACCGGTGAGCCGGCGCCTTCGGATACAGCAATGCCACGTTCAGTACAGGCTTGCAGGTCGATATGGCTGCCAGCACGCCCGGTCTGGGAAATCAATTTCAGCTTGGGCAGCTTGTCAATGAGCTGGCGATTGATTGCGGTGCGTTCACGTATGAGCACCAGAATGTCGGCATCCTTGAGTCGCACCGAAAGCTGCCCAAGACCCTTGACCGTGTTGGTGTACACCTTGGCTTGATAGGGTTGCAGCTTGCTGGCGCATTCGAGCTTGCGCACCGCATCTTGGTAATCGTCCAGAATCACTATGTTCATGCCCCCATTGTGCCTTGATGGAGACAGAAAAACTCAGGCAGAACGGCGGCGGATAGGCGCTAACATGCGCTTCCCTTTGGTTTACTCGTTTGAAAGATATCCATGTCCATTTCCATGTCATCGGCCAGCCTTCCGGTATTTGCAGGCATGCTCAGCAACCTGAGTCATTTATTGGATAAGGCGCAAGCCTTTGTGGATACCAAGAAGTGTGATCCTGTTGCCATCACGCAGTACCGTCTGGCGCCGGACATGCTGCCATTCACCAAGCAGATTCAGATTGCATGTGACGCCGCAAAAAACGGAATTGCCAGGCTGTCTGGGATGGAGGCGCCCCGATTTCCGGATGACGAGCAAACACTGGCTGAACTAAAAGAACGCATTGCAAAAACATTGGCCTATTTGCAGACCGTGCCAGCGCACGCAGTGGACGGAACCGAGTCCAAGGAAATCACCTTCCCAGTAGGAAGGGACACCATGCGCACAATGCAAGGTGAGGCATACCTGAAACAGTGGGTGCTGCCGAATCTGTTTTTCCACATCACCACAGCCTATGCAATCCTGCGTCACAACGGCGTGGATGTGGGAAAAAAGGACTATCTGCTGGGTGCAGCCGCCTGACCGGGGGGCACACCCAGACGGGCCACTCTTAGTGCAGCGCCGCCTCGCTGGCGGCCAAGCGGTCCAACTCGGCACAAACGTCAGCCATACGCCCCGAAATGACCAGCCTGCCTACGCCGGCAGGCGTTTGGCCTCTGTCCACCACACGCAAGACCCGCAAAGGCCTGGAAGAAGCCATGGCGGGCGACAGATTGATCGCATCAGTCCCACGGCTGACGCCAGCCAGACAGGCTGTCATGCCGCCTCGAGGGAACGCATTTTGAACGGCCATGGGTGTCGGCCTGGCACTATGTGGCCGGCCGCCCATAAGGCGGAGCAAACCCTGGACCAGTTTATCTTGCATAAGCATTGCGATATTCATAGATTTCTCCCGGTTGCGGCTCACATGAGCATGGTGTTGCGGATAAGGCCAACTGCGAGTCCTTCGATTTCGAAGGGGTCTCCAGGTTCCACCACGATGGTTTGGTAATCCGGGTTTTCCGGATGCAGTTCGATCAGGTGTTTGTTGCGGCGGAAGCGCTTGACAGTCACCTCGTCGCCGAGCCGGGCCACAATAATCTGGCCATTCTTGGCATCTTTGGTAGCTTGCACGGCGAGCAAGTCGCCGTCCATGATTCCCGCATCACGCATGGACATGCCTCGTACCTTGAGCAGGTAATCCGGTTGCCGCTGGAACAGGCTGTTTTCCACGTAGTAGGTTTGGTCCACATGCTCTTGGGCGAGAATGGGAGAGCCTGCTGCAACGCGGCCCACCAGAGGCAACGCCAGTTGGGCCAAACCGGGGAGAGGCAGGGAGAATTGTTTGACTCTGGACTCGTTGATGGAGCGCAAAGTCTCACTCTTGAGTCGGATGCCACGAGAAGTGCCGCTGACCAATTCGATGACACCTTTGCGGGCCAGGGCTTGCAGATGCTCTTCAGCCGCATTGGCGGACTTGAAACCGAGCTCGTTGGCGATTTCTGCACGGGTAGGAGGCGCCCCGGTACGTGCGATAGCGCTTTGGATCAAATCCAGAATCTGCTGTTGTCGGGCAGTGAGTTTGGGGCTTTCGAGCATGCTGACTCCTTTGGTGTGCACTGGATGGATCACTGGGATTGCAGACACTGTTTTCTTATCCAGTGACTGTATTTTTAACCAGTTTTATGCTTTTGACAAGAGGGTGACGTGATATGGCGAAAAAAGTGGTTTTTCTAGGTATGGGTGGGACGATTGCTGGCAAGGCGCAGAACGCTGGAGACAACGTGGGATACACGGCCGGCCAAGTGGGCGTTCAACAGTTGCTTCAGTCGGTGCCTGGTCTTGACAAGGCAGTGGGCGACGATCTGCCTGTGTCTGAACAGGTGTGTCAGATCGACAGCAAGGATCTTGAGCACTGTGATTGGTTCACGTTGACTGCCAGGGTTCTCCACCATCTGCAGATGCCGGATGTGCGCGCAGTCGTCATCACGCACGGGACGGATACGCTGGAAGAAACCGCCTACTGGTTGTCGCGAGCGTTGCCAGGGAAGATGCTCAACCAGAAGCCAGTGGTATTGACCTGCGCCATGCGGCCGGCCAGTTCACTGGCGCCGGACGGGCCCACGAATATGGCGGATGCAGCCACGGTGGCATGTTTTCAAGGTGCGCGGGGCCTGTTGGTGGTGTGCGCGGGCAAGATTTTCGAAGCGGCGCATGTGCAGAAGGTGCATCCCTATCGCGTCGACGCATTTGATGCGGGCGAGGCCGGCCCCCTCGGCGTGGTGGAGGAAGGGAGCGTTCGCCTGTTGTTCAATTGGCCGAATGCGGATGCTCTGCGGCCTGGACTGGACTGCGCACAGTTGCAGGCGCGCGGTTTGCCGCGTGTGGAAGTCTTGCTGAATCACGCAGGTGCCAGTGGTGCCATCGTGCGCAGCCTGCTCAACCCTGTGGAGGGTGACGCACCGGTACGCGGCATTGTCGTTGCCGGAACCGGCAACGGCACTATTCACAAGGATCTTGAGGCCGCGTTGCAGCTTGCACAACGTCAGGGCGTACGGGTCGTGCGCGTTAGCCGATGCGCCTACGGCTGTGTAGTGGGTTCTGCCGCCGCCGATGGTGCCTTTGCGCATTACGGTTTGTCGGCCGTAAAGGCTCGCATCGCGCTCATGCTGGACCTGGTTGAGGCGACTTAGGCGCGATCACCACATATGCAAAGGGCCGCAAGTGCGGCCCTTTGGGGTTGTACGAAGTTGATTACTGAAGTGCTTCAAACACCCGCGCCGTGATGGAGTCCACATCGCCCATGCCGCTGATGGCGCGGTACTTGGGTGCCTTGGTTGGCTCCTTTTGGGCCCACTCGGAGTAGTACTGCACCAGTGGGCGCGTTTGCGCGCTGTACACATCCAGACGCTTGCGAACGGTCTCTTCCTTGTCGTCTTCGCGCTGGATCAGCGGCTCGCCGGTAATGTCGTCCAGGCCTTCCACCTTGGGTGGGTTGAATTTCACATGGTAAGTGCGGCCCGATGCTGCGTGCGAACGGCGTCCGCTCATGCGCTCAATGATGGCTTCAAAGGGAACGTCGATTTCCAGCACATAGTCCAGCGTCACACCAGCGGCCTTCATGGCATCAGCTTGGGGGATGGTGCGAGGGAATCCGTCGAACAGGAAGCCGTTGGCACAGTCCGGCTGCGTGAGACGCTCCTTGACCAGATTGATGATCAGCTCGTCGCTGACCAGACCACCCGCAGCCATCACCGCCTTGGCTTCCAAGCCCAGGGGAGTACCGGCCTTGACCGCTGCGCGCAACATATCACCCGTGGAAATCTGCGGGATGCCGAATTTTTGGCAAATGAATGTGGCTTGTGTGCCTTTCCCGGCGCCGGGTGCGCCCAACAGAATCAGTCTCATGGAACCCCTCTTTTTACTTAAATGATGTGCTCATCACGGAGCTTTCGCCCGCAGCTACAGAATGCAAATTAACGCGCGAGAATAGCATGGCGTGCCTATAGGCTAACTTACAGATGATGCAGGTGGGGCGCCGGCAGCAAACACGCGTCGAACACGTTCCAAGTCTTCCGGTGTATCGACCCCTGCGCCCGGCGCAGCATCGGTCGTATGTACGGCAATCTGGTGGCCGTGCCACAGGGCGCGCAGTTGCTCCAGTGCTTCGGTTATTTCCATGGGCGCCTGTGCCAGAGAGGGAAAGCTGCGCAAGAACCCCACACGGTAGGAGTAGATACCGATGTGGCGAAGTGGCGCAGGCTTTGGCAGCGTCTGAATGCCTTCGGCAAAGCCGTCACGCCACCAGGAGATAGGTGCCCGGCTGAAATACAAAGCCATTCCCGAAGCGTTCAGGACAACCTTGACCACATTCGGATTCTTGAAGTCTTGCACACTGTCAATGCTGTGCGCTGCCGTGCCCATGCTCGCGCCCTGGTTTTGTTCCAGCAATCGAGCAACTGCATGTACCAAGGCGGGGTCTATCAAGGGCTCGTCCCCTTGCACGTTCACGACGATGTCTTCGTCGGCCAAACCCAGCAGCACGCAGGCTTCGGCCAGGCGGTCGCTGCCCGAGGGGTGGTCTTCACGGGTCAGCACGGCCTCCACGCCAAACTGTTGGCATGCCAATAGGATGCTAGGGTGATCCGCCGCCACCACAACCCGCACCGTGGGTGGCATCCCCCGAGTCACACGTTGCGCCACGCGGACTACCATGGGAATGCCAGCAATGTCTGCCAGCGGTTTGTTGGGAAGCCGGGTCGACGCCAACCGCGCCGGTATCAATACGGTAAACGCCATCTCCGGGACGCTTACAGGCCAAGTTCGGCGTCGCTGAGTGTCCGTGCTTCGTTCTCCAGTAGCACGGGTATGCCGTCTCGCACCGGATAAGCCAAGCGGGCAGAGCGGGAGATCAGCTCCTGTTTCTCACGGTCGTACTCAAGTGGCCCTTTGGTGACGGGGCAGACAATCAGTTCAAGCAGTTTGGTGTCCATGTGTGGATGATAGCTTTGTACGGCGCACATCATCCACCAGACCATCCAGTGCAACCCAAAAGGCGGATTCCTGCGTCTGGATCAACGGTACGGCCAACGCATCGGGCCAGATTTCCCAAAGCTTGGCGGCATCCTTTTCGGTGCAGAGAACCTGGTAACCCTGCAACAGGTCGGCGTTCAGTGACTGGAAGTCGAAGTGGTCGGGCAGCGGTAGCGATTTGTCCAGCGCAATACCCATCGCGGTAAGAGACGAAAAGAACGCTTCGGGTCTGGCAATACCAGCCAGCGCCAACAACGGCTGCCTCAGCGTGGCGATTTCGATCTTTGCGCCATGGCGGTCAACAGCATGGCGGTCCAGAGAGCGCTCTGCGGAGAATCCAGGCAAGCGTTTGTGCAAGCCGGTATGCAATACCAGCAAGCGCGCATCATCCTGTCCCACCGCCTGCAAGGCCTTTCGCGGCCACGGCTCACGCAGGGGGCCGGCGGGTAGCATCCAGCCGTTGCCCACGCCGCGATCATCAAATACACAAACCTCTATGTCTCTGTACAAGGCGTAATGCTGCAGCCCGTCATCGCACACCAGTAGCTGCGTATCCGGGTGTTGCATAAGCAAGGCGCTAGCTGCGGCGTGGCGGTCACGCCCCACGTAAACCGGCACATCCGTAGCGCGTGCAATCAGCAAAGGCTCGTCACCCACGGATGCAACGTTGTCCTTGGCGGAAACTGCGCGAACGTCGTCACTTTGGCGCCCATAACCGCGTGACACAACGCCCACCTTCCATCCACGCGAGCGCAAGTGCAAAACAATGGACACCGTGGTTGGCGTCTTGCCGGCTCCGCCCGCAATGGCATTGCCGACCACGATGACAGGGCGGTCTAATACCTTTGCCTTGCGCAGTCCTGATTGATAGGTCCAGCGGCGCAGAAATACCAAGGCGGCGTAGACAAGACTGATGGGGAGCAGAAGGGTGGCAATGACTCCGCGACGCTGCCAGGCGCTGACCAAGGTCATGCCCAGCTTCTGGGGCAGATCATGGCCAACGCCCATGCCTTTACTGAATACCAGCCTGAGCGGACGTCTGTGTCGCGAACGTGATGTGGTTCAGGCCTGCGCGCCGTGCAGCTTCCATGACCGTGATCACGGACTGGTGTTTGGCGCTGGCGTCCGCGCTGATCACCACAACGGCATCCTTTCCACCTTTGGCCGCATCTGTCAGTGCCGCCGCGATGCTGTCCAGTGTGCGACTTACCAGGGGCATCTTGTTCACGCTGAGATTGCCGTCCGCGGCGATGGCCACGATCAATTCCTTGGGGTAGTCCTTCTGGGCTTCCGTATCCGCTGCGGGCAGGACAATCTGCATTTCCGTGAACTTGCTGTAGGTGGTGGAAAGCATCAGAAAGATCAGCACCACCAACAGCACGTCGATGAACGGAATCAGATTGATTTCCGGCTCTTCATTGGTTCTTTTGCGAAAGTTCATGGAACGATTGCCTATGCGGTCCTGCGGCTTACTTGCGCAACGCTTTGAGATGGCGCGCCAGCCGATCAGCAGACAACTCCAATGTCAGCAGGTACTCGTCCACACGACCACGGAAGTAGCGCCAGAAGATGAGCGAAGGGATGGCCACGATCAGACCGAAAGCGGTGTTGTAGAGCGCAATGGAAATACCGTGCGCCAACTGCGCCGGATTGCCACCGCTTGATCCCCCTGGCGCCTGCGAGCCAAAAATTTCGATCATGCCCACCACCGTGCCAAACAGTCCCATCAGGGGTGCGGCAGAAGCAATCGTGCCCAGCGCGCTGAGGTAATGCTCCAGTCGATGGGCGACCTGGCGACCCACGCTCTCCATGCTAGCCCGCAAGTCTTCTTCGCTGAGCAGCGGCTCGGTATTCACTGCGCGCAGTCCGCTGGCAAGCACCTTTCCCAAGGCGGAGTTCTTCTCCAGTTGGTTGATGACTTCGCTTCCAGGAATTCCTTTGCGCGTCACGCCAATGACTTCGTCCAAAAGGCGGGCGGGCGCCACCTTCTTGGTCTGCAGACTGATGAAGCGTTCAATGATGATTGCCAGGGCGAGAACCGAGCATGCGACAAGAGGCCAAATTGGCCAGCCAGCGGCTTGTATGATGGAAAGCAAGTGTCCCCTCCGTGCGATTGGTGTGCGTCGGGATTATGACCCACATGGCTGCCCCGGCAACGCACAGTTTCTGTGGATAACTTTGTGTAGAAGTCTGTGCAATCAGGCTCGCGAACCACGCTGGCATGGGGCTTTGACACTTTGATGACATTTGCAGCAGAAAAAAACGTAATGAAATCAAGCTACTTGGACGGAGGCTTGCGGCTGTCGGCAGCATTGCTGACAGCGTCCTACCGAACGCCTGAACTGGGGATGACAGTTATGCATCCGCTTACAACATTTTTGGAAATCCAGCATGGTTGATGCCTTCGATGCAGAGCCAAGGCAGCGTGTTTGGCCGGTTGGCGCCCTTTGCCGCGCCATCGCTGATGCGCTGGAATCGCGCTTCAATCCGGTAGCGGTTGCCGGGGAGATATCCGGCTTTTCCCGCGCTGCCAGCGGGCATTGTTATTTCTCGTTGAAGGACGCAAGCGGTCAATTGCGCTGCGCCATGTTTCGCCGGGCTGCCAGCATGCTGGACTTTGTTCCGCGCGACGGCGACAAGGTGGAGGTGCGTGGGCGTCTGGGTGTATACGAGCCCCGAGGCGAATTGCAGCTAATTGTGGAAAGTCTGGCGCGGGCAGGACAGGGCAGTCTGTTCGAGCAGTTTCTGCAGTTGAAAGCCAAGCTGGAGGCGCAGGGGCTGTTTGACCCCGCCCGAAAGCGCCCATTGCCAGCTATGCCTAGGGGCATAGGCTTGGTGACTTCGCTGGGCGCGGCGGCCCTGCACGATGTGGTAAGTGCGCTGCAAAGGCGTGTACCGCACATCCCCGTAACCCTGGCGCCCGCTTCTGTGCAAGGGGAAAACGCACCGCGAGAGCTGGTGCAGGCCCTGCAATCGCTGTATGCACAAGCGCAGGACGGGCCGGCAGTAGGCAACGGCGTTCCGGTCGACGTGATTCTGCTGGTGCGTGGTGGCGGCGCGCTGGAAGACCTGTGGGCCTTCAACGACGAACAACTGGCGCGTACCGTGGCGGCAAGCCCGGTACCCGTCATCAGCGGGGTAGGGCATGAAACCGATTTCACCATAGCCGACTTCGTTGCCGACCTGCGCGCTCCCACGCCAACGGCTGCGGCGGAAATGGTCAGTGCCGACCGTGATTCGTATTTGCGGGAGCTCAGCGACCTGGAGCAACACCTGCGCAAAGCCTTGGTGCGTTTCATGGAGCGCGAGGCACAGCAGGTGGATCATCTGGCTGCGCGGATCGGACGTCCGTCGGGCGCCTTGACCCGCCATGCCGCTGGTCTGGCCACATTGCAGCAGGGCATGCAATACGCCCTGCGTGCGGGAGTGCAGCGACGCTGCGATGCAGTGGATCGACTAGGGCAAAGCCTGCCCCGTGCTGCCCAGCTTGCCGTGCAGCGGTTGCATGACTCCTGCGACCGGGCAGAGCTGCGGCTGCGTGCGCTGGATCCGGCTTTGGTTCTGCAGCGCGGATATGCGTGGCTCACCACGCACAGTGGTGCGCCCATCACTTCTGTGAGCCAGGTCGCAAAGGGCGAGGAGTTGATGGCAACTTTGGCCGACGGTACGGTTGATCTGTTGGTGCAAAACGCGAAAAGCAATTAGTTCCTACAATGTGCAACTGTCAAAAACCAACCAACCGAAGAGGAATCCATGGAACACACCTTGCCCGCCTTGCCCTACGCGATTGACGCACTGGCACCTGCCTATTCCAAAGAGACTTTGGAGTTCCACCACGGCAAGCACCACAACGCCTATGTGGTGAACCTGAACAACCTGCAAAAGGGCACCGAATTCGAGAGCATGACCCTCGAAGAAATTATCAAGAAGTCCAGCGGCGGCATCTACAACAATGCAGCACAGATCTGGAACCACACCTTCTTCTGGAACGGCATGAAGCCCGCAGGCGGCGGTGAACCCACAGGTGCACTGGCTACCGCCATTTCCGCCAAGTGGGGCAGCTACGCTGCCTTCAAGGAAGCCTTCGTGAAGTCTGCGGTCGGCAATTTCGGCTCCGGCTGGACCTGGCTGGTCAAGAAACCCGATGGCTCGGTTGATATCGTCAATACCGGCGCTGCCGGCACTCCCTTGACCACCGCTGACAAGGCACTGCTGACGGTTGACGTATGGGAACATGCGTACTACATTGACTACCGCAATCTGCGCCAGAAATATGTGGAAACCTTCTTTGACAAGCTGGTCAACTGGGGCTTTGCGGAAGGCAACTTCGCCTGATCCAGGTGGCCAACTCGGGGGATTGCGGTCTCCTGATAGTCTCCCAGGCCTGAAGCTGTCTTCAGGCCTTTTTTTCGCCAACTCTCGGGAGAGCCGTTCATGTCCTCCATCAGCTCCATAGCCCAGTCTGGGATGAATGCCGCGCAGCGCCAGCTGGATGCGGTGGCCACCAATGTCGCCAAATTCGCCACCGAAGGACTCCAGAACCGCGATGTGCTGCAAACGGCACTGGCTGTGGGTGGCGTGGTAGCGAATGTCGCGAGTTCAGGGTCCTCTGGGTCATCCCTGGCAACCGATCTGGTAACGCAATTGCAAGCCAAGAATTCGTTCCTCGCCAATTTGGCAGTTTTCAAGGCGGGCGACGCCATCGCCGGCGCTCTGCTGGATCAGAAGGCGTAGCCCCGTTAGCAGCCCAATGCCCCAGCCTCTCAGGAAGTCTGGGTCAGGTAGCTCAGCACCAGTTTGTCCTGCTGCTTCAAATCCTTGAACGAAACACCCACGAAGTAGGCGTCTTCGTAGCTGGCGCGGTTGTTGTGGCAGACGATTGCCTGCAGCACCAGTTCTTGCGGCGTTTCATCAACCTGAACCGACATGGTCATGCGCAGGTTGGCGCCTACCGGGGCCAGACTGCTGTCGGCCTTGATCATGGCGCCGCGTACGCTGATGTCGATCAGCGTGACCGCCACATTGCTGGTCTGGTCTCCGGGTTGCGGCAAAGCGACGCGAGTTGGCCAGGAGCGCTTGACGCGCATGCTCTGGCGTACCAGCTTGGCGTCAACCTGGGCCGGATAGGCCAGCAGCGCGTAGGTG
The DNA here is from genome assembly GCF_038784515.1 of Rhodoferax sp. GW822-FHT02A01. Lineage (NCBI taxonomy): Bacteria > Pseudomonadati > Pseudomonadota > Betaproteobacteria > Burkholderiales > Comamonadaceae > Rhodoferax > Rhodoferax sp. GW822-FHT02A01. The sequence goes on from NZ_CP152376.1 coordinate 4,130,244, forward strand.
AAAGGCTGCACAAAGGTTTGCAGCACCTTGGATGGAAACGAGTATTCGTATTGCCCGGTAAAGCCACGTACCAGGCATATGTCACCCGCCTTCAGATCGCTGGGCTCGGTATCGGTTCCCAATGCCCCCACCATCACACCTTTGCCCTCAATAGCGCCGAAAAACTGGGACTCCCGCTTGCTGGCACCTGCAACCAGGCGTCGGGTCTGCAGTGCCATGCCGGGTTTTAGCCCCAGGGCACGCAATGGCAACCGGTTGACTGCGTCGGGAGTGTTCTCGTTATCGGACATCGCTCAGCGCAGCTCCTTGGGAAGGGATTGAACCCATTGGACAATGGTCTGAGCCATGGGCGCAACGGCTGCCGGGTCCTTGATGGCGCCGACCAGCACGTGCTGCCCCTGGGCTTTGCTATAGGTTACTGGCTCAATGGACTTATGGGCCGCACCCAGCCGGGTAAATGCAGAGCGGGTCTGTGCCACATCCACGGTCTGATCAGCTTCGCTGAACAGCACCAGCACAGGCGTCTGAAACCGCGACAGGTCGCTGTTGCGCACGCTTTTGACCAAGGCCATCATGGGGAAAAGTGCCTTTGTGGGATAGCTTTCGGTCCAGGCCTGCGCCTCCGCGGCACTTTCGGGCGTTGAACTGCGGGTGGGGCCTTGCACCCACAGCGCGATGCGTTGGCCCCAAGGACCGTTGATCAGTTCCGAGCGTTTGTCCTTGGGACCGAAGTTGGGCGACACAAACACATGGGCGGCAACCCGTGATGCATCCGGCGATGTGCCCAGCCAGGTCGCGAGCGTGGAGCCAGTCGAACAACTGATCAGCAGCACCTTGTCCCCCAGCGTCTGTCCTATGCGCACGGCCTCCAGCGTATCTGCCATCCAGTCCTGTGCGCTGGCTTCTCCCATGGCTGCGCCATCGGTACGCCCATGGCCTGTCAGTCGGGTGTAGAACACATTGGCGCCCAACTGCGCCGCCACCGTCTCGGCCAGCGGCGCGGTTTCCATGCGGCTGGCCGAAAAGCCGTGGATGTACACCACGGACCAGTGCGTGCGCACGCCTGGCGCACTGGCCCAGACAATGCCTTTGGCATTGCCGGGTTTGATGTCGGGAAACGCCTTTTCGCTGGCGTCGACCCAATCGGCCAACGCTGTTATGTCCTGCGGAGGCAGAGGCCTAACGGTCGCCACAGAGCCTCCCATCGGGTTGCGTGGCCCCAGCCAGAAGCCCAGCGCTCCCAGCAGTACCAACAGCAAAAACAGGGCGCCTGCACGACGCAGCCATGGGGTGGTCTTGCCGCTTGCAATGGATGTGGTGGGGGGAGGTGACATGGGCTAGCATCGGGACTTGATTGACTGTGATGGTACACCGGCACTGCGTGAACCCTTGGGTCCAGACGCAGGGAGATTTACCCATGAAAAAGATTCTTTTATTGCGTACGTTGGCTCGGTTCATGGTCTTGGGAGGTGCGCTCCTGCTGGGGGCCTGTGCCAAGGTGAATGACGCCGGCAGGTGGCTGGTCAGCGTTGCCTACGGCGTGTCGGAAAGTGATGCCCTGGCCTTTCTCAAGGCCCCGCCTGGCAAGAAACTGGTGGTGGGCGCAGACGGAGCGCTCGCCCTGCAGTGAACCCATCCGCTGAACATCTGGATTGCCTGGTGATCGGTGCCGGGGTGGTCGGATTGGCGATTGCCCGTGCCTTGGCGCAGCAAGGGCGCGATGTGGTGGTCGTGGAAGCACAAAGCGCCATCGGCACCCAGACCAGCGCTCGCAACAGCGAAGTCATCCATGCGGGCATCTACTACCCCGAAGGTTCACTGAAAGCCCGCTTGTGCGTGCGGGGACGGCAGCTGCTTTACGCCTATTGCGCCGAGCGCACCATTGCACACAGGCGTTGCGGCAAACTCATAGTCGCCACCGATGAGGACCAACTAAAGGCTCTGGTGCAGTTGCAATTGCGGGCACAGGCCAATGGCGTTTCGGACCTTGTCTGGCTCGATGGGACCCAGGCACACACTCTGGAGCCTGCACTGCGTTGCGTGGCGGCTTTGCATTCGCCTTCTACCGGCATCGTGGACAGCCAGTCCTTCATGCGTGCGCTGCATGCCGATCTGGAAGACGCGGGTGGTGTCGTCGTGTTCAATACGCGAGTGGAGCGCCGGGATGATCAAGGCGAACGTGGTGCGCAATGGGTGCTGCAGGATGGCACCCGTGTTGTTGCGATGTCCGTCGTCAATGCAGCCGGTCTACAGGCGCCTGACCTGGCCTGTCAGATTGAGGGCCTGGACTCTGCCCATATCCCTACGCCGCACTTTGCCAAGGGCAATTACTTTGCACTGACAGGCCGCGCACCTTTTTCGCGGCTGATATACCCTGCGCCCGAGGCGGCTGGTCTGGGCGTTCACCTCACATTGGATCTGGGCGGGCAGGCCCGTTTCGGGCCTGATGTGGAGTGGGTCGATGATCCAGAGGACTTGCAAGTCCGACCGCAACGCGGGGATGTGTTCTATGCCGAAGTGCGCAAGTACTGGCCCGAGCTCCCGCATGGCGCGCTGGTTCCGGCATTTGCGGGCATGCGGCCCAAGATCAGCGGTCCGGGTGAGGCTGCTGCCGATTTCTGCATACAAGGTCCGCAGGATCACGGCGTACCGGGGCTGGTCAACCTGTTTGGCATTGAGTCGCCAGGGTTGACCAGTGCGCTGGCGATCGGCGAGATGGTGGCTAGGCTCGCAGCGAACGGATAGCCTGAGCGGCCTGGCCGACCAGCGCCGGGCCCTTGTAGATCAGGCCGGTGTAGATCTGTACCAGGTCTGCACCGGCCTGGATCTTGGTCACTGCATCCTGTGCGCTGAGGATGCCGCCCACGCCGATGATGGGAAATTCCCTGCCCAGCGCAGCGCGAAGTTGCGCAATCACTTGGTTGCTCATCGCCAGTACTGGCGCACCAGAGAGACCGCCGGTTTCTTCTGCGTGCGGCAAGCCTTTGACTGCATCGCGGCTGAGTGTGGTGTTGGTGGCAATCACACCCCAGGCATTATTGACTTTGCCATTACCGTCTGTGCCGTAGCGCTGGAGTGTGGCGGCAATGACAGCAATCTGGTCAGCATCCAGATCGGGGGCGATCTTGAGGAATACCGGTTTGCGCTGGCCATGGCGTTGGGCCAGCGCCTCCCGGCGTTCGGCAATGGCGCCCAGCAGGGCGTCGAGCGCCGCATCGCTTTGCAGACTGCGCAGGTTCTTGGTGTTGGGGCTGCTGATGTTGACCGTGACGTAGTCCGCATGGGGGTACACGCCGTCCAGGCAGCGCAGATAGTCGCTGGTGGCGTCTTCAATGGGCGTTGCTGCATTCTTGCCAATGTTCAATCCCAGCAACAGGGACGGATGTGCCTGCTGACGCAGTGCGGACCTCTGCACGTTGCGTACAAAGGCGTCCAGCCCCTGGTTGTTGAACCCGAGTCGGTTGATGAGTGCCCGGGCTTTTGGCAGACGGAACATGCGCGGTTTGGGGTTGCCGTCCTGCGGCAAAGGGGTGACAGTGCCCACCTCGACGAAACCAAAGCCCATGGCGCCCAAGCCGTCGATGCAGCGTGCGTTCTTGTCGAGCCCGGCAGCCATGCCGACCCGGTTGGGAAAGCGCAGTCCGGCGACTTCGATGGGGTCTTCCACCCGCGCAGTGCGATAGGCCCATGACAGTGCATTGCCCTGGGTTCCGGCCAAAGCCGACAGGGTGAGGTCATGCGTGGTTTCGGCATCCATGGCGAACAAAAAGGGGCGCACCAGGCCGTAGGGGACGAGAGCCATCGGATAATTCCTGATCTATTGTGTAACTTCCCTGATTTTCCCCCAATGAACCCACCTACCTCGCCAATGCCTTCTGCCACGCCTGCCTTGACCCAGGACGAACTCAAAACCCTGGTGGGGCAGGCGGCCCTCCAGTACGTCGTGCCGGGCGAAATCGTCGGCGTGGGTACCGGCTCCACGGTCAACAAGTTCATTGACGCGTTGGCCAGCATGAAGGACCAGATCAAGGGCGCCGTATCCAGCTCCGTGGCAAGCACGCAGCGCCTGCAGGCCCTGGGCATCCCGGTATTCGAGTCCAATGAGGTCGAGCGACTGTCGGTCTACATCGATGGAGCCGACGAGATCGACGGCAAGGGCAATATGGTCAAGGGCGGGGGCGCGGCGCTCACCCGCGAAAAGATTGTGGCAGCGCAGTCAGCGCGCTTTATCTGCATCGCAGACGAGTCCAAGCTGGTCGAAACGCTGGGCAAATTTCCTCTGCCCGTGGAAGTGATTCCCATGGCTACCAGCCAGTTGATCCGGCGCTTCGCGGCCAAGGGCGGCGTTGGAACCATTCGCCTGAAGGATGGCAAACCTCTGGTCACCGACAACGGGCAACACATTCTGGACGTGACAGGCCTGCAGATCAGCGATCCGCTGGCGTTTGAGGCGGAAGTCAGCCAGTGGCCGGGCGTGGTGACCGTTGGTGTATTTGCATTCCAGCGCGCCAGCGTGTGCCTGCTAGGCACGGCCAGCGGCGTCAAGACGCTGGATTTTCAGGGCTAGAACTGGATACCTGCCGGATTGGACGGACCGGGGGCCGAGGGTGATGCAGGCACCGCTGGCGCTTCCGGTTTTTCTTCCGCCTTGGCCGGCGCAGGCTTCTGCACTGTCACCAGAGGGCTGGCAGGGGCATTGCGGTAGCCGGCAGGCAGCATGGAGGTCCGGGGGTAGCCTGCGGCATCCAGATACTGGGTCCACTCGGCGTCCGAAAAGCCCTTGATACGCTGGCTGCCAATCGTCAGAACGGGCAACGAAGTCTCACCGCTGATGCGTTGCAGCGAGGCAATGTCCTCCTGTGAGGTGACCGTGCGCTCGGAGAAGGGAACACCGCGTGCGCTGAGCAGCGAGCGGCCATTGCCGCAAGGGGCGCAATCGGGTGCACTGTAGAGTGTGACCGGGTACTTGCTCACCACTTGGCGCAACTCGAACGGCAGTGATGCATTGGAGGCAGCAGCGGCAGCGCCCACACCGGTTGTGGCAACCTTGCCTTGATCGGCTGTGATCGGTGGCTTGTCCGAGAATGTGACCTTGCCGTCCGGGCCCACGATCCGATAAACGGTCTGTGCCTGCGCCGCAGCGCACAGGGTCAGCGCAACGGCCACGCATTTCAGCAGGTGTGATGGTTTCATATTCCGGTTCCCCCAATTGGTCACAGTTTAAGCCGACATGCCCTGGTGGCGAAGCAATGCGTCCAGACTGGGCTCGCGGCCACGAAAGGCCTTGAAGGATTCCATGGCCGGACGGCTGCCGCCCGCTTCCAGAATGGCTTGGCGGTATTTTGTGCCGGTTTCCACGCTGGGTGTGCCATCGGGTGCCGCGGTTTCTTCAAATGCCGCATAGGCATCGGCGCTGAGCACTTCGGCCCACTTGTAGCTGTAGTAGCCCGCCGCGTATCCGCCGGCAAAGATGTGGCTGAAGGTATGCGGTGTGCGGCTCCAAGGTGGGGATGGCACCACAGCCACTTCGTCACGCACCTTTTGCAATAGCGCCATGAAGTCGTCCTCCGGTTTGTGCGAGCTGTGTAGCAGCATGTCGAACAGGGAGAACTCGATCTGGCGCAGGGTCTGCAGGCCGCTCTGGAAATTCTTGGCGGCGAGCATCTTGTCGAACAGTTCGCGTGGCAGGGCGGCACCGGTGTCCACATGCGAAGTCATGTGCTGCAGCACGCTCCACTCCCAGCAGAAGTTTTCCATGAACTGGCTGGGCAGCTCGACGGCGTCCCATTCGACGCCGCTGATGCCGGATACGTCATGCTCGCTCACCTGAGTCAGCATGTGGTGCAGGCCATGGCCGAATTCGTGGAACAGGGTGGTGACGTCGTCGTGTGTGAGCAAGGCGGGTTTGCCGTCCACGCCGTCGGCAAAATTGCACACCAGATGGGCCACCGGCGTCTGCATCACGCCATTGTCTGGGCGCAGCCAGCGCCCGCGCACATCGTCCATCCAGGCGCCGCCGCGCTTGCCGGTGCGTGCGCTGGGGTCCAGGTAGAACTGGCCAACCAGTTGGCCCTTGCGGGTGATGCGATAGAACTGCACGCCCGGGTTCCATACCGGAGCCTGGTCGGGCTCAATGGCCACGTCAAACAGGGTCTCCACAATCTTGAACAGCCCGGCCAGCACCTTGGGCGCCGTGAAGTACTGCTTTACCTCCTGCTCGCTGAAGGCGTAGCGCTCTTCCTTGAGCTTTTCGCTGATATAGGGCAGGTCCCAGGGCTGTGGGTCGTTCAGGGCCAGGACCTCGCGGGCGAAGGCGCGCAGGTCGGCCAGATCCTTCTGCGCAAAGGGCTTGGCCTTGGCAGCCAGATTGCGCAGGAAGGCGACCACCGCCTCGGGCGACTCGGCCATCTTGGGTACCAGCGATACCTGGGCGAAGTTGTCGTATCCCAGCAGTTGCGCCTCTTCCTTGCGCAGGGCCAGGATCTCGCGAATGATGGCGCTGTTGTCGAACTTGCGCGCGTCTTCGGGCGCCTGATCCGAACTGCGTGTCACGTAGGCACGGTACATCTTTTCGCGCAGCGCGCTGCTCTTGGCGAATTGCATCACCGGCAGGTAGCAAGGCATCTTGAGGGTGAGCTTGTAGCCCGTCTTGCCATCGGCCTGGGCGCCCGCCAGGGCGGTTTGCATCACGTCTGCCGGTATGCCTTCAACCTCATCCGCGCTGGCGTAGTAGGCAAAGGAGTCGGTGGCGTCCAGCGTGTTTTCGCTGAACTTCTGGCTGAGCTCGGCCTGCTTTTCCTGGATTTCGGCAAAGCGCGTGCGGGCGCTGCCCGTCAGGTCGGCCCCACCTAGCACGAAGTTGCGCATGGCATTCCTGTGGGCCTGGCGCTGTTCGGAATTGAGTGACTGCACGTCCATCGCCTTGTACTTGGCAAACAGCCGCTCGTCAGCGCCCAGGCGTGTCCAGAACTCGGTGACTCGGGGCAGGGCGGCGTTGTAGGCAGCGCGCAGATCAGCCGAGTCGGCCACGCTGTTGAGGTGGTTCACAGCGCCCCAGGCCATGCCCAGCCGCTCGGTGGCCACGTCCAGCACCCGCGCCACTTCCGTCCACTGCGCGGGGAAGTCCGTTGCCGTGACAGTCTCCAGCGCCTTGTTCGCCTGCTCCAGCAACGCGTCGATCGCCTCCGCCACGTGCTCGGGGCGGATCTGGTCAAACAAGGGAAGGGAGTCAAAGCGAAGCAATGGATTCATGGAGGCAGTTCAGGTAATGGAAGGAATGGGTAACAGGTGGCGCCTGAACGTGTTTATGCAAGACCCTTGGCGGCGGCCGCGCGTTCGGCGGCTTCCAGGGTATTGACCAGCAGCATGGCAATGGTCATGGGGCCCACGCCGCCGGGCACTGGCGTGATGTAGCCTGCAACTTGGCTCACGCCAGCGTAGTCCACGTCGCCACAGAGCTTGCCTTCGTCATTGCGGTTCATGCCCACGTCCAGCACCACGGCACCGGGTTTGACCATGTCGGCGGTCAGCACATTGCGTTTGCCCACGGCAGCCACGATGACGTCGGCCTGCAGGGTCATTTCCTTGAGGTTGGCAGTGGCGCTGTGGCAGATGGTGACGGTGGCGTTCTGCGCCAGCAGCATCATGGCCATGGGCTTGCCCACGATGTTGCTGCGGCCAATCACCACCGCATGTTTGCCGCGCAGCTTGTAGCCAATGCTCTCCAGCATCTTCATGCAGCCGTAGGGGGTGCAGGGCCAGAAGCCGGGCTGGCCCACCATGAGGGCACCCGCGCTGGAGACGTGGAAACCGTCCACGTCCTTGGCCGGGGAAATGGCTTCGATCACCTTGTGGGCATCCATGTGTGCGGGCAAGGGCAACTGGACCAAGATGCCGTGGATGCTGTCGTCGTTGTTCAATGAGTCGATGCGGGCCAGCAACTCGGCTTCGGTCATGGTGTCGGGGTAGCGCTCCAGTACCGAGTGCAGACCGGCGTCGCCACAGGCCTTGACCTTGTTGCGCACATAGACCTGGGACGCGGGGTTTTCGCCCACCAGCACAACGGCCAAGCCGGGTGTCAGGCCGCGTTGGGTCAGCACGGCAGTACGGCGTGCCACATCGGCACGGGTGGATGCGGCCAGGGCGTTGCCGTCAATGATGGTTGCGGTAGTGGTCATGCGTGTCTCTGGAGTCGTTCTGGAATAAAAAAGCCCGCAGCTTTGCAGTTGCGGGCCGGTTGGGCCGGTGGTCAGGTCAGTTCAAACTTTGGGAGCATTTTGTCCAAGGGCAATCTTGAGCAGGTCGGCAACTGTATTGGCGCTGAGCTTTTCCATGATGTTGGCGCGGTGCGCTTCTACCGTCTTGATGCTGATGCCCAGGTCGTCGGCAATCTGCTTGTTGAGCCGTCCCGCCACAATGCGCTCCAGCACCTGTGACTCGCGCAGTGTCAGCTTGGACAGCAGGGCATCGCGGTTGACGGCAAGCTGGTAGTCGGCAAACGAGTCCTTGGCGTGGTCCAGCATGCGCTCCACCAAGCTGACCAACTGGTCTTCCTTGAAAGGCTTTTGGATGAAGTCCATGGCGCCTTTTTTCATGGTGTCCACAGCCATGGGCACGTCGCCGTGGCCGGTGATGAACACGATGGGCAGAGGAGAGCGGCCTTCGATCAGGCGGTTTTGCAGCTCCAGTCCGGTCATGCCATCCATGCGGATGTCGGCAATCAGGCAGGCGACTTCGCGGGCGTCGTAGCGGCTGAGAAAGGACTCTGCGGAATCGAAGCACCGTACCCGGTAGCCCTTTCCTTCAAGTAACCATTGCAAGGAGTCTCTTACAGCCTCGTCGTCATCAACGACGTAGACCGTACCTTTTTTTGGAATCAGGCTCATTCAAATGTCCAGACGTTTATGTGCTTAGGGTTGGTGCAACAGGCGTTTGGTAGCCAATATCTGCCACGGGTATCCAGAAGGAGAAACGGCATCCTGCCACTTCGGTGCCATTGTAGATGTTCTCCGCACTCATTCTGCCCAAGTGCGATTCGACGATGGAGCGGCACAGCGACAGGCCGATGCCCATGCCATCAGCCTTGGTGGAAAAGAATGCTTCATACAGTCGGGCCATGACCTCGGGTGCCAGTCCCTTGCCCGAGTCGCGCACGGAAAAATCGATGGCGGACTGCCCGTCCACCTTGGTCGGCACTACGCGCAATTCCACCAGACGCTGCGCCGTGGGGCGTTGCGCCATGTCGATGGACTCGGCGGCGTTGCGCAGCAGATTGACCAGCACCTGCTCTATCAGGATGGGGTCCACCAGCATTACAGGGAGCCGCGCGGCAACGTAGTGGTTGAGCCGCACGTTGCGCCGGCGCAGTTCGATCTCGGCCAGTTCGATGGCTTCGCTCACCATGACGCCTACGTCCGACGGCGTGCGGTTGGGCTCGCTACGCTTCACGAACGAGCGTATGCGCTGGATGATCTGCCCGGCGCGCTGGGCCTGGCGCGCGGTCTTGTCCAGCGCGCCCAGCAGGTCTTCCTCGGTGATCTGGTGCTCCTTGATGCGCGAGATCATGCCGTTGCAGTAGTTGTTGATGGCAGTCAGCGGTTGGTTGAGTTCATGCGCCACGCTGGAGGCCATTTCACCCATGGTGATCAGCCGGCTGGAGTTCTGCGCGCGCTCGGCCTGCGTGGCGGCCTGCTGCTCGGCCAAGCGGCGGCTGGTGATGTCGGTGGCAATCACCATCTGCGCCAGGCGGCCATCAACCCAGCTCAGGTAGCGGGTGCGCACCTCCAGCCACTTGCCCAGGGCGCTGTCGTAGATTTCACCGCTCTCGGTTTCGGTGTCGGCAATAGTTTCGGTGGGCAGACCGGCCAGGGCGTCCACGCTGTCGTCGGAGTCGCTGCTGGTGGGGCTGCTGGGCACACCGGCTTCTGCCACCAACTGCAGATGGCCGTTGGCATGGGTGCCAAACCATTGGCGGTAGAGCTTGTTGGCAAACAGCAGTTCGTCACTACCCAGGGGGGCGACCGATATCGAGGCGTCCAGCGCTTCCAGCACGGTGGTGAAGCGCTGGTGCGATGCCGACAACTGTTCGCGCACCCGGTTGGGCTCGGTGATGTCGGTCATGGAGGTGACCCAGCCGGTCTGCGTGCCCATGGCGTCAATCAGCGGCGCCACGTAGAGCCGTGCATCGAACATGGTGCCGTCGCGCCGCTTGACGCGCACCTGGAATCCGCCCGGCGTGAATTTGCCAGACAGTTCTTCTTCGAGCTTGGACGCCAGCAGTTCGCGGTCGGACTCGGGCCAGTAGGGGAAGGGTGCGGTGTGGCCCACCAGATCGGACTCCTGCCAACCTGTCATCTGACAGAAGGCCGCATTGACATAGGTGATGCGGCCCTGCAGGTCCATGGCGCGCATGCCGGTGAGCATGGAGTTTTCCATGGCGCGGCGGAAGTTAGTCTCGGACATCAAGGCCTGTTGCGCCTGCAGACGGCGGCGGGTGTGGCGCCAGTTGGCGATCAGCATCCACGCCGTCATCACACTGAGTGTGCCCACCAGCCAGAAGAAGCCACTGCCGATCACGCCCAGGGACGCTCGATAAGCCTGGCCACGCACCACCAAACCACTGCCCACGGGCGACACCGCCATGGAGAAGGCGTTGTTGCGGGTGCTCCAGGGCAACCAATTGCTGCCGGCCTTGCGCGCTGGAATCACGGTGCCGGCCAGAAGTCCACCGTTGGCGTCCAGCAGCGAGATGGCGTAGCGCGCAGTCACCTCATCCGGCACACCGTAACGATACAAGCCATCGACCGAAAGCTCCGCCAGCAGCACACCCGAGAAGCGGTTGCGCTCATTCAGGGGAATGTAGATCTGCATCAGCGGTGCGAAATCGGCTGAGCGCAGACGTTGCAGAAACACGGGTTGGCCGTTTTGCTTGACCGAGTTGAAGGCCTGCTCGTTGTCCAAGCGCGTGGCCGGGTCGTTCAGATTGTGGGTTGGGGCTGGCGGGCGCACGGCGGTGCCGGTCCCCACGCGCACCCGGCGACGTTCGTCAATCCACGCCAGACCCTGGATTTCAGGATATTGGTTGAGCATGGAAATGGCGCGACTGCGAAAGTCCTCTACATCCAGCTCACGGTTGGAGACTTCGCGCGCCACCCGGGTGAGCTGCTCCTGACGTTCCAGCAGGCGCAGGCGCAGCCTCTGCTGCGTGTATTCCACATCGCGTTGCACAGCCTCCTGCTCGCGATCGAATTCTTCTGCGCGCAAATAGGCAAATGCCGTGACGATGGCGGCAAAGAATAACAACACAGCAACCAGGGGCGCGAGCATGGCCAGCCGGTCCTGCCGCTGCGGATGCTGGCGCGTCCACCAGTGTTTGGCCTGCTGCACGGCAGGCAAATCCAGGGCGCTGGGAATGGAAATGAGATCGGGCAAAGCCATGCGTCAAGTGTAGGCGATGGCTGTAAGAATTGATCTTCCAAATTTCATAATGTGAATGTAATAAGCATAACTTGAAATTTTAAAAAAGATGTGAGAAACTTCAGGCGTCGTACTAAATTACGTCGGCGAACCCTCATAAGTAACCAGGAGACAAGAATGTCAGCAGTTCCCCAAAGCCCGGCTAGCAGCGTTGACGCAGATAGCCAGGAGACCCGCGAATGGTTGGACGCCCTGTCCGCCGTGATTCAGCAAGAGGGCCCTGACCGCGCTCACTACCTGCTGGAGCAACTGTTGTCACACGCCCGGCAAAGCAGCCTGGACATGCCGTTCTCGGCCAATACGGCCTACGTGAACACCATTGACAAAGATCAAGAAGAAATTTGCCCCGGCAACATCGAGATTGAAGAGCGCCTGCGCGCCTACATGCGCTGGAACGCCATGGCCATGGTGGTCAAGGCCAACCGCCACCACCCCATCGACGGTGGTGACCTGGGGGGCCACATTGGCTCCTTTGCTTCGCTGGCCCATATGTTTGGTGCAGGCTTCAACCACTTCTGGCATGCCGAGAGTGAAAACCACGGTGGCGACTGCCTCTACATCCAAGGCCACGTGTCACCCGGTGTGTATGCACGCGCCTATCTGGAAGGCCGTCTGACCGAAGAACAACTGCTGAATTTCCGTCAAGAAACCGGCGGCAAGGGGCTGTCGAGCTACCCGCACCCCAAGCTGATGCCCGAGTTCTGGCAGTTCCCCACGGTGTCCATGGGGCTGGGCCCACTGATGGCCATCTACCAGGCCCGCTTCCTCAAATACCTGCATGCCCGGGGCATTGCCAACACTGAAAACCGCAAGGTCTGGGTGTTCTGCGGCGACGGCGAAATGGATGAAGTGGAGTCCTTGGGCGCCATCGGCCTGGCTGCCCGTGAGAAGCTCGACAACCTGGTGTTTGTGATCAACTGCAACCTGCAACGCCTGGACGGCCCGGTGCGCGGCAACGGCAAGATCGTGCAAGAACTCGAAGGCGAGTTCCGCGGCTCCGGCTGGAACGTGATCAAGCTGCTGTGGGGCAGCGAGTGGGATCCGCTGCTGGCGCGCGACACCGACGGTGCCCTGCGCAAGATCATGATGGACACGCTGGACGGCGACTACCAGGCCTTCAAGGCCAACGACGGCGCGTTCGTGCGCAAGAACTTCTTCGGCCGCGATCCCCGCACGCTGGAAATGGTCTCCAAGATGAGCGACGACGCCATCTGGAACCTGCGCCGCGGCGGTCACGATCCCCAAAAGGTGTATGCCGCCTACGCAGCTGCGGTCAAGCACAAGGACCAACCGACCGTGCTGCTGATCAAGACCGTCAAGGGCTTTGGCATGGGCAAGGCCGGGGAAGGCAAGAACAATGTGCACCAGACCAAGAAGCTGACGGACGAGGACATCAAGGCCTTCCGCGACCGCTTCAACATCCCGGTGCCCGACAGCCAGATTGCCGACATCCCGTTCTACAAGCCGGCCGACGACACCCCGGAAATGCAGTACCTACACGAGCGCCGCAAGGCCTTGGGCGGCTACCTGCCGCACCGCCGCGTGAAGGCCGACGAGAGCTTCACCGTGCCGTCACTCGAGACGTTCAAGTCGGTGATGGAGCCCACGGCCGAAGGCCGCGAAATCTCCACCACGCAAGCGTATGTGCGTTTCCTCACGCAACTGTTGCGTGACCAGGCCCTGGGCCCGCGCGTGGTGCCCATTCTGGTGGACGAAGCCCGTACCTTCGGTATGGAAGGTCTGTTCCGCCAGGTCGGTATCTACAACCCCGCAGGTCAGCAGTACACCCCGGTCGACAAGGACCAGGTGATGTACTACCGCGAAGACAAGGCCGGCCAGATCCTGCAAGAAGGCATCAACGAAGCCGGCGGCATGGCCAGCTGGATTGCAGCAGCCACCAGCTACTCCACCAGCAACCGCATCATGGTGCCGTTCTACGTGTACTACTCCATGTTCGGCTTCCAGCGCATTGGCGATCTGGCCTGGGCTGCTGGCGACATGCAAGCGCGCGGCTTCCTGCTGGGCGGCACATCCGGACGCACCACGCTCAATGGCGAAGGTCTGCAGCACGAAGACGGCCACAGCCACATCATGGCTGGCACCATCCCCAACTGCGTCAGCTACGACCCCACCTTCGCGCACGAAGTGGGTGTGATCCTGCACCATGGCTTGAAGCGCATGGTGGAAAAGCAGGACAACGTTTTCTACTACCTCACCCTGCTCAATGAAAACTACGCCATGCCCGGCCTCATCCCTGGCACGGAAGAGCAGATCATCAAGGGCATGTACCTGTGCAAGCCCGGCGCCAAGCTGACGCCGCGCGTGCAACTGCTGGGCTCCGGCACCATCCTGCGCGAGAGCATTGCTGCGCAAGAGCTGCTGGAGAAAGACTGGGGCGTGGCTGCCGACGTGTGGAGCTGCCCGAGCTTCAACGAACTGACCCGCGACGGTCAGGACGCCGAGCGCTGGAACCTGCTGCACCCGCTGGAAACCCCGCGCGTCTCCTTCGTGTCGCAACAGCTCGAAGCCAACAAGGGCCCGGTGGTTGCCTCCACCGATTACATGAAGGCCTATGCCGAGCAGATCCGCCCCTTCATCCCCAAGGGCCGCACCTACAAGGTCCTGGGTACCGACGGCTTTGGCCGCAGCGACTTCCGCAGCAAGCTGCGCGAGCACTTCGAGGTGAACCGCCATTACATCGTCGTGGCCGCACTCAAGGCCCTGAGCGAAGAAGGCACGGTGCCGGTTGCCAAGGTGGCTGAAGCCATCACCAAGTACGGCATCAATGCCGACAAGATCAACCCCCTGTACGCCTAATAAGACCGGAGACAAACCATATGGCACTCGTAGAAGTAAAAGTCCCGGACATTGGCGACTTCGATGAAGTCTCCGTCATCGAAGTGATGGTCAAGGTGGGCGACTCAGTCAAGGCTGAGCAAAGCCTGATCACCGTGGAGTCCGACAAGGCATCCATGGAAATCCCCTCCAGCCACGCTGGCGTGGTCAAGGAAATCAAGGTCGCCCTGGGTGGCAAGATCAAGGAAGGCACTGTGGTGCTGGTGTTGGAAGCGGCGGGCGAAGCATCTGCTGCCGCGCCCGCGGCCAGTGCTCCGGCTCCCGCTGCTGCACCCGTAGCAGCGCCTGCGCCCGTTGCGGCGGCACCTGCGGCTGCTGCCGGTCCGGTGGAAGTGCGTGTTCCCGACATCGGTGACTTCAAGGATGTGGCAGTCATCGAACTGCTGGCCAAGGTGGGCGACACGGTCAAAATCGATCAAGGGCTGATCACTGTGGAGTCCGACAAGGCCTCCATGGAAATCCCCTCCAGCGCCGCCGGCGTGGTCAAGGAACTCAAGGTCAAGCTGGGTGACAAGGTCAATGTGGGCGATCTGGTGGCCATACTGGAAGGCGTGGGTGCTCCCGCAGCCGCCGCTCCAGCAGCGGTTGCAGCGCCCGCACCTGCGGCCGCGGCGCCTGCCGCAGCACCTGCACAAGCTGCAGCGGCTCCGGCGGCAGCAGCAGCGGTACCGGCCCATGTGCCGGGTGCCGCGCCCATCGGTCTGCCGCATGCGTCGCCCTCGGTACGCAAGTTCGCTCGCGAGCTGGGTGTGCCGCTCAGTGAAGTCAAAGGCACCGGTCTCAAGGGCCGCATCACCGAATCCGACGTCCAGAGCTTTACCCGCTCGGTGATGAGCGGTGCGGTGCAGACCCTGGCTGCTGCGGCACAGAACAAGTCCAGTGGCGGTGGCGACGGCGCTGCGTTGGGCCTGATCCCTTGGCCCAAGGTGGACTTTGCCAAGTTCGGCCCGATCGAGCGCAAGGAGATGAGCCGCATCAAGAAGATCAGCGGCGCCAACCTGCTGCGCAACGCGATCATGATTCCGGCCGTCACCAACCACGACGACGCCGACATCACCGATCTGGAAGCCTTCCGCGTCTCCACCAACAAGGAGAATGAGAAGAGCGGCGTCAAAGTCACCATGCTGGCCTTCCTGATCAAGGCCTGTGTGGCCGCGCTCAAGAAGTACCCCGAGTTCAACAGCTCGCTGGACGGCGACGCGATCATCTACAAGAACTACTGGCACATCGGCTTTGCCGCCGACACGCCCAATGGCTTGATGGTCCCGGTCATCAAGGACGCCGACAAGAAGGGCATCTTCCAGATCAGCCAGGAAATGTCCGAGCTGGCCAAGAAGGCCCGCGACGGCAAGCTCAGCCCCGCTGAAATGTCCGGTGCCACTTTCACCATCTCGTCGCTGGGTGGTATTGGCGGGCGTTACTTCACGCCCATCATCAATGCGCCGGAAGTGGCCATCCTGGGCGTGTGCCGCTCCACCACCGAGCCGGTGTGGGACGGCAAGGCCTTCCAGCCGCGCCTGATGCTGCCCCTGTCGCTGGCGTGGGACCACCGCGTGATTGACGGTGCTGCCGCCGCACGCTTCAACGTGTACTTGGCCCAGATCCTCGGCGACTTCCGCCGCGTATTGCTCTAAGCGAAGGAATCGGAATGGCAAACATAGACATCCAGGTTCCCGATATTGGTGACTTCGACGAAGTCACCGTGATTGAGCTGATGGTCAAGGTGGGCGATACCGTCAAGCCGGACCAGAGCCTGATCACTGTGGAGAGCGACAAGGCCTCCATGGAAATTCCCTCCAGCCACGGCGGCGTGGTCAAGGAACTCAAAGTCAAGCTCGGCGACAAGGTCAAGCAAGGCACGCTGGTACTGGTGTTGGAAGGCGAGGGTGCTGCTGCTGCCCCGGCTCCTGCCGCTGCGCCCGCTGCAGCGCCTGCTGCTGCTTCCGCACCGGCAGCCCCCGCGGCTCCCGCGCCCACGGCTTCCAGTTTCGGCGGCAGCGCCGATCTGGAGTGCGACGTGCTGGTTCTGGGCGGCGGCCCCGGCGGCTACAGCGCGGCATTCCGTGCTGCTGACCTGGGCCTCAAGGTCGTCATCGTGGAGCGCTACGCCACACTGGGTGGCGTGTGCCTGAACGTGGGGTGCATCCCGTCCAAGGCGCTGTTGCACGTGGCGGCTGTCATGGACGAAGTCAGCCACATGTCCGACCTGGGCGTGGATTTCGGCAAACCCGTGGTCAACATCGAAAAGCTGCGCGGTCACAAGGAAAAAGTCATTGGCAAGCTCACCGGCGGTCTGGCTGCCATGGCCAAGATGCGCAAGGTCACCACCGTACGCGGCTACGGCGCATTCGTGGGTGCCAACCACCTGGAAGTGGAAGAGACCACGGGCGACGGCCAAGAGAAGACCGGAACCAAGAAAGTGGTGGCGTTCAAAAAGGCCATCATTGCCGCAGGCTCGCAAGCCGTGCGTCTGCCCTTCATGCCCAACGACCCGCGCGTGGTCGACTCCACCGGCGCACTTGCGCTTAAGGATGTGCCCAAGCGCATGCTGATCCTGGGCGGCGGCATCATCGGCCTGGAAATGGGTACGGTGTACAGCACGCTGGGCGCACGCCTGGACGTGGTGGAAATGCTCGACGGCCTGATGCAAGGCGCCGACCGCGACCTGGTCAAGATCTGGCAGAAGATGAACGCCAAGCGCTTCGACAACATCATGCTCAAGACCAAGACCGTGTCCGCACGGGCCTTGCCCGAAGGCATTGAAGTTACTTTTGCGTCGGCGGAAGAGGGCGGCACTGCTCCGGCACCGCAGGTGTACGACCTGGTGCTGCAGGCCGTGGGCCGCACGCCCAACGGCAAGAAGATTGCCGCCGACAAGGCCGGTGTAGCGGTGACGGACCGTGGCTTCATCAACGTCGACATCCAGATGCGCACCAACGTGCCGCACATCTTCGCCATCGGCGACATCGTCGGCCAGCCCATGCTGGCGCACAAGGCGGTGCATGAGGCACACGTGGCAGCAGAAGTCATCGCCGGTGAACTGCAGGGCAACAAGGAGTTGGCATCCGCCGCCTTCAACGCCCGCGTGATCCCCAGCGTGGCCTACACCGACCCCGAAGTGGCTTGGGTGGGTCTCACCGAAGACCTGGCCAAGGCACAAGGCATCAAGGTCAAGAAGGGCCTGTTCCCCTGGACCGCATCGGGCCGCGCCATTGCCAATGGCCGCGACGAAGGCGTCACCAAGCTGCTGTTTGATGACTCCCCCGAAGCCCACGGCCACGGCAAGATCCTGGGCGGCGGCATGGTCGGCACCCACGCGGGCGACATGATCGGCGAAATCGCCCTGGCCATCGAGATGGGCGCAGACGCCGTGGACATCGGCAAGACCATCCACCCGCACCCCACGCTGGGCGAGAGCATTGGCATGGCGGCGGAGATTGCACACGGCAGTTGCACGGATGTGCCGCCACAGCGCAAGTAGGCCAAAGCCTGAAGCTACAAACCCAGTAGTCAGCCGCGCAGGACCCGAAAGGGCTGCGCGGTTTTTTATTGCAACGCCAGTAGCGCCGCTGCAGGTTCAACTGCCTTTAATCAAGGATTCAATCACCCCCGCACCTGTGCCACCTTCAGGGTCAAGGCACTGGACCTTGGCCAGGTAGGCGGTAGCCGATGTCGAATCATCTTGACGCAATCGGATAAAGGCCAGCGCCTTGAGCGTGAACAGCCAAAAGCGTGCAGGCCCAGGAGATGTGAAATCGGCCATGTCGGGTGTCACGGTGCGCCAATCGTCAGGCAAGTGCGCCTGTTTGGCGGCCACAGCCAGGCCTTTGAGCGCGACCCGTTCCGCCTGCTCGAAGTCCGCTTGTCTGGCGTAGAACTTGTAAAGCAAGTAGTACAAAGACGCAGAGTCCGGTGCGCTGACCTGGGCTGTCAACAAGAGCGCCAAGACTTCTTCAGTTGACTCAGCAGCGCGTGCCTGGTCAAGCAGCGGTTTGACCGACTCAGGAACTTCGCCACCGAACAGTTCGGTTGACGGTTCGCCCGTGAGGATGTTCACCAGGTGCCCGCAGACGCCGCCAGGCGTGCCACGACCTCGCCGTCCAAAAGGTGTTTTTGAAAAATTTCCGGCACGTCGTCGACCGTGACCCGGCTGTAGAGCACGCTGTCGGGGAAGACCACCACGTTCACTCCACCTTCGCACGGGCCCAAACAGCCAGAATAGGTGATGCCGACTTTTTCAAAGGCATTGCGGGTTTGCAATTCTTTCCAGAAAGCTTGCAAGACAGCCTGACTGCCTTGCGCTGCGCAGGAGCCGCGGGGATGACCAGGCGGGCGCTGTTGTGAGCAAACAAAAACACTGCGTTCGGGGCGAGACATGGCAAGACTCCAGTGTGACCAGCTTGTTGGTCAAGGGTTGGGTGGATGTCAGGACTACGCATTTTTGGTGCCATACCGAAATGCGCTCAAACCATGTATTTCGGGTGTATTTCCTTGCGACTCAGTCGTCTTTTTGGCGGGTTTGAAGGGGATGCGACAAAGGGCTTGCTAGCGGGGCAATTGCTTAGCTCAACGCCTTGGGAACAAATGCAATCGTCAATCCTTCGTTCGTCACCGTGATGTTGCCAGGCTGCAAGCCCATTGAATCAGGCAACGCCAGGTCCTGCGGGCGAAGCCGGTGCAGCACCACTTCCAGAAGCGTCTGCTCAGCCAGCTGCTGGCCGTAGGTGTTGATCAACTCCACGACGCCGGGCTGCAAGCTGGGGAACTGCAGACGTACCAGGCGCAGCTGGTGCGCCCGCACCGTGCGGTCGGTGGCCTCATAGCGCAATGCAAACTCCACCTCCAGCGTGCCCTGGTGGCTGCGCTGCAGGGCAGGGCCGGCCGCGTTCACCACCATCTCGGCGCTCAGGCGGTTCAGTGCAGGCAGCAGACGCAGCTGCGGCACCTGCACGTCCAGATTCATCAAACCAGCCAGGGGATAGCGCAACGGGAAGCGCTGCGCCACGGCGGACTGCAGCTGCGCGGCAGACACCTTGTAGTTGGGTGGCGCCTGTGGCGCGTCTTCGGCGCCGGGTTGGGCCGGTTGTGCCGAGGCTTGTTGGGCCAGGGGAAGCAAAGCGGGAATCAGCAGAAAGAACCGGCGTCGCATGGATGGACTCCTTTGGGGGGATTGTGCGCTGTCGGGGGCGGCGCGCAAGCAGCGCTACATGCTGCCGCTTCCGACGTGCGTATCTCCACCGACTTCAGGCAGATTGCGGCAGCAAATTCAAACCAACTGAGCCCCTAGCCGCTGGAGGGTTGCGTGTGCATGGGCACACAATGAAGCACCAGCCCCTATTCAACCCAGAGATATTGCAATGAAAACACTATTTGCCTCCCTATTGCTCAGCAGCCTTTCGCTGGCCGCCAGCGCCGAGACCATTGGCGCTGTCAGCACCACCTTCAAACTGCTCAGCCCCAACGACAAGGTGGTGGTCGATGTGTTTGACGACCCCGCGGTGGACGGCGTGGCCTGTTATCTATCGCACGCCAAAACCGGCGGCTACTCTGGCGCGCTGGGCTTGGCAGAAGACACCTCAGACGCTGCCGTGGCCTGCCGTCAGGTGGGCCCCATACGCTTCAAGGAGAAGATCGACAAGCAAGACGAGGTGTTCAAGGCCAGCGCCTCCTTCCTCTTCAAACACGTGCGCGTGGTGCGCATGGTGGATGTGAAGCGCAACGCCTTGGTCTATCTGGTGTACTCCGACAAGATCATCGACGGCAGCCCCAAGAACAACGTAACGGCGGTGGCCGTGCCCGCGGAACTGCCGATTCCGGTGAAGTAACAAGCATCAACCTGCACCGCCATGCCGGTCTTTCCAAGCAGCAAGTTCCAAGGGCCTGATTCCAAAACGCACCGCGTTCCCAGGGTGCAAGGCGGCGAACTCTTCCAGGACCAGTTGTGTGAAATGGGCCTTGTCCGCCACGGCGACCGTGGCGGGCACCCTGGCATTTACAGCGGCAGCGGTTGGGGCCTCGTTGTGTTTGACAATGTTGGCCACTACTTCGCTCAAGGCCTGACGGTAGCGCAGACGAAAAATGTCGGGCGGTACCAGGTTTTGCTTGACCGCCACGTATTGCTGGCATGACCGCTCGTAGGCCCACACAAACACGTCACGCAGCAGCTCCATGCGGTTGAGCTCATACACACCGATCATGGCGTCCACATAGGCCGACTGCGGCACGTCGATGAACGATAGAGGGCACAGGTTATGGCGAATCAGCGGTATGTTGGCCGCAAGCCTGGAGGTGCGTTTATTCACATCCTCAAAAGGCTGCAGGTAGGGCAAGTGCACCATCAGAAAAAACGCCTGCTCGAATGGATCGCCAATTTGCGCCGCCATCTGCATGACGAAGCCAAACAGTTCTTCTATCCGCTGCGGCAGGGCGACAGGTAAATACACACTGCCACCTATCTCTACCGCCCGGCGGCGCAGACGCCCGACGGCTGTGGGGTCGGCCATCAAACCATCCGACAAAAATGCATGCAAGGCAATGATGCAGTCAGGGGTCAGCTGGGCATGCGCAGGGTCAAGCACAAGGTATTCAATGGCCTGCTTGTGGTTCAGAATCATCTGGGTTTCCAGCGCGTTCTTGCCCTCGGCGGCCTGACCAAACTCGATGAGCCGCTCAGTGTCGAGCCTGCTGTAGGTATTGCCTTCTAGCTGCGACGAAGCCCAGGAGAGATCAATCAGCAAGCGGTTGAGAATGTCGCGCGCAAAGGTGCCAGCGGGTGTGTGCTCGGTGCTTGCGCTGCCCATGGCGTGCAACTGGTCTCGCAAATTTTGTGGCAAGTAGGCCGTGTGGTTGGGGTGATATTGCTCCAGAAACGACTGCTTGTAGCCCACTGGGGGGCGCATGGTGCGCGGTTGGCGCACGAATGCTTTGATTGCTTCGCCCTCTGGCGATGTCGGCACGTAGACCTCGGCAACAGCCTGCACCGTGTCCGCTGGCTCATGTGCCGAAAGGAATCCGGTAACTGCCCGCGGGTTGCGCACATAACGCGCTGCTCGCGCTTCGCCCTGCATGTGAACCAGCCCTTGCGCCACCAAAGTGGCCAGCCGACGCTGCAAGGTGCGCCGCTTCAAGCTGTCGCCCAGCGCT
The DNA here is from genome assembly GCF_038784515.1 of Rhodoferax sp. GW822-FHT02A01. Taxonomy (NCBI): domain Bacteria; kingdom Pseudomonadati; phylum Pseudomonadota; class Betaproteobacteria; order Burkholderiales; family Comamonadaceae; genus Rhodoferax; species Rhodoferax sp. GW822-FHT02A01. The sequence goes on from NZ_CP152376.1 coordinate 4,151,718, forward strand.
TGGGCAATGGCCTCTATTCCCAAACCATCGGGTTGCGCAGCAATCAGCGCGAGCAGTTGGTCTAGCTCGGTTTGTGGCGTAAGGCGTGGCATGTGTTTGGGTTTTAGTGGAATCGCGCCAGTATCGCGCCACTTAAACTGACGCGCAAGATGTATTGCGTCATTTAAAGTGGCGTGCTGCAGCGAATAAGTGCAATATTCACTGCACTTGGCTCCAAGCGGTTGAAATTCCTAGCCTAATCCTTCGAAACCAGCGCCTAAAAGCCCACCGGAACCCACCATGCTCCATTACGTGCTGCACGCTGGCGCAGTCCCCTGGCAAGACCAGTTGCTGTATGCCGGCCTCATCATCGCCCTTTTTGCCGCAGTCTTTTTCGGCCTGTGGTGGCGCAAGCGGGCCCGTCGCCCGCAACACGGTGACTTTGCTGCGCTGGTCCAACAAGGCAACGTCGCACAAGCTCTGGAGGCCCAGGCACAAAGCCCTTTGGAAGACGCGGCCGACGCCTGGCAAGAAACGCGCAAGACCATGCAGAACGCCAAGACCGGCGTAGAGCGTTTTCTGGCACTGATCTGGGCGCTGCTTTCCGGTGTACTGTGTTTGATCAGCGCATTGGCCGTGGCCAGCGATATCTGGCACTTTCCAACGGTAGATTGGGCTTTGTTTGCTTTCTATGCGGCGCTCGGCGTTGTCACTGGCTGGTTCACCCGAGACCAGTGGCGCGTCTTTCGCGGCCGGGTATAGACATACGATCCAGTGCGGTCACACCTACGGCCTCATTCACCGCCAAGGGGAGGGCCACCCGACAACTCCGCAAACTTGGCTGCCATCGTCGGGTTGCCCCGCGTCAGCTTCTTGATCGTCAGGTCGTCGGCCTTGTCGTTGGCCAGGCGCAAGTTGTTGGCGGACTTGTGCAGCGCTTCCTTGGTTTTCTCCAGGTCCTTGATCGCTTCGTCAATGCGTTTGACGACCTCTTCAAAGCCTTCGGAGGCCAGGCGCCAATTGCGCCCAAACGCCGTCTTGAATTCGTCCAGCTGGGTCTCGAACTTTGTGATGTCCACATTCTGCGAGCGCACCAGCGCCAGCTCGGACTTGTATTTCATCGAGGTCAAAGCTGCGTTGCGCAGCAGCGTTATCAGGGGAATAAAGAACTGCGGCCGCACCACGTACATCTTCGGGTAGCGGTGCGAAACATCGACGATGCCGCTGTTGTACAACTCGCTCTCCGGCTCCAGCATGGACACCAGCACCGCGTATTCGCACGCCTTTTCAGTGCGGTCCTTGTCCAGCTCTTTCAGGAAATCTTCGTTCCTCTTCTTGGTTGCCGTCTCGTCGCTCTCGTTCTTCATCTCGAACATGATGGAAACGATCTCGGTGCCCGACTCATCCGACTCACGAAAAATGTAGTCAGCTCCCACCACGTCGCCGGGTAATGCAACAACTTCTTTTCGTTCACTGCAAAGGCGATCCTCAAGCCACTTGAGCCCTTCGCCGATGTATGTTGGACATTTGAGATCACCAAAGTTCTTGCTCTGTTGCCGCTGACCGAAAATTGACAGTCTGAAGCCGAGAGTGCCGATCCAAAATTGACAGGGGTGTTCCACTGCTCTGCTGAAACTTTCAGCAGGGATGTAAAAGGTGATCACCATGGACATGATTGGCAAGGTGCGGCGCATGAAGTTGCGCGACCAACTCTCTGACGGAGAGATTTGCAGAAGGACGGGACTGGCCAGAAACACGGTCAAGAAGTGGCTCAAAGCCCCCGGCGATACAACGCCGAAGTACCAACGCAAGCAGGCGGATGGCAAGCTCACGCCGTTTGAGCCGGTGCTGGTGCAAGCGCTGCGTACGGATGCGCATAGGGCCAAGCACGCACGGCGCAGCGGCAAGGCGCTGTTTGCGCAGATTCAGGCTCAGGGATACCGAGGCGGCTACAGCGCAGTTACTGCCTTCATTCGTGCTTGGCGAGAGGAAAGTGTCAAGGATCCCACCAGGGCTTTTGTTCCACTGAGCTTCGAGCTCGGCGAGGCATTCCAGTTCGATTGGAGTGAGGAGGGGCTGCTGGTTGGTGGGGTGTTTTACAAGATGCAGGTGGCCCATCTGAAGCTATGTGCCAGTCGTGCCTTCTGGCTGGTGGCATACCCTGGCCAGGGTCACGAGATGCTGTTCGACGCGCACACCCGATTATTCCATGCGTTGGGTGGTATTGCCAGGCGTGGCATCTACGACAACATGAAGACGGCGGTTGACAAGGTCAAGAAGGGCAAGGGCCGCATCGTCAACGCACGCTTCTCTGCCATGTGCAGTCATTACCTGTTTGATCCGGACTTCTGCAATGTGGCATCAGGCTGGGAGAAGGGCGTGGTGGAGAAGAACGTTCAGGACAGCCGCAGGCGGATCTGGATTGAGGCTGGCACCAGACGCTTTGGGTCATTCGCTGAACTCAACGCCTGGCTCGGAGAACGATGCCACTCCATCTGGGCGGATACGGTGCATCCCATCCACAAGCAATTCACCGTGGCAGAAATGCTGGAGCTCGAGCGCCCCCATCTCATGTCTATGCCAGTGCTCTTTGATGGCTATGTGGAGAAGCCTGCTCGGGTCAGCAGCACCTGCTTGGTCGCGGTGGCACGCAACCGTTACTCCGTGCCATGCGAATGGGCGGGGCACTTGGTGAGCACCCGGCTGTATCCGAACCGGGTGGATGTTGCCTGCGCGGAAACTATCATCGCCAGTCATGCCCGAACACCTGGCAGCGGTCAGACGACATACGACTGGCAGCACTACATCGAATTGGTGCAACGCAAGCCCGGCGCATTGAGAAACGGGGCACCGTTTCTGGATCTTCCTGCGTCATTACAGCGGTTGCGCAAATCGCTGCTGCGACACCCCGGCGGTGACCGCACGATGGCACAGGTGCTGGCCACCGTTCCACAAGCCGGATTAGACGCGGTTCTGGTGGCGGTGGATCTGGTGCTTGAAGGGGCCACACCCAACGGAAGCGTCAGTGCCGAGCACGTACGCAATGTGCTGGCGCGGCTGAATGCACCACCGGTGCCGGAGCATGCACAGACTGCTCTGCAATTGACCCACCTTCCTATAGCCGATACCGCACGCTACGACCGCCTGCGCCCAACTCATAACGATGATCAAGGAGTCTTCCATGCATGATTCAGAACGAAACGTTCAGAGCGAACTCAAGGCCCTGAGGTTGAATGGTATGGCCACTGCCTGGGCCGATCTCATGGAACAAGATGGTGGCTCAGCAATTCAGAGCTCACGCTGGCTGGTCGAGCATTTGCTCCAGGCAGAGGATGTGGACCGGCATATGCGCTCCATTGCCCACCAGATGAAGTCTGCACGCTTCCCGATTCATCGGGACCTCGCGGGCTTCGACTTCGACGTATCGCAAGTCGACAAGGCGCTCATCAAGAAGCTGGCAGACCTGACCTTCACAGAGGACGCGCAGAACGTTGTATTGATTGGTGGACCCGGCACCGGGAAGACTCACCTCGCAACCGCACTGGGAATCTCTGGCTTGACCCACCACTCAAAGCGTGTGCGGTTCTACTCGACAGTGGATCTGGTCAATGCGTTGGAGCATGAAAAAGCCAAGGGCATTCCGGGACGCATAGCCATGAGTTTGATGCGAATGGACTTGGTCATTCTGGATGAGTTAGGGTACTTGCCATTCAGCCAAGCGGGCGGCGCCTTGCTGTTCCATCTGCTGTCCAAGCTCTATGAACACACCAGCGTTCTGATCACCACCAACCTGACGTTTGCGGAATGGTCTGCCGTGTTCGGGGATGCAAAGATGACTACCGCATTGCTTGATAGGCTTAATCCCTGCAAAGGATCACCTTCGAGCGGGAGGGCATCATCGGCAATCACTTGCGGCTGTGCCAGTCCTTTCTTGGACGGCAACAGTTTGGTCGGATCTAATTTGTAGGCCCTGATTGCAAGGTGTTGAGACAGACTACGACTTAAAAAGTCTGTCAAATTTTTAGGCCATAAGGACAGTGATCCCTCCGGTGCTGCTTCGCGAAGCGCACGCACATTCTGAATCGCCGTGCGATATTCCCGGTAAAGAGCCTCGATGTCTATTGGCTCCAGTCTCATCCTGACACCAAGCAATCCACCTGTCCAATCTAGTGTGGGCAACAGCGCACTCACGTGATGAAGTTCTGTATTTCCGACGTTCAACCAGATGTCGATTGCGGGAAGCAGCGACGACCATTCCGCTGAGGTAACTTGTGTCGAAGCGAGTCCCGTGGAGCTCTCCCACCTTACTCCAATCTCATTAATTGCCTCCCAGTGCGATAGGGTGAAATCTTGAGTTCTGAATCGCTTCCCTTTCTCAACCAAGAACCTTCTCAACGCCAACATTGCCGAAGTCTTTCCACTGTTGTTTGCGCCTACAAATAGTGTTTTTTCGCTGGACAAGTCAATGCGAACTGAAAGTAGTTTGCGGAAATTAGCTATTTCGATGTGTGCGATTTGCATAGTTGTCTCTTACCCTAATGAACCGTTATTTAAGGCGATTTCCAAGTCCGCCTCCACCACCCACCCCCATCACCAACCTCTGTGTAGCCCGCGTAGCCGCCACATAAAACACCCGAGCCGCTTCCTTCTCATCCTCCCCAGGCGCAGGCATATGTCCCACACCCGGCAACGCCACCACCGGAAACTCCAAACCCTTGCTGACCTTCATGGTCATAACCTGAATGGCGTTGGCGCCGGGTCTGAAGTCGCCCGATTTCTTGCGCACGTTGAATGGCAGCTTGCGCTGGTTTAGCGCATGGGCACACAGGTCCATGGCGAAGTAGTCGTGGCACAGGATGGCCATGTCTCCCCAGGCAAAGCCTTCTTGGTGTGCGTGGGCCATTTCATCTGCAATGGCAAAGGCTTCTTCCCGCAGGCTGGGCAGGCGGATGATGAGTGGGGCAGGGCCTTCGCGTCCGCAGCTGATGGGTTTGACCAGTGGGATGCCGTCGTCGTCTTTGTCTTCCGCTGTCAGCAGGTCGGCGGCAACCAGGCTGGCGGTTTGCAGTATCTGTTTGGTGTTGCGGTAGTTGATCTTCAGGATGGTGGTGCGGCCCTGCGCCTGTATGCCCACGCTCTTGAAGCTGAACTGCTTGGAGCGCGAGCGCTCGTAAATGCTTTGCGCGTCGTCGTACAGCACCAGCAGGCTGTTGGTGGCGGGGTCCACCATCTGAGTGACCAGCTTGAGCCACTCGGGGGCAAAGTCATGGCCTTCGTCAATCATTACCGCCTGGTATTGGCCGCTCGGGATTTGGCTGCGCTCCACGGCGCGGATGACGCGCTCCACCAGTTCTTCCGAAAACCGGGGGCCTTGCGGCGGCAGGGCTTGCCCGGAGTATTTGAGCTGGTCGTAGCACCATTTGTGAAAGTGCCGCACATGCACTTTGCCGCCCAAGCCCTTGGCCTGCATCACGCTGTGCAGCTTCACGCCCAGAGGCTCGTTGAAGCAGAGGATGAGGATGGGTTTGCTACTCTGCGTGCTGGCCTGGGCCAGGTACTCGGCGCGGTAGCCCAGGATCATGGTCTTGCCCGAGCCCGCCACGCCGTGGATGACGCGGTGGCCTTCGCCCAGCGAGCGGGCAAGCTGCTCCTGCTGCAGGTCCATCACACGCATGATGCTGGGCAGTTCGGCCTCTTCGTCGTTGTCGTCAAACAGCGTGTCTTGCGCCTGCACCCGCACTTGGGGAAACATGATCCAGCGCACGCGGTCCATCTGCGGCAGGCTCATGACGCCGCGCATCATGAACGGGAACATGTCCCACAACCTGCTTTGCAGTGCTTCGGCTTCCACGCTTTCCAGCATTTCGTCCTGGCACACCACGCGGTGGGGTTCTATGGCGCGGTTCAGTTCTGCCGCGTCAAATTGCCTGCGTGTGATGTTGGTAAACACCACGCCGTAACTCCAGGGGAAAGCCAGCTTGCCAGCGTGCGGGCCATCGGGGTGGACCAGTTGCGTGTCGCGCTCCAGTGACCTGACCACCTGGTGGGCATATTGGCGCGCTTGCTCCAGCGGGTTGATGACGGTCTTGGGGCCGTTGTCGCCCATGATTTCCCAGGTTTGCTTGTCGGCTTGCAGGATGGTGCTGGGCTTCCAGTCTTTCACCTCCAGCACCAGAATGCCGCGGCGCGGGTGCATGATGCAAAAGTCGGGGTGGGTGTTGCGCGGCCCCATGGGCACGTCGTACCAGAGCAGGTAATCGTTATCGAGCTTGCTTTCCAGCCGCTCTGCCAGCCGTCGCTCGCCGCTTGTCATGCGCGCGATACACGAGCCTATTGAAGGTATGAGAGTTGCCATCCCAGAGTCGCTTCCCTTGTTATGGGTGTTTTTATGCGCCCATCATGCTGGCAAAGGTGCAGCATGGCTAGAGGGGAGCGTCGGAAGCGCACTACAGACTGATCGTACTTTGCCGGAAAGTTCGCAAAAAACTTGGCAAAAGTTCTGGTGAAAATTACAAAAAATCATAATAAATCAACCATTTACAAAGTTTCATAACTTGGCAAAATGGTGGCATGTATAGCGAACCCCACCAGTTTGAGCCGTTGCTGCCTGCGGATGCGCACCTGGAGCCGTTGTTGGCCAAGGCGCATGACCTGTCTCGCGCTGCCACGTTGTTGGCGGGCACGCGTGTGCCGCGCGAGCTGCGCACCTTGCTGCGCAGCATGAACTCCTACTACACCAACCGCATTGAGGGGCAGCACACCCGCCCGCATGAGATTGACCAGGCACTGCGCAAAGACTTTTCCAAAGACGCCAAGCTGGCCGCCAAGCAGCGTGTGGCCGTGGCGCATATTGAGGCCGAGGTGGCACTGGAGCAGCGCTTTGCGAGTGGCGATGCCGCCCGTGCGCTGTATTCCACAGAGGCGGTGCAGGTGATTCACCAGGAGTTATTTGGCAGGTTGCCCGCAGAAGACCTGTTTACCGACGAGGGCGAGCCGATTGTGCCGGGGCAATTGCGTCTGCGCGATGTGCGGGTGGGTGAGCACGTGCCGCCAGCTTTTGCCAGCGTGCCCGCATTTTTGCAGCGCTGGGCCAGCTTTTACGGCGGTGTGCGCCGCGGCGAGGCGGCGCTGGTGGCCTTGGCCTGTGCGCACCAGCGTCTGGGGTGGGTTCACCCCTTCATCGATGGCAATGGGCGGGTCATGCGGTTGCACACCCATACGCTGTTGAGCGCGTTGGGCTACACCGGCGGCTTGTGGTCGCCCTTGCGGGGTTTTGCCCGTAGCACGGATCGCTATTACGCGCTGCTGGCCGATGCCGACAGCCTGCGCCGTGGTGATCTGGATGGGCGCGGCAACCTGAGCCAGCAGGCCTTGATAGCTTGGGCCGACTACGTGCTGGAAGTGTGCCTGGATCAGGTGGGTTTCATGGCCAGTATGTTGGACTTTCAAACACTGATGCCGCGCCTGGAGGCGTGCCTGGTGTTCGAGGCCACGGTAGAAAAGTCGGGCGTGCGGCAGGAGTCGCTGCGGGGTTTGCACTACCTGTTTTTGAGTGGCGATGAGATGGCACGGGGCGACTTCAAAGCCATGTTGGGCATGAGCGACCGGGCGGCCACCGACGCGCTGGGGGCGCTTGTGAAGCGCGGTTTGCTCAAGTCAGACTCGCCGCAAGGCAAGGTGCGCTTTGGCCTGCCGCAGCATGCGTTGCGCTTTTTGTTTCCACGGTTGTGGCCGGAGGCGGAAGCAGATGCGGTTAGCGGCACATGATCACCAGACGCCATGCCCAGCTTCATCACTGAGGGCCAGATCAAGCAGGGCCATTGCTCAAGGCCCGCAAATCCCTAAAGCGTAGGCAACACATCCCGCACATGCTCCGCAAACGCCCCGGCCAGTGGCGTTGGCTTCCCGCCAGCAAACGCAATGCCGATGCTGAGCATGGGTAGTTCGGGCAGGCCTACTTCGGGCGTGAGTATCTGCAGGTCGGGCGGCACGGCGCAGCGGGTGAGTACGGCGATGGCCGAGCCGGAGCGCACCACGGCTGTGAGGCCGGTGAGGCTGCCGCTGGCGTAGGCCACACGGTAGCGGCGGCCTTGGGCTTCCAGGCCTTCGCGGGCGGCGCGGTTATCGATGACGTCGGGGTCTGAGAGGGCCAGGGGCAGTGGGTCCCAGTCACGTGGGTCCACGCCGGGGCTGGCTACCCACACCAGGGGTTCGCGCCGCAGGGCGGGCAGCATGCCGGGCTCGGGCGCATCGCCCCAACGGGCTGACACCAGTGCCAGGTCCAGCGCGCGGGTGGCCAGCCGTTCGCGCAGGCGGGGTGTGCTGGCACACACCACGTCCACTCGTGCCAACGGATGCAGCCGCGCAAAGCCGCTCAGCAGGTGCGGCAGAAAGGCGGCGGCATAGTCGTCGGGGCAGCCCACGGCCAGTGCGCCGGCCAAGCCTGTGCCGGCCAGGTCGGCCAGTGCCTCGTCGTGCTGGTGCAGGATGCGCCGGGCGTGCACCAGCAGGCGCTCGCCCTGGCTGGTCAGCCGCACGCCGCGGCCGGTGCGGTGCAGCAGGGTTTGGCCGCAGGTGGATTCCAGGCGCTGCATCTGCATGCTTAGGGCGGACTGGGTGCGCCCCACGCGCGCAGCGGCAGCGCCCAGCGTGCCGCCTTGGGCCACGGCGGCAAAACTGCGCAGCAGGTCAATGTCCAGGGAGGTGCTCACGATATCAGCCTAATTGATTACAGGCATTAAAACTATTCGATTTACTGAAACCACGCAAGTGCCTACAGTGCTTCTCAACCCTTCTTTCCCAACCTTTTGCCTAGGAGCACCGCACATGTCACGCAACGAAGCCCCCGCTTTCTGGAACCGCGCCCGCCAGCACCTGGTGCGCTACGGCGGCAGCTTTGCCCCGGTGGTCATCGAGCGCGCCGCTGGCAGCTATGTGTATGACGCGGATGACCGGCCCATCCTGGACTTCACCTCCGGCCAGATGAGCGCGGTGCTGGGTCACTGTCACCCCGAGATCAGCGCGGTGATTGCCGACTACGCACACCGCCTGGAGCATCTGTTCAGCGGCATGCTGTCGCGCCCGGTGGTGGACTTGGCTACCCGCTTGTCCGAAGTGGCACCGGGCAATCTGGAGCGCAGTCTGCTGCTGACCACCGGCGCCGAGTCCAACGAGGCCGCCATCCGCATGGCCAAGCTGGTCACGGGCAAATTCGAGGTGGTGGGCTTTGCCCAGTCATGGCATGGCATGACGGGCGGTGCTGCGGCGGCCACCTACAGCGCAGGGCGGCGCGGTGTGGGGCCGGCAGCGGTGGGATCGTTGGCCATCAACGCGCCGTTTGGCTACCGGCCACGCTTTTTTGATGCCAGCGGCGCTTACGACTGGAAGGGCGAGCTGGACTATGGCTTTGACCTGGTGGACCGCCAGTCGTGTGGCAGCCTGGCGGCTTTCATTGCCGAGCCCATCCTCAGCTCGGGCGGCATCATCGACCTGCCTGTGGGTTACATGGCGGCGCTCAAGAAGAAGTGCGAAGAGCGAGGCATGCTGCTGATCCTGGACGAGGCGCAGACCGGCGTGGGCCGCACCGGCACCATGTTCGCCTGCGAGCGCGATGGCGTGGTGCCTGACATCCTGACGCTGTCCAAGACACTGGGTGCGGGCCTGCCGCTGGCGGCCATCGTGACCACCGCCGAGATCGAGGAGAAGGCGCACGAGCGCGGCTACCTGTTCTACACCACCCACGTCTCCGACCCGCTGCCCGCCGCCATTGGCCTGAAGGTATTGGAGATCGTGCAGCGCGAACAACTCGCCGAGCGTGCCAAGGTGGCCGGCGCACGCTTGGCCAATGGCCTGCGCGCGCTGCAGGAGCGCTACGACTGCATTGGCGACGTGCGTGGGCGCGGGCTGTTGCTGGGCATGGAGATCGTCAAGGACCGCGCCAGCAAGGAGCCCGCCGACGGCCTGGGAGCCGCCATCACCCGCGAGTGCATGCAGCTGGGCCTGTCGATGAACGTGGTGCAACTGCCCGGCATGGGTGGCGTGTTCCGCATTGCGCCGCCGCTGACGGTGAGCGATGCGGAAATCGACCAGGGGCTGGATCTGCTGGGGCGGGCGATTGCGAAGTGTGTAGCGCGGTAGGTACAAGCAATCCTTCGCTACGGGGCGAAGCATTTCTGATGTGGGGAGCCGACACTTGTGTGTGTTCACCCATTCAGAAAGTTCACCATGACCATCACCTGCTTCATCCGCTACGAGATAGACCCGTTCAAGAAAGCGCTGTTCAAGACCTATGCCGACAACTGGGCGCGGATCATCCCGCGCTGCGGCGGCCACCTCATTGGCTACTTCTTGCCCAACGAGGGGACTGACTACGAGGCATGGGGCATGATTTCCTTTGCCAGTTTGAGTGCCTATGAAGCCTACCGGGCGCGTTTGAGGAGCGACGAGGAGGGCAAGGCCAATTTTGAATTTGCGCAGCGCGAGCGGTTCATTCTGAAAGAAGAGAGAACCTTTCCGTTGGTCGTGGATTCCAGCTACCTGCGCGCGCCCACAGGGTTTGTGGAGGCCGTGTGATTGCAGTCATTTTTGAAGTCACCCCGCTGCAGGGCATGGAGCAGCGGTACTTTGATATTGCTGTGGAGTTGCGGGAAAGCCTGCAGGACATCGACGGCTTTGTCTCGGTGGAGCGCTTTCAAAGCCTCACCCGGCCCGGCACCTATCTGTCGTTGAGCTACTGGCGTGATGAGGAGGCAGTGCGCAGCTGGCGCAGGCAAACCAACCACCGGGCCGGGCAGGCCGAGGGCAGGGCGCGGGTGTTTGCCGACTATCGCATCCGGGTGGCGCAGGTGGTGCGGGACTACACTCAAACCGTGCGCGATCAAGCGCCGCACGATTCCAATTTGGCGCTGCAAGTGAAGGAGTAAGCCGGGTGCAACAACGAAGTGCGGGAGCGCCCCACGAGCCCAAGCTGGCCAGTGTCGCGGCGGTGATTGCCGATGCAACACGGGCACGCATGCTGTGCTACCTGCTCGCAGGGGAGTACGCCAGCGCGGGTGAGTTGGCGCGCGCGGCATCTGTTACTGCACCCACCGCGAGCGCTCATCTGGCCAAGCTCATGGACGCGGAACTGCTGGTGTGCGAGCAGCGCGGTCGCCACCGCTACTACAAGTTGGCGGATGACGAAGTGGCCCATGCGCTGGAGGCGGTGGCCCTGATCGCGGAGCGGCGCACCCATCTGGCCGCGTGGGCGAGTCCGACGCGGGCCCGGCTGCAATGGGCCCGTTGCTGCTATGGGCACCTCGCCGGGCGGCTGGGTGTAGAGCTGTTTTCTCAGTTGTTGGCAAAAGATTGGCTGGTAGCGGCGCAAGAGGGTTATCTGCTCACCGACCAGGGAAGAGCCGGCTTGCATGTTCTGGGCATGGATGGGGATGCCCTGGACATGAGGCCCGTTGGACAGCGCGGTATTGCCTACCGCTGCCTGGACTGGTCTGAACGCAGAGACCACATCGCCGGCAAATTGCCCAGAAAAATGCTGGAGCATTTCTTGCACAGGGGATGGTTGCGTCGTTACGACGGAGAACGGGCGCTGCAGGTGACGCCATTGGGTCACAAGCATCTCGCCGGCCTGCTTCCCTCCTTGGGTCATCTCTAGAAGAAATGGGTTGCACGATGGGGTTGACCCTGACGTAACGTAAGGGTTGATACTCCGCGCTCAGCGGGCCTGGGTCACAGGCCGGCACAACCAGGAGCCTTGCAGTGCTACTCAAAGTGGGAGAACTGGCCCGTCGCACGGGCCTGACGGTGCGCACCTTGCACCACTACGACGCCATCGACCTGTTGCGTCCGTCGGCCCGGTCCGAGGCCGACTACCGGCTTTACAACCAAACTGACGTGGCACGCCTGCACGCGATCCAGGCCCTACGGCATCTGGGGCTGTCGCTGGCCGATGTCAAGACCATGCTCAAGCGGGATGGTGAAGGGTTGAGCGACACCATCGCCCGCCAGATCCGCGCCTTGGGCCATGAGATCGAACAGGCCAATGAGTTGCGCGAGCGGCTGCGGTTGCTGCAGGAACGGTTGGACGCTGGCGCGGCGCCGGACATGGGTGACTGGCTGTCCACGCTGGCGTTGATGAATACCTATTCCAAATACTTCAGCGCGGCGGAAATCAAACGCATCCTGGACAACCGCAAGGCCCAAAGTGCCGCATGGGAGCCCTTGATTGCTGAGGTCCGGGTGGCCATGCGCAAGGGACTGGGTGCCGAAGACCCCGCCACCCAGTCCCTGGCATTGCGCTGGATGAACCTGACGCTGTCGATGATGGATGACAATTTTTCGCTGATCGAGCGATGGGGGCAGATGGTCAGCACCGAGCCCAAGGCTCAGTTCAAGCACGGTCCCGGCCCGGAGGTGGTGGCGTTCATCACGGCCGCCATCGGCCTGCGCATGGCAGCCATGCAGCGTCACCTGACCCAGGAGGAGCTGCACACGCTGCGGACCGTACCGGACAGTGCCATCCGCGTGCTGGTGCTGCAGGCCCACGCGTTGCAAGACAGCCACGCTGACCTGCGTAGCCCGCAGGCAAGGGCATTTGTGGCGCAGTGGGAACAGGTGATGCTGGACCTGTGTGCGGGCAACGCGGTGGTGCTGCGCAAGTTCATGGCAGCGTATTACGCCGAGCCCATCCTGCGAGCTGCCACGGTGTTTGATGACACCACCATTGGCGTACTGCAGCGTGCGCTTTCGGCACAGAACCATGCATTTGCACAACCCTGTGCACAAAGTGCTTGACCCTTACGCAGCGTGAGGCCGGAGCATCCGGGGTTTCTGGACTTTGAACCACTGGATGCATATGAACACTTCTCCTCCGGTTGCGCCTGGCGCTTCGCTGTTTCGCGACCCCAACTTCCTCTGGCTGATGGCCGGATCTTTTGTCACGCTGCTAGGTGATCAGTTCACCCTGGTCGCCTTGCCTTGGCTGGTGTTGCGCATGACCCAGGACACCTTGGTGCTGGGCACCGTGCTGGGTTTGCTCAGTTTGCCGCGTGCGCTGTTCATTCTGATTGGCGGCGCCGTGGTGGACAGGTTTTCGCCCAAGCGGGTGTTGATGGTCACCAAATATGCCAATGCCTTGCTGCTTGGCACGCTGACGTTTCTGGTGCTGGGCGGTGGCCTGGCGTTATGGATGGTCTACGCGCTGGCGTTTGCCATCGGACTGGCGACGGCCTTCAGCATTCCGTCGGGAACGTCCATGCTGCCGCATGTGATGCCGCGCTCCCAACTGGCCGCGGCCAACGGCGTCATGATGGGTTTGCGCCAAGTGTCGATGTTTGTGGGGCCGTTGGTGGCGGCCCTGCTGATTGCGCTGTTTGGCAATCACCCGGACGCCGTGCAGGCAGGTGCTATCGTGGACGCGCAGGGTCTGGGCCTGGCTTTTGGGCTGGACGCACTGAGCTTTTTGCTATCTGCCTGGACTTTGGCCAAGGTGCGGCTGCGCGTCGTGGATGGTGCGACGGGACAGCAGGGGAAGGGCGATGAGTCGGTTTGGGCGGCTGTGCTCTCCGGCCTGCGCCACTTGCGCGACGACAGCGCCTTGCGGCTGTGCTTTATCTACTGGAGCGTGGTGGCCGTGTTGATCACGGGGCCGGTGCAAATTGCCATGCCGGTTCTGGTCAGCACCCGCAATCTGGGTGCAGCGGCGCTGGGTATCCTGCTCGGCGCACATGGGGGTGGAACATTGGTCGGCATGGCCCTGTCCGGCGCGCGCCCCGGCTGGCGCCTGGGCACCCTGGGCATGACGCTGTTGGCGGTGGACGGCGTGGTAGGGCTGTTGTTCATGCCCATGGGGATGATCACCTCCGCCTGGCAAGGTGCGGCGCTGTTGGCGCTCATCGGCATGCTGGGCGGCTTCATCCAGGTTTCCATCTTTACCTGGATCCAAGGGCGCACGCCGCCTGCGCTGATGGGGCGGGTGATGAGCATGTTCATGTTCATCTTTCTGGGGCTGGCACCGCTGGCGGGCGCCGTCACCGGCTGGCTGATGCGCTATGTCTCACCGGGTGTGCTGTTCACAGCGTGCGGCGGTCTGCTGGCATTTGTGGCGTTGATCGCGCTGGTGGCGTCTCCTTTGCGCCATGTCGTGGACGGGCCGCTTCGACCCATCAAGGCGTAATGCAGCGCCGGTTTGTGCCGGAACGCAGCAACCGGGAGTGCCGTTGCCTCAGGACTGATTTGCCGCCAGCGCCCGCAACTTGTCTTTCTTGCTGGGACGTTTGCCTTTGATGCAGCCATTGCTGGGAGGTGCCAAGGGGCTTTCTTTGTCGGCTTGATCTTGAGCGGGCGGTGCAGGCTCAAAGCCGGGCACGGTTTCCATGGGCACTTCCAGGCCGTGGCGCTTTTCAATCAGGCGGAAGTGGGCCTCGCTGGCATACGGCACAAAGCTCACGGCCAACCCGGTTTCACCGGCGCGGCCGGTGCGGCCAATGCGGTGTGTGTAATCGGTCGCCGAGCGTGGCAGGTCGTAGTTGACCACCACTGGCAGCTCGGCAATGTCCAGCCCGCGTGAAGCCATATCGGTCGCGACGACCACCTTCAGGCGTGAAGCCTTGAAGTCCGACAGCACCTGGCTGCGCTTGCCCTGGCTCAGTTCGCCATGAAAGGGTTCTGCGTTGATACGTGCCTTGCGGAGCTTGTCGGCAACGATTTCCGCGGCGTGCTTGGTGGCCACGAACACCAGCACCCGTTGCCATTTGTTCGCGGTAATCAGATGCCGCAGCAACTGGGTACGGCTACCGGTGTCAACCCGTATGGCTTGCTGGCGGATGTCGGGCTTGGTTTCTTCGGTGGCGACGATGTTGATCTGCACCGGATCGTGCAACATGGTCGCCGCCAGGACCGCAACTGGTGGCGCGAAGGTGGCCGAGAAGAACAGGTTTTGGCGCTTGGCGGGCAACAAGGCCAGCAATCGATGCAATTCGGCCTCAAAGCCCAGGTCGAGCAGGCGATCAGCCTCATCCAGCACCAGCATCTGAGTGGCACCCAGGTCCAGCGCGTTGTGCTGAACCAAGTCGAGCAGGCGACCCGGCGTAGCGACCACCACATCGGTGCCGGAGCGTAGAGCCAGCATTTGCCGATTGACGGACACGCCGCCAAACACCACGCTGATGCGGATGTCCTTGGGCAACTGGTTGGCCAGTGCGCGCAGCGCGTCACCAACCTGTACTGCCAGTTCCCGCGTGGGCACCAACACCAGTGCGCGTGCCATCCGCGGGTTCGGCGTTGGTTGGCTTTCCAGAATGTGCAGCATGGGCAGGCCAAAGGCCAGCGTCTTGCCGGAGCCGGTTTGCGCCTGAGCCATGGTGTCCCGGCCAGATAGTGCGGCTGGAATGGACAGGGATTGGACTGGAGTGGGGGTGATCAGGCCCTGGCGTTCGAGAGCGCGCAAGAGGGCGGGCGACAAGCCCAGCGAGGAAAAAGCCATGCAGTACGGCTTATTGCTCGGTCGTGGCGTTCACGGACTCAGATGGAACCCGACGGGCACCATCGAAGCGCCGGGTCCAGTACGAAGCACCCATGTCGTCAACACGGACCTCACCGCCCGGCTTGGGGGAATGGATGAATTTGCCATTGCCCACATAAATGCCCACGTGACTGAAGGCGCGGCGCATGGTGTTGAAGAAGACCAGATCGCCTGGCTTCAGGTCAGCCTTGTCGATTTTTTCGGTGGCGGCAGCCTGCTCGGAGGCGCGGCGCGGTAGCAGCAGGCCTTCGGTCTGCTTATAGATGGCGCGTACAAAGCCGCTGCAATCAAAGCCGGTTTCGGCACTGTTGCCGCCACGGCGGTAGGGCACGCCCAGGAACCCGAGCGCGCCGACTACCAGTTGTGAAGCCTTGGCTTCCACGCGGTTACCCACCTCGCCGATACGATCGAGCAGACCGACGTCACTGCGCACACGATTGCCATCATCAGGGGTATCGACGGGGGCGGCATGAGAAAGCGATGCCAAAAGCAAGGTGCAAAGCACCACCAGCAGGGTTAAAAAACGCATGGGGCGGAGCATACCTTGCCAGGGGGCTTAAGTCAAATGATGTAATGCATTAATAAAGCGATGTAACTATTTGATATATATAAACAAAGTAAGAATACAAATGTGCTTATTGTAAAGTTTGGTTGCCATTGCCAGCGGCCGGGAGCAAAAGCGCCGTTCGGGCGGGCAGCTGTCTTTTTGGCGGGAATGCTGGTTATGCTTGCACTATCCGAAGACTGAAAGTTCCCTATGTTGCTAGATCTCGAATCCTCCCAACTGGTACTGATTGATTACCAGGACCGGCTGATGCCCGCGGTGCTGGATTCACAAGCTGTTTTGCAGAACGCCGTGCGCTTGACGCAGATGGCGGCAACCTTGCAAGTGCCATCTTTCTATACGGAGCAGAACCCGTCCAAATTAGGGGGCACCGCAGTGGAGTTGCTGGACGCGCTCAAGCAGGCCCGTGCGCGTGCACTGGTCAAGATGCAATTCAGCGCGGTGGAAGAAGGCCTGGGCGAGTTGCTCAGGCCGCCGGCCAAACCGGTGCAGGGAAATGCCCGCAGCCTGCCCAAGCATCTGCAAAAACCGTCTGCCGCCGAACGCGACACTATCGTGTTGGCCGGCTGTGAAGCCCATGTGTGCCTGCTGCAAACGGCGCTGGACCTGCTGGAAGACGAATTTGACGTGTGGGTGGTGACCGACGCCTGTAGCTCGCGCACCGAGCGCAACCGCGACGCTGCCTTCGACCGTCTGGCTGGCGCTGGCGTGGAGCTGGTGACGACCGAGATGGTGGCCTTTGAGTGGCTGCGTAGCGCCGAGCACCCGGCGTTCAACCAAGTGCAGGGATTAATCAAGTAGGGCTACAGGCCATGTTGATTGAAACACTGACTGCTGCGAAAGATGCCGGACGCCTGTACGAAATAGCCGGAGTGCTGATCCGCCACGGCTTCGGCGATTTGGTCAGGCGCATGGGATTGGCCGATTGGCTGGAGCGGGCAGGGCACGCCGTGCGCTGGGAGACTGCGGCCGATTTGGCACGTATTCCGCCGCCAGTGCAAGTCCGTCTGGCCTTGGAAGAGTTGGGGCCGACTTTTGTGAAGCTGGGCCAGATACTGGCGGGCCGGGTGGACTTGCTGGGCCCTGACTGGATTGCCGAACTTGGCAAACTGCATAGCCAGGTGCCAGCCCTGCCGCTGGAGACGCTGCGACTCCAACTGCGTGAGGATCTGGGGGGCGAACCCGAAGCGGTCTTTGCCTGGTTTGACCCGCAGCCGCTGGCGGCTGCTTCCATTGCGCAGGTACACCGGGCCCGGTTGGCGGACGGGACTGAAGTCATCGTCAAGATCCGCCGGCCAGGCATTGCAGAAGTCATTGAGGCTGACTTACGCCTGTTGGGTCATCTGGCGGGAATGGCCGAAGCCGAATTGCCATGGCTCAAGCCCTACCGCCCCCAATTGCTGATGCGCGAATTCGGCAAGTCCTTGCGGCAGGAGCTGGATCTTGCGGCCGAATGCCGCAATTCCGAGCGGATTGCGAACAACATGAAGGCCTTGCCCCACATCGTGATTCCGCGCGTGCACTGGCAGCACACCAACGCCCGCGTCAATGTGCAGGACTATATGGGAGGCGTTTCGGGCAGCCACCTGGAGCAACTGATTGCGCAGGATGGCTTCGATCGGTCCCAGCTGGCGCAGCGCGGTGCGCAGGCGGTGCTGAAGATGATCGTGCAGGACGGCCTGTTTCATGCCGATCCCCACCCAGGCAATGTGTTCTACCTGAACGGTAACCGCGTGGCATTTATCGACTTCGGCATGGTCGGGCGCCTGTCCGCGCGCCGTCGATCCGAGTTGCTGCAGCTTCTGTTGGGGCTGGTGGAGCGCGAGCCGCAGGCAGTTGCCGAAGTATTGCTGGACTGGGCTGGCGACGAGCATCAGGCCAATCTGAGCCAGCTCGAAAACGAGATTGAAACCTTCGTGGACCAGTACCATGGTTTGCCGCTGGCGGATCTGAGTCTGAGCCAGATGCTGGGCGACATCACGGCCATCCTGCGTTACAACCACCTGAGCTTGCCGTCTGATCTGGCGCTGCTGATCAAGGCGTTTGTTTCGCTGGAAAGCATGGGCCGCGGCCTGGATCCGGACTTTCACATGGCTGAGCAGGCCACGCCGCTGTTGCGACAGGTGGTGCGTGCCGGCTATAGCCCCAAGGCGGTCGCTACGCGGGGCTGGAAGATGCTGCGTCGTACCTTGGCGCTTGCCGAGCAGCTTCCGCACGACCTTTCCCAATTGCTACGCAACGCCCGCCGCGGTCGCCTGCAGGTCGGCATCGAGTTGGCCCATTTGAAGCGGGTGGGGGATCAGATCGACCGAGCCGCCAACCGGATATCCATGGCACTCGTGATTGCGTCACTCATCATTGGCTCGTCGATTGTCATGACGGTGAAAGGTGGGCCTACCATCTTTGGGTTACCCATGTTTGGATTTTTCGGTTTTGCCGGTGCTGTGTTGGGCGCGATCTGGCTGGTGCGCGCCATCTCGCGCAGTTCCAAGGTGGGCGGCGACGACTGATCGGATGCTGGCGGTGGGGCAAGTCAGCTTGCAGCAAGTTGCTTGCCCATAATTAAGAATTCAGTTTTCCCCGCAATACAAGGCTCCGGAGACCCGCACAATGACCGCATACGCAGACTTTCATCGCCGTTCCATCGTCGATAGGGACGGATTCTGGACCGAGCAGGCCCAATTGATCGACTGGCACAAGCCGTTTGACAAGGTCTGCGATTACAGCAATCCGCCGTTTGCACGGTGGTTCGCCGGTGGCCAGACCAATCTTTGCTACAACGCAGTGGACCGTCATCTGGCCACGCGCCCGGACCAGAACGCGCTGGTCTTTGTCTCCACCGAAACGGATATTGAAAAGGCCTACAGCTTCCGTGAGCTGCACGCCGAGGTGCAGCGCATGGCTGCCATTCTCAAGTCTCTTGGCGTGAGCAAGGGGGACCGTGTACTGATCTACATGCCCATGATCGCCGAGGCCTGCTTTGCAATGCTGGCCTGCGCGCGCATTGGCGCCATTCACTCAGTGGTGTTCGGTGGCTTTGCCAGCCACAGCCTGGCCAGCCGTATTGAAGATGCCAAGCCGGTTGCCATCGTCAGCGCCGATGCAGGCATGCGCGGCGGCAAGGTGGTTCCCTACAAACACCTGCTGGACGAAGCCATTTCGCTGAGCAGCCACAAGCCAGCCAAGGTGCTCATGGTCAACCGCGGCCTGGCCGATTTCCCCAAGGTTGCCGGACGCGACGAAGATTACGCCTCACTGCGCGAAGCCAATCTGAATGTACAAGTGCCCTGCGAGTGGGTCGATTCCGACCACCCGAGCTACATCCTCTACACCAGCGGCACCACCGGCAAGCCCAAGGGCGTGCAACGCGACACCGCGGGTTATGCAGTAGCACTGGCTGCTAGCATGAAGCACATCTATATGGGCAACCCGGGAGAGACCTATTTCTCCACGTCCGATATCGGCTGGGTGGTGGGGCACAGCTATATCATTTACGGCCCGCTGATTGCCGGCATGGCAACCATCATGTACGAAGGCCTGCCCATCCGTCCCGACGCTGGCATCTGGTGGAAGCTGGTGGAAAAGTACAAGGTCAGCGTGATGTTCAGCGCGCCCACGGCGGCGCGCGTGCTCAAGAAGCAGGACCCGTCCTTCCTCACCAAATACGATCTGTCCAGCCTCAAGGCACTGTTCCTGGCGGGCGAACCGCTGGATGAGCCGACTGCGACCTGGATTTCGGGCGCCATCAACAAGCCCATCATCGACAACTACTGGCAAACCGAAACCGGCTGGCCCATCATGGCCATCTGCAATGGCGTTGAAAAAGCCCCGACCAAGTTTGGCTCCCCAGGCAAGGCCGTTTATGGCTACGACGTGCGTCTGATCGACGAGACCACGGGCGAGGAAATCAACGAAGCCAACAAGAAGGGCGTCATCGCCGTGGAAGGCCCGCTGCCTCCGGGCTGCCTGCAAACCATCTGGGGTGACGACGAACGCTTTGTCAAAACCTACTGGTCCAGCATCCACAACCGGGTGATGTACAGCACCTTCGACTGGGGTGTGAAGGACGAAGACGGCTACTTCTTCATCTTGGGCCGTACCGATGACGTGATCAACGTGGCGGGTCATCGCCTGGGCACCCGCGAGATTGAGGAAAGCATCAGCAGTCACGCCAATGTGGCCGAGGTGGCGGTGGTCGGCGTGGCGGATCAGCTCAAGGGCCAGGTGGCAGTGGCCTTCGTCGTGCTCAAGGACCCCAGTGTGGCGTCCGCCAGCGCCGACGCACTGAAGCTGGAAGGCGCCATTATGAAAGTGGTGGATGACCAGCTTGGTGCGGTAGCCCGCCCGGCGCGCGTGCGGTTCGTGCATGTGCTGCCCAAAACCCGCAGTGGCAAGCTGTTGCGCCGCGCCATTCAGGCCGTTTGCGAGGGTCGCGACCCTGGCGATCTGACCACCATGGAAGACCCTGGTGCACTGCAGCAAATCAAGGACTTGGTAGTCAGCTGACCGTCAGTCGTCGAGTAAAAGGCCGGTGAAGTGCAGCTATTTATACGAATCAGTGGCACAATCCAGTCCGCAACGAAGGTCCTTCCAATGCCACAGTCGCATCCGCCAATCGGTTCAGCCGTGTCGCGGAAGGTTAATAAACCAGCTTTAACCAGCTAATGTTCCCTGAAGGGGAACGGAGGTCAGCGCAATATGAGTGATTCCGCGTCGTCTGTATACCAGGCGTACCAAAACAATACCTACCTGTTTGGTGGCAATGCCCCGTATGTCGAAGAGATGTACGAGAACTATTTGGCCAACCCCGGTAGCGTTCCCGATTCATGGCGTTCGTATTTCGACGCACTGCAGCACGTGCCCGCGGTGGATGGCACGAATGCCAAAGACGTGCCGCATCTGCCCGTCATCAACGCCTTTGCAGAGCGGGCCAAGTCCGGCGGCACCAAGGTGGTGCTGGCCAGCGCCGACGCCGAAATGGGGCGCAAGCGCACTGCGGCGCAACAGCTGATTGCCGCCTATCGCAATGTCGGCCAACGCTGGGCTGATCTCGACCCCCTCAAGCGTACCGAACGTCCGGCTATTCCCGACCTGGACCCTGCGTACTTTGGCTTTACCGATGCCGACCAGGAAACGGTGTTCGATACCAGCAACACGTTTTTCGGCAAGGACCGCATGTCCCTGCGCGAGCTGCTCAATGCGCTGCGTGAAACCTATTGCGGTACCTTGGGCGCTGAATACATGTACACCACCGAGCAGGCTGAAAAGCGTTGGTGGCAGCAAAAGCTCGAATCCATTCGCAGCAAACCCAATTTCAGTGCAGAAAAGAAAAAAGCCATTCTGGAGCGACTGACCGCAGCCGAAGGCCTTGAGCGCTTCCTGCACACCAAGTTCGTGGGCCAGAAGCGCTTCTCGCTGGAAGGTGGCGAGAGCTTTATCGCCGCCATGGATGAGCTGATTAACGCAGCCGGCATCAAGGGTGTGCAAGAAGTAGTAATCGGCATGGCCCACCGTGGCCGCCTGAATGTGCTTGTCAACACCATGGGCAAGATGCCCAAGGACCTGTTTGCCGAATTTGAGCATACCGCTCCTGAAGACCTGCCAGCCGGCGACGTGAAGTATCACCAGGGCTTCAGTTCCGATCTGGCGACCGATGGCGGACCGGTGCACCTCTCGCTGGCATTTAACCCTTCCCACCTGGAAATCGTGAACCCGGTGGTGGAGGGCTCGGTGCGGGCCCGTATGGACCGTCGTGGTGACGTGAAGGGTGCGCAAGTGCTGCCGGTACTGGTGCACGGTGACTCGGCCTTTGGTGGCCAAGGTGTCAACCAGGAAACCCTGGCGCTGGCACAGACACGCGGTTACACCACGGGCGGTACCGTCCACATCATCATCAACAACCAGATTGGTTTCACTACATCGGACCCGCGCGACATGCGCTCCTCGGTGTATTGCACCGATATCGTCAAGATGGTGGAAGCGCCTGTGCTCCACGTCAACGGCGACGATCCAGAAGCCGTGGTGCTGGCAACCCAGCTGGCGCTGGAATACCGCATGACCTTCCGCAAGGATGTGGTGCTGGACATCGTCTGCTACCGCAAACTGGGCCACAACGAGCAGGACACCCCCGCTCTGACCCAGCCGCTGATGTACAAGAAGATTGCACAGCACCCCGGTACCCGCAAGCTGTACGCGGACCGTTTGGCTGCACAAGGCCTGGGCGAAACTTTGGGCGACGACATGGTCAAGGCTTATCGTGCCGCCATGGACGCCGGCAAGCACACGGATGATCCGGTGCTGACCAACTTCAAGAGCAAATTTGCGGTGGACTGGGCACCGTTCCTGGGCAAGAAGTGGACCGATGCGGGTGACACCGCGGTACCCTTGGCCGAGTGGAAACGCCTGGCCGAGAAGGTCACAACCATCCCCGCCAGCATTACGGCCCACAAGCTGGTCAAGGACGTGTATGAGAACCGTGCCGCCATGGGCCGTGGCGAGGTCAATGTGGACTGGGGTATGGGCGAGCAGATGGCCTTCGCCACCCTGGTGGCAAGCGGTTATCCGGTGCGTCTATCCGGCGAAGACAGCGGACGCGGCACCTTCACCCATCGCCATGCCGTGATTCACGACCAGAATCGCGAAAAGTGGGATACCGGCACTTATGTGCCCCTGGCTAACGTGACCGAAAACCAGGCACCCTTTGTCGTCATCGACTCCATCCTGTCCGAAGAGGCGGTGCTGGCCTTTGAATATGGCTACGCCTCCAACGATCCCAACACCCTGGTGATCTGGGAAGCCCAGTTTGGCGACTTCGCCAACGGCGCCCAGGTGGTGATCGACCAGTTCATCGCCTCCGGCGAAGTGAAGTGGGGTCGTGTCAACGGCATCACCCTGATGTTGCCCCATGGTTACGAAGGCCAAGGCCCCGAGCACAGCTCGGCCCGCCTGGAGCGCTTCATGCAGTTGGCGGCTGACACCAATATGCAGATCGTGCAGCCCACCACCGCCAGCCAGATCTTCCACGTGCTGCGTCGCCAGATGGTGCGCAACCTGCGCAAGCCGCTGGTCATCATGACGCCCAAGTCGCTGCTGCGTAACAAGGACGCAACCTCTCCGCTGTCCGAGTTCACCAAGGGTGGTTTCCAGACCATCCTGCCCGAGCAGAAGGACATCAAGGCCGACAAGGTCAAACGTGTGGTGGCTTGCTCCGGCAAGGTCTATTACGACCTGGTCAAGAAGCGCGAGGAAAAAGGACACGACGACGTGGCCATCGTGCGTGTGGAGCAGCTGTATCCCTTCCCGCACAAGGCGTTCTCGACCGAACTGAAGAAGTACCCCCATGCGACGGAAGTTGTGTGGTGCCAGGATGAGCCGCAAAACCAGGGCGCCTGGTTCTTCGTGCAGCACTATCTGCATGAAAACATGGCCGATGGCCAGCGTCTGGGTTACTCGGGACGTGCCGCCTCTGCCTCTCCTGCAGTCGGCTATTCGCATCTGCACCAGGAACAGCAAAAGGCGCTGGTTGAAGGCGCGTTCGGCAAGCTCAAGGGCTTTGTGCTCACCAAATAAAACACGAAAGAATTGATATGGCTATCGTAGAAGTTAAAGTCCCGCAGCTGTCTGAATCGGTTGCTGAAGCCACGCTGTTGCAGTGGAAGAAAAAAGTCGGTGATCTGGTTGCGGTCGATGAAATCCTGATCGAAATTGAAACCGATAAGGTGGTGATGGAAGTCCCCGCGCCGGCCGCTGGCGTACTGGCTGAGCTGGTGCAAGGCGATGGTGCCACTGTCGCTGCAGAGCAATTGATTGCCCGCATCGACACCGAAGGAAAAGCTGGCGCTGCCGCCGCCGCAGCTGCGCCTGCCGCTGCGGCGGCGGCTCCCGCTGCGTCGGCACCTGCAGCTGCAGCCCCGGCTTCCAACAGCAAGGCTGGCGTTGCGATGCCAGCTGCTGCCAAGCTGTTGGCCGACAACAACCTGGCTGTGGGTGCCGTCAGTGGCACCGGCAAAGACGGCCGCGTGACCAAGGGTGACGTGCTGGCCGCTGTCGCAGGTGGCGTGCAATCCACGGCCGCGGTGATCCCTACCGGCGTGCCGACCAAGGCATTGCCGCAGGTTTCCGCACCTGCCGCGCCCAGCCTGGGTGACCGTCCTGAGCAGCGCGTGCCCATGACCCGTCTGCGCGCGCGCGTGGCCGAGCGTCTGCTGCAATCGCAGTCCACCAACGCCATCCTGACCACCTTCAATGAAATCAACATGGCCCCGGTCATGGAAATGCGCAAGCGCATGCAAGAGCGTTTCGAGAAGGAACACGGCGTGAAGCTGGGCTTCATGAGCTTCTTCGTCAAGGCCGCAGTGCACGCGCTCAAGAAGTTCCCGGTGCTCAATGCCTCGGTGGACGGCAACGACATCGTGTACCACGGCTACTTCGACATTGGTATTGCGGTGGGTTCCCCCCGTGGTCTGGTGGTGCCGATTCTGCGCAACGCCGACCAGATGAGCTTTGCCGAGATCGAGAAGAAGATTGCCGAGTTCGGCGTCAAGGCACGTGACGGCAAGCTGGGCATGGAAGAAATGACCGGTGGTACCTTCTCAATCTCCAATGGCGGTACCTTCGGCTCCATGATGTCCACCCCCATCATCAACCCGCCGCAATCGGCCATCCTGGGCGTACATGCCACCAAGGACCGCGCCATGGTGGAAAACGGTCAGGTGGTGGTGCGTCCCATGAACTACTTCGCCATGTCCTACGACCACCGCATCATCGACGGCCGTGAAGCGGTTCTGGGTCTGGTGGCCATGAAGGAAGCGTTGGAAGATCCAGCACGCTTGCTGTTTGACATTTGATACACCCCCCGGCTACGTGCACTGCGTGCACTTCGCTTTCCCCCTTGCAGGGGGCAACACCCGCGGCCTGGCGAAGCCAGTTCCGCGGTGTTCTTGAACAAAGGCACGTCACGCGTGTCAGATGTGGATAACGAAAGAGTGAATCATGAGCAAACAATTTGATGTGGTCGTTATTGGCGGTGGTCCTGGCGGCTACATCGCTGCCATTCGTGCGGCCCAACTGGGCTTCAACGTTGCATGTATCGATGAGTGGAAGAACGCAGCGGGTGGCCCGGCTCCTGGCGGAACCTGTACCAATGTGGGCTGCATTCCCTCCAAAGCCCTGCTGCAGTCCAGCGAGCATTTCGAGCAGGCCAACCACCACTTCGCCGACCACGGCATTACGGTCAAGGACCTAAAGATGGATGTGGCCACGATGATTGCCCGCAAGGACACCGTTGTGAAGCAGAACAACGACGGCATCCTGTACTTGTTCAAGAAGAACAAGGTCACTTTCTTCCATGGACGTGGCTCGTTTGTGAAGGCTGTCGAAGGCGGTATTGAAGTCGCCGTTGCGGGCAAGACCGAAGAGACCATTGCTGCCAAGCAAGTCATTGTCGCTACCGGTTCCAACGCACGTGCCTTGCCCGGGACGCCTTTCGACGAGGAAAACATCCTGTCGAACGACGGTGCATTGCGCGTGGGCGCGGTGCCCAAGAAGCTGGCATTGATCGGCTCCGGTGTGATCGGCCTGGAAATGGGCTCCGTGTGGCGCCGTCTGGGTTCGGAAGTCACCATCCTCGAAGGTTTGCCCACATTCCTGGGCGCTGTGGACGAACAGATCGCCAAGGAAGCCAAGAAGGCTTTTGACAAGCAGGGCCTGAAGATCGAGCTGGGCGTAACCGTCGGCGAAATCAAGAACGGCAAGAAGGGCGTGTCCATCGCCTACACCAACGCCAAGGGTGAAGCACTGACCCTGGATGCCGACAAGCTCATCGTCTCCATCGGCCGCGTGCCCAACACCATTGGCCTGAACGCCGAAGCCATTGGCCTGAAGCTCGACGAGCGTGGCGCCATTGTGGTGGATGGTGACTGCAAGACCAACGTGCCCGGCGTCTGGGCCGTGGGTGACGTGGTGCGCGGTCCCATGTTGGCGCACAAGGCAGAAGAAGAGGGCGTTGCCGTGGCCGAGCGCATTGCGGGCCAACACGGACACGTGAACTTCAACACCATTCCCTGGGTCATCTACACCAGCCCGGAAATCGCCTGGGTGGGCCGCACCGAGCAGCAGCTCAAGGCCGATGGCGTGAAGTACAAGGCTGGCACATTCCCATTCCTCGCCAATGGCCGGGCACGCGCCTTGGGCGACACCACGGGCATGGTGAAGTTCCTGGCGGACGCAACCACCGATGAAATCCTGGGCGTCCACATCGTGGGCCCCATGGCCAGCGAGTTGATCTCCGAAGCCGTGGTGGCCATGGAATTCAAGGCCAGCGCAGAAGACATCGCCCGTATCTGCCATGCGCACCCCTCCCTGAGCGAGGCGACCAAGGAAGCCGCTCTGGCAGTGGACAAGCGTACCTTGAACTTCTAATCCGACGCGGTTACAAAAGCCGGTGCGGCGCAGCGTCAAAGAGACTTATGAAGCGGAGTTGGCCGCGCGCGGGTACAAAGCCGACCCGGCGCAGCTGCGCGCCGTTGCGGCCCTGGACCGCTGTGCCCAGGAGTGGACGCACTACAAGGAGAAGCGCTCCAACGCCCTGAAAAAGCTGATCAACCGGCCCGAGATTCCGCGTGGCGTGTACATGTACGGTGGAGTCGGGCGGGGCAAAAGCTTCCTGATGGACTGCTTCTTCAACTCTGTTCCGCTCAAGCGCAAGACGCGGTTGCACTTTCACGAGTTCATGCGCGAAGTGCACCGCGAGTTGGCGGACCTGCAAGGCACGGTCAACCCGCTGGATGAGCTGGCCCGGCGCATGGCCCTGCGCTACAAGCTGGTCTGCTTTGATGAGTTCCATGTGGCGGACATCACCGATGCCATGATCCTGCATCGCCTGTTGTCGGCCATGTTCGCCAATGGTGTGGGCTTTGTCACCACCTCCAATTTCAAGCCGGACGATCTCTATCCGAATGGCTTGCACCGTGACCGTATCCTGCCGGCCATTGCCTTGCTCAACAGCCGCATGGAAGTGCTCAGCGTAGACAACGGAACCGACTACCGCAGCCGCACGCTGGAGGCAGTCAAGCTCTATCACACCCCTTTGGGGCCACAGGCCGACGAGGCCATGAAGCAAGCTTTTGATGCGCTTGCCGAGCAGCAGGACGAAGACCCGGTGCTCCACATCGAGTCGCGTCAGATCAACGCCTGGCGCAAAGCTGGTGGCATTGTCTGGTTCAACTTCAAGACCTTGTGCGGCGGTCCGCGCTCGCAGAACGACTACCTGGAAATCGCTTCACGGTTCCACACGGTATTTCTGAGCGACGTGCCGCGCATGTCGGTACGTCTGGCGTCCGAGGCGCGGCGCTTTACCTGGCTGGTGGACGTGCTGTATGACCGGCGGGTCAAACTGATTCTTTCTGCGGAGGTGGAACCGGATGAGCTGTATACCGAAGGCCCCTTGGCGCATGAATTTCCCCGCACGGTGTCGCGTCTCCATGAGATGCAGTCCAAGGAATACCTGGCGCTGGAGCGGCGTGTTGTGGATACGGGTTTGACATGAAGCGCATCGCTACCTGGGTGCTTTCTGTGCTGCTCACCCAGCCGTTGTGGGCACAAGCTGTGGCGCCACCGCAGGCGTCTGACTCACAGGACGCTCTGGCGCAGATTGAAGCCACGCGGGCACGCGAAAACGCGGCCTTTGATGCGCAGGAAGCAGAGTGCTACAAGCACTTTATCGTCAACAGCTGTCTCAAAGACGTTCAATCCAGGCGCACGGCCAAGCTGCGCGATCTCAAGCGGCAGGAAATCAGCCTGCATGACGCAGAGCGCAAGCAGCAAGGTGCAGAAGCCTTGGAGCGCATCGAACAGAAGACCCAGGAAAAGGCCGACAAGGATGCCCAGGCGGAGCTGGATTCGGCCGGCAATACGACGCAGGACCGGCAGCAGGCCCAAAAGGACAAGCAGGCGGAGCATGCCGCCAAGGCGACCAATCCAGGCGTCGCCGCCTCGGGGCCGCGTGAGACTACGGCGCCGACCGCTGCCCAGCAGGCGCAGAACCGGGAGGCTTATGCCAACAAGTTGGCTGAAGCCGCCAAGAAGCGCGAGGCGGCGGCCAAACGCATCAGTGAAAAGACCGGCAAGCCGCTGCCTCCCCGTCCAGCGGCTTCCCAGGCTGTCAGCCCAGTGGCTCCAGCTTCACAACCACAATAGACAAGTTGTCGCCGCCCCCACGCGCGCGGGAGCGGGCTTTGTCGATCAGGAATTCGGTGGCTTCGCGGGCAGACAGCGTGGACAGGACGGAACCGATTTCGCTGTTCTTGAAGTAATGCCAGACACCGTCGCTGCAGGCCATGAGTGTGTCACCGGCGCGCAGTTGGGGGATGAAGTGGTAGGCAATCGGCGGATCGCTTTCGGTGCCCAGGCAACCCATCAGGATATTGGACTGCGGATGTACTGCCGCCTGCTCCTCCGTCAACTCACCTTTGTCCACCAGGGCCTGCACATAGGAGTGGTCTTTGGTCCGTTTGACGAAGGTGTTGCCGTGAAAGTAGTAGATGCGTGAATCACCGGTATGCGCCCAGTGGCAATCGCCACCCGGATTGATGATGAATGCCGCCATCGTGCTGTGGGGTTCCTGCTCGGAGGAAATGGCTGTGAGTTTGATGACCAAGTGGGCTTCATCCACGATCTGCTTCAGGATGGCGGAGGCATCTTCGGTTGCCGGGTCATAACGGTCAAATACCTGTTTGGCGGTCATCATCACCTGGTCGGAGGCCTTGCGCCCACCGCTGCGGCCACCCATGCCATCGGCCACGATGGCCAGGATGCATCCATTCACGCGCGGATGCTGCAGCAGCGCCAGCTGGTCTTGCTGGTAGTCACGGTCGCCCTTGTGGATGCCGGTGGAAGCGGTAAGACGGTAGCCTGTGGTAGCCATTGTTGCGCTCGCGTGAAGCGTTCCTCTCGGTAAACTGTATTCTGGTCGTATTATCGAGCCAGCAGGTGTTGATCCAACACCAAAGCGGCGCAAACTTTTATTCTTATTTCCCCTTGAGCCTTAACTTGAATTCCCCACAGCGACGCTTGATTGCGCTGCGGATGGAGCACAGCGATCTGGACGCACTGATTGACCAAGCTGCTGACAAAACGCCGGTGGACGAGCTGATGATGCGCAGGCTGAAGAAAAGGCGCTTGGCCTTGCGTGACGAAATTGCCCGTATCGAGCAATCTCTGCTTCCGGACGAGCCCGCCTGAATGGTCGAAAACCAGGCAGTTGCCGCAGCTTTTGGCATCGGCGGCCCCCTGGCTGCATCGGTGCCGGAATACCGCCCGCGTGAAGGTCAGTTGCAAATGGCCCAGGCCGTGGCGCAGGTCATCGAGCAGGGGGGAAAGTTGATAGTGGAGGCCGGAACGGGCGTGGGCAAGACCTATGCGTACCTGGTACCCGCACTGCTTTCGGGCAAGCGCGTACTGGTGTCCACCGCTACCAAGGCATTGCAGGACCAACTGTTTGGCCGCGATATTCCCAGGTTGCGTGAGTTGCTTGGTGTATCACTGCGCGTGGCGCTCCTGAAAGGGCGGGGCAGTTATTTATGCCTGCACCATCTGGAATCCGCACGGCAAGACTGGCGTCTGGATGACGGCCGGGCCTTGCACCAACTGGCACGTATTGAAAGCTGGGCCCATGCCACGCAGACCGGGGACCTGTCCGAGGTGGAAGCGCTGGATGATTCTTCACCTCTGATGCCGTTGGTCACCTCCACGCGGGAGAACTGTCTCGGTGCCCGTTGTTCGCAGTTCAGCCGCTGCTTTGTAAACACGGCCAGGCGCGAGGCACTTGCAGCGGATCTGGTTGTGATCAACCATCACCTGTTTTTTGCGGATCTGAATGTGCGTGAATCCGGTGTGGCAGAGTTGCTCCCCAGCGTGCACACCGTGATATTCGACGAGGCACACCAGCTCAATGAAATCGGCGTGCAGTTTCTGGGGCGGCAGTTGGGCAGCGGTCAGCTCAGCAACTATGCACGGGACCTAGAGCGTGTTGCGCAAGTGCACGCGCGTGGCCTTGCGCCCTGGCCTGAGCTGGCCCAGGCAATAGAGCAGGGCGCTGAGGCCTTGCGCTCGCGTTTTCCTGTACAGGACGCAGCGGTACGGATGGAGTGGCGTGTGGTTGGCGAACGCTGGAATGACTTCCTGCAGGCCTGCCAGGCTTCCATGGCACATGCCCATGACGCTTTGGACATGCTGGCGGAGACAGCGCCCGAGCTGCAGGTGCTGCAGCAGCGGTGTGGCGACTTGATGGAGCAGCTTCAATTGTTCCTGCAGCCGATTCCGCCCGGCGCGGTCCGCTGGCTGGAGGTCGGGCGTCAGGTGCGCATGCTGCAGTCTCCCATGGATATTTCCCTGGCCATGCAGACCCGTGTGTTTGCGCAGCAAGAAGATGCGACTGCGGGGGCGGGCAAATCCTGGATATTTACCTCGGCCACCTTGGGTCACGATGCCGGTCTGAGCTGGATTGTGGAGAGCTGTGGTTTGGCCGGTGCGCATGTCCTGAAAGTGCCCAGTCCGTTCGACTATGCGCGGCAGGCGGCCCTGTACGTGCCTTCACATTTCCCCAAGCCTGGCGACGCCTCGCACAGCCACGCGGTGGCTCAACTTGCCCTGGAGGGTGCGCGGCAACTTGGTGGACGTACTCTGGTACTAACTACCACGCTTCGGGCCATGCGCACTATTGGCGATGCCCTGGCCACCGCCATGCAGGGGCATGCTGATCTGGAGCTTCTGGTGCAGGGCGTATTGCCCAAGCGCGAGCTGCTATCGCGTTTTTTGCAGTACGCTGAAGATAGACAACGGGGCGCCATACTGGTGGCATCTGCCACCTTCTGGGAGGGTATAGACATGCCCGGCGAAGCTTTGCAATTGCTGGTGATTGACAAGCTGCCGTTCACACCGCCGGATGATCCGGTGTTGCAGGCACGGTCCAAGTCTCTGGAGAGCCAGGGAAAGAATCCGTTCAAGCATTTGCATTTGCCACAGGCGGCCGTGGCCCTGCGGCAGGGGGCCGGTCGACTGATACGGCGGGAATCAGACCAGGGTGTGCTAGTCGTGTGCGATACGCGCCTGACCCAGATGGGCTACGGGCGCCAACTGTTGGCCACCTTGCCTGCAATGCGCAGGCTGAATAGTGAAGCGGACTACCGGCAAGCGCTAGAGGCGCTTACCAGAGCTTCCACCAAGGATCATTGCTAGTGCGCTCACCTTTGGTGAGGAACTCAGAATTGGGGTAGTTGGTTTCCATGATGCGCTTGGCGTCATCACGCAGCTTCGTCAGGCCCAGGGCGTCGTACGACTTGTAGATGATGAACATGGCCTCTTCGACCGCGGGCACGTCACGGTAGTCTGCGACTGCCGTCTGCGCACGGTTGACCGCAGCCAGATAAGCGCCGCGCTTGTAGTAGTAACGTGCCACGTGCACCTCGTACTGCGCCAGCGAACCCACGATGTAATTCATGCGCTGGGTGGCGTCGGGTGTGTAGCGGGAATTCGGGAAACGGGCCACCAGTTCCTTGAAGGACTCAAAGGCTTCCTTGGAGGCTTTCTGGTCCCGTTCGGACAGATCCTGACGGGAAATGGCTGAGAACAGACCCAGATCGTCATTGAAGTTGATGATGCCCTTGAGGTACATCGCGTAGTCCAAGGCAGGGCTTGCCGGATGCAGCTTCATGAAGCGGTCCAAGGTTGCAATGGCCTGTGCCGGCTCCTGTGTGCGGTACTGCGCGTAAGCCTTCTCAAGCTGGGCCTGTTGTGCCAGCGGTGTACCAGCGGCACGCGCTTCCAGCTTTTCGTACAGGGGAATGGCCTTGTCATACTGGCCGGAGTCCGCAGAGTCTTTGGCTTCCGCATAGATGGCGTTGGGACTCATGGTGGCAGTCTTGTCGACTGGGGTGGAGCATCCACCCAACCCCAAGGCCGCGGTCATTAGCGCCACAGCATAAACGACCGATAATTTGACTCGCAACATTGTGGGAAACTTTCTTGAAACAGACGGACGGGATTATATCGGCCACCCCCCTTGAGCTTGGCAGCGAGGAGTCGGAAGAGCTGGGGCCGGACTCCGATATCCGCATCCTGCAGGTGGACGCAAGGTACCACGGCGAGCGCCTGGACAAGGTTTTGGCCCTTTCGGTCAGCGAATTTTCCCGTAGCTATTTGCAGCAGTTGCTGGAGTCCGGTTTGGTTACGGTCAACGGCAAGGTCGTTACCAAGACCTCGCAAAAGGTTCGGGCGGGCGACTCCATCAGTCTGGAGCTCAAACCCACGCCGCAAAGCCAGGCTTTCAAGCCGGAGGAGGTGGCGTTCGGCATCGCCTACGAGGACGAGCATTTGATGGTGGTCAACAAGCCCGCGGGCCTCGTAGTGCATCCCGCGCCAGGCAACTGGAGCGGAACGCTGCTCAACGGGTTGCTGGCCCACGCTCCGTGTTTCCTGGAAGTGCCGCGGGCAGGTATCGTGCACCGTCTGGACAAGGACACCAGCGGCCTGATGGTTGTGGCCAAGACCCGCGTCGTGATGGATGCACTGGTCAAAGCCATTGCTGCCCGAGAGGTCAATCGCCAGTATCTGGCGCTGGCGCATGGCGCCTGGAACGGGCCGGTGCAACGCACGGTGGATGCGGCCATTGGTCGGGATGTGCGCAATCGCTTGCGCATGGCGGTGGTGGACCTGGCCACACAGTCGGGCAAGGAGGCGCGCACCGACTTTGAGTTCCGTCGCGGTGACGCCACCCATTGCCTGGTGCATTGCAAATTGCATACGGGCAGAACCCATCAGATCCGGGTGCACATGGCTTTCATCGGTCACTCTTTGGTGGCGGACAGCGTGTACGGCGGCCTGCCCCAGTTGGGTCTGACTCGCCAGGCGCTGCATGCGACCCGGCTGGCATTTATCCACCCGGTGACGGGCGAGCCGCTACAGTTTGACGCCGATCTTCCCACCGACATGCAGCGTGCACTGGCGCAAATGGTGCCTGCGTTACAATCTGGCAAAGCCTGAAGGGCTGCAGACCACGCCGTACCATCGTTGCGAGGGTCGCCACAGGGTCCTCCCCCTGTTTGCCTTCCGAAGAAATCTCATTGATGTGTCGCCGTGATGGCGATGTTTCCGGAAATTGCCTGACTATGAACTTGGCTGAAGCAAAGCGGGTGCTTGAAACTGCGCTGATTTGCACCCAACAACCGATGCCTGTGCGTGACATGCGAGCGCTGTTTGCCGACGCGCTGGGTGCAGACACGCTCAAAACACTGTTGCAGGAACTGCGCGACGATTGGGCCAACAGCGGTGTGGAGCTGGTCAACGTGGCCACTGGCTGGCGTTTCCAGAGCCGTCCGGAGATGCGTGAGTACCTGGACCGCCTGCACCCCGAGAAGCCACCGCGCTATACCCGTGCCACGCTGGAGACGCTGGCCATCATTGCCTACCGCCAGCCGGTGACCCGCGGCGACATGGAAGATATCCGTGGCGTCACCATCAGCTCTTTGCTGATCAAGCAGCTGGAAGATCGCGGCTGGGTGGAAGTGATTGGTCACCGTGAAGCTGCAGGCCGTCCGGCGCTTTACGCAACCACCAAACAGTTTCTGGATGATTTGGGGCTGGAGTCGCTGGATCAGTTGCCTTTGCTGGAAGGTCCGGCCGAAGCGTCCCAGGCATTTGAATCGTTGATGCCTTTGGAAGAAGAGCAACCCGCCTTGCTGGCTCCCGAGCCCAACCCGGATGAGCCCGAGCTGCAAATGGATTTACCCGTTTCGGAGCAGCCTGTAGAGGAAGCCGGCGACTCTGCCGGAACCGATACCAACCCCCCTATGGATGGAACCTTGCTATGACTGAACCCGACTCCACAAAACCCCAGGAGGTCGAAGAAGCCCCGGTTGAACCCGGCGCCGTCGTGTTTACCGTAGCCCCTTCTGAAGAGGATGCTTCTGCTGCACCGGTGCCCGCGACCGCGGCCACTCGCTTTGACGACATTCTTTCCGGCCAGTTTGATGCCGACGAGGAAATCACCGAACTCGCCCCGCCAAAGCGCGTGCTCGCGCCCATGGCCGAAACGCCCAAGCTGCACAAAGTGCTGGCACAAGCCGGCATGGGCTCGCGGCTGGAGATGGAACAGCTGATTCTGGAAGGACGTATATCCGTCAACAACGAGCCGGCCCATATTGGCCAACGCATCCAGTTCGGAGACAGCATCAAGGTCAATGGCAAGCCCATCCGGGTGCGAATCGATCCGCCGCCAGCGCGCGTCATTGCCTATCACAAGCCTGTGGGGGAGGTGGTGACCCACGATGACCCGCAGAACCGCCCCACCGTATTCCGCAAATTGCCCAAGCTCCCGCAGGGCAAATGGCAATCGGTTGGTCGCCTGGACTTGAATACGGAGGGGCTGCTGCTCTTCACCAGCTCTGGTGAGTTGGCCAACAATCTGATGCACCCGCGCTTTGGGTTGGAGCGCGAGTATGCAGTACGCGTTCTGGGCGCCCTGACCAAGGAAGAAAAGCAGCAGTTGCTGGATGGCGTGCAGCTGGACGACGGCATGGCACAGTTCGGTTCGATTGAAGATGGGGGCGGAGAGGGCTCCAACTGCTGGTACCGCGTCACCATCTCTGAGGGCCGCAACCGCGAAGTGCGCCGCATGCTGGAGGCGGTGGGCCATGCAGTCAGCCGCCTGATCCGTATCCGCTATGGCGCCATGATGCTGCCGCGAGGGCTCAAGCGCGGGGCCTGGATGGAGCTGGACGAGTCGGACATCCGCGGGCTGATGCAAGCTGCCGGCGCACCGCGCAAGGCGGGTGAGCGCGCTGAAGGTGGACGCGATGGTGCCGGCAATGGCGCTCCGGGCAACCGCGGCCCGCGCGGAAACCGCAGGCGTTCCGGTGGTCCGCGTGCCAATGGTGGCAACGCCAATGGCAATGCAGGGCGCGCACCCGCAGGATTCAATGGCGGCGGCAAGGGTAATGGAGCGCGGGGCGACCGTGCGCCAGAGCGCTCGGGCGGCGCTGGTCAGCCCGACCCCATGAAAACTTCGGTGGGATACATCGGTGCGGATAGCTTCAATCGCCAGCGCCAGGATCGTGGCTCGCGACCAGGCGGTCCCGGCGGTCCACGCCGCGGGGGGAGAGGCCGCCCGGGCTAGCTTGCAATGCTAAAATCAGTAGCTTTGCTTATGTAAGCAAATTACTCAACCCAGATCAGGAATCTCCATGACTATCGAACGCACACTTTCCATCATCAAGCCTGACGCCGTTGCAAAAAATGTGATCGGTCAAATTTATGCACGTTTTGAAGCCGCCGGCCTCAAGATCGTGGCTGCCAAAATGGCTCATCTGTCACGCGGCGAAGCCGAAGCTTTCTACGCTGTGCACAAGGCACGTCCCTTCTTCAAGGACTTGGTCGACTTCATGATCTCCGGCCCCGTGATGATCCAGGCGCTGGAAGGCGAAAACGCCATTCTCAAGAACCGTGACCTGATGGGCGCGACCGACCCCAAGAAGGCCGCCGCGGGAACCATCCGTGCTGACTTCGCTGACAGCATTGATGCCAACGCTGTGCACGGTTCTGATGCCCCGGAGACGGCTGCGGTTGAAATCGCATTCTTCTTCCCCGGCATGAACGTCTATTCACGTTAATTTATGCAATGACGGCCAACCTGCTTGATTTCGATCTGGAAGGATTGGCTGCTTTTTGCGAGCGGCTGGGTGAGAAGCGCTTCCGCGCCACCCAGTTGTTTCGCTGGATTCATCAAAAAGGCGCAGCCCAATTTGATGATATGAGTGACTTGGCCAAGTCCTTGCGCGAAAAGCTCAAGACAACGGCGCACATTCAGGCACCCAACGTCATTTCCCAGCATATTTCTGCGGACGGCACCATCAAGTGGCTGTTTGACGTGGGCGGTGGCAATGCCATCGAGTCCGTGTTCATTCCTGAAGAAGATCGCGGCACGCTGTGTGTGTCTTCGCAGGCCGGCTGTGCCGTAGGCTGCCGCTTTTGCTCCACTGGCCACCAAGGCTTCAGTCGCAATCTCACAGCGGGCGAAATCATTGGTCAACTGTGGTTTGCCGAGCATTTTTTGCGCAAGTACCTGAAGACCCCGGACCGTGTCATCTCCAACGTGGTGATGATGGGTATGGGTGAGCCGCTGCAGAACTACCAGCCTTTGGTGCAAAGCCTGCGCGTCATGCTGGACGACCATGGCTATGGCCTGTCGCGTCGGCGCGTCACGGTATCCACTTCGGGTGTGGTGCCCATGATGGACCGCCTGGGACAGGATTGCCCGGTTGCACTGGCCGTGTCGCTGCATGCGCCCAACGATGCATTGCGGGACAACTTGGTGCCGTTGAATCGCAAGTACCCGTTGCATGAATTGTTGCAGGCCTGCCAGCGTTATCTGGCATTTGCGCCACGCGACTTCATTACCTTTGAATACTGCATGCTCGATGGCGTGAACGACACGCCCGCGCATGCCAAGGAACTGGTGAACCTCATCAAGTCCCAGTCGGCGCAGAGCTGGTGCAAGTTCAACCTGATTCCCTTTAATCCCTTCCCCGCATCCGGTCTTAAGCGCTCCAATAACGCTGCCGTGCAGGCATTTGCGAAAGTGCTAGCCGATGCCGGTATCGTTACCACCGTGCGCAAGACAAGAGGCGACGATATCGATGCCGCTTGTGGTCAGCTTGCCGGTGACGTGCAGGACCGCACAGCGGTGGAAAAGCGCATTGCCAAGCAGCGCACCATTATGTTGACCCCGGTGGCAGGCGCCACCGAGACTCTGAGAGACTGCGAACCATGATGAAACTGCGAGTGCTGCAATCCATTTCGCTCACGGCTCTGTTGGGCTGGACGTTGGCCTTGCTGGTGGCAGGTGGCGTTGCCGGGTGCGCGGGCAGCGGCGTATCGGCGTCTTCCACGCCCGAAACTTTCACGGATTCCGACGAGCCCGAAAGCCGCAAGCGTGCAGACAATCGGCTCAAGCTGGCGGTGCTGTATTTCCAGGACGGCAAGAACAATTTCGCCTTGGACGAGGTCAAGCAGGCCATATTGATCGATCCTTCCTGGTTCCAGCCCTACTGGATGCGTGGCCTGATCCAGATGAAGACCGGCGACTTGCCACAGGCCGAAGCCAGCTTCCAGAAGGCGCTTTCGATCAACCCCAATTCGTCGGACGTGAAGCACAACTATGGTGTGTTGCTTTGCAAGATGAAGAGGCCTGCTGATGCCATGCGGATGTTCTCCGCTGCATTGGCAGATCCAAACTACGGACAACGCTCCAAGACCTGGCAGGAGCAGGGCATCTGCCAAATGAACAGCGGGCAGTTGGCCGAGGCGGAGAACAGTTTTACACGCTCCTATCAGCTCGATGCCTCCAATCCCATTACTGGATACAACCTGGCCTACCTGCTGGCACAGCGCGGCGACTGGGTGAGGGCGCAGTTCTACGCGCGTCGTATCAACAATAGCGAGCGCGCTTCTGCCGAATCCTTGTGGCTGGGTATCAAGATCGAACGCAGTCTGGGTCTGCGCGAAGCCCAATCTCAGCTTGAGTCTCAATTGCTCAAGCGATTTGCTCAGTCCAAGGAAGCCTTGGCACTGGAGCGCGGAGCCTTTGATGAGTGATGAATCTGTTGTGAGTGCCGCTACACCTGCTGAGGCCGAGATTACCGCTGGCACCTTGCTGCGCCAGGCGCGAGAAGCGTCCGGATTGCATGTGGCGGCTCTCGCCGTTGCGATGAAGGTTCCGGTCAAGAAGCTGGAGGCGCTGGAGGCGGACCGCTTGCAGGACTTGCCGGATGCGGTGTTTGTACGGGCGCTGGCAGCCAGCGTGTGTCGCACGCTCAAGGTAGATCCTTCACCGATTCTGAGCAAGTTGCCACAGTCGGCAGCACCGCGATTTGAAGCGGACGACCGTGGCATCAATACGCCGTTTCGCAGCCACGCAGGCTATCACGGTGGATCACTGAAAAGCTTTGCCACCAAGCCTGCAGTGCTAGCTGTGCTGGCTTTGTTGTTGGGTGCTTTGGTAGTCTTGTTCTTCCCAGAGCAACGCCACGTAGAACCCGCAGTCACGGCACCCGTGGCCGCCCCAGCCGATGCGGCGGCTCCCGCTGAAACTGCTGCAAATGGCGTATCGCAAACGCCTGCAGCCCCGGCTCCTCTGGCAAGCGTCCCATCCGTGGTGGTGGCAAGCGGTGCGACCGACGGTGTGTCGTCGGCCCAGGTGCCCGCCAAGATGGCATCCGCCCCGTCTGCCGCTGCTTCGTCTGCCCCAGCAGTGGCCCTTCCAACCGTCATCGCATTCAAGGCCAAGTCGGAAGCCTGGGTGCGGGTGACCGATGCCAAAGGCACTGTGCAGTTTGAGAAGACACTGAAGACTGGTGAAACCGGTGCGGCAGGCGGCGAGCTGCCGTTGGCCGTCGTTGTTGGGAACGTCAGTGCGACCGATGTTGAGGTGCGCGGACAGCCCTTCAGCCTGGACACCCTGAACAAGAACAATGTGGCCCGTTTTGAGGTGAAGTGATGGAACAACAAAAGCCCATTGAGTTGGCCACACCCCGTGTGCGCTCTTCGCTGCAATCAACTGTCGTTTGGGGCAGCCGGGTCGTGACCGTTGGAGGAGGCGCACCAGTGCGTATCCAGTCCATGACCAATACCGACACGGAGCAGGCCATCGAGACGGCGGTTCAGGTCAAGGAACTGGCTTTGGCCGGCTCCGAGATGGTGCGCATCACGGTCAACACGCCAGAAGCGGCGCAGGCTGTGCCCTACATCCGTGAGCAGTTGGATCGCATGGGCGTGGATGTGCCGCTCATTGGTGACTTCCACTACAACGGCCATCGCCTGCTGAGTGACTTTCCAGATTGCGCACAGGCGTTGTCCAAGTACCGTATCAACCCCGGCAATGTGGGCAAGGGTGACAAGCGCGACCGCCAGTTCGGCCAGATGATTGAGGCTGCCGTCCGCTGGAACAAGCCGGTGCGCATCGGCGTGAATTGGGGTAGCCTGGACCAGGAACTGCTGGCGTCCATGATGGACGAAAACAGCCGCCGTCCCCAACCCTGGGACGCCAAGCCGGTGATGTACGAAGCCCTGATCGCCTCAGCAATCGGCTCCGCACAACGCGCCGAGGAAATGGGACTGCCTGCCAACCGGATCACGCTGTCTTGCAAGGTCAGTGGTGTACGCGACCTGATTGCCGTATACCGCGAACTGGGTAGACGCTGCAATTACCCCCTGCATTTAGGCCTGACCGAGGCCGGCATGGGTACCAAAGGTACAGTGGCTTCCGCCGCGGCTCTGGCCGTGCTGCTGCAAGAGGGTATCGGCGACACGATCCGTGTATCGCTGACACCTGCTCCGGGCGAGTCGCGTACGCAGGAGGTGGTCATTGCCTCGGAGATTCTGCAGTCGCTGGGCCTGCGCACCTTTGTGCCCAGCGTTACGGCCTGCCCGGGCTGTGGCCGTACTACCAGCACCACGTTCCAGGAGCTGACGCAGCAGATCGATGATTTTCTGCGGGCTCAGATGCCGGTCTGGCGTGAGCGCTATCCCGGTGTTGAAAACCTCAAGGTGGCCGTCATGGGTTGCATCGTCAATGGCCCAGGGGAAAGCAAGCATGCCGACATCGGCATCAGCTTGCCCGGTACCGGCGAGGCACCTGCTGCGCCTGTCTTCATCGACGGCGAAAAGCGCATGACACTGCGCGGCGAAAATATCGCCTCCGATTTCCAGCAAGTCGTTGAGAACTACATCCAGCAGCGCTTCGGCGCTGACGCGGTTTCCGCTTGAATATCACCCAAGGCATGAACGAAAAAACAA
The DNA here is from genome assembly GCF_038784515.1 of Rhodoferax sp. GW822-FHT02A01. NCBI lineage: Bacteria > Pseudomonadati > Pseudomonadota > Betaproteobacteria > Burkholderiales > Comamonadaceae > Rhodoferax > Rhodoferax sp. GW822-FHT02A01. The sequence goes on from NZ_CP152376.1 coordinate 4,191,623, forward strand.
CACCACGCAAAGTGGAAAAACTCGCTGCCGTCAAAGGCATGAATGACATCCTCCCACCGGACTCCGCCCGATGGGAAGCTCTGGAAGAACGCGTGCGCAACCTGATGCGCCGTTTCGCCTACGAAAACCTGCGTACTCCCATCGTGGAGCCCACGGCCTTGTTTGTGCGCGGGCTGGGCGAGGTGACCGACATCGTCGAAAAGGAGATGTATTCCTTTGAAGACCGGCTCAATGGCGAGGCACTGACGCTGCGGCCGGAAAACACGGCAGGTGTGGTGCGTGCGGCGATCGAGCATTCTCTGCTCTACAACGGCGGCAAGCGCCTGTACTACATGGGTCCCATGTTCCGGCACGAGCGCCCGCAGCGTGGGCGCTATCGCCAGTTCCATCAAATCGGCGCCGAAGCGTTGGGCTTTTCCGGTGGCGAAGTGGATGCCGAACTGATTTTGATGGCACACGCACTGTGGCAGGAAATTGGCTTGACCGATGTCGCACTGCAGCTCAATAGCCTGGGCCAACCGGAAGAGCGAAACGCCCACCGCGCGGCGCTAATCCAGCATTTTGAAGCCCATCTGGATGTACTGGACGAAGAGGCCAAACGCCGGTTGCACCTCAACCCATTGCGGTTGCTGGACAGCAAGAATCCGGCAATGCAAGCAGTAATCGAAGCTGCGCCGCGTCTGCTGGACTTCCTGGGCGAGGCATCCAAACGCCATTTGAAGACGGTCACCGACGTGCTGGAAGCCAACGGCGTGGCCTACAGCATCAATCCGCGTCTGGTGCGTGGCATGGACTACTACAACCTCACGGTGTTTGAGTTCGTCACCACCAAGCTGGGCTCGCAAGGCACCATTTGTGCGGGTGGTCGCTATGACTACCTGTTCGAACAGGTTGGCGGCAAGCCAACTCCGGCGGTTGGCTGGGCCATGGGTATCGAGCGTGTACTGGAACTTCTGAAGGAGCAGGGTGCTGCTGAAGACGGCCCTGCACTTGACGCCTATGCGGTAGTGCCCGACGCTGCCTTTTTGCCCCAGGTGATGGGCTGCCTGCAGACCCTGCGCAGTCAGGGCCTGTCGGTGCAGATGCACGCCACAACGGCAGAAGGCATGGCCAGCATGAAGTCCCAGTTCAAGCGGGCAGACTCCTCAGGTGCGCGCTATGCACTCATCTTTGGCGCTGATGAAATGGCACAGGGCCAAGTCACTGTCAAAGCGCTGCGAGACTCCACCGTTGCCCAGCAAACCCGCGCCTTGTCAGAGGCTGCCCAGTGGGGCAAGAGCCTACAATCCATCGCTTAACTCCTTAGTCCTATGGCAAATCATCTAGATCTCGAAGAACAAGAACAACTTGATGAAATCAAGCACTTTTGGAAGCAATACGGCAACGCCATCACCTGGGTGTTGATCGTCGTTCTGGGCGCGTTTGCCGCCTGGAACGGCTACCAATATTGGCAACGCAATCAGGCTGCACAGGCCGCAGCCATGTTTGATGAAGTGGAAAAAGTCTCCCATGAAGGAGACACCGACAAGCTGGAGCGGGCCTTTGGCGACATGAAAGACCGCTTTGCTTCCACGACCTACGCTCCGCAGGCTGGACTTCTGGTGGCCAAGACCTTGTATGAAGCCGGAAAGCTCGATGCTGCCAAGGCAGCTTTGACGTGGGTGGCAGAAAAGTCCAAGGACGCCGGTTACGCATCGGTGGGACGTCTGCGCTTGGCTGGATTGCTGATCGATGCCAAAGCCTATGACGAAGCGCTGAAAGTGCTGGATTCTGGTGTGGCGGAAGAGTTTGCCGCACTCCAGGCGGACCGCCGCGGCGATATCTACATGGCGCAAGGCAAGAAGGCCGAGGCCAAGGAGCAATACTTGAAAGCCTACAAGCTGTTTGACGCGGGCGTGGACTACCGCCGTCTCGTGGTGGTCAAGCTCAACAGCCTGGGCGTTGATCCTCAGGCAGACGAGAGCACCAAAGCCTCGGTTGCTGGCGACCAAGCGGCGGCCAAGTGATTGCTCTTTTTGACGGGAAGAATGTCGTGATGCGTTATTTGTTTGCGCTGGTGGTTTCAGTGGTTCTGGCTGCCTGTGCGGGGCCGGATCGACCCAAGCCCGCGGCATTGGCTCCCAATGTGCCCTTGATGAATGTGCGTGCGGTCTGGTCGGGATCGGTGGGTACAGTGGACTTTCCGCTGGATGTGCGGGTCGTGGATGGTCGGGCCTACGTCGCTGGCGGCAATGGCACGGTGGCCGCTTTGGACGCCCAGACGGGTGCTGACGTATGGCGCGCCCATCTGGATACGCCCTTGAGTGCCGGAGTCGGAAGCGACGGTCGTTACGCTGCCGTGGTGTCGCGCGCCAATGAACTGATCGTGCTGGAAGAAGGCAAGGTCCTTTGGCGTCAAAAGCTCAAAGCCTTGACGCTGACTGCTCCCTTGGTAGCGGGCGCACGGGTCTTTACTCTGTCGAGTGACCGTACGGTCAGTGCCTTCGATGCGGCAGGTGGACAGAAACTCTGGCAACAGACACGTACGGGTGATCCACTTGTGCTTGGACAGGCAGGCCTGTTGACTGCGGTGGGTGATACATTGGTCGTTGGATTTGCTGGCCGAGTGGCAGGTTTGAATCCCGCCAATGGAAATGCCCGTTGGGAAACTGCAGTGGTCAGCCCCCGTGGCACCAATGAGGTTGAGCGATTGGTGGACGTGGTGGCAGGATTCAGTCGTGAAGGTAACCAGGTTTGCTTGCGTGCATTCCAGTACGCCGTGTCGTGTGTGGATGCTGCAAGCGGTCGCATACTGTGGAGCAAGACAGCCAATGGTGGCAACGGTGTTTCCGGTGATGCAGCCATGGTCGTTGGTTCGGAAGGCGATGGCCGCCTGTACGCGTGGAAGCGCAAGGACGGTGACCGGCTATGGGACGTGGAACGCTATCGTTTCCGCGTGCTCAGCGCGCCACTGGTGATAGGCCGCTCCCTGGTGTTTGGTGACGATTCCGGCAATTTGCATTTTCTGTCCAAAGATGACGGATCCGCGCTGAACCGCCTGATGACCGATGATTCCGGTATTGCCGTTGCCCCCGTTCTGGCTGGCAAGACGTTGCTGGCCGTGAGCCGTCGTGGTTCCATTTACGCATTTCGCCCGGAATAAGCAGGGCGCATTTATTCATGAAACCCGTAATAGCCCTGGTCGGCCGACCGAATGTTGGAAAGTCCACACTTTTCAACCGCCTGACCAAGTCCCGCGACGCGATCGTGGCGGACTACGCCGGGTTGACCCGTGACCGTCATTACGGCCACGGCTCGCAAGGCAAGCACCAGTACATCGTGATTGATACCGGTGGTTTCGAGCCTGATGCCAGCAGTGGTATCTACAAGGAAATGGCCAAACAGACGCGCCAGGCAGTAGCCGAGGCGGACGTCGTTGTCTTTGTCGTGGATGCGCGCGGCGGGCTTTCGGCACAGGACCATGACATAGCCAAGTACCTGCGCAAATTGAGCAAGCCTTGTCTGCTGGTTGCTAACAAGGCCGAAGGCATGACCCAGGGCGTGCAACTGGGTGAGTTCTTTGAGCTCGGACTGGGTGAAGTCGTTCCCATCTCCGCTGCGCACGGGCAGGGCATTCGCACGCTGGTTGAAATGGCGCTGGCACCTTTGCATTTGCCGGATGAAGACGATGACGCAGACGGTAAGGACGAAGACCCCGGCGTCATCAAGCTGGCAGTGGCCGGACGCCCCAACGTCGGCAAGTCCACGCTGATCAACACTTGGCTGGGCGAGGAGCGTCTGGTTGCTTTCGACATGCCGGGCACCACGCGCGACGCCATCTCTGTGCCGTTCGAGCGCAACGGACAACGGTTTGAGCTGGTGGACACCGCTGGATTGCGCCGCAAAGGCAAAGTGTTTGAGGCGATTGAGAAGTTTTCAGTGGTCAAGACCCTGCAGGCGATTGAATCCGCCAGCGTTGCCTTGCTGCTGATCGATGCGACCCAAGGGGTTACTGACCAGGACGCACATATCGCAGGCTACATCCTGGAGTCCGGGCGGGCGGTGGTAATTGCCGTCAACAAGTGGGATGCGGTGGACGAATACCAGCGCGAGCTGGTCAAGCGGTCGCTAGAAACCCGCATGGGCTTCCTCAAGTTTGCCACCGTGCACTTTATTTCCGCGCAGAAGCGCCAAGGACTGGGGCCCTTGTGGGATTCCATTGCCCAGGCGCACCGTTCGGCCAACTGCAAAATGCCGACCCCGGTGCTGACCCGTTTGCTGCTGGAAGCGGTCCAGTTTCAAACCCCCAAGAAGACGGGCATGTATCGCCCCAAGCTGCGTTATGCCCATCAAGGTGGCATGAATCCCCCCATCATCGTGATCCATGGCAATTCCTTGGAACATGTGACCGAGGCCTACAAGCGGTTCCTGGAAGGGCGATTCCGCAAGGAGTTCAATCTGGTCGGAACTCCCTTGCGGATTCAGATGAAAAGCGCCAGCAATCCCTACGCGGACGAAGAATAGCCAGCATATGAGTTTGGAAAATCCGCAAGTCCTACATGGTATGTGCGGTAAGTGTGCTATCGTTTGTACTTATCAATTTTTTCGAACACGGAAAATATCGTGAATAATAAAGGCCAACTCTTGCAAGACCCCTTCCTGAATGCACTGCGTCGGGAGCATGTGCCGGTTTCCATTTATTTGGTCAACGGTATCAAATTGCAGGGTCAAATCGAATCTTTTGATCAGTACGTAGTGCTGTTGCGTAACACGGTTACGCAAATGGTCTACAAGCATGCGATTTCCACCATCGTTCCCGGCCGTGCAGTGACTTTCAATGCAGCCAGCGGTGATGAGGCTCCCGCTGCTTAATTTGACAGCAGCGCCCGGTCCGGTCGCACTGGTGTCGCATCGCGCACTTTGACAGATCATCCTGCCATAGCCGGTACCGCAACGATACTTGTCGGTGTGGATCTGGGCTTGCCGAATTTCGATGGTGAGCTTGAAGAACTAGGTCTGCTGGCCCAGACAGCCGGCATGACTCCGGTCGCGCGTGTGACCTGCAAACGCAGGGCACCAGACGCGGCCCTTTTCATTGGTTCCGGCAAGGCTGACGAAATCAAACTGCTGGCAGCCCAAACTGGTGCGAGCGAGGTGCTGTTTGACCAATCTCTCAGCCCCGGCCAGCAGCGCAATCTGGAGCGCCATCTGGGACTGCCTGTGAATGACCGGACATTCCTGATACTGGAAATCTTTGCCCAGCGCGCACGCAGCCATGAAGGCAAGTTGCAGGTTGAATTGGCTCGCCTGCAGTACCTGAGCACCCGCCTGGTGCGCCGCTGGTCCCACCTGGAGCGGCAAAGTGGCGGCATCGGCATGCGCGGCGGTCCTGGCGAGGCGCAGATCGAGCTGGATCGCCGGATGATCGGTGAAACCATCAAGCGCACCAAGGAGCGTTTGGCCAAGGTCAAGAAGCAGCGTCAAACCCAGCGACGCCAACGTGAACGCCGTGATGCGTTCAACATTTCACTCATCGGCTATACCAATGCAGGCAAGTCCACCTTGTTCAACGCCTTGGTCAAGGCGCGTGCCTATGCAGCCGATCAGTTGTTTGCCACCCTGGACACCACGACGCGGCAGTTGTACCTAGGGGAGGCCGGGCGTTCGGTTTCCCTGTCTGATACGGTCGGATTCATCCGTGACCTGCCGCACGGTCTGGTGGATGCCTTTCAGGCAACCTTGCAGGAAGCCATTGATGCCGACCTGTTGCTGCATGTAGTGGATGCATCCAACGAGGGGTATGTGGAGCAGATTGCCCAGGTTCAGCGCGTGTTGACGGAGATTGGTGCGCAAGACATCCCCCAACTGCTGGTGTTCAACAAGATCGATGCATTGCCAGAAGACCAGCGTCCCGTGCGTCTGGTGGATGAATACGAAATTGACGGCGTGCAAACGCCGCGTGTGTTTGTCAGTGCCAAAAGTCTGCAAGGCTTGGCCGAATTGCGTCAGAAGTTGTCATCTGTGGTGGCGGCTTCGGCTCCCGTTGAAATTTTGTCTGGTGATATCCCTGAAATTGACGGGGCGGCACCGTGATTGGGCACAATCGGCGCTAAGCCAATAATGTTGAAGAAATGAAACTCCTATTACCCCGGTTCGACTGGAGCCGCCCTTTGCAGGGTCTCAAACGCATGTTCAATCTGAACGACTCCCGCTGGGGGCGTGGCGAAGACAAGTCGGACGAAGGCAAGTCCGTCGAAGGTGACAGGCCTTCCGAGCCCTCCAAGTTGCCAGCAGATAACAGTCGCCCTGACAGGCGTCCTTCTTCTGCCAACTCCGGTCCGCCTGATCTGGATGAGCTGTGGCGCGATTTCAACCGCAAGCTGGGAAGCCTGTTCGGCGCCAAAGGCAAGGGCGCCCCAGGCGGAGGCAATGGCGGCGGCTTCCAGCCCGATATGAAAAGTGCGGGTGTGGGCATCGGACTGATCCTGGGCGTGCTGCTGCTGATCTGGCTGGGTACCGGTTTCTTCATTGTGCAGGAAGGCCAGCAGGCGGTGATTACCCAATTCGGACGCTACAAGTCCACGGTGAACGCCGGTTTCAACTGGCGCCTGCCGTATCCGATTCAGCGGCATGAACTGGTATTCGTCACGCAGATCCGCTCCGTGGACATCGGACGTGACACCGTGCTCAAGGCCACCGGACTCAAGGAGTCCGCCATGCTGACGCAGGACGAAAACATCCTGGACATCAAGTTTGCCGTGCAGTACCGCTTGAATGATGCCCGCGCTTTCCTGTTCGAAAGCAAGAACCCTCAGGATGCCGTAGTGCAGGCTGCAGAAACGGCAGTTCGTGAAGTGATCGGTCGCATGAAGATGGACGCTGCCTTGTCCGAGGAGCGTGATCAGATCGCACCCCAGGTGCGCAAGCTCATGCAGGACATTCTGGATCGCTACAAGGTGGGGATTGAAGTGGTCGGCATCAATTTGCAGCAAGGTGGCGTGCGCCCACCTGAGCAGGTGCAGGCCTCGTTTGACGATGTGCTCAAGGCCGGCCAAGAGCGTGAGCGCTCGAAGAACGAGGCGCAGGCCTACGCCAATGACGTGATTCCGCGCGCTGTGGGCTCAGCCTCCCGCCTGAAGGAAGAGGCAGATGCCTACAAGGCGCGCGTGGTAGCGCAGGCGCAGGGTGATGCCCAGCGTTTCCGCTCGGTGTATGCCGAGTACCAGAAGGCGCCGCAGGTCACCCGTGATCGCATGTACCTGGACACCATGCAGCAGATCTACACCAATGTGACCAAGGTGGTGGTGGAGTCGCGCCAAGGCTCCAGCCTTTTGTACCTGCCGCTGGACAAGATATTGCAGATGAATGGCGCGGGTGCTGCGAGCAATGATGCCGCCGCAGCTCCGGCCGGAAGCACCGTGATACCGGTGACCCCTTTGACCAGCACACCCGCTAGCTCGGACGCACGCACGCGTGATTCAGCACGCACCCGTGACCGTGACGTTCGCTAGGAGTACCGCATGAACCGTATTGGATTGATTCTTTCTTCGCTGCTGGTGCTCATCGTGCTGGCGAGTTCCACATTGTTTGTGGTGGACCAGCGCCAGTTTGGCGTGGTGTATGCGCTTGGACAAATCAAGGAAGTGATTACCGAGCCTGGCTTGAACTTCAAGCTGCCACCGCCGTTTCAGAACGTTTCCTATATCGACAAGCGCTTGCTGACGCTCGACAGCAGCGACTCCGAGCCCATGCTGACGGCCGAAAAGCAGCGTGTGGTGATCGACTGGTTCGTGCGCTGGCGCATCACGGAGCCCACTGAGTACATCCGCAACGTTGGCTTGAACGAGACTGCCGGTGCCAGCCAGCTCAACCGGGTGGTGCGCAATGCCTTCCAGGAAGAGATCAATAAGCGCACCGTCAAGGAGTTGCTGTCCCTCAAGCGTGAAGCGCTCATGGCCGACGTCAAGGCTGAGGTACTGGACAAGGTGCGTGGCGACAAACCCTGGGGTGTGGATGTGGTGGACGTGCGTATCACCCGCGTCGACTACGTGGAAGCCATTACCGAGTCAGTCTACCGACGCATGGAAGCCGAACGCAAGCGCGTGGCCAACGAGCTGCGCTCCACCGGCGCAGCTGAGGGCGAAAAGATCCGTGCCGATGCCGACCGCCAGCGCGAAGTGACCATTGCCAACGCCTATCGCGAAGCGCAGAAGATCAAGGGTGAGGGCGATGCGGAAGCTGCCCGCATCTATGCCGAAGCCTTCGGCAAGGACCCGCAATTTGCCCAGTTCTATCGCAGCCTGGACGCCTACAAGGCCAGTTTTGCCAACAAGAGCGACGTGATGGTGCTGGATCCGTCTTCCAGCGAGTTCTTCAAGGTGCTACGCAACGGAGGCTCGGGAAGCAATCCGCCCGCCAAGAAATAGCCTGGAATCAGCGTGGACAGCGATACCTTGTGGATGGCGCTGGCCCTGGTGCTGGTGATCGAAGGGCTCTATCCTTTTGTGTCGCCAGGCAACTGGCGGCGTACGTTTTCACAGCTGCTGCAGCTCAGTGACGGGCAGATCCGCATGTTTGCCATGGTCAGCATTTCTGCGGGCTTGTTGATGATTTGGTGGCTGGCGCCCTGAAACCGGTCCCCGGGGCCGGTAAAATCACCGTTTTAACAGCCCCACTCATTCCATGTCTGCTTGGGTCCTTCCGGATCACATTGCCGATGTGCTGCCCTCCGAGGCTCGCCACATCGAAGAAATACGTCGAGATTTGCTGGACATGGCGAGATGCTATGGCTACGAGCTCGTTATGCCGCCCATGCTGGAGCATCTGGAGTCGCTGCTCTCCGGGACTGGTGAGGCGCTGGATCTGCAAACCTTCAAACTGGTCGACCAACTCTCCGGCCGCATGATGGGTTTGCGGGCCGACAGCACGCCCCAGGTCGCCCGCATCGATGCTCATTTGCTCAACCGCCGCGGCGTTGCGCGGCTGTGCTATTGCGGCCCGGTCTTGCATACGCGCCCAGGCGGACCACACGCCAGTCGCGAACCGTTGCAATTCGGTGCCGAAATCTATGGCCATTCCGGCCTGGAAGCCGACCTGGAAATCCTGACGCTGGCGCTCGATGCCTTGCGCGCCACCCACGTCGGGCCGCTTACCGTGGACTTGGCCGATGCGCGCATCGTGGGCGCCCTGCTGGGTGCTTCCGGGCTCAATGCCGTTCAGCAGGAGCAGGTGCATACCGCGCTGACCGGCAAGGATGCAACCGAACTGCAAGCCATCACCGCATCGTGCAAGCCGGAAATTGCCGCCGCCATTCAAAGTCTGGTGCGCCTGTACGGCGACAGCAGCGTACTGGAGCACGCTCTCAAAGAGCTGCCTGTGCTTCCTGAAGTTGCCCATGCGCTCAGCCAGTTGCAATGGCTGGGTAACCACATTGCTGCGGCCTTTCCCGATGTGTCAGTTAGTTTTGATCTGGCCGATTTGCGGGGGTATGCCTACTACACCGGGGTTCGCTTCTCCATCTATGCACCCAACGCCCACGATGCGCTGGCCAGAGGAGGGCGTTATGACGAGGTGGGTTCGGTCTTTGGCCGTAAGCGTCCGGCGGTAGGCTTCAGTCTGGACGTCAAGGAACTGGCGACTGCGGCCCAGCTGCCGCCCTTGCGCGCGGCGATCCGCGCCCCTTGGGGTGAGGATTCCGCGTTGCGTAGCGCCATTGCCGCCTTGCGGCAGCAAGGTGAAACGGTGGTTTGCGTCCTGCCCGGACATGAGAGTGAAGTAGATGAATTCCATTGCGACCGCGAGCTCAAAAACGTGAGTGGCCAGTGGATCGTGACAGCAATTTGAGAACACACGAAATGAACACAACCAAAGGTCGAAATGTAGTGGTGGTCGGTACCCAGTGGGGCGACGAAGGCAAGGGCAAACTGGTGGACTGGCTGACCGAAAGCGCCCAGGGTGTGGTGCGTTTCCAGGGTGGCCACAACGCAGGCCACACGCTGGTCATCAACGGCGTAAAAACCGCCTTGCACCTGATCCCAAGTGGCATTATGCGCCCCGGTGTGAAGTGCTATATCGGCAACGGTGTGGTGCTGTCGGCAGCCAAGCTGTTCGAGGAAATCGAAGGTCTGGAAAAAGCTGGCGTGGAAGTGCGCTCGCGTCTGCGCGTGAGCGAGGCCTGCCCGCTGATCCTGCCATTCCACGTGGCACTGGATCTGGCCCGTGAAGTGGCCCGCGAAAAGGGCGGCAGCGCCAAGATTGGCACTACCGGTCGCGGCATCGGCCCGGCCTATGAAGATAAGATTGCCCGCCGCGCCCTGCGCGTGCAGGATCTCAAGCATCCGGAACGGTTTGCCTCCAAGCTGCGTGATCTGCTGGATCTGCACAACCACATTCTGGTCAGTTATCTGGGTTCCGAGGCCTTTGATTTCGGCGACCAGCTCAAGCCCTTCATGGCCAACGGTCAGGTGCAGTTCGATGCCGTCTATGCCCAGGCCATGAAGCATGCCGAACTGCTCAAGCCCATGATTGCCGACGTGTCACGTGAGCTCAACGAGGCCAATCTGCATGGCGCCAACCTGCTGTTCGAAGGCGCCCAGGGCACTCTGCTGGACGTGGACCACGGCACCTACCCCTATGTCACCTCGAGCAACTGCGTCGCTGGCAACGCTGCCGCAGGCTCCGGCGTGGGCCCTGGCATGCTGCACTACATCCTGGGCATTACCAAGGCTTACTGCACCCGCGTGGGCGGTGGCCCGTTCCCCACCGAGCTGGCTTGGGAAGAGCCCGGCACGCCTGGATACCACATGAGCACCGTGGGCGCTGAGAAGGGTGTCACCACGGGCCGTTCGCGCCGCTGCGGCTGGTTTGACGCCGCACTGCTCAAGCGCTCGGCCCAGGTCAATGGTCTGTCCGGTCTGTGCATCACCAAGCTGGATGTGCTCGACGGTCTCAAGGAGCTGATGCTATGCACCGGTTACGAGATGGACGGCGAAACGGTGGATATCCTCCCCATGGGCGCCGACGACATCGAGCGCTGCAAGCCGATTTATGAGGTCATGGAAGGCTGGAGCGACAGCACCGTGGGCATCACCCAGTACGACAAGCTGCCCATCAATGCGCGCCTGTACCTGCAGCGCATCGAGCAGGTCACCGGTGTACCGATTCACATGGTGTCCACCAGCCCGGATCGCGATCACACCATCATGATGCGTCACCCTTATCTGGCCGACTGAGCCGCAGGCGAATTACGATAAAACAGGAGTAATGCGATGTTGACTGAAGACGGTAAGCACCTTTATGTAAGTTACGACGAGTACCACAACCTGATTGAAAAACTGGCCATCAAAGTGTTCCAGTCGGGTTGGGAGTTCGACACCATTCTGTGTCTGGCGCGTGGCGGCATGCGCCCAGGTGACATTCTGTCGCGCGTGTTCGACAAGCCTCTGGCCATCATGTCCACCAGCTCCTACCGCTCCAATGCAGGACAGACCCAGGAAAACCTGGACATTGCCCACTACATCACCACACCCAAGGGCGAAATCGCCGGGCGCGTGCTGCTGGTGGACGATCTGGCGGACTCCGGTGTCACGCTCAGCGCGGTGATCAGCCAGCTCAAGAACAACTACAAGCCCATCACGGAGCTGCGCAGCGCCGTAATCTGGACCAAGGCGCTTTCCAAGTTCACGCCGGACTATTCGGTGGAGTTCCTGCCGACCAACCCCTGGATTCACCAGCCGTTCGAAGGTTACGACGCCCTGCGTCCTCAGCAACTCATCGAAAAGTGGAGCGTTTGAACGCCTGCTGAAGCCCACGTATGAAGCGACTTGTCACCGATCTGATCCATCACGCCTACCAGCCACCCGGCGGTTTTGAAGCACCCCAACCCGGGGTGTTCAAGGCCTCCACGGTTATTTTTCCCAGCGTGGCGGCCATGCGCAGCCGTGAGTGGAAAGACAAGTCGGCCTATACCTACGGTTTGCACGGCACGCCCACCTCCTATCAGTTGGAAGAGCGCCTGTGCACGCTGGAGGGGGGCTTGCAGTGCCTGCTGGTTCCCAGCGGACTGGCCGCCATTGCGCTGGTCGCATTGTCGGTGCTCAGGAGCGGTGACGAAGTACTGCTGCCGGACAACGCGTATGGGCCCAACAAGTCGTTGGTCGAAGGCGAGCTGATGCACTGGGGCATTACGCACCAGTACTACGACCCCATGGATCCGCAGGATTTGGAAGCGCAAATCTCCAGCCGTACCAAGCTGGTCTGGCTGGAGGCGGCCGGGTCTTGCACCCTGGAGTTTCCCGATCTGGTCACCATGCTGCGCATCTGCAAGCAGCGCAAGGTTCTTTCCGCACTCGACAACACCTGGGGTGCGGGCCTGGCTTTCAAGCCCTTTGACCTTCTGCCCGACGAGTCACCCGCGCTGGGGGTGGATATCTCCATACACGCGCTGACCAAATACCCCAGTGGCGGGGGCGACGTGTTGATGGGCAGTGTGATCACCCGCGATCCGGGCTTGCACATGCGCCTCAAGCTCACCCATATGCGTCTGGGCCTGGGTGTGGGAATGAACGATGTGGAAGCCATCCTGCGCTCCCTGCCCAGCATGGCCTTGCGCTACCAAGCGCACGATGAGGCGGCACGCACGCTGGCCAAATGGGCCGATACCCAACCCGAGTTTGTGCAAGTGCTGCATCCGGCCATTCCCGGCTCGCCCGGACATCTGCATTGGAAGCGCCTGTGTGTGAATGCGGTGGGTGGTGCTGCGGGTTTGTTCAGCGTGATGCTGGACGGCCGCTTCAGCCGTGACCAGGCAGACGCGTTTTGCGATGCCTTGCGGCTCTTCAAACTTGGTTACAGCTGGGGCGGCCCCATGAGTCTGGTGGTGCCGTATGAACTGGACCATATGCGTACCAACTGGCCAGCCCACCTGGAGAAGGGCACTTTGGTACGATTTTCAGTGGGCCTGGAAGCCGTTCAGGATCTGCAGGGCGATATTGAGCAGGCGCTGCGCGTATTGCGCTAAGGGTTGACGCTCCCCGTGTTTTCCTGAGTAGGCAGGGTACTTGACTCCGGTTAATCTGGATTCATGAGTTCCCTGCCAGACTTCGAAGCACCACCACCTTACGTTCCCCCACCCCCGGAAGGACCCGTCAAGGTCATCCATGCGCTGGGCTTTTTTGCCCCCCTGGGTTGGTTGCGCTCTGGATGGCGCGACATGGTGGAACACCCTGGCATCAGCAGTTTCTACGGCGTAGCGTTCTGGCTGATGGCGGTCGTGCTGGGCGCGGTTTTCAAGTCCAGCCCTGAGTACACCATGAGCATTGCCTCAGGTTGTCTGCTGGTTGGTCCTTTTCTGGCCATGGGCCTGTATGAAGTGAGTCGCCGGCGCGAGGCTGGTATTGCCCCCGACCTGTCCTCCTCCATTACCTGCTGGGACAGCCACATCAAAAGCATGGGCCTGCTGGTGCTGGTGTTGATCGTCATGGAGCTGCTCTGGGGGCGCGCTTCGTTGGTGGTATTTGCGGTGTTCTTCAATACCGGCATGCCTTCAACAAGCAGCGTGATGCAAGCCATTTTCAATCCGGAAAACTGGGAGTTCGTGGCGGCCTATGCCATCGTAGGTGGCGCCTTTGCGATGCTGGTGTACTCCATTTCAGCGGTTTCCATCCCCATGATCCTGGACCGTGATACCGATGCCATTTCGGCGGCCATCACCAGCCTGGAAGTGATGTTCCACAACACTGCGGTGATATTGTTCTGGGGTGTTCTGATCATCGTTCTCGTCGGAGTTTCGCTGTTCATGCCCTGGGAAATCGGCCTGCTGGTGACCGGGCCGCTGCTGGGTTACGGCAGCTGGTATGCCTACCGTGGTGCGGTACGCTGGCCGCAGGATGTTACAGTCCCATGAATTAACGAAAGCACATCTTGGCAACACCCAATTACGGTTACGAAAAACGCCAGAAAGAACTGGCCAAAAAGAAGAAGAAAGAAGAAAAGCTCAAATCCAAGGCTGAGCGCAAAACGGGTGATGCATCCGGGGACGATTCCCTGCAATCGCCCGAAGACGCGGCTGGTATCCCCACACCACCTGCGGCAAATCCCAGCTGATCCAATCGGGCACCTGCACTAGCGCAGCAGCTTGCTGAGCTCCGGCCAGACGTTGCTGAGCAGTAGTGGATGCGCCTCGGCGATCGGGTGAATGCGATCCGCCTGGAACATCTTGGCAGCGTCAGGCCCGTCCGCGACACCTTTCAGGAAGAAGGGCACCAATGCGGACTTGCTCGCCTTGGCCGCATGCACAAACGTATCCGCAAACTGCTGGGCGTAGGCCTTCCCATAGTTGGGCGGGACTTGCATGCCCAGCAGCAGCACACGTGCGCCAGTTGCCTTGGCTGCTTGCGCCATCGCCAGCAGGTTGTCCTGTGTGGTGGCAAGAGGAAGCCCGCGTAGGGCGTCATTGCCGCCCAGCTCAATCACCACCACGGCCGGCTTGTGTTGTGCCAGCAGTGCAGGCAGGCGGCTGCGCCCCCCCGCGGTGGTGTCGCCGCTGATGCTGGCATTGACAACGACAGCCTTGGATTTTCCCGACAACAGGCGCGCCTGTAGCAGGGCCACCCAACCCTGTCCACGCTGCAGGCCATACTCGGCACTCAGCGAGTCGCCCACCACCAGAATGGTGCGTGCTGGCGTGCCATCGACCTTTTGGGCGAATGCACTGTTTGGCCCTGCAAACATTGCCATTAACACAAGCACGCTAAAGTGACGGCGAACCAAAGAGAGCTTCATGTCAGATTCCATTATTTCCGTTGACCATGTTTTCAAGGCAGTGACTGATTCCACCGGCACGCTGGAGATTTTGTCGGACATCGATTTTGCGCTGAATGCCGGCGAGACCGTGGCCATCGTCGGCGCATCCGGCTCGGGCAAGAGCACCTTGCTGTCCATCATGGCCGGACTGGATACGCCCAGCCGTGGCACGGTACGGCTGGCCGGTCAGGACCTGTTCTCCATCGATGAGGATGCACGCGCGGCAGTCCGTGCACGCAAGTTGGGGTTTGTGTTTCAAAGTTTCCAGTTGTTGGGCAGCCTGACCGCGCTGGAGAACGTCATGCTCCCGCTGGAGCTCGATGGTCGCAAGGACGCGCGCAAGGCTGCTACGGATATGTTGGGTCGGGTCGGGCTTTCGCAACGCCTGAATTCCTATCCCAAGGTGCTCAGTGGTGGCGAACAGCAACGCGTGGCCTTGGCCCGGGCATTCGTCATGCACCCGGCCGTGTTGTTGGCCGACGAGCCGACCGGCAGCCTGGACTTTGCCACCGGTGAAAAAATCATGGAACTGATGTTCGCCCTGAACCTGGAGCAGGGGACCACGCTGGTGTTGGTCACGCACGACCGCGGCATCGCCAACCGCTGCAGCCGCAGCATCACGATTGAGGCGGGGCGGGTGGTTTAGAACCACGTTGTGCCGTGTCGGCATCCACCAGGGCGCGGATCTGCTGTAGCAAAGGGTGTGCGCCCATGTATTTGTTGCCATATTCCAGGTTGAAGGCGTAATCAAAGTCCGCCGGGTTGTCACCCTGGTTGTGCTGCAAGATGGTCTCCAGCTTGTCCAGGCCTTTGACAATGCGGGCCTCCGGGCTGGCGGCGTTTTCATATTCTTCCCACAAGGCCATGAAGGCGCTGGATAGTTCGTAGGGCAGGGTACGCATCAGCGTTTGCAGGTCTGCGCGCTCCTGCGCCGATTTGTTGGGTGCCTGGTGTTGCAGTACGGCAGGTACGTCGCCATGCAAGGCTTCTCCCAGGTCGTGCAAAACACACAGCTTCAGAATCTTCAGGGCGTCCAGCTCCTTCCATTCGGATTCAAACACCATAGCCAGCAGGCACAAGCGCCAGGTATGTTCGGCAGTGCTCTCCTGTCGTCCGGTAGAAGAATAGGCACTGCGCAGCACGCTCTTGAGTCGCTCGGCCTCGCGGATGAAGGTCAGACAGCCTTGTAGATCAGAAGGGGACATGGGCGAATTGTGGCACCGGGACCAAGGCCCCGACGGAGCGTCGATAATCACCCCATGTCATCCCCCAAAGTTCTGTTCGGCTTCCATGCCGTGGGCGTGCGCCTGAAGACGGCCCCGCAATCCATCGTCGAGATCTATTACGAGCCTACCCGGCGCGACGCGCGCATGCGCCAGTTCCTGGAAAAGGTCGCTGAAGCAGGCGTACGCCTGATCGAGGCCGACGGCCTGCGTCTGGCCAAGTTGGCTGGCAGCCATGGCCACCAGGGTGTGGCTGCCCGCGTTCAGGAAATCAAGCAGGTGCATTCGCTGGACGAACTGCTGGAAAACCTGGACGCATCCAACGCCGATTTGCCAGTTGCCGAACGCACCCAACCTTTGATTCTGGTGCTGGACGGCGTGACCGATCCGCATAACCTCGGCGCCTGCCTGCGGGTGGCCGATGGCGCAGGTGCGCACGCCGTGATCGCACCCAAAGACCACGCCGCCGGCATCAACGCCACGGTGGCCAAGGTCGCCAGTGGTGCAGCAGAGACGGTTCCCTACTTCATGGTGACCAACCTGGCCCGTACGCTCAATGAGCTCAAGGAACGCAATATCTGGGTGATTGGTACCAGCGATGCGGCCACCCACACGCTGTACCAGGCAAACCTCAAAGGACCGGTGGCACTGGTGCTGGGGGCCGAAGGCGATGGCATGCGCCAGCTCACGGCCAAGACCTGCGATCAACTGGTCAGCATCCCCATGCTGGGTGCGGTGGAAAGTCTGAACGTGTCCGTGGCCAGCGGTATCTGCCTGTACGAAGCCGTGCGCCAACGCAGCGCAGCCCGCGCCGCCTAAACCCAGCCCAGGGCGCCCAGCAGGCCACCTGCGGCGAGCAGCCAGAGCAGATGGATGCGGGTGCGCCACACCAGCAGTGTCACCACCGCGGTCAGCAGCCACAGGCGCCAACTCTCTGCGGCGCTGCCCAGCTTGCTGGAAAGTATCCAGCCGGTGGAAGCCAGCAAAGCGATCACGATGGGTGACATGCCTGCCTTGAAGGCGCGCACCGACAGCAGTTCGCGGTTGTTGTGGGCCCAGCGTGCGGCGACAAAGGTCAGGGTGGTGCTTGGCAACAGGATGCCCAGCATGGCGATGGCGGCACCCATAAAGCCCAATGGCCAAGCGGACGCACCAGCTGCCAGGCCTCCGGAGGCATTGATGCCCACGTTCCAGCCCAGTAACGCGATGAACAGCAGGTTGGGCCCGGGTGCCGCCTGGCTCAGTGCAATGCTGGAAGTGAACTGGCTATCCGTCAGCCAATGTTGCTGCTCCACCAAATAGCGGTGCATATCCGGTGCCGTGGTGATGGCACCACCAATGGCAAGCAGTGAAAGCGAGAGGAAGTGCCCCAGCAAGTGAAGCCAGTCCAGGGAGCTGAGCGTGAGGGTCATGGCGCACCCTCTCCGCTGCTGCGTGCCTGAATGCGCAATATGGCCTGGTAGGCAATGATGCAGGCCATTCCGCCAATGCCGAGCAATACCCAGATCAGTGGCCAGCGCAGTACGGCGATTGCAACAAAGGTGAGTGCAGCCAACAGCCAGCACATCTTCTTGCCCATGGGATTGAGCTTGACTGCGGTAATGAGCTTGAGCCCGGTGGCGGTAATCAGACCTGCAGCCACTGCGCCCATGCCACGCAATGCGGCCTGCACCTGCGGCAGATCGGAAATACCGGAGAAGGCGATCACCATCGCCATCACGATCAGCAAGGGAAAGAACAGCATGCCAGCCAAAGCCAACAGTGCGCCTTGGACGCCGAAGTAGCGGTCCCCGATCATCAGCGACAGGTTCACCACGTTGGGGCCGGGCAATATCTGCGCCACCGCCCATTCCTCAACAAACTCTTCCCGCGTAAGCCACTGTTTCTTTTCCACCAGCTCCCGCTGGACCACGGCGACCACGCCACCAAAGCCCTGCAGGGCCAGCCAGGAAAAGGACCAGAACAAATCGGATTTGGAGGCGGGGCGCATGGGCTTGGAGCTTACCGCAGCATGCGGCGGCCGCAGCGGCTGGACTGCAAGACCATGGCGGAATATCTGTTAACGGGATTCGAACAGTGCACTGATCTGTGCGTCCTTTTCACTCCACATCTGCTGCGCCCAGGTGGCGAAAGCCTCGCGGACTGCAGGGTCACTGCCGTAGTCACCCTGCAATAAATGCGACGGGATGGGCCGGCTCTGCACGCGCACGATGACGCGCCGCATGCCACCGCACAGAAAAGTCCAGAAGTGCGGGATGCCATCCGGATAGACGATGGTCACGTCCAGCACGGCCTGGAACTTGTTGCCCATGGCATTCATGGCCAGTGCCACGCCGCCCGCCTTGGGCTTGAGCAGATGGCGGTAGGGTGATTGCTGGCGTGCGTGTTTGGCTGGGGTGAAGCGCGTGCCTTCCATGAAGTTGGTCACGCTGGTGGGAATCAGTGCGAACTTGGCGCAAGCGCGCCGCGTGGACTCCTGGTCCTTGGCACGCATGTCCGGGTGTTTCTTGAGATAGGCCTCGCTATGGCGGCGCATGAACGGGAAATCCAATGCCCACCAGGCCAGCCCCATGATGGGCACCCAGATCAGTTGCTGCTTGATGAAGAACTTGAGCAGCGGTATGCGTCGGTTCAGCAGATGCTGCAGTACAAAGATGTCCGCCGCGCACTGGTGGTTGGCATTCACCAGATACCAGTTGTGCGGGTCCAGGCCTTCTATGCCTTGCACATCCCATTCGGTCCGCTGGGTCAGCGCCATCCATCCGCTGTTGCAGGCAATCCAGTTTTCGGCAATGCCAACCAGCACGGGGTCGACTGCCAGACGTACTTGCCGGAAGGGCAACACCAGTCGGATGGCTGCAAACACCATCAGAATGGGCACCCAGAACAGGATGTTGGCGATCAGCAGCAGCGTGGCAATCAGCCCGCGCAGCGGCGAAGGCAAGCCAAACAGCATAGGCCTACTTCAGGCTGCCAGACAGGAACTGGGCCAGTCGTTCGCTCTTGGGATTGGCCAGCACGGTGGCCGGGTTGCCTTCTTCCTCAACCAGGCCCTTGTGCAAGAAGATCAGGTGATTGGCGACCTCGCGCGCAAAGCCCATCTCGTGCGTGACCACCACCATGGTGCGACCTTCCTGTGCCAGCGTCTTCATGACCTTGAGCACTTCGGACACCAGCTCCGGATCCAGCGCACTGGTGGGTTCGTCGAACAACATCACCTCGGGCTCCACCGCCAGTGCACGTGCAATGGCCACGCGTTGCTGCTGGCCGCCGCTCATATGGGCCGGGTAGCGGTCTTCCACGCCGCTGAGGCCCACTTTGGTGAGGTATTTGCGCGCGGTTTCCACCGCCTGGTCCTTGGGCACGCCCAGGATGTGCACTGGCGTTTCGATGATGTTCTGCAGCACCGTCATGTGTGCCCACAGGTTGAAGTGCTGGAACACCATGGCCAGTTTGGTGCGCAAGCGCTGCAACTGCTTGGGATCTGCAGCTTCCAGATCGCCGGATTTGCCCTTGACCAGAAGCAGCTTTTCGCCAGCGACTTCTATGCGGCCTTGGCTGGGCTTTTCCAGCAAGTTGATACAGCGCAGGAACGTGCTTTTGCCAGAGCCGGAGCTGCCAATAATGCTGATCACGTCGCCCGCATGGGCAGTCAGCGAGACGCCTTTGAGCACCTCATTGGGGCCAAAGTTCTTGTGGATGTTCTCGACCTGGAGTTTGAGTGTGGTTGTTGTGGTCATGGTCTGCATGCTCAAGGTGTTGTCTGCGGGCAGGTAGCTCAGTCGCCCAGCAGAGGGCCGGTTCTGAAGGGGATGGCGCCTGCAATCTTGCCGAGCTCGCAACCGGCTGTCACATAGCGGTCCCGGATGCGGGCATAGAGGACGCCGTCCACGCCGGCACACACTTTCTGCACGGTGCCCTCAATGGGATCAATCACTTCGGCCACCAGATCACCGGCTTTCATCAACTGGCCGGGCGTGGCGGAAAAGGTGACGACGCCCGGTCCTGTGGCGCGCAAAGTCTCGGAGCCGGCCAGCGGCGTGGGCTGGCACAGTGGGGCAGGGACTTCGGGCCGATTGCCGGTCTGCAGTACGCCGATGTGCTCCAGATAGGAAAAGATGGCCTGGGCGTCCTGTGTCGCATAGGTATAGGTCACATCTGCCTCGCCACGCAATTCAATGGTGGTGCTGCAGCAGCCCTGTGGCAAGGGGTGATTCACACCCTGGGCCTTGAGCGCCTCGGCCATGCGCCACCAGACGCCTGACAGGCTCTCGTCAATGGGGCCTCCACCAGAATCCTTGGCCAGCAGAATGGCGCGGCTGCCCATGAAGTGGGCAATAGGCGCGAGCTGAGGCCAGCAGCTTTCTTCGCAGTAGAAATGCATCACCGCTTCGCAGTCGCAGTGCAGGTCCAGCACGATGTCGGCATCGTGCGAGAGCGTCAACAAGGTTTTGCGCATGCTCTGCAGCTCGGTCTGCGGGATCCAGGCCGCCAGGTGCTCCGACATGGCCTTGCGCACTACGCGCACATTGGCTTGCGGGTCTGCTCCCAGTTGGCCTTGAATCTGCGGTAGTACCGCTTTAGCAAAGTCCGGGTAATGGCGATTGAAGTTTTCGGAAGTGTCCAGTTCAAACCGACCCATGGGCTTGTGGTCCACCCGTTGCGACAGGCCGATAGGGTTGCTGACCGGCACCAGGATGATCTCCCCGGCGATTTGTCCGGCAGCTTCTGCTGCCTCCAGCATGGGACGCAGGTGATAGGCCGCGAGCATGCCCGGCAACTCTTCGGCATGCAGGCTGGCCTGGATATAGATCTTGGGGCTGGCACCGGGCGTGCCGAAGTGAAAGCTGGTCAGTGTTTTACGGCTGCCCAGGCTGGGTGACAAAAGAGCGTGGTCGGTACGTTGCATGGAATTCAGTGTTTGCGCGGTGCAAGGTAACCCAGGAAGTGTTTTTCAGCCATGCGAAAAACCAGTATCAGGGCAAAGGATGCAACCAGGTAGATGGCCGCGGCGGCGATGTAAGCCTCAAACGGAAGGTAATAGTCGGAATACACCCGGCTGGCAGCTGCGGTCACGTCCAGCATGCTGGGCACGGCGCTGGCCAGGCTGGTACTTTGCAGCATCATCACCACCTCGTTGCTGTAGGCCGGTAAGGAGCGTCGCATGGCGCTTGGCAACACGATGCGCAGCATCACCTTGAAGCGGCTCATGCCAAAGGCCTGCGCCGCTTCAATCTCGCCCGCGTTGGTTTCTCGGATGGCGCCAGCCAGCATCTCGGCGGTGTAGCCCGCCGTATTCAAGGCAAAGGCGAGTAGGGCGCAGAAGAACGGTTCCTTGAAGTAGGTCCAGGGCCAGATTTCATCCCAGCGCGCCTGGATCCACTCCAGTTGGCCTAGTCCGTAATAAATCATGTAGACCTGGATCAGCAGCGGCGTGCCGCGGATGACATAGGTGTAGGCACCGACGATCCAGCGCAAGGGTGCCCAGGGGCCGGTAAGGGCCAGGGCAAAAATCAGCGCCAGCACTGCGCCAATGCCCAGCGAGGAGAACAGCAGGCCCAGCGTGGTGAGGATGCCGTTGCCATAGAGCGCCAGGTTCTGCGGCTCGAAGATGACGGACCACTTCATAGCGACCCCCTCTTCACACCCAGGCTGAAGCGCGCATTGATCTTGCGCAGCGCATAGAGCGAAACCGATGTGTAGATCAGGAAAAGTGCGCCGGTGAACAGGAAGAAGGCAAAGGGCGAGCGCGTGGCCGCGCTGGCCTGCTTGGCCAAGTAGGTCATTTCCTTCAGGCCGATCAGGCTGACCAGGGCCGTTGCCTTAATCAGCACCAGCCAGTTATTGGTAAAGCTGGGCAGGGCGTAGCGCACCATCTGGGGCAGCGTGATGCGCAGGAATGTTTGTGTCCGACCCATGCCGAAGGCCCAGGCCGCTTCCATCTGGCCCTTGGGGATGGACAGAATGGCGCCCCGGAAAGACTCGGTCATGTAGGCACCGTAGATGAAGCCGATGGTCAAGACGCCGGCTGCAAATGGATTGATATCGATATTGCCTTTGCTACCCATGGCGGCCAGCAAATGGTTGATTCCGATGGTGCCGCCGTAGAAAACCAGCAGCATCACCACCAGATCAGGGATGCCGCGGATCACCGTGGTGTACAGAGAGGCCAGCATGACCAGCGCGCGGTTGCCCGAGAGTTTGGCTGCGGCGCCCAGCAGGCCCAGCACGATGGAGACCAGCAACGCGGCCAGAGAAACGCCGACTGTGAGTACCGAGCCCTGCAAAATGGCGACGTAATAGGCGTTCATGAGGGGGCGAAAGAAACTACAAAAAACGACAGCGCGCCTGTGTGACGCGCTGTCGTACCTTGGGGCGGATTATTCGCCGTAGACGTCGATGTTGTACTTGCTGAAGTACTTGTCGTTCAAAGTCTTGTAGGTGCCGTTGGCGCGGATGGCCTTGATGGCTTCGTTCAGTTCGCCCTTGAGCTTGTCTTCACCCTTGCGCAGTGCAATGCCGGCGCCGTAGCCGTAGTACTTGGGCTCTTTCAGCTCGGGGCCGACCAAGGTGTAGTTGGCACCTTCAGGCTTGCTCAGGAAGCCACCGGAGACTTCCAGGTAGTCAGCCACGGTACCGTCCAGACGGCCGGACTTGATGTCCAGATACACCTGGTCCTGCGCTTCGTAGGAGTTGACGATCACGCCAGCGGGCTTGAGCTCACCCAGAGCGTATTTCTCCTGGGTGCTGCCCTTGAGCACGCCAATCTTCTTGCCCTTGATGGAAGCCGGGTCGGTGTACTTGACGGTTTTCTTCAGAACGATGCGGCTGGGGGTGTTGTAGTACTTGTCGGTGAAGTCCACTTCCTTCAGACGTTCGTCGGTGATGGACATGGAGCTGATGATGACGTCGTACTTCTTGGCGTTCAAACCGGGGATCATGCTGTCCCAGACTTGTTCCACGAACTCGCATTTGCGCTTGATCTGTTCGCACAGGGCGTTGGCGATATCCACGTCAAAACCGGTGGGTTTGCCGTCGCTGGTCTTGAAGGTAAAGGGTTCGTAGGTCGGGTCGATGGCGACCTTGAGCGTTGCAGCCTCAGGTGCAGGTGCGCTGGCAGCGGGAGCTGCCGCAGGTGCAGCAGCAGGGGCCGCAGCTTCTTCCTTCTTGCCACAAGCGGCCAGCGCCGAAACGGCGACCAGCGTCAAAAGCAGTTTCTTCATTTGGTTTCCTTAAAGTGCCCGAAGTGTCTCCCGCGGGCGAGTTAATGGGATAGAAAATTGATTCTACGGGCCAAAGCACGCAATTTTGGTGCCTGATTGAACTAATCGCATGGGGTTTGTACGGTGCCTCATGCTGGTGCATACGGGGGATGGCCGAGGCCGGCAGTACCCTTTCATAAGGCCATGGCATGCGTGAAACATTACACTCTGGGCCTATCTCCCCCCGGTATTTTTGATGAACGCTCCCCTAGACGTGTCTTTTTTCGCGCGCGCCGCCAAGCCGCTGTCCAGTTACCGCAAGTACTGGGCCGCCCGCTTTGGCACGGCCCCGTTCCTGCCCATGAGCCGCGCCGAAATGGACAAGCTGGGCTGGGACAGCTGTGACGTCATCCTGGTAACGGGCGACGCCTACGTGGACCACCCGAGCTTTGGCATGGCGGTGATTGGCCGCATGCTGGAGGCGCAGGGCTTTCGCGTGGGCATCATTGCCCAGCCGGACTGGACCAGCGCCGAGGCATTCAAGGTGCTGGGCAAACCCAATCTGTTCTGGGGTGTGACGGCGGGCAACATGGATTCCATGATCAACCGCTACACGGCCGATCGGAAGATCCGCAGCGACGACGCCTACACGCCTGGCGATGTGGCGGGCAAGCGCCCCGATCGTGCTGCCATCGTCTACAGCCAGCGCTGCCGCGAGGCTTATAAGGACGTTCCGCTGATATTGGGTGGCATTGAGGGCAGCCTGCGCCGTATTGCGCATTACGACTACTGGAGTGACAAGGTCCGCCGCTCCATCGTGGTGGATGCCAAGTGCGATCTGCTGTTGTATGGCAACGCGGAGCGCGCCTTGGTCGAGATTGCACACCGTTTGGCAGCGCGTGAGCCGGTCGAAAAAATCACCGATGTACGTGGAACGGCCTTTGTGCGCAGGCCGGACGACGAAAGCGGCCATGGCTGGTTTGAGATTGATTCCACCACCGTGGATGAACCGGGCCGGGTGGAGTCCCACGTCAACCCCTACATGACCACCAGCGAACAGGCCGCCCGGCAAGGCGGTACCTGTTCCAAGGAGGACGGTACCCAGGGCGCCAGTGACGCTGCATCCGGAAAAGCAGATGGCGTCTCCCCGATTGCCTTTGTGGCCAACCCGGCGCTCAAGGGGCGGCTCAGGGTTCCGCCGCGTGACCGCTCGGTGATCCGTCTGCCCAGCTATGAGCAGGTCAAGAGTGACCCGGTGCTCTATGCCCATGCCAACCGCGTGCTGCATCTGGAAACCAATCCCGGCAATGCCCGCGCGCTGGTGCAGGCGCACGGGGAGGGGGCCACCGCCCGCGATGTCTGGATCACGCCGCCTCCCATTCCGCTGACCACCGCCGAGATGGACATGGTGTTTGATCTGCCGTACGCACGCAGTCCGCACCCCAGCTACGCGGACGAGAACGGTAGCCACGACGGCGCCACCAAGATCCCGGCCTGGGAGATGATCCGCTTCAGCATCAACATCATGCGCGGCTGCTTTGGCGGCTGCACCTTTTGCTCCATCACCGAGCACGAAGGCCGCATCATCCAGAGCCGCTCGGAAGACTCGGTCATCAAGGAGATCGAAGACATCCGTGACAAGGTCAAGGGCTTTACCGGCACCATTTCCGACCTGGGAGGGCCCACGGCCAATATGTACCGGCTGGGTTGCCGCAGCCCCGAGATTGAAGCTGCCTGCCGCAAGCCCAGCTGTGTCTACCCGGGCATCTGCCAGAACCTGGGCACCGACCACGGCCCGCTGATCCATATGTACCGCCGGGGCAGGGCGCTCAAGGGTATCAAGAAGATACTCATAGGCTCCGGCCTGCGTTACGACTTGGCCGTCAAGAGCCCGGAGTACGTGAAAGAGCTGGTGCAGCATCACGTGGGCGGCTATCTCAAGATTGCGCCTGAACATACCGAGCAGGGCCCGCTGTCCAAGATGATGAAGCCCGGCATCGGCTCCTACGACAAGTTCAAGCAGCTGTTTGACAAGTTCTCGGAAGAGGCGGGCAAGAAGCAGTTCCTGATTCCGTACTTCATCGCCGCCCACCCCGGCACGACGGATGAAGACATGATGAACCTGGCGGTCTGGCTGAAGAAGAATGGCTTTCGGGCCGACCAGGTGCAAACCTTCTATCCCAGCCCCATGGCCACGGCTACGGCCATGTACCACTCCGGCCGCAACACGCTGCGCCGCGTGCATCGTACGGCCGAGAGTGCTGAGGAAAGCGTAGACGTGGTGCGCGGGGAGAAGCGCCGCCGCCTGCACAAGGCCTTCCTGCGCTACCACGATCCTAGCAACTGGCCGCTGCTGCGCGAAGCACTCAAAGCCATGGGGCGCGCCGACCTGATCGGCAACGGCAAACACCATTTGATCCCCACCTTCCAGCCGCTGGGTGACGGTGGGTATCAGAGCGCCCGCAAGAAGAACTCCACGCAGGCTGTGGCCAAGACCGGCCCCGCAGCCGGTGGCCGCGTCGCACGCCAGCCCGGCAAAGGCAGCATGCTGACCCAGCACACCGGTTTGCCGCCGCGCGTAACCGGAGCTTCCAGAGGCGGCCGAAAGCCTTCGTAAGAAGCGCTCCGCTGCGCTTAGCGGCGTTCAGGGCGGGCCGTATTTGCCCGCCGGGCTGGGTTGGCTGCGCTGCTTGATGAAGGTGCTGATGTAGGGCGCCAGATACTTCTGCTCCGTAAGGGGGAGCCAGCGCTTGTAGCCGTCGAAGTACTCGGGACGAGTGATCAGCTTGCTCAGCAGGGCATCGGCCTTCACTATGACGGTACGTCCCCATTCCGTGCGCGGGCAGGCAATGCCTGCTGGGACAGGCTCCAAACCCGCAATCGGTAACACCTGCAGATTGCTCTGCGCCACTTCCGGCGTGCGTGTGCCCTGGTACAAGGCTGCTGTGGCGTATTCAATGGTGTAGTCGCCCCGGTTGCCGGCCAGCATCTGCAGGATGTTGCTGCTGCCGCTGAGCTGTTTTGCGTAACTGATGTTGGACCCTTCTGCACGGCTCTTGAGCAAGGCGTCCAGCAGTGCGGTGTAGCTGCGGTTAGTTGCCAGAATACCGCGCAGCTCCTGGCTATCAAACAGCTCCGCCGCCAGCACCTCGCCTTTGCTGTTTTTCGGCAATCTGGACACAGCTTCCGGTCTGGCAACGATGGCCAATGACGGTACCACCAGTGTCTGTGTCATGTAGTAGTTGCGCTCGCGCTCCGGGGTGATCAGTGCGCTGGCATAGCAGGCTTCCAAACCGCGGTCCAGATTGCTCCAGGCGTTTTCTATGGTGGTCCGCACCAGCCTGTGCTGCGCTTCGGGCCAAGCGTCAGTGAGCAGTTTGGTAATGCTGAAGACATAGCCGGCGGTAGGCTTGCCGTCTGAAAAAATGACGCCGGGCGCGGAGTCCCAAAGCATCCAGGTGATGGTCAGCTGCGGAGTCTGCGCGTGGCTCGTGGGGACCACGGCTACCAACGCACATGCCACAAATGTGCGCAGGTTCCCGATGAAGCCAGCTCGTATGGTCACCCTTCTCCTTTCAGACGCTGTTCTTGGTTTGCCTATCCATTATTCTGCAGAAGCCGGTCCGGTTGGTAGGGGATGAGCAGCGGGTCGCGCACGCCCTGCAGCAGTTCTGCAGCCGCAAACAGGCCCAGTGCCGGCGCCAGCGTGATGCCGGAGTGGCTGAGGACCAGATACAAGCCCGCTAGGCCCGACGGCCGGCCAACCATGGGAAACCCGTCACCAGGCGTAGGTCTCCGGCCCAGGGTGTAGAAGTCCATCTCCAACTGCTCGGCGCCGCGCACCATGGCCTGCACCTTGCCGTGCAATTGCCGGGCAAGTTCGCGCGGATCTGCGCCGGCAATGTCACCGGCATAGTCTGTGCCAGCCACCAGACGGCCTTGCGTGGTCTGGCGCACATGCAGATCGGGCGTCATCAGCAGGGTTCTCAGCAGAGGAATGGTCGGCTTGGAGTGCACCAGCAGACCGGGAGGAGCATCGATGCGGTAGTGCAAACCCAAGTCATTGAGCAAGGCAGCGCTGCCTATGCCAGCGGCCAACACCACTTCATCGGCTTCGAGCAGGCCCTGCGGGGTATCCACACCGATGACCCGATGCTGCTCCATACGCAGTCCGGTCGCCGGGGTGTGGGCCAGCAATTGCGCGCCACCATCCTGCGCTCCCGCCAGCAGTGCCATGGCGGCAGCCAGCGGATCGACACTGCCTTCCTGTGCCACATACAGGGCTTGCTCAGGAGGTTGCAATATGGCCGGTTCAATCTGCAGCGCCCGTGCAGCATCCACGCGCTCGATGCCATAGCCCCAGGCGCTGTGCTCGCCGGCGTAGGCTTCCAGCGCGTCAGGCGGCAGGTCCCACAGCAGGCCACCGCTCCACTGCACCTGCAATTGCGCCACTTGCTGTTGCAACCGCTTCCACTCCTGCATCGAACGTATGCGCAGACGGAAGTAGGGCTCCGGATTACCCCAGCTGGCATTGAGCCAGGCCCACGAATCGCGCGTCGCCATGCCCCCGGGCTCCGCGGCCTCCAGAATGGTGACGCGCGCACCTGCTTGCACCAAGTGCCAGGCGGTGGATGCGCCCAGAATGCCCGAGCCGATGACGATGACGTGTTTGCTGCCCATGGCGATGTCCTTCTAACGCAAGGTGTGCAGCGGGATGTCGCGTGTCGCCGCCAATGTGTCGAGCTGCTGGCGCGTCTTGCCAGCGAAGAATGCCTTGAGTGCGGCATGGGTCTGTTTTGACAGCATGTCCGCGTTGGCAGGTAGATCTGCCGCTTGCGCCAGTGCTGCAGCAAAGTGGGGCTCCAGTGCCGCCACGGCCACGCGGCCGTTCTTGCAGGCGTAGACCTGATAGCCAGCATGGGCGCCACCCACCATGGCTTTGGCGGTGGTCAGGCCCCAGGCGCGAGGCAGCCCCAAATAGGCAGCCGCTTCGGACAGCGCGACCTCTAACCGAACGCCTTTCCCCTTTTGCAGGAACAGCAGGCGCGCCTGCAACACGGCCTCGGACGCAACCAACGAGCCCCCCATGTCGGCATACAGCGAGGCGGGTAATTCCAGTCCGGTGACCAGATCGTTTTCTGCCACGTAGGTAAGGTCGTGGCCGGGCTCTTCGGCGCGCGCGCCCGGGGCACCGACGATGGCCACCATGCTGAGCTGGGGGTAGCGCTTGTGCAGGCCTTTCCAGTCCAGCCCCAGCTTGTTCAGCGCGGACGGGCGAAAGGAGGTGAGCAGCACATCGGCCTTTTCCAGTTCCCGGTGCAGTGCGGCGCGGCCCC
Organism: Rhodoferax sp. GW822-FHT02A01; assembly: GCF_038784515.1. Lineage (NCBI taxonomy): Bacteria > Pseudomonadati > Pseudomonadota > Betaproteobacteria > Burkholderiales > Comamonadaceae > Rhodoferax > Rhodoferax sp. GW822-FHT02A01. The sequence goes on from NZ_CP152376.1 coordinate 4,220,165, forward strand.
TGTCGGTCTTGAGGTCGGCGCTCAGGCTGCGAATGCCCTGGTGCATGGCGTCGTACGCACCGGGACTGTAGAAGGACATCGGATCGCCGGTGGCCCCTTGGGGAAAGGAAGGGTGGGGCGGCGGCTCCAGCTTGACACAGTTGGCACCCATCTGGCGGCAGCGCATCAGGGCAGCCGGGCCTGGCAGGTTCAGCGCCAGGCTGAGAATGCGCACGCCCTTGAGCGGTTTGGGTGGGATGACGGACCGGGTGGCAGCGGACATGCAAGTTCCTCGTATCTATTCTGGGCGTGGGGAAGATGATAGGGGCAATAATGCAGGCTCTTTCCGTCACGCGTCTGAATCAAGGGGTCTCATTGAATACGCAAGCCGTCGCTCTCGAACTGTTCCCGGAATTGGCACTTGCCGCCAGTGAAAAACCCGTGCGCGCTAAGCGCGCTGCCAAACCCAAAACTGCCAAGAAGGTTGCAGCAGAATCGGCGCCGCCTTTCACGGTACAGCTGACTGCGACCGAGACGCACACTCCATCGGATGATGCCTGGGAGGAAATGGCCCGCAAGCTGGAGTCCCACCCTGATTACCGGGTGCAGCGACGCCTCAAGCCACTGCTGACATGGCCGGGTACGCTCAGCGGCCAGGCGGTGCGTGTGGTGCTGCTGGACACCGAGACCACCGGCCTGGACGCCAGCAAAGACAGCATCATCGAGCTGGCCATGCTGCGCGTGGACATTGACGTAGCCACCGGCTTGCCGGTGGGAGACGTGCAGGTGTATGACGGTCTGGAAGACCCCGGCAGGCCGATTCCTCCCGAGGTGGTGGCTCTGACCGGCATCCACGATGCGGACGTGCAGGGCCAGCATCTGGACGAGGACCGCATCAAGCAGTTGCTAGAAGGCGTGGACCTGATCGTGGCGCACAACGCCGGGTTTGACCGCCCCTTTGTAGAAAGCCGCCTGGCCCAGTTTGCGCCGGTGCCCTGGGCCTGCTCGTTTGCCGATATCGACTGGAAGGCCCAAGGCCAAAGCTCCTCCAAGCTGGAGAGTCTGGCCCAGGCCAACGGCTGGTTCTACGACGCGCACCGCGCCGAGATGGATTGCCATGCCTTGCTGGCCGTGCTTGCCCAAAAGCTACCGCAGGCCGCCCATACGGGGCTGGCCCAGTTGCTGGAGGCTGCCAAGCGCCCCAGCTACGCGCTGCAGGCGACCAACGCACCGTTTGAGGCCAAGGACAAGCTCAAGAGCCGAGGCTACCGCTGGAATGCCGAGCAGCGGGTGTGGCACACCAAGCTGAAGGACGACGCGTCACTCAATGCCGAATGCGAGTGGCTCAAGGAGAACGTGTACGGCACCCGCCGTGCCGTGGTGCAGATCGAGAAGCTGGACGCCCTTGTGCGTTACTCCAGCCGCGCGGGCGTGGTGACGCAGCAGCAGCTTTAGCCAAGGCACAGCCAATGCAGATACAGGGTATTCAGACCGGCACCGCACGCAAGGTGCTGATCAATGGCCGGGCCGTGATGACGGCCATACGCAAGACGGAGGTTCCTGGCCCGGTGACCGCCCAGCCTATGGGGCTGGCAAGCGACGAGCAGGCCGACCCCAGTGTGCATGGCGGTCTGGAAAAGGCGGTGTACGCCTATCCAACGGAACACTATGGCTTTTGGCAGGACCTGCGCGTACAGGCGGGTCTGGCACGCATCGATGAAGCACTGCCTTACGGCTCTTTAGGAGAAAACCTGAGCTTGCAAGGTTTGCTGGAGAAGGACGTGTGGGTGGGCGATGTGCTGGAGTTTGCCGACTGCACGCTTAGGGTGGAGCAGCCGCGCGAACCCTGCTTCAAGTTCAACGCGGCCATGGGCTTCAACACGGCGGTCAAAGCCATGGCGCAGAGCGGATTCTGCGGCTTCTACCTGTCAGTGCAAAAACCGGGCACCTTGCGGCCCGGTGAGAGCTTTGTGCTGCATCCTGGCTCGCGCAGTGTCAGCATTCCCGAGCGCTTTCAAGCCAAAATGTTCAAGCACATGCGCTGAAGCGCAGCTTCCCTTAACGCCAGTGGCGTCCACCATGGCCCCAGCCACCGTAGCCCCATTCAAAGTAGATGGGCGGGTAGTAGGGGCGTGGATAGTAGATCGGGTAGACCGGTTGTGTGATGGTCACCACCGGAGGTTGCTGGATGTAGGTGGTTTGCGGTGCTTGTACCGTCGGGGATGCGCCCACCGGGCTAACCTGCAAGGCGATGGTTGGGCCGGGGTCGTTGGGTAGCTGGACGGAATACTGCCTGCCGGCAAATTCATAGACCACGTTGTAGGCCACAGCGCGGTTTTCGTAATAGGTTTGAGTGTAGCACTGCTGCACATTGCGAATTTCGGGTTCTGGGGAACCCTCAATGCGGTCGCCCAGAACCGCACCACCCACAATGCCCAGCATGGTTGCCGCAGCCTGACCTGCGCCACGTCCGCCCAGCGCGTTGCCAGCGGCACCGCCAGCGATGGCGCCCATGACGGCACCTGCGCCGGACTTGGGCGGTTGCACTTCCACTTGCTGGTTGCTGCAGACCTGTCTGGGCACTGCGACCTGCTGGTACACCGGTGTAGAGGAGATCACCCGACCTACATCCTGTGCGGATGCCACGCCGCAGGTGGCGAGGGCGGCCAAGATAAACAGAGACTTTTTCATGATCAGACACCTATCTGGTGCGGGGCAAAACGCCCCGCATCATCCCTTTAACGGGTTGCCACAAAGGTGTAGCTGACAGGCTTTACACGCCGTTTCAACTATCCCAGTCGCTGCCGCCACCGCTGCTGTCGGCCAAGGTGGAGTCTTCCCAACTGGTGTCGCTCACACCGAAGTTTTGGCCACCCATGTCGGCATTGCTGCTGACAGGCTCGTAGTTGCCCACGTAGCCGCTGGAGTTCTGACCGGTGCTCTCATGGTTGCCCATCAGGCTGCGGCCAATGGCTTCGGCCGCCACCACACCGGCACCCACGGCCAGACCGGTGGCAACACCGCCCATGATCCTGCCGCCCAAGCCGCTGCCAGCGGGTTGGCCATAGCCGGGCTGCGGATAGCCTGCCGGGCCATAAGCCGGCTGCATGCCGGGTGTGCCAAATGTTTGCGGGCCACTCAGGCCATTGCCATAGGCCACGGGCTGATCAAAGGTTTGCGGCGTCCTGCGACGGAACACAAAGTAAGCCACCACGATCACACCACCGGCCAGCAGCGCGGGCAGCAGCCAAGAGGTGGACTGCTTTGCGGGTGGGGCAGAGTAGGGCATGACGGACAGTGCCTGGGGCTTTGCGACGGGTGCAGTCAACTGGCTTTGCAGGGCCTGCACGGCTTCCGGCTTGGCAAAGGGCAGTCCGGGAGCCAACCGCTCGGCGGTAGCCAGCGCCTCGCGTGCCTTGGGCAGATTGCCCTGGCGCGCGAACAACTCGCTTTGCACATAGTGCGCCTTGGCACTGTTGGGGTGCGCGACCAGCACTTGCTGGACCATCACCTGGGCCTGATCCAGTTTGCCAGCCTGCGCCGTGGCATAGATCTGGTTCATGGTCGGCTCTTGTTGGGCCATCGCCAGACCAGCGCTCAGGAACGCTGCCAGAACGAGCCAGCGCAGTGCAGTGGTGAAAAACGACGGAAAACGCATAAGGGTTACCTTTATAAAAACTGACAGGGTGAATGTTATGCCCTGCTGCATATTTTCAAGTAGCAATGTGTAGATTTCGGGTAAAGCTGTGGGGTGTTACCCCTCTAGAATGGCCCCAAGGAGGCAAGCAGTGACGCCAGAGCAAAAAGCAGGAGTCAATAGGGCTGTTCTTTGCCCTCTCTGCAAAAAAACAACACATTTCAATCGTTCACCCAAGTCATCGCCTGCATGAAAAACCTAGACGCATTCAAACAACACGGCGACATCATCTGGAATATTGCCAACCTGCTGCGTGGCCCGTATCGGCCACCCCAGTACCGCCGGGTCATGATTCCGTTAACCGTGTTGCGCCGCCTGGACTGCGTGCTGGAAGCCACTAAAGACGCAGTCATCAAGTATCACAAACGGCTCAAAGAGCAAACCGATAAAGACGGTAAGCCCAAGTACGACACCGAGACCATTGAAAAGATGGTCTTTCACAAATTTGACCTGGCTTTCTTCAACACCAGCGAGTTCACCTTTCAAACTTTGCTGGGTGACCCGGACAAGTTGGTTGCCAATTTGGTGAACTACATGGCGGGGTTTTCCAGCCGTGCCCGCAAGATCATTGAGAAGTTCAAGTTTGAGGAAGAGATAGCTACGCTTGACGAAGCCAACCGCCTTTTTGATGTGGTCAAACAGGTTGCCGCAGTGGACCTGCACCCTGACACCATTCCCAACATTGCCATGGGCTATTTGTTTGAGGACTTGGTGCGCCGTTTTAACGAGCAGGCCAACGAAGAGGCTGGCGACCACTTTACTCCCCGAGAGGTCATCAAGCTCATGGTCAACCTGCTGTTCACGCATGACGACTTGGTGTACCGCAAGGCCAAGCTCATCAAGATCTACGACCCGACCTGCGGCACGGGCGGCATGCTGTCGGAATCTGAAAAAGTTATCATTGACCCGGACACAGGCCTCAACCCCAGCGCCGATGTGCGCCTGTTTGGGCAGGAGTACAACCCCGAGTCATTTGCCATCTGCGGTTCGGACTTGATGATCAAAGGCGAGGATGTCAAAAACATCGTCTTTGGCGACACGCTGGGTACAGGCAAACCCAAAGACGGTTTTGCAGATGGCGACGGCCACCCAGACGAACACTTCCACTTCATGCTGGCCAACCCGCCCTTTGGTGTGGAGTGGAAACCTGAAAAAGACTTTGTCACCAAAGAGCACGACACCTTTGGTTTCAAAGGTCGCTTTGGCCCAGGCCTGCCGCGCATCAACGACGGTGCATTACTCTTCTTGCTGCACATGATTTCCAAAATGCAGCCTGAGGGCGACATGCTCTACGTGGGCGAGGGCGACCCCATACGCCCCCGGCTGGAGAGCCACTATGCGCAAAAGGATTTCTGGACCCGCGCCATCGGCTTCACCACCACTACGGCTGGGCAGCTCAACAAGGCGCATGTGCAGTTTCTGGAGTCGCGCCTCATCGCACTGGCTCGCGCAGCCAAGCGCTTGCCGCTGGACAACGCCAACCAGCCCGCTGAGCCCTCCCTGAGCGAGGCTGACCGGGCCGACATGGAAGTCTTCTTGGGCCACATGCTGGGCATGTTGCCAGTGCTGGGGGTGCATGCGTTTGAGCAGGCGCCCAAGGCTCCTGCCGCCAAGGCGGGCCCGGTGCTCACCTGCAAGGGTAAGGGGGTACAGGCCACGGGTTATGAGGCCAGCCAGGGCTTTGTGGTGCGGGCGGGGTCGCAGGCGGTGGCAGAGGCCGTACCCAGCATGGCGCAGCATGTGCGGGGCATGTTTGATGTTCGGCAGGAGTTGATTGGCAACGGCGTGCTGGCGATGCAGGGCGGGCTCTATCTATTCACGCAGGACTACAGCTTCAGTTCTCCGAGCACGGCGGCAGCCGTGGTTCTTGGCCGCAGTGCCAATGGGCGCGTCGAATGGAAGGCGGCCGATGGGCGCACGCTCAAGGAGCTGCAGGAAGCGGAGGCAAGTGCGTGAGCTTTGATTGCTACATCGGTATCGACTATTCCGGCGCCGAAGCACCTACATCTCGCCTCAAGGGCTTGCAGGTGTATGCGGTGCAGGCCGACTCTGGTGATGCGCAGGCTTGGCATAGTCCTACGCCTTCCAACAACGGCCAGCGTGTCAACTGGACGCGCCGCGAGGTTGCTGAGCAGCTACTGAACGAGGTGAACAAGGGCACGCGGTTCTTGGCGGGCATTGACCACGGATTTTCAATGCCCATGAGCTACTTTGCTCGCTATGGATTGGAGAGCTGGCCGCAGTTTCTGGCGGACTTTGTGCATCACTGGCCCACGCATGGTGACTACGTGTATGTGGACTTTGTGCGCGACGGCAACTTGTACCGCAGTGGCGATGCGCCGCCACCAGGTTCGCGCACCGGCACGGCGGACGAGTTTCGCCTCACTGAGAAATGGACGTCGTCTGCCAAAAGCGTGTTTCTGTTTGATGTGCAAGGCTCGGTAGCAAAGTCCACCCATGCGGGCATCCCGTGGCTCAAGTGGCTTCGTGATCAAGCGGGCGACAAGGTGCATTTCTGGCCGTTTGACGGTTGGACGCCCGCGCCGGGTAAGTCGGTCATTGTGGAGGTGTACCCATCGATCTTTCGCAATCGCTTCCCGCGGGATGCGCGCACCACGGATCAGCAGGATGCCTATGCCACGGCCAAGTGGATGGCGGGGATGGCTGCCCATGGCTCTTTGGCCGCTTACTTTTCCCCGCCGCTTACGCTAGCCGAGCGTGCGATGGCGGATTTGGAGGGCTGGATTTTCGGTGTGCGCTGAGGCCTGCTTCCGTTTTGTTAGTCGTATGCGCAATGAATGCTGGCTCCAGGGTCAAACATTCTGGCGTAACAGATGGGGCTATAGGAATTTCCCAACTTAACGAATCTTCCCAAATTAACCAAATGCGTTAAAATTAGTGCATTAACTTGCCAGTGAGCTTTGCACGCATGAACACTCTCGCTCTCACTTCACCGTTTGCCCCCGAATCCACACAGCCTCGCCATGGTTCTGATGCCAGCCCTTACGCCACTGCCGCGCAGACTGCAGCCGTGCTGCGCTCCGGCGCGCAGTACCGCCGCGAGCGCATGGAGGCCGCCGACATGATCACCACCGACGAAGCCGCCACGCTGGCGGGCACCACGCGGGTGACCATCAACGCCTGGATCAAGTCGGGCCGCTGCATTGGCGTCTCGCATTTGCGCCGGGGGTTCAAGCTGCCGCGCTGGCAGTTTGAACCTGCGATCTGGCCTGCGCTGCAGCCCGTGGCCAAGCAGTTGGGTACGCCCGATGGCTGGCAGTTGCTGGCGTTTCTGGAGTCCCCTGCCACTGCGCTGGATGGCCAGACGCCGCGTGCCGCGCTGGAGCAGGGCGCGCCGCTGGAGCGCATCGTGGCATTGGCAACGGCTGAGGCGCATTGACCTCATCCCATGAATTTCAAAACACCATCCTTACTGGGCCACACGCCGCCTGTTCTCGAAATTCCCGCGCACCAGCACTGGTACAGGGTGCAACGCACAACGGCCCGCAAGGACAGCGTGCGGCACAAAGGCTATGTGCTGGCCCCGCCCGGTGGTTTGGCCGGGCGCTTCGATCTGGCGGATGAAGCGACCGCCTATTTGGCTGACAACCCTGAGACAGCTTTGTACGAAAGCCTGTTTCGCCGAGAGGCGCGCAGCTGTCATTGGATTCGCATCGAGCAGCGCGCACTGCTGACCTTTGAGACACATTCGCCATTGCGGCTGGTGGACTTACGCGGGCTGGAGACGCACTTTCCTGTATTGCAGTCCATGCGTTACGAAACCAGCCAAGCGTTTGCGCGTGCATGCAGGCAACAGGGGCTCCATGGCGTGTTGTACGCATCCGCTCAGCACGCCAGTCACAGCTGTGTGTGCCTGTTCATGGATGGCATCGACAAGACCAGGAAGGTGACCACAGAAGCGCTGGTGCAGCCTGGCACCGGGCTGTTGCTCAAGGCGGTGGTAAACGCGGCCCGAGGATCACAAGTGCCTATCCTGAAAGAATGAAACCTTACCCATCCGCCTGCCCCCGGGCCAAGGCTTTTTCGTCACAGACTTTTCAACTCCATAGAATCTGACGTGCCCATTCCGGCAAGGGTTGCACCAGCTCTTGCGTCCAGTCGCCTTTGCACGTTGCCACGGCTGTGTGCGTGCCGGGTGTGACGTCAGCAGAGTCGTAAAGAATGGCGGCGTCGGCCATGCGCACGGCTTGCGTCAAATGCTCCAGCGTACGTGGGTAGCGTGCCAGGATGCGCTCTGGAGGTACGGTGTGGCCGCCTTCTGCGACGCGTTGAGCTACGCGTGCCAGCAGTCGCTCGGGGTGGTCCAGTGCCACCACAAGCAGCATCACGAAAAAGCCCTTGGATTGCGCCTCCTGAATCAACGCCAGTTTGGACGCATGCGAGAACACCGTTTCGCTGACAAACGACTGCCCTGCCTGCAGCAGAGCGGCCCGGCGCGCATCGGCCCAATGTCTGGCCAGCGTCGAGCGTTGCTCGGGATCGGTGAGGTGCTGCAGGTGGGCCGCTTCATGCACATCGGCATTGACGAATTCGGCCGATGCCGGGATGGTGCCTGCCAGAACGAGCGCCCGGTACAAGGTGGACTTGCCCGCACCGTTGGGTCCTGCGAGCAGGTAAAAGACGGGTTTCGCCAACTTACGCGTGGGTAGGTTTGACTTTGCTTTGGTTGCTTGCCACTACTTCGCGCACGCGCTGCGCCAAGCTGCCATCGTTTTCCACTGCCATGAATTGGGCGAGCAAAGCGTCGGCTTGGTTTGTGGACTCATTGCTGGCGACACGGGAGCGTTGCACGCTAGCCTCGTAGTTGGCAATGGCGGTTTGCGCTTCTTGCGCGGTAAGGCCGCTGTGTTCCACGATGCGCCCCAACGTGGCCCAATACTCCACCTGACCTGCCACCGAGCGGCGCATGGGTTGTGCCGCTTCGCGCGCCTGGTTCACCAGCGCGGCGGGCAGTTTGACGGATGCAAAACCAGTGTTGGTCGGGGTCATGGTGATTCTCCTGTTTGGCGCATTTTGCGCCAAAATGGATATGATGATCAAGATATGGTTTTTACAAGGCGTATCGACATATGAAGACCATCCCCATCCGTCTAACCCCAGGTCAGGACCTGCGCAAAGCGCTGGAAGCCGTCGTCCAGGCCCAGAACTGCCGCGCGGCCTTTGTGCTGTCTGGCATTGGCAGCCTGTCCACGGCGGGTATTCGTCTGGCTGGAGCGGCTCAGCCCACGCGGCTGACGGGCAGCATGGAAATCCTCACGCTGTCGGGAACGGTGGCAGTGGATGGCGACAAGACCGCCTCGCATATGCACATGGCGGTTTCCACGGCCACGGGGCGGGTGCTTGGTGGGCATGTGGCGCCGGGTTGCATCGTGCTCACCACAGCGGAAGTGCTGCTGGCCTTGCTGCCGGACTGGCAGTTCACCCGTGAGCCGGATGCGCAAACCGGGTATGACGAGCTGGTCATTCGGGAAGTCAAGTGAAACTGCATCGGTTCAGTGTCACGGCTTGCTTTTTCATGGCGGTTCATTTACATTCAATATTCGCGATTCACGAATATTGAATGTAAATGCAACTCAAACCCCAAGACTTCCTGGTAGCCCTCAAGCTTGTGGCTTGGGGTGAGCAACGCTGGACGTATGCGCGGCTGGCGCAGGAGCTGGGCATCAGCGTCTCGGAGGCGCATGCCTGCATCAAGCGCGGGTTGCAGGCGGGGTTGTTGTTGCCCAACCGGGAGTTGCCGTCCCAGCCAGTCGATGCTGGCAGTAACGCGGCGTTAGGCGTGCAGGAGCCAGTTGCCATCTACCGGGTTACTCGCAAGCGGGTGCGCCGCTCGGCGTTGCCAGACGGCGAAGCGGCGTCCGACAACGCAGTGCGGCCCCATCTACACAACTTGGTCGAATTTGCATTGCATGGCGCTAAGTACGCCTTCCCGGCAGAGAAGTTGCCATTGGTAGTAGGTGTGCCAACAAGTCATAGCGCCCCCGCGTTTGCCGGTGTGTTTGCACCTGGCAGCACAGACTTTGTGTGGCCGCACCCCAATGGTTCGGTGCGTGGCGTGGGGGTGGAGCCACTGCACCCGTCGGTTCCATTTGCCGCTATGCAAGACGCCAAGCTGTATGAAATGCTGGCCCTGTTTGATGCGCTGCGGGTGGGCAAGGCACGCGAAAGAGGGATGGCGCTGGAGCGTCTGCAAGCGCTGATTGACCCCGGCGCGCCCAAACCAGCAAAAGGGCCCATGTATGGCTAATCCCAATTTGAGTCTGTTGATCGCAATGGCCCAGGCGATGGGGCCGTTATGCAAGCAGGTGGTATTCGTGGGCGGCTGCGCTACGGGTTTGCTGGTGGACAACGCCAACCTGATGGACGTGCGCCCCACAGAGGACGTAGATGCCATTGTGGAAGTGGCATCCCTGGCCGCGTACCATCTGTTGGCAGAAGGTATGACGCAGCGCGGCTTCAAGCAAACCATGGCAGACAACACGCCACCGTTTCGCTGGTACTGGAATCGCATGCAACTGGATCTGGTGCCTTTGGATGAAAAAATTCTGGGTTTTGCCAACCCGTGGTACCGCGTAGGGTTTGAAGCAGCGCAGTCTGTCGAAGTAGCAGAAGGGCTGCTATTGCGGCATCTGTCGGCTCCGCTCTTTCTGGCAACCAAGTTCGAGGCTTTCAAAGACCGTGGTCAAAATGACGTGTACCTGAGCCACGACTTGGAAGACATCATGACCGTAGTGGAAGGGCGTTCAACGGTGGCGCAGGAAATGGCTACTGCAGATGTGGCCGTTCGCAAACACGTGGGCCAGTCTGTCGCTGCACTGTTGGACATGCCCGATTTTCACAACGCGTTGCCCGGTTTGCTGAGTGATCCGGAGCGAGAGCAGGCCGTTAAAACACGGCTGAAGCAGATCTCACAATTGAAAGAAGTATGAACACCACCACCAACACCCTCGTCCAGAAGCTCTGGAACTATTGCAACGTGCTGCGTGACGACGGCATGAGTTATGGCGACTATGTGGAGCAGCTCACTTACCTGCTGTTCCTCAAAATGGCGGACTAGCGCGCCCAGCCGCCGCACAACCAGGCCTGCTTCGTGCTGGGGGCGTATTCCTGGCCCTCGCTGCTGGCAAGGATGGCGACGAGCTGTTTGACCATTACCGCCACGTGCTGGAGTCACTGGGGCAGCAGAAGGGCACGCTGGGCCTGATTTTTGGCAAGGCACAAAACAAGTTTCAGGACCCGGCCAAGTTGCGCCGGGTGATCGTCGATCTGATTGGCGCCGAGACCTGGACCATTTTGGGCGCGGACGTGAAGGGCGACGCGTATGAGGGCCTGTTGGAAAAGAACGCGCAAGACACCAAGAGCGGTGCGGGCCAGTACTTCACGCCGCGTGCACTGATCCAGGCCATGGTGGATTGCATGGCGCCGCAACCAGGCGAACGCATTACAGACCCTGCTTGCGGCACAGGTGGTTTTCTCTTCACTGCGCACAACTACATCACCAGCCACAACAAGAGCCTGACGCGCGACCAGCTCAAGCACCTGAAGGAAAAGGCCCTTACCGGCTACGAGCTGGTGCAGGCCACGGCTCGGGTGTGCGCCATGAACATGATGCTGCACGGCATTGGCTCCGAAAAACAGGTACCCGTGGTGGTGGGCGACGCGCTGGCCGCCGACCCGGGCGAGCGCTATGAGGTGGTGCTGGCCAACCCGCCGTTTGGCAAGAAGAGCAGCACAGTCATCGTGGGCGAAGACGGCCGCACCAGCACCGAGAAAGACACCATCGAGCGCGACGACTTCTGGGCTACCACCAGCAACAAGCAGCTCAACTTTGTGCAGCACATCAAGACCCTGCTGGCCACGCACGGGCGGGCCGCGGTGGTGCTGCCCGACAACGTGTTGTTTGAGGGCGGTGCGGGCGAGACTATCCGCAAGAAGCTGCTGCACGAGTGCGATGTGCATACGCTATTGCGCCTGCCCACCGGCCTGTTCTATGCGCAAGGTGTGAAGGCCAATGTGCTGTTCTTTGAGAAGAAGGGCGCAAGCGAAACGCCGTGGACCAAGCAGCTCTGGATTTATGACCTGCGCACTAACAAGCACTTCACGCTCAAGACCAACCCACTCACGCGCGCAGACCTGGACGAGTTCGTGACGCTCTACAAGACAGGCAAGCGACAGCAGCGCAAGGCCACTTGGTCACCTGAAAGCCCGGACGGGCGTTGGCGTGCGTACAGCTATGAAGAGCTGGTGGCGCGGGACAAGGCCAGCCTGGATATTTTTTGGCTCAAGGACGACTCGCTGGCCGATAGCGACAACCTGCCGCCGCCCGCCGTGATTGCGCAGGAAATTGTGGAAGACCTGCAAGCCGCGCTGGAACAGTTCAAATTGATTGCCAGTGACCTGGGCGCCGAAGAAGCCGCCTAGCAAACCAGCTTGGCGATTTTCTGCAGGGTGGGGCCGGGCGGCGCGTCCAGCATGTAGAACTTGCCGGTGAAGGACTTGTCCAGATAGGTGCCGATTGGGGCTTCTGAAGTGTCGGCTGACTTGTAGAGCGTGGTGCGGTTGGCGACGCCGAACTTGTTGGTTGTGCAGCCGAAGTAGAACGGGCCCACCGCGGCAATATAGGGGACGGTGGTACCGTCTGTTTGCTCGTATTGCTGTGTGTGCTTGTAGACGATCAGCACATCCACGATGACGGACTCAGGGCTGGTGACCATGGACTGCACGTCGATTGACATGGCAATGGCTTCGTCCTCGTCCACCAGGGTCCAGACTGGAGCTGCGTATGCGCCAGCGGCAAGTAGTCCCATCAAGGCTGTGATGAATGCTCTTTTGCCGCCGCCCATATCTGAAGACCCGTTTTTCTAGTGGGCGTCAAGTCTAACGTTGGTGCTTGGCTTCCTTCAGTGCCTGGGCCAGGGTGTTGAGCGAGGTCAACACGGTTTCAACCGACTGTACCGCTCTTGCATCTTTCAGTGCACCGGCTTCATCGAAGGCTTCATGGGCTTTGCCCTGGGCATATTGTTGGGGTACTACCAGCATGGCAAACGCCATTTGCAGGTACTGCCGCATGAAGTTCATGGAGCGCAGCGCACCGCCTGGACCGGGGGAAGCGGACAGCAAGCCGACCGGCTTGTTGGCCGTAATGGATAGTCCGGCAGGCTGCGCGGGTGAACCCTGAATGCGCGACAGCCAGTCAAACGCATTGATGACCAGCGGGGTAGGGAATCCGTTGTATTCCGGGGTGACGATCAGCACAGCGTCGCTCTCTGCAATAGCTTGCTGCAGCTGATGTGCACCTTGCGGCACACCGGCTGCAGCCTCCAGATCGCCGTCGTAAATGGGCAGATTCAGAGCGCGCAGGTCGATTGTCGTGACTGCCATTCCCGCAGCCTCTGCCAGTTTGGCGGCCACTGCGGCGAGTTTGCGATTGAGCGAGCCTTCGCGCGCGCTACCGGGGATGATGACGAGTTTTGTGGCGTCCATGGAGTTCCTTTTTTACGCTGTATCAGCGGGACCATACCGACCAATCCTACCAACAGCAGCGCCCAACTCTCCGGTTCGGGAACAGGAGCGGCGATCACGCTGCTGATCCACTGTGAATAGCCTGCCAGCGCAATGCCGCCGCCGCCCGTGCCATAGGCGCCGCTGGTGGTGGGGCCGGACGCAAACGTCACCTCGAAGGTGTTGATGCCGGCCAACTGCCACTGCCCGTTGACGTACACAAAGGCGGCACTGCCGGAATCGCCGTTGACCAGGGACGCTTCCCGGTTGGCCCCCAAGGTGCCGTTGGCGCTGATGTTGGCGCCCAGCCGGTTGGTGCTGAGGTCGGGGCCGTCGAAGTCAAACAGGTAGGTCTGGTTGGTTCCTGCGGCATTGCTGAGTACCACGTCGGCAATGTTCTCGCCGGTCTTCTTCACCGAAGTGCTGCCGGCAAAGCTGACAAAGTTCAGGTCAGCGCCCTGCAGGCTGCCGGTGTAGAGGCTGTAAAACGGAATGTTCGTGCCTACCGCATCTGCCAGGCGGATGATGGCCAGGTCGTTGTGCACTGTGGGGTCCCCCGGCGCATTGCCTGCGGTGCTGGCGGTGTAGTCCGGATTGATGTAGATCTGGCTGGCTGCCACGCTGTAGCTGCTGCCAGCGTTCACCTCGAAGCTGACATCGGACGCGTTGGCCCCCGTCATCACATGCGCGGCGGTCAGCACATAGCCAGGTGCAATCAGCGTCCCGGTGAACAGATTGCCCCCTACACTGAGGCTTCCCACCCCAGACCACGGCGAGCTCGCGCTGTTCGGCGCAACACCGGCCCCTCCCACAAGCGCCAGAGAGGGGAAGGGGGCGATCAGCGCTGCGGCCAACAGACTGGCCCCCAGTAGTTTGGATGTGTTCATCAGTTCTCAGGTGTCAAGCTTGGTGCGTCGGTAGCGCGCGACGGAAGCCAGCATGGCCAAACCCATCAGTAGCATGGCCGCCTCATCCACTTCGGGCACGGGGGTGACCGAAGCGTAGCCGGTCAATGCGACAGCGCTATTACCGGTCAGCGTAAATGTGCTAACCAGTCGCATGTAGTTCCAGGTCTGGCCCGTTGGTCCATTCGAATTGATTGCCGAATACAGGCCGAAGATGCTGCTGGCACCGGTCGATGTGGTGCCTTGTCCTAGATCTACACCGGCATTCACAAAGGTCAAGCCGTTGTCTGCGGAAAGCTCAACCCGTTGGATGCCGCTGCTGAAAACAGCGTCAATGCTCTTGGACACCCCTCTGCGGCCCGTCAGGCTGCCGGAAAACTCCGTATATACCGTGTTGGCCCCGCTCACGGTAGGTGTGATTGCCGAACCAATGGTGAATGTGTAGGTCTGTGTCAGCGAACTGTTGTTGATGGCGGACACGGCGTAATACATGTCCGGGTTGCCATAGTTGGTCCCGTCCTGCAGCTGGGTCATGAGACCGGAGAGGTCCTCATCCCAGGACAAACCACCCGCCTGGGTAACCAGCATGGACGCCGTCACGTTGGCCGCCGATGCGCTGGCGGTCCACAGGGAAAGTGCCAAGGTCAGCACATAAATCAATCGAATCTTCATGGTGTACTCCTGTTTGTGACAGTGGTTGTCACAAAATAACTAAGTTACACAAGAAGCATGAAATGGTTCGCAACGATGGATTGCAGTTTTCTAGTTCGATTGGATTGGAATATGTGAATTCGGTAACAAAATGGTATGAAGGACGATTAGATGGGGATTCCTAGAGTGCCTCTTGAATCGTGGTGGCCAGAATCTCTGCCAACACCTTGTTGCCGGCTACCGTGGGATGCGTCCCCTCACGATACAAACCTACATTCCATTCAGGTCGTTTGGCAACATCGATCATCTTCAACCCGTAAGTGGCAGCAATGCGTTCCAGTTCTTTCCGGTCAGGCGCATAGTCCGTTCCTTTTTGCATCGCGATGTATTCCTCCTTACCTGGATACATGAATAGAACTCCAGGCACCTTATTGCCCTTTCTGGCTGACATTTCGGCCACTAGTCTCTCAAACTGCTCCACGTTTTCCTGTTGAGACTGTCCAGTGGGGGGAAGCTCATTCATATTGAATGCAATAAACCTTGGCAATACGTAGCGCCTCAAGACATACCAGGTTGCAAGCAACGGCCGCTCGCTGGGAAAAACATATTGTCCGCGGTCCGGGCTCAGCTGGCTGAAGCCACCATTCATGTATTCCCATACAAAGAAGTCGGCTGCTCGCAAGACATCGGGGTTGCGGCGCAGGTACACGCTTTGGTTCACATTCGTCCATGCCCCGGCCGCTATGGGCCAGACCGTAACTTTGTCACCCAGCTTGACCTGTAACAGGGGTCCAAGTTTATCTGCTTGATCATAAGGATTGCCCCCCATCACAATGCTGTTCCCAATCAGCAGAAGATTGCGCTTCTTGGCAGGGCTCCAAGCCAACTCGGTGCCCATGCTGCGGTCGTTGAAAACCCAGGAATTTCTGTTCAGGAATTTGCCAGACTGGTTGGGGGCGGGTAGGTAGCCAATCTCGTTGTCAACGGAGTAGATCGGGAAATCCACTGCACCGCTGAGGCGCACCGCGCCCTCGGCTACCACCAGCAGGCACGCGACGGACGCAAGGAATCGTTTTATGTGCTTGGATTTCATAGGTGCTCACCTGAGATTCAACTGGATTGACGTATTCGCGAGAAGCTATTTCGGCGCCTGCGCCGGGCCGGTTGTATTTCCGTCCTGCACCGTACCTTTTGCGCCATCACGCACGATGACGCCGATGTTGCAGCCCACGCAGGTGTTGTTTTGGAAGATGGTTCCCAGCAACCGGGTTTGGTTCAACGACTGCACCTGGCCGGGTCCTTCTGCATGCATGCGGTTCACATAACCCTCCGCTCCGCCTGACTCTTCCTGCGGCATTGTCAGATTGGGCGTGTTGGCGCGCATCATGTTGTCGCGGACTTCCACACCGATGGTGCCAACGCCAAAGTCTTGCTCATCCATGCGTACGAACAGCACGCTGATGTAGGAGCGCCACTCCCCGGTGGTATTGGTGACAGTGTTGCCGGCAATGCGTACGCCATACAGGGGCGTGAACAAGCGGTCTTTGATGTTCTGTGCTGAACGCAGGTAGATGCCACCGCCTTCTACAAATACATTGCTGACGATATCGATGTCACGCACCGCGGTTTGGTACAGCCAGATGCCACGTGGGTTCTGGCTCAGCGTATTGCCCTTGATGAGTGACTTTTCCAGACCCCAGATAAAGGTCACGTAGCGGCTGCTGCTGTCAGGAACCACGTCCCACACCCGATCCACCGTGATGGTATCGGCCTGGTAGGCCATTACCCTGCGTGATTGCCCAGCGCCCTTGCCACCCACAATGGCTACGCCATAGTTTTCGGGAATGACGCCACCCTCAAACAGCGCGATGTTCTGCTTGTTGGCCGGGTCTGACAGGGTGGTTGGCGTGGCGCGCGCCACTGTACCTAGGTTCTCTGTACGCCGTCCACCGCCACCTTCGGTCAATAGCGTTTCTCCATCATTGCGAGACTTATTGACTATGGGGCCTCCCAGAACGTCAAATGTATTGCCGACGATGGCAACCCGATGGGCAAAGTCCATCGCCAGGCTGTGTGTGATGACTTTGGAGTTCTGGTTGCCACGGGCATCGCGTGTAAAGCGGTTGTCTGCCACATAGGCGTCATGAATGCTGGAGAAGTTGGTTCCGCCGTCCGCGAAGGTGGTGGTGTTGCGTGCAAATACCATACCACCGCTGGAACCCAATGTGTAAGGCCCATAGCCACCCGCGTTTTTGGGTTGCACAAAGTCAGAGTCGGTCACCACAAAATTGGTGTTGCCCGACAAGTACATGTGGATGCCACCACCCAATAGAAACCGCACGTTCTGCAGAAAGATCCGCGTATTGTTTTGCAGCAGCGGGCTTTCGATACCCGCACGTACATTCTTCAGCGTCAGGTTGCGCACGCCTACCAAGTCTTGTGACCTTGCCATGAGCGGATAGCTGGCTTCGTACTGGATGAGCGTTGCATCCTTGCCAGCGCCTTGCAGAACCACGCGGGACTTGAGCGCCACGCTGCCAGCCAGGCGGCAATTGCCAGCGGGCAGTTGCAGTACACCGCCGCCCGCTGCGGCCAGTTTGTCTATGCCGGCCTGGATTGCGGCCGTGTCATCTGTAGCGCCGTTGCACAGCGGCTTGTTGCCAAGGCGTGTGTCCGTGTCAGCGCGCACAACGCGCGTTGCGATGTCGCTGAAAGCGGCGCCCCATCCCACACCCAACGCGAAGGGATCGCCACGGCCAGACGTTGCCACGTCAATATCTCGATCGAGTGCAGACGGGCCCGTGCCGTTGCCATTGTCCACGGTGATCACAACCCTTCTGGTCGCACGCAATCCGTCCGGTGCGGTGAGCTGCAGCATGTGCTCGTCGCTGGAGGCGGTGTCTACCGTTGCAGGCAATCCGCCCACGGTCACCAACGGTGTGAAACCGGGTAACAGCAGATTGCGCCCAAAGACTTTGAAAGCTCCCTTGGGCACGATCTGCATCGCGTCCAGGTGAAAGGCGCGTGCGGCATTGAGCAGAATGGGCGCACTGGCAGTCTGGCCGTTGTCCACATGCACGGCCAATGCGCCGGTGGCTGACTCCGGAATCCGGAAAGACAGCCATCCCGTGCCAAACTGGTTTACCAACGGCAAGTCCAGCGGCGACTCCCCCGGTCGGGTCAGCGTAACCACGGGAGCCTTGCCAAAGTTCTTTCCCTGCAGACCCACGATGTCACCAGGCCGGGCACTTCTTGACGCATTGAAAACGACGGGAGCAGCGGAGCTTTCCGTGCTCAAGGGGTCTGCCGCATGGGCACTGCCGGCGATGTAGGCAGCAAGGCTGCAGATGCGCAACAGGTCTGCCTTGCGATCACGGTGGGGTGTTGTCATGGCTTTGGCCTGAAGAGGAGGTGATCAAGGAGCGAATGCGGCTGCCAAAGGTGGCCCAGTTCAATTCGCGGGTGAATTTCATGCGGGCTGCCAGCGCCATGCGCTGGTAGGCTCCGGGCGCCTGGATCAGCGCAAGGATTCGCTGCGCAATGTGCATGGCGCTTGTGGAGGCATCAAACAGCAGGCCGGTTGTCTGGTCGTCCACCACACCGGGTATGCCCTGGCTGTTGAGTGCGATGCAGGGCAAGCCGTAGGACTGAGCCTCCGCAAAGACGAGGCCAAAGCACTCGGCATGGGAGGGGACAAGAAAGAAGTCCGCTTCGGCAAAGGCCGCAGCCATCGTCGCGCGGTCCTCTGGCTTGTCCGGCGAAAGGTAGCCCAGGACTCGAACGTGTGATTGGTCACGTGTCTCCAATGCAGGCTGACAGCCAATCACATCCAGGCTGGCTTGCACGCCTTGTGCGTTGAGCGTGTTCACGACATCCACCGCCAAAGGTCCACCCTTGCGC
Source organism: Rhodoferax sp. GW822-FHT02A01 (assembly GCF_038784515.1). Classification (NCBI taxonomy): domain Bacteria; kingdom Pseudomonadati; phylum Pseudomonadota; class Betaproteobacteria; order Burkholderiales; family Comamonadaceae; genus Rhodoferax; species Rhodoferax sp. GW822-FHT02A01. The sequence goes on from NZ_CP152376.1 coordinate 4,238,819, forward strand.
TCCCAGTCTTTTCCGATGAACAGGAACCGCAAGGGATTGAGCTTGCGCTGACGGACGCGGGCCGACACCCGTTCATCTGAATCGACGCAATGGCTGTTGGCGCCAAAGGGGAGCAAGTGGACTTTGTGGGTATCCACACCAAAGCGCCTGATCGCTTCATTGCAGGCCCAGGGAGTAGGGTAGATGACGCCGGCGATGCCTTTGGCCATATCCGCCTCCAGCCTGGCGTAGGTGGGGGCCAGCAACGGTATGGTCTCATACGCCTGGTAAGCCTGCTTGTAGGCCATCCAGGGTGCGTCCGAGATCATGTAGACCGGAACGTCGAGTGCGCCGGCATAAATCAGGTGCTGGCTGGAGATGCACAGCACCGCATCCGGGCGCTGCTCCTGCACTTCCTTTATCAACCGTTTTGCATAGGTCTTCAGCGCGGTGCGTGTCATCCACAGCGGGTATTTCTGGCGACCCCATGCCATGCGCAGGGCGCCATCCAGCAATCCTTTTTGCGGGGTCCCGGAAGACAGCACACTCACACGCTCGAAGTTGCGTTCCAGTGCCTTGCGCATGTTGAAAGGCGTGCCGCTCCATGACTTGGGGTTGTGCGGGTCTTCGACCGTCGCCAAGAGCAAATGGCGCATGGGCTATGGCGTTCCGAGCAGGTTTGCCATGCGTGCCAGAACGCTATCCGTGGCCAGATGCTCTTCGGCATATCCACGTGCCCTGTGTCCCAGCGCTTTGCTGTGGTGGTCATCATCGACCAGCTGCGCGATGGCCTCTGCCAGTGCCAGGCTGTCACCAGGCGGCACCACTTTCCCGCACAGGCTGACGACTGAGGCGATCTCGGTTCCTTGCCTGCAGGTGGCAATGACCGGGCGCCCACTGGCCAGCATGCCGCTGAGTTTGGAGGGCAGCACCAGGTCTTCCGCCTCCGCGCTCTGTGGCAACAGATGCATGTCTGCCAAGCCCAGCAGATCGCCCAGGCGTTCAAACGGTTGCAGTGGCAGGAGCTTGAGGTTGGGCAACTGCTGTGCCGCAGCTTCGAGTTGAGGCTTGAGCGCGCCATCCCCGCAGACCACGAACAGAATGTCCGACCGGTGGGCCAGATGGCGGGCCGCTTCCGGTATCACCATCAAGCCCTGCTTGGCGCCCAGCGTGCCGGAGAACAGCGCCACCTTGGTATGCACTGCAATGCCCAGCTCTGCCCGATAGCTGCTGGGTGCCGCGAGGGGGCGCACATGGCTCAGGTCCACCCAGTTGGGGAAATGCACGGCCTTGTGTGCTGCCACACCCTTGTGCCGCAGCTGCTGCACCATGCTGTTGGATATGGAAGAGACCAGGTCAAAGCGTTGCAGCAGCCAGCGCTCCAGGCCCAGAACCACATTCTGTAGCGTGCGCCCTTTGAGCAGCCCCATCTGGAAGGCCACATCGACCTCAAAATCCTGAATGTGCAGCCACGCCTTGGCACCGCACAGCCGCGCCACCAACCATCCCGTTGGAGCACACACCAGTGCGGGTGCCACCGTCATCACGGCATCGGGCCGCCACACCAACTGGTACAGCATGACGGGCAGTGATGAAGCAGCAAACGTCACCAGATGCACCACGCGCTTGAGACCGCCGGGGCTGTGCGGCACCCACAAGGGCGCGCGCCAGACATCGACGCCTCTCCATCGCTCGCGCCGGTAGGGCGGCCATGCATAGCCGGCCGCCAGTCGCCAGTCGGGGTAGTAGGGCGGTGCGGCCACGACACGTACCTGGTGCCCTTGTTCGGCCAACCATGCTGCCATTTCACCCGAATACTTTCCGATGCCGACCGACTCGGGCGCGAAGTTGGCGCTGTAGATCAGGATCTTCATGGGGAGAGAACCGGTGGCACGGACAGCGCTGCATGCCTGAGCTCTTTGACCTTCAACACGATCATGTACTCATAGATTGCCTGCAGCGTTGCGTAACGCATGCCGGCCGCACCGTCCAAGAACGCCCTGCGTGCAAGAAGCATGTAGAGGAACTTGATGAGTGGGCGTCCGGGAAGGCGATAGAAAATGGCTTTCTGATGCACCCTGCGTTCATTGAAGTCCTTGCCAAAGAGCGCTTTGCCCCAGGTAGGTTCCACGCCGTTGCCCGATGCAATGACTTGCGCCTCCATGCGCGAATACACATTGTGTTTTGCAATCCAATGGTCCAGGCCTTTGGAAAAAGGGTAGTGGTCAAAGGTATGGCGCAGGTCGTGAATCGCGCCGTCCACGACCAGCACCTCATTGACTTCGCGCTCATAGCGGGCGCGGCCCACGCGTACCAGCCTGACGAAGTACGGGGAAATTTGCGCATGGCGCAGCCAGGTTCCCCACCAAATGTCGCGCCGTTGCATGCGTGCCGCCGCCGTTGCAGGTGATGCCGAATCCACAAACGCCTGCATCTCGCTTACCAGGGGTTCAGGGATGCGTTCGTCGGCATCCACGATCAAAACCCACGGATACTTGAAAGCAAGCTGCAGCCCCGCGTTGCGTTGGCTGGCGTATCCATCAAAGACGCGCAACGTGGTCGAAGCACCCGCAGATTGCGCGATCTGCAGGGTGTCATCGGTGCTGTGCGAGTCCAGCACATGCACGTCGTCGGACCAAGCCACAGACGCCAGGCAGCCCGGCAGGTCCTGCTGCTCGTTCTTGGTGAGTATGAGGACGGATATGGAATTCATCGGTCAAACGTGATGGCAATTCCAATCGTCAGCATGCGCTTGACCACCCAGTCCTTGGAGGGAAATCGGGGGTTGCCCAGCTTCAGGGAGCGTGAGGATGCCTTGTGGCTGCGGGCCCAGCTTTTCAGATCAAACACCGATGCCCAGTGCACCGCGTCTGCGTCGGTGAAAAACGGTTGGTGAAATGCCGCCAGGTCGGTTTGAACCAGGAACGCGGGGCTGCCCGTGAGCAGTGTTGCCAGGCGCGAGAACAGCCCCTGGCCCATAAAGCGCAGGCGCCGTGATGTTGCAAGATGGCGGCTCGACGGCGTTGCATATCCAGGAACGTCGTACCGCGGACAGAAGATGAAGATCGTTCCCTTGCGCCGCTTGACCAATTGGGCCAGTGCATTGAGGTGCGCCTGCGGGTTGACCACGTGCTCGAGAACGAAGGTGGAGAAGACGATGTCAAAGTCTCCCACCAGCGCAGCCGAATCGACTTCACCGATGTGCACTTCGTCCGCATTCAGTTCAAGCCAGGTGCGATTCTGGGAAGTCACGTCCTGCACCACCCATGTGCACTGATCACGCAGATTCTGATCGCTCAGGAATTTGCCGAACCCGCTCATTCCCGCACCGACTTCCAGAACGCGGACCTTGCCAGAACTGCGGGCGCGGGCCTTGATGTGATCGGCAATATGTTGCCAGCAGTGGACCTGGTCGGACGGCGTGGCAAAGGCGCTGTAGTCAGTGACCTTTGCGTAAAAGTCGTCCAGCTTTCCCTTGAGCGTGAGGAGTACGCTGGGGGCGCAGCGGGATACGGGTACGAGCTGTGGTGTCATGTTGTGCTCCGGTTTGCAGCAGTGGAATGGAGGGGACTGGATGAACGCGCCGGATTGCCCATCACGCGGTCGTTGGCGGCTACGTCCTTGGTCACCATGCTGCAGGCGCCCACGATGGCTGCCGCACCAATGGACACGCCCGGCATCACGAAGGCGCGGGCACCCACAAAGGCGCTCGCACCAATGACGATGCGCCCTGTTTGCAGGGGCCTGACGGGCGAGCTGAAGTCGTGCGTTCCCGTGCAGAGGTAGGCCTCCTGCGCCACCGTGGCGTCCTGCATGATTTCAATCTCGCCCAGCGTATAGGCCACGGCGCCATCACCCAGGCAGGCTCGATGGTGCATGGTGAGCTTCCAGGGAATGGCGATGCGGGCGCGCTGGTGCACAAACGGGGTTCCGTGCAGCGTTGCGCCATGCAGGTGCAGCCAGAAAAGTCGCCAGCGGTTCAGCGGCTTGGGTGTCCAGCAGCAAAAGGCGGCCCAGCAGAGGTTCCACAGCAGCATGCGCAGCTGCTCGCCGCGCGTCCACGGACTGGCATAGGCCGAGTCCTGCTGGTGGGTATGCAGCGCTGCCCGTGTCATGGCGCCACCAGGAGCTTTTCGAAGTCGGCCAGGAAGCTGTCGGCAATGGCCGTTGCAGAATGCGTGTGCCGGACCTGCAGTGCCCGGGCCGCAAGGCGCGAGCGCAGATCGGTGTCTTCGACCAGGCGCAGCACGCACTGCGCCAGCTGGTTCTGGGCCGAGGGGCTGCGGTGGTCAAAGAACAGCCCGTTGTCACCGTCGTGAATGAAGTCGCGAAAGCACGACAGGCTGGAGACCACCGGCACCGCGCCCCAGGCCATTGCTTCCAGGGGCGCAAGGCCGAAGGTTTCACCTTTTTCCGCCACCGATGGATAGACGAATATCGCCGCACGCTGGTAGAACTGGTTGAGCTTTTCGATGTCGTAGACGGGCTCTTCAAAGCGCACCTTGGCGGGATCGAAAAGCGCCCTCAGGTGGTCCACATAGGTAGCGCCGCCACCGCCTTCAGACGTCTTCCATGGCCCGACCAGGGTCAGCACCCAACCGGGCGGCAAGGCATTGACCGTCTGCGCCAGCAGGTCCAGGCCTTTTTCTGGATGCAGGCGTCCACAAAACAGGATCATGGATTGCTTGCCTGCCCACTCCACCGAGTGCGCGGGTTCATAGGGCAGCGGGTTGGGTATGGCACTGGCCTGCGACTTCCGGTGAATGGGCAGCTCGGCACGAATCGCTTCCAGCACCGGCGTGGAGTTGGCGCGCAGCCGTGCGGCGCGGCTGTAGAGGCGCATCTGGCCCTTGGGCATGCGCGCTACATCCACATAGACCTTGGCGGACCGGAACAGGGGAATGAACAGCGGTGCCCAGAAGGTGTTGGTGACCACCACATCGGTGTCCGGCGGAATGGCGCGGATGGCGCGCCAGGTGTAGATGGCATCCAGCAGCTTGAGCCAAAGCAGCCGCGTGGGCGTCTGGTACCCGCGCACCCGCAGGTGGACTACGCCCTGTATGTGCTCCTGTGCAGGAAAGCCCTGCCACGCCCTGGACACATGCGCCACCTGATGGCCGCGCGCCGCAAACTTCTGGCCCAGCAGAAACCACATCTTTTCGCAAGCACCGCCCAAGGCTGGTGGCACTGGCAGAAAGGCGCCCTGTAACACAGTGATCTTCATGGTTTGTGCCTCATGAAGTGGAACTCAGCAACGCAGCATTGATGCTGGTGGTCATCGACTCAATGGTGAAGCGTTTCTGGAACGTGAGCCTTGCCTGTGTCGCCATGCGTTCGCGGCTGCTTTGGCTCATATCGAGCCATTGCAGCAGAGCGTCAGTGGTTCCCGCTACGGTGTCGGTGCTGACAATGCCGGCACCGTCGCTCTTTATTTCGCGCCAGATATTGACTTTGTCGGATATCAGAACCGGCAATCCGCATCCAAGGGCTTCGGCTACGGCGATGCCAAAGTTTTCCTGGTGTGACGGCAGCACAAATGCTTCGCAGGCGTAGAACGCGCCCCACTTCAGGTCACCCCGCAGCATTCCTGTCCAGCTTATTCGCTGTGCCACGCCGAGTCGTTCGGCCAGCTCCTGGAGCGTGGCAACCCAGCCAGTCTGATCGGGGCCAGCCATCACCAGATGCAAGCGCGGGTCACGGTCTGCTACTTTTGCAAACGCCTCAATCAGCATGTCGCAGCCCTTCTTTTCCTGGATGCGGCTTAGGAAGAGCATCAGTCGCTTGCCTTGCAGTTGGGGAAACGCAGCCTCGAATGCGCTTTTCAATCCCTCTGCATCGCTTGGAGGCAACTTGGTTCCGTAATTGATGACAATTTCCTTGGCGCGGTATAGCCAAAATGACTTGCGAGCCAGCAGGCGTTCTTCCTCACAAGTGAACAGCACAGCCTTGGCATCACGTAGCAATCGATACTCTGCCCAAGGCCAGTAAAGCCATTTCTTGAGGTGCTTGAGTGGGTAGGTGTGCTTGAACCAGGGGTCCAGCATGCCGTGCGTGAAAACAAAATAAGGCACTTTCATATTTGCCAATGCGCGCCATGCGCCAAAGCCGTGGTATTGCCATAGGCCGTTGACGATCACTGCGTCGTAATTGCGCGCGTTGGAGCGCAGCCAGGGCACCAGATGGCGGTTGTATCGGTAGCCGCCTACGCTGTCGCCCAGGGCATGAACCTTTACAGGGAATTCTTTGATGAAGGGCTCGGAAGGCTCGTCCAGGGTCAGAACTTCGACTGTGTGCCCCCATTGCTGCGATTGGATGCCGTGCTGGCGCACGCCCTCCATGGGGCCACCGCCGCTCGGGTCAATGGAGGGGAGGATATGCAAGGTCTTCATGTGAACTTGTGACCGTGGTGGGATGGATGCGGGGCGGTCTCGGCGGGCTGTCCTGTTGGTTAGGATGCGCTCGTACACATGCAGATAGGCGGCGATCGCGCTGTCAGCGTTGAATTGCGCGGCATGCTGCAGACCCAGGTCAACCCGTTGCTGGCGCTCATCCTGCGTTTGGGCCAACAGAGCTTTCAATTTGCCTGTGCCTGCCTGGGCCCAGAGCTGCACATCGTCTTCTGGTCGCAGGCGTGGTAGGTAAGTGGCTGCCGGGCCGCCTATTTCGTTCATGGGTGGTGCATCGGTCGTCAGCACCGGGCAGCCACAGGCCTGTGCCTCAATAATGGGCCAGCCAAAACCCTCTTCCAGGCTTGGCATCACAAATACGCGGGCCAATGAGTAGGCTGCCACCAGGGCTTCTGCGCTCAAGCTTTTGATGAACACGACGCGCCCGGGGGCGGGAACATTGGCCAACGCTGTGCGTACCCCAGCGGAGTCCTCGGGGCTGACGCACCACAGGGGCAAGGGTGCGGGCGTGGACCTGGCATATTCGGCATACAGGCGTATCACGCCGGGCAAGTTCTTGTACCACTGGCCGCCGCTCACGTGCAGCAGCATGCCGGCGGCACCCACAGCCAAACCTGCATGGTTCAACGTATCCATCGCCTTGGCGGGGGCCATGGGGGCAAACGGATAGTTCAGCCCGTTGTAGACCACATCGGAAATGACAGCAGCCGGCTGCCCGTACTGGTGCAGGTCGTTGCGCGTCTTGTTGGATATCGAAATGAAATGCCGGGCCTGTCGGAAGCCGTGTCGTATATAGCGCTGGTAGAGCTTTCCCGTCCAGCCGGTGCGATGCTCTGGCACCTCATCCAGGGCCGAGCGCAGCGCCAGCAAGTCGTGCACATGCACCACATGGGGCAGATGTTTCACCCGTGGCACCCAGGGCCCCAAGGCCTGGTCACAAAACACATACAGGGTCTGTGCAGGTTGTCGGGCCAGCTGCGCACGCACCCACAATGGAAACAGGATGTACTGGTCTACATATCCGGCCCATTTCTTCAGAGGGCCGTGTGCCACCCAGTCGTACACCTTGGCCTGCGGTGACCACACTTGCACTTGGTGGCCGCGGGCCAGGTAGGCGTCGCGCAGCATATTCGCAAAGCGCGGCATGCTTTGCGAGCACATGAACGCCGGGTGGGAGAAGAGCACGATATGCATGGTCTATCGCAACGCGAGTGCGCCTTGGGTTGTGACTCCTGTGAGCTGCGCCAGGAAGCGCGCTACCGCGCGCGACAGGTAGTAGATCAGCAGGTAGAGCGCCAGGTTCTGGGGCAGCCCACGCACGATGCTCATGAAGAGAAAGTGCAACGATTCTGCGGAGATGCCGTACTGAAACATGCGCCAAATGCCCAGCATGCCGAGGGCGGAGATCCACATGCCGCCCTGGGCATTGCGGTAAGCCAATACATCGACACATATGAAGAGCAGCAGACACAGAAAGAAATACACCACGGGATAGGCAACGCCAAACACCGCCTGCCCTTGACCCAGGTGCGAGCCGGTCTTGTAGCCACCGAGGTCTCCGCTACCTGCAAGGTAGCTGAGGTAGTCCCCCATGGAGAAGCGCAGCTCCTGTTTGTCCACGCCAATGGACATGGCTTTGAGCATGGGGTCGGGCAGGGTGCTCCAGAACAGGTCGGTGGTCAAGTCCAGCAGTCTTGCTTCATCACGATCGCTCAACCGCGAAGCGAAATACAACGCGTTGTCATGAAACTTGGTTTCCACCAGTCTGCCGATCAGGGAGCTGGAAAAATACGTTTCATCGTAGTTGCTGTTCAGGCTGATGTGCTTGGTGCGATCCTGCTCGGCACGCAGAAGCTGTGGCTCGCTCAAGTAGTAAAGGGTCTCCTCAATCATCTTCATCGGGCCGGCATTTGCGCGTGCACCTCTGGCCAGACCCATGGCAGTCACCAATTCACTGAGGGGAATGGTTGCTACCCCACACAGCAGGATGACCAACGCAATTTTCCCCACCTGGGAGGCTCGCACCTTGTGGTGGCTGCGCATGGCGCTCAGGATCCCGAACAAGGCGATAGTCATCAACCCGGCAAGCATCAGGCTACGTGCATTGATGGCAATTGCAATGGCGGCAATGAGCAGTACATAAGCACCCAGAAAAAAGTAGTTTTTGCGGGCATTGCAATAGCTGCTGCCTTGCTCCAGCACGTACATGGGAATCAGGAATGGTGCCCACACTGCAAACGAGAAGCCCTGCGCCACCTTGCTGGCAATGCCCGCACCACCTGCCATCAGCAAGTTCAGCAGGCCAAATACGCCCATGACCCACAGGGTCCCAGCCGAAGGTGTGTCATACAGTCCGATGGACTGGAGCGTGGAGCGTACGAGCGATGTGGATTGCCTCTTTCCACGGAAGGTAGACAACACGCGGTACAGACCATGCGCTGCAATTGCAATGGATTGGTAGAACGCCAGCGTGGCAAATGTTTCAACCGGCTGGCGCAGGTTCTGTGCAAGAGGTGTCCAGTAGGCTGACTGCGCAAGCAGCGCACCCAGCTGCGTGGTCACGCAAAAGCCAAATATGGCAAAGGTGGATAGCGGATGCGTCTGGATCGCGTCGGTCCACAGGATGTACAGCAATATCGCCAGGGACGAGGCCAGCACCAGGCAGTTGGCTGCGATATTGTCCTCGCTGAAGTCAATCGCAAACTGCGCCGCAAAGGCCAGCAGGGCCAGCGCGGCAAACAGCAGCACCATGAAGCGGGAGCTACGCATGGCTCAGCAGTCCACGATAGATGGCCATGGCGTTGTCGCCATAGCTGTTCCAGCCACCGATGCCTTTGACGGCTTGCAGCGCACGCTCGCCCATGAGGGTTCTTTCGTCCGGGTCGTCTGCAAGCCGCTGCAGGCGCTCGGTCAGCATCTCCACCTGTCGGATGGGAACAATGAAACCTTCACGCGCATTCGTGAACAGATCGTCGGCCCCAGTGTTTTCGCTGGCTATGACCGGACAGGCGCATGCCATGGCCTGCGCCAATACCATGCCAAAGCCCTCCTGAATACTTGGCAAGACCAATACGTGGCTTGCACTCATCAATTGCTTCAATTCGGTCTGTGGCACGTGGCCAAGAACTCTGGCCTCCTGTGGCCACACATTCCGGGCGGAAAGCAACTGGATCAAGTCTACGGAAGGAGACCCGGCAAAGGTCAGCGTCTTCTTGGGATGCTGTATTCGGTTGAACGCCTGCACCAGATAGGGAATGCCTTTTTGCAAACTCATTGCACCGACAAACAAGACATTGAACTCATCTCTAACCGGTTTGCCGACAGGTTCAAATCGCGTGAGGTTGACGCCATACGGAAGCAACTTTACGCGTTGACCGCAAACGCCTTGCGCCAGAAAACTACGCAATGCAAAGGTGGATGGCACTGTGATTGCATCGGCATCGCTGTATTCGGCCTCTTCACGTGCTATGGCGCGGGGATCGATGCCTGCATAGGGCAGACCCCACAGCGCATGCTCTTCACGCAGCAGCTGGTCTTGCACCCGAATATGCGCAGAACCCCGGTCACACACATACTTGGCACCGCGCGCCTGAGCGGCTCGCCCGGCCTGCAATGTAGAGCCCGACAGGCCCACGTAGGCATCGCAGTCACGGACACTGTTTTGCAGCCAGCGTCCAAAGGTGATGGCATTGATGTTTTCCCACGCCTGCACCACGGCTGTGCTCAGACGATGCTTCCAGGGAAAGGCCATGTAACTGCTATGCACCCAGGGGAATGTGTGTATCAGGTTGGGCGGTATGCCTTCGTTGCGCAGTTTGAATTGGGGATAACCGCTGTAAATTCCAGCCAGCACACCGCGCGCATGGAGCTCGCGCGCCAGATCGAAGGTGTGGAACTTGCCAATGGTGGATAGGGCGATTTTCATGGATTGGCGACCCGTAGCGAGGGCGTACCGAGCAGGCGTGCTGCCAGGCGAATGCACAGCATGGCAATGGCCATCTCACCCAGCAACATGCCCATGGCAACGCCATTGATGTCGTAGGCGATGCCCAGCAGCCAACACAGCGTCACCGTCACTGCACCGGCGGCAATGGACCAGCCAGCCAGTGGCGCATGCTGGTTGGTGGCCATGAGCAACACGCGGGGAACGTGCCAGCTGCCACCGACTGCGGCGTACACCAGCATCCACAGCATGAGCCAGGGTGCAAAGGCAATGGCGCCATGGGTCCACAGCTGCAGCAACCAGGGGGCGAGGGGGTAGAGCAAGGCGCTGAGCAGCACGGCCTGGATGAAACCCAGACCGGAGGCTCTGCGATAGGTCTGCTGCAAGCCCGCCAAGTCACCCTGGCCGAACAGCCTGGAGAGCTCCGGCCACAGCGCATGGCTGAATATGGCAGTGGTTTGAACCGCAACACGGCACAGGGTGCGGTAGGTGTTGAACACGGCCACGCTGCTCGGGCCGAACTGGGCCGCAACCAACAGGGTGACACCCTGGAAGCTCAGCGCATTGGCCAGCGGAAACGCCATGAAGGACGCAGCGGGTGCCGCCATGGCGCGCAGTTCCTGCCGGTCGGCTGCAGCTATTCCCCAGCGCATGGGATGCGTTCCCCGTTGCGCCAGCCAGCTGCCATAGGCCAGCCCGACCAGGCGGCACAGCAATCCGCCCAGGGCCACGGCCGTGAACGTTCCAAAGATCACCAAGCCCAACATCATGCCCAGCCATTCAGCCAGGCGGGTGATGTTGCCCAGCATGGTGCCTGTGGCGTAGCGCTGCGTGGCTTTGAATACGGCCTCCGACAGGCCTCCTCCCAGAGCCAGCAGCGTGCTCAGTGAGAGCACCGCCAAGGCCGAGCGCATGTCGGCGTTGTCTATTCCGGGCAGCGGCACAAATAGCGCCAGCGGTATGGCCAGCACAGCGATGGCACTGCATACCACTGCTATGAAGAGCTGGGCACTTTGAAAGACGCGGTTGGCCTCGTATGCATCACCCCGGCCCATGGCCATGGCCATCTTGTTGCCCGCGGCCGTCACCATGCCGGCATCGGCCATGGACAGATAGGCCGGTATGGCAGAGAGAATCAACCAGTTGCCGTAGGTGGCGGTGTCCCAGTAGTGCAGAAAAAGGGGAAGCGACAGCAGCTGGATGCCAATCGTGATGGCCATGCCAAAAGAATTGGCCCCCATGCCCGCAATCACCCTGCGCTTCATCAGCTGAAGCTTGCGTGCGCAAGAATGGAGTTGACTATCATCTCGTTATAGTGCCCGTTGCGCATGACACGTTGATGACCCGCAGCAGCAACGGCCCGGCGCCTGTCCTCGTTTGCCAGCGCGTAGTTGCACATCTCGGCGCACTCCTGCGCATCGCTCCAGAACAGCGCTTCCTTTCCTTCCTGGTACATGTCCACATGCTCGGAAGTGCGTTCGGCGCACAGCAGGGCACCCAGTGCCGGAATCTCCAGCGAACGGGTGGTGTGCAGGTCGCGGTTTTCGCGCGACAGCAAGCCGAGGTTGACCTTGGCGCATTGGATCGCCTTGGCATAGTCATCGCCCGCAATCGCGCCGCCGCGCCAGTGGCGCCGGAGCATGGGCCACTCGCGCGCCTTGTGCCACTGCGAGCCTTGGATGGTGAGTGGCACACCACGCTCGATCAGTTCCTTCAAGAAAGGGCCGCGCTCCGGGAACCAGGTGCCCAGAAACAGCACATCGCAGTCCCACACCTGGTGGTCATGTTGGGACAGATGGCGCGGTGCGTGGTTGACCTCGTCGGCGCTGCGGTAGACACGCAGCATCTCGCGCGCGCCCAGATCTTCGCCCTCGGCCACGTTTTCGTTGCGCACCACGACGTTCAGGTCATAGAAGGGCAGGCTTTGCCGGTAGGCGCGAAAGCGTGCCCCGTCGCGCGGCCCCAGCGGATCGTCGATGTTGTAGTTGATGATGATGCGGGCGTGCTCGCGCAGCAGGGCAATGGCCTTGGGCGTCACAAACTCACCACCATCCACATAGCAGACGTCAAACTGCTTGTGCCGCAGGAAACCGTCCAGCCGACGCAGCAGCCAGGGCACCAGCCGGTCGCCCCCCAAGTGCCAGGCGATACGGTCCACCCACGGCGTCTGCGGCAGCAACTGGCGCAAATCCAGATGCTCGACGCCGTGTCCAAGCCGCCGCAGCGCGTTGGCACGGTCCAGGCAGGTGCCGCTCTGTGGTCCCAGGTAGAGGACGGAGAGGGCGGCCATCATAGGTGCTGCAGGTCACCTACGAAGCGATGACGGTGTTCGGGTTGAATGGCGGCAATCAGCGCGTTGGCAAACTGGGCCTGGATGTCGTAGGCTTTGTCGGTATCCCGGTCTATGGAAGAGACCCGCACCAGAAAACCGTCCGGTATGCGCCGGCTCATGGCGTATTGGAATTCGACGCCGCGTTTTTGCAATGTGCCGGAGGTCACGGTATCGCCGATGGCCGTCCAGAAGGTGACGGGTTCGTAGCGCTGCCCCATATGGGTCTGGATGCGGGTGGACGGAATCGGCTGACCCAGAATGCGCAGCGTGGTCTTCTCGCGATCCGTGAGCGTGAAGCCTTGTGCCGGGTAGCACACCTCGGGAGAGTGCAGCTCCAGACCCTTGTTCTGGTTCTTGCCATAGGCAATGGACAGCATGATGCGGTAGCCCTGGCCGTTGACATAGGTGCGACTCAGCGTTTCGGTGTAGATGCGCTCCAGCGTTTCCTGCTGCTGCGGATCGATGATCTGCATCACCGTGCCCGGCAGCTCGTGCCAGTCGCCGAATGCAGTGGGAACCATGGCGTTCAGATCGACGGTGGGCAATTCATCTGCCAGGAAGCGGGTGGGGCGCAGCGTCGCGCCCAATCCGGCGGACAGCAGCATCAGTGCCAGCAGAAGCCATTTCTTGATGGACAGGCGCATGGTTTCAGATCCTCGCGGTGTGAAGCAGGGTGCGTTGCCGATAGGCCTCGAAGGCCTGCAGTGCGGTATCAAAGCCGATGATGAGCAGCAGGGCGCTCATGAAGAGCACCATGCCGGCAAAGCCGTGCAGAAAGCCCTGGCCTGCGGCATCGCCGAAGTGGTAGGTGATCAGGGTCAGCGCCATCACGCGGATGACGTTGGCAGTGAATGAAATCGGCACGATCAGCAGGGCCAGGCCGATGTTGCGGAAGGTGGAGTCGCGCCGCACCACGTTCAGGTACAGCAGCCCCAGAGCTTCCAGCGTCAGCAGCGTATGCAGGCCCGCGCAGGCGTCGGCAACCATCAGCATGTACTGGCCCACTTGCAGAACGACGCCGGTGCGCGCGATGGGGTAGCCTGCCCAGTACAGCACATGCTCGGCGACATAGGAGACGGCCATCTTCATGGGCATGGTGACCAGGTCCACGATCGAGCTGGGCAGTGGGATCATGAACAGCATGAAGAACAGGGCAAACCATTGCTTCTTGAGCGCCGTGCCGTTGCGCATCAACAGCAGCAAAGCCATCAGCATCCAGATGAAGGAACCCACCTCGAAGAAGCCAATCCCTTGCGAACGGCCCAGGGCGTAAAGCAGCAACGCAATGGCCAGCACCGGCCAACCCCAGGCGCTGGGCGATCCGTTCTCGGATGCCTGAACCATGGTGCTCCAGTTGCGCTGCATCAGCCACACGGAGATGGCCAGCACGATGGGGCCGTGCATCTGCTCGTCCTGGCTCCAGGGACCGCTGAGCAAGTCGTACAGCGTGGGGCCGTACATCACGACCAGCCCGACCACCACGGGCAGAAAGGCCAGCATGCCAGCTGCCTTGAGAGATTTTGCGTTGAGCAACACAGCGTTACCTTTCAAGCAGAAGTGCCCGCGCGTCTTGCTGGCACGCTTTCGCAGCGGTGGCGACGCACTTAGACATCGTTGAGCAGCGAGCCGACCAGGGCTACTCCGCCGTCCTGCAGACGCTGCCCCAGCTTGCGGATGTGGGGCACCAGACTGGCATTGCGCCGCGCTACCATGACGGCGGCGCCGGCCCGGGCAGCGATGATTTCGCCGTCCGAATAGTCGCTGCCGCTGGGCGTGTCGATCAGGATCACGTCAAACTGCTCGGCGGCGGCAAACAGCAACTGGGAAAACACGGCGCGGCCCAGCAGTTCCTGCGGATTGGGAGGCTGTGCACCGGCAGGCAGCACCGTGAGACCTGGCAGACCGGGCACCACCTGTGCCACCTCCAGCCCACAGCGACCGGACAATATGCCGGAAAGACCCGGGCCTTTTTCCAGCTTGAACAGGGCGTGCTGGCTGCGCTCGGCCGGCGCACGCATGTCGCCGTCAATCAGCAGGGTGCGCTGCCCTTGCTGCGCAAAGACGATGGCCAGATTGGCGGCGACAAAGCTGCGTCCGTCGCCCTTGCCCGCACTCACCACGGCCATGGCCTTGTGGCCCGTGTCGTTGTTGTACCAGCGCAGCATCAACTGGCTGCGCACGGCGCGCAGGTTTTCACCGACGCGGCTGAACGGCTTGTAGGCGGCAACCAACTGGGGACTGACGTCACTCTGCCCCTCGATCAGGTAGGCGTAGTCAAACTGCTTGGACAGTGCCAGATCAATGTCTTCCTTGGTCAGCAGGTTCAGCGCAATGGCGGCTTCGCCAAAGGCCTGCTTTTGCTGCCGCTGGCGCTCCAGGATGCGTGCCAGTCCCTCGCTGTCCAGGCGCCCGGTGGCCACCAGAATGTCGCCGATGGAGCGCGTGTTGCCGGCCATGCTGCCGGAGAGAAGAGGGGCGTTCATGCGCGGACTCCGGCGGTAGAGGTCTTCAATAACTGACTGATGGAGCTGAGCTGGCCCAGCAGCGGCAGATCCAGTGCATCGGTCAGGTCTTCGGAGGAGCGCACGCGGCGGTTGTGCAACTCAAGCCCCAGGGCCAGTCCCACACCCAGCAGCGTGCCCAGGAACATGGCCACCACGATGTTCAGCAGGACGCGGGGTTTGGATGCGCTGGTGGGCGCCACCGCCGGATTGAGGACGGCGATATTGGTCTGGTTGGTCTGGCTCTCGATGTTGCTCTGGGAGGCGCGTGCGCTCATGGTGTCAAAGATGTGCTGGGCTGATTCCACTTCGCGGCGCAGCACGTTCAATTCATCGCGCTGCTTGTTGAGCAGCAGCACGCGGCTCTTTTGCGCATTCAGCGCGGCATGCAATTGCTCCTCGCGCTGCTTGCTGACCTGGTAGGTGGTCTCGATGGAACTGGTGACCTTGCGCGTTTCCTGCTCCAGTTGGGCCTTCACGGTGGCCAGCTCGCTCTCGGTGCGCAGGGTCTGCGGGTGGTTCTTGCCCAGGTTGCCGCTGCTTTCCGTGAGCTTGGCTTCCAGCCGGGCGATGTCGGTCTTGAGGCTGTTGATCAGCGGGTTTTGCATGACTTCGGCCACGGTGTCTGCCTTGGCGCTTTGGCGCTTGCTCTGGCTGTCGGTGGTCTGGGCCTGCACGCCGGTGAGCTGGCTGCTGGTTTCGTTGAGCTTGGCGGTCTCGTAGTCCAGGCGTTCGTCGGCTGAGGTGATGCCGTTGGCCTGCTGGTAGTCGGACAGCGCCTTTTGCGCCGCCTCCAGCTTGTCGCGCGCGGCCTTGGTCTGCTCCGCAAAGAAGGCCGCATATTGGCGGGCCGGTGCCAGGCGCAGGTCCAGGTTGACGTCGATGTAGGCCTGCGCAAACGCATTGGCCACGGTGGCCGCAAAGGTTGGATCGGTGGCGGTGTAGTTGATGCTGATGACGTTGCTCTCGCGCGAGGGTTTGACGTCCAGATTCTTCTGCAGCAGGGCCGACAGCCAGTCGATCAGCTGGCCCTTGCCCTTGGTGGCATCCAGCCACATTTCCTGAACCGGGCCACTGCTTTCGAGCTTAAGCGCTTTGACCACCGACTTGGCTGTGCGGTCGCTGTTGATGATGTCGATCTGCGTGGCCATGTAGCCCGGGGCCATCATGCCCTGCAGCATCATGCCGGTGACCGGGTCGGGGGACTTGACGTCAACCACGACGGCCGCACTGGCCGAATACTGCTTGGGTAGCCACAGGCTGACACCGGTCACAACCGCCACCGTGAGCAACAGGGTAGCCAATGCTGCGATATAGCGGGCGCGCAGGATCAATAGGAATTGCTGGAACGACATGATTAGAAGATGCTTTCTTTGACGTAGATGACGTCGTCCGACTGCACTGCATCGGTGAGTTGGGGTTCGATCTGCTGGACGCTTCCATCTGTGCCCTTGCGGTGCAGGCGCAGGCGCCGCTCGCTGCCGCGTGCGCTCGGGCCGCCGCCTTGGGCCAGGGCCTGCATGACGGTCATGCCGCGCTCGATGCGGTAGGAGCCAGGGCGTTGGGCTTCGCCGTAGATGTAGAAGACAGGCGCCTTGTTCACATAGACGACGTCGCCCCCTTGCAGAACCAAGTCACCAGCACCCTTGTCTTCCAGAAACAGTGCCGGTACGTCCACGGTCTGGCGAAACGGTTTGCCGTTGCGCACACCGCTGACGATCACGGTGTCGTCGCCCAGGGGTGTGGTGCCTCCGGCATTGGCCAGCATGTCGCTCAGGCGGGTATTGATGCTTTCCAGCGGAAACCGGCCCGGCCGGTTCACCTGGCCCAGCACCGAGACCTGGTTGCCGCGTACCTGTACCAAGGTTACGGTGACCTGCGGGTTCTGCAGAAAGCCCCCCTTTTGCAGGGCGTCGGCCAGGCGCTTCTCGGCGGCCATGGTCGACAGGCCGCCTATGTCCACGGCGCCTATGAGGGGATAGCTGATGCTGCCGGTTTCGGACACGCGTGCGTCAATGCTCAGGTCCGGGTTCTGGAACACCTGGATGTGCACAGAGTCGCCGGTTGCCAGCAAATAGTCCGGCTTGTCCTGGGCGTGTGCGGCGCAACCGAACACGGTCAGAAAGGCAGAGAGCAACAGGTACAGGGTTTGGCGTAATGGATTCATGGTCGGTGAGTGCGTGCAGTCAGAAGCTCAGGGTTGCGGTGAGGGCGGTGAGTGAACTGGTGTAGTCCAGACCCGGTGAGTTGGATGTGCGTGCGCTGCTTTGCAGCGAGGCCGACACCGTGCATTGGCTGCGTGGCGTCCAGGTCAGCGCCAGCGTGGTGTTGGTCACGTCGTCCTGGCGCCGACTCCGGAATGCGGGGAACGGTCCACCCAGGTAAGTTATGTGGGCGAGATCGTGGCGCAGCACAAGTCCCAGCTTGGCCAGGATCTGCCAGTCGGCACCCAGCGTGATGCGTTCGGTCTGACTGTAATTGGCATCGATGGTCTGGTAGGTGGACAGCTCGCGCGCCCAGCCCGCCGACAGCGACGTCTTGCCGCTGAAGGCCCAGTTGCCGCTGAGACCGGCAACCGTGCCGCTGTAGTTGCGTGCCGCCACATGCGGATGGGTGACGCTTCGGTTGGCCACATAGAGGTCGGCCGCTTGGGTTGCGGTGACTGCCCAATGCAGGCGCATTTCGTTGTCGGTCTGGCTGAAGCTGTCGTCAAAGATGGCGCCCGGCGTCACCGGCTGATCCAGGTATTGCCCCGATGACGATTGCGTGCTGATGCTTGCCTTGCTGCCCGAGCCAAAGGTGTAACCCAGGCCCAGGTTGGATGAGGTCGATGTGAAGTCCGAGCCCTGAACCTGGTCACGCTGGCTGTTCTGCAGGGTCTGCCCCAGACCGGCCGACAGGCTCCACGCGCCATCCCAGTCATAGCTGGCGTCCAGCCGGGTTGAGCGGTTGCTGTTCAGGTAGCGGGTCGTGGTGTTCCTCACGTCTGCATAGCTGTTGAGGCTCTCCTGCCAGCTGCAGCTGAGGCTGCCCTGCAGCCGTGGCGTGACTGCAAACTGCCAGGCTGCGTCGTAGTTGGTCGCGGTGTAATTCAGATAGCTGAAGTTCTGGTATTTGTTGTCTACCAGATTGACGTTCACATAGGCGCCCTGCAGGCTTTGCCGGGTCTTGAAACCCAGTCCCAGAGACGTCGTGCTGATTTGCTCGGAAGCCGCAGCGGATTGGCGAAAGATATTGCTGTCGTTCTGGCTGCTGACCGACGCGCGCAGGCTGAATGGATTGTCGGTCTCGGCCAGGCAGGAGGTGGGCCACGCCAACACAGCCGTGAGCAGATATCCATACGGTGCGATGACGTGCCGCGTGAAGGTCGGTGCAGACATGTCAGTAGGCCTGCTTGTCCTGAACAACCAGGCGCACGGTCTTGAGGATGATGTGGATGTCCAGCCGCAAAGACCAGTTGCGCAGGTAGTCCAGGTCGTAGTTGATGCGGCCCTGCATTTTTTCCAGCGTGTCGGTCTCGCCACGAAAACCGTTGACCTGCGCCCAGCCGGTAATGCCGGGCTTGACCTTGTGGCGGACCATGTAGCCCTTGATCAGCTTGCGGTAAAGCTCGTTGTGCGCCACGGCATGCGGGCGTGGTCCCACAATGCTCATGTGGCCCTGCAGCACATTCAGGAACTGCGGCAGCTCGTCCAGCGAGGTGCGGCGCAGGATGGCACCCAGCGGGGTGATGCGCTTGTCGTTCTGCTTCGCCTGCACGATGGTGTTGCCGTCTTCAGTGACGCTCATGGAGCGGAACTTGTAGACCAGAATTTCCTGGCCATCCAGGCCGTAGCGTCGTTGCTTGAAAATGATGGGGCCTGGGCTTGTCACTTTGATGGCCACCGCAATGGCCAGCAGTACCGGAGAGACCAGTATCAGAATGACCAGCGAAAACAGGATGTCGCTCGTACGCTTGATGAAGCCGTTGCCGTCGCGGAATGGTGTCTCGCAAACGGATATCACCGGCTGGCCGGCAACCGACGCCGGATGCCCCTGCACCAGATCGGTCACAAACATGTCCGGCACGAAATAGATGGACGCGGTGGTGTCCTTCAGGCTGTCGAGCAACGCCAGAATGCGCGGCTGCGAAGCCATGGGCAGTGAGAGGTAGATGATCTGGATGCGTTTGGTCTGCACCAGGTTTGCCAGCTCGTCGAGCTTGCCCAGCAGCTGTTGCTCCTCGGTCGCACCTTGGCGGCTGATGCTGCGGCTGTCCACGAAGCCCACCAGCTCTATGCCGGAGTAGGGCGAGGCCTTGAGCTTGCCGGCCAATGACAGGCCCTGTTCGTTCATGCCGACGATGACCGCCCGTTGGCTGGGGCCTTGCAGGCGCAGGATGGTGGGGGCGCTGGCTCGCAGCAGCAGCGCAAGGCCCAGATCGCTCAGGGGTGCCACCCACAGCCAGGTCCACAGTACCTTCCTGGAAAACTCATGCAGATATCCGCTGCCGTAGCCCGCAAGTGCCAGCAGGCCCGCAATCCACAACCAGTTGAGCAGGACGTCTGCCAGCAGTCCCCAATAGCTGGAATGCAGTATGGGACGCCCGGGAAACGTGAGCGCAAACGTCAGTATGGATAGCAGGAACAGCTGGGTCGGTACCTCACCCTCAAGCAGGTAGGAAGTGGCCCACAGGGACAGAATCAGCGCGGCAGAGCACTGCATGCTCTCCAGCAGGCTGAGCATGTTGTTGCGGCCCGGCCAGGCCGGAGCCGTGGCTTTTCCTAGCGCTGAAGCGGAAGGGCTTGCGTGTGGGTACGTGCTCATGGGCGCGGACTGCCATGCTGTTCTACTTCAACCCTGCGACGCCCTTTTCCAGGTCAGCCCGCTTCTGGTCTTCAGCAGAAACTGCGGGGGCGCTGACGGCTGAGGCCGGGGTGGGCGCTGCTGCTGCATCGGTCTTGGCGAACTCGCCCATGTATTCGATCTTTGCGGACTTGCGCAGTGCCTTCATGTTGGCAGCTACGGCTTCGCTGGCGCGTTGATTGCTCAGGAACTGCGCAATGCGCGGAAGTGAATCGGCCTCGTCCGCAGGCACCGTCTTGGAAGCGACGATGTGGATGAGCGTGATGGCCTGCGGCGTCTGTGCCACCAAGCTCTGACCGTCCTTGAGTTTTTGCAGCCGGTTCAGCAGCTCCATGGGGATCTGCTCGGCAGCACGGGTAGCGCCGCCGCCGGAGTATTTGACGTCGTGTGCCTTGAGCCAGTTGGCAATTTCCTCCATGGGCTTGCCTGCATTGACCAGCGTACCCAGTTGTTCCGCAATGCCGGCCTGCGCGGGAACAATCAACTCCTGCAGATTGAACACCCGGCGCTCGGAAAACAGTTGCGGATGCTCGGTGTAGTACTGCTTGATCTCTTCCTGCGTTGGCTTGGGTAGGCCGCTGACCAATTGCTGGATATAGGCGCGTGCCAGGATTTCCCGCTTGGCCGATTCGATCTGCGCCACCACTTCAGGTGAGCGGTTGAGCTTCTTCTCGTTGGATTGCTCGATGGCCAACTGCTGGTCGATCAGCTTTTCAAGCACCTCGCGGCTCATGGCCTGTACGGCCTGCGGTGTGGCACCGCTGGTCTTGGCGCTGTTGAGTACCTGGTTGATCTGGTGCACCGATATTTCTTCATCCCCGACCTTGGCTGCAACCTGGGTTGCCACCTTCTTGTCGTCCTTTTGACCGCATGCAACAAGACTGACTGCCACGGCCCCAACCAAAAGCATCTGGGGCAAAAATCGTTGAAAAGGTTTCATGAATATTGGAGTGCGATCAAGGCACGCTGGCCGTATACATATAAAGAAAAGCGACATATATATGTTGCGATTCGGCTGACGTGGAGTAAACCATCGTGGCGTGACAAATCGGTGTCAGGAGGCGCAAGATTTTGTGGCCATGGTTTCACGAAAGGGTCACCAATACTTCTTAACCTACTGCCTTTAACGAAAGTAAATACGCCCATGGCTGGAAAAATTCTGGTAGTGGACGATGACCGCGATATACAGGAATTGGTGGCTGTCAATCTGTCCCAAGCGGGTCACGTCGTGCAGGTTGCAGATGACGCGGAAATTGCACACGCCATCGTGCGAGAGGAACTACCCGACCTGGTGCTGATCGACTGGATGCTCCCCGGAATGTCGGGCATTGAGTTGACGCGCCTGCTGCGCAGCGAAGTGCGTACACGCGACGTGCCCATCATCATGCTCACCGCGCGCGATGATGAGCGCGACAAGATCACTGGATTCGAAAACGGCGCTGACGACTACGTGGTGAAACCGTTTTCACCGCGCCTGCTGTTGGCACGCATCGCCGCCATCCTGAGGCGTCGCACTTCGCTGGCCAGCGAGCAGACGGTGGAAGTCGGTGCACTGCGACTGGATGCTGCTGCCAGACGCATCTATGCCAACGGACAACTCGTGGTCCTGGGGCCGACCGAGTACCGTCTGATGCATTTCTTCATGCTGCATGTCAACCGCGTATTCAGCCGCGCACAGTTGCTAGACAGCGTGTGGGGTGATCAATACCAGGGCGATGAGCGTACCGTTGACGTGCATATACGTCGCTTGCGGGTGGCGCTGACCGACGGCAATTGCAGTCACATGATCAAGACCCTGCGTGGCAGTGGCTATTGCTTGTCACTCAGCATCATTTGATGTGGATTGCTGCACCAGGGCGTTGTAGCGTCGCAATACCTGCGGAACGTAGAAACGTGTTTCGGCGAAGGGCGGTATGCGACCGCCGTGGCTGAGCACCGCTGCCGGACCGGCGTTGTAGGCGGCCAGCGCCAGTGATTTGTTGTTGGCAAACCGGTCCAGCAACATCCTCAGATATTTGGCGCCGCCACGAATATTCTGGCTGGCATTCATCGGGTCGGATACGCCCATGGCGCGCGCGGTCGTTGGCATCAGCTGCATCATTCCCAATGCACCTTTGGGTGAGACAGCGCGCGGGTTGTATTGGGACTCCACCGCTATCACGGCATGCAGCAGCGCCGCTTCTACGTGGTGATTGCGTGCAGCATCGGTAATGTCGCCAGCATACGTGGCAGCCAACCCGTCGGGTACAACGATTTGCGGTGTATCGGATGCGCCGTCTGGCATCTGGCGCAGCAATAGTTGAAAGCGCGAATCGTCTGGGCGGTCACTGTAGTGTGTGACGCCATCTTCCGCCACAAAGGTATATACGTCGGCCTGCGCACGCAGGGGACAAAGCCACAGTACAAACGTCGCGACCAGCAGTGCGACGAAGAAGGGCGGCTTGTGATCAGGATGCGCAGGCATGGTGGTGGGCAGACTGTGCGCGCGCATTGTTGCAGTGGTGTGGCAGTGATGTGATGCGAATGTCGTGCCTTTTGTAACGGCCATGTCACAAGGCCGACCTAGACTGGCCCCTCACTTTCATCCGGGGCCACTTGCCATGCAAGACCCGGTCAATTCCCCAATATAAGACGGTCCCACTTTCATGCTGCCAAAACGTTCGTCTGGATTTACGCTGTTGGAGTTGCTGGTGGTGATGGTCATCATTGGCATGCTGGTCGGGTACGTGGCGCCCAAGTTCTTCTCACAGATTGGCAAGTCCGAGGTCAAGACTGCACGTGCGCAGATCGACGGCTTGGAAAAGAGTCTGGACCAGTACCGTCTGGACGTGGGCCACTACCCCAGCACAGAGCAAGGTCTGGCCGCCTTGAATGACCGTCCCGCAGGCGAGGCCAAGTGGGCGGGCCCCTATCTGAAGAAGAAGCTCCCCAAGGATCCGTGGGGAAACGACTATGTATATAAATATCCGGGCGACCACGGCGAGTTCGACCTGTTCTCCTACGGCAAGGACGGCAAGCCTGGCGGCACGGGTGAAGACGAAGACATTGTCAATTGGTAGGTATGGAATTCGTCGTCAAGTCATTGCAGCCGAATGCGACCGTGGTCGTCAGTCGTTTGCAAGCAGCCAATGCCGGTGATGCGCGGCTACAGGCGCAGACGCTGGGTCTGGATGTGCTGTCCATTGCGCCGGCATCCTGGCTCAGTCGCCTCAAGGCACCGCAAGGTGGTGGAGATTTTCCGCTACAGCTCTTCAGCCAGGAGTTGCTGGCACTGCTGAATTCCGGTGTGAGCCTGGTGGAGGCGACTGAGACGCTGGCAGAGAAAGAGGCACGCCCTGCGGTGCGCGACGTGCTGCAGGGGATTCTTGCCAAGCTGCGCCAGGGGCAACCCTTCTCCGCCGCTTTGGAGGCCGTGCCCCATGTCTTCAACCCGCTGTATGTGGCCTCGGTACGCGCCAGCGAGCACACCAGTGGCCTGTCGGAATCGCTGGAGCGCTATGTGGTCTACGCTGGGCAACTGGAGACTCTGCGCGGCCGGCTGGTGAGTGCGGCCATCTATCCCGTCATCCTGGTGGCGGTGAGCAGTCTGGTGATTCTGTTCCTGATGGGTTATGTAGTGCCGCGCTTTGCGCATATCTATGAAGACATGGGCGGCAACCTGCCATTCATGTCGCGCCTGCTGCTGCAGTGGGGTCTGGCGCTGGAGCAGTACTGGTACGTGGTGCTGATGCTGCTGGCCGGACTGGTGGTTGTGGCTGTGGCGGGCGGCATGCGGCTTGTGGGAAAGCGCTTGCTGAGCGTGGTGTGGCGCATTCCAGCCATGGGCGAGCGCATGCGCGTGTACCAGTTGGCACGCCTGTACCGCACCCTGGGCATGCTGTTGCGCGGTGGCATTGCCATCATGCCGGCACTGGACATGGTGACGGGGCTGCTGTCTTCCGCGCTGCAGCCGCGTCTGGTGTCTGCGGCGCGCAGTGTGCGCGAAGGGCGGACGATCTCGCATGCTTTTGAAGTGGCTGGCCTGACCACGGCGGTGTCGCTGCGCATGCTGCGCGTGGGTGAGCGTGCCGGCAATATGGGCGAGATGATGGAGCGTGCCGCGGCCTTTCACGACGAGGAGATGGCACGCTGGGCCGATCGCGTTACGCGTCTGCTCGGGCCCTTGCTGATGCTGGTCATGGGCTTGGTGATAGGGACCGTGGTGGTACTGATGTACATGCCCATATTCCAGCTGGCAGAGAGCGTGCGATGAACTTCCCGCTGGAGCAACGCCATCTGCTGCCCGCCTTTTCGAAGGAGGAAGTGGCCACCGCACGCGCTCTGGCCAAGGCACGCGGCTGTCGGCTGGTAGAGGCGCTGGAAGGCGAGGGCGGTGACGAGCACAACTTTGTGCAACGTCTGGCTGCCACCGTGCAGATGCGCGTGCTCGGCGTGGCCGAGATGCACACCATGCAACCCGCCTTTGAGCTGCTGCCCTATGCCGAGGCATTGCAGCGCGAATGCCTGATGCTGCGCTCGGGCGCACAGCTGCTGCTGGTGATCTCCGATCCCTTCAGCCTGGATCTGCGCGCCTGGGCTGGTGAGCGCTTTGACGCAGCGTTCGAGCATTGCCTGGCCCACGCTGGCGACATTGCGGCCTGGCTGAAACGCCATGAGGAGTCCATGCGCGCCATGGACGACATCGTCGGCACGCAAGCCAGCCTGCAGCAGGGACCGCATGCCGAAGACATTTCGCTGCGCAGCATCAACGAAGACTCCAGCCCAGTGGTGCGCCTGGTCAACTCCACCCTGTATGACGCGCTCAAGGCCGGCGTGAGCGACATCCACATGGAGACGGCGCCCAACGGGCTGTTCATCAAATACCGCATTGACGGTGTGCTGGCACCTGCAGGCAGCAACCACCCTATGGACCATGCGGAGCAGATCATTTCGCGCATCAAGGTCATGGCCGAGCTGGACATTGCCGAGCGACGCGTGCCGCAGGATGGTCGCTTCAAGGTGGCTGCCAATG
Source organism: Rhodoferax sp. GW822-FHT02A01 (assembly GCF_038784515.1). Classification (NCBI taxonomy): domain Bacteria; kingdom Pseudomonadati; phylum Pseudomonadota; class Betaproteobacteria; order Burkholderiales; family Comamonadaceae; genus Rhodoferax; species Rhodoferax sp. GW822-FHT02A01. The sequence goes on from NZ_CP152376.1 coordinate 4,263,837, forward strand.
GCCGCGAGATAGATATTCGCGTCTCCATCATGCCCAGCATCCATGGCGAGGATGCGGTGCTGCGCATTCTGGACAAGCAAAGCCTGTCGGACCAGGTGGTGGGTCTGCGCCTGGAGGCGCTAGGGTTTGACGGGGTCACCATGAAGGCACTGCGCGCACTGTCGCGCGAGCCCTATGGCATGTTGCTGGCCACCGGCCCCACGGGCAGCGGCAAGACCACGACCTTGTATGCCGCCATCAACGAGATCAACCATGGCCACGACAAGATCATCACCATCGAAGACCCGGTGGAATACCAGTTGCCCGGTGTGCTGCAGATCCCGGTGAACGAAAAAAAGGGTCTGAGCTTTGCGCGTGGTCTGCGCTCCATCCTGCGTCACGACCCGGACAAGATCATGGTGGGCGAGATCCGCGACGGCGAGACCGCGCAGATTGCCGTGCAGGCCGCATTGACCGGTCACCTGGTGCTGACCACGGTGCACGCCAACAATGTGTTCGACGTGCTGGGCCGCTTCACCCACATGGGCGTGGACCCCTACAGCCTGGTCGCCGCGTTGAACGGCATCGTGGCACAGCGCCTGGTGCGCGCCAACTGCACCGAATGCGTGGCGCCGGTTACGCCAGATGCGGAGCTGCTGGCCAGCTCTGGGCTTGACGCGGTGCAGGACTTCCATTTTTGTGCGGGCATGGGCTGCGCGCATTGCCGTGGCACCGGCTTCAAAGGCCGCAAGGCCGTGGCCGAAGTCTTGATACTGGATGATGAGCTGCGCGAAATGATCGTCACCCGCGAGCCGGTGCGCCGCATCAAGGAAGCCGCCATGCGCAAGGGCACGCGCCTGCTGCGCGATGCGGGCCTGGACATGGTGCGCCGGGGCGAAACCACCTTGCAGGAGTTGAACCGTGTGGTCTCCTAGCATGTCCGTGGTCCGGGTCGGTTTGTCGCACAAGGCCATCAGCATCGGCAAGGTCCCGCTGCTGGGCCGGGGGCGCGTGCAGGCGGTCGAACATCTGTCATGCAGTGCCGATCCGCTTGTCGATGAGCCCTGGCGTGCGGCGGTGGAGCGTCTGTCGCTGTGGCTGGAGTCCAACCAGGGCCAGAGTCACCGTGTGCAGGTGGTGCTGTCGGGGCGATTTGTGCGCTGGCAGTTGCTGCCCTGGCGTCTGGAACTGTCGGGGCGTGACGAAATGGCGGCCTACGCTGCACTCAGGTTTCGTGAAACCTATGGCAAGTCTGCGCAGAACTGGAGCATCCTGCCCGCCGCCATGGCGCCCGGCCACACCGTACCGGCAGCGGCCGTGGACCGTGCGTTGCTTGAGGCACTTGCATCGGTTTGTGAGCGCCATGGTGCGCGGCTGCAGTGGCTCACTGCGTATTTTTCCTCCGCATTTGATGCTTGGCGCGGTGTGCTCAAAGAACCCAACGCCTGGTTTGGTACGGTAGAAGCCGACACGCTGACCTTGGGGCTGCTGCAGGCCGGCCAGTGGACGGCATTGCAGAGCCAGCGCCTGTCGGGTGACTGGCGCACACCGTTGCTGGCACTGCTGGCGCAGATTGCCATGGCCTGTGATGTGCCGCAGATGGAGCTGCCGCTGTACCTGGCCGGTGAGGGGCCGGCCCCTTCGGTTGCCACCATTGCTGGTGCCACCGGTGACCAGGCCTTTACCTGGCTCAGCCCCTGGCAAATGGGTCTGGGCGCGACACCCGGGCTGCGCTTGGCCCTGGGGAGATAGCGCATGCAGGCACTCAACATCCGTTGGTCCGCTGGCAAAGGGCACCTCACACCCATGGGCGTGCTTCTGGCCGCTGCGGGATTGCTTTGCGCCGCGTGGGTGGCGCAGGACTATCTGCAAGCCGATGCCGAGTGGCAAACCCTGCAAGCGCGCCAGGCCCGCCAGTCGCGTGCCAGCCAGGGCAGCAAACGCAACCCGGTCAGCATCGCGCCTTTGGCGCGGGACGACGCGCAGTCGGCCTCGCAGATAGACGCGCAACTGCACCGGCCCTGGGACGCACTGCTGCGCGCCGTCGAGCGCCTCAGCACCAAGGATGTGGCGCTGATCAGCATCGAGGTGCAGGCCACCGAAGGCAGCCTGCGTTTGACGGGTGAAGCCAAGGACATGGAGCACGCGCTGGTCTATGTGAAAACATTGCGCCGCTCGCCGGAGTTGCGCAAGGTGTATCTCACCGGCCAGGAAGAGAAACTCTCGGGCACGCAAAAGGTGGTGCGCTTCTCGCTGGACGCAAGCTGGGTGGACGCATCATGAGCGGCGCACTGATCATGGCGCATATGCGCTACCAGTTGCAGCGCCACGGTTGGCCAGCGGCAGCCGGACTGTTTGTGCTGCTGGCGGCGCTGGCACTGCAACTGCTGTGGGTGGACAGCCTGCATGCCCGCAACGCTGAACTGCATCAGGAGCTGAGCGCGCAGCGTCAGGCGCAGGCGCAAAAGCCCCAGGCCAGCGAAGCCCGGGCCCAGGCCCAGGCCGCGTTCTTTGCCACACTGCCCGATGCGACAGAGGCGGTGGAAGCCATCGCGGTGCTGAACCAGGCTGCTGCGCGCAACAAGGTGTCGCTGGTCACGGCCGAATACCGCGTCACCCGCCTGGGCACCGGCCCCTTGTTGCGCTACCAGATCAGTGTGCCGCTGCGCGCCGACTATGTGCACCTGCATGCCTGGCTGGCCCAGGTGATGAATGCCTTGCCCCATGCAGCGCTGGACGAAGTCAGTCTGCGGCGCGATGACGTGGGCCAGGATCTGCTGGATGCGCATGTGCGCTTTACCGTCTTTCTGCGAGCGCCCTGATGCCAGCCGTACGTCATGTGGTGATGGGCTTGGCCCTGGTGCTGACAGTGATCGCCTCGGTATGGGACGGTCCCTGGCCGGGCACACAAGACGCCGACAAAGTGGCGGTCGATCGGCCCTTGAAGCGCATGCCTGCGCCTGACAGCGTGGTGGCACGCGCCGCAGACACTGCCAACGCGAATGTGCCGGCACCCGCAGGCGAACGTCTGCACCAGAGCAAGGCCAATCCGTTTGCCGTGCACAGCTGGCTGCCGCCCGTGGTGCATGCCAAGGCGCCTGCGCCGCCTCCACCGCGTGCACCTCCGCTGCCTTTTGCCTACATCGGCAAGATGCAGGACGGTGCCGCAGTCACTGTTTTCGTCACCCAGGGTGGGCGCAGCCATGTGCTGCACAGCGGCGACACGCTCTCTGGCTACCGGGTGGAAAGCATCACTCCCACCGACGTGACTTTTGTCTACCTGCCGCTCAATGAGAAGCAGCGTCTCACATTCGGAACTGAAAATTGAAAACCGCTCCCCATACCCTGGCACTGCTGTGCTGCGCCTGCCTGATCCTGCTGTCCGGCTGTGCCAGCAACACCGCCGTGCGCGACAGCAGGCAGCTCATGTCCGAAGGCCGCACCGATGAGGCGGTGCTGCAGTTGGAGCGCGCCACGCGCGAATACCCCGACGACCATGAGCTGCGCACCGAATATTTCCGCCAGCGCGACGTCGTAACCAACCAGTTGTTGCTGTCCGCCGATGCCGAGCGCGCTGCGCGTCATCCGGAGCAGGCGCAGGCACTGTATCGCCGCGTGCAGGCGCTGGATGCCAACAACCAGCGCGCCCGCGAGGGCCTGGCCGACCTGGTCGCGCAACAACGCCTGGATGCGCGCGTGCTGGAGGCTCAGCGGCTCGTGGAGGCTAAGGACCCGGCCGCGGCTGAACGCATTCTGCGTGCGGTGGTGAGCGAAAATCCCAACAACGCCCAGGCACGCAGCCTGCTCAATGGTCTGCGCGAGAAGGCAGCGCGCGCCGAGGTGGCCGCGCCCAGTCTGCAGCCCAGCTTCTCCACACCGCTGACGCTGGAGTTCCGCGACACGCCGATGAAGACGGTGTTCGAGGTCATTGCGCGCAGCTCGGGCCTGAACTTCGTGCTGGACAAGGATGTGCGCAGCGACACCAAGATCACCATCTTCGTGCGCAACACCAGCATTGACGACCTGCTCAAGCTGATCCTGACGACCAACCAGCTCGAGCGCAAGGTGCTCAACGGAAACACGGTGCTGATCTACCCCAACACACCGGCCAAGGCCAAAGACTATGTGGACTTGGTGACGCGCAGCTTTTACCTGGCCAACGCCGACGTGAAGCAGGCCCAGGCCATGATCCGCACCCTGGTGAAGACCAAGGACATCTTCATCGACGACAAGCTCAATCTGTTGGTCATCAAGGACACGCCCGAAGCCGTGCGTCTGGCCGAGCGCCTGATCGAGTCTCTGGACATTGCCGAGCCCGAGGTGGTGCTGGATGTGGAGGTGCTGGAGATGTCGCGCAGCAAGCTGCGCGAACTGGGCTTGCGGTTTCCGGATCAGGTGGGCTACGGACTGCTCACACCCAGCACCAGCTCGACCATCGTCAACGGCAACGTCACGCAGTCCAGCACTACGCTGGGCGGCGCGTTGGCGTCTGGCTACATCGACCTCAACAACACCAGCGGCCTGACATCCTTTGTGGCCAACCCCGGCCTGATGCTGAACCTGAAGAACCAGGTGGGCGACGGCAACATGCTGGCCAACCCGCGTATCCGGGTGAAGAACCGCGAGAAGGCCAAGATCCATATCGGCGACAAGCTGCCGGTGTTCACCACCACGTCCACCGCCAACGTCGGCGTGGCTGCCTCGGTGGCTTTTCTGGATGTGGGGCTGAAGCTGGATGTGGAGCCCAATATCTATCTGGACGACGATGTGGGCATCAAGGTGGGCCTGGAGGTGAGCAGCATCGTCAAGGAGATCACCGGACCGGCGGGGTCGCAGGCTTACCAGATCGGCACGCGCACTGCAGCCACCTCACTGCGCCTGAAAAATGGCGAGACCCAGGTGCTGGCCGGCCTCATCAGTGACGAAGAGCGCAGCAGTGCCAACCGACTTCCGGGTCTGGGCGATATCCCTGCTGTGGGGCGCCTGTTCTCCAGCCAGAGCGACTCCAAGAACAAGACCGAGATCATTCTGCTGATCACGCCCCACATCGTGCGCAACCTGGCGCAGCCCCAGGGCGTGGGTTTGAATGTGCCCGCGGGTTCGGAAAGTGCAGTGGGCTTCAAGGCGCCATTGCAGGTGAAGAAGGGTGAGCCGCGCGCGCTGTCCCTGTCGTCCTATCCGCCGGGTGGTCCGCGCGACACACCCGCGCCCAGGGCTCGGGGCGGAGCCGCTGCTGCCGAGCCGACTTCGGAGCCTGCCGAAGGGGTGCAGGACATTGCCTCCATGCCAGCGTTTGACATGACGCCCGTGGTGGTAGAGCCCGCACCGGCCACAGCGCCCGTCGCTGCACCCGAAGCTGGCGCGCCTGCAGCCATGCCCGCCTCCAGCGTGACCTTGCAACCCATGAAGCCATGACACACAGGGCGCGCGGCTTCACGTTGATCGAGCTGGTGGTTACCGTAGCTCTGGTCGGCATCCTGGCCATGGTGGCTGTGCCGCTGGGAACCTTGAGCGTGCAGCGCCTGCGGGAAGGGGAGTTGCGCAGCAGCCTGCGCCAGATCCGCGAGGCGCTGGATGCCTACAAGCGCGCCAGCGACAGCGGCCGTATTGCGCGCCGTGCGGATGGCTCGGGCTACCCGCAGACGCTGGAAGAGCTGGAAGCCGGCGTGGTGGACGCCAAGAACCCCAACAAGACCAAGATCTACTTTCTGCGCCGTTTGCCGCGTGACCCGTTCTTTGCCGATACCAGCGTGCCGGCCGCAGCCACCTGGGGCAAGCGCTCCTATGCCAGTGCGCCCGACATGCCGATGGAGGGCGACGACGTGTTTGATGTGTACTCGCACTCCGATCGCATCGGCCTCAACGGCATACCACTGCGGGACTGGTGAGATGCAGAAGAAACGGGGCTTTACGCTGATCGAGCTGATGGTGGTCATGGCCATCATTGCCATGCTGCTCAGCATTGCGGCGCCGCGCTATTTCAATCACCTGGATCGGGCGCGTGAAGCCGCCCTGCGCGAAACCCTGGCGGTGATGCGCGACTCCATCGACAAGTTCCATGGCGATACTGGTCGCTATCCCGCAGATTTGCAGGAGCTGGTGGCTAGGCATTACCTGGCGCGCCTGCCCATAGATCCCATGTCGGACAGCAGCGACAGCTGGATCACTGTTCCGCAGGTCGGCGAGCCCGGCATATGGGACGTACACAGCGGCGCCGGTGGAGAGGCTCAACCGTATGCGGACTGGTAAGCGTCAACGCGGTTTTGGCTACCTGATGGTGCTGTTTGCCATTGCAGCACTGGGGTTGCTGGCGGCAACGGCGGGCCAGGTATGGCACACCAGCGCCCAGCGCGCCCGCGAGGTCGAGCTGCTGTTTGTCGGGCAGCAATACCGTCAGGCGCTGGACAGTTATTACGCCAGTTCCGTGGGCGGGGTCAAACAGTACCCGGCGCAGTTGGAGGACCTGCTGGATGACCACCGCTCGCAGGTCCGGCTCCGCCATCTGCGACGGTTGTATGCAGACCCCATGACGGGGAGGGTGGACTGGGTGTTGGTCACGGCAGGGGAGCGCATTGTGGGGCTGCACAGCCGCTCCCAGCTACACCCGTTCAAACGCCATTTCGAAGGGGCTGACGAGGCCTTCAATGGTGCCGACAGCTACGCGCAATGGGTCTTTAGAGCAGGCACGACGGGAGGTGATCCATGAACAAGCAGGTGCGTCTGACCAGGCACGATCTGGAACATTTGGCGACCACATTGGAGGGTGCGCTCACGATTGCCAACCGGCCCCAGTTCTATCTTTGGGCGCAGGGCGCATTGCAGGGTTTCATTCCCCATGAGACGGTGTATTGCGCGTTTGGCGACATGGACAGCATGCAGTTCCGCTTCGAGACCTTCTCGCGCAGCCCGCGCAAGGTGCTGCAAAAGGGCGGCACCGATCCGGTCAAGGACTTGTTGCCCCATGTGGTTGACGACTGGCTGCGCTACGGTCGCCAGCCGCGCGTGTACTGCCCCACGTCCACCGAGCAGGTAGGCCGCCGGCAATTGATTTCCGATATGAAGAAGCTGCAGCTGGGCCCAGCCGTGGCCCACGGCCCCTCCGAGGTTCAGGGCCACTTTGGCAGTTTCTTCCTGTTTGCCGGCATGCCGCATTCGCCTGGCCCACGGGACATTCATCTGTTGCATCTCTTCATGCCCTATCTGCACATGGTGTTGTACCGCGTGCTAGGAAGGCAGACCGATGGTGTCGGCAGTGCCAGCGAGGTGCTTCCGTCGGCCATGTTTTCCAAGCGCGAAATCCAGGTGTTGCACTGGATCAAGAACGGAAAGACCAATCTGGAAATCAGCCAGATACTGGAAATCAGCCAGCCCACGGTCAAGTGCCACGTGCAAAACATCATGCGAAAACTCAATGTCACCAACCGAGCGCAAGCGGTCGGCAAGAGCGCAACGCTGCGTCTGGTGGCTCCCACCGATCAGAACTAGGGCCTGTTGCGCGAATAGGCCAAAAATTGATACAGAACTGTCTGAAAGGACTAGTGAAACCCCGTTTCTGATTGCTGTATCTGTAATGTCTGGTTCGTAAAGTTCATCCCAGTTAAGCATAGACCGCTGCTTGACGACGCAAGGGGTAAGCGGATTTCCCTAAAAGAAATCGGTAAGCCTAAGTCAACACCTTTGAAACTTATCTGGGAACACTTTTATGAAAATCAAACTCATCGCCCTGGCTGTTGCAGCCCTGGTTTCCGGCGTAGCCAACGCCAACATCATCGACGACGGTTCTACCAGCGGCAACGGCGGTCTGCTGTTTGCCGCATGGGATGGCCAAACCTCCTTCGCGCTGAACACCGGTCTGACCATCGACAGCCTGATCGCTGCCGTGTCTTCTGGCACCGGTTACAGCTTCACCGACAGCGCCTGGACCAACTGGCTGTCGACTGCAAATGCAGCCAATGTGACGTGGACCATTTTTGCCAATGACCAATTTGGTGCACAGCGTGGCATCACGACCACCGACGGCAGCAATGCTGGTGTGACCATCACCAACGGCAATGCTCGCATTGCCAATGTGGCGCGTAGCTTGTTTATCAACGAGCAGCTGAATCTGGGTGCCTTTGCTGCAGCTGGTGTGACCGAGTCCATCGTCCCCGTGAGCAGTGCTGCCTATCCTGGCAACTCTTCCTTGGGTAATGGCAATGCTGGCTATGGATATAACTTCAACAGCAATGGCACGCTGGCTAACAGCGACTATGCCAGCGGCCTGGGCGTGATCAGCATCAACACCCCCAACGCCACCACCGCCAAGTCCACCTACGCCAGTCTGAGCTACAACGGCACCGCGGCCCACGCCTGGATTTCTTCCAATGGCACCTTCTCCATCGGTACCGTGGCTGCTGTTCCCGAACCCGAAACCCTGGCCATGCTGCTGGCAGGTATCGGCATGATCGGCTCCATCGCCCGCCGCCGCAACCGCGCCGCCTAAGTGCTCTCCCCATCCTTGCAGTCTCGGTGCTGCAAGGATGTTTCCGCTCTCCCAACCTTCCTTGATCGAGATACAAAATGAACTTCACCAAAATCGCTATTGCAGCTTCCATTGCTGCTTCCGCTTTCTCCGCCCAGGCCGCTCTGCCTGCCGGCTCCGCAGCTGAGACTCTGGTTAACGCCGCCAACACTTCCGGCCAGATCGTTTTCATCTCCGGTGCATCCGCTGTGCAAAAGGGCTTTGACGCTCTGGTGACCAATCTGCTGAACAATGTTGTGTACTTCAACAACGATGGCACCACCGCCCTGAACGGCTCCGGCTACGTGGCCGTGGCTGGCAACCTGAAGGCTGCCGCTGGCGCCTGGCCCGCTGGTTCTGCCGTGATCGTGATCTACCGCAACAGCGGTGGCTCCATCTACGGTGTGAACTCTGTTGCCCGCGCAGAATCCATCACCTCCCTGAACGTGACTGCAGCGACCTGCGGTGCATCCGGTGCTGGCACCACTGCCGCTCCCTACAAGTGCGACAGCGTCAACCGCGTGCCGGATGCTGGCATGTCCGACGTGGCCCCTATCTTCTTCACAGCGCCTGTGAACACCGAAGGTGAAACACCCGCCACTGCACTGACCACCGCAGAGCGCGCATTGCTGACCTCCAAGCCCATGTATGCACAGGCCTTTGGCATCCCCGTGACCAAGAATGTGGAAGCCACTGCCAAGTTCAACCGCGCTACCGTGGCCGCCATCATGTCCGGTCAGGTCGTGGACTGGTCCAGCGTTGCTGGAACCACAGTCGGCGGTGACATCGTGATCTGCCGCCGTACCCCCGGTTCCGGCACTCAGGCCGTCATGAACATGTGGGCTGGCAACTATCCCTGCAGCAGTTCTGCAACGCAATTGCCTCTGAACCGCGATGACTCTGCCGCTTGGGATCCTGTCGCACGCAAGTTCACCGTTGCCAATGGCGCAGGCAGCGCTATCGTGATCGAGAACGATTCTTCCGGCAATGTGCGCACCTGCCTGGACAAGGCCGTAACTGGTGGCTCCTACACCGCCAAGGACCGTGATGGCAACCCCGTGACCATCGACTTTGGAACGCCTGGTGATGGCACATTCCCCACCGGCGGTTACAAGGCCATTGGCGTGTTGTCCCTGGATAGCATTGGTTCTTCCCTGACCACCGGCAACTGGCAGTTCCGTTCGCTGGACGGCGCAGGTCAGATCACCGGTGACGGCCTGAGCACCACTGTGGGCCCTGTCACCTCCGGCACCGGCACCTTCCCGACCGTGGCTGCCCTGACAACGGGTGACTGGGCCATGCAGGGTTGGACCAGCTTCAACATCCCCACCGCACGCACTACCGGCGCCAAGCTGGCCTTTGTAAATCAGTTCCTGGCTTCGGCCCAGAGCCCCGCCGTTCTGGCTGCTGTGAAGGAAACCAAGTGGACCGCCGCTGCCATCCCCAATGGCTCCAACGCCAGCGCCCAGACACTGAACGTGTCCTATGCAGGTGGCAACCAGTGCGCTCCTCTGAACCGCAACTACTGATCGGTTGAGGTCCAAGCCCTCGGCCTAGCCTGGCGGGGGTTTCGAAAGTACAGGCGATACGCAGGTCACTGCGTATCGCCATTTGTTGTTTTACCCGGGTGAGCGGGGTAGGGGAAAATTTTGATGCGATTGATTGGCTGCATGCGCACACTTGTCTTTTGCCTAATGGCTCTGGTGCTGAGCAACGCGCAAGCAGAGGACGCAGCCCGGTTTGATATTTTTGAGTATCGGGTGGATGGTGTAAGTCTGCTGCCGGTGGCCGCCGTGGAGCGTGCCGTATATCCCTATCTGGGTGAGCAGAAGACGCTCGCCGATGTGGAAGAAGCGCGCACGGCATTGGAGAAGGCTTACCACGATGCTGGCTACCTGACTGTGGTGGTCTCCATCCCCTTGCAGAAGGTGCAAAACGCCGAAGTGGCACTGGCGGTGACCGAAGCCCCCGTGGGCCGCCTGCGTGTGGTGGAGTCGCAGTATTTCAGCCTGGGTGAGATCAAGGCCCGGGTGCCCGAACTGGCCGAGGGCAAGGTTCCTCAATTCGACCAGGTACAAGAAGAACTGGCCACACTGAACCGGGGCGCCGACCGCCGCGTCAGCCCCATCTTGCGGCCTGGCAAGGAGCCGGGCACGGTGGAGGTGGAGCTCAAGGTGCAGGACGATTTGCCCTTCCATGGCAGCGCGGAACTCAATGACCGCCACAGCGAGGGCACCACGCCAACGCATGCTGCCGTCTCCATGCGCTGGGACAATATGTGGGACCAGCAGCACAGCCTGGGCGTAGCCTTGCAGGGCGTGCCCGAGCAACCCAATGAAAGCCGGGTGCTGTCACTCAATTACAACTGGCCGCAGCGCAATGGCGACATGCTGGCACTGTATGCGGTGCATACAACTTCAGATGTGGCCCTGACCGAGGCTACCAATACCGCGGGCATTGGTGATATCTACGGATTGCGCTACATCGCCAACCTGCCCAGTGGCGCCGACTACTACCAGACTGCCACCTTGGGAGTGGACTACAAGGACTTCAACCAGACCGTGTCGCAGTTGGCCAGCGGCAGCTTCAACACACCCATTGCCTACATGCCCTTCACCCTGGGCTGGGATGGCACCTTCAATGGCACGATGCGCGAGACCCGGTTGAACGTGGGCTTCAACTTCCATGTAATGGGCCTGGTCGGTACCGACCAGCAGTTTGCCGACAAGCGTTTCAAAGGCCGCCCCAACTACTCCTATCTTCGCGGTAGTTTTTCGCACAAGGAGTCCTGGGAGAAGGGCACAACCGTGCAGGCGCGTGGCAGCTGGCAGCTGGCAGGTCAGGCGCTGATATCGAATGAACAGTTTTCCATCGGCGGTGTGGACACGGTACGTGGCTATTACGACTCGGCCGCCTCGGGCGAGACGGGCATGGCGCTCACGCTGGAAGCCGTTACCCCCAATTTGTTGACACCCGCCAATGCATCGGATGCGCCATCGTGGGTGAGTGATGTGCGCCTACTGGCGTTTGCCGACCAGGGCTGGGTGACAGTGGTGGACCCGCTGTTTGCCACCTCCCGTTTTGAACTAGGCAGCTACGGCCTGGGACTGCGCGTGAACGGCGCGCGCGGCCTGAGCCTCACCTTGGACTGGGCCATTGCCCAGAACCATATCAATAGCACGCAGCAGGGCGACAACCGCCTGCATTTCCGACTCGCCCAAGAGTGGTGATTGCCCAAGCCTTACCGACCAGGACCCGCCATGAACCGCAATTGTTATCAGCTTGTATTCAGTGCCACGCTCGGCATGGTTGTGCCGCAGGCAGAGACCGCCCGCAGGCGGGGTAAATCACCGGCCAGCGTCACCTTGGCTGGCGCAATGCTAGCTGGCAGTCTGATGGCGGCCCCTGCCTATGCCGTGCTGCCTGTGGCTGCCAATGGGGGAGTTCCAGGCAACTTTGCCAAGCTGGGGACGGCGAGCTACCAGGTCAACGGCAATGTGGGTGTGGTCAGCCAGGTGGGCAACAAGTCCATCCTGAACTGGAAGAGCTTCAATATCGGTGCAGGCAATACCGTGCAGTTCCGTCAGGTGGATTCATTGGCCACCAACAACCTGGTGCAAGGCGCCAGCTTCACTTCGCTCAACCGCATCTGGGACGCCAACCCCAGCGTCATTTCGGGTGCCATTACCCAAGGCGCCGGGCAGCAGGCCAACATCATTCTGGTCAACAACAACGGCATCGCCTTCATGAATGGCGCGCAGGTCAACTTGAACAACTTCACGGCCAGCAGCCTGAACATGGTGGACAGCTTCATCACCAACGGATTGCTGGGTGGCAATGAGGCGCAGTTCAATGGCACCAAGGATTTCAACAATGCCGACCTGGTGAACAAGGGCTTCATCAAGGTCATGGAAGGCGCACAGATCACAGCGGGAAGCCAGGGCCGCGTCATGCTGTTGGCACCCACCGTGGTCAACCGAGGCACGATCACAGCGCCCGATGGGCAGGTCGTACTGGCCGCGGGTAGCAAGGCCTATTTGCGTGTGTCAGATGATGCCAATCTGAATACGCGCGGTTTGCTGGTGGAGGTGGAAGTTCCTACCGATGCCGGAGCGACCCACACTGCGGTGCCTGCTGGCTTGGCAAACAGTACCGAGGACAAGCTGGGCCTGGCCAGCAACAGCGGTACCTTGTTCACACCGCGCGGAAACATCACCATGGTGGGTTATGCCGTCAACCAGAACGGCATTGCAAAAGCCACTACCTCGGTGGTGTCCAACGGATCCGTGTACCTGACGGCCAGCGGCTACAACAACCCATTGCTCAGGCCCACCATGGGCGATCCCAGTGCCACCGGCAACGTCGTGCTGGGCAGCGGCAGTGTGACCACGGTCATGCCCGAAGTGGCGGATACCACCACTTCGGTGGATGGTACCGGTGGCATCGGCTTGGACAAGCGCTCGGAAGTACGTGTGGTGGGCAATCGCATCTACATGGCCAGTGGCGCACAGGTGATTGCGCCGTCAGGCAAGGTGGACTTTCTGGCGGTGGATGACTCCACCACACTCCAGTCGGTTTCCCCTTTCGCCAAACAATCCAGCACGGCGCGCATCGACATCGCATCTGGTGCCTTGATCGATGTCTCCGGCCTCAACGACGTGGCTGTATCGGTGGCGCGCAACACCGTGGAAGTGCAATTGCGTGGTGACGAGTTGAAGGACTCGCCCATCAACCAGGTGGGCCCCTTGCGCGGCCAGACCGTGTACGTGGACATCGCCACGGCGCAAGCCACTTCCAACTCGTTGATTGCCCAGGACAGCTTGACGGCCTATGCGGCCAAGACCACGCGCACCGTGGCAGAGCGGTCCACTGCAGCTGGCACCGTGAACATCCGTTCGGAAGGCGAAACCATTCTGGAAAACGGCTCCACCATCAATCTGTCGGGTGGCAGTCTGGACTACCAGAGCGCCGTGGTGCAGCGCAGCCTGGTCAGCTCCGGTGGCAAAACGGTGGATATATCCAAGGCCCTGGCGACCACCCGCTACACCAGCTTGGCGTCCAAGCTGGTGGTGGACTATGGACGCTGGAACCACACCGAAACCTATAGCTCCGGACCTTCCAGCCGTTATGTGGAAGGTTATGTGGAGGGCAAGGATGCGGGCACCCTGAATGTGACGTCCTTGGGGTCGGCCTATATCCAGTCTGATATCCATGGCACCACCACCGTTGGTAGGCTGCAGCGCGCAAGTGCCAATACGCCCAAGGGCGCCACGCTGACGATCAACTCCGGCCTTGGCTCCACGACCGACTACAAATCCAACCAGCAGGTACTGATCAAGGACGGTGCCAGCAGCTTGGCCGCGGATTTTGCCAAGGATGCAGCACTGACCGCTACGCAGCAAGCCACCCTTGAAATCAACGGCCAGTTGCTGGGCGTGGACAAGGTTGCCAACCTGGACATCTATGCCAACAACAGCCTGGTCAGCGATGCCACGCTGACGGCACCCGACAAGGGTGAAGTCACGTTGGTGGCCACTGGCTTGACGGTTGAAAAGGACATCACAGTCGCAGGCGGCGCCATCACGCTGTCGGCCCGCAACACCTCTGGTACCGACATTGGCGCCCGCACCCCCAGTGTGAAGATTGCCGACAACGTGGCATTGAGCGTGGGTGGCAAATGGGTGAACGACAAGCTGGCTGGTACGGCGGCGTCTGTTGTGCCGTTGCTGAATGCCGGCACCATCAGTGTGACGGCTGCGGTCATTGGCGATCCCAGTGGCGGCTTTCTGACCGAGGGCATGGTCAGCTTTGGCCAAGGCGCATCCTTGGACGCAAGTGCTGGTGCTTATATGGACAGCAAAGGCAAGATCAGCAACGGCAAGGCCGGCACGCTGGAGGTGTCTGCCTACGGCGTCAACGGTTTGCCCTCCGCCATGCAGGCCTATGGTGCCACGCAGGGTGGCACACTCAAGCTCACGGCCAACAAGATTCAGCTGGGAGGGCAAGCGGCTGCCGACACGCTGGGACTGGATAGCGGACTCCTGACGCGCGGAGGTTTTGGCAGCTACCAGTTGACCGGGTTGACATCGCTGGATGTAGCAGCGGGAACGCAAGTGCTTGCACAGCAGAGCAACCGCAAGATCCTGTCGCAGGATGTTGGTACGGGCGCACTCCGGGGTGTGGGTTCCTTGGCTACCGGTACGGCTATGGCCGACGTGGGCCAGGTACTGTTAGACGACAGCACGGTGCGCAAGGCCGTGAATGTGACACTCTCGGCGCAGAAAGACACCGCCGGAACTGGTGTGCTGACCATTGGACGCGGCGCCAGCCTTACCACCGAGGCCGGCGGCACGCTGAACCTGAATGCGCTCAATACGCTGGACGTAGAAGGAGCCGTGGTCGCACACGGCGGCACTATCAATCTGTTGTTGGACCGGGGTAATCTGACACCCGGCAATGCAGCTGATGCGAATGCCTTGTGGTTAGGTAGCGGCGCGGTACTGGATGCCAGCGGCATCGCGGTAACTTCGGTTGACTCCAAAGGCCAAACCAAGGGCACCGTATACGCAGGCGGTACCGTCAATCTCAATTCCACCAAGGGCTATATAGCCGCGCTCAAAGGCAGCCGCATCTCGGTGAACGGTGCCGCCCCGGTGTGGTTGGATGTCAAGAACGAGAGCGGGGGCATAGGCCGCATGCAGGGCAGCGAGGCCGGCAGTGTGGTGGTGTCTGCCCAGGAGGCCCTGGTTCTGGACTCCACTCTCCAAGCACAGGGCGGATCGGATGGCTATCGCAATGGCAACCTGAGCATCACGCTGACAACGACCACACGTCCTGACGGTCAAGCCGGTTATGACACCTATGCACGTGAGATTCACCTGGCCAGCAGCGTCGCTACGCAGATCAGCAACCGCACGGCCACCGATGTGAATCCGGTGGTTCTTCCTGGAACGGTCGTCCGCTCCCGCCTTGGAGCTGACACCATAGAGGCTGGCGGATTCGATACGGTATCCATCAGCAGTCCGGACGGTATTGTGCTGGAGGGCAATGTGGACATCGGTAGCAGCCGGGCACAGCCCATGCGCGAACTCAAGCTCGACGCCGCACGTATTGAGACCGATGGCGGCAATGTGACTTTGACCGCCGACGCCGTGCGCCTGGGCAACTATGACACCAACAACCGCATCGGTACCGCTGGAACCAGCCAAAGCGCGGGCACGCTGACGGCCAATGCCCGCATGCTGGAACTCGCGGGAAACTTGCGTCTCAAAGGCATGGCTTCTTCCACACTGACGGGGACGGAACTGGTGCAACTGAGTGGCATCACGCGCGACAAGTTGGATGCGGCAGGAAAGACCACCGATACGTATGAAAACTCAGCCACTATCACCAGCACTGGCAACCTGACTTTGCAAGCAGGTGTGGTCACACCCAGCACCTATGCCGATATCACGCTGCAGGCGCCGAGCAAGACCATCCGTTTTGAAGCGGTGGGAGATGCGCCTACCCAGCCTTTGTCAGCACTGGGGCGCCTGGAAGTGGACGCCGCCAATATCGAGCAGGCCGGACGCATCTGGGCGCCGCTGGGCCAGATTGCATTGAACGCTGGCAACGCGGTGACCTTGTCTGCCGGAAGCGTGACCTCGGTGGCGGCGGATGCCGGATCGATTTTGCCGCTGGGCCAGATTCAGAATGGCTTGAAGTGGGTGGTTAACGTAGATCCTGCGAAGGTACCGAAAGGGCAATTGGAGGTGTCCGCACTGCCGCAAAAGTCGGTCAGCGTGAGCGCCACCGCAGTGGACATGCAAAGCGGCTCCACCGTCAACGTGGCCGGTGGCGGTGATGTCCAGGCGTATGAGTTCACCGTGGGGCCTGGTGGTTCGCGCGATATTTTGAGTGATGCCAACATCTACGCCGTAGTGCCCAGCTTCAAGGGCGGCTTTGCGCCCAGTGATCCGCAAGAGAGTTTCAATCTGCGCGTTGGCACATCCATTTACCTCAGTGGAGTGCCGGGCCTGAAGGCCGGCACCTACACCTTGCTGCCAGCCCACTACGCGCTGTTGCCAGGTGCCTATGCCGTGCGTCTGGATACGGCGTCGAGCATCCTGCCGGGGCAGGAATACACGCGCCAAGACGGTGTGCGCATTGCCAGCGGTTACCTGACCGACTCGCGCGCCAATGCGCCACGGGATGCCACCTGGAAGGGCTTTGAGGTGCTGACTGGGGCGCAAGTGCATGCACGCTCGGAACTGACCGTAACCCAGGCTTCGGACTTCTTTGCCAGCAGCAATGGGCCTGCAGATGCCGGGCAGCTGAGCATCTCCACGACCGGCCAGGGGGCGTCCAGCCTGCAACTCAACGGCACCTTCGTGACGGCAGCAGCCAGCGGTGGAAAAGGCGCTGTTGTGGATATCAGTGCCAATGAACTGGCGATTGTCAACAGCGCCACCGCAGGCAACTACGGCACGGCCACACAGGTGAACGTAGACACCCTCAATGCCATGGGCGCCAGCAGCTTGTTGCTGGGCGGTACACGCACGGTGAGTGGCAGCACGACCAGCATACAGGTAGGTGCCAATAACGTCACATTGGACAATGGTTCGGCAACCCCTTTGCAGGCCCCCGAAGTCATTCTGGCCGCCAACAATGCGGTGGACCTGAAGGCCGGTAGCAAAATCGTCGCCGATGGCAGCGGCACCGATGGCGGCACGCTCACCACTTCGGGCATGGGTGCCCTGGTGCGTGTAGCCAATAGCACAGCCACGTTGGTGCGCAGTGGCAACCCGGGCAGCACGCGCGGTACGGTCACCGGTGACGCCAGCAGCGTACTGCAGTCCGCCAAGGCCATCACACTGGACGCCACCAAGGACAACAGTTTCAAAGGCAGCTACGTCTTTCAGAAAGATGGAAAGGCAGTGGCAGGCTATCTATCCGTGGGTGCGTCCAAGATCAACTTTGGCAACACCGGCAGCACGCCCAACGTGACCGGCTTGACATACACACAAGCCCAACTGGATGCGCTCAGTGCGTTGGCCAGCATGAGCTTAGTCAGCTACTCCACATTTGACATGTATGGTGATGTGCAGGTAGGTGGTCTGAATGAGAGCCAACGGCCCACGCTGGCCAGTCTCACGCTACAGGGGGCAGGCATCGTGGGGCACGGGACTGCCGGCAATGCCGCGTCCATCCATGCGCAAACGGTGCAACTGTCGAATCCGGGTGGGGTTGCGTTCTCCAATGGCGGCGTCACCGGTGCGGGTCAGTTGCACGTGGTGAGCGACACACTGGTTCTGGGCAATGGCGACAAGACGTTGGACCAGTTTTCGAACGTCTCGATTTCTTCCGGGCAAGTGGTGGGGCAGGGCACGGGCAGCCTGAACGTGAATGCACCGGTTGTCGTCAACACCGCCCGCATCACCGGCGCGGCAGGCTCTGACCAGACCCTGGCAGTCAATGGTGGCTCGGTCGCGGTGAATGCATTGACGTCCGCAGTCGCCCTGACGCCGGTCACCGAACTGGGCGCCAAGTGGACGCTGTCCGGTGACAGCGTGGCCATCAACACCGAAGTGGACCTGTATGCGGGCAGCCTCAAGGTGGTGGCCAACAGTGGCGATGTCATCCTGGGTGCCAACGCCAAGGTGGACGTGTCTGGTCAGACGGTCAGCTTCTTTGACCAGCAGCGTGTGTCTTCAGCGGGTCGGGTAGAACTCACCAGCGCAGCGGGCAATGTACGTTTTGACACCGGGGCTTGGGTCGATGTGTCAGGCGCCGCCGGTGGTGACGCTGGCACGCTGGTGCTATCCGCCAAGGGCAGCAATACCAGCACGGTACAACTGGCCAGCGGCAATGTGCGAGGCACCAACGCCGCCAATGCACAGGGCGAGAGTGGGGAGGGTGCGCGCGTGCAGGTCGACGTAGGTACCTTGGCGAGTTTCTCCAGCTTCAACGGCGCGTTGGGCAGCGGCTTTGTCGGCGAGCGCCAGCTGCGTGTACGCAATGGAGATGTCACGGTCGATACGGCAGACGTAGTGCGTGCCAAGACGGTGGACATTGCTGCGGATGCGGGCAGGCTAACGGTCAAAGGTTCCGTTGTAGCCTCAGGAGCGGAGCAGGGCAGCATCTCGTTGAACGCGGGCTCGGACCTGACGCTGGCGTCCACCGCTTCCCTGAGCGCCACCTCCAGCGCCAGCGGCAAGGCGGGTGGGAAAGTTGCGCTGGGCTCCACCAGCGGCAAGATCCGCGCGGAAGCTGGCAGCAACTTGGACGTCAGCGCACTCGCCGGTGGCGTGGGTGGGCAGGTGAACCTGCGTGCCGCGCGTACCGATGGCAGCGTGGATACGGGTGTCAAGGTAGAAGCCTTGAACGGCAGCATCACCGGCGCCAGCTCCGTGGTAGTGGAGGCCGTCAAGACCTATACCGGTGTGAGCAACATCACCGGTACGCTGACCAGCACCGCCTGGAACAACGGCAGCACCCTCACCCAGGGCAACATGGTGTTTGACAACGCCAGTGTCACGGCCCATGCGGGTGCCATTGCCAGTGCGCTCAGCACGCATCTGGACCCGTCTCTGTTGCATGTGCGGGCCGGCGTGGAAGTGCAGTCGGCACTCGACCTGAGCATCAGTAGCGATTTGAATTTTGCAACGCTGCGTACCAGTACGCTGGAGCCGGGCGCACTGACGCTGCGTGCCAGCCGCAATCTGAACGTCAATGCCAATGTGTCGGACGGATTCGTCAACGCCACGCGCAACACAACACCAACCGGAAGCGTGCCAACCTCGCCGCTGGCATTGAACGCTGACGGAAGCGGCAAGAACTCTTGGTCGTATCGTTTTGTTGCAGGTGCTGACACGGCTGCTGCCAATGTGATGACCACCAAGGCGGCTGGCGCGTCCGCAGGCAACCTGGCGCTGGCTGCCGACAAAATGATACGCACCGGGACTGGCAGCATTGCGCTGGCAGCGGCCAACGACATCACCTTGGGCAGCACAGGGTCTGTGGTCTATACCGCCGGGCAGCTGTATTCCGCCACCTTGTCTGACTTTGTCGCACCGATATCTGCGCAGAACGCCAAGTTCACCCGCAACGGCGGCGACGTCAGCCTCAAAGCCGGTGGCAACGTCCGCATGGTGGCTTCCGATCAGCTTTATTCAGAGTGGTTGTTCCGGCAGGGCCGTCTGTCTGCGGATGGAACTTATGTGGCTTCGTATACCCAGAGCGGGGTCACTTCCACCGTTGCCGCTTCACCCGCCTGGTGGACACGCTTTGACCTGTTCAAGCAAGGCGTAGCCACGCTGGGTGGTGGCAATGTGTCGATCACAGCCGGTGCCGACCTGATCAACGTGGGTGCTAGTGCAGCCACCCAAGGCCGACTGAATTCCGCCACCGCCGATGCAAGCAAGTTGCTCAAGACGGGTGGAGGCAATGTGCGCCTGGAAGCCGGTGGCAATGTGTTGGGAGGTGAGTTCTACGCCGACAACGGGTCGCTGGTGGTCAAGGCGGGTGGTCAAGTCGGGGGGGCTGTCAACAGCTCCATCATCGGCACGGTGTATCCGGTGATTGCGCTGGGTGATGCCTCTGCCAAGGTGCAGGCGCTAGGGGACATCAATATTCTGGCAGTCGTCAACCCGACGCTATTGCCCCAGTCTGTGGGATCGAACACCACGGGAAACCTGCAAGGAAATCCCGCTGGTACTGCACGACGTACCGCATTTTCCACATACGGCGACACCTCCGAGGTGTCGTTGAGCAGCCTGTCTGGCGACGTTGTTTTGCATACAGCCACTGGTGGTGAAGGCGTTTCCAGCCTGACAAATGCCTACACCAATATTTTGGTTTCCTCCGAGGGAGGCTACGGAGAATTGATCAACTACATGCCTTCTCGACTGGAGATGCTGGCCTTGCAAGGCAATGTAAAGGTGGGTGTTACACCCAACGGTGGCGTGTCTACGCTAATGCCCTCCACCACGGGGCAGCTGGATTTGCTGGCCAAGGGCAGTGTGACTTTGAATAGCTCGTTGACCGTGAGTGACCGAGACCCCGCATTGATCCCCGCTCCGGCCACGCCGATTGACCCCTCGTTGCCCTCCAATGTGCTGACCAGTACGACGGCACAAAAACACGCGAGTACGCCTGTGCATGCCAATGACACGGAAGCGGCGCACATCTATGCGGTGACAGGAGATGTGTCG
Organism: Rhodoferax sp. GW822-FHT02A01; assembly: GCF_038784515.1. Taxonomy (NCBI): domain Bacteria; kingdom Pseudomonadati; phylum Pseudomonadota; class Betaproteobacteria; order Burkholderiales; family Comamonadaceae; genus Rhodoferax; species Rhodoferax sp. GW822-FHT02A01. The sequence continues at coordinate 4,284,507 of NZ_CP152376.1, forward strand.
GGCGTATCCCAGGCCACAGACGACACCAAGTCCACAACGCTGGATATTTCCAAGGCAGTACAGGTGCGCGCCGGTGAGGATGTGACGGACTTCAACGCCGTGATACAGAACGCCAATACTGACAGCGTCAGCTTGGTACAAGCCGGACGCGATATTGTTTACGCGGCGGCCACCAAGCGCACCGAGAACGACGGCATCAAGGTAGCAGGCTCCGGCAGGCTGGAGGTGACCGCCGGCCGCAACCTGGACCTTGGCACATCCGGTGGCATCCGTAGCCTGGGCAACCAGGAGAACGTGAATCTGCCAAGCCAGGGTGCAGACCTGCAGCTCGCAGCAGGTGTGGGTGCGCAAGGCATCGACTATGTGACTGCGGTTCAGCGCTTGCTGACCAAGTTGGAGGCGGGATCTACGGACGACGCCACATTATGGGAGGCCCGTTGGCTGGCGGGCGACGACAGCCTGAACGCCGCACAGGCCCGCACGGCCGTTGCTGCCATTGCCAGCCAGAACACCGAAACGCATCGGCAAAAAATGCGCAACATGGTGTACACCGCGTTGCGCACCACCGGGCGTGACTACAACGACAAATCCAGCGCGTTCAAAGGTGACTACGCGCGCGGCTATGCGGCGCTGGAGTTGCTGTTTCCGGGCATATCTACCAAATCCAACGACGGTACTTTTGCAAACTACAAGGGCAATGTGAATCTGTTTGCCAGCCGGGTGAAGTCGGAGAGCGGCGGTGATATCGAGTTCATGGTGCCAGGCGGCAAAGTGGTGGTGGGTCTGGCCAACACGCCCGAGGCATTGGTTGGAAGCTCCAAGTCTCCCTTGAGCAATGTGCTGGGCATGGTGGTTGCGGGCACGGGCAATATCAAAGGCTTTGCGCGCAGTGACATCATCGTCAACCAGTCGCGCATCTTGACGCTGGGTGGTGGTGACGTGATGCTGTGGTCCAGCGAAGGCGGCATTGACGCCGGCAAGGGCAAGAAGACCGCCAGCGCCGTGCCGCCGCCACTGCTGGTGACCAACTATGAAACCGGCACCACCAGTCTGGTGCTGCAAGGCGCAGCCACCGGTAGCGGTATCGGCGCGTTGGCCACTGCAGGCGTCACTGCGGGCGATGTGGATCTGGTTGCTCCCAAAGGCACGGTCAATGCAGGCGACGCCGGTATTCGGGCCGGCAACCTGAACGTGGCCGCACTGGACTTCAAGGGCGCCGACAACGTCACGGTGAGCGGCAAATCGGTGGGCGTGCCGGTAGCCGACATGAGCGCTGTGACCGCTGCCGCATCCGGTGCCAGCTCCATGAGTGACGACGCCAGCAAGACGATTGCCGCGGCCAGCCAGAGCGCTGCGGATTCAGCGCGCTCGGCCCAGGCACTGGCCACTTCCTTACGGCCACCCGTCGTGCGCGTGGACGTGCTGGGCTTTGGTGAGTGACATGAACAGCAGCGCCATGTCATACGCGTTACATACGCTATTCATAGGATTGCCGCTCAGGGCGAACCGCGTTCTTTTTGACTATTTATATCCAACTTCCATGAAACGTATTCTTGCCATCGTCGCCCTGTTTTTGGTCATGCCCCTGTCTGCTCACGCCTGGTGGGAAAAGGACTGGACTGGCAGAAAAAAAATTACCCTGGACACCAAGGCTGCAGGCATCTCCAGCGATGTGTCGCAAGTGCCGGTGCTGGTGCGTTTGTCGAGTGCCAACTTTGATTTTCTGGCGGGCAAAGAGGATGGCAGCGATTTGCGTTTCCTGGCCGAAGATGACAAGACCCAGTTGCCGTTTCAGATAGAGCGCTTTGACAGCATCAACAACCTGGCCTTTGTCTGGGTGCAAGTGCCCAAGCTGCAGACGGGCAACTCCACGCAACACATCTGGATGTATTACGGCAATACCAAGGCGGCGGCAGCGGCGCCTGCGCCGGTGTTTGATGCGCAGCAGCTCGCGGTGTACCACCTGGGTGAAACACAAGGCCTGCCGCAGGATGCCAGTGGCAAGGCTCTGCATGCCACCGAGTCACATGCCACCGTGGTTCCGTCCGGTCTGATCGCAGGCTCTGCACACCTCAATGGTGACGGTGGTGTGGTCGTGAAAAACCCTACGCTGCAACAGACCAAGGAAATCACCGTGTCGGCCTGGGTCAACCCGGAGCGCGGTGATGGAGAAGTATTTTCCTTTGGCAACGTCAGCGTGTCGTTGCTCGGTGGCGTGCCGGTTTTGAAAATGGGTACGGTGACCTCCAAGGCCGCAGAGGCACTGAGCCTGAACACCTGGCACCATGTGGCGGTGAGCGGTGGCGCGCAGGCCGTGTTGTTTGTGGATGGCAAGGCTGTGGCCAATGCGGCTGGTTTGCTCGTAGCCACCGATGCGTTGCGTGTAGGCGCAACGCTGGTCGCTCAGGTGGATGAAATCCAGGTATCGGGTGTGGCGCGCAATGAGGCTTGGCTGTCGGCTCAGGTGCAGTCACAGGCTGAGCAAGGCAAGTTGCTTTCGCAAGGGGAAGAGCAAACCACCGACACCAGTGAAGGCCCCAACTACTTCAAGGCCACGCTGCAGAACCTGACGGTGGACGGATGGGTGGTGGTTGGCATCTGTGTACTGATGTTTTTCATTGCCCTGTGGGTAATGGGCAAAAAGCTGGTGCTGCTCAATCGCATGGAGCGCACCAACCGTCACTTCAACGAAGAGTTTGGCAAGACCACTCGCAAGCTGCTGGAACTGGGTCAGGATGCCAAGGCACATGCCGGTGCGTTGGATGGTCTGTCTGCACGCACGGACGACTTCTCTTCGTCATCACTGCACCGCATCTACAAGGTGGGTGTGATGGAGCTCATGTCGCGTTTCCCCAAGGTGAATGATGAGCACCACGCCTTCCCGGTTGTTTCGTCGCAATCCATCAATGCGGTGCGTGCCACGTTGGATGCACAGCTCACGCGCGAGCGCCACGGGCTGGACAAGGGCATGGTGCTGTTGACGATTGCCATTTCCGGCGGACCGTTCCTGGGCTTGCTGGGCACGGTGGTGGGCGTGATGATTACCTTTGCCGCCATTGCTGCTGCAGGTGACGTCAATGTGAACGCGATTGCCCCCGGTATCGCCGCTGCTCTGGTGGCTACCGTGGCGGGTTTGGGTGTGGCTATTCCCGCGCTGTTTGGCTATAACTATCTGCAAACGCGCATCAAGGGTGTGGGTGCCGACATGACGGTGTTCGTGGATGAGTTCGTCACCAAGATGGCGGAAAACTACGGAGGCTGATCATGTCCAAGGCGCAAGAAGACGGTGCAGTCTATGACGACATCAACATCACACCGATGTTGGATCTGTCGTATGTGCTGCTGGTGATATTTATATTAATGACCACAGCCTCTGTGCAGGGCATCAAGGTGAATCTGCCCAAGGCCAGCAACACGCCCAGTCTGGCCAAGCCGGCTACCAAGGCCATCACCATCACGCAGGATGGCAGCCTGTATCTGGACGCCTATCCCATGGCCACCATCCAGGATCTGGAGCAGCGGCTGGTGGCGCTCAAGGGCGCCACGCCGGACTTCCCCGTGGTGCTCAAGGGTGACTCGGCGGTGCAGTACGCCAAGGTGATGGAAGTCTTGGACATGCTGGGGCGGCTGGACCTGAACCAGGTTGGCTTGGTGACGCAGCGGTTGGTCAAGTGAGTGCGAAGAAGAGTTCATGGCAGCGCTATCGCCTGCCGTTGCTGGCGCTTGCGGTTGTCGTGGCGCTGGGATTGCTGGTGGCCTGGCTGGTCAAGCTAATGGCCGGAGGTGAGGAGCCGCGCAAGAAAAAGGTGATTCAGGAAATTGCGCTGATGAAGCCGCCACCACCTCCACCGCCACCCAAGACGCCGCCACCGCCGCCCAAAGAAGAGATCAAGGAAAAGATGGACATCCCCAAGCCGGATGCTCCGCCCACCAAGGCCGAGGCGCCGCCGCCAGGCCCAGACCTTGCGGTGGACGCGGCAGGGACTGGAGCTGGCGACGGCTTCGGGCTAGTGGGCAAGAAGGGCGGCTCGGACCTGATCGGAGGAGGGGGCGGCGGCACGGGCAACAAATTTGCCTGGTATGGCGCGCTGCTGAAGGAGCGCATCCAGGACGTGATTGCAAGGGACAAGAAGTTGCGCACTGCGGGGGAGTTTCAGCGCAGCGTGAATGTCTGGATGTCCAGTACGGGCGTGGTGACCCGCGTGGAGCTGCTGGGCGCCGGTGACAAGCCCGAAGTGGACGAAGCCATCAAGGCCGCATTGCGGGCCATGCCCGCCATGCGCGAAAACACACCCAGCGACATGCCGCAGCCGATCCGGTTGCGCGTTGCGTCTCGATGAATAAAGAAAGAAATAGCTGTGATGTTTATCCCCAATATGAAAACAAAGACCTCGGCAGTGGCGTGTGCAGTGCTGCTACTCGCCGCCGCGGGCCATGCCCATGCAGATGAGGCGCAAAGCCTGGAAGCCTTGCGCCAGACCACGCTGGGGCTGATCCAGGCGCTGGTGCAGCAGGGCTTTCTGACCCAGGAAAAGGCCGACCAGCTGGTGCGCCAGGCGGAGCAGAAGGGTGCTGCGCCGGAGGTTGCTACGGCCAAGACAGAAAAGGCGCCGATCCGCGTGCCCTATGTGCCCGAAATTGTGAAGAAGCAGATCAGCGACCAGCTGCGCGAAGAGGTAATTGCCCAGGCCAAGGCCGAACGTTGGGCCGATGCCAACGCGATCCCCGAGTGGGTAGACCGCATCAAGGTGGAAGGCGATATACGTGTGGGTCTGCAGAGCGACACCTACGGTAGCAGCAACGGCGCATCGGCCACGTATCTTGCAGCCAACGGCCAGAACATCAATGAGATGACCGATGAGCGCAACCGCTTGCGTATGCGCGCACGGCTGGGCATCAATGCAAAGGTCACGCAAGATCTGTTCGCCGCCTTGCGCCTGACCACCGGCTCCGCCGCCGACGCGCTGTCGACCAGCCAGACCCTGGGCGCATCCGGTGTCAAGAGCAGCTTTGCGCTGGACCGCGCCTTCATGCGTTACCACGACGACGAGGGATTGCCCTGGCTGAACGTGACGGCCGGACGCATGCCCACGCCTTGGTTTGGAACCGACCTGGTCTGGAACGAGAACCTGACGCTGGATGGCATCCAGGTGCAGATGGATCCGGCGGCCAAGACCGACCAAGTCTGGCGCCCCTTTGTGGGAACCGGTCTGTTTGCGTTGCAGGATATTGAAACCTCCACATCCAACCAGGCCAAATCCAAATGGCTGGTCGGATTGCAAGGTGGGGTGGAGTGGATTCCAGACAACAACAAGCGCGCTAAGATCGGCCTGGGCTATTACGACTTCCAGCACGTCAGCGGTGAACGCAACAGCTATAACCTCACCACCACCAACAACACGGCCCCGGGCTTCCGGCAAAAGGGCAACACCCTGTTTGATATTGCCAACGATGGCGGTGCGACATCGCTTTACGCATTGGCCTCGGACTACCAGCTCGTCAACCTGACGGCCATGCTGGACGTAAGCCTGAACGACCCGGTGCACCTGATCTCCACCCTGGACTATGTGGAGAACATAGGCTATGACCACGAGAAGATCCTGCAACGCACCGGACTGGATGTGGCACGTCAGACCACCGGTTACATGCTCAAGTTTGCTGTGGGTATGCCGTCCATGCTGCTGCGCGGTGACTGGCAAGCCTCGCTGGCCTACCGCTACCTGGAAGCCGATGCCGTGCTGGACTCCATGACCGACAACGACTTCCATCTGGGCGGCACCAACAACAAGGGCTATGTGCTGGGCATGCAGTACGCGCTGGGCCGCAACAACTGGATATCTGCACGCTGGCTCTCCAGCAACGAAGTCTCCGGCCCGCCGCTGGCAGTCAACGTTCTTCAGGTTTATTTCAATGCCAAGTTCTGACGCACATAGCAGTTCACTGCTGGTTACGTTTGGCCTGGGGCTGTGCCTGTTGGTGCAGATCTCCGGCTGCGCCATGGCGCCCGAGCAACTGGCCTTGCGCCGGCGCCTGGAAGCCGGGGTGCAGACGCCCGAAGACATGGTGCGCTTTCGCACACCGGACGCGGAAAACAAGCAACTGGTCGCCAGCGGTCAGGATTGGCCGCCGGCTTCCACTGTTTCAGCCAATGGCGTGCTAATGAAGGCCGCCAGCAATGGTGATCTGGCAGCAACCAAGGCCGCGTTGAATGCGGGAGCGCACGTCAACGCCGTGACCGAGTGGGGCAGCACACCGGTGCAATTGGCAGCACAGCAGGGCCAGGGCGATGTGGTGCGGCATTTGTTGCGCGCCGGTGCCGTGGCCGACGGGCGCGGCGGTGCCATGTCGCCTCTGGCTGCAGCGGCGCTGGGGGGGCACGCCGAAGTGGTCAAGTTGCTCATCAGCAAGGGCGCACAGGTGGATGGCAATACCGACACGGGTGAGTCCCCCTTGATGCAGGCGGTGCGCCTCAACCGTGTGGACGCAGCCGCTGCGCTGCTGGAGGCCGGAGCCAGGCTGCAAGCGCGAAGCCGCCAGGGTGACAGCCTGTGCATGGTGGCTATCAATGAAAACTATCCGGCCATGCTGGCCTTGCTGCTGCGCCATGGCGCCAGTCCTAGCACGTCGGATCGGGACGGACTCACGCCGTTGTATTGGGCAGAGTTCTACAAGCGCGATGACATGGTGCAACTGTTGTTGGCAGCAGGCGCCAAGCCGGATGTGAAGAAGCTGGCACTGCCTGCCAGCAGCAGCTATACGCTGGGAGAGTTTTGATGAAATACCCATGGATTGCATTGGTTTCGCTGGCATGCCTGTTTGCCGGCAGCGCACTGCATGCCGAAGAAAAACCCGGCGCCCGTGAGCGCGAGGCATTGCGCCGCGTCCAGACGCAACTGCAAACCGTGCAGCAGGCGCAGACCGCGCTGCAGGAAAAACTGCGCGTAACCGACGAAGAAAAGGCGGCACTGGAGCTGCGCGTCAAAAGCGAACAGGCGCGCGCCAATGCCGATGGGCAAAAGAACAAGCAGTTGCAGATAGCTCTCGATGCTGCACTGGAGGAGAACAAGGCAGTGCTGTCTGCCAAGGCTGAACTCGAGCGACAACTGAAAGCCTCGCAAGAGCGCGCAGCGACGCTCGACAAGGAGCTGGCACAGACCAGTGCCCAGTTGAAAGTGTCGGAGGGCGCACTCACCAGCCGCACCCGCCAAGTCAACGCCTGCGAGAAGCGCAACACCGAGTTGTACGGCCTGGGCCGCAAGCTGGTGGCGCAATGCGCCGAGCCCGCGCAAGTGGATGTGATGCAATTACCTCAGCAGCTCAGTGGCGCCAAGCGTGTGGCCTTCGAGTCGCTGATGGAGGAGTACCGCGACAAGCTCGATGCCGAGCGCCTGCGGCCCGCAGAGCGGGCCCAATAAGCTACACCGTAAGGATTCGCCATGAAAAGCAAACTGTCTCGTCTGCGGCCTCTGGGCCTGTCTCTTATGCTGGCTACGCTGAGCGTGAGCCTGTGCGCGCAGGAGGCGGTCATCCGCAAGAACCTGGCTAAGCGCTTGCCCGAGTTCAAGACCATTGATGAAGTAACCAAGCTGCCGATACCGGGCATGTATGAGGTGCGCGTCAACGGTACCGACCTGTACTACACCGATGCCCAGGGCAACTACATCATTAAGGGAAGCTTGCTCAATACCCAGAACCTGCGCGACCTCACCAAAGAGAAGATGGACAAGCTCATGGCCATCAAGTTCGAGGACTTGCCCAAGAAGGACTTCTTCACCATTGTGCGTGGCAACGGTCAGCGCAAGATTGCCGTGTTTGAAGACCCGAACTGCGGCTTTTGCAAGCGCTTCGAAAAGGACTTCCAGGAGGTGGACAACGTCACCGTGCAGGTTTATCTGTATCCCATACTTGGGCCCGATTCCAAGGAAAAGTCCAAGAAGATCTGGTGTGCCAAGGACCGTGGCGCCGCCTGGAAGGACTGGATCCTGAATCAGGTTGCCACCACCGGCGGCATCATGCCTTGCGACACCACGGCCCTGGACCGCAATCTGGAGTTTGGCCAGCGCTACCGTGTGGAAGGAACACCCACCTTGTTTCTGGCCGATGGCAGACGCGTGCCCGGCGCGCAGGATGCAAAGCAGGTGGAGAAACTGCTGGGCGAGGTGCAGGTGCACTGAATGCGTTAGCCCCGCACCAACAAAAAACGGGAGCCTGAGCTCCCGTTTTTTTGTTCAGCACATGATTACGCTTGCTTGGCCTTGCGGCGCTTGACCACAGCACCGATCAGGCCCATGCCGGCGAGCAGCAGGGCGTAGGACTCGGGCTCGGGCACGGCGGCTGTGATGGCCGTGTATTGCAGATTCAGGAAACCGTTGTTCGGACCGAGCACCCAGCTGTTGCTGACGGTGCTGTAGTGGGCCTCCGCAGTGCCGAAGCCGGTGGTGTCAGCTGTCTTGGCGATGCGCGACAGTTGAATGCCCGTCACGCTGGGATCGCTGCTGGTCAGGTAGGCGATGTAGCTGGTGCCGGAATTCAGGTTCAGGCCCAGGTTGTCGAAAGAAATGGTGGTGTAGCCGCCGGTCGAATTGAAGGTCTCGACTGCGGAACCGCTGGTGGTCAGCAGGGGTGTTCCGGCCGCAATGGTGGTGGGGTTCCATTGCGCCACGTTCAGTTGCAGGGATGCTGCAACATTGCCAAGCGCGTAGAAGCTGAAGGAGGAGAGTGTTTCGGCCGAAGTGAGGGAGAACACTTCGCCAACCTTGGGTGAGTCGCCGCTTGGGTTGGCTGCGTTGCCAAAGTAGGCGAAGGGCAAGCCAGTGGTCGCGCCGCCTGGAACGTTGGTGTAGGTGGCGGCGGATGCGCTGCCGGCGATGACCAGCAAGAGGCCGGCGAGTACTTTCAGTTGAAACGCAGATTTGGTCATGGTCTATTCCCCAGGGTGTTGATTTATGGATGAAGGTGTGAAGTCGTTTGATCGAACCTCAGTTGGGGAATGTGCGCCCTGAACGTTACGGCGGTGTGCTACAGGACATCCATCGCATAGTCCGAAAGTAGCTCTTTTATGACCGCCGAATGCCACGGAACTTATTGGGGTTGATCTGTTGCCAATGAGAATGGTTCGCAACTAGAATGGGTAAACGGACAAGCGTTGTTGCATCAAAGGTGTCCGCTCTATCGGGTGAATATCACCAGACTGCACAAGCCAGCCGTTGCCAGCCAGTGCCTGAACCAGTTTTAGGAAGCACTATGTTGAGCAAACCCAATTTGGCGTGCGTAGCGCCTACGTCCGCACCTTTGCAGCCCTCATCAACAGGTTCCAGGCGCAGACGGCTTTGGGACCTGGAGCACCAGTGCCATTGCACTGTGGTGGGTGTGTGCTTCCCGCTGGACGCATTGCGCCATCTGGTGAACAAGGCCGCCGGGGAAAAGACCCTGTTCGACGACTACCAGGTGCACGTGGGCGCGGTGGCCCAGTGCGCGCGTCGCAACGTGCTGTCCGAGCTCATGCAAGTCGATCTGGAAAGGCGATATGCGCTGCAGATCAAGGCCTACCGCGCGGCGAAAACGGCCAAGGAAGTTGCAGACCTGTGGGCTGCTGCCATGCGCCACGGCGATGTGGCGGGTGCCTATTGGGCGGCGCTGACACACCCGCGGTGCGATGGCGCGCTACAGGACGCACTGTGTCGCGACATGCACATGTTGCAGCATCAGGCGGGGGCATCGGTGCGTGTGGACATGGCCAGGTTCCATGCGCTGATGGATGAAAACGCAGTGCTCACGCGGGAGTTGTCCAAGGTGCAAGATCGATGCACACGGATGCTCGCAGAGAAGTGCGGCGAAGTGAAGGCGCTGACCGCACAGGTCTTGCAACTCCAGGCAGAGATTGCTGCCAAGGACAGCCGCCTCGCTCAGTTAGCAGAGTGTGGGGGCCGCATGCAGGATGTGCAGGCCACCCCGCGTTTGCTGAGGAAGTTCGAGTTGCTGACGGCGCGACATTCCCAGCTCGAAGCACATAACGTCGAGTTGCAATCCAAGCTGAGATCCGCTGCAAGACTGCTGGAAGCGCTGTGCACCGAATCCATGAACACGCAAGGCACGCATACAGCAGATACCGCAAGACCGTACCGATCCGCGGCACCGTTGCGATTGAATCAGAAGACCGTGTTGTGTGTGGGGGGACGAAGCGGCAGCATTGCCAACTATCGCCAGGCAATAGAGCGCGTCGGAGGCAGGTTTACCCACCACGACGGCGGCTTGGAGCAAAGCCAAAACGTTCTGGATGCCAGTCTGGAGGCTGCCGACCTGGTGATTTGCCAGACGGGCTGCATCAGCCACAACGCCTATTGGAAGGTCAAGGACTTCTGCAAACGCACCGGCAAACAGTGCGTATTTGTCGAGAGTCCAAGCGCTTCGTCCTTGGTTCGCGGCTTGGAACACCTGTCAAGGCTGGACACAGCGGACATTTCGGCACAGAGTGCTTCCGTGTCTCAAAACACCACGGGCAATGCGCAATGCGTTGGCGGATCCTCTTAAACGAGGTCGGGACATTCAAGGTCTAGGCGAACACGCTTGACAGTTGCTCAAACAAAAGAGCCTGCTACCGAATATGTAGCAGGCTTTCGCGTATTTCATGGGTTCTTCCTGCTCCTCGATCCGCGGCCTGAACCAGAGACCTGTGGATAGGCAAGGGAGTGAACCTGATTTATCTCCGCATTGGTTGCCTCAGATATGACCAATATCAATACTTGATAGATTTAAAAATGTAACCTTATCCCATATGAATGCATATTCATAAGGAGATTCGCATGAAGCAGCAAGCAAGTGAGCACCCTGACAAACGTGCTGAATTGGCGCTTGTTGCACTGGACCACATAGATGCAATGATCGCTTTTTGGGATCGGGATCAGAGATGCCAATTCGCAAACCGTGCCTATTACGACTGGTTTGGCAGATCCGTGGATCAGATGGCGGGGATTTCAATGAGGGATCTGTTGGGCCCTCTGTATGCCAAAAATCTGCCGTACATCCTGAAGGCCATGGCGGGTGAAAAGCAAGTGTTCGAGCGTGAAATTACGCTCCCCGACGGCGACGTGCGATTCAGCTTGGCAACTTATACGCCCCACATCGTTCAAGGGGTTGTGGAGGGAATCTATGCCCATGTTGTGGACGTCAGCAAGCTAAAGCATTTGGAAAACGAGTTGCGAATGGCCAAGGCAGCGGCGGAAGAACTTGCAACGCATGACTTCTTGACGGGACTTCCCAATCGGCTGCTCTTGAACGACAGAATAGTGCAAGCGCTTTCATCGGCTCGACGTTCTGGGCAAATAGTTGCGGGCATTAGCCTCGATCTGGATAGCTTCAAAAAAGTCAATGACCACTATGGACATGCCACTGGAGACCAACTTCTGGTCCAGGTCGGGTCTCGCATCACGGGTGCACTGAGGGAAAACGACACCGTAACAAGAATGGGCGGTGATGAGTTCTTTGTTCTCATCGGAGGAACCGAGTCTGTGGTTCAGGTAGAGAACATGGCCCAGCGTATTTTGGACAGCTTCCAAAAACCATTTCAGCTTTCTGAGGCAACTTTGTTTGTAACCTGCAGCCTTGGAGTTGCGGTCTGCAGCCATTGCTCAATAGAACCAGGCCAGTTGATTCAGCTGTCTGATCATGGGTTGCTGAAAGCAAAAGAGTTGGGCAAGAACAGATACGTAATGGAGCAGTTGTCAGGGCCGTCCACAGCGTCCCAAGCAGAGAACGCGTAATCAGCGTCAAAAAATGAAAAAGGGTCTGCACTTGCGTGCAAACCCTTCTCATATCTGGCTCCTCGACCTGGGCTCGAACCAGGGACCTACGGATTAACAGTCCGTAAAAGTCAATTTTTGTAGCTTTCCGTGAGTATTTGAAGTCAACATAAGCTGTTGATTTATAACAAAATAGAGTCCATAATAGTCCGTAAGCGTACAAGAGCATTTGGCTTTAAACTGGCACCAAATTGGCACCAGTCTATCTTGCGGTCACGAAAATGAAAACTACACCATCCGCAGAGAAAACCACCGGCGAGATTCTGCGCTCGCTCAAAATCGGACAGTTCACCACCATCAGCAAGATTGACCAGTGTGGCGCACTGCAAGCACGTCGCTTGGCGTCCGGCACGATCACCTTTTACTGGCGATATACCCATGACGGTAAGAGCGACCGCGTGGTCATCGGTCCTTATGACGCCAGTGCGCCTCCCAAATCCTTGTCTCCTGGCAGCAAGGGCTACTCAGTGGCCGCTGCAACCGAGGCATGCCGCGAAAGAGCGACCATCCAAGTACAAAACGCACCTGTTGGCGGTTACCGTGGACACGTAGCTTCAATCAAGCGTGATCACGAAGCCGCCCAAAATGCGCTGACTGACGCCCAGGAGCATAGCGTTTCAAAGCTCCTGGATGCATACGTCTCCTACCTGGAGGGTAAAGAGCGGCGTTCGGCTTCAGACGCACGTTCCATTTTTAAACATCATGTCAAGGACGCACATCCTGACATTGCCAATGGACCGGCGGTTCATCTCACCCCTGAGAACGTAACCGACATGATGCGTACGTTGATCAAAGCTGAAAAAGGGCGAACCGCCAACAAGCTGCGTTCCTACTTGCTGGCGGCATATCAGTGCGGGCTTGACAGCAAATCACGGGCATCCATTCCAGCGATTTTCAAGTCCTTCAAAATTTCCAGCAACCCTGTGGCGTTAACCAAAAGGGAATCTGAGTTTGACAAAGCTGACAAAAATCAATTTGAATTGGAAGAACTCCAGACATATTGGGGTCTGATCAAAGACATTGCTGGTATCCGTGGTGCCGCACTGCGGCTTCATTTGCTGAGCGGCGGCCAGCGCATTGAGCAACTGTGCAAGCTCAAGAGAGAGAACGTCACTGACAAGACATTCACATTGTTTGACGGCAAGGGGCGTCCTGGAAAGCCACCGCGAGTAAATTTTCTGCCACTGTTTTCAGGCATTTCGGCAGCAATTTCTGAACTCGCAAAAGAAAATACAGGCGAGTACGCAATATCGACCGATGGCGGAGCTACGCCGTTAAGCGCCATGACGATGACCAATTGGGCCAAGGATGTGGCGAAAACCAAGATTGATAACTTTCAGCTAAAGCGCGTTCGCTCAGGAGTTGAAACTGCATTGGCGGTTGCTGGTGTGAGCCGCGAAATTCGTGCTCATTTACAGTCGCATGGACTAACTGGGGTACAAGATAAACATTACGATGGTCATGACTATGTACCGGAAAAGCAATTTGCACTGGAAGTCCTGCATGCGCTGCTTGAGGGCAAGCAGATCAAGTTAATTCCCTCCCTCAAATTGGTTTAGTCCTTTTCCCTGGGTGATTTCGCCGGTAATATGGGCTAGGCGTCGGAATGTCCGAACGTCCGAAGGCGATTTGCAGGATCACTGGAAATGAATCGGGAAAGCCCAAATACCTCAGTAGCCACTGAAGTCGAGACCGGCAGTAGCGGCCATGGCGATATAGCGGAAGACGTAGAGCAGCAGATTGCATCCGACACTGGTGACGTGGTGGCGCCACCCAACGACGCCATGAATGCTTCTGAATTAAGCGTGCCCAATGAGCCCAAGCGGCCAAGACACCAGCCGAACTGGATCGTCTGGAACGACAGACTCCTGGTCTCCCTGTTCAGCGCAATCTGCTTGGTCCACAACATCACGCCGGGCCGCAAGTATGTTGCCAAGCTGAAAGAACTCGACGATCCTCGTTGCCGACATTTTGAAGGGCATCTCCTCACGCTTAAGCAGTGGCAGCGGCTGGATGACCGATTGCGTTCATTCCCTGCCTCGGATACAGAACCCACCGACCGTACAGAAATTTCCCTGCGCAGCTTCATTGAATTTGTCAAAGATCAGAATCCTTTTGGCGGAATCACCATCCCAAACCAGTTCTGGCAGTTAAAGCCACCTCTTTTGCCATTGTTGTCTGCACCAGGCGGCGCTGCCTCCATAGTGAACCAAACCCGGTCTGTCCCTTCTTCTGTGCCGGACGTCGGTATGCCGGCAGAGACTGCACCTGCCCAGGTCAACGCACTTCAAAGCCCAGCACATCCAGAGCCAACACCAATGCTGGCATCCCTGCCCTTGTCACCACCACTGTCCCCCGCACCACAAGTACAAGCACAAGCGCTAACAAAGCATGAGGGGAACGCTCAAGAACGGTCCAGCCAGGAGCCGGACGAACCAACGGAAAACTCCAAGCCAGCGAAACGACGGGCACCAAAACCAGTCAGGGATGACCTGCTGCGCAACGTCAACTTGGACCAGCCCGGTTTCCTCAACATCGACCAAGTGCTGGCGCTCACCACTGTTTCCCGGTCTGGCTGGTACGACGGTATCCAGAAGGGGACATACCCTTCTCCGGTGCCCCTTGGTGGCAAGCGCAGAGTCGGCTGGCGCACACAGGACATCAAGAAGCTCCTTGGCGATCTGGCAAAGTAGCTGTGGCCATCTTCGGGCTGGTCGCAGTTGTCATCTGGTGGGTGGTGATGGGCGTGATGCTGCTGCTCACACGGTCTTCCGACAAATCCAGCAAGCAATTGCGCTCATGTGCGGAAATGAGATAGATAAAGATAGCGCCTGTCCCATGACGTCGGCGAGGTGATTACCCAGAATAGCGTCACTGCATTTGAAAGGGGCAATTTTGCCGCGTCTACGGCGGGCAATAATCCATCACCAGGGCGATTAAAAGCCCGGCGATTTCCTCACATCTGCAGCTTGAAATTAGTGTGGCTTCTTTTTGCCAGGACGCTGCTTAGTTGCCAGTTTTTCCTTACGCTTTTTGTCACCACGGTCAGTGGATTTCACCGAACTGGACTTGGCCAACTTCTCACGTTCAGCTACAGGGTGAAATGCGTCGTCCGGGAACAGCCGGGTGGCTTTCAGACGCTTCTCCAGTGCGTTGGAATACGTAGTGGCATCCCACCACTCAACTTGGCAGCTAATGAGTTTGCGGCGGATTTTCTCCCGGTCCCCCTTGTCCAGACCGTTCAACGCGGCCTGCAAGCCAACGGCCTTCGCAAGTGCCAGTGTCTGCCGTTCCAATGGGCTCTTGAGCTTTTCCTCAGCGTCCACCATTGCATAGACGTGAACGCCCCGAAACGGAGCCGCAATCTGCGCCAAGTCATGCAAGGGCACTGGGCTACGTGTCAGAGTTTTCTTGTCTTCCAGCCGCAGACGGGGCCCGAGCTTATCGGCTTCTTCGTCATACTCAAAAAGCTTGGTAGTGGTGGCAGGAGCCTTTGCCAATTGGACATACAGTTCCGCACCCTTGTCATAAGCTACCACCTGCGAGTCGCTGGCGCTAGAACCAAAGTACTGTGTTTGCAAGAAGCTCTTGTCACCAAAGACCTTCCCCCAAGATGCACACGTCGATTTGCTGCGGGCTTCGATGGCAACTTCATCAATATCAAACGGGAAGTCAACTGCAATATGCACTATGAGAAGAACAACGGTACCCAGCAATCGGCGGGCATCTGTACCAAGAATCTCGTGCACTACTTCAACAACAATGGCGCGCTCCGACTTATCGAGATGGGCGGGCGTGTACTCCATGGTCAATCCCAACTTTGCATTGTCTGGGCGATTGGGCGTCACTTCTACGAGCAGACCGTCCTTGTCATTGAGTACCACACGGTATCGATTCACATAGCCCTTGCCTTGGGTGGAGAGCTTGGTGGCCCGGCCTGCTCGGACCATGTCATCAAGCGCTGTCTTAATGTCACGGGTATACGGTTGGATTTCGTCTTGGGCGAAAGCGAACTTGAGTTTGTCAAGCGCAGCCTTTTTATAGGGTATCAGTCTCATGATGTGTCCTAAAGCTTTGTGTTTGGTGTCATGCACGTATCGGTCGTGCCGACCAGCGTCAGTGCCCATCGGTCCCTCATGCTATGGGCCACATGTCACCTGCTTATGTGCTTACTCACCTATACGAACTATTTACATCTGCTACTAATCTATACATATGGTTATAGTCGTAAATTAGTGGCTGTCGATTTCTGAAAACAACTAGAAATTCAGATGTTTTCAGATTTGGGCGCGCGTTGGTACGAATAAAACGCGCCGCTTACCTTTGCTTGACGCGCCAAAAGTGGATAGATGCAATTTGGTGAAAATTCGTTATACATGTCTTGCGGTTTCCTCAAATTGTCCCTCTTCAATTCGGCA
The DNA here is from genome assembly GCF_038784515.1 of Rhodoferax sp. GW822-FHT02A01. Lineage (NCBI taxonomy): Bacteria > Pseudomonadati > Pseudomonadota > Betaproteobacteria > Burkholderiales > Comamonadaceae > Rhodoferax > Rhodoferax sp. GW822-FHT02A01. The sequence continues at coordinate 4,300,723 of NZ_CP152376.1, forward strand.
CTTACCATTGCTCGCCATGCCGGTCAGCAACTGCTGTTGTTGACCTGATTCGCTGGTACTTTTCAGCAGTGGGTACGCTCATGCGAGGCTGGTTGCAGTGAATTTCCGATGAACTTGTTGCACGTGTTGCATTTGTTGTAGGCAATCCGCGCAACAGAACTTCGGTTAATCGGAAGCAACCGGCCTCGCTGGCGATCAGTTAGGCGGCGGAGGGCACTTCCGGCAGTTCGCAGGCTTCCAGCCACTTGCGTTGCATGTCGTCATCCCAAGTGGCGCTCACAAGTGGGCGTATCCCTTTCAAGCTGCGGCTCACTTGGGATTTGTCTAACATCGCAATACGTCCAATTTCTTCCATGGTCATCTTCTGACCGCGCAGGTGGGCCATCAAGCGTATCTTCAGGTCGACTGACACGAACTTTTCGTAGCGACGAACCATCTTCCCTTCGATGAATTTGACATTGCACATGACTTTGCCAAGGTCCAAATCATTGGATCGACTGAGGTCAATGCAGTCAACTGCAAAAGCTGATTCCCAGCCGGGATCGGGGTCGCAGCGTGTTACCTCGAAGTACTCATCGCAGACACGGTGTATACCCGATTTTTCATGACCTTCCGGATGGGACATAAACAGGATGGTCCATACGCCAGCCTGCGTTGACGCGGCACGGATGCGAAACATTCCCTCTGCGCTCAATCCCGATAACGTGCGGTCTGTTGGTTGCTCTAAGGTGACGCATCCTGTGGCCTTCTCAATCAAAGGAAGAACCACGCTCAAACCTTCAGGTCCGGTCCAATTAAAGCCGCCCGGTGATTGAAAGACCTTGTGCTTATGAACCGGTCCGACGCCTTCCTTGGTGTGATTTGCTGCTGACAGCACTTTTGCGTATTCGATGCTACGGATTGTTCCAGCATGCAATGAAATCAACTCGGCGACCTCAGGCATAGGCACACCAAGCCGTGCACTTTTCGTGAGAATCAGATGTTCAATTGTGCAGCGGACCTGCGGAATAAGTGCAGCGTCTCGCACACATATGGTGGTCAAACCCTTTGCAAGAGGTGTCAGAGGAGTCGGGGGCAAAGTTGTGCGCTCGCTACGGACAGTATTACTCTTTCCTTTTTTGGCTTTCGTCATATTCGATTCCTACGGGCTCCGCCCCGCAAGGGCGGGGCGGCTCATGGTTACGCGATTGCGGCGATGAACGGAAGTCCAACGGTGTGGCCATATCCGGTCGTACGCAGCGACTAAGGGTTCCGAATCGGTATGGCCGATTGGAGGGTACGAATTGTCTTGAGTTGTACGTGCTGGATTGCCACCAGCGGAGGGGGGTGAATACCCGGAGCGATGTTCAGCTTGGCTGATGCGCCTAGCCTATGTCTACGAGAGGGTGAGTACCCATTCACGGAGACTTTGCTCAATTTACAAAACCAGGTCGAATTACCGGGTTACCTGACGCTGAGAGCGCCTGAGAATCTGTGTTGGACACAGGCCAAGTTTCATATGATGATCCTCCGATTCATCGCAGAATGTATAGGCGCGTCCATATTAGCACTTCGAGGCAGTTGCCGCAATATCCGGCGGCGTCCATACAGGGTACGCTTAGACTTTCGCGTAGTCTCTGCGTGATCTGGGACTAGTGCTGGCGGTTCAAGCCGACGATCAGTGAAGGACGATTCTTTGCCGGATGACGAAAGACGGGGGCTGCTAATTCAGAAGTTCACGAAGATGGGATGCTAGCCCCAAGGTAAATTCGGAATCAGACCAATCCCGGCTAAGCGCGTTCGTTCACCGGTCTGTGCTTTCAGTCAGTTGGGTGTGGGCCAGTAGGCCGAAGACATAGCAGGCTTGGTGTATTGAATAGGAGGCTGCACCGCAATGCCATTTGGAAAGCAATGAGGATAGACATTACGGTGTCAGCGTTAGCAACGCTCGGGGATCGGCGGTTCGTTAATGCTGCACGGGTCTTCCGGTGGGAAAACCGCGTGAAGGCTGAGGATGTGTATGAGCATGAGTCCTGGCAGGACTGACGCGGATCGTATGGCGCGGCGACATTGTGGACCTGGTCACGTTTGTGCACTCATCTCTTTACGTGCCGCGCACTGTACGCCTCGTCACAGACCAAGAACTGCTTTGCTTCGGGCAGCGTAGATGTGTGCAGGGACATTTTCGGCTAAGGACCTGTCAATCGTGGCTGGCCGCTTTTGATCTAACATGCAATAAACTGTTCTAACTCTTGGCTCAATGAAGGAGGGATACCCATGAATTCAAAGGAATACCTTGAAGCGTTCGGTATCGATCCTCCAAATCCGGAACTGCTAGCCAAGGCGTTAGAACACGCCCGTGACAACCGGAAGTTCGAGATTGAGCTTTACTGGAAACGGGCAACGTATTTCTGGACATTGATCGCGGCGGCGTTTGTCGGATACTTTGCGGTTTCTACGTCGAGCCCAGATTCACCGGAAAAGCGGTTCTTGGCATTTGCTTTAGCCTGCATTGGATTCGTATTCACGTTTGCTTGGTTCCAGGTGAATAGAGGAAGCAAGCAATGGCAAGAGAACTGGGAAAATCACGTTGATATGTTGGAGAATCCAGTTACTGGGCCGCTTTACAAAACGGTGCTACGTAGACCTACCGGTGGTGACGGTTTCTTTGAAAGAAATGTGACTGGACCAAGTGCCGTCTCGGTCTCGAAAGTTAATCAGATAGTTAACCTTTTTACGTTGTTTGTGTGGGCGCAACTGTCTTTATATATCGCGTGGCCCCTTTCGCCGAGTTTGCCGCTAAGCTGGCCGCATCTTATTGCAATCTCGACGACACTTGTATTCTGCGTACTGATTGGATATTGGAGTACAACCTATTTGGGTGACCATGTTCACTATGCCAGACTTCGGCAAACTCAGGTCGCTGACTAGTTGCTGCGAACAAGTGTCGATTGCCAAACAGCCGGCAGTACGCTGTTCAAGTGGCTCCCGGTGTCTGAAGCCGGATGGTAGTTTGTCTGTGCCTTGCCGGTTGGCTCAATCGGTCTTGAGATGTTCGTGTGAAAATCTGAGTTCGCTGGAGAAACTATACGGCACTTTTTTGCACTGGTCACATGGGGAGAGGACTTGTCCAAATTGGGTGATCCAAAAAGAACCATCTATCGCCATTGATCAGCCATCAAGGAAGCAATAGGGATAGACATTGCGGTGCCAGCGCCAGCAACGCTCGGGGGGCGTCGGTTCGTCAATGCCGCACGTGTCTTCAGGTGGGACAGCCGAGTAGTGGCGGATAACGTGTATGCGCATGAGTCCTGGCAGGACTAGCGAATGCGGGCAACCAGATCGGGTGAATCCGCCGGCTACAAACCAAGTTTAGACACGAACCTTTGGGGAGTCTCCGCTGTGAATTGTTCGCATGAGAACAATTTAATGTCACCTTCGATTCCATCTGGGGTATATAGATGAGTAAATACGGTGGACGGCTAGTGACGGTTTGCTTTTCTAGTAATCAGTTCGGTTTTCGTTAATGCAATGCTATATGCTTCCATTGCGGGTGACTGCGCCAGAGTGATGTATTAGACTTAGTTACGTGTGAAGCCAATCTTTTTCGATAACCAAACTTGGAAATCCGCATGGGAATAAAGATGGGTGTGGCGCTGGATAGCGCAGGCAACGAGTGGGGCGCTGAGACATACGTTAAAGGCATGGGCACTCCGCCACTGAAATGCAAGTTCTGCTTAGCCCTTGTAACTCACAATGCATCTTACCCCCGAGAGCGAGATGAAAAATCCCATATTGTTCAAGCCTATTTCAGATTGCTTCCAGGTGCTAGCCATGCATTTGATTGCAGTTTTGCAGTACAGAAAAAAATAGAAAAAATTGCCAAGGAATCGAAGGAACTATTTGAAAGCGTGAGTGAAGGCCAATACCGTCTTCGCTTAGTAATAATCAAGGACGAGTTGACGAAATCTGTAGTTGCACGCAAACCTGGGCAAGTGAGTTCAAGAACAAGAACTGGGACAGCATATTCCAAATCGTCAGGAAAGTTGCCAGCCTATATAAATTCGGCAAAGCGGGTTCTATTGATCAGAGCCATGTGTGATGACGATGAGGAAATTTCGACCTATCTCCAGTTGGTGTTTGAGGGGAATACAATCGTTCCATGGGCGAGGTTTTATTTTGAAACAGAATGTCACGGCGAAGCGTTCAGTGTCATCCGGGACAATACGGTTACACATCCTTTGGCACTGCACGGAAAGGTTACTTCTAAGCGGATTGGTGTAGGTAAATACAGAAATCGAAACGTAATAAACCTGCAGAAGAGCGCATACCGCCAAAATCCAGAAGACTTAAATAATGGTGTGGGTTACGAGGTAAGTATATGGTCTGACGATGCAAACTGGTTTAATAGTATTGAGAAAGACGATGAAGTCATTGTGCTTGCCCTATGGAATGTAGATGCCGGTGTAGCTAACACTGTAACGGGTAGGCGCTTCAATACTTATACAACCCATAAAATATTAACGAATTTGGTGCTAATGTCTCAGATAGCCAAGGTGCCCTTGCTGAAATGAAGTGTTTGTTTGGAATCTCATTCCTAGCAGGATGATTGCTAAATAATCTCTTCTGCAACACTAAATAGAATGCCGTAGACCGTGAAGTCATCGACCGCAGCCAACGTGAAAAATACGCATAATATCTTTCATGCCAAACCCGGCCTCTCTCCTAATTAAGCCCGATGATCTGCAGTCCCTGCGGAATGAGACTACTCAGGCTCAAAGCTTGTATGTGATGCAGAACCAGTTCGGTGCCATAAAGATTGGTCGTAGTGCCCAACCTGAAAGCCGTCTGGTGCAAGTCGCGCAGAAGTTCCGGTGCCAAGTCAAAATGGTCGCGGTCTTTCCACAAAACGGACATAAAGAAGAGTGGTGTCACGTGCACTTGGCGAAGCAATCCCTTGGGGCGGAGTGGTTCAATGGCATAGACAGTACCAAGGTGAGAATTTCAGAGTTGCTGGAGGTGCCGCTGACGTGGCCATACACTCTTGATGCGGCGGGGCTTAAGCGATGGCTATCACGCGTTACCGATGAAGCGGCGGACCGCTATTGGCGTAAGCGAGAACGTACCGTTATTCGGCGTTTGCTTGGGGCTATCCAAGGAGCGACTCGGGTTCGCGAAGACCTAGATGGCGACATTGCGCTATTGGTAGGCTACACCGACCTGTGCACGGCTGACGTTGAGTCCGGCTACATCGCACGAAAAGATGGGCAAGGGCCAATGGTGCCCGTTCCGGCGTTCACGAGAACTTTGGCGGCAGCGAAGCTCCTATGGCCGGATGAAGTGCCGCAGGCGGACCCGATAACCCTAAGCCCGCTGCAATACTGCCTCGACGCATTGTGCGTGGCATGGGGATTTGACCCCAGCCGCTTGAGGCCGCTCAATACCCGCTAGGACTGCAAGTTATTCTGCAGGGGGAGGGGTAACCGTGGAGCCTGCGCGTCACGTCGCTACTTCGCGGGCCATTGTCGTGTTGGTGTCCGCGTCGGACTACCGGGAAGGTCTTGTTGGCCGTATTGCAGAATTTATTAAACGATGAAATCAAAATAGTCCCTGAATTGCTGAGACTAACGTTGCAATGTTCGCTGCGTGTGGCAACCCGGCAAGCAAAGCATTGACTACAGGCCTGCTGGGTAAGCCAGTCTTGAACTGAGCTTCAACGGCGTCTACAACCTCCAATGCCTCTTTCTTCTGAGAAGGGAGTAGGGATGTATCTATTTCTCGTCGCAAGTCCGCAATTTTCTCTAATGCGATAGAGCTTACAGTAATATTTGTTGAATTATCATTCGATTTGTTATTGATGTGCGCATTGCTTCCGGAAATATTGTATGTAATGTGCTGAATCGCGGCTGTGGCTTCAGGTGCGCCCAGCTTTTTGACGCGCATTTGATAACCTGCAGGGATGCCGTGAAATTGCTCATGAAATCCAGGGTCCAAAACTTCAAATGTCTCAGACCCGCCATTTGACATTTTTCGAGTTATGAGATCACCTGTTTCGATAAGAATATCTGCGCGTTGTATAAAGATTTTTCCGCTCTGCACTGAGGCGGAAATGCTATTATATTCTCCGCCGCTTTTCTTGAGTACAGATACCTTGTCTTTCATTAGAGATTCGAATCCCATGCTTAAACTCCTTGACGAAAATTGAATTGTGATTTTTGACTTGAGATTATTGATCGCCAACCTTTTGCATATTTACTGCTCCTGCCCTGTAAGCCGCGTCTGCGATGCTTGTGATATTTGCATTTTCAAGTGAGGTTACCCCGAAACGTTGAATGGATCGAAGAACTCTTCCAATGAATTGACTCATTCGATCGGTGTATATTGGCTCATCAAATATATTCGGTACTACTTGCTTTCATTTAAGAAAGATATAACATCTTGAACTTCAGCGGGGAACTGTTGATTGAGGTAGTCGAAACCGGGTGTTTGGGCATGGATAGTTACTTCTTGACCGTTCACTCGTGCATTAAATTCATGACGAATCTCACATTCGTCTGGTCGCGCAGTTACGGGCGCCCATCCTAGGAACTTGACCTTGTTGACTTTTATGTCTTTCGTGTTGAGGGTGCTCTCAATTTGCTCTCTGCTTGGTGCTGCAATGATGGCACTCTGCGTTTCGTGCCCATTTTGCCGCTCAACTTCATAGAATCTTGCTTTTGTTGCCATGGCTTTGCTTGGTTTAATGAGATGGCGGTTGCCTTCTAACGGAGCCTAACGCAGAAGTAAGCGGCATGCGCAGACTATTCACAGGTCTACTACGCAACCGAGTTGGTCATCATTTACAAATACCCCTGAGTTTCCAGTACGCTCATTAGCATAGCATTTGCGTGGTTGAAATTCTCACGCTGGCCCCGAATGCCGTAAGCCCATTTGACCCCGTGGAATAGATTGTTGCGCAGGCGAAATACGATAATGAGTAAGGCGCCTACAGCATCTGCGGCGTTCGTGTTCTCGCCCTTGAGGACTGACAGTACAAGTGCTGGACTGTCATTATTGCGCAAGGTGAGGCCTTCTAGTAGTCTCGTCGGCTGACCGCTAGCAATGTAACGGGTGCGAAAATAAGCGAGACTTACTTCGAAGGGCGCGAGCGTGAGTTGACCATGAGACGCCCACTCTTGCGTGATGGCAAGAATTGCGCTCGCAGAACCGCGAGTGCGAAGTGCCCTGGCCTCGAACAAACTCCAGAGCAGCGAGAAGTGAAAGATGGCTTGGCGGTCTTCTGAAGGAAGCTCCGCGAAACCCGGAGCATGAACGCAAAGCCAGTCGATCGGATTCATGGTGTAAAACCCCCTGTCTCTCGAACAAGACCATTATCTCTCCAACTCGTCAGACCAATACCTACTCAAGCATGCTTGCGAAAAGGACTGCGGTCGATATGCAGCATAGGTAAACAATCTGAACGTTTTCATTGGGACGAGCATACAGATTTTCAAGCTAGTTTGGTTGCCGGCTCAATTACTTGAGGATATCCTTTACTTGCACCATAGCCTATGAGTCGAAGATGCCTAAATACATTGGATAAAAATCTCCATCCGATTTCACGGCCTTAAGCTTCCTCGCTACATAGGGAAAGCATAAAATGAACTAATTTGACGAATCTGATCAACCGGCGCAATTTGTTGGTTTCTAGCCAGTAGTATCTTTGATACATTTTTCAAGGAATTCAACCTGTTCGGGCCGGAATCCTTTGCCGGAGTCAGTCACCAGCAGATTTTTACAATCCGGCGCAAACCACTCCCGCACATCGTCTATGGCAAGCCAATGCGTTTGTGTTGAGCGATACCGTTGCAGCCACTTGCGGCACTCAATTTCCCGATGATGGCTTGGCAGCAACGCTTGCGGCATCCAGTCCTCAACCTGGGGCCGTGCGTCCGTTGGCGTAACCCCCACAATGCGCGAGCGCAAGTCTTCCGCAAAAGTCCCCCGCAATTGCTCCAGGCTGTGGTCATAGCGCCAGCTACTGCTGATCACAACGTCAACATGGGGATGCTGACGCAACACATTTTCCAGCAGCGGTAACTGGCAGAACCAGTCCCGCCGGTCACACGGATCGGGATGCAGCACACCATCGAAATCCAAAAAGAGAATCATGGTGCTACCCTCTGCTCTCGGATTTATTTGATGTCTTCGGCCGCATTACATGCAGGGTGTGCACCCGAGATGACCGGGTAGTCGCACACGTCATCAATCCGCTTGCGGTATGTATCAGCCAGACATTGGTTGTCAACGCATTTATTGCGCTCAGCAACCCATTTCCGTTGAGACGCTTTTAGATCAGCCTTGGCGCCATCTCCAATGTCTGCAGCCTGCATGAACTTGTAATTCTCAGCCAGAGCACCGTCCAGCTTTCCCAAGAGAGGATCACTGCAAATCGCCTTTTCAGCAAAGCTGACGGCCTTGGTGCAATCGAAGCTGGGAACCCAGGAGGCTTTTTGTGCGGCGATCGGTTGTGCGGCAGCGGTCTCTATGACGGATGATTTGGATTGCTGCTGTGCGTCGTCTTTTGTCACCGGCTGTGCACCGGTCACCGCAACACTTTCATTTGCCATGTTGGCTTTGGGTGCCGCCTCGCCAGTCAGTCCACCGGCTGCAATTACTGGAGCCTGCGTGTCTGTGCCGTCCGGCTGCTTCAGTCTTTGCGACAGAAGTACGGCTCCGCCCCCCACGGCAAAGAGTGCGACAAGCACCAGAATGCGTTTGGTCATGGTCTGGCTTGCTGCGCTTGCTGGTAGTGCTCCCCCTGCAGTCACCGGTGTTGCTGTGCTGGCCGCGATGTCTTTGGCGCCAATGACAGCCAGGATGCCACCCACCAGTGATAGCACCATGCAGACTGCCACCAGCGTGCCGCCAAGCACCGCCCCCAGGATTGACGTCACGATCATCCCAATGCCAGCTTTCTTCGGTCTGGAGAAGGCAATGGCTCCCAGGATGATGGTCGCAAATGAAAACAGTACGCCGCCCCATCCCAGGCCAATGACCGTATTGGCTCCGTGCGCACCAAACGCGGAACTGAGCCCGCCAAACAGCAGCGTTGTGATGGCTGCCAAGAATCCAAAAATGCCGGCGATGATGCCGATGATTGCTCCAGCTTTTGTCATGTCATTCTCCAGTGTGTAAAAAAGTTCAATTGGTTGAAATAGAGTGGTGTGATGCCCGGGCCATTCATGCAGTACGAAACGCGTTGCACGGTCAAGGGGCCGCACCGCTGGCGTAAACGTTCATCAGGACCGCAATGCTGCTCAGTTGTTGTGGGTCGGTCAGGACAGTGAGCGCACCACTTTGTTCATATGCATAGACGTACGCGTCTTTGCCCTCCATCCGAAACAAGAAACTCAAAGCGGGATTGGCCCCCACCTTGATGGCAATACCAGGATGGCCACCACGAGAGCGACCCTCGACGGAAGCTATGTTAGTGTTGTCAAAGAGTTGAGCAACCCACTGGCGGCATGCCATGAACGAGCGCCACTGGCCCAAGTAATTCACGTACAGCGTGGCATTCAGGAAGTCCGCAGACACGCCCAGTGCATGGATCTTTTCAGCGTTCCGCGCAACAGCGGTCTGTGCGCGGGCCAATTGCACAGCACGCGCTTGAGCTTCCTGTTTGGCTCGGTCCTCCCGTTCCTTCACTACCTTGGCAACGTCCTCGGCGTGTTTGCGATCCCGCTCCGCGTCCTTGGCGGTGTCAGCGGCCCTCTGACGCGCAATATCGTCTGCATACGCTTGCACACGGCGGGGACGCTCTGCATTCATCCACTGGGTGGTGGCATCCCCGTATTCGTTGAGCAGCAAAGCAAACGCATCACCTATTGGGTGGGTCTTGGTGGTAAGCAGCGACCGCAAAACGCAGTTGCGCGTTCCCATTGCTGCCAGGGTGGATTGAATTTGTACCGGATAGGACGAATTCGCTTGCGGCAGGCTGTAGAAGTTTGGCCCGTCGTCCGTGAGCGTTTCCAGCTTGAGTTTGTTTTGATAGGCAAGAGCGTTAACGATCAACCTGGCTGTGTCTTGCTGGCAGTCACCGGTGGCTGGTAGTGGCGGCACACCGTACTCCTGGTTCAGGATCACGATGATGGAATTGGTGACGGCCAGGACGTCTTTTGAGCCGGTCAGAACCCCGGTACTCCAACTTGTATCGACCTCGTGCAGTTCACCCTGTGCAACCGCTTGCAGGAATGCCGCTTTGGTGGTCCAAGTTGGCGCAACCCCGTTTGCTGGCAGCGCCAATTGCACTGCTTGCGCCGAAGGGGCTGTTGGCGATGGTGCCGAAGTGGCTGCGGGCGTGGTCGTGTCAACCGGCGCTGCTGGCGCAGCATCTACTGGTCCTTGCTTGGCCGGTGCCAGCAAATCTGTGAAGAACTTGCCCAGGGAAATGGTTTGGGCATACGCAGTTCCGGTGAAGCTGGCAGTGAAAGCCAGTGTCGTTATGGATGCCACCAGCACCGTAGTAGAGCGTAGCCGCCAGAGAAACTGGTTTTGATGAATGTTGCTTATAAGTCGCATCATGGTTCCTTAAAAAGCGCCATAAAGGCGCTGAAGTTGGAGAAATTCATATGAATTAAATGGGCAGTGCATCGCATAGGGGGTATGAACTGTCCTCCCTTCCAACGGCTATAGCATATCAATTTGATACTTATATTCCGTGGTCTTTTAATCTGCATAGCGGAATTATCAGCGGCATGCCCTCTGTGCCGCCGATTCCAGCCGATAACCAGTCCCTCGCCACCCCTGAAGTTTCGAGCCCACTTTCTTCCGTCAAAAAGTCGCGAAATTCTGGACGCCGCAGAGTCAAGGAAAAGCGTGAAGGCGACAGGCGGCTCATTGAGCTTTTCGCACGCAATATGCGTTTGGTGCGCATATCGCGGGAGTTGACCCAGGAGCAATTGGCAGACCTCTGTGAAATCGACAGGACGTACATCAGTGGGCTGGAGCGCACCATTCGCAACCCAGCGCTTAAGAACATCCAACGCATTGCAGATGAACTGAACGTCGATGTGCGTGTCTTGTTCGATCCCGACTTGGACGAAGCGGCTGCAAACACGCTCTACGGAGCCACCGGCAAGAACGCTGGAGCGCGTTAAAGCAGTTCCGATGCACATGTGTCCTGCCGGGACCGTGTGTGCTCAGAATGGTTTGTGGTCACGGAAACAGTCGAGACAGCACTTCACCGTGCGTTGACCGCGTTTGACTGCCATCAAGATCGACGCCGAACATTGGTTTCTTGCGCGTGACCCAGCCGAAGACTCTCGCCACTGAATCTGGACACGTCCTCGATTCCGGCATCCTTTAGCCTGCGCTTGACCACCTGAGAGACATACGCTGCATCCAGTCGGTCTGTGAGTAGCGGCTCTCCCGAGCGCGTAAATCGGGGGAACAATGGGCCGGTGCAACCTTCCAGCGCATTGTGAGCAATCCAAACCTGTACAGCAGTTGCTGCACAAAGGGGACCGCGGGTGAAAGGAATGGCAATGGTTCGGCGCGATTCTTTGTCTTCTGAATCCCTGCCCGAGCCCATGCGCAGCAGCATGGCATCTTCGGAAAACGAAACGTCTTCCAGATTGAGTGCGCAGATGGCACCGCGCTTGAGTCCGCCAATAAAGCCTAGCAAGAGTAAGGCCGTATCACGTCGGTCCAGGCTGCGCCGGCCTGTTCCCATGGCATCGAGCATGCGCAACATCAATGGTCGCGTGATGGGTGCCGCACCGCGTTTCCCTTCAGGCCGTTTCTGTACCGGTGTCTTGGCATCACCGTCCAGTAAGTTGTGCGGAGGAAGTCCCTTTGCCAGGAATCGCATGGCGGCGCGAACACGGGGATCGGCAGTGGGGGAGTTCAAACCCCTCTTCAAGTGTTCGTCCTGGATGGCCATTAGCCGTCTGACTGCCGTTGCTGGCGCAACACGGCGTTCAAGCAGCCTGATATAGCCAATAACGTCTTCCGGGCTGCTTGGGATTGTTCCCCCGTAGTTCACGAACTGCTGCACGTCCTTTGCGTAAGCGGTTGTGGTGGAGTCCTTCTGGTGCTTGAGTTTTGCAGGATTCATGCGGCCAGAGTTGGAAGCAAGGAATTCAGTTGTGCTAATTGGGGAAGACTTGGTTTCTTCAAACATGGTGGTACCTCATTGGGTGAAGGAAGAAGGGGGAAAAAGGAAAATGGGACAGGAGACAAAAAACATGGGCGTGAAAAAGCCCCGGCAAGCACGCAGTGGTGCTTGCCGTTTGCAGCGGTGCAATGGCAGGAGGTCTGGTGGACTTTGCCGATCGGACCTCTTTACGGTGGTTGGCCGCGTTTGACTATCACCAGCCCTTGCAACCGAACCAGGTGCGTTTCACCATCGGTGCTGGCGTATCTCAGGCAATACTTCTTTGGCTTTCGACTCTTGCCAGCAAAAGCACTGGGAGTCATGGCGCAGCGTGCGTTGTAGAACACGCCCCAATGGGGCCGCGAGTCACTAGCGTCGAGTGACAACAGCGCCAAGGGACGTGTCTTGTTGGCATACCGCTCATAGCCCACGATCAACGTCCAGTGCCGGAACGTACGCGAATGCAGCCCCAGGATTGGAATATGGCCAGCGTCAATGGCACGAACGATTTCGCGGCCCAGTGTGTCCCGCCGACTGGACTTCACAACCTTGCATGTCAACATGGGAGAGAAGACCGCCACCATACGCTCAAGCTCCTGTTCAGTGGTGCCGGTGAAGTAGTCGCGTCGTGCCAGTGTCCACAGTGCCCGCAAGGGGCCGGACTTGGCACTGGCGATTTCTTCCACTTCCTTGCGTCGAATGCCACCAAGTGCCATGGCGCACTGCAGGACTGTGACCAATCCACAGGCTCCATCGAGTTCCGATTGCTGAATATGGAAATCGTCATATCGGGTGCGGCGTCTACCACGCATGGCGTATTGCACATCCGTTTCCGCACGAATGCATGCCACGTACTTATGAACAACGGAAGCGCTCATTCAGTACTCCTCGGGGAGCAGGAGGCAGGTTGAAGAACGATCTGCTTCCGTGATGATCCAGATCCTTTGCGTAACTGCTTTGCCTGCATCGTTGCGCTTCAACAAGTACGCCGAAAGAATGCGGCTGCCGTGTACCAGCGCTGCGTTATTTGCGTTGCGATCCTCTGCATCCAGATCGCCCCAGTCGCCGTACCGATGCCGGTTGAGCAGCGTGATGGGTGCGACTTCGTATTCCTCAAGCGCAGCCAGTGCACCTGGTGTTGCAACAACTTGGCCCAGCTGGAACAGTGGTGCGTTTGGAAGTTGGTTGTGCTGCTGTGGCAATGGAGTGCCGCTGTCGGATGCCGTAAGGTGGGCCGGTGCTTTGGGTTCGTCGTCGTTCATTCCGTCGTACATGGGGAACTCCTTCGTAGTCGTCGGTCGTGGTGGGTGTTCCTCGTACCTTTCGGGCACGGCTGCGCCCCGGTGTCATCACGAGAGCAATGACGCCGGTGCAAACAGGCACGGGCACGCAGAAGCAGTACTGCAGTGAGCAGCAGCTACAAGGTCAAGGGGAGGGGAGAAAAACTATCCGGGCAAATGTGCGCAGAAGCTGCATCGGTTTGGATACATGGCCTCTTCGTCATTCGTCCGCCGCACGCCGGTCAAGAGCACTCCGACGTCGGTCACCAAAGTCTTGGAAATTCCGGTTTTCAAGATGGTTGGCGAGTGAGTTGATTATACCAAATTGAGCTAGAAATTTGGAATTTAACTGCTGTAAATTATGCTAATTTAGCAATATGGTTCCAATTTATTTACGAAAACAGTGCAAAAAGCTCGATAAAACAAGCATCTTTGGAAGACTTGAAAGCGCTCAGCGCGTCCATCGAAACACCGTCCATACCGATGTCAGCACAAAAATGCTTGCAATCATGGAAACGCGGCGTACAGCCTGCTTGGATCAGTAAAACTCGTTTGCGATGTCTGTTTCCAGTTACCAATGTTTTCGTGAATTGGTTAGCGACCGGTGCTCGGCGAAAGGCTTTTGGGTCGAAGGCGCTTTGCCAATTGAACCTATCAAGATGGGCAGCAGATGCAACGCCCGTGTGTCGTGGGGGGGCGACGAGCACAACTTGTGCCCACTAGGAAAAGGTGTAGTTCTTGACGGTTGGTTTTGCAGGCAAAAATAGCCAATGACCATCATCAAAATCATGGTCATGACTAGTTGTTTCCCAGGGCGCCCGCAGTGTTCGCACTGTGCGCATAGGTGGGAAATATGTTCTTCATTTCATAGGTTCGTCTGTATGTGGTAGATACCGAAAAACTACACCGTCAAAAAAGTTGTAACTTTTTGTAGTAGCATTTCTCTACCCACAAAAACACTAAGAAATTCTCGTTCAACCGTGAGTTGGTGAGGGACGGTTGGACAAATACCAACTTTGAATTTCGTACGCAGGCATTCCTACACGTAGTAGGTGCTGCCGCAATTTTTCACGCTTGATTGCGTGAGGGATTGATGCGTTCTGAATTTTGAGAGATGTCGCGAAATTAAAAAAACTAGGGAAGCGTATCCATGGTGCAGAGTAAGCAGGTCAAGTCAGAGCAGAGCGCAGACGGTGTCCATATGGGCTCAACGATTGGCGCACGTTTTAGCCAATTTCTGCGTAGCCATTTGCAGCGTTATGGTCACGGACTCATTGTCCACGGATTGGTCACAACGTTAAGCTTTTGTGCAACCTTTGGGTTTGCTTCACTTGCCAGCGCACAAATCACCAATGCGTCTCCTGGGTTGATCGATACGCCAGTCGCGTTTGGTGTATCGCAAAGCGGAGCTGCCAGCTACCAGGTTCCCTTGAAGTTGCCACCGGGTGTTGCCAACATGGCACCCAAACTGGCTCTGACTTACAACAGCCAAGGCGGCAATGGCATGCTTGGCGTTGGCTGGGCATTGTCGGGACTGTCCTCGATTACCAGGTGTGCTGCCACCCGTGCGCAGGACGGTGTTACTGGCGGTGGGGTGAACTTTGATACCAATGACAAGTTCTGCCTGGATGGACAAAGGCTCATGCTGGTGCCAGGTACCGGTGCCTATGGGGCCTCAGGCAGCGAGTACCGCACCGAGATCGATAGTTTCAGCAAAATCGTAGCCAATGGCTCTGCCGGATCAGGTCCTGCGTACTTCATCGTCAAGACCAAGAGTGGCTTGACCATGGAGTATGGCAACACAGCCGATTCGCGCATCGAAGCGGTGAAGTTCAACCCCAGTGCAACCTGGACATCTGGGACCGCACGCGCCTGGGCGCAGAACAAGATCACGGACCTCGCTGGCAACTACCTGACCGCAACTTACGATGAGGACACCGTCAACGGCACCTATTACCCTGCCCGCATTGACTACACGGGCAATGCTACGAGCAGCCCAGTGCTTGCAACCAGTGCTTCCGTTCAGTTCTTCACCGACACAAGCAGACTGGACGCTATCGCGGGCTATTCGGCAGGGGCCGTGTTCAAGTCTACCAAGCGGGTAAATGCCATTCGCACCTACGTGGGTGCGTCCTTGGTCAAAGAGTACCGACTGGCCTATGGTGCGCAGAGTACTGCCTTGGACAAGAGCAAGCTTGCCAGCATCACGGAGTGCGATGTGGCCGGAGTTTGCCAAAGTCCTGTGTCCCTCGCCTGGGGCGGTGCAGGCACGGACGGCTTTGCTGCGGTGAACACGTGGCTAAGCAGCCAGTACGGCACGGGAACCTGGACCGACAACAATCTCTATCCGCGCATGCTGGTGGATGTAAACGGGGATGGCCTGCCCGATATCGTAGGTTTTGGTCCCCAGGGTGTGTATGTTGCTATCAACGCGGGCAACAACACCTTCAATACGCCTAGTTATGCCTTAAGCAACCAGTTCAGTGTGGCGCAAGGATATGCGGACAACAACACGGCTCCCAGATTTCTGGTGGATGTGAACGCAGACGGCCTGCCCGATATTGTGGGCTTCCATGCCAATGGCGTGTACGTGTCACTAAACAACGGAAACGGCACCTTTGCCGCTCCGCAGCTTGTGCTTGCCAATCAGTTTGGCCCGAATCAAGGTTTTGCCGACAACTCGGTCAATCCCCGTCAGCTAATTGATGTCAATGGGGATGGCCTTCCCGACATCGTGGGGTTTGATGCCAGCGGGCCGAATGTGGCTATTAACAATGGAAACGGCTTCAATGCTCCAACCCATTGGATTACCGGCCAATTCGGAACGTCCCAGGGGTGGGGCAATAACCTAACGGCCCCAAGGTTCCTTGTGGACATCAATGGAGACGGCTTGCCGGACATTGTGGGATTTGCCAACGGGGCAGTTACTGTAGCCTTGAACACGGGCGGTGGCTTTTCCATACCAGTGGCTGGCAGTGCGAACTATGCCTGTGCTCCAGGACAAACCGCGTCCGGGACAACCTGTTTTAGTCCTAGCTACTCAGCGGTGAACTACAGTTGCCCGAGTGGCGGAACATTGGTAACCAATGATCCGAATTCGCCCACGCCGTACTGCGACGGTGGAACCGTCACCCACAACAACAACCCGGTCTATTTCCCACTCAGCACGTATTACACGTTGCGCTACCTTGTGGACGTCAATGGTGACGGCCTTCCCGACATTGTTAGTTTTACGCCCGATGGAGTCATGGTCTCCATCAACACCGGCGCAGGATTCGCCGCACCTGCGTTGTGGCTTGGTGGTCAATTCAGCCTATCCCAAGGCTATGCTGATAACGACGTAGCACCCCGCTACCTCATAGACGTCAATGGTGACGGGTTGCCCGACATTGTGGGCTTCTCCGCCACTGGTGTCGTCGTCTCCACCAACAATGGAGCGGGCTTCAATCAGCCTGTGCCATGGGTAGGGAACTTCGGAACAAGTGCAGGCAATTGGGTTAACAACACCGTCAATCCGCGCTTTGTGGTCGATCTCAATGGCGATGGACTGCCCGATGTGATCGGATTCGATGGCACCAACGTGGTGGCCGCGACCAATAACCGTGCCGTGACAGGCAACTTTGTTGCGTCGGTTACGTCCAGCCTGGGAGCCATCACCACGGCAACTTACAGCCCGTTGACCTCGCAACCATCCGGAAGTGTCTATACCAAGGACACCGCAGGCAATGCAGCAGGCTATCCACTTGTTGATGTGGTGGCTCCCTTCTATGTGGTGAGCTCAGCTACCAGTAGCAACGATATTGGAGGCACGACTACTGCCAATTACACCTATGGTGGCCTCAAAGCAGATCAGGCCAATGGTCGGGGCATGCTGGGTTTTCGCTGGGTCAAGAGCCATGACCACGAAACCGGGATTGACCATTACACGGAATACCACCAGGACTGGCCGTATGTTGGAATGCCTTCGCTGAGCGAAACGCGTCTGTTATACGCTGGCAACGCCGGGGTTATCAAGCGCACGACGGTTACCCCTGGTTGCCAGATTCCCCGCACAGCGGCGTCGTGTGCAGTGGCAGCTGGAAACAGCTATTTCCCCTATGTGGCCAGTACGGTGGAATCCGCCTGGGACCTCAACGGAGCCGTGTTGCCGGTAACCACCAGCAGCTATACCTATGGACAACCCACCCAGTTCGGAGACCCCACCCAGGTCGTGGTGGGAACCGATGATGGCCTGAGCAAGACCACGACCAACGTCTTTACTGCCGCGGATACCACCAACTGGATTGCCCCAAGATTGCAGCAAACCAGTGTGCTCAGTGCGGCCCCCTCCGGGAACATCACCCGTACCAATCAATATACCTACGACGCTCGGGGGCTGGTCTATCAGGAGACCCAGGAGCCAGGCACTCCGAACTACTGCCTGCAGACTACGTACCTGTATGACAGTTTTGGTAATCGCAGCAGCACCAGCGCTGCGGCATGTGCAGGTGCCACAGCGCCAACCATCACCAGTGCGGCAACCCCAAGAACCAGTACTAACAGCTTTGGCGCTGACGGTTACTTCCCCGTATCCAGCACCAACGCTTTGTTGCAGTCTGAGAGCCGCGTCTATGACTATCGCTTCGGTACGCCCACCAGCCTCACCGGCCCCAATGGGCTGACTACCGGTTGGAGCTACGACACATTTGGCCGGAAGACCCAAGAGGTGCGGGCAGATGGCACTTCTACCACTTGGAGCTACAAGGCATGTGCCAACGACTGCCCTATATCAGTTGCAGGCGCCGTGCCGAAGTGGTACGTCATTGAGCAGAGCTATGGTGCTGGCACTCCCGGCGCGGGCGGCGTACCCACCACCAGCACCACGGTCAGCAGCCCTGAGAAGCGCCAGTTCTTTGATGCGCTGAACCACGTCGTGCGCGTGCAGACCCAAGGGTTTGATGGCGCAGGCGCTGCCCCCACTTTGGTGCAAGACACCCAGTACGACACGCTGGGTCGAATCTCTCAGCAATCCAATCTGTACGACCTCGCTGGTGGCACTCCGGTTTGGACCAGCTATACCTATGACGCACTGGGGCGTACGACTTCTGAAAGCCATCCAGATAGCGTAGCGACCGGTGGGGTGGCAACCACCACGACCACCTACAACGGCTTGTCAACGACCGTACAGAACGCAGCCGGTCAGACCAAGACCACCACCCTTAACGCGCAAGGTCGGGTTGCCAGTGTTACAGATGCGCAGTGGAGTCAGGTTACGTACTCCTACGATGCTTGGGGCAACTTGCTGTCCACCAATGCGTCCCAGTCGGTCACTGCCATGCAATACGACCTGCGCGGTCGCAAGATCGCCATGCAGGACCCGGCCATGGGGAGCTGGACCTACAGCTACAACGCCTTTGGCGAGCTGGTCAGTCAGCGTGACAGCCTGAACCAGACCACTACGATGTCCTATGACGTTTTGGGCCGGATGACCCAGCGTCTGGAGCCGGACCTCAATAGCCAGTGGAGCTATGACACCAAGTTCGATGGCACTGCCTGCATCAAATCCGTTGGCAAGCTGTGCGAAGCCAAGACCGACAACGGCTACAACCGCAAAGTCACCTTTGACGCAGTGGGGCGTGTGTCCAGCACGGCAATCGTTCTGGATAGTGTTGCCTCTCCTGCGACCCTCAGCCAAACCTATGATTCCGCAGGCCGCGTGAGCGTAAAGACCTGGCCCACCGGTTACCAGGCCACCTACAGCTACACCCCTCTGGGCTATTTGCTGGCCGTCAATGGCGGCGGCACCAACGGCTTTACCCAGACCACCAGCTACCAGGTCCAGGCCATGGACGCCGCAGGCCACGTCACCCAGTACAAACTCGGTGGCAAAGTCACCCATGTCAAGTCCTATACGCCTGATACGCAGCGCCTGAGCGCCCAAGTCGCCACCACCGACGGCCAGGCCAGTGGCAACGTGATGAACCAAAGCTACTCCTATGACGCTTTGGGCAACCTCACCACTCGCAATGACAACGCCCCCGGTGTGGGTACCCAGGAGAGCTTCAGCTACGACAGTCTGAACCGCCTGACTCTCTCCACGATCCTTGGAGGAAGCGTGAGTCCACCCACGACCACGCAGGTGATGTATGACACCCGAGGCAACATTGCTTATCGCAGCGATGTGGGCCGTTACTGGTATGACGGCGCCCGCCCCAACCGCATGACCAACGTCACCCTGGAGACCAATCCAGGGGCCACTGTTTCTCTCACGGGCACACAGGCTTTGAGCTATGCCTTTGACGATGCCAATGCGGGCGCGCAAACTGTTGGAGGCACGACGCTGGGCAACGGCAACTTGACCTATACGGTGACCAACGACGCAGTCAACCACAGGCAGTTCGTGCGTTATGAGAGTTACACCAGCTTTAATATGCCTGCGGGATTTACCTATAGCAACCTGGTCACTAACAATTACTGCCTTCTGCCAGGTTACACGCTCGACGCCACCACTGGCCAGTGCACGCTGACAACGACTTCGACCATTCCGGCCACAAAAGTGGGCTATAAGTGCAGTGCCAACGGTCCAACGCAGTCTGGTTCGACTTGCCCTACGGTGTCAATCGTCGGTCCAGTTACGGCAACACCCAATTACGCTTGCCCAGCGGGATATTCCCCTCCTACAGGTTCAACTAGTTGCTCAATAACGACCACGTATGTGGCTACCGCTACTACGGTGTGTCCAAGCCCAGGGACGTGGATGCTAACAGACGAAAATGGTCTTCAATGTGGCTTTATGTCCGGTGGTCATAATGATAACGTTACTTGGGTAGCCACCTACGTCAGCTATTCCTGTCCCTCAGGTGGCTCCCTCTCCGGCACGACCTGCTACGTCACGAGCTACAAGTCGGCCTACGTTGCCTTCTATACCTACTCCTGCGCTGCGGGTCAGAATGTCGATGCCACTAACACAAATTGCACGGTTACCACTTACCCCGCTGCGCAACCGGTCTACACATGCAGCACTGGGCAACTAAACAACAATACTTGCATCATCACCAGCACGGTGTCGATGCCACCGAGTTCCTACAATTTCTCGGACCGCACGCTCACCTTTGTGTACGGACCGGAGCACCAACGCATCAAGTCCAACCTGGTGCTCTCGGGCAACGGAACGAGTAGCTACTTTGCAGGCAACACCTGGTATCTCAATGGTGAAAGCGGTTTGGACCTCGCTTATGAAAAAGAGATCCGCGCCAATGGAACTGTTGAAAACCGCCACTACATCACGGCAGACGGCCAGGCCTTTGCGCTCTTTACCAGTCGCACGGGAACACTTAACGGCCTGACAGCGACGTCCACGAACTATTTGTTGCATGACCATCTGGGCTCCATCTCCGTTGTCGCCGATGAAACCGGTGCAGTAACAGAGCGACTTGCTTATGACCCTTGGGGCAAGCGGCGCAATATCAACACTTTGCCGGGAACTCCAGATAGTCTGGACCGGCTGGTGGCAGTAGCTACAAAGCGCGGCTACACCGAGCATGAGCATTTTGATGAGGTGGGTGTGGTGCACATGAACGGGCGGGTGTATGACCCGTTGGTGGGGAGGTTCATGAGTGCGGACCCGCATGTGACCTATCCCTATGATCTCCAGAGTTTCAATCGGTATAGCTATGTGTTGAACAATCCATTGGTGTTCACCGATCCGACGGGACTGGACGCTTGGGCTCATGAGAATCCCAATGGAACCACGAGCTACAACCCAACTGCGCATGGTCAAGGCATCTGGGGCAAAGGGAATTCCAAGGTCGTCTCCGCTCCTGCTGATCCCAATAAACTGAACATAGTAAATACATTTGCAAAACTAGTGCCTGAGGCCCAAACTGGTTCGGCAATGCAAGACCCGTATGGAACTATCTATAGTGCTCTGCCTGCCGACCTGAAAGATTTGATACAAAAGATAGTAGATTATCCGGGTATGCCTGGGTTTGATATCAAGATTGGCATAATTGGTTCCATAAAATTGGAAAAAGAAGTCGAAGGTATTCTGCAAGGAATTAAGGAGGTTAATAAAGGTTTTGGTGAACTGGAAAAAGCCAGCGAATTAGGCGTCCAGGAATATAGAGTTTTAAAGAAGGCTGCACTGGAGGCTGGCGATGAAAGACACCACCTCTATGAAAAGCGGTTTGCTGATACCCTCGGAGAGAAGCCGCGCGAAATGTTAAGTGTCGTAGCAACTAAAGAGGAACATCAAGAGTTTACAAACGCTTGGCGCGCTGCAATCTCGTATGGCGAGGGCACTCTCAATGCCACGGTAGATAAGATACAGGACACTGCCAGACAGATATATGAAGGTTACCCCGCTATCTTGCGAGCTCTTGGATTAAAATAATCTCATTGTGAAAATCATCCATAGCATTTCTTTATTCTCCGACGAGGCCAAGCAAACTGCATTCCTTGCGGCTGGTATTGCTCTAAAAACCGGATTCACAAGTTTCAAAATTGCAGAAGACGACATCCGATGGTCCAAGGTTTCTGAACTTGCATTGCAGTTTGAAGCTGTAGATATGGCGACAACAAAGTTTTCTGAACGCGAATTGAGGTTGGCTGAGTACTTTGGTGTGGTTCCGACTTGGCACTATGGATACCCGGAGCCTTCCGATGATTTTGGGTATTTAAGCAATACGTACGATCCGAAAAGCTTTTGCGAACGATGTAAAAATCGCAAGGTGCAGATAGAACTCTTTCGAATAAAGAAGGCTCCCACATGGGGTAGCAAATCAATACTTCAACTTCACTGGGTATACGACGAATACTTTGTTCGACCAGACTTATGGCGAGACGTATTTCAGCCGTTGGATGTGGGTTGCAAGCCCGTAGTCTTGGTTGATACAGGAGCTGTTGTGGACTCGGTAGTGCAACTTGACATACCCCATTTGGTGGAATTGGATATGGATGAACGTTGGGGTAAGACGCGATGCGATGTATGCGGCTCAGAAAAATATTTGCCCATTACGCGAGGCCCCTACCCCCTGCCTGCGACAAAAGTTGACTATCCTATCTTCAAGTCCAAGCAGTATTTCGGTAGCGGTGGGAAAAGTTTCCGAATGGTGGTTGCTTCCGCAGCGTTGCGCCGGGCTTTGCAGGCCGTTGGCGCAAAAGGTGTAGATTTTAAACCCTGCATTGGATAGTTTGTTGTGCAGAACGCTGATATGGATGGTGCAGATGGACTTCGATGCGCCTACGTGTGCGGGTAAATAAGTGCGTCTAAGAATAATTGGCGCGATAACGGATGTTGCCATGGGCAAAAAGCCTGCAAAGCCGCGCTGCGCATGGGCAAAACGGGAATTGGTACGGAAAAGGGTGTCAGGGCGTGGCGTTAGCGTGAATGGGCGGGTGTATGGCCCGTTGGTAAGTCGATGCATGAGCGCGGATTCGCATGTGACCTATCCGTATGATCTGCGCAGCTTTAACCGCTATAGCTTTGTGTATAACAATTCGCTGAAATTTTTTGATCCGACGGGATATGACGCTTGGAGCCATGAAAATTCAGACGGTAGCTCACATTACAACCTAATCGAGCATGGACATTCAATTGGAAGCGGTAGCTCGGGAAGTTCCAATGGTGTTGGTACAACAGCATCAGCACCTATTACTGACCCGAATTCGACGCCAGCGAGTGGTCTGGGGGTACTAATTGCTGGGGCAAGTGTTTTGAGTTGGGACAACTTGTTTAGTTTTGGTGTGAGGCTAGAGTCGGCACACCGCCATTCGAGAGTTTTAAACAATTGAGCTAGTAACTATGACTTTGAAGAAAATATACCTTGCATCCGCCTTTTTGCTACTGTCTTCCGCTGTTCATGCGACAGATATTTTCGCTAGCGGTAAGCCCGTGGAAATGTCTGTTGGAGCTGAAGTTAAACCAGATTTCACGGTGGGTGGCTACTCCATCTATCAGGGAGCGGGCAATTGGCGGCTCTTCAAATCTGAGTCCAGTACGAGTTCAGCTCGCGGCGAAGCGACGTCGGTCAATCTGGGATGGGTTTCACTGTTTGAATTGGTTGATCCGCAGACCAACGCTTATGTCGGCATGGATATGACAGTAAACCTATCAAGTGGTGGACCAAATGACTATTGGACTGGCAATCCATGCGCAGGAGTTCATCTGGCAGCCGTTAACAAGGCGCAAGGTCAAGACGATAACTGCATGACAATTGATGTCAAGGCTGGACCCACCGGGTCAAAAGGAGCCGAAAATTTCATTGTGCGATCCACGCAATCGGCCTCTAGCGGAAGACTTTTTGCGATTGCAATCGCATTACCGATTCGAATGTTGGGTCTTCCAGATTCTTCAGATGCGAATTGGACGTCTGCAGCAGTGGAAGCTGATCCCGCAAAGGCAGCCGTCCTTAATCGAGTAAAGGAGTGGGCGGTTCAACTGCAGGATGCCTCCCGCAAGGCGATTGGCTTCAGCAAACCACAGGACGCATTTGCAGCAGTTCCGTCGTACCGCACCTTGATGAAGGCACCGGTTAGCGCAACGAACACCGCTGAAGTGAGCAATTGAGAGTGTGTTGCTTCAGCCGATTGGAACAATCTTGGCAATGAGTAAATCAATGAATAAATTCACTCTTCAGCTATCCACTGCGCTATTGATGTGTCTGGCATTGGGTCAATCTGCGCTGGCGCAAACTGAACTAGCGCAGACCAAAAATTGCCTATCCTGCCATACCGTAGAAAAAAAGCTGGTAGGCCCCGCATTCAAAGATGTAGCCGCAAAGTATCGAGGTGACAAAGAAGCCAAAGATCGCTTGACTGCCAAGGTCATGCAAGGTGGCGCAGGTGTCTGGGGTGTTTACGCCATGCCCGCCAATCCACAGGTCAGCGCCGAGGAAGCAAAGACACTTGTTGGCTGGGTGCTTGGCCTGAAGTAGTGGCGGCAAATCGCCTCGAATTTACCTAAGCCAGCGCTCGTGGCCCTGCCTGTGCCTTTACCTGTACGACACGTCCGCGTTGTCACCCTCACCACCGACTTGGCCATCCTTGCCCAGCGACTTGAGATCAAAATCCGCACCGGTATCTTTGAGGGAATAAATATACGCACGACCCCATGGATCGAGCGGCACGTCTTTCTGCAAATAGGGTCCTTGCCATTTGGTCTCGTTGGCTGGTTTCACAGTGAGCGCGTTCAACCCCACATTGTTCGATGGGTAATGCCCGGTATCCAGCCGGAAGGTGTCCAGCGCCTTGGCCAGCGCCTCAATCTGTGCTTTGGCGGCACCCTGCTCGGACTTACCCAGTTGCGCAAAATACCGTGGCCCCACATACGCTGCCAGCAGCCCGATGATCACCATGACCACCAGCAATTCGAGCAAAGTGAATCCCGCAACCTTTGGGGTTTTTCTCAAAACTCGAATAGCGTGAGGCTTTGTGTCAACGGTGTTGGAGATGGTGTGCTGCCTCTGAATGTGCAAAGGCCGTGTACGCAAAAGTTTCATTCTTTTAGTGTCGCAGGAACAGGCGACAATGGTAATTCCTCACAACGAGTTTGTAGCCATCTTCTGGCGATCCGTCGCAAATTTTCGTGTGAGGTCCAAATAAATACACGTAACCGCTCATACAGGGAACACAGATCAGTGCTTAGCCATTCGCGTCTGCTCGCAAGGTTGCTCCCGTGAACCCTGCACATGGGAATGGATGGAAGAGCAGGCTGCAGCAAGCAGTGTCTAGTGCATTGTTGCTTCGCACCTCACCTCTGAACAGATGGCCTATCCGAGCACACTGGGTCCTTGCAATGGGAGGCGTGTTGCTCGTGGCAAGTCTTGCCTGGCTGTTGCTCGCACATGTCGCAAGTGACTTGCGAGACTTGAAGCTCCAGCGCACAGCACTTGAAACCAAAATAAAAGCAGCGTCCAGCGTCACACCCATCCCATTGAAACCTGCCTTTGCGGATACCCTGCCTTCGCTGAATCGAACGGATGACGTCGTGCGTGACATTGGCCGCTCAGCGCAAGAAGCTGGCGTTCAAATCACGGCCCTTGGGATCGAACCCAGAGCAGCGACGCCCACACAGATTGGCGCTGTGATTTTTAACGTCGCAGCCACGGCATCCTATAAGGCCAGCAAGGATTGGTTAAGTCAATTGCTGGGCCGATACCACTCTTTGGCCGTGAACACGCTTTCCCTGCAAGCGATGCCAACGGACCCTTCGCGGCAGGACGTACATGTCACTCTGGTCTGGTATGTCAAAGACTAGGCCGTTGAGACACGGCGGAGCAGTCTCCTGTGCGCCTCGACACGAGAGGAGCCCTTCGTGATGGCTACCTGGTTCCAGCGTTATCGGCTGGTCATTCTGCTAGGCGCCGCACTCCTGTTGGTCTGGCTCAACTTGAGTGCGCCCGCTCCCGGCAGTGTCGTGTCACCTACATCCGTCGTGGCCGCGGTGGTGCGGCCAGATTCCGCAAGTCGTGTAAGTGCCCCAGTGTCAGCGGAGGCATTAAGTACCGAGCGGCCCGCACTAGAACTCAATGACAAAGACCCGTTTGCTCCAGAACTACCCAAACCGGCACCGCCTCCCGTTGTCCAAAAGCCTGTGCCCGTAGTGGCGCCGCCTCCACCCCCGCCACCTGAGCCGCCACCCCTGAACATGGTCTACGCTGGTCGCATGACAACGCCTGACGGAACTACCGTGGTGTATATGGCCACGGGTGACACCACCGTGGCGCTGACTCCTGGCCTGGATTTGCCCAATGGCTACAAAGTTCTCACCATCTCCGAGCGCGCTGTGGAATTCAGCTACCCGGCGCTGGGTCGCACTACCCGACTGGATCTGCCACCTGCGCAAAAGTACCAAACCCGATGAAACTCCTGCAAGCTTTTGCTCCCCCAAAAACAACCAGCATGGCGCATGTATCCCGCCCCCATCCTGGTCCCCGGCTACGCAATGCGTTCGTGCGCATCTCTTTGGCTTTTGCTCTGGGTGCTTCCTTGGTTATGGCCGGATGTGCGGAGCAGCGCTTAAGAGACAGGGCCACCAACGATTTGCATGATGGCAACTACGAGCAGGCGATTCAAACCCTGACCGATGGTCTATCCGATTATCCTGAGAGCTCCACCCTGCGTGCGGGCCTGAGTTCCGCAAAAAACGAAGCGGTTGCCAGACTGACCAATGAGGCCACGCAACTGCGCAATGCAGGCAAGTTCGATGAAGCCGACAAATCCCTGTCTCGCGCCCTGGTCCTCGACCCGCTAAACACCCGGCTCTTGGACCTCAAAGCAGACCTGGTGCTGGCGCGCAAGCAAAAATCAGCGCTATCCGAGATATCCGATTTGATCAGCCTTGGCAAGAAAGAACAGGCACTGCGCCGTTTGGATGCCGTGCTACGCGAGTCCCCCCGCCAGCCGGAGTTGGTGTCCCTGCAAAGACGGCTGCAGCAAGAAATCCGGTTTGAGGCCCCTGCGCAAACGGGTCTGGCAGAGACACGCCCCATCACACTGGACTTCAAGAATGCTCCCTTGAGCGCCGTGCTGGATGCCATCACCCGTGGCAGTGGCGTGAATTTTGTGCTGGACAAGGATGTGCGACTCGATACGCGGGCCACAGTCTATTTGCGTGAAGCCCGTGTGGAAGACGCCATTGACCTGGTGGTGGGCGCAAACCAATTGGCCCGCAACATCATCGACGCCAAGACCGTCTTCATCTACCCCAACACGCCTGAGAAGAAGCGCGAGCACCAGGAGCAGGTTGTGCGTGTCTTCTATCTTGCCAACAGTCCGGCGCAAAGCACGGCAACGCTGCTGCGTTCCATGCTGCGCATCAAGGACCCCTTTGTGGACGAGCGCGCCAACATGATTGCCATCAGAGAGGCGCCAGAAGTGGTGGCGCTCGCGGAGCGGCTGGTGGCTCTGTACGATCTGGCGGAGCCCGAAGTCATGCTCGAAGTGGAAGTGATGGAGGTCAACACCACCATTCTGAACAACCTCGGGCTGGATTTTCCGAACAGCTTTACCTTTAACCCACTGCCGGAATCGGGTGCTTCAGGCCTGACAGTTAACAGCCTGGGTACGCTCAATGGGGACCGAATCGGGGTGAGCCTGCCCAATCTGGTTTTGAACTTGCGACGGGAAGTGGGAGACAGCAACATCCTGGCCAATCCCAAGATTCGTGCGCGCAACAAAGAGAAGGCCCGGATTCTGATTGGTGACAAGATTCCAATCATCACGTCCACCAGCAGCGCCACTGGCTTTGTAAGTCAAAGCGTGAATTACCAGGAAGTGGGACTCAAACTCGATGTGGAGCCGATTGTGTCGCCCGACGATGACGTCACGATCAAGGTGGGCCTTGAGGTCAGCAACCTGGGCAGTGCGGTGACCACGTCATCGGGGACTGTTGCCTACCAGATTGGCACGCGTAACGCCAACACCACCTTGCGCTTGCGTGACGGTGAAACCCAACTGCTGGCAGGCCTCATCAACAAGCAAGACATCTCCAATGCGCACCGCTTTCCGGGCCTGGGGGATTTGCCCATTGCGGGACGCCTCTTTGCCAGCCAGCGTGATGACAAGTCCCGAACCGAATTGGTACTGGCCATTACCCCGCGCATCCTCAGGACCGCACCACGACCAGACATTGCGCAGGCGGAGATGTGGGTGGGGAGCGAGCTGGCAAGCAGGTTGATGCTGCCACCCCAACAGCGCAACAGGGCCGCTAACTTGACAAGCACATCCGCGCCAAAGGTGATCACCAATGACTCGGCTGTTAAACCAACCCAGTTGCCAGCAGGTGGCGCAACGGCCGCTGCAAGCTCGACACCCAACCCAAACGCAATGACAGGAGCCGCTGCCGGTGCGCCAGGGCCAAGCACCGCAACACCAGTCGACAATGGACCAATCAAGGTGACCTGGCTCGCACCCGAATCGGTGAAGGCCGGAGACGTCTTCACCGTGAGTCTGCAGTTGGAAAGCGGGGCTCCTATCCGGGGCGTTCCACTGGAGATTGGATTTTCCGCCACGGACCTTGAGGTGCTGGATGTGACGGAAGGCAGTCTTCTCAAGCAAGATGGGGCAACAACCAGCTTTACCCAGTCGGTGAACATCGGCACTGGGCGCATTGGAGTGGGGCTGTTGCGCAGTGATTCCACGGGTATTCGTGGCAAGGGATCGGTGGTCGAACTCAAACTGCGCGTGCGCAAGAGCGGCAAGGATGGTGGGGGTAGCACTATTGGATTGGATATCACCAGCCTCAAGCCCATGGGTACAGGAGCCCCTGCGGCACTTGGTGAGTTACCCGCCTTGAAGATCCAGGTGCAGTAGCGGGGCAGAGGTTGGAATGATCGCAACGGATGTCATGGGCAGCAGGCATACACACTCTGGCCGTCGCCATTCAAGGGGCTTCACTATGGTGGAGCTACTGGCGGTGATGGCCATCCTGGGTGTGCTGGCTGCTGCCGTTTTGCCGCTGGGCGAGACGCTGGTAGTCGCCAGAAAAGAGCGTGAACTCAAATCTGCGTTGCGCGAAATCCGAAGCGCCCTGGACGAATACAAGCGCGTTGTTGGTCAGGACCCCACTGTGGTGGCCGTTGGAAGTTCGGGCTATCCGCCGGATTTGCAAACACTGGTCCATGGAACGCCTGATACGCGGCCTCAGTCCAAGGGGCAAATGCTGTACTTCCTGCGCGCCATTCCCCGTGACCCGTTTGCGGACCCCTCGCTGGCTCCCGAGAAGACCTGGCAGCTACGCTCCTACGCATCCCCGGCAGACAGGCCCGAGCCGGGGGCAGACGTCTATGACGTGCATTCAAAGTCCACGGCGCGTGCGCTGGACGGGAGTTTTTATGCGCGGTGGTAAGTGGATCGTTGGGGTTGGAGCCAATGCCGAGCGGCTGCAATGGGCGCGAGTCAGCATCTCCCGAGGCTTTACGCTCATCGAACTGTTGGTTGTGATGGCCGTACTGGCCATTCTTGCCAGCCTGGTTGCCCCACGTTTCATGGACCGTGTGGATACGGCCCGCGAAGTGGTGCTGCGCCAAAACCTGGTGGGACTGCGCACGGCCATTGACCAGTTTTACCGGGACCAGTCGCGCTACCCCGAGTCGCTGTCTGAGTTGGTGGACAAACGTTATATCCGGGCCATCCCCGAGGACCCGGTGACCCAGCGCACGGATACCTGGGTGTTGGTGCAGTCCAGGGATGCGCAAGGTAGTTCTCCGTCTACTGGCGCGCCGGCTACCAATGGCTCGAATGGGTCCAGTGGGATCTACGATGTGCACAGCGGTGCCAGCGGCCATGCGCGTGATGGGAGCGACTATGCGCAGTGGTAGAGCAATGTCCATTCGCCCCCCATTGCGTCAGCATGCGCAGCGTGGATTCACCTATTTGGCAGTCCTGGCAGCTTTGACCATGATCGCCATCGCCAGCACCTCGGTCATGACCTATGTGGCCACGGACGCCAAGCGCGACCGAGAAAACGAACTGCTTCGCATAGGCCAAGAAACGGTACACGCCATCGCGCTGTACTACACCGCAACGCCTGGAAGTGTAAAAAAGCTCCCGGCCAATCTGGAAGATCTATTGGAAGACAGGCGCCAAATCGGGATCACGCGGTACATGCGCGAAATCTACCCAGACCCCACCACGGGGAAGATGGATTGGGACTTAGTGCGCGACAAGCAAGGGGGTATTCGCGGCATTCGCAGTACCAACGACGCGGCACCTTTGCGTGCCGGGGTCGCGGTGCTGGATGCTTGGTCTGTTATGTCTAACGTAACGGGCGGACCGGCAGTACAGATAGCAGCTTCCACGTTGCAACCCGCCTTGCACTACAGCGATTGGGTATTTGAATACCAGGATGTATCGGTGCAACCAGGGCAGACCGCCAAATGAGCACGCAAGCAACTGGTGCCACCATGCAGTTTCGGGTGCGCTATGTACGCTTGGGCGACGTACAGGTCCGCGACGAATACATGGCCATGGCAAGTGAAGCTGCGTTGCGCCAGAAATTGCAGCAAGAGGGGTTTACGGTCCTGAGCGTCAAGGCGCAGCAGAGAGGCGCGTCCTGGCTTGGCTGGCTGCGCCCCAAACAAGAAATCAAGCGTGATGCTTATGGGCTGTTTTGCAAGGAAGTGCGCACCCTTTTGCGCGCAGGCATGACGGTGGTGGAGGCGGTGGATACGCTGAGCGCCAAGGAGCACCTGCGCGATCAATCAGGGCCAGGCAGCGCCAATGGCGCAGAGACCAAAGTGAGCCTGGCGGGCATGTTGCTTACCCGGCTGCAAAAGGGGTTGTCTTTGTCCACCTCGCTATCCGAACTGCCTCAAACACCGCCGGTTCTAGTGGCAGCTGTGCGAGCGGGCGAGCGCACCAGCAATCTGGCGGAAGCACTGGATGACTATTTGCGGTTTGATTCGCTGGTACTGAATCTGCGCAAAAAAATCATTAGTGCGGCCATTTACCCCGCTTTGGTGAGTACGGTCGGGCTAGTGATTTCGGTATTTTTGTTGCTCGTTGTCATGCCCAATTTCGCTTCCATGTATGAAACCGTTCGCACTGGTGGTGCTGAGGGCACAGGGGTGTCGGGTGGTGCTGCGATTACTGTGGAACTTACCCATTTCATCGGAAAGAACCGCACCATGGTAATTGGAGTGCTCCTTGCACTGGCTGCGATGTTGATGGTCTGGGTCAGCAGTGGCCAGGCCAAAGCGAACATGATGTCTTTGGCCCGGCGCATTCCCTGGATTCGCCTGCGCGTAGAAGATTTCCAATTGGCCATGATGTACCAGGCACTCACGCTGCTCTTGAAAGGCGGGTATGCCATGACCGAAGCCATGGAAGTGGCATCCCGATCCGCCTTGTCTGCCCCTTTGAGAGTCGCATTGCAGGAAGTCAAACAGCGCATTGAGCGGGGTGGTTCGGTATCTCAGGCCCTTGCTGACCATGGTTTATGTGATGAGGTGGGCCGACGCCTGATGGCCGCTGCCGAGCGCAATGGTGAGTTCCATGCAGCAGCCGATGTGGTCTCGCGCATGCATGGGGAGCGGTTCGAACTCTTTGTGGAGCGCCTCACCCGCATCGCAGAGCCTCTTTTGTTGCTGGCCGTGGCACTCGTGGTGGGAGGCATCGTGATTCTTATGTACATGCCAGTCTTCGACATGGCCACGCAATTGCTTTGAAACCTTAAGCGATACATCTGACCAGACCTATTGAGCGCATACTTCCATGAACACCAACCCAGAAAAGGCCGCAGCAAACGCGAGTCCCTTTGACTTAAAGGCTCAAAGACCAGATGCAGCAAAGGGCGCAAAGTCGATCAGTGCATCCGCATTGGGTGCTGCCTTGATCCGTGCACGCAAGCGCTTAAATGCCATTGGTACCGAGGCTCCGCAGAAGCCCGGCAAAGACATACAGGGTCTGTGGAACCTGCTGCAAGAGGAAATCGCCGCAGAAAGCAAGACTGCGGTCCACGAGCAAGAACTGGCAGCCGTATTGCTGGAGTCCCAGGGAGTCGCAGTCATTGCAGATGCGCAGTGGGAACAATACCGTATGGGAAAGGAAAACCCACAAGCACCCAGTTACCAGGAAATACATGTGGGAGATTCAACCTATCTGCTAAGTCCCGACCCCTGGCAAAAGGAGGTTACGACTGCACTGATGCGTAGCGGTACTCCTGGTGTACGCCTGGCACTGGCTCGCGGCCAGCAATGGGCGCAAGTAACTGAGCAACGGTCGAAGGGCGTGCAGGCGTCCGAGAACGTCGCCATTTCTGAAAATACGGCTGCCGTTAAATCACATTCAGCAATGCCGCAAAACGATTCCACGGATGTGGTGCAGTTTGTGGATGACGCTATAGCCCATGCGGTTCGGGAGGGCGCCAGTGATATCCATTTTGAAACGGACAAAGATGGCCTGGGTATCAAGTTCAGATTGGATGGTGTGATGGCGCCGGGCCCTCGCATGGCGAGCACCCAAAAGGCCGAAGAAGTGGTATCCCGTATCAAGGTGATGGCACAGCTCGATATCACGGAGCGCAGGCGTCCGCAGGATGGGCGCATTCGCTGGAGTCACACGGGTTTTGTGGAGATGGACTTGCGTGTCTCGGTGATGCCCAGCATTTTCGGGGAGGACGTGGTTCTGCGTCTGTTGGACAAGACCCATTTGCAATCGCAAACCGATGGTCAATCAGAGTTGACGCTGCAATCCTTGGGGTTTGAGGAGCGTTTGGTGGAGGCGTTGCGGGAACTCGCAGAGCGGCCGCACGGCATGTTGCTGATTACTGGCCCCACGGGTTCTGGGAAGACCACCACCGTCTATGCAGCACTGTCGGAAGCCAACAATGGCCTTGAGAAGATCGTCACCATTGAAGACCCCGTTGAGTACCAACTCACGGGGGTATTGCAAATTCCGGTCAATGAACAAAAGGGGCTGACCTTTGCAACGGGCTTGCGCTCCATATTGCGTCATGACCCGGACAAAATTCTTGTGGGTGAAATCCGGGACCCGGAGACCGCGCAGATCGCCGTTCAGAGTTCGCTCACCGGCCACATGGTGTTCACCACCGTGCACGCCAATAGTCTTTTTGATGTGCTGGGTCGCTTCCAGCATTTCGGGATTGAGCCCTTTGCGCTCGCATCTGCACTGAATGGCGTCGTGGTACAGCGGCTTTTAAGAAAGCTCTGCCCGCATTGCCATGAGTGGCGGGAACCTACTGAGAAAGAAACCAACAAGCTCAGCAGCCTGGACCTGGAAGTGCCGGATCGTTTGCCGGTGGCAGTAGGCTGCCCGCACTGCAGGCAGTCTGGCTATAAGGGGCGGTTTGTGACCGCTGAGGTGCATGTGATGACGGATGCGATACGGGAGTTGATTGTGAGCAGGGCTCCCATGGAAAAAATGCGCTTGGCGCTCTATCCCGACCAATCACACCGATTGTTGGCGCGTGCCGTCTCTCAGGTAGTGCTTGGCAACACAACGTTGGAGGAGGTCCGCCGTGTGGTCGGTTTGGTCTGAGTCGGTGAACATTTATCTGGGCACCACCATAGCAATGGTGGAAGGGCGTGGCGTGCCAAAGCAGGTCATTGAGTTTCCCCCAACGTGGCCAATGGCGCAGGTGCTGGAGTCCGTTGCGCGGTGTTGGAAAGCAATGGGCACGGCTGATAGCTCAAAGGGTGGCAAGACACCAAAGCGCCACAATCTGCACCTGACCTTGAGCGGTGCTCGGTGCCGGGCTGACGCGTTTCCAGTTCCACAAGGCGTGCGAAGGTTTCATGAACTACAAGCGTATTTTGCAGGCATGCTGGGAGGTGCTGTCAATGCAGACTCGGGGGGCGATCGGGCCGGGGAGGGGGCACGTAGCGTGATTGGGTTTGATGCTGGCAATGTTGGCGTGGTTGCCAGTGTGGACGGCGTCCTGTTAGAGCAGCTAAATGCTTGGGCCAAAGGTAAGGCAGCCGCAATTCGGACGTTGCGCCCGCTCTGGTCCGTGGCAACGGAGTGCGGACGTGCTAAGCAGGCGCAAATACGCGCACTGGTGCTGCAGGAGCTGGATGGCAATACGCTACTGACCGATGCGGGAGACGCGCAGCACCTAGCATTCGATGCAGGACCGGAATCCAGCACCATAGCAATTCGGCAATGGAAGATTGCCAACGATCTAGCCGATCACGAGGTACTGACCTTAAGGTTTGGTCGGTCCCAGGGAACTGTGTCTAAAGGTTTTCCCAACGCATGGGCTGCGCACTGGAGAACAATGTGAGGCCGGTACAAATTGAGTTTGTTCATGCAAACACCTGGCGACGGGTATGGGCAATTGCAGCGCTAGCCTGCGTTTTGGTAGTTGGGGGAACCATGTGGAAGTGGTCGTTCTTGGCCGATGAAGTCAAGACGCAGAGTCAACAGATTGCGGAGAACAGCAGTGAATTGCGGCGCATTAGAACCCCGATTGAAGTAAAGATCGATCCACGTGCTGGCAGCGTGGCATTGGCGCAGGCCAAAGTATTGCAGGACATCAATCCAATCTTTGCTGCGGTGGAAAACGTCAAGGTGAGCGGTGCGCTTCTAAAGGCGTTTACTGTGGACACCACGGGCAATATTTTGCGTCTGGACTACGAAATCGATTCGCTGGCAACCGCTGCGCGTGTTACAGAGGTACTAAACGCAGGCAATGAACAAAAGCCATGGAAGCTTGGTGTTGTGGCGGCAAGTTCAGGTACCGGTACGCCGCAGGTTGTAGGCCAACCAATGGGGGCAAGGGTCGCTACAGCGCCTGTATTCAGAGCGAGCTGGACGGTCAATTTAAAGGTGTTGTGAAGCTCATGATCCAGTTCTCTATTGCCTCAAACCGGGACGGTGCAATTCAAAGGTAGCTTCTTGCCATGTCCGCTGGCATTTGTGTCCAGCAGCATCCAAGAAGTTCCAACACCATCAGGGCAAAAACTGGCACCAGACTGGCACCACAATCCCCAAACGAAAAAGCCTACTACCAATTAGATAGCAGGCTTTCAAGTACCCATAAGGGTTTTTCTGGCTCCTCGACCTGGGCTCGAACCAGGGACCTACGGATTAACAGTCCGGCGCTCTACCGACTGAGCTATCGAGGAATGAAGCCTCAGATTATAGCGTAGTTTTTTGACTGCTTTCAACAGCAGCTGAAGAATTTACGCCTAATAGTGTGTGCAACCGCGTGCTGGTGGTCGTGTACTGCAGCAACAGCTTCTTGTCCGGAAAAATCAGCGGCGCAGCGCCAAAGGCGGCGAGCACGCATTCGTGAAATCCGCACAGGATGAGCTTCTTCTTGCCGGGGTAGGTGTTGACGTCACCCACGGCAAAAATGCCAGGCACATCGGTGGCAAAGGTTTCGGTGTCGACCTTGATCTGGCGGCGTTCCATGTCCAAGCCCCAATGGGCGATGGGGCCCAGCTTGGGCGACAGTCCAAGTAGCACAACCATCAGGTCCGCGGACACTGACTGTTGCGCACCTTCTGCGTTCAATATGCTGGCTGATGTCATGCGCCCAGCGTCGGATTCCACGCCCGTGAGTTGTCCGGCCACAAAGCTGATGCGTCCATCTTCCAGCATGGTGCGAAATGTTGCGGTAGTGGCCGGCTCTGCCGTGAACACATTGCGCCGGTGCAATAGGGTCACGGATGCGGGCGGGCTTGCGGAGGTTGCCAGTTCAATGGTGGCAGAAAGTGCCGCTTCCGAGTCACCCAGAACCATGACCTTGCGGCCAGACCAGTCGGTTGGTTGTGGCAATGCGGTCAGGACTTGCGAGCCCTCCAGCGGGTGCAGCGCCTCCACGCCGGGCATGCGCGGCTGGAACGCGCCTACGCCTGCGGCAATGAAGAGTGCCTTGGTGAGGAACTGTGTGCCTTTGTTGGTGGCAACCAGAAGGCGCCCATCGGCTTGCTTCTCGACCTGGTTCACTAATTCGCCCAGGTGCAGCACCGGCCTGAAGGGGGCTACCTGCTTTTGCAGGTTGTCTATGAGTTCGCGCCCGGTGCACATGGCAATGCCGGGGATGTCGTAGATGGGTTTGTCGCCGTACAACTCAACGCATTGGCCACCCACGTAGGGCAGCGCGTCGACGATGTGGGCGGAAATCTCCAGCAGCCCCAGCTGGAAGGCCTGGAACAGCCCGACCGGCCCGGCACCTACGATGACTGCATCGGCCTCTATCAAGCCGGGCTGAATGTCAGCAGACATGCCGGACGGCGCCTGCGCTCAGCGAATCAGCTGGGACAGCTTGTCGGTGCGGTCTTTCCACTCTTCAGCTTCTGGCAGTGGCGCCTTGCGCTTGGTGATGCTCTTCCATGAGGGCAGCACAGCCAGCTCTGCATTGAGCTTGATCATGTGTTGCTGGTCGCGCGGCACGTCTTCTTCAGCGTAGATGGCGTTCACTGGGCACTCAGGGATGCAGACAGCGCAGTCAATGCATTCGTCGGGATCAATGGTGAGGAAGTTGGGGCCTTCGCGGAAGCAGTCCACAGGGCACACATCGACGCAGTCGGTGTATTTGCATTTGATACAGGCTTCAGTGACGATGTGTGTCATTTTTGGTTTTCAGGCAAAAGTTGGAAAGGGGGGCGAGTCCGCCGAACCCCCGATTTTATTGGCTTTTCCCGACACCCCCGGCAATATGGTTACCGAGGCATGTCAGGCCGTTGCGATGCATCAATTCAACAGTAGCGCGCCCGATGTCTTGTGCGTGGCCGTATCTACCAGAATCAGGGAGCCCAGCACGCGGGACGTCTTGTAGGGAACGGCCGCAATGGCTTCCTGCAAAGCGATCTCGATATGCCCGATGGCATTTGGCAGGATCTGGGTTGCATCATGCTCTTCGAGCGTGTTGATGTCCAGGCTGTGCACGATGCGCTTGACCTTGGCCTTGATCCAGCGGTGTCCGTGCAGTGCCCAGTAGACACGTCCGGCCACGAGCGGCTCGTCGTCCATCCAGGCCACCGTGGCGCTGATCTCGCGGGTTGGCTCAAAGTGAGCCGGTGCGTCGTCGGCTGCCAGCAGCCAGTCGCCGCGGGAGACATCCACTTCGCGGTCCAGAATGATGCCTGCGCCGTGTCCGGCGGCCACGTTTTTCGGAACGCGTACATGGTTGAGCACCTGTGCGACCGTGGCAGTCTGTCCGCTGGGCAGAATGGAGATGCGTTGTCCGGGCTGCACGCTGCCAGTGGCCACGCGTCCCCAGAACACGCGACGACCCTGGCTGGTGTCGCTGGAGGAGGAGAACTTTTCCACCCACTGCACGGGGAACGCAAACGGCACATCGGTTTCAGGTGCTGTGACGGGCAACTGCTCCAGAATGGTCAGCAGGCTGGGGCCGGTGTAGCCGCACCAGCCGGCCGAGGCGTGTACGACGTTGTCTCCCTTGAGGGCAGAAATCGGCACGATGGCGGTCACCTGGATGCCCGCGTGTTCCGCAAACTGCTGCAGCGCTTGACGGATCTTCTGGAAGGCCTTGGCCGCATTGCCCGCGGTTTCCGGCTTGTCTGCCGACTCGAGCGCATCGAGCTTGTTCACAGCAAACACAATGCCAGGTACGCGCAGCAGATTCACCAGCAGCGAGTGGCGACGGGTCTGGGGAAGCAACTCCAGATCGCCGTCGTCCTGCCATTTGAGTTTGGTGGCATCCACCAGCACCACGGCAGCATGCGCACTGCTGGCCGCAGTCACCATGTTGCGGGTGTACTGCTCGTGGCCAGGCGCATCGCCAATGATGAACTTGCGTGCTGGGGTGGCGAAATAGCGGTAGGCCACGTCAATCGTGATGCCCTGTTCGCGCTCGGCGCTCAGGCCATCGGTGAACAGGGCCAGATCGGCTTCACCACTCTTGGACACATTGGCCAGTTGGTCCAACAGCACCGAGCGGCTGTCTACCAGCAGGCGGCCGATCAGCGTGCTTTTGCCATCATCCACGGAGCCGCAGGTGATGAAACGCAATGCGGATTGGGTGTCCACGCCTGTGGTGGATGTGGTTGTCGTTGTTGCGGTTGTCATTTCAGAAGTACCCATCTTTCTTGCGCTTCTCCATGGAAGCCTCGGAAGTCTTGTCATCCATGCGTGTGGCGCCACGCTCACTGACTTCAGCAGACAGCGTTTCAATCACGATGTCGGCGGCGCTGGCAGCCAGGCTGTCCACCGGGCAAGTGCAGGTGATGTCACCCACGGTACGGAAGCGCACGTCGCGCGACTCGACCACTTCGCCATCCTTGGCAGGGGTGAGCTCGGTCACCGGCACCAGCAGGCCCTTGCGTTCCACCACATCGCGCTTGTGCGTGTAGTAAAGGCTCGGCAGCGCGATTTTTTCGCGCTCGATGTATTGCCACACATCCAGCTCAGTCCAGTTGGAAATGGGGAACACGCGGAAGTGTTCGCCGGGTTGCAGGCGGGTGTTGAACAGGGTCCACAGCTCGGGACGCTGCGCCTTGGGCTGCCACTGGCCAAAGCTGTCGCGGTGGCTGAAGATGCGTTCCTTGGCGCGAGCCTTTTCCTCGTCGCGGCGTGCTCCGCCAATCAGCGCGTCGAAGCGGAACTCTTCGATGGCCTCAAGCAACGTGACCGACTGGTGCACATTGCGGCTCTCACCTGGGTGGGCCAGGCGCACGGT
This sequence comes from Rhodoferax sp. GW822-FHT02A01, assembly GCF_038784515.1. Lineage (NCBI taxonomy): Bacteria > Pseudomonadati > Pseudomonadota > Betaproteobacteria > Burkholderiales > Comamonadaceae > Rhodoferax > Rhodoferax sp. GW822-FHT02A01. The sequence goes on from NZ_CP152376.1 coordinate 4,339,205, forward strand.
GCCGCGCTTCATGGAGTCTTCCACGCTACGCACGATCAGCTCGGCGCCCAGTTCCTTGGCGCGGAAGTCACGGAAGTCGGTCACTTCATGGAAGTTGTGGCCGGTGTCGATCATCAGCAGCGGATAGGGAATGCGGCCCACGCCAAAGGCCTTTTCGGCGCACTTGAGCATGACCAGCGAGTCCTTGCCGCCAGAGAACAGCAGGGCGGGGCGCTCAAAAGCGGCTGCGACTTCGCGCAGGATGAAGATGGTTTCCTCTTCCAGCGCGTCCAGGTGCTGGTTGGAAAGCCGTTCGAAATGGTGTTGGTCGGTCATTGCGTTCATACAGATGCTTTGGCAGGTGGCAGGGCGGAAACGGGCAGCGCAGAAACTGCGGCCGTTGCGGCACCGTCGGCGTGTTTGACATGCAGGCCGCATTCCTTGGCGGCCTCGTCTTCCCACCACCACCGGCCAGAACGGAAGTCCTCGCCCAGGCTGATGGCGCGGGTGCAGGGCTCGCAGCCGATGCTGGGGAAGAAGGCGTCATGCAACGGGTTGTAGGCCACGTTGTGTTCCTTGATGTAGTGCCACACGTCGCCCCAGGTCCAGTTGGCCAGCGGGTTGATCTTGGTGCGCTTTTCGGAGGTGTCCACCAGCGGTACGTCGGCGCGGGCGCCGCTTTGCTCACGGCGCAGGCCGGTGATCCAGGCGTCCTTGCCCTTGAGGGCACGTTCCAGTGGTTCGAGCTTGCGGATGGCGCAGCAAGCCTTGCGCAGGTCGATGCTCTTGTACATGGCGTCCAGACCTTCCTTGGCGACGAATTGCACCACGGACTCCTGTACCGGCGTGTACACCGTGACCGGCGCACGCGAGCTGGCCTTGAACTGCTCCAGCAGCTCCAGCGTCTGCTTGTGCAGGCGGCCGGTCTCCAGCACGAAGATGCCGATGTCGAGCTGCATGCTGTTGATGATGTGGCTGATGACCACGTCCTCTGCGCCCAGGCTGGAAGCCTGCGTCACGCGCACCGAACCACCATCCACGGCGGCGTATTGCGCCGCAGCTTGGGCAAGCACGCCCTGGGCTTCGGCCAGGTGCAACGTGTAGTCCTTGTGCGGGCGGGCATTCATTTCGATGGCGTTCATGCGGCGACTCCACGGCTGAAGACGGGTTGGGGGGTAACGGCATCACCCTGGTAGAAGGCGCGATAGCGGTCGAATTGCTTTTGCGCGAACTCCAGGTGCTGGTCAGCGCGCAGCACAGCCACGCTGAAGCCTTGACGCTCCATTTGCACCAGTTGGTCGATCAGCACATCGCCGGTGGCGCGGATCTCACCCTTGAACCCCGCGCGGCGGCGCAGGTAGAAGGCCTGGGTATAGGCACGGCCATCGGTGAACTTCGGGAAGTGCAGGTCTATGCGCTGCACACCTTCGAGCGCCAGGTTGCGCGGGTCTTCGGTATTGGCCACCACCAAGGTGTTGGGCACAGGCTCCTGTGTGCTGGGGTCTGCGGCGGAAAGCAGTTTCATGGTCAGATCAGTCATCGGTTTCTCAGGCTTCCTGGGCGTCACGGGCATAGCCGGGCGTTTTGGGCAATTGGTTCATTTCGGCGTGCAGGTCCACCAGACGGGCCGAGTTGGCCGCTGCCTTGAAGGGGTCCATGCCGACGCGGCGCAAGGTGTCGATAAAGGTTTCGCGGCCATTGCGATGCAGCCTGAAGGTGTCCAGTACGGCCTCGATCACACCGGGGATTTCGCCGGCGCCGAACGATGGGCCCACGACCTTGCCCGGAATGGCCGGGCCGCTCAGTGCGGAGCCGTCGGAGCCGCCCAGTGATACCTGGTACCACTCCTTGCCATCCTTGTCCACGCCCAGAATGCCGATATGGCCGCTGTGGTGGTGACCGCAGGAGTTGATGCAGCCGCTGATATGCAGGTCGATCTCGCCCAGGTCATGCAACTCGTCCATGTCCTGGTAGCGCTCAGTGATTTGCGCAGCGATGGGGATGGAGCGCGCATTGGCCAGCGCGCAGAAGTCGCCGCCGGGGCAGGCGATCATGTCGGTCAGCAGGCGCACATTGGAGCGGGCCAGGCCAGCATGGCTGGCGGCGATCCAGAGGGCAGGCAGGTCCTGCTCGCGTACCCAGGGCAGCAGCAGGTTCTGGTCGTGCGTGACGCGGACTTCACCGGCGCTGAATTCGTCAGCCAGGTCGGCTGCGGTGTCGAGCTGGTCAGCATCGGCGTCGCCGGGAGCCTGGCCCAGACGCTTGTAGGACAGGGTGACGGCACGCAAGGCGGGATTCTTGTGCGCCGATACGTTCTGCTTGAGCCAGCGCTCGTAATCGGCCTGGCGTTCGGCAGGCACCTTGCCGCTGCGGGCCGGTGCATTCAGGTCCAGTGCGGGCGGCACAAAGCAGGCGGTCACACGGTCCAGCTCGGCTTGGGTGATGGTGTGCGGCGCGCCGTCGCGGGTGATGATTTCCTGGTACTCGGCTTCCACCTCATCGATGTAGCGCTGGCCTTCGGCCTTGACCAGGATCTTGATACGCGCCTTGTACAGGTTGTCGCGGCGGCCCCAGCGGTTGTAGACGCGCACCACGGCTTCCAGGTAATTCATGATCTGGTTCCAGGGCAGGAACTCGCGGATGGTGGTGCCAATCACCGGGGTGCGGCCCATGCCGCCGCCCACCAGCACTTTGAAGCCCAGTTCGCCGGCCTCGTTGTGCTTGAGGTGCAGGCCCACGTCATGCCAATAGGTGGCCGCGCGGTCCTGGGTGGCGCCGGTGATGGCGATCTTGAACTTGCGTGGCAGGAAGGCGAACTCGGGGTGCAGCGTACTCCATTGGCGCATGATTTCTGCAAACGGACGCGGGTCTGCTAGTTCGTCCGGAGCCACGCCAGCCAATTCGTCGCTGGTGATGTTGCGGATGCAGTTGCCGCTGGTCTGGATGCCGTGCATGTCCACGGTGGCCAGCAGGTCCATCACGTCGGCGCTCTTGGTCAGGGGAATCCAGTTGAATTGCACGTTCTGGCGGGTGGTGAAGTGGCCGTAGCCCACTGGCAGGTGCGTGGTGCCCCAGGTGGCTTGCGTGCCGATGGCCTTGTCGAACACTTCCTTGGACGGGTGGTCGTATTCGCGGGCGATGCGTGCCAGCACGCGCAACTGGCGGCTGGCCAGTTCGCCGTAGGGCACGGCCACGCGCAGCATGGGCGCGTAGCGCTGGATGTACCAACCGTTTTGCAGACGTAGGGGACGGAAGTCGTCGTCACTCAAGGTACCGGCCAGATTGCGCTCCAGCTGGTCACGGTGTTGTGCAGCCCGGGCGCGTATGAATTGGCGGTCGAATTCGGTGTATTGGTACATAGATCAGAAGTCCGCTTTAAAGAGCGATGAGTTTCAGGCCCGCATAGGCCAACAAAAATGAAAGCAGCGAGCGTATCAGGCGTTCGGGTGCCTTGGGTGTGAGGTGCGATCCGACCCAGATGCCAGGTAGAGAACCGGCCAGCAGCGCGCCCAGCATGGGCCAGTCCACTGAGCCGATGGAGGCGTGTCCCAAACCGGCCACCAGCGTCAGCGGAACCGCGTAGGCAATGTCGGCGGCAATGATGCGCGGCAGGGGCAGCAAGGGGTACAGCAGCATGAGGACAGTCACGCCGATGGCGCCGGCGCCCACGGAGGTCAGGGTCACCAAGGTTCCAATCACGGCGCCGAACAGCAGTGGCAAGCTCCAGTGTTTGGGTGTGGCCGCCAGAATTTCCTGACCCAGGGCCACGGTCTTCGGGCTGGTCTTGCCACGAATGGCCTTGTACAGGGTGGCCACGGCGGTCAGCAGCAGGGCGCACCCCAGGGTGGTGGTCATGACGGCCTGCACTTGGGGGTCTGCTGGGCCCACCACATGCAGCACATACAGGGTGATGAGGGAAGCGGGAATGCTGCCCGCCGACAGGTTGCGGACCACTATCCAGTCAATGCGCCCGGAGCGCGCCATCTTGATCGTGCCGCCCATCTTGGTGAATGCGGCAAACAGCAGGTCCGTGCCTACAGCCAGATAAGGTTTGATGCCAAACAGGAAAATCAGGATGGGCGTCATCAGCGAGCCGCCACCGACACCGGTGAGACCCACAATGGCGCCAACAAAAAAGCCCGCAAGGACGAACGGTAGTTCATGCATGCGGGCTAATGTAATTTTGTTTGCTTAGATAGAAAACGATATTTTGGCTATACCTATATATGAGTTGCGAATAAGCTTCCTCAGTTTCAGTATGTGCCTCGAAGCTCCCGCATGCGCTCATCAAAGTAACTGCCTACGGTATAGCGCTCGGAAAGCACCACATCGCGACGCGGATGCAGAAATAAGGGTAGGGAGATGCGCGACTTGGTTGCCGCCTCGCCCGTGGGATTGAGCACCCGGTGCAGGGTGGACGGGTAGTACTTGCCGGAGGCTTCTTCCAGCATGTCGCCGATGTTGACGATGAGCAGGCCGAAGTCGCAGGGCACGTCCTGCCACTGGCCATCCTTATCCATAACCTGCAGGCCGGGTTCGGTAGCGGCCGGCAAAATGGTCAGCAGGTTGATGTCGCCATGGGCCGCCGCACGCACGGCGCCGGGTTCTTCGTCTCCGGTCAGCGGTGGGTAGTGCAGGACCCGCAGCAGGGTGTGGTCGCTGCCCTCCAGCATGCGGGGCAGGGGCATGGAGTAGCCCGCCTTGACCTCTTCCGGTGAATACTCCTCCACCCAGCGCAGCAGGGTGGCTGCAAGCTGGCTGCCTTGGGCGTGGTAGCGGCGCGCTGCGTCCGACACTTCAGCGGGATAGCGGCCCCATGGGTAGATGTGGAAGAACTCCTTCACGTCCTTCTTGGAGTGGTTCTTGGCGGTTTCGGACACTTTGGGCGAAAAATAGCCGTCGTGTTTGACCGGATCGTTCGGGTAACGGTTCTTGGCATCGCTTTTGAAAAAGGCCAGCCATTCGTCGTAAATGCCCTGCACCATCGTCTGGTCCAGTGGATGGTTCTTCAGCACGCCAAAGCCGGTCTCGTGCAGGCTTTTGCAGAAGTCTTGTGGGGCCGTCGGGCTCAGAAAATCAACAACGGGTAAATGCATGGGGTTCTCCTTTACTTGGTCAGCCAGTCGCGCATCAAGGTGTCTTCCACCAGCTGGCGGCTGGCCTTGGCGTCCACCCGCATACAGGCTTGGCTGAGCGGAATGTCAGCGCCCCAGCCACCGTGCGGGTAATGCAGGTTTCTGCGGCGCAAAATGGTCTGCCCCTGGGCGAGGCCATCGATGGCGACCCGGATGCGGCCGGTTTCGGTGGTGAACAGTTCGGGGTTGGTCAGGTGCACAAAGGCCAGCACATCGTGACCGAAGCAGCCATGGATGGTGGCTACATGCGGATACAGACCACTGTAGAAGTCGGCATAGAACTTGACCGCGTGCAGCAGCGTGTCGGTGGCGGGGTGCTGGTGGTGCTGGGCCACGCGCTCAAAGAGCGACACGGGCAGGATCACCTGGTGGGTTACATCCAGTCCGACCATGGTGAGTTTCCAGCCAGCGGTAAACACCAGGTCGGCGGCATGCGGGTCATTCCAGATGTTGGCTTCGGCCACTGGGGACACATTGCCGGGCTCCAGCACGGTTCCTCCCATCAGAATCACTTCATGCACCAGTTTGGGCAATTCCGGGTCCAGCTTCAGGGCCGTTGCCAGATTGCCCAGAGGGCCAACTGCCACCAGCGTAATTTCCCCGGGGTGCGCCCGCACGGTGTCCACGATGAACTGGGCCGATGAGCGTGGGTCCAGCGTCTTGCCGTGTTCCTGCCGGTCCAGCAGATTGCCCAGGCCGTCTGCCCCGTGAATGGAGTCTGGGGGTGCCTCGGAGTGCTTGTACCAGGGCTTGGCAACGCCTTGGGTCACGGCAATGTCGTGACCGGTCAGCGCGGTGAGGTACAGCGCATTGGCCGCGGCCTGTTCGACATACACGTTGCCAAAGGTGGTGGTGATGCCCACCACATCGATATCCGGGTGCGCCAGCGCGTAATAAAGCGCCATGGCGTCATCCACGCCGGGGTCGGTGTCGAAAATGACTTTGCGCGGTTTGTTGCTTTGCATGGTGTTTAGTGGATGCCGCATAGGGAACGCAGGGCGCTCAGGCGGTCGGGTGTGTTGACATCGGGCTGGTCTCGCAAAAGTTGCGCGACCTCGGCCGCTTCGGGAATGCTGGATTGTGCCCCGAGGCGGGTGCAGGCCAGTGCTGCGGCGGCGCTGGCGTAGCGCAAGGCGTCTGTCATGCTCTGGCCTTGGCTCAAGGCCGCAGCCAGGCTGCCGCAGAAGGTGTCCCCCGCGCCCGTGGTGTCTACCGGGGTGACCTTGAATGAGGCCTGCAGTTGCAATGCCCCCTGATGGCGGGCGACGCAGCCGTGCGCACCCAAGGTGACCACCACAGTGGGAACGGGCAATTGCTCCAGGCACTGGGCCACACTGCCGCTGCACTGGCTGACCAGTGCCAGCTCGCCTTCGTTGACGAGCAGCACATCCACAAGGGCAATCAATTCCTGCGGCAGTACCCGCGCCGGGGCCGCGTTCAGCACCACCGTCACACCCGCCTTGCGGGCTGCCTGGGCGTAGGCCAGGACGCTGTCCATGGGCGTTTCCAGCTGCAGCAACAGGTGCGTGTAGCCAGTCAAGGCGGGCAGATGCTCAGGGCGCAAGGTGGCGTTGGCGCCAGGCGCCACGGTGATGGCGTTTTCCCCGGAGTTGGCCACGCAGATGAAAGCCGTCCCGGTGGGCTCGTCGATGCGGCGCACGGTCAACAGCTTGACACCCGCACCTTGCAGTGACGCTTCCAGTGGTGCGGCAAATGCATCCTGCCCCAATGCCAGCAGCATGTGGGTGGCGACTCCGCCGGCGCGGGCACAGGCAACCGCCTGGTTGGCGCCCTTGCCTCCGGGAAAAGTCTTGAAGTCACGGCCCAGCACGGTTTCCCCCGGGCTGGGGATGTGATCAGCCCGAACGACAAAGTCCAGGTTGGCGGAACCAGCCACCAGTATCATCACGCGCCTCCTACGTTCTTAAAGCGTTGTATTGTGCCGTTTAATCCATCCATGACCACGTCTGCCAAGTCTCCCTATGTCGCCCTGATCGGCGGCGCCAATATGGATATATCGGCGCATTCGCATGCGCCCATGCGTGCGGCGGACTCCAATCCGGGCGTCGTCACCTGCAGTCCTGGTGGCGTGGCGCGCAATGTGGCGGAAAACCTGTGTCGGCTGCAGGTGGATGCGCGATTGCTCAGCGTCCTGGGGGACGATACCTTCGCGCTGGTGATGCGGCAGTCAGCGCAGGCCATTGGCCTGGACATGCGCGCCTGCGCCACCCTGCAAGGCCAACGCACCGCGACCTACGTGTCCCTGCATGGTGTGGACGGCGACATGGGCGTGGCGGTGAACGACATGGCCATACTGGAGCAGCTCACGCCCGACCTGGTACTCAGTCACGCCAGCCTGCTGGAACAGGCGCAGGCCATCGTGGTGGACTGCAATGTGCGCCCCGATGTGTTGCAAACCATTTGCAGCCTTTGGCCGCGGCAAGCCATTTTTGCCGAGGCCGTTTCCGTGGCCAAATGCCATAAGTTGCTGCCGGTGCTGCCGCACCTGCACACGCTCAAGGCCAATCGGATGGAGGCACAGGCCTTGAGTGGTGTGGAAATCTCCACGCCGCAATCGGCCTGTGAAGCAGCACTGGCATTGCACGCCCGCGGTGTACGGCAAGTGGTCATCAGCCTGGCTGAGAACGGAGTGGTCTGGTGTGATGCAGACGGCATCACCGGTCGCAGGGCGGCACAGCCTGTCCAAATGCAGAGCGCCACCGGGGCGGGCGACGCCTTGTTGGCTGGTCTGGTGTATGCCTACCTGCAGGGCATGCCGCTGGATCGGTCGGTGGCTTGGGCCATGGCCTGCGCTGAACTCACGCTATCAAGTACATTCGCCAATTCGCCGGAGCTCAGCGTGGCTGCGGTGCAGGCTCGACTCGAACAACATACTTTATGACCCAAACTTCCTATCTGGACATTGCCCCCGAGGTACAACAGGCCCTTTCTCGGGGCGCTGCCGTAGTGGCGTTGGAGTCCACCATCATTTCGCATGGCATGCCGTATCCGCAAAATGTGGCCACCGCCTTGCAGGTGGAAGACGAGGTGCGTCAGCACGGCGCGGTGCCCGCCACCATCGCCATTGTGAACGGCCGCCTCAAGGCCGGCTTGTCGCGCGACGAGATCGAGCAGCTCGGCAAGGCCGGGCACGCCGTCACCAAAGTCAGCCGCCGCGACATCCCCTTCATCATTGCCAGCAAGAAAACCGGTGCCACCACGGTGGCTGCCACCATGGTGATTGCTGCCATGGCTGGTATCCGCGTGTTTGCGACCGGAGGCATTGGCGGCGTGCACCGCGGTGCACAGGAAAGCTTCGATGTGTCAGCCGACCTGCAGGAGCTGGCGCAAACGCCAGTTGCCGTGGTGTGTGCCGGTGCCAAGTCGATTCTGGACTTGCGTCTGACCCTGGAATACCTGGAGACGCATGGCGTCGCGGTGGTGGGCTACCAGACCGATGCACTGCCTGCCTTCTTTACACGCGACAGCGCCTTCAAGGTGGACTATCGCCTGGATTCTGCGACCGACATTGCCGCCGTGCTCAAGGCCAAATGGGCCATGGGCCTGCAGGGTGGCATGGTTGTTGCAAACCCCATTCCCGAGGCTTTCGCCATGCCGCGTGACGCCATTGATCAGGCGATCGAGCAGGCATTGCGGGAGGCACAAGAGCAGGGCGTTTCAGGCAAGGAGTCCACACCTTTCTTGCTGGCACGCGTGTGTGAAATAACCGGTGGAGACAGTTTGGCTTCGAATATTCAGTTGGTGTTGAACAATGCGCGCCTGGCGTCTGCCATTGCCGTGGCCTACAACGCCGCCTGAAATCGAGGCTTTTGCATGGCTGCGCAAAAAATCATCATCGATACGGATCCCGGGCAGGACGATGCGCTGGCCATCCTGTTGGCGCTGGCCTCTCCCGAGCTGGACGTGCTGGGTATCACTACGGTTGCGGGCAATGTGCCTTTGCCCCTGACGCAGAAGAACGCGCGCAAGATCTGCGAACTGGCAGGCAAACCGCACACGCCTGTGTATGCCGGTGCCAGTCGGCCCATGGTGCGTCCTCTGGTGACGGCTGAACACGTGCATGGTCGCACCGGACTGGATGGGCCGGAATTGCCTGAGCCGGTCATGCCGCTGCAGGCCCAGCATGCGGTGGATTTCATCGTGCAGACGCTGCAGAGCCAGCCTGCAGGAGAAGTCACGCTGTGCACCCTGGGGCCGCTCACCAATGTGGCACTCGCCCTGCAGCGCGCGCCTGAGGTGGCATCACGCATCCGGCAGATTGTGATGATGGGCGGCGGCTTTTTTGAAGGCGGCAACATCACTCCGGCGGCTGAATTCAACATCTATGTGGACCCGCATGCCGCCGACGTGGTGTTGCGCAGTGGCATCCCCCTGGTGCTCATGCCACTGGACGTCACACACCAGGTCCTGACCACGCGCAAACGGGTGGATGCCATCGGCGCACTGGGCACACCGGTAGCCAAAGCCTGCGTGGAGTTGCTGGAGTTTTTTGAGCGTTACGACGAGCAGAAGTACGGCAGCGATGGCGGCCCCTTGCACGATCCTTGCGTGATTGCCTATTTACTGCAGCCAGAACTGTTCCAGGGCCGTGACTGCAATGTGGTGGTGGAGACCGGCTCGGAATTGACCATGGGCATGACCGTGGTTGACTGGTGGGCTGTGAGTGGCAGGCCGGCCAATGCCAAGGTCATGCGTATGGTGGATGCCGATGGATTTTTCAGTTTATTAACCTCGCGCCTGAAAACCCTATGAGGGTGGCGCAGTTTTTTTCGCTAACATCATTTCTTTAACCCGCAATCAACGGAGATTTGTCATGCAACACAAGAGCATTCTGAAACTGAGCGTACTCGCCGCCTCGCTGGCCGCAAGCTTTGCTGCCGTGGCCGAGCCCGCCATCATCTATGACCTGGGTGGCAAGTTCGACAAATCGTTCAACGAAGCCGCTTACAACGGCATGGAAAAGTGGAAGAAGGACACGGGCAAGAAATACCTCGAGTTCGAAGTGACCAACGAATCCCAGCGCGAACAGTCCGTGCGCCGCATGGCTGAAAAGGGCGCCAGCCCCATCATCAGCGTGGGCTTCTCGCAGGCTTCGGCCGTGGAGAAGGTCGCCAAGGAATTCCCCAAGCTGCAATTCGCCATTGTGGACATGGTGGTGGAAGCCCCCAATGTGCAGTCCGTCGTGTTCAAGGAGCAGGAAGGCAGCTTCCTGGTCGGTGCCATGGCTGCCATGGCCAGCAAGACCGGCAAGGTCAGCTTCGTGGGTGGTATGGACATTCCCCTGATCCGCAAGTTCGAGTGCGGCTATGAGCAGGGCGCCAAGTTCGCCAACCCCAAGGCCGAAGTATTCCAGAACATGACCGGCACCACGGGTGCTGCCTGGAATGACCCCGCCCGTGGCGGTGAACTGGCCAAGGCCCAGTTTGCCAAGGGTTCCGACGTGGTGTTCGCAGCTGCTGGTGCCACCGGTACCGGTGTGTACCAGGCCGCCAAGGACAGCGGCAAGCTGGCCATCGGTGTAGACAGCAACCAGAACCACCTCCAACCCGGCACCATGCTGACCTCCATGCTCAAGCGCGTGGACGTGGCTGTGTACAACGTGTCCAAAGAGTTCAAACCCGGCCTCACCGTGCTGGGCCTGAAGGAGGGTGGCGTGGACTACGCCATGGACCAGAACAATGCCAAGCTGGTGACTGCCGACATGAAGAAGAAGGTGGAAGCCGCCAAGGCTGACATCATCAGCGGCAAGATCAAAGTGGCCGACTACATGGCCGACAACGCTTGCAAGTACTGAAGCTGATCCACGTCCCTGGCCATTTGGCCGGGGACGCTTTGAGGCAATTGAACTGAATGACTGATTCCGCACCCTTGGCGGTGCACATGCGGGGCATCCACAAGCGCTTTGGCGCCGTGCAAGCCAATGTGGATGTGCATCTGACCGTGCGCGCAGGTACCGTCCACGGCCTGGTGGGCGAGAACGGTGCGGGCAAGAGCACCTTGATGTCGGTTCTCTACGGCTTTTACCGTGCAGAAGCGGGGGCCATCTCGGTATTTGGTCAAGAGGCGGACATCCACAACGCGGACGACGCCATTGCCCTGGGCATTGGTATGGTGCACCAGCACTTCATGCTGGTCGATACCCTGACGGCGCTGGAAAACGTCATGCTGGGGGCCGAGCCCCACTGGCTGCTTCAGCGCGCCACGGCGACTGTACGCGGCAAGCTCGATGCGCTCATGCAGTCCACCGGACTGCACGTCAAACTCGATACGCTGGTCGCTGATCTGGCGGTGGGAGACCGGCAGCGGCTGGAAATTCTCAAGGCCCTGTACCGCGGCGCCAAGGTGCTGATCCTGGACGAACCCACGGCCGTACTGACACCGCAGGAAACCCTGCAACTGTTTGACGTGTTGCGGGGACTGCGCGACCAGGGCACCACCATCATCCTGATCACGCACAAGCTCAAGGAAGTGATGGGCCTGTGCGATGTCGTCACCGTGATGCGCAACGGACAGGTGGTGCAGGAGCTCCCCATTGCAGAAGCCTCCATCGAAGGCTTGGCGGAGTCCATGGTGGGCCGCAAAGTGAATATGGGGCGCGTGAACGGCGACACCCGCCAGTCTGGTCAGGTGTTGCTGGATGTTCGCCAGGTGGAGGTGCGCGATGCCTTGCAGGTGTTGCGGCTGTCTGGCATCGATCTGCAGTTGCGCGCGGGAGAGATTGTGGGTATTGCCGGCGTTTCGGGCAACGGCCAGAGCGAGCTGCTGGATGTGCTCAGCGGTCTGCTCACGCCTACGCGTGGGGAGTTGAAGCTGGGTGTGCACCGCTTTTCGCCGCAACACTGGTTGGACCCGCAGACCGCACGCAGCTTGGGCGTGGCCCACGTGCCAGAGGATAGGCATGCGCGCGCCCTGGTGATGGATTTCGCTGCCTGGGAGTCGGCTGTGCTGGGCTATGAAAACCTGAGTGCCTACAGTGACGGCCCCTGGATGGCCCATGGCCGCATGCGCCAAGCCACCGCAGAGATGATGGAGCGTTTCGACGTGCGCCCGCGCAATCCGGCACTTTTGTCCAGCAAGTTCTCCGGAGGCAACCAGCAAAAGCTGGTGCTGGCGCGGGAGTTGGGCCAGGCGCCCAAGATTCTGCTGGTCGGCCAGCCCACGCGCGGCGTGGACATCGGTGCCATTGAGTTCATCTATGGCCGCTTGCGCGCCATGCGCGATGCCGGTTGTGCCGTGCTGGTGGTGTCCAGCGAGCTGGACGAAATATTGGCATTGGCAGACCGTGTCATCGTGATGAACCAGGGTCGTATTGCCGGTGAACTCGCGATTGCCGATTGCACCGAGGCGGGTCTGGGCCTGCTGATGACCGGAGGTTTCCAAGAATGAGTGCAAGTGTTCCCTTGCCACGGTGGGCCGATCTGGTTCTGCTGCCCGCGGTGTGTCTGTTGGTGGCGTTGTTGGTGGCGGCAGGCGTGGTGAGTCTGGTCGGGCAAAGCCCTACCGAAGTCATGGGTGCCTTGGTACAAGGTGCCTTCGGCACGCTGCGCGGACTGAGCTACACCATGTACTACGCCACCACCTTTATCTTTACCGGGCTGGCAGTTGCCGTGGCATTTCACGGCGGCCTCTTCAATATCGGCGGGGAAGGGCAGGCGGTGATGGGGGGCTTGGGCACCGGCCTGGCAGCACTGTATTTGTCACACAGTCTTCCCATGTGGGCGATGCTGCCCATCATGCTGCTGGCAGGCGTTTTGTTCGGGCTGGTCTGGGCTGCCATTCCTGCGTATTTGCAGGCCTACCGTGGTAGCCACGTGGTGATTACCACCATCATGTTCAACTTCATCGCCAGCTCCATCCTGGTGTACCTGCTGGTGAACCACCTGCGCCCCAAGGGCACCATGGCGATCGAAAGCAAGGCTTTTGCCGATTCCGCCATCCTGCCCAGCATGCAGCGGGCCATGTCCTGGGTCGGGGTGGATTGGCCTGCCTCACCGCTGAACCTGAGTCTGGTGTTGGCCCTGCTGGCTTGTGTGGGCGTGTACCTTTTCATGTGGCGTAGCCGTCCGGGATATCGGCTGCGCGCCGTGGGCTCCAGTCCCAGTGCGGCTGAGTACGCCGGCATCAACTCCAAACACCAGACGCTGATAGCCATGTCCATATCGGGCGCACTGGCGGGCATGGTTGGCATGAACGAGATTGCCGGTGTCAGTGGCAAATTGATTCTGGAGTTTGTCAGCGGAGCCGGCTTTACCGGCATCGCAGTGGCGCTGATGGGGCGCAACCATCCGATAGGCATTGTTTTTGCGAGCGTTTTGTTCGGAGCGCTTTTTCAGGGAGGAGCGGAAGTGTCCTTTGATGTGCCGGGCTTCAGTCGAGACATGGTGGTGATGCTGCAGGGCTTCATCGTGCTGTTCTCTGGCGCCATGACCTATGTCATTGCACCCCTTGTGGGCGTGGCATTGCGCCTGCTTCCCGCGGGAGCCCGGCATGGATGAAGTTTCCCTGGGCGCCATGCTGGCGTCTACCTTGCGTCTGTCCACTCCGCTGATTCTGTGCGCTCTGGCGGGTCTTTTTTCCGAACGTTCCGGCGTGGTCGATATTGGTCTGGAAGGCAAGATGCTGTTCGCCGCCTTTGCGGCGGGTGCCGCCGGCGCCGTATTTGGCTCCACGTCGATTGCCTTGCTCGCCGCCATGGCGGTTGCCGTGCTGTTGTCGTGGATGCATGGGCTGGCCTGTGTGAGTTACCGGGGCGACCAGGTGGTTTCGGGTGTGGCCATCAACATCATTGCCGTGGGCCTGACCGTGGTGCTGGGCATTGCCTGGTTTGCGCAAGGTGGGCAGACGCCGCCCGTGGCCACCAGCGTACGCATCCAGCCACTGTTTCCGGACGCTGGCACCTGGCTGGGCTTTATTCCCTATATCGGGCGTGTTTTGGGCGAAGGGCTGCTTACGCACAGCGCCCTGGTGTATTTCACCTATGCGCTGGTACCGGCCGTCTGGTGGCTGCTGTTCCGCACTCGCTTTGGTTTGCGTCTGCGCGCCGTGGGTGAGAACCCGCAGATGGTGGACGCAGCAGGAGTTTCGGTGAAGCGCCTTCGCTACACCGCACTCACACTCAACGGCATGTTGTGTGGATTGGCTGGCAGCTATCTGGTGCTGGCACAGAGTGCCAACTTTTCCCAGAACATGACCGCCGGGCGCGGCTTCATGGCGCTGGCGGCGCTGATCTTTGGTCGTTGGCGTCCGGTCGGCGCATTGTGGGCTTGCCTGCTCTTTGGTTTTCTGGATGCGGCGGCCATTCGCATGCAGGGCGTGCCCTTGCCTGTGGTGGGTGAAGTGCCGGTGCAGTTCATACAGGCCTTGCCCTATGTGCTGACGGTAGTGTTGCTGGCTGGGTTTATTGGCAAGGCGGTGGCACCCCAAGCATTGGGTCGTCCTTACCTGAAAGAGCGATAGATAGCGGGCTCTCAATTGACTGCCGTCATGTAGATGGTGGGGTTGGTGCTCTGGAGGATTCATGAAAATACAAGTCGTTGCGAGTTCCCTGTTGTTCACCCTGCTGGTTGGCAGTGCATCCGTGCAGGCCCAGTCCGCGCCCATCAAGATCGGCGAGATCAACAGCTACTCCAGCATTCCGCAGTTCACCGGGCCCTATCGACAGGGCTGGCAGCTGGCGGTGGAAGAAGTCAATGCCGCAGGCGGGCTGCTGGGTCGCAAGGTCGAAGTGGTATCGCGTGACGATGGCGGCAAGCCCGAGGAGGCGATTCGCCATGCCATCGAGCTCACCAGCAGTGAAAAGGTGGATGTGCTGGCAGGTGGTTACCTCTCCAACGTGGGACTGGCTCTTGCCGACCACGCGCTGCGCAACAAGCGCCTGTACGTGGGCAGTGAACCCCTGACCGACGCCATGGTCTGGGACAAGGGCAATCGCTACACCTTCCGTCTGCGCCCCAGCACCTATATGCAGGCCGCCATGCTGGTGGAGGAGGCCGCCAAGATGCCCGCCAAGCGCTGGGCCACCATTGCGCCCAATTACGAATACGGCCAAAGCGCAGTGGCCACGTTCCGTGAACAGCTCAAGACCAAGCGTCCCGACGTGGAGTTTGTAGCCGAGCAGTGGCCGGTATTGGGCAAGCTGGATGCCGGCAGCACGCTGCAGGCCATTGCCCAAGCCAAGCCCGATGCCATCTTCAACGTGACCTTTGGGGCCGATCTGGCCAAACTGGTACGCGAGGGCAATCAGCGCAATGTGTTCCCCAAGACGCCAGTCGTGTCTTTGCTCTCGGGTGAACCGGAATACCTGGACGTCCTCAAGGATGAGACACCCAAGGGCTGGATCGTCACTGGCTACCCATGGGACCAGATCGACACCCGCGACCACGCATCCTTCGCATCCAACTATTACAAGAAGTACAACGAAAACCCCAAGATGGGTTCGGTCGTGGGCTATTCCACCATGCAAGCCATCTTTGCAGCCATACGCAAGGCCAAGAGTGTGGACAACGAAAAGCTGGTCGCCGCCATGCGGGGCCTGAAATTCACCACGCCCTTTGGTCCGGTGGAATTCCGCGCCATCGACCAGCAATCCACTATGGGCGCCTATGTTGGCAAGCTGGATCTGCGTGGCGGCAAGGGCACCATGGCGCAGTGGCGCTATGCCGATGGGAAGGACTATCAACCCACTGATGCGTATGTGAAGGCGCACAGACCGGCGGCTGCGATGCAGTAGCCCATTAGAGAAAAGGGCCGCCCAGGACTGCCAACTGGTGGGGCGCAACAGGGGGAAGTGGGTTACATGGGATTCGGTTCATGATCAATAAATTTTCGCTTTGGCTCGGTCGACTCAGTGTGGGCCGCAAGCTCACGCTTATCTACCTGCTGGACTTGACGGCGGTCATCTACGTCTCCAGCATCCTGATCCAGGAAAAGTACCTTGCCATCGACTTTGCCCGCAAGGAAGTGGTCGGCGCCAACTACACCGACGCCGTGCGCACCAATCTGCTCGGCGTGTTTCTCGACCCCAGTTATGCCGGCCGCCCGACGGACCCGCTGGCCGAGTTGAAAACTGCGCGGGACCAGAACGATGCAGCCTTCAATACCACCGACATGGCGGGCCGCTTTGTCAGCGCGTTGGGAACCGTCAAGAAGGATTCGGAGATTGAGAAGGCCAAGGTGATTTCCCTGGGCCGCGACCTGCTCACCACCGTGGGCAACCAGTCCAACCTGATCCTGGACCCGGATCTGGACAGCTACTACGTGATGTCCCTGTCCGTATTGCGCTTTCCCGAGCTGTTGCAACTGTTGCACGAAACCAAGCAGTTCATGCAGAACCGTGGTTCCGCACCGCCCAACCAGGCGCAGGCGGCGCAACTGCTGACACTGGTGGGGCGGCTGGATGCAGTGCTGCAGGGCATGGAGTCCGACTATGAACAAGTATGGCTGGCGGGTTCCCCGCAGCTGCGCGCCGCTTTGCAGAACAGCCGCCAGACCTTACTGGAGCAAGGCCGGCACTTCCAGGAAACGGTCAAGGATGCGGCCGAAACCAAACTGACCAAGGAGCAGATGGCGCAGGTGGATGGCGCCTACCAAGGCGCCATCCAGGCCCTGGACGGCACCTGGCGCGAATGCATTGTCCAGCTCAAGGTGCTGCTGCAGCTGCGTGTGGACGGGTTGTTCACACGGATGTGGATCCACCTGGGGACTGCATTGGTCCTGCTGTGCAGCATTCTGAGTCTGGTCTATCTGGTGGCAAGCCAGATTGCCCGTCCGCTGCAGCGGCTGGCCAAGGTCGCCGATCTGGTTCGGCGCTCCAACGACTACACCCACCGCGCCAGCTGGCATAGCCGCGATGAAATTGGGCAGCTCTTCAATGCGTTCAACGAAATGCTGGCCCAGCTCGATCATGACCGTCTACGCCAGCAGGAACTCATCGCCAATGCCCGCGCAGCAGAGGCGCAGATCGAACTGGTGGAAGCACTGCCCATCCCGATCCTGGTGACTTCCATCCCGGAGCACGACGTGCTGCACGCCAACAATCCGGCCTTGCCTTGGCTCAACGGTGGCACCAAAGACCCCTGGCGAACCGGTCTGGACTCCTCCATGCGCGGGCGATTCTTCCAAAGGCTGGCAGATTTCGGCACCGTCGATGAATTCGAGGTGCGCTGGATGGGCACCTCCACACCCTCGTGGGCCGTGTTGTCGGCTCGCAGGCTCAAATTTCAGGGCCAAGATGCGGTGCTCACCGCGTTTACGCCCATCAACAAGCTCAAGGTGATGGAGCAGCGCCTGGAGCTGTGGGCCAAGGTGTTTGAAGCATCCAGCGAAAGCATCATCATCATGGACGAGGAACGCCGCATCATCAGCGTGAACCGCGCCTTCTGCCGCTCCACCGCCTATGACTTCCACGAGGTGCTGGGCGAGAACGTGTCGGTATTGATGGGCGACGACGTGGCCAATGTCTGGTCCGAGTTGAAGGACAAGGAATCCTGGCAGGGCGAGGTGCGCATGCGCAGACGCAATGGCAGCCTGTACCCGGCCTGGCTGATGATCTCTGCGGTGCACAAGAACGCCACGGTGGGCGAGGTCGTCAACTACATCGGTATTTCCATCGACATCACCGACCGCAAGGCCAAGGAGGAACGCATCCGCTTCCTGGCCCAGCATGACGTGCTCACCGAGCTGCCCAACCGCGCCCTGTGCCAGCAGCGACTCACCGAGGCGATTACCGAGGCGCAAGGTTCCGGCGAAAAGCTGGCCGTGCTATTCATTGACCTGGACCGCTTCAAGCTGATCAACGACACCTTGGGCCACCATATCGGCGACGGACTGCTGCGCACGGTGTCACGCCGCCTGACGCAGGCGGTGCGTGCCGACGACACGGTATGCCGTCTGGGCGGCGACGAGTTCGTCATCATCATGCGGCATGTGGCCGGTCGTGATGAATTGAACGAAACGGTGACCGGCAGGCTGATTCCGTCCTTGCGCCAGACCGCCGTGGTCGAAGGCAATACGCTCAACGTGTCCTGCAGCGTGGGCGTGGCGATGTATCCGGATGATGCGACCGACCAGAGTGAATTGATGCGTCTGGCCGATGCGGCCATGTACGAGGCCAAGGCCGCGGGCCGCGACACCTCGCGCTTCTTCTCGCTGGAAACCAACAACCGGGTGATGGCCCGTCAAGTCATGGAGGCGCAGCTGCGTCTGGCACTCGAGAAGCAGGAGTTTCAGCTGCACTACCAGGCGCGTATCAATGCCAAGACGCGGGAAGTGCAGGGCGCCGAAGCCTTGTTGCGCTGGAACAATCCGGTGCTGGGCCAGGTTCCACCCGGCGAATTCATCCAACTGGCCGAAGAAACCGGTCTGATCAAGGCCATAGGACTGTGGGTTCTGCGCGAGGCCTGCCGCCAGTGGATGGAGTTCCAGCAGTCCGGCCTGTTCATAGGTTTGGGGCTCTCGGTCAACATCTCTGCCGCGCAATTGGCGGATGTGGACTTCGTCAACCAGATTCGCGACGTACTGGCGGAGACCGGCATGCCGCCTTCCGGCCTGGAGCTGGAACTGACCGAATCGCAATTGATGGACAACCCCACCTCGGCGCAAGACAAGCTCAAGGCCCTGAAGCAGCTGGGCGTCAACATTGCCATCGACGACTTCGGCACCGGCTATTCCAGCCTGGCCTACCTCAAGCGCTTTGATATCGACAAGCTCAAGATCGATCAGTCCTTTGTGATGGCCATGCTGGACGACAGTGCCGATGCTGCCATCGTGCATGCGGTGATCGCTCTGGGTCACACCCTGGGATTGACCGTGGTGGCCGAAGGCGTGGAGAGCTGGCCCATGGCGCAATCGCTGATTGCGCTGGGCTGCGATGAGCTGCAGGGGTTCTGGTTCAGCAAGCCGCTGCCGGTGGAAGAATTTGTGCGCTACATCAAGGGCAATCCGGTCACCAAGGACAGGCGCAAGGCCCGTTAGGCCTTGGGGTCAAGGGGCCCGGGCACGCCGCTTTCACCAATGGCCTGACGCGTCGCAGCGGATTGGGCCAGCAGCCAGTTGCAAAAGGCCTGGATTTCGGGCCGCACCTTGCTGCGCGGGTTGATGATCAAAAAGTAGGCCAGTGGTGTGTCCATGCGCTGCCCGGGCAGTACCTCCAGCAGATCACCACTGGCCAGACTGTCTGCCACCAGCGGCATTCTGGCCAGCGCTACGCCTTGACCGGTGAGTGCGGCCTGCAGGATCTGGTGTGCATAGTTGAAATGCAGCCAGCGCTTGGGCTCCAGTCGCTTGAGTCCCTGTGAATCCAGCCATCGCCGCCAGCTCAGCCATTCCAGGTTATGGGTGCGGTGGGTGTCACTGGCTTCCAGCAGCGCATGGTGGATCAGGTCCTCGCCGCGCAGCAGCGGCTTGCTGCCCTTGAGCAGCCAGGGGCTGGCCACCGGCGTGAGCTGTTCGCCAAAGAGACGTATGGCGTCTTCCCCGGCGCCCTCGGGGCGCGTGTAACGCAGCGCCAGGTCCACATCGCTGGTGCCCAGGTCGACCGCGTTGTCACTGGCATCGATGCGGATGTCTATGTCCGGATATTCGCTCTGAAAAGCCTCCAGGCGAGGGATCAGCCACATGGACGCAAAAGAGGCCCAGGTGGTAATGGCCACGCTCTTGCGTCCAGCGCTCTGGCGGATTTGTCGCACCGCGCTGTCTACGCGCTCCAGTGAGGGAATGGCGGCACGCAGCAACTGGGCACCGGCGCTGGTGAGTTCCACCGAACGCGTGTGGCGCAGGAACAGGGGCACGCCCACTTCCTCTTCCAGCGACTGGATCTGGCGGGAAATGGCACTCTGGGTCAGCGACAGGTCATCGGCAGCGGCACGAAAGTTCAGATGGCGGGCAACCGCTTCCAGCGCACGCAGATAGCCCATCCCAATGGGTCGGCTGCGCATGGGGATGCCGGATGGTTGCGAGGATGGATCGGGCATGGTCTATCCATTAATGCGTAAACGGAATGAATAGCATATCCCGATTTCATTGGACGGTGCTGCCGCTGTGGGCGATTATTCATTGCCGAAACAGAAAGGACTCCACCATGCAAACCGATCGCATTTCCGCATCCACTCCTACCGCCTGGACACTGGCCCGGGGCCAGGCGCAGACCTTCCGTCCGCAAACCGCTGGCCTGCTGCGCACGACCAGTGGACGGGTGTGGGCCACGTTGAGCACGTCGTCCTATCAGCCCCAACCGCGCTGGTGCCCTGAGATCGAGCCGGGCGATATCTTCCTGGGAAGCGGCGCGGCATTGCACCTGGCCGCCGGCCAGACGGTGGTGATCGAGTCCTGGCCTTCCGACCATGACGCTGTCGTTCAGCTGGAATGGGCACCGGATGCCGTCAGCGCAAGCGCCGTGCGCTGGCAACAGACCGTTGGACAGCCAGCAAGGGAACTGGCAACGGGTCTGGTGCTGGTCGCACGCTCATTGGTGCGGCTGTTGCGGGGGCTTGCCGGCTACTCGGATTACCTGGTGGCAGGGCGCGGCAAGGTTCAGACTTGCCTGGAGTCCAACGCACCCTGAGTCGAGCTACCTTGGGTGGTGCGTTGCCGGCGTGGGCGCAGAGTGCTCAGGCTTCTGGCGAGCTGGTTTTCGATGGGTAGCGGCTCGCCACCCATCCAGGCTGCGATCAGTTCCGCGCACAGTGCAGAAAAGCTCAGGCCCCGTGCCCCCATACCGGCGGACAGCCACAGTGTGGGGGCCGCACCTTCTTCCAATGGCCCCACCAGTGGCAACCGGTCGTGGGTGACGCAGCGTTGGCCTTGCCAGGTCTGCGTCTGCCGGCTCTCGAATTGGGGGGCGAGTGTGTTTGCCACCTGCGGCAGCAGCACCTGCAGTTTGGCCAGATTGGTTGCCTGCTCCTGTGCCAAATCGGCCAGCGCCTTTGCATCGGCGCGGAAAGTGGATCCGGCAAACCAGCGCAGGCCCTGTTCGCCGGGAACGCCCGAAACAAAGCTGCCGTGGCCGTTGACCGGAAACGCAGGCCAGTCGACCGGGATTGCCGATGGGCACAGTCCCAGGCTCAGCGTGCCGTGCAGGACCTGCAGCGCCTCTATCTTGTTCCATAAGTCCGGCACCCAGGAGATTGCGCCTGCCTGTCCCGCATTCAAGCGTTGCAACAGGCTCTGGCAGGCAAAGGCATTGGCAAACACCACGGCGTCTGCCCGACCGGCCGGCCTGCCTTGTGCATCGCGAAGCAACCAGTTGCCGCCACTGCGCTCCAGACTGGCAATGCGGGAATTGCCATGGAATTGAATGCCCGGGTGGCCAAGCCATTGGGTGACCAGCTGCCCGGGCTTGATCCAGGCGGCATAGGGATGCCACAAACCGCTAAGTTCGCCACTGGTCATTGCGCGCGCCCAAGCCTGTGCGGGCCCTGGACTGGAGGACGGGGACCGCACCTCGGCTTCCACCTCGTCCAGACCAATCGCTTCGGGGTGAAGCTCCAGCACGCCGCTGGGGTTCCAGTCCGTTCCTTTGTGCAAACGGGCGGCGTGCTGCAGCATCAGCCGCGTGCCGACACGCGACATGCGCGAGCGTGGGCTGTCATCGGACGAATGGTGGGGCACCACCAATCCCACCGGCAGGCCGGAAGCGCCTCCCGCGGGATGCGGATGCGCGTCATGAACCGCTACAGTCCACCCCCGCACCGCCAGTGCATGCGCCACACTGGCGCCCGCAATGCCCGCACCAATCACGGCACAAGTTCCGGATGTGTACCTGGCGGTTGCCTGGGGGCGTCGGCTGTTGCGCAAAGTCCAGCGCGGGTTGAACACGGCGTAGGCGGCCCGTCCCACACCAGGCGGTTGCCGTACAAAGCCGGCGGCTTCCAGCTGCGCAGCCTGCACCGGCGATGCGGCGTCAAAGTGAAGCGAAGTGCCCCGCTTGCAGTGGCGGGCCAGGGCTTTGATCAGCCACTTGTCCCATAGGGCGGCCGAGGCATCCGCGACGATGGTGTCGGCCTGCATCTCCTGCTGTGCCAGCATGGCAGGCAGCTCACCCACGCACAGCGTAAGCGACAGCGCGCCGTCATCCAGCAGGAAGCGGTGAAAGCCTTCACCCAGTCCGAAACACAGGTCCGCTAGGTCGGCCTGTCGTGGGAATTCATCGTTGCTGGGATTCTGATGCGCGGCCTGCAATGCCAACGCCTGCTCCAAAGACAGCACTCCCACGTAATGCAGCATGGGCGGGCGAGGGAACTGGCTGCGCCAGCATTGCCGCACTTCGGCAAAGGTCCGGCCTTGACCAAAGCCGGTATCCAATACGGTCCAACTGGCCTGTGCGGCGCAATAGGTATGAAGATGGATGGCCGCCGGATGCAACGAGGGTGCTCCGGCGTCTTCGGTCACGCGACTCAGGCCGAGGGCGGCACGTAGCCTTGTGCGGCGTCTGCGCCTTCACCGAAGAAGTGGTTTTCCATCTGGCGGGCCAGGTACTGGCGCGCACGTGCATCGGCCAGATTCAGGCGGTTTTCATTCACCAGCATGGTTTGGTGCTTGAGCCAGGCCGCCCAGGCTTCCTTGCTCACGTTTTCCCAGATGCGCTTGCCCAGCTCGCCGGGATAGGGGGCAAAGTCCAGGCCTTCAGCCTCTTTACCCAACTTGATGCATTGAACCGTACGTGCCATGGAATACCTCTGTAAGGAGCGCAGCGCGCTGCGCAAAAATGTCGAATGGTTGATCTTATTCGGTTTGACAAGCACCCAGCCAGCGCAGGCACTCTGGTTACCTGATCACGCGGTGCAACATGGTGCGGTACAGTTGCCCGGACATGCCCGTACCCTTTTTTCGCTTCTACGTTTTTGCAGCGGGTCTGGCGCTTTGCCTGCCCGCGGTGGCGCAGTCGCCCGCTGCGGTGGAGCTGCAAGCCGCCAAAGCAGCCTCTCCGATTGCCTTTGATATCCACATCGAAGCGCCCGAAGATATCCGCCTGATGCTGGAGCGCAACATGGATCTGCAGCGCTACCGTTTGCTGGAAGACCTGAGCGACTCAGAAATACAGACCCTGTTGCTCACCGCGCCGCAGGACATTGGCGATCTGGTGGCGACTCTGGGCTATTTTTCTCCCCAGATCCAGGTGCAGCTACAAGCTGCCAAGCCGCCGTTGCCGCGGATCGTGAAGATTGCAGTGGAACCCGGTGCGCGCACCACCGTGCGTGCCGTCCATCTGGAATTGCAGGGGCCGATTGCGCAGGATCCCAAAGCCGGTGCCCAGCGCAATGCCGTGCAGGACGGTTGGACGTTGCCCGAGAGCGAATATTTCTCGCAAGAACGCTGGGACGATGCCAAGCAGCACGCGCTCAAACAACTGGTGTCCGAGCGCTATGCGGCGGCGCGCCTGCTGAGCTCGCAGGCTGACGTTGATGCCGATGCCGCGTATGCTGACCTGTCGGTGACGTTGGACTCCGGGCCAGCCTACCGTATCGGCAGTTTGGAAGTAGAAGGGGTAGAGCGCTACGGCGACTTGCTGGTGCGGCGATTGGCGCGGTTGCCTGCAGGCAAGGATTACACGGCCAGCGCGCTGGTGGATGCACAGAAGCGGCTGACGGACAGCGGCTACTACGATTCGGCCTATTTCAGCCTGGACCAGAGCGGCGATCCGGATTACGCCACGGTACGCGCCCAGGTAAAGGAAGCGGCCATGCAAAAACTGGTGCTGGGCATTGGCGCCAGCACCGATTCGGGCGCACGATGGAGCGCCGAGCACACCCACAACCTGGTACCCGGCATTGGCTGGCGCACCGTCAACAAAATCGCCGCCGACCGCGATACCCAGACCTTTACCAGCGACTGGACGTCGCAACCGGGTGACAACCAATGGCGCTGGGCCGCATCGGCGCTGGTCCAGCAGCAGCATATTGCCGAGATCGACGTCAACACCCGGCGCTACCGTGCTGGTCGCTTCACCACGCAGGCCGATCTGGACCAGAGCTACTACCTGCAGTTTGAACGCACACAGGCCGTGTACCGCGAGATCGACCAGAGCAATGCCAACGAGGCTCTGACCGTCAACTACGCCTTTGCTCTGCGGCACTTTGACAGCATTCCTTTCCCCGAGCGCGGCTGGGGCATTGGCGGTGAACTGGGCGTGGGCTCGGTGCTGGGCGCAGATCAAGAACCGTATTCGCGCTTTCTGCTGAACGGGCGCTTCTATCAGCCGCTGGAGCGCCCAGGTGACAGTCTTTTCAACCGCCAGCGTGCCGGGCGCATGGTGTACCGCGCACAGGTGGGGGCGATGATTGTGGACAACGCCAACAATGTGCCCTTCAACCAGCTTTTTCTGACCGGCGGCGACACCACGGTACGGGGCTACAAGCGCGATGAAATCGGGGTGACGCACGACGGCGTGCTCAGCGCCGAGAGCGGGCGCTACATGGTCAATGCCAGCATCGAGTGGCAGCGCCCCATCGTGCGGGCCGGCATCCTGACCGATTGGGAAAGCGCCGTGTTTGTGGACACCGGCGCGGTGGCGAACCGGACCGAGGAATTCAGCTTCAAGGTGGGTGTGGGCGTGGGTGCGCGCTGGAAGAGCCCGATCGGCCCGCTGCAGATGGACCTGGCCTACGGTGTGGCAACGCAAGCATTTCGCCTGCACTTGAACGTGGGCTTCGTGTTTTGATGCGCTGGCTGCGGCTCACCTTCCATGCACTGGGCGCTTCGTTCAGTTTGGTCTTGTCGTTGGTCACTGGGCTTGTGTTGACTGCCCTGACCGGCATATTGGTCTGGTGCAGCTCTGAGGGCTCACTGGCGCAGGCACTGTGGTTGCTGGGGCCCCTGTTGCCCGCCGGCCAGACCTTGCAGGTCAAGGACACGCAAGGTTCCGTCGCCCGAGGCGGCCATATAGGACACGTGCTGTGGAAAAAAGGGCCGCTGTCGGTTGAAGTGCAGGACCTGCAGATGGCCTGGGAATGGCAAGCCCTTTTGCAGGGCGAACTGCGTTTGACTGGTCTGCAAGCCGCTGCACTGCGCGTGGAAGACCGCGGCCCGTCGAGCACTAGCCCGTTTTCAGAAATTCGATTGCCATTGCATGTGGATGCACCGTTTCGGGTGGACAGCGTGGAATGGGCCGGAGCACCCGTATGGACGGTGCAGAAGTTGCAGGGTCACTATCGCTTTGATGGCAGTCTGCACCGGCTGGAAGATGTCCGCTTCAAAATGGCCGCAGGCTCCTACCAGGTGGATGCCAGCCTGCAGGCGGCGCTGCCGGGTGCGCTAGCGGTACGGGCCAGCGGATCGGTTGCCACCACGGTGCAGCAGCACGACGTGACACTGCTGGCCGGCGCAAAACTGGCCGGCACGCTTTATGGCAAGAATGCATCGCTGCAACTGACGCTGGACCTGCAGCCAGATCCGGCGCAACGCTCCTTGCACGGGGCGCAGGCCCATCTGCAGGCGCAACTGCAGCCCGCGCAGCCGCAACCCCTGCAAAGTGCCAACGGCCAATGGAGTGCGCTGGACCTCTCGGGCCTGTGGCCGCAGGCGCCCCAAACCAGCTTGTCGGGCCAGGTGCGGGTGGCGCCACAGGGCGCCGGCTGGACGGCTTCGCTGCAATTGCAAAACCGCCTGGAAGGCCCCTGGAGCCAGAACCGTCTGCCGCTGCAGAGCGCCCTTGCCAGCCTGCAATACCGCGATGGCCAGTGGCTGGTGTCCGACCTGCAGGCCGCCCTGGCGGGCGGCACCTTGCATGCGCAAGGAAGCTACTCGGGCAGTCCCGCGCTCTGGACTGCCAAAGGCACGGTGCGGGGACTGGATTGGATGCGGGTGGATCCGCGCTGGAATGTGGGTGCTGTGGATGGAGAGTTCTCAGTACGGCAAACGCCCTCGGGCACGGCTTTCGAAGTGCAAGCCAATTCCATGTCCAAGGGGGCTGCCGGCCGCATGCAGGCACTGGCCAAAGGCTTTTGGAAGTCACCCGCGCTGGTGGTGGAGAACGTGTCCCTGCAATCGGCGCAAGCCCAGGTGAATGGTCAGCTGCAGTGGAATACCCGGAGCGACGCGGCGCAGCTGCAATTGCAGACCAGCTTCCCAGGCGGCCAGGGCAGCATCAACGGCCAGATCAGCGCCAGTGCGGGGCAGGGCAGTTCGCAGTGGCAGATCAAGGATGCCGGCGCCTTTTTGCCATGGATGCAAACGCTCCCGGGGTTCGGTAGCCAGCTACAGGGTCTGGTCGCGCAGGGTGCGGCGGAGATCAGTGCGCGATGGGAAGGCGGTTGGCAAAACCGGGGCAGTGGTCTGAAGTTGAACGCTTCTCTGAGCAGCAAGCGCCTGGACGTGCAGGACCGCTATCACCTGAGCGATCTGCAGATGGACGTGTCCGGTACGCTGGCGGTGCTGGACGTGGCGCTGCGCAGCGATGTGCAATGGGGTACTTCTCGATTGGCGCTGCAGTCGCAAGCCCAGTTGGCTCAACAGGATAGCGGTGACCTGCGCGTGCGGATGACCCAGCTCAAAGCCAGTCTGCAGGACGGTTTGCAGTCGGTGCCCTGGAGTCTGCAGTTGCAGCAACCCTTGACGCTGGATTGGCAGCACAGTGCGCTGGCCCAGTCCGTATCGGTGAGCGCAGGCACCTTGCGCATGAGTGGACCAGCGCCGGGTGTGGCCCAGTTGCAGTGGGAGCCGATTGGCTGGTCGCAGCGGGGAAGTGCGGCCAGTCCCGGCGTTGCGCGCTGGTCCAGCCGCGGCAGTCTGCAGGGTGTCCCTCTGGCGTGGCTGGAGGCTCTGGGTCAGACCCGGCTGGCCAATCTGGGGCTGCGCGGTGATGTGGTGCTGGGCGGACAGTGGGATGCCAGCAACAGTGGCAATGGTCTCCAACTGCGCGCACGCTTGCAGCGCAGCAACGGCGATCTGCAATTGCTGGGCAGTGACAGCACGGGCGGCTCCTTGCCTGCCGGTTTGCGTGATGCCCACGTGGAAGTGGAGATTGCCGGTGAAGCGGTGCACGCCAATCTGGTTTGGGCCAGCGATGCCGGTGGCAATGCACAGGTTGACTTCTCCACACGGATCTCCAGCGGCGAGAGCGGCACCACTTGGCCCGCAGACGCGCCGCTACAGGGCAGCGTGCAGGCAAACCTGCCGCGGGTGGGCGCCTGGTCCCTGTTTGCGCCCGTGGGCTGGCGCATCAATGGCACGCTGGAGGCCAACGCCACCCTGTCGGGCACCCGCAGCAAGCCATCGTGGAAAGGTAGCCTGCAAGCACGTGACATGTCCATCCGTTCGGTGGTGGATGGCATCGACCTGAGTGCCGGCTCCATGCATCTGTTGATCGATGGACAGCATATGGACATCGCGGAATTCAGGCTGTCGGGCGCCGGGGGCGCGAGCGGAGGCCAGTTGGTGGTTGGCGGCACGCTGGACTGGCTGCCTGCCAGCGCCGGCAGTCCGCTGATGAACCATGTGCGCATGGCTTTGGTGGCCAATGCGCGGGCGTTCAGGGTCACGGCCAAGCCGGACCAGCGGTTGGTGGTGTCGGGCAACCTGAGCGCCAATTTGCTGGATGCCAACCTGCAGATACGCGGCGCCCTGGAGGCGGACCAGGCCATGATTGTGTTGCCGGAAGACACGGCACCCCGGCTGGGTTCTGACGTGCTGGTCAAACGCAGCAAGGCGACTTCCAAGCCTGCAACGTCTGCATCCTCCGATCCGGCCAGCAAGGTGGCGCGCACCGTGGTGCCGGACATTGTGGTGACGCTGGACCCGGGCAGCAACTTCCTGATTCAGGGCCGGGGCCTGAGCACGCGGTTAGCGGGAATTCTGGTGCTCAAGGCCCAGGGGCGTGATGCGCCACCGCGCCTCACGGGCGAGCTGCGCACCGTCAATGGAACCTACCGCGCCTACGGGCAGCGCCTCACCATCGAAGAAGGCACGCTGCGCTTTACCGGTGCCTATGACAACCCGGCCTTGGACATCCGGGCCATCCGTCCGAATTTGACGCAGGTGGTGGGCGTGCACGTCAGCGGCACGGCGCAGTTGCCGGTGGTGCGGCTGTATTCCGACCCAGAACTCTCGGACATCGAAAAACTCTCCTGGCTGGTGCTGGGACGCTCCAGCGCCAATGGCGGTGCGGAAACCGTCATCCTGCAACAGGCAGCCCTGGCGCTGTTTGCCGGGTCCGGCAGTTCTCAGCGTGAAAATCTGGTGAGCGCCCTGGGGCTGGACGAAGTGTCCCTGGGGCAGACCGCAGTGACCAATCTGGATGGCACGGCGGGAACGGAAACCACGGTGAAGGTTGGCAAGCGCCTGTCGCGCGACTTCTACGTGGTCTATGAGCGTAGCCTGGCGGGCACGCTGGGTACGCTCTACGTCTTTTATGACCTGTCCAGGCGCTTTACCTTGCGTGGCGAGTCTGGCATCACAACAGGTGTGGACCTGATCTTTACTACACGTTACGACTGAGTGCGGGGCGAGGCCGGTAATGGTGCCCCGGGGCTTAAGAGCCAGCATCACGAATGGTTAACACAGTTAGGGGAGAATGCCAGCTTGTCTTTGTCCAACCTCGTTGAGTCCGCATGTTTACTTTTGTCCTGGAAAATTTTGACTACGCCCCGCGTCGGGTGATGGCCGCCATCGCATTCATCTGCGTCTGCATGTTGACCTTTGGCATGTATCTGCAGCATGTGGTGGGCCTGGAGCCGTGCCCCATGTGCATCGTGCAGCGCTACTGCGATTTCCTGGTGGTGTTTTTTGCGGTGCTGGGTGCAGCCACGGCGAAGCGTTTCCTGCTGATTGCTTCCACGGTGCTGTTGCTGGTGTCGAGTCTGGCCGGCGCCTTTGTGGCCGCGCGCCAGAGCTGGCTGCAGTGGTATCCACCCGAGGTGGTTTCCTGCGGCCGTGACCTCTACGGAATGATCGAGAACTTCCCGCTCAAGCGCGCCTTGCCCATGATTTTCAAGGGCAGCGGCGATTGCTCCAAGGTGGACTGGACCTTTCTGGGCGGCTCCATTGCCAACTGGTCGTTCGTCTGGTTCTGCTTTGCCGCCCTGGTCGCCCTGACCTTGCTGGTACGCCAAGCCAAGCGTTAAGGCGGTGAGGCCTGCGCCGCAAGGCTAGGGCGCATCCATCACCAGCCGGATTCCGACCAGCGTGTAGCGCGTTTGCGGCGAGTTCCAGTTGCGGTAGCTGGAGCGTGCATACAGCGCCCATGTGTGCCAGGAGCCGCCACGGCGCACATACACATTGCCTTCTTCCGGGCCCTTGGGGTCGTCCACGGGAGCGTGCGCGTAATAGTCTTCGGCATACAGGTCCTGTGTCCACTCCCAGGCATTGCCATGCATGTCGTACAGGCCAAAGGCATTGGGCGCAAAGCTGGCCACCGGTGCGGTGAAGGCGAAGCCGTCATTGCCGTTCAGCGCATTGGCGGCAAACTGCGGCCAGTAGGGCTTGGCGGCCTCGTCAAAGGTGTTGGCCACTTTCAGCAAACAGGTCGGCTCGTCGCCGCAGTGGTAGCGGGTGCGGGTGCCGGCGCGCGCTGCATATTCCCACTCAGCCTCTGTTGGTATGCGGTAAGAGCGGCCTTCTTGTTTGCTGAGCCATTGGGCCAAGGCTTGTGCATCGTTCCAGGTGACGTTGACCACCGGGTGCTGATCGGTCTGGGCAAAGCCTGGGTTCTGCCAGCTGTAGCGGGTATCGCGCCCCTCAAAGGCATCGCCCCGTTGGGTCTTGCTGGCGTCGTATTGCGGGTTGTAGCCATAGCCACCGGTGCCATCGGCAATGCTTTCCGGCACATAGCCGGACTGCTCCACGAACTGGCGGAATTGCCCCACGGTGACTTCGGTGGCCCCCATGTAGAAGGCCTTGGTGATGCGCACCCGGTGCACCGGCGCTTCGTCAAACAAGTCGTCCAGGCGCTTTTGTTCGGCCAGCGGGTAGCTTTTGTGCAGGGTCTCTGCAGGCTCATCACTGCCCATCAAAAACTCCCCGGCGGGGATGCGCACCATGCGCAGTCCTACGGAGTTGGTGAACGCTGTATGTGCCGCATCCGGCCCACCCCGCGTGGTACAGGCGCTCAGAACCAATATCAGGAGCAGCGCGGGCCAGGTGGTGGGACGCATGGTTAGAGCTTCTTGACCAAGACCTGGCTCTTGCGGTCCCAGTTGTATTTGCGCTTGCGTGCCTCGGGCAGCCAGTCGGGGTCGACCTGCACAAAGCCACGCTTGATGAACCAGTGCATGGTGCGGGTGGTCAGCACAAAGATGCTGTCCAGCCCGGCGGCCTTGGCCCGCTGCTCCACGCGCTTGAGCACGCGTTCGCCGTCACCCTGGCCCTGCACGTCGGGTGAGACGGTGAGTGCTGCCATTTCAGCGGTCTTGGCTTCGGGGTAGGGGTAGAGCGCAGCACAGGCGAAGATCACGCCATCGTGTTCGATGATGGTGTAGTAGCCCACGTCGCGTTCGATCTCGGTACGGCTGCGCTTGACCAGGGTGCCGTCCTTTTCGAAGGGTTCTATGAGTTGCAGAATGCCGCCCACATCGTCCACAGTGGCCTCGCGCAGTTCTTCGAGCTTCTCGTCCACCACCATGGTGCCTATGCCATCGTGCACATACACCTCCAGCAGGATGGAGCCGTCCACTGAGTAAGGGATGATGTGGCTGCGCTCCACGCCGCTCTTGCAGGCCTTGACGCAGTGCTGCAGGTAAAAGGCCACGTCGGTCGGGTGGTTGGCCGCAGGCAGCTCGGCCAGCAGGCGCTCGGCTGCGGCCAGCGGCAGCTCGGTGTCAATCGGATTGTCCTCACCGGCGGGCTCCGTGGGCTTCATGCGGATGCCGGGTACCTCGGTCAGGAAGATCAGCTTGTCGGCTTGCAATGCCGAGGCCACCGAGGTTGCCACCTCTTCCATGGCCAAGTTGAAGGCATCGCCGGTAGGGGAGAAACCGAAGGGCGAGAGCAACACCATGGCGCCCATCTCCAGCGTCTTGGTGATGCCGGCGGTATCCACCTTGCGCACCACGCCGCTGTGCTGGAAGTCCACGCCGTCGACAATGCCCACGGGTCTGGCGGTAAGGAAGTTGCCCGATATCACCCGCACCGTGGAGTCGGCCATGGGGGTGTTGGGCAGACCCTGGCTGAACGCCGCTTCGATTTCATAGCGCAACTGGCCAGCGGCCTCCTGCGCACTGTCCAGCGCCACTTCGTCGGTGATGCGGATGCCATGCGAGTACTTGGCCGCATGCCCCTTGGCCTTGAGCTGCTCGGCCACTTGCGGCCTGAAGCCGTGCACCAGGACGATCTTCACGCCCATGCTCTGGATCA
Source organism: Rhodoferax sp. GW822-FHT02A01 (assembly GCF_038784515.1). Lineage (NCBI taxonomy): Bacteria > Pseudomonadati > Pseudomonadota > Betaproteobacteria > Burkholderiales > Comamonadaceae > Rhodoferax > Rhodoferax sp. GW822-FHT02A01. The sequence goes on from NZ_CP152376.1 coordinate 4,370,620, forward strand.
TGGCCAGATCCTGCGCTAGGCTGGGCAGTTTGCCCGCGGCAATGGCCTCGCCGGCAATGCCCACCACAAAGGTCTGGTTGCGGAATTTGTGGATGTAGGGCGCCACCGAGCGGAACCAGGGCACAAAGGTGAAATTGAAGACGGAGGTCATGGGGCGCTGTAGATGAGGCGGCAGAGGATAATTCCCGATTCTCTACGAAGTGAGTCCCTTGATAGCCAGCCCTTTGCAAATCGATTTTCCCGAGTCGCTGCCCGTGTCGGGCAAACGCGACGAAATCATGGCCGCCATGCAGCGCCACCAGGTCATCATCGTGTGCGGCGAGACCGGATCGGGCAAGACCACGCAGCTCCCCAAGATCGCCCTGGCCATGGGTCGCGGCAAGCTGAACTATCCGGCAGGGCAGCGCGGCAGGCTGATCGGTCACACCCAGCCGCGGCGCATTGCCGCCAGCAGCGTGGCCAAGCGCATTGCCGAGGAGCTCAAGACGCCGCTGGGCGATGTGGTGGGTTACAAGGTGCGGTTTCAGGATCGTTTGTCGAAGGATGCATCCGTCAAGCTGATGACCGACGGCATTTTGCTGGCCGAGACCCAGACCGACCCGCTGCTCAACGCCTACGACACCATCATCATCGACGAGGCGCACGAGCGCAGCCTCAACATCGACTTTCTGCTGGGCTACCTGCGTGAAATCCTGCCGCATCGGCCAGACTTGAAGATCGTGGTCACCTCGGCCACGATTGATGCGGACCGCTTTGCCAAGCACTTTGAGTCCAGGAGCGGCCCGGCACCCATCATCATGGTTTCGGGCCGCATGTTCCCTGTGGAGCAGCGCTATCGCCCGTTCGAGGAAAGCCGCGAATACGACCTCAACTCCGCCATTGCCGATGCGGTGGACGAGCTTTGGCGCGATGCCCACAATGCGGGCGACATCCTGGTGTTTCTGCCCGGCGAGCGCGAAATCCGCGAGGCAGCTGATCACGTGCGCAAGCACCTGAGTCATCAGCCCGTGTTTCGCAATGCCGAGGTGCTGCCGCTGTTTGCCCGCCTGTCGCAGGCTGAGCAGGACCGCATCTTTGACAGCCACAACGGGCGGCGCATCGTGCTGGCCACCAATGTGGCCGAAACCTCGCTCACCGTGCCAGGCATCCGTTACGTCATCGATGCGGGTACGGCCCGCGTCAAGCGCTACAGCTTTCGCAGCAAGGTGGAGCAGTTGCTGGTGGAGCCCATCAGCCAGGCCGCCGCCAACCAGCGCGCCGGGCGATGTGGGCGCGTGGCCAACGGCATCTGCATTCGCCTGTACGACCAGAAGGATTTTGAAGGGCGCGAGCGCTTTACCGACCCCGAAATCCTGCGCTCCTCGCTGGCCGGAGTGATTCTGCGGATGAAGTCGCTGCACCTGGGCATTGTGGAAGACTTCCCGTTCATCGACCGCCCTTCGGGCCGCGCCATTGCAGACGGTTACCAATTGCTCAACGAACTGGGCGCGGTGGATGACGCCAATGAGATCACGCCTATGGGCCAGGAGCTTTCGCGCCTGCCGCTGGACCCGCGGGTGGGCCGCATGATTCTGGAGGCGCGCAGCCGTGGCGCCTTGGACGAGGTGCTGGTGATTGCCTCGGCCCTGAGCGTGCAGGACGTGCGCGACCGGCCCATGGAGGCGCAGCAGCAGGCCGATCAGGCGCATGCCAAGTTTGACGACGAGAAGAGCGAGTTCAGCGGCTATCTGCGGCTGTGGAAGTGGATTCACGACGCACGCGGTGGTAGTGAGGCAAATGGGCACGCGAGCAGGGGGGCGGCTGGCGCCTCCGCGCTCCGCTTGATGTCGGCGCACCCAGTCACTTCCCATAAATTGAGCAACCGCCAATACGAGCAGCTGCTGCGCCAGAACTTTGTGAACATGCGGCGTGTGCGCGAGTGGCGTGACATCCACAGCCAGCTGCACACGGTGGTGGCCGAACACAAGTGGCGCTTGAACACCACGCCAGCCAGCTACGAACAGCTGCACCTGTCCATGCTGGCAGGTTTGCTGGGCAATGTGGGCTGCAAGCTGGAGACCGACGGCGCGTCGGGCGAATACCTGGGCGCACGCAGCATCAAGTTCTTCCCGCATCCGGGTGCGCATCTGGTGAAGAAGCCGGGGCGCTGGATCGTGGCGGCCGAACTGGTGGAGACCACGCGCCTGTTTGGCCGCGGCATCGCGGCCATCGAGCCGCAGTGGCTGGAGCAGGTGGGTGGCCATCTGCTGAAGAAACAGTTGCTGGACCCGCACTGGGAAAAGAAGGCCGCCGAAGTGGTGGCGCTGGAGCGAGCCACGCTGTACGGCATCGTGGTCTACAGCGGGCGCAAGGTGAACTATGGCCGGGTCGACTTGCAGGGCGCGCGCGAAATCTTCATCCGCGAGGCATTGGTTGGAAACGAGTGGGAAACCAAGCTGCCGTTTCTGGCCGCCAACCGCAAACTGATTGCGCAGGTGGAGGAGCTGGAACACAAGGCACGCCGCCAGGACGTGCTGGTGGACGATGAGCTGATCTATGCCTTCTACGACCAGCAGCTACCGGCCGACGTGTGCAGCGGCTACAGCTTTGAGAACTGGTACCGCGAAGCGGTCAAGCAGAACCCGCGTCTGTTGATGCTTACCCGCGAAGAGCTGATGCGCCACGAGGCTGCGGGCATCACCACCGCCTCGTTTCCCAAGACGATTCGCTTAGGGGGCGTGGACTGCGCCGCCACTTATCTGCATGAGCCGGGCGACGCGCATGACGGCCTGACCGTGACCGTGCCGCTGTTTGTGCTCAACCAGGTAAACGAGGAGCGCTGCGAATGGCTGGTGCCCGGCATGCTGCGCGAAAAGATCCAGGCGCTGATCAAGACGCTGCACCAGCGGCCACGCTCCCGTCTGGTGCCGCTGCCGGAAACCGCCACGCGCTTCGCTGAAGCGCTCAACGACCCGGCACGCTTTGGCGCAGGCAGCCTCACCGATGCGGTGCTGAAGCTGGTACGTGACGCCACATCGGTGGATGTGGTGCGGGCCGATATCAAGGTGGACATGCTCCCCCCGCATTTTTTCATGAACTTCCGTGTGGTGGATGAGCATGGCCGGGTACTGGGCCATGGCCGCAACCTGGGTGCGCTCAAGGCCGAATGGGGCAAGCAGGCGCGCGGAGCGTTTCAGGCTTTGGCCAATTTGAAGCTGGGCCAAGGCGCTGCGACAGCTGCGCCGGCCGCTACGAGAGAAACGGCGCAAGCGCATGGTGCAAAGCCGGTTGCCGCTTCGCCGAACCCAAGTGCCAGCAAACAACCCGCAACGCCACCCGTGGCCACGGAAAAGCGCCACACAGCATGGACCTTTGGCGAACTGCCCGAGCTGCTGGAAATCCGCAAGGGCGGCCAGACGCTGATCGGCTTTCCGGCGCTGATTGACGGCGGCGACGCGGTCACCATCGAAGTGTTTGATGAGCCCGAGACGGCCGCCGCCAGGCACCGCGCCGGCCTGCGCCGCCTGTTTGCACTGCAGATCAAGGACGCGCTCAAGTACCTGGAAAAGAACATTCCTGACCTGCAGAAGATGGCTGTGGCCTATATGCAGGTGGGCCGTACCGAAGGCGCCAAGGACAGTGCCACCTCAGGCGGCACCCTCGAGGAATTGCGTGAGCAGATCATTGCGTTGGCACTGGATCGCGCCTTTTTGCTGGACCCGCTGCCCACAGACGAATTTGCCTTCAAGAAGCGGGTGGAGGAGGGGCGTGGCCGCCTCACGCTGATTGCCACCGAGGTGGCGCGGCTGGCGGGAGTCATCCTGCAGGAATACGCCGCCGCCGCCCGCAAGATCAAGGACAGCAAGAACGCTGCAGAGGCCACCGCCGACGCCGCTCAGCAGTTGCAGCGCCTCATGCCCAAGCGCTTTCTGCATGCCGCACCCTGGGACCGCTTGCAGCACCTGGCCCGCTACCTCAAGGCCATCACCCTGCGCCTGGAAAAGTACCGCGCCGACCCTGCGCGCGATGCCGCCCGGCTGGCCGAACTGCGTCCGCTGGAGCAGCGCTACTGGCGTCTGGTGGCCGAGCGCAAAGGCGTGGTGGACGACCGCATGCTGGAATTCCGCTGGCTGCTGGAAGAGCTGCGGGTGAGCTTCTTTGCGCAAGAGCTGCGCACACCGCAGCCGGTCAGCGTCAAGCGGCTGGACAAGGCCTGGGCGCAACTGAGCTGAGGCACCCCGCCAAGCGCGGGGCCCAGTGCGCGCTTAGAGCTTTTGCAGCCGCTCCAGTGCCGTAAGCAGGGTGGCGTCCTGCTTGGCGAAGCAGAAGCGCACCACGCGTTGGTCGAATCCGTTGCCGTAAAAGGCAGACAGCGGAATGGCAGCCACGCCAATCTCTTTGGTGAGCCACTGGCAAAAGTCGGCTTCATTGAGGTCACTGACCTCGGAAATATCCACGCACTGGAAGTAGCTGCCCTGGCTGGGCAGCAGGCGCAGCCGGGTCTTGCCCAGGCCATCGCGGAACAGGTCCCGCTTACGCTGGTAGAAGGCGGGCAGGTTCTGGTACGGAGTGGGGTCAGCCATGTACTGGGCCAAACCGTATTGCACAGGGGTGTTGACGGTGAACACATTGAACTGGTGCACCTTGCGGAATTCCGCTGTCAGGCTTGCCGGGGCAGCCACATAGCCGACCTTCCAGCCGGTGACGTGGTAGGTTTTGCCAAAGCTGGAGACGATGAAGGCGCGCGCCGCCAGCGCCGGAAAGCGGGCGGCACTTTGGTGCGTCTGCCCGTCAAACACCATGTGCTCATAGACCTCATCGCTAATGAGCAGCACGTCGGTGGGCGCCAGCAGATCCTGCAGCGTGCGCATGTCCGCTTCGGTCCACACGGTGGCGCTGGGGTTGTGCGGGGAGTTGATGATGATGGCGCGGGTGCGCGGGCTGAGCGCTGCGGCAATCTTGTCAAAGTCCGGGCGGAAGGTGCCGGGTGTGAGCGGTACGCGCACGGCAATGCCACCGGCCAGTTCGATATTGGGCACATAGCTGTCGTAGCAGGGCTCCAGCACGATGACTTCGTCGCCCGGATGCACGATGGCCAGGATGGCGGTGATGATGGCTTGCGTGGCCCCGGCGGTGATGGTGATCTCGGTGTCCGGGTTGTAGCTGTGGCCGTGCAGGGCCTGCACCTTGGAAGCAATGGCCTGACGCAGGGCCGGCACGCCGATCATGGGCGGGTATTGGTTGTGGCCGGCCTGCATGGCCTGGGTGACGGCATCGACCAGGGCCGGATCGCAGGCAAAGTCCGGAAAGCCCTGGCCCAGGTTGACGGCCTTGTGCTGCAAGGCCAGCGCCGACATCACGGTAAAGATGGTGGTGCCCACGTTGGGCAGGCGGCTGTTGATCGCCGGAGTGCTGAATCGGGTTTCAGAGTTCATAGTCGTTTACGTGCCCGGTCATGGCTTTGATGATCAGATCGCGGCTCAGGCGGTTGCTGAGTAACTCGGCGAAGGTGTAGACAAAGTTGCGCAGGTAAGCGCTGCGCTTGAATGCCACGCGGGTGATGTTGTTTCCAAACAGTTGCCCTGCAGGGCGCGCCACCAGTCCACCCTTGCCACCGTTGTTGGCGCAGTCTTCCAGGATGTCCTGGACCGCCATTTCAGCTGCAATGCCAATGCCCATGCCCAGTCGCACATAGGTCTTGATCACGTCGGAGTCGATGGCTTCCAGTGCCACCCGTGGCTCCAGATGGGCGTGGGCAAACGCGGTGTCAATCTTGGTGCGGCCCGTGAAAGACGGGTGGTAGGTGATCAGCGGCTCTTTGGCGATGTCGGCCAGTGTGAAGTGTTCCTGCTTGGCCAGCGGATGGTCCGCAGGCACTACGAGCATATGTTGCCACTCGTAGCAGGGCAGGGTGACCAGTTCAGCGTAGTCCGACAGAGACTCGGTGGCAATGCCGATTTCGGCCACATCGTCGATCAGCATGCGCGCAACCTGGCCGGGCGCACCCTGGTGCAGGCTGATGTTGACCTTGGGGTAGGCGGCGCGCAGGGCTGCCACTTTTTCGGGCAGCACGTAGCGGGCCTGGGTGTGGGTGGTTGCAATCGACAGCGTGCCGCTGTCCTGGGTGCTGTACTGCTCGCCAATGCGCTTGAGATTGCCCACTTCGCCCATGATGAGCTCGATGCTGCGCAGCACATGCTGGCCCGGCTCGGTGATGCGTTTGAGGCGTTTGCCGTGGCGGGCGAAGATTTCGATGCCCAGCTCCTCTTCCAGCTCAATGATGGCTTTGGACACGCCGGGCTGGGAGGTATGGAGTGCTTTGGCGGCCTCGGTCAGATTGAGATTGCGGCGCGCAGCTTCCTGCACAAAACGGAATTGGTGAAGGTTCATGGGGTTGCCAGTGTGATCTTTTAATACCCAAAAGGAATAATAACCAAGATCATTATCCACAACAGGCGTAGGCCGAAGCCACGCTTACTCAGCTGCAATGCCAGCCAGAAGCTGTATCAGGCGCGGGTCTTCCCCGACCGCCGGCTTGAGATCGAATTGGACGGCGGGGTGTTGTTGGCGCAATCCGGCAATCAGCAACGGCAGATCTTCCCGGGCGTGTTTTCCAACCCCCAGAAACATGGGAAGAACCGCAATTTCCCGGCAACCTTGGTCGACCAATGCATGACACACGGTTGCTAGATCGGGCGTGCTCAACTCCAGATAGGCGCAACGCACCAGCACGTGGGGGTGGGATTGGGCAATCTGGTGCGCCACTGCCTCCATCGGCTTGTGCCACAGAGGGTCACGCGATCCGTGCGCGAATAGCACGATGGCATGTGGGGCAGTAGCGCTCATCGCTTGAGAACCAGCCAGGTGAAGGCGGTCAGGGACAGTATGGAATAGATCAGCCCCGGCAGGGCTGCGGTAAACCAGGGCTGCCAGCCTTGCAGGGTGCCCAGGTCGCTGAGCACGTTGTTCAGCAGCACAAAGCTGATGCCCGCCATGACGCCACCGAACACATAGCTCGCAATGCTGCCGGAGCGGAAATGGAAGTAGGCAAAGGGAAGGGCCAGCACCACCATCACCAGACAGCTCAAGGGGTAGAACACCTTTTTCCAGAACTGGATTTCGTATTTCTGGGCCGACTGGTTGTTGGAGCTCAGGTGTTGCATGTACTGGAACAGGTCGATGGTTCCCATGCGCTCGGGCCGCAACACGGCCGCAGCCACCATTTCGGCAGTTACGCCCGTGGGCCAGCGAAAGCTGGGCGGGAAGGTCCTATCCACATGGCCGGACTGGTTGTCGACGGTGGTGAACTCGGTGCGATCCACGCCGCTGAGCAACCAGTCATCGTGCTCGCCAAAGGTGGCGGTCTGTCCCTGGGTGACGGACACCAGATGGCCTCGGTTGTCAAACTCGAATATGCGCACATCCTTCATGTCGCCATCACCCGAGAGTGCGCCCACATTGACCGCAAAACTGCCGTAGGCCTGCTTTTCCTTCAGCCATGCGCCGGTCTTGCCCACCGTCACCTGGCCTTGAAACCGGGCCTTGAGAAGCTGCGCCGTCCTGTCGGCCAGCGGCGCGATGTAGTCGCCCACGGCGAAGGTGAACAACACGAAGACCAAGCCCAAGGTGAGCAGGGTGCGCAGTGCCCGCCAGGGGCCCAAGCCGCTGGTGCGCAGGATGGTGAACTCCGAACTCTGCGCCAGCCGGGCCATGACGAAGATCGTGCCGATCAACACCGTGATGGGCATGAGTTCGTAGATGTGGTTGGGCATGGTCAGGCCGATATAGATCAGCGCCTGCGGGATGCGATAGCCCAGGGCTCCGCTACGGTTGACAGACTGCAGCTCTTCCACCAGGTCAAAGAAGAAAAACAGCGCCACAAAGCCCAGGGTCACCAGTGCCACGGCGATGACCACCTCGCGGTACAGCAATCGACGAACGGTTTTCATGAGGGGCTGCTTTCGGTGGACTGGTCTGTGTTGTGCCGTTTCAGACGCAAGACCCAATTGTTGTTGCGCTTGGCCAGCCAGAGCAGCCCCAGAACCAGGGCGGCGCCATGCAGCCCCAACAGAAACGGAGCGAACTGCATGCGCCCGGACTCCACCCAGCTCTTGCCCAGAACCAGGAAGTTGAAGTACGCCACGAAGATCAGGAAAGCGAATCCCAGGTTGGCCACCCGGCCTACGCGCGGGTTGGTCCCCGCGACGGCTACGCCAATGATGATGAAGTTGAATGCTGCCAGCACCAGGCCTATGCGCCAGGACAGCTCGCCCAGATACTGCGGATTGGACTCCTGCAGCAGTTGCATGGTTGTCAGGGAACTGGATGGGATGTAGGTACGGGCTGAAACGTCATCGGCGCCCACGCGGGCACCGTAGCGTTCAAACTCGCTCACGGTCATGTCTGCCTTGCCAACATTGCGCTCCAGGCGTTGTCCGTTTTGCAGTACCAGGAACTTGTCCGGCCCAATGACTTCAATATGGCCGCTGCGCGCGGAGGTAATGGTCTGCTTGTCTTGTTCGTTGGTGGCGATGAAGACGTTGTTGCCGACTTCCTTGTTTTCGGAATTCTTTTCGATGAAGAAGACACGGTCGCCATTGGCGGATTCCTGAAACTGCCCTGGCTGGATGCGGGCAATATCCCCACGCTTCTCATAGCGGTCACGCAGGTCCTCGATACGGCCAAACGCCCAGGGAAGAATCAGGAAAGCCAGGACCACGATGATCACCAGAATGGGCCAGGCAAAGCGCAGCAATGGTGTCAGTAGCGAAGTCAGTCCACGTCCACTGCCGAACCAGATCACCATTTCACTGTCCTTGTACATGCGGGTGAGCACGCTCAGGATGGCGATGAACAGGCTCATGGACAGGATGGTGGGCATGTCCGATAGCACGGTGTAGCCCATGACGATCATCACATCGGTGGGGTTGAAGGTTCCGCGTGAGGCTTCTCCGACGGTGCGGATCAGCGTCATGGTCATGACCACGGTTGCCAATACGACCAGCGTGGCCCCGAAACTACGGGCAAGTTCTTTGCGGATGGAGGAATGGAATAACATTGCGTCGAAGGAAGAACCCGAATTATGAACTTTGAACTCAAGTCCCTCAGCCTTGCTCAGGCTGCCACCGAAAAATGCGACGCGCTGCTGGTGTTGCTGGGTGATGACTACAAACCCGCCAAGGATGGGTTCTCCGCTCTGATAGGCCGTGCCCTCAAGGACGGCGATGCACAGACCAAAGCGGGAAAAGTCCTGGCCTTGTACAAGCCGCCGGTGGTGCAAGCTGCCCGCGTGGTGCTGGCCGGCATTGGGGACGGTAGCGCCAAACAGGTCCGAAGCGCCGTGAGTGCGGCCTATGCCGCAGCCAAGTCCGACAAGCTCAAGAAGCTGGTGGTGGTGTTTGCCTCCAACCCCAGCGCTGCTGCCTTGCGCGCTGCCGTGGCCGCCACGGCAGATGCCAGTTACAGCTACACGACGACCAAGTCCAAGGGCGAAGCCCGGGTGTTGCAATCGGTGTTGGTGGGCGCGGGTAACGCGGATGAGCTGGCTGGCGGCTTCGAGCGCGCCACCGCGGTGGTTGCGGGAGTGGAGTTTGCCAAGGAATGGGCCAACCGTCCGGCCAACCATGCGACGCCCACGGTGCTGGCAAAAGCTGCGCAAAGCCTGGCAAAACATGCCCGCATCACCTGTGATGTGCTGGACGCGAAGGCCGTTACCAAACTCGGCATGGGCGCCTTCCTGGCCGTGGCACAGGGATCGGAAGAGCCTCTGCGCTTCATCGTGCTGAAGTACAGCGGCGCGGCCAAGTCTGCGGCGCCGACGGTTCTGGTGGGCAAAGGCATCACCTTCGACAGCGGCGGCATCTCCATCAAGCCTGCAGCCGAGATGGACGAAATGAAGTTCGACATGTCCGGGGCCGCCAGCGTGCTGGGCGTGTTCCGCACGCTGTCCGAGCTCAAGCCTGCCATCAACGTGGTGGGGCTGATCCCCGCCTGCGAAAACCTGCTCAATGGCCGTGCCGTCAAACCCGGCGATGTGGTGACCAGCATGAGCGGCCAGACCATCGAAATTCTCAACACCGATGCAGAAGGTCGCCTGGTGCTGTGCGATGCACTCACCTATGCCGAGCGCTTCAAACCCAAGGCGGTGATTGACATTGCCACGCTCACTGGTGCCTGTGTGGTGGCACTGGGTGCGGTTCGCAGCGGATTGTTCTCTTCGGATGAGGCATTGGCCCAGGCGCTGGGCGCTGCCGGCGATGCTGCGCAGGACCTGTGCTGGCGCATGCCGCTGGACGAGGAATATGCCGAGGGCCTCAAGACCCAGTTTGCCGACGTGACCAATGTGGCTGGTCGTGCGGCAGGCGCCGTGACCGCGGCCAAGTATCTGCAACGCTTTACGGAAAAGTATCCGTGGGCGCACCTGGACATTGCGGGCACTGCCTGGAAGAGTGGGGCAGCCAAGGGCGCGACCGGTCGCCCCGTAGGACTGTTGGTCGAGTACCTCCTGACCCCCGCACAAGCGGCAGCCAAGTAGACAAGTGACCGAAATAGCCTTTCACTTCGGTGCGCCGGACAGGCTGGTCTACACCTGCCGGCTGCTGCGCAAAGCCAGTGCCACGGGCGCGCGCTTGCTGGTGCGCTCCAGTGCGCAGATGGTGGGAGAACTGGACAAGGCGCTCTGGAATCTGGGGCCGGTGGATTTCATCACCCATTGCGACGCTACGGCACCAGCCGCAGTCAAAGCCCGTTCGGCAGTCCTGCTGCAGAGTGCGGATCAGCCCTTGCATGCCGATGTGCCGATCCTGGTCAATCTGTCGGACGATGTGCCCCAGGGCTTTGAGCAGTTCCAGCGGGTGATTGAAGTGGTCAGTACCGATGAGCAGGATCGCAGCCAGGCGCGTCGCCGCTGGAAGCGTTATACGGAATTGGGCTACACCATCACTCGGCATGATCTGACAACCAGGGCAGGGGAGTGACACTGTGCCAAACCGCATGCCTCCCCGCTACGTTCCTACCCTGACGCAGGTCGTGCAACCACCTGCAGGTGGGACGGCGCCCGCGCCATCAGCGTCGCCCGCCGCACCCACCAACGTTGTGCCGCAGCAAATTGACCGGAACGCCTTGGCGCAAAAAGTCATCTGGCAAGTGCGCCCGCAGCTGGAGGCGGAGCTGCGCTCAATAGCCCTGGAGCTGTTTGAGGCGCAATTCAGCACCCTGCTCCCTTCTTTGCATCTGCAAATAGAGGAAGCTGTACGCGAAGCCATTGAGCAGGCCTTGCCAAACATGCAGCGCGATCACGATTGATCTGCCAATTCGCGGAATTTAGTCAGATCTTGATGTTAGAATCATAGGCTCTGGAGCGGTGGATGAGCGGTTTAAGTCACACGCCTGGAAAGCGTGCGTGGGGTAAAACCCACCGCGGGTTCGAATCCCGCCTGCTCCGCCAGATAGTTAGCATTCATTCGGGCTTCAAGAGGGTTGTTCCAGCAATCCGCCCAAAAACCCACCCAACGGAAAAGCGATTGCACTGCAATCGCTTTTTTCGTTTGTGCGTTGTGTTTTTGTAAAACCGAGGAGCCAGCCCGGCTCGTATTAAGCGGCTGCGGCCACCTCAGCAGCTTTCAAGCCCACTTGCGTTTCATCGATGGTTTCCATGATCCCGAATTCCATCAGCATGTCTTCGAGCTGATCCATGGTGATGGGGGTGGGAATGGTGCCATTGCCGGCGTTGTTGTGCACCTTGCTGGCCAGGGTTCGGTATTCGTCGGCCTGCTTGGAATCAGGTGCGTATTCGATCACGGTCATGCGACGCAGCTCGGCGTGCTGCACGATGTTGTCGCGCGGTACGAAGTGGATCAGCCTGGAGCCCAGCATGCCGGCCAGTGCTTCAGCCAGTTCGTATTCCTTGTCGGTCTGGCGCTCATTGCAGACTAGGCCGCCCAGGCGCACACCGCCCGAGTTGGCGTACTTGAGAACCCCCTTGGAGATGTTGTTGGCTGCGTACATGGCCATCATTTCGCCGGACATGACGATGTAGATTTCCTGTGCCTTGTTTTCGCGGATGGGCATGGCAAAGCCGCCGCACACCACGTCACCCAGCACGTCGTAGGACACGTAGTCCATTCCGTCATAGGCCCCGTTTTCTTCGAGGAAGTTGATTGAGGTGATCACGCCGCGACCGGCGCAGCCCACACCTGGCTCAGGACCACCGGACTCCACGCAGCGAATGTTTTTGTAACCCACTTTCATCACGTCTTCGAGTTCCAGGTCCTCCACAGAGCCGGCTTCCGCAGCCAGGGACAGAATGGTGTCCTGGGCCTTTGCGTGCAGGATCAGGCGGGTGGAGTCGGCCTTGGGGTCGCAGCCGACGATGAGAATCTTCTGGCCCAGATCGCTCAGTGCGGCCAGGGTGTTTTGAGAGGTGGTTGATTTACCGATACCACCTTTGCCATAGAAGGCGATTTGCCGAAGTTTAGCCATTGGGATGATCCATTCAGAGAGGTTGAAGAACAAGGTTGCGTAGCCACGACCATGTCAGCCTGACGTGTCTGCGACTCTCGTTAGAAGGACCACGATTCGGCAGGACTTTTGTCCGCGCAACGTCCTAACCGCACCTTCCGTGCCATGTTTTTTCCATCGTCGCGGAATTGGCCAACAGGTCACCCTCACTCCGGCAATAGATTGAGCAATCAAGGCTCCTTGGCGAGTGGCGGCGGCCATGTATCACTCGGGAAATGCGACTCTTCGAAGTGAAGCCGAAGCGCCCAGACAAAACACCAAATGCAGCAAGGTGCAGCGGCATTTGCCAACAATCCAAACAATCGTTGTCTTCATTGCTACGCGGTGATGTAGTCAACGTCACATACTTCGAGCAACTGCGCGCGTCGCCTTGAAATACCTCAATCGGGTTGAGGCCTTCGTCAGTGGTCCTGGCTAACCTATTTGGTCACTGCGTTCTTCGTCAGGGCTTCCAACGCGCGGATCCGCTCATCGCGCTGGGCCATGCACTCGATCAGCCCGTGCAGCAGGCGAATGCTGTTCTCCGGAATGGCTTCAAAATGAAATCCGACATGCCCGTATTGGTTGCCCTGGGTGGCCGCGACTCGCGCCATGCAGCCGAAGTGGGCTTCACCCAGTAGCAAGACGCAGTAAAAGGACTTGCCCTCGGCCCCCAGGAAGACGGGCAGCTGCCACTCGTCACACTGAATGCCGAAACCCGACATGCTGACGTCTTTGAGTTCGCAGGTTTCTCCAATGGCCAGTCCGAGATTGAACCAGACTGCCGCGCGGTCTATAGGCGCGTGGCGGGAGTCTGCTCTGCGATTAGGCGCCTGGACGTAAACGGTTGCTTTGGATTCGCTGGGTGGCAAGGCTATCTCCGTGGCAGTATGGATACCCAGTTTAATCCGGCGTACAGGCTATTTTGTGCTTTGCACCATTTTCATTGCGGTTGCAATCAACGTGGACACTTCGCTCATATTGCCGGGAATGATGAGAGTGGTGGTGGCGTCGGCTGCGACCTTGCTATAGGCCTCCACCGCCTTTTCCGCAACCTTGAGCTGCACCGCCTGTTCACCGCCAGGTTGGCGGATGGCGGCAGCAATGCGTTCGATCGCCTGTGCGGTGGCGTCCGCCACTGCCGTGATGGATGCGGCCTGGCCCTGGGCCTGATTGATGGCGGCCTGTTTCTCGCCTTCGGAGCGGGCGATGAAGGCTTCGCGTTCGCCGGTGGCGATGTTGATCTGCTCCTGGCGGCGCCCCTCAGACGCGGCAATCAGGGCACGCTTTTCACGCTCGGCGGTGATCTGGGCCTGCATGGCATGCAGGATTTCCTTAGGCGGCGTCAGGTCCTTGATTTCATAGCGCAAGACCTTCACGCCCCAGTTCAGCGCCGCCTCGTCAATGGCCGCTACCACCTGGGCGTTGATGATGTCACGCTCTTCAAACGTCTTGTCGAGCTCCAGCTTGCCGATGACCGAACGCAGACTGGTCTGCGCCAGCTGGGATATGGCCACGATGTAATTGCTTGAGCCATAACTGGCCCGCATGGCGTCGGTGACCTGGAAGTACAGAATGCCGTCCACCTGCAGTTGGGTGTTGTCCCTGGTGATGCACACCTGGCTGGCGATATCCAGCGGGATTTCTTTGAGGACGTGTTTGTAGGCCACCTTGTCCACAAAGGGCACCAGGATGTTGAGGCCCGGGGTGAGGGTGCCGTGGTACTTGCCCAGGCGCTCCACCACCCAGGCGTGCTGCTGCGGCACGACTTTGACGCTGCGGCTGATGAACAGTACTGCGATAACCAATAAGACGATTGCAATTTCCATGGTGCTTCCAGGTTGGGTAATTCAGAATCAGGCCTTGTCGACCAGAAGACGGTTGCCTACCAATTCGGCAACCCGGTGGGGACCGGCACTGGGGACTACACCGCTACGGTGAATGGCCGTCCAGCGGGCGCCCCGGTAATGGACATCGGCAGTGCCGTCGGGGTTCCATTGGTCGATCTGCACGGTCTCACCAATGTCCAGATTGACATTGGCATTGGCCTGCGCGGCCGGTTCTTTGTGGCGCTTCATCTGGCGCAGGTGCCAGAGCACCACGGCGCCACCTCCCACCACAGCCGCCGTCACGATTTGCGCGGCAAGCCCCAGTCCCAGATGCGCAGCCGCCGCTGCCGCCGCAAAGCCGATGGATAGCATCAGCAGGTAAAACGTGCCGGTCAGCAGCTCGGCTGCCACGGCGCCTCCAGTAATGAGCCACCAGACGGTCGATTCAGCCATATTCAGGAATCCCGATGTGTTGATGACGCCACATTGTGGGCCAAATAGTGAGGGGCACCATAAAACCCACACCATATGTACTTACACTTCGCGCCTATTTGCTGATTTTCGCCCAGTCGTTGGAGGCCTTTCATGAAGTTTCGCTTTCCCATCATCATCATCGACGAGGACTTTCGCTCCGAGAACACGTCGGGTCTGGGCATCCGTGCCCTGGCGCAGGCCATAGAGTCGGAGGGCTTCGAGGTGCTGGGCGTCACCAGCTACGGTGACTTAAGTCAATTTGCGCAACAGCAAAGCCGCGCCAGTGCCTTCATCCTGTCGATTGACGATGAAGAGTTCACACCCGGCCCCGATCTGGACCCCGCAGTGCTGAACCTGCGCCACTTCATAGAAGAAGTGCGCCGCAAAAACCTGGACGTGCCGATCTACGTGTACGGCGAAACCAAGACCAGCCGCCATATTCCCAATGACATCCTGCGCGAGCTGCACGGCTTCATCCATATGTTTGAGGACACGCCGGAGTTTGTGGCACGCCACATCATCCGGGAAGCCAAGAGCTATCTGGAAGGCGTGCAGCCGCCGTTCTTCAAGGCCTTGCTGGATTACGCCGAAGACGGCTCCTACAGCTGGCACTGCCCCGGCCACTCGGGTGGTGTCGCTTTCCTGAAAAGCCCGGTGGGCCAGATGTTTCACCAGTTTTTTGGCGAAAACATGCTGCGTGCCGACGTCTGCAATGCCGTGGAAGAGCTGGGCCAGTTGCTGGACCATGACGGCGCCATCGGTGCCAGCGAGCGCAATGCGGCGCGTATCTTCAATGCCGACCATTGCTTCTTTGTGACCAACGGCACCAGCACCTCCAACAAGATTGTCTGGCACCACACAGTGGCGCCCGATGACGTGGTGGTGGTGGATCGCAACTGCCATAAGTCGGTGCTTCACAGCATCATCATGACCGGCGCGGTGCCGGTGTTCCTCAAGCCCACGCGCAACCATTTCGGCATCATTGGCCCGATTCCCCGCGAAGAGTTCGAGCCCGCCGCCATCCAGGCCAAGATCAAGGCCAACCCTTTGCTCAAGGGCGTGGACGCCAAGAAGGTCAAGCCCCGCGTGCTCACCATTACCCAGAGCACCTATGACGGCGTGCTCTACAACACCGAAACCGTCAAGGACATGCTCGACGGCTACGTGGACAACCTGCACTTTGACGAGGCGTGGCTGCCCCACGCTGCGTTCCACCCTTTCTATGGCACGTACCACGCCATGGGCAAGAAGCGTTCGCGCCCCAAGCACGCCGTGGTGTATTCCACCCAGTCCATTCACAAGCTGCTGGCCGGTATCAGCCAGGCCAGCCACGTGCTGGTGCAGGACTCGCAGACGGTCAAGCTGGACCGTCCGCTGTTCAACGAGGCTTACCTGATGCACACCTCCACCTCGCCGCAGTACAGCATCATTGCCAGCTGCGACGTGGCCGCCGCCATGATGGAGCCTCCGGGAGGTACCGCTTTGGTGGAAGAAAGCATTGCCGAAGCGCTGGACTTCCGCCGCGCCATGCGCAAGGTGGACGAAGAGTACGGTGACGACTGGTGGTTCAAGGTCTGGGGACCGGACAAGCTGGCGGACGAGGGCATTGGCCGCGCATCTGACTGGGTCATCAAGGGCGAGAGCAAGACCGCCAAGGCCAACTGGCACGGTTTCGGCAAAATGGCCGCCGGCTTCAACATGCTGGACCCGATCAAGGCCACCATCGTTACGCCCGGCATGGACCTGAACGGCAAGTTCGCCAAGACAGGTATCCCGGCTAGCATCGTGACCAAGTTCCTGGCCGAACACGGCGTGGTGGTGGAAAAGACCGGCTTGTACAGCTTCTTCATCATGTTCACCATCGGCATCACCAAGGGCCGCTGGAACAGCATGTTGACCGCGCTGCAGCAGTTCAAGGACGACTACGACAAGAATCAGCCCATGTGGCGCATCCTGCCGGAGTTCTGCAAGAAATATCCACGCTACGAAAAAATGGGCCTGGCAGACCTCTGCCAGCACCTGCATGCCTTGTACGCCAAGTACGACATTGCGCGTCTCACCACCGAGATGTACCTGAGCGATCTGACGCCGGCCATGAAGCCCAGCGACGCCTACGCGCACATTGCCCAACGCAAGACCGAGCGCGTGGCCATTGACGAACTGGAAGGCCGCATCACCGTGGGCCTGGTGACGCCGTACCCACCCGGCATCCCGCTGCTGATTCCGGGGGAAGTCTTCAACAAGAAGATCGTGGACTACCTCAAGTTCTCACGCGAGTTCAATACCCGTTGCCCGGGCTTTGAGACCGATGTGCACGGCCTGGTGGAAGAGGTGGATGCCGACGGCAAGGTCCACTATTTCGCGGACTGCGTCAGGGCGTAAAAAGCGTAGATGGCGTCACGTCGACGCCATCTACAACGCAGCTCAGGCGTGGATTTGGCCCAGCTGACGGGCAATGATGTCGTGGTTGAGCCACAGCACCGGGCCTGTCGGCGCGGACGATTCGCGGAACATCAAGGGGCCTGTGGCTTCAATCACCAGGCTGCTGAGCAAGTCGGTTATCAGCGCCTTGCTGTCCTTGTGCAATTTCTGCACTTCGTCTGACGTGCCAATGGTGAGGTCGGCCTGATCCTGTTGGTTGGGCATGGGCCATGCTTCGAAATTCCGGAAAGGCTGCATCGTAGGGTTGGTCTGGAAGTCCAGCACCTTCTGCAGCACCGACTCCAGCGAAACGCCGTCGACCAACAGGGCCTGGCAGGCCTGCCATTGCCCATCGGTCCAGGCTCCGGCGCTCTCCTTTTTCAGCGCATTGAGCAACGGGATCAGTGGCAGCTCCACGCCGGCAAAGATGTCGGAGGAGTTGGTCCGGATTTCGGGACAGTTGTAAACGGTTGCCTTGACGCCTTGCTGCCAGGCAGCCTGCGCAATGCGCTCCAGGCGCATCTTGGCCAGGCCCTGGGTGTAGTTGGTATAGGTCTGCCACACGTACTCGTCGCCGATGAGGATTTCCGTTCCGTGGTAGCCATACGCCGAGTAGCGAACCTGGCCGCCCGCAGCTTCCACGCGCGAGCGGATGGCGGCGCTGGCCTGGATGAGGTGGCCAAACGTGTTGGCGGAGACCTCGTCGAAGTTCATCAGGATCAGCTTGCCCAGGTCGCTGTCGAGCAGCACCTGGGACGACATGAAGCGCTCGCCGCGCCCTTTGTACACCCGGTTGGCAATGGCCAGAAACACTTTGGCCTTGGGAATGCCGCCGGCCATGGTGTGGGCAAAAAATACGTTGCGGCCTTGCGGGATCAGGGCATCGATCTGGGCCATGGCCTCTGCAACCGCGGTCGTAAAGCGTTTGACGCCGACTTCGCGGCACTTCTCGATGTGGGCCCAGTCCAGCTTGTGCTCCGTCCAGGTCTTGAGCGTCATGCTGCCCAGCATTTCGGTGGGCGTGGGACCGCCCGCGGGGGCATCCTGGTCAAAGCCCGCCATGAGCGGGATGTTGATGATCTTGCCGCCCAATGCCTGTTCGGCGGTGGCCAGTTCCTCGGCATTCAGTGGGCGCAGGGCGTTGTCTTCATCACGCCGTCCTACGGTAATGCCCACGATCTGCATGCCGGCCTTGCGCGCTTCGTTGACCAGGCCGTTGGCATAGCCGCGACCGAACAGCTCACCGAACAGAACAAAAACGTCGCCCTTCTGGAAAAGGCTTTTGGAGGGAAGTTGATGCAAAGGAATAGGTGTTTTCATACCCGCATTATTGCTTTTCATTCGGCAGCTACAGCGCCCATCGTTTTGCTGTGCCCGCCATCCACATAGGTGACCTCGGCCGTGATGCCGCTGGCCAAGTCGCTGAGCAGGAAGGCAGCCACGTTGCCGATCTCGTCAATCGTCACGTTGCGCCGCAAAGGCGAAGTGTCGGCCACATGGGCCAACAGCTTGCCAAAGTCCTTGACGCCACTGGCAGCCACCGTCTTGATGGGGCCGGCACTGATGGCATTCACACGGACGCAGCGCCCATCGGGCATATGGCCTATGGCTTCGGCCAGATAGCGAACTGACGATTCCAGCGACGCTTTGGCCAGTCCCATGGTGTTGTAGTGGGGAAGAATACGTTCAGCGCCCAGGTAGGTCAGCGTCAGTAATGCCGACTTGTCGTTCAGGTAGGGCAAGGCAGCCTTGGCCATGGCGGGGAAGCTGTAGGCGCTGATGTCGTGTGCAGTACGAAAGTTTTCACGGCTCAGGCCATCGAGGAAATTGCCGGCAATCGCTTCACGGGGCGCAAAGCCTATGCTGTGCACAAAGCCATCAAACCTGGGCCACGCGGTTGCCAAATCCTTGAACAGCGCATCAATTTGCACATCGTCTGCAACGTCACAATCGAACACCAACTGGGAGTCGAATTCAGCGGCGAATTCGGCAATACGGTCCTTGAAGCGCTCACCGACGTAACTGAATGCAAGCTCTGCACCTTGCTGGTGGCATGCTCTGGCAATGCCATAGGCAATGGAGCGATTGGAGAGCACCCCGGTGATCAACAATTTTTTGCCTGCTAATAAGCCCATAGGTCCTCATGAAAAATGCCGTCTCTAGTGCAGAATTGTCGCATGCGTCGTTTGCTGTTCTCCCTGCTGACTCTTTGTGCCTTTCCGGTCTGGGCAGCCCATGGATACGCGCTCTGGAATGACCTCAAATATCCCGCCGGCTTTGATCATTTCGCCTACGTCAACCCTCTGGCCCCCAAAGGTGGCGAGCTGCGTCTGGTCAGCAATCTGCGCACTTCCACATTTGACAAATACAACCCGTTCACCATCAAGGGCACCGCTCCCGCCTACCTCAGCGGCCTGATGTTTGACAGCCTGCTCACCGGCTCCATGGACGAGACCGCGTCCGGTTATGGCCTGCTGGCGCAGGATGTGCAAGTGGCGCCTGATCACCTGAGTGCCACCTTCCGCTTGCGCGCCAACGCCCGTTTCCACAATGGGGATCCGGTGCTGGCGCGGGACGTGAAGCACAGCTTTGACATCCTCAATGGGCCTTTGGTGTCGCCTGCCTACCGCAGTCAGCTGGAAGATGTTGCTGGCCTGGATGTGCTGGACGACCTGACTGTGCGCTACCGTTTCAAAAAGCCCAACCGCGAATTGCCGCTTACCGTGGGCGGCCTGCCGGTGTTCAGCCACCGCTGGGGTGAGGAAAACGGTGTGGCCAAGCCCTTCGACAAGATCGTCATGGATGTTCCCATTGGCAGCGGCCCCTACAAGCTCGGGCCGGTGGTATTTGGCAAGGACGTCACGTATGTGCGTGACCCGTCCTACTGGGCCCGCGATTTGAATGTGCGCAAGGGCACGGCCAACTTCGACCGCATCACCGTCAAGATCTACAAGGACAACACCGCGCGTCTGGAGGCGCTCAAGGCTGGCGAGTTCGATCTGATGCGCTTCTTCTCCGCAGGCGATTGGGCACGCCGGGTCAACGGGCGCAAGTTCGACAGCGGCGAGTTGGTAAAGGCAGAGTTCCGGCATAGCCTGCCCACTGGCTTTCAAAGCTATGTGCTCAACACCCGGCATGCCTTCCTCAAGGATGCGCGGGTGCGCCAAGCGTTGGGCCTGGCCCTGGATTACGAATGGATGAACCGGCAGATGTTTTATGGCGCCTACCAGCGGGTGCAAGGGCTGTTTGGCAATACCGACTGCCAGGCCCAGGGTGAGCCGGGCACTGAAGAGCGTGCGCTGCTGGAGCCCTGGCGTGGCCAGATACCCGAGGCAAGCTTTGGCCCCATGGCGCTGGCGCCGCGCACCGATGGCAACAACAGCCTGCGTGCCAACCTGCGCCAGGCCCAGCAACTGCTCAAGGACGCGGGATGGGAATACCGCGACGGTGCCCTGCGCAATGCGGCCAATCAGGTGCTGCAGCTGGAGTATCTGGACAGCAACGAAGTGGGCGCACGTACCGTGATGCCCTGGGTGCGCAATCTGGAGAAGATCGGCGTCAAGATGACCTTCCGGCCGGTGGACTTCTCCTTGTATCAGCAGCGCCTGCAGAAATTTGAATTCGACATCACTTCACTGGCCTACGGCGGCACCAACAACCCCGGTCAAGAATTTGCCGACCTGTTCGGCAGCAAGGCGGCTGACCAGGAGGATTCCGGCAACCACACTGGCATCAAGAGCCCGGCTGTCGACGCCTTGATCGCCAAAATGGTGGGCGCCAAGACCAAAGCCGAGCTATTGCCCGCCTGCCGGGCGCTGGACCGGGTCATCGCCCATAGCTACATCCTGATTCCGCAATGGTCTGCCTCTACCCACCGCATGGCCTACAACGCGTGGCGACTGGCCAAGCCCGACGTCTTGCCGCCGTATTCCCCTGGCGAGACCTGGGCCATTGATACCTGGTGGGCCCGCTGATGTTTGTCTATATCCTCAAGCGCCTAGCGCTCATAGTGCCCACGCTGCTGGGCGTACTGTTGCTGACCTTTGTGGTGGTGCAGTTCGTGCCCGGCGGCCCGGTGGAGCAGTATCTGGCCGAAGCCAAAGCAGGCAAGGGCACCAGTGCCGAAGGCGGCTTCAGCTACCGTGGCTCCCAGGGCGTGGACCCCAAACGCATCGAACAGGCCAAGGCGCTGTATGGCTTTGACAAACCCGCACCCGAGCGTTTCTGGCGCATGCTGGTGCAGTTTGCCCATTTCGACCTGGGCACCAGTTTCTTCCAAAACCGAGCAGTCTCCCAGCTCATCTGGGAAAAGCTGCCGGTGTCCATGAGCTTGGGGCTGTGGACCTTCTTCATCAGCTACCTGGTGGCCGTTCCACTGGGCGTGGCCAAGGCGGTGCGCGCCGGTTCGCGTTTTGACCTGGTCACCACCTTGTTCATCCTGGTGGGCTATGCCATTCCTGGCTTTGTGCTGGGTGTGGCCTTGCTGGTGATTTTTGGCGGGCAATTGCAGTGGTTTCCGTTGCGCGGCCTGACCTCCAGCAATTGGGAGCAAATGACGTGGGGCGCACGCATTACCGACTACCTGTGGCACATCGCCATGCCGGTCACCGCCATGGTGCTGGGCAGTTTTGCCGTGACAGCCATGCTGACCAAGAACGCTTTTCTGGAGGAGATCCGCAAGCAATATGTGGTGACCGCCCGCGCCAAGGGGCTGTCGGAGCGGCAGGTGTTGTGGAAGCATGTGATGCGCAATGCGCTGATTCCCATCGTGACCGGCTTTCCGGCAGCGTTCATCGGTGCTTTCTTTACCGGTTCGCTGTTGATTGAAACCCTGTTTTCGCTGGACGGGCTGGGTCTGCTGAGCTACGAGAGTGTGATCCGGCGCGACTATCCGGTGGTCATGGGCACTTTGTTCTTGTTTACCTTGATCGGGCTGTTCACCAAACTGTTGTCCGATCTTTGCTATGTCTGGGTGGATCCGCGTGTCAGATTCGATTGACCCCGAGGGAAGCTCCCCCCCTGAGTCGAGCTCCGCTCGCCTTCCCCCCGGGGGGACGCCGCCGGTGGACGGGCGGAGCCCGATCCACAGCGGCCTTGACCTTGAGATAGGGGTGGGTAAGCCTGCTGCTGTTGGTGAGGCTGCGGCTGCCATTTCTGTTTCTCCTACGCGGCGGGCTTGGTTGCGGTTCAAGCGCAATCGGCTGGGGTTTGGGAGTCTGGTGATTTTTTGCCTGCTGGTGGTGCTGAGCCTGGGGGCGGAGCTGGTGTCCAACGACAAACCGCTGGTTTTGGTGTACCAGGGGCAGGTTTATTGGCCCATGGTCAAGGACTATCCGGAGACTACGTTTGGCGGGGACTTTGCGACGCCGACCGACTATCTGGACCCTTTCATCCGCCAGAAGCTCAGTGAGCCGGGCAATTGGGCCCTGTTTGCGCCCAACCGCTATGGCCCCAGGACGCTGAACTACTTTGCGAAGTTTCCCAACCCGGCTCCGCCCGGCGCGGACAACTGGTTGGGCACCGATGACCGTGGGCGGGATCTGCTGGCGCAGCTGATCTACGGCTTTCGCGTCAGTGTGCTGTTTGCTTTGGCGCTGACTGTCACCGGCACCGTGCTCGGTGTGGTGACCGGTGCGGTTCAGGGCTTTTTTGGCGGAAAGACCGATCTGGCCTTTCAGCGCTTCATCGAAGTGTGGGGCTCGATGCCGGAGCTGTACCTGTTGATCATCTTCAGCGCGGTGTTCGCGCCCAGTGTGGCCCTGCTGCTGATTTTGCTGAGCCTGTTTGGCTGGATGGGTCTGTCGGACTATGTGCGCGCCGAATTCCTGCGCAACCGGCAAATGGACTACGTGCGCGCAGCCCGCGCACTGGGTGTATCCAACTGGAAGATCATCACCCGCCACGTTCTGCCCAACAGCCTGACGCCGGTGGTGACGTTTCTGCCGTTTCGCATGAGCGGAGCCATCCTGGCTTTGACGTCGTTGGACTTTCTGGGCTTGGGTGTGCCACCCGGCACACCTTCGTTGGGCGAGATGCTGTCGCAGGGCAAGAACAATATAGACGCCTGGTGGATATCGCTGTCCACCTTTGCGGTGCTGGTCATCACCCTGTTGCTGTTGACCTTCATGAGCGACGCGCTGCGGGATGCCGTGGATCCACGAAAGGCACAGGAATGAGCCTGCTGGACGTCAACGACCTCAGCATTTCATTTGGCGGGCACACGGTGGTGCAAGGCGTCAGCTTTCGCGTAGAAGCGGGCGAGAAACTGGCTTTGGTAGGAGAGTCCGGCTCCGGAAAGACAGTTACTGCATTGAGCCTGCTGCGTCTGGCCGAGGGCGCGGTGGTCGGTGGCGAGGCACTGTTTGACTCTGCTCAAGGCCATGTGGATTTGCTGCAATTGGCGCCTGGGCCCCTGCGGGCCCTGCGGGGCCAGGACATCGCCATGGTGTTTCAGGAACCCATGACGGCGCTCAATCCGCTCTTCACCGTGGGCGAGCAGATTGCCGAAGTCTTGCAGCTCAAGATGGGTGTGACTGCCAGAGACGCGTCCCAACAGGCCGTTGATTTGCTGGCCGAAACCGGCATCGCAGAGCCGGAACGCCGCGCCAAGGCCTTCCCGCATCAGCTCTCTGGCGGGCAGCGCCAGCGCGCCATGATTGCCATGGCGCTGGCTTGCAAGCCCAAACTGCTGATTGCCGATGAACCCACCACTGCTCTGGATGTGACGGTACGCCAGCAGATTCTGGGGCTGCTGGACGCGCTGCAAACCAAGCACGGCATGGCCGTGCTGCTGATCACCCACGACCTGAACCTGGTGCGACGCTTTGCCGACCGCGTGGCAGTGATGGAGCGCGGCCATATCGTGGAGCAGGGGCTCGTCACTGACATTTTTGCGAACCCGCGGCACGTCTATACGCGCAGGCTTTTGGCCAGTCGGCCCCAGCGTGACGTAGTGCCCATTGCGCCTGAGGCGGAAACCGCCGTGCAGACGCGTGGCCTTCGGGTGACCTATCCCGTGCCGCTACCCGGCGTGCGCGGTTGGTTTTCCAAGGGGGAGTTCGTTGCGGTACGGCAGGCGGATATACGCCTGCAGGTCGGCCAGACCGTGGGCATCGTGGGGGAGTCCGGCTCCGGCAAGTCCACGCTGGCGCTGGCGGTGCTGGGGCTGTTGCCGTTCAGCCGTGAAGTGACCTTGTTCGGCAAATCCTGGGGGCAGGGCAGAGCCCTTGACCTGCAGAACCGCAAACAGGCGCAGGTTGTTTTTCAGGATCCGTTTTCCTCTCTTTCGCCCCGTCTGACCGTGGAGGATATTGTGGGGGAAGGCCTGTTGGTGCATGAGTCAGGGCTGGAAGCTGCCGTGCTGCGCAACAGGGTGATCTCGGCGTTGCGGGACGTGGGTTTGGATGAGGTGCAATTCCCCGGTTTGCTGCAGCGCTATCCACACCAGTTTTCCGGCGGTCAGCGTCAGCGCATTGCCATTGCCAGGGCGCTGATCGTGCAGCCACGGGTACTGGTGCTGGATGAGCCCACCAGTGCACTGGACGTCACCATGGCGCAGCAGATATTGGTACTGCTGCAGCGCTTGCAGGCCGAGCGCGGACTG
The DNA here is from genome assembly GCF_038784515.1 of Rhodoferax sp. GW822-FHT02A01. Taxonomy (NCBI): domain Bacteria; kingdom Pseudomonadati; phylum Pseudomonadota; class Betaproteobacteria; order Burkholderiales; family Comamonadaceae; genus Rhodoferax; species Rhodoferax sp. GW822-FHT02A01. The sequence continues at coordinate 4,395,424 of NZ_CP152376.1, forward strand.
GCCTATCTGCTAATTACCCACGACGTGGAGGTCATACAGGCCATGGCGCACCAGGTGGTGGTCATGAAAGACGGCGAAATCGTGGAGCAAGGGGCGCTGGAGTCGGTGTTTTCCCGCCCCCAACAGCCCTATACCCGCACGCTTCTGGCAGCTTCACAATAATTCCCTTAGAAATCAAGGCACTTATACCTCTTTTGCAGTACAATCCAAGCTCACGACCAAACGGGCGGGTATTTACCGCCCGTTTTTTTTGGTCGATTGTTTTTGGCTAGTGTGTATTTTTGGTCTGGGGTGGATACGGCGTGGCGTTACAGGAAATCGTTGAGCAGACGGTAAGCGGCTTGGGTTATGACCTGGTGGAGATTGAACGCTCTGCCGGCGGCCTGCTGCGTATCACCATCGATTTGCCCTGGGAAAAGCCTGTGGAAGGTGCGCCGGTCGTGGAGCAGTTCATCACCGTGGAAGACTGCGAGAAGGTCACGCGCCAGTTGCAGTTTGCACTGGAAGTCGATGGGGTGGAGTACCGGCGTCTGGAGGTTTCCTCTCCCGGTATCGATCGCCCTTTGCGCCATGTGGCAGATTTCGAGCGCTTTGTCGGTCAGGTGATCGACATCACGCTGAAAGCGCCCATGGGTGCTGCGGCCAACGGCCAGGTGCACGCCAATCGCAAGAAATTTCGCGGCACGCTGGAACGTGTCGAATTGGCCGATGGAGCCGTGGGGTGGCAGATCGTCTGGAGCGATGCCCCTGCGGTCAAGCCGGGTCAAAGGGTTAGCAAGAAGCGTGTGCCGCCGCCTATGCAGGTTCTCGGCTTTGCGCTGGATGAGTTGCGTGAAGCGCGCCTGGCTCCGATTGTGAGCTTCAAGGGGCGTGGGCAAGGTGGCAGCACCGGCGGAGAAGAGCCCGCTGTGGGCCAGGAATAGCTGGTTTTGGTTTTGATTTAAGTGTTCAGGAGAGTCATGGCATGAATCGCGAACTGTTGATGCTGGTAGAGGCAATTTCCCGTGAAAAGAACGTGGAACGTGATGTGGTGTTGGGCGCCGTGGAAGCCGCATTGGCGCAGGCGACCAAGAAGCTCTACGCTGGTGATGTGGATATCCGCGTGGCTCTGGACCGCGACAGCGGCAACTACGAGACTTTCCGCCGTTGGCATGTGGTTCCCGACGAGGCGGGTCTGCAGTTGCCCGACCAGGAAATCCTGCTGTTTGAAGCCAAAGAGCAGATCCCCGATATCGAGGTCGATGAATACATCGAGGAGCCCATTGAATCGGTTCCCATCGGTCGTATCGGTGCCATGGCCGCCAAGCAGGTGATCTTGCAGAAGATCCGTGATGCCGAGCGCGAAATGCTGCTCAACGACTTCATGGCACGCGGCGAAAAGATTTTTGTCGGTACCGTCAAGCGCATGGACAAGGGCGACATCATTGTGGAGAGCGGCCGCGTCGAAGGCCGTCTGCGCCGCAGCGAAATGATCCCCAAGGAAAACCTGCGTACCGGTGACCGCGTACGCGCCATGATCATGGAAGTGGACCTGACCTTGCGTGGTGCACCCATCGTGCTGTCGCGCTCGGCCCCTGAGTTCATGATCGAACTGTTCCGCCAGGAAGTGCCCGAGATCGAACAAGGCCTGCTGGAGATCAAGTCCTGCGCCCGTGACCCCGGTTCACGCGCCAAGATCGCCGTGCTGTCCCATGACAAGCGTGTGGACCCCATCGGCACCTGTGTGGGTGTGCGTGGTACCCGCGTCAATGGCGTGACCAACGAGCTCGCTGGCGAGCGCGTGGACATTGTGCTGTGGAGCGAAGACCCGGCCCAATTCGTGATTGGCGCCCTGGCTCCGGCCAATGTGTCTTCCATCGTGGTGGACGAAGAGCGCCACGCCATGGATGTGGTGGTGGACGAAGAAAATCTCGCCATCGCCATTGGCCGCGGCGGTCAGAACGTGCGCCTGGCGTCAGAACTGACCGGCTGGAAGATCAACATCATGGATGCCGCCGAGTCGGCACAGAAGCTGGCTGACGAAACCAATGTGGGCCGTCGCCTGTTCATGGAAAAACTGGATGTGGACGAGGAAATCGCCGACATCCTGATCGCCGAGGGTTTCACCAGCCTGGAAGAAGTGGCTTACGTTCCCTTGCAGGAAATGCTGGAAATCGAAAGCTTTGATGAGGACACGGTGCACGAATTGCGCAACCGCGCCAAGGATGCCTTGCTGACCATGGAGATCGCACACGAAGAAAGTGTGGACGAAGTCTCCCAGGATCTGCGGGACCTGGGCGGGCTGACGCCAGAGTTGATCGGCAAATTGGCCGACAACGGAGTGCATACCCGTGACGACCTCGCCGACCTCGCGGTTGATGAGCTGACCGATATCACCGGTCAGTCACCCGAAGAGGCTACCGCCATGATCATGAAAGCGCGCGAACATTGGTTTACCAATGAAGCCGCTTCGCACGAGTAATGGTCATGCATTCGAAATTCCAGTAATGGCTAACAGCTGCCTTCCGGGCCCTGTTAGCCGACGCCAAAGGTTACACAACAAATGTCCAGTACGACCGTCGCCGAGTTTGCCAACGAACTCAAGAAATCAACTGAAACGCTGCTTGAGCAGCTGAAGTCTGCCGGTGTGGCCAAGAGTGCCGCATCCGACACACTTACCGATGCCGACAAGCACAAGCTTCTGGGCTTTCTGCAGAACAGCCACGGCACGGCTGCGCCAGAACGCAAGAAGATCACGCTGGTGAAAAAGCAGACCACCGAAATCAAGCAGGCGGATTCCAGTGGCAAGGCGCGCACTATCCAGGTGGAAGTGCGCAAGAAACGCACCTTTGTGCGACGCGAAGATGGTGTCGACCAGGTGGTTGAGACGACCGAGCAGGAAGAACAACCCCAGGCTGTTTCCGCGCCTGCTGTGGACCATGCTGAGCTGGCGCGTCGTGAGGAAGAAGCCCGTCGCCAAGCCGAACTGATCCGCCGTCAGGAAGAGGAATTGGCACAACGCCGCAAGGAGCGCGAAGAGCAGGAAGCCCGTGCCCGCGAAGCCGCCGAGAAGCAGGCCGCGGAAGCACGTGCAGCCCAGGAGCGCGCGGCGGCAGAGGCTGCTGCAAAGACCGCAGCCAAGCCCAAGGTAAAAAGCGACGTGGCTGCGACCACCGCTCCAGCACCGGTCGTGGATACCGCTGCAGAACAGGCGCGCGAACAGGAAACCCAGAAAGTTGCAGCGCAACAGGCTGCTGCATCCAAGGCGCAAGCCGATGATGAGGCCGCACGTGCCGCCGATCTGGGCGACCGCCGCCGCAAGGCCGAGGCAGAAGCCGCCGCGATTCGCAGCATGATGTCCGCCCCCAAGCGCGTGCTGGTGGCCAAGCGCCCGGAAGAAATCCGGGCCGAGGCTGCTGCAAAGGCCGGGATCAAAGGCACGTTGCACAAGCCACCAGCTGGCACTGCCGTTGCAAAGGCGCCTGCTAAGCCGGCAGCCGGCGCACCCGCTGCTGCCACGCCCGCAGGAAGCGGCAAGGAAGTCAAGTCCGCCAAGCTCTCAAGCAGCTGGGCCGGAGATCCGGGCAAGAAGAAAGAACTCAAGACTCGCGGCGATACCAGTGCGGGAGCCGGCCGCTCCACCAACTGGCGCAGCGGCCCGCGAGGCAAGCGTGGCGGCAATGACCGTGATCGTGACGGCATGCAGCAGCAGGCAGCGCCGGTGGAAGCCCGTGTTATTGAAGTGCACGTGCCCGAAACCATTACCGTGGCCGAACTGGCCCACAAGATGGCCATTAAGGCATCCGAAGTCATCAAGCAATTGATGAAGCTGGGCCAGATGGTCACTATCAACCAGCCGCTGGACCAGGACACCGCCATGATCGTGGTGGAAGAGCTGGGCCACAAGGCCGTGGTTGCCGCTCTGGACGATCCGGAAGCCTTTACCGACGACGAAGTGCAAGGCCAGCAATCCGAGTCCTTGCCGCGCGCACCGGTTGTGACCGTGATGGGTCACGTGGACCACGGCAAGACTTCGTTGCTGGATTACATTCGCCGTGCCAAGGTGGCTGCGGGTGAAGCCGGCGGTATTACCCAGCACATTGGTGCCTACCATGTGGAAACGCCACGCGGCATGATTTCCTTCCTGGATACCCCGGGTCACGAGGCTTTTACCGCCATGCGTGCCCGCGGTGCGCAAGCCACCGACATCGTGATTCTGGTGGTTGCAGCCGACGACGGCGTGATGCCACAAACCAAGGAAGCCATCAAGCACGCCAAGGCCGCAGGTGTTCCTATCGTGGTGGCGATCAACAAGATCGACAAGCCGGACTCCAACCCCGAGCGCGTGAAGAACGAGCTGGTGGTGGAAGAGGTGGTGCCGGAAGAGTTCGGTGGTGACTCGCCCTTTGTGGCGGTGTCGGCCAAGACCGGCCAGGGCATTGACGAACTGCTGGAGCAGGTGCTGCTGCAGGCCGAAGTGCTGGAACTCAAGGCTCCGGTGGATGCCATGGCCAAGGGTCTGGTCATCGAAGCCCAGCTCGACAAGGGACGCGGTCCCGTGGCAACCATCCTGGTGCAGAGCGGTACGCTCAAGACCGGCGATGTGGTGCTGGCTGGCCAGACCTATGGTCGTGTGCGTGCCATGCTGGACGAAAACGGCAAGCCCATTAAGTCTGCCGGTCCGTCCATTCCGGTGGAAATTCAGGGTCTGACAGAAGTGCCGCAAGCCGGTGACGAGTTCATGGTTCTGTCCGACGAGCGCCGCGCCCGTGAAATTGCGACCTACCGTGCCGGCAAGTTCCGCAATACCAAGCTGGCCAAGCAACAAGCCGCCAAGCTCGAAAACATGTTCTCCGACATGTCTTCCGGCGACGTCAAGATGTTGCCCATCATCGTCAAGGCCGACGTGCAAGGCTCGCAGGAAGCACTGGCAACCTCCTTGCTCAAGCTGTCCAACGAAGAAGTCAAGGTGCAACTGGTCTACGCCGCGGTAGGGGCGATCAGTGAATCCGACATCAACTTGGCCATTGCCTCCAAGGCCGTGGTGATTGGCTTCAATGTGCGTGCCGATGCCGGCGCGCGCAAGCTGGCCGAAGGCAATGGCGTGGATATCCGCTACTACAACATCATTTACGACGCCGTCGATGAGTTGAAGGCGGCCATGTCCGGCATGCTGGCACCAGAGAAGCGCGAAGAAGTGATCGGTACGGCCGAAATCCGCACCGTGTTCGTGGCCTCCAAGATCGGTACCGTGGCAGGTTGTATGGTTACCAGCGGTTTCGTCAATCGCAGCGCCCATTTCCGTCTGTTGCGCAACAACGTGGTGATCTATACCGGCGAACTGGACTCGCTCAAGCGCATGAAGGACGATGTGCGCGAAGTCAAGGAAGGCTTCGAGTGCGGTGTCAAGCTGAAGAACTACAACGACATCAACGAGGGCGATCAACTCGAGTTCTTTGAAGTCAAGGAAATCGCTCGTACGCTGTGAGCCCCCAGGCATGAAAAAGAAGTCATCCACACCCAACCGCGGCTTCCGCGTGGCCGATCAGATCCAGCGTGATCTGACCGAGCTGATTGCGCGCGAGCTCAAGGACCCGCGGGTGGGCATGGTGACCATCCAGGCCGTCGAGGTGACGCCGGACTATGCACATGCCAAGGTGTTTTTCAGTTTGCTGGTGGGTGACCCGGTGCAGACGGCTGAAGGGTTGAACCAGGCTGCTGGCTTTTTGCGCGCTGGCTTGTTCAAGCGTTTGCACATTCATACGGTGCCAACCTTGCACTTCATCTTTGACCAGACGGTGGAGCGTGCCGCGGACATGAATGCCCTGATTGCCAAGGCCGTGTCCTCGCGCGCGAAAGAAGACTGACCATGCAAGCAGCCGGTTCGCCCTTGGGTGCGAAGGCACCCTTGGGGGGCCAGAGCCGTACACGTGTGCAGCGGCGCCCCGTGCATGGGGTGCTGTTGTTGGACAAGCCATTGGGCCTGTCGAGCAATCAGGCGCTGCAGAAGGTGAAGTGGCTGTTGCGCGCCGAGAAGGCCGGTCATACCGGTACGCTGGATCCGTTGGCCACAGGTGTGTTGCCGATTTGCTTTGGTGCTGCTACCAAGTTCAGCCAGATGCACCTGGATGCGGACAAGGCGTATGCGGCCACGCTGCGGCTGGGTATCAAGACCAGCACGGCGGACGCCGAAGGTGAAGTGCTGAGCGAGCGCGACGTGCATGTGGACGGGGAGTTGCTGAAACGGGTGGTGGCAGGTTTTGTAGGGCCGATAGCCCAGGTGCCACCCATGCACAGTGCTCTGAAAAAGGATGGCAAGGCCCTCTATGAGTATGCGCGGGCCGGCATGGAAGTGGAGCGTGAGGCACGCCATGTGACGATATACGCCATCCGTATCGTGCAGGCACGACTGGACGGTGAAAAGCCTGAAGTGGATCTGGAGGTGGAGTGCAGCAAAGGCACCTACATCCGCACTCTGGGAGAAGACATTGGTGAAGCGCTGGGATGTGGCGCGCACCTGAGCGCCCTGCGGCGTATCCGCACAGGCGGTTTTGATGAATCGCAGTGTGTGACGGTGCAGGCGCTCGAAGCCATGGATGACGCGCAGCGACTGACCTGCGTGCGGCCTACCGAGGCGTTGCTAGCAGGTCATGACGTGGTCACGCTGGACAGTGAGAATGCGGCACGGTTTTTGAGTGGCATGCGCAGGCGGGGATCCTGGCGCGATGCCGATGCGGTGGCGGTATTTGCCGAGCAACCGCGGGCGCTGCTGGGCAGTGCCCATGTGAAAGCGGGTGAGTTGATCCCCACGCGGCTCTTGAGCCCACCGGAAGTCAGTGAATCCTTGATGCAACAGAAATTAAGTTAGTGTTTGAAAGTGAACTATGAGCAGTAAACAAATCCGTAACATCGCGATCATCGCCCACGTTGACCATGGCAAAACCACCATGGTGGACCAGTTGCTCCGTCAGTCGGGCACCTTTGCCGAGCACGAAAAAGTGGTCGACACCGTGATGGACAACAATGCCATTGAAAAAGAACGTGGTATCACGATTCTGGCCAAGAACTGCGCAGTGAGCTGGGAAGGCACACACATCAATATCGTGGACACCCCCGGACACGCCGACTTCGGTGGCGAAGTGGAACGTGCACTGTCCATGGTGGACGGCGTGCTGCTGCTCATCGATGCGCAGGAAGGCCCCATGCCCCAGACCCGTTTCGTGACCAAGAAGGCGCTGGCCCTGGGCCTCAAGCCCATCGTCGTCGTCAACAAGGTGGACAAGCCCGGAGCCAATCCAGACAAGGTTGTCAACGCAGCGTTCGATCTGTTCGACAAGCTGGGTGCAACCGATGAACAGCTCGACTTCCCCGTGGTCTATGCCTCCGGTATCAATGGATGGTCTTCCCTGGAAGAGGGCGAGCAGGGTGAGCAATGGGGCCCCGACATGTCGGCCCTGTTCAACACCATTCTCAAGCACGTTCCGTCGCAAAGCGGTGATCCGGCCGCACCTCTGCAACTGCAGATCTCGGCGCTGGACTTTTCCACTTTCGTGGGCCGCATCGGCGTAGGCCGCATCAGCCAGGGCACCATCAAACCGAATATGGACGTGCTGGTAATGGAAGGCCCGGACGGCAAGACCGTCAAGGGTCGCATCAACCAAGTCCTGACCTTCCAGGGTCTGGACCGCGTGCAGGCCACTGAAGCCGGTCCCGGCGAAATCGTGCTGATCAACGGTATTGCAGACATCGGTATCGGTGTCACGGTGACAGATCCGACCAACCCCATGCCGTTGCCCATGCTCAAGGTGGACGAGCCCACGCTGACCATGAACTTCTGCGTCAACACCAGCCCGCTGGCAGGCCGCGAAGGCAAATACGTGACCAGCCGCCAGATCTGGGACCGTCTGCAGAAGGAACTGCAGCACAACGTGGCCCTGCGCGTGAATGAAACCGACGAAGAAGGTATTTTCGAAGTGATGGGTCGCGGTGAACTGCACCTGACCATCCTGCTGGAAAACATGCGCCGCGAAGGCTATGAAATGGCTGTTTCCAAGCCGCGCGTGATGTTCAAGGAAATCGACGGCGAGAAGTACGAGCCTATCGAAATGGTGACCGCCGACATTGAAGAGCAGCACCAGGGCGGCGTGATGCAAGCCCTGGGCGAGCGCAAGGGCGAACTGGTGAACATGGAGCCGGACGGACGTGGCCGCGTGCGCCTGGAATACCGCATTCCCGCACGTGGACTCATCGGCTTCTCCAACGAATTCCTGAACTTGACACGTGGTTCCGGCCTGATCTCCAACATTTTTGACAGCTACGAGCCGCACAAGGGTGAAATCGGTGGCCGCAAGAACGGCGTGCTGATCTCCATGGACGATGGCGAAATCTTCACCTACGCACTGGGCAAGCTGGATGACCGCGGACGCATGTTCGTGAAGGCCAACGATCCAGTGTACGAAGGCATGATTGTGGGTATCCACAGCCGTGACAACGATCTGGTGGTGAACGCCACCCGCACCAAGCAGCTGACTAACTTCCGCGTATCCGGCAAGGAAGATGCGATCAAGATCACACCGCCGATTGAACTGACGCTGGAATACGGCGTGGAATTCATCGAGGAAGATGAGCTGGTTGAAATCACGCCCAAGTCGGTGCGTCTGCGCAAGCGTCACCTGAAGGAAAGCGATCGCAAACGCGCCAGCCGCTGATCCATGTCGACCCCATGAAGCTGCGCCACTCCCAGGCCGTCTTGCTGATGGTGCTGGTGGCCTTCCTGTGGTCTACCGCAGGGGTGGTCACCCGCCATCTGGAATTCGCCCGCAAATTTGAAGTGACCTTCTGGCGCTCTCTGTTTGCATCTATTAGCCTGATGCTGATCCTGCCTTACTTCCAGGGCAGGGCGGTTTTTCGCAAGATTCGGGACGCCGGGGTAGCACTCTGGCTTTCCGGCGTGTGCTGGGCGGTGATGTTTACGGCTTACATGGTGGCGTTCACGCTCACCAGTGTGGGCAACGTTCTGGTCATTCTGGCGGTAGGACCGCTGCTGACTGCCATTGCGGCGCGCATTTTCATTGGTTACCGCGTACCGTTGCGGACCTGGGTCGCGATTCTGGTGGCGGGTGCCGGCATCGCCTACATGTTTGCGTCGCAAGTCGGTTCGGCATCCATCGTGGGCAGCCTGGTGGCACTGACCATCCCCATTGCAGCGGCCGTGAACTGGACTATCAGCCAGCACTCGCATGACCAGGGTCACGACCTGGACCTGGTACCGGCGGTCATGCTGGGCGCCTTTCTGTCGACGGCCTCAACGTGTGTTCTGGCGTTCCCCTTGCAGGCCAGCATGCACGACGTTGTGCTGCTGGGCACATTGGGCGTCTTTCAGTTGGCTGTGCCTTGCGTTCTGTGCATGGTGTGCGCCAGGGTTTTGTCCGCACCTGAAATTTCGCTGTTGCAGTTGTTGGAAGTGATCTTCGGCATCCTGCTGGTATGGGTGGGCGCCAATGAAGCGCCAAGCACCTCGGTCCTGACCGGTGGCGTCCTGGTGATTGGCGCTCTGGTCGCCAACGAGTGGCTGGGCTGGAGGCGCCGCGTTCCGATTTCCTAACGGTTGCGGTCCTTCATGGCGCGCTCCACCTCGCGCTTGCCTTCACGGTCCTTGATGGTGTCGCGCTTGTCGTGTTCGGCCTTGCCCTTGGCCAGCGCCACTTCACACTTGACCTTGCCATTTTTCCAGTGCAGATTGATGGGAACCAGGGTGTAACCCTTTTGCTCCACTTTGCCGATCAGGCGTTTGATTTCTTCCTTGTGCAGCAACAGCTTCTTGGTGCGCACCTTGTCCGGACTCACGTGACTGGACGCCGTGTGCAAGGGGTTGATCTGCAGTCCGATGATGAACAGTTCGCCGTTGCGGATCACCACGTAGCCATCGGTAAGCTGCACCTTGCCTTCACGCAGGGACTTGACTTCCCAGCCTTCCAGCACAATGCCCGCCTCAACGCATTCCTCGAAGAAATAGTTGAAGGCGGCCTTTTTGTTATCGGCAATACGGGGAGCAGTTTCGGGTTTTTTGGCCATGGGGAGCAAATAGGGGCGAAGATTGGAAAAGAAAGCTGTGCTCTCAACAATGCACATTCAGGGCTTGTCTACAATCCCGCGCATAACCCCTATTCTATGAAAACTGTTCACAAGTCCGTTTTGATCTGGTACAGCCCGCAGGAAATGTATGTGCTGGTGAATGATGTGGCCCAGTATCCCAAGTTCCTGCCCTGGTGCGACCAAGGTACCGTGCTTGAGCAAGACGCCCATGGGATGTTGGCTGAAATAGGCATTTCGTTCAGCGGTGTGCACCAGAAATTCGTGACCCGCAACACCAACACCGAGTTCAGCCGAATTGAATTGAAGCTGGTGAAGGGGCCGTTCTCCAATCTGGATGGCGTATGGGAATTCTCACCCGTAGGAGACGGCTCCCAACGCGCGTGCCGGGTCGATTTGACCTTGAATTACGGCTTTGAAAATGCCACCCTGGGCAGGCTGGTCGGGCCGGTTTTCGACAAGATCGCCTCCACGTTAGTGGAGGCCTTTGTCAAGCGCGCTCAGCAGGTCTATGGCGAGTGAAGCATTGATTTCAGTCGCCGTTTGTTACAGCGCGGCGGCGCGTCAGTTGATCCAAGTCGAAGTGCGAATGCCGCATAACAGCACCGTGGCCGATGCCGTGCGCACCAGCCACCTGCTCGACAATGTTGCCGACGCGGACGTCGATACGCTCGTGACAGGGGTGTGGGGGCGGAAAGTGTCGCCGGACCATCCGCTTCGTGATGGCGACCGTGTGGAGTTGTACAGGCCACTCAAAGTGGACCCCAAAATGGCCCGTCGCGAACGCTTTACGCGGCAAGGTGCACGTGGCACCGGACTGTTTTCCAAGCGCCGCGCCGGAGCAAAGTCAGGGTACTAACCTAACGGCAATCGCTGTCAATGATGCTTTGAATGCGCTTGACTTCTGCGGCGCGTGCCGCGTCGTCCAGAATCTCACGCTCACCGGCTGCATTGGTCTGCGATATGCGAATGCCGGAATCAAAGTTGGCCTTGGCCTGTTTGGCACGGGCACAGTTCTCTACCTTGGCCTTGGCATTGGCTTCTTCGGCAGCCTTGCGTTTGGCGGCATCTGCTTCTGCGGCTTGCTTCTTCTTGGCTTCGAGATCCTTGTCCAGGCCCCCCGTAATCGGCAAACTGGACGCGGCGGGTGCAGGAACGGGTGCCGTGGCATTGCCAACGGCATTCGCGCCAGCATCAGTGACTGCGGCCGCTTTTGCCGCCGTGTTGGGGCGCTTCAAGATGTTCTTTTCCGGAACATCAGAGGGGGGCGCACGGTCGCTGAATACCTTGCGGCCATCCTTGTCCAGCCATTGCCACTGCGCGAGGCAACTGCCACTCAATGCAACGAAAACCAGGCCCAGAAAAACGGAATGTATTCTCATGCGCGCAGTGTAGCCGCCACACACGGAATTTGTCATCCCGAGCGCGGGTACAATCCGTCTTTTGGAGCTTTGACATGCGCCTTCTCGGCAAAGCGCTGACCTTCGACGATGTGTTGTTGGTACCAGCCTTCTCCCAGGTCCTTCCCAAGGACACTTCTCTCGCCACTCGCTTTTCCCGCAATATCGCCCTGAACCTGCCATTGGTTTCCGCCGCCATGGATACGGTGACGGAAGCGCGTCTGGCCATCGCCATCGCGCAGGAAGGCGGCATGGGCATTGTTCACAAGAACCTCACGCCAACGGAACAAGCCGCTCAGGTGGCCAAGGTCAAGCGCTATGAGTCCGGTCTGCTGCGCGACCCGGTCGTCATAACGCCAGACACCACGGTGCGCCAGGTCATGGTGTTGTCGGACCAGTTGGGCGTCTCCGGCTTCCCGGTATGCGAAGGAGGCAAGGTGGTGGGCATTGTGACGGGGCGTGACCTGCGCTTCGAGACCCGCTATGACCAGACCGTGCGCGAAATCATGACGCCCCGCGAGCGTCTGGTGACCGTTCCTGATGGAACCACACCCGAGGCCGCGAAGGCGCTGCTCAACAAGTACAAGCTGGAGCGCTTGCTGGTGGTCAACGACGCCTTTGAGCTCAAGGGCCTGATCACCGTCAAGGACATTACCAAGCAGCTCAACTTCCCCAATGCCGCACGCGATGCGACTGGCCGTCTGCGCGTAGGCGCGGCCGTCGGCGTGGGTGAGGGCACTGAGGAGCGCGTGGAACTTCTGGTCAAGGCCGGTGTGGATGCCATCGTGGTGGACACTGCGCACGGCCACAGCAAGGGCGTGATCGAACGCGTGCGCTGGGTCAAGCAGAACTATCCACACGTGGACGTGGTGGGCGGCAACATCGCCACCGGCGCTGCAGCGCTGGCCCTGGCCGAAGTGGGCGCCGATGCCGTCAAGGTCGGAATCGGCCCTGGTTCCATCTGCACCACACGTATCGTGGCAGGCGTGGGCGTGCCGCAAATCACGGCCATCGACAACGTTGCAACGGCACTCAAGGGCACTGGCGTGCCGTTGATCGCCGACGGCGGAATCCGCTACAGCGGTGATATTTCCAAGGCCATCGCAGCTGGTGCCAGCACGGTGATGATGGGCGGCATGTTTGCCGGTACGGAAGAAGCACCCGGCGAAGTCATTCTGTATCAGGGCCGTAGCTACAAGAGCTACCGCGGCATGGGCAGCATTGGCGCCATGCAGCAGGGCAGTGCGGATCGCTACTTCCAGGAGTCCAGCACCGGCAACCCCAACGCCGACAAGCTGGTGCCCGAAGGCATTGAAGGACGCGTGCCCTACAAAGGCTCCATGGTTGCCATCGTGTTCCAGATGGCCGGCGGCGTGCGTGCGAGCATGGGCTACTGTGGCTGCGCCACCATTGCCGACATGCAGGACAAGGCCGAATTTGTGGAGATCACGACCGCAGGCATCCGAGAAAGCCATGTGCACGATGTGCAGATCACCAAGGAAGCGCCTAACTACCGGGCGGAGTGATAGTCACCCCCCCGGGCTTGCCCACTGCGTGTGGCCGCTTTCCCCCTTGCAGGGGGCAACACCGGCGGGCTGGCTAAGCCAGTCCCGCGGTGTTTCTGGCTGAATGCACGTGCGCCGGCTGACTTATTTTTCTTACTGTTAGGTAACTGGCCATATGTCCAACCATCAGAAAATCCTCATTCTTGACTTCGGTTCGCAGGTCACGCAGCTGATCGCACGCCGTGTGCGCGAGGCACATGTTTTTTGCGAAGTGCATCCTTGTGATGTGACCGACGACTGGTTGCGTGCCTATGCGCGGGACGGTTCGCTCAAGGGCATCATCCTGTCGGGCAGCCATGCCAGCGTGTACGAAGAGACCACCGACAAGGCACCCAAGGCGACCTTTGAGCTGGGTATTCCGGTGCTGGGTATCTGCTACGGCATGCAGACCATGGCACACCAGTTGGGTGGGATGGTGCAAGGTGGCCACAAGCGCGAATTCGGCCATGCAGACGTGCAGGCCCACGGCCACACCGCGTTGCTCGAAGGCATTCAGGACTATGTATCTGAAGGCGAAAGCATGCTGCAAGTGTGGATGAGCCACGGGGACAAGGTGACCGAGCTGCCGCACGGCTTCAAACTGATGGCCAGTACTCCGAGTTGCCCGATTGCCGGCATGGCCGACGAAGTGCGCCGTTTCTATGGTGTGCAGTTTCACCCCGAAGTCACCCACACCAAGCGCGGAGCAGCCATTTTGGAGCGCTTCGTACTGGACATCTGCAATGTGCGTCCCGACTGGATCATGGGCGATTACATTGCCGAAGCCGTGGCCAAGATCCGTGAACAGGTGGGCGACGAGGAGGTCATTCTCGGCTTGTCCGGTGGCGTGGACTCCAGCGTGGCGGCAGCTTTGATCCACCGCGCTATTGGGGACCAGCTGACCTGCGTCTTTGTGGACCATGGCCTGTTGCGTCTGAACGAGGGCGACATGGTGATGGACATGTTCGTTGGCAAGCTGCATGCCAAGGTCGTGCGTGTGGATGCGGAAGCGCAGTTCCTGGGGCACCTGGCAGGCGTGAGCGATCCGGAGGCCAAGCGCAAGATCATTGGCCGTGAATTCGTGGAAGTATTCAAGGCCGAAGCAGCCAAGCTCAAGAATGACCAGGCGCGCCATGTGGCTTGGCTGGCGCAGGGCACCATCTACCCTGACGTGATCGAGTCCGGCGGTGCCAAGAGCAAGAAGGCGGTCACCATCAAGAGCCACCACAACGTGGGTGGCCTGCCCGAGCAATTGGGCCTGAAGCTGCTGGAGCCCCTGCGCGAGCTGTTCAAGGATGAGGTGCGTGAACTCGGTGTGGCGCTGGGTTTGCCCTACCACATGGTGTACCGCCACCCGTTCCCCGGGCCAGGCCTGGGCGTGCGTATCCTTGGCGAGATCAAGAAGGAATATGCCGACCTGCTGCGGCGCGCCGATGCCATCTTCATCGAAGAGTTGCGCAATTTCGTGGATGAAACAACTGGCAAGAGCTGGTACGACCTCACCAGCCAAGCTTTTACCGTGTTCCTTCCGGTCAAGAGCGTGGGCGTGATGGGGGACGGCCGCACCTATGACTATGTGGTGGCATTGCGCGCCGTGCAGACCAGTGACTTCATGACGGCTGATTGGGCTGAGCTGCCCTATGCGCTGCTCAAGAAAGTGTCCAGCCGCATCATCAACGAAGTGCGCGGCATCAACCGGGTCACCTACGACGTCAGCAGCAAACCGCCCGCCACCATCGAGTGGGAATAAGCCGCAGCGCCTGACACCATGACCGCGTCCCCGTCCGCGCAGCCGCAGGATACGGACTTCATGCAATTGGCGCTGCAACTGGCCGCAGAGGCTGCTGCGGCGGGTGAAGTGCCGGTGGGTGCGGTTGTGGTCAAGGATGGCGTGGTCATTGGAACGGGGCGCAACCACCCAATTCGATCGTCGGACCCCACTGCCCACGCAGAAGTCGCAGCATTGCGCGCAGCCGCAAACACCTTGGGCAATTACCGGCTGGACGATTGCACCTTGTATGTGACGCTGGAGCCATGCGCCATGTGCAGCGGGGCCATATTGCATGCGCGGATCGGCCGCGTCGTTTTTGGCGCGCCCGACAGCAAGACCGGCTGTGCCGGATCGGTGCTGAACCTGTTTGCACAAAGCCAGCTCAACCACCAGACCAGCGTGCAGGGCGGCGTCATGGCCTCCCAAGCAACATCGTTGTTGCAGGCGTTCTTTCGCGACAAGCGATCCCTGCAGCGCCAATTGGCTGAGCCCTTACGTGAGGATGCATTACGCACGCCGGACGGCCGGTTTGACGGTCTACCGTCGTATCCATGGCATCCCCATTACGTATCCGATTTGCCCTGCCTGGCGGGCTTGCGAATGCACTTCGTTGACGAGGGGCCAAGGTCGGGCGCGCGGGTTTGGTTGCTGCTCCATCCCGTACCTGGATGGAGCTATTCATTGCATGAGCTGATTGCCAAAGGAATAGGGCAGGGGCTGCGCGTGGTGGTCCCCGATCTGATCGGTTTTGGCAAGAGCGACAAACCCAAGCGTGCGGACTTTCACTCTTTCGACTTTCATGCGCAGTCATTGGTGGAGCTGGTGGAGAGGCTGGACCTGACCGGCGTTACCGCCATGGCAACTCCTTCGACACTGGCGCTGGCAAATCAACTCGCGAAACGTTTGCCGGGGCGTGTGGACGGCTGCGTTGTGCAGAGCGTGTCGGCACCAGATGTCACATCTGTTGAATACAGTGCGTGGCAGGCACCATATCCCGACGCAGGTCACCGCGCTGGCGAGCGAGCCTGGATTTCCAAGTGACGAGCTAACCGATAATGATCCGGTGAAAAAACATATCTACATCTATTCCCCTTCGGGAGCTGTGCGAGACAAGGCAGCTTTTCGCCGCGGCGTCAAACGTCTCAAGACACTGGGGCATGAAGTGGAGGTGGACTCCGATGCGTTGCGCAGCCATATGCGCTTTGCCGGCGACGATGACACGCGCGTGGCAGCCATTCAGCGTGCGGCAGACAGCGGCGCCGATGTGGCGCTGATATCGCGCGGGGGTTATGGGCTGACCCGGATTCTGGATCGCATTCCCTACAAGGCAATTTCCAAAGCGATCAAGGGTGGGACCCACTTCGTTGGCATCAGTGATTTCACTGCGCTGCAATTGGCGCTCCTTAAGAAAACCGGCGCGGTGTCATGGGCTGGGCCTGCCGTATGTGAAGGCTTTGGTGCCGATCCGCTTCCCGATGACATCATGGAAGACTGCTTTCAGGACCTTTTGCTGGGGCAAGGCGAGGGCGCTGGGTGGCGACTGCCTGCAGGGAACCGCTCGGATCAAATTGCAGAATGGGGCTGTAGCAGTGCCACGCTTTGGGGGGGCAACCTGGCGGTACTGGTCTCCCTGTTGGGAACTCCCTACTTTCCCGAGGTCAAGGGCGGTGTCCTGTTCCTGGAAGATGTGGCGGAGCCGCCGTACCGCGTGGAGCGGATGTTGACCCAGTTATTGCACAGCGGTGTGTTGGCCAGGCAGAAAGCCATCGTACTGGGGCAATTTACCGAATACAAGCTGACACCCCATGACAAAGGCTTCAATCTGCGTACAGTCACGCAGTGGTTGACGTCCCAATTGCGAATCCCTGTCCTCAGCAATCTACCTTTTGGACATGTTCCGACCAAAGTGCTGCTGCCAGTTGGGGCCAAGGTGGATTTGGTGGTGCAAGGGCGCGATGCCCTGATGGCCTGGGGCCATATATGAAGAGGAAAATTGCCCGAATCGTGATGAATGTCGGCCATACGAAGGTATTCCTTCTGCGGCCTGATTCAATGCTCTAAACTCCCAACTTAACCACGTATCGGGATAAACGGGAATGGGTGTTCCAGCCACTGTCGTATTTACGGACCTGCATGGCAGCACAGCCGTGTTCGAGGCCCTAGGCAATGCGCAGGCAACCGAAACCATTACCCAAATAACGGCCTGGATCGTGCGCCATTGTGAGCAATCCAACGGGCGCGTGGTAAAGACTCTAGGCGACGGTGTGCTGGCACTTTTCGCGGATGGTGAGAGTGCCGTGAAGGCGGTAGTTGAACTTCAGCGCGAGCACCACAAGCAGGTATTGCGCTCTCCGCATCAGGCGACTTTGCCCATTCGGATCGGGTTGGCCAGCGGTGATGTGGAAATGGTGGACAACGACTGCTATGGAGATGCAGTGAACGTCGCGTCACGGTTGTGCGACCTGTGCGGTCCCCACCAGATTTGGGCAGATTCCGCTTCGCTTCAACGGGTCAACGAGGCTCAGGGTGTGACTTTTCGCATGCTGGGCCCCATCAGCGTCCGTGGACGCGCCGAGCCCGTCAACGTTTACCAGATTGAATGGCGGGAAGAACAGGCCTCTGAATTCCTGACCATGCAGGGTGACATGGATCCCGATGCCGTAGATGGCGCGTCCGACGTACTGGGCCGTGAAATCGAGCTGAAGTGGCTGGGCCAGACCAAGCGTTTCCGGTCCTTTGAGCTTCCGGCCCACATCGGCCGTGTGCGCAACGTCGATTTCATGGTCAACGACCCCCGTGTATCACGAACCCACGCCCGACTGGAATGGAGAAACGGCAGCGTGGTGCTGGTCGATCTCAGCAGCTATGGCAGTTGGATCCGATTTGCTGGATCCAAAGGTGGTGACGTGTTGCTGCGGCGTGAGGAGTGTGTGCTGCACGGCAGTGGAGAGTTGGCCCTGGGAGCTTCGTTCGCGGATCCCACCGTGCCAACGATTCAGTTCAAGGTCACATGAGCTTCATTGTTCGTATTTATTTATTAACATAATATACATCGTATGAAGCAATCGTTACTTCACATTCACCACCCGGCCTTGCTGTTGATTGCCCGTATGGCCGCCAAAATGGCCGGCACGGTGGATGCATTCTGATTTTTTTGTGCGAACTCCAAGGCGGATAGGCCTTGTGCATTCTTCACTGTGACGTCAGCACCGGCATCCAGCAGCACTTGAACCGTATCTGCGTTGCCATACATGGCTGCCATCATCAAAGGTGTGGTTCCGTTTGGAGATTCAGCATCGATATAGGCGTAATGGTCCAGCAAAAGCCGGACGATCTCGGGATGACCGCCAGTCGCGGCATAGTGCAATGCGGTCCAGCCTGTCTTATTCACGTCGGCATCGCGATCCAGCAATTGTCGGCAGATGGCTGTCTGGCCTTTGAGCGCAGCCAGCATCAGAGGACTCTCATCTTTGTTGGAGCGGACTTCGATCAGGGTGGATGGTTGGGATATCAGCAGCTGAGCTGCGGCAAAGGAGTCTTGCCTAAGCGCTACCAGTAGCGCATATTGACCTTCGGGGTTTACCGTGTTGGGGTCAATGCCCCGCGCAAGCAGCGCCTTGAGTTCGTGGGTGTTGTCATGCGTGATCGCAACGAAGAAGTCCTCATAGGATCCGGCATGCGCGCATGAAAATACAACAAAAACATATAGATACAAGAACCTTTTAAGGTAATGCATCAAGATATCAAACGCGGAATAGGCGTGAAAAATTATCGCTGCTGGCCTTGGCAATGATTTCCACAGGCACATTTCTAACCGCAGCCAGCTGTTTCGCTACATAGGGAACATAAGACGGATTGTTGGTCTTCCCACGAAATGGCACAGGCGCCAGATAGGGGCTATCCGTCTCGATAAGCATGCGATCCAGCGGCACCATGGCGGCCACTTCCCGCAAATCGCCTGCAGTCTTGAAAGTCACGATGCCGGAAAAGGAAATGTAAAAGCCCAGGTCCAGTGCCGCCTTGGCGACTTCCATGGTTTCTGTGAAGCAATGGAATACGCCACCCGCGCAATCAGAACCACCAGTTTCACCCTCCTCCTTGAGCAATGCCAAGGTGTCATCGGAGGCACTGCGGGTATGGATGACCAGGGGCTTACGCAACTGGCGTGCAGCACGGATATGCGTGCGAAACCGCTCCCGTTGCCACTCCATGTCGACGATGCTGCGTCCATTCAGGCGGTAATAGTCCAGACCGGTTTCGCCAATGGCTATCACCTTGGGCAGTGCGCCAAGATGTAGCAGGTCCTGCAGACTGGGTTCGGCCACACCCTCGTTATCCGGGTGCACACCGGCACTGGCCCAGAAATTGTCGTATTGGGTGGCCAGTTGATGAACTTGTGGAAACTCTTCCAGCGTGGTGCAGATGCACAGGGCCCGTGTAACCTGGGCGTCCGACATGGCCTGCCGGATAGTGTCCAGCGATTCAACGAGCTCGGGAAAGGTCAGATGGCAGTGGGAATCGGTAAACACTCAAATGGTCTGCGTTGGTCGTTCGGACGCCATGTGGGCACCCAGAATCTCTTCAATCTTGAGCTTGAGCGCCCTGCTCTTCTCGTCTTTGGGGAAGGTGATTCCCACCCCCTGCGTGCGACCACCAGCAGCCCTTGCCGGCGTGACCCAGGCCACCTTGCCGGCGACCGGGTAGCGCTGCATGTCATCGGGCAGGGACAGCAGCACATAGACGTCGTCACCCAAGGCGTAATCCCGTGTGGTGGGAATGAAGATACCGCCGTCCGCAAAGGCGGGAATGTAGGCTGCGTACAGGGCAGCCCGCTCCTTAATGGAAAGCTGGATGACGCTGGGGCGGGGGGATACGGATTCAGTGGCCATGGATATTCTTCAGTGAGCTGAGTTTAGGGCCGTTCTGGCTTGTTCCACAAGCGCCTCCTGCATCAGCCCGGCATTGAATGGATGATCCATCGTGCTGCGGCTTTGTTTCAATGCCGCCGCCCAACGGGAAAGCGCAGCCAGTGACGGCGCGTGGGCCGAGTCGGGGCGTTTGAGATCAAAGAAGCGCGGCTCAGCCCCCTGAAGCACACACAAAGTGTCGTGGCAAAGCTTCTGTAGCGCGTCGACCAGGTGCTGAACAGACCAATCTTTCACAAACGCTGTTTCCCCTGCGGCCATCGCCTGCGGAAATCTTTGCCAATCTTCCGCACGACGGCCAGAAGCCTGCAAACTCAAGACGTCTTCCGGACGGCCACCAGCAGCCTTGAGCAGGCTGGAAGTCTGGGCCACGTCCACCCCTTGGCTTTGCAGCCATTGCTGTGCCACGGTGGTCTCGGGCCAGACCATGGCATGGCCCAGGCAGCGGCTGCGAATGGTTGGCAATAGCTGGTGCGAAGACTCGGTAGCCAGAACAAAGCGCACATCGCCGGCTGGCTCTTCCAGAGTCTTGAGCAAGGCATTGGCGGTAATCGCGTTCATCTGCTCTGCCGGATAAACCAGCACAACCTTTCCGCGGCCACGCGCACTGGTGCGCTGCGAGAACTCGATGGCGTCGCGCATGGCGTCGATGCGGATCTCCCGGCTGGGCTTGCGCTTCTTGTCATCAATCTCAGCCTGCGCTTTTTCACTCAATGGCCAGGCCAACTCCATCATGGTGGTCTCCGGCATGAGTACGCACAGATCGGCGTGGGTACGCACCGCAATGGCGTGGCAACTGGAACACTGGCCGCAGGCACCATGGTCGCTCGGGCTCTCGCATAACCAGGCACGGGCCAATTCCAGTGCCAGTCGGTATTGCCCTAGGCCCGAGGGACCGTGCAACAGCCAGGCGTGGCCCTGTTGGGTCAACAGTTGCCGGGTTTGCGATGCAATCCAGGGCGGGGGCAGATCGATCTGCTCGGTCATGGCAGCAGCGCCTTTATGCGCACCGAGGCAATCACCTGTTCCCAGACCGCATCAGGCGTCAGGTTGGCGTCGATACGGGCAAAGCGTTGGGGATCGGAAGCACAGCGGCGACCATAGGCGGCGGCCACTTTTTCAAAGAAAGCGCCAGATTGGGCCTCAAACTTGTCCGGCACCCGTGCGGACGCCAGCCGAGCAGCGGCCACTGCGGGTGGAAGGTCGAACCAGATGGTCAAATGGGGCTGAAGCAGCACGTCACCACCCTGCACCCATTGCTCCAGACGCTCCAGAACCCCCCAATCAAAACCGCGCCCGCCACCTTGGTAGGCAAATGTCGCATCGGTGAAGCGGTCACACAGCACCACTTCGCCACGCGCCAAGGCTGGTCGGATGACCTCGACGATGTGGTCGCGGCGGGCGGCGAATACGAGTAAGGCCTCGGTCATGGCATCCATCGGATCGTTGAGCACCATGGTTCTCAAGCGTTCAGCCAAAGGAGTTCCACCCGGCTCCCGGGTCAAGGTAACAACCTTTCCCTGGGCCTTGAAAGCTTGGGACAGCCGCTCGATGTGGGTGGACTTGCCGGCCCCGTCGATGCCTTCAAAACTGATAAAGGTTCCGCTCATTGCTGCCCGCGTTGGTATTTGTTGACTGCCCGATTGTGCTCGTCCAGTGTGGCGCTGAATTCACTGCTGCCATCTCCGCGGGCAACAAAATACAGCGCGTTGGACGTCGCCGGCTGCACTGCCGCCAACAACGCGCCGCGCCCCGGCATGGCAATCGGCGTAGGTGGCAAGCCCGTGCGGGTGTAGGTATTCCATGGCGTATCGTTTTGGAGATCCGCCTTGCGCAGGTTCCCGTCAAAGCCCTGGCCCAGGCCGTATATAACAGTGGGGTCGGTTTGCAAGCGCATGCCAATGCGCAGGCGGTTGGAGAAGACAGCGGCAATCTGGGGGCGGTCACTGGCCCTGCCAGTCTCCTTTTCCACAATGCTGGCGAGTGTCAACGCCTCCTGGGGAGACTTGAGCGGACTTTGCGCAGAGCGCTGAGCCCAGGCGGCCTCCAGCTTTTTGTCCATGGCGCGCGCGGCGCGTTGCAGCAAGGCCAAGTCCGTGCTGCCCTTGGAATAGGTATAGGTATCCGGAAAGAACCGCCCTTCTGCCGGCACCCCGGGTTTGCCGACCTGTTGCATCAGTTCGTCCGGCGTCAGGTCTGCGGTAAGGGGCTTCAGTTGGTCCGCCTTGCGAAGGGCATCCCGCACCTGGCGCAAGGTCCAGCCTTCCACCAAGGTGACACTGCGCAAGGCTTCTTCGCCGCGCACCAGCTTGCTTAGAAGGCGCTCAGGCGTGATGCCGCGGTCCAGCTCATAGCTGCCCGCCTTGATCTGGCGTGCTTGGCCGGACAGGCGGAACCACCAGTACAGAAGTGATGCATTGACGGAAACGCCAGCCTGCTGCACCTGTTGAACCACATCGCGCGGATTGGAGCCGGGTTCGATGGATAAATCCACCGAGTCAGCCGTCAGGTCCATGGAACTGTTGATCCAGACATAACCACACAGGCCCAATCCCAAAGCCGCAGCAACTAACAAAGAAAAAACAAAGCGCACGGCCCTAAACCAAGTGGGAAAACATGAGGGGAATCATAATGGACACATGAACACGACCACCCAACCGACCTCTTCTTCTGTTGACTCCGCAGCCAAGCTGAACGGCGTTGCGCAACTCAGCCATCTGGGCGTGATCCGTGTGGAGGGCGAGGATGCTGCCAAATTTCTGCATGGTCAGCTTACCCAGGACTTTTCGCTGCTGGGCCTGGACCAGGCGCGCCTGGCTGCGTTTTGCTCGGCCAAGGGACGCATGCAGGCCAGCTTCATCGGTTTCAAACGCAGTCCGACCGAGGTGCTACTGGTGTGCAGCCGCGATTTGCTGGCCACCACACTCAAACGCCTGTCCATGTTTGTGCTCAGAGCCAAGGCCAAACTGACGGATGCCAGTGACAGCTTCGCGCTGTACGGGCTGGCTGGACAGGCCACTTTGGCAGCTGGGCAGCCGGCTTGGGTCCTGACCCACAGCGCAGACGCAACCGTCGTCCAGCTGTACCCCGCGCTGGGCGTGGAGCGCCAACTCTGGATCGCCCCCAACGGAACCCAGCCACCGGCGGGTGAAGCCCTGGCGCTGGAAACCTGGATCTGGGGTGAGGTGCGCAGCGGCGTGGCAACCCTGAGCCAGCCTGTGTTTGAGGCCTTTGTGCCGCAGATGCTGAATTACGAATCCGTGGGCGGTGTGAACTTCAAGAAAGGGTGCTACCCAGGCCAGGAAGTGGTGGCCCGCAGCCAGTTCCGTGGCACGCTCAAGCGCCGTGCCATGCTGGTCCACAGCGCGACCGCCCTGGCCTCGGGTCAGGAAATCTTCCACAGCGAAGATGCCACCCAGCCGGTCGGTCTGGTGGTGCAGGCCGCCATCAGCCCGGAAGGCGGATGGGATGCCATCATTTCGTTGCAGTTGTCCGCATTGGCTTCCGGCAGCTTGCACCTGGAATCGGCCACCGGTGCTTTGCTGGAGCTCCTTCCTTTACCTTATGAGCTGATGGAAGATATTTAGGCCGTGCAAAGTCGATAAAACTGCGTGGCGTTTGCCAGTTGGGGGCTGACTTCGGTTTCATAATGTCAGCCAGCCACGTCACACATCTCAAACGGCAAAAATAATGTCAACACCTCTCTCAAAAGAAGAAGCGTTTGCCCGCCTGGGCGCCATCACCCGTGAAATGCATGAAGCGCTGACGGTACTGGGCAACAACAATCTGCAGAACATCGTCCAGGAAATACCCAACGCACGTGATCGTCTGGCCTATGTCGGCAAAATGACTGAAGACGCTGCCAACAAAGTGTTGACGCTGGTCGAAAAGGCCAAACCGGAGTGCAACGATCTTCAGACCCGTGGAATCCAGCTGGGGGAGTCCCTGACCCGCCTGGCTGCCAATCCCAATATGAATGTCGACATGGCCCGCGGCCTGATGGTGACCTGTGGCAAGTTTGCGCAAAGCACGTCCAAGTTTGCTGAACAGCAAAGCGAAGTACTCAGCGACATCATGATGGCGCAGGACTTTCAGGATCTTTCCGGTCAGGTGATCCAGAAGGTCATCGACATCATCACCAAGACCGAATTGCAATTGGTTCAATTGCTGGTCGATAGTTCACCAGAACAACCTGCGGTCCCCGAAGAAACTGAACCCGCCACGGTGGACACCCATGTCCTGCACGGCCCCCAGACAGCAGACAAAGCCTTGCAACAAACCGACGTGGACGACTTGCTGGCCTCTCTGGGCTTTTAATCAATCAAAGACCGAAGGCGCTGCGCAGCGCTCTGGCTGCATCTGCGTGCGCTTGCGCCGCTTCCGGCAAGGCACGCCCCATCTTGATGAATTCGTGCACCACTCCCTTGTAGATTTCCATATCGACGGGGACACCGGCCATGCGTAGCCGGTCGGCATAGGCAACGCCCTCATCCACCAACGGGTCACATTCGGCCAAACCCAGCCAGGCCGGGGCCACACCACTGAGATCGGCTTCGTAGCCATCTGGCGTGCGTCCATCCAGTGGAGCAAAACGCCAGTCGTCACGATCCTGTGGGCCGCGAATGTACAGTTCAAAGAAGTAGGTGATGTGGGGCTCCTCCAGCACAAAGCCCTTGGCAAAGCGCTGGTGCGAAGGCGTGTCCTGATGGCCGGCCGTGCCAGGGTAGAACAGCAGTTGCAATACCAATGGCACTTGCTCGTCGCGCGCTTGAATAGCACATACCGCGGCCAAAGTACCCCCTGCACTGTCTCCACCTACGGCAATTCGACTGCTGTCGAGCCCGCGCTCGGCCCCGGCGGTGGACGCCCAGCGCAGTACGTCCCAGGCGTCGTCCTGCGCGGTCGGAAATTTGTGTTCTGGTGCCAACCTGTAGTCCACCGACAGCACCGCGCAATGGGCCAGGCAGCTCAGGCGCCGGCACAACACGTCGTGTGTGGCGATGCTGCCGATGGTGAAGCCTCCGCCATGAAAGTACACCAGCACCGGCAGATTGCTGCCGGTGGGTGCGTACAGCCGCACCGGAATGGCAAAACCGTCGCGTGCCATCACGGTGAAATCTTCCACCCGGTCGCGTGCCTGCGCGGGTATCTCCAGCACATCGGCGGCACCGGCATAGGCCTGCCTGGCCTGTTGCGGCGTCATGGCGTGCATGGGGATCTTCTGCACGCGGTGCATGCGCTCCAGCACTTTGTGCATGGTGGGAGTGAGCAGCGAAAGCGGGTTGCGGTGATGGTTTGTCATAGTGCCTGGCCGTGGGCAAGCTTGTTACAGTCTGGCGGTCATCCTACACGGGCAAGCAGGCAGTTCCACCATGTCACTTATCTATTACATCACCCAGGTCCAGTTTGATTTTGGCGCGATACAGCTGCTCAAGTCCGAGTGCCAGCGTGTGGGCATCAGTCGCCCCCTGATCGTGACCGACCAGGGCGTCAAGGCTGCCGGTATTCTGCAAAAGGCACTGGATGCGCTGCAAGGCGTGGACTGCGCGGTGTTTGACCAGACACCGTCCAACCCTACAGAGAGTGCGGTGCGTGCGGCAGTGGATGTGTTCAGGGCGCAGCGCTGTGATGGGTTGATTGCCGTGGGTGGTGGCTCCGCCATTGATTGCGCCAAGGGCGTGGCCATCGCAGCCACGCACGAAGGCCCCCTCACCCACTACGCCACCATCGAAGGCGGCTCACCCCGCATCTCGGACAAAGTGGCACCGCTGATTGCGGTACCCACCACCAGTGGCACAGGCAGCGAAGTGGCGCGCGGCGCCATCATCATCGTGGAAGACCACCGCAAACTGGGCTTTCACTCCTGGCATCTGGTTCCCAAGGCGGCCATCTGCGACCCGGAACTCACGCTCGGACTGCCGCCCATGCTGACTGCGGCTACCGGCATGGACGCCATTGCCCACTGCATGGAGACCTTCATGGCGCCCGCATTCAACCCACCTGCGGACGGTATCGCACTGGATGGATTGCAGCGCGCCTGGGCCCACATCGAGCCGGCTACCCACAACGGCGCAGACCGTGAAGCGCGGCTGAACCTGATGAGCGCGTCCATGCAAGGCGCCATGGCGTTTCAGAAAGGCTTGGGCTGCGTGCACTCGCTCAGCCACAGCCTGGGCGGCGTCAACCCGCGACTGCACCACGGCACGCTCAATGCGGTATTCCTGCCGGCCGTCATTGCCTTCAACGCATCGGCGCCGTCCATGCAAAAGGACCACCGTTTGCAGCGCATGGCACATGCCATGGGCTTGAGCAATGCGGCTGACATAGGTGCAGCCATCAAGGACATGAATGCCCGTCTGGGCCTGCCCAACGGTCTGACCGCCATGGGTGTGACCGAGGCACAGTGGGATGCCGTAATCCAGGGGGCCATGGCCGACCACTGCCACAAGACCAATCCGCGTATTGCGACACCCGATCAGTACCGCGAGATGTTGGCCGCCTCAATGTGAAGCGCTTGCCGCGTTCATGCGCCGCAAATTCAGGCGCGCCTTGACATTGCCAGCGTCCAGCCGCAGCGCCTGCAGGTATTCGCGCCGCGCATCCGCCGTGCGGCCCGCTTCCATATAGGCATACCCCAGGTTGTTATGCGCCCTTGATTTGCCGGGGGACAGCGCAACCGTCTGCTCCCACAGGGCAATTTCGCTGCGATAGTCCTGATTCCGCTGCACCGTCAGCACCGCACCGGCGAGCAGCAGCGCAGCGGCTACGCCCATTGCAATGCGTTGCGATAGTCGGCTCTGCAACTCCACCACCAGAGCCAGACCCAAAGGCCAGGTGGCCAGATACAACTGGCGATCATTGGCCACATCGAGCCGTGGAAGAAACAGGTACAAAGGCATCCAGTCCAGCAAGGCCCATGCAACTGCGAAGGCCGGTATTGACCTGGAGTGCCAACCGTACAGCAGGACCGCAAAAGACGCCAACAGCAGGGCCAAGCCCGGCAATGCGTGCGCAAAGTCATGCTGCACGGGAAGGTCGGGGTCGATATTGAGCCACAGCGGCACTGCCCACTGCCTTGCCAGATACAGCAGTGCAGTGAGCTGCGTGGCCAAGTTGCCCGGGAGCGAATTGAACTCCAGGCTGCGCCACATCGCTTCCCGGTAAGCGGTATTGAGCAGGAAGAAGAATGCGGCCAACAGCAACACGGCCCAGCTCCGCCAGGCCTTTCTCAATGCGGCCTTGATGCCCATTCCGCTGAACGTATCCCATAGCAGCAGCGCCAGCGGAAATGTCATGGCGGTCTCCTTAACGCTCAGGGCCAGGACCATGAACAAGGGTGGCAACAGTTTGCGCAGCGCCGTGGAATGCATAGACACCGCAGTGGCGTGGCTCCATACGCCGGCCAGAAACAGCAAGGCCATCAGCGATGAGGAACGCCCGCAGATATAGGTCACCGCCTCGGTATGGGCCGGGTGCAGCGCAAACAGTGCTGCGGCCAGCCAGGGCGCGTATGGCAGCTGATCGGCCATGCCTTTGGCAAGCAGCAGTATGTGCGACAGGCGGTACACCAGAAGCACCGCTCCGAAGTGAATCAGGATATTGACCAAGTGAAAGCCGACGGTTCCCCAGCCCGAAGTCCAGTTGAGCAGGTAGCTCAGCTTGAGCAAGGGTCGTATGCCCTCGCCCCAGTCGGCCAGCCAAGCCGAGCCGCTGTGTATTGCGGGCTGGTCGACGATGACGTTGTAGTCATCAAACTGGAAGACGCCCCCCTGCGAACTGGCATAGATCAGCACTACCAACAGTCCCAGCCAGATTACTGCGCCGCGTGGGAGTTTCCCGCCTGCATCAGGGTGTGTTGGCACGTGCAAGGGCTATGTCCAGTATGTCCACCGCGTCCCACCAGCGGTCTTTGCCTTTGAGCAGCACCAGAAGCACGCTGTGCGTGCCCCGTCGCACCAGAGCCACCAGGCATTTGCCGGCCAGCGGTGTGGTGCCGGTCTTGATCCCCACGGTACCCTCGTAGCGACCGATCAGCGCATTCTTGTTAGCAAGCACGAAGGTCCGCTGGGTGTTCGTACTGGTGATCTGCATCTGCTCTTGTGCCACCAACGTAGCCAATAGAGGGGTCCTCATCACGGCAAGGGCGAGCACCCGCAAATCCTCTGCACTGGCGTAGTGCCCGGGCGCATCGTGGCCGCATGCGTTGACGTAGCGGGTGTTGCGTAGGCCCATCTCTTTGGCACGCTGGTTCATGCGCTGCACGAATGCTGTCTCGGTTCCGGCCACCTGATCCGCCAGTGCTCTGCACGCGTCATTGGCGGAGGCAATCAGTGCGGCCGCCAGTAGGTCGTGCGTGCGCCAGGTTTCACCAGAGCGCAGTCCCAGCTTGCTTCCGGTCTCTTTGGCCGCTGCAGCATCCACCTGCACCAGAGCTTCGGGTGCCATCTGCTCGGACACCAGCAAGGCAGTCATCAGCTTGGTCAGGCTGGCCGGAGCCAGGCGCTGCGACGTATTGCGGTGCCAGATCCGCTCGCCGTCCAACTCCACCAGGTAGGACTGCGCAACCTGAGGAAAAGGGTCTTCAGTCGATGGCGTCGGGGTAGCTGCCGCACACGCCTGCGAGCCTGCAAGCAGGCTCAGGCCGAGCAGCACGAACCACTGGCGCAACCCAGGCACTCAAAAACCGAACAGATTCTTGAGCTTCTTGGCTCCGTCAATCACCGCGTCTGCCGGAATATTTCCCGGCAGGCCGGGAATGGAGACTCCGGACTTGCCAGATTCGGTCTGCGTGGACTGAGTGCTCGACTGGGAAGCTGTCTGCTTGCCGCCGGACGTGGGCATGGCAGGTTCATCCGGGTCTGGTGTATTCATGGCCTGGTCATCACCGGAGCCACCTTTGAGGCAATCGGCCAGCGAAACGCGCTGCTTTTCCGTGAAGCCGCGGCCCTCGCAATAGCGCTTGCGACTTTGCTCAGCGTAGACCTTCATCTCGGCCGGGCATTCGGCGCGCAGGCGCTGGCCGTTGTATGAGCGCATGTCACCGCGCATCTGCTTGTTGAAGTCGGCATTGCCAGCGTCTATGGATTTGCACAGCGACTTCTTTGCAGCATCCAGGCTGATGCCACAGGCCTGACTGACGGCTGGCTGGGGATTCTTGATGGAGAAGTACACCTCGACATCACGCCCCGCGTCGCGCTTCACGATCTCGCAAAACTGGTCTTTCTTGGCAGCACAAATCGCGTCCTTGCCCACAATCATGGACGCTTTGCTAAGCCACTCGCGATTGGTGGTGGCGCCCTCGCACATCTTGGCCATTTCCTTGTTGTTGGCGGCAACCTGGGCTTCGATCTTCTTTTTCATTTCATCCGGATCGCAAGCCCCGCCAACGCGCTTGTTGACAAAGCTCATGGTCATGGTGCCAGTCTTGGCGGTGGTGAAGTGGATCGTGCCCTCGGTGCGGTCCGGCGTGGCGCTCATCTCGCCACTGCCGGTCATCACCTCACCGTTCTTGGTGCAGCGCATCTTCCAGGAGCTCTTGTTTCCCGACACCTTCATGTCGGTCATTTCGCAATCTTTGTCGGTGCTGCTGCGGGGGTCGCTCTCGGTGCCTTTGGCCATGCACACCTTGTTGGTCATACCGGGCATGGCCATGCCTTGCATTTCCATCTTGTTGGTGATTTCCCAGTATTCGCCGGTAGCTGCAAAGGCTGTGGTGGCCAGCAGGCCGGAACCCAGAATCCAGGCAGCAAGGTGATTGCGCATACGAACTCCCTCAAACATGTGTATTGAGGCGAAATTGTAGAGCGCAGGTGCAGGATTACAAAGGCAAAACTTGCGCCATATCCGGTCGGCGCAACCAGTGTGCAAACTCGTCTGCCAGTTGCAGGCTGGCGGCGGTCACCGTGGACCAGGCACGCACCCGTGCGCCCACGTTGTTCCCGTAGCGCAGGAAATCACTGCGATCAGGCAGCCTGCCATAGGGCAGGGTCTGCACCCATTCGGCCCGGGGCGCGAGCAGCACCACGGTGTCCAGAAACGCAGTGGCTTTGTGGCGCCACCGCAGGCGCTTGTCCAGCCAGCCCGGGATCACCTGCTTCTGGAAATGCGGGTACAGCACCACCCCTTGCGGCCGCGCCGCGGCATAGTTCAGGTGCAGGTGGTAGTCGGTTATGCCACCGTCCCAATAGGCACCGGGCGGCGCACCTGCAATGTTGTGCACCGCCTGCAGCACGAAGGGAATGGAGCAACTGGCTTGCAGTGCCGCGCGAAGATTTGTTTGCGTCAAGGCCACCTGGCGCGTGCGGTAGTCATCGGTGGCAAAAGGAAGGTCGCTAACCGACTGGCTGGAGAACACCACGCGCTCCAGCCATGCACCCATGGCCTTTCGGTGCATCGCATTGCTGGCAAAGGCACCCAGGTAACCCAGGGGTGTGCCCAACCGGTGCTCGGTGTGCAGCAGATGGCGCCCGCGCGAGGTGACGACGTGCAGCCGGTAGCGCGGATGGCTGACAACATCCGTTTCCCGGCCCTGATAGAACGCGGTAATGGTGTGGCCAAAGGTTTCGCTCACCTGCTCCGGGCTGGGGCTTTTGCGGCCCGGCGGGATTTCGTAGTGCTGGTGAATGTAGTCATGTTCCAGTCGCTCAAACCCGACTCGGGTATCCGCCAGACAGGCCGTGGCCATGCGCCAGGCGCCAATGGAGGCGCCAATCAGATCCACCGGTTGCTGAGACTGCGTCAGCCAGTCACCGAAGACAAACTGGTCCAGCTGGCCCAGCAACAGCCCCTTGGGGCCACCGGCTGCCGCGGCGATGGTGTGTACATCGTGTGGGGAAAGCCCATTGCGGGCCATGTGGGTCAGCGCCTTGGGGCCGGCGTAGATCTGCAGTGCGCGAACTGCCATGCTGCCTAGGCGTGGGCGGCCCAGTCGAACGGGTCCTGCTGCAACACCATATCGATGTCCAGGCCCAGGGCCAGTCCGACGGTGCCAGGAAAGGTCACGGCCAGGGCGCGCTCGTTCATGCGTGCTTCTTTGCCCCGTGCGCGCCAGGACGCCAGATGGATCACACCGGCCAAGGGTTCGTAGACATTGTTCTCGAACGGCGCGTACTGGTGCTCCAGCGCGTCGACCATGGCATCCGGAAAGTGCCACATGCGGGCAAAGCCGGCACCCACCGTCGCGTAGCAATAGCCAAAGGTATTGCGCTCAGACTGCGCGCGGCGCATGTCAAACGGATCGAACCGCTCGGACAGCAAGGCGGTAGCCTCCGGCATGGCCAGATGCATGGCCAGCTCACCGATGGCGTGGATCAGCCCACAGGTAAAAGCGGCCTGCTGGTTCAGTTTGACCACGCGCGCCAGGGCGCGGGAAACACGCGCCACATTCAGGCTGTAGTCCCAGAAGCGCTGCAGGTTGATGCCGGGCACCGCCTTGACCGAGGCGATCTGCGCGGCCTCCTGGGCCATGGTGCGCACCAGTGACAGGTTCAGCAGGGCCAATGCTTCCGAGACGCTGTTGATCTGGCCGCCCAGCTTGAAGAAGTCCGAATTGGCCAGTCGCAATATCTGGGTGGTCAGAGCCGGGTCGGTGCCAATCAGTTGGTTGACCTTCTTCAGGTCCACTTCCGGGCGATCCAGCTCATTCAACAGCAGCGCCACCACCTTGGGGATGCTGGGCAGGTTGAACTGACGAACCAACAACGCGTTGATATTCATGTGATCGGACTCAGGGCGCAGGAAGAACAGATGCAAACATTATGGTCTGCAATCGGCCCTTGCCGAGCCGACTAGCGCTTGAGCTTGGCAAATGCGCTGGCCATGGCGGACTGACCGCCGAAGCCTTCATCGCGACGGCTCCCCTGCTGCCTCTCCCCACGCGCCGGGCCCTGGTAGCGGTTGTCCCCTGCCCTGTCGGATGCCGAACGCGCTGGCGCTGCGCCCAGTTTCATGGTCAGTGCGATGCGCTTGCGCGCCACATCCACTTCCACCACCTGCACCTTGACGATGTCTCCGGTCTTGACCACCTCGCGCGCGTCGTTCACAAACTTGTGCGCCAACTGGCTCACGTGCACCAAGCCGTCCTGGTGCACTCCCAGATCCACAAACGCGCCAAACGCGGCCACATTGCTCACCGTGCCCTCCAGCACCATGCCTTCTTTCAGGTCCTTGATGTCTTCCACGCCGTCGTTGAAGCGGGCCACCTTGAAGTCCGGACGTGGATCACGTCCCGGCTTTTCCAACTCGGACAGGATGTCCTTGACAGTGATGACGCCGAACTGCGCATTGGCAAACAGCTCGGGGCGCAAGGTCTTGAGCATTTCGGCGCGGCCCATGACCTCGTTCACCGGCTTGCCCACCTTGGCAATGATCTGCTCCACCACCGGATAGGTTTCCGGGTGCACGCCGGTCATGTCCAGCGGGTTGGTGCCGCCACGGATGCGCAGGAAACCGGCGCTTTGCTCAAAGGTCTTGGCGCCCAGGCCGGTCACCTGCAGCAAATCCTGGCGGCTGCTGAATGCGCCGTGCGCTTCGCGCCAACGCACCACCGCCTTGGCCACCGTGCCGGACAGGCCGGACACGCGCGAGAGCAGCGGCACGCTGGCGGTGTTGAGGTCCACACCGACCGCATTCACGCAGTCCTCCACCACCGATTCGAGCGACTTGGCCAGTGCGCTCTGGTTGACGTCGTGCTGGTACTGACCCACGCCAATGCTCTTGGGGTCGATCTTGACCAGTTCGGCCAGCGGGTCCTGCAGACGCCGCGCAATGCTGGCCGCGCCGCGCAGGCTCACATCGACGTCGGGCATTTCCTGCGAGGCAAATTCACTGGCGGAGTAAACCGAGGCTCCCGCCTCGGATACCACCACCTTGTCGATGGCGGGGCCGTTGCCCTTGGCCATGAGCTTGATCAAGTCAGCCGCCAGCTTGTCGGTTTCACGGCTGGCCGTTCCATTGCCGATGGCAATCAGGTTCACGCCATGGCGCATGCACAGGGCGCCCAGGGTGTGCAACGAACCCTCCCAGTCCTTGCGCGGTTCATGCGGATAGACGGTGGATGTTTCCACCAGCTTGCCGGTGGCATCCACCACAGCGACCTTGACGCCGGTACGGATGCCTGGGTCCAGGCCCATCACCACGCGCGGTCCGGCGGGTGCGGCCAGCAGCAGGTCGCGCAGGTTGTCGGCAAAGACCTTGATGGCGACCTTTTCGGCTTCTTCGCGCAGACGGGCAAACAGATCGCGTTCGGTGGACAGGCTGAGTTTCACCTTCCAGGTCCAGGCCACGCATTTGCGGATCAGGTCATCCGCGGCGCGGCCCATATGGCTCCAGCCCAGCTTGTGTGCCAGGCGGCCTTCGGCCAGTGTCACCACCGGTGCCGGGCGGGTCTTGGCAGCACCGGCAACGGCTACCGGCACCGTCACGGGCGGCTCAGGCAGGACCAGTTTGACATCCAGAATGTCCTGTGCCCGGCCACGGAACACGGCCAGCGCGCGGTGCGAAGGCACGCGGCCAATGGGTTCGTCGTAATCGAAGTAGTCGCGGAACTTGGCGACGTCGGCGTTGTTCTCATCCTTGCCTTCGATCAGCTTGCTCTGTAGCAAGCCTTCCTGCCACAGCCATTCGCGCAGGTCCTGCACCAGCACTGGGTCTTCGGCCCAGCGCTCCGACAGGATGTCGCGCACGCCATCCAGTACCGCCTGCACGGTGGTGAAGTCGTCTCCAGCTTCGGTTTTTTCCTTCAGCACAAAGGCTTGCGCTTCATCTGCGGGAACCAACGTGGGGTTGGCAAACAGCTTGTCGGCCAGCGGCTCAATGCCGGCTTCACGGGCAATCATGCCCTTGGTGCGGCGTTTGGGTTTGTAGGGCAGGTACAGGTCTTCCAGTTCCTGCTTGGTCGGGCAGGCATCGATGGCGGCCAGCAGCACCGGCGTCATCTTGCCCTGCTCCTCGATGCTCTTGATCACGGCCAGCTTGCGGTCGCGCAGCTCGCGCAGGTAGCTCAGGCGGGCTTCGAGTTCACGCAACTGAATATCGTCCAGGCCACCGGTGGCCTCCTTGCGATAGCGGGCAATAAAGGGAACCGTGGCGCCCCCGTCCAGGAGCTCCACAGCGGTAGCAACCTGGTCGGGACGAACACGGATTTCTTGCGCGATTTGCGCGATGATTTTCTGCATGGAAAGAAGAGAGTGAGAAATTCCGAAAGAAGGCAATCTGCCTTGAATACGCCGGCCTAGCCGACAGCGGCCCGAAGTTTGCCACAGTGGCGGACCGGTCCGATGCAGGCAGGCACTGACCGCTGTGGGCAGCTATTTCCCGGAGGCCTTATCGCCGCGTTTCTTCTTGCCACTCTTCTTGCCCTGCTCTGATTTTGGGGGCTTGGGGGCTTTGAACGATTTGTCAGACTCATGCAGCGCCGCTTCCAGCCGCTCACAGATGGTGCGCAGAATCTTGACCCGTGCAAAATTCTTGTCGTTGGACTCCACCAGGGTCCAGGGCACGTCGCCGGTGCTGGTGCGCTCCACCATGTCGCAGAGGGCTTGCTGGTATGCGTCCCACTTTTCGCGGTTGCGCCAGTCCTCCTCGGTGATCTTGAAGCGCTTGAAGGCAATCTTTTCGCGCTCCTTGAAGCGACGCAGCTGTTCCTCCTGACTGATCTGCAGCCAGAACTTCAGCACGATGGTGCCGGACTCGATCAACTCGTGTTCGAAGTCGTTGATCTCGCTGTAGGCCCGCTGCCAGTCGGCGGGAGTGCAATAGCCCTCGACCCGCTCCACCAGCACCCGGCCATACCAGGTGCGGTCAAAGATCGCAAAGTGGTTCTTGCGAGGCAGGTGCCGCCAGAAGCGCCACAGATAAGGCTGGGCCCGTTCTTCTTCGGTGGGTGCAGCCACGGGAATCACCTGGAACTGGCGCGCATCCAATGCCGCCGTGACGCGGCGTATCGCCCCGCCCTTGCCTGCTGCGTCCGCCCCTTCGAAAGCAACGACCACGGACCGTTTGGCCAGGCGCGAATCGCGGGCCAATTCGGACAGTCGCCCCTGCAGAAGCCCCAGTTCGGCCTTGTAATCCTTGTCCGGCAACTTGCGCGATAGATCCATTGCAGACAGCACGTTGCGCCCATCGGTATCGGCCCGCACCATGGGCGCACCGGGGAAGGTCGGGTGCCGCTTTTCCGCCAGTTTGGCCGCCAGCGCCGCCTGCAGAACTTGGCCCACCTTGAGCGAGCGGAAACGGTCGTCCACGCCTTCCACGATGACCCAGGGCGCAGCAGCCGTATTGGTCATGCGCAGCAGGTGGCTGGAAACTTCGTGCAGGGCGTCATAGGTCTTGAGCCGCTGCCAATGCCAGGGGGTCACGCGCCAGGCGGTGTGCGGATCACTCTCCAGCGCCTCGAAGCGCGCGCGCTGCGCTTCCTTGGTGAGGTGAATCCAGAACTTCAGCACCAGAGCGCCTTCGTTGACCAACATGGTCTCGAAGCGGTTGATCTGCGCGGCGCGGGCGTCCAGCTCCATTTCGCTGAGTTCCCCGCTGATGCGCATGCGGATAGGGTCGGAATACCAGGACCCGGAAAAAATGCCGATGCGGCCTTTGGGTGGCAGTGCACGCCAATAACGCCACATAGCCGGGCGTTCCCGCTCTTCGTCGGTAGGCTCTTCAAATGCCAGGGTGGAGAGGTAGCGCGGGTCCATCCACTCATACAAAACGCTGATGGTTTCGCGCTTGCCAGCGCCGTCTTCCCCGCTGATGAGCACCACCACAGGCAACTTCTTCTGGGCAAACAGCGTGGCCTGCGCCTCCAGCAGAGACTCGCGCAGAACGGGTACCTGCTCCTTGTATTGTGCTTTGCTGACCTTGTGGCCTATTTCGGCTGACTCGAACATGAATACTCCCGGGTGAACCCCTCCATTGTGTGCCTGCGCGCACGCCCCATCCACACTTTTCACGGCACCATGAAAAAAGGCCCTCTGGGAGGGCCTTTTCTGGGGAACCGGTTGGCTTAGCCGCCCTTGCTCGGACGCTTGCCGGGGTTCTTCTTGCTGCGCGTTGCCACGCCACGTTCCAGGCTGATGCGCTGGCCACGGCCGCCGGTGGGCAGCGTGAAGCCGGGCTGGGGTGCGGGACGGGGAGAAGCCTTGCGATCAGCTTCGGTAACGATTTTGTTGCCCATTTGAATTTCCAAGAGAAAAAGTGAATACCCCCATATTTGAACATTTTTTGAAAAGGTCCTGCCAAGCCGGTACAACAGGCTTGCCTCACAATCCCCGCATGCAAGCTTTTTACAGTGACCGCTTCGTGCTTCCCCTGCCCGCGGGACACCGTTTCCCCATGGAAAAGTACAAGCTGCTGCGCGATCAATTGACCGAGCACCTACCCCAGGTCAGCATGCAACAGGCGCCGGAGGCGACCGAAGGTGAACTGGCCCTGGCGCATGACCCGGCCTACATCCAGGCCATTGCGGACGGCAGTGTCGACAGCAGAATCCTGCGGGAGATCGGTTTTCCCTGGAGCCCGGCCATGGCGGCGCGTGCCCGCAGGTCAGTAGGCGGCACCATCGCCGCCGGGCGTGCAGCCATGCGTGAAGGCGTTGCCGCCAATCTGGCCGGTGGCACGCACCACTCCTACGCTGACAAGGGCGGTGGATTCTGTGTTTTCAACGATTTGGCTGTTACCGCCCGCGTGCTGCAGGCGGAATGGGCGCGCCTGCATGGGCAACATCGACCGTTGCAAGTGGCTATCGTGGACCTGGATGTGCACCAGGGCAACGGTACTGCCAGCATCTTCAAGAACGACAAGAGCGTGTTCACGCTGTCCCTGCACGGAGACAAGAACTTCCCCTTCCGCAAGGAAGCAAGTCACCTGGATATCGCCTTGCCGGATGGCTGTACCGATGGCGACTACCTGAGCGCGCTGGAGAATGCGCTGCTGGAACTGGAGGGGCGCTTCCAGCCCGGTGTCGTGCTGTACTTGGCGGGTGCCGACCCCCACGAGGGCGACCGACTGGGGCGCCTCAAGCTCAGCTTTGACGGCATGCAGGCGCGCGACCGCCGGGTTTTTGACTGGTGCTTTGCACGCCGCCTGCCCTGTGTGTTTGCCATGGGCGGCGGTTATGGAACCGATATTCGCACCACGGTGCAGGTGCAGTTCAACACCTACCGTATAGCCGTGGAATATTGGAAGCGCTGGCGCAACCTGGCGCCTGCGCGCAAGGTCGGCTCCTGATATCAGTCCGTGCTGATCTGCAGCGGATGCACGCTGCGACCGGTTGCGGCCAGTCGCTTCATGTACTTGAAGGTGCCGGTAGCATGCGCACAGGCGTGGCCGCGCGCGTCATAGACCGTGGCCTGGGTGAAGGCCATGGTGGCAGTGCGGTGCATCAGTTCCCCCTTGGCCACCAGCGGTCCCGATTCGCTGGGTGTGGCGGGCCGCATGAAGCTGGTTTTCATCTCGATGGTGACCACGCCCAGCTCCGGACAGACGCTGCGTGCAGCGCTGGCCATAGTCACGTCGAGCAGCGTCATGACCACGCCGCCATGGGTCACGGCAAAGGAGTTCAGCAGCTCGGGCTTGTGGGCAAGTTCAATTTCGGAATGTCCGCCGTCAAAACGCGTCAGGACCATTCCGAGGTGTTTGACAAAAGGGATGTCTGCGCCGAA
This sequence comes from Rhodoferax sp. GW822-FHT02A01, assembly GCF_038784515.1. Lineage (NCBI taxonomy): Bacteria > Pseudomonadati > Pseudomonadota > Betaproteobacteria > Burkholderiales > Comamonadaceae > Rhodoferax > Rhodoferax sp. GW822-FHT02A01. The sequence continues at coordinate 4,432,789 of NZ_CP152376.1, forward strand.
GGAAAGTGGCGTTTGGGTCATGTTGTTGGGGCTTTCAATGTCTTATGCGCCTGTCACCACGCTGATACCGCCGTCCACCGCCAGCCACTGCCCCGTAATATGTTTGCCAGCGTCTGACGCGAACAGCAGGCAGGCGCCCTTGAGGTCTTCGTCGTCACCCAGGCGCTGCAGCGGCACGCCCGCCTTCATCTGCTCTTCACCTACTGAAGCGATCAGTCCGGCCGTCATCTTGCTGGGGAAGAAGCCCGGACAGATGGCGTTGACCGTTATGTTGTAGGCGCCCCATTCGGCGCCCAGTGTGCGGGTGAAATTGATCACCGCGCCCTTGGAAGTGTTGTAAGCAATGGTCTTCAAGAAAGCCGGGTTGCCGTTGAGTCCGGCGATGGAGGCGACGTTGATGATGCGCCCGGAGCGACGCGCAATCATGCTGCGTTTGGCAATGGACTGGCTGAGCAGGAAGTAGCCCCGCACATTGAGGTTCATGACCTTGTCCCAGGCATCCACCGGGTGGTCTTCGGCCGGGGCGCCCCAGCTGGCGCCAGCGTTGTTCACCAGAATGTCCACGTCGCCCATGCGGTGCAGGGTTTCGGTGGTGAGGCGCTCGATGTCGGCCTCCTTGGCGCAGTCCGCGGCGGTCCAGCGTGCGTCAATGCCGGCGGCTTGCAGTTCGGCCACCGCCTGCTCCAGTTCATCGGCCTTGCGGGCGCTGAGCATGATGCGCGCGCCGGCCTCACCCAAGGCGTGCGCCATTTGCAGCCCCAGCCCGCGGGAGCCACCGGTGACCAGCGCGGTTTTGCCGCTGAGGTCGAACAGCTGTTGAACCGTGCGTGCTGTCATATGCCACCTCTTTTCATTTGTCGCGCTGGCGGGCGCGCAGGTAAAACGCCACCAGGCCCATGGCCAGCGCAATCGAGCCTACGGCATACAGACCGCTGGCGTCAGCCCCTTGCGTAGTTTCGGTGAAATACCCCAGCACCAGCGCCAGCAGCCCGCCATAAATCAGTGTCCAGACCGTGCGCTCCAGGCGCACATGGCTTGCGTGCGTGCTGCCGTTGTATTTCTTGAAAAAGCTCATCTTGTTCGACCTATAAAACCTCGAAGATACCCGCAGCGCCCATGCCCCCTCCAATGCACATGGTCACGCACACCCGCTTGGCACCGCGCCGTTTGCCTTCAATCAGCGCATGGCCGGTCAAGCGCTGACCGGACACACCGTACGGATGGCCCACCGCAATCGCCCCGCCGTTCACGTTCAGGCGGTCCGCGGGAATGCCCAGCTTGTCGCGGCAATACAGCACTTGTACTGCAAAAGCCTCGTTGAGTTCCCACAGGTCGATATCCTGCATGGACAGGCCCAGGCGCTTGAGCACCTTGGGTATGGCAAACACCGGGCCTATGCCCATCTCATCCGGTTCGCAGCCTGCCACGGCAAAGCCCAGGAAGCGGCCTAGCGGCTTCAGACCACGGCGCTCGGCCAGCGTTTCGTCCACCACCACCACGGCGCCACCGCCATCGGAAAACTGGCTGGCATTGCCCGCCGTGACCAGTCCGCCGGGAAGTGCCGAGCGCAGCCCGTGAATGCCTTCGAACGTGGTGCCGGGGCGAATGCCCTCGTCGTCTTCCACCGTCACCTGCCGCGTCACCAGGCCCATGCCTTTATCGGCCACACCCATGGTGACGGAGATGGGTGCAATTTCTTCCTTGAACAGCCCAGCCTCCAAGGCGGCCGTGGCGCGCTGCTGGCTGGCTGCGCCGTATTCATCCATGGCATCGCGCCCGATGCCGTAGCGCTTGGCCACGTTTTCCGCTGTCTGCAGCATGTTCCAGTAGATCTCGGGCTTGTGCTGCACCAGCCAGGGATCGCTCAGCATGTGCTGGTTCATCTCCTGCTGCACGCAGGAGATGGCTTCCACGCCACCGGCCACATACACATCGCCCTCGTTGGCCACAATGCGCTGGGCCGCCATGGCAATGGTCTGCAGCCCGGAGGAACAGAATCGGTTGATGGTCACGCCCGATACCGTCACCGGACAACCAGCGCGCAGCGCGGCCTGGCGGGCGATGTTGGCGCCGGTAGCCCCTTCCGGTGTGGCACAGCCCATGAGCACGTCATCGACTTCGGCGGCATCGATGCCTGCGCGGCGGATGGCGTGCTCAATGGCATGGCCACCCAGCGTGGCACCGTGGGTCATGTTGAAGGCACCCTTCCAGCTCTTGGCAAGCGGGGTGCGGGCGGTGGAAACAATTACAGCGCGGGTCATGTCGGGTTCTCCTGTTCGGGGGGCTTATTGGCCAAAGGTCTTGCCATCAGCGACCAGTCGCTGCAACAGCGGCGCGGGCTGCCAGAAGGCCGCGTCGTCCAGCGGGTTCTGCGCAAAACGCTGCATCGTCTGCACCACATTGAAGAGGCCCAGCTCATCGGCATAGCGCAGCGGCCCGCCGCGGTGCACCGGAAATCCGTAGCCAAAGATATAGACGATGTCGATGTCACTGGCCTTGTTGGCTATGCCCTCCTCCAGGATGTGCGCGGCCTCGTTCACCAGCGAGAACACCAGGCGCTGCACGATTTCCTCATCCGAAATTTTGCGCGGGGTGATGCCCAGCGCCTTGCGGTGCTCCGCAATCAGGGTTTCGACTTCCGCGTTGGGAATGGCATCGCGCTTGCCCGCCACATAGTCGTACCAGCCGGCTCCCGTCTTCTGGCCGAAGCGGCCTTTTTCGCACAGCAGGTCGGCCGTCTTGCTGTATTTGAGGTTCGGCTTTTCCTGGTAGCGGCGCTTACGGATGGCCCAGCTGATGTCATTGCCGGCCAAGTCGCTCATGCGGAACGGGCCCATGGCAAAGCCGAACTTCTCCACGGCCTTGTCCACCTGCTGCGGTGTGCAGCCTTCGTCCAGCAGAAAGCCGGCCTGCCGTGCGTACTGCTCGATCATGCGGTTGCCGATGAAGCCGTCGCACACGCCCGAGACGACGGCGGTCTTGCGGATCTTCTTGGCTACGCTCATGACGGTGGCCATGACGTCCTTGCCGGTCTTTTCACCACGCACAATTTCCAGCAGCTTCATGACATTGGCCGGGCTGAAGAAATGCAGACCCACCACGTCCTGCGGACGGTTGGTGAATGCGGCGATGCGGTTGAGGTCCAACGTGGAGGTGTTCGAAGCCAGAATGGCGCCGGGCTTCATCACGCAGTCCAGCTCCTTGAACACGGTCTCCTTGACACCCATGTCTTCGAACACGGCCTCGATGACCAGGTCCGCTTCCTTCAGTTCGTCATAGCGTAGCGTGGTGCTGAGCAGGGCCATGCGCTGCTCGTATTTGTCGGCCTTGAGTTTGCCCTTTTTGATCTGCGATTCGTAGTTCTTGCGGATCGTGGCCACACCCCGATCCAGTGCTTCCTGTTTGGCTTCCAGCAGTTTCACCGGAACGCCGGCGTTGAGGAAGTTCATGGCAATGCCGCCGCCCATGGTGCCGGCACCGATGACGGCCACGCTTTTGATTTCGCGCTGTGGTGTGTCCGAAGGCACATCCGGGATCTTGGAGGCGGCCCGTTCCGCCAGAAACAGGTGACGCAGCGCGCGGCATTCGGAAGTCCACATCAGGTTGAGGAACAGCTCGCGCTCCGCCGCCATGCCTTCTTCGAATTTCTTCTTGGTGGCGATCTCCACGGCATCCACGCACTTGGCCGGCGCAGGAAAATGCTTGGCCATGCCCTTGACCATGTTGCGGGCGAACTGGAAATAGGCATCTCCCTGCGGGTGTTTACATGGCAGGTCGCGCACGCGCGGCAGCGGGCGCACTGCAGCCACAGAACGCGCAAAGGCTAGGGCCTCTTCCGCCAGGGAATCTGCCGACGCGGCCATTTTGTCGAACAGCTTCTGCCCCGGCAGCATGGCCAGCATCTCGGCCTTGACCGTCCCGCCGCTCACGATCATGTTCAGCGCAGGCTCCACGCCCAAGGCACGCGGCAGGCGTTGTGTACCACCGGCACCGGGGATGAGGCCGATCTTGACTTCAGGTAGCGCGATGCTGGTGCCGGGCGCGGCAATGCGGTAGTTACAGCCCAGCGAAAGCTCCAGTCCACCGCCCATGGCCACCGTATGCAGGGCCGCAACCACGGGTTTGGTCGAGTTCTCCAGCAAGGCGATGATGCTCAGCAGGTTGGGCTCCCGAAAGGCCACATCCTTGCCGAACTCCTTGATGTCTGCGCCACCTGAAAATGCCTTGCCGGCCCCGGTAAGGACGATGGCCTGCACAGCGCTGTCGGCCAAAGCCTTGGTCATGCTGTCGGCAATCGCCAGCCGGGTCGACAAACCCAGACCATTGACGGGCGGGTTGTCGAGGGTGATTACGGCGATGTCGCCATGGACTTGGTAATGCGCAGTCATGCGGTCTCCTCAAAATAGAACGGTCGTTCTTTTTGATTCTAGAAGCTATTTGTGACGGGAATCACAGGGTTGTCACGGGTGCGACCCCGCCTACCCTGTGACGGTGACGGATGGTTCAGGTATTGGGCAGGCGGTAGTCCATCAGCATCTCGCGCAATTTGCTCTTTTGCATTTTGCCGGTGCCGCCCAAAGGAATGGCATCCACGAAAATCACGTCGTCCGGGATCTGCCACTTGGCCGTCTTGCCCTCAAAGAAGGCCAGCAGTTCGTCGCGACTCACATCGGCGCCCTGTTTCTTCATCACCGCAATCACCGGCCGTTCGTCCCACTTGGGATGGCGCATGCCGATGCAGGCTGCCATGGCTACCGCCGGGTGCGCCATGGCAATGTTTTCGACGTCGATGGAGCTGATCCATTCGCCGCCGGACTTGATCACGTCCTTGCTGCGGTCGGTGATCTGCATATAGCCCTCGGGGTCAATCGTTGCCACATCGCCTGTGGGAAACCAGCCATCTACCAGCGGCGAGCCACCCTCGCCCTTGTAGTACTCGCTGATCACCCAGGGACCCTTGACCAGCAGGTCGCCGCAGGCCTTGCCGTCCCAGGGCAGCTCCTTGCCTTCGCCGTCCACGATTTTCATGTCCACGCCGAAGATGTTGCGGCCCTGCTTGAGTCGCAACTTCAGCTTTTCCTCGGGTGGCAGCGCCAGATGCTTGTTCTTGAGTGAGCAAACGGTGCCCAGGGGTGAAATTTCCGTCATGCCCCAGGCATGCAGCACTTCCACGCCATACACATCGTTGAACAGGTTAATCATGGCCGGCGGGCAGGCCGAGCCACCGATCACGGTGCGCTTGAGGGTGGAAAAACGCACGTTGGCTGACTGCACGTGCGACAGCAGCATCTGCCAGACCGTGGGCACGCCAGCAGCGAAGTTGACCTTTTCGGACTCGATGAGCTCATAGATGGACTTTCCATCCATGGCCGGACCGGGAAACACCAGCTTGGCACCGTTCATGGTTCCAGAGTACGGCAAGCCCCAGGCATTGACGTGGAACATCGGTACCACTGGCAAGATGGAGTCCCGGGCACTCACGTTGAGTCCGTCCGGCAAGGCACTCGAATAAGCATGGAGCACGGTGGAGCGATGGCTGTACAACGCGCCCTTGGGGTTGCCCGTGGTACCGCTGGTGTAACACATGCTGGAGGCACAGTTCTCGTCAAAATCAGGCCAGTCATAGGTACTGGACTCGCGCCCAATCCAGCTCTCATAGCTGATCAGTCCGGGCACACCGCTGTCCGCCGGCAGTTTGCTTTCGTCACACAGGGCGACAAAATGCTTGATGGTGGGGCAACGGCTGTGCACGGCCTGCACGATGGGCAGAAAGGTCATATCGAAGCACAGCACTTGGTCTTCGGCATGGTTGACGATCCAGACGATCTGGTCCGGGTGCAGGCGCGGGTTGAGCGTGTGCACCACGCGCCCGGAGCCACTCACACCGAAATACAGCTCCAGGTGGCGGTAACCATTCCACGCCAGCGTGGCAACCCGGTCACCAAAACCGAGGTTCCAGCGGTCCAGCGCATTGGCCACCTGGCGCGAGCGCGCTGCCACCTGTTTGTAATTGGAGCGGTGGATATCGCCCTCCACACGGCGGGAAATTACCTCGGAATCGCCGTGGTTGCGGGCCGCAAATTCGATCAGGGAAGAAATGAGAAGTTGCTGACTTTGCATTAATCCAAGCATGGGTAGTCTCCGTGATTTTTGTGATGTCATAGTACCCGTAGCAAAGCCCCAGAAACCCGGGGAGTTAGCCCTCTAAGGGAGAATCCCTAGATGCCCTTCCCGCCCGCTCCTCCTGTGCTCGACCACGGCCTTTCCTGGCAACACCATTTTGCCGCCTTGGGCGAGCGCTTTTACGTTCCCATGCAATCAGCGCCCATGCCCGCTCCTTACTGGGTCGGACACAGTGCCGCCTTGGGCGCAGAACTGGGTCTGCCGCCGCAGTGGATGCACTCGGATTCGTGGTTGCAGGCGCTCTGTGGCAATGCCGAGCTTGAGGGGAGCAAGCCGCTGTCGTCGGTGTATAGCGGACACCAGTTTGGCGTCTGGGCCGGCCAATTGGGCGACGGGCGCGCCATTTTGCTGGGCGAAGCGGCAGGCATGGAGCTGCAACTCAAAGGAGCCGGGCTGACGCCCTTCTCGCGCATGGGAGACGGCCGAGCCGTCCTGCGCAGCAGCATCCGCGAGTTCTTGTGCAGCGAAGCCATGCATGGCCTGGGCATTCCGACCACGCGCGCACTCAGCGTGGTGGGGTCGGACATGCCGGTGCGCCGCGAGACCATGGAAACAGCAGCGGTGGTCACCCGTGTTGCGCCCAGCTTCATCCGCTTTGGCCATTTTGAACATTTCTGCCACAGCAACCAGCACGAAGCACTGAAGGTCCTAGCCGACTACGTCATAGACCGGTACTACCCCGCTTGCCGAGGTGACTCCCGTTGGGGCGGCAACCCCTATATTGCCTTCGTAGCCGCAGTGACCGAGCGCACGGCACATATGGTGGCGCACTGGCAATCGGTGGGGTTCTGCCATGGGGTCATGAACACCGACAACATGAGTATTCTGGGTTTGACGATTGACTACGGGCCGTTCCAGTTCATGGATGGCTACAACCCGGCCCACATCTGCAACCACTCAGATCAAGAGGGGCGCTACGCATTCCGCAAGCAGCCCCAGATTGCTTATTGGAACCTGTTCTGCCTGGGTCAGGCCATGGTTCCCCTGGTCGAGGATCAACAGACGCTCATCGCCGCACTGGAGACCTTTCAAACCATCTACCCACGGGCTCTGGCACTGCGGTTTGCCGCCAAGCTGGGCCTGCCGGAAGGAACAGAGGCTCCAACAGAGCTACTGGAGTCCATCCTGCAACTGCTGGCCAGCGAATCCGTGGACTTCACCATCTTCTGGCGTCGGCTAAGCCATTGGACTGCTGCGCAGGACCCGGCCGATGCCTCCGTGCGGGATCTGTTCCTGAATCGGGACGGAATCGACGCGTGGCTGAGCAGCTTTGCAAATCTTCACACACCACCAGACCGGCAGTCTGCCTCGCGGCGTATGCTGCAAGTCAACCCCAAGTTCGTACTGCGCAATCATCTGGGTGAACTGGCAATCCGGGCGGCCCGGCAGAAAGATTTCGGTATGGTGGCCGATTTGCTGAAAGTTTTGCAGTCGCCCTGCGACGAACACCCAGAACATGCGGCTTTTGCCGACTTTCCGCCCGATTGGGCGCCCAGCATCGAAATCAGCTGCAGTTCCTGAACCCGTACAACCCGAGAACCGTCATGACCTACAAAATCGAGAAAACCGCCGACGAATGGAAAGCCCTGCTCAAAGCCAAGGGCGCCGAGCCTTTGGCCTTTGACGTCACCCGTAAGGAAGCCACGGAACGCGCACACACCGGGCGCTGGGCCAACAACAAGTCCAAGGGCATGTACCTTTGCATCTGCTGCGACAAGCCCTTGTTCGCGTCGGACGCAAAGTACGAGTCCGGCACCGGTTGGCCCAGCTACTTCCAGCCAGTTAGTCCTGACGCAATAGGTACACAGGAAGACGGTATGCTGTGGATGAAGCGAACCGAAGTGCACTGCGCCGATTGCGGTGCCCACCTGGGCCATGTATTCAACGACGGACCGGATCCTACCGGGCTGCGTTATTGCATGAACTCGGCTTCGCTACACTTCAAGCCTGAATGAAAACACTGCTCGACTTTCTACCCTTTCTGCTTTTCTTCGGGGCTTTCAAGCTCTTTGACATTTACGTTGGCACGGCGGTACTGATGGCAGCTACCGCGTTGCAGATGTTTGTGGTGTACCGCATGGACGGCCGTTTGCAGACCATGCAGAAGATCACGTTGCTGCTGGTCTTGGTCTTTGGTACTCTGACGCTGGCACTGCATGACGAGCGCTTCATCAAGTGGAAGCCCACGGTGTTGTATGCCGCCATGTCCATTGCGTTGGCCGTTGCGCTCTGGGGCATGGGCAAGAACGTTCTGAAGCTGATGTTGGGCGGCCAATTGGAGCTGCCTGACCGCATCTGGCACCGCCTCACCATCGCCTGGGTAGGCTACACGGCCTTCATGGCAGCCATCAATGCCTATGTGGTGCTGTACTACAGCACGGAGGCCTGGGTGAGTTTCAAGGTGTGGGGCTATGTGTTTCCACTCACCTTCCTCATTGCGCAGGGCTTCTATATCGCGCCCCATATCAAGAGTGGCGACGTTCCGCACGACGGGGCTTCCCAATGAATACTGCTTTGGAACCCACCGCGGCGCAAATGGAATCCTGCTTGCGTGAGCGCTTGCAGGCCCGTACGTTGGAAGTGCTGGATGAAAGCGCGCAGCACGCAGGCCATGCCGGGGCCAGCGCGAGCGGTGTGGGAACCCATTTCAGGGTCCGCATAGCTTCACCCTTATTTACCGGCAAGTCACGCGTGGCGCGTCATCGCCTTGTGTATGATGCGCTGCAAGAATTCATGGCTGCGGGAGTACACGCTTTGGCCATAGAAACCTTAGATTGATCACCAGGAAACCACATGAAGAAGCAAATTTTCTCGGCTCTGGCCCTTGCGGCCGCCATTGGAGCCATGTCGGGCGCAGCCTTGGCCCAAAACGTAGCCATCGTGAATGGCGTTGCCATTCCCAAGGAGCGCATCGATGCGTTGGCCCAGCAGGTGGCCCGCTCCGGACGCCAGATCACCCCTGAAATGCAGGGTCAGCTGCGTGATGAAGTCATCGCCCGCGAAATTTTTGCCCAGGAAGCCCACAACAAGGGCCTGGACGCCACCGACGACTACAAGAACCAGATCGAACTGACCAAGCAGTCCATCCTGATTCGTGAGCTGTTTACCGACTTCCAGAAGAACAATGCCGTTTCGGACGAAGAAGCCAAGGCCGAGTACGACAAGTTCGCTTCCGCCAATGCAGGCAAGGAATACAAGGCCCGCCACATTCTGGTGGAAAAGGAAGCTGATGCAGTGGACATCATTTCCAAAATCAAGAAGGGCGCCAAGTTTGAAGACTTGGCCAAGAAGCTGTCCAAAGACCCAGGCTCCGGTGCCAAGGGTGGCGATCTGGATTGGGCCAATCCTGGTAACTACGTAAAGGAATTCTCTGAAGCGCTGGTGGCCCTGCAAAAAGGCAAGATGACTGAAAAACCGGTTAAGAGCCAGTTCGGCTATCACATCATCCGCCTGGACGATGTCCGCGATGCACAGCTGCCCAAATTTGAGGACGTCAAGCCGCAGATTGCCCAGCAATTGCTGCAACAGAAGATGGCCAAATACCAGGAAGAACTGCGCGCCAAGGCCAAGATCGAGTAAGGCGTACATCCCTCTCCAACAAAAAAACGCGGCCAAGGCCGCGTTTTTTTATGCGCGCGGGTAAGTGCAGAAACTATTGGAGGATTTGCTCCACAGCGGCCTTGGCTTCTTGCAGATCGGCAAAAAACCGGGTGGGCTGGGGCATGGCCTTGGGTAAATGGGCAGGTGGCGCCCAGAGCCGGCCATCGAGCCAGCTGGCGATACAACCGCCTATGTCTTTGGGCTTGAGCGTGCACACCGGAATGCCATCCAGTGATGCGGTCCAAACTGAGGGAGTTTCCTCCCAGTGCAGATTTACCATAGTTGTCAACCCCCAAAGCAATGTGTTTATGTGAGGCATTCTAGGTCCATCAGCTAGGCTGAACTGCGCGGCAGTGGCCGTGGCCTGGAAAATGCGCCTGGCGGCCACAAGCGCGCTGGCACCATGACTGGGATAATCACGCCCCATGTCGTTATTAGATTACCAACTGGAACTGCTGGCTCCCGCGCGCAGCCTGGACATTGGCTTGGAGGCCGTGAACCACGGAGCCGACGCCGTGTACATCGGCGGTCCATCGTTTGGCGCGCGTTCCAGCGCCGACAACAGCGTCAGTGACATTGCCAAGCTGGTCAGCCACGCCCATCGCTTCAACAGCCGCATCTTCGTCACCCTCAACACCATATTGCGCGATGACGAACTGGAGCCTGCGCGCAAGCTGGCCTGGCAGCTGTACGACGCAGGCGTGGATGCGCTCATCATCCAGGATATGGGGCTGCTCGAAATCGATATGCCGCCCATCCAGCTGCATGCCAGTACCCAGACCGATATCCGTACACCGGAAAAGGCGCGCTTCCTGCAGGACGCCGGCCTGTCGCAAATCGTGCTGGCACGCGAGCTCACGCTCAAGGACATCGCCGCCATTCGCGCCGCCACGGATCCGCAGCGCTGCACCCTGGAGTTTTTTGTGCACGGCGCATTGTGCGTTGCCTACAGCGGCCAGTGCTACATCAGCGCGGCGCACACCGGACGCAGCGCCAACCGGGGCGAATGCAGCCAGGCCTGCCGCCTGCCCTACCAGGTGGTGGACTCCAAAGGCCGCTTTGTGGCGCACGACAAGCATGTGCTCTCCATGAAAGACAACAACCAGAGCGCCAATCTGGCCGCTTTGGTGGATGCCGGGGTACGCAGCTTCAAGATCGAGGGGCGCTACAAGGACATGGGCTATGTGAAGAACATCACCGCCCACTACCGCAAGCTGCTGGACGAACTGATTGAAAACCGTCAGGGAGGTGATCAGCCGCTGGCCCGATCCAGCAGCGGAACCACGACCTTTACCTTCACGCCGGACCCGGACCAGAATTTCAACCGTGAATTCACCGACTACTTTGTCAATGGCCGTCAGGAAACCATTGGTGCCTTCGACAGCCCCAAGAACCCCGGCCAGCCGATAGGCTACATCACCCAGGTCGGCCCCAACTGGGTGGATCTGGAACTGGATGACCGCTCCATGGCCCTGCACAATGGCGATGGACTGTGCTACTACGACCTGCAAAAGGAGCTGGTGGGTCTGGCCGTGAACCGCGTCGAGGCCATCAGCCCGGCCAAGGGCAAATGGCGCGTCTTTCCCAAGGATGCCGTTGCCGGATTGAAAGACCTGCGCAAAGGCACCCAAGTCAACCGCAACCGCGATGTGCACTGGACGCGGGTGCTGGAGAAGAAGTCCAGCGACCGGCGCATCGGCGTGTGGTTCCAGCTGAGCGAAACGTCCGAAGGTGTGCGGCTGACCCTTACGGATGAAGATGGCCACACAGCTAGCGCCGATACGCCCTTGCAACGCCAGTTGGCAAAGGACGGGCTTGTCGCGCAGCAGGCACTGCATGACAACCTGAGCCGCATGGGCAACACCATTTACCAGGCGCTGGATGTGTCGGTGGAATTCAGCCAACCCTGGTTTGTGCCCTCCTCCACCTTGAACGCCTTGCGTCGCGATGCGGTGGAACGTCTGGAAGCCGCCCGTCTGGCTGCCTTCACGCGGCTACCACGTGCGCTGGCAGTGGAGCCACCAGTGCCCTTCCCGGAAGACACGCTGAGTTATCTGGGCAATGTATTCAATCAGGCGGCACATCGGTTCTACGAGCGCCACGGCGTCAAGGTCATTGCACCGGCCTACGAGGCCATCGAAGAACTGGGCGAAGTCAGTCTGATGATCACCAAGCACTGCGTGCGTTTTTCACTCAGCCTGTGCCCCAAGCAGGCCAAGGGCGTGACCGGCGTGCAAGGCCAGGTGAAAGCCGAGCCGCTGCAACTCATCAATGGCAAGGAGAAGCTCACCCTGCGCTTTGACTGCAGGCCCTGCGAAATGCATGTGGTGGGCAAGATGAAAACCGCGGTGGCGCGGCAGTCACGCGAAGAACTCGCCCAAGCCGCTACTGAGCAGCCGCTGAAGTTCTACAAACAGCGGCCGTCAGCAACGGAATTCGGTCACTGAATCAACCGACCCACCTGCGGGCGTTGTGCCACAGCTGCATCCAGGGGCTGTGGGCGCTCTTGTCCAGGTCGGTCCAGCTCATCTGGATATTGCGGAACACGCGCTCGGGGTGCGGCATCATGGCGGTGAAGCGGCCGTCGGCCGTGGTCACCGCAGTGAGGCCGGCGGGGCTGCCGTTCGGGTTGAACGGGTAGGTCTCGGTAGCAACACCGGTGTGGTCCACAAAGCGCATGGCCGCAATGGCCTTGGCTGCATTCCCGCGGTACTTGAAGTTGGCATAGCCTTCCCCGTGCGCTACGGCAATCGGCAGACGTGCACCCGCCATGTCCTTGAGGAACAGGCTGGGGCTCTCTAGCACTTCCACCAGAGACAGGCGTGCTTCAAAGCGCTCGCTCTGGTTGGTGGTGAAACGCGGCCAGTCCTGCGCACCGGGAATGATGTCGGCCAGCTCGGCAAACATCTGGCAACCGTTGCACACGCCCAGGCCGAACGTGTCGCCCCGGCCAAAAAAGGCCTGGAACTGGTCCGACAGCGCGTTGTTGAAGGTGATGGAGCGCGCCCAGCCGATGCCGGCACCCAGGGTGTCGCCATAGCTGAAGCCGCCGCAGGCCACCACGCCCTGGAAGTCGGCCAACTTGGCGCGCCCGGTCTGCAGATCAGTCATGTGGACATCGAAAGGGTCAAAGCCAGCCTCTGCGAAGGCATAGGCCATCTCCACATGGGAGTTCACGCCCTGCTCGCGCAGCACCGCCACCTTGGGGCGGTTCTTGAGCACGGCGGGAGCGCGTTCCAGCAGCCCTTGCAGCGATGCAGGGATATGGGTGTGCATGCCAGGGTCGGAAGCGAGTCCGGCAACGGCGTGCTCCGAGTCGGCGCAGACCGGGTTGTCGCGTTGCTGGCAGATCTTCCAGCTCACCGCGTCCCAGACCTGGTGCAGATCTGACAATGGCGCACTGAATATCGCCTTGGCGTCGCGCCAGATCTGCAGCTCACCTTTGCCCGCATCGATTGCGCTCGACGCCGGACGGGTCTTACCCACAAAGTGGCTGAAGGCGGATAGGCCGTGCTCGCGCAGGGTCTGCATGACTTCGCTGCGCTCGGCAGTGCGCACCTGCAGCACCACGCCCAACTCTTCATTGAAGAGCGCCTTGAGCGTGAGCTCGTCGCGGCGCACGCTGACCTGGCCTGCCCAGTTTTTGCTGTCGCCCACGTCCATGCGGCTGTCGCAGATGCCGTCGCCTTCCGTGACCAGCATGTCCACATTCAGGCTCACGCCCACATGGCCGGCAAATGCCATTTCGGCCACTGTGGCCAGCAGGCCACCATCGCCGCGGTCGTGGTAGGCCAGCAGCTGGCCTTTGGCGCGCAGGGCATTGACGGCGTTTACCAGATTCACCAGGTCTTGCGCCTGGTCCAGATCGGGCACGGTGTCGCCGCTCTGGTTGAGTATCTGCGCCAGGATGCTGGCCGCCATGCGGCTCTTGCCTCGGCCCAGATCGACCAACACCAGCGTCGTGTCTTCCGTGGCATTGAGCTGGGGAGTGAGCGTGCCGCGCACATCCGCCAGAGTGGCAAAGGCCGAGATGATGAGCGACACGGGCGAGGTCACTTTCTTGTCGCCATCGGCGGCCTTCCACTGCGTGCGCATGGACAAGGAATCCTTGCCCACGGGGATGGACACGCCTAGTGCCGGGCACAGTTCCAGCCCGACGGCCTTGACCGTTGCATACAGGGCTGCGTCTTCGCCGGGTTCACCGCAGGCGGCCATCCAGTTGGCCGAGAGCTTCACGCGGCTCAGTTCGATGGGGGCAGCCAGCAGGTTGGTAATGGCTTCGGCCACGGCCATGCGACCGGACGCTGGTGCGTTGAGCGCGGCCAGCGGTGTGCGCTCGCCCATGGACATGGCCTCACCGGCAAAGCCCTTGTAGTCGGCCAGGGTGACGGCGCAATCGGCCACCGGCACCTGCCAGGGGCCCACCATCTGGTCGCGGTGCGACAGACCACCCACGGTGCGGTCACCGATGGTGATCAGGAAGCGTTTGGAGGCCACAGTGGGGTGGGCCAACACATCGATGACGGCCTGCCGCAGCGTCACACCGCTCAGGTCCAGCGGCTGGGCGATGCGTGCAATGCTGGTCACATCGCGCTGCATCTTGGGTGGTTTGCCCAAGAGCACATTCATGGGCATGTCCACCGGTGACTCTTTGCCTGCGTCCACCAATTCCAACTGGCGTTCTTCAGTTGCCACGCCCACCACCGCAAACGGGCAGCGTTCGCGTTCGCACAAGGCTTTGAACAGGTCCAGCGACTCGGGAGCGATGGCCAGCACATAGCGCTCCTGGCTCTCGTTGCACCAGATTTCCTTGGGCGCCATGCCGCTTTCTTCCAGGGGTACGGCGCGCAGATCAAAGCGGGCTCCACGACCGGCATCGTTGGTCAGTTCAGGGAAGGCGTTGGACAGGCCCCCCGCACCCACATCGTGGATGGCCAGGATAGGGTTGCCACGGCCATCGGGGCCGCCGTTCTGACCCAGTATCCAGCACTGGTTGATCACCTCTTGCGCACGGCGTTCGATTTCGGGGTTGCCGCGCTGCACCGAGTCAAAGTCCAGGTGCGCCGCGTTGGCCCCGGTGGCCATGGAGCTGGCCGCACTGCCGCCCATGCCGATACGCATGCCGGGCCCACCCAGCTGAATCAGGAGGCTGCCAGCGGGGAACTCCACCTTGTGGGTCTGGCTGGCGTCAATCACACCCAGCCCGCCCGCAATCATGATGGGCTTGTGGTAGCCGCGCTGCAGACTGTCCTGGTCGGTCGTCACGGTCTGCTCGTATTCGCGGAAGTAGCCCAGCAGGTTGGGTCGGCCAAACTCGTTGTTGAACGCAGCACCGCCCAAGGGCCCTTCGATCATGATCTGCAACGGGCTGGCGATGTGCTCGGGCTTGCCTTCGGCCTGGTCCGACCAGCCGCCCCAGAGTTTGGAAACGGTAAAACCGGTCAAGCCCGCCTTGGGCTTGGAGCCGCGGCCCGTGGCGCCCTCGTCACGGATTTCACCACCAGCACCGGTGGATGCGCCGGGGAAAGGCGAAATGGCGGTGGGATGGTTATGGGTCTCGACCTTCATAAGAATGTGCTGGGTCGCGCTCTGGCGGTTGTAGGCAGCCGGGCCGTTATCGCCGGTCACGCTGTGCGCCGCGGTCGCCACGAAGCGCTCGACCTCTGCGCCTTCCATCACGGATGCGTTGTCGGAATACGCCACCAGCATGTGCTGCGGATTCTGCTGGTGGGTGTGGCGGATCATTCCAAACAGGCTGCTGCTCTGGGCCACGCCGTCAATGGTGAACTGCGCGTTGAAGATCTTGTGGCGGCAGTGTTCGCTATTGGCCTGGGCGAACATCATCAGTTCCACGTCAGTGGGGTTGCGCCCGAGCTTGGTGAAGGCCTCCACCAGGTAATCGATCTCGTCTGCGGCCAGGGCCAGGCCCCAGCCCTTGTTGGCTTCCACCAGCGCCGCCTTGCCCCCGCCCAGCACATCCACATGGTCCATGGGTGTAGCTTCCAGCGCGTGGAACAGGTCATTGGCTTGGCTGCGGTCCAGCATGGCGCTTTCGGTCATGCGGTCGTGCAGCAAGGCGGCTACGGCCTGCAATTGCTCTGTCGTCAAGGCTGTCTTGGACAGCAACCCGTTCTTCAAGGTCAGGCGGTATTCCACCAAGCGCTCCACGCGTTTGAGGGTAAAGCCGCAGTTGTGTGCAATGTCGGTCGCCTTGGAAGCCCAGGGAGATACCGTGCCAAAGCGCGGACTGACTACGATGACCGGGCCTTCCGCAGGGCCAGCATACGGGTCACCATAGGTGAGCAAAGCGGCCAGCTTGTCGCTGGCAGCGGCATCCAACGGAGCCTCGGTGGCGACCAGATGGATGTAGCGTCCGGAAATTGCGTTGATTTTTTCGTGAATACCCTGCAGTGCGGGCAGAAGTTGTTGGACTCGGAAATTGCTGAGCGCGTTGCCGCCCTCGAAGGAAGAGATATGCAGGGTCACTTGTGGGGGCCTGAAAGATGGGCTGGATTGAGGGGACCGGGAAAGGGACAATTTTACCCGCGCCCACCCGGCCCCCAGCCCGATGGGATAATTGAGGGCATGACAATCACCATCAAAGATGCCGAGGGCATAGAAGGCATGCGCCTTGCGGGCAGACTGACTGCCGAAGTTCTGGACTACCTGACCCCGTTCATCAAGCCTGGCGTGACCACCAACGCCATCGACAAACTGGCCCACGACTACATCGTCGACGTGCAAAAGGCCATCCCCGCGCCGCTCAACTACACCGGTGGTGGCAACACGCCCTACCCCAAGTCGATCTGCACCTCCATCAACCACCAGGTCTGCCACGGCATTCCCAACGACAAGCCGCTGAAGAAGGGCGACATTGTCAACGTGGACGTCACCGTCATCAAGGACGGTTGGCATGGCGATAGCAGCCGCATGTACATCGTGGGCGAAGGCTCCATCGCCGCCAAGCGCCTATGCCAGATCACCTATGACGCCATGTGGCATGGCATCAAAATGGTCAAGCCCGGCATCCATCTGGGTGACATCGGCCATGCCATCCAGACCTTTGCCGAGAAAAACGGCTTCAGCGTGGTGCGCGAATTCTGCGGCCACGGTATAGGACGCGGCTTCCATGAAGAGCCCCAGGTGCTGCACTACGGCCGCCCCGGCACGCTGGAGAAGCTGGTGGAGGGCATGACCTTCACCATCGAGCCCATGATCAACGCCGGCAAACGCGACATCAAGGAAGGCCCCGAGAAAGACGGCTGGAGCATTGTCACCAAGGACCATTCGCTATCTGCTCAGTGGGAACATACAGTGCTGGTCACCCCCACGGGCTACGAAGTGTTGACGCTGTCCGCTGGCAGCCCTCCCATACCTGCATTCGTTCCAGCCGCTGCCTGAGCCCGATTGCTGCATGACTGATATCGGCGCGTTGCGCAAAACCTACCGCACCCGCAAGGCGGAGCTGCTTGCGACCCTCGGCGAACGCGCCGCATCCACCCGAACCGTACGCCACGCCCTGCGCGCCAATTCAGACCTGGTAGACGCGATGCTAGTGGAACTGTGGCAAATGGCCGCACTACCGGAAGCTTGTGCCCTGCTTGCGGTGGGCGGGTTTGGCCGCAGCGAGCTGTACCCCTATTCGGATG
This sequence comes from Rhodoferax sp. GW822-FHT02A01, assembly GCF_038784515.1. NCBI lineage: Bacteria > Pseudomonadati > Pseudomonadota > Betaproteobacteria > Burkholderiales > Comamonadaceae > Rhodoferax > Rhodoferax sp. GW822-FHT02A01. The sequence goes on from NZ_CP152376.1 coordinate 4,450,221, forward strand.
TGGACGTGCTGGTGCTGCTGCCGGACGGTACTTCGCCCGACAACGATGCCGACCTCAAAGGCCGCATCGAAGCGTTCATCAGCAATTGCTGGGATCTGGGTCTGGAAATAGGCTCCAGCGTGCGTAGCCTCTCGGAATGCCTGAGCGAAGCCGAACGGGACGTGACCATCCAAACTGCGCTGCTCGAGAGCCGCCTGATCACCGGCAACGGCAAACTGGCAAGCAAATTCCAGAAGGCCTTTTTCGCGGCCATGGACCCCCAGGCCTTCTTTGTGGCCAAGACGCTGGAGATGCGCCAGCGCCACACCAAGTTTGAAGACACGCCCTACTCCCTGGAGCCCAATTGCAAGGAGTCACCCGGTGGCCTGCGCGACCTGCAGATCATTCTGTGGGTATCCAAGGCGGCGGGTCTGGGCGACAACTGGAAGGCACTGGCCCAGAATGGTCTGGCAACCGCCTTCGAAATCAAGCAGATCCAGCGCAACGAGGCGCTGCTGGTCCAAATCCGGGCGCGGCTGCACCTGCTGGCTCGGCGCCGTGAAGACCGCCTGATATTCGATCTGCAAACGGCGGTGGCCGAGGCCTTTGGCTACAGCAACAGCGAAAGCGATGCCGATCAAAAGGGCGTAGTGCGGGCCAGCGAACACCTGATGCGCCGCTACTACTGGGCCGCCAAGGCCGTAGCCCAGCTCAACCAGATTCTGCTGATGAACATCGAGGAGCGGCTGAACCCCTCCACGCACACACCGCAGCGCATCAACGACCGCTTCAATGACAAGGCCGGCACGCTGGATGTGGTCAGCGACGACCTGTACCAGCGCAATCCGCACGCCATCCTGGAAACTTTCCTGGTCTACCAGACCACGGTCGGCATCAAGGGCCTGTCGGCGCGTACCCTGCGCGCCCTGTACAACGCGCGCGACCTGATGGACTCCAAGTTCCGCAGCGACCCAGTCAACCGCAAGACCTTCATGCAAATCATCACGCAGCACGAGGGCTTGACCCACGCCATGCGGCAGATGAACCAGACCTCGGTGCTGGGGCGCTACCTGTGGGTGTTCCGTCGCATCGTCGGTCAGATGCAGCACGACCTGTTCCATGTCTACACCGTGGACCAGCACATCCTGATGGTATTGCGCAATATGCGCCGCTTCTTCATCGTGGAGCATGCGCACGAGTACCCGTTCTGCTCGCAACTGGCTTCCGGTTGGGACAAGCCCTGGGTGCTCTACGTCGCGGCACTGTTCCATGACATCGCCAAGGGCCGTGGTGGCGACCATTCCGAACTCGGCACGATCGAGGCCCGGCGCTTCTGCAAGGCACACGGGATCGATGCGGAAGACACGGCCCTGATTGAGTTCCTGGTGCGCGAGCACCTGACCATGAGCCGCATCGCGCAGAAGGCAGATCTGAGTGATCCCAAGATCATCGCTGACTTCGCTCAACGCGTGGGCAACGAGCGCAACCTGACAGCCTTGTACCTGTTGACGGTTGCAGATATCCGCGGCACCTCCCCCAAGGTCTGGAACGCGTGGAAGGGCAAGCTGCTGGAAGACCTGTACAAGTACACCGCCCGCGCCTTGGGCGGCCGCGCACCCGATCCAGATGCCGAGGTAGAAGCCCGCAAGCGTGAAGCCCTGGTGATGGTGGCCCTTTACGCCATGCCGTTTGAGGCGCACAAGCCCTTGTGGGATACGCTGGACGTGAGCTATTTCATGCGCCACGAAGCGTCCGACATTGCCTGGCACACCAAGCAGATTTCCCGCCATGTGGATACCGACCACCCCATCGTCCGGGCACGGCGCTCCCCCATTGGCGAAGGCCTGCAGGTCATGGTCTATACCCATGACCAGCCGGATCTGTTTGCCCGCATCTGCGGCTACTTTGACCAGAGCGGCTTCAGCATTCTGGATGCCAAGGTCCACACCAGCAAAACCAGCTACGCGCTGGACACCTTCCAGGTGATCACCGCCGGTGGCATTGACGAGCACTTCCGTGAACTCACCGCCATGGTCGAAAGCGGCCTGACCAATGCCATTGCCAAGGAGACGCCGCTGCCCGCACCCAGCCGTGGCCGGGTGTCACGCCGCGTCAAGAGCTTCCCCATCGCGCCGCGCGTGACGCTGCGTCCCGATGAGAGAGCGCAGCTCTGGCTGCTGAATATTTCGGCCAGCGACCGTCAGGGTCTGCTGTATTCCATCACCCGTGTGCTGGCACACCACCAGATTGAGGTGAAACTGGCCAAGGTGGTGACACTGGGGGAACGGGTGGAAGATACCTTCCTCATCCAGGGGCCGCAGTTGCAGCACAACAGGACCCAGATCGAGATCGAAACCGAGTTGCTTGACGCTCTGGCGTCCTGATTTCAGTGAGCGAAGAAGGCTGCCGCGAGGGCATCGTGCATGTCGTTGGGCAGGCTTGCCGTGCCTCTGACCACACCGGGGCCGCCATTGGTCCAGTGAACCGAGTATTCCCCTGCGCCCTCAGGCACGCCCCGGCGCTGCACCGACAGATCAAAGACCACTTCGGTGAAGCCTTCTACCAGCGAAGGTGACGCCAGTATCTTGACCACCGGCCCCAGCTCCTTGATCTTGAGGGCTACCAGCACGTCCGCCTGCGACTCCTGCACCAGCAAATCGGTGCTTTGTTCCGGCTCTGCAAGCGTATCCACGCGGCGAACAGAAGCGCGTGTGTAGCAGGTCGATGTGGTGAAGAAACGCCGGATTCCGGCATCTGCCGCCTGCACGCGTTCCAGCACATCCTTCTGATCGGGGCGCCACTGGGTGCGCCAAAGGACCAGCGCAGTCTCCTCACGACCGATCGGCTGGCACAGGTTCGCGGGAGTCGACGGCGCAATATCCACGCGGGTCGTGGCGCAACCCGACAACAACGTAGCGCAGGCAAAGGCAAACAGATGAATCCGGCCGGTTGCGGTCATTCAGTCATCCTCCATGCTGGCAAGGCCAGGAAACAGCACCTCGGTAAACCCGAACCGTGAAAAATCACGAATCCGCATGGGATACAGCTTGCCCCAGAGGTGATCGCATTCGTGCTGCACCACGCGGGCATGAAAACCATCAACCACCCGGTCTATCGCGTCCCCATATTGGTCAAAACCGGTGTAGCGGATGTGTGCCCAGCGCGGCACCATGCCGCGCAGCCCGGGCACGGACAGGCAGCCCTCCCAGTCACTTACTTCTTCGTCGCTCAGTGGCGTGATGGTGGGGTTGATGAGCACCGTGGGCGGCACTAGCGGGCGATCGGGATAGCGCGGGTTGGCGCCATCACCACCGAAAATGACCAGTTGCAGGTCCACGCCGATTTGCGGCGCGGCCAATCCCGCGCCGTTGGCCGCGCGCATGGTGTCCAGCATGTCGGTGATGAGCAGGTGCAACAAATCGGTGTCGAACTCCGTCACCGGCTGTGCCACGCGCAGCAGGCGCGCATCGCCCATCTTCAATATGTCCCGAACGGTCATTTCAGCATCTCCAGCAAAGCGGCTTCATCCAGTACGGTAACACCTAATTCATTGGCCTTGTCGAGCTTGCTGCCCGCCTCGGTGCCTGCGACCACAAAATGCGTCTTCTTGCTGACCGAGCCGGAGACCTTGCCACCGGCCGCCTCGATCAGATCCTTGGCGGCATCGCGGCCCAGCGTAGGCAAGGTGCCAGTCAACACAAAGGTCTTGCCCGCCAGCGGCTTGGGCGTGTCGGACGTAGGCGCGCCCTCTTCCCAATGGATGCCGCAGGCGCGCAGCTGTTCGACCACTTCGCGGTTGTGCGCCTGGTCAAAAAAGGTACGTATGCTCTTGGCCACGATGGGCCCCACATCGCTGACCTGCAACAGGACTTCTTCGCTGGCGTCCATGATGGCGTCCAGCGAGCCAAAGTGGCGCGCCAGTTCCTTGGCAGTGGCCTCTCCTACATGTCGAATGCCCAGCCCGAACAGAAAGCGCGGCAAGGTGGTCTGCTTGGATTTTTCCAGCGCGTCTACGATGTTTTGGGCGGATTTGTCTGCCATCCGCTCCAGCGCAGCGAGCGTCGTCAGGCCGAGCTTGTACAAATCCGGCAACGTGCGGACCACATTGCTTTCTACCAATTGATCCACCAACTTTTCGCCCAGACCTTCAACTTCAACGGCACGGCGCTGGGCAAAGTGCAATATCGCCTGCTTGCGTTGGGCACTGCAGAAGAGCCCGCCCGTGCAGCGATGGTTTGCCTCTCCCTTTTCGCGCACGACATCGCTTCCACAAATGGGGCATTTGGTGGGCATGCGAAAATTGGGCACATAGGGGCTTCGCGGATAGTGCCTGAATGGTTCCGGGTTCAAAACACTTTGAACCTTCCCCACCACTTCGGGGATTACGTCGCCCGCACGCCTCACGATCACCGAATCCCCAACACGAACTTCTTTCTTGCGCACCTCAAACAGGTTGTGCAGTGTGGCGTTGGACACGGTGGTTCCACCGACAAAAACAGGCTCCAGTCGCGCCACAGGCGTGAGCTTGCCGGTGCGCCCCACCTGCACATCAATGCCCAATACCTTGGTGATCTCCTCCTGCGCCGGATATTTGTGGGCCACTGCCCAACGTGGTTCTCGGGTAACAAACCCGAGCTGCCGCTGCAATGCCAGGCTGTTGACCTTATAGACCACGCCATCAATGTCATACGGCAGTTGATCACGTTCACGCGCTATACGCTGGTGATAGGCAATCAAAGCAGACGCGCCGTGCGCAACTTCCACTTGTGCCGCAACCGGAAAGCCCCACGACTTCAGTGTCTGCAACATGCCGTAATGGGTGGCAAAGGCGGGGCCACCTTGCTCTGCTGGTGTCACTTCGCCAAGGCCATACGCAAAAAAACTCAAAGGCCTTTGTGCAGCTATGCCAGGGTCCAGCTGGCGCACGGCACCGGCTGCAGCATTGCGCGGATTGACGAAGGTCTTTTCGCCCTTCTCACGCTGACGTTCGTTCAACGCTTCAAAGTCATCCCGGCGCATATAAACCTCGCCGCGCACCTCCAGTACCTGCGGCACCACAGCTGGCAGCCGCAGCGGGATCTGCCCGATGGTGCGGATGTTCTGTGTCACGTCTTCGCCGTTTTCGCCGTCACCGCGCGTGGCCGCTTGCAACAGTACGCCGCTTTCGTAGCGCAGATTGATGGCCAGGCCGTCAAACTTCAGCTCGGCCACGTACTCCACGGCCGGGTCGCCCTCGACTAGCTCAAGCTCCTTGCGCACCCGGGCGTCAAACGCCTCGGCGCCGGTGGATTCGGTATCGGTCTCGGTGCGGATGCTCAGCATGGGCACGGCGTGGCGCACCGATGCAAACTGGTCCAAGGGCTTGCCACCCACACGCTGGGTGGGAGAGTCTGGTGTCAGCCAGTCGGGGTGCGCTGCTTCAAGCGCCTGCAACTCCCGGAACAAGCGGTCGTATTCCGCATCGGGTACCGTGGGCGCGTCCAGCACGTAGTACTGGTGCGCCAGCGTGTGCAACTGTGCGCGCAGTGCATCCAGCCGAGACCGATCCTGGGCCTCGTCCGGGTTTGTTGCAAACAAGTCCAGATTGGCCATGGCCTATGCTCTTCTAAAAAATGGGGGAATGGCTCAGGAAAAAAGCCGACGTGCCACTGCCGAGCCGGCCGCAAGATCGCGCTGCTCCAGCGTGTTGTACAGCGTTTGCAGCTCGGAGGCGATGACTTCCATAGTCTCCAGCGCCAAAGGCTGGCCGTTGTCGTCGGTCACCACGCCGTCCATGCCCTCCGCCAAGGCAAAAGCGGCGTCACGCATGCGCTCAAACGGATGTTCTGCCCGATCGGCCTGGGCCACATCCAGGTGCAGGCTGATATCGCGGATCGCAGACTGCGCTGGGTCTTCGGCCAATGCGGCCTGCGAGTCAAAGCTCAGTACCAGCACGGGCGGCAGCCCCTCCTGCGCGGCGGGCAGCACCATGCGCCCAGGGATCACACCGACCACAAAGCCCAGGCGGGCAGCGTTCTGGTGCACATAGCCCGGGCTCCAGGAGGCATTGCGCGCGCGGATGCAAAAACCCAGCTGCGCGTCATGTGCGCTGGCAAACTGATCCAGCTCTCGGGCACGCGCCACCTCGTCCAGCATCTCGGGGAATTCCGGCGTGGCACCCACCGCGTCGGCAAAGGCCTGGGCCTTGACGACGAATTCGGAGTATTCGATCTCGTTGAGCGCACCGGTGCGGTTAGCCAGTTGCACCCCGGCCTGAAAGCTGCTGTAGCGCTGTCCGTTGGCCGGGCTTTCCCATTGCTGGGTTTGGGTGTTGAAGCCCTCCACCGCAAACGGTTTGGTACCGGCCCGGCGTGTAGCCGGCAGTGCGGCAATGGCCGCTTCCCCAGACACCGGTGCGGCGCTGGGGTCCAGCGTCAGAGGAGCAATCACATCGATGAGCGCGTCCAGTGCCGGCTTCTTGGACGGTGTCGGCAAGGCCATATCCGTGGCATGGACCTCTGCATCGGTGAAAGCCGGCTCCACCGTGTCCATGGCGGGCTCAACGAGTGCATCGGGCGCGGCCTGGCGCGGCGCATTCTTGCGCGACATCCAGGTGTTGTAGCCCACGACACCGACCAACGCCAGTCCACCGGCGACGGCCAATCCGATCTGTAAATTGCTCATCTTGTGCTAGCCCTCAAGCCAGTTCGGCGAAGGTGGCCGCAGACTCCATGTCCACTGCCACGATGCGCGATACGCCCTGTTCCTGCATGGTCACGCCGATCAGCTGCTCGGCCATTTCCATGGCGATCTTGTTGTGGCTGATGAACAGGAACTGGGTGCTCTTGCTCATGCTGGCCACCAGCTTGGCATAGCGCTCGGTGTTGGCATCGTCCAGCGGCGCATCCACTTCGTCCAGCAGACAGAACGGTGCGGGGTTGAGCTGGAAAATCGCAAACACCAGCGCGATGGCGGTCAGCGCCTTTTCTCCACCCGACAGCAGGTGGATGGTCTGGTTCTTCTTGCCGGGCGGCTGGGCGATCACCTGCACGCCAGAGTCTAGGATTTCATCGCCCGTCATCACCAGCCGCGCATTGCCGCCGCCGAACAACTCGGGGAACATGCGGCCGAAATGTTCGTTGACCTGGTTGAAGGTGCCCGACAGCAGGTCGCGCGTTTCCGCGTCGATCTTGCGGATGGCGTCTTCCAGGGTGTTCATGGCCTCGGTCAGGTCGGCGCTTTGCGAGTCCAGGAAGGTCTTGCGCTCGCGGGCGGCGGTCAACTCATCCAATGCGGCCAGATTGACTGCGCCCAGGGCGGTGATTTCGCGCTGGATGCGGTCAATGTCGCTCTGCATGCCAAACAGACGCACATTGCCGTCCTTGATACTTTGCTCGATGGCCACCAGATCCGCACCGGCATCCGCGAGCTGGGCTTCGTATTGTTCAAAGCCCAGGCGGGCGGCCTGTTCCTTGAGCTGGAATTCGGTGATGCGCTGGCGCAAGGGGTCCAGCTCGCGTTCGAGCTGCATGCGGCGCTCGTCGCTGCCGCGTAGCTTGGCGGTCAGGTCATCGTATTCGCTGCGCTTGGCGGCCAGGGCCTGTTCGCGTTCGAGCTTCAGGGCCAGTGCGTTCTGCAGACCAGCTTGTGCGGCTGCATCGGTAAGGCGGTTCAATTCTTCCTGCGCACGCTGCTCTTCGGCATGGATGGATGCCGTTTGCTGGTCTGCCGTTTCCATGGCCCGCGACAGCTCGGCATTGCGCGCCTGCAGGCTGCGTTGCGCAAAGCTGGCTTCCTGCGCCTGGCGCTCCAGGCTGCGCTGCTGCTCGCGGCACTGGTTGAGCTTGCCCTGCCATTCGATGACGGTTTCTTCCAATTGTGCGTGGCGCTCCTGGCTGTCTGCCAACTGCATGTCCAACGCCTCGAAACGGCCTTCTGCCGTGGCCCGGCGCTCCTGCAGGTCTTCCAGCTGGGCATCCACCTCGGCGATATCGCTTTCGATCTGGGCGCTGCGGGCGCGGGCCTGTTCGGCCAACTGGGTCAGACGCAAGGCCTCCACCTGCAAGGCGTGGTTGCGGGTCTGCACATCGGCCACTTCGCGGCGTGCGGTCACCAGTGCCTGGGCACTTTGCGCGTAGGCACTTTCAGCTCGCGACAGGGCCAGACGCGATTCGTCGGCGATCAGCATCTGGGCGCGCAGCTGCTTTTCCAGATTCTCGATTTCCTGGGCACGCGCCAGCAGACCGGCCTGCTCGGAGTCCTGGGCGTAAAAGCTCACGCCATGGGAACTCACCACATGGCCGGACTTCACATAAATGGCTTCGCCCGGCTTGAGCTGGCTGCGTTGGGCCAGGGCATCTTCAAAGCTGGCAGCGGTGTAGCAGCCGTGCAGCCAGTCCACCAGCACACCGCGCTGGCCTGCATCGTGCACGCGCAGCAGGTCCGACAGGCGTGGCAAGACCGAGGCGCTTTCGGGTACCGCGGCCTGGGGCGGCGTATAGAACGCCAGCTTGGCAGGAGGCGCGTCATTGGCAAAGGCGCGCACCATCTCCAGGCGCGACACTTCCAGGGCACCCAGGCGCTCGCGCAATGCGCCTTCGAGGGCATTTTCCCAGCCCTGCTCGATATGGATACGGCTCCACAAGCCCTGCAGATGGTCCAGCCCATGCCGCGCCAGCCAGGGCTGCAGCTTGCCGTCGGTCTTGACCTTTTCCTGCAGTGTCTTGAGCGCTTCCAACCGCGCCGACAGATCGGCCTGGCGGGCTGACTCTTCATTGACGGTCTTTTGGGCCTGGCTGCGCGCTTCGTCCAGTGCGGGGACCGATTCCTGCAGCTCATGCAGACGTTCTTCCGCAATGGCCTTGGCTTCCTGCGATTCTTCCAGCTGCTCCTGCACCGATTGCAGCCGCTCCTCATCCGGCGCCGCGAGCGCATTGTGGTCGGCGGACAGGCGTTCGCGCCGGGTGCCGAGCTGGCGGCTTTGCTCTTCGATATTGCGTTGCTCTGCGGCCAGCACCTGAATTTGCTGCTGCACCTGCACGACTGCGCCACGCTGCGCATTGGCGGCGGACTGGGCCTGGGACAGGGACACTTCCATGGCAGGCAGTTGCTGCGCCTGGTCTTCCACCTGGGCGGCCAGCAGTTCGGCCTGCTCTTCGCCCAACAGGGCTACTTCGGCCAGGCGCTCCATCTCTGCTTGCGCATCTTCCTTGCGGGTGGCCCATTGGGCGATCTGTTCCTTGAGCGTGACCAGGCGCTGCTCCACGCGCTGGCGACCTTCCACCACAAAGCGGATTTCCGCTTCCAAGCGGCCCACATCGGTACTGGCTTCGTACAGCAGACCCTGGGCCTGGTTAACCTGGTCACCCGCCGCATAGTGCGCCTGGCGCACTGACTCCAGCTCGGATTCAATGTGGCGCAGATCAGCCATGCGCGCTTCCAGCGCATTGACGGCAGCCAGGCCTTCAGTCTGCACCTTGGTCTGGTCAGCCAGCGCCTCAGCGCGCTTCAGAAACCACTGCTGGTGCTGCTTCTGCGTGACTTCGGCCTGCAGCGTGTTGTACTTCTGCGCGACCTCGGCCTGCTTCTCCAGCTTTTCCAGGTTGGCGTTGAGCTCGCGCAGGATGTCTTCGACGCGGGTGAGGTTTTCACGGGTGTCGCTGAGCCGGTTCTCGGTCTCGCGGCGGCGCTCCTTGTATTTGGACACGCCTGCCGCCTCTTCCAGGAACAGGCGCAACTCTTCCGGCTTGGATTCGATGATGCGGCTGATGGTGCCCTGGCCAATGATGGCGTAGGCTCGCGGGCCCAAACCGGTGCCCAGAAACACGTCCTGCACATCGCGGCGACGCACCGGCTGGTTGTTGATGAAGTAGCTGGAGCCACCGTCGCGGGTGAGCACCCGTTTGACGGCGATTTCGCCAAACTGGCCCCATTGGCCTCCGGCCCGGTGGTCGGTGTTGTCGAACACCAGCTCCACACTGGAGCGGCTGGCCGGCTTGCGCGTGTTGGTGCCGTTGAAGATCACGTCCTGCATGGACTCGCCGCGCAATTCGCTGGCCTTGCTCTCACCCAGGACCCAGCGCACCGCGTCCATGATGTTGGACTTCCCGCAACCATTGGGCCCAACCACGCCGACCAGTTGGCCCGGCAACAGGAAGTTGGTGGGTTCTGCAAATGACTTGAAGCCCGATAACTTGATTGAATTGAGACGCACGTGACGGTCTAGCTTGCGTTAAGCGGTTGATTTCATTGGAATTTATGGAGCCGCGCTAGCGCGGCACAAGCTTCGATGATACCGTGCAGGCAACTCCTTGCACGGTGGCGGCTACTAGCGCGGCTTGCTGCCTTTGGGGCCATTGAGGGCCAGTTCTATTTTTGCGTCCATGGCAGCCAGGCTGGGCGGCTTGACGATGTACCCCGCAACACCCAGCGGCAGGACCTCGCCCACAGTGGCCGCGCTGGAATCCGCACTCAGGAAAATCACCGGCGTATTGGCCAGTTGGGAATGGGGTGAGGCCCGCAGGCTGCGCACAAACTCAATACCGCCAACGGGTTGCATGTGCACGTCGGTGATGATCAGGTCGGGCTTGAGGTTGGGCAGTTCACGCATGGCAGAGGCACCGTCCTCAAAGGCAAACAGATCCAGAATGCCCAGCCGGCGCAAATTGCCCATGACGAATGTGCACATGATCTTTTCGTCTTCAACCACCACCACGCGCGCTCTTTTGATATCCATGGAGGGCTCCGTGATTCGTTCAGGCAGCGCTTTGGCTTTGCGCCAGATACGTGTTGACGTCATCCAGTAGCCGCTGCAACTCGGGTCGGAGGGTCGCATAGGCCTGTGCAACATTGCTGGAGGGGCCAACCTTGCTCAGTGCCTCCACGTCGACCACCTGTGTACAAAAGCCTTCACAGCAAAAAATGGGAACAAAACCTTTGAGCGCATGCAGCACCCGGTTGGCGCCGGCCAGTTCGTCCGAAGCCAGCAGATCGGCTATCAGCGCAATATCCCGCTGCAACGACTCCTGCAGCATGACCAGCATGCTGTCCATCACTTGTGCATCACCAATTTGGGAAAAGGCCAGCTCGGTATCCAGATAGGTGAATGTTGGCGTTGACATTGAATAGCACTCCTCATGCACAGGCTTGGCAGACAACAGCATGCCAAGCCTGTGCGAGTGTAGCCAATGCTCAGACATAATTCCGCACCATGAACCCCAATTTGTCCCGCCTGCAGGCCTACCCTTTTGAGCGCTTGCGGCAGCTGTTTGCCCAAGTCACGCCCAACCCCGCCTATTCCCCCATCAGCCTGGGTATTGGCGAGCCCCGCCATGCCGCGCCGGATCTGGTCAAGCAGGCCTATTGCGATGCCATCCAGAACAGCGGTGGGCTGTCGGTTTACCCGGCCACTGCGGGTGACCCCGCCTTGCGCGCGTCCATGGCACATTGGCTGGAGCGTCGCTACGCACTGAAGCTCGACAGCGCTACCCAGATACTGCCCATCAACGGCTCGCGGGAAGCGCTCTTTGCATTCGCGCAGACCGTCATAAACCCCGGCGCGAGTGGCACATCCGCAACGGTGGTGTGCCCTAATCCGTTCTACCAAATCTACGAAGGTGCCGCGTATCTGGCCGGTGCAGAACCCTACTTTGTGCCGTCCGACCCGGCACGCAACTTCGCACAGGACTGGGGCAGCGTGCCCGATGCCGTGTGGGCGCGTACCCAGTTGCTCTTTGTCTGCTCCCCCGGCAATCCTGCGGGCGCGGTCATGCCCCTGTCCGAGTGGGAGAAGCTGTTTGCATTGAGCGACCGATATGGCTTTGTCATTGCCTCCGATGAGTGCTACAGCGAGATCTATTTCCGTGATGAACCTCCTTTGGGTGGGCTGGAAGCGGCTGCCAAGCTGGGGCGCAGCGACTTCAGGAATCTGGTGTCTTTCACCAGCCTGTCCAAGCGCAGCAATGTGCCGGGCATGCGCAGCGGCTTCTGTGCCGGTGACGCCAAACTGATCAAGCAGTTCCTGCTCTACCGCACCTACCACGGAAGTGCCATGAGCGCGGTGGTGCAGGCAGCCAGCATTGCTGCCTGGGATGACGAGGCCCATGTGGTGGAAAACCGCGCCAAATACCGGGCCAAGTTTGCCCAGGTCACACCCATGTTGTCTGCCGTGATGGATGTGGCGCTACCGGACGCAGGCTTCTACCTGTGGGCCAAGGTCCAGGGCAGTGACACCGATTTCGCGCGGGACTTGCTCGCAAATTACAATGTGACGGTATTGCCGGGCAGCTATCTGGCGCGCGAAGCGCAAGGATTCAACCCCGGCGCCGGGCGTATCCGCATGGCTTTGGTCGCTGAAACCGAAGAATGCGTAGAAGCAGCGCAACGCATCGTCCAGTTCGTGCAATCCAGATCCTGATTCCAACCACAACCATTTGCCATGACACAACAACTGCAAACCATCATCGACCAGGCCTGGGAAAACCGCGCCTCCCTGTCCATCGCCAGCGCCCCCAAGGAAGTTACCGAAGCCGTTGAGCACGTGATTGCTCAGCTCAATTCCGGCAAACTGCGCGTGGCCACCCGTGAAGGCGTGGGCCAGTGGACTACGCACCAGTGGATCAAGAAGGCCGTGTTGCTGAGCTTCCGCCTCAAGGACAACGAAATCATCAAGGCCGGTGACCTGGGCTTTTATGACAAGGTGCCGACCAAGTTTGCCCACATGGACGAAGAAGGCATGAAAGCCTCTGGCGTGCGCGTAGTGCCGCCTGCCGTGGCCCGCCGTGGCAGCTACCTGGGCAAGGGCGTGATCCTGATGCCTTCGTATGTGAACATCGGCGCCTATGTAGACGAAGGCACCATGGTGGACACCTGGGCTACCGTGGGCTCCTGCGCACAAATCGGCAAGAACGTGCACCTCTCCGGCGGTGTGGGCATTGGCGGTGTGCTCGAACCCATGCAGGCCGGCCCCACCATCATCGAAGACAACTGCTTCATCGGTGCCCGCTCCGAAGTGGTCGAAGGCGTGATCGTGGAAGAGAACTCGGTCATTTCCATGGGCGTGTACATCGGCCAGAGCACCAAGATCTATGACCGCGCCACCGGCACCGTGAGCTATGGCCGCATTCCGGCCGGCTCCGTGGTTGTTTCCGGCAATCTGCCTAGCGCAGACGGCAAGTACAGCCTATATTGCGCTGTCATCGTCAAGCGCGTGGATGCCCAGACCCGGGCCAAGACTTCGCTGAACGACTTGCTGCGCGACTAAATTCATTTTTTCGGGAGGCTGCACATGGCTACGACAACTCCGACGGGAACAATGGAACGGATTCTTCGCCTGATGGGCGAGAAGAAGGCGTCCGACGTCTATTTGTCAGCCATGGCGCCAGCCCTCATCAAGATCAACGGGCAGTGCGTGCCGATCAACTCGCAGATATTGCCGGTTGATGCGCCACGCAGCCTGCTGGCTGAAGTGCTTCCACCGGAGCGCATGGCGGAGCTGGATGAAGAGGGTGAGCTGAACATGGGCTTTCCGATTGCCGGTGTCGGGCGTTTTCGCGTCAGTGCCATGCGCCAGCGCGGTACGGTGGCTGCGGTGATTCGCTACATCGCAGTGGATGTGCCGCCCCTGGAAGACTTGAACGTTCCCATGGTGTTGGCCGATCTGATCATGGAAAAGCGCGGCCTGATACTGATGGTTGGGGCTACCGGCGCTGGCAAAAGCACCACTTTGGCCTCCATGATGGACCATCGCAATGAAAATGTGACCGGCCATATCCTGACCATTGAGGATCCGATCGAATTCCTGTTCAAGAACAAAAAGTCGGTGGTCAACCAGCGCGAAATCGGCACGGACACCAAGGACTTGCAGACGGCGCTCAAGAACGCCTTGCGCCAAGCACCCGATGTGATCTTGATCGGCGAAATCCGCGACCGTGAGACCATGTCAGCGGCCATCGCGTACGCGCAATCCGGCCACCTGTGCCTGGCCACCATGCACGCCAACAACAGTTACCAGGCGCTCAACCGCATCCTGAGCTTTTACCCGGTGGAAGTGCGAGCCACCATGCTGGGCGACCTAGGCGCGGCCATGAAGGCCATCGTGTCGCAGCGCCTGCTGCGCACCACCTCGGGCGTGCGTACCCCTGCCGTGGAGATCATGCTCAATACCAAGCTGATTTCCGAACTGATTGAAAAAGGCGACTTCTCCGGCGTCAAGGAAGCCATGGAAAAGTCCATGGCCGAAGGCTCGCAGTGCTTCGAGCAAGACATTGCGCGCCTGATCGTCAGCGGTGTGGTGGATCGCAAGGAAGGCCTGTCCCATGCCGACTCGCCCACCAACCTGATGTGGCGCATGCAAAACGATTTCACGACCAAGGCACAGGCTGCTGTGGAGCCGCAGGAGGAAGAAGAAGGCGCCTCATTCACCGAAATCACACTGGATGTGAAGCACTGATGGGATCCACCCTTTATCTGACGGAACAACTTCTTGCCCGCCCTTCGGTCACCCCGCTGGACGAGGGGTGCCAACAACTGATCGCAGAACGCCTCGCCCCCTTGAGCTTTGTGTGCGAATCCATTGTCAGTGGTCCGGATGACTTTCGGGTCACCAATCTCTGGGCCAAACGCAGCAGCCCGATTGCCGGCGCTCCCACGCTGGCTTTCGCTGGTCATACCGACGTAGTTCCTACCGGGCCGCTCAACGAATGGCAGAGCGCCCCCTTTGTACCCACGCACCGGGACGGCAAGCTCTATGGCCGCGGTGCTGCAGATATGAAGACCTCGCTGGCCGCCTTTGTGGTGGCCATTGAAGAGTTTCTGCGCGATACCCCCTCCCCTGCGCTGAACATCGCGCTGCTGCTTACCAGCGATGAAGAGGGCCCCGCAAACGACGGCACCGTCGTCGTCTGCAACACGCTCAAGGCGCGAGGCGAAAAGCTGGACTACTGTATCGTGGGCGAGCCCACTTCGGTGGAGCGCACCGGCGACATGATCAAGAACGGCCGCCGGGGCACCATGAGCGGCAAGCTCACCGTCAAGGGTGTGCAAGGCCATATCGCCTATCCGCACCTGGCCCGCAATCCCATTCACCAGATGGCGCCAGCACTGGCGGAGTTGGTCGCCATCCAGTGGGATGCCGGCAACGCTTTCTTCCCGCCCACCACCTGGCAAGTGAGCAATATCCATGGTGGCACCGGCGCCAGCAACGTGATACCGGGGCATGTGGTCATCGACTTCAATTTCCGCTTTTCCACCGAATCCACGGTCGAGTCCCTGCAACAGCGCCTGACGCAGGTGCTGGACCGCCATGGATTGGAATATGAGTTGACCTGGGTGGTGGGCGGCCTGCCTTTTCTCACCACGCCCGGCACACTGGTGGATGCGGTGGTGCATGCCATTCGTGACGAGACCGGCATAGACACCCAGCTCTCCACCACCGGTGGCACCAGCGACGGGCGCTTCATTGCGCAGATCTGCCCCCAAGTGATCGAACTCGGCCCGCCCAACGCGACCATCCACAAGATCAACGAACATGTGCGTGTCGCCGACATCGAGCCTTTGAAAAACATCTACAAGCGCACGTTGCATTTGCTCAACCGTCAGGCTGGCACATGACGCTGCTGGAACTTATCGAAAACTCTGCCGAGCGTCTGAGCCAGGCGCAGGTACATTTTGGCCACGGCACAACCAACGCACGCGACGAAGCTGCCTGGCTGGTTCTGTGGCGCCTGGGCTTGCCGCTGGATACCGCGCTGGAAGGTGACGACTCACAGGAGATGCGCCCGGTGAGCGCTGCCGAAATCGAGGAGTGCGCCCTGCTGATCGAAGCCCGGATCTCGTCACGCAAGCCCGCCGCCTACCTGACGCGCGAGGCCTGGTTGCAGGGCCTGCCGTTCTATGTGGACGAGCGCGTGATCGTTCCGCGCTCGCTGATCGCCGAGTTGCTGGTCAATGGCAGCCTGGACTACTGGCTTACGGACGCGACGCACACCGTGCTGGACCTGTGCACCGGCAACGGTAGCCTGGCCATCATCGCGGCCCTGGTGTACCCCGATACCGTGGTGGACGGCGCAGACATCTCGGCAGACGCGCTGGCCGTTGCGGCGATCAATGTGGAGCGCCACCATCTGCAGGAGCGCATTGCCCTGTACCAGAGCGACGGCCTCCATGCCGTGCCACGCAGCTACGACCTGATTCTGTGCAACCCACCCTATGTGAACGCACACAGCATGACCACCCTGCCCCCGGAATACCAGGCCGAACCGGCCATTGCGCTGGACGGCAATATGGCAGGCAGCACCGACGGCATGGACTTTGTCCGCACCCTGCTCAAGAACGCCCCTCAGTACATGAACGAGGGTGCAGTTCTGGTCCTTGAAATAGGCCACGAGCGCGACTTCTTTGAAGCCGCCTTTCCTGATCTTGCTGCCGTCTGGCTGGAAACCAGCGCTGGCGAAGACCAGGTCCTCTTACTTACGCGCGACGCGCTTCTATGATCAATTTGAAAAATATCACCTTGCGCCGCGGCGTCAAGGTGCTGCTCGATGGCGCGTCCGTCACACTCAACCCCGGTGAAAAAGTCGGTCTGGTGGGGCGCAACGGTGCGGGCAAGTCGTCCCTGTTTGCGCTGCTGAATGGTTCGCTGCACGAAGACGGCGGCGAGTTCTTCATCCCCACCCAATGGCGCATGGGCCAGGTGGCGCAGGACATGCCGGAAACATCCCAAAGTGCCACTGAGTTCGTGGTGGAAGGCGATGTGGCGCTGCTTGCGGCACGGGCCGAAGTTGCGGCCGCGGAAGCTACCGATGACTATGACCGCATGGCGCATGCCTATACCGGCCTGCACGATGCTGGTGAATATGACGCCGCAGCCCGCGCCCAGGCCCTGATCCTGGGGCTGGGATTCAAGACCACCGAGCTGGATAACCCCGTCAACAGCTTCTCAGGCGGCTGGCGCATGCGCCTGCAACTGGCACGCGCATTGATGTGCCCTTCCGACCTGCTGCTGCTGGACGAACCCACCAACCACTTGGACTTGGATGCGCTGGTCTGGCTGGAAGCCTGGCTCAAGAAATACGAAGGCACCATGGTCGTCATCAGCCACGACCGCGAGTTTCTGGATGCCGTGACCAACGTCACCTTGCACATCGATGGCGGCAAACTGGTGCGCTACGGCGGCAACTACAGCAAGTTCGAAGACATGCGTGCCGAGCAGATGGAGCTGCAACAAAACGCCTATGCCAAGCAGCAGGACAAGATCGCGCATTTGCAGAAGTTCATTGCGCGCTTCAAGGCCAAGGCTAGCAAGGCCAAGCAGGCCCAGAGCCGGGTCAAGGCGCTGGACCGCATGGAAAAGATTGCGCCGCTGCTGTCGGAAGCCGACTTCACCTTCGAATTCAGCGAGCCGGCCAATCTGCCCAACCCCATGCTGTCCATGCAAGGCGTGAGCTTCGGTTACCCGCCGCCAGAAGATGCACCGCCCAAAACGCCGCCCACCGTCATCGTGCGCAACGTCAGCAAATCGGTCCTGGCTGGCCAGCGCATTGGCATTCTGGGCGCCAACGGCCAGGGCAAATCGACCGTGGTCAAGACCATTGCCCGCGATCTCGCACCCTTGGGCGGCGAAGTGACCGAAGGCAAGGGGCTGAATATCGGCTACTTCGCGCAGCAGGAACTCGACGTGCTGCGTCCTACCGACAACCCCTTGGAGCACATGATCCGCCTCGCCAAGGACCTGACGGCCGCCAGCAAGATTGGCAGCCAACCCACACGGGAGCAGGACCTGCGCAGCTTCCTGGGCACGTTCAACTTCAGCGGCGACATGGTCAAACAGGCCGTGGGCAGCATGAGCGGTGGCGAAAAAGCGCGCCTGGTGTTGTGCATGCTGGTGTGGCAGCGCCCCAACCTGCTGTTGATGGACGAGCCTACCAACCACCTGGACCTGGCAACGCGTGAAGCGCTTTCCATGGCCCTGAATGAGTTTGAAGGCACCGTTATGCTGGTCAGCCACGACCGCGCACTGCTGCGCGCCGTGTGCGATGAGTTCTGGATGGTGTCACGCGGCGGCGTGGAGCCGTTTGACGGCGACTTGGATGACTACCAGCGCTACCTGCTGGACGAAGCCAAACGCCAGCGCGAAGCAGCCAAGGAACAAGCCAAATCGCAGGCACCCAAGGCTGCCGTGACGCCGGAGCCGGTCGCGCCACCGACCAATACGCCGGAGCAGATCCGCAAATGGAAGAAAGAACTGCAGGCGGTGGAGGACAAGATGGCCACCCTCAACACAGAGGGGGCCGCGCTGGAAGCCAAACTGTCTACCAATCCGCACCCGTCCGAAATTGCCGAGGCTGGCAAGCGCCTGAAGCTGGTGAATCAGGAGCTCAAGGTACTCGAAGAACAATGGCTGGATCTCACCACGCAGCTGGAGGGTTGACCCTCCTTATGCTTGGGCGCCCCTAGGAAATCCACTTGTCTCCCTGGACCAGGTCAGGGAACTGTTTGTCGTGCTCTGCGCCCAGGTCAAAGAGCGCCAGCAGTACCGCCTCCGGAAAACCCACCCGGTGCTCTTCGCTGGTGTCTTGCTCCAGACTCAGCAGATAGGTATTGAAACCGGGCGTGCCCCACAAACGCTTCAACTCAGAGGCGACCTTGGGGAACTTGTCGGCAATCACCTTGAATTTCTCGGTGTTTTCAATCATTAGGAATCCTCCTTTGCCAGTTGTCTGCACACGTTTTTGGTATTGGACGTGAATGTAAAGCTGCCCCACAATGGCGGCGGCCCTTACGTGTTTCACTTCAAATTACCTATCCGCCATGAACTTTCAAGACGCGATCAAGACCTGCTTCACCAAGTATGCCGAATTTAACGGAACTGCCAAGCGCCCCGAATTCTGGTGGTTTGTGCTGTTTATCTTTCTGGTGAGCGCAGCCACTTCACTGATTTCGCCGGTGCTGAGTGGCCTGTTTTCCCTGGCTACACTGCTGCCCTCGATTGCAGCAGGTGCCAGAAGACTGCATGACACCGGCAGAAGCGGCTGGTGGCAGTTGATTGGCTTCATCCCCCTGGTCGGCTGGATCGTATTGATTGTTTTCATGGCGCAGGAAGGCAAGGCTTCAAGCCAATAAACCCCTTAGGCCCACCTCTGAACAAGGCTCTTTAGTCAACCCTTTGTCTCTGTTCTCCCGAAAATGCGGTTGAATTTCATTAGGCTTTTGCTACGCTGAAATCATCTCATTCGCAAAAAAGGAGACGGCAATGCACTACCCGTTGCTAGAACTCGATGGGCACTGCGCCTCGATCTCGGTAGAGAAGGCGCAAGGTGGACGCTGGAAGGCTTTTGTCACCCTGGAAAGGAGCGGTGACTTTGCGCGCCTGAGTTCCCATCCGGAACCAATCAAGGTGCCCAACAGCTACCCCTCCGACACCGCCGCGGCTGAAGCCGCTTACGCGCACGCCAGAATGGTCATCGCACGTGAAATGACACATCACTGAATGCGGTTTCGTGTTGGCTGGATTGCGCCCGCAAGGCATCTGCGGACCGGGCTAGAATCGCATCAGACATGGACCTTCAGAGTCCCATCGTTGGAGCAGAAATTGGACAAAAGACTGGAATCGGCGGCAATCATTGCCGCAGCGCTTTTGCGCGAATATCGTCAACCTACCACGGAAAAAATCGTGGAACTGCTGGTGCAAAGCCTGCATGCGGTTGATGAGGCAGTAAGTGCCGAAAACAAGCGTTCGGCGCAAAAACACGCGGCACTCAAATCCAACACGGTGATCGTCAGAAGATAGCTGGCGTCGTAGATGCATGCAGGGTCTGGGCGCAAGGCTTCCTAACAACGCAACATAGCACCGCGCCACAATGAAAAAAGGACCTAGCCTTGCGGCTAAGTCCTTGATTAAGTGGTGGGTTCTGAGAGATTCGAACTCTCGACCTACGGATTAAGAGTCCGCTGCTCTACCAGCTGAGCTAAGAACCCACTTAAACCAAAAATCTTTGGTGGGACGTGCGGGGGTCGAACCCACGACAAACGGATTAAAAGTCCGCTGCTCTACCAACTGAGCTAACGTCCCGTCAGCTCACTTAGACAGTGACGTCCTTGTAATCTGCCAAGCCTAAGATTATAGCGTTAATTTTTTCGATTCTTTCATTGAAGCAAAAATTATCTCAATCAATGCACCAGCAGCACACATCCCGAACGTTGCAGTCACAGTGACCATGGAGCCGTACCCATGGCAGTTGAGTGAGCCGTCGGAATCCAGGTTGCACGAAGCGTCTGGCGGAGCTACTGCCTCACGGCTGTAGATGCAGGTTACGCCCATCGTCTTGCCCTCTTTAGGCGCACCATGAAACTTGCGTAGCCGGTAGCGCACCTGGGCCAGCAAAGGGTCATGTGTGACCTTGGAAATATCTGCCACATCCACCAAGTGCCCCAGGCGTTTGCCTCCAGCCGCACCGACGCAGACAAAGGGCAATTTGGTACGCCGCGCCCAAGCCGCCATGGCAGTCTTGGACAGCACCTGATCACACGCGTCGACTACCGCTGTGACATCTCTGGGAAGCAAACCGGGCCAGTTGTCGGGCTCCACAAAAGCGTCAATGCAATGGACTTTGCAATCAGGGTTGATGAGGGCAATGCGCGCCTGCATGGCTTGGACTTTCGCCATGCCCAGGGTGTCGGACAACGCATGGATCTGCCGATTGACATTGGATTCGGCGATGTGATCCATATCGACCAGCGTGATTGCCCCCACACCACTGCGCGCCAGCGCTTCGGCTACCCAGGACCCCACACCGCCAATGCCGATCACCGCGACGTGGCTGGCCTGGATGCGTTGGGCTGGTTCAATGCCATACAGGCGCTGCAGCCCGCCAAACCGCCGCGCGTTATCTGCTTGCAAGTCTTCCACGCGGCAGGGGCCTACTTCATCCGGCTCAGGCGGTCTTTGGCAGCATTGGCCGCATCGGTGGACGGATGCGCCGCGATCAGCTCTTCAAGGGTCTTCTTGGCACCTTTGGTGTCCTTGGCCTCGAGTTGACAATTGGCGATGGTCAAGCGGGCCTCGGGAACGTGCACGTGATCTGGCGTCTGGGATATCAGGCTGCGGAAATTCACAATTGCGCTCTTGCAGTCCTTGGTAGCGTACTGCGCATTGCCCAACCAGAACAACGCAGACGGCCGGTAGCCAGACTGAGGGTACTTGTTCAGGAAATCCACAAAGCCGCTGCCGGAGTTGGCGAAGTCTCCCTTGCGAAACAGCGCCAACGTGGCTTCATAGTCCCGCTTTTCTGCGGGATCCGCCAAAAATTCGCGGCCGTCCACACTGACGGTCTGCGGTTCAAACTTGCGCAGTCGATCTTCCAATCCGGCGTTGGCGTCCTTTTGCTTGCGCTGGAACTCAGATACATCGCGTGCAAGCTGCTCATTCTGTCCGCGCAGCTTGGCCATATCGCCTCGTGCAGTTTCGAGCTGATTCTGCAGGTCCAGAATGCTGCGGCGTAGCTGCGCAGCCTCATCGGAAGCGCGCTGGGTTTCGTCAGCGATCTTGCGGTCAGTGTCTGCCTTTTCCTGCTTGACCGCCTCCAGGCGCTGGCGCAGATCCAGGATTGCACGCCTGGCTTCTTCATCATCAAACAGGCCCGCAGAGGCAGAGCTGGCCATTACCAGCATGCAGGCAAGTGCACAGAAGCGCGAAATAAGGGGCCGATTTGCCAACATGAATGTACTCATCGGTAGGAAATCTCAGCACGACGATTCTTTTCCATCGCTGCCTCAGTTGTCCCCTGGACAGCTGGCTTCTCTTTGCCATAGCTCACGGCTTCCAGCTGGCTGTCCGGCACGCCCAGCAGTGTCAAGGCCTTGCGCACGGCTTCGGCCCGCTTCTGGCCCAGAGCCAAGTTGTATTCCCGGCCCCCACGTTCGTCGGTATGCCCTTCAATGGACACCTTGCGGCTCTTGTCGGAGCGGATGTACTTGGCATGCGCCTCGATCACAGACTGGAACTCGGGGCGAATCACATAGCTGTCGAAATCAAAGTACACCACGCGGGTGACATTCTGAATGGCCGCGTCCTGACCCGCTTTGGTAAGGTCCACCGAAGTCACGGCACCTTTTCCAACAGCAGAACCATCCGCCTTGTTTGCGTCGGTTGTGGATGTCTGGGAAGAGGAGCCTGCCTTGTCCTCAACCGGCACTTTGTCCAACTTGACTGCCGATCCACAGGCACTGAGTATGGCCACCAGCCCGATAACCACTAATGAACGCTTCATTCCGAACTCCTTGTTGCAAATGACTATTTTTGAAAGGGGCCCCAGTTGGGCTCCCTGATGTCGCCGGTCTGCCCTGCCAGACGCGCCTTGATCTTTCCATCCAGTGTGGTGGTCATCAAAGCTTCTTTGCCCTGCTGCTGGGTAGCGTAAATCAGCATGCGGCTATTGGGCGAAAAGCTGGGTCGCTCGTCAGCAACCGTGTCTGTGATGGGTGTCGCGGTACCTGAGGACAGTTCCATGACGTGGAGCTTAAACGCACCGCTTACGCGGGATATGTACGCCAGCCAACGTCCGTCCGGGCTCAGCGCGGGAGATATGTTGTAGTTGCCAGAAAACGTGACGCGCTCCGGATTCCCGCCCGCAACAGCTACCCGGTAGATTTGTGGTGATCCGCCGCGGTCACTTACAAAGTAAATGGTCTTGCCGTCAGCGGTAAAAACCGGTTCGGTGTCAATGGAGCCGGACTGCGCAATGCGACGCGGCTCTGATCCTGGAACTGAAAGGTCCAGCAAATTGAGCTGCGAGCCGCCATCCCGGCTCAGTGTCAAAGCCAGTGTCTTGCCGTCGGGCGACCAGGCCGGAGCACTGTTGGAGCCTTTGAAATTGGCTACCAGACGCCGTTTGCCGCTCGCAACCTCATGCACATAAATGGTGGGCTTGCGGGCTTCAAAGGACACATAGGCCAACTGGCGGCCATTGGGCGACCAGGCGGGAGAAATGATGGGCTCCGGGCTTGCCAAGGCACTTTGCGGGCTCTCTCCATCGGCGTCCGCCACCCAAAGGTTAAAGCCCTGCCCTCTCTTGGTGACATAGGCAATACGGGTTGAAAAAATGCCTTTGTCGCCGGTCAACTTTTCATAAACGAAGTCGGCAATTTCGTGGGCGGCCACGCGCAGGTCACCTGCTACCACGGCTTTGCTTTGCGCTCCCAAATCTTGTCCGCGCACGACGTCCCACAAGTGAAAACGCACATCAAAGCGTCCATCCACCAAGCGGGTGACGCTGCCAGCCAGCAAAGCGTCTGCATTTTTCTGCCGCCAGTTGGAGAAGTCCGGGCGCGTTGTCTCATCCAGGCTGGCGCCAGCGGCATCCACGCCTCTGAACTGGCCACTGCGCTCAAGATCGGCCTGGACAATGGCGGAAATTTTTTGGGTGGCAGCCTCTTCTCCACGGAAAGCAGCGATGGCCACAGGAACTTGCGTAAGCCCCACTCCCGAGACCTCCACACGGAACTGTGCCCATGCCGTGGATTGCACCAAGACCAGAAGAAATACTGAAAGAATTTTCGTCATCGTGACCCGATTATCCCCATCTGCTAATCACCACATCTTTTGCGCCCAGGCTTTCCCTGTAACCAAGTGTTGCCTGGGTCTGTCCACTGCCCATGCGTTGCCGCACAAGCGCCGCGTTTCTGGACTCTTCGCTGCGGCTGGATTGCTTGTGCCACAGGTGGAAGACCTCGGTGGCGCAAAACCCGTTTTTACGTTTTATACCGGCATTGTGTAAACGTAGGACGAAGTCGGCGTCTTCATGGCCCCAGCCCACAAAGGACTCGTCGAACCCGTTGATCGCTTCGTAATCCTGGCGCCACACCCCCATGTTGCAGCTGCGGATGCCTTTCCACTTGAATTCGGCATGTTTGCGGCCGGCAAAGTCCGGCAGACGCATCAGGGCAGCCCATTTGCTGGACTCGCCAGCCAAGCGCCTGCCCAGCCAGAACGGCCAGTTGCGCCCGAACACCGTAACCCGGTTCTGGAGTACCTCCGTAGTAAACGGCTCGGACAGCATGACGCGGCTGCCATTCACAAAAAATCCCGTCTCGGACAGCAGCCGGTGCCTGCGAACGAAGTCTGTTTCAGGAACGCAATCCCCATCCAGCAGGACCACGTAGTCACCTTTTGCGGCGGCGACTCCCAGGTTACGTACCTGTGAAGCGGTAAAACCCACATCCGGGTGCCAAACATGGGTTGCGGAAAGACCATTGCGCAGAATGGCCGCGCGGGCACTGTCCTGGTGTTCCTGTGTGGAGCCGTCATCGGCAATCACAATCTCGAAGCCCTTGTCATCCTGGGCGGCCAGCGCCTTCAATACAGCAGCCAAGGCATCGCTGCGGTTGTAGGTGGTGATGACTAGGGAGATCAAATCGGCGTGTGGCATTTTGGAATAGACTTAGCCGCCCGGGCATAGCCCCTACAAGCTGGCGTATCGCCCCTAACGTTTTTTGATGGTATCACCTTCAATGCCTCTGGTTTCCGTGTACATCATCGCTTTCAACGAAGCGGAAAAGGTCCGCGCCACGATCGAAAGCGCACGCTGGGCGGACGAGATTATTGTGGTGGACTCCTGGAGCACCGACGGCACACCCGAAATCGCCACAGAAATGGGTGCGCGCGTGGTGCAAGTCAAGTTCAACGGCTTTGGCGATTTGCGCAACAACGCCATTGCGGCATGCTCACACGAATGGATTTTCAGCCTGGACGCTGACGAGCGTTGCACCCCGGAGGCTGCAGCAGAAATCCGTGCGCTGATCAGCAGCCCGGATGCCGCCGATGCCTACTGGACGCCCCGGCGCAACTTCTTCATGGGCAAGTGGATCAAGTATTCAGGCTGGTACCCCAACTACCGCCAACCCCAACTCTTTCGCAAGGGCAAGATGCACTACGACCTCAAGCCTGTACACGAGGGCTATGTGCTGGATAGCGGCAAACCCATAGGCCACATGAGCAACGCCATCTGGCAATTCCCGTTCAAGAACATGGCGGAAGTCATGCACAAAGCCAACCGCTATTCCAGCCTAGGCGCAGAGAAAATCAAACACAAGAAGCTGAGCATGGGCTCTGCTCTTTCCCACGGCGCCTGGTCCTTTGTGAAGCACTATGTTTTCAAGCTAGGCTTTCTGGACGGATGGGCCGGTTTCGTCATTGCTCTGGGCAATTTTGAGGGAACCTTTTACCGGTATGTGAAAGCGATTGAATTGCAAAAGGGGGCGGCCTGGGGCGCTCCAGACACGAAGGAAAGGCAGCCCCGTGGCTAGGTCAGACAGCGCGCTCTACTTGCGTCTGCTGGGCTATGTAAAGCCTTACTGGAAAGCCTTCGGATTGGCGGTCATTGGCATGATGGGAACAGCAGCCACCGAGCCGGCCTTTCCTGCCATCATGAAATACCTGCTGGACCATGGTTTTCATGCGACAGAACCACGCATGGTCTGGTTGATTCCAGCTGGCATCGTGGCATTGTTCGTGCTGCGTGGGGTGCTTTCGTTCCTGACCAGTTATCTGATGACCTGGGTGTCCACGAGGCTAGTCACGGACCTCAGACGTCAAATGTTCAGCAAGATACTCACGCTGCCGACACAGACATTCCACGACCAATCCTCCGGCAAGCTGATCTCACGCATCCTGTACGACGCCGACAACGTCAATCAGGCGGCGACGACGGTCCTGGTGACTGCTGTACGCGAATCCCTGACAGCGGTGTCACTTCTTGGGTATTTGCTTTACCTGGACTGGAAGCTGACCTTCATCACGCTGGCAGTTGGCCCCGTCATTGCGGTCATCATCAAAGGATTCGGCAAGAGGATCAGAAGCGCCAGCAAAATGAGCCTGAATGCCATGCGCAAGATTTCTCACACCATCGAAGAATCCGTAGCGTCCCACAAAGTCATCAAAATTTACGGAGCACAAGAGCAACAAAGTGCGCGCTTCTATGCGGATACCGAATCCTTCCGCCGCTCCATGATGCGCGAGGCGGTGCCCGCGTCCGCAATGACCCCGATTACCCATATAACGGCGGCCTGCGCAATTGCTCTCATCACTTATTTGGCCTTGAGCCAAACGACTGGCCAAGCAGGCGCCTCCGCCGGTGGCTTTGTATCCTTCATCACTGCCATGCTCCTGCTGATTTCCCCAATCAAGCAGTTGACAACCATAAGCCCGCAAATGCAGCGAGGTTTGTCGGCAAGTGAAAGCGTGTTTGAGTTGCTGGATTCGCCGACGGAACAAGACAACGGCACTATTGAGTTGAATGACGTACGCGGCGCCATCGAGTTCCGTGATGTGTGCTTTCGCTATCCCAATAGTGAGACCCAGGCCCTCACCCATATTGACCTGACCCTGCCCGCCGGACAAAGTACCGCGCTCGTAGGCGCTTCCGGTGGGGGAAAGACCACCATGGGTGCCCTGCTGCCGGGCTTTTACCACCCCACTTCAGGAACGATTTGCATCGATGGCATCGACACACGGCAACTGACGCTTCAGAGTCTGCGCCGTAATATTGCGCTGGTGAGCCAGGAGGTGGTGCTGTTGAATGACACGGTTGCCGCCAATATCGCTTTCGGTGATTCAGTCCAGCGCTCCAATCAGGAAATTCAAAATGCGGCCATCGCGGCCCATGCCTGGGAGTTTATTCAGCAGTTGTCTGAAGGACTTCAAACCCTGATTGGCGAAAATGGCGCCAAGCTTTCAGGAGGACAAAGACAGCGCATCGCCATTGCTCGTGCCATTTTGAAAGATGCCCCAATTCTGATTCTGGATGAGGCTACATCGGCGCTGGACAATGAGTCTGAACGCCAGGTTCAGGCTGCATTGGCCACACTGACCAAGAACCGGACTACATTAATCATCGCCCACCGCCTGAGCACCATCGAAAATGCGGACAACATCGTCGTGCTTGACCGAGGACGAATTGTCGAAACCGGTACGCACAAGTCTCTCATGGAAAAAAATGGTCTGTACGCGGGCCTCAACAGGTTGCAAGTATGAATATCCCCATACTGATGTATCACCAGATTGACGTGCCGCCACCGCGAGGGGCCAAACTGCGCGGTCTGGTGGTACACCCCCGTTCATTCGCCTGGCAGATGACCATGCTAAGGCTGCTGGGCTATCGGGGGCTTTCCATGCACGACCTGGAGCCCTATTTGAGCGGAGAAATGAGTGGCAAAGTCGTAGGTCTCACTTTTGATGATGGCTATCAAAATAACCTGATCAATGCGTTGCCAATTCTGAGAAAAAATGGATTTACCGCGACTTGCTATGGCGTCAGTTCGCAACTGGGTGGTAGCAATGTGTGGGACCATGCGTTGGGAATCCTTCCCAAGCCCCTGATGAGCAAAGCCGAATGGCAGCAGTGGCTGCAGCATGGCATGGATGTCGGGTCCCATACACGCACCCATGCCGATCTGAATACGCTTGACCAAGCCACGGCACTGCGTGAAATAGCCGACTCCAAGACCGAACTTGAATCTGCCCTGCAATGCGAGGTGCGCCATTTTTGTTATCCGTACGGTCGCTTGAATGCATCACTTTTCAGTCTGGTGGAGCAAGCTGGATACAAGACTGCCACAACCACCCACCGTGGCAAGGTACGGACAGGGTCCCCGCCCTACGCCCTCAACCGAATCATGATCGCCAGGGCGTGCCATCCGTTTCTGTTTGCGGCGAAAATCCTGACAAACTATGAAGATAGACATGCATGAAGCAACTCGTTCTGTATTGCAAGAGCTATCCAACTGATTTGAAGCGCGTTGTCCGCTTGGCACACTCCGTCAAGCAATACAACCAAGAGCGGCTTCCGTTCTATGTTTCGGTTCAGGCAAAGGATGCGGCCCTCTTCCGTGAACACCTTGGGCAACTGGATGTCAAACTGATTGATGACGAAGACATCATTTGTGCATCCCCTCGCCCGGAATTGGACCGAATCGAAAAGTTGGCAGGGAGTATTTCCCAGCAGATCGTCAAATCCGAATTCTGGCGCCTCGACCTGTGTGAGAGCTATGTTTGCCTGGATTCGGATGCCTTCTTCATACGCCCCTTTTCTGCCGCTGATTTTGTTGCACCCAACGGCACACCTTACACGGTAATAGACGAGGCGCACGACATCCTAGAGGGCGCTTTGCTTCAAAGGCGTAGCCGGGTCTTAACCGCATTTCAGGGTGAGGCCGAACTTGTACAAAAGCTATTTGGCAGAAGCGGCAAGAAGTACAGTTTTGGCCCCTTCCCCCTGGTCTGGCACCGCGATGTCTGGAAAAGTCTGGAGGCCAAATACTTAAGTCCGCGGGGCATGAACTTTGTAGATGCCATCACAACAGCGCCTATAGAGTCGCGCTGGTATGGCGAGGCTCTACTTGCCTACAAGGCTATAGAGCTGCTACCGTCGCAGGAATTCTTCAAGGTCTACCACTACGCTTGGCAAAAGGACCGGGACTTTCGGTCCGGCATGACCCTGGATCTGCTGTCAAGACTCTATTGTGGAGTGATCTACCAGTCCGCCTGGGAGCGTGAAATGGACTGGCCCGAAGAAGGGGGAGGAAGTCTTTCCAGGCTGGGGCGCAGGCTGCGACGAAAGTTTGGAAGGATTTAGGAAATATGCAATACATAGAAGCAGTCAGAACAATGCAAGCTAAGTTATCAGTCGTCAACAGGATCATGCTGCTGTGTGGCATTGCGCTAATCATTATCTGGCCCATAGAAGGCACCTTGGCGTTAAGGAATTTACTGCTATTTGTCGGTGGAGCCCTGGGGCTCAAACAGACCGTTCAGCACAGTGATCTCTTGCGTGGTCCTTCTGCCCGTCCGATTCAATTGATTACCGCTCTGGGGCTATGGGTTATCTTTCACTATCTGGTCCTATCGCAAAACAGCCCCAGAGAGCTTTATCATCTAAAACACTCTTGGCTTCCTGGTGCCTTTGCCGCATTTCTCGGTATTGGAACCGGACTCGTTGCCGGCTCAAACAGCAGATGGCGGAAAGGCATCTTTTTCGGTCTGCTTGCCTTCTTACTATTCTTCTACGCCAACTATTTCCAGATTTCCTATTCACTAGGCCGTTTTACTATGCCCTATCCGTGGGAGATGGGATATTACGGAAACAAAATCAGCATCGTTGTCTTTGGCATGCTGTCATTGGCCATTACGCTGAGCATGCTGTCTCAAACTTTCCAGATACTTGACAAGGGCAATACTCTCCGGTCTTTGGGCATCGCGCTTCTGCTGGTGCTGAACTTACTGGCCTTCTTGTTGGTAGGTACCAAGAACGGCATGGCTCTTGGCACCATCGTGCTCGGCTGCTTTGTTCTGATCGAACTCGTTGCTAGGAGGAAGAACTGGAAGGTAATTGCCATTCTTTCCGGGATCATTGTCACTGGCGTCACCATTTTGTATGTGCACACAAAGTCCATCAATGAATGGGATAACTTCAGTGCGACGGTGACAGCAGGCTTCCAGACAGACAAATACGACAATTGGTCCAACCATGAAGCGATGGGCCCGCCAGTGCTGGCCGATGGCACTGTCACCAAAGACAGTGCTTATGTACGTACTGCCTACGCTGTCTTGGGCGCCCAGTTTCTATTGGAGAAACCGTTGGGCTATGGTTCGCTGAACGATTCTTTCAAATACCTGGTAAAGGAAAAGTACCCAGAAAAGAAGGACACTACTGTCGTTGCCACCTTGAGTGGCTGGCTGGATTTTGGTCTGGCCATGGGGCTACCGGGACTGCTGCTTCTGCTGGCTGCCGTTGGTAGTACGTATTACCTAGCCTGGGGTCAATCCACCCTATGGTCAAAATCGACCATGTGGCTCATGGCAACATTGGCACTGGCGTGGCTGGTTGCAGAAGTCTGTGATGACATCTTTCTGGAGTCATTGCTATTTTTTGTTTGCCTCTTCTCTGCGGGCAATATTTCCCATCCCAAAATGGGGAAGTCGCTATAAACCACCGAGTTGCTGAACAAACCGCTCTGCCCTGAGAAACGTGTTGTGGAATTGAAAGGCTTCGCGTTGAGCCAACAACGCCCGTTGCTCAGCTTGCTGCGGGTCAGCCATGATTTCCCGGAACATTTTCTTGTATTGTGAAACCGAGTCCGCAACAAAGAACGCATTCCTTGAAAATAGCTTGTCCAGCAGAAGCGGGTGGTCAATCAGCTGCGGCACACCGCAGGCGGCCAGTTGGTAGGTGCGCTCATTGAGCTCACAAGGCCACTGAATCTGCTCCGGCAAATGGACGTTCAACCCGACTTTCGCACGGGCGTATATGTACCGGTCGCGCGCCCGATTGAAGGAAAAACCCGGTGCATGCCTCCAGCCGGGGCCATCAATAAAACCATGGTATTGACTGGAAATGGACCTCAAGTAGCTGGCATGTTCACTTTTGCGTGTTGCAATCAGAACAAAGTCCAGATCTCTTTGAAATCCTTCGACCGGATAGTAGTGCAGTATGTTGGCACCGAATGGTATGAATACGATCTTGAAACCTTGGGCCTTGAATGGCACATATTCCGCGCGGCGGTTGACATAGTCATCGTCCCGGAATGAGTAGAAGAAGTCGACCTCATTCCTTTGAGCCCACTCCAGTCGCCCCATAAGCGGAGTATTGCCATACTCCTCCAACGAGGCAGTCAATCCCACACGCAAACGTGCCTGCTGCTTGTAATCGGATACCGCCTTCCAGTTGATTCTGGACAAATACTCTATATGGTCACTGGTCAAGAAAACGGATGGTGAAAACTGCGCAAAAACTTCTGCAAGCGGCTCCTCCCACCCGAGTGTTCGTGTTGGTACGCCTATGAACGACAGACTTTGCGCCAGATTTGTAAACAGTGAGTAGCCGGCCGGCGAATGCATCGGGTCGGGAACATGAATCAGGATACGTTCATCCGTGATGCTCTTCAACGACTCCCGGTACTTCAGTTCCGTCTCTACCTTCAGCGTCCAGCCCTGTCGTGTGATCAGACTGGAAGACTGCAAGCAAATTTCCGCCGATTCATGTTCCGACTTATGCGCCAGTGCCAACTCTGCCGTGCGCAAAATTTCTTTATGTTGCGCGGCCGTTTGCGGATGCAGAAAAGCATTGAATACCACTTTGTCCCATGATCTTCTGAATTTTTCCTTGCGCCTGGTCCACTTCTCAGCCAGAGACTTACTCATAATTTTGCCAATCAGGTTTTGAGCTTTAACAACAGGTCTCTCTTGGCAGGAGACAACAGTGGTTCACACAATGCCAGTAAGAAATTGTTCAATCGGTAGTTGAGGTTCAGGCGAAGATTCAATTGCCGTTGCAGCTTTTTCCATTGCGTCCAGTTGAATGGACCATGACTGTCCAACCGCTGGTACATCCAAGCAAGCAAGAAGCGGAAGTCGCTGGTTTCAAAGCCTGTCAGCGACTGAATTCGCTCGGTCAATAGATTGGCTGCAAACCGCATGTCAACCATCGCGATAGTTTCACTTGCCACGGTCTGGTTCAGCGCATCACTTCTCAATAACGCAGCACAATACCTGGCCCGAACCCTGCGTGACTGAATATCCAGTCGCTCTCCTTTTCCCTTGCTTGCCTGCTGCCCGTGCAACCGATAGCGCACCAGACTTTCCTGGATATTGGCAAAGACCGTGTTCTCAATTGCCAGCCGTGTCCAAAGATCATAGTCTTCGGCCAACCCAAGGCTTTCATCGAACAGGTTCATCTTGAGCACTTCGGATCTTGCCAGTACCGTTGATAGTCCAAAGCAGTTTCCGGTCATGAGTGCGCGACGAATCTCCGCGTTGTTTTTCGGATGCCGAACAACGCTTTCGCTCACTGCGTCAAAACAGGTGAAGGCAGTGCCGCACAAGTCTACCTCCGGGTGGACATTCAATAGTTGTACTTGCGCTTCAATACGGTGTTCAAGCGCTATGTCATCCGCATCACAAAAGGCGATGAATTCACCACACGCCATTTGAATGCCCACATTGCGGGCAGCACTTACACCGCCATTCACAGTCAGGCGCTCAACCCGCAACCTGGGATCATCAAAAGTGGCTAGTACCCCACGCAGGTCATCCGTAGAAGCGTCATCAATCAGCAGGACTTCGAGATTGCGATAACTTTGATGCAATAGGGAATCCAAGGTCTCCTGAATCCATAGCGCGCCGTTGTGAATCGGTACGACCACCGAGACTAAGGGGGATACAAAAGCTTGTTCGGACATGGTTACAGCCGAATCCAGTTGTGCGGCACAACGTCCGACGAATCCATGTCGCTATCCGAAAACCATTTTATTGGCGCATACACCAACTGCCCTTGCGCCTGGGCCAACCATGCCCCCCACCAGCTAAACGAGCTGTTTGCAACGATGTGGTGCTTGCAATGCCGCATCAATTCCAGATCAATCTGCGTGCTTTCAGGCCCGGAATTGTCCACAAATGTCACAGGAAAATCGAAGTGCAGGTTCTGTCGACTCCACTCCAGATCATCTGAAAAAACAAACACGTGGATTCCTGAAATCTTCTTGCCCAGATCTTCGAGCGCTCGTGCGTAATAGGCGATATCGCATATCCCGTGAATTGCGGCTGCACTGGTTTTGCTAACGTAGTCGCCTCGGCGAATGTGCAATGCCACACTCGTAGTTCCCCTGATCTGCTGGATGTACTCTGCACCTGAGCGAGGAGAAGAAACCAGTTGAATATCGCTGAGTAACCGCTCCCGATTCCACTTGAAATACTTCTCAGTCTGCCAATATCCAATCAGATAGGACGGTTTGCTGATTCGCGCGAAGCGGGGATCAAACACAAATCCACGGGGCCAAAAGGCAGGAAAGGAAAACACCGTGGGGAACCGTTGAGATAGTCGCGACTTGATTCGTCCCAATCGACTCGAGCGTACCTCTGGAAGCTCTGCGGCCCGTGACGCATCCAGAATATTGGCCCTGATGTTGTACAAGCCCAATTGAAACGGGCGATCGCCATTGACATGAATGGCGCGGATATCAAGTTGCAAACCGCAGCCAAGCCTGTCCGCCAACGAGCGTGCGGCAGCATATTGGAACAACTGATTGCCCAATCCGCCTTCTATACGTGCGACTACGTTCTCAAGCCACATGACTTAGTACACCTTCACGATTCAAATCCAATTCAGAAGCTGGCGTACGGTATTTCCGGTCGAATACCGGGAGCCCAGGGGACTATCTGGGATCCCAGATGTCATCCACATGCCAGCATAGGCTTCCATCTTTTCGCGAATCTTTGCGATATTTGAGGCCGCGCTTTTGACAGATTCGTCCTGCATGTCAATGGTCGTGTGGCCACTTCCACTCAATATGGCACCAAGCTGCACGTTGCAATACACCAGCGCCAATATGGGCCGCTGCATCCAGAGGTATTCATACATCTTGGACGGAATGTACTCGGCGCAAATGGGCTCGATGCCGTGCAGAAGCAAGAGCACATCGGCACTGCGCATCTTCTGCAGAATCTGTTCTCGCCCGCTCTTGCCAGTAACCGGGTCGGTTTCTATGCGACCAAAATGCCGCAGGAATCCATACTTGGCATTTTGCCTTGCCGCATCGGATATATGGTCCAGCGGTCCACCGTACACGTGCAACTCCATCACGCCAACCAAGGCGGGAATTTCGTCCATCAGCTGGTCCATCGCGGATATCACCAGACTGAGATTTCGGGTTTCCGACAGGGAGCCGAAATGCCCGATGACAAACTTCGAAGTGGGCTTGTAGGGCTCCAGTTGAAAAGCCGGAGCATCAACCCCAGGCAACATCATGTGGCCGCGCTCACCCAGCTCCGGATTACGCCGTTTGGCGCTTGCGAGTGCCGCTTCCGTGAACCATATGGCCACATCGGCTTCTCGGCATATGGTTGTTTCCACGCGCGCCTGCATCTTCTGCTGCGGTGTCGTTGGCACGGAGCCGGGTGTCACCATGGGGTCGTGCACCTCGGCTAGCCAGCGCACACCCGTGGTTCGCTTCAGTGCCGCTGCGCCTACATGGGCGGCAAATGCTCCACCCGTGGAATAGATCAGGTCAAATTTGCGCGCGCGCAGCAAAAGCAGTCCTTTGATGTACGCGCTCAGCCACCAGGACCAGGAGCTCTCCACCGGTCGCAGCAGCTTTTCCACTAACATGAATGGCAGAAGTACCAAAGAAGCCAACAGCATCACTGCGCGGTAGCCCATGCCCGGCCCCAGATGCTTTCGCATCACGTGGCGTAGCTCGAAACGAATGCCTGCCGGACCCGCAGGCCACAACTGATAGTGCTCATACCAGGCATCCTGTCGTCCCGACACACCGCTGAGTACCACCAGTTCAATGCCCGCTGCTTCCAGATGGGGCAGCTTGTCGGTAATGGTCTGGCTTGCGGCACGACCGTCCATGTTGAACGCATGCGACAGAACCAGCCAGCGCTGTTGAAAGCGCGGTGCCACCCGTTGGTAAATCTGCTCGTGTTGTTGGCCGACCTGCTGCCAGGTATGTTGCGCGGCAAACGCCCTGGCATGGTTGCCCAGCGCGGAGGCCGCCAAAGGGTCGCGCAAAATTCCAGCTATGGCCTGCCGGACTTCCTGCGTCGATTGGGGATCCTGCAACACAACGGCGTTCAAGCCAGCCGTCAACTCTGCCGCGATGCCACAGTAGCGCGGACCGCTGACCACCACGGGCAAGCCATGCGACATCGCTTCCAACACTACCATCGCATAGGTGTCTTCCAGCGTGGGATGCACGAGGCAGTCGACCGCACGATAGGCGGTATCCATTTGCTCCAGCGCACCCAGAAAATGCACACGCTCCGTCAAGTGCAGCTCGGATGCCATCTGCCGCATGGCGGCGTCCTGCTCACCTTGACCAACTACTGCCAACCAGATGTCAGGCAAACCTAGCAAGGCTTGAAACAACGTGGGCAAACCCTTCTTGCGAAAATCATTGCCCACGAAAAGCAGCCCTTGCCCTGCCTTGGGCAGTTGCAGTGCGGCGCGTGCAGTTCGTTTCTCATCCAGATCAGCGCTAGCGAATACTCCAGTGACACCAGGCGCCACCACCTTCAGGGACGTCCGAACCTGTGGGAAGCAACGCTCCATCACCTGACGTAGCCAGTCCGAAGTAACGATGACGGTGCGTCGTGGCGCAATCGCGTAGCGGGCTTTTTCCAGCCACAGATAGGCCAGCAATCGCGGACTGGTGACCACCTTGGCCCATCGCAGCAGCTTGGCCACACCTGTCTTGCCATCAAACAAGGTGTGCTTCACCGGCAGCACGTGAACAGTCTGCACATTGCCATGCCAAGTGTTTTCGTGCGAGTGCACGATGTCAAAGCCCGATCGCGTGGCTTTCCAGGTTGCGTAGGCAAACCACAGCTGGTTGATCCAGCGCGGCCGCTTCATGGGCAAGGGGACCGTGTGGTAGGTCACCCCAGGAAACTGGTGCGCAATAGTCTGCGAAAAGACGTGCACTTCGTGGCGGGGAGCGAGCTGTTCCACCAGTGCAATGGCATAGCGCTCAGCACCTCCACCGGTGCTGGAAAAATTTCTGCTGAGGACCGCTATGCGCAAACCGTGCTGCTCCTGCTTTGTGTCACAGCAGCACGATGTCGTACTGTTCCTGCGCCATCGCCGCCTCGCTCTGCAGCGACACCGGCTTGCCGATGAATTCGCTCAAGCCCGCCAGGTGCTGACTCTCTTCGTCCAGGAACAATTCGATCACCTTGGGCGAAGCCACCACACGGAACTCGCGCGGATTGAACTGGCGCGCCTCGCGCAATATCTCGCGGAAGATGTCGTAGGCCACGCTGCGCGCGGTCTTCACTATGCCCTTGCCCTCGCATACCGGGCATGGCTCGCACAGCATGTGTGCCAGGGACTCGCGCGTGCGCTTGCGTGTCATCTCCACCAACCCGAGCTGTGAAAAACCACCCGCCGTGGTCTTCACGCGGTCGCGCGCCAATTGCTTGCGGAACTCTGCCAGCACCGCTTCCCGGTGGTCTTCGCGCGCCATGTCGATGAAGTCCACGATGATGATGCCGCCCAGATTGCGTAGCCGCAGCTGACGAGCGATGGCCTGGGCGGCCTCCAGATTGGTCTTGAAAATGGTGTCGTCGAAATTGCGCGCACCCACGTAGCCACCGGTATTCACATCCACCGTGGTCAGAGCCTCTGTCTGGTCCACGATCAGGTAACCGCCAGACTTCAGCTCCACCCGGCGCGCCATCGCCTTGGCAATTTCCTCATCAATGGAGAACAGATCGAAGATGGGGCGCTCACCCTTGTAGTGCTGCAGCTTTTCAGCCGCCATGGGCATGAATTCGGCGCCAAAGGTCTTGAGCAACTCGAACTGCTCGCGCGAATCCACCCGTATCGTCTGCGTGGATTCGCTGACCAGGTCGCGCAACACGCGCTGCATCAGGTTCAGGTCCTGGTGCAGCAGACTTTGCGGCGGCAAGCGTACGGAGGCGTCCTTGATGCGTGCCCAGGCCTTGCGCAAATAGCGTATGTCGTCACCCAGTTCGGCGTCGCTGGCGTCTTCACCATTGGTACGCAGGATGAAACCCCCGCCCTCACTGCCGGCCAGATTGAGCATGCGTGCACGCAGCTCCTCCCGCTGGGCCGGCGGAATGCGTTGCGAAATCCCGATGTGATCATCCTGCGGCAGAAACACCAGCAATCGACCGGCAATGCTGATCTGGGTGGACAGCCGTGCGCCCTTGGTTCCAATCGGATCCTTGATCACCTGCACCATCAGCGCCTGTCCCTCGAACACCTGCTTTTCGATGGGGATCTGTGCCGACGCATTGCGTGCAGCGCTGATGGTCTCGCCATCCTGCGGCGGATGCCACACATCGGCCACGTGCAGAAAAGCGGCGCGCTCCAGACCGATGTCGATGAAGGCAGACTGCATGCCGGGCAGCACGCGGGCCACCTTGCCCAGGTACACATTGCCGACCAGCCCACGCTCCAGCGTGCGCTCTACGTGCAACTCCTGCACGGCACCGTTTTCGACAATGGCAACACGGGTTTCCTGCGGTGCCCAATTGATCAGAATGTCGTGCTGGTTTGGCATCAGTCGCATCCCTTGAGTAGTTGTGCAGTCTCGTACAGTGGCAGTCCCATGATGCCAGTGTAGCTGCCGCTGATGCGGGAAATGTAAGCCGCCGCCCTGCCCTGCACCGCGTAGGCACCGGCCTTGCCCATGGGTTCGCCTGAATCCACATAGGCCTGAATCTCGGCCGCGGTCATGGGCGCAAACGTCACCCGTGACTCGCTGCACGCTTGCGCCTGCTGACCACTCCAGCCAATGGCAACAGCGGTCAAGACTCTATGCGTATGTCCGGACAAGGCCCGCAGCATGCGTACGGCATCGGCTGCATCCGCTGGCTTGGCATAGATGGTCCGGCCCAGTGCAACTGTTGTGTCGGAGCACAACACGGGAGCTGGCGACAAACAACGGGCCTTCAAACGCGCCAAGGCCGCTTCCAGCTTCAAGCGCGTGACCCGCTGCACGTAGGCTTTGGGCGCCTCACCTGGCAATACTTCTTCCAGCGACTCGGCATCTTCTTCTGCACCCGGCAGCAGCAATTCATGGGCAACGCCCAATTGCGTCAACAGCTGGCTGCGGCGGGGGCTTTGGGAGGCAAGGTAGATAAAACGCGGCATGGGCTGGAGTGTAGAGGCGTGGCCGGGTGCCATGACCGGCAGCGGCAATTATTCGCGGTGGTAGGGGTGGTTGGCGTTGATGGACCACGCCCGGTACAACTGCTCAATCAGCAAGACGCGCGCGAACGCATGCGGCAAGGTCATGTCTGACAGACGGATGCGCTCATGCGCAGCTTGTTTGAAGGCTGGGTCTATGCCGTCCGGGCCACCAATCACCAGGGCCACATCACCGCCGCCCAGTTGCCAGTCCTTCAGGCGCCCTGCCAGCGCCATGGTCGTCAGGTTGCTGCCACGTTCGTCCAGCACGACAATGCGGCACCCTTTGGGAATGACAGCCTCCATGCGCGCCCGTTCGGCCGCATACAGCGTATCCAGTGTCTTGGAACCGCGGGGTTCGGTCTTTACCGCCTTGAGCTCGACCTTGATCTCGTGGGGAAAGCGCTTGGCGTAATCATCCCAGGCCGTCTGCGCCCAATCGGGCACCCGAAGTCCGACCGCAACAATCAGCAGCCGCACAGGTGCAATCAGGCCTTGCGGCTGGCTGGCTTTTTGGCCGCGGCCTTTTTGGCTGCCGTCCGCGCCACGGTCTTGGCGGGCGCCTTGACCACGACCGTCTTGGCAACCGTCTTCACTGCGGCCTTCTTGGCCGGCGCTGTGGCAGCGGTGGACTTGGAAGGAGCCTTCTTGGCAGCAGTCTTCTTGGCCGCTGCCGCTTCGTTCTTCTTCACCTGCGCCTTGGACGGGAAGGCCTCTGCAACGCCCTTCTTGGCGGCGTTGGAGCGCTTGAGCGTCGTGGGTGCCTTTTCCTTGGCTGCGGGCGTACCTTCGGCCTTCACCAGCGAGGTGGGCTTGGCGGCACCCAGCTTCAGGCGCACGGGCTTTTCACCCCACAGCTCTTCCAGGTGGTAGTACTGGCGGAAGTTGGGTTGCATGATGTGGACAACGACTTGTGCGCAGTCCACGATGATCCACTCGCCGTTGTCCTCACCCTCGATGCGGGGCTTGGCAAAACCGGCTTCGCGCACCGCATCGCGCACGCTGGCGGCCAGCGCCTTGGTCTGGCGATTGGAGGTGCCGGAGGCAATGATGACGCGCTCGAAAAGGGGTGACAGATGTTCCGTGTCAAACACCACGATGTCCTGAGCCTTGACGTCTTCCAGGCCATCAACAATGGCGCGCTGTAGCTTTTGGGTGTCTTTTTTGGCAACGGTAGAAGTGGTCATCAGGCTGATTGGTAGAGGTGGTGTTGGTCAATATAACGCGCAACGGACTCAAAGACCAGAGGCGCAACGCTTTGTCCGCGGGCGGATTTGTCGCGGATTTCGGTGGCACTCAAAGGGCTGGGAGGCATCTGCACGGGCTGAAAAACAGCGCCTCGCAGTGCGGAACCGCCGCTGGACATAGCCGTGGCAGCGTTCGAATCGGAGCGTGAAGCTACACAAATTATAGCAGTGCCCCCCAACTCCTCCACGCGGTGCCAGCTCGGGAGTGCCTTGGCCTGGTCTTCACCCATCACGAGATAGAGCTGCGCCTGGGGATAAATGGCCTGCAGTTCCCTGAGCGTATCGATGGTGTAGGTCGGGCCACTGCGCATGATTTCACGATCATCCACCAGGGCACGGTACACATTGGCGAATGCCAGATGGCACATTGCCAGGCGGTGCCGGGCTTCTGTCAACGTGCGCTGCTTGTGCCAGGCGTGTCCAGTGGGAACCACATGCAACACGTCCAGATTCAGCTGCTCAATGGCCGCCTGGGCAAGCGCAACGTGCGCCCGGTGCGGTGGGTCAAATGCGCCGCCAAACAAGCCGACTCGCTGGGCCTTCAAGCCACTCACACCCACTCCCGGCGCACCAGGAAGTCCTGGTACAGCGCAGCTTCGGGCGACCCGGTTTCGGGCACCGTTTGGTACGACCAGGTGGCGTGGGGCGGCATGGACAGCAGTATGGACTCGGTACGCCCGCCGGACTGCAAGCCGAAGTGCGTGCCCCGGTCCCATACCAGGTTGAATTCCACGTAGCGCCCGCGGCGATACAACTGAAACGCACGCTCCCGCTCGCCGTAGGCCGTGTGCTTGCGCCGCTCCACAATGGGCAGATAGGCCGCCAGAAACCCGTCGCCCACCGCACGCAGCATGTCAAAGCTGCCCGCCTGGCCCAGTTCGGAAAAGTCGTCGAAGAACACCCCCCCCACACCGCGGGGCTCATTGCGGTGCTTGAGGAAAAAGTACTCATCGCACCAGGTCTTGAAACGCGGGTACTTGTCGCTGCCAAACGGGGCCAGCGCGTCCTTGCAGACACGGTGAAAGTGGCGCGCATCCTCCTCAAACCCGTAGTACGGCGTCAGGTCCATGCCGCCACCAAACCAGCAAACCGGAGCACCGTCTTGTGCCTTGGCCATCAACATGCGCACATTCATGTGCACCGTGGGAACATACGGATTGCGGGGATGGAACACCAGCGAGACACCCATGGCCTCAAAAGGAGCACCAGCCAGCTCCGGACGATGCTGGGTGGCGCTGGGTGGCAACTTGGGGCCCAGCACATGCGAAAACCCGCAGCCGGCGCGCTCAAAGACGTTGCCGTTCTCCAATATTTTGGTAATGCCACGACCCTGCAAAGGCTCAGTCGGCGCCTTCTCCCATGGGTCTGCAAGAAACTGTGTGCCATCGACGTCGGCGATGGCCTGGGTAATGCGGCTTTGCAGTCCCATCAGGTAGTCGCGTACGACGACCGGTGAAAGTGTGGATTCGGACGGCATCAAGCCTATTTCTCCATGATTTGTATGGGCGCAGCTTGCGCGTGGTGCTTGCCAACGGCACCTTGAAAGGCGTTTGCGATACGTTCCATGTCTGCCTGCACGTCACCCGTCAGGTGGTAAAAGTGGGAGACATACACCCGCCTTTCGCGGTAGTTCACGCTGCAGATTCCCACGGGCACGTTCGCGCCCAGCGCCACCTGATAGAAGCCGCTGCGCCAGCCAGGCGTCCATTTGCGTGTGCCTTCGGGTGTCAGAGCCAGCCAGAAGTAACCATCTTCTTCCCGGCATTGCTGGATGGTTCGTACCATCTGCCCTACGATGCCATGGGGTGAGCGCCTGTCCACCGGTACACCACCCAGCCACTGCATCCAGCGACCCAGCAAGGGCCAGCGAAACAGCGAGTCCTTGGCCCAGAAGCGCAGCTGCATGCCGACCGTCCATTTAGCAATCAGGAGATAGACAAAATCCCAGTTGCTGGTGTGCGGATACACCACCATCACACCCTGCCTGGACGGCAATCCATCAAACTGGATGCTCCAGCCTACGGCTTCAAAAACCCAGCGGGCCAGACGGCTGCCAGGCAGTTGCACCGGAAGCGGCCGGGGAAAGTCATCTGCCACGCGAATACTCCAACACTGGACGCAACGCCTCAGCCCTTGAGCGCCCGATGGCCAATATCGGTGCGGTACTGCATGCCATCGAAGTGAATATCCTTGATCACCTGATAGGCCTTCTGCTGAGCCTGGCGCAAGCTGTCGGCCAGCGCTGTCACGCACAACACGCGCCCGCCTGAGGTCTGCAGGACGCCATCCTTCAGCACGGTGCCTGCGTGGAAGACCGCGCAGTCCTCGGTGTGCTCGCCAATGCCGGTGATCACATCGCCCTTGCGCGGATTCAGTGGGTATCCAGGGGCTGCCAGCACAACACCCAAGGCTGCGCGCCGGTCCCATTGCAACTCGACCTCATCGAGCTTGCCGTGCGGCCCGGGTTCGGTGGCGGCCCACAGCACATCCACCAGGTCGGTCTTGAGGCGCATCATGATGGGTTGCGTCTCGGGGTCGCCCATGCGGCAGTTGAATTCCAGCGTTTTGGGCTGGCCTTGTGCGTCAATCATCAGCCCTGCATACAGAAAACCGGTGAACGGAATACCGTCCTTTTCCATCCCACGGATGGTGGGCAGGATCACCTCGCGCATGGCCTTGGCGTGTACATCGGGTGTCACCACGGGTGCCGGTGAATAGGCACCCATGCCGCCGGTATTGGGCCCCTGGTCGCCGTCCTGCAGCCTCTTGTGGTCCTGGCTGGTGGCCAAGGCCAATACGTTCTTGCCGTCACACAGCACAATGAAGCTAGCCTCTTCGCCTTCCAGAAATTCCTCCACCACCACGCGGGCGCCGCCCTCGTTGTGGGTGACACCCAGCGTGTTGTCCACCAGCATGAAGTCGATCGCCTCGTGGGCTTCCTGCTCCGTCATCGCCACCACCACGCCCTTGCCGGCGGCCAGGCCATCGGCCTTGACCACGGTAGGCGCGCCCATCTTGCGCACATAGGCGTGCGCCGCAGCAGGGTCGGAAAATGTGGCGTATTCGGCAGTCGGAATACCGTGGCGGCGCATGAACGCCTTGGAAAAGGCTTTGGAGCTTTCCAACTGCGCAGCTGCCTTGGTCGGGCCGAAAATGCGCATGCCGTGGGCACGGAACTCGTCCACCACGCCGGCTGCCAAGGGGCCTTCGGGGCCGACAACAGTCAATGCAATCTTGTTTTCCTGCACCCAGTTGCGCAGCTCCACGATGTCGGTAATCGGCACATTTTCCAGCCGGGGGTCGGTGGCCGTGCCGCCATTGCCCGGTGCCACGTACACCATTTGCACCTTGGGCGACTGCGCCAGTTTCCAGGCCAGCGCGTGCTCACGGCCTCCGCCACCAATTACGAGTACTTTCATAAGGACCTTTACAGAGCAGCGTTGTGGAAGACTTCTTGCACGTCGTCCAGATCTTCCAGCACGTCCAGCAACTTTTGCATGCGCTCGGCGTCTTCTCCGCTGAGTTCAATGGTGTTCTCGGGGCGCATGGTGACGCCTGCCACTTCGGCCACCAAGCCCGCCGCTTCCAGCGCAGCCTTGACCGCCTCGAAATCGGAAGGGGTGGTCAGCACCTCGACCGCACCATCCTCATCAGTAATGACATCCTCAGCACCGGCTTCGAGCGCCACTTCCATGACTTTGTCTTCACTGGTGCCCGGAGCAAATATCAATTGTCCGCAATGCTTGAATTGGAATGCCACCGAGCCTTCCGTACCCATGTTGCCACCGTGCTTGCTGAACGCGTGGCGCACTTCGGCCACGGTACGCACGCGGTTGTCGGTCATGGTGTCCAGAATGATGGCGGCGCCGCCAATGCCGTAGCCCTCGTAGCGGATTTCCTCGTAGCTCACGCCTTCGGCATTGCCCGTGGCCTTATCGATGTTGTACTTGACCCGGTCGGCCGGCATGTTGGCGGCCTTGGCCTTTTCCACGGCCAGGCGCAGTCGGGGATTGGCGCTGAGGTCGCCCCCCCCTGCGCGGGCGGCAACGGTGATTTCACGGATGATGCGTGTCCAGATCTTGCCCCGCTTCTCGTCCTGACGACCTTTGCGGTGCTGAATATTGGCCCATTTGCTGTGTCCTGCCACGCGAAATCCTTTAAAAATTCGTTACGCTACGGCGGAATTGTACTTTTCAGGAATCCCATGGCTCAGAACCACCCGGAGGGCATACTGGTTGCCCAGCATGCGCAGGCCAAGAACCCCGTCCAGTGTTTTTTGCGTCCTGACAAAGCCAACCGCCACGGCCTGATCACCGGCGCCACAGGAACCGGCAAGACCATCACGCTGCAGACCCTGGCCGAAGGCTTTTCCAACCTGGGCGTGCCGGTCTTCATGGCCGACATCAAGGGTGACCTCACCGGCATCTCGCAACCGGGCAGCCTGACGGACCGGCTGGCCAAGGTGCTCAAGGAACGCAGCCTGGAAGAACCTGCCTTCCAGGCCTATCCAACCACCCTCTGGGATGTGTTCGGTGAGCAAGGACATCCGGTTCGGGCCACGGTCAGCGACCTGGGCCCCCTGCTGCTGGCGCGCATGCTCAACCTCAACGAAACCCAGGAAGGCGTGCTGCAGCTGGTGTTCAAGATTGCCGACGACGATGGTTTGCTGCTGCTGGACATGAAAGACCTGCGCGCCATGTGCCAGCATGTGGGCGACAACGCCGCGACCTACACCACCGAATACGGCAACATCAGCGCCGCCAGCATCGGCGCCATCCAGCGCGGCCTGATGCAGGTGGAAAGCCAGGGCGGCGACCGCTTCTTCGGCGAGCCCATGCTCAACATTGCCGACTTCATGCAGACCGACGGCAACGGCCGGGGCGTGATCAACATCCTGGCAGCCGACAAGCTGATGAACGCGCCGCGCCTCTACGCCACCTTCCTGCTGTGGATGCTGAGCGAACTGTTCGAGACGCTGCCCGAGGTGGGCGACCTGGATAAGCCCAAACTGGTGTTCTTCTTCGACGAGGCCCACCTGCTCTTCAACGACGCGCCCAAGGTGCTGCTGGAACGCATCGAACTGGTGGTGCGGCTGGTGCGCAGCAAGGGCGTGGGCGTGTACTTTGTGACGCAGAACCCGCTGGACATCCCGGACTCGGTGCTGGCCCAGTTGGGCAACCGGGTGCAGCATGCCCTGCGCGCCTTCACCCCGCGCGACCAGAAGGCCGTCAAGGCCGCGGCCGAGACCATGCGTGCCAATCCAGGGCTGGATGTGGCCACTGCCATCACCGAGCTGGGTGTGGGCGAAGCGCTGGTCAGCCTGCTGGATGAAAAAGGTCGTCCCGCTCTGACCGAACGTGCTTTCGTGGTTCCACCGGCCAGCCAGATCGGCCCCATCACAGCAGCACAACGCAAGGAGCTGCTGGACAACTCCATCGTTGCCGGCGTGTACGAAAAGGCAGTGGACCGGGAATCCGCCTTCGAGGCGCTCAAGGGGCGCACGGTTTCACGCATGGCGCCTGCCAACCAGACCACAACCGCACAGGCAGCTTCCACGCCGTCCGGCCAAGGGACATCCGGCGCGGCAGCGACGGCCCCGGTACAGGAACGCGGCCTGTTGGACGGCATTGGTGATCTGCTGGGTGGCGGAACCCGCCGCACCCGCGCCAGCGCAGGCGAGCAGCTCATCAAGAGTGCGGCCAGCTCCATAGGCCGGGAAGTCGGCCGGCAGATCATCCGCGGCGTGCTCGGAGGCATATTCGGCTCTAGCCGCCGCTAAAC
Organism: Rhodoferax sp. GW822-FHT02A01; assembly: GCF_038784515.1. Lineage (NCBI taxonomy): Bacteria > Pseudomonadati > Pseudomonadota > Betaproteobacteria > Burkholderiales > Comamonadaceae > Rhodoferax > Rhodoferax sp. GW822-FHT02A01. The sequence goes on from NZ_CP152376.1 coordinate 4,494,910, forward strand.
CCTCGATGGCCTGGCAATGACACCCCGGGCCTGCGACACTATGGTCACAACTTACAAAGCTTAGTCAAGAAGAAAGGCTCACATGATCCCCATAGACCCCGCCGCCCGTGCCAACGTGCACCTGATCGAGCACCCGCTGGTGCAACACAAGCTCACCCTCATGCGCAAGAAAGAAGCCAGCACCAACAGCTTTCGCCGTCTGCTCAATGAACTCAGCAGCCTGATGGCCTACGAAGTCAGCCGCGACATGGCCATGCAGGAGGTGCAGATCGAGACCCCGCTGGAAAGCATGACCGCCAAGGTCATTGACGGCAAGAAGCTGGTGTTTGTTAGCATCCTGCGCGCCGGCAACGGCATTCTGGACGGCGTGCTCTCGGTGGTGCCCGGTGCCCGCGTAGGCCACATCGGCCTGTACCGCGACCCCAAGACCCTGCAGGCCGTGGAGTACTACTTCAAGATGCCCAAGAACATGGAAGAGCGCGACATCGTGGTGGTCGACCCCATGCTGGCCACCGGCAATTCCGCCGCCGCTGCCGTGACGCGGCTGAAGGCCTGCAACCCCAAATCCATCAAATTCCTGTGCCTGCTGACCTGCCCGGAAGGCATCAACACCATGTACAAGGAGCATCCGGACGTGCCGATTTACACCGCCGCCATCGACCGTGAACTCAATGACCACGGCTACATACTGCCCGGACTGGGAGATGCGGGCGACCGTATCTTTGGCACCCAATGAGCAAGCTAGACCAAGACATGCAGCGTCTGGCGCTGCAGGAGCAACTGCTGCAGCTCAGCCAGTTTGACGAAACCGTGGCCTGGGATTTGGGCTGCCGCATCAAGCTGATCTGCGAGGCGCGCCAGGTGGGCGTGACCATCGAGGTACGACGCGCCAAGGAAACCCTGTTCTTCTACGCCATGCCGGGCGTGGTGCCCAACAACTCTGAATGGGTTCGACGCAAGCGCAATGTGGTGGAGCTGCTGCACCGCAGTTCCTACGCGGTTGGCCTGGCGCACCAGAAGGACAACACCTCGTTACCGCAAAAGACAGGTGTATCGCTGAATGACTATGCCGAGCACGGCGGCAGTTTTCCCATCCGCGTCAAAGGCGTGGGCTGTGTGGGCGCGGTGACTGTCTCTGGCGTGCCGCAACGTGAAGATCACGCCATCGTGGTGGAAGCGCTGGCCGAACTCTGCGGTATCCCACTGGCCGAGGTCGCGCTGGAGCCCTGAGTGCCCCGGTCAATGGCGAGCTAGCGGCGGCGCGCAGAGCGTACGCCCTGCAGCTCGCTCACAATGCCCAGCACCCGCGCCAGCCGCCCGGACTCAGACACCTCCACGGTGAAGGTCATCCAGGCGGTGCCCTTGATGGTCTGGGTCTGCACACCGATCACGTTCATCTTTTCCTTGGCAAAGACCTCGGAAATATCGCGCAGAAGGCCCTGTCGGTCATGGGCCTCGATCGCCACGTCCACCGGGTAGACCCTGGCATCCTTGCCCGGCTGCGTACCCCAGGCCACGTCGATGCAGCGGTCGCCGCTGCGTTGGATCATGTTGCGCAGGTTGGAGCAGTCGGCCCGGTGCACGCTCACGCCCTTGCCACGGGTCACAAAGCCGATGATGAGGTCCGGTGGCGCCGGTTTACAGCAATTGGCCAACTGGGTCATGAGCGAATCCACGCCCACCACCAGCACGCCGCCCTTGCCGGTCTGCCGCGATGTGCTGGGCTTCTTGAGTAGCGGTACTTCGTCCTGCTCGGGTGCCGGCTCCGGCGGGCGCAACACGATCTCGATGTTGCGCAGCGAGAATTCATCCTTTCCCACCACCTCGAACAGGTCGTCGGCGGAATTGAAACCCAGTTGGGATGCCAGGTCGTCCAGTTTGATGGCCGTCTTGCCTTCGCGCTGCAGCAGCTTTTCCACGGCTTCGCGGCCCTTGGAAAGCGTTTCACCCATGGCCTGGGCGTTGAACCAGGCGCGCACCTTGGCCCGCGCCCGGTGACTGGCCAGGAAACCCAGCTCGGGGTTGAGCCAGTCGCGTGAAGGGCCGCCTTCCTTGACGGTGGTCACTTCCACGGTCTGACCGTTTTTCAGCGGTGTGTTGAGCGGCACCATTTGGCCGTCCACCTTGGCACCCCGGCAGCGATGACCCAGGCTGGTGTGCACGCTGTAGGCAAAGTCCACTGCGGTGGCGCCCTTGGGCAATTCCACCACGGCGGCATCGGGTGTCAACACGTAGATGCGGTCGTCCAGCAGGGCGGCGTCCTGTGCGCCGCTTTGGGCGCCCTCGCCCTCCTGTGCGCCCGACAGATCCCGCTCCCAGGCCAGCAACTGGCGCAGCACGGCGATCTTGGCGTCGTACTCACTGCTGGCGGAAACGCCCGCGTAGCCCTTGGTGCCCGCCTCCTTGTAGGCCCAGTGCGCGGCCACACCGTGCTCGGCATGGTCATGCATGGCTTGCGTGCGCAGTTGCACCTCAATAGGCTTACCCGCCTTGTCCCGCACCACGGTGTGCAATGACTGGTAACCATTGGCCTTGGGCCGGGCAATGTAGTCGTCGAACTCGTCGGTCAGCGGCGTGAAATGATCGTGCACCCAGGCCAGCGCCGCGTAGCAATCGGGAATGGTGGGCACCACAATGCGCAGCGCCCGGATATCGTAGACCTGCTCGAAGCCCAGGGACTTGCCGCGCATCTTCTTGACGATGCTGTAGATGTGCTTGGGGCGGCCCTGCACCATGGCCTGTATGCCCTGTGCCGCCAGGTCCTGCACCATTTGCTGGCGAAGCGCTTCCACCGACGCCTCGCGCTCGGTGCGCTTTTCGTCCAGCAGCCGGGCGACCTGGCGATAGGTTTCGGGCTCAAGAAAGCGAAAGGACAGGTCCTCCAGCTCCCATTTGATTTCCCAGATTCCCAGCCGGTTGGCCAAAGGCGCGAAGACCTGCAGCGATTCCCTGGCTAGGCCAGGAGGCACGGGCAGCTTGGTGGCGGCAAAGAAGCGCAGCGTCTGCAGTCGTGACGCCAGTCGCAACATCACCACACGCAGGTCACGCGAAAACGCCAGCAGCATCTTGCGCACGCTCTCGGTTTGCGCAGCGGCGGTCTGCGCCATGGGTGCGTTGCTTCCGGCATGGGTCGCCGAGTTCTGCGCGGCGCGCGCCATGCGCTGCACCCGCACCAGCTTGGTGGTCTCCATGGCCAGGTTGGCAAAATTCTCACCAAAGGCCTTGGCGATCACATCATGCGGCTTGTTCAGGTGGTCGCAGGCATAGACCAGGTAGCAGGCGGCCTGCATAGCCTCCGAACCACCGATGGATTTCAGGATGGCGGCCACGGCATCGGCGTGCGCCAGGATGTTCTCACCCGTATCCAGGGTTTCGCTGGTGAGCAGGGGCTCGGCAAATGCGCGCGCGCGCGCCAGCGCACCGACTTGCTCGGGCAGGGCCTCCCCAGCAAGGGCAATCACAGGAGGCGGAACCGTGCTGCCATATTCGGCAGATGTACTTTTCATAAATGGGTGCGCACAAGCGTCTGGTTACGGTCAGTCCAGCAGGAAGGAGCACACCGCGCCCACCTGCTCGTCCGTGACAAAGGTGGGCGCATGCCCCACGCCGGCAAACTCGAGCAAACGGGCCCGCGGCCCGCGTTGTGTCATCTGGTGGGCAGTCTGGGCGGACAACAAATCCGACTCCGCCCCCCTTACCAGCAGAGTCTGCGCAGTGAGGCTGTCATACAGCTGCCACAGTGCCGCTTCGCCCTGCTGGGCCACTTCCTGGGTAAGGGCCAGAAAAGGCACGGCAATGGCCGGGTCATAGTGCAAGCGCACGCCCCCCTGCGGGTCCGGCTTGACCATGGGCGCCGACAGCGCCAGCCACTGCTGGCGCGTATGCGGCCCGAATCCGGTGGAGATGCCCCACAAATGGTCCGCTGCATGTTCCAGTGTGTCGAAGTGCATGTTCTTGCCCAGATAGTTTCCGATCCGTAGCAACGACTCCCACTCCAACGCCGGACCCACGTCATTGAGCACCAGCCGGCGCACCGTAGTGCCCACCGTATGCGCGTGGGCACTTACCCCGATGCCAATCAACCCGCCCATGCTGGTACCCACCCAATCCAGGGTCTGGGGCTTGAGTTGCGCCAACAGTGCCAGCATGTCGCCTGCGTAAACGTGAATAGCGTATGCCTGGGGATCGGAAAGCCACTCACTCATGCCGCGGCCCGCAACGTCAGGGCAGATCACGCGCAAGGGATGGGGCGAACGCGCAATGAGCGACTGCACCAGCACGTCAAAATCCCGCCCCTGACGGGTCAGCCCATGAACACACAGAACGGTATGGGCGGCCTGGGGATCGCCCCACTGCCAGAATGCCATGCGGTGGCCGCCTGTTGCATCGGGACAGTGGATGAAATTCAGCGTCGGGTCAGCCATACAGATGCTCTGTGTTTCATAATGACTCCATCCTAATTCAAACCCTCAACCATTCCAGAAAGAACACCCATGTTGAAAGGTAAAACTGCTCTCGTCACAGGCTCCACCAGCGGCATCGGCCTGGGTATCGCCAAGGCCTTGGCAGCACAAGGCGCCAACATCGTGCTCAACGGCTTTGGCGATGTGGAGGGCCCGAAGGCGGAAGTGGCAGCGCTGGGCGTGCAGGTGGCATACCACGGTGCCGACATGAGCAAGCCTGCCGAAATCGAAGACATGGTTGCATTCGCTACCAAGACCTTTGGCAGTCTGGACATCCTGGTAAACAACGCCGGCATCCAGCATGTGGCACGGGTTGAAAACTTCCCGGTGGAGCGCTGGGACGCGGTCATTGCCATTAATCTGTCCAGCGCCTTCCACGCGACCCGCGCTGCCCTGCCGGGCATGCTGGCCAAAAACTGGGGCCGCATCATCAACGTGGCATCTGTGCATGGCCTGGTGGGCTCTGCAGAAAAGTCCGCCTACGTTGCGGCCAAACACGGCGTCGTCGGCCTGACCAAAGTCGCCGCCCTGGAAAACGCCACCTCCGGCGTGACCTGCAACGCGATCTGCCCCGGCTGGGTTCTGACGCCGCTGGTGCAAAAGCAGGTAGACGCCAAGGCCGCCGCGCTAAAGATTTCCAACGAAGAGGCCACCGGCCTGCTGCTGGGCGAGAAAGAGCCTTCCAAGCAATTCACCAGCACCGAAGAGCTGGGTGCGCTGGCCGTCTTCTTCTGCTCACCGGCTGCCAACAATGTCCGTGGCGTGGCCTGGAACATGGATGGCGGCTGGGTCGCCCAATAAGCCGGCAAGCCCTGGAAGAAAGGCCGTCCGCTAGCGCGACTGCTTGAAAGCCATCACGGCCTGGTTGCGCAGCGTGCGCAGCAAGGCCAGTTCCTTTTCATTGAGCTCCAGAGCGCCTTTGGTCGTCTTGTCGGCGTAGATCAGGCCAAACGGAGCTGCCTTGATGTGCAAGGGCAACAGCAGGAATGCAGGCGCATTCAAGGTCTTCTGATACCAGGCAGGCAGTCGAGCCTGGATGCGCGACTCGCTGGCATCACTGATCATGCTGTCCACACCCTTGATGCAGACCACGGCAAACAGGTCTGGCGTGGCGGCCTTGAGCGGCACCTTGAAGTCCTTGACGAAAACTTCCACCTTGTCACCCAGGCCAAAACGGCCGGTGACGGTTTCGGTCTTGGGGTCCCGCATGCAGAAGATGATGCGATCGAAGCCCATGGCGCGAAACATGGTTTCCAGAACCATGCGCAGCACATCCGTCAACTTGAAGTCTTCCACCATGGCATTGGTGATGTCCTGAATACCGGCAGCCAGGGTCTCGGCCACCTGGGTCGACTTGACCGACTGCACCGGGGTTTTGACGTCTACCGCCGGCGTCGCCTGCAACTCCAGACTGACAAAGTTGGAATCCGCGCCGGACGTGGGTCCAGCGTCGGCATCGCTGCCCGACCCATGCAGTACCTTGTGCGCTGCCGATCCAGGTTTCACCCGGATCTCCATTGCGCCGGCCATATCCTGCAACTTGATTTTGGCCTGTTCCACCACCGCACTGAGCTGTTTTTCGGTGGTGCCCACGCAGTGGGCATACTTGCGCGCCACTTGAGCCACATGGGCAGCGGCTTCCTTGGGCTCATGCTTGAGCAAGACATCGGCAATTTCGTTGGACGCCGTGGCCACCCAGCGCAACCGCTCCAACGGATCCAGAGAAACGTTGCTGGGCGGTGAACCAACCGGATGCCGCATGCATCGCTGAATGCTCTCGGGCAGTCCCCAGGCCCTGGCGATACCAAGCCCCAGGTTTTCGTAACTCAGGCCCAACACTTTCAGGGACGCGGTCTCTTCGGTTATCGGAGGAGCCTGCATTTCCATCAAGGCGCGGACCTGCTGCGCTTCTTCTGGAAAATAGAACTGCACCAGCAAACGCCCCATGTTCTGGAACATGGCGCCAATGAAGGCCTCCTCCGCCTCCTTGGCGGTGGTACACATCTCGGCACCCAGCGTACCGGCCAGCAAGGAGCGGACGAACTCATCCTTGATTTGGGCAGCATGGGCCTTGTCCTGCATATGCTCCAGCAGAACCAGGCTCAGCGCCATGTTGCGGATGCCGTTGAACCCCACCAGCGAGACCGCTCGCGAAACCGTGCTGATGGCACCGCTGCGAGCGAAATGGGCGCTGTTGACCACCCGCAGCAACTTGTTGGTCAGCGCCACGTCCTTGAGGATCTGGTTGGTGACGCTGCTGACGCTCTCGGTCTCGGAGGTAGCCATGCTCTGAATGCGCATCACCGATTCGGAAAGCGCCGGGAAGTCAGACTTGTGTCGCATGCGGCGCAACAGGAATTCCAAAGTCCCGCCGGCCGTACCCTGCACGATGTCGCCTTGCGCGGGCTGCCGCCATTCGTTGAGGGCATTGAACAGGCTGCGTGCGTCCGGGAAGCGTTGCTGCGGATCTCGTACCAGCGCCCTGTTCACCAGGGAACGCAAGGCGTCGTCCACATCGGACCCGACTTCCGCTGGCAGCACCAGTTGCTCATGGGCCAGACGGTACATGGCGCGATTGGGATCGGCCTCATCGACCAATGGCTTGCCAATCAACAACTCCGCCAATACCAAGCCGCAGGCAAACAAGTCCATGGAAGGCACGGGCTGCGCACCGCCAATGGCTTCCGGCGACAAATAACCCACGGTTCCTCCCAGCGCCACCTGCTCACCACCGGCAGTGGTGTGGGTGCGCGCGGCAATACCGAAATCCATAATGCGTGCCCGCCCTGTGCTGTCCACCAGGATATTGGAAGGCTTGATGTCCCTATGCACCACACCTTCGGTATGGGCCACGGCAATGGCGTCGAGCACGTCCATCATGTAGGCCACGGCCTCACGTGCCGGCAAAGGCCCCTTACGCGCCAGAAGCTGTGCCAGGGTGTCCCCTGCAACGTACTCGAACACCAGATAGGCGTGCTGATCCTGGATGTCGGCTTCAAAAACGGGAACGATGCTGGGATGCTTGACGCGCCCTACGTTGCGCGCTTCCTGCAGCCACTGCTTGATCGCCTGTTCGTCAACGCCGGCGACCGGTCGCAAGACCTTGATGGCAACCTCACGCTCCAGGCGCGGATCGTGCGCCAGCCACACGGTGGATTGCGCCCCTTGGCCCAAAAGGCGCTTGAGCTCAAAGCGTCCAAGGGTGTCCGATGGCTTGAGTAAAGAAGGAGAACGACTATGTTGTTGATTTGCAGGAGATTCGGCCATGCACCCGATGCTACTTGAGTTGTATCGCTCCAGATACTGTGACAAACACCTGTGACTTGCCACTCTCAAGGGGTACTGGCGCACTGTCCGCAGCGAAGGATCGCGCACTCTTGGCCAGCATCAGCGGCCGGGGCCCGAGACTCTGGTCCGACGCGCTGACCGCCACTTCACGCAGGGTGTAATCCCCGAAGCCAAAACCGCGCGCAATTTCAGCGGATTTGGTCTTGAAGGCATCAATGGCCAGTTTCTGCGCCTGCGACTCCAACTGGGAGCGGGTGGCGCGGCTCAGGCTGAAATTCAGATTGCTGATGGTCAGCGGCTGCGCCTTGGCGGCCGCATTTCCAATGCGGGGAAAGTCCGCACCTTCCAGCACCAGTTCGGCCGTGCCGACCCAGCCACTCATCTTGCCGTCATTGCTGTAGCGCGGCTGCAGGCTGAACGCCCCGCTGCGCACTTCCATGGCTCCCGGCTGGGCCGTCTTCTTCACTTCTGCCAAGGCGCCGTCAACGGCCTGGCGCAAATAGCCCTGCACCGCGCCCGGGTCGCTACCCTCCTTGGTGGTGGAAAGCGTCAGCGTCAACCAGTCCTGTACGGCTTCCACAGTGCCGCTGGCGGAAAGCTGCACCACGTTGTGCGGTTCGACGGTGGTCTGGGCTCGTGCGCTGGTGGCAACCAAGACGACGGCCAGCAGACCAAGAGCCGCGCAACGCGCGACGGGGTGCAATTTATTCATGCAAATACGGTCTCGAGATGGGTTTCAGCGGGAGCCTTCCAGGCGCTGCTGGCGCAGTTGCTGACGCAACAAGGCCTTTTCTTCAGCGGAGAGCTGACGAAGCATCACGGGGGCATCATCCTCCTGCGACTTGACCGCTTCGCGCAGAACGTCGCGCCGCACCTGGACGGAACGATCCTGATCGCCTCTGGCCATGCCGTCGGCACCACGCGGCCCGCCATCGCTTCCCCCACGCGACCCTTTGGACTGGTCAGCGTGTGCCAAGCCGAACCCGCACAACAAGAGCAACGATATTGAAAGATAGAGATGACGATGCAACATACAGGTCCAACGGTTGAACACTCAACCCTGTGGACATTGTCCTCAGTGCATAAGGCGCGCAGGGTTGAATATTTGTAACATTGTGTCAAATGTTGCCCCTACTGGCTCCATACCAGGCTGACAGCACGCAAAATCCCGCCTGTTACAAATTGAGACGTCCATGACCGCAACGCACGACCGCCCCGACAAGATACTGATAGTGGATGACGATGCCCGCATCCGTGACTTGCTCAAACGCTATCTCACACAGGAAGGCTTTGACGTATTGCTGGCCGAAGATGGAAAGTCCCTGAATCGGGTGATGATGCGTGAGACCGCAGACCTGATCGTGCTGGACCTGATGATGCCCGGCGAAGACGGCTTGTCCATCTGCAGAAGACTGCGTGCCGCCAACGACCTGACCCCTGTGATCATGCTCACTGCCAAGGGCGAGGATGTGGACCGCATCGTAGGACTGGAGGTCGGTGCCGATGATTACCTGGGAAAACCCTTCAACCCGCGTGAGCTGCTCGCGCGCATCAACGCGGTGCTGCGCCGCCGCCCGGTGCCCGAGGTTCCTGGTGCCCCCTCCGTAGACAACGAGGTGGTGGAGTTTGGCCCGTTCCGCTTTGACCTGGGTGCGCGCACGCTGCACCGGCAGAGCGAGGAGTTGACGCTGACCACGGGTGAATTTGCCATGCTCAAGGCCCTGGTACGGCACCCCCGCACGCCCCTGTCCCGGGAAAAGCTGGCGCAATTGTCCCGTGGCCGCGAATTCGAACCTTTCGACCGCAGCCTGGATGTGCAGATTTCCCGCCTGCGCAAACTCATTGAGACCGATCCTGCCAATCCGCGCATGATTCAGACCGTCTGGGGTGTGGGCTATGTGTTCATCCCTGAAGAGGCTGCGTGTCCCAAACCGTAATCAATGACTTCGAAGAGGCCGCAGTAAATGCCTTGGACGAGTCTGAAGAAGGTCACAACACACCGCGCATCGGTGGTCTGAACCTTTTCTGGCGCACTTTTTTCATGCTGGCGCTGTTGCTGCTGGGCAGCATCCTGGCGTGGCTGCAGACCTTGCGGGCCATGGAGTTCGAACCTCGGGCCATACAGACTGCCCACCAGATCGTGTCGCAGGTCAATCTGAGCCGTGCTGCACTGATCAACGCAGACGCCATTGCCCGCCTGTCCCTGCTCAAGACCATGGCCCAGGAGGAAGGCTTGCGCATCGTGCCGCGTGAGCCTTCGGACAAGCCCATACCAGTGGACGGCGACACCTCCGACATCGCCATAGAGCTGCGCCAGCACCTGGGCAATAACACGGTAGTGGCCAAGGAAGTCAATGGAAACAAGGGCTTGTGGGTCAGTTTCGACATGGACGGTGACCCATACTGGTTTCTCACGGACCTGGAACGCTTTACCCCATCCGTTGGCAAGACCTGGATTGTCTGGCTGCTGGTGGCAGCCGTTCTGTCGCTGACCGGCGCGGCGGCGATAGCACGCCTGGTGAACAAGCCGCTCAAGGAGCTCTCTTTTGCGGCCAGCCGGGTGCGCGAAGGCAAATTCCAGGAAAGCCATCTGGATGAGTCGGTGCAGACCAGCGAGATCCGGGAAGTCAACATCGGCTTCAACCGCATGGCGCAGCGTCTGGCCAAGCTGGACCAGGATCGCGCCCTGATGTTGGCCGGCATTTCACACGATTTGCGTACCCCGCTGGCACGGCTGCGGCTGGAAACCGAACTCAGCGTATCCGACCTGGACGCACGCGCGCACATGGCGGCCGATATAGCGCAACTGGACGCCATCATCGACAAATTCCTGGACTACGCCCGGCCGGACATGGTGGCGCTGACACCCGTGCCACTCAAACCCATTGTCGAAGCCTGCGCACTGCCGTTTCGCGACAACGCCGACATGCGCCTGAACATCCAGCTCGAAGACGGCTTGACCGTATTGGCCGATGAGGTCGAACTGAGTCGCGTGATTTCCAACCTGATCGAAAACGCACGCAAATACGGAAAAACCGTGAACACCGGAATTGCGGAAATCGACATCACCGCGCTGGCCCGCGACAAGTGGATTTACGTCAAGGTGCGCGACCACGGAGTAGGCGTTGCGTCCAATCAGATTGCGAATCTCACCCAGCCGTTCTACCGTGGTGAGGCTGCGCGTACGGCGGCCAACGGCGCGGGTCTGGGCCTGGCGATCGTGGAAAAGACAGTGCGGCGCATGGGCGGCGCCTTTGTGCTCAACAATTCCACCACGGGTGGTCTATCAGCCAATCTCAAGCTGCAGCGCGGGACTATGGCCTTGTCAGCAGCACAACCGCACGAGCTTCCATAGCCAACCCCTCGCCCACCGGGCCCATCTTCTCTGCAGTCTTGGCCTTCACATTGACCTGCTCCACGGCAACGGAGAGCACCTGCGCAATGCGCGATGCCATGGCAACCTTATAGGGTGCGAGCTTGGGAGCCTGGGCAATCACTGTGCAATCTACGTTGCCAATGGCGAACCCTTTCTCCCGCACCCGGCTTGCAGCATGCCCGAGTAGCACGGCGGAATCGGCTCCCTTGAATTGGACATCGGTGTCGGGAAACAGGGTGCCGATATCGCCCAATGCGGCGGCACCCAAGAGTGCGTCAGTGATGGCGTGCAACAAAGCGTCGGCATCTGAATGCCCCAGCAAGCCCTTGTTGTGCGGAATTTCCACCCCGCCCAGCATGAGCTTGCGACCTTCCACGAGGGCGTGGATGTCCCAGCCCTCACCTACCCGAATTTGCATGGCATGAACCCCTTGGCGGGTTCACGCAGACCGGCGACGTTGTTGCCAGGCCAGCAGTTCACCCACAATTCCTTTGCGAAAGGCAATCACGCAGAACACAAAAATGGCACCGATGATCACCGTGACCCAAGAGCCTACCCGATCCGCCAGGAAGTTTTGCAAACCAACGATGGTGAACGCGCCCACCACAGGGCCGGCAAAGGTTCCCATGCCGCCCAGAAGCGTCATCAGCACCACTTCACCGGAAAGGGACCAGTGCACGTCGGACAAGGTGGCAAAGCCCAACACCAGCGTCTTGACCGATCCGGCCAGACCGGCGATGGTGGTGGACAGAACAAAGGCCAGCAATTTATAGCGGTCCACGTCGTAGCCCAGGGAAACGGCGCGCGGCTCGTTTTCGCGGATGGCCTTGAGCACCTGCCCATAGGGCGAATGCACGATACGCATCACGCCCAAGAACACGCCGACAAAGACCGCCAGCACCACGAAATACATGGCCGTGTCGTTATCCAGGGACAACACGCCCAGTAGCTTGCCGCGCGGAACGCCTTGCAGACCGTCCTCACCGCCGGTGAAGGGCGCTTGCAGACAGATGAAGTAGATCATCTGTGCCATGGCCAGCGTCACCATGGCAAAGTAAATGCCCTGCCGCCGAATGGCCACCAGCCCTACCAGCAGTCCCAGGGCGGAAGCGAACAGGGTGCCAAACAGCACACCCGCTTCCGGCGGCCAGCCCGCGCTGCGCACTAGCCAGCCGGTAACGTAGGCCGCAGAGCCCATGAAGGCCGCGTGACCGAAGGACAGCAGTCCGGTATAGCCCAGCAACAGATTGAAGGCGCAGGCGAAGATGGCAAAGCACAGCGCATTCATCAGGAACACGGGGTACAAGCCCACCACGGGAGCGATCAGCAGGAAGGCGAACACGACCAGCCAGAGCACCTTGCCCTGACGGGACGCCACAGCGGAGGAGGAAGTTGCGGAACTCACGTTATTTTTCCTTGCCAAACAAACCGGCGGGGCGAATCATCAACACCAGCACCATGATGACGAACACGACAATGCTGGATGCTTCCGGATAGAACACCTTGGTCAATCCTTCGAGCAAGCCCAACACCACCCCCGTGATGACCGAGCCCAGAATCGAGCCCATGCCACCGATCACCACGACCGCAAACACCACGATGATCAGGTTGGAGCCCATCAACGGCGTGATCTGGATTACCGGCGCGGCCAGCACCCCGGCCAGTGCGGCAAGGCCTGCTCCGCCGGCATAAGTCATGGTCACCATCAGCGGGACGTTGATACCAAAGGCCTGCACCAGCGCCGGGTTCTCGGTGCTGGCACGCAGGGTTGCACCCAACTTGGTTTTCTCAATCAGGAACCAGGTGCCGATGCAGATCGACAGGCAGGCAACGATCACCCAGGCACGGTAGTTGGGCAACACCATGAAGCCCAGGTTGGTCGCACCCTGCAGCAGTTCCGGCACCGGGTACTGTTGGCCCGACACACCAAACTGGTCACGGAACACACCTTCGGCAATCAAAGCCAGGCCGAAAGTCAGCAACAGTCCGTAGAGCGGATCCAGCTTGTACAGGCGCTTGAGAAACAGACGCTCGATCACCACCCCCATTGCGCCGACCACCACCGGGGAAAGCACCAGCGCCACCCAGTAGTTCAGGCCGTACTTTTCCAGGCTGTACCAGGCCACATAGGCACCTATCATGTACAGCGCGCCGTGGGCAAAATTGACGATGCCCAACAACCCGAAGATCACCGCCAGCCCAAGACTGAGCATGGCGTAGAACGAGCCATTGACCAACCCCAGCAGCAACTGCCCCAGAAATGCCTGCAGCGGAATGCCAAAAATCTCGATCATCAAATCTCCATCAATGAATCAGGTATCGCAGCCATTCACCAGGTTGCCCCGGGGACGAACGCCCCTGGGCAACCAGGCATGGCCAGGAGGTCAGGACATTACTTCCAGGCCGCGCACTTGCTTTCGGCCTTGGTGGTGAATGCCTCTTCACCCTTGATGGTTTCCACCACGTTGTAGTAGTCCCATGGCTCAACGGACTTGTCCGGGCTCTTGACCTGCATCAGGTACATGTCGTGCACCATGCGTCCGTCGTCACGGATGTAGCCGCCCTTGGCAAACATGTCGTTGATTTTGGTCTTCTTCATCTGGGCCAGAACCTTGTCCGAATCATCGGTACCCGTGGCCTTGACGGCTTGCAGGAACTGCAGCGTTGCCGAGTAGTCGGCAGCCTGCACGCTGGAAGGCATGCGCTTGACCTTCTCGAAGAACTTGCGACCCCAGGTGCGGGTTTCTGCATCCTTGTTCCAGTACCAGCTGTCGGTCAGGTACATGCCCTGCGTGGCCTTGAGACCCAGCGAGTGGATGTCGTTGATGAACACCAGCAGGCCAGCAAGCTTCATGGTCTTGGTCACGCCGAATTCATTGGCCGCCTTGACCGCATTGATGGTGTCACCACCGGCGTTGGCCAGACCCAGGATCTGCGCCTTGCTGCCTTGTGCCTGCAACAGGAAAGAGGAAAAGTCGCTGGCAGACAGGGGATGCTTGACCGAGCCCACCACCGTGCCGCCAGCCGCCTTGACCACGTTGGCCGTGTCATTCTGCAAGGATGCGCCGAAAGCGTAATCCGCCGTCAGAAAGTACCAGCTCTTGCCGCCAGCCTTCACCACCGCGTTGCCGGTGCCCTTGGCCAGCGCCACGGTATCGTAGGAATAGTGCACCGTATAGGGATTGCACTGCTCATTGGTCAGAGCGGAAGAGCCTGCACCGATGGCGATGAACAGCTTCTTCTTTTCTGCAGCCACCTTGGCCATGGCCAAAGCGGTGCCGGAGTTGGTGCCACCGATCAGCATGTCCACACCCTGGGTATCAAACCACTCGCGGGCCTTGGCGGCGGCCACGTCGGGCTTGTTCTGGTGATCCGCTGCCAGCACTTCGATCTTCTTGCCGTTGATGGCTCCACCCATCTCCGCCACGGCCATCTTGATAGCCTCTGCACCTGCAGGACCGTCGATATCGGAATACAAGCCCGACATGTCCGTGATGATGCCGATACGGATCACGTCGCCCGAAATCTGTGCCTGGGCGGATGTGGGCAGTGCGCCCATTGCTGCACAGCTGAACGCGCAAACGGCCGCAATCTTCTTGAGTTTCATCGCTATCTCCTTGTTGATGGTTCTTGACAAATCAAACACCCAGGTACTCGTGTAACTGGGCCATACGCTCAGGCAGTTGGGCCTGTGTGAATTCCTGCTGAATCTCGCCATGCTCCATGACCATGAAGCGGTCGGCCAGCGGCGCGGCGAAACGGAAGTTCTGCTCCACCATGACGATGGTGTAACCCTTGGTGCGCAGCATCTTGACCATCTCACCGAGCTTCTGCACGATCACCGGCGCAAGGCCTTCGGATATTTCGTCCAACAGCAACAGGCGCGCTCCGGTGCGCAGAATGCGGGCCACTGCCAGCATCTGTTGCTCGCCGCCGGAAAGGCGCGTGCCCTGACTGTTGGCGCGCTCCTGCAAATTGGGGAACATGGTGTAGATCTCCTGCACGCTCATACCGCCTTTGGACAGCTCGGGCGGCAACAGCAGGTTTTCCTCGGTGGACAGGCTGGAGAAGATGCCGCGTTCTTCGGGGCAATAGCCTATGCCCAGCCGCGCAATGGCGTGGGTGGATGCGCCAATGGTTTCCTTGCCATGGACCTTGATGGAGCCCTTGCGGCTGCCTGTGAGGCCCATGATGGCGCGCATGGTGCTGGTACGTCCCGCACCGTTGCGGCCCAGCAGGGTGACCACTTCGCCCTCGTTCACATCGAAGTTGACGCCATGCAATACATGCGATTCGCCATACCAGGCATGCAGATCACGGATTTCAAGAAATTTGCTCATATCAGTGGGCCCCCACCAGTTCGGTGTTGGCGCTGCCCATGTAGGCCTCAATCACTGCGGGGTTCTTGGACACTTCGGCGTACGGTCCTTCCGCCAGCGTGGCGCCGCGCTGCAGCACCGTGATGGTGTCGGCAATGCTGGAAACCACGCTCATGTTGTGCTCCACCATCAGAATCGTGCGGTTGGTGGAGACCTTCTTGATGAGCTGGCGGATACGGTCCACATCCTCCAGGCCCATGCCTTGCGTAGGCTCATCGAGCAGCATCAGCTCGGGGTCCATGGCCAATGTGGTGGCAATCTCCAGCGCACGCTTGCGACCATAGGAGAGTTCAACGGTGAGCGTGTCTGCATAGGGTTCCAGATCAACAGCATTCAACAGCTCCATGGCCTGGTCGTTAAGCCCGTGCAGCGAGCTCTCCGGCTTCCAGAAATGAAAGGACGTCCCCAGCTTGCGCTGCAGTGCCACCCGCACGTTCTCAAGCACGCTCAGGTGCGGAAACACGGCCGAAATCTGAAAGGAGCGGATGATGCCGCGGCGCGCAATCTGCGCCGGCGCATCTTGCGTGATGTCCTGCCCGTTGAACAGAATCACGCCCGATGTGGGTTTGATGAACTTGGTCAGCAAGTTGAAGCAAGTGGTCTTGCCCGCGCCATTGGGCCCGATCAGCGCATGGATGCTGCCGCGGCGCACCGACAGGTCCACCTTGTCCACGGCCACGAAGCCTTTGAACTCCTTGCTGAGCTTTTGCGTCTGGAGAATGCAGTCTGTCGTCATGCGGCGTATGGTGCCGACGAAACTTTTTTCCCCGCCTAGGACAAACCCGATAGCTTTCGCAAGCGTCAGAAAACCGTCAGACAGTCTTTCTGCCGTGCCAAAACAGGGGCGGCTTCAGTTCCGGCGCGACAGCAGCACGCTTTCGGCCAAAGCAAAGTCCTGCGGATAAGTGACCTTGAAATTTTGCGCTGAGCCGTGTACCAGCAAAGGGCTTTGGCCCATGGCTTCCATGGCGCTGGACTCATCGGTGACTGCATCGCCAACCGCCGCCAGCGCGGCCTGCAGGGCGCCGATGCGAAACATCTGCGGTGTCTGCGCCAGCCACTTGTCGCTACGCTCCAGGGTGCATGCCACGCGACCCTGGCTGCCCTGCTTGAGCGTGTCGGGCAACGGCAGTGCCAGCAGCCCCCCCACCGCATCCAGCAGGCAGGCGTCGATCAGGGCATTGATCTGCTCTGCGGTGACCAGGCAACGCGCAGCATCGTGGACCAGCACCCAATCCTGAGGGGAAGCACCTTGCTGCAGCAAAGCATGCAGACCATTGGCCACGGTTTGCGCTCGCGTGGCTCCACCGCAAGCGCTCACCTGGACTGGCACGTTGGATTTTTCAAAGAAACCATCTCCAGCGGACACCACCACCAACGTGCCTGCCAGCCGCGCCACCCCTGCAAACGCAGCCAGCGTATGCATCACCATGGGCTTGCCCGCCACCGACTGGTACTGCTTGGGGCCTTGTGCACCCGAACGCGAACCATTACCGGCGCAGGGAATCAGGGCCCATAAACGGTCGTGTTCCGCAGCGGTTTGCGAAGAAAAAGTGTCGGAGGTTTGCAAGGGTGTTTGGGGCATGGAGGGCTACAGAGTACCGCCCCATTCTAAAATCGATGCCATCCATGGATTTACCCAAACTCTCCAGCGGCAAACGCTACACCCTGCCCCGCCCTGCGGGTTCTGCTGACGCACTCCTCCTGGCCCGCCTGGGCGAACGTGAAAAAGGGAGCGGCAAGCCGCTGGCCATCATCACGTCCGACGCCACGGATGCACAGCGCCTGCTCGATGAAATTGCCTTCTTCGCGCCCACATTGCGCTGCGCGCTGTTTCCTGACTGGGAGACGCTGCCCTACGACACCTTCTCGCCGCACCAGGACCTGATCAGCGAGCGGCTGGCCACCCTGTGGCGCATTTCCCAGCGCAACAAGGAGACTGGCGCCGATGTGATCATCGTGCCGGCCACCACGGCCCTGTACCGCCTGGCGCCGCCCAGCTTTCTGGCGGGCTACACCTTTGAATTCAAGGTCAAGCAAAAGCTCGACGAGGCCCGCCTCAAGGCCCAGCTCACGCTCGCCGGCTACAGCCACGTGACCCAGGTCGTGAGCCCCGGTGAATATGCGGTGCGTGGCGGCCTGATCGACCTCTTCCCCATGGGTTCGCCCGTGCCCTACCGGGTGGACCTGTTCGACGACGAGATCGACAGCATCCGCACCTTCGACCCCGACAGCCAGCGCAGCCTGTACCCGGTGCCCGAAATCCGCCTGCTGCCCGGGCGCGAATTCCCCATGGATGACGACGCGCGCGCGCGCTTTCGCAGCCGTTGGCGCGAGCTGCTGGAAGGTGACCCGACCAAGAGCCGCATCTACAAGGACATGGGCAACGGCGTTGCCACCGCCGGTATCGAGTACTACCTGCCGCTGTTCTTCGAGCACACCGCCACCGTGTTCGACTACGTGGGTGGCGACGCCACCGTGGTGCTGCATGGCGATCTGGAGTCCGCCTTCCAGCGTTTCTGGCAGGACACCAAGGACCGCTTCCGCCTGGTGCAGGGTGACCCCGAGCGCCCGGCCTTGCCGCCCGAGAGTCTGTTCCTGGGTACCGAGCAGTTCTATGCACTGTGCAACGGCCATGCGCAACTGGCCATCAAAGCCGCGTCGCCCGAGGACACCGCCGGCGCTTTTGTCGACATCAGCGCCCTGCCCCCCATGGCCGCGCTACGTGGCACCGAAGACCCGCTGGTCAAGCTCAAGGACTACGCCCGCAATACCCAGCAGCGCATGCTGGTTCTGGCCGAAAGCGATGGCCGGCGCGAAAGCCTGCTGGACTTCCTGCGCGCCTCGCAGATCAATCCGCCCGCCTTCGATTCGCTGGAGGAGTTTGTCCACAGCAGCGAAAAGTGGGGCATTGCCACCGCCGCGCTGACCGTGGGCTTTGGCTGGCTCGAAGCCGGCGTGGACCTGATCACCGAGACCGAGCTGTTTGCCGCCGGCCCCGCCACGCGCAGACGCAAGAAGCAGGAACAGGTCAGTGACGTCGAGGCGCTGATCAAAGACCTCTCCGAGCTGAACCTGGGCGACCCGGTGGTGCATTCATCGCATGGCATTGGCCGCTACCGGGGCTTGGTCAACATGGATATGGGCAATAAGAATGCCCAAGGCGAACCGGAGCTGCAGGAGTTCCTGCACCTGGAGTACGCCGACAAGGCCACGCTGTATGTGCCGGTGAGCCAGTTGCAACTGATCAGCCGCTACACCGGCGTGAGCGCCGATGAGGCGCCCTTGCACAAGCTGGGTTCCGGCCAGTGGGAAAAAGCCAAGCGCAAGGCCGCCGAACAGGTGCGCGACTCTGCGGCCGAACTGCTCAACATCTATGCCCGCCGCGCCGCACGCGAGGGCCACGCCTTCCGCTATTCGCCCACCGACTACGAGGCCTTTGCCAACGACTTCGGCTTCGAGGAAACCGCCGACCAGAAGGCCGCCATCCACGCCGTCATCCAGGACATGATCAGCCCGCGCCCCATGGACCGCCTCGTGTGTGGTGACGTGGGCTTTGGCAAAACTGAGGTTGCCCTGCGTGCCGCTTTTGTGGCTGTGACGGGCGGCAGGCAGGTGGCCTTTCTGGCCCCCACGACCCTGCTGGCCGAACAGCACTACCAGACGCTGGTGGACCGCTTCAGCAAATGGCCGGTGAAGATTGCGGAGATGAGCCGCTTCCGCTCGGCCAAGGAAATCACCGCCGCGCTCAAGGGCGTGGCCGACGGCACCATCGACATCGTCGTGGGCACGCACAAGCTGCTCAGCGAAAAGACCCACTTCAAGGACCTGGGCCTGCTCATCATCGACGAGGAGCATCGCTTTGGTGTGCGCCACAAGGAGGCCATGAAGGCGCTGCGCGCCGAGGTGGACGTGCTGACCCTCACCGCCACGCCCATCCCGCGTACGCTGGGCATGGCGCTGGAAGGCCTGCGCGACCTTTCCGTGATTGCCACCGCGCCGCAACGCCGCCTGGCGATCAAGACCTTTGTACGCACCGAGGGCAACGGCGTGATCCGCGAGGCCGTGCTGCGTGAGCTCAAGCGCGGCGGCCAGGTCTACTTCCTGCACAACGAGGTGGAGACCATTGAGAACCGCCGCGCCAAGCTCGAAGAGTTGTTGCCCGAAGCCCGCATTGCCGTGGCCCACGGCCAGATGCCTGAACGCCAGCTCGAAGCCGTGATGCGCGACTTCATTGCCCAGCGCAGCAACCTGCTGCTGTGCTCCACCATCATCGAGACCGGCATCGACGTGCCCACCGCCAACACCATCGTCATGAGCCGAGCCGACAAGTTCGGCCTGGCGCAGCTGCATCAGCTGCGGGGTCGCGTGGGTCGCAGCCACCACCAGGCCTATGCCTATCTGATGGTGCCCGACATCGAAGGCCTGACCAAGCAGGCCCAGCAACGGCTGGACGCCATCCAGCAGATGGAAGAGCTGGGCAGCGGCTTCTATCTGGCCATGCACGACCTGGAGATCCGTGGTGCCGGCGAGGTACTGGGCGAAAACCAGAGCGGCAATATGCTGGAGGTGGGCTTTCAGCTCTACAACGAGATGCTGTCCGAGGCGGTGCGCTGCCTCAAGGCTGGCATCGAGCCCGACCTGCTGAGCCCGCTCAACGTCAACACCGAAATCAACCTGCACGCCCCGGCGCTGTTGCCCGACGAATACTGCGGCGATGTGCACCTGCGCCTGTCGTTCTACAAGAAGCTGGCCACCGCCAAGAACACCGACCAGATCGACGCCCTGCTCGAAGAGATCGTGGACCGCTTCGGCAAGCTGCCGGCGCAGGCGCAGACATTGATTGACGTGCACCGCCTGCGCGTGATCGCCAAGCCCTACGGCGTGGTCAAGGTGGACGCCGCACCGGGCGTGATCACCATCACCTTCAAGAAAGACCCGCCGATCGAGCCGCTACGCATCATCGAGCTGATCCAGAAGAACAAGCACATCAAGCTGGCCGGCAACGAGAAGCTGCGCATCGAGCGCAACCTGCCCGAGGTGAAGGACCGCGCCCAGATGGTGCGCGACATCCTGCGCAGCCTGGGCCAGCCCAATACCAAATCCGTCGCAGCCTGAGCATTACGCCCCCAATAAACCATGACAACTCCCGCAGAAATCGAACCCGGCCTGGTCACCCAGGGCATTACCCCGCCATTGCGCCTGAAGGACTTCAAGCTCATTGCCTTTGACATGGACTCCACCCTCATCAACATCGAGTGCGTGGACGAAATCGCCGATGCCGCCGGGCGCAAGGCCGAAGTAGCCGCCATCACCGAGGCCGCCATGCGCGGTGAGATTGCCGACTACAAGGAAAGCCTGCGCAAGCGCGTGGCCCTGCTCAAGGGTGTGACAGTGGCCCACATGGAAGAGGTGTACACGCGGCGCCTGCAGCTCAATCCCGGTGCCGCCGAACTGGTGGCCGCCTGCAAGGCTGCGGGCCTTAAGGTGCTGCTGGTGTCCGGCGGATTTACCTTTTTCACCGACCGCATCCGTGAGCGCCTGGGCATCGACTTCGCCCGCTCGAATGTGCTGGAGGTGGAGGCTGGCCCCAGTTGCGGAGTGCTGACCGGCCGCATGGTGGATCAGCCCTGGGGGGACATCTGCGACGGCAATGAAAAACGCCGCACGCTGCTGGAAGTGGCGACTTTGATCGGCGTGGAGCCCCGCCAAATCATCGCCATGGGGGACGGTGCCAACGACCTGCCCATGATGGGCGTGGCCGGCCTGTCCGTGGCATATCACGCCAAACCGGCCGTGCGCGAGAAGGCCAACGTGGCCATCAACAGCGGCGGCCTGGACCGCCTGCTGACAGTATTGCGTTAGATCTCCGCGATCTGGCGCAGGGCCTTCGCAAACACCTCCGGCGGCTGGCCGCCGGAAATCAGATGCCGGTCGTTGAGGATGATGGCTGGCACCGAGTGGATGCCGCTCTGCTGGTAGAACTGCTCCTGCTCCCGCACCTCGTCGGCGAACTCGTCACTGCCCAGAATGGACTGCGCCCGGGTGGCATCCAGACCAACGGAGGCTGCCACACGCACCAGCAAGGCGTTGTCGCTGGGGTTTTCGCCCTCGGTGAAATAGGCCTTGAACAGCGCATTCTTCAGGGCAACCTGCTTGCCTTCCAGCTCGGCCCAGTGCAGCAAGCGGTGCGCGTTGAAGGTGTTGTAGATGCGGCTGCGCTTGCCCATGTTGAAAGTGAAGCCCAGTGCCTCACCACGTGCACGGATGTTCTCCTGGGCTGCGGCCATCTGCTCGGGCGTAGAGCCGTATTTGTGGCTCAGGTGTTCCAGGATGTCCTCACCCTCTGGGTCCATCTGAGGGTTGAGCTCAAAAGGCTGAAACGTCAGGCTGGCATCCAGCTCACCATCGAGTTCCTTGAGCGCAGTCTGCAGGGACTGCAGGCCAATGGCGCACCAGGGGCAGGATACGTCGGACACAAAGTCGATCTTGATTTGCTTTTTCATAGCCTCGATTGGACCTGATTTACAAAAACCCTTTGGTGCGCCAAGCAACCCGTTACGGGTGTAGCGCCAACAAACAACACCCAGTTACAGGGCCTGCGCCAGCCGCGCCACGCCCTCTTCGATGCGCGCCACATCGGCCGTGGCAAAACTCAGGCGCAGCGTGGCCAGGTCCGGATTGGCCGCGTAGAACGGAGCTCCAGGCACAAAGGCCACGCCCTTGTCGATGGCGCGCTTGGCAAACGCATTGCCATCACAGACCTTGCCATTGGCGCCGGTCAGCCGGGCCCACACGAACAGCCCGCCCTGCGGCTGCACGAAGGTGATAGCTTCGCCCAGATCCTTGCGCAAAGCGTTGCCCATGGCCAATGCGCGCTCGGCATACACCTTGCGGACATGTGCCAGCGTACCCGGCATGCGCCCGGCCTTGAGGTACTGCGCCGCCGTGGCCTGGGCAAAGGTGCTGGTGGCCGCATCGCTGAACTGTTTGCACATGGTGGCCTTGGCCAATAGCTCGGGCGGCGCAATCAGCCAGCCCACACGCAGCCCCGGGCTGAGCACCTTGCTGAGCGATCCGCAGTGGGCCAGCAGTTCGCGGCTGCCGGGTACCTGGCTGCTCAGCGCCAGCATGCTGGGCGGCGGCGCCTCGCCAAAGTAGAGGTCACCGTAGGGGTCATCTTCCACAATCAGGGTCTGGTACTTCACCGCCAGCTCCAGCACGCGCTTGCGGCGCTCCAGGCTCAGCATGGCGCCGCTGGGGTTGCCGAAGGTGGGAATCAGGTACACCAGCTTGGGGCGGTGCTCGGCGATGAGTTGCTCCAGCGTGTCGGTCTGCACGCCGTTGCCGTCCACCGGGGCACTGATGAGTTGTGCGCCGTACAGGCGGAAACACTGGATGGTGGCCAGGAAGGTGGGGCCTTCCACAATCACCTTGTCGCCGGGGCTGATCATGGTCTTGCCCAGCAGATCCAGCGCCTGCTGGCTGCCGGTGGTAACGATCAACTGCTCGGATGCCACGTCCTGTGCGCCTTTGCTCTGCATGAAAGTGGCAAGCTGCTCACGCAGCGGCTGGTAGCCCTCGGTCGCGCCATATTGCAGGGCAGGCCCGGGCTCTTCGGTGAGGGCCAGGTTGGTGGCTTCGCGAATGCCTTCCACGTCGAACATGGTGCTGTCCGGAAACCCTCCAGCAAAACTGATGATTCCCGGCTTTCCCAACAGTTTGAACAGCTCACGGATAGCGGAAGTCTCTACGTTGTTCAGTCTTTCAGCGAATTGCATAGCGTCTCTACAGATGGTTTTTGGGGTAAATACCCTAAGATTGTCCTTTGAAAACTCCAGGAACCGCCGTGGCAGATCTCGAATCTTTTTTTGCAGGTGTACGGCTGCCCGTACTGTCACCGGTCACCGTCGACCTGATAAGCATGCTAAGCAACGAGCGCGCGACCATGGACGATATCTGTACGGTGATTTCGAAAGAGCCGGCCATCGCTGCGCGGCTTCTCAAACTGGCCAACAGCAGCCAGTTTGGCCTGCCACGCAGCGTCGGCCTGCTGGAGGACGCGGTCACGCTGGTTGGCTTGGAGCGGGTGGGCAGCCTGGCCATCGGTGCCAGTCTGAGCTCGTCCATCCATGAGTTTGCAGGACTGGATCGCCACCGCTTCTGGACGTCGGCCATGCACTGCGCAGGCTATGCCCAGTGGCTTGCGCCACCTGCGGGCATTCCGGCGCCCACCGGCTGGCTCACCGGCATGATGCTGCGACTGGGGCAGTTGCTGATTGCGCAGGCAGAGCCCGATATCCTGCAAGCGATCGAAGCGCTGCCGGTGATACCGGGTGTGCGCTGGCAGCGCGAACAACACCTGCTGGGCTTTACCGAAGGGCAAATCACCGCCGAAATGGCCGCACACTGGAACTTTCCGCCCCAAATCGTGCAGGGTCTCAGACATGCGGCAGACCCTATGGCGGAAGACGGCTTCTCTCGACTAGGGGCGGTGATTCATCTGGCGGGGCTGCTGGCCGAAACCCAGGACGCCAGCCCGGATTCCATAGAAACACTGCCATGGGATGTGATCGCAGCGCTGGAGCTGGACATCCGCTGGATGCGCGCAAGTTTTCCGGATCGGGAAAAGTTTGTTAACGTCAGCTGATATGAACCCTGCTTCCATTGAAACCTTTTTCGCCACGCTCCAAGCCGCCAATCCGCACCCACAAACCGAGCTGGAATTTGCCTCCGTCTTCGAGCTGCTGACCGCCGTCCTGCTGTCGGCCCAGGCCACCGACGTGGGCGTCAACAAGGCCACGCGCAAGTTGTTTGCGGTGGCCAACACCCCGCAGAAAATTCTGGACCTGGGGCAGGACGGGCTGGAGGGCTACATCAAGACCATCGGCCTGTACCGCAGCAAGGCCAATCACCTGATGCAAACCTGCCGCATTCTGGTGGACCAGTTCCATGGCGAGGTGCCACGCACGCGTGAGGAACTGCAAAGCCTGCCGGGTGTGGGTCGCAAGACGGCCAATGTGGTACTGAACGTGGCTTTTGGCGAGCCCACCATGGCGGTGGACACGCACCTGTTTCGCCTGGGCAACCGCACCGGCCTGGCACCCGGCAAGACGCCGCTGGAAGTGGAAGAAAAACTGCTCAAGCGCATCCCCAAACCGTATCTGGTGGATGCCCACCACTGGCTGATCCTGCACGGCCGCTACATCTGCCAGGCACGCAAGCCGCTGTGCTGGCAATGTGCAGTGAGCGCCGTGTGCGACTTCAAGCCCAAGACGCCTGCGCCCACCTGAAACCGGCCACGGTATGCGTCGAACCTACCTGCGCTAAAACTTCAGCCAGGCACCGTATTGCAGCCCGAGCAAAGGCCAATCCTCGGACCGCGTAACTGCACGCATCCCGCGTGCAATCAGCGTGGTCGCCTGCGCCACACCGGCATGGGTGATCCACACCACATCGCGGCCCTGGCTTGCCTGCAATGCAAGAGAGCTATCCCAGACCTCGGCAACACGCGCCAGCACTTCGTTGGCAGACTCCTTTCCGCCGAACCGGTGGCATGCAAAGTCTGCCGTCCATGCATCCACGGCGGCACGGGGAATAGTGTCCCAGGCCACGCCTTCCCAGTCGCCGAAATCCATTTCACGCAAACGCGACTCCTGCTCTGCAGGCAAGTCCGACCGGAGCTGCTTCAGGCTGTGCGCCAGCTGCAGGCAGCGCCTGAGCGGCGAACTCAGCACCACCGCATTGCGCGGCACCACCTCGGCCAAAGCCACTGCCGCCGCGTGCGTTGCCGCGGGTTCGGCGTCCAGATCCAGCATGCCGTAGCAGGTTCCCGGCGCCACCAGGGGCTTGCCATGGCGCACCAGCCACAGGCTCACGCCCGCGCCCCCCAGGCCAGCAGAAAGCCCAGGTAAAACGCCAGCTCGCAAACCTGCTGGATGGCGCCCAGGCAATCACCGGTAAAACCCTGCAGACGGCGGGCAAACAACCTGTGCATCCAGGCGAAACCCAGGGCACTTGCCAGCAGTGCGCCGCCCAGGGTGCGTAGCATCACCGGCCCCAGACCCAAAACTGCGGCCACCAACGCAAAAGCCAACACACACCATACCGTTGCTACCTGCAAGGCTTGCCGGGTGATTTGCTCGGCCAGCGGCTTGGACTTGGATTGGGCCGTATCGCCCACGTGTGGCAACAGCCGGATGGTGAGCAAAGGCCAGGTACGCGACACCACGTGCGCCAGGAACGGCACTGCGGCGAGCACAACGGGCCCCAGGAACGCCAGCTCGGCCACCAGCGCAACCTTGGTCAGCAGCACCATGGCGATGGCAATGGCGCCAAAAGCGCCCACGCGCGAGTCCTTCATGATCTCCAGCGAACGCTCGCGCTGATAGCTACCACCCAAGCCGTCGGCCACATCGGCCAGACCGTCTTCGTGGAACGCGCCGGTCAACAGAATGCCAAAGGCGGTACCCAGTGCGGCGACCACCAGTGGCGAATAACCACCCACCGGCAACCCCATGAACAATGCCAGTTGCAGCACCGTCACCAGTGCGCCCACCATCCAGCCCACGCCCGGAAAATGCGCGGCACTGGCACGCAGCATTTGCGGGCTGTAACCCACCCACGCAGCCAGCCGCCCGGTCACCGGTATGCGAGTGAAGAACTGCAGGGCCAGCAGGTAGTTGCGCAGAAAGCTCATGGGCTAACGGGTGATGGGCGCAAGTGTTTCAGACCTTCACTGGATCGTCCGACTTTTCCGACACACCGGCCGACGCAAAACTGGCCATGTCGCGCAGGATGGTGCAGGCGGACTGCAACAGCGGCCAGGCCAAAGCAGCGCCGGAGCCCTCACCCAGGCGCAGGCCCAGGTCCAGCAAGGCGTGGGCGCCCAGATGCTGCAGCATGAATTCGTGGCCACGCTCGCCCGAGCGGTGCGCAAACACGCAGCGCTGCAGCACCAGTGGCTGCAAGGCGTTGGCCACCACCACCGCGCTGGTGGCAATGAAGCCATCCACAACAATCACGCGGCGCTCGGTGGCGGCTTGCATCACCGCGCCCACCATGGTGGCGATCTCGAAGCCGCCCATGGTTGCGAGCACGTCCAGCGGCGCCTTCGCGTGGGCATGCTTTTGCAGCACTTCGCGCAGCACCGCCGTCTTGCGTTGCACCGCGGGCGCGTCCAGACCGGTACCCGCACCGGTGCAGACTTCGATATCCAGGCCAGCCAGGCGCGCGAGGATCAGCGACGCGGCGGAGGTATTGCCGATGCCCATCTCCCCCAGCAGCAAGGCATTACCCGGCAAGCCTTTGACCAGTTCCATGCCCTGCTCCAGAGCCGCCGTGCATTGCTCGGCCGTCATGGCCGGGCCAGCGGAAGAGTCAGCCGTTCCGGATTCGGCACCGGCCACCTTGCGTACCTGCAGACCAGGGCGCGTAGCACCCGCGGGCAGACCCGCCAGGAAATCGTGCTTAACGCCGCAATCCACCACAGTGAGCGCGATGCCATTCTGCTTGGACAGCACGCTGACCGCAGCGCCACCGGCCAGGAAGTTCTCCACCATCTGCCACGTCACGTCACTGGGAAAGGCCGACACGCCGCGCGCGGTCAGGCCGTGGTCACCTGCGAACACCACCATCTGCGGCGCGGTCAGCACGGGTTGCTCGGTGCCCAGGATCTGGCCGATCTTCAGGGCCAAAGTTTCCAGACGTCCGAGCGAGCCCAGGGGTTTGGTCTTGTTGTCCAGCGTGTGTTGCAGGCTCTGGGTGAGCGCGTCATTCTGGATGTTGCTGAGTTGGGGCAAGGGATTGTGCATGAAGGTCTCCGGTGTGAAAGAGGTGAATAAAGAAGGGAAAGCTCAGCGCAGCAGGGATTGCAGCACGCCGGGCGCAAAGTTGTTCTCGATGAAGTCGGCCAGCCCGTCGAACACCGTGTCCAGCGTGGGCACCGGCTTGTCCAGGTGGCTGCCAAACAGGGCCTGCAAGGCGGCCGCGTCCTCCAGCAGGCCGTGCAGGTACAGGCCCAGCACATTGCCCTGCGGGTTCAGCCATGCCAGACCACCCGGCATCACTTCGGTTGCCACATTGCCGGCGGCCCGCATGGCGGCGTGGGGTTGGGTCTGCCCGTGATGGATTTCGTAACCGGACACCTCCACACCGGCCAGCGAGGCCCACGGCCCTTCCACGTCGGCCAGAGCATCTGTAAAGCGTGCGTTGGTACGGCAAACCGTCTTGTCGACCTCGAACACGGTCACCAGCGGCAGCAGCCCCAGGCCGGGCGCATTGCCATCGATGCCGTGCGGGTCGATCAGCGACTCGCCCAGCATCTGCAGGCCGCCACAAATGCCCAGCACCGCCCCGCCCTGCCCTGCATGGTGGGCCACGGCGGCATCCAGCCCGTGCGCGCGCAGCCAGGCCAAGTCGCCGCTGGTGTTCTTGGAACCCGGCAGGATGATCCAGTCCGCAGGACGCAGCCCCACCAGTTCGGACGGGCTGCGCACCCACTGCAGGCGCACGCCAGGCACGTTCTTGAGAGGCTGGAACTCGTCCAGGTTGCTGATGCGCGGGTAGGCGATGACGGCCACCCGCGTGAATGGCGTGAGCGGCGCTGGGCCGCCCCGAGCCGCGAGGGCCCCCTTGGGGGGCAGCGAGGACGCGGCAGCGCCGAGCGTGGGGGTCATGTCAAAGACACCATCCTCTTCCGGGAGGCCGTGCTGCCACCACATGGGCAATGTGGCCACTGTCGGTACTCCGGTAAGGTCCTGTAGCATCTGCGGTGCCGGTGCCAGCAGGCCGACGTCGCCCCGGAACTTGTTGAGCACAAAGCCCTTGATCAAATGGCGTTCGTTCTCGGGCAGCAGGGCCCAGGTGCCGTACAGATGGGCGAAGGCGCCGCCACGGTCAATGTCGGTGACCAGCAGACAGGCGGCGTTGGTATGCACCGCCACCCGCATGTTGACGATGTCGCTGCTGGAGAGATTGATCTCGGCGGGCGAACCGGCACCCTCGATCACCACCACATCGTTGTCGGCGCAAAGCGCGTCCAGCGCCTGGGCGATCACCGGCCACACGCTGGCGCTGCGCCCGCGCCAAGGCATGCGCGAAAGCTCCTCGTTCACCTGCCCCATCAGCACCACCTGGCTGTGGGTGTCATGCTCGGGCTTGAGCAGCAAGGGGTTCATGCGCACGTCCGGCACGGCTCGTGCGGCCAACGCCTGGAAGTACTGGGCACTGCCAATCTCGCCACCCATGTTCTCAAGCGCAACTTGGTTTGGCCGCCGGGCCGCCCCAAGGCCAAACGCGGCCCCCTCGGGGGGCAGCGACCCGCGCAGCGGCGGAGCGTGGGGGCCTACAACTCTTGCGTTGTTGCTCATGTTCTGGGCCTTGAAGGGCGCGACTTTCAGACCTTGACGTTGGTAGTAACGGCACAGCGCCGTGGTCAGCCAGCTTTTGCCGGCGCCGCTGGTGGTACCTAGCACCATGATGCAACGAGCGGTCATTGCGTGACCTCCATGGTGGGTTGTAGGGCAGTAAGGGCATTGGCCAAGACCCGCTGCGCCTCCGCCCCTTGCACGCTGATGCGCACGTGGCCGGGCAAGCCCAGAGAGGCCGCGTCGCGCAGCTTGATACCCTGCGCGCGCAGTTGGTCCAGCAGCGCATTCAGCTCCGTGCCAACAGGCGGCACGGCACAAAAGAAATTGGTATTGCTGGGCAGGCATTGCCAGCCCAGGTCTTGCAGCAACTGCAGCTGAGCAACCTTCCAGGCACGCAGGGTGACCAAACTCTGGCGCAGCCAGTCTTGGGTGGCGTCCTGCGTCCAGGCCTGTAGCATCGCCACCCCGTGCGCGCCCACCGGCCAAGACGGCGCCAGGGCATCGAGCTGGCACACAGCCTGCAGTGCGTGCAGCGGCGCAATGGCGTAGGCGGCGCGCACACCGGTCAGCGCAAGCGCTTTGTTCGGGGAGTACAGCTGCCAGACCTGCTCGCGCTGGGTTTCTGTCAGGCTGGGTGATCCGGACAGACGCAGCGGCGCATAGGCACAGTCCAGCACCAGATGCTGCGAGGCCTGATGCCCCTCGATCAGCCATGCGGGCCACGGCGCGTGCGCCTGACCCAACGGGCTGGACGGCTCGCAAGCCCACAGCAGTTCTGCCTCGTGTGGATGCGTGCAACGATGCATGCCCCATGCATTGGCGGCATGCGCGTAGTCGCCATATGCCGTGGCCGGAATCCAGACGGCGGTTGTGCCACCCTGCTTCATCCAGGCCGTGAACCGAAAAATGAATTCGCTGGCACTGGTCGCCAGCACCACGCGCTCGGACTCCACGCCATGGAAGCGCCCCAATCGCTGACGCAGCTGCGTGTAATGTGGGTCCGGATAGCGGCTGGCGTCTGCTGCCTGAACCGCTTCCAACGCCATCGGACAAGGGCCGCAGCCATTGCTGTTGGTGGAAAAGTCGAACGGCGCAGCACCCAGCGCGTCGGTTCCACCATGCATACGGGGCGGTATGTTCATGCTCGCATGCCTCCACTAGCGACGCCGCCCACGCTCAGCCCGGCCAAAACACTGTGCCAAGCCAACCCGACCAACGCCATGACCATCAGGCTCAGCAGCAACAGCACCAAGGCCAGGTTGCCGGTGCGCACCGCGGCATGGGTATCGGCGGCGGCAGGTGCGCGACCTTGCGGATTCAGGCCATAGACGCCGGGCTTGTGCAGCCCCACGCCCAGCACCAGTGCCATGGCCGCCATGGGCCAGCCACTGTTGGGCGATGCGGTGCGGCCCGCCTCCTGCGGCAGTTGCACGGCTACTCGCAGCCCTTTGACGCCACTGGCCAGCAACAGCAGGCCCGCCGTGATACGTGCGGGCACCCAGTTGAGCACATCGTCTGCCCGTGCCGCCCACTTGCCAGCCCAGGCCCAGTTGCGGCCCTTGTATACGCCGGGGTAGCCCCACATGGCATCGGCGGTATTGGCAAAGCGGTACAGGGCCGCACCGGGCAAGCCCAGCAGCACAAACCAGAACAGGGGCGCCACCACCGAGTCGCTGAAATTCTCGGCCAGCGTCTCGATGGCGCTCTCGCGTACCTGACTGCCATTGAGCACGGTGACATCGCGGCTGACCAACCAACTCAAACGTTCCCGTCCGGTAGCCAGTGACTGCGCCAGCGCGTTCTCAACCGACAGCACTTCGCGCTTGAGCATGGCCCAGGCCAGCAAGGGCTTGAGTAGCACGCCCAACCCCAGTGCGGCGGCCCACCATGGCAGCATCAGCAACGCGCTTTGCAGCGCCCAGGCTACTACGCTCACGAGCACCGCACCGGCCAGCCAGACCATGCTGCCCAGAAGCAGAGCCCGGTAGTCCCTGCGTTGCGGGTCCTGTTGCGCGTGGCGCTGCAGCCAGGTTCCAGCAGCCGAAAGGTAATTGCCTATCCAGACCACCGGATGCCAGCGCACCGGCGGCTCGCCCAAACGGTGGTCAATCGCCAGGGCCAGCAGAACAGCCGTCACCAATGTCAGGCCAGTCATGGCGCAGGATCCTCGGGGCCGTCCGCCGGCGGCGGGGTTTGTAACGCGGTGCCCCAGCGGTTCTCGAAGAGCAGATCGTCCAGCGCACAGCGCTTGGCCCAGCGCTCCTGTTGCAGCATGGGCTCTTCGTAGAACGCATGCACCGGGCCAATGCACAGCAAGGCAATCGGCTCGGCACCGTCGGGCATGCCCAGCAGCCTGGCCAACGCCAAAGGGTCGAACAAGGAAACCCAACCCACGCCCAGGCCTTCGGCCCGCGCAGCCAGCCAGAGGTTCTGGATGGCACAGGCGGCCGAGGCCAGATCCATCTGCGGCAGCGTGCGCCGCCCGAATACGTGGGCATCGCGCCCGTCGGCCAGGGCCACGGCCCAGACTTCGGCCGCGTCGCGCATGCCTTCCACCTTCAGGCGCATGAAGGCCTCTTCCCGCTCGCCCAATGCGCGCGCGGTTTGCAGCCGCTCGGCCTCCACCAATGCGTGCACCTGCTCGCGCACAGCGGCGTCCGACAGGCGCACAAAGCGCCAGGGCTGCATGAAGCCCACGCTGGGCGCGTGGTGTGCCGCAGTGAGTAATCGGCGCATGATGTCCGGCGCCACTGTGCCACCAGCAAAGTGCCGCATGTCACGCCGCTCAAAGATGGCGCGGTACACCGCACTGCGCTCTGCCGCAGAGAAGTCCGCAGCGGCAACGGCATTGGAAGCGGCGGCGGTGCTCATGGCATCAGTCTTCAATGCCGCGTTGTGCGGGAATGCCGGCCTGGAAGGCGTGCTTGACCAGGGTCATCTCGGTCACGGTATCGGCCAGCGCCACGATCTCAGGCGGGCAGCGGCGGCCGGTCAGCACCACGTGCACATGGGCTGGGCGGTTGCGCAGGGTTTCCAGCACGTCGTCCAGCGGCATCCAGCCATAGATCAACGGATAGGTGATTTCGTCGAGCGTCACCATGAAGTAGTCGCCCCCCAGAATGGCAGCGCGCGCCTTGGCCCAGCCGTCGCGCGCCAATTGCCCAGAGCGCTCCAGGTCCTGGCTCTTCCAACTGAAGCCGTCGCCCAGGCCCTCGATGGGAATACCTAGCTGCTCGAACATGCGGTGCTCGCCAAAGCGGGCACTGGGCACTTTCATGAACTGGAATATCTTGACGGGCTTGCCGCGGCCATGCGCACGCAGTGCCAGCCCGAAGGCCGCGGTGCTCTTGCCCTTGCCGTCGCCGGTGTTGACGATGACGATGCCGCGGCGTTCGCCCTCGGCTTTTTCGTAGGGCTTCTCGGTGGGCGGGGTTTCAATTTCCATGGCTATCCTGGCGTATCAGTTGGGGCAATGACACCCATTGCCCGTTCAGGGCATGGATGGCGATGCGGTTGTCAAACGCCGCGCACAGAGCGCGGTGGGTATCCGGGTCGGCCGTGGCGCCATGGTGGGTCACACGCCCATCGCGCATCACCACCAGCCGGTTGGCATGCAGGGCAATGGTGATCTCGTGCAGCACACTCACCACCGTCGTGCCGTGGGCCAGCAAAGCCTCCACGACGCAGAGCCAATCGGCCTGGTGCGGCGGGTCCAGATTGGCCAATGGTTCATCCATGAGCAGCACCTGGGCTTCCACGGCCAGAGCCCGGGCCAACAGCACGCGCTGGCGCTCTCCGCCCGAGAGCTGGCCCAGGGCGCGATGGCGCCAGTCCCAGGCCTGGGTGTAGCGCAGGGCGCGCTCCACCGCCGCGCGGTCTTCGTCGCTGGGCGGTGCCAGCCAGGCCTGGTGCGGCAGGCGGCCCAGCATGACCACATCCCACACTGTGAGGTCATCGGCACTGGATTCGTTCTGCCCCAGCCAGGCAAGCTGCTGCGCACGCAAACGGTGGTGCACCTGCTGTATCGGTCGGCCCAGCAGCGACACTGTGCCCTGGTGCGGCAACACGCCTGCCAAGGCCTTGAGCAAGGTGGACTTGCCCGCGCCGTTGGGCCCCAGGATGCTGGTCCATTGGCCTTGCGCAATGTCCAGGTCAATGTCGTGCAGCACAGCCCGGCCACCCAGGCTTGCGTTGAGCCCATGGGCGCTCAGTGCCACGCCGGTGTCTATGGCGGGTGCTCTGGTAACGGTTTGCTTCATGCGCTACGACCTCCCAGCGCATGGCTGCCACTGCCCCGGTGCATCAGCCACAGCAAATAGCCGCCGCCCAACACTGCGGTCA
The DNA here is from genome assembly GCF_038784515.1 of Rhodoferax sp. GW822-FHT02A01. NCBI lineage: Bacteria > Pseudomonadati > Pseudomonadota > Betaproteobacteria > Burkholderiales > Comamonadaceae > Rhodoferax > Rhodoferax sp. GW822-FHT02A01. The sequence goes on from NZ_CP152376.1 coordinate 4,528,127, forward strand.
ATGCGCCCACGGGCAGCTCTTGCGGGGCAATCAGCCAGCGTGCCAACAGGTCGGCACCTCCCAGCAGCACCGCCCCCATGGCGCTGGCCAGCAGCATGAGCTGGCGGTGCGGCACCTTGACCATGGCGCGTACCAGATGTGGAGCGGCCAGACCTACAAAGGCAATCAGCCCGGTCTGGGCCACCGCAGTGCCGGTGGCCAACGCCAGCACTGCCACCAGCGCAGCGCGCAACGGGCCAATGGGCAAACCCAGCGTGTGCGCAGTCGTCTCGCCCAGGCTCAGGCCATCCAGTACCCGCGCCAGGGCCCAGGCCGCGACTACACAAACCACCCAAATCCCCGTCATCAAAAAGCAGGACGGCCAGCCAATGAAACTGGTGGAGCCCAGCAGAAATGCCTGCATGGCCTGCAGGGAGTCCGGCGAAAACAGCAACACCAGCGAAGTCACCGCCCCCAGCACCACACCCACGATCACACCGGCCAGCAGCAAGCGCAGCGTGTGCTGCACACCGCGCGCCAGCGCCAGCGTCAGCAACACCGCTGCCACGGCGCCACCAAATGCGGCACCGGTCAGGCCCAGGCGCACCCAGATGCTGCTGGAAAACACGCTGACGGCGCCACCGCCGTCACTCATCATGCTGCCGCCCACCATGCCCGCTGCGCCGCCCATGCTGGCCAGGGCCAGGGCCACGCCCAGCGAGGCGCCGGATGCGCTGCCCAACAGATAGGGATCAGCCAGCGGGTTGCGAAACAGGCCTTGCGCCAGCGCCCCGGCCAGGCCCAGCAAGGCACCTGCAGCCAGTGCCCCCACGGTGCGCGGCATGCGGATGTCCCAGACGATCTGGTGAGCCATGGCACGCTCCACCTCACCGGACTGCGAACCCCACAAAGTACCTACGGTGTTCTCAAACCCGGCGCTGCCAATGCACAGGCCCAGCAGCACCATGGCTACACACACCACCACGGCCAGTGCGATCAGCCAGCCGGTGGAGGAGGCTTTCACTTGCGCACCTCGGTCTTGGCTGCGGCAGGCGCCTTATCGCTCAAGCAACGCGCCAGAATGCGCGCACTCTCAGCCATGCGGGGCCCGGGGCGCACCAGCACGTCAGACTCTTCCGACGGAAACACGCACACATGCTTCTCGCGGATGGCGCGGATGTTGCTCCAGCCGGGACGCTGCTCCATGCCTTCCAGATTGGCCTGCCCGACCATGATCAGGTCCGGGTTCTCGCGCACTACCAGCTCCGGGTTGATCTTGGGGAAAGGGCCGAGCTTGGCCGGCAGGATGTTCTTCACACCCAGCCGGGTCAGTATTTCACCAATGAACGAGGACTCGCCCGCGCCATAGGGGCCGCTGTTGACCTCGAAGTAGATGCGGGTACCCCGCACCTGGGGCGGCAGGGACTGCGCCGCCGCCGACACTCCGGCGTCGATCTCGCGCCAGATCTTCTGCGCATCGCCTACGCCCAGCAGCTGGCCCAGCTTGCCGATCACGCGCTGCACGTCCGCATGGGTCTTGGGCTCCAGGGCAAACACCGGAATACCGAGCGCGGCCAGCCGCATGGCAGAGCGTGACGACAAGGCGACCAGCACCACGTCGGGCCGCAAGGCCACGATGGCCTCGATATTGGGATCCATGCCACCGCCCACTTGCGGCAATTTGGTCACGCTCTCGGGATAGTTGGAATACCGGTCCACGCCCACCAGCCGTTGGCATTGGCCCAGGGCGCACACGGTTTCGGTCAATGATGGCAACAGGCTGACGATGCGCTGCGGGCTGCGCTCCAGCGTAATGGTAGTACCGCGGTCATCCGTGACCTGCACGGTAGCGCGTGCCGCACCTGCCAGCATCCAACCCGTGACCAGCACAGTCAGACCGCGTGCCAACCGGAGGATCAGGGAACGCATGGAGTGTCTTTCAAAGTCAAAGGCAGGCCCGCGGCCATCAGGGTAACGCGCTTGCATTCCCGTGCCACCTCCTGGTTGAGCCGACCCAGCGCATCGACAAAGGAGCGCACCTGCGCACCCATGGGAATGACGCCCAGCCCGATTTCATTACCTACCAGTACGACCGGCCCTTTGGCTTGTGCAATAGCCGCCAGCAGATTCGCGATGTGGCGCTCTTCCGCCTGCGCATCGTGGTCCGCTTGCACGTCGCCATGGCCCACAGCGGCTTCATTCGCCGTGGGCGGCATGCGCAGATTGGTCAGCCACAAGGTGAGGCAATCCACCACGACCAGCGTTTGTGGTTGCGCCTGTTGCGCCAGCGCCTCAGCCAGATTCACAGGCTCCTCCACGGTGCGCATGCCGGGCACGCGCGCCGCGCGGTCGGCCTGGTGGCGCGCAATGCGCTGCTGCATTTCTGCGTCCCAGGGTTGCGCTGTGGCAATCAAAACTGCCTGGTGGGCAGGATCGGCATCCAGCCACTGGCGGGCCAGCATTTCGGCACGGCGCGACTTGCCACTGCGCTGGCCGCCCAGAATCAGCTCACTGTGTGCAATACCTTCGCTCATCCGCGCATGCGCTCCTGCAAATCGGCATCCATCCAGGCCAGGATGTGCCGGTGGATTTTCTGCACGCCATCCGTCAGCGCGGCCGGGCCGGGCTGCAGGATGTCGGGCGACTTGATTTCGAACAATTGTCCGCCGCTCACGGCCGGGGTACCCGCCCAACCCTCGCGCGCAGCCACATTGTCAGGCCGGAACTTCTTGCCGCACCAGGAGCCAAAGATGATGTCTGGGCTGCGACGCACGATTTCTGCACCATCGGCAATGATGCGGTTCTTGCCCAGTGGCTCCAACGCCAGTTCGGCAAAGCAGTCGTCGCCACCGGCGATGCCGATCAGCTCCGACACCCAGCGGATGGCACTGATGTGCGGCGTGTCCCATTCCTCGAAGAACACTTTGGGTCGTCGCGCGCCCTGCGCCAGGCGCTCAGCCACAGTGTGCTGCATGGCCTGCAGATCGACTTGCATGGCGTGGATGCGCTGCAGCCCCTGTTCGGACTGACCGACCATGGCAGCCACCTGGAACAGCATGGAAAAGATTTCGGACACACTGCGCTGGTTGAAGATGGTGACCTGCACACCCTGGCGTACCAGTGCCGATGCAATGTCGGCCTGTAGGTCCGAAAAGCCGAATACGCAGTCCGGCTTCAGCTCCAGAATCTTGTCAATCTTGGCGCTCAGAAAAGCGCTGACCTTGGGTTTTTCCTCACGCGCGCGGCGCGGACGCACGGTGTAGCCAGAGATGCCCACGATGCGCTGCTCCTGCCCCAGCAGATACAGCCATTCGGTAGTCTCCTCGGTCAGGCAGACGATGCGCTGTGGCCCCAGGGCAAAGTCCAACGGGGTCGCGCTCATGTGACCTCCCCCGTCGGCAGGAACAGCGATGCCGCGGCCGTCGGTGACGAGGGGAACCATGCATGGAAGTAGCTGGCGCGCACCGCACCCTGCTGCCACAGCGCCTCTCCGGCCTGAGGCGATGGCTCGGTTTGCGGGCGTGCAGTACGTGCCACGGGCTGCAGCGTGGTCTCTGTAGTGGAGTAGTGAAAGGTATGGCCGCGCAGCAAGCCGGTGGCCAGTTCAAGCTGCTGCGGGCCCAAGGCCGCCAGACGCGTATGCATGGTGACTTCTCCAGGCAGCAGGCCCCAAAGCGCGTGGGTTTGGCCGTCCGTGGTCACCAGCGTCTCAAACAGCGCCATCATGCCGCCGCATTCGGCCCACACCGGTTTGGCCGCCGCGATGTGTTGGGCCAGGCTGCTGCGGGTTTGCGCACTTCCAGCGATGCGGTCGGCGTGCAACTCCGGATAGCCACCGGGCAGCCACACGGCGTCGCAATCGGGCACCGCTTCATTGGCCAATGGCGAGAAGAAGCGCAGCGTTGCGCCCATGGACTGCAGGCAATCCAGGTTGGCTGTGTAGATAAAGCAGAACGCTGCATCGCGCGCGATGGCAATGGTCTTGCCCGCCAGCAACGCGGGCACTGCACGGGCGTCGTGCAGCAGAGGGAACTCGGTATCCCAGCGCCGCAGGTCCTGCAGGCTCATCTGCCCCAGTGGCGTGTCCTGCAGCGCGTCTGCCGCAGCATCCAGCCGGGCCATGGCATCAGGCACTTCGCTGGCCACCGTGAGACCGAGGTGGCGCTCCGGCAGCGTCATATCGGCATTGCGCATGACCGCGCCCAGCCAGTTGCGGGCCTCGGGAATGGCGTTGCGCAGCATGTAGGCGTGGCCCGTGCTGGCAACGCGATTGGCCAGTACGCCTGCCCATGGCAAGTCCTTGCGGTAGTGCTGCAGACCAAACGCCAGTGCGCCAAAAGTACCTGCCATGGCGGAAGCATCCACCACGGCCAGCACATGCAAACCAAAGCGCTGCGCCAGATCGGCCGCACTGGGCTCACCGTCGTACAGACCCATGACACCTTCGACGATGATCAGATCGGCCTCATGTGCCGCCGCCGTCAGCCGCGCCTGGCAATCCTCCTCACCTGTCATCCACAAATCGAGCTGGTAGACCGGCGCCCCGCTGGCCAGTGTGTGCCAGTAGGGATCAAGAAAATCAGGCCCGCATTTGAAAACCCGTACCCGCCGCCCCTGCCGCGCATGCAGACGCGCCAGGGCCGAGGTGATGGTGGTCTTGCCCTGGCCCGAGGCCGGGGCGGCAACCAGGATGGCGGGGCAGCGGGTAGAAGGCATCAAAACTTCAGCTTCGCAGTTGCAGTGACGGCACGACCTGCTTCCGGATAGATGGAAGTCGTCACGCCAGCGGCGGTACAACCATAGGCCTGGGTGTAGTACTTGGTATCTCCCAGGTTGCTGACGCCCAAAGCAAACTCAGCCGACTTCATGGAGTAGGAGTAACGCGCGTCGACCGTGGTGTACGACGGCATGGTGCACTTGTTGGCAAAGTCGGGGCTTTGCGACGAAACCCAGTTGACACCAAAGTTCAACAGATGGCCGGCCGCAACCTTCCAGTCCAGGCCCAGACCGGCGGTATGTGCAGGCACCAGGGCAACGTCCTTGTCGGCGTACTGGCCGGACACAAAACGGGCCTGGCGCGCTGCCGCATTCACGCGCAGTGCGACGGATGTGCTGATATCGTGACGGCCTTCAAACTCGACGCCTTCCCTGCGGGTGGGATCAAAATTGACATTGGCGCCGTCGTAGCCAAATACGGAATTGGGTCCGATGGCGGTGCCGTCGTAGCCGATCTCGTTGTTCAGATCGCTGCGGTACCAACGCAGTTCCGCGCGGCCCTTGGCATATTGCCAACGCGCACCCAGTTCCACGTCTTTGGAGGTCTGTGGCTTGAGTGAAGTGCCGGGAGTCACAAAATTGATCTCGTCCACGTTGGCAAAGCGAAAGCTCTGGCCCGTACGGCCATAGACGTGAACGCCCTGCCCCAGATCCTGCGTGAGCCCCACATCCCAGGCAGTTTGCGAGTCATCCACGCCCGTGGCAACCCCGTCGCGTGTCTTCTTGACAGTCTCATTGCGCACGCCCAGGCTCAGCCGCGTTCCCGAGGGCAGGTAACTTATATCGTCGGTAATGTAGATGGCGTTGGACTGCGATCTGGCTTTGGATGGGGCGAGATCGTCGTACTTCCAGTCGCCCATGTCCGCACCCACGGTGAAGACATTGGCAAACGTCTCACCCTTGCGTTCGTTGCGCGCACGCAGGTTGGCACTTATGGCGTCCACATTTGCATCGGAGTAGTAACTCGGGCTGTAGTAGGCCTGCTTCTTGTTGCGCTCGCCATAGTCAAACCCCAGCTTCCAGTCCTCCAGGATGGCTTCTGCAAACACACCATAGACCTCGCTCTTGATCTGACCATAGTTCACCATGGACTTTGCAGTGTGCGGATCGGCGTCATATTGGGCCGCCGTGAGTGATCCTGGCAATCCGCTGTGCAACAGGTTGCGCGCAGCCTGGGCTCCCACACGCAACCAGTCGTTGGACCATTGCACCGTAGCGTCCAGATTGTTGTTGGTGGACGCAAAATTGTCCCGGTGACCGTCGGATTTGCGCTCGGAGCCCGCTACATCCAGCGAAACGGCTCCAGCCGCCACCGTTGCGCTGGTACGAAGTTCCTGCAACCCATAGCTGCCCGTGGATGCGGATACCACTGCCGCATTGTGACGCTCCACGCCCTGGCCTGCCTTGGTGCTGATCAGAATGGCGCCGCCGGTTGCGCCTTCGCCGTACATCACGGCCGCATTGCCCCGGATGACCTCGATTCTTTGCACGGACTCAATCGGGATGATTCCCATATTGGTTCCCGACAGATCCTGTTCGTTGAGTCTGCGTCCATCCAAGATCACAACCTGGTTGCTGTCCGACGTCTGACCGAAACCACGCAGATCAACAGCGTAATTGTTGCCACCGCTGGTGTCCAGACGCCCGGGCACGCCCAGAATCTTCATGATGGCCTCGCTCACCGAGGTGGCTCCGGATGCTTCGATTTCCTGGGCGGTGATCACGCTCACTCCATAGGGAAGTGCATCCACCGATTCCGAAAAGCGGCTGGCAGTGACGACCACTTCCCTGAGAAGGTTGACGGATTGCGCCTCTGCGCCCATGGAATACGCTGCACACAGGGCAACACCAAGCACGCTGACACGTGCACCCAAAACTCTAGACTTCATATTGAAAACAACCCGACTGAATACCCTTGCTGTCTTCCCCGACGGCGTATGGGCGTAAAAGGTCGCACCAACGTGCAACCACCTGGTTGGCCGGTATCCGGGCTGATGGAACGACCCTCATCGCCTTCCCGGACACGTGTTCAAGTGTCCAGTGGCTGTGATGAAAGCTGCGTCGGAGGACGCGTCCACTTACCGTTGCGGGGGCAGCGCAGGTTAGGCTGACCTGAATAGGTCCGGCCCTCCTGCTTCCCGTTGAACTGCGGCGTGTGAACCACACCGCGAGCACCAACGAAAGCATTTTAGCCTGAGGCCCTCGCGCCAAACCCTACAATGCGACTTCTATGGTGAACAACGCGACACCCATGTCGAAACCGTCTCAAGTCGACCAAATTGCCGAGCGTGTGGAACGTTTGCTGCTGCGCTATGCCGAGGTGCAGCGCACCAACGCCCTGCTTGCCAGGCAGCTCGAACTCCTCACGCAGGAACGAGACTCCCTCAAGTCCCGTCTGAGCGCGGCCCGAGCGCGGGTGGATGCGCTGCTGGAGCGATTGCCGGAATCCACTGCACAGAAGGATGCGCCATGAACCAGCTAGAAGTGCAGATCATGGGCCAAAGCTATTTGCTGGGCTGTCCCGAAGGCGGTGAAGAGCGTCTGCGCGAAGCCGTGCAGCGGGTGGACGAAGCCATGTGCAAGATCCGAGATGCAGGCAAGGTGCGTGCGCGTGACCGCATTGCCGTGCTGGCAGCACTGAATCTGGCATTCGATCTTTCCGACAAGGGTGCTGTGGAATCCGTGGCCGTAGAAGCGGCAGCTGCGCCCTCGCAACCGGCCTCAGCTTCCGAAGACAATGCCGTGCTGCAGTCCCTGCTGACCCGCCTGGACGACGCCTTGAGCGAAGACGGCCAGCTGCTCTGAATCTTTTTGCAGCCAATCGCAGGGTGCCTGGCACGCGGCTGAAAGCTGCGCCTACAATGGAGTGGTCTGCGAAGCTCGCCGGGCTTTATATTTCCTTGAACCAATGCTCATTGAGCCTGGGCTTGGAACATTGCCACTCCAGCGTGATCATCTCGCGTCAGATGAACCCAAGGTTTGTGCTGACCTCGCCCACCTGAACCCCGGTTCAGGATGCCGGTCCGGTGGCATTCGCAGACACCTTATTCAACCCCCTTGCATGACGCTGGAACCCCAACTGATTTTCGAGCTGGCCATGCTGGGGCTCGCAGGTGGCTTTCTGGCCGGGCTGCTGGGAATCGGCGGCGGCATGGTGCTGGCTCCCTTCATCACCATCATCCTGTCCACGCGCGGCATCAGTGCCGACCTGGCGGTGAAGATGGCCATCGCCACCTCCATGTCCACCATCGTTTTCACCTCGCTCTCCAGCATGCGTGCGCATCACCAGCGTGGCTCGGTGCGCTGGGACATTGCGCGCGGTCTGGCACCGGGCATTGTGCTGGGCGGCATCGTGGGAAGCCTGGGTATTTTTGCCTTGCTCAAGGGAACGACGCTGGCACTCATCTTTGCGGCCTTCATCAGTTTCTCGGCGACCCAGATGTTTCTGGACAAGAAGCCCAAGCCCGGACGGACTATTCCAGGCATGGCAGGACTGCTGGGAACTGGGGCAACCATCGGTCTGGTGTCCGGGTTGGTGGGGGCCGGAGGTGGCTTCATCAGCGTGCCGTTCATGGTGGCCCACAACGTCGCCATCATCAACGCCGTGTCCACCAGCGCGGCACTGGGCTTCCCCATTGCAATAGCCAATGCAGCAGGATATGCAGTGGGTGGACAGGGAGTCAGCGGACTGCCGCCCTGGTCACTGGGTTACATCTGGCTACCCGCACTGGCGGTCATCGCCAGTTGCAGCGTGCTCACGGCCCCCCTGGGCGCCGCGCTGGCACACCGCCTGCCCGTGGTACAACTCAAGCGCATCTTTGCGCTGGTGCTCTACCTGCTGGCAGCGTACATGCTGTGGAAGGGCCTGCACGGCTGAGCGCTACGGATTGAGCGCTGCGGCCTCACTGTCGAGTGCGGGTTCGTAAAAGTAGCAGATGCGTTGGCGTGGCTGCAGATAGTCCAGCGCTGTGGCCGGCAAGCTCGAAGGCTTGAGGCTTCTGCGAATGCTGGTGTTGGGCGCCAGCTCGAGATCCAGTACCGCGGCCTGATGCCGTGGGACTGTTGGTTCATGCACCAAGATGCGGGGTTTGAGCGGCCGCGCCGAATTCACCGAGACCACCATGGCATGGCGCTCGTCATTGAGCTGCACTACCGAACCGGGTGGATAAACCCCCATCATGCGGATGAAGGCACTGAGCACATTGGCGTCGAAGCGTGTTTTCTGCTGGGAAAAGATGGTGGAAAGCGCTTCGTGTGGCGTCATGGCCGCACTGAGCTTGCCCGGATTGCATAGGCCGTCATAGCGGTTGACCAGCGCCAGTATGCGCGCATTGAGCGTCATCGCATCACCCTTGAGGTGCTGCGGAAAACCGCTGCCATCCACCATTTCATGGTGCTGCGCAATGGCCCTGACGGTGCCGGCAGACAAGCCCATATGGCGGGCCAGTTCTACGCCCTGAACTACGTGGTCCTGATAGACCTTGAGCTCGCCGGACGAGAAGTTGCTCTCCCAGCGGCGCACGCGCTCGGGCAACTTGATTTTTCCCATATCGTGCAAAAAGGCCGCCAGACCCAGTTCATCCAGCGCAGTGCCTTGTACGCCCAGGGCTTTGCCCAGGAGCAGCGATATCACCGCCACATTGACCGGGTGCATGGCACTCTTGTCACCCGCTGCCTCTGTCAGAAGGCGTATGGCCACATCACCCTGAGTCAACATTTCCGACGTCAGTGATTGCACCATGTCTTGGCAAAGTTGTGCAGCGTTCTTGGGGTCGGTCTGCAACCACTCCATCGCCTGCCGGTATTGCTGAGTGGTTTCCGTGAAGCGGCGCTCGCATTGGCCCGCCTTGAGCGCGGACTTTGTGGCGGCCGTCGCAGCCTGTGTCTTTTCCGGTGCGGGAGGCTGGAAGGAAGCGCTCAATGCCGATGCTGCGGGAGAGGGCTCCCCACTTCCAATCGGGTCACTGCGGGCAGGAACATACCGGATACGGTCCACACCCAGCGACTTCAGGGTGTCAATCTGACGCTCGGTGGTAATCTTGAAACGGCTGCTGGAAAAGGGATGGGCCAGCCATCCCAAATTGAGATCCACAAACAATCCGACGCGCAAATCGTCCAATGCAACGAAGTCGAATTCGTCTGTATTCATAAACCCAAGTATCCGTAAGGTGCCGTTTGGAATAATGTTCGGCAAATTCCCCTTGCAACCATTATGACTATGGCCAAGTGCCCCCTACGTGTTCGCAGCGCACTTTTACAAATTAAATCAGCAGGCTTTAAGAATGTCTATCAAATAGGCAACACTTGATCTGGAAACTGGTCAAAGCAATGCACCTGCTCAAGCAGCTGCAAGACCTGTGCAGCATCGCCCAGACCGCTGGCTGTGCTCATGAGCGTCGCCGTGGCACACGCCACGCCCTTGGCAAATGCCTGCACCGGGCTCTGCTGCTGTGACAGGCCCCACACCATTCCAGCGACGAAGCTGTCACCCGCTCCGACTGCGCTGTGCACTTCCACTTGCAGCGGCGGCGCGTACCAATTCCCCTGCTGCGTGACCATCAGCGCGCCCATTTCCCCCATGGAAACCACCATGATCTGCGCAGCACCGTGCTGCACCATATCCTTGGCCATATCCCGGACTTCATACAGACGGGACAAGGGTTTGTCGCAGAGGTCCCGCAATTCATGCAGGCTGGGCTTGACCATGTACACGCCGTGCGCCAGTGCAGCTCGCAAGGGCTCGCCGGAGGTATCCACCACCAAGGCAGCGTGGGCGCGTTGCACCACTTCCGACACGCGGGCATAGAAATCCACTGGAACACCCGGGGGCAAACTGCCGCTGGCCACCACCAACGACTGCGGGCTGCACAGCTTTTCAATATCCACCAATGCCTGCTCCCACTCCTGTGTCGTGAGTTCTGGGCCAGGCAAGACAAATCGGTATTCGTGCCCCGTGCTGTGTTCGAGCACCGTAAAACTTTCGCGAGACGAGGCGCTGATGGCAAAGGGGTGACAGGAGACACCTTCATGCTGCAACAGCGACAACATGACCCGGCCCATGCTGTGGCCAGCGGTATAAAAGGCCAGCACGCCAGCTCCGAGCTTGTGCAACTCACGCGCCACGTTGACGCCACCGCCACCTGCGCGGCGTTGCATAGGCTCACAACGCAGCTTGCTGGTGTGCCGCACTTCATCGACGGCCGTGGACACATCCAGCGCCGGATTCATGGTGATCGTCAGTATGTTGGTCATGGCAAAAAGGTTAGCACAGCACGCATGAAAAAACCCTGCTGAAGGTCAAGCCTCAGCAGGGTTTGCCGGTCTGTGGTGCCTGCGGCACCACAGGGGATATCACCCCATGTGCAGACCACCGTTGACGGAAAAGTCAGCACCAGTGGCATAGCCACCTTCATCACTGGCAAGCCAGGCCACGATGGAGGCAATTTCCGACGGCTCGCCCAGACGCTTCACGGGAACCGTTGCAACGATCTTTTCCAGCACGTCTTCGCGGATGGCCTTGACCATGTCGGTACCGATGTAGCCTGGGCTCACGGTATTGACGGTAACGCCCTTGGTCGCCATTTCTTGGGCCAGAGCCATGGAGAAACCGTGCATGCCAGCCTTGGCAGCCGAGTAGTTGGTCTGGCCGGCCTGGCCTTTGTTACCGTTGACTGAGGAAATCTGGATGATGCGGCCCCAGCCCTTTTCCACCATGCCCGGCACCACTTGCTTGGTGACGTTGAACATGGAGTTCAGGTTGGTGTCGATCACGGCATCCCAGTCTTCGCGTGTCATTTTCAGGAACACGCGGTCACGGGTGATACCGGCGTTGTTCACCAGCACGTCGATGGTGCCATGCTCTGCTCGCGCCTTGGTAAAGGCTTCCACGGTTGAGTCCCAATCTCCCACATTGCCCACGGAGGCGTAGAAGGTGTAGCCCAGAGCCGCCTGCTCGGCGATCCACTTCGCGTGGTCACGTGTGGGGCCGCAACCTGCGATGACCTTGAAGCCATCCTTGAACAGACGCTGGCAAATAGCGGTACCAATGCCACCCATGCCTCCGGTAACGTATGCGATTTTTTGACTCATGGCTATCTCCTTTTTGATATGAATTGACTACGCACTAACAATTAACGCTCGATGGTCAGGGCCACACCCATACCACCACCGATACACAAGCTGGCAATACCCTTCTTGGCGTTGCGGCGCTGCATCTCATGCAGCAGGGTCACCAGAATGCGGCAACCGGATGCGCCAATGGGGTGGCCGATGGCGATGGCGCCACCGTTCACGTTGACCTTGGAGGTGTCCCAGCCCATTTGCTGATTGACTGCACAAGCCTGTGCGGCAAAGGCTTCGTTGATCTCCAGCAGGTCCAGGTCCTGGGCCTTCCAGCCGGCACGGGCCAGCGCCTTTTGCGAAGCAGGAACCGGGCCCATCCCCATCATGGCGGGGTCGAGCCCGCTAGTGGCAAAGCTGGCAATGCGTCCCATGGGTGTGAGACCCAAGGCGGCCGCCTTCTTGGCTGTCATCACCATCACTGCCGCGGCTCCGTCATTGATGCCGGAGGCATTGCCTGCAGTAACGCTGCCCGTCTTGTCGAAGGCGGGACGCAAACCAGCCAGTGCGTCGGCATTGGTCTTGCGGTTGACGAACTCGTCAACCGCGAAAACTATGGGGTCACCCTTCTTTTGCGCAATGCTGAACGGCACGATCTCGTCGGCGAACTTGCCTGCATCCTGCGCTGCAGCAGCCTTTCGCTGGCTGTCCAGTGCCAATGCGTCCTGCATGTCCCGGGTTATGCCGTGGGCCTTGGCGACGTTCTCGGCAGTAATGCCCATGTGGTACTGGTTGTAAACGTCCCATAGGCCGTCCACGATCATGGAGTCGATCATCTTCCAGTCACCCATACGCTGGCCGTCGCGGCTTCCCAGCAATACGTGGGGAGAGGCGCTCATGTTTTCCTGACCGCCGGCAATCACGATTTCGCTGTCGCCATAGGCAATGGCTTGCGCCGCCAGCATCACGGCCTTGAGGCCCGAGCCGCAAACTGCATTGATGGTGAGCGCCGGTGTTTCCTTGGCGATACCGCTCTTGATCAGGGTCTGGCGCGCAGGATTCTGACCCTGGCCGGCCGCCAGCACCTGGCCCATGATGACCTCGCCAATCTGGTCTGCGCCCAATTTGGTGCGCTCCAGCAGGCTCTTGATGACGGCGGCTCCCAGCTCAGGCGCAGCCGACTTGGCCAGCGTGCCGCCAAACTTGCCAACTGCGGTACGTGCAGCTGAAACGATAACGATGTCTTCCATTTTTAAGTCTCCGAAGTGGTGAGGGGGAATCTAGACCTTGACTTTCACATAGCTACCAGGGGCGGGCATGGTGGCCTTGTACTTGCCTTTGCCGTAAGTCCTGGGCGCTGCAATTTGCTTGCCAGCATGGCTCTTGAGCCATGCTGCCCAATCTGTCCACCAGCTGCCAGGGTGCTCCACCGCGCCCTCCAGCCAGGCTTCTTGTGTCTTGGGTAACTTGCCATCGGAGCGGATCCAGTGGCTTCGCTTGTTCTTTGCGGGGGGATTGATCACGCCTGCGATATGGCCTGAGGCCCCCATGACGAACCGCTTCTTGCCTGGCAGCACCTGGGTGGAGCCATAGGCGCCACCGATGGGCACGATGTGGTCTTCGCGTGATCCGTAGATGTAGACCGGCAGATCGAGCTTGCCCAGGTCGATCTTCTCGCCGCAAACCGTGGCCTTGCCTGGCTTGATCAACTTGTTCTCCAGGTAGGTGTTGCGCAGGTACCAGGCGTAGAACGGTCCGGGCAGATTGGTGCTGTCGGAGTTCCAGTACAGCAGATCGAACGGTGGCGGTGTTTCACCCTTGAGGTAGTTGCCCACCACGTAGTTCCAGACCAGGTCGTTGGGACGCAGGAAACTGAAGGTGCTGGCGAGGTCGGTGCCTTTCATCAGCCCTCCCTTGCCCAGCTCGGCTTCACGGAATTTCACAAACGCCTCATCGATGAACACATCCAGAATGCCGGTGTCGGTGAAGTCCAGCAAAGTGGTCAGCAGCGTAAGGCTGGCGGCCGGCTTTTCTCCACGCGCGGCCAGCACGGCCAGGGCCGTGGTCAGCATGGTTCCGCCTACGCAAAATCCCAAAGCATTGATGCTGGGCGAACCGCTGATCTCCTGCGCGACCGTGATCGCCTTGATCACAGCGTCTTCAATGTAGTTGTCCCATGTCTTGTGGTCCAGAGACGCATCTGGATTGCGCCAGCTCACCACAAACGTGCGGTGCCCCTGGGACACGGCATAGCGGATCAGAGAGTTTTCTGGCTGCAAGTCCAGGATGTAGAACTTGTTGATGCAGGGCGGCACCAACAGGAAAGGCTTTTCGTAGACCTTGGCGGTGAGTGGCTTGTATTCGAGAAGCTGAAACAGATCGTTCTCGAACACCACAGCGCCTTCGGTGGTCGCGACGTTCTTGCCAACCTCGAACAGGCTTTCGTCCGTCATGGACACATGGCCCTGCTGAATATCGTGCACCAGGTTCTGGACACCTTTGGCAATGCTCTCGCCTTTGGTTTCGATGGCCTTCTTTTGAGCTTCGGCGTTGAAGGCCAGAAAATTGCTGGGTGCGGCGGCGGCGACCCACTGCTCAACGGCAAAACGAATGCGGTTGCGGGTCTTGGCATCCGCCTCCACAGCATCCGCCATGCCCATCAAGGTGCGGGCGTTGAGCAAATACACCGCAGCGGAATAGGCTGCCAGCGGATTCTCGTTCCAGGAGGCATCTGCAAAACGCCGGTCCGCAGCAACCTTGGCCGGTTTGAAGCCTTCGGACAGCAAGCTCAAGGCTTCCTTGGAATACTGCTGCTGCAACTCCTGCATTTTTTCCGGAGCAAAATGGATTTTCGGCAGTTTGCCCGGCATTGCGCCCAGACCCGGAAGACCGTTGGTGGCTCCCACATCCACCTTCTTGAAGGCTTCCAGCGCTTGTGTCCATCCCTGCGTCAAAGCCTGTTGGAATTGCTGGGTTGCCTCATTCAGGAAATCAGGATTGTTTTGCCCCACGTGTCACCTCTTTAGTTGATTTCATTGACGACGCTAGTATCTCAGCTTGAGAGTCCCTTTTTCCTTACAAGAAGATATACAAACCCTATATGTACATAGTTCCAATTGCCTGGCTATATGTTGCGCTGATGATGAGTGTTGCCGAGGCCACCAACAGCAATGGGACGGTGTTGGGCGCCATTGTCACCTTTGTGTTGTATGGCCTGTTGCCGGTAGGGCTGGTGCTCTACATCATGGGGACGCCTGCCAGAAAGCGCGCAATACGAGCGCGCGAAGAACAGGAACGCGCCGCCTATCTGGCGCGGGCACAGGAAGTGGAGAATCCGGCGTCAATCCAGACGCCAGATGCAGGCGGCCATGCGGCCACTGACCCGGTCGCGCCGATGCGAGAAGAACCTTGACGGATTGGCCACCGTGCACCACGCCTGACTACCGTCATTTCCGAACGTTCGTTCTATTCCCAGTGCAGCCAAACGCTGTCTGGCCAAGGCAGGCAAATTGGCCAGCCATTTGCCAGGCCCTGTGGCAATGAAGCAGACAGCAGCAGCCTCGGATTGCGCGACAAAAGCCTCGCGTACTTCGTTGCCTACTTCAAAGGCCTGGGGGCCTATGCAGGGGCCAAGCCAAGCCAACAGACTCTCGCCTCCCGCCTGCCCGCGAGACGGCAACCCAGCGCGCATAGCGGCCACCGATTGCTCCAGTACACCCTGCCCTTGCGCACCCAGCAGGCCGCGCCAGCCCGCGTGCGCCGCCAGGACCCGCCTTCCCTGCGCATCGCACAGCAGAACGGGCAGACAGTCGGCAACCATCACGGTGCAAGCAACGCCAGGGTGCTCGGTAATCGCCGCATCCGCGGAAAAACCGTCAGCGCTTTGGCAATCCAACGCTTGCACATGGGTTCCGTGCACCTGGTTCAGAAACACCGCGTGTGCACCTGTCGCCTCCTGGAGCCGCTGGCGGTTGGCTTGAACAGACTGCGGCTCGTCACCTACATGGGTGCCGAGATTCAAACCAGCGTAGATGCCCTCCGACACACCGCCTTGGCGCGTGGTGCATACAGCCCGAACGTGTGGCGGAGCAGGCCAGTCGGGAACCAGCCAGTCAAAATATTGGGATTGCATGGCCCACAGCATAATGCCCCCTGCAATTCCCAAACCTAGACGGAGCCCCCATGATTCTCGAATTGGCAGACATTCGTATACACAGCGGTCAAAACCAGGCGTTTGATGAAGCCATCGCCCGCGGCCTGCGCGAGGTCATTTCACATGCCAAAGGTTTTCGGGGGTTCAAGGTTAACAAGGGAATTGAAAATCCGGACCGGTACATATTGCAGATATTTTGGGAAACCCTGGAAAACCATACCGTGGACTTCCGCCAATCAGATGCGTTTGCACAATGGCGTGCCATCGTGGGTCCCTTCTTCGCGGTGGCACCTGTTGTGGAGCATTT
The DNA here is from genome assembly GCF_038784515.1 of Rhodoferax sp. GW822-FHT02A01. NCBI lineage: Bacteria > Pseudomonadati > Pseudomonadota > Betaproteobacteria > Burkholderiales > Comamonadaceae > Rhodoferax > Rhodoferax sp. GW822-FHT02A01. The sequence goes on from NZ_CP152376.1 coordinate 4,544,401, forward strand.
TGAGCTGGTGACCAAGTCCAGCCAGTAACCAGCCTTCAGTCCGGATATTTGTCGAATATGTCATTTGTTTTTCCAGCCCAAGAAGTTGCAAGCGTCCCTGTCCACGGCATGGATCAGCGTTTTCCGGTTCATCGCATTTATTGCGTGGGCCGCAACTACGAAGAACATGCCAAGGAAATGGGCGCCACCGGGCGTGAGGCGCCGTTCTTCTTTCTCAAGCCTGCTGACGCCATTGTGTCGGCGCCCGCCACGGCGATGGCGAACATGCCCTACCCTACGCTTACCCAGAATCTGCACCATGAAGTGGAGTTGGTCGTAGCCATTGGGACCGGGGGCAGCCATATCAAGGCCGCGGACGCCCAGCGGCACATCTATGGCTACGCCGTAGGCCTGGACATGACGCGACGGGACTTGCAGAACGACATGAAGAAGCAGGGGCGCCCCTGGAGCATAGGCAAGGGCTTTGACCATTCCGCCCCGATTGGCGAAATCACACCCGCATCCCAGGTCCCCGGCATAGCGGAGGCGGGAATTTCACTGACAGTGAATGGGCAGGTACGGCAATCCGGCAACATTTCGCAATTGATCTGGAATATTGCCGAAACCATTGAACAGCTATCTACTGCATGGACACTGCAGCCCGGCGACCTGATCTTCACCGGTACCCCGGCGGGCGTCGCGGCAGTGGTGCGCGGGGACGTGCTGGAGGCCCGTGTGGATGGACTACAAAGCCTGCGCGTCCAGATCGTTTGAACTGACCACAGCACGTATCCAATGCAGCGCCCTCCCATCAAATTTTGCAGAGAGTGTGGAACCTCCGTGGTTTACCGCATCCCCGACGACGGCGATACCAAGGAACGCGCCGTATGCCCGGCCTGCAACACCATTCATTATGAAAATCCGCTGAACGTGGTGGGCACGGTGCCCTTCTGGGGTGACAAGGTGCTGCTGTGCAAACGCAATATCGAGCCGCGCTGGGGAAAATGGACGCTGCCGGCCGGTTTCATGGAGTTGAACGAAACCACGCTGGAAGGCGCCGCGCGTGAAACCCTGGAAGAGGCCGGAGCGCAATTCGAGATGCTCGGCTTCTTTAGCCTAGTCAACGTGGCCCGCGTGAGCCAGGTACATCTGTTCTACCTGGCCCAACTCACCAGTGACCAGTTCGCGCCCGGTGTGGAAACCATCGAGGCGCGGCTCTTCCTGGAAAGCGAAATTCCCTGGGATGAAATTGCCTTTCGCACCACCAAGGAGACGCTGGAGCGCTATTTCGCGGACCGTCGTACGGGGCGTTTCAATATCCATCACATCGACATCGCCTGATCAGCATGCTGCCGTGTTATGTCATGCTGGATCTGGAGACCACAGGTGGTAACGCGGTGCATGACCGCATCACTGAAATCGCGGCCGTGCGGGTAGAAGATGGGATAGAAACTGCGCGCTGGAGCACCCTGGTCAACCCCGGTACCCGGATTCCGCCATTCATTGAGTCGCTCACCGGCATCAGCGATGCCATGGTGGCCGACGCACCGACCTTCGCAGAGGCAGTGCAACCGTTGCTTGCGATGCTGGACGGCGCCGTACTGGTGGCGCACAACGTGCGCTTTGACCACGGTTTTCTGCAAAACGAGATGGCCCGCCTGGACTGGCCTCTGAAAGTCAAAACACTGTGCACGGTCAGGCTGTCACGCAAACTGTACCCGCAATTCAAGGGACATGGCCTGGACGCCATCATGCAGCGCCATGGGCTGCATACCTTGGCACGCCACCGAGCCATGGGTGACGTGGACGTGGTGTTGCAGTGGCTCAAGCTCGCCCAACAGGAGTTGGGACTGGATACCGTACAGCAGGCCGCCAAACTGTTACTGCAGGGCAGCGCCTGCCTGCCACCCAAGCTGGAAACCGATGTGACCGACATTCCAGATGTACCGGGTGTCTATATGTTTTACGGGGAAGGCCCGCTGCCGCTGTATATCGGCAAGAGCGTGTCCATGCGCAGCCGGGTGATGTCGCACTTTCAGTCCGCGACCAAGGTTGCACGGGAGATGCGCATCCTGACCGAAATACGCAGGGTTGAATGGCGGGAGACCGCGGGAGAACTGGGTGCATTGCTGCTGGAAGCACGGTTGGTCAAGGAGCAGCAGCCGGTCTACAACCGCCAGCTTCGCCGCGAAAGAGCGCTGTGTGCCTGGCAGTTGGATGAATCACCCAGCTCCAACCCCATGCTCAAATTGGTCCAACTGGACGACATGGAGCCCGGCGCTTGGGGCCGCATCTTCGGCACCTACCGCTCCAAGCGTCAGGCCACGGATGCCCTGCGGCTGCTGGCTGACACCTATCAGCTTTGCCCGCGACTGCTGGGACTGGAGTCAGGCAAAGGCATTTGCTTTGCCGCCCAAACGGGACGCTGCAAGGGTGCCTGCGCCGGACATGAGTCACTTTCCCTGCATCGGGTTCGGGTACAGATGGCACTTGCGGCTCACCAGTTGCGTGCCTGGCCCTATCCCGGCAAGGTGGCAATCCGTGAGTACCACCAGTCTTCAGGCAAGACAGACATTCATGTATTTGACCACTGGTGTCATATCGCCACGGTCAACGATGCGACCGAACTGGATGACTTAAGTCAAGCTAGAAAGCCTCTCGCCTTTGACCTGGACGTCTACCGTCTGCTGACCAAGCGCTTCGCAATGATGGAAACTTCGGGCGCGGACCTATTTCATTTGCCAGCCTCCATGGAGACCAGCAATCAAGATTGCGTGCAATGAAGACAATTGGGTGCATGGCTGACAGTTGCATCTAGCGCAAATTGATGCTGCCGCTCCCATCATCGGAGTGTCATAAATGTATCCTGCATGCGAGAATGCAAAAAACATATGAGGCGGGTATGAGATTCAAAGCGGTCACTGTGGGAGTTGTTTTGGCTGGAACCGCGCTGGGAAGCGCAGCGCTGACTCTGGGAAGAGCACGAGGCGCAGCATGGATCGGCCAAGCTCTTGAATTACAAGTCCCCGTGCAACTGGATTCCGGGCAATCAGGTTCCGGTCTTTGCGCAGATGCTGAAGTGTTTCACGGAGAAAGCCGCCAGGATGCAAGCCGGGTCCAGGTGCAGGTTGAACCCGCCGGACAATCGGACTCCTACAACCTGAAGATTACTTCCTCCACCCCGGTCGATGAACCTGTGGTCACGGTGTATCTGCGTGCGGGATGTGGACAAAAGTCTTCGCGCAAATACGTGCTATTGGCTGATTTCCCACCTGACTCCCAGAGCCAGCCTGTTCGGGCTGCACCCGTTGTGCCACAAGTACCCACGGTTGTGACTCCTGCAGCGCCTGCCGAAAGTGCACCAGCACAGACTTCCCCCAAGCCAGAGCCTGCCGTCGCAGCGCCAGTTGCCCCTCCCAAGGCGGCCAAGACACCGAAGCCTGCAAAGGCCGCCATCCCTAAGGAGGCAACCAAGGAGCCGGCACGCAAAAAGGAGCCCGCCCCCAAGCCCGCTGCCAAGCCTGAAAAGCCGGTTGAGCCGCCTGCTGCGCAGGCCAAGGGCACCGGTAAATCACGGCTCAAGCTTGATCCAGTGGAAACCCTGGCTGAGCGGGTCAAGAATCTGGAAGCCACCACAACGCAAAGTTCACTGCAGGACGACATGGCGCGTGACGCACAGAAGATGCAGCAGTTGCAGACAGACTTGCGCACGCTGCTTGATCAGGCTGTGAAGAATGAAGCCAGCCTGGCTGCCATGCGCGAGCGTCTGGAGAAGGCAGAGGCAGACCGTGTTCCTGTAGCCGTGGTGTATGGTCTGGTTGCCCTGGTGGCTCTTTGCCTGGCCGCCCTCGCCTATCTGTGGACTCGCCGGGGCCAGCCAATCCGTTGGGAGCGCGATGTGCCCAGCGCGCGCGCCAAGGCCGCGGCAGACGATAACGTGTAGCACAGCACTTGAGGCGACTGTCGCCTTGCCTCAAGTGCGTCCTTCAGGATCTGGCCAGCGGATTGGGGGTTGCATCCGCAATCTTGATGAGCGTGTTGCGGTCCGTGTGGTGAAACGGCTCCTCCTTGCCGCGAATCAATAGCACTGTGTCTTCTTCGTACGTCCAAGTTCCATCGTTGTTGATGCTGACTTTGATGCGGAACTCCGTGGTCTTGAAGGCATAGTCCAGGAACGGTGCGGAGCGGATGCCGAAGCTGGGATCCGCATGGTTCGCGGTCAACTCGAAGGATGTGTCTTCCGCCTTGGCCCTCCCCGAGGCCATCAACACCATGCCGCGCGGAATGGTAAGCGTATGGATCACCGTGCCGGTGGCAGGCTCCCATAGCCAGTAACCCACCTGCTCATGGTAGGTCTTGACCTGTTCCGGCTTGGTGATATGGGTGTGGTAACGCAAGCCATACAAAAGCTGCGGCCCATTGGTCTGCGGATCAATAGGCTGAAGTTCCATGCGCTCCACAAAGGCCTGCTTGCGTGGCCCATCGACCTTGGGTTTGACATCCAGGCCACGCTGCCCCTGCCACACACCGGCCATGGACCGCAAAGGCCCAAGATTGCGCAAAGTATCCACATCCACATCACCCGGCTCGGTGTAAATATCCTCAGAAAACTCGCTCACGATCTCCCTTTCCATGAATCCTGAAAACCAACCTTACGAAACGTCTGCAACTCAATAGGCAATCTGGTTGCGCCCATTGCCTTTGGCCTTGTAGAGCGCAGCATCGGCGACTCCTACAAGGCTTTCCAAGTCCGCATGTTCTGCATCCAATGCGGCAAGCCCAATGCTAACCGTCACGCGCAGCTCGCCAGTCGGGGCGGCAAAGGGATCGTCTTCCACAAAGCGACGAATTCTCTCGCATACGGCCTTTGCAGTCTCCAAATTGCAGTTGCTCAAGACGATGATGAATTCTTCCCCACCGTAGCGCCCTACCGCATCAAACTCACGCGCGGCTCGACGTATGCGCGCGGCAAGCTCAACTAAAACGATGTCACCAGTCCGATGTCCGTAGGTGTCATTTACCTTCTTGAAGTGATCCACGTCGACCATGGCCACACACAAGGGGGCACCACGCTTGGCCCTGGCAATTTCTGCGGCCACCAGCTCGGTGATCGCCGAGCGGTTCCAGACGCGGGTGAGGCCGTCTACCGAGGCCTTGAGCTTCAACTCGTCTCTTTCACGAATCAGTTCACGCTGGGATGCATTGAGTTGGCCGCGCTGCAACTCAGACTCCGCAATGGCGGCGAGATCCCGCAACCCCTGAAGCTGCTGTCGCGTCAACTTGCGTGGCTGGGTATCCATGACGCACAGCGTGCCTACGCGACTTCCATCCGGCATTTCCAGCGGGTACCCGGCATAAAAGCGGATGAAGGGTTCACCCGTTACCAGCGGATTGTCAGCAAACCTGGGATCCAGCCTCGCGTCCTCCACCACAAATGCCTTGCTGGAAAGAATTGCATGGGCGCAAAAGGAGATTCGCCTGGGAATTTCGGCTGTCACAGGACCCGTGAACGACTTGTGCCACTGGGTCTGATCAGCAACTAAGCTGATGACCGCCATGGGAACGCCCAGCAATTGCGACGTCAATCGGGTAATCCGGTCAAAGCGCTCTTCCGACGGCGAAAAAAGTGCCCCCGTCGAACGCAAGGCAGCCATTCGATGCACTTCATCAACCGGAATGTCGGGCGCTTTCAATGATCCACTCCTTGACCACCTTGGCATCAGTATCGGCCAGATCGCGCAGGGAATCTACATTGCCGTCCACTTCCCAATGAAAAAAGCCTCCTGGTATTGCTACCAGGAGGCTTTCAAACTATTGAATGGTCGGTGTGAAAGGATTCGAACCTTCGACCCCTTGCACCCCATGCAAGTGCGCTACCAGGCTGCGCCACACACCGATCAAGCCTAGCATTATAGCCCGAAAGATTCGCCTTTTTCAGTCCACGACTGCGAGTAGTTCACGTATTTCAAACAGTTCGCGGCGCAATTGGAACAACGGCACGCCCGCATCTTCAGAAGACTCCACCGCAATCACGGAATCCAGGTCATCCAAATCGCCGCCATCAACATCCAGATCGTCCACGCCATCGAGCATGACCTCGCCATTGCGCTTCTTGTCCCGCTCGCTTTGCAGCAATTCCTGCATCTTGTTGCGTGCACCGCTGATGGTGAAGCCCTGGTCGTAAAGCAAGTCACGGATGCGTCGAATCATCAGCACTTCGTGGTGTTGGTAATAGCGTCGATTACCTCTGCGCTTCATGGGGCGCAGTTGCGTGAATTCCTGCTCCCAATACCGTAGCACATGAGGTTTGACGCCACACAAGTCGCCCACTTCACCGATAGTGAAGTAGCGTTTGGCGGGAATAGGGGGGAGAGTTTTCTCCATTGAAATCAATGCTGTACGGACTAAAGCGCAGAGGTTACTCTAAGTTTGTCCCCACGCAAAGAGCAACTCGCCAGCGAGCAGCAAATAATTGTGCCGAACTGTTTAAACCGAAGCCGCCGGCTTGCCCTCTTCCTGGATTTGCTCTTTGAGTTTATGGCTTGCGTGGAAAGTCACTACGCGCCGTGCCTTGATGGGAATGGCCTCCCCGGTGCGCGGATTGCGTCCCGGGCGCGGCGCCTTGGTGCGGATCTGGAAATTGCCGAAGCCGGAGATCTTGACGTCCGTACCCTCCACCAGACTGGCGGATATCAGGTCAAAGAATGCGTCAATCATGTCCTTGGATTCACGTTTGTTCAAACCGATTTGTTCAAACAGCAAATCGGCCAGCTGCGCTTTGGTCAGCGCAGGCGTCTCCAGGCTTTCGACAGAAAATTCCATAGTGTGTCGCTCGTCTTTATGTTGCGTGTAGTTTAGGCCCGCTGGCGGGCGCCCAACGCGGAAATCAACTGATCCACAATGGCTTTCACAGCCGCCTCAATTTGCTCCTCGGTCAGGCTGGCCTCGTCGCTGTTGAGCGTCAGGCGTACGGCCAGACTCCTGTCGGTAGCGCCCTCGGCAGCAACCGCATCCTTGGGCAACTTGGGGCGATACACATCGAACAGCTGGGCGTCGCGCAACAAGCCTGCGGTAGGTGCCGACCAGATGACTCGCATCAGTTCGGCATAGGTCACCGCGTCTTTCACCACCACAGCCACATCACGCTGGACCGCCTGAATCTTGGCAACCGGATTGAACAGGGGCACGCGACGTGCCAGTACAGGCTCCAGGTCAAGTTCAAACAGTACGGGCGCCGTGGGCAGCTCGTAGGACTGGCGCCATTTGGGGTGCAACTCGCCCACATAACCAATGCACTTTTCGTTCAGCCACACCGAAGCACAACGTCCTGGATGCATGGCGGGGTGTGTGGCTGGTTTGAATATGGCAACCAGAGGCGCCAAAAGATTCTCGACGTCTCCCTTGACGCCGAAGAAGTCAACCGGCGCGTCGGCCACGCTCCATTGCAACGGATCGGCGCTACCGCTGGCCAGTCCGGCAATGCGCATGGGTTGATTGAATCCTTCCACCGTGGCGTCAGTGCTTTTCACGGATGCATCGCGCAGGAAGACACGACCCACTTCAAAGACACGTACGCGTGCGGCTTTGCGCGCCTGGTTGAACTTGAGAACCTGCAGCAGTGAACCAAGCAGCGAGGAGCGCATCACGCTCATCTGGCTGGCAATCGGGTTGAGCAACTTGATAGGGTTGGGGTTACCCGCCAGCTCGTGCTCCCAGCGTTCTTCCACGAAACTGAAGTTGATGGTTTCCTGGTAGCCCAGCGCTGCCAATGCACGGCGCACAGCGAATGCACTGCGCTGCGCCTCCGCACGGATACGTGCCGTAATTGGCGCCAGCGGCGGCGTATGCGGCAGGTTGTTGTAGCCCACCATGCGCGCGACTTCTTCAATCAGATCCTCTTCAATCTGCAAGTCGAAGCGATAGGACGGTGGCGTCACAGTAATGAGGCCTTCGGTTTGCGTCAGCGACAGACCCAGACGACTCAGCGCGTCCGTGCACTGCTGCTGCGACAAGGGCATGCCAATGATCTTGGACGCACGGGCCACGCGCAAACTCACCGGTTTGGAGGGGGGCATCGCCGGCTTTTGATCATCCATGGGGCCACAAGATGTGTCAGCCGTGCCGCATATTTCAACGATCAACTGCGTGATGCGCTCAATGTGCTCCACCGTCAATTCAGGATCCACACCGCGCTCAAACCGATGACCAGCATCCGTGGAAAAGTTGAAGCGGCGCGAACGGCCTGCAATGGCCTTTGGCCACCAGAACGCGGCTTCCACATACACATTACGTGTGTCGTCCGATACCGCAGTGGCGTCACCGCCCATGATGCCGGCAAGTGACTCGACCTGCGCATCGTCTGCAATCACGCCCACCTTGTCGTCAACGGTGACGGTGTTGCCATTGAGCAGCTTGATTTGCTCGCCAGACTTGCCCCAGCGCACGTCCAGACCGCCCTGAATTTTGTCCAGATCAAAGATGTGAGAGGGACGACCCAGCTCGAACATCACGTAATTGGAAATGTCCACCAGCGCAGTAACACTGCGCTGACCGCAGCGCGCCAGACGATCCACCATCCATTGGGGTGTCTTGGCCTTGGTGTTGACGTTGCGGACCACGCGACCCGAAAAGCGACCGCACAGATCGGGTGCGCTAATCTTGACAGGCAAGCGGTCGCTGTTGCCGACGGCAACTGCAGGAAATTCGGGAGCAACCAAAGGTGTGCCGGTCAGGGCCGAAACCTCACGTGCCACGCCGTACACACTCAGACAGTGCGCCAGATTCGGCGTCAGCTTGAGGGTGAACAACGTGTCATCCAAATTCAGGTATTCGCGAATGTTCTGACCGAGTGGTGCATCCGCTGCCAATTCGAGCAAACCGCCGTGGTCCTCGGACAGCTTCAGCTCCCGCGCAGAACACAACATGCCCTGGCTCTCGACTCCGCGCAGCTTGCCGACCTTGATCAGGAAAGGCTTGCCATCTTCGCCAGGCGGCAATTCGGCCCCCACCAGCGCGCAGGGAACGCGTATGCCCACGCGCGCATTGGGCGCGCCGCACACGATATTCAACAGCTCTGCCTGCCCCACATCCACCTTGCAAACGCGCAAGCGGTCTGCATTGGGGTGTTGCTCGGCTTCCTTGATTTCGCCCACCACGATCTTGGTGAACGGAGGCGCGACGGGCTGGAGTTCTTCGACCTCCAGTCCGGCCATGGTCAGGGTCTCGGCCAATTCGGCAGTACCGATGGCGGGATTACAAAAAGTGCGTAGCCAGGATTCAGGGAATTGCATGTTCAGCTCAAACGTGTGTACTTAACGGCTCTTATTGGAATTGCGACAGGAAGCGCACATCACCATCAAAAAACAGGCGCAAGTCGTTCACGCCATAGCGCAGCATGGTCAGGCGATCCGGTCCCATGCCAAAGGCAAAGCCGATGAATTTCTCAGGATCCAGACCCATGTTGCGAATGACGTTGGGATGCACCTGGCCGGATCCGGCCACTTCCAGCCACCGACCCGCCAAGGGCCCGCTCTGAAACTGGATGTCGATTTCCGCGCTGGGTTCGGTGAACGGGAAGAAACTGGGGCGGAAACGCAGCACCAGGTCATCGCTCTCGAAGAAGGTACGGCAGAAATCGGTAAACACGAACTTCAAATCCTTGAAGCTCACGTTTTCACCCACCCACAGTCCTTCGCACTGGTGGAACATGGGGGAATGGGTGGCATCGCTGTCCACACGGTAAGTACGTCCTGGTGCAATGACACGGATTTCCGGCATGTCACCGGAGTACAGGCCCTGCGTTGCCCCCACGGACGCACGGTGTTTCTTGACGTGCTGCACCGCATAGCGGATTTGCATGGGACTGGTATGGGTGCGCAGCAGATTGGGCGCAGACTCCGAGCCACCTTCCACATAGAAGGTGTCGTGCATGGAGCGCGCCGGATGGTCTTCCGGTGTGTTGAGCGCGGTGAAGTTAAACCAATCCGACTCGATCTCGGGGCCTTGGGCCACATCGAACCCCATGGAGCCGAAGATTGCTTCAATGCGCTCCAGAGTCAGTGATACAGGGTGCAGTCCACCCTGCCCGCGCTGGCGTCCTGGCAGCGTTACATCCAGGGCTTCGGCCTGCAATTGCGCTTGTAGCTCGGCGTCGGCAAGTGCCTGCCGCCGTGCAGTCAAAGCGGCTTCGATTGCCTGTTTGGCCACATTGATGGCTGCGCCGCGCGCTTTCTTTTCGTCGACACTGAGTGCCGCCATACCTTTCATCAGCTCGGTAATCTTGCCGGATTTACCCAGAAACTGGGCTTTGGCATTCTCCAGGTCAGCAGGCGTTGCAGCGAGCGCAAATGCGGACTGTGCGGATTCGACGATGGCGTTCAACTCGGTAGTCATACGATTTTGGGATGAATTCGGTTCAAATGAAAAAGGGCTAGTGCCGTGAAAGCTCTAGCCCTTACTTCGTACGCAAGGCACTGTATGCGCCCTACTCGTGAATCAAGCAGCCAGCTTGGCCTTGACCTGCTCCACGATGCTTGCAAATGCAGCCATGTCATGAATAGCGATATCGGACAGAACCTTGCGGTCGATCTCGATATTGGCCTTCTTCAGACCGTTGGCAAATTGGCTGTACGTCAGGCCACACTGACGCGCAGCAGCATTGATACGGGCAATCCACAACTGACGGAAGACACGCTTCTTGGTACGACGGTCACGGTAGGCATATTGCCCAGCCTTCATCACCGCTTCTTTGGCGATGCGGAAGACATTACCGCGGCGACCGCGAAAACCTTTTGCAAGGGCCAGAACTTTTTTGTGGCGGGCGCGAGCCGTTACACCACGTTTGACGCGAGGCATGAGTTACTCCTTGTTCGTCGTTAATCAAATACCACGGCCAGGAAGCATCTGTGCCATGTGACCCATATTGGTCTCATGAACTCCAGTGGATCCGCGCAGGTGGCGTTTATTCTTGGTGGTCTTCTTGGTCAGAATGTGACGCTTGAAGGCTTGGCCGCGTTTGACGGTTCCACCGGGACGAACGCGAAAGCGTTTCTTCGCCGCGCTCTTGGTCTTCATTTTGGGCATTGTTATGCTCCTTCTATCTTGTGCTCGTGAGGCGTCTGGAAACGACTTCCAGCCTTGTTGGCCCCGAGCCACTTTTGTGGCGAGTTTGATTTCGCCACTTGTGTGGTGAGAATTACCTCACCACTTTCGCAACGGGCCTTGACCCATCACTACTTGTTTCAACCGGTGACCAGACCGGTTGAAAAAATTACGCTGTAGTTTCCACTACAGGCTTGGGTGCACCGCCACCCGGCTTCTTGCGACCCGGTGCAATCATCATGATCATCTGTCGCCCTTCCAGCTTGGGGAACTGCTCCACGATGATCGAGTCACCCAGCTCGTCACGCATACGCTGCAACAAAGCCAATCCAATTTCCTGGTGCGTGATCTCGCGACCCCGGAAGCGCAAGGTAATCTTGCACTTGTCACCATCATCCAAAAAGCGCCGGATATTGCGCAATTTGATGTTGTAGTCGCCATCGTCGGTGCCAGGCCGGAACTTGATTTCCTTGACCTCGATCACCTTTTGCTTGGACTTCGCTTCCGCAGCCTTTTTCTGTTCCTGGTATTTGAACTTGCCGTAATCCATCAATCGACAGACCGGCGGATTCGCCGTGGCAGCAATTTCAACCAGATCAACATCAAGCTCGCCTGCCATGCGCAGGGCTTCCATCAGGCTGACCACACCGAGTGGCTCATTGTCAACGCCCGTGAGGCGAACCTCAGGGGCCATGATTTCCCGGTTCAAACGGTGTTTACGTTCTTCACGCTGACGGCGGTCACGAAATTCAGTAGCGATGGCTCAATCCTTTACTATTTTTGCCACAACACGTGGCGAATGCCGCACAGCACACACGGGCAAACCGACATCTTTGGAAACGACCTTAGACCGAGGACTTGCTCGCAATGTCAGCCTGGATTTTTTGCACAAAGGCATCAAGGGACATTGCTCCGAGGTCTTGTCCACCCCGGGCGCGCACTGCAACAGCGCCTGCTGCCATCTCTTTGTCACCAATAACAAGCAGATACGGCAGCTTTTGCATCGAATGCTCGCGTATTTTAAGCGTAATTTTCTCGTTGCGCAGGTCTAATTTGACCCTAAGCCCTTGATTTTGCAACGTTTTTGCGACGTTTTTGCAATATTCCGCCTGAGAATCGGTGATATTGAGCACCGCAACCTGTACCGGAGCCAGCCAGGCAGGCAAGGCACCAGCGCTCTCTTCGATCAAAATTCCGATGAATCGCTCTAGGCTGCCGACGATGGCGCGGTGCAGCATGACCGGACGATGGCGGGCCCCATCTTCCGCCACATACTCCGCATCCAGACGCTCGGTCATGAAGAAATCTACCTGCATGGTGCCGCACTGCCATTGGCGCCCTAACGCATCTTTCAGTGTGTATTCAATCTTGGGGCCATAGAAAGCGCCATCGCCAGCACTGATCTCATATTCGCAGCCAGAGGCCCGCAGACTCTCAATCAGTGCATGCTCGGCCTTGTCCCAACTCTCATCGGAGCCGATACGCTTTTCGGGTCGCGTCGCGACCTTGTAAATGATGTTGGAGAAACCAAAGTCGGCGTACACCTTTTGCAGCAGGGTCGTATAAGCCACACACTCCGAAAGAATCTGGTCCTCTGTACAGAAAATGTGACCATCGTCCTGGGTAAAACCGCGCACACGCATGATGCCGTGCAATCCTCCGGACGGCTCGTTACGGTGGCAGTTGCCGAACTCCCCGTAGCGCAGAGGCAAATCGCGGTAACTCTTGATTCCCTGCTTGAAGATCAGGATATGCCCGGGGCAATTCATCGGCTTGAGCGCGTACTCGCGCTTTTCCGACTCGGTAATGAACATATTCTCGCGGTACTTATCCCAGTGACCCGTCTTCTCCCACAGCCCCTTATCCAAAAGCTGAGGGCCCTTGACTTCCTGGTACCCGTTATCTCGGTAGACCTGACGCATGTACTGCTCGACCTGCTGCCACAAAGTCCAACCCTTGGGATGCCAGAACACCAGTCCGGGGGCATGGTCGTCAATATGGAACAGATCCAGCTCGCGCCCCAGCTTGCGGTGGTCGCGCTTTTCCGCCTCCTCCAGCATGGTCAGATATTGCTGAAGCTCCTCTTTAGTAGCCCATGCGGTGCCATAAATGCGCTGCAGCATCTCGTTCTTGTGGTCCCCGCGCCAATAGGCTCCCGCCAACTTCATGAGCTTGAAGTGCTTGAGCTTGCCAGTGCTAGGTACGTGGGGGCCGCGGCACAGATCCTCAAAGGAGCCTTCGCGGTAGAGCGAGACTTCTTCATTGCTGGGGATGCTGGCAATGATCTCTGCTTTGTAGTTTTCGCCCAGGCTCTTGAAATAGGCCACAGCTTCATCACGCGGCAACACCCGACGTACCACCGGTTCATCCTTGTTCGCCAGCTCAAGCATCTTCTTCTCGATCAGGACTAGGTCTTCCGGGGTGAACGGGCGCTTGTACGAAAAGTCGTAGAAGAATCCATTTTCGATGACGGGACCAATGGTGACCTGCGCGTCAGGGAACAACTCCTTGACCGCATACGCCAGCAAGTGGGCCGTGCTATGGCGAATGACTTCCAGACCGTCAGCGTCCTTGGCCGTGACGATGGAGAGCTTGCTGTCGGACTGCATCTGAAAGCTGGTGTCGACAACCTTGCCGTCCACTTTGCCAGCCAGCGCCGCCTTGGCCAGTCCAGCTCCAATAGATGCAGCAACCTCAGCCACCGTTACTGGGCCTGAAAATTCACGTTGAGAACCGTCTGGGAGCGTAATTTGAATCATAAAAAAGCAATGCGTTGAGAGGGCAAAAAGAAAAGCGCGGTGGAATCCGCGCTTGACTGAAAGTTGGTAGCTGACTGCGCCCAAGGCGCACGGACTACGGCCTTAGATGCTGGTATCGGCTGCCGGTGTAGTTCGCGGTGTCATAACCAAGGTGCCTTTCTCGCTCTTACATAAATTGGGGTCGCCCATTTTAACCGCAGTCGCTTGCCCTGCTCGAATGACTCCGCCAGGAACGCAAACCCAGGAAGATTCCCCATCATTGAATCCGCACACAGAGATTCAGCGCCTGAGAGACCAACTTCCCATCACCTCGTAGTGCGATTCGCCAACGTGGCTGTCAATGAGCGCAAGCGTGCTTGCCGTCCAACGAAGAGGTGCGATAGCGTGCGTTTGCGCCACCTTTCCCCGGTACGACAAAGTCATGTGAGGAGAGAATGCGTTTGCCTTGTTCGGTCCGCCAGCATTGGCAATTGCCAGTCCCAATCGGAAGCGAAGTGCTTTGACCTCCTCCAGCCCCTCACCCACACAAAGCACAAAGGCCGCCGCATTGCGAAAGCTCATGGCGTGATCAAAGACAATATCGAATGCGTCCGCCGATGCGGCCACAGCATCACCAATGAACCTTGCCGTCCGTACCACTTCAGGTGGTGGCACATCCAAGTAGCCACCAACACCCCTTAAGGAGATATGCAAACGGTCGACCGATACCGCCTTGCCTCCTATTCCGAGCGACTGAGACAACTGCGCAGCTACACGCGCAATTTCAACACCCGCCTCGGCACTGGGCAGCAATGCAAAAAATACGTTATGCCGCGGCCATACACGCCGCAGCACATTGGTCGGACGGATGAAGTTTGAGGTCACGGACTCAAAACCAGGCAAAGACAGTTGCTCGGACATATTGGTCCTTTCACACACCTGCAATTGTGGCCATTTCAGCCCGAAACGAAATAAAAAAAGCCGGAGCCCCTTGCGGGGTCCGGCCTTGATGGCGACTGCCAGGGTCAGTGGAACTGTTCTTCTTCGGTGGAGCCTGTCAGCGCAGTCACGCTGGACTTGCCGCCCTGGATCACGGTGGTGATCTCGTCGAAATAACCGGTGCCCACTTCCTGTTGGTGCGACACGAAGCTGTAGCCGCGATCACGTGCTGCGAACTCCGGCTCTTGCACCTTCTCCACGTAGGCGGACATGCCGCGCTTGACGTAGTCTTGTGCCAAATCGAACATGTGGTACCACATATTGTGGATACCGGCCAGCGTAATGAACTGGTACTTGTAGCCCATGGCACCCAGCTCCTTCTGGAACTTGGCAATGGTGGCGTCGTCCAGATTCTTCTTCCAGTTGAAGGACGGCGAGCAGTTGTAGGCCAGCATCTTGCCTGGGTGCTTGGCATGCACCGCGTCCGCAAATTTCTTGGCAAATTCCAGATCAGGCGTGCCGGTTTCGCACCACACTAGGTCAGCATAGTCTGCATAGGCCACGGCGCGGGAGATCGCCTGGTCCAGGCCCTTGCGGGTCTTGTAGAAGCCTTCAGCCGTACGCTCACCGGTCAGGAAAGGCTTGTCATTGGCATCGTAGTCGCTGGTCAGCAGGTCTGCGGCTTCTGCGTCGGTACGGGCAATCACCAGCGTGGGCACGCCGTAGACGTCGGCAGCCATACGGGCAGCGATCAGCTTCTGCACGGCCTCCGTCGTGGGAACCAGCACCTTGCCACCCATGTGACCGCACTTCTTCACGGAAGCCAACTGGTCCTCGAAGTGAACGCCACCGGCACCGGCGCGGATCATGGCCTTCATCAGTTCGTAGGCGTTGAGCACGCCACCAAAACCAGCTTCGGCATCGGCCACGATGGGCGCGTGGTAATCGATGTAGCCCGCGTCGCCGGGGTTCACACCCTTGGACCACTGGATTTCGTCGGCGCGGGTGAAGGAGTTGTTGATCCGCTCCACAACCTTTGGCACCGAGTCCACTGGGTACAGGGACTGGTCGGGGTACATGGCGGAATATTCGTTGTTGTCTGCAGCAACCTGCCAGCCAGACAGGTAGATGGCCTTGATACCGGCCTTGACTTGCTGCATGGCTTGGCCACCCGTCAGTGCGCCCAGGCAGTTGACGTAGGGCTCGTTGTTCACCAAGTTCCACAGCTTTTCTGCGCCACGGCGAGCCAGGGTGTGCTCGACCTGGAATGATCCGCGCAGACGCACTACGTCGGCTGCGGTGTATCCGCGCTTGATGCCTTTCCAACGGGGGTTGGTAGCCCAGTCTTTTTCCAGGGCGGCAATCTGTTGTTCGCGGCTGAGTTGTTCTGTCAGGGATTGAGGCATGTAAACACTCCTAGGTTGATTAAATCGGTGGAACTGTTCGCGAATTTTTCGCTGTCCATGGGCAAATTCTAAGTCTTATACAAGACTTAAAACCAATCTTATGTCTTATATAAGACTTAAATTTTTCCTTTTTAAATCAACTACTTAGGCACTTTGTTTTATTGAGTAGAAAGCATTTTCCACAATACAAAATATTGATCGACACAAACATCAACCAATATTTCATTATATAAAATGTTGCAACACAACATAAAAGCCTGGATGCTTCCAGGCTCAGCCCCGCTAGAAAGCGTCTGCGTAACGCCCCAATTCCCAGTCACTCACATGCTGACTGTAGGCATCCCACTCGGCACGTTTGAGCTGGATGAACTGCTGGCAAAAGGCTTCACCCACCAAGGCTCGCAAGGCCTTGTCCGCCTCCAGCGAGGTAATGGCCTCTTCCAGGTTTCTCGGCAAACGCGGTGGCATGTCCTTTCCGCTAGCGCGGCGCTCATACAGATCTTCGTCGCACGGAGCCGGCACCTGCAGATTGCGGTCAATGCCATCTACGCCAGCAGCCAAGGTAGCGGCGATGGCCGCGTAGACATTGCACGAGGGGTCCGGCAGCCGCCACTCGATCCGCCCGGCCACGGTGCGAACCACGCAGGTACGGTTGTTGTCACCCCAGGCCTTCCAGACCGGTGACCATGTCGTGCCAGATGCACTGCTGCTACTGGCCAATCGTTTGTAACTGTTGACTGTGGGTGCGCACAGCGCGCTGAGCGCATCGGCATGGTGAAGCAAACCGGCAGCAAATTGTTGCCCCTGCGCGCTCAGGCCACCGGCACCTCGCACATCGGTGAATATCGCCTTGCCTTGCGCATCGGTAATGCTTAGATGGAAATGCAATCCGCTGCCAGGAGCCATTGCAAGGGGTTTGGGCATGCTGCTGAAGACCATGCCGTGCTTTTGCGCCACCGCATGCGCCGTCATCTTGAAGAGCATGTAGCGATCTGCAGCCGCCAACGCGTCGTCAAAGCGGTAATTGATCTCGTACTGGCCGCACGCGTCCTCATGGTCGATTTGCTGCAGCTCAAAACCCAGCTGCACCAGGGTGCTGCGCATGTCTTCCAGAAAGCCTGCGTTGCGATGAATCGCCTTGAGGTCGTAGGATGGTTTGTCTAGCTGGTCCTGTCCGTCGGCCACCTGCCAATGTCCGTCCGCTCCTCGCCTGAGCAGAAAGAACTCCGGCTCGATGCCGACCCACAGGGTCCAGCCTCGATCCCTTATGCGCTGCAACACGGACTGAAGCATTTGACGTGAGCAGGTTTCCAACGGTTCACCCCCGGCGAATCCGTCACAAACGGCCCGCGCCACTCCAGGCATAAAGGGTAGAGCCTGCAATGACCCCAGGTTCACGCGGCCGTAGTACTCGCTACGTGCGCCAAAGCGCGGCAGCCCCGTACCCCAAATGCTGGGGCCTGCAAAGCCCGCGCCCTGCTCGACCCACTCCTTCAGGTTGTCCAGTGGTACCAGCTTGCCTTTGGCGACCCCATGGATGTCACAAAACTGGGTGAGAATGGAATGGATGCCTTGTGACTTGAGGCTGTCAATAACCGGCTGATACGGATTCATAGGCTTTCCAATCAGGCAAATACTTGGTCGAGGATCTGCAGCGCCTCTTCAAACACGCTGTCTTCAATGGTGAGCGGAAACAGGAAGCGGATCACGTTGCCGTACACACCGCAGGTGAGCAACAACAGGCCCTTCTTCAGCGCTGCCTGCTGCAGCTTCTTGGTGAGGTCTGCATCCGGTGCTCCGGTCTGCGGATTCACAAACTCGCAGGCCACCATGGCGCCCAGTGCGCGGATATCGCCCATGCATGGGTTCTTGGCCTTGGCTGCTTGCAGGCGCACCTTGAGTTGTGCACCCAGTTTGTTGGCGCGCTCGGGCAACTTCTCTTCGGCCATCACGTCCAGCACAGCGTGGGACGCAGCAATCGCGAGCGGATGACCTGCGTAGGTGCCGCCCAGACCGCCAGGGTTGGGCGCATCCATCACTTCGGCCCGGCCCACCACGGCGGACAAGGTCGTGCCACCGGCCATGCTCTTGGCCATGGTCATGATGTCGGGAGATACGCCGAAGTGCTCCATGGCAAACATCTTGCCGGTACGGGCAAAGCCGGTTTGCACTTCGTCGGCAATCATCAAAATGCCATGCTGATCGCACAGCTCGCGCAGCCATTTGACGGCCTCGGCCTGGATCGGGTTGAAGCCGCCCTCGCCTTGCACTGGTTCAAAGATGATGGCTGCAACGCGCGCAGGATCGATGTCGCACTTGAAGAGCTGCTCCACCGCGTACTTGGTGTCTTCCAGATTGGCACCTTCAGCCGGGAACGGTGCGTGGTAAATCTCGGGGGCAAAGGGACCAAAGCCGGCTTTGTAGGGCTGGACCTTGCCGGTCAAGGCCACCGCAAACATGCTGCGTCCGTGGAAAGCACCGCCAAAGGCAATCACGCCGCTGCGCTTGGTATAGGACCGTGCAATCTTGATCGCGTTTTCCACGGCTTCTGCGCCAGTAGAGAAAAACGCAGTCTTGCGGTCGCCGGCAATGGGAACGATGGCGTTGATGCGCTCTGCCAGAGTCACGTATTCGGAATACGGCACAACCTGGTAGCAGCTGTGGGTAAAGCGTTGCAGTTGTGCAGCAATGGCGGCTTGCACCTTGGGATGCACATGGCCGGTGTTGAGAACTGCAATGCCGCCAGCAAAGTCGATATAACGACGACCTTCGATGTCCCAGAACTCGGCGTTCTTGGCGTGGTCGATAAAGAAGTCACCCATCACGGCCACACCGCGAGGTGTGGCAGCCAGACGACGGGCATGCCATTCGGCGTTGGTGCCGGCCGCAGTGGCGCTAGCCAAAGCGGAAGGTTTGAGTGCTGCATTCATGTGAAATCTCCTTGAGAAAATGCTGTAACAGGTAAGTGTGAGGTGCAATCGCCGCGCGGTCAAACCGGGCTATCGATGCGGATCCATGTGGTCTTGGTTTCGGTGTATTTGTCAAAGGCGTGCAGCGATTTGTCGCGCCCTACCCCGCTCTGCTTGAAGCCCCCAAAGGGAACAGTGATATCGTCTTCATCGTACTGGTTCACGTGCACGGTACCGGCACGCAGAGCACGCGCCACGCCGTGCGCCTTGTTGATGTCACGAGTCCAAACACCCGCTTGCAGGCCGTACACGCTGTCGTTGGCCTGGCGCACCACATCGGCCGCATCGGTGAACGACAGCACGGAAAGCACCGGCCCGAAGATTTCCTCACGGGCAATCTTCATTTCAGGCTTCACGCCGTCAAATATGGTGGGCTGCACGTAGCAGCCACCCGTCTCCGCCAATGCCTGCTCGCCACCGGCAATGAGCTTGGCGCCTTCGGCTTTCCCGCTTTCGATGTATCCCAGAACCGTCTTCATCTGCAGCTGGTCCACTACGGCGCCCATAACGGTGCCTGGCAGTGTCGGATTGGCGGGCGCGTAGCCCGGCACCAGGGCGAGAGCCTTTTCCAGAAACCGCTCCTTGATACTGGCCTCCACAAACAAGCGCGAAGGCGCATTACAGCTTTCGCCTTGGTTGAAAAAGATGCTGCCAACCGCCGCGGCTACTGCGCGGTCCAGATCGGGGCAATCGGCAAACACGATATTGGGCGACTTGCCGCCCAGCTCGGTCCACGCGCGCTTGAGGTTGCTCTGCCCCGCCATCACATGGATTTGCTTGCCCACGCGGGTGGAGCCGGTAAACGCAATGCAATCCACGTCCATATGCAGAGCCAATGGCGAACCGGCTTCCGGTCCGTAACCGGTGACCACATTGAAGACCCCGTCCGGGATCCCGGCTTCGAGTGCCAGCTCCGCCAGGCGCAGAGCAGTCAAGGGTGACTTCTCGCTGGGCTTGAGAACCACCGAATTGCCACTGGCCAGCGCAGGAGCAATCTTCCACGCCGTCATGATCATGGGGTAGTTCCACGGAACGATGACGCCCACTACGCCCACGGGCTCCCGTGTGATGAGGGCCAGCGCAGTGGCAGGCGTGGGGGCAATCTCGTCATAAATCTTGTCCACTGCTTCGCCATACCAGCGAATGCAATTGGCAGCGCTGTTGACATCCACAGCGCGGGCGTACTTCACCGGCTTGCCCATGTCCAAGGTTTCAGTAATGGCCAACTCATCGCCATGCTGCTGGATCAGTTCGGCAAAACGGATCATCACCCGTTTACGCTGGGCAGGGGCCATGCCACTCCAGCGCCGATCTTCAAAGGCTGCACGCGCCGCACCTACCGCGGCATCGATATCGGCCGCGCCGCAACGCGCAACCTGCGTCAATATCCGTCCATCAACAGGAGAAATACAGTCGAACAACTGGCCGTCCACGGCGTTGGTGCGCTTGCCATTGATCAGGGCACGGCCATCGAATGTCTTGGGGATGATTGCTTGGGGGTTAGTCATGGAGTTGCTCTCTTGCTTTGCGGCTTGTCTCGCTGCCAAACTGGATTCTTCAAATGTTCAAAAAGTGGCACCAATGGAAGCCACAAATGCAAACGGGGCCGCATTGCTGCGACCCCGTCTGGGTGGGTTAGGTAAACAGGGCAGTCTTAGAAGGACACCACGAACGATGTTCCAAAGAAATTCTTTGTCTGCTTGACATTGCCATCCACATCGGTGAAGTTGTATCCGGAGGATTGATCCAAACGGTATTCAACCTTCCACTGCGTGTTGGCATTGATTTGGTAGTTGGTACCGAGGGAAACACGCGTGAGGTTCGCACCAACGTTGGGATCGATGATGGCACCAGAGGAGTCAAGCTCTGGGCCAAGGCCAACAGATCCACTACCACCAGCTCCGTTGTAAACGTACGTGCCACCACCATTCTTGCGGTTATCAAAGTAGTCGGCCCGAGCCAGCAAATTCAGACGGGGCGTCAGTTTGTAACCGACCAAGGCAGAAACACCGGTCCATGTAGCGTCATCACCATTGGCTGCCGCATTACGTTGCTGACCTGTGCTCAACTGGCCATTGAACATCCAGTCGCCGTGCGTGTAGCCACCGTCGATCGCCACGATGTCAAAGTTGCGGTTGTTGGAACCGTGTGCCACTGACAGACCGATGTACGAGAACTCGTCAATGAACCAGTCTCCTCGCGCGGCAAAGCCGACGGACTTCGTATCGTTGCTACTGGCGGAGGAACTTGTTGCAACGACCACATTGCCGCTCGAATCTTTATGGGGGTCTAGATTGCTATCGATATTACCCACGACCCATTTCAACGCATAGGTACCGTTCACAAAGGTGTGCGACATACCCAAGCCGGTATAGGAGGTAGCGCCTGCCAAGTCGAACAGGGCATTGTGCGTAATCAGCTGGTTGCCCAGTGTGGCGTTGGCATTGGCAAAGGAGAACTCATACCCCTGAAAGTCAGGGATCAAGCCACCAATGATGCGATGCTCTTTGGTCAGAGGAATGGAGATGGATGCCTCATGAACTTGGTTGTAAGAGGTGGAGCCAGGCAGCAAACGCAATGTCCAATCCACGCCCTCGCCATCCTGGGACTCCTTGGTAATCTGCAGCATGCCATATTCATCACCATACCCCGCTGAGGATCCGAAAGAGTGGTTCTTGCCGAGGTCATCGTATTTATACGCAGCTTCAATCGTCCCATTGACCTTCAAACCTTTGAAGCCAGACTTCTCCTGATCATCGGCCGCCAAGTCCTGCTTCTGCTCGATGCGATTGACCTGTTGCACCAACGCAGTGGTGTCAGGCTGCGCACTCATGGCCTCAACCTTCTGTGTCAGGGCTTGCAGCTGAGCCTTCAGCGCCTCGATTTCCTTAATCAAGTCTGCGGAGGATTGTGCGTGGGCACTCATCCAAGGCATGGCACTGGCCAAGGCAACCACTATCAGTTTTCTTTGAAAGCTCATTTCTTACTCCTGTTTTGAACTCGACATTTATATACAAATACACACCGAAACCGACTACCTATCAATCCACCTTGCGGTAGGCGGCAGCCATTTCCAGTGCGCGCTTCTTCTCTGCTCTGGACATAAGGATACTTGCCGCGAACACCCCAATGCTTACCACTGCTACCGTCAGGGTTGCTACCGTATTGACACTTGGACTCAGGCCCAGGCGGGCTCGACTGAAAATGGTAATAGGCATGGTGGTGGACCCGGGCCCGTTCAGGAATGCCGAGATCACCACATCATCCAGTGACAAGGTGAAGGTCAGCAACCATGCTGATGCAATCGCTTGCGAGATCAGAGGCAAGGTCACCAGGAAGAATACCTGCAAAGGCCTTGCACCCAGGTCTTGCGCAGCTTCTTCCAGCGACGGGCTCATCTCCTGCAAGCGGGACAGAACGATCACGGTCGCATAGGCCATGCCTAGCAAGGTATGCCCCAGCCAGATGGTGCTGAATCCGCGCTCGGGAAAACCGAAGATGCGCTGCACCGACACCAGCATGAGCAGCAAGGACAAACCGATGATCACTTCCGGCATCACCAGCGGTGAATTCACCATGCCAGCGAACAAGGTACGTCCAGGGAAACGCTTGAAGCGGTGCAAGGTAAGCGCAGCCAGCGTACCCAGGATCACAGACGAACAGCCAGTGGAAAAGGCAATCCGCAACGACAGCTTGAAGCCATCGATGATCTCTCGATCTTCCACCAGCGCCGAATACCAGCGCAGTGAGAATCCGCCCCAGTTGGTCACCATGGGGCTGGCATTGAAGCTGAAGACGATCAGCGTGAGGATGGGCATGTACAGGAACACAAAGACTGCCACCATCCATATATTGGAGGTCAGCTTTCCGGCATTGAATTTCATGCGCGACCTCCCGAAGTGCTTTCAGCCTGGTATTTGTTGAACAAGGCCAACGGAATGATGATCAGCCCTACCATGACCACAGCTACACTCGCCGCCATGGGCCAGTCGTTGTTGCTGAAGAATTCATCCCACAGCACATGACCAATCATCAGGGTCTCCGGTCCACCCAGCAATTCCGGAATCACAAACTCACCGACGCAGGGGATGAACACCAGCATGGAGCCGGCAATGATGCCGCTCTTGGACAGGGGCACCGTGATGCGCCAGAAAGCTTGCCAAGGCGTGGCACCCAGATCCAGCGCAGCTTCCAGCAGACGCAAGTCCATCTTCACCAGATTGGCATACAAGGGCAGGATCATGAACGGTACATAGGTGTAGACCATGCCCAGCACCAGGGAGAACGGCGTGTTCATCATCTTGACCGGTTCGGAAATCAACCCCAGCGCCATAGCCATGTTGTTGAAAACACCCGAGTCAGCCAGCAGCATCTTCCACGCATATACGCGCAACAGAAAGGACGTCCAGAACGGCAACATCACCAGCATGAGCAGCGCAGGCCTTCTGTCTGCCGGGCTACGCGCCATGAAATAGGCAAACGGATAGGCGATGAACAGGCAGATCACCGTGGTGATGGCTGCAATTTTCAGCGAGCTGAAGTAGGCATTGAAATACAGCGAGTCCTGCGTCAGGCTGATGTAGTTCCCGTACTTGATTGAAAGCACGATCACATCATCACGCCAAGTGAGAATTTCCTTGAAGAACACCGCGTCCATTTCGGACAGGCTGATCTTGAACACCACCAGAAACGGCAGCAGGAAGACGACAAGCAGAAACACCATGGGCACGCCGATTACGGCGGTACGCCCCCAGGCGCCAGTCAGCTTGGCGTGCAGAGAATGGTTTTTGAGTGCAGCGGTGGCCATGGGAATTACTGCGTCAAGACCACGACATCACTGCCACACCACCACACATACACCTTGTCACCCCAGGTGAGCTGTGTTTCACCATGGCGGGCCGCGTTGGTGTGTGTTACTTTCACTATGGCGCCGTTCTCCAGCTTGACGTGGTACGTCGTCAAACTACCTAGATAGGCCAAGTCGTCAATTACTCCTTGCACCACGTTGTAGCCGACTTCGGCCAGCGATTCGCGTGCGCTGTCTTCTGGCGGAGTCGATTGAATGGACATCTTTTCGGGCCGCACAGCAATGCTGACCTCCATGCCTTCTGTCCCGGTGATACCGTGGCTCACGTAATGCTTGCATTCGGGTGAGGCCACGATCACGTGGTCTGGCGCATCTGCCTCCACCGAGCCCTTGAAGATGTTGACACTTCCGATGAAGTCGGCAACAAACAGGCAATTGGGTGTTTCGTAGATATCGGCCGGCGCGCCAATCTGCAGGATCTTGCCCTCACTCATGACGCCAATGCGGGTGGCCATGGTCATGGCTTCTTCCTGGTCATGGGTCACCATGACACAGGTCACCCCCACTTGCTCAATGATGTCCACGAGTTCAAGTTGCGTGCGCTGGCGCAGCTTGGCATCCAACGCGCCCAACGGCTCATCCAGCAACAGGAGTTTGGGTCGTTTGGCCAGACTGCGTGCCAAGGCAACACGTTGCTGCTGTCCACCGGACAACTGATGCGGCTTGCGTTTGGCGTACTGCTTGAGCTGCACCAGATCCAGCATCTGTCCGACCCGCTCTGCAATCTGATCCTTGGGCATGCCGTCGCGGTGCAGGCCAAAGGCAATGTTGTCCCATACCGTCAAGTGCGGAAACAGGGCATAACTTTGGAACATCATGTTGATTGGACGCTCGTAAGGTGCCAACCCCACGATGTCCTGACCGGCCAGCGAAATCTGGCCGGAAGTGGGGGTTTCGAATCCCGCCAGCATCCGCAAAAGCGTGGACTTGCCGCAACCGGAAGAACCCAGCAGCGCAAAGATTTCACCCTGCTGGATATCCAATGAGACTTCATCCACAGCAAACACGTCGTCAAATTTCTTGACGATGCGATTGATTTGCAGAAATGGCTTCCCGCCGGTCTTCGCCGCGCTAGGAGTTGGATTCGAATTGGTCGCCACAGATGTTTCCTAATTAGTTATTTTTCTATACAAGACTCGGATTACAGACCGGTCTTGAAGGCCGTGTGGGCACGGCTTTCAAGGCGGCGAATGTCATTGGTCAAAGCCTTGGGAGGGATCATGGTTGCCATTTCAGCCGCGGTCGGATAGGACGACGGGTTGTTGGCAATATCGGGATTGATCAGTTTCTTGGACGCCAGGTTGATGTTGGCGTACTTCACCTTGTTGGTGATGGCTGCCTGCACGTCCGGACGCATGATGTAGTTCATAAAAAGGTGCGCATTCTTGGGATGTGCTGCATCCGCGGGAATGGCCATCATGTCGAAGAACAAGATTGCACCATCCTTGGGCACCAGTGCCTTGATGTCCTGGCCGGTCTTGCCTTCAATCGCACGGGCGCGGGCGATGTTGATATCGCCGTTCCAGCCCAAGGACATGCAAATGGAGCCACTGGCCATGTCGTTGATGTAACCCGACGAACTGAACAGGGTCACATAGGGACGCACTGCCTTGAGCAAAGCGGACGCTTCCTGGTAATCAGCGGGGTTCTTGCTGAAGGGGTCCTTGTGCAGGTAATGCAGCGCAGCGGGCAGCACTTCGCTGCCTGCATCCAGAACGGACACGCCACAGCTCTTGAGCTTGCTGATGTACTTGGGATTGAAGAACAGTTCCCACACATTGTCGGGCATGGGTTCAGCACCCAATGCGGCCTTCACCTTGGCGGTGTTGATGCCGATGGTGGTGTAACCCCATAGCCAGTTCACCAGGTGTTCATTGCCCGGATCGATGGTGGCAATCTGTGCCTGCACAGCGGGGTCATAGTTCTTCAGGTTGGGCAAAAGGCTTTTGTCGAGCTTAGCCAGCAATCCTCCACCGATTTGCAGAGGAGCAAAGGTGGAAGAAGGCACAACGATGTCGTATCCCGTCTTGCCTGCCACCAGCTTGGCGTGCAGGATTTCGTTGTTGTCATAGGTGTCGTAGCGAACCTTGATGCCAGTCTCTTTTTCAAAGTTGGCGATGGTGTCGTCAGCGATGTAGTCCGACCAGTTGTAGATGTTTAGAACCTTTTCCTCATCTGCCATGGCAGACCCGGCTGCGAAGGTCATGAGGCCCGCCACTGCCAGTCCTCCAAGAAGTTTGCTAA
Source organism: Rhodoferax sp. GW822-FHT02A01 (assembly GCF_038784515.1). NCBI lineage: Bacteria > Pseudomonadati > Pseudomonadota > Betaproteobacteria > Burkholderiales > Comamonadaceae > Rhodoferax > Rhodoferax sp. GW822-FHT02A01. Next base: position 4,570,643 of record NZ_CP152376.1, read on the forward strand.
CCAATTTCGTGCTGGAAAATTTAATCAATTTGAAGCTCCTGGGGTTTATAGAGTGTGAAACGCTAAACGATATTAATACTGTAGAGGCACCAAAATGCTACATGCAATCCCTATGCCAACCAACCATTTTTCTGTACGTCGGCATAAGTCAAATCAAGGCACTTCACTATCAAATCGATCAGTTCATCAATCTGAGCATGGGTCATGATCAACGGAGGGGCAATGATCATGCGGTCTCCAACGGCGCGCATGATCAATCCATTGGAGAAACAGTGTCCGCGGCACACCATGCCAACGCTTAAGTCACCGTTGAAACGCTCCATGGTTTTCTTGTTCTTGACCAGCAACAAACCCGCCGTAAATCCGCAGGTTTCCGCGCGCCCCACCAGCGGGTGATTGTTAAGTTCTGTAAAGCGCTTGGCCAGGTACGGGCCGATGTCGTCTTTCACACGACCCACTAGGTTCTCGCGCTCCATCAGCTCCAGATTGGCCAGAGCCACTGCACAAGCCACCGGATGGCCGCTGTAGGTATAGCCGTGGTTGAACTCCCCGCCCTTCTCTATCAACACAGAGGCAACACGGTTGCCGACCATCACACCGCCCAACGGGATGTAGCCGCTGGTCACGCCCTTGGCGAAAGTTACCAGGTCGGGTTTGTAGCCAAATTTTTCGTAGGCAAACCAGTGACCCAGACGACCAAATGCGCAAATCACCTCGTCGCTGATCAGCAGGATTCCGTATTTGTCGACGATGCGTTGAATCTCGGGCCAGTAGGTGGCGGGAGGAATGATGACGCCGCCAGCACCTTGCACCGGTTCACCAATAAACGCGGCGACCTTGTCCGCACCGATTTCAAGAATCTTGGCTTCCAGCCAACCCGCAGCACGCACACCGAAATCAGCCTCACTCTCGCCCGGCAAAACGTTTTCGAGATAGTACGGTTGCTCGATATGGGTGATGTTGGGGATTGGCAAATCGCCCTGCGCATGCATGCCACTCATGCCGCCCAGCGATGCGCCCGCCATCGTGCTGCCGTGGTAACCGTTGTGGCGTCCGATAATGACCTTGCGCTGCGGCTGTCCCATCAGATCCCAGTAACGACGCACCATGCGCACGTTGGTGTCATTGCTTTCACTGCCGCTGCTCGAATAGAACACATGGTTGAAGCTGCGATCTCCCACATCCGGAGCCAATGAGGCCAGCTTGGCGGCCAGCTTGGTAGCGGGCACGTTGGTGGTCTGGAAGAAGCTGTTGTAGTAAGGCAGCGTCATCATCTGCTGATAGGCCGCATCGGCCAATTCCTTGCGGCCGTAGCCCGCATTGACGCACCACAGACCGCTCATGCCATCGAGTACTTTTTTGCCCTCTGAATCCCAGACATAAATTCCGTCTGCATGGGTCATGACGCGCGAACCGCGCGTGGCCAGATCGCCATGGTCCGTAAACGAGTGAATGTAGTGGGCACTATCCAAAGCCTGAATGGCCTTGGTGTCCACCGCCTGTGCCTTGCTGACAATGGCCGGGGGTGCAATCACCGGCGCAAACGCGTTCTTGCTCATAAAAAATCCTCTCGATAGCGCGACCAGCGAACTGGTACGGGTTGGGTATGAATACAGGGTGCGGGATTAGACGTGCAACAACAGGTGTTCACGCTCCCACGGAGAAATCACCTTCATGAATTCATCGAATTCAAGTTCCTTGATTTCGGTGTAGACCGTCACGAACTCCTTGCCCAGCACTTCATGCAGGTCGGTTTCCTTACGTAGCCAGTCCAGCGCTTCACCCAGGCTGCGTGGCAACGAGTACGCCGACAAATAGGCATCTCCACGCATCTCGGCCTTGGGCTTGATCTTGTTCTTGATACCCAGGTAGCCGCAGGCCAGCGTCATGGCCATGGCCACATACGGATTGGCATCGGCGCCGATCACACGGTTCTCCACACGCCGCGCTGCAGGCGAAGAGATGGGTGAGCGGATGCCCACGGTGCGGTTGTCGTAACCCCACTCGATGTTGATCGGTGCGGCCGTGTTGCGTGAAAGGCGGCGATAGCTGTTCACATAGGGTGCGACCAGCACCATGGCTGCGGGAATGTAACGCTGCAAGCCACCGATGTAATGCATGAAGGTTTCCGACGGTGTGCCGTCGGAGTTGCTAAATACATTCTTGCCGCTGGCAACGTCCACCAGGCTCTGGTGCACGTGCATCGCGCTGCCCGGCTCACCTTCAATGGGTTTGGCCATGAAAGTGGCATACATGTCGTGACGCAGCGCAGCCTCACGCACCGTGCGCTTGAACAGGAAGACCTCATCAGCCAGGCCCAATGGTTGTGCATGGAAGAAGTTGATTTCCATCTGTCCTGCACCGACTTCGTGAATCAACGTATCCACGTTGAGTTCCATCTTGTCGCTGTAATCGTAGATTTCTTCAAACAGCGGATCGAACTCGTTCACCGCGTCAATGCTATAGGCCTGACGTGATGTTTCCGCACGGCCGCTACGACCAATGGGCGGCTTCAACAACGTGTTGGGATCCGTATTGCGCGCAGTCAGATAGAACTCCAGTTCGGGCGCCACGATGGGTTGCAGACCTTCTGCGGCAAACAGATCGCACACCCGACGCAGCACGCTGCGCGGAGCAAAGGGCACCAGATTGCCGGCATGGTCAAAGCAATCGTGAATCACTTGCGCCGTGGGGTCGACGGCCCAGGGCACGATGCGCACCGTGGACGGATCCGGACGCAGTTGCATGTCCTTGTCGGTGGGGTCAATCACATCGTAGTACGGTCCGCTTTCGGGGAATTCTCCGGTAACGCCCATGGCCACAATGGCTTGCGGCAGACGCATGCCGCGGTCTTCGGTGAACTTGGCGCGAGGCAGGATCTTGCCGCGAGCCACACCGGTCAAGTCGGGGACCAGGCATTCGACCTCCGTCACCCGGCGCTCATTGAGCCATTGCTCCAGATCATTGAAATTCATCGTCTTGTTATCACTCATCACTCACTCCTTGCTGCAGGGCAGCGTACTGAACCGTTGTCAGGCTCCCAGGCGTTGCACCTGCCGCGCACGGCACGCTTCGCCAAAGGCCTTGAATATTGCTGCGTAAAAAGGATTGTCTGAAGTCTTCCACTCCGGATGCCATTGCACCGCATAGGCAAAGGCGGGTGCGCCCTGCACTTCAAATGCTTCCACCAAGCCGTCGGGCGCGCGACCCAATGCACGCAATCCTTGTGCCAAACGGTCAATGCCTTGCCCGTGTACCGAATTCACCTGAGCCACGTCAGAACCGGCCCATCGCGCAAAGGTGGAACCAGCTTCCAGACGCACTTCGTGGCTGGGTGCGTACTGCAGTTCATAGCTGTCGTCAGGTGACTCGCGGTGGTCCATATGGCTTGGCAATTCATGGACCTTCTGGTGCAGCGTGCCGCCCAGCGCCACATTGATTTCCTGAAAGCCCCGGCAAATGCCCAATAGCGGAACCGCTTGCGCAACACAAGCCCTGACCAATGCCAGGGTCAAGCTGTCGCGTTGCTCGTCCAGCATGAGGCTGGGGTCGGACAGCGTCTTGCCAAAATGCTGCGGATGTACGTTGGATGGGGAGCCGGTCAGCATGACGCCATCCACCAATGCCAGCAGGGCATCGATCTGATCCGCATCGGCCAGCGGAAACAATACGGGCTGTGCATCCGCATTGCACTTGACGGCCCTGGCGTACTTGTCGCCCAGAACCAGAAATGGCATGGTGCGCTGGTCATTGCCAAGCAGGCGATGATCAGCAGGTAGCCAAACCAGTGGTAATGGCTTTTTCATGGTTGTCTCCGTTTTCTTGTGGCAATTGTGTTGCAGAATTGGACTCAATCCGGAGCCATTTAAAGTGGCTCCATGGTGCCATTTGAAACCCACTCCACTCTTGAGACGCAGCATGCTGTCAGAACTTCTACTCACCGAAATGGGGCGTTTGAGCCAACAGGACAACATGCCGCTGCATCGCCAGTTGTATGAGGCCATGCGCCGCGCCATCCTGGACGGCAAGCTGTCCGCGGGTGACCGCCTGCCCTCCAGCCGTGAACTCACGCAAGACCTGAAACTCTCGCGCAACACGGTGGTGGCCGCACTCAACCAGCTCGGCGTGGAAGGCTATCTGGTCAGCCGCGTCGGCAGCGGCACCTTCATCAACGACAACGTTCCCAAGGCGCAGGGCCGCACCAACCACGCCCGCACCTCTACGCGGCAAGCCCAACTATCCAAGCGGGGAATGGCTCTTTCCACCACCTTCTGCGCCACGCAGCTGGAGGTTCAGCCCTTTACGCCGGGAGTTGCGGATTTCAGCGCGTTTCCAGTAGCACTCTGGCAGCGCCTGCAGAACAAGCACTGGCGTATGACCTACCCGGAAATGCTGGACTACAGCTACACCGGTGGACACGCGCCACTGCGTCGCGCGGTGGCGGACTACCTGCGCGTGTTTCGCAGTGTGCCGCTGGATGTGGACCAAGTCATCATCACCAGCGGAACCCAGCAGTCCCTGGAGCTGTGCGCGCAGTTGCTGGGCGATCATGGTGACACCGTGTGGCTGGAAGATCCCGCCTATTGGGGTGCCATCAAGGCCTTCATGGCCACGGGGCTCAAACTCCATCCCGTGAAAGTGGATGTGCACGGCATGGCTCCCACTCCTGCTGATGAAAAACACCCGCCCCGCCTGATCTATACAACCCCATCGCACCAGTATCCGACTGGCGCCGTGATGAGCCTGCCGCGCCGCCAGCAGTTGTTGTCCATTGCCGCCACACACAACGCCTGGATTCTGGAGGACGACTACGACAGCGAGTTCCGCTTCAGCGGTCCGCCGTTGTCGTCACTGGCCGGACTGGACCAGGACCAACGTGTGCTCTACATGGGCTCGTTTTCCAAGGTGCTTTATCCGGGATTGAAGCTGGGCTATCTGGTGGTTCCGCAGCGGCTCGTCGGTGCCTTCAAGCAGGCGCACTACGACCTGAATCGCCCCGGGCAAATGCCGCTGCAGGCGGCCCTGGCCGAGTTCATTGAACTGGGCCACTTTGCCAGTGCCTTGCGCCGCGCCCGCCACAGCTATGCCGAGCGCCGCCAATGTCTACTGGAGGCGCTGCAGCCTTGCCTGGGTGAAAGGGCCCGCATCACTGGAGCCGAACAGGGCCTGCATTTGTGCCTGCGTCTGCCTGATAGCGTCGACGACAAGGCCCTGGCCCTGCGCATCGGCAGCCTGGGCCTGACTGTGCGGGCACTGAGCGCCTATTGCCTGCAGCGCACCGACGCCAAAGGTCTGGTCATCGGCTACGGCTACGCGCCACTGGCGAGCATTCACCGATACGGCCCGGTTTTGGCCAAGGCAATCCAGGCAGAACTGAAGCGTACTGCCTGACGCGCAAGATCAGCTCTAGAAAAGATCCTTGATCTGGTGATACGCCATGCCCAGGACCAAGCTGGGCTTGCGCAGCAGCGGTCCACCGGGAAATTTCTGGTGCCGCACCCGCGCAAACAAATCAAATTGCTCAGCCTGCCCAGCCACCGCGTCGGCCACCAGCTTGCCGGCAAGCCCAGTGAGCGTGACGCCATGGCCGCTGAAGCCTTGCAGGTAGTACAGGTTGTCCCCCAGGCGACCGAAGTCCGGCGCACGGTTCATGCTGATGTCTACAAAGCCGCCCCAGACGTATTCCACCGGCACATTGCGCAACTGGGGAAAGACCTGCCCCATGCGCTTGGCGATGACATGTGACAGGTTTGCGGGAGTGCGGGCCGAGTAGCTCACGCGACCGCCAAACAGCATGCGCCGGTCGGCACTGAAGCGGAAGTAGTCTAGCACGAAATTGTTGTCGCAGACCGCTGCGTTGTCCGGAATCAGTTGCTCACATTGCCCTACGGGTAGCGGCGCCGTACCAATGATGTAGGTCCCGACCGGCATGATGCGCGGTGTGATTTCGGGCGCCACTCGGGGGCCGTATTCGCCCAGCGTGCAATTGCCTGCCAGCACGCCAAACGAAGCCGTCACCGTGCCCCGGGTGGTCTTGGCCTTGAGTTTGATGCCACGCTGGATATCAACCACCGCCGAGCGCTCGAAAATGCGCACACCCAGGCTGCGTGCCGCGCGTGCCAACCCCAGTCCGTACTTCAGCGGATGCAGGTGGCCGGACTGACGCTCGAAGGCAGCCGCATGGTAGCGCGGGCTCTGGATGTAGCGCTGCACATCCGCTCCACGGACGAAGTCCGTCTTGAACGCGTAGTCCCGCTCCATGGCCTGCATGTCCTCTTCCAGCGCGCGCGCCTTGCGTGGAGAGTCGGCCACGTACAGGTATCCAGAAACCCGGTCACATTCGATCTGGAACTTGGCAATACGTGCATCCATCAGGTCCAGTGCCTGCACCGACATGTCCCAGATGCGCCGTGCATCCGCCTTGCCGAGTTGCGCTTCAAAAGGGTCCTGGCCGCTGGCATAGCCCACGATGGCTTGGCCACCGTTGCGCCCGGACGCGCCGCTACAGATGCGGTCCGCTTCGAGCACCACGACTTGGTAGCCGCGCTCGGCCAGTTCGATTGCTGCGGACAGTCCGGCAAAGCCAGCGCCTACCACCAGCACGTCAGCCTGCAAGTCACCACTCAGCGGCTCCGTGAGCGGCTCTCGCCGCACGCTGGCTTCATAGTAGCTTTTCTGGTTGAGTTGGGTGTCGGATTCCAGCAGCATGGTGTGTGTCTTTGCTTGAAGAGGACGAGTGAAAATGGGGCTCAAGCCCGGGAAGTCTTGGCTATCTGGCCGCACAGATAGGTCCAGATGAACTGCGCTGCCGCGTTGCTGGTGAGCTCGGCATGGTCGTAGGCGGGTGCCACTTCCACGCAGTCCATACCGACGAAGTTCAGCGGCGCGAGCTCTTCCAGAAATGTCATCACCTGCGAACTGGTCATGCCGCCTGGTTCGGGTGTACCTGTGCCGGGCGCGAAAGCGGGGTCCAGGCAGTCGATGTCCAGCGTGAGGTAGCAAGGTGTATTGCCGATGCGTGCCTTGATGGTTTCGATGATGCTGCCAAGCTGCGCACCGTCCTTGCCACGCAGATCGCGCGCGTTGTAGATCATGCCGCCTTGGTCCTTGACGTATTCACGTGCCGCACGTTCGCCACTGGAGCGGATGCCGATCTGCACCGTCTTGCTGCGTTCCACCAGACCTTCCTGGATGGCCTCATAGGTCCAGGTGCCATGTCCAGACGGTTCACCGAAATGGTTCACCCAGGTGTCGCAATGCGCGTCAAAGTGGATCAGCGCCACGGGGCCGTGCTGCTTCCTGAGGGCACGCAACAGCGGCAGGGTGACGGAATGGTCACCTCCGATAAACGCGCAATGGTGTACCCCCATCAGCACAGCAGCCTGCTGTTCGATGGCGCTACGCACCTCGGTAAGCGGCGAAGCATTGGGCAAACGCATGTCACCTGCGTCCCCAATATGCCCCAAGGGACTTACGTCAAACAGCGGATGGATGCCGTCACACAGCATCAGGGATGCCCGTCGGATTTCCTGAGGGCCGAAGCGCGCACCCGGCCGGTTGGTGACAGCTCCGTCAAATGGAATACCGCAGACAGCATAGGTCTGTTGCTGCAACGGTGGTGCAGCAAGAAAACGGTTGCTGTTATTGGCGTAGGCAAACTCTCCGATAGCCATGGATATCCCCGTGATGTATTGAACCAGGCCGGTAAGGTAACGCATGGCGCCGCCATAGCTGGGGCCAATTCCGGCGCGGGCTGACAAACCACTGAGCGCACCCGGTTGAGGTACGCTTGGCCGCCATGCCCCATCTGTCACCTCCCGCACAACGTCTGGCCGCCTATGGCTACCTGGCCCTGAGCATGGCGCTGGCTGGCAGCTATGTGGCGCTATCCAAGCCCTTGGTCGCCGCCCTGCCCGTCTTCCTGCTAGCCTGGCTGCGCTTTGGCATCGGTGGCATCGCCATGGCCGGCTGGCTGCGCAAACCAGCCGACGAGAAGCCGTTGTCCTGCGGCACCAAACAACTGTTGTTTCTGGAGTCGTTCTTCGGCAACTTTCTGTTTTCCATCTGCATGCTGTTTGGTGTCAGCATGACCAGCGCCGTGTCGGCAGGGGTCATCATGGCAACCATCCCCGCAGTCGTTGCGCTGATGAGCTGGCTCTTTCTGAAGGAAAAAATAGCCTTGCGCATCTGGGCCGCCATCGCTTGTGGCGCACTGGGGATTGGCTTGCTGGCCTGGAGCCAGCACGGCCACACACCGGGCCCCAGCACCAGCCCGTCCGACTCCGCCCGCGTATGGCTGGGCAACGCCCTGGTGCTGGGTGCGGTACTGTGCGAAGCCTTTTACGCCGTGATCGGCAAGAAGCTCACCGGGTCGGTGTCACCCAAACGCATCAGCGCCATCATCAACCTCTGCGGCTTTTTGCTGGTTTCTCCGCTGGGTATCTACACCGCGCTGCGATTTGACTTTGCCGCGGTGCAGCCCGCATCCTGGCTGCTGCTGGTCTTCTACGCGCTGGCCGCCAGCGTATGGACCGTGTGGCTGTGGATGTCCGGCTCCAGGCACGTACCCGCGTCCCACGCAGGCGTGTTCACCGTGCTGCTACCTGTCACCGCAGCTCTGGTGGGCGTGCTAGTTTTGGGCGAATCCTTGGGCGGCATGCAGGTGCTGGCCTTTGCCATCGCACTCCTGGGCGTACTGCTGGCCACACTGCCGGGGCGGCAGGCCGAGGCCGTGGAACCGCACCTTTGAGCCGGGCCTACAAGGCCTTGTCGCTGACCACGATGCCGTCAGCGTCGGCATACAACCAGTCGCCGGGCCTCACCCACACGCCCTGAATCTGCACGGGTACATTGCTTTGGCCTTCGTTGCGCTTTTCCGTGGGCAACGGAATGGGCGCCAAAGCCCGTATGCCTACAGCCTGGGTCGCCAGCTCGGCGCTATCGCGCACACAGCCGTCAATCACCACCCCGGCCCAACCATTGCGCGCCGCTGCGGCACCCAGATTGCCGCCCAGCAGTGCTCGCCGCAAGGAGGCCCCGCCATCGACAACCAGCACCTTACCTATGCGTCCCTGTGCCGTATCAATCCAGCCCTGCGCGTCCACTGCCGCCTTGACGAGGGTGTTGTCTTCGTGGCATTTCACTGTTTCCACAGGGCCGCAGAACTGCGTGACCTGCCCAAAGTCGCGAAAAACAGGGGGAAGAACGCGAAATGCGCCCGAGGAATCACTCTTGTGGACATCACAAAAATCACAGGTTGCAAACGATTGACTCATGCCGCGACACTCCTTTTTGCCTAAAAGTTCCATTCTCCAATGAAAAAAACAACATCCTCGAGTGAAAAAAGCATTTCTCCGCTTGGAAACAGCCTTTTTCTCCAGTAGCATCCGGCTACCGGTGAAGAAGCAGTTTTTCACTGGTGATTAATCAACTTCTAGAAGGACAATCAATCATGGCAACTGCAAAAAAACCGGCTGCAAAAAAAGCCGCTCCCGCAAAGAAGGCTGCACCCGCTAAAAAGGCGGCGCCAGCCAAGAAAGTAGCAGCCAAGGCCGCTGCACCAGCCAAGAAGGCTGCTCCTGCAAAGAAAGCTGCACCCGCCAAGAAGGCAGCAGCTCCTGCGAAGAAAGTCGCTGCAAAGAAGGCCCCCGCCAAGAAGCGCACCGTCAACGCTGCCTTCATGAAGGCCATGACTCCCAGCGCCGCTCTGGCCGCTGTGGTCGGTTCTGCAGCACTGCCCCGCACAGAAGTGGTGAGCAAGCTGTGGGCTTACATCAAGAAGAATGGCTTGCAAGACAAGGTCAACAAGCGCAACATCAACGCTGATAGCAAGCTGAAAGACATTTTCGGCAAGGCCCAGGTCACGATGTTTGAGTTGGCTGGTCTGATCGGCAAGCACCTCAAGTAAAGCGAAGGCCTTGCGCCAAATTGGAAAGGTCGGCATACGCCGGCCTTTTTTCGTTTGTGACCATTTGTGTATGCTCGCCGCCTGTTTCAACTAGAAGAGTCCATTCATGTTGCGCTTTGCACTAACCCGTCTGAGCCTGATCATTCCGACTTTTTTCGGCATGACGCTGCTGGCGTTTTTTCTGATCCGCCTGGTGCCGGGCGACCCGATTGAAACTCTTGCGGGCGAGCGCGGCATTGACGCAGCACGCCACGCACGGCTGCTGACCGAGTACGGTCTGGACCAGCCCGTGATCGTTCAATACGGCATCTACATCGGCAAGGTGCTGCATGGCGATCTGGGCAAATCCATCATCACCCAGGCGCCGGTACTCAGTGAGTTTGCTGCGCTGTTTCCGGCAACCATCGAACTGGCGCTGTGTGCCATCCTGTTTGCCCTCATCATCGGCATCCCTGCGGGGATTCTGGCCGCAGTCAAACGCAATTCCTTTCTGGACCAGGGTGTAATGGGCGTCTCGCTGGCGGGCTATTCCATGCCGATTTTCTGGTGGGGTCTGCTACTGATCTTGCTGTTCTCGGTGCAACTGGACCTCACGCCGGTATCGGGGCGCATTGCGGTGGAGTATTTTTTTGAACCGGTGACGGGCTTTCTGCTGATCGACTCTCTGTTATCGGACCAGGCCGGTGCCTTTGCGTCTGCGGTGTCGCACCTGATCCTGCCCACCATCGTGCTGGGTACCAATCCGCTGGCAGTGATTGCGCGCATGACCCGTTCAGCCATGCTGGAAGTGCTGGGCGAGGACTACATCCGCACGGCACGGGCCAAGGGCCTGTCCAACCTGCGCGTAGTGGCAGTTCATGCCCTGCGCAATGCGCTGATTCCCGTGATCACGGTGATCGGCTTGCAGGTAGGCGTTCTGTTCACCGGCGCCATCCTGACCGAGACCATCTTCTCCTGGCCTGGCGTGGGCAAGTGGCTGATCGAAGCCATCAGCCGCCGCGACTACCCCGTGTTGCAAGGCGGCATGCTGCTGCTGGGCATGGTGGTGATGGGCGTCAACCTGCTGGTGGACGTGACCTACGGCATCATCAATCCACGTATCCGGCATCAATCATGAGCAGCATGACTTCCACAAAATCCGATGCCATCGTGCAGCACGTCAGTCCACTGCGTGACTTCTGGCGTTCATTCACCGCCAACAAGGGTGCGGTTGGCGGCTTGGTGATTGTCTGCCTGGTGGTTCTGATGGCCGCACTGGCCAACCAGATCGCGCCCTACGCGCCTGACACGACTGACAACTCGGTCTTTCTGGTTCCTCCGGCCTGGAGCACCGGTGGTAGTTCTGCCCACCTGCTGGGCACCGACGCGATTGGCCGTGACATTCTTTCGCGGCTGATTTTTGGTGCACGGCTGTCGCTACTGATCGGTGTGGCTGTCGTGGTGATTTCCATCGTTACCGGCACGGTGCTGGGCCTGCTGGCAGGTTACATCCGCGGCGTTTTCGAAGTGGCCGTCATGCGCTTGATGGACATCATCCTGACGCTGCCGAGTCTGCTGCTGGCCATCGTGATCGTGGCCATTCTTGGACCTGGTCTGATCAACGCGATGCTGGCAGTGGCCATCGTGGTGCTGCCGCACTATGTGCGCATCACGCGTGCGGCGGTGATTGCCGAGGCTTCGCGCGACTACGTGACCGCAGCCCGCATGAGCGGCGCAAGCCATTGGCGTCTGATGTTCAGCGAGATCCTGCCCAATTGCACAGCACCCCTGATCGTGCAGGCTTCACTGGGCATCTCTGCGGCCATTCTGGATGCCGCGGCGCTGGGCTTTCTGGGCCTGGGAGCGCAGCCGCCATCGCCGGAGTGGGGCACCATGCTGGCTGACGCGCGCGAGTTTGTGCTGCGCGCCTGGTGGGTCGTGACCTTCCCCGGCCTGGCCATCCTGATCACCGTGCTGGCATTCAACCTGCTGGGTGATGGTTTGCGTGATGCGCTGGACCCCAAACTCAAACGTTGATGCATTCGTGAAATCCAAAGCTGCAACCCACACAGAACCACAACATGGCACTGCTTGAAATTGAAAACCTGACGGTGGAGTTTCCGTCACACAACGGCGTGATGCACGCAGTGGATGGCGTGAGCTTCCGTATCGAGCCCGGCGAGGTCCTGGGCATCGTCGGAGAGTCCGGCTCGGGCAAAAGCGTCACCATGATGGCCCTGATGGGCCTGGTGGGCTATCCGGGCCGCGTCAAGGCCGACGCCATGCGCTTTGATGGACATGATCTGTTGACCCTCACGGACCGCGAACGCCGGCGCATGACGGGCAAGGACCTGGCCATGATCTTCCAGGACCCCACCACCAGCCTCAACCCGTGCTTTACCGTGGGATTCCAATTGGCAGAGACACTCAAACTGCACATGGGCATGACACGCGCGCAGGCACGCACTCGTTCCATCGAACTGCTGGAGCAGGTTGGTATTCCCGCGCCCGAGAGCCGTCTCAATCTGTACCCCCACCAATTCTCAGGTGGCATGAGCCAACGGGTCATGATTGCCATGGCGATCGCCTGCAATCCCAAGTTGCTGATTGCCGATGAGCCCACCACAGCGCTGGACGTCACCATCCAGGCCCAAATCCTGGACCTGCTGCGCAATCTGCAAAAGGAACGCGGCATGGCCCTGGTGCTGATCACGCACAACATGGGCGTGGTCAGTGAGATGGCGCAACGGGTAGCCGTGATGTACGCCGGGCAATTGATGGAACAGCGCAGCGCCCAAGACCTGTTTGCCACACCCATGCATCCCTATACCGAAGCCCTGATGGCTTCCATGCCCGAGCGCAGCCACGGCAGCAGCCGTTTGACTACCATCCCCGGCATGGTGCCTGGTCTGTACGACCGCCCAGCCGGTTGCCTGTTCGGGCCCCGCTGCAACTACCACCGTGCCGAATGTGAGCAGCGGCCCGCCCTGCGGCAAACTCCACAAGGCGCAGTACGCTGCCACTTTCCCCTGGGCAGTGCAGCAGCAAAGGGGCTGATCGCGGAGGGCACGGTATGAGCGACAACGCAGTGGTCGTTGCCGACCAACTCAAACAGGTGTACCCCATCAGCAGAGGACCGTTGCGCGCGCCTGCACAACTGCAAGCGGTCAGTGGAGTTTCCTTCACGCTGCGAGCGGGCAAGACGCTGGCTGTGGTGGGCGAATCGGGCTGTGGCAAGTCCACGCTGGCCCGCATGGTTTCACTCATCGAAGCTCCATCGGAAGGCTCTCTTCAGCTAGGCGGCGTGGATGTTGTCAAAGCCACCGCGCAAGACAAGAAGACGCTGCGCCAGAAAGTGCAACTGGTTTTCCAGAACCCGTACGGTTCGCTCAATCCACGTAAGCGCATAGGCCAGATTCTCGAAGCGCCCTTGGAGATCAACACCGAGCTCACCGCGGAGATGCGCTCGCAGAAGGCCCATGCCATGCTGGCCAAGGTGGGGCTGCGTCCGGAACACTACGACCGCTACCCGCACATGTTCTCCGGCGGGCAACGCCAGCGCATTGCCATTGCGCGGGCATTGATGCTCAACCCTCTGGTGGTGGTGGCCGATGAGCCGGTATCGGCACTGGACGTCTCCATTCAGGCCCAGGTATTGAATCTGCTGGCAGACTTGCAGCAGGAACTGGGACTGGCTTATCTATTCATCTCGCACGATCTGGGCGTGGTGCGCCACATTGCCCACGATGTGCTGGTGATGTACCTGGGCAGCGTCGTCGAACAGGGCGAGAAAGAAGCCATCTTCAGCAAGCCGCTGCATCCCTACACCCAGGCACTGCTGGCTTCCACACCCGGTCTGGCCGGCAGTGGCCAGTCCCGCAAACGCATTGTGTTGACGGGTGAGTTGCCATCCCCACTCAATCCACCGAAGGGCTGCGTGTTCTCGACGCGTTGCCCGCACGCTACGCAGCAGTGCCATGCCGAGCGACCATTGCTGCAGGAGTTGAGCGGACGCAAAGTTGCCTGCTTTGAAGCTGAGAAATTGATGACAAACTGATCTGCGATTGACAAAACATCGTACGGGTAACGTAACATGCAATTTTTTTCTCGGAGGAAATCCATGAAACGTACCCTGGCGCATTTCAAAATGCACAAGACTGCGATGCTGGCCGCCATCGCCTTGCCCGCACTGCTGGCCGTAGGTGCCGCGTCTGCAAAGACCCTGGTCTACTGCTCTGAGGGCAGTCCGGAAAACTTCTCTCCCAGTATCAACACCACCGGCACTTCGTTTGACGTAACCGAACAGATCTACGACAACCTGGTCAACTTCGAGCGCGGCGGCACCAAGGTGATTCCCGGACTGGCTGAGAAATGGTCCATCTCCAAAGACGGCACCGAATACATCTTCAATCTGCGCAAGGGCGTGAAGTGGCAGAGCAACAAGAACTTCACTCCAACGCGCGACTTCAATGCCGACGACGCATTGTTCATGTTTGAGCGTCAGTGGAAAGAGAACGATCCTTACTTCAAGGTCACCAGTTCCAACCACTCCTACTTTGGCGACATGGGTATGCCATCGCTGCTGAAGTCGGTGGACAAGATTGACGAATACACCATCAAGGTCACGCTCAACGCTCCTGAGGCGCCCTTCCTGGCCAATCTTGCCATGCAGTTCGCCGGCGTGCAGTCCAAGGAATATGCCATTGCCATGCTCAAGGCTGGCACTCCCGAGAAGATCGACCAGGACCCACTGGGTACCGGCCCCTTCCAGCTGGTGCAATACCAGAAGGACGCCATCATCCGCTTCAAGGCGTTCCCCCAGTACTGGGCCGGCAAGGCCAAGATTGACGACCTGATTTTCGCCATCACACCAGACGCCTCGGTGCGCTGGGCCAAGCTGCAAAAGGGTGAATGCCATGTGCTGCCCTACCCCAACCCCGCCGACCTGGATGCCATGCGCAAAGACAGCAATGTCACCGTGCTGGAGCAACCCGGCCTGAACATCGGCTACCTGGCCTATAACACCACCAAGAAGCCTTTTGACGACGTGCGCGTGCGCAAGGCACTCAACATGGCCATGGACAAGAAGGCCATCGTGTCGGCCGTGTATCTGAGCACCGGTGTGGCCGCAACCAACCCGATTCCTCCTACCCAATGGTCGTACAACAAGGCGATCAAGGACGACGCCTACAACCCGGCTGAAGCCAAGAAGTTGCTGGCTGCTGCAGGCTACCCTGATGGCTTCACCACCGACCTGTGGGCCATGCCGGTACAACGCCCCTACAACCCCAATGCCAAGCGCATTGCCGAGCTGATGCAGGCTGACCTGGCCAAGATCGGCGTGAAGGCCGAAATCAAGAGCTTTGAATGGGGCGAATACCGCAAGCGCATGCAGAACGGTGAACACCAGATGGGCATGATGGGTTGGACCGGTGACAACGGAGACCCAGACAACTTCCTGAACACCTTGCTGGGCTGCGCCTCCGCCAAGAGCAATGGCTCCAATGTGGCCAAGTTCTGCTACAAGCCGTTTGACGATCTGGTGCTCAAGGCCAAGCAGGTGACCAACCCCGCCGAACGCACCAAGCTGTACGAAAAGGCCCAAGTGGTGTTCAAGGAGCAAGCTCCCTGGTTCACCATCGCCCACGCCGTGCAGATTGCACCGGTGCGCAAGGAAGTGGTGGACTTCAAGTTGAGCCCCTTCTCCAAGCACACCTTCTACGGTGTCGATATCAAGAAGTAACTTCTACTTCGCCCACGAAAAAGCCCGCTTCAACAGAGCGGGCTTTTTTTTGTTCGGCTTGGTCAATAATATGATCGAAATGTATCGCCCCTAGTCACCCTTGAATTGGAGAAGTCCTGGTGAACGTGATTGTTCCATCGCAGAATGCTGACGGATCGCTTGGCAACAGCGAAACGGCTGCAAGCGAGGCTGCATCTTCTCCCTGCATTGGCTCACAGTCCGTGATCATGGAAACGTCTGCAGAGCAGAGTTGGGCCGACTTTTGCAGAACGCTGCAACGGCCCGCCCTCCTGTTGGGTGACTTCGACCCGTTCGACTCAGAACAGCCCTGAAATCTTTCCATCGTCGTCCACGTCGATACGCATGGAGGACGGCTCCCTTGGCAAGCCCGGCATGGTCATGATGTCGCCGCAGATCATCACCACAAACTCGGCTCCGGCCGCCAGCCGCACTTCCCGGATATTCACGACGTGACCGCTGGGAGCCGCGCGTAGCTTGGGGTCGGTGGAAAACGAATACTGGGTCTTGGCCACGCACACTGGATAGTGACCATAGCCGTCATCCTGCAGCTTCTGGATGCGCGCGCGTATGGCCGCATCGGCATTGATGTCTGCAGCGCCATACACCTTGGTGGCAATCGCTTTCATCTTGTCCCACAAGGAGTCACTGTCCTCATAGACATAGCTCATGCGTGCTGTGCCCGCCTCTGCGATCTTCACCACCTTGCGCGCCAATTCCTCGGCGCCCTTGGAGCCATCGGCCCAATGCCTGGCCACCACCATGGGCACGCCCAACCGCTCCATGCTGGAGCGCAGCAGATCGATTTCTTCGGTCGTGTCCGAGGTAAAGTGATTGACCGACACCACACATGGCAGGCCGTAGTGGTTGCGCACGTTGCTCACGTGCCGCTCCAGATTGGCCATGCCTCGCTCCAAGGCTGCCAGATCGGGCACATTCAGGTTCTTGGCATCCACGCCGCCATGGTGCTTGAGCGCACGCACGGTTGCGACCACCACCACCGCATCCGGCCGCAGGCCCGACTTGCGGCACTTGATGTCGATGAACTTCTCTGCCCCCAGATCGGCGCCAAAGCCCGCCTCGGTCACCACATAGTCACCCAGCTTCAGGGCAGCGCGCGTGGCGGTAATGGTGTTGCAGCCGTGCGCAATGTTGGCGAATGGGCCGCCATGGATGATGGCTGGGTTGTTTTCCAGGGTCTGGACCAGGTTGGGCTTGATGGCATCCTTGAGCAATGCCGCCATGGCGCCGTGCGCCTGCAGATCGCGTGCGCGCACTGGCAGCTGTTCGCGCGTGTAACCTACGATGATGTTGCCCAGCCGCTCCTTCAAATCCCGGCGAGAGGTGGCCAGGCAGAAGATGGCCATGACCTCGGACGCCACCACGATGTCAAAACCATCTTCGCGCGGATAGCCATTGCCTGGGCCACCCAGCGACACCACGATGTTGCGCAAAGCCCGGTCGTTCATGTCCATCACACGGCGCCAGGTGATACGGCGCACATCGAGCCCCAAGGCATTTCCGTGGTGGATGTGGTTATCGAGCAATGCGGCAAGCAGGTTGTGCGCCAATGCGATGGCACTGAAGTCGCCGGTGAAGTGCAGATTGATGTCCTCCATGGGAACCACCTGCGCATAGCCACCGCCTGCGGCGCCGCCCTTCATGCCAAACACCGGCCCCAGCGACGGTTCGCGCAAGGCGATGACCGCCTTCTTGCCGATGCGGTTGAGCGCGTCGCCCAGTCCGACTGTGGTAGTGGTCTTGCCTTCGCCCGCGGGAGTCGGGCTGATGGCCGTCACCAGAATGAGTTTGCCGTCGGGGCCGGGATGCCGGTCCAGCCAGCCCAGATCAATCTTGGCCTTGTAGTGACCATAGGGCTCCAGCGCTTCGGCCGGAATGCCAAGCCGCTCCCTGGCCAGTTGTATGACGGGAACAAGGCTTGCAGCCTGCGCAATGTCGATGTCGGAAAGTGCCACGTTGTCTCCTGTTTTTATGGGTCATCAACCATAACGGGGAGGCTCCCGATTTGCAACTCTGGCACTGTGGTCTGCAGCACACAAACCTGACCGGCACATGCTCCCTAAAACCCGATATGCAGCAAGCTGTAGGCAGCCACCAGCGTCATCACCAATGCGCTGCCATAGCACACCAATTTGGAAGGCGTGCCATGCGGAATGCCAACGTCATGCAGGCTGTGAAAGATGCGGTGCGCGGCATGCCAGGCAAACAGCACGATGACCACAAAAACAAAACCCTTGCCGACGAAGTTCTGCGCAAAAGCCAGCGTGCGCGAATAACTCATGAAGTCGGTCTTCAATCCGACTCCCAGTGGCGCGGCCAGACCGGTGATGAAGATCAGCGCCGTGCCCAGCAAGGCCGAGAGCATGCCGCCTGCGCCAAACATCAGCCAGAAAAACGGTGCGTTGGAACGTTTCATGATTGGCTCCACACTGCCAGCAGCAGCACAACAATCGTCACCACCACGGCAGCGGTCCAGCCGCTGCGCTGGATGCGCTCTGCGGAGACCCGCTCGCCACCCACCACGATAGGCGCCATGGTCTTGGGCATGATTTCAAACCAACTGTAGGCATGCAGCACCATGCAGACCAGCAGCACCAGATGCAGCACGATGGACATGGGCGACTGCAAGGCCAGCAACCAGCCATTCCAAGCGGCCTCGCCTTGCGCCAGCCGGACCACCCCCACGGTCAAGATGAGCGCATACACCCACACGCCCACTGCGGTGACCTCACGCGCCATGTAGCGCACGAAGAAAGGATTGCGCCTCCACCAGCCCTCCATGGGGCGCACATAAGGCGGATTGCGGCGAACGCCGCCGCTGTTGGATTCGGGCTTCATGCTGGTTCTCCTTTCTTGGGGAGGAAACGGATGAAGTAGTCCAGGGCACTGTTCACCTTGTTCTGGTTAACGGCATTGGCAGGGTCCACGCCTTTGGGGCAAACCTCGGAGCAGTAGCCCACCGCAGTGCAACTCCAGACTCCTTCTTCCGCATTCAATATTTCCATGCGCTGTGCGCGCCCGCCATCGCGCGAGTCAGCGTTGTAGCGATGCAGCAGGGCCAACACGCCGGGTCCGGTGAAGTCGGGGTTCAAGCCGAACTGCGGGCAGGCGGCATAGCACAGCATGCAGTTGATGCAAGAGCTGAACTGCTCGAACTTCTCCAGTTGCGCGGGCGTTTGCAGATACTCACCTTGGGCCAGGGTACGCTCTTCCTTGGGGATGATGTAGGGCTTGATGCTTTCGAGCTTCTTCACGAAAGGCTCTACGCTCACGATCAGGTCGCGCTCGATGGGCAGATGCGCCAGTGCTTCCACCCGCACCGGCCCCGGCAAAAGATCGCGTAAGAAGGTCTGGCACGACAGGCTGGGCTTGGAGTTGATCATCATGCCGCAGCTGCCGCAGATCGCCATGCGGCAGGACCAGCGAAAGCTCACCGTGCCGTCAATCTCGTCCTTGATGTGCTGCAGTCCCTGCAGCACCGACATGTCTTCGGTGAACGGCACCTGGTAGCTCTGCCACACCGGAACGGATTCCTGCTCGGGGCGGTAGCGCAGTACCTGAATCTCTATGATTTTGCTGGGCTCAGCCATTTGACTTCTCCTTGGCATGCTGCTCGGCATCTGCCTTCTCTCCGGCTGCACCATAGGCACGGGTACCGGGTTGCGAGCTGGTGATCTTGACGGGACCGTAGGCTATGCGCGGCGGTCCGTCGCCCTGGTAGTAGGCCAGCGAATGCTGCAGGAAGTTGACGTCGTCCCGTACCTCAAAACCGTCCAGCCGCTGGTGCGAGCCGCGCGATTCACGTCGGTTGAGCGCCGAATGGGCCATGGCCTCGGCCACTTCCAGCAGATAGCCCAGTTCGATGGCCAGCAGCCAGTCGGTGTTCCAGCCTTGCGACGTGTCGTCCAGTTTGATGTTCTTGTAACGCTGGCGCAGCTCGGCCAGCTTGTCACAGGTCTTCTGCATGGTGGACTCCATGCGGTAGATGCCGCAACCGTCTTCCATGGTCTGCGCCATTTCACGGCGGATGGTGGCCACGCGTTCAGTCCCCGTGCGGCGCGTGCGCAGTGCCTCGGCACTGGCTTGTGCGTCGTTGGCCTGCTCTAGCAAGCGTGCGACCGGTGCGCCCTGCTTGCCCTGTTCCTTGGCAAAACGCACGGCCTGCTCGCCAGCAATCTTTCCAAACACGATCAACTCCGTTAGTGAGTTGGAGCCCAGGCGGTTGGCACCGTGTATGCCCACGCTGGAGCATTCGCCCACCGAATACAGCCCCGGCAAAGTGGCCGCCGTATTGCCGTCGGCAATGATGCCGCCCATGGTGTAGTGCACGGCAGGCAACACGGGAATCGGTTCCTTGGCCGGGTCCACACCCAGGTATTCCACCGCCAGCTCATAGATTTGCGGCAGGCGCTCACGCAATTTCTTCTCGCCCAGATGGCGCAGATCCAGATGCACCACTTCACCGTGGCGTGTGGTCACGGTGCGGCCTTTTTGTTTCTCGTGCCAGAAGGCCTGGCTCAGGCGGTCACGCGGGCCCAGCTCCATGGCCTTGTTGCGCGGCTCCGGCGTGGCCGGTCCCAGGCCATAGTCCTGCAGGTAGCGGTAGCCGTCCTTGTTGAGCAGAAAGCCGCCCTCGCCCCGGCAAGCTTCGGTAAACAGCAGCCCGGTGCCGGGCATGCAGGTTGGGTGATACTGGACAAACTCCATATCGCGCAACGGCACGCCGTGGCGGTAGGCCAGCGCCATGCCGTCACCGGTGACGATGCCGCCGTTGGTGTTCTCGCGGAACACGCGGCCCGCACCGCCGGTGGCGATGATGACCGCCTTGGCTTGAATCAGGGTGAACTCGCCGGTCGCGATGTTGATGACCACCGCGCCCTGCACACGGCCTTCGTCCTGCACCAGATCCACACAGAAATATTCGTCAAAACGCTGGATGGACGGGTACTTGATGGAAGTCTGGAACAAGGTGTGCAGCATATGAAAGCCGGTCTTGTCCGCGGCAAACCAGGTGCGCTCGATCTTCATGCCGCCAAAGGCGCGCACGTTCACATGGCCGTCTGGGCGCCGGCTCCAGGGACAGCCCCAGTGCTCCATCTGCACCATGGCGTCATGGGCCTGCGCCACAAAGGACTCAACCACATCTTGCTCGCACAGCCAGTCGCCTCCGGCTACTGTGTCGTGAAAGTGCGCCTCCAGACTGTCATGCGCCTGCGTGACCGCTGCGGCACCGCCTTCTGCAGCCACTGTGTGGCTGCGCATGGGATAGACCTTGGATACCAGGGCCACGCGCAGCGTGGGATCGGCTTCGGCCACGGCAATGGCCGCTCTCAGCCCGCCACCTCCTGCGCCAATGATGGCGACGTCTGCCTGTACTACTTGCATTCGATTCCCCTTCGATGTGCGGCTAGCACTGTGGGGTAACTCTACGCCTGTGCGTTATTCAATGACTGACCTAAGTCAAGAGCCAGTCAACTAGACGCCTGCGGTAACGCCCTGCTCTGCACCGCACACAGTTGCATGGCGGTTCTGAAATCCAGCAGCTGAAGCGAGCGCCCGATGGCGTCGACTGCATCGGGGTCCAGCGCCTCCAAGGCATCACCACGCTGGGCGAATTGTTCCAATGCGTCCAGGTCGCTCCTGGCCATCAAGGCACACAGAGAGCGCAGGAAAACTTGCGCAGTAGCCCACTGCTGCGCACTCGCAGCCGGGTGGGCACGCGATGCAGGTGCGGGCGAAGCTACAGACGAAACAACGGCGGCATCCAGCTGCTGCAGAACCCGTTCAGCGGCCATTCGGGTGGCCTGCACCAGGGTCGCCAGCGCGGGCAGGTGGTCCAGCGCCTCGTCTGCCTTCGTGCATTGCTTGAACCGTGCTTCCAGGCCCGCCACATGGTCCGACAAGGGCTGCGCCCCCAGCGTGGCGGCTACGCCTTTGAGTGAATGCATCTGGGCCACGAGTGACGGCATGTCGTGCTGTAGCACGGCCTGACGATAATGCGCATCCACCAGGTCCAGCGCTTTCACGAATTCCGGCACCAGCCCGAGATACACGTCCTGCATGCCGGAAAGCCGATCCACGGCGGTCTTCACGTCGAGGTAGGGACTGGAAAATTCCACTTCGCTATCGACCACACTATTGAATTCAGCCGGCGCTCTGCCGGTCACTTGCAGCAGCACCGTCACCAGGTGCTGCGTATCAAAGGGCTTTCCCACATGCTCGTTCATGCCGGCCGCCAGACAGGCTGCCCGGTCGCTGGCCATGGCGTTGGCGGTCATCGCCACGATAGGTAGTGCGGTCAAGCCCAACTCCTGACGGATCTTGCGGGTGGCACCATAACCGTCGAGCACGGGCATCTGGATATCCATCAGGACGACATCAAACGCCGGCTCGGACGTCCGTACTGCATCCACACCCAGCTGACCGTTGGCAGCAAGCGAGACCGATGCCCCCTCTGCGTGCAGCAGCTCCTCAGCAACCTGCTGGTTGATCAGGTTGTCCTCCACGACCAGGATACGCATGCCCGCCAGTGGGCAGTTGCCGTTGCGGGTCTGCAGCACGCGGGTATCAGCGGGAAGACGCCCCAGCGCAGCGTCCTGCAATGCCCTGGGAGTCACAGGCTTGAACAGCAGGCACTCGACCAGGGCCTGCTCCTGCTGCGGACGCACGGCGAGCGTGTCGCGGGAATTGGCCGTCAGCATCACGATGCGCGGGCGCTGCATGGCGGTTTGGGGCAGTGCCCGGATTCGTCTTGCCGCTTCCCAGCCGTCCATGCCGGGCATCTGCCAATCCAGCAGGATGACATCCCAACCCGAAGGCTCACCTTGCGCATTGCTCTGCAGCCGCTGCAGCGCCTGTTCCCCGCCAGCTACCGATTCGGTGTGCCATCCCCAGGCACGCGTCAGGTTGCCAATCACATCGCGCGCCGCCGCGTGGTCATCCACGATGAGCACACGCAGCGGCCGCTTGGACAGCTGGGCCCCAAGCACCAGCGTGTCGCCACGCCCTGTGCGCGACAGGGGAAGCGTGAAGCGGAATGTGCTGCCCTGCCCCGGTGTGCTCTGAAGACGCAATTCCGCGCCCATCAGCGCCACCAGCCGCCGACAAATAGCCAGACCGAGGCCAGTGCCGCCAAAGCGCCTGGTCGTGGTGGATTCAGCCTGCGAAAAGCCGGTAAATACATGCTCCTGCTTGTCCGGCGGAATGCCGATGCCGGTGTCCATCACCGCAAACTCGACTCCCTGACCCGCGTCTGCCGACTGCGTGGGAACGACACGGATGCGCAAGACCACCTGACCTTCTTCCGTGAACTTGATGGCGTTGCCCAGCAGATTGAGAAGTACCTGTTGCAGCCGCAACCCATCCGCCACCACTTCGGCCGGCACATCGGCTGCGATGTCGAACAACACCTCGACTGACTTGGTACCAACGCTGGAGGAGGCAATCACCGCAATGTCATCCAGCATGCGCTCCAGCAGCAAAGGCTGCAGATCCAGCTCCATCTTGCCGGCCTCGACCTTGGAGAAATCCAGAATGTCGTTCACCAGTCCCAACAATGAACGGGCAGCGCCCAGCGTCTTTTCGGCATAGTCGCGCTGCGTGGCAGTCAGCTCGGTCTTCTGCAGCAGTGCCAGCAATCCCAGGATGGCATTCATGGGCGTGCGGATCTCGTGGCTCATATTGGCCAGGAACTGGCTCTTGTAGCGGGAGGCCTCCTGCGCTTCTTCGGTAGCGCGCACCATGTCCGTGATGTCGATGCGTATGCCCACAATGTTTCCTTCGGGCGTACGACGGTCTATTACGCGCATGACGCGGCCATCATCCCGTACTTGCACGCGGGTCTCGTCGCCTTGGCGGTGAGCCCTCAGGCGCTCGGCAATCCACTCCTCTTCACGCCCTTGCGATTCGCGGTACAGGCCGCGCCGTGTGCCTTCACGAATCATGTCCTCAAACTTGGCGCCGGGCACCACCACGTCACGCAACTGGGGATAGAGCTGGGTGTACTTGTCATTGCAATACACCAGCGTGTCATCGCTGTCGAACAGGACAAAGGCCTCGTCCACTGCGTCCATCGCACCGCGCAACATCGCGCCGCTGCGCTGGATTTCCGCTTCGGTCTGCTTGCGTGCGGTCAGGTCCCGCAAGAAAGCGAAGTTGTATTCGCGGCCATCAAACACGATGAAATTCAACTCGGCTTCTATGGGCACCACGGCGCCGCTTGCCGTGCGGTGGGTCGTCTCGAACTGCATGTGACCGGCCTTGCGCAAGCGCTTCCAATGCCCCGGCCAGTGCGCTGCGGGCATACTGGGGTTCAGGTCCATCACGGTCATGGACAACATCTGGGCTTCGGTATAACCGTGAAGGTCACAGGTCGCCTGGTTCACCCGCAAAATCTGCCCATCCGAGCCAATCCAGAGTGTGGGAAGCGATGACTTCAGCACCGAGATTTCACTGAGCTGCAACGCGGACTCCGCCTGCATGCGTCTGCGCAACTGCGCCAGCACCACGGTTGTACACACGGCCAGGAACAGCAGTACCGCAAGCACGGCCATGGACTCGTAAAGGGCACGCTTGCGCCAGTGGCTAAGGATTTCTTCCGGTGGGACGGCGAGCGTCACCGCCGATGGGTAATCACGCCAAAGGCCGTAGGCAAACAGGACACAAATCACGACGCCCACCACCAGTGCAAACACTGCAATGGCGCGCTGGAGCGGCCATTTCGGCCAGCGCGTATTGCCCGATTGCCCATGTTTGATCATGAGGGATTCTAGGTGCAGCAATTGCCGTTGCGTATGCCTCGCCCTGCCAATCGCGGTACAAAGTGTCGCTTTCGGCATAGTCAGGCACTGCGGGCATGCAGCAGAATGTGTTTCAGTGAAAGCCAAATACTTTTTTCAGCTGGTTGCCCTGTCCGCGCTGTGGGGGGCATCGTTCATGCTGACACGCATTGCCGCACCTGCGCTTGGCCCCAATCTGGCGGCGGCCCTGCGCATGCTGCTGGCAACGGTCATGCTCAGCCTGATCATGTGGAAACTCAAGACGCCCTGGCCCTGGCGGCACTGGAAGGAACTGATCCTGCTGGGCCTGCTGGCCGTTGCGGGCCCCCACACCTTGTATGCGCGCTCTTCGCTGCAACTGCCTGCGGGATATGGCTCATTGCTGACCGTCACCTCCGTCATGTTCGGCGCCTTCGCGTCGGCTCTGATGAAGGAGGAGCATCTCACCGCGCCCAAGGTTCTGGGAAGCCTGCTGGGCCTGGCAGGCGCTGCGCTACTGGTTCGTTTGGGACCGGTGGAGCCCACGCTGCCTCTGGTTGTGGCGGCGATTACCTGCATGGCCGGAGCCGCCATTTCCGGCATATCCACACCGTTTCTGAAAAGAGCCATTGCCCGTATGGAGCCGCTGCAGATCACTGCTGGCATGCATGCGACTGCGGTGCTGCTGATGGTGCCTGGCGCGGTCTACGACCTTCCCCGCGCCCACTTTGAGTGGCACGCACTGGCCGCAGTGGCAGTGACCGGTATCGTGACTTCCGGCCTGGCCTATTGGATGTACATGCGCATCATGCGCCACGTACCTCCCATGGCAGCACTCAGCTCCACCTTCATGAGCACCGGCTTTGGCGTGCTGTGGGCGGTGCTGCTGCTGAGCGAGCCCACCGGCCTTGCCATGGCCATGGGTGGTGCGCTCATCCTGCTGGCCTGCCTGCTGGTCATGGGACTCAACCCCCTGCAATGGCGACTGCAGGGGCTGCTGGAAAAGCTCTGAGGCGAGCGCTTTTTCAATGCTGCGTGCGTTGACCCACGCCCAGCGCCACCACCACACTGAGCATTAAAACCACAGCGGCCCCCAGCAATGTGGCGCCGTAGTGACCATGGTCCATCAGTGCGCCAAAGAGCAACGGTGAGATTGCGAATCCGGTGTCCAGGCCGGAATAGACCAGGCCATACACGCGCCCCGTCGCACCTTTGGGCGTTGCCTTCTTGATCATCATGTCGCGCGACGGGTTGCCAATGCCGATGGCAAAACCGGTGGACGCCAGTATCACCATGGCAGCCTGGGAGCCCAGCCAACCGGTGCCGCACAAGGCCAGAAGTATGGCCCCGACGGCCATGCACAAGGCAACGACACGGTCACTGTTGACGTTGCGCGCCGCCACAAAGCCTCCCACAAAGACGCCCACAGCACCGGCCAACATGTAGGCAGTAATGGTCATGGTGGCGGCCTCAAAATCAACGCCGTACATGGCCTTGAGAATGGACACGGCAAAACCCTGCACAACGGCCAGGGTCATGGTGGAGAGCAGGAAGAAGGCGAAACACCACCACACCACCGGCAGCTTCATGAAGGCCATGGCATGTTCGGTCTTGACCGACGGGTCGGCCACATGCGGCTTGTGCACCACCTGGGTGCTAAGTTTGTCGCGCTGCAGAACGAGCAGAATCAGAATCAGCACATACATCAGCGCCGCCGCCACGTAGGCGTTGCGCCAGCCGAATCCAGCCGTGATGCCAGCCATGAAGACGGGCGCGGCTGCCCAGCCCAGATTGCCGGTAAGGCCATGGGCGCTGAAGGCATATCCCAGGCGCGGCTGCGACACCCGCTGGTTCAGGATGGTGAAGTCCACCGGATGGAAAGTCGCATTGCCCGCACCGGCCAGCGTGGCAACGGCAATCAAGCCGGCGTAGCCGTTGACCATGGACGCAGCCAGACAGGTGAGAACAAAGATCACCATCGCGGCAAACAGCAGTGGCCTGGCGCCCAGCCGGTCCACCACAAAACCGGCACAGGCCTGGCCAACACCGGAGACAATGAAAAACACGGTCATCAACAACCCGACCTGCGAGAAGTTGAGGCCGAACTCTTTCATGAAGACCGGAAACATCAGCGGCAGGATCAGATGGCTGAAATGCGAGCTGGCGTGCGCCAGACCGACCAGGCCAATGACAGTGGCGTCCTGACGCAGAGGCGCGGCAGTGGAAAGGGAAGCGGCGGATGCAGAGGTCATGCGCGCATCTTAGACGCCCACGCATTCCCCTGTCCGCCGCTAAGTCACCGCCAGGACAGTGACTCGCCCTACCGGTTCAGGCTTCAGCTGAAGCTGAACTGGCCCGGTGACTGAATCGGGTCGACCCCCACGCTGATCGTTGCCTTGGGCGCAAAGCGGCCTTCCAGCAGCAGCTTGGACAGCGGGTTCTCGATGCGCTGCTGGATAGCCCGCTTCAATGGTCGAGCCCCGAACACCGGATCGAAACCCACCTTAGCCAGCTCGGCCACAGCGGCGTCCGACACTTCCAGTGTCAGGTCCATCTTGGACAGACGTGCCATCAGCACCTGCAACTGGATCTTGGCGATCGACGCGATGTGCTGCGCATCCAGCGCATGGAACACCACGGTCTCATCAATGCGGTTGAGGAACTCGGGACGGAAGTGGTTCTTCAGCTCGCCGGTCACAGCCTCCTTGATGTCTTCGCTGTCCTGGCCCACCATGCTCTGGATCAGATGCGAGCCGATGTTGCTGGTCATCACGATGATGGTGTTCTTGAAGTCCACGGTACGGCCCTGGCCATCGGTCAGACGGCCATCGTCGAGCACTTGCAACAGCACGTTGAACACGTCCGGATGGGCCTTCTCCACTTCGTCGAGCAGCAGCACTGCATAGGGTTTGCGACGCACGGCTTCCGTCAGGTAGCCGCCCTCTTCGTAACCCACGTAGCCCGGAGGCGCACCGATCAAGCGTGCGACCGAGTGTTTCTCCATGAACTCGCTCATGTCGATGCGGATCAGATGGTCTTCGCTGTCAAACAGGAAGCCCGCCAGCGCCTTGCACAGTTCGGTCTTGCCCACACCGGTGGGGCCCAGAAACAGGAAAGAGCCGGTGGGGCGGTTCGGGTCGGACAGACCCGAGCGCGAACGGCGGATGGCGTTGGCAATGGCCGAGATGGCCTCTTCCTGCCCCACCACGCGCCGGTGCAGCTTGTCTTCCATCTGCAGCAGTTTGTCCTTCTCGCCCTGCATCATCTTGGAAACGGGAATGCCCGTGGCACGGCTCACCACCTCGGCAATTTCCTCGGCGCCCACCTGGGTACGCAGCAATTGCGGTCCGGTGCCTTCCTTGCCTTTGGCTCTGGCCTTGCCGGATTCGTTTTCCTGCGCTTCTTTCAGGCGTTTTTCCAACTCGGGAAGCTTGCCGTATTGCAACTCGGCCACCTTGGCCAGATCGCCCTTGCGGGTCAGTGCTTCGATCTGCTGGCGCAGCTTGTCAATTTCTTCCCGCACATTGGCGCTGCCTTGTGCCGTGGCTTTCTCTGCCTTCCAGATTTCCTCCAGATCGGCGATTTCCTTTTGCAGGCTCTTGATCTCTTCATCGATCAGCTTGAGGCGCTGGATTGACGCTTCGTCCTTTTCCTTCTTCACGGCTTCGCGTTCGATCTGCAACTGGATCAGTCGACGGTCCAGCTTGTCCATGACCTCGGGCTTGGAGTCCAGCTCGATCTTGATCTTGGAGGCTGCCTCGTCGATCAGGTCGATGGCCTTGTCCGGCAGGAAACGGTCGGTGATGTAGCGATTGGACAGCTCGGCGGCGGCCACGATGGCCGGGTCGGTGATGTCCACTCCATGGTGCACCTCGTAGCGCTCCTTGAGGCCACGCAAGATGGCGATGGTGGCCTCGACCGTGGGTTCACCCACCAGGATTTTCTGGAAGCGGCGCTCCAGCGCAGCGTCCTTCTCGATGTATTTGCGGTATTCGTCCAGCGTGGTGGCACCCACGCAGTGCAACTCGCCGCGGGCCAGCGCGGGCTTGAGCATGTTGCCCGCGTCCATGGCGCCCTCAGCCTTGCCAGCGCCCACCATGGTGTGCAGTTCGTCAATGAACACAATGGTCTGGCCGCCATCCTTGGCCAGATCCTTGAGTACGTTCTTCAACCGCTCTTCAAACTCACCGCGGAACTTGGCACCCGCCAGCAGGGATGCCATGTCCAGCGACAGCACGCGCTTGCCCTTCAGAGAGTCCGGCACTTCGCCGGCCACGATACGCTGTGCCAGGCCTTCCACGATGGCGGTCTTGCCCACGCCGGGCTCACCAATCAGAACCGGGTTGTTCTTGGTACGGCGCTGCAGCACCTGGATGGCACGGCGGATCTCGTCATCGCGACCGATCACCGGGTCCAGCTTGCCCTGACGGGCGCGTTCAGTCAGGTCGATGCAGTACTTCTTGAGCGACTCGCGTTGGTCTTCTGCATCGGCGCTGTCCACGTTCTGTCCACCACGCACGGCATCAATGGCGGCTTCCAGGCTCTTGCGGGTCAGGCCATTGGCGCGTGCCAAGTTGCCGACATCCCCCTTGTGGTCGGCCATGGCCAGCAGAAACAGTTCGCTGGCAACGAACTGATCGCCCCGCTTGATGGACTCCTTCTCGGCTGCCTGCAGCAAAGTAACAGTGTCACGCCCCACCTGCACCTGTTCTTGACCCTGCACTGTGGGCAGCTTCTTGACAGCGGCTTCAGCTGCTGCCAGCAGGTTGTTG
Organism: Rhodoferax sp. GW822-FHT02A01; assembly: GCF_038784515.1. Classification (NCBI taxonomy): domain Bacteria; kingdom Pseudomonadati; phylum Pseudomonadota; class Betaproteobacteria; order Burkholderiales; family Comamonadaceae; genus Rhodoferax; species Rhodoferax sp. GW822-FHT02A01. The sequence continues at coordinate 4,599,839 of NZ_CP152376.1, forward strand.
ACATTGACGCCTGCACGTTGCAAAAGTGCCTTGGGGCCGTCCTGCTGCCGCAGCATGGCCACCAGCACGTGGACGGGTTCGATATAGGCATGGTCATTGCCCAATGCCAGAGACTGGGCATCACCCAGGGCTTCCTGAAATTTAGTCGTGAGTTTGTCGGTACGCATGTGAATTCCTTTGACGGTTAGGTCGGTTGCTTCACAGCTTGGGGGCTAGCGGCTTGCTTTTCAAGTGCATTGGGGCACTTAGGTCTGCCAAAGGCTGATTTGCGTCAAAGAACTGTTTTTTGCGCGGGTTGTGCCTTCGTGCCTGGACCAACGACGCCGACAGGTTGATGCGGGGGTAGCGTAGGCCCCAATTTTGCGGCCCAAGGGAACGCATGAGGGGCCTACGCTACCCCCGCATCAACCCACCAAAAGCCAGGCAACTATGCCGCGTTGCCTCCACTGATCCCCCAACGCAACAAAGCCGCGTCATCACTGACCCGTGCATCCACCCAATGGGCACCGTCGGGCGTGGTTTCTTTCTTCCAGAACGGCGCCTGCGTCTTCAGGTAATCCATCAGGAACTCACAGGCCTTGAAGCTCTCGCCCCGGTGCGCCGAGGTGACCGCCACCAGAACAATCTGATCCAGAGGCTGCAGCAGCCCGACCCGGTGCACTACCCGTGCGCCGAAGATGTCAAAACGCTTGTGCGCCTCGTCGATCATGGCTTCGATCGATTTCTCCGTCATCCCAGGGTAATGCTCCAGCTCCATGGACTGCACCGATGGATCGGCATCACCATTGCGATCCCTGACCGTGCCCACAAAACTGCACACCGCCCCGACCCGCTTGTCCAGCGCGCGCAGGCGCGCCACTTCTTCCGACAAATCAAAGTCCTGGGTCTGGATGGATACGCGTGCATGTGTCATGGCGGCATTTTGGCATCAGGCACCGTTGGTTGCACTGCTACACTTCAGTCCATGTTGTTCGCATGTGTTCTTCCCGCCTCCCGCACCATCCAGACGGTTGCGTGCGGAAACACCTGCGTCAGCAAATCCAAGAAGACCAAGCTCATCTGACCGGAGCTTCGGTTCCGTCCTCAGATGAGCGATGGAACCAAACCAGTTGCCCGTATGGGCCCGGTCCCGGATTCAGCGCTTTTTTGCAGGCGGCTTTTGCGGTCATTTTTTGATTGGACAAGGTATGCCGACAGCGCAGACAGTCTCGCCCTCCACAGCCGATTTTTCCGGACTGTGGATTCCTTTGATAACCCCCTTCACCGCCGATACCAGGGCGGTGGACCATGTGGCGCTCAAGCGGCTGCTGGCCCACTACCGCCAGACAGGTATTGCCGGCTATGTGGTCTGCGGCAGCACGGGTGAGGCGGCAGCGCTCAGCAAGCAGGAGCAATGGGAGGTGCTGGAGACGGTCCTGGAACATGCCGATGGGCTCCCCGCCATTCTGGGCTACTCCGGCTACAACCTGCAGGATGCCCTGGCCTTTGTGCGCAAGGCAGCGGACCATCCCCTGCATGGTCTGCTGGTCGCAGCACCCCACTACATCCGCCCCTCACAGGATGGGCTGCTGCATTGGTTTGAGACCATTGCCAGCGCCGCCAGCCAGCCCGTGCTGATCTACGACATTCCCTACCGCACAGGCGTGGAGATGTCCGTACAGACGCTGCAACACTTGGCCCTGCATCCCAATATCCAGGGTATCAAGGACTGCGGTGGCAGCGCCGCCAAGACGCAGCAGCTGATTGCGGATGGCCAGCTGCAAGTGCTGGCCGGTGAGGACCACCAGATTTTCAGCACGGTGGCAGCCGGTGGGCGCGGTGCCATTGCCGCCAGCAGCCATGTGCGCACGGAGGATTTTGCGGCCGTGATCCGTCTGATCAGTAGCGGTGACCTGGCAGAGGCACGGGCGCACTGGAAGCCCTTGGTGCCGCTGGTTTCCGCATTGTTTGCCGAACCCAACCCGGCGTGCATCAAGAGTGCGCTGGCGCAAATGGGGTTGATTGACAACAGCCTGCGCGAACCAATGATGCCGGCTCGACAGGCCTTTGCCATGGATTTATTGGAAAAGCAGTTCGCGACCGCTTAACCGCCCGTGACGGGCGGAAAAAATGCTACTTCGCAGCCTTCGCTGAGGGCTGCGGATTCGCTGCTCATGACCTGGTTGAGCGCCATGCGCACCGCACGCCCGCGCGCAAGCACTTCTGCAAAGGCACCGGGGCGCGCAATCAGCTCGTCGCGCAGCAGTGCCAGCGTGTCAGCCTGCGTCTCCCACGCTTCAGCACCGGTACCCAGAGCCTCTCGAATGGAGGCGAAATAGCGCACAGTGATCTTCATGCAAGCAGGTCCGAAAAAGGCAGGAAACGCACCACATCACCTTTCTGGATAACGTTTGCGCCGGGGTTGTCCAGCAAGCCGTCACCCCACACCGCAGAGGTCAGCACGCCGGAACTCTGGTTGGGAAACAATTCCAGACTGCCTTGGGCACTGCGCCGCACACGCAGGAATTCGCGGCGTTTGTCGGCACGTGGCCAGTCGAAATCGGCCCGAACCAGTTCCACCGTGGGGGCCACGCTCTCAACCCCTTGTAGACGTAGCAGAAAGGGCCGCACCAGCAGCAGGAACGTCACAAAGCTGGACACCGGATTGCCGGGCAGCCCGATAAAGTGCGCTTGCGCCACCCTTCCGTGGGCAAATGGCTTGCCGGGCTTCATGGCGATCTGCATCAGATCCAGGCTACCCAGTTGCAGCACCGCGGGTTTGATGTGGTCCTCTTCTCCAGTGGACACGCCACCGCTGGTCAGCACCAAGTCATGGGAGGCACTGGCCTCGCGCAAAGTGCCTACGGTTGCCTCCAATGTGTCAGGCACGATGCCAAAGTCCGTCACCTCGCAACCCATACGCCGCAGCAGGCTGCTCAGGAAAAACCGGTTGGAGTTGTAGATGGCACCAGGCCTCATGTCCTGTGGCGCTACCGCGCCAGGCATGACCAGTTCATCGCCCGTGGAAAACAGCGCCACACGCGGCTTGCGCACCACGGCAAGACTGTCCATGCCCACGCTGGCGGCCATGCCCTGCGCCGCCGGTCCCAGGCGCTGTCCCTTGGCTAGAACCACGGCGCCACGGGTCACGTCTTCACCCGCTCGCCGAATCCACTGCCCCACCTTTGGGATCGCATTCACCTGCACTTGCGCTGGCGAACCTTCGATGCCCTCAACTGCCGCGCAATCTTCCTGCATGACGATGGAATCAGCGCCCAATGGCACAGGAGCGCCCGTAAATATGCGTGCCACGGTCCCGGGTTGCAAGGGCGATCCAGCGGCCCCTGCCGGGATGCGCTGGGACACCGGCAACACCACTCCAGCCACAGCAATGTCCTGGCACCGCACCGCATAGCCGTCCATGGAGCTGTTGTCCTGCGGCGGAACGTGGAGGGCAGAAACCACCTCCTGCGCCAGCACACGGCCATCGGCCTCCAGCGTTGCGACCCGTTCGGTCTGGGAAATCGGTGTCACCGAGGCCAGCAATTGCGCCAGCGCCTCGTCCAGTGACTTCAGTGGCGCACGCTGCACGGTAGCCATCTTGTCCTGCGTATCAGTAGCCACACTCGCGGGCGATCAGAGCCTTCACCGCATTGGCGTCGGCCGACATGACCTGCACGCGCTTGGGCAACGCCTCAATACCTTCAAAGCCCGCAGGGCGTTGCGGCTCACGGCCCAGCGCTTCCACAATCGTGGATGAGAACTTGATCGGCAATGCCGTTTCCAGAACCACCATGGTCTTGGACGCAGCGCGATTTTCCAGCGCCACCTTGAGTGCATCCGCGGTATGGGGGTCGATCATGAAACCGTGCTGCTCCCACGTTGCGCGGATGGTTTGCAGCCGATCCGCATGCGTGCTCCGGCCGCTGACAAAACCAAAACGGGTGGCGGCTTCTGCGAAACGCGGATCCGCACTCAGATCAAAACGCCCCTGGCTGTTGACGGCGTCGCCAAACAAAGACTTGATACGTGACCCATCGCGCCCCAGCAGGTCGAACACAAAGCGCTCGAAGTTGCTGGCCTTGGAAATATCCATGGAGGGGCTGGAAGTCTCGAAGGTATCGGCGCTGCCCCGCACGCGGTAAACCCCGGTGCGGAAGAATTCGTCGAGCACATCGTTCTCATTCGTGGCGACCACCAGCTTGGCTATGGGCAGGCCCATCATGCGGGCCACATGGCCGGCGCAGACGTTGCCGAAATTGCCGCTGGGCACGCTGAAAGAAACCCGCTCGCTGTTGCTCTCGGTAGCCTGGATGTAGCCAGCAAAGTAGTACACCACCTGAGCCAGCAAGCGCGCCCAGTTGATGGAGTTGACGGTGCCGATCTTGTACTTGCGCTTGAACTCCAGGTCGTTGCTGACCACCTTGACGATGTCCTGGCAATCGTCAAACACGCCTTCAATGGCGATGTTGTAGATGTTGGCGTCCTGCAGACTGAACATCTGCGCCTGCTGGAACGGGCTCATGCGTCCGTGCGGGCTGGTCATGAAGACGCGCACGCCCTTCTTGCCACGCATGGCGTATTCAGCGGCACTTCCCGTGTCTCCGCTGGTCGCACCCAAGATGTTGAGCTCGGCACCACGGCGTGCCAGTTCGTACTCGAACAGGTTGCCCAGCAACTGCATGGCCATGTCCTTGAAGGCCAGCGTGGGGCCATTGGATAATGCCTCGATCCAGAGCCCTTCTTCCACGTGCCGCAACGGCACGATTTCGCCAGTACCAAACACTTCTGCGGTGTAGGTCTTTGCGCACAGGGCTCGCAAGTCGGCAGCGGGGATGTCGTCGATGTACAGCGACAGCACTTCGAATGCCAGCTCTGCATATCCCTGCTTGTGGTACACGGTACGCCAACGGCTGAGCGTTGCGTCGCTGACTTGGGGATACTGTTCCGGCATGTACAGGCCACCGTCCGGCGCCAGGCCTTCCAGCAGGATTTCACAAAAGCGCTTGCGCTCGGTAGACGAAGCCGGAGCGCGCGTGCTGAGGTATTTCATGCCAACTCTTCCTTACGAATGCGGGTAATGGGCTCCAGCACGGTGGGCAGCGCCTGCATGCGGGCCAATGCAGTGTTCATCTGCGCCTCCTGGCAATCGTGTGTGAGGATGATGAGATCGGTCTGGGTGGCGTCCGCCCCCCCCACTTCGTCGGCCTCACGCTGCAGCACCGCGTCAATGCTGATGCCGGAGTCGGCCAGAATGCCGGTCACCTTGGCCAGCACGCCGGCCTGATCGGCCACGCGCAGGCGCAGGTAGTAACTCGTCACCACTTCGGTCATGGGCAATATGGGCGTGTCGCTCATGGCATTCGGTTGGAATGCCAGGTGGGGCACGCGATGCGCGGAATCGGCCGTATGCAGGCGTGTGATGTCCACCAGATCAGCAATCACGGCGCTCGCGGTGGGCTCCGAACCCGCACCCTTGCCGTAGTACAGCGTGGTACCGACTGCATCGCCCTGCACCACCACGGCGTTCATGGCGCCTTCCACATTGGCGATCAGGCGTTTGGCAGGAACCAGACTGGGGTGTACACGCAATTCAATACCGTCGGCGCGGCGCTTGGCTATGCCCAGCAACTTGATGCGATAGCCCAGTTGTTCGGCGTATTTGATGTCCTGCGAAGAGAGCTTGGTAATACCCTCCACATAAGCTTTGTCAAACTGCACCGGAATACCAAACGCGATGGCCGACATGATGGTGGCCTTGTGCGCGGCATCGATGCCTTCAATGTCGAACGTGGGGTCAGCCTCGGCATAGCCCAGGCGCTGGGCTTCCTTGAGCACCACGCCAAAGTCCAGCCCCTTGTCACGCATTTCGGACAGGATGAAATTGGTGGTGCCGTTGATGATCCCGGCAATCCACTGGATACGGTTGGCTGTCAGACCTTCGCGCAATGCCTTGATGATGGGGATACCGCCAGCGACTGCCGCCTCAAATGCCACCATCACGCCCTTGGCGGATGCAGCTGCAAAAATTTCCGTGCCATGCACTGCCAACAAGGCCTTGTTGGCAGTAACCACATGCTTGCCCGCAGCGATGGCTTCCATTACCAGCGTCTTGGCGATGCCATAGCCGCCAATCAGCTCGATCACGATGTCGATGTCCGGATTGGCGATGACCTTGCGTGCGTCGTTCACCACCTGCACATCCGGACCGACGACGGAACGGGCGCGGGCCTCGTCAAGGTCGGCCACCATGGTGATCTCAATACCGCGGCCAGCACGGCGCTGTATTTCCTGCTGATTGCGTTTAAGCACGTTGAACGTGCCACTGCCTACAACGCCTATGCCCAGAAGGCCTACTTGGATGGGTTTCATGGAATCTAGCTGGTGAAAAAGTGGGAAAGAGTTAGGCGACAGATGCAGCGGTATTGGCCTTGGTGACCAAGCCGTCGGTCCCCATGCGTTTGCGATAGGTTTCCAGGAAACGGGCCAGTCGCCCGATAGCCTCACGCAAATCGTCCTCATGCGGCAGGAACACGATGCGGAAATGATCGGGCGTCGGCCAGTTGAAGCCCGTGCCCTGCACCAGCATCACGCGGGTTGCGCGCAGGACTTCCATGAAGAACTGGCGATCGTCCTCAATGGGGTAGATCTTCGGGTCCAGACGCGGAAACATGTAGAGCGCCGCTGCAGGCTTGACGCACGTGACCCCCGGGATGGCCGTGATCAGCTCATACGCCAGGTCGCGCTGGCGCCGCAGACGCCCGCCTTCCTTCACCAGGTCCTGGATGCTCTGGTAACCACCCAAGGCCGTCTGAATCGCATACTGGCCGGGCACGTTGGAGCCCAGCTTCAGGTTGGCCAGCATGTTCAGCCCTTCAATGAAATCGCTGGCATGCTCCTTGGGGCCAGAAATGACCATCCAGCCGGCACGGTATCCGCAAGAGCGGTAGGCCTTGGAGAGTGAATTGAAGGTCAGGGTCAATACATCGGTGGACAGGCTGCCAATCGCCGTGTGTCGGGCGCCTTCATACAGTACCTTGTCGTATACCTCATCGGCCAGTATCACCAGGCCGAATTCGCGGGCGATGGCAACAATGCCACGCAGCAGTTCATCGCTGTACAACACGCCCGTGGGGTTGTTGGGATTGATGACCACAATGCCCTTGGTGCGCGAGGTGATCTTGGCGCGGATATCGACCAGATCGGGCATCCAGCCATTCTCTTCATCGCACTGGTAGTGCACGGGGATGCCGCCGGAGAGGCTGGTCGCGGCCGTCCACAGCGGATAGTCAGGAGACGGCACCAACAACTCGTCCCCGTCATCCAGCAACGCATTGCAGGCCATGACAATGAGTTCACTGGCGCCATTTCCCAGATAGATATCGTCCAGCGTCACACCCACAATGCCCTGCTGCTGGGTGTAGTGCATGACCGCCTTGCGCGCAGCGAATATGCCTTTGCTGTCGCTGTAACCCGCTGAATTGGGCAGGTTGCGGATCATGTCCTGCTGGATTTCCTCGGGTGCGTCGAACCCAAACGGCGCCAAATTGCCGATGTTGAGCTTGATGATCTTCAGCCCCTCGTCCTCCATCTGGCGCGCCGCGTCCACAATAGGACCACGCACGTCATACAACACATTGGACAATTTCGCGGATTTTCGAATGGGTTTCAAAGTCTCTCCAACAGGGGTGCGGGGCGAAACCTATAATTTGACCACAGTTACTTGCCCGATTTGCCTGCCCTCTTCAAAGGCAACGCCACTTTTCCCATCCCGTCACCCAAACCATGAAACTTTTACCCGACGCCAGCAACCGCCATAGCATTACCGGCTATGGCCCCGGTTGGGTGAGCGTGAATGGGGAGAGGTTCACCAGCAGCCTGTACATCAGTCCGCAGAAAGGGACTTCCATTTGGCAGTGCCCAGGTTTTGACGGGTTGTCGGCCGAGCACTTCGATGTGTTTGCCGACATGCAACCTGAACTGATCGTGTTCGGTAGTGGTGACCGTATCCGGTTCCCGCACCCCCGTTGTCTGCAAAATCTCTACAGGTTGCGAATTGGTGTGGAAACCATGGATACCCAGGCGGCCTGCCGGACATTCAACTTTCTGGCCGGCGAAGGAAGAAGGGTAATCGCGGCACTTTTGGTGTGAATCATTCACGCGCCCAAAGGAAGCGCTGTCAGTTTCAGGGTAAAATCGCAGGTTGTGGCCGAGAGTGATTGACGCTGTCACCTTGTTCGACCTTCACTTTGCCTGACACCTGCACGCGAGATATTTATACCCTTATGGCGATTGTTGTCAATAAACCCCTTCCCGAATTCGAAGCAAATGCAACTGGTGGCGTCAAGGTGACCAACACCTCCCACGCCGGAAAGACGCTGGTTTTGTACTTTTACCCCAAAGACAATACACCCGGCTGCACCACAGAAGCAATGCAATTCCGCGACAAGTACAAGGACTTTGTGAAAGCCGGCGCCACTGTGTTCGGGGTTTCCCGTGACAACATGAAGTCGCACGACGAATTCAAGGCCAAGCTGGAATTGCCTTTTGAGTTGATCGCCGATACAGAAGAAAAAATGTGCCACATGTTTGGTGTGGTCAAGAACAAGATCATGTATGGCAAGAAAGTCAAAGGCATTGAGCGCAGCACGTTCCTGGTGGGCGCGGATGGCCTGCTGAAAGAAGAATGGCGTGGTCTGAAGGTGCCAGGCCACGTAGACGAAGTGCTTAAGTCGGTCAAGATGCTGAACAAAAAAGCCGCCTGAATCGCGGTTTGTTGTTTTGACACACGTCCAGTGGCGGTGTCATCCAGCTTATGCATAATGGGGCACATGCCGTTGATTCCTGCAACCGCGCTCCCTAAAAAAGCCACCTTGGCTCAAGGTGGCTTTTTCACTTCTGCGGCATCTGTTTTTCATCAACCTTCCTTCGCGAGCCACACTACATGCCCTTGCCCCCCGCCCCTTCCAAACGTGCTGACCGCCTGCCTGCCAAAGCTTTTGATGCCTCAGAGCGCACCAGCCGACCGCAACGCAAAGCCGCTACCGCTGCGGCTGCAGAGCCCGTGGGCGTAGTGATTCCCATCATCAAACCAGTGGCCAAGGAGAGCCCGCGGTTCCTCTCGCCTGAACCTGCACCGGCTGAAGCAAAAGCTGCCAAGACAACTGCCGGAAAAACCACTACGACCACGCGCAAGACAAGGCGCACGGAGACGGGTCCGGCCAAACTGTTTGTGCTGGACACCAACGTCTTGCTGCATGACCCGATGTGCCTGTTCCGCTTTGAAGAACACGACATCTACCTGCCCATGATCGTGCTCGAAGAGCTGGATGCGCACAAAAAGGGGATGACGGAAGTTGCGCGCAACGCCCGTCAGACCAGCCGCACGCTCGACACGCTTGCGGGCGCACCTGGCGCCGACATCACGGCTGGCTTCAAACTGGCCAGCACGGGCAATCGTGATGCCCGTGGCAAGCTGCTGTTTCAGACACAGCCGCTGGACTATGCACTGCCTACCAGCCTGCCACAAGGCAAGGCCGACAACCAGATCCTGGGTGTTGTTGAGGCTCTGCGCAAGAAGTTCACCCCGCGTGAAGTCGTTCTGGTTTCCAAGGACATCAACATGCGCGTCAAGGCACGTGCACTGGGTCTGGCAACTGACGACTACCAGAATGACAAGACGCTGGAAGATGGAGACCTGCTGTACTCTGGCGCGCTGGCACTGCCCAGCGACTTCTGGGCAACGCATGGCCAAAGCGTGGAGAGCTGGCAGCAAGGCCAGCACACCTTCTACAAGGTGGACGGTCCTTCAGTGCCCAGCATGATGATCAACCAGTTTGTGTACTTTGAGTCTCCCGGGGAGCCCAGTCTGTATGCGCGTGTGACCGAAATTCGCGGCACCACGGCCGTGCTGAAGACCTTGAAAGACTTCAACCACCTCAAGAATGCGGTGTGGGGTGTCACCACGCGCAACCGCGAGCAGAACTTCGCGATGAATCTGCTGACGGACCCCGAAGTGGACTTCGTGACACTAACCGGCACTGCCGGCACCGGCAAGACATTGATGGCTCTGGCTGCCGGACTGACACAGGTACTGGATGACCGCCGCTATACCGAAATTATCGTCACCCGTGCCACGGTGAGTGTGGGTGAGGACATCGGCTTTCTGCCCGGCACAGAAGAAGAGAAGATGGGCCCCTGGATGGGCGCGCTAGATGACAACCTGGAAGTGTTGGGCAAGACCGATACCAGCGCCGGCGAATGGGGGCGTGCGGCAACCAATGAACTGATCCGCAGCCGCATCAAGATCAAGAGCATGAACTTCATGCGGGGACGCACCTTCCTGAACAAGTACGTGATCATTGACGAAGCGCAGAACCTGACGCCCAAGCAAATGAAAACGTTGATCACCCGTGCCGGCCCCGGCACCAAGATCATCTGCATGGGCAATCTGGCGCAGATTGATACACCCTATCTGACTGAAGGCTCTTCTGGCTTGACGTTTGCCGTGGACCGTTTCAAGGGTTGGCCGCACGGTGGGCACATCACGCTGGCGCGCGGTGAGCGCTCCCGCCTTGCCGACTTTGCCAGCGAAGTGCTTTAAAACAGGTTATGGGCCAGGCGTGGGGGCTCAGTAGTCCCCACCGCCTCCGGCCGCCAGATTCTCGAATTTGGTGATGTGGCGCAGGAATGCGAGCTTGACCGTGCCGGTTGGGCCGTTACGCTGCTTGGCAATGATGACTTCCGCCACACCAGGCTCCTTGCAGGCCTCCTTGGTGTAGTACTCGTCACGGTAAATGAACATGATGATGTCGGCATCCTGCTCGATAGCGCCTGACTCGCGCAAGTCACTCATCATGGGGCGTTTGTCCGGGCGCTGCTCCACACTGCGATTGAGCTGGGATAAAGCAATGACCGGGCACTTGAGCTCGCGCGCCAGCATCTTGAGTCCTCGGGATATTTCGCCGAGCTCGGTTGCACGGTTTTCACTGTCGCTTCCGCCGTTACCACTCATCAGTTGCAAGTAGTCCACCACGATCAACCCCAGCTGACCATATTGGCGCGAAAGACGCCGCGCATTGGCCCGCACCTCACTGGAGTTCAGACCAGGACTCTCATCAATGTGCAGAGAGATGGTGCGCAAGCGTTCGATGGCCTCGGAAAGACGTGGCCACTCCTCGTCAGTCAACTTGCCGGTACGCAAATGCCCCTGGTCGATTCGACCAATGGAGCCAACGATACGAACCGCCAACTGCGCTGCACCCATTTCCATGGAGAACACTGCAACAGGTAGTCCCTCATTGAGTGCCACGTGTTCTGCGATATTGATGGCCAATGCCGTCTTGCCCATGGAGGGACGCGCTGCCAGCACGATCAGATCACCCGGCTGCAAACCAGCCGTCATGCGGTCAAAATCGTAGAAGCCGGTTCGCACTCCCGTCACGTCATTCGGGTTGTCGGCCATTTCCTGCACACGGTCCAGCAAATTGACCACCAGGGATTCCATGGCCTGAAATCCCTGTTTGTTGCGCTTGCCCTGCTCCCCGATGTTGAAGATCTTCTGCTCGGACTCGTCCACGATTTGCGAAACCGCCCTGCCTTGCGGATTGAAGGCGTTGGTGGCGATTTCGTCGCTGGCTGTCACCAGCTTGCGCAATATGGAGCGGTCACGCACGATCTCTGCGTAGCGGCGGATATTGCTGGCGCTGGGTACGTACTGTGCCAACGAATTCAGGTAGGCCAGGCCGCCGGTTTCCTCCGCCTTGCCCTGGCTTTGCAGATGCTCGAAAACGGTGATCACGTCTGCCGGCTTGTTCCCATTCACCAGCACACCGATCGCGGCGTAGATGAGACGGTGCTCATACCGGTAAAAATCACTGTCGGACAAAATGTCGCCCACGCGATCCCACGCCGTGTTATCCAGCAACAGACCGCCCAAAACGCTGGACTCGCCTTCAATGGAGTGCGGTGGAATCCGCAGCTGTGCTACTTGACGGTCCTGTCCGTATTCATCAAACGGGGAAATGACGGCTGACATGAATATTCCTTGTAACCCTTGATGCTACGGTTCTAATCGGCGTGCGTCGAGAGGTTTGGCTGGGTATAACCTAATGGAGATTCTGTGCACAAACTGTGTACATCGGTGGATAAGTCGATCCACAAAAACAAAAGCCGCAGGGCGAGCCCGGCGGCTTTTGTATCAACCGGCCCCACCTGCAAGCAGGCTGAGCTAGTGGTTACGACTTAGGCGGTTTCGCCGTACACAGAAACGGTGATATCTACCACCACGTCCGTGTGCAGAGCCACGCTCACGGTGCTGTCGCCAATGACCTTGATCGGGCCGTTGGGCATACGCACGTGGGACTTGGCAACCTTGTAACCGTTCTTGGACAGCTCCTCAGCGATGTCAAAGTTGGTAACGGAGCCGAAAAGTCGTCCATCCACGCCAGCTTTTTGGGTCAGCTTGATGGCGGTACCTGCCAGCTTTTCACCCAGGGCTTGGGCTTCAGCCAGCTTGGCAGCAGCAGCTTTTTCCAGCTCAGCGCGGCGGGCTTCGAACTCAGTCTTGGCAGCTTCAGTAGCGCGACGAGCACGGCCAGAAGGAATCAGGAAGTTGCGGGCGTAGCCGTCCTTGACCTTGACGATTTCGCCGAGGTTACCGAGGTTCACGACCTTGTCGAGCAGAATGATTTGCATGGGTCGTACTCCTTAGATCTTGTGCTGGTCGCTGTAAGGCAGCAACGCGAGGAAACGCGCGCGCTTGATAGCGGTGTTCAGTTGGCGCTGGAAAATAGCGCGGGTGCCGGTCAGGCGTGCGGGAATGATCTTGCCGTTTTCAGCAATGAAATCACGCAGCGTGTCGATGTCCTTGTAGTCGATCTCTTCGACGCCGGTCACGGTAAAGCGGCAGAAGCGCTTGCGCTTGAACAGCAGCGATTGGGTGTTGCGCTTGGGGCGCTTGTCTTTGTTGAAACGTTTTGGTCCGGGCATGATGGACTCCTAAAAAATTAATCTTGCAAAAAATCTTGAATGTGAAAAACGACTGACTTTCCCTGTCGCGCATTTGCCAAAAAACCCTTGAATTGCCACTGGCTACCAACTGCCTGCTTTGCAAGCCGTTCTGCCAGTGCTCCAAAGGCCACCGCCTTGATGGCGACTTTCACGGTTCTGATTCCACCGGCCTCTTCAACCTGAGACTCATGTTCGAGTCTGCAGTTCAGGGCTGGCAGTCCTGCCGGTGTGTAACGCATGGGTTCGACCTCTGCGATACCGGCACTCAGTTCCAGTGAATTGGCTTGCACTCCTTAACGGGAAAAGAATCGATTTTTCAGGATCAGGCTTGGTACTCGGCTTGTTGGGCCTTACGTGTTTCTTCGCGCTCCACGGTCTTCATCATGGAGGAAGGACCGGTTTCAGCCTTCTTCTTCAGAACCGTCAGGTGACGCAACACGGCATCGTTGAACTTGAACGCATGTTCCAGTTCGGACATCACAGCCTGATCGGCTTCGATGTTGATGCACAGGTAATGGGCCTTGGCCAGCTTGTTGATCATGTAAACCATCTGACGACGGCCCCAGTCTTCAACACGGTGCACCTTGCCACCGCCAGCGGTGATCATGCCCTTGTAACGCTCCAGCATAGCGGGAACTTGTTCGCTCTGATCCGGGTGGATCATGAGGATGATTTCATAATGACGCATTGATACTCCTTGTGGATACCCCGGCATGCGGGTCGGAAAAGCTACCCCCGGCGTCTAAACAGGGTGCAGCAAGGCGAAGCCCACGATTGTAACCCAGAAGCACGGGACTGGCCAAATCAGCCTCAGTCCGAGGCTTCGGGTGTGGAAACAAGGCTCAAGACTACAGTGACCAACAAACCGGCCATAAAGCCAAACACCCCTGCCGATACGGGTTGAATCCCCATCCACAAACCACTCCCGTCCAGTCCCAGATGTTGACGCACACCCGCCTGATTGATCAGCATGTAATAAATGGTGACCGCCAATCCGGTCAACATGCCTCCAATTGCGCCAACCCGCGTTGCACGGCGCCAGAAGATGCCAAGAACCATGGCTGGCACAAATGCAGCGCCGGCCAATGAAAAGGAGGCAGCTACCAGATACAGGATGCCGGCCGGACGTTGCGCCGCCACATAGGCGGCAATCAATGCAACCACCAACAACGCGAACTTGGACCACATGACTCTGCGCATAGCCTGCGCCTTGCTACTGTCACCCTTGAAATACACGTCGTGCGCCAAGGCGTTGCCGATGGTAAGCAACAGCCCGTCCGCGGTAGACAAGGCAGCCGCAAGGCCACCAGCGGCCACCAATACCGAAACCACATAGGGCAAGCCACTGATTTCCGGCGATGCCAGCATCACCAGGTCAGGGCCGATCTTCAACTCGGCAAATTGCAGGATGCCGTCCCCGTTGACGTCGGAATAACTCAACAGCGAAGGATCGCGCGACCATTGGGCCATCCATGCGGGTAGCGCGTCAAACTGCTGACCCACCAGATGAGCCATAACCTCGTATTTCACCAATACCGCCAGCGCTGGCGCGGAGACGTAAAGCAGTGCGATAAATACCAAGGACCAGGCTACTGAGCGGCGCGTTTCCGCCACCGTCGGCGTCGTGTAGTAGCGGGTCAGCAAGTGGGGCAAACCAGCCGTTCCCACCATCAGACAGAACATCAGTGCCAGGAAGTTCAGGCGCGAGCTGTCAAAGATGCTTTGCTGCTCGGCAGAGCCATCAGGGTCACCTTCAAACGGTAATTGGTGTCGCGCCAGCCCGCCTAAAGGCTTAGACCGTTCGCGATAGTCAGATGCCTGATTGCTCCAGCGTTCGCGGGCAACCGACGCATCTCTCGGAAGAGCAGCCAGATCATGGCGCAACTGATTAGCCGCATCGTCGTCTGCCTTACTGCCCATGGCATTGAGCTTGTTACGGATTTCCTGCCGTTCCTGGCGCAGCGACTGCTCCACGTTCTGCAGCTTCTTTTCAAGCTGATCCGCTCGCTTGGCATATTCTGTAATGACTTGTCGCTCCAAAGGCGAATCCACCAGATCTTGCTCCAGTGTGGCGATCTTCTGCAGTTGTTGCCCGTATGCAATCGGAGCAAGAGGATTTCCGACCTGCTTGTACGCCAGCCAGGAAACCGGAATCAAAAACGCCAGGATCATCACCCAATACTGAACAGCCTGCGTCCAGGTCACTGCGCGCATGCCTCCGAGGAAGGAGCACACCAGAACGCCTCCCAGGCCCAGCAGAATGCCTATTTCAAAGTGCACGCCCGTGATACGCGAAGTGATCAAGCCCACGCCGTAGATCTGTGCCACGACATAGGTAAAGGACACAACCACTGCGGCCATGGCAGCGATCATGCGCGGCCATCGGCCACCGTAGCGTTTTGCAAAGTAATCGGGCACGGTGTAAAGGTTCAAGCGCCGCAGATACGGCGCCACAAGCAACGACACCAGACAGAAACCTCCGGTCCAACCCATGATGTAGGCGAGACCACCCGGTTGCCCGCCGTAACCGGAAAAGCCCTGCAGATACAGCCCTCCCGCCAGACTGATGAAGGACGCCGCACTCATCCAATCAGCAGCCGTTGCCATCCCGTTGTACAGCCCCGGAATGCGCCGACCCGCAACGTAATATTCACTGGCCTCCGAGGTGCGGCCATACACTCCGATGACGGAATACAACACCAGCGTGCACGAAAGGAAGATGCCGGCAATCCAGGCCTTGTGCATGCCCATACGCTCGGCGAAAGCCAACACCAACAGCAGCGCAAGAATTCCCGCAACCACCAGCGCAAAGCGCCAGTGGTATTTGCGGGTACGCTGACGAAAGGCGATCTGATCGAACTCCGGATCAACTGGGTCACGCTGGTTGCTGGCACGCGCAAAGATCACCACGATGGCAATGAAGACCAGTAGGGATCCCTGCGCAGCGAACCAGAATGCTACGGGCCAGCCAGCAAAAACCTGCTGGAGATCGCGGGCAAAGAAGACCACCCCGAAGGATGAGGCGAACCACACCAGCAACAGCACCGCATGCAAGGGCCACTGCCGACGTGGAAACGCCATGGACATCAAACGGCGAGCTGTTGCCAGGTAGCGATGACGGAGTCCGGATTCAGGGAAATGGAGGAAATGCCCTGATCCTTGAGCCAATGGGCGAAGTCTGGATGATCACTGGGTCCCTGACCGCAAATGCCCACATATTTGCCCTGGCGCTTGCATGCAGAAATCGCCATGGAAATCAGGGCCTTCACCGCAGGATCACGCTCATCGAAGTCTGCAGCCAGCACCTCCAGACCCGAATCACGGTCCAGGCCTAATGACAGTTGGGTCAGGTCGTTAGATCCAATGGAGAAGCCATCAAAATACTCCAGGAACTGATCAGCCAGCAGCGCGTTGCTGGGGATTTCGCACATCATGATCAGCTTGAGTTCGTTTTCCCCTCTGCGCAAACCATGCTTGGCCATCAGGGTCGTGACCTTCTCTGCTTGGCCAAGGGTGCGCACGAAGGGCACCATCACCTGCACGTTGGTCAATCCCATGTCATTTCGTACGCGCTTGAGCGCCTCGCACTCCATGGCAAAGGCTTCGCCGAACTCCTCACTGACATAGCGCGCCGCACCGCGGAAGCCCAGCATGGGGTTCTCTTCTTCCGGCTCGTAGCGGCTGCCACCGATCAGCTTGCGGTATTCATTGCTCTTGAAGTCCGACAGACGCACGATGACCGGCTTGGGCCAGAACGCGGCGGCAATGGTTGCTACCCCTTCGGCGACTCGGTCCACGTAAAACGCCTTGGGTGAGGCATGGCCCCGTGCCACCGACTCCACTGCCTTCTTGAGGTCCGCATCCACATTGGGATAGTCCAGGATCGCTTTGGGGTGCACGCCAATGTTGTTGTTGATGATGAATTCCAGACGGGCCAAGCCCACGCCTTGATTGGGCAACTGGCAGAAATCAAATGCCAACTGGGGATTGCCCACATTCATCATGATCTTCACGGGAATGTCAGGCATTTCACCGCGCTGGACTTCCGATACTTCGGTTTCCAGCAGGCCGTCATAAACAAAACCGGTGTCACCTTCCGCGCAGCTCACGGTCACCAGCGTAGAGTCCTTGAGGGTTTCGGTGGCGTGTCCACAACCCACTACAGCAGGAATACCCAGCTCACGCGCAATGATGGCGGCATGACAGGTGCGCCCGCCACGATTGGTCACGATTGCAGAAGCACGCTTCATCACCGGCTCCCAGTTGGGATCGGTCATGTCGGTCACCAGAATGTCCCCGGCCTGAACCTGGTCCATGTCTGCAATGCTGTGCACGATGCGCACTGGACCAGTTCCGATCTTTTGGCCAATGGCACGCCCTTCCACCAGGACAGTTCCCCGGCCCTTGAGCTTGTAGCGGTGTTCCACCTTGTCACTGGTCTGGCTCTTCACGGTCTCCGGACGCGCCTGGAGGATGTAGAGCAGACCGTCCAGGCCATCTTTACCCCATTCGATGTCCATGGGACGGCCATAGTGCTCCTCGATAACCAGGGCGTACTTAGCCAGTTGCTCTACATCGGCATCCGTCAGGGAATACCGGTTGCGCATTTCGGTCGGCACGTCGATGGTCTTGATCAGCTTGCCCGTCGCGGCCTTTTCTTCGGGCGTGGAGAACTCCATCTGCAGCAATTTGGAGCCCAGGCTACGCCGGATGATGGCCCTTTTGCCCGCACGGAGCATGGGTTTGTGCACGTAAAACTCGTCCGGATTCACTGCGCCCTGCACCACCGTTTCGCCCAGACCGTAGCTGGAGGTGATGAACACCACATCGGAAAAACCGGACTCGGTATCGATCGTGAACATGACACCTGACGCGCCGATGTCCGAGCGCACCATACGTTGCACGCCAGCACTGAGCGCCACTACGTCGTGGGCAAAACCCTTGTGAACCCGGTAGCTGATGGCACGGTCGTTGTAGAGGGAGGCGAACACTTCACGAATCTTGTGCAGCACTTCTTCAATGCCCATCACGTTCAGGAAGGTCTCCTGCTGGCCGGCAAATGATGCGTCTGGCAGATCTTCGGCTGTGGCAGAAGAACGCACGGCAAAAGATGCCTTGTCGTTGCCTGCGCTCAGTACCGCGAATGCGTCGCGGATGCCCTTTTCCAGTTCTGGTGGGAAGGGTTGAGCCTCCAGCATGGCGCGAATTTCCGCTCCGGCCACAGCCAGTGCGCGCACGTCCTCGATGTCCAGCTTCGCCAGACGATCGCTGATACGCTTGTCCAGATTGTCAAATTTCAGGAATTCGCGAAAGGCATGCGCGGTGGTGGCAAATCCCGTGGGGACCCTTACACCTTGCGGCAGTTGGGAGATCATCTCCCCCAAACTGGCGTTTTTGCCGCCAACCGATGCGACATCGGTCATGCGCAAATGCTCAAACGGGACAACCAGATCGGTTGGGCTAAAAAGGTTCGACATAGCAATGCTCCAGAGTTTAAAAACCGGTGTGAGCCGCCTTTGCACCGCACGCTATATTGTTGGAGTTCTGTGCGCGTAGACCGTGCAAAATGCGCTAAATTGCCAGCATTGTAGGGCGCCGCCCCTGCCCCAACCTCAATTTCGTCCACCATGCCACAACGCACTGTATTTTTTGTCTCCGACGGAACCGGTATCACCGCTGAAACGTTCGGAAACGCCATCCTGGCCCAATTCGAGACAAAGGCACACCATGTACGCCTTCCATTCATCGATACCGTGGACAAGGCGCATCAGGCAACGCGACAGATCAACCATGCGGCGCTGGTTGACGGCAATCGCCCCATCGTATTCAGCACCCTGGTGAACATGGAGGTCCTCAAGGTCATTGAGGAGCATTGCAACGGCATGCTTCTGGACATGTTCGGGACGTTTGTGCATCCGTTGGAGAACGAGTTGGGCATCAAGTCCAATCACCGCATTGGGCGTTTCAGTGACGCCAGCAAAAGCAAGGAATACAACGACCGCATTGAGGCGATCAACTTCTCGCTGGCCCATGACGACGGTCAATTGAACCGGGACCTGGAGATGTCCGACGTGATTCTGGTCGGCGTGAGCCGTAGCGGAAAGACACCAACTTCTCTGTACCTGGCCATGCAATATGGGCTCAAGGCTTCCAACTACCCTCTGATTCCGGAAGATTTCGACCGACGCCAGTTGCCGCCGGCATTAGTACCGCACAAGGGCAAGTTGTTCGGATTGACGATTCAGCCTGAACGCCTAAGCGAAATCCGACAAGAGCGGCGGCCCAACTCCCGCTACGCTTCTCTGGAGAACTGCCGCATGGAGGTCAACGAAGCGGAAGCCATGATGCGCCGGGCCGGCATCCGCTCACTGTCCACAACGACCAAGTCGATCGAAGAGATCGCCACAACGATTCTTCAGGAAATCCACCCGGGCCGACTGGCCTATTGAATTAGAGGCCGATTGCCGCAATACCGGCCTTGGCGATTTGCGCATCCTCAGTGGACTTCACGCCGCTGACCCCAACGGCGCCCAGGCATTGTCCGTCCTTGATGATCGGCACACCACCCTCGAGCATGCCGTCCAAGCCTGGGGCACTGAGGAAGGAAACGCGCCCGCCATTGATCATGTCCTCATAGGCCTTGCTTTCACGTCGACCCATGGCCGCCGTTTGGGCCTTTCCCGGAGCAATATGAGCGGACACAGGCGCAGCCCCATCCAGACGTTGCAGCCACAGCATGTGCCCCCCATCATCCACAATACAAATGGTGACAGCCCAGTTGTTTTTCTGCGCTTCGGCCTCCGCGGCGGCGGCGATGGCTTTGACTTCGGCGGCTTCCAGTACGTATTTTGATTTCATGACAAGTCCAGATTCTGTGCAAAACGGCAAGCATAACTGCACCCTGCCCCGCCATTACGGTGTCCAAAGGCACATCAGCCCTACAAGAAATCGGTGCAATGGTGCTTTCTTTACCGGCACAGACCTTGATAAAGCCTAAAATTGCCGCACCTACCACGTAGGTTTTTTACCAGGAGATTGACTATGACTGATCGCTATACCACGCTGGGCTCCAGCTTTGGCTACGGCATATCCGCAGAACAGCGCAACAAGGTGCTGCGCAATACCTATTGGCTGCTGGCACTGAGCATGGTGCCCACGGTGCTGGGTGCATGGGTGGGTGTGGCCTCGGGTATTGGCCAGTTGTTCACTGGCGGGCTGGGCATGATCTTGTTCCTGGTCATGGCCTTTGGCTTCATTTTCGCCATTGAGAAGACAAAGAATTCAGCGGCTGGCGTGCCGGTCTTGCTGGGATTCACCTTTTTCATGGGGTTGATGCTCTCGCGCATGATTGAATTGACGTTGGGCTTCCGCAATGGCCCTGAGCTCATCATGACGGCCTTCGGTGGTACTGCAGGTGTGTTTCTGGTCATGGCCAGCTTGGCCAGCGTCATCAAACGCGATCTGTCGGGCTTGGGCAAGTGGTTGTTTGTCGGCTTGGTCGTGCTGATGGTTGGCAGCCTGATCAATCTGTTTGTTGGCTCCAGCACCGGTATGCTCGTGGTATCAGTTGCGGCCATCGGCATTTTCAGCGCCTACATGTTGTACGACATCAAGCGCATCATTGACGGTGGCGAAACCAACTACATCACGGCCACTCTGGCCTTGTATCTGGATATCATCAACGTCTTCCAGAACCTGCTTGCATTGCTGGGCATCTTTGGCGGCGAGCGCGACTGATCGATCGGACACGATTGTATAAAAGGGGCCCTTTACGGGCCCTTTTTACTGCTTAAGAATATGGCGCTATCCTCAACTTGACCGCACGCACGTCGATAAACAGTTATGTCCTATTGGCTTTTCCCATGATTGCACGCTCCCTTCTACTGGCATTGACCCTTCTTTTGACTGGCTGCGATCTGATAGACCAGCTATTGGCTGACCCGAAAGCCATTCAGAAAGAGGCTGATGCCAAAGCGATTGGCAGCGCCTGCCGCTATGGCATGCGCAACATCGAGGACTGCTATGCCATGAATGAAAAGGCGTCCAAAGCCGCCATCTTCAGTGGATGGAAGGAGATGGATCAGTACATGCGGGAAAACAAGATTGAAGGTGTGGAACCCAAAGGCGTGAAAGCCGAACCGGTTCCCCCCGTGGCCGCTGGCGAGGAAGTCGTATCCGAGCCGAAGAACAAGAAAGACGCGGCCGAAAGCAAGACAAAAGCAAAACCCAAACCCGCAGAAACCAAAGCCGCTGAAAAGGGCTAGAAGAGCGTCCGAAGGCCCAATCCCGGCCCTCGGTTAGCGTTCAGCTCAGCAGGTCAAATACCGCAATGCTCTCAACGTGTGCCGTATGCGGAAACATATTGATCACACCAGCAGCTGTACAGCGATAACCTGCCTCGGTCACCAGTACGCCAGCATCGCGCGCCAAGGTAGCGGGATTGCAGCTTACATAGACGATGCGCTTCGGTGGCGTCCAGGCTGAAGCGTCACCGGCAGCTGCCCCACCATCGGATGAGCGCAGAGCAGCCAGCGCCTGGACCAAGGCAAAGGCGCCCTCCCTGGGGGGATCCACCAGCCACTTGTCGGATACGCCATCCGAGCTGAGCATCTCGGGCGTCATTTCGAACAAATTGCGGGCCACAAAGCGGGTCGGCGCCAGGGCCGGTTGTACGCCTGCGGTTGCCGCATTAAAGCTGCAATTTTCGCGAGATCGGGCGACCAGTGACTCTGCCCCCTCTACCCCAAGAACCTCTCGTGCCTGACGCGCCAACGCGAGCGTGAAGTTTCCCAAGCCGCAGAACCAGTCAATGACGCGCTCATGCTTTTGTACGTCGAGCAGGGCCAACGCACGCACTACCAGTGTTCTGTTGATGAACGGGTTCACCTGTGTAAAGTCCGTGGGCCTAAAGGGCATGGTGATGCCGAACTCGGGCAAGTGGTAGGCCAATGTCGGGGTTTCGTGTCCAGCCCGCTCATCCAGTCGCACGATGGTGTCCGGCCCTTTGGCCTGCAGCCACCACTGCACGCCGGGATGCGCTGCGGCAAAGTCGCGCAGTCTTTCCTTGTCGGTATGACTTAGGGCCTCCATGTGCCGCAACACCAACGCCATGACGGCACCTTGCCCTTCCGCACCCGGCAAATCACCCACTGCGAGCTCAATCTGCGGCAAGGTCTGGACGGCATCCATCGATGCGATCAACCCGCGCAACGGCATCAACAAGGCGCTGACCTTGGCAGGCAGAACGTGGCACTCCTTCATGTCTGCGACAAAATGGCTTTTGCGCTCGTGAAAACCGATCAATACGGAGCCCTTCTTGCGCACGTACCGCACCGACAGACGTGCGCGATAGCGGTAACCCCAGGTTGGACCTTCGATCGGACGCATGACGTTACCCGCCTTAACCTTCCCGATGTGCCACAGGTTATCCTCCAGCACCCGCTGTTTGACAGCGACCTGTGCACCAATGTGCAGATGTTGCATCTTGCAGCCGCCGCAAGCACCTTCGTGCAGACCGAAATGAGGGCAGACGGGTCTAACACGCTGTGAAGACTCCTTGTGAATCTCGCTCAGCGTGCCTTTTTCAAAGCTGCTTTTGCTGCGGTTGATGCGTGCACTGACCGTTTCAAAAGGCAAGGCGCCTTCGATGAAGACTACCTTTCCATCGGGTTTGTGGGCAACGCCCTGGGCTTCCAGGTCCAGGGATTTGACGGCAAGCCAGCCATCGGGAAGCTGCGCTTCAACAATTGGGGGAGTGGTGGTTTCTTCCATCCCCCGATTGTCTCAGGGTTACATCAACGCATCCCGGCTGATGCCACGCCGGGAGAGGAGTCGCTTGAGCTTGAACAGCGCCTCGTTCTGCACCTGACGCACGCGCTCCTTGGTCATGCCTAGACGCTCGCTGATGACTTCCAGTGTTTGCGCGTCGGTATCATGCAATCCGAAGCGCGACTCTATGATCTCGCGTTCACGTGGGACCAGTGTGCCCACCCATTCCGTCAGCAGCCTATCAACTTCGTGGGCCTGGGTCAGGTGCTCCGGGCCGAGCGTCAGTTCGTCCACCAGCAGATCTCCCAGGCTTTGGTCCTGGCCTTGCGGGTCCATGCTGGCATCCAGGGATCGCGGTGTCTCTGCCATCGCCAGCAACTCGCCCACGTGGGCCGCCTCTGTGCCCAGCAAAGCGGCAATGTCATCGTTGCGAATGCCATCAGGGCGCTGGGATACCAGGGACGCGTCATTCTCAAGCAGACGCTTGGCGCGCAGCACCTGATGGACTTCCCGAACGATGTTGACCGGCAGGCGCACTGCACGCCCCTGGTACATCAGAGCTCTATCCACTGACTGGCGTATCCACCAGGTTGCATAGGTGGAAAAGCGAAACCCGCGTTCGGGTTCAAACTTGTCAATGGCGTGCATCAGGCCCAGGTTACCCTCTTCGATCAGGTCAACCAGTGGAACACCACGTCCTGCATAGGCTTTGGCAATGCTGATCACCAGCCGCAGATTATGTTCAATCATGCTTTGCCGTGCTGCAAAGTCGCCAGCCTTTACGCGACGCGCTGTTTCCAGCTCTTCTTCTGCAGTAAACAATTTAGCCCTGCGCACACCGCGCAGGTAGACAGACAGCGCATCTGCAGACTCATCGCCCGCATGCAGCTCCAAAACATCCCTAACCAGTTCAGTATCGACTGGTGATTCCCCATCCAAGGAATCATTCAAGGGATTCAAAAGCTCCTGAATGTCCTTTTTCATGGCTCACACCATCACTTGGCTGGCAGGTATTTGAGAGGATCCACCGGCTTGCCCTGGCGACGGACTTCGAAATGCAGCTTAACCTTATCAGCGTCGCTATTGCCCATCTCAGCAATCTTCTGCCCCTTCTTGACCACCTGGTCTTCCTTTACCAGCAAGCTCTGGTTGTGCGCATATGCAGTGAGAAAGGTGTTGTTGTGTTTGAGAATGATCAGATTGCCATAGCCACGCAATCCGGCCCCGGCATACACCACCTTGCCATCTGCCGAGGCCAGCACCGGGTCACCCGCAGCGCCGGAGATATCAACGCCCTTGTTCTTGGCTTCGTCAAATTCGCCGACCACGACCCCCTTTGCCGGCCAGATCCATGCCAGATCCTCGTCGCTGCCGGCGGCCACCGGGGCAACTGCGGATGCTGGCGCCGAGGCAGCCTTGGCAGTGCTTGGCACTGCAGCAGGCGCAGAAGCAGGCTTGGCCGGTGCAGAAGCCGCAGCCGATGCTGCGGCCGCGGCTGGTGTGGCAATGGGCGTGGTGGTCACGGCACCGGTGGTCACCGGCTTGGTCACTACCACCGCTTCACCGGTGGGCGGCACCACACGCAGCACCTGCCCCACCTCGATGTGATTGGGATTGTCCAGATTGTTCCAGCGCGCAATGTCCTTGTTGCTCTGCCCAGAATCCAGACCGATGCGAATCAGTGTGTCGCCAGGTTTGACGGTGTAGTAACCAGGCTTGCCTGCGTTTTCAAAGCCCGGCGGCGGTTTGACGGCGGTCGCAACGGTTGGCACGGAAGATGTGGATGCACCCCTATCCTCCACCGGTGCACGGTTCATGGGGCTGGAGCCGCAACCAGCCAGACTGAGTAGCGACACGACTGCACCCAAAACAACTGCACGATTCAAGATACGGGACATAAACACTTTCTTGCTAGTTCTAGGCAACGCCTGATTTTAGGGGGACAAAGTGCACAGCCTCCAGAATGGTTTGCCGTATCCCCACTACGGTCTTGTCCAATACCAGCAGCGACTGCCCTCCCGGCTTGCCATGACCACTCACGACCGGCGCAACCAATCGTCCGCCCACTGCCAGTTGGTCGATCCAGGCCTGTGGCACCGCCTCACCACCTGCTGCGGAAATGATGCCTGCATAGGGCCCACCCTTGGCATAGCCCACCATGCCGTCACCAAAAAGCAAATGCACATTGGGCAACCTCATTGGGCGCAGGTTTTCGCGTGCCTTGTCATGCAAGCCGCGCAAACGCTCGATGCTGTAAACCTCGCTCGCCAGCAAACTCAGCACGGCAGCCTGGTAGCCACATCCTGTGCCAATCTCCAAAATCCGTCCAAGCCGCCCCTGCGCCCCATTGCGTAGCAGCTCGATCATGCGCGACACCACACCCGGCTTGGAAATGGTCTGCCCCAACCCAATGGGCAGACTGGTGTCTTCGTAAGCTTGATTGACCAATGCGCTGTCCACAAAGCGGTGGCGCTCCACCGTACCCATGGCGCTCAAAACGGCGCTGTCTTGCACTCCTTGCCTTTGCAAGAGTTGGACCATGCGCTGGCGGTGCGCCGCGGAATCCATACCCAACCCTTGCGGGCGGCCCGGGACGGTTGGATTGGAACCCGAACCTTTCGAGGCGGGCTTGGTAGCTGGCGGCGACGGATTCAGCCGCGCGGGGAATGAGGGTCTTTGCTTCATTCCTGTCGGTGGTCAAGCGCTGCCTTGCAGGCGCGCAGCAGTCTGGGCCCAGTAGCCCAGGTTGGCATGGTCCGTCAGATCCACCTGCAAAGGCGTGATAGCCACATGCCCGGTTGCCGTGGCGTGAAAGTCCGTCCCCTCCGCATCGTCCATCGCGCCACCAGCAGCACCTATCCAATACATGGTTTCACCGCGTGGATTGACCTGGGTGATGGCTTTCTCTGCTGCATGCCTACGCCCCAGACGACACAGTTTGGTGCGTCCGATCTGCTCGTATGGAAGGTTGGGAATGTTCACATTGAGCAGCCAAGGTTTGGAGCCAATCAGTTGCTGTTGTTGCATTCCCAGTACCAGCTCCCGGGCCTTGCGCGCCGCGCTTTCCAAATGCAGCCATTCACGCTGCACTTGGGAAAAAGCGATCGCGGGAACTCCGAACAGATAGCCCTCCATGGCTGCGCCCACGGTACCGGAGTAAATGGTGTCATCCCCCATGTTGGCGCCATTGTTGATGCCGGACACGACCAGATCCGGTCTGTAATCAAGCACGCCGGACAAGGCCAGGTGCACACAATCTGCCGGAGTGCCATTCACATAGCGGAATCCGTTTGATGCGGTGTGCACGTAAAGGGGTGAATGCAGGGTCAGTGCGTTCGATTTGGCACTGTTATTGACCTCAGGGGCAATGACCTCGACCTGGGCGACGTCTTTGAGCGCCTCGTATAAAGCCACTAAGCCGGCCGCCTGAAAGCCATCGTCGTTGGAAATGAGAATTTTCATGGTGTGCAGTTATTCACCCTGATTGTAGGTCTGGGTATCCCATTGTGGGTCTGAAGGCATTGGCGGGTTCCATTTGCTTTCATTCAAAAAATTGCAACCTAGTCAACAATTTGAAGCAAATATTGGCAATCGTTTGAACCTTAGACTTTCATCATGCGTTCCGAATCAATTGCAACCAAACGTTACAACCACTTGTCAATTATTTTGCATTGGCTGCTGGCTATTGCATTAGTTGCTATCTTTTGCTTTGGTTTGTATATGGCCGACTTGCCATTTTCACCACAGCGTCTGAAGCTCTTCAACTGGCATAAATGGGCTGGCATCACCATCCTGGCCTTATCTGCATTTCGCCTACTCTGGCGACTGACGCATGCTACGCCGCCCCTGCCTGCCTCCATTGAGATTTCCATGCCCGGTTGGCAGTTGTGGGCGCACAAGGCAACACATGTCGCTCTATACGCACTGTTTTTCGTTGTTCCCCTTGTGGGTTGGGCATATACCTCTGCCACGGGCTTTCCTGTGGTGCTATTCGGTCAGTTCCCGTTGCCCGACTTTGTGTCACCGAGCAAAGAGTTGGCCGAATTGCTCAAACCCTGGCACAAATTCAGCGCCTACGCCATGGCCGCTTTGGTGGTCGTACATGTGGGAGCCGCACTAAAGCATCACTTTGTCGACCGGGATGGCCTGCTCCAGCGCATGTCCTTGCGCAGTTAAGTCTCTCCCCAATTACCTGGAAATGACCATGAAACCTCGCTCCACCCTCACACTGATATCACTGGCATTTGCTGGCTTACTTGCAGGCGGCTGTGCCTTTGCACAACAAAAGCTGATTCCTGCCCAAAGCGATATTGCTTTCACAACCAAGCAAATGGGCGTACCGCTCGAAGGCCACTTCAAGAAGTTTGACGCCCAGATCAGCTTCGATACCACCAAGCCCGAAACAGCCAAGATCGCGTTCACCGTCGATACCGGTAGCGCAACTCTGGGTGCCCCCGAATCCGATGCGGAGCTTCCCAAGGCAACCTGGTTCAATATTGCCAAGTTTCCGCAAGCCACGTTCCAGTCTTCAAGCGTGAAGAGCCTGGGTGGCGGCAAGTTCCAGATCAACGGCAAGCTGACCATCAAGGGCAACGCCAAGGACGTTGAGATTCCCGTCGCTTTGACTCAGGCCAACGGCGCAACCACTGCCACCGGACAGTTCACGATTAAGCGTCTGAACTTCAAGATTGGCGAAAACGAGTGGGCCGACACCTCCATGGTGGCAGACGACGTACAAGTCAAATTCAAGCTCGCCGTCAGCGGCATGGGCAAGCTCTAAACCAAATTCCTCATTTCCTTTTCCCAACCACTAGTCTCAGGAGTATTTTTAATGAACAAGACCATTTTGGCCCTTGCTGCAGCAACTGCCTTGCTCTCCAGCGTCGCACATGCAGAAGTCGCCACATATGCGTTCGATCCAGCGCACACCTACGTGACGTTTGAAATCGGCCACTTCGGCACTTCGACCAACCGCGGTCGCTTCGACAAGAAGGAAGGCACCGCGCAACTCGACAAGGCCGGAAAGACTGGCAAGGTGGACGTGACCATCGACGTTACATCGATCAACACCGGCTTTGACGCCTTCAACAAACATCTGCAAAGCGCAGATTTGTTTGACGCTGCCAAGTACCCCACCATCAAGTTTGTAGGCGACAAGTTCACCTTCAACGGTGACAAGGTCAGCCAGATCAGCGGCAACCTGACGTTGCTGGGCAAGACCCAACCCGTCACCCTCAAGGCCAACCAGTTCAATTGCTATGTGAACCCTATGGTCAAGCGCGAAACCTGTGGTGGTGACTTTGAAACCACCATCGACCGTACCCAATTCGGCATGGCTTACGGTATTGACTGGGGCTTTCCCAAGGATGTCCGTCTGGTGATCCAGGTTGAAGGCATCAAGCAATAATACCTGACCCAAATAAGAAAAGCCTCGCTGCCGAAAAGCAGCGAGGCTTTTTTACGTATTGACCTTAAGCGGCAATAAGAAACTGTTCTTTGGTCTGACCTTGCGCGATCAGCGTGGCCAGCCATTTGGGGGTCAATCCACGGCCAGACCATGTCTCACCATTCGGACCACGGTACTTGGCAGCCACCGCAGCGGTAGCCTTCTTGACCTTGGCGGGCTTGTCGGAAGCAGCCTTGGCCTTGCGTCCGGGCTTTGCCTTGACCTTGGCGGACTGCAAGTCTTTCACAGTAATTCCGAAAGCAGCCATTTTTTGACGGATTTCAATAATCGTTGCCTCAAATTCCTTGGCACGAATCTCTTCAGCCTGCTTTTGCAAGCTGGCAATTTGGCTTTGCAGATCGATCAGTTTAGACATTATGTATTTTTCCAACAATGAAAGGGGTATCAAAGGTTCAGCAGAATCAACTCCACTGAAGGGGAAATGTACCACCATTTAATAAAGACAGTAAATAGTTAGGAGTATCTTTCTTCAATTTGTTATACCTATTATTTGACATTCTCTCTATTGCGGCGCAGCAATTCCCAGTCATCTTTCGACGTACAGATGACCTCCAGAAAACCAGTTCAAGCGAATTATCAATGTCCGTACGTTTATTAAATCCTTTCGATATAAAACTTCCGACAAGTCAAATAAAGACCGGGAAATATTGACATAAGGCACTTGTCACACCGGGTGTGCCCGACTACCATGGTCCGAACCTGGAGGTTTTAGCCATGTATAAATCAATTCTGCTGGCCTACGATGGCACCGAAGCCGGGCAGCGTGCTCTGTTGGAGAGTAAGGAAATTGCACAATGGAGTCATGCTGAGGTGTGGCTGGTGGCTGTCATGCCCTCCCCCGCCAATCTGGCAGGTTACGACGGCAGCATTTACATTCCGGAGATTGCCGAACGTGACAAGCAACGCTTTCAGACCATTCTGGACGACGGACTTGCTCGCATGGTGCAAGCGGGCTACCAAGCCCAAGGCCAGTTGCTCACAGGCGAAACCGTGCACGAAATTTCCGAATTTGCACGCAAGGCGCATGCAGATCTGATCGTCGTCGGCCACAAACACTTGGATAGCTGGGCGGCGCGCTGGTGGCGCGGGTCCGTATCGGGCGCGTTGATCGAACATGCACCTTGCAGCGTACTGTGTGTGATTACCAATTGAGTCGTAGCGCGGCTTCAGCCCCATTGCCCACGCGCTCCACCATGGGAGACCGTGGTGTGACGGGCTGATCACCAATTTCGATCAAACCCAGCAGGTTCTGTTGCGCTTCCAGGGCTGCGGAAGCGTCTGCTGCGTGGACAACTGCCAGGGTGTCGCCGACCTCCACGTGCTGACCGAGCTGAACCATGTTGGACAGTCCCACCCGAGCGTCAATACGATCGATGACCCGTTGTCGGCCACCGCCCAACGCTATGACAATGAGACCAATATCACGCGTTTGCATGGCCTGTACCCACCCCGCACGCGGAGCCTTTACTATTTGTTGCACGGGTGCAGCCGACAAATAGCTGGTGTAGCGTTCACAGAAATCTGCTGGCCCGCCCAACGCATGGACCATGCGCCCAAAGTGCTGCAAGGCACGCCCGCTATGCAATGCGTCGCCAGCCAAGCGCAGGCCATGGTCACCGTCCTTTGCCAGCCCACCGAGCTGAAGCAGTTCCGTGCCAAGTGCCAGCGTCACTTCCAGCAGACGCGGCTCCTGCCTCGCGCCGGCAAGAAACTCCACGGCCTCCCGCACCTCCAACGCGTTGCCACAACTGTCACCCAGCACCTGGTTCATGTCAGTGATCCAGGCCCGTGTGGGCAAGCCTGCGCCATTTGCCACGTGTACCAGCGAATGCGCCAACTCCCGGGCTTGTTCCATTGTCGAAGCAAAGGCACCATTGCCTACCTTGACATCCATGACAAGGCCCTGCAAACCAGCCGCGAGCTTCTTGGAGAGAATGCTCGCGGTGATGAGCGCCATGGACTCGACCGTTGCAGTAACGTCCCGTATGGCATACAGGCGCCGGTCGGCCGGAGCAAGATCGGCACTTTGTCCCACGATGGCGCACCCTGCGGTCTGCACAGTTTTGCGCAGGAGCTCGGTGTCCGGTGCAATCTGATAGCCGGGGATGCTCTCCAGCTTGTCCAGCGTGCCTCCGGTGTGTCCGAGCCCTCGTCCGGAAACCATGGGCACATACCCCCCACAGGCCGCAACAATGGGTGCCAGCATCAGGCTCACCTTGTCGCCCACGCCACCACTGGAATGTTTGTCCAACACCGGACCTGACAGATCCAGTCCACTCCAATCCATGACCTGACCGGATCGGGTCATGGCCTTGGTGAGGGCAACCGTCTCCTTGGCCGACATTCCTCGCAACAAAATGGCCATGGCCATTGCGGCGCACTGACCTTCGCTCCAGGCGCCGCTGACCAGACCTGCAACGAACATGTCTATTTCGGCCTCGCTCAAAGCCAGCCCATCACGCTTGCGGCGAATCACCTCCTGGGCCAGCATGCTGTTCGCGCTTTCAGTAGCTGCCCTGGAGCGCCTGCACAGCCGGTGCGTCGCCCGTCAGCACCGACTCAATATCCGCCAGAAGGCTGCTCGCCCCTATACGGAAGCGCTGCGGAGTGATTGCATCCGCGCCCAGAAATTCCTTCGTCAAAGCGATGTACAGCGCGGCGTCAGCCACTGTGCGTATCCCCCCCGAAGCCTTGAAACCCACACGTGATGCGGCAGCGGGGTCCGCCGCAATGGCTCCCAGCATGACGCGTGCTGCTTCCGGTGTTGCACTGACTTTGGTCTTGCCCGTACTGGTTTTCAGAAAATCCGCGCCAGCCGCCAGGCTCAGGCGCGAGGCTCGCAGAATGTGCGCGCCTCCAACCAGGGCGCCAGTTTCCAGAATCACCTTCAATCGTAAACCCTCACTGGCCTTGCGCGCAGCCGAAAGCAGCGAAACCGCCACCGCGTCATTGCCGGCCAGCAAATGCCCAAAGGGAATTACCAAGTCCACTTCTTGCGCACCACTCTGAACAATCTCGCCAATCTCGGCCAGAACGCGCTGCAGGTCTGCACTTCCGTCCGGAAAGTTGGCGACCGCCGCCACCGCGATATGCGCCGGCAATTGCTTTCGCGCAAAGGCGGCCAGACGTGGCCATACACAAACGGCTGCGACAGGCCCAAATCGGCTCTGCGCCCGACTGCACAGGGTCGCGATGTCAGATTCGGTGTCTGCCTCATTCAAGCTGGTCAGGTCCAGGCAGGACAGCGCCAGTCGCGTATTTGCCAATGACTGGCCCGGCGCGTCCAGCGAATTGGCTGCCTGCGTCACAACGGACACGATTTTTTTGGTGGTAGACATCATTTCACTCAAATACAAGATTTCCAACGATATGGGCCAGAAGCTCACTCGCCCCACTGCTGGCAGCGGCGGCCTGACTCAAGGTATGGGCGTGGCTCAAATGCTCGTCTGAGAGCCCTGCCCCCATATTGGTAATCATCGACAGTGCCAAAACCCGCATTCCCAAATAGCGCGCCAAAATGGTTTCAGGCACCGTGCTCATGCCGACTGCGTCTGCGCCCAATTGGGCCAGCATACGTATTTCAGCAGGCGTTTCAAATTGCGGTCCAAAAGCCCATGCATAGATGCCGCTATGCAGAGATACACCCTGCTCCTGCGCCAGCTTCAAAGCCTGCGCCAACAGGACCGGGTCATAAGCCTTCATCATGTCCACAAAGCGTTGTGAACCCGTTTGCCCCACCAAGGGTGAGCGCTGCGGCAGGTTGATGTGATCATTGATGAGCATCAAGCTGTGTGGCGGCATTCCGGCGCGCAAACTGCCCGCAGCGTTGGTCTGCACCAGCACCCGGCACCCCAAGGCCTGCAAAGCCTGCAAAGGCGCATGCATGGCATCCACAGCGCCTGTCTCGTAGCCATGCTTGCGTCCGCTCATCACGGCAACTGCATGGCTTCCCAAGCTGCCCAGCCACAGTTCTCCGCCATGTCCGGCTACCCCGGCCTGGGGGAATCCTGGCAAGTCCGCATAGGCGATCCGAACCGGCCGCTCCAGATAGTCCGTCAGGGTGTTCCAACCACTGCCCAGCACCACCGCTACAGTGGGCACGAATCCCGGCGCACGCTGCGCCACGATCTTCAGCGCGTCGTTCGTCATACCGAGTCCAATTGGTCCGGACCGAAGCTGTGTGGCAGCAATTGCCCCAAGGTATGCACGGGCCCCAGCGTCTGTGCACTTGCCGAGTAGATTGGCGTGTCCGGACCAGCAAATTCACGTAGCTTCTGACGACAGCCGCCGCACGGCGTAACCCAGGCACTGCCGCTACCCACCAGCAGAACCGCGCTCACCCGACTGGCACCCGCCATCACCATAGCGCTGAGCGCGCTGGCCTCGGCACACCATCCTTGCGGATACGCGGCATTCTCCACATTGCAGCCGCTATGGATGTCACCGTTTTCATCCAGCAAAGCCACGCCAACCTGGTAGCGCGAATACGGCGCGTAGGCCTTGGACTGCGCGGAGCGCGCCGCCGACCAGAGCGATTGAATCTGCTCCGCCGACAACTGCACCTCATGCCTGTTCGAATTCGTCATGACAACCATGATAGCTGCCGGGGTCTCCAAAGCGACGCGAAATTCCATCAAATGCCGCTATCTTCTCGACATGCTTTGACAGGAGTACATCGTGGACTTTGAACATTCACCCCGGGTAAAAGAATTGCAGCAAAAGCTGGGCACGTTCATGCAGGAACATGTGCTGCCCAATGAACATCGATTCAAGGAGCAACTTGCCAACGCACGATGGACTGCGCCCCCACTGATGCAGGAACTCAAGGCCAAGGCGCGTGCCCAGGGTTTGTGGAACCTGTTCATGCCCGGTCACGAGCATGGCGGCTGCGGGCTCACCAATGTGGAATATGCACCCCTGGCGGAAATCATGGGCCGCGTATTTTGGGCATCCGAGGTGTTCAACTGCAGCGCGCCGGACACCGGGAACATGGAAGTGTTCGCGCGATACGGCACGCCCGAACAGCAGGCGAAATGGCTCACACCCCTGCTGGCCGGTGAAATACGCTCGGCCTATCTGATGACCGAGCCCGCTGTAGGCTCCAGCGACGCCACCAACGTGGAACTGTCCATCCGTGCCGACGGCAACGACTACGTGATCAACGGTCGCAAATGGTTTGCCACTGGCGCCATGCACGAGGCCTGCAAGATTTTCATCGTGATGGGCAAGACCGATCCCGACAATCCCAACCGCCATATCCAGCAATCGCAGATTCTGGTGGAGCGCGATACGCCGGGACTGACCATCGTTCGCCCCCTGAGCACCATGGGCTACTGGGAAGAGCCACACGGCCACGCGGAGGTGGTCTTTGATGGTGTGCGCGTCCCCAAGTCCAATATCCTGCTGGGTGAAGGCCGCGGTTTCGAGATCGCGCAGGGCCGCCTGGGGCCGGGACGTATCCACCATTGCATGCGTGTGATCGGGGCCGCCCAACGCGCCCTGGAAACCGCCTGCCAACGCATCACCAGCCGCACTGTATTTGGCAAGAAGCTGAGCGAGCAAGGTTCGGTACGCGAGAGCATTGCGCTCATGGCGTCCAAAGTGGAAATGTGCCGTCTGCTCACATTGCGTGCTGCCAACAAGATGGACAGCGAAGGCAACAAGGCCGCCATGGACCTGATCGCCATGGCCAAGATCATGGTGCCGCAATTGGGCTCGGAAGTCATAGACATGGCCATTCAGATGCATGGCGCAGGCGGCCTGACGGAAGACTATTTTCTGGCTGAAGCCTTCAACTATGCACGCTGGTGCCGCATCGCGGACGGCCCGGACCAGGTGCACATGATGGCGTTGGGCAAGCAGGTGATTCGGGAGCTGGGATCTGGCCATTGAGGCGGCGTGAACTGCGTCAGGTGTACGGAGCATCCAACCACATGCCGTTAGTCCGATCATCGGCAGTTCAATATCGGAGCTAACACATGAAGATTCAAACCTTTGCGCCCCTGCTGGTGGCCCTTCTGACAATGCACCAAGCGGCTCAAGCGCAAGCGCCAAAGCTGGAACAGAAGACGGCGTTTTGCGCAAGCTCAGTCGAGTTGCTTCGCAAGCGCGACAGCAACGACATCTACCTATGCGAAACCTCGGTGCACACCTGCGGCCCCTTTCTCAGCCCAGTTGCCTGGATGATGCAAAAAAAGGGGACTGGAAGGTAGTTTCGAGTTCCAAACAAAGCCTGCTGAAAGACTACGCCAACACCCCCTGCAACTGCGTGGGTACGCAATACGTGTTGACACGCAAGGCCCCGGCGGAAGTGCAGGCACCAGTCGCTGCGACTCCTGCCGCAGCTCCTGCGACACAGCCAGTGGTGATTCCCGTTGCGCCAGCATCCGAACCTGCGGCAAAGGCTCCAGCTGTATCACTGGCGAGCGAAGTCGAGGCACTCAAACAGGACAACCAGCAAATCAAGCGTCTGCTGGAGCAGCTGCAGCGGCAATTCGACGAGCTGCGCCGCAGCTTGCCCGCATCCAAGTAAGGCGCTACGGGCACGCGTCGTCTTGATGCTTTTGGGTTGTCTGAGAGGCACTGCACGTTAATGTTGCAGTGTCTCTGAAGCGTAGCCCTGGTGCCGAGATGCGCAAAACCTGCCTGATGCAGGTACCGCAGAACAAAAAAGCCCACTATCGATTAATAGTGGGCTTTTTCAATTAACACTGGGGTGGCTGATGGGGCTCGAACCCACGACAACAGGAATCACAATCCTGGACTCTACCAACTGAGCTACAGCCACCGTAGACGTAAATTATAACCTGATGAAATGCCTTATTGCGCGCTTCCTGCCGTAACAATAACAGGCGCCGGCTTGTTCACCTTGAATTGCGCCTTGAAGCGGGTCTTCAACATCTCGTAGTAGGCCTGATCTTCTGCGCTGGCCACCCATTGCGCGTATTGGGCCCGCTCTTGCTTGGACTGTGCTTCCGCAGGCGGATTGCGCTCCAGCACCTTGTTTACCCGCACTACCGCATATCCCTGGTTGCCCAGATCGACACCAACCCACGCGGGAAGTGCGGACGTGTCCGCGTGCATGGCTTTGTTAACCACAGCGGGTAGCACGGAGCTGGCTTGATCGCGTGAGACGACCACGCTCGCACCCAACTTGGCCGCGTCCGGTTGCGCTTTCCACGCCTCCAGTTTGGCTACGCCATCCTTTTTGGCCAATTCAGCAGAGCGAATGCCAATCAGACGATCACGCACATCGTTGCGCACCTCGGCCAAGGGCAACACACGTGCGGCTGCATACTTGGTAACGCGCGCAGAGACCAATTGATTGGGCCCGATCTCAACAGCTTCGGTGTTGCGCTTCTTCTCCACCGAGTCAGGGCTGAAGATGGCGGTAAGCAATTTGGCATTGGCCAAGACACCGTTTACATCAGCGGCTGGCTTGCGCTGCACATTGGTGGCGGCCTTGATATCAAGCTTGAGCTTTTCGGCGATCTGCTTGTAGCTGTCTGACTGTTCGTAGACTGCATTGGTAAACGTATCGGCCACCTCCGCAAACTTGCGCTGCGCCTGCTGATTGCGCAGGTCGTTCTCGATGGTGGGTTTGAGCTCTTCAAAACTCTTCTGTTTGGGCGACTTGATATCGACCAGTTTGATGATGTGGTAGCCGAAGTCCGACTCCACCAGACCACTGATTTCACCCTTCTTCAAAGCAAAGGCGGCATCTTCAAATGGTTTGACCATCGCACCTCGTCCGAAGAAATCCAGGTCACCACCAGAGGGCGCCGAACCGGCATCCTGCGAATTCTTGCGGGCGACGTCCGCGAAAGTATCTGGAGCCTTGCGCACCTGTTCCAGCAACGCAGCGGCCTTCTCCTTGGCCTTGGCGCGATCAGCGGCCGACATGCTCTTAGGCGCATTGATCAGGATATGACTGGCACGACGCTCTTCCTTGCCGCTCAGACGTTCAACGTTCTGGTCGTAATAAGATTTGACCTCGTCCGCGTTCAGGGAAATCGTCTTCTTGACCGCATCCAGGTCCAGAACCACGTATTCCACGCTGGCAGACTCCGGCGCTTGGAACAGTTTCTGATTAGCCTGGTAATAAACGTCCAGCTCCGCATCGGTGGGATTCACCTGGGATTTGTAATCGGCGGGCAGGAAATTGGCAACCTGCACCTCGCGGCGCTCAAAGAAGGCGTTCAGTGCCACATTGGTTTGTGCGGCAGGTGCAAGCGCAGTGCCGGTGATTCCGCCTTCCACCTGGCGCAGCGCCAGATCCCTGCGTACGCGCGCTTCAAAGCCTTCTGGCGTCAATCCCTGTGCTGCGGCGAGCTCACGGTAACGTGCCATGTCCAATGTGCCGTCCGGCTTGCGCAATGATGCAATGGCCGGACTTTGCTGCAATTCACGCGCCAGACGGGCATCGGTGCTCGTCAGATGGGCATCGGCTGCAGCATCGCTGAGAACGTGTTCACGCACCAGACGCTCCAACGTGGCGTACTTGAGTTCGGGCGCATCCAGCAGCTTGGGGTCCAGGTTGGGTTGCGAGTTGCGCGCACGGTCCACTTCGTTCTTGTGCGCAGCATCCCACTCGGCTTGTTTGATGGAGTAGCCACCTACCTTGGCAACGGTGTCGCCACCTGCGTTGAAACTACGAAAGCCGTTGATACCCACCAGCACAAATGCGGGGATGATCAACAAGAACATGAGGGACATCATGATCTTGGTGTGCTTGCGAACAAAATCGAACATGCGATTGACTCTCCATCAAATCAACAAAAAAGGCGAACAAACTTGTTCGCCTTTGCTTGGGTGGGTGGTGGGTGATGACGGGCTCGAACCGCCGACCTACGCCTTGTAAGGGCGCCGCTCTACCAACTGAGCTAATCACCCCACCTGAAAACCAGCGCTCAGTTCAATGCATCTTTCAATGCCTTGCCTGGGCGGAACTTAGGAACTTTAGCAGCCTTTATTTTAATCGCAGCGCCGGTACGCGGATTGCGGCCGGTGCGGGCGGCACGTTTGCCAACCGCAAATGTACCAAAACCAACCAACGATACAGAGCCACCTTTTTTCAGAGTGGTCTTCACTGCGCCGATGGTGGATTCCAAAGCACGGGTCGCTGCAGCCTTGGAAATATCTGCATGTTTTGCGATGTGCTCAATTAATTCAGTTTTATTCACAAAGACCCCTTGAATGAATGCAAAGTTGGAAGAAATGTTCTGGCACGGCGTGCGGACTGGCAGTGACAACTGCCGTGATCGATTAAAGCCATGGGCCCCTCGTGTGTCAATACGCCGCGCAACATTTCCAACGGTGCGGACGCGAATTCTAATGGCTTTTTGACCTGTTACCGGGCTCGGGCGCGAATTTCTGGAAGCGCCTTTTGCAGGTAGTAAACCATGGACCAAACGGTCAGCACAGATGCCACCCAGATCAATACAACACCCCACATGTGGGTGTTGATCAGCCCAAAGAGCATTCCGTCAAATAGCAAAAAGGGGATGGCCACCATTTGCACCACGGTCTTGATTTTGCCGATCATGTGGACGGCCACACTTTTGGATGCACCAATCTGAGCCATCCATTCCCGCAGTGCGGAAATGGCGATCTCACGTCCAATGATGATCAGCGCCACAAAGACATCGGCACGTTGCAAATGCACCAGCACCAAAACACAGGCACACACCAGGAACTTGTCAGCCACCGGGTCCAGGAACGCACCAAACGACGAGGTCTGATTGAGCTTGCGAGCAAGATACCCATCCAGCCAATCCGTGAGGGCAAACAGCACGAACATGACAGTGGCGGCCAGATTCCTGTCGGCCAATGACAGCATGCTGTCTGGCAGATAAAACACCGCCACGATGAACGGTATCGCAACGATACGCGCCCAGGTCATGATGGTGGGGATGGTCAAAAACATGGTGGTGATTGTGGCACGCCTAATGCAGCGCTCTGTAGATTTCTTCCGCCAACTCGTGCGATATGCCATCCACCGTGGCAATGTCTGCCGCACTAGCCAAAGCAACGCCCCGCACGCCACCAAAACGCTGCAGCAGCTTGGCTCTACGCTTGGGGCCTATGCCCGGAATTTCCTCCAACTTGCCGCCGCCCAAACGCACCTTGGCACGCTGCGCGCGCATGCCGGTAATTGCGAATCGGTGGGCCTCGTCACGTATCTGGGCCACCAGCATCAGCGCCGCTGAATCCGCGCCCAGATAGACCTTCTCACGTCCGTCGGCAAACACGAGCTCTTCCAGCCCGACCTTGCGGCCCTCGCCTTTCTCGACACCCACGATGAGGGACAAATCGAGCCCCAGGGATTCAAACACTTCGCGCGCCATGGCTACTTGGCCCTTGCCCCCGTCCACCAGCACCAGATCCGGCAGGCGACCTGTTCCCGCGGACGTAACGCCAGAATGCTTGGCTTCGTTGAGCGCCTCGGCCAATTTGCCGTAACGCCGAGTCAACACCTGGCGCATAGCGGCGTAGTCGTCGCCTCCGGTAATGCCGTCAATGTTATAGCGACGGTACTCGGCGTTCTGCATCTTGTGGTGATGGAAGACCACGCATGACGCCTGTGTGTTCTCACCAGCGGTATGGGAAATGTCGAAGCACTCGATGCGCAAGGCATCCAGGTCTTCCGCCGCCAGGTCAAGCGCCTCTGCCAACGCACGCGTGCGAGCTTGCTGTGATCCCTCTTCCGCCAGCAGACGGGCCAGTTGCAGATCGGCATTGGTTTGTGCCATGTCCAACCAAGCGCGGCGTTGCTCGCGCGGCTGGTGCACAGCAGACACCTTCATGCCAGTCTGTTCGGAAAGCGCCTTCAGCAAGTCCTTGCTCACAGGCTCGCTCACCACCAGCACCGAAGGCATGGGCACGTCAATGTAATGCTGAGCCAGAAAGGCTTCCAGCACCTGCACTTCCACACTGGGTCGTTTGGCCTCGTCTGCATCCTCCAGACCAACCGCGTCGTCGACGTGTGCCGGGAAGTAAGGACGATCCCCCAGGTGCCGGCCACCCCGCACCATGGCCAGATTCACACAGGCTTTGCCGCCCTGCACCTTCACTGCCAGAATATCCACGTCGCGGTCCGACACGTTGTCCACCGACTGCTGGTGCAACACATTGGAAAGCGACGCCACCTGGTTGCGGATTTCCGCGGCCTGCTCAAACTCCAGCTTGTCGGCATGGGCCATCATGCGGCCTTCGAGCTCGCGCATCACGTCTTGCGCATCTCCGCGCAGGAATCGCTCGGCGTTTTCAACATCCAATGCATAGTCCTTTGCCGAAATATGGCCGACGCAGGGAGCCGAGCAGCGCTTGATCTGATAGAGCAGACACGGACGGGTGCGGTTGCTGAACACCGGGTCTTCGCAGGTGCGCAAGCGGAACACCTTTTGCATCAGCAGAATAGCTTCCTTGACCGCCCAGGCGCTGGGATAAGGTCCGTAATAGCGGTGTTTTTTTTCCACACTGCCGCGGTAGTAGGAGACGCGCGCAAACGCATGGGGATTGGCCGCCAGCTTGGCAGAAGACGCCTCTGCAGACACGTTTTCCGCAAGCCGCTTGGCGCTGAGCGGTTGTCCTGAAATCTTCAAGTAGGGGTAGCTCTTGTCATCCCGAAACAGAATGTTGTACTTGGGATTGAGCGTCTTGATGAGGTTGTTTTCCAGCAGCAGCGCCTCAGCTTCGGAACGCACCACGGTAGTTTCCATGCGTACGATCTTGCTGACCATATGGCCGATACGCGTGCCGCCGTGGTTCTTCTGGAAGTAGCTCGATACCCGCTTCTTCAGATTGATGGCCTTGCCCACATACAACACTTGGCCTTGGGCATCGAAATAGCGGTACACCCCCGGCAAGGGCGGCAGTGATGCGACTTCGCGCAGGAGTTCTTCTGGATGCTCGGGAATCATGGGGCTGTATTGTCCATGGACAATACCGACCATGCTCTGGGATATTTTTTGCCGCGTGATCGACAACCATGGTGACCTCGGTGTCTGCTGGCGCCTGAGCGCTGATCTTGCGCAGCGTGGCTACCAGGTGCGCCTATGGGTGGACGATGCCAGCGCCCTGGAGTGGATGGCACCTGGCGCGCTGCAAGGCATTTGGCCGCGGGTTCAAGTTCTGGCATGGGAACGTGGTAGCGACGTGGACGCGGTGCGCAACCTGCCCTGCGCAGAGGTGTGGATAGAGGCTTTTGGATGTGAGCTTCCCGAGCCCTTTATTGCCCACTTTGCAAACGCCCTGGCAGCCGGACATGACAAGCATCAAAACAGCCCGACGCGGCATCCGAGGTGGATCAACCTGGAGTACCTGTCTGCCGAGCCCTACGTGGAACGCAGCCACGCCCTGCCCTCGCCGGTGAT
This sequence comes from Rhodoferax sp. GW822-FHT02A01, assembly GCF_038784515.1. Lineage (NCBI taxonomy): Bacteria > Pseudomonadati > Pseudomonadota > Betaproteobacteria > Burkholderiales > Comamonadaceae > Rhodoferax > Rhodoferax sp. GW822-FHT02A01. The sequence continues at coordinate 4,640,438 of NZ_CP152376.1, forward strand.
GCATGGGCCGGCCAAGGGTTGGACCAAGTATTTCTATTACCCCGGCTTTACCCAAGGAACCGGAGGCTTGTTGCGGGAGCCCGATGTGAGTGATGCGCCCCTGCCGGCAGCCGTTCGAACCAGCTTTCTGCAGCAGCATGGCATTGAAGACGGCCACACCTTCCTGGTATCCCTGTTCTGCTACGAGCCTGCGCTGCTCGGACAACTGATCACCCACTTGGCTGCGGCCGGTCAAGCGACGCATCTGCTGGTGACGCAAGGTCGGGCCCACAACGCGGTGCGGGCCGTGCTGGGCGAGGAAACCCGCCGCGGGGCCTTGCAGGTGACCTACCTGCCGCTGCTCAGCCAGCCTGACTTTGACGTCCTGCTGCGCAGCTGCGACCTGAATTTTGTGCGCGGCGAGGACTCGGTCATACGCGCCCTGTGGGCTGGAAAACCCTTTGTGTGGCACATCTACCAGCAGGATGACGGGGCCCACGCTCCCAAGCTCCAGGCCTTCATGCAGCAAATGCAGTGGAGCCCTGCGGTTCAAAGGCTGCATCTGGCCTGGAATGGCCTGCTGGACGACGCGCAAGCCGCTGGGGCATTGCAGGTTTTTCAGGGTGGCGAATTTGCGCAATGGCAATTCCAGGTCACAGCGGCACGTGCACGGCAGCTCGAAATGAGTGACCTGTTGACTCGTTTGCTTCAATTTGTGCAGAAAAACCGTTAAAATCCAGGGCTTTGCTGATCTCGCCCTGACTTTTTGGCGACCAATCACGCTCCGCCGCAGAACGCGGCATACACCGCTGATGGCCTGTGGCCCGCAGCAACTACTGCTACCAGACTTTTATGAAAATCGCTCAAGAAATTCGCGCCGGCAACGTCATCATGCACGGCAAGGACCCCATGGTCGTCCTCAAGACCGAATACAGCCGTGGCGGCCGCAACTCCGCCACCGTGCGCATGAAGCTCAAGAGCCTGATTGCCAACTTTGGCACCGAAGTGGTCTTCAAGGCCGACGACAAGATGGACCAGGTCATCCTCGACAAGAAGGAATGCACCTACTCCTACTTTGCCGACCCCATGTACGTGTGCATGGACAGCGAATTCAACCAGTACGAAGTGGAAGCCGAAAACATGGGCGACTCGCTGAACTACCTGGAAGACGGCATGGAAGTCGAAGTGGTGTTCTACGACGGCAAGGCCATCTCCGTGGAACTGCCCACCAGCGTGGTGCGCGAAATCACCTGGACGGAACCCGCCGTCAAGGGCGACACCTCCGGCAAGGTTCTGAAGCCCGCCAAGATCGCCACCGGTTTCGAACTGGGCGTGCCAATTTTCGTGGCCCAAGGCGACAAGGTCGAAATCGACACCCGTACCGGCGAATACCGCAAGCGCGTCTAAGCGCCCGGCCGCAAGGCCTCGGTCGGTTACAAAAAAGCCCCGCGATGCGGGGCTTTTTCATTGGTCCAAAGGAGGCAGGCTTTATTTCAAGGTGCGCCGCAGGTTTTCCAGCATGTCCGCCACGATGGCGTCCAGATCAAACCTGGCCTTCCAACCCCATTGCGCCTGCGCGGTAGTGTCGTCAATGGAGCGCGGCCAGCTGTCGGCAATGGCCTGACGGAAATCCGGCGCGTAACTGATCTCAAAGCCGGGGATGTATTTGCGAATGGCTGCGGCAATCTCTTCGGGCGTGAAGCTCACCGCCGCCAGGTTGTAGGAGCCACGCTCCTGCACGCTGTCCGCAGGTGCATCCATCAGTTCCAGCGTGGCGCGTATGGCATCCGGCATGTACATCATGGGCAGGCGCGTGTCCGGCCCCAGAAAACAGGTGTAGCGCCCGGTCTTGATGGCCGAGTGAAAGATGTCCACGGCATAGTCGGTGGTGCCGCCACCGGGCAAGGTCTTCCAACTGATCAAACCCGGATAACGCAGGCTTCGCACGTCCACACCGTGGTTGCGGTGGTACCAGGCGCACCAGCCCTCGCCCGCCAGCTTGGATATGCCATAGATGGTGGTGGGCTCCATCACGGTCTTTTGCGGTGTGGCATCGCGCGGTGTGGTCGGGCCAAAGGCTGCAATGGAGCTGGGCCAGAACACACGTTCCAGTTTGTGCGTACGGGCCAGCTCCAGCACATTGAGCAAGCCCTTCATGTTCAAGTCCCAGGCCCACTGGGGATGTTGCTCACCCCGGGCCGACAGGGCCGCAGCCAGCAGGTAGATCTGTGTCACCTCATGGCGTTTGACCACTTCGGTCAAGGCAGAGGCCTCCGTGGCATCCAGCATTTCGTGGTGCACGCCGACCACGCGCCCTTCGGGCGCCAAGTCGCTGGTGACCACGGCTTCAGTGCCGTAGCGCTGTGCCAGCGCAACTGTCAGCTCGGTACCAATCTGCCCATTGGCACCGATGATCAAAATCTTGGGAACACTCACGCCTTGCCTCCGATCAATCCGAGTTCGGTACCGGCTTGGGTAAAGGCAGCCACCGCCTGTTCCAGATGGGCGCGGTCATGCACGGCGCTCATCTGCACACGGATGCGGGCTTGTCCCTTGGGCACCACGGGGAAGAAGAAACCCACCACGTAAATACCCAGCTCCAGCATGCGAGCCGCCAGCTTTTGCGCGGCCACCGCGTCGTACACCATGATGGGAACAATGGCGTGGTCACCGGGCTTGATGTCAAAGCCTGCAGCGGTAATGGCCTGACGGAAATAGCGCGTGTTGTCCTCCAGCTTGTCGCGCAGGGCGGTGGAACCTTCCAGCAAGTCCAGGACCGCCAGTGACGCACCCACGATGCTGGGCGCCACGGTATTGGAGAACAGGTACGGGCGTGAGCGTTGGCGCAGCAACTCCACCACCTCGCGACGGGCACTGGTAAAGCCGCCCGATGCGCCGCCCAGTGCCTTGCCCAGCGTGCCGGTGACGATGTCCACCTTGCCATAGACACCGCGGAACTCATGCGTGCCGCGACCGGTCTTGCCCATGAAGCCACTGGCATGGCATTCGTCTATACCCAGCAGCGCGTCATAGCGGTCACACAGAGCGCGCATGGTGTCGAGCTGCGCCACGGTTCCGTCCATGGAAAACACACCATCGGTAAACACCAGGATATGCCGCACACCCGCGGCCCGCGCTTCCTTGAGGCAACGCTCCAGGTCGGCCATGTCGTTGTGGGCATAGCGGTACTTCTGCGCCTTGCACAAGCGTATGCCGTCAATGATGGAAGCGTGGTTCAGCGCATCGCTGATGACTGCATCCTGCTCGCCCAATAGAGGCTCGAACAGGCCGCCATTGGCATCGAATGCTGCTGCATAAAGAATGGTGTCTTCCGTACCCAGGAAGCGGGACAGGCGTGCCTCCAATGTCTTGTGCAAATCCTGGGTGCCGCAAATAAAGCGAACCGAGCTCAGGCCGTAGCCGTGGGTACGCAGCGCCTCGTGCGCGGCCTCCACCACTTGGGGATGCGAGGACAGGCCCAGGTAGTTGTTGGCGCAAAAATTCAGCACATCCTGCTGCGTGCCGTCAGGTTTGCAGATGCGGATGTGCGCGCCCTGCGGCGTGGCAATGATGCGTTCGAACTTGTACAACCCGGCCGCACGGATGCTGTCGAGCTCGTTGTTCAGATGAGCATAGAAAGAAGCGTTGATTGTCATGGCGGCACCTTTTGTTCGGGAGTCTGGCACAATGGTTTAACGATTTTGCAAATATACAGCATATCGAATATTTTTTCATTATATCGAACAACACCCGATTACCGTACGTATACCTATGGCTAGCCGAAAACCCCGTGAAATCGAAAACGAGCCGCCCCGTGTGGGCGATACCCTGGCCGCACTGCGCCAGGCGCGTGCCTTGTCACTGGAAGAGCTATCCCGCAAGGCTGGAGTATCCAAGTCCATGCTGTCGCAGATTGAACGGGCGCAGGCCAACCCTACCGTCGCCGTGGTCTGGCGCTTGGCCAATGCGCTGGGTGTGCCCATCGCAGATCTGCTGGGCGGTGCACCGCCGCAGGCCGCGCCGGCCATCACGCTGGTAGCCACCCAGGCCACACCGTCGCTGCGCAGTCCGGATGGTCTGTGCGAACTGCGCATCCTGGGCCCCGTGGAGATGGCTGGGCAGTTTGAATGGTATGAGCTCAGGCTGCAGCCCGGTGGCGCGCTGGACTCCGAGGCGCATGAGCCCGGCACCCGGGAACACATTACCGTCACAACCGGCAGTCTGGAAGTGCAATTGGCAGATACCAGCCAGAAGCTCAAGGTCGGCGAAACAGCACGCTACAGTGCCGACAATGCACACTGCATTCGCAACACGGGAAAAACCGCGGCCAGCGGTTGGCTGGTAGTGATACACCCGGCATAAGTGTCTTTTTCAGCGTGCACAATAACCCCATGGAAAACACGCAAAACCTCAAAGAAAGCCGCCTCGCCAACGCCTGGGCCGAACTCAATGCAATGGCCTACGAAGGCACTGTCCTGCAACCGGACGCCTACCGCCTGGCCTTTGCCGACCCCGAGTTCATGTTGCGCCGCGAAACCCGCGGCATGCGCATGCAACTGGAAATGCTCAAGCCCGATCTGGACCAGTCTGAACAGGGTGTGGACGATACCGTGGTGGTGTTTGGCAGCGCACGCTTTGTCTCCCCCGAAGTCGCACAGGAACGCCTGACCAAGGCACAGGCCGTTGGTGACGTGGAGCAAATCGCCATTGCCCAACGGCATATGCGCAACGCCCGACACTATGACAACGCCCGCCTGTTTGCGCGCCTGGTGGCACAGTACAGCCTGAACGCTCCAAAGGACCAGCGGCTGTACATCTGCACTGGCGGCGGTCCCGGCATCATGGAAGCGGCCAACCGCGGTGCGCACGAACTGGGTGCCCCCACACCCGGCCTCAACATCACCTTGCCACATGAGCAAAAGGCCAACCCGTATGTGACGCCTTCGCTGAGCTTCAAGTTCCATTACTTTGCCATCCGCAAGATGCATTTCATGATGCGGGCCAAGGCATTGGTGGCCTTCCCAGGAGGCTTTGGCACCTTGGATGAGCTATTTGAAGTGATTACGCTGGTGCAAACGCAAAAGTCCAAACCGGTACCCATTATTCTGTTCGGAACCGACTACTGGAAGCGGCTGGTGAACCTGGATGTGCTGGTGGAGGAAGGCACCATTGCGCAGGAGGATCTGGCCCTGGTCCAGTATTCCGACGATCCACAGGAAGCCTGGGACATGATCCGATCCTTTTACGGGCTTCGGGCCGACTGACTGCTCCAACCTGTCCGTCGGGCAGGCCTTTCAGGGGCGCAGATGCCAGGCGGCGCGCGAGCCCAGCCCCACCGCTGCGCCCACAGTCCAGAACACGATGGACACGCCCACCACCATGCCCGCAGTGCCAAACAGCATGGGCATGAGTACGCTGGAGAGGTTGATGCTCATCAGCCGCAGGCCAATCGCCTGCCCGTGCAACGCGTGGGGCGTGATCTGATGCAAAGTGCTCATGATCATGGGTTGCACCGTTCCCAGCGCCAGTCCGAGTAACACCGAGCAGATACCCATGGCCAGCGGCGTATGCATCAGGGGATAGATGGCAAACAGCAACGCTGTTATCACCATCGCGCCGCTGACCACCACCCACTCTTTCAGATGCACTGCCAACATGGGCATAAGGACACGCACACAGGCTGCGGCCACCGCAAAACTTCCCAGAATGGCGCCAATCACTGAGGCACTGAACTGCCGCTCGTGCCCCAGCACGGGGACGACAAAGGTGTGCACATCCCAGCAGCTGGAGAGCAGCCAGTTCACCAGTAGCAGACGGCGCATGGAGGGCTCGCGCAATAAATGCCACACCTGGGGTTTGGGCACACCGGCAGGATGTTCCACGGGTGGCAATTCCTCGGTATGCCGCACCCAGGCCCAGGTCAGCAGCGGCAACAAGGCCATGAACAGGAAGGCTGCACGAAAACCATTGCTATCTGCCGCCGCGCCACCCATCCACACGCCGGCATGGTCGATCAACAGTCCGGCGACCACGGGGCCAAAGAAGTTCGACACGGCAGGTCCTATGGATAGCCAGCTGAACACGCGCTTGAGCTCGGTTGCATCATGGGCCGCGCGTCCGACATGGCGTTGCAGTGCGATCGAGGCAGACCCCGTGGCACCACCCATGGACAGGGCAGTCAGACACAGGATTTCAAAACGTGGCCACAGTACGGCAAGCGTTGCACCCAACACGGCCACAATCAGGGCCAGACCCACCGGGCGCTTGAGCCCATGGCGGTCGGCATAACGCCCTGCAGGAATGGCTAGAAATACCTGGGTGAGCGAAAACAGCGCCAACAGGCTGCCGACCGACAGCGCACCATAGCCCTGCTGCAGAGCCAGCAAGGGCGCTGCCATGCGGGTACCGGCCATGGCGCCATGCAAACAGATGTGACCCGCGACCAGGCGGGCCAGGGCCCAGGAAGAAGCCTTAGCCAATCTCGCCGTCCAGATCACCACTGTCCATCGCGATCAGTGTCTGGGCCTGGGTGTCTGGCAGGCTCTCCACCTTGCGCAAGGCGCGGTCCATGGCCCGGCTGCGCACCTGGGCGTTGTCCAGTGTCTTGAGCACCGTCTCGGTCTGGGACTTGACCTTGGCTAGCACATCGCCGAACTTGCCGAATTCGTTCTTGACCGCGCCCAGCACCTGCCAGACCTCGCTGCTGCGCTTTTCCAGTGCCAGTGTGCGAAAGCCCATTTGCAGGGAACTCAGAATGGCCAGCAGCGTGGTCGGACCCGCAAGCGTGATGCGGTGGTCGCGTTGCAGGCTTTCCATCAGACCGGGGCGGCGCAGCACCTCGGCATACAAGCCCTCGGTAGGTAGAAACAGGATTGCAAAGTCCGTGGTGTAGGGCGGCTCCACGTATTTTTCGTTGATCGACTTGGCTTCCAGACGCATGCGCAGCTCCAGTGCCTTGCCTGCCGCCTCAGCCGCCAGCACGTCCGCCCTGCCCTGCGCATCGAGCAGGCGTTCGTAATCTTCATTGGGAAATTTGGCGTCGATTGGCAGCCACAGTGGCTCGCCCGAGTCGGACTTGCCCGGCAGCTTGATGGCAAAGTCCACCACGTTCTTGCTGCCCGGCTTGGTGGCCACCTGCGCGGCGTATTGGTCCGGTACCAGCACCTGCTCCAGCAGGCTGGCCAGCTGCGCTTCACCGAACATGCCACGGGTCTTGACGTTGGTGAGCAAATGCTTGAGGTCGCCCACGCCTTGCGCCAGGGTCTGCATTTCGCCCAGCCCTTTGTGCACCTGTTCCAGCCGCTCGGCCACCTGCTTGAAGCTCTCACCCAGACGCGCCTGCAGGGTGGATTGCAGCTTCTCGTCCACGGTGGAGCGCATTTCGTCCAGCTTGGCGGCGTTGCTGGTCTGCAGCTGCGCCAGTTGCGCCTCCAGCGTCTGGCGGATTTCGGACATGCGACGCGCGTTGGACTCGCTCACATTGCCAAGCTGCAAGGTCAGCGTATCGGACAAGGTCTTTTGCAGCAAAGCAAGCTGCTGGCCGAAGGCATCAATCTGGCTGTTCTGGGTTCGGGTGGCCTCAGCCGCCTGCTGCACCAAGGTCTGCTGGAAGGTGGCCAAGCTCTGCGATGCTTCCTGCCGCGCACTGCGGCCGGACTCGGCAATCTCCTGGCGCAAGGCGCGCTCCATGTTCTGCGTCTGCGCGGCCATGGCGGACAGCAGTTGCTGGCGCGCGGCCTCTTCCTGCTGAAGACGCAATTGGTCGTGCTGCGCATCGTGCTTGCGCAAGGCCAGCCACGCGAGGACCACGGTGTTCAACAGCACCAGGGCCAGCAAGGCCCAGAAAAGCATAGGGTTCAAGGATGCAACTTCCACTTAAGCGCCACGCGGCGACAGGACTTCTGGGTTCAGCGGTGTGACCGGCTTGCCATGCACCAGAAAGCCGATCAGGTTGCTCACCGCCAGGGCCGCCATGGCTTTACGCGTTCCGATGGTGGAGCTGGCGATGTGCGGAGTCAGCACTACATTGGGCACGGTGAGCAGAGCCGGATTGACCGAAGGCTCGCCTTCAAACACATCCAGGCCCGCGGCAGCGATGCGCCCTTCGCGCAGCGCTTCGGCCAGGGCAGCGTCATCCACAATGCCGCCACGGGCGATATTGATCAGCGTGGCTGTGGGCTTCATGAGCGCGAGCTCGGCGGCACCAATGGTATGGTGCGAGCTGGCCGAATACGGCAGCACCAGCATCACATGGTCCGCCGTCTTGAGCAGTTCCTCCTTGCCCACGTAACGCGCCTGCACGGCCGCCTCGGTGGCGGCGTCCAGACGGGAGCGGTTGTGGTAGATCACTTGCATGCCAAAGCCCAGTGCCGCGCGCTTGGCCACCGCCTGCCCGATGCGTCCCATGCCCACGATGCCCAGGGTGCTTCCGTGCACCTCAGCTCCGGCAAACATGTTGTAGCTCCAGCGCGTCCACTTGCCGGCACGCAGGTAATGTTCGCTCTCAGTTATGCGGCGCGCCGTTGCCATCAACAGGGCAAAGCCAAAGTCCGCCGTCGTTTCGGTCAGCACGTCGGGGGCGTTGGTGGCCAGCACACCAGCTGCGCTCATCGCGCCTAAGTCGAAATTGTTGTACCCGACAGTCATGTTGGCGCAGAGCTTCAGCCCGGGGCACTTCGCCAGCAATTCGGCATCGACCCGTTCGGTCCCAGTCATGAAGGCGCCAGCCTTGCCCTGCAGGCGCCGCACCAGCTCTTCGCGCGACCAGATGACGTCCTCCTGGTTGGACTCGACATCAAAGTGCTGGCTGAGCTGCTCCAGAACGTGCGGGAATATGGCGCGGGTGATGAGGACGGCGGGTTGGGTCATGGATCAGTGAATTGGGATTGGGGGTCTTCAGTTCAGGGCACGCAGTGCGCCTCAGGCTGGCTGCTCGATTTCAAACACCTGACGCAGATAGGCCAGATAACGTTCGTCCTCGCACATGTTCTTGGAGGGTGTGTCAGAGAGTTTGGCCACAGGCTGGCCGTTGCAACGCACCATCTTGATGACGATTTGCAGGGGCTCGTAGCCCAGATCGTTGGTGAGATTGGTGCCAATACCGAAAGCCAGTTGGCAACGCCCCCGGAACTGCTGGTACAGCTCAATGGTGCGTGGCACGGTCAGCGCGTCACTGAAGATCAGCGTCTTGGTGCGTGGGTCGACACGGTTTCGCGTGTAGTGCTCCAGCATGCGCTCGCCCCACTGGAACGGGTCGCCACTGTCGTGCCGTGCGCCATCGAAGAGCTTGCAGAAATACATGTCAAAGTCGCGCAGAAAGGCATTCATGCCATAGACGTCACTGAGCGCAATGCCCAAGTCTCCACGGTATTCCCGGGCCCAGGATTCAAAGGCAAAGATCTGGCTATCACGCAGGCGAGGCCCCAGTGCCTGGCAGGCCTGCAGATATTCGTGCGCCATGGTTCCCAGGGGGGTGAGGCCCAGCTTCATCGCCAGCAGCACATTGCTGGTGCCGGCGAGCTGACCCGGCATGGAGCGCGTCTGTCCGGGGCTGTGGCTGGTGCCCAGGCGTGCGGCCAGCACGCGCATGACTTCCTCGTGCCAGGCGCGCGAAAAACGGCGCCGGGTTCCGTAGTCTGCGATCTTCAGGTCGCTCAGGCCTTCGGCCCGCAACTGGCCGATCTTCACATCCAGGCGCTTGCGCCCTTCGACAAAGTCCGGCACCTTCTGCATGTTGCGGAAATAGACCTCGTTGACGATGGCCAGAACCGGTATTTCAAACAAGATGGTGTGCAGCCAGGGGCCGACGATCTCGATGCCGATTTCGCCCGACGGCAACGGCGTGACCGTGATGTACTTTTCGTTGAGCTTGAAGAGGCCCAGAAAGTCCACAAAGTCGCTCTTGATGAAGCGCATGGAGCGCAGGTAGGCCAACTCGCTGTCCAGGAAATGCAAGCCGCACAAGGCCCGGATTTCCTCACGGATTTCATCGACAAACGGAGCCAGCTGGATTCCGGGGTTGCGACATTTGAAGCGGTACTCTACCTGCGCACCGGGGAACTGGTGCAGCACCGCCTGCATCATGGTGAACTTGTAAAGGTCGGTATCCAGAAGGCTGGTAATGATCATGTTTCGTTGTGCTCGGAAAGGGGCCGGCTGATGTGCCCGGTCACCAGTGTAATGACCCGGTCCGCATGATCGGACAGTAGGGCATTTTGTTCCGCAATCAACATGGGCAAACCCTGTGCTTTCAACGCCAACAAGGCATCCCGAATCGACTCCACCAACACCGGAGCGATCCCTTCACACGGCTCATCCAGCAGCAGCATGGTGGGCGCAGTCATGAGCGTGCGGGCAATGCTGAGCATTTGCTGTTCTCCCCCGCTCATCTCGGCCGCGCGGCGTTTGCGCAGAGGCTTCAGCGGGGCAAACATGGCAAATACCTGTTCCAGTTGGCCGTACATGTCAGGCTGCTGACCATGAGACACGCCAGGACGTGCGGCCACGGTGAGGTTCTCCAGTACCGTCAAATCCGCAAAGAGGCGCCGATTCTCGGGCACATAACCCAGCCCCATCAAGGCGCGCCGATGCGTTGGCAAATGGGAAATGTCCCGACCAGCAAAAACGATGCCTCCTTGCGCACGCGGTCCCAGACCCATGAGGGACTGCAGCAAGCTGGATTTGCCAGCTCCGTTGAGCCCATCCAGCACCACCAGCTCGCCCGGCTTCACCTGCAAGGACACGTCAAACAGCGCTTGTGCGTCCCCATACCAGGCATTGAGACGGGTTACTTCAAGCATGGGCACCCTCCTCTTGCAGTCGGAAGGTTTGCCCCAGATAACGCGAACGCACCAACGGATCCGCGGCAACTTCCTGCGCACTGCCGCTGGCCACGATGCGCCCTTCCATGAGCACTATCACGCGATCTGCCACGCCAAACACTGCGTCCATGTTGTGTTCGGTGTACAGCACGGCCAGGGGACAGTCTGCGCCCGGATTGCGGGTCAGCGCTTGCACGAGACGCATCAATGCAGCGCGCTCTGCGGGTGCCAGACCTGCCGCCGGCTCATCCAGCAACAACAGTCTGGCGGTATGGGTTGTTTGGACCGCTCGCTGCGATGTACCAGGTTCCAGCCCGGCCAGCGCCATGGCCAGCTCGAGCCGCTTCTTGGCGCCGTAAGGGAGTTGGCGTGCATCCAATGCAGCCTGTTCGTGCAAGTCCACACGTTGCAGCAGCGCGAGGGCACGATCCTGCGGCATGGCATCCAGCGATCGCAAGGGGTGAAGTACCGGTGTATCGCGCAACAAAAGCTGCACGTTTTGCAGCACGGTCAAGGCCTCGAAGGTCTGCGCCACCTGAAAGGTGCGCGCCATGCCGCGATGCAGGCGCTGCGCCGGCCGCAGCAGGTCCACCCGCTCGCCATTCCACACGATCTGCCCGGCGCTCAGGGCATGCTGCCCCGCGATGCAGGCGAAGGTGGTGGACTTGCCTGCCCCATTGGGACCAATCAACGCCACGCACTCACCGGGCAGAACCTTGAAACTCACGCCACGAACCGCCTGCACGCCATCAAAGTGACGAGCCAGATCGCGTACCTCCAGACCCGACGTTTCAGTCATGAAAATCCCTGGTCGCAAGCGCGCGGCGAAATCCGAGCAGGCCCGAAGGCGCCCACACCATGATGATCATCACCAGCAGGCCCAGCGCTCCGCGCCAATAGTCAAACCCGCGACCAAGCGCACTGCTGGCCACGACCAGCACCAAGGCGCCGGCCACGCTGCCCCAGAGCTGGTGCATGCCACCCAGCAACACCACCAACAGGATGTCGACCGAGGTGGCAACCGCCAGGGCTGATGGGAACACCGAGCCCTTGTGCGCGGCGAACAGGCCGCCGGCCAAGCCGGCCATCGTCGCACTGAGCACCAGCATGTTCCATTTAACCCGATACAAGGGCAGACCACTGGCAGCAGCCCGCAAGGGCGCATCCCGCACGGCCTGCACAGCCGCGCCCAGGGGCGAACGCACCAAGCTCCGCAACAAAACAACGGCCCCCACGGCCAACAGCACCTGCAATGCGTAGAAAACCGGTCGGCCAGCCTCCGTAACCAGTTGCAGGCCGATCAGACCGTTGTCGCCCCCGGTCACCGGGCCCCATTGGCTTGCCGTGGCCCACAGGACCTGCGCCAACGCCAGCGAGAGCATCGCCAGATACACACCGCTGCGGCGTACCAGAACGAGCCCAGCCAAGGCAGCCAGACACAAGCTGGAAACGCTGGCCGCCAATAGGGCATGCCCCAGGCCCCAACCCCAGCTCAGATGCACCCATGCAGCAACGTAAGCCCCCAATCCGAAGAAGGCCGCATGACCAAAGCTCACCAGGGCACCTAAGGCCATCATGGCCTGCATGCTCACACCCACAACGATCAGTATCAGTGCATCACCGCACAGTGATTGCCAATACGGTCCGGCAGACCATGCCAGAGCGGCAAGCCCGACCAGGCCGACACACAACCACGAGAATCGCGCGGCGGTTCGCGGCCATAGGGCAAAACGGATGCCCTGCTCATGTGGCACGGGTTGCAGCTCGGTTCCCGCCAGCCCCTGAGGGCGCAAGGCCAGCACCAGCCCCATGGTGACAAAGACCAGGACCAGCGTGGCCTGAGGCATCAGTGCGGTCCCCAAGGAGTGCACCTGGCCGATCAGCAAAGCCGCCAGAAAGGCGCCACCAATGCTGCCGAGCCCGCCCGTCACGACCACCACAAATGTTTCCACAATGATGTTCATGTCCATCTGAAGGTTGGCCGGCTCGCGCGGCAACTGCAGCGCTCCGCCTAGCCCCGCAAGTGCACACCCCAACGCCACGGCAATCAGCATCAGGGGACGGGGTGATACACCCAGTGCGGACAGCATGTCACGGTCCAGCGTGGCCGCACGCAGGCGCACACCCCAGCGCGTATGGTGCAAGGTGCCATGCAGAACGGCCCACAACAAGGGGCCCAGCGCAATCGTGAGCAACTGATACGTGGGGAAAAAGCCGTCGCCGATGGCAATCGAACCCTTGAGGCCAGGAAAGCGTGGCGCAAACACTTCGTCGGGTCCGAATATCCAGCGCATGCCATCGTGCATTGCCAACGTCAAACCAAAGGTGGCAACCAGCTGATAGAGCTCAGGGACGCCATAAAGCCGGCGCAACAAGACCACCTCGGCCAGCGCCCCGGCCAATGCGGCACACAGCGCTCCCAACGCCATGGCGCAGGCATACAGCCATGCGTTATCAGCCCACGCCGGAAACCAGTCCACCAGCCAGTGGGCCGCAAAGAGCGCACCCAGCATGAAGAAGCTGCCATGGGCAAAATTGACGATGCGCGTGACCCCGAAGATCAGGGTCAGTCCGGCTGCCACCAGAAACAGCGTACTTGCGTAGCTCAGTCCGTCCAGCAGTGCAATCGCCAAGGCAGCCATTGCGGCGCTTCAGTCCAGCCAGTGCGTGAAATCTTGTACCGGTACGCGGGGTGTGTGAAACGTGTTCACAATGGCCTGTTGATCGGCATAGCCCAGGGCCATGCCGCAGACCAGCATTTCGTCCGGGCCCGCGCCAATCAGCGGAAGGACGATGCTGGAAAAGCCGTTCCATGCCGCCTGCGGGCAGGTGTCCAGCCCCAGCCCCCGAGCGCACACCATGACGTTCTGCAGAAAAGCACCGTAGTCCACCAGGGAGCCGCGGCCCATGACGCGGTCCACGGTAAACATCAGGCCCACGGGCGCGTCGAATAGATGGAAGTTGCGCTGGTGTTGCTCATGCATCTTGTCCTTGTCGCCCTTGCCGATACCCAGCAAGCCGTACAGACTCCAGCCGTTTTCGCGACGCCTATCGATGTAGGGGCTGACCCATTTCTGGGGATAGTAGTCGTACTCTTCCTTGTAGAGCTCCGCCAGGCTGGGGTCGGCGCGCAGAGCGTCATGGGCAGCACATGTCAGGCGCACCAGTTCGTCGCGCTTGGCTCCCTGCAGGACGTACACCTTCCAGGGCTGGCAATTGGTGCCCGACGGCGCGCGACTGGCGACCTCCAGAATGTGCTCGATGTCGGCGCGGGCCACCGGCTGCTGGGTGAATGCGCGCACCGAGCGTCGGGAGGTAATAGCTTCGTCTATCGCAGAGCGGGTCATGCAGCGGTCTCCAGGAGGTTTTTCAAAGGGATGGGAAGGTCTACCGGTCGGTGCGTCTGCGCATCTACGTAGACGTGCACAAAATGGCCTTTGGCCGCGCACGCTCCGGACTCGGAGAACACCGCCAGCTCATAGCGCACACTGCTCTTGCCCAGGTGCGCAATGCGCAGCCCAACATCTACAGGCTGCGGGAAAGCCAGCGGCGCAAAGAAATTGCAATGCGTCTCCACCACCAACCCTACGGTTGCGCCGGCATGGATATCCAACACACCACTCTCGATCAGCCAGGTGTTGACCGCAGTATCGAACCAGCTGTAATAAACGACGTTGTTGACATGCCCATAAATATCGTTGTCATTCCATCGCGTGGGTATCGTGCGAAAGACCTTGTAGGCACTGCGCGGTTCGGGTTCTGGGCGCTGGGTAGGCGTGGTAGACATCCCTTGATTTTGCCAGTCCGTCGACGATTCAATTCGGTGGTGTCGCGGGCGTGACCGGCCCCCTCACCACCGTAAACATTTAGAAGCTCCTCTCTAAATTGCTGCATCGCAACAAAAAGAGCTTGCAAAGGCCGAATGCCTGACTACAATGCAAACCATGCTGCGGTGCAACATTGAGTCGCACAAGCCCCATGGGAACGCAGGCAAGTAGTCCCGTCGATTCATACCTATTTGGAGTTACAAAATGTCCGTTCTTACCGTTGAACAAGTCGTCGCAGCACAAAAAGCCAACATCGAAACCCTGTTTGGTCTGACCAACAAGGCATTCGAAGGCGTTGAAAAGATTGTGGAACTGAACCTGACGGCCTCCAAGGCTGCCCTGTCTGAAGTTTCCAGCCACGCCCAGACCGTTCTGAGCGTGAAGGACGTGCAAGAGCTGATCGCCCTGCAATCCGGCCTGCTGCAACCCCTGGCCGAAAAGACCGCTGCCTACAGCCGTCACCTGTATGACATCGCCACCAGCACCGGTGCCGAGTTCACCAAGGCTATCGAAGGCCAGGCCGCCGACGCTCAAGCCAAGTTTGCAACCCTGGTTGACAGCGCTGCCAAGAATGCACCTGCTGGCTCTGAAGCCGCTGTTGCCATCCTGAAGAGCTCTGTTTCTGCCGCCAACAACGCACTGGAATCCGTGCAAAAGGCTGTAAAGCAGGCCACTGAAGTGGCAGAAGCCAATTTCAACGCTGTTGCTTCCACTGCTACCAAAGCAGCCAGCACTGCCAAGAAGCGCTAATTTCGACGCCAGAAAGAGAATATTTGTCTTTTTTCTCTTCTGGCTCTAGAAACCGAGGGAAAACCCTGAGATAATTAAACCCATCAGGAACTCTTTGTTTCTACCGGTTGTCTCCTCGGGTCCTTTCGAAACCATCAGGTTCAGGGATCCCTTCAAGGCCTCGTTGCAAGACGGGGCCTTTTTTTTGGCTCAACCATTTCACCGGGTCTTGGCAGCGATGGCCGCACGCAACAGGGGCAAGGCTTGCAGCATGGCCTGGCGGCCCGCCTCAATGGAGCGCTTGCGTGCGCTGAAGTCGGCACTCGATATGCCGGAAAGATTGGGGCGAATCACCACATCGGCGTCTTTGAGCTCATAGGCGTTGATGCTCTTACCCATGATGGAAAACGTCTGGAGCAGGATTTCCAGGGTCCCGCCCGACAAGTTACCGTCCGGCGGTGTGGAAATGTCCACCGCAATGACCAGCTCCGCGCCCATTCGGCGCGCGGCACGTACTGGCACGGGAGACACCAGGCCACCATCCACGTAGTCGCGCCCGGATATCCGCACCGGCTGAAATACCGCTGGAACCGCGCTGGAAGCCCTAACCGCCGTGGCCGTATCCCCGCGCTGGAACAGCGTCTCCTGCCCGCTATTCAGGTCGGTGGCAACTATGCCCAGAGGCAGGGACATGTTTTCTATGAGCCGGCCATTCACCTGCGCATTGACATAGCGGCCCAATGCCTCGCCACGTAATGCTCCTCGGCTAAATATCTGCAGGCTCCAATCGGCGATTGCCGCCTCTTCCATAGTTTCGGCGACCTGCTGCAACTGCGCACCGTTCTTGCCGCTGGCGTAAATGGCAGCGACCAGACTGCCCGCAGAAGTTCCGGTCACCAATGTAGGACGTATGCCCGCTTCCTCCAGAACCTGAATCACGCCGACATGGGCAAACCCGCGCGCTGCGCCGCCACCCAAGGCCAGACCGACTCTGGGTGGCACCTTGATGGCAACGGGAGGCTGCACAGGCTGCGTCGGTACTGGCGTTTCGATGACGGGTGCCGATGAGCAAGCAGCCAAAACAAATGCCAGCAAGGCGGGAAAAAAGAAGGGGCGAAATGACGTCATTGCGTTCGAAAAGGACCGGTGTTTCTATATCCGCTATTCTGTCTGCAAAGGCGACGCCTTCTGCGGCACCCGATATTGCGAGGAATACCTGTGAAAGTCCTGGGATTTGGAATTCTCTTCATCTTGTTGATGGCCGCAGCCGTAGTGCTGGTGGGTCAACTGGGCTTGCTCAAAGGCCGCATGCCCGCCGATCTGGGCGTGCGCGAAGGCAGACTGAAACCGCCCTCCTCCACGCCCAATAGCGTCTCCAGTCAGGCGGATCTGTACCCCAACCATCCGCAGCGGGACTATGCGCGCATCGCGCCCTTGGGATACGCCGGCGATGGAGATGCAGCCATGGCCCGGCTGGCGACCCTGTTGAAGGGCATGGATCGCACCACCGTTGTCACCCAGCAGGCAGACTACCTGTATGTCCAATGCACCACCGCTGTTTTGAAATTTACAGACGACGTGGAATTCTGGCTGGACCGCAGTGCACACGTCATTCAGGTTCGCTCCGCCAGCCGACTGGGTGCGTCGGACTTGGGTGTCAACCGCAAGCGCGTTGAAAAAATAAGGGCCCAGTTCCAGAAGAACTGAGCCCTGTTTGGCCTGCGCCGCATGGCGCAGTATCGGATCAGCCTGCGGTAGCTTCCTCCGGCTTGGACTTGCCTTCCTTCTTGGGCAAAGGCTGGATGTCCAGCAACACTTCGGTCTTGCTTTCGTCCTTGTCGTCCAGATCCACCGTCAGGCGACCGCCGTCGGTCAGGCGACCAAACAGCAACTCGTCTGCCAGCGCACGCCGGATGGTGTCCTGAATTAGACGCTGCATCGGTCGTGCACCCATGAGCGGATCGAAGCCCTTCTTGGCCAGATGCTTACGCAACTTGTCGGTGAAGGTAACGTCCACCTTCTTCTCGGCCAACTGGGTTTCGAGCTGCAGCAGGAACTTGTCCACCACGCGCAGGATGACGTTTTCATCCAACGCCTTGAAGCTCACCTGTGCATCCAGACGGTTGCGGAACTCCGGTGTGAACAGACGCTTGATGTCTGCCAATTCGTCGCCCGATTCGCGCGGATTGGTGAAGCCAATGGTGGCCTTGTTCATGGTCTCAGCACCCGCATTCGTCGTCATGATGATGATGACGTTGCGGAAGTCGGCCTTGCGTCCGTTGTTGTCCGTCAAGGTACCGTGGTCCATCACCTGCAGCAGCACATTGAAGATGTCCGGATGTGCCTTCTCGATTTCGTCGAGAAGCAGCACCGCGTGCGGCTTCTTGGTGATCGCTTCGGTCAGCAAACCGCCCTGATCAAAGCCCACATAACCGGGAGGCGCACCGATCAGACGGCTCACCGCATGGCGCTCCATGTACTCGCTCATGTCAAAGCGAATCAGGTCAATGCCCATGATGTAGGCGAGCTGCTTGGCAGCTTCGGTCTTGCCCACGCCTGTCGGTCCGCTGAACAGGAACGAGCCGATCGGCTTGTCGCCCTTGCCGAGTCCGGAGCGGGCCATCTTGACGGCCGCTGCCAGCACGTCGAGCGCCTTGTCCTGACCGAACACCACGTTCTTGAGATCGCGCTCCAGCGTCTTGAGCTTGCCGCGGTCATCGTTGGACACATTGGCCGGGGGAATGCGGGCAATCTTGGCCACAATCTCTTCGACCTCGGTCTTGCTAATGGTTTTCTTGCGCTTGCTGGCCGGCAAAATGCGTTGTGCGGCACCCGCCTCGTCAATCACGTCAATGGCCTTGTCGGGCAGATGACGGTCATTGATGTACTTGGCGCTCAGTTCAGCAGCGGCCTGCAAAGCGGCCACCGCGTACTTGACGTTGTGGTGCTCCTCAAAGCGGGACTTCAGGCCCTTGAGAATTTCCACGGTCTGCTCAACGGTGGGCTCCACCACGTCCACCTTCTGGAAGCGGCGTGACAGCGCTGCATCCTTTTCGAAGATACCGCGGTATTCGGAGAATGTGGTCGCACCAATGCACTTGAGCTGGCCTGAGCTCAGACCTGGCTTGAGCAGGTTGGACGCATCCAGCGTACCGCCGGAAGCAGCGCCCGCACCGATCAGGGTGTGGATCTCGTCAATGAACAAAATGCCGTGCGGCTTGTCCTTCAGTGCCTTGAGCACACCCTTGAGGCGCTGCTCAAAATCGCCACGGTATTTTGTGCCAGCCAGGAGCGCACCCATGTCCAGCGAATACACCACGGCCTCGGCCAGGATTTCCGGCACGTCGTTCTGGGTGATGCGCCATGCAAGACCTTCGGCGATGGCGGTCTTGCCCACGCCTGCCTCACCGACCAGCAGAGGATTGTTCTTGCGACGGCGGCAAAGGATCTGGATGACGCGCTCCACTTCGTACTCGCGACCGATCAGCGGATCGATCTTGCCTTCCTTGGCAAGCTGGTTCAGGTTGATGGTGTACTGTTCCAGCGGAGAAGATTTTTCGTTCTTCTCGCCACCACCCTCTTCCGACTCGCTGGGTGCATCATTGGACTTGGTAGCTTCGGGCGGGTCGCTCTTCTTGATGCCGTGGGCAATGAAGTTGACCACGTCCAGTCGTGTCACACCCTGCTGATGCAGGTAATACACGGCATGGGAATCCTTTTCGCCGAAGATGGCCACCAGCACATTGGCGCCAGTCACTTCCTTCTTGCCACTGCCGGTGCTTTGCACATGCATGATGGCGCGTTGAATCACGCGCTGGAAACCCAGTGTGGGTTGCGTATCCACCTCGTCGGTACCCGCCACTTGGGGCGTGTTGTCCTTGATGAAGTTGGCCAGCGATTTGCGCAGGTCGTCGATGTTGGCCGAGCAGGCGCGCAACACTTCGGCAGCACTGGGGTTATCAAGCAAAGCCAACAGCAGGTGCTCCACGGTAATGAATTCGTGGCGTTGCTGACGCGCCTCCACGAACGCCATGTGCAGGCTAACTTCCAATTCTTGGGCAATCATGTGGTTTCCTTTGCCTTGCGTTGATGATTAACTGTAAACCGTTTTGAACGACAGAGTTGCAAGGTCTGGGGTTCTTCTCAAAATTCAACCGGCTCGGCCAAACATTTCAGCGGATGCCCCGCTTTATGCGCCGCATCCAGGACCTGGTCCACCTTGGTGGTTGCCACATCCTTGGAATACACGCCGCACACGCCTTTACCGTCCAGATGAATCTTCAACATGATCTGTGTGGCAGCCTCCAGGTCCTTTCCGAAGAACTCCTGGATCACCACCACCACAAATTCCATAGGGGTGTAGTCATCGTTGAGCATGACCACCTGGTACATACCGGGCGGCTTGACCCGCAGGGGAACCCGCTCGAGCACCACCGAATCACTATCATCCCGATCCGGCACGCGTACCGGGTTGGGAGGTGGGGTTTCAGGTTTTTTAGTTGCCATGCTTTCGATTCTATCGATCACCCTCAAAGACTGCATCACAGTCATGATCTGGTGACATTCTTGTGGCAATCAAGACACAGGAACGAAAAAACCGCAGAAGACCTTCAATCCAACTGCGGTTTTTTGCCTGCCGCGCGATGAGCGGCCCGGATGTGGTTTACATCTGGTCGATCATGACCTGCCCGAAGCCGGAGCAGCTCACCTGGGTAGCCCCCTCCATCAGGCGGGCAAAGTCGTAGGTCACCTTCTTGCTCAGGATGGCTTTTTCCATGGAACGCAGGATCAAATCGGCCGCCTCTTTCCAGCCCATGTGACGCAACATCATCTCAGCCGAAAGGATTTCGGAGCCGGGATTGACGTAGTCCTTACCCGCGTACTTGGGAGCGGTACCGTGGGTGGCCTCAAAACAGGCCACCGAGTCAGACATGTTGGCACCAGGCGCAATACCAATGCCTCCCACCTGGGCGGCCAGAGCGTCGGAAATGTAGTCACCATTCAGGTTGAGCGTAGCCAGCACCGAGTAATCGGCCGGTCGGGTCAGTATCTGCTGCAGGAAGGCATCAGCAATCACGTCCTTGATGACGATGTCCTTGCCGGATTTGGGATTCTTGAAACGGCACCAGGTGCCGCCATCAATGGGTTGCGCGCCAAATTCGCGCTTGGCCAGGGCGTAGGCCCAGTCGCGGAAGCCCCCTTCGGTGAACTTCATGATGTTGCCCTTGTGCACGATGGTCACATTGGGCTTGTCATTGTCGATGGCGTATTGGATGGCCTTGCGCACCAAGCGCTCGGTTCCCTCGATGGACACGGGCTTGACGCCAATGCCGGACGTGTCGGGGAAGCGGATCTTCTTCACCCCCATTTCTTCCATCAGGAACTTGATCAGCTTCTTGGCCTGGTCGCTCTTGGCTTCGTATTCGATACCCGCGTAAATGTCTTCCGAGTTTTCGCGGAACACCACCATATTGGTCTTCTCTGGCTCCTTGACCGGGGACGGTACGCCCTTGAAATACTGCACCGGACGCAGGCACACATACAGGTCCAGCTCCTGGCGCAAGGCCACGTTCAACGACCGGATTCCTCCACCAACCGGAGTGGTCAGCGGGCCCTTGATGGAAACCACGTATTCGCGCAGCGCCAGCAGCGTCTCTTCCGGCAGCCAGACGTCCGGGCCGTAGACACGGGTGGACTTCTCGCCGGCATAGACCTCCATCCAGTGGATCTTTTTCTTGCCGCCATAGGCCTTGGCAACGGCAGCATCCACCACCTTGAGCATCACCGGCGTGATGTCCAGCCCGGTTCCGTCTCCTTCGATGTACGGAATGATGGGTTCATCGGGAACATTCAGGGACATGTCCGCGTTGACACTGATTTTGCTGCCTTGGGCAGGAACTTGGATATGCTGGTAGCTGGACATGAATAACCGTCTCCGTGGATGGGGAATCTTGCTGTAGCACCTGTGTGGCACCACAAGACAATGCGCTGAGCCATATTATCCGCAATGTATGGTGCACTCACGGCAATGCCTTGCACTTCGCGGGCGCCTTTAGACCTGCATCAAGCTCCTGCAACTTCGAATTGGCCGCCCGGTATTTGTAAAGTCACGGTGAACCTGACCGGACCGCACGGGCGCCAAGCGGACATGCTTCAAAATAGCGCCATGAAATCCATTTACACCGCTTGCCTCTCCCTGGTCCTGTGTTTCGCCGCTCCGGCATGGTCGCAGGGAACGCCGCAAACGCAGCTGCAGCGCATCACCCTGTCCGCCGGTATCCACCAGATCGATACCCAGGTGGCCCTGACACCGGAACAGCACCAGATCGGCCTGATGTTCCGCTCGGAAATGCCCCAGAACGAAGGCATGATCTTTGTGTTTCAGGCGCCCAGCAAGCAGTGCTTCTGGATGAAGAACACCGTTCTGCCACTCACTGCGGCATTTGTTGCGGATGACGGCACCATCGTGAACCTGGAAGACATGAAGCCGCAGACCACGGACTCCCATTGCTCGCTCAGGCCGGTCCGCTATGTGCTGGAGATGAACCAAGGCTGGTTTGCCAAGAAAGGCATCAAGGCCGGCAGCAAGCTGAACGGCAAGATCTTCACCCAGGAAGGCGCCAACTAGGCATCTTGCGCAAGCGCCAGCATCAGGGTTCGCCCAGTCGCACCCCGGCTTGGCGCAGATAGGCCTGCACTTCCTTGCTCACGGGCCCCAGCGCACTGGCTTTGGTTGCCATTTCCGTAGCATTCACAGTTTGCCCCATGGCTGCCAGGGAGACGGCAGACGCTAGCATCCAACGCTGCTCATTGGGCCGCAATTGCAAGGCCATGGCGTAGGCGTTGACACTGTCCTGATGCCGACCCAGCCGCTGCGCGGCATTGCCCCGCAGAGCCCAGATATCGGCCTCCCGGCCCAGCGCGGGTTCCAGACGGCTGAGTAGATCAATGGCAGCTGCCGGTCGGCCGTCTGCCACCAGCATGCGCCCCAGCTCTCGTGCAAGTGAAGCCATGAGCGCAGTCTGCGCCTGGCCTGCGGGCGCGGTGATTGAACGTTCGACCACGCTCAGGGCCTGTTGCAGCAAGTCCATCGCCGCGTCATGCGAGCCGGAATTCCACAAGACCTGTGCCTGCAGCAGCGCCTCGCGCCCAGCCTGCAGTTGGCGGCTGCCCGTAGCGGCAGGCTCTGCCGCAATCACGGGTGCTGTCACCGCGGGCGACACGGCACCACTGCTTGCACCCGACGGCACAGGCGTTGGCGCGACAGGCTTGATCGCGGCGACCACTGCGGCTTTGGATGGCGCAACCGGTTGCGTGGCGGGTACGACGTTGGACCGTTGTGCGCGCTGCACGGGAGCTGGCGCCTTGACTGCAGACTTTGCAGGCGCTTCCGGCTGTGTTGCCGGCACCAGTGCAGGAGGCGTAGCTGACGCTTGCGTGTCAACAGCATTCAAAACTGATGGCTGCGACAGCGCGTTTGGCACTGGCGTCGAAAGGTGGGGTTCGGGGGCCGGGGCGCTACGCAGCCACCACCACATCGTTGCAACCAACACGACCACCGCGCCAGCCGCAAGCAGCAGGCGTGGCGCCGGGGTGGCTCGTGCCACAGCCGGCAATGCGGCCACGCCCCGACTGGCCGTTGCGGCGCCCGAACCGTCCTGCATTCCGTGCGTCGGACTGCCATCGGTGTGGTTGCGCGCGTCCAGATCGCGCAGCATCTTGTTGATGACGCTCACAGTGCACCCCCATTGGCATCCCGCAGCACACCCGGTCTGCGCATCCAGACGGCGCGCAAGCGCCGCCACCAGGGTGCCGGCCGCCTGAGTCCCGGTGTATCAGCCACGGCCAGCCGTACATGCGAGAGACTGACTTCGGACTCCCCTTCCCCATAGGCCAGCATCAGGCACTTGTGTGCCAGCACATTGATCAGGCGCGGCACGCCGCCGCTGGCGCGGGCGATGGCAGTGGCGGCCTCGGGGGTGAACACATCCGCAACACGGTCTGCGTCCAGCGCCGCCGTTGCAAGGCGGTGCGCCAGATACACCGGCACATGCTTCAGCGGCATGGGGCCCAGGTATTCGCTAAAGGTGATGCGCTGAAGCAGCTGGCGAATTTCCGGCCTCTCCAGCTTGCTGTCCAGGTCGGGTTGTCCGAGCAACACGATCTGCAGCAGCTTGCGTTTTTCGGTTTCCAGATTGGACAGCAGGCGCAGGCTTTCCACGGTGCGCACCGGAATCGCTTGTGCCTCATCGATGCACACCACCACCCGCTTGCCCTGGCGTGCGTTCTGCACCAGGCAGGCGCCTATGCCATTCATGATCTGGTGGCGCTGCACCGGCTGCCCTATGGGCACGCCCAGCTCATCAGCCAGCGCCAGCAGCAAATCGTCAGGACCCATGTCGGGGTTGGGAATGTAGGCGGTGACAAACTCGCCCTGCAATGTCTTGAGCAACTGACGGCACAGCACTGTCTTGCCGCACCCCAACTCTCCCACTACCTTGAGAAAGCCCTCGCCGCTACGCAGGGCAACCAGCAGCATATTGAGCGTGGCCTGCGCACCTTCGTGCGGATAGAAAAAGTCGGTATCCGGTGTGATGGAAAAAGGCGCTTCCCGCAGCGAAAAATGCCCCAGATACATTACTTTGCGGAGTTGCCGTCCAGTTGGATCACGCGGGCCCGTGCGTCGTCCATATCCTCTAGCGCCAACCGTGCCTTACGACTTTGTTCTTCCCAGTCCTCGGCACTTCGAATGATGGTGGGCTTGATCAGCACAATGACCTCGCGCTTGCGCCCCGAAGACAGCTTGTTGCCGAACAGGGCCGCAAACGCGCTTCCGGTCGTACCGGGCACGCCCGAAACATTGCGTGTGGAATCCATCTGCATCAACCCACCGATGGCCACGATGCGCCCGTCCTGAATGCGCACCAGCGTGTCGGTTTCGTTCACGGCGCTGGATGCCAGCGGCAGCTTGTAGGAGCCCACCGAACCCAGGTCAATCTGCTTGGACACTTCGGTCACAGATGTCACTGCCGGGTGCACATGCAGCGTGATGTTGACACCATCGTCCACCTGGGGGGTAACGTCCAGCGAAATGCCGGAAAAGAACGGCGTCAGGTTGACCGTGGGCAATGTCGTTGTCGTGCCTGTGGAGCTGGCCGCTGTAGTGGTGTTGGAGCCGCCTGAGACGCCGGTGACGTAGAACGCGTCAGTGCCGACCTTCAGCACCGCCTTCTGGTTGTTCAGCGTGGCCACGCGTGGGCTGGACAGGGTTTGTACGTCACCCTGGGTTTCCAGAAAGCCCAGCACGGCGCCAAAGCTGTTGGTCTGCAAGGCCAGGCCGAACAGGCCGCCGCCTGCTGCAACGGCCGGAGCAGAAACCACCCCGCTGACTGCGGTAGCGCCCCCTTGCAGCAAGGCGTTGGTGCTGTTGACAGCACTACCCAGCACACCGACAGCCAAAGTGCCATCGACACCAGATGCAAAAGCGCCCCAGTTCACGCCGCTCTGAAAGCCGTCACGCAACTCCACTTCCACCAGCTTGGCTTCCAGCATGACCTGACGCTCCACGGCGATCTGCGCAGCCTTGAGAAACTTCTCAACTTGGCGTAACTCATCCGGCATGGCACGCACAGCCATGATGCCGGCCTGCGGGCTGGTGATGACGTTGCGTCCATCGCCATTTCCCACGATACCCCGGACTGCACCGGTCAGCTCGGACCAGAAGTCCGTCTTGCTGGTGGTGGATACCTTGCTGCTCTCGGCCTGCTGGGTGGTGGTTGATGAAGATCCGCCGTTTGTTGATGTGCCGGCACTGGTCGAGGTCATCTGCGAACCGCCTGCTGAAACCCGGATTTCGCTGGTGCCGGACCGCGGCGAATTGGGATAGTTCACGGTGAAGATGCGGGTTTGCAGGGTGGGCGCGTAAATCGTGATGCGGCGTCCCTCGATCTTGAAGTCGTAGCCGTAGACATCACGGATCGACTCCAGCGCCTCCTGCACAGTGACGCCACGCAGGGTGACGGACAGTGTGCCCGTTACGTCCGGGTGCATCAGCATGCTGTAGCGCGTATCGGCCACGATGGCCAGAAACACGTCGCGCGCCTGCGCGTTGCTCACCAGCAGATCCAGCCGTGGTTCCGGCGCAGGTTTGACGGGTGCAGGTGCGGGCTCAGCCAGCGCTTCGCTCACCTGCGCGGGTACGACCGGTGGCGCCTTGGGCGCCGCGACCGGCAAGTCGGCCCGCATGGCTGCGCTCACATCGGGGGTACGCAACACGTGGTCATTGGCACAACCGCCCAGAAAGCCAAGGGACAGCAGACAGGCAACGCACAGTGCGTGCGAAAAAGGTGGGGTCATGGAGTGGGCCTTTCGGTGGCAGTGTGGCGCTCGATGCCGTTGAATCTCTGGATTTTGCGAAGCTCTTTACCCTGGCGCAGCCAGATTTCGGTTTCGGTGATGCGCTCGATCTTGTACGGGCCGATCGACTGGCCCGCCGCGTAGAGTCGGGTCCCCGAAACCAGGAAAGGCTTTCCGTTGCGCGTGACGATGGCAGCACCGTCCACGACGGGCAGGTCAGCCTTGCCCTTGTCCGCTACGGGAGCATCGGAAAATCCGGGTGGAGGTTGCGTTGGGTCTCGCTGTTGCGCGCACAGCGACGTTGCAAGCAACGCCAATGCAACGGCCAGCCATCTTGCCAGGTTGAGAGTCTTCACAGCTGTACTCCCACGGCATACACGCGCAATGTCAATTCGTTGCCACGCTTGTCGGTCTTGAGCTCCATGGTCCCCCAACGCAGACCCGGCAGGGCTGACTCCAACGCCTGCACATATTTCACTAGTTCGCCATAGGGCCCCGTGACCTTGAGCACCAACCCGCGCTTGGAGACGGCTGCATCACCGGCATTCGCGGCAGACGCTGAAGCGGCTGCGCCATTGCTACCGGACGCGTTGGCAGATTGCATCGTATCCAGGCTGACCAAGGTCAAACCATCCTGGCGGCGTAGCAGGCGCTGCAGTACCAGTTCCAAAGCCGGCCCCTTGGTGTCGGTTGGCGCCAGGGCTGTGATCTGTGCATTGAGCTCCTGCACACGCGCTTTGGCGCTTTGCAGTTCATCCCGGGCGTCCTTGCTCGGGTCACTGGGTACGCCGCTGACGCGCAACTCATTGCGCAGCCGATCGAGTTCGGCGCTTTGGGCAGAAAAGCGCTGCAGCAGCTGGCGGTGTGCGACCGTCGCCGGAGTGAACCAGAAGAAGTCGGCGCCCGCCAGCACACAGACAAATACCGAAAGAAAAAGAAACACGCGCTCCCGCAAACTCAGTGCGTCCACGCGCGCCAGCAGTTCCTGCCATTGTTGCTTCATGGCTTGGCTCCTGTGGGAGAGGAAGCCTCTGCGCCGGTTGCAGGGGCAGCACTTAGCAGCGTAAAGGTCCACATGGGTCGGGCCGCAGCGGCCGGCGCGGATGCAGCCGCCTTGGCAATTGCCGCGGTGGCTTCCGGCACCAGGTTTACGGCTACGGTGTCCAGCTTCAGGCCTTGCATCAAAGGATGTTGGCCCAGTCGCGTTACCCAATCGTTCAGGCTGCTGGTATCCAGCGTGTAGCCGGACACTTCAAAAACCGCCCTATCCGCCTTGACACGGGTGACCCAGGTATCCGCCGGGATACTGTGTGCCAGCAGCTGCAGACGGTCCGAGTGCCTGCCACCCGGCTGGTACAAGCCCTGGCTCACTTGCTGCAGCATGTTTTCACGCTGCTGAATCAAAGCACGCTGATCCTGCACCTCGCGCAACAGGGCCGGGTCCACCGGACTCGCGGCGGCGCGCCCGCGTTGAATGGCGGCCTGCAGGCTTTTGATTTCGCGCGCCTGCAGCTCCAGTGTTTGTTCATAGGTCTTTGCCGAGCTGTCCAGACTCCAGAGCCAGAAACCCGACACCAGCGCAAGCAGCACCAGACTGGCAACCAGGTAAGCCACCATCACGGAGGCAGGAAAGCGCTGCCGCTGCGGGGCGGAAACTGCGGTACAGAGATTGATTTGCTGGGGCATGGTCTGACTTCAGCCGGATCCTTCGACACGCAACAACAGTCCCAGCAGCGGCAGGCATTGCATGCGCTCCTGATCGTTGAGCTCCGGAACCCCGTCGAACATCTGCGCTGGATCCATGACGGCCACGGTCTGTCCCAGTCCACGGCTCAGCCAATCCGCCAGATCCGCCGAGCGGCTACCTGCACATACCGCCACGCCCGCCATCGGCAGGCTGGTCCAGGTGCGGTCCCACAAATCCAGAGAGCGCTGGACTTCGACCAGAAAGCGTTGCACGCGGTCATTACCACCCAGCGTGGAGTCATCCGCCCCGAATCCGCTGGCCGGGCTCCCGTAGTCGGGAACGTATTCGCCCACTGGGGTGTAGGCATCCAGTGCGGCGGTTGCCTGGTGCACATCACTATGCCACTGCATGGCCAAGAAGCCAGCGGGCAGGTCCAGTCGGCGGCTGTAATACAGCTCTTCCCGTGCACTGATGGTAAACAGCGCCTGCTTTTCGTTGACGATCACCAAGGCCGCCGTGGCGCGATCGGCCAGACCGGAAGACTTGGCCCACGCGGATTGCAGGTTGCGCTGGGCCATCTCCTGCACATCGATGACGCGGCAATCCCACTCCATGGCTTCGGCCAGTTGCATGGCTTCGCGCACCACGGTATTTAGGGCCGCCACCACAAAGACCTGACCGGCACTCTTGTCCTGGCCATCACCCACCATCAGTACATCCAGCGTGAGGTCATCGATATGGGTGTCCACCATGTCGCGTATCTGGTAACGCACTGCGGAACGCAATTCTTCAGGTGGGACGGCGGGTGCGGGAATTTGCAGCAACATGCATTGCTCTGTGCTGAGCATGACCATTGCGCTGCTGTTGCCCAGGCCACTGGCGATCAGCCGGTCAGTGAAATCCTTGAGCTTGTCACTCCCCTGCTGCTCCACGCCCATGCGCTTTACAACCAGGCTCCCGCTTTCCCTGGTGGCTTGTACATACGCCAATTGCTGCGCGGACCACGAAACGATCAGTTGGTCTTTCGAGCTAGCTCGTTTCCAGGGCCACTGCATTTTCAGGAACTACCTCGAATGCGGAATTGGGTACAGATTTATCTAGTTCACCAAGCCCAACCCCGAGGGCTTGGCTGGCTTGCTCACATAATAATAGCTATTGCCCCTCTAAACGGGCGACGGTGCGCGTTTTTTGCGTTGACTCCACGGTTTGCGATCACGATGCGCAGGCAGTACCCGCACAGCTAAAGGTCCGAGGGTAGCTTGCTTCCCTGGCACCAGGCCGACCACATGCGGCGAAACAGCGCCTCCAGATCCAGCGTGAACTGGCGAGCGTCGCGCAACGGACTGGCCATCATCAACGGACGCAGACTCTGCCGCAACTGTGCGAGGCGCAGCGGGTTTGACGCCAATTTCACTGCGCCATGCACATAGGCATCAACGCTTGCAAAGGCCAGCTCTGCATCCAGCCCCAGATTGGCCAACGCCGATACTGTCTGCCGCGATACCACTGTGTCCCCCGCAAGTGTCACTACCGGTATACCCATCCATAGCGCCTCCAGCGTGGTCATTCCGCCGTTGAAAGGGAAAGTGTCCAACGCAATGTCGATGTCGCCATATTCCACTAGCATGTCGCGGTGACTGGAACCCTCGCGCAGCTGCAGGCGGGCAGAGTCGATGCCTTGCTGCTCAAAGCGTTGGCGCACACGCCTGCTGACAGCGGCATCTGAAAGCGCCCCGCTCTTGAGGACCAGCCGGCTGTGAGGTAATGCCAACAAAATACGGCTCCAAGCTTGCACTGTTTCGTCGGTGAGTTTGGGCAGGCGGTTGAAAGAGCCAAAAGTAATGTACCCATTGGCGCGTGACGGCAAGGACGACACATCGGGCGCGTAATCGGGTGGTCCATAGCAAAAGCGGGTATGCGGCAGGTGCACCGGAACCTCGCTGAACAATTGCCCGCTACCACGCGGCGAAGTCACGGGGTCAGTGATGAAGTAGTCGATGGACTCCAGCCCGGTCGAGTGAAAGTAGCCAATCCATTCGGCTTGCACCGGCGCTGGTTTGCGAGCAAATGCCAGCAGCCGGTGAAAGGCCGTGTGACCCGACAGGTCCACCAGGATGTCGATCTGCTGCTCGCGCACCAGTTTGACCACCTCTTCGTCCGACAGGAAGAAGATGTCGTCCCAGCTGTCAGCCGCCTGGCGCAGCTCCGGCAATACGTCCTCGGACCGGATCACCATGGAAAAACAGTGGACCGAGAACTGCTGCTTGTCGTGGTTCTGCAAAACGTCGCGCAACAAAAAGCCCACGGGGTGACGGATGAAATCTCCAGAAACATAGCCTATGCGCAGGTGTCGTTGTGGATTGCGGTCGTACGAGGCAAAGTCCGGCAGCTCCAGCACGGGCTTCTCAAAACGCTGGGCCCACGCACGGTGAAGCGCAAATAGCTGCTCGCGTCCCACGGCATAAACGTTGTTGTACTCAAACAGAATGTTGGAGCCCATGGCCACCTGGGTCGGGTCGCTGTCCACCACCCGTTTGTATAGCGCAGCTGCAGCCGCCGAATCCCCGCCATTGCTCAGGCAGGAGCCCAGCGTGATCAGCGCTGTCAGATTGTCTGGCTGGCGCTGCAGGATCCGGTGGCACAACCGCTCCGATTCTTCCAGCTGACCGGCGGCTTGGTAGGCAGACGCCAGCATGCCCAGGTTCTGCACGCTGTCCCCGCGCTCTTCCAGCCGGCGCTTGAGGTAGCCAATGGCCAGGGCCAAGTCTTCCTTGGAACCGAGCAAGGAAGAGAGATTGAAGTGCGCTTCGGCATAGTGCGGCTGCAACTCCAGTGCCTTTTGGTATTGCCTGATCCCCAGTTTGGTCTTACCCGTATGTACCAGCACGTTGCCCAAGTTCAGACAGGCCTCCGCGCTGGCAGGCTCGTCATTCACTATCTGTTCTGCGATCTGGCGGGCCTGCTCAAAGCGCCCCAACTCGAACAACGCCGCCGTCTGGTTGATGCGCGCCTGGAAGAAACCGGGAGCAATCTGCAAGGCCCTCTCCAACCAAGGCAAGGCCGCTTCGGGCTCCCCGTTGGCGATATGCCATTCCCCCAGGTTGCTGAGCACTTCGGGGTAATCGGGCTTAAGTGCCAGTGCCTGCTCATAGGCCGTACGGGCGTCCTCGAAGGCGCCGCCATGGCGACAGGCCGCGCCCAGACTGCACCAGATGTCTGGCGCCTTCGGGTTGACAGCAATGGCCTGACGCAAAAGCGCTATCGCCTGCAGGTGGTCACTGCGGCCCAAAGCACGCTTGGCCATGGCGTGCAAGGCAGACGCGTCGCCAGCGGAGGCCCCTCTTTGATCCACGGCATCTGCAACGTGGCCCAAACCCCGGCTCTCCAGCCAGCGTGACACCCAACGTGCAAGGAGGCGCATGCTATGTGCCTCGCTCAGATGCTGACCAAATAATCTTTTGCCAACGTGCGCATTTCACCCTCTGAGCGTTGCGATTTGCTCGCCAGCACCCACAGATCGAAAGCGCCTGGACGCCTGAAACCCGCAACCATGGGAAAGCCCGCTTCACGTAGCACCTGAGTCAGCGTGCTCAAGGTAAAACCGCAGTGGTGTGACATCCATTGCGGGTTCTGCTCCACAAAGGGCCGGTAGCTGTACAAGATGTCGAAGGGAGTAATGGTTCCGGACGGCGACTCGTAAGCCGGTTCGAACATGCGGTCTTGCGCAATCATGGCAGCCGCGGCCTGTACATCCGGACAAGTGATCACAGCGAATCCATCGTCCCTCAACACGCGCCAGAATTCGGCCAAAGCTTTGGGCACATCGTGCCAGTACAGGTGTTCCAGGCCATGCGAAGAGTAGACGGCGTCGGCAAAACCGCTACCCACGCTGACCATGTGGGTCATCGTCGCTTCAATGTCCGGGTGCACCGTTGCATCCGCGTCCAGACGCAATTCCTTCCAGCCCTCGCGATGGAAGCCCTCAACTGGAATATGGGCCAAAGTAGCGTGACCACAACCCACGTGCAGCAGCAATTTATTGCCGTCATTGGGTGCAACTGCAGTGACAACGGGTAACAAATCATGGCGCCTCTGGAAGCTGGAAAACCAGCTCTCAATGCGACGCACGATCCATCCGCTCCAGACACTCATGTGCTGGAAACAAATGCATTGAGTACCAGGGAGAAAACAACTTTGCGAACAGTGGCCGCGTCAAATCCGGCGGCCAGCAGTTTCTTCTGGAATTGGTAGGTTGCCAACGCCCGCCCCAAAGGGCCCAGTCCAAACTGCTTGCGAATGGCTATGGCTTCCTTGTGAAAGGCATGCAATGCCCCGGCCCATTCACCATCGGTAATGCGCTTCTTGCGATTGGCCGGAACCGATCGGAAAAAGGCTTCCAGCAAAGCGGCGGCGACCGCAGCAGACTTACTCACGTTGGCCCCCATTTTGGGGTGCACCGCAGGCGCACCCAGAGGACATCAGCCAGTGCACACGATGGTTGCGACGGCGGAGTTGGCAGACGTACCCTTGCTATGAGTCAACGTTACGCCAGCCGTTGCACCCGCTACTGTGCCGCACGACCCTTGGGAAGAAATTTGAAAAGCACTATCCCATGTCGCCATACCGGCCGTAAGTGCGTTGGCTGGGGTTGCGCCAGAAACCGCTATGGATTGGGTATTCTTGGCTTGTGCAGCGGCGTAATTGATCGATGCATACGAAGACAACGCACCAGCAGCGCCCGTAATGGCTGCGTTCTTGGCATCGGAACTCAGATCGACAAACTTAGGCAATGCGACTGCAGCCAATACGCCCAAAATCACGATGACCATTACCAACTCAATCAGCGTAAAACCGCGTTGCTCATTGCCCATGATGTTCGCCTTCCAAGTATGTAGTTTGATTCAGCCCAGGCGGCTACCTGCACATTGCTATAAATGATACTGACTTTTAGCTAATCACTACCTTACAGGCCAAACTTTTCTGCGCTGAGTCAAAGTTCTGTTGCGTATGCGGCATCATTCAACGAGCTGCCCCGCCCATTGGTAGTTTTGCGTAGCGTTGATCTGAAGCGGGCCCGGTGGCGTACTGATGCGAAACCACATGGCCGGGGCATATTCCTGTGTATTCAGGCCCTGGGTATTCAATGGCTCGTAGCCGATACATACGCAGTACGAATCAAATACCCAGGTTCCGGCCTGAACGGACTGGCCCTTGCTGCTGTCGAGCACGCCGACGTAGTTGCCCGGAAGGTGATCGAGCAGCAGAAACGGATTGCGCTGCATCGCCACATCGGCACCCGTATGTTTGGCTTCACGTTGCAGGAAGTCGAGCAGCAACGCCGTACGAAGAGATCCCAGCGTGGACTTGACAGCTGCCAATTCCCCTTGCGCCTGCACCAACCGAAACTCCCGGAAAAAGTAACCTGTCAACGCCAGAATCACCGCGGCCAAAAGGCCCCATTCCAGCGCCCTGCGCGTGTAATTGCGCCGCATCCCTAGCCACCCCCCTTGCCCATGGCAGCCTGGCCCAGGTTCCACAGCGGCAAGAAGACGCCCAACGCCAGCAACAGCACCAAGGTTGCAATCACGGCCAGCAAGATGGGCTCGATGGCGGCTGACAGGCCTTTGATGGCGTAATCGGTGTCGCGCTCATACATTTCGGCGATCTCGAACAACAGGTTGTCCAGCTCGCCGGTCTCCTCACCTACGTTGATCATCTGCAGCACCACCGGAGTGAATACGCCGGTTGCCGTGGCACAACGGGAAATGCTCTCGCCCCGCTCAATGCCGTCGCGCATTTGCTCGATGCGGCTTCCTATGAAGGCGTTGTCCACAGTCTGCGCCACCACGGTCAGCGCCTGCACCAGTGGCACGCCACTCTGGCTGGACAGGGCAAAACTGCGCGCAAATCGAGACAGCGTAGCCTTCAGAATGATGTCGCCCACGATGGGCAGCTTGAGCTTTTGGGCATCCCATCTGTAGCGCCCCTGTGGCGTTCGCAGGTACGCGCGAACCGCCACCACGGCGCCTATGGTGAGTGCGATCAGCAACGGCCACCAGCTCACCATCCAACCCGAAAACGCCAGCAAGCCGCGCGTGAGCAAAGGAAGCTGCGCATTGAAGCCGGCAAACACCTTGGCAAATACCGGAATCACAAAGATGTTCAGCACCACGATGGCCAGGGCCATTGCGATCATCACAAAGGTCGGGTAGCGCATGGCCTGCTTGATGCGCTCGCGCACATCACGCTCGAACTCCATATGCTCGTTCAGCCGCAGAAACACCTCGGTCAAACGGCCTGTCATCTCGCCCACGCGCACCATGGAGATATAGAAGTTCCCGAACAAGTCCTGATGCCGCGCCAGCGAGGCCGACAATTCCCGCCCCTGGTCCAGGCTGGAGCGAATGTCCTTGAAAAGCTCCACCATGGCGGGCTTGGTGGCCGACGCCTGCAAGCCGGCAAAGGCGCGCAGGATAGGCACCCCGGCCTTGTTGAGGGTGTACATCTGGCGCGAAAAAATCATCAGGTCATCCACCACCACCGGTTTGCGGTTCAACCGGGCCAGCAGGCCCTCGCCCTGCTCCGACTTGGTGACTTTTGCCTCGGCGATGTGAACCGGCGCAATGCCGGTGGCCAGCAACTGGTCTGCCACACCGCTTTCGGTCATCGCGTCCAGTTCGCCCGTGACGGACTCTCCGCGGGAATTGCGACCGCGCCAGGTGTAGGTAGGCATCCGGCTCAGTCTTCCAGGTCAGCGGCATCGATTTCGAAACCGATGCGCATGGCCTCGGCCAGCGAAGTTCGCCCCTGACGCACCAACTCTAGTGCGTGAAAGGCCATGGTCTGCCCCTTCATGCGGTCGCGCGCGGCGCGCATGAATTCGCCCGGATCGGCGCGTGACGCCAGTTGGGTCAGCACCGCGTCCATTTCGAACAACTCATATACGCCCTGCCGACCTACATAGCCGGTGCCGTTGCATGCAGAACAACCCAAGCCGCGTTTGGCCTGGATGTTTTCTCCATCGGCCAGCATGCCGGTGAGCCAGCCAGCCTCCTGCGCCGTAGGCTTGTGCGGGGCGCTGCATTCACGGCAGTTCAACCGCACCAGACGCTGGGCAATCACGCCCTGCAATGATGTGGAAACCATGAACGCGGGCACACCCATGTCGAGCAGACGAAACGGGGTACTGATAGCGTCCCGCGTATGCAGCGTGGACAGCACCAGGTGACCTGTGATGGCGGCCCGCAAACCGATCTCTGCCGTTTCGGCATCGCGCATTTCGCCCACCAGAATCACATCCGGATCCTGCCGCAGGCAGGAGCGCAGCACCTTGGCGAAGGTGAGTTCGATCTTATCGTTGACCTGCACCTGCGTCAGCCCGGCCAGGCGGTATTCGACCGGGTCCTCCACGGTAATGACTTTGAGCTCGGCGGCATTCACTTCCGCCAGCGCGGCATACAGCGTGGTGGTCTTGCCGGAACCGGTAGGACCGGTGACCAGCACCATGCCGGAGGTGCGGCCCAGCAGATCGCGAAAGCGCGCCAACATGGCCTCTGGCATGCCAATGCTGTCTAGGCGGCGCATGCCGGCGCCCTGCACCAACAAGCGCATGACGGCGGACTCCCCGTAATTGGTCGGCAAGGTGGACAGACGCACGTCAATCGTGTGGTCCTTCAGACGCACGCTGAAGCGGCCATCCTGCGGCAGCCGTTTTTCGGAAATATCGAGCCCGGCCATGAGCTTGAGGCGCTGCGCCAGGGCGCCACCAATACGCTTGTCGGCCTGCGTCTGCACCTGCAGCACGCCGTCCACACGCACGCGGATTTGCAGGCTGGTTTCCTGCGGCTCGATGTGCACGTCGGAAGCCCCCACCTGCATGGCATCTTCAAATAGCGACTGCAGCAGGCGCACCACGGGCGCACCTTCGGTGCCTACGGATGCAGTGAGTTCACCGAAGTCCACCGCGTCGCCCAGGTCTTTTTCCAGGGCGCGCGCCAGACCGCTGATTTCTTCGGTACGGCGATAGAGGCGGTCAAAGGCGGCCGACAATTGGCCTTCCGGCACCGCGGCAATGGCGATATTGCGCTTGAGGATGCGGGTGAGCTCGTCGTAGGCAAACAGGTCCAGTGGGTCGGCCAGTGCAACCAGCAGCACATCGCCCTTGTCTTCCAGCGCCAGCGCCTTGAAGCGACGGGCCACGGACTCCGGCAGCAGCTTGATTACGTCGGCACGAAATGGAAAGGTCTTGAGGTTGACGAATGGAATGCGCAACTGGCGCGCCAAGCCATTGGCGAGCAGCTCTTCGGTGATGATGCCGGTTTCTATGAGCAGGCGGCCAACCTTCTTGCCTGTGGTGCGCTGCAGGTCCAGGGTCTGCTGCAGTTGCTCCTGCGAAATCAGCTTCTGCTGAACCAGCACATCCCCCAGACGCAGCTTCTCCGGACGCCCGGGTACGGGACGGGGAGCTTCGGGTACAGCGGGCGTGCCAAGCGCTGTGGCGGCCAAGTTCATGCGCAATTCCTTGTGCGG
The DNA here is from genome assembly GCF_038784515.1 of Rhodoferax sp. GW822-FHT02A01. Lineage (NCBI taxonomy): Bacteria > Pseudomonadati > Pseudomonadota > Betaproteobacteria > Burkholderiales > Comamonadaceae > Rhodoferax > Rhodoferax sp. GW822-FHT02A01. The sequence continues at coordinate 4,676,365 of NZ_CP152376.1, forward strand.
TTTGGAAAAAATGATAGCACGGGGGTCTTCATCGCGGCACCTCGTAGGACGCCGAAACACTGCGCTCCACATACCCGATGGAGCCCACGGTACCGCTGGATGCAATGGACTGAAACGAAAAGATGGTCACCGTCACCCCGTTTTCCGGGTAGGTCTGCATGCTGCAGCTCACGTTCAGATTGAATACATTCCCGGTATCCACCGTTGCAGGAGGTGACGACGGGCAGGTAGTGGCGTCCACGGTCACCGCACCCAATGCCCACTCCAGCCCAGCTCGCGCCGCCCAATATGCGCGCGTGCCCTGCATGTCCTGCGCCGAACCCAGTTGCTGTGTATTGGAGAAGCTCACCATGTACGCCCCCATGCCTGCCAGCACGGTCAGGACGATGATGGCGGCAATCGCAGCGAAACCTGACTGGAAATGGACTCTGCGCTTCATGGCGTGTTGTTCACATGAATTTCCTGCTGCATCTGCACCGACTCATTGCCGCTGCTGTCCCTCACCTGCAGCACGATGCGCAACAGGGCATTGCGGGAAAGATCATCGCCGCTGTAGTCGAAAAAACAGGTGCTCACATTGTTGGCAATGACCGAACCACTTGCAGGACAGGCGCTGGTGAAACTGGTTGCGTTTACGGTGCGGTAGAGCTTGTTGCCGCTGCACACGTAGGAGACGATATGTTCCGCCGCCGGAATCACATGAAAACGGCTGCCGCCGGACTCCAGCGGAAACTGCTTGTTGGCAATGGTTAGCGGCGTTTCCCAGCCGGTGTATGGTGTGGTGTTCTGGAATTCGGTGCCCACCGCAGTCACCACCGAAGTGTTGTCCTGGTTGTAGGCATCTGCCCCGCTCACCATGGGCCCCAGGTTGTACACGCTGATGATGTCCCCGGCGACGATGCGCTGGTCATTAGGCAACAGACTGTTCTGCCCCAGCATATTGAATAACGTATCCGCCGCATTGAAGGTCAGCGCCGACGACGTACCGTCGGCCCGGTAGCGTCCGCCAGTCTTGGTCGGGATGAACTCCAGACACTGATTGGCCCCCGCCGTATTCGGCGTGCGTACGGAATTGGGCAAGGCCTTGTGCACATCCCGTTCGAGGCGCCGGAATACGGTGTCGGTGAGGTCGGTAAGCGCTGCGCGACGCGCTACGGCAAAGTAGGCATCAATTGGTCCACGCATAAAGACGGCCGCCATGGCGCTGACCACGCCCAGTATGACAATCACGATCACCAATTCGATCAGGGTGAAACCAAGTTGATCCTGTGGCAGATGGGGCGACGCACGCATCGCTAGTAGTTTCCCCGGTAGCCCGTGAGCGATATGACATCGCCTCGCGGGCTGGTGACCGACACCACGATCCGATAGGCTGCCACGGAACCCAAAGATGCGGACGTGACGGATACGGCTGGCGACAGGTTGTACCCGCTCAGACCACTGACGGCGCTTCCACTGGCGTCCACAATGCCACCGGTGGTGACGTAGCCGTCGTAATCGCTGACACAGTCATACAGGTTGCGTGCCCCCCCTCCGGAAAATCCCACCACCGTACTGCCTGCGGGTTTGCTGTACTCCTTGAGCAGGATTTCTTCCAGCAGCGACTGCGCAATGGCAAGCCCCTGCTTGCGCACCTGCGGATCGGCGCTGGACCTGACCACCGTGTTGGAGACCGCCAGGATGCCAGCCATGGCCAGACCGACCACCACTATGAAGATGATCAGCTCAATCAGGGTAAAACCCCGGCTGAGCCGCCTACTCATGGACGAACCCTGTGCTTGTTTCAACGGCAATCGTGCTGCCCACGCCGCTGACCTGAATGGTTTGCGTGGTCTGCGCCGTGCCGCTGGAGGTAATGGGCTGCCCCAGGCTGTCGAAATTGAAAGCAATCGGCGTTGCGCTGTAGGCTACGCCGGCCTTTGCATTGAGTACCACCGGAGATTCGCCTTGCGGCCCGATCAAGCTGCCTGCCGTAGCGCAGTTGCTGGTGCCTACTGCCGAGGCTATCGCCAGGGTGATGGAGCTGCTGGTAAAACCCACGCACACGGTACGCCTTTGCGCTATGGCCGTCTTTTGAGCAAACCGCAAGTAGGCCAGGGTCTGGTCATGGAAGCCGCGTGCACTGAATCCACTCACGCTGTTGAAGCTGGGCATTGCCACGGCTGCCAACACGGCGGTTACAACCAGCACCATGATCAGTTCGATCAAGGTAAAACCATGCTGCAAAAAAACCGACGGATACACCACAGGCTGGCTGGCACAGCGCAATCTGCCGGTCTTCTGGGTCATCTGGTCGTTGTTGTACACAGTCTCTCGTCACGCGTCGGTGTTCGAAAAGCTCGCTCGCCGTGGTACGGGCAAGCCATCATAATTGATGCACCCCTTCAGTCGGGGTACTTACAAAAAATGAGGACGACACATGTTGCAATTTGATCCACGCATGAAACGCCGCGCTGTAGTGGGCGGTACTTTGGCACTGGCAACCATGGGCCTGTGCGGTATTGCCGGTGCACAGGTCCCGGAGAAGAAGAAGGTTGCCATAGCGGTTGGCGGCAAGAACCTTTTTTACTACCTTCCACTGACCATTGCCGAGCAACTCGGCTACTTCAAGGCAGAGGGGCTGGACGTGGAAATCAGCGACTTTGCTGGTGGCAGTCGGGCCTTGCAGGCCCTGGTGGGCGGAAGCGCTGACGTGGTCAGCGGAGCCTTTGAGCACACCATCAGCATGCAGGCCAAAGGGCAGTTCATACGTGCCTTTGTATTGCAGGGTCGCGCCCCGCAAATTGTGCTGGCAGTCAATACCAAGACGCTACCCAGTTACAAGACGGTGGCCGACCTCAAGGGAAAGAAAATTGGTGTAACGGCGCCAGGCTCTTCGACCAACATCATGACCAACTTTGTGCTGGCCAAGGCAGGGCTCAAACCCTCCGACGTGTCTTTCGTCGGTGTGGGCGCAGGCCCGGGCGCGGTATCGGCATTTCGCAGTGGTCAGATAGATGCCATTGCCAACCTGGACCCCGTCATCAGCACGCTGGAACGCGCCGGCGACTTCAAAATTGTGGCGGACACGCGCAAGCTCAAGGAGACCGAAGTGGTCTATGGTGGCCCCATGCCTGCGGGCTGCCTCTATACCCGCCAGGAATTCATTGACAGCAACCCGGTGACCACGCAGGCCCTGACCAATGCCATGGTGCGTGCGCTCAAATGGCTGCAAGCAGCCGGGCCCAGCGACATCGTGAAGGTGGTACCCGAAAGCTATCTGCTGGGTGACCGTGCACTGTACCTGGACGCCTGGCTCAAGGTGCGTGAGGCGATTTCCCCGGACGGCACTTTTCCGGAGAAAGGAGCAGCCACGGCGCTTGCCATGCTCAAGCAGTTTGACAAGGACCTGGAAGGCAAGAACATAGACCTGCCCCGGATCTACACCAATGACTTTGTACGCAAAGCCAATGTGAAATACGCCAAGCCTTGACCCCATGCACGCTTTGACTTTAGAAGGCGTGAGCTGCACCTTCCCGGCCCGCGATGGCCAGGGTGCATATACGGCCACCCATGCTGTGGACCTGCAAATAGCAGCGGGGGAGTTTGTATCGGTAGTGGGCCCCACCGGTTGCGGCAAGTCCACTTTGCTGAACGTGGCCGCCGGGTTGCTTGCACCTTCGCAAGGCGAGGTGCAGGTATTTGGTGAGCCGCTGCGCGGTATCAACGCCCGTGCCGGCTACATGTTTCAAGGCGACAGCCTGATGCCCTGGAAAAGCGCGCTGGACAATGTGGCGGCAGGCCTGCTGTTTCGTGGCGCCGCTGGCGGCGATGCACGCGCACAGGCCCAACTTTGGCTCAAGCGCGTAGGTCTGGGGGCCTTTGGCGACCGCTACCCGCACCAGATGAGTGGCGGCATGCGCAAGCGGGTCATGCTGGCTCAAACCCTGATTCTCGATCCGGACATCATCCTGATGGATGAGCCCTTCTCCGCCCTGGACATTCAGACCCGCCAGCTGATGGAAAACGAACTGCTGGAACTGTGGAGCGCCAGGAAGAAGGCGGTGCTATTCATTACGCACGATCTGGACGAAGCAATTGCCATGAGTGACCGCGTGGTGGTGCTCTCCGCCGGGCCGGCCTCCCACCCGATCGGTGACTTCGCGATTGATTTGCCACGCCCGCGTGACGTCATCGAAGTGCGCTCATTGCCTCGTTTTGTGGAGCTTCACACCGCCATCTGGCACTGTCTGCGCGAAGAGGTATTGCGCGGATACCAACAGCAAATGGAGCGCGCATGAGCCAGTACCGCCAACCCCGATTCACCCGCTTGTGGCAACTGGCGCTGCTGACATTGCTGCTGATGGCCTGGCACTGGGCCTCGCGCACTCCGCAAATGGCATTCTTCTTTGGAGATCCGCTGGCCGTGGCGCAGCGTCTGTGGGCATGGTTCACCCAGAACCCGTCATCGCTGGAAGTGGGCACCAAGGACAGCACCTGGTTCACCTTGCCCTTGCCTGCGGAGATTTACCCCCATCTGCTGATTACGCTCAGCGAAACCCTGCTGGCCTTTGCCATAGGCACTGCCACCGGCCTTTTTGCCGGTTTGTGGCTAGCGCTCTCCCCTGCCACCAGCGCAGTGCTGGACCCGTACATCAAGGCGGCCAACTCCATGCCCAGGGTCATCCTGGCGCCCATCTTCGGCCTATGGTTTGGCCTGGGCATCTGGAGCAAGGTGGCGCTTGCAGTCACGCTGGTGTTTTTTATCGTGTTCTTCAATGTCTACCAAGGTGTGCGCGAAGTCAGCAGCATCGTGCTCAACAATGCGCGCATGCTGGGAGCTAGCCAACGCCAGTTGATGCGCCACGTGTACCTGCCGAGTGCCACCAGCTGGGTGTTTTCCAGCTTGCACACCAGTGTGGGGCTGGCTTTTGTGGGTGCCGTGGTGGGGGAATACCTGGGATCGGCCCGCGGCGTGGGCTATTTGATCCTGCAAGCCGAAGGCTCATTTGACGTCAACACCGTGGTGGCCGGCATCGTTGTCCTGACAGCATGTGCACTGGCGATTGACGCTTTGGTGGGCCTGCTGGAGCGACGCCTGCTGAAGTGGCAACCACGCAGCGCGGGCGAGAAACTCTGAATGCACCGGCTGGGCTAGTGCCCAACGAATTCGAAGGTAACCTCTTCGTACTCGACCCAATCCATCAGCTCCTCCGTGAGCGCATCAGTACCCTCGGTGGTCCACTCCTGCTCGGGGTCATGTGCCAGCATGGGGGTAAAGGTCATATCCAGGTACTGACCGTTGGGCAACTTGATCACATCCGTGGCTTCGGAAGTCTTGTGGATCTCCCAGTCGTCTGGTGCATGGATGAAAAGCTTGATGTTGACTTCCAGCATCTTGGTCATGGCAACACTCCTTCAGGGTGGTGGGCCTACAGGGTACGACAGAGCCAATAGACTTGTCAGCGCAAGGGTGGCACAAAGAAAAAAGCCCGAATTCCTTGTGAATCGGAACTCAGGCTTTCACTTCTTGGCGGAAACGGAGGGATTCGAACCCTCGATGAGGCTCTACACCCCATACTCCCTTAGCAGGGGAGCACCTTCGGCCACTCGGTCACGTTTCCTGGCGGTGCGAATTATCGCACGACTTCAAGCGTTTTCTGGAAACGCTGGCTGGTCCAGGTCAAAAGCTTTGTGCAAAGCGCGAACGGCCAGCTCCATGTACTTCTCGTCGATCACCACAGAAGTCTTGATTTCAGAGGTGGAGATCATCTGGATGTTGATGCCCTCCTCGCTCAGGGCGCGGAACATCTTGCTGGCGATGCCCACGTGGCTGCGCATGCCGATGCCGACAATGGAAACCTTGCAGATCTTGGTGTCGCCAATGACTTCCTTGGCGCCCAGCTTGGGCAGCACGGCGGTCTTGAGCAGGTCCACTGCCTTGGCATAGTCGCCGCGGTTGACGGTAAAGCTGAAGTCGGTCTTGCCCTCTTTGCTGACGTTCTGGATGATCACGTCCACATCGATGTTGGCGTCGGCAATCACGCCCAGGATCTGGTACGCAATGCCGGGGGTATCGGGCACGCCCAGAATGGAGATTTTGGCTTCATCGCGGTTGAATGCAATGCCGGAAACAATGGCTTGTTCCATGTGTTCGTCTTCCTCAAAGGTGATCAATGTGCCGGATGCGGCCTCTTCGTTAATGTCGATGTCCCAGGGTGTAAAGCTGCTCAGTACGCGCAGTGGAACCTTGTATTTGCCGGCAAATTCGACCGAGCGGATTTGCAGAACCTTGGAGCCCATGGACGCCATTTCCAGCATTTCTTCAAAGCTCACGGTCTTCAGGCGACGCGCCTCGGGCACCACACGCGGGTCGGTGGTGTAGACGCCGTCCACGTCGGTATAGATCAGGCATTCAGAGGCCTTCATGGCCGCAGCCACGGCTACCGCAGAGGTGTCTGAGCCACCACGGCCCAGTGTGGTGATGTTGCCGCCGTCGTCGATCCCCTGGAAGCCGGTGACGATGACCACCTTGCCTGCGGCCAGATCGGCGCGGACCTTGGCGTCTTCGATGGACTCGATGCGCGCCTTGGTATAGGCGCTGTTGGTGCGGATGGGAACTTGCCATCCGGCATAGCTCACTGACTCCATGCCCTCACCCTGCAACGCAATGGCCAGCAAGGCACTGGAAGCCTGCTCGCCAGTGGCGGCCAGCATGTCGAGTTCGCGACCATAGGCCTCGCCGGGTTTGGCGGGGGCCAGCTCTTTGGCCAAGCCCAGGAGACGGTTGGTCTCACCGCTCATTGCGGAAGGAACCACCACCATCTGGTGACCGGCGCGTGCCCATTTGGCGACGCGTTTGGCGACATTGCGGATGCGTTCCGTGGAACCCATCGACGTGCCGCCGTATTTGTGAACAATCAAAGCCATTGAATCAATTGGAGTGGGGCAAAACCTTTGGATTGTACCAATCGAGCACTTCCCTCCTGCGCTCCACAAAACCAGAGCCGACTTTGATGTGGATGCGGTGGCCGCGCGTGGTGCATGCCGCAATCTGGCTTTGCAGCTCTTGCAACTGCGCAGCGGCAGGAATGACTCCAAAGCGGGTCTTGAGCCAATGGCGCAAGACATTGGCCTGCCGGGCTTCGCTCAGCCGTTGCAGTGACTCGATGGTGGGTCGTCCATCGCGCTCGCGCAAGACCTGCTGCAAGTCCTGCGACGCAATCTCGTCCAGCAATTCCTGCGCCTGTGCGGCATTGCGTGCGCTACGGGCAAAGGTCTCGCGAAACGAGGGAAACGCATCCTGCAATGCCGGGAGCAAATTCTTGCGGATGCGGTTGCGGGTGTAGCGCTCGTCTGCATTGGTCGGATCCGTCACAAAACGGATGTGTTCCTGCTCCAGCCAAGCGCGGATCACTGCGCCGTGCACTTCCAACAACGGTCGATAGAAGTCGACTCCATTGCGCACCCAGTGCAACGGCATCCCGCTCAAGCCTGCCAAGCCGGCACCCCGGCTCAGCGCCAACAGCAGGGTTTCGACTTGATCATCCGCATGCTGAGCGACTGCGATGGAATGCAGTGTTTCGCCCTCCGCTGCCAACTCCACCAAGCCCTGGTAGCGCGCAATGCGTGCAGCGTCTTCCGGGCTTTGTCCGGGATCGTTGGCAGCATTGACTGATTTCACACGCAGCGGCACCTGCAGCGACTCACACAACTGCTGGCAATGCGCGTGAAAATCTTTGGCAGCCTCCTGCAAACCGTGATTGATATGCAGTGCAACCACCTGTCCTGGCCACTTGCGGGCACACAGGATCAGCAACGCGGTGGAATCTGCTCCACCACTGAGCGCAACCCCCAAGGGCAGCGCCGGGTCAAAGGCACGCATCGCCTGCTGCAGCGATTGCGTCATGGCAGGTGCAGCTTACTTGCTGCCCGCTTTGGTGTCGGTGAAGCGGCCGTAGCTCTGCAGGCGGTCATAGCGGCGATCCAGCAATTCCTTGACCTTGAGGTCGGCCAGCTGCCGGTAGGCATCAGCCAGTGCGCGCTTGAGAAAAGCCGCGGCCTGCTTGGTATCGCGATGGGCACCGCCCACGGGCTCATTGACAATCTTGTCCACCAGACCCAAGGCCTTCAGACGGTGCGCCGTAATTCCCAGCGCATCAGCCGCTTCCTGGGCTTTGTCGGAGGTCTTCCACAAGATGGAAGCGCAACCTTCGGGGCTGATGACGGAGTAGATGGAATATTGCATCATCACCACCTGGTCTGCCACCGAAATAGCCAGTGCGCCACCAGAGCCGCCCTCGCCAATGATGGTGGTGATGATCGGGACCTCAAGCTGCGCCATCTCGAATATATTGCGCCCGATGGCCTCGGACTGGCCTCGCTCTTCGGCGTCAATTCCGGGGTAGGCACCAGGCGTGTCCACAAAGGTGAATACCGGCAGCTTGAACTTCTCGGCCAGTTTCATGAGACGCAGCGCCTTGCGATAGCCTTCGGGCTTGCTCATGCCAAAGTTGCGCAGACCACGCTCCTTGGTATCGCGCCCTTTTTGCTGGCCTATCACCATGCAAGGTGTGCCATTGAAACGGGCCAGTCCCCCCACGATGCTCAGGTCGTCGGCAAAATGCCGGTCGCCGTGCAGCTCCACGAAATGGGTGAAGATTTCGGACACATAGTCCAGCGTGTAGGGACGCTCAGCGTGCCGGGCAATCTTGGTGATCTGCCAGGGCGTGAGGTCACTGTAGATGTCCTTGGTGAGCTGCTGGCTTTTCTTGGCCAGTTGATCAATCTCGGAAGAAATGTCCACTGCAGATTCGTTCTGCACGTAGCGCAACTCCTCGATTTTGGTTTCCAGTTCTGCAATCGGTTGCTCGAAATCCAAAAAAGTTCTTTTGGCCAATGCAATTCTCCTCAAAAAGAAGCAAGCCCCACACAAAGGGGCCGTTCTGTTAATACGCGACCGGCAGCGGGTCCAAAGACCGCCAAATATACCAAGTTGCCACACTGCAATATGGAACCCAGGCTGCGGCCACCTCGCGGGCGTCGCTGCGACTGACCACATCACCCGAAAAATAGTTGCGGCTGATGCCCGTGATGAGGCCCACGTCATCCAGGGGGAGCACGTTGGGCCGCATCATGTGAAATATCAGAAACATCTCGGCCGTCCAACGCCCAATGCCGCGAATCGCCACCAATTCGGCAATGATTTCCTCATCCGGCATGCTGGCCCAGTTCTTCACGTGCAGTGCACCGCTGTCAAAGTGCAGCGCCAGATCGACCAGGTATTCCACCTTGCGCGCACTCAAACCCGCTGCACGCATGTCGTCCACCTTCAGGCGCAGCACGTTGGCGGGCGTGATCTTGCGGGGCAAGAGTGCAAATCGATCCCATACCTTTTGCGCAGCAGACACCGAGATCTGCTGGCCCACGATGCTGCGCGCAAGTGTGATGAAGGCATCACCCCGCGTCTGAAGGCAGGCGTCGCCGAATTGGGGTATGAGCTTGCTCATCACCCGGTCCTTCTTCACCAGATGCTTGCACGCTTCTTCCCAGTAGTCGGGCGTGACGGGAATGATTTCCTGGGTCTTGGCTGCCGACATTACTGCACTGCTTCCCAGGTGGTTCCGGTGGGCGAGTCCTTGAGCACAATGCCCTCTTCCAGCAACTGCTTGCGAATGCCATCCGCCCGGGCAAAGTCCTTGGCCGCCTTGGCAGCTGCACGTTCGGCAATCAGTTCCGCAATGCGGTCTTCAGAAACAGTGGCGCCCGCCTGCAAGTAGCTCTTGGGCTCCTGTTGCAGCAAGCCCAGGCAGGCACCCAACGACTTGAGCAATGCCGCCAGCTCGGGCGATTTGGTGCGATTGATCTCGGAAGCCAGGTCAAACAACACAGCTACGGCTTCAGGGGTTCCAAAGTCTTCGTCCATGCCGGCCTTGAATCGAGCGGCATAGGGGTTGCTCCAATCGATGACGCTTGAATCGGTTGTAGGTGCCAGGTCCAATGCGGTGTACAGCCGTTTGAGGCCGCTACGCGCATCGTTCAGATGGGCGTCGCTGTAATTCAGGGCGGTGCGGTAATGGGTGCGCAGCAGGAAGAAGCGCACCGTCTCGGCGTCGTATTGGGTCAGCACATCACGGATGGTGAAGAAATTGCCCAGGCTCTTGGACATCTTCTCGTTGTCCACGCGCACAAAGCCGTTGTGCACCCAGAAGCGCGCCAAGGGCTTGCCACTGGCGCCTTCGCTTTGTGCGATTTCATTCTCGTGGTGCGGGAACTGCAGATCCGCACCGCCGCCATGGATGTCGAATGTTTCACCCAGCGTCTGGCAGCTCATGGCAGAGCATTCAATATGCCAGCCCGGACGGCCAATTCCAAAAGAATGGCCCCACTGGGCGGCATCCCACTTGGCATCTTCGGGTTCCGTAGATTTGGCAGCCTTCCACAACACGAAGTCCAGCGGGTCTTCCTTGCCATCCTGCACTGCAACGCGCTCACCAGCCCGCAATTCGTCCAGGGATTTGCCGGAAAGCTTGCCGTAGCCAGGAAACTTACGTACCGAATAGTTCACATCGCCCGAGTCTGACTGGTAAGCCAAACCTTTCTTCTGCAACTGGCTGATGAGGTCCAGCATCTGCGGTACATATTCCGTCGCCCGCGGCTCAATGGTGGGCCGCTCGATGCCCAGCGCATCAATGTCCTGGTGCATGGCCACCACCATTTCGTCAGTCAATGCGCGAATGGTGATACCGCGATCGAGCGCACGGTTGATGATCTTGTCATCAATGTCCGTGATGTTGCGCACATAGGTGACGCGATAGCCGCTGCATTTGAGCCAGCGCTGCACCACGTCAAATGCCATCATCATGCGCGCGTGACCAATGTGACAGAGGTCATAAATGGTCATTCCGCATACGTACATGCGAACGTGCCCGGGCTCTGAGGGGACAAAGGTTTCTATGGCACGACTCAGCGTGTTGTGAATGCGCAAACTCATGGGGCTGTGAAATCGGTCTCTGGACTGATGGCTATTGCAACAGGGTGTCGGGTATGGGTGTTTCGAGGTGCACAGCCCCGGCTATCGCAGGCGCCTGCCTCGGGGGGCTAAGATACAATCACCACAGTATAAAGCGCCTCCCGACTTGGGCCACATTCGCTGGGCAACGGGCAGGAAAAGCACATGAGGTTGCATGCAGCAAGTACGTTCACTGATTTTTTCGTCCTTGTGGCTTGTCGCCTTGGGAATGGGCATGTTTTGCCAGACCGCCCGAGCGGATGAATACGCCGACGTAACGCAGTTGGTACGCGTAGGCAAGCTGAGCGCAGCCCTGGTCAAGGCGGATGCGTTTCTGGCAACCCAGCCCAGAGATCCGCAAATGCGCTTCATCAAGGGGGTGATCCAGCGCGATAGCGGCGACCCTCAAGAAGCGATCGCCACCTTTGCGCAGCTCACGCAAGACTACCCTGAGCTACCTGAACCCTATAACAACCTTGCCGTGCTGTACGCAGGACAAAACCAACTCGACAAGGCCCGCTCTGCACTGGAAATGGCAATCCGCATCAATCCGGGCTATGCCACTGCGCATGAGAATCTGGGCGATGTGTACGCCAAGCTGGCGAGTCAGTCCTACAGCAAAGCGGCAGAACTCGCCCCAGCCAGTCAGGCGACACTCGGCCCCAAACTGACTTTGATCCGTCAGCTTTTGAAAACGCCAGTGAATGCGCCCTGCAAAATGTCTGACAGTGCTTGCCCAAAAGCAAACTGAGCCAACCCAAGCGACAATCCCGTGCCCGCACAAGCGGACCGAGTACGCATATTTTTTGAAGGAATGTTGCAATGAAGATGACATACATCAGCCGCCGCCTGGCACTTGGAATCACCGCCGCTCTGTGCCTGAGCACAGCGGCTCTGGCCGATGCGGCAAGTACAACCAGCCAGGTCAAGTTTCAGACCAGCCTGGGCGACTTCACCGTGGAGGTGTATGCCGACAAGGCACCCAAGACGGTGGAGAACTTCCTGCAGTACGTCAAGGACAAGCACTACAACGGCACGATCTTTCATCGCGTGATGGACGGCTTCATGGTGCAAGGTGGCGGTCTGACCCAAGAAATGAAAGACAAGCCTACGCGCGAACCCATCCCCCTGGAAGCCAGAAACGGATTGAAGAACGATCGCGGCACTATTGCCATGGCCCGTACCGGTAACCCCAATTCCGCCACGGCCCAGTTCTTCATCAACGTGGTGGACAATCAGGGGCTGAACGCGCCCGCGCCCGATGGATACGGCTACGCCGTATTCGGCAAGGTTGTGGCCGGCATGGACACCATTGACAAGATCCGCGTCGCCCCAACCGGCAACAAAGGCCCGTACCAGAACGTTCCCCTCACTCCCATCGTCATCAACTCTGCCACTTTGGTTAAATAAATCATGAGCAACCCTAAAGTAGAACTCCACGTCACCGGCTACGGCGTCATTACCCTGGAACTGGATGAGGCCAAGGCGCCCAAGTCGGTTGCCAATTACCTGGCCTATGTGAACAAGGGCCACTACAACAACACCGTTTTCCACCGCGTCATCCCCGGCTTTATGATCCAGGGTGGCGGCATGGAGCCCGGCATGGCACAAAAACCCACCGATGCCCCCATCGTGAATGAAGCCAACAACGGCCTCAAGAACGCCAACTACACCGTAGCCATGGCCCGCACCGGCGATCCGCATTCCGCCACCGCGCAGTTCTTCATCAATGTGGCGGACAACGGCTTCCTGAACCACACATCCCCCACTTCGCAAGGCTGGGGTTATGCCGTATTCGGCAAGGTGATCTCGGGCACTGACGTGGTCGACAAGATCAAGGCCGTCAAGACAACGCGCAAGGGCTACCACGACGACGTGCCAGTCGATGACGTGGTCATCGAAAAAGCAGTTGTCGTTTAAACGCTGAGGACAGGGATGGATCTGCTGGCTCCATCCCACTGGCGGTGCGTGGACTTCATATCCGACCTGCACCTGCAGGACGCTGACCGCAACACCTTTGAAGCGTGGGCCGGTTACATGCGATCTACCGATGCAGACGCGGTCTTCATCCTGGGTGACCTGTTTGAAGTATGGGTTGGCGATGACGCATTGCAACCGGGCAGTTTTGAAGCAGAATGCGTCCACGTATTGCGCGCTGCGGGTGACAGGTTGGCGCTCTACATCATGCAGGGTAACCGGGACTTCCTGATGGGCCCACCCCTGATGCAGGCCTGCCAGGCAACCGCCCTACCCGACCCCAGCGTGCTGGTCTTTGGCGGAGAGCGCTGGCTGCTTAGCCATGGCGATGCACTGTGCACCGAAGACCACGAATACCTGGCATTTCGCTCACAGGTACGTAGCAGTGAATGGCAGCGCGACTTCCTGGCAAAACCGTTGTCCGAGCGCCAAGGCATTGCACGCGCAATACGCAACGCAAGCGAGAACCGAAAACAATCCCAGCCGGCCTATGCGGATGTCAATATCCAAGCGGCGCTGCGACTGCTGCAAGACGCCCACAGCAAGCATCTGATACACGGGCACACCCACCAGCCGGCGCAGCACCAATTGGGCGCACAATGCCTGCGCACGGTTCTCAGCGACTGGGATGTCAACGCGAAACCGGTGCGGGCCGAAGTGCTTCGCCTGACGATCGACGGCCCCCGGGCAAACCTGGCACGGCTGCCTTTGGCATCTATTGCCAGGACTGCGGATTGACCTCGTCAATCTGCCACGGATCCAGGAACTGCTGGGCATAGCGCAGATACACGCCTTCTTTCACAAACACGTCAAACAGGTCGGGATCAATATGCCCGGTATTGCGGAACTTGTTCATGATGGACATGGCCTGCGACAGCTTCATGCCTGGTTTGTAAGGTCTGTCGCGCGCTGTCAGCGCTTCAAAAATATCAGCTATGCCCATGACGCGCGCCTGTACCGACATCTGGTCGCGCGTCAGCCCCTTGGGATAGCCCTTGCCATCCATGCGCTCATGGTGTCCACCCGCATACTCCGGCACATTGCGCAGATGCTTGGGCCAAGGCAATTGCTCCAGCATCTTGATCGTGGCCACGATGTGGTGATTGATGGTCTCCCGCTCAGCGGCATTCAATGTCCCGGCGCGTATGGTCAGGTTATCCATTTCGTCGTCGGTAAGGAACTGCGTCTCTTCACCATTGACACTGCGCCAGGTCTTGCCGGTACCAATTTCACGCACGCGCTGCAAATGTGCGTCGCTCATGAACTCACCGCCTTTGTTGGCAGTACGCAAAAATTCCCGATCACTGGTCAGCGCGTCGACCTGGGCCTGGCATTGTTCCCATAGCTTGCCTTCCGCATCGGCGTCCTTGACGTCGCGCAACGCCAGTTGCGCCCGCAATGCAGCAATTTCCTGATCGCGCTTGAGAACCTCAAAACGTGTATCTATGAGCTGTATACGGTCGCACAACGTCTCCAGTTTGGTGGACTTGTCGACCACATGCACGGGCGTGGTGACCTTGCCGCAGTCGTGCAACAAGCCGGCTATCTTGAGCTCATAGCGATCCCGGTCATCCATCACAAAGTCAGCCAGAGGGCCTTGCGCATGGGCGTTGACCGCTTCGGCAAGCATCATCGTCAATGCCGGCACCCGCTGGCAATGACCGCCCGTGTACGGGGACTTTTCGTCAATTGCCAGATTGATAAGGTTGATGAACGACTCGAACAGCTCTTCGAGCTGGTTGGTCAGGTTGCGGTTGGTGATGGCAATCGCCGCCTGGGACGCCAAGGACTCCGCCAGGCTTTGGTCGGGGCCGGAAAACGAGACAACCCGGCCAGTCTTTGGATCGGTGGCATTGATCAGTTGCAAGACTCCCAATACCTCACCGTCCTGGTCCTTCATGGGAACCGACAAAAACGACTGAGATCGGTAACCGGTGCGTTTGTCGAAACTGCGCGTACCGGAGAAGTCAAAATTCTCCGCCGTGTAGGCATCTGCGAAGTTGACAGTCTGCTTGTGAATCGCTGAATACGCCGCCACCAGCGAGTCGTTGTTGGCACCCTTGTCAGTGTAGAGCGGTAGCTCAGGGAAATTGATGGGGTTGCCCGAAGTACCGCCCATGGCTATCTGGAGCGAGTCGGTGCGCAAAATTTCAAAGCGCAAGGACTTGCCATCTTCGGCCATGCGATACAAGGTTCCACCGTCCGCATGGGTAATGGTTTTGGCCGCCACCACGATGCTCTCAAGCAGGCGAGTGATGTCGCGCTCCTTGGACAAGGCCGTCCCGATGGAGTTGAGTTGCTCAAGGCGGCGCAACAGGTTTTCTACCGAATCCACATAAACCTCCTGGTGTTCACCAAGGCGGCACATCGCATGTGCCGAAAACATTGTTCCACAACTGCGTGCCTAGCGCTGCCAGGAGCTAGCGTTTGAGCAAGGCCTTTACCGCATTTTGGAGACGACGTGCATCTTCCGCGTTGTACGCACCAGAAAAGATCACCGCCGTATCCTGCCCCCAAGTCTGCGCTGGAGCTGGATCATTGCGGCGAGTCAGTAGTTGCAATTGCAGCATGCGCCTTGCGGACAGGTGTTCGGCAGGCGTGGGAACTTCCGCCGCCATTTCCAGACGCAACAGTGCCTCTGCCGGTGTCACCCCCTTGGGAGCCGCCTTGAACTGTCCGCCCAAAGCCTGTTGCCAGACACTGCGGGTGGCCGAAGTGACCTTGGGACCCAGCTCCTGGGCATTGGGCAAGAGCGCTGCATCACGCTTTTCCCAGGCCGTCAGCAACTGACTGAGTGCTTCACCATGGGCTTGGGCGGCCAGCTTCTTGAGTGCGAGCTGCGCATGCTCCAGCGCCTCCCGCTGAGCCCGGAAAGCGGCATCTCCCAGACGGGGAGCCTCTTGCCAGGCGGCAGGACGTGCGCGCTCATCCCCGCGCCCTCTGGCATCAGGCTTGCCGTCCCGCCCTGCCCTGGGCGCATCTTTGCGGTCATTCCATTTGCCAGCCCTTCCAGCCGGCGCAGCGGGCGCCTCTTTCTTCATGCCAGGACGGTCATCGCCCCGCACAGCCACCACGGGCTTGGGTTTGGGAGCCACTACTGGAGCCGGTGCGGTTGCTGCCGGCTCGGCCGCTTCACCTTCGTTGGCCTGTGCCTCGGCGGGCTGCGCTTCGGGCGCAACGGCCTCCTTGGCAGCATCCTCCTGAGCACCGGCTTGTTTGACTTCTTCCTGAGCCAGCGCTTGGCCACTCAAGGCCGCATCCAGTGCAGCCATGGCAGCCCGGATCGCCTGTGCATCACCCGAAGCATTGGCCGCTTCCAGCGCCTTTGCGGCTTCCAGCACTACGCGGTCACGTGCGTTGAGGGTGGACTGTGCTTTTTCCCGCTCCTGTGTCTTGCGGTTAAAGGCATCATCAATGGGTTTGCGGAAAGCGTCCCACAGCTTTTGCTCCTGGCGCCGGTCCATGGGAACCGTGTGCGCCTCGGCCTGCCAGCGTTGCTGCAGCGCCTTGACGGCATCCACACGCAGCACTGGCGCCGCGCCAAGGACCTTGGCCTCTTCAATCATGGCTTGGCGCCTCAGCAGACTTTGCGCCTGCAGAGCCTCCAACGGAGCCGCCGCATTGGCGATTGCCTGTTTCCAGAGTGGCTGGAGTTCGGCAAACACCTTCTCACCCACGTGACCGCCTTCACGCCAACGGTCACCGAACTGGTGCAGGATGCGATTGAAACCCTTCCAGTCGTCATCCAAGGCCGTACGGTTTTGCTCGGCCCAGGCGTTGACCTCTTCAATCAGGGCCAAGCGTTGGGCCTTGTGCTCGGCCGCCTCTGCCTTGACCTTTTCCAGCCAGGCTTCAACGACCTTGTGTGCTTCGTTGCAGGCCTCATCAAAGCGCTTCCATAAGGCGTGGTTGGGTACACCTCCCTGGTCAGTCTGCTTCCACTGCTCGCGCAGGGTGCGCAAGTTTTCCTGCATCTTGCGACCGCCAATGGCCTGACCTTCCGGGCGCTTGAGCAGGCCTTCGGCCTTTGCGACCAACTCCTCGCGAAGCTGGTCGGCCCGCCAACGCTGCCACCCTTCCAGTTCACCAGCCGCAGCCAGAGCCGCATGCGCCTGGTTTTCCAGACTTGAATCAATCAGCTTTCCAAATTCCTTCAAGGCCTGGCGCAGTGCCGCAGCAGCACCCGCGCTGGCTTTGCCGTGGCCCTCGCCCACTTCCGACTCCAACTTGGACAGCGCTTCCTTGACCGATTGGGTGGCTTGAGCACGCACTTCCGGGTCGACTTGCGGCTTTGACGGCTTGGAAACAACTTCTACCGGCACGCCCCGTGCCACCCGCAGCTCGTCGGCCCATACCGGAACGGGAGGCAACGCGCTACTGGGGTCATTGGCCGCCGCAACAGCCTGTGCCAATGCGCCCTGAAAGGCATCCCAAACCACCAGCAACTGGGCCCGCGACGCGTCCAGCAACGGAGGAAACTTGGCATCCACGCTGGCCCAGCCAGGATTGCTCAATAAAGCAGATGCCTGGGCCTGCCAATGTTCAACATCCACTTTCAGGCTGTCCAGCGCCACTTCTGCATCCTTCCAGGATTTTGTGGACAGGACTTCAATCCGTTGGGCCAGTAGCACCGCGGCCTCGCGCTGCACCTGCACCTGATGCTGTAAATCTTCGATACCGCGCACGCGCTCGGCCAACTCCAGCTTCAAAGTGGCCAACGGTTCTTTGCTCAAAGGCGCGCCAGCCTTGGCGGCGTCGCGTTGCCATGCCAGTGCGTCGGCAATATTGAGCTTGGTTATGGCCAGCAGAGCTTGTGCCTTGGCAGCCCACTCGGCGGCCATGGCCTCCTGCCCTTTGGAGCGGCGCACTTCGTCCAGGCGCTCGCGCACCAGTTTGGCTGCGCCCTTGTCTTTGACACTGAGCTCCTTGAATACTTCTGCCAGCTCTTCCGATGAAGGCTTGCCTGCCAGCCAGTCGCGAACCCGTGCTGCGCGCTCGCCGGCAGTAGGTGCGGAAAATGCACCTTTGGTCAATGCGTCCAGTTGGGAGATGTCGGTGTGTTTGGCGGAATGAGATGACGTCACAGTAGGCTCAGGTCGAGGTGATGGGTAAAACAGCCCGCTATTTTCGCTGTTAATTGACTGCATTCCCTTTTTTTCGACTGACAGTCCCTATTTGCGGGCAAAAGAAAGCCCGGATACCTGCGATGTGCAAGAAATCCGGGCTTGGCGAGGGACGGTCTGTCCTGATTCGCCTGGTTTCGCTGTCTGGTGAGATTGAAGTCACCGGACAGACCGGAAGCAATGGATTGCCTCCAAGAGCGTCGGGGCCGCTTTATCGCGCTCAACTCAGTTGACGGACTGGCTACTGCCGACACATGCCCACCTGCGCAGGCCAGTGCACTTTAGATGAATGCCCCCAGCTTTTCAAACCGCTGTTTCAATGAACAGAGCAAGTGCCATTGGGAAATTTCACTGGACGTGCCATGCAGTCGGAACCCGCATGGGGATTGAAATCGACCATTTGTCAAAACAAAGACATATATAAAACATGATTGATATGGTTGACTAGTTATAATGCGAACACCTAGAATCCGCGCATCCCTCAACCACCCGAGGGATTACCCGCATCCGCTGCCGAACCCGGCATATTCAAATCGCTGCACATGTCTAGAGGACGACGCAGGATATTGATAGCGTACCAACCCAAACGTGGTACCCACTGTTTGCTCCAGCCATTCTGCTGGCGGCCAATGGAATGGGGACCCGCCTAAGAAGGAAGAGCTATGACAGCGACCGAAAAATTCAACCGAGGGCTGCGCGTTTTTGTAAGCGACATCGCCCAGGGCTTTTTTGAAATCACACACAACGGTTTCGCCCTGCTGGGCTTGGCCGTGATGTTTGCCATCATCACACTGGCTGCCCGCCCCGAACTGCGGGATGCTGGCGAGGCACAACTCATCACCTGGCTGCAGGAACGCCAAGCCGCCATCAACGGCTTTGTCAGCAATACCGACGCTGTAGACCGCGCCACAGCCGCTGACCCCAAGAGCCTGCCCAAGCAACAGGCGGCCATCACCTATTGGCTCAGCAAGAAGTACGGCATTGCGCCAGAACCCCTTAGTGCGCTCGTTGCCGAAGCCTATGACGCAGGCGCCAAGAACAAGCTCGACCCAACGCTGATCCTGGCTGTCATGGCCGTGGAGTCGGGATTCAATCCATTTGCCCAAAGCAATGTGGGCGCCCAAGGCTTGATGCAAGTCATGACCAAGGTGCATAGCGAGAAGTACCAATTCTTCGGTGGCCAGTTCGCCGCCTTTGACCCGCTCACCAATCTTCGCGTGGGCGTCAAAGTGCTGCAGGAGTGCGTGGCACGCGCTGGCTCGCTGGAGGGTGGACTCAAGCTCTACGTAGGCGCGGGCAATCTGGATGAAGACGGTGGCTACGCCGCCAAGGTGATGGCCGAGCACGCTCGCCTACAGCAGGTCGCTGCAGGTCGCTCCGTCCCTCAGCTAAACACAACGTCGGTACCGGTAAAAGCCTCATCGCCTGCCAAGCCACAAACGGAAACCGTGGCCAGCCTTTTCAGTTCCTGATCCGGCTCAGTTAAACTCGCACTGCACGCGACTGGCGATAGGCCCTTGACCAACCGGTTTTCAGGGCTGATGTGGGATACCACAGGGGAGCGTGCCGCACGATGGTGATAAGTCGCTGCGATCAGCCGTTCGCCTGGGCAGCCCTGTGTCAAACCACACCCACAGGCCCAATGTCTTAAAGGACTGCCATGTACGACCGCAACATTCTTGTTGAACAGACCGATCCCGAACTGTGGAAGGCCATCCTGGCCGAAAATGCCCGTCAGGAACACCACATCGAGCTGATTGCCAGCGAAAACTACGCATCCCCCGCCGTCATGGCTGCCCAGGGAAGCCAGCTTACTAATAAGTATGCAGAAGGCTATCCAGGGAAGCGCTACTACGGCGGCTGCGAATTTGTGGACGTTGCCGAGCAACTTGCCATTGACCGCGTGAAGCAGCTGTTTGGCGCAGAAGCGGCCAATGTGCAAGCCCATTGCGGTGCCTCTGCCAATGAAGCCGTATTCCTGGCCTTCCTGAAGCCAGGCGACACCATCATGGGCATGAGCCTGGCCGAAGGTGGCCACCTGACCCACGGAATGCCCCTCAACATGAGTGGCAAATGGTTCAACGTGGTGAGCTATGGACTGGACGCCAAAGAAGCCATTGACTACGACGCCATGGAGCGCAAGGCCCATGAGCACAAGCCCAAGCTGATCGTGGCCGGCGCTTCGGCGTACAGTTTGCACATTGATTTTGAACGTTTTGCCAAGGTGGCCAAAGACATCGGCGCCATTTTCATGGTGGATATGGCCCACTATGCGGGTCTGATTGCCGCTGGCGTCTACCCTAACCCGGTGCCGCACGCCGACATTGTGACCTCCACCACCCACAAGAGTCTGCGTGGCCCCCGTGGCGGCATCATCCTGATGAAGGCTGAGCACGAAAAGGCGATCAACAGCGCGATCTTCCCTGGCTTGCAAGGCGGCCCCCTCATGCACGTGATTGCCGCAAAAGCAGTCGCGTTCAAGGAGGCGCTGGAACCCGGCTTCAAGCAGTACCAGCAGCAGGTATTGAAGAATGCCCAGATCGTGGCCGAAACCCTGACGCAACGCGGTCTTCGGATTGTGAGCGGCGGCACCCAAAGCCACGTCATGCTGGTTGACTTGCGGTCCAAAGGCATCACCGGCAAGGAAGCTGAAGCCGTTTTGGGCAGCGCTCACATGACCATCAACAAGAACGCCATCCCCAACGACCCGGAGAAACCCATGGTCACCAGCGGCGTGCGTATAGGCACACCAGCCATGACCACGCGCGGCTTCAAGGACGAAGAAGCGCGCTTGACTGCCAATCTGGTTGCGGACGTGCTGGACAATCCACGCGACGCAGCCAACATCGAAGCCGTTCGAGCCAAGGTGCACGCCCTGACCCAGCGGTTCCCGGTCTACAAATAAGTCGAGTGACCTGAACATGAAGTGCCCCTTCTGCGGAAATTCCGAAACCCAGGTCGTGGAGACCCGGATTGCCGAAGATGGGGACTTCATTCGTCGTCGCAGGCAATGCGGCTCCTGCGAGAAGCGCTTTACCACTTACGAGCGCCCGGACGTCAACTTCCCGTCCATCGTCAAGAAGGATGGACGACGCATCGAATTTGAGCGAGCCAAGCTCCAGGCCTCCATGAACCTGGCGCTACGCAAACGGCCGGTCAGCACAGAACAGGTGGACGCGGCGATCGAAAGGATCGAGGAAAAGCTGCTGAATCTGGGATTGCGTGAGGTGCAATCCACCCGCATTGGTGAACTGGTGATGCGCGAGCTCAAAAAGCTCGACAAGGTTGCTTACGTGCGATTCGCTAGCGTGTACCGCAACTTTGAGGATATTGATGAGTTCAAGACGTTGGTGGATGAGGTGAGCAAGTAGTTAGCTGGCACAAATTCCGCTGTAGGATTTATACACACGATATGTACCTCTCTTATTGACTGCAATGCAAAAAATTGGCACTGAGCTCGAGTCTCGAGTGGAAATAGTGAACGTGCCTGCCTGAAATCCGCCTTTAGGCAAAATGGCCTCGCCCGAAAAAGTGTAAGAGACATCTTTCGAAATTGGGGTGTTCCCGGAAAGCAGCAATTTTCCGGATATCGCTGCTTCCCGAAACAAGACTGTCTCTCCACCGTCGACTAGACGGCTATTGTTGATGTCGTGGAAAACAATCCACCCCTGCGACCAGTCTCCAGTAGTTTTGCACTGGAACCCATCATTGGATTTGCACATCACGACATGCCCGTTCCTGCGGATTGCTTCGATACGGGACAGACGCAAACCATCGCATACAGCCAATGACACGGAGCGAAGACGCCATTCGCTCACCAGATTACTCATTCCTGAAGCACAAAGCGCCACTGTCGCAGTCAAAATAGCGACTACTAGCAGCATTTCAATTGGTGAACTTCCAATTTGCAACCCAACTTTTCGCATGCACACCATTTCCCGCTCCATTAGGAGCGCTCAATAAATTAGGAAGAGGGAAATTGCAGCGCGGCAGAAAGCTGCTTGAAGTTGGAAATGCCTGTAGCCGTTGAATCAGGCGCAGGGATTCTAACGCCTCACAATCGACGCCCGCAACTCGTTGCCCTGGATGCTACCGCCCGTACTCTTTTGGCGACCACTTGTCAATCAGACACGCACGTGTCAATTCTTTCATTTAGCATGCAACGCAGTAGCCCAAACTAACCCCTGGGACATTGGGTATTTTTTGTAATTCAGATATCCCTACGGAACTCAATTTATGCAAATTAGAAATACTGCTCACGGCCTGCCCGTTGAGCGCGGATTTACCCTTATTGAGTTAATGATTACTGTTGCGATTGTGGGAATTTTGGCCTCCATTGCCTTACCTTCCTACAGTAATTATGTGATTCGCGGAAAGATTCCTGATGCTACTTCAACGTTGGCCGTCAAGCGAGTCAAGCTCGAACAGTATTACCAAGATAACAAAACCTATGCTGGTGCCCCGGATTGCAATTCCGACACCACAACCAGCAAATATTTTAATTTTGATTGTTCCGTCGCGGCCACGGCCTCTGTTTATACGCTGCGGGCGCAAGGGCAAGGCTCGATGGCGGGATTTACTTATACATTGGATCAAACCAATGCGAAGACTACAACCATCGCATCGCCGGCGCCTTCTGCTTGGCGAACCAGCTCCACCCAGGCTTGCTGGCTAACTAACACGGGGGGTACGTGTTAATTTCCAGACAAAGAGGTGTCAGCCTCATCGAAACCATGATGGCAGTGGTCATCATGGTTGTGTTGGTGGTTATGGGACTACCTAGCTTCTCAGCATTTTTGCAGAATCGAAAGGTTCGCAATGCGACAGAAGCAATTCACAACGGATTGAGTCTTGCAAAAGCCGAGGCTGTGAGACGTAACACAATCGTTGCTTTCAACTTATCGGCAAACCGTAGCTGGAGTCTGACTTGCACAAATTGCGCGGACACATTGCCATCCATGCCGGCAACGGAAATTCCAGCTGAAATTGCAATTTCCACCAGTGCAACCCCTTTAGTATTGAATTTCAATGGCTTCGGCAAGGTTACTTCGCTATCCGATGGAAGTACTTCGGTAATTAATATTTCAAATAGCAATGGCACATGTGAAAAAGATGGCGGCTCAATTCGCTGCCTGCGCATCATTGTGGCACCGGGAGGGCAAATTCGAAGCTGTGATCCGCGTTTAACTGACACAAACCCAAGCAGTCCGCAGGCATGCTGATCTGACGATGAATATGAAAGAAGCACAACACTCTCAAAGCGGCATGATGCTCATTGAGGCTCTTATTGCCATTCTTCTGTTTGCCGTTGGCATTCTCGGCATAGTGGGTCTCCAAGGTACTGCCGTGAAGCAAGTGACGGAAGCGAGATTCCGTTCAGAGGCATCGATGCTTGCCAATCAATTGCTCGGACAAATGTGGATGAGTGACCGACAGTCAACATCGCTTTTTAATAACTTTACTGCAGGCGGAGCAGTCCACGACAAATACGATGCTTGGAAGGCACTAGTTACATCCACGCTGCCTACGCCCCAAGATCCCACGGTGTCTGTAAACAATACGGCAAACGATCCAGGGGAAGGAACCGTCACCATCACATTGTTTTGGCGTTCGCCAAGTGATCCTAGTGACACAAATGATCCCCATTACGTTGCGCCACATCGATATGTAGCGATTGCGCAGATTAAACCATAGGGGATATTGAATTGACTCACCGTATATTCAAGAACCGTTCCCACGTGGCAGGATTCAGCATGATTGAAATCCTGGTGGGCTTAGTCATTGGTATGATTGCCAGCCTGGTCGTGCTTCAAGTATTTACCTATTCAGAAGCACGGAATCGAAATGCATCGGGTGGAGCTAACGCACAAAGCACGGGCGCTATTACGCTCTATCAATTGCAAACCAACGTCCAGCGAGCTGGATATGGATTGAGCTCAGTCGCGCTATTGAATTGCGGCGTAACGTGGAATGTTGCAGACAATAGTGCAATCAGCAAGTCGGTCCGTTTGGCACCGGTATCAGTGAATCCTGTCAGCACTGATGGCACATCTTTAATACCGGCGGGTGATGCCAATACTGACATTATCATGGTGATGTATGGTAACGGCAACAGTCTTTCGCAAGGCAGTGAAATTGATCCCAGTGGATCCAGTGGATCGGTTTACAAGTTAAAGAGTACAACAACCGTATTTTCTGTTGGAGATCGAGTCATCGCCACGCTTGGCACCACTGCTGATTCTTGTGGTTCCGCTGTTTTACCCATTACTCAAGTTACTTCCGTCAGTTCAACCGACGGTACTGTTTCAGCCTCTTCGGGGGGAGCCGGCGTAACACTTTTCAACCTTGGTCCCGGACCAAGTGGAGTCAATGCCACCCCCACTCCTACCATGCCTACAAATGGTCCGACCGTGCTTGTATATGCCGTAAGAAATAAGAGCCTCACTGTATGTGATTTCAATGTGAACGATTGCAGTCTGAATAGCAAATCTGGATTGAGTTCCGTATGGATTCCGATAGCAGAAAATGTTGTTAGCATGCGCGCAGTATATTGGAAGGACAACAGTGGTGCATTATGGGATGGCAGTGTCGTAACCAATGATCAAACCCAACCTATCGACTCATGTGGTTGGGCCAGAATTTGGGGACTGAATATCATGCTAGTCACCCGAAGTGACGAGCGCGACAAAAATATAGTGACTGTTGCCAACAACAGTGCCATTGTTTCAAATACGTCAGCATTAGCATCAATATCAGATGGCCCAGCAATGGCTCCATCCTGGGATGTGAATCATGATGTAACACACAATTCCTTTGACTTGGCGCAACCGATTGTATTAGGCACAGACGATGCAACTGATCAGGAGTGGCGTCACTACAGATATAGGGCTTTCCAGACTTTGATACCCGTTAGAAATTCGGTGTGGCTAGTACCGCAATTGAGACCCCCAATTGCATCTTCAACTTTGTGCTCGTAAGAAGTTACCGGAAATTGCCAAATGCGAAGCTCAATTAAAAAAACTGAGGAGGGAGTGGTACTTATCATCGCCTTGATTGTGCTAGTGGCCATGACATTGGCTGCACTGGCAATCATACGGTCGGTGGACACCAATAATTTGATTGCCGGCAACTTGGCGTTTCAGCAAGCCGCAACGCACTCTGCTGATTTGGGAATTGAGTCGGCTACGACATGGCTTAATAGCGCAACGGATACGACCCTAGCGGTGGACGTAAATACTGAAGGATACGTCGCCAACGGAAGTGATCCTTTATTTTCACCTGATGCTACAAACGACAAACTATCTTGGGATAACTACTGGAATCGCTACATTAAGGTCAATCGTAGCGTGAAGACGCTGACAACCGATGCCTCTGGGAACACCGTGTCCTACATCATTGACAGGCTATGCCCGGCCGCAGGCTCCACCGATAAAATGACCTGCGTCATTTCACCAACCGCTGCGAGTTTGGCCAACTCCGGTGGCAGTGCATCTGCTGGTTCAACCCAGCCCAATCCACCACATCCCTTTTGCTACCGGATTACTGTCCGAGTAGATGGTCCACACAGTACGGTTAGTTATGTGCAATCCATTGTGTACAAATGAGAAGGAGTTGCATCATGTCCTTTAATATATCTCCAACGATTATCAGATGTTTGGCGACGACTTTATTGTTATCTGCAATAGGTCAAACTGAAGCAACCGACCTTTCCAGTACGCCACTGAGTACCTATGCAGTGACCTCGGCAAATGATGTAAAACCGAACGTACTTTTTTTGCTGGATGACTCTGGCAGTATGAGTTGGGATTTCATGCCGGATTGGGCCTGTGCGTCGCAGTCCACGACCAATTCATCTTGCGGCAGTACGGGACAGGATCCGAGTTCCACACGTTACGAATATATGTTCCGTAATGCTGCCTACAACGGTGTTTATTACAACCCTGCCGTGCGCTACGTCCCGCCAATTGCGGTGGGCTCCACAGGTGCCACCAATTCGACAACTTACCTCAATATGACCGGTGTCAGTACAAGTACAGGCGCCGACTCGAATGGAAGCACCAGCAATCCCAACTGGAATGCGGTCAAGAATGATGCCTATGGCGTACAAAGTACGTCAACCAGCAACATCACCCCTACATCGACCAGTCAGCGGTATTTTTTCACGACCATCGCAGGTGAATACTGCGACTCCAGTAGTTTAAAGAACTGCACCACTTCCAGCACACCGACAGGCACCTACACATTTCCGGCACCAGTGCGCTGGTGTGACAGCAACGGTGCCAATTGCCAAGCAGCATTTTCAAGCACCCATGCTTATGTGAGAGCGCCAGCGCCGAGAACAAGCACAATTGCCATTAACTCTGTCGCAAGTGGTACCACAGTTTCTTCCATCTCATTTGTCGTCGGCAGCAATACCTATCAAATTCTGAATAGCACCGTCACATCGACAGGTACAAATACCAGTACATTTGCGGCCCAAATTGCTGCGGCAATCAATGCATGTAACGGCAGTCTTCCGTCCTCTACTGCTTGTAATGTTTCAGGCTTTGCCGCAACGGTTTCGTCGAATGTCATCACAATTACTGCTGGGCCGGTTGCCACTTCGAGTTTGAGCACTTCCTTGGGTACTCCCACTATTTCCAACTCCGGCACCTTCACATCGACTCAGACCGCTTTCACCACCACAACGGTACCGGGCTTCACCATAATGACTGTCATCGTTCCTAGTACTACAGCGTTATATCCCTATCCGGGAGGAACGGTGAAGTACGCAACACGATCAGACTGCGCCGCCAGCACATGCACTGGCAACGAAGAAATGACCAACTATGCGAATTGGTGGACCTACTATCGCACCCGCATGCAGATGATGAAGACGGCGGCCAGCAATGCATTTGCTTCTATAGATACAAATTCTGATATTGCTGCAGGCAAGTCACGTTATCGCGTTGGCTACATGACAATTAACAATAACGCAAATACGGATTTTGTCAATCTTGGCGAATTTACCGGAACTCAGAAGTTCACGTGGTACAGCCAATTACTAAAAGCCAAGCCAAGTAATTCCACGCCGTTGCGAGCCAGATTGTCGGATGCTGGTCGTTTATATGGTGGGAAACTCAATGGAACCACGTACAACGGCGTGGTAGTTTCTGATCCATTGCAATACTATTGCCAGCGCAACTATACGATTCTGTCAACCGATGGATTCTGGAACGGCGGAGCAGGCTACAAATTGGATGGCAGCACAGCCGTCGGCAATCAGGACATTGGTTTACCGGCCCCGTATGGTGATGGCGGCACTTCTACCTTGCAAGCAAGGACCAGCAAGCTGCAAGTCTCTACTGCGCCCTTGATCAATCAGTATCGAAACACTTATTTGCAGACCCGATCCCAGGTTTTTGCCACTGCCCCCTCTATTCTAAAAAGGACATCCACCAACAGCGGCGGCTCATGGACAGCATGGGGTAACGCTTCCAGTTGTGTTTCGGTTGGCACTGGAAGCAATCGTACACAATGTCAATTTCCTTATTCCAATTCCACGGATAGTGGAGCAACTTGGACTGCCTGGGCCTATTACGCCGTAGACGCGCAATGCACTCCTGATACGACAGGTCGCACCCGTACAGCCTGTTCGGGTACCGTTTTTACTGGCTATACAGCTTGGGTCAATGCCACAGGCACATGCACGGTCGGAGGAACCACAGAATGTCGGTACTATCAACCAACCACCAGCTTTACCAACACAACCAATAACGCCGCATGCACTCCCGTTACGGCCTCACCTTCATCGCCTTACACCGTATTGGTTGCAACGGAGTGTCAGCAGGTAATCGGTTCATTTAGTGCCTATGTGGACGCGACTGCTACGTGTACCACGAGTTCGACGACCCGCTGCCAATACACATCTTGGTCCAGTTGGGGTAACGTTAGCTCCTGTACGAACGCTTCACAAAGCGCGAATTCACCCTACACTCAGTTACTGGCTACACAATGCCAGACTGTTATCGCCAACGGCACGTCAGATACCCTGGCAGACGTGGCACAGTATTACTATAGTACAGACCTTCGCACCGCCACTCCCAATTCCACCGCCGATACCACCGGAACGTGCACATCTTCCACCGGCTACGATTTGTGCAATAACAGTGTCCCAAAGGGAGGAGACCGTGACACGGCAACTTGGCAACACATGACTACATTTACACTGGGTCTGGGATCGCAAGGGCAAATGATTTATGCGCCTACCAACTCGCAGACCAATGATTACTGGAGTGATACTTCAGGAGATTTCAAATCAATCCTGATTGGAGCGACTGCCAATACTTCTACCGGCGTTTGCTCGTGGCAAAGCTCAGGCCAATGTTATTGGCCCATTCCCTCTGCTGACTCCAACGCCAATATCGATGACTTGTGGCATGCCGCAGTAAACGGCAGAGGAACCTACTTCAGTGCGAAGGATCCCACTTCGTTGTCGACAGGTCTGGCGACCACTTTGGGTAATATTCCAGCACAGCCGCGTGACGGAACTTCTGCCGCGGCAGCCAGCAGCAACCCGAATGTTACGACTACAGATAATTTTGTTTTCAGTTCATCCTACAAGTCCATGCTCTGGACAGGCGAGTTAACTCGCAAAGTGATTGCGTCAGACGGCAGCTTATCCAGTCCAAACTGGTACGCCAGCAGACTACTTGATTGCTCCACAACAGTGTGGACAGCCCAAACCACGTACTATACAAATAGCGCGTTCCGCTACACCGACTCCAGTGGAACAAAATGCTACTATGTCAAATCCAGTGTTGTGTCCTATACTTCTGGCGACTCATTCGACGCCAACAGCAATGAGACCAACAATACTCTAGTCGTTAATGTTGACGAGGCAGCAACATCACTAATCCCCGCAACCCCCAATACATCTCGCACAATCAAGACAAATATTTCTGGCACCTTGGTGGATTTTGTGGATTCGAATGCCAGTTTGCTTAGTACATTTTCCACCAGTAATTGGAAACCATACCTGTCTCAATTCTGCTCTACGGGAACTGGCTGTGTGAGCAACCCGTCCGGTGCCACAGCGCAAATGCTGATCAACTATATCCGGGGTGATAGAACAAATGAAGGCACATACTATCGCAGTCGTGTTAATATTTTGGGTGACATCGTGTCTTCAGAAGCGCGCTATGTAAAGGTGCCATTGCAAAACTATACCGATACAAGCTTCAATGTTTTCAAGACTGCAATGGCCAGTCGAACAGGTATGGTTTATGTTGGAGCAAATGACGGAATGTTGCATGCATTTAATGCAACGACAGGCAAGGAGGCTTGGGCCTATATTCCATCAAGGGTCGTCCCCAACCTCTATAAATTGGCTGACATGACATATTCCAATAACCATCAATACTTTGTGGACGGCACTCCGACCATCAGTGATGTATATGGCCCTTGTCGAAGTGGCGTAACGGGTTGCATTGATAATGAATGGCGAACTATTCTTATTGGTGGACTCAATGGCGGTGGCAAAGGGTATTACGCGTTGGATGTGACGGATCCCGCCAACCCTATATTTTTGTGGGAATTTACCGACACAAATATGGGATATACCTATGGAAACCCCAAAATAACCAAACTCAAGAATGGCAAATGGGTGGTGCTGCTGTCTTCCGGTTACAACACCGCTGATGGCAAGTCTCATCTCTATATTCGCAATGTTATAGATGGCACAACGACCGGCCTGGGCGCAAGTCAGATAGACACCGGCGTCACCGGAGAGATGGGGCGAATTGATTCACGTGCGCTGTATCCCGATACAGACAACACCAGCGTTGCAGCCTACGGTGGAGACACCGCCGGAAATTTGTGGCGGTTCGATATCAATGGAGACATTGGTGCCTCGGGCTACGATGCGCAGAAGCTTGTTAGTTTCAAGGATGCAAATGGAAAGGCTCAACCTATTACTGCAAAGCCTGACATGGCAACCGTAAATGGAAAGACCATGGTTTACGTTGGCACCGGAAGATATTTAGGTATTAGCGACATTACCAATACTGACTACCAGACGTTCTACGGAGTAGTTGACCGTAGCGATACCAATACACTCACGTCTCCAAGGGACACGGGCAGCAAATTTGTCAGACAGGTACTGACTGCGGGATTGTGTCCAGCAAATACGCCCGCTTCCATTTGTGTGCCCAATGACCAAGTCAAAACCAGCACATCCAATACAGTGGACTGGGCAACAAACGACGGCTGGTATGTAGACTTCCTTACTGCCGGAGAACGCTCGGCAACGGATGCGACGCTGGTCCTGGGCACAGTTCTTTTTACCACCATCACGCCAACTCTCCCCTCCGCTGACCCTTGCCTGAACAGCACCGCAGGTGGAGACAGTTACCTTTATGCACTGAATTATGTAAATGGCGGTGCAGTAAATGGATCAAACGGTGTAGTTGGAACAAACCTTGGCGCCATCATTGCCACTCGACCGGTTCCTATTGAATTGCAAAATGGATCTATCGTTGCCATCACTCAAGGAACTGCCGCGCTGGGTAGCCCAGTGTCAACGATAACCAGTAAGCCCCCCATTTATCTCAGCGGCGCGGGAGTTCGGCGGGTTTCCTGGCGCGAGCTAACGAGCCAATAGAGTTGGAAATAGGCAGTGATCCATCCATATGTCACTTGTCGGCATTCCCACGTCACCCAGATTGAAGCAAGGAGCGTTGCTGCGCGGTAAGGGCGAATGGCTGGCCGCCGTGATAATTTCGGTGGCCGCTCACAGCGTTGTGTTGCTGATCTGGAGTGATTCCAATCCCTTGGGCAGCAAATATGTGAATGCCAGTGCCTCCATGGTCTCAATGCGCCTGATAAGTTCAGACCTACCGCCTTCACCTGACATCGCCACTTCCTCGCTCACACAAAAAGAAGTGCAAGCAATCGTGCAAAAGGAGATGGAACAATCAGCCCCTCCCATTTCGCACCCAAGCGAAGTGAGCACGATACCTTCGGGAGACTCCGTGTCTGGCCCATACTACTTCCCTGTGGAGCAGCTTACCTCCAAGCCTGCATTTCTGGACGACAGTGGCGCCCCCCCCGCCACCTTCATACCAGATGTAATGCCGTTGCCGGTAATGGTCCGCATTTTCATCAACGAAAATGGCAAAGTGGATCGGGTGGTACTGAGCGATAATTTTCTGTCGGAAATTGCTCGCAAGCTAATAGTTGACTCCTTCACTGCGATGCGCTTTAGCCCCGGCATTTTGGGGACTTTGGCAGTCAAGTCCCTGTTGGAATTTGAAGTGAAGCTTGACCCCACCCTACCCTCGCAATAGCCGATCCAAATCCAAAAATTGAAATGCCGCTTGCCAGTCCACAACTCACAACAGCACTTGCACTTGCGGCTGAAGCGATGCAACTCTCCGACCCCAACCCCAGAGTCGGCTGCATCATCATGACTCCCGACGGTGCGCTTCTCGGCCAAGGCCACACCCAGCAAACCGGTGGCCAGCACGCCGAGGTCATGGCCCTGCGCGATGCCGCGGCCAAGGGCCACTCGGTCGTTGGCGCCGCAGCCTACGTCACCCTGGAGCCCTGCTCACACCATGGCCGCACCGGCCCGTGCTGTGACGCGCTCATCGCTGCAGGTATCAAGAAGGTCATTGCAACCAATACCGACCCCAACCCGCTTGTCGCGGGGCAAGGCTTTGCCCGCCTGCGCGCCGCGGACGTGGAGGTGGAAGTATTGGCTCCCGACCACCCTTTGGCGATTGAAGCGCGGGAACTCAACATTGGATTTTTCAGCCGCATGGTGCGCAAGATGCCCTGGGTGCGCATGAAAGTTGCCGCTTCGCTGGATGGCAAGACCGCCCTTCCCAACGGAGTGAGCCAATGGATTACCTCCACAGAGGCACGCACTGACGGCCATGCCTGGCGCGCCCGCGCCAGTGCGGTATTGACTGGCATAGGAACCGTGCTACAGGACAAGCCGCGGTTGGATGTACGTCTTGTGGAAACCCCAAGACAACCGCATCTGGTGGTGGTGGATAGCAAGCTCGAGACACCACTGGATTCCCCCATCTTCGTTGCGGGGCGCAAGCTGTTTATCTATGCCGCGCAGGAAGATGCAGAAAAGGCATGTGCACTGGAATCGCAAGGGGCCACCGTTCTGTACCAGCCTGGACACAACGTGGATGGCAGCCCCACCGGCAAGGTGGATCTGGCTGCCATGTTGCGGGATCTGGGAACCCGGGAAATCAATGAACTGCACGTAGAAGCAGGCCACAAACTCAACGGGTCATTGGTGCGCGAAGGTCTTATCGACGAATTTCTAGTCTATCTGGCACCCAAACTGATGGGACAGGGGGCAGATATGGCGCAATTCGGCCCCCTTTCCGAACTTTCGCAGGCTTTGCCACTCACCTTCCTGTCCACGGCAATGGTCGGCCCGGACCTGCGCATCCTGGCACGGGTAACAGGTCGCGACAATTTTTAATTTGCGGGATTACAAGCCAGACACGGATCAAGCCCCAATCCCTGCGAAAATGCGGGGATGTTTACCGGAATCATTACCGGCGTGGGGCGCATCGCCGCCGCTCACGCTTTAGGCAGCTCTTCCACGCACGGCAAGCGCCTAACCATCACCTGCCCTGCGGACTACCTGGAAGACGTGAGCCTGGGAGACAGCATTGCGCTCAACGGCGCCTGCATGACGGTCACAACTCTGGACGCCCCTGCCCATCAGTTCACCGTGGACATTTCAGCCGAATCCCTGGCCAAGACCGCCGGACTGGACCGCGAAGGCCCGATCAATCTGGAAAAGGCCTTGCGCGCCAATGATCGCCTGGGTGGCCACCTGGTATCAGGCCATGTGGATGGCATAGGCACCGTAACCCGTTTTGCCCAAGTTGGCGAAAGCTGGGAATTGCGTGTACTGACCCCCGTTGCATTGGGCAAATTCCTGGCGTACAAGGGCTCCATCGTCATCAACGGTGTCAGCCTCACAGTCAACCAGGTTGCCGATCTGGCACAGGGTTGCGAGGTCAGCATCAACCTGATTCCCCATACCGTTGAAAACACGGCTCTGTCAGCCCTTCGGGAAGGCAGCCAGGTCAACCTGGAAATTGACCTGATCGCACGCTACGTGGAGCGCATGCTGACGGCACCAGCTCAAGCTGTGCCCTCGGCACCCGTTTAATCATCCATTTTCCTTCTCCCCATGAGCACTTACGCCCCCGTACCCATTTCCCCCATTGAAGACATCGTGGCCGACATGCGCGCCGGCAAGATCGTCATCCTGGTGGACGAGGAAGACCGCGAAAACGAAGGCGACCTGATTCTGGCGGCTGACCATGTGTCGGCTGACGGCATCAATTTCATGGCCCGCTATGGCCGTGGTCTGATCTGCCTCACCCTCACCCGCGAGCGCTGCGAGCGCCTGCAGCTGCCCCCCATGACCGCCCGCAACGGCGACAAGAAGGGCACTGCGTTTACCGCGTCCATCGAAGCGGCCGAAGGTGTCACCACTGGCATCTCTGCCGCAGACCGCGCGCGTACCGTGCAAGCCGCGGTGGCCAAGAATGCCGTCCCTGCTGACCTGGTGCAGCCCGGTCACATCTTCCCCCTGCAAGCGGTGGACGGCGGCGTTCTCATGCGCGCCGGTCATACGGAAGCCGGCTGTGACCTGGCCGCCATGGCGGGCTGCAGCCCCGCTGCGGTCATTTGCGAAGTCATGAACGACGACGGCACCATGGCTCGTCTGCCTGACCTGCAGCTGTTTGCCGCAGAGCACGGCCTGAAGATCGGCACCATTGCCGACCTGATTGCCCACCGCAGCCGCGTGGAGTCCTTGATCGAACAGGTTGGAACCCGCACCATCCACACAGCGTCTGGCGACTTTGCTGCCCATGCGTTCAGGGACAGCACTGGCAGCGGCATCCACCTGGCCCTGGTCAAGGGCGAGTGGAGTGCAAATGACACGGTGGACGTGCGCGTGCACGAACCGCTTTCGGTGCTGGACGCACTGGAAGTGGGCCGCACCATGCACACCTGGAGCCTGGAGTCCACCCTCGCCCATATCGCCCAGCAGGGCAAGGGCGTGGTGGTCCTGCTCAACTGTGGCGAAAGCGCCGAGCAGCTGCTGGCCCAGTTTGAGGGCTCTGCACGTGCTGCCCATGGCCCCGAGCGTGGCCGCATGGATTTGCGCAGTTACGGCATAGGCGCACAGGTGCTACGCCAGTGCGGTGTGCACAAGATGCGCCTCATGGGCAGCCCGCGCCGCATGCCCAGCATGGCCGGCTATGGCCTGGAAATCACCGGCTACATCAGCAAGTAAATCAATTCTTCAAGGGAACTCTTTATGTTTGGCGCAGACAAAGGCAACGTAGCCGCAAGCGACAGCCGCATGAACGGCAAGAAACTGACCATCGGCATCGTGCAGGCGCGCTTCAACGCCAACATCACCGATGCCCTGGCACAGGCCTGCAAGGCGGAGTTGCTGGCACTGGGTGTGGCCGAGAAACACATCACCCATATCACCGTACCGGGCGCACTGGAAGTGGCCGTGGCCTTGCAGGCGATGGCGGAAAAATCGCAGTTCGATGCGTTGATTGCCCTGGGCTGCATCATCCGTGGGGAAACCTACCATTTCGAGCTGGTTGCCAATGAATCCGGTGCCGCTGTCACGCGCATTGGTCTGGACTACCAACTCCCCATTGCCAACGCCATCCTGACCACGGAAAACCTGGAGCAGGCCGTGGCCCGCCAGGAAGAAAAAGGCCGTGACGCGGCCCGTGTGGCCGTGGAAATGGCCAATCTGCTGGAGTCCATCTGATGAGTGATTTCAACCACCCCAGCGCCCCTGCCCGACCGCCCCGCCAATCACGCACCGGCGTGACCAGCACCGGCGCGCGCAAGGCTGGCAGCAAATCCAACCGCAGCCGCGCCCGCGAATTCGCACTGCAGGGCCTATACCAAAGCCTGGTGGGCCGCAACCCGGTGGACGATGTGGATGCCTTCACCCGTGACCTGGCCGGTTTCAACAAAGCCGACGCCGCGCATTTCGACGCACTACTGCATGGCTGCAACGAGCAAGCCGAACAGTTGGACGCACTGATCACGCCCTTGCTGGATCGCCCGTTTGCCGAAATTTCGCCCATTGAGCACGCCGTCATGTGGATTGGTGTCTATGAGATGCAGCATTGCCTGGACGTGCCCTGGCGCGTGGTGATCAACGAGTGCATCGAGCTGGCCAAGGAATTTGGTGGCACCGATGGCCACAAATACGTGAACGCCGTGCTCAACGGCTTGGCTCCGCAATTGCGTGCGGCCGAAGTCGAAGCCGACCGCGCCAAGAAACCTCGCTAAACCAGCACCGATGCAGATTTCCGAGCGCGCACGAAACATAGAGCCGTTTTACGTGCTGGAAGTGGCCAAGGCGGCGGCCGAGTTGGGCGCCACCGTGGCCCACACCGATTCGCCCATGGTATTTCTGAACATTGGCGAGCCCGACTTCACCGCCCCCGCATTGGTACAGGAAGCAGCAGCACGTGCCGTGCGTGACGGCCTGACACAGTACACCCCGGCGCTTGGGCTGATGCCTCTGCGTGAACGTATTTCCGACTGGTATGCCACGCGATTTGGCGCCAAAGTGCCGGCCAGCCGCATTGTGGTGACGGCTGGTGCGTCCGCAGCGCTGCACCTGGCCTGCATGGCGTTGATCGACGCGGGTGATGAAATCCTCATGCCCGACCCCAGTTACCCTTGCAACCGGCATTTCGTGACCGCGGCACAAGGCCAGGCGACACTGATCCCCACCACGGCTGCCGAGCGCTTCCAGCTCAGCGCTGACAAAGTGCAAGCCGCGTGGACTCAGCGCACGCGCGGTGTATTGCTGGCATCGCCCTCCAACCCCACCGGCACCTCGATTCATCCCGACGAGCTGCGTCGCATCCACCAAGTAGTGCAGGCGCGCGGCGGCATCACCCTGGTGGACGAAATCTATCTGGCCCTGAGTTTTGATGCGCAGTTCGGCCAGACCGCCCTGCACATTGACGACTCCATCATCAGCATCAACAGCTTCAGCAAGTACTTCAACATGACCGGCTGGCGCCTGGGCTGGATGGTGGTGCCCGACAAGCTGGTGTCGGCATTGGAGCGCCTCGCGCAGAACCTGTTCATCTGCCCCAGCGCCATCGCGCAGCATGCCGCGCTGGCCTGCTTTGAAGCCCAAAGCATTGCCACCTTTGAACAAAGGCGCGAAGAGTTCAAGGCCCGGCGCGACTATTTCATTCCCGCACTGAACGCATTGGGTCTGACCGTACCCGTCATGCCAGACGGCGCGTTCTATGCCTGGGCCGATTGTTCGGCCGCGTGCAGCAAACTGGGCGTCAACGGCAGCTGGGATTTTGCGTTGGAAGTCATGAACCGCGCCCATGTGGCAGTGACACCGGGTCGCGATTTTGGACATTTTGAGACTGCTAACTTCATCCGATTTTCGACTGCCAGTTCGCTGGCGCAATTGCAAACCGCGGTGGAGCGCCTGCGCGCCCTCCTCGCCTGACAACCGAAGCCATCCATGAACCAAGACCTCAACATTCTCCATCTGGTGCTCAATGCCAGCATCGTGGTGCAAGCCGTGATGCTGCTGCTGATGCTGGTGTCCATCGCCAGCTGGGCCGCCATCTTCCGCAAGCTGTTTGCGCTCAAGAAGGTCAAGGGCCAGAACGAAGACTTCGAGCGTGAATTCTGGTCCGGCGCCAGCCTCAACGAGCTCTTCAATGCCGCCGTCAAGCGCGCCAGCCACTGCGGTCCCATGGAGCGCATTTTTGCCAGCGGCATGCGTGAATACCAGAAGCTGCGTGAACGCCGCATCACCGATGCCGGCACGCTGATGGACGGAGCACGCCGCGCCATGCGTGCAAGCTTCCAGCGCGAGATGGACGCGGTGGAAAGCAACCTGTCCTTTCTGGCCTCCGTCGGCTCGGTATCGCCCTACGTGGGGTTATTCGGCACGGTGTGGGGCATCATGCATGCGTTCACCGGCCTGGCTTCTTTGCAGCAGGTCACGCTCTCCACGGTTGCACCCGGCATTGCCGAAGCGCTGGCCACCACGGCCATCGGCCTGTTTGCCGCCATTCCAGCGGTGGTGGCCTACAACCGCTTTGCGCGCGACCTGGATCGCATCGCCATCCAGCAGGAGACCTTCATCGAAGAGTTCTCCAACATCCTGCAACGCAATGTGGGTGCGCAGGCTGCGCAACCCACGCAACGCTGAAGAAATCAGGAGCCCAACATGCCAGCCGTTGCCAGCCGAGGTCATGGACGCGGACGCCGCACCATCAACGAAATCAACATGGTGCCCTTCATCGACGTGATGCTGGTGCTGCTCATCATCTTCATGGTGACCGCACCGCTCATCACGCCCAGCCTGATCGACCTGCCCAGTGTGGGCAAGGCCGCACGCCAGCCGGACCAAGTGATCCAGATCACCGTGAGCAAGGATGACGCGCTGGAACTCAAGACCAGCGACCAGACTGCTCCCATTTCCCTCAAGGATCTGGCTGCAGCGGTCAAACGTGCCCAAGGCGGCAAGGACAGCGCGGCAGCGGCCAATTCGGCGGTGGTCATCAGCGCCGACAAGAACGTGAAATACGAAAGCGTGGTCCGTGTGATGGACACACTGCAACGCGCCGGCATCCAGCGTGTGGGCCTGTCGGTGCAGCTCGCCAACTAAGCTCCCCGCCACACCCCATGGAATCCTCCGCTCGTCGCCTGGAATTTGCGCCGCCACCCGCGCCGGGGATGCTGCGTGCGCTGATTCTGGCCATCCTGGCGCATCTGGTGCTTGTAGCGGTTCTCACCGTGGGCGTGCAATGGAAACGCGAAGCGGTTCAGACCCCGGTGGAAGCCGAGTTGTGGTCCGCCATTCCGGTGGAGGCAGCCCCACCTGCACCCGAACCGGTGGCTGAGCCCGAGCCCCCCAAACCGGCACCGCCGGAGGTCAAACCAGAACCCAAGCCCGACCCTGGCCCCACGCCGGCAGAGATCAAGGCCCAGGCCGACATCGCCCTTGCCAAGGAAAAGGAAAAAGCCAAACAGCTCAAGGAGAAGCAGTTGGCATTGGAAAAGGCCGAGCTGGAGAAAAAGAAACTGGCAGAGCTGGAAAAGCAAAAGCAGGCCAAGCTGGAGCAGGAAAAGAAAGACAAAGAGAAGCAGGACAAGCTCAAGAAAGAGCAGGCTGACAAGCTGGCTGCGGACAAGGAAAAAGCGCAACGCAAGCAGGACCAGCAGGCTGAAGCTGCGGCGGCCAAGGCGCGGGCAGACCAGATCAAGCGCTTCGAGCGGCTTGCCGGAGGTGATGGCGGCGGCAGTACGCCGGGCGGTGTTTCAGCAGCACAGTCCAGCGGCCCATCTGCCAGCTATGCCGGCCGCATCCAGGCGCGCATCAAGCCCAACATCACCTATCCGGACAACATCAACGGCAACCCGCGCGTCGAGGTGGAAATTCGCACATCCCCAAGCGGCGATATCCTGAGTGCCCGCATCACCCAATCCAGCGGAGTGAAATCGTGGGATGACGCCATTACCCGTGCAATCGAAAAGACCGGAGTGCTGCCAAGAGATGTGGACGGCCGTATCCCCAATCCCATGTTGATTGGCTTTCGCCCCAAGGACTAGGCATAGCCGCCTATCGGCGGTGAATCACGATGGACGCGTAACCTTCTTGGGGCTTGGCAGGCGCCTTCAAGGACACCCGGTCACACCCATCACAACCACAACCACCCTGCTGCTTGACCGCCTGAAGCAGAGGCTTTTCCAGGAAGCGCGGATGCGGCAGCTTCAGCAGACTGGCAGTGAGGCGACCGCGTGCTGCCTTGGGGCAGAGAGTCCACAGCGCATAGATTGCACTAGCGCCCACCAGCAAACCTGCGATCAAAGACTGCACCATCGCACTAGCCTCCCAATGCCTGCGTGATGCGGAAGGTTGCAAAGGCGGCCACATAGCCCAGCGCAAACAGGTAGCCCGCCATCAGCAGCGGGTATTTCCACGAATTGGTTTCCCTGCGCACCACCGCCAGCGTGGACAAGCATTGCGGTGCAAACACATACCAGGCCAGCAGCGCGTAGGCGGTGGCCAGGGACCAGCCGTGCGCAATCACTGGCGCCAGTGCCTCGGCCACACCACTCTCGGCGGCAGACAGTGAATACACCGTGCCCAGTGCGCCTACAGCCACCTCACGAGCGGCAAGGCCCGGAACCAAGGCAATGGAAATCTGCCAGTTGAAACCAATGGGCGCAAACACCACTTCCAGTGCCTTGCCCAGCATGCCGGCCAGGCTGTATTGGATGGCCGGTCCTTGGGATGCATCCCAACCCGCTGGCGGACCGGGGAAGGTGGAGAAAAACCACAGGATCACCATCAGGGAAAAGATGATGCCGCCCACACGGCTCATGAAGATGCGCGCCCGCTCCCACAACCCCAGCCCCAGATTGCGCAAGCTGGGGCGGCGGTACGGCGG
Source organism: Rhodoferax sp. GW822-FHT02A01 (assembly GCF_038784515.1). Taxonomy (NCBI): domain Bacteria; kingdom Pseudomonadati; phylum Pseudomonadota; class Betaproteobacteria; order Burkholderiales; family Comamonadaceae; genus Rhodoferax; species Rhodoferax sp. GW822-FHT02A01. Next base: position 4,715,964 of record NZ_CP152376.1, read on the forward strand.
CAACTCCAGCATCAGAGGCTGGTAGTGCGACTTCATCCAAACCCGCTTGAGCAGCCAAGCCACCGCCATGGCACTGACCACGCCGGCAATGTACAAGCCGAACAGGGTCAGCCCGCGCAGATCAAACCAGCCCACCTGGCGCGCTGGGACAAAGGCGCCAATCAGCAAGGCATACACCGGCAGGCGGGCCGAGCAGGTCATCAGCGGCGCCACCATGATGGTGGCCAGGCGGTCACGCCAGTTCGCAATGGTGCGCGTGGCCATGATGCCGGGGATGGCGCAGGCAAAGCTCGACAGCAGCGGAATGAACGCGCGCCCCGAGAGCCCGACCTTGCCCATCAGGTTATCCAGCAAGAAGGCGGCGCGCGGCAGATAGCCGGAATCTTCCAGCAACAGGATGAAGAAAAACAGAATCAGGATCTGCGGAAGGAACACCAACACGCCGCCCACGCCAGCAATCACGCCGTCTACCAGCAGGCTGCGCAGCGGGCCGTCTTCCATATGAGCCGTGGTCCAGTCCCCCACCGCTGCCATCACGTCCTTGATGAGGTCCATGGGCACATTGGCCCAGGAGAACACCGCCTGAAAGATCAGGAACAGGATGGTGGCCAGCAACACTAGCCCCCACACCGGGTGCATCACCACCGCATCCAGCCGGTACTGAAAGCGGCCCATGGCAGGCACTTGTGGCGCCACCAGCGCCAATATGCGGCGTACCTGGGTTTGCAGCTCCACCGAACTCCATGCTGCTGCAGCCCGCGGTTGCTTTGTGGCCTGCGCATCAGGCACCTGCGCCAGTTGGTTGATCTGCACTTCCAATTGCGCCAGCAATGCTGCGTGGCCTTCGTGTTTGACGGCGACAGTCTCCACCACCGGGCAGCCCAACTCAGCGCTGAGGCGCTGCACGTCGATATGCAAACCATGGGCCCGTGCGACGTCCGCCATGTTGAGCGCCACGATCAGCGGTTTGCCCAACTGCTTGAGCTCCAAAACCAGGCGCAGATTCATGCGCAGGTTGGTGGCGTCCACCACCGCCACGATGGCATCGGGTGCGGCTTCGCCAACGCGGCGCCCTTCCACCACTTCCAGCATGACCTGCTCATCGGGCGTGCTGGGCTTGAGGCTGTAGGAGCCTGGAAGATCCACCACCGATATCGTCTTGCCGGACGGCAGCCGGGCAGTGCCGACCTTGCGCTCCACCGTGACGCCGGCATAGTTGGCCACTTTCTGGCGAGCACCTGTCAGCAGATTGAAGAGCGCGGTCTTGCCGCAGTTGGGGTTGCCCACCAGGGCAATCACTTTGGGCGCGGCGGTCAACGTTTGGGACATATCAGGCTAGCGCCTTCACCGAATCAGGCGCCGATACTTCCACGCTGCAGGCTTCCACCAGGCGCAGCGCAAACATTGTCTCGCCCACCTGCACGGCAAGCGGTTCACGGCCACCAGGACCACGACGCAGCATCAGCACCGGCTCACCGGCGATGAAACCTAACTCCTCCAGCCGCTGCACCGTTGCCTGATCCACTTCGCTTGAACCGCTGAAGACACGCTTCACAAGGGCATGGGCACCATTGGGCAATTGGGACAGAAGCATGTTGGATCCTTGGGGTTTGGCGTCTCCAAGGCATGGACAACGCGCAATCTAAATGAGAGTCTATCTCATTTAGATTGATTGGCATGCCCCCTATCCGTACCAATCGCGCGGCGTTTGAGCCAGATCAAAGGACCGGTTTTATGGCGTCGCCTGTCAGTCGTAGGCGATGACGGCGCGGCCCTGATCAGCCTGTGCACGCCAGCTCGCCAGCGCCGCATCGCTGGGGTAGAAGCGCGCTTCTTCACCCAGTGCCAGCACCACTTCGGCACCCGCACAACCTTGAGCCGCTTCATCGGCATCCCGTTTGAGCTGCAGGCGCACACCCAGGCCCCGCACCAGTTCGCCCTGCTCGGATATTTCGCGCTGGGCCGGGAAGTCCTTGAGCAAGCGCGCAATGTCTGGTGCGCGGCCATTGACCGCTACCCGCAGGTACTTGCCAAAGCGGCAACGTGCCTGCTCCAGGCTCCAGATCTGCTGCACGGTGAACTGCATGCCGCCTGAGAAGCGGTCCGGCTGGGCCTTGCCCATAGCGATGATGAGTTCATCGTCCTTGAGCAGGTTCTTGTGCGCATTGAGCAGGTTCTCGTCCGCACGCGCTTCGATGGTGGCGGACTTGTCGTCCAGCTTGAACAGCCCGAGTTTGCCCCGCTGCCCGTTGATCACGCGCAGGTCGGTCACGATGCCGGCCAGCAACTGCGGCTCGCGGGTTTCCAGCAGTTCCTCAATGGGCCGCTTGGCGAACTTGCGCACCTCGGTCTCCACCTCGTCAAACAAATGGCCGGAGAGATAAAAGCCTACCGCTGTCTTCTCGAAGGTCAGCCGCTCTTTCACGCCCCAGGGCGTGACTTCCACCAGATCGGGTTCCTGCGTGCTGGAGCCGTGGTCGTCGTCGCCCATGTCGAACAGGCCCACCTGGTTGGCGTTGGCCGCAGATGCATTGGCAAAGTCAAACGCCAGGTCAATGGAAGCCACCAGGCTGGCGCGGTTGAGCTGCAGTGTGTCAAAGGCACCAGCCTTGATCAGTGCTTCCACACAGCGCTTGTTCAAGCGGCTGCGCTCGACGCGGCGGGCGAAGTCAAACAGGCTGGTGAACGGGCCGGCCTCAGCGGTCGGGCCCCTGCCCTCGCGCGCAGCCACGATGGCCTCGATCGCCTGTTCGCCAGTGCCTTTGATGGCGCCCAGCCCGTAGCGGATCTGCTTGTCGGAAATGGGCTCGAACCGGTACTTGCCACGGTTCACATTGGGCGGCTCAAAGGTCAGGCCCATCTTCTCCGCATCTTCAAACAACACCTTGAGCTTGTCGGTGTCGTCCATTTCCACGGTCATGTTGGCGCAGAAGAACTCGGCCGTGTAATGCACCTTGATCCAGGCCGTGTGGTAGGCCAGGAGCGAGTAGGCTGCCGCGTGCGACTTGTTGAAGCCGTAACCCGCGAACTTCTCCATCAAGTCGAACACCTCGTCGGCCTTCTCCTGTGGAATGTTGTGGGTCTTGAGGGCACCGGCGCGGAACTTCTCGCGGTGCTCGGCCATCTCTTCGGCCTTCTTCTTGCCCATGGCCCGGCGCAGCAAGTCGGCGCCGCCCAGTGAATATCCGCCCAGGATCTGCGCCGTCTGCATCACCTGCTCCTGGTAGACCATGATGCCGTAGGTCTCGGAGAGCATGTCGGCCACGGCGGGGTGCGGGTACTCCACCTCTTCGCGCCCGTGCTTGCGGGCCACGAAGCTGGGAATCAGGTCCATAGGGCCCGGGCGATACAGCGCGTTCAAGGCGATCAGGTCTTCCAGGCGCGTGGGCTTGGCGTCGCGCAACATGCCCTGCATGCCGCGACTTTCAAACTGGAACACGGCTTCCGTCTTGCCTTCCTGGAACAGCCGGTACACCTTGGCATCGTCCAGCGGCAGGTTTTCGTAGGCAAAGCCTTCCTGCCCCGGGTGGCGCTTCATGATGAACTCGCGCGCAATCTCCAGAATGGTGAGCGTGGCCAGACCCAAGAAGTCGAACTTCACCAGGCCGATGGCTTCCACGTCGTCCTTGTCGTACTGGCTCACCGCCGACTCACTACCGGGCTGCTGGTACAGCGGGCAGAAGTCGGTGAGCTTACCCGGCGCAATCAGCACGCCCCCGGCGTGCATGCCGATGTTGCGGGTCAGGCCTTCGAGCTTGCGTGCCAGCTCCAGCAGGGTCTTGACGTCTTCTTCCTTGGCCTCGCGCTCGGCCAGAATCGGCTCGGCTTCGGTGGCGTAGACGTACTTGTCACTCTTCTTGCCATCGGTGGGCGGCAACTGCAGGGTAACGTTGGTGCCGGGCTTGTTGGGGATGAGCTTGCTGATGCCATCGCAAAAGGTGTAGCTCATGTCCAGCACGCGGCCCACGTCGCGCACCACGCCACGCGCGGCCATGGTACCGAAGGTGGCAATCTGGCTCACGGCGTCCTTGCCGTACTTGCTCTTCACATAGTCGATCACCAGGTTGCGGTTGGTCTGGCAGAAATCGATATCAAAGTCGGGCATGGACACCCGCTCCGGGTTCAGGAAGCGCTCGAACAGCAGCTTGTACTTGATCGGGTCCAGGTCGGTGATCTTGAGCGCATAGGCCACCAGCGAACCGGCACCGGAGCCCCGTCCGGGCCCCACCGGGCAACCGTTATTCTTGGCCCAGTTGATGAAGTCGCCCACGATCAGGAAGTAGCCGGGGAAGCCCATCTTGAGAATGGTGGCCAGCTCGAACTCCAGCCGCTCCAGGTACTCGGGCATGCGCTTCTCGCGCTCGGCGGCATCGGGATACAGATGCAGCATGCGCTCCTTCAAACCCTCCAGTGACGCATAGCGGAAATACTCCTCCGGCGACATGCGCACACCGTTGACTTCGGGCGTGGGGAAGTCCGGCAACTGCGGCTTGCCCAGCACCAGCGTCAGGCTGCAGCGCTTGGCAATCTCCAGCGTGTTGGCAATGGCTGACGGAATGTCGGCAAACAAGGCCTCCATCTGCGCGCTGCTCTTGAAATACTGCTCGCGCGTGAAGCGGCGTACGCGCTTGGCATTGCCCAGCACTTCGCCATCGGCAATACAGACACGCGCCTCATGCGCCTCGAAATCGTCGGGCAGCGTGAATTGGATGGGATGCGTAGCCACCACCGGCAGCTTCATGCGTGCAGCCAGTTGCACCGTGGCCATGACGTGGGGCTCGTCGTCCGTACGTCCGGCGCGCTGCAATTCCAGGTAGAAGCGGTGGGTGAATATGCCCGCCAACTGCAGCGCCACGTCATAGGCGCGCTGCGTATCGCCCTGCACCAGCGCCTGCCCCACCGGCCCGGCCTGGGCGCCTGCCAGACAGATCAGCCCTTCATTCAGTTCTTTCAGCCAGGCCAACTTGACCACGGCCTGCTGCTTGCCGCCCGTGGTCAGCACGTTCTGGGTAAATGCACGGGCAATCAACTCGGAAATGTTCAGGTAACCCTGCTTGTTCTGCACCAGCAAAATCATGCGCGAAACAGCCAGCACGTCCGATCCCAGCCCCTCCAGCACGATCTCGGCCCCCAGCAAAGGCTTGACGCCTTTGCCACGCGCCTCCTTGTAGAGCTTGATACCACCGAACAGATTGGACAGATCGGTGATGGCCAGTGCGGGTTGGCCGTCCTTGGCAGCCGCCTTGACCACCTCGTCAATACGGCAGGTGGAGTCAACCACGGAAAATTCGGTGTGAAGGCGCAGATGTACGAACATGGTGGGATTGTAGGGATGCGGCCACTTAAAATTGGGGCGTGAACACCATCCTCAACATCTCCGCCTACAAATTCGTCCCCCTGCCCGACGCGCACGCCCTGCGCGAGCTGTTGTTGGAGCGCGCAACGGCCCTGCAGCTCAAGGGGACTATTTTGCTGGCGGAGGAAGGCATCAACCTGTTCCTGGCCGGGCCCGAGTGGTATGTGCGCGGCTTTGTCGCCCTGCTGCACACCGATGCACGCTTTGCCGACATTGCGCCGAAGGAGAGTTGGTCGGGCACCCAGCCTTTCAAGAAGATGCTGGTCAAGGTCAAGAACGAAATCATCCGCATGAACCACCCCACCATACGGCCGGCAGAAGGGCGCGCACCAGCAGTACCACCTGCCACGGTCAAACGCTGGCTGGACCAAGGGCATGACGATTCAGGCCGGCCCGTGGTGACGCTGGACACGCGCAATGACTTTGAAGTGGACGCCGGTACCTTTGATGGCGCCATCGACTGGCGCATCACCAAGTTCACGGAGTTCCCTCACGCGGTGCAGGAACACAAGGCTGAGCTGGAAGGCAAAACCGTGGTGAGCTTTTGCACCGGTGGCATTCGCTGCGAGAAGGCCGCCATCCTGATGCACCAGATGGGTCTGGAGCACGTGTACCAGTTGGAAGGCGGCATCCTCAAGTACTTCGAGGAAGTCGGCGATGCCCATTACCACGGCGGCTGCTTTGTATTTGACGAGCGCCGTGCGGTTGATGCGCGGCTCGAGGCGGCACCTGAACTGACACAGGGATGACACGCATACGCCCCTGAATTGGCCGCGTTCGTTCTCAGTATGATTCCAGCGGTCTGCAATCCCACAGGAAACCTTCCATGAAAAGACTGATCACGATCGCCTGCCTTGGCGCCGCCTTGTGCGCGCCCGCATTTGCCCAAAGCGACAAAGGCAGCCAGGCCTCGGCACTGGGCCTGGGCGGCGCCTTCGTTGTCGTGGGGGTGGTGGAAGGCGCAAGTGAAGTAGTGTCTCTGACGCTCAAGGGCGTGGAAGCGGGCAGCACCTTTGTCGTCAAGGCATCCACCAAGGCCGTCAAGGCGGCTTCGGTGGCCACAGGCACCAGCATTCGGGTGGTGGCGGAATCCACTGGCTACGCGCTCATGGCATCCGGTCAACTATTGGCATTTGTTCCCAATGCCATCGGCCAAGCGCTGCTGCACCAATCGCAGATCAAGTAAGCATGCGCACTGCAGCCAAACTGTGGGGCACGCTACTGCTGTGCCTGTGCCTGTGCATGACGAATGCAGCTACAGCCGGTACTGCCTGCTCGGATGCGCCTCCCAAGCCGGAATCCATCCAGCAGGCCTTTCAAGCGGCGTACAAGCTCCACCAACGGCTGGAGCAGTTGCAACCTCGCATTGCACTGGTTGGAAGGGTCGGTCAAGACCTCTCCAAATACGGCTTGCGTTACTCCCACATAGCGTTTGTCAGCAAGGATGCGGCAAGCGGTCAGTGGCGCACCACCCACCTGCTCAATGCCTGCAACTCCAACCAGTCGGCTCTGTGGCACGAAGGTCTGGCCAACTTCTTTCTGGATGACCTGTTCGCATACGAAGCGCTGCTCATCGTGCCCTCACCCGCTGTGCAGGAAAAGCTACTGGCAATAGTGAACGACGACAAACGCGCGTTGTCCATGCACCAGCCGCTCTACAACATGCTGGCGTATCCGTTTTCCGACAAATACCAGAATTCCAATCAGTGGGTACTGGAGTTGCTGACCCTTGCCACTTCACAGCAAGTCGGCATCACTCCGCCACTTGCCACTCGCCAGCAGGCGCAGCAATGGCTCAAGCTGACGGGCTACCAGCCCAGCACGCTCAAGCTGAACGCCTTCACACGATTGGGTGCGCGCATGTTTCGGGCCAATGTGGCATTTGACGACCACCCCGACGAGCGCCGTTTTGCCGACCTGATTGACACGGTAACCGTGGAATCCATGGCCAGCTACATACGGCAAGTGGACCCAACCAGCGCCAGCGAAGTCATTCGCTGAGCCGCCAAGGGTCCACTTTGAAGGCAGCGCCCGCAGAGGGCGCCCACCCTGCCGCTTAGCCGCGGAACTTGGCGGCCAGAGCCGCGACGCGCTCGCCGTACTGGCGACCGGTTTCCAGATCACCGGTATTCATTTCGTCAGCACCTGCGTCACCCGGGGTCTGGGCGATCGGGCCACCGCTGGATGCCAGGTAGTTGATGTCCGTGCGTTGTGAGGCTTTGGTGTTGTTGTAGATGATGCCGGTACCAGCCCAGATGCCACCGTGCTGCATGGCCAGGGTCATAAAGTAATGCAGGGTGCTGAACTTGTCGCCATTGACGTTGGCGCTGGCGGTGAAGCCGCCAAAGACCTTGTCCTTCCAGGCTTGGGTGTACCAGGGCTTGGACGAGGCATCCGCAAACTTCTTGAACTGCCAGCTCACCGAGCCCATGTAGGTGGGCGAACCAAAGATGATGGCATCCGCTGCAGCCAGTGTTTCCCAGGTGCCTTCAGGTAGATTGCCGTCCGCGTCGATCGCGATCAGCTGGGCTGAAGCGCCCTGTGCCACGGATTGGGCGAAACGCTGGGTGTGGCCATAGCCCGAGTGGTAAATCACAACAACTTTTGCCATTCGAATACTCCTTGATTGGTTAATTTGGAAAACACAAACACAACAACTGGGAATCTACCGCAGGGCGGCACACTCCACTCTCAACACGATCAGGGTGCCAGATCAAACACCAGCACCTCTGCCTGCTTGCCCGCACCAAGTTCGATACGGGTCTCTCCCTCGAGCATGGCCGCGTCACCGCTGCCGAGCTTCAAACCGTTCACCTGCAATTCGCCGCTCACCATTTGCACATAGCCCTTGCGTCCCGGTGCCAGGGTCAGCGAAGCAGCCTGTTCACCATCAAACAGGCCGCCATAGAGACGCGCATCTGCATGAATCTTGACGGACCCACCCGCCGCGTCACTGGAGGCCAGCAGGCGCAGGACACCGCGCTTTTCATCTGCGGCAAACGTCTTTTGCTCGTAACCGGGCGCAATGCCGCGCACATCAGGTTCAATCCAGATCTGGAAAAAGTGCGTGGTCTGGCCTTCTGCATGGTTGAACTCGCTGTGCTGCACGCCAGTGCCCGCACTCATGCGCTGCACGTCGCCGGGCGGGATGCCCTTGACGTTGCCCATGCTGTCCTTGTGGGCCAGATTGCCCTGCACCACGTAGCTGATGATTTCCATGTCGCGGTGGCCGTGCGTGCCAAAGCCGGTGCCTGGGGCGATGCGGTCTTCGTTGATCACGCGCAGATTGCCCCAGCCCATGTGCTTGGGGTCGTAGTAGCCCGCGAATGAAAAGCTGTGGAAAGACTTGAGCCAACCGTGGTCGGCATAGCCGCGCTCAGAGGATTTGCGTAATGTGATCATGGCATCTACTTTAGGGCTGGGGTGACCTTCTGCATTGCATGCTGATTGATGGCATCATTCAAATGTTTTCAACCAAAACACCCTCTTTCATGCAAACTCCCCGCGATGTACTGACGCCCGACGCTCTCTCCATGCTGCAAACCATTGCGAGTACCGGCAGCTTTGCCGCGGCGGCCCGTCAAATGGGCATGGTGCCCAGCGCGCTGACCTACCGGGTTCGCCAAATTGAAGATGCGCTGGACGTGCTGCTGTTTGACCGCAGCTCGCGCCAGGCAAAGATGACTGCGGCCGGCGCCGAGCTGCTCAGTGAAGGCGCGCGCCTGCTGGGGGAGATTGACGCGGTGGCAAACCGCGTGAAACGTGTCGCCACCGGTTGGGAATCGCGCTTCACCATCGCCCTGGACACCATTGTTTCCAAAACCACCATGATGGAACTCTGCGATGCCTTTTACGCCCTGAACCCTCCCACCCAAATCCGCCTGCGCGACGAAACGCTCTCGGGCACGCTGGAAGCCCTCACCTCGGGCCAGGCCGATCTGGCCATAGGCACAGGCCCGGATTCCAGCAATGTGAGCGGACTGCAGAGCAAGCCTTTGGGCACAGCCCATTTCATCTTTGCCATCGCCCCGCACCACCCATTGGCCAAGGCACAGGAGCCGTTATCCGATGCAGTCATTCAACAGCACCGGGCCGTGGCGGTAGCAGACTCGGTGCAGCGCGGCAGTGGCCAGACCTTTGGCATCTTCAGTGGCCAGGAGGTCTTTACCGTGGCCAGCATGCGCGACAAGCTGGACGCACAACTGCGCGGACTGGGTGTCGGTCACCTGCCCGCGGGCATGGCCACGCGCTATCTGGAGTCCGGCCGCCTGGTGTTCAAACAGACCGAACGCGCCAAACGCCTGGTCACCGTGCACTACGCCTGGCGCCAGACCAAGAACCAGAGCCAGGGCCGCGCCATGCAGTGGTGGCTGTCTCAATTGGAGAGCCCGACCACGCGCAACGCGCTGCTGGAGAACCACGCCAGCTACTAAAGTCGCTGCCAAGCCCGAAGGCGGCTCTATGTGCGTGTATAAACCATGCAAACCCTTTCACAAACGGAGAAAGCGCACATGAGCAATTCCAAACGCATCGCAATCGTGGGGGGAGGCATGGCAGCCATTGCCTGTGCCCGCACTCTGGTACAGGCGGGCCATAGCGTGACGGTGTTCGAGAAGAGCCATGGCTTTGGCGGACGCATGTCCACCCGCAGCAGTGCCTTTGGCAGCTTTGACCATGGCGCCCAATATTTCACGGTGCGTGACGGCCGTTTTGCGCAAGCGCTGGAAACCACGCCCAGCATCTGCCGCCGCTGGAGTGCCAATACGGTGCAAGTGCTGGACTCCCACGGCCGCGTGGCCGAAGCAGGCCTGCCGGCGCGCGAGCCGCACTGGGTCGCCAAACCCGGCATGAGCAGCTTGGTGCGCGCCTGGGCCCAGCCCCTGATTGACAACCGCTCGGTCGAGTTGCAGGTGCGCGTCACCGCCATCGAAAAGGATGCGCTGGATTCGCACAAGTGGCAATTGCGCACCGCAGGTGCAGAAGACAGCACGCATGTATTCAGCGGGTTTGACTCCGTCGTATTGGCCATTCCCGGCCCGCAAGCCGAAGTGCTGCTCAAGACGCACAAGGCGGCTTCGGCACTGGCCAAGAAAGTGGCCAAGTCCACGGTGGCACCATGCTGGACCCTGATGGTGGCCTTTCCGCAAGCCGTTCAGCCCGGTCTGACCACACTGGGCCCGCAATGGAATGCCGCCCGAAGCACCCACCACCGCATCGCCTGGCTGGCACGTGAATCCAGCAAGCCCGGACGCAGTGCCGTGGAGCGCTGGACGGTGCAGGCAAGCGCCGCTTGGTCACAGGAACATCTGCAGGACGACGCCAGCCGTGTCACCGCCAAGCTGATCAAGGCCTTTGCCGAAGTCACCGGCATCCGTGCCGAACCGGCCCACGCCGAAGTGCACCGCTGGCTTTACGCCAAGACGGAAAAGCCCCTGGGCGTGTCCCACCTGTGGGACGCCAAGCTAGGCCTGGGTGTTTGCGGCGACTGGTGCCTGGGCCACCGCGTGGAAGACGCCTTTGTGTCAGGACTGGAACTGGCACTCGCCATGTTGTGAGCGCCGCCGGGCCGTCGCAAGCCTATAGGGGCAGGTTTGCGCCCTCTCCCACGGGTCCGCTGCATGCAGGCTCGCTGGTGGCCGCGCTGGCGAGCTGGCTGGATGCCCGCGCACAGCAAGGCCAATGGCTGGTGCGTATCGAAGATGTCGATCTGCCGCGCTGTGTGCCCGGAGTAGACCAGCACATCCTGCAACAACTCGCCGCCTGCGGCCTGTACCCCGACCAACCGCCCGTGTGGCAAAGCCAGCGTACAGACCTGTATCGCCGGGCCCTGGACCGGCTCATAGAGTGCGACCAGGCCTACCCCTGCGCCTGCACCCGCAAGGACATAGAAGAAGCCCTGCACGCCAATGGCAAGACCAAGCCGCGCCACGGTGAACTGGTGTACCCCGGAACCTGCCGCGATGGCTTGCACGGCAAGCCGGCACGTGCCTGGCGCTTTCGCACGCCAGAGCAATCGGTGGTGCACTGGACGGACAGGCGCTGCGGCCCGCAGGTGCAGGATGTTGCCCAGGCCGTGGGCGACTTCGTGCTGCTGCGGGCAGACGGCCTGTTTGCCTACCAGCTGGCAGTCGTGGTGGACGATGCGGACCAGGGCGTCACCCATGTCGTGCGCGGGGAAGACCTGTCCGACAACACGCCGCGCCAGATCCTGCTGCAGCGGGCCCTGGGCTACCCCACGCCACATTACCTGCACACGCCGCTGGTGCTGGCAGAAGATGGCCAAAAGCTCAGCAAACAAAATGGCGCCGCTGCGCTGGATACCAGCACCGCTGAAGCCGCGCTGGCTGCATTGGATCAGGCCGCCGAAAGCCTGGGACTGCATCCCCGCGGAAACCGCGACAATAGGGGGATGGCACTGGCCGCCTGGGTTGCCCACTGGCGCGCCATGTATTGAGTCGCAATAGCGTGTCCGTTGGCGACACCCCACCTGATCATGAATACCGAGAACACCCCACCCCAAGACGGCGCGGAGGCCCCCAAGCCTTTCATGCGCACCATCAAGAGCTTTGTGAAACGCGCAGGTCGCACCACGGTCGGCCAGGCCAAAGCCTTTCAGCAGCTGGGCCCCAGGTTCCTGCTCCCCTACCAGCAAAGCCTGCTGGATTTCCAGGCGGCCTTTGCCTCGCCGGACGCAGCGCCCACCCAGCGCCCTGTGGTGCTGGAGATCGGCTTTGGCATGGGCGAAGCCACGGCCAAGATTGCGGCCACCCTGGCCGATACCAACTTCCTGTGTTGTGAGGTGCATGAGCCCGGCGTGGGCGCGCTGCTGAAGCGCATTGGCGAGAACCAGCTGACCAACATCCGCATCTGTGCGCATGACGCGGTGGAGGTCATTGACCACATGCTGCCCCTGGCCAGCTTGGACGGCGTGCACATCTTCTTCCCCGACCCCTGGCACAAGACCAAGCACAACAAGCGCCGGCTGATCCAGGCACCGCTGGTGGCCAAGCTGGCGGCACGCCTCAAGCCCGGCGGCTATCTGCACTGCGCCACTGATTGGGAGCCCTACGCCCAGCAGATTCTGGAAGTGCTCAGCGCCGAGCCGCAGTTGCGCAACCGCGCGCTGGCGAGCAACCCCGAGCTCAAGGGCTACGCGCCCAAGCCGCATTACCGCCCCCTCACCAAGTTCGAGAACCGTGGCATCCGGTTGGGCCACGGCGTGTGGGATCTGGTCTTCGAGCGCGTCTGAGTTTCTCGCGTCAGGCAATCCTGAGACCATGGCCCGCTATCGCCCCAATCCACCGCCACCGCGCGACGGCCTGAGCCCGAGTTGCGTGGTGGTGCCTGACGGAGTCCGGGCCAATGCACTGGAATTCTTCGCAGCGCGCTTCACTGCCGTGGTCCGCGAAGACTGGCAGCAACGCCTGAACGCGGGCGACATCGTGGATTCACAAGGACTGGTCCTGCGAGCCGACACACCGGTCCACACCGGGCAGCGCATCTACTACTACCGCAGTCTGCCGACCGAACCCAAGGTGCCCTTTGAAGAACGCATCGTCTGGCAGGACGAACACATCGTGGTAGCCGACAAGCCACACTTTCTGCCGGTGATTCCGTCTGGCAAATATGTACGCGAGACGCTGCTGGTGCGCCTGAACAAAGCCTTTGGCACCGACAGCCTGGCACCCGCCCATCGCATCGACCGCGATACCGCCGGGCTGGTGCTGTTCACCCGCAATCCGGCCACGCGCAACCTCTACCACCGGCTGTTTCGAGAACACCAGGTACGCAAGACCTACCATGCGGTGGCCCGCTGGAACCCGGCGCTGGCCTGGCCGGTCACGCGCCACACCCGCATCGCCGAAGGCAGCCACTTCATGCAGCAGGCCGAAGTGCCGGGCCCTGCCAACGCCCTCACCCATATCCGCCCGATTCAACAGACTGGCGAATATGCACTCTATGAATTGCAGCCCGTCACAGGCCAGCGCCACCAGCTGCGGGTGCATATGCATGCGCTCGGGCTGCCGCTGGTCCATGACGGCATTTACCCCACCCTCACGCCCGAAGGCAGTGCCGACACCAGCAAGCCCTTGCAGCTGCTGGCAAAGACGCTGGCCTTTACCGACCCGGTGACCGGCGAGCCGCGCCACTTCACCAGCGGCCTGTCGCTGCTGCCCCTGCAAGACGTGGCGGCCGACCATCCGGTTCCTATTTCAGATTGATGTTTTGAGCTTTACCCCTTCCACTCCCGCCGCTTTGAGCGCGCTCGCCCTCCAGACCTTCGAACAGGTGGTGCGCAGCTCCCCCGGCTTCAAAATCCGCAGCGGCCAGCACGCCATGGCCGAGCGCGTGGCCGAAACACTGGCCGCAGCCGACCTGGGAGACCAGGCCGCACCGGCAAAGGCCATTGCCGTGATCCAGGCCGGCACCGGTGTGGGCAAGAGCGCTGCCTACCTCAGCACAGCCGTGGCCATGGCGCTGGAGCGCAAGACCCGCGTGCTGGTGTCCACTGCCACGGTGGCCCTGCAGGAGCAACTCATCCACAAGGACCTGCCTGTGCTGGCCGCCAGCATGGACAAACCCTTTGTGTTTGCCCTGGCCAAAGGGCGCGGACGCTATGTGTGCAAGGTCAAGCTGGACCGCCTGGCCGGCACCGGAAGCGGTGAAGAAGACCTGTTCGAGGAGGACTTCCCGGCCGTTGCTCTGTCCACCGCGTCACAAGAAGCCATCGAGGAACGGCGCATCCAGCTTTACGACCACATGGCCACACTCTTGGCTGGCAACAAATGGGACGGGGACCGCGACACCCTGGCCCAAGCCCCCGAACCCAGCGACTGGTCTGCCGTGGCCGCCGAACGCCACACCTGCACCGCGCGCCACTGCCCGCGCTACAAGGATTGCAGCTACTACAACGCGCGCACCCGCCTGGCTGAGGCGCAGGTCATCGTCGCCAACCACGACTTGGTGCTGGCAACCCTGGGCCTGAAGACCCTGCCCGATCTGGACAACTGCCTGGTGGTGTTTGACGAAGGCCACCACCTTCCTGCCGTCGCGCTAGACCAATTCTCCAGCGCCATGGACCTGAGCAACCTGCGCTGGCTGGACAAGCTGCCACGCACCATGCAGGACGTGGCCAAGCGCCTGCATCTGCACCTGGGCGAGGACATTACCACCGTGTGCTCTCAGCTCAAGACCGTATTGACCCAAACCCAGCGCCTGGCCCTGGACCTGGTGCACGGCACGACAGAAGGCGCCGACGGCACGCTGCGGTTTGCGCATGGTGTGCTGCCGGAACCCTTGCATGAGCCCATCGCCCAGATCAGCGCGCAAGCCACTGGCCTGCAAAAGGCGCTGGAAGCGCTGGGTGTGGATGTGAAAGCCATCGCCAAGGAAGACCCGTCCATGGCTGCGTTGTGCGCGCAGCTCTACGCCAAGCTGGGCGCGCTGGCGCCACGCCTGGCCAGCCTCAGCGGCACGGCCCAGCTGCTGCTGGAGCATGGCGAGCAGCCCCTGGCTAAATGGCTGCAGGCCGAGAGCGAAAACGGTTACCTCAACCTGAGCGCCCACGCCTGCCCCATGGTGCCGGGCGACCTGCTGCGCCAATTTCTGTGGAGCCAAGTGCGGGGTGCGGTGGTCACCTCCGCGTCGCTGACCAGTTGCGGCAGCTTTGACTACTTTTTGCAGGAGGCCGGTCTGTCCGGCAACCCCAACGTCAGCACGCTGGAAGTCTCCAGCCCTTTTGACTACACCGAACAAGGCACGCTGACCGTGGTGCACACCCGTGCCGAACCCAAGCAGGCAGATGCCTACACGGCCGAGATGGTGGAGCTGCTGATCCGCGATCTGGACGAGGTGCAGCACGGCGCGCTGGCCTTGTTCACCTCGCGTGCCCAGATGCGCGCCGCAACCCAGGCACTGCCCACACGCCTGATGGACACCGTGCTGGTGCAGGGCAGCTTGTCGCGCACCCGCCTGCTGGCCAGCCATATGGCGCGTGTGGAAGCGGGTTTGCCCTCGGTGCTGTTCGGGTTGCAATCGTTTGGCGAAGGGCTGGACCTACCCGGCAAGCTGTGTGAAACCGTGTTCATCTGCAAGCTGCCTTTTGCGCCGCCCAGCGAACCGGTGGACGAGGCGCGCGCCGAATGGCTGCGCAAGATGGGACGTGACCCGTTCAGCGAGCTGGTGATCCCGGCCACCGCCATCAAGCTGCTGCAGTGGACCGGCCGTGCCATCCGCACCGAGGAAGACCGCGCCCAGGTGATCTGCTATGACAAACGGCTGCAATTGCAGCCGTATGGAAGAAGAATGCTGGGTGGCTTGCCACCCTACCGGCAGCTGCGGCGCCAGGGCCGCGAGGCTGCACAGCCCGTCTGAAATCAGGCGCTGAGCGACGCTTCGAATTCAGCCCGGATGGCCTGCAATTGCTCGGGCGTGAGGCGGTTGCCATACTGCGATACCACCTGTCCTGCCGCACGGTTGGCCAACGCCGCTGCCTGCGCGTGGCTGTGGCCGTGGGTGACCGCGAAGAGGAAGGCACCCGCAAACATGTCGCCAGCGCCATTGGTATCGATGGCCTGAACCTTGACCGCGGGCACTTCGGTCTGCTGCGCACCTTCGATCACCAGGCAGCCCTTGGCGCTGCGGGTCAGGCAGACGACCTTGGCGAGCTTGGACATATGGGTGACGATGGTGGGCAGGTCCTTGCTGCCGCACCAGACCTGCGCCTCTTCCTCGTTGCAGAACAGGTAGTCCAGATCGCTGCCGACCATGGCTTCCAGACCGGGACGGCAGAAGTTGATCATGGTCATGTCGCTCAGGGTGGTAGCCAGTTTGACGCCCGCTTCCTTGGCAATGGCACGCCCCTTGAGGGCGGCGTCCAGCCCGGTGGGCGAGGCGGACAGATAGCCTTCCATGTAATAGACCTTGGACTTGGCAATGTCCTTGGCATGCAAGGAGGTCTGATCGATGTCTGCCGTTGCTCCCAGGAAGGTGCTCATGCTGCGCTCGGCATCGGGCGTCACCATCACCATGCAGATGCCGGTCTGCCCCTCGGGAAACGGCATATGCGAGAGATTGGTGGCGACACCATTGGCCAGCAGGTCCTGGTGGTAGAAGGCCCCCAGTTCATCATCGGCCACACGGCAGGAATAGAAGGCCTTGCCCCCCAGCTGCGCCACGGCCACCACGGTGTTGCCGGCCGAGCCGCCACCCGTGCGACGGCTGTGCAGCCCCTGCACACCCGCCAGCAGATGGGCGCGGCGCTCGGCATCGATGAGCGTCATGTGCCGCTTCTCCACGCCCAGGGCCTGCAGTTGCGCGTCAGTGACTTCGTATTCGGAGTCCACCAGCGCGTTGCCAATGGCGTAAAGATCGTAATGGGACATGGGTTTCCGGAGGTAGCAGGTTGAAGCTATTGTTCGACGAAGGCACGCTCAACGACAAAGTCGCCGGGCGATGTGGTGCTGCCTTCGGCATAGCCACGCTTTTCCAGAATGACTTTCAAGTCCTTGAGCAAACCGGGGGAGCCGCAGATCATGACGCGGTCATTTGCGGGGTCAAGTTTGGGCAGACCCAGATCCGCCTGCATCTTGCCGGACTCGATCAGGTCGGTGATGCGGCCCTGGTTGCGGAAGGGCTCACGGGTCACCGTGGGGTAGTACAGCATCTGCTCGCGCACCATGTCGCCCAGGAACTCGTGGTCGGGCAGCTCGTTGGTGAGGTAGTCGTAATAGGCCAGTTCCTTCACTTCGCGCACGCCATGGACCACGATGACCTTCTCGAAGCGCTCGTAGGTGGCCGGATCGCGCGCCACGCTCAGAAACGGCGCCAAGCCGGTGCCGCTGCCCAGCAGATACAGGTTCTTGCCCGGCAGCAGGTAGTCGATCAACAGGGTACCCGTGGGCTTCTTGCCGACCACGATCTTGTCACCCACCTTGATGTGTTGCAGCTGGGAGGTCAGCGGGCCGTCCTGCACCTTGATGCTGAGGAACTCCAGATGCTCTTCGTAATTGGCGCTGACGATGCTGTAGGCGCGCAGCAGCGGCTTGCCGTTGGGTTGGCGCAGGCCGATCATGGTGAAGTGGCCGTTGGAAAACCGCAATGCGGGGTCACGGGTGGTGGTGAAGCTGAACAAGCGGTCTGTCCAGTGGTGTACGCTTAATACGGTTTCTTCCAGAAATGCACTCATGGGGGCCTTGTGGTGGGTCAAAGTTGCGTTGCAGCAAACCCTATAGTGTAAAAGGTTGGCCTGCCACAATCCGGCATATCCATAGCTCCAGAACTTATAAGCAGTCCTTTTGCGCCATGTCAAACCCAGAAAACCCGTCTTCCGCCCCCTTGCTGGTGGCCTGTTTGTGCGCTCAGTGGTGTGGTACCTGCAACGAGTACGCCCCCTTGTTTGAGCGTCTGCAGGGGGAATTCCCTGGTGCCACGTTCCGCTGGATTGATATCGAAGACGAATCGGACCTGGTCGACCCCATCGAAGTAGAGAACTTCCCCACCATTCTGATTGCCACGGGCGGGCAGGCCCGCTTTTTTGGCACTGTGACGCCCCACCTGGAGACGTTGCGGCGGCTGATTCAGTCCCACCTGGGCAATACTGGGCTCAGCCGCTTGCCTGCCGAAGTGCAGGCCATCACGCAGCGCATCAGCATGCAGCGGGCTGCCTGACCCACCTCAGGCGAGCCGGGCAGATCAGGCTGTCGCGCTCAGTGTGCTGGTGGTGCTGTTGCCGGACTGCTGCAGGCTGGCGCTGATCTGCTCATAGAGCTTTTGTGCCAGCTTGGCCACTTCCGAGTTGCTGGAGCTTCCTGAGCTGCCAGAAGAATCCGAGGAGTTTGCGCCTTGCGCCAGTTCCTTGAGCATGCCAGCCAGCCGCTCCATGGAGGACACCGTACCGTCCTGGTTGACGTCCAATGGATCGTAGGTCGTGCTACTGGAGATGCTGGAGGTTGACTGCGTTCCACCTGTTCCGCCAGCGCCGCTTGACCGCGCTGGTTGGCCGTCCTGCGCGTGCGACTGGGCGAAATCCATGGTGGTGGGTGGTGGCAGGAGGTCCTTCATGCCCTGACCCAATTCGTCACTGGACAGGCTGCCGTCACCATTGGTGTCCATCTTGGTGAACAGCTGCTTGCTGTCACCCAGACTGGTCCCGGTCTTCTGGCTGATGTCGCTCAGCATGGCGCTGAGTTCGCTCTGGTCCACACTGCCGCTGCCATCCGTATCCACTTTGGCAAACATTTTTGCCTGGTGCTGACTACGCTGCGCGCTGGGTGTGGCCCATGCATTGCCGGAGCTGCTGACTCCCCCGATTGTGCTCATGGTCAATTCCTTTACTGCTGGTGAATGAAGATGTCACCCGTTGCATACAGGGCCCGAGCGACCACTCCATTCTTGGCGGCGCAGGTAAGCTGGTCTTTTCAAATTGGTATCAAAGCTGATACAAAACTGCAAAAGAAGCCCGTTACAGTACCGGTTTCCCGTGGCAATTCAGCGCTTATGCCCGGGACCTTGTTTCTAAACTTGTCTCTGCACAAGGGACGCCATGACTGCAAAAACCTCCATCCTTCTGGTCGACGACGACGCCGAGATCACCGAGCTGTTGGGTGAATACCTCACCCGATTCAACTACGAGGTACATTGCGCCAGCGACGGGCCAAGCATGCGCGAGCAGTTGAGGCGCCACAACGTGGACTTGGTGGTGTTGGACATCATGTTGCCCGGCGCGGACGGCCTGATGCTGGCACGGGAGATCCGCCGCCAGACCCGCACGCCCATCATCATGCTGACGGCCCGCACCTCCACCCTGGACCGTATCCTGGGTCTGGAAAACGGTGCGGACGACTACATGAGCAAACCCTTCGAACCCCGCGAACTGGTTGCGCGCATCCAGTCCGTTCTGCGGCGCTCGCAAGGCCCGCAACCGGAGGAGGCCGTGGCGTCCAGCGAAGTGGTGGTATTTGATGGCTGGGAACTGCACCGCAATCTGCGCACCCTGGTCTCCCCCACCGGCCTGGTGGTGGCCTTGTCCAATGCGGAGTTCCGCCTGCTCAACACCTTTCTTTCAACACCACGCAGACTGCTCAGCCGAGACCAGTTGATGGAGCAGGCCCGTGGCCGGGCCATGGACGCGTTTGAGCGCAGCATCGATCTGCTGGTGTCGCGTCTGCGCCATAAGCTGGCCGACGATTCCCGCGAGGTCTCGATGATCAAGACCATACGCGGTGCGGGCTATATGTTCAACGTGCAGTCCGTGCAGGGAAGGGTCGCGTGGCGCGCTTGATGCCCCTGCTGCGCAGGACTGCGCAAGTCCTGCAAAGATGGCTCCCCGACAGCTTGTTCGGAAGATTGGCACTTCTGCTGAGCGTAGTGGCCATTGCCAGCCATGTACTGGCGCTTTCCCTGCTCTTCGAATTCCGCCCCGAGCCATGGGGTGGCGTGCATCCGCCACCACACCCTATGCCCCCTCCCCCGCACGGTTCGCCGCTGCAAGGCATGCTGATGGACATCAGCGTGCGCCTGAGCGCGGTGTTGCTGGCGGCCTGGGTAGGTGCACGCTGGCTGGCGGCCCCCATGCATCGGCTGGCGCAGGCCACACGCGAATTGGCCGGCAATATCCATCGCGCGCCCATCACACCGCAAGGAACCCGCGAATGCCGGGAGGCCACCAGCATGATCAATCAGCTGCAGGCGCATATATGCACCCAGTTGGAAGAACGTGACCAGTTTGTTGCCGCCGTGTCGCATGACTTGCGCACACCGCTAACCCGGCTGGCGCTGCGTGTGGAGTCCCTGAACAACGAGCACGACCGACAGCGTCTGGGCAGGGACATTGCCGAGATGGACCAGATGATCCGCGCCACATTGGACTATCTGCGCGGCGCGGCTGAGGCGGAACCCTGGGTGGAGCTGGACCTGCGCTCCCTGGTGGAAAGCCAGGTACACGATAGCCAGGATTGCGGTGATGCCGTTGCGATGGTGCAGACCACCGCCGAGCAGCATTACGCGCTGCCTATCAAGGCCCAAGTCTCCGCCATACGCCGAAGCATTGCCAATGTCATGGACAACGCCGTGCGTTACGGCGGAGGCGCCGAAATCATCCTGCAACGCATTGGCTCCGAGGTGAGCCTGTGCATCTGCGACCGCGGCCCTGGCATACCGCCCGAGGCCCTGGACAAGGTTTTGCTGCCCTTCTACCGAGTGGAGTCCTCACGCAACCGCCACACCGGGGGTGTGGGACTGGGCCTAGCCACAGCAAACGACATTGTCAAACGCCATGGCGGTACGTTCGCACTCAGCAACCGATCCGGCGGCGGCCTGCAGGTGGAAATGCGCTTTCCCGCAACGACCTGAACAGCGCCCCAACCGGGCTCAGTTGGCAACCAGGTTCTTGTATACGCCGCAGCCCAAATAGATATCGTCGACAGCCGTCACGTAAGACATCTTGGTCTGCACGGTACCCGTTGTGGGGTTCGTAATGTTGTACTCCACCCATCCAGGCTCGTAATTGGCCTGGGCCATGATGGTTTGCAGCAAACCTTCGCCATCGATACCGGCAATGTCCTGCACCCGCGTGCCGACCTTGGATGGATTGCCGCCAAAGGCCAGGTAGGTACCGTGCTCATCCAGAGCAAAGACGTACATGTCCCGGTCATGAAACCCTTTGGATGGCTCCGTCAGGTCGCGCAGGAAGCTGTCCCTGCTGCCACTGCGCCTGTGCGCCACAGCGCGCTGCACCAGCGCAACCGCCTCTTCAGGTGAGCCTTGAATCAGCTTGAACATGGCTACCGAATCCACCAGCGTAGTGGCGCGACGGCGCATGTCTTCGGCCTTTTCCACCGCATGACCAACCATCTGTGCGTTGCGCTGCGTGATCTCGTCAAGCTGGCGCACTGCAGCCGTGATCTCGCTCAGACCAGAACTCTGCTCGGCGCTGGAATTGGAGATCTGCGACATGCTGCCGGCCACTTCGCGGATGCCCGCCACCATGCCCTTGATGGTGGAACCGGCTGCATGGATCTTCTGCACGCTGGCCGCAATCTGCGCGGAAGAGGCTCCGATCAACTCGCGGATTTCCTTGGAAGAGGCGGCTGAACGCTGTGCCAGTGAACGCACTTCGGTAGCTACCACGGCAAAGCCGCGTCCCGACTCGCCTGCGCGTGCGGCCTCCACCGCCGCGTTGAGCGCCAGGATATTGGTCTGAAAAGCCAGACCATCGATCACACCCACAATTTCATCCATGCGCTTGGCGCTGGCCTGAATCGCCTCCACGGAAACGACGGCCTCCTCCATGGCGCTGGCGCCACCTACTGCCGCATCCCGCACTTCGCTGGCATGGCCGTTGGCGCTGACTGCCGTCCCCGCATTGACTTGCACTGCAGAGGCCAGCTCCTGCACGCTGGCGGATGTTTGCTCCAGATTGGCCGCCTGCTGTTCTGTGCGATCCGACAGATCACGGCTGTCACGCTCCAGGCTCTGCCCGGCATAGGCTACAAAGGCGGCATTTCCGCGCACATTGGCCACCATGGCAGACACTGTCCGTCCCAGTTGACCAACCACCGTCAAAACGCTCCCCAATTCGTCTTTGCTGCGGCTCACCACAGGCTGGCGCAGATCGCCGGCAACCATGCGATCCACATACTGCACCATCTGCGCGATGTCCTGCGTCACGCTGACGTAGCAAGCCACCAGGACATACACCAAAGCCGCGGCGTCCACGATGCAGAGCCCCATGACAACCTGAAAAGCGTCCTTGGGTTCTGTGCCGACGAAAAATGCCCAGAGCACAACCAGGATGGGCATGGCGGAAAGAAAACCGATCAATGCAATCTTGCGGGAGAACGTCAACCGTCGCAGCACCGCGACGCCAAGCCCTAACACACCATTTGTTTGCATCGTATTTTTTCCCTTATCTCCGACCCGTCATCCACGAACCCGTCAACCGGACCTGCGTGAACCAACGTGCCAGATGCTCGATGCGCGTAATGTACTTGCATGACGGACGTGTGAACACCCGAGAACACCCTCAAATGTTGGCTAAATCGCAAATAAAAAAACGGGGCTGTAAGGCCCCGTTAAGTCACACGCCCCGGCAGGGTATTACAGCTTGGCGGTAACCCAGGCCAACACGCTGTCCAATGCCCCGGAGAGCTTGCCGGGCTCAGTGCCACCGGCCATGGCCATATCGGGCTTGCCACCGCCCTTGCCCCCGACCTGGCTGGCGACGTGGTTGGCCAGTTCACCGGCCTTGACCTTGCCCACGGTGTCGGCAGTCACGCCGGCTGCGATCTGCACTTTCTCGCCGTCCACCGCTGCCAACACAATGACCGCCGTCTTGAGCTTGTCCTTGAGCTTGTCCATGGTGTCGCGCAAGGTCTTGGCGTCAGCGCCTTCCAGGCGAGCTGCCAACACCTTCACGCCCTTGACGTCCACCGCACTGGTGAGCAGTTCGTCGCCTTGCGCAGAAGCCAGCTTGCCCTTGACGGCCGCCAGTTCCTTTTCCAGTTCCTTGATCTGGCTAAGCATGCCGTCCACGCGCACCGGCAGCTCTTCGGCAGTGGCGCGCAGCTTACCCGCCACGTCGTCCAGTGTGCTTTCCAGTTCCTGCACATGGTGCAAGGCGACCAAGCCGGTGACGGCCTCCACACGGCGCACACCGGCGGCCACGCCGCCTTCGCTCACAATGCTGAAGAAGCCGATGTCACCGGTGCGCTGCACATGGGTGCCGCCGCACAACTCGGTGGTGGTGCCGATGTCCAGCACGCGCACGATGTCACCGTACTTCTCGCCGAACAGCATCATGGCGCCGGTCTGCTTGGCTTCATCTATGGGCATCAGGCGTGCTTGCGTTGGCGCGTTGGCCAGAATTTCGGTGTTCACCAGGGCTTCGATCTCGCGGATCTGCTCGGGCGTGACCGGCGCGTTGTGGGTGAAGTCGAAGCGGGTCTTCTCGGAGTCCACCAGGCTGCCCTTCTGCTGCACATGGTCACCCAGCACCAGGCGCAAGGCCTTGTGCATCAGGTGGGTGACCGAGTGGTTGCGCATGCTGGCGGCACGTACTGCGGCGTCCACATGGGCAGTGACCGTGTCACCCACTGCCAGGGTGCCGGACTTGACCGCACCGTGGTGGCCGAAGACATCGGACTTGATCTTCTGCGTGTCAGACACTTCAAACATGGAGGAGTCGGTGAAGATGGCCCCCACGTCGCCCACCTGGCCGCCGCTCTCAGCATAGAAGGGCGTGGTGTCCAGCACCACGACGCCGTTCTGGCCTGCCTTGAGCTCGGCAACCGGCGTGCCCTCGGCATACAGCGCCAATACCTTGGCGCTTTGGGTCAGGTGGTCATAGCCGACAAAGGTGTTGCCCGCGCCGGTGTACTCCAGCGCCTTGTCCATCTTGAATTTGCCTGCGGCACGGCCCTTGGCCTTCTGCGCTTCCATGGCGGCGTTGAAGCCTTCGCTGTCCACCTGCACGCCCGCTTCGCGGCACACGTCGGCCGACAGATCGAGCGGAAAGCCATAGGTGTCATGCAGCTTGAAAGCCACGTCACCGGGCAGCACCTTGGCGCCGTCCTTGAGCGCGCCTTCAAGGATTTCCATGCCGGTGGCCAGGGTTTCGAAGAAGCGCTCTTCTTCCACGCGCAGCACTTCGGTGATGCGGGCTTCCTGCTCGCGCATCTTGGGGTAGGCGTCACCCATCAGGCGGGCCAGGTCGGCGACCAGCTTGTGGAAGAACGGTGTCTTCTTGCCAAGCTTGTAGCCATGGCGGATGGCACGGCGCACGATGCGGCGCTGCACATAGCCGCGGCCTTCGTTGCTGGGGATGACGCCGTCGCTGACCAGGAAGGATGTGGCGCGGATGTGGTCGGCAATCACCTTGAGCGACGGATTGCTCAGGTCGGTGGTGCCGGTTTCACGCGCTGCGGCCTTGATGAGCTGGTCGAACAGATCAATCTCGTAGTTGCTGTGCACGTGTTGCAGGATGGCGGCCAGGCGCTCCAGGCCCATGCCGGTGTCCACGCAGGGCGCGGGCAGCGGCGTGACGGCACCGGTCTCGTCCATGTTGAATTGCATGAACACGTTGTTCCAGATTTCGATGAAGCGGTCGCCGTCCTCGTCCGGGCTTCCGGGTGGGCCGCCGGGAATGCCTTCACCGTGGTCGTAGAAGATTTCCGAGCAGGGGCCGCAGGGGCCGGTGTCGGCCATCATCCAGAAGTTGTCACTCTTGTAGCGTCCGCCCTTGTTGTCACCGATACGGATGACGCGCTCAGGCGGCAGGCCGATTTCCTTGGTCCAGATGTCGAAGGCCTCATCGTCTTCGGCATACACGGTGGCCAGCAGGCGTTCCTTGGGCAGCTTGTAGACCTCGGTCAGCAGTTCCCAGGCCCACTTCAGGCTCTCGCGCTTGAAGTAGTCGCCAAAGCTCCAGTTGCCCAGCATCTCGAAGAAGGTGTGGTGGCGCGCGGTGTAGCCCACGTTTTCCAGGTCGTTGTGCTTGCCGCCGGCGCGCAGGCAAGCCTGCACGGAAGCCGCGCGCACGTAAGAGCGCTTGTCGGTACCCAGAAACACGTCCTTGAACTGCACCATGCCCGAGTTGGTGAACATCAGCGTGGGGTCGTTGCCCGGCACCAGCGGGCTGCTTTCCACCACGGTGTGGCCCTTGGAGGCAAAAAAGTCGAGGAAGGTCTTGCGGATGTCGGCAACACTCATTACAGGCTGGGTCATGTCGGGCTTCTCGGGGCAGGTTCAAAAAGATTAGCCGCGTATTATCGCCCGCCGCGGCCCCAGCGGTGCCCGCTCAGGGAGTCTTCAGTTCCGCCAGAAAGCGCTGGACCGCTTCGTCCTGCGACCATGCCACATTGAAACGCAACCAGGGGCTGGGCTCCAGATCGACGGAAAACAGATGCCCCGGCCCAAGCAGCACGTCCTGCTCGGCCGCCTTGTAGGCCAGTTCTGCAGCGTTGTGGACCGCCGGATGACAGGCCCAGAGAAACATGCCGGCCTTGGGTTCGGTAAAGAGCGCAAAACCTGCTGCCAGCAGCTGCGCCGAAAGCAGTTGCTGCGCCTGGGCCAATCGGTCCTTGAGCGACTTGATGTGCTTGCGCCAGCGGCCGTCTATCAAGGCCCCGTAGGCCAGACGCTCGGTCCACTCGGAAGAGGTGAGGCCTGAAAACATCTTGAGACGCGTCAATTCTTCCAGCAGAGACGCCGAAGCGGCCATGAAGCCGACCCGGATGTTGGGTGAAATGGTCTTGGAAAAGCTGCCCACATAAATGACCCGCTTGAGCTGGTCCAGGCTGGCCAGCGAAGGGCGGGACTCCGGGTCGAGGTCGGCGTAGATGTCGTTCTCGACCACCACAAAGTCGTACTTTTCCGCCAGTTGCAGCACCCGGTGCAGATGGGACAGGGATGCGGTCGACCCGGTCGGGCTCTGCAGGCGCGGCTGGGTGAAGAACACCTTGGGGCGGTGCGCGATGATGCGCTGTTCCAGCACATCCAGGTCGTAGCCACTGGGCGAGCGCGGGGCACCTATCAGTTTGGCGCCCAGAAAGCGCAGCGAAAACAGCAAATTGGCATAGCCCGGCTCGTCCACGAGAACCGTGTCCCCAGCCCGCACCAGGTTGCGCGCAGCCAGATCCATGGCCTGGCTTGAGCCCTGGGTCAGCAGCACCTGGTCCGCGCCCAGAACGATTTCACGGGCAGCCAGGTTGTCGCGCACCAATTGACGCAGAGGCAAAAAGCCGCGCGGGTCACCGTAGCCGCCCATCTCGACATCAGCGGCCAGCAGCGCGCGCTGACTGCGCTTGAGACCATCGCCGAAGAGCCAGTCACCGGGCAGCCAGCCGCATCCGGGCTTGTTGTGCAGCTTGCGGTTTTCAAAAATGCGCGACAGGTACCACATGGAGTCAAAGCTGTACGACCCGGCTCCGCCGCTCACGGTCGTGCCAGCCGTGCCCCGGCTGCGCACAAAGAAGCCCGAATGTGCTTGCGACTGGAAGTACCCCAGTGCCACCAGGCGGTCGTAGGCGTCCACCACGGTGTAGACGCTCACGCCGTGGGCATGGGCGAACTGGCGAATCGATGGCGCCTTGGTTCCGGCCCGCAACGAGCCGTCATCCACCATTTGGCGAAAACCCACAACGATCTGGGTCACCAACGGAACGGTGGATTTGGGATCAAGAACAAACATGTAAGGCGCTGCCAACGAGAGTAAGGGGAAATATGTACTGGCCCGGCAGCCTGCACAGTGCATTCAAAACCAAGGGCTATCTGTATATGTTAGTCCCTCCCACCCGGCCCTAAAGTCGCCGCTTCACCGCAGGCCCGCCCCGGACTGCCATTCCCAATATCCATCAGGAGTTTTTTTGCATGCAACGCGACGCCAATTTCACCAACGCTGCCCTGTTTGCCCGTCGCGAAGCGGCCATACCCCGTGGCGTGGGCCACAGCCACCAGATCTTCATTGCCAAGGGCGAAAACGCCGAAGTGTGGGATGTGGAAGGACGCCGTTACATCGACTTTGCCGGCGGTATCGCCGTGCTCAACACCGGCCACCGCCACCCTGCCGTCATCCAGGCCGTCAAGGACCAGCTCGACCAGTACACCCACACTTGCTTCCAGGTGCTGGCGTATGAGCCCTACGTGGAACTGGCCGAGCGCATCAACGCCAAGGCCCCCGGCAACTTTGCCAAGAAGACGCTGTTCCTGACCACCGGCGCCGAAGCGGTGGAAAACGCCATCAAGATCGCCCGCGCCGCCACCGGCCGCTCTGGTGTGATCTGCTTTGGCGGCGGCTACCACGGCCGCACACTGATGACCTTGGCCATGACCGGCAAGGTAGCGCCCTACAAGACAGGCTTTGGCCCCTTCCCCTCGGAAGTGTTCCACGCCACCTTCCCCAACGCCCTGCGCGGCGTGAGCGTGGATGACTCCATCGCCTCCATCGAAGCCATCTTCAAGAACGACATCGAAGCCAAGCGTGTGGCAGCCATCATCCTGGAGCCAGTGCAAGGCGAAGGCGGCTTCAACGTGGCGCCTCCAGAACTGCTGCAACGGCTGCGCGCACTGTGCGATGCCAACGGCATCCTGCTCATCTGCGACGAAGTGCAGACCGGTGCCGGCCGCACCGGAACCTGGTTCGCCGTGGAGCAAAGCGGTGTTGCCCCGGACCTGATCACCATGGCCAAATCCATGGCCGGTGGTTTCCCCATTTCTGCCGTGGTCGGTCGTGCCGAAGTCATGGATGCAGCCGGCCCTGGCGGCCTGGGTGGCACCTATGCCGGCAGCCCCATTGCCTGCGCCGCCGCGTTGGCAGTGCTCGACGTATTCGAGAAGGAAAACCTGCTGCAGCGCAGCCGTGATGTCGGTGTACGCCTGACTCAGGGCCTGAAGGCGATTGCAGCCAAGCACAAGGCCATTGGCGACGTGCGGGGCCTGGGTGCCATGGTGGCCATGGAGCTGTTCAAGAACGGTGACATCCATCAACCCGATGCCGATCTGGCCAAGCGCATCGCCGCCGAAGCCACCAAACGCGGACTGATTCTGCTGACCTGCGGCACCTACGGCAACGTGATTCGCGTTCTGGTGCCGCTGACCGCCAGCGACGCCATCCTGGATGAAGGTCTGGACATCATTGCTGCCTGCTTTGACGCGGTCGCCTGAGTTTGACCGTGATGAGTGACAAGAAAGCCCTCGTCAGTTTTACTGGCGTCGAGAAGACCTATGACGGCAAGAATCTGGTTGTACGGGACCTGAACCTTCAGATCCAGCAAGGCGAGTTCATCTCATTGCTCGGACCTTCGGGCTCGGGCAAGACCACCACGCTGATGATGCTGGCTGGTTTCGAGTCGCCCACCGCTGGCGAAATCAGCCTGGCGGGCGTGCCCATTACCCGCACGCCCCCGCACAAGCGCAATTTCGGCATGGTGTTTCAGGACTACGCCCTGTTCCCGCACATGACGGTGGCCGACAACATCGCCTATCCGCTGACCGTGCGCAAGGTGCCAGCCGGCGAGCAGCAGGCAAAGGTAGCCCGCGCACTGGACATGGTGCAGCTTGGCGCCATGGGCAACCGCTATCCGGCACAACTCTCCGGCGGCCAGCGCCAGCGCGTGGCCCTGGCGCGTGCCCTGGTGTTTGATCCGCAGCTGGTGTTGATGGACGAACCGCTGGGCGCGCTGGACAAGCAGCTGCGCGAGCACATGCAGATCGAATTGAAGGAGCTGCATCGCCGCCTGGGCGTGACCTTTGTCTACGTGACACACGACCAGTCGGAAGCGCTGACCATGTCGGACCGTGTGGCTGTTTTCAACGACGGCATCATCCAGCAGATCGATGTTGTAGAGACGCTGTACGAAACACCGGTGAACCGCTTCGTGGCCAGCTTTGTGGGTGACAGCACGGTGCTCGATGCCAAGGTGTTTCAGACCCAGGGCAACCAATGCAATGTGGTGCTGCCCAATGGCGTACAGCTGCATGGCGTCAATGTCAATCGCGCGCAGATCGGCGACACCGTGCAGTGCGGCGTGCGGCCCGAGCGGCTGCAACTGGCGCAATCTGCAGGCCCCAACACCATCGAGGCCCGCATGATCGATCTGATCTATTTCGGGGACCACCTGCGCGTGCGCTGCGAAGTGGCCGGCCAGGAAGCCGCCACGATCAAGATGCCGCTGGAACACGCCGCCCTGCCCCACCCCGGCCAGACGATTCATGTCTATGCCCCCCCAGAACACCTGCGTGTGTACCGCTGAATCTCAGCATTTCAACCTACCTCTCTAGAAGGAAACGTCGATGAATATGAAGCCCCTGATGATTGCTATTGCTGGTGTTCTGGCCCTGCCGGTGCTGGCGCAAAGCCAACTGACCGTGGTGAACTTTGGCGGTGCCAACGGCGCCGCGCAGAAGAAGGCCTACTTTGAGCCCTTCGAGAAGAGCGGAGCCGCCAAAATCGTGCCGGTGGAATACAACGGCGAGCAAGCCAAGATCAAGGCCATGGTTGAAGCCAAGAAGGTCACCTGGGACGTGGTTGAAGTGGAAAGCCCCGATATCAACCGCGGCTGCGACGAAGGTCTGTTTGAAAAGCTGGATTGGTCCAAGCTGGCTCCCAAGGCTGACTTCCAGCCGGCAGCCGTGCACGAGTGCGGCGTAGGCACTTTCATCTGGTCTACGGTCATGGCCTACAACGCCGACAAGCTCAAGACACCGCCCACTACCTGGGCCGATTTTTGGGACACCAAGAAGTTCCCTGGCAAGCGCGGCATGCGCAAGGGTGCGCGCTACAACCTGGAATTTGCGCTGATGGCGGACGGCGTCAAGACGGCTGACGTCTACAAGGTGCTGGCCACCAAGGAAGGTGCTGACCGCGCCTTCAAGAAGATGAGCGAACTCAAGTCCAACATCCAGTTCTGGGAAGCCGGTGCGCAGCCGCCCCAGTTCCTGGTGGCGGGCGACGTAACCATGACGACCGCATACAACGGCCGCATCGACGCCGCACAACGCGAAGGCAAGAACCTGGCCATCACCTGGACCGGTGGCATCTATGACCTGGACTACTGGGTCATGCCCAAGGGCACGCCCAACAAGGACCTGGCCACCAAGTTCATCGCCATGGCTTCCAGCGCCAACGAGCAGTCCGAGTACGCCAAGTACATCTCCTACGGCCCGACCAACAACAAGGCCCTGCCCAAGATCGATGCCAAGGTGCTGGCCCTGTTGCCCACTTCCCCTGCCAACAGCAAGGACGCATTGCAATTCAACATCACCTTCTGGGCCGACCAGGGCGAAGCTCTGGAAAAGCGCTTTGCCGCCTGGGCAGCGCAATAAGTTGAACAAGGGGTAAGACAGACCATGACCGCAGCAGCGCTTTCACCGGTGTCCCTGGCCACCAAACTGGCCCGGGTTGAACGACGCAAGCGCTTGCGTTCCATGGCCCTGACCCTGCCCTTGCTGGTGTTCCTGGCGCTCACCTTTCTGGTGCCGCTGGGAGCACTGCTGATCCGCGCAGTGGAGAACCCGGAGGTCGCAGACAGCCTGGTGCAAACCGGCAAGGCCCTGTCGGGCTGGGACCGCAAGGCCGCTCCACCGGACGAGGCCTACCAAGCGCTTGTCAGTGACCTCGCCGCCATCCCCGAAACCGCACAGGCCGGTGTGTTGGCGCGCAGACTCAATTCGGAAGTGAGCGGTGCACGCTCGCTCATCATGAGCACCTACCGTGCCAAGCTGGACGTGGAAGGCCTGAGCGCAGCGCAGGTGAAGGACAAACTGATTGCGCAGGACGCCCGCTGGGGCGAACTCCCCTACTGGTGGGCCATTGCCAAGAACAGTTCACGCTGGACGCCCGACTATCTGCTGACCTCGCTGGACCTCAAGCGCGATGCGCAAGGCTCCATCGTGCGGGTGGGTGCCGAAGAAGCGGCCTTCAGCGACATCCTGCTGCGCACCTTCTCCATCAGCGCCGTCGTCACACTGATCTGCATACTCATTGGATATCCACTGGCCTATTGGCTCTCCACATTGAGCGAGCGCCGTGCCAACCTGATGATGATTTTGGTGCTGCTGCCCTTCTGGACTTCGGTGCTGGTGCGCATTGCTGCCTGGATCGTGCTGCTGCAAAGCAACGGACTGGTGAACCGTTTCCTGATGTTCTCAGGCCTGACCGACGGCCCTGTGCCTTTGCTGTTCAACCGCCTGGGCGTGGTGATCGCCATGGTGCACATCCTGCTGCCCTTCATGATCCTGCCGCTATACAGCGTGATGAAGTCGGTGCCCGCCAATTACGTGCGCGCCGCCGTATCCCTGGGCAGTGCGCCGCTGGCCGCGTTCTTCCGCATCTACGTGCCGCAGACCTACCCTGGCGTGGCCGCGGGCGGCCTGCTGGTGTTCATCACGGCCATTGGCTACTACGTCACCCCTGCCTTGCTCGGTGGTGCCGGTGACCAGATGCTGAGCTACTACGTGGCCCAGTACACCAATGTAGAAGTCAACTGGGGTATGGCCTGCGCACTGGGTTCGGTGCTGCTGATCACCACGCTGGCCCTGTACGCGGTGTACCGCCGCTTTGGCAAGGCCGAACTCAGCCTGGGATAAATCCAAACTATGCGCCCTTCTCAATTTCCCGCGTACTACACCCCGGCCGACAAGGCTGGCTGGTACGGCCTGCGACTGGTCTGTGCCGCCGTCCTGGGCTTCCTGTTGCTGCCTATCGTGGTGATCATTCCGCTGTCGTTCAGCAATTCCTCATTCCTGTCGTACCCGATCCCGGGCTGGTCCCTGCGCTGGTACCAGGAGCTGTTTGCGTCCGACGACTGGGCGCGCGCCACCCGCAACAGCTTCATCGTCGCCCCGCTGGCCACATTGATTGCCACTTCACTGGGCACCCTGGCCGCTGTGGGCCTGGCGCGGGTGCGCTTTTTCGGCAAGGGATTGGTCACCAGCCTGCTCATTGCCCCCATGGTGGTGCCCATCGTGGTGGTGGGCGTGAGCACCTACCTGTTCTTTGCCAAGATCGGTCTGTCAGACTCCTACACCGGGCTGGTACTGGTCCATGCTGCGCTAGGCGCCCCTTTTGTGGTGACCACCGTGCTGGCCACGCTGCAGAGCTTCAACCAGAACCTGGTCAAGGCCAGCCTGAGCCTGGGCGCCAACCCGGTCACCACCTTCTTTCGCATCACTTTGCCGGTGATTGCGCCCGGCGTGATCTCGGGTGCGCTCTTTGCCTTTGCCACCTCGTTTGACGAAGTCGTGGTGACGCTGTTTCTTGCCGGACCAGCGCAGACCACACTGCCGCGCCAGATGTTCACCGGCATTCGCGAAAACATCTCGCCTACCATTGCCGCCGTTGCCACGTTGCTGATACTGTTCACTGCTTCGCTGATGATGGTATTGGAATGGCTCAGGGGAAGAAGGAAGTGATGCCAAATGGAACCAACAACCCCGTGTCATCTGGCACAGTGCGGAAATCAAAAAGCCGCTACGCTTAGAGCTTTCGCCCTGCCCCGACAGCCCCAGACATTTGCCTTACAGGAATAGAACCATGGACATGAAAACCTCTCCTCTCGCCTTGCTCAAAGACCCCAGCCTGCTCAAGACGGAGGCACTGATCAACGGGCAATGGATCGCCGGGACTTCCCGCTTTGACGTGCTGGACCCGTCCAACGGCCGCAAGCTGGCCGACGTGGCCAACCTGGGCGCGGCCGATGCCGAAAAAGCCATTGCCGCAGCCAACGCCGCTTGGGGCCCCTGGAAAACCAAGACCGCCAAGGAACGCAGCATCATCCTGCGCAAGTGGTTCGACCTGCTCATGGCCAACCAAGAAGACCTGGGGCGCATCATGACCGCTGAGCAGGGCAAGCCTTTTGGCGAAGCCAAGGGCGAAGTAGCCTACGGCGCCAGCTTTGTGGAGTGGTTCGCGGAGGAAGCCAAGCGCGTCAACGGTGAGACCCTGCCACAGTTCGACAACAACCGCCGCCTGATGGTGATCAAGCAGCCCATCGGCGTTTGCGCCGCCATCACGCCCTGGAACTTCCCACTGGCCATGATCACGCGCAAGGTGGCGCCCGCCCTGGCTGCCGGCTGCACCGTCATCATCAAGCCGGCCGAGCTGACGCCGCTGACTGCTCTGGCCGCCGCCGAGCTTGCCCTGCGCGCCGGTATCCCCGCCGGTGTACTCAACATGATCACCGCCGACGCGGATCAGTCCATCGCCGTAGGTAAGGCCATTTGCGAAAGCGACGTGGTTCGCCATCTGAGCTTTACCGGTTCCACCGAAGTCGGCCGCATCCTGATGAAGCAATGTGCTCCCACCATCAAGAAGCTCTCGCTGGAGCTGGGCGGCAATGCACCCTTCATCGTGTTTGACGACGCCGACATCGACTCCGCTGTGGAAGGTGCACTGGCCAGCAAATACCGCAACGCCGGTCAGACCTGCGTCTGCGCCAACCGCTTCTATGTGCAAGAGGGCGTATACGACCAGTTCGTGACCAAGTTCAGCGCCAAGGTCAAGGCCATGAAGGTCGGCAACGGCTTTGAGGACGGCGTAGCCCAGGGCCCGCTGATCGAGGACGCCGCCATCGTCAAGGTCAAGCGCCATGTGGCCGATGCCATTGCCAAGGGCGGCAAGGTGGAAACCGGTGGCAACGCCCTGCAAGGCCAGTTCTTTGAACCCACCGTGGTATCCGGCGCCACTGCAGACATGCTGTGCGCCAAGGAAGAAACCTTCGGGCCCTTCGCCCCGGTGTTCAAGTTCAAGACCGAGCAAGAAGCCATCGATGCGGCCAACAACACCGAGTTCGGCCTGGCCAGCTACTTCTACAGCCGCGACATCGGCCGCATCCACCGCGTGGGTGAAGCGCTCGAATACGGCATGGTCGGCGTCAACGTGGGCATTCTGGCCACCGAACACGTGCCTTTTGGCGGCGTCAAGCAATCCGGCCTGGGCCGCGAAGGCTCGCACTTCGGTATGGACGACTACGTGGAGATCAAGTACCTCTGCGTGGGCGACATCCTGAAGTAAGCATGTAACCGTTTACACCCATCCAAGCACAAAGCCCCGCAAGGGGCTTTGTGCTTTCTGAATAACCCTGCTTCAATATATGTCATGGCATTAACAGCCTTGACATTAATTGCCTAGGCAATAACAATTGCCAGCCATGAAGAAATCTTTGCCTCCCCGCTCTTTTTACCGGTCGGAGAATTACCGACCCGAAGACAGCGTGGGCTATCTGATGCGCCAGATCATCAATATGGTCGGGCAGGAAGTGGAGCGACAGCTCGCCCACACCGATCTGACCAATGCGCAGTGGGTTCCCCTCTACAAGCTTTATCGGGGTGAGACAAGCACGGTTGCCGAACTGGCCCGCCAATGCAATCTGGATGCCGGCGCCATGACCCGCATGCTGGACCGTCTGGAAGCCAAGGGCCTGTGCAGACGCGTGCGCTCCGAGAGCGACCGTCGCGTGGTGAATATCGAACTCACCCCTGCCGGCAAGCAGGCTGCAGAGCAGATACCCGGCATATTGTGTGGCGTGCAGAACGCCCATCTCACAGGCTTCACGGATGACGATTTCCACAACCTGCGCGAGTACCTGCGTCGCATCCTGAACAACGCCAAATCCATTTCCAACCTTGCAAATGACAACCCTACCCACGGAACCGATACCGATGCAGCGCACTGATTACTCCCGCGGCATAGCGCAGCTTGCGCGCCTGACCCTCAGCAGCGTCGCGATTGCCACGCTGGCTGCATGTGCCAATTTTTCAGGCATCGAGCCTGTTGCGCAGCCGATCAAGGCAGACACACTGGGCCTGAAGAATCTGGACGCCAGCAAGGATGCTGACCGCGTGGCAACCGACAACGACTGGTGGCAGGCATTTGGCGATAGCCAGCTCAATGGTCTGGTGGAAAAGGCATTGCAGGACAGCCCGACCTTGAAAACGGCGCAAGCGCGTCTGGCACGGGCACAGGCCGCAAGTGCCACGGCCAAGTCTGCGGACTACCCTCAAGTGACCGCCGCCTTGGACCTGCAGCACCAGCTCTACTCGGCCAACTCCATCTACCCGCCTCCGATTGGGGGATCAGAGTGGGACAGCGGCAACCTGCAGGCATCCGCAAGCTGGGAGCTGGACTTCTTCGGCAAGAACCGTGCAACGCTGGACGCCACCATCGGTCAGATCAAGGCTGCCGAAGCCGATGCCCGTGCCGCCAGGGGCTTGCTGGCCACCAACGTCGCCCGCAACTACTTTCAGTTGGTGCGCATCCAGGCCCAGCTGGACGTGGCTCAGCGTACTTTGGACCAACGTATCCAGATCCAGGGATTGGTGCATGACCGACTGAATGCCGGACTGGACACCCAACTCGAACTGCAACAGGCAGCTGGCGGACTACCCGACGCTCGGTTCCAGATCGAAGTGCTCAAGGAACAGAAAGCGTTGACAGTGAATGCTCTGGCTGCGCTCACCGCCCAGCCGGCATCTGCGCTGAACATGACCTTACCGGCACTGGAGAAGATTCAGGGTGTGGCCGTGGCACAGAGCATGCCGCTGGATCTGCTGGGTCGCCGCTCCGACATTGCTGCGGCGCGCTGGCGCGTGGAGGCTGCGCAGAACGACGTGGACGCCGCCAAAGCCCAGTTCTATCCGAACGTCAATCTGGTGGCCTTCACAGGATTCTCCAGCTTTGGCTTTGAAAAGCTGCTGGAGAGCAAGAGCTCCGAATGGGGCGTGGGCCCAGCCATACGCCTGCCACTGTTCGAAGGCGGCCGCCTGCGCGCCAACCTGCGCGGCAAAACCGCCGATCTGGACGCCGCCATCGAGAGCTACAACGGGCAGGTCCTCGAAGCCGTGCATGAAGTGGCCGACCGCCTCTCATCTGCACAGGCCATACGCCGCCAGCAGACCGAACAAAGCGCCGCACTGGCCTCGGCCGAAACCGCCTACTCCATTGCCTTGCAGCGCTACCAGGCGGGCTTGGGCAACTACCTCAATGTATTGAGCGCCGAAGCACCTGTGCTGCAGCAACGTCGCCAGGGAGTAGACCTGGCAGCACGCGCACTGGACACCCAAGTGCAAATCCTGAATGCCGTAGGCGGAGACCTGAAGCCCGCCACCGCCCAATAAGCCACATCGCACCACCCCAAACAGAAAAGTACGCACCATGAACGCACCTGTAACACCCGCTGCCACTCCTGCCGTAGCTCCCACATCCAAGCGCGCCAAAGCACTCAAATTTGTCAGCATCGTGGTTCTCATCGGCCTGGCCTACGGCGCCTACGACTGGTACCTGCAACGCCATGAAGAGTCCACCGACAACGCCTATGTGCAAGGCAATGTGGTGCAGATCACGCCCCAAGTAGGCGGAACCGTCACATCCATCTTTGCCGATGACACCGACTTCGTGAAGGCCGGTCAGGCGCTGGTGCAACTGGACCCGGCCGATGCCAAGGTCGCACTTGACCAGGCTGAGGCCAACCTGGCCCAGGCCGTACGCCAAGTGCGCACCCTGTATGCCAACAACACCACCCTCTCGGCACAGATCGCCATCCGTGAATCCGACGTGGCACGCGCAAAGACCGATCTGGCACGCGCTACCGATGACCTGAACCGCCGCCAGTCGCTGGTGGGCAATGGCGCGGTTTCCAAGGAAGAGCTCAACCACACGCTGTCGCAAGTGGCTGCCGCCCAAAATGCCCTGTCTGCAGCGCAGGCCGGTGTCACGGCCGCACGTGAACAGCTCAACAGCAACCAGACGCTGACCGAAGGCACGCGCGTTGACTCGCATCCCAGCGTGATGGCTGCCGCCGCTAAGGTACGCGAGGCCTATCTGGCGCTGCACCGTGCTGCCCTGCCCGCTCCTGTCGATGGCTATGTGGCCAAGCGTAGCGTGCAACTGGGTCAGCGTGTGGCTGCCGGTTCGCCCCTGATGTCCATCATCCCGCTCAACCAACTTTGGGTGGACGCCAATTTCAAGGAAGTGCAGCTGCGCAACATCCGCATTGGCCAACCCGTGACGCTGACTGCCGACGTGTACGGAAAGAAAATGGAATACAAGGGTACGGTGGCAGGTCTGGGTGCCGGCACTGGTGCCGCCTTTGCCTTGCTGCCCGCGCAGAATGCCACCGGCAACTGGATCAAGGTGGTGCAGCGTGTGCCGGTGCGCATCGCGCTGGACCCCAAGCAAGTTGCACAAAGCCCTCTGCGCGTGGGCCTGTCGATGGAAGCCACGGTGGACATCACGGACCAGAGCGGCAAGTCGCTGGCCGATGCGGCCCATCCGTCCTCTGCTGTGCAGACCGAGGTCTATGCACTGATGGACAAGGGCGCGGACGACGAAGTCCACAAGATCATTGCCGCCAATGCGGGCAAGGGTAGCCACTAAGGCCCGCCTCACGGCACCACACACTGACACTGCGACCCCACATGTCCGCACCTGCTCATATTGCGCATCCTCCCCTGCAGGGCTCCGCCCGCCTGTGGGGAACGATTGCGCTGTCCGCTGCCACGTTCATGAACGTGCTGGACTCTTCCATCGCCAACGTGTCGTTGCCCGCGATTGCGGGTGACCTGGGCGTCAGCCCCAACCAGGGCACCTGGGTGATCACCAGCTTTGGCGTGGCCAATGCGATTGCCCTTCCCCTTACGGGCTGGCTGTCGCAACGTTTCGGACAGGTGCGCCTGTTCGTCACCAGCGTGTTGCTGTTTGTGATTTCATCCTGGCTGTGCGGCCTGGCTCCCAACATGAGCACGCTCATTGCCATGCGGGCGCTGCAAGGTTTTGTGGCCGGTCCCATGATGCCGCTGGCGCAAACGCTGCTGCTCAGCAGCTACCCGCCCGCACTGGCGGGGACAGCCATGGCCATGTGGGCCATGACCACGCTAGTGGCCCCGGTGATGGGGCCCTTGCTGGGTGGCTGGATCACGGATCACACCCATTGGGGCTGGATCTTCTTCATCAACATCCCGGTTGGCATCGCTGCGGCCTCCATGACCTGGACCATCTTTCACAAGCGTGAAACCCAGATCCGCAAGTTGCCGATTGACAGCACCGGTCTGGCACTGCTGGTGGTGTCGGTGAGCTGCCTGCAGATCATGCTGGACAAGGGCAAGGAGCTGGACTGGTTCCAGTCGCCGGAAGTCATCGCGCTGACGGCAGCATCCGCGATCGGATTCGCGTTCCTGATCGCCTGGGAACTGACCGACGAGCACCCGGTGGTGGACTTGCGCATGCTCAAGATCCGCAACTTCTGGACGGGTACGCTGTGCATGACGGTGGCCTACAGCCTCTTCATGGGCAACCTGGTATTGCTGCCCCTGTGGTTGCAGCAGTTCATGGGCTACACCTCTACCCAGGCCGGTGAGTTGATGGCGCCGGTGGGGTTGTTTGCGATTCTGCTCTCACCTTTGGTGGGCAAGAACGTCCAGAAATACGACCCGCGTGCGCTCACCAGCTTTGCCTTTGTGGTCTTCGCGCTGGTGCTGTGGATGCGCTCGCAATTCAACACCCAGGCGGATTTTGGAACCATCATGATTCCCACCATCATCCAGGGCATTGCGTTGGCATTCTTCTTTATCCCGCTGACCACCATCACGCTCAGCGGCATGACACCTGACAAGATCGCAGGCGCTTCCGGTCTGTCGAGTTTTGCGCGGATCGTGGGCGGTTCGTTCGGCACATCCATCGCCGTATCGGTCTGGCAGGACCGGGCCGCCATGCACCATGCCCAACTCGCGGAACTGATCAACCGCGGCAGCATGGCCACCAACTCCACGTTGGCGAACTTTTCAGCTGCAGGGATGGACACCGAGCAGGCGCTGTCGCAAATCAATCGCCTGATTGATCAACAGGCCTTCATGCTGGCGGCCAATGACGTGTTCCACGGCTCAGCCATCATCTTCATCCTGCTCATCCCCATGGTGTGGCTGTCACGCCCGCCAAAGAAAGGGGCTGGTGCAGCGGCTTCGGCTGAGGCTGCTGCCGGGGCGCACTGATGCACGAGCGCCACTGAGTCAGCTACCCATGCAACCCGCGGCCATTGCGTCCGCGGGTTTTCTGCTTTCAAGGCTTGACGGCCTTTTCCTTTTTCAACTTGTCGTAGAGGGCCACGTTTTCCTCCGCGGTCTTGAATGGCTGCTTGGCAACGATCAGGTGCTTAATGTTGGTGTACGGTCCTTCACCAATGACACCATTGGTCACCAGCCAAACCTTGCTCCCATACGGCCGGTTTGCAACGATGCGTTTGGCTTCGGCGTCGCCTATGCCCGGCAGCTTCTTGAGTTGAACTTCAGTGGCACTGTTGATATCAACCAGCTTGATCTTTGCCAACGCCTTGCGGCGTTCGGCCAAGCGGGCCTTGCTTTTGGGCGTGCTTTCCATACCGCCTATCACCGCTGGCTCACCATCCTGATGCGGAGCAGCCGGTTGTGCCTGTGCAATTGGAATACAGACCATCGCCACAACCAAGAAAATGCATTTCACTTGCATAGCTAACCTTCAAGAAATAAATCCATTTCGCTGTCCAAAAAAAACCCGGGGGCTTTCGCGCCCGGGTTTGAGTATGTCACGCACAAAGGCCGCTATTTCGAGTGCGCTGCCTTGATGTTGGCGGCACTGTTTGGACCGTGGCAGGTGAAGCAGGTCTCCGTGCCAGCAGCATTCGGCGTTGCATTGGATCCGCGCGGCGCATAGAGAACACCACCATTGGCCAGCATGTGGTCACGGGCATAGGCGTTCAGATTGGCGTTCCTGGCGTAGGTCTTCGTCGAGTCAGTGGGCACTGGGCAGCTGTACGTTGCAGTGGTGCCATTTGCAGCCGTATAAGTCGTACCGTCCTTGGTTCTGTCGCAGTCGTCATGGCATGCAAAGCAGACCGTTGCCGTCGGGGACTCCACCAGATTTGTGGAGGCCGCTGCCGTAGACCCATTGTTGGTCGAGGTGCTGAAGCCGACACCGTAATTGGTATCCTGAACGATGTACGGCGAATAGGCAAACTTGGTCAGGGCCGATGCAGAGCTACTGAAAGTGCTTGTATCGTTATTGGGGCTGACCGCAGTGTAGCGATACGTCTTGTTCGCAGCGACCGTCAACCGTCCATTGGCCGAGTAGTCATAGGAACCGGGTACGTGGCAGGCCTCGCAGTTCTTGAGGACGCCGGGGTATCCGATGGTCCAGAACCCATCCGTGGTGGAAGCGGCATGCCAGGTGAAACTGTTCTTGCGCTTCGCACTGCCGTGGATGCCGTGGACGAAGTTGGTCGAATCGGCCGACCATCCGGAACTGGTCCGGTTCGGGTTGTGGCACCAAGAACATGTGGTTCCGTCATTGCGCTGACCCGCATGGAATTGGGACGTATTGAACGCGCCCAGCTCCTGGTGGCAGTTGTTGCAACGCTTGTCTTCAACAATCTGGCGACGTCCGGTATAGCCCGTACCGACCACCTGCACATCAGGCGCCACCACGATCAATCCGCCCGTCTTGTTGGGCATTCCTGCGGTCAGCGTGACCGATCCGTTCTGGCCATTGGCCGTGGCTGGGGTGATGGGGTAGTTCGTCAGATTGGTCTGGGTCAAAGGCATCGTGGTTGCGGGCGCATAGGTGTAGCCAAGGCCGCCGGTCAACATGGTTGCGTCGTCGTTCAGCGTTACCCCCGTAAACGTCACGGTGTAGTAGCCATTGGCGTCAGGACCGGTCATGGTGGCTCCCGTGTCCTTGCCATTCCAGATGCTGCGCAAATACTTGCTGCTGCTGCCGTTGAAGTCGGCAGGAGCCGTGACGCCGTCTTGTGGTCTTGCGAATACAAAGTACACACTGGGTGAACCCATGAAGCCATCCCACATTTCAAGCCCGCTCAAGGTGGAGTTGGGTGTTCCTGGAGCCGGTTTGGCATTGAAATCCACACGTGCGCCGTTCTGCAGCATGCGGAAGACCATGACCGGCTGCTTGCTGCTGTTGCGCGACACACTGCTTATGTCGTATGTCACCTTGACCGCACCATCAGGCAGGTTGTTCGGATTGGAGGCCAACCAGGCGGCATTGGTATTTCCGTTGCAAGTGCCGGCGCTAGCGCAATTTGCGAACATGCTGCTGGCCGTGTCCTGCGGTGTGACGGCGACGTGCACCTTCTTGATCGCCACCGAGTTGTGGCAACTGCTACACATGCTGTCATTTGGCTGCGCACCGCCTACACCATTCGCTCCGTGGCCTGCGCCGGTGTTGTAGTTGATAATGTCGTGGCAGGCACCGCACGCCAGTCGGCTGGGCTTGGTGTTCCAGTTGTTACCCTGTGGCGTCGCCATCTGCACAACGGTACCGTCAATCTTGGTCACCGTGTTGGCGGTGCCATCAGGCTTTGTGGTGTCGCCACTGTGGCACTTGGCGCAGTTGGTGATCAGCTGTGGATACTTGGTATCGTTCAACGCAACCCCACCGACACTGTAGCCGGACCTTCTGAGCTCTTCACCCATGTGGATCTTGTGGATGAACACCGGGAAGTCGAGGTTGGAATGCCGATCCGATGCATCCAGTCCGTTGATGGTCGGAGTGGTGGCGCTTGTGAAAGTGAGGCCGTCAGCTGCGTACTGTGTGGCTG
The DNA here is from genome assembly GCF_038784515.1 of Rhodoferax sp. GW822-FHT02A01. Classification (NCBI taxonomy): domain Bacteria; kingdom Pseudomonadati; phylum Pseudomonadota; class Betaproteobacteria; order Burkholderiales; family Comamonadaceae; genus Rhodoferax; species Rhodoferax sp. GW822-FHT02A01. The sequence continues at coordinate 4,757,394 of NZ_CP152376.1, forward strand.
CCGTACCGGCGCTTCCGTACTTGCGTTGATCGGTATGGCAAACAACGCACTGGCGTGCTTCCTGACGTCCGCCGCCCCAACCTTTGAGTTCATTTCCGCCATGGAAAGTGAACTTGTTATGGCAAGACGCGCAGGCTGCAACGTTGACGATTTCGCGCTGCTCAACATCGGTGTCGCTTGCCGTGATCACGCGACCCGTTGCCGGAATCCAGTCGAATACCAGGTCGACTGGTGTACGGATCTGGTCGTAGGACGTATTGGCATAGCCATCCGGGCAGATGCCGTTGTTGGTGTGGCAGTACGTGCTGGCAGAGGAACTTGTGCTGCTGCTCTTGGAGCCGCGCACCACACTGGAGACCTGGATAACCAGACGGTGTAGCGCATTGGGATCGTAGGTCAGATCGCCAAGATCAGCGATCTGCTGTGTAGTGCCGTTGGGTGCAGTGGAGCTGGCAACCTGCTGGGCAACTTGCGTAATATCTCGACGGAAGGTGTATTTGTATTGGCCGTTGCCGAGGTATTCCAGCGTGCCATTGTTTTCGGTTCCGGGTGCTCCGGGCGTGTAGGCGGTTGCCTTTCCGGTCGAATCCAGGGTTGGCGTCGAAACCATGTAGCTCACCCACTTTCCCGGGCTGCCATTGGAACCAGGGACGTACTTTGCAATGGCAAACGAAAGATTGGGATAGAAGGGAACGCTGTCCGTTGTGCCGCTTCCAGCGGGGCTGGCTACTGCACCTGTCTTCACGTCAGTTCGCTTGACCCACAATTGATCAACACCAGTCAAGGCCGTGTTGTTGTCCGAATTGACCAGCTGGAACGTGATGACCGGTGGGCTGTGGATGGTCACTCCCTGCACCGAACCGCTGATGGACAAATTGGCCATAGCCGCTGTGGACAGAGCCGCCGCATTGGTCGTACCGGAAGTTGTAACAGGCGCCGTTCCGGAAGTGGAAGAAGAACTGGTGGCAACGCCGTCGCTGCCACCGCCGCCGCAACTGATCAGTGTTGCACTGATTAATGCCAGCAGGCTACTGCCAAAGAATGTGCGTTTCATGTCGGTTCCCCTGTGCTTACTTGAATTTGTAGACGTAACGGCCGCCTACGAAAGTGACGTTTTGAATGGGCTGCAGCGAGACTGTCGAGTTGTCGGCGTAAGCGAAAGGTGTCGTACTGCTGCCCCAGGCCCACTGGTTGTATTCAGTGCGCTGATTGATCAGTTCAAACTGGATTTCCGATGCCTTGTCCAACTGGTACTTGGCATACAGCTTGAGAGTCATGGAACGATAGATTTCGTCCGAAGGCGGGTTGACGACTGCAGCACCCGTGGTCATGTTGATCCGGTAGGTATTGCGGTCTTCCAGAAAGGAAACGTTGCCCCCCAGTTCAAGCTTCGAGCTGATCTTTGCCGTTGCACCCAATCCGACCGTGGTATTCAGGTTGCCTAATTCAGCGATATACCCAACATCTTGGCGCATGCCCATGGTCTGTTTTCCGCTGCTGGCATACGCCGTTAAAGCCCACTTGTCATTGAGCTTGAGACTGGCATCCAGGTTGACAGAAAACGTGTCTGCGTTGTTCACGCCTGCCGACGTGGGTCCACTGTAATGATCCGTTCCTTGCTCGACCGAAGCTTGAATCGACAGCGCATCGCTTGCCATCCAGTCAGACGCAATCTTCACGGCGTCGCGATTGCGGTCCAGCATCGTCACAGGGAACGTTCCGCTCAGATTGCTGCTGGCAGAGTAGGAAATGAACGCATAGCCGGTGGTGGGATCTAGCGAATACCAGCGGTAGCCATCCCGCTCGCTATGCCTCAAACTAAGGGAGCCATTGAGGGTCTCCGACAGTGATCGACGCAACTCCGCGGTAAACCCGACTTCATTTGTCCGCTCCCGCATGGCGGCCATGGAGTCACTTGGAACCAGCGACGTGGAAACAGGACGATTGCGGTTGATGGACGCATAGTCAATGGCCAACAACCCGCGTGTATCACGTGAAAATTGGTAAAGTGCCTCGGCCTTGCCAGTCATGCGCAAGGAGTTGCTCGGCGAGTTCGTGTAAAGAGTACCCGAGCTGTCGGCGTAATAGTTGGCGATCCGGGTGCTGTCATCTTTCTGCTCGTAGCGGCCATTGAAATTGAGCGTCCAGTCGCTGCCGGGTCGCATGGTCAGTCCAACTTGCGCCAAGGTGGTATCAACAGCGCCGCCCAAGCTTCCAGAACCCAGACTGCCAAAACTTTCATCTTGTGTGGCATGGGTGTAGGCGACCTTGAAATTGGCACGTGTGGTGGGCTGGAACGCGTAGGTGCCCGAAAGATAGATCTGGTGTGCCTGGTTGTCGGGGGCGAGCGCAACCGGTTGCGAAAGGTTGGTGGCCAGTGCAGCCTGCGTCGCTCCGGCGCCCAATACGCCGCCAATCCCGCCGAGGGAAACGGTGCTGTTATCGTTCTTGTAAAAAGATCCGTAGTAGCCGGCAGTGATGCTGAGCTTGTCTTCAAAATAGTGGACGGCACCTTCAAATTGCTGGGTAGTGGAATTGACCGGCTCCGGCATGAGGAACAACGCAGCCACCGTTGAATTGGTCCCTGAACAGATCGGGCTGATTACGTTGGAGCAATATCCACCGACGCCGGAAAGGCGGGTTCCATCTTTGTCTTCACTCTTGAAGTTCGCCTCGACGGACAGGTTGGATGAAATCCATTTGAGACCTGAGAGCGAAAACGATTTTCTCTTAAGGTCCAGGTTGACATTCGTTCCACCCGCCAATGCCACGGAATTGGTTACCGGATTGGTGCTGCCAATGCCCTGCATGCCCGTGTTGAGCGTCAGCGGATCGTGATGAACCTGCTCACTGTATTCAATGGAGAACTTCCAGTCGCTCTGCATCTCACGGGAGAAGTTCAGCTCCCGGTTGTCCAGCCCCAGATTGCGACCCTCGCTGCGCGTCCATAGCCCGGTTGCCTCCTCGCGCCGGATGTACTCATAGTCCAGTAGGACAGCAGAGTCGGAATCGCCGTAGCCGTTGTATTGGCTCCAGAGGCTGCGGTCTTTGCGGGAACCCGATGTGCCTGCAGCGCCTACGGAAACGGAGGTCGTGTCGGGCTTGGTCAGCTTGTCCATGTCGTCGTCGGCATAGGCCTGACCAAAGGCCGCCAACAGCGCCACGACAAGTACCGTCTGCTGAAAGCTGCAATGTTCTTTGCGTGTTGTCATGATCGTTACACCTTCTCAACGGAAGAGGCGCTGTCCAGCGGAAGCTGGGTTGTTGCTGCCATGCACCTGGGTGTGGCAGTTGAGACAGCCCCGTCCCTGGGTGATTGCGGCTCCATTCCACCAGCCCGGATTGCCGACTGAACCGCTGGCCACAGAAGGCTGGATCGCTCCATGGGTGGTATGGCAGGTCTGGCACAGGAACGGCGGTCGGCTCTTCAACAGACTTGGTGCCGTGGTGCCATGCGCCTCGTGGCAGTTGCCGCAGTTCTCATCAACGGGTTGGTGGCTATGCACAAAGGGGCCACGCTTTTCCATGTGGCAGGCATAGCAGGTGTCAACTACGCTGTCGCGCTTCATCAAGCTGGGACCAGCCGAGCCATGCGGGTTATGACAGTCGGAGCACGACATCTTGCCTTCAACCAAAGGATGGTGTGACGGCTTGTTCAGCTGTGTGCGCTGGGCCTTGTGGCATGCGAAGCAGGTCTCGCTCTGCATCCGTTTGTCACGCACCGGATCCTTGGCGACGTGCGCCTTGTGGCAAGCGGAACAGGTTACATCACGTGTCTGATGTACGCTGCCGTCCCAGTGATCACGCTTGCTATCGTGGGAGTGGCACTCCTGACATGTTTCGTTTCGAACCTGTGCGCTCGAAGGCGTCTTGCCACCATAGACGACATCAGGGTGAGGCCGCTTTCCGGACCCCTTGTAGTCCAGATGGGCCTCGCTCGCGCCATGGCAACTGGTGCAGGTAGGTGTGCGAATGTCCGTTTGCGTTCCATGGCGGGTTTTGCCGATCGGGTTTGGAGGGCGGGTGTCGGCCACCGTTCCATGCCGGGTCTTGCCGATGGCAAGAAGTTCGGGTGCATCGGATTCGTCATGACAGGCCGTGCAGGCTGCATCACCCTTTAGTACCAGGTCTTGGGGCTCGTCGGCGGCCTGCACCGACGATACGCACAGCACCACCCCCGCGGCCACACACCACGTCATCAACCGTCTCATGAGCTTCATTTCCGTTTCCCTAATGTGTGCCCGTGTTTCCGGGCCCATCCGACAGTCCTAGCCGCTCAAGCCCGGCGCTTGCGCCCCGGGCGTCAAGGGCCTATTGCGCCAGGATCCACTGCGCCAGGTTCTTCAGTGCCTTGGCGTCTTTGGTATCGATGATCTTGTGTTCGTCTTCGGTGCCATCTTCCAGCTTGATCTTGGGACCCGTGGTGATGTTCTTAATGATCTTGTCTTCACCATCAGCCTTGCCGGCGTACTTGGCGGCAATCTTCTTGTACGAGGGGCCCTTCTTGGTCTTGTCAATGGCGTGGCACTTGAAGCAGTCGTTCTTCTTGGCCAGCGACTGGGCAGCATCGGCGTCCACATCGGCAGCAAATGCACTTCCGCCCAGGCCAAGGAAAGCAGCCAATGCAAACGAAGTGACACACGTCACAGCACGAAAAGAAGTAAAGGTTGCGGATTTCATACGACTTGGCCCCTAACAATGCAGATTGATTAACAAAGGTTTACTCGCGGTTTACCTTGCAAACAATTTTGCGCGCGTACCTTGTCTACCGATATAGGAAGCACAGTAGATTTCGCATAGGAATATTCCTATACGAAGCTTTATTTGAGCTTAGTCAACCAAATGGTGGTCAATTGCGTAGCGGACCAAGTCAATCTGGGTGCTCAAGTTCATCTTTGCCAGGATATGGGTCTTGTGCGTGCTGACGGTTTTGACACTGAGTGAAAGCTCCGCAGCGATAGCGGTCAGCCCCATGCCGCGCACGATGCGGCTGAACACGTCGAACTCCCGGTCCGTCAGCAAGGTGTGCGGCAGACTCTGGCTCTGGGGCGCCATATCGCTGGCCAGCAACTCTGCCACGTTCGGGCTGATGAACATGCCGCCCGCGACCACCCGGCGCATAGCGGGCAACAGCAGCTCCGAATCACCTTCCTTGGACAGGTACCCGGATGCGCCAGCACGAATGGCGCGCACCGCGTACTGCTCCTCCGGATGCATGCTGAAGATCAATATGGGCAATTTGGGGCGCAGGTTTTTGACCATCTTGACCAGTTCCAAACCATTGCGCCCCGGCATGGAAATGTCCAGCACCAGCAGACTCCAGTCCCTTGCCCGCACTTGCTCCAGCAAAGCGTTGCCATTGGCCGCCTCGCCCTGCACCACCAGGTCATCGGTGTCTGCCAGGATCTTTCTCAGACCGTCGCGAATGATGGCGTGGTCGTCGGCGATCAATACATCGTGCTTCATATAACTGCTTTCATGCGTTTCTCTGGGGCGACTCAGCCTCTTCAGCCGGCACTCTGACTTCCAGCCGCGTTCCCTCACCCGCGTAACTGCGGACCACAAAACCTGCGCCGATGGCAGCGCATCGCTCCCGCATGCTGACCAGCCCGATGCCCCGGCTGGCCCTGCCGGAATCAAAGCCGCAGCCGTTGTCCTGAATGGACAGGAGCAAGGCGTTGTCGCGGAACCCCAGGGAAACTTCTACCTTGCTGGCCTGCGCATGCCGCGCCACGTTGGTCAAAGCCTCCTGCACGATACGGAACAGTGCCGTGGCCAGGATGTCGTCCTGGACCCGGTCCGCATCCTGCAAATGGAGGTCGACCTGGATTCCGCTGTGCTTGAACATGTCCTGTGCCTGCCAGCTCAAGGCCTCACGAAAGTCCAGATCGTCCAAAACCCGGGGCCGCAATTCCGTGGCGATGCGCCTGACCGAACCGATGGCGGCATCCATCTGGTGACGCATTTCATCCACATCCTTCACCGTCGTCGGCTTGCCATCCTTGAGCCGGCTGCCCAGCCAGGACAGGCTGAGCTTGAGCCCGGTGAGCTGCTGGCCCAGGTCATCATGCAACTCGCGCGAAATGCGCTTGCGCTCCTCTTCCCGCACGCTCTGCAAGGACGCCGAAAGCTCGCGCAACTGCGTGTTGACCAGCCGCAACTCTGCCTCGGCAGCGCGATGTTCGGAAACGTCGCGCAAGACGGCCGTCATCTGCATCTTTCCGCCGATGACGGAGCGTGAAAGCGTAGCTTCGAGAGGGAATTCCGTGCCGTCGGATCGCAGGCCCATGATCTCTGCGTTTCCCGCTGCGGCCCGTGGCGACTCCATACCGCGCAAACCCGACGGGATCAGCAGGTCCAAGGGCTGGCCTGTGACTGCCACTGCTTTGCGGCCAAACATTTTTTCCGCAGACGGATTGAACAGCACGATGCGCATCGCTTCGTCCACTGCCACGATGGCATCCATGACCGAATTCACCGTATGCTGGTAGCGCTCATCGGCCGCATTCAAAGCCATGGTGAGCTGGTGCTTGAGGCGCAGCTTTCCCACCAGATAAGTGGCCACCAAGGCCGTAAAGACGCTCACCAGCAAGGCACCAATGCCGATCGGCCATGCCGTCTCGCGCCAGGCTACCAGCCGTTGGGACGCGTCATCCGCCACGCTGACCCGTATGGGAAATCCGGCCAGATGGCCCATGGCATAGGTCAGTGGCGTGCCGTCCTCGGCCACATGGTCCACCGCCTGCACGGCGCTGGTCGGGTCTGTTTCCAGCAACTTGCCCCACTCGGGAGCGAACTGCCCCAAGGCGCTTTCACGATGGGGCCAACTCGCAAACAAGGTTCCGTCAGACAGGTAGAAGGCAATGGGCCGCACGTAGTCGAGTTGCACCACGCTGTACATCTTCTCGAAGGTTGTCAGGTCCACGGCCACTACCACTACCCCGCGAAAACGCCCGTTCTCCGCAAGCAGCGGACGTGCCAGGTTGAGCGTCCAGCCGGTGTCGTCACTGTTGCGCAGTGGCCGCCCTATCACCAGGCCATCTGCCCCGCGCTGCACCAGGCGCCGGAAATAGTCGGTTTCTGCCAGGTTGGTCGACGCCGGCGCGTTGGTACCGGAGGCATTGATGAGCCGACCCTGGGCATCCAGCAGAAACAGGGAGCGGACCTGGCGCATCCCCGCCACTCTGGAATTGAGCAAAAGCCGCACCGTCTGGCCTGATAAATCCTGCTGCGTACCAAAGGGGGTTTGCAGGCGCTCCTGCACGCCTTTCAGAACCAGATCCATGGTCTCAAACTGCCGCTCCGTCTGTTGCACCACCATCTGGGTCAGATTGGCCGTCTCCATGCGGGCATGGTTCATCTCCCGGTCACGCAAACCCCAGAGCAGAAAACCCACCGATAACAGAATGGCCGAGATGGTCAGCGTAGCCAACAGCTTCACGTAGCGACCAGACCCTTGCACCATGGTTCTGCGGGCCCTCAAGGTTGCGCCGAACGGATCAGGCCGGCAATCCACTTTTGCGCCTGCGGGCTGTCCCACTCCCGGGCACCGTAGTACTTGCCCAACACGCGCCCTTTGGCATCCACCAGCACGGTAAGCGGCAGGCGATTGGCACCCAGCATGTTCTCCATTTCCAGCGCCCGGTCAATGTAGTGGTTGAGTGTGGCGTTGGCACTGCGCAAATACGCCTTCGCGGCGGCCTCGCTGTCATCGGTGGAGATGCCTATGACGGCAAACTGCCTGGATTGGGTCTGCCAAGCCAGCCGCTCCAACGAGCCCATCTCCATGCGACACGGGCCGCACCAGCTCGCCCACACATTGATCAGCAGCGGCTTGCCCCGGTATTGGGACAGCGCCCGGTCCGGTCCGTTGAGTCCACGCAGGGTAGCCTCGCGCAAGCTCGCGCCGACCACCACCTCATCGGCGGTCTTGGCCAGGACGGGCCCGCCCCAAGCCAGCGCGCAGCTCAGGCCCACCGCGCACAGCACCCTGCATGAATGTATTTGCATAGGGACCGAACATAGCAGAAGCCGATTGCCTGCGGATTTGCTTTAGGTCAGCCAATACGGAAACAAGAACAGGGGCCAAGCCCCCGTCGCCAAATGCTTCCCGCGCGCTTAGGCCTGCTGGCGCTTGCGACGTTTGACGGCAGCACCGATCAGGCCCAGGCCAGCCAGCAACAGTGCATAGGTTTCAGGCTCTGGCACCGCAGCCGTCAACACGATCAGTTGCGACTTCGCTCCCGCCGGAGCGCCTGCGGTCTGGTCCTGCTCCGCAACCAGATAGATGACGCCCTTTTCATCCACCGTAACGCCTTCAATGGCGTTGTTCGGCACAACGGTCGAGAGGTCAAACGAGCTCAGCACCTGCCCCTGGCGGTTGACTTCGATCAGCATCTTGGAGCCCAAGCTGAGCACCAGCAGGTTGTCGGCGGCTGGCGTTCCCGCAAAGGAATCCACCGGAGAGAGCGTCTGCACATCGGACAGTGTGCTCAAACCCATCAGCGCAGGATTAAACAGCTGGGTCACAGTCGATGTGCCAGTCTGTCCCGCGGCGAAGCTCAGTGTGCCGGCAAAGATGTTCTCGGGGCTTTCCTGCTTGACGGCAACAAAGCTGCCGTTGCGCGGGTCGTAGCTGATACCTTCCATGCCGCTGTTGTTGTTGGGGTAACCCGTGACAACGTGCACAGAGCTGTTGGTCAGGCTAGCGGTGCCGCCCTGGCTGTAGTTGAACTTGTAGGCGTCATAGAGGCGCTCTTCGCCCACAACCAGCGTTCCATTGCCCAAGTAGGTCAGGCCTTCCGTATCGTGCTTGGTACTTCCGGTGCCGGTCCAGTCAAAGGACATGGTGCCAAGGGTCTGGCCGGTCTTGGAAATCTCCACCACGCCGGTGCCTTCATCGCCGACAAAGAACAGGGTGCCGCGGTCACGGGCATACGCCACTGCAGAAGCTTCCAGGCCGGACACCCCCGTACCCGTGGTTCCGGCAAGAATATCCAGCGAATAGATGCCGCTGACGGAGTAGTTGCCCAGTTGAATGGAGCTTGCCGCGTTAGCGCACAAGCTGGTGGCTGCCAACGCAGCCAGGAAAATGTGTTTGAGTTTCATGCGTGATGGAATCCGGGATAAAAAGAATCAGGACCGGCGGCGACGCGCGATAGCGCCAACGATGCCCAGGCCAGCGAGCAGCATGGCAAAGGTCTCGTTTTCTGGCACAGCGGCAATGCTGCCAGGGGATCCGATCTCGGTGCCGGAGACTGCGGTGTGTGCACCGTTGATACCCACTTGGCTAAGCTGCGAAATGGTCACACCATTGAGGCCAGCGGCATTGTCAAACGTCTGGTAGGGAGAGGTGGCGTCCGATGCACCGAAGATCACCTTGGCCTGCAGGGTACCTGTGTTATCGAAAATGTTCACCTGGTCGCTGGTGGTACTCAAGCCGACTCCACTGCCGCTGTAGTAACCAATAGGGGTGCTGCCTGTGAGCCAGTCGTTCTTCAAGGCGGTGACTTGCGTAGCACCTCCTTCCACAAAGATCACTGACTGGCCGGCGTTGATGGTGGTCACACCGTTTAGCGCGACCGCCGAGCTGAAACTGGCGCTGTCGTCGTCCATTTTCCAACCCGCAATGCTCACCGCGGTACTTCCAAAGTTGGTCATTTCAAACCAGTCGGCGGCGACCGTGGAATTGCTGCTGCTCCAGGGCGCGACTTCGGTAATGCGAACTTGCGCCTGTGCCGACATGGCGCAGAAAACCAGGCCCGTGGCAGCCCAACCGAGAAGCGATTTCTTCAGTGAAAACATGTGTGAGGTTCCTAAGAAGTGAGCCAAGGATCGGATGACCCTGAATTTCTAAAAGGCCGATACTAGACACCGGGTGTTACAGAAAGTGACCAGATTCGCCACATTTGATCCACCAAAAGGATGAGCAATATGAACGAACCACACCGCGAAAATTCTTCTTCGGCAATACCCAACCTGATTCCAGGATTTGCACCATCAGCCCCCAGTCTGCCCGGGTGGCTGGAGGCTGGCCTGCAGTCGGGCGCGGAGCACATCACCGTATTGGCGCAACGCGCCTACCGCCTGCGCGCGGTACAAGTGGACGCACCTCTGCTGGTGGTTCCCCTGGCCGGGGTGAAGCGCGTGGATGTGGAGGGTAAGCAGGCGGATATTGCCTGTGGCGAATTTCTGATGGTGCACCATGCCTGCCGCATGGGAGTGGAGAATCTGCCACCTCCGGGGGGCAATGCAGGCTATCGCGCCTGGGTGCAGCCTTTTTCCTGGCACGTCATTTCCATGACGCGCACCCTGTTGGGCGAGCATGGCGACCGCACCTCCCGGGCCACCGCTATCGCCAGACCATTCACCTGTGGCGAGCTGACACCCTTGCTGAGCGGCGTGCAGAACTACCTGGCTGCCATGGCCCCCACCAGCCAGGCGCCAAACGCCGCACAACGCGACCATGCGTTGATCGGATTGCTGCTGGCACTGGCGCGCGCCGGGCATGACCAGTTCCTGCATGCGCAGGACCCTTCCATGGCCGCGCGCATCCGGCTGCTGGTGGCCCAAGCGCCGGCGCGCAATTGGTCTTCCAGCGACTTCGAAGCGGCCTTGCACGTGAGTGGCGCCACTTTGCGCAGGCGATTGGCGCAAGAAGAGACCTCGTTGCGAACCATACTCAAGGAAACCCGGCTGCACCATGCGCTGGGCCTGTTGCAATCCAGCCGCCGCCCTCTCAAATCCATTGCGCTGGCTTGCGGCTACCAGTCCCTCTCCAGCTTCAGCCGCGGCTTTGCAGCCCAGTTTGGGGTTGCCCCCACTGCGGTCGCCAATACCTGAGCGTTTCGCGTGGCGTTTTGAGCGCACGGCGCAGGCACATTCCTGGAACATGGGACCCAGCACGCAGCACCGCTTTGCTGTCCGTGCCGGCCTTTGGAGATCGGCGGTTCAGATCTCGGTTGTTATCAGGAGTTGTACATGAACAAGTCTTTTTTCCCCATGGTGTGCGCACTCGCCTTGGCCACAGGTGTCTCTTTGCAAGCAAGCGCGCTGGAGCTGAGCAGCACCGACATTGGCAATGGCAAGACACTGGGCAACGCCCAGGTGTTCCAGGGATTCGGATGCTCGGGCGGCAACATCTCCCCTGCCCTGCACTGGAGCGATGTGCCTGCTGGCACCAAGAGCTTTGCCATCACCGCCTATGACCCGGACGCCCCCACCGGCAGCGGCTGGTGGCATTGGGTCAGCTACGATCTGCCGGCCTCGGTGAGCAGCCTGCCAGCGGGCGCGGGCAAAGCTGGCGCCATGCCGGCAGGCGCCAAACAAGGTCGCAACGACTTTGGCAGCAATGACTTCGGCGGCGCCTGCCCGCCTCCCGGCGACGCACCGCACCGCTACGTCTTCACCGTCTTTGCGCTGAAGGTAGACAAGCTCGATGTGCCCGCCGATGCCTCCGCAGCGCTGATTGGCTTCATGCTGAACGCCAACAAGCTGGCTACCGCATCCATCACGGCGCGGTACGGGCGCTAGCGCGCCATCCATTGCCGCAGCCCGGCATGAGGGCATCGTGTTTTGCATAGACTCGGTGACCTCATTCCAAGGAAACCATGACTGCGAAAAAAGACTCTTCCCCATTGACACCTCTGCAAATAGGCCTGGTCATCGTCGCTCTGGCCTGCGGCGGTTTTGGCATAGGAACGGGTGAGTTCGCCATCATGGGTCTGCTGCCGGGTGTCGCCAGCACATTTGCCGTGACGATCCCGCAGGCAGGATATGTGATCAGCGCCTATGCGTTGGGTGTGGTGGTCGGCGCACCGCTGATTGCCATTGCAGGTGCGAAGTCTTCGCGCCGCACATTGCTTCTCATCCTGATGACAGTCTTCGCTATCGGCAATCTGGCCAGTGCACTAGCTCCCGACTTCCTGAGTTTCATCGTCCTGCGCTTTCTCTCGGGGCTGCCGCACGGCGCTTACTTCGGCGTATCCGCGCTGGTGGCGGCCTCACTCGCGCCGATTCACATGCGCACACGGGCCGTAGGCTATGTGATGTTGGGGCTTACGGTTGCCACCTTGGCTGGCACACCGGTCATGGCGCTGTTCGGGCAATTCCTCAGCTGGCGCATGATGTTCCTGGCCGTTGGAATAATTGGCGCGCTGACCGTGACACTGATCTGGATCTACCTGCCGCGCGACAAGCCGGCTGCGGGTGCCAGCGTGATGCGGGAGCTGGTAGCGTTCACGCATCCGCAGGTGCTGCTGACACTCACGTTGGCTGCCACCGGCTTTGGTGGAATGTTTTCCATCTTCTCCTACATTGCCAGTACGACCACCATGGTTACTCACCTGCCTGCCGCCATGATCCCGGTGATCATGGTGCTGTTTGGCATCGGTATGAATGTGGGCAATGTGGTGGGCTCCAAATTGGCCGACAAGTCCCTGATGGGAACCATAGGCGGCATGCTGGTATTCAACATCGTGGTGATGACTCTGTTCAGCCTCACGGCAGCCTATCCCGTCATGCTGTACATCTCGACGTTCCTGATTGGCTGCACCTTTGCCGCTGGCCCGGCCATACAAACCCGGCTGATGGACGTGGCCGCAGACGGCCAGACTTTGGCTGCTGCGTCGATGCATTCCGCCTTCAACATCGCCAACGCATTGGGCGCATGGCTAGGCGGCCTGGTGATCGCCTACGGATATGGCTATGCGGCAACCGGCTATGTTGGCGCCGTGCTGTCGTTCTTTGGATTGTTTGTATTTGCGGCTTCCGTGCTGCTTGAGCGGCGCAACGGCAGGGTCAACGACTCGGTCTGCGTTGCGGCAACTTAGAGCCGCTGCCGCCCTAGTGGGTCGCACCGTTGGACCGCTTATTCGTAATGCGTCCACATTCGCAACACACGAACAATACGTTCCTCGGTGAAAACCTCATACACCATACGGTGCTGAATGTTGATGCGGCGCGAATAGGCACCTGCAAGGTCACCTACCAACTTTTCATACGGCGGTGGATTCTGAAACGGATCAGCCGCCAGAATCTCCAGCAATTCCTGCGCCTTTGGCTTCAACCCGCTGGTGCTAATTTTCTTTGCGTCTTTGAGTGCCTGCTTGGCAAACACCACTTCCCAACTCACCACTTCAGTGCCTTCGCACTCTTTGCCAGAGGCTCAGCCATACCGGCCTTGATGGATTCGCGCATCCCCGGCACCGCAAGAAGATACAACGTTTCTTGGATGGCACTCCAATCTTCAGCCGACAGCAATACAGCACTGGATCGCTTGCCAGAAATCATGATGGGTTGATGAGACTCTGCCGCCTCATCAATGATGCGATAAAGATTCGCGCGGGCTTCGCTGGCGGTGAGTGCGTGCATGGTGTACTTCCTTAGATTCGGCAATAATGGTACGCAATTTCGTACGCTATGTCAACCAACCAACGTACAACTTGAAGCACGGAATTTCTGCAATTCGCGATTCGCCATTCACATCAGCACGAATCGAAAGAACCGGACTCACACGCCAGCGAGTACTTTGCGAACCAAAGGAGATGCCAGACTGACGAGACCGATGATGTTCAATGTGAACGTACCCCAGAAGACCAACCGAAACTCACGCTTGGAAGACTTGTGGCGTAGCAGCTGCTGCGCCAGCAATGCCCCCGGCCAGCCGCCGGAAAGTGACAGCAAGTGGAGCGTGCTCTCTGGCGTGCGCCAATTGCCGCGCGCTGCTGCTGATTTGTCAACTGCATAGGCGATAAAGGTCGCTGCGCTCAGGCCGACATAAATGCCTGCCACCCAAAGCGGGAGTCGCCACAAGTAGCTGAGCGCCGCGTAGAGCAAGAGGAATGCTGGTATGGCAAAGAGAGACGCAGTGCCCCATTGGGCCGAACTGTCGCGTTGCCTTGGCACAGACAACCGGCGAGGGCGAATCAAATGAACGTTACGCGCTCTCTTACCCTTTGGGCTCATCTCCACTTCGAAAGTGACTGCTTGATTCGGCGTTGGTCGCCCTACCCCTTTGGGCCAAGCAGACACATGAACGAAGATGGGCTCGCCGCCCTGCATTGAGTCGATACGGCCAAAGCCGCGTTCTTCGTTCCAGTACGTGAGGACGCCTTCAAATCGCATAAAAAAAGCCCCGAACGCTAGGAGCCCGGGGCTTTTGCACGTGTGTTGCCAATGCGGTTGTCAGATCAGCGGCACACCTGTCTTGCTCTGCGCAAACTCGCGCGTCACGCCCTCAGCCAGCTCAACGACGCTGATGCCGTGTGGCGTCACGTCGAAGACGCCCAAGTCCGTGATGATGCGGTCTACCACACCCACGCCGGTGAGCGGCAGTGTGCAGCTGGGGATGATCTTGAAGTCTTCGGTACCGTCCTTCTTCTTGGCAACGTGTTCCATCAGCACGATGACGCGCTTCACGCCTGCCACCAGGTCCATGGCGCCGCCCATGCCCTTGACCATCTTGCCGGGAATCATCCAGTTGGCCAGATCACCCTTGGAGCTCACCTGCATGGCGCCCAGAATGCTCAGGTTGATCTTGCCACCACGGATCATGGCAAAGCTCTGGTCCGAGCCAAAGATGCTGGAGCCCTTGATGGTGGTCACCGTCTGCTTGCCAGCGTTGATCAGGTCTGCGTCCACCGCGTCTGCCGTGGGGAACGGGCCGATGCCCAGCATGCCGTTTTCCGATTGCAGCCAGACTTCCTTGTCGGCGGGCACGTGGTTGGCCACCAGCGTGGGGATACCAATCCCCAGGTTCACATAGAAACCATCTTCCAGTTCCCGCGCAGCGCGTGCTGCCATTTGGTCTTGCGTCCAGGCCATGGTCAAACTCCTGCTTTCTCGGTGATGGTGCGTTTCTCGATGCGCTTTTCGGGCGTTGCATTGAGCACGATGCGGTGTACGTAGATGCCTGGCAGATGCACCTGATCGGGCTCGAAGGTTCCGGTTTCCACGATCTCTTCAACTTCCACCACGGTGATCTTGCCGGCCATAGCCACAGCCGGGTTGAAGTTGCGCGCGGTAAAGCGGAACTGCAGGTTGCCCGACTTGTCGGCGCGGTGCGCCTTGACGAGAGAGACGTCAGGAACCAGGGAGCGCTCCATCACATAGGTTTCACCATCAAACTCGCGCAGTTCCTTGCCGTCGGCCACGATGGTGCCCACACCAGTCTTGGTGAAGAAGGCAGGTATGCCCGCGCCGCCAGCACGCAGCTTCTCTGCCAGTGTGCCCTGGGGCGTGAACTCCAGTTGCAGTTCGCCCGCCAGATATTGGCGCTCGAACTCCTTGTTCTCGCCCACATAGGAGGAAATCATCTTCTTGATCTGGCGCGTTTCCAGCAACTTGCCGAGACCGAAGCCGTCCACGCCGGCGTTGTTGGAAATGACAGTCAGGTCTTTGACGCCGCTGTCCTTGAGCGCTTCGATCAGCGCCTCCGGGATTCCGCACAGACCGAAACCGCCCACAGCCATCAGTTGGCCGTCTCGGACGAGACCTTTGAGCGCTTCATCGGCGCTGGGATATATCTTGTTCACTGCCTGGTTCTCCTCAAAAACAGATGGTCATACGATACTACGTAATGAGATACGTAGTTTTTCGTAGAGTCCAACCCTTGTAAACCGTTCACCGCTGAACACGCCATGGATATTGATTACCGCCTCGCGTTCGAGATGGCCCCGGTCGGCCTGGCCCTGTCGCGCAACCGCACCATCATGGATTGCAATCAGCATCTGTGTGACATGTTCGGTGCCGAGCGCACGCAACTTGTGGGCCAGTCCTTTCTGGTGCTCTACCCCAGCGCCGACGAATATGAGCGAACCGGTGCGCGCATAGCACCCATCCTGAACCGCAACGGTACCTATTCAGACGACCGCATCATGAAACGTGTGGGTGGCAGCCACGCAGGCGAACCGTTCTGGTGCCATGTCACCGGACGGGCGTTGAACCGCAACGCGCCTCACGAGGCCGGCATCTGGTGCTTTGAGGACTTGAGCGCCAGCCGCCCGGTCAAAGCCGAGCTGACGGCGCGAGAGCGCGAAGTGGCAGCCTACCTGATGCAAGGTCTCACCAGCAAACTCATAGGCAAGACCCTGGCCATCAGCCACCGCACCGTGGAAATCTACCGGGCCCGCTTGATGCGCAAGTACAAGGCGTCCACCACCGCCGATCTGGTGCACAAGCTCACCGCCGGCTGAATGAAAAAGGGCAAGCGACTTCTCGCCTGCCCTTTGCTTCCTGGAGCCACGCTCTGGTCAGAAAGTTTCCAGTGCCAGCAACCCGGTGGCCGTGTTGGAAATCGGGATGTGGTAGTTGCTGTGTACCTTGCGCACGCCGCTGTTGGCGCCAGCGGACAATGCCGAGCGCATGGCCAACCAGGCCAGCAGCTCGATACCCTGGGTGCCGGTCTTTTCCACCAGCTCATGGATGCTGAACTGGGTCGCCCACGCGGGGTTGGTCTCCAGGCTTTGCAGGAATTGCAGGTCGAATTCCTTGTTGATGAAGCCGGCGCGCTCGCCTTCAAGCTGGTGACTCAGGCCCCCGGATGCCACAAAAGCCACCTTCTTGTCGCTGTTCCAGGCAGCCACCGCCTCGCCAACGGCATGACCCAATGCGAACACGCGGCGGGCATGGGGCAGCGGGAACTGCACAGTGTTGATGCACACCGGCACCACCGTCACCGGGCAATCACCCTCGGGCCAGAACAATTTGAGCGGCAGGGTACAGGCATGGTCCACCAGCATTTCCTGGCAGGTGGTGACGTCAAACTCCTGGTCGACCAGATGGTTGATGATTTCCCAGGACAGATCCACCTCGCCCTTGAACGGAGGCAGCGTGGGAATGCCCCAGCCTTCGTCGGCGTTGTTGTACAGGGCTGCGGCGCCCACGGCGAAGGTAGGCATCTTGTCGAGGAAGAAGTTCAGGCCGTGGTCGTTGTAGAACATCACCACCACGTCGGGCTTGACCTTGCCCAGCCACTGCTGCACGGGTGGAAAGCCATCAAAAAAGGGTTTCCAGTAGGGCTCCTGCTGCAAGCCCTTGTGGATTGCGCCGCCGATTGCGGGAATGTGGGAAGTGCCCAGACCGCCAATGATTTTTGCCATGTTGTGTGTGCTCCTACGTAGGGTGTTTTATTTACCGGCGGCCACCAGCATGGCCTTGAATTCGTCCTTGGTCATGCCGCGCTGTTGCGCGCCAATGTCCTGCATGTCGAGCTTGAAGATGCCGGCGAACTTGGCCAGGTAGTAGGCATTGCCGCCCTCTTCCAGCAGCTGCAGCACCTGCTTGGAGCGGATGGCCGCCTTTTGCGAATCGGTGAGCTGGTATTTGGTCATGTAGGCCTCTTCGTCCTTCAGGAACTCGGCGCGGTTTTCGGCGGAGTTGAACGAAAAGCACATCTTGTTGAGTGCGTAACCACGCTTGGCGTACTCGCCATCAAAAGGATTGGTGCCCGGAATGGGGGGCAATGCCGGTTTGGAAGCCACAGTCTGTCTCCTGCATGGGGTTGAAAGTGGTTGCAGTGTCAGCCATCCATTGCCAAAGATAAACAGATCAATCATGATTGAATATATGAGTAAATTCGATCATTTGGACCTGGACGGGCGTCTGCTGCAATTGCTTGTGGCGGTAGTGGAAACCGGCTCCGTCACCCGCGCGGCTGAGCGCCTGGGCGTCACCCAATCCGCCGTCAGCCACCTGTTGGACAAGCTGCGCGCCATCACCAACGACCCGTTGTTTGTGAAATCCGGGCGCGGCATCGTGGCGACCGAACGCGCCGAAAAGCTGGCTGCGCAAGCGCGCGAGCTGCTGTCCACGCTGCAAGGATTTGCCCAGTCCGACCAGTTTGATCCGGCCCTTTGGAACACCACCATCACCATTGCCGCCAACGATTTCCAGCGCGATCTGCTGCTGCCAGCACTTATGACGCGCCTGCGCACCAGGGCGCCTGGATTGGCGCTGCGGGTCATTCCGTCCGACGTACCCAGCCTGGAAATGCTGCGCAACGAGCGCTGCCAACTGGTCATCAGTCCCCGACCGCCCGACGGGACAGACGTGGTGCAAAAACGCCTGTTCGAAGACCAGTACCAGGTGTTCTATGACCCGCAGGTACGTCAGCCGCCGCTCACGCGCGCGCAATACCTGTCAGCCCGCCACGTGACCGTGGTGTACGAGCCACGCCGCTCACTGGACTTCGACCAGTGGCTTGCCGACAAGGGCGTGCACCGGCAATTCGCCGTCACCGTACCCGGCTTTGCGGGCATTGCCCCCTTCGTCCAGGGAACGGATCTGCTGGCAACCGGGCCTGGGCTGCTGGGTCGGCATATGCTGCGCGACCTCGCGAGCACCAAGGTTCCCCTGGCCTGCCCACGCATGCCGATGTTCATGGTCTGGCACATGCGGCACCAGCACAACCACGCGCATGCCTGGTTGCGGGGGCAGGTGGATGAGGTTGCAAAGGCGGTTATTGCTTGAGGTGTTTGGCCCCCTCTCCCAACAAGAAACTCAGTAACTCAACCGCGCCACCGACCGCAACACCTCCGCCGTCGTGGTCGGCAAATCAAAGTACTCCAGATAAGCCGGAATCTGCTCAAACAGCATGTCCGAGCCCACCTGCACCGCGCATCCCTGGGCCTTGGCCGCCTGCAGGAAGGCGGTCATCTCGGTGCGCATCACCACTTCGCCCACAAAGGTGTTGGCCGACAAGCGAGAGACGTCCAGCGGTAGCGGGTCGCCCTCGTTCATGCCCATGGGTGTGGCGTTCACCACCAAATCAAAGCCGTGCGGATCGTTGGAACCGGTGGTCACGTTGATAGAGGGGTAGTTCTGCTGCAAGCGTTGGCCCAGGGCGGTTGCGCTGGCTGTGTTGACGTCATACAGGGCAATCGCTGCAATGCCAGCTGCGGCAAGGGATGCCGCGATGGCACTGCCCACACCGCCAGAACCCACCACCAGCACGCGCTTGCCCTTCAGGCTTAAGCCCTTGCGCTGCACGCCCCGCACAAAGCCCTCGCCATCAAACATGTCACCCACCAGCTTGCCGTCGGCGCGGCGCTTCACTGCATTGCAGGCACCGGCCACCTTGACCGTGGGCGTGACTTCGTTCAGCAGCCCTACGGTGGTCACCTTGTGCGGCATGGTGATCAGGGCACCGCGGATATTGGTCAGGCTGAACACGGCCTTGAGAAACGCCGGATAGTCCGGTACCTGGCACCCCATAGGTACCACCACCGCATTGATTCCCGCCTGCTCGAAGTAGGGGTTGTAAATCATCGGCGACTTGAAGGTGTGGGTGGGGTAGCCGATGTGGGCGATGATTTCTGTGTTTCCGTTGATCATGCTGTGTTGTCAGAGAAGGTTGCGCATGGCGCGTGCAGTTTCCTGCAGCACCCCCAGGACACGCCGCAGCGCGTCCTCAGTCGATTCATGGCCCATGGGCATGGAGACGCTGACCGCGCCCACCAGATCCCCATGGTGGTCTATCAGTGGCACGGCGATGCCCCGGTAATTCAGCTCCAGCTGCTGCTCGGAAACCGCCCAGCCCTGCTGGCGCACGCGGGCCAGCTCCAGGCGCAAACGGTCCTTGTTGTCTATGGTGTGCGAGGTGTAGGCCTTGAGTTCGTGGTCTGCCAGCCAGCGGTCCACCCACTCCGGGCCGCGCAAGGCCATCATCAGCATGCCTGCCGCAGTGACGCGCGCCTGCACCCGCGAACCCAGGACAAAGCCGGTATTCATGCTGCGGTTGCTGCCGTTGCGTGCCACGTAGACGATGTCGTCCCCGTCCATCACGCTCACATACGCAATTTCGTTGGTGCCGGCGGTGACCCGCTGCAGGAAAGGCTGCACCACGCGAGGCAGGCGCGCCGACTCCAGATAGGACTGGCCCAGCCGCAAGACGCGCGGCGTCAGCCAGAACAGCTTGCCATCGGTGGCCACATAGCCCAAATGCTGCAAGGTCAACAGATAGCGGCGCGCGGCGGTGCGGGTCATGCCGCAGCGCTCACCGGTCTGGCTGGCCGTCATGCGGGAATGTGCGTCGTCAAAGGCCTCGATGATGGACAGCCCTTTTTCCAGGCCGGCAATCCAGTCGCGCTTGTCCAGCCCCTGAGCCAGCGCGCTCTGGGTGCTTGGGTCTTGTGGTGTCTGGAATGCCATGGCAGCAATTTTGATTTCAAGGAGCGCCGCCCGGCCTAAGTGCTAACCCTCGAAACGATCGATTATCGAACATTTATGTTCGTTAATCGGTCATAAATTGGAAATTAAGCTTTTTGTTTTGAGATGTCACCGCTAAAGTTCGCTCCGAATCAGCCAAATTGAGCGATCAACGCACAAAACGGAACACCAACCGCTCCGCGACTGCCGCTCTCCTTGCACTGGCTCAGTTGGCCCAAATGAGTAACTACTTCCCTAGAGGAGACACCTTCATGCAAAAACGCACCACCCTCAAACTGATCGCAGCCTGCGCGGCGCTGGTCTGTGCTGGCACCGCCTTCGCACAGCAAACCATCAAGATCGCCAACATCGTGGAACTCTCCGGTGCGGGCGCAACTTCCGGCACCAACTTCAAGAACGGCGTTGAAATGGCCGTCAAGGAAATCAATGCCGCTGGCGGCATCCTGGGCAAGAAGATCGAAACCACCACGGCCGATACGCAGAGCAACCCCGGCGTGGCCAAGGGCCTGACACAAAAGGCCATTGATGAAGACGTGTTCGCCATCTACGGCCCGGTGTTCTCCGGCTCCATCATGGTGTCCATGGCCGAAAGCCGCCGCGCTGAGATCCCCAATTTCACCGGTGGTGAAGCTGCAGCCATCACCCAGCAGGGCAACCCCTACATCTTCCGTACCGCGTTTGGCCAGGCCCAGAGCTTCCCCAAGATTGCGCGCTACATCAGCGACGTGGCCAAGGTCAAGACACTGGCTGTCCTCTACGTGAACAACGACTTCGGCAAGGGCGGTCTGGACAACATCAAGAAGAACCTGGCCAACACCGCCACCAAGGTCGTAGCAGAAATCTCCACCGACTCCGGTCAGGTCGACTTCTCCGCTGCAGTGCTCAAAGCCAAGCAAAGCGGCGCTGACGCCCTGTTCAGCTATTCCAACGAGGAAGAGTCCGCCCGCATCCTGCGCGAGCTGCGCAAGCAAGGCTGGAACAAGCCTGTTATCGGTGAAACCACCCTGACCGGCCAAAAGGTGATTGAGCTCGCTGGCGACGCTGCCAATGGTGCAGTAGGCCACGTCGGTCTGACCGTGGACGCACCCAACCCCGAGGTGCTGAAGTTCAAGGCCAAGTTCTACCAGGAATACAAGTACATCTCCGATCACAACGGCATCAAGGGCTACACCGGTGTCTACATGCTCAAGGCTGCCATTGAAAAGGTCGGCAAACTCGATCGCAAGGCCGTTGCACAAGCCCTGCACGGCTTGGTCATCAGCGCCAAGAAGTACCCTGGCGTGCTGGTGGACGTGGCCATTGACCAGAACGGCGACCTGGACCGCGAAAGCTATCTGGTGGAAGTGAAGAACGGTAAGCAGGAAGTCACCACCGTGCTGCCACCGGTCAATCCATCCTTGTTTGCCTCTGCTGCACCTGCTGGCGCCGCCAAGCCTGCCGCCAAGAAGTAAGCCTTTTCTGAACGTACTGCGGACCTTCCCATGACCGACTTCCTCCAACTGCTGTTCAGTGGCATGGCCACGGGCGCAATTTACGGCCTGGCTGCGCTGGGCTTTACCTTGCTGTGGCAGGCCAGCGGCACCATCAACTTCGCCCAAGGCGAGTTTGTGATGCTGCCGGCCTTCATGATGCTGGCCTTCATGTCCATGGGCGCACCTTTGCTGGTGAGCTTCGGGCTGTCGGCCCTGGTGGCTGTAGTGGTCCTGGGTTGGGTCTTCAAGCGCGGCATAGTGGACCCACTGTTCAAGTACGGCATGATGCCCATCGTGGTGGCCACCATCGGCCTGTCCATCTCCATGCGCAGCGTCATCCGTGCTGGTTACAGCGCAGAAGCCTCACCCTTTCCCAGTCTGTTTGCCGACAAGCTGTACAACATCGCCGGCGTGACCATCACGCTGGCTGATGTGGGTACCTTTGTGCTGGCCATCGCGCTGGTGTTTGCAACCCAGGCCTTCATGACCAAGACGGTGACCGGTCGCGCCATGCAGGCAGTTGCGCAAAACACCGAAAGTGCTTCGGTGCTGGGCATCAACGTGCCCCGCATGATCTTTTACGCATTTGCCATCAACGCCGTGCTGGCCGTGGCTGCCGCGCTGCTGGTCACGCCCACCTATCTGGCCAAGTTCGACATGGGTGAGAGCCTGGGCAACAAGGCCTTCTTCGCCGCCATCATCGGTGGATTCAACAACTCCCGCGGCGCCCTGCTGGGCGGGCTGATTGTGGGCATCTGCGAGAACCTGGCTGCGGCCTACATCTCGCCAGCCTACAAGGACGCCGTCGCACTGGTGATCTTCATGGTTGTGATCCTCTTCAAGCCGCAGGGACTCCTGGGCAAGAAGGAAGAGCGCAAGGTTTGAACCCGCAAGAGACACGCATCATGAAAAAATTCTCTCTCATTGCCTGGCTGGTGGCTGGCGCGATTCTGCTGATCGCCCCGCCCTTTCTCAAGAACTACGGCATCTACCTGCTGAGCTACTGGATGGTGTTCGTCATCGCCACCATGGGCCTGAACCTCACCGTCGGCTATGCCGGTCAAAAGTCCCTGGGACATGCCGCCTTCTTCGGCATCGGCGCCTACGTGGTCGCCTTGATGATGAAGGCCGGCCTGAGCTTCTGGCTGGGCCTGCCCGTTGCCGCAGCGATCTGCTTTGTGGTGGGCATCATCCTGGGCTTTCCGGCCCTGCGCGTGCAAACCATCTACCTGGCTTTCGCCACCCTGGGCTTCAACACGGCGGTGTGGCTGGTCATGCGCAACGAAGAGTGGCTGACCGGCGGCACCTTCGGCATCAACAACATTGCCCGCCCCTCGCTGTTCGGCTATTCGCTGGAAAGCAACCTGGCCTATTACTACTTCGTGCTGGGTGCTACCGTGGTCATGGGCCTGCTGCTGATGGGCCTGCTGCGCAGCCCCTGGGGCAAGGCGTTCACTGCCCTGCGTGACAACCCCATCCGCGCCGAGAGCCTGGGAATCAACACCCGCGCCTACACCTTGCTGAGCTTTGCCATCGGTGCCGCCTATGCAGGCATTGCGGGTGGCCTGCTGGCCTCGCTGGTGCAGTTCATTGAGCCTGCCCCCTTCGCCGTGGGCTCCTCCATCATGATGTATCTGATGGTGGTTGTGGGCGGCCCCGGCTACTTCCTGGGCCCGGTACTGGGTGCTGCCGTGGGTGTGGTGCTGCCCGAGTGGCTGCGCTTTGCCCAAGCCTGGTATCTGTTCGTGTTCGGTAGCGCCGTGGTGCTGCTGATGATCTGGTTGCCCGACGGTCTGCTGAGCATTCCCGACCGCATCCGCGCCAAGAAACAAGCCAAGGAAGCGTCTGCTGCACGCGCGCTTTCTGCCAAGAGCATGGGAGCCCAGGCATGACACATCCCCACCACCATGACCGCGCAGCCAATGCTCCGGTCCTCCAGGTGACCGGCCTCAAGAAATCCTACGGCGCGATCCAGGCTGTAGGCGGCGTGAGCTTCCAGGTGCAACCCGGAGAAATCTTCGGCGTGATCGGCCCCAACGGATCAGGCAAGACCACGCTGTTCAACAGCATGCTGGGCCAGATCACACCTGACGCCGGCAAGATCGAACTCAACGGCGAAGACGTGACGCAGCTCGGTCCGCTGGAGCTCAACCGGCGCGGCGTGGGCCGTACCTTCCAGACGCTGCAGGTATTCGGCAAGATGAGCGTGCGCGACAACCTGATCGTGGCTGCCCAGGAACACAAGGGCTCCATGTTCAGCCGCATGTTCGCCCCCGGCGACTCCGGTCTGGGTGACAAGGCCGACGCACTGATCGACCAGTTCCGCATCCGCCACGTGGCCCACAAGAAAGCGGGCGAGCTGTCGTACGGCCAGCAAAAGCTGGTGGACATTGCCATGGCCTTCATGAGCCAGCCCGATCTGGTGTTGCTGGATGAGCCCTGCGCCGGTGTGAACCCGAGTCTGGTGGGCGGCATCTCCACCCTGCTCAAGCAACTCAACCAGAACCCGCAGATTGGCAAACACAGTTCTTTTGTGGTGATTGAACACAACATGGACTTTGTGATGGACCTGTGCCACCGCATCATGGTGATGGTCGAAGGCAAGGTCATGGCCATCGGCACTCCGGCGGAAATCCGCGCCAACAAAGAGGTGCTGGACGCCTATTTGGGCAGCTAACGCCATGCCGCATTCCGCACGTACCACCGCCGTCTGTTCTCGTCGTGTCGCTTGCTCTTCTGGGCGTGGCCATGCGGGACTCGGGCTGACGTGGCACTCAGCGCCGTTCGTGTCCCCCGGCCTTCGGCCTCCTCCTTTACCTCACCGCGCTGAGCGCCACGCCATCCCGAGTCAAGAGGCATTGTTGGCACGCCAAGGGCTTTCAGTCATTGCACGCCAACACTGCGGTTTGCCGCTGACATCGGGGTGGGTGGTGCAGCGAAATAAAGGGGGAGCCTGCAGGGCGGAGGACATTCGCGGAACCATCCACCCCGGTGGCAGCAGCATGCCCACCCGCAACGCGCGCAATGCCTCGTACCAAACGCAAGCAGAAACAACACCTGGAACAAAACATGTCTGAAACCTGCATTGAATTCAACGACGTAGTGGCCGGTTACAAGGATTTCATGATCCTCAACAACCTGTCGTTCAAGGCCAAGAAGGGCACCATTACCCTGCTGCTCGGACCCAACGGCGCGGGCAAGTCCACCGTACTCAAGACGCTCTTTGGCCTGCTCAAACCGCGCCAAGGCAGCATCAAGCTCGACGGTGTGGAAATCGCTGGTGCAACGCAGAAACAATTGCTGGCACACGGCATTGCCTTCGTGCCGCAAGGCCGCAACCTGTTTGGCCAGCTCACCGTGTTCGAGAACCTGGAACTGGGCGGCATCACGCTGGGCATGAAGACCACGCACGAGCGCATTCCCGAGGTGCTGGAGTTCTTCCCCCGCGTGAAAGAGCGCATGAACTCGGCCGCATCGGCCCTGTCCGGCGGTGAGCAGAAGCAACTGGAGATCGGCCGCGCCCTGCTGCTGCGCCCCAAGGTGATCCTGATCGACGAACCCTCCATCGGCCTCTCCCCCATGGTAGTGCAGGATGTGTTCAAGCTGCTGCGCCGTCTGGCCAACCAGGGCACCACCGTGCTCATGGTGGAGCAGAACGTCAAGAGCGCCCTGAAGATTTCGGACGAAGCGATTGCGCTGGAGTCCGGCCGCCTGGTGCTGCAAAAACCCGCCTCCGACCTGCTGGAGGACCCGAACATCGAACGCCTGTTCCTGGGCGGTGCGCACGGTGCCGCTGCGGCGCCTGCCTCTGATCTGACTTCCGTCGTCTGACGCCTTCTACCGGGAGAACCTACCATGCCACAGAGTCAGAACCTACGCCAAGGCGGCATCGAGCGTGAGGACATTTTCGAAGGCCCCAACCCGCTGGGTCTGATGGGGGTGGAATTCATTGAATACACCACTTCCAAACCTCAATCACTGGGTAACGTGCTGGAGACCATGGGCTTTCGGCCCATAGCCCGCCACCGCTCGCGTGAAGTGCTGCTGTACCGTCAGGGCGATCTGAACATCATCGTCAATGCCCATGGCGACGGTGCGGTGGTCACCGAGCGCCCACAGATTGCAGCCATCGCCCTGCGCGTGCAGGATGCCGCCGCCGCCTACAAGCGCGCGTTAGACCGCGGCGCCTGGGCCGTACCTGTGCATGTGGAGGTGATGGAGCTCAACATCCCGGCCATCCATGGCGTGGGCACCAGCCGCATCTATTTTGTGGACCGGCATGGCGACTTCTCCATCTACGACGTGGACTTCATACCCATTCCCACCGTGGACCAGCATCCACCGGCCGTCACCGGCCTGCACCTCTTCGGCGTGGTGCAGTACATCGGCAACGAGCGCACGGCAGACTGGACCGAGTTCTACGGCTCACTGTTCGGCTTCACCGCGCTGGAAGACACGCAACGCTTTGGCATTCTGCCCAAGGGGCGCATTCTGCAAAGCCCGTGCAAGACCTTCTACCTGCAGCTCATCGAGCCCGAGCCCGGCATCCTGGATGTGGAAGACGACGAGTGCCTGCAGCGCATAGGCCTGGGCACGCCCGACGTGCCTGCCACCGTGGCAGCGCTGCGCAAGCTGGGCATGGACTTCGTTCCGCCCAAGGATGAGCAGCAGGCCCAGCGCGGTGCCCTGACCCGCACACCAGTCAGTGGAGCCATGTTCGAGCTGGTGCTACAGGTCCGGAGCTGATCCGCCATGACGCAATTCCAGGGCAATTTCGACAACTTCGGGATGGACACCATCTCGCTGGCCGGCCCGCTCAAGGCCAAGCTGCAGGCCATCAAGAACGCCGGCTTCACCCAGGTGATGTTGCTGGCGCGCGACCTGGTAGGGCACCCGGACGGCTGGCGCGCTGCCGTGCAGGAAGTCAAGGACAGCGGCCTGCGCGTCACCGGCTTTCAGGTGTTGCGCGACTTCGAGGGCCTGTCAGGACACCTGCACGACTACAAGGTGGACATTGCCAAGTCCATGATGGAGATGTGCCACGCGCTGGACTGCCACGTGATGCTGGCCTGCTCCTCCACCTCCACGCACGCCACCGGCGACAAGGACAAGCTGGTGCAGGACCTGCGCAAGCTGGCCATGCTGGCCATTCCCATGAACATCAAAATCGCGTTCGAGGCCTTGTCCTGGGGACGCAACATCAACGAGTTTCCGCAAGCCTGGGACATCATTGCCGAGGCCGACATGCCCAACCTCGGGCTGGGCTTTGACTCCTTCCACATGTTCGCCACCAAGACGCCCATGGAAGACCTGGAGCTGCTGGACCCGGACAAGATCTTTCTGGTGCAGCTGGCCGACTTCATGTGGAACGAAATCAAGACGGTGGAGGAGCGCATCAGCACGGCGCGCACCTTCCGCGTCTTCCCCGGTGAAGGCGTGCACAGCGATGCCCTGGCCGCCTTGGTGCTCAAGCTGCACCAACTGGGCTATCGCGGCGACTACAGCTTTGAAGTCTTCAACGATGACTACCAGCAGATGCCGCTGGACGTCGTGGCCCGCCGCGCGCAAAAAGCGGCGCTCTGGCTGGGTGAGGATGTGCTGCGCCGCTCGGTGCCGCTGCCCAATGCCCTGCGCCTCAAGCGCACCGGCTGAGCGCCTGCTGCGAGTACCTGGCCATGAGCAACGTCTTTGAAGGCTTTCTGTCGACCCCAGAAGTGATGGGTGCCTTTGGCGACCGCAATTTCGTGGCCGCCATGTTGCGCTTTGAAGCGGCATTGGCCCAGGCCCAGGCAGCTGCCGGCCTAATCCCGGAGTCGGCTGCGCAGTCCATCGTGGGAACCTGCAAGGTCGATCTGTTCGACGCCTCCAAGATCGTGCGCGAAAGCGCGCGCTCTGGCAGTCTGGCCATTCCGCTGGTGAAGACGCTGAAGGAGACCGTGGGCCTCTTCAATCGCGATGCCGTGCCCTTTGTGCACTTTGGCAGTGTCAGCCAGGATGTGATCGACACCGGCATGGCGCTCATTACCCGCGACGTGCTGGAAATGGTGGAAGCCGATCTGCGCCAGTGCATAGACGCCATCTTCTACCTGGCGCAGAAGCACATGGACACTCCCATGCTGGCACGCACCCTGATGCAGCCGGCCTCGGTGACCAGCTTCGGCCTCAAATGCGTGAACTGGGCCGGCCCGCTGGTGCGCAGCCTCAAGCGTTTGCAGACCGTCAAGACCGGCGCACTCAAGGTGCAATTGGGCGGCGGCATTGGCACCCTGGCCCGCATGGGCGACAAGGGCCCGCAGATCGCCGCACACATGGCGCAGGCGCTGGGACTGGGCGTGCCTTGCGCGCCCTGGCATACCCAGCGTGACGAATGGATTGCGCTGGGCTGCGAACTCGGGCTGATGACCGGCAGCCTGGGCAAGATTGCCAAGGACATCTCCCTGCTCGGCCAGTTCGAGGTGGGTGAAGTGTGGGAGCGCCACGAGCCCGGCCGCGGCGCATCCAGCGACATGCCGCACAAGAACAATCCGGTGGCCAGCATGGCGGTACTTGCCGCTGCACAACGCGTACCGCAGCGCGTGGCGGCCATTCTGGCCAGCATGCCGCAGGAGCATGAGCGCGCCCTGGGTGGCTGGCAGGCCGAGTTGGCCGAATGGGCGCAGCTCCTCATGTCTGCCCACGCCGCCTCCAAGGCCATGGCATCCGCCCTGCCCTATCTGGTGGTGGATACCGAACGCATGCAAGGCCATGTGCAGGCCGCCGGTAGTTCGGTGGACAAGGACAGTGCCAAGACCTGGTTCGACCCCGCCCTTGCCGTGGGCGCCGGCCAGATGGCACGCAACTACCTGAACGCCCTGCGCGCCGAGCTACCCGCCGCAAACCACCGCTTGGCCGCCTGAGCGGCGATCGCTCCCATCACAGTCAGTGTTGCAGCACCCACAGCAAGGCGCTGATGGAGAAAAACGAGAGCACGGTGGCAGCCAATGTGGCCGCTGCGGCAAAGTCTTCCTGCCCGTAGGCCTGTGCCAGTGTGGGGTAGATGCCCATCATCGGCATGGCGGCCAGCAGCAGCGCACCGGTCCTGAGTGACGGGTCCAACGCTGCCAGCCCCAGATACGGCAAGGCCAGAATGCACAGCAAGACCATCAGCGGATGCAGCACCAGCTTGCCCAGCACGATGGGCCATACCCGTTGCCCCATGCCGGCCAGTGGCAAGCCCACCAGCGCACCACCAATCACGAACAGCGACAGGGCACCGCTGGCATTGGAAAACAGCGTCACGGTCTGTGTCACCGGTGCTGGCAATTTCCAGCCCGAGATAGAGATGGCCAGCCCGGCCAGCAATCCCACGATCAAGGGCGTCTTGGCGACCTTGACCAGCGACTGGGCCAACGCCTTGCCCGCATGGCCACTGCCCTTGCCGCGCTCGGCCAATACCAGCAGCAGCGGCAGGATGACCAGGTTCTCCACCAGCATGTTGAGCGCCAGCACCACGCCGGCCACCGGTGCCAGCGTCAGCAGCAGGATGGGGTAGCCCACGAAGCCGCTGTTGGAGCACCCCATGCCCATGGCGTAGAAGGTGCTGGTCAGCGGCGATTGGCGCGTTGCATACCGCGTCCAGGAATAGCCAACGCCCAGCACCAGCAAGGTGCCCACCATGTAGGCCAGCAGATAGCTGCTGTTGAACACTTCGGAAAACTGCCGCTGCGACAGCGCCTTGAACACCAGCGCAGGCAGGGCCAGATTGAGCACAAACTTGCCAAACACCCGCATGTCCAGCTTGGAAAACAACCCCACTTTTGTTAGGCCAAATCCCAAGCCGATGATGAAGTAGATCGGACTGGTGATGGACAGGATATCAAGCATGGGCCGGGCGTTTGCGAGGAAATTGGGGGGCAGTGTACGTGCCGCCATCCTTCGCTGCCTGCATACCTGATATGCCAAATTGCAAACCACTGCAAAATCGCCACCATGAATCCGCCCATTCTTCGCCTAACCATCCTGGCAGCTACGCTCACATTGGCTGCATGTTCCAGCCTGATCCCCCCCTCGCAGGTACCAGCCACCGTGGCCGATCAGTGGCAGGCTCCCTTGCCGCATGAAGGCAACGTAGTGGCATTGGCCCAGTGGTGGCAACAGCAGGGAGACCCGCTGCTGGTGGAGCTGATCAACGCGGCACAAGGCGTGAGCCCGTCAGTCTCGCAAGCCCTGGCACGCATGGAGGCCGCCCGCGCCAACCAGGCTGCAGCAGCTTCCGCACTGGTGCCCGAGGTCAGTGCACAGTACAGCGCCAGCCGAGGCGTCACCCAAATCGGCGTTCCCATGGGAACAACCCAGACGCTGGGTCTGCAGGCAGCCTGGGAGGTCGATCTGGTCGGGGCCAACAAGGCCGTGAACAACGCGGCACAGGCCCAGGTGGATGGCAGCAAGGCCCAGTGGCACGACGCCCGCGTGTCGGTTGCCGCCGATGTGGCCAATCTGTATTACGACCTTTCCACCTGCATGCAGTTGCTGGAGGTGACCCGCGCGGATGCGGCCTCGCGTGCCCAGACCGCACGGCTGGCAGATATCAATGCCAAGGCCGGATTCACTGCGCCGGCCCAGGCCGCACTGGCACGCGCAAGCGCTGCGGAAGCCAACAACCGCGTGGTGCAGCAGTCCACCCAGTGTGCGCTGAATACCAAGGCGATGGTGGCGCTCACCGGCCTGGCAGAGGCCGATTTGCAGCCCCAGCTGCAGGCGGCGCTGGCGCAGCCGCTGCACGCCAAACCACTGGCGGTGACGCATGTTCCCGCACAGACCATCGCACAACGGCCGGACGTGTTCAGTGCCGAGCGCGATGTGGCCGTGGCCGCTGCCCAGGTGGGCAGCGCCAAGGCCCAGCGCCTGCCTCGCCTGACATTGAACGGCTCCATCGGGGCGCTGCGCTTCAGTGCCAATGACGCGGACCAGGATCTCAATACCTGGTCTTTCGGCCCCCTGGCACTGAACCTGCCATTGTTTGACAACGGCAAACGCGCCGCCGCCGTGCAGTCCGCAGAGGCCGCCTATGCCACCTCGGTGGTGACCTACCAGGGCAAGGTGCGCCAGGCGGTGCGCGAAGTGGAGGAAGCCCTGGTCAATCTGCAAAGCACCGATGCCCGCAGCGCAGACACCGAAGTCTCTGCACAAGGGTATGACGAGGCACTGCAAGCCACCGAGCAGCGCTACCGGCAAGGCTTTGCCAGCCTGGTGGAGCTGGAGGACGCGCGCCGCACAGCGCTGGCGGCCAAGTCCACCCAGCTCAATCTGCTGCTGGAACGCAACCGCGCCTGGGTCGCCCTGTACCGGGCTTTGGGTGGCGGCTGGGACGCCAACACACCCTGAGCCGAACACACCGTTCAACGCCATAACAACCCCAATAGCCTGAAACCAAACACACCATGAAACGCTTCACCTTGCGCCCTGTCTCCCTTGGACTGCTCCTGTCTGTCACCGCCGTGCTGGGGCTGTCCGCCCTGTTGCTGGCAGCACCCCACGCACACGCAGTGGATGCACCCGCCGCTGCGGCACCGGCCAAGGCCGCGTTGACCGTGAGCGTGACCAAGGCCGCATCCGCCAACCTGCCCATCAAGCTGAGCGCCAACGGCAACATTGCCGCCTGGCAGGAGGCCAGCATTGGCGCCGAGACCGGCGGATTGCGGGTGCAGGAGCTGCACGCCAACATTGGCGACAGCGTGCGCCGCGGTCAGTTGCTGGCCACCTTTGCCGCCGAGAGCGTGCAGGCCGATGTGGCCCTGGCGCGCGCCGCGCTGGCCGAAGCCACCGCCAATGCCGCCGAAGCAGCAGCCAATGCCGAACGTGCCCGCGCCGTAAAAGGCAGTGGCGCCCTGAGCGATCAGCAGGTCAACCAATATCTCACTGCTGAGCTATCGGCCAAGGCCCGCGTCGACTCTGCCAAGGCGCAACTGGACTCGCAACTGCTGCGCCTGCAACACGCACAGGTATTGGCACCAGACAGCGGCGTGATTTCTGCGCGCAGCGCCACGGTCGGAGCGGTGCTGGGAGCCGGCACGGAGATGTTCCGCCTGATACGCCAGGGGCGTCTGGAGTGGCGCGCGGAAGTGACCGCTGCCGAACTGGGCCGCATCCAGGTTGGCAGCACCGTGCAGGTCACCACGGCCAGCGGCACGGTGGTCAAGGGCAAGGTGCGCATGGTGGCTCCCACCGTGGACACTCAGACCCGCGCCGCTCTGGTCTACGTAGATCTGGCAGGCAGCCCTACCCAAGCCGGCGTCAAGGCCGGCATGTTTGCCAAGGGCGAGTTTGCCTTGGGCAACTCGGCCGGGCTGACGGTGCCGCAACAGTCGGTGGTCGTGCGCGACGGCTTCAACTATGTGTTCGCCCTGGGTGCGGGCAACAAGGTAGCACAGCAGAAAGTGGAAATCGGACGGCGCCTGGGCGACCAGGTGGAGGTGCTCAAGGGCCTGCAGGCCGATGCCACCATCGCCGTGGCCGGTGCCGGATTCCTGAACGATGGCGATACCGTGCGCATTGGCACGGTGGCCGATGGCAAGGCAGCTGCGGCTGCCGCCAAGTAAGAGGACCACGCCATGAATGTATCGGCCTGGTCGATCAAGAACCCGGTAGCGGGCGTGATGCTGTTTGTCATGCTCACCTTTGCCGGCCTGCTGTCCTTCAACGCCATGAAAGTGCAGAACTTCCCGGACCTGGATCTGCCCACCGTGGTGGTGAGCGCATCCCTGCCCGGTGCCGCACCGGCGCAGCTGGAAACCGAGGTGGCACGCAAGATAGAGAACGCCATTGCCAGCCTGCAGGGGCTCAAGCACATCTACACCAAGGTGCAGGATGGGGGCGTCACCATCACCGCCGAATTCCGCCTGGAAAAGCCGGGCCAGGAAGCGGTGGACGATGTGCGCTCTGCCGTGGCACAGGTGCGCGCCGACTTGCCAGCCGATCTGCGGGACCCGGCCGTCAGCAAGATCAATCTGGCAGGCTCACCGGTGCTGGCGTACACCATTGGTTCCACGCAGATGGATGACGAGGCCCTGAGCTGGTTTGTGGACAACGCCATCACCCGCAAACTGCTGTCGGTGCGCGGAGTGGGTGCCATCAACCGTGTCGGCGGCGTGAATCGCCAGGTGGAGGTGGCACTGGACCCTGCCAAGCTGCAGGCACTGGGTGCAACGGCGGCAGATATCTCGCGCCAGCTCAAGCAGATGCAGCAGGAATCGGCCGGTGGCCGTGCCGATCTGGGCGGCGCGGAGCAGCCCATGCGCACACTGGCCACCGTGGCCTCGGCGCAGGAACTCAATGCCATGGAGTTTGCGCTCAGCGATGGCCGCCGCATCCGCCTGGACCAGGTCGCCACCATCCGTGACACGGTAGCCGAACCGCGTGCTGCCGCGCTGCTGGATGGCAAGCCGGTGGTGGGGTTCGAGGTGGCCCGCAGCAAGGGCGCCAGTGAAGTGGAGGTGGGCAATGCCGTACGCAGCGCCCTGGACGAGCTGCGCAAACAGCACCCCGACATCCAGATCACCGAGGCGTTCGACTTCGTGACCCCGGTGCAGGAGGAATACGACGGCTCCATGCACCTGCTGTACGAAGGCGCGGTGCTGGCGGTGCTGGTAGTCTGGCTGTTCCTGCGCGACTGGCGCGCCACCTTTGTGTCGGCCGTGGCCTTGCCACTGTCAGCCATCCCGGCCTTCATCGGCATGCACTATCTGGGCTTCACCATCAATGTGGTGACGCTGCTGGCCCTGTCGCTGGTGATCGGGATTCTGGTGGACGACGCCATCGTGGAGGTGGAGAACATCGTGCGCCATCTGCGCATGGGCAAGACGCCCTACCAGGCGGCCATGGAAGCCGCAGATGAAATCGGGCTGGCCGTGATTGCCACCACCTTCACCCTGATCGCCGTGTTTCTACCTACAGCCTTCATGGCGGGCATTCCCGGCAAGTTCTTCAAGCAGTTCGGCTGGACGGCTTCGCTGGCGGTGGCCGCCTCGCTGCTGGTAGCACGGGTGCTCACACCCATGATGGCGGCCTATATCCTCAAACCTATGGTCGCCGCCCACAAGGAGCCGCGCTGGCTGGGTCTGTACATGCGCTGGGCAGCCTGGTGCGTCAAGCACCGCTTCACCACCGCGCTGGCAGCCCTGGCATTCTTTGTGGGTTCGCTGATGCTGATCCCGCTGCTGCCCAAGGGCTTCATCCCGCCGGATGACAACTCGCAGACCCAGGCCTTTCTGGAACTGCCCCCCGGCTCCACGCTGACTGAGACCAAGGCCGTGGCCGAAGACGCCCGCTTGCGCCTGATGAAGATCAACCACGTCAAGAGCGTGTACACCACCATTGGCGGCGGTACCGCCGGCAGCGACCCGTTTGCACCGGACGGCGCAGCCGAAGTGCGCAAGGCCACACTCACCATCCAGCTCGACCCGCGCCACGAACGCCCCCGCAAGCAGGGCATCGAGCAGGAAATCCGCAACGCGCTGGAGCCCATACCGGGCATCCGCAGCAAGGTGGGGCTGGGTGGCTCGGGTGAGAAATATGTGCTCGTGCTCAGCGGCGAGGACCCAGCCACCCTCACCTCGGCCGCACTGGCGGTGGAGAAGGATTTGCGCACCATCCAGGGCCTGGGCAACATTGCCTCCAGCGCCAGCCTGGTCCGGCCCGAAATTGCGGTACGGCCCGACTTTGCCCGTGCCGCCGACCTGGGTGTGACCAGCTCCGCCATTGGCGAGACCCTGCGCATCGCCACGCTGGGCGACTATGACGCGGCCCTGCCCAAACTCAATCTGAGCCAGCGGCAGATTCCCATCGTGGTCAAGCTCGACAGTGCGGCGCGCAGCGACCTGGATTTGCTGGGTCGCCTGAGCGTGCCGGGTGTACGCGGTCCGGTGATGCTCAGCCAAGTGGCCACGCTGGAGGTGGCCGGTGGCCCGGCTGTGATTGACCGTTATGACCGCTCGCGCAACATCAACTTCGACGTGGAACTCTCCGGCCTGCCCCTGGGCGAGGTGGCGGCTGCCGTGCAGAACCTGCCCTCCATCCGCAACCTGCCGCCTGGCGTGGCGGTGCGCGAGGTGGGTGATGCCGAGGTCATGGGCGAACTGTTTGCCAG
Organism: Rhodoferax sp. GW822-FHT02A01; assembly: GCF_038784515.1. Taxonomy (NCBI): domain Bacteria; kingdom Pseudomonadati; phylum Pseudomonadota; class Betaproteobacteria; order Burkholderiales; family Comamonadaceae; genus Rhodoferax; species Rhodoferax sp. GW822-FHT02A01. The sequence goes on from NZ_CP152376.1 coordinate 4,792,155, forward strand.
CTTCGGCTTGGCCATGCTCACCGGCGTGCTGTGCATCTACATCGTGCTGGTGCTGCTGTTCAAGAGCCTGCTGCACCCGGTGACCATCCTGTTTGCCCTGCCCCTGTCGCTGGGCGGCGCCTTCGTGGGGCTGCTGCTGGCGGACAAGAGCTTCTCCATGCCGTCCCTCATCGGGCTGATCATGCTCATGGGCGTGGCTACCAAGAACTCCATCCTGCTGGTGGAGTACGCCATCCTGGCGCGCCGCGAGCACGGCATGAGCCGTTGGGATGCGCTGCTGGACGCCTGCCGCAAGCGGGCCCGCCCCATCATCATGACCACGCTGGCCATGGGTGCGGGCATGATGCCCATTGCCATCGGGCTGGGTGCAGCCGATACCAGCTTCCGGGCGCCCATGGCCATTGCGGTGATCGGCGGCCTGATCACTTCCACCTTCCTGAGCCTTCTGGTGATCCCTGCGGTATTTACCTATGTGGATGACCTTGGGCAATGGACGACGCGCAAATTTGCACGGCCAAGCAAGTAATATGCGGTTGAGAGTTAAAGCGGGGGACGGAGCTTGCATCTGAGCGCCAACAGGCGAGTGGGGAAGCAGGTGTGCCCAACCTGCGTGCCGATACGAATCCGAGATGCCAAGCGACCATTCAGCCACCGAACACTGGAGCAATTCCAAGCCCTTTTCCGAGGAGGACAACCCCTGGAAGCTGGCACTGGAAGGTTCGGGCCTGGGTGTATGGGACTACAACATGGCAACCGGCGAGCAGTCCTTCTCGGCCCGGTGGCAAGAAATTCTGGGTTATGAAGTTGGGGAAGTAAAGCCCAACTTCGAAGCCTTTGTGAGGTTGGTGCATCCCGACGATGTAGCGCTGATGCAACAGACCTTCCGGAATTATCTGGATGGCAAGACGCCTGTCTACACCTTGGACATGCGCATGCGCCACAAGGACGGAAGCTGGCGCTGGATCGTGACGCGCGGGATGGTGGTGCAGCGTGATCCGGAGGGTCAACCGTTGCGGATCATCGGCACCCATACCGACATCACCGACCGCAAGGCGGTGGAAGCCGAGCTGCTGAAGCGGTCCAACCTCCTGCGCGACACGCTCTCAAGCATCAGCCAGGGCATTTTTGTCTTCAATGGACAGATGCAGCTGAGTTCCTTCAACGCGCGGGCGTGCGAGCTCCTGAACCTGGACGCGGAATTCCTTAGCACGCAGCCCACGCTCAAGGAGATGAACCAAAGGCAGATGGACCGCGGCGATTTCGGCCCCAGGCTGGAGTTGGTGGATGACCATGCCCGCAGCTATGTTGCCAGTGGTGGAGAAGCACCCTTGCCCTCGCAATATCTGCGCGTGACAACCCAGGGTCGCACCCTGGAAGTCAAGTCGCAACTGTTGCCCGACGGCGGCATGGTGCGAACTTTTACAGACGTTTCCGACTACGTGCAGGCAAAAAGTGACCGCCTGCGGCTGGACAAGCTGCTGGCTTCCATGCAGTCGCTGGCCCAGGTGGGTGGCTGGGAAGTGGATCTGGTGGCCGATCACGTGTACTGGACCGAGGGCGTCTATCGCATATTCGAAACCTCGGCCCAGGAATACACGCCCACCACGGCCATGGGGACGGTGGAGCGTTTCTTCCTGCCGGAGTCGGTCGCCTTGCTACGCGAGTCCTATTACGGCGACAAGCAGTCCCATGACCTTGAGTTGCAGGCCATTACGACCAAGGGTCGACGCATCTGGCTCCATTCTGTGGGCACCTCGAAAAAGGTTGAGGGAAAGTTGGTGCTGCGCACCTCGGTGATACAGAACATCACCGAAGCCAAGGTCGCCCAGGCTGCCTTGCTGGACACGGAAAACCGCTGGAAACTGGCACTGGAGAGCACGGGCGACGGCGTCTGGGACTGGCACATCTCCACCGGAATCGAATACTTCTCCAAGCGACTGATCGAGATGTACGGTTTTGTCGAAGGCGAGCTCGGCAATACCGCCGAGGAACTGGACCGACGCACCCATCCGGACGACCTGGAACAGATGGAGCTGGACCGGGAAGCCCATTTCAGCGGACAAGCCCCGACCTACCACAATGAGCACCGGGTGCTCTGCAAGGACGGCACCTGGAAGTGGGTATTGAGCCGCGGCATGGTGATCAGCCGTGACGCTGACGGACGCCCACTGCGCATGATTGGCACCCATACCGACATTACCGAGCGCAAGAACGCAGAGGCGCTGATCCGCCAGCAGGCCTTTTTTGACACCCTCACCGGTCTGCCCAACCGGCGCATGCTGCGCTACCGTCTGGAACAGGAAATCAAGCGCTGCCGCCGCGACGGTCTGCAGCTGGCCATCCTGTTCATCGATCTGGACCATTTCAAGGAAGTCAACGACACCCTGGGCCATGACAGCGGCGACCAGTTGCTGGTGGAGGCAGCCACGCGACTCAAGCATTGTGTACGCGACTCCGACACCGTAGCCCGCATGGGCGGTGACGAGTTCACCATCATCCTGACCGACATCTCCAACACCAACCATCTGGAGCCGCTGCTGCAGAAGATCCTGCGCTCCATGGACGCCCTGTTCCAGATTGGTGATGAGCAGGTCTTTGTATCCGCCAGCATCGGCATCACGATGTATCCGCTGGACGCCACCGAAATCGAGGATCTGCTCAAAAATGCCGACCAGGCGCTCTACGTGGCCAAGGGCGAAGGCCGCAACCGCTTCAGCTTTTTCACACCCGCCTTGCAGGAGGCAGCGCAGACCCGGGTACGGCTGGCCAGCGATTTGCGCACCGCGCTCAACGACGGCCAGTTCCGCGTGCTGTACCAGCCCATCATTGAGCTGGGCACCGGTGTCATCCGCAAGGCCGAAGCCCTGATCCGCTGGCAGCACCCCAAGCGCGGCATGGTGAGCCCGGCGGCATTCATTCCGATCGCCGAATCCAGCGGGCTCATCGTGGACATCGGGGACTGGGTGTTCCAGCAGGCCGCAGCCCAGGTGCAGAAATGGCGCCACACCCTGCATCCCGACTTCCAGATCAGCGTCAACCGCTCACCGGTGCAGTTCCGCCACGTTGACACCGGACAGGCGCCCTGGGGAATGCAGATGCAAGCCATGGGCTTGCCGGGTGAAGCACTGGTGGTGGAAATCACCGAAGGTTTGCTGCTCGACACCAGCGAGGTCGTGGGCGAGCAGTTGCTGGCCTTTGGCGATGCCGGCATCAAGGTATCGCTGGACGACTTTGGCACGGGCTATTCGTCCCTGGCCTATCTGCAGAAGTTCGACATCGACTACATCAAGATCGACCAGTCCTTCGTGCGCCACCTGATACCCGACTCCACCGATCTGGCCCTGTGCAAGGCCATCATCGTGATGGCCCATGCGCTGGGCATGAAGGTGATTGCCGAAGGCGTGGAAACCGAACAGCAGCGCCAATTGCTGCTGGAAGCGGGTTGCGACTACGGCCAGGGCTATCTGTTTGCCCGACCGGTCAGTCCAGATGAGCTGGAGACGCTGGTCAAGATCATGTGACCCAGGTGCATGCCCCGGTCTTCTGTTCCAATCCATGCCATGACCCACACCAATGACATCGAACGCCGCCTGGAAGCGCTGGAAATCAAGGCCAGCTTTGCCGAGGATGTGATTGACAAGCTCGACCAGATCATCATCCGCCAGCAACAGACCATCGACGCCCTGGTTGCGCAGGTGCGCGATCTGCGCGAACTCTCGGCCAGTACCGCCGAAGGCGGCCAGGCGCGCACATTGCGCGACGAGTTGCCACCCCACTATTGACCCGCGCTCCGGTAGCCCGGCACGGCAATCGCCCTGCCCCACACCGCCCCATGCCAACCCCAGGAGTCTTGCCATGCGCTTCCCACTGCCAGATCTCAATACCCTGCCCCAGGACATCCAGACCAAAATTCTGGAGGTGCAGGAAAAATCCGGCTTTGTCCCCAATGTGTTCCTCGCGCTGGCGCGCCGCCCTGCCGAGTGGCGTGCCTTCTTTGCCTACCATGATGCGCTGATGCTGCGCGAAGACTCCGGCCTCACCAAGGGCGACCGCGAAATGATCGTCACCGCCACCAGTGCGGCCAACCAGTGCCTGTATTGCGTGGTGGCCCACGGTGCCCTGCTGCGCATTTACGAGAAAAAGCCCCTGGTTGCCGACCAAGTCGCGGTGAACTACCGCAAGGCCGACATCACCCCGCGCCAGCGTGCCATGCTGGACTTTGCCATGAAGGTCTGCAACCAAAGCCATGCCGTGGACGAAGCCGACTTTGAAGCGCTACAGGCCCATGGTTTCAATGATGAAGACATCTGGGACATCACCGGCATCACCGCTTTCTTTGGTCTGTCCAATCGCGTGGCCAGTGTCACCGGCATGATGCCCAATCCGGAGTTCTACCTGTTGGGTCGCGTGCCCAGGGCCAAAACATGAAGCACCGTGTGCGCACCGCCCTCGGCTGGTGCGCGCTGCTGGGGCTTGGCGTTGCCGCGCTGGCGCAGCCGCTGGTGCAGCCAGAAGGCGCCAGTGGCTTTACGCCCAAGGAGGGCCGTGCCACCCGGACCTACGCAATAGCAGCAGCCAATCCCTTGGCAACCCAGGCCGGGCAACACATCCTGCAAGCGGGCGGCACGGCTGTGGATGCGGCCATCGCCATCCAGATGGTCCTGAACTTAGTGGAACCGCAGTCCAGCGGCATAGGCGGTGGCGCCTTTCTGATGCATGCCAACCGCGACGGCATCCAGGCCTACGACGGACGTGAAACAGCGCCAGCCGCTGCCACGCCGGAGCTCTTTCTGGATGCACAGGGCAAGCCCATGGAATTCAAGGATGCCATCGTGGGCGGGCGCTCGGTCGGTGTGCCAGGCGTATTGCGCATGCTGCAGCTGGCGCACAAGGACCATGGCAGGCTGCCTTGGAAAGATTTGTTTGCGCCAGCCATACGTCTAGCCACTGAGGGCTTTGCCATCAGTCCACGCATGGCCACGCTGCTTTCCGGCGACACCTCTTTGCAGCTGGATCCGGACGCGCGCCACTTCTACTTCGATGCAGAGGGCAAGCCGCTCGCCGTGGGCCATGTACTGCGCAATCCCGAGCTGGCCGCCATTTTGCAGGCCATCGCCGAGCAGGGGCCCGACGCCCTGATGGCGGGCGACGTTGCCAAGGCCATCGTGCGCAAGGTGCAGCAGCACACCAACCCCGGTGGGATGACCCTGCAGGACTTGGCCGGCTACAAGGCCCAGGTGCGTACGCCGCTGTGCTTTGACCATGCCGTTGCCACAAAGACGTACACCGTGTGCGGCATGCCCGCGCCCAGTTCCGGCACCTTGGCCATAGGCCAGATCCTGGGCATGCTCCAGGCCAGTGGTGCGGACGCACTGCCGCTGGAAAACGGCCTGCCCGGCCCCGAGTGGCTGCACCGGTACACCGAGGCATCCCGACTTGCTTTTGCCGACCGCGCCCAGTACGTAGGGGACCCGGCTTTCGTGAAGGTGCCCGACGCCCTGTGGAGCGGTCTGCTGGCACCCGACTACCTGGCAGCGCGCGCCAAGGCCATCAACCTGCAGCCCGGCAGCATGCGCATGCCCAGCGTATCGCCAGGCGTGCCCGCCTTGTCCCCGCAAGCTCAAGGTGCGCAAGGGGCTATCCGCATGGCATACGCGCCCATGCCGGATCAGCCGGAGTACGGCACCTCGCACATTTCCATCTTCGACCGCTACGGCAATGCGCTGGCCATGACGACCACCATCGAGAGCAACTGGGGTGCGCGCCTGCTGGTCAACCGGGGCAAAGGGCTGGCCGGGGGCTTTCTGCTCAACAACCAGCTGACCGACTTCAGTTTCGAACCGGTGGGCAGCGACGGCAGGCCCATTGCCAACCGGGTGGAGCCGGGCAAGCGTCCGCGTTCCTCCATGTCACCCCTGCTGGTTTTCGACAAGGACAGCGGCCAGGTGGTGATGAGTGCGGGCAGCCCGGGTGGCGCCATGATCATCCATTTCACCGCCAAGACGCTGATAGCCACGCTGAATTGGGGCCTGAACGCGCAGCAGGCCATTGACCTGCCCAATTTCGGCAGCCTGGGTGGGCCCTTGTACGTCGAAGAAGGGCGCATGCCCACCACCACCCTGGAAGCCCTGCGTGCACGCGGACACGTAGTCACGCCCACCGCACTGCCCAGTGGCCTGCAGGCCATCACCCGCACGGCCACCGGCTTCTTCGGCGGCGCCGACCCCCGCCGCGAAGGCGTAGTCCTGGGCGACTAGCCACTACAGTACAGCCATGGCCATCCCGCAAACCTTCATCCAGGAACTGCTTGCCCGCGCCGACGTCGTGGAGATCGTGGGCCGCTATGTGCCGCTCAAGAAGGGCGGCGCCAACTTCATGGGGCTGTGCCCCTTTCACGGTGAAAAGTCGCCCTCGTTCTCGGTCAGCCCCACCAAGCAGTTCTACCACTGCTTCGGCTGCGGCAAGAACGGCAACGCCATCAGCTTTCTGATGGACCATGCCGGCATGACCTTTATCGAAGCGGTGCACGACCTGGCCCAGCAATACGGCATGGTGGTCCCGGAAGATGACGCCTCGCCCCAGGACCGTGCCCGCGCGCAGGAGCAGCGCGAAAAGCAGCACACGCTGACCTCGGTGTTGGAAAAAGCCGGTGAGTCCTACCGCAAGCACCTCAAGGATTCGCCCCGCGCCATTGCCTACCTCAAGGGGCGTGGCCTCTCCGGCGAAGTGGCCAAGCAGTTCGGCCTGGGCTATGCACCCGAGGGCTGGCGCAGCCTGGCCAGCGTGTTCCCGCACTATGACGATCCGCTGCTGGTGGAAAGCGGCCTGGTGATCCACAACGTGGAAGAGGACGGTGGTGAAGACAAGCGCTATGACCGCTTCCGTGACCGGGTGATGTTTCCCATCCGCAATATCAAGGGCGAGTGCATAGGCTTTGGCGGGCGCGTGCTGGGTGACGAAAAGCCCAAATACCTGAACTCACCCGAAACGCCTGTGTTCAGCAAGGGCCGCGAGCTCTATGGCCTGTTCGAAGCCCGTTCGGCCCTGCGTGACCAGGGCTACGTGCTGGTGACCGAGGGCTATATGGACGTGGTGGCCCTGGCACAACTGGGCTTTCCCAATGCGGTAGCCACGCTGGGCACGGCCTGCACTACCGACCATGTGCAAAAGCTGTTCCGTTTCACTGACGCTGTGGTGTTCAGCTTTGACGGCGACGCCGCCGGCCGCCGGGCTGCGCGCAAGGCGCTGGACGGCGCCCTGCCCTATGCCACCGACGTGCGCAGCATCAAGTTCCTGTTTTTGCCGCCCGAGCACGATCCGGACAGCTTCATCCGCGCCCATGGCAAAGAGGCCTTTGCGCGCTATGTGTCGGAGGCCACACCCCTGAGCCGCTTCCTGATTGAATCGGCGCGCGAAGGCCTGGACCTCAACAGCGCGGAAGGCCGGGCACACCTGTCCAGCAATGCCAAACCGCTGTGGAACCTGATGCCCGAGGGCGCTCTCAAGATGCAGCTGCTGGGCGAGATCGCCGACCTGGTGCAACTCACCGGTCGAGAGCTGGCCGAGCTGTGGAACCCCACCGCTGCTCCGGCCCAGCAGCAGCGCAACAACACCTGGCGCAAGACAGAGAGCGGTTTTGCTCCGGGCCAGGGTTTTGGCAACTCCGGTAAGCGCCCCTACAACAAGGGCGGCTCTGGGGGCAACTACGGCTACTCGGGCGGACGAACGGGCTCCCGCACCGCACCAACCAGCAGGGCCGACCACGCAACGCGCATTCTTTTGGGGCACTCCGAACTGTGGTCTGTACTCAGCAATGAGGACCACGGGCTTTTATGCGAATTGCCCGAACCCCATGGCCCCCTGATGGCCTGGCTGGAAGCGCAGTTGCATGACCATGGTGCCCTGCCCTGGGAAGCCCTGCGCGAGAGCCTGGCCGGACACGCTTGCGAGCCCCTGGCTCTGCGGCTGATGGGCGAGCTGGCCATTCCGGTGCAGCCGGTCAGCGAATCCGGCACGGAGTTGCGCGATCTGCTCAACCGCATGCTGATAGACCGCCTCAACCTGCTGGAGCAGGAGGCCATTGCCGCCTCCAAGGCCGATCCGCAGGCCCTGGAGCGCTACAAAGTCCTCAATGCACGCAAGAAACAACTCATTGCCGCTATCGAGAAAATCCAAAACGACGGTATAATCCTCGGTTGATTCGGCAAGAGCGACAGCAACACCTCCGGGCCCGGCCAAAGTAGACCACGTTCACACAGGCCACCTCTCCGCAAGGATTGCATCCCAAATGATCGCCCCCACATCTTGCCAAGGGAATCTCCTTCCCATCCCTGCCACCTGAGGCCCATTTGCGCTTCTGGTTGAAGTTTGTTCTGTTCGCCCAAATTGTTTTTGTTGTCCTGAGGTTTTCGCATGCCCGCTCAAAAATCAGCCAAGCCCGCTCAGTCCACTGCCAAACCAGCCGCAAAGTCAGCCGCCAAGACCGACAAGAAAGCCAGCTCCGTGCCCGCATCCAAAGCCTCCTCCAAAGCCGCAGAACCCGAAGACACACTGACCAAGAAGAAGCCGGGTCGCCCTCCCAAGGCTGCGGCTGCGGAATCCAGCGCACCTGCCAAGACCGGAGCCAAGCGCGGACGCAAACCCAAGGCGGCCGCTGCGTCGGCTGGTGACGCCGATGATCTGGACATGTCCGACATTGAAGCGGACCTGGTCGGTGAACCGGAAGCTGCAGCTGCCAGCGGCGAAAAGGTCAAGCCACTGCGCATGAAGATCAGCAAGGCGAAGGAACGCGCCTTGATGAAGGAATTCGGTCTGGACGAGACCGTGCTGTCCGAAGAAGACATGGCCAAGCGCCGCTCGCGCCTGAAGGCCCTGATCACCCTGGGCAAGACCCGCGGCTACCTGACCCACGGCGAAATCTCCGACCACTTGCCCGACAAGCTGATCGATGCCGAAACACTGGAAGTGGTGATTTCCATGTTGAACGACATGGGCGTGGCGGTGTACGAACAGACGCCGGACGCGGAAACCCTGCTGCTCAACAACAATGTATCCACCGCTGCCACGGTGGAAGAAGCTGAAGAAGAAGCCGAAGCCGCCCTGTCCACCGTGGACAGCGAATTCGGCCGCACCACCGACCCGGTGCGCATGTACATGCGCGAAATGGGTACCGTGGAACTGCTGACCCGCGAAGGCGAAATTGAAATCGCCAAGCGCATCGAAGGCGGCCTGATGGCCATGATGGAAGCGATCAGTGCATCGCCCGCCACCATCGCCGAGATCTTGCGCCTGGGCGAGGAAATCCGCGAAGGCAAAGTCGTCATCACCACCATTGTGGACGGCTTCTCCAACCCCAACGAGGCCGACGACTATGTGGCCGAAGAAGACTTCGACGAGTTCGACGAAGCCGACGATGACGACGGCAAGGGCGGCTCCAAGGCACTGACCAAGAAACTCGAAGAGCTCAAGAAGCAGGCGCTGGAACGCTTTGACCGCCTGCGCGAGCTGTTCGAAAAAGTGCACAAGGTCTACGACAAGGAAGGCTACGGCACGCCTAACTACGTCAAGACCCAGAAGCTGCTGAGCGAAGAGCTGATGACCATCCGCTTCACCGCCAAGGCCATCGAGAAGCTGTGCGACATGGTGCGTGGCCAGGTGGACGATGTGCGCAAGAAGGAACGCGAACTGCGCCGCATCATCGTGGACAAGTGCGGCTACCCGCAGGAAAACTTCATTGCCGAGTTCAGTGGCCGCGACAAGAACGGCAACCCGGCACCTTCCAATCTGCTGAACCTCAAGTGGATCGAAAAGCAGGCCGCTGCCGGCAAGCCCTGGAGCTCCATCATGGGCCGCAACATTCCGCCGGTGCAGGATCTGCAGCAAAAGCTGGCCGACATCCAGGCCCGTGTGGTGGTGCCGCTGGATCAGCTCAAGGGCATCAACAAGCGCATGAACGAAGGCGAGGCCTCTTCGCGCGCGGCCAAGAAGGAAATGATCGAGGCCAACCTGCGCCTGGTGATTTCCATTGCCAAGAAATACACCAACCGCGGCCTGCAGTTCCTGGATCTGATCCAGGAAGGCAACATCGGTCTGATGAAGGCGGTGGACAAGTTCGAATACCGCCGCGGCTATAAGTTCTCGACCTACGCCACCTGGTGGATCCGTCAGGCCATCACCCGCTCCATTGCCGACCAGGCACGCACCATCCGTATTCCGGTGCACATGATCGAGACCATCAACAAGATGAACCGCATCAGCCGTCAGCACCTGCAGGAATTCGGCTTTGAGCCCGATGCCTCCGTGCTGGCCGAGAAGATGGAGATTCCGGAAGACAAGATCCGCAAGATCATGAAGATCGCCAAGGAGCCGATCTCCATGGAAACGCCGATCGGCGACGACGACGACAGCCACCTGGGCGACTTCATCGAGGACAGCGCCAACACGGCGCCTATGGAAGCCGCCATGCAGGCCGGTCTGCGCGACGTGGTCAAGGACATCCTGGACAGCCTGACGCCGCGCGAGGCCAAGGTGCTGCGCATGCGCTTCGGCATCGAAATGACATCCGACCACACGCTGGAAGAAGTGGGCAAGCAATTTGACGTGACGCGCGAACGCATTCGCCAGATCGAAGCCAAGGCTTTGCGCAAATTGAAACACCCAAGTCGCTCCGACAAACTGCGCAGCTTCACCGACACGCTGTAATCAGGGATACGGTTCCCGGTGTTGCGCCGGGACGCCTCTGCGCCAGCGCAGAGGCTTTTCCCCTGATGAGGAGTTGCTTTGGATGACGTATTTGTCCTGCTGGACGACTGTGATGCCACGGCGCAGAGTCCCACCAGCAGGCTGTACAGCGGGTTTGTGCATGAGCGCCGCTGCACCGATGCGCAGTCGCTGGACGCCTTCTGGCAGTTGGTGCAGACCGACCAGCAAGCGGGCCTGCATGCGGCGCTCTTCATCGACTACGAATGGGGCAGCAAGCTCCAGCAAGCAGGACTGGCTGCGCTCGCGCAGGACGACGCCAGCGCGTTGCGTGTATTCCTTTTTCGTTCTCTGCAGCACCTCTGCGCAGATGCCGTATCCCAGTGGCTGGCACAGCGCGAAGGCTGCGATGCGCCCGGTGCCGCAGGCGTATGCGATCTGCAGAGCAGCGTAACACCCGAGCGATTCGCGAGTGACATTGCGCGCATTCGCGACCTGATCAGCCGGGGTGAGACCTACCAGGTGAACTACACCCTGCGGATGCAGGGGTCACAGTATGGTTCTCCTGTGGCGCTGTACCGGCGCCTGCGCAGCATGCAGCCCGTGGCCTTTGGTGCGTTGGCATGCCTGCCCGGTTCAAAGGATGGCGGAACTGATCAAGATGCCCAATGGGTTATCTCTGCGTCCCCGGAACTGTTTCTGCGTCACCACGTCGGGCAACTGACTGCCCGACCCATGAAGGGAACCGCTGCGCGCCTGCAGGATGTTGAAGCCGACCAGCAGCAGGCCCGTTGGTTGCAGCACGACACCAAGAACCGCGCCGAGAACGTGATGATCGTGGACTTGCTGCGCAATGACCTGGGGCGCATTTCATCGATAGGCTCGGTCCGGGTCCCGCATCTCTTTTCGATTGAAACCTACACCACCGTGCACCAGATGACGTCTACGGTGACTTCGACCTTGCGTGATGGCGTGGGATTTGCTGAGGTATTGCGCGCCCTGTTTCCCTGTGGCTCCATCACTGGGGCGCCCAAGCTGCACACCATGGACCTGATTGCCGATCTCGAGTCTTCGCCGCGCGGCCTGTACTGCGGCGCCATCGGCTGGATAGATGCGCCCAAGGCGCATGCAGCAATGGGAGATTTCTGCCTGTCGGTTGCCATCCGAACCTTGACCCTGGGCGCTGCCCAGGCCGGGCGCAGGCCTGTCACCCTGGGCGTGGGCAGTGGGGTGGTGCTGGATTCAGACGCGCACACGGAATATGCCGAAACCCAGGCCAAGGCCCGCTTCCTCACTGCCATGGACCCGGGCTTCACCTTGTTTGAAACCATGCGCGTGAGCCACGGCCGCATCCACCACCTCAACCACCATCGCCGCCGTTTGCAGGGCAGCGCAGAGGCCTTGGGCTTTCGCATGGATGAGCAGGACATGGACGAGGTGTTGCAGCAGAAGCTCGCCACGCTGGAGCCGACGCAGCAGTACCGGATGCGTCTGGACCTGTGCCACGATGGCAGCATGACCGTGCAGCATGCAGCGCTGCCGCCATTGGCCCTCGGTCCGGCGCGTCTGGTCTTGTCGGACACCCTGCTGCCACCGCATGAGACTGCCCTGTTGATGCACAAGACATCCTTGCGCAGCGGCTACGACGCGGCCATCCGGAAGGCCGTGGCACTGGACGCGTTTGACACCATCTTTGTCAACGCGCTGGGAGAGTTGAGCGAAGGCGCACGCAGCAACCTGCTGATCCAATCCAACGGTCGGTGGTACACACCGCCGCTGGCCAGCGGCGTATTGAGAGGCGTGATGCGCACGCGCCTGCTGGAGCGCTGCCCCCACATCACCGAGAAAGTGCTGCACCTGCAGGACGCACTGTCAGCGCAAGCCCTGATGGTCTGCAGCGCGCTACGCGGCCTGCAGCGCGCGCAGTGGGTGCGCGATGCAACAGGAGATGTGCAGCGGGTTTGAGTAAGTAGTGCCGGATCAGCGCGCCGAGCGGGCCAGGCGCTCCTGCACAAAGCCGAAAGAGAACTTCAGCACCTCATCAAGCGACTGCTCGATCGCATGGCGCTCCTGCTCGGTGAGGTAGAACATCATGTCCACATCGTGGCGCACATAGCGGGCGGGCAGCCGGTTCAGCGAGAGACAGGCCACGTCGGCCAGCATGTCAGGGGTGAAGTGGCTATATGCCTCGCTTTGCGCGCGGACAGCGACTTCCTCGAATACCAGGCGTTCGTAATAATTGTGGACCTGATCAAAGTTGTATTCCATTTATTTTCTCCATTGCGGGCCATGTGCCTTTTGACTGCCGGACACCTTAGCACCACGCCAGGGCACTGACAAGTGCAAGACAACCATTTGGCCGACTCTTAGCTATGAATCTTGTAGCAAGGCCTGAATTGCGATAAGCTGGCAAGAAAACGCGTTGCTAAAAGAAGGTTGAGTGCATGAGTGCAAAAGAATCGCAGGCTCTGGGACAGTTGCTGGGTTTGCTGGAATCCCGCTATGCCATGCGAGTGATCTGGGCTCTGAGGGATGGGCACGCACAGACCTTCCGGCTTTTGCAGGACAGCGTGGGCGGAATCACCCCCAACACACTGAACACCCGTATCAAGGAACTGCGCGAAGCGGGGTTCGTCACCCATGTCAGCGAAGGCTACTGCCTGACCCCGGCCGGCTCCGATCTGGCCAAAAGACTGGCTGAGTTGCCTGCATTCGCCACCCGTTGGGCAGCCGGGCTGACCAAGAAAGTGAAGTAATTCCCATAGGCCCGGCTCAGAGGCCTTGCGGCATAATTGCCGGTTTGCCCGCGCTGCCGAATCAGGAGCGCAGGATTGGTGCCCTGCGCCATCACGCATAACCCCAAGGAAACTTCATGCAAACCACTACAAGCGGACTTCAGTATCTGGACACGGTCGAGGGCAGCGGCACGCAAGCGGTCGCTGGCAAGCGCGTCAAGGTGCACTACACCGGCTGGCTCTACAACGACGGCGTGCAAGGCGCCAAGTTTGACTCCAGCAAGGACCGCAATGACCCCTTTGTCTTTGGTCTGGGTGCTGGCATGGTCATCAAGGGTTGGGACGAAGGCGTGGCAGGCATGAAGGTGGGCGGCGCCCGTACCCTGATCATCCCTGCCGCCCTGGGCTATGGCGCACGCGGTGCGGGCGGCGTGATTCCTCCCAACGCCACGCTCAAGTTCGACGTCGAACTGCTGGACGTCATCGGCTGATTCCCCTAGCCCGTCCCCGCCTACACAATTTGTGTTAGCGAGTACTTGAAACCTTCCCGATTGCCCCCATGTGCTGGGCAACGTTTTATTAGCAGCCACTGCGGCACCCCATCCAGCATGACTGAACCAACTTCCAACCCCACTCCCACTGAATCCACGCAAAGCCAGCAAAGTGCCGAGGAGCTCATTGCCACCCTGAATGCGCATGAAGCGGACGCCCTGCCCAAGCTGCAAGCCGAACTGGCTACGCTGCAGGCCAAAAGTGCGGATCTGGCCGACCAGTTCCTGCGCGCCAAGGCAGAAGCAGAAAACGCCCGTCGCCGTGCTGAAGACGAAATCTCCAAGGCGCGCAAGTTCGCGGTGGAAAGCTTTGCCGAAAGCCTGCTGCCGGTTGCCGACAGCCTGGAAGCCGGTCTGATCATCAAGGACGCTACGGTTGAACAGATCCGCGAAGGTGCCCAAGCCACCTTGCGCCAGCTGGTTGCCGCGCTGGAACGCAACAAGGTGGTGGCCATCAACCCCGCCGCGGGAACACGATTTGACCCGCATCAGCACCAGGCCATCAGCATGGTGCCTGCCGAGCAGGAAGCCAACACGGTCGTCACCGTGCTGCAAAAGGGCTACTCCATCGCAGACCGCGTGCTGCGCCCTGCCCTGGTCACTGTGGCAGCTCCCAAGTAATCACAAGTAATCCACCAAATGGGCTTGAAAGCACACAAGTAGCCCACAAGTTATCCACATCTGAATTTTTTGAATTATCAGGAGTAAATCATGGGAAGAATCATCGGCATTGACCTCGGTACCACCAACAGCTGCGTTGCCATCATGGAAGGCAATACGGCCAAAGTGATCGAGAACGCAGAAGGCGCGCGTACCACGCCCTCCATCATTGCTTACCAGGAAGACGGCGAAGTGCTGGTCGGTGCATCCGCCAAGCGCCAGGCCGTGACCAACCCTAAGAACACGCTGTACGCAGTCAAGCGCCTGATCGGCCGCAAGTTCACCGAAAAGGAAGTGCAAAAGGACATCGACCTGATGCCCTACAAGATTGCTGCTGCCGACAACGGTGACGCCTGGGTGGAAGTGCGCGGCAACCGTCTTGCGCCCCAACAGGTCAGCGCCGACGTTCTGCGCAAGATGAAGAAGACTGCCGAAGACTACCTGGGTGAAGCCGTGACCGAGGCCGTGATCACCGTGCCGGCCTACTTCAATGACGCCCAGCGCCAAGCCACCAAGGACGCTGGCCGCATCGCTGGTCTGGATGTCAAGCGCATCATCAATGAACCGACTGCAGCCGCACTGGCCTTCGGTCTGGACAAAAATGAAAAGGGCGACCGCAAGATCGCTGTGTATGACCTGGGCGGCGGTACCTTTGACGTGTCCATCATTGAAATCGCCGATGTCGATGGAGAAAAGCAATTCGAAGTGCTGTCCACCAACGGTGACACCTTCCTGGGTGGCGAAGACTTTGACCAGCGCGTCATCGACTTCATCATCAGCGAGTTCAAGAAAGAACAAGGCGTGGACCTGAGCAAGGACGTGCTGGCCCTGCAACGCCTGAAGGAAGCCGCCGAAAAGGCGAAGATCGAGCTCTCCAGCAGCGCGCAGACCGACATCAACCTGCCCTATGTGACTGCCGATGCCTCCGGCCCCAAGCACCTGAACATCAAGCTCACCCGCGCCAAGCTGGAAAGCCTGGTCGAGGAACTGATCGAGCGCACCATCGCTCCCTGCCGCACTGCCATGAAGGACGCTGGCGTGTCCGCTGCCGACATCCATGACGTGATTCTGGTGGGTGGTATGACCCGCATGCCCAAGGTGCAGGAAAAGGTCAAGGAACTGTTCGGCAAGGAGCCGCGCAAGGACGTGAACCCCGATGAAGCCGTCGCCGTGGGTGCTGCCATTCAAGGCCAGGTGCTGTCCGGTGACCGCAAGGACGTGCTGCTGTTGGACGTGACACCTTTGTCCCTGGGTATCGAAACCCTGGGCGGCGTGATGACCAAGATGATCACCAAGAACACGACCATCCCGACCAAGTTTGCACAGACCTTCTCCACCGCGGACGACAACCAGCCTGCCGTGACCATCAAGGTGTTCCAGGGTGAACGCGAGATCGCCTCTGCCAACAAGCTGCTGGGTGAGTTCAACCTGGAAGGCATTCCGCCAGCAGCCCGTGGCGTGCCGCAGATTGAAGTGTCGTTCGACATCGACGCCAACGGCATCCTGCACGTGGGCGCCAAGGACAAGGGCACCGGCAAGGAAAACAAGATCACCATCAAGGCCAACTCCGGTCTGACCGAAGCTGAGATCCAACAAATGGTGAAAGACGCCGAGCTGAACGCTGCCGACGATAAGAAGAAGCTGGAACTGGTGCAGGCCCGCAATGAAGCCGAAGCCAATGCCCACAGCGTCAAGAAGAGCCTGGGCGAGTACGGCGACAAGCTCGAAGCCGGTGAGAAGGAAAAGATCGAGGCCGCCCTCAAGGAAGTGGAAGACGTGCTCAAGTCCGACGACAAGGACGCGATCAAGGCCAAGAGTGAAGCACTGATGGCTGCCAGCCAGAAGCTGGGCGAGAAGATGTACGCCGACATGCAGGCCAAGCAGGCTGCCGAAGCCGGTGGCACGGAAGGTGCTGCGCACGAAAGCGCGCAAGCCTCCACCAAGCCCGCGGACGACAATGTGGTGGACGCCGAAGTCAAGGAAGTCAAGAAGGGCTAATCACCCGGGCGTTTTTCGCCCCCTGCGCCGCGTTGAACACCTTGGGTGGCTCAACGCGGCTTCTTCGTTGTAAACAGACCCAAACTGAACATGGCCAAACGAGACTTTTACGAAATTCTGGGCGTACCCAAGAACGCCAGCGAAGAGGACATCAAGAAGGCCTATCGCAAACTGGCAATGAAGTACCACCCGGACCGCAACCAGGGTGACAGCTCCAAAGTCGCAGAAGAGAAATTCAAGGAGGCCAAAGAGGCCTACGAAATGCTGTCGGACGCGCAGAAGCGCGCCGCCTACGACCAGTATGGCCATGCCGGTGTGGACCCCAACCGCGGTGCGGGCGGTCCTGGTGCGGAAGGCTTTGGCGGATTTGCCGAAGCCTTCGGCGACATCTTTGGCGACATGTTCGGCCAGCAGCGCGGTCGCGCCGGCGGTGGCCGTCAGGTCTACCGTGGCAGCGACCTGAGCTACGCCATGGAAATCACGCTGGAAGAAGCGGCCAAGGGCAAGGACGCCCAGATCCGCATCCCCAGTTGGGACAACTGCGACAC
The DNA here is from genome assembly GCF_038784515.1 of Rhodoferax sp. GW822-FHT02A01. Taxonomy (NCBI): domain Bacteria; kingdom Pseudomonadati; phylum Pseudomonadota; class Betaproteobacteria; order Burkholderiales; family Comamonadaceae; genus Rhodoferax; species Rhodoferax sp. GW822-FHT02A01. The sequence goes on from NZ_CP152376.1 coordinate 4,809,345, forward strand.
CTGCAAGGGCAGCGGCGCCAAGCCCGGCACCCAGGTCAAGACCTGCAGCACCTGCGGCGGCAGCGGCAATGTGCAGATGCGCCAGGGCTTTTTCAGCGTGCAACAGACCTGCCCTACCTGCCGCGGCAATGGCAAGGTCATTCCTGAACCTTGCACCGCCTGCCATGGCCAGGGCAAGATCAAGCGCCAGAAGACGCTGGAAGTCAAAATCCCCGCTGGTATCGATGCAGGCATGCGCATCCGCAGCGCAGGCAATGGCGAACCCGGCACCAATGGCGGCCCCGCAGGCGATCTGTACATCGAGATCCGGCTCAAGAAGCACGACATCTTCGAACGCGACGGCGATGACATCCACTGCTCTGTGCCTATCAGCATGATCACTGCTGCCCTGGGTGGCGAGATTGATGTACCCACGCTGGCGGGCAAGGCTGCCATCGACATTCCCGAAGGCACCCAGACCGGCAAGCAGTTCCGTCTGCGCGGCAAGGGCATCAAGGGTGTGCGCTCTAGCTACCCCGGCGACCTCTACTGCCACATCGTGGTGGAAACGCCGGTCAAGCTCAGCGAGCACCAGCGCAAGCTGTTGCGCGAGCTTGATGAGTCGTTCAAGAAGGGAGGCAGCAAGCACTCTCCTTCGGGCGACACCTGGGCCGATCGCCTGAAGAGTTTCTTCAGCTAAGCTGACCCAGTCGCTGGGCAAATCATGCCGTCCGGTCTATAAAGGATCAGACGGCATTTCTTTTTGGGGATAGACAATCATGGGCGTAAGCATTACCTTCTTGGGCGGGGCCAACACGGTCACCGGCTCCAAGTACCTGGTCCGCCACGAAGGCAAAAGCCTGCTGGTGGACTGCGGGCTGTTCCAGGGTTACAAGCAACTGCGTCTGCGCAATTGGAGCCCGCTGCCCGTGGTGCCCGATACCATCGATGCGGTGCTGCTGACCCATGCCCATCTGGACCACAGCGGCTACCTGCCCCTGCTGGCCAAGGAAGGTTTCGCAGGCCATGTGTACGCATCCACCGGCACGCGCGACCTGTGCAAGATCCTGTTGCCCGACAGCGGCCATATCCAGGAAGAGGACGCCCTGTTTGCCAACCGCCATGGCTTTTCCAAACATGCACCAGCCTTGCCCTTGTACACGCGCCAGGACGCGCTGGACTGTCTGCCCCTGATCAAGTCAGTCAACATGGGCGTTACGTTCCAGCCCATCCCCGGCTGGCAAGCCACCTTTCAATCTGCGGGCCACATCCTGGGCGCCTCCAGCATTCTGCTGGAGTTGGCCGGGCGCCGCATTCTGTTCTCCGGTGACCTGGGCCGACCCGACGATTCGCTGATGAATCCACCCGACAGGGCACCTGCTGCGGATACGGTGTTGATCGAATCCACCTACGGTGACCGTACCCATCCACTGGATGATGTGCTGGCTGAACTCGGCCCCGCACTGCACCGGTTGGCTGCACGCGGTGGCGTGGCCGTGGTTCCCGTTTTTGCGGTGGGCCGGGCACAGGCCATCCTGCACGCCATCAACCAGCTCAAGGCGCGCGGTGAAGTGCCCAAGGGTCTGCCGGTGTTTCTGGACAGCCCCATGGCGGTCCACACCACGCATTTGTTTGAATCGCATCCCGGCGAACACCGGCTTACCGGAGCGGAGGTACGTGCCCTCACCCACAGTGCCACCATGGTCAGCAGCACCGACGAGTCCAAGGCCCTGGCCACACGCCATGGCCCCATGGTGATTCTCTCGGCCAGCGGCATGGCCACTGGCGGGCGCGTATTGCACCATCTGGCGCAGCATGCCGGCAACCACCGCAACATGATCATCCTGACCGGATACCAGGCGCCCGGTACACGCGGTGCCACGCTGGCCAGCGGCGCGCGTTCGGTGCGCATCCATGGCCGCGATGTGGAAGTCCAGGCTGAAATCGTGTCACTGCAATCGGCCTCGGCCCATGCGGATGCCGGCCAGCTTTTGAACTGGCTCAAGACCATGCCCTCTGCCCCGTCACAGGTGTATGTGGTGCATGGCGAGCTGCAGGCTTCGGACGCGTTGCGCGCCCGCATCTCGCGGGAACTCGGCTGGCGCGCCATGGTGCCGGAGCACGGCTCCACCTGGCCGACCTAGGGTCTATTCACGCAGGTTGTTCTGCACCTGGCGCAGCAACTCCAGCAGTTGCTGCTTCTGCTGCGCACTGAACCCTGCCACCGCCAACCGAGAAAGCTGCTGACGCTGGCGTTTGACGTCGGCATGCAGGTCCTTTGCCTTTTCGGTCAGGAAGTGGCGCACCACCCTGCGGTCCTTTTCGTCAGTGACGGACTCCAGCAGGCCTTTGTCTTTCATGCCCGCCAGCAGGCGCGCGACTTGCCCCTTGTCACGGCCTGAGTGCACAACCAGATCGCTCTGCGTGGCCCCCGGGTGCCGGGCAAAGAAATTCATCACCTTGCCCTCCATGTGCGCGATGGATTGGCCCCCATCGGGAGCGGCTCGCCCGTGGCGCGCGCGTACCTGATGCATCACGGCGTGGATGAGCTCCAGCACATCGTCCTCGGACGCAAAAGGCAATTGGTTGACAATATCAACTTCTTTTTTCATAATAGATGACATTATCAACTAGATTGCAAACACATGACCATTGCATCCCCCTTGCGCCGCATTCAGCGTGTGCGGCACGAATTGCTCCGGCGCGACGTGCACATCAGCCGTATCGAAGCACCAAGCCCTGGCTTTCTGTCCCTCACCTTTGCAAGTGAATCACTCCACAGCTTTGTATCGCTGTCGTTTGACGACCATGTCAAACTCATCATCCCGGACCGCAACGGCGCAACCGCCATGCGCGACTTCACGCCCACGCACATCAATACGGCTCGCGGCGAACTGACGCTGGAATTCGCACTGCATGCCCATGGCGCGGCCTGCGAATGGGCGCGGCAGGCCCGTGTTGGCGATGCAGCCGTCATTGGCGGCCCCAAGGGTTCCATGATCGTGCCCACCGATTACGACTGGCATCTGCTGGCGGGCGACGCCTCTGCCCTGCCCGCCATACGTCGCAGGCTGCTGGAGCTTCCCACAGGCAGCACGGCCCTGGTGTTTGCACAGATCGCCGACCCGCTGGACCGCCAGTTGCCGACTTCCCGCAGTGCAGCGCAGGTTCACTGGTTGACTGATGCGCGTGCGTGGGTGGACGCCTTGCGCAATACGCCGTTGCCTGCGGGCGAAGGTTTTGTGTGGTGCGCCGGTGAAGCATCCGTCATGGTCCAGGCGCGCGAGGTACTCATCAATGGGCGCCAATTGCCGCGCGAGGCTTCACGCATTTCTGCGTACTGGAAAGCCGGCGCTGCCGACTTTCACGAGACCTTGTAACTGGCGCGCACGCAGTGAGAGTGCTTGCATGAAACGTGTGCGCCAAGTCATGCCAATGGCACATAGCAGCTATGGCGATACGCGCTCTTTACCTGCCGCAAAATGGCGGCTCAACCCATTGGAACACCCATGACCACTGTGCGCATGCCCGCCGTGTACCTGCCCCACGGGGGTGGCCCCTCATTTTTCATGACCGGTGAGCGCAAACAGCGCTACCAGGCCACCGAAGATTTCCTGCGCAGCATCCCCTCGCTGTTGCCCGCCCAGCCCGCAGCCATACTGATTGTGACTGCCCATTGGGAAGAGTCCGTGCCCAGTTTTACCGGCGGCCTGCACCCCGAACTGATATACGACTACTACGGCTTCCCGCCAGAAACCTATGCGCTGCAGTACCCGGCTCCGGGGAATTCGGAGTTGGCGGAACGGGCTGCCAGTTTGCTGCGCTCTGCGGGACATGCATCCCGGGTTGATCCGCAATACGGCTGGGACCACGGTGTCTTCATACCGCTCAAAGTTATCTACCCCGAGGCGCACGTTCCGGTCGTGGCCATGTCGTTGCAAGCCAGTCTGGACCCTGCCCTGCATTGCGCGCTGGGCGCAGCCCTGGCACCTCTGCGCGACGAGGGCGTGCTGATCGTGGGTTCGGGAATGAGCTATCACAACCTGCGCGACTTCCAGGCGGCGGCTCCCGCGTCCTTTGCCTTTCACGACTGGCTGGACACGGCGCTGAGCACTGACCGCGACGGGCGCACCCGGCATTTGGCGCAGTGGAGCAGCGCACCCGGCGGCCGTGCGTCCCATCCGCGCGAAGAGCATCTACTGCCCTTGATGGTGGCCAGCGGCGCGGGCTCGAACCAACCGGCACGCCGACTCTGGCGTGGCGCCGTGGGCCCGAGTTGCCTGGGTGCCTGGGCGTTTGATTGAAGCGTTGCAAAATACGGGCATGTCTGCCCCCTTTCTGACTGCGGCTTTTTACAAGTTCGTCGACCTTCCCGACTTCGAGAGCCGCAAGGCGCCGCTGCTGGCCCTATGCCAACAGCACAACGTCAAGGGCCTGATCCTGTTGGCGCGTGAAGGCATCAACAGCACCATTGCCGGGGCTGCAGAGGACGTGCATGCCGTCTTGGCCTTTCTGCGCTCCGACCCGCTGCTGGCCGACCTGCCGCACAAGGAATCCTGGTCACACAAAGCCCCTTTTCACCGCATGAAGGTGCGGCTGAAGAAAGAGATCGTCACCCTCAATGTACCGGGCATCAGCCCCACCCAGATGGCCGGTACCTACGTCAAGCCGCAGGACTGGAACGCACTCATCAGCGATCCCGACGTGGTGGTAGTGGACACGCGCAACGATTACGAGGTGGAGATTGGCACGTTTGCCCATGCCATCAATCCGCACATCCGTACCTTTGCCGAACTGCCCGCCTGGGTCCAGCAGTCCGAGCCACTGGCACATACCACCGCACAAGGGAAGAAGCCCAAGGTCGCCATGTTCTGCACCGGCGGCATCCGATGTGAAAAGTCGACCGCCTACATGCGTGCCCAGGGCTATGACGAGGTCTATCACCTGGAGGGCGGCATTCTCAAGTACCTGGAGACGGTGCCGCCAGAACAGAGTCTGTGGCAAGGCGAGTGCTTTGTGTTCGATGAGCGGGTATCGGTGGGCCACGGCCTGGTGCCCGGCTCGCACGCGCTGTGCCGCGCCTGCCGCCAGCCACTGGAGGACGGCGCCATGGAGTCGCCGCTGTATGAGGCTGGCGTCAGTTGCCCGCGTTGCCATGCCCACACCAGTGAGGCGCAGAAGAACGGCGCCCGGGAACGCCAACGCCAGTGGGAGCTGGCCAAGGCCCGGCAACGCACACATATTGGTGACGCCGCCTAGGGCCTGTTCATATGACCCTGCCGGTTCTCTATTCCTTTCGCCGCTGCCCGTACGCCATGCGTGCGCGGCTGGCATTGCAGGCCAGTGGCGTGGAAGTCGAGCTGCGCGAAATTCTGCTCAGGGACAAGCCGCGGCAGATGCTTATGGCATCCACCAAGGGAACTGTGCCGGTGCTGCTGCTCCCTGACGGCCAAGTGATTGAGCAGAGTCTGGACATCATGCTCTGGGCCCTGCAGCAAGGCGATGAACACCATTGGTTGCCCGCCGATGAGACGGCCATGCAAGACGCGCTGAACTGCATTGCATTGAATGACGGCCCTTTCAAGCAAGCCCTGGATCGCTACAAGTACCCTGCCCGCTTTGCGTTGGCTGATGGCTTGGCCCACAGGGAGGCCGGTAGCGAATTCTTGCGCCCATTGGCCGAGCGCCTGTCAACAAACCCATGCTTGCATGGCGTGCAATGGGGATTTCTGGATGCTGCAATTGCGCCCTTTGTACGGCAGTTTGCCCACACCGATCCGCAATGGTTTGCCGCACAGGATTGGCCGCAACTGGCGCAGTGGCTAAAGCGCTTCGAGGATTCTGCGGCCTTTCAGGCCATCATGGAAAAAGTACCACCATGGCAGGCGGGCGACGCGCCCCGTATCACCCGCTTTGCGTTGCCCGGTTCAGATCGGCCCAATCTGCAGTAGTCAGACCACGACCTTGAGGACAATGCCCAGCAGGGCGGCTCCCAGCATGGCCAGCACCGGGAAAACGCTGAGCCCATAACCCAGGCTGCGGCTGGCGGGGTCCTTGGCATACGACTTCCAGTACACCATGCGGCCCACAAGATAGATGGCGCCGCCCCACGCCACGGGCTGGGGTGACCAGTAATGCGAAGCAAGATACAGCCCCGGCAACAGGACCACGATCAATTCCAGCGTATTCATCTGCACCCGGTAGAGGCGTTCAAACTGGGGATGTCCCGTGGTGGCGGGTGCATGCACCTGATAGCGGGTACGCGCCAGCGCGACCAGCACCGCAAAGAAGATCATCTGCAGCAAGGCCAGCACGGCCACCAGGTCAATCCAAACCATGTCTTATTCCTTGTTGAAAACGCAACCAGCGCGCAAGGCGGATCATGCGCTCAAAGTGCGAGCAGACGCGCCCGGGCTTCCGCATATTCGCGCTTGAGCTGGGCGATGTACTCACCCGCAGTCTGCACCTTGGTCACGGCACCAATGCCCTGGCCGCAACCCCAGATTTCCTTCCAGGCTTTGGCTTTTTCTCCACCAAAGTTCATGGCACTCGGGTCGCTGACCGGCAGGTTGTCGGGATCCATGCCAGCGGCACGGATGCTGGGTGCCAGGTAGTTGCCGTGCACGCCGGTAAACAGGTTGCTGTAGACGATATCGTCCGAGTTGCTGTCGACGACGCATTGCTTGTAGGCCTCAGGCGCACGCGCTTCCGCTGTGGCAATGAAGGCCGAACCAATGTAGGCAAAGTCCGCGCCCATAGCCTGTGCTGCCAGCACGGCGCCGCCGGTGGCGATGGAACCGCTGAGCACCAACGGACCGTCGAACCACTGGCGGATTTCCTGCACCAATGCAAACGGACTCTTCACGCCCGCATGCCCGCCGGCACCTGCAGCCACCGCGATCAAACCGTCAGCACCCTTCTCGATGGCCTTGTGTGCATGCTTGTTGTTGATGATGTCATGCAGCACCACACCGCCATAAGAATGCGCCGCGGCGTTCACGTCTTCCCGTGCACCCAGCGACGTGATGATGATCGGTACCTTGTACTTGACGCACAGCGCCATGTCGTGTTCCAGCCGCTCGTTGCTCTTGTGCACGATCTGGTTGATGGCAAAGGGCGCTGCGGGACGGTCCGGATGCGCTGCGTTGTGCGCGGCCAGTGCCTCGGTGATTTCGATCAGCCACTCTTCCAGTTGCTCAGCAGGCCGGGCGTTGAGTGCGGGCATGGAGCCCACCACGCCGGCGATGCATTGGGCAATCACCAGCTTGGGATTGCTGATGATGAAGAGCGGTGAACCAATGACCGGAAACGGCAGGCGGTCTAGCGGAGAAGGCAGTTTGGACATGGGGCGAGTCTCTCTCTTTGTGTTTATCGTTGTCTGGGCTTTGTCTTGTCTTCAGAACGCATCCAGCGCCATGCTGGTCACGCTGTCAGCGCCTTCAACAATGGCATCGCGCACACCGGGTACCTGGCTCAGGATGTGGTCGGCGTAAAAGCGCGCGGTGGTGATCTTGGCCTGCATGAACGGCACGTCGGTGCCTGCAGCCACTGCCTTCTCTGCCACCAACAATGCGCGTGCGAGCTGCCAGCCGGCCATGACATTGCCGGCCAGCATCAGATAAGGCACGCTGCCTGCAAACACCGCATTCGGGCTGGCCTTGGTATTGCCAGCCACAAAGTCCACCACCTGCAGGAACGCCTCGCGCGCAGCCTTCAGGCGCTTGGCTACGGCCGCTGCGTTTGCCGAACCGCTTTGCACCAGCTCGGCTTCGGTCGCTGCGATCTGGCTGGCAATGCCTTTGGCTGTCTGGCCACCGTCGCGTGCCGTCTTGCGGCCCACCAGGTCGTTGGATTGGATGGCGGTAGTGCCTTCGTAGATGGTGAGGATCTTGGCATCGCGGTAGTACTGCGCCACACCGGTCTCTTCGATGAAACCCATGCCGCCATGCACCTGCACCGCCAGTGAAGTCACGGTCAGGCTCATCTCGGTGCTGTACCCCTTGACCAGGGGCACCATGAATTCATAGAAGGCCTGGTTGGCCTTGCGCGTGTCGGCGTCCGGATGGTGGTGGGCGGCGTCGTAGGCACTGGCAGCAACCGATGCCATCGCACGGCAACCCTCGGTGTAGGCGCGCATGGTCATGAGCATGCGGCGCACATCGGGGTGGTGGATGATGGGTGCTGCGCTGGGCATGGAGCCATCTACCGGGCGGCTCTGCACGCGTTCGCGGGCAAAGGTCACGGCCTTCTGGTAGGCGCGCTCGGCCACCGCGATGCCCTGCACACCCACCGCATAGCGGGCCGCATTCATCATGATGAACATGTACTCCAGGCCGCGGTTCTCCTGGCCTACCAGATAACCGATGGCACCGCCGTGATCACCGTACTGCAGCACGGCCGTCGGGCTGGCCTTGATGCCCATCTTGTGTTCGATGCTCACGCAGTGCACATCGTTGCGCGCGCCCAGGGAGCCGTCCGCGTTGACCAGGAATTTGGGTACCACAAAGAGGGAGATTCCCTTCACGCCTTCGGGCGCGCCCTGCACGCGGGCCAGCACCAGGTGCACGATGTTCTCGGCCATGTCGTGCTCACCCCAGGTGATGAATATCTTGGTGCCGAAGATCTTGTAGGTGCCATCCGGCAGCGGTTCGGCACGGGTGCGCACGGCGGCCAGATCGGAGCCCGCTTGCGGCTCCGTCAGGTTCATGGTGCCGGTCCAGGCGCCGCTGACGAGTTTTTCCAGATAGACCGCATTGAGTTCGTCAGATCCTGCGGTCAACAAGGCTTCAATGGCGCCGTCGCTCAGCAGCGGACACAGCGCAAAGCTCAGGTTGGCGCTGTTGGTCATTTCGATGCAGGCCGCGCCAATGGTCTTGGGCAGGCCCTGGCCGCCGAAGTCAGCCGGGTGCTGCAGACCTTGCCAGCCGCCTTCTGCGAATTGCTTGAACGCCTCCTTGAAACCCGGCGTTGCGGTGACCACACCGTCCTTCCAGCTGGTGGGGTTCTTGTCGCCTTCCCAGTTCAGGGGAGCGAGCACGCCTTCGGTGAACTTGGCGGCTTCCTCCAGCACAGCCTGTGCCGTGTCCAGCCCTGCATCGGCAAAGGCCGGGATTTGGGCAATCTGTTCGATGTTGGCAAGGTGCTCGATGTTGAACAGCATGTCCTTGACGGGGGCAACAAAACTCATGACAAACTCCAAAAAGATACAAAAAAAGGGCACCACTCTGGATGCCCTTCTAACCTGCGCAAATTACAGCGCCTTGACCAGCTCCGGTACTGCGGTGAAGAGGTCCGCCTCCAGACCGTAGTCCGCCACCGAGAAGATCGGAGCCTCGCCATCCTTGTTGATGGCCACGATCACCTTGGAGTCCTTCATGCCCGCCAGGTGCTGGATGGCGCCACTGATGCCTACGGCAATGTAGAGCTGGGGTGCCACGATCTTGCCGGTCTGGCCCACTTGCCAGTCGTTGGGCGCGTAGCCCGCATCCACCGCCGCACGGCTTGCACCCATGGCCGCATTGAGCTTGTCGGCCAGTGGGGTGATGACCTCGGTGAACTTCTCGGATGAACCCAGGGCACGGCCGCCGCTCACGATGATCTTGGCGCTGGTGAGCTCCGGGCGGTCGTTCTTGGCAATCTCCGAGCCCAGGAAGCTCACGCTGGTTGCTGCGACGACTGCACTTGCAGTTTCCACTGCAGCACTGCCACCGGTGGCAGCTGCCGGGTCAAAGCCCGTGGTGCGCACCGTCAGCACCTTGGTGGCATCCAGCGCCTGCACCGTGGCAATGGCGTTGCCCGCATAGATGGGACGCTCAAAGGTGTCGGGGCTCACCACCTTGGTGATGTCGCTCACCTGACCCACATCCAGATTGGCGGCAATGCGCGGCGCAATGTTCTTGCCCGAGGGCGTGGCAGCCAGCACGATGTGGCTGTAGTTGGCTGCAATGGCCAGCACCTGGGCGGTGACGTTTTCTGCCAGGCCGTGGGCCAGACCGGCCTCATCGGCATGGATGACCTTGGCTACACCGGCGATCTGGGCGGCTTGGGCGGCAGCGGCTGCAGCGTTGTGGCCAGCCACCAGCACGTGCACATCGCCACCGAGCTGGGTGGCTGCGGTGATGGTGTTGAGGGTCGCGGGCTTGATGCTGGCGTTGTCGTGTTCGGCAATAACGAGGGATGTCATGGTGTGTGTTCCTTGTCGCTGTGTTCTTAGATGACTTTCGCCTCGTTCTTGAGCTTGTCGACCAATGTGGCCACATCGCTCACCTTGATGCCGGCGCTGCGGGCCGGAGGCTCGCTGACCTTCAAGGTCTTGATGCGCGGGTTCACATCCACCCCCAGATCTTCGGGCTTGACGGTCTCCAGCGGCTTCTTCTTGGCCTTCATGATGTTGGGTAGCGTCACATAGCGCGGCTCGTTCAGGCGCAGATCGGTGGTGATGATGGCGGGCAGGGTCAAGGACAGGGACTCGGAGCCGCCGTCGACTTCACGCGTAGCCTTCAACTTGCCGTCCACGATCTCGACCTTGCTGGCAAAGGTGGCCTGGGGCCAGTCGCCCAGGGCCGCCAGCATCTGGCCGGTCTGGTTGCAGTCGTCGTCGATGGCCTGCTTGCCCAGGATCACCAGGCCGGGCTGTTCCTTGTCCACCAAAGCCTTCAAGAGCTTGGCTACCGCCAGGGGTTGCAGGTCGGCAGCGGTTTCCACCAGGATGGCGCGGTCTGCGCCAATGGCCATGGCGGTGCGCAGGGTTTCCTGGCACTGGGCTACACCGCAGGAGACGGCGATGATTTCGGTGACCACGCCCTTCTCTTTGAGGCGCACAGCCTCTTCGACGGCGATCTCGTCAAAGGGGTTCATGCTCATCTTGACGTTGGCAATATCCACGCCTGTGCCGTCGGTTTTGACCCGGACCTTGACGTTGTAGTCCACCACGCGTTTGACCGCGACCATTGCTTTCATGCTTGCTGCTCCAGAGTTTGTAATGGGGTGTTCGGAATTGACGTGCACGTCAACTCTTTTGATTGTATGCGGCTAATTATCCAAAAAATAGCACGGTCGTACTATTTTTTATTTCGCCTCTCGTCAGCGCTGGTGTATTACGCGCTGCGGGTACGGAATATCGATCTGGTTGGCACGCAACGCCGCCAAAATGGCCAGATTGATGTCGGACTTGAGGTTGCCCTGCCCGTTCTGCGGGTCTTCTATCCAGTACCCCAGGGTGAACTCCAGGCCATCGGCTCCAAAGTTGGACAACGTCGCCGTGCAAGGAGGATCCGAGAGCACCCGAGGCTGACTTTGTCCCGCCTTGAGCAAGAGCGACCGGACCAAATCCACATCACTGTCGTACCCCACCGTAACCACCGTGGACTGGTAGATACGCGGATCGGCCAGGGACAGGTTTTCGACCCGGCTGGTGATCATTAGCTCGTTGGGAACAATGGACTCCCGCCCGGTGAGCGACCGGATCACGGTGTAACGGGCATTGATCTGGGTTATCAAACCCTCGAAGCCGTCCACGCGCACGTTGTCCCCAATGCGCATGCTGCGCTCGGCCAGGATGACAAAGCCGCTGACATAGTTGGCGGCGAGCTTCTGCAAGCCCAGTCCGATACCGACGCCGACCGCACCACCCAGCACCGACAGCGCCGTCAAGTCAATCCCCACTGCGGAGAGCGCCAGCATCAGACCCACGAACATCAGCAAGGCACGCGTGGCATTGCTGATGGCCTTGCGCAGGGACAACTCGCCGCCGGTGGCGTTGCGCAGCACCCTGGATTCAATTCCGGCGGAAATCCAGAGCGTGAATATCAGTACAGCCCCGCCGGTGAGTGCGCCCTCCAGCACATTGCGCACCGACAGCGTAGTAGAGCCCACTTTCCAGGTGATCATGTCCAGCTCATTGAGTACCACCGGAAGCAGTCCGCTGACCCACAGCACCATGATCAACCAGGCTACCCAGGATATGGTTTGCTCCAGCGGACGTACCCACTTGGACTCGCTGAATGCCACTTGAAGCACCTTGACGCCCACGCGAATCACCAGCAGGGACACCAGCACCGGGATGGCCACTTTGAAGAGGGCCACCGACACATGTTTGGCAAGGATCTCGCGCGCAACAAATGCCAGGCACAGCAACGCCAGCGGGAACAGCACGCCATCGATATTGCGCCGCCCAAACCAGATGGAGCGCTCCTCCTGCAGACCCAGACCGCGCCGCAGCCCGCGCACCAATGCCCAGGCCAGCAACACGCAGACCAGCAAGGCCGCCAGCTCTATCAGTACCGTGGTCTGGGCAAAGGCATTCAGCCAGCCTTCAAAATCGTCTATGGGTTCGGGTGCAGGGATGATTTGCACGATTGCCATGGGTTCCTCAACTCCAATCTATTCAAAGTCCCGCAAGGACGCGCACGTGTGCTTCCACACTGCGGGCCAGTGCGTCCAGGTTGTAGCCGCCTTCCAGACAGGAGACGATGCGTCCCTGGGCATGGCGTGCTGCAACTTCCATCAGTTGCAGGGTGATCCATGCATAGTCGCTCTCGACCAGACCCATCTGCCCCAGATCGTCTTCACGGTGGGCATCAAAGCCGGCGCTGATCAAAACCAATTCTGGGCGGAACGCATCCAGAGCAGGAATCCAGCTGGATGCCACCAATTCACGGATGGCTTCACCCTTGGTATAGGCAGGCACTGGCGTATTCACCAGATTGCTGGCCGTGGACGCTGTGCCGCCATATGGATAGAACGGATGCTGGAAAAAGCTCACCATCAGGATGCGCTCGTCGCCGGCGACGATGTCCTCGGTGCCATTGCCATGGTGCACATCAAAATCCACGATGGCCACCCGCTGCAGGCCACGACGCTCCAGTGCGTAACGCGCCGCCACCGCCACGTTGTTGAAAAAGCAGAACCCCATGGCCTTGGCGTGGCAGGCATGGTGACCGGGCGGGCGCACATTGCAGAACGCGTTGTCCATCTCACCATCCATCACCGCATCCACTGCTGCAACGGCGGCACCTGCGGCACGCAGCGCGGCATCGTAAGTGTGGATATTGATGCTGGTGTCTGGATCGATCTGCGCATGCTCCGGGCCACCTGCCAGCACTTCATCGCGCAGGCCATCGGTCAGACCGCGTAGCGACGCCACATACATGCGGTCATGGGCTAGCTCCAGATCGGCAATGGAGGCCAGAGGTGCCTCCCGGCGCAGCAGCTGTTCGGCCACGCCCTGCGTCTGCAGCCGCTTCTCGATGGCCGCAAGACGCTGCGGGCATTCCGGGTGCCCTGCCCCCATTTCATGCTGGCTGCAATCGCCGTGAAAAAAGAAACCTGTCTTGTTCACCTGAAAACTCGCTTTTCAGAAAATTCGGGTAACGTCCAACCATGGACGCCCAACATACGCTCAATACTTTGATGGATCAGCTTAACACGGTGATTGTGGGCAAGTCGGCCCAGATCCAGGACTGTGTCGCTTGTCTGCTGGCCGGTGGACACCTGCTGATCGATGATGTGCCGGGAGTCGGCAAGACCACTCTGGCCCACGCGCTGGCGCGCAGCTTCGGTCTGCAGTTTTCTCGGGTGCAGTTCACCTCCGATCTGATGCCCAGCGACCTCTCCGGCGTTTCGGTGTACGAACGTGGCAAGGAGGCCTTTGTATTCCACCCCGGCCCCATCTTTGCGCAGGTGCTGCTGGCCGACGAGATCAACCGCGCCAGCCCCAAGACGCAAAGTGCGCTGCTGGAGGCCATGGAAGAAAAACAGGTTTCGGTGGAAGGCCAGACCCGCCCCTTACCCGAACCCTTCTTTGTCATCGCCACCCAGAACCCGCTGGAGCAGGTCGGGACCTATCCTCTGCCCGAGTCGCAACTGGACCGCTTTCTCATGTGCATCTCGCTGGGCTACCCGGACCGTACTGCGGAGCGTGAACTGCTCAGTGGCACCGACCGGCGCGGCATGGCCGATGCACTGCAACCGGTTTTGCGGACCGGTGAGCTGCAGCAGTTGCAGGCTGCGGTACGCGCAGTACATACGGCTGGCCCGCTGCTGGACTATGTGCAAGACCTGATTGCGGCCAGCCGCAGCGGTCAGTGGTTTGTGCAAGGCCTGAGCCCGCGCGCCGGCATTGCGGTCCTGCGGGCCGCCCAAGCACAGGCCCTGCTGAGCGGGCGCAACTATGTGGCACCCGACGATGTACGAGCCATCCTGCCACAAACCATTGCCCACCGCCTGGTCCCCGTGGACAGTGCGGCACGCGGACCACGGGAGCAGGTGCTGGCCATGCTGGCGGCGGTACCGCTGCCATAAGAGACGTGCAGGCTGCGCTCCCCCACCCCCTATGGCACCCGGTGCAGCATGCGCGTGCCCGGGTACAGCACTTCTGGGTCAGCCGCCTCAGACCCAGCGACAGCATCACGCTGACCCAGCGCACGGTCTACATCCTGCCCACACGCCCGGGCTGGATGTTGGCTGTCACCCTACTGGTGTTGCTGATTGCCAGCATCAACTACCAACTGAATCTTGGCTACGTTCTCACCTTTTTGCTGGCGGGTTGTGCCGTGGTGGGCATGCATGTGTGCCACGGCACCCTGCGCGGCCTGACCCTGCACCTGACGGCGCCCGAGCCCTGCTTTGCCGGCGGTGTGGCCAGCATTCCCATCTATCTGCACAGCCAGCGCAAACGCACGCGTTATGGCATTGGACTGGCCGTGCTGGGCACGCAGCACTGGACCTGGACCGATGTGCCGCCAGAGGGAAGTGCCAAGGTCACACTGGCGTTTCACCCCCGGCAGCGGGGCCTGCAGGCACTGCCCACCCTCACGGCGGAAACCCACTTTCCCATGGGCACGTTCCGGGTATGGACGGTCTGGCGTCCCGCCGCCCAGGTACTGGTGTACCCGACGCCAGAAATCCATCCGCCACCGCTTCCGCCGGGTGAGCCCAGCGCCGCTGGCGCCCACACGGTACAGCGGCACAACAGCGGCGAGTTCGATGGGGTGCGGGCCTACCGGCGCGGCGACCCGCTGAAGATGGTGGTGTGGAAAAAAATGGCCAAGGCCGACCAGTTGGTCAGCCGCGACACCCAGCAAGCCCAACACTTTGAGCTCTGGCTGGACCTGCAGCACACCGGCGTCTCCATGCCACTGGAGGCCAGACTCTCGCGCCTGTGCGCCTGGGTGCTGCTGGCCAACCAGCAGGACTTCCGTTATGGACTGCAACTGCCGGGCGTGGAAGTCGCGCCGGATAGCGGCGAAGCGCACAAGCGCAGTTGTCTGGCGGCCCTGGCTCTGTATGGAGCTGCACCGCGATGAATGTCCTCGACCGTCTGCAGCATCTGCCCCGCGACACGCGCGACACGCTGTTCCTGCTGTGTGTGATTGCCTGGATCACACTGCCCCAGGTCAACCACCTGCCCCTGTGGTGCAGCGTGATGACGGCGCTGGTGCTGGTCTGGCGTGGCTGGATTGCGGTTCGCGGTGGCACCTTGCCTTCGCGCTGGCTGTTGCTGCTGATGCTGTTGGCCGCCAGCGGCGCCACGTTCTACAGCCACCGCACTCTGATGGGCCGCGACGCCGGCGTGACCTTCATTGTGGTGTTGCTGGCGCTCAAGACACTGGAGATGCATGCCCGGCGCGACGCCTTTGTGGTGTTCTTCCTGGGCTTCTTCACGCTGCTGTCCAACTTCTTTTTCTCGCAAAGCCTGTTGACAGCGTTCGCCATGGTGATCGGCTTGCTGGGGCTGCTGACGGCCCTGGTCAACCACCACATGCCGGTGGGTCGCCCGCCTCTGGCACTGGCGGCACGCACGGCGGCGGGCATGGCGCTGCTAGGTGCACCCATCATGGTGGTGCTGTTTGTGCTGTTCCCTCGCATCGCGCCGCTGTGGGGCATGCCGGGTGATGGCGGGGCCGGGCATACCGGGCTGTCCAACAGCATGCGGGTGGGCAGCATTGCCAATCTGGCGCTAGACGACAGCATTGCCATGCGCATCCGCTTCGAGGGCAAGCCGCCGGCCCAGCGCGACCTGTACTTCCGCGGGCCGGTGCTGTCCACCTTTGATGGACGGGACTGGAAGCCACTGCGCAGCGGCTTTCCCGCGCACATGCAACTGGCAGACCGGCTTGAGGTGCGTGGCGACCCAGTGCGTTACGAAGTCACGCTGGAAGGCAGCAACCAGGCCTGGTTGCCCTTGCTCGATGCCGCGCCGAAAGCGCCCGCACTGCCGGGCTACGGCGTGCACATGCAGGCGGACCTGCAATGGACGGCGGACCGGCCGATGGTGGACCTGGTGCGCTTCAAGGCAGAGAGCTACACCACCTTCCGGCACGGCCCTATGAAGGAGGAACTGGGCTTGCAGGATCTGGTCGAGCTGCCTCCAGGCTTCAACCCGCGCACCTTGCAACTGGCACAAGACATACGGCGCGACCCGCGCTATGCCCGTGCCAATGCGCCGGCGCTGGTGGAGGTGGTAATGGACAAGCTGCGCACCGGTGGCTACACCTACACATTAGACCCGGGTGTGTTCGGCACCCACACGGCCGACGAATTTTGGTTTGACCGCAAGCAGGGCTTTTGCGAGCACATCGCATCGAGCTTTGTGCTGCTGATGCGTGCACTGGACATCCCGGCGCGCGTGGTAACGGGCTACCAGGGCGGCGAGCCCAACGCGGTCGACGGATTCTGGACAGTGCGTCAGAGTGATGCCCACGCTTGGGCAGAGGTCTGGATGGCAGGCCGCGGCTGGGTCCGCGTGGACCCCACATCTGCCGTGGCACCGGGGCGCACCGGTTCGCTGCAGCGTCTGGTGCCGGTACCGGGACTGGTGGCCCAGGCGCTCAATACGCTGAGCCCAGGCTTCGAAGTCAATCTGCGTGCGCTATGGGAAGCCACCAACAACCGCTGGAACCAGTGGGTGCTCAACTACTCGCAGGCGCGCCAACTGGACCTGCTGCGCAACATCGGATTTGAATCACCGGGTTGGGAAGACCTGAGCTATCTGCTCATTGGTCTGATCGTACTGGTCAGTTTGGCAGGCGCGGCCTGGACACAGTGGGAGCGCATGCGCCAGGACCCCTGGCTGCGTCTGCTGCACGGCGCGGCGCACCGCCTGGAACAGGCTGGGCTGGTCGTGGACGCCAATGCCGCACCCCGGCAGTTGGCGATGGCCTTGCGGAAGCAATGGGGTTTCGACCCGAGCGGAGCTTCCAGGCAGGCCAGCGCGGATATCCGGCAATTGCACGATTGGCTATTGCGTCTGGAGGCATGGCGCTATGCGCCTGCATCGCAGGACGCACATGCCACGCGTATCGCGCTAGGTACACTGCAGCGGCAATACCGCCAGTTGCACTGGCCTCAACGAGCTCCCAAGACACCGTGAAACCCTTTGCCCTCCTAATTGCCGCCGTGCTGTGCGCCGCTACCGCAGCCCATGCGGCTACGGCCATCCAGTCCCTTCCTTACCAAAGAAATCACGCAGGGCACGCCGCGCCCTCCAAAGCCAAGACCAAGCTCAAGGTGAAGGCCAAAACCGCTTCGACCAACAGCAAGGCAACCGGCACTCCCTATGCCAGCCGACCGGAGGTGATGCAACAGGCCGATGCCATTGCCGCACGCCGTGGGCTGGATGTGAACTGGGTGCGCCATGCGATCGGTGAGGCACGCCTTGTACCGGCCATCACCAAGGCCATTCTCCCGCCGCCCGCAGGCGTGCCCAAGAACTGGCAGGCCTACCGCAGCCGCTTCGTGGAGCCCGTGCGCATCAAGGCCGGAACCCAATTCTGGCTGGCCAACATCGAGACATTGCAGCGTGCCGAAGAACAGACCGGCGTGCCCGCCAGCATCATCGTGGGCATTCTTGGTGTGGAAACCATCTATGGACAGCACACCGGCAACTTCCGCGTGATCGATGCGCTGTGCACGCTTGCGTTCGACTTTCCCGCGGCCCACCCCAAGGCCGAGGCCCGCACTGCCTTCTTTCTGTCGGAGCTGGAAGAGTACCTGGCTCTGACCGCCCGCACCCACACCGATCCGCTGGCGCTGCGCGGCAGTTATGCCGGTGCCATGGGTTGGCCGCAGTTCATGCCGTCGAGCTGGGTCAAGTACGCCATTGACTTCGATGGTGACGGGCGCGTGGATCTGTTCAACAGCCAGGCCGATGTGATAGGGTCAGTCGCCAACTACTTCAAGGCCTTCAACTGGCAACGCGGCATGCCCACCCACTTTGGCGTCAGCGTGGACCCGGCCTTGTTTGACAAGGAAGCCCTGATGGCACCGGACATCGTGCCAACCTTCAGCGTGGAACAGCTGGCCGCCAAGGGCGTGCAAGTGGACGAAGCGGCAAGAACCTACGGTGGCCCCCTGGCCTTGATTGAACTGCAAAACGGGGACGCCGAACCGCTGTACCTGGCTGGCACTGAGAACTTTTACACCATCACCCGCTACAACTGGAGCAGCTACTACGCCATGGCCGTCATTGAGCTGGGCCGGGCCGTGGCCGATGCCATGGGTTCGCAGACCCAAATGGCCACAACGCGCGAAAGTGGCGTGACAAAATAAGGCATGGCCCCACCCAACGCCGCCCCCGAAAAAATGCTGCTGGATCGCTCCGATGCCAGCGCCACCATCGATCTGTATCGCGCCGCACTCGGCCCCATCCGTACGGACTACTACCTCAAGGCCTTCACCCGCTTCGATGCGGCCGGCCGCAGCAGCCTGAGCTGGAATTGGGAAGCGGCGCTGCTCACGCTCAACTGGCTGGCATTTCGGCGCCTCTGGGGTGCAGCCCTGGCCTACGGCGGTGCGGTGGTGTTTGCGGCCCTGCTGCTGTTCGGCATTGGTCGCCTGGTATTCCAACTCCCTTCCAGCGGCCTGTGGGGATTGTTGGCGCTGCTGGTATTGGCAGCCATTGCGGTACCCGGTGCGCTGGGCAATGCCTGGCTGTATGCGGCAACCAACAAACGCATCGAGCGTGCGCTGGCCGACAGCGCCACGCTGGAAGAAGCGCAGACCCTGCTGCAACAGCAGTTGGCCGGACGGCGGCGCTTGGGGCTCCTCGCGGGCTTGAATGTGGTGCTGTGCGCCCTGGTGGCCGTCATCGTGCAGTCCCTACCTGACACCGGTAGCTTGCCCCTGAACAGTAGCAAGATGGGCCAGGCGCCTACCGCGACCGTGGAAGAGTGGCAAGCCGCACAGGGCAAGCAAGCAGTAGCAATGGCATCTGCGCCGCAAGATACCGCCTCGGCACCGGCCACGCAGGCATCCAACACCGTTTCGCGCATGAGCCAGGGTATGGTGCAGGTGGCCAACTCGGCCGCAGTACCCGAACCACAGAGCGCGACTTCCGCTCCCATGCCAACGCCAACGCCCGTTTCCGCGCCAACGCCTGCGCCGGCAGCTTCAACACCTGTTGCCGCATCTGCTGCAACGCCGACGGCGCAAGCCCCGGCCAAAGCAGAAAAACCGGCCAAGGTCGCAAAAGGCAAGAAGGCGGCAAAGGCAGAAGCCCGGGCCCATGCAGAGGCCGCCAGGAGTGCGCGCGCAGCCAAACCCAAACCGGCGGCATCCAGCCCGGCGGCTGCGGCGCAGACTGCAGACAGCTATGTGGTCAACGTGGGACTGTTTGCCGACGAGAACAACGCCCGCAATGCCTACACCAAGCTCAAGGATGCCGGTTTGCCCGCGCAATCGCAGGAGGTCAAGTCGTCCAAGGGCCCGCGCACCCGGGTGCGGGTCGGTCCATTCGAGACCCAGGCCGAGGCCGACCGCGCGGCGGACACCATACGCGGCCTGCATCTGGAGGCCCAGGTCTTCAAGCCCTGAAAGACCTGTGCCGATGCGCGGCGTTTACAGCACGGCAGCGCTTTCAAACAGCGGGTACAGCGTATCCAGCCAGGCGTCCATCTCTGCTTCGACCACATTCAAATGGGTCAGGCAGGCCGCTCCAAACCGGTCCCATTCGCGGTGCACTGTAACGACCTCATGCCGCGCCACCAGCGTCTCGGCCACCAGTGCCATGGCAACCAGCGTACGCACTTCTTCCGAAAAGCCCTTGTCCTGCAATATGGTGAAGTCATGGTGCAGGCGTACGGCCAGCGCAACCACCGGGGGTAGCCGCCAGGTCTTGGCAACTATGGCGCCCACCACCGCGTGGTCGGTCTTGTGGGCGGCATTCTCGGTCTGGGCGAAGCTGCGATCCTGACGCGCCAGAGCCTCGGCCAGCGTTCCGGCATAGCCTTTGACACCCATCAACAGGATGGGTATGCCAACGTGGCAAAACAGTCCGCAGGTATGGGCGATGTCCGGGTCCACGCCATACAGCTGCCTGGCAATGAAGCCCATGGCAATGGCGCGCCGGGTGGACGTCTCCCAGAAATGCTCGATGAGCGGTGAGTTGACCCGAATCGCGTTGCGCGTGAGAAAGCACGTCAGGATGTCAATGGTCTGCCCCACACCCAGCATGGCCACGGCCTGTGCCACGGTGGAAGCAGAACGCGAGCGTGCGTACAAAGGGCTGTTGGCAATGCGCAGCAGGGATGCGGCCATGGCCACGTCGCTGGCGGCAATACGCGCAATTTCTCCGGGGTCCGGATCGCCCTTGCCTACTTCCTTGCGCAACTCCATCAAAAGGTCCGGGCAAGGCGGTATGACGATGTCCTTCACAGGGCCCTTGTCCCGCGCGTGATCCAGTTCCCGGTCAATCTCAGCTACGTCCATACAGGCCCCTTTTGACAAAGATTATCGGTGGGATGTTTCGCGTCCGCGGTTGACTTCAGTCAAAGACTTTGGGGTGATGAAGGTGCCACAGTCGGCAAAAGTGACATGTTTGTGTCACGCATGTAAAGAGGAGACGATCATGTTTCATTTTGATTCCCTCACGATTTCCCGTCGACTGGCACTTCTGACAGCCATCTGCCTGCTGGGCATCAGTGCATTGGTGGCCTTTCTGCTGGTGACTGAACGCACACTCATCATGGAAGAGCGGCAACTGGGTGTGCAGCAGGCGGTGGAAACGGCGCATGGTGTGGTGAGTCACTTTCATGCTCAGGTGGCCGCCGGAAAGCTCTCGGATGAAGAGGCCCGCAAGAGCGCCATGAACGCCCTGAAGGTGATGCGCTACAGCGGCAACGAGTACTTCTGGATCAACGACATGGATGCGCACATGGTGATGCATCCGATCAAGCCGGAAATGGACGGCAAGGATGTCAGCGACACCCAAGACCCCACCGGCAAGCACCTGTTCGTGGAATTCGCTCAGACGGTCAAGACCAACGGCAGTGGCTTTGTCTGGTACCTCTGGCCCAAACCCGGCAGCGACACGCCGGTGCAGAAGGTGTCTTTTGTCAAGGGCTTTGCGCCCTGGGGTTGGGTGCTGGGTTCGGGGGTGTATGTGGACACGGTGGACAAATACATCTCCCAACGGATCTTCCACGCCACGTTGGCCACCGTGGTGTTCGCTGCTGTGCTGATTGCGGTGAGCATGCTGATCTCGCGCGGGGTCATCTCGCTGCTGGGTGCAGAACCGGTGAAGGCCGTGGCAATTACGCAGCGCATGGCCGGTGGTGATCTGGCCACGCCCATTGAACTGCGTGCGGGTGACCAGACCAGTCTGTTGCATGCCATACAGGGTATGCAGCGCAGCTTTGCCTCCATCGTGAGTGAGGTTCGCCGCGGCGCGCTAGGTGTTGCCGCCGCCAGTACAGATATCGCCCAAAGCGATGCCGATCTGTCGGCCCGCACCGAACACCAGGCCAGCGCACTGGAAGAAACCGCTGCCAATATGCAGGAGCTCAATGCCACAGTGCAACGCAATGCCGACTCGGCCCGGCAGGCCAATCAGCTGGCAGTGAGTGCTTCGGCGGTTGCGACCAAGGGTGGAGCCGTGGTCAGCCAGGTGGTAGACACCATGAAGGGCATCAATGAAGCCTCCACACGCATCTCCGCCATCATCAGCGTGATCGACGGCATTGCCTTCCAGACCAACATCCTGGCGCTCAATGCAGCCGTTGAAGCAGCACGGGCGGGCGAGCAGGGACGCGGCTTTGCCGTGGTTGCCAGTGAAGTGCGCCTGCTGGCTGGTCGCAGTGCCGAGGCCGCGCGTGAAATCAAGACCCTGATCAGTACCAGTGTGGAACGCGTGGAGCAAGGCACACTGCAAGTCGATCAGGCGGGTGCCACCATGCAGGAAGTGGTGGACTCCATACGGCGGGTCACCGACATCATGACCGAAATCACCAGTGCCAGCGAAGAGCAGGCACTGGGAGTGGCTCAGATTGGTGAAGCTGTTGGCTCACTGGACCATGCAACCCAGCAGAATGCCGCCCTGGTGCACGAGATGGCCGACGCCGCTGCGCGACTGAAATCACTGGCCGATGACCTGGTGCACAACGTTTCCGTATTCAAGCTGGAAACGTCGTGACCGCCCTGCGCCGTCAGGCTCCCGCGACCAGGAACTCGCGGCTGATGTGCGCGCCCAGATCGTTCACACGGTCCAGGAACTGTGTGAGATAGGCGTGCAGGCCCGTGGCGAGAATCTCGTCGATGCGGCCGTACTTGAGTTCAGCGCGCAGCTTGCCCGCGCGACGCAGAGTTTCGCTGGCAGGATTGCTGGAGACCAGGGCCAGGTTGTTCACCACCTCATTGAGGCTGGCGTGCAATGAGCGCGGCATGTCAGGCTTGAGGATGAGCAGCTCGGCCACGCGCTCAGGCTGGATCACATCGCGGTAGACCTTGCGGTAGACCTCGAAGGCCGAGACGCTGCGCAGGATGGCGCTCCAGTGGTAGAAGTCGTATTCCTGGTCGCGCTCATTGGCCACGCCATAAAAGTCGCTCTGCACCGCATGGAACTTCACATCCACCAGACGCGCGGTGTTGTCGGCGCGCTCCAGGAATGTGCCCATGCGCATGAAGTACAGGGCCTCGTCCATCAGCATGGTGCCCACGGTGACACCGCGTGAGAGGTGCGAGCGGAACTTCACCCATTCAAAGAACTGCGCGGGATCGGCCTCGAACTCGCCGCTCTTGATCATGCGCTTGACTTCCAGCCAGGTCTGGTTGAGCGTCTCCCAGACTTCGGTGGTCAGGGTGCCACGCACGGCACGCGCATTTTCCCGGGCAGCGCCCAGGCAGGAGACGATGGAGGACGGATTGCTTTCGTCCTTGACCATGAAGCTCATCACATTCTGCGCTGTGACCGTTTCAAAGCGCTTGTTGTAGGCACCGGTGAGTTCGCTGATGCTCAGCAGGCCCTGCCATCCCATGAGGGCCACGGCTTCGGATTGGGGCAGCAGTGAAGTCTGGTAATTCACATCCAGCATGCGCGCGGTGTTCTCGGCCCGCTCGGTATAGCGGGACATCCAGAAGAGGTGATCGGCGGTACGTGACAGCATGTTCTAGTTCTCCAAAATCCAGGTATCTTTGGTGCCGCCGCCCTGGCTGCTGTTCACCACCAGCGAGCCCTCCTTCAGGGCCACCCGTGTCAGGCCGCCGGGCACCATCTGCACCGTCTTGCCAGAGAGAACATAAGGGCGCAAATCAATGTGGCGCGGTGCGATGCCGCTTTCCACAAAGGTGGGGCAACTCGAGAGGCTGAGCGTGGGCTGCGCGATGTAGCCGCTGGGATTGGCCAGCAGGGCCTTGCGGAAGTCTTCTATTTCTGCGTTGGTTGCAGCCGGTCCCACCAGCATGCCGTAGCCACCGGCGCCGTGCACTTCCTTGACCACCAGATCCTTCAGGTTGGCCAGGGTGTAGGCCAGATCGTCCTTGTTGCGGCACATGTAGGTGGGGACGTTGTTCAGGATGGGCTTTTCACCCAGGTAGAACTCGATCATCTTGGGCACATACGGGTAGATGGACTTGTCGTCCGCGATGCCCGTGCCCACTGCGTTGCAGATGGTCACATGGCCCGAGCGGTAGGCATCCACCAGCCCGGCACAACCCAGGGTGGAGGTCGGGCGGAACACGGTGGGGTCCAGGAAGTCGTCATCCACACGGCGGTAGATCACGTCCACGCGACGCGGTCCGCGCGTGGTGCGCATGTAGACGAACTTGTCCTTCACAAAAAGGTCTTGGCCTTCGACCAGTTCCACGCCCATCTGCTGGGCCAGGAAGGCATGCTCGAAGTAGGCGCTGTTGTACATGCCGGGAGTCAACACCACCACCGTGGGGTCGGCGCTGGTCTCGGGGCTGCTGGCGCGCAGCGTTTCCAGCAACAGGTCGGGGTAGTGCGCGATCGGTGCAACGCGGTGTGCACTGAACAAGTCGGGGAACAGCCGCATCATCATCTTGCGGTCTTCCAGCATGTAGCTCACACCACTGGGCACGCGCAGGTTGTCTTCCAGCACGTAGTACTCGCCGTTGCCCTTGGCGTCGGGCGCACGCACGATGTCGATGCCGGAGATGTGGGAATAGATCTGGTGCGGCACGTCCACGCCCACCATCTCGGGGCGGAACTGGGCATTGCCCTCGATCTGGTCGCGCGGCACGACGCCGGCCTTGAGGATTTCCTGCTCGTGGTAGATGTCGTGGATGAAGCGGTTGAGCGCATTGACGCGTTGCACCAGGCCTTTTTCCATGCTGGCCCACTCGTGGGCAGGAATGATGCGGGGGATGAGGTCAAAGGGAATCAGACGTTCGGTACCGGCTCCGCTCTCGTCCTTCTCACCGTACACCGCGAACGTGATGCCGACGCGGCGGAAGATCATTTCCGCCTCCTCGCGCCGCTTGGCCATCATGTCGCCAGGTTGGCGGGCCAGCCACTCATCGTAGATCTTGTAGTGATCGCGGATTTGCTCACCTTTGGAGAAGAACTCGTAGGGCAGCTTGGTGTACATCTCGTCAAATTTCTGCATAAATCCTCTTGAACTCAATCTCTGTTGATCTTCTAAGCAAGCTTCGCACCAACATACTAACCCTGATTCATCGCTCGACTCATGCACTCCTATGGAACACGGTGACTCCAGTAATGCACGCTTTCGGTACGCGTGCAGTGCACCTGCGCAGGCTCTGTCGAGAGCCATTGCATAGCACCACAATGAGGCGAGTCACGCACCACAATGCCGCGCTCCTGGTAGCGCTGCAAGACCGTGGCAGCCGGATGTCCGTAGCGGTTGCGATACCCCGATTGAACCCATGCTTCATGCGGCTGCACGGCATCCAGAAACGCATCGCTGCTGGAGGTCTTGCTGCCGTGGTGAGGGACCAGCAGCAAGTCTGCCTTGATGGCAGCTTGGGCCGCAACCAGCGCATCCTCCTGGGGCTTTTCAATATCGCCTACCAACAATGCCACCACGGGCACGGGCATGGCGGCACTCTGGATGCGCAGCACGCAGGACAGCGCGTTGGGCTTGCGCGGTGATTCGTAATCCCCAGCCTGCGGATGCAGCATGTCGAACTGCACGCCGTCCCACTCCCAATGCTGGCCCGCCACACAGCGCTGCGCCGGATGCACAGCTTGCAGCCTGTCGTCCGCCGCAATGGAGCTCAGCAGGGTGGACTGGGGTTGCATGGTCAGAACCGCCGCAGCGCCGCCGATATGGTCGGTATCGCGGTGGCTGATCACCACCGTATCCAGACGCGTGTTGAGGGCCTGCAGCAGGGGCAACAGCACGCGGTGTCCGGCATCACTCTCCAGGCTGTAGCGCGGCCCGGCGTCGTACAACAGCGCATGACTGGCCGTGCGCACCAGCACGGCATTGCCCTGCCCCACGTCGGCCGCCAACAACTCGAACGCACCGTGGCCCGGAACCGCCGCCTGCCACAGCAGCACCGGCAACAGGAGCGGCAGCCCCAGACCGCGTACATGCCAGGGCAGACGCGCCAGCAGCAGAATCCCGCCCACAACACCGGCCGCTGCCAGCCACCAGGGCGCCGCAGGCAATGCCAGTGTGGCCCAGGGCCAAGCCACCAACGCCTGCAGCACGGACAGCAGCAGCGCAATGGCGCTGCCTGCCAAATTCCACAACCACGGCCAGGCAACGCCAGCCATCGCCAGCGGCGTGAGCACCAGCGTGACCCAGGGAATGGCAAAGGCATTGGCCACCAGCCCGACGATGGACAACTGCCCAAACAGGAACAGCGTGAGCGGCGCCAGTGCCACCGTGACCACCCATTGCTCGCGCAGCATGGCGCGCAGGCGCGCCGCGGCATCCTGCAGCCGGCCATCCGCAACCGGCTCGCGCAAGGCGCCGTCATCTGTGGCAAACAGAACACCCACCGCCACAAAACTGAGCCAGAAGCCAGCCTGCAATAGCGCCCAGGGATCCATGGCCACCACCGCCGCACACGCCAGCATCCAGGTCTGCGGCCAGGGCCAACGCGCTCCGGACAGCCTGAGCACGGTCACGATACCCAGCATCAGGCAGGTGCGCTGCGCCGGAATCCCCCAACCCGAAAACACGGCATACGCCAAGGCCAGTGCCAGGCCGCCGACCCGGGCGGCGGTGGGTGCGGGCAACCACAAGCACAAGGGCCCCGATCGGCGCCACAGCCAGCCGACCAGCCAGGCAGCAGCCCAGGCGAACATCGTGATGTGCAAACCGGAGATACTGACCAGATGCGCCACTCCCGCAGCACGAAACACGTCCCAGTCCACCCGGTCTATGGTTTTTGGTAATTTAGTCCTTCCCTGGGCAATGAGTTCTTCCCTAGGAATTTTGGGTAAATAGTTCTTCCCTGAGTCTCGATTTCAGTGAAAGCGCAGGATAAAAGAGTTATTCCCTAAAGCGCCGAAACCCGCGCCAATAGCGGCTTTCCGAATGGGCAGCTGAAATTTGTCCTACCTTGCAGGAAACCTCAACATTGCACACTCAAAGGCAATAACTGCAGCCTCCTTCTCTCTCAGGCGTTAGAGAATGTAACTGACCGTTGATTTATAAGGAATTTTCCACTTATTGGGCAAATAGTGATTCCCTGAGATATGCCATGGGTAATTGAGTCGTTCGCTTTAGGCTTGGAAATTGGCCTTCCGGAAATGATCGCCAACGTGATGCAGCGATATGGCAAAGAGCTACACAGCCTTCGCAAGAGTACCCGGCAATAGAAAACTTCTCCGGCAGCATTCGGCAGTACTTATCGAAAACGCTCCTTGAAAATCCGCTCCTAACAAAGTGCGGGAGTGCAACTAACCGCCCCCATTGGGTGCCTCAGCATCCAAAGAGCAGATTGATTCAAATTTGGTGCACTCTTGCGGATGCAATCTTTTCGGTCAGAGAAAGACTCTTTTACCCACATGTGCGGAAGGACCCAATATGCCAGGGAAGCACTCATTTGCCCGCCCAAATGTGGTTTGGGCAGCTCGAAGAGTTAGCCCTTCTTAAAAGTTCGTTGATTTTCCTCAGTTTTTCTTTATTTATTGAGGAAATAGCTCAAGGAAGAACTCTTTTTCCCAAAACCATCTATAGCGTTCTGGTCGCCCACCACCAATGCGGCAATCAGCCCTGCATACTGACGCTGCTCCACATGGGTCGCAATGCGCTCACGTACCGTCTGACGCAGCAGCGCCACCGGGTGCGTCCAGGTCTGCCCCAGCAGCTGCGGTACCGGGTCCGCTGCACTGGCCCTCACATAGGCCGTTGCCTGGACCCCGCGCTCCCACAACCACAGTTCGTAGTCAAAGCCAAAAGGGTTTCGGCTGCCGTGTGGCGCCTTGAGCCGCAAGGTCATGCGCCAACGCTCTCCGGCATGCACGTCCTCGGGCTGGCGCTGCAAGGCCACCGTATCGCCTGTTGCAGATACACCGGTGGTGTACCAGCCCACATCAACCCGGGGTGGCATGTCCACTGGTTGCCCGTCCAACACGGCCGCCTCGATGGCCAAGGTAAAGCGCAAGCCGGCCTCACTGCGCTGCGGCATGTCGACGACCACGCCCGTGACCTGCACGTCCCGCCCTTCCAGCGCCGGCAGCAGGGTTCGCGTCTCGTATGCCAGGCAACGCAAACCGGTGCTGGCAAACCCGAGCAGTGCCATCGCCAGCAACCAGCCCAACTGTCGGTGCTTCCGTGCCCAGGCCGGCCGGCGGCGTTGCCACACGCACCACGCCAGACCCGCCAGCGCCAGGAGCAGGTAGGCCCGGAGCGGCCACAGGTTAGCCTGCTGCAGTTGCAGGGCCGCCCCCAGCACCCAGCCCAGCAATGCGGCAAAGGGGCCGACGCGCTGGTGCGGTGGGTCTGAGCTGAAAAGATGCACTTCGGCCATGCCCTGCATGCTAGCGGTTCGGGCAGGCACCAAGCGGGATGGCCCGTCTCTTGCTTTTACCAAGGTGACGGCTGTCAAAGCCGGACAATGAACTCTTGCTACTATCGAAGCGACCTGCACACGCCAGACGAGGCCCAAGCACCTATCTACCGAGATACACCACCTATGTCCATTCACGCAGCGCTCAACCACGTTACCCACTACAGCTACGACCGGCTGGTGGCCCTGGGCCCGCAGGTCATCCGCCTGCGCCCGGCGCCCCATTGCCGCAGCAAGGTCATCTCGTATTCGCTCAAGGTCGAGCCCGAGACCCATTTTCTGAACTGGCAGCAGGACCCGTTTTCCAACTACCAGGCGCGCCTGGTGTTTCCGGAAAAGACCCGCGAGTTCAAGGTCACGGTGGATCTGGTGGTCGAAATGGCGGTGTACAACCCCTTCGACTTCTTTCTGGAGCCCGAGGCGGAAGAGTTCCCCTTCACCTACGAAGCCAACCTCAAGCAGGAGCTCGCGCCCTACCTGATGGCGGACAAGATGACGCCGCTGGTCGAGAGCTATCTCAAGAAGATCGACTACACCAAGCGCCGCAGCGTCATGTTCCTGGTGGACCTGAACCAGATGGTGCACAAGGATGTGAACTACACCATCCGCATGGAGCCCGGCGTGCAGACGCCGGATGAAACCCTGACCAAGGCCTCCGGCTCCTGCCGTGACTCGGCCTGGCTGATGGTCCAACTGCTGCGCCACTGCGGCTTGGCCGCGCGTTTTGTTTCCGGCTATCTGATCCAGCTCAAGCCCGACGTGAAGGCACTGGACGGCCCCAGCGGCACCGAAGTGGACTTCACCGACCTGCACGCATGGTGCGAGGTGTACCTGCCCGGTGCCGGCTGGATCGGTTTGGATGCGACCTCCGGTCTGCTGGCGGGCGAAGGCCACATCCCCCTGGCCTGCACGCCACAACCCTCGGGCGCTGCGCCTATCGAAGGCGGCGTGGACAAGAGCGAGGTCGAGTTCAGCCACCACATGCAGGTCACCCGCCTGTACGAGTCACCGCGTGTCACCAAGCCCTACACCCCGGAACAATGGGACGCGGTGATGGAACTGGGCGAGCAGGTCGATGGCGAACTGGTTGCTGGCGACGTGCGCCTGACCATGGGCGGCGAGCCCACCTTTGTCGCGGTGGATGACCGCGATGCGGCCGAATGGAATACCGACGCATTGGGCCCAACCAAGCGCGGCTTTGCCACTGCCCTGGTGCACAAGCTGCGTGACGAATACGGCCAGGGCGGTTTTCTGCACTTCGGCCAGGGCAAGTGGTACCCGGGCGAGCAATTGCCGCGCTGGGCCCTGAACATCTACTGGCGCGCCGACAAGCAACCGGTCTGGAAAAATCCCGCGCTATTTGTGGACGAGCGCAACCCCACGCATTACAGCAGCGAGGAAGCGGGCCGCTTCATCCGCACCCTGGCGGCTCGCCTGGGCCTGACCGACAAATACGTGCAGCCCGCCTACGAGGACACCTGGTACTACCTCTGGCGCGAACGCCGCTTGCCGGTCAATGTGGACCCCTTCAAGTCGCGCCTGGACGACGAGATGGAACGCTCGCGCCTGCGCCGCGTGTTCGAGCAAAAGCTCGACTCGGTGGTGGGCTTTGTGCTGCCACTCAAGTCCAGTGACGGCCCGCGCCTGACCGGCCCTGAGTGGAAGACCGGCCCCTGGTTCTTCCGGGACGAGCGCATGTACCTGATGCCCGGCGACTCCCCCATGGGCCTGCGCCTGCCGCTGGACTCCCTGCCCTGGGTCAGCGAAGGCGACTATCCCTATCTGGTGGAGCTGGACCCGACCGCGCCGCGCGGCGCGTTGCCCCCGCATGCCGCATTTGCACAGCGCTATGCGCCGGGCGGCTCGGTTGCTGGCTCAACGGCGGCAACAGGAGCCGACAAGGCGGGTACCTTGGGCAGCAACGGTGCTCCAGGTGGCGCTACACCGTATCTGGCTGGCACCGGCGCGCAGAGTGAAGCCGCGCGCAAAACCCAGAGCCGCGCCAGTGCGGCAAGCAGCGCAGTCGCGGCCAATGCCCAAAGCAGCGCCCAGGCAGAACCGGCCGACTTTGCCCGCATGCCCAACCGGCAGGAGTCTGCCCACTGGATCACCCGCACCGCGCTGTGCGTGGAAGTGCGTGACCCGCGCCGCGCCAACGGCCCCAAGGCCGAGGCTGTGGGGGAAAAGTCCGGCGTGATGTACGTGTTCATGCCGCCGCTGGAACTGCTGGAGGACTATCTGGACCTGCTGGCCGCCATCGAAGCCACTGCCACCGAGCTGAAGGTCAAGATCGTGCTGGAAGGCTACCCGCCTCCGCGCGATCCACGTCTCAAGCTGCTGCAAGTCACGCCCGACCCCGGCGTGATCGAAGTCAACATCCACCCTGTTACCCATTGGAAGGAACTCGTCTACAACACCGAGTTCCTGTACAACGCGGCCTTCGAGTCGCGCCTGTCGGCCGAGAAGTTCATGACCGATGGTCGCCACACCGGCACCGGTGGCGGCAACCACTTCGTGATGGGTGGCGCCACACCGGCGGACAGCCCCTTTTTGCGCAAACCCGAACTGCTGGCCAGCCTGCTGCTGTACTGGCACAACCACCCAAGCCTTAGCTACCTGTTCAGCGGCATGTTTGTCGGCCCGACCAGCCAGGCACCGCGTGTGGACGAGGCGCGCAACGACCAGCTGTACGAGCTGGAAATCGCCATCGAGCAGATTTACAAGAACCGCGAAACCTATGGCCAGAGCATGCCGCCCTGGCTGGTGGACCGCACCTTGCGCAACATCCTGATCGACGTTACCGGCAACACCCACCGCAGCGAGTTCTCCATCGACAAGATGTACTCGCCCGATTCCAGCACGGGCCGCTTGGGGCTGCTGGAACTGCGCGCCTTCGAGATGCCGCCGCATCCGCACATGAGCAGCGTGCAGCAGTTGCTGTTGCGTGCCCTGGTGGCCCGCTTCTGGAAAACGCCTTACAAGGCCCCGGTCACCCGTTGGGGCACCGAGCTGCATGACCGCTTCATGCTGCCGACTTTCATCCAGATGGACTTCCACGATGTCATCGGTGAGATGAAGCAGGCCGGCTATGCATTCGATGAGAGCTGGTTTGCACCGCATTTCGAGTTCCGCTTTCCGCTGGTGGGTGGTGTGCAGTCCATGGGCATCGAGCTCACCTTGCGTAACGCGCTGGAACCCTGGCATGTGATGGGTGAGGAAAGCAGTGCCGGTGGTACCGCGCGCTATGTGGACTCCAGCCTGGAGCGCATGGAGGTGCGCGTGAGCGGCCTCAACGAGAGCCGCTACGTCATCACCTGCAACGGCAAGGCCTTGCCCATGCAGAGCACGGGTACGGTGGGCGAATTTGTTGCCGGTGTGCGCTACAAGGCCTGGAACCCGCCCAGCAGCCTGCACCCCAGCATCGGCCTGCATGCGCCGCTGACCTTTGACATCGTGGACACCTGGATGAAGCGCTCGGTGGGTGGCTGCCAGTACTTCGTTACCCACCCGGGCGGCCTGGCCTACGAGAACTTCCCGGTCAACGCGTTTGAGGCCGAGAGCCGCCGCCTGTCGCGCTTTGCCGCCATGGGCCATACGCCTGGCACCCTGGTCATTCCCCCGGCCACCATCAACGTGGCGGCCAGCAAGGAGTTTCCGTTCACCAAGGATTTGCGCAGGGGCTGACGCTCAGTCCTTGAATACCGGCTTGCGCTTTTGCAGGGAGGCCTGCATGGCCTCGGCCAGATCCGCGCTCATGAGCATGGCGGCGTTCCAGGTTGCGACGTAATTCAGTCCGTCGGCCACGCTGTGGTCGCGGGCGTAGGTGATCATCTCCTTGGTGCCGCGTATGGCCAGGGGGCCCTTGAGCGCGATGGTCGCGGCGATTTCCTGCACCCCTTGGTACAAGGCCTCCTTCGACTCAAACGTGCGGTTGACCAGGCGCATGGCTGCCGCCTCGGTACCGCTGAACACCCTACCGGTATAGGCCAGCTCGCGCACCATGCCCTCGCCCACCAGCTTGGGCATGCGTTGCAGGGTACCCACATCGGCAGTCATGCCAATGTCGATTTCGCGGATGCTGAACTGTGCATCTGCCGTGGCGTAGCGCATGTCGGCACAGCAGATCAGATCTATCCCACCGCCTATGCAGGCACCATGGACGGCGGCCAGCACCGGCTTGCGGCAGCGCTCCAGGCTGGTCAGCGTGCCCTGCATGTCGATGATGATGTTGCGCAGCTCTTCGCGGGTGCGACCGTCACAATCGGTCTGGATCTGACGCACCACGTTCATCATCATGTGCAGATCAATGCCGGTGCAGAAATGTCGCCCCTCGCCCCGCAAAATGGCAACACGTGCCTGGGCGGTGTGATCGACCCATTCAAATGCCTGCCGGATTTCACTCCACATACCCGCATTCAATGCGTTGCCTTTTTCGGGCCGGTTCAAAGTGACGGTCGCAATGTGGTCCTGAAGATCAATCGTCAGTGTTTCATAGGCCATGTACTTACCTCTCCTGTGATTGCCAATCCGCCTTCCCGCCTGGCACGATACTTGATGCATTGCCTTCACCGTACCCATCTTTGCACAGGGCTTGCAGGTGTTTATCCGGTTGCCAAGCCGGAAATTTCTGGCAACCATAAGTGCAGTTACATTGTGGCCTTATCGGATGGGTTGGCAAACCGGTTGGAAGCATTATTTCGCGTAACGACAATAGACAAAGAGGTTGGATTTATGAGACTTGTGAAACGTTTTTGGCTACTGGCCGCTGTGTTCGGTATTGGCCTGCTGGCTGTCAGCCTGGTATCTTATGTGGTCCTTGGTCGCATCAAGGTCAACGGCCCGGTCTATGAACGCATCATCCAGACCAAGGACCTTGTAGCCGACGTGCTTCCGCCGCCTCTGTTCGTGATGGAAAGCTATCTTGTGTCGGTACAGGCCATCAACTCCCCCTCCTCCGAGCAGGAGGCGTTGATCAAGCAACTGCCCGTGTTGCAGAAGGCCTACGAAACCCGCAGTGAATACTGGAAACAGCAGGACATTGGCGATGAACTGCACGCAGGCCTGGTCGAGTCGGACAAGCATGCACAAGCCATCTTCAAACTGATCAATAAGGAGCTGATCCCGGCAATGGCCGCCAGCGACATTGACACCATCAATTCCACCATTCGCGCCATGCAGGTCGAATATGCGGGCCATCGCAGTGCGATCGCCAAGATCGTGGATCAGGCCAACAAGACGGCGGACGAGCAACGCGAATCTGCCACCACGCTGACCCGTGCGGCCTTGCTGGGAATGCTGGGCATCAGCGCACTGGTCCTGGGCGTGGTGGGTGCCTTCCTGGCCCTGACCGGGCGCACCGTGCTGCGCCAGATTGGCGCAGACCCCAGTGATGTGGTGGCATACGCCAACCAGATCGAAGGCGGCGACCTGAGCCAGACCTCTCAGGCTGGCACGACGGCACCCGGCAGCATCATGGCGGCACTTTCGCAAATGCAGGAGTCCTTGCGCAAGGTAGTGGCAGGTGTGCGCTCCGGCTCGGAAGGTGTGGCCATTGCCAGCTCAGAGATTGCCAATGGCAACCACGACCTGTCGGTGCGGACCGAGAACCAGGCCAATGCGCTGCAGACCACCACCGCATCCATGGACACGGTCAATCAGTCCGTCAACCAGAACGCAGAAGCCGCGCGCCAGGCCGACCAATTGGCCTTGAACGCATCCCAGGTTGCCGCCAAGGGTGGCGAGGTAGTAGCTCAGGTGGTGGAAACCATGAAGGGCATCAACGAGTCGTCGCGCAAGATCAGCGACATCATTGGCGTCATCGACGGCATCGCCTTCCAGACCAACATCCTGGCGCTCAATGCCGCCGTCGAAGCTGCGCGGGCCGGTGAGCAGGGTCGAGGCTTTGCCGTGGTGGCCAGCGAAGTACGTGCGCTGGCGGGCCGTTCCGCTGACGCAGCCAAGGAAATCAAGTTGCTGATATCAGCCAGTGTGGACCGCGTTGCGCAAGGCACCACGTTGGTGGATCAGGCGGGTGAAACCATGACCGAGGTGGTGCAGAGCATTCGCCGCGTCACCGATCTCATGGGAGGCATCAGTTCGGCAACAGACCATCAGGCACACGAGATGGTGCAGGTAGGTTCCGCCCTGGGGCAGATGGACCAGACCACCCAGCAAAATGCCGCCCTGGTGGAAGAAATGGCTGCCGCCGCAGCCAGCCTGAAAAACCAGGCGCAGGAGTTGGTACGGGCCGTGGCCGTCTTCAACCTGGGCGCACAAAACAACTTGCACCTGCCCCGGCTGGAGGGCTGACCCTAGACCGTGCTGGTCGTCTTGAAGGCGCGCTGGTAGCGCTCCAGGCTGTTGAGTGAGCCGCAAACGAACAATGCGTCGTCATCCTGCACGACGAAGTCATCGGCAAACTCCACGATGATTTCACCCGCACGCTCCACCGCAATCACCTTGGCACCCGTGCTGTCCAGTTCCTCGTTGCGCCAGGGATGGCGCCCACTCAGGGCGCCAGGATGCAGACGGGCAAACTTGATGCGGTTTTCGACCTGCAAGGCCTGCTCGCCCAGCAGCTGAAAGGCCAGGATCTGCCCGGCCACCTGGCCAACCGAAATGGCGAAGTCAGCACCCGAGCGGTACATGCGCGCGGTATTGCGCGTGCGCTGCACCCGCACGATCAGCGGCACCTGCGGTGCGTAATCGCGCACCACGGCACTGGCAAAGACCGATTCGCTGTCATCACTCAGTGCCAGCACCACGGCGCTGGCATCGCGCAAGTTGGCACGGCTCAAAGTGGCACGCTCTAGCACGCTGCCCACCAGATCCACGCCCGGACCGGGCTGGCGGTCAATCACCACGCAGGTTTCGCCTGCATCCTTGAGCATCTCCACAACCTTCTGCCCGACTGCACCCAACCCGGCCAGCACGATGGGGCCGGCGCGGCGAATCGGCATGGCCATGCGCTCAACGGCTTCCAGATTGGCGTGCGTGCCCACGGCCACCAGAATGGCGCCCGCCTCCACCTGGGTCTGGGGCCCTTTGGTGGTGGTGAAAACGCCGCCCATCCATTGGCCGATCAAGGTGACGCCGTGGCGCTCCCGCAGCCTCAGCTCGCCCAGCTTTTTGCCGGCTAGCGGGCTTTCGGCGCGCACACGAAATTCCGCCATGCCGATCTTGGTTCCCAACAGGTGCATGCCTTCGGCCGGAGGACTGATGCGCGTACTGGCCTGCGACGCCAGGGCCGCACCCAGCACGTGCGCCGGAGTGAACACCTCGGATGCACCTATGCGGATCATGGGGTAGCGGTAGACCGGATCGTCGGCCAGCGCGTACAAGGGCCCCGTGAAACCCTGCTCGCGGACCACCATGGTGAAAGTGGCGTTGGCGTGGTCATTGTCGTTGGCCACAACAGCCTTGGCCTGCGCCACATTGGTCAGAACCGCCGGGTCATCGGCCAGCTTGCCAAACACCACTTCATAGCCACGGTCACGCAGGTTGCGCGCAACCTCCATGTCCTCTTCCAGGATGACGAAGGGCGTTCCCTTGTTCTTGAACTCATCCAGCAGCGCTTCGATGGTGGGGCCGAACCGGTAGAACAGCACCTTGCCGTCCATGGCGGGCAGGCGGTGCTGCAGCCGCACCTCGAACTGCTCCTCGAAGTACGGCAGGATGACCATCGGAAACACCAGGAAGATCAGGAACTGCCCGGCAAACTGCACCAGCACCACATACAGCGCCATGGCCGGATGGCTCCAGGCACTGTCGGCACCATAGCCGGTGGTGGTGATGGTCTCGGTAGCCCACTGCAGGCTTTGCAAAAAGGTCCGCGTGCGCCCCTCCAGGTGCTCCATGCCGACCATGTAGATGAGTGCCAGGAACACCACGGTGATGGGAAGCACCACCAGAATGGCCAAGAATCGTCTGCTGGATCGTTTGAGATGGAATTGCATGAAGAAGTGTGCAGGTTTCAGGTTGATCAGCGCTTCAGAAACAGGCGCACGTTTCCGTCACCCGCAGTGCCTTGCATGTGCCCCGCAGAATCACCGGCGAAAAGCCTGGCCAGGTCCCTGTGCAAGGCGGCCAGACTACCTGCTGGCGCGTGGTGGTCCTGCAAGGTGCAGACAATCTCAAGCGTGCCGTCGCCGTGGCGGATGAACTCCACAGCCCGGGTCTGCGATGGCCAGTCGATCAGCGAGGCGGTGGTGATTTCCCAAAAACCCGCACCATTGCCAGTCGGGCTGGGATGCGGCATGACACGATGCAAGTGCCTGTGCCCCACCAGCCAGGCCACCGCGCAGGGATGGCGATGTACCACGTCCGTCAATGCCTGGGCCAGCAGCCGTTCCGGATCGTCGCCTCGGGTGTTGATGAGCGAGACCGATCCATGGTGGCTGGCCAGCACCGCAATCCGCCCGGGCTGACGCTCCACCTCGGCCAGACGGGCCTCCAGCCACGCCACTTGCGCAGCGCCAATGCTGCCCTGGTAGTCACCGCCCGGGTGGTTGGTGTCCAGCAGGATGATGCGCACATGCTCGGTATCGATACAGGTGTCGGCCCGGCCGTCACGCAGGTGCGACGGGTCGTAGCCCAGTGCGCCGTGCTGCATATGGGCAGCCATCCACTCACGCAAATCCACGGCGCGCCGCTGGGTCGAGGCAGAAATCTGGCGGTTCACGCCCCCGGTGGAGAACAGCTCGGGCTGGTCCACGAACAGATTCAGCGGGTCCTCGGGCCTAAAACCCGGCGTGGCGGCCAGTGCTTTGACGCTGCCCCGGGCAATGGCCTCGATCGCCGGGTTTGGCAAGGCGGTGCCCTGGCGCATCACGTCATGGTTGCCGGGTACGCTGGTCCAGGCAAAGCCCAGGCCGGGCGACTGCAATTGCGCGCTGGCCCGTGCCACGAAGCCCGGCACCACCGGATAGCCCTGCGCCTTCCAAGTGTCGGGCCGATCCGCGTCCGGACACCAGAAGGGCCAAGCCTTGTCGCCCAGCTCCTTGCCCGCTTCGTGCACGCCGCCGTAGGCAGACAGGGAGGTCTGGCCACCTGCCATGATCTTGAGAAAGGTCTGCAGCTCGTTGGCCTGGGCGTTGTCGATGTTGTCGCCGGTGCTCAGCGCCAGGTTGTACGGAGTCTGACTCCAGGGCGCCACCGGGTTGCGATGCACGCTGTCCACGTGTGCGGCCAACGCCCAGTGGGTCAGCGCCTCATAGGGGCGATGCATATGCAGTAGCGGCTTCCAGTAGGGATCTTCGGCCAGCAGTTCGATCCACTCGCAGCGCGCCGGAGATACGGTGTCCATTACATGCACATCGCTCATGTGCAACAGGCTCAGCAGATGCTGGCCTTTGCCCTGGGGCAATGTGCCGCCCAATTCAGTCCGGGTGGTGTAGTCAATTTGCGTCATGTTCAGATCGTTCGCAGTGGGTAAGTGAAATCCTGGGTCAACGGCCGCCGCTACGGATTGTGCACAATAGCCTGCCTGTCCTGTATGAAATACAGCTCCCGAGGCGTGTGACCTTGCACGGTAATTGCATGGAGCACCCATCCAACCACAACATACGGAACATTACATGCCCTCACTCAATTTCATAGGCGGCGAAAAAGGCGGCGTCGGCAAGTCCGTCGCAGCGCGTCTGCTGGCCCAGTATTACATTGACAAGGGCTTGCCATTCACCGGCTTCGACACCGACCGTTCTCACACCTCGTTCACCCGCTTCTATGCGGACTATGCCTCTCCCGTGGTGGTGGACAGCTTTGAAGGTCTGGACCAGATTGCCAGCGAATTCGAGAACCCCACTGCAGACGGCCAGACCAAAAGCG
Source organism: Rhodoferax sp. GW822-FHT02A01 (assembly GCF_038784515.1). Classification (NCBI taxonomy): domain Bacteria; kingdom Pseudomonadati; phylum Pseudomonadota; class Betaproteobacteria; order Burkholderiales; family Comamonadaceae; genus Rhodoferax; species Rhodoferax sp. GW822-FHT02A01. The sequence continues at coordinate 4,847,370 of NZ_CP152376.1, forward strand.
TCATCGTCGACCTGGCCGCCCAGACTGCAGCGCCGCTGTCGCGCTGGATTCGCGACTCCGACCTGATCTCGCTTATGGCCGAGATGGGCATCACGGTCAACTTCTGGCATCTGGCCGACGCAGGCAAGGACACGATAGACCTGTTGGGGCGACTGCTCAGCACCTACGGCGAAGGCCCCAACTACATCGTGGTGAAGAACCAGGGACGCGGTACCGACTTCTCCCAGCTTGACACATCCTCTGCCATGCAAAAGGCGCTGGATTTGGGTGCCAAGGTCATCACGCTGGGCCAATTGCACGAAGCCAGCATGCGCAAGATCGACCGCCAGAACGCCAGCTTCTGGGCCGCCACCAACACAAAAACGGGTGACGATGCCCTGGGTCTGCTGGAGCGCCAGCGCGTCAAGAACTGGCAAAAAGGCGTGTACGCCGCATTCGACACCCTGCCTTTGCAATAAGCAACCATGCAACGGCCACTGGCATACTGTGACACTTGAGCGCCACCACTGACCCCTCTTCCGCTGACCCAAACCAGGCGGGCCCCGACATGCCGGCCCTGGCGCTGGGCTGCACGCCGGAAGCCGGGCACTTTGACGAACTGCGCGGCCGGGTGGCACCTACGGACAAAGGCTCAGTCGCCGACCCGGGGCTGAATGCCAACTGGCAGGAGTTCTTTGCCCAGGCCGATACGCCCACGGCTGCTGAAATGGACCAGCGCTACACCAGCCTGCAGCGGCAGATTCGTGACAACGGTGTCACCTACAACGTCTATGCCGATCAAGAGGGGCCACAGCGCCCCTGGTCACTGGATCTGTTCCCCCTCATCGTGGACCCTCAGAGCTGGGCCCACATCGAGCGCGGCGTGCTGCAGCGCGTGCGCCTGCTCGAGGCCGTGCTGCGCGATGTGTATGGCCCCCAGGACTTTCTCAAGCAGGGCCTGTTGCCCGGTGCACTGGTGCATGGCCACCCCGGCTACCTGCGCAATATGCACGGCGTGGTTCCGGCCGGCGGCGTGCATCTGCATGTGGCCGCCTTTGACATTGCACGCGGACCGGACGGCATGTGGTGGCTGGTGGGCCAGCGCACCCAGGCCCCTTCCGGGCTGGGCTATCTTTTGGAAAACCGCCTGGCCGTGTCGCGCCAGTTTCCCCAGGCCTTCCAGAGCATGCGGGTGCAGCGCCTGGCCGCCACCTACCGCGCGCTGATGGAGAGCCTCAAGGCACTCAGCCCGGCCGGTGCCGACTCGCACATTGCGCTGATGACCCCTGGCCCTTACAACGAAACCTATTTCGAGCATGCCTATCTGGCACGCTACCTGGGCATCACGCTGGTGGAAGGAAGTGACCTGATCGTGCGCGATGAGCGCCTGTTCCTCAAGACCTTGCAAGGACTGGTCCCGATCCACGGCCTGCTCAAACGGGTGGACGACCAGTACATGGACCCGCTGGAACTGCGTGCCGACTCCACCCTGGGCGTTCCCGGGCTGTTGCAGGCCATACGCGCGGGCAATGTGCTGGTGGCCAATGCGCCGGGATCGGCTTTTGTGGAGTCACCGGCGCTGCTGGGATTCTTGCCAGCCCTGGCCCAGCATGTGCTGGGTGAAGAGCTGAGCCTTCCGGCCCTGTCCACCTGGTGGTGCGGCGAGCACAGCGCCATGGAAGAGGTGCTGCCGTATCTAGCCGAACACACGGTCAAACCCACCTACCCCGGCTCCGACATCCACGAGTCGTTCAACCCGGTCATTGCCCGGCACCTCAGCCGCATGGAACTGGATGCACTTGCCGGTCGCATCCTGCGCCAGGGCGAAGAACATACCGTGCAGGCCTACCTGCCGTTTTCGCAAATGCCCACCTGGCAGGTCAACGGCGCCGGGAAGAGTGGCCGCGTGGCCCCCCGCTCGGTCTTGCTGCGCGTATTTGCAGTCTCGAACGGTCTGGCCGAAGACGGCACACCGCGCTGGCGCGTATTGCCCGGCGGCATGGCACGTGTGGCTGGCAGCAGCATGGACATCGCGTCCATGCAGCGCGGCGGCAGCAGCGCCGATGTCTGGGCACTGACCCAGGGTGAGGTGGACACCAGCACCCTGCTGCCCACCGGTAGCCAGGCCAGCCTGCCCATGCGCCGCAAGCGCCTGGTGACCAGTCGCGCCGCGGAGAACCTGTACTGGCTGGGCCGCTACACCGAACGTGCCGAGAACTCAGTCCGCCTGGCGCGACTCACGTTGGAGTGTCTGGGTGGCGAATACCAGACTTCGGTACCGCTGCAGCAGTGGCTGTCGCAGATGGCCGTGAGCAACACCCTGGTGTTGCCCCGCGTGCCCTCTGCGGTGCAGGCGCGGCGCGTGTTCGAGCGCTCGCTGATATCCAGCCTGGGCTCCACCGATGGTGCCACCAGCGTGGGCTACAACCTGCGTGCGCTCAAGATGGCCGCCTCCTGTGTGCGCGAACGCCTTTCGCAGGAACACTGGAGCATGATCGTGCGCTGCGAGGAGGAGCTGTTCGCCCGCTGCGCCGCCCATGCGGCCAAGGGCGACTTCTCAGCCGCAGCAGCCCTGCGCGTACTCAAGTCCAGCAGCGACTATCTGGCGGCCATCACCGGTGCGCAGACCGACCGCATGACGCGTGACGACGGCTGGCGCCTGCTGAGCATCGGGCGCCATGTGGAGCGTCTAGCCTTCCTTTCTGGCGCGCTCGAGAGCGGACTGGAGCTGGGCACGCTGGAAGGCGACGGTGGCTTCGAGGCCATGCTGGACCTGTTTGACAGCACCATCACCTTCCGCGCCCAGTACCAGCAGAGCCGCGACATCGCCGCCTTGACCGACCTGGTCGTACTGGACCTGGACAATCCGCGCTCCCTGGCCTGGGTGGCGCACACGCTGCGCGGACGCCTGGCCAAACTGGCCGGTAGTCCGGCCGGGGTGCTCAGCCCGCTGTCGCTCAAGGTGCCCGCACCGCAGGACTGGGACTTTTCCAGCGACCACGACCACGCCAGCGAACTGCTGGAGCCGGTGTCGTTGCTGGATCTGCTGAACACGCTGCGCGCCAGTGCGTTCAACGTCTCCGACGAAATCAGCGCCACCTACTTCACCCACGCCGCGGAATCCAACCAGAGCGTGGCCACCTGATGCTGCTGCAAGTCTCGCATGACACCAGCTACCGCTACCAGCCTGCGGTGGAGACGGCCCAGCACATGGCCTACATGGAGCCGCGCTCCCATGCCACGCAAACAGTGCTGGACTTCGCGCTTCACGTCAATCCGGCGCCCGCGCAAATGCGGTTTTCAGATGACGTCTACGGCAACTCCCGCTGCTTCTTCTCGCTGCAGACACCGCATGAAGTACTCAACGTGGTGGCCCACAGCCTGATTGCCACGCGCCCCAGCGACGAGGTCCAAAGTGCTGTGGCGTGGGAAAAGGTCAGGGAGATGTTTCGCTACCAGGCGGGCAACCGCTTTGATGCGGCCTCCGAGTTTGTCTACCCCTCACCCTTTGTTCCGCGGCACATGGAGTTCGCCGCCTATGCCAGGACCAGCTTCACGCCGGGCGCGCCCCTGCTGGCGGCCTGCATGGAACTCATGCAGCGCATCCACGAGGACTTCACCTACGAGAGCCAGAGCACGCAGATCAACACCCCAGCCCGTCAGGCGCTGGCGCAGCGCAAGGGCGTGTGCCAGGATTTTTCGCACATCATGATTGCCTGCCTGCGCACCCTGGGGCTGCCAGCGCGCTATGTCAGCGGCTACATGCTCACCAACCCTCCCGAAGGCCAGCCCCGCCTCATTGGCAGCGATGCATCCCATGCCTGGGTTAGCGTCTACCTGCCAGACCTGCCAGAGGGAGAGCGCTGGTGCAACTTCGACCCAACCAACAACCGCTGGGCCTGGCACGCGCCGGGTGAGGATTACGTGACCGTTGCCACCGGCCGCGACTTTGGCGACGTATCGCCCTTGCGCGGCGTCATCCACGGCGGCGCGCGCCATGTGCTCACCGTCGGTGTGACGGTGGCTCCGGTAGGTGAAAATGCAACTCCCGACCTGCCGGCGATGCAGGCGCAGACGCAAACCCTCGAACGAGGTACTTCGCAGTCCCAGAGCCAATCGCTGCCGGGTGGATATACCCAATCTCAGTCCCAAAACTAAGGCAAAACCATGAGCATTTACGACAAACTGGCCGAACTGCAGATCACCCTGCCCCCGGTGGCGATTCCCGCTGCGGCCTACGTGCCCTTCGTACAGACCGGCAACCTGGTCTTCCTGAGCGGCCATGTGGCCAAGAAGGACGGCAAACCGTGGGTGGGCCAACTCGGCAAGAACACCAGCACCGAGGAAGGCAAGGCTGCAGCACGCGCCATCGCCATCGACCTGATGGGCACCCTGCACGCGGCAGTGGGTGATCTCAACCGCGTCAAACGCATCGTCAAGCTGATGTCACTGGTCAACTCCACCAGTGATTTCACCGAGCAGCACCTGGTCACCAATGGTGCCAGCGAACTGTTCGGTCAGGTCTTTGGCGACAAGGGCGCGCACGCACGCAGCGCCTTTGGCGTGGCCCAGATTCCCATGGGCTGCTGTGTGGAAATCGAACTCATCGCCGAAGTCGACGTCTCCAACTGATTTGTTGCAGAGCGGCAGGGGAATCCCAAACGGATTCCCCTTTCTGCATTACAGTGGAGTGAGCCCTGTTGCGCCTCAATGCGCAACACGGGCAAAAATGCAAGGGCAGGCGACATGAGCTGGAGGTTCAATCAATGTTTCGCAAAAATTTGGACATCCTTTGAGTCAACCTGAAATCCATGTTGCGATGAACAGCCCGATGCCCCTCTCCGATTCCCAGGTCGCCGACGACGACCTGCTCGAATTCGCGGCCGAATCACCCGATACCGACGACTCTTCCGCACTCCCCCCCTGGCTGGTCCTGATGGTGGACGACGATCAGGACGTGCACGACACCACCCTGATGAGCATGCGGGGCATGGAGATCGAGGGGCGGTCACTGCAATTTCTGCAGGCGTTTTCGTCCGCACAGGCGCGCGAATACCTGGCTAACAACGCGAACATTGCCGCCGTCCTGCTCGACGTGGTGATGGAGTCGGAGGACGCAGGCTTGCGTCTGGTCAAGGCCATACGCAACGAATTCGCGCTGGAGTCGGTGCAGATCATTCTGCGTACCGGCCAGCCCGGCTTCGCCCCCGAGATCGAGACGATCCAGAAATACGAGATCAATGACTACCAGAACAAGACCGAGCTGTCGCTGGTACGCCTCTACACCAGTCTGACTGGAGCCATACGAACCTACCAGCACCTCAGGGCCATGGAAGAGACGCGCCGCGGACTGGAAGTGGTGGTCCATTCCAGCGCGGAACTCAGCAAGTCGCGCAACCTGCGGAGCTTTGCGCAGGGTCTGTTGTCCCAGCTCTGTGCCCTGATGAACACGCGTGCGGATGGACTGGTCTGTGCCAGGCTCAGCCATGCGGCAAACACACAAACCCGCGTTGTGGCGGCTACCGGCGTCTACGCAACACTGCTGGACACTCCGCTCGGCCAGCTGCCCCCGGGCGAGCCGCGCAAGGTCATCCAGAAAAGCCTGGAATTGGAGGCCAACCTGGTTGGCGCCACGACCACCCTGTATCTGCCGGCGCCGGGTGACCAGGCGGTGGTGGTCCATGTGGATGCCTGCCCGGCTGGTGCCATCGACCAGCAACTGATACAGGCCTTTTGCTCCAGCATGACCGTGGGCCTGGAAAACGTGCTGTTGCACGAACGCATGTACAGCCTAGCCTACCAAGACCAACTGCTGGGCGTGGCCAACCGCAACCGTTTTCTGGAGCTGCTGCAAGACCAAATAGACCAGGTGGGCAACGGAACCGTGGCAGTCATTGATCTGGATGACTTTGCTGGCGACAACGCCATGTTCGGACACGAATTCGGCGATGCGTTGCTCAAGACCTTTGCCCAGCGTCTGGCAGACACCTTCGGCCCCCAAGTGGGTCTGGCGCGCCTGTCGTCCGACACTTTTGCGCTGGTCGGAAGCGAACAGCAGATCACGCCCGAAGTGCTGGCGCTGTGCTCCAGCGCTGTGCTGCAGGTGCTGAACCAGACCGTGACTGTCTCCGCAACCTGCGGACTGGTGCGCATCCAAAATGGCAGCAGGAGCGGTGCCGAACTGCTCAAGCAGGCCTATGTCGCACTCAAGCTGGCAAAGACCCAGCACCGCGGCGACAGCATGTACTACAGCGAAGCCATGGGGACCGACGCCACCGAGCGCAGCACCCTGCTACGGCGCCTGCGTGAAGCATTCGAGTCGGACCGCCTCTTCGTGGTGTACCAGCCCCAGGTTCTGCTCCGGGATGGCTCCACCATTGGCGCGGAGGCCCTGCTGCGCTGGCGTACCGAGGACGGCAAGTATGTGCCGCCGGACCAATTCATACCGGTGGCCGAGCAGTCCGGGCTGATGATTTCCATTGGCGAATTTGTTCTGCGCTCGGCCTGCCACCAACTGCGTTCGCTCAACGACCTGGGCTACCCCGACTTCCGCATGTCGGTCAACGTGTCGCAGGTCCAGTTCCGCGACCCAGCCTTTGTTGCCACTGTCACCCGTGCACTGGCCGATGCGGGCATCTCGCCGCGCAACCTGGAGCTGGAAATCACGGAATCCATGGCGGCCGAAGAGCTGGACTTTGTGCTCAATGTATTGAGCGAACTCAAGCAACTGGGCGTGACCATTGCCATTGACGACTTCGGCACGGGCTACTCGTCGCTCAGCATTCTGGGCCAGTTGCAGCTCGATCGCCTGAAGATCGACAAATCGTTCGTCGACGACCTGTGCGAATCGGCCGGGGTCGCCAAGTCCATCATCGACATCGCCCGCTCCCTGAAGCTCGAACTGATCGCCGAAGGCGTGGAGACACAGCAGCAGGCAAACGAATTGCTGTCCATGGGATGTGCGGAAGCGCAGGGCTATCTTTTTTCCCGCCCCCTGGCTGTAGCCGACCTGCTGAGCTGGCTGCAAAGCCGCACTTGACTTCCCAACTGCCATGTCCGACACCGTGAACGCCCCCACTGCCATCCGCGCGACCGATGCACCCGCGCGGAGCAAACCCAGCAACTACCCCGAACCGTTTGCATCGCGCATGACAGGTCGCGAAAAGCGCGCGCTGGGCGACCTGTTCGGCCTGTCCAACTTCGGTGTGAACCTCACGCGCTTGGCGCCCAATGCCATCTCGGCCCTGCGCCATGCGCACAGCAAGCAGGATGAATTCATCTACATCCTGCAGGGCCACCCCACCTTGCTGACCGATGAGGGCGCCACACTGCTGGCGCCGGGCATGTGCGCCGGCTTCAAGGCGGGAACCGGCAACGGGCACCAGCTGGTCAACGAGACGTCCGAGCCCGTGGTGTACCTGGAGGTTGGCGACCGCACACCCGGGGACCAGGGCTTTTATCCAGACGACGATCTGCAGGCCGTGATGCAAAACGGCAGCTGGAAGTTTCTGCACAAGGACGGCAAGCCCTACGCCTGAGTCGCTCAGCGTCCACCGTCACCCACCAGGGCGTAAGGTGCCCAGAAGGCCGGATGCTGGAACTGGGGCATGGCCATGACCTCGATCATCGCCTGGCGCAGGCTCTCGGCCTTGCGCTCCTGCGCACTGGCTGCGTAATGCTGCATGGTCCTGCTGGTCAGTTCCTTGGCGCTTTCACTTTCCACCGCCCAGTGCGTGACGAGCAGGCTGCGGCTGCCGGCATAGAAGAATCCGCGCGCAAGCCCACTGAGCGCCTCATCACCCTTGCCGTCCGCCGCAGCCGTGTTGCACGCCGACAGCACCACCCAGTCCGCATTGAGCTTGAGGTTCAGAACCTCATCCAGGCCCAGGAGCGCCGACAAAGGATTGCCGTCACTGGCTCCTGCCGCAGCCAGGGCCAGTGCAGGTTGGGTGAGGTGAGGCAAGTCTCCGGCCATCAAGCCATGCGTGGCAAATGCCACCACACGCTTGCGCACCAATTCACCGGACGCATTGCTCTGCAATACGCTGGTCTTGGTTGCCTGCGCGCCCAGGTGCAAGTCGGAAAGCGAATCCGCCCGCAGGGCGCGCGCAATCGACAGCAGTTCGTCGCGGGTTTCCGGCAGCTCGGGTATGTCGCCATAGCGCAGGGCACCGGCGGGCGCCTGTTCCAGATCCGACGCGACCGCCGCACGGGTCAAGGTCACATGGCGGGTCGTGGCGGGCTTGGCGGCTGGGCCTTTGGCGGTGGAAAACTGGGGGTCGCCCCAGGCGATTAGTGCCTCTGCCGCCGGCTTGGAGCGGGCCAGTTTCTGGATCGACAGCCAAGAGCCAAGGCTGGGCACATGGGTCACCGCATAGCGCCGTATCAGCCAGGGCGCATCAGCTCCGGCTGAAGCCGTGGGCTGGGTCAGCAACAGACCAAACGGAATTTGCCCCAGGGCGCCGCCGGCCGCAATGACCAGATGCTTCTTGCCGGCAAACGTGGGCTCCAGTGGCTTGAGCAATTGCTGGTAGATCTCGGCGGATGACTTCGCGTCAAAGGACGTCATGCGGCTGCCCATCTCGGAAAAATCCAGCGTCTTGCGCAGGGACCTGACCTTGGCGGCCAGCGCAGCGCCCTCCCACGGAACCCGCACCGCCGTATGGCTGCCATCGGCCGCCACGGCCCAGGCATAAACTGCGGCAGCCGTGGGCTGCAACATGATCAATGCTTCATCGGGCGCCAGCGCCTTGGTGATGTCGTCGGTGGTGGCAGGATTGGGGTGCACCAGCCGGTCGTAATCAGGGAAGCGACGCCGGATTTCCTTCTGCAGGCCCAGCCTGACGGACTCCAGTGCCGTGATGCGTTCGCGCATCCTGGCCGCCGTCTCCGGCAAGGCGGAGCTGCTGTTTTCGTCTTCACCGGCCAGGTAGTTGCGCAGTGCCTCCATTTCGTTCTTGGCGTTCTGATCCTGGCGCACCAGGTCATTGAGATTGGGGTCCACGGCCGCCGAGCGCACGGCGGCGTCCGAGATGGCTTCCTGGACCAGCCCGCCGCGCACCCAGTCCGCCGGGGTCATCGCGTCCATCGCGCCCGCGGACGGGCCTTGAAACATGGCATCCAGGTAGGTGGAAAAAACCAGGTCGCGCACGTCCTTGCGCACACCCAGGCTCTCGTATTCCAGGTTGTCCGGCAGCATGTAGTCGCGTACCGCGCCCTGCAACAAGGCCGTGGCCTGGGTCTTGTTCTGCGGAGTGCCCGTGCGCCAGAGCGCCACGCCGCGCAACCCCTGGGCCTGGGCAATGTAGAAGTGGTGTTCCGGGAACCGCCTGCCCACCGAGCCCAGCAGCTCCGCGAACAAGGTGGCGGCCTCTTCGGTACGCACGCCCGCACCCAGGTACACCAGGCCCCGCTCGAACTGGAGGCGCACCCTTCTTTGCTGTACCGGATCATTGCCTGCCGCAGCATCAAGACGATCCAGCTCCTTGAGTGCGGCGTCCCAGCGGCGCTGCCCAATCAGTGCCGCCAGATCGAACTGCGCAACCCACATGCGGTTGCGATGCAACTGCGGATAGCCCAGGTCTTCAAATACCTTGTCGGCCTTGCGGAAGAATTCTTCGCTGCGTATGAACTGCCGCTGGTTCAAGCTCAGGCTGCCCGCAAACCTGTTGATGCTGCTCAGGTAGATCGGCGGAAGCTCTTCCTCACGGGACAGCCGGGCAAATTCACGCAGGGAATTTTCCGCCTCGCCAAAGCGCCGAGCCTCCAGCAGGGTAGCTGTGCGTGTGCCCATGCGGGTACCAAGGGACGCCACAACGATACGGGCACGATTCAGCGCGGCGCCATCGCCGCTGCTGGGTACGGAGCGCAAGGTGCGCAACGCCTCACGCGCAACATCCACCGCCTCGGTAGCGCTGGCGACGGCCTCCGGCCAGTGACCGTACTTGCGCTGCAACTGGGCATCCAGCTCCAGCACCGCACTCTCCGTGCGCAGCAGGTATTGCAGCGACAGTGGCTTGGTGTACTTGGCCTTGAGCGCGGGCAGACTGGCGCGCACCTGCTCGTTGACCTGGCGCGCCTCGTCAAATCGCGAAGCGGCAAACAGCGTGCTTGCCAGCACCTGCCGGTAATAGGCCTTGTCCTGCTCCGTTTTGGTCAGCTTCAGCACCTCGTGCCGCAAGGGCAACGCTGCACCGAAGTCCCCGCGCGCCTCCAGCAGTCCCGCCAACAGATGCTTGGGCAGAAAACTGTCCGGCAGGGCCTGGGCCCACTGCTGGTAGACCTTTTCCCGCGCCTCGAATTCGCCCAAACGGTCAGCCGCATTGCGCTTCTTCTGAAAATGTTCAGCCAACACCTCATCGGGCACACCGACGGGCACCGGCTCGGCCAGAACGCCACGCAGGACTTCCCGCTCCTGGGCGTTCACCACCTTGAAGGACGATGCGTAGTCTTCCTCCTGGGCGTGCAAGGACAGTGCCGCCAGCGCCAGCACGATCACGGTAGCGCGAATCAGCCTGCGCAGAATCATCGCTGTATCTCCATCATGGAGCTTCACGATAGCACGCAAACCGGTGCGCATGACACATTACAAAAACTCATTCGCTCGCTGCAAAAACATCATGTAAATGCTCCGTTTTTTTGACTTGATAATCTTTTTTGCCGTTTTGCACGTCACTGGAGATTCAAGTCATGTCAGATGAAGTAACAGCTCGCACCGCGTCCCCCAGGCGGCGTGCCGGGCGTGGTAGCGGCACCGTCCGTGCGGCCACGTCCACCGTCAAATACCGCTCCCTCAAAAACCGTTTGCCGCCCACGCCGGTGGTCTCTGAAGACGAACTGGAATCCATCCACAACGCCTCCCTCACCGTGCTGGAGGAACTGGGCATCGACTTCATGCACCCCGACGCCCGCGCCATCCTCAAGAAGGCCGGTGCCGATGTCAAGGAAGGTTCGGAGCGGGTGCGCTTCGATCGCAACCTGATCCTGGAAACCATCAAGACCTGCCCCAGCGAATTCACGCTGCATGCACGCAACCCTGAGCGCAATATCCGCATTGGCGGCAAGAACCTGGCCTTTGCCCAGGTGGCCAGCCCGCCCAACTGCTCCGACATGCAAGGCGGCCGCCGCGCCGGCAACCAGAAGGACTTCCGCGACCTGGTCAAGCTGGCCCAGTGCCACGACATCATCCACTGCACCGGCGGCTACCCGGTGGAGCCCACCGACATCCACGCTTCGGTACGCCATCTGGACTGCCTGTCCGACATTGCCAAGCTGACCGACAAGGCCTTCCACGTCTACTCGCTGGGCAAGGAACGCAACCAGGATGGCATGGAGATCGCCCGCATTGCGCGCGGCATCAGCCACGAGCAGTTCGAGGCCGAGCCTTCGCTGTTCACCATCATCAACAGCAACTCGCCGCGCAAGCTCGACACGCCCATGCTGCAAGGCATCATGGAGATGTCCTCGCGCAACCAGATCGTGATGCTCACGCCCTTCACCCTGGCCGGTGCCATGGCACCGGTGACCATTGCCGGAGCCCTGGTGCAGCAGAATGCCGAGGCCCTGGCCGGCATTGCCTTCACGCAGATGGTGCGCCCCGGCGCACCCGTGGTGTACGGCGGCTTTACCAGCAATGTGGACATGAAGACGGGCGCTCCCGCATTCGGTACGCCCGAGTACATGAAGGCCGTGCTGGCCGGAGGCCAGCTCTGCCGCAAGTACGGCGTGCCCTACCGCACCTCCAATGTGAATGCCGCCAACACGGTGGACGCACAGGCCGCGTACGAATCGGTGTTTTCGCTGTGGGCGCTGACGCAGGGTGGCGGCAACTTCATCATGCACTCGGCCGGCTGGCTCGAGGGCGGCCTGACCGCATCGTTCGAGAAGTTCATCCTCGACTGCGACCTGCTGCAGATGGTGGCCGAATTCCTCACCCCGCTGGATGTGAGCGAACCCGCCTTGGCGCTGGACGCCATCCGCGATGTGGAGCCCGGTGGCCACTACTTCGGCACCGCACACACGCTGGAGCGCTTCGAGAACGCGTTCTATTCGCCCCTGATTTCCGACTGGCGCAATTTCGAGACCTGGCAAGAGGGCGGCAGCCCCACCGCGTACCAAAAGGCCAATGCCATCTGGCAAAAGGAACTGGCCGAATACGAGCGTCCGGCCATGGACCCGGCCATTGAAGAAGAACTGGACGCCTTTGTGTCCAGGCGCAAGGCCGAGGGCGGCGCGCCCACCGATTTTTAATTTTGAGTTGAACAAGGATTTGATGTGAAGACAACAGCAAGGGTAGTCATCATTGGCGGCGGCGTAGTGGGCTGCTCGGTTCTGTACCACCTGACCAAAAAGGGTTGGAGCGACGTGATGCTGATCGAGCGTGACCAGCTCACCAGCGGCTCCACCTGGCACGCAGCCGGCGGCTTCCACACCCTCAACGGCGACCCCAACGTGGCCATGTTGCAGAGCTACACCGTGAGCCTGTACGAAGAGCTTGAGCGCATCTCCGGCCAGTCCTGCGGCATGCACAAGTCGCCCGGCATCATGCTGGCCGACACGCCCGAGCGCATGGAGTTCCTGAAGATGACGGTGGCGCGTGGTCGCTACCTGGGCATGGCTACCGAAATCATTTCGGTGAAAGAAGCCAAGGAGTACTTCCCTTTCATCGAAGAAAAATACTTCCTGGGCGCCCTGCTCGATCCCAACGAAGGTCACCTGGACCCCAGCGGTACCACCTACGCTTATGCCAAGGCGGCCCGTCTGGGTGGCGCCACCATCGAAGTACAGACCAAGGTCGAAAGCCTGGAGCAAAAGCCCGATGGCACCTGGCGCGTGATCACCAACAAGGGTGTGGTGGAGTGCGAACACGTGGTGAACTGCGGCGGCCTGTGGGCCCGTGAAGTGGGCCGCATGGTGGGCATCGAGTTGCCCGTGCTGGCCATGGAGCACATGTACCTGGTCACCGACGACATCCCGGAAGTGGAAGCCTTCAACAAGAGCGCTGGCAAGGAAATCGGCCACGTCATCGACTTTGGTGCCGAGAGCTACCTGCGCCAGGAAGGCAAGGGCATGGTGCTGGGCGTGTATGAGCAAGCTGGTGTGCCCTGGAGCCCCAAGAACACGCCCTGGAGCTTCGGCCAGGAGCTGCTGCAACCCGATCTGGACCGCATTGCGCCGTCGCTGGAAATCGCCTTCAAGCATTTCCCCACCCTCGAAAACGCCGGCATCAAGCGCGTCATCAACGGACCCTTCACCTTCGCACCCGACGGCAACCCGCTGGTGGGTCCAGTACAGGGCCGCACCAACTTCTGGAGCGCCTGCGGCGTGATGGCCGGCTTCAGCCAGGGCGGCGGTGTCGGTCTGGCGCTGTCCAACTGGATGGTGGACGGCGACCCCGGTTTCGACATCTGGGGCATGGATGTCGCGCGCTACGGCGACTGGGCCACCCGCACGTACACCAACGCCAAGGTGCGTGAGAACTACTCGCGCCGCTTCCGTATCCGCTTCCCCAATGAGGAGCTGCCCGCAGCACGTCCGCTGCAAACTACGCCGCTGTACGACAAGTTCATTGAGCAAGGCGCGGTGATGGGCGACTCCTGGGGCATGGAAACACCGCTGTGGTTTGCACCCAGCAAGGCTGAAGCCCACGACGTGGTGAGCTTCCACCGCTCCAACGACTTCCCGCACATCAAGGCCGAATGCAAGGCCGTGCGCGAGGCCGTGGGCGTGACCGAGATCGCCAACTTCGCCAAGTACCAGATCACCGGCCCCGGCGCCGAAGCCTGGTTGCTCAAGGTCATGACCAATACCATGCCCAAGACCGGCCGCCTCATGCTCACGCCCATGCTCAACGAGAACGGCAAGATCATTGGCGACTTCACCATCGCCAAGGCCGAGGACAACCGCTACATGATGTGGGGCTCCAGCCAGGCCCAGATCTACCATATGCGCTGGTTCGAGCAGCACCTGCCCAAGGATGGCTCGGTGAAGATCGAACCCTACGGCATGAAGCTGATCGGCCTGTCCATTGCCGGCCCCAAATCGCGCGAACTGCTGCAACGCCTCACCGACGACGACATGTCCAACGAAGCCTTCAAGTTCATGGACTACCGCGAGATGGAAGTCGCCACCGTGCAGGCCAAGGTCAACCGTGTGACCTACACCGGCGACCTGGGTTACGAGATCTGGGTGGCACCGGAATACCAGCGCCGCCTGTACGAGAGCATCATGGAAGCAGGCAAGGACCTGGGCATCCGCAACTTCGGCATGCGCGCCCTGCTGTGCCTGCGCCTGGAAAAGAACTTCGGCACCTGGTTCCGCGAATTCCGCCCCATCTACGGCCCCTTCGAAGCCGGCCTGGACCGCTTCATCAAGCTCGACAAGCCCGACTTCATTGGCAAGGCCGCAGCCATCAAGGAAAAGGAAGACGGCCCCAAGCGCACCCGCATCTACATGGTGGTGGACGCCGACGACTGCGACGTGATGGGCGACGAGCCGATCTGGGTCGACGGCAAGGTGGTAGGCTGGGTGACCTCCGGCGGCTATGGACATTACGTCGACCAGTCGCTGGCCCAAGGTTACATTCCTACCGAACTGGTCAAACCCGATATGCAACTGGAAATTGAAATCCTGGGCGAGCGCCGTAAGGCCCGCCTGCAAATGGACCCGCCCTTTGACCCTGAAGCCAAGCGCATGAGGATGTAAGCCATGGCAGTGACAGAGCGCGCCGGCGAACGGTATTCCATCTGGTCGCTGCTCAAGCATGCGATGGGTGGGCACAAGAGCTGGGAGCGCGCCTGGCGCGATCCCGAGCCCAAGAAGAGCTACGACGTCATCATCGTGGGCGGCGGCGGCCACGGCCTGGCCACCGCCTACTATTTGGCCAAGAACCACGGCATCAAGAACATCGCCGTGCTGGAAAAGGGCTACATCGGCAGCGGCAATGCGGGGCGCAACACAACCATCGTGCGCTCCAACTACATGATGCAGGAGAACACGCCGTTCTACGAACACAGCATGAGCCTGTGGCGTGGCATGTCCGAGGATCTCAACTACAACGTGATGTTCTCGCCGCGCGGCTACCTGTTTGCCGCCTGCTCCCAGGCCTCGCTGGACAGTCTGGTGCGCCGCGCCAACACCATGCGCCTGAACGGCATCCGCGCCGAAATCCTCACCCGTGAAGAGATGATCAAGGAAGCGGGCTACCTGGACTACTCTGACCACGCCCGCTTTCCCATCTACGGCGGCATGCTGCAGCCCGACGCTGGCACCGCCCGCCACGACGCCGTGGTCTGGGGCTATGCCCGCGCTGCCGACCAGCTGGGTGTGGACATCATCCAGAACTGCGAAGTGCAGGACTACATCTGGGACAAAGAGCGCATCGTAGGCGTCAAGACCAACCGCGGCGACATCAAGGCCGGCAAGGTCGGCATTGCCGTGGCGGGCCACACCTCGGTGCTGGCGCAAAAGGCTGGATTGCAACTGCCTATTGAGAGCCATGTGCTGCAGGCCTTTGTGAGCGAATCCATCAAACCCGTGGTCAACCACGTGGTGGTGTGGAGCGCCACCTACTTCTACGTCTCGCAGTCGGATAAGGGCGGCCTGGTGTTTGGCGGCCACATCGACCGCTACAACTCCTACGCCCAGCGCGGCAACCTCGCCAACTGGGGCGAGACCATGCAGGGCCTGGCCAGTCTGGTGCCGTTTGCAGCGCGCCTGCGGCTGCTGCGCAGCTGGGGCGGCATCATGGACATGACGCCCGACGGCAGCCCCATCATCACGACTACTCCGGTGCCGGGGCTGTACCTCAATGGTGGGTGGTGCTATGGCGGGTTCAAGGCTACACCTGCTTCTGGGTGGTGCTTTGCGCACACGATTGCCAATGACTCGCCGCATGAGTACAACGCGGGGTTCACGATGGATCGGTTTGCCAAAGGGCGGTATATCGATGAGGCTGGGTATGGGCCTTACAACCATTTGCAGTGATGGCTCTGGTTTTGAATTCGATGCTTTTGTTGTCCCCCCTTCCCCCCCGCCCCTTCACCCCCGCCGGGGTGAAGGGGAGCCTGGACAACCGATTTGGCCTCTGCGCGCCGAATGCGGAATTACGCCAGAGAGGCCGCGGTACGTTTGTTGTCACCACCGTTGGTCAACGTAACAGTCGTAGCCAATGGCTAGGCCGTTCGCGCTCCAACGCCCCAAGCGCGAGCGCAGCGAGGCGCGACACCACCCAACACGCGTGCAAGGTGAGCGCAGCGAACGAGCACGCGGATGTTCCGCACCCAGCGCCATTGGAACGTGCTGAGCAGCGCAGCGATGGGCGGATCAGGGCGGGTGCATGTTTGAGCGTAGCGAGTTTGCGACCGACCCCGCCCAGCGCGAGCAGCGCAAGGTACCCCGCAGGGGCACGTTACACGGCTCGCCTTTCTTTTGCTTACTTTTCTTTGGCGAAGCAAAGAAAAGTGAGTCGGCCGCCGGGCCGAAACCCGGCCTGCCCCGCCAGCAACAAAGCCATCGAAAGAAGCAAGCAATGCTAAGAATCCACTGCCCCTACTGCGGCGTACGCGACCACGAAGAGTTCAGCTACTTTGGCGATGCCACCAAGACCTACCCCGGCCTGGAAGCCGAAAACCACGACGGCTGGGTCGACGCGGTCTACACCCGCAACAACCCCAAAGGCGAACACTATGAATTCTGGCAACACACCCTGGCCTGCCGCCGCTGGCTGGTGGTGAAGCGCAACACCATCACACACGACATCCTCGCCGTGATGCCCGCACGCGAGCGCCCCTTGGGCGCTACCCAGCCCGCGCCATGCACCAGCCCGGCAGCAACGCAAGGAGCCAAGGCATGAGCAACCCGGCAACATCCGCTGGCGCATTCCGCACCGCACAGGGCGGTCGCGTGGACCGCAACAAGCCGGTGCAGTTCAGCCTGGACGGCCAGACATTCACCGGCCTGGCCGGTGACACCGTGGCCGCCACCCTGCTGGCCCATGGCAAACACCTGGTGGCGCGCAGCTTCAAGTACCATCGCCCGCGCGGCATCCTGGCCGCAGGCGTGGAAGAACCCAATGCCCTGCTGACTGTGGGCAATGGTGCGACGACCGAGCCCAACATCGCTGCCACCGTGATCGAGTCGCACAACGGCCTGGTGACCCGCACCCAAAACGCCTGGCCCTCGGTCGACTTCGACCTGATGGCCATCAACAACACGCTCTCCAGCATCTTCGTGGCGGGTTTCTATTACAAGACCTTCATGCCCTCGCTCAAGGGCTGGATGTTCTTCGAACACTTCATCCGCAAGGCCGCCGGTCTGGGCAAGGCCACCGAGCTGCCAGACCCGGACCGCTACGACTGGCACCACGGATTCCCCGATGTGCTGGTGATCGGTTCCGGCCCGGCGGGCTTGTCTGCTGCATTGGGTGCAGCCCGTGCAGGTCTGGACGTCACCCTGGTGGAGCAGGACTTTGCCTTTGGCGGCTCCCTGCTCAACAACGCCGTGGACAGCGCAGATGCCCAGTGGCTGAAAAAGACACTGGCCGAGCTGCAATCCTCGGGCCGTGTGACGCTGCTCAACCGCGCCAGCGCCTTTGGTGTTTTTGACGGCAACACGGTAGGTGTGCTGGAGCGCAGCGCACCGGGCGTTGCCGATGCGGCCCATGGTGTGCCACGCCAACGGCTGCACATTCTGCGCAGCAAGAGCGTGATCATGGCCTGCGGCGCGCTGGAGCGTCCCCTGCTGTTTGCGGGCAATGACCGCCCCGGCGTGATGCTCAGCAGCGCCGTCGGTACCTACGTCAACCGCTACGGCGTGCTGGCTGGCAAGCAGGCGCTTTTCAGCACCAACAACGACGCAGCCTACGCCGATGCCATTGCCCTGGCCAAGGCGGGTGCCAAGGTCTGCCTGGCCGATCTGCGCAAGCAGGCCAACCAGGCCCTGTTCAAGACCGCCGAAGCGGCCGGTGTGGAAGTGCTGCTGGGCACTGCCGTGGTGGGCGCAAGGGGTGCTGCCCGCGTGAACCAGTGCGAATTGGCCTCGTACGACATTGCGTCCGGGACCGTAGGCGGACACCAGGGACAACGCAGCGTGGACCTGCTGGCCATGTCTGGAGGCTGGACACCCAGCGTGCACCTCAGTTCGCACCGCGGTGTGAAGCCCGTGTACAGGCCCGAGCTCAGCATGTTCCTGCCCGGAGGCTTCGAGCGTGCCCAGTTTGGCGCGGGCAGCATGGTGGGAACCCAGACCCTGACCGCCGCCATCCAGAGCGGCTGGGAAGCCGCAAAAGAGGCGGTGCAGGTGTGCGGCGCCAGCATCCTGGGTGATGCACCGCAAGCCCCCGATTCGCGTGACGCCTACATGGCCTTTACCGGCATAGGCCCCATCGTGGTGGCCAAGCCGGTGGACAAGACCTTTGTCGACTTCCAGAGCGACGTGGCCACCAGTGACGTGGATCTGGCGCACCAGGAAGGCTACCAGTCGGTGGAACATCTCAAGCGCTACACCACGCAGGGTATGGGCACCGACCAGGGCAAGACCTCCAACCTCAATGCGCTGTCCATCATGGCCGCCAAGCGCGGCATGGAAGTGGCACAGGTCGGCACCACCACCTTCCGCCCGCCCTACACGCCCGCCACCATCGGTGCGCTGGCCGGGCGCGGCGTGCGCTCGCACCTGGCACCGGTGCGCCGCACCGCCATGCACGACTGGCATCTGGAAAACGGCGGCCAGATGATGGAGGCCGGTTACTGGATGCGCCCGCTCTGGTACAACACCCACGGCGCAAATCTCTCTGCCGCCTACAAGGCGGAGATGGACATCGTGCGCGAGCAAGTCGGCATGGCCGACGTGTCCACCCTGGGCAAGATCGACGTGCAGGGCCCTGACGCGGCCGAGTTCCTCAACCGCGTCTACGTCAACGGCTTTGCCAAGCTGGGCGTGGGCAAGGCGCGCTACGGCTTCATGCTGCGCGAGGATGGCATCGTGATGGATGACGGCACCACCAGCCGCATCAGCGAGACCGAATTCTTCATGACCACCACCACCGCCCAGGCCGCTCGGGTGATGAGCCATCTGGAATTCCTGCTGCAGGTGGTGTGGCCGGATCTGCGGGTCACCGTGGCTTCGGTGTCCGACCAATGGGCCGCCATGAGTGTGGCCGGTCCCAAGGTGCGTGACGTGATGCGCGCGGCTTTCCCCGGCCTGGACTTCAGCAACGAAGCATTCCCCTTCATGGGCGTGCTGGACGCCACGCTCGAAGGCGCCCTGGCAGGTGTGAAGGTGCGCATCATCCGCCTGACCTTCTCGGGCGAAATGGCCTACGAGGTCTACACCCCCACACACCATGGCCGCGCCATCTGGGACCATCTGATGCAGGCCGGCAAACCCTGGAACCTGGGCAGCTACGGCCTGGAAGCACTGGGCTCCCTGCGCATCGAGAAAGGCCATGTGGTCGGCTCCGAGATGGATGGCCGCACCACCCTGGACGACATGGGCGCCGGCAAGATGGCCAGCCAGCTCAAACCCTTCTGGGGCGATGCACTGCGCCGCAGCGAGAACCTGACGCGCAAGGACCGCGCGGCACTGGTCGGCTTGGAGGCCCTGGACGCCAATGAGCCGCCCAACAACGGCGCCATCCTCTTCTTTGCCGACGACGAAATCAAGGGCCATGGACGCGGCCACATCACCAGCACCACCTACAGCAAGCACGTGGGCAAGCCCATTGCGCTGGGCCTGCTGCAAGGTGGCACCAGCCACGTCGGACAGATCGTGGTGGCGGCATCGCCCGTACATGGCAGACAATACAAGCTCAAGGTGGTGGAACCCTGCTTCCTTGACCCCGAAGGGAACCGTTACCGTGGTTGAGTCATCCCCATCTCCAGCAACCCTGCGCAGCCCGTTTACCGGCCATGCCGCTGGCAAGCGGCCCAATACCTTAGGCCAGACCGGTGTGCAGCTGACCGCCAGCACCTTGCCCAGCGTGACCCTGATCAGCACCTGGATCACTGGTGTGGACGCCCTGCAGCAGGCATTGACGCAAGTCTTCGGCAGCCATATCCCCGAGCAGACCGGCAAGACCGCGCAAACCGAACTGGGCTTGTTGATGCGCACCGGCCCGGAAGAATTCCTGCTCATCGGTGACGATTACACCGATCGAACCGCCCTGCTGCGCACGTCCATTGCGGCGGATGTGGGCTCGGTCACCGACCTGAGCCAGGCGCGCTGCCGCATCCGCATCGAAGGTGCCCAGTGCCGCACCACCTTGAACAAACTCTTTGCGCTGGACCTGCGCGAGACCGCGTTCCCGGTCGGCGACGTGGCAATGACTGGCACCCACCACGTGCCCTGCACCTTGCATCGAGTGACCTCTGACGTTTTCGACATCTATGTGTTCAGCACCTATGCCTACGACCAGTTGGGTACGGTTTTGGACGCTGCCTTGGAATATGGAGTAGCCTTGCAGTTCTCATAAAAGGGGAATTGCTGGAACATGGTCCGTTGGAACTTCTGCAGTTGGGTCTGCGGGCTGTTGTTGCACGTTGTTTGCTGTCTGCCCGCAAGCGCTTCCGAGTCCTTGACGTGCACGAAAACCGTGCGCTGGAATGCCGACAGCCCCTATTCCTACCTGGGCAAGGACGGCGAAGTTCAGGGCATTTATGCGGATCTGATGCGCGAGACCTTGCGCAGAATGAACTGCAAGGCCGTCTTTGTGGAAATGCCCTGGGCCAGAGCGCTTTTTGAACTGGAGGGCGGCAAGCTGGACGTTCTGCCCGGCGCCTTCAAGACCGAAGAGCGCGAACGCTTCGCCTTGTTTTCCCGGCCGGTGAACCGATCACCCAACGTACTGTTCGTTGGCGTGGCGGCGGCGCGCTCCTTCCGTCTGAAACAGCTGGCGGACATCCTTGGTACGGATTTCCGGCTCGGCGTCCAGATCAAGGTGTCCTATGGCGAGGAATATGACCGGCTGATTGCCGATCCGCGCTTTCCCAAGCGCACTGAACTGGGCCAACGCTCTCTGGGCTGGCAAATGATAGACAGCAACCGCATAGACGGCATGATCGCTGATGAGTCCACGGCACTGATCGAAATCGCCAGCCAAGGACTGGAAAATCGCATCGTCAAGTCGGCGGTTGTCGTATCCGACAAGCCCTCTTATATCGCCTTCAGCAAGCAGTCCACCAATGCCGACTTTGTCGCGCGCTTCGATCAGGCCTTTGGAACCATGCTCAAGGATGGCAGCTACAAGAGTACCGTTGAGCGCTACATCCCGTGCACGGTTTCTGTTGAAAAAATGGGCTGCAAATAAGTGTGTGCCCTGTTTCCAAATGGCTAAGTTCCAGCTTGTGATTTGCCACGCCCGTGGGCGCACCAGCAGCCGAGAGCAATGGCGACAGACATCACCGATCCGCGCGTAAGACTCACGTGCGCAACAACTCTTCTGCCTTGCGACGAATCTGGTCGAGCACCTGGCGAACAGTCTCCTGCTCTTCCTCACCGATCCCCTCAACCAGGCAAGATGTTGCTCTCGACACAGTGGATCGCCCCTTCGCCAGCTCGGTTTCGCCAAGAGCCGTCGGCATGTCGTCGTTGCCGACCAAACCCGTAGCGCGAAGTTGATCAAGTACCCCCTCAACTTCGCCCAATTCAACCTTGAGAGCGTCAGCGACTGCAAGCCGCCAGTTTCCGTTCGACGGCGTGACACTCGCTTTGCTTAAGGCGTTTAGGCAGACCCACCCCGGATAGGTCTTGATCGCGGTCGTCGACAGAGTTTTGGTAAGCAGCGCGCGCAAGGCGTTCTCTGCTGGACCGATTACGGAGGGCAGGGGGCGTGAGACTGGCATCGTTTTCTCCTATGATCTTGGTGTAACCAAGATATATTATTGGTATTACCAAGATTGGTCAACAACAATGTCGCTACATCTCTCTACGCTCCCAACCTGGATTCTGAGTTCCGCCGCGATGCGATCGCATCAAATCCTGCACAAGCAACTCTCGGTGTCTGGAGTCGATGGCTACGAATATCGCTGCATATCGGCACTGGCAACCGCGGCGCAATTGAGTCAAGCCGAGCTAGGAAACGCAGCCGTGCTGGATCCCCGTGACGTTACCCATACCGTGCGGGCACTGGAAGCTCGGGGACTTGTGACGCGGGAAAAGGATCCCAACCACGGCCGAAAAGTCCTCGTCTCATTGACAGCGGCTGGGCGTAGGACCGCCAATCGACTCGCCCCGGTGATGGCAGAAGTTCAAGACAAGATATTCGGTCGCTTGAGCCCTGAGGAGCGATCCACATTGCTTGAGCTCCTCGAACGCGTGGGCAACTAGCTCACGGGAGACACAACACCGGCAGCGACTAGGGCTCCATTTGTGTAGTGGGCGTGCTATGCAATATAGACAAAATCCTGCGCATGCCCGCCTCGATTTCCGCAGTCGAGCGAGCCGCATTCAGGCTGATGCGCACGGCATGGGGGGTCACCGCCCTGCCCACCGCGAAATGATCTGCTGTGCGTATCAGCACCCCAGCCTGGCGTAGCGCGGCAGCAAACTGGCCCACACGCCACGGCTCGGGCAAGGGCATCCAGATCAGGGGTGACTCGGCATCGGCACGGCAGTCCATGCCCTGGAGCAGAGCCATCGCCACGTCCCGGCGCTCAGTCATGCTGGCACGCTGGGCCACGATGAGCTGCTCCATCACACCGCTGTCTATCCATTGCGACGCGATCTCCGGCAGCAGCGGGGCTGTCATCCAGCAATCCGCACGCATGGCGGCGGCCAGCTTGCTCAGCCACTGGGGCGCCGCCTCGACATAGCCCACGCGCAACCCCGGCCCCGCCACCTTGGAAAAACTGCTCAACACAAAGGACTGGTCCGGCAACAGCGTGGAGACCGCCGGTAGCGGTGCAGCCTGGGAGGCGGCATGCACACAGTCCTCGATCAGCAACAGGTTGTGCTTTTGCACCACCTTGGCAATCGCTTGGCGGCGCTGCAAGGACATGGTGCTGTTGGTAGGGTTGTGCAGGCTGGGTGAGCAATACACCAGCTTGCCGGTGATGTTGCGTGCCGCGTGTTCCAGCGCCTGCGGCAGCATGCCCTCCTCGTCCATTTCTACACCCACCAGTTGCAGGCGCATCAGCCGCGCCAGTGCCTGCAGCCCGGGATAACTCAGCGTCTCGGTAAAGACAACATCCCCTGGATGGGCCAGCGCACGCAACACGCAGGACAGCCCGTGCTGCGCGCCATGGGTGACCATGAC
The DNA here is from genome assembly GCF_038784515.1 of Rhodoferax sp. GW822-FHT02A01. Lineage (NCBI taxonomy): Bacteria > Pseudomonadati > Pseudomonadota > Betaproteobacteria > Burkholderiales > Comamonadaceae > Rhodoferax > Rhodoferax sp. GW822-FHT02A01. The sequence goes on from NZ_CP152376.1 coordinate 4,870,600, forward strand.
CCGGCTGGCATCACCGCCCAGGCCGAAGCGCCGCAACCACTCGGCGCCCGACTGGCGGTGGCGCGCATGACCCGCTTCGGGCTGGTAGCTCAACACCTGGCGCAGGACCTGCGGATCGGCTGCAACGCGTTGCAGGGTTGCGGCCAGCGCGCGCCCGTCATCGGTGGGAATGGCCACGTTGTGGGCCAGATCCACGGGGGCGCGATTGGCAGCGTTCTGCGGCGTACCGGCCTGCTCCGGGGAGCGAACATAGGTTCCGTCGCCCACCCGGGCCGTGGCCATGCCGCGCTGCTCCAGGATTTCGTAGGCGTGGCTGACCGTGCCCGCCGTCACGCCCAGGCGCTGCGCCAGCCGACGCTGGGGCGGCAAGCGCTCACCGGTAGGCAATTGGCCGTTCTGTATGAATTGGGCCAACTCGTCGGCAAGGGCCAGGTAGCGCGGCTTGCCGGTGTCTTGCAGGCAGGCCTTGGAAATCAGGTTCTCGATGGACAACGGTGGCTCTTTTCGGGAATGTGCAATTACTCAAGATGGCTGCATTGATAGCATGCAATCCAGCGCATAGTATGCGGCAATGAACCAATTCGACTACATCGTCGTGGGCGCGGGCTCGGCTGGCTGCGTACTGGCCAACCGCCTAACGGCCAGCGGCAAAGACCAGGTCCTGTTACTCGAGGCCGGTGGCTCTGACCGCAGCCCGCTGATCCAGGTGCCCCTGGGTTACGGCCTGACCTTTGCCGACCCCAAGTACAACTGGGGCTACACCACCGAACCCGACCCCGCACTCCATGGCCGCGCCTGCTACTGGCCCCGCGGCAAGGTGCTGGGCGGCAGCAGTTCGCTCAATGCCATGGTCTATATCCGCGGGCAGCAAACCGACTACGACGACTGGGCTGCAGCGGGCAATACCGGCTGGAGCTGGAAGGATGTACTGCCCTACTTCAAGAAGTCCGAAGACCATGTGTGGGGCGCGTCCGAACACCACGGCGCAACCGGTGAAATGCGGGTCAGCGACTTTGCCGACCAGGTGCACCCGCTGTGCGAACGTTTTCTGCAGGCTGGCAAGGCGCTCGGTTTTGAGCGCACCGACGACTTCAACGGCCGCCTGAAGGAAGGCTTCGGCCTGTGGCAGATGACGATACGCAACGGCGTACGCGAGTCCACCTCCAACGCCTTCCTGCGCCCGGCGCTCAAGCGCAGCAATCTCATACTGCAGACCCATGCCCACGTCACGCGGGTGCTGACCGAAGGCAAGAAGGCCGTGGGTGTGGAGTGCCTGATCGACGGTGTGACGAAGACCTTCATGGTGCGCAAGGAAGTCATCCTCAGCGGCGGCGCCATCAACTCGCCGCAACTGCTGCAACTCTCGGGCATAGGCGACAGCGCCCATTTGCAACGCGTTGGCGTGCCGCTGGTGCACCACCTGCCACGCGTGGGCCAAGGCCTGCAGGACCACCTGTGCGTGTCCTACTTCTTCAAGTCCAAGGTCCCCACACTCAACAACAGCCTGCGCCCTTGGTACGGCAAGCTGTGGGCCGGGGTGCGCTACCTGTTCACCCGCAAGGGTCCCCTGGGCATGAGCGTGAACCAGGCCGGCGCCTTCGTGCGCAGCCGCCCCGGGCTGGAACGGCCCAACCTGCACCTGTACTTCAACCCCATCAGCTACAGCGCAGCCACCATCGTCCCCGGGCGCTTCAAGATCACCAACCCCGATCCGTTCCCGGCCTTTCTGATTTCCTTCAACACCTGCGTACCCACCAGCCGCGGCAGCGTCACCATCCAGAGCGCCAACCCGCTGGACAAGCCCAAGATCGAAACCAACTTCCTCAGCACCGAGCACGACCTGCGCGACATCGTGGAAGGATCGCGCATGGTGCGCGCCATTGCCAACAGCCGGCCCCTGGTCGACGTGATGCAAAGCGAACACCTGCCCGGCATTGCGGTGCAGAGTGATGAAGACATCCTCAAGGATTTCCGCACGCGGGGCGGCTCTGTCTACCACGCATCGTGCACCTGCGCGATGGGCGTGGACCCGGCTACCTCGGTGGTGGACGCGCGGCTGCGCGTGCATGGCATGACCGGTTTGCGGGTGATTGATGCTTCGGTGTTTCCTTCTGTCACCTCGGGCAATACGAATGCGCCGGTGATCATGGTGGCGGAAAAAGGGGCGGATATGGTGTTGCAGGATTGGGCTTAATGCTTTCCCCCCTTGCCCCAAGCGCAAGCGCAGCGACGCGCGACACCACCCAACACGCGTGCAAGGTGAGCGCAGCGAACGAGCACGCGGATTCTTTGCACCCAGCGCCATTGGAACGTGCTGAGCAGCGCAGCGATGGGCGGATCAGGGCGGGCGCATGTTTGAGCGTAGCGAGTTTGCGACCGACCCCGCTCAGCGCGAGCAGCGCAAGGCACCCCGCAGGGGCACGTTACACGGCTCGCCTTTTCTTTGGGTACTTTCTTTTGGCGAAGCAAAAGAAAGTACCTCGGCCGCCGGGCCGAAACCCGGCTCGCAACGCCCGCCAAACCCCACAACTAATCACCCAAAAAGCAGGACCCAACAAATGAGCAAACAAAAAATCGGATTCATCGGCCTAGGCAGCCTGGGCGAAGGCCTCTGCAACAGCCTGGTCAAAGCAGGCTACCCCGTCAAAGTCAATGACCTCAACAAGGACCTGGCCAAGCGCCTGCTGGAAGGCGGCGCACAGTGGGCCAGCACCACGGCAGAAGTCTGCAAAGACGCCGACGTAGTCATCACCGTACTGCCCTCACCTGCCGTCTCGCGAAAGGTCGTCGAAGGCCCGGGCGGCGTGTTCGAGAACCTCAAACCCGGCGGCGTGTGGATCGAGATGAGCACCACCGACATGGAAGACCTGCTGCGCCTGGCAGAGGTGGGCAAGAGCAAAGGCATCAACGTGCTGGAGTGCCCCGTCACCGGTGGCGTGCACCTGGCCAACTCGGGCGAAATCACCGTGCTGGTCGGCGGCGAGGAAGCCACTTTCAAGCGCGTGGAAGACATTCTGGGCACCATGGGCGGCGAGATCATCTACATGGGCAAGATGGGCAATGCCTCGGTGGTGAAAGTGGTGACCAATATGCTGGCCTTCATCCACCTGATTGCTGCTGGCGAAGCCATGATGCTGCCGGCCAAGTACGGCGTGGACCCGGATGCCACTTACCGCGCCATCCGCGCCAGCTCGGGCAACAGCTTTGTGCACGAGACCGAATCCAAGCTGGTGCTCTCGGGCAGCTACAACGTCAAGTTCACCATGGACCTGGCCTGCAAGGACTTAGGGCTGGTCAACGGCATTGCCGAAAAGCTGGGCGTGCCGCTGGAACTGGGCAGCATGGCCCAGCAGATCTTTCGCCGCGCCCGTGGCCTGATGGGCGGCAACGCCCAGTCGCCCGAGGTGGTGCGCATGATCGAGAAGGCCTGCGACCTGGAGCTGCGTGCGCCAGGCTACCCCACCGAACTGGTGGCCGAGTAAACCGCATTACGCCGCTCACCAACGACTGGCAGCGCGGCCCCAACTATTGACGGAGACTTCCTTGACACACTGCAACTTCTACATTGACGGCCAATGGGTAGAGCCCCAAGAGCCCGGCACACCCCACCCCATCATCAACCCGGCTACCGAGGAATCCGTAGGCACTGTCAGCATGGGCGGAAAGGCCGATGCAGACCGCGCCGTCATGGCCGCACGCCGCGCCTTCGATGCCTACAGCCAGACCACGCTGCAGTACCGCACCGAGATGTTGCAAAAGCTGCAAGCCGTGTTCGAGCGCCGCTACACGGAGATGGCACAGGCCATCAGCACCGAGATGGGCGCACCCTGGAGCCTGGCCTATGACTCGCAGGCTGAATGCGGCCCCGGCCACATCAAGGCAACGCTGGAAGCCGCCAAGGACTTCCCCTTTGAAGTGAAGAGCGGCCAGGGCGATCTGAGCCTGGAGCCCATAGGCGTGTGCGTGCTCATCACGCCCTGGAACTGGCCCATGAACCAGGTGGTGGCCAAGTTGGCGCCTGCCCTGCTGGCGGGCTGCACCGTGGTGCTCAAGCCCAGCGAATTTGCGCCGCTCTCGGCCAAGCTAGTGGCCGAGTATGTGCATGAGGTGGGCTACCCCGCAGGTGTGTTCAACATGGTCTATGGCGACGGCCCGGTGGTAGGCGCTGCGCTCAGTGCCCACCCGGAAGTGGACATGGTGAGCTTTACCGGCTCCACCGGCGCCGGCGTGGCAGTGGCCAAGGCTGCAGCCGACACCGTCAAGCGCGTGGTGCAGGAGCTGGGCGGCAAGTCGCCCAACATCATTTTTGCCGACAGCGATGTGGATGCATCCGTTGCACGAGGCGTGAAGCGCTGCTTCAACAACACCGGCCAGAGCTGCAATGCGCCCACACGCATGCTGGTGGAGAAATCGGTGTACCAGCAGGCCGTGGCTGCCGCTGTCAAGGCCGGTGCGCAAGTGCAAGTCATACAGCCCACAGAAAAAGGCAGCGGCGTGGGCCCGCTGGCCATGAAACGCCAGTTCGAGACGGTGAACCGTTTTATCGACATCGGCATGCATTGCGGCGCTCGCCTGGTACTGGGCGGGCCAGGACGGCCTGAGGGGTTCGACAAAGGCTACTTCGTCAAGCCCACCATCTTTGCCGACGTGACCAACGACATGCCGATTGCGCGCCAGGAGATCTTCGGCCCGGTGCTGTGCATGATCCCGTTTGAAGACGAGGAAGACGCCATCCGCATCGCCAACGACACGCCCTACGGGCTGGCCGCTTACCTGTCCACCAACGACAAGGCGCGCGCACGCCGCGTGGCCAAACGCCTGCGCGCAGGCAACGTGTCGGTCAACGCATCGGGCAACGAATACTGCAACCCCTTCGGTGGCTACAAGCAGTCGGGCAATGGCCGCGAGTGGGGCCGCTTCGGCCTGCACGAGTTCATGGAATACAAGATCGTCAACGGGCTCTGAATGTGGCCCCCACGCTTGTCACTGCGTGTACTGCGCTACCCCCCAAAGGGGGCGCGTTTTTCCTTGGGGCGGCCCGGCGGAAAAACAACCCAACAACTTAGGAGCTCATTATGAAAATCAAAGACATCAAGACCTTTGTCGTAGGCAACCCGCCGCCCGGTTTTGGCGGCCGCTACTTCGTCTTCATCAAGCTCATCACCGACAACGGCATCGAAGGCCTGGGCGAGATTTACAACCTGCCCTACCACCCCGACATCGTGGCGCAAATGGCCAAGGATGTGGTGGAACGCTATGTAGTCGGCAAGGAGCCGTTTGACATTGAGAAGATCTGGCGCAGCGTGTATGGCGGCGGCTTCATCCACCGGCCCGACGTGAGCATGATGGGTATTCTGAGTGCCATTGAGATGGCCTGCTGGGACATCGTCGGCAAGGACGTCAACAAGCCCATCTACAAGCTGCTGGGCGGCCAGGTGCACGAGAAGCTGCGCAGCTACACCTACATCTACCCCAAGCCGGGCGACAAGACCGATGTGTACGCCGACCCAGTGTTGGCGGCCGAGCGCGCGCAGGAATACGTGAAGATGGGTTTCACCGCGGTCAAGTTCGATCCGGCTGGCCCTTACACCGTGTACGACGGCCACCAGCTGTCGCTGACCGAGCTGGACCGCAGCGAACGTTTCTGCAAACTGCTGCGCGAAGCGGTGGGCAGCAAGGCTGACCTGCTGTTCGGCACGCACGGACAGATGACGGCGGCAGGCGCCATCCGCCTAGCCAAGCGTCTGGAACCCTATGACCCGCTGTGGTTTGAAGAACCCATTCCACCGGACAACCAGAAGGAAATGGCCAAGGTGGCACACGGCACTTCCATCCCGGTCGCAGCGGGCGAACGCCTGACCACCAAGTGGGAATTCCTGCGCGTGATGGAAGAAGGCGCAGCCGCCATCCTGCAAATGAACCTGGGGCGCGTGGGCGGCATTCTGGAAGGCAAGAAGATTGCCTCCATGGCGGAGGCCTACCATGTACAAATTGCGCCGCATCTGTACTGCGGACCGGTGGTGGGTGCCGCCAATGTGCAACTGGCTACCTGCAGCCCCAACTTCCTGATCCAGGAAAGCATTCTGGACTGGAAGGGTTTCCACTCCGACATCCTCAAGAAGCCCATGCAATGGCAGGACGGCTACATCATTCCACCGACCGAGCCGGGCCTGGGCATTGAACTGAATGAGGAAGTCGCGCTGGCCCATCCGTACGTGGGCAACGCCCTGCATCTGGACATGACGCACGACACACCGAAAGTCTGAAGAAGTCCGTGCAATGGCGCATAAGGTCAACAAAGGGTCGTAAGCGCACGAGACGTGCGATTGCGTAGCCCCTACGATGCGCCAGCTGCATGCACCTGCCATGCCCGTTTCAACCAAACCAAGGATAGAAATGCTGCACATTGAAAAAGACGAGTCCTCCGGTATCTTGTTGGCACGCCGACAACTGGTTGCGGGCGCTGCGGCGCTAGGTCTGGGTGCTGCGCTGCTGCCCCTGGGCGCAGCGGCGGCCGAGACCCCCAAGAAGGGTGGCACGCTGCGCATCGGCATGGAGGGTGGTTCTCCGTCCGACAGCCTGGATCCGCGCCTCATTGCCGACTCGGTCCCGCTGGTGATGGGCATGATGCTGTGGAATGGTCTGGTCGAGATCGCCGACAACGGTGACGTGGTCGGCGAAGTACTGGAAAAGTGGGAGGTCAAGCCCGGTGCCACCGAGTGGGTGTTTACCGTGCGCAAGGGGCTGACTTTCAACTCCGGCAAGACGGTCGATGCCGACGACGTCATCTACTCGCTCAACCTGCACCGCGGCGAAACCAAGTCGCCCGCCAAGTCGGTACTGGCGGACATCACCGAGATCAAGAAGCTCAGCGCCAACCAGATCCAGATCACGCTGGGTAGTGGCAACGTGGATCTGCCGTTCACACTGAGCGACTTCCACATCATGGTGGTGCCCAACGGCACTACCGACTTCAGCAAACCGGATGGCACCGGCGCATTTGCCCTGGAGGAGTTCCAGCCCGGTGTGCGTGCAACCTTTGTGCGCAAACCCGGCACGTATTGGAAAGCGGGTCGCGGCAATTTTGACCGCGTGGAAATCCGCTACATCGGTGACGCTGCAGCGCGTACCCAAGCGCTGGTGACGGGCCAGGTGGACGTGATCAACCGTGTCGATCCCAAGACCGCCGCTCTGCTGGCCAAAAACAAGGCCGTGCGTATTTCTCGCACACCGGGCATGGGTAACCGCTACGCCTTTGTGGCGCAGACTGACAAGAGCCCGTTCTCCAACAAGGACCTGATGCTGGCGCTGAAGTACGGCATAGACCGCAAGAAGATTGTCGACAACGTGTTTGCTGGTTATGCAACTCCGGGCAACGACCACACCGTGGGCGGCAAGATGAAGTTCTACGACACCAAGCAGAAGCTGATGTCGTATGACCCCGACAAGGCCAAGTTCCACTACAAGAAATCCGGCGTCACCAGCCCCATCGAGCTGCAGGTTTCCGAAGGCGCATTCTCCGGTGCCACTGACTCGGGTCAGGTATATCAGGAGTCACTGGCCAAGGCTGGCATCACGCTGGACCTCAAGCGGGTTTCCGGCGATGGCTATTGGGATAACGTCTGGCTCAAGCAACCGTTCTGTGCGGTGTACTGGGCCAACCGCCCCACCGTGGACAACCAGTTGACCACCACCTTCAAGGCGGGCTCCAGTTGGAATGACACCCACTTCAACAACGCCGAATTCGAGAAACTGATGGTCAGCGCCCGCGTGGAACTGGACGAGAAAAAACGAGCGGCGATGTATGCGCGTTGCCAGGAACTGATCAGCCAGAACTCCGGCATGGTGTGCTTCGCGATTCAGGATTATCTGGACGCCTGCAACACCAAGTTGCGTGGACTGACTCTGTCCGGTCGCTTCGATCTGGCCGACTGCCGTATTCCGGAAAAAGGTTGGTTCGCCTGATTCGTAACCCTGTGTAACCGTGTGGCCAGCCGAACTCAGAAGGTTCCGCTGGCCATTTTTTTCAATGCATCAGCAATGGCACTAAAACTTTCTCTTACCCATTGTGATGTGTGACGCGCGCGCAGATAGCCGTGCACCAGTTCCGGCTCATTGCGGTATTGGGCGTTGACACCTGCGTCCAGCAAACGGTTGACGTAGTGCACACCATCATCACGCAAGGGATCAATATCTGCTGTAACTACCAGCGTCTGCGGTGTAGCTGAAAAGTCTTCGGCCAGCAAAGGACGCAGTTCCGGTTGGTTGCTTTGTTCTGCACTCAGACCTTCAGAGCGCACCGCGAAATAGTAGGCAGACTCCTCCGTCGTCAGCATGGGTGCATGGGCATTGCTGAGATAGGAGCCCTGCGTCACATCACCACCCAGACCGGGATAGATCAGCACTTGGCCCAACGCTGGTTGCTGCCCTTGCGCTTGCAGCCGAATCGACAGCGCGGCTGCCAGGTTGCCACCTGCACTGTCTCCGCACAAAATGATTTTTTCACCCCGGTTGCGCACATATTGGAACGCCGCCTGCACATCATCGAGTTGTGCTGGGTGTCGGTGTTCGGGCGCCAGGCGATAGGTTGTTGCCACCACATCCAGGCCACTCAGTTGGCACAGTCCTGCGCACACGTCGGCATGGCTTTCGAGCCCGCCCAATACGAAACCGCCACCGTGGATGTACAGCACGGTCACATCGTTGGGAACGTCTGCGTTCGCTTTGATGTTGCGATAGCGGCGCGCGGCAATCGACTGCCCCGGTTGCGGCCCTGCGATGGTGAAATCCTCGGCTGCAACGTTGGGAGGAAAGGGTTGCGCCATGGCGGCGGCGTAGCGGTTGTACCAGTTGCGTGACTGCTCCACCGTTCCCAGAAAAGCGTCGGCCGGATAGAAGGAATTGCTGAGCTCGATGAAGGCGCGAACCTCCGGGTCCTGCGGCATGGGATAGGGGCTTGGGGTTGTCATGAAGAGGCATTCTTGCACAAGCATATGCAAGCCGACAAATACCGTTGCGGAGAGTGTGCGCACCTGGCATAAACCATGCAGAATGCACAAGTCACTCACTCACACGCGCTGTCTCAACTCCATGAAAACCGTCAAATCATTCCCCCGCAAAGTCAAGGAAATATCCAACACCTTCATCACGCTGGCCGATGGCACGCGACTCGCCGCGCGCATCTGGTTGCCAGCCGATGCTGACAAGAAACCGGTACCCGCGATTCTGGAATATCTGCCCTACCGCAAACGCGACGGCACGCACGTGCGCGATGCGCTCACTCACCCCTACATCGCAGGACACGGCTACGCTTGCGTGCGCGTGGACATGCGCGGCAATGGCGAGTCCGATGGCGTCATGCGCGACGAATATACGCAGCTGGAACTTGACGATGCCTGCGAAGTCATCGCCTGGTTGCGCGCGCAACCCTGGTGCAGCGGCAACGTGGGCATGATGGGAATTTCCTGGGGCGGCTTCAACAGCCTGCAGGTTGCAGCCATGCGTCCCGAAGGCCTCAAAGCCATCATCACCTTGTGCTCCACCGATGACCGCTATACCGATGACATCCACTACAAAGGTGGTTGTCTGCTCAACGAAAACCTGGGCTGGTCTGCCACCATGTTTGCGTACTCTTCACGCTCCCCCGATCCCGCACTGGTGGGCGAACGCTGGCGTGACATGTGGCTGCAACGGCTGGAGGCCGAACCGCTGCTGGCCATCGACTGGCTGCAGCATCCGCACCGCGACGCCTACTGGAAACATGGTTCCGTCAACGAAGACTACAGCGCCATTCAGGCTGCCGTGCTGGCAGTGGGTGGATGGAATGACGCCTATACCAATGCAGTGCCGCGTCTAGTCAGCAATCTGACGTCTCCAACGAAGGGCATCATCGGCCCTTGGGCACACAAGTACCCGCATTTCGCCGTGCCCGAACCACGCATCGGCTTTCTGCAGGAAGCACTGCGCTGGTGGGATCAGTGGCTCAAGGGTGACGACACCGGTGTGCAAAAAGACCCGGCGTTTCGCACCTACATCATGGACCTGGGCCGCCCGGGCGGAACCGTGTCGCAAATTCCGGGACGTTGGGTAACTGATAGCCAGTGGCCGTTCGACAAGGGCGAGGTACAACGCTGGCATCTCAACAGCGATGGCTTGTCACAGACCAAGGGACGTGCCACCAAGCAAAACCACAGTACGGCGCAATCCGTAGGCGGTGACGGCGGCGAGTACTGCATCATCTGGCTGGGGCCAGAGTTTGCCGGCGACCAGCGCCATGACGACTCGGGTTCACTCACCTTCGACAGTGAAGCGCTGAAGCAGGACCTCGATGTGGTGGGTGCGCCGGCACTCACGCTGAAATTCAGCGTGGACAAGCCCGTTGCCAACGTGGCCGTTCGACTCAACTCCGTCTGGCCCGACGGTGCGGTTTCGCGCCTGACTTATGCGGTTTTCAATCTTTGCCACCGCGATGGCCACGAAAATCCGCAGGCACTCGAGCCCGGCAAGGCCTACACCGTACGCATTGCCCTCGACGATGTGGCCGTTTGCGTTCCCAAGGGACACAAATTGCGGGTCTCTGTGTCGACCAGCTACTGGCCCATGATCTGGCCCGCACCAGAACCGGTCACCCTGACGTTGCACACGGCGGCGACTTTCATCGACGTGCCTGTTCGCTCCCGCAACGGCAGCAAGAAAGTACCGGTATTTGCCGCACCGGAAGCCGCAACGCCGGTCAAACTCATAGAGCACAGCAAGCCCAGCAATCTGCGGGAACTCACACGCGATCAAGCAACAGGTGAAACCCGCTTGGCCATCGTGGATGACTTTGGCCGCACCACCATCGCCGAGCACGGACTGGAGATTTGGGCCTGCGGTCGCGAGACCTATCGCATATTGCCAAACGACCCCCTATCTGCGCGGCAGGAATGCCACTGGACGGAGGAGCGCAGCCGTGGCGACTGGAAAGTGCGTACAGAAACCTATTCGAGTTTGACGGCCAGCAAAACGCACTGGCATGTGGCAGGAAGACTTGAAGCCTATGAAAATGACGCCCTGATTTGGAGCCGAAATTGGGATCAAAAAATAAAGCGAAATCTGCTTTGAATTTTGTTGATGGGATAACATTTTTCAGACTTATCAGAGCCTGCCCAAAACCCTTATATGCACGCGACTTGCGACAACTCTTTTGCGACTGAGTGGGTGTGAATCCATTTAGAAAACTGGCTCTTTCCCAATTAAAAATAATGCGCTAAGGGAATACGCGAATGAATATTGCATGGGTAATTGCAATACTATTGATGCGGGGCGGCATGCAAATTGCGCTCGTAAATTTTCGGCAAGCTCATCACCCAAAAGAGTGCGCCGAAATCCCTTACTTGAATTGATTGGAGATCTTCAAACATGGCAATGATCGAAAATAAAACGGACTCTGGACTTATCCTGGATCGCCGTCAGCTCATCCTCGGAGCATCCGCCGTTGGACTATCGGCAGCTTTCAGCTCCATGCCAGCAATGGCTGCAGGCGCACCCAAGAAAGGTGGTGTACTGCGCATGGGTGTGGAAGGTGGATCTCCATCTGACAGCCTGGACCCCCGCACCTACGCTGACTCCATTCCAATCAACATCAGCCTGATGCTGTGGAACTGCCTGGTGGAAGTGGCCGACAACGGCGACGCTACCGGAGAACTGTTTGAAAGCTGGGAAGTCAAGCCCGGCGCAACCGAGTGGCTGTTCAACATCCGCAAGGGTGTCACCTTCACTTCCGGCAAGACACTTGACGCTGATGACGTCATCTACTCGCTCAACATGCACCGCGGCGAAACCAAGTCTCCCGCCAAGGCGCTGCTCAACGACATCACCGACATCAAGAAAGTTAACGCGAATCAAGTTCAGATCACCATGAGCAATGGCAACCTGGACTTGCCGTTCAATCTGAGCGACTACCACCTGATCGTGGTCCCCAACGGCTTCACCGACTGGAGCAAGCCCGATGGCACCGGCGCATTCACCATGGAAGAGTTCCAACCTGGTGTTCGCTTTGTTGCCAAACGCAAGCCCGGCAACTACTGGAAGCCCAACCGTGGCAACTTTGACCGCGTAGAACTGCGTTACATCGGTGACGCTGCTGCACGCTCGCAGGCACTGATGACCGGTCAGGTCGACGTCATCAACCGCGTGGACCCCAAGACTGCTGCACTGCTGGCAAAGAACCCCAAGCTGCGCATCTCGCGCACACCTGGCATGGGCAACCGCTTTGCGTTTGTTGCGCACACCGACAAGGATCCTTACAGCAACAAGGACCTGATGATGGCGCTCAAGTACGGTATTGATCGCAAGAAGATCGTGGACAACGTCTTCTCCGGTTACGCCTCCATCGGTAACGACCACACCGTCGGCACCAAGATGAAGTACTACGACACCAAGCAGAAGCAGACTCCCTACGATCCCGACAAGGCCAAGTTCTATTACAAGAAGTCTGGTGTGACGGCTCCCATCGAACTGCAAGTGTCTGAGGGTGCTTTCTCTGGCGCAACCGACGCAGGTCAGGTCTATCAGGAATCCCTGGCCAAGGCTGGCATCAACCTCGACCTTAAGCGCGTCTCCGGTGACGGCTACTGGGACAACGTCTGGCTCAAGGTACCGTTCTGCGCGGTGTACTGGGGCAATCGTCCCACCATCGACAACCAGCTCACCAGCACCTTCTTCGGTGGACTGAAGAATCCCTGGAACGACACCCACTTCCAGAACGAAGAGTTCAGCAAGACCCTGGTTGCGGCCCGCGTTGAAATGGATCAGAAGAAACGTGGCGCCATGTATGCGCGCTGCCAAGAGCTGATTGCGCAGAACTCCGGCATGGTGTGCTTCGCTGTTCAGGACTACCTGGACGCTTGCTCCACCAAGCTGCAAGGTCTGACCATCTCCGGTCGCTACGATCTGGCTGATGACCGCATTGCTGAAAAAGGCTGGTTTGCCTGATCAGGTTCCCAGTTAGAACAACGTATGTCGGTTACCGAATGGTGTGAGCACCATTCGGGCTCGAAAATTGCGTTGTGTGCATCGCGACGGATATGAAACATGAATAGCGGGGCGGGACACAAGTCCCACCTGCTATTTTTATTTGATATGAATAAATAAAGAACATGCCATGGCGAAACTGATACTCAACCGGCTGCTACTGGGCGTTCTGACGCTGTTTGCAGTGTCCATTCTGATTTTTGTGTGCACCCAGATCCTGCCCGGCGACGTGGCCTCGGCGGTCTTGGGCCAGGGCGCAACGCCAGAAGCACTGGTGATCTTCCGCAAGGAGCTGGGCCTGGATGTGCCAGCCTATCTGCGCTACATCCATTGGCTCACTGGTGCCCTGCACGGCGATCTGGGAGTGGCACTCACCAACAAGCGCGTAATCGTGGATGAAGTGTTGCCCCGCCTGGGCAATACCCTGTTTCTGGCTGGCTATGCCGCGCTGATCGCGATTCCAGTGGCCGTGGGGCTTGGTATCTTCTCCGCCATCAATGAAGGCAAGCTGTCCGACAAGCTGGCCAACATCGTTACGTTGACGGCTATCTCGTTGCCCGAATTCTTCATCGCCTACCTGCTGATCATCTTTATGGCAGTGGATGTCGACTGGTTCCCTTCTCTATCCACCGTCTACAAGGGCATGCCGTTCTCCGAGCGGGTGTACCAGACCACCCTGCCAGCCATCACCCTGACATTGCTGGTGGCGGCGCACATGTTGCGCATGACACGCAGCTCGGTGCTGTCGGTGATGTCCACACCTTACATTGAAATGGCCTTTCTCAAGGGTGCCAAGCGCGGACGCGTGATCGTGCGTCATGCGCTTCCCAATGCGGCAGCCCCCATCATCACCGTGGTAGCCCTGAACCTTGCCTACCTGGTGGTGGGCGTCGTGGTGATCGAGGCCGTATTTGTCTACCCCGGTCTGGGCCAATTGATGGTGGATGCGGTTTCCAAGCGCGATGTGCCGGTGATCCAGGCCTGCGGCCTGGTGTTTGCCATGGTGTTCGTCACGCTCAATACGCTGGCCGACATTCTGGTGATTCTGGTCAACCCCCGCTTGCGCCACAAGCGCTGAATTCAAGGAAGCGACACATGAAAGTCTTTGGACACAAACCCACCTTGTCTGCCTGGTTCGGCTTGACCGTGGTGGCCATCTTCATTTTCGTATCCATCTTCACACCCTGGCTGGCCCCCTACGGTCAGTCCGCCAATGTCGGCGGTACCTGGGATGAACCCTCGCGCGCCATGCTGCTGGGTGCAGACCAGATCGGCCGCGACATGCTCACCCGCATCATGTACGGCGCCCGCATGACCATTGGTGTGGCGCTGGCCATCACCTTGCTGTCCTTCCTGATCGGCATCGTGCTGGGCTTTGTCAGCGCCGTCATGGGCGGCTGGGTCGACATCTTCTTCAGCCGTCTGGTCGATGTGATGTTGTCCATTCCCGGCCTGATCTTTGCGCTGATCATTCTGGGCGTGTTCGGCTCCAGCATCCCGGTGCTGATCATGACCATCGCGGTGCTGGACTCCACCCGGGTGTTCCGGCTGGCGCGTGCGCTGGGCATGAACCTGACCGTGATGGAGTACGTGGAGGCTGCGCGCCTACGTGGTGAAGGCCTGTGGTGGATCATCCGCCGCGAGATCCTGCCCAACGCCTGGGCGCCGCTGATCTCCGAATTCGGCCTGCGCTTCTGCTTCAACTTCCTGTTCATTGCCGGCCTGTCCTTTCTGGGCCTTGGCATTCAACCGCCCTACGCCGACCTGGGCGGCATGGTGCGCGAGAACGCCGCGGCCATCAACTTCGGAATGATGGCCCCCATCTACCCCGCCACGGCCATTGCCCTGCTCACCGTGTCGGTGAACCTGGTGGTGGACTGGATGCTGTCCATCGATGCACGCCCCTCAGGCGCGCAAGCCGAACTCTAAGGAACACCTGGACATGAGCGATCAACTGATTCTTGAAATCAAGGGCCTGCGGCTGGAGAGCATCTCCGGCAGCGTCATCGTGGACAACGTGGACGTCAAGGTCAACAAGGGCGAAGTCTTGGGCCTGATCGGCGAGAGCGGCGCCGGCAAATCCACCATTGGCCTGTCCAGCATGTGCTATGCCCGTGCCGGTGTGCATATTGCTGGCGGCGAAATCATTCTGGGCGGCACCAATATCCGCGCGCTCAATGCCGACGGCCGGCGTGGTGTGCGGGGCAAGCGCATTGCCTACATCGCACAGAGCGCTACCGCCGCCTTCAACCCGGCCCACACGCTGATGGACCAGGTCTGTGAAGCGCCCACCATCCACAAGCTGATGTCGCGCAGCGAAGCGGAAGCCTGGGCTCGCCAACTCTTCAAGGCGCTGGACCTGCCGGATCCCGAGAATTTCGGTGCCCGCTATCCGCACCAGGCTTCCGGCGGCCAACTGCAGCGCGCCATGGCGGCAATGGCCATGTCTTGCCGACCCGACGTGCTGATCCTGGACGAGCCCACGACTGCACTGGACGTAACCACCCAGATCGAAGTGCTGATTCTGCTCAAGTCGCTGATTCACCAGTACAAGACGGCGGCGATCTACATCACCCACGATCTGGCCGTGGTGGCCCAGGTGGCGGACCGCATCAAGGTGCTGCGCCATGGCAAGGAAGTCGAAGAAGGCCTGACTGCACAAATCCTGCACGATGCCAAGCAGGACTACACGGCACGCCTGGTGAAGGTGCGCGGTGCCGCGGCCAGCGAACGCGCTGCCCCAGACACGGTCAAGGCAGAGGAAACCGTTCTGTCCATCAACGATTGCCACGCCTACTACGGTGCCTTCCATGTGGTCAAAGGCGTTACGCTGGACGTGAAGCGCGGTGAAACGGTGGCCGTGGTTGGCGAATCCGGCTCGGGCAAGTCCACATTGGCCCGCGTTGTCACCGGACTGCTACCGCCCAAGAGCGGCGAGATCATTTTCCAGGGCAAAACCCTACCCCGCAGCCTGAAAGAGCGCAGCAAGGAGCTCAAGCGACGCATCCAGCTGGTCTATCAGATTCCCGACGTGGCCATCAATCCGCGCCAGAGCCTGATGGAAATCATTGGACGGCCGGTGCAGTTCTATTTCGGCTCCGGCCGCAAGGAAGTGGAACAGCGCGCCAAGGAACTGATCAATCTGGTCGAGCTGCCGGTGGAGTTTCTCTCACGCAGGCCGGGGCAGCTTTCCGGTGGCCAGAAGCAGCGCGTGTGCATTGCACGTGCCTTGGCGGCGCGGCCCGACATGATCATTCTGGACGAGCCGACCTCGGCACTGGACCCTCTGGTGGCGGAAGAAATTCTCACCTTGCTGCGCAAGCTGCAGCGTGAACTGGGACTGTCCTACATCCTCATCACCCACGATCTGGACGTGGTGCACCGCATCGCCCACCGTACGGCCGTGATGCTGCAAGGCAAGTTTGTTGCCTTTGATGCCACCGACAAGATCTTCGACAACCCCGAGCACCCCTATACCCAGAAGCTCATCACCGCCGTGCCAGAGATGCGCGTCGATTGGCTGGACGAGGTATTGGCCCACCGCTCACAGGCTGCGGCCTGACATGCCGTGCGCAGTGCTGCGGCCAGTGCCGCAGATGCGGCGCACTGCCTTTCGCCAACCATGACCTTCGTCACCCGCTGGGCGGGGGTTGCACTGATTGCGCTGGCGGCGCTGTCGTGGAGCACCGCCGGGCTGTTTCCGCGGATGGTCAGCACGGACGTGTTCACCACCCTGTTCTGGCGCTCCCTGCTCGGTGGCAGTTCGGTGCTGGCCATCCAGATGCTGTTGGGCAAAAGGGATGGCCTGTCCGCCCTCTGGCGACTGACCCGGGCAGAGCTGTGGATGTCGCTGCTGAGTTCAGGTGCCATGGTGTGTTTCATCGCTGCGTTCTTCTTCGCGCCTGTTGCCGACGTGGTGTTCATCTACAGCGCTTTTCCCGTCATCACACTGCTGCTTTCCGCCCTCGTTCTGCGCACCCGGGTGCGCACCGTGGACCTGCTGTGCACGTTGACCGTGGTGGCTGGTATGGGATTGATCGTGTGGGGCCAGTCTTCCATGCACAGCCTGCTGGGATCGGCACTGAGTTTGTTGGCAACCTTGCTGTTTGCGCTGATCACCGTGGGCATCAAGCGCCATCCGCAGGCGCAGATGATCAAGGTCACCTACATGGGCACTTTTCTGGCGGCGCTAGCCATGGCGCCCTTCTCCACCTTTGCCAATACCAGCACGCAGGATCTGGCTTGGCTCTGGCTCTACGGCGTACTGAATGTGGGCGTGGGTTTTGGCCTGTACCTGCTGGGTGTGCGGCGTACCAAGGCCGTGTTGGCATCACTGGTTTGCATGATAGAAATCCCGCTGGCACCGCTCTGGGTCTACGCCCTCTTTGGCGAAAAGGTCGCGCAGCAAAGCCTGATCGGTGGAGCAGTAATCGTGCTGGCCGTGCTGGTCAACGTGCTCAGCAGTGGACGCGGTGCCACAGCTGCCGCCGTCAATCCTGTGCCACGCGACCCATCAGCCAATCCCTGAAGTCGCTCACGCGCGCGGGCGTTGGCGCCTGGTTTTGCGGCAATACAAACCAGTAGGCGAACGGACCTTCCACGTACAGCGGGTTGTGACGCACCAGCTCACCGGACTGCAACTCCCGCACCACCATGGCCTCGTCCACGATGACCACACCGGCACCGGCAATGGCGGCGTTGATGGCCTGGTCCAGGGTACTGAAAGTCAGGCCAGGGCGCACATCCAGTGCACGTGGCCCGTGTTCGGCAATCCAGCGCTCCCACACAGGCAGACGGCTACCGCCATCGAGCACATGCAACATCGTGGCGCCAGGAATCGCGGGGGGGTGCCCCTCGTTCCACAGCGATGGTGCACTGACCATGATGTGCCGCTCCTTCATCACCGGCTCGCACACTACTCTGGGCCAGGGTTGCTCTGCGTAGACGATCAGGCAGTCCAGCGAGCGTGCCTCACGCACCGTGGCAATGGGGTCGGTCTTGATGGACAGGTCAATATGGGGGTAACGCGCCCGGAAATCGGAAAGCCGAGGCGCCAGCCAGCGCGTGGCAAACGTGGGGGGCACATTGACCGACAGCATTTGTGGCCGGTGTTTGCCAGAGGCCTTGTACACAGCCGCTTCCATTTCGCTGAAAAGCCGCTGCAGGGTGTGCGCCAGTTCCTTGCCTGCCGGGGTGAGTTCCACGGCCTGATGCACACGTACGAACAAGGGCGTACCCAATGCCGTTTCCAGTTGTTTGACCTGTCGGCTGATCGCTCCCTGGGTCACGTGCAGCACTTCACCCGCCTGGGTGAAGCTTCCCTCGCGGGCGGCCACCGCAAAGGCCTTGAGCGCGTTGAGCGGTGGCAGACGCTTCATAGAGCCCAGATCGGCTGATCCGCCACGGCCTGCAGTTGGTCCTGGGTCACCAGCGCAGGAGCAATTTCTGCCAGCGGGCGCAACACAAAGGCGCGTTGCCACATGCGGGGGTGGGGAACGGTCAGTTGCCCATCGTCCAGGGTTCGTTCACCAAAGAGCAAGATGTCCAGATCCAGCGTGCGCGGCGCGTTGCGGTAGGGCCTGGCGCGTCCGGCCACCTGCTCAATATCGTGCAGCCTTGCCAGCAGGTCATGAGGGGTGAGCCAGGTCTGCACTTCCACCACGGCGTTTACGTAGTCACCACCACCGGCATCCACCGGTGCGCTCCCGTACAGAGAAGACTTGCGTGTGATGACTACACCGTCCAGATCGGCGATGGCTTGCATGGCTGACAGCACGGCACCGCGCGGGTCACCCAGATTGGCGCCCAATCCGATGTAGGCAACAACCGGCTCAGCCATTTCCACGCTCAAACGTCGGCTCCGCCCGTCTGCGGCGCACCTCCTGCACCGCGGTCCCCGCTGGGGCGACGACGACGGCGACGCTTGCGTGGCGCACTGCCGCCTTCAGCGGAATCACCTGGCGCATCAGAATGTTCTGCAGAAGAAGCATCCGCCGGGCCCGTGGTATCTTGCCTGGGCTTATCGCGCGCCGGTGCGGGCGCACGGTGCACACGGGGTGCCTTGGGGCGTTGCTGTTGCTCGGCCCGTACTTGGTCAATCATGTCCTGACGCAGGTTGTCGTCAGCCATGCTGAATTCCTGCCACCAGTCGGCCAGCACTTCATCAATCTCGCCCGCATCCGCACGCAGCCGCATGAAGTCAAATGCCGCACGGAAGCGCGGCTGCTCCACCATGCCAAACGGGGTACTGCCCACGCGTTTGTCAAAACGCGGCTGCATCAGCCAGATCTCGCGCATGTCACCTGCCAGCTTGCCGCGTCCGGAGACGTCACCAATACGGGCATTGAACACGTCTTCAATGGCATCCTGCAATGCCGGGTGGCTGTGCTGCTTGTCGGCGATACGACGGGCCCAGCCGTCACGCACATCGGCCCACAGCACGCAGGCCAGCAAGAAGCTGGGTGCCACCGGTTTGCCCTCACCCACGCGGCGGTCGGTATCTTTCAGGGCCGCATTGACAAAGGGTTGAGCCGAGCGCTCGACCACCACGTCCAGCAACGGATAGATGCCCGTGGCCATGCCCAGTGTCTTGAGCTGCTCGACCGATGCCAGCGCGTGGCCGGTCTGCAGCAGCTTGAGCATTTCATCAAACAGGCGGCTTTGCGGCACGTCGGCCAGCAAGGCTTGCGACTTGATCAGCGGAGCGGCCGTCTTGGGCTCCAGCTTGAAGCCCAGGCCATTGAGCTTGGCCGCAAACCGAACGGCGCGGATGATACGTACCGGGTCCTCGCGGTAGCGGGCCGTGGCGTCACCGATCATGCGCAGGGTGCGGTTCTTGGCGTCCTTCAGGCCATGGTGGTAATCGACCACGATTTGCGTCTCGGGGTCGTAATACATTGCGTTGATGGTGAAGTCACGGCGCACCGCGTCTTCCTCCTGCGGACCCCAGACGTTGTCGCGCAACACCCGGCCGCTGGAGTCCACGGCATGCTTCATGCTGGCCAATTCGCTCTTGCTGGTCTTCTCGTTGCCGGCCACCTGCTCGGCAGCGGCGTTGTCGAGGTAGGCACGGAAGGTAGAGACTTCAATCACCTCATTCTCGCGGCCACGACCGTACACCACGTGCACGATGCGAAAGCGCCGCCCGATGATGAAGGCACGGCGAAACAGCCCCTTGACCTGCTCTGGCGTGGCATTGGTGGCCACGTCAAAATCCTTGGGACGCAGGCCCAGCAGCAGGTCGCGCACGGCCCCGCCCACAATATAGGCCTCAAAGCCGGCACCCTTGAGCGTACGCACCACATTGATGGCACGTTCGTCTACCAGTGTGGGATCGATGCCATGGGTCGCTGCCGGCACTTCCACCCGCTTGCCAAACTTGGGGCCGGTTGCACGCGAGGTGACGCCAGCCTTTCCCAGCAGTTTGTCGATGAATTTCTTGATCAAGTCGTTTATTCCTAACTAAAGTCTGCCAACTTTCAGGCAAACAGGTCGAGTATGCGCCATTGCCGCTCTGTAGCCAGCACCCGCAGGCGATCGTCCGGATTGGTGGCAATTGCCACATTGGCCCTCTCCAGCAGGGGCACGTCGTTGATGGAGTCGGAGTAAAAGGTGACGTGTACCGTGTCCCAGCTCAGTCCATGCTCCTTCATCCAGGCTTCGGTGCGGGTCACCTTGCCCTCACGGAAGGAGGGTACGCCCCGGATTTCTCCGGTATACCAGCCAGTGGCGCTGTCCACTTCCAGTTCGATGGCCAGCAGGTCTTTCACGCCAAACGCCTGTGCGATGGGGCGGGTCACGAACTCATTGGTGGCCGTGATGATGACCACCGTGTCACCGGCGTCCTGATGCTGGCGCACCAGTTCGCGCGCGCAGGGGCGGATGCCGGGCAGCACCACTTTCTCCATGTACTGGGCATGGGCTGCCTTGGACCTTTCCGGCCCCTGGCGACACACCGCGGCCGTGGCAAAACGGCAATAGGCATGGATATCCAAAGTGCCCGCCTTGTACTGCGCATAGAACGCGTCGTTCATGCGTTTGAAATCCTGCGCATCATTCCAGCCCAGCCCCAGCGTGAATTCGCCCCAGCTGTAGTCCGAGTCAAAGGGAATCAGGGTGTGGTCCAGATCAAACAGGGCCAGCTTCTTCAAGGTCATTGGTTCTCCAACATGGATTTAATCAAGGGGATGGTGATGGCACGCTTGGTCTGCAGGCTGTAGCCGTCCAGCAGCTCCAGCAACTCCATCAGGCTGCCGAGGTCGCGCGAAAAACGGGTGAGCATGAAATCCATCACCTCGTCGCCCAGAAACACACCGCGCGCATCCGCTGCCTGACGCAGCACGGCACGGCGCTCCGGTTCGGTCAGCAGCTGCAGACCAAATATGTGACCCCAACCCAGCCGGGTCCGCAAATCGTCGCGCAATTGGAGTTCCGCCGGCACGGTATCACCAGCAGCCATGACCGGGCGCTGCAGGGTTTGCGCATGCACAAACCAGTTGAAGGCCATCTGCTGCTGTGCAGCGGTGTACAGGTGCACATCATCCATCAGGATGGCTGCCCAGCCTTCGGAGTATTCCGGCGCTTCGTGAACGCTGGCATCCAGCCAGCCCACACGTGCGCCCTGCTCACGCAAGCCTTCGCGTGCGGCCTTGAGCAAATGGCTCTTGCCGCTGCCGCTGGGGCCCCAAAAATAAGTTGGAACAGGCGAGCGCGTGGCGGCGTTAGCCTTATCTCCCAGCCACAGCGTCAAGTGCTGCAGCGCGGCGGCATTGGGGCCGGCGAAAAAATTGGCCACCGTGGGGCCGGTGGACAGGCCGATGTCGAGAGCAATCTGTTTCATGAACGCTGTGCGCTAGCCCCGATACAAATGGCTGGCCAGATAACCGGTTTGAATGCGGCGGATGGCAACCAGCAGCACGGCGCTGACCGGCAAGGCAACCAGTACACCCAGAAAACCAAACAACTGGCCAAACGCCAGCAAGGAAAAAATCACCGCCAGCGGGTGCAAACCAATGCGTTGGCCCACCAGCCGGGGCGTGAGCACAAAGCTTTCCAGCACCTGCCCGGCGCCAAACACCACAACCAGCATGATGGCCGTGTGCATAAGGCCGGCCTCTGCAGAGAACTGCAACACTCCGGCAAAACTGGCCAGCAACAGCCCAAGGCCAAACCCGAGGTAAGGCACAAATACCGCCAGCCCGGTAAACACGCCGATGGGCAGCGCCAGATCCAGCCCAAAGAGCTTGAGTCCCAGGCTGTAATACACCGCCAGTAGCAGCATGACCAGCAGCTGCCCACGCAGGTATTGGCCCAGTACCGCATCCGCATCCCGTACAAATGCATCCGTGGGCGGGCGCAACTTGGGAGGAATGAGCTGGCGCACCAGACCGACCAACTTCTCCCACTCCATCAACAGGTAAAACAGGGCCACCGGAATCAGCACCAGGTTGCCCACCAGGGAAAAAGCCACGCTCCCGCCGATCTTCAGCGAAGACAACACCGAGCCCATGGCGTCCTGGAAATTGGTATCCAGATAGGTCTTGACGAAGCTCTTGACACTTTCCATGTCCAGGGCGACCTGAAAGCCCCATTGGGTGAGCAGCGGCTGCAGCAGCGCGCTGACCTTCTGCAGCAGCAAGGGCAATTGGTCCCGCATCTGCGGCAATTCCTTGGCCAGGATGGGAACAATCAGTAAGACGATGGCGGTCAAGGCCACTACAAACAGCAACTCCACCAGCATGACCAGCAGCGCACGCGGAATGCGGCCGCGCCCCAGGCGATCCACCCCATCCACCAAAGGCGTGAGGGCGTAGGCCAGCACAGCGGCCACCACAAAGGGCGCCAGCACCGGCGCCAGCAGCCACAAAGCGAGGACAAACACGGCTGCAATTGCGCCCCATGCGGCGATACTTTTTTGGGTGGGGGTGAATTGCATACAGGAGGGGGAGGTGGGAACCCTTAAAATCAAGGCAAATTCTATCGGGCTTGATGAAGCCTAAGCCCCAAGTACCTTTTCATGACCCAATCCAACTCCTCCACTCCCCTCTCCTATAAAGACGCCGGTGTCGACATTGACGCAGGTGACGCCCTGGTTGAGCGTATCAAACCCCTGGCCAAGAAAACCATGCGCGAGGGCGTGCTGGCTGGTATTGGAGGTTTTGGCGCCCTGTTTGAAGTGCCCAAGCGCTACAAGGAACCCGTGCTGGTGAGCGGCACCGACGGCGTGGGCACCAAGCTCAAGCTGGCGTTTGAATGGAATATGCACGACACCGT
Organism: Rhodoferax sp. GW822-FHT02A01; assembly: GCF_038784515.1. Classification (NCBI taxonomy): domain Bacteria; kingdom Pseudomonadati; phylum Pseudomonadota; class Betaproteobacteria; order Burkholderiales; family Comamonadaceae; genus Rhodoferax; species Rhodoferax sp. GW822-FHT02A01. The sequence goes on from NZ_CP152376.1 coordinate 4,893,886, forward strand.
GGGCATCGATCTGGTGGCCATGAGCGTGAACGACGTGCTGGTGCAAGGTGCCGAGCCGCTGTTTTTTCTGGACTACTTTGCCTGCGGCAAGCTGGACGTGGACACGGCGGCTGCCGTGGTCGGCGGCATTGCCAAGGGTTGCGAACTCTCCGGTTGCGCGCTGATTGGTGGTGAAACGGCCGAAATGCCGGGCATGTACCCCGCCGGTGAATACGATCTGGCCGGTTTTGCTGTGGGCGCCGTCGAAAAGTCCAAGATCCTGACCGGAGCCGACGTCAAGCCGGGTGACGTGGTGTTGGGCCTGGCCAGCAGCGGCGTGCACTCCAACGGCTTTAGCCTGGTGCGCAAGTGCATTGAGCGCGCCGGCAGCAACGCCCCAGCCACGCTGGATGGCAAACCCTTCAAGCAAGCGCTGATGGAGCCTACCCGCCTGTATGTGAAGAATGTGCTCACGGCATTGGCCGCCCACCCGATCAAGGCCCTGGCCCATATCACGGGTGGTGGTCTGCTGGAAAACATTCCCCGCGTGCTGCCAGAAGGAACCGCTGCCCATCTGAAAAAAGGCAGCTGGCCCCAGACCGAGCTGTTTGCCTGGCTGCAGAAGACCGCCGGCATCGACGACATCGAGATGAACCGCACCTTCAACAACGGTATCGGCATGGTGGTGGTCATCGATGCCGCCCAGGCCGAGGCCTGTGCTGCCACTCTGCGTGCCGCAGGTGAGACCGTTTACACCATTGGCAGCATCGCTGCGCGCGGTGACACCGCCGCCGTCGTGGTTGCCTGAAGCACATTCCGATTCGTTAGCGGCCAATCCTGGCGGTGCGGTATGCCGCCATGGCCAGTGCAAGGGCCATGCTTGTCAACACCGCCGCCATGGCAAACGTGAAGTGCATGCCGCGCGCAATGGATTGCGGAGCTGCTGTGGAGATATCTGCGGTCTGTGCCGCAAACGCAAACACCGCCCCCATGACGGATGCGCCGGTAACCAAACCCAGATTGCGTGACAGGGTCAGCAAGCCCGAAATCAGCCCGCGCTGATCCGCCTGCACATCCACCATGACCGCCGTATTGTTGGCCGACTGGAAGAGCTGGTAACCGGGCGTCAGGATGGCAATACCCGTGACGTAACCCGCAATGCCCAGAGCGGCCGGGATGTTGCACAGCGCCAAGGCACCTAGCGTCATTGCCACCAGACCGGCCAGGGTGATGCGCGAAGTGCCCCAGCGGTCCACCATGCGCCCGGACACGACTCCACCAAATACGGAAATCAGCGGTCCCACCGACATGACGGCACCCACCATCGAAGTGGCCAGACCCAGACCGCGCGCCAGATAGAACGGCCCGACAACCAGCGTTGCCATCATCACCGTGGACACCAGCGCATTCATGGCCAGGCTGGCGCACAACGCCCTGTTGCGAAACAAGGCCAAATGGATCAGAGGAGATCCGGCCGTCGCCTGCACCCACACAAACGCACCGACTCCCAGGGTGGCGGCTCCCAGCAGGGCATAGTTGAGCGCCTCCCAATGGCTGCGCCCGGTCGTCATGGCCAGCGCATAGGCGGCCAGGGTCAGGGCCAGTAGAAACGCACCCAGGTGGTCGAATCCCGGTGGCAAATGGGCCAATGCGCGCCGGTCCATGGGCAGATGGCGCCAGGCCAACACAAAGGTCAGGATGCCCATTGGAACATTGATCAGAAACAGCGCTGGCCAACCGAATTCGGACACCAATGCGCCACCCAGCGACGGACCCAACGCCGTACCGATGGCGGACATGGTGGCCAGCAAGCCCATGGCGCTGCCGGTCTTGGCCTTGGGCACCGTCTGCCCCACAAAGGCCATGGTCAGCGCCATCATGACCGCCGCACCTAGACCCTGCAACGCCCTTGCGGCTATCAGCAACCAGAGCCAGGGAGATATACCGCACACCACCGACGCCAGCGTGAACAGTGCGATGCCTGCCAGCAGCAGACGCTTGCGACCCACAAGGTCCCCCAGACGGCCCACACTGACAATCAACGTGGTGATGGCCAGCAAATAGGCGATCACCACCCATTGAACCGCCTGAAACGGGGCGCCAAAGGCTTGCGCCAGTGCCGGCAGCCCCACATTGGCAATGCTGGTCCCCATGGACGACAACAGGATGGAAAGTGACAGGCTGCCGATTGCCCAGCCCCAAGGTGAAGTCTGTAGCGCAGCCGTTTCGCGCAACGGCGTGGCTTGCTTCAACGGGTCGATTTTCAACATGATGGATTCCTTTGTTTGCCCCGGGAAGAGGCGTTGAAGGAAGCTTATGTTTTTGAGTGACATGGCGGAAGACGCAGCATTTGCAATGTATACCTGCATCAAACGCCACCTCGTACGCAAACATGCTATGGTCTGGCCATGGTCCGCCCCGATCTCAACCAACTCCTGACCCTGGACGTCTTGCTGTCCGAGTGCAATGTGGCCCAGGCAGCCAAGCGCCTGCATTTGAGCCCGTCCGCCATGAGCCGGGCTTTGGCCAGACTGAGGGAGTCCACCGGCGATCCCTTGTTGGTTCGCGCCGGGCGCGGGCTGGTACCCACACCCCGGGCATTGGAGCTGCGCGACAGCATCGGTCCCCTGGTACAGCAGGCCCAAGCGGCATTGCGCCCGGCTCAGAAACCCAAACTCCGGCAGCTGGCCAGAACCTTCACCATCCGAACCAGCGAAGGCTTTGTGGAGAACTTCGGTCCCGCCCTCATCGAGCGCGTGGCGACTGACGCGCCGCAGGTGCGGCTGCACTTTCTGCCCAAGTTCAACAAGGAAAGCCATTTGTTGCGCGATGGCAGCGTGGACCTGGAGACTGGTGTGGTCGGCCAGGCTGCAAGCCCGGAGCTGCGTACCCAGGCACTGTTTCGCGACCGCTTCGTCGGTGTGGTGCGCAGTGGTCATCCCTTGGGGGAAGGCGAGATGACTCCCCAACGCTATGCATCCGGCAAGCATGTACTGGTGTCGCGCCTGGGGTTGGACAAGGGTGCACTGGACGAAGCCTTGAATGCCCAAGGGGTGAAGAGAGATATCGTCACGGTGGTGGGCGGCTTTGCAACCGCCCTGGCGCTGGCGCGCGCATCGGACCTGATTGCCAGCGTACCCGAACGGCATACCGGCAATCTGCGTGACGGCATGCACAGTTTCGCGCTGCCGGTTTCCACTCCGGAAATAACGGTGTCCCTGCTCTGGCATCCCCGCATGCACGCCGACCCCGCGCATCAGTGGCTGCGCGCTTGCGTGCGTGAAGTATGCGCCGGGGATTCTCTCCAACCGGATGTCTGAAAATGTACGATACGTGTCGGTCTGCGCGTGGCGCCACCTGATGTCTCCTAGGAGAATTATGGCTTATCTACCTCAACCCCCAAGGAATACACCATGAATACATGTCTCTTAGTGATCGATGCGCAAGAGTCCTTTCGCCAGCGCCCGTCCTGGAATGAAGCCCTGGCGGCCGCCTATCTTGCTGAACAGAATGCGCTGATCAGCGGTGCTGTGGCAAAGGGCATTCCCGTCATCCGCATCTTCCACAGCGATCCACCTGAAGAGGCAGCCAATCCGTTTTCCCTGGTCTCAGGTTTTGTCCGTCCTGTGCAGGGGCTGGCCGACTTTTCTGCCGCCGCCACATTTACCAAGGGTCGCCATAGCGCACTGGTGGGCACCGGACTGCAGGTGTGGTTGACCGAAAACCATATCCGCAAAATCATCGTCAGCGGAATCCGCACCGAGCAGTGCTGCGAAACCACGGCGCGCCATGCCTCCGACCTGGGTTGGGAGATCGACTACGTGCTCGATGCCACCCTGACCTTTGACATGACCCAACCCAATGGCCTGCCCCTGAGCGCCGCCGACATCAAGGCTCGCACCGCCACCGTTCTGGATGGCCGCTTCGCCCGCGTGTGCTCGGTGGCGCAGGCGCTGGAAGCTTCGGCCTGATTGCTGCGTACAGCCAAGGAGCCCTCATGCTGGAACTACGACCCAACTGCGAATGCTGCGACGCTGATCTGGGCCCAGGCTCCGAGCAGGCGCGCATCTGTACCTTCGAATGCACTTTCTGCGCCGAATGTGCGGACACGCTGCTGCATGGCGGCTGCCCCAACTGCGGCGGCGAACTGCTGCAAAGGCCACGCCGACCGGAGGCAAAACTGGCCAACAACCCGGCGTCAACGCAGCGGGTGTTTCAGGCCGGCTTGCGTGAGCGTCTTGCGGGCGCAACGAGGTAAGCATGGCCCAGGCCCGCGAGGTAGTGTTCCTGCTGTTGCCCGAGAGCCTGATCCTGGATTGGGCCGGTCCGGCAGAGGCGCTTCGCATTGCCAACGACATCCTGCTGGCCCAGGGCCAGGCGGAACCATTTCGTTTGCGCTATGTCAGCCCGTTGCCGCAGACCATGAGCTCGGTGGGCGTTGCCATTGCCGGGCTGGAACCACTGCCTGCCACCCTGCCCTTGCCGACCTGGGTGGTCGTGGTGGGGCAGCCAGGCCCCTTCATTGACGTGGAAAGCCCAGCCATGCGCAGCGCTCTGGAATGGCTCAGTGGCTTGAGGCTGCAAAACGGCACACTGGAGCTTCTCGCCATCTGTGCCGGCACTGTGCTGGCGGCGCATGCCGGTCTGCTGAACCGGCGACGCGCCACCACACACCACCAGCATCTGGAAGAGCTGCAGTCCGTTGCCCCCACATGCCAAGTGGTGAGCAACCGGGTGTTTGTGGAGGACGCACCGGTTTTCAGCAGTGCAGGTGTCACCACCGGAATCGACCTGGTGCTGCATCGCATCGGCGCCCTGTGCGGGCCGGCGCTTGCCGCGCAGGTGGCGCAAACCATGGTGGTGGCGATGCGGCGCGGGCCGCAAGACCCTGAGCTGTCGCCGTTTCTGTCCTATCGCAACCACCTGCACCCCGCGCTGCACCGGGTGCAGGACGCCATTGGCAGTGCACCGGCCAACGATTGGAATCTGGAGGCCATGGCCCAAGTTGCTCACACTTCACCTCGGCATTTGACCCGCTTGTTTGTGGAGCATGCGCAGGTCGCCCCCCTGGCCTATCTCAGGCAGATACGTCTGGCAGTGGCGCAGAGTGCGTTGCGCAGCGGTCGCAATGTCACGCAGGCGGCAGAAATGGCCGGATTTGGCTCGGATACCCAGTTGCGCCGGGCCTGGCGCCAGTTTGGCGTGCACGGCACGCCGTCACAACACCAGGCTTAGCCTTCGTCGCGCCGTAGCTCGTCGACCCGGTCGGCAATGGCGTTGACGTCCACCAGATCGTCCGTGTTGACCAGATAGCACTCCAGGTCAGCCAGCGCCTGCTCGGTATTGCCCATTTCGGCGTGAGCCAGTCCGCGATCACGGTACTCGGCCCAGGCCTCGGGCAGCAACACAATCAGCCGCTCCATCACGGCCAGCATGCGCGGCCAGTCCTCCTGGGTGCGGTAGATCTCCTTGAGGTTACGCAGCATGCGGGCAATGATGTCGCGCGGCGGCGCGCTCTGCAGGTACAGACCCAGCGGCACGTCCATGTCCTCCAGTGATTCATCCTGCTGGCGGAACGGTTCCAGCCGCTCAGCCAGCTGTTCGCGGCTTAGCGACTGCCCGGTCATGGGGTCAATCACGGCTTGGCCCAAAGGCAGGTTGATTTTCACCATGAAATGGCCGGGAAAGCCCACGCCCCGCACGGACAGGCCCAGCCCTTGCGCCAGCTCCATCCACAGCAGCCCCAGGGAGATGGGAATGCCACGGCGCGTGCGCAGCAGCGTATGGACAAAGCTGTTGTCAGGATCGTAGTAGTTGTTGACATTGCCGCCAAAGCGCAAGTCCTGGAAGAAGAAATGGTTGAGGATGCGCAACTTGTGCAGCTGGCCCGCGTCCGCTGGCAAACGCCTGCGCAGCCGCTCCAGCAGATGATCCACCTCGCCCAGAACGGTCTGGACGTCCAGCTCCGGGTATTCGTCCTGCGCCAGACTGACAGCTGCCTCAAAAAGGGCAAAGTTGGCGTCGCTCTGCACCAGATTGGCAAAGTAATCCAACGGCGATGGCACATCGTATGAAAGGTTCATAACCATGTTTGCCTCTGCATCCCCTTCTTGGCTACCGACGCAAAAACTGGCGTGGATTCAAGCCTGCAGCCCACACCGCACCCAGGTACACCAGCACCGCACCCACCAGTGTCGCTGCCAGCAATACGATGCGTTTGAAACTTTCACTTCGCAACGCGATCCAGTCCACACTGTTGGCTGCCCACAGCAGGTAAACCACCAGCAGCGCACTGCCAGCCAGCACCTGCAACAAAAACCGTCCCCAACCGGGCTCCGGCTTAAAGGTACCGCGGCGGATCAAGCCCGTCAACAGCAGCCCCGCATTGAGCATAGCCGCAAGACCAATGGAAAGGGACAAGCCTGCAACGTGGTACAGAGGCACCAAAACCACATTCATGACCTGGGTGAGCACCAGAATGGCCACGGCGATACGTACCGGCGTCTTGATGTCCTGGCTGGCGTAGTAGCCTGGCGCCAGCACCTTGATGGCCACCAGTCCCAGCAGGCCCGCGGCGTAACCCATCAGCGCCAGGGTTGTCTGTTGCACGTCATCCGCGGTAAAGGCGCCGTAGTGGTACAAGACCGCCACCAGCGGCTTGGCAAAAATCAGCAACCCGATGGCCGAGGGAACCGACAACACCACCACGATGCGCAGCCCCCAATCCAGAAAGGCGGAATAGCGCTGCATGTCACCGGATGCCCTGGCTGCAGCCAATTGAGGCATCAGCACTACCCCCAGAGCCACGCCCAACATGGCCGTGGGGAACTCCATCAACCGGTCCGCATAGGTCAGCCAGCTCACGCTGCCAGTAGGCAAGTGTGAAGCGATCTGGGTGTTGATGAGCAGGGAAATCTGCGCCACGCTGACACCCAGCAAGGCAGGCATCATCAGTTTGCCAATGCGCCGGGTACCGGGATCGGCTATGGAGACCTTCACGCTTTGCCAAGTCAAGCCAATGCGCGGCAGCAGGTTGAGCCTGTGCAGCGCCGGGATCTGTACCGCCAATTGCAGCACGCCCCCGATCATGACGCCAACGCCCATGGCGTAAATCGGTTCGATTCCCTTGGTCTTGAACCAAGGAGCCAGCCACCAGGCGGCGGAAATCATGGAGAAATTGAGCAACACCGGCGTTGCCGCTGAGACGGCAAAGCGCTTCCAGGTATTGAGCACGCCGGAAGACAGCGCCACCAGCGACATGAACCCGATGTAGGGGAACATGAAGCGGGTCATGAATACCGCCGTGTCGTATCCATGCGCGTTTTGCTGCAAGCCGCTGGCCATCAGCCACACCAGCACCGGAGCCGCCAGAACGCCCAGCACACAAGTCAGCAGCAGCGTCCAGGCCAGCAAGGTCGCCACATGGTTGATCAGCAGCCTTGTTGCGTCATCCCCGTGCTGGGCCTTGCTGGCAGCCAGCACCGGCACAAAGGCCTGGCTGAAGGCGCCTTCGGCGAACAGGCGGCGAAACAGGTTGGGGATGCGGAACGCCACGTTGAAGGCGTCGGTCATGGCGCTGGCACCGAAAGTGGATGCCACCAACAGTTCGCGAACCAGGCCGGTTATGCGGGATGCCAGCGTCAGCAGGGATACGGTAGATGCAGATTTGATTAGGCTCACCGGGCCGAGTGTAGCGCCCATGCCCCTTTAGCCGGTTTGCCTGGGTTGTAACTGGGTGGTACAATCGCGGGCTTTGCTGACAACATCCTCAGACACAAGGAATTACTTATATGGCATCTGGAAAACCCAAGAAAAAGAACCCGCGCCTGGCGTCGGGCCGTAAGCGCGTCCGTCAGGACGTCAAGATCAACGCAGCGAACACCTCCCTGCGTTCCAAATACCGCACCGCGGTAAAGAATGTGGAAAAGGCAGTTCTGGCTGGTGACAAGACCAAGGCCGGTGAACTGTTTGCCAAGATGCAAGCCGTGGTGGACACCGTGGCCGACAAGGGCATCTTCCACAAGAACAAGGCAGCTCGCGACAAGAGCCGTCTGGCTACCAAGGTGAAAGCCTTGGCACTCGCCGCCTAATCACTTAGGCATTCGCACGGACCCTTCTGGGGTCTGCCGTTTGTAACGGGTGCGCTGTCAGCGAAGCAAAAAAGCAAAAAGCCGCTCCTCGGAGCGGCTTTTTTGTGGGCGACCGGTTGACGCCGGAAATTTGCCGCCGGGCCGCCCCAAGGCAAATGCGGCCCCCTTTGGGGGGCAGGAAGCCACACGCAGTGGGCGAGCGTGGGGGCTATTTCCTTTCGGGAGGCTCTGGACGGGTTTCGCTCACCTGCAGATCATTGTCACGGGCGAAGTGCACGCAAAAGTCCCAGGCCATCACGTTGTGGTCGCGCAGCTCGCTGTGCACGATGACGCATTTGGTGTTGCCAATCGAGGTGGGAACGCACCAGGGGGAATAAGCGATATGGCTACCGGGCCGCGCTCCACCGGGTCGGAACTGACTCATCACCCCGGCCAGACGCTCAGCCCAGTCGCTGGGTCTGAAGGTCTTGCCCTGGTTGGTCACACCCAGGATGTAGAGTTTTTTGGCGGAAGAGGAATCCATATCGGTAATGAAGCGCTGGCGCTTGTACGTGAGCACACAGGTGTTGCAGCGCACAAGAATTCTACCCTTTCATCTGTCACACCTCTGACAACAGCCAGGTAAAAAATAGGCACCGTGATGGTGCCCTGTGTTGCCGTGAAGGTGACGTGCATATGCGCCTAAAATCAGCGTTCAACGGCCCAACCTGCGTTGGGCCGAAGTTTTTTCTACCAGTCCGGAGTGAAAGCATGTCTAGCGAAAAGTCCCCGTCCGTTCCCAGTTCACCGCACGTGATGAACACCTATGGCCGCCTGCCTGTTGCCCTGTCGCATGGCCAGGGCTGCCGCGTCTGGGACACCCAAGGGCGAGAGTACCTGGACGGCCTGGGCGGCATTGCGGTCAACACCGTGGGACACAACCACCCCAAGCTGGTGGCTGCGTTGCAGGATCAGGTGACCAAGCTGATCCACACTTCCAACTACTATCACATCCCCTTGCAAGAGCAGTTGGCCGAGTTGCTGGTAGAGCGCTCCGGCATGACCAATGTGTTCTTCTGCTCCACCGGCCTGGAAGCCAATGAAGCCGCGCTCAAGCTGGCGCGCAAGTTCGGCCACGACAAAGGCATTGAACGCCCCGAAATCGTGGTTTACGAAAAAGCCTTCCATGGCCGCTCCATTGCCACATTGAGCGCTACCGGCAACCCCAAGGTGCAGGCGGGCTTTGGGCCGCTGGTCGAAGGTTTCATCCGCGTGCCGGTCAACAGCATCGAAGCACTCAAGGCTGCGACCGCCGGCAACCCCAACGTCGTGGCCGTGTTCATGGAAGCCATTCAGGGTGAAGGCGGCGTCAATCCCATGCATATGGACTACCTGCGTGATGTGCGCGCACTGTGCGACGCCAACGACTGGCTGCTGATGATTGACGAAGTGCAGTGCGGCATGGGCCGCACCGGCAAATGGTTTGCGCACCAATGGGCGGGCATCAAGCCCGATGTCATGCCGCTGGCCAAGGGCCTGGGTTCGGGCGTTCCGGTGGGCGCCGTGGTGGTGGGCCCCAGGGCCGCCACCATCTTCCAGCCAGGCAACCACGGCAGCACCTTTGGTGGCAACCCATTGGCCATGCGCGCCGGGGTGGAAACCATTCGCATCATGGAAGAAGAAGGTTTGCTGGCCAATGCCGAACGTGTGGGCGCGCACCTCAAGGCGGCGCTGCAAAAAGGTCTGGCGGCCGAGCTGGCCAGCGGTGCGGTACGTGAAGTGCGCGGCCAGGGCCTGATGCTGGGCGTCGACCTATCCAAGCCCTGCGGCCCTCTGACCCAACGCGCTCTGGAAGCCGGCCTGCTGATCAGCGTCACGGCCGACAGCGTGGTGCGACTGGTGCCCTCACTCATTCTGAGCACGGTCGAGGCGGATGAAATTGCCGCCATCCTTTGCCCGCTGATTGCAGCCTTTCTGAAAGAAGAAGCATGAGCACACACAAGCCCGTGGTACCCAGCACCTTGCCGCAAGGTGCACCACCCGTACGGCACTACCTGCAGTTCACCGACTTCACGACCGAAGAAACCTTGTACCTGCTGGAGCGTGCCGCATTCATCAAGGCCAAGTTCAAGACCTTCCAGCGGCACCAGCCCCTGGTGGACCGCACCCTGGCCATGATTTTCGAGAAGGCCTCCACCCGCACCCGCGTGAGCTTCGAGGCGGGCATGTACCAGCTCGGCGGCAGCGTGGTGCACCTGACCACCGGCGACAGCCAACTGGGCCGCTCCGAGCCCATCGAAGACAGCGCCAAGGTCATCAGCCGCATGACCGACATCGTGATGATCCGCACCTTTGAACAAAGCAAGCTCGAGCGCTTTGCAGCGCACTCGCGCGTGCCGGTCATCAACGGTCTCACCAACGAGTTCCACCCCTGCCAGATCCTGGCGGACATCTTCACTTACATCGAGCACCGTGGCCCGATTGCCGGCAAGACGGTGGCCTGGGTGGGCGACGGAAACAACATGGCCAACACCTGGCTCCAAGCCGCTGCCCTGCTGGGCTTCCATTTGCGCGTAAGCACGCCCAGCGGCTACGAGGTCAATGAAATCACCGCCGCCGCCCCTGCCTCCATGGGCTCGGGCAGCTACAAGACCTACAGCGACCCGATGGAAGCCTGTGCCGGAGCCAACCTGGTCACCACCGATGTCTGGACCAGCATGGGCTATGAGGCGGAGAACGAAGTGCGCCGCAAGGCCTTTGCAGCCTGGTGTGTGGATCGCAAGATGATGTCGGTGGCTGCACCCGACGCGCTCTTCATGCACTGCCTGCCCGCCCACCGCGGCGAAGAGGTGGAAGCCGAAGTCATCGATGGCCCGCAAAGCGTGGTCTGGGACGAGGCCGAAAACCGCATGCATGTGCAGAAGGCCCTGATGGAATACCTGCTGTTGGGCAAACTCTAGGAGACGGGCGATGATTGACCACATGACCTTTCGCGTGAGCGATATCGCCAGGACCAAAGCCTTCTACACGCCCGCGTTGGCCACACTGGGCTACGCCCTGGTGGTGGAAGCCAACTACGGCGGCAGCAATATGCTGGGCTATGGCACGCCCGACGCCAACACACCGCATGGGCACCGGGTCGATACCTGGTTTGCCGACGGCCCCTCCCCTTACGGCGGTCACCCCGTCACCACCGGCTGCCATCTGTGCTGGTCTGCGCCCAACCGCGCAGCGGTCAATGCCTTCTACCAGGCAGCCATGGCCAACGGCGGGCGTGACAACGGCGCACCGGGACTGCGGCTGGACTATCACCCCAATTACTACGGCGCCTTTGTCATCGATCCGGACGGCAACAACATCGAAGCCGTCTGCCACTCACCTGCATGAGCGCCTGCACCACCTGCGGAGCCTGCTGCGCCAGTTTCCGGGTGGATTTTTCCGTGTACGAACGTGAGGACATGGGCGGCAGCGTGCCCGAAGGCCTGGCGGTGGAGGTCACCGCCAGCTTGGCGCGCATGCGCGGCACCGATCATTCTCCCCCGCGCTGCGCCGCACTCAGTGGCAAGGTGGGCGAAAAAGCCCTGTGCGGCATCTACGAATGGCGCCCCTCGCCCTGCCGCGAATTCGAGGAAGGCAGTGAGGCCTGCCAGCGCGCACGGCGCATGCGCGGCCTGCCTCCCTTGACTGATTTACTTTAGTTCTAAACTATTTTTGTAAGGTGTTGGAAATTACCGACACCACACCAATTTCGCTGGTGTTACCTTCGCTACGCGTCAACCAACCACCCGAAGAGAAGCACCATGATGACTCTGCAAGACTGCCAGCAGCGCGATGCTGCGGACCCACTGCGCTCCCTGCGCGACCTGTTTTCCATCCCACCCGGCGTGATCTACCTGGACGGCAATTCGCTGGGAGCCATGCCCAAAACCGCCGCGGCACGTGCCGCCCAGGTGGTGACCCATGAATGGGGACACGACCTGATCCGCTCCTGGAACACCGCCGGCTGGTTCACCCTGCCCCAGCGCCTGGGCAACATGATTGCCCCGCTGATAGGCGCCGGCCCCGACCAAGTGGTGGCCACCGACACCACCTCCATCAACCTGTACAAGGTGCTGTCCGCCGCGGTATCCATCGCCAAACAGGATGCACCGCAACGCCGCGTCATCGTGAGCGAGCGCAGCAACTTCCCCACCGACCTCTACATTGCCGAAGGCCTTTGCAAGGCCCAAGGCTTTACCCTCAAGCTGGTGGAGCCGGAGGAAATTGCCGCATCGCTCACCAGCGATCTGGCCGTGCTCATGCTCACCCATGTGAACTACCGCACCGGCGCCATGCACGACATGGCCGCCGTCACTGCCACAGCCCATGCTGCGGGCGCGCTGGTGATCTGGGACCTGGCCCACAGCGCAGGCGCAGTGCCGGTGGACCTGCTGGGTGCGGGTGCGGATTTTGCCGTGGGTTGCGGCTACAAATACCTCAATGGTGGCCCCGGCGCTCCGGCCTTTCTCTGGGTCAACCCGAAACACGCCGACCGATTCTGGCAACCCTTGTCCGGCTGGTGGGGCCACGCCGCACCCTTTGCCTTCACACCGGACTACCAGCCCGCACCCGGCGTCACCCGCTACCTGTGCGGCACGCAGCCCATGGTCAGCCTCTCACTGCTGGAATGCGGCCTGGACAGTTTCAAGGCGGCCGAAGCATTGGGCGGCATGGCAGCATTGCGCACCAAATCACTGGCACTGACCGACCTCTTCATAGAACTGGTGGAGCAGCGCTGCCAGGGTTTCGGCCTGGGGTTGGCCACTCCCCGCGCCCACGCACAACGGGGCTCACAAGTCTGCCTCACGCGTGAGCATGCACCGGGCGGCTCCGGCGCATTTGCCATCGTGCAGGCCCTGATTGCCAGGGGCGTGATTGGCGACTTCCGCGCTGGTGACGGAGCGGCCTACAAGGACATCCTGCGCTTTGGCTTCACCCCGCTCTACATCGGCTTTGAAGATGTATGGAATGCGGTCGAACACCTGCGCCAAGTGCTGGAAACCGGTGAATGGCAAAAGCCTGCGTTCAACCAGAAACATGCGGTGACCTGACCATGACCAACATACCTTCCGGTTGCCCCATGCACGGTGCGTCTGGTCAGGATGGCGCGCACCGTACCGAACAGATCGTTGCCGAGGAAAAAGCCCAGCTCGACTTCAGCAACAACATGAGCTATGGCGATTACCTGCACATCGACACCATCCTGAATGCGCAACATCCGCTCTCGCCCGCGCACGACGAAATGCTCTTCATCGTGCAGCACCAGACCAGCGAGCTGTGGATGAAGCTCATGCTGCACGAGCTGCACGGCGCCGTGCGCAACATTGCCAGCGACCAGATGGCGCCGGCGTTCAAGATGCTGGCGCGCGTCTCCAAGATCATGGAGCAACTGGTGCACGCCTGGGATGTGCTGGCCACCATGACGCCGCCCGAGTATTCCGCCATTCGCCCCTACCTGGGCCAGAGCAGCGGCTTTCAGAGCTACCAGTACCGCTGCATCGAGTTCGCCATGGGCAACAAGAATGCCGCCATGCTCAAACCCCATGCACACAGCGCAGAACGCCTGGCCACGGTGCAGGCGGCCTTTGAAGCACCATCGCTGTACGACGAAGCCCTCAAGCTACTGGCGCGCCGTGGCATTGCCGTGCCACAGAGCCACCTGGAACGCGATTGGACGCAGCCCTACAGCGCCAGCCCCGAGGTAGAACAAGCCTGGCTGCAGGTCTATCGCCAACCCGAGAAGTATTGGGATCTGTACCAGCTGGGCGAGGAACTCACCGACTTGGAAGACGCATTCCGCCTCTGGCGCTTCCGCCATGTGACCACGGTGGAACGCGTCATTGGTTTCAAACGCGGCTCCGGCGGCACGGGGGGCGTAAGCTACCTGCGCAAGATGCTGGACGTGGTGCTGTTCCCGGAAATCTGGACCTTGCGCACGGCCCTGTAGATCGTCTGGGGCCGCACCCTTCAGGCGTGCAAGGCGCCCAGAAACTGCTTGAGTTCCGGCGTCTGGGGATTGGCAAACAGTTCTTCAGGCTTGCCCATTTCATGCACCAGCCCCTGGTGCATGAAGATGACGCGGTCCGCTACTTTGCGGGCGAAGTTCATCTCATGGGTCACCATCAGCAACGTCATGCCTTCGTCGGCCAGGCTCTCCACCACGCGCAGCACCTCGCCCACCAGCTCAGGGTCCAGCGCGCTGGTGATTTCGTCACACAGCAGCACGGCCGGCTCCATGGCCAGGGCGCGGGCAATGGCCACACGCTGCTGTTGCCCGCCGGAGAGCTGATCGCCATAGGCGTCAAACTTTTCGGCCAGGCCCACACGCTGCAGCAGCTTGCGCGCTTGCGCCTCGTTGGCTCCGGCGTCCTTGTGCTTGACCAGGCCGGGCGCCAGCATGATGTTCTTGCCCACCGTCAGATGCGGGAACAAATTGAAGCTCTGGAACACCATGCCCACGTGCTGGCGCAGCTCGCGCATGGCTGCAGCGTTGTGGTGCAGCAAGGGCTTGCCGTCCACGCTCAGGGTGCCGCTCTGGAAATCTTCCAGGCCATTGATACAGCGCAGCAGCGTGCTCTTGCCCGAGCCGCTCTTGCCGATGATGGCAATGACTTCGCCCTTGGTGACCTGCAGGTCTATGCCCTTGAGCACCTCGTTGGCGCCGTAGGACTTGCGCAGGCCGGCAATTTCAACGATGGACATGAATCTTCCTCTCCAGGTGCTTGGCGTACAGGCTGACGGGATAGCACAGTACGAAGTACATCAGCGCCACACAGCTAAAAACAAGAAACGGACTGAACGTGGCATTGGCAATGGTCTTGCCCACCTTGGTCAGCTCCATGAAACCGATGACAGATGCCAGGGCCGTGCCCTTGATGACCTGCACCAGAAAACCCACCGTGGGCGGCACCGCAATCTTGAGCGCCTGCGGCAGGACGATGTAGCGCATCTGCTCGTAAAAATTCAGTGCCAGGCTGGCCGACGCCTCCCACTGCCCCTTGGGGATGGCAGCGATGCAGCCACGCCATATCTCGCACAGAAAGGCACTGGTGTAGAGCGTGAGCCCCATGCCAGCCGCCACCCAGGGTGAGGTGTTGATGCCAAACAGACCCAGACCGTAGTAGGCCAGGAACAATTGCACCAACAAGGGCACACCCTGAAAGATTTGCACATAGGTGGCCACGAGGTTGTTCACCACAGACCAGCGGCTCTGGCGCAACAACACCAGCAACATGCCCACCACGCCACCGCCGATGAAGGCAATCAACGAGAGGCCCACAGTCCAGCGCACGGCCAGCAGCAGGTTGCGCAGGATGTCCCACAGTGAAAACTCAACCATGGCCTACCTCCTGCCAAACAGAAACTTGGCCCCGGCCCAATTGAGCACATGGCGCATCAACACAGACAACGCAAGGTAGATGGTGCCCACCACGATGAAGGCCTCAAAGGAGCGGAAGTTGCGGCTCTGGATCAGGTCGGCCGCGTAGCTCAGCTCTTGTGTGGAGATTTGCCCGCACACCGAAGAGCCCAGCATCACAATGATGATCTGGCTCACCAGGCTGGGCCAGATCTTCTTGAGCGCAGGTGGCAACACCACCCACACAAAAGTCTGCCTGCCGGACAGCGCCAGGCTTTGTGCAGCCTCGATCTGTCCCTTGGGTGTGGCCTCCAGCCCGGCACGGATGATCTCGGTGGCATACGCACCCAGGTTCACTACCATGGCAATAAAAGAGGCCGTCTCGGCCGATAGTTTGAATCCCGCAGCCGGCAAACCGAAGAAGATGAAGAACAGCTGCACGATGAACGGCGTGTTGCGAATCAACTCCACATAGGCCCCCACCGGCGCCTTGAGCCAGGCCGGTGCCAGCGCGGCACCAAAGCCACGCGCACGCACCCACGCGCAACCTATGCCCAGCAGCGTGCCCACGATCACCGAGGCAATCGTGAGCGCCAGCGTCCAGGCCACGCCGGTCAGCAGCAGCGGCCACTCCGAGAGTACTGCCGCGAAGTCAAGTTGTATGTTCATCGCCACCGCGTCCCGTAGCCGGGATCAGAGTGGCAAGTCGCCAGCGGGACGACCCAGCCACTTCTTGGACAGCGCATCCAGTTCACCCGACTTCTTGGCCTCGGCCAGGATCTCGTTGACCTTGGCCTTGAGCTTGTCTTCGCCCTTGGCCACACCGATGAAGTTGGGGCTCTCCTTGATCAGCAGCTTGTACTCGGCGCCCAGTTGCGGGTTCTTGGTCATCATGTTGGCCGCAACCGACGCACCCAACGCCACAAACTGCACCTGACCGGATGCAAACGCAGCCACGGTGGCATTCATGTCTTCAAAACGCTTGATGTCTGTGCCGGAAGGTGCGAGCTTGGTGAGTTCCTGGTCTTCCATGGCGCCGCGGGTTGCACCCACCGTCTTGCCAGCCAGATCGGCAAAGCTCTTGACGCTCGCGCTCTTGGGACCGAACACGGCCTGAAAAAACGGCGAGTAGGCCGAAGTGAAGTCGATCACTTTCTCACGTTCCGGGTTCTTGCCCAGGGTGGCAATCACCAGCTCCGCCTTCTTGGTCTGCAGTGCCGGAATGCGGCTGGCGCTCACCACCGTCACCAATTCGACGGACACACCCAGCTTCTTGCCGATGTAGTTGGCCATGTCGATGTCCAAGCCCATGGGCTTGAGGTCGGTGCCCACAAAGCCATAGGGCGCGGAGTCGGTCTGCACGGCGACCTTGAGCACCTTGGACTTCAGGATGTCATCCAGTGCGGTTTGAGCCTGTGCTGCAGAAGCTGCAAAAAGGCCGGTCGCGACCATGGCAAGCAGGAAGTGGCGCTTGTTGCTTTGAACCAATTTCATAAGAGTGACCTTAAATAGGTAGAAGAATCGTCAGAGGGTTTGGATGCCGATCTTGTATGCAAGGGTTGTGCCACAGATTCCATGGAACCATCGCCACCGCCCTCCTTCAAAGGCTTGAGCGCCTTGCGCAGCTCGGCCAGCGGATCCCCGCCCGGGGGCTGCAGCTTGAGCGCGTCCTGCACATTGCCAATATGGCGCTGCATGATCTGCTCCGCTTTGGCCCATTCGCCCCGTTCCAGTGCAGCCACGATTTCCGCATGCTCGGCGCAGGAGTGCGCGGCGTCGTGGGAAGACTGGTAGAGCATGGCAATCAGGGTAGTGCGCGCCGTGAAGTCACGCAGCGTGTCCGCCAACAGGGTGTTGCCCAGGCATTCGGCCAGGCACACATGGAAGTCCCCCAGCAGAAAGCTGCGCAAGCCCACGTCATCCCCCTTGATGGCGGCCTTCTCCTTGGCAAGGTGGCTCTTGAGCAGCTTGATGGCCGGCTTGCTCACCGAAGTGGTGCATCGGATCAGGCCCATCTCGATCACCCGCCTTGCCTCGAAAGCTTCGCGAGCCTCATCCAGCGAGGGCTCGATCAGGTACCAGCCACGTCGGCTGCTGACGGTGACGATGCCGCGTGCGGCCAGACGCGTCAGCGCCTCGCGCACGATGGTACGGCTGCAATCAAACAGCATGGCCAGTTGCTGCTCGCCCAGGCGCGCGCCCGGTGCGAGTTTCTGGGCCATCACGGCCTCGATGATGCGATCACTGATTTCGGTTGCACTTGTCATGGCACCAATTCATGCAATTCGCATGCCACTGGTATACAAGTTGGTGCATTCAGCCTGTCATAGCATCGGAAACAGTGCATCCTCCATGGGCGCGCCATCGGGCAGGCGCTCATCCAGGCCCGGAAACGGCGGCGAGGTGCGCCAGGGCCGCAGCGCATGGCGGGCGTCGTCACCCAGATAGCGCGCCGAAAACACCCGCCGCCTATGCGTCGGGCTGACACCGCCGCTGGCATGCAGGGTCAGCATGTGAAACGCCACCGCATCACCCGGCTCCAGATCCCAGGCAAGCTGGCGGTAGCGGTCCGGCTCGGCGTCAATGGCGGGCAACTCGGCCAGCGTGCCATCCGGGAACCACTTGGCCTGGTTGTCACGGAAGGTGCGCGGCATGTACCAGGTACCAGCATGGGAACCGGAGACAAAGCGCAGCGTGCTCTCCAGCGGCACCGGGTCCACCGGAATCCAGAAGCTCACGTTCTGCCGCCCGCTGACGTTGTAGTAGGGCTGGTCCTGGTGCCAGGGCGTGGGCTGGCGTGTGCCCGGTTCCTTCACCAGCAGGTGGTCGTGGTAGATGCGCACGCTGCTGCTCTGCGTCAGCGCCCTGGCCACTTCCGGCAAGGCGGAACGGCGCATGATCTGCTCGTAGGCAGCATTGCTTTGCCAGGTGCAGAAGTCCTCGATGAAGCGGCCTGGGTCGTCGGCCTTGCTGGCCACCTGCGCCAACGGACTGAGGTGTTGCAGGTTGTGTTCAATGCCTTGCGTCAGCAGCGTGACCTGCTGCGGCGACAGAACGCCGCGCAGCACCACGGCGCCATTGCGCTGGTAATCCTCAACTGTGGAATCTGGAAGCTGGTAGAGGTGGGTCATGCCGCTATTTCACCGCAAAACGCGGTGGATAGGGCCGACAGCATGCCAACAACGCTGGCTGACTCAGGACGGCAAGGCAGTCAGCGCGGTGAGGTAAAGGAGGAGCCCGCAGGGCGGGGGACACGAACGGCGCTGACTGCCTTGCCGTCCTGAGTCCTTACGGAATACTCCAAAGATCAGCTGCTGTAAAAGACGAAGCGTGCAATGCGTTTTTGTATGAACCAGCTTCCCTGCGTATCGCGTTGCAACTGGTCATGCATCTCGCCCACCTGCTGCATGGCGTCTGCCGGACGTCCTTTGGCGCTGGCTTCTGCGCTCCGGCGCCCGCTCCAGAGCAGCACCTTGCAATGCGACTCCGCGGTTCCTACAGCCAGGTCCACGGTGACCCGGTGGTTGCAGATCAGGTGCTGGGTCAGCCGATCCGGGTCGCGCGACGCATAGACCTGGGCGATGGCCATACGGCCCTGCAGATGGCTGCCGTCCGGTCGCACCAGTACGCCATCCGGCGCAAACAGGGCAGCAAAGGCTTGCGCATCACCGTCGTCCACGGCTTCGGCGGCACGCAGCACCACATCGCGGCATTGCGCTTGGGCTGCCAGTTCTTCGGGCGAGGTCATGCTCCGCCCTCCCCGCGTTGCAGATAGTCGGACAAGCGCTGTGCAACCGCCACGGGCCGCTCCATCGGTGCCATATGCCCGGCATGTTCCACCACCGCCAGCAATGCATCGGGCAGCAGCGCCTGCATGGCGGCATGCTGGGTCGGGGGTGACCATTCATCCTGGGCGCCGCACAGGAGCAACGTCGGCTTGTTCCAGGCACTCAGCACAGGCGATGCATCGGGGCGCGCCAACAGGGCCGCAATCTGGCTGGCAAAGATGTCCGCCGTCTTGCGCGCAAACATGGCCAGCACACTCTCCAGCAGCGCAGAGTCCTGTAGCCGCGCCGGATGCACCATGCCCTGCACCCAGGTCTGCGCCATGGCGCGCACGCCTTCGGTTTTGGCAATTTGCAACAAGGCATGGCGTTTTTGTGCCTCCTGCTCGCCCGCAGCACCAGCGGGCCGTGCCAGGTAGCCGGTATCCATCAGCGCCAGGTGGGTGACGCGGTGCGGCGCCTTGCGCACCACTTCCAATGCCACCCGGCCGCCCATGGAGTGGCCCGCCAGCGCAAAGCGTTCGCTGGGCACCTGCTGCAGTACGCGGTCTGCCATGGCGCCCAGGTCATCCAGATCGCCATAGTCGGGCACCCAGGGGGAAACGGTCCGCCCCAGATGGGGATAGAGCGGCGACCACACGGCTGCATCGCACATCAGGCCAGGCAGCATGGCCAAAGTCATTTTGGCCATGGTTTACTTCGCCGCCTTGCCCGGGTCTTTCACCGCGGTGAAGGTCTGCACTTCGCTGTTCCAGAGCTTGCCGTCGATTCTTTCCACCTTGCGCACATAGATGTTGTGCACCACATCGCGGGTCTGCGCGTCGATGCTGACCGGGCCGCGCGGGCTTTCGAAGGACTGGCCCTTCATGGCCTGCAGCAGCGCGTCGTTGCCTGCGCCCTTGCTGGCCTTGGCGGCTTCCACAATCACGTGCATGCCGTCATAGGCGCCCACCGCCATGAAATTGGGCCGCAACCCGTTGTTGGCCTTGCCAAAGGCTTCCACAAAGCGCTTGTTCAGCGGCGAGTTGTGCGCGGCCGAGTAATGGTGTGCCGTCACCACGCCGAGCGCAACTTCGCCCATGCCGTCCACAATGTCGTCGTCGGTGACGCTGCCTTCGGCGATGACGCGTATGCCGGTTTTGTCCATGCCGCGCTCGACAAACTGCTTCATCAGGGCCGCACCGACTCCGGCCGGCACAAAGGTGAACAGCGCATCGGGCTTGGCGTCGCGCACCTTCTGCAGGAAAGGTGCGAAGTCCGGGCTGCGCAAGGGCACGCGCAAGGCCTCGATGACCGTGCCGCCCTGCGCGGTGAAGCGCTGGTTGAAGAAGGTTTCAGAGTCCACGCCGGGCGCGTAATCGCTCACCAGGCTCACCACCTTCTTGATGTCGTTCTTGATGGCCCAGTCGGCCAGTATGGTCACCACCTGGGGCACGGTGAAGCTGGTGCGCACGATGTAGGGTGATGCTTCGGTCACGCTGGAGGTGGCTGCCGCCATCACCACCATGGGCGTCTTGGCCTGGGTGGCAATGGGCGCAGTCGCCATGGCCAGCGGTGTGAGGCCAAAGCCTGCCAGCACCTGCACCTTGTCATTGACGATGAGCTCCTGCGCCATGCGCTTGGTCACATCCGGCACCCCGGTGTCGTCCTTGACGATGAGCTGCACCTTTTTGCCGGCCACCGTATCGCCCTGCTGGCTGAGGTACAGGCGTGCGCCGGCTTCGAGCTGCTTGCCGGTGGAAGCAAAGGGGCCGGTGAGCGGCAGTATCAGGCCGATCTTGAACACCGCTTCCTGTGCGTGGGACAGGATCAGGCTGCACAGCAGGGAAGCGGCAGCGACGGATTGGAGCAGCAGACGTTTGCGCATGGTTGTCTCTTCAGATGGTTGTTATGGAATGCGCCGATTGTGGGAACACGCCCCCGAAGCGTCCAATGCAAAGCCCTGCTCTGCTATGCAAATCGCTTATGGAGCAACACGCTACAACGTCGCGGCCGCAGCGCGCAGGGCGTCCAGCAACTGCGCAGCGGCCGGTGTGGGCAGGTAGCCCGCGCGCAGCATCACCCCGATGCGGCGCGGCGTGTGCCGCACCAGCAGCGGCAGCTCCACCAGCTGCCCTTGCTCCAGCTCGCGCGCAACCTGGCGGGGCGACATCAGGGCCAGCCGGTCACCCTCGGCCAGAAAGGCCAACATCATCAAGGCACTGTTGACGTGCAATGCATCCGGCGGTGCTGGCATGCCGGCCGACTGGAGCATCTGCGCAAACGCGGCTGCAGCCGGGGTCTGGGGCATGGGCATGACCCATTGCGCCTGGGCAAGATGACGCCATTGCAAGGTGCGACGCTGTGCCAACGGATGGTCCCGTCGGGCCACCACGGACAGACGGTCTTCAAACAGCACTTCCTGCTGCACATCGGCGGCGGGGGACGTGGGACGCAAGGCGCCCACAATGCAATCGATCTGCGCACTGCGCAGCTGCTGCACCAAAGCGTCGAAGGTGCCGTCCACGATGGCGACCTGCACATCCGCCTGCACATCGAGCACGCGGCTGACCGCAGGCGCCAGCAGCATGGTGGTGGAGAACGGCAACGTGCCGATGACCAGGCGGCCCTGCAACCGCCCGTGCACTTGCGGCCACTCATCTTCGGCTTGGCGCAATTCGGCCAGTGCCAGCTGCACGGCCCGCAGCAGGTTTGCACCGGCCTCGTCCAGCCGCAGACCGCCGCGTGTGCGCACAAACAGCGTGCTGCCAGCCAGATGCTCCAACTGGCTCAAGGATTGGTGCACCGCCGACTGGCTCAAGCCCAGCGCCTGAGCCGCCTTGCCCTCGCTGCCAGACTGCTGCAGCGCCAACAGGGTCTGCACATGGCGCTGCGAAAGCCCCAGCGCCAGGGGGCTGTCCGTCCAAGAGATGGTGGAAGGGCGACGCTTGTGGCAATCGGCTGCTGCCAACAATTCCAGGGCACGCTGCGCCCGCAGCGCCAGCCGCTGGCCCAGCGCATTGGGCTGCATGCCGCGTCCGCTGCGCAGCAGCAGTGCGCCGCCCATGGCCAACTCCAGTTGCTGCACGGCGCGCGCCACCGATGACTGCGCCACATGCAACAGCGTGGCAGCCCGCTGGCTGCTGCCAGCCTGCACCACGGCAACCAGGGCGCGCAAGGGGCGGAGGTGGGGCAGCAATTCCATGCCGCGCACTATAGCCCCCCTGCCCTGGGCAGGTCAGATGGGACTCAGACCGGAACCCACAGCGTAGGCAAGCCCGTCAGGCCCCGCAGTACATGGGCCACCGAGCCATCGCGCACCAGCTGCGTCGCATGGGCGATGTCCGGCGCCAGATAGCGGTCCACGTTATGGGCAGGAATATCCTTGCGCAACAAGGCGTGCACGGCTTCCAGCGCATCCGAACTGCGCAGCGGGCGCAGGAATTCGATGCCCTGTGCAGCCGCCAGCAGCTCGATGCCAAGGATGTTGGCGGTGTTGCTGATCATGCCCTGCAGGCGGCGCGCTGCAAACGTGGCCATGGACACATGGTCTTCCTGGTTGGCGCTGGTGGGCAGGCTGTCCACACTGGCTGGATGGGCCATGGACTTGTTTTCGGAAGCCAGCGAAGCAGCCGTCACGTGCGCAATCATGAAGCCGCTGTTGAGGCCCGCGTCGGGTGTGAGGAAAGGCGGCAGGCGCGATACGCCGCTGTCGATCAGCATGGCAATGCGCCGCTCGGCGATGGCGCCCACTTCGGCAATGGCCAGCGCCATGCCATCGGCGGCCAGCGCCACCGGCTCGGCGTGGAAGTTACCGCCGCTGATCATCGCACCGTTGTCTGCGAAGACCAGCGGGTTGTCGGTGACCGCATTGGCCTCGATCAGCAGGATGCGCGCCGCATGGCGCATCTGGTCCAGGCAGGCGCCCACCACCTGCGGCTGGCAACGCAGGCAGTACGGGTCCTGCACGCGGTCATCGCCTTCGGCATGCGACTGGCGAATGGCGCTGCCCTGGAGCAGCGCACGGTAGTACTGCGCCACATCGATCTGGCCGGGCTGGCCACGCACCGCGTGGATGCGCGGATCGAACGGACCATCGCTGCCACGCGCCGCATCCAGCGTGAGTGCGCCGATGACCAGTGCCGCTTCCAGCACCGGCTCAAAACTCAGGAAGGCATGCAGTGCCAGCGCCGTGGAAGTCTGGGTGCCGTTGATGAGCGCCAGCCCTTCCTTGGCTTCCAGCGTCAGCGGGGTGATGCCCGCCTGCTGCAAGGCTTGCAGAGCCGGCACGCGCACGCCGTCTACCAGCATATCGCCCTCGCCCATCAGTGCCAGCGTCATATGCGACAAGGGCGCCAGGTCACCCGACGCACCCACCGAGCCCTGCGAAGGCACATAGGGCACCAGGCCTGCGTTGTGCACCGCCAGCAGGGTGTCGATCACCACCTCGCGGCAACCGGAGTAGCCACGCGCCAGGCTGGCCGCCTTGGTGGCCATCATCAGGCGCATGATGGGCGCAGCCAGCGGTTCGCCCACGCCCACGCTGTGGGAGCGGATCAGGTTGCGCTGCAGGGCGTCGAGCTGGTGCTTGTCGATACGCTTGTTGGCCAGCTTGCCGAAGCCGGTGTTGACGCCGTAGACCGGCGCGTCTCCATCGGCTGCAGCCTTGACCAAGGCATGCGCAGCGCGCACCACGCCGCGTGCCGCTTCCGGCAATTCCAGCTGGCAGACATCCGAGTGAATAGCCTGCAACTGCTCCAACGTGACGTGGCCGGGGTTCAGAATTATTTTGCTCATGTGATTCTCGAAAAATGTGGGTAGTTCAAGCAGAGATACCGTGGAACTGGCTCCGCCAGGCCGCCGGTATCGTCCCCTTGAGGGGAAGCGCCAAAGGCGCTCAGGGGTGCTTCAACATGGGCAAGTTCATGCCCTGCTCTTTTGCGCAAGCAACGGCAATGTCATAGCCCGCATCGGCATGGCGCATCACGCCGGTGCCGGGGTCATTCCACAGCACGCGCTCCAGGCGCTTGGCGGCTGCATCGGTGCCATCGGCCACGATGACCACACCGCTGTGCTGCGAGTAGCCCATGCCCACGCCACCACCGTGGTGCAGGCTGACCCAGGTCGCGCCGCCTGCGGTATTGAGCAGGGCATTGAGCAAGGGCCAATCACTGACCGCGTCGGAGCCGTCGCGCATGGATTCGGTCTCGCGGTTGGGCGAGGCCACCGAGCCGCTGTCCAGGTGGTCGCGGCCGATCACGATGGGTGCCTTGAGTTCACCGTTCTTCACCATCTCGTTGAAGGCCAGGCCGGCGCGGTGGCGCTCACCCAGGCCGATCCAGCAGATGCGTGCGGGCAGACCCTGGAAGGCAATACGTTCGCCCGCCATGTCCAGCCAGCGGTGCAGGTGCGCGTCTTCGGGGAACAGCTCCTTCATCTTGGCGTCGGTCTTCTTGATGTCTTCGGGGTCGCCACTGAGCGCCACCCAGCGGAACGGGCCCTTGCCACGGCAGAACAGGGGGCGCACGTAGGCCGGCACAAAGCCGGGGAAGTCAAAGGCATTTTTCACACCCTGGTCGAAGGCCACCTGGCGGATGTTGTTGCCGTAGTCCACCGTGGGCACGCCCATGGATTGGAAGTCCAGCATGGCCTGCACATGCACGGCGCAGCTCTTGGCAGCGGCGATGCGCAGTGCTGCGTGTTGCGTGTCGTTGGCCTGGGCGGCACGCCACTGCTCGACCGTCCAGCCGCTGGGCAGGTATCCGTTGACCAGGTCGTGGGCCGAAGTCTGGTCGGTCACGATATCGGGGCGGATGCTGCCCGCTTTGGCGCGCTTGACCAGCTCGGGCAGGATGTCTGCCGCGTTGCCCAACAGGGCAATGGACACGGCCTTCTTCTCCTTGCTGTACTTTTCCAGACGGGCCAATGCGTCGTCCAGATCAGCGGCCTGCTCGTCCACATAACGCGTCTTGAGGCGGAAGTCGATGCGGCTTTGCTGGCATTCGATGTTGAGGGAGGACGCACCTGCAAAACTGGCGGCCAGAGGCTGCGCGCCACCCATACCGCCCAGCCCTGCCGTGAGAATCCAGCGGCCGGCCAGATCGCCGTTGTAGTGCTGCTTGCCGGCTTCGACAAAGGTCTCGTAGGTGCCCTGCACAATGCCCTGGCTACCGATGTAGATCCAGCTGCCGGCGGTCATCTGGCCGTACATCATCAGGCCCTTCTTGTCGAGCTCGTGGAAGTGCTCCCAGGTGGCCCACTTGGGCACCAGGTTGGAGTTGGCAATCAGCACCCGCGGCGCATCGGCGTGGCTGCGAAAAACGCCCACCGGCTTGCCGCTTTGCACCAGCAGGGTTTCGTCCTCGTTCAGGTTTTTCAGCGCTTCGAGGATGGCCTCATAGCAATCCCAGTTGCGCGCCGCCTTGCCGATGCCGCCGTACACCACCAGGGCATCGGGGTTCTCGGCCACTTCCGGGTCCAGGTTGTTCTGGATCATGCGGTAGGCGGCTTCGATCAGCCAGTTCTTGCAGGTGATGGCCGTGCCGCGCGGGGCGCGTACGGGATGCGGTTGTGCGGCGTGCTGAATGTCGGCGAGGTTGGTCATGGTGTCTCCTGAAAGCAAAAGGGGGGCGAATTTCGGCACGAGTGTACTTGTCTAGACATGTCTATGCAACTACAATTTGCACATGCCTTCCAACAAGCCATCCACCCACGCGCCCTATTCCAAGGTCAAGGCCTACCTGAAGGAAGGACTGGCCAGCGGCCGCTGGGTTCCCGGCGACCAGATGCCGTCCGAAGCCGAGCTGGTGCAGCGCTTTGAAGTGAGCCGCATGACCGTGGGCCGCGCCATCCGCGAGCTGCAGGCCGAAGGGCTGGTCACCCGCGTGCAGGGTGTGGGCACCTTTGCGGCACACCTGTCGCGCGTGTCGTCCACCCTGACCATCCGCGATCTGCACGACGAGATCGTCTCGCGCGGCCATACCCACCAGGCCAGCGTGGTGTTTGCCAAGCAGGAAAAGGCCAAGGCCGACCTGGCGGCGCAATTGGGCGTAGAGGTCGGCAGCACGGTGTTTCACAGCCTTATCGTGCACAGCGAGAACGGCGTGCCCCTGCAGTGCGAAGACCGCTATGTGAACCCGTCTTGCGCCCCCGACTATCTGGAGGTGGACTTCCAGACCATCACGCCCACGCAGTACCTGCTACAGGTGGCACCGCTGTGGGAGGCGCAGTATTCCATCGAAGCCGCCAGCCCCACCGCGCAAGAGGCGCAACTGCTGGGCATTGGCGTGCAAGACCCCTGCCTCATCGTGGTACGCCGCACCATCAACCGCGGTGTGCCCATCACGCTGGCGCGGTTGGTACACCCGGGTACGCGCTACCAGATCAGCGGTGCTTTCAAGCCATGAGCACCATCCAAATCATTCGCGCAGACGACCAGCCCCCCCACCCCTGGCGCAACGGCGGCGGCCAAACCCGCGAACTCTTGGTGTGGCCGCCTGTCCCCGGGAGTCTGGGCGGCAATGCGCTCTGCGCAGGTAAAGGAGGAGCCTGCGCAGCAGGCGGGGGACACGGAGCAGAGCGCATTGCTGCCCAGACTCCCACCGCCACCCAGGCTGACACAGAATGGCAATTGCGCATCAGCCGTGCCGACATCGCTGCCAGTGGCCCGTTCTCTGCGTTCCCTGGCGTGCAGCGTTGGTTTGTGGTGCTGAGTGGCAAAGGGGTGGTGCTGCACATGCCTACGGCCGATGGCCATACGCGGGATCACCAGTTGCTACCGGGCCATGCCCCACTGCACTTTGATGGCGACCTTGCACCCGGTTGCTCTTTGATAAGCGGTCCAACGCAAGACCTGAACCTCATGGCACGCGGCGGCAATGCCGCCGTGCTGGCGGTGGAACAGTCCCCCGACTGGACCTGCACCTTCGCCATAGGTGGCCTGTACACCGCAGTCGCTGGCACTTGGACCCAAGGCACGCAGTCCATGGAACTCGCAGCACACACGCTGCTGTGGTCCGAAGCCGCCAACGCAGCGCCCATGCACTTCACACCCCTCCACAACCAGTCCGCTGCCGCCTGGTGGCTGGGCTACACACCTGGGCCCACCCCATGACCTATTCACTGACTCTGTGGCGCAATGCCCGGCTGGCCACGCTGGCTGGCTCCGCTGGCTGGGGTTTGATCGAACACGGCGCAATCCTCACCCAGGGCGAGACGCTGCACTGGGTCGGTGCCGAGTCGGAATTGCCTGCGCAGTTCACACAGAAGATCAACGTCACCCACGATCTGGGCGGCGCACTGGTCACTCCCGGTCTGATCGACTGCCACACGCACCTGGTCTATGGTGGCCACCGCGCGCATGAATTCGAGATGCGGCTGCAGGGAGCCAGCTACCTGGACATCGCCCGCGCGGGCGGCGGCATCCGCTCCACCGTGGCCGCCACCCGCGCCGCGTCCGATGCCCAGTTGCTGGCGGATGCGGGCAAGCGGCTGCAAGTCCTGATGCGCGAAGGCGTGACCACCGTGGAGATCAAGTCCGGCTACGGCCTCAGCCTGGAACATGAGGCGCGCAGCCTGGCGGTGGCCCGCGCACTGGGGCGTACCTTGCCTGTTGCCGTTCGCACCACGTACCTGGGAGCGCATGCCTTGCCGCCCGAGTTCGAAGGCCGCAGCGATGACTATGTGGACGCCGTCTGCGCCTGGATGCCCGCGCTGCATGCGCAAGGCTTGGTCGACGCCGTGGACGCGTTCTGCGAAAACATCGGCTTCAGCCCGGCGCAGACGCGCCGCGTATTTGAAGCCGCTGCCCGCCTGGGGTTGCCCGTCAAGCTGCACGCCGAACAGCTCAGCGACCAGGGCGGCGCTGCGCTGGCTGCGGAGTTCGGTGCACTGTCGTGCGACCACCTGGAACACCTGAGTGAAGCCGGCATTGCCGCCATGGCCCGGAGCGGCACGGTGGCCGTGCTCTTACCCGGCGCCTACTATTTTCTGCGCGACACCAAGCTGCCCCCCATTGCCGCGCTGCGTGCGGCGGGCGTGCCGATGGCAGTGGCATCCGACCATAACCCGGGCACGTCGCCAGGCTTGTCCCTGCTGCTGATGATCAACATGGCTTGCACCTTGTTCCGACTGACACCGGAAGAAGCCGTTCGGGGCGTCACCGTGCATGCGGCCAAGGCCTTGGGTCTGTCTGACCGCGGCCAGTTGGTTGCAGGCCAGCGCGCCGACTTCTGCGTGTGGGATGTTGCACACCCCAACGAGCTGGCCTATTGGTTTGGCACCAACCCGTGCAAGCGCGTTATCGTAGGCGCCCAGGAGCGAGACCTATGAAAAAGACCATTCACAACGACGTATTCACACTGTACCCCGGCAGCAAACCATTGCTGGTCAGCATGCCGCATGTGGGCACCGTGATTCCGCCTGAATTGCAGCCTCGCTTTGTGGAGCGCGCGCTGCAGGTGGAAGACACCGACTGGCACCTGGACAAGCTCTACCACTTTGTGCGCAGTACCGGCGCCAGCATGATCGTGCCGCACTACTCGCGCTATGTGATTGACCTCAACCGCCCCAGCGAAAACACCCCCATGTACGCGGGTGCCAACAACACCGAGCTGTGCCCTACCCGCTTCTTCACTGGAGACCCGCTGTACCGTGAGGGCATGGCACCGGACGATGCCGAAATAGCCCGTCGCATAGAAACCTACTGGTGCCCCTATCGCTATGCGCTGGAAGCTGAGCTCACGCGCCTGCGCACAGCCCATGGCCATGCCGTGCTGTTCGACGCCCACAGCATCAAGTCCGAAGTGCCCTGGTTGTTCGACGGTCGCCTGCCGGATTTGAACCTGGGCACGGTCAATGGCGCCAGCGTGGCGCCCGATTTGCGCGAGGCATTGGCCCAGGTATTGGCACAACAGAGCGCATTCAGCCAGGTGGTGGACGGCCGATTCAAGGGCGGCCACATCACGCGCCACTTTGGCCGGCCGCAGGAGGGTTGGCATGCGGTGCAATTGGAGATGTGCTGGAGCTGCTACATGGCAGAGACGCCGCCGTATCGCCTGGATGAGTCGCGCGCAGCGCGTGTGCGCCCTTTGCTGCAGCAGTTGGTACACACCATGCTGTCCTGGAAACCCGCATGAGGTACGCAACGTGACTGCTGCACAACCCGCCCTGTTCTGGGCCCCCTACGCCTGGCTGGACGGCCAGTGGAAACAACAGGTCTGTCTGCAGGTCGGGCCGGACGGGCATTGGTCAGACGTCATTGCCGGCGTCGCCAGTGCGCCGGAGCAGGCAACCGTGCTGCAGGGCCCGGTTTTGCCTGGCCTGGTCAACGCCCACAGCCACGCCTTCCAGCGTGCATTTGCAGGCCTGTCAGAGCGGCGTGCCTCCGAGCAGGATGACTTCTGGTCCTGGCGTGACCGCATGTACGGCGTGGCCCTGCGCATCACGCCGCAGCAGATGCGTGCCGTGGCCGCACAGCTCTATGCAGAAATGCTGCTGGGCGGTTACACCCAAGTGTGTGAATTCCACTACCTGCACCATGACGACAGAGGCTTGGCGTACGCAGACCCCGCCACCATGGCCTGGGCCATCGCCGATGGCGCGGCCGACGCGGGCATGGGGCTCACCTTGTTGCCGGTGCTCTATGAGCGCGCCGGCTTTGCGCAACCCAACCTGCGCAATGACCAGCGCCGCTTCGCCGGCACCCCCGACTTCATTGCCGGGCTGCAGAAAACCGTTGCGCAGTCCGGCCGGCCATTGGTAAATGCCGGCGTGTCCGTCCACTCGCTGCGTGCTGCATCACCCGCTTCCATCACCCGACTGCTGGAACAAGTAGGCGACAGCGACATGCCGATTCACATCCATATTGCCGAGCAGATGCAGGAGGTGCGCGACTGCCTGGCGCACACCGGCAAACACCCCATCGCCTGGCTGTGCGACGCGCTGCCGTTGGATGCACGCTGGCAGCTGGTGCATGCCACGCATACCGAACCCGCTGAAATCGAAACTGTTGCCGCCAGCGGTGCGGGCATCGTGATCTGCCCCAGTACCGAGGGCAATCTGGGTGATGGATTTGCCGACCTGCCGCACTGGTTGCAACATGGTGTGCCCATGGCCATCGGCTCGGACAGCCATGTGTGCCGTCAATGGAACGAAGAGCTGCGCTGGCTGGAGTACGGCCAGCGCATGCGGCTGCAACAGCGCAATGTGGCGGCCAGCCCGGCCACCGGCCAAAGCGCAACCGCTGGGCGCCTGCTGGAAGCCGCCTTGTCCGCCGGTGGCCAGGCCGCCGGCCAGAAACGCTGGGGACTGCAGAACGGAGCGCGCGCCGACATGCTGGTTCTCAACCCGCGCGCCAGTGGCCTCTTGGGCATACCCAGCAGCCACACACTGGATGCCTATGTGTTTGCCTGCGATACGCCTGCGATAGACGCGGTCTATGTGGCCGGGCAGCAAGTGGTGGCGCAGGGGCGCCATCTGCGTGGCGAGCCGCTGGCTCGGGATTTCCTGGAAGCCATGAACGGCTTGCATCCCTGAGCGGTCCATGGACCAGCCCGGGCCCCGAAGGGCTGCTTGACGCTCTACGGCGCTATTTGGAAATGGCGTTGGTACCGCTGGTACCCACCACAAAGTATTCCGTGGGTGAACCAATCAATGCCAACAGATCACCACTGAGGTTGGTGGTCTGGGCCGTCCAGGTGGAACCGTCTGTGCTGACATACGCACTGCCTGCGGCCCCCACAATCACATGTTGTGCCGACGAGGCTTTCACCGCGTACAGGTTGACGCTGCCCGAGAGGGTCTGTGACGTCCAGCTGGATCCGTCAGCACTGGTCACCACGGTACCGCTGTCACCCACGGCGACAAAAGCCGTTCCATTGGCGGCAATGCCCCTGAGGTTGCTGGTCACCGTGGCGTAGCTGCCGCCGGGAATGGTCCAGTTGGCGCCGCTGTCGGTGCTGACGTAGATGGCGCCCGAATCACCCACCGCCACCCAGATTCCACTGGAATACACCACGGAATGCAGATTGGCCGCAGCAGGTACGCTGCTGGCCGCAGTCCAGGTGGAGCCGTTGGTGCTGCGAAGAATGGTGCCGCTGTTCCCCACCGCAACCAGATTGGTGCCGTCGCTGGCAAATGCGTTGATATTGCTGGTGCCGGTCTGGGCCAGGGTCAGGGCCGTCAGATCGGTGCCGTAGTAAATGTGCTTGGCGGCATCAGACACCACGTAGCCAGCGGTTGAATTGAAGTACAGCACCGAGTTCAGGTCGTTGGTTCCGGTGGTGGCATCGGTAACGGTGCTCCAGTTGAGGCCGTCGGTGGATGTGTAGATCGCGCCTTGCGTCCCCACGCTCACATGGTTGGTACCATCGGTGGTGAGACTGCGCAAGTCACCGGCGAGTGCCGTACCTGCCGTCCAGAGTCCGGTGGTCCCGGCAGCACGCGGCGTGGCCGACACCGAAGGTGTTTGCGCCCCGCCCGGTCCGCTTCCGGTGCGGGCATTCATTGCAAACGAATAGGTCACGCCGTTGGTGAGCCCGGTAAGCACATACGGCGAAGTAATGGCGGTCAGCCACACATGCCCGCCTGGCGGGTTCTTGATGTCAATGGGGTTTGCCGTTGGTGCATACATGAGCCAGTACTCCACACCGGCGGCTTGCGTCCAGGTGATCGTTACCTGTCCATTGCCCGGTGTGACAGTGATGCCACCAACAGGCGGCGGTGCGCTGCTGCCGGAACCTCCACATGCAGTGAGAAGGGCTGAAAAAAGCAAGGCGGAGAGCAGGAAACGGAGGGCGCGCAGAGGCATTGTCAGATCACTTTTTGTGGTGTCAGGTCATTATGGTTCGACACCCCAGGCGCAATTTAAAGCAGGTGTAAAGATGCCTTTGCCGGTGGCGGCTGGTCACCCGCCCTTTCGGTCACGCAACTGAGCATTTGCGCACCGTGTCCCAGGTCCGTGTCGTCACCTCGGAGCCAAAGGCCTTTTCGATCAGTTGCATGAACACCGGACCTTTCTCACTTGGCACATAGGCCGTGAAAACTTCGCGGCCGACCTGCTGCAGCACAAAGGCACCGTCTACGCTGAGCGGCAACGCAATCCTGGGCGCGGACACGTCCGGCAGAAAACTCACCACCCGCTTGGCCCCCTCGGGAACGGCGTGTGCTGCAAACGGGTCTGCGTCCAGCAGTTCCTGCAGGAAAGTGCGGGTGCGCAAGATGGTGCGAAAAGAACGCCCCAAGCTTTGCTGCAATGCATCCTCAATCTGGCGCGTGAGCCGCGCTTCGCTGGAGGTGCGGCTGTCAAAGACCACGTTGCCACTGGAGAGCACGGTACGGACCTTGGTAAGGCCTGCACTCTCAAAAGCGCGCACCAGATCTGCGCTCTTGGCATTTTGCGGGCTGACGCCTCGCAGCAGGGCCACATACCGCGTCATGCCCATGCCCCTCGCAAGGCATGCCACCGTACCTTACTGGCCCGCAGGCAACTGAATAGAAAGCTCATTTACCACCGCCTCCACGTCATCAATACTACGGACCAAGTCTTCCACGGCCTGCGCCTCTGCCCTGCTCGTTGCACAGCCCTTGAGCCATACCCAGCGGCGCTGGCCTTCGACCCAGATGCTGGTATGCGTGAATCGCCCGTCCACCAGTATGGCCTGCTTCACCCTCGGAATGATTTCCTTGTCGTACAGATAGGCATTGGGCAACCGGCAACGGCCAGCCTGGAAGCAACTGGTGCCGCGCTCGGCCCGTGAATGGGATTGCGCAACGGCCTGCGCACGGGTCATCCGCGGCTCTTGCTGGCGCGGACAAGTCTTGATGCCGTCGGTGACTTGCAGGAATGGGATCTCCAGAAAATTGGCGCGCTCCTCATCTTGCGCCAGCGCCGCTGCGCAACCCAGCAACCCGGCCAGAAGCCATCCGCACGCACTACGCGTGGTCTGCAGATACAGCCCTGTCATACATCACGAAGCGTTTGGTGGTTTCTTCCAGCACCTCCCAGGTCCCCACGAAGCCGCGCGGAATGACAAAGCTGTCACCCGCACGCACCGTCATGGCCGTGCCGTCCACATGGGTGATCACGCTCACCCCCGCGAGCATGCTGCAGTACTCCTCTTCGGTATAGGCGATCTTCCATTTGCCCACCTGGCTGCGCCAGAAGCCGACCATGAATTGGCCGGTGGCATCGGTGTATTGCATCCACACGGTTTGCCTGGGGTTGCCGGCAATGCGCTTTTCTTCCGCGACAAAGTAATCTTCGCCCGGTCCGTTGATATCACTGAGTTTTTGCATGCCACAAGCCTAGCGCACCGGTGTGCCAACGACAAGCGTAAAGGCGCAGTGCACACCTCATTGGGGTGTGGCGGATTGGATCTGTGTCTGCAATGCCTGGTATTGCGCAAGCCTTGCGCCACCCAGCTTGACCGCTTCTGCGATGGCCTGCGCGGCCGCCACACGGTTGCCCGCATCCAGCTGCGCTTGCGCCAGGTTGTTCCATGCGTCGGCAAAGTCGGGGCGCGCTTGTACCGCAGCCCGGTAAGCCTGAATCGCCACCGGAATCTGGCCCAGGGCATATTCGCTGTTGCCCTGCCCCAGCAGCAGGTTGGCATCACCTGGCCAACGCGCAAGTGCGGCGTTGTAGGTGGCCAGCGCGACTTGGGGTTGTTGCGCCTCCAGATCCGCAGCACTGCGGGCGAGTGACGGCAGATCGGCCGTGGCCGGCAACAGCCCCGCAGGCAAGGCCAGCATGGACCAGTAATTGCCGCGCTCCCAGGTGCGCTCAAAAGCGAACAGCGACATCTCCATGGATGCGGTTTCGCCCGAGTGCAATGTGATGGTGTTGCGCTTCAGGTCATAGCCAA
Source organism: Rhodoferax sp. GW822-FHT02A01 (assembly GCF_038784515.1). Classification (NCBI taxonomy): domain Bacteria; kingdom Pseudomonadati; phylum Pseudomonadota; class Betaproteobacteria; order Burkholderiales; family Comamonadaceae; genus Rhodoferax; species Rhodoferax sp. GW822-FHT02A01. Next base: position 4,927,958 of record NZ_CP152376.1, read on the forward strand.
TCACCACGGCGTAGTGCCAGACCGGGTAGATCGGCAGTGAAACGTTCTGAAAGACCAGTACCGGATGTCCAGCTGCCACCTCCGCTAGCAAGTCCTTCAAGTTGGGTTGCAGCCTGTAGGCCAGCAGACCACGCTGCCGTGTCGCGGCCAGCATTTCCACCTGCAACGAACCCTTGCGGGCTGGCAAGTAGACCTGCTGCACCAGCTCATCCGGGGTAACCGCCACACCTGCGGCAGACAGGACCATGGCCTGCGCCGCCGGCCCGCATTCGTACTCCTTTTGTGCAAAAAAGGGAACGCCGGACACGCTGCCTGTAGCAGGCAGATCACCCGCGTCCGATTGCAGACGGCTAACCTGCGGCGTGGCACAGGCGCTGAGCAGCACCAGGAGCAAGGCTCCAGCCAGCTCCGCAAGGCAGCGCGCCAGGCGCGCCGGATTCATCGCACTGCGCGGGTAAACGGAAACACCTTGGTCAGACCCAGGATGTCGGTGATGAGCAGAATGATGAAGATGGTGAAGGCGACGCCCAAGATATCACCACCTGCAGGGGCCTGATCGATACGGCCCGCCAACTGTGCGACTTCTTCATCAGACATGGCCTGCACGCGCGCCTGTGCCTGCTCGGTGCTCAGTCCCCGCTCAGCCAAGCCGGCACGCACGTCCTCACGCGCAAGCACTGCGTTGACCTTGGCGCGGGCGTCTGTCTGTCCTTGGCTTGCCAGCACGTCGGCACTGGACACAATGCCAGCGTGGGCCGCCAGTGGCATGCCCAGCAGCGTGGTGGAACAAATCAGGAGGGAGGCTGTCAAACGTTTGAACTGATTCATGGGATTGCGTGAGGTAAATGCGCACAGCGTAGGGCCTGCACACGCAAAGTCAAACAGCCTTACATCCATTCACAAAATCCACGTCCACAGTCGGACGCGCAACACGAACTTCCTATTGCAGGGCCCCCGTCAGATCTCCCACCTTTTCACGCACGCCCGGAAGTGGCTCCAGGCCGAATCTGCGGGTGAGCAGCTTGAGAATGGAGCCGGTGTCATAGCTGGTGGAGTCCACATAGCCTTTCTTCACCATGGGGCCGATCAGCAAGGTGGGAATGCGAGTACCCGGACCCCAACGATCGGAAAGACCGGGCGCGGCGGGTGGCGCTGCATGGTCCCAATAGCCGCCGTTCTCGTCGTAGGTGACGATCACCAGCATGCTCTTCCACTGCGGACTGGATTTGAGCCGGTCCAGCAGATCGGCAATATGGCGGTCGCCCGTGATCATGTCGGTATAGCTGGGGTGCTGGGTATTTACACCCGCCGGTTTGTAGAACGCCACCGGTGGCAATTGCCCGGCATCAATGGCCTTCAGGAAATCCTCGCCATCACGCAGATGGCGCGCCCGCGCTTCGGTGCCGGGCGCGTAGTTGGCGAAGTAGTTGAAAGGCTGGTGGTGCGGCTGGAAGTTGGGTGAGTCTGCCGACTTGGTGTAGATCACCTTGCGCGGCACGGTGGGGTCCTGTGTGCCGTCAGCCAACGCGCGCTGGTAGCCGCCTGCATACCAGGCCCAGTCAATCGATTTGGCCGACAGGGCGTCGCCAATTGTCTTGGTGGCTTGTGGTGGTAGTGGCAGCTCCGGATTGCCGCCGTTGCGCGCCACGCCGTTTGGATTGGCCATTTCCAGCGGCCCGCTGGCTGCCGGTACCACGCCGCTGGGCTGGTAAGGAGGCTGCGTGGTGTTGACCGCGTATCCGTCCGGCGTGACTTGACCACCGTTGCCGCTGACCAGTTGCACCGCGCCGGCATTGGCCGAAGGAGACGTGGGCTTCTTCTGCAGTTTGCCGCTGGCGTCAAGTTGGGCCCGCATATAGCTTGGTGCATTCTCAAAACGCGGGGCACAAGCGCACACCAGGTACTGATGGTTCAGAAAGGAGCCGCCGAACGCACCCATGTAGAAATTGTCGGCCAGGGTGTAATCGCGCGCCCATTGCCACATGCGGAACTGGCTGCCGTCGTAGTACCCCATGACCCAGCCGCCCACAGCCGACATGGCGGCAAAGCGGTTGTTCTTGCCGCCGTTGATCTGCTCCTGGTTGTTGTAGAACAGATGTGTGGGGCTGGGCACGATCTGGTTGGTGGCACGGTTGACCGGAGACGCATCGATACGGAATGGCGCATTGGGCATGCGGGGATAGCGATCATCCGGCTTGCCATCGGCGCCGAAGGTCACCAGTTCCTTGAGCGGCGTGCCGTCGTGGTCGAGTTGCAGCTTCTGCTCTGCGGTGGCGTTGGCAATGCCGTTGGCGCCGGGGAACAGGCCATAGATGTTGTCAAAGCTGTGGTTCTCGGCATAGATCACCACCACGTTCTGGATGCGATCCAGACTTGCCGCGTCGGGCTTGGTGCTGCTGCTGGCACATGCCGCCATGGCCCCGGCCAGAGTCAGCACGGCGGCTACGCGGGCGCTTTGCGCCAGTGCGTTGCAAGCTTCAAAAGAATAGGTACGAAAGGACTTCATGGCGTCTCCTGTGGAGGCGCCATGTTACGCCGCTCTGCGTGCGTATCAGGGGCCGTTGTAGAGCCAGGGCACGTCGATCAGCCTTGCGCCCAGCAGCTTGAGCGACAGGTCGCGTCCCACCTGCGCCAGACCCTTGAGGTGGTAGATCTTGCCGTTCTGGATGGCGCGTGCCTGCACCCTGGCGTTGCGCTGCCAGCGCATCTCGGCATAGCGCTGCAAGGCGTGCGGTATTTCCTGCGGCGTTTCACTGATGCAGCGAGCCAAGGCCGCCGCGTCCTCGATCGCCATGCCGGCACCCTGCGCCAGATAAGGCCGCATGGGGTGGGCTGCGTCCCCCAGCAGGGCAATACGACCCTTGGCGTGCTCGGCTGCGCTGCCCATGGGTTCGCGGTCACACAGGGGCCAGAGGCGCCATTGGTCAATGGCATAAATCAGATCCCGCAAGGCGCCGCGCGCCTGGGACATGCGGCTGCGCAGCTCGTGGGCATTGGCGCTGTGGTCCCAGGACTGCGGATCACCCACCACCTTGCCGTGCACAATGCACACGACATTGAGCCACTCGCCTGCGCGCACCGGGTAATGCACCGCATGAAAGTCCGGCCCCATCCAAGCGGTGACGACCTGGCTGCGCAGTGGCACGGGCAAGGTGCTTTGCGGCAGCATGGCCCTAAACGCCAGGTGGCCGGTCACGCGCGGAGCGCCATCGTCGATGACCTCCTTGCGTACCTGGCTCCACAAGCCGTCGGCCCCCACCAGCAAGGGCGCCTCGAATGCCTGGTCCTGCACGGTCTCAACGCGCACGCTGTGGTCTGTCGTGGAAATGCCTGCCAGGCGCGAATCCAGGTGCAGCCCCACGCTGTCGTGTTGGCGCACCGCATCCAGCAACAAGGTATGCATATCGGCACGGGCGATCGACACGTAAGGCGCGCCATAACGCTGCTCCGTCACCTTGCCCAGGGGGAACACCGCCAAGCGTTCGGTGGACACCGCGTTGCGCACTTCCAGCTGACTGGGGTAGGCTGCCACGCGCTGAAGGCCCGGCTCCAATCCCATCTCTCGCAGCACCTTGACCACGTTCGGCCCGAGCTGGATGCCGGCACCGACTTCTCCAAAGACCGGGGACTGTTCCAGCAACTCCATGCTCCAGCCCGCACGCGCGCAGGCTAGGGCAGCCGCCAGTCCACCGATTCCCCCACCCGCTATCAGCAATTTTTTATGCATGACACATTGTGTAATTACCGTCTTGAGGTTTGCTGACAGCGCATTTGCGCCAAATCAACAACCGGGCGAGCCCGGCTCCGACGGGAATACGGGCTTACTCGACCCGCGTGATGCCAGTGGGTTTGAAGCCCAGATCGGCCGCCTTGCCTTTGCGTGCACGTGCGGCACGGGCATTGTTCAAGCTGCGGATTTCCAGGGTTTCCTCGCGCTCCTTGCCACCGCGGCCAATGCCTTCGATGCGGATGCTGCGGGTATAGGCTGCCGCGCCTGCCAAGGTGTCCTTGGGCTCCAGGTCGATCAGCATCAGGCCGCGCCCGCCCTTCTCCATGGCTTTGAGTTCGCCGATTTCAAAGGTCAGAATGCGCCCGCCCGTGGAGGCACAGGCCACATGCGTGGCTGCCGGGACCATGGTGGCCGGCGTACCGGCCGTGGTCACGCGCCCATGGGCGCCGCTCACCAGAGACGGCTTGCACAAAGTCTCGCCCGCGTTGCAGGTGACAAAGGCCTTGCCGGCCTTCTGGCGCGAAACCATGCTTTCCACGTTGGCAAGGAAGCCATAGGCCGCGCTGCTGCTGAGCAACAGGGTGGCGCTTGCCGGTCCGGCAAAGTAGTGCAGCAGCTGGGTGCCGCTTTCCAGTTCCAGCAAAGTCGTCACCGGTTGGCCGTCACCGCGCCCGCCGGGCAGCAGCGAAACCGCAACCGAGTACACGCGTCCGTTGGAGCCGAACACCAGCAGGGTGTCCACACTGCGGCACTCAAAGGTGTCGTACAGACCGTCTCCGGCCTTGAAGGCAAAGCTGCTGGCCTCGTGACCATGGCCGGAGCGTGTGCGCACCCAGCCCTTCTGGCTCACCACCACGGTCACCGGTTCGTCCACCACCTTGACTTCGGCCACGGCCTTCTTCTCGGTCTGGATCAGGGTGCGGCGGGCGTCGGCAAAGGTCTTGGCGTCGGCCTCGATCTCCTTGATCATCAGGCGCCGCAATGCCGCCGGGCTATTGAGGATTTCCTCCAGCTTGCCCTGCTCGGTGCGCAGTTCGGACAGCTCCTGTTCGATCTTGATGGCTTCCAGGCGCGCCAGTTGGCGCAGGCGGATTTCCAGGATGTCTTCGGCCTGCCGGTCGCTTAAGGAGAAGCGCGCAATCAGCGCCGCCTTGGGCTCGTCGCTCTGGCGGATGATGGCAATCACCTCGTCTATATTGAGCAGCACCGTCTGGCGCCCTTCCAAGATGTGGATGCGGTCCAGCACCTTGCCCAGGCGGTGGCGCGAGCGCCGCTCGATGGTGGTCTGGCGGAAGCTGATCCATTCCTGCAGCATCTGGCGCAACGACTTGAGCGTGGGCTTGCCATCCAGCCCCACCATGGTCAGGTTCACCGGAGAGGAGGATTCCAGACTGGTGTGTGCCAATAGGGCCGTGATCAGCTCCTGCTGTTCGATGCGGCTGGTCTTGGGTTCGAACACCAGACGCACCGCATTTTCCTTGCCGGACTCGTCACGCACTGCATCCAGCACCGCCAGGATGCTGGCCTTGAGCTGGGTCTGCTCCTGCGACAGCGCCTTCTTGCCGGCCTTGACCTTGGGGTTGGTCAGTTCCTCAATCTCTTCCAGCACGCGCTGGGTACTTACGCCCGGTGGCAACTCGGTCACCACCAGTTGCCATTGGCCGCGGGCCAGGTCCTCGATCTTCCAGCGCGCACGGCACTTGAGCGAGCCGCGTCCAGTGCGGTAGGCGTCGGCAATGTCGGCAGCCGGGCTGATGATCTGGCCGCCACCAGGGAAATCCGGGCCAGGTATCAGCGTGAAAAGCTCTTCGTCGCTGAGCTGTGGCGACTTGATAAGGGCCACGCAGGCATCGGCCACTTCGCGCAGGTTGTGGCTGGGGATTTCGGTGGCCAGTCCCACCGCAATGCCGCTGGCACCATTGAGCAGGGAGAACGGCAGGCGCGCGGGCAGTTGCTTGGGCTCTTCGGTGGAGCCATCGTAATTGGGCTGGAAGTCCACCGTGCCTTGGTCGATTTCGTCCAGCAGCAGCGTGGTGATCTTGGCAAGCCGTGCCTCGGTGTACCGCATGGCCGCAGCGCCATCGCCATCGCGTGAACCAAAGTTGCCTTGACCGTCAATCAGCGGATAGCGCTGTGAAAAGTCCTGTGCCATGCGCACCAGTGCGTCGTATGCGGCCTGGTCGCCATGCGGATGGAAGCGGCCCAGTACGTCGCCCACCACGCGGGCGCTCTTGACTGGCTTGGCCGCGGTGTTGCCGCTGAAGCCCAGCCCCATGCGGTCCATCGAATACAGAATGCGCCGCTGCACCGGCTTCTGGCCATCACAGGCATCGGGCAGGGCCCGGCCTTTGACCACGCTGAGCGCGTACTCCAGGTACGCGCGCTGGGCGTATGTGGCCAGGTTGAGTTGGTCATCACCGCCGCCGTCGGGTGAAGTGAGATCAATGATTGGTTGGTCGGTCATGTTTGTCTTGTTCAACTAAATGTTTGCGCGGCAGGTGTACCCACAGCGGTGAAGTCCGGGGTGTGGGAGCTTCAGACGTCCACCTCTACCGAGTCCCCGTGCAACTCCATCAACTCGCGCCGCGCCGCCGCCTCACCCTTGCCCATCAGCTTGGTGATCAACGCCTCGGTCTGGCCAAAATCAATGGCCCCCAGGGCCACCGGCAACAGACGACGCGTGTCCGGGTTCAGCGTGGTGTCCCACAACTGCTCGGCATTCATCTCGCCCAGGCCCTTGAAGCGGCTGATGGTCCAGGCGCCTTCGCGCACGCCTTCCTTGCGCAGCTTGTCCAGAATCACGGTGAGCTCGCCTTCATCCAGCGCGTAAGCCTTGCTTGCAGGCTTCTTGCCGCGCGCCGGTGCATCCACGCGGAACAGCGGCGGACGCGCGACAAACACGTGCCCAGTCTCGATCAGCTTGGGGAAGTGGCGGAAGAACAGCGTAAGCAGCAAGACCTGGATATGGGAACCGTCCACGTCCGCGTCGGACAAGATGCAGACCTTTCCGTAGCGCAGGCCGCTCATGTCGGGCTCGTCATTGGGGCCGTGCGGGTCCACGCCGATGGCCACCGAGATGTCGTGGATTTCGGTATTGGCGAACAGGCGGTCGCGGTCTACTTCCCAGGTATTGAGCACCTTGCCGCGCAGGGGCAGCACGGCCTGGTTTTCCTTGTCGCGTCCCATCTTGGCGCTGCCGCCCGCAGAGTCGCCCTCCACCAGGAACACCTCGTTGTAGAGGATGTCGCGGCTCTCGCAGTCGGTGAGCTTGCCGGGCAACACGGCCACGCCGGAGCTCTTGCGCTTTTCCACCTTCTGGCCAGCCCGCTGGCGGGTTTGTGCCGCCTTGATGGCCAACTCGGCCAGCTTCTTGCCGTATTCCACATGCTGGTTCAGCCACAGCTCCAGGGCTGGACGCACAAAGCCGGAAACCAGCCGCACCGCATCGCGAGAATTCAGCCGTTCCTTGATCTGCCCCTGGAACTGCGGGTCCAGCACCTTGGCCGAGAGCACATAGCTTGCGCGCGCAAACACATCCTCAGGCATGAGCTTCACGCCCTTGGGCAACAGGCTGTGGAAGTCGATGAAACTCTTGACGGCGGTGAACAGGCCGTCGCGCAGACCACTTTCATGCGTACCGCCTGCGCTGGTGGGAATCAGGTTGACATAGCTCTCGCGCACGGGCTGACCGTCTTCGGTGAAGGCCACGCACCAGGTGGCGCCTTCGCCATCGGCAAACTGCTCACTCTGGCTGTCGGCAAATCCTTCACCATCAAACAGCGGAATCACCGGCTCGGCGTTGAGCGACTGCATCAGGTAGTCGCGCAGACCGCCTTTGTAGAGCCAGGTCTGGGTTTCCTTGGTCTTTTCGTTCAGCAGGGAAACGCTGACACCGGGCATGAGCACCGCCTTGCTGCGCAGCAAGTGGGTCAGCTCGTTCATGGGCAGCGCGGCGGACTCGAAATACTTGGCATCAGGCCAGACGCGCACGGTGGTGCCGGACTTGCGGTCGCCCTCTCCGGCCTTGCGCACCTGCAGCGGCTCGGTCACGTCGCCACCTTCAAACACGATGCGCGCCACCGCGCCTTCGCGGTAGCTGGTGGCCTCCAGGCGCTTGCCCAGGGCGTTGGTGACGCTCACGCCCACGCCGTGCAGGCCGCCGGAGAAGCTGTAGGCACCGCCCTTGCCCTTGTCGAACTTGCCACCGGCATGCAGGCGGGTGAACACCAGCTCAATCACCGGGGCCTTTTCTTCGGGGTGCATGCCAAAGGGAATGCCGCGGCCGTCGTCTTCGATGGATACGGATCCGTCCACATGCAGACAGACCTTGATCTTCTTGCCGTGCCCGGCCAGCGCTTCGTCGGCGGCGTTGTCCAGCACTTCCTGGATGACGTGCAGCGGGTTGTCGGTGCGGGTGTACATGCCCGGGCGCTGCTTGACCGGCTCCAAGCCCTTGAGGACGCGGATGGAACCTTCTGAATAGTCGGAATTGGATGAGGGGGGTTTGGCTGACATAGGCGCGCATTGTAGTGGGTGATTGATTTTTCACTGTACAAAAAGACAGCCAACCGCGGCACGCGGCTGATTGTCACGTCGGCAACAGGGCTGATACGGGACTACGTTCCTGACCTTATACAGATTGGCTACATTAGGTGGCATGCCTGAAACACAAAAACGTATATCCATACTTCAGTTGCTCGTCTGCGGCGCCATGATCGTCACGCTGGCCATGGGCGTTCGCCATGGCTTTGGTCTGTGGCTGCAGCCCATCACGCAGGACCGTGGCTGGAGTCGCGAAACCTTTGCTTTTGCCATTGCCATCCAGAATCTGGCCTGGGGTGTGGCCGGCATCTTTGCCGGCATGCTGGCTGACCGGTTTGGCTCTTTCCGGGTGATTCTGGTAGGTGCGGCCGCCTACTGCCTGGGCCTTTTGGGCATGGCTTACGCCGACAGTGGCCTGCTGTTTGCAATGAGCGCCGGCGTGCTGATCGGTGTGGCCCAGTCGGGCACTACGTATGCGGTGGTGTATGGGGTCATCGGTCGCAATGTGCCTGCAGACAAACGTTCCTGGGCCATGGGAGTCACGGCGGCGGCAGGATCTTTCGGGCAATTTCTGATGGTGCCCACCGAGGGGTTTCTGATCAGCCATTTCGGCTGGCAGCAGGCTTTGGTATTGCTGGGATTTGCGACCCTGCTGATAGCACCGCTGGCCTGGGGGCTGCGTGAGCCGGATTTTGGCGGCCATGCCCATATGCACCGGGATCAATCCATCCTGCAAGCCATGCGCGAGGCCTTCAAGTACCCCAGCTTCCAGTTGCTGATGGCGGGCTATTTTGTCTGCGGCTTCCAGGTCGTATTCATTGGCGTACACATGCCCAGCTATCTGAAGGACAAGGGGCTTTCGCCTCAGGTGGCGAGCTACGCCTTGGCCCTGGTGGGGCTCTTCAACGTATTCGGCACCTACGCCGCCGGCGTGCTGGGCCAACGTCTCGCCAAACGCAAGATCCTGGCGTTCATCTACCTTGCCCGCTCGGTCGCCATCACCCTGTTTTTGCTGGTGCCGCTGACACCTGCGTCGGTCTATCTGTTTGCCAGTGTGATGGGGCTGTTGTGGCTTTCAACGGTACCAGTCACCAATGCCACTGTGGCGCAAATTTTCGGGGTGGCCCACCTGTCCATGCTGAGCGGCTTTGTGTTTTTCAGTCACCAGATCGGTTCCTTTCTGGGCGTATGGCTGGGTGGCTATCTGTATGACAAGACCGGTAGCTACGACAGCGTCTGGCTGATTGCCATTGCCCTGGGTGTGGCAGCCGCCCTGGTCAATCTGCCCATCAAGGAGCGCGCCATTGCGCGCGCCGCACTGCCGCAATCGGCCTGAATCCCATGCGACGCAACGCGCGCTGGTCTGTGATGCTGGTGGTTGTGGCCTTGCTGACTGCGGTGTTCGCCCTGTATAGCAGGGCGGACTTTCTGGTGCAGCTCAGCAATCAGCTATGGTCCTGCTTTTAGCCCCTGAGTCCGAATGACAACTGCCTCTGCCACTGCCCACAACCTTTCTGCACCATCCCCCTGGATCACCCGATGGACGCATCTGCTCGCTGCAGGCTGCTCCGTGCTGGACGTGGCCTGTGGCAGCGGCCGTCATCTGCAATGGTTTGCGGAACGTGGTCACGCCGTGTGGGGTGTGGACAAAGACATCGCTGCCGCGCAGCAGAACGTGCCGCAAGCCCATCTGCTGCAGGTCGACATTGAAACTGGGCTCTGGCCATTGGCCGATGCAAACGGCCTGCGCACCTTCGGTGCCGTGGTCGTCACCAATTACCTCTGGCGACCATTGCTGCCCACACTGGTAAGCAGCGTTGCGCCGGGTGGGTATTTTCTGTACGAAACCTTTGCCGCGGGCAACGAAACGGTAGGCCGCCCGTCCCGTCCCGACTTTCTTCTGCAGGCTGGCGAACTGTTGCAGGCATGTGCCGGAATGCAGATCGTGGCCTATGAGAATGGTTTTTTGCCGTCTCCTGACCGGTTTGTCCAACGTATCGTGGCTTTTGCCCCAGCTTTACCAGATGCCGGACATTTGGAAATGGCGCGGCACACTCTCTAGGTAAAATGCGCGTTTACCGAACTATTGGCACTCCATGAACTCTTCACACGGTCCCTTGCGGGGCAGCATTGTTGCCCTGGTTACCCCTATGCTCGAAGACGGAGCGGTGGATTACGCGGCACTGCAAAAGCTGATTGACTGGCACATTGCCGAAGGAACTGACTGCATCGGTGTCGTCGGCACCACAGGCGAGTCCCCCACGGTCAGTGTTGAAGAACATTGCGAAATCATCCGCGTGTCAGTGGAACAGGCTGCAGGCCGGGTACCCATCATGGCGGGTTGCGGCGCCAATTCCACCAAGGAAGCCATCGAGCTGGCGCGCTTCGCCAAGAAGGTTGGCGCAGACAGCCAGTTGCAGGTTGTCCCCTATTACAACAAGCCCACGCAGGAAGGCCAGTACCAGCATTTCAAGGCCATTGCAGAAGCCGTGGACCTGCCGGTCATTCTCTATAACGTGCCCGGCCGCTCGGTCGCCGATATGGCGCACGACACGGTGCTGCGTCTGGCTCAGGTGCCCGGCATCGTCGGCATTAAGGAAGCCACCGGCAACATTGAACGCGCGCAGTGGTTGATCAAGGAAGCGCCTAAAGGCTTTTCCATCTACTCCGGCGACGACCCCACCGCCGTGGCGCTCATGCTCTGCGGAGGACACGGCAATGTGAGCGTGACCGCAAACGTGGCACCGCGCCTCATGCACGAGTTGTGCATGGCGGCCATTGCCGGGGACGCGGCCGGCGCCATGGCTATCCAGCGCAAATTGCTTCCGCTGCACAAGGCTCTGTTTGTTGAATCCAACCCCATCCCCGTGAAGTGGGCAGTAGCACGCATGGGCCTCAGCGAGGGCTATCTGCGCCTGCCGCTGACCACATTGACACAACCCAGCCAGCAGATGCTGGAAGGTGTGATGCGTTCCACCGGCTTGATTTAAGCCACGTACACCAAGGAAATTTGTGAAATCGATTATTCAAGTGACCGCATTGGGCACAGCCCTGGCATTGGCCGGCTGCTCAGCGCTGGAATCCGACAAGGTGGACTACCGCAGCGCAGCCAAAGCGCCAACGCTCATTGTTCCGCCGGATCTGACACAACTCTCCAAAGACACCCGCTACACCATGGTCGACGGTGCCGTATCCGCCTCCAGCGTGAAAACCGTAGATACCACGGTCAGCAAGGCACCCGTGGCAGTTCCCGAGCTCGGTGATGTCCGAGTGGAGCGGGCGGGTAACCAACGCTGGCTGGTCGTCAAGCGCCCTGCCGACAAGCTGTGGGAGCCTGTCAAGGATTTCTGGCAGGAAAACGGCTTTCTACTGGCCATGGACCAGAGCAATCTGGGCATCATGGAAACGGATTGGGCCGAGAACCGCGCCAAGATTCCGCAGGACTTCGTGCGAGGCGCCATAGGGAAATTGCTCGACTCACTTTACTCCACTGCAGAGCGTGACAAATTCCGGACACGTCTGGAAACCAATGTTTCCGGCGAGACCGAGATATATATCAGTCACCGCGGCATGATGGAGGTGTATACGAGTGAACGCAATGACAGCACCGTTTGGCAACCTCGGCCAAGCGACCCAGAATTGGAAACAGAATTCCTACGTCGTTTGATGGTGAAATTGGGCTCCTCAGCAGAACAAGCAAAGGCGCAATTGGCCAATGCTGTTCCTGCCAAGTCAGTGGCGTCTTTGTCCATGCAGAACGGAAATCCCGTCGTGCAGATCAGTGAAGGATTTGATCGCGCCTGGCGCCGCGTTGGTCTGGCCTTGGACCGCACAGGCTTCACTGTGGAAGACCGCGACCGCAAACAAGGCATTTACTTCGTGCGTTATGTCCCCGCAGATGTCGATACTTCGGAACCTGGCTTTTTCAGGAAGCTTTTTGGTGGCTCATCCAAGCAGGCTGAAGCGACCAAATTCCAGGTTGCACTTAAGAGCCAGGGGGACGTCACCACCGTGTCCGTACTAGATAGCAAGGGCGCTCCCGATACCTCCGCGAGCGCGCAACGCATTGCCAAGGTCATCGTGGACGACATCAAGTAAGCCAGTCCTTGCGACACCCGTCGCAAGCAACAAAAAAGCCACCCGAAGGTGGCTTTTTTGTTGCCAGTAAATAAATTACTTGGCTGCAGATGCGTCAGCAGCAGGAGCGGCAGCAGCAGCAGATGCGTCAGCAGCAGGAGCGGCAGGAGCAGCAGCAGGTGCGGGTGCAGGAGCAGGAGCTTCTTCTTTCTTACCGCAAGCAGCCAGGGCAGCAGCAGCGATCACAGCTGCCAAAACGAGAGATTTGTTCATGGTTATAGACTAAAGTGAGTTAACGAAACAATTTCCGGAAATTGTCTTGGTGGCAAGCCCCCAAGACCCCGACAAGAAGCATTCGATCTCTTTTTGTCAGAGCCCCGAATTATACATAAGCGTAACAGGCGTACAGGGAAAACCCTTTCCGGCACCTCATAAACCCAAGGTACTGGCCGGAAAACCTGGTGAACTTTGGCGTTTACGCTCCTCCAATTCCTCGCGCAATAACAGCCGCATGCGTGGTTCCATGCTTCCCGCTCCCGTACTGCGCACCAAATCAAGGCGCCGAAGTGCCCAGGTAGGCGTCCACAGTGCACTGGGGAATTCCGATGGCTCCACACCCTTGCATACGCGGCACTCCACCAGATGATCCCAGCGGATACGCCACTCCACAAAACGATGGTGGACGCGGCGCATGGCGTCGAAACGATGGGCCAGCAGCGTGAGTTTGCGGCCCTTGCGCGACCAGGCGTTCAGGGCGTCTATGGTGGCTTTCTCGTGCAACGGCCAATCTTCAAAATTGGCGTCGCTCCATATCATTTCAGACCACTGCGCTATAGCGGCATGCAGCAAGGCACCGCGAACAGCATCTGCAAATGCCGACGGACCTGCAAAGGGCCCCTGCAGCAAAGGTGCCGGGGCGCCATCGCCAGTGGCTTCAGTCGAGACCATGCAACCATCCGTCCTCGCACCATTGCATCAGCAGATCCTGCGCAGGCTCGCTGAGTTTTTCCACATCCCGAGCCGACAGTTCCCGGGCATTCGCAAGCGAACGCATTAGCCGAGCATCGCTGCCAGCAGCGCGGAAGCTTTCGCCATTGATGAAGACATGTTTGCTGTCATACAGCATGCGTGTACGCCGGTCCAGACGCACGCCACCGCCCTGGCTGGGTTCACCTGCATGGAACCACACATGGGCTTTGGGCTCGGTCAGGATTTCACCCAACGAGCGCTGCAATGCCAACGGGTCCTTGAGTGCTGCCTGCAGCGCTTCCTGGGCAAACTGCACCATGGCTGCCGGAATTTCCGCGCTGGTGCTGACGGCCTGCTGCTGCGGATCGCGATAGATTGCCGTACCCGCCTCATCAGCCGCCTGCTCGGCCAAGCACTGCAGCAGCTCCCGCGCCATTTCGCCTTTGGCTGGCGACCGAAAACCAATCGAATAGGTCATGCACTCGCCCACCGCAATGCCATCGTGTGCATAGTGCGGCGGCAGGTACAACATGTCGCCCGGCTCGAGCACGAACTCCTGCTCCGGTACAAAGTTGGCCAGTATCTTGACCGGCATGTCCGGCACCAGGCTCATGTCCTTCTGGCGTCCGATGCGCCATCTCCGACGCCCACGGGCCTGCAACAGAAACACGTCGTAGCTGTCAAAGTGCGGCCCCACGCCACCGCCGTCCGTGGCATAGCTGATCATCAGATCATCCAGTCGCGCATCGGGGATGAAGCGGAATTGCTGCATCAACTGATGCACGCGCTCGTCATGCAGGTCTACGCCCTGCACCAGCACCGTCCAACCTGCCTGCTTGAAAGGCGGCAGCGACTTGCGTACGAAAGGGCCGTGCTTGAGACGCCATTTGCCCTGCTTGTCGGCCTGCGCCTGCACCACCAAGCGCGACTCCACATCGTCCTGCGCGGCCAGATCGACCAACTCGGCGCGGTCCAGCAAGGGCGCAAAGCCCGGAATGGCCGCGCGAATCAGCAGGGGCTTTTTCTCCCAATAACGGCGCATGAAGGTATCTGGTGACAAGCCGCCCAGCAGCTGTAGAGGGTTTTTTATGTTCATGGGACAATTCTGCATGGAAATTTCTCAACAATGCGTGGTTGCCCTGACCTGGACGCTGAAAGATACTTTGGGCGAAGAACTGGACGTGCTGGACGATCCGGTGGAGTTTTTGATCGGCGGCCATGACCTGTTCCCCACGATTGAGGAAGCGCTGCAGGGCCACAGTGCCGGTGCCACACTCAATCTGCAGATTGAGCCGGAGCAGGCGTTTGGTGATTTCAATGACCAGCTCATCTTTTTGGAGCCGCGTGCGCTCTTTCCCGCCGACCTGGAAGAAGGCCTGACCATGGAAGGCTCCGCTCTGCCTGCGGGATGCAACCCCGACGCGCCCAAGGACGCGCTCTACACCATCACCGATATCTACCCGGAACACGTCGTGCTGGATGGCAACCACCCACTGGCCGGCATTGCCATTCGCATCACACTCAACGTGCACACCGTGCGTGAAGCCACCGAAGAAGAAATCGGCCGCGGCTCCGCCGGCACCGGCTTCTTCCGCATCCAGCCCCTGCACACCGAAGTCCCCGGCGACGACACCCTCCACTAGCCATCAGAAAACCCGTGGAACCGGCTCCGCCGGGCCACTGGGTTTGTCCCCTGCAAGGGGAGAGGCGGCTACACGCAGTGAGCCGCAACAGGGGTGTATCAATTCTTCCCAGTAGAGCCGTACCCGCCCTCCCCGCGCTGGGAAGCAGGAAACTCCTGAACGATATTGAAGCGGGCCTGCGCCACCGGCACGATGACCAGTTGAGCGATTCGCTCCATGGGCTCGATGGTGAAGGCGGTGGAGCTGCGATTCCAGGCGCTCACCATCAGTTGGCCCTGGTAATCGCTGTCAATGAGTCCCACCAGATTGCCCAGCACGATGCCGTGCTTGTGGCCCAGACCGGAGCGCGGCAGGATGAGCGCTGCATAACCGGGGTCTGCCAGATAAATGGCCATTCCGGTGGGAACCAGTTGCCAGGCGTTGGGGCGCAGCGTCAGCGGCTCATCCAGACAGGCGCGCAAGTCCAGCCCCGCACTTCCGGGTGTGGCATAGGCCGGCATGTTGTCGTTGAGGCGGCTGTCGAGAATTTTGACGTCGATTTGCATGGTTGTTCTTTTCAGTGAAATGATTCGGAAAAAGAGGCGAATTGCGCCCCTTGAATATTCAAGCGGTCGCGCTGGCCAGGCGGGCGGCAATGTCGGCCACCAGCTGCCGTGCCAACGCAAGTTTGTTGTTGCGCGGAATTTCGCGCGAACCGTTGACATCCACCAGCAGCAAGGCATTGTCATCCTGGCCGAACGTGGCAGGACCAATATTGCCCACCAGCAGGGGCACGTTCTTGCGCGCGCGCTTCGCCGTGGCATGGGCCAGAAGATCATGGCTCTCTGCGGCAAAGCCTACGCAATACAAAGCCCCGCTGGTCGCGCGCGCAGATTTCGCAAGCGTAGCCAGAATGTCCGGGTTCTCCACAAATCCAAGTTGCGGCACCTGGCCCGAACCGTCCTTCTTGATCTTCTGTTGGGCTGAGTTTTCCGGACGCCAATCGGCCACGGCCGCAGTAGCGACAAAAACGCTGGCAAGTGGTGCTTGTCGCAGGCATGCGTCCAGCATCTCCTGTGCCGACACCACATCGATACGGCTCACGCCACGCGGCGTAGCCAGTGCAACCGGCCCAGCGATCAGGGTCACCGTGGCACCGGCTTCCTGTGCAGCACGCGCCACTGCAAACCCCATTTTTCCGCTGGACAGATTGGTGATGCCGCGCACGGGATCAATGGCTTCAAACGTGGGGCCAGCAGTCACCAGCACGTGGTGCCCCGCCAAAACCTTCGGCTGGAAGAACGCAATCACATCCTGTAACAATTCCTGCGGCTCCAGCATGCGGCCATCGCCAGTCTCGCCGCAGGCCTGCAGGCCATTGCCCACGCCGAGCAACGTGGCGCCATCGGCCTTGAGCTGCGTCATATTGCGTTGCGTAGCAGGATGCGCCCACATCTCGCGGTTCATGGCCGGAGCAATCAGCAGAGGCACGCGATCCATGGGACGTGCCAGACACATCAGGCTGAGCAGGTCGTCCGCACGTCCGTGCAGGAGCTTGGCCATGAAGTCGGCGCTGCAGGGGGCTATCAGAATGGCATCGGCCTCACGGCTGATGTTGATGTGCGGCATGTTGTTGGGCTCACGCGCATCCCATTGCGAGGTGAATACCGGCCGATTGCTCAGCGCCTGCATGGTCACCGGCGTGATGAATTGGGCCGCCGCCTCGGTCATGACCACCTGCACCGTGGCGCCTTGCTTGATCAGCGCACGGCACAACTCGGCAGCCTTGTAGCACGCGATGCCGCCGGTGAGCCCCAGAACAATATGTTTGCCGTTCAAGTCCATGGTGTGTGCGCCTGGGCGCGGTATACAGATGGGCTGCAATGTAGCAGAGCGTCAAAGGGTCGTGCGGGCACACGTATAATCTCGCTTTACCACCTCATCGAACCTTTCGGTTCGCCCCTGACATGACCAAATTTGTCTTCGTCACCGGCGGTGTGGTGTCCTCCCTTGGCAAGGGAATCGCCTCAGCCTCCTTAGCTGCGATCTTGGAATCGCGAGGCCTCAAAGTCACTTTAATCAAGCTCGACCCCTATCTCAACGTAGACCCTGGAACCATGTCGCCCCTGCAACATGGCGAGGTCTTCGTCACCGACGACGGCGCAGAAACTGATTTGGACTTGGGCCATTACGAGCGTTTCATTGAAACGCGCATGCGTAAATCCAACAACTTCACCACCGGCCAGATCTACCAGAGCGTGCTCGACAAGGAGCGCCGTGGCGACTACCTGGGCAAGACCGTGCAGGTCATCCCCCATGTCACCAACGAGATCCAGGAGTTCGTCAAGCGCGGCGCGCGCTACGGCGAACCCGATGCGGTCGATGTGGCCATCGTCGAAATCGGCGGCACCGTGGGTGACATCGAGTCCCTGCCCTTCCTCGAAGCCGTGCGCCAGATGAGCCTCAAGCTCGGTCCCAACAACAGTGCGTTTGTGCACCTGAGCTACCTGCCCTGGATCGCCGCAGCCGGTGAGCTCAAGACCAAACCGACCCAGCACACGGCCAAGCAATTGCGCGAGATTGGTATCCAGGCCGACGCCCTGATCTGTCGCGCCGACCGCAAGGTGCCCGATGAAGAGCGCGAAAAGATTTCACTGTTCTCCAACGTGCCCGAATGGGGCGTCATCTCCATGTGGGATGTGGACACCATCTACAAGGTGCCGCGTATGTTGCACGAGCAGGGCCTGGATGGCCTGATCTGCGACAAGCTGCGCCTGAACACACCACCGGCCAACCTCAAGCGCTGGGACGATCTGGTCTACGAGACCGAGCATCCGCAAGGTGAAGTCTCTATCGCCATGGTCGGCAAATACGTGGACCTGTCGGACAGCTACAAGTCGCTCAACGAAGCGCTGCGCCACGCTGGCATGAAGAACCACGTCAAGGTCAAGATCGAATACGTAGACTCCGAAACCATCACGCCCGACAGCGTGTCCCAGCTGGCGCGCTTTGACGCCATTCTGGTCCCCGGGGGATTTGGCAAGCGTGGCATCGAAGGCAAGATTGCAGCGGCCCGCTTTGCACGTGAAGGCAAGGTGCCCTACCTCGGCATTTGCCTGGGTATGCAGGTTGCTACCATCGAATTTGCCCGCCATGTGGCCGGCCTCAAGGACGCCAACAGCACCGAGTTCGATCCGCTAAGCCCCAACCCCGTCATCGCCCTCATCACCGAGTGGAAAGACGCGGACGGAACCATCAAGACGCGCGACCAGAACTCCAACCTGGGCGGCACCATGCGCCTGGGTGCACAAAGTTCCGATGTGGCCCAACACACGATTGCGCACGACATCTACGGCGACGTGGTGACCGAGCGCCATCGCCACCGCTACGAAGCCAACGTCAATTACCTGGACAAGCTGCGCGCCTCCGGCCTGGTGATCTCTGCGCTGACACAGCGCGAGCAACTCACCGAGATGGTCGAACTGCCGCAAAGCGTGCACCCCTGGTTTGTCGGCGTGCAATTCCACCCCGAGTTCAAGTCCACTCCCTGGAATGGCCATCCGCTGTTCAATGCCTTCGTGAAAGCCGCTCTGGACCACCAGACCCAAGGCAAGAACTTGAAAGTTGCCGCATGAAACTGTGTGGTTTCGACGTCGGCCTGCAACACCGCATCTTTCTGATCGCGGGCCCCTGCGTCATCGAGTCCGAGCAATTGCAGATGGACACGGCCGGTACGCTCAAGGAAATCACCCAGGCGCTGGGCATTCCCTTCATCTTCAAGAGCAGCTTTGACAAGGCCAACCGCTCCAGCGGCACCAGCTTTCGCGGCCCCGGCATCGACAAGGGTCTGGAGATTTTGGCCAAGGTCAAGCGCGAACTGGGGGTGCCGATACTGACGGACATCCACTCGGAGGACCAGATTGCCCAGGTCGCGTCTGTAGTGGACGTGTTGCAGACGCCCGCCTTCCTGTGCCGACAGACCGATTTCATACATGCGGTGGCGCAGAGCGGCAAGCCCGTCAACATCAAGAAGGGCCAATTCCTGGCACCGGGTGACATGAAGAATGTCATCGACAAAGCCCGTGCCGCCGCCAAGGCGGCCGGACTGAATGAAGACAACTTCATGGCCTGTGAACGCGGCGCCAGCTTTGGCTACAACAACTTGGTGAGCGATATGCGCTCCCTGGCCATCATGCGGGAAACCGGCGCACCCGTAGTGTTCGACGCCACCCACTCGGTACAACTGCCGGGCGGCCAAGGCACCAGTAGCGGCGGCCAGCGCGAGATGGTGCCGGTGCTGGCACGTGCGGCTGTGGCCGTGGGTGTGGCCGGGTTGTTCATGGAAACCCATCCAGACCCCAGCAAGGCGTTGAGCGACGGCCCCAATGCGGTACCGCTCAAGCACATGAAGGCATTGCTGGAAACCCTGGTGGCACTGGATTCCGTAACCAAAAAGACACCGTTTCTGGAAAACAATTTCCAGTAATGGGTGCAAGATCAGAGTCGCCAATAGTTTGTTTGTTTTGTTCTAGAAAGAAAAATCCATGAGCGCAATTGTTGATATCGTAGGCCGCGAAATTCTGGACTCCCGTGGCAACCCCACGGTGGAGTGCGATGTTTTGCTGGAATCCGGGACCATGGGCCGTGCGGCTGTGCCTAGCGGCGCGTCCACCGGCTCACGTGAAGCCATTGAACTGCGTGACGGCGACAAGAAGCGTTACCTGGGCAAGGGTGTGCTCAAGGCGGTGGAGCACATCAACACCGAAATCTCCGAAGCGGTGCTGGGCCTGGATGCTTCCGAGCAGTCCTTTCTGGACAAGACCCTGATCGACCTGGACGGCACCGAGAACAAGTCCCGCCTGGGCGCCAATGCCATGCTGGCCGTTTCCATGGCCGTGGCCCGCGCCGCGGCAGAAGAAGCCGGTCTGCCCCTGTACCGCTACTTTGGCGGCATGGCCGCAGTGCAGATGCCTGTGCCCATGATGAACGTCATGAACGGCGGCGAGCACGCCAACAACAACCTGGACCTGCAAGAGCTGATGATCATCCCCGTGGGTGCTCCCAGCTTCCGTGAGGCCCTGCGCTACGGTGCAGAAGTGTTCCACGCACTCAAGAAGATCCTGAACGACAAGGGCATCAGCACCGCCGTGGGCGACGAAGGCGGCTTTGCCCCCAACGTGGCCAACCACGAAGCAGCCATCCAGATGATTCTGGAAGCCATCGACAAGGCCGGCTACGTGGCGGGTGAACAGATTGCCCTGGGCCTGGACTGCGCCGCATCCGAGTTCTACAAGGACGGCAAGTACCACCTCGAAGGCGAAGGCCTGGTGCTGGACGCGCAGGAGTGGACCAACATCCTGGCCACCTGGGTCGACAAGTACCCCATCATCAGCATCGAAGACGGCATGGCCGAAGGTGACTGGGACGGCTGGAAGCTGCTGACCGACCGTCTGGGCAAGAAGGTTCAGATCGTGGGTGACGACCTGTTCGTGACCAACACCAAGATCCTGAAGGAAGGCATCGACAAGGGCATTGCCAACTCCATCCTGATCAAGATCAACCAAATCGGCACACTGTCTGAAACTTTCGCCGCTATCGAAATGGCCAAGCGCGCCGGCTACACCGCCGTGATCAGCCACCGTTCCGGTGAAACAGAGGACTCCACCATTGCCGACATCGCAGTGGGCACCAATGCCGGCCAGATCAAGACCGGTAGCTTGAGCCGCTCTGACCGCATGGCCAAGTACAACCAGTTGCTGCGCATCGAGGAAGACTTGGGCGATGTGGCCGTGTACCCTGGACGCTCCGCGTTCTACAACCTCAAGTGACTTGAGGAAAGGCCAAACCACACGACATGAGTAACCGCCTGGTTCCCGTTGTTCTGATTGCCCTGCTGCTGGTGCTGCACGGGCAGTTGTGGTTTGGCCGCGGCAGCGTGCGCAATGTGAGCAAGCTGCAGTACCAGCTGGAAGCCCAGAAGGTCAAGAATGCACAGGCAGCCTTGGCCAATGACCGCCTGAGTGCCGAGATCCGGGACCTGAAAGAAGGTCTGGAGATCGTCGAGGAAAAAGCCCGCAGCGAACTGGGCATGGTCAAGAACAACGAAATCTTCGTGCAGATCGCCCGCTAGGCCAGCGGCCGTGTCAGAGCCCCCTCGCCTCGCCATTCTGGGAGTACCCGGCACTGGCAAATCCACATTGGCTGCAGCGCTGCAGCACGCTGTATCCCCCACCGTCTTGCAGGTCGCGCCTTCAGATGACGATGAAGCCCGCCAGCATCGACAACTCTTTGATCTGACCTTGCTGACCGGACTGGATCTGCTGCCAGCCACCGCAGACCATGCGCGTTTGGGCGCCCTGGATCAGACCTTCAGGGACGCGCTGTCCCGGTACGGTCTACCCTACTCTCTGGTCTATGGACAAGGCAAGGCACGCAGCGACAACGCGCTGATGTCCATTCGATTTCACCTGCGCATCACCAACGGTTTGCAACAACCCGTCAGCCGCTGGCGCTGGGCATGCGAAAAGTGCTCCGATCCGGATTGCGAGCATCAGCTCTTCAGCAACTTATTGCGAGACCGTTGAAGTCCTCGCATCTACAGGACAAGCCGGGGTCGGCCTACGCCCGTCAATGGGCGTCGGCGCTGCCGCTGCCCAGCTGAATGGCATCCACGAAAAGCTGCGCTGCATCGATCGGATCAAAGCGGTACTGCAATCCGCAGAACTCGCAACCCACCTCGATGTCACCACGCTCGGCCAGGATTTCCTCGACCTCTTCGCGCCCCAAACTCACAATCATCTTGCCGACACGCTCGCGGCTGCAGTTGCAGCCAAAACGTGGAGCACTTTCGCCCACAAGCGGCTCGAAGCGGGTAATGCTCTCTTCCCAGAACAGCCTACGCAGAATGGTGTCCACGTCCAGGGTCAACAGCTCTTCGCGCTTGAGACTGGACGCCAGTGTGGCGATCCGGTTGTAGTGCTCGTTCATGCCGATCTGGTCTTCGTTTTCCTTGGAGACCATGCTGCCCGCCAGGTTGCCCGCTCCGGCCATGGGCAGGCGCTGGATCAGCAAACCGGCAGCGACTTTATCATCTGCTGCCAGCACCAGCGTGGTGTCCAACTGCTCGCTTTGCAGCATGTAGTGCTCCAACACTGCGTTCAGGTCTTCAATCGGTTTGCCGTGGTCGTCAAACAGGGGCACCACGCCTTGATAGGGCTGCTGACCGGGGAATTTGGTCTTGGGATCCAGGGTAATGGCGCAGCGCGCCTTGTTGGTGGCATTGACCATCTGGCTCAGGCTTGCGTCGTCAGCCACCGTTTGCGTCACGGTAGCCGTCGCCCGCAGCGACAGATCAGGCTGCACCTCCACCACCGCCACCTTGACCGGACCATCGCCAAAGATCTGCAGAACCAGTGATCCGTCGAACTTGATATTGGCCTGCATCAGTGCCGCTGCTGCAGTCATCTCACCCAGCAGATTGCGCACAGGCTCCGCATAGGCGCCAGTCTGGCTGTTGCTGGCGCGCCGCCGCAGGATTTCGGTCCATGCGTCCGTCAGGCGTACCACCATGCCGCGCACTGGCAGCCCGTCAAATAAAAACTTGTGCAGTTCAGACATGCACCACTCCCAATGTGAGGGCAGCCTGACAGCTGCCCGGGTTATCCGATTCTCTTGAGGCCGCTGCGGAACTGTGCGGCGTTGTCCACATAGTGTTTCGCGGTGGCACGCAAACCCCGTTGCTGCTCAGGCGTGAGTTCACGCACCGCCTTGGCCGGACTGCCAATGATCATGCTGCCGTCCGGGAACTCCTTGCCCTCGGTTACCAGAGCACCAGCCCCAACAATGCAGCCCTTACCGATTTTCGCACCATTGAGCACGATCGCGCCTATGCCGATCAGAGAGCCATCACCCACGGTACAGCCATGCAGCATGACCATGTGGCCCACGGTAACGTCATCGCCGATGGTCAGCGGCTCGCCTGCATCGGCATGCAGCACGCTGCCGTCCTGGATGTTGGTAGCACGGCCTATGCGGATCCCTTCGGTATCGCCACGCACGACGGCGCCAAACCACACGCTGCTGTCCTGGCCCAGCTCCACGTTGCCCATGACCTGCGCGCTGTCGGCAACCCAGGCTCCCTCCGCCACACGGGGTGCAATGCTGTTCAATTCGTAGATGGCCATCGGTTCTCCTGCTTTCTGGTTTGCCTAGAATTGTAGGGATGACTGACATCCGCTTTGGCGCACGCGCCGCTTTCCTGTGCGCCGACCCCGGTGCCAAGGTACTGGCCGTGCAAGACTTGGCGCAGCGGCAGGCGAACCTGCCCATTGATCCCCAGATACGTTTTGACTCCGCGACATCCCCTGGTCGCCCGACCAAACCCGAACTGGTGTCACCACGGGATGTGCCGCGCCGTTCGCCCTACACGCCCGATGGCCATGCCGCGCTGATTCACTCCATTGCGCACATCGAATTCAATGCCATCAACCTGGCCCTGGATGCGGTCTGGCGTTTTGCCGACATGCCCGACGCCTATTACCTGGACTGGTTGCACGTGGCGCAGGAAGAGGCCAAACACTTCCAGCTGTTGAGCGACCATCTGGCTGGTTTGGGCCATGCCTATGGAGATTTCCCTGCGCATGATGGGCTGTGGACTATGGCCGAGAACACGCGCCATGACGTGACCGCCCGCATGGCATTGGTGCCGCGAACGCTGGAAGCGCGTGGGCTGGACGCAACACCGATCATCCAGACCAAACTGCGCAAGGTCGGCTCCCCTGCGGCCTTGGAAGCGGTCGCCATCCTGGATGTCATCTTGCGGGAAGAAGTAGGCCATGTGGCCATTGGTAATCACTGGTACCACTGGTTGTGCGAGCGAAAAGGGCTGGACAGCCACCTTTTTTATGCCCAGGCCAGCAGTCAGTATGGTGGCCCCAGCCTCAAACCGCCCTTCAATCTGGAAGCGCGCAAGAGAGCCGGCTTCAGCCAGCAGGAGCTCGATGCCCTGCCAACAGCACCTCTGTAATCCATGCCATTTGAGCGCACTACGTCTAGAATGGTTCGGATAACTGCCCACCCCTGTCACACATGCCAGATAACCTGAGTCCCAGTCCGCTGAACGCCCAGCCTCACGGAGGAAACCGGGTGATTGCGCGGCAAGCGATCCTGGACGAAAAACGGACCGTATTCGGATACGAACTGTTCGATCGTTCCATGCAATCCAGCGAACACACCGCCGCCAGCGATGCACAACTCCTGTTCAATGCCTTGTCCTTGGCCGAATACGACTCGCTGGCCAGCCGCAAGACCATTTTCGTGAACTGCACCCACGAGAGTCTGGCTGCCGGACATCTGGACCTGGTAGAGCCCGAACATGTGGTGCTGGAAATCCCGCCCCTGCCGCTGTCGCAGATCGACCAGATCGGAAACCACTTGCCCAATCTGCAACAAATGCAACGCCGTGGCTTTCGTCTGGCCTTTGACTATTCGGTGCTGACCAAGTCCTATGAATCATGGTTGCCACTGGCCTCATTCATCAAGTTTGATCTGTCCGTGCTCAAGGCCGAGGCGATAGCCGGGTTTGTCAAACTGGCTCAGGCCAAATCCACGGCGCGCCTCATTGCGGAAAAGGTGGAAACCCACAAGCAATACGCCATGGTCGAAGGGCTGGACGTCAAGCTGTTCCAGGGCTTCTGGTTTGCCAAGCCCGTGATCGTCGAAGGGCAAAGTGTGCGTCCGTCGCAGGCCAACATCCTGCGCCTCATCGACTTGGTGCGCAAGCAAGCCAGCACCGACGAAATCGAAACCGTGCTCAAGCACGACCCCATGCTGTCGTTCAACCTGCTGCGCTTCATCAACTCAGCCGGTTTTGGCATGCGCACCGAAGTCACGTCGTTCAAGCACGCTGTGATGTTGCTAGGCCTGAACCGACTCTTCAAATGGGCGGCATTGTTGATGACCACCTCCTTAGGCGGCGATACCCCGCCCGCGGTGGGCACCACCGCCGTGGTGCGTGGCCGCCTGATGGAATTGCTGGCGCTGCAGAAATTGCCTCCGGAAGAAAGCGACAACGCCTTTGTGGCCGGTGTGTTCTCCCTGCTGGACACCATGCTGGGAATGCCCATGGACAAGGCACTGGCCAGCCTGACATTGCCGCAACAGGTGGTTGATGCACTGCTGCACCAGACCGGCCCCTTGGCGCCGTTTCTGGCGCTTACCCTGGCCTGCGAGTCTTCGGATGACACCGCATTTGCTTCGGCAACCAAGGCCCTGGGTATGACCAGCAGCGAGGTCAACCTGGCCCATCTGGAAGCCCTGGCCTGGGCCGAAACGCTGTCCATTTAGGGCCTGCACAGACCCTAGCCCCGCGGGTGGTGCTGCGCATGCAACTGAGCCAATCGTTCCCTGGCCACATGGGTGTAGATGGTGGTGGTGGATATGTCGGCATGGCCCAGCAGCATCTGCACCGCACGCAAATCAGCCCCATGGTTGAGCAGATGTGTGGCGAAGGCGTGGCGTAAGGTGTGCGGCGACAAGGGTGATCGGATGCCCGCTGCCAGCGCATATTTCTTCACCACGTACCAGAACATCACACGCGACATGGCTTCGCCTGCCGTGGTTCCACGCACTGTGATGAACAGGTCCTGCGACTGCTTGCCTGCCAGCAGCTCCTGACGCGGCGCTCCCAGGTACTGGCGCAACCACATGGCCGCCACCTCGCCGAACGGCACCAGCCGCTCCTTGGAACCCTTGCCCAGCACGCGCAGCACGTTGTCGTTGAGGCTGATGTTGAACACCTTGAGGTCTACCAGTTCGCTCACGCGCAGGCCACTGGCATACATCAGTTCCAGCATGGTGCGATCGCGCACGCCCAACGCATTGGAGGTATCCGGCGCCGCCAGCAAGGCTTCCACCTGGGCCTCGCTCAAAGTCTTGGGCACGCGCAGCGCCTGCTTGGCCGATTGCAGCTTGAGCGTGGGGTCCACGGTAATGCGGCTCTCGCGCAAGGCCCAACGGAAGTAACGCTTGAACACGGTCAGGCGTCGGTTGGCACTGGTGGCCTTGGTATCGGCATGGCGCGCAGCAAAGTAGGCTTGCAGATCGGTCTCGGTGCTGTCGTTGAGGCCGCGTGCACGTTCTGCCAGCCAGCGCGCATACAGCGTGAGGTCTCGCCGGTAGGCTGCCAGGGTGTTCTTGGAAAGTCCCTCTTCCAGCCAGAGTGCGTCGATAAAGACGTCGACTGCTTCGAGGCTGGAGACCAGTTGCGCATTCATAGGTGCCGCAGTGTAAGGGCAAGGCTGCTATTCTCGCTGCAGTGAATTACGCCCAACTCCTCTTTCCCGACTTTTCCCTCATCCTGTGCGGCTTTCTGGTGTGCCGCTACACGGCCCTGAACCGCACCGTCTGGCAACAGGTGGATGCCCTGGTGTATTTCTTTCTGTTCCCGGTACTGCTGTTCCACTCCATTGTGAAGAGCACCCTGGATCTGCGCGCCGCCTCCGGACTGATTGGCGCGGGCTGGACGCTGGGTGCCATTGGCATCACGCTGGCCTATGTGCTGCCCTACCTGCCAGTACTGGGTCGCCACATCGACAAGCGCCAGCATGCGGCCTGCGCGCAGGTGGGATTTCGCTTCAACTCCTTCATTGGACTGGCCATCGCCGAGCGGCTGGCGGGACCTGAAGGCCTGCTGCTGATTGCCGTGTTGATTGGTGTGTGCGTACCGGTTTTCAACACGGCTGCGGTGTGGCCTATGGCACGGCACGCCGAGCGCGGATTCCTGCGCGAGCTGGTGCGCAACCCGCTGATCATTGGAACCGCCTCGGGCCTGCTGGCAAACATTGCGGGCTTTCATATTCCGCCTTGGCTGGAGCCCACGGTGACACGGGTGGGCGCGGCCGCACTGGCAATGGGCTTGATGGCCGCCGGTGCAGGCATGCAGTTCAGCGCGCTGACACGCGACCGGGCGCTGGGCATTTCGGTATTGACGGTGCGGCACTTCATCTCGCCACTGGTGGCCTTTGCGCTGGCACGGTGGTATGGGCTGTCAGCCTTGCAGACCACCATCCTGCTGGCTTTTTCCGCCTTGCCCACGGCCCCCACCGGCTACGTGCTGGCCGCACGCATGGGCTATGACGGTGCCTACGTGGCCGGGCTGGTCACCCTGTCTACCGTGCTGGGCATGCTCAGCCTGCCTTTTGCGCTGGGTGTCTTGCGGCAGCTGTAGCCACGCTGGCAACTGGCACAGGCCTACGCCAGGGTCTGCAACTCAGCTGTACGCAAGCCGTTTTGACGGGCCCGTTGCAGGAAGTCCTGACCAGCCGCTTCAAACCCAGTCACCGGACTCATGCAGTCGGTCAACAGCACGGTCTGCCACAACCGTGCTGCGCTCAGGTGGGCCATCATGTCGTCCACGGAAGCGGCCACACAATGACTCAATGCCTCACCCGCCACCAGTAAAGAGTGTGAGCCTGCGGCCAGCGTATTCAGCAGGCTTTGGTTGAGCTGGGTGCGTGCGTCGTCCGGCCGCGGCACTTCGGCACGAAAGGCGCTGTACTGTTCCGTCAGCGGATGCATGCCCTTGAGCACCTTGTTGCAGGTCTTGCCACTTGTCACCTCCCAGCGTGCTATCGCCTCGGACAGGCCGGTGTGGATGTTGTGGCCCCAGGTACCCAGCACACAATGCACCGGCCAGACCACCAACTGGCGCTGCCCCCCCGCCTCCAAGGCCTGGAGATACTGCAGCACTTCCTCATGCAATTCCTTGTGGCGTGGCCGGTAGGTTCCGGCTGCGAGATCTGCCGCCGTGATCAAGGTAAAAGGTGGCACCGGCTGGCCCAGTGCGTCCTCCCAGAAAGTGGTGCGCTCCACGCCCACGCTGGCATGGGAGTCCAGCGTCACCGTGATGCTGCCGACCTCGTCCGCATGCTGCAGCAGCCAGTCTGCCAAGCGCTGCATATCGGCGTTGGCGCCCGTCACCGGCAGCGCGGCCTGGGGGATATCCAGAAAATCATTTTGCGGGTCAATCACCAGCAGGTCGTAGGCAGCCATAGCGGTCCTTTCAGCCAAGGGTTGTGTTCTGTTCCAGCGCCCATTGCACGTGTTCGCGCACCAGGGCACTCTCGTGGGCAGCGCGGCGTTGCAGGGCATCGTGCATGCTTTGTCGCAACGTGGAGTCGGGTTCGTTGCGCAGTGCATTGCCCAGCGCCACTGCCACATTGCGCAGCCAGCGCTCGTGTCCAATGCGTCGGATCGGCCCGCCTTCGGTGTACTGCAGGAACTGCGCCTCGGTCCAGTCCAGCAAATGGCACAGCCCCTGGCCGCTCAAATGCGCCCGCCCATCAAAGTCCGGCAGCGTAGCCCGCTTGGCAAACTTGTTCCAAGGGCAGACCAGCTGGCAGTCGTCGCAGCCATAGATGTGGTTGCCCATCAAGGGCCTGAGCTCCAGCGGAATGGAGCCTGCATGCTCAATGGTCAGGTAAGAGATGCAACGCCGTGCATCCAGCCGATACGGGGCCACGATGGCGCGAGTCGGGCAGACGTCCATGCAGGCGCTGCAACTGCCGCAATGGTCCTGCACCGGCACCGATTCAGGCAAAGCGCGGTCTACATAGATTTCGCCCAGGAAAAACATGGAGCCGGCCTCCCGGTTGAGCACCAGCGTGTGCTTGCCACGCCAGCCCTGTCCGCTGCGCACAGCCAGCTCGGCCTCCAGCACGGGGGCGGAGTCGGTGAACACGCGGTAGCCCAAAGGCCCTGCCTGCAGCACGATCGCATCGGCCAACTTCTGCAGGCGGCCGCGCAGAACCTTGTGGTAGTCCCGCCCCCGGGCGTAGAGCGACACTATGCCTTCCCCGCTTTGCTGCAGCCTACCCAGTTCCTGTGCCGACCAGTCGTCAGGCGCTGTGGCCGGCAGGTAGTCCATGCGTGCGGTGATGACGCTCACCGTGCCGGGCACCAGCTCGGCCGGTCGCGCACGCTTGAGGCCGTGACTGGTCATGTAATGCATGTCGCCGTGGAATCCACGCTCCAACCATGCGAGCAATCCAGGCTCGGCAGAACGCAAATCCACACCGCTCACGCCAATTTGGGAGAATCCAAGCTGGCGAGCCGTTGCGCGTATGTGTGCAACCAGTGCCGTATCGAATGGAGTGCTGTGGATCATCAACTGCCTATTGTAGAAACCGGAGCGTCCCAAGGGCTTGGAACCCGTGCTAGCGCGCCCTCGCTCACCTTGCACTGGGCCAATGAATCGGCCACGCAAACCTTTGCGCAAGCGCTGGCTCAGCAGCCACAACTTGGCAATGCCTTCATTACCTTGCGTGGAGACTTGGGCGCGGGCAAGACCACGCTGACGCGTTACCTGTTGCAGGCCCTGGGGGTAACCGGGCGCATCAAGAGCCCTACCTACACCATTGTGGAGACCTATGAAACGGACCGCTGCGCCGTCTCCCACTTTGACTTCTACCGCTTCAACGACCCACAGGAATGGGAAGACGCCGGCTTTCGCGACATCTTTGCCAGCCCCGGCCTGAAGCTGGCAGAGTGGCCACAAAAGGCCGCCGGACTGCTGCCCGTGGCCGACCTGGACATCCATCTGGAAACCGATGCTGACGGCGTACGCCGGGTCACACTCAATGCCCACACGCCAGTCGGTGAGGAACTGCTGCAGGGGTTGACCCCATCTGGCGAAGGTGCCAAGCCATGAAGCGTCGCGCCGCCCTGATACGCGCAGGCAGCGTGGTGCTGGCGCTGGGCCTGCCTCACATTGTGCGCGGCGCCACCATCGTGAGCGTGCGCGTGTGGCCAGCACCGGAATACTCGCGCGTGACCATTGAATCTGACACCGCGCTCACCGCCCGGCAAACCTTTGTCGCCAGCCCGCCGCGGTTGGCAGTGGACATTGAAGGGCTCGTGCTCAGCCCCACGCTCAAGGAGCTGGTGGCCAAGGTCAAGTCCGATGACCCCAATATTGCAGGCATCCGCGTGGGCCAGTTCAGCCCCACCGTCGTGCGGCTGGTGGTGGACCTGAAGAAACCGATACGCCCGCAGGTGTTCAGCCTGACACCGGTAGGCGCCTACCAGCATCGGCTGGTGTTTGACCTCTACCCCGAGCAGGAGGTGGACCCGCTGGAGGCGTTGATCAGCGAAAAGTTCGGGGATCACACCGCGGCGGCGACCCCACCGGCTGCACCGGCTTACGCTGCATCCGAAACCGCGGCCAGCGATCCGCTGGGTGATCTGATGGCGCGCCAAACACAAAAGCCTGTCAAACCCAAGACGGAAGCGAGCGCACCCACAACAGCCACCAAACCAACTGCCCCGGCTGCAGTGGCTGGCGCACCCGACACGCGCAACAACGAAGACCTGCGCAGCGGTACCGAACGCCTCATCATCGTTGCGCTGGACCCTGGCCACGGCGGCGAAGATCCCGGCGCCATCGGACCGGGCGGCACACGCGAAAAGGACGTGGTGCTACGCATTGCCCATTTGCTGCGCGACCGGATCAATGAGGGCTCTGTCAAGGGCAACGCCATGCGTGCCTACCTGACGCGCGATGCGGACTTCTTTGTGCCGCTGGGCGTGCGCGTGCAAAAGGCACGCAGGGTGCAGGCCGACCTGTTCGTCAGCCTGCATGCCGATGCATTCTTCACCCCGGACCCACAGGGTGCCAGCGTGTTTGCCCTCAGCGAAGGCGGCGCCTCCAGCAGTGCAGCGCGTTGGATGGCGGCCAAGGAAAACAAGGCCGACTTGATTGGTGGCCTCAACGTCAAGGCCAAAGACGCCACCGTGCAGCGCGCGCTGCTGGACATGAGCACCACCGCCCAGATCAACGACAGCCTCAAGCTGGGCAAAGG
Source organism: Rhodoferax sp. GW822-FHT02A01 (assembly GCF_038784515.1). NCBI lineage: Bacteria > Pseudomonadati > Pseudomonadota > Betaproteobacteria > Burkholderiales > Comamonadaceae > Rhodoferax > Rhodoferax sp. GW822-FHT02A01. Next base: position 4,958,755 of record NZ_CP152376.1, read on the forward strand.
TCTGCTCGGTGAAATCAAGCGGGTGGGCAAGCTCCATAAGGGCACGGTGGAACAGGCGGCCTTTGCCGTGCTGAAGGCGCCCGACATTCCCAGCGTGCTGGTGGAAGCGGCTTTCATCAGCAACCCCAGTGAAGAAGCCAAGCTCAACAGCGAGGAGTTCCAGATCAAATTGGCCGATGCGCTGATGCGCGGAATAGAAGCCTACTTCGCCAGAAACCCGCCGCTGTCGCGGGTGCGCACGACCAGTTGAGCAGACGGCACGCCCGCGGCGTGCGCGGGTCTATGCCTCAATGCGGATGCCAGTGGCCTTGTCGAACCAGTTGTTGTGGCGGCCGCTGACCGACATGCCGACGTGCTCACCGATATTGAGCTTGGTATTGGCCGGAGCGCGTACCGTGATCAGCCCGGCAGCCGTCTTGACCACCACGTAGGTGTCTGCGCCTGTGGGCTCCACCAGCAGTACCTCGCCGCGCCAGGCAGCGTTTTCATCCAGGTGGATGTGCTCAGGGCGTTGGCCCAGGGTAATGGCGCGCCCCGTGGGCGCGGGCAGTTCCAGCGAGCCACCGGTAAAGACGAAACGGGTTTGCGCGCCCTCGCCTTCTGCACGCCCGTCGATGAAGTTCATCATCGGTGAGCCAATGAATCCCGCCACGTAGATGTTGATGGGCGTACGGTAGATCTCGTCGGGTGTGCCGATCTGCTGCAGCACGCCGTCCTTCATCACGGCGATGCGGCTGCCCAGCGTCATGGCCTCGATCTGATCATGGGTCACATAGACACTGGTGATCCCGCTGACCAGGTGCAGTCGCTTGATTTCGGCACGCATTTCCACGCGCAGCTTGGCATCCAGATTGGACAGCGGTTCATCAAACAGGAACAGTTGCGGGTCGCGCGCCAGAGCCCGCCCCATGGCTACGCGCTGGCGCTGGCCGCCCGAGAGCTGCGAGGGGCGGCGGTCCAGCAGGTTCTCGATCTGCAGCATGGCCGCCACTTCATGAATGCGCTTGGTACGCACGTCCTTGGGCACTTTGCGCATCTCCAGCGCAAAACCGATGTTGTCTTCCACGCTCATGGTCGGATACAGCGCATAGCTCTGAAACACCATGGCAATGTCGCGCTGGGCCGGAGCCACACCGATCACGTCGCGTCCGCCAATACGCAAGGAGCCTTCGGTCGGCTCCTCCAGCCCGGCAATGATGTTGAGCAAGGTGGACTTTCCGCAACCCGAGGGGCCCACAAGAATCAGGAACTCACCGGGTGGTACCGTGATGTCGATTTTCTTGAGCACTTCCACGGCGGCAGCGCCTTTGCCAAAGACCTTGCGGATGCCTGCGATTTCAAGAGAGGAAGCCATTGTTCTTATCCTTTCACGGCGCCGGCCGTGAGTCCTTTTACAAAATACTGACCGGCCAGAATGTAGACCAGCATGGTGGGCAAGCCGGCGATGACGGCAGCGGCCATGTCCACGTTGTAGTTCTTCACGCTGCTGGTGGTGTTGGCCATGTTGTTCAAGCCCACGGTAATGGGTTTGCTGTCGGCTCCGCTGAATGCCACGCCGAACAAGAAGTCGTTCCAGATATTGGTGAACTGCCAGATCAGGGTCACCATCATGATGGGCGTGGACATGGGGATGACGATGCGCCAGAAGATGCGCCAGAACCCGGCACCGTCCAGACGCGCAGCATTCACCAGTTCACCTGGAATGGCCGTGTAGTAGTTGCGAAAGAACAGCGTCGTGCTGGCGATACCCGCCAGGCAGTGGACAAGCACCAACCCACCCACTGAACTCGACAGGTGCAGATAGCCAAGCACCTGGCTCATGGGCAGCAGAACCACCTGGAACGGCATGAACACGCCAAACAGCAAGAAGCCAAACAGAACGTCACTGCCCTTGAACTTCCACATGCTCAACACATAGCCGTTGATGGCACCCCAGGCTGTGGAGATAAGTACTGCCGGCACCGCCATGCTGACCGAATTCCAGAAATAAGGGCGCAGTCCGCGGCAGTCCACGCCGGTGCAAGCCTGCTCCCAAGCCAGCTGCCAGGAAGACCAGTTCATGCTCGTGGGCAGGCTCATCAAGTTGCCGGCGCGGATCTGGTCCGCATCCTTAAAGGACGTCACCAGCATCACGTACATCGGGGCCAGAAACAGCAGGGCCGCAACGACCAGGAAGCTGTAGACCACCAGACGATGAAAGGATTGGGTTTTCATGCTTAGCGCTCGTGGGGTTTGGAGCGGAGTTCGCTATACAGATAGGGCACCACGATGGCGGCCACGGTCACCAGCATCATGGTGGCGCTCGCCGCCCCCAGACCCAGTTGACCACGGTTGAAGCTCATGGTGAACATGAAGGTCGCCGGCACATCGCTGGAGTAGCCGGGGCCGCCCGCCGTGAGCGCCATGACCAGATCGAAACTCTTGATCGACAGGTGCGAGAGCACCAGGATGATGGAGAACATCACCGGTCGCATGATGGGCAGGATGATGCGCCAGTAGATGCGGGGCAACGAAGCGCCGTCAATCTGGGCCGCCCGAATGATGTTGTCGTCAATGCCACGCAGACCCGCCAGAAATAGCGCCATGGCAAATCCTGCGGACTGCCAGACACCGGCGATGACGACGCAGTAGATAGCCGTTTCGCTTTGCACCAGCCAGTCGAAGCTGAAGCTGGACCAGCCAAAATCGTGCATCAGTTTTTCCAGCCCGAGGCTGGGGTTGAGAATCCATTTCCAGGCCGTTCCCGTCACGATGAAGGACAAGGCCATGGGATAGAGATAGATGGTGCGCAAGAAGCCTTCTGCGCGCACCTTCTGGTCCAGAAAGATTGCCAGCACCATGCCCAGAATCAGTGAGCCACCGACATACAGGCTGCTGAAGATGCCCAGGTTCTTGAGGGCGACATACCAGCGGTCCATGTCCCAGAGTCTGGCGTATTGATCCAGCCCTACGAACTCGCTGTAATTGGGCAGCATGTGCGAGTTGGAAACGGAAAGAATGCCGTTCCAGATCATGAAGCCATAAATGAAGGCAAAGCCGAATACAAATCCGGGTGCCACCACCAGTTTGGGCAACAGGTCTTCCAGCTTTTTCATGAGCAATCCAAAAGAGGGAGCTTAACAGGCAGACAAGGGGCCGCACCTTGCGATGCGGCCCCTTGCTACAACACGATTACTGGGTCTTGGCGGCCTTGGCGATGTTCTTCACACCGTCGGCAACCGAGATCTTGTCATCGTTCCAGAACTGGCTCACAGCGTCCTGGATGGCGCCTGCAGCAGCGGGTGACACTGCCATGCCGTGGGCAATGGAAGGTTCCAGCGAACCAGCCTTGGCGGTGCTCACGAAGTCCTTGGCCGAGAGCTTGGCGCAGTCGTCAAACTTGGACATGTCCATGTTCAGGCGGACCGGTATGGAGCCCTTGTTCAGGTTGAATATTTCCTGGAACTGCACACCCATGATGCTGGAGGCCAGGTCGGCTTGCGCCTTTTGCGCCGCAGCATCTTTGAGCTTGAACATGGCAAAAGAATCCACGTTGAAAGTGTAGGCGTTGTCAGTTCCCGGAGCTGCGGCGCAGATGTAGTCCTTGCCGGGCACCTTGCCTGCGGTACTGAACTCACCCTTGGCCCAGTCACCCATGAACTGGAAGGCCGCCTTTTCCTGGATCACCATGGCCGTGGCCAGATTCCAGTCACGTCCGGGCGAAGCGGGGTCCACATAGCTATGTACCTTGCGATAGGTTTCCAGCGCCTTGGACATGGTCGGGCTGGTCAGTGCCTTCTGGTCCAGCTTGACCAGTGCATCGTTGTAGAACTTGGCGCCGCCAATGCCCAGAACCACGGATTCAAACGTGGTGAAGTCTTGCCAGTTCTGTCCACCGTGTGCGACGGCAATGAAGCCTGCCTTCTTGACCTTGTCTGCAGCGGCAAAGAATTCAGGCCAGGTCTTGGGTGCCGCAGTGACGCCGGCCTTCTTCAGCACAGCGGAGTTGGCCCACATCCAGTTCACGCGGTGCACGTTGACCGGCGCTGCAATGTAGTTGCCTTTGTATTTCATGATGTCGGCGACGACTTTGGGCAGCAATGCATCCCAGTTCTCTGCCTTGGCCACCGGATCGAGGTTGGCCAGAACACCTTCGGCAGCCCACTCCTGCAGAGCCGGGCCCTTGATCTGGGCAGCGGCAGGCGGGTTGCCCGAAACCACACGGCTCTTGAGCACGGTCATGGCGTTGTCACCACCGCCACCAGCGACCGCAAAGTCCTTCCAGGTGTTCCCCTTCTCCTGCATGATCTTCTTGAGTTCCGCGACCGATTTGGCTTCGCCACCGGAAGTCCACCAGTGCAGCACCTCCACTTCGCCAGCCATCACGGCAGTACCAGCCACCATCAACGCCGCAGCCGTGGCGAGTTTCGAAAGTTTCAGCATGTTCACTCCTCTAAAGTTATGTCTCCAAGCCTGAACACGTTCAGGAGCATTCTTGCGTCGATCAGAACACCCTACCCATAGCGGGTAATGAATGCGGAGACACAGCAAGTGTCCCCCAGCTACAGACCGATATATTGATTCCGATCAATGTAATGGTATCTGAGCCGCATTTAGTTTCAAAGTGTGCCAGCACACGGACAGGACCGGCCGGTCACGGCAAACTGCATCGATGGCACCTCATCTAAAAGGAAATCCCGATGCTTGAAACAATTGCAATCATTCTGCTCGTGCTCTGGGCACTGGGCATGGTCACGGCCTACACCATGGGTGGCTTCATCCACATACTGCTGGTCATTGCAGTCGTGGTTGTATTGATTCGCGTGATCCGCGGAAACAGCCCTCTTTAGCAGCAAAGAACCATGAACACAGCAAGGCTAATCGGCATTCTTCTCATCATCGCAGGTGGGCTGGCAGCAGCCTACGGCGGGTTCAGCTATACCAAGCAAACCCATGCCGCCACCATCGGCCCTATCCATTTGCAAATGACTGAGCAGGAACGCGTCAACATTCCGCTTTGGATGGGTCTGGGCGCACTGGGTGTCGGTGTCCTTTTGGTGGCAACTTCACGCAAAACTTGACTCCAGCCTGAACAGGCTCCACCTCCCGAAGATCAGGGGCTCATATTGCGCCGCAAACACTTTATTTATTCAGAGACTTGGCGGCAGTCTCGAAATCAAAACCCTGCAAGGCCTGCTCCAGTTCGGTAAATCGGTCACCCAGATGGCGCTGCAATACACCTTTGTTGTGCTCCAGAACATCGAGTGCATAGGGATCGTTGCCTTGAATCAGACGCTGCATTTCAAGCATCAGCGCGTCAAGTTGCCCGTGCGTCACGACGGCCGCATCCACCGGCTCAGGTCCGTCAGATTGCAGATTGGGCAATGCCCTACGCACAGATGTCAATAAGGCGTGCAGTTGCTGCGCCGCAGTCTGCAGTGTGCGCTCAATTCCGGCAGCATCTCTTGCCTCGTCTCTGAGCATGTCCTCCAACTCGGCTGCAGAGTGCTGCAGACCAGTCGCCCCCAGATAAGCCGCTTGTCCCTTGAGCGTGTGCGCCTGCCGTTCCGCCAACGCCACCTGCGCGGTTTGCAGCGATCGCCGCATATCCTCTATGGCCCCTTGTTGGGTGGCAACAAAGGACTGCAACGTTCTGAGGTACAGACCCTCGTTATGGCCCATGAGTGCAAGCCCACTTTCCATATTCAGACCGTCAATGTGGGCCGGCAACCGGACCTGTAGTTTGGAGCCGTGCGGCACATCTACCTGTTGCACTTTGCCCAAGTCGGCCTTCTGACCCAACCCATCACGTGGCGTAATCCATCGCAATAAGGATCCCCACAACTGGGCAGGCGCAATGGGTTTGGAAATGAAGTCATTCATCCCCGCCTCCAAGCAGCGATCCCGGTCTGCCTGCATGGCGTTGGCGGTCATGGCCAAAATGGGAAGTTCCTTGGCGCCATGGTTTTGCCGCAGCAAACGTGTAGCAGTAACGCCATCCATTACCGGCATTTGCATGTCCATGAGAATGAGATCGTAGGGAAGGTGCTCCAGTGCGCGTGCTTCCACGTTGTTCACCGCCTTCTGTCCATCTTCCGCGATGTCCACCTCAAAGCCGGCATCGGTCAACAGTTCATAAGCCACCTGCTGATTGAGGACGTTGTCCTCTACCAGCAGAATGCGTGCCCCCCTGAGCTGCTGCAGCTTGGCATCGAGCTTGTCCCGCGCACTCTGAGGCACGGGTTGTAGAGACATGGGCGGCGGCGGCGCTTTCCCTGCGACCTCCATCATGGTGTTGAGCAACAGAGAGCTGCTCACGGGCTTGGCCAAAACGTGCTCCACGCCCAGCAGCTCGGCACTGCGCACCAGTTCCTGGCGCCTGTGTGCAGTAACCATCTGAACAAATGGCACCACCTTGTGTGGCATCGCCTTGATCGCCCGTATGGTTTCCAGGCCATCCATACCTGGCATGAGCCGGTCCATCAGCACAAAATCAAATGGAGAGTTCTGATCATGGGCCGCCTGGATCATCTGCAATGCGCGCTCTCCACTATTGGCATGCTGCACCACAAAGCGCATCGCATCCAGCATTTCGCACAATATCAATGTTGCGTCCTCGTTATCGTCGACGACCAGCACACGCTTGCCATGCAAATCAACAGCAATGGAGTCCAGGCTCCGGCCCGTAGTCGCCACAAGGCCAAGGCGGGCAGTGAACCAGAAGGTACCGGATTGGATACCTCTTTGCTTGCCAACGTGCCGTTGCTGTACTCAACTTCAGCATTGTTGAGGATGGATATCGGAGGGTTGGGCTTTACCTTAACAGCAAAACCCCACTGGATGGACACGTTGGGCGCAATCGGCTGCGCAAATCCGACGGCCACTTCAATGACGCGGCTGCGGTCGTCACCGTTGGTGCGATAGCTATATGCAGGATCACCGGACCAGCGATAGAGTTTGATTCCTCCCAGAGTGGTTGTCCCCAAGGAGGCTTCAACGTATTCGGTTCCAGCGGGCAACACATCCCGAAACAGCACCATTGCAGTGCTTACGCCATCTACCCGTACATTGGAGCCATCGGTCAGGGTGCTACCGGGCAGGGCTGGGCTTGCGCCAATATTGTGGGCGACCATGGTGTAGCGCACGTTGTCGCCTGCTGCCACACCATTGCCGCGATCTGCGGATTTGGTGAGCGTCAGGACGGCGTCGGTGGTCGTGGCGATTTGATCCTGGTTTGTGGCAGAAATTGCAGTGGCGTCTGTAGTTGCAGTCAACAGCACACATGCAAGCGCAACGGTGTTGCACCGTCTGCTGCAAAGAGCGTAGGTGTTACGGCAATGCCATTGATGGTGAGAGCGCTGGTTGACAGATTGAACGTGTCCGTACCACTGCCGGTGTTCCATATCACGTTGGGGAAGCTCACTTGCGTGCCAGGAGCAGCGGAAGCAATCTTCTTGATCTTGTCCACTGCAGCCGTGCTTGCAGAACCGGTGACGGTATTGGCGACAACGCCGAAGGATTGCAGAATGGTAATGACCGTGCTGTTGGAATTAACCGTTGAGCTGGCGCTGCATCCAGCCACCGTCGTCGAAGCGCAACCCGTGTCGGAATAGGCTGCTGCATTGGATGTCGTGCCAGTGCCCAGAGCGGCATTGCTGTTGACCAATACGATAAAGCTGATGGAGCCGGACACGTTAGGTCCGACGCTCGATACAACGGCTTCAATAGTTCCAGACACTGCCTGAAAGTCGATTCCGGAGGCTGTTTCGGAACCCGCTGCATCTGTCAGTGCCGCATTGCCAGAACTCCACTTGGCAGAGCCAGGAACATAGGTCAGGCCGCTAGTGCTTCCTGTACCAATGACATCCTTCAAATAGATGTTGCCGGGCGAACCGCCATTGTTTTGATACCGCAAGGTGTAGGTGGTGTACACGCACCCTAATGCTGGCGCATTGGCCCCTGCCAAAGTGACCAAACATGTGCTGCCTGAAGGCAACGTACTGCTCACAGCAGCAGGCCACGATGTCACTCCCGTTAGAGGGGTAATACCTGTGGCAGCTGCTGGGGCGGCAATGGATTTGTTGACCTGGAATGCAGCAGCACTGGTCACGGTGACCGCGTCGGTATTGCTTGCCGTGGACGTCAGGTACAGCGCCGGGGTTCCCGCCGTGGCCGTCGTTGTGGCACTCGGCGTGATCAGGCCCGCAGGTGCACTGCCGGAAACCGTGAGAGCAACCACATACTTGAATGTGCCGCCACCTGCCACCGATGTAGAAAACCCTGCAGTACAGAGAGGTGCACCAGATGACGAGCACAGCGGAGTCGTGTTGTCAGGGAGTCCATCACCGTCTGCGTCGGCGAATATTTCCACCTTGGTGAATGCGGTACCGGTGGCCTGAATCGTGAAGCTGTCGGTTCCGTTACCTGTGTTGGTCAAGGTATGGGGCATATACGCTGTCTGACCTGCTGCAACCGTCTTGGAGTTGCCGTTGGTCAATGCCAGCGAGCCCACTTGTGCAACCGTCGTTTGCACGAGGTTGGACGTAGCGACCTGTTGGAGACTGCTGGAATCCGTATAGGTCACAGAAGCCTGGTTGCCAATGGTAGTGCCTGCGGCCGGAGTGGCAGCTTGCGCGACACTGGAGAAAGTGGCTGCTAAGCTCATACTCACCAGTAATCCGAATAACCTGGCTTTGGTTTGGCCATGCAAGCCAAAGCCTCTAGTTTTTAGAAAATTTTTCACTTGAATTCTCCGAATAATTAGAATGTGCGATGCCGGGGGCAACTCGCTTGGAGGGAGATGCTTGTATTGCGAGACGATGGGAAGGGTCGGTAACTCGATCTATTTCTCCTTTACTGTTTGGGTGAAGGAGTAACGAGGGCAGAATTACGCAATGCCTCCTTTGAAATTTCTTCTGCCGACTTGAGTGACTCGATCTGGATTCGGGCTTTGGCGGTTGCCTCTTTGCCGGCTGGCAGTTCGGCAACTTTCCAGCGAATGGCGCGATATTCCCCATATGGAACTGGCTCGACCTTGGACTTGCCGTCCGCAGCCACGACAACACGCTTGAGCGGCTCTGCGTCAAACCTGCCGTCTTTGGTGGCAGCTTGCACGCCCTGGGGAGAGGCGGACCGTGCCATGTACACGGCACCATCAGGCACAGGCAAATTAATGGAGAGGTCTTTGGCTGCGGTCTGACCTTTGTTGTGATAGGTCAAACGGTATTCGATGACATCGCCTGGTTTCACAAAATCAGCCGATTGAAATTGTTCTTCACCCTTTTCATTGCGCTGAACCTTGAATTGCTCAAGACGCACCGCCACTTGAGGCTTTTCCGCAGCTTTACCAACCTTGGCGGCTGGCGCCTCTGTAATTGCCTGCGCATGAACCCAGGTGCCAAATGAAGCACTGAAGCAGATGACCGCCGGGACTGCGATACGGGCAAACCAATTGTTGAAACCTTTAGATGCGGTATTAGTCATAAAGAACCTTTTCCATGTCTGATGTTTGGCGAATACCAGCAAGTTCCAAAGGCTGAATGCATGGGCGCAATAGACCGGTGAAGCACTGGTTGGGGCGGATTCTTTCGAACACCGGAGCGGACGCATATTTCCGTAAAGAAAAAATTACAAACAAAGAAAGCTACTCAGGGAGAGCGCCGTTTGCGATGCAGTGACCGACGACAAAACTGACTGGAATCGAAACTGCGACCCATATCAGAACCATGCCAACGAGAGAGATAGAACCCATTTTTTTCACCTCTGGGGAAAACTTGGGCGCGATAATAGGAAGGTGTTTGAGACAGCGTTGTGTGAAATGTTCACCCTGAGACATTCAGCTTCAAATAGTTAAAAACTTCTTGATACGCGACCTCAAGCGTCGAGAAAAATATGTAAATATCACCTAACTGATGCATGAATGCATCAAATATGAGGTAGGCAATGTTTCGCCCGACATGCCTACCGTGTTGCTCCCAATCGCTGCGGGCTATGGTAAAAATGCAGGCGACCAGATCATTCATACAGCACGACAGGGAGTTCGACGATATGCGCTATTCAGCTGAGGAAATGGACGCGCTTTTAACGCGCTACGACTACGCGCCACATATGCTGGTGCAGGTTTTGCGTGAAATTCAGGAGCGCACACATTGGCTTTCGCGTCGATTGCTTCAATCAGTTGCTGATAGGCTGCATTTGCCCTTGGCCCATGTGGAGGGTGTCGCCGGTTTCTACCGCTTTTTTCATATTCAACCCGTTGGACAGTACCGCATTCTGTTGAGTGACAACATTACCGACCGCATGTTGGGTAGTGGGACTTTGATGCAGCAGCTCTGCAAATTGCTGGGCGTTGCGCCAGGCAGTGTACGCAGCGATGGGCGTGTAAGCGTGGCAACCACTTCATGTACTGGGATGTGTGACCAGGGGCCTGCCGCAATCATCAACCACCATCAAGTTGTGACGCGTCTGACGCCGCAACGCGTAGAGGACATGGCTGCATTGGTTGAAGCGCAGGTACCGCTTGCGCAGTGGCCTGCGGAGTGGTTTCGTGTGGAAGACCAAATACGCTTGACTAATGTCAAATTGGGAAAGCAACCAGCACTCGGGGCGGGCATCGCTGCGGCCATTGCCAAAGGCCCGCAAAGCATGTTGGATGACATCAAGAAGTCCAAATTGCGCGGGCGTGGCGGCGCGGGATTTTCCACCGCTACCAAGTGGCAGTTGTGCCGCAATTCCAAAGGGCAGACGCACTACGTGGTGTGCAATGCTGATGAAGGTGAGCCGGGAACGTTCAAGGACCGCGTGCTGCTGTCGAGCTATGCGGATACGGTGTTTGAAGGCATGACCATTGCGGCGCTGGTAGTGGGTGCGGCGAAGGGCCTTGTCTACTTGCGCGGCGAATACCGCTACATGTTGGAGTACTTGCAATCGGTTCTGCAGCGCAGGCGCGAACAAGGTTTGCTGGGGCCGGCTATTCAGGGCGTTGACGGATTTGATTTTGATATTGAGATTCATGTGGGTGCGGGTGCCTATGTGTGCGGCGAGGAGTCAGCGCTGATTGAATCGCTGGAGGGCAAGCGTGGCACGCCACGTATACGCCCGCCCTTCCCTGTCGAGGCGGGCTATCTGGGGCAACCCACTACGGTCAACAATGTGGAGACGTTTTGTGCGGTTACGCACATTGCCGTCTTTGGCGGTGAGTGGTGGAGCAAGATTGGAACGCCGCAAAGCACAGGCACCAAAATCCATTCGGTGAGCGGCGACTGTGAACGCCCAGGCTTGTATGAGTACCCGATGGGCACGCGCATCGGCCGCATTCTGGAAGACTGCGGTGCGCGCGACACGCAGGCCGTGCAAGTTGGTGGTCCGTCGGGAGTGTGCCTGTCAGCATTGGAGTTCAACCGCCACATCGGCTTTGAGGACGTGCCCACCGCAGGCGCATTCATGGTCTTTGACCGCAGCCGCGACATGTTTGAAGTGGCACGCAACTTTGCCCAATTCTTCGCACACGAAAGCTGCGGCTTCTGCACGCCCTGCCGCGTGGGCACGGAACTGGTTGTGCGGCGCATGGACAAGCTGGCACGCGGCTACGGCTCGGCCGAAGACATCCAGGTACTGTATGAATTAGACAAGCTCATGCACGGCGCTACCCACTGCGGATTGGGGGCCGCTGCCTGTAACCCGTTACGAGACACCATTGGCAAGTTCCGCCCCGCGTATGAGCGGCGTTTGCAATCGCTGCACTTTGCACCAGGTTTCGACATGGACGCGGAGCTTTCGCAAGCGCGCCTGGCGACAGGTCGCGACGACCCTGGTGCACACCTGGAGACACTGGCATGAGCAATCGCATTGATGCATTGACACCCGGCACCTTCATGCTGGATGGTGAGGAGGTGGAATTTGGCCATGGCGAGTCCATCTTGCAGGCGGCCACGCGCACAGGGCATTACATCCCGCACCTATGCTGGCACCCGGAATTTGGAGCCACCGGCAGTTGCCGCATCTGCACAGTCAAGGTCAACGGCCGCACGGGAGCGGCTTGCACCGTGCAGGCGGCATCGGGCCAGGAAGTGGAAAGCAACACGGATGAACTCAACAGCCAGCGCAAGACCATGCTGCAGATGCTGTTTGTGGAAGGCAACCACTTCTGCCCCTCGTGCGAAAAAAGCGGCAATTGCAGCCTGCAAGCCACCGCCTACGCCATGGGAATGGAAGGGCCGCATTTTGAAGAGCTCTACCCGGACAGGCCTGTAGATGCGAGCCACCCGGAGATGATGCTGGACCTGAACCGCTGCATCCTGTGCGGACTGTGCGTGCGCGCCAGCCACGAGGCAGACCACAAGAATGTGTTCGCCATTGGCGGCCACGGCATCCAGACACATTTGCTGGTCAACAGCAGCAGCGGCAGATTAGGCGACAGCACATTTGCCGAAACCGACCGTGCCGCCGACATCTGCCCTACCGGCGTCATACTGCACAAACGTCGCGGCTTCCAGGTGCCCATTGGGCAGCGCCGGTTCGATGCCAAACCCATTTCAGAGCAGGTGGAAGGAGGCCAGACATGAGCGCCGCATTGAACGACACGGCAGCGCAACAGCCACTGCATGCGCCGCGCAAGCTGAAATTGGCCACCGTGTCGCTGGCGGGCTGCTTTGGCTGCCACATGTCACTGCTGGATATCGACGAGCGCATTCTGCCGCTGCTGGAGCTGGTGGAATTTGACCGCTCCCCGCTCACAGATATCAAGCACATTGGGCGCTGCGATATCGGCTTGATCGAAGGCGGTCTGTGCAATGCAGAGAATGTGGAAGTGCTGCGTGAATTCCGCGCGCACTGCAAGGTGCTGGTAGCCATGGGTGCTTGCGCCATCAATGGCGGCCTGCCGGCCCAGCGCAACCAGCGCGACGTAGGCCAGATGCTGCGTGACGTGTATTGCAATCAAACTGGGGGCAGCGTGGGCAACCAGATTCCCAACGATCCCGAGCTGCCGCTACCGCTCAACCATGTGCACCCCATTCACGAAGTCGTGCATATCGATTACTTTCTGCCAGGCTGCCCGCCTTCCGGCGACGCAATCTGGAGTTTTCTGAACGACCTGATCGCCGGACGCACGCCCACGCTGGGCCACGGCTTGATCCATTACGACTAGGAATGAGCGCCATGAGTTTTGCAATGGAAACTGCCGCCAACCCGCAAGGCCTGCGACGCGTGGCCATAGACCCGGTGTCCAGGGTAGAGGGCCACGGCAAGGTAACGCTTCTGCTGGATGAGCACAACGTGGTGCAGCAGGCACGGTTGCACATTGTGGAGTTCCGCGGATTCGAAAAGTTCATAGAGGGTCGCCCCTATTGGGAAGTGCCGGTCATGGTGCAGCGGCTGTGCGGTATCTGCCCGGTGTCGCACCACCTGGCAGCAGCCAAGGCCTTTGACCACATCGTGGGTGCGGTGCCGGTGACTGCCAGCGCCGACCGTGTCCGTCGCCTGATGCATTACGGACAGATGCTGCAATCCCACGCCCTGCACTTCTTTCATCTGTCGTCGCCCGACCTGCTGTTCGGTTTTGAATCGGATGTAGCCCAGCGCAACATCGTGGGTGTGGCCCAAGCCTACCCGGAGGTCGCCAAGAAAGGCATCCTGCTGCGCAAATTCGGGCAGGAGGTCATTCGCATCACGTCCGGCAAGCGAGTGCATGGCACGGGCGCTGTGCCAGGTGGCATCAACAAACTGGTGACGGTCGAAGAGCGAGACGCCCTGTTGCGCGATATGCCGCAGATGCTTGCCTGGGCACAGGACGCAGTGGACATTGCCAAACAGCTGCATGCAAACCACCGCAACCTCTACAGCAACTTTGCCAGCTTCCGTTCCAACATGATGTCGCTGGTGCGGGCCGATGGCGCCATGGAGCTGTATGACGGCGTGCTGCGTGTACGCGACGACAAGGGCGCTATCCTGTTTGACGGTGTGAGCGACCAGAATTACCTCTCGCTGATCGAGGAAGAAGTGCGCTCCTGGAGTTACATGAAGTTCCCGCACTTGCGCAGCCTGGGCCGCGAGCAGGGTTGGTACCGTGTCGGACCCTTGGCGCGTGTGCAGAACTGCGACTTCATCCCCACGCCGCGCGCTGAAGCCGAGCGGCAGGCCTTTGTGGCCTGGGGGCAAGGCGATGTGGTGCATGCCACCTTGGCCTACCACTGGGCACGCATGATTGAGATGCTGCACGCGGCGGAAGTGATCGCCGAGCTGCTACTGGACCCTGCCCTGCTCAGCGGCGATCTGGTGACCACCGGCACGCGACAGCGCAGCGGCGTGGGCATGATTGAAGCTCCGCGTGGCACGTTGATCCACGACTACGACGTGGGTGACGATGAGCTCGTCACCCGCTGCAACCTGATCGTTTCCACCACGCACAACAACCAGGCCATGAACGAGGCGGTGCGCGCGGTCGCCCGCGACTATCTGAGCGGCCACGAGCTGACCGAGGGACTGCTCAACCATATTGAGGTGGCCATACGCGCCTATGACCCCTGCCTGTCCTGCGCTACCCATGCTCTGGGGCAGATGCCGCTGGACGTCACACTGCTGGGCCCTCAAGGCCAGGTATTGGACCGGGTACAAAAAGGCAGCGACGGCCATCTGAATCGCACCGATATCTGCAGCCCGGTCGGCCTGCAGGCATGAATCCAGCCCCACCTGAACTGTTGGTGCTGGGTTGGGGTAACCTGAGCCGCGGCGACGATGCACTGGGGCCGCGCTGCCTGACAGCCTTGCGTGAGGCGCTGCCACCACACCTGATGCACAGGGTGGAGTTCCTGGAAGACTACCAGCTGCAGGTGGAATTCGCGCTGGATCTGGTGGGCCGCAAGCACGTGCTTTTCATCGACGCGAGCGTGGACTGTGTTGCGCCGTTTGAAGTGCGCCAGGCGCAGCCCCGCAAGGACAGCAGCATCAGCAGCCACGCCCTTTCACCCGAGGCGCTGTTGCAGGTCTTTGTGACGGTGCAGAGCCAGGCCCCGCCGCTCGCAACGGTCTTGGCCATACGCGCTTCATCCTTCGAGCTGGGTGAACCCATGACGGCGGTCGCTGAGCAGCATCTGGAAGCTGCCGCGCAGTGGGCAATGGACTGGACGCAGGCACTGCTCAAATAGCCAACAAGGCTTCCAAAAGCTGCCAGAATGGCGTCGTACACCACTCTAGCGAACACCGGGAGGCAGATGCAAAGTCAGAGTACTGTCCTGGTCGTGGACGACTCCGCCATCATCCGCAGGCTGGCGGTTGCCATTCTGGAGAAGGCAGGCTATCGGGTCGAAACCGCCGAAGACGGCCAGACCGCGCTGGCCATTACGGCACTGGATGCGCCGCATCTAATCCTGCTGGATGTGCGCATGCCCGACATGGATGGCTTTGAGGTGTGCAATCGGCTCAAGGCGTCGGAACTCACGCGGCACATACCGGTCATTTTCCTGACGGCGGAAAACGACGTTGAGGCGGAAATCCAGGCCTACGCGGGTGGCGGCGCGGACTTCATCGCCAAACCCATCAAGGCCCATGCGCTGCTTGCCCGGGTCAAGGTGCACATTGCCATGTACCGCCAACGGCGCAGTCTTGAAGGCAATTTCAGGGACGTCATAGAGTTCTCCCCTATTGCCTTCCTGATTGCGGACCCGTCCCTTCATATCGTCCAGGTCAATGCGCTTGCCATGCAGCTGTTTAATCTGCCGCGCGCCGCGATGCAGGGCAAGCCCTTGCAAGAGTTCATCCCGCAAGGTTCGCACCATGTACAAGCCTATACACCCAGCGACACGGTAGACGCGCCCGAAGTCCCCTTGGGCATTGTGGAGCTGAATTGCAGGCGCGGTGATGGGGTTGCATTCACTGCAGATGTGACGTTCGGACACCTGAAAACCGTCAATGGCGGCTTGTTTGTGATCGTCGTGCAGGACAACACAGACCGCAAGCGCATGCTCGCTGACATTGAGGAGTCGCGCCAGACGCTACGCGACTATGCCGTCAAAATTGAAATGGCCCGCGAAGACGAACGCAAGTCGATTGCGCGGGAAGTGCATGACGAGTTCGGCCAAGTGCTCACCGGACTGCGCATGGAACTGTCCCTGGTGCGCATGCAATTTGGAAACCGGTTTGCCGATCTGGACACCAAGATCGAAAGCATGACATCCATGACGGACCGAGCCATCAACGAAGTACGCAGCATTGCGACACATCTGCGCCCCACGGCCATGGACATGGGCCTGGTGCCCTCCATCGAATGGTTGCGCGATGAGTTTGTGCGCCAAACCAAGGTGCCCTGCTTTCTCATCATCAAGGACCGGGATCTGGTTCTGGACGAAGCCCGCTCCATGGTGGTCTACCGCATCTTTCAGGAATCGCTGACCAACATCACCAAATACGCAAAGGCCAAGCGCGTCGATGTCCTGCTCCAGTGCAAAGAAGGGCTGGTCTCCATGGCAATCAGCGATGATGGCAGCGGTTTCGATGTGCAAAGCCGAAGCGGCAAGAAGACCTTCGGCATTCTTGGCATGCAGGAGCGTGCCATTTCATTGAACGGGTCTCTCAAAATCTCCAGCGAGGTGGGCATGGGCACACAAATTTATCTGAGCATTCCCACCGGCCTGCAAGCACAGGAGACAGCACCATGATCAAGGTTGTCATTGCGGAAGACCATGCCATTGTGCGCAACGGTGTCAAACAGATACTGGCGTTGGCGCAAGGAATCGAAGTGGTCGGTGAAGCCGTGGACGGCGCCGAGCTGCAGCAGATGCTCAGGTCGCTGGAGTTTGACGTCTTGCTGACCGACCTGAACATGCCCGGACTGAGCGGGCCAGATCTGATAGCACGCATCCACGCGCATTTCCCGGACAAACCCATCATTGTGCTGAGCATGCACAACACGGTGCAGGCCGTCTCCAGAGCGCTCAAGGCCGGCGCACGCGGCTATGTCACCAAAGGAAGCGAACCCGAAATACTGATTGCGGCCATCCGCAAGGTGGCCCAGGGTGGCCGGTTTGTGGCACCCGAAATGGCCCAGCAAATGGTGTTCGATTCCGCGCGTTCCGAGCAAAAGGCCGCGCATGAGGGACTTTCGGACCGGGAACTGGAGGTCTTGCGTCTGCTGGTCAAGGGCCAGAGCAACAACGAAATTGCCTCTGCCCTGTGCGTCAGCAACAAAACTGTCAGTTCCCACAAGACGCGCATCTTGGAAAAACTAGAGGTGAGCAGCCTGGCTGACCTTGTGCTGTATGCGGTCGAACATGGCCTGAGGGATTGAGTCTGGCCTCGGCATTCGGAAAATTCCGATACACGGCGGAATATTCCGCCCGCAATAACGACCTTTCCGATAGCAGTCTTTCCTGCTTGAACGCATGATGCATTCCATGCTTCAGGTACTGCTGAGGCAACGCATATGCAAGGAAAGACCGTGACCCTCTCAAACCGCTTCGAAACCAAGGTGGTGACCGCATTCGGTACGGCCATGGTGGTGGTTGCAGTACTGGCGGCTTCGACCTGGAAAGTGGCAGATGACGCCACAGTGGCGGCCCGCCTGGTGACCCACACCCATGAAATCATCAACGACCTGACCAACATAAGGGCCTTTACGTTGCAGGCCGAGCTAACCACACAGAGCTTTCGCTTGACCGGCGACCCGCAAAGCCTTGTAGAACGTGATGAAGCGTCAGCGGCACGTGAACGTGCGCTGGAACGCGTACGCCAATCCATTGGTGACAATGCCCAGCTGCTGCAACACTGGACTGAGCTGCGCCGGCTGCTGGACCAGCGTCTGGCATTCTCCAAACGGATTGAGGAGCTGCGCAAGACCCAAGGTCAAGCGGCTGCCAGTGCCTATGTTGCCACGGCACCGCTGCGTGCCACGCGCGCGCGCACCTATGAGCTGCTCAAGGAAATGGATGCAGAGGAACGGGCACGATTGGCTGAACGCATAGCGGCACATGACCATGCACGCCAGACCCAAGTGCGCGCCGGTGCCTTGGTGGCAGTTGCACTGGCAGCTCTGCTGCTGGCCACCTATCTGCTAATACGCCGGCAACTGCACGAAACGGAAGCCAGCCAACGCGCGTTGGCGGACAGCGAGGACAACCTATCAACCACGCTGCAGTCCATTGGCGATGGCGTGATGACAACCGACGTCCGTGGAAACATCACACGCATGAATCCGGTGGCCGAGCAACTCACCGGATGGTCAATGGAACTGGCGATGGGGCGCCCTGTGGAGCAAGTGTTCCACATCATTCACGAGGGCACGCGAGCACCGGCTGAAGTGCCTATCGCCAAGGTGCTGACCACGGGGGAACCACAGCTCCTTGCGAACCATACGGCCTTGATTGCACGCGATGGCTCCGAGCATCCCATTGCCGATAGCGCCGCCCCCATCAAGGGAACCGACGGCGCCATACGTGGCGTTGTCCTGATCTTTCGGGACGTGACAGCCGAGCACATGGCAGAAAAAATCATCCGGGATCAAAACGCCCTTCTCGCTTCGCATGTGCGTGACCGCACCGCGCGGCTGCACGAGAGCGAGACCCATTTGCGCAGCATCATGCGGGCAGTGCCGGTCCTCATCGCCTATGTGAATACCGAGCGCCGCTACGTCTATGTCAACAACCAATACCGGGAACACTTTGCGCCCGAGCGCGATGACCTTTCCGGTTGCACGGTGCGGGAGATTCTTGGCGAAGCGCGCTATGCAGTCGCCGGCCCGTTGGTCGACAAGGTTCTGGAAGGACAGCCCCAAAGTTACGACTGGCAACCAACGACCAACTCCTGGCAAACCATTCGTTACATCCCCAGACAGGATGACAATGGCGAGGTGACAGGCTATTACGTGCTGGGCACCGATGTCACCGAGCGCAAACTCTTCGAGAACCGCATTCAATCGCTCAATGGCGAGCTGGCACAAAGAGTCCGGGATCTGGAGCACGTCAGCCGCGCACTGCGCACGCTCAGCAGTGGCAACCGCACCATGCTGCGTGCCTACAACGAAGAAGATCTGTTGCAGAACATGTGTCGCGCCGTAGTCACTTCGGGTGGCTACGGTATGGCCGTGGTCTGGTTCAAGGGCAGCGATCCGCAGGCCGCTTTGCGACCGATCGCGGAATGCGGCTACCCCGGCGGCATGGAGATGCTGCAGACCTTCGGCCTCAGCCCGCACAGCAGCACGCTGGGCAACAGCGTGACCTCTGCCGCGATACGCGAAGGCGTGGTGAAAAAGGTACGCAACATGCAGTCGGACCTGAATCACGCGCCCTGGGCCACGCGGCTCGAAGGGTTGAAGTCGGGACTGTCCTGCCCCTTGCGGGTGGACGGAGACGTCATAGGCGCGCTGACCATTTACGACCCGGAGCCCGACACTTTTGACGACGACGAAATCACGTTGCTGACCGAGCTGGCTGACGACCTGGCTTTTGGCATCGCCACCCTGCGCGCCCGCGATGGGCAGGCCCGTGTGCAGGCCGCAATGCATCACATGTTGCGACACGACACGCTTACCGGCCTTCCCAACGCTATTGAATTCACCGAAGCAGTGGAAACAGCCGTGGGCCGCGTCGCTTCTGCCAAGGAACCCGTGGCAATCCTGCAATTCAATATTGAACGCCTGGGTGAAATCAATGAAGTGTTGGGCTTCAACCACGGCGATCAGGTGCTGCGGGACTTTGGCCGGCGCCTACGCGACAGCGTACCAGAGACGGCCATCGTTGCGCGCCTGCGTGGCGACGAGTTCGCCGTCCTGACCGCAGCCTGCGATGCGGCGGCGGCCTTGGCACTGGCCGAGACCCTGGAGGCCAGCCTGTCGACCCCATTTGCCATCGCTGACATTGAGCTGGATGTGACGGCCAAGGCTGGCATCGCGCTGTACCCTGACCATGGCTCTACCGCCCAGGATCTGATGCGCGGCATGGGCAAGGCACTGTTCCAGGCCAGATCCAGGGGTGTGAGCCGCTGCGTGTTTGACCCGGGCCAGCAACAGGACCAGATCGAACGGCTGAGCATGGCCGGCGAGCTTCGACGCGCCATCGAAAGTGGCCAGATGCGACTCTACCTGCAACCCAAGGTGGAATTTTCCAGTGGAAAGGTGTGCGGTGCCGAGGCCCTGGTACGTTGGCAGCATCCTCGGCTCGGCCTGGTGGCGCCGGGTGTCTTCATTGGCTTGGCGGAAAAGACCGGGTTGATCAAACCACTGACCGAGTGGCTAGTCATCACCACGCTCGACCTCTTGCAGGCCTGGCAGACACAAGATTGCGCCCTGCCCATTGCCGTCAACCTCTCCGCCCGCAATTTCCGTGACGAACAGCTGTTCGACAAGTTCCGCCTCTGGCAATCCGAGCGCGGTGTGGCTCGCGGACTGCTGGAAGCCGAAATCACCGAGAGCACCGTGATGGACGATGCCGAATACGCCCTGCGGGTGTTGCACGCCCTGCGCGACGAAGGCGTGCCACTCTATGTGGACGATTTCGGAACGGGATACTCGTCACTCAGCTACTTGCAAAAATTACCGGTGGACTACATCAAGATCGACCAGTCCTTCGTAGCCGCCATGCGAAACAACCGCGATTCGGCCATGATCGTGCGATCCACCATCGATCTGGTACATGACCTGGGCCACAGGACCGTGGCCGAAGGTGTGGAGACGCAGGAGCACTGGAACATGCTCTCTGCCCTAGGATGCGACATCGCACAAGGCTATTTCATCGCCAGGCCGATGCCCTCAGAGACCTTCCAGGCGTGGCTTGCAAGCTACCGCGCGCCAGAGAACATAGGGGCCTAGTCGCCTTCGGAAACGTAGGGCACTTCGTCCAGACTGGTGTAGACAGGCAAACCCATCTCCCTGGCCTTGGCCACCTCAATGTCTGCACCATTGGAGGCACCCGGGATGCGATAGACCGCATCACATCGGCCCAACAGTCGGTGCGCAACCGGGTACTGGTAGGTCTTGAATACGGCATCGTTATGACTAAGGCCACCCGCAGCGCGGATGACGGGCCAGGCCAGCCACTCACCTACCAATGCGAGGTGACCCCGCTCAAAGATCGGGAGGGCCATCTGCTCCATGGCGGCCAGATTCTTCGCCACCTTGGCCGGGTCGCCATCCGTGCCCGTCAGGTAAGGACCGGAAATCAATATCAACATACGTTTCGCCACCGCCAACCCCGCTTTCTTGAAGATCGAACCGACCGCAGATTCTGAACCGGCCGAGTCTAGGTTAAAAAAATTTCTTCCGTGCCGGTTACAGTGGCGGCATGCATATCGCCATACTCACTTTTGACGGATTCAACGAGCTTGACTCGTTGATTGCCCTGGGCATTTTGAACCGGGTGAAAAAACCGGACTGGCGGGTCAGCCTGTCCTGCCCCACCGAGACGGTCACCTCCATGAATGGTGTCACTCTGCACGCGCAGTCCAGCCTGGCACAGGCAAGTGATGCAGATGCCGTTTTGTTCGGCAGCGGCATGAAGACCCGTGACATCGCCAACGACGCGCACATCATGGCGCAGCTCAAGCTGGACCCTGCCAGGCAGCTTATAGGCGCGCAGTGCTCCGGCACCCTGATGCTGGCCAAGCTCGGATTATTGAACAAGATTCCTGCCTGCACCGATCTGCTCACCAAACCCTGGGTGCAGGAGGCCGGCGTGGACGTGCTGAACCAGCCGTTTTATGCAGCCGGCAACGTGGCGACCGCGGGCGGATGCCTGTCATCCCAGTATCTGGCCGCCTGGGTGATTGCCCGCCTGGAAGATCTGGACGCAGCGAAATCAGCCATGCACTATGTGGCACCGGTCGGCGAAAAAGAGCTTTATGTGGACCGCGCCATGGCAAACATCACCCCCTACCTGCCTGTAACAGCCCCATGAACCGTCTCGAACACTGCCTCTTTCATGGCCTGCCCGCAGTACGCATCTGCGCCAGCAACGGCGCAACTGCCACAGTCACACTCCATGGTGCCCACGTCGTATCGTGGACCAGTCCCACGGGCGTGGAGCAGCTTTATCTCAGTCCCAACACACGCTTCGAGCCAGGCCAGGCCATTCGGGGCGGCGTGCCGGTGGTGTTCCCGCAGTTCAACACGCGCGGCGTGCTGCCGCGCCATGGCTTCGCCCGCACCAGCCCCTGGAATCTGCTTGAGACGCAGCCACTGGACAACCAAGTCAGTGCCACACTTTCGCTGCCTGGCAACAAGGTCATCAAGTCCCTTTGGCCCTATGCCTTTGGCTGCGAACTCCATATTGCGTTGCAGGACGACAGCCTGGCCATGACGCTGACGGTTCGCAATGACGGAAGCGAAACCTTCAGCTTCCAGGCGGCGCTACATACCTACCTAGCGGTGGGCTCCATTCAGAGTGTCAACCTCACGGGTCTGGACGGATCCGATTTTGAAGATACCACCGAGGCGCAACCCATGGTGATGAAGCGCCATGTGGCGTTGAAACCCCTGGAAGCCATAGACCGTATTTACTATGACGCGCCCAATCAGTTGCAGCTGCAGTCCGCTTCAGGGCGAATGGACTTGCAGCAATCGGGCTTTTGCGATGTGGTGGTATGGAACCCTGGCAGCAAGGCCCCCCCTCCCCCGGACCTCCCTGCAGATGGCTACCAGCACTTTCTGTGCGTGGAAGCTGCCCAGATCGGGCGCCCCGTGGCGCTGGGTGCGGCCCAGGTGTGGACCGGTACTCAACGCATTCGCGCGGCCCGCTAACGCCGCACAACCAAAGGACTAGATGGGCACTGCCCGTCGTATGCGCATCACCAGCACGGCGGCCAGCAAACAGGCTGCGCCTGCGGCGAACAATGCGGGGTTATAGGTCAGCAGCAGCGTGCGGGTCAGACCGGCACCGTAGGCCGCAGTGGCCGCGCCCAGTTGGTGCGCAGCAAACACCCAGCCGAATACCGGACCCGCCCGCTCCTTGCCAAAGGTTTGCGCCGCCAGCTTGACCGTGGGCGGCACCGTGGCAATCCAGTCCAGTCCGTAAAACATGGCAAACAGCGAGAGTCCATACAGCGTGAAGGTCGAAAACGGCAGCCAGAACAACGACAGGCCGCGCAAACCGTAGTACCAGAACAGCAGCTTGCGGTTGTCAAAGCGGTCCGACAGATAGCCCGACAGCGTGGTTCCCACCAGGTCAAAGGCACCCATCATGGCCAGTACCGATGCGGCTGGAACTGCACTCAGGCCGTTGTCGCCACACAGCGAAATAAAATGGGTCTGCAGCAAACCGTTGGTACTCAGGCCGCAGATGAAGAAGCTGGCGGCCAGAATCCAGAAGACCTTGTTGCTTGCCACTTCCGCCAGAATCGTGAACGGCCCCAAAAAGTTCATGGGCAGAGGCGCTGGAGCCGCTTCATGGGGCTTGCCTTCGGGTTCACCAAAGGGGCGCAGGCCTATCTCTTGCGGATGGTCACGCATGAAGAGCGTAGCCAGCACACCCACTACACCGCACGCAATGACCACGGGCAGCACCGCGTATCGCCAGCCCATGTGCTCGATAATCCAGGCCGCCGCCGGGAGAAACAGCAGCTGGCCAGTGGCGGTGCTGGCCGCAAACAGACCGACAACCAGCCCGCGATTGGTGGTGAACCACCGGTTGGCCACCATGGCTCCCAGAACCAGCGCCGTGAGGCCGGTACCGCAACCCAGCACCACACCCCATAGCAAAAACAGTTGCCACAGCTGCGTCACGCCAGTGGCCAAGGCCATTGCCACGGCAATACAGCAGGCGGCCACCACCATGATGCGGCGCAGGCCGAACCGCGCAATGAAGATGGCAGAAAACGGCCCCAACAGGCCAAACAGTGCAAAGCGCACCGCAAAAACCGATGAAAGCTGGTCAGTGGTCCAGCCGAACTCACGACTCAACGGTTGCAGCATGGCGCCGGGAAGTCCTAGCGCAGCCGAGGTGGTGAGCATCGCCAGAAAGGTGACGATGGCAATCACCCAGGCGTAGTGGACGCCACGGCGCTGAAGCATAGAAGTGGTGAATTGGGCAATCATCGGCATTCCATTACAGTTGCATATGCAAATATTGTAGATACAATCAAATGCCATGAAAACCAAGTCAAGTTCTGTGAAGGCAAGCAGCCCGCATACCGCCCCCAGCGGCTGCAGCGCCAAGAAGCTGCGTCAACTTTCGCGCCGGGTGAGCCAGCACTTTGATGCCATCGTTGCCCACGCCGGGCTGAAGACCACGCAGTATTCGCTGCTGTCCCAGACCCAGACGCTGGGGCCGATTCGCCCGGGTGACCTGGCCCATGCCATGGAAATGGACGCATCCACTCTAACCCGCAATTTGCAACCGCTGGTGGCACAAGGATGGGTATCGGTCGGCCCCGGTGAAGACGGACGCAGCCGCTTGGTCAGCATCACGGCACAGGGCCGTGAAAAGCGTGCACTGTCCCAACGGGAGTGGAAACGCGCTCAACTGGCCTTCAATGAGCGGGTGGGTGAGGATCTGGTGAGCCGTCTGCACGCCGTCATTGACGAGTGCCTGGAACGCATGAATGAGGAACCGGAAACAGAATCGGCTGAGGCTGCTTGAGGGCGTGCCTTAGGCACGGCCATTATCAGGAGCGTCGCACGCCCGAAGCCCCCATGGCGCGGCTCAGCCACAGACTCGCCACCACCAAAGGCAGCGCAATGCCAAAGGACCAGCGGATGCCAAAGCTCTGCGCCACATAGCCCAGAAGTGGCGGCGCAAGTAGAAAGATCACGAACGCAGTTTGCGCCAGCGAGGCCACGTTCACCGTGGAAGGCCGATCGGTGCGCTGTGCCGCAGCTGACATGGCCAGGGGGAAGATGGCACTGCTGCCCACACCCAGCAAGGCAAAGCCCAGCAAGGATAGCCAGGGCACCGGTGACACGAACACCAGCACATCGCCCACTGCCAATACGCTGACCAGAATGCGCGCCACCGTGACCGGACTGTGGCGCTCCACAAAGCCGTCGGCGAAATAGCGCGTGAGGGCCTGCGCGGCGGCACCGGTGGCCACCGCCACCCCTCCCCAGAATGCGTTGGTGCCAAACACGTTTCGCATGTAGATGGCAGACCAGTCAAAACCGGCGCCTTCCAGCACCATGGCAGGCAGAGTGACCACCACCAATACCAGAATGGCAGCGGTTGGCAAGGCAAAACGCTGTGGCTCAGCCTGCGCATGGTTGTGATCGGCTTCGCGCAAAGGCGCCGCTTCAAACTTGCCCAGCAACAAGGCGGTACCCAGCAGTGCCAGCACCACCACACCGCTGAGATGCTGCAGCGGAGTCACGCCCAGATAGGCCATCAGGGCGCCCAGAGCCGCTGCAGTGAAAAAACCAATGCTCCAGAACGCATGCGAGCGATTCATCAGGCGACGCCCGCTCTGGTGCTCGGCGCGATCGGCCTCCAGATTCACCACCACTTCCACCGAGCCAATCAACAGCCCGGCAGGAAACAGGCAGCAAAACATGATCAGCGGCGAAGTCGCCAGCGAGGCCAGTACGTAGAAGATGGGCAGGCACGGCAGTAGCCAGAGCAGGGTGCGCCTGTGCCCCAGCCGTTCGATCACGTTGGCACCAAAGGTAAGCGAAATCAGGGTTCCGGCGGCAACGCCAATCAGTGCCAATCCGAAAGGGCCTTCCCCTACGCCCATGGCGTGCTGGATTTCGGCAAGTCGCGGAAAGAAACCGCCCATGCAGAACGAATACAGGAAGAAACATGCAAACACCCTGCGGTGCTGCGGCATGTCCACACCCAGGCGCCACATCAGCGAGCGGTCTACTGTCATGCCGCCGTCTTGCGCCGTGATTTCCATGCGCCTGCCAGGATGACCAGACCCGGGATCAGGATCATGGCCCAGATGATTTTGTCCAGATGCAGTTTGACCCAGGGAATGTTGCCGAAGAAGTAACCCACACTGATGATGCCCACCACCCACAAGGTGCCGCCCAGAACATCAAACACCATGAAACGTGAACGGGTCATCTGCGCCACGCCGGCCACAAAAGGCGCAAAGGTGCGCAGGAAAGGCATGAAACGCGCCGCAACGAGTGTGATGCCACCGTACTTTTCATAGAACGCATGCGCCTGGTTGAAGGCCTTCTTGTTGAAGAAGCGCGAATCTTCCCAATGAAAAACCTTGGGTCCAATGAAACGGCCAATGGTGTAGTTGGACTGGTTGCCCAGAATGGCCGCGGCCAGCAGCAAGGCCACCGAGTAGCCGTAGTGCATCAGCCCCGCACCGCACATGGCACCCACCACGAACAGCAGCGAATCGCCCGGCAGGAAGGGCATGACCACCACCCCGGTCTCCACAAAAATAATCAGGAACAGCAACGCATACACCCACAAGCCGTAGTTTTGGATAAAAAGCTCCAGATGCTTGTCGACATGCAGAATGAAATCAAGGAGTTGGGGAAGAATGTCCATAACCTTCGATTATCTCTGGCTTGTTTGCCGCTCCTGTGACACCCGGCCATCGCCCTAAAATGGCTGGGTGAACGCCGTCCTCTCATCCCCCTCCCCCCGTCGCCCCATCCGCGAGCTGCCCGACGAACTCATCAGCCAGATTGCCGCCGGTGAAGTGGTGGAGCGCCCCGCTTCCGTCGTGCGCGAATTGGTGGACAACGCATTGGACGCCGGCGCCACGCAAATCACCGTGCGCCTGCTGGCTGGCGGCGTGCGCCTGATCAGCGTCGAGGACGATGGCATGGGCATCGTGCGCGAGGAATTGCCCATTGCCTTCAGGCGCCATGCCACCAGCAAGATCGGCAGCCTGCTGGAGCTGGAATCGGTAGCAACCATGGGCTTTCGCGGTGAAGCGTTGGCGGCCATCAATGCGATTGCAGACTGCGCCATTCTTTCCCGGGTTGCGGGTACGTCAGAAGCGTTCCTGCTGGATGGACGCACCGGTGAATTGCGGCCAGTGGCACGCAGCACCGGCACTACCGTGGAAGTAAAGGAGCTGTTTTACAGCACTCCCGCACGACGCAAGTTCCTCAAGACCGACGCAACCGAGCTGGCGCACTGCATCGAATCCGTGCGCCGCCATGCCCTGGCGCGCCCCGACGTGGGCTTTGCCATCTGGCACGAGGGCAAGCTGATTGAGCAATGGCGCCGCTGTGCGGCATTCGATGCGGGCACCGGTCTAGTTGTCGACACGGGCGAAGCATTGGACGCGCTGGACCAGCGTCTGCACGACGTGCTGGGTGCCGACTTTGTAGCGCAAAGCATCCGCATCCAATGGGTCAGCCGCAACCCGTCGCAACTGCCACGTCCCGACGCACAACCTGCGTTGCGTGTCTGGGGCCGTGCCGGCATCCCCGATGCGGCCCGCTCGCGCGCAGACCAGCAGTTTGCCTACGTCAATGGCCGCTTTGTGCGCGACAAGGTCATCACCCATGCAGCGCGCAGTGCGTATGAGGATGTGCTGCACGGCAACCGCCAACCCATCTATGCGCTCTACCTGGCCATGGACCCGACCCGGGTGGATGTGAACGTACACCCCACCAAGATCGAGGTGCGTTTCAGAGACAGTCGCGAAGTGCATCAGGCTGTTCGCCACGCGGTGGAAGACACTCTGGCCGTACCGCGCGCGCAAGCAGCGGCGCAAGGCGCAGCAGACGCAAGCGCGCAAGCAGCGCCTGCTCCTACGTGGACTCCATCTGCTTTGGGTTCGACGGCATTTGCCCCGGAGCCGAACCGGGCGAGCAGCACGCCGATGTACTCGGCACAGCCCAGCATGTCCTTTGGCACACAACCCCAGGGCGGGCACCGCGTCAGCGAGTTGGGCGCCCTGTGGTCCAAGAGCCCCGCGCCCACCCTCGCACCTTCCACGCCTGCAACGGGTGCTGCATCTGCCCCCGCGCCTTCCAGCGAAGACTGGCCTTTGGGACGTGCCCTGGCACAGCTGCAAGGCGTCTATATCCTGGCCGAGAATGCACAAGGCCTGATCGTGGTGGATATGCATGCGGCCCATGAGCGCATCGTCTATGAGCGGCTCAAGAACCAGTTGGGCTCGGCCAGCACAGCGGACGGCTTGCTGCAAGGTCTGTCCAGCCAGCCGCTGCTGATTCCCGTGACCTTTGCCGCCACACCGACCGAGGTGGCAACGGCAGAAGCGCATGCCGATACGCTGCACACACTGGGTCTGGAAATTTCTCCGTTCTCTCCCAAGACACTGGCCGTACGCGCCGTGCCCAGCGCGCTGGCGCAAGGAGATGCCGTGGAGCTGGCACGTAGCGTATTGGCAGAACTCAGCCAGCACGACGCCAGCACGGTCATTCAACGTGCCCAAAACGAGTTGCTGGCCACCATGGCCTGCCATGGTGCCGTCAGGGCCAACCGCAAGCTGACGATTGAAGAAATGAACGGCCTGCTACGCGACATGGAAGCCACGGAGCGCAGCGACCAGTGCAACCACGGCCGCCCAACCTGGCGCCAGATCAGCCTGCGCGATCTGGATGCGCTGTTCCTGCGCGGCCGCTAGGCCCCTTCCCTATCAGGAAAGTACCTTGGGCACGCGGTTGTTGCGCAGCCGGAAGGCATCCGGCATACCCGAACCCAGCAAAGGGCGCAGGTAGAGCCTGAATGCGTCCGTCACCCCGGTACCGGAGGAATCGATGAACTCGTCTTCCATGGTGCGGGTCTTGCCTGCCACTGCGTCCAGCGGCAGCAGCTCATAGTCCACGGAATAGAAGCCGGTGCGCTTGATGGAAACAGAGCCATCCTTGCCACCCCACATGGCAAACTGCACGGCCTTTTCGCCGACCTCGCGCGCCTCGCGCTGGTCCACATCGGACACGCAGCCGATGAAGGAACGCTGCAGGTAACCGAAGGTATCACCACGTACCCGCTTGATCTTGAGCTTGCTCTTGATCTCCTCGCACAGCAGATCTGCCAGCGCCCCATTGCCGGACAACTGCACATTGCCATGGGCATCGTGCTCCAAATCCTTAGCCAGCAAGGTAGCAATGGGCGCACCGCTGGCGTCGTGAATGCCTTCGGAAACTGCAATGACACAGCGGCCGTAGCGCTCGTAGGTTGCCTTCACGTCGGCCAGGAACTGTTCCAGCACAAAAGTGCGCTCCGGCAGATAGATCAGATGCGGACCGTCGTCAGGGAATTTCTTTCCCAGTGCGGATGCGGCTGTCAGAAATCCGGCATGGCGCCCCATCACAACGCCCACATACACACCGGGGAGCGCGGCATTGTCCAGGTTAGCCCCGGCAAAGGCCTGCGCCACAAAGCGTGCGGCGGATGG
Organism: Rhodoferax sp. GW822-FHT02A01; assembly: GCF_038784515.1. Classification (NCBI taxonomy): domain Bacteria; kingdom Pseudomonadati; phylum Pseudomonadota; class Betaproteobacteria; order Burkholderiales; family Comamonadaceae; genus Rhodoferax; species Rhodoferax sp. GW822-FHT02A01. The sequence continues at coordinate 4,987,987 of NZ_CP152376.1, forward strand.
GAAGCCGGGCGTGTGGTCGTTGCCCACGAGGTCGTTGTCAATGGTCTTGGGAATATGGATGGCGCGCAGCGGGTAGCCGGCCTTGCGCGCCTCTTCGCTGACGATGCGCACGGTGTCGCTGGAGTCGTTGCCACCGATGTAGAAGAAGTGACCGATTTGGTGCGCCCGCAGCACCTTGAAGATCTCTTTGCAATACGGCACATCGGGCTTGTCGCGGGTGGAGCCCAGCGCACTCGAAGGCGTGTTGGCCACCAGCTCCAGGTTGTGGCTGGTCTCCTGGGTCAGGTCCAGAAAGTCCTCGTTGATGATGCCACGTACGCCATGCATGGCGCCGTAGATGTGCGCCACTTGCTGGAAGCGTCTGGCTTCCAAGGCAACCCCCACAAGCGACTGGTTGATGACTGCAGTGGGACCACCGCCTTGGGCTACCAGGATTTTTCCAGAGGACATAGGGGTACGTTAGGTTTTGTCGGGCTGATCGGTGCTGAGCGCCTGAAAGGTCGCCCAATCGGTATCGCCATTGCTCTCCACCGCATCGGGCACTGGCAATGGTCTGACAGTGCGTCTACGCTCGACAAGCCCCAGATCCATGGCTTTGGATTTTTCGGGGACCCGGCCAACCTTGGCCGGGGCTGCTTCGGAGGCAGGTGGGGGGGACTTGCGGGAACTCACGTGGATTCACTGGGTATTTTTGATTTGGCTTGGAGCCACCTTTGCCTTCAACCCTGCAGGCCCACAAGGACCGCAAAATTTGAAAGAAATTGCAGTTTAACGACTGACAGCGGTTTTTCAAGCGATTTCCAGCAAACCCTTCCCTACCCATTCCCCATCGGGAGCATCAGTGCCCGCCGCCCAGGTAGGCCGCCTTCACGGCCGGGTCGTCGCGCAGCTTGGCAGCTTCGCCATGCACCGAAATACGGCCGTTTTCCAGCACATAGCCATAGTCCGCCACCTTGAGCGCCGCAGCAGCGAACTGCTCCACCAGCAACATGGTTACGCCACGGGATTTCAGGTCCTCGATGATGCGAAACACCTCCTCCACCAGAATCGGCGCCAGGCCCATGGAGGGTTCGTCCAGCAGCACGATCTCGGGGTTGAGCATGACGGCGCGGGCCATGGCCAGCATCTGCTGCTCACCACCGGACAGCGTGCCGGCCAACTGGTTGCGACGCTCTTTCAGGCGGGGAAACAGCTCCATGGCCTTTTCCAGATCCCCTTGCACATCCCCTTTGGGGCGGCTTCCGGTCAGGCGCGGGAAAGCGCCCAGGATCAGGTTGTCGGTCACGCTCATGGTGGCGAATACGCGCCGACCTTCAGGCGAATGGGCCAGCCCCAGCTTGGCAATGGTGTAGGACTCCAGTCCATCCACACGCTTGCCATGCAGGCTGATTTCGCCCGCAGTGGGCTTGATCATGCCGGAGACCGCGCGCATGGTGGTGGTCTTGCCCGCACCGTTGGAGCCAATCAGCGTAACCACTTTGCCCTTGGGCACTTCAATGGAGATGCCGTGCAGCACTTGCACCTTGCCGTAGCCGGCTGCCAGATTTTTGATACTCAACATGGTGAAATCCTGTTCTTATGCAGCGGTGCCACCGAGGTAAGCCTCGATCACTTTTTCATTGGCCTGCACTTCAGCGGGCTTGCCCTCGGCAATCTTCTGGCCAAAGTCCAGCACCGACACGTTGTCGCACACGCCCATCACCACGTCCATGTGGTGCTCGATCAGGATCACGGTGATGCCGTGGTCACGGATCTTGCGGATGATGGCGATCAATTCCTTGATGTCGGGCGCGGTCAGGCCTGCAGCTGGCTCATCGAGCAGCAGCAATTGAGGGTCCAACGCCAGCGCGCGGGCAATTTCCAGCAGGCGCTGCTTGCCATAGGGCAGATTGCGCGCTTCCTCGTTGGCCAGATCGGCCAGACCGACAAACTCGATCAATCCCAAGCCACGCTCAATGGAAGATGCTTCTTCCCGGTTGTAGCGCGGGCTGTGCAGGGCAACGTCCACGATGTTGCTGCGGAAGGTGTGGTGCAAGCCGACCTGCACGTTTTGCAACGCCGTCATTTCACCGAATAGCTGCACGTTCTGGAAGGTACGTGCAATGCCTGACAAAGCGATGTCGGAGGATGTGCGGCCGACGACGGAGCGGCCAGCGAACTCGATGGCGCCGGCTGTGGGCACGTAAATACCGGTCAGCACGTTCATCATCGTGCTCTTGCCGGAGCCGTTGGGGCCAATCAGTCCGTGGATGGTGCCGCGCTTGACCGAGATGTCGACCTGGTTGATGGCCTTGAGACCGCCAAACTGCATCAGCACGCCCTTGGCCACCAGCAAGTCCTTGCCAGCGTCCGTGGCCGAGGCGTTCATGATGGCGTCCTTGTGGGCGCCAGCGGACAGCACCACGGCACGGCCGGCGCGCGGACCCTTGCGTACAAACAGGGTACGCACAAAGCCGACGATGCCGTCCTGCAGGTAATACACCACGAACAGGATCATCAAACCGAAGATGGACAGGCGCCAATCGGTAATCGACTGCAGCCAGAAGGAAAAGCCCGCCAGCGCCATCGTGCCCACCACTGGCAGTACCATGGCCTTGGGTGTGGTCATCTTGCGAGCAATGGCAATGGCTCCTCCCACCAGCATCAGCACGGCCAGCGTAGAGGCCACCTGACGGAACAAGTCCAGATCATCCAGCAGCTTGGGCAATATCACGATGATGGCCGCCCCCAGGAGCGAACCCACGCGTGACTTGCGTCCGCCCATGATCACCGCCAGCAGGAACAGCACCGTCAACTCAAAGTTATAGGTATTGGGCGAAATGTATTGCTCGGAATAGGAATACAGGCAGCCGGCCAGACCGGCAAAGCCGGCACTGATCACAAAGGCATACACCTTGTAGCGATACACCGACACGCCCATGCAGTCCGACGCGACCGGGCTGCCACGCAGGGCTTCGAAGGCGCGCCCCAACTGGGACTTGAGAATGCGGTCCACCACCACCAGCGAGATCACCATCAAGGCCAGCACGGTCCAGTAGAAACCGTTTTCATTGAGCTGCATTCCCGCAATGCTGGGCTTGGGGATCTTGATGCCCAGAGGTCCTTCGGTGAGGAAGTCCATCTCATTGATCAGGATCTGGATGATGGTGCCAAAGGCCAATGTCACCATGGCCAGGTAAGGGCCAGTTACGCGCAAGGCCGGCAGGGCCAACAGCGCTCCGAAGCCTGCCGTCACGCCTATGCTGGCCGGGATGATCACCCACAGCGGCGCACCCAGTTTCATGAAGAACACGCCAGCCGTGTAGGAGCCCACACCGAACAGACCTGCGTGTCCCAGAGAGACCTGGCCTGTGTACCCCACCACAATGTCCAGACCGAACAGCAGGATGGCGTAAATCATGATCGTTCCGATCATGTGGATGTAATACGGGTTGCTGGTGTAGAGCGGCGCAGCCGCGAGGACGGCAATACCAACGATGCCGGAAATTAGAGACTTGCTGTTCATGTTCAGACTTTCTTGATCGCGGTTTTGCCGAACAAGCCGGAAGGTTTGAGTGCCAGTACCAAGAGCAGCAGCACCAGACCGGGAACGTCCTTGTAGCCGGTGGACAGGTAGAAGCCGGTGGTGGTCTCGGCCACACCCAGGATGATGCCACCCACGATGATGCCCATACCGCTGGTCAGGCCGCCGATGATGGCCACCGCAAACGCCTTGAGACCGAGCACCGCCCCCATGGTGGCACCGGTCAATGTGAGGGGCGCAATCAATGCGCCGGCAAATGCCGCTGTGGCGGACGACAGCGCGTAGGAGAAGGTGATCACCAGCCCGGTATTGATACCCATGAGCTTGGCCGCGTCACGGTCATTGAAGGTGGCAACCACGGCCTTGCCGTAAATGGTCTTGCGGTTGAAGAACTCCACCGCCAGCATCATCAGCACCGCACCCACCACCACCAGCACCTCCATGGGCAGCACGTTGGCGCCCAGGAACTTCATGGGAGATTCCGGCAGGGGCGAAGGGAACTTCAGGTCGTCACGCCCCCAGATGTTCTCAGCCACGTTCTTGAAGATGATGCCCAGCGCGATGGTGGACATGATCCAGCCGAACTCGCTCTTGATCTTGATGGCGGGAGCCACACCGATGCGCTCTACCACCGCACCTTGTACCAGACCAAACACAATCACCACCGGCAGCATGGCCCAGTAGTTCATACCCTTGTTGACCAGTGTCAGCCCCACCATGGCACCCAGCATGAGCGCATCACCCTGACCGAAGTTCAGGGTGTCGGAGGTCTGGAAGGTCAGTTGGTAGCCAAAGGCAATGACCGCGTAAATCATGCCCAGCGCAATACCGCTATAGACAAGTTGTAACAGGATTTCCATAAGTGGGTCTCTTGCAAAAAATCAGTGAATGAACTGCGCTCCGGCTGAAAAAAGGCACCGCGCCAGCCTTGTGGACTGGGGCGATGCCCGGAGCATTGCCAGCAATGCGAGGCTTATTTTTTGATGACCAGAGCGCCCTTGGCGTTCACGTCCTTCACACGCACTTCGGAAGCCTTCTTGAAGTCGGCTTCATAGGCATACACCACGCGCTGGCCCTTGACTTCACCGAACACCGGAATGTTGGCGGTAATGGCTTCGTGGTCCTTGGCGGTGAAGGGCTTGTTGTAAGTGGTCACCACGCCTTCAACCGGAGCCTTCAGGTCTTCCAGTGCGGCCTTGATCTTCGGGCCTTCGGTGGAATTGGCCTGCTTGATGGCCGCGGCCAGCAGGTAGATGGAGTCATAACCCTGCGCTGCCGACACAGGCGAGTCGATGCGGGCATTCTTGGGGTTGAAGGTCTTCAGGTAGTTGATGATGAAGGATTGACGCTTGGGCGTTGTAGGTTCTTGAATAAAGGTTTGCGGCATGCGTGCACCTTCTCCACCGGGGCCGGCGTTGTCGATGTAGTTGGCCATAGACAGGGTCCAGCTGCCGACCATGGGAACTTTCCAGCCCAGCTTGGTCATGCCGTTGGCAATCTGTGCCAGCTCAGGTCCGATGCCGTAGGTCAGGATGGCTTCTGCACCGGCTTCCTTGGCCTTGAGCAGCTGTGCCGTCATGTCCACATCCTTGATGTTGAACTTCTCTACAGCCACTGGCGAAATACCCTTGAGCTTGAGCGCGGCCTCCAGGTCGGCGCGACCGAGCTGTCCGTAGTTGGTACTGTCAGCCAGGATGGCGACCTTCTTGAAGCCACGCTTGGCAATGGCCTCTTCCACGATCATGGGGGCCTGGATGCTGTCGTGCGCCGCATTGCGGAAGATGTAGTTTTCGGGCTGGTCATCAAACTGGTGGGTGATGACGGAGCCGGTGGCCACGTTGTTCATGACGGGAATCTTGGCTTCCTGGTAGAAGCGTTGCGAAGCCAGGGCCACACCGGTGTTGATGAAGCCCACGGTAGCGGTGACCTTTTCCTTGTTGATCAGTTCTTGCGCGATTTGCACGCCACGCTCGTTCTTGGCCTCGTCGTCACGCTCGACGACTTGCAATTGCCGACCCAGCACACCGCCAGCCTTGTTGATTTCATCCACGGCCAGCTTGACGCCGTCACGCATGCTCACCCCCATGGAAGAAGAACCACCGGTAAAGGGGCCAGATACGCCGATCTTGATGGGGTCTGCAGCCTGTGCCATGCCGGCAAAACCGAGGATGGCAGTGGAAATGGCGATAAGGGAGGCGCGCTTGGCGAATTGAAATGTCATGTTGTCTCCATATTGAAAATAAATCCTGCGACGTGCTTGCCAACCAGCTTGCTGACTGTTGCCGTCAACGCCCAAATCTGATGTTCGGGTCGATGCAGTAATCTAAACGAATTTATCAAACTTCGCCGTCGTTCTTTTTGCTTGCCGATAGCAAAAGGCACTTATTTGCCTTGAGAAATTTTCAGTGGCAAGCCCAAAAAAATTAATCGTCAAAATACTTAAGGGTTAACCCCTGTCGCCGGGGAGACTCGCACAGATTTAGTGCGGCACTACCCGAGAAAAAAAGTTGAGAACGATGACGCCTGAAGAGATCAATCCAATGCCGATGAACGCGGGTACATCCAGCTCCTGATTGAACAGCAGCCAGCCCACCAGCGTGATCAGCACCACACCCACGCCCGACCACACCGCATAGACCACGCCCACAGGCATGGTGCGCAGGGTCAGCGACAAAGTGTAGAAGGCGGCGGCATAGCCCAACACCACCAGCACGGAGGGCAGCAATTTGGTAAAGCCATCGGACGCCTTCAGCGCCGAAGTGGCTATGACTTCCAAAACGATGGCAACTGCCAGATACAACCAGTTCATGCTTTATCCCGCCTTGATGCAACGGCCCACTAGAATCATCCGGCTGATGACCCTCCCTCCCGACTCTACAACTACGCATGCCGCGCGCCTTCCTCGCAACCGACGCGTTCTGACAGAAATACGCTCCTTGTGGCACCTGGCCTGGCCCATTCTGATCGGGCAACTGGCCACGGTTGGCATGTCTGTTACCGACGTGGCCATGGCGGGGCACGCGTCCGCGCAGGACTTGGCCGGCGTGTCACTGGGCGTGTCCATCTGGAACATGACCATGCTCACCTTGATGGGCTTGTTGATGTCCATCAATCCGCTAGTGGCCCACCACGTGGGTGCTGAAGAGCATCATGCCATTCCCCATCTGGTGCGCCAAGGTTTGTGGAAGGCTCTGGCAGTGGGGTTGCTGGCCTTCGGAATCGCCAATCTGGCGGCCCAGGTATTTGATGTCATGAACCTGGAGCCCAAGGTGCGCGCCGTAGCCAAAGACTTTGTGCACGTCGCCAGCTTCGGCCTGCCGGCCTTCTCCTGCTACCGCGTGCTGTACGGATACAGCACCAGCATCAACCAGACCAAGCCCATGATGGTGATTGCCCTGGTGGCATTGCTGCTCAATGGCTGCATCAACTGGTTGCTGGTCTTTGGCAACGGGGGCTTTCCTGCCCTGGGCGGCGTGGGCTGCGCCTGGTCCACCATGCTGTGCGTGTGGTTCAACCTGAGTGCCATGTTGCTGTGGATGCGGCTAAGCCCCGCCTACCGCCGAACCTGGCCGTTCACCCACTTTGAAGGACCCAATGCAGCCAAGCTGCGCAGCCTGTTCCGCCTGGGATTACCCATAGGCGTGACCTACTTTGCCGAAACCAGCGCCTTCAGCCTGATCGCGCTCATGGTTGCCAAGTTTGGCAGTGCCCAAGTGGCAGCGCACGCCATTGCATTGAACTTCACCTCGCTGACTTTCATGGTGCCGCTCAGTCTGGGGCTGGCCCTGCTGACCCGCGTGGGTCAGAGCCTGGGCGCTCAGGACGCGGTGACCGCGCGCTTTCGCGCCTGGGTCGGTGTGGGCGTGTCGCTGGCCTTTGCCATCCTGTCGGCGGCCGGCATGGCACTGATGCGTCATGGCATTGCGTCTGCCTATACCAGTGACGCCACCGTTGCGACAGTGGCCGCGCACCTGCTGCTCTTTGCCGCCCTGTTCCAGATATCCGACTGCACACAAGTGGTCCTGAGTTGTGCCATCCGCGGCTACAAGGTCACGCGCTCGCCCATGGTGCTGCATCTGGCGGCCTTCTGGGGTTTTTCACTACCCCTGGGCGTGGTGTTGGGGTTGGCGCCGCAGTGGCTGCCTTTTGCGCCAGCGCAGCCCATGCAAGCGCAGGGATTCTGGATTGCGCTGGTAGTCGGCCTGACCGTCGCTGCCACCGGCCTGGCGTTCATGCTGCACAACGTAACGCGCAAACGCATTCTTGCGAGCTGACCCATGCAGCCTATAGCCATGACCGACACTCCCGCCCACAACCGCATGTCCACCGCCATGGTGGTCTTGACGCTTTCCATGCTGCTGGGCCTGCAACCCATCACCACCGATCTCTATCTGCCTGCCCTGCCCGGTCTCACACAGGACCTGGGGGCCAGCATGGCGCAGGCCCAGCTCACGCTCTCTGCCCTGCTACTGGCTTTTGGCGCTTCGCAGCTGGTGTGGGGCCCGGTGTCTGACCGCTTCGGGCGCAGGCCGGTTCTGCTGGTTGGCCTGCTGGCCTACTTGGTAGCGTCCATCGCCTGTGCGCTGGTGTCCACGATGGAGCAACTGATCTACTGGCGCACGCTGCAAGGCATTGCCATGGGTGCTGCCGTGATGTGCGCACGCGCCATCGTGCGTGACCTGTATGCGCCGGCACAAGGCGCCACCGCCATGTCCAAGGGCTTGAGCGGCCTGGGCGTTCTGGCCTGCATTGCAGCGCCGCTGGGGGGCGTGCTGACCGCGCTGTGGGGTTGGCACGCGGCCCTGTCGGCGCTGGCCGCGTTTGGCGCGCTGGCTCTGGTCTTGATCGCCTTGCGCTTTGAAGAGACCGTGCCCCAAAAAAATCCGCGCGCACTGGAGTGGCGAACCTTGTTGCGCACCTGGCTGCACATTCTGCGCAACCCGGAATTCGTTGCCTTCTCGGCACTCTCACTGTGCTCCTACGGCGGACTCTTCACCTTTCTGGCAGCATCGTCCTTCGTCTACATCAAGGTACTGGGCTTCACCACCACGCAATATGGTCTGACCATGTTCCTGAACTCCTTCATCTACCTGGTCGGCACATTTGCATGCCGCCGCATGGTGCGTCATCTGGGCGTACGACGCACGGTGGCTTGGGCGGGATTGGCTTCGCTGGCCTGCGGCGTCGGCATGCCCTTGCTGGCTTGGTTGGGCTTTCGCGCGGGTTGGGCCATCATGTTGCCCATGAGCGCCTTCATCTTCGGTCATGGCATACACCAGCCCTGTGGGCAAAGTGGTGCGGTAGGCCCCTTCCCGCAAGCGGCTGGCGCAGCTTCTGCCATGAATGGCTTTCTGATGATGCTGGCAGCTTTTTTCACCGGGCAATGGTTGGGCACGCATATGGATGGAAGCGTGTTGCCACTGGCCTGGGGCATGGGCTTTTGGAGTGTGCTACTGGTCCTGAGCGCCTGGACCCTGGTGCAACGCTATGGCGAGAACTGAGTCCGCACCCCTGCCCTTTCACATCGCGCTGGCAGGGCCAACCGCTTCAGGCAAGACCGCAGCCGCGCTGGAAATTGCCAGGCGCTGGGACGTGGAAATCATTAGCGTGGACTCTGCGCTGGTCTACCGCGGCATGGACATAGGCACCGCCAAGCCGAGCGCTGAGGAGCGTGCCGCCGTAGTCCACCATCTGATCGACATCCGTGACCCTTTGCAGGCCTATAGCGCGGCCGAATTTGTGCGTGATGCCCGCGCACTGATGCGGGACATCCAGGCGCGCGGCAAACTGCCCTTGCTGGTGGGCGGCACCATGCTGTACTTCAAGGCCTTGTTTGACGGACTGGACGACATGCCACCGGCCGATGCAGCCGTACGTGAGGCCCTCTCGCAGGAAGCCCTGGAAAAAGGCTGGCCCGCCATGCATGCCCAACTGGCGTTGGTGGACCCCGTTACCGCACAGCGCCTGGCGCCGGCGGACAGCCAGCGCATCCAGCGTGCGCTGGAAGTGTTTCGCGTCAGCGGGCAACCGCTGTCGCATTTTCATGCGCGGCAATCCGAAGGCGACGCGAACGTGCACACCGGCGCCCTGATTTCCCTGGAGCCCACCGACCGCGCTTGGCTGCACGCACGCATTGCGCAGCGTTTTGACGCCATGCTGGCGGCAGGTTTCCTGAAAGAGGTCGTGGCACTGCGTGCGCGCGGTGACCTGCATATCGATCTGCCCTCCATGCGCTGCGTGGGATACCGTCAGGCCTGGGAGGCGCTGGACGGCCTGTGGCCCATGGCCGAGCTGCGCGACAAGGGCATTTTTGCCACGCGCCAATTGGCCAAACGCCAGATCACCTGGCTGCGCTCCATGCCGCAGCGTCACATCGTGGCCTGCGATCAGCAAGATGCACTGAGCCACGTACTGCACCAAGTGGATTTGGCCTGCCGGGCGCACCACCCCACACCATGACCCTGCACATTCAAAACTTGAGCAAACGCTATGGCGACGCGCCGGTGTTTGCCCATGTCACCTTGGACGTGGTGCCAGGCGAGTTTGTAGCCATCGTGGGGGAATCGGGCGTGGGCAAGTCCACCTTGCTCAATTGCATGGCTGGCCTGGACCATTGGGACAGCGGCAGCGTGCAACTCCAAGGCACGGACCTGGCCACGCTGGACGAAGACGCACGTGCGCTGCTGCGCCGTGAAAAGGTGGGCTTTGTCTTCCAGGCTTTCCACGTGCTGCCGCATCTGGACGTGGCACAGAACATTGCCCTGCCCTTGCTGCTGCTCAACCGGCCCGACGACGCACGGGTGCAGGCCATGCTCGATGCCATGGGTATGGGCATGCTGGGTCGGAGGCTGCCGCAGCAGCTCAGTGGCGGTCAGTTACAGCGGGTGGCCATCGCCCGTGCACTGGTGCACAAGCCGCGCCTGTTGCTGGCAGACGAGCCCACCGGCAATCTGGATCCGACCACGGCAACCTTGGTCATGCGCGCGCTGGTGGACCAATGCCGGGCCCACGGCGCCTCCCTGGTCCTGGTCACCCATTCGGTAGCCGCTACGGAACAGGCGGACCGTGTTCTGCAACTGCGTGCCGACGGTCTGCAGCCGCTTGCTGGCTAGGGCATGCGGCCTGGGCGCCGGTTGCAATTGCCGCGGATTCTCACAGACTGTTACACCTTGGGCAGGCCATTTCCCGCGGGCAGCAATTAAGCTCGGCGGGACTGGAGGAAACCCGACCCATGAGCTGGAAAATTTCACGCTTTTCATCGAGCCTGCTGGGGCTCCTGCGTGATGCGGATGTCGAAACGCAAGCTCCTTCCCAGACCGAACTGATACGCGCACGCATGATGGATTGCATGGCCGATTACCTGGACCGCCATTGCACGCAGCGCCCGGTATGGCGCAAAGTCATGAATGCGCCCGACATACAGTCGCTGTGGTATCTGCGTAGCGAAGTCATGCACCTGCTGTGTGACTATTGCGGTGAGACCTTGGCCACCCGAAAGATTCAAGCCATTACCGAGCTGTTTCGCGGCCACGTGCCCGCTGCCCAGTTCGCCAGCAGCCAACGCAGAAACTAGGTTTGGGCGTGGCACCACGGGCGCGCCCGCAAACCCGCACAATGCGGGGATGTTTTCCCCTTTGTGGCCACTGCTCAAAACGTTTTCCCTGCAGGAGCTTTTGCACCACCCTTGGCGCAATGTGGCCGCCGTGGTGTCTGTCATGTTGGGTGTGGCACTGGCATTTGCCGTCCACCTGATCAACGAGTCCGCACTGGACGAGTTCTCGCAGGCGGTGCGTTCCGTGGATGGAAAGGCAGATCTGGAGTTGCGCAGTACATCGGTCAATGCCGAATTCAGTGAAGCGATCCTGTCCACCTTGCTGCAACGCCCTGAGGTTTCCATTGCAGCACCGGTGCTGGAGCTCAGCACCTACGCCCTACTCGACGGCACCGGCGGCAAACCGCCACAACGTCAGCTGCTGCGCATCGTCGCCGTGGACGCCTTGCAGATGGGCCTGCTGGCGCCTGACCTCATGCCACTTCCGTCGGGCAATGACGGTCGCATGGCCCTGTTTGCTCCCGACACGGTATTCCTGAATGCAATGGCCAGCCTGCGTCTGGGCAGCACCCAAGTGAACCTGCAGCAGGGTATGCAACTGAAGTCTGCGCGGGTAGCCGGCAGCGTGCATGCCGGTGGCAGTCCGCTGGCGGTGATGGACATTGGGGCAGCGCAGGACTTTTTTGGCAGACAAGGGCGGCTCAGCCGCGTGGACATACGCCTCAAGCCCGGCACCGACCGGGACGCTTTCGTGCGCGCCGTGCAGTCCACACCCGGCTGGAGCAAGGATGTCGTGCTATCCCCACCCGGTGATGCGGCCGAGCGCGTCGGCAACCTCTCGCGCGCATACCGTGTCAACCTCACGGTGCTGGCATTGATCGCCCTGTTCACTGGCGGCTTTCTGGTGTTTTCCGTATTGGCCTTGAGTGTGTCGCGCAGGGCCCAGCAGTTCGCCTTGCTGGGCGTGCTAGGCCTGACCGGGCGCCAACGGCTGCAGCTGGTCCTGCTCGAGGCCGCCGTGCTGGGGCTTTTGGGCAGTGCACTGGGTATCGCGCTGGGGACCGGGCTGGCCGCCACAGCGTTGCGACTGCTGGGCGGCGATTTGGGCGGCGGTTATTTTCCCGGCGCTGCGCCAGCATTGCAGTGGAGCTATGTCGCTGCCATGGTCTTCGCCACCCTGGGTGTGGCCACGGCCCTCCTGGGAGCCTGGTGGCCTGCCCGACTGGCTCAGGCGCTGCCCCCGGCGCAAACACTCAAGGGGCTGGGTGCCTCGCTGGCGCGGCACCAGCGTGCCTGGGTCGGACCGCTGGTGCTGTTGACGGGCGTCTTGCTGGCCTTGATGCCGCCCATGGCTGGAGTGCCCTTGGCGGCCTACGTCAGCGTGGGCCTGTTGCTGATGGGCGGCATCGTCGCCCTACCCTGGCTGGTGGGCGTGGTACTGGATCGGCTGGCGCCTTGGGTGGCCCACAAGGCCTTGCCCATGCTCGCCGTGGAGCGCGCGCGCCGCGTGCGGGAGAGTGCGGCCGTGGCCGTCAGCGGCGTGGTTGCCTCCCTCAGTCTGGCCGTGGCGTTGACCGTCATGGTGAGCAGCTTCCGGCTTTCCGTGACCAGCTGGCTGGACACCGTGCTACCTGCATCCCTCTACGTGCGCAGCGCCGTGCATGGCAGCGCCAATGAGCTGAGCTACTTCGATGCCGCCTTCGTGCAGGCCGCATCGCATGTGCCAGGCGTGGAGCGCGTCAGCGTGCAGCGCAACGTGCCTTTGAACCTGGACGATTCGCGCCCTGCGGTTGCCCTCATGGTGCGCAGCCTGCGCGACCCTGCAAGCGGTGTGCTGGGCCTGCCGCTGGTGGGAGAAGCGTTGCCGGTGCCCGCAGGACAGATTGGCATCTATGTGAGCGAAGCCATGGTGGATTTGTACGGCGCGCGGACGGGCACCCGATTCACGCCCCTGGAGAAGATATTTGCCGCAGACCCTCACCCAGGCTCCGCTGCCGCGCCGGTGTTTTTCGTGGCCGGTGTATGGCGTGACTACGCCCGCCAGTTCGGCAGCATTGCACTGGACCGGGCTGACTTTGCCCGGCTCAGCGATGACACCCGGGTCAACGACATTGCGTTCTGGCTCACACCCGAAGCCAGCGTGGATGGCGTGGAACAAACCCTGCGCGATCTGGCCGACCGACTGGACCCCGCGGGCGGCGGCCATGCGGGTCAGTTGCTGGAATTCGGCTCGGCAGCGCAAATACGTGCCATCACGCTGAAGATTTTTGATCGCAGCTTTGCCGTCACCTACTGGCTACAGGCGGTGGCAGTGGGTATAGGCCTGTTTGGCGTGGCGGCAAGCTTCAGTGCACAGGTATTGGCACGGCGCAAGGAGTTCGGGTTGCTCGCCCATCTGGGGCTGACTCGGCGGCAGATTCTGCGCGTGGTTGCCATGGAGGGCGCGACATGGACCGCGTTGGGCGCACTGGCAGGTGTGCTGCTCGGCCTGGCCGTATCCGTGGTGCTGGTGCACGTGGTCAATCCGCAAAGCTTTCACTGGACCATGGAGCTCACCATTCCGTGGTTGCGTCTGCTAACGCTTTCTGTGGCCGTTATTGCGGCAGGCACCATCACCGCCTGGGTGTCCGGGCGATCGGCCGCCGGTCGCGACTCGCTGATGGCCGTCAAGGAAGACTGGTAATGCGTCGGATTGAAGGTTGGCTCAGGTTGCCTGGGGCCTCGCCATGGCCGACAATGGCAGCCATATAAACGACGGGCTGATGGCTTTGCCGCGCCCTGTACTCTCCGGGAAGGAAACGCAACATGCGATGGAAGTCGATTGCCCTTGCCTGCGCCGCTCTGGTGGCGTGGGGGGCACATGCTCAAACCGAGACCCTGATGGTCAAACGCGCCGCCGAATTGCGGCAAGGCCCTTCAGAAACCACACCGACGGTGATCTCCCTGCCAGCACAAACACAGATCACGCGCCTGCCTGAACGTCAGGGCCCGTGGATGCACGTCAAGACCGATGCCGGACAGGTCGGCTGGATCCATATGTTCGACGTGGGTTCGGCAGCGTCCACCGCCAGTTCAGGCGGCGGCGCCAGCGGTGCCTTGCGCGGGCTGACCAACTTCTTTGTCAACAACGGCGCCAAGACCACCACTACTGCCACATCCACCGTGGGCATACGCGGCCTGGGCGCCGAGGACATTGCCAATTCGCAACCCAATATGCAGACCTTGAAGCAGGCCGAAGGCCTGCGTGTGGACGCGGCACAAGCCAAACGCTTTGCCAGCGACGAACAATTGACGGCAAGGGCGGTGGACCCACTTCCTGCGCCGCAACCTCCGGCGGCGGCCCCGGCTGGGGATGACGTATTTGGCACCGGCAAACGGAGAAACTGATGAAACGCGCCATACCAACTCTCACACTCGCGCTGGGATTGAGCTGTGCCCTGCTGAGCGGTGCACAAGCTCAGGATCTGGGATCGGCCCTGGGGGGATTGCTGCAAAACCTGGGCAAGTCCGGCAACAATTCCAACAGCAGCAATTCCGAAGGTCTGGGCAAGCTGCTCAACCTCAACGGCAGCAACAATGCTGCGCCGACCAACAACGCCAAGTCCGAAGGGCAAGATCTGGTTGGCCTGCTGACGCAGTCACTGGACCAGATCGACGAGCCCAAGGAAATCGAAATCGGACGCAACCTGGCCGCGGTGTTGCTGGGTGCCAAACCCATGCATCCCAACATGGCGCTGCAGCGCTACGTCAACCGGCTGGGACGCTGGATCAGCCTGCAATCCTCGCGTCCGGACCTACCCTGGACGTTTACCGTGTTGGATGACAACGGCTACAACGCCTTTGCCGCCCCCGGTGGCTACATCTTTGTGACCAAGGGGCTGATTGATTCGCTCAAGGACGAGTCCGAACTTGCCGGTGTGCTAGCGCACGAAATCAACCACGTGATTTCCAAGCACCATCTCAAGGCGATCCGCAAATCGGCGCAGACCGGTCTGTTGACCAAGCTGGTGGCCAGCCAACTCAGCAAGAACGTGCCAGCCGGCCTGTCCGAGCAATTGCTCAATATCGGGCGGGACCTTTACTCCAAGGGTCTGGACCAGAGCGACGAACTGGAAGCAGACCGCAATGGCGTGGCCTTGGCAACACGCGCCGGCTTCGACCCCTATGGTCTGGTGGCCGTCCTGACGCAACTGCGCACGGCTGCGCCCGACAACCCCATGTTCACCTTGCAGATGAGCACCCATCCTCCGGCCCAAGTCCGCCTGGATCAACTGGAAGTCGCCATGGGGCAGCGCCTGGACCAATTCTCTGGAACGCCGCCCATGCCCTTGGCACCCCGACTGGCCAAGCTGGGGAATAGCAAATAGCGCTTCCTGAATGACCAACGCAAGCCGTCGACGCCTGTTGGGCAAGGGCTTGCTGGGTGCCTTGGCAGCCCGGTCTGGCTTGGGCGCTACCGATCTGCGTGCCGCGCCAGCAGCAACGTCGGTGGCCGAAGTCAGGCCGCGTCATCTGGTGTTTCCGCGGGATGCCGGCGCCCACCCGGAGTTCAAGACAGAGTGGTGGTACATCACCGGCTGGCTGGGCCAACCGGAAGCCAGCCATGGCTTTCAGATCACCTTCTTTCGCAGCCGTGTGGACGGCACACAGGGCATGCAATCACGCCTGGCAGCGCGACAACTGCTGTTCGCCCATGCGGCCATCACCGATGTACAGGGCAAGCGCATGTGGCACGACCAGCGCATCGCCCGCTGGTCTGGTGAAACACCCGGACAAAACCCTGCCGACAATGCTTCGGCCAGCGTGTTGGACACGGGGGTCGTCCTGCACGACTGGTCCCTGCTGCGTGAGGGAAGCGATCTGCGGGCCCGCGTGACGGCCGAGGACTTCTCCATGGACCTGCGCTTTGGCACCACCCAGGCAGTGCTTCTGCAGGGTCAGCAAGGCCTCTCGCGCAAAGGGCCGGATACGCGCCAGTCCAGCTATTACTACAGCCTGCCGCAGCTCAAGGCCAGCGGTGTACTGACGCTGCAAGGCACGCCCGCCAAGGCGGATACGGGCACTGCGTGGCTGGACCATGAGTGGAGCGAGGAAATGCTGGCCGGTGGCGCCGTGGGGTGGGACTGGATGGGCATCAACCTGTTTGACGGCAGCGCCCTCACAGCCTTTCGTCTGCGCGACAACCGTGGCAACGCCATCTGGGATGGCGGCTCGTTCCGCTCCGGCGTCACCCAGTACACCTTCAGCCAGGGCGAGGTGATCTTCAAACCGGTACGCTTTTGGCAAAGTCCGCTGAGCCAGGCCCGCTACCCGGTGGAATGGGTGGTGCGCACGCCCGCTGATTTCTATACGGTCAAGGCCGTGGTGGACAACCAGGAACTCGATAGCCGTAACTCCACGGGCGCGATCTACTGGGAAGGTCTGTGCGAAGTGTGGGACAGCAACAATCACCGGGTCGGCCGTGGATACCTGGAAATGACCGGATATGCTTCGGCGCTCAGACTCCAGGGCTGATCCCCGCTTGCCAATCCCTGAAAATTGGCGGTTGCTATTGCAGCAATCGCCCCCACCTTCGCTGCCATGACCAAAGAACGCCCCAAAGCCAGCAATCCCAAATCCCTTTCCGGTCTTCTGCCGTTTCTCAGGCCCTACCGTGGCCGCATTGGCCTGGCTCTGGTGTTTCTGGTTCTGGCAGCCATGGCGACGCTGGCGTTTCCCCTGGCACTGCGCAGCCTGATCGACGGAGGCCTGGTACAGGCCAACAAGGGTGAACAGGTCATGGCTTTGCGGGAGCATTTCGCGGTGCTGTTCGCGGTCGCGGTGGCGCTGGGGTTGACGTCTGCTGCACGCTTTTACATGGTGAGCTGGCTGGGTGAACGGGTCACTGCGGATTTGCGCAATGCGGTGTACCGGCATGTGCTGCATCAAAGTCCCGAATTTTTTGAAACCACGCAGACCGGTGAAGTGCTCTCGCGCCTGTCGGCCGACACCACGCTGGTGCAGACCGTGGTGGGTTCCTCACTCAGCATGGGCCTGCGCAACCTCGTGATGGGAGTGGGCGCACTGGGCATCCTGATATGGACCAACCCGGTCGTCATGCTGCAAGTGGCGCTGGTGCTGGTGCTCATCGTGCTGCCCAGCCTGTGGTTCGGGCGCCGCGTGCGCAAGCTCTCCCGCGCCAGCCAGGACCGCGTGGCCGATTCCAGTGCCATTGCGGCTGAGGTGCTTAACGCCATTCCGGTGGTGCAAAGCTATACCGCCGAACACCGTGAATCCGACCGCTTCACCCAATCCACCGGCCAGGCATTTGACACCGCCCTGCGCCGCACACGTGCACGCTCGGTGCTGGTGGCCTTCATCATCATTGCCACTTCTGCAGCGCTGCTATGGGGCCTGTACCAGGGCACGCAGGCCGTGGTTGCCGGGCGTATCACCGCGGGGCATCTGGGTCAGACCGTGGTGTACGTGATCATTCTGGCGGGGGCATTTGCAGTGCTGGGCGAGGTGTACGGGGATTTGCTGCGGGCTGCGGGTGCCACCGAACGCCTGATGGAATTGCTCCATACGCAATCGCCCGTGACCTCGCCAGCCAGTCCGACTGAGGCGCCCATGCCCGTCAGCGGCAGCGCCATTGCCTTTGAGGCACTGGGCTTTCACTACCCATCCAGGCCGGGTCAGGCGGCGTTGAGCGATTTTTCGCTGGTCATTCAACCGGGGCAGACCGTGGCCATCGTCGGTCCCAGCGGCGCGGGCAAGAGCACGGTGTTCCAGCTGCTGCTGCGCTTTTATGACCCGCAAAGCGGCCGCATTGTGCTCGACGGAGTCGATACCCGAAAGATGTCGCTGCACGCCTTGCGCCAGCGTGTGGGCATTGTTCCGCAGGATGCTGTCATCTTCTCCACCACGGCCATGGAAAACATCCGCTACGGCAAACCGGGTGCCAGCGACGACGAGGTGCGGGCAGCAGCCAAGGCGGCCTTTGCCGACACCTTCATCGCCAACCTGCCGGAGGGATATGACACCTTTCTGGGTGAACGCGGCGTACGCCTTTCAGGGGGACAGCGCCAGCGCATCGCCATCGCGCGTGCCATGCTCAAGAACCCGCCTCTGCTGCTGCTGGACGAAGCCACCAGCGCGCTGGACGCGGAGAGTGAACGTGTCGTGCAGGAAGCACTGGAGTCCGCCATGCAAAACCGTACGACGCTGGTCATTGCGCACCGCCTGGCCACCGTGCAAAAGGCCGATCTGATTGTGGTGCTGGACCACGGTCGCCTGGTGGAGCAAGGCACCCATGCGCAACTGGTTGCGCTGGGCGGTGTATACG
This sequence comes from Rhodoferax sp. GW822-FHT02A01, assembly GCF_038784515.1. NCBI lineage: Bacteria > Pseudomonadati > Pseudomonadota > Betaproteobacteria > Burkholderiales > Comamonadaceae > Rhodoferax > Rhodoferax sp. GW822-FHT02A01. Next base: position 5,006,386 of record NZ_CP152376.1, read on the forward strand.
CTGGCTTGGCCGCCCTGCAATTCAACGCCTGAGGCACCGGGCCCCGGTGGAAGGGGCTCTGCGCGCTTGAATTGGTGCCTCTGCGCTCGTACACTTGGCGGTGTAACCCTATCCACTTCAGGAGCGCGCAATGGATCCAGTCAAGGCAAAGTCCACGGTCCCGGTGCAGGCGACCGAAAGCAGCAAACCCAAGCAGTCCGCACAAAAGGACCGCACTGAAGTGCAACCAGACGCCAATGCGGCGAAGAAGTCTGCCGACGCCCAGCCCAAACCCACCACCAACACGCGCGGCGAAAAGCTGGGGCAGCATCTGAACGCGGTCGCCTGAGTTTCACACCCAAAACGGCAAAGCGCACCATGGTCGCCATTACCGCCACCACCTACGCCACGCCTTCTGCCCAGGCGTGGCAGGGCCGTGCCAAGCTGGAACAGGCGCGCCGTGAAGCCGACGAGGCGGAGTCCGAAGCCAAGCAGTTGCGTACCGAGGCAGACCAGGCCGAGCAGGATGCACAAAAGAGCCAGGCCAAAGTGAACACTCTGAGTAACCAGTTGGCCCAGGCAGACAGCACTTACGCTTCGCAGTTGCGCAAGAAGGTCGCAGTGTCCGAATCCAAGAAGGTGCAGGACTTTCTGGCGCCAGTGGTCGCGGCCGCAGACAACAGTTTTTCCTTTCCCAGCAATCCGCTGCAGACGAGCAGCAACCCTTGGGCTTCGCTCAGCCAGAACCCGACAAGCGGCAGATTTGTCGATCAGACGGCCTGATGCGGCGCCACGTGCCCTCAGGCTAGGTCATAATTTTTTTGCATAGTTTGAGATTATTCCGGCCTTAGACAGTTGGTCGGCAGGGGCATACAGTGCGGGCATCACAAGAGCACTCACTGGAGCAACATGAACGCAAACACCCCTAATCTGGCACCCATCAATCAGATTCCCAATCCCTACGGTCACTCGCTGCCCTCCTATCTGCAGGCGGACAATCTGGGGCCTTGGGGCGTGTATCTGCAACAGGTGGATCGTGTCATCCCCTATCTGGGCCATCTGGCGCGCTGGGCCGAAACCCTCAAGCGCCCCAAGCGGGCCCTGATCGTGGACGTCCCCATTGAACTGGACAACGGAACCATCGCCCACTTCGAGGGCTACCGGGTCCAGCACAACACCTCGCGCGGCCCCGGCAAGGGTGGCGTGCGTTTTCACCAGGACGTCACGCTGTCTGAAGTCATGGCCCTATCCGCTTGGATGTCAGTCAAAAATGCTGCGGTCAATGTGCCCTACGGTGGCGCCAAGGGCGGCATCCGAGTCGATCCCAAGACGCTGTCGCGCGGTGAACTGGAGCGCATGACGCGCCGCTACACCAGCGAGATCGGCATCATCATCGGCCCCACCAAAGATATCCCGGCACCCGACGTCAATACCAATGAACAGATCATGGCCTGGATGATGGATACCTACTCCATGAACGAAGGCGCCACGGCCACCGGCGTGGTGACGGGCAAGCCGATTGATCTCGGCGGTTCCCTGGGTCGTAGGGAGGCCACGGGTCGAGGCGTCTATACCGTGGGTGCAGAGGCAGCACACCACCTGGGCATGGATATCTCCAAGGCCCGCGTTGCCGTGCAAGGTTTTGGCAATGTGGGTGGCATCGCAGGCAAGTTGTTTGCCCAGGCAGGCGCTCGCATCGTCGCAGTGCAGGACCATGGCGGAACCATCTACCGTGAGGCGGGGCTGGACGTTCCGGCATTGCTGGCCCATGTGGCCACGCAAGGTAGCGTAGCCGGGTTCGCACAGGCAGAATCCATTGAACCCGATACATTTTGGGACGTAGACTGCGACATCCTGATTCCCGCGGCCTTGGAGCAGCAGATCACCAGCAAGAATGCCGGGCGCATCAAGGCGCGCATGGTCATTGAAGGGGCCAATGGTCCTACCACGCCCGAGGCAGATGACATCCTGCATGAACGCAATATCCTGGTGCTGCCCGATGTGATTGCCAACGCAGGTGGCGTGACGGTAAGCTACTTTGAATGGGTGCAGGACTTTTCCAGCTTCTTCTGGACCGAAGACGAGATCAACGCCCGTCTGGTGCGCATCATGAAGGAAGCCTTTGCCGGCGTCTGGCATGTGGCGCAGGAGAAGAAGGTCAGCTTGCGCACCGCCACCTTCATTGTGGCCTGCACACGCATGTTGCGTGCGCGTGAGCTGCGCGGCCTGTATCCCTGATCCCGGCCCGGGGGCGGGCCAGCCGGTCTGCCCTGCCCGGCTTACTGCAGCGTCTCTTTGACCGCAGGTGACAGGAGCATGGGGAGCACGTCTATGCCCTCGTCCAGCAAGGCGCGCGCCTCGTCCAGCGTGGTCTTGCCGCGAATGGCACGCTCTTCCTTTTCGCCATAGTGCATCTTGCGTGCTTCCTCGGCAAACTGGTCACCCACATCCTGCGTTTGAGCGATGAGTTTGCGGGACAGCTCCAGCCAGGCTTCCATCAGCGCCTGATTCGGCTGGGCGCCATTCACCATCTCCACCTCGGTGGTCTTTTCCAGGCGCTGGGTCGAAAGGTTCAGTCGCGGCGCGCTCAGCTTCTTTTGCACCGATGCGTCGCCACACAAGGGACATTGCACCATGCCGCGCTGGGATTGGGACAGATAGTCGTCCTCGGACGCGAACCAACCTTCAAAGGTATGGCCGTGTGAGCATTGCAGATCCAGAACTTTCATGCGGGTATTTTCACCTATGGGCTCAACCCTGTGTCGGCTGCCAGTCCAATGTCCAGCCGCCGGAAAGCACATTCTGCAACCACAGAGCCGCGGCCAGGGTCTTGGCATCAGTGACCTGACCTTGCATGCACCATTGCAGCAGCTCGGCAGGCGTGGCAGTGAACACGTCCAGAAACTCTCCTGCATCCAGATGCTGCGCGCCTGCAACCAGTCCGCGCGCAAACCAGACATCAATGAATTCCGACGAATAGGCGATCGCCGGATGCAGCACGCCGGCGCGGGCCCATTCGGTGGCGGTATAACCAGTCTCTTCCAGCAATTCACGCTGGGCACACGCAGCACTCGCCTCCCCCGGGTCCAGCTTGCCTGCCGGGAACTCGATCATGGTCTGGCCAAGGGGATAGCGGAACTGACGCTCTAGCACCACTTTCCAAGTGCCATCTGCATCTTGCAAAAGAGGTACCACCATCACCGCGCCGGGATGCACGACGTATTCACGGGTGGCCACTGCACCGTCCGGCAAAAACACCTCATCCCGGAATGCATGCAGAAAGCTGCCCTTGAACAGCTCTTGTGACGACTTTCTGGTTTCCACCAGATGCTTGTATTCAGGCTTGCTCAATCAATTCCCCTATTGCCAATGAAAACGGGCTGCATATTGACTGCAGCCCGCTTAGGTAAAAGAACAGAAACCGGACTCAGGTTCCCAGCATCTGCAGCACTGACTTGGCACACAGGGCCATCAAGCCACCAGGCAACAGACCCAGAACAACAATCAGGACACCATTGAGGCACAAGACCACGCGCACATCTGCACCCGCAACCACCGTGCTGGCGGTAATGGGGGCATCAAAGTACATGACCTTGACGAGTCGCAGGTAGTAGAAGGCGCCGATCAGCGACATCAGAACCGAGAACACGGCCAAGTACAGGTACAGAGAACTGCCTGTTGCAATCAGCGCCTGCAGCACCGACAGTTTGGCGTAGAAACCTGCCAGAGGCGGAATACCTGCCAGTGAGAACATCGCCACGGCCATGATGCCGGCATACAGCGGACTGCGCTGGTTCAGACCGGCGAAGTCTGCAATCTCTTCGCTCTCAAATCCTTCGCGCGACAGCAGCAGCAACACGCCGAAGCTGGCCAAAGTCGTCAGCACATAGGTGATGACATAGAACATGGACGAGCTGTAGGCGTTTGCCGCCAACTCGGTCTTGCCGTTGGCAACACCAGCAATGAAGCCCAGCAACACAAAGCCCATTTGCGAAATGGTGGAGAAAGCCAACATCCGCTTGACGTTGGTCTGCATGATGGCGGCCAGATTTCCCAGCAGCAACGAACCGATCGCCAGAACCATCAGCATCTGCTGCCAGTCCACTGCCAGCGGCAGCATACCTTCCACCAGCAGGCGAATGGTCATGCCGAACGCCGCCAGCTTGGGGGCGCCGCCAATCATCAGGGTAACGGCTGTGGGAGCACCCTGGTAAACGTCGGGAATCCACATATGGAAGGGAACCACGCCGAGCTTGAACGCCAGACCCGCCACAATGAACACCACACCGAAGACCAGCACCTGGTGGGTAACATGACCGGAAGCGATTGCCTTGAACACCGCAGTGATATCCAGCGAGCCAGTAGCTCCATACAGCATGGACATGCCATACAGAAGGAAACCGGAGGCCATGGCACCGAGCACAAAATACTTGATCGCAGCTTCTGTAGCCACCACATGGTCACGACGCAATGCGACCAGCGCGTAGCTCGACAGCGTCAGCAGCTCCAATCCCAGGTAGATCACCAGGAAGTTGTTGCCGGAAATCATGACGAACATGCCCAGCAGCGAAAACAGGCTGAGTGTGAACAACTCTCCACCGCGCAGCATGTCACGCTGACCGGCATAGGGACGACCATAGACCAAGGTGACCATGACCGCAACCGTGGCAAAACACTTGAGCCAGTTTCCCATGGAGTCACTGACCACCATGTTGCCAAACGCATAGACCGTCTCACCGCTGGAGGCAGTCGTCAATTCCAGATAGGCGACCACGGCCAGCGTCAGAAGGGTCAGAACGTAGGTTGCACCACGCAACGGCGTCTTGACGCCCAGGTCAAATATGGCGATGAAGCACGCCATCAAAAACAAAACAAGCTCGGGCAGAACCGCGATCAAACTGATGTTGTCAATCATCTTGTATCTCTCAATTCAGTGTGATCAATTCAAAATGGGCAATTTGGAAACCGCAATCTGCTTGAGCAGTTGCGCAACCGATGCATCCATCACGTCGGTGAAGGGTTTGGGATAAATACCCATGTACAGCACTGCTGCGGCCAGCAAAGCCAACATCAGGAACTCGCGTGCATTGATATCCAGCAGGTCACGTACATGGTCGTTGCCAATGGCACCCAGGTACACACGCTTGAACATCCACAGCGTATAGGCTGCACCAAAAATCAGTGCGCTGGCTGCAACAAAGCCGATCCAGAAGTTGAACTTCACCGCCCCCAAGATCACCATCCACTCACCCACGAAACCAGCGGTTCCCGGCAAGCCGCAATTGGCCATGGAGAACAGCAACGCAAAAGCGGCAAACTTGGGCATGGTGTTAACCACGCCACCGTAGGCTGCAATCTCACGGGAGTGCACGCGGTCGTACAAGACGCCGATCGAAAGGAACATGGCACCCGACACAAAGCCATGCGCAATCATCTGAACAATGCCACCGGAAATGCCGAGATCGTTGAAGATGAAGAAGCCCAAGGTCACGAAACCCATGTGTGCCACGGAAGAGTAAGCCACCAGCTTCTTCATGTCCTGCTGGACCATTGCCACCAACCCCACATAGACCACAGCAATCAGCGACAACGTGATCATGAAGCCAGCCCACTCATGGGCAGCGTCCGGAGCGATGGGCAGGGAAAAGCGCAGGAAACCATAGGCACCCAGCTTCAGCATGATGGCGGCCAGAACGGCAGAACCACCGGTAGGCGCTTCCACGTGCACATCGGGCAACCAGGTGTGCACCGGCCACATCGGCACCTTGACAGCAAAGGCTGCAAAGAAGGCAAAGAAGATGAATGTCTGTGCCGTGCGTCCCAGCGGCAAAGCGTACCAAACCGACAGATCAAAGCTGCCACCCGACTGGGTGTACAGATAAATCAGGGCGATCAGCAGCAGCAAGGAACCCATCAAGGTGTAGAGGAAGAACTTGAACGCTGCGTAGATCTTGTTCGGACCGCCCCAGATACCGATGATCAGGTACATCGGGATCAGCGTCGCTTCGAAGAACACATAGAACAGCATGCCGTCCAGTGCGCAAAACACGCCAATCATTAATCCACTCAGGATCAGGAAGGCCCCCATGTACTGGTTGACACGGGAGGTAATCACTTCCCAGCCCGCAATCACCACGACGACGTTGATGAAGGCGGTCAGCAACACGAACCAGAAGGAAATGCCGTCCAGGCCCAGGTGGTAGCTGACATTGAAACGCTCAATCCAGGGCGTGTTTTCCACAAACTGCATGGCCGCAGAGTGGTTGTCGAATTGCCCATACAAGGGCAAGGTCACCAGCAGGCTGACCACTGCGCCAATCAGCGCCACCCAACGTACGGTTTTTGCCTGGTCATCACGCCCCAGGGCCAGAAGAACAACACCAAACGCGATAGGCGTCCAGATCGCAAGGCTCAACAATCCCATTTTTTCTTTCTCCTACTTGAGCCAAACGAAATACGTCATCAGGACAAAGATGCCCAGAATCATGGCCAGCGCGTAGTGGTACAGATAGCCGGTCTGGATTCTGCGAATACCTCCCGACACCCATCCCACCAGCTTCCAGGAACCGTTGACCACGGCACCATCAATCAGCATCTGATCGCCGCCCTTCCACAGACCGGTACCCAGGCCGCGCGCACCGCGTGCCAGCACATTTTCATTGAACCAGTCCATGTAGTACTTGTTTTCCAGCAGGGTGTAGATAGGCGACACGGCGCGCTTGATGGCAGCGGGCAGTGCTGGGTTCACCATATACATGTAATAGGACAAGGCCACACCCGCCAGCGCCAGCCACAAAGGTGCACTGGTCAGCGCGTGCAGGGCCATGGCAACGGGGCCGTGGAATGCATGGGCCAGCTCTTCCATACCAGGATGCTTCTCGGCATCGATGAATATCGCGCCCTTGAAGAAATCGCCAAACAGCATGGGGTCAATGGTCAGGAAACCAATGATGACCGAGGGAATAGCCAGCAAGACCAGAGGTACCCACACCACCCAGGGCGACTCATGCGGATGGTGATCGCCATGGTGACCATGGTCGTCATGGCCATGGTGGTGTGCGTCCGGATTCTGGTCAAAGCGCTCTTTTCCATGGAACACCAGGAAATACATGCGGAAGGAGTAGAACGCCGTGACGAATACACCAGCCAATACGGCGAAGGATGCAAAGCCTGCGCCCGGCAGATGGCTCTCGGATACCACCTCAATGATGCTGTCCTTGGAATAGAAACCTGCGAAGAACGGCGTACCGATCAACGCCAACGAACCCAGCAAGGAGGTTATCCAGGTGATGGGCATGTACTTGCGCAGACCACCCATCCAGCGGATGTCCTGGTTGTGGTGGCAGCCCATGATGACCGAACCAGCACCAAGAAACAGCAGCGCCTTGAAAAACGCGTGCGTCATCAGGTGGAACACGGCGACCGAGTAGGCCGATGCGCCCAGAGCCACCGTCATGTAGCCCAGTTGCGACAGCGTGGAATACGCTACCACGCGCTTGATGTCGTTCTGGATGATGCCCAGGAAGCCCATGAACAAGGCAGTGATGGAGCCGATCACCATGATGAAATTCAGCGCCGTGTCGCTCAGCTCAAACAGTGGCGACATACGTGCCACCATGAAGATGCCGGCGGTCACCATGGTTGCCGCGTGGATCAACGCGGAGATGGGTGTAGGGCCTTCCATGGAGTCGGGCAGCCACACGTGCAACGGGAACTGGGCCGACTTGCCCATGGCGCCGATGAACAGGCAGATGCAAGTCACGGTGATCAGCATCCAGTCCGTACCCGGAAAGGTCAGTTTGGCCAGTTCTTCGGACTTGCTGAATACTTCGGTGTAGTTCAGGGTGCCGGCAAAGGCAACGATCAACCCGATGCCCAGAATGAAGCCAAAGTCACCCACGCGGTTCACCAGGAAAGCCTTCATGTTGGCGAAGATGGCCGTGGGCTTGTTGAACCAGAAACCGATCAGCAGGTACGACACCAGACCCACCGCTTCCCAACCGAAGAACAGTTGCAGCAGGTTGTTGCTCATCACCAGCATCAACATGGAGAAGGTGAACAAGGAGATGTAGGCGAAGAAGCGGTTGTAGCCCTCGTCCTCATGCATGTAACCGATGGTGTAGAGGTGGACCATCAGGGACACAAAGGTCACCACACACATCATCATGGCGGTCAGGCCATCCACCAGGAAGCCAACTTCCATCTTGAGACCACCGACGGACATCCAGGTGTACAGGGTCTCATTGAAATGGGCACCGTCTTGCACCACGCTCATCAGCGTCATGGCAGACAGTACAAAGGCAATCAACACGCCCAAAATGGTGAGCGTGTGGCTGCCAGCGCGCCCGATACGATTGCCACCGAACTTGGTACCCAGCACACCGGCCAGCACCGAGCCCGCCAATGGCGCCAAGGGAACCCAGATCAGGGTAGAAGCAGAAAGGGTTTGACTCATCTTATTAACCCTTGAGCGAATGAAGTTCATCCACGTTGACGGTGGACTTGTTACGGAACAGCAAGACCAGAATCGCCAATCCGATGGCGGACTCAGCGGCAGCGACGGTCAGGATGAAGAACACGAAGATCTGACCATGCATGTCATGCAAGTAATAGGAAAACGCCACGAAGTTGGTATTGACCGCCAGCAGCATCAGTTCGATGGCCATCAGCAACACGATCAGGTTGCGCCGATTCAGAAAAATACCCACTACCGACATGGCGAACAGAATGGCGCCCAATGTGAGAAAGTGACCCAGTGTGAGCGTCATGCTTTTACCTCCGCAGCTTGCGACTCGGGCTCGGGTGCTGCCTGCGTAGCAGTCATCTTCACCACTGTCATACGATCCTTGGCTTTCACGCGAACCTGATGTCCAGCACTCACATGCTTGCTGTCCTTGCGTGCACGCAAGGTGAGCGCAATGGCAGCGAACATGGCGACCATCAGAATCGCAGCGGCCACTTCAAGCGGGAACAGGTATTGCGTGAACAGAACCTTGCCCAGCTCCTGGGTGTTGGATATGGAAGGAGCACCAGCAGCTCCGGCCGCCAGATCCGTACCGCGGAAGCCCCCCATCAAAACGGCAGACATTTCCAGCGCGATGACCACACCGATCAGGGCCGCAAAGGGAAAGTGCTTCCAGAAACCCTGTCGCAACGTATCGAGATGGATGTCCATCATCATCACAACGAACAGGAACAGCACCATGACAGCACCCACGTAGACCAGTACCAGCACGATGGCCAGGAACTCAGCCTTGAGCAACATCCAAATCATGGCTGCCTGGAAAAATGTCAGCACCAGAAACAACACGGCATGCACCGGATTGCGCGCGGTGATGACGCGGAACGCTGCAATCAGCAGGACCGTGGAAAAAATATAGAAAAGACCTGTCGTGACACTCATGGTTCAAATTCTTTCTGTCATTGGTCTTATCGGTATTTGGCGTCTGCGGCCTTGCTTGCAGCAATTTCGCTCTCATAGCGATCGCCCACGGCCAGCAGCATGTCCTTGGTGAAGTACAGATCCCCACGCTTTTCACCGTGGTATTCGAAAATCTGCGTCTCCACAATCGAATCCACCGGGCAACTCTCTTCGCAAAAGCCGCAGAAGATGCATTTGGTCAGATCGATGTCGTAGCGCGTGGTGCGGCGGGAGCCGTCGGCACGCACATCAGACTCAATGGTGATGGCCATGGCTGGGCAAACCGCTTCACACAATTTGCAGGCGATGCAGCGCTCTTCACCGTTTTCGTAACGACGCAGCGCATGCAGGCCACGGAAGCGCGGCGACAGCGGCGTTTTTTCTTCCGGAAACTGCACCGTGACCTTGCGACGGAACAGATAGCGACCAGTCAGTGCCAGTCCCTTGAACAGCTCCACCAACAGGAAGCTGTAGAGAAAATCCTTGACGGAAAAGGGCAGAGGAATGCTCTTTACAGTTTTGCTTGTCATGATTGAATCCTTCACTTCCAGATGCTGAAGGAAGTCTGCATCCACACGCCCACCACAGTCAGCCAGAACAGCGTGACAGGAATGAACACCTTCCAGCCCAGACGCATGACCTGGTCATAGCGGAACCGTGGGAACGTCGCACGCACCCAGATGAAGAAACTGATGATGGCAAAAGACTTGATACCGAGCCAGATCCAGCCGGGAACCCAGTCCAGCGCGGCCACTGGAGATAGCCACCCGCCCAGGAACATCACGGAGGCCATGACGGAAATCAGCCACATATTGGCGTATTCCGACAGATAGAACATGGCGTACGACATGCCGGAGTACTCCACCATGTGACCGGCCACAATTTCCGCTTCACCCTCCACAACGTCAAATGGGTGGCGATTGGTTTCAGCCAGACCGGAGATGATGTACACCACAAAAATCGGCAACAAAGGCAGCCAGTTCCAGGAGAGGAAGCCCAGCCCCATATCCACGAATTGGCCCTTGCCTTGGCCCAGCACGATCTGCGTCAGATTCATGCTGCCGCTCACCATGAGCACAATGACCAGGCAGAAGCCCATGGCAATTTCATAGCTCACCATTTGCGCCGAAGCACGAATGGCACCGAGGAACGCATACTTGGAGTTGGAAGCCCAACCGGCAATCACCACGCCATAGACTTCCAAGGAGGCAATGGCCATCAGGTACAGCAAGCCCGCATTGACGTTGGCCAATGCGATGTCCGGGCCAAAGGGAACCACAGCCCAAGTCGCCATGGACGGCATGATGGTCAGCACTGGGCCGATAAAGAACAAGCCTTTGTTCGCAGCCGTAGGAACCAGGATTTCCTTGGTCAACAGCTTGAGCGCATCAGCGATAGGCTGAAGAATGCCCCAGGGGCCTACACGGTTGGGTCCGAGACGGACCTGCATCCAACCCAGGAATTTACGTTCCCACAAGGTGGTGTATGCGACAGCGCCCATCAAAGGAAGCACCACCACAATGATCTTGATCAGCGTCCAAACAATGGGCCAGGCCAGGCCAGTCCACCATGCATCGCCGCTGAGGCCAGCGCCTGCATTGAAAATTGTGTCAATCATGCCAGTGCCTCCTGTGCCGGCTGCTGTGCAGTTGCGGATCGCGCATCGGCTGTCAATTGAAGGGAGGATGCTCTACGCACCAACCCGTCCAGTTGATAAATCGACGCTACCGCAGGCTCGACAGTCGTCGGCGTCAAATCAATGACCGCATTGGTCGCGTTACCCAAGCGGGCCGCAGGAACAAACTCAGGCACAGCACCTGCGTCTTTGTGCATCGCCAGCAGGACGTCCTGTGCCGACTCATAGTCGAAGCCCGGAATACCCAAAAGATTGGCCAGCACGCGAATGACCTTCCACGCAGGACGTGTTTCGCCAGCTGGGCGCACAACCGCATAGAAACTCTGCACGCGACCTTCGGCATTCACAAAGGTACCTGCCGTTTCCGAGAAGGGTGCAATGGGCAACAGCACGTCGCTGAAGGCCATATTGGCCTTGAATGGGCTGAGCGTCACCACCATTTCCGCCTGGTTCAGCGCCTGGGCAGCCTTGGCCCCAGCTGCGCTGTCCTGCACGGGTTCGGTATTGAGCAGGATCGCGGCCTTGAGACCGCCGGCCAGCATCTGCCCTGCGTTCAGACCACCGGTGCCCGGCAGGGCACCCGCAATTTGCGCACCAACCGTATTGGCAGCTTCCGTCAGATAACCAACGGTGGCGCCTGTTTGCGCAGCGATCCAGTTGGCCAGTGCCAGCAGGCTGGACGCCTTGGCATGGTGAGCGGCCGCATTGCCCAGCAGGATGGCTTTGTTTGCACCGCCCAACAGACTTTTCGCAATCGCTTGCGACTGAGAAGTAACGTTGCCAGCAGCTGGTGCACTGACGCCCTGCTCTGCCGCAACTGCAGCGGCAATATCAGCCAGCGCTTGTACCCATTGCGACGCAGGAGCCAGCAATGTGTTGGCCACTGGCAAAGCCCAGTCGGTCATCACTGCATTGAGTGCATTGACCTGGCAGCCCAGCTTGGCGGCCTGGCGAATACGTTGTGCAAATAGGGGATGGTCCTTGCGCAGGTTGGAACCCACGACCAGAACGCGCTCCAGATGCGACAGCGATGCAATCGAGGTGCCCAGATAGCGCGCTTGTGCAGAGGTTCCAAATTCGGCGTTGCGCAGGCGATAGTCGATGTTCTCGCTACCCAGGCCGCGCACCAAGGCACCTGCCAGATACAGTTCTTCCAGCGTGCTGTGCGGACTGACCAGCGCACCAATGGATTGCGCACCATGGTTGGTCTTGATCTGTTTCAGGCCGTTCGCCACGTATTCCAGTGCGGTCTGCCAATCCACTGTCTTCCATTCACCGCCCTGCTTGAGCATGGGCGCGGTCAGACGGTCATCACCGTTCAAGGCTTCATAGGAGAAACGATCACGGTCGGCAATCCAGCATTCGTTGACCGCTTCGTTTTCCAGCGGAACAACACGCAGCACCTTGTTGTTCTTGACCTGGACAATCAGGTTGGAACCGGTGGAGTCATGCGGGCTGACCGACTTGCGGCGTGACAACTCCCAGGTACGGGCGCTGTAGCGGAAAGGTTTGCTGGTCAAGGCACCCACAGGACAGATGTCAATCATGTTGCCAGACAGTTCCGAATCCACCGACTGACCGACGAAAGTTTCGATCTCGGCATGCTCACCGCGATGGGACATGCCCAGTTCCATCACGCCAGCCACTTCCTGACCGAAGCGAACGCAACGTGTGCAGTGAATGCAGCGGCTCATTTCCTCCATGGAAATCAGCGGGCCGACGTCCTTGTGGAAGACCACGCGCTTTTCTTCTTCGTAACGTGAAGTGGAGCCGCCATAGCCCACAGCCAAGTCCTGCAACTGGCATTCGCCGCCCTGATCACAGATCGGGCAATCCAGCGGATGGTTGATCAGCAGGAACTCCATCACCGACTTCTGGGCCTTGATAGCCTTGTCGCTCTTGGTGCGGACAATCATGCCCTGCGTTACGGGAGTTGCACAGGCCGGCATGGGCTTGGGCATCTTCTCCACGTCCACCAAGCACATGCGGCAATTGGCCGCAATGCTGAGCTTCTTGTGGTAGCAGAAATGAGGGATGTAGGTTCCAGCTCGGTCCGCAGCATGCATGATCATGCTGCCTTCAGAGATTTCAACCTTTTTGCCGTCGAGTTCGATTTCAATCATGAGATGCCTTTCGCAGGGCCGTCCCAAGGAAGGCATGCGCCCCCTCGGGGGGCCGCGAACGATAAGTGAGCTTGGGGGTCATATTCGATTCGCTCAAACGTTGGCAGTGACCATGCAGGTCTTGTGCTCAACGTGGTGCACAAATTCGTGCCGGAAGTGCTTGATCATGGCGCGCACCGGCATGGCCGCCGCGTCACCCAGAGCGCAGATGGTTCTACCCATGATGTTCTCAGCCACGTTGTCCAGCAGATCCATATCTGCAGGACGCCCCTGTCCTTCTTCGATGCGATCCACCACGCGGGACAACCAGCCCGTGCCTTCGCGGCAAGGTGTGCACTGACCGCAGGATTCGTGGGCATAGAAGTAGCTCAGGCGTTGCAACGCCTTGACCATGCAACGGCTGTCGTCCATCACGATCACAGCGCCAGAACCGAGCATGGAACCCGCCTTGGAGATGGAGTCGTAGTCCATGGTGCATTCCATGATGATGGAAGCAGGCAACACAGGCGAAGAAGATCCACCGGGGATGACGGCCTTGAGCGTGCGTCCGGCACGTACACCGCCAGCCAACTCCAGCAGTTTGGCAAAAGGCGTACCCATGGGAACTTCGTAGTTGCCGGGACGCTCCACGTCACCACTGACAGAATAGATCTTGGTGCCGCCGTTGTTGGGCTTGCCGCATTCGAGGTAGGCTTGGGCGCCGTTGCGGATGATCCAGGGAACCGCCGCGAAGGTCTCGGTGTTATTGATTGTGGTGGGCTTGCCGTACAGGCCAAAGCTGGCCGGGAAAGGCGGCTTGAACCGGGGCTGCCCCTTCTTGCCTTCCAGCGACTCCAGCAGTGCGGTTTCTTCACCGCAGATATAAGCGCCAAAACCGTGGGCCGCGTGCAGCTGGAAGCTGAACTCGCTACCCAAAATGTTGTCACCCAAATAGCCGGCAGCGCGGGCTTCTTCCAGTGCTTCTTCAAAGCGCTCGTAGGCCGAGAAGATTTCACCGTGGATGTAGTTGTAACCCACGCTGATACCCATGGCGTAGGCCGCAATGATCATGCCTTCAATCACGATATGCGGATTGAATTGCAGGATGTCGCGGTCCTTGCAGGTACCGGGTTCGCCTTCGTCCGAATTGCACACCAGGTACTTCTGTCCCGGGAACTTGCGCGGCATGAAGCTCCACTTCAAGCCGGTGGGAAAACCGGCGCCGCCGCGACCACGCAGGGCCGACTCTTTGACGGTCGTAATGACCTGGTCCTGGCTCAGCCCTTCGCCGCCGTCCTTGCCAAGCACCTTGCGCAACGCTTGATAGCCACCACGGGCTTCATAGTCCTTGATGCGCCAGTTGGAACCATTCAATCCTGCGTAGATTTGCGGATTGATGTGGCGATCATGAAAACAGGTCTGAACGCCCGTGGCGCTGAACTGGTTGATGATGTCTTGAGCGCTCATGCCTTGCCCTCCGCGGCGCGGATGCCGTCTACCAACTGGTCCAGCTTTTCATTGCTCATGAAGCTGCACATCTTGCGGTCATTCACCAGCATCACAGGCGAGTCGGCGCAGGCGCCCAGGCACTCGCTCTGCTGCAAGGTGAACAGGCCATCTGCCGTGGTTTCGCCCATGGAGATGCCCAGCTTTTTTTCCAGATGGTGCAGGGCCACTTGGCCATCGCGCAACTGGCAAGGCAGATTGGTACACACATTGAGCTTGAACTTGCCAACCGGGCGCTGGTTGTACATGTTGTAGAACGTGGTCACTTCATGCACAGCCATAGGCGCCATGCCGAGGTAGTCAGCCACTACTTTTTCACTTTCGGCGCTGACATAGCCCAGTTCCTGCTGCACGATCGACAGGCAAGCCATCACGGCTGACTGCTTCTGGTCGGCGGGGTACTTGGCTACTTCCTTGGCAAAGCGCGCTTTGGTAGCTTCAGAGATCATCGATCAATCTCTCCAAAAACAATATCAATCGTGCCGATCACGGCGACCGCATCAGCGATCATGTGACCGGTGGTCATTTCGTTGAGGCCTGAGAGGTGCACAAAGCCTGGCGGACGGATCTTCATGCGGTACGGCTTGTTGGCACCATCACTCACGATGTAGATGCCAAACTCGCCCTTGGGATGCTCCACCGCCGCATACGCCTCGCCTTCCGGCACGCGAAAGCCTTCAGAAAACAGCTTGAAGTGGTGAATCAGCTCTTCCATGCTGGTCTTCATGGATTCACGCGAAGGCGGTGCAACCTTGTGGTTCTCCGTGATCACTGGGCCGGGGTTGGCGCGCAACCACTTTATGCACTGCTTGATGAGCTCGTTGGACTGCTTCATCTCCTCCATGCGGACCAGGTAACGGTCATACACATCACCCGTCTTGCCCACTGGAATGTCAAACTCCAACTCGCTATAGACCTCATACGGCTGCTGCTTGCGCAAATCCCAAGCCACGCCAGATCCGCGCAGCATGGGGCCGGTGAAGCCCAGATTCAGTGCGCGCTCGTCCGTGACGATGCCGATATCCACCGTACGCTGTTTGAAGATGCGGTTGTCGGTCAGCAGTGTGTGGTATTCCTCCATGCACACCGGGAAGCGACGTGTGAAATCCTCGATGTAATCCAGCAACGAACCTTGGCGATTGCGGTTCAACTCTTCCACGCCCTTGGCATTGCGCACCTTGCTGGCCTTGAACTTCGGCATGGTCTCTGGCAGATCGCGATACACGCCGCCCGGACGGAAGTAGGCCGCGTGCATACGTGCACCGCTGACTGCTTCATACATGTCGAACAGGTCTTCGCGCTCACGGAAGGTGTACATCAGGATAGTGGAGCTACCCAGGTCATTGGCCACCGAGCCCAACCACATCAGGTGATTGAGCAGGCGCGTGATTTCGGCAAACATCACACGGATGTACTGGGCACGCACCGGCACCTCGATACCCAGCAGCTTTTCGATCGCCAGGCAATACGCATGCTCATTGCTCATCATGGACACGTAATCGAGGCGGTCCATATAGGGCAAGGTCTGGATGTAGGTCTTGGTCTCTGCCAACTTTTCGGTGGCACGGTGCAGCAACCCGATATGCGGATCTGCACGCTGGATGACTTCGCCATCCAGCTCCAGCACCAGACGCAACACACCGTGTGCTGCCGGGTGTTGGGGTCCAAAGTTCAGGGTGTAGTTCTTGATTTCAGCCATGCGCTCTACTGCTTATTGCAGGCCCCCGTATTTGTCTTCACGAATCACGCGCGGGGTGATTTCCCGCGCTTCGATGGTGACCGGCTGGTACACCACGCGTGCACGCTCGGCGTCGTAACGCATTTCCACGTGACCTTCGGCAGGGAAGTCCTTGCGGAAGGGATGCCCGATGAAGCCGTAGTCGGTCAGAATGCGACGCAGGTCTTCGTGGCCTTCAAACACGATGCCAAACAGGTCAAACGCTTCGCGTTCAAACCAGTTGGCAGAAGCCCATACCTTGCTCAACGAATCCACCACCGGCATATCGTCATCCGTGGCAAAAACTTTCAGACGCAAGCGCTGATTCAAAGACACGGAAAGCAGGTGTGACACCGCACAAAAACGCGGGCCATCATGCTCCCCATTCTTGTACTCGGAGTAATCCACGCCACACAGATCGATCAATTGCTCAAATTTGCAGCCTGCAGAATCCTTGAGTGCACGTGCGGCAGCAAGATAGTCGGAAGCAGCAACTTCAACAGTCACCTCACCCAGCGCAATGGATATCTTTTGAACCTTGTCACCCAGAGCGGCCACCACTGCATCGCGTGTGGCCTCGGGACGGACAGAAAATGTTGTCATGCTGATCCTTTACGCCCGTGCAATCGTCTCTGTACGGCGAATCTTCAGCTGCAACTGCAGGATGCCGTAAATCAGCGCTTCAGCTGTAGGCGGGCATCCCGGCACGTACACATCCACGGGAACAATGCGATCACAGCCGCGCACCACGGAATAGCTGTAGTGGTAGTAGCCGCCACCATTCGCACAGGAACCCATGGAGAGCACCCAGCGCGGCTCAGACATCTGGTCGTATACCTTGCGAAATGCGGGTGCCATCTTGTTGGTCAGCGTACCGGCCACGATCATCAGATCGGACTGGCGGGGGCTGGCACGAAACACCTCAGCGCCAAAGCGACTGAGGTCATAGCGCGCAACCGCAGAGTGCATCATCTCCACCGCACAGCACGCCAGACCAAAAGTCATGGGCCAAATGGAGCCGGTCTTGGCCCAATTCATCACCGAGTCGTAACTCGTGGTGACAAATCCTTCTTTGAGTACACCTTCAATCATTTGTTTACTCCCAATCGAGGGCGCCTTTTTTCCACATGTAGACAAAACCGATCGTGAGCACCGCCACGAATTCCAGCCCAACCAGGAAACCAATCAGGCCCGTCTCTCTCAGCGAAACAGCCCAGGGAAACAGGAACGCAGTTTCCAGGTCAAACAAGATGAACAGGATGGCCACAAGGTAGTAGCGCACGTCGAACTTCATGCGGGCATCTTCAAATGCCTCGAAGCCACATTCGTAAGGGGAGTTTTTGGCCGCATCCGGTCGATTGGGACCGAGCACATAACCAATGACTTGGGGTGCGACGCCGATGCCGATACCAACCAAGATGAACAAGAGGACGGGGAGATATTGATCGAGGTTCATCTTTGGATCTGATCACCGTAAATTGCTTCACACCGGAGAGCTCCGGAGTGAAGTCACCACATTTGGTGCCGTCGGCGAGACTCGAACTCGCACAGCTTTCGCCACTACCCCCTCAAGATAGCGTGTCTACCAATTTCACCACGACGGCGGCTTTATGTTGCAGGACTTGCGTGAGGAGCCCCACGGCTTTTTGCTCATCCAGCAACCTTAGAGTTTACCCTGAAATCACCCCGGTTCCCCTGGGGTGAAGGGAATTACTTCGATGGAATTTGTGCGGCGCCCGATGCAGGGGCTGCAGGCGCAGCCGGGGCCACAGCGGCAGCCGGCGCAGCAGGTGCCACAGACTCCAAGACACTGCCAGAACTGCTGGGGCGCTGGTTGCCGAAATAGGCCAAAGCCAACGTGCACACAAAGAACACCGTGGCCAGGATGGCGGTTGTTCGTGACAGGAAATTGGCACTGCCACTGGCGCCGAACAAGCTGCCAGAGCTCCCGCTACCAAAGGCAGCACCCATGTCCGCACCTTTGCCGTGCTGCACCAAAATCAGGCCGATCATGGCCAAAGCAGACAACATTTGAACCGTCAAAATAATCGTAACCACAATACTCATACTCTTCTCCTAATTCGTAAACCTGCCGCGCGCATCAGTTGGCTGCGGCAATGATGGAAAGAAAATCTGCCGCCTTGAGTGCGGCTCCACCAACCAGGCCGCCATCAATATCCGGCTGCGCCAGCAATTGGGCCGCATTGGCTGCATTCATGCTGCCGCCGTACAGAATGTGGACGCGGTCAGCCTTCTCACTGGCGGCATGCAGTTGCGCCCTTAGCACGGCGTGTACTTGCTGCGCCATTTCGGGCGTCGCAGTTTTGCCAGTACCAATGGCCCAGACAGGCTCGTACGCCACAACGATTTCACTTATGCAATGGCCATTGGCATGAATAACCGCCGCCAACTGGCGCTTGACCACCTCTTCCGTACGACCAGCCTCACGCTCCGCCAAGGTCTCACCCACACACACGATCGGAGTAATGCCTGCCGCCAAGGCACGCTGGGCCTTGGTTGCCACTGTGCTATCTGTCTCGCCATGGTAATGACGACGCTCGGAATGACCCACGATCACGTAGCGAGTGCCAAAGTCCTTGAGCATGGCAGCAGAAATTTCACCGGTATAAGCACCGGACTCCTGCGCCGAGACATCCTGTGCGCCCAGGGCAATGGCGGTACCCTCAACCAAATGTTGAACTTGCGCCAGATAGACCGCGGGCACACACACCGTCACCAGGCTCTTCCAATCTGCAGAACCAGCCAGCAAGGCTTGCAGCAAAGCGGCATTGGAGGCTGCATTGCCGTTCATCTTCCAATTGCCAGCGATCAGCTTCTTTTTCATGCTGTTCCCCAATTCAAAACAATTTTCCCCACATGCCGATTGGACTCCATCAATGCATGCGCTGCAGCCGCTCCACTTCCCGTCGGGCTTGCGGCATCCACCGCAGCAAATACGCTGTGGATCACCGGCTTAACGTGTCCGGATTCCAGCAGCGGCCAGACCTTGTGCAGACAGGCTTGTGCGATGGCCTGTTTGAAGGCCACCGGCCGCACGCGCAGCGTGGAACCGGTCACCGTCAGGCGCTTGCGCATCACCAGACCTGCATTGATTTCACTTTTCACACCACCCTGCACGGCAATGATGACCAGACGGCCGTCCTCAGCCAGGCAATTGACTTCACGCGCCACATAGGCTCCCGCCACCATGTCCAGTATCACGTCCACGCCGCGGCCATCGGTCAGGCGTTTGACTTCGGCTTCAAAATCCTGCGTCTTGTAGTTGATGGCATGGTCAGCACCGAGCGCAAGGATCGCATCGCACTTGGCATCGCTGCCGGCGGTGGCAATCACCTTGGCCCCCAAAGCCTTGGCCAACTGAATGGCGGTTACGCCAATGCCGCTGGTACCGCCTTGCACCAACAAGGTTTCACCATTGGCCAGGCGGCCGCGGTCAAACACATTGCTCCAGACGGTAAAGAAAGTCTCCGGCAGGCTCGCAGCCTCGACATCACTCAAGCCCCGCGGAACGGGCAGGCATTGCGCAATCGGTGCCACGCAGAATTCAGCATAGCCGCCGCCCGCCACCAGCGCACACACGCGGTCTCCCACATGCAAACCTGCGGCCGCCAGCGCCTGCGCATCGCCATCAACGATCGTCCCGGCCACTTCCAGTCCGGGAATGTCGGATGCCCCCTCGGGCGCAGGGTAGTGTCCGCCACGCTGCAGCACATCGGGACGGTTCACCCCGCTGGCAGACACCCGCAGACACAGCTCACCCACTGCCGCTGACGGCATGGGGCGCTCTGCCAGACGTAAAACGTCCGGCGCGCCAAAGGATGCTATTTCGATGACTTTCATGAAGTGTGTACCGCAGGGGTCGTCCGAGACGGACTCAGAGACCCCGGCTTGCTTGCGTACTTAACCTTGCTGTTCGCCGTTTGCTGCCGGACGGTCAAGTAGCGCCTTCATGGACAGCTTGATACGACCCTTTTCGTCGGTCTCCAGAACCTTGACCTTGACGATCTGACCTTCGGACAGGTAGTCCGTGACCTTTTCGACGCGCTCATGGGCGATCTGACTGATGTGCAGCAGGCCATCCTTGCCGGGCAGCAGGTTGACCAGGGCGCCGAAGTCCAGAATCTTGGTAACCGGGCCTTCGTAGACCTTGCCGATTTCCACTTCTGCGGTGATCTGTTCGATACGGCGCTTGGCTTCTTCAGCCTTGGCTGGATCGGCGGAAGCGATGGTGATGGTGCCGTCTTCCTCGATGTTGATCTGGGTGCCAGTTTCTTCGGTCAACGCACGGATGACTGCGCCGCCCTTGCCGATCACGTCACGAATCTTCTCGGGGTTGATCTTCATGGTGAACAGGCGCGGTGCGAAGTTGGACACTTCGGTCTTGGCTTCGGACATGGCTTCCTGCATCTTGCCCAGGATGTGCATACGGGCTTCCTTGGCCTGGGCCAGAGCAACCTGCATGATTTCCTTGGTGATGCCCTGGATCTTGATGTCCATCTGCAGAGCAGTAATACCGTTGGTGGTACCGGCCACCTTGAAGTCCATGTCACCCAGGTGGTCTTCGTCACCCAGGATGTCGGTCAACACGGCAAAGCGGTTGTCTTCCTTGATCAGACCCATGGCGATACCAGCCACATGGGCCTTCATCGGCACACCAGCATCCATCAGCGACAGGCAGCCGCCACAAACGGAAGCCATGGAAGAGGAACCATTGGATTCAGTGATTTCAGACACCACACGCATGGTGTAGGGAAAGTCTTCCTTGTTCGGCAGCACGGCAACCAGGGCACGCTTGGCCAGACGGCCATGGCCGATTTCGCGGCGCTTTGGGGTTCCGACGCGGCCGGTTTCACCGGTGGCGAAGGGAGGCATGTTGTAGTGCAGCATGAAGCGGTCTTCGTACTCACCGGACAGTGCGTCAATGCGCTGCGCATCACGCTCGGTGCCCAGGGTGGTGATCACCAAAGCCTGGGTCTCGCCACGGGTAAACAGGGCAGAGCCATGGGTGCGCGGCAGCACGCTGTTACGGATTTCGATCGGACGCACGGTACGGGTGTCGCGGCCGTCGATACGGGGTTCGCCTGCCAAAATCTGGCTGCGCACGATCTTGGCTTCGATTTCAAACAGCAGGCCTTCGACAGCCACACTGTCAAACGCAGCGCCATCGGCCTTCAGGGCGGCCATGACGTCAGCGTAAGCCGCGCGGCACGCTTGCGTACGGGCTTGCTTGTTGCGGATCTGGTATGCGGCAACCAGCTTGTCCTTGGCCAGGCTGTCGATCTTGGCGATCAGTGCTTCGTCCTTGGCAGGAGCCTTCCAGTCCCACACCGGCTTGCCCGCATCACGCACCAGTTCATGGATGGCGTTGATGGCGATATTGCCTTGCTGGTGGCCGTAAACCACAGCACCCAGCATGACTTCTTCGGACAGTTGTTGGGCTTCGGACTCGACCATCAGCACTGCGGCTTCAGTACCAGCCACCACCAGATCCATCAAGGAATCCTTGCGGGCAGTCTGGCCAGGGTTGAGCACGTATTCACCGTTGACGTAACCCACGCGGGCGGCACCAATGGGGCCGCTGAAAGGCACGCCGCTGACGGACAGTGCGGCGCTCACGGCGATCATGGAGGCGATGTCGGCATCGACTTCAGGATTCAGCGACACGGTATGCACAACCACGTGCACTTCGTTGAAAAAGCCTTCAGGGAACAGGGGGCGGATTGGACGGTCGATCAGGCGGCTGGTCAGGGTCTCGAATTCGCTGGGGCGGCCTTCGCGCTTGAAGAAGCTGCCGGGAATCTTGCCAGCGGCATAGCTCTTTTCGAGGTAGTCAACGGTCAGGGGGAAAAAGTCCTGACCGGCCTTGCCTTCGGTCTTGGCGACCACGGTGGCCAGCACCACGGTGCCGTCCATGTCCAGCAGCACGGCGCCGCTGGATTGACGGGCGATTTCGCCGGTTTCCATGGTGACTGTGTGTTGGCCCCACTGGAACGTCTTGCTTACTTTTTTGAACATCGTCATATTGCTTATCTCCATTGATTACGGATATGAATTGGGAGGTGCAGGCCACCTCGCCCAAGCCCGGATTCAACGTCGCAGTCCACGATGCCATTCCAGCGGCACTTGCGTCAAATGACGCTGGAATGACACAGCTTCGCTCTGCTTTTGCCGTCTCCGAAGTAAAAAACGCCTGAGCTAGTGACCTAACTCAGGCGCCTCACTTATTTTGGCTTTCGCTTACTTGCGCAGACCCAACTTGGCGATCAGCGCGGTGTAACGGTCAGCGTCCTTGTCCTTCAGGTAGTCCAGCAGCTTGCGGCGACGGCTCACCATACGCAACAGACCACGACGACCATGGTGGTCCTTGGCGTGGGTCTTGAAGTGGGGGGTGAGTTCGTTGATGCGTGCGGTCAGCAGTGCTACTTGAACTTCGGGGGATCCGGTATCACCGGCGCTACGTGCATTGTCCTTGACAACGGCTGCTTTGATGCTGGATGCGATCATGTCTTACTTCCTGTTTTGGACGACCCCGCTCCTGCGAGCGACGTCCCGGTGGTTGAACTTGCGCCTGGTGCTGGAACTGCTCCAAACGTGCGCCTTGCGGTATGCAAAGCCTTAGGATTATAGCCGAGCCCACGGGAGTCACCAAATCTCCGCTTTGACCGAAATTGGCAGGTGCCAGCAGATAGCGCCATCACGACGGTTTTCAAGCCCGTGGACGCAACAATAAACACCTTGAAATTCTCTTGAATTCGCAGCGGCAGGACGCAGTTGTGGACCATGCGGCGCTCACGGTGAGCGGCGCGCCAAGAACCAGGAGTTCACCATGATGTTTGCCACCGCCCACCCCGCTTTTCGCCGCAATGCCTATGCACCTGCAGGACGTGCACTGGAGCGCTTTCTGAGCAATGCCGCTCTAGAGTCACGCCAGCCCGCCCCCCAATACAAGCAGGATGAGACCGCTTTTCACCTCAGCCTGGACGTTCCCGGCATTGCACGTGACCAACTGAGCATCTCCATCGAAGGCGCCGTAGTGCGCATCTCCAGCCGCGAAGGTGCACCGCGCCAGTACCGTGTGGCCTACGAATTGCCCCAGGACATTGAGCCCACCCTGAGCGAAGCCAAGCTGGAAAACGGCGTGCTGACCCTGAAGCTGACCAAGAAGATTCCCGTCAGCAATGCTGCCGAAATCACCATCCAGTAACAGGCGACCTACAGTGAATCCAGGGGCCAGCGCGGCTTGACGTCAAAAGCGTAATTCGCGCTGGCTTGCTGTTTGCCACTTTGCAGCCGCATGGCTGCAGCCAAGGCGATCATGGCGCCATTGTCGGTGCACAAATGCAGCTCCGGGTAATGCACCCGGATCTTGCGCACACCACAGGCTTCGTTGAGTTGCGCACGTAGCTGCCGGTTCGCCCCCACTCCCCCAGCCACCACCAGCCGCTTCAGGCCGGTTTGCTTCAGGGCCATCATGGCCTTTTTCACCAGCACTTCCACAATGGCGGCCTGGGTAGAAGCAGCCAGATCGTGCTGCTCATCCTGCGGCAAGTCCTTGAAGATGGAAACGCCCGCAGCGGCAACCATCTTTTGCGACTGCACCAACACCGCTGTCTTCAACCCAGCGAATGAAAAGTCCAGGTTCCCGCTGTGCAGCAAGGGCCTGGGCAAGGTGTAGGCTTTGGGATTGCCGGACTCCGCCATGCGCGCCAGGAGCGGCCCGCCGGGGTAATCCAGCCCCATCAGCTTGGCCGACTTATCAAACGCCTCACCCGCTGCATCGTCAATGGACTCGCCCAACAGCACATAGCTTCCCACGCCATCCACCCGCATAAGCTGGGTGTGTCCACCGGAAACCAGCAGGGCAACAAAGGGGAACTCCGGTGGGTCAGCACTCAGAAATGGCGACAACAAATGCCCTTCCAGATGATGCACGCCCAGCACCGGCTTGCCTAAAGCAGCACCCAGTGCGCAAGCCACACCAGCCCCCACCAGCAAGGCACCTGCCAGACCGGGGCCGCGGGTATAGGCAACCACATCCACTTCCGACAAGCTGCGCCCTGAACCTTTCAACACTTCCTGTGCCAGGGGAAGCACGCGCCGGATGTGGTCGCGGCTGGCCAATTCCGGAACAACCCCGCCAAAAGCCTTGTGCATTTCGATTTGGCTGAATAGTGCGTGCGCCAACAGCTCCGGCACCTCACCCTTGTGTTCTGCGGAATGGCATTGCACCAGGGCGACGCCCGTCTCGTCGCAAGACGACTCAATCCCCAGTACCAACAACTTTTGTGACATGGGGCCAGAGTTTAGAGTACGCCCCATGCACATCGAAATTGAATCCTTGGAAAAAGCCACATTGGACGCAGTTGCACCCGAGGCTACCGAGTTTCTCCCCAACTGGGCACTGCCCTTTGACAGCACCACGGTAGGCCGCGCCATTTCAGCCGTACCGTTGCGCCATGACGGCGTGAACCCCGGCGACATAGCCTTGATCGAATCCCGCTACGTTTCCAAAGGGCTGAAAGCGCAGTTCCGAGTGGCCGATGTGGCTGGCCTGAGCGAGCTGCATGCCGCCTTGCGCTCGCGAGGCTACGCCGCGCACCAACCCACACTGACCATGGTGAGCGATATCCGGGATTGGCCGCAAGCAACCACTGCATGGACGGTCCAACAGGACGACAAGCCATCGGCCGGTTGGGAATCCGTCTATCTTGCAGACGACTTTGATCCGATAGACGGTGCCAACCGGCTGAAAGCGCTAAGCCGCAGCCGTTTTCTGCAATATGGATGGATTGAGGATTCGAGCGGTGCCGTGGCCGCGGGTACGGCGTCCTTCAGCCAAGGCTGGATGAGTTTGCATGGCTTGCGCACTTTGAAGAGGGTGCGGGGCCAAGGCGCTGCCTTTGCCCTGATCCTGGCTTTTGGCAGCCAGGCTCGCCTGAGAAATCTGGACAGGTGCTTCCTGCAGGTTGAAGAAGGCAACGCAAATGCTATCGCGTTGTACAGCCGGCTGGGCTTTCAGACCACCTGGCGTTACCACTACTGGCGAAAGTAACTTCAGGCAGCTGCTACCCGCACCGAGGCGTTGGCCGAAGGTGCCACTGTAGCCGTGGGAACTTCAATGTAGCGGCGGCGCTTGCGCACGATGACGGCTGGTGCCTGTAGTGCTACGGGCGATGTATGTGCTCGCGAAGCCGCATACGATTCGCCTCTGCCACTGATGCGCGCTATCCGGATGGCTTCTTCCACTGCGGCACTATTCAGGCGCTGTACCGTGGACCCGTTTACTCTCACATATGCGCCGGAGGCCGAGGTCGCGAGGAGCCCGAATTCCATGCCCATGCGGACAATCCCGATTACCTTGAATTCCTTGGGCGAAGCCACGAAAGCCTTGATAGTCTGGCTACCAAGCACCACTTGCAGCGCCTGGTTTGAATTTCGATTGCATTTCATGTTTACCTCGGATGCCTTTGCGGCAGCCGCCTCAGGGTTAGCGTCGCGGCATCTTGCCCACGGCCTCAAAAAACTACTTGATCAAAATTTGATGGTCTGAAGGAATCCGCGCGAAGGCGTGGCCGGGGCGCTCAACCCAAACTGGCCTGCTTCGTCGACAATGGGCCTATGGCAATAGGACACTTCATCAAAGAAATCGGACGCGGAAAAGACGGCGCACGCGCGCTTTCCAGAGAGCAATCGGCAGACTTGTTTGGCCAGATACTGGACGGAGCGGTCTCGGATCTGGAAATCGGGGCGTTTTGTCTGGCGATGCGCATCAAGGGTGAAACCACCGAAGAAATGTGCGGGTTCTGGGATGCGACACAGCAGCGCATTGCCAAGATTCGGATTGCGCCCGCCAAGGAATCCCGGCCGGCCATCGTCATACCAACCTACAACGGCGCACGCAAGTTGCCGGTGCTCACGCCTTTACTGGCCTTGCTTTTGGCGCGCAAAGGGTTTGCAGTCGCCCTGCACGGCACCGCAACGGAGGGGCAGCGCGTGTTTACATCCGATGTGCTCGCGGCACTCGGAATCCTGCCGCGCGACGCCAGCACACCGGTGCATCCAGGAGAGGTAGCCTTTGTCCCAACCAAGGCCTTGCACCGCGGACTGCAGGCATTGCTGGATGTTCGCCGCGTGGTGCAGTTGCGCAACCCGGCGCACAGCCTGGTCAAATTGCTATTGCCGTGCGAAGGGCCACAAGTGCTGGTGACCAGTTACACGCATCCGGAATACGCCGTCTCCATGGCCGCAGTACTGCAAGCGCTGGGAGCCAGCGCCATGCTGATACGCGGTACCGAGGGCGAGGCCGTGGCCGACCCTCGCCGTCTTCCGAAGATGACGTGCATGCGCGAAGGGGTGGTGGATTCGGTGCAGGAGCAGCAGGCCGGGACTCTGAGCACCCTGCCCGACCTGCCCACCAGTTGCGATGCACCAACGACGGCGGCCTACATTCAGTCCGTGTTGAGTGGCGCCCTACCGGTGCCCACCCCCATTGCCATCCAGGTGGAGCGGATCATCGCCTTGGCAACGCCCTAGCGGAAGTTGCCGGTATGACCCAGTGAATATCGGCCAGGTTGCGGCCACACCGCCAGACCGTGTGGCTCTTGACCCACAGCGATCTGATCCACTTTGCCCGAGGCGGTTTCGATGCGGTAGACCACATCATCGAAGCGTCCAGACAGCCACAGCCACTTGCCGTCATTGCTGACATTGCCCATGTCCGGGCTGCCACCGCCGGGGATGGGCCAAGTGGTGAGCACCTTGTTGGTTGCCAGGTCAATCACCGACACGCTGCCCGGGCCCTTGCGCTTGCCGTGGATGGCGTGGGAGCCACGATTTGCCACATACATCTGCTTGGCGTCGCGGCTGGGATACAGGCCATGCGCTGCCACGCCAGTGCTGATGAACCCGACTTCCTTGAACGATTCCCCGTCGATCAGATGCACGCCGTCGGACTCCATGTCTGCCACATAGAAAGTCTTGCCGTTGGGCGAGATGCGGATGTCCTGTGGCATGCCTTTCTTGGCCGTGCAGATTTCCGTCTCCAGCGGGTTGAACGGTTTGGAGTTGTCCTTGAAACGTGTCTTGGGCAATTCCAGTTTCAGGTAGCCCACCAGAGACTTGTTGACCAGGTCGATCTTGGCCACGCTACCTTCAAATTCACAGGTAAAGATGGCATAGCGACCGTCGATGGAAAAGTCGCCGTGGTTGATGCCACCGCACTTGGGCGCCTCGATCGCGTATTGGAGCTTCAGGGTCTTGGGATCACGGAAGTCCAGACGGTGCTTGGCTTCGGCCACGATGATGGTGGACTGGCCGTCGGGCGTGAAGTAGACGTTGTAGGGGTCGTCCACCGGAATGGACTTGCCGGGCTTGCCTGTGCGCGGGTCCACCGGCGTCAGGCTGCCATCGCTGCCCCGCTCTGCGTTGTTGGCAACCCACAGGGTACGCATGTCCCAGGAAGGAACAATATGCTGCGGTGCACGTCCCACCTTGAACGTATCCACCACCTTCAAGGTGGCGGGATCGATGACGGTGACGTTGTTGCCGCGCAGGTTCGGAACATAGACACGCTCCAGATCGGCCTTGACCTCGGGCAGCATCTGGTCGGCGCGGGTTTCACTGTAGAGGTTGTCCGGGTCTGCCACAACGGGCATTCCAGGAACGGTATTGACTGCAGACTTGGTCGTGGCCGGCGCATTGCTGGCCGCATTGCCCAAGGTCGCCAGCGCGGCTACGGCCACTGCGCAGAAAGAAACGATGCTGAGTTTTTTGTAGTGCATGAGGAAAGACTCGATGTATCAGATGAACTTCAATTGCCTTGCTTGATGGCTTCCTGGATGGCCTGCACCGACTGGTCCACGATGTGGCGTACGCCGATCTGCCCCAGTTCCGCCGTGGACTTGCGCGGATCGCCGTAGACACCGTCGGACGGGCCTGTCTTGGCGCCCTCTGCCAGCAGGTCCATGCGCACCAGCGATTTGTCAATGGCCAGCATGAGCGAGGTGTCAGCCAGACCGGCGTGGGTGCCGATCTCGGCATCCGAGAAGCCCTTGGCGCGCAGATCACGGATGAACGGCGCCTGCGTGGCCTCGTAATAGGCGGTCAGAGCCAGGGCGTGGAAATCGCCGCCCTTGGCAAATTCCTTGTTGATCTTGTCAGCGGCCCGCACCTCGCTCTTCTGGTAACCGCCGTGGTCACCTAGAAACACGATGTGGTGAAAACCGTGCTGCTTGAAGCTGCGGGCGGTGGACTCCAGAATGGACTCGAATGTCGCCTCGGAAATGGAGATGGTGCCGCTAAAGCGCATATGCGCGACCGGCGGAAAGATGGAGCCCTCCGGCACATAACCCAGCACCGGCGCCACCACCGCGTTGCCCAGGCGCTGCGCAATCTGCCCGGCCAGCGCCTTGGCCCGCACATTGTGCTTGCCCAGCGCCATATGCGGACCGTTTTGCTCGGTTCCGCCTATGGGCACCAGCACCGTGGTCGCCCCTTTGGCAACCATGGCGCGCAATTCAAACGAAGTGAGGTCCTCCAGAAACACCGACCCCGAGGCAGCGCTTGCGGCTTGGGCCGGCGCGGCGCATGTCAGGAACAGGAAAAGGGAGAAGCCAGCCAATAAGCTGGATGTTGTATTGCGGTGAGAGACCATTTGGCGCTTTGCTGCGGACAGGAAGCGATTTTACGTTGCGCGGTGCCCGCAGGCTGGGTACCCACAGGCCCACCTGCCGGAAATTACTTTGTTTTACATCAACCCCTGTCGAAACTTGTACAAAGCTGCCCTCACAGGGGAGCTGCACTACGCCGTCTGGTCGATCTTGTAGACAAACGCCCGCGCCACGCGCGCCGTTGAATTGAGCAGAACGGCGATGTCGTCGATGTCGTCCGGCAAAGCCGCATTGTCCCAGCCGCTCTCGGTATGGCGCGCCAGCCGTACCGCCAGCAACACGTTGCGCACGGCCGGGTGCTCGGGGTGCTTGCCATCGCTGATGCGCACCAGCAACTCGGAGAGTGCCCAGTGCTTCATCAAGGCCTGGCGCAGGTCGTTCAAGTCGATGTTGAAGACAAACCGTTGCAGACTGATGGTGCGCAGGGTCGGATTGGCCTGTTGCATGGCCCGGATTTCCATCTCCATGGCCGGGGCGTAGCAGCACATCAGCATTTCCGCAAAGTCGTGCAGAAAGGCCGCCTGACGGATCACGGCCACATCGGTATCGCCACGATGCACTGCAAAGCCGGTGGCAAAGTGCGCCGCGCGCCGTGCCCGCCGGATCAGGCCCTGCAGGACCGCCAACGCTGCCGGTTGCGTGCACAGGCGTTCTTCCACCGTGGGCTGCTTGCCGAACTCGCGGAAAAAAGGCGCCACGCCCATCATCACCAGGGACGTGATCACCGTTTCGGTCTGCGTCGAATCGGTATTGCGGCGCTTGGCCGACACATAGGCCAACACCTTGATGGTGAAAAGAGGGTCGGAGTCCACCAGATCGGCCAACATGCTGGCATCCACATCTTCTTCCCGGGCTCGCAACTCTTCAAGTGCAAGCGAGGTCTTTTCCAGCACCGGAACTTCGGCTTGAAGAAAAAAGCGGGTCCAACCGGCCAGATCCTTGAAGGGCTCCAGCAGATAGGCTGGTGCTGCGGCTGCAACCGGGGTACTAGGCAATTCGTCCATGAGGGCAATCAGTGTGCATGGGGCGGAGTATCTTCGCGCGAGGCACGCGGGTCAACACACTTGCAGCAGCAGGTCCTGGGCGTGGCGCGTCAGCATCAATTCCTCGTTGGTCGGGATCACCCAGGCGGACGCGCGGCTGGCTGCCGAACTGATGCGGCGCGCACCAGCCCGGTTCGCCTCTTCATCGAGCGCAATACCCAGCCAAGACGCGGCGTGGCACACGCGCTCCCGGACCAGACTGCTGTGTTCGCCGATGCCCGCGGTGAACACCAGCACGTCCAGACCGCCCAATGCGGCGGCGAGGCTGCCCAACTCCCGATGGATACGGTGCACGAATAAAT
Source organism: Rhodoferax sp. GW822-FHT02A01 (assembly GCF_038784515.1). NCBI lineage: Bacteria > Pseudomonadati > Pseudomonadota > Betaproteobacteria > Burkholderiales > Comamonadaceae > Rhodoferax > Rhodoferax sp. GW822-FHT02A01. Next base: position 5,036,781 of record NZ_CP152376.1, read on the forward strand.
CAATGGCCGCCTTGGCCCTAGGGTCGTCGCTGGCCTCCAGCACACGCATGTCGGACGATATTTCCGACACACCCAGCAGACCGGACTCGTGGTAGAGCATGTGCTCGATGGCCTTTGCGTCCATGCCGAGTTCCATGGCGAGATAGAGCACCACGCCGGGATCCAGGCTGCCGCAGCGCGTGCCCATCATCAGTCCATCCAGTGCCGTAAAGCCCATGCTGGTGGCTACGCTGCGGCGGTTGCGCAGAGCGCACATGCTGGCTCCGTTGCCCAAATGCGCCACCACCACGCGTTGGTCCGCCAAGGCACCCAGGTGCGCCGGCAGAACACTGGCGATGTATTCATACGACAGCCCGTGAAAACCGTAGCGCTTGACGCCCGCATCACGCAGGCGCCGCGGCAAGGCGTAGGTTTGCGCCTCCCATGGCTGGTCCGCGTGAAATGCCGTGTCAAAGCAGGCGAACTGGGGCAAGGCAGGCTCCAGCGCCGCAATCACTTCGATCGCCGCGAGGTTGTGTGGCTGATGCAGTGGCGCCAACGGGCAGAGCGCCTTGAGCTGCTCCAGCACTTCCGCTGTGACCCGCACCGGCTTGGTGAAGCGCGTACCACCATGCACCACCCGGTGCGCCACCGCGCACAGGCTGCGGCCTGGCAATTGCTGCTCCAGCCACTCGAACAGCATGCGCAATTCACTGGCGTACCACTGTCCGGCCTCCGCCGTACCGGACAGACCACCGGATGGCAAAGCCTGCCCATCGTCACGCCAGGCCAGCAGTCTGGCTTCCTTGCCCAGGCCATCGATCTCGCCGTGCAGTATGCGTGGCGGGTCTACCGCGTCGTCCATGCTGCGGGCGAAGGCTGCGAACTTGATGCTCGAAGAGCCCGCGTTGAGCACAACAATGGTTTCGCCCGCTGGGGCCAAGGCTGTGCTCATTCCGGATTGGCGCGCTTGAAGGCGGCCCACAACAATGCAATCGCGCACGACGCGATGCGTGAATGGGCCGTGTCCGCACGGCTGGTCAACACGATAGGTACGGTGGCACCCAGCACGATGCCCGCCACTTGCGCATCCCCCAGGTATTCGAGCTGCTTGACCAGCATGTTGCCCGACTCGAGGTCCGGCACCACCAGAACATCGGAATCACCGGCCACTGCGGATTGGATGCCCTTGGTCCGGGTTGCGGCCATGGAAACCGCGTTGTCAAACGCCAGCGGGCCATCCACCAGCCCGCCGGTGATCTGGCCGCGGTCGGCCATCTTGGCCAGGGCGGCTGCATCCATGGCTGAGCGCATCTTGGGAGTGACCGTCTCCACGGCAGAAAGCACCGCCACCTTGGGGCAAGGGATGCCCAGCGCGTGCGCCAGGTCGATGGCGTTCTGAACAATGTCGACCTTGGATTCGAAATCCGGCGCCACATTGATGGCCGCATCGGTGATCAGCAGGGGCTTGGGGTAGCGCGGAACGTCGAGCACAAACACATGGCTGATGCGCCGCGCAGTGCGCAGCCCGGTCTGGGTATTCACCACTTCGGCAAGCAGCTCATCGGTGTGCAGGCTGCCTTTCATCAGGGCATCCACTTCCCCATTGCGCGCCATGGCAACAGCCTTGGCGGCTGCGGCATGGCTGTGCGGCACATCCACCAGCTCGACTCCACCCAGGTCAATCCGGTGCTCTGCGGCGATTGCCCGAATGCGCTCTGCCGGACCGATCAGCACCGCGTCGATCAGGCCCAGGGCCGCGGCGTCCACCGCACCTGCCAACGCGTCCTGACTGCACGGATGTACGACTCCCATACGGATCTTGCTGCAACGCTTGGCCGCCTGCAGCAGCTCGTTGTAGCGCAGGTTCTTGTCGGCCATCAGAGGTTCTGGCAGGCTTGTGCGATGGATGTGCAGCTTCTCCAGGGGTGCCATCACTTCAGCCTCTCCTGCGATCACCGTCTCTCCATCCTGGTTGACACAGTACGTGTCCAGCACCAGCCGGTATTTGATCGCGTCCATGGACTTGACCGTGGCCGTCACGCTGAGCACATCGCCGATGTGCACCGGCTTGAGGAACTTCAGCGACTGCCCCAGGTAAATCGTGCCAGGGCCCGGAAAGCGCGTGCCCAGCAACGTGGAAATCAGCGACGCTCCCAGCATGCCGTGGGCGATGATGCCGTGAAACCGACTGCTCTTGGCATACAGCGCATCCACATGGGCCGGATTGACGTCACCCGACACGGCGGCAAACAGCTGGATGTCACGCTGGGTGACCTTGCGCTCCATGCTGGCGGTGTCGCCTACCTGGATTTCCTGGAAGGTCCGGTTTTCCAGAAAGTCCGGATCGGGTGCTCCGGCGATGTAGCGAACTGGGGTGTTGTCCAAAATTGCGCTCCTCTCAGGCGGCCAGCACGTACCGGCCCGGTGCGTCGTCCAGGGCTTCGCCGTCGTGCGCCCCAATGCCCATGGGCGGTGGTGCCACCCGACGGCCGCTGTGCGCCGCGAGCCATTCCTGCCAGGCGGGCCACCAGGAACCTTCGGTCACAGCCGCCTTTTCGGTCCAGCTATCGGGGTCCACATAGCGCTCCCCATGCGCATGCCGCGCGAGCTGGAAGCTGCGTTTCACTCCGGGTCCGGGCGGGTTGACCACGCCCACGTTGTGCCCGCCGGTGCACAGGCAGAAAGTCACGTCCGTATCCGTGAGCAGATGGATCTTGTACACCGAGCGCCAGGGCGACACCGTGTCGCGCTGCGTGCCCAGCGCAAACACCGGCACCCGGATGTCCGACAGCGCCACCGGCTTGCCATCCACCAGATAGCGGCCTTCGGCCAAGTCGTTGCGCAGGTACAGGCTGCGCAGGTATTCATGGTGCTGGCGGTACGGCATGCGGGTGGCATCCGCATTCCACGCGATCAGGTCGCTCACGGGCAGGCTATGGCCCATCAAGTATTCGTGCTCCATGCGCGACCACACCAGATCGCGCGAATTGAGCAGCGCAAAGGCGCCTGCCATTTGCTTGCCGTCCAGATAGCCCTTCTCGGCCATCACATCATCCAGATAGGCGAGCTGGCTTTCGTCGATGAACAGCGCCAGCTCACCGGGCTCGGTAAAGTCCAGCTCGGACGCCAACAGTGATAGCGACTTCAGCCGGTTGTCACCGTTGCGGGCCATATAGGCGGCGGCGATGGCCAGCAGGGTTCCGCCCAGGCAATAGCCCAACGCCTGGATCTTGCGCCGGGGCAGCGCCGCAGCAATGGCATCAACCGCGGCCATGACGCCCAGTTTCAAGTAGTCATCCATGCCCAGATCGCGGTCGGACGCTTCCGGGTTCTTCCAGGAAACGATGTAGACCGTGTGGCCGTGCTCCACCAGGTAGCGGACCAGCGAGTTTTCCGGTGACAGGTCCAGGATGTAGTACTTCATGATCCACGACGGGATGATCAGCACCGGCTCGGCAAATACCGTGTCGGTTGCGGGCGCGTACTGGATCAGCTCGATCAGCCGGTTGCGGTAGACCACCTTGCCCGGCGTAATGGCCACCTCGTGCCCCGGGCGGAACAGGCGCATGGCCGGAGCCGGTTCGCCCCGGATGTTCTGTAGCGCGTCGTTGAAGCGGTTCTGCGCACCGCGCAACAGGTTCATGCCGCCGGTCTTTGCGGTTTCGGCCAGCACTTCCGGGTTGGTGGCCAGAAAGTTGGAGGGCGACACCATGTCCAGCCACTGGCGCGAGAAGAAGTTGGCCAACTGCTCATGGTGGGCGCTGACGCCCTCCACCCCTTTTGTGGCGGTGTGCCACCAGCTCTGGTTGAGCAGGAAGGCCTGGTAAATCAGGTTGAACGGCCAGGTCTGCCACTCGGGCGCCTCAAAGCGCTTGTCCTGCACCAGCGGCTCAATGCAGGGCTGGCCCGCCTCCCCTGCCGTTGGCACTGCGGCTACAGCAAGCCGGCGCACATCATCCAGCGCCTTGGCTACCAGTTCGCTTTGCTTGCCCGGCGACACGGCCAGATGCACCATCCAGTCCAGGTAGGCACTGAGCAGGGATGCTGGCGAAATACCTTGGGTGAAACGGGCCAACTGGGCGTGAAACGCCTGGTCTATGGCATTGGCCTTCTGCGAAGCCGGCGCGCCGGACGATGCCCGGGAAGAGCCGGGCCGTTGGGTACTCACATTCATGGAATTGCCCTCAAAGCACTCCGGCAAATTATGAACTGCAGCCCGCAAAAGACGTTGACCAGAGTCAAGTTGGCGCGCTTTAGGGCGTGGGTAGTCGCGCAAACCGCTGGCGATACAGCTCCGGTGAAATACCTGTGTGGCGGCGCAGGCTGCGCTGCAGGCTGTCAACCGAACCAAACCCCGACCGCTGCGCCACGCGGACCAGCGGCCAGGAGGTCTGTTCCAGAAGGTTCTTGGCGTGATCCAGACGCACCGCTTCCACAAACCGCGCTGGCGTCTGACCGGTTTCACGCAGGAACTGGCGTGAAAAATGGCGCTCACTCATCGCCACGCGGTCTGCCAGCGCGGCCACACTCAAATCGTGCTTTGGGTGCTCGACCACCCACATCATCAACTCGCGCAAAACATGCGAGCAGGACATTTGCGCCTGCAGCCCCGCGGAAAACTGTGACTGGCCGCCCGGGCGGCGCAGATACACAACCAGCTCACGGGCCACGGCCAGCGCGACGGGCTGCCCCAGATCCGCTTCAACCAGCGCCAAAGACAAATCGATGGCGGAGGAAATGCCGGCGGAACAGTAGAACGGTGGATCGGCCACATAGATGGCATCGGGCTCCACCTTGACTCTGGGATATGTGTTGGCCAACTCCGCACATGCGTTCCAGTGCGTGGTCGCTCTGCGCCCATCCAGCAAACCGGCGGCGGCCAGGGCAAATGCGCCGGTGCACACACTGCACATGCGCCTGGCGGAACCCGACCACTGCCTGAGCCATGGAAGTACATCGACGGCCGAACCGGATGGCTCAAACGCCTTGGAATCACCTCCCACCACCATGATGGTGTCTACGCGACCACGGATATCTGCAATGGCCGTGGAATGGGCCAGTTGCAACCCGGAGTTGGTCACCACCGTGCCGCCATGCGGCGACGCCAGCACCAGCCGATAGCCAGGTCCGAGCCCCTTGTCGGCAGCATATCGCGAAGCTTTGGAAAACACCTCCCAGGGCCCGGTGAAATCCAGTGACTGGCAACCGTCATAAGCCACCAGAACAACCACGCGGGTTCGTTCCTCAGAATGTGCAGGTTTTTTCGTCATGGCTGAATTTGCGGTTATGTTGTCCTAACCGCCATGCTACCCACATCTAGGCTACGGGTATGCAAATATTTCTCAAACCCAATCGCAGCGTGGCGCTCCTGGTGGTGTGCCAAGCCTTGTACCTGTGTGCCTCCGCCATCGGACTGACCTTGACCGGCCTGGTGGGCGCGATGCTGGCCCCTGCCCGCAGCCTGGCCACATTGCCCTTTGCCCTGGTTACCGTGGCCACGGCGCTGAGCACCATTCCGGTTTCCCTGTCCATGGCGCGTTGGGGCAGAAAGCCGCTCTTCCTGCTTGGCACGCTTGCCGGCGTCACGGGCGGATGCCTTGCGGCAATGGCGATCGTCCAATCCAGCTTTCTGTGGTTCTGCATCGCCAATCTGTTCCTGGGCGTGTTTCAGGCCAGCGCCCAGTACTATCGTTTTGCGGCCACCGAAGCGGCCAGCCTGGATTTCAGACCCAAGGCCATTGGTCTGGTCATTGCAGGTGGTGTGGTGGCTACGGTGGCTGGTCCCACATTGGCCGCATGGGCCCGCGACGCCCTGGCACCCCACACGTTCGCTGGCTCCTACCTATCGGTCCTGGCGCTGTCCGCAGCCTCCGCCCTGGTCTTGTCGCGTCTGCAGCTGCCGCGCAACGCGCCCGGCCCGGCTCAGACGGCATCTACGCCGTTGCGTGTCTTCCTGCGCAATCCCTCATTCATCGCTGCTGTCACCAACAGCACCCTTGGCTACGCCACCATGATCTTCGTGATGACGGCAACCCCGCTGGCAGTCTTGGGCTGTGGGCTCACGGTCGGCAACGCCGCATCGGTCATCCAGTGGCACCTGCTTGCCATGTTTGCGCCGGGTTTTTTTACCGGGCGTCTGATAGAGCGCTGGGGCGTCTACTCCATTCAGCTCGCAGGGGGTGCCCTGTATGTGCTGGGCGGTGTGGTGGCACTGACCGGGACCACACTATCCACCTTTGTATGTGCGCTGGCTTTGTATGGAGTGGCCTGGAACTTCTCGTTTGTGGGAGGCACCAACTTGCTGACGCAGGTGCTTGCCCACGCGTCAGCCGGCGATCGTGCACGGGCCCAGGCAGCAAACGAATTCCTGACCTTTGCCGCTGTGGCTATCGGCTCCCTGCTGGCCGGCGCCACTTTCGACGCCAGCGGCTGGGGCACTGTGAATGGGCTGGTCTTCCCCTTGTCTGCCGCCATAGTCAGCGTGACCCTATGGTCACTTCTGAAAAGCAGGCGGACCTGACCCTGGAGCTGGAGGGGCCAAACAGTCGGTTCGGCCCCTCCAGAGCTGCCCGCCCGCAGGAGTGCCGACCATTGCAGGCAGCCTGTTGTTGCTAGACTCTCTGCGATGACAGAAGACACCAAGCAACACACCCCCATGATGCAGCAGTACCTCGCCCTCAAGGCGGACTTTCCGGACACGCTGCTGTTCTACCGCATGGGGGACTTCTATGAGATGTTCTACACCGATGCCGAGAAGGCGGCACGGCTGCTGGACATCACGCTGACCACGCGCGGCCAATCCGCCGGGCAGCCGATCCAGATGGCCGGTGTGCCCTTTCACGCGATGGAAGGCTATCTGGCCAAGCTGATCCGCCAGGGCGAGTCGGTCGCCATCTGCGAGCAGGTGGGTGAAGTGGGCGGCAAGGGGCCGGTGGAGCGCAAGGTGGTGCGGGTGGTTACGCCCGGCACCTTGACCGATTCCGAGCTCCTCAACGAAAAGACCGAGTCCATGCTGATGGCGGTGCACCAGGGCCCGCGCAACCGCTGCGGCTTGGCCTGGCTGTCGGTCACGCAGGGCATTGTGTTTCTGGCCGAATGCGCACCCGATGCGCTGGGCGCCTGGGTCAGCCGCATTGCGCCCAGCGAACTGGCATACAGCGCCACCGTGACCGGCAGCTTTGAAGACCGCCTCAAGCGCATGCGTATGGGCACTGCGGTCTTCCTGACGGCGCGCCCCGAATGGCAGTTCGACAGTGCCCTGGGCCAGCGCAAGCTGCTCGATGCCTTGCAGGCCGCCAGCCTGGTGAGCTGGAACGCGCAGGACCTTCCGCTGGCCCACGCCGCCGCGGCAGCGCTGCTGGCCTATGCCGAACACACCCAGGGCCGCAGCCTCACCCACATCAGCAGCGTGCAAGTGCAGCGCGACGACGCGCTCATCGACCTGCCCGCCACCACCCGCCGCAATCTGGAGCTGACGCAGACCCTGCGGGGCGAAGACTCCCCCACCCTGTTCTCGCTGCTGGACAGTTGCATGACCGGCATGGGCAGCCGCGCACTCAAGCGCTGGCTGCTGGAGCCGCAGCGCGACCGCAGCGAGGCGATGCAGCGGCTGCACGCCATCGAGACGCTGCACACCGGCAACCACGCCAACCTATGGCAGAGCTTGCGCGCGCAGCTCAAGGGCTGTGCCGATGTGGAACGCATCACCGCCCGCATGGCGCTGCGCCAGGTACGCCCGCGTGAGCTGGTGGCCCTGCTGCTCACCCTGCAGAAGACCCAGGCGCTGGCAGCGCAACTGCAGGGCCTCAACGGCTACCTGCTCGATATTGCCAACGCCCTGCTGGCGCCACCCGAGTGCGCCGCGCTGATAGCCGCCGGTATTGCCCCCGAACCTGCCGCATTGGTGCGCGACGGCGGCGTGATTGCCAGCGGCTTTGACGCCGAGCTGGATGAGCTGCGTGCCATCCAGACCAACTGCGACGCTTTCCTGCTGGACCTGGAAGTGCGCGAGAAAGCCCGCACCGGCATTGCCAACCTGCGGGTGCAATTCAACCGGGTGCACGGCTTCTACATCGAGGTGACCACCGGCCAGGCCGACAAGGTGCCGGATGACTACCGCCGCCGCCAGACCCTCAAGAACGCCGAGCGCTTCATCACCCCCGAACTCAAGGCCTTTGAAGACAAGGCCCTGAGCGCGCAGGAGCGCGCCCTGGCCCGCGAGAAGTGGTTGTTCGAACAGGTGCTGGACCAGTTGCAGCCCTTTGTCCCGGCGCTGACCCGCACCGCACAGGCGCTGGCCGCGCTGGATGCGCTATGCGCGCTGACAGAGCGTGCGCTGACGCTGGACTGGTGCGCCCCACGCTTTGTGGAGCAACCCTGCATCGACATCACCCAGGGCCGCCACCCCGTGGTGCAGGCACGGCTGGCCGAGTTGTCCAGCGGAAACTTCATCGCCAACGACACCCACTTGGGGCCGAAGCAACGCATGCAGGTCATCACCGGCCCGAACATGGGCGGTAAGTCCACCTACATGCGCCAGGTCGCCCTCATCGTGCTGCTGGCCAGCATGGGCAGCTACGTGCCAGCCAGTGCCTGCACGCTGGGGCCCATCGATGCCATCCACACCCGCATTGGTGCGGCGGACGATCTGGCCAACGCTCAGTCCACCTTCATGCTGGAAATGACCGAGGGCGCCCAGATCCTGCACGCCGCCACGCCGCAAAGCCTGGTGCTGATGGACGAAATCGGCCGCGGCACCTCCACCTTCGACGGCCTGGCCCTGGCCTCGGCCATCGCCACGCACCTGCACGACAAGACGCAGGCCTTTGCCCTGTTTGCCACCCACTACTTCGAGCTGACCGAGTTCCCGGCCACGCACCATGCCGCCGTCAACGTGCATGTGAGCGCTGCCGAGGCCGGGCGCGACATCGTGTTCCTGCACGCCATCGAGCCGGGCCCTGCCAGCCGCAGCTATGGGATTCAGGTGGCGCGCTTGGCGGGCATGCCCGCAGCGGTGCTGAACCAGGCTCGGCACACACTGGATGCGCTGGAGGCGCAAGCCACGGCGTCGCAACGCCAGGTCGATCTTTTTGCACCGCCTCCGCACGGAGAAGAACCTACTGCCAGTGCAGTGGAAGCAGCGGTTGCGGCCATCGACCCGGACGCCATGAGCCCGCGCGAAGCCATGGAAGCGCTCTACCAGCTCAAGGCGCTGGCCAACAGAGGCTGACATCTTGTCGCGAATGGACGAATAGACGCCGCTTTTTGCCATTTCACCGTGGCCCCTATCCGTATGATGATTTGCGGCTCCTTCACCCAGAACGGAGCCGCTCCAAGATACATCCATACCGAAAGAGGCTGCCATTAACACGCTCAATAACCTCAAGATTTCGACGCGCCTGACGTCGACCTTTGCCATGGTGGTGTTGGCCATGCTGGCAATCGCTGTAACAGCGGTATTCCAGATGGGACTCATGTGGCGCAACGCCGATGAGATTTCCAGCGTCTGGTTACCCAAATCGGTGGCGGTGAACAAGATGAGCTCGGAGCTTGCGAGCTTTCGCATGGCCGAGCTGCAGCACGTGATGAGCACGGTGGACTCCGATATGGCCGACCTCGAAAAGAAGATGGCCAAGATCCAGGCCGCTTTTCAGGCCGACAGCAAGGCCTTTGCCGACAGCATCAGCGACGACAACGAGCGCAAGCTGTTTGACTCCTTTTCCGCCGACTGGAAGGCTTACCTGCAAATCCACGAACAGGTGATTACGCTGGCCAAGCAGTTCCAGGCCGACCAGGGCAAGCGCCTGCTCAACACCACCGCTGCCAAGTTGTTCGAGAAGTCCACCGCCACACTGGACCAACTGGTGGCCATCAGCCAGAAGGGGGCATCTGACGAGAGTGCGATGACCGTCACCTCCTACACCACGGCCCGCGTTGCCATGCTGGTCATTGCAGTAGTGGGCGTGGCGCTGGCAGCCGGTGCCGCCTTTGTGCTGATCCGCTCCATCACCCGCCCGCTGTCGGAGGCGGTGAACGCCATTGAACGCGTGGCTTCCGGCGACCTCGCCTCGGAGATTCACGCCACCACCCAGGACGAAGCCGGCCAGCTGCTGCATGCCCTGCACAACATGCAGAAGAGCCTGATCGAAGTGGTCAGCAAGGTGCGCCATGGCTCGGAGAGCGTGTCCTCGGCCAGCGAAGAGATTGCCTCGGGCAACCAGGACCTGTCCAACCGCACCGAACAGCAGGCCACCGCACTGGAGCAAACCAACGCCCATATGTCGCGCCTGAGCGGTGCCGTGGAAGAAAACGCCGAGAACTCGCGCCAGGCCAATCAGCTAGCGCAGAACGCGTCCAGCCTGGCCGTGCGCGGCGGAGCCGTGGTGGACCAAGTGGTGGAGACCATGAAGGGCATCAACGACAGCTCGCGCCGCATTGCCGACATCATCAGCGTGATCGATGGCATCGCCTTCCAGACCAACATCCTGGCGCTCAACGCGGCAGTGGAGGCAGCCCGTGCCGGTGAACAGGGCCGCGGCTTTGCCGTGGTGGCGTCCGAAGTGCGCTCCCTGGCCGGACGCAGCGCCGAAGCCGCCAAGGAAATCAAGCAACTGATCAACGCCAGCGTGGAGCGGGTGGAACACGGCAGCTCGCAGGTCGGCCTGGCAGGCCAGACCATGAAGGAGCTGGTGGAGGCTATCCAGAAGGTGGCCCATATCATGGGCGAGATCAGCCACTCGAGCATCGAACAGGCCAACGGCGTGCAGCAGGTGGGCGGTGCCATCTCCAACATGGACCAGACCACGCTGCAGAACGCGGCCATGGTGGAAGAAATCTCCGCTGCGGCCAACACCCTGCGCAACCAAGCCGCGGAGCTGGTGGAAGCCGTGTCGGTATTCAAAGTGGGGAACAGCTCCTATCTGGCCTTGCCAGCCTGAGCCCGTGGTGAAAGGTAGGCCCTTTACACTCCTACCTTTTATCGCTCCCCCCAAAAAATGACTTATTGCGTAGCCATCAAGCTCAACGCTGGCCTGGTTTTCCTCTCCGATTCCCGCACCAACGCCGGGCTCGACCAGATCAGCACCTTCCGCAAGATGATCGTCTATGAGAAGGCAGACGACCGCTTCATGGTGCTGCTTTCGGCCGGCAACCTGAGCATCTCCCAGTCGGTGCGCGAGATTCTGCAGGTCGAACGCCTCAAGGAACATGACGAAGACGAAGGCATCACCATCTGGAATGCCAAGAGCATGTTTGACGCCGCCCGGGTGCTGGGCTCAGCCATCCGCAAGGTGCACGAGCGCGACGCCGGCTCGCTCAAGCTGGCGGGCGTGGACTTCAACGTCTCGCTGATCTTTGGCGGCCAGATCAAGGGTGAAGGCATGCGCCTGTTCCAGGTGTATTCCGCCGGCAACTTCATCGAAGCCACACCCGAGACGCCCTACTTCCAGGTCGGCGAATCCAAATACGGCAAGCCGGTGCTGGACCGCGTGATCACGCCCACCACGCCGCTGGACGAAGCCGCCAAGTGTGCGCTGGTGTCCATGGACTCCACCCTCAAATCCAATCTCTCGGTGGGCCTGCCGCTGGACATGGTGGTGTACGAAGCTGGCACCTTCCACACCGACAAGGTGGTTTGCATCGACGAGAACAACCCCTACTTCCAGATGCTGCACGGTAGCTGGGGCCAGAAGCTGCGCGAAGTCTTTGACAGCATCGAAGACCCGACCTGGGACGGCGGCAAGACCGAAGTTCCGCTGATGGTTGCTCCCACCCGCAGCCTGCCGCTCAAAAAAATCACCACGCCGGACGAGAAGTTGATCTAAGGCGGAACCTTCGCCGTGATCATCTTTTCCCACGCCAACAGCTTTCCCGCCAGCACGTACCGGGTGCTGTTTCGCAGCCTGCGGGGCCGCGGCTTCACGGTCAAGGCCATTGAGAAGGTGGGCCACGACCCGCACTATCCGGTCACCAGCAACTGGCCGTATCTGGTGCGGCAGTTGTGTGACTTCATCGAGCAGGAAACCGACAGGGCCGGCCAGCCGGCCTGGCTGGTGGGCCACTCGCTGGGCGGCTACCTGAGCCTGATGGCCGCCATGCGCGTGCCCGCCCGGGTGAAGGGTTTGGTGATGATCGACTCGCCCCTGCTAGGGGGCTGGAAATCCAACGCGGTGGCCATCGCCAAACGCACTCAGTTGGTGGGCTCGTTTTCACCCGGTGCTGTGAGCAAGCGCAGGCGCACCACATGGGACAGCACCGAAGAGGCCTTCGCCCACTTCCGCCACAAGAAGCCCTTTGCAAAATGGGATGAGCAGGTACTGCACGACTATGTGAACCACGGCACAGTGGAGCACCACGGCAAGCGCGTGCTGGCCTTTGACCGCGACGTGGAAACCGCCATCTACAACGGCCTGCCGCACAACCTGGAGCGTCAGCTCAAGCGCCACCCGCTGCAATGCCCGGCACACTTCATTGGTGGCACCGAGTCCGAGGAAATGCGGCAAGTGGGTATGGCCTTGACGCGCAAGGTGGTGGGTGAGCACATCACCATGCTCGAAGGCAGCCACCTCTTCCCCATGGAGCAACCGGTAGCCACCGCCGCCGCCATCGAGGCAGCCATTCGCGCGATGGCTACGCCGACCACTGCACCAGGTTGAAGTAGGCCGTAGCCAGCACCACTGCACCAAAGGCGATGCGGTAGTAGGCGAAGCCCACGAAGCTGTGAGAGGCAATGAACCTCAGCAGCCAGCGTATGCACAGCCATGCCGCAATGAACGACACCACAAAACCCACGCCAAACAGCGGCAGGTCGGCCATGCTGAGGTTGGCGCGCTCCTTATAGAGGCTGTAGACACCCGCGCCCACCAGGGTCGGGATGGCCAGAAAGAACGAGAACTCCGCCGCCACCTTGCGTGACAGGCCCAGCAACATGCCGCCAATGATGGTGGCGCCGCTGCGGCTGGTTCCGGGGATCATGCCCAGGCACTGCACCAGTCCCACCTTGAGCGCGTCCAGCCCCGACATGTCGTCGATGTCATGGATGCGCGGCACCGGCTTGGCCACCTTCTCCACCCACAGGATGATGAAGCCGCCCACGATGAAGGCGCCCGCCACCACGCCGGGCGTGAACAGGTAGTTCTTGATGATCTTGTAGACCGTGAAGCCCACGATGCCCGCAGGCAGAAAGCCGATGAACACATTGGCCGCAAAGCGCTGCGCGCGGTGGCTGCTGCCCAGGTTCACCAGGGTGCTGCGCAGCTTTTCCCAGTAGATGATGACCACGGCCAAAATGGCGCCGGTCTGGATGGCAATGTCAAAGACCTTGGCCTTGTCGTCATCAAAGCCCAGCAGGGCGCCGGTCAGGATCAGATGCCCCGTGCTGGAGATGGGAAGGAACTCGGTCAGACCCTCCACGATGCCCATGATGGTGGCTTTGATCAGCAAAACAATATCCAAAATACTCTCCAAAAAATTACTCGTAACGCAAGGCTTGAATCGGCAGCAGTTTAGATGCACGGCGCGCCGGGTAAAAACCGAAGAACACGCCCACCCCCGCCGAAAAGCCCACGGCCAGCAGCACCGAGCCCGCGCTCAAGCTCACCTGCCAGCCGGCAAACGCACCCACGCCCCAGGTCGCCACGGTTCCCAGCGCCACGCCGATGGCTCCGCCAATCAGGCTCAGCGTCACTGCTTCAATCAGGAACTGCACCAAAATGTCGCGCCCGCGTGCACCAACAGCCATGCGCAGGCCGATCTCTCTGGTGCGTTCGGTCACGCTCACCAGCATGATGTTCATGATGCCTATACCGCCTATGAGCAGGCTGATACCGGCCACAGCCGCCAGCAGCAGCGTCATCACACGGCTGGACTCCTCCTGTGCCTGCAGGATTTCGGTGAGGTTCTTCACCGCAAACGGGTCTTCGCTACCGGGGGGCACCTTGAAGCGCTGGCGCAGCAGGTCGGTGATGCTGGCCTCCACCGCCTTCATGTCCTCGCCCTCGCGCACCTTGACGGAGATGGCGCCCACGCGCTTGAGGCGGCTGGTGGCGTCGCCGCCCCAGATGCGGTTGCGCAGGGTGGACAGCGGCACCATGATGGCGTCGTCCTGGTCCTGACCCATGGAGTTCTGTCCCTTGGTGGAGAGCACGCCAATCACCGTCATGGGGATGTTGCGCACCCGGATCATCTGCTCCACCGGGTCCTGGTCGCCAAACAGCTCGCGCGCCACGGTACTTCCGATCCATGCCACCTTGGCCGAGCCGGCCAGCTCGGCGGCATCGAACATGCGGCCGCTGGCCAGCGGCCAGTCGCGCGCTTCCAGGTAGTCGTTGTTCACGCCAATGATGCTGGTGCCCCAGTTGGTGTTGCCATAGACCAGCTGGCCGCTGGTGCGCGAGGTGGGCGCGGCCACTTGCACCTCGGGAATTTCCACGGCAATGGCGGTGGCGTCTTCTTCGGTCAGGCGTTGGCGGGTCTGCGCGCCCAGGCGCACACCGGCCTGCGACACGCCGCCGGGAATGACCAGCATGATGTTGGAGCCCAGGCCCTTCATCTGTTCCTGCACCCTATCGGTGGCGCCCCGCCCCACCGCAATCATGGTGATGACCGCGGCCACGCCGATGATGATTCCCAGCATGGTGAGCACGCTGCGCAAGGCATTGGCGCCCAACGCACGCAAGGCGCTACGAAGCGCCGCCATGGTGTTCACGCCGCCGCCTCCTGCACCACGTCCTGCACCACCTGCCCATCCTTGAACACCAGCTTGCGCCGCGCCCAGGCGGCAATGTCGGCCTCGTGCGTCACCAGCACCACGGTCATGCCCTGCTGGTTGAGCGCGGTCAGCAGCCGCATGATGTCTTCGCTGGTTTGCGAGTCCAGCGCCCCGGTGGGTTCGTCGGCCAGAATCAGTTGCGGCTGGTTCACCAGCGCACGGGCAATGGCCACACGCTGCTGCTGCCCGCCCGACAGTTCGGCAGGCGTGTGGTGCATGCGCTCGCCCAGCCCCACGCGCTGCAAGGCGGCTTGCGCGCGCTCGCGCCGCGCGGCGGCCTTGATGCCGCTGTACACCATGGGCAGCTCCACGTTTTCCAGAGCCGATGTGCGCGGCAGCAGGTTGAACTGCTGGAACACAAAACCGATGCGCCGGTTGCGGATGGAGGCCAACTGGTCCTGCCCCATGTCCTGCACCGCTTCGCCCGCCAGGTGGTAGGTGCCGGAGGTGGGCAAGTCCAGGCAACCCAGGATGTTCATCAAGGTGGACTTGCCCGAACCCGAAGCGCCCATGATGGCGACGAAGTCACCCTCGGCAATGTCCAGCGACACGTCGCGCAAGGCGTGCACGGCCTGGCCGTCGCCTGCGCGCTGCTGTGCAGGCGTACCCATGTGGTAGGTCTTGTTGAGTTTGCGCGCCTGGATCAGCACGCTGCCGGTCGGTGCCATGCTACTTCAGAACGGGGGCCGTGGACCACTGCCAGCCGGGCGCGATCCGCTGCCGCTGGCCATGGATTTGGTGCCCACGATGACCTCTGCGCCTTCCCTGATATCCTGCGCGCCCTGCCCGTCTGCCAACAGTTCGGTCATGCTGCCATCGCTGACGCCCAAGCGCACAGCCAGCGCGCGCGGCTTGCCGTTGGCGTCTAGCACATAGATGCGGCCGCGCGGGGCACCGCGTGCGACTTCATTCGTGGCGCCCGGCGTGGGCTCCACGCTGGCAACGCGCATGCGCAAAGCGGCGTTGGGCACCTTGAGCACATTGGCGCGCTCGTCGGTCACCACCCGCACATTGGCGGTCATGCCGGGCAGCAACTTGCCATCCACGTTGGAGAAGCCCACCACCGCCACATAAGTGACCACATTGGCCACGTTGGTGGCAGCCTTGCGCACCTGGCGGATCTCGCCTTCGAAGGTCTGGCCCGGGAAAGCGTCCACGGTGAAGCTGGCCTTCTGGCCCTTGCGCAGGCGCCCTACGTCGCTCTCATCGATGGCAGCTTCCACCTGCATGTCACGCAAGTTCTGGGCAATGATGAACAGCTCCGGCGCCTGCAGGCTGGCGGCCACCGTCTGCCCGCGCTCGATGGAGCGCTTGACCACAATGCCGTTCACCGGCGACGTGATGCGGGTGCGCACGAGGTCAATGCGGGCCTGCGCCAGTGCCGCTTCGCGCTGCGCCACGCTGGCCTGTGCCGAGTGCACGCCGGCTTCTGCCACGCCCACCTGCGCCTGCACTGCCTTGAGCGCCTCCTGGCTGGTGTTGACCAGGGCGCGCTCCTTGTCCGCCTCACTCTGCGCAATGAACTGCTTCTCCACCAGGAACTGCTTGCGGTCCATGTCGCGCTTCGCTTCGGTCAGGTCCACCTGGGCGCGCGAGACCTGCGTCATGGCGGCCAGCAGGTTGGCCTGCGCCGTGGCCACTGCGGCGTGGGCCGCGTCCACATCGGCCTGCGCCGAACGCACCCGGTATTCAAAAGTTTCGGGGTCTATCTGCGCCAGCAGCTGGCCGGACTTGACCTCGGAGTTGAAGTCCACATACAGATCGCGGATCTGGCCGCTGACTTGCGTGCCCACGGTCACCAGCGCCACGGGATTGACGGCGCCGCTGGACGCCACGGTAGCCTGCAGATTGCCGCGCTCGATCTTGGCGCTGCGGTATTGCACCGCGTCAGACGCTGCACGCTGGCTCCACCACAAAGCGCCACCAGCCACTCCCACTGCCGCGACCAGTACGGCCACCCACGCTCGTTTGTTCATACGGTCTATTGTAGGAAGCGCATGTGTAAGCCACGCGCATCCAAAGGGTTTACAGTCAGCCCCATTTCCCAGTTCGAGGTTTTCGCATGACGATCCGCTACACCAACGTAACCAACATCCTGCCCGAAACCAAGCTGCGTCTGTACCCCACCAAGGTCATCAACATCATTGGCGGGCCCGGCAGTGACAAGTCCATGTTTGCCGCAGCCATCGTGCTGTATCTGTATCAGCGTGGAAAGACGGTGGAGATCATTCCCGACCATGCCAAGGGTCTGGTCTGGCAGCAGAACTTCGAGGTGCTGAAGAACCAGTACTTCATTGCGCAACGCCAGTTCGACATGATCAACCTGATCGACGGACAGGTGCAGTTCCTCATCACCGAAGGCTCGCTGCCCCAGGTCCTGTTCTACAACGAGACCTATGAACCCAACATCTGCGACGTGGCCAAGACCCGCGCGCAGATCCTGGAGTGGTACGGCATGTACGACAACATCAACGTCCTGGTGGAGCGCGGCGACAAGCGCTATATGCGCGCCGGCCGCTTTCAGGAAGAGGAGCAGGCGCGTGCCATTGACCGTGGTCTGCGCGAGTTGCTGGACCGCGAAAAAATTCCCTACACCGTGCTGCCACCGCAGATTGAAGCCATCAACGCGTTCACTGCGTCGCTGATTCAACAATAAGTCACTGATGTTGATCAAGTGGCATGCAAATTGCCTACACTCCCCACTTTACGGAGTGGATTAGCTGCTGCTTATACTGAGCGCCTAGGGTTTAGCTTAAGCAAAAGCCCTATACCCAACCGTAAAAAGGTGGGTTAAGTTCCCCTCCCGTGGAAACTTAATTCACGTTTTTGTTTAACTTTAAAAACTGGAGTTTGAAACTCATGAAGATGAAAACCGTAGCTGTTGCCGTGCTCGCCATTACCGCTGGCGTCGCGTTCGCACAATCCGTGGTGACCATTGCCCACGTAGGTCCCACCAGTGGCGCTATCGCCCACCTGGGTAAGGACAACGAAAACGGCGCCATCATGGCCGTTGAAGAACTCAATGCAGCCGGTGTCACCATCGGTGGTCAAAAAGTTACCATCAAGCTGCTGACTGAAGACGATGCTGCAGACCCCAAGCAAGGTACTGCCGTTGCACAGAAGCTGGCTGATGCCAAGGTTTCCGGCGTGATCGGTCACCTGAACTCCGGTACTTCCATCCCCGCATCCAAGATCTACAGCGATGCAGGCATTCCCCAGATCTCCCCCTCCGCCACCAACCCCAAGTACACACGCCAAGGTTTCAAGACCACATTCCGCGTTGTGGCTGATGACACCCAACTGGGTGGCACTCTGGGCCGTTACGCTGTGAACACCCTCAAGGGCCAGTCCATTGCCGTGATCGACGACCGTACTGCTTACGGCCAAGGCGTTGCTGAAGAGTTCAGCAAGGCAGTTGTGGCTTCCGGCGGCAAAGTGGTTGCCAAGGAGTACACCACCGACAAGGCTACCGACTTCAACGCCATCCTGACCTCCATCAAGGGCAAGAAGCCTGACGTGGTGTTCTTCGGTGGTATGGACGCCGTTGCCGGCCCCATGCTGCGCCAGATGAAGTCCCTGGGCATTGCTGCCAAGTTCATGGGTGGTGACGGCATCTGCTCCACCGACCTGATCAAGCTGGCTGGCGACTCCATCGCTGACAACCAAGTCTATTGCGCCGAAGCCGGCGGTGTGGAAAAGGGCAGCAAGTACGCAGCCGCCAAGGATGCCTTCGACAAGAAGTTCAAGGCCAAGTTCAACGCTGACGTGCAGATCTACGCTCCCTACGTGTATGACGCTACCAAGCTGATGGTTGCAGCCATGGTCAAGGCCGGTTCTTCCGACCCAGCCAAGTACCTGCCCGCACTGGCAGCCACCAAGTACGAAGGCGTGACCGGCCCCATCTCCTTTGACGAAAAGGGCGACATCAAGGGCGGAGCTCTGACCCTGAAGACTGTCAAGGGCGGCAAGCTCGAAGAACTGGCTGTGATCCGCTAATCAGCGGCTCCCCAAAGAAAAGCGCACTTCGGTGCGCTTTTTTTGTGCCTAACGCACCGGCGAAAAGCGCTGCAGCCGTGCGTGGATGGCGGCCTCATGCCGCTGCCACCACACGCCCAGCCACACAAAGCCCAGCCCCAAGAGCGTGAGCGCAAACGGAAACAGCAGGCTGTCCTGAAACACCCGGTGAGAGAGGTAGCCCAGATACCCCGCCACACCAAACGCCCCCAGCACGGTAAACACCCGCCGGCCAATGACCGCGCCACCAAAGATCAGCGCCAGGTTGATCAGGCAGTACGCCAGCTTGCCCCACTCGTTATCGGAGTCACGCAGGCTCAGACCACCCCAGAACATGATGGCGCCATACAGATAGAGCCAGAAGGCAAAGTCCTGCCGCGCGTCTGCATCCTGCGAGCGGCGGCTGCGCACGTCCACCCACATGGCCAGCGCGCAGGTGGCAATGCCAAACAGCAGCGACACATCGCGGGTGAACGTCCAGTCAAAGCCATCCTTTTGCATGAGGCCGTTGGCCACGTCCATGCTCATGTACCAGACCGTCACCGCCAGCGGCATCACCATGAACGGCAGCCGGTAGCGCCACAGCATCACTGCCCCCGCCGCCAGCGTGGCGAACTCCAGCGTCAGCCAGCGCCAGTTGACGTGCATGTGATAGGCCGAGAAGCGCGCGTCCCCACCGGGCGGCCACAGTCCGGCCAGGCTCTGGGCGCACCACACGATCAGCGGCACCAGCACCACGGCCAGCGTGGCCAACAGGCCCGCGGGCACATGCAGGCTGCGCGCCTTGAAATGGTCCGCCACCTTCAGGCAGGCCACCAGATAGGCCAAGGCAATGGCCAGCAGACCACCCGCGCCCATCTGCTCAAAGCCCAGCGTCATGAACAGTGACATGGCGCCTATGGCCACCATGCCGCCAAAGTAATACAGCACATTGGTAAAGCCAAACGTGGGGCCGCTGCGGTAGCCGCCCAGCGCGGCGGGCGTGGTCACGGCGTTTGCATCGTCGGGTGCGGACCAGCGTTGCCAGAGTGCGTCGGCCTGTGCTTTGGTGATCAGCCCGTCATGGGCTGCGGCCTGCAGGTCGTGCTGCGTTAGGGCTATGCGTGAAGGGGATGTGTGTGCCATGAGGCCATCTTATAAGCCCACGTCTAAAATCAGAAGCATGAGCACTCCCCCCTCCAACGCCAAGCCAGCCGCCGCTGCGGCACCTGAAGCCGTCAAACCGAGCAACTTTCTGCGCCAGATCATCGAGTCCGATCTGGAAAAAGGCACCTACGCCACCCGCCGCTGGGCTGGCAGCCCCGGCGATGCAGCCCACCAGGCCGCGGGCCAGCCCGACCCCGCCAAGATACGCACCCGCTTTCCGCCCGAGCCCAATGGCTACCTGCACATCGGCCACGCCAAGAGCATCTGCCTGAACTTCGGCCTGGCGCGCGACTACGGCGGCGTGTGCCACCTGCGCTTTGACGACACCAACCCCGAGAAGGAAGACACCGAGTACGTCAACAGCATCATCGACTCGGTCAAGTGGCTGGGCTATGACTGGAGCCAGCCGGGCAACGATGCGCCGTACCAGGCCAGCGACTACTTCGACTTCATGTACCGCGCAGCCGAGTACCTGATCGAAGCCGGCCACGCTTACGTGGACGAACAGACCGCTGAAGAAATGCGCGTCAACCGCGGCGACTTCAGCAAGCCCGGCGTGGACAGCCCATTCCGTGCCCGCACGCCTGACGAGAACCTGGCGCGCTTTCGCGAGATGCGCGACGGCCAGCATGAAGACGGCTCCATGGTGCTGCGCGCCAAGATCGACATGGCCAGCCCCAACATCAACATGCGCGACCCGGCCATCTACCGCATACGCCGCGCCACCCACCACAACACGGGCGACAAATGGTGCATCTACCCCATGTACACCTTTGCGCACCCCATCGAGGACGCACTGGAGCAGATCACCCACAGCATCTGCACGCTGGAGTTTGAAGACCAGCGCCCTTTCTACGACTGGCTGATGGAGCGCCTGTGCGAAGGCGGCCTGCTCAGCAGCCCGCCACCGCATCAGTACGAGTTTGCCCGCCTGAACCTCACCTACGTGATCACCAGCAAGCGCAAACTCGCCGCCCTGGTGTACGACCACAAGGTCAACGGCTGGGACGACCCGCGCATGCCAACCATCGTCGGCCTGCGTCGCCGCGGCTACACACCCGAGAGCCTGCAGCTCTTTGCCGAGCGCATCGGCGTGACCAAGAGCGACAGCTGGATCGACTACAGCACCCTGGAAGGCTGCCTGCGCGAAGACCTGGAAACCAAGGCCTACCGCGGCTTTGCCGTGCTCAACCCGGTCAAACTGGTGCTGACCAACTGGGACGAAGTCATGGGCGCCGGCCACCTGGAGCCCTGCACCCAGCCTTCCCTGCCCCACCCGCCCGAGGGAGTTACCGCACCCACGCGCCACTTCACCATCGGCAAGGAAGTGTGGATCGAGCGCGAAGACTTTGAAGAAGTGCCACCCAAGGGCTACAAGCGGCTGACCCCGCCGAAAGTGAACGCGGACGGCACTACGTCCGCGGGTGCGATCGTGCGCCTGAAGGGCGGCTACGTGATCGAATGCACCGGCTGCGCCAAAGACGCCGCAGGCGCCATCACCGAAGTCCACGCCAAGGTCATCCCCGACACCAAGAGTGGCACCCCCGGCGCCGACAGCGTCAAGGCCAAGGCCGCCATCACCTGGGTCGGCGTGGCCGACGGCGTAAGCGCCGAAGTGCGCATGTACGACCGCCTGTTCAGCGACGCCCAGCCCGACGCGGGCGGCAAAGACTTCCTCGAAAGCCTGAACCCCAACAGCCTGAAGGTCATCACCGCCATCGTGGAACCCTCACTGGCCAACGCCGCGCCGGACCAGAAGTTCCAGTTTGAGCGGCACGGGTATTTTGTGGCGGACCGGGTGGACCATGTGACGGGAACCAAGCCGGTGTTTAATTTGGCGGTGGGGTTGAAGGATAGTTGGGGGAAGTAGATAGTCGGGGAAGTAAGAATATAAATTGGGGGATGCATGGACAAGGTATTGTTTGCCAAAGTTGCAGAGTCTCTGCGGCAGTATCGAAGAGCAGAACTTCTTGATTTCGAAGATGATGTTGGCGAAAAGCCGGTCGATATTCTTTACGTTGATCCCCTGCCGGATAGCTCAGTACTCAACTCAGTACTATCTGGGAATACGACATTCGTCTTGGGTCGCAAGGGAACTGGCAAGAGCACATTGTTTGCAAAAGCTCAAAGCATTTTGCGAGAACGTGACAAGACATTGTCCGTCTACCTAGATGTGAAGACCCTGCATGAAGTAGTTGCGGCTGCGGAGCAGCCCTCATTCAATTCTTTGGATAAGGGTATAGATCCGGTAATTACTCGAAGCCATCTGCTTCGCAAAGAAGCGCTTGGCCATGTTATTTCAGAACTTCTCAAGGAAATCGGAGCTGCTTGTGAACGCATGTCAATCGTTCAAAGATGGCTCGGAAAAAGACGAAAGTATGAGGACTTGAAACTTGCACTACAGGCGCTGGCGGATAGAATCAAAAAAACACCGCTCAAATCAGATGAGCTTCCGATACTTGCCAAGATTGATGGAAATATTAAGCGCAAGGCGGCGAAGGAAAGAGGCACTGGCATCAACGATAAAGTTGGGGGAGTAGTCTCAGATACTTCAATAAGTTTCAACGCTGAAGTTGCCTCCACCGCATTCGAAAAAAGCTTGGAAGATCAAGAACTCTATGAAGAGTATTCCGATGTTGTTTTGAAGTCTTTTCCGTTTTACGAAATTATTCGAGATATTCGCGAATTGCTTGAGGAAGCACAACTTCAAAGGGTTGTCATATTTTTTGATGACTTTTCTGAATTGAAATTAGTCGATCAGAAACTCTTTGTGGATGTGGTTCTTTCTCCGTTAAACAACGCATCGAACGAAGCGATAAAACTCAAAGTAGCTGGTTACCCGGGAAGGGTCTACTACGGGCGGATTGATCCCGGAAAAGTTGACACCATTACGTTGGACTTCGTTGATTTATATGAAACTACCGAAGTGCAAGAGATGGAGCGTTCGGCAATTGATTACACCCACCGCTTGCTAACTGCTCGCTTCAAGGCATTTGGAGTTGAAGCAAGTGACTATTTTGAAGTGGATAGTAATTTTGCTTTTGAACAATATGCGGAGCTGCTATTCCAATGCTCCTTCAATGTTCCTCGAATAGTTGGTCATTTACTACACTACTGTTACTTGGACCGCATTTCTAAAGGGCAAAAAATCACCGCGCAATCAATTCGATTGGCATCTCAAAAATATTACGAACAAACAGTTTCTCAATATTTTGATCGGATGAATCGATTTGCATTAGAGCCTTTTGAAAACAAGCTAGATCGTGACAATCAGAAAAAGCTTCTCGATTTCCTGATTTCGGAGACCAGGAGGATACGGCGGGGGATCAACGAAGGGACGATTGGTGGCACGTATTTCTCTTCATTGAGAAATGCACCGACAAGTCACTTCATCGTTGATCCCGAACTAGAGGGAGCACTAGCGTCCTTGGAGTCGAATTTTCTTCTCTCCCGATACAAGAAAATTAGAGACAAGAATGGGCAGCCAGCGCTCGTCTTCGCACTGTTCTACGGTCTCTGTGAATCAGAGCGCGTTACTTGGGGCTATCCTCCAGGGCGAGAGTTTCGCAATTACTTTGTGCAACGGTGCTTTGAATTTACCAGGGCACTGACTACGTTCTTGTCGACTCGCCAAACAATTCGATGTTCTCAATGCGGTTCGTCATACGGGCTGGACAAGAAAGAGATGTTCGAAACTTTCAAGTGGTCTTGTCCAGAATGTCGTGGTTCGGGAACTTGCAAGATCTTCTCATTGGCAGATGATTTCCGCAAAGAGGTCGCAGCCTTAGATACAAAGTTAATGCTTGAACCAATAGAACTCCGAATTCTGGAGTGTCTGGAAGATGAGAGTAGGCCGATGCGCGCTGGGGAAATTGCGCCTCTTATCGATGCAACCCATCAACTCGTTGGGAGGCGCACAAGCAAACTCAACGAACAGGGGTTGGTTGAAAAGAAAAAGGACGTCACTGGACATTCAATTAGTACTATGACTGAAAGAGCTAGGGCCACATATTTTCCCGACGCAGTCTCTTAACAGTCCGTGGCACAACCACAAGAAAATTGGATGTCACTTGCCCCCCACCCCATCCTCCACTTTTGGTTCGAAGAGCTAACCCCCAAGCAGCAATTCACCAAAGACGCCGCGCTGGACGAAACCATCCGCACCCGCTTCGGCGCCACGCTGGAGTCCGCTGCGCGGTGTGAGCTGTTTGGCTGGCGGGCCACGCCCGAGGGGCGGCTGGCGGAGATCATTGTGTTGGACCAGTTCTCGCGCAATGTGTACCGCGACACACCGCGTGCCTTTGCGCAGGACGCGCTGGCGCTGGTGCTGGCGCAAGAGTTGGTGGCCAGTGGGCAGGACCGCAGCCTGCCAGAAGCGCAGCGCGTGTTTGCCTACATGCCCTACATGCACAGCGAGTCCGCGCTGGTGCATGCGCAAGCCGTCGCGCTGTTTTCGCAGCCGGGCATGGAAGACAACCTGCGCTTCGAGCTGCTGCACAAGTCCATCATCGAGCGCTTTGGCCGCTACCCGCACCGCAACGCCATTCTGGGGCGCAGCTCCAGCCCCGAGGAGCTGGAGTTTCTGAGCGGGCCGGGGTCTTCGTTCTAGGTTTCCGCCTGAGGTGGGCTCCGTTAAACTCCGGCCCATGCGCCCTTCCCTAGCTCTCACCCAACACCGTGATGCAATTTGCCTTGCAGCGGCACGCTATCGCGTGGCAAATCCTCGGGTGTTTGGCTCTGCCATGCGTGGCGATGATCATGAAGGCAGTGATCTGGATTTGCTGGTTGACCCGCTGCCCGGCACCACACTGCTGGATTTGGGCGGCTTGCAAGACGAACTGCAAGAGTTGTTGGGGGTGTCTGTCGACGTGCTCACGCTCAAAGACCTCCCGGTCAGATTCCGCGACGTCGTCTTTCAAGAAGCCAAGCCCATATGACTGTGAGCAGGTTGGCGGACTATCTGGATCACATGCGCCAGGCCATCGCAGATGCGCAGTCTTTCACCGAAGGCATGGTTCTAGTGGATTTCCTGGAAGACAAGCGTACCCAGCAAGCCGTGGTCATGAGTCTCATTGTTCTTGGAGAGGCTGCAACCAAGATCATGGATCAGCACCCAGCTTTTGCCGAGCAGCACAAGCACATTCCTTGGCGCAGCATGCGGGGCATGCGCAACCGCATTGCCCATGGCTACTTCGAAATCAACCTTGAGGTGGTTTGGGATACGGTTCAATCGGCGTTGCCTGCTTTGAAAAGTCAGCTGGAGGCGTTGCCATCGCTTTGATGGCCAAGCTTCCGGCAGGGCCGCAGCTTGCCCCTGGCGCAGCGCGTGTTTGCCTACATGCCCTACATGCACAGCGAGTCCGCGCTTGTGCATGCAGAGGCCGTTGCGTTGTTTTCGCAGCCGGGCATGGAAGACAACCTGCGCTTTGAGCTGCTGCACAAGTCCATCATCGAGCGCTTTGGCCGCTACCCGCACCGCAACGCCATTCTGGGGCGCAGCTCCGGCCCCGAGGAGCTGGAGTTTCTGAGCGGGCCGGGGTCTTCGTTCTAGGTTTCTGTCTGGGGCATGCTCCGTTAAACTCCGGCCCATGCACCCCACCATCGCCCAACACCGCTCCGGTATTTCCGCCATCTGTCAGCGCTACGGTATCCAGCGCCTGGAGGTGTTTGGCTCGGCTGCTCGGGCAGATGACTTTGACCCTGCAACCAGTGATGCTGACTTTCTGGTGGTTTTTGCACCGGATGCGCAACCTGGGCTTGAGTCCATTTACGGTGCCAAAGCCGACCTGGAAGCCCTGCTGGGCCGTGGCGTTGACTTGGTCGAACCGGATTGCGTACGAAACCCCTACGTACTGGCTGGTATCAATAGCAGCCGCGAAGCGATCTATGCAGCGTGACCCGCGCGCATTCCAGACCTGCCCCAAATCGTGGCGTTTCGCAATCAGCTGATACATGGCTATGCCACGGTAAACGTAAGTACCGTGTAGAACATAGCCCGCAATGCACTGCCTTCACTGCTTGAAGCGGTCCAGTCGTTGCTGGACGAGCTCGCGTAGGAGCTGGAGTTTCTGAGCGGGCCGGGGTCTTCGTTCTAGGCGATCACCGACTTAGGTTCCAGGTAAGCCTCCAGGCCGAACGCTCCGAACTCGCGCCCAATACCCGACTGTTTGAACCCGCCGAACGGTGCCAATGGCTCGTGGTGCAGCCCGTTGATCAGGACGCGGCCTGCGCGCAGTTGTGCGCCCACCGCACGGGCATGTTCGTCGCTGCCCGATAGGACGATGGCCTGAAGGCCGTAGTCGGTGTCGTTGGCGATGGCGATGGCGTCTTCCTCGTTACGGTAGGTAATGATGCAAAGCACCGGCCCGAAGATTTCTTCGCGTGCGATGCGCATGTCGTTGCGCACGTGGGCAAATAGCGTGGGGCGCACGTAAAAGCCTGCGTGGATGCCGGCAGGCAGGCCTTCGCCGCCGGTGATCAGCTGAGCACCTTCGGCAACTCCGACCCGGATGTAGCTTTGCACCCGCTCCCACTGTTTGCGGCTGACCATGGGGCCAATCTGGGTCTGGGGATCTTTGGGTTCGCCCACTTGGGTGCGCTCCACCGCCGCACGGGCGAGTGCGATGGCTTCATCCAGCCGATGCTCCGGCACCAGAATGCGCGTGCCGGCAATGCAGGCCTGCCCGCTGTTCTGGAAGCCTGCGGTGACGGCCAGCGGCAAGGCGGTGGCAAAGTCGGCATCGTCCAGGATCACGGTGGGTGACTTGCCACCCAGCTCCAGCGTGACGCGCTTGAGCGTATCGGCCCCGGCGCGCTGGATGGTTTTGCCCACGGCCGTGCTCCCGGTGAAAGAGATTTTGGCGATGTCGGGGTGGCGGCTGAGTTCAGCGCCGACCACGTCGCCCCGGCCATTGACGATGTTGAACAACCCTGGTGGCAGGCCGGCGCTGTGCAAGGCTTCGGTCACGACCTGCGTCTGGATGGCGCTCATCTCGCTGGGCTTGATGACCACGGTGCAACCGGCGGCAAGTGCCGTGGCCAGTTTGTTGCAGATGAAGCCCGCATTGGAGTTCCAGGGAGTGATGAGGCCCGCTACGCCCACGGGCTCCATCACCACTTGGGCGCTGCCGATTTGGCGGGTCAATGAATAGTCCTGCAGCGTCTGCGCCGCCAGCAGGAAGGACTTGGCGGCATAGGCGCCCACCCAGGCAGCGCGGGATACGGGGCCGCCGTATTCCTCCGTGGTGGCCGCGTTGATGTCGTCTGCGCGGGCCAGCACCGCGTCGTGCAGGCGATGGAGCAGCGCAATGCGCTCGGCCTTGCTGGTGCGTGCGTAGGCCGGCCAGGCCTGCTTGGCCGCGGCAATGGCACGCAGCGTGTCTTCGCGGTCGCCCAGGCGGACATGGCCGATGACAGCTTCGGTTGCGGGGTTGATGAGTTCCGCCGTTTCGTGCCCGTGCGGGGTCACGAAAGCGCCGTTGATGTAAATGATGTCGATGTTTCGCATGATGGGTGTCCTGTGGGTTGTTGGGTAAAAACAAGCTGGTTTGGAATGTAGGACGCGACCATTGACTTGAGAAGTAGGCAAAATCATCATGATTCATCGCATATTTCAGGACAATCGAACATGAACAGCAGCGGACTTGTGGAACTGGAGGCGGTGCTGGCGGTGGCCAGACACGGCGGCTTCAGGGCGGCAGCAGCCACCATGGGCATGTCGCGCTCCGCCTTGAGCGCAACGGTGGCCGGGCTGGAGGCCAGGCTGGGCGTGCGGCTGTTCAACCGCACCACACGCAGCGTGTCTGTCACCGAGGCGGGCGAGCAGTTCATCGCACGCATTGCGCCCGCTGTGGCTGACATAGGTGCTGCGATGGAGGCCGTCAACGCGCAGCGGGACACGCCCAGCGGAAACCTGCGAATCAACACGTCTGTGGGTGCCGCTCAATTGATTTTTGGGCCCATCGTTCTGAAGTACTTGCAGCGCTATCCGGACGTGAAGGTCGACATCGTGACGGAGCGACGGCTGGTGGACATCGTGGCCGAAGGATTTGACACTGGCATTCGCCTGGCCGAGATGGTGCCGCGTGACATGGTGGCCGTGCCCTTTGGCGGCGAGCAGCGGATGGTGGTGGTTGCCGCGCCGGAGTATCTGAAATCCAACCCCGCGCCCCAGGTGCCTGGCGATTTGATGGCACACCGCTGCGTGCGCTGGCGTTTTTCCAGCGGCAACATCTACCGATGGGAATTCGCGCGCCACGGCGAGACCTTGACGCTGGACCCGCCGGGCCCCATCACCCTGGACGAGCCCTTGCTGATGCTGGAGGCCGCGCGCGCAGGCGTGGGGATTGCCTACATGGGCATGTTCCATGTGGCCGACGATCTGGCCAGCGGTCGTCTGGTTGCGCTTCTGGATGAGTGGACGCCGAGTTACCCCGGCATTTGCCTCTATTACCCCAGCAGGCGGCAAATGCCAGCGGCGCTGCGCGCGTTTGTTGACCTGATCCATGAGGCAGCACCTCAGCGCCAACACCCCGGCTTGTAAAATTGGAGCCTTCGCCAGCCGACATACAAGAACCATATGCCCCACTCCCCTACCAAACCTTTCGTGATCGGCGTCGCCGGGGGCAGCGGCAGCGGCAAATCGACGGTCACGCGCGAGGTGCTGGCTTCCATCGGGTCAGAGATGGCAGCGGTGGTGATGCAGGACGACTACTACCTCGACCAGACCCACATGACGCCGGAAGTCCGGCGCAAGACCAATTACGACCACCCGGACGCCTTCGACTGGCCGCTGATGATGCAGCAGGTGCAGGCGCTGCGTCGCGGCGAAGCGATTGAAATGCCGGAGTACGACTTCTCGCTGCACAACCGTTCGGTCAAGACGATTACAGTCAAGCCCGCTCCCGTGATCGTGATCGAAGGCCTGTTTGCGCTGTTCAATGCCGATCTGCGCAAAATGATGTCGCTCAAGATTTTTGTGGACACCGCTGCCGACGTGCGCTTCATCCGCCGCCTGCAACGTGACATTGCCGAGCGCGGCCGCAGCACCGAGGACGTAATCACGCAGTACCTGGAAACCGTGCGCCCCATGCACAAGCAGTTCATAGAGCCCACCAAGCGCCACGCCGATGTGATCCTGCCGCACGGCGCCAACGGGCCTGCGGTGGACATCATCACCACCAAGGTGGTGTCGCTGATTCGCGATCTGGACCGCGGCTGATCACGCGCCTGCGGACGAGATCAGCAGTTGGGTCTTCCCGTATTGATGATGCACAGGTTTCTGATCGCCCGTTGATCTGCAGCGGCACGTTGGGCTGCAGCGTTGGCGGCTTGCTGCCTTTCATTTGCAGCAGCGGCCTTATCCTGCCTATCGCGCGAATCCCTGACATATTGCTGCGCGGCCTCCACTATCTGAGCCCTCTGGGCGACCTGGGAACTCTCGGTCCGCAGCTGCTGTTCGTTTCTGGCAGCCAGCGCGTTGGCGGCATCTCTCTTGGCCTGTGCATCGGCGGCGTCGCGTTCGGCCTTGGCTGCCTTCTCAGCCTCTTCCTTCTTCAGGGCAAGTTCCTGCGCTTCTTTTGCTTCCCTGGTCTTGCGCGCTTCCTCGTGTTGATGGGACACGAATCCCCAGGTCATGAGGATGGCAATACACATCAGCACCATGAACTTGAGAAGAAAGTTGGAACCCGTTGAAGCTGCCGTTGCGGGCTCTACAACGCGAATGACTTTGGGAGAGACATAGCCCGTTATTTTTCTGTCGTGTGCCTGTCGGGAGTCGGGATCTGACAACACCTTGTAGGCATCCTTGACTTCGTCAAGGCGGGCAAACAAGGAGGGGTCGGCGGCCAGTTTTTCCTTGCTGAAATAGCCCAAAGCTTTTTGATAGGCCTCTTGGATATCTTCGAGGCGGGCGTTGCCCGGCACACCCAGTGTCACATACGCTGATTTCATTGGCGATCACTTCCCTGATTTATTTTTTTCCAACGCACTGGCACATTGTTTGTGGGAAATTGTATTCCACACAAAACAAAACGAAGTTAGTCATTCGCACGGCCTTATCCAACATATGCAAAGCCAGACCTAGGTAATTAATGGACCGCCGTTCGCACGGCGATATGGCAGCGTGATGACAAGCCGCAGCTAAATCGCAGGGGCTTTCACCTATGTAATTTCTCCAACCTTTGCCTATCAATAAGGGGATACGACAAAGGGAGGAAACCATGTCTGACGCGTGCCTGGCATTAGCCAACAATGACATTGCCTATATCTTCTGGCAACTCAAGCAAAAGATTCCCGGCTGCCTAGGCTTTGCGGTGCACCGCATAGCTGCCGATGGCAGCAGCACCGCGTTGCCGGCCTTTGTAGGCTTTGAGCCGGGCGTCCCCGGCCAGCCACGCCAGCGCAAGACAACCGATGAGTGGCCGGTGCAGAGCTTCCAGTGGAAGGATGTGTTTGCCGCGCCAGGGACCTACAGCTATCGCGTGGTGCCCATGATGGGTCCGGACGTTCATGCGCTGGTGGCACACCCTACCATTGCCCTGGAGTCCAACCAGGCGACCATCGGCGGGGACTATGGCGATGTGGCAGCGTATTTCAATGTGGGACTGATCTCCACCCAGGAAGTGACGCGGCAAATTCATTCGATGGTTGCGAACGGCACTTACGGAAATATCACGGACGCACTGAAGGGCGAAATTGCCAAACAGAACAGCCCCGTTCGCAAATTGCTCAGTGGCGATGTGCTGAACAAAGGGTTGCTGTCGCTCTTGACCAAGGCAAAGGCCAAGGGCGGCTTTTGCAATCTGGCGCTCTACGAGTTGACCGACAGTGAACTGATCAAGGCCATCAAGACACTGGCCGCCAAGGATCGCCTGGCCCTGTGTCTTTCCAACGCAGACACCACGGAAGAATACAAGGACGATCAAGGCGTCAAGCACACGCGCAAGGTGCAGGATGGCACCAACGCTGACACCCGCAAAGCGTTGCACAAGGCGGGCGTGAACGTGACAGACCGCTTTGTGCCCTCCAGCTCCATTGGCCACAACAAGTTTGTGGTGTGGTCCAGTGACAAGGGGCCGCAAGAGGTGCTGACCGGCAGCACCAACTGGACGCCTACCGGCCTGTGCTCGCAGACCAACAACGCGCTGATCATCCGCAACAGCGCCGTGGCGCAGGGCTACAAGGACTACTGGGACTGGCTGGTGTACGACGCCAGCCTGCAGCCCGCGCAGGGCAAGGACTTGCGTGCCTGGTGTGGCGGCGGCTCCGTGGATGCATCCCTGTCACAAGGTGAAGTGCATGTCTGGTTCTCACCCAACACAGCGGCAAAAACCAAGAACGCCAACCAGACACCGCCCGACCTTGCCGAAGTGTTTGCGCTGATCCAGGGTGCGCAACACGGGGTTCTGTTTCTGGCATTCAACGCGGGCGCGCCCAGCTTCATTGAGCAGGTGCATGACAAGGCGGTGCAGATGGAGAACGATGGCAAGCCCTTCTATGTGCGCGGTGCCGTGACCGACCCAGCGCCGCTGGGGCAGTTTGCCACTTTCATCACCAAGCGCAGCGCCACCGTAGCACCTGACGTGCTGGTGTCGGGCGTGGGTGGCATACCGGACGACTTCGGCTACTGGGAAAAGGAGATGTACAAGCTGGGCCACGCCGTGATCCACGACAAGATCATCGTCATAGACCCGTTCAGCCCCGACTGCGTGGTCGTCACCGGCAGCCACAACCTGGGCTTCAAGGCGAGTTACCAGAACGATGAAAAACTGGTCATCGTGCGCGGCCACCAGCGCCTGGCCCAAGCCTATGCAGCCCACGTGCTGGACGTGACCAACCACTTCTCATGGCGCTACAAACTGTCGCAACTGCAGCACGACAACAAGCTGGACCAGGCCTGGGGCGACCTGAGCGAAAAAGACACCTGGCAGGACAAATATTTTGACCATGCCAGCGATGCCTCACGTGACGGTTTTTTCTTTCTTGGCGCTTGACACCACAAACTCCAGCCCCGCACACACCGCAGCCACTTGCGCGGCAATGCATTGCTCCGGCGTGGCGCGCGGGCTGTCGGGGTAGACCTCGGTGGTGGTGGTGAAGCGTGCACCGGTGATGCAGGTGCACAGGCCCAGCGCCTGCAGCTCGTACTGGATGACGCCATGCGCTTCCAGCGGCGTGCCGATGATGCCGCCTTGCGCATCGGCTGGCGCGATGTGCGTGACGCGCTCCACCGCTTCGATGATGGCCTGCTGGAACGCAGGCTGCGGGTTCTGTGCGTCGTCCACCAAGTAGAAGCCATCAGGGATGGTGGCGGGCTCGAAGGGCTTGCCGTCGCGCGCGGCCACTGCCGGGCGGTACTCGGACTCGTCGGTATCGGTGGTTTCGTGCAGGTCGATGTGGGCGGCAAACTGGCCGCGCAATGGCGCGATCAGCCGCATCAAGGCGGCGGACTCCTGCGCCGGGCTGCCTTCGCGGAACGAGCGGTTGGGGTCCACCGCGTCAAAGTTCCAGCGCTGGATGCGCTCGTACGCCCAAGGGCTCACGCAGGGCGCCACCAGCAGGTTCACACGGCTGGCGAAGTCCGCCGCATGCGCATCCACAAAACGCAGCGCGCCATGCACACCGCTGGTCTCGTAGCCATGCACACCGCCGGTCACCAGCACCGTGGGCAGGTTCGGCTGCCAATTGCGGGTGCGAATGGCCTGCAAGGGAAAGCGCTCCTCGCCATACACTACCTCGCCATAGGCCTGCACATCAAAGCGCCCACGCAAGGCCTCAACCGCCTGCAGCACGTCGTCCGCATAGCTGCGCTGGCGTACCTGGCGCGCGCGCCACTGGGTCAGCTCATCAGGACCCCAGGGCTGGCCGGGTGCGCCTATGGGGTAGAAGTGGGAGGTAGTCATGGGTTGTCTTGTGCAGGAGAAAAGTGTGCCGAGGACCGGGCATTATCGTTGTGGGCAATGGCATGCCCTTGCAATTTCCCGCCCCGCCACCACCTGGGTGCAATGACCGAGCCATTGCACATCGTCTGCCCCCATTGCCATACCACCAACCGCGTACGCGCCGAGCAGCTCGGCAGCGCGCCTGATTGCGGGCAATGCAAAAAGCCCCTGTTTACCGGCAAGCCGGTGGATCTGGATGTAGCGTCCTTTGACAAGCACCTGCAGCGCAACCAGATTCCTTTGCTCGTGGACTTCTGGGCGCCCTGGTGCGGGCCGTGCCGCCAGATGGCGCCGGCCTATGTGCAGGCTGCGGCCCAGCTGGAGCCGCGCATCCGCGTGGCCAAGGTCGATACCGAGGCGCACCAGATACTGGGCGCGCGTTACCAGATCCGCAGCATTCCCACGCTGGCCCTGTTTGTGGGCGGGCGCGAAGTGGTCCGCCAGGCCGGTGCCATGGGCACCAGCGACATCGTGCGCTGGGTGCAGCAGCATCTGCCGCGCTGATCGGTTACGGCAAGGCTGCGAAGCAAACGCCTAAACCAAATTTGAATAACCTTGCCGACGAGCAAATTCTCATCGGCTGGTACCTTCCACCCCATTCCCTTTCACCAACCCGAGTCTGAATCACCATGCTATTCAATCCCCTGCAAGTCGGAGCCCTCTCCATTCCCAACCGCATCCTGCTGGCTCCGCTCACACGCACCCGCGCAGACGCGGGCCACATGCCCAATGCCCTGATGGCCGAGTACTACAGCCAGCGTGCCACCGGCGGCCTGCTGATTACCGAGTGCACCATGGTGTCCCCGGGCACATCGGCCTTCATCAACGAACCCGGCATCTACAACGAAGCGCAAGTTGCTGCGTGGAAGCAAGTGACTGAAGCGGTGCACGCCAAGGGCGGACGCATCTTCATGCAGATCTGGCACCCGGGCCGCGCAGCCTATCCCGGTGCCGCCAATGGCGCCCCGATTGTGTCCAGCAGTGCCACCGCCATTGAAGGCGATATCCGCACACCCAACGGCATGGTGCCGCACGCCGTGCCCCACGCACTGACCGCAGAAGAAATTCCCGCCATCGTGGCAGCGTTTGCACAAGGTGCGCGCAATGCCATTGCAGCCGGCTTTGACGGTGTGGAAGTGCACGGCGCCAATGGCTACCTGATCGACCAGTTCCTGCGCGATACACCCAACCAGCGTACCGATGCCTACGGTGGCTCCCTGGAAAACCGCGCACGTTTCCTGTTTGAAGTGCTGACTGCCGTTACCGCCGCCATCGGCTCCGACCGCGTGGGCCTGCGCCTGTCGCCACTCAACAGCTACAACAGTATGAAGGACAGCGACCCGTTGGCCTTGATCGGTTTCCTGACGGACAAGCTCAATGCCTTCAAGCTGGCCTATCTGCATGTGATGCGGGCTGACTTCTTTGGTGTGCAAAAGGCCGATGTGATGAGCGTTGCACGCGAGAAGTACAAGGGCGTGCTGGTTGGCAATATGGGCTACAGCGCCGATGAAGCCGAAGCCGCCATCGCCGCGGGCAAGCTCGATGCCGTGGCGTTTGGCACGGCCTTCCTGGCCAACCCCGACCTGCCAGCGCGCATCAAGGCCAAGGCGGACCTGAACGCTCCTGACTCCAACACCTTCTACACCCCAGGCGCCAAGGGTTATACCGATTACCCGGCGCTCAAGGCAGCCTGAGTCAGCGCGCAAGCAAACCGAAAAAACGGGCGACCTTCTGACCGAGGGTCTGCCCTTCGGCCTTGCGGATCTGCGCATCGATGGCATCTACGGCGTGGTCTGCCCCTTCAATTATTTGCAGGGTGTAGACCGCGCCGCTGCTTTTCCAGACTTGGGCAGTGGAAGCCTGCGAGGCATAGGCCACACGTGAAATGCCCTTGCTGCCCTTGCCACCGTTGATGGGCACGTTCTGGTCTTCGCGTCCGTGCAGGGCCAGAAGCGTCTTGCCACGGGCCGCGGGACAGGTGCTGGCACCGTTTTCCAAAGTGCCCGAGATGGAGACGGCAGAAGCATATAGAGTGGTTTCGCACACCATGCGCTGGGTCATCATGGCGCCGTTGGAGTGACCCAGGCCATAGATGCGGTTGCGGTCCACTCCGTAGCGCTCTGCAATGGCCATCGCGGTGGACTGGATGTAGGCCACATCGTCCACATGGTTCTCCGCGGGTTGGCCGCAGCAGTCCCCCGCGTTCCAGCCCAGGCGCTCGGCGCTGAGCATGCGCGCCACCGGCGTGCCGCTCAGATAGGCGACCACAAAGCCGGCCTCGTCCGCCGCGGCATCGATATTGAGTGCGCTCTCGGAACGGCCATCGGCAATACGCTGTGCATTGCCCAAACCGCCGTGCAGCACCACCACGAGTGCTCGCTGTCCGGCAGCGGGTAGTTTTGCCGGGGTGTAAATGACGGCGCTGCGCCCGCCGTAGGTCTCGGTGGATTGCGCTGCATGGGCGCAAAGGGCGGCAAGCGACAGTGCGGTGCAGAGTGCGGCACGCCATGTCCTTGCGGGTTGCAATGCGGGTTTCATGGTCACTCCTTCAGGCAGTGTGGGTCAGCCCCAGTGCGTGGTACACGCGTATGGCGGCATAGGCGTCGTTGGCAGCATAAACCAGTTGGGATTCGGTCAGCCGGGCATTGGCCCAGTTGCTGGTGGCGGCCTTTTTGGACTTCATGAAGCGCTGGTTGAACAGCACGGCCACAGCGCCCTTGACGCCCATGTCCTTGCGGTAGCCACGCTCCTTGAATACGTGGTTGAGCTCCAGAATGCCCCGTGGCTCCACACCCAGCTTGTGGATGATGCGCTTGCGGTCATCGCCCAGACCAAAGCCTGCCTTGGCCACACCTGGCAATGCCAGCAGCTCGGCGCTGATGGCGCGGCACTGCGGCTCGTGCAACTGAAACACCCAGGCACGCTCGGCGGTTGCCAGCTGCAGGATGTGCGGGCCATCGGACACTTCGCCCACCTTGAAGGTGGGCTTGGACTCGGTATCAAAGCCCCAGGCATTGGTTTGGGTGAGCTGCGCAAAGGCGTGGCGCGCCTGCTCACCATTGGTGACCAGGGTGATGCGATCCAGCCCCAGGCGTTCAAAAGGTGGCAATAGCGCAATGGCTTCTTTGTCGGGGGTGGCGTGGCGCGTGTTCATGGCCCGTATCATCGCTGCTTAAGGAAATCCCATGAAAAAAACATTCCCCCTCGCCGTCGAGGGCAAAAACCCGGACCGTCTGCTCGAAGCCACCAAGCACGAAATCCGCAAATACATCAAACGCGAACGCCGCCGCGCCTTGCCCGAAGGCGCCGACTTCTGGGACTTTGACTGCAAGTTTGGCCCATCGGCCGACACCGCCACAGTGGCCCACATTGCCGAGCTCACACCCCTGATTGACGCACTGGTCAAAAGCCAGGGCACGCAGTTCTACGTGGAAATCCTGGCCAAGCCGGGGCACCGCAGGTTGCGCGACAAGTCTGAAGCGCTGGACGAGTAAGCCCCGGCATCGTCGCACCTCCGAGCCGCATGACCACTCCATCGCCCGCCTTCAGCCCGGCTGCCGAACGCAACAGGCGGCCCATTCTGGAAGTGTTGCAGCGGGTGCTGCCTGCGCAGGGACATGCGCTGGAAATTGCTTCTGGCACGGGCCAGCATGTGACCTGGTTTGCCCAGCATCTGCCGCAATGGACCTGGCAGCCTACCGATACCCATGCCGATGCGCTGCGCAGCATTGCGGCCTACGTGGCCCTGAGCCGCCTGGACAATGTGCGGCCGGCGCGGCTGCTTGATGTATTGAACCAGCCTTGGCTGGAAGATACCGGGACCGTGCCGCAGCAGTTTGATGCCATCTACTGCGCCAACATGCTGCACATCTCCCCATGGGCCACCTGTGCCGCGCTGATGCAAGGCAGTGCCCTGCATCTGGCACCGGGTGGTTTGCTGATCACCTATGGCCCGTATCTGGAAGACGATGTACCCACGTCGCAGGGCAACCGCGACTTTGATCTGAGCCTGCGTGCGCAAAACCCTGCCTGGGGACTACGCCGTCGGGAAGATGTGGAATCCCAGGCTGCCCAGGTCGGGCTCCATCTGTTGCAGCGCTTTGCCATGCCAGCCAACAACCTGCTGCTGGTGTGGCGCTGCCGCCACTAGCTGTCTGCAGCTACATTTGTTTGCCATTGGGTCACCACGCTTTGACACGCGTGAGGGACGCTTCAATGAACGGCGCGACGAGTACAACGCACGCGGACCGGCGTTCCACCGTGGCGGATACATCCCTTACGAAAACCGCAGCCGTGTGTATGAGGTCGATTACCGCGAGCACCATCTGCGCCGCCATCCTCCCGGCCAGCGCTGGGTGCAGGTGGGTGCGGACTATGTGCTGGTTGCCATTGCGACCGGCGTGATCGTTAATATCATCCTCAATCACTAGGGCCAAGCCTTGCCCCGTATACTTTTGGAATGACTCTGAACACACTCCCCCGCCGCGCCATGCTGCGCGCAGCCTCCCTGCCCTTTGTCGGTGCCCTGGCCCTGGGTTTGCAAGCCTGTTCACCGCAGGAAGAAAAACCAGTAGCCGGCAGCGTCAAGCCCGCCGATGCCTACGATCTGCTGGCCAAGGACGGCAAAGGCTTTGTAGCTGGCTTGGTGATGAGCAACAACACGGTGTATGTGATGTTCGATCCGCAGTGCCCGCATTGCGGCCACCTGTGGGAGCAGTCCCAGCCCTTGCTGAAGAAGGTGAAATTCGTCTGGATGCCGGTGTCGTTCATCAATGCCAAGAGCGCACCGCAGGGCGCGGCACTGCTGACTGCCGCCAACCCGGTGGAAGCCATGAA
Source organism: Rhodoferax sp. GW822-FHT02A01 (assembly GCF_038784515.1). Classification (NCBI taxonomy): domain Bacteria; kingdom Pseudomonadati; phylum Pseudomonadota; class Betaproteobacteria; order Burkholderiales; family Comamonadaceae; genus Rhodoferax; species Rhodoferax sp. GW822-FHT02A01. The sequence continues at coordinate 5,074,467 of NZ_CP152376.1, forward strand.
TACGCATGAGGCATCCATACTGGCCGGCACCGGCGGCACCTCGGCCTCCTCCAGCATTCCCGACGACATCGCCGCAGCCATCAAGAAGAACACCGACATGTTCAACGCCATGGGCGTGGAGTCGGTGCCTTACATCGTCGCCAAGAATGCCACCACCGGCCAGGTGGTGACCAATGCGGGCGCCATGGAAACTGCGGCCCTGGCGCAGTTCCTGGGGCTGAACTAGCCTTCGCTGACGGTCCGGTCCTTCTGCAACAGGCGGTTCACCATCGCCATCAGTTCATGGACTTCAAAGGGTTTGCTGATGTGCGCATCAAAACCTGCTTCTTCCAGCTGCCCGGCGTATTCACCTTTGATGTGGGCGCTGATGGCAATGACTGGGATATGTCTTGATTCGGGATTGGAGCGCAACTGCCGCAGTACCTCCAAACCATCGATACCCGGCAATTGAATGTCCAGCAGAATCAGGTCCGGGAGGCGCAGGCGTGCCACCTCCAGACCTGCCTCTCCTGAAGTGGCCTCGATCAATTCCAGTGCCTCGTATTCAGCAAATATTCCCTTGACCAATCGGCGATTGGCCGGACTGTCCTCAATGCTGAGCACCACTGCCGGCGCAAATTGAAAACCAGAAGGCGTATCGGTTGTTGCAACTGACATACTGGTGGCTCCGGGCCACTGCATCGGCAAGGTCACGCTGAAACTGCTTCCTACACCCTCCTCACTGACGGCACGGATGGTGCCCCCCAGCACCTGCACAAGGCGTTGACAGACGACCAGGCCAATGCCGTGGCCTTCAACATCACTGGTCTCCGCCCCCAGGCGATTGAACGATTGAAACAGCTCAGCTTGGCGATGCCTGGCAATGCCAAGGCCCGTATCGCTGACCACGAAATGCACGCCAGCGGAGCTGGGCTGCACGGTCACCCGCACCTGTCCATGCGGCCGGTTGTACTTGATGGCATTGGTCAGCAGGTTGATCAGAACTTGTTTGAGCAAGCGCCGGTCGCTGGTGAACACCAAAGGTGCCACGTCAGACATCAGACGCGTGTCATTGTCAACTGTCATGGGGCGCACCAGCGCAAGACACTCCTCCACCAGTTCTGTCGCCTCAATGGTGGTGTGCTGCAACTCCGTGTGTCCGGCTTCGATCTTGCTCAGGCTCAGCAAGTCGTTGATCAGGCTCAGCAGATGCTTGCCAGCGCGCAGCACTTCGCTCACGTTTTCCTTGTGGTGCGGCGCCAGTTGCGCATCCATGGCAATCAGCTGTGCAAAGCCCAGCATGGCATTCATGGGCGTGCGCAACTCATGGCTCATGCTGGAGAGAAACTCGCTCTTGGCGCGGTTTGCAGTTTCTGCTTCCTGAGTGCGCTGGTTCAATTCCACGTTGAGTGTCTGCAGCTGCAGCTGCGTGAGCTTGACATCGGTGATGTCGTTCACCGCCACGAAAAAACCGCGCACTTCGCCATTCTGCATATCGGGAAGATAATGCGCCCAGGTGTAGCCCGTACTGCCATCTGCCTTGACCAGTGTGCGCTCAAAGTCCTGACGTTCTCCGCGCAGCGCGGCATCGATAAAAGGCTGGTTCTTGCGGAACAGCTCTTCGCCAAACAGTTCCTGCATGGAGATGCCTTGCATCTCTTCGGGTGTACGGCCGAACCACTCGAGATACCTAGCGTTGGCAAAGCCACACCGCAGGTCCCGGCTCCAGTAGCCCACCATGTCGGGAATCACATCAACCAAGCTCCGCAACAGTCGGCGGCTGGAGTCCAATTCATTCTGCACGCGCTTGATCTCGGTGACATCCCGGGTGATGACAAAGAACTGGCATAGCTGTCCCGCACCGTCACGAATGGGCGACACCTCTGCTTGCACCCAGGCATCAACCCCATTGGATAAATGCAGCAATCTGTCGGCAACAACACTGGTACCGGACCGGAAGGCATTCACGATGGGTACGGCATCTGCCGGATCAACCACACGTGCCTTCAAGACTTCGCAATAGTCCATGCCTGACGCATGCTCAGTGCTGATGCCGACTCTGTCACTGAAGGCCTGATTGACCCACTCGATCCGGCCCGCCGCATCGGTAATGACCGTTGGGTTGCGTGAATGCAAAGCCACCAATGCCAGCTTGTGTGCCTCACGACCCAGTTCGTCCAGCGACCGATGTGCCTTCAGCAGTGCATTGCGGCTGGTCGCATCCCGCTGGAGAAACCAGAATGCCATTGCCATCATCAGAGTGGTCAGACACCCTCCAATCAGCAGGACCAAGGCGGAGTCGGAGCGCAGGCTGTCTACAGCGATCTGGCTTGGTGTCAGTCGAATCTGCCAAAACCCGTTCCCATTGGGAATCTCAAACTCATGGGCGTATCGAGCATCGGCCTCGCTGGGACTCAAGTTATTGCGATAGACCACCTTGCCAGCGTCAAGCACTTCAAGGCAGTAGCTGAAGTCGTCCACTGGCTTGGACAGCTCCGAAAAGAAACCTTCCGTGCGAAAGACCAGGGCCAGCCAGCCGTCAAAGCGCCCTTGCACTGTCAAGGCACGAATCAGCAGAAAATTCTGTTCAGCCACCTCCAGCGAGACTTGTTCGGTGAAAACTGGCGAGCGTGCAGCATCAGGACGAGGAAAAGTGTCTGCACGCAGGTCAAAGTCTTTTACCAGGGCATTGTTTGCCCGCGGTACAAACCGCGCCAGCCGACCGGCCTTGTCAAAATAGGCCAATGCCTGAAAGTCGGAGTTGCTCTCCAGATGTGCTTTGGCGTCAAGCGACCACAATAATAACGGGGTGCCGCCGCTGGCTTCCCAGCGCAAGGCCATGCGCTCCAATGAGCCGGTGTGGTCATTGGTCACTTCCAGAAAAATCTTCTGTAACCAACTGGCCTGCGAATCGAGCTTGCGCACCAGCTGCTCGCTCTCGCGATAGGTCAATGCGGCCCACCCTATCAAGGTAAGCGAGAGCTGCAAGGCAAGCGCCCCCTGGGCCCAACTTCTGAGTGTGGGTTTGCGCCAGTGGACTGGGAATTTCCACCAGCCCACAAGGCTCAAGGCCCAGGTCATTGCCATGTACCCGGCCAGCATCCACCAAAAATCCGGCGCAATGAAGTTGGAAAGTCCCCGCCGCAACCCCAGCGCAAGATATGCCACAGACGCAAGCAATACCATCACCAGATAGGTGCACCAAGCCAGTCCGACGATCTGGCGCTTCGCGGGATACAAGACCGATTGCATTTGCGCCTGACTGACCAGCAACCCGGACGTCCAAAGCCAGAAGACTGACATGGCGATGGCATTCACTGGCATACGCAGGGGTGGCAGACCACCCGCATGCTCCAAGAGCCATAGGTTCATTGCTGAATCTGGAAACAGGCCCAGTTGGGCCAGTCGGGCAACCGATAGTGTCCAGGCTACGGCCACAAGAGAAAAACCCGGCCGACGCCCCTTGCGCCACTGCAACAGCAACAAAGCCACACCGCACAGGAGAAACGCCACCGCACAGTCCACAGGCAAGTGAGGCAAGGCAATGCCGTGCGCGAACAGGGCGTCCCCTTGAGGTATCAAGTACAAAAGACTGGAGAGTGCCACACCAACAAGCGCAACGCACAACGTTGCCGCCCCCATCGCTGCAGAAGGCCTAACAGGCTCGGCGCGCGAGGTATGACTGCTCAAAGACATGGTTGAAACGTGCGGCAAGTATCCACACCGTCAGGTATATCACCTAAACCGATTGGTGCCCAGCAGTGTCTCCGATTGGATGCGCTGCAGGCGACTTACTCCATCTGGCTCCGCATTGGCCACCAAAATGGTCTCCACTTCTGTCTGTATTTCGTGCAAGCAGACCACCAGCGCCGGGTCCAGGTGTGCGCCGGCCATGCGATCCATTTCCGCCAACGCGCGAGACACGGGCCATGCGGCTTTGTACGGACGCTTGGAAGTCAGTGCGTCAAAGACGTCGGCTACCGCAACAATGCGCGCAGCCAGGGGAATGTCAGTCTCTGCAAGCCCATGTGGATAGCCACTTCCGTCCCACTTCTCATGGTGGCAAAGTGCAATGTCATGCGCCATGCGCAGCAGACTGGAATCGTGGCCACTCAATATCTCTGCCCCGATGATGGGATGCATGCACATGGTCTCCCACTCTGCCGCATCGAGCGGACCCGGTTTGAGCAGAATACCGTCGGGGACGCCGATCTTGCCAATGTCGTGCATGGGACTGGCATTCAGAATGTCTTCACAAATAGCCGGCGGTAGACCGCACTGATGCGCCAGTGCCGCAGAGATTTTGCTCATGCGCACCAGATGCAGACCGGTTTCGTTATCCCGAAATTCAGCGGTTCGCACCAGCCGACGCACCTCCTCCAAACGCGCATCGGTCAATTCCTGCGTACGCGCCTGCACGGACGCCTCCAGCGTCGCGTTTTGGACGATCAATCGGTTGTAGAGGTAGCGCACTTCCAGCTGGTTGTAGATACGGCTGAGCACTTCGTGCGCATCAAACGGCTTGCCCACAAAGTCACGGGCCCCGGCCCGCAGCGCTTCCAGACGCACGGCAGGGTCATCTTCCGCAGTCATCACCAATACCGGGACATAGCCTCCGGATTCGAGCTTCTTCAGCTCGGCCAATACTTGCATCCCACTCAGACCCGGCATGCGCAGGTCCAGCACCACCAAGTCTTGCGGCGTTTCACGATAGATGGCCAAGCCTTCCCTTGGATCACTGGTACCCCGCACCTGGGTAAATCCCGCCTGCTCAAGCACCTTGGTCATCAGGCGCACGTTGATTGGCTCGTCATCCACAATCAGAATGCGCGAGTCACTCAGGTCTATATCCGGCACCCCCTGGATGCGGTGAATTGAACCGAACGAAATAGTCATGATTTCCCCTTGTGCGTGCGTTGGGTAACTACCCATCGGGAACTAAAAACTGGACCAATCGCTATCCGCGTCAACAGTAGCAACCACCTTCTTAGCCCCGCCCGCGATTTGCGGTGCGCGATTGCCTGCGGGTTTTTTTAATGGTTTGGCAGCTGCTGCGGGAGTGCGCTCCACCCGCCGCACATTGGCACGCTGCAAAGCCGGGGGACTATTCATTTCTGCCTGTGCTCCCAGCTGAAACACGCTTACTGCCTGCACCAGATCCTGCGCCTGGCCCTTCAGGCTTGAGGCCGCAGCAGCCATCTCCTCCACCAACGCGGCGTTCTGCTGCGTGGCCTGATCCAACTGGGTGACTGCTTCGCCCACCTGCGCCACGCCCTGGCTCTGCTCGGTGCTGGCCGCGCTGATCTCACCCATGATGTCGGTCACCCGGCGGATCGAACTCACCACCTCTGTCATGGTCTCTCCAGCCTGGTCTACCAGCAACGTGCCCTGCTCCACCCGCTCTACGCTGGCGTTGATCAGGCTCTTGATTTCCTTGGCCGCGTCCGCACTGCGGCCCGCCAGGCTACGTACTTCGCTGGCCACCACTGCAAAACCCCTACCTTGTTCACCGGCACGCGCTGCCTCCACCGCCGCATTCAAGGCCAGGATGTTAGTCTGGAAGGCAATGCCGTCGATCACGCTGATGATGTCGCTGATCTTTCTGGAGCTGTCGTTGATGCCTTTCATGGTGTCCACCACCTGGGCAACTACCTCACCGCCCTTGACGGCCACGCTGGACGCGTTCTGCGCCAGCTGGTTGGCTTGGGCGGCGTTGTCGGCGTTTTGCTTGACGGTGGAGCTGAGTTCTTCCATGGACGCCGCGGTTTCCTGCAAGGCGCTGGCCTGTTGCTCGGTGCGGGCTGAGAGGTCGTTGTTGCCCGAGGCAATTTCGGCACTGGCCGTGGACACGCCTTCGGAGCCGCTACGCACAGTGGAGACCACGTGCGTCAGCGATGCCTGCATTCGGGCAACCGCTGCCATCACGCTGACGGTGTCGCCACTACCCACCTGCAAAGGGCTGGTCAGGTTGCCATCGGCCACCTTGCCCACCACGTCGCACAACTCTGCAGGTTCGCCGCCCAGGGCTCGGGTCAGGCTGCGGGTGATCAAAAATCCCGCCACGATGGCGGCGATCAGGGCAACGCAACTGACGAGAATCAGATAAGTGCGCTGGGTAGCGTAATCGGCGGCGGCAGTTTCCAGCTGCATCGCGGATCGCTTGATGTTCAACTCTGAATACGCCTCAGACACTTGTACCAGTTTGGCAAGCAGTGGCCGGCATTCGGTATTCATCTTCGCTATGGCTTCTTCCTTTTTGCCTTGCAGTGCCAGATCCACGATCGACAGTGCCACTGGTGCGTAGGCTTGCTCGATCTTGTCAAACTCCTCTACTGCGCGACGACCTTCTTCCGATATGCTTGGCGCTTGCGCCAACTTCTTCAGTTTCTCCATATTGGAAACTACGGCAGCATGGGCCTTGGTGACTACTTCCTTCTCTACGGCCATATCTTCCGGTTTGGTAACCAGCACCAGATTGCGTGCAGCAACGGCCCGCAGGTCAATGGCCTCACGCACCTGATGAGCGGTGTTTCCGCGCGCGCTGATGCCATTGACGTAATTCTCGAAGCGAGCGTTGGCATCTCCCAGCATGGAGAGAGAAAAACCCGCAATCAGCAGGACCAATAGGGCCAGGCCGCCAAATGCAAGCGAAAGTTTGGTTCTTACCGTCAGATTGTTCATGTAGATATCCCTGTGAAGTTGGTTATTGAATGGAAGTGGAAATCAGCCCCATCTCGGGACTTCTCATGAGCTTTTGGATGTCCAGCAGAATCAGCATGCGGTCCTCCAATGAGCCAATGGCCAGCAGGTGTTCGCTGCCAACGCTAGAAGAGAACTCGGGCACCGGGCGCATTTGCCCTGGGGTAAGCGCAATCACGTCAGATACACCGTCCACCACCATGCCCACGACGCGGTCGCCCATGCTCAGAACAATGCACACCGTGAGGCTGCCGTATTCCGCCTGGCTCAGGTTGAATTTCACCCGCATGTCGAGCACCGGTACGATCACGCCGCGCAGGTTCAGAACGCCCAGCACAAACGCCGGCATATTGGCCATGCGGGTGGGCTTCTCGAACGAACGGATTTCCTGCACGCTCAGGATGTCGATGCCATATTCTTCGGCGCCCAGTTTGAATGCCAGGAACTCACGGATGTCAGGTGCCGCACCTGCCAGATATGAGGCGGTGCCACTCTCACTTGTGACTTGCGCCGAGGAAGACGTGCTTTGCATGGTTGGTGCCTTTGGGTTTGATGAAACGGGTCACACGGACCCGGATCAGAAAAGCACCAAGCACACATGTGTATGCCGTGAGGATGCGCCTTATAGGTTCAATTGAACCTCGGCGGATTCCGATTCAGATGTCAGGAAATGACTACCCCCGGAGCGTCTGGGGCGGTGCAGGTCGAGGCCTGCACCTGGAATCAGGCCAACAGTTCGTGCTGCATGGCGTAGCGCACCACATCGGCCACGCTGAAGAAGTTCATCTTCTCCATCAGGCGCATCTTGTGGGTGCTGACCGTCTTGTTGCTGATGGCCAATTCTTCGGCGATTTCATTGACACCAAAGCCCTTGGCAAGCAAGCGCAGTACTTCCAGCTCGCGTGGCGAAAGCAGGTGGTGCGGCAAGGAAGGGGCACCCAAAGCGGCCTCCAGAGCCATCTTCTCCGCCAATACCGGTGTGACGTAGCGCTGCATGCGTGCCACCTGTCGCACGGCCGTGAAAAGCGTTTGGGGCTCACAGTCCTTGGTGGCAAAACCTGTGGCTCCGCCCTTGAGCGCGCTGGAAACCACCTGCGGCTGGTCGTGCATGGACAACACCAGGATGGGCAAATCGGGATAGTGCGAGCGGACCCGGCTGATCAGATCCGTGCCGCTGATGCCGGGCATGTTGAGGTCCAGCAGCAATACGTCGTATGTGCCCTGGCGCAAGCTGTCGAGAACTTCTGCACCGTTGATGGCCTCGCCCGCCACACGAATGTCCATCGTCAAGGCGAATATCTGCTTGATGCCACTGCGAACAATGGCATGGTCGTCAGCAATCAGCAGATTGATCATTGGGTTTCCCCTGGATTTGGATTGCGCATGGGGATGGTTACGGAAATGCAGGTGCCCTTACCGGGTGCAGAGACGAGCTCCATTCTTCCTCCCAATGCCAAAGCCCGTTCCCGCATACCCAATAAACCAAAGGAGCGGTGGCCGACCGTGGCGTCAGGATCGAAACCCTGACCATCGTCGCGCACCACCAGGCGCAACACGTCCTCGCTGCTGTCCAGCTCTACGTCCACCGTACGTGCCGACGCATAGCGGCTCGCATTCGTGAGCGCCTCCTGCACAATACGGAAGATCACCACGGAGCGCTCGTCATCCAGCGGTATGGGTTCACCCCCCTGGTACAGCCGGCACTCCACGCCGGCACGGCGCATGAAGTCGCGGCACAGCCACTCGATGGCGGGTACCAGGCCCATGTCCAGAACGGGGGGGCGCAGGTTGCCGGCGACGTTGCGCACGCCCTGTATGGCCTGATCCACCAGGCCTTTCATGTCCTTCACCTTGGTGCCTACAAAGGTATCGGCGGCACCCGCATGCAACTCCACCAGCGAAAGGTCCATGCGCAGAGCGGTCAGCACTTGCCCCATCTCGTCGTGCACTTCGCGCGCAACACGTCTTCGCTCATCCTCCCGAGCGACTTCGTTCTTGGCTGCAAATGCCCGCAGCCGCTGATGTGAAGCATTGAGTTCACGCTCTGCCGCAAGCCAGGCTGTCATGTCACGCACCACTGCCATGGACAGCATGCCACTGACGGTCTGTATCGGGCTACGGTTGACTTCAACCGGAAACGGTTCACCGCCCTTGCGTACGCCTGTGGGGGATGCACGATCGGGCAGCAAGTCGACTACAGGCGTACCGATGAGTTCCTGACGTGAATAGCCGAACATGCGCTCCGCGCGGACGTTCACACGCAAGATGGTTCCTTGGTCGTCGGTGAAGATGAAAGCATCAGGCGCCAACTCCACCACGTCCTGAAACATGGTCTCCAGCCGCCTCTCGCGATCCTGCAATCTCAGATGGGCTTTGACACGCGCCAGCGCCGTTGCCAGCATGATGGGCTTGGTGATGTAGTCCGCGGCACCTACTTCAAAACAGCGGGCCTCGGCGTCTTCATTGTCGCTGGCAGTCATGAAAATGACCGGAATGTGCCGTGTGGTTTCCTGTGCCTTCAAACGGCTGCACACCTCGTACCCGTCCATACCGGGCATGCGCACATCCAGCAATACCAGATCAGGTGGGGTGTGTTGTGCGATTTCCAGAGCCGTGGGGCCGTCTTGCGCTGTCACTACGGCGTATCCTGCAGACGCCAAGGCGCTACGCATCAGCCGCGTATTTTGCGGAACGTCGTCCACCACCATCACGACCGAATTGAAGGAAGCTTGCATATTGATGCTGCATGGTACCCGCATCAATAGGCCGCGTGCCCTTTTTGGCTGGGCACGCGAACTCGCAGGGCTGTGACCAGCCCCGATCCGATCAGCGCGTCACCAGCACCGGCACAGGAGACTCGGCCACCACCTTGGTTGCCACGCTACCCAGCATCAGGCGCGCAATACCCGTGCGGCCGTGCGAACCCATAACGATCAGGTCGCTGCCCAACTCCTTGGCGCTTTCCACGATGCCGCTGGCGGCGGCCACGTCTTCCACCAGACGGGCTTGCAGATTCACGGGTGGGGTTTCGGCCTTGCACAGCTCTTCTACCTGGGCATGTGCCTGGGCAGCCAATTGTTGTGCGGCGGCGGAATAGGCCTGGTAACCCATGGGATTGACTTCGCCCACGCCCAGATAGGGATAGGGGTCGGAAACGTACAGAGCTGTCAGCGCTGCACCGTGCAGACGGGCCATACCGACTGCGAGCTTGGCGGCGTGTGCAGATGCTGCAGAACCGTCGGTTGCCAACAAAATATTCTTGAACATAAATGCCTCGCTAAGTGAAGTTGTGAGCCTTCATCTTGCGCCTATTTCCATAGCCCTTTTTTGACTTGGGTCAACTACCACAAACAATCTTGCCGGGGCGGCTCTCTGAGCTTGTCTGCCGGACCGGCTGCCATGCGCGCAGCGTCAAATGGGCGCAGAAAACCATGGGCTTCGGCAGGGTCGGCTTGCAGCCAAGCCCCGTAATCCTGCGGTGCAATGATGGCCGGCATGCGCTTTTCATCGCCGGGACGGTGCATGCGCCCCATGATGGCGTGACCATCTGCATTGACGGTCAAAAGCGTGAAGCTGTGCGTGATGACACCGTCTTGCGGATGCACCCATTGTTCCCACAGACCGGCGACGGCAAACGGGTTGCCATCGGCCATGGCCATCTTCCAACGCACGGCGCGGCCACCGTTGCGCTCGGCCTCTTCCCAGCACGGGTCGAAATAGGCGCGCATGGGTGCCAGGGCCCACTGCCGCTGATGCCAGGGTCCGCGGTAGCTGGGCTTTTCAGCGGCGGTCTCACTGCGGGCGTTGTAAGTCTTGCGACCTATGGTCTGCGCTTGGACTGTGTCCTTGCACCAGCGCGGCACCAGTCCGAAGCGCGCAACCCGACACTCCCAGACTCCCTGGGCATTGCGCAACAGAATGGGGGCGTCGTAGCCAGGGTAGGTTTCTTCAGGCCAGTCCTGCTCCGGCATCTGCACCAACCCCGGATGCATGGCCGCTATTTCCTGGCACACGGAAGGGACGAAGTTGGTGCACATGACAGGCCAGATGCGTCAATCGCTGGTTTCATCGTCCAGGTCGTCGCCTTGCGAACCCTTCACGTAGGCGGGCTCGCGCGGCTTTTGCGGGCGCGGGATTTTTTTCAGGCGGATCAGGCGCGCTTCCTCGATGGCGTCTTTCTTGATCTGGCGCTCGGCATCGAGCTTCTCGCCCGCCCGCAGCCACTCAGCAAACTCTTCGGGCGTCTCCAGCGTGAGGCGGCCCAGGCTACCCGAACGAAAGTCGTGGATGACGATCTCCGCTGCCTTGGTCAGGTTGACCTTGCCGCCCCCCTGCAAGGCTCCACGCTTGCGGCCGATGGCCTCCAGCAACTCCTCATCGGTCTGCCCGGCCACGCCGGTGAGCTTGTAGCGCGACTCCAGACCCTCGGCATAGTGCTGGCGCACATAGTCCAGCAGTTCCAGCGCCACTTCTTCTTCATCGAAGGCATTGCGGCCTACGGCGCCGCTGGCGGCCAGGTTGTAGCCACTCTTGGCCACGATGATGCGCGGCCATAGCACGCCCGGCGTGTCGTAGAGGTAGAAGTCGTCGGCAATGGTGATGCGCTGCTCCAGCTTGGTCACACCGGCCTCGTCACCGGTCTTGGCGGCGCGCTTGCCCTTGAGGGTGTTGATCAGTGTCGACTTGCCCACATTGGGAATGCCGCAGATCAGCACCCGCATGGGCTTGGCCATGCCCCCGCGGTTGGGCGCCAGCGCATGGCAGGCCGCCACCAGAGCCTTGGCCGGCGTGCTCATGCTGGCGTCCAGCGGCAACGCACGTACGTCGGACTGGGCATTGAAGTAATCCAGCCAAGCCGCAGTGCGCACCGGGTCCGCCAGGTCCTGCTTGTTGAGCACCTTGAGGGCTGGTTTGCCTTTGGTGATCTGGGCCAGCATGGGATTGGCGCTGGAGCCCGGCAGGCGCGCGTCGAGCAGTTCGACAACCACATCGATGTCCTTGATACGCTCGGCAATGGCCTTGCGCGTCAGGTGCATATGTCCGGGGAACCACTGAATTGCCATCGCGCTGAACCTATCTGTCAATTAACTGCTGGACCTGCATTGTCGGGCAGGTCCGGCTTGGCGCACGCTCAGACGGTTGCAGCCACCGGTTTGGCGACCAGGCGCTTGGGCGAGAGATACTCCTTGAGGTAGATGTCAAAAGGCAGGGAGTCGCCAGCCTCAATCTCTTTTTGGTCCTGGATGGACTTGGCGGCCATGCGCGCCCACTCGGCGGCCTGCTCATCTGACAACGGCGTTGCCAGCATGGCTTGCCGGGTCTTTTGCGACTGGGCCCGCACAAAGGACACGAAAGACCCGCCAAACTCCTCCGTCATGACCTTGAGCACCTGGGCCGAAGGCGTGAGATCCGGATTCTGCAAGGCCCGCTCGGCGTCCTGCACCGCACGGGAGTAATCATTGGTGGAGTGCACCGCGTCCAGTTGCGCCGCTATGGGTTTGAGTTGCTGCACGATGTCTTGCCCCCAGGCGCTCAGGGTCATGGTGCCAGTGCCCTTCTCCAGCTCCAGACCCGGCTCACGTCCGCGCTCTGCCGCCTTGTGCTGGTTGCGTGCCATGGCCGCGATTTCCTGCGGCGTGTCATCCGGGCTGTCCGATTGCAGGCAGTGCAGCAGGAACACGTCCAGAAAGCGCAGTGTCTGCGCGGTGATGCCAACCGTCTCAAACGGATTGAGGTCCATCAAGCGGACTTCCACATACTCCACGCCACGCTCGCGCAGGGCATGCAGGGGCCGCTCGCCGGGGAAGATCACGCGCTTGGGGCGGATGGTGCCGTAGAACTCGTTCTCGATCTGCAGCAGTGTGGTCTGCAGCTGCTTGTAGCTGCCATCTTTCGCGCGCACGCCAATGGCTTCGTAGGCCGGATAGGGCACGGTCAGGGCCTGTTGCAAGGATGCAGCGTAGCCCTGCAGGCTGTTGTAGCTGACGGCCAGGGAAGATTGCGCATCGCTCTGGTAGCCCAGCCGGCCCATGCGTAGCGAGGTGGCGTAGGGCAGATACAGCGTGCCCTCGTTGAGCGGCTGCAAGCGGTGCTCGCGACCGGCAACAAAGGTGGAGCACACGGCAGGCGATGCCCCGAACAGATACAGCAACAGAAACGCGTGGCGGCGGAAATTGCGGATCAGGCCAAAGTAGGCTTCGCTGGAGACATCAGGCAGGCTCCAGTTGTAGTGGATGCCCGAGATGGTCTGCATGCGTCTGCCGTAGCGGTGCCCCAGCCCACTGCGATATACCGTCTTGCTGCGCCCCACGTTGGAGCTGCCGTACTGACCCAGCGGAATGGCGTCGTCTGCCGGCAGTCCGCAGGGCATGCTCGATACCCACAGCATTTCATCACCCAGCGACTGCATGGTGAACTGCTGGATACGGGTGAGCTCGTCAATGCAGTCCTGCGCACCGGCGTGCACACCGGTAATGAGCTCCACCTGCGACTCACTGAAATCGGTGGTGATGCGGGGGTGCGTCAATGCCGATCCCAGCGCCTCCGGATGCGGTGTCATGGCCAGACGGCCGTTCTCCTGCGCACGCAAACTCTCTTTTTCCAAACCGCGGCGAATGCCTCGCAGCCGCTCCGGGGCGACCCAGCTAGGGCCTTGCGAAAAATTGTCCATACCTGTGGCCCTTTGTCTTTTCTTCGGGCGAGAAGTTAACACAGGCGCACTATTTGTGCAGTTTGAGGGCATGATTGCACCGTTTTGAGGCTGCACAATACGGATATGCAAACGTTGGAATCTGTTGTCTGGTCAGTCATGCTAGGTGGTCTGCTGACCATCGGGACCATGGCTGTCGTGGACGTTGCCCTGAGCCGCACGCTGGCCGCGTGCCGGGGCCTGCTGTTCATGACGGTCACCGGTTTCAGCTGCGTGCTGCTGTCGGGTCTGCCAGAAGACCTCTTTCCCGGCCTGCCGGTGGTGCCGGTACTGATCCTCAAAAGCAGCCTGGGGCCCCTGAGCGGAGCCATGGTGCTCACCTATCTGCGCCAGTGGCTGGGTGTTGCCGCGGAAGACCACTACGTGCACAACGCCATCCTCTGGGGCTCCACCGGTCTGCTGGTGGCGGCCGTGGTCATCACCCTGCTGTGCGTGCTGTTTGCCGCAACACTGAGCACCGAGATCCTGCTGTTTGCCGCCTTCCTGAATGCGGTGGCCGTTTTGCTGGCCACCTTCACATCGGTGCGTGCAGCCCAGCTCGGAGACAAGCTGGCACGCACCATGGCAGTGGGCTGCCTGTTCCTGGCCCTGTCGCTGGGCGGTCTGTTTGCCCACCAGCTGGTACCGGACCACGGCTCGCTCGCCATCTGGATCGTGACGTCTTTCAGTACTGTGGTCTTCTTTCTGGTCATGGTGGCACTGGGAATCCGGCGCAACCGGCAACTGCGCAAGCTCGAGCGGCTTGCCGGACTGTCCCAAGGCGTTGACCCGGCCACTGGCCTGCCACGCGGCTCGGTTCTGCTGTCCAAAGTCGATGACGCTTTCTGGCGTAGCGCCAGGCTCAACACCAGCTGCGCCGTGATCTGCCTGCACCTGCGCAACCTCTATGAGCTCAGTGAAGTGGCGGGCCACTCGGTGGACCAGCAGATTCTGGCCGCCATGGCGGCGCGCATTCGGCGCGCCATGGGCTTTCGCTGCGTGGTGGGGCTGTACCACCCGCGCTGCTTTGTGGTGGTGCTGTCCGCCGTCAAGCAACCCAAACTGGTCCGCAAGATGACCGAGCGGCTGCGTGAGCTGATGGTGGAGCCACTGGATGTCATTGGCAGCAACGACGCAGTGCACCGGTTCATTCCGCAGTTCAGCGTAGGCCATGTCACCGTCAGTTCCGCGGACCTGGTGCCCGCCGACGTGATCGATGAAGCCGAGCAGCAGGCCCTCAACATCGAACGCGAATACAACCGCGCCGAACAGACCGCCCACAGCCCCTTGCAGGCCGAGGGCTGATCACCCCGTCAACCCTTTTTGAGCAGGGCCGTGGCACGACCCACTTCGTGCGCGCCCTGACCCGAACCGTCGTGCGGCACCATTTCTGCGGTGCGGTCACGCACCTGCGCCAGTAGCTCTGCCAGACGCTCCGGTGACTGGGCATCCAGGCCGATCCAGGCACCTTGCGTCAGGGTGATATGCGCGGCCTCCACGCTTCCAGCCCCTGCGCACAGCACGGTGCGGGTGGGCGCATCCTCCCCCACCAGCACCAGCATGGCCGGTGTCACGGCCTGGGGCTCCAGGGCCGCCAGCACTTCCGGTGGCATCAGCCCTTCAGTCATGCGGGTCGCTGCGGTGGGTGCCAGACAGTTCACATGGATATTGTGTTTGGCGCCTTCCAGCCCCAATGTCTGCATCAGCCCAACCAGCGCCAGCTTGGCCGCACCGTAATTGCTCTGACCAAAATTGCCGTACAGGCCGGTACTGGAAGTGGTCATGAGAATACGCCCGTACTTCTGCTCCACCATATGCGGCCAAGCCGCCTTGGTGCAGTGCACGGCGCCCATCAGATGCACATCCAGCACCAGGCGGAAGTCAGCCAGATCCATCTTGGCAAAGGTCTTGTCGCGCAGGATTCCGGCGTTGTTGACCACGATGTCGATGCGACCCCAGGCATCCACCGCCTGTTGCACCATGGCCTGCACCGCGTCCCAGTCGGTCACCGAAGCGCCGTTGGCAATGGCCTCGCCACCAGCGGCGCGGATTTCCGCCACCACGCGCTCGGCCGCCGTCAGGGAGCTGCCCGAACCGTCCCGTGCGCCCCCCAGGTCGTTTACCAGCACCTTGGCACCGCGTCTGGCCAAGGCCAAGGCATGTTGGCGACCCAAACCACCACCGGCTCCGGTCACAATTGCTACGCGTCCTTTGAAATCAATCGCCACACTTCACTCCAGAAAAAAACGGATACTGCATGCCATTCGCACACCGCGTGTGCCAAAGCTCCTATGGAAATCACCTCCGAAATCATTCATACACCGCCCAGAGATGCTGCCACCGTCATCATTCTCAGGGATAGCCCACAGGGCCCCGAAGTTTTTCTGGTCAAGCGCCACGGCCTGTCTGACGTGTTGGGCGGTGCCTACGTGTTCCCCGGCGGCAAGCTGGACGAAAGCGACGCACAGCTGGACGAAACCCATCATTTGGACAGCTCTGCGGCAGACCTGCACAAACGCCTCGGCGAACCGGATCTGGAGCAGCAGCGCGCCAAGGGGCTGTTTGTAGCCGCGCTGCGCGAAGCCTTTGAAGAATGCGGCGTGCTGTTCGCCCAGGATGCGACGCCAACCCACAGCATGGATCTTGCAGTGCAGTTGCGCGACGGGCGCATGTTCAATCTGGCGCTGGCGGAAACCGGTCTGCGGCTGCAAACCCAGGCCGTCATTCCCTGGTCGCGCTGGGTCACACCCAAGATGCCGTCCATTTCCAGCAAACGTTTTGATACCCGCTTCTTTGTTGCCGCCCTGCCCGAAGGGCAGGTTGCCCGTCATGACGACGTGGAAACCACGCAAAGCGACTGGTTGCGCCCCCGCGCCGCCCTCGAACAGTACTGGGACCGGACCATTGAAATGGCGCCGCCCCAGATCATGACCCTGGCCCATCTGGCGCGCTTTGCCGATGTGGCCAGCGCGCTGCAGGCCGCGCGTACCATCCCGCCGGCGCTGATCCAGCCCGAGCCCATGGATGAAAACGGCGAGCGTGTGTTGTGCTATCCCGGCGACCCCTGCCACAGCATCAGGCAAGCTGCCATGCCCGGCCCTACCCGGCTGCGTTACCGCAACAAGCGCTTCGAGCCGGAGCAGGGCTTTGAAGCACTTTTCGCTTGAGGCATTGCAGATTGACTCTGCCGTGGCATAGTGCGGCCATGCACAAGACAGGCCACCCTATACACCGCACTGCATCCCGCGCCGGATGCTGCCTGGCGGTGGTGCTTGCGGTGGGCCTGGCAGGGTGCTCCACTGCGCCCACGTCACGCACAGAAGCGCCAGACCAGGCAGCAGTTGATATCCAATCGCGCCTGAGCCTGGACGCTGCCAATGACGTGACCCTGTATGCCATCAGTCTGGTGGGAACGCCCTACCGCTGGGGTGGCAACACGCCGGCCTCCGGTTTTGATTGCAGCGGCCTGATCGGTTATGTCTACAAGACCCGTGCCGGCATCTACGCACCGCGCACAACCTCCGCACTGGTCGATTGGGGTCAGCCGGTGCCGCCGGGTTCTCTGCGTAGCGGTGACTTGGTGGTCTTTGCCCAGAAGGGCACCGTCAACCACGCCGGTATCTATGTGGGCGAGGGGCGCTTTGTGCATGCCCCGTCGAGTGGCGGTGAAGTGCGGCTGGACTCGCTGAGTTCGATTTACTGGTCCCGGCAACCAGTCAGCTACCGGCGCCCCTGAGCGCGTCTAGCCAATGATGGCGAAGGTGCTGACAAACACCACCTTCACCAGCAGCCAGGTGGCCACCACGATGGCCCAGGACTTCCATTGCACGCGCGGGGTGTTGAAGCGGTTTTCGGCCAAGGTGAACACAAGCGCACAGACCAGACCGAACAGCAAGCCCACTGCAGCCTGCAGCAGTTTGAGTTGCCACCAAGGCTGCGGGCCGTCTTCCACCGGCAGAAAGATGTGAATGGCCAGCCCGAAGATCAGCCAGCGTGCCAGATAGCCCCACCAGCGGGTCCACATGCCCGATCCAACCGGTGGCCAATGCGCGTCGTGCGGGTTCGTGGAGTGCATAAGGCAAATTCGTTAAGTCCGTCCAACTATACACAGCCGGGTCGCGCAATTCGATGCAACACACGGGTATGCGTGAAATGTGTGGCGTGGAGCGCAAAAGCAACGGCTTTTGTTTGGGCAAACCCGGTGGTTGATGAGCCTTTTATGCGTTTGCTGCTTCATTTGTGCACCCTCACAGCCTTAGCTATTCACATGCAAGTCATGGGCTAGGTCGGACTTAATCATCGTTACCCTAGAATCCATCAACAGAATAGTGGCGGGGGGTTTACCATGCGCTTTCGCTTGCAGATCCGGTTCCAGACCTGGGTGCTATCCATGACGGTGCTGCTGGTACTCTGCCTGGCGGCAGCGTTCCTCTACACGGTTTTTCGCACCTTTTCATCCATCTCGGAAGAGTCAGCACAGGAACGCTTTTCGCTGATTGCCGAACAGGCTGCGCTGCAACTGGAAAGCCTGGTAAAGCAAAGCGGCAATCTGGTACTGGCTCGCACGGCCTCCGAACGCCAGATGTTTGTGCGGGATGGTGTGCTGAACCCCAGCAGCATGGTGCCAGCTTTCCTGGGATCATTTGAAGCAGAGCCTGATGCGTACTCGCACTTCTTTGCGCTGCAGAACAACGAGTTTCTTCAGGTCATCAACGTGTTGGGAGACGCCCGCATCCAGGCCGCGATCAAGGCCCCTGAGGGCACTGCCTATGCCGTGCGCCGCATCACGCGGGACAACCAAGGCAGGCGCACCGACAGCTATCACTTTTTGTCCGCCAGCAAGGACCTGATAGGAAGCCGCTCGCAGCCTGCCACATTGGTGCCTACAGAGCGCCCCTGGTACCAGGGTGCTCTGAGTCAGAAGCGTCTGTTTGTGACGGAGCCCTATCTGTTTGCTTCCACTGGCGAACTGGGGCTGACCGTCGCGGCCCCTCTCCAGGACGGCGCCGGCGTGCTGGCAACCGACATCAGCCTGCGTGGCATGGAAGCCTTTCTCTCTCATATCAAGCTGCCGCCCAACGGAGCCATCGCAGTGCAGGACCGGCAGGGCCGGGTGCTGGCCTTCCATGGCAACGGGGCCCGATTCGAGGGGGTGACGATTGCACCGCTGAGCGCGACTACCAGCCTCACCAATGAATACCTCTCCGTCCTGCAAAGGGATGCGCAAGTGGTTTCCGGTTTGCAGACCATGGGCGCGGAACAAACCCACTTTGTCGTCAATTACAAGGCCGTGCAGGCCGTGCCGGGAATGCCCTTGCGCATCACCGTCTGGGCTCCGGTTTCCGACTTCACTGCAGCTTTCAAGCAGGCCGAGCACAACGTGTTGACCCTGGCGCTGCTGGTATTGCTGGTATTGGCACCACTGGCGCTGCTGGGCTCGCGCCAGATCGCCAAATCGCTGACGGCCATGGCGGTGGACTCCGAACGCCTCAAACGTCTGGACTTCTCGCAGGAGCCACACCGGGCCCGCTCCATCCTCTATGAAGTCCAGGCGCTGGGCGACGCGCAGTACGTCATGCATGGCGCCATCCAGAACCGTACCGACGAACTCAAGACCTCGCAGGACAAGCTGGCACGGCTGGTGGACAACGGCATCAAGCTCTCGCGTGAGCAGAACCGCTCGCTGCTGCTGCGCCACGTGCTGTTTGGCGCCCGTGAGATTGCGCATTGCGCTGCAGCCACGCTGTTCCTAAAGACCGAACAAAACACCCTGGTGTTCGCCCAGCGCACCAACGAGGATGCGCTACCCTCCTTTGAAATTCCGCTCTTCAACGCTGATGGCAAGCCGAACAACCACTACGTGGTGGTGAACGCTGCCAACAACAACACATCCGTCATCGTGGATGACGTGTATGCGGAAACGCGCTTTGACATGTCGGGCACCAAGAAGTTCAGCGAAGAATCCGGCTTCAGGACTATCTCCATGCTGACGGTCCCCTTGAGTCCGCGTGAGGGCGAAGTGATTGGTGTGATCCAGCTGCTCAACGCGCAGGATCCCAAGACGGGCCAGGTCATTCCCTTCCCCAAGGATCTGGTTGGATTTGTCGAGGCACTGGCGGCGCAGTCGGCCGTGGCCATCGAGAACCAGAACCTGATCGACGCGCAGCGGCAACTCATGGACGCGCTGATCAAGCTGATTGCCGGCGCGATTGACGCCAAGAGCCCCTATACCGGCGGCCATTGCGAGCGCGTTCCCGAACTGGGAATGATGCTGGCCGAAGCCGCCACGGCCCAAACCACAGGGCCGCTGTCAACCTTCAAGTTTGAAACAGAAGACGAGTGGCGGGAATTCCGCGTTGGCGCCTGGTTACATGACTGCGGCAAAGTCACCACGCCGGAGTATGTGGTGGACAAGGCCTGCAAGCTCGAAACCATTTACAACCGCATCCATGAGGTGCGCATGCGCTTTGAAGTGCTGCTGCGCGATGCCCGCATCACCCAGCTCGAAGCGCTGGCCGGTGGCGGCGATGCGCAGGATGCACAAGCCGCTTTTGACGCACGGCGTGCACAGCTGCTGGATGACTTCGCGTTTGTGGCCGAGTGCAACCTGGGTGGCGAATACATGGCGCCTGAGAAAGTGCAGCGCCTGCAGCAGATAGCCCAGCAGACCTGGCTGCGTCACTTTGACGACCGTGCCGGATTGGCCCACGAAGAGCTCAAGCGCTACACCGATGCACCAGCTGCCCTGCCCGCAACCGAGCAACTGCTGTCGGACAAGGCGCACCACATCATTCCACGCACCAGCAAGGCAGTGCTGGACCCCAAGTGGAACTTCAAGGTCAACATACCGGAGCACCAGTACAACTATGGTGAGGTCTACAACCTCAGCGTAAGCCGTGGCACCCTCACCGAAGAGGAGCGCTTCAAGATCAACGAGCACGTGATGCAAAGCCTGATGATGCTGGAGCAATTGCCCCTGCCCAAGAACATGCGGCGCGTGCCCGAATACGCCGGCACCCACCATGAGACCCTGATCGGCACCGGCTACCCGCGCAAGCTAGGTGCCGACGAGCTGAGCGTGCCCATGCGCATCATGGCCATTGCCGACATCTTCGAGGCGCTCACCGCCTCGGACCGCCCCTACAAGAAGGCCAAGACGCTGTCGGAGTCCATCAAGATCCTGTCCTTCTTCAAGAAGGACAAGCACATTGACGGGGATTTGTTCGATCTGTTCCTGACCTCGGGTGTGTACAAACGCTACGCCGAAAAATATCTGCTGCCCGAGCAGATTGATGAGGTGGATATTGCGAAGTTTGTGACCACCGGGCACCAAGCAAGTTAGGTCCACAGCAGAGCGATGAAAAATCATTAACTTGTGATCTCAAACAATAAAATCATCAGAAATCTTGCTTCAAAACCTGTGAAATTTAGTTAATATGTGATCACAAATTAACTCTTTGTGATAGCATCGCCAGCGAATTTTCAAATGAATGGCGTGGAGACTAAATTGCACCCCTTGTTCAATCTGAATAAACGCATTGCCCTGGTGACTGGTGCTGGAAGTCCTTCCGGCATTGGCTTTGCGACGGTCAAACTGCTGGCTGAACTGGGTTGCAGTGTTGCCATTTGCGCGACCGGGGACCGGATACATGAGCGCGCCAAAGAGTTGCATGCGCTTGAACACGACGTGGAGGCATACCGGGCCAACCTGACCGACGCCACCCAGGTAAGGAATATGGTCAGCAAGGTGCTGGAACGCTTCGGCCGCATCGACATCCTTGTCAACAATGCAGGAATGACCCAGGAGGGTTCCGCAGAGTCTTTCACACCTTTCTCCGAAATGTCCGATGAAGACTGGAATACCGGCATGGCGCGCAACTTGAACACCTGCTTTCTTGTCACCCGAGCGGTTGTCCCGGCGATGCTGCGCCAGGAGTCTGGCCGGATCATCAATGTCTCGTCGGTCACCGGTCCATTGGTCAGCCACCCTGGAGAGTCTGTCTACAGTGCCGCAAAGGCGGCCATGGTGGGCATGAGCAAAGCCTTGGCCATTGAAGTCGCTGCGCGTGGAATCACCGTCAACTGTGTGGCACCCGGTTGGGTTGCGACGGCGTCGCAAACCGCGCATGAGGCAAAGGCGGCACAACATACCCCCATAGGGCGCGCCGGCACGGCGCTTGAGATGGCCTCTGTCATTGCCTTTCTGGCCATGCCCGGGGCGAGTTACATCACAGGCGAGCTGGTCGTCGTGGACGGTGGAAACATCCTGCAAGAAAGCAAAGGCTGAACATGACAAACGTCTTTGCAACAGACCTGATGAAAGACAAGGTCGTTCTGGTCACGGGAGCGGCCGGTGGTGTGGGCGGTGCCGTTGCCGACC
Source organism: Rhodoferax sp. GW822-FHT02A01 (assembly GCF_038784515.1). NCBI lineage: Bacteria > Pseudomonadati > Pseudomonadota > Betaproteobacteria > Burkholderiales > Comamonadaceae > Rhodoferax > Rhodoferax sp. GW822-FHT02A01. Next base: position 5,096,213 of record NZ_CP152376.1, read on the forward strand.
TCCTCTGCTCTTTGGGTGCAAAGCTTGTGTTGACAGACATTCAACAGGAAGCGCTGCAGGCCAAAGCCGAGCTCCTGGGGGCAACACCCATGTGCCTGAACTTGGGTGAAGCGGATGCGGCAGAAAGACTCATGCAACTCGCGCTGGAAACCCATGGCCGCCTTGATGGCTTGGCCAACTGCGCGGGCGTGTGGGTAGAAGGCGCTAGCGAACATGCGTCTGAAACGGATTGGCAACGCTGCATCGATATCAACCTGAAGGCCGTATTTTTCATGTGCAGCCGCGCCATTCCCGCACTCAAGAAAAGTCATGGCGCCATCGTGAACATCAGCTCGGACGCCGGCGTAGTGGGCAACGCCGGAGCAGCCATCTACTGCGCCAGCAAAGGTGGCGTGGGGCTTCTGACAAAAGCGTTGGCGCGTGAACTGGCAAGTGATGGTGTGCGTGTCAACGCGCTGTGCCCCTCAGACATCTTTTCACCCATGCTCAGCTTCCAGGCCGAGCGCTATGGCAACGGCAATCCTGAGGCCTATCTCCAGAATCTGCTTGCGCACTACCCCCAGGGAAAGAACGCACGCTTCCTGTCACCACAAGAGGTCGCGCAGCACGTTGTGTGGCTGCTCTCGTCCGCATGCGAAGGTGTTACCGGTGCCCAGGTGATGTTGGACTTTGGATTGACGGCCGGGTATTGACGACGAAGCCCTGCCAAGCGTGCGCTCGTAGAGCCCGCTCTTGGGCATCCGTGTCTGTGAAGGGTGGCGCCAACTCACTCTTCCAGAAACGCTTCCTGTCGGCGCGATTTCACCGCCGGCAACAGCACCAGGATCACCAGCAGCAGCGCAATGAGCAGCAAGCCGGCCGAGAGGGGACGCGAGATGAACACACTCCAGTCGCCGCGCGAGAAGAGCAAGGCACGCCGCAGGTTCTCTTCCATCATGGGCCCCAGGATGAAGCCCAGCAGCAGCGGCGCGGGCTCCATGTCCAGCAGGTTGAACACATAGCCCACCAGCCCGAACAGGGCCACCAGCCAGATGTCAAACGTGCTGTTGTTGGTAGTGTAGACCCCGATCGCACAGAACAGCACGATGGCCGGAAACAGCCAGCGGTAGGGCACGCTGAGCAGCTTGATCCAGATGCCAATGAGTGGCAGGTTCAGCACCACCAGCATCAGGTTGCCTATCCACATGGATGCGATCAGTCCCCAGAACAGCTCGGGGTTGCTGGTCATCACCTGCGGTCCGGGCTGGATGTTGTGGATGGTCATGGCACCCACCATCAGTGCCATCACCGCGTTGGGTGGAATGCCCAACGTTAGCAAGGGGATGAACGAAGTTTGCGCACCGGCATTGTTGGCCGACTCGGGCGCTGCCACGCCGCGGATATTGCCCTCGCCAAACGGCACTTCCCCCGGCTTGGCGCGAATCTTCTTTTCCATGGCGTAGGACGCGAACGAGGCCAGCAAGGCACCGCCGCCGGGAAGGATTCCCAGGATGGAACCCAGCGCCGTGCCTCGCAGCACCGCGGGTGTCATGTCCTTGAAGTCCTTGCGGGTGGGCCACAGGCCCTGCACCTTGCTGGTAAACACCTGGCGCGCATGCTCGGGCTGCGCCAGGTTGGTGATGATTTCGCCATAGCCGAACACGCCCATGGCAATAGCGACAAAACCTATGCCGTCGGACAGGTCCGGAATGTCAAAGGCAAAGCGCGCCACGCCGGAGTTGATGTCGGTCCCGACCAACCCCAGCAGCAGACCCAGCACCGTCATGGCAATCGCCTTGAGCAGCGAGCCCGAAGCAAGCACCACCGCGCCAATCATGCCCAGCACCATCAAGGAAAAATACTCCGCAGGGCCGAATTGCAGAGCCACCACAGTCAGCGCCGGCGCAAACGCGGCCAGTATCAAGGTGCCCACGCAGCCCGCAAAGAAAGAGCCCAGACCGGCCGCTGCCAGTGCCGGCCCTGCCCTGCCCTGGCGTGCCATCTGGTAGCCATCGATGCAGGTCACCACCGACGAGGACTCACCCGGCAAATTCACCAGAATGGCCGTGGTGGAGCCGCCATACTGTGCGCCGTAATAAATGCCCGCCAGCATGATGAGCGCCGACACCGGCGGCAAGGAGTAGGTGGCTGGCAACAGCATAGCAATGGTGGCCACCGGCCCAATGCCGGGCAATACACCGATCAGGGTGCCCAGCAGGCAGCCCGCCAGGGCATACAACAGATTCATGGGTGTGAATGCCACACCAAAGCCCAGAGCGAGATTGCTGATCAGGTCCATGGTGCGCAGGGCTCAGACGGCCGCAAAGACGGGCCACAGCGGAAGCTGCAGCTTCAGCAAGACGACAAATGTGACGTAGCTGCCCAGCGACAGCAACAGAGCCAGCAGCAGCACCTCTTTCCATCGGAACTCGGTGCCTGCCCGTGCTGCCAACACTGTCAGCACGAACACCGCCGGCATCAACCCCATGGAGGGCACGCCCACTGCGGACAGACCTCCAATCAACACACCAAAGGCCAGATTGGCCAGCACCACATACGCCACCGGCCGCCAGGCCCAACCCGCGATACGCCCGCCATCCTCGGTTTCAAATACCAATGCCTTGAACAGGATCACTCCACCCAGCACCGTGAGCAATGCGCCCAGCAGCAACGGGAAATAGCCTGGCCCCATGCGGGCCGCAGTGCCAATGGTGTAGCGCGATGCACTCCACGCAAAGCACACGCCCATGACCATGAAGAGCAGGCCAGCAAAGAAGTCCTTTTGATTTTTCAGATTCACCTGCGTACTCCTGAAAAACTCAGTCCATGGGTGGGGTGGCGCTCAGCACCTCATCCACCACGGTCATCCCTTCAGCCACCCGCAAGGCGCCCGCGAGCCGCAGGGGGCGCATGCCATCGGCCAAGGCCTGCTTGCGCAGGGCTTCAATCACCGGCTCCTTGGTCACACGCGCCTTGAAGGCATCGGTCACTTCCAGCAGCTCGTACAGGCCCATGCGCCCCATGAAGCCGGTCATGCGGCAGTCCACGCAGCCCACGGGTTTGAAAGGTTTGTAGCCGCCGCTGATATTCCAGGGTTTGACGATTTCGCCCAGCTTTTCGCGCGTGGTTTCCTCATCGGGCACCCGGCATTTGGTACACAGGGTGCGCACCAGGCGCTGCGCCAGCACGCCCAGTAGCGTAGCGTTGATCAGGTACGACGGTATGCCCAGCTCCAGCAGCCGCGTCACGGCGGAGGGTGCGTCGTTGGTATGCAGGGTGGAAAACACCAGGTGCCCTGTGAGCGCGGCCTGCACCGCCATTTCCGCCGTTTCCAGGTCGCGGATTTCACCCACCATGATGATGTCCGGGTCCTGCCGCATCAGGGCGCGCAGCCCCTGCGGAAAGCCGAAGTCCAGCTGCGGCTGCACCTGCGTCTGGTTGAAAGAGGGTTCGATCATTTCGATCGGGTCTTCCACAGTACTGACGTTGACCTCTTCGGTAGCCACGCGTTTGAGCGTGGAGTACAGCGTGGTGGTCTTGCCCGAGCCGGTGGGACCGGTCACCAGGATGATGCCGTGTGGGCGCTTGACCAGCGCTTCCCAGCGCTGGGCATCGTGGCTGCTGAAGCCCAGGGCGTCCAGATCCTTGACGGCGTTGTCGGGGTCAAAGATGCGCATCACCATCTTTTCACCAAAGGCGGTGGGCAAGGTGGAGATACGCATTTCAATTTCGTCGCCACGCGGGTTGCGTGTCTTGATGCGTCCGTCCTGCGGCCGGCGCCGCTCGATCACATCCATGCGCCCCAGCAGCTTGATGCGCGCGCACATGGCATTGAGCACGCCCATGGGCATCTGGTAAACCGGATGCAGCACACCGTCGATGCGGAAGCGGATCACGCCCTGCTCGCGCCGCGGCTCCAGGTGGATGTCACTGGCGCGCTGGTCAAAGGCGTATTGCCACAGCCAGTCCACCACCTGCACCACACCCTGGTCATTGGCGTCGAGCTGCTTGTTGGTGCGACCCAGCTCCACCAGTTGCTCAAAAGTGGCGCCATTGTTGGCGCCGCTTTTGTTGGCTGCGCGTACCGACTTGGCCAGCGCGTAGAACTCCGCTGTAAAGCGCTGGATGTCCTGCGGACTGGAGACCACGCGGCGCACCGTGCGGCGCGACTGGCGCTCCACCTCGGCCACCCAGTCGGTGACAAAGGGCTCCGCAGTGGCCACGGTGATTTCGGAAGGCGTGACGGTAACCGGCAGGATGCGGTGGCGCTCGGCATAGGCTGCGCCCATGGAGTCGGCGATCTTGCCCACTTCCACCTTGAGCGGATCAATGCGCAGATAGCTCAGACCGCTGCGCTTGGCCAGCCACTGGGTCAGCAGCTCTACGTCCAGCGGCTTCTGGTCCACATCGCGGCGCATGGCCACGGCGGCCAGACGCAGCAGCGGATGCTGCGCGCTTTCCGCCACCGAGCAGCGGGCAATGGTGCGCTGGGCTTCATCGTTAGAGATGACGCCGTCACGCTGCAGCCATTGCACCAGGATGTGCCAGTCCAGAGGCCCCGCATGCTTGGCGGCTTGGCTGGGCGACGTATGGGACGACGGTGTCATGGCACAACCGGTTTGAAGACGCGCATCCACTTGTCGGCGGGCAGTCCCCAGTTGGTGCTGATGTATTCGGCACGGGGCTCCACCACACTGCGTTTGGGCCGTGATGCGGTGCGCTGCGCCATGACCACGGTATTGCCCTCGCGGGTGGACTTGAAGGCCCAGACCGCATCCCGGCCAAAGGCCTCGGCAATCTTGTCCACGCTGCCCTGGAAGCTGGAGACGCGGCCAAACAGATTGACCGTCATGCAGCCCTCGTCGGTCAACATGGCGCGGCAGTCGGCATAAAAGGCGGCGCTGTCGAGCACGGGCGCGGCAGCCTCTTCGTCATACAGATCCACCTGTAGCGCGTCCACACAGCCTAACCAGCGCGGTTTCTTGATCTCTTCGGAGGCATCGGCCAGCACCACCTGCATGCGCGGGTTGTCCGCTGGCAGATGGAACCAGCCGCGGCAGGCGTGCAGCACCTGCGGGTTGAGTTCGATGGCGGTGGTGTTCTTCATGCGCAGCACCTTGTGGCAAAACTTGGTGAGCGAGCCCGCACCCAGCCCAAGCTGCACCGCCTGGCGCTGGTTGACCGTGGCCGGGTCGATGAACAGCAGCCAGGCCATCATGCGTTGTATGTATTCGTGCACCAGCACGTTGGGCGCGTCCACCAGCATGGAGCCCTGGATCCACTCACTGCCCAGATGCAGGTGGCGGATGGGGCCTTCCTCTGAAAAATTGACCTCGGGGAGAATGATTGCGTCTTTTCTAGCCATGGGGATTTATACCAGCAAGGCCGCGAGCCGGGGCAAGGCTGCGGTGGTGTTCTGCCAGCAGGCCCGCGCCAGCTCCTGCAGCCCCATGCCACGCAGCTGCGCCACGGTGGCGGCAATGCGTGGCAATTCGCCCGGCGTGTTGCGCCCTTGCGCGACGCCGGCGGCACGTTGCTCCGCTGTGGTGTACAGCCAGTGGGGTGGGATATCCGGCGCATCGGTCTCCAGCACCAGCGCGTCCAGCGGCAGGCTGGCAGCCAGGCGGCGCAGCTGGTTGGCGCGCTCAAAGGTGACTGCGCCGCCAAAGCCCAGCTTGAATCCCAGCTTGATGAACTCCTGCGCTTGTACCTCGCTGCCATTGAAGGCGTGGGCAATGCCGCTCCAGGGCTTGCTGGAAAAGTCGCGCAAGTGCTTGAGCAGCTTGTCGGCTGAGCGGCGCACATGCAGTACCACCGGTAAATTGTATTGACGGGCCAACTTGAGCTGGGCGCGGTAGAAGTGCTCCTGCTTTTCGCGCAAGGGGCTTTGCGTCAGGGCGGGCACAAAGTAGTCCAACCCGATTTCCCCCACGCCTACCAGACGCGGATCGTCGCGGTACTGCGCCAGCTGGGCATCCAGCAGGCGCAGGTCTTCCTCTTGCGCCTGCGCCACGTAAAGGGGATGGATGCCCATGCAGTAGCTGTCGCCAGTCTGGTGCGCCAAAGTGCGCACCGCTTCGAAGTTGGACACCTGCACGGCGGGAATGACGCAATGCACGACACCGTTTTGCGTGGCCTTGGCGCGGACCTGCAACACGTCACCCGAAAACTCAAAGGCATCGAGATGGCAATGGCTGTCTATCCATTGCATGGCAGGCCACTCAGGCAATGGACTGCAGTTTGCCCTGCACCAGCGACAGATGCCGGTCGCAACGCGCCGCCAAGCCGGAGTCGTGCGTGACCAGCACAAACGCCGTGCCATGGGCGCGTGCCAGCCCCAGCATCAGCGCAAACACGCCGTCAGCGGTATTGCGGTCCAGATTGCCGGTGGGCTCATCGGCCAGCACGCAGTCGGGCCGGGTCACCAGAGCACGGGCTATGGCCACACGCTGGCGCTCGCCGCCCGAAAGCTCGGCCGGGCGGTGCTGCAGCCGCCCTTGCAAGCCGACCTTGGTCAGCATGTCGGTCGCAGCCTGGATCGCCTCGGCCCGTGGCACACGGCGTATGGTCAGCGGCATGGCCACATTGTCCAGTGCGCTGAACTCCGGCAGCAGGTGGTGGAACTGGTAGACAAAGCCCAGATGCCGGTTGCGCAAGCGCCCCTGCTCAGCCGGATTCAATCCGGCCAGCTTCTGGCCACACAACACCACGCTGCCGCTGGAGGGCGCATCCAGCCCACCCAGCAGGTGCAGCAAGGTGCTCTTGCCGGAGCCAGAGGCACCTACGATGGCCAAGGTCTCGCCGCGTTGTACAGACAGGTCCACGCCCTGCAGCACGGTGACGTCCAGGCGTCCTTCTTCAAAGCGCTTGGTCAGCCCCTGGCACGACAGGATGGACGCATCCGTCTTGAGCGGCGCCGGGCCGTCCACACCGGGCTTGGCAGCTACATCACTCATAACGCAGCGCCTCCGCCGGATTGACGCGGCTGGCACGCCAGCTCGGGTAGAGCGTGGCCACAAAGGCCAGCACCAGGGAAATGAGCGTGATGGGCAGGATGTCGTTCATCTGGGGATCACTGGGCATGCGGCTGATCAGGTAAATGTCTTGCGGTAAAAAGGTTGCGCCCAGCGCATGCTCCAGCGCCGGCACGATCACGTCGATGTTGAACGCCACGCCCAGCCCCAGCAACAGACCGGCCAAGGTGCCGATGACGCCGACCATGGCGCCCTGCACCACGAAGATGCCCATGATGCTGCCCGGGCTGGCGCCCAGGGTGCGCAGGATGGCGATGTCAGCCCGCTTATCGGTGACCGTCATCACCAGCGTACTCACCAAATTGAAGGCAGCCACGGCCACGATCAGCGTGAGGATGATGAACATCATGCGTTTTTCCACCTGCACTGCGGCAAACCAAGTGCGGTTCTGGCGCGTCCAGTCGCGCACATACAGCTCGCCGGTCAAGCTACGCGCCAGGTCCGCTGCCACCGAGCGTGCCTGCTGCAGGTCGTGCAGCTTGAGGCGCACGCCGGTGGGACCTTCCAGGCGGAAGATGCGCGCGGCGTCCTGCCAGTGCATCATCAACAGCGCCGAGTCGTATTCAAAGTGGCCGGAGTCAAACGTCCCCGCCACTGTCATCTGCTTGAGGCGCGGCACCACACCCGCGGGTGTCACCTCGCCACTGGGCGCCACCAGGGTGACACGGTCGCCGGTGCGCACACCCAGGCTACGCGCCAGTTCGGCCCCCAGCACCACGCCGAATTCACCCGCCTTGAGCTGGTTCAGCACGGCTGCCTGCGGGCCAGCGGCCAGGTCGGTGACTTCATGCTCCAGCGCGGGGTCAATGCCACGCACCATCACGCCCTTCATGTCCTCGCCGCGCGCCAGCAGGGCTTGTGCCGCGATGAAGGGCGCAGCGCCCACTACCTGCGGATGCGCCTTGACTTCCTTGAGCGTGGTGGCCAAGTCCGGCAGCGCCTGGCCATTGGCGGCGTAGACCTCGATGTGGGAGACCACGCTGAGCATGCGGTCACGCACCTCTTTCTGGAAGCCGTTCATCACGCTCAGAACGATGATGAGCGCAGCCACGCCCAGGGCAATGCCCAACATGGATACGCCGGAGATGAAGGAGATAAAGCCGTTACGCCGTGTGGCGCGGCCCGCGCGCGTGTAGCGCCAGCCAATCAGCAACTCATAGGGAATTTGTTTCACGCCCTGATTGTGGCATCTGGCCGCCGCCTTTGCCTTTGCAGCACGGCTGCTTTGCAAAGCCGTGACAATACAGGCCCATGTCAACCCTGATTCCCTACGCCAAGCCGCCCCTGCAGCACTGCCTGCAGGCGCTGCCGCAACTGCAATTGCCCAACCTGCTGGCACTGCTGCGCCTGCTGCAACCCGGACAGCGCCACCAGGGCGAGGAAGATTCGCTCACCCCCCTGCCAGAAACACTGCGTGCCCAGGCCCTGGGCCTACCCGCTGCAGATGGGCTGGTGCCCTGGGCCGCGCTGCAAGCCCTGCAACTGCAGCTTCCCCCAGCGGGCCAAGATGAAGGCTGGGCCTGGCTAAGCCCCTGCCACTGGCAGGTCAACAGCGACCATGTCCGCATGGCCGACCCCGCCGACTCTCGCATCAGCGAAGCCGAGTCCCGCGCCCTGATGGAGACCATGCGCAGCTTTTTTGCCGAGGACGGAATCCAGTTGCACGAGGGGCATGACGGCCATTGGCTGGCACGCGGAGCCGTGTTCTGCGATCTGCAGACCGCGTCACTGGCACGCGCTGCCGGCGGTGCGGTCGACCACTGGCTGCCGCGCCAGCCGCAGGCGCGCAGCTTGCGCCGCTTGCAGAATGAAATGCAGATGCTGCTCTATACCCACCCGGTGAACGACGACCGCACAGCAGCCCATCTGCTGCCCGTCAATTCATTCTGGGTCAGTGGCACCGGCAGCTTGCCAGCAGGCTTTGTTCCCAACGCCATTGAAAACGATGCACACGTTACCGCTTTGCAGCAAGCCGCATTGCGGGACGATGCCGCTGCCTGGACGCAAGCCTGGCACGCCATCGACGGCAGCACCACGGCCGCCCTGCTGCAGCAAGCGCGCGCTGGCCAGCCGGTAGAGCTGACGCTGTGCGCAGAGAATAGCGCCCAGACCTATTCCCTGCAGCCGCGCAGCCTGTGGTCACGCATCACCCGCTCCCGTGGCCCTACCGACATCGCGGCACTGCTGCAAAACCTCTGATTTTTTTCGTCACACCATGCACATCACCACCCGCGACATACCGCCGCGCACCGTCTGGACCCTGGAGCAGGCCGGCATCCATCCCCTGCTGGCGCGGCTCTACGCCGCGCGTGGCGTCAAAGGTACCGAAGAGCTGGACGATGCGCTGTCGCGGCTGCTGCCGCCGGCATCGCTGCTCGGTGCCGACCAAGCCGCAGTATTTCTGGCCGATGCCATGGAGCAGAACAAGAAGCTGTGCATCGTGGCCGACTACGACTGCGACGGCGCCACCGCCTGCGCCGTAGCCCTGCGTGGCCTGCGCCTGCTGGGAGCGAAAAACGTGGACTATCTGGTGCCGGACCGTGTGGTGGACGGCTACGGCCTGACTGCCCCCATCGCACAGCGCGTGGCCGACAGCGGCGCCGATGTGTTGATCACCGTGGACAACGGCATCGCCAGCATGGACGGCGTGGCCCATGCCAAGAAGCTGGGACTGCAGGTGCTGGTCACCGACCACCATCTGCCCGCCGCCAACGGCAAGACCGGCGCCATTGAGTTGCCCGCTGCCGACGTCATCGTCAACCCCAATCAGCCGGGCGACAGTTTCGAGAGCAAGTCGATGGCGGGTGTGGGTGTGATGTTCTATGTGCTGCTGGCGCTGCGCAGCGAGCTGCGGGCGCGCGGGATCTTCGACGCCAGCAACCAGCCCAAGCTGGATACGCTGCTTCCGCTGGTGGCGCTTGGCACCGTAGCGGACGTCGTCAAACTGGACGCCAACAACCGCCGTCTGGTGGCGCAAGGGCTCAAGCGCGTGCGCGCCGGTGCCATGCCGGCCGGTCTGTCAGCCCTGTTCAGCGCGGCGGGCCGCAATGCACGCGCTGCTACCACCTTTGACTTTGGCTTTGCCCTGGGGCCGCGCATCAACGCCGCCGGCCGCCTGTCGGACATGACCCTGGGCATCGAATGCCTGATCACCGATGACGCCGCACGGGCCGACGAGCTGGCCAAGATGCTGGACGGCATCAACCGCGAGCGCCGCGTCATCGAAGGCGATATGCGCGACCAGGCCATGGATATCGTGGAGTCGCTGTTTGATGAGGATGACGAGCCACCACCTGCGGTGTGCGTGTTCGACCCGGACTTTCACGAAGGCGTGGTGGGCATCGTGGCTTCGCGCATCAAGGACAAGCTGCACCGCCCCAGTTTCGTATTTGCTGCAAGCCAGGCACCGGGCAAGGAGCACGAGCTCAAAGGTTCAGGCCGCAGCATTCCGGGCTTCCATTTGCGTGACGCGCTGGACCTGGTGGCCAAGCGCTACCCCGGCGTTCTGCTGCGCTTTGGCGGCCACGCCATGGCGGCCGGCTGCACCATCCACGAGGATGGTCTGGATGCTTTCGAGCAAGGCCTGACCGAAGTGGCCCAGGAGTGGCTGGACGCCGCCACGCTCACCCGCCGCCTGGAAACCGATGGCCCGCTGGAGCCGCAGTACCTGCGCGTGGACTTGGTGGACACCTTGCACAAGGAGGTTTGGGGCCAGGGCTTTGCGCCACCTACCTTCAGCGAGGAAGTGGAGGTCGTGTCACAGCGACTGGTCGGTGAGAAGCATCTGCAACTCAAGCTCAAACACCAGGGCCAGCCCGTAGACGGCATCTGGTTTGGCCACACCGAGCAGTTGCCGCCTCGGGTCAAGCTGGCATTTCGGCTGGATGCAGACGAGTGGAATGGGGTGCGTAGAGTGCGCTTTCTGGTCGAGGGTGCAGAAGTCTGAAGACACGTCTTTGAGAGCTCGAATTGGTACTCTACCGGGTGTAATATCACTCGTAGTTGGGCACGCTGGAACGCCACACTGTGCGGTGTCCATCGATAAAAAAATGGGGATATCAAAATGAACAGCATCTACTCCAAAATGAAAGTCGGCCAGCGCCTGTCGCTGGCCTTCGCACTCATCATGGTGCTTTCCATGGCTTCGCTGTTGATTGCGATTCAGCGCCTGAGCCAGGTAGGCGAATCCACCCGCGACATGATGGCTGGCCCTTTGATGGCGGAACGACTCGCTTCAGATTGGAACCGCAATATTTCCGCGGGCGTGCGCCGTACAGCGGCCATTGCCCGCAGCAGCGACCCCTCACTGGCAGACTATTTCAAGCAGGACCAGGAAGAGTCCACCAAGATGTCAGGCGAAATGCAGAAAGCCTTGGAGCCGCTTATGGACCTGCCGGAAGAGCAGCGTCTGTTCAAGGAGATTGGCGACCTGCGTAAGGTCTATTTGGAGACTCGCAATGAAATTGTGGGTCTGAAGAAGGATGGCAAGGCCGATGAGGCACTCAAGCTGATGGAGGAAAAGTTCACGCCCGCTTCCAAGCTGTATCTGAGCAAGATCGGCGAACTGCTGCAGAACCAGCGTGACCAAGTCAATGCCTTTGCCAAGAAGATCGACCAGAACTACGAGTCCAGCCGCAATCTGTTGATCGCGCTGGGCGTGATCGGACTGGCCATCAGCGTATTCCTGGCCTGGACGCTGTCCTCCTCCATCACCAAGCCCCTGACGCAAGCCAATGCGCTCGCAACACAGGTCGCAGCCGGTGACTTGACTGTGCACATCGATGCTAGCGGTCGCGATGAAATCAGCACCCTGCTACAGAGTCTTCAAGCCATGCAAGGCAGTCTGGTGCAAGTGGTGAGCAAGGTGCGTGTGGGTTCCGAAGGTGTTGCAACTGCGAGTTCGGAAATCGCCCAGGGCAACCAGGACTTGAGTTCGCGCACCGAAAGCCAGGCCAGCGCTTTGGAAGAAACCGCTGCCAGCATGGAAGAACTCTCGAGCACCGTCAACCAGAACGCCGACTCCGCTCGCCAGGCCAACCAGTTGGCGATCAACGCATCTACCGTCGCCGTACAAGGCGGTGCCGTGGTCGGTCAGGTGGTGGAGACCATGAAAGGCATCAACGACTCTTCGCGCAAGATCAGCGACATCATCAGCGTCATCGACGGCATTGCCTTCCAGACCAATATCCTGGCGCTCAACGCTGCGGTGGAAGCAGCACGTGCGGGCGAACAGGGCCGCGGCTTTGCCGTGGTCGCCAGCGAAGTGCGCTCCTTGGCCGGACGCTCGGCCGAAGCGGCCAAGGAGATCAAGAGCCTGATCAACGCCAGCGTGGAACGGGTCGAACAAGGCACCGCACTGGTGGATCAGGCCGGAACCACCATGGCCGAAGTGGTGAGCAGCATTCGCCGCGTCACCGACATCATGGGAGAGATCAGCTCAGCCAGCAGCGAGCAGGCCGCTGGGGTATCCCAGGTCGGAGAAGCTGTCAACCAGATGGACCAGGTGACCCAGCAGAATGCCGCACTGGTTGAGCAGATGGCCGCCGCGGCCAGCAGCCTCAAGTCGCAAGCCCACGATCTGGTGCAGGTGGTCTCTACCTTCAAGCTCTCGGCCAAGGATACCTTGCAGGCCACGGCCCATGCCAAACCGTTACCGCACTTCGCTCCCAAGAACGCTGCACAGCCTGCGCGTGCACCTCAGCCGCTGGCCAGCAAGACAGCCAAGCCGACTGCGTCCAAGGCTGCCGCCCCCCGATCGCTCCCGCAGCCCAAGCCGGTGACGACTGCACAGGCTACCAAGACCAGCGACGACGAGTGGGAGACCTTCTGAGCCATACCCGCAGCTTCTAGCGGAGCTGGTATTTGCTATCGATACGCTTCAACGCCCCGCTGGCGGCCAGTTGCCTGAGTGCGTCCCGCACCTTCTCAACGATCTGCGGCGGCGTGTTGGGTGAGAAGAAAAAGTACCGTCCCATGACGCGGACCGGTGTTGGCAAAATACGGAACTTTTCCGCAAACTGAGGCAGCCGCATCACATTGACGCTCACAGCCTCGCCTGCAAAAACAAAACGCCCACGCCCGAACATCAGCTTCTGAAAGTTGGCAATCGGATCAGGAGCGCCCAAATCGGTGTGGAGATTTGGCTGTTCACCCAACCAGGTGTTCTGGCCTGAACCTGAATAGGCCAATATCGTGTTGTCTGCGCCAAGTTTGCGAATGTCATCCAATGTGGCGTCGACAATTGGGTCATCCTTGCGCACGATCAGCACGTCGCGCACGCTGTAGACAGGAATATCAATCATGCGCAACTGCGCATTTCTTTCCGGGGTCGGCGTGGCGCACAGCAGCAAGTCATATGTTCCCCGACGGGTACCTATCTCGATTCGCTTCAAGGGCACGTTCTTCACGACCACAAAATGGAGATCGCTGGCGACTCGTTCGATGGCTTTGAGCACATCGATACATAGGCCCTTCGCCTCGTCGTTTTCAACATAAAACTTCGGGGGCGATTCGTAGATCGGCGTCACCACATTGGCTGCAAGGGATGCATGCATGATCGCGACAAGAGAAAGGGCCATCAGACTGTTCATCGTGCTCCATCACCTCTTGTCGTATGTCAATTATTCGGTTGGCCGCGCCGGCACCTGAAAGCGCACCGGGCCGTACTCGAGCACGCGAAGCTTATTCCCACTTTGCCCTGGTGCACAAGGAATTCCTAATTTCCTTACCCCCAATTGGCGTTGCGAGGTGTAACCCACTTCGCGGTGAGCTTCGTACTCCCTTGAATAATTGCCCTCGGTATCTTGGATGCCGCCCCCCACCCGATAAAAGGTGACTTCGTGAAAGCTATGCAGCACACTTGCACCTACACGAGCATTTTTCTTGTTCAACAACCAGATGAGGGGGCATGGCAATGGATCGGATTTATTCAACACTCAAGGTTGGCCAACGCCTGTCGGTGGCCTTTGCGCTCATCATGGCGCTGTCATTGGTTTCCATGCTGATTGCGATTCAGCGCCTCAGCCAGGTGGGGCAATCCACCCGCGACATGATGGCGGAGCCGCTCAAAGCGGAACGGTTGGTTTCGGACTGGAATCGCAATATCGCTGCCGGCGTTCGCCGCACGGCAGCAATTGCCCGCAGCAGCGACCCCGCTTTGGCGGACTACTTCAAGCAGGATCAGGAAGAGGCCACCAAGATATCCAGTGAGTTGCAAAAGGCGCTGGAACCTCTCATGAATTCTGCCGAAGAGAAGCGCCTGTTCCAGGATATTGCCGATGTGCGAAAGGCCTTTCTCGATGCACGCAATGAAATCGTCGCACTCAAGAAAGACGGCAAGGCCGATGAGGCCATCAAGCTGATGGACGAGAAGTTCACGCCAGCCTCCAAGCTCTATATCAGCAAGTTGGGGGACTTGCTTCAAAACGAGCGTGACCAAGTCAATGCCTTTGCCAAGAAGATCGACCAGAACTACGAGTCCAGCCGCAATCTGTTGATCGCGCTGGGCGTGATCGGACTGGCCATCAGCGTATTCCTGGCCTGGACGCTGTCCTCCTCCATCACCAAGCCCCTGACGCAAGCCAATGCGCTCGCAACACAGGTCGCAGCCGGTGACTTGACTGTGCACATCGATGCCAGCGGTCGCGATGAAATCAGCACCCTGCTACAGAGTCTTCAAGCCATGCAAGGCAGTCTGGTGCAAGTGGTGAGCAAGGTGCGTGTGGGTTCCGAAGGTGTTGCAACTGCGAGCTCGGAAATCGCCCAGGGCAACCAGGACTTGAGTTCGCGCACCGAAAGCCAGGCCAGCGCTTTGGAAGAAACCGCTGCCAGCATGGAAGAACTCTCGAGCACCGTCAACCAGAACGCCGACTCCGCTCGCCAGGCCAACCAGTTGGCGATCAACGCATCTACCGTCGCCGTACAAGGCGGTGCCGTGGTCGGTCAGGTGGTGGAGACCATGAAAGGCATCAACGACTCTTCGCGCAAGATCAGCGACATCATCAGCGTCATCGACGGCATTGCCTTCCAGACCAATATCCTGGCGCTCAACGCTGCGGTGGAAGCAGCGCGTGCGGGCGAACAGGGCCGCGGCTTTGCCGTGGTCGCCAGCGAAGTGCGCTCCTTGGCCGGACGCTCGGCCGAAGCGGCCAAGGAGATCAAGAGCCTGATCAACGCCAGCGTGGAACGGGTCGAACAAGGCACCGCACTGGTGGATCAGGCCGGAACCACCATGGCCGAAGTGGTGAGCAGCATTCGCCGCGTCACCGACATCATGGGAGAGATCAGCTCAGCCAGCAGCGAGCAGGCTGCTGGGGTATCCCAGGTCGGAGAAGCTGTCAACCAGATGGACCAGGTGACCCAGCAGAATGCCGCACTGGTTGAGCAGATGGCCGCCGCGGCCAGCAGCCTCAAGTCGCAAGCCCACGATTTGGTGCAGGTGGTCTCTACCTTCAAGCTCTCGGCCAGCGATACCTTGCAGGTCACGCACCAACGCGCCCCTGCGCCCAAGCCCGCGCCAAAGTCTTTGCCCAAGGCCGTTGCGCAGCCGGGCCGTGCGCCCCAGGCTCTGGCCGGCAAATCTTCCAAACCTCCCATGGCCAAGGCCAGCGCACCCAAGTCCTTGCCACAACCCAAGGCCGTGGCAACCGCGCAAGCAGCCAAGACGAATGACGATGAATGGGAGACTTTTTAAGGTCCGGCAGGGCTACATTGCCGGTGCAGGCAATTGCAGGCACATGAAGACACTGAAAGGGTCTTCCACGTAGTCTGCAAAGGGACCGCAATAGCCAAAGCCATGGCGCTCATACAGGGCGCGCGCTGGCGCAAAGGCCGGCGCGGTGCCGGTTTCCAGATACAGCCTGTCGTATCCACGATCCCGCGCCACCTGCACGATGTGCGCCAGCACGCGGGCAGCCACGCCTTTGCGCAGATGGGCCGCCACGGTACGCATGGACTTGACCTCGGCCTGCGTGGCGTCCAGTTCCTTGAGTGCGCCACAACCCAGCAATGTTTCGCCGTCCCACGCGGACCAGAAGGTGATCTCTGGCTTGCGCAGTCCGTCCAGGTCCAGCGCGTGCACACTCTCCGGTGGCGAATGCGCGAACATGCTGGCCCTGTGCGCCTGCAACAACGCAATGATTTGCGCGCCGCGCAAATCGTCCTGCCTGATCTGCATGGGCGTGCTCATGCGATCACCGCCCTTCGGGGTGCAGGCGCAGGTGCCTGCAGGTAGCGCGCCACAAAGGCACCGACTGCGGTCTGCGGCAGATCGATCCAGACGGTGTGACCACTGCCCAGCGCGGACTGCACCGGCTCGCCCTCGGCGTTCTGCATGCGCTGGATCTGCACATCAAAGTTGCCACTGGGGTGGATGATCTCCAGCGTGTCGCCCACCGAGAACTTGTTGCGGGCATTGACTTGCACCATGCCGCGCGCCGCATCGAAGGCCACTGCGTCCCCCACATAAAGACTGCGACCCGATTCGGAATAACCGCGCAGATAGTTCTGGGTTTCTTCGGGCGTGTGGCGCTGGAAGAAGCCGGAGGTATAGCCGCGGTTGGCCAGGCCTTCGAGTTGCCCCAGCAGGGCCGGGTCCAGCTCGCGTCCAGCCACCGCATCGTCAATCGCCTTGCGGTAGGCCTGGGCGGTTCTGCATACGTAGTAGGGGCTCTTGGTACGCCCTTCGATCTTGAGCGAGTCGATGCCGATATCCACCAGCCGCTTGACGTGCTCGATGGCGCGCAGGTCCTTGGAGTTCATCACGTAGGTGCCGTGCTCATCCTCCTCGATGGGCATATAGCTGCCCGGGCGCTGGCTCTCTTCGATGAGGTAGACGCCGGACGGATGGGCGCTGCCCGAATCCTGCGAGGAAGCGCCGCAACTGCCACAGCCAGAATCGCGTGCGCCCGCCGCTGTGGGCGTGAGGATGTCGCCGGACGCGTCTTCCACACCCTGCAATGTCTTGTAGTCCCAGCGACAGGAGTTGGTGCAGCTGCCCTGGTTGGCGTCGCGGTGGTTGAAGTAGCCCGAGAGCAGGCAGCGGCCCGAGTAGGCGATGCACAGCGCACCGTGCACGAAGACTTCCAGCTCGGTGTCCGGACATTCCTGGCGGATGCGTTCCACCTGGTCGAGCGAGAGTTCGCGCGACAGGATGACGCGGGCAATGCCCACGCTCTTCCAGAACTTCACCGCGGCAGAGTTCACCGTATTGGCCTGCACCGATAGGTGGATTTCCATCTCTGGCCAAGCCTCGCGCGCCATCATGATCAAGCCGGGATCGGACATGATCATGGCGTCGGGCTTCAAGGCAATGACCGGATTCATATTGGCCACATAGCTCTTGAGCTTGTTGTCGTGCGGATAGATGTTGGACACCAGATAGAACTTGTTGCCTAGCGCATGGGCCTTGGCGATGCCCTCGCCCAGCGTGGCCAAGTCGCCGAAATCGTTGTTGCGCACGCGCAGGGAATAACGCGGCTGCCCGGCGTAGACGGCAGTGGCACCAAAGGCAAACGCGGTCTCCAGCATGGACAGAGAACCGGCTGGGGCGAGGAGTTCGGGGGTCTTGACTTGCATGCTGCGATTATCCCAGCGTCCACTGAAAGGCAAAATGCGGTGCTTCAACCCGGAACCAAGGCGCTGCACCATGAAAAAACACCTCACCATCCTGACCGGCGCGTCCCGTGGCATGGGACTGGCGCTGGCCGAGCAATTGCTGACCCCAAACGCCCTGCTGCTCTGCATCTCAAGAAACTCCAACACGCAAATGGCTCAACAGGCTGGCACCTGCGGCGCCGAGCTGCTGCAGTGGCAGGCTGACCTGAGTGACGCGGCACCTGTGGCGCAGCGGGTAGGCGACTGGCTGTTGGCACTGGACACCGATACGCTGGCCAGTGCCACCCTCATCAACAACGCGGGCGTGATTCCGGCGCTCACGCCCTTGCGCGAGGGCGAAGCGACCGAGCTGGCCCGCGCCCTGCGCGTAGGCCTCGAAGCGCCCATGCTGCTGTGCGGCGCCTTTCTGGGCGCGACCCAGCACTGGGCCCAAGTCCCGCGCAAGGTGCTGAATATTTCCTCGGGACTGGGTCGTCGCGCCATGGCATCGTCGGGCGCCTACTGCGCGGCCAAAGCTGGCATGGACCATTTCACCCGTTGCCTGGCACTGGAGGAAGCGTTGCTGCCACACGGCGCGCGCGTCTGCTCATTGGCGCCCGGCGTGATCGATACCGACATGCAGGTACAACTGCGCAGTGCAAATGCCGCACAGTTTCCCGACCAGGGTGGTTTTGCCGCCCTCAAAGAAAAAGGCCAGCTCACCAGCCCTGCCGATGCGGCAAGGCGGTTGCTGGCCTATCTGGCCCGACCCGACTTTGGCGCCGAGCCGGTGGCAGATGTCAGGAACTGAACTTACAGACGCTCAAACACGCAGGCAATGCCCTGGCCACCGCCAATGCACATGGTCACCAGGCCGTACTTGCCGCCAATGCGTTGCAGCTCATAGATCAGCTTGGTGGCGATGAACGCGCCGGAGCAGCCGATGGGATGACCCAGGGCGATGGCACCGCCGTTGGGGTTGGTCTTGGCCATGTCCAGGCCCAGGCCGCGGGAAACAGCAATGGCTTGTGCGGCAAAAGCTTCGTTGCTTTCGATCACGTCCATCTGGTCCAGTGTCAGGCCGGCCTTCTTCAGGGCCAACTTGGACGCGGGGATGGGGCCTTCACCCATGATTTCGTTGGGCACACCGGCCACGGCGTAAGACACCAGGCGGGCGATGGGCTTGTGGCCAGCCGAGGCGGCCACATCAGCATCGGCCAGCACGAAGAAGGCTGCACCGTCGTTGATGCCGGAGGCATTGCCGGCAGTCACGGTACCGCCTTCCTTCTTGAACGCGGGCTTGAGCTTGGCCAGCGACTCCAGGGTGGTCTCGGGCTTGACGTGTTCGTCGGTGTCGAACACCACTTCGCCCTTGCGGGTCTTCTTCACGATGGGAACGATCTGGGACTTGAAGCGGCCTTCTGCGATGGCAGCAGCCGCACGGCGGTGCGACTCCACCGACAGTGCGTCCTGCTCTTCACGGGTGATGCCCCATTTGGTCACCAGGTTTTCTGCCGTCACACCCATGTGGCCCACGCCGAACGGATCGGTCAGGGTGGCCACCATGGTGTCAATCATCTTGGTGTCGCCCATGCGTGCGCCATTGCGCATGGCAGTGGACAGGTAACCGGCGCGGCTCATGACTTCCACACCGCCACCGATGCCGTATTCGCAGTCGCCCAGCAGGATGTTCTGTGCCGTAGTGACGATGGCCTGCAGGCCGGAAGAGCACAGGCGGTTGAGCGCCATGGCCACCGACTCATTGGACAGGCCAGCCTGGATGGAAGCGACGCGTGCCACATAGGGAAAGCGGCTTTCCGTGGGGATGGTGTTGCCGACAGTCACGTAGTTGATGACCTTGGGGTCCACGCCGGAACGGGCAATCGCCTCCTTCATCACGGTGCCGGCCAGCTCGCAGGGCTCGATGTCTGCCAAAGCTCCACCGAAAGTACCAATGGCCGAACGGGCTGCGCCCAACACTACAACTTCACGCTTGCTCATGTTTTGTCTCCTGATTGCTTGAAATGGGTTACGGAAAAAAAGAACAGGTCTGCGGCCGGAAATTCTGATCGTGCTTCCGTACCACTGGCTTACATATTAGGCCTCTGACTGAAAACCGCCTGAACGCAAGGTGACAACCAGCGTGTCGCGGTGACCGCTGGGCTCCAGGGGTTGGATGGGCGTGCTTTCGTGGATCACGCGCGCGTCGTCCAGCAGCAGCACCGACCAGGGCTGCGACAGGGTGAAGCGCTGCCCCTTGGGGCCATCCGCCTCAAACACCCGGGTTTCGCCACCTTTGACACCCGCGCGCTCCACCATGAAGACAGCCACCATGTCCACCCCATCGCGGTGCGCGCCTTCGGGTGTGGGGCGGCCAATGCCGTCGGTGGTATCGATGCGGAACTGGTGCGCCTCAACAAACCAGGGTTGCTGCCCCTTGAGGTCCGAGCACACCCGCCCCAGCCAGACCAGCAGTTGCGACCAGGCCGGTTGCTCCACCAGTGCGGCGTGCATGGGCTCAAAGTGCCGCTCCAGTCCACCGTGCAGGGCGTTGTATTCCAGCGGTTGCCAGTGCGGACGGTGCGGCACCTGGGTGGCTTGATCGCCGTTCACCACAAAGCAGCTGTGGCGCCTGCGCCGGTAGCGTCCGCCGTCGCGCAGATAGCCGTCAGGCGGCAAGTCATTCCATTCGGGGCGCCAGGCCATCAGCTCCGGCATGGAAGCGTGGCTGAGCTCAGCCACTTGTTCAGCGCTGAGCACGGCAAAACCTTGCAACTGCAATATGCGGCCCAAATCGGCGCTGCGGTCCAGGACAGGGGGCGAAAATGTGAGGGACATAAAATAGGTGACTGGCGAACAGCCGATCATTATCCGTCGGCCCAAGCGGCCGATTGCTCAGTGCACGTGACCTACATCAAGGTCTGGCGCCGGCAGACCACGTAAAGTCACCTCCTCAGTTTTGGAGAAGCACATATGCAAGCAACCGCGGACCGTAAGACCATGCAATGGACACCCACCCTGGCGTTGGATATGCCGATGATGGACGACACCCACGAAGAATTTATCGCCCTGCTGGCAGCGGCCGTGGAAGCGCCCGATGAGACGCTTCTGTCCCGCTGGGCTGAACTGATAGACCACACCCAGGAGCATTTCGACCGTGAGGACCAGTGGATGCAGGCCACCGGTTTTTCCGCGGAGAACTGCCACGCAACCCAGCACAACATCATCCTGCAAGTGATGCGTGAAGGCGGCAAGCGTGGCCTGCAAGGCGAACTGGACCTGGTGCGCCAGATGGCACACGAGCTGGGCCTGTGGTTCGTCAACCATGTGCAAAGCATGGATGCCGGGCTGGCCCTGCATTTGCGTTCTGCCGGCTTTGATCCAGCCACGGGTGAAATGAGTCAACCATCCGCTCTACCTGCCGAACAGATCCATGGCTGCGGTGGAGGCACTTGTGGCTCATCGGCGGGCGCGCCGGAAGTGCCGGCCAACACGGCTGTTACAGCCTGATGCAGGACGCCCCCGCCGACCTGCGCCACCGTCCCCATGAGGACGTCCAGGCCCTGATTACGGGCACATTGTTTGTAGCGCTGGGCGTGGTGATGTTCGGTCGCACCGGACTGCTGACCGGCGGCACGGCGGGCGTTGCGTTCCTGATCCATTACGCCACCGGCTGGAACTTCGGGCTGGTGTTCTTCCTCATCAACTTGCCCTTCTACGGTCTTGCCTTCCAGCGCATGGGCAGGGTATTCACCCTCAAGACCTTCGTGTCGGTGGCCCTGCTGGCGAGCATCAGCAACCTGCTGCCGCAGTGGATTTCCCTAGGCGCCATCAACCCCGTGTTTGCCAGTGTGGCCGGTGGTCTGCTCATGGGCACTGGCATGCTGATCCTGTTCCGGCACCAGGCCAGCCTGGGCGGCTTCAATGTGCTGGCACTGTATCTGCAGGAGCGCTACGGCTGGCGCGCAGGCTTCATACAGATGGGGCTGGACTGCGCCATCGTGGCGCTGGCTTTTGCCGTGACCGACTGGTGGCATATTGCCCTGTCCATTCTGGGCGCCGTGATGCTCAACCAGACCCTGGCCCTCAACCACCGCAAGGGCCGCTACGTGGCCATCTAATCCAGCAACGCAGCGTACACCATGGCCCGAAACCTCGGGCGATAGATGTCACGCTGGTTGGGTGCCTGGGTCAGCAGAATCGCAAACAGCTCCTTGGCTGGGTCCACGAAGAAGGTGGTTCCACCAATGCCACCCCAGCTGTACAGGCCGGCTGAACCCGGTTGCGGATCCAGCCCGTCCTGCAGTTTGACGGAAAAGCCCAAGCCGAAGCCCACGCCCTGTGCCAGCATGTAGCCCGAACGCTGGGTGAAGTGCTGGGCCATCTGCCCCAGGTGGTCCGTAGTCATGTTGCGCACCGTGTTGGGCATGAGAATGCGATGCCCCTGCAGCTCGCCGCCATTCTGCAGACACTGCAGAAAGCGGGCGTAGTCGCCCACGGTGGACACTAGGCCAGCGCCACCGGATTCCATGGGATAGGGTTGGCGAATATCAATGAGTTCCACAGGCGCGCCCGTATCGGGGCACACGGCGAACGGCTCCGCAATGCGGTGTTGCTGCGCTGGCTCCACATGGAAGACGGTGTCCGCCATGCCCAGGGGGTCCAGGATGTTTTGTTGCAGGAACGCGCCCAGCGTCTGCCCAGTCACGGCTTCGATCAGGCTGCCCAGCAAGTCGGTTGCACGGCTGTAGCCGAAGGTGGTGCCCGGCTCGAACATCAGCGGCAGGGTGGAAAGCACCTGGGAGAACTCACGATTGGTCTTCTTGCGCGACCACAGGTCGGCTTGTGCATACAGCTGCTGCACCGGCTCGGTTCCTAAAATCTCGTAGGTCAGCCCGGAGGTATGGCGCAGCAAGTCCTGCACCGTCGGTGCAATGCGCGGCCTGTGCTTGACGGGTTGCCCATCCACCAGCGAAACCACCTGCACGTCCGTGAATTCGGGCAGGTACTTCCAGATCGGATCGCCCAACAAAACCCGCCCTTGCTCGGCGAGCATCATCACCGCTACCGAGACAATCGGTTTGGTCATGGAATAGATGCGAAACAGCGAGTCCGGCGACATGGCAGTGCCGGTGTTCGCATCCTGCATGCCTACGCTGCTTTGGAGCACCACCTTGCCACGACGTACCACCATCGCCACCGCACCCGGCAGGTGTCTTCGATTGGAAGCATCCGACAACATGGCGTCGATGCGTTGCAGGCGTGCGGGCACAAAGCCCAAGGACTCAGGGGCGGCGGTGTCAAACAGTGAGTGGCTGGTCATTCGGATTTTCCAATGTGGAGGCGTATGGCATGTTTTCTGCTTTTGGAAATTTACCAAGAGTTTGCGGCAAATTAGCTCATAACTATTTTGCATAATTTTCAAGAGTAAACCCTGAGCGTAGGGCAAGTAACATGCCGCTACATTCACCTCGTTGGTGCACCCAGAGGTGCCGCGTCGAAACATTAGTCAACACAGGAGTATTACTACATGACTATGAAATCACTGAAGATCGTTGCTGCCATTGTGGCCACCATGGGTACTTTGGTTGCCAGCCCGGCGTTTGCCGGCAAGACCCTGGACGCCATCAAGGCGCGCGGGCAAGTGATTTGCGGCGTAAACACCGGTCTGGCTGGTTTCGGTGCTGCTGATTCTGGTGGCAAGTGGACCGGTCTCGATGTGGATATCTGCCGCGCGGTGGCTGCAGCCACCCTGGGAGACGGCGAAAAGGTGAAGTACGTCCCGCTGAATGCACAGGCCCGCTTCACCGCGCTGCAATCCGGCGAAGTTGACATCCTGTCGCGCAACACCACATTCACCCTGACCCGCGATGCGTCCCTGGGCCTGAGCCAGACAGCCGTGACTTACTACGATGGCCAGGGCTTCATGGTTACGGTCAAGAGCAAGATCAAGAGTGCCAAACAGCTTAAGGGCCAAACCGTTTGCGTGCAGTCCGGCACCACGACCGAGAAGAATCTGACCGACTTCTCCAAGGCCTCCGGCCTGGGCATCAAGCCTGTGGTGTTTGAAAAACTGGAAGCTGCGGAGGGCGCCTATTTCTCCGGTCGTTGCGTGGCTTATACAACCGACGCATCCGGCTTGGCGTCTACCCGCAACAAGGTTGCCAAGAATCCCGCCGACCATGTGATCTTGCCGGACCTGATCTCCAAAGAGCCCCTGGGTCCCATGGTGCGCCGTGGCGATGACGAGTGGACCGCTATTGTCAAATGGACCATCTACGGTCTGCTGGAAGCCGAAGAATACGGTGTGACCGCAGCCAACGTGGATGAACAAAAGGCCAACAGCAAAGACCCCATCGTGGGCCGCTTGCTTGGATCCACTGAAGACACCGGCAAGCTGCTGGGTCTCGACAAGGAATGGCTGGCACGTGCCATCAAGACCACGGGCAACTACGGTGAAATATTCGAACGCAACGTAGGTCCCAAATCGGCCCTGCAATTACCGCGTGGCCTGAACAACCTGTGGAACAAGGGCGGCGTCCAGTACGCACCACCCTTGCGCTAATTCACCCACACGCACAGGGCCAGCGGCCTTGGCATATCCCCGGGGGGCAGAAACACACCTGTGACTCTGCCCCTTTGTCTTTGTATTTGGATCCGCCCTTTACAACAACCCATGTCCACTTCCCACAAACCACCCAAACAGCCCTGGTCCTGGCGTAGTCAGGCATTCCGCGGCCTGATCTACCAGTTGGTCACCGTGGCAGTCATCGTCGCTGTGGTGCTCTACCTGGCACACAACACCAAAGTCAACATGAATGCCCGCGGCATCCAGAGCGGCTGGGACTTCATGCTGGGCGGCGCCGGCTTTGACATCGGCGAGAGCCTGTTCGCCTATGACTCCGCCGACCCGTACTGGAAGGCCTACCTCATCGGCTTTTCCAACACGCTCAGGGTTGCCATCCTGGGCATCATCCTGACCACCATTCTGGGTACGCTAATCGGCGTGGGGCGCTTCTCCCGCAATGCGCTGGTACGTGGCATTTGCGTGTGCTACGTGGAGTTCTTCCGCAACATTCCGGTACTGCTGCAGTTGCTCATGTGGTATCTGATGTTTACCGAAGTGCTACCCGAATCCGCTGAGCCGCTGGTGCTGGGACCGCTTTACTTGAGCAAGGGCGGCCTGAATTTTCCGGTTCCGGTATGGGGTACGGGCCAGTTGTATGCGGTCATCGGCATGGCAGTGGCGATTGTGGTTGCGTTGTTCTACCGAAGTTATGCCATCCGGTCGTTTGAGAAGACCGGTGTGCCCAAGAGCCTGTTCTGGGTGCCCGTAGGTATCGTCATCGGCTTTGGCGTGGTGGGCTGGATCGTAGGCGGTGCGCCCATGGAGTTCAACATGCCGGTCAAGGGCGAATTCGCCATTGAAAATGGCGGCGCCCTCACCCCGGAATTCCTGTCTGTGCTGCTGGGGTTGACCGTCTATACGGCGGCCTTTGTGGCAGAGGTGGTGCGCGGAGGCATCCAGTCGGTGGCCTTGGGCCAGTCGGAAGCAGCGGCAGCATTGGGTCTGAGCCGCGGCCAGACCATGCGACTGGTGACGCTGCCGCAGGCACTGCGCGTGATCATCCCACCGGTAACCAACCAGTTCCTCAACCTGACCAAGAACTCCTCCCTGGCGGTGGCCATTGGCTATCCGGATGTGGTGTCCATTTCCAACACGGCCATCAACCAGACCGGGCGGGCGGTGGAATGCATTGCCGTGATCATGCTGGTGTACTTGAGCACCTCGCTGTTCACATCCATCAGCATGAACTGGTACAACAACCGTTCGGCCATCAGGGAACGCTAGGGGCTCGCCATGACTGCAACCATTTTTCAACCTATTGCACCACGCCCCGCCCCGGTCAAGACCGAGGGGCTGGCCGCCTGGATCAAATTCAACCTGTTTGCCAACCTGCCCACGTCGATAGGCACCATCATCATCGGTCTAGTACTGCTGGCCATCGTGCCCCGCTTCATCAACTGGGCCTTCATCAACGCCGTCTGGGCCAAGGACTACGATGCCTGCCACGCGGCCGCAGGGGCCTGCTGGGGCGTGGTGGCAGAGAAGTACCGCATCATCATCTTCGGCCGTTATCCGTTTGAAGAACAATGGCGACCACTGGTATCCGCGCTGGCGCTTCTGGGACTGCTGGTGGCCAGTTGCATGCGCGCGTTCTGGAAACCCTGGCTGGCGGCGCTGTGGATTGGCGTGCTGGCCTTCTTCTTCACGGTGATGTATGGCGGCGTTCTGGGCCTCTCACGTGTGGATACGGACCGCTGGGGTGGCTTGCCGCTGACGCTGTTGCTGGCATCCCTGTCGATGTCCATGGCCTTCCCGATTGCGCTGGTGATCGCGCTGGGCCGCCGCTCCAAGCTGCCCGCCATCCGCAGCGTGTGCACCATCTATGTGGAGCTGATTCGCGGCGTGCCGCTGATCTCGGTGCTGTTCATGGCGTCGTTCATGTTCCCCCTGCTCATGCCGCAAGGCTTCAGCATTGATGTGCTGGTGCGGGTGCTGGCCGGCATTACCCTGTTTGCCGCGGCCTACATGGCCGAAGTGATACGCGGTGGCCTGCAGGCGGTGCCCAAGGGGCAGGTGGAGGCCGCGGCCACACTGGGCCTGAGCTACTGGCAGACGCAGCGCAAAATCGTGTTGCCCCAGGCGCTGGCCATGGTGGTGCCCGGCGTCATGAACAACTTCATTTCCACCTTCAAGGACACCTCGCTGGTCACCATCGTGAGCCTGTATGAGCTTACCGGCGCCATGAGCATGGCGCTGAACTCGGATGCCAACTGGCGACCATTCAAGATCGAGGGCTACCTCTTCATCGCCCTGATCTATTTCATTTTCTGCTTCTCCATGTCGCGCTACAGCATCTGGATTGAAAAGCAGGTCAACAAAAGCAAGCTGCGCTAAGGATTCACCATGTCAGAACACATCATTACCTTCGACAAAGTCAACAAATGGTATGGCAACAGTTTTCACGTGCTGCGTGACATCGACCTGCAGGTCAAGACCGGCGAGCGCATCGTGGTTTGCGGCCCATCGGGCTCAGGCAAGTCGACCCTGATCCGCTGCATCAACCGCCTGGAAGAGCACCAGCAAGGCCACCTCACCGTGGACGGTGTGGAGCTCACTGACGACGTCAAGGCCATTGACGATGTGCGCAAGAAAGTCGGCATGGTGTTCCAGCAGTTCAACCTGTTCCCCCATCTCACCGTGCTGGAAAACCTCACGCTGTCCCCGATGTGGGTAGGCAAGATGCCCAAGAAGGAAGCCGAAGAACGCGCCATGGCGCAACTGGAACGCGTGCGCATTGCCAACCAGGCCAGCAAGTACCCGCTGCAGCTCTCGGGTGGCCAGCAGCAGCGTGTGGCGATTGCCCGCGCGCTGTGCCTCAAGCCCAAGATCATGCTGTTTGACGAGCCCACGTCGGCGCTGGACCCGGAGATGATCAAGGAAGTGCTGGACGTGATGATCGAGATGGCCAACCAGGGCATCACCATGCTATGCGTCACACACGAAATGGGCTTTGCCAAAGCCGTGGCCGACCGTGTGATCTTCATGGACCAGGGCCAGATCGTGGAGCAGAACAACCCGCACGACTTCTTCAACAACCCGCAGAGCGACCGCAGCCGGGACTTTCTCTCCAAGATTTTGGGGCACTGATTCAACGCTTGCGCTTTAACTGCGCCAATCTTGCCCTTACCCCCGTCTGGGTAAGGGCGGGGCAGTGGGAACTTACAAACAGCGCCACAGGGAAGACATCGCAAAGGAGAAGAAAAACCTCTCCATGGCGTGCCCCAATCAATCTGAGTTAAATTCCCCGCATGTTGTCTTCCGTCCGGCCCCAAAAGGCCAAGCCCCCTACTTTTTCCAAAGCCGAGTTCCGTACCGCCCTGGGCATGTTTGCCACGGGCGTCACAGTAGTAACCGGACGTGCCCCTGACGGCAGTCTGGTGGGGCTGACGGCCAATTCGTTCAATTCGGTCTCGATGTCACCTCCGCTGGTGCTTTGGAGCCTGTCGCAAACGGCGGGCTCCATGGCAGCCTTCAGCACCGGGTCGCACTATGCCATCAACATCCTGAGTGCGGACCAGCAGGAACTGGCGCGCCAGTTCGCCGCAAAAGATGTAGACCGCTTTGCCGGTGTGAAGTACCACCTGGGCGCTGCCGGTGCGCCCCTGATCGAAGGCGCGGCAGCCACGTTTGAATGCTTCAACCGCAGCCGCTATGAAGAAGGCGATCACGTGATCTTTGTAGGCGAGGTGGAGCGTTGCACGACGCTGGCCGGTGCATCTCCCCTGCTCTATCACGGCGGCAAGTTCTACGCGGAGCACCCGCTGTAAGCGAGCGGCCTAGCAAGGGCGTAGTCACCGACGCACTTCGCGCTGGAAGATTTCCAGGCTCAGTTTCTTCATGCCCACAAAGCTGGGTTCACTCAATGTGGCCAGCGTACGCGGACGCGGATCGTCGTACTTGAGTATCTCGGCCACCTGGGTCGGTCGTTTGGTCAGCAGCAGCACTTCGTCGGCCAGATACACCGCCTCCTCCAAATCATGCGACACCAGCAGCATGGTGGTGCCGGTCTGCATGAAGACCTCTTGCAATTTCTCCCGTATGAATAGCGTCATCTCGAAGTCCAGTGCGGAGAAAGGCTCGTCCAGAAACAGCACCTCGGGCTTGGGAGCCAAGGCCCGCATGATGGAAGCGGTCTGCTGCTGTCCACCGGACAGTTCGTATGGGTAACGGTTCAGATCGAACTTGACATCGAAGGACGCCACCAGTTCGGCCATGCGCCTATCCACTTCCGCCTTGGGTTTGCCTTCGAGTTTGAGCGGATAGGCGATGTTGTCGATGGTGCGCATCCAGGGGAACAGGGCCTCGCGGTAGTTCTGGAAGACGTAGCCGATCTTGGTGTCCTTCAGGCTTTTGCCATCGAAAAGAATTTCGCCGGAGTCCATGGGGATCAAGCCCGCGATCATGTTGATGAGCGTGCTCTTGCCGCAGCCGTTGGGCCCGAAGACCGAAACGATCTTGTGCTTTGGAATGTTCAGATCGAAGTTTTCATACAGCGGCCAGCCGGCAAAATACTTGGTCAGGCCGCGAATCGTGATGTGGGTTCCGGCGGGTCCGGGTTGGAAGGGTGGCGTGGGCACATCGGCGACCACGGCTGCGTTGAGAACTTCCATGGCTTACCTTCCGCTCCAGTGCACGATCTTGCGTTCTGCAACCAAGAACAAAATATTCAGGGCGTATCCCAGGGCCCCCGCGGCCAGAATGGCAGCGTACATGCTCTTGACGTTGAGCACCTGCTGCGCATCGATGATGCGGTGGCCCAGCCCCGAGTCGGAACCAATGAACATCTCGGCAACAATGACAATCACCAGCGCCATCGACACTGCCGAGCGCAGGCCTACGAAAGACGGCTGCAGGCTCTCCCATATCAGCACATCCTTGAATACCTGCCAGCGCGAGGCGCCCATGACCTTGGCTGCCATGACGCGCTGTTTGCGTGCATTGATGACGCCGTATGCGCTGTTGAACACCACGATGAGCAGCGCACCAAATGCCGCAATCGCCACTTTGTTGACGTCGGATACGCCAAATATCAGGAGGAACAGCGGGATCAATGCGGAAGACGGCGTTGAACGAAAGAAGTCGATGAGGAACTCCACGCTGCGGTAAGCCTTCTCGTTGCTTCCCAGCAAGACGCCCAGCGGCATGCCGACCACCGCCGCGATCAAAAAAGCTTCCAGTGTTCGCATGACGGTCACACCAAAGTCGGCCAGCAGCGGTCCGCCCGCCAACCCCGTCACCATGGTGGAAATCGTGGCAAAGGGACTGGGCAGCAGGATGGCCTTGATGAGTCCGAAGCGCACCACCAGGTCCCAGATGATGAACAACAAAATTGGACCGATGAAGGGAATGAACCCTTCCCATTTGGAAGGCTTGGGCAATATCCGGGTGGACATGATCAGGCCTTGTAAAGCAGACCTTCGACCGCGACCTTTCGCTCGAAGATTCCCTTCTCCGTAAACAGGTCGTAGAACTTCTGGAAGTAGGCCACATCTGCTGGTTTGAACTCGTTGTAGAGCATGTAGGAGGCCAGCGGCACCTCGCTGGTGAGCGGGCCTTCGATGGCGGTGTAGCCTTTCATGTATTGGCGCGCCTCATCCGGTTTGGTGCGCACCAATTCAATGCCGCGTGCATAGGCTGCGATGTATTTCTTGGCCACGTCCGGGCTCTTCTTGATGAACTCCGAAGTCAGGCTGGCCGATCCGCCATGCCAGGGAGCCATGGGGTCGCCCAGGATGTAGTGGGCCACGACGCCGGCTTCAATCACCCGCGTGGTGCCATTCATGCGCCCCACCGTACCAGTGGGCTCCAGCGTGTAGCAGGCGTCCACCTGGCCGGCAACCAGCGCTGCCACATGCTGTCCTATGGGCAGCTCCATGACCGTCGCACCCGTTGCACCGGCGCGCTCCAGCATGGTCTTGCACAGGGTCACATTCTGGATGCCGGGACCGGACGCGACTTTCTTGCCCTTGAGTTCGGACACGGCCTTGACCGGGCTGTCCTTGGGTACGATGAACTCGTCCAGCACATGCTTGGCATTGCTCGGGTTGGTGGCAAAGATCTTGAACAGGCCTGGCTGCGCAATTTCTCCAATAGCCAGGTTGGCCGAACCGGTTCCGTTGGAGCTGCCATCGCTGCGACCGGACAGCATGGCCTCCATCACCTGCTGCGCACCTGCAAATTTGAGTGCCTCCACATCCAGCCCGGCCTCTTTGAAGTAGCCCTTTTCAATCGCAGCAAAGAAGGGCAGCCCCGCTGCCACCGGCCAGAAGCCGATGCGCAGCTTGACGCCTTGCGCCCGCACGATGGCAGGCATACCGAGGGCGCCCAATGCGCCTGCGGTCGCCGCGGTCTTGAGCAGTTTGCGTCTGGAGGTATCCGCGTGAAGGTATTGCTGCGTACCGTTGGCGTGTGACATGAAGAACTCCTACAGTTTGACGATGAGACCGTTAACACAGAGGGAGTTCGGGTTACATGCACCCTGACGCAACGCTATGGCAGCGCAATCCGGGATCACCGGCGTTGCATTGTCTGGTTGCTCACACAAAGGCACCATTTTTGAACACCCCTTCTTGTATCCAAGAAGGAATGCAAACTACGTGCCAAATTGCCTTTGCCTAACGCCTGGACAGCACGCGCGTGATTTCCGCCTGCAGCCGATCCAGGTCCAGCGGCTTGCACAGATAGCCATCGGCTCCTGCCTTCTGGTAGCGCAAGGCCTCGCCCGGCTCATCGTGGGAGGTTGCCATGATGATGGGTAGGTGAGCACCCGTCACGGCCTCCTGCGCACGTATGGCCGCCAGCGCTTCCAGCCCATCCATGACAGGCATCATGACGTCCATCAGCACCACGTCCACCTTCATCTTGGACAGGCACTTGAGCGCCTTCTCGCCATCCTTCACCACCATGCCGGTATGGCCGAGCTGGGTCAGCAAACCCACCACCACACGCTGGTTGATGATGTTGTCCTCGGCCACCAGTACCTTCAAGGAGCGGGGCGCAACGGTGTGCGGGTTGGGCAGGGTCATGTGGAAGCAGTGTCGGATACGTGGGGGGCAATCTGTTGCAGCAGCGTCTCGCAGGCAGTCGCTGCAGTGTCGAAGTCCAACTCCGCCATGGCTTCATCGAGTGCCGCCAGGGAATCGGCATGGGCTTCATTCAATTGTTGGCGCAACTGGGCATGCAACTCCATGGAGGCCATATCGGATGCCCGCAACGCAAGCAGCAGCTCGCGCAGTTGTGTAAGCGTTGCCTGTTCCCAGGCCGGGGAAGCTGCCGGCGCAGACACAATGGCAGCGGTGTGCCAGAGCGCAATGGCGGCGTCCAGCGCCCCAAGCGTCTGACTTAGCCGTTTCTGCAGGGCGTCACACGCCTGTGCAAAGCCTGGGGCCAGGCTGGTTGGGTACACCTGTTTTTCTGCCGCTGCGGCGAGAGCCGACAGTTCGTCCAGCCCCACCGTCGCCGACAGGCCCTTGAGCGAATGCAGCTCGCGTTTGAGTGCCTTCCAATCCGCCTGCGCCGTCCATAGCTCCAGCCGTTGCGGCAATATCCGGGCGTCGGCAGCAAAGGCGGTCAGCGAGCGTCGCAAAAGATCTGCATTGCCGCCCATACGCACCAGCGCCTTGTCCACATCCATCTCCGACGGCCAGGCGTCGCCGGTAACACGCCTCTGCACCGGTACAGGTGCGGCCGCGACCGCATGCATGACCGGTGTCCAGAGCGTTTGCGCCACCAGTGTCTGTACCAACTGGTTCAAGTCAAAGGGCTTGCCCACATGGTCATTCATTCCCACTGCAAGACACTCATCGCGGTCCGAGTCCATGGCGTTGGCGGTCATGGCCACGATGGGAAGCTTGGCAAACCGGGCGTCGGCACGCAGAACCCGGGTGGCGGCAAGCCCGTCCATCACCGGCATCTGCAGGTCCATCAGCACGATGTCGAAGCCCGGTTTGGCCTGACGCACCGCGGCCACACCCAATGCGCCGTTGTCGGCCACTTCGACGTGCGCACCTTCGGAGCGCAGGAGCTCCTGCGCCACCTGCTGGTTGATGGCGTTGTCTTCGACCAGCAACACGCGCATGCCAGCCAGTCGGTTGGCGTGCACGGCAGTGGCATCCGAGGAGGCCTCTGGAAGATGACGCGCTCTTGCCAGGGCCTTGGCGAACATGGCGGCCGTCAGCGGCTTGACCAATACACCGTCGGCCAATTGCGATTCGCGGTCACTGCCTTCGTCAAAGGATTCGCGGCTGTGACGCACCATCAACACCATGCGGGGAACCGGGTGCCCCGCACAAAGGCGTCGGGCATTCCTGAGTGTTTCCCATCCATCCATATCCGGCATCTGCGAATCCACCACCATGGCATCCAGGGCGACGGCGCCCTGCTGCAAATGCGCACCCAGCATGCCAATCGCCTCGGCACCGGATGAAGCCTGCTCGACCACCCACCCCAGCGAGCGCATCATCGCGGCGCTGATGGTCAAGGCCATTGGGTTGTCATCGACCAGCAGCACACGCTTGGCATCCGGCGTGATTGCAAGAGCGGCTTGCGGGAGCGCAAGCAGTGCAGGCTCGACCGTTGCGAGCTGCATGACAAAACTGAAGGTACTACCCTTGTTCAGTTCACTCTGGAGCTTCAGCTCACCGCCCATCAGGCGTATCAGTCGGGTGGAGATGACCAGCCCCAGTCCGGTTCCGCCAAAGCGGCGTGTGGTGTCCGATTCGGCCTGCGTGAACGCATCGAAAATGCGCGACTGATTTTCCGGCGCAATGCCGATGCCGGTATCGACCACCTCTATCCCTATGCGAACCGAACCGAGCTCCTGGGTCAGCAACTTCCAGCGGATGACCACCTGACCCTGCTCCGTGAACTTCACCGCATTGCCACCCAGATTGATGAGAACCTGCTTGAGACGCATGGTGTCGCCAATGAGCTCGTTCGGAATCGCGGGATCGATGTCAAACAGCAGGTCCACCTCTTTGGCCCCCAAATTGGCCGACAGGATGACGGACAGGTCCGACAGCAATTCCTCCAACACGAAGGGCTCCGGGTTGAGCTGCATCTTGCCGGCTTCCACCTTGGAGAAGTCCAGAATGTCGTTCAACAGCCCCAGCAGGGAGCGTGCGGCCCCGGCGGCCTTTTCGGCGTAGTCCTTCTGCCTGACGCTCAACTCGGTATTGCGCAGCAACTGCAGCATGCCCAGGATCGCGTTCATGGGCGTGCGGATTTCGTGGCTCATGTTGGCCAGGAACTGGCTCTTGGCGGTGCTGGACTGCTCCGCCAGCAGCGTAGCCTTGCGCAGGGACGATTCGTATTCCTTCTGCTTGGAGATGTCGTACACCATGGCCAGGTGCCCCACCTGCACGCCCTGGGCATCGCGCATCTGCGAAAAGATCAGACTGGCCTTGAAGCGGGACCCGTCCTTGCGCACCAGGGTCCACTCCTGTTCTTCACGGATGTCGAGCACGTGTGCAAACACTTCCACCGCATCAGACTCGCGACCCCAAATCAATTCCAGGGTTTCACGCAGGGCACTGAGTTCGGCCGCGTCAAAGAAGATGCTTGCACTTTGCAGGTCGATGACCTCCGCCGCAGCAAAACCCAGCAGATTCTCTGCCCCCCGGTTGAACACGCTGATGAGCTGGTCCTGCCCCAGGGCGATCACACCTACGGCCGTGGCCGAGTCCAGCACGTTTTGCAGCATGGCCATGGTGTGCGCCAACTGCCGCTCGGCCAGCTTGCGCTCCGTGATGTCCATATGCGTTCCGTACACCCACAACGGCTTTCCGTCCTCGGATCGGCTGGTGAGTTTGCCCTTGGACAACACCCACACCCAATGTCCCAGTTTGTGGCGCATGCGCAGCTCGGCGTCGTAGCTGGCACGTGCTCCGAGCAGATGCTCCTGCAGTTTTTGCCGAGAAGAAGCCAGGTCGTCGGGATACACCAGGCGCGACCAGTCATCCCGGATGAGGGGCGGCAACTCCTGCAATGTGTAGCCCAGCATCTGCACATACTGCTCGTTGTAGATGTTCTCGCCGGTCTGGACGTTCCACTCCCAGGTGCCGACCTGGGTGCCTTCCAGAATGCTTTGCATGCGCCTTTGCTCTTCACCACGTTGTGCGCTGGTGAGTTCCGCAGCAGCGGTCGCCAGCTTGAGCTCGGTGATGTCGATACGGAAACCCACATGGTGTCCGTCGGCCATGCGCCGCTCCACCACCTTGAGCCAGCGGCCATCGCTAAGCCTTTGCTCCGAGGTGGAATGCTCCATCCGATGCAGCGCCATGCGCTCAGCCACCCATTCATCCACGCGACCCACGGCTTCGGTGTTTTGCCCGCGCTCAGCGCCCAC
Organism: Rhodoferax sp. GW822-FHT02A01; assembly: GCF_038784515.1. NCBI lineage: Bacteria > Pseudomonadati > Pseudomonadota > Betaproteobacteria > Burkholderiales > Comamonadaceae > Rhodoferax > Rhodoferax sp. GW822-FHT02A01. The sequence continues at coordinate 5,130,792 of NZ_CP152376.1, forward strand.
ACGCACAATGGTTTCGAAGCTGGTGCCCTCCACGATCAAATCCGCCGAAAGGGCGTACAGATCACGGTACTTGTCATTGCAAAGCACCAACCGGTCTTGCGGATCAAAGAGCACAAAGGCTTCGTCAATGGCCTCTATTGCGCCGCGCAGCAAGGCGCCGCTTCTTTCCACTTCCCGCTGAGCCAAATGGTCCTTGGTGACGTCCTGCATCGCGCCCACGAGACGTGCCGGCCCGGTCTCTCCGAACACGACCTCGCCAAAGACGCGCACCCAGCGCTGTTCTCCTTGGGCGGTGCGGAACTCCAGCACCAGGTCCCAGGGTGTGCCGTCGCGTCCGGCCAGCAGCATGACTTCGCGCAGCCGCTGGCGGTCAGCCTCGGGATAGAAGCTCAGTGCAACTTCTTCCGTGGGCTGGAAATCCGCGTCCAGACCATGGATGGCGCAGGTCTGCGGACTGAAGTGCACCTCCCGGGTGGCCAGATCCAGCTGCCAGGCACCCACGTTGGCAATTCGACCAGCCCGGTCCAGAAAGGCTTCGGCGTCCCGCAGATTGATTTCCACCTGCTTGATTTCCGTGATGTCCGTGTGGATGCCGCCAATCCATTCGACGCGGCCGTCCGGCGAACGGGACATGACCTTGGCGCGGCTGAGTATCCACATCCAGCTGCCGTCTTTACGCTGCACCCGTACGTCGCACGAGTAGCCGTCCGTAACGCCCAGGATGCAGTCCGCCATGGCGTGATTGATGCGCGCCTGATCCAGGGGGTGCAGGCGCTGCTGCCAGAAGGTGTCGGCGTCGGGTACCACTTCTGCCTTGGAGAAGCCCATCATCGCGCCCCAGCGCTCGTTCCATCGCTGCTCGCCGGTCTGCAGATTGCTTTCCCAGGTGCCCACGTTGGTACCCGTCAGGATATTCTCCGCACGCTCCTTTTCCAGTTGCAGATCGGCCTTCGCCAACACCTGCTCGGTAATGTCGCTTTGTACCGACAGGTAACCGGTGACCTTGCCCTGCTCATCCAGCACCGGCATGATTTCCAGATCAATCCAGTAGTCCTGCCCTTGCTTGTTTCGCTGCAGCACCCGGATTTTGGTCCGCTCACCGGACTCCACCAGACTATCGATGATGCCCGGCTTGGATGGGTCTTCCTTCGGGCTGTGCAGCAACTGGCTGGGGCGCTTGCCCAATGCCTCTTCTGGTGCGAAGCCGGTCATGCGGGTAAAGCCCTCGTTGACCCAGGTAATGCGCCACTCGGTGTCGGCAAAGTACACGGCATCAAAAGTCCGCCGGGCAACCATGGCCAGTCGGTCCAGGTCCTGGGTCAGGCTTTGCGCAAGAAGAATTGCACGCGACCGTCCCACCATCAGCAGCCACAGCACCGTGGCCACCAGCACGCTCAGCCCCGACCCCAGCAAGGCTCCGTGCAAAGGTTCTTCCAGATGCAAATTGGCCTCAAAGACTGGCGTGGAGTTGGCACGCAAATAGAACACCTTGTCGGCAATCAGCACCGGGCGTACCACCGAGAACATGCTGTGCATGTGGCGCACCAGACTTTCAGGCAGGTCGACTTGGCCCGATGGCATTTCGCTGTCATAGACCAACGACTCGGCATTCAACTGGGGGCCGTCGTACAGCTGGAAGTTGGTCATCGATGACGCAGACTCCTGGCCATTGGCCATCAGCTCGGAAAACACCAGAGGCGCATAGGCCCAGCCCCGCAGCGTCTGCACGCGCGTGGCTTCGTCCTTGGGTACATCCGCACTTCCATACACCGGCACCAGGAAAAGAAATGCGGGACGCTTGCGGCCGTCCTGTATCAGGGCAATGCGCGGGGAGAACACTTCGCCGCCCGTGCGCATGGCGGCTTCGGCTGCGGCGCGGCGCCTGGGCTCAAAGCCTATGTCAAATCCAAGTGCACCCTGATTGAGGTCTGCCGGCTCCACCGCTTTGACAACGAAGAGCTCGGCCTGATCACCTGAGGTTTTCACCTCAAAATCGGTCCAACCGGATCTGCGCTGCAAGGCAACGAAGTCGGCCAGGTCTGCGCGCCCTATGCGGGCTATGTAGCCCAGCCCTCGTGCCCCGATATAGCCACGGCGCAAATCATTGTTGAGTACAAAATTCCGGAATTCCTCCCGGGTGATGTTGTTCCTGGTCAGAAACAGCCCGCGCACGCCATGCAGCATCTGGCTGAGGCTGGCAACCTGATCCTGGATATTGCCGTCAAGCAACTCGACCTGCTGGCCAAACCGCCGATTCGCCTCGTCCACAATGGAATTGCGGGCATTCATTGCGTAGCGTACCGACAAGCCCACGCCCAGCAGCACGCACACCAGGGTTACCAGCAGGGGACCGCGAAATTGCTCTATCTGCTGGCGTACATCGAACGTCTTGCCGCGTCGGATGTTGCGCACCAGCCATACCAGCGCCAACAGCAAGGCCACGCCAACCGGAGGGATGGCGGCGTACACAAAAATATCTACCAATCGGTAGTCCAAATCAGTGTCCCCACAATGTATTTATCCAATCCCAACGACCCAGGAATCACCAACCCTGCTATTCCACGCTCCCCACACTGTTGCGTATGGCAGTCTGCGCCACGGCGTCCAAAGCACCTTCCACAAACGCCTGCCCCACGAGCAGCCGCATCTTGCCGGATGACAGCAATTTGTCACGCAATCGCCTGGACATGGACTGGGTATTGCCATAGGCACCGGTGAACAAGTACAAGGTGCCATGGGGGCTGGCCCAAGTCAACTGGATGCGGACCCATTCTTCGTTCACCTTCAATTCCACCCATGAACCCAGCGGCATGTCCACATCTGCCAAAGCAGCCTGTTCCGGCACGATATTCATTTCGGGCAACAGCGGCTCGAAGGCCGGCTCCGACGCCAGCGAAATCTCCGTCAGCCCCACAAAATTGGAGGCTTGGGCTTCCTGTGGCGCAATCCAGGGGTCTCCGTCATCTGGCAGCCGGCTGCGCTGGGAGGATGCCTCAGGCTCTGTCACCGGTGCAGTAGAAGCAGGTCGGAATGCCTGCTGATGAATGGTCATCAGCGACTCCAAAAATGCATCGGTACGCGCGTCCGGGTACTGGATGGTCTGCAAGCCTTCGCGCAGCGAAATCACCAGCCGTGGCACCAGACGCGTCAGTTTGGCCGGATTGGCGCGAGCCAGTTCGGGATGCGCGCTCCACAGCATCGCGGGAATCAAGCCCTCGAACTTTTCGGCAGCGGCAGAGCCCGCTCCCTGCTTGATGCGCGCCTGCGCGACTACCTGGGACCATGGGCCGCACAGGAAGTCCATCACGATTGCAGGCACTTGTGCCGCAGCGGAATGGCCTTCAATGCCACGTGCGATCTTTTCGGCCAGCAAATTGCGCGCTTCGGCATGGCTCAGCACCTCGACCGCAGCCAGATGGTCGCGCTCGGTGGTGTGCGCATCTTGTTTCCACTCCTGCTGCAAATCCGCCAACTTGCACTCGAATACTTCGGCGCTCTCTATAGGGGCCAGAAACAGAGGCCCCAAGGTGTCCTGCAGGCCCTTGTAAAAGGTCTCGAAGCCTGGCGCATGGATGGAATCGAAGGCCATGCTGCGCTGGCTCACTTCCTGCAATAGGTGCCGCGCCGGATGGTGCTTGTCGCTGAAGAAGCGCATGTCCACCAAGGCCAGACGTAACAACGCCGGCTCCAGATTGCGAATCACCTCACGTACCGGCTCCAACAAATGCGGATCATGCGCCATGTTGTCCACCATGAGCGTCACGACTTCCAGGCTCAGCGCCTGCGCCAGATCCTTAGCGCTTCTGCGCAACGCCAGCCGTTGACCTTCCAGCGTATGGGCCTGCGGCTGCGGCTGATTGCCGTTGATTTCGCGGCGCTGTTCCAGGCTTTGCACCACCCGCTCGACCTGCTTCATCTCGGTCAGGGCTTCCAGTGCAGCTGGAACGGTGGACTCAAATCCGTTATTCGGGGAATTGGCCGCCGCAAGGTCATCATCTTCGAATTGCCTGGAAAACTGCTCGGCAAACTGCTCCACACGGCCGGCGGGCTGGCTGGATATCGATTCACCAGCCAGCAGCTTGCGCAACTTGTCCAGCGTCAGCAACGCGGAGTCGCTGCCAACGCCCTGCGCGGAAGGTCCCGAACCACCGGGCTGCGCACCGATGCCAGCCGCAGGCTTCTGGCCGCCATCAACAGCACCGCCCGGCACCGTCGCCGCCCTTCTGCCCCCGGACCGCACATTGGGCACGGCATAGGCCACGGAAACCACGCCTTCCTTGCGCAACTGGGCGCATAGAGCGGTGTAGAGCAAGCGCAGCTCATGCCCCAGCGCAGCAGCCATTGCGTTGAACCACTGCGCCCGCATGGCCGCAGGAACCCGTGTCTCCTCCACCACCTCCTGCAGCGCCCGCACGTAGGACTCGGGCCGCAGAACGTTGGCCTCGACGCGCACCCGATCCATGCCCAGCACGCTGCAGATCAGCCGATCCAGGTCGGCAAGACTGGTCTCTGCGGCGAGCCTCACAACCTGCAAGACGCGTGCGATTGCCACGGTGCTGAGCACCTGGGTTTCGTCCATCAGCTCCAACTGGTCGAACTGCACCTCGGAGACGGACGTAGCCGATGCCTGTTTGGCGTTGTCCTGTCTGGAAAAGGCCCCGAGCAATGCTCCCGGATAGGCACTGCACAAAGCAGGTTCGTGCTTGCGCAGCATCTGGGCCGATTCGGCAATGGCCTGTCGATCGCCCAGGTCGCGCGATGCCGCTTCCTGCGTCTGCAAGGTCTGGCGGGCCAGGGCAATGATCTTGCCCAACAGCACCGAACCATCCGCTGAGGCCTGCTGCACCGTCTTGCGATAAATCTCCAGCCCGCGGGCTGCACCACCGCTGGAGACTTGGCTAGGCTCGGCTGGCACGTGGTTAGCAGCGCAAGATTATTTGAGCGCCTTGTAGCGCATGCGCTTGGGCTTGGCGCCCTCTTCGCCCAGACGCTTCTTCTTGTCGGCTTCGTACTCCTGGTAGTTGCCGTCGAAGAAGGTCCATTGGCTGTCGCCTTCGGCGGCCAGGATGTGGGTCGCGATACGGTCCAGGAACCAGCGGTCATGGCTGATCACCAGCATGGTGCCGGCGAATTCCAGCAAGGCGTCTTCCAGGGCGCGCAGGGTTTCCACATCCAGATCGTTGGAAGGTTCATCGAGCATCAGCACGTTGCCACCGGCAATCAGCGTCTTGGCCAGATGCAGGCGTCCGCGCTCGCCGCCGGAGAGCATGCCCACCTTCTTCTGTTGGTCGGAGCCGTTGAAGTTGAAGCGACCGCAATACGCGCGGCTGGCCATCTGGAACTTGCCCACATTGAGGATGTCCAGACCGCCGGAGACGTCTTCCCACACCGTCTTTTCGTTGGAGAGGTCATCGCGGTGTTGGTCCACGAACGCCATCTTCACGGTCTGGCCGATCTTGACTTCACCCGAATCGGCCTTTTCCTTGCCGGCAATCAGCTTGAACAAGGTCGACTTGCCGGCGCCATTGGGGCCGATGATGCCGACGATGGCGCCAGCGGGAATCTTGAAGCTCAGGTTGTCGATCAGCAGCCGGTCGCCAAAGGACTTGGAAACGTTCACGAACTCGATCACCTCATGGCCCAGACGGTCCGCCACGGGGATGAAGATTTCATTGGTTTCATTGCGCTTCTGGTATTCGTAGTCGCTCAGTTCCTCAAAGCGGGCCAGACGGGCCTTGCTCTTGGCCTGGCGCGCCTTGGGGTTCTGGCGCGACCATTCCAGTTCCTTCTTCAGGGCCTTGGCACGGGCCTCTTCACCCTTTTGCTCGGCTTCCAGACGGGCCTGCTTCTGTTGCAGCCAGTCGGAATAGTTGCCCTTGTAGGGAATGCCGGAGCCACGGTCCAGTTCCAGAATCCATTCGGCAGCGTTGTCCAGGAAGTAGCGATCGTGGGTGATGGCCACCACCGTGCCGGAGTAGCGCTGCAGGAACTGCTCCAGCCAGTCCACCGATTCGGCGTCCAAGTGGTTGGTCGGTTCGTCGAGCAGCAGCATGTCGGGCTTGGACAGCAGCAGGCGGCACAAGGCGACGCGGCGCTTCTCACCACCGGACAGCACACCAATGTTGGCTTCCCAGGGAGGCAGACGCAATGCGTCGGCGGCGATTTCCAGCTGGTGCTCGGAGTCGGTGCCCGCTGTGGCGATGATGGCTTCGAGCTCGGCCTGTTCGGCGGCCAGCGCGTCAAAGTCCGCATCTTCGGCGCCGTAGGCGGTATAGACCTCCTCCAGGCGTGCCTTGGCGGCAAAGACCCTGCCCATGCCGGATTCCACCGCTTCACGCACAGTCTGGGTCGGGTCCAGTTGCGGCTCCTGCGGCAGGTAGCCGATGTTCAGGCCCGTCATGGGAATGGCTTCGCCTTCGATTTCCTTGTCGATGCCGGCCATGATCTTGAGCAGGGTGGACTTGCCCGAACCATTGGTTCCCAGCACACCGATCTTGGCACCCGGGAAGAAGGAAAGAGAGATGTCTTTGAGAATGTGGCGCTTGGGCGGCACGATCTTGCCGACGCGGTTCATGGAGAAAACGTATTGGGCCATTGCGATGCAGTGTGTTTGGAGAACGTAAAACCTGCATTATCGACTGCGCGGGGTCAAATGCCCCGCGACGCCCGCTTATTCGCCTTCTTTTCCGGACTTGGTGCGCAGTTCGTTATCCATGGCGGCCTGTGCCACGGCATCCAGTGCGCGGTCCATCACACGGGCATCCGTCACCAGACGGATGCGGCCAGCTTCCTTGAGCTTGTCCAGGGTGTGGCGCGACATGGAATGGGTGGTGCCTTTGCCGGAAATGAACAGGAACAAGGTGCGCTGCGGGCTGGCCCAGGTGAGCTGCGCCCGCACCCAGTCGTCACCCACCATCAAATCGACCCAGGCACCGGTCGTGAGGCGGTCCACCTGCCATACGCGCCGGTCGGCCCCCTCCAGATTTGCGATTGCGCCGTCTGAAGAAGCGGTGCGCAGTGCTGCAGCATCCATGTAGCCGGAGTCGGCCACTTCGGGCGCTGCCATCCAGAAACTGTCGGACACGTCCTCCGACACCTTCTTGGCCACCGGCACGGCTGCATCGTCCGAGCCTGCTGCCTTGGCCACGTCTGCACCGTCCAGAATCTTTTCGTGGAAGGAGATCAACGCGTCGAAGAACGAAGACATGCGCTCTTGCGGAAATGAAATCAGGCCCAGGCCCCTGCGCAAGGTCACCAGCATCTCCGGCACCGTTGCCAGCAATCGCCCGGGGTTGTTCCGTATCAACTGCGGTTGAACACTCCAGAGCAACTCGTCCACCAGGGCCTGATAACCGCCCGGATCGACGGATCCATCGGTGAGATTGAGTTGGGCTTCGGCCACTACCTGCGCCCAGGGCCCGCGCACAAAGGCCGCCACAAAATGCGGCACCTGCATGTTTGCCATGCGCTCGGCAAACTGCTTGCTGTGGTTACGCGCCAGCAAATTGCGCTGCTCCGCCCGCAACAAGCCGCGCGCCGCTTCTGCCGCGCGCTGCTGGCGCCCTCCCTCTTCCTGCGACCAGTCCTCTTCGATCTTGCGCAGAATGCGGGCAAAAGAGGCGGCTTCGGCCGCCGCGGTGGAGAGCACACGCACCGCATTGTCGAATGTCTTCTGAAAGGCCGCGTAGCCAGGTGCTGCCTCATTGGCGAAGGCCAGGCTGCGATGGGTCATGCGGTCCAGAAATTGGCGTGCCGGATGGTGACGCTCGCTGAAAAAACGGCCGTCGTTCTGCGACAGCTCAATCAGCACCGGCTCCAGTGCCTGCAAGCTGGCACGCACCTGCGGCAACAGGCGGCGGTCCTTCATCAGGTTCTCCAGCATGAGCAACACGACCTCCCGCCCCAGTTGCTCACCCAGATGCCTGCGCTGTGTCTGTTCACTGGCAGGGTCCAACATATCCACCACCGGCATGGGCACCGCCTTCGTCCGGCTGGCCTGGGTTTTGACGGCGCGATCGGACAGGCGCTTCATCATGGGCTCAACCAGCTTCAGGTCCTGCAGCGCTTCCAGCGAGGCCGGAATGGTGGCCGCGAAATCGACGCGATCATCGGGCACAGGATGGGGATCGAGCTCGCCACAGAGCAGACGCCGCAGTTTGTCCAGCGTCAGCATGGTGCGCGTCACGGTGCTGTCCTGGGATTTTTTCGGGTTCCACAGACCGGCAGTCTTGACCGAAGTCATATGCACCGGCTCCACTCCCTGAGAACGCAGCCACTCGATCACCTCGCGATACAGGCGGCTCAGACTCTGCCCCAGCAGGCCGGATGCGACGCCAATCATGCGCGAGCGGATGGCTGGCTCACCAATGAACTCCTCCAGGCAAGCGCGCAATGCCGCGCTGAAGGCTTCGGGCCTGAGCGGATTGAGCTGGGCCTGCACAGTGGACCACCCCATCAAATTGCTCATCATGGCGTTGAATCTGGGCAGCACCTCCTCCACGGCCATCATCACCGACTGCAGGCTGTGCGCGGCTTCGATGTTGGCATCGAGTTGCGCGGAGTCCAGAAACTGGAAGTCATCGAAATGCATGGCCTGGCGACCGGGCTGCACTTGGCTGCCGCCGCCCATGACCATTTGCCGCAAATGAGCAGCGTAGGAGGGCCGGACTTGCGCGGCCCGCTTGCATAAGGCGGCAATGGCTTCGCGGGTTGCGGCGTCCTTGATGGTGGCTGTCTGGCCCATGACTGGGGTCAGGGAAGCGTCGAGGCCAGTCAGCACATCGTCCATCAACGGCTCACTCCGCTCCAGCACCGCTTCCAGGCAGTCCTGCAATGTGGGCTGGTGAAATCCGGAATCGTGGGAGACGCCCAAACGGCGCAACTTGAATTTGCTCATCGTGAAGACATTTTGTCAGCACGCTGCAGCAGTGACTAGACCAGCCGCTCGGGCTTTCACAATAATTTACAAGCCGGCCCTCTCGCAGCCACAGATGCGCAGGCCGCAAACGTGTTTGCAAGCGCTCGTGCCCGCAACGTGCGACAATACGGGCATTGCGGCGCTTCAGTTGCCCGCAATGCCAGCACCTTGCTGGGGGCTCAACAACACATTGCGCCCCACCTTTTGAATCCATCTGCCTTTGACTGACCGCTTGGCTTTTCGCCAGTGGAACGGCCGGTACCCTGCGCCTGGAAAGGCGCCAAAAAACCAATGAACTTTGAAGAACTGAATCTGGCTGCGGCCATTCTGAAGGCCGTACGCGAAGAGGGCTATGAAACCCCCACCGCCATTCAGGCACAAGCCATCCCCCTGGTCCTGGCCGGCCACGACTTGCTGGGCGGCGCCCAGACCGGCACCGGCAAGACCGCAGCATTTACCCTGCCCATGCTGCACCGCCTGACCATGAGCCGCAGCGCCCAGAACAAATTCGGCGGCACCGGCATCCGTGCCTTGGTGCTGACTCCCACACGTGAACTGGCGGCCCAAGTGGAAGAGTCGGTCCGCACCTACGGCAAATACCTGCAACTCACCAGCACCGTCATCTTCGGCGGCGTGGGCATGAACCCGCAAATCAGCAAGCTGAAAAAAGGCGTGGACATCCTGGTGGCCACTCCCGGCCGCCTGCTGGACCTGCAACAACAAGGCATGCTGGACCTGGGTCAGGTGCAGATGCTGGTGCTGGACGAGGCCGACCGCATGCTGGACATGGGCTTCATCCATGACGTCAAGAAGGTGCTGGCCCTGGTTCCCAAGGAAAAGCAAAGCCTGCTGTTCTCGGCCACCTTCAGCGACGAGATCCGCGACCTAGCCAACAACCTGCTCAAGAATCCGCAGAGCGTGCAGGTCACACCGCGCAACACCACCGTGCAGCGCATCACCCAGGTGATCCACCCCGTGGGTCGCGGCAAGAAGAAAGCTTTGCTGGCCCACATCATCAACCAGAACAACTGGAGCCAGGTGCTGGTGTTCACCCGCACCAAGTTCGGCGCCAACAACGTGGCCGAGTTCCTGGAGAAGAACGGCATCACCGCCATGGCCCTGCACGGCAACAAGAGCCAGGCCGCCCGTACCCAGGCTTTGTCGGGCTTCAAGACCGGTGCCGTGCGCGCCCTGGTCGCTACCGACATTGCAGCCCGTGGCATCGACATCGACGACCTGCCCCACGTGGTCAATTACGAGATCCCCAACGTCAGCGAAGACTATGTGCACCGTATTGGCCGCACTGGCCGCGCTGGCGCCGATGGTGCCGCCGTCAATCTGGTGTGTCTGGACGAAGAAGGCTTCATGCAGGACATCGAGCGCTTCACCAAGCAGAACATTGAAGTCAAGGTCGTTGAAGGCTTTGCGCCCGAACCCGGTGAAAAGGCCGAACCCATTGCCATGGGACGCCAGACCATCTGGGGCGGTGCCGGCAAGCCGCCCAGCCGCGACGTCATGCAGGCGGCCGCCAAGGCAGCCCGCACCGAAATGCTGCAACGCGTGCGCGAAAACAAGGGCGCCGCTGGCGCTGGCAATGGTGGCGGACGAGGCAACGGCGGCGGCCAAGGTGCCAGCCGGGGTCGTAGTGGTGGCAATGGCGCAGGCCAAGGTGCACCGCGCGGCGATCGCAACGACCGCAATGGTGAATTCCAACCCCCTCGCCCACAAGGCCAACGCCCGGCACACGCCCAAGGCCGTGGTGGTCGCCCAGGCGGCGCAGCACCCCAGCCCGCAGGCTTTGCCAATGAACCACGTGAACCACGTGTACCCGGCGGCCAGCCTGATCCCATGCGCACCAGCGTGGACATGATGGCCGAGCGCGGTGCCCGACGCAGCTATGGCGGTGGCAACCGCAATGGCGGCGGCGGTGGATATGCTGGTGGACGCAGTGACAGCTTCGGTCGCCCCAGCAATGGTCCGCGCGGCCCGCGCGGTCCGGGTTCGTCCAACCGCTAAAAAGCAAGCTGCCAAAAATAGTCCAAAATCGGTTCCCATAAACGGCGCGATTTGCGCCTCAGGCCTAGGGAGCCGATTGACGTGACATATATAACTTTGGCGTTGGCCGTGCTGGCCGCCGTGGGGATTGTTTTTCTGCTCAAGAAAGGCGGATCCGCGCCCAAGGCGTCTGTACGGCATCCGGTGAGCGGGCCGGCAACGCCGCCGCCCATGCCGACTGCCAAAGTGCCCGCTGCGGCCCAGCCTGCCATGCGCAGCATCGTCCGCGTCGCCAATCCACACATCGAAGCCATGCTCAAGGGCTTTGAGTTCACCCGCAGCGCCGACCTTTCCGAGGAAGAGGCCCAAGCGGTGGTGGACATGCTGGTGCGCATACCGCGGCCGCCGAGCGCGTTGCACAAGCTGGTTTCACCAGAGTTCCTGGCTTCGGCCAACACCTCGGAACTGAGCGAGATCGTGATGGCCGAGCCGCAGATCGCCGCCAAGGTCCTGGTGGTGGTGAACTCCCCCTTCTACGGTCTGAAGTCGCCCTTGAGCAGTATTGGCCAAGCGGTGACCTTCATGGGCATGAACACGGTGCGCAGCATCTGCCTTCAGTACATGCTCGATGAGTCCTTCCAATCCGAGGACCCTGAAGTCAAGAAGATCTTCGATGGGCTCTGGAACGCCAGTGCCTTTGCCAGCGAGCTCTGCTACAAGTTGGCGCAACTGCTGCAATTGCCCGAACCCGGTACCCTGGTAACCCAGGTCGTTCTGTCCTTTCTGGGCCATGTGGCCAGCCACTCCCTGCTGCCCAAGAGTCTGGTCATGCCCATGATGGCCAAGGGCATGCTGGAGCGCGCCCGCGTGGAGCAGCGTGAACTGGGGCTCAGTGCGGCCGAAATCGGCAGCCTGCTGATGCGCGAATGGGAGCTGCCCGACAGCATCGTGAACAATGTGCGTGACATTGATTCCGTGCTGGTCACACCCTGCGACAGCACCCAGCTGCAGCGCAGCACCCGCATGGCGTTTTGCTACGTGTGCGCAAGGCTGGGCGAACGCTTGGCTTACGGCGAGATCAAGGACCTGTCGACGTTCGATCTATCACAGGAGCACAGCGTGGAGTTTTTCCATGTGCACTCTTACCTGAGCCTGCCCACTCTGACGCGTCTCAATGAGTTCCTGCATATGCCGGAGGTAGTCGCTTCCATTAACGCCATGGTTTTCAACATGCAATTGCGCAAGTGAGACGCCCTCTGGCATGCCCGTGAGCGGCTAGCCCCTGACGAACAGAGTCTGCAAGGGCTCAGCGCCAACTTGCCGGCTCCAGTGTCCGTGTACCGTCGGGTCGAATACAGCACCCTCGGGCAACACGTCTGCCGAATAGAAATGCTCACCCGGCTTGAAGATGCGAGACTCTCCGCCCTGGATACCAATTTCCATCTGACCGGCCAGGATGAAAACCCATTGGGGTGCTCCGGTGCAATGGAAGGAGCTGCGAAACCCCACCGGACTCACACGCAGCTGAAAGCCGCCGGAAGCAAACACTTCGGTCAACATGGACTGCGGGTTGCCTTGCGTATAAGGTATGCGGTCCTCGCGAAAACGGGCACGTCCATCGACGTCGGTAAACAAAACAACTTGGGTGAAATAGGTCATCGCGTACTCTCAAGAATGGACTGGTCTGGCGTCCGACATTCTGCCGCACGGCATGCGCAGGGCAATGAATTGCGCCACAATCTGCGGCATGCAATTCCTACACACCATGCTGCGCGTTGGCAATCTTCAACGCTCCATCGACTTCTATACCCAAGTGCTGGGCATGAAACTGCTGCGGACTTCGGAGAATCCCGAATACAAGTACACCCTGGCGTTTCTGGGCTTTGAGGCAAACCCGGCACAAGCTGAAATCGAACTCACCTACAACTGGGGCGTGGAACAGTACGAGATGGGCACCGCCTACGGTCACATTGCGCTGGGCGTAGAGGACGCCTATGCGTCCTGCGAAAAGATCAAGGCTGCCGGTGGCAATGTGACGCGTGAAGCCGGGCCAGTCAAGGGTGGCACGACGGTAATCGCATTTGTCACAGACCCGGACGGATACAAGATCGAGTTGATTCAACTGAACTCGAGGAAGTAGCTGCGACGCCCGGCGCTCAAGGTTCGCCACCCTGCAAGAGGAACTTTTCGTAAAGGTCCTCGCCAATAGGTCTTTGCAATGACGACTTCACGTAGGTGGCGATTTGCAGGTCTTCATTGATCACGTGCTTGGAAAACCATTCGTGGAGCTCATACAGAACGTCTTCCGGGAACTCGACGCCATGTTGAATTCTTGACAACTGCACCTGGATCTCGATCAGCAGTTCCGTGTGGATTCTTGCGTGCTTCTCCACATCGGGATAGCCGATCTCGTGCATGAGGTTTTGCTCGCTGATGAAGTGGAATTCGGTGAATTTTTTCACCTCCAGCAGCACCCGACGGACGGTGCGTTGCGGTTGTCCCGTCTTGATGGCGATATCCAGCTTTCGACACAGCAACATCAACATGCGGTGCTGCGTGTCTATCAGGGCGTTTCCCAGCGCAAGCTCTTCCTTCCATTGGATAAACATCAAGCCCTTTCGTTGTTCATTCTTGGTGCGGTCAGTGACGCGACTGCCAATTCAGCTCAATTCGCCTCGCATGGTCTCCTGGGTTTCCATATAGTCGGCAAGCTTTGAATCGTCGGCCGGAATATGTTCCAGGGCCCAGTGCCTGATGAACTCCTCCAGCGCTTTCTTGTCCAGAGAATCGTTCAGGATTTGCTCCTTCACTTCCTGCAAGCGGTGGGTCAGCACCTGATGCGAGCGCACATGCTGCGCATATCCGGGGAAGTTCACGGCCCGCATCAGCGACTCTTCGTACACGAAATGGCTTTGCGTATATTCAAATAGGCTTTCCGCACAATGCAACTGCTCTTCCTTTGAACTGGCTCCCAAAAAGCGGTTGGCGATCCTGAAAAGTTGCCGATGCTGGTGGTCAATCTGCTGATTGCCAATGTTGAATGTGTCATTCCAGTGGATTGTCATGACTGCTCCTGATTCGAATGATTCATCACACTCTACGACATTTGGATGGCAATGACACTTGTTTGACGCCCGGGCGATGAGCCTCAGCTCCTTCTTCAACGGAAAAGGGGCCGCAGCCCCTTTTGAATGGATAGGTGCAGACAGAACCGCCTACTTGCGCAGGCTTTGCGTGTCCTTGGCCAGTTGGGTAATGCGCGCCCACTCGCCCTTTTGTACGGCATCGGCCGGCACCAGCCAGGAGCCGCCCACGCAGACCACATTCGGCAGAGCCAGGAATTCGGGGGCGTTCTGCAGCGTCACACCGCCGGTTGGGCAGAAGCGCACATCAAAGAATGGGCCGCTCCAGGCCTTGAGCATGGCAGGTCCACCAGCTTGCATGGCGGGGAAGAACTTGAGTTCGGTAAAACCGTCTTCCTGCGCCATCATGATTTCGCCGCCAGTCGCCACTCCGGGCAGCAGGGACAAACCGGCGTCGCGACAGGCCTGACCCACAGTGGAGGTGTAGCCGGGGCTGACGGCAAAGCGCGCGCCAGCAGCCGCGGCGGCCTGCGCATCGGCCTTGGAACGCACGGTTCCGGCACCCACCACGGCCTCGGGCACATCTCTGGCAATGGCTTCGATACAGGCCAGCGCCTGCGGCGTGCGCAGCGTCACTTCCAGCATGCGGATGCCACCGGCCACCAGGGCGCGGGCCATGGGAACGGCGTGCGCCACGTCGTTGAGGACGATGACCGGGATCACCGGTGCATCGGTCATCACTTGCAGGGCAGAAAATTTCTCGGAAGTGCTCATCTCGATTCCTTGGTCAAAAAAGTTCGGTGCATCAGAACCAGGTGCAGGCACCCTGCTCCGCTGCCAGCGCGTTGCGGCGCATATTGGCAAACAGTTCGCGGCCCATACCCACACCATTGGCTGCACGCAGCGCTTCGGGCATGGCAGCCAGGGGACGGGCTTCCCATTCGGCCGGGTCCACCAGGGCCTGAACCATCTCTGCATTGGCATCAAGGCGAATCACATCGCCATCGCGCACCTTGGCCAAAGGACCGCCAGCTGCTGCTTCGGGCGACATATGGATGGCTGCAGGTACCTTGCCAGAGGCGCCGCTCATGCGCCCATCCGTTACCAGCGCCACCCGGAAACCCTTGCCCTGCAACACAGCCAACGGTGGCGTGAGCTTGTGCAATTCCGGCATGCCATTGGCCTGGGGTCCTTGCCAGCGCACCACGCACACCACATCGCGGTCCAGCTCGCCCGCCTTGAAGGCTACGTGCAAGGCTTCCTGTGAGTCGAATACCCGACACGGCGCTTCGATAACGTGGCGATCTTCCGGCACCGCCGAAATCTTGATCACGCTACGACCCAGATTGCCCTGCAGCAGCTTGAGTCCGCCGCTGGTGCTGAAAGGTTGAGATGCGGGACGCACCACGCTCTCGTCCTTGCTGGCACCGGCTTCGGTCCATTGCAACTTGCCCTGCGCATCGGCCGCAGGAATGGATGCGAATTCGCGCAAGCCACCGCTGCGCACGGTGAGCACGTCGGCATGCATGAAGCCCGCGTCCAGCAGCTGGCCGATCACGAATCCAGGGCCGCCTGCGGCCTGGAACTGGTTCACATCGGCACTGCCATTGGGATACACGCGGCTGAGCAAAGGCACCACATCGGACAGCGCAGAAAAGTCGTTCCAGTCAATGATGATGCCGGCCGAACGGGCCACGGCCACCCAGTGGATCAGGTGGTTGGTGGAGCCGCCGGTGGCCAGCAAGGCCACCATGGCGTTGACGATGCAGCGCTCGTCCACCAGCTTGCCAATGGGCGCGAAGCGCTTGGCCTTGGTGATGGAAAGTACGGTGCGCACGGCCTCGCGGGTCAGCTCTTCGCGCACCGCATTGCCGGGGTTGATGAAGGCCGTGCCCGGCACGTGCAGGCCCATGGCTTCGAGCAGCATCTGGTTGCTATTGGCCGTGCCATAGAAGGTGCAGGTGCCGGGGCCATGGTAGGCGGCGGATTCCGCCGCCAGCAACTCCTCGCGGCCCACCAGACCCTGTGCTGCCTTTTCACGCACCTTGGATTTTTCATTGTTGGACAGGCCCGATGTCATCGGCCCGGCAGGGATGAACACGGTCGGCAGGTGACCGAAGTGCAAGGCGCCAATCAGCAGGCCTGGCACGATCTTGTCGCACACACCCAGCATGAGGGCCGCATCAAACACATCGTGGCTGAGCGCAATGGCGGTGGCCATGCCAATGGTGTCGCGGCTGAAGAGGCTGAGCTCCATGCCTTCAAAGCCCTGTGTCACGCCGTCGCACATGGCGGGCACGCCACCCGCCACCTGAGCGGTGGCGCCCAGGTGGCGGGCTTCGGTCTTGATGATGTCGGGATAGTGCTGCAGCGGTGCGTGGGCGGAAAGCAAGTCGTTGTAGGCGGTGACGATGCCGATGTTGGGAGCCTTTTCTGCCACCACCTTGAACTTGTCGTTGCCGGGCAAGGCAGCGAAGGCATGCGCCACATTGGCGCAACCCATGCGCTCGGCGCCGGGCTTGCGCTGGATGGCCGTGTCCACTTGCGCGAGGTAGGCACCGCGCGTCGGTGCACTGCGCTCCTGGATGCGGCGGGTCACCGCTTCAACGACGGGGTGGAGTGCGGGTGCGGAGTTGGATGTGGCCATGGCGGGTTTTCCGGAAAGGTTGTAACTAAATTACATGATGGATGGTAACTTGGAAATCCCTGCTTGGGAATGCCTGGAGTTACCAGCGGGGTACAGAACCGTGGGCTCCAGCGGGCCCACGTCCTCGCTTTTTCGTTCACAAAACTTTGCAAAACCCTTGCCAAAGTTTGACGCATTGGCGGCATCTTCAACCGTTGCAAAAACTGAGGCCAGACCCTATCTGATCCGTGTTTTTGGCAAAGGAGCATCCACCATGGAAAGATCACGCACATATCCCTTGTTCCGCATGACCATTGCCGCCCTGCTGGTCGCCACGTCCTTCATAGGCGGTTACGCCTATTCGCAGCGCAGTACCGCCACGGCAACAGTTGCCGCCCCAACTGAGCAGAGCGTTGCGGCAGGCACGCCAACCACGCGTTACGCCATCGGCGCCGACTTTGCCGACCTGGCCGCACAGCAGGGTCCGGCCGTGGTGAACATCAGCGTGTCCGGCAAGGTAAAGACCCGCTTTTCCGGCTGGCAGCGCGGCATTCCCGACGGCGACCCCAATGACCCCTTTGCCGAGCTGTTTCGCCGCTTCCAGGCACCTCAACCCAGCGAGACGCCGGTGCATGCGCTGGGCTCGGGCTTTATCGTGGACCCCAGTGGCTTGATCCTGACGAATGCCCACGTGGTAGCCAACGCCGATGAGGTGACGGTCAAGCTCACCGACACACGCGAATTCAAAGCCAAGGTGGTGGGCAGCGACAAGCTGTCGGACGTTGCCGTGCTCAAGATCGATGCCCGCAACCTGCCCACGGTACGAATCGGCGACCCGCAACGCGCACGCGTAGGTGAATGGGTAGTGGCCATCGGCTCGCCTTTCGGCCTGGAGAACACGGTGACTGCCGGCATCGTGTCGGCCAAGTCGCGCACCCTGCCCGACGAGGGCTATGTGCCATTCCTGCAGACTGATGTGCCCATCAACCCCGGCAATTCCGGCGGTCCGCTGTTCAACATGTCCGGTGAGGTGATTGGCATCAACTCGCAGATCTACAGCCGTAGCGGCGGCTACCAGGGGCTGTCGTTTGCCATTCCGATTGATGTAGCGATGAAGGTGGAGCGCCAGCTGGTGGACCATGGCAAGGTCAGCCGCGGCAGATTGGGAATTGGCATTGAGCCGGTCAATGCCGAGCTGGCCAAAACCCTTGGCCTGGACAAACCCACCGGCGCCATGGTCGGCTCAGTGGAGCGCGGCAGCCCAGCGGACAAGGCCGGTGTAACGCCGGGTGACGTGGTGCTGCAATTCAACGGCAAGACCATAGACCGCGCCAACGAGTTGCCGCCGATGGTCAGTGACCTGACGCCCGGCTCCAAGGTCAAGGTCCAGGTTTGGCACCAAGGCAAGAGCCGGGAACTGAGCGTCGTGCTGGGCGAGCTCAAGGTGGCCCGCAATGACGCTGCAACAGATTCCGACAACTGACGATCTTTGAGGCTGAGTGGCAGGGCAAAATCCTGCCACTCAGCCGTCGACCGGCCCGAGGAGAGGCATCTCCGAACGGTTTTGGCGAATGGCCCAGCGCATAGAATGACTCGCAAGATCAACCCAGGTATGCGCTGAAGTGAAATTGCAGATCAAGCTCTTCTTATTGGCGATTTGCTTCAGCTTTGCAGGTTCGATCTCTGCCGCCGTCAGCGTGGTGGCAGCGAACTCATCCACCACAGGGGCTACCGCCTCCACCACCTTGAGCATTGCACCGCTTGGCTCCGCCACCCGTGCGGATGTGATGCTGATGCAACTGACGATGGACAACGCAAGCACCAGCGTCACTGGCATAGGCGCTGGCTGGACCGAGCTATCGACCATTGCACAGAGCACCACCGGCCTGCAGCAACGCGTGTACTACAAGGTGCGCTCCAACACCGAGCCGGCCAGCTACACCTGGACCTTTGCCAGTGCGGTACATGCCACCTTGATACTGCTGGATGCCCGCGGCGTGGATACCAGCGTTCCCGTCAATGCCTACAGCTCTGGCACCAGCTCAGGCACAACCATCACTGATCCGGAAGTTGCGGCGCAAAGCGCCAACTCGCTGTTGGTAGGGTTCTTTGCAAGCGCTTCATCCTCCAGCGCCATTTCCATATCCACCGGGACCATGGTCATTCCCAGCAATGGCAGTGCAAGCGCCGGGCCCGGGGTTGCTGCGGCGCTTGCTACCGAAACCTATGGTGCCAGCGGGCTGACCGGCGTCCGATCGGCAAGCGGCGCCAACGCAGCCAATATCGGGCAGATGGTCGCACTGACGGCAGCAAATGCGCCCACCTGCTTTACCGACAACTTCGCCCGCTCTTCGTTGGGCAGTGATTGGGTTACGAGCAATTCCAAAGGCGGATTCAACCCGCTGATCAATACGGGCAAGAATCGGCTGCAACTGACTCAGAACACCGGCAACCAGGCCACACTGGCCATCCTTCAGCGCCTCTTCCCTGCAGCAGGCAATCTGGTGCAAGTCACGTTTCAGCATTACGCCTATCCCAACAGCAGTGGAGCAGACGGCATCGTCACGATCTTTTCAGACGCCAAGGTCAATCCGGTTGCTGGCGGCAGCGGCGGCTCTTTGGGCTATGCCCAATACAGCAGCCCTGCCAATTCACCGGGCTTTGCCGGCGGATGGTTGGGTGTTGGTATTGACGAATTCGGCAACTTCTCCAACCCCACGGAAAACCGCTATTTGGGTCCGGGCGCCAAATCCAATTCGATCACCATCAGAGGACCGTCCAACTCTTTCTACACGTCAGGCACTGCAAGCAACTATGCCAATGGCTATCCGTACCTGACGAGTGCTAACAGCCTCTCCCCCGCCCTCAGCTCGTCCACTGCGAGCGGTGGCCCTGGTGACTATTTCCGCATCTCCATTGATTCGCGGGTTCCAGGTGAGCAATGGATTCAGGTGGAGCGCAGCACAGACGGCACGACGTACTCCACACCAGTCAACTATTTCAATCTGATGGCCGCGCTCCAAAGCGTATTTGGCGCCAGCACACAACTGCCCTCCATTCCAACGAATTTCTGGTTGTCGTTTTCCGGCGGCACGGGTGGCTCCACCAATATCCACGAGCTCACCAATCTGCAGGTCTGCGCCACCAAGATGGTTTCGGCCAGCCCGGTGATCAACCACTTCCGATTCGAGCTGCCCGTCCGGAACGGCGTGGTGGGATCGATGGATACCTGTCAAGCGGCAACCATGAAGGTGACCGCCTGCACGGCTGCCAGCCCGGCCTGCTCCCCGCTTACAGGAACAGATGTCTATGTGACCTTAAAACCGACTGGCTGGGTTGGCGGCGACTCTGTCACCCTGCTCAACGGCCAGGCCACCTTGCAGTTATCCCAGACCAGCAGCGGAACCATCACGCCCGACATCGACCGGACCAAAACCATCTTCCCAGCCATGGTCAACAGCAGTACCGCATCGGATTGCGTAGCACCAGGAGGCACCACTACCAACAACACCATACCCTGCTCCATCACGGTGAGCCAGTCCACTTCTGGATTTGGCGTGACATTTCCAACCGCTTCGGTTCAGTCATGCGCGGATTCCGGATTGGTAACCATCAAGGCCTGCAGCGCGAGCTACGCCAGCACGACCAAAAACCTGCAGTACTGGTTCAGCTATACCGACCCCTCTTCCGGCACCTTGCCGGTCACACTGAGCACCGACAGTTGGGTGACGACCAAGACCTTGAGCAATGCAACGCCCACCAGCAACACCAGCCCGGCCACCATCAGCGCCACGTTTGACAGCTCGGCACAGGCCAAGGTACGCATCAAATACTCCGACGTGGGCAAGGTCACCCTGAACGTGCGGGACTCTGCGGCGACCACGGTGACGGGCAGCTCATCCGTCATTTTTGCGCCAGCCAGTTTTGCAATCACCGCCATCAAGGACATGGCGGGCAATTCCAACCCTGCTGCCGCCGATGCCAATGGTTCCAGGTTTGTGTCAGCCGGCTCGTCGTTTCGGGTGACGGCCCAGGCACTCAATGGCTGCGCCACACCATCGGTCACACCCAATTTCGGACAGGAGTCCGCCAAGGAAGGTATTGCGCTGGCCCAGTCCCTTCCTTCTGGCCTGAATCTGAACGACAACCCCGCCATCACTGTGGTGAGCGACTTCAACTTTACCAATGGCGTAGGAACCGCCACTGTGAGCTGGTCGGAGGCCGGGATAGTGCAGCTCACACCCAATCTGAAGTCTGGCAATTACATGGGAACGGTCAATGTCACGGGCACTTCCAGCGGAAATATCGGGCGGTTTTATGCAGATCACTTCGATGTGAGCGCAAGCAACTCATGCAACAGCTTCACCTATGACAGACAACCGTTCGCCAGCGTCACTGTGACAGCCAAGTCCTCTGATGGCAGAACTCTGCTCAACTATGCGGGCAACAGCTCCAATCCGGCACTGAATTTCGCACGCGTGGTTACGCTTGCCGACAGCACCGGGTATGGAACCATGCCGCAGATGCCCGCCGCCAACTTCAGCGGCAATGGCGTCGCGTCACTCACCGGTGCCGCTGCCACCTACACCTTCAACGTCAACCCCACCGCGCCGATCACCGCGTCCATAGGTGCTGCAGATACCGACAATCCGGCGTCTATCGGGGCGAGAGTCAATATGCCCATTCGCAGCGGCCGTGTGCGCATGTCCAACGCCTATGGTTCCGAGCTGCTGGATCTCGCCTTACCCATGTGGTCAGAGTACTACAGCGGAACCTACTGGACCAAAAATACAGCGGATACCTGCACCACGCTGGTGAGCCCGTACCTGGTTTTTTCAGGGACCAACACCACGCTGCAGGCCAATACCTGCGTATGGGATAGCGGCAGCCCCGGCGCTTCCGGCAAGGGTTGCACTGCTGCTGCAACCGGCTCCAAGGCCAACCGGAAATTTCTGCAAGGCGGTGTCACAGGTACCGACAGCAGTGGAACAGCAGGCTTTGCTGGCAATTTCAATGTCTGGCTCAAGGCGCCAGGCGCTGGCAATACCGGAGGCAGTAACAAGACCATGACGGTGACCGCGACAGTGCCAGACTGGCTGATGTACAACTGGGGCAGTGGCGTGGCCGCGCCTTCAGCGCGGGCCAGCTTCAATGTCTATAGAAACCCGCTGATCTACTCCCGCGAAAACTATTAGGGCTGGCGCAGCGCACCGGATTGCAGCAACTGCGCAGCATCAGCAAGGTCTTGCAGAGTGTCAATATCGGTCACACAACCCCGATCCCGCACCGACAACTCAACCGCATTGAACCGGGACACCAGGGGCGCAGCGCCTCGGCTGCCACTCAAACCCGCCAGTGCATCGCCGCAGGCACGCGCAAAACGCACCGGATGCCCACGCTGCCCTTCAAACAAGGGCACCAGCACCTCGGCGTCCGGTTGGGAAGTCGCCAGTTCCAAGAGCGTTTGGGGAGCAATCAGCGGCAGGTCAGCAGGCAATATCAACCAGCCTGCCGCATCACGGGTGGCACGCACGGCGGCGGCAATCGAATCCCCCATGCCGGGGTGACCCGCATCCTCCAGGTGCCAGTGCAAACCGGTGGCGCGCACGGCGTCCAAGGTGCGTTGCAACACCGTTTTCCCCACCAGGTCTGCCTGCAACTTGTGGACGCGGCCGCCCGACGCGGTGAAGCGCTCGCCCCGGCCGGAGGCAAGCACCAGCACGGTGGGTAGTGATGCACGGTCTACCGGCAAAGACAATGCGGTTCTTTCTTCAATCCCGGCAACTGGTTCACGCAACCGCGCAGGCGGACACACTGGAAGCTGCGACGGCACTTACCGTGTTCTTCACCTGGACGATCTCGGCCAAGATGGACACGGCAATTTCCGCAGGTGTGCGCGCACCAATGCGCAACCCCACAGGACCATGCAGCCGTTCCAATTGGTGGGCCGTCATATCAAAGTGCTCGGCCAAGCGCTTCTTGCGCGCTTCCTGGTTGCGCCGTGATCCGAGTGCCCCCACGTAGAACGCCTCGCTGTCCAGGGCCTCCAACAGCGCCATGTCGTCAAGCTTGGGATCATGCGTCAGCGCGACGATGGCGGTGTGCACATCGGGCTGAATTTCGCGCACCACGTCATCGGGCATGCCATGCACGCGGCGCACGTTAGCCATGGGCCGCTCGAATAGCGTATGCGCGTACTCTTCGCGCGGATCGCACACCAGCACCTCGAAGTCCAACGCACTGGCCATGCCGGCAACCGTCTGCGACAACTGGCCTGCCCCAATGAGCAACAGGCGCCAGCGTGGCCCGAATAAGGTGGTCAGCACCAAGCCGTCGAATCGCATGGCCTGGCCACGCTGTGCTGGTTTCAGGACCACCTCACCGGTGGACAGCGTCAGCGAGCGCGACACCAACTGGTGCTCTGCCGTGCGTTGCAGCACCTCCTCAATCCAGCCAGTAGCCATGAGAGGCTCCTGCACCAGACGCAGGGTGCCGCCGCAGGGCAAACCGAAACGCGCCGCTTCTTCCTTGCTCACACCGTAGGCGATCATGCCGGGCTTGGTGGTGCGCTCGGCTTCAGGCTGGTTCAGCGAGGCCTTGGTCCGGCTGATCAGGTCGTCCTCCACACAGCCGCCGGATACCGAACCACTGACCACACCGTCGTCGCGCACCGCCAATAGCGCCCCGGGCGGGCGCGGCGCGCTGCCCCAGGTTTCCACCACGGTCACCAGCGTGACCGCGTGGCCTGCGCGGCGCCAGGCCAGCGCGTCCTCCAACACCCTCAGGTCAAGACTTTCCATGTCGTGCCTTTACACAGTCTCAGGCGGACTGGATGGCCTGTGCCGTCATAGGCAGCTTGCGCAGACGCTTGCCTGTCAGCGTGGCCAGCGCATTGGCCACTGCCGGCGCCACCAGCGCCGTGGCCGGCTCACCAATGCCGCCGGGCTTCTCGGTACTCTCCACCAGCACGATGTCCACCACCGGGGCCTGCGACATGCGCACGATGGGGAACTGGTGGAAGTTGGACTGCTGCACGCGGCCATCCTTGAGCGTGATCTCCTGCATGGTCGCAGAACCCAGGCCGAACATGACGCTGGACTGGATCTGTGCCTCCACCGTATCAGGGTTGACCATGCGGCCCAGATCGGCAGCGACAGTGACCTTGTGAACCTTGATTGCACCGTGCTCCAGGCTGATCTCGGCAACCTGGGCCATGTAGGTGTCATACCCTTCCATCAAGGCGATGCCCCGAGCATGTCCCTGTGGCAGGGGTGTTCCCCAACCGGCCTTGTCGGCAGCCAGCTTGAGCACATTGGCAAAGCGCGGCTTGTCCGCCAGCAGGCTCATGCGGTAGGCGTACGGATCCTGGCCAGCTGCAAGAGCCAGCTCATCCACAAAGCTCTCATTGGCAAAGGCATTGAGCGCATGGCTCACCGAACGCCAGTAGCCCACGCGCAAACCGGCGTCGTGTTTGACCACGTCATGGCGCGAGGCAGGGATGTTGTAGGCAGCAACCGCGGCCTCGGTCATCAACGGGTCTTGCACCGGTGCGGGCAGGCCGAAGACGCGGCCGGTAACCGACTGCGAGGTCAGGCGGAAAGTCATGGCGGTGGGCTTGCCGTCTGCTCCCAGGGCCGCGGCCATGGTGTGGATGGCCTGCGGGCGATAGAAGTCGTGGGTCATATCGTCTTCGCGCGACCACACCAGCTTGACCGGTTTGCCCACAGCCTTGGATATCTGTGCGGCCTGGATGATGAAGTCGATGTCGATACGCCGGCCAAAGCCGCCGCCCAGGAAGGTGGTTTCCACCGACACGTCCTCGGTATTGAGGCCCACGGCCTTGGCGATCTGGCTCTGCGCCGCATCCTGCCACTGGGTGGGGCCGATCAGGCGCATCTTGCCGTTCTCGTAGTGCGCGGTGAAGTTCATGGGCTCCAGCGGCGAGTGCGACAGCAGCTGGCTGGCATATTCGGCGCGAATCACTTTGGAGGAAGCGGCAATCACAGCCTCCGGATCGCCTACAGCCTTGAGCGGAATAGGCGTTCCGGTCTTGGATGCTGCACGCAAGCCGTCCAGCATCGCCTTTTCATTCAGGCTGGCGCCAGGGCCCTCATCCCAATTGATGCTCAGCGCCTTGCGCGCCATATTGGCGCGCCACCAGCTGTTGGCCACCACTGCCACGCCGTCCGGGATCTCCACCACCGCCAGCACGCCGGGCATGCTCTTGGCCTTGGAGTCGTCATAGCTCTTGACCTTGCCGCCAATCACCGGGCACTGTTCCAGCGCTGCGTAGACCATGCCAGGCAAGGTGACGTCGATGCCAAACTGGGCCTGGCCATTGACCTTGTCGGGCGTATCCAGGCGCTTGGTGCGCTTGCCCACAATGGTGAAGTCCTTGGGGTCCTTGATGGCCACGTTTTCCGGGACCGGCAGCTTGGAGGCCGCCGCAGCCAGCGAGCCATAGCTGGACTTCTTGCCATTGGCGCCCAGGATGAAGCCGTCGGCAGCCGTCAGGGTGCTGCGGTCCACCTTCCAGGCATTTGCGGCGGCGGTGATCAGCATTTCGCGCACTTGCGCGCCACCAATACGCAGCTTTTCCCAGCCGTCACGCACGGAGGTGGAGCCGCCCGTAAGCTGCGGACCACCCAGCAGCGGGTTGCCGTACAGCTTGGCGTTGGGCGGCGCAATGCGCACCTTCACTTTGCGCAGGTCCACATGCAGCTCTTCGGCGATCAGCATGGGCATGGAGGTGTAAACGCCCTGCCCCATCTCAGATCTGGCCGAGATCAGCGTGATGGTGTTGTCATCGGCGATATGCACCCAGGCATTGGGAGTATGCACAGTGCCTGCCGCTTGCAGGGCGGTGGGAATGGAGATACCCATGAGCAGGCCGCTGCCAGCCAGCACGGCGGAGTTCTTGAGGAAGGTACGACGGGATGTAGTCATGTTGGTACTCCTCAGGCGCTGCGCATCATGGAAGCTGCGTCCTTGATGGCAGCCTTGATACGGGGATAGGTGCCGCAGCGGCAGATGTTGCCGCTCATGGCGTTGTCAATGTCGGTGTCGCTGGGGTTCTTGTTGGAAGCCAGCAGGGCCGCCGCACTCATCAGCTGACCTGACTGGCAGTAGCCGCACTGGGGAACATCGTGCTTGATCCACGCCACCTGCAGGGGGTGGTTGTTATCGGTGGACAGGCCTTCGACGGTGGACACCTTGGCGCCAGCCACTGAAGACAGGGGCGCCTGGCAGGAGCGTGCCGGCTTGCCATCGATGTGCACGGTGCAGGCGCCGCACAATGCAGCACCACAACCAAACTTGGTGCCGGTCATTCCCAGCTCGTCGCGGATGACCCACAGCAGCGGGGTATCGGGCTCAGCGTTGGCGGTCACCGCCTTGCCATTGACTTGAAACGCAGTACTCATCGGCTTGTCTCCTGAATTTTTGTTACGTTACAGAGCGGGTCGTCGTCCGCTAGGGAAGAGAATACGAGCCGGTGCTTGAAATTTCCCGAGGGTATGCCCTAGCCCATCGCATAAATTTCTCAAACAGTTGCTTCTTTTTTTTCACAAAACCTCACACAACCTATGAAATCGATTGCAGAACTTCGCAAGAGTTATGAGCGCGCCGAGCTCGACGAGAACGCGTCGCATGCGGCCCCCCTGCAGCAGTTCGAGCAGTGGCTGCAGGAAGCCATTCACAGCGAGGTGCCCGAACCCAATGCCATGACGCTGGCCACCGTCGGTAGCGACCTGCGGCCATCCACGCGCGTGGTACTGATCAAGGGCTATGACGAGCGCGGCATCGTCTGGTACACCAACTACGAAAGCCGCAAAGGCCGCGAACTGGCGGGCAACCCATTTGCTGCACTGCAGTTTCATTGGGTTGAGCTGGAGCGCGTGGTGCGCATCGAAGGAGTGGTCGAGCGTGTGAGCGTAGAAGAAAGCGACGCCTACTTTCACAGCCGTCCGCTGGACTCCCGCATAGGCGCCTGGGCATCGCCACAAAGCGAGGTGATTGCGGGGCGCACCGTCCTGATGACCAACGCGGCCAAGTACGCTGCGCAATTCATGTTGCAGCCGCCACGTCCGCCGCATTGGGGTGGTTACCGTCTCAAACCGGATAACTGGCAGTTCTGGCAGGGGCGCAAGAGCCGCCTGCATGACCGGCTACGCTACACCTTGCAGGCCGACGGAGGGTGGTTGCGTGAACGCTTGGCTCCCTGAGCGGAGCCGGTCGGAGGCTGCTTACTTGACCGCCACCGCATCCGTGATGCGGTAGAACAGCCCGTAGGGGTCGTCATTCAACACGGCAAACTGCCCTTCCACGACGACGGCTTCCAGGGAGTACTTCACCGGTGTCTTGGTCTTGACCTCCACCATGCTCTCAGGACCGCCGGGCACACAGAATGCGCAGGTCAGCGGCACAGAACTCAGCAGGAAGTGTTTCTGCTTCTCTCCCGGGTCCAGCGGCATCATGAAACCCTGGATGCGCTGGCTTTTCTGATTCAGCGCCTGAATATTGCCGGGAAACACCGGCAACACACGGTTCTTCTCAACCTTGGTCTTGACCGCAGTGAGTACCGACCAGGGCAGCACGTCAGCACGATCCTGCAAGGGCGCGAACGGACTGTTGGGGCTGTGCACGCCCGCCCCGGTACCCATGGGGATGCCTGTGTTTCCCAAGGGTGAACTAAGTTGCGCCATGGCAACAACACACGACAACGACACAGCGGCGGTCAGAAATGAGGTGCGAACAATATTTTTCATGGCTTCGTCCTGTCTACAAAAAAACGCATTCCATCTTATAACCGCCGCATATTAAGCACATATGAGGGCGCAGCGCCAGCCACCAGCCGCCCTCAGCTTTTTTGCAGGCGGGCAAAGGTCTTACGGAACTTGGCCACCTTGGGGGCGGCAACCGCCATGCAGTAGCCCTGGTTGGGGTTGCGTTCGAAAAAGTCCTGATGATATTCCTCGGCCGCTGCATAGCGCTGCAGCGGTTTGAGTTCGGTCACCACCGGGCTGCTGTAGACGCCACTGGCAGCCAGCTCGGCCAGGACTTCCCGCGCGACCTGCTCCTGCTCATCCGTAGTGAAGTAGATGCCGCTGCGGTACTGTGTGCCGACGTCATTGCCCTGACGATTGAGCGTGGTCGGGTCGTGGATGACGAAGAAGATTTCCAGCAGTTCGCGGGTGCTGACCTGGGCGGGGTCATACACCAGCTTGACCACTTCGCAGTAGCCGGAACGACCGGTACCCACCATTTCATAGGTCGGATTGGGGAGGTCTCCGTTGCAATAGCCGGACTCCACGTCCTGCACCCCACGCACCTGAACATAGACCGCTTCCACACACCAGAAACAGCCACCGCCCAGCACCAGTGTTTGCAATGTATTCGACATCTTCTGATCGCTCTCATGTGAATTGCCAAGCGGGGATGGTACGCCGTACCTCTTGCCCTTGGGCCCAGCCATGGATTGACACCTGCAGGGGCGCAAAGCTACACTAATAACCCATCAGTCAGTAATTTTCATGTCAACCAACTGCCCCATCCGCAAGATCGCAA
This sequence comes from Rhodoferax sp. GW822-FHT02A01, assembly GCF_038784515.1. Lineage (NCBI taxonomy): Bacteria > Pseudomonadati > Pseudomonadota > Betaproteobacteria > Burkholderiales > Comamonadaceae > Rhodoferax > Rhodoferax sp. GW822-FHT02A01. Next base: position 5,158,978 of record NZ_CP152376.1, read on the forward strand.
ACACCGTGCGCGCCAAACGTGAGCGCCGCAAGGATGCCCGTCCGGGGGAACTGCTGGCCGCCGCACTCGACCTGTTTCTGGAAAAAGGCTATGCCGCCACCCGTGTGGAGGAAGTGGCGCAGCGTGCGGGTGTGTCCAAGGGCACCCTGTTTCTGTACTTCAGCAGCAAGGCCGAGTTGTTCAAGGCGGTTGTGCGGGAGAACATCAGTGGGCGCTTTACCGAATGGGGTGAGGAGCTCAACACCTTCGAGGGCAGCAGCGAGGAACTCTTGAACTACTGCATGAACAGCTGGTGGGAACGGGTGGGTGCCACGCGCGCCTCCGGCCTGCCCAAGCTGATGATGAGTGAGGCCGGCAATTTCCCGGAACTGGTCCAGTTCTTCCAGCAGGAAGTGGTGCAGCCTGGCAACGACCTGGTCAAGCGCATCCTGCAGCGTGGAGTGGAGCGCGGCGAGTTCCGCGCCATCGATCCGGATTACAGCGTCTTCAGCGTCATTGCACCCCTGATGTTTCTGAACCTGTGGAAGCATGGTCGCGGCAGCTGCGGCGACGCGCGTCTGGAACTGGACCCGTCGCGCTATATCGCGTCGCAACTGCATATTCTTCTGCATGGACTGAGCTCGAACACAGGCGCCGACTCGACCGACAAGAAAATCAAGCAATGAAAATCTCCTTGAAATGGGTCGTGGCGGGAGTGGTCACGGCCTTGCTGGCGGCCGGTGTGCTGCGCGCCCTGTCTTCACGCGAGGCTGCCAAGCAGGCGCAACAGACTGCGCAAAAGCAGCAAACCTTCGTAGAAATCGCGCCCAGCGACATGCTGCAGGCGCAGACGGTCGAGCTGACGCAAACGCTGCACATATCCGGCTCACTCAAGGCCGTGAATTCCGCCTTTGTCAAAGCCAAGGTGGCGGGCGAGCTGCTGGGGCTTAACGTTCGTGAAGGCGACTACGTCAAGGCGGGCCAGGTCATTGCCCGTGTGGACACCTCCGAATACCAGACCCGCGTACACCAGGCGCAGCAACAGGCCGAATCGGCCAAAGGCCAGCTCGACATTGCGCAGCGCACGCTGGACAACAACAAGTCCCTGGTGGACCAGGGCTTCATCTCTCGCACCGCACTGGACAACTCGCTCAACAACCTGGCCTCCGCGCAAGCCACTTACAAGGCGGCGCAGGCCGGAGCCGATCTGGCTCTCAAATCGTTGGACGACACCATTCTGAAATCACCCATCAACGGTCAGATATCACAGCGTCTGGTGCAGAACGGTGAGCGTGTGGCCATCGACGCCCGCGTGGTGGAAGTGGTGGACCTGGGGTCGCTCGAACTGGAAGCGGCGCTGGGTGCGGCTGATTCGGTGCGGGTACAGACGGGGCAGACTGCACAGCTCGTGGTGGAAGGTCTGTCGCAACCTGTTACCGCCAAGGTCGCACGCGTCAACCCCAGCACGGTTGCCGGCAGCCGGTCGGTCATGGTGTATTTCTCCGTGAGCAACACACCGGGCCTGCGCCAAGGCCTGTTCGCACAAGGCACGTTGGCCATAGGAAATGCGAAAGTACTGGCTGTGCCCCTGGACGCGGTACGTACCGACAAGCCACAACCCTATGTCCAGTACATCGCCGATGGCAAAGTCGCCCACCAGAGCGTCAGGCTAGGCGCTGCCGGTGAACACGCCGGCATTGCCATGGTTGAAATCCAGGGACTGCCCGAAGGTGCCGCGGTACTGGCGGGCAATGCCGGTGCCCTGCTGGCAGGCACCCCGGTCAAGCGTTTGGCGGGAACTCCCTGATGTGGTTTACCCGCGTCAGCCTGAAGAACCCGGTCTTTGCCACCATGGTCATGCTGGCCCTGGTGGTGTTGGGCCTGTTTTCCCTGCAGCGCCTGCAGGTGGACCAATTCCCCAACGTCGACTTTCCGGTAGTGGTAGTTACAGCGGACTACCCTGGCGCTTCGCCCGAAGTGGTGGAAAGTGAAGTCTCCAAGAAGATCGAGGAAGGCGTTAATTCCATCGCCGGCATCAAGGCACTGACTTCGCGCAGTTACGAAGGCCAGTCGGTAGTGATACTGGAGTTCGACCTGTCGATCGACGGGCGCAAGGCGGCCGAAGACGTACGCGAAAAGGTCGCTGCAATCAAACCCCTGCTGCGCACTGAGGTCAAGGAGCCGCGTGTGCTGCGGTTCGATCCGGCTGCGCGTGCCGTCTGGTCAGTCGCCGTGTTGCCGGACGCATCCACTGCCAAGGGCAAGGTGCCGGATGCGGTGGAACTCAGCAACTGGGCCGAGCAGGTATTGCAGAAGCGCCTGGAAAACGTGCGCGGCGTGGGTTCGGTCACCACCGTGGGCAGCACCCACCGCGAGATCAATATCTACCTCAACCCGCAGGCACTGGAGTCCCTGTCCATCACGCCCGATCAGGTGGGGGCGGCCGTGGCCAGCGAGAACCAGGAAATTCCCATTGGCACCATCAACAACGCGCAGCAGGAAAAAGTCATCCAGATCCAGGCGCGCATGAAGCGGCCGGAGGACTTCGGCCGCATCATCGTGACGCGCCGAAACGGCGTTCCAGTGCGGGTGGACCAGATTGCCCGGGTCGCCGACGGCGCTCAGGAAGTGGAAAGTCTGGCGCTCTACAACGGCCAGCGCACCCTGCTGATGAACGTGCAGAAGTCGCAGGATGAAAACACCATTGCCGTGGTCGATGGCCTGCAACGCACGCTGGCAGAAATGCAGCAGCAGTTGCCACCCGGCGTACGCCTGGAGCAGATCACTGACGGCTCGCGCCAGATCCGCGTCTCGGTGGAGAACGTACGGCGTACGCTGATTGAAGGCGCAGCGCTGACGGTGCTCATCGTCTTCCTGTTCCTGAATTCCTGGCGCTCTACCGTCATCACCGGGCTGACGCTGCCGATTGCGCTGATCGGCACTTTCTTCTTCATGAACATGCTGGGCTTCACCATCAACATGATCACGCTCATGGCCCTGAGCCTGTGTGTGGGCCTGCTGATAGACGATGCCATCGTGGTGCGGGAAAACATCGTGCGCCATGTGGCCATGGGCAAGCATGCTTACCAGGCCGCAATGGATGGCACTGAGGAAATCGGTCTGGCCGTGCTGGCAACCACCCTGTCCATCGTGGCGGTGTTCATGCCCATCGGGTTCATGGGCGGCATCATCGGCAAGTTCTTCCACGAGTTCGGCCTGACCATCGTGGCGGCCGTAGCCATTTCCATGTTCGTGAGCTTCACCCTCGACCCCATGTTGTCCAGCGTCTGGGAAGACCCGGACATCAACCATCCCGATGGCCCCAAAAACTGGTACGACAAGACCATTGGCCGTGTGACCGGCTGGTTTGACTCCGCCACCGAGCAAATGGCCCATGCGTACCAAGGCATCCTGCGCTGGGCCCTCTTGCACAAGCTGGCAACCGTGCTGCTCGCGCTGGCGGTCTTTGCCACCAGCATCCTGATGGTGCCGCTGCTGGGTACCGAATTCGTGCCCAAGTCCGACTTCTCTGAAATGTCGGTCAATTTCTATACGCCGGTAGGCTCCTCGCTGGAGGCAACGGAATCACGCAGCAAACAGGTGGAAGCCATACTGCGCGAGTTCCCCGAGGTGCGCTACACGCTCACCACCATCAACACAGGTACCGCACAGGGCAAGATGTACGCCAGCGTCTACGTGCGGCTGGTGGACCGCAAGGCGCGCAGCCGCAGCGTGGACCAGATGTCGGTGGTGCTGCGCAACCGGCTTTCCAGCGTGGCGGGCATCACGGTCACGCATGTGGGCCTGCTGGACCCCATAGGCGGCAACAAGCCGGTGACCTTCTCCATCCTGGGCTCCGACACCGCCGAGCTGGAACGCCTGACCTTGCTGGCCATGGGCAAGATACGCAATATCCCCGGGCTGGTGGACCTGGACTCCAGCGTGAAGCCCAACAAGCCTACGCTCGATGTACAGGTGCAACGCGATGCAGCCTCCGATCTGGGACTCTCTATCGGGCAAATCGGTAACGCATTGCGCACACTCGTGGCAGGCACCACGGTGGGCAACTGGCGCGCGCCGGATGACCAGACCTACGACGTCAACGTGCGCCTGGCGCCCGAGGCACGCAACAGCGCGCAGGACATGGAACTGCTGCCCTTTGCCCTTACCAACCCGGATGGCAGCACCCGCATCGTCCGGCTCAACCAAGTGGCGCACGTGGTGCCTTCTACCGGCCCCAACCAGATCAACCGGCGCGACCTGACACGCGAGGTGTCCATCAATGCCAACGTCTCGGGCCGCTCCGCCGGCGAGGTGTCCGCCGACATCAAGGCCGCGATGGATACCATCGCCATGCCACCCGGCTACCGCTACCAGTTCAGCGGTTCCACCAAGGACATGGCCGAGTCGTTTGCCTATGCGGTCTCGGCCCTGGCCATGGCCATCATCTTCATCTACATGATTCTGGCCAGCCAGTTCAAGAGCTTCGGACAGCCGTTGGCACTGATGACCGCGCTGCCGCTCACTCTGATCGGCGTGGTGCTGGCGCTGCTGATGTTCAACTCCACCCTGTCCATGTTCTCGGTGATCGGTGTGGTGATGCTGATGGGTCTGGTCACCAAAAATGCCATCCTGCTGGTGGACTTTGCCATCCGCGCCCGCGACGAGCGGGTGGACGACACGGGTCAAACTGTCCCAGGTCTGCCACGCAACGAGGCATTGCTGATGGCCGCCCGGGTCCGGCTGCGCCCCATCCTCATGACCACGCTGGCCATGGTGTTTGGCATGGTGCCCCTGGCATTTGCGTTGACCGAAGGCGCCGAGCAGCGCGCACCGATGGGTCAGGCGGTAATAGGCGGGGTAATCACGTCTTCTTTGCTGACTTTGGTCGTCGTACCCGTGGTGTACTGCTACATGGATGATTTGGCGCAATGGGCCAAACGCATTCTGGGTGGGAGATCAGGTCCGCAGTCCCCTAGAATTGATTAGAATTCACCAATATACCCCCTAGGAGTATTTTATGCCTGCTTTTGACATCCAAACCGCCCGCTTCAACATGATTGAACAGCAGATCCGCCCTTGGAATGTGCTGGACTCCGGCGTTCTGGACCTTTTGGCATCGGTTCGTCGTGACGAGTTTGTACCGCCGGAACACAAGGCACTGGCTTACGCCGATCTGGAAATTCCGCTGCCTGGCGGGCAGTACATGCTGACTCCCCGTGTGGAAGCACGTCTGCTGCAGGACGCAGCCGTGCAAAAGACCGACAGCGTGCTGGAAATCGGCACCGGCTCCGGCTTTTTGACCGCCCTGCTGGCCCGCCGTGCAGCGCGCGTGCTGTCACTGGAACTCTCGCCCGAACTGGTTGCATTTGCCAAGAGCAATCTGCAGAAGGCCGGCATTACCAACGTCGACGTACGCCAGGGTGACGGCTCACAGGGCGCAGCGGCACAAGGCCCCTTCGATGTCATCGTGCTGGGTGGCTCGGTGGCGGATGTGCCCCACAAATTACTCGATCAACTCAAGATCGGCGGCCGCCTGGCAGCCATCGTGGGAGACGACCCGATCATGCGCGCCACCATCATCACGCGCACCAGTGCCACAGATTTCCGCACCAGCCAGCCTTGGGATTGCGACGCACCGCGTCTGCAGAACTTTGCGCAGGTGTCACGCTTCACGTTCTGATCCGAACGTCTTATTCAGGCATATCCCATGATTTCTCAATTCCGTCCCAAGGACTTGTCCGCCTGGCTGGAACAGGCACGCGCACATGGCGAACCCGTCGTGCTGGATGTGCGCGAACCGGCGGAGCTGCAGATCGCCAGCGTCAAGCCCGACGGCTTTACATTGCTGACCATCCCCATGGGCACGATCCCGCTGCGCCTGGCCGAGTTGGACCCGCAGCAGCCGGTCGCCTGCCTGTGTCACCACGGCGGACGCAGCATGCAGGTCGCCCAGTTTCTGGCCAGCCGTGGTTTTGAGAATGTGGCCAATATTGCCGGGGGTATCCATGCGTGGGCAGCCGAAGTGGACCCCAGTCTGAATACCTACTGACATCCATTGCCTTAGCCTGAAATCCGCTCCATCGAAAGCACTCCATGAACCGTACTCGCAACCCACTCTCCACGAATCTCCTGCCACTGCTGGTAGCCCTGGGAGCCGGCCTTTCCGGCATGGCGCAGGCACAGAGCCTGGTTGACTTGTACGCGGCCGCCAAGAGCTATGACGCTACTTACCTGTCGGCTAAGGCGCAGGCTGATGCCAACATCGCCAAGGGTGATCAGGCCAAGGCGGGCATACTGCCCTCGGTTGGACTGGGCGCCAGTGCAAGCCAGACCAATCAGACCAGTAGCCTGGCATCGCTGGACGGCCGCAACTACAACACCCAGTCAGCAGCGCTGTCCGCAACGCAGCCCCTGTACCGCCCCGGCAACTGGGCTACCTATGAGCAAGGCAAGAAGCAGGCAGAAATTTCGCAGGCACAACTACAAGCCGCCGAGCAGGATCTGATCGTGCGGGTCAGCCAGGCCTACTTCGACGTATTGGCCGCCACAGACAACCTGACCTTTGTGCGCAGCCAGAAGGCTGCCACCGCCGAGCAATTGGCGTCCGCCAAGCGCAACTTCCAGGTGGGCACCTCCACCGTCGTGGACACCCGCGATGCACAAGCCCGCTACGACCTGGTCGTGGCCCAGGAGCTGGCAGCGGAAAACGACCTGCGTGTCAAATCCGTGGCGCTGGATCAGTTGGTGGGCAGAAGCGGCACGGCACCGAAGCCGCTGCGCGCCCCGGTCAAACTCAGCGATGTACAGCCAGCGGATGTGGAGCCTTGGGTGCAGCAGTCCGAGGCCAACAACCCGGTGATCAAGCAGGCTCAGATCGCTCTGGATGTGGCCAAGCTGGAGACCGAGAAGGCACAAGACGGTCACAAGCCCACCCTGGATCTGGTCGGCAGCTACAGCGCTGCCAACAACAACGGCAGTTCAACCTCCAGCACGTCTTACACCGCCAATGTCGCCAGCGTGGGCCTGAACTTCAGCCTGCCGCTGTTTGCCGGTTACTCCATCCAGAACCGGGTCAAGGAGACCTTGGCCCTGGAGGAAAAGGCCCGCAACGACCTGGACGCAGCCAAGCGCTCCGTGGCACAGGGAACCCGCACGGCATTCCTGGGTCTGCAATCCGGTCTGTCCCAGGTAAAGGCCTATGAGGCGGCTGAAATCTCCACGCAAAGCGCGCTGGACGCCAACAAGCTGGGCTACCAGGTGGGCGTGAAGATCAACATCGATGTGCTCAATGCGCAAAGCCAGCTCTACTCCACCAAGGCCACGCTGGCCAAGGCCCGTTACGACGTGCTGGTGGGCGGCCTCAAGCTGCGTCAGGCGACCGGTCTGCTCAACGAAGACGACCTGCAGCCCATCAACACCCAATTAGCGCCCTGAGCGCCTCCAGCGTTCGCCGCGTGGCACCCCGGTGGGCCTGGCTCCAGGCCAGGGCCGTGTGACGCACGCGCTCCAGAGCCGGCCCATCGCTCACGATAGGCAGCGCCTTGCGTAGCGCGTCTTCCAGATCCGCGCAGCGCAGCGCAGCACCCGCTTCCTCAGCCATTTCCGCAGCTTGCGCAAAATTGAAGGTGTGCGGCCCCATCACGATCGGGCAGCCACAGGCCGCCGCCTCAATCAGGTTCTGCCCGCCCAGAGGCGCAAAGCTGCCGCCCAACAAAGCCATGTCGGCCAGACCGAAATACAGCGGCATTTCTCCCAGTGAATCACCCAGCCATACATCGGCAGTCTGCGGTGCATCGGCCCAGGTTGAGCGGCGCGAGACGCTGAAACCTACAGACTGAAATAACTCCGCCACCGCGTCAAAGCGTTGCGGATGGCGCGGCACGACAAGCCACTGCATGGGCAGTGCGGGCTGGCGGCGCAGCGCATCGATAAGCATCTGCTCCTCGCCTTCACGCGAGCTGGCAAACATCAGCACGGGCTTGTCACTGCCTGCGCGCCAGCGGCGGCCGCGCAAGAGCTTGTCCGCATCGGGAGTGGCATCAAACTTCAGATTGCCAGTCACAGCCTGCACCGTGGCACCCAAGGCACGCAGCCGTGCCGCGTCTTCTTCGGTCTGCGCCAGAACCAGATGCAGCCCGGCAAAGGCCGACCCGGACAACCAGCTCAGCCGCCGCGCCTTGCGCTGGGACTGTTCACTCATGCGCGCATTGACCAGACACAGCGGCACCTTGGCCCGCACGCAGGCAGCCACCATATTCGGCCAGACTTCGGTCTCCATCAGCAACCCGACGTGCGGCTGGAAGTGCCGCAGAAAACGTTGCACCGCGGCAGGCGTATCCCACGGCTGCCAGACCTGCACATCGCCCGCTTTCAGCAGGCTGCTGCCCTGCTCCCATCCAGTAGCCGTGCCGTGCGTCAGCAGCAAACGCATACCGGGGTTATCTTGGCGCAAGGCCTCAATCAGTACGGCGGCCGCACGCGTTTCGCCAAGCGATACCGCATGCACCCATATCAACGGACCTCCCCCGGAGGCAGGTCGCGGCACACCTTCGTAATGGCCGAAACGCTGCTCCACCGCATGGCCGTATCGTGGCTCATCCACTGCACGCCGGCGCAGCTTGCGTCGCACCAGCGGCTGCACCATCCACATGGCCAGGGAGTAGAGCGAAAGAATCATTGGCACAGCACCGGGGTGTCCAGTGCATCCCAGGCCCGCCACACGCTGTCCACATCCGGCGTGGGTTGTGCATAGACGCTGACCTGGTGCGCATTGTTCACACCGGTGCGCCAGGCGGTATCAAAGTTGTAGATCTGCACATGCTGCAGCCCCAGGGCAACAGCGATATGGCTCAGGCCGCTGTCCACCCCGATCACACCGGCGCAATGGGCCATGGTATCGGTGAGCGCATCCAGTGGCATGCTAGGCCAGACCCAGGCATCCGCCAACTCCGCTGCGATCTTTTCGCTCACGGCCTTTTCTGCCGGGTTGCCATGGGCCAGGGCCACGCAGAAGCCGCTGTGGTTGAGCCGCTTGCCAAGCTCTATCCAGGACTGCAGCGGCCACTCCTTGTCGGCGCGGGAAGTGCCATGCACCAGCGCCACCACCGACTTGCGCGGTGCAAACGGGTTGGCCGCCGCACCCGCTTGGGCCAGCAAGGAGTTTTGTGCTCGTGGTTGCGGCTGCACGGCGGCCTGCGCACCGGCGCGCAATCCGAACACCGGCTCACCTTGCAGCTCATACCCCAGGGCCTGCGCGCACAGAAGGCGTGAGCGCTGCACCACGTGCACATGCGGCTCCAGCGTGATGGCTCGGTCCGCCACCCAGCGTGCCGGCGCTTCAAAGCTGGAACCATCGGTGCGGTTGGCCAGCCCAAAGCGCAAGCCACCCACCTTGATGCGGGTGAGCCAGGAAACCAATGCGGATTTGGTCAGGCCTTGCAGATCAATGACCGCGTCGTAAGCCTGTGCCTGCAGCTCGGTCTTGAAAGACCGCCATTCCTTGCGCGTCTGCGCTGAAAAAAGGGCCTTGCGCCAACGCCGGATTTCGCAGGGGATGACCCGCTGCACACCTTCGCAGCGCGCCACCAGGGGTGCAAAACCCCGTTCAACCACCCAGTCAATCTGCGCGCGCGGCAGCGCGCGCCGGATGTCCTGCACCGCCGCCATGGCGTGCACCACATCTCCCAAGGAAGACAGCTTGACGATGAGAATGCGCGGCGCCGAATTCGGATCCAGGCTCAATGCGCTGCTTCCTCGATTTTTGCGTCAGGCTTGACCGAGCGCAGCAGCTCCAGCATGGCGCTCTGGATGCGCTCCAGCGCGGCAGCCGTGTGGCCTTCAAAACGCAGCACCAGCACCGGCGTGGTGTTGGAGGCGCGCACCAGGCCAAAGCCATCGGGCCAGTCCACGCGCAGGCCGTCAATGGTGTTCACAACGGCCGGAGCCGGGAAATTCACCTTGGCCACCAGTTGGTCCACCAAGCCATGGGCCTGGCCTTCGGCGCAGGACACATTGAGTTCTGGCGTGGAGAAGCTGGTAGGCAAAGCGTCCAGCACCGCGCCCACGTCGGCAGCGCGGCTGACGATTTCCAGCAGACGGCAACCCGCATAAGTGCCGTCATCGAATCCGTACCAGCGCTCCTTGAAGAAGATGTGGCCGCTCATCTCGCCGCCCAGCGGGGAGCCGATCTCGCGCATCTTGGCCTTGATCAGGGAATGGCCGGTCTTGAACATCAGTGCCTTGCCGCCAGCCGCCTCAATGGCAGGTGCCAGCCGCTGCGAGCACTTCACGTCAAAGATGATGGTGCCACCTGGCACACGCGTGAGCACGTCCTGCGCGAACAGCATCATCTGGCGGTCCGGGTAGATGTTGTTGCCTTCGCGGGTGACGATACCCAAGCGATCGCCGTCGCCGTCAAAGGCCAGCCCCAGGTCGGCGCCGCTGGTCTTGAGTGCGGCAATCAGGTCGCGCAGGTTTTCGGGCTTGCTGGGGTCGGGGTGGTGGTTGGGAAAATTGCCATCCACTTCGCTGAAGAGTTCGGTGACTTCACAGCCGATGGCGCGCAGAATGCCGGGCGCCGACGCACCGGCCACACCATTGCCCGAGTCGACCACGATCTTGAGTGGGCGCGCGAGCTTGATGTCTCCGACGATGCGTGCAGTGTAGTCGGCCAGCACGTTTACCTGCTTGCAGGACCCACCTGCCTGCAAGGTCCAGCCATCGCTTTCGATCATGCGGCGCAGCGCCTGGATCTCATCACCATAGATGGCCTTGCCACCCAGGACCATCTTGAAGCCGTTGTAGTCGCGCGGATTGTGGCTGCCGGTAACCTGGATGCCGCTGGCACACAGGGTATTGGCTGCGAAGTACAGCATGGGCGTGGTGACCATGCCCACATCAATGACCTGCACACCCGCTTCCACCAGACCACGGATCAATGCGGCGGACAGCATGGGGCCGCTCAGGCGCCCGTCGCGGCCCACGGCCACGGTGGTTTGGCCTTGTGCCACGGCAATGCTGCCAAAGGCACGTCCCAGGCCCAGGGCAACGTCTTCGGTGAGGGTGGAGGGGACAATGCCCCGGATGTCGTAGGCCTTGAAAATGCCAGCGCTGATTTGCATGAAATTCCCTTGTAACGATGCTTTGGAGCTGTGGTCTTGATCGTCCCGCATTGTAGGTGCAGGGAACCTTGACATACCGCAGGACAAGGTAGGGGCAGACTGTGACAGGCACATGTCCGTAAACGGCGAGTTTTGTGACATGCCGTGCGTATCATGCAGCCATGTCCACCGCTTCCTCTACCCTTGATGACGATGCCTGCTACCTGGCCCTCAAGACCCGGGATGCGCGTTTTGATGGACGCTTTTTTACCGGGGTGCGCAGTACCGGCATCTATTGCCGGCCGGTCTGCAAGGTGCGCACACCCAAGGCCGAAAACTGCACGTTCTTTACCCTGGCGGCCCAAGCCGAATCGGCAGGGTTCCGCCCCTGCCTGCGTTGCCGGCCGGAGATCGCTCCGCAAATGTCCAGCGCCACCTGGTCCACACAGGACGCCTCCGGCATCCTGGCGCAGCAGGCCGCTGGCTTGCTGGACCAGCTGGCGCGCTCCGCACAAGCCAGCAGCATGGCCGATGTGGCGGCCAAGTTGGGCGTGAGCGACCGGCATCTGCGCCGCATCTTTGAGGCGCAATGGGGCGTGTCGCCATTGCAGTATCTGCAGACGCGGCGCCTGCTCAGCGCCAAGCAATTGCTGACCGACACGCAGCTTCCCGTCACCCAGGTGGCAGCACTGAGCGGCTTTGCCAGCCTGCGACGCTTCAATGCTGCGTTTGTGGCGCACTACCGGCTGCAACCCAGTGCCCTGCGCAAAACCAGCAGGGCCATGACCCTGGACGTGGCAACCGGCAAGGCCACTGCGCGGGCCAAGACGGAGTCTCTTGGCGCTGCGGTGCATGGCATCCCTCTCAAGGCCAGCTACCGCCCACCTTATGACGTTGACGCCATGCTGGCTTTTCTGCAAACGCGTGCCATACCCGGCGTCGAAATGGTGGACCGTGCCGCCCTGACCTACCGGCGCACCATAGCCGTGGATTGCAATGGCAACACGCTTGCGGGATGGGTGCAGGCGCACTTTGTGCCCGCGCAATGTGCCGTGGAGTTTCTGCTCAGTGAGTCCCTGGCGCCGGCCCTGCCCCAGCTGATGGCCGAGCTGCGCGACCTGCTGGACCTGGACGCCGAACCGGATGCCATTGCCGCCATTCTGGGTGAGCGCTTTGCTGGCATGGAAGGGTTGCGCGTACCTGGCACGCTCAACGGACTGGAACTCGCCGTGCGTGGCATTCTGGGGCAGCAAATCACCGTGGCTGCCGCACGCACGCTCAGCAGCCGCCTGGTGCAGGCGCTGGGTGCGCCACTTGCAACACCCTTTGTTGCGCTCTCCCACCTCTTCCCCGATGCCCTTCGTTTGGCACATGCCAGCGGCGACACCTTAGGTGCACTGGGCATCGTCAAGCAGCGCCAGGCCGCCATCACCGCGCTGGCCCAGGCTGTGGCCAGCGGTCAGATCCTCTTGCAGCCGGGCGGCGACGTGGCCCGCACCATGGCCGCGCTGCAGGAATTGCCCGGCATCGGCCCCTGGACCGCCAGCTACATCGCCATGCGTGCATTGCGCTGGCCCGATGCCTTCCCTGCCGGTGACGTGGCTTTGCAGTTCGCGCTGGACGTGCGCCAGCACGCCCATCCGGCGCGGGAAGCAGAGCGTCTGTCGCAAGCATGGCGCCCCTGGCGCAGCTATGCGGTGGTGCGCGCCTGGCATTCCCTATCCGCACAAGGAGACACCCCATGACAAGCAGAAACACCCCAACCGGACTGGTGCGCTGCAGCTTCGAGAGCCCATTGGGCCGCATGACGCTGGCCGCCAGCGACGCCGGGCTGGCTGGCGTCTGGTTCGATGGCCAGAAGCACATGCCCGATATCAACCATTGGCCCGCGCAAGACGACCACCCCGTGCTGCTGCAGGCCGCCGCGCAATTGCGCCAGTACTTTGCCGGTTCGCGCCAGCGCTTTGACCTGCCGCTGGACACATCCCAAGGCACTGCGTTTCAGCAACAGGTCTGGCAGGCGCTGCTGGATATTCCTGCGGGGCAAACCATTTCCTACGGAACGCTGAGCCAGCGCATCGGCAAGAGCAGCGCTGTGCGCGCCGTCGGTGCCGCGGTAGGTCGCAACCCGATCAGCATCGTGGTGCCCTGCCACCGCGTGGTCGGCGCCGATGGCTCGCTAACCGGCTATGCCGGTGGACTGGACCGCAAAACAACCTTGCTCCAGCTGGAAAAATCACAGCCAAAGACAATAGCCGCATGACAACCAACAACAACAAACCATGGGTGGTGGACTTCGTGCTCCTGGCCGCCATCTGGGGAGCATCCTTCATGTTCATGCGGGTGGCGTCCAAAGAGTTCGGCGTCTTTCCTGCGGCGGGTCTGCGCGTGTGCGTGGCCACCTTGTTCCTGGTGCCCTTGCTGCTGTTCAAAGGTCTGGGGAATTCTTTGCGCCAGCACTGGAAGCTCACCTGTGTCGTGGGTGTCATGAATTCGGCCATTCCCTTTGCCTGCTTCAGTTTTGCGTTGCTGTCCATCACCTCGGGCCTGTCTGCCATATTGAACGCCACCGTGCCGCTGTTCGGCGCGTTGATAGCCTGGATATGGCTGGGTGAGCGGCCCACAAAATCCCGCATGCTGGGCCTGGCCATCGGATTTGCGGGCGTGACCATGCTGGCCTGGGACAAGGCCAGCTTCAAACCCGATGCCAGCGGCCAGTCCACCGGTTGGGCCATCCTGGCCTGCCTGCTGGCAACCCTGTGCTACGGCCTTTCGGCCAGCGTGGCCAAACGCTGGATGGGTGGCCTGCCTTCATTGGTGTCTGCGACCGGCAGCCAGATTGGAGCCTCGTTGTTTCTGATTCCGTTGATGCTGACAACCTGGCCTGCGCAAACGCCTAGCCTGCAGGCCTGGCTGGCAGTGCTTGTGGTGGGCGTGCTCTGCACGGGTCTGGCCTACGTGCTGTATTTCCGCCTGATTGAGCGGGCCGGCCCCTCCCGCGCCCTGGCAGTGACCTTTGCCATTCCCGCATTTGCCGTGTTCTATGGCGTGCTGCTGCTGGGCGAGACTGTGACCGGTTGGATGGTGGTGTGCGCGCTGGTCATCATTGCCGGGACATCCCTCTCCACTGGCCTGTTGGCTTTGGGCAGACGCACGCCATGAACCCGGCTGCAACCCTGGTCATAGGAGCCGGCCCCGCCGGGAGCGCCTGCGCCCTGTGGTTGCACCAGCTGGGTTGCCCGGTCACGCTGCTGGAGCGCTGTGCACAGGCCGGCGGCCTGCAGACTTTCAGCCCCTATGAAAACCGCTGGCTGCCGTCTTTGATGGACGCCACCGGCCAGGAGATTGCCGCGCGACTCGATGCACAGCTGCGGTTCGCAGGTGTGGACCTGCGAACCGGCGTTGGCGTGCGTGCGATATCACCCAACGCGACCGGCTTTGCCGTCGAGCTTGAAGATGGCGGCATCTTGCAGGCCCCGCAAGTGGTGCTGGCCACTGGCGCGCGCTTTCGTAGCGGCGGTTTCCACAACGCGGGCGCTGTGGCCATAGGACCTGGCCACAACACTGAGGCACTGGAGGTTCAAGGCAAGCGGGTTGCCTTCCTGGGCGGTGGCGACAACGCCTTTGACCAATACGGCTTCATCATGCGGCGCGGTGCGCAGTCCGTCACCCTCTTTGCCCGGGCCGTGCGTGCCCAACATGTGCTGCGCGCAGCGGTACCGGCCAGCGATGTGGTGGTGGGCCCGTTTGAAGTGCGCCAGCGTGACATGACGGTCAACGGACAAGTTTTTGATGCCATCAGCGTGCAGTTCGGTTTCGAGGCCGTGGTCCCCGAAGGTCTGCAAGCACTGCAGCGTACGCCGCTTGGTTTTGTGGCGGCCAACCTCTGGGGCGAAACCTCGGTGCCGCATCTGTATGCAGCGGGTGAGATCAGCCAGACCTTTCACCCCTGTGTGGCCACGTCATTTGCCCACGGCATCCAGGTGGCCAAGCACATCCATCGCCAGCACAGTTACTGAAGCACCAGACTCTCGTCCAGCGCAAACCAGGGCGCGCCGTGCCACTGCAGCGCCTGGTCCGCAAAGGCATAGCTGGCCACACAGTGCAGCGGCCCGCCAATGTGCGCAGCCTGGTAGCCCAGCAAGGACAGGCCTGTCACCGGCAGATGCAGATCTGCAGGCAGCGCCACTGCGCGCAAGCGCTGCAGCACGTAGTCCATAGGGAAGACGTCAACATACAGGCCGATGGTCACATGCGGCGTGTAATCGCCGTGGGCGGCAATGGCGGGCGTTTGCTGCAGGCAATGGCGCAGGGCATGCAGCTGTCCAGCCGTGTCGCGCACGGTGAAGTACGGCACGCTGGTAAAGCTGTCCAGGCCGCCTATGGCGATCTCGAAACCCGTGGGGTTTGCCTGCTGCAAGGTGCGCAACTGGGCTTGCACCAAGGCCGGTCCGAAATCATCGTCGAATTGCGGCTGGGCGCTGGGAAAGCCGCACAGGCTGAGCGTGACATGTGGCTGTCTTTCGTAGCCCGGCAACAGAAGATCGGCCAACGCCTCTTGCGCGGCCTGCATGCGTGGCTTCAAGGGCGTGGTGTCGAACTGCAGTGCCCATAGCGCGTAGATAGATCGGCCCCGATGCCATTCGGAGAAATCGCGGCGCTCGTTGCGAATGGTGCTGTCGGCGGAAAAGGTGAGGTCGGTAGCCATGGGGCGCGATGCTACAGGCTGTGCTGCCTGCCCTCATTGCGTCTCCCCATGGAAAACCCCGATTCAAGTCTGTCGCTTTTCGTCAACAACAAGTCGTTGCACAGGGAGACGCGGCCCCTGTAGCGGCCTACGATGCTCCCACCATGACACACATTCACACCTTGCGACAAGACCTGGCAGCCGCCTTCCGCTGGGCGGCGCGGCTGAACATGCATGAGTCGATTGCCAACCACTTCAGCGTGGCTACCGACGACACGGGCCGGGAGTTCCTGCTCAACCCGGTGGGCGCGCATTTTTCCCTGGTGCGCGCCAGCGAGCTGCTGCTGCTCAACCTGGACAAGCCCGAAACCTACCAGGGCCCCCATGCGCCCGACCCCACGGCCTGGACGCTGCATGCGGCCCTGCACCAGAAGCTGCCACAGGCGCGCTGCATCCTGCACACGCATATGCACAGCGCCACCACGCTGTGCTGCCTCAAAGACTTCGAGTTCCTGATGCTGGACCAGAACGCCTGCCGCTTCCACAAGCGCATTGCCTACGACCGCGGCTATGCCGGCATGGCGCTGCACACGGACGAAGGTGCCCGCGTGGCCGCCCTGATGGAGCACGGCAAGAGCGTGCTGTTCATGGGCAACCACGGCGTGATCGTGGTCGCTCCCACCGTGGCCCAGGCCTTTGACGAGCTGTACTACCTGGAGAAAGCCTGCGCCCTGCAACTGGCGGCCCTGGCCACCGGACGCGAACTGGCGCTGATCCCCGACGACGTGGCCGCAGTGGCCTGCCGCCAGTGGAACGACTACCCCACCGAATTTTCCAACCTGCATTTCACCGCCCTCAAAACCATCCTCAACCAACAAGAACCGGACTACGCCCTATGAACCAGAACATCATCATTACCTGCGCCGTGACCGGCGCTGGCGACACCGCTGGCAAGAACCCCCATGTGCCGGTCACACCGCGCCAGATTGCCGACGCCGCCATCGAAGCGGCCAACGCCGGTGCCACCGTGGTGCACTGCCATGTGCGCGACCCGCAAACCGGCAAAGGCAGCCGTGATCCGGCGCTCTACCGCGAGCTGATGGAGCACATCAAGGCCTCGGGCGTGGACGTCATCGTCAACCTGACCGCCGGCATGGGCGGTGACCTGGAAATCGGCCCGGGCGAAACGCCCACGCAGTACGGCCCCGGCACCGACCTGGTCGGCCCGCTGACCCGCCTGGTGCATGTGGAAGAGCTGCTGCCCGACATCTGCACGCTGGACTGCGGCACGCTCAACTTTGGCGATGGCGACACCATCTATGTCTCCACCCCCACAGCCCTGCGCGTAGGTGCCAAGCGCATCACCGAGCTGGGTGTGAAGGCCGAGCTGGAAATCTTCGATACCGGCCACCTGTGGTTCTCCAAGCAGATGATGAAGGAAGGCCTGCTGTTCGACCCGCTGTTCCAGCTCTGCCTGGGCATTCCATGGGGCGCCCCCGCCGACACCACCACCATGAAGGCCATGGTGGACAACCTGCCCGCTGGCGTGACCTGGGCCGGCTTTGGCATCGGCCGCCTGCAGATGCCCATGGCGGCGCAAGCCATTCTGCTGGGCGGCAATGTGCGCGTGGGTCTGGAAGACAACCTGTGGCTGGACAAGGGTGTACCCGCCAGCAACGGCACGCTGGTGGAGCGCGTGATCAAGCTGATCGAATGCATGGGAGCCAAGCCCATGACACCGGCTGAAGGCCGCATCAAGATGAACCTCAAGAAACGCTGAGCCCTTCTTTCTTCTGAACCACAGGACAACACATGACATTCAAGACCGACATCAAGACTTTTGCAGCACTGGGCACCGGCGTGATCGGCAGCGGCTGGATCGCCCGCGCGCTGGCCAACGGCCTGGACGTGATCGCCTGGGACCCGGCGCCCAATGCCGAGGCCAATCTGCGTGACCGCATCAAGAAGTGCTGGCCCGCGCTGATCGCCAACGGCCTCAAGCCCGGCGCATCGCCCGAGCGCCTGCGCTTTATGGCCACCGTGGAAGAGTGCGTGAAGGATGCCGACTTCATCCAGGAAAGCGCACCCGAAACGCTGTCGCTCAAGATCGACCTGCACGCCAAGATCAGCGCCGCAGCCAAGCCCGATGTGATCATCGGCTCCTCCACGTCCGGCCTGCTGCCCACGGAGTTCTATGCCAAGGCAGTAAACCCCGAGCGTTGCCTGGTGGGCCATCCGTTCAACCCGGTCTACCTGCTGCCGCTGGTGGAAGTGGTGGGCGGTGAAAAGACTTCGGAAGAAGCCAAGCAGGCCGCCATCACCGTCTACAAAAACCTGGGCATGAAGCCCCTGCATGTGCGCAAGGAAGTGCCCGGCTTCATCGCCGACCGCCTGCTCGAAGCCCAGTGGCGCGAGGCCCTGCACTTGGTCAACGAAGGCGTGGCCAGCACCGGCGAGATCGACGATGCCATTCGCTATGGTGCGGGCATACGCTGGTCCTTCATGGGCAGCTTCCTGATCTACACGCTGGCTGGCGGCGACGCCGGCATGCGCCACTTCATGGCGCAGTTCGGCCCCGCACTCAAGCTGCCCTGGACCAAGCTGGTGGCGCCCGAACTCACCGACGCGCTGATCGACAAGGTGGTGGACGGCACCAAGGACCAGTTGGGCAACCACAGCATTGCCGACCTCGAGCGTTACCGTGACGACTGCCTGATGGCGGTGCAAGCGGCCATCCGCGCCACCAAGATCAAGCACGGCATTTCGCTCGATGAGTAACCTCTTGATCAGTTGGCAAGGCCCGGTGCAGCCGGCCTGGGTGGACTACAACGGCCATCTGAACGACGCCTACTACCTGGTGATCTTCAGCCTGGCCACGGATGGGCTGATGGAGCGCATCGGCCTGGACGGGGCAGGCCGCAAGGCGACGGGCCACACCATGTACACGCTGGAGGTGCACCTGAACTACATCCAGGAGGTGCACGAGGGTGTGATGGTGGAGGTGCGTACGCAGATCCTGGGTGTGGACGCCAAGCGGGTGCATCTGTTCCACAGCCTGCACCGCCAGGACGACGGAACGCTCTTGGCGACCAACGAGCAGATACTCTCCAACATCGATGTGTCCAACGCGGAGACGGGGCCCAAGACTGCACCGTTTGCGCCGCAGGTGGCAGCGCTTCTGTTGCCATTGGCTCAGGCGCATGCGGCACTGCCACGGCCTGCCAATGCGGGGCGCAGTATTGCGTTGCCTGTGCCGCGCAAGTAGCCTTGGAATAGCCCATGTATTCAGGCGGCAGCTTCACTGGACACAGGACGGCATGGCACACCGCTGCGTCCGTGTCCCCCGCCCACTGCGCGGGCTCCTCCTTTACCTACCGCAGCGGTGTGCCATGCCGTCCTGCGTCCGCTACCACTGTTGGTGCGCCAAGGATGTTGAATGCAACGTTGAAACACCCGAACTTGTCGCTGACAGCGGGGTGGCTGTTTCCGGTAGGTAAAGGAGGAGCCCGCAGGGCGGGGGACACGGACGGAAACAGCCACCCCGCTGTCAGCGACTGAACCACCACAACGTGCACAAATGGGTTCCCAGCAATACCACCAGAACGAACCATTCAAACCGATGACCGATCCACACCAACAAGCAGGCCGCGTCACCACCCCGTTGGAAAACACGCCCGCCAAACCCTGGGACCCCACGGCCCCCATACCGGCCCCCCTGCAACTGCACTCCCCCACCGTGCAACCGCAATGGGTGGACTACAACGGCCACATGAGCGAGTCCTGCTTTCTGCTGGTGTTTGGTGACAGCTCGGACGCCTTCTTCCGCTTCATCGGCATCGACGAACGCTACCGCGACGAACAGGGCCTGTCGCTCTACACCGTCGAGACCCATATCCACAACATACGCGAAGCCTCCGTGGACGATCCGCTCAAGCTCACGCTGCAGGTGCTGGATGTGGACGCCAAACGCGTACACATCTTCCACAGCATGTTCCATGGCAAGACCGGCGTGCTGCTGGCCACTGGCGAACAGATGCTGCTGCATGTGGACATGAAAGCCGAGCGCGCCGCACCCATGCCGCCCTGGCTGCTGGAGCGCATCCAGGCCATTCACACCGCGCACGCTGCCTTGCCGCGCCCGGCGCAGGCAGGTTCCTCCATCGGGATTCGCCGCAAGGCTGTTTGACTCACAACGCAACAGAGACTGACCATGCACTTTCAACTCAGCCACGAACACACCATGCTGGTGGACACCGTGCGCAGCTTCATCGAAACCGAGATCTACCCCCACGAAGACCTGGTGGAGCGCACCGACGAGATCCCGCCCGACCTGGCTGCAGAGATTCAGGCCAAGGCCATTGAAGTGGGCCTGTATGCAGCCAACATGCCCGAGGAATATGGCGGCGGTGGACTGGACAACTTTGGTGTGACGCTGCTGGAGCGTGAGCTGGGCCGCGCCTCCTACGGCCTGCAGATGCTGGTGGCGCGCCCCAGCAACATCCTGCGCGGCTGCACCGGCACGCAGATCGAGGAATACCTGCTGCCCACCATACGCGGCGAACGCCATGATTGTCTGGCCATGACCGAACCCAACGCCGGATCGGACGTGCGCAGCATGCAGACCAAGGCGGTGCGCGAGGGTGACGACTACATCATCAATGGCAGCAAGCACTTCATCAGCCATGCCGATGTGTCCGATTACGTGATCCTGTTTGCCGCCACCGACGTGGAGCAGACCAAGGCCGGTCCCAAGAAAAAGATCACCGGATTTCTGGTGGACTTTGACACGCCCGGTGTAACGCGCCGCCGCGGCCCGGCCTGTGTGTCGCACCGCGGCTACCACCAGTGCGAGCTGTTCTTCGACAACGTGCGCGTACCGGTCTCCAAACGCCTGGGCGAAGAAGGCAAGGGCTTCGACCTGATGGGCGAATGGCTGGGCGCCACGCGCCTGACCGTGGCCGCCACCAGCGTAGGACGCGGCCGCCGCGTGCTCGACATGGCGACCGAATGGGCCGCCACGCGCAAGCAGTTTGGGCAACCGATTGGCCGCTTCCAGGGCACGGGCTTCAAGCTGGCCGACATGGCCACCGAACTCGAAGCCGCCGACCTGCTCACCCTGCAAGCCGCCTGGAAGTGCGACCAAGGCAGCATGACCGATTCCGACGCCGCCATGGCCAAGCTGTTTGCGTCTGAGGCGCTGGCACGCATCACCGACCAGACGCTGCAGATCTTTGGCGGCATGGGCTTGATGAATTCGCTGCCGATCGAGCGCTTCTGGCGCGATGCGCGGGTGGAGCGCATCTGGGACGGCACCAGCGAAATCCAGCGCCACATCATCTCGCGCGCCATGCTGCGTGCGCACGGCGCATGAACCGCCTCACGCAACTGTTTTCGCCCCAGCGCATCGCCGTATTCGGCGGCAACGCTGCCGCCGAGGCCATACGCCAGTGCCGCAAGCTGGGCTTTGCAGGCGACATCTGGCCGGTGCATCCCACGCGCACGGAGATGGAGGGCCTGCCCTGCTTTGCTGACGTTGCGTCATTGCCTGCAGCACCTGACGCTGCCTTTGTCGCCGTGCCGGCACTGGCAACCGTGGACGTGGTGCGACAGCTCTCGGCCCGCGGCGCGGGTGGCGCCATCTGCTATGCCTCCGGCTTTGCCGAAGTGGGTGAAGCAGGCGCGGCGCTGCAACGGGAACTGGTGGCCGCGGCGGGTGACATGGCCCTGATCGGCCCCAACTGCTATGGGCTGCTCAACTACCTGGACGGCGTGGCCCTGTGGCCGGACCAGCATGGCGGACACCGCGAGGAGCGCGGTGTGGCCATCGTCACGCAAAGCGGCAACATCGGTCTGAACCTGACCATGCAGCGCCGTGGCCTGCCTTTGGCCTATCTGATCACCGTGGGCAACAAGGCCGGCGACAGCATGGACGCCATCATCGAAGCCCTGCTGCTGGACCCGCGTGTCACCGCTATTGGCATGCATATCGAGGGCCTGGACGATGTGGCGGCCTTCTCGCGTGTGGCGATCAAAGCGCTGGAAAAACGCATCCCGCTGGTGGCCCTCAAAGCTGGCAGCTCGGAGTTGGGCGCACGCACCACCATGAGCCACACCAGCTCGCTGGCCGGGCCGGACAAGCTGTATGAAGCCCTGTTTGCGCGCTGCGGCGTGGCACGGGTGACTGATGTGTCGGGCTTGCTGGAGACGCTCAAGTTCCTGCATGTGCATGGTGGCCTGAGTGGCAACCGCATCATCTCGGCCAGTTGCTCGGGCGGCGAGGCATCTCTGGTGGCGGACCTGGCCCAGACGCATGGACTGGACATGCCGGAAATCCCGCAAGCAGCACACACCCGACTCTTCGACGTGCTCGGTGAGAAGGTCACCGTGGCCAACCCGCTGGACTACCACACCTATATCTGGGGCAATCTGGAAGCGCAGACCGAGTGCTTTGCCGGCATGATGGACTGTGGCTTTGACGCCCATGTGCTGGTGCTGGACTTTCCCCGTGCCAACCGTTGCAATGGCAGTACCTGGCAGACCACGCTGGATGCCTTTGTGGCGGCACAAGCCCAAACGGGCGCCGTCGCGGTGGTGCTGAGCTCCCTGCCCGAGGGCTTGCCCGACGCGGTAAGCGAGCGCCTGCTGCAGCAAGGTGTGGCGCCCATGCAGGGCACCCATGATTGCCTGGCTGCCATCGCACACGCAGCGCGCATTGGTGCGGCCCAGGCGCGCTGTGCTCAGGCGACACCCGTTGCGGCCACGCCATGGACGGCCCATGCAGCAGATGCCACCAGTCATATGCTCAACGAAGTGGCGAGCAAGCGCGCGCTGCAGGGCTTTGGTGTGCCGATTCCGCGTGGTGCCTGCGTCACTGCCCCGGCTGCAGTCGCTACCGCCGAAGCGCTGGGTTATCCGGTAGTGGTCAAGGCGGTGTCCGACACGCTGGCACACAAGACCGAGGCCGGTGGTGTCAAGCTGGGCCTGAAGTCCGCTGACGCGGTGCGAGCAGCTGTGGAGAGCATGCGCCATCTGTCGAACGCTTTTCTGGTGGAGCAGATGGCAACCGAGGTAGTGGCCGAAATCATCGTAGGCATCACGCGCGATGCACAGTTTGGCCTGGCCCTGACGCTGGGCACCGGTGGCATTCTCGTGGAGCTGATACAGGATGCGGCCACACTGCTGCTGCCCGCATCGCCAGAAGACATTCGCACAGCGCTGCAGTCCCTCAAAACCTGGCCGCTGCTGAACGGCTACCGCGGCAAGGCCGCCGGGGACGTGGATGCGCTGGTGCAAGCCGTTGCATCCATCGCCGCCTATGGTGCAGCCCATGCTGACGATTTGCTGGAACTGGATGTGAATCCCATCCTCGTGCTGCCCGCAGGGCGCGGCGTGGTGGCGGTGGACGCACTGATACGATTGGCAGGAAACACACCCCATGACTGAAGCCGTACGTACCCAAGCCCGCGATGGTGTGCTCACCATCACCCTGGACCGTCCCAAGGCCAACGCGATCAACGTGCCCACCAGCCAGGCACTGTATGCGGCGTTCCGGCAGCTGCAGGACGACCCGGCCTTGCGCGTGGCCATCATCACCGGCACCGGGCGCTTCTTCTCCGCAGGCTGGGACCTCAATGCCGCAACCGAAGGCGAAGCCATCGATGCCGACCACGGCCCGGGCGGCTTTGCCGGACTGACCGAGTATTTTTCCTTGAGCAAGCCGGTAATTGCCGCGGTCAACGGCCTGGCATTTGGGGGCGGTTTTGAACTGGCACTGGCGGCAGACCTCATGGTGGTGGCCGACACGGCCGAGTTCGCCCTGCCGGAGGTCAAACTGGGCATGATGGCCGACTCCGGCGGCGTGCTGCGCCTGCCGCGCAGATTGCCGCGTGCCATTGCCACCGAGCTGCTGCTCACGGGACGGCGCATGTCGGCTGCCGAGGCAGCGCAATGGGGCCTGGCCAACCGGGTGGTGCCTGCGGACGCGCTGCTGCAGACCGCACAGGAGCTCGCCGCCCAGATGGTGCTGGCGGCACCGCTGGCACTGGCTGCTGTGAAGGAAGTGCTGCGCGCCACCGAAGGCCAGCCCCTGGCAGAAGCCTATAGCACGCTGCGCAGTGGCACCCTGCCCCAGTACCGCGCCATGCTCACATCCGAAGACGCGCAGGAGGGGCCGCGCGCCTTCGGCGAGAAGCGCCCACCGCGCTGGAGCGGGCACTGAGGTGCCGCAGCACAGCCACGCCAGGGGTGTGCAGCTCTCGCTGCTGTGCCTGCTGATCCTGGGGCTGCTGCCCATCATCGCAACCTTGCGCAACGGCGAAGGCAACGCCATGGCGTTTTCCTTCTGGCTCTCGTTCTGGCAGCTGGTATTTGCCGTACCCGTCTACCTGCTGCAAGGCAGAACACCGCAACCCGCTCCCGAGGCGCACGCCAGCAAGCCGCACTTCAGCAAAGGGCGGACATGGGCTTTGGTGCTGCTGACCGGCACCCTGTTCGGTGCTGCCACCTTCGTCTATGTGCTGGCGGTGGACCGCGCCGGGCCGGTGACCTTTGCCGTTGCCGTGCAGGCCTACCCGCTGTTCGCCGTGGTGTGGGAGGCATTCTTTCTGAAGCGGCGCAAGTCCATGGCGGAAATCGGCCTGATGCTGGTGATTGCCGCCGCCATGGTCTATCTGGGCACCCAGGGCACGTGGCAGTTGTCCGCGATTACCGGCGGCTTCTGGCTGGCCCTGGTCGTGCCGCTGCTCTGGAGCATCGCCCACGTCATCATCAAAGAGATGATGAATGCCTCGGCCATCACGCCGTCGGAGGTCATCGTGACGCGCGTGCTGATCGCCACCGTGCTGCTGGGCGCCGCAAGCGTGTGGAACCAGGGACTGGACGGGCTGGTGGCAACGGCCACGGCACCCCGCTTCCAGGGGATCGCTTTCCTGATGGGCTGCGCCTATTACCTGGAACTGCTGTCATGGTTCTACGCGGTCAAGCTGATCGACGTGTCCCGCGGCGCTTCCATCACCGCCCCGGCACCGGCCTTGACGCTGCTGATCTCCCTGGCGGTCCTGGGTCAGGAAGTGCACGGCTACCAGGTAGTGGCACTGGTGCTGGTGGTGGGCAGTGTCATCGGACTGATCCACAGTGGCCACAGGCGGGCCAGCACAACACCGTAGTACCCCAAAGCCGAAAACGGGAAGCAGACTTCGTCACCGAAGCGCTAGGGCTGGAGCAGCCGTTGCGCATGGGCCGTTGCAGACCGCGCCAGCATGGCGGCTCGCGAATGGGGTTCGGGTTGTCCGGACAACTGCAAGGCCACGCGCGTGATCAATGCATGACTGGGCGAATGGTCCACGCTGTACAAGGCCAGCGCAATGCAGGCTACCAACACGCCCGCGATCACGGGACGATGGGGGAAAACCGCTGGTGCGGGGTGCCGATGCACCCACACCGCAACGCCGCCTCCCAGTGCCCAACCCGCCAGCACTTCAGACGGGGAATGGGCATGCAGCACCAGGCGGGACACGCCTATCAGCAGGGCCAGCAGACATCCCACTGCGAACAGCATGTTTCGGCGGTGCGAAGCGGCTGGCGAACCGAACAAGGGCAGCACCACGGGGAAGACGGCGGTTGCAAGCAGCGTGTGCCCGGACACACCGGTGAAGTTCAGGGCAGCAGAGCCCAGACCCCAGCCCATGAACAGCACCTTGCTCGCTGCAGTCACCGCAATCGCCACAGCCAAGCCCATGGCCCAGCGCACTGCCAGCTGACGTCCACCGGGTTGGATGCACAGGGTCAACAGCGCCAGAAGCGCTGCTGGCAACACGACTTCAGCACCTCCAAAACGCGTGAGAAAAGGCCAGAAGTTCAATGTGCCGGGGGTGAGGGGTGTGGATGAAAATCGATTGTACGGGTCCCCTGTAAATGCCCGGCACTACGGCGCAGCCTCAGGCAGGCTGAGGCTTGCGGCGTTTCACCAGCGAGGCCACCAGCCCCAAGCCAGCGAGCAACAGCACATAGGACTCAGGCTCCGGCACGGGCGTCACGGCCAAGGACGTGACCGCGGCACCGCCGTTGCCAAACAAGGCGATGCCGGTGTTGCCGGTAAGGGGGGCGGACATGTTCACCGAACGCAGCAGCGTGGTGCCGTCCACGTCGTACAAATTGCCGGTGATGCCGCTTGCCAGCCAGCTGATGGACAGCTTGTACCACTGGTTACCAAAGCTGGCCGTGCTGGCCACGCCATCGCTGAAGCTGGGCGTTTGCGAAGCGATGCCAGAGACGCTCTGGAACAGCAACTGGTTGGTGTCGGACGCGGCGGTCAAGGCATAGGTGCTTGCGCTGTCAGACGCAAAGCCAAGGCTGATGCGTCCGCCTTGGCTGCCACTGACCGCATCGGCGCTGGGGCCGGGATTGATCCAGGCGCTGAGCACTTCCCCCACATGGAAATCAATGGCGGTGTTGACCGACCAGGTGGAGTCGGTGAGGTAGATGCCGCTGGTGCCATCCGGTGCGGGCGACACAAAGCTGCTGGCATCGGCGCCAACGCCGACCGACCAGCCCGGGGTGGACAGTTGGCCGCCCGTGAACGGTTCCACCACGCTTGCGTTGGCAAGCCCTGCGACGGCCATCAGGCCGGCTGCTGCGATTTTGAAAAAGAGAGTCATGGTTTTCTTCCAGAACAAAAGATGTGGGGCTTAGAAATTGAAGAGGCTGGTCAGGTCGCCGATGGCTGGCTGGTTGGCAGGCAGGTACGGGTTGTTGACGTTCTTGACCGGGTTGGGCAGGTTGTCGCGGCTGCGGTTGGACAAGGTGGGCAGGCTCCAGTTCTTTTCAATGAACTTGGCGATGGACACATGGTCGTGATAGACATGGTCCACATAGCCCTTCTTGGCAAACGGTGAGACAGCAATCAGAGGAATACGCGGGCCGTCACCAAAGAAGTCCAGGTTCTGGATGGCGCCGGTATCAAAGTAGCCACCGCCTTCATCCGTGGTGATCAGGATGGCTGTCTGTGCCCACAGAGCCGGATTGGCCTTGACTTTGGTGATCAGGTCGTTGAGGAATAGTTCATAGTTGCCTGGAGCCGAATAGCCGGGGTGTCCGCTATAGATATTTTTGGGAACTACAAACGACACAGCCGGAACCGTGTTGTTGCTGATATCTGCATACAAGGTG
Source organism: Rhodoferax sp. GW822-FHT02A01 (assembly GCF_038784515.1). Taxonomy (NCBI): domain Bacteria; kingdom Pseudomonadati; phylum Pseudomonadota; class Betaproteobacteria; order Burkholderiales; family Comamonadaceae; genus Rhodoferax; species Rhodoferax sp. GW822-FHT02A01. The sequence goes on from NZ_CP152376.1 coordinate 5,185,912, forward strand.
GTGAGGCCTTGCAGGTTGTTGCGCAGCGCAGAGTTCACCACATTGGTAGACACGTTGAGCGGGTCGCCAATGCTGTTGTAAATCAGTTCACGCGTCTTGCTGATGGCCACCGGCGTTGCGTAGGTGGCAATCACGGAGTCTGGGGTTCCTGCGGGAAGCTTGGCCTTGACGCCCGCAAACACCTGTGGATAGACCAGTTGGTAGAACGGGTCAGACGTCACGTCCGCGTCCTCGCGACCACCCGTGTACCACTTCCAGCTCACGCCGTTGTTGGATAGCAGTTCGCCAATGGTAGGCACTGTCTGTGGCGGGTACACAAAGTTGCCGGAGGTAGGTGCCGTGGCATTGCCATACACGTCGTACGCAGGTGTGTAGTTGTTCACCAGGTAGTAGGCACCGCCTTCGCAGTTGCTGCTTCTGCCCTTGGCGGCGAGTACCGCATGGATCTCGGCCACGCCCGGTTGCGAGGGGTCGGAGCAATTCACATACGAGCCACCGGAATAGCCATCGTTGGTGTAGAAGTTGTCAGTGCCCGTCTGCGGGTCCGGGTTTTCAATTTCGTTGGCCGGTGGCGTGGCCAGCACACCATTGACGTTGTAGACGGCGGCATCACCTGCCGTTGCCAGTGCGAAGAAGTTGGCGCCCGTTCCACCCATCACGGCCTGGTGGTAGTTGTCGCTGATGGCGTATTGCTGGGCCAGGGACTTGAACAGGGGTGCGTCGCCCTGGTTCATGTTGTAGAAGCCCATGAGCTCGCCGCCCTGCCCGGTGGAGGCGGCGGTCACTCCGCCGGTCGCGCCGCCCGTTCCCACGGTGGTAGCCACCCACTGGAACAGGTCATGCTTCTCATTGGTGCCACCAGTTTGTTGCCACATCTGGAAGAACCGGTGCACGGGATCACCCACGTCGGAAGTGGCCGTGCCATAGGGCACGTACTTGCTGATCTGGAACGGGCCGTTGGCGGTCAGACCGTTGAAACGCGGGTCCGGTGCTGTGCCATAGAGGGTCAGTGTTGTCGGGTTATACACACCGATCAGGGTGGGTTGCGGCAACGCAGCCAAAGGGCCCTGGCGGGTGGGCGTCAGCGTGTAGCTGCCGGTCCCATTGCTGGCCTGGCTTTGCACAGCCTTGCTGTAGTTTGCACCGGGCGTGCCGTCGGCCTTGACGATACCTTGCGAGAGCAGGTTGAGCGCAGACTGGCCGCGTGGCGGAATGTAAGTACCGAACACCGTATCAAAGGAGTTGTTCTCCCCCACAACCACAATCACGTGTTTGATGGGCGTAGTGGTGTTGGCATCACCCGCAAAGCTGGCCGGAACCAACGCGGCTCCAGACACCAACGCGGCAATACTTTTCAAAGCAGTGTGTTTCATGCAGCTTTCCCTTGATGAATATCGGTAAAAGAAATACGTTGTGACCCGATCAACGTTAAGCAACATTTGTTACGGCTTGAGGCCAACGAATGGGTTGGAGATAGTTCGATCGGATAGGATTTCGACAAATATTTCGCGCCCACTCCGTTAGAACTCACTTCCGTGGATGCCATTGCGCGGTTCAAGGTCGGGCTCTCCATGTGTGGAGCACCTGACGAGCTGAAAGCCTTGCGATCTAAAACCTGCACCGATAGCAGGGTTTTGCGCCACACAGCGCAGACCTGAGCGACATTTGACCCATCTTCGACTGGTGGTACATTGATCGCGGCAAAGCTTGAGGGAGGTTCCCCGAATGGACAATGCGAAGCAGCAGGACAGTCTGTCCCCCGCTCCAGGCGCTTCCACGGGCGAAACACCGCGCTCCACCAGGCACCTGAATATCCGCTACACGGACCGATTGCTTGCCTCGGCGGAAATGTTGCTTTCCTTGCGCGACCCGCAGGTGTCATCGCAGCAAGACACCCTGGCCTTGATCGCGGACCTGATACACGCGGCCACGCACGACGTCCTGACCGGTATGCCCACGCGCAGTCTGCTGCTCAGCAGGCTCGAGCATGAACTTACACGGGTGGCCATTGATGACGAGCAAGTCGGTCTGCTCTTCGTGGACCTGGACAATTTCAAACAAGTGAATGACACGCTGGGCCACGATAGCGGTGACGAACTGCTGTGCGAGGTTTCCAGGCGCCTGCATGAATGCGTCAAACCCGGAGTGGGCTCCATCGTGAGCCGCGTTGGCGGCGACGAATTCGTCATTCTGTATCCCCGTGCCACGATCGAATCGGAAGACGAGCTGGCAGCCCGCATTCTGCAAGCGGTCACCCAGCCAGTCCGGATTGCCGGCAGGGATGTTGCCACCTCGGCCAGCATTGGTATGGCCAGCTGTACCCCAGGGACGCAGACCGCCGAGGAGCTGATGCAAAACGCCGACACGGCCCTGTATGCGGCAAAGGCGAGTGGCCGCAACCGCATGGTGCGCTTCAACGATGAATTGCAGGCGCGCGCATCGCGGCGGATGCAGATCGAATCGGACCTGCGCGTGGCACTGCGCGAGAAACAGCTCTTTGTGCACTACCAGCCGCAGGTAAGTCTGGTGACCGGGCGACTCGTGGGCGTGGAGGCGCTGGCGCGCTGGCATCACCCCGAGTACGGAATGCTGTCCCCGCTGGAGTTCATTCCCATTGCCGAAGACAGTCGGCTCATCGGTGAGCTGGGGCGGCAGGTGTTGCGCTCTGCGTGTCAGCAACTTGCTGCGTGGGCGGTGGCGCTGCCCGGGCGGCCGCTGTCCTTGACCGTCAATGTTTCACCGCGCCAGCTGGGCGATCCCGACTTCATCACCGAGGTCCAGGCGATCCTCAGACAGACCGGCATCAACCATTCATCGCTGTGCCTGGAGCTGACTGAAAGCGCCTTGGCCAATCAGGATGCAGAAATCCTGGCCTCGCTCCACCGCTTGCACGAAATGGGCATTTATGTGGCATTCGACGACTTCGCCACCGAGTCGTCCTCGCTGGCCCGGCTGCGCGATCTGCCGATCGAGGTCCTGAAGATCGACAAGTCGTTTATTGACGGCCTTCCCACCGAGCCCGGAGACACCGCCGTGGTCTCATCCATCCTCAGCCTGGCGTTCGCCACCGGCAAGCATGTCATTGCCGAAGGCATTGAGCGGATTGAGCAGGCGCTTGCGCTGCGCAGCATGGGATGCCATGTGGCGCAGGGCTACCTTTTCTCCAAACCGGTGGACGCCGCATTGATCGTGCCCATGATGGATTCACCGCTGTGGCAGGCACCCGTGAGCTGGGGCGTTCAATCCGGCACGACCGCCTCCGCCAGCCTGACGCGCCGTGCACACCCGACTTTCATCGAAGAATTTCTGGACCAGATCGGCGTGCCTATGGGGGTCAAGACGGGGAACGCGACATGATGGCGTTCATCATCGGCATCGGCAATCTTCTGGTGGGCATGGCCTATGTGACGCTGGGCCTGCTCAGCACTTGGGAGGCAGCAAGCCAGTACCGGCGTCGCGGCTTGTCGCGATTTGGCATCGGCTTTTCGCTCATGGCGGCAAGCTGTGGACCACACCATCTGGTACACGGCTGGTGTGTGTTGCAGGGCGGCATGGTCTCCACGCCCATGCTGGTGGTGACGCTGACGGGCCTGCCCGCAGGCATCGTATTTTGCTGGCTGCGCGCCGAGGCAATGCGGGGCGGCCGCGGTGACCGCGCGGTGCCTGTCAATGGCTCGGTGATGGGGGGCGCTGCCATTGCGTCGCTGGTTGTCGTGGGTCTGCTGGCAGGTTGGGCCATGGCCACGCCCCCAGCGCCTGAGCTGCTCCTATGCACCACGGAAGGCATACGGTTGTGGCTGGGCGGCCCGGGTGCCACCCTGGGCCCCATGCTGGTGATGCTCAGCAACTTATGGGTAACCTTTACTTACTCGATGGTAGGTTGGTACCTGGGCGACACGCAGATACGGCGCTTCATTTCCACCCACACCTGGTCACTGTCAGGCCTGGCGCTCACTGCCGTCTTTCCCTCTTGCGCGGCCATGCACCTCATCCTGGCATTGACCAACGGCCAGCAAACCAGCACCTTGTTTTTCGACCTGATTGGCGTTCCCGCTTCGGTCTATTTCCTGTGGGTAGTCAAGCAGCTGCATGCCGACGCCGCCATGGACTGGAATCGTCGCCCACTGGCAGGACTTGCCGCGTTTCCCAACCGTCCTTCACCCTGGAGCGAATCCATTGCCGACGAACGTTAAGTTTCAGTAGCTAACCGATTTCACTCAACATATCTGCAGTGAATCCACACCGCGTCCATGTGCACCTTCGTACGCCGCAAGGAACCGGGCTTGTAAATCGGCAGATGGCATGGGCCGGGCATGGAAATAGCCTTGCACTTCATCACAGGCATTGATCTGCGTGAACTCGGCTGCGGTTTCCACGCCTTCGGCCACCACCTCCAGCGAGAGGCTTCTGGCCAGGGACACGATGGCATGCACGATGGCCCGGTTAGCGGGCAAGGTGTCAATCCCCCGCACGAAGGACTGGTCAATTTTCAGACGGTCAAAAGGAAAGCGCTGCAGATAGCTGAGGTTGGAAAAGCCGGTGCCAAAGTCATCGATGGCGAGCTTGACGCCAATGCCCTTGAGTTCGCGCAAGGTGTGCAGGACTTCATCTGCGTGGTGCATCGCGACGTTCTCAGTCAACTCCAGCTCAATGCAACCAGGGTCCACGCCCGTTTCCACAATGGTGGCGCGCACCGTGTCGATGAAGTCCTCGCGGCGGAACTGCACGGCCGAGATGTTGACGGCCATGCGCAGCGGCAGCTTGTGGCTGGTGTGCCAGGCACTCTGCTGCTGACAGGCTTCCTGCAGGACCCACTTGCCGATGTCAACAATCATTCCGCTGTTCTCTGCGATTCCGATAAATGCTGACGGCAGCAACAGGCCTCTACGCGGGTGTTGCCAGCGGACCAGGGCTTCGACACCGACAATGGCGCCCGTGGTCACGCTCACCTGCGGCTGGTAGTGCAGCACCAGCTCCTTGCGTTCAATCGCGTGGCGGAGTTCCGCCTCCAGCGACAGGTTGTCGGTGGAATGCATGGACAGCCCGGGCCGGTAGATGCGGTAGGCATTGCGGCCACTCACCTTGGCCTCGTACATGGCAGCGTCGGCCTTTGCCAACAGGTTGTCACTGTTCTTCTCGTCCGTCGGGTACACGGAGAGCCCCAGGCTGACGGTAATGAATACCTCGCGGTCCAGAATATTGAAAGGAGCCGCAAAGGATTCCACGATCCGTTGCGCGGTGATGTTGGCATCGCTGGCCAGCTCCAGGTTCTGCAGCAGCACTGCAAACTCATCACCGCCCAGACGGGCCACGGTGTCATTGCCGCGTATGCAATTGCCCAGCCGCTCGGCAACGGCCTGCAGCAGAAAGTCGCCAAAGCGGTGCCCCATGGTGTCGTTGATCTGCTTGAAGCGATCCACGTCGATGAACATGACGGCAACCAGCGTGTTGTTTCGATCGCACTCCCGGCAAGCCATCTGCAGGCGGTCGTTCATCAGCATGCGGTTGGGGATTTGCGTCAACTGGTCGTAATGCGCCAGGTAGTAGAGCTCCGCCTGTTTGCGCTGGGTGATGTGGTTGAGCAGGTCGTGCCCGTTTCCCACGCCCAGGTATCTGTCGTTTAAGGTCACCACAAAACCGCTGACCATATGGCGCATGCCGGCGTCGATGATGATGGCTGCCACGTCGTCAATGCTGGTAGCCGCATCCACCACAATCGGTTGCATGTTGATGAACTCGACCTCTTCCCCGAGCTGATCGAGCCGCTTCTTTCCAAAAAGCTCGTTGGAATACAGGCGACTGAAATACTCGATATAGGCGTAGCGCTCGATCAGCGCATAGGGCCTCTCCTCGTCGTCGACCACCGGAAGCGCTGCAAGGTCTTCGTTTTCAAGGAACAGCTTGAGCACTTCGCTGCAGAGCATGGAACCCTGTACCGGTGTCAGAACCTGGTGCAACTGCCTCACGGACGGAGGCTCTTGCATTGATTTGGAATTCAGATAGGCATTTCTTCCACCGCCTGCATGGAACGGACCAACGTGCGCCAACTTGATAGACGCAGCGCTGAACCAGGCAGCGGCGCCGGATTCTGATTTGAGCATGGATATTCCCGTGTGGCTTGAGTGACAAGCTTTGCAGAAAGTCATTGCATTTCCGTGACAGGGAGCCAACTTCGGCTGGCTATTCGCACTACCGAAGGCAATGCCTTTGGGTCAGGAGTACCATGGGAGCATCCCGTATAGCAAAACGGACGCTCGAAACCTAATAAAGTCTATTTGACCAAAGCACTTCCCCACACCGCCCCCGATCCCCGCCTCAACCAGATCCTTGCCGCACTGCCAGCGGCAGACTATGCGCGACTGCTACCTGACCTGGAGCGCGTGCCCTTGCCTCGACGATGGACCATGTCTGAGTCTGGCGACCATGTCAACTATCTGCACTTTCCCACCTCCGGCATTGTTTCCTTGATCTATGCACTCGAAGATGGTTCATCCAGCGAGATTGCGCTGGTTGGCAACGAAGGGCTGATCGGCATCTCCATCTACATGGGCGGTGACAGCCTTCCTTCCAGCACCGAGGTGCAATGCGCCGGAGAGGCCTACCGCCTGAGCCGCAAAGTCATGAAGCACGAGTTCGCGCTGGGCGGCAAGCTGCAGCATCTGGCGCTGCTGTACACGCAGGCACTGATCGTCCAGACATCGCAAATGGCGGTGTGCAACCAGCACCATTCGGTGGAGCAGCGTTTTTGCCGTTGGGTTCTGATGACGGTAGACCGGCTGCAGGGTGACAAGATGGCCGTCACCCACGAACAAATCTCGCTGCTGCTGGGTGTCAGGCGTGAAAGCGTCAGCCTGACGGCTGCAGCGCTGCAGAATGACGGACTGATCTCCTGCGCCCGCGGCAGCATCACCGTGGTGGACCGCGCCCAACTCGAAGAGCGCGTGTGCGAATGCTATCTGGCCGTCAAGCAGGAATGCGAGCGCCTGCTGCCGCCCCAGCACACGCCGAAGTCAGCTGCTTAGGTAGGTCGTTCCGACCGAAGGTGGCAACCGAAAAATGGACACAACGTCCACCAGTTCCTTCGCCTGAGACTTGAGACTGACGGCGGCAGCGGCGATCTGCTCCACCAGCGCCGCGTTCTGCTGCGTCACCGAATCCATCTGCTTGACCGCTTCATCCACCTGCGACACGCCGGTGCTTTGTTCGCTGCTGGCCGTGCTGATCTCGCCCATGATGGCGGCCAGACGCGCAATGGTCTGGACGATTTCCTGCATGGTGGTGCCGGCCCGGTCCACCAGTTCGGTTCCCTTTTCCACCCGCTCCACACTGGCGGTGATCAGCATCTTGATTTCCTTGGCAGCCTCCGCGCTGCGCCCTGCCAGTGACCGCACTTCGGACGCCACCACCGCAAAGCCGCGGCCCTGCTCACCTGCGCGCGCGGCCTCCACCGCAGCGTTGAGCGCCAGGATGTTGGTCTGGAACGCAATGCCGTCGATGACGCCGATGATGTCGCTGATCTTGCGGCTGGATTCGTTGATGCCACGCATGGTGTCCACCACCTGCCCCACCACCTCTCCACCATGAACCGCCACGCTGGACGCATGTATGGCCAACTGATTGGCCTGCTGCGCGCTGTCCGCGTTCTGCTTGATGGTGGAATCCAGCTCTTCCATGCTGGCCGAAGTTTCCTCCAGCGCGCTGGCCTGGCTTTCGGTACGCGCAGAAAGATCCTGGTCTCCTTGTGCGATTTCCGAGCTGGCAGTGGCAATACTCTCAGAACCGTGGCGCACCCGGGCTACCACGCCTGCCAGGTGGTCCCGCATCTGGGTCAATGACAGCATCAGTTGTCCCAGCTCATTGGTTCCGCGCACCGGAACGGCCACGGTCAGATCCCCCTCGGCCACGGCCTTGGCCACTGCTACGGCCTCATGCACCGGGTCGGTGATGCTGCGGATGAACGCCATGGACAGTGCCACGGCCCCAGCGCCACACACCAGCAAGACCAGCAGCACCAGATAGGTCCGACTCTGCAATTGGCTTGCATTGGCTTCCAACCGCTCGGTCAACGCTTTCATGGCCAAGGCATTGAACTCGAACAAGCCATCAATGGTGCGCGTGAACTCGTCGAAGTAGTCGGTTGCGGCCAGCTTGACTTCGCTGGCACCTATGACTTCCTTGCTCGCCAGGTCCAGTGCCTTGTCCACAGCGGCGCTGCCGGCATCCGCGCTGGACTGCAGCGCGCTCTTCATGTCGGGATTGGTGTCGGTGGCTTTCTTCAGGTTGCGGAACATGTCGCCCTGCAACTGGCGGGCGCGATTTTGCAGGCCGGTAAGTGTCGTCTTGCCCTCCGGGGGTACGCTGCCCAGCGTAAGGAAACTGCTGCCTTGCGCCCGCATGACGCCCAGGTTTTCGGATAGCCACGGCATGTTGACGAGTGAGGCCTGGATCAGGAAGTAGGTATCCACATTGGGGTCCAGGCTGAGGCCAAACTCATCAATGAGCTGCTCACTCAGCAGTAGCTCACCTGCTACCAACTGGGTGTGCAACTTGGTGCTCTCGGGAGCCTTGAGCTCCTTGCTGGAGACGCCTTGCTCGACCGAGGACCACGCCTTGCGCAACTCTTCCCAATGACCCATGACTTTCGGCGACGCCCCCACGCCCTTGAGCTCACCATCCAGTGCGGACATGGCGGCCGCCACCTTGTCACGCATGGCCGGTCTGCGCGCGGCCAGCGCTTCGTTACCGCTCAGCATGGCTGCCGAAAGGCCTCGGTGCGACTGGGTGAACTGCACCAGATGGTTGAGCAGGACCAAGGACTGTATGCCGCGGGCCTCTGTCTGTGCAGCACGGGTGTCCTGCAACGAACGGTTGAAATACAGAGTGGTTGGCAGCAGGACCATCAGGATTGCAATGGTGCCCAGAATGGCAAACTTCTGTGCCAAGCCCAGCCTATGTAGCAGCTTCATCTTGTATCTCCCTCATTAAAATTTTTTGATCTGCCCGTACGCCCGGGGCGATCAAGCCGTCAACGCTCGCCGGATATCGCGACCTCGTGGCATTCAGCCAGATGGGTTTCAATTGCTTCTACAACGCTTGCATCCAGCTTGCCGTTCGCGGCCTGCTCTTTCAGTATCAGCAGGATTTCTGCCGGCGGCAACGGGTCGCGGTATGGGCGTCGTTGGGCCAGAGCCTGGAATACATCGGAAGTGGCAATGATGCGGCTCTCCAGCGATATTTCGCCGTTGGACTTGTGGTACGGATAGCCGCTGCCATCGATGCGTTCGTGATGCTGCCCGGCCCACAGTGCAATCTCCTCCAGACCATGGATGTTCTTGAGGATGTTGTAGGTATCGAAGCTGTGTCGCTTGACGCTGGCGTACTCCAGCAGCGTGAGCTTGCCCCGCTTTTCCAGCAGCTCATCAGGCACGCGCAGCTTGCCCAGGTCATGCAGCAGGCCAGCAAGTTCCAGCATTTCGCAGGTGCGCTCCGGCAGCGCAAACATCTGCCCCAGATAGCGGGCTAGCGCAGCCACACCTTCGGAATGCTTGCGTGTGAAGGAGCTCTTGGCATCGACTATGCGAGAGAAGACACGTACCAGACTGCGCAGCACCTGGAAGTCGATCTCCACATCGTTCGACTCGAACACCCAGCGCGCCACATAGCCGCTGACATGCTCGCTCTCCAGCGCGAACCAGAACCCTTCCTGGGTGGACACCGCCATGAAGCAGTCCACCAGAAGGGGATGGAACCAATCGTCCCGCTTCTCCAGAATGCGGTTGCGCACCGTGTCCTTCAGCAGCAACAGGTTACTGGACGTGCCGCGCGCATTCAGGCACGCAATATCGATGCGGTCAGCAAGGTAGATGCAGTTGGCAGCCAGCTTGTCTTCTTCGGAGAGTTCAATGCCCTTGAGCTCCTCCCAGTGCGTGTGGTGGTAGCGCACCATATTGCCCAGCGGGTTCAGCAAATTGCAGGACGCGATGAGCTCGGCACCAAGAATGCAGTGCTCTGCCTCGTTCTCCCACTCAAACTGGGCCAGACGGGCATGGATCTGGGTCTTGGAAACACCGCAATCGTGAAGAATGGCGCCCTGGAACAGGTCATCCAGACGACGCCGGCTCCAGCCAGCGTACTTTGCAATCTCGGCGGCGATGTAAGCGACTCGTTTCCCGTGATGGATATGCGTCACGCCTACCAGGTCCAACGCATCCGACAGGGAGTAGATGGCCTCATGCAAATTGATCCGAAAGCTCGACAAAATTTCTCCCGTAGAGGCGTTACTGTACAAGGCAGTTTAGCGATTCGGGCCGGAAATGTCCCTGCATTCTTGACTTGGATCATTGCAATGTGTGTATGTGCGAGCTTTCGGGTGCTGGCGAACACACAAACCACCTCTACAGGAGCATGATGAAAACGACAATTTCGCAAGGAGAGCAACATGTCCCACTATCACGCTGTCGTCTGGATCGACCATGAACAGGCCCACATCATGCACATCAGCCCGGAGGATGTAGAAAAGTCCGTCGTCCAGCCCCATCATCCGCACCACAAGGTGCACTCCACTGCTGGCACTCTGGGCGACGGTCGCGCGCCAGCCGACCAGGACTACTACCACCGCGTCGTGCAAGCCTTGGCAGGCGCCACCGAAATCCTGATCGTGGGCCCGGCCCAGGCCAAGCTGCAGCTCATCAAGCACATCCATTCCCATGACGCAGGTCTGGTTGACAAGATCGTTGGCGTAGAAAGCATTGACCATCCCACCGACGGTCAGCTGGTGGCCTATGCGCGCAAGTACTTCCAGAAGAAGGACCAGATGATCTAGAGCCGCCCACAACGCAAAAAGCGCCCCGCTTGCATATCCTGCAAGCGGGGCGCTTTTGCTTTTGGGGCTAGCGGGCCTGGATCGCGCCGGTCTCGTCTGACAGCGATATCTCCACGCGCCGGTTGAGCTGGCGGTTTGCCGCTGTGTCGTTGGCAGCCACAGGCATGGCTTCTCCCTTGCCGCGGATAGCAATGCGGTCGCTGGCGATGCCCATTTCCAGAAGACCGGTGCGCACGGCATTGGCACGGCGTTCCGACAATTCCTGGTTGTGTGCCGTGGTGCCGGTGCTGTCGGTAAAGCCCTCGATCAACACCTTGCGGTTGGGGTTCTGCTGCAGCAGCGTGGCCAGCTTCTGTGCGCTGCGCATGCCTTCGGCATTCAGGCGCGCCAGGTCGGTTCCAAACAGTACGTCACCCAATGTGATGACGATGCCGTGGTCGGTCTTCTTGGCGGCCAGTTCATTGAGCTGCGCCTGCAGCTGCGCATTGCGGTCCTGCGCATTCCTTGCCGCAAGCTGTGCCGCCGCAGCATCGGCCTGCGCTGTCTCGGTGATTTGGCGCGCGCCATTGGCATCCATCTGGGCTTGTTGGGCCAGCAACTTGGCGCGGTCCGCTTCGGCCGTGCGCTGGTTCAGCAGCATCTGGTCGCGCTGCTTGCCCGCATCGGCGCTTTCCGCTTCAGCCGACTTCTGCTTGGTCACTTCCCATGCCAGTGCAATCTTCTGCTTGGCAATATAGGTCAGCTTGTCGACCTTTTCCTGGCTGTCCTTGTGGTCAGCCGACGCGTTGGCCTGGGCCAACGCGTCGCCAGCCTGTTGCAGTTCCAGCGGTGCATAGGTTGCGGCCTTCGGACTGGACTGGACGACGCGGTAGTCTTCGCGTGCCTGGTCCAACAGGCTGGTCAATGGGGTGGTACTGCAGGCCGCGGCCAGCAGGGAGGCAGCCAGCAGGCTGAGTGTGAGGTGGTAGTTTTTCATAGTTGTTTCCTTGGGGTTTAAGCACTATTTGCTATTGCGTTCCAGCTCTTCGCGCAGCACGCGGATGTCGTCCTGCAGCGCGTCGGCCTGGGCCCGTGCCTTGGCCGAGTCAGCCTTACCTTGCGCCAGCTTGGCGTCGGCCTGGGCTTGGCTGGACAGGCTCATGGCCAGCTTGTAATCCTTGGCCGCAAGCGCCTTGTTGGCCAAGGCCAGCTTGTCGCGTGCTGCCGTCATTTCTGCGGGTGCATATTCCAGCGCACCGGCGCCGCTGGCACTGGTCACTGCCGCATTGGATACGGCCACATCTGCCGTAGCGGGCGCCTTCATGCTGGTGCAGCCCACTGCCAGCAGGATGGCCATTGCGCTCATCACGGGGGCTGCCCAGTTTCTTACTACATACATAGTCATCGTGTTTCTCCATGGATCTGATGGGCCCCGGTGAAGTCACAGGGGATCCCTGCGTTTGTAGGTGTTAGCTGCATGCACGTCCGTGCGCTGGCGCACCGGCCACCGGATTAGCGTGGACAACCTATGCCAATGCGCGCTGACGCACAGATGAAAGGCTGTAACAGGAACACATTCGCAGGGTGTTCTTCAACTACAACCCACAAGGAATCAGCACCATGCTCAAACTCCAACACCTCAACACCTTCTCGCTACGCATGCTGCCCGCCGCCGCACTGGCTGTTGCCGCACTTGCAAGTACCGGCACCGCACTGGCACAGCAGACCTACAAGCCCGCCGGTCCTGCCGCCTCCATGCTCACACCCGGTGACACCTATGTCTCGCTGAGCGCTGGCACTGCCGACCTGTCACGCCCCATCACGGCCTTCGGCCTGTTCGGTGGCAACCAGCAAGGCCAGGCCTATGGCGTGGCCATTGGCAACTACTTTGCCAACCACAACTACGGCGTGGAACTGGGCTACACCGACTTCGGCAAGGTCAACCGCTACGGTGGCAGCACCAAGGTGGATGGCATCAACCTGAGCCTGATTGGTCGCATGCCGCTCAATGCCAGCTTCAACCTGCTGGGCAAGGTCGGCACCACCTATGGCCGCACCGATGTCTCCACCGATGCCGCCAACAGCAATATGGCTGGCGGTGAACGTGGCTTCGACTGGTCTTACGGCATTGGCGCCGAATTGCTGATCACACCGCAGTGGTCCGCCGTACTCCAGTACGAGGAGCATTTCGTCAAATACCCCACCACGGGCAGCGAACGGGTGAGCGACACCACCCTGGGTGTGCGTTACCACTTCTAAGCCACCAGGAACCACCTGATGTGCTGCACACCCTGCACCGGAACAGTGTTGTTCCGGTGCAGGGTGTGTACCTGCGTTTGCGCTACTTCACCAGAGCCATTGCATGAAATACGTTGACTACTACGCCGCGCTGGGGTTGCCCCGTGATGCCGATCTGGCTCAGATCAAGAAAGCGTATCGGGCGCTGGCCCACCAATACCACCCGGACGTCTCCAAACACCCTGAGGCGGAAGAGAAATTCAAGAATGCAGCCGCTGCCTACGCCACGCTGAAGAACCCGGAAAAGCGCGCCGCCTACGATGCGCTGGGCCCCCAGGTGGAGGGTGCGGACATGGATGCGCCGCAGCACGCACAGCGCGGCGCGCATTTTGAGGACATGGACCTCTCGGACTTTCTGGACAGCCTGAGCAAAGGTGGCATGTTTGGCGAACGCCATAGCCGCGCACGTGGACCACAACGCGGCCAGGACATGGAAGACACGGTGCTGGTCAGTCTGGAGCAGGCCCTGCACGGGGCCACCATGAACATGGTGCTCGCCGAGAACGGTGAGCGCCGTGAACTGGAAGTCACCATTCCTGCGGGTGTGCGCGCCGGGCAAAAACTGCGCCTGCGCGGCAAAGGTGGGCGTGGCCACAACGGAGGGGCCGATGGAGATTTCTATCTGCACATCGAGTTGACCCCGCACGCGCGCTTTCGGGTGGACCACCAGGATCTGTACTTTGATCTGGCGCTGTCCCCATGGGAAGCCATGCTGGGCGCCGAGGTCAAGGTGCCCACGTTGGATGGCGAAGTGCTGCTGACCGTGCCACCGGGTACCGGCAGTGGCAAGAAGTTGCGCCTGCGCGGACACGGGCTGCCGCTGGGCACTGCTGCCAAGCGCGGCGATATGTATGCGCTGGTGCGTGTGGATGTCCCCAAGCACCTCAGCGCCCAGGAGCAGACCTTGCTCGAAGAGCTTTCGCGCATTTCCACCTTTGCACCCCGCTCCACTTCAACCGGAAATTGACATGAACGCCCCTTCCCTGGATGAACTTGCCCCCTTCAGCGTCAGCTTTGCGGAGCTGTCCATTGCATGCTCCCTGAGTGTTGCCGAACTGCAGGAGCTGGTGGAGTACGGCGCCTTGCAGCCGGTGGACGCAACCCAGGCGGAGCCTGCCTTTGCCATCAGCTATCTGGAGCCCTTGCGCACAGCCGGAAAATTGCGGCTGGACTACGACCTGGATTTGTTTGTGGTGGTCATCGTGATGGACTACCTGAACCGCATCGAACAGCTGGAAACCCAACTGCGCAGTCTGCAGGCCCAAAGCATGTCGGCGCACTGAATGCCCGAACGGCTCTTCGGACTCCTTGCCATGGCCCATCGTCCCGCACGCACGCAAAGCCGACTGTGGCTTGTGGCCGTGCTGGGATTGGCACTGGCCGGCTGTGCCAGCTCACCCACTTCCCCGCGCGAACGCGTGCCTCTGGACGTGCCACTGACATGGTCCACACCCTCCATAGGCCTCAATGACGCGCCCATCAACCTGCCGCAATGGTGGCTGCAGTTTGCCGATCCGCAGCTGACCGATCTGATCACTCAGGCGCTGGACACCAATACCGACATCCTGTTGGCACGCGCTGCCGCACAACAAGCCCAGGCCGCCCGCGACACCGCCGCCGCTGCCACATCCCCCACGCTGAGCTTCTCCACCAGCGCACAACGCAGCTTCACAGGCGATGGTGGCAAGACCGACCTGTTGCAAGCCGGCCTGATCGGCAACCTGGACACGGATATCTTTGGTGCGCAGGGGAGCGCATTGGACGCCAGCACATCGGCCCTGCAAGCCACCCGCATGCGCCTGGGGCAAGCGCAATCCCAGGTAGCCGCCAACGTGGCGCTAACCTACATCAGCCTGCGCAGTGCGCAGGTGCGCCTGTCCATTGCCAGCGACAACCTGGCCAGTCAGCTCGAGACACTGCAAATCACCCGCTGGCGCAATCAGGCCGGACTGATCGGCAATGTCGAAGTCGAACAGGCCCTGGTCGCCGCAGGCCAGACCCGCGCCCAGCTGGCACCGTTGCGCAATGTGCGCGATACCGCCATACACAGCCTGGCCGCACAACTGGGCAAGCCGCCCATGGCGCTGGTCACCGAACTGTTGCCCGTCAGCAGACTGCCGCAGGCACCACCCAACATGCCCACCGGTACGCCGCGCAGCGCACTGGATATGCGAGCCGATGTGCGCGCTGCCAAATTCGAAGTCGACCGATCTCTGGCCCTGGTGGAGCAGGCACGCGCCGCGCGCCTGCCCAAGCTGGCACTGGGTGCCAATCTGGGTGTGGGAGCTGCTACGTTGCAAGCGCTATCCACCAGCGCAGCCGCTGTGGGAGCGCTTGCGCTCAGCCTGACGGGGCCGATACTGGACGGCGGCGCAGGCGAGGTCAACGTGCGCCTGCAGCAAGCCGCCCTGGTACAAGCCCAGACCAATTACCGCGCAGCCGAGTTGCTGGCCTTGCAGCAATCGGAAGATGCCATGGGCACCTTGCGCTCCGACCAGGAGCAACTGGCACTGCTGCAGCAACTTGCGCTGGCAGCGGGTAATGCCGCAACGCTGGCACGGCAGCAGTTTGAGGCGGGCCTGGTGGACTTCCAGGTCGTGCTGGGAACCCAGCGCAGCCTGCTCAGCATCCAGACCAGCCTGGCCCAGTCCTATGCCGACGTCAGCACCGACCAGGTCCATATCTACAGCGCGCTCGGTGGCGGCTGGAACCCCAATGAGCCCGCTGTGGGCGCCACACCGACACCCTCCCCATGACCGAAGAACACACCAGCCCGCCGACCGTGCCCGCCACTGACGCAACGGCCAACCCCATCAACGTGCTGCTGGATGTGGGCACCCTGCCACCCTGGTAC
Organism: Rhodoferax sp. GW822-FHT02A01; assembly: GCF_038784515.1. NCBI lineage: Bacteria > Pseudomonadati > Pseudomonadota > Betaproteobacteria > Burkholderiales > Comamonadaceae > Rhodoferax > Rhodoferax sp. GW822-FHT02A01. The sequence goes on from NZ_CP152376.1 coordinate 5,201,865, forward strand.
CGCCGCGTCTGGGTCTGGTCTCTGGTCGCCGCACTGGTGCTGGGCGGCGGGCTGTGGTGGTACTTGCACAGCCGTGCACTGGCCAAGGCTGCACCACACTATGTGACTGAGGCCGCCGCACGCGGCAGCCTGACGCTGACGGTGCTGGCCAACGGCACCATCCAGCCAACCCGCTCCATCAACATCGGCAGTGAACTCTCGGGCACCGTGCTGGAAGTGCGCGTGGACGTGAACGACAAGGTCAAGAAAGGCCAGGTCATGGTGGTGCTGGACACCGCCAAACTGAGCGACCAGATCCTGCGCTCCACTGCCACGCTCACCGGCTCCACCGCACGCGTGGCGCAAGCCGACGCCACCGTCAAGGAAGCGCGTGCTGCACTGGCGCGACTGGAAGAAGTGGCACGCATATCCAATGGCCGCGTGCCTGCGCGCAGCGAGCTCGACAGCGGCCACGCTACGCTAGACCGCGCCGTGGCCGACGCCGACAGCGCACGCGCCGTGGTAAGCGACTCGCAGGCAGCACTGGCACTGGACCGCATCAACCTGGCCAAGGCCTCCATCACCGCTCCAGCGGACGGCATCGTGCTGACCCGCACGGTAGACCCTGGCAATGCAGTGGCCGCATCGCTGCAGGCCGTCACCCTGTTCACCCTGGCAGAAGACCTCACCAAGTTACGTTTATGGGCCTATGTGGACGAGGCCGATGTGGGCGTGGTCAAGACCGGCCAGGAAGCCAGCTTCACCGTCAGCGCCTACCCGGTGCGCAAGTACCCGGCACGCATCACGCGCGTAGGCTTTGGCTCCACCATCACCGACAACGTGGTGACCTACCTCACCTATCTGGACGTGGACAACAAGGACCTGAGCCTGCGCCCCGGCATGACGGCCAGTGCCAGCATCATCGCCACCAGGCGCGATGACGTGCTGCTGGTGCCCAACACGGCGCTGCGTTTCTCACCCGCCAGTTCCGCTTCCACGCTGGCCGCCGCTGCAGCCAAGGGCGGTGCCTTTGCCAACATGGGTCCGCGCATACCCGGCGGCAACCGCCATGCTGCGGCCCAAGGTGCCAGCACGGCCAGTGCCAAGGAGGTCTGGGTATTGCAGGGCGGCAAGGCGGTCGCCGTGGCGGTGGTGCCGGGCATCAGTGACGGCCACTACACCGAGATCACGGGCGGTGACTTGAAGGTGGGGATGCTGGTCATCACCGACCAGAAAAGCGAGGCCGTCAAATGAGTGGCTTGGTACAGATACCTGACATGGCGGTTGCCAGAGTCGCGGTCGTTTCCGGGGCGTGTGCGTCCGGACTGCGGTCGACGCGGCACTCAGTGCCGTTCGTGTCCCCCGGCCTGCGGCCTCCTCCTTTACCTCACCGCACAGAGCGCCACGCCGCCCGCAGTCAACCACCATTGTTGGCACGCAAAAGGTATTCAGACGTTTCGCACAAGTCGTGTTCGCTGCTACTGGCACTGGGGCGGATGGTGCAGCGAAATAAAGGAGGAGGCCGCAGGCCGGGGGACATTCGCGGAACCGTCTGCCCCAGTGCCAGCGGCATACACATAGCTCTGCAGCCGGTTTCATTCAGCAGCAGCGTCAACAAGGAGTCATTCCCATGACCGACCTGCTAATCCAGCTGCGCCAGGTCACGCGCCGCTACGGCCAGGGTGCGAACGAACTGCTGGCGCTCAAGGGCATTGACCTCGACATCCACGCTGGCGAATTTGTGGCCATCATGGGGCCCAGCGGATCGGGCAAGTCCACTGCGATGAATGTGCTGGGCTGCCTGGACACACCCACCTCGGGCGAGTACCTGTTCATGGGTGCCCATGTGGAATCGCTGCAGCGTGACCAGCGCGCACGCCTGCGCCGGCGCTACCTGGGATTTGTGTTCCAGGGCTTCAACCTGCTGGCGCGCACCTCGGCACAAGAGAATGTCGAACTTCCCCTGCTCTACCGCGGCGACGATGCCGTCGCGCGCCGCACCAAGGCAGCCAAGGCCCTGGAATCGGTAGGCCTGGGTGGCTGGGAGAAGCACACACCGGCTGAGCTCAGTGGCGGCCAGCAGCAGCGTGTGGCCATTGCGCGCGCCATAGCGACCGAGCCTGCCGTGGTACTGGCCGACGAGCCTACCGGCAATCTGGACACGCAGCGCAGCCACGAGATCATGGGCCTGCTGCTGGCACTCAACCGCGACCAGGGCATTACCGTGCTGATGGTCACGCACGAACCCGACATGGCGGCCTACGCGCGACGCATGGTGCATTTTCTGGACGGACGCATCGTCAAGGACGAGGCCAATACCCACCCGACCACCGTCATGCCCACCGACTTGGCCACGCCGTCTGACACAACGAGCACCACCTGATGCTGTTCAACGTCTTCATGCTCGCCCTGCGTTCGGTACAGCGCAATATGCTGCGCTCGTTCCTGACCATTCTGGGCATCGTCATTGGCGTGTCCGCCGTGATCACCATGGTGACGCTGGGCAATGGTGCGACTGCGTCGGTGGCTGCCAAGATTTCCGGCCTGGGCACGAATCTGCTGATGGTCTCGCCAGGCCAGCGCCAGGGTGGCAATGGCGGTGGCGGTGTGCCGCAGTTCACCGAGAACGATGCCCTGACCATAGGTGGAGAAATCGGCGGCGTGCGCGCCATCGCACCGCTGGCGCGTACCTCGGCCACGGTGGTAGCCAACGGGCGCAACTGGGTTACCAGCGTGGTGGGCAGTACCAACGCCTGGTTTGATACCGGCAACTGGGTGATGGCCAGCGGGCGCATCTTCAGTGACGAAGAACAGCTGAGCGGCTCGGCCGTGTGCATTGTGGGCGAGAGCGTGCGCCGCGAGATATTCGGTGGTGCCATCGGGCAGACCGGGCTGGGCCAGCTGCTGCGGGTGAAGCAGTTCTCCTGCACCGTGGTGGGCATTCTGGTGGCCAAGGGCCAGGGCGGCGCGGGCGACCAGGACGACACCGTGGTGCTGCCGCTGCACACCCTGCAGCGCCGCGTCACCGGCAGCCGCAAGGTCAGCATGCTGATGATTTCCATGGAGGAAGGCAGTGACAGCAAGCCGCTTAAGGCCAGCCTGACCCAGCTGCTGCGCGAGCGGCGCAAGCTGGCCGAGAGCGACGACGACAACTTCAACATCTTCGACACCCAGCAACTGGCCGAGACGCTGTCCAGCACCATGGGCGTGCTGACCAATCTGCTCGGCGCGGTGGCTGCCGTCAGCCTGCTGGTGGGCGGCATAGGCATCATGAACATCATGCTGGTGAGCGTGACCGAGCGCACCCGCGAGATCGGCCTGCGCCTGGCCATAGGCGCGCTGGAGCGCGAGGTGCTGCTGCAGTTCCTGATCGAGTCGGTGGTGCTGTCGGCACTGGGCGGGATGATCGGCATCCTGATCGCCACCGGTGCTTCCTTTGCGCTGTCGGGCTACATGGATGTACCCTACAGCTTCGACATCCAGATCAACATCCTGTCCTTTGTATTTTCCGCAGGCATAGGCGTGCTGTTTGGCTACTTTCCGGCCCGACGGGCTGCGCGCATGGACCCGATCGAGGCGCTGCGCCACGAATAACTCTTTACAGAAAGCACCCATCCCATGCTCCATATGAAAGTCGGCTTTGAAATCGAGTTCAACTGCCCTGCCCCCACACCCATGCTGCTGGCCCTGCATGTGCACAGCTCGCGTGCGGCCGACCTGTTGCAGCCCGAGCAACTGCACAGCTATCCGCCAGTGCCCATCCATTACTACCACGACATGTTCGGCAATTACTGCGGCCGCATCGTGGCGCCTGCAGGCCCGCTGGTATTGCACAACGATGCATGGATAGGCGATAGCGGCCTGCCCGATACTTACGCACCCTGGGCTATGCAACTGCCGGTCGAGCAGTTGCCTGAGGACACGCTGGTGTATCTGCTGGGCAGCCGCTACTGCGAAACGGACTTGCTCAGCGAGATGGCCTGGCAGCGCTTTGGCCATGGCCCCATGGGTTGGGAGCGGGTGCAGGCGATCTGCGACTTTGTGCACGGCCATATCGCGTTCGGCTACGAGCACGCGCGCCGAACCCGCACCGCCTGGGAGGCCTACAACGAGCGCCGCGGCGTATGCCGCGACTATGCCCATTTGGCCATTGCCATCTGCCGCTGCATGAACATCCCGGCACGCTACTGCACCGGCTACCTGGGTGACATCCGCATTCCTCCCATCCCCGCGCCCATGGACTTTGCCGGCTGGTTTGAAGCCTATCTGGGCGACCAGTGGTACACCTTCGATGCGCGCAACAACACGCCGCGCATTGGCCGTGTGTTGATGGCCCGGGGCCGCGATGCCTGCGATGTGGCACTGGCCACCACCTTTGGTGCCAACACGCTGCAGCGCTTTCAGGTGTGGGCGGATGAAGTGCCCATGCGGTAAGGGTGCACGCCCGGCCGTGCGTCAGCTCACTTCCTTGAGCACATGCTGCTTGAACGCCAGTGCCAGCGGCGACAGCTTCTTGCTGGCCGGGTGCACGATGTGCCAGGCCGAGGTCAGAGGGAAGCCCTCGATATCGATGACACGCACACCGTGCTCCTTCTGCAAACCATGCAGCGCGTGGCGGGAGACCAAACCCACGCCCAACCCACCCGCGACAGACTCCTTGACCGCTTCGTTGCTGCCCAGCTCCAGGCGCACATCGGGGCGGAACTTCTGCTTGCGGAAGAACTGATCACCGGCCATGCGCGTGCCGGAGCCCTTTTCGCGCAAAATGAAGCGGCGCTCGGCCAGTGCCTGTAAGGGTACCTGCTTGCGTTTGGTCAGCGGGTCGGTGGTGGACGCGATCACCACAATGGGGTTGGGCATGAACACTTCGTCGCCCAAGTCCATATCCACCGGTGGCATGGACATGATGTAGAGGTCATCCAGGTTCTCGCGCAGGCGTTGCACCACGCCGTCGCGGTTGAGAATCTGCAGAGACACATCAATCTCCGGATGCCGCGTGCAGAAGCTGCCGATCAGACGCGGCATGAAGTACTTGGCGGTGCTGACCACGGCCACACGCAGCTTGCCGCGCGACAGGCCCTTGATCGCATCCACGTTCTGGGCAAACCCGTCCCATGCCTGGGCCACGGCGCGCGCCGTGGTGGCCAGCTCCTTGCCCACATCGGTGAGGTAGATCTTCTTGCCCACCACCTCGTACAGCGGCAGTCCGACGGATTGCGCCACTTCCTTGAGCTGCATGGAAGCCGTGGGCTGCGTCACATGCATGGCCTTGGCAGCCGCGCTGACGCTGCCCGTATCGGCCAATGCCAGGAACAGTCGCAGTTGACGGAAGGTGATATTCATAGATTTTTATCTATTCGTGATGGTGTGAGAATCGATTTTACAAAATAACACCAAATTCCTAGGATGCGGGTCAGGAGTAACCCATGCAAAACATTCTTGATCCCGCCATCCTCTTCTTCGTGTTTGGCGTACTGGCCGGCACGGTCAAATCCAACCTTGAAATTCCCCCTGCCATCTCGCGCTTCCTCTCCCTGTACCTGCTGATGGCTCTGGGCCTCAAGGGCGGGTTTGCCCTGTCGCATTCGGGGCTCACGGCCTATGTGGGGCTGAGTCTGGCTGCTGCAGTGGCACTGGCCATCACCATCCCGGTGGTCGGCTATTGCGTGCTGCGGCGGTTTGTGTCCGACTTTGACGCGGCAGCCGTGGCTGCCACCTATGGCTCAGTCAGCGCGGTGACGTTTGTCACGGCGGTGCAGAACCTGGAGTCCCAGCACGTGGCATATGGTGGCCACATGGCAGCGGCCATGGCCCTGATGGAGTCGCCGGCCATCATCATGGCGGTCGTCTTTGCCAATGCGTTGCGGCGCAAGGCTGCACCCGCAGTGGTTGCGCTGGGTGGCGGCGTTGCGGCCCTGGGCACACAACCGGCCAAGGCGGGCATTCCCCTGGGCAAGATCCTGCACGAGTCCTTTACCGACGGCGCGCAATTGCTGCTGCTGGGTGCCATGGCGGTGGGGCTGATCACCGGCGACGCCGGCAAGGCCGCCATGCAGCCCTTCTCCGGCGACCTGTTCAAGGGCATGCTGTCGTTCTTTTTGCTGGACATGGGTTTGATGGCTGCGCGCAATCTGCCCCAGATTAAAGGCAAGTCCCCCGCGCTGATCGCCTATGCCGTGCTGGGGCCACTGGTGCACGCCAGTCTGGCACTGGGTCTGGCGTACCTGCTGAACCTGCCGGTGGGTGATGGCACGCTGCTCATGGTGCTGGCGGCAAGCGCCTCCTATATAGCGGTACCCGCGGTATTGCGCTACGCGCTGCCCGAGGCCAACCCGTCGCTGTACTTCGGTCTGAGTCTGGGCGTGACGTTTCCGCTGAACATACTGTTCGGCATACCTGTCTACGCAGCGTTGGCGCAGGCTGTGTTGACCTGAACTTCAGGGGCTGTGCTGGACCGACTTTTCCAGCTTGTTCAGGTCCAGTCCCATGGACGTCAATCTCTGCATCAGGGCAGCGTAGCGCGACGGATCGACCGTCGGCGTGCGGGACAGGATCCAGAGGTACTCGCGCTTAGGCTCACTGACTGCCACCAGTTCATAGGCGGCGTCCAGGTCGACCACCCAGTAGTCGCCCCACACAAAGGGCAGCAGCGAAAGCCATGCAGGTGCAAACCGCACCTGCAACTTGGCCGATGTGTTGCCGCCCACCTGGCGCGCCACGCCCAGAGCTTGCTCCATCTCGCCATTTTCCAGACGGCATTGGTTCAGAACGCGCAGACCGCCTTCAGGCAGCAGGCTGTATTCGGCCGAGGTGTCGGACACGCACTTCTTCTGAAACCGGTTGGGAAATTTGGCAATCTCATACCAGCGCCCGAGGTAGCGGGAAACATCCAGGGCGGGTATGGATTGCAGAGGCGCATTCGCCTGCGCCCAGGCGTGGGCGCTGACCAGGATGAAGGCAACGGCGGTGAAAGTTCTCAGCAACTTCATGGCGACTCTCCAAGTGCAAGTGTGGCATGGGCAGTCCGCGTCGATAAGGCCTGGGTTTCCACCCCTGTTCCGGCTTTCGCGGCCATCGATGCAAATCAAAATCGTCTCAACGAGGAGATGTCATGCAATTGCAGTACGAGCTTAAAAAAGGAAACTACCACCTGTACGACCTGAGCACACCGGCCAGCAAGGTCACCGGTGAGCATAAGCTGCGCCTGATGACCGATACGGTGGCCATTGCGTTTGACCGCAGCACCGGCACGCTGCATGAGCATGGCAGCCCGCAACGCATCCACTCCTGGGCCACCAACACGCGCAGGCGGCTGCGCGCTGCCGGCGCCTGGGATAGTGCCGAAGACTTGGTGGTGGTCTCCGGCCCGCTGCCCGTGGACGAGATCAACAAATGCCTGGCCATCAAGGGCTACTGCCGCAACATGTTCAACCGCCTGTCCACCCTGCCGCATGGCAAGCTGATCGCGCGGGCGCGACCAGCCCAATAACAACTTACGGTGTGGCAGCAGCCTTGCTGCCCTGCACTTCCACGTCCACACGACGGTCAGGCTGCAGGCAGGCAATGATCTTGGCACTGCGGCGGCCAACGCAATCTTCGGGCTTGGTCACCGGATCGGTCTCACCGACCCCAATGGCTTCCATGCCCGTGGCTGGCACACCCTTGAACACCAGATAGTCGCGCACCGCATAGGCACGGCTTTCGGACAGCTTCTGGTTATAGGCCGTGGTGCCGATGCGGTCGGCATGACCCACCACACGCACCTTCTCGCCATTGATGCTCAGAATCTTCGCGCTGGCGTCATCCAGCACTGCCTTGCCCTTGGGCGTGATGGTTGCCTTGTCAAACGCGAACAGCGTGTCTGCCGAGAAACGCATCATTTGCACAGGCGTAGCCACCACTATGGCCTTGGGAACCGGAGCAGGCTCAGGCTCTGCCATGGGGGCAGCAGCGACCACCACGGGAGCGGGAACGGCAGCCTTGGCTACCGGGTCGCAAGGCTCTTGCGCCAAGGCAGGTGTCCACTCCCCTGTGTGCCAGCATTGTCCTGGTGTTGCGCTGTAGACAAAGTTGCCATCGCGGTCGAGCAGATAGCCCTCCTTGACGGTACCTTGCGCCAGGGCTGCAATAGGCAAGAGCAGCAGCATGGCAACCTGCAGGATCGATTTGGAATGGAGGGGAATGGGGGATACGAACATTTTGGTTTTCTCTGAAAAAGGAAGTGCGGAAAGACTGCGCATGGAAGGCACGGTTCAGCGGTTGAGCAAAAGCTCCAGAATGATTCCGGTGGTGATGGCCACCAACACATAGTCACCGCCGGTTTGCACCCAGTGGTAGCCGCGGGGTGGTGAATGCAAACCGTGACCACGCCAATCGTCCACTACGTACTGCCGCCCGCGGTAGTACGCTGGAAGTCGCTCGCCCCGATAGAAGGAACGGTCCGGGCCTGCACCACGTTCGCCATCGTCATGGTGCCCGCCCATATCCTGGCGCCGGTTGTCATGGCGGTAGTCACCACGATCCCGGCTGTTGCCCGGACCTCGATCGCAGTTTTGTCGGCCATTGCCGCAGTCGTTGCCGCGACCGTTGTCGTTGCCACGGCCATTGTCGTTTCCGCGTCCGGGTTGGGCCCAGACACCGGCCTGGCACAAGCACAGTGCGGCGACCAGCGCCACACGAAATAGCATTTTGTTTTTCATATAAGTCCTTTGGGTTGCCAATGCAGTTACATCCTGCCGGTGAGCAGCAGGATGAGAAGGATCAGAACGATCAGGCCCAGTCCGCCGCTGGGTCCGTAGCCCCAGCCGCGGCTGTGCGGCCAAGCCGGAACAGCACCGATGAGCATGAAGATCAGGATGATTAAAAGTATGGTTCCCAGCATGGTGTGATTCCTCGTGTTGATGTATGCCCCAAGCGTATGCAGAGAGCCTCTGATGGTCTGTGCGACAACGCACCGACGTAAAGCCACTGCGTACCTAAGCTACAGACGTCCTGGCATTTCTGTCACGCACTTACCCCCCGAGGATCCCCATGAAGAACCACCACCCTGCCTCCACTCTCCTGGCCTTGGCCATCGGCCTGACCTGCGCTGGCAATGCCTTGGCCCAGGCCATGTCCAAAGCCGAATTCCAGTCCGGCAAGAACAGCATCAGCAGCACCTACAAGGCGGCCAAGGCAGCCTGCGCATCTCTCTCGGGCAACGCTCGCGACATCTGCATCGTGGACGCCAAGGGACAGGAAAAGACCGCACGCGCCGAACTCGATGCACGCTACGAGCCCTCGCGCAAGCACACCTACGAAGCGGAAGTGGTCAAGGCACACAGCGCCTACACCCTGGCCAAGGAAAAATGCGATGACTTGGCCGGCAACCCCAAGAGCGTCTGCGTCTCCGAAGCCAAGGCCCAGGAAGTCACAGCCGAAGCCGATGCCAAACTGCGCATGAAGACCCAGGACGCACGAGCCGATGCCAACAGCACATCGTCCGACGCACAGGTCAAGGCCAATGACAAGACCGCTGCGGCCCGCACCGAAGCCAGCACCAACAAGTCCGACGCGCAGTACAAGGTTGAAAAAGACAAATGCGACACCTTTGCCGGTACCGCCAAGGACAACTGCCTGGCCCAGGCCAAAGCCCGTTTCGCCAAGTAACCCCATCAAGGAATCACCATGTTTGAAAAATCCGTCACCGACACCTCCGTGCAACGTGCAGACAGAGCCCTGGATAGCGCGCAAAGCGCTGCCGACCAGGCCATCAGCGGCGTGAGCAACGCCATCGACAAGGGCGTGGACCGCGTACGCGTAGCCACGCACCAGGTACACGACGGCGCCTTGCGTGCCACCGAAGGCACATCCAGCTACATCCGCCAGGACCCTATCAAATCGGTGCTGATCGCTGCTGCCACCGGCGCTGCCCTCATGGCCCTGGTGAGCCTGCTCACACGCTCCAACGGCCGCGGCTGAAGCACAGGCTGACGGGCGCGCGATGCCAATGCATCCACTGCTTCAGTTGCTGGTCAGCCAGCCCGCACTGCTAGGTGAACACGCCCAGGGCTACCTGGCACTGCTGGGCAGTGAAGTGGCCGACCTCACACGCACCACCCGCAAACGCCTGATATGGGCAGTGGCGGCGGCACTGTGTGGCACGGTCACCCTCCTATTGGGCGGCGTGGCGCTGATGCTGTGGGTCGCCTTGCCCGGCATGGCCTACAACGCGGCCTGGGTGCTGGCACTCACGCCCTGCGTTCCCCTGCTGGCCACGCTGGGCTGTTGCCTATCCTTGCGCTTTGGCGCAAACACTCCCGCCTTTGCCAACATCAAGGAACAGTTGCAGGTAGACCTGCAACTGCTCAGGGAAGTCAGCCCCCCATGACCACGCCTCACGACATTCCCCCGCGACCGCTGGTGCGGCTGGCGCTCTCGCGCAGCCGCCTGAGCGTCGCACTCCATCACCTGCATGCCGAGCAAAAAGCCGCGACCCGGGAGCAGGCTCAGCCTGGCTGGATGGACGCACTGCGCTCCGATCCGGCTGCCCGTGTGGTGATTGATGCACTCACCCTTTGGTGGACGCGCCAACCCTGGCACAGGTCGGCCGTCCTGGTGGGCGACTCCATCCGGCGTCTGTTGATGCCCGTGGCGCAGCGCAACCCGCTGGGCCTGGTATTGGGCGCAAGTGCACTGGGCGCAGCACTCATGCTGGTCAAGCCCTGGCGCTGGATTTCCGTGCCGGCACTGGCTGCGGGCCTGCTTCCCGCCTTGATCGCCAAGCTGGCTGTACTGGTGCAGCCTCTATCCTGGCTGGAGGTATTGCAGAGCTGGCTTCAATCCGGTGTGAAGGCAGACAGCCCGCAAACACCGCTCTGACACGGCATGTAGCAAGCCAACGTTTGCCCCTTGTGCGCCAGCGCACAGATGGCGCACGCGCAAATGGAAATACTCAGCCCATGAGGAACGATTCACCTGCTCCTTAAGCGCCCATTGATGGTGGCGCCCTTCACCATCGCACTTGATTTCTTGTCTTTGTACATAACTGGAGAATCCCTATGAAAATCCGCACCACTCTCGCCATTGCCATCACCGCTGTCGTGATGCTCACCGCCACTGGCTGTGCCGTCCAACGCGGCCAGGAAACCGTGGGCGCCTATGTCGACGATGCCAGCATCACCTCGCTGGTGAAGTCACGCTTCATTGAAAACAAGCAAGTCGATGCCAGCGCCATCAGCGTGGAAACGCTCAAGGGCACCGTGCAACTCTCCGGCTTCGCCAAGAGCAGCACCGAACGCAATACGGCTGAAGCCATTGCGCGCGGTGTCAAGGGTGTGAACTCCGTCAAGAACGACATTGTTGTGCGTCCGTAATCGCCCATAGCCCCCTGACCGCCCCGCGCCTTGTGATTGAGGCGCGGGGCGTTTTACCTTTTGCCCCCCAAAGAAGCACACACCATGAACAAACTCCCCTCCCCGTGGGTCACCCATCTGGCGCTGGCAGGCCTGCTGGTCACTTCCCTATCAGCCTGCGGCAACAAGACAGCCGAGACAGCCAGCGCGCCCGCAGCATCCACTACGGTGGGCAACGACATTGACGACACGGTGGTGACCGCACGCGTCAAGTCGGCGTTGATGGCCAACCCCAAGATCAACAGCTACGACTTCAAGGTGGAAACGCGCAAGGGCGAGGTCATGCTCAGCGGCTTTGTGGACAACCAGGCCCAGCTGGATCTGGCAACCTCCACCACACGCGATGTAGAAGGCGTCAAGACCATTCAGAACAATGTGACGCTCAAGGGCGCTGCCGCCACGGTGGGCAACAAGGTTGATGACGGCATCACCACCGGCAAGGTACGGGCCGCCCTGCTTGGCGATCCCGGCGTCAAGAGCGTGGATATCACCGTGGTGACGCGCATCGACGAAGTGCAACTCAGCGGCTTTGTGGACAACCAGGAGCAGATGAACCGCGCCGTGGAAATCGCCAGCAATGTGCCGGGCGTGCGTACGGTGAGCAACCACATGCAGATCAAGCGGTAAACCGCCGCCGGGCGATGTGTCGGCGGTACTTCAGGCCTGCCGGTACAGCACGTCGTTCTGCAGACGGTCCAGTTCCTTCTTCACCACGCCATAGCATTCACAGGAGCGCTGCTCCAGGCCAGCGCGGTTGAGCACACCGATATGGCCGCGCCGATAGCGGATATAGCCCGCCGCCTGCAGATGCCCAGCCGCCTCGGTCACGCTTTCGCGGCGCACGCCCAGCATGCTGGCCACCAGCTCCTGGGTCATGACCAGTTCGCGGTCAGGCAAGCGGTCCATGGTCAGCAGCAGCCAACGGCAGAGCTGTTGCTCTACCGAGTGGTGCCGATTGCAAGCTGCCGTTTGTGCCATCTGCGTCATCAGTGCCTGGGTATAGCGCAGCAGCAGCCCTTGCAGCACACCTGCCCGGTTGAACTCCTGCTTGAGCCAACTCCGTTCCACGCGAAACGCCTGACCGGCAGTTTGCACCACGGCCGAGCTGGAGGTGGTGTTGCCCCCCATGAAAATCGATACGCCCACCATGCCCTCGTTGCCCACGCCAGCAGTTTCAGCCGACGCGCCGGTCTCCGTCACATAGTGCAAAGACACGATGGCCGTGGTAGGAAAGTAGGCGTGGCGCTGTGGTGTGCCCGGCTCATACAGCATTTGTCCCAGCGGCAAGGCGATGGGCTCCAGGTACTGCGACAGCGCTTCAAATTCCGGCGGCGGCAGTGCCGACAGAATGTGGTTGTAACGGGTTGCAGACGCCACCATCATGACGCCTCGGCACCCGGTACCGGCCGCTTCTGCGTGCCATCGGTGATCTCCACGCCGATACCGCGGTAACCCAGGAAGCGGCCGCTCAGGTTGAACATGGGCTCGCCGCTGACACGGTAACGTTGGGTAGAGCCGTCCGCATGATCTCGGTGAAAGACGAAGTCCAGAAACGGCTCGCGCGCCGCTATGCTGTTGCGCAACTGCGCCCGCTCCTGCGGGTTCCAGCCCTGTGCCAAGTCGGCATCGCTATCTTGCGCACCCGATGTCTGCAGGCCCAGCATCTCGCGCACCGGACCGGATACGCGGATGAACTGGTCATGCTCGTCCTGCTCCCAGTACCAGTCCGAGGCCAGCTCCGTCAGACCACGGTAGCGCGCTTCACTCTCCCGCAATTCGGCTGTGCGCTCCAGCACCTTTTGCTCCAGCAGCCGGTTGAAGTCGGCCAGTTTCTTGTACAGCAGGCGCACTTCCAGCATGTTGTGGATGCGCGTCTTGACTTCGGCCAGGTCAAAGGGCTTGCTGATGAAATCCTTGGCGCCAGCCTGCAACGCACGCAACTTGTGGTTGGGCTGGGCCGTCAACACAATGACGGGGAGATAGTCATCCGCCGTTTGCGTTTTGAGCTGGTGCATGACTTCAAAGCCGTCCATTACCGGCATCTGCAGATCCAGCAGGATGAGGTCAAAGTCCGCGCTCTTGTGCAGGGCACTGACTTCCGCCGGCTGAGTGCAGGAATGCAGATTGGTGTAACCCGCAGCGGTCAGCACCCGTATCAGCAGTTCAATATTGGCCTCCTGATCGTCGACGATCAGGATGTTGGCGCTAAGAATTTCGTCCGAATGGATCATGGTATGGGTTCCGCAAAGTTGGATGGGATGTGGGGAGTAATACGTTCAAGTCCATTTGTGTTTTCGTCAACCAGCTTCAAGCCACCGTCCAGAGCCAGCATGAACTCTGCAACCTTCACGGGCTTGGTCAGGTAGCCGTAAAAGCCCGCGTTCAAGCCGCGTTCGACATCCCGCGGCAAGGCATTCGCACTCAGAGCCAGCACAGGAATGTGGCGGGTGGTCGGGTCATCGCGCAGGATCTTGAGCGCGTGCAGCCCGCTGATGCCGGGCAGGTTGATGTCCATCAGGATCAGGTCTGGCAGATGCAATCGCGCCAGCAGCACACCGCGCATGCCGTCTGCAGCGCCAAGCAGCCGCATGCCGGGCCGGCGCGCAACCAGTTGCTCCACCAGCTCCATGTTGGCGCGGTTGTCCTCTATGTACAGCAGGGTACGCACATGCACTGCATCGATTGGCAGAATGGCTGGAGTGTCCAGCAACAGCGCGTCGTCCGCATTCAAAGTCAATGCTTCGCACAGGGGTAATTCAATCCAGAAGACGCTGCCCACCCCCACTTGGCTGCTCACACCTATCTCGCCATCCATGAGTTCGATCAGGCGCTTGCTCACCACCAGGCCAATACCCGTGCCCTCGCCAGCGCTGGCTTCCTGCCCCAGGCGATTGAAGGGTTGAAAGAGCTGCACGACCTTGTCTGCCGAAAGGCCTTCGCCAGTGTCACGCACACCGATGCGCAAACGCATGCCGGGCACTTCGGTGCACGACACCAGCACATTGCCACCCTCGCGGTTGTACTTGATGGCATTGGACAGCAGGTTGATGATCACCTGCTTGACACGGGTACGGTCCCCCAGCACGTGATGTACCCCCGTGGCCAAGGGAAAGCGCATCGCAATGCTGCGCTTGTCGGCCTGCGGCTCAAACAGAGTGCGGCAGTCATCCAGGATTTCCGATACCGACACCGGCTCGATCGACAGGGACAGCTTGCCCGACTCTATGAGCGACAGGTCCAGCACCTCGTTGATCAGCTCCAGCAGATACCACCCCGCCCGCAATATCTGTTCAATGCTGGCTCTTTGGGATGCCGAAGGCTCCGGCACGGCGGACTCCATCAACTGGGCAAAGCCCAGGATGGCGTTCAGCGGTGAGCGCAATTCATGACTCATGCTGGAAAGAAAATCCGACTTGGCCTGGTTGGCCTTGTCGGCCTCGACACGTGCCAGCTGCAGCTCCTCGTTCTTGTCCTGCAGGACCTGGTCCAGCCGCAAGCGCTCCGCGTCCACGGCTTTGCGGGCCGTGTTGTCCGTGCCGATCAGCAAGTAGCCGATGATGGCCTTGTCCTCGTCGCGCAGCGCAGTGACCGACACCAGCGCGAGAAAGCGGCTTCCGTCCTTGCGTATGTAGGTGAGCTCATAAATGTCCTCTATGCCGCGTGAAGCCTTGAACACCAGTGCCTCAAAGCCTGGCTGGATAGATACACCCAACTCGGCACTAAGGGTCTGGGCACGGTCCTTGATTTCCTGTGGATCGGAAATTTCGGCCGGTGTGATTTTGTCCAGCACATCCGCCGCGCTGTAACCCAGCATGCGTTCGGCTCCCACATTGAAGATCTGTATCACCCCGTTGGCATCGGTGGCAATGCTGGAAAAATTGGCGCTGTTGAATATGGCGCTTTGCAGTGTGCTGTTCTGCCGCAAGGCTTCTTCGGCCTGCTTGCGCGCACTGATGTCGCGCAGCACGCCCGCAAAGAAATGCTGACCCCGCAGGACCATCTTGCTCAGGGCGATTTCCAGCAGAAACACGCTGCCGTCCTTTCGCCTGCCGAGCACTTCATACTCGGTGCGATGGTCCGCTTCTCCACCGGCCCCCTTGTAGTTGAACAACGTGTTCTGGTCGCCCGACTCCAGTTCCGGAACGAGCAGGTCCAGTCTCTTTCCTTCAAGCTCTGCCGCGCTGTATCCAAACATTCTCTCAATGGCCGGGTTGACCGACTCCAGGATGGCGCCCTGTTCATGGATGGTGAGGATGCCGTCCATGGCCGTATTGAAGATGGCCTGCACCAGGGCGGAGCTGTCTACCAGCGCCTGCTGCACGGCATGCTCCTGGGTCACGTTGCGAAACACCAGTACCGCCCCTACGACAGCGTTGCCGGCGTCACGGATGGGAGCGCAACTGTCTGCAATATCGAACTCGCGGCCATCGCGCGCTATCAGCACGGTGTGGTTGGTCAGAGCCTGTATTGCTCCCTGGGTCAACGCCCGGCTGACCGGACTCTCCACCGTGGCCCGCGTATTTTTGTTGACGATGCAAAACACTTCGGCAATGGGGTGGCCCAAAGCGTCCTCCTGAGTCCAACCCGTCAACGTCTGGGCCGTCGGATTCAGACGGGTAATGGCGCCTGCGGCATCGGTGGCGATCATCGCGTCCCCGATGGACGCCAATGTGACGGCCAGCTTCTCTTCGCTCTCACGCAGTGCCGCGTTGGCCAACAGCAATTGCGCATTGGTGGTACTTTGAATCTGCAACTGGCTACGCGCTTCGGTATGCAGCAAGTCCCCCAATCGCTGCCGCTCGTTGCGCAACAGCGAGTAGACAAAGAACAGCGCATACAAGATAGCCACTACACCGGTGAGAACGATGCAGATGTACAGATTGCGCAGCCGCACCTGGTAGGCCGCGTCAAACTGCTGAAACGCGGTGTTTTCGAACTGGATCAACGCCCCCATTTCGGCGCGGATGGCATCCATCAACACCTGGCCGCGCCCGGTCTCCACGATCAACATGGCCGTTTTCAGGTCGTGGCGCTGTCTGGCCGCGATGGATTCTGCAAGCTCCAGCAATTTGGCCTGTAGAACGGGCGCCATGGCAGACAGGTGAGCCAGGGGCGCCGCTTGCTGCACCCCTGCTTGCAAGGCCTGGACATCCAGCGGCAAGGCAGCAACCGCGCTGGAGTAGGACTGCAGGTAGCTGGCTTCACCGGTCAGGATATAGCCACGCTGACCCGACTCGGCATTGTTCAGATTGGCCAGGAAATGGTTGGCATTGGTAAGCACCTCCGCGCTGTCTCCCCTGCCCCGGGCGGCCTCCTCCATCTGTTTGAAAGTCCAGAATACCGTCAACATGCCAGCCAGCAGAAAAGCCACCATGGCCGCTGTCCATCCCGTGATTGAAAGTGGCACTTTCACTGGTCAGCCTCATTGCGGACACTGGGGGAGAAAGTCATAGGACAGGCCTTTGTAATTGCGCGAAGAAGCGCCGGGCTTGCGCGGTAATGGCGCGAATGCACCTTATGCCCTCTTATACACGTGCCATTGCACCGACTCAATTTTTCTTTGACACCGAGCCTATGCCATGGCACTCCACCGCTCGGTGCGCCAGGCCACATAGTGCAGTAAAGGAGGCTTGGGCGCACCGAATGCGGTTGTTCGGCCTGTGTGTGCAAGCACACCGACAGAAGCGTCTGCAAGGCAAACAATGGCATTTCTCCCGTGGCAGTCATCCCAGTGTTCCACGCCCCTTTCCCTTCACTTTGGAGTTTCACCATGAAGCAATCCCTTCCCCTGACCCGCGTGGTCTGCGCCACGCTGCTTGCGTCCATCTTTGTTCTGGGCGGCTGCTCCGGCATGACCCGCCAAGAAAAGGGAACCGCCACCGGCGCCGTAGTCGGCGGAGTAGTCGGTAACGTGTTGTGCGGAGGCATTCTGTGTACGGGTGCCGGTGCAGCTGCTGGCGGCGCCATTGGTCACGAAGTCAGCAAGTGAGCATTTCCCGCTCCGCACACCTCTTTGCCCGACTTCAGGAAACCACCATGCGAACCCATCTCAAACAGGCCCTGGTTGTCAGTGCCGTTCTGATTGCCACCCACGCGAGTGCGCAAATCACCTTTTATGAGACCGAGAACTTTGGTGGACGTTCCTTTACGACCAGCCAACAGACCAACAACCTCAACCGCATCGGCTTTGGTGACAGTGCATCCTCTGCCTATGTAACTACGGGACGTTGGGAAGTGTGCGATGACGTGCGCTTCAACGGGCGATGCGTGATACTGCGCCCCGGACGTTACCCCTCCTTGCAGGCCATGGCCATGAATGACCGGATATCCTCCGTGCGCATGGTTGCCGCAAGCGCCAGGGTAGACGAGCGCCGCTACGCGCCACCGGCCGCATTGCCGCAAATCACCTTCTACGAAAACGATAACTTCCAGGGTCGCCATTACAGCACCGATCATTCGATCGACGATTTCATACCTATTGGCTTCAACGACAGAGCTTCTTCCGTTGTGGTGCTGGGCGACCGTTGGGAAGTCTGTGATGACGTGCGCTTCAAGGGCCGCTGCATGGTGCTGCAACCCGGACGCTATCCGTCGCTGGCCGCCATGGGCATGAATGACCGCCTGTCTTCGGTTCGTGCCATGGACCCGGTGACGCGTGTGGATGACCGCCGCCTGGCTCCTCCACCCGCCCCGGTCTACGACAACCGCCGACGCAACCAGGAACGCCTGTATGAAGTACGCATCAGCTCGGTGCGCGCAGTGGTCGGCCAACCCGAAGAACGCTGCTGGATGGAACGCGAAGACGTGCCGGCAACCAAGGGAGCGCCCAATATGGGCGGTGCTCTGGTGGGAGGTCTGATAGGCGGCATCCTGGGCCACCAGGTCGGCGGAGGTGTGGGCAAGGACATCGCCACCGTAGGCGGCGCAGTCGCCGGTGCGGCTGTGGGCGCCAACGTGGGCCGCAACGACTCCGGACAACCCGCCACGCAACGCGACGTCAAGCGCTGTGCCACACAGCCGGCCTCAACCAAGCCTGCCTTCTGGGACGTGAGCTACAACTTCCGCGGCCAGGAACACCGCGTGCAGATGAGCACCGAGCCGGGTGACGTCATCACGGTCAATGAGAATGGTGAGCCGCGTAGCGAATAACGCCAGCATCACAAAAAAGCCGGACGGGTGCATAGCCCGTCCGGCTTTTTTTTTTGCGTGGCACTGATTGCACCACGGACCCTGCAGCCTACTTGACTTGCGAGCGGAAGTAGCTGAAGGAATGCTTGAACGCATCGCGGACTTTTTCCATCTCGGTCACCAGGGACTCCCATTTGTCTTCCGTGGTGCTGCGCACTTCTTCCAGCTTGGCCACGGCCAGTGCGGACTGGTGACGCAGGTTGGCCATTTCCTGCTTGTATTTCTCGCGTGCTTCGACTTTGGCCTCGTTGGTCTTGGCTTCGAGCTGGTTCATGGAGTCGTTCAACTCGTCGAGTTGCAGCTTGATCTTGGCGATGTAGACATCCTTGGTAGACATGGGGTTTCCTTGTGTTGAAGTGCTTTGGGGTGCATGCAAGACGCATGTGAAGCCAGCTTAGACCGCCCGACCCTGCAGGTCTGTGCGGGCGCACACGGACGGCGTCTGCCTGCGCGGCTATCGTCGGAGCATGCCAATCCTGTACCCCATGCGCCAGTTGATCGGGCGCACGGCGCTCTGCTTGTGCTGTCTCAGCGTGGCCGCATGTGCGAGCCTGCAGGATGTTTCTTCCATGGATGATCCCGATATCGGCAACGCACCTCCATCCGTCACGAATGCCCAGGGACCCATGCGTCCCCAGGCGGCGCAATCGCTGCTGCTGCGCCACTGGAAGAACAGCCATGCGGACACCCAGGCCATGGCTGCCGTGGAAGAACTGGCTACCAGCAAACCGTTGATCGCCGGCAATCGTGTGACTCTGCTGTCGGACGGTCCGCAAACCATTGCCGCCATGCGGCGTGCCATAGCGGCGGCAAAAGACCACATCAATCTGGAAACCTACATCTTTGATGAGGACACGGTGGGTACACCCATTGCCGATCTGTTGATGGAACGCCAGCGCGCGGGCGTGCAGGTGCACATCATCTACGACGCGGTGGGCACCATGGCACACCCCAGGCGTTCTTTGAGCGCATGCGCTCCGCCGGCATTCAGCTGGTTGCCTTCAACCCCATCAACCCACTGCGCGCCACAAGCCCCCTGGAATTCAACCAACGTGACCACCGCAAGCTGCTGGTGGTGGACGGACGCATTGCCTTTACCGGCGGCGTGAACATCAGCAGCAGCTACGCCAACAGCTCGCTGTTTCGCAGCCATCGCCACAGCCAGGAAAAGGTCGGCTGGCGCGACACGCATGTCCAGATCGAGGGCCCAGCCGTCGCCGCCCTGCAGTGGGAGTTCCTGAACCACTGGGTTTCCCAGCAGGCTGCGCCCTTGAGTGACGGCGACTTCTTTCCCGCACCGGTGACTGCCGGAGCCACGCTGCTGCGCGTGCTGGCCAGCGAACCCGAGGGCGACCAGGAAATCTACCGTGCCTACCTGCTGGCCATACGCTCGGCCAAGACGTCCGTGCACATCACCACTGCCTACTTTGCGCCCGACGCCAACATTCTGCAGGCCTTGATGGAGGCGTCACGCCGCGGCGTGGACGTGACCCTGATATTGCCGGCGGTGCGCGAAAGCAGTCTGGTGTTTTACGCAGGGCATGCGCTGTACCAGCAGCTGCTGGAGAGTGGCATCCATCTGTACCAGTTGCAGATCTCGGTATTGCACGCCAAGACCGCCGTCATCGATTCGGTCTGGTCCACCGTCGGGTCGGCCAACATGGATACGCGCAGCTTTCTGCACAACCACGAGCTCAACGTGATGGTGTTTGATGAAGCCTTTGGCCAAGCCATGGAGAGTGCCTTTGAAGAGGATCGCCGCTTCAGCCTGCCCATGACGCTGCAGCAGTGGCAAGAGCGCCCCGCACTGGACCGACTGAAGGAATGGCTGTCCAGCCGCCTGGCCTATTGGTTGTAGCCTTCGCTCCTGTCCAAGGGCCCAGCTACTTGGGCAACTGGTGGCGGATCTGCTCCAGCTGGGTTGACAGTTGCTGGATGGCCTCGGTCAGCACCTGCAGTTCGCGCTCTTTCATCAGGTCAATCTTGTCGTGCAGAAGCTCAATTTCCAGCTCGGCCTTGACATTGATTTCGTAGTCGTTGCGGGCGTGGCTCCGATCCAGTTCCGACTGACGGTTCTGGCTCATCATGATGGCAGGTGCGGTGTAGGCGGCCTGGAACGACAACAGCAGATTGAGAAGAATGAACGGATACGGATCCCAGGCGTGTGAACCACTGAGCACATTGCCCGTGATCCACACGATGATGGCCGTGCTCTGAATCAGGATAAAGCGCCAGGAACCAATGGTGGCCGCCACCCGGTCCGCCAGATACTGGCCGCGGGTCAGCGGCGCGGCATCGAGCTGATCGCTGATGGCCTTGGGGTCCGCCGCGAGGTTCTGGCGCCGCAGCTTGCGTTGCGCGCGCAGTTGTTTCAGGAGCTGCATTTCTGCAGACGCCGCGGCGAGCATGGAGGGCTCAGCCGACTCGGGCGATGGGGGTTGATTCATGGGGATGGACTCCTTGAATGGGGTGCGGACGCCGCAAGCCAAAGGTGTTGGCATACACCCAGGTGAACTCCGCACCGATCAGAAAGATCTGCGCCGAGTAGTAGATCCACAGCAGGATGACCACCAGCGAACCGGCGGCCCCAAAGCCGGAAGCAACGCCGCTGCGCAAGACGTACCAGCCGATCAGCGTGCGGCCCAGGGAAAACAGCAAGGCGGTGAATATGGCACCTATCCACACGTCCTTCCACTGCACGCGGGCGCGCGGCATGACCTTGTAGATGAGCGCAAACATGGTCGCAACCAGCACAAAACCTCCCACCGCGTTACCCATGGCCGCGATCGCATACCAGCCCTGAAACACCGTGGCGCCCCAACGCCCCAGCAGGGCCAGTGCGGCGCTGGCCATCAACGACACCACCAGCAGAAAACCCAAGGACAGAATCATCCCGAACGACAGCAGCCGCGTACGCACCAGCGTCAACCAGCCCGAGTGCGCAACGCGATCTGGCACACGCCATATGCGGTCCAGCGCATCTTGCAGTTCGCCAAAAACCGTCGTGGCACCGATGAACAGCAGCACCATACCCAGCACCGAAACCGATGCCCCGGTCTGCGGCCTGCGCACATCGACCAGCAGGTCCTGCACCACGCTGGCGCTGTGCTGCCCCATCAGGTCACCCAACTGCGCGGAAATTTCGCCACGCGCCGCATCTTCGCCAAACACCATGCCCGCCACCGACACCACGATCAGCAACAAGGGCGCCAGCGAAAACAACGTGTAGTAGGCCAATGCCGCACCCATGCTGGGTACGTAATCCTCCAGCCAGGACTGCCCCACTTTTCGCAAGACGATCCACAGCGCCTGCATGCTGGCCGGCACGACCAGACGCGGGTTCATTCGGTGTTGCGCTCGTCCAATGCCGCCAGCACCAGATCGGGGTTCATCGACTGCTTGAGCGACGCGGCTTCAGGATCGTGGCGATTGGATACGTTGGGCAGATCGCGCCGCAGCTCTTCCAGCAGCTCAATCAGTTTGGCCGCCTTCTGTTCGGTGAGCAGGTTGACCTTGAGGTCCAGATGCGCCCTTTGCTCTTCCAGCCGGGCCAGGCGGTTCTGCTTGATCAGCACCACGGTGGTGGTCAACAGGGCCGCAAGCCCCACCAGCCCCTGCAGCGCAAAGTAGGGGGCCGGATCAAACTCGATCTTGTGCATCATGCGCAGTGCGCTGTCCCAGGCGGTCCAGCAAGCAACGAACAGCAAGGTCAGCCCGAGAAACGCGGGCTGGCCGATCCAGTCACCCACGCGCTCCAGCACGCGTTGCCAATAGGTCATTTTCTCGCGGTCCCGACTGTAGAAGTCCAGCACGGCTTCGATGTTCTGGCTGATCTGGTCGCGCTCATCCATGGACGTGGTGGCCGTGCCCGTCGCGCCGTTAGTCGCCTTGGTAGGTGCATCTGCTGGATTGGTCATGGGAATTTACGCGCAACGATTCGCAACCCCATTCTGTTCGGCACGCCCCTGGCTGGCTGTGTGCTGGCGCACAGACCTGACATCTGCCCGGCGTGGCAAGCGTTCGTACCAAATTCAGTTCTGTGGCTGCGTGCGCAAGCTGCGCATGCCCCAGGTCGCCAGACCGCAACCCAACACCGCAAACACCACGGCAGGCAGGACCATGGCACGCGCACCCATGTGCGCAATGCACACGGCAACCAGCGGCGGCCCCAGCGTGGAGCCCAGGTTGCCGAGCTGGGCCACGGCACCGGTCGCGCGCGCCTGCGCCACCGTCATGTGATTGAGATGCGGCACCAGGGCAAACGACGATCCCCCGGCCACGCCCAGCAGGTACATCAGCAGGATGGCCGCAACGCTCATGACGCCGCCCCATGCAAGCGCGCCACCCAGGTACAGACCGGCCAGCGCCACGCCGCCAAAAGCCCAGCGCACCAGCCGGTCGGGCACCAGCAACGACTGCGCCAGCCAGCCAGCCGAAAAGGTCCCGCCTATGGTGACCAGGGGCAGCAGGGGCGCCAGCCACACGCGGTCGGCTCCGGCATGCTGCGGCAAAAAGGTGAACAGCGCGATGGCACTGCTGGTGTAGCAAAAGAAGCAGAAGCCTGGCAGTGCGGTCGCCCACTGGCTGTAAAGCTGCAGGTGCAGCCGGGGCAAGGCAGACAGTGCAGGCCATGCCGGTCTGCCGTTGCCGTCGGCAGGAACCAGGGCCAGCACCAGCAGGAACATCACCGACATGCCCAGGCCATGCGCCAGCAGCAGGCCGTCCAGACCAAAGCGCTGCATTACCCAACCGCCACCTGCTGCTGTCAATGCAAATGCCACACCGACAAAGGTGCTCCACAGTCCCATGGCAATGGAGCGATGGCGCGGCTCGGCGTACTGGATGATGAGTGTGGGTGCGGCAACCACCACCGACACCTGTGACACGCCCTCTAGCAAACGCGTGACCCACAGCAGGGGCAGCGCCGGTGTAAAGGACTGCCCCCATGCCAGCACGGCGCCCAGCCCCATGCCGATCAGCAGCAGGCGCCGGTAGCCTATGGCTGGCGCACACAACCCCGCCACCACGCCAAACACCAGCCCCACCATGCCCACCGTGGACAGAATCCAGCCCATGGTCGAGGCCGAAGCCGCGTAGTGCGCCTGCAGCGCCTGGAAGGCAAATGACACCTTGGAAAACTGCATGGCAGCCAGCACACCGCTGAGCCACAGAACCAATACCAGATGCCAGCGCGTGGTTTCAAACTTGAGAGACATCGGCTGATCTTCGCGGCCACGTGGCCAGGCGTCAACGCATAAGTTATGCGTGGCACTCCAGGCTGGTGCACAGGCGCGCAGGTAACCCGTTTGCCAGCCAGACGCGCTCCCAGAGCATGGTGCCGGCGTGGATATGCAACCCCTCCGTCTGTGGTGATCGCAGATGCACCAGGACAGGCTCAGGCGCTTCCTGCTCCCACCAGCCGACGGCACCCAGACGCGATTCCGCAGCCACGATGTCCGTGGTGGCGAACTTCCACAGCGACGTTTGCAGCATCGCATTTTCCGCAATGCCCCACATGCGCTGGCGGGGAATGGAGGCCGCCAGCAAACGGTGGTCCACATCGGTAATGAGGTGCACCGGCAGTGAACTGGTATGGACCAGACGCTGCAGGGCCGAGTCCATGAACGGTATCTGGTCGAGTGCACGCAGCAGCCGTTGCATGGTTTCCTGCGGCGGAGCGATGGCTCCGGATTCCCAGCGCGACACCGTCGCCTGGTTCACGTTGGCCAGCGCGGCAATGGTCTCCTGCTTCAGACCTTTGACACGGCGCAAGCGCTTCAGGCGCTTGCCAAACGAAGGCAATGGTGTCGTCATACGTGATTCCCGTTGGTGCATCTGCACAGCAATCATCGCAGACGCAACAACATCAGCTCCAATGCACAGGATCCGTGCGGTAGAACCGGGCCAATTCTTCGTAGAGCTGCGCATGCTCCTGGGCCAGGAGCCGGGGTTGCTCAAAGAAGACCTCGGTGGCCACCGCAAAGAACTCCGCCGGGTTGGTTGCACCGTAGGGGTTGAGTAATGTGGGCGCGCCCAGCAGTGCATCCTGTTGCAGCCGGTCGAATTCCCTTTGCATCACGCCCGCCCAGCGGCCGCCGTCCTGAAGGCTCCTGAGCTGCGGCGCGCCGTTGGCGGCGCCGTCTTCCTGGTCCAGCTGGTGCGCAAACTCGTGCAACACGACGTTGTGACCGTCATCGGGGATGGCCGCGCCTTCGAGCACGTCCTGCCAGGACAGCACGACCTGACCTTGCGACCACGACTCACCCGACAGCACATTGCTGCCCTGGTGCGCAACGCCTGCGCTGTCGGTGTGCAGCCGCGGCACCACAAAACGCGTGGGATAGACCAGGATCTGCCGCAGATTGGGGAAGTTGTGGTGGGGCCGGTTGAGCAGCAGCAGGCAAGCTTGCGCAGCAATGGTCACCCGCACCTCGTCGGTGATGGACTGGCCGGCACAGCCGATGAACGGCTTCTCCGCGATGAAGATCTGAATGCTCTGCTTGAGCTGCAACTGCAGATCGGCGGGCAGGCTCTGGAACAGGGGCACACGCCTGCGCAGAATCGTGCGCCATGCCCTGGGGAAAGGCCGTGCGGCCACCCTGGTGCGCTGTCTGCGCCGCCACCAGGGTTCGACCAGCAGCCACACCACCGCGACCACGGCGCACAGCACCAGCAGGGCAAACGCCAGCGTGCCGGTCGGCAACATTCGATCAAGAAGGGTTGTGGGCATGGTGCGTGTCGTGGTGAGACTCGCAGTTTGGACTGCTTCGGTGGTTTTCAAGTACCTGTTGCGTACAGGCACCTCCGCCCCGTCGGATGGTCAGCGCGCCTTGACCTTTGCGCCGTCCTGCAGTTTGGTATCCGGATACACGACCACCCGGGAGTTGAGCGCCAGCCCTTCCGGTACCCAGGCCAGGGTTCCATTGCGCGCCTTGACCGTGACCTCCTTGAGGTGCACACGGTCACCGTCCAGCACAAACACACCCGATCGCGAACCCAGCGGGAACAGTGCGCTCACCGGCACCATGACGGCGTTGTCCACGGTCTGCACCAGCACGCGCACATCCACCTTGAAGCCGTCACCCAGGCTTTTCCATGTGTCCGGCGGCGAAGTGATGTCGGCGATCACATTGACGCGCTGCTCCTCCACCCCCAGTGCCGAGACCTTGGTGAACGCGGCGGGCTCCACGTAGCGCACCTTGCCATTCAGAGCGCCCGGTCCGCCCCAGTTGAGCAATTGCACCGGCGTGCCGGGTGCCACCTGCACCGCTTCTTCGGTGAGGATGTCCACCACCACTTCGAGCTTGTCGGGGTTGCCGATCTCCATCAGTCCGGTGCCCGATGCCACCACACCTTCGCTTTGCAGCAGCACCTTCAGAACCTTGCCGGCAACCGGTGACACCACGGCCACCTGCTTTCTTGAAGGTGCACTTCCGGCAACGGACTCCGCGCCGAACTGGCGTAGTGGCGCGCGCGCCTGGTCCAGATCAAAACGGGCTGCCGCTTCGGCGTGGCGTGCGGCTTCCCACTCCTGGCTGCGCAGTTGCTCAGCAAGGCGCAGTGCCTCGCTTTGCGTGGGCGAAGTGAATCCCTGTTGTTCCAGCGCATTGTTGCGCCGCACATCCTGCCGACTCTGCGCCAGCGCCGCCGCAGCGTGCTCCAGGTTGGCCTGCGCCGATGCCAGTCCAGCCTGCGCGGCGCCCACGCGGGCGGCTTGCTCGGCCTGGCTCCTGGCGTCCAGCAGCGCAGGAACCAGTGGCGATATCAACGCGACGGTGGCTCCCTGCGCCACGCTGTCGCCCTCAACGAGTTGTATGCGCGCCAGTCTGCCCGCCAGTGTGGAGGACACCACATAGCGCTCACGCACGCGGGTCTTGCCGTCCTCCTGCACGGCGCGCTCAAAACGTCCCTGGGTGACGGTGGCAGTCTCTACTTCCATGGGACTGGGCCAGAACGCCCAGGTCAGCGCGACCAGAAGCAGCGCCGCACTGGCGCCTGAAATCAGTTTGTTGTTCATGGTGACTCCGATACAGTATTCATAGGTGTGGCGACCGTCACTCGCGCGTCTTGAGGACACCGACCAGGTCCAGCTGGTCTACGCGGCGACGCACGATCAAGGCGCTGACGATGCCCGCCGCCAGAACGCAGACCGCCGCAAAGGCGTAGGTGGCCGGCTGGATGACAAAGGGAAAAGAAAAATCGTCACTGCGAATGAGGCTGACGATGCCGCGCGCCGTCAGATAACCCAAACCCATCCCCAGGGGGAGTGCCAGTGCAATTTCGATACCCAGTTCGCCCAGCAAAATAGCCGAGACTTCGGCGCGCGTAAAGCCCAGCACCCGCAGGCTCGCCAGTTCCCACGCACGCTCGGCCAGGGCAATGCGGGCGTGGTTGTAGACCACGCCGACGGCAATGGTGGTGGCAAACAGCGTGAGCACCAGGCTGAACATGAGAATGTTGTGCGCCGTCACTTCGGTGATGTTGCGTGCCATCACCCCTTTGCTGATCGCCACGCCCACACGAGGCAACTCCTTGAGCCGCTCCAGCAGCTCCGGCTCAAAACCGCGCTCCACCGCCACCGTGATCTGGTTCACCATGTCTCCTTCGTGCAAGAGGGTGTTGAGCGCTCTGTGCTCGATGTAGGCATTCATGGCTAGAAGCTCGTGCACGGTGCCGATAACCGGCAAGCTCAAGACGTCACGCCGCCCCTCCTGCAACTCCACCTGCACGTAGTCGCCGGGGCGCACCTCCAGCTTTTCGGCCAGTCGATCGGTCAGCAGCAGTCCATCGCGCGGCGCAGGCTGGGCACGCTTGTCCATGTCCACGATGCGAAAGAGGTCGGGCTCTTCGGTCTTGCCCTGGATGGCGCCACGGTGATGGTGGTTGCCATGAACCAGCCGCACTGCCACATTGCGTGCACCCTCTACTGCCGTCACGTGCGGCAGGTGCGCTGCGGCTTGCAGTGCGCGCGCGGGCCCGGGGTCCACCAGATTGATGAACACGTCGCCGCGCAGCACCTGGTGGAACTGGGTTTCCATCAGCAAGGCGATGGCATCGCGCATAAAGGCACCCGTAATCACTGTGGCCATGGCCATGGCCACGCCCAGAATCGTCAGCAGCGTGCGCAGGCGCTGGCGTTCCATGCTGCGCAGAATCATGCGCAACGAAGGTGAAAACCAATGCTTGAGTCCCAGGCGCTCCAGCAACATGGGCTGAAAGTTGCCAGGCGACGGCGGACGCATGGCTTCCGCCGGAGCCAGCATCACCGTCTTTCGGATGGCACCCATGGTGGCCAGCACAGCTGCGCCCATGGTCACTGCGGTGGCAATCAGGAGCAGGGCCGGCTGCACACGAAAAAGCATGCGCGGGAAGTGGAACGTCCGGGCGTACAGCTCCACGAACGCGTGCCCCAGCAGCGTTCCCAGTGCAAAACCCATCACCAGCCCCATCGCCACAATAGCCAGCACCATCTTCAGGTAGTGCAGGCCAATCGCGCCATTGGTGTAGCCCAGTGCCTTGAGAGCGGCCACCTGCTCGCGCTGCGTTGCGATCTGGCGCCCCACAACCACATTGAGCAGGAAGGCGGCCACGGCCAGGAAGATGGTTGGCAGAACCGTGCCCAGCACCTGCTGCTCCCGAATTTCGGAGTTGAGCAACATGTTGGACACCTGCAGATCCCGGCCATGCGCGTTGAGCCCGCCGTAGGGAGCCAACATGCGGTCCAACTGGTCAATGACTGCGCCTTCGCTGGCGCCCGGGCCGAGGCGCACGGCAACCTGGTTGAAGGCGCCCTCCATGTTGTAGGCAGTGGCAAGCGCGCGGCGGTCTATCCAGAATATGCCAAAGCCGCGCTGGTCGGGAGAGCCGCCCAGACCGGCAAAGATGTACTCCGGCGACAACGCAGTGCCCACCATACGCAGCCGCTCGCGCTTGCCGTTGATGAGCGCGTCCACCTCGTCACCTGCCTTGAGCTGGCGCGCACCGGCAAAGGCTTCAGAGACCAGCACCTCCATGGCGCCGCTGTGGTGGGCCGCAATCATGCGTCCGCTGCGCAGGCTGATCCGGTTGAGCCGTTGCGGCTCCTCGGTGTCCAGGCCAATCAGCTGTCCGGCAATCGGGTCGGACACGCCGGGAATGCTGATGGGAACAATCTGGGCCAGCGAAGTCTGCACATGTGCCGCCCCAGCCACGGCGTCCAGCTGGTGCTGCAGCGCCAGGGGCGCACTCTTGAGGGTGGAGAAGACGTCGGCAAAACGTGACTCGCTGTAGTACGCGTCGCGCGACAGGGACAGGGATTGAAAGGCACTGAAGCTGGTGATGAAACCACCTACGCCACTGGCCACCACCAACGCGGTGGTGAGTGCCTGACTCCACATCAGGCGCAAGTCGCGCAGCAGCTTGCGGTCCAGTGCTTTCATGGTGAGTCACTCACCAGGTCAACTCGGACGGTGCGAGCTTGTGTTCGTTGTGCAGAACGCGCTCAATCCGTCCCCCGCCCAGGTACAGCACGCGGTCGGCCATACCGGCAATCGCCGCGTTGTGCGTGATCACGACAGCCGTCGTACCCAGCTCCCGATTGATGCGCGCAATCACCTCCAATACCAGTTTGCCAGTGACGTAGTCCAGCGCGCCGGTGGGCTCATCGCAGAGCAGAACCTCGGGGCGCTTGACGATGGCACGGGCAATCGCCACCCGTTGCTGCTCGCCACCAGAGAGCTGCGACGGAAAGTGATCGACCCGCTCGGCCAAACCCACCAAGGCCAAGGCATCCAACGCGGGCATGGGGTTGGCAACAATGTCGGTGACCAGCTCCACGTTTTCCAGCACGGTCAGGCTGGGAATCAGGTTGTAGAACTGGAACACAAAGCCCACATGGTCACGCCGGTACGTGGTGAGTTCTTCATCGGTGGCGTGCGTCAGGTCGTGGTCGGCAAACATGGCGCTGCCACTGGTTGGCCGGTCCAATCCGCCCAGAATGTTCAGCAAGGTGGACTTGCCGCTGCCCGAAGGGCCGAGCAGCACGATGAACTCACCTTTTTGGATGGTCAGATCCACATCCACCAGCGCGTGGACCTTGATCTCACCCATGTCATACATCTTGGCCAGCCCCTTGGCGGTGAAGACGGTTTGCTGGGCGGCGGTGGACGCAGGCTGCATGGTTGTTCCTGGCAGAGATCCGGTGGTTCCGGATACCCGATGGTCAGGGGATAGGACGCCCCTTGCCTTGGGTGCCCTCGGCCCGAGCCGAGAGATAGGCATAGAGATCCGCAATATGGGCGCTCACGCTGGGGTTGCCCTCCCAGGCCGGCATGGTGATGACGGGTTCCTTGCGCTGCAGGACGTCATCGATCAAGGCGTCCGCTGAAGGGCCGGAACCGGTGGTAGACGGCGGCGGCAGATTCCAGTCATAGCGCTTGAGCACCAGGCCCACAAACCGGCGCGGGCCCATCTGCTGGACTCTGGGCAGCAGGTCGGGCGCCCTGCCGGTCCCCGTGGCATCCGGCCCGTGGCAGCTGGCACACCGGTCCTGGAACACGCGCCAGCCCGTGTAAATGGAGCCGGGCGGCCTGGACAGACGTGCCGCTTCCTGTGCCGCCTGCGTGTTCTCGATGGTCACCCCCACATCGCCAGCACATCCAAGCAGGGCCAGTGCTGACGCCATGACGGCTGCACGCAACACACCCTGCCCTGTTGCCAGAGGCAGCCCGAGATCGGGATTCTTGAAAAAGCGAGGGAGATCAGCCATGTTGCCCACCGTTCGGATAGTCTGGCCTCCAGCCTAATCCGATGGGTGCGGCAAATATTGAGGAAGGTCAAGTCATGTGCACAACTTGGTCACCAACGCGCTGACCACGCATTGGCCCGGCTCTGCGGGGTCGAGTAATGGGGCCAGATCAGTCCGCGGGCCTTACTGTGCCGCCAATTCGTTCCAGGTTGACCAGGAAGCCTCGTCGTCCAGCTCGATCGCCTCTGGGCAGGGAATGCGCCGCAGATGCCGTCGCCGTTCAATCAGCTCGGGATTCAACAGCATTTCGATTTCCGCTTGCGACAACAGGGGCGCCGAAGCGTCTTGGGTGTAGTCAAACATTGATTGATTTGCCATGATGAAACTGTGTGAAAGAGTCGAGACCAATCGCCTCACCCTGAATGTAGGGCACGAATGTTGATTTCGTATGTGCGATAAGTAACACTTTGTACGACTAGGCAACGCGTGGCTGCCGCCCCGGGCATCCGCCGGTTCAAATTGTTACAGAACACGCGGGGATCAGCTGCAGGCGGAATACCAAGCGCCGGGCTGAAATCGGTCGACCTTGCGCTGGTCACTTGGGCTTGAAGCTGAAAGAGCTTACTTGGGTTTCTTGCCCAAAAAGTCGGCCGGGTTTGTCACTTCCCCTGGATGCCTTTCTTTGGGTTTTCCAAAAAAATGACTGGACGCAAATGCCGAAATCAATACCAGCAATACTGTTGAAAAAATCCAGAAAACCCTTTTATTGACTTCTTTCTGCTTTTCCTCGGCAGCCATGAATTGGTCCACAGCAGCGCGGACATTCTTCAATGCCGCGCGCTCCGCTGCACGACGAATCCGAGCGTTCTTTTCTCCTTTCAAATCCTTGGCTCTAATACCAAATATGTTTCCAAAGGGGTCCAGAAATTCGGCGACAGATTGTTCAAAAGCATTGGGAGTTGTCGGATGCGACTTGACCTCTGCAAATTCGCTGATCCGTTTGAATTCCTCTTGAATATCCTCAGCACTCCAATATATGCCAATGCCATCCTGCTCTTTGGAATGACTGAGCCTAAGCATCAGTTCGCACCCGCCAATGTCGTAAAAAACCCCTTCTTCATTGGAGTAGGACGGCGATGCATTAAATGCCTTTGAATACCATCGCTCAGCGATTTGGAGGTCTGCAACGGGAATATGAATGGTGCAAGGCGATTCAATCATAGGTATTAATTTGGCTGGAACCCACAGCACCAACGATAGCAACAAATTCCAATTTTTGATATTCGTTTTTCGCGTAGACGATGATGATTTGAATCAACAGGCGAAAGGTGGCAGCTACTTACGCTCCCGGTGTTTCTATTATTTTTTGGACATCACCATGAGCTTTTACCAAGACTTCAACGACAAGACTGCCATCAAGGATTGGACCTCCCGTCCGCGTGAACCCTACAAGACCATTGAGGTCACGCGCCTTGCTCCCACCATCGGTGCGGATGTACACGGCGTCGATTTATCCAGGGAGGTTCCGGATCAACAGTTTGAAGAAATCCAGCGCGCCCTGCGCGAGAACCTGGTGCTGGCCTTCAGAGGGCAGACACTGACCTCAGAACAACACAAACGCTTTGCGCGCCGCTTTGGCACCTTGCACCGCCATGTGCTGGCAAAAAGCCGCGCCATCGCCGGGGGCACCGATGACCCCGAGATCCTGGCGTGGCGCACCGGCCCGGATTCCCGCTTTACCGCAGGCGACGCCTGGCACCACGATGTGTCCTGCGACGAGAACCCGATCTGGGCGTCGTTTCTGCATGTCACCAAGTTACCCGAGGGCGGCGGCGGTGATACCGCGTTTGCGAACATGGTGCTGGCCTATGAATCCCTGTCAGAACCCTACAAGACTTTGCTGGATAAGCTCACGGCCATTCACGATGGCTCCGAGGCTTGGACCGCGGGCTATGGCTCCAAGCCGGAGCCGGGAACGATCTTTCCGGCAACTGAGCATCCGGTGGTTGCCAAGCACCCACACAGCGGCCACCGATTCCTGTTTGTGAACGAGGCCTTCACACGCAACATCGTACAGCTCACACGCTCCGAGAGCGACTCCGTGTTGCAGCACCTGTTTCGCCACATAGAAAAGCAGGTGTCCTTCCAGGTCCGGGTGCGCTGGGAGCCGGGCACATTGCTGCTGTGGGACAACTGGGCCACGCAGCACCATGCCATCTGGGACTACTACCCGCAGGAGCGCTGGGGTGAGCGCGTGTCCGCGCGGTTGGATTTCGGGCCGCGGGCCTGATCAGGCGCCTAAGTGCAGGCATTGTTGCCCGCATCCGTTTGGGTGTGCTAACCGGATAGCTTGTCGAGCAAGCTATACCAGGCCACACCCGCTGCGACATAGGCGCGCTGCAGTCCGTGTAGAGGAATGGGCCGTAGCGGCGTCACGGGAATCCCCCCTTCGGTTCCTCGTGTCCCGTTCAGCATGTCGGCCACCTGTCGACCCATCAAGGTTGCAAGTGCGATACCACGCCCGTTGTAGCCCAGTGCCATGGTGATGCCGGTGGCCGGCTGATGCATGTGGGGCATGAAGTCACGGGTGATCGCCACGCGCCCCGACCAGCGGTACTGGTAACGCACTGGGCCAAGCTGCGGGAATGTCAAAGCCACGGCGCGCTCCAGGTGCCGGAAATCAACGCTGCTTTCGGGGTCCCGGAAGTGACCGCGGCCCCCCATGAGCAGACGGCCTTGTGCGTCCTTGCGAAAGTACAGCAGCAGGCGTTGAGAGGTGGACGCAGTCTCACCACCCGGCAGGAACAAATCCCCTTTCACACCCAAGGGCTCGGTGGCCACGATGAAACTGTTGGCAGCGAGCACGGTCTTTGCCAGCCCTGGCCAGAGCCCATCGGTATAGCCGTTGGTGGCAAGCACGACCTGGGCCGCTGTAACCGTGGCGCCGCCAGCCGTGGTCGCGGTCCACTGTGCGCCTCGGCGGACCAGGTTGGTGACGGGCGATCGACCATGGACCTGTACCTTCAGATTCAGGGCTGCACGCGTCAGCCCCCGCGCATAGGACAGCGGCTGTATGCTGCCGGCCCTGCCATCCAGCCAGCCACCCGCGAATGCGCTGCTGCCCACCCGTTGGGCCAGCATGGTCCTGTCCAGCATTTCCACGCGCGCGCCGCGTCGCTCCCACTGGCGCGCGCGGGCGTGCATGCTGGCGACTGCCTTCTCGGTATAGCCCATCTGCAGCCACCCGGCGCGCACAGGCTGGCAATCGATGGCATGGCGTGCAATGAGACCAAACACCAGGTCGGCCGATCCGGAGACAGCCTCGATGAGCTTTTCGGAGTGCTCAGCACCGTATATGCGCGTGAGCTCGTCGGGGTCGTGCTTGAGCGTAGGGTTGACCTGGCCGCCGTTGCGCCCTGATGCGCCCCAGCCTGGTTCGTGCGCATCCAGCACGCAGACACTGGCACCGCGCTCGGCCAGGTGCAGTGCCGCAGAGAGGCCGGTGTAGCCCGCACCCACGATCAGCACCTCCACAGAGATCGATTCCTGCAACGCCGGAGTCGGGGGTGCCGGTATGGCCGTGTCCGACCAGAGCGATTGCGCCGTGGGATGCGAAAGGATGTTGCGTACGGAACCTGTCATAAAAAAACCTTGTGTTGTTTCCCAGGGCTCTGAACCAGTGCAAAGTTCATTCCAGTACATAAGCCCATCGGCAGTCGCATTCCGATGTACTGCACATCCTGACTATCGTAGCGGTAGCGTGATATCGGGCCGACAAAGAAAAAAGCCATCAATCTTGCGACTGATGGCTTTTCAATTTTGGCGGAGTGGACGTCCGCTCAAAGGGAATCCAAAGGAATCCTACGAAGTCCTGAATTCCCCTCTGTACGAGGGAGAAATGCCTTTTCGTTGTCCAACGCAGTCCTATTCAATTTAACCAAATCCGACTACACTTTGATAGTCAATTTGATAGTCAAAAAGAAGGATTCTAGAACCCATGGCACGGCAACTCGCCAAGCTCACAGCGCTTCAGGTCGCGAAGTTGACCAAGCCCGGACTGTACGGAGATGGAGGAGGACTTACCCTTCAAATCACCCGCGCTGGTTCCAAGAGCTGGCTCTTTCGTTACATGCGTGATGGAAAGGCCCATGGCATGGGGCTGGGGCCAACCCACACGGTAACGCTTGCCGAGGCCCGCGTAAAGGCGCTCGAAGCACGCAAACTCCTGGTTGATGGTCAAAACCCTCTGGTAGTCAAAAACCAGCAAAAAACCGCCGCCGCCCTTGAGCGCGCCAGGATGATGACATTTGACCAATGCGCCAAAGCCTACATTGATGCCCATAAGGCAAGCTGGAAGAATGAAAAGCACCGCGACCAGTGGACCAACACTCTGACCGCCTATGCAAGTCCGGTCTTTGGCAAGTTGCCGGTGGCAGAGGTGGACACAGCACTGATTGTCAAATGCCTGTCTCCCATTTGGGAGGCAAAGGCAGAGACAGCAACCCGGCTCCGTGGTCGCATTGAATCGGTACTCGGGTGGGCTACAACAAGCGGCTACCGCTCCGGCGAGAATCCGGCACGATGGAAAGGACACCTGGAGAACCTGCTGGCCAGCATCAGCAAGACCACCAGAGTCAAGAACCATCCTTCCCTTCCATGGCCGCGCATTGGTGAATTCATGAGCGCCATTAAGAAGCGCGAAGGTGTTGCCGCCCGAGCCGTGGAATTCTGCATCCTGACTGCCTGCCGCTCTGGGGAAGTTCGCGGCGCTCGGTGGAGCGAGTTTGATTTTGAGAACAATGTCTGGACCATACCTGCTGAGCGCATGAAGGCACGCAGAGAACATCAGGTACCTCTCTCAGATGCAGCACTTGCCGTACTGAAAACCGTGCGTTCAGCAGGCACAGCAAATGAAAACAGCATCGTTGATGCCGAGGGCAAAGGATTTGTCTTTGCTGGCACCAAGAAGCAAGAGCTTTCAGACATGTCGTTGACAGCAGTCCTGCGGCGCATGAACAGTGATGAAGAAAAGTCCATTTGGGTGGACGCCAATGGCGAGGGAATCACAGTGCATGGATTTCGCTCTACTTTCAGGATGTGGGCTGCGGAAAAGACGGCCTATCCAAGGGAGGTTGCTGAACATGCCCTAGCCCACCAATTGCCAGATGCGGTAGAGCGAGCCTATCAACGTGGTACGCAGTTTGACAAGCGAAAAGCGCTAATGAGTGATTGGGGTATCTTTTGTGGCAAGGTCATGAAAAAAACATCCTGAAATACCTATTTAGCACGCGCTTAGAAACACGCCTTTTGTTTTGCACTTCAACTTAGCATAACCCCTCACCCAGACAAGCGCTGGGTGAGGGGTTACGTTTATGGGATATCCGGATTATCGGTGGATAGTGAACACTAACAAAGTTGGTTCCTTATTTTCACTCTCGGAATTTTCCGGTGGATGGTCATCACTTTACCGAGGGCGGGAATGTCTCTTATTAGCGGCTTGTTGACATTCCGAATGTCGGCAATCGGGTCGCCCAATTTAACTCCAAACTGAAGCTGTTCGTGGTATTCGGCATGGTGCCCATGGCGGCCATAGACAGCAGCACAATAGGCGCCAGAAAGCAATGGGATGAACGCCCCCACCTTAGGCGGCACCGGTATGTGCCAAAGTGGAGTTGCGTATCTACCCCTTCAGCAAACAGGAGCAACCATCATGAAAGTCACTACTGTAGGTATGTGAAATCACCCGAATGGGGGATGGTCTCTGCTGTCAACCGGTGCCAAGATTGCCGCAATTGCTGACATTCAGTGCCCCAAAGAAATAAGGTATGTTCAAGCGACGCCGGGCCGGGGAAAATTGAGCTGTGAGAGCCGGTCTGATAGCTGTAAAATATAAATAATCAATTCATACAATTTCTATGAAACGCTTGCTTCTTCTTTTGATTCTGTCGACTCTCCCGGCAATTGGAATTGCTCAATTGAGGAACAAGGACACAAAGCCAATAAATATACCTGAGTATTTTTTGGGAACATTCGAAGATAATGTTCCCAAGCTGGTTGGAGGAACCCAGCCGGAAATAATATTCACTGTTACATGCACGACCGTGAAGGGATGCGGAGTTGGTTTCGGTGCTGATGGAACAGACTGGTACGACAAGATTTCCCCTCCAGAGTCACTTCAAGCTGCCAAATCAGCACTGCAATATGCAAAAGCTCACAAAGCGATTGCATCGACTTCACCAATGGCCTGGGAAGCCAAGAACCTAAAGCCATTGCTTGACTCAGAAGCAGATATCGAGTCATGCATCAATTTAGGGGGCGGGGGACATGGCATGCCTGACCTGCCTGAGGGAGCGCCTGGATATATGGCTCTGTGCAAACTCACAAAGAATCCCTGGCCAAAACAGTCAGTACTTGTTCTTGGCATGAACATGTCAAATTGTGGCGAGCTTTTTTGCGGGTATGAAATCTTTGTGGCATTTAGGAAATAGTGAATCCCCGTCCAAAATCTGAGTCAGCCGGGAGTAGAGAATTCCACCAAATGGAGTCTCTACATGAAGAAAACCAGATTCAGTGAAAGCCAGATCGTTGCCATCCTCAAAGAGGTTGAACTGGGCGCCAAAGTCGGCGAGACGTGCAGGAAGCACGGTGTGAGTGAGTCGGCCTATTACAAATGGAAAAGCCAGTAGTCGGGCATGACGGTTTCGCACCTGTCTCAGCTGCGCGAACTGCAAGTCGAGAACACCCGGCTTAAGCGCATGTACGCCGAGCTGGCCTTGATGCATGGCGCCTTAAAGGATGTTGTTGACTGAAAGCTCTGACCCTGGAGCGTCGCGAGATGGTCGTGCAATTTCGGATGACCGAGCACGGCAAGAGCCAGCGCCGAGCCTGCAGCGCCAGCGGCATTGCCCGCTCGACACTGCGTTATTAGCCCGTACCACGCGACGACTCTGGGGTGACCGAGGACTAGCTGAACAGATGCAACCACCACCGGCCTCACGAATCGCTGGGGCGTATCCCACCGGTCGAGTCCCGTGTTAAACAATTTCCAAACCTCTACTTATGGCTGGATCAGGAATTCGAGGAGGCTTCACAGCATGAAAGATGCCGCTGTATCTGGCGTACATTGACGGAGTTCCGGAGAAATCATGACAATCCAAACCTTTTTACATGTCGGCTGCGGAGCCAAGCACAAAGACAGAACAACACGCGAGTTCAGTACCGAACGCTGGACGGAAGTGCGCCTGGATATTGACCCACAAGCACAGCCCGACTTTGTGGGTACCATGTTGGACATGTCTGACGTGGCCGATGCGAGCATGGACGCCGTGTTTTCCAGCCACAATATTGAACACCTCTACGTGCACGAGTTGCCACAAGCTTTCGCAGAATTTCTCAGGGTACTTAAACCAAACGGGTATCTAGTGGTCACTTGTCCGGACCTGAAGTCGGTTTGCCAACTCGTGGTCCAAGATCAGCTAACCGATGCGGTTTACCAATCACCCTCTGGCCCCATTGCACCCATCGATATCCTGTATGGCTACCGCCCATCACTGGCACACGGCAATCTTTACATGGCGCACCGCAGCGGCTTCACCCTCAAGACTTTGATCGCTTCCTTGCGACGCAACGGCTTTGCCAGCGTTGGAGCTATCGAGCGTGGCCGTGCGCCTCACTTTGACCTTTGGGCTATCGCCACAAAATCCTTGCAAACCAACGAGGAGGTCAAGGCTTTAGCGGAACTGCACTTTCCGGGCGCAGTACAGGCTTGAAGCTTTGGCCACCCAGTAAAGGTGGCAGCTTCCTCTGTGCCAAAGTGGTAGCAATCTGTTGACTTTGCGTGTATCGCAATATGCTGGTTCTCTATGGCTGCTGCTCTGGTGCAGCTGTACGACGTACCGCGGCGTACGCTCAAGGGTGGTGGTGCCCGTTGGAAGAACGCAAACAGGCTTCTGCAAACGCTGGCGTCACCAAAAAGCTACAAAATGACTCACACCCTGTTGTGCAGAGCGCCATGAAGCATCTTCAATTGCGCTGGCAAACATATGTTTGCCAAGTCATACCCTCGCACAATGCTTTGTCGGGCGGCAACCCGCATGGCGTCATAGGCACGGGGATCCTGCAACACTTCGATGGTGCGCTTGGCAATGGTGTCGGGTGAAAACATATCCACCAGGAAACCGTTTACTCCGTCGCGGATCACCTCCTGAACGGGCGCCGTATTGGAGCCCACGACTACACACCCGGCCGCCATGGCTTCCAGCATGGACCAGGACAGCACAAAAGGATAGGTCAAATAAATGTGCACCCGTGATACCTGCAGAACTTTCAGGTACATTGAATATGGCACCTTGCCGAGAAAGTGCACACGCTTGAGGTCCAAAGCGGACCCCAGTTCTGCCAACATCTGTTCACGGAAAGATTTGCCATGGGCAAGAGGTGGCCCATAGCTCGTGGCGTCACCCCCGACAATTAGTGCCTGGGCATTCGGGCGACTTGCCAGAATGGCCGGCAGGCTACGCATGAAGTTGGGAAAACCCCTGTAAGGCTCCAGATTGCGGGCCACGTAGGTGATCACCTCATCTCCTGCCGCCAATTCCACTTCGCCACCGGGAATCTTGAGTCGCGCTTGCAGATCGGGCGTCACCAGTTGCGTGTCTATCCCTTCATGCACCACATGCAGTTTGGGTTGGTACACCGTTGGATAGAGGGACTTTTGCCACTGAGTGGGGCATTGGCCGAGGTCAACCGCATCCAGCGCCAACAGGTTCCCCAGGTTTTTGGTTCGGATGCGTGGACCGGTATCGAAAATCTGAACCGATCCTGGCTCGAACCCGACATCGGCACCGTGCAGACGATAGAAGAACTCGAAGTAGCCAATCAGCGGAGTGTCAGGAAATACATCTTTCAAGTACCAAAGTTCGCCCCAGCCGTTGTGTCCGAGCATGACATCCGGTACAAAGCCCGATTGCTTCAAGTCCAGTGCGACACGCGCCACATTTTGCGCATTTAGCACGCCCGCCTCTGTATCGCGCAAATAGTGATGCACCCCCTTGGTCACTGCACGCTGCGGTTTGTAGACGATGTTTTTGACACCCGGCAACAACGCATCTTTGCGTTGGGTGATGAAAACCACTTGGTGTTGTCCGCTGGCTCCAAGGTGGCGCGCAAGGTGCAAGTACTGTCCCGGGAAGTTTTGGTGCACGAAGAGGATTTTCATAAGCGCTGCACTCTACCGCATGGTGTTTCCAATGGGCGCTTCTTGGTACAAAGTCCTCAGATTCACCCGAATGGGGGATACCCGAGTTCCTTACAATCGGCTTAAATGGCCCAAAACATTATTGGCAAAAGCTGATCAAGATGTCCCAAGATCGCCCGCCACCCTACAAGGAAGGTCTTACATGCTGTCACGAAGAGAATTCAGTTCCCCTGAATGTTTAGAACCAGTTCTATCCTGGTTCCTTTCCATGTAAAGCACCGAGTTGCGCTCATGTCGCAGCGTCCAATGAGGTGGGTGCGTAAGAGCTTGCCAGGCACGCACAAACATTTGCCCGCCGCAAGTTACCCAACGCGCCACGCCATAACTATGCCGTCGCTTCCCCAGAAGGTCGTGCTGTTCTCAGAATTTATCCACGACAACCTGCTGACGCCAATCCCCATGCTACCTTCAATCAAGATGTATAGGCCTGCAAGATCGCCGGGAACAACGGCATGATTGAAAGCCAGCCTGAGGGTTACCAGAACGATATCAAGCTTTGGGAAGCCGCTCTAGCGGGTGGACAGAAGCGGCGACTGGCGAGTGTGCAAGTCTTGACCAAGCTATCCAAAATATTGATCTTTTACGAAGCCACCGACAATCTGTCCAAGCGGACGGAGGATCATTTCGCGCATTCGATTGAGCAACGCATGGGCAATATGACTGCGCCGTGTATTACGCGTGCGTCGCCGAAGAAGTTGCTGCTCGATGCTGTGGTTAGGATTGGCTTGTGAATACTGAGCATTGCAGCA
Source organism: Rhodoferax sp. GW822-FHT02A01 (assembly GCF_038784515.1). Classification (NCBI taxonomy): domain Bacteria; kingdom Pseudomonadati; phylum Pseudomonadota; class Betaproteobacteria; order Burkholderiales; family Comamonadaceae; genus Rhodoferax; species Rhodoferax sp. GW822-FHT02A01. Next base: position 5,242,155 of record NZ_CP152376.1, read on the forward strand.
AAGCACGAAAAAGCATAAACATCGACAAAAGACTTGCGAATGCACCCATAAGCAGTAACTTTTTCTGCAAATAACCCTAAGGAAAATAGATGAACTTCAGCAAAACGCTCTTTCGATTCATTCTTCAAGTGCCCATCTTTTTTGCGATCGGTTCGTCGCTTACGGGGTGTGCATCTGAGCGGGATCTAGTCAGATATTCTTTCGGATTTGATCTCCGATATGACAATCAGCATGCCGTAATTCTGGATTATTGGTATGGGAAGTCGAGAGCTGACTGGTGGATTCAAGCTTCCGAAGATACGGTCAAAAAAGGTAAACCCATCTACTTTGAAGGTGTCACCGAACCAATGCTTCCCGGTGGCTTGCTGTATGTCAAATGGCGAGATACTGACACCAAAAAAGTCTATGAGGATACTGTCGATCTAAGCCCGCGTTTACCCAAAAATATTGAGGACCACGAGATCTATTTGATGATCAAGGGCTCTCAGCTATATGTGTATTTGGTATCCCCTGAGAGCCGTCCGACGAATATGCCAAGTAATGGTCCGCACATATATCGCTCACAAATAGTCACAACGATATATCCAGATCAGTCCAAACATTAATTTATCAGCCTTGTTGAAGACGCCATCATGACTATCCAAATACAGTTGACACCTGAGCAAACGAAATCTATTACTGCATCGGATACGCTAGCTGAGGAGCAAATTGCCGCTGCAGCAAAGGCCACATTGTCACCAGACCAGTTTGTCTTCTTTGCTGCCTTTGACGGTACCAATAATGATGCGAATAATAAAGGCAATGCAACCCCCACCAATGTGGACGCACTGTGGCGACAATATAAAGATAGTGTTTTAACCCCTGGGGCAAATTTTGGGGGGAAATATTATGCCGGGCTGGGCACCAAAGGCACATTAACCGGATCGTCTTGGAATCCCACGCAGGTCACGGCACAAGCCAACATAACCGCTAACAATGCATACAAGGATTTTTGTAAGCAAGCGATTGAATGGCTGGATTTAGATCGTACTCATCATCAGACCAGCTCAATAACTGCAGCGCTGACTTCGTTCAGCCGAGGTGATGCAGCGGCAGCAATATTCAGCCAATTGCTATACGAAAATGGCTTAGTTGACACAGACGGAACGGTATTGATCGCGCCGGGGCAGATTGCTATTTCTGCTGGCGTGATATTTGATCCGGTAACAACAGGCTATAGCGGAAACTTAGCCTTTGCACCTAACGCAACAAATATCGTTGATGTGCGTGCGATGAATGAATACCGATACTCATTCGAGACGACCGGCTACGACGCTCAGTCAAGCAGCGTTACGACGATCAACATGATCGGAAATCACGCTGATATAGGTGGCAGTTACGATCATGGAATTGCGGCGTTAGCGCTGCAGGGTGCCACTGCATTCTTCATTAATTCAGGGATAAAAGACTTTGGCGCAGTGCAACCAGACCGAGTATTTAAGTCTGAAGAAGTTGTTGTTCATTCTGAAGGTGACATCCTGATTTTTCCTACTTATCAGAGCTTCACCGATAGCCCAGCCGATCTAGATCCGGCCAATCGCCACAACAACGATGGCCAACTGGTCGCGCCGGCGACTGAGCAAGTCATTAATGGATCCACTGTCAAAGTGATGACTCTATTCAATGGGGATGTACTGAAAATAAGCACTCCAGGAGGAACTGGAACAGAGCGCGTTGAAGTAGATTCACAGGTTCGGAATCCCAATGCTCCAAACAGCTATTTAACTGTTAAAACAATCACCAACTACACGGGATTGAGTGGCAGCGGGTCGGGAGCTGTAATTACAGACAAGGTCATCGATACGCCAGATCATTACTTTGGTATCGAAAGTATCGCAGCTACTATTTATACCAAAAATTCAGACATTCACGAGATTGATATCGCGCTGCATGACCCTACCACTACACTGAGCGTGCAAGGTGACAGTGGTGTTGATATAAGTACCGATACCATCAACGTCAAGATTTTGGGTACTTCAAATGACGATCCTCTCACGTTAAGCGGCGCCACAACGGCAACGGGTAATTTCACGTGGGAAGATGGTAATAATGAAAAGTATTCATTTGCACCTACGAAATCTGGCTCTTCTGCCGGTTCGGTTGGCGCACTGACTATCACTGGCGGTTTACTGGATTCCCATCAAATTGTTATTAGCGACTTCGATTTGAATGCTGCCCAGACTTCGGCGGGCTACCTTGGGATCAAGCTTGGCAAAGAAAAACTAGCCGTCGAAAGCGGTACGAGTCGGATCGCTAATCCCTTTGTTACGGGCAACTACTCGCCCTCTGACGTCTCGCAGGCGGTATCGGGTGCATTACAGACTATCACCATTTTTGCATCGGCAATTTCTGACAAGGCGCAAAGTTTTGTCCTCAACGTCGCCTCGGCTTCTGCCGATTTCCTGGGTATCAACAAGGGAGACGGCTACATTCCATTTTCCGATGGCCCCATCACCCTTACCATTCCGGCAGGGCAAGACAGCGTCAGTGTGGCGTTGGTAAACACCAGCGACGGTACCAAGCCGATTGATGCGCAGTTGAAGGCGACTTTGGCCGGATCGGATGCTTCCAGCGCGAGTAACGTGCTGGACATCACATTCGCGGGCAGCGGTACAGCTAGTACACAGCCCAGTACTTCAAACAATACCATCAATGGCGACCTCAATCCCAAGCAGTTTGTCGATGAGCAGGGCAACACCTATTACAAGTACGACGTACTGGGCAACATCATCACTGATGGCAGCGCGGCACCCGGCCGAGCAGACCAACTCAAGGGCAGCACGGGTAATGACCTAATTAAAGCAGGCGAAGGAAACAACAGCATCGATGTGACCCAAGGTGGCAATGACACCGTCACTGCTGGAACGGGCGATGACACCATCTCTGCAGGAGCAGGCAATGACTCTATAGATGCTGGGGATGGGCACAACCTGATCAATGCCAACGCAGGCGGCCAAGGCGGTAACGACACGATCGTGGGCGGGATAGGCAACGACTCCATCACAGCAGGAAACGGTAACAATGTCATCAGCGGTCATGGTGGGCAGGACATCATCTGGGTGGGCAACGGAGACAACCATGTTTTTGGCAAAGAGGCGCTTGATCTGGATACGGCGCTGGCAGGCGATGCCAGCGGCCCAGCCACGGGAGACAAAGGCTCGCTTATCGCGGTCGGCAATGGCGACAACACCGTGGTTGGCGGTACCGGTAATGACTTTATTACAGCCGGTAGCGGTAACAATTTGATCATTTTGGGTGCGGGGAACGATACCTTCCTCGGCGGTTCAACCGTTGCGAGTCTTCCGTCTGCAGACTGGACTGTCGTTGTTCAAGACCATCAGATAGTAATTACTGGGGCCGATGTCACTGCCGCAAACGCCTACGCTGTTCCTGCTGGTTGGGATGACCAGCAATACGCGAAGGATGTAAATGGAGTTGCCTTCGGCACTGGAAACGACATCATATTTGCAGGCTCTGGAAATAGTTTTATCAAAACCAGCAATGGCAACAACTATGTCGATGCCGGTTTAGGTAACACCCGGGTCGAGGCCGGTGGCGGTAACGACACTATTTTTGGTGGTGACGGCAACGGTGTGCTGCTGGCCGGTGGCGGTGATGACTATATTGATGCAGAGGGCGGTAACCACTACATCACGGGTGGTCAAGGAGATAACACCATCTATGGGGGTTATGGAAACGATACCATTTTTGCCGGTGAGGACGGCAATAACTGGTACAACATCCAAAATGGCAATAACTATGTAGATGGCGGAGCAGGCAACAGTCTCATTTTCGGTTCGGGCGGAAATGACACACTGATCGCGGGCGATGGTGACAGCACAGTTTCTGGCGGCCTGGGCAAGGAGTACATCGAAGGCGGAGACGGCAACTCGATACTCTACAGCAACAGCCAGGGTGATGGCAGGGGCAATGCCACCTTGGTCGCCGGCGACGGCAACACCACGATGTACGGGGGTCATGGCCAGGACGTTATTTACGGGGGTGATGGCATTGACGTCATCCATGGTGGCGATGGCACCCAAGAAATTCACTCCGGCGATGGTGGAACCGCAGAGTCAGCAACGACCATTACCGTGGGCGCCGGGAACACCACGGTCTATGGAGGTGATGGTTATCTCAAGGTAACCGGCGGCAGCGGCAACGACACTTTGATCGCTGGCGATGGAGACACCACACTGACGGGCGGTAGCGGTACCGAAATCATGCACGCCGGCGCTGGGGATGACCTGCTGACAGCGGGATCCGGCAGTGACACCTTGTTTGGAGGCCAGGGCAATGCGACCCTGCAAGGTGGCTCCGGTCAGACAACCTTCCACATTGACGCGGATGTGGGGGATGTGCTGATTGCGCCATCCAAGCCTTCCAATATCCTGGAGTTTGGCGCTGGTATCTCGGTCGCGGATCTTGTAGTGACTGGCACTCTGGACTCCGATGGCAATGCGGTCCTGGAAATTGACCTACCCGATGGCGGCACGGTTGCCATCCAAGGTGGAATGGGTGGCACGTTGCAGCACTTCAGCTTTACCGACAGTGGGCAGACCTACGGGTTCAAGGATTTTCTGAAAGCTACCAATTCTTTTTCTAGCGACACCGCCGGTCCGGATGGGGACTTGATCTTCAGCGCAACCGATGGCGACTTACTCGTTGGTACGGACGCGGGCAACGACACTTTGGTGTCCTATGGTGCAGATAGCACGTTGGTGGGCGGTGCAGGCAATGAAACCTTTGTTGTGCACGATAGCAGTGATGTAGTGCAGGCCCAAGCAGGTGGCATGAACACCATTCAGACCTCGGTGAGCTACACCGCTGCTGCCAACGTGCAAAACTTGGTGGGTACTGGCACCGACAATCTGGTTCTGGCAGCTACGGACGGGTTTGACCAGACGATCACGGCCAATGCCGGCAACGACACTCTGATAGGTGCAATGGGCAACGACACTCTGATAGGTGGCGCGGGCCTAGACACGTTCGTGTTGGGGACCAACACGGGCGCGGCAACGGCAGTGCAAAACGCCGGGGTGGGTGGTATTGTGCAACTGGCACCCGGCTTGCGTTTGGATCAGTTGTCCGCGACGCGGCTAGACGATGACTTGCTATTACGGGTAAATGGTTCGGCAAGTAGCATGCGTTTGCAGGACTACTTCACGTCTGCCCAGCCTTGGACGATAGAAGACAGCGCGGGAAGTCTTGCAACACCTTTGGAGGTGCTGAGCATCACGAATGAAGATTTCGCAACCCAAGCTTCGCAGCGCTGGAATGCATTTTATGCCCAAACAGTCCAAACAATCAGGCAAGACTATTTACAGGCCGGATGGACTTTGCAGTCTGATGGCTCTTATTCAAGACAAATTCTTCCCTATCAGTTCAACGGTGAAGCCTCTGTCTATTCAACTACTACCTCTACCACGCTCGTTCCCTATGATGCGAACGGGTTGAATACTCAGTTGGCAACAACATCTCTGCAAACGAGCAATGGCTCGACTTACTATTCATTCACCAAACCGGTTTGGACAGCACAATCTGAATCTGTGCAGGAGGTCATCACACAAACCGACGACTCGATGGTCACCGCCGCGCAGGCAGAAACCAGCGTCACGCAAAGTGCTGCGGCCATGAATGTGACCTGGACACCTTACAACGGTTACACCAACACCGATAGCTGGATTTCGTACTACGGATTTTGGACCAACAGCAACGGAAAAAATTTCCTATTAACGATACAAAACACGAAGGTCACAACGGTGACTGACGGTTTTGGAACTGTGACAGGAATTGTGTCGGTACAGGACCCCAGCAACGTTTCGCAGCAAGGTGCTTCCAATGGTTTGCCGGATACTGTTCAAGGGGTGGTGCAGTACCAAAACGAAATTGACCCCATCCAGGAAATCCAGCTGACCTCTGGAGACCAGACGGTTTCCGCCAACAGCAATACGATGGTTGTCGGCGGCACTGGAAACAGCACGATTTACGGCGCCGGCTTGGCAATGGTCAGCCAAGGTAACAATGACATCCGAAATGCAACTATTGCCTATGGGGGTGCGGGTAACGACACCATGGTGGGCGGCGAAGTCCTCGTTGGTGGTTCTGGAAATGAACTCATGATTGGTGGCACTACCATGGTCGCTGGGACTGGCAATGACCAGATTTATGCAGGCACTGGTGATGCTACTATCAAAATCGATGCGACCTGTGCAGGCGTAGATTTACTCGGTGGCGCTGGAAACTCAACGGCGTTCCTGAATGCCTTTTATGCTGAACAAGGAATAGACAATTGGAAGAATCGGTACATCTACCCCGATATGTACAGCCTCGTTGAGAGTGGCATTTGGACCCGTGAGCAACTGCTGCAAGAACTGAAGCATTGGAATCATGGCAACCCAGCATCAATTGAGAGCGTGCTTGCAAACGGCGACGCCAAATACCTGGCTCCCCTTCCAGTGTTGGCACAAATGCCTGGTATGGATATCCAGGCCGGCGCTTTGTATTCCACACTCGGTACGCCTGTCATTCAGTTCGCAGCAAATGACTTCGAAGCATTGGCTCCTTACTTAAGTTCCTTGCCGACGCATCGGGTGGTTTTTGGTGCCGGAATTTCGGCAGATCAAATCAGCCTTTCCTGGGGGACGGCCAATGCATCCATGTCTGGGATGCGAGGCGGGGAATCTTTGCACACAACGCTGAATATCTCCTGGGGCGGCAGCGGAATGGTGCAGGTCTTGATTCCTCATTTTGATGACCCTATTGGCTCGGGTATTACGGAATTCGATTTTGCTGATGGAAGTATTATCAGCTTGGCCGACTTGATTGCCAAGGCACCGCCTGCGCCAACGTTTGACCCTCAACTCCAGAGCTACGAATTTGAACCGGGGAATGGCGAGCAAGACCTGGACTACACCTTTAGGAAGGTGGACTTCAGCGGCCTCAGTGCCTCGCAGGTCGCCATTAGCCGCGACGGCTCCGATCTGATATTGAGTGCCGACGGCAGCGCGGACTTCGTATGTCTAACGGGCTGGTACGACAACCCTGCGGAGTACACCAAGTTTGTTGCAAGTTTTGCGGATGGTTCGCAGTGGGATGCCAGCTACCTGACTCAGCAAGGCCTGATTCAGGACGGTAGCTCGGGCAATCAAACTGTTTACGGTCTCTCAGGCTATGCCAATACCTTGATTGCGGGCTCCAACGATACTTTGGTTGGTGGAGATTCCAACAGTTTGAACACCTATGTCTTCAATTCCGGCTCTGGAGTGGTCCATATCCAGGACAGTACTGGGAACGGCACGATTGTTTTCGGGGCAGGCATTACGGCAGACCAGATCACCCTGGAATTGGGGTCGCTAGAGCTGCATGTGGGTAACCAAGGCGACACCATTCATATCGATAACTTCAACCCGCAAGATGCACTGGGAAGCAGTGGCGTTTCCACGTTTGAATTTGCTGATGGTAGTGCTCTGACGTTGGATCAACTATTGCAACGCGGATTCGACATTCACGGAACCAGTGGCGACGAAGTTCTGACCGGTACCAATGTGACCGATAGGATTTATGCCGGTACTGGGAATGACACACTCATAGGTGGAAAAGGAAATGATCTACTGATCGCTGGGTCTGGTGCGGATGTATTCCAGTTTTCTGCAGGCGACGGAAATGACACCATTGATGAGTCGGCCAAAGTGGGGGTGAACTCTAGGGTGGACTCCATTGTCTTTGACTCTAGTGTGAATGCCTCAAGTATTGCGTTCGACCACCAAGGCGATGATCTCGTAGTACGAGATGGAATTGTCGGCGATGCCATTACGGTTAAAAACCCAGAAGAAATTGGCAGTATTCGCTTTGCAAACGGGTCTCATGATGTCTACCAAGTAAACGGCACGAACAGTGCCACCATTACCCAGTACGACCAAAATGGCCAGGTACAGCTTGTGCTGCAGGAATCCTTTGATGGCCTGGGCAACATGACAACCATGAAATATGGCACCAGCGGAGATCTACTGGGGAGTATGCAGCAGTCCATAGACGCGCAAGGGGATACGCGCATTGTGAGCATGGATGTGAACGGCGTGGCTCTCAGTGACACTTGGACGAACGTCGATGGCTCTCATGGAGACGATACCTTTGATGCCGATGCTGGTTCCAGCGCGGGGAACACGTATCAATCAGATGGGAGCCATAGCAATTACATCGACGATGGCCAAGGAATTCGAACCACGTGGAACTATGGTTCGGACGGTTCTTATTTGGGTTACGTCACGAAACTCCAAGATGGGCCAGACGCCACGGAGACTACGAGCTACGATGCCGACAACAATCTTATCAGCGATGTCTATTTTTGGACAGGTGAGGATGGAGGCTATGAACGACGGGTGACTTTGTCCGATGGGACATATACAGGAACGTACTTCGACCCGCAAGGGACGTATGGATACTTCGGTGGAACAATTCTCTATACCTACACGGGTGATGATCAGGGTAACTATCGCGAGATTGACTACGATGCCAATGGCAACTTACTGGGAACCGGAGTTCGAACAACGGACGATCTAAGCAGTTTCAGTATTACAACGCTCTTCAACCCCGCTGGAATCAAAGTTTCTGACCATTCGATCAACTGGTCGGATTGGACGATCCGTTCTGACACGTTCAATGCAGACGGCTCCAGCAGCGGTCGGATCGACAATTCCGATGGTAGCTATTCCACCTACACCACAGATACCAATGGCAATGAGACCACGCTGAATTTTGATTACATTGGCAACAAGCTCAGCGACAGCTGGACGCAAGCCAACGGCACCAGTGGATCGGACACATTCAATGCAGATGGAACCAGCAGCGGCCAGATCAACAATTCCGATGGTAGCTATTCCACCTACACCACGGATACCAATGGCTATAAGACCACGGTGAATTTTGATGCTAACAACAATTTTCTCACCGAAGTCATTTTATGGACGAGTGAGGATGGAAGTTATAGCCGAGAGGTGGTTTTTCCCGATGGGACATTTACAGGAACGTACCTCGACCCGCAAGGGGCAGACGGGTACTTCAGTGGAGTAATTCAGTATAGCTACTCCGGTGATCCGAATAACTACCGTGAGAGTGACTACGATGCCAATGGCAATCTACTGGGAACCGCAATTCAAACATTGGACAATCTAAACAGTCGCAGTTTCACAACGCTCTTCGATCCCACTGGAACCAAGATTTCTGATAGTTGGTACAACGGGCCGGATGGGTCGAGGGGCACTGACACTTTCAATGCAGACGGCTCCAGCAGTGGTCGGATCGACAATTCCGACGGAAGCTACTCCACCTACACCATTGATGCCAATGGAAATAAGACCACGCTGAATTTTGATGTCATCGGCAACCAGCTCAGCGACAGTTGGACGAACGTCGATGGCTCTCATGGAGACGATACCTTTGATGCCGTCGCTGGTTCCAGCGCGGGGAACACGTATCAATTAGATGGGAGCCATAGCAATTACATCGATGATGGCCAAGGAAACCGGACCACGTGGAACTATGGTTCAGACGGTTCATACTTAGGCTACGTCTCGAAATTCGAAGACGGCTCAATCACTACGGATACTAAAAACTACGATGCAGATAATAATCTTGTAAGCGATGTCAATCTTTGGACAGGTGAGGACGGAAGCTATGAACGAAAGGTGACTTTGTCCGATGGGACATATACGGGTGCGTACGTCGTCGAACTTGGGGGCTATGCGTACTTCAGTGGAACAGTTCTCCATTCCTACGCCGGTGATGATCAGGGTAACTACCGCGAGAGTGACTACGATGCCAATGGCAACTTACTGGGATCTTTTATCCAAACGACGGACAATCTGAACAATCGCAGTTTCACAACACTCTTCAACCCCGCTGGAACCAAGATTTCTGATACTTGGTACGACGGGTCCGATTCGGAGAAATGGTCGAACGGCACTGACACTTTCAATGCAGATGGTTCGGTGCATGCTTATGTGCAATACATCTTGGCAGATGGATCCACACGCACCACCGACACGATCACGCTGGCAGATGGTTCTACACAGCAAACTTGGTCCAACTCGGATGGCAGTACTGGCGTAACCAACGTCAATGGCGTTACTGGGGAAGTTACCGGAAGCAATGCCACGGCAGGTGCTGGCTACAGCTACACCTTCGACAATACCCAAAATATCGGCGGCGTGAGTGGCGTCACCGAATCCCAGATAACTTATATCTACAGCGACGGATCGGCCTACTGGACAGACACGCTGAGGCAAACCAGCGGGGCTTATGAAGAGCTTTGGTACAAATCAGATGGCAGTGCTGGAGAGACCGATAGGGCTGTCGATGGCAGTGAGAACAATGTTGTCTATAGCGTGGACCAATTGGTGCAAGCCATGGCCAGCTTTGCACCGCAGGCGGCGGCCTATGCCGCGTTGGCCACCTCCGCTAATGACCCGACCATTCATTTACCACTGTTGGCCGCTTCACACTAAGAATGTGCAAACAAAGGGAGGCGATTGCCTCCCTTTGTAGACCAATGCGTTGGCAAAATGGATAAAAAATGGAAACCAGGGAAAAAGAAATAGATTCAGGTCTGGGCTGCCTGCTCATGATGGCGAGCCTGCATGGCATTGCAGCCGACGAAGCAGCACTGAGGCACGAATTCGGCAACGAGCCCTTCTCTGCCTTGCGTATCCTGCTGGCCGCCAAACACCTGGGCATCAAAGGCCAGCAAGTCGCCCAACCGGCGGATCGACTCGACCGCGCCCCGTTACCGGCCATTGCACTGGACAACGAAGGCCGCTTCTTCATCCTCGGCAAATACGATGCGGGGAAGAATTCGGGCAATGCAGCCAATGACAGCAATGCGCAGACTGCGGGCCCCGAACCCAAGCTACTGATCCAACGCCCTGGCGAGCCGCCTGCAGTATTGACCTTGGGCAGCTTCCTGGCGTGTTGGTCCGGGCAGTTGATCCTGCTCACCTCCAAGGCCAACTTCGCCACGGAGACCGCCAAATTCGATTTCACCTGGTTCATCCCCGCAGTCGTCAAATACCGCAAACTCCTGGGGGAAGTGATCCTGATCTCACTGGTACTGCAGCTCATCGGCCTAGTCACCCCTATGTTCTTCCAGGTCGTGATGGACAAGGTGCTGGTCAACCATGCAATGAAGACGCTTAATGTGATCGCCATTGGCCTGATCATGGCAAACATGTTTGAGGCTACCTTGACGGCCATCCGCACCTGGGTCTTTGCCAATACCAGCAGCAAAATCGACGTTGAACTCGGCGCCCGGCTGTTCCGCCATTTGCTCAACCTCCCCATTGCCTACTTCCAAGCAAGACGTGTAGGCGACTCCGTGGCCCGCATCCGCGAGCTGGAAAACATCCGCAGCTTCCTCACCGGCAACGCCATCACCCTGCTGATGGATCTACTGTTCTCCTTCATCTTCCTGGCCGTCATGCTCTGGTACAGCGCTTGGCTGACCCTGATCGTAGTGGTCTCTATCCCGGTGTACCTGGCCATCTCCCTGGTTTTCACTCCCATCATCCGGGCCCGTCTGAATGACAAATTCAACCGTAGCGCAGAAAACCAATCCTTCCTAGTTGAAACCATCAGCGGCATCGACACCGTCAAGGCCATGGCCGTGGAGCCGCGCTGGGTGCACAAGTGGGAACAGCAATTGGCCTCCTACGTCACCTCCGGCCTGTCCGTCACCAACGCCGGCATGCTGGCCAGCGGCAGCGTCACCCTGGTCAGCAAATTGGTTACCGCCACCATCATGTGGGTCGGCGCCTCCCTGGTCGTCGACGGCACCATGACCGTGGGCGAACTGGTAGCCTTCAACATGCTCTCCGGCCAGGTGTCTTCTCCCATCCTGCGCCTAGCCCAGTTGTGGAACGACTTCCAGCAGGTAGGCATCTCCATGAGCCGCCTGGGCGACATCCTGAACGCCCGCACCGAAGTGTCCGGTCAAAAGACGCGCATTCCGCGCCTGGCAGGCGCCATTGAATTTGACCAGGTCTCGTTTCGCTACCGTCCCGATGCGCCGGATGTCATCCGCGCCATCAACCTCAAAATCAATCCTGGTGAAGTCATTGGCATCGTTGGTCGCTCGGGCTCCGGCAAGTCGACTCTCACCAAACTTGTGCAGCGCCTGTATGTGCCTGACCGCGGTCGCGTGTTGGTGGATGGCCAGGACATCGCCATCATTGACACCACATCGCTGCGCCATCAGATCGGTGTGGTCCTACAGGAAAACACCCTTTTCACCCGCAGCATTCGCGACAACATCGCCCTGTCCAACCCGGCCCTATCGATCGAAGCCATCATCGAAGCCGCAAAGCTGGCTGGCGCCCACGAATTCATCTGCGAGCTGCCCGAGGGCTACGACACCCAAGTCGGCGAACACGGCACGGGACTCTCCGGCGGACAACGCCAGCGCGTCGCCATTGCCCGCGCCCTTATCAGCAACCCACGTGTCCTGATCTTCGACGAAGCCACCAGTGCATTGGACTACGAGTCAGAAAAAATCATCCAGGACAATATGCGCCTGATCTGCAAGGGCCGCACGGTACTCATCATTGCCCACCGCTTGTCAGCCGTGCGAGATGCCAATCGCATTGTGGTTATGGATCGCGGCCAGATTGCCGAGCAAGGCAGCCACACCGAGCTGCTACGCAACCCCAATGGCATTTATCGCCATCTGTATCAGTTGCAGCAGGGCATCCAAGGGGGCGTGGCCGTTGCCGCTCCCCAGCCGAAAGCCGCGCATCCTGTCGCCGGCGTCTTGCCCACTCAGTCCACGTTGGTTCAGACATGACCCTGAAGCACCGAGGTCAGGCCTACGTGGAACTGCTGCGCCGCTACAAAACGATCTTTGTCCACCACTGGCAGCATCGGCATGCGCTGAGCGCACTGGACTTGTCCGAACACGAAGCTGAGTTCCTACCAGCAGCACTGTCCCTACAAACCAAACCGGTGTCCCCGGCCTCCCGGCTGCTGGCCAGAGTCTTGATGCTACTGGTGGTCGCACTTGTAACCTGGTCCGTTATCGGCAAAATCGATATCGTCGTCACCGCCACTGGCAAAGTCATCCCCAGCGGCTATACGAAAACCATCGCCTCGGTGGACGTCGCCAGCGTGCGTGCGCTGTACGTTCAAGAAGGCCAGCAGGTCAAGGCTGGAGATGTGCTGATCGAACTCGATACCAGCGCCACCGATGCGGAGCGTGACAAGGCGCAGGGTGACACCTTGGCCGCGCTGCTGCAGGCCGCCCGTGCCCAGGCCCTGATTTCAGCCATCGACACTGGGCGACCACCCCATCTGGCGGCGATGCCTCAAATTTCCCAAGACCTGTGGCGCGCAGAAAATAAGCACCTCGAAGGCCAGTACCGCGACTACCAGGCCAAGCTACAACGCCTGGATGGCGACATCACGCGCTACAGCCAGGCCCTGCCGCTGGCAACCCAGGTAGCCTCCGACTACAAAGGCCTGCTGGCCGACCACGATGTCTCCTACCACGCTTGGCTGGAGAAGGAACAAGCTCGCGTAGATCTGGCTGGCCAGTTAGCGGATGCCCGAAACCAGCGCACAGCCCTGATCGAAGAGACTCGCCGCACCGCCTACGACCAGCTCACCGATGGCAGCAAGGCCGCGGCGTCGTCCACGCAGGATGCCTTGCGCTCGGACGCGCACAGCAAGCTGTTGAAACTGACCGCCCCTGTGAACGGCACGGTGCAGCAATTGGAAGTGCATACCGTGGGTGGCGTGGTCGCGGCAGCAACCCCCTTGATGCAGATCGTGCCGCAAAGCACCCAGGTTGAGGTCGAGGCCTTCATGGACAATAAGGATGTAGGCTTTGCGCAAGAGGGGCAGAACGCCGAAGTCAAGGTCGATGCGTTTGAATACACTAAATACGGCACCCTTAAAGGCCACGTCGTCCATGTGTCGCGCGATGCGATTAAGGATGACAAGAAGGGTTGGATCTACTCCACCAAGATCGCACTCGATCAATCGAGCATCAATGTGGACGGCAAGAACATGCTGCTGTCGGCCGGCATGACCACCAATGTGGAGATCAAAACGGGGGATAGGCGCATCATTGAATATGTGCTGAGCCCCCTGATCCGGCACCAGCGGGAAAGCTTTAATGAACGCTAGGTTGGCGACGCATAGCCGTACTCGGAAAGTGGTAACGGCTTGTCTAACAATTTGCCTATTGTCAGTAGCCCCATGGGCTTTTGCGGTGGACCTCATTGCACCGTTTCAAGATCCACTGAATGCGCTACCGTCCACCCTTGCCACAGGTGTGACACTGCCAGGCGATGCTCAGCCAGTGGTGTGTGCATCGGACCCAGATACAAGTGGTGTGTTGACATTGGGCAATGCCATCGATCTGGCACTGTGCAACAACCCGCAGCTTCGATCCAGTTGGGCGGCCATCAAGGTGCAAGCGGGCGCTCTGGGTGAAGCGAAGGCAACTTACCTACCCACTCTGTCTGCAACGCTGAACAAACAGGAAACCACGACGGAGTATGTCGGCGCCCGTTCTCCGGCCACGGTGGTGGACGGACAAAGCAACTATGCCAGCCTGTCCTGGCGTTTACTGGATTTCGGTGGACGCCATGCCAACCAGGAGGCGGCCAACGACCTGCTGCTTGCAGCCCTGGCCAACCATGACGCCGCCTTACAAAAGACATTGGGGCAAGTGATTCAGGCGTACTTCGATGCGCAAACCGCCCGCGCTACGGTGAAAGCCAAGGAGGAAGAGGAAGCGATTGCGCGCAACACCTTGGAGAGTGCCATGCGCCGCGAAGCGCATGGCACGGCGTCGCATGCAGATACCTTGCAGGCCATCACTGCCCTGGCCAAGGCCAGCCTGGACAAGAACAGGTCCTTGGGCTCCTGGCAAAAGAATCTGGCCATCCTGGTCTATGCAATAGGCATCAGACCGCAGACACAACTCATATTGGCCGACGACCCTCAAGACTACGACACTCTTGATGAAAAGAGTTTACAAGCTTGGATGGACACGGCCGAGCAAAGTCACCCCGCCATACGGGCCGCCCGCGCGCAATGGGAGGCTGCCCTTCAAAAGGTCGCGGCGACACGCTCGGAGGGTATGCCGGTGCTTGATTTCTCTGCTAATTACTACCAAAACGGCTACCCTGGTCAAGGATTATCGGCAGTGTCATCCAACGTGGGCACCGTAGGGATTGCGATCACGGTTCCACTGTTCGACGGGTTCTCGCGGACCTACAAGATTCGCGGGGCGCAGGCGCAGGCAGAGCAGCGGGAGGGTGATTTGCTCGACACGAGGCACAACACATTGATGGCGGTTGTTCAGGCGCATGCAGATGCACTGGCGGCGGTACGCAATCTGGAGTCTTCTCAGACGTTGCTGAGCGCAGCGCAGGAATCACTGGCAAGTTCGCAACGCCGATACGACAAGGGGGCTGCCAGTATCGTGGAGATACTGAATACCCAGGCGACGCTGGCGGACGCGCAGCAGGAGCGAATTCGATGTTTGTCCGAATGGCGCTCGGCTCGGTTGCATCTATTGACCAGTGCTGGCGTGATGGGGCGGGAGGTGATTGCCAAGTGAATCCCAGAGTTTAGGATCGATGTATTGACTGAGTTCGGTATACCTGTTTGAAATATACAAATTTATGAATGGCATTGGCTGGAGCAAGTTGGGGTAGTCACTGGAATATGCACTTGATGACTAAAGGTTGCGCTGAACGCAGTTAAAAAGTCCATAAAGAAGCGCTTTGAGTACCTCCTAAACGGTATGTCTTATGTTGGTCCGGAGGCTCTGGAGTATTTTGATTCGGGAGGCAGAGTTACCGAAGATCTGCGATCTCCAGAAGGCCGAGACACTCAAACTCGCTATTTTTGGTCCCGGATGCAGCTCAGTTTCGCTGTGAAATAGAAATTAACTTTCAATTTACCAACTTGTTATTAAGTCTTACATGCAATATTGCACATAATTGCGATGTAATTGAGTCGCGTGGGCGTTAGATAAGAAGGGAGAAGCAGCGATGAAAAAAACAAAGAATAAGAAAAGTTATAGCAAATCAAATCGTGACACTCGCAATATGGTCATGCTAACCGCCAATCCGGTCTGGCGTGCATTTGCGAAGCGACCAGTTTCACAGACGACCCAGACCAGTATTGGCCTTGCTGGTCGGATGGCACTTTATGCGCTTACAAGTGGTGACGGACAGTTTGAGCACTTCAGAGAACTCGTTGTTACCGCTCATGCTGGCATCGTCTTAGCAGAGCAAGGATATGGAAATGAGATGCTTAGCTATTTCAATCAGGCTTTGGATACCATCCTCGAATGTCGTGTAAGAGCGCTGAATGGAGGGCGCTATAGCCTTAGTGAGCAAGAGAGCCAGACTGTGAATACACTTTTGGAACTTCACGAGCAGCAAGTTCAGCTGTCTGAGAAAGCAGAATTGGCTTCAGCAATCGTTGAAGCGTACCGTAGGGCACAAGAGGCTGTTTAAAAAGACCGGCATATGATTTCAGACATTTTCGGAGCCCCATTTTTTCGGCTTGGCCGCGATAGCAGCCATTCATTAACAGTCGCCAGTTTGATACGATTGCAGCCATGTCAGACCTGTTTTTCCTCCGAACGGAGCTGCCAGCTGTTGATTCCAGCGTCAAACTGAGTCAGAGGGGATGCGGCGTAAAACTTGGACTGGTTTATGCCGCAATCCCAAGGCTCGCCCGGTACTCCAAAGGGCTAGACATGTCGCTGACTGCAGTACTGCGGCGCATGAACAGTGATGAAGAAAAACCGATTTGGGTGGCCGTCAATGGAGACGGGATCACAGTGCATGGGTTACGGTCCACGTTTCGGATGTAGGCCGCTGAAGAAACCGCCTATCCACGCGAGGTTGCTGAATACGCCTTGGCCCACCAATTGCCGGATGCGGTGGAGCGAGCCTATCAACGGGGCACTCAGTTTGACAAGCGAAAAGCGCCTGTTACTGAATGGGGGGTATCTTTTGCGCTAAAGTTGCCGCAAATACTTCCTGAAATGTCCAAGCAGCGGGCCCATGGATGCCATGGTCACCTTTGTCTTGTACTTCGCCCGTCACATTAACTCGACATAGTCTCTCACCCAGACTGATGCGGGGTGAGAGACTATGTTGTTTGGCGCGGTCTGCAATCACAGTAATTTATTGCACATCCAAAATTCCCACCCTAGCCCGGTGTAAGGGGCCGAGTAGAACTAGATTGTAATATCTGCGGACTATCACTGGACACACTCTCACTGGAGCATGTCCAGTTCACCCGCACGACAGATGCTTATGGCCAGGAACGCCCAAAATATGTCTTCTTTTATCTGGTCGGTTGCAGACCAGCTGCGCTATGTCTTTTGATTCAGAAAACCAACCGATGCTCGTTTGAACACAATTCGAAAGAAATGGAGTGCTATGTGAGCAGGATGCTCTTAAAAAGACTCGCCAAATAGCAAAGAAAAAATGAATACAAGTGGCGCAATTGAAGCAGCGTAACTATTGACGTGGCTCACGCTGCCGTGGCGGCCGGTGGAACCTGGATGTCGGCGGTGGGACCTATGTATGTTGGGCATATGGCAGTCAAGGTACCCTCAGCAGCTTGGACCGATGTCTCCGCGGCCATCGGCTTTGCTGCGTTGGGATCGAAGTCCGCAGGCTCCTCCGCCGTTAAATCGTCCTCAAACACAATTAGGAGCCGTGTATCACGGTCCTTTTTTGTTTTGCTTGCATTGCGGATGGTCTGAAATGGAGTTACAGCCTGCCGCCCGGGCACAAACGCCACAACCTTTCCGATTTCGTTTATCTCTTCCAGCGGAAAAGCGGTCACATCATTTTTATCGCGGTTTGGCTTGGGAACTTTTTGCCGAAATCCTTGAAGAGCATCAACAATGGCGTCACCTGAAACCTTACGCAGAATATCCACCTTATCTGCAGTGGAGTTTGCATCCAACCAACTAGAAAGATTCTCTAAAATCTTTCCGACCGCAGGGTCGGAAAGGACGTAGGTGACATAGGTATCGTCATCATCCACCAGTTCTGCAAGCGCACCCGCATCCAAACTATCGCTCTTAAATATTAGCTTCCATCGCGTACCGTCGGAAACGTAAGACCTAACATGGCGCGGCGCAAGCATGCTTGGAGGACGCTGAGTGCCGATGCGGCTTAGATCAGAAGTTACCGCATGCTGGAGTTGCACTGCATACACTGGGCGCAACCTGCCGATACGAACATAATGACAGTCTGCCCCTTTAAATTTGTTTCGTTCTTCATCATCCCAAACGTGGATTCTTTTTCGATCCCAAGTAATGAGAATGCTCTTTTCAGAATCACGTGGATTTGGCATGATGACAACAGGTAGTGCCCCTCGGGCGTTCGGAATTTCACCTGGCACGAAATCCGTGACAACTCCTTCACACAGTAGTATATTCATACCGGCCATGGACTCAGGACGGACCATATCGCAGGCAGGCGTAATTACAACAAAAGCTCTAGATGGTGACGTTGTATTCAACGATTGAGCTTCGCAAAAAATGTCTCCGAGGTAAAAATACCCATTACCTGGCCCGCGTACAAGAGACTCCTCTGCCAACAAACGCTTCTGCGAATGAAGCATACTGGCAGAGTACAGCTTAGCAGCAGGAGTTGTTAAACCAAACCTGGCGCGCGGCAATTTTTGCACCTTCAAGTCTTCGATGCCTTTGTACAACTCCCAGATTTCGGCCGTCCCCTCAACTTCATGCGCCAGAAACTCAAGCAAGAGTTCGACTATGTAGCTGCCGATAGTGGTCTTCTCGATGGCAACCGTGTTGTGATACAGGACGAAATAATCTGCCAAATCAAGAGCTCGCAACTCCTCCATCACGCTCTGGAATGCAGTACCAAGTGATGATTCCAGTAAATTTATGCTGTCTCGCAATTTCCCAATTTGAGGGATCGCACGGGTGTTACTTGCAAGCAAAACCGAGAGAGCCGTTGCATCACTGAATGTAGCCTTATCTACCGCTTCGAACTCAGACTGAAACAGCTCAGCGTCTTTTCTGAATGGCTCTCGTTGCAGTGGAAGATGGACGGAAAGCGAAGACATTAGGAATACAAATGGCTTGCATTGAGGCACCTTGGATCTAAGAGTAGCGACCACCTGCACCGCATCTTTATGGTCAACAACAGGGTTGCTATCTTTCAACTTCAGGTCAATAAAGACCAATTGCGGAATAGGATGGCTGCTGGGGTCATAAGCAGCACCAAAAGGAATACAGTTCAAGCCTTCGCCGGTCAACAAGTCAATCAACGGCTGGATAAGACTAAGTTTGCCGGAACGGTATCTTTCAAAATCTCCAAACAAGGCTTCTTTGCTGTTGTCTGACAGCTTTGGCTTATCAAGATAGAGTTTTGAAAAATTGTCAGCTAAGCCAAGCGCTTTCCGAATGTCCTCCTCATCATTTCTTATATTCAAAGATGTGGCGATAGCTTCAAGATCTTCATTAGAGGAATTATCGAGAAATACTTGAATTTCACTCCCTTCCGGTGCTTTGTCCGGACTTTTATCAAACGCATCATCGATTATATGAACACATGTGATACCGCTTGCTGCAAAAACTGTTTTAAGATTCATCTGCGCCCTCCTTGAGTTCCAGCTCAAACGTGTTATATCTATTTTTATGGGGAATCCCGATTGCGATCAAATTCAATGAACCGCCCATCGCCTCTGCATTTTGCCTGGCGATGTAAAGACCTAAACCTTGCCTTCGAGCCGCACTGCCTTTCTTTGTCGAGAAAAAGGCTTCAAATACTGATTCTGCGCGTTCCTTTGGTATTCCTGGGCCATTGTCTGCATAAATGACCCGAGGTGGATCAGACAATATCGTCACAACAATCTCAGGCTTAAAGCTAGGATGCTCTTTCTTATGTACGTCCATCCAATACACAGAATTTGCAATTAGGTTTTCAATGATTTGAACCAAATGGCCTTCAACAATAAAGCCTACGGTGGCTAAATTGGATACCTCGTTCATTCGGAAGGAGATGTTATGCCGATCGACACCAAATTGTGCAATATGACCATCAAATATGTAGCTGATGATCGGCGCCAGACGTTGCACACTCCTTCGAAATCGTGCAGAAATAGCAAGCGGCTCTAACGCAACCAAACGCTTCTGAATAACTTTGATTTGAGAGCTGAGGGTCTTTAGCGACGAAGATGCATCAACTCCAATGTTCTTACGACTCAAATCTTTTAGCGTCGACTGAGTAAGTTCTGTAGCACGTGCAAGTTCATGCGCAATCATTTCCACTAATAATCCGATGCCAGCAAGCTGAGTTAGCCGTTCCTTTTCTTCCTCAATTGCCCCAATACGCTGGACAGCGCGTTCGTGTGCATCCTTGATTTCCAGAAACGCATCCTTTACCTCAGCAAGCAATCTCGCTTCACCGGTGTAGTGTTGGCGAATTTCTTTAATCGAAGTTGTTGCTCGCTCTTCGAGCGTTTGTACAACTGTAGACTCACTTACTGTATCGAATGCAAGTTCAGACGTTTTCTTCTGCACGCGAATGACGTCGTTCAAATAGTCATGCCACCAAGTGGAGACGAGCTCGTGCAACGTAGATATCAGTGCTTCCTTCTCGGGGGACTCAATTAAACCTTGGCGATTGGTTTGGTCCAACAACTTTGGATTTTCCAGCCTCCCGATAGTAACACGCCCTATGATTTGCTTGGTATTGAGCTTGTAGCCACTCGCTGATAAGGCCTCCATATCAAGATGAAGCCAATCGTCACCCTCGCCCCCATATGGCAATACCCGATAGCCATCTCGAAATAGACAAATTCCTGTCCACGCCTTTACCAGCTTCCTTACTTCCTCTCGGTCTCCAATTCCGGCGATTGCTTTTAACCTTTGCCGGTTAAACCAGTACAACTCAAACTTAAAACTGCCCAGTGACTTCAGTACGCTCCAAGGTTGACCGTTGTCTTTCAGGCCAGACATTGACATCAAATCAGTGAGGTCAAAAGAAAAATCTCTGGGCAGTCCATTGTAAAGTTCCGAATTAATTGTGGCCGTCAAGGCGGGTTTACATGTCTCTTTATCAAAGAAGTAGCTTCCCGTGCACTTAGCATGTGCGTGCTTCAGCAAATCGTTCGCGACCGACCTGGGCGAACTGATTGCTACACCATTTATTGACAGTCGAACCCGGAACCGTCTGGTCTCCTCCCACGAAAATGGGTCTGCCATGCGGGCTATTTCGTCGCGCGCAATATTTCGTAATCGAGATACAGACCAACTTGATCGCAAATCTGAAACCGTTATTCGCGTTCCGGAATCACCCTTTCTTTTGGGTTTCCCGCTCTTAGTTTCAATTTGAACCGACGATGCCTCGGCATCGTCTGCCTCTTCGAACTTACGCCAGTCTATGTCCAGAACGTTCGTTTCGATGTCTGCAGTAGTTGCCGTCTCAACACGTACCCGCCAACCCAGTCTCATCACTGAGAGGCGACCAACACCCTTCTCACCAAGGTAAGGTGGTCTTTTTTCACCATTACGGAGCGACTCTCTTACAGCCTTTGCCCTATGCGTTGTTCCAATAGTCAGATAGATATCATGCAAATCACTGCGCGACATCCCAGTACCGCTATCGATAAAAGTTATTCGATTGCAGGTTTTGTATGCTTCAAGAGCGCGCCTCTTGAGGCCATCTTTGGATCTTGATCCATCGATTGCATTGAAAAATGTCTCTTTCAGCGTTTCCTCGGCTTCAGAATTAATCTTTGACTTGAACTTCTCCTTAAGCTCCTCCAAAGATGTCTCATCTTCTTCCAAATCTATAAGAGTCATGCAGGAGGCGAAATCTGACTCGCGTATTACGATATCAAATTCAATCTCGACGCCATCTTTAGAGTTCGCATCTATAGCATTCTTTACTAGCTCGTAAATTGCTACTCCATCGGAAGATATGAGATCTGACCCAAGATGCAGAATGGTTCGAGCGGTGATTGTGAAGGACATATAGTACTTATAGCTGGCAGACGAGACAGCCTTGCTCGTCGTCGTCGTCTGGTTCTTGCGCTGATTCAGCATCAGCGAAGACCTTTGCAAGAGTAACATTCTCATTGCGTGATTTCTGCCGCTCGATACGAATCACATGCTCACGTTTGATATGCTCCATACGCGCTGGTTGCTCCAACTCAGAGAGACTTTCACCTTGACTCCAAGTGAAAAAGTTGCCAGTTTTTTCATACGGCTTCTCATACGCCTTAGCCTTGTCGTACAGATCCGGATGAGTCTCTTTGAGGCGTACCCATTCAATTTTCTGCTGATAAAAGCAAAAGTAGCAACCTGACCTAGTGCGTCCCCATTGAGTATACGGAGGCATGCCCACCCCAGAGGTTCGCAGTATTTCCTCAATGTCGCGAAGCACCAGACCATCTTCTTTAAAAGGGTAAACAGCGGTGATATTCGATTTGTGACTGATGTAGCCACCACGATTCTCTTCAGCTCGCAAGCCAACGTAATTGACGACCTCTTGGTCTCCACAGTACTGCTCAAAGGGCTTCAGTTTTAGTGCACGCGTGCACCAACGCCGGTGGTTGGATGGGATCATGCCCCCATACATCTCGTACCAATGGTCGAATCCAATGTCGGCGTTGAGCCGGACGACCTCTTTCCCTAGGTAGCTTGCGATCCGATCCAAGTACTCATAAGTCTCCGGCAATTCCTTCTGCGTATCACTGAAGATGTACTCCATCTCAGGAACGCGATCACGCATGTAAATTGCCAGCGCAGCGCTGTCTTTGCCACCTGACAAGCTCAGAATATGGCGCACCTTCTTTTGTTCAGCCATGCCGAACCCCTCCTTCTATTGGCTTATTCTTTTCAGAGCGCAAGTCTAGCAACGCTTGAGCGAGCACCGCTTCAGCGACTTCCCGGTCGCCCTTACTGGAAGATACTACGGCAGATACAAGCTCTTTGGCCATAGCAGCTGTCGATTCGTTGGTAGTAACAAACACAGACGTCTCTTCGCCTTCCGCGGAGGTAAGGGTCAGTCCAAGGTACCGATTCGCTGCGGCAGGAGCTTCGCCTCTGCGCATGACAAGCTGCATCCAGCGTCGATAGTGCCCGCAAAGTTCGGTCAAACCCTGCTGGAACTTGCTCACCGTGTCGTCTACCCATGAATCAAGAGGACGCTGCACAATGAGGCTTCCAACAGAGTCCAGCCACTTTTCATCGGTAAGCAATAGATCGGTGCATCTCAAGATGAAGCTTTTCAGCTTGGCATCGGCCAGTTTGGACGCGTCTTTGGAACATTCAGCCTGCAACTGATTACGCACGCGGTTTAGAGGGCCAGAAATTCCGAAGCCTTTGCTAAGTTCGGCCGCGACGGTGTCTTGAAGACGCCTGTGCGCCATGCCCAAGTTTGTAAGCGCATTAGCAAGCCAATCGGCGTACGACAGTTTGGATTTCGCTTCCAGATACGCCTTTCGAAGCGTATTCGTTAGAAGCTCAATTGGGTCAGTCGCTTTGCTCAGCATCGTGCGTACGAGAGCCGCATCTTTGCTGATTTGCTGAGTCTGCATGGTGTACTCGGGCAGCCTGGTGAACCATCTGAAAAGTGTTCTCGCCACATTCAAATAGGTCGGGTTACTACCAATCTCGCTTCCGATGGCTGCCAGCGCAGATCGGTAGTCATTTAGGAGACTTTTGCTTTCCTCTGCGACATCGAGTTCACGCATAGTGAAAATACTCGGATTTTTGTACATCCGCTGAAGATGCTCGGCGGTGAGCTCCAGAACCAGTGTGCCACGCTCGAACACTGCACAGCGATTCCGATTCACTAACAAGTACAAGACGATCCAGATTCCTGCAGGTCCAGCACGGACCCCAAACGGAGGTGCGGCAATAGCATCGAGCATCTGCCCAAAGTTCAATGCTGTTGAACTGCGCAGCTGTTCGGACAATTCGTCCCAAACTGCAGAAATATTCACCTGTGCGGTCTCCGATGGGCTTTGCAAACTCCAACGGCCCGACTCTTCGCGCCACAAACCTGTTTCCCGCAGCAAAGTGGTGTGAATCAGTCTCTCCGGCGGAAAATCTGACTCACCGCAAATTTTCCGCTCAGGATCTCCGCTCAATATGACATCGAACATGCGCTGTCTGGCGAGAACAATCGCCGACGCAGGCTTGTCCTTATTGATCAATTCATTCACAACGCGAGGAGTCTGATCATAAATCTTGTTGAACAACCAAGACGCAAGCTGACTCGCATTCATAAATTCCCCGCCGGGAATCGCACGACCCGCATGCCAATAAGCGAGCCCTGCACGATCAGACAGTGGCATCAGAGCTGAAGTCACCAGACGCTCCACCACCTCTGCGGCTCCGGAAAGTCGCCCCTCTACATACCGAGACGTCCAGGGGTCGAGGCGTTTACTGTTGACCTCAATAGAGATAGCCTGCCATATCGCATATTCTGCTAGCGCCGCACGCCCTTCATTGGTAATTGGCAGACGAGCAGTAATGGAACGGACATCATCATCATCCTTGATCAACCGGAGAACATTTTTTTCGATACTCGCGTCATGCGGGGTCAGCACCAATTTGAGCCAGGCATCAGGGCCTGACTCTTCTGTTTTTCCCGTTGGAACTTGTGGCCATGCTGTAGGAGTTCCAACTAGCACGCCCATGGTACGCAAAGTCCCCGTCTCCGCATAGTGTCTATTGGCAACTATCAGACGTTGGGAGAGTGCCTTGCTTACTCCTCGAATCACCAACTCGCTCTCATTTGATTGAGCAGCTTGTTCGTAGAGAGCCTCAATATTGACCGTATCTGATACCGCAACCCCGTACTCGGCAATCTTTCGACGCTCAACGAGTACACCTTTTTCAACAAGGTCGTTCAGGATTTGGGTAGTTGATGAAACTTCTTTTTTGCCCAGCGCATAAGCAATAGCCTCCGCTGTTGCCGGGACCACCAATCCAGATTGCGCCAGTTCGAATATGGCGACTGCTTTAAGCACCGCGGCAATTTGAACATCACCTGAGTGACGATCGACAGCGGCCTTCGAAAACTCCCAACGTCGCTCGGCAGAAAGATCACGAAACCGAAGACCGTATCCCTCTGCGAGATAGTCATACAGATCGGGTAAACGAAACCAAGTGCCAAGGCTGTTTACGGATGCAAACTCTCGTAATCCTTTTGGTTCATTGCCGCTTAGAAATGCGTGAAATGATCGCTCGCTCTGCCCATAGCGCTTTGATATCGTTGCAAGAGCGCTAAGGGCCAAAGGGTGCAGTGGATAGAGCGACTCTGAATGCTTGAATAAGTCCTTGTCAACCTGAGAAGGAGCACGAAGGATCACCTGAGAAATGGCCTTTGAGTAAACGTCGTTGCTCTCTAAGACCAATTCTTTGTGCTTACGCAGGGCGGATGTCATTCCCAGGGAATGACTCGCAAAGTGCGCGTACCTCTCAACTGGTTCATCAAACGGTATTTCTTCGAAGCGGGCTGCTATCTTGTGCCATTCGTCACTCAAGGTCCGACCTACACCAGCCGCGTAACTCGCAAAGTGCTGGTGCAACATTGCGACCACCATCAACTCATCACGACCTTGAGCACAGGCTATTTCAGCGACTTGTTGCAGCGCGATAAGGTCACCGTGCTCTGGGTGCAAAGCGGCATATTCAACGAATTTCCCTACCTCATCGATCAATAGCGTCAAGCCATTGAACCCTAAATTAGCGGTGACAATTTTGGAGAAATCGTGGGCCATCTCGCCTGCAATTGCATTGAGTGGTTGGGACTTATATGTTCCAGCACCCAAATTGAGATGTTTAAGCCACGCAACTATTGGCTTTGAGGAGCCAAGCTTCTCTGCCGTGTCGGCAAGCGCTTTGGCTAAAGCCACTCCGAACGACAACCTCGCTCCGACGATCGGAATCGTAAAACGGTGAGACTTTTTAAAGAGTGCGGCGATTTTTGGCGAAATAGTTTCCAACTTCTGTGCGGCAGGAGCATGTCGCAATGGTCCTGCGAGCAATTGAGCAAGGATCACCCCCAGAGCAGACTTCCCGCTACCGTACGGCCCCACTATCTTCCATGCCCTTTGCGCGGCCCCAGACGCTAAACCCTCACCGATTTGCCGCAATGCGCCAAGACTATTGGGAGTCAGCATGTAGTTACTGATTGCCCGATCCTCATCAAGATCACGCAAGAGAGAAACAGATCGGGTATGTTGGCCTTGCAGGCTCAGGTAATTGATGATGTGGTCATGCATGTTGCAGTTCTCCTTCTTGTGCCCACAAACGGTATTCCGGTGCCACTGCATCCAGATCCAAAATCACACTCTGGGTATCTGCCGTGTCTACGAATTTCAGAGCCTTTTTAAAGGGCCCAGCGATGGCATTGGCTAAAAGTTGACGGAGCTGATGCTCATCAAGCCGAAAAACCACTCCAGGGCTGAACTCTCCTTTGAGAACAGTCACAAAATCAGCGGAATTACCCCCGTGGCCTTGTCGCCGAATATAGTCAGCCAGGACCATGCCAAATAGGCGCAATGTCAGTCCAACTGGCGCTCCGGCACTGCTGTTGTAGAGTAGACGACCATCTTCGGTTTTTGCTGCTCCAATGAGGTTCAAGTCCTGAAGTGGGCACCATGAGGTGTCATCAGTACCTCTTTCCGCCTGAAAATAGGTTTGCACAAAGATTGAAGCGTGCTGCTCCAGTGTGCTGGGAGCCAATGGCCGCGCCAAGTTGGCTCCTTTTTGAGCCAAGGCCGAAATCAGCCTTGGACGGTCAAAGCGTATGAGCTTTCCTTCACCAAAAACCTCATTCCAAGCCGCAAGTTGTGCGGCAGTACTCAGCTGCCAATGTATGAGCCAAAGGGATTCGAGCGACTCAAGATAGGGATCCCATCCATCCACACCAAAGAGCCTTTCACCGACCTTGCCTGGCACGTGACCTGAGGATGAAGCACTCTCAATTACAGCAGCAGCCTCTGCCCAAAACTGCACAGACTTCACCATATTTCGGCCAATGCCCAACACATTCATTGCGAGCTCTTCATCCTTCAAAAGGAGAGGGTTCTGCGTCACTGCCGCATAAACCTTCGGCAGCCAACCGTAGCGGCACACGAAAGATTCGTGTCCGGAATAGCGCTCACTAGAACTGGTGGTCATGTTTTTTTCCTTTACCGATTTCTTTTGGTGGCTGGGCAGCATTGTCGGGCAGCGCAATAGACATAGCCCGCTCAATGATGATGCACTTTGAAATTGCGTCAAAGTAGATCTCTACATCGTCGCCTTCTTTAAGGCCTGCATTGCGCAGCAAATGCCCTGGGAACGCGATTCGACCCAATTTCTGTACTTTTTTAGTATCAAAATGAACTCGCATGAGTACTCCATGGCATCAATATTAGTATTATTTTAGTCTCTTCTTTCGACAAATCAATTGATTGCCTGGGAAGTTGGGCGTTTCAGGCAGCTGCAAAAGAGTAGGGCCTATTGCAGTACTCACACACGTGGGGTCGGTCGCAAACGGTCTGCGGTCCAGCAAATCGTAGGCATAGGTGCGGCTTCGGCCTCACCCGGGCCACTGCTTGACATTTCAATGATCCTAAAGATTTTCAGCCACATATCACCACACTGAATCCCCCCAAGGAATTCACATCCTCATGCGCCCTCCAGCGTAGGAGTTTTTTCAATCCCTCCCTAGCCAGCCCCCGTGCTGGCTTCTCCAAGGGCCCAAGCCTTCTCCGGATTCGTCCTGGGATGGTTTGGGCCTTCTTTTTTGCTGCACTTTTTCAAAGGACTTTGACATGCCCAATTTTTCTCCCCCGGTTGAGCTCCTCTTTTGCTTTCTCCTGATATTCGTGGCAGGGATGGCAACTGTTCTGCTTCTGCCATTTCTCACCTCGGTGTAGGAACAGTTGTATGCATCCACCCTGCCCCTACTGCTATTCCAATCGCGTACTGACCCGTGACCTTGCGCAAAAGACGGGCAGCGTCATTGGAGCCGTCGCAGGTGCTGCCAGCGGCATTGCCAGTGTCCTGCGCGGCGCAGAAATCGGTGGTGTCCTGGGTCTTGCTGCGGGTCCCGGCGGAGCATTGCTGGGCACCATTGCAGGAGCCATCCTTGGTGGCCTGATCGGGGGCACCACCGGCTGCAACGTCGGTGCATCCCTTGGACAGGCCATCGATACCACGGTGCTGTACAACTACCGCTGTCTGGATTGCGGCTCGCACTTCAAGGCAAACGCGGATTGAACCTCGCGCAGTCCTTCTGTTTTTCCTGTCTTTCTTATTCGTCTCTTTAACCCTTGACCTCGGCCCTTCTTTCCCCCATTCGGGCGGGCGTTGTCACACCCCCTTCAAAGGAACTTTCATCATGGCACATCTCGTCAACACCGTGGCCTTTTGCGGCGCTACACCCTGGCATGGGATTGGCAATGCGCTCCCTCCCAAACAGCCTCTGTCTGCATGGGCCGAGGCAGCAGGTATGAACTGGAACATCTGCTCCAGCCCTGTGCGCTACATGACTGAACAGGCGGGTAGTCTGGGCAGCATCATGTCGTTCGATGCCCAAAAAGTCCTCTACCGCAGCGATACCAAAGCCCCCCTGTCGGTTGTCTCTGACCGCTACGAAATCGTGCAGCCCCGTGACATCCTGGAGTTCTACCGGGACTTGTCCGAAGTTTCCGGTTTTTCTCTGGAGACCGCCGGGGTTCTCAAGGAAGGCCGCAAGTTCTGGGCCCTGGCCAAAACCGGCAAATCCGCCGCCCTCAAGGGAGGCGATGTGGTCAACGGCTATTTGCTTCTGGCCACATCCTGCGATGGCACCCTGGCAACCACGGCCACCCCCACCACGATCCGGGTGGTGTGCAACAACACACTGACCATCGCCCTGAATGGTGCAACAGGTGCCATCAAGGTACCACACAGCACCAAGTTTGATGCGCAGGCAGTCAAGAAGCAATTGGGTGTTGCGGTTTCACAGTGGGATGTTTTTCTGTACGCCATGAAGACGCTCTCCGAGCGCAAGGTCAAGACCCATGAGTCCATGAACTACTTCTTGAAGGTACTGTGCCAGACAGACGGACTTTCGGACCCTGCTCTGGGCCTCTCCAATGAACGTGCCCTGAAGCGCGTGCAGGCGCTCTACGAAGGACAGGGTAAAGGCTCGGAACTGTCGTCCGCAAACGGCACTGCCTGGGGCCTGCTCAACGCGGTGACTGAGTTTGTGGACCACCAGAAACAGGCCCGTTCCCGCGAATCACGCCTGGATAGTTCGTGGTTCGGCCAGGGTGCTGCTCTCAAGCAGCGCGCCCTGGATCAAGCCCTGCAACTGGTGGCATGAGGGCAGCGACCTACCCAATCACCATTACCCCCCTCCCCCGCAACCCTGCGTCATAAGCCCCGCCCAGTCTTCGGACTGCGCGGGGCATTTTGTTGGAAACTCACCATGAAACACCCCATGAAAGCCCCTCCACCGGGGGCATCCCGATCTGCGGCCTCTCGACCCGCTGCTTCCCGACCGGCCCTCAAACTGGTCAGGACCCACGACATGCAACGCGACGAATGGCTCTCTGTTCGCAAAGGTGGCATTGGCAGCTCCGATGCCGCAGCAGCCGTTGGCCTCAATCCGTACCAGTCCCCACTTGAGCTGTGGATGATCAAGACGGGGCGGGATGCCGATCTGCCTAAACCAGACCCCACTGACGACACCAGTGCAGTGTTTTTTGGGAACCTCTTGGAACCCATTGTTTCATCACTCTATGTCAAGCGCACCGGCAACCGGGTGCGCAGGGTCAATGCCGTATTGCAGCATCCCGAAGAACCCTGGATGCTGGCCAACATTGACCGGGAGGTCCTTGGCGATCCCAGTGTAAATATCCTTGAGTGCAAGACTACAGGAATCAATGGTGCCAAGCTCTGGAATGACGGTGTCCCCGAGTACATCCAACTGCAGGTAATGCACCAACTCTCTGTCACCGGCAAGCAAGCCGCCGATGTAGCCGTGCTGATCTGTGGTCAGGAATTGCAGATTCACCGCATTGAGCGCGATGAGGCCATGATCCAGCAGTTGATCGAACTGGAGCGACAGTTCTGGCGCTGTGTGCAAACCGATGAACCACCACCCGCCGATGGGTCTGAATCGGCAGATGTGGCGCTGCGTTGCCTGTATCCCCAGGACTCCGGTCAGACGCTGGACTTCACCCATGACATGGTGATGTCCGCCACCTTCTCCGACCTGCTGGCCATACGGGCGCACCTGCAAACCTGTGTAGAGCTGGAAGCCCAACTCAAGCAGCGCATTCAAGAGCGCATGGGAGACGCTTCCAGGGCCGTGTTTGATGGGGGTTCTGTTTCATGGAAGCGCAGCAAGGATGGCTCCATGCTGGATACCGAGGCGCTGCTCAAAGACCATCCCGAGCTGCTGCAGCGCTACAGCCTGGCCAAGTCCGGTTCACGGCGGTTTCTGGTGCAGTGAAGGGAACAGCGTGCTGGCGCTACCACCGCTATGGCCGATATGGCCATTACCACCGGCGTAGTGCTTCTTTCCTGACACCACCCAAGCCCCCCGTTGCCGGGGTTGTTGTGCCCGCCCCGGCAATGTCATTGGGGGCGGGCATGTGCTTTTGATACCAAGGATTTACCATGATCAAGGGATTTGCCATTACCCCGCCCGTGCTGGGGCGCATCTCCATCGGCAAGGTTGTTGAGCGCGAGGGCAAGCGATTGCCCGAGAAGGACGACCAGTTCACGATCTCGACTCAGGTGCAGATCCGGGGCGGCATCTGGCTGCAGCACCCGATGGATGAAACTTTGCGCAAGGCCCAGGGCGACAAGATTCGGTCCATTCCCGTGCGGGTGATGTTCGATGACCCGGACCTCAACTTCCGGGCAGCGTACACCGCGTTTGACCGAAGAACTGGCAGGCAGGTGTGCAGCGGTGACGGGCAGACCTGCCAGCGCCTGACACCCCAAGGATTGGAGACGCTGCCTTGCCCGACTCCGCAGGTGTGTACGTTTGGTGCCAACGGGGCCTGCAAACCCTATGGACGCCTGAACGTGACCCTGGGGGATGACGATGCAACGGGCAGCTTTGTGTTTCGCACCACGGGCTACAACTCCATACGGACTATCTCGGCTCGTTTGAGGTACCTCAGTGCTTTGTCCGGTGGGAAGCTCTCCTGCCTGCCGCTGGAATTGCGACTGAGGGGCAAATCAACAGTTTCCAGTTTCGGTGCCCCCATCTACTACGTGGATGTCACGCTGCGCTCTGGCCTTACAACCGAGGAGGCTCTGAACCAGGCCGCCTCCTTGCATGCGCAGCGCCAGTCTGCCGGGTTTGACCAGGCAGCGCTGGACGATGCAGCACGGCGAGGGTTTGCCAACGGGTTCTTCACGGACACGGATGAGGACGCGACCGCCGTTCTAGAGGAGTTTTACCCGGCACCGGACGGTCAGCAGACCACAGCCCCCAGAACACCCAAAACACACCGGACGCTCAAGGAGAAGCTCAATGCAAAGGCCGTAGGGTTGAATGGTGGGGCTGGCAATGGTCCTTTGGCATCTGGAGGGCCCTCATGATGATGCGCTACCCCTCTGAAGCACAGACCGGCAAGGAGGATGTATGACCCAGTTGCTGCACATCTTTGCAAAAGGACTGCGTTTTGATACGCAGGTGCAGTACACCGTGTCGGGTGCCTCTGGACGCCGTTACCGCAATCTGCCACTGGGTAATCCGGACTCTGTGCAAGCTGCTGACAGTGGGCCGTTCTGTCTGGCGCAGTGTGTGGCGGTGCTGGGCCAGCTTCCCTTTAACGAAGCCGCTGCGCATCTATCTCGTCGTGGTTTCACGCAAGATGGTCGCTGGATGGACGGTGCCCAGATTCATCTGGGTGAGGCGTCCATTCGCATGCGATTGGTGGAATCGGGGCTGCCAGCTGCCATTGGCAGTGCTGCGGGCGCAGCGGTGCAACATGGGCATATGTGCATGGTGCAGTTTTGCAGCGCAAAATCCAGCGTGTGGGTAACGGTCACGGGTGTGGAGATGGATTCCACTACGGGCCACATCCGCACCCTGCTCTTGCTGGACCCCACAGCCTGTGAACCCTGGGGAACCTGCCATAACACCCGACTGGAACTGCTGGGGAAGGCGGGCCGTGCGGTGCCTGCATCTGCAGGATACGGGCTGCATTACCGGCACCTGGACGGCAAGGCCTCTGCGGTGCGCCTGCAAGGCTTGCTCGTTCTGAGCCTGTGATTCAGCGCCGGGTGATAGCGTGCACCCGGACTGTGCGCGGTGAACGGGTGCGGGTGACATCCAGGCCGCGCCGCTGGGGCAGGTCCGGGTCCATGAGTTCGTGCGCGGGCACGCCAATGGCCTTGCAGAGCAACTCAATGTTATCTATCGAGATATTGCGCTGCCCACGCTCCAGTGTTCCCACAAAGGCACGGTCCAGCCCCGCTTCATCGGCCATGGCTTCCTGAGACATACCGGCGTGCACCCGCACCAGCCGGATATTTCGGGCAAAGACCTGGCGCAACGACAGCTTGGCTGAGGGGTCGGGACGGGGTACCGCTTTGGACATCCCCCTGATCGTCATCAAAAGAGGTGTTTGATACCACGGTGTTTGAAACCCTTTATGATCTCCGAATGCAAGCTTTTGGGAGGGAGCCTGTCATCACCTGGCCTGCATTGGGACAACGGTATGCATCCCGTGGCCTTCCCCCCCGAAACGCTCAGCAGCGCATTCGCTTTAACCAACCAACTCAACTTTTTTACTTTGAAGGACTATTCGAAATGGAAGATATAGACGTATCACAACAACAAGACCTGAACCCAAAGGCCACGGTGGTTCTTTGGGGCATTGCCGCCATGGCGTTTGCGGCGCTGGCCGCCTATGCGATGTTTGTGAATCCGAAGTACAACTTTGGATTTTTTTCGGCGGTGCTTTGCTTCATCGTCACCACCATTGGTGGCACTATTGGAGCGCTTATTGGCAACGCACTATGCAACTTTGCGAGACCTACCGCAGTCTGGACGACAGGTGGATTCTTCAGCTTGCTGTGGATCAAGATTTTTTGGCGCATTGGCCCGCAGGTCATTGGCCTGATCGTCGTGGGGGCTGCATGCGGCGGAATGTTGATTCCATACCTGAAAAACCCCGTCCCCTACCCAAACGCGCAGAGAACAGATGCACCGGCTAACTTCAATCCGAGCATTTCCGACCAGGCTCCTGCCAACGTCAGTGGAAGCGGTGCACAGGCAGCAAGCCAGCCTGCACCACTCCCAACGCCAGCACCAACGGGTAAGCTGTCTGCTGCTGCCGAAAAAGCGATTTCCGAAGGGTTCGTTGAAATCAAAGATCCAAAAGTGGAGGCATGTACCGATGCCAGAATTGAAGCGATCAGAAAAGAGCGGGGGGAAGATGCCCTCATTGATTTCGGCACCTACAACGAAGCGGCTGTGAAGTGTGGATTCAATCTGTAAGCTCAATTAATTAGGTGCCGGGCATGCCACTGTTACCTTTTTGTGGCCACGCCAAGCTATCAAATGAAAGGGCATGCTACTGTGCCGCCTTTGAATGTTGCTGGTGAATGGGTGCAATAAAGCCCCCGTTCACTGGCAGCAACAAACAGTAGACACTTATTTTTTGGGTTCAAGACAGATTCGTTCCAAGGTATCTGACCAAAAGTCGCAGGTAACGTCCGGAACGGGCCGTTTGAGGGCGTCATGCATTAGCACCCTATTCACACAACCAACCCAAAACGGAAGTCCACATCACTGAACTTACTGCCCTAAAGCTAACACTGGTGAACAACAAGCAAGGAACACCACAGATTGCCGCGCTTATGCACTGAGTCGTGCGCCTAGGAAGCAGGCTTTGACAAGTGACTGAAAATTGGCCGGAATGATCGCAACTGACCAGTAACGAAGCACCGCAAGCCAGGCAAATGCATCACTTCCTTGACAGTTGCAACATTTCGTTACACATTACGCAGAAAAAAGGGGGGAAGATGGACACAGAACGTGCGTTTCGTGTCGCATTTCTGCGATGTGTAATCGCGGGAGCACTGGTCAACGCAAATTCAGTTGCTGCGCAAGTCGAGCCAGATGAAGATTTGTTGGTGCTTCGAATCGCACCGCGCAACTATCATCTTGATCAGACCGATCCCACTTACCTGTCCAGCTTGTTAGCGTACTCCCTTACCAAGCCAATCGCGGTCAAGGCGGGCCAGACGCTCTCGGGTATCCTCCAAGAGCAGTTCAATGTGACGGAGACATGGACGCCGCTTGCCTATAAGCGGTTCGCATCCAAAGTCCAAATGGTCAACGGCATCCGTGACCCAAAAAGAGATCTCATAGCCGGCCAGACTCTCTTACTGCCCGACATGCCCCGTGGCGCCGAGACGCCGAACGTCATAGGAGGTCTCACGACCACACGTGCGCAAGTCACATTCGGTACGGTGGGTGTTGATTCTTACCTTGCCGACGCACCCAAGATGCTCAACCGCGTTTCTGCGTTGTCGGCGACAGAGATCCAACTCCGCTCAATGAAACGTAGCCAGTACGCGGCTCTAAACATTGATCCCCTTTCGACGCGCAGCCAAATGTTGGCTTTTGGTCAGCCTCTTCCTATCCAGGGAGAAATAGTTGCAAATATGGCGGTTAGTGATGCTACGGTGGGGGCGGTCGACGAACCATCGAAAGCGCTCATTACAAAGTTGCTCCAAGCGCCCGCGAAGACTCACCCGTATGTGGTGATCCTCGATGACAGTTGGCCGTCTCAGGACGACTTTCACCGGAGTGTCCGCTTCATACTTGACGCCGCTGCGAAGGTACGCGAAGCATATTTTCTGCAGGACTCACGTGGTGACTCGAGCGACGTCAAATCGCTGAAAGACGAACTGGATAAAAACCACTACGGCACTACTTTTTGTGAAAGCGATTGCGAATACCCACTTCTCAAGTCGCACTCCGCGATGATCCGTCGCAGCCTTGATGGCTTCAGCCAACTCGATACGCAGGAGCGTGTCGGTGTTTTCTACATTCCACTCAACGTAGCGCAGCGATATGCACGCAACGCTCTAGGGGAGATCATGCGCGTTGCGCTACTGGCTGATTCAGTTTCAAGCCAACTCGTACTCAAGACGTCGCTAGGAAATCTCCCTAAAGCGACGCAACCGGGCATTCCTAATTTCGACAGTGTGGACAAACTCGTCGACACTTTGCTCTCCCCCGTACGTCTGTCGGCGGTTCCTCCTGCTTACACCCCGGGAGCAGACCTACGAGTTAGTACCGACAAATCGATTGTTGATGCCGTCGTCAACTTCATGGTTCTCTACTCAGCAGCGAGTCAACGCCCACATTTCATCTCGATGTCGTGGACGAGTCCTCGCAACTCACTCCCGGCCACCTTTCGCGACGATGCGGCTTACGGGCTCTGGATTGCGGCGGCGGGTAACGATCCGAATGCGAATGTTCAATTGCAACTACCGCTCTTCGCGGGACGTAGCACTGTACCAGGTGACTTCATCGCGGTGCAAAATACGAGTGCAGCGGGTTGCGATACCAGCAAACTGAGCGCCAACAAGAACTTACACGTATATGGACTCGCGTTTCCAGGGCGGATAGACGCAGATCACTGCGGTACCAGTTTTTCTGCGCCACGGGTAGCGTGGCTGCTCGCTTTGCGAGAAGCTGCGAAGGGCACACCTGCCACACCGTCTGCGGATGAAGCCTGGACACAATGGAAAGCCGCACAAATGGAGGCCATTTTCCGCTTGTCCCGGCCGGACTTGACCGGCGAAGATCGCTACCGCGTGAGCGTCCAACAATTGCTCGATGAGACAGATACACACTAAGGGGGTATGGCGGATGAAGAACACAACCATAATTGTCATGGTGGTCGGCGCACTGCAGCTCTCAGCGCCCGCACTTGCGGAGGACGACGTCAAAGTCAAGGCTCTGACGGATGAAAAGGCGTTGCTCGATGCGCAAACCGCGCGGGACAATGCAGAAGCGATCCGCATCAAAGCGGCTTCCGACCTCGCTAAAGCGAAGGCCGCATCAACAGATGCCGACACTGGCGCGCTCGCTGCCAAGGTCGCACGCGACCAGGCGGAGACCGCAGCGCTTAACGCAGCCAAGGCTCTTGCGGATGCCAAGGCGTTGGCAAATGGCCAGGACTCGGCGAACCAGAAGTCTCAGCTCGATGCTGATGCGGCACTCACTGCCTCCAAGATCAGGGCGCAGGTAGCAGATTTCTCAGCAATCAAGGATATTTTTGGTGCTCCCCCGAGCATCGGCACTGACGGCAATGTAGCGATTACCGATTCGACGACGGGCATGCTGCTAGAGTCGAAGAGCGGTA
Source organism: Rhodoferax sp. GW822-FHT02A01 (assembly GCF_038784515.1). Taxonomy (NCBI): domain Bacteria; kingdom Pseudomonadati; phylum Pseudomonadota; class Betaproteobacteria; order Burkholderiales; family Comamonadaceae; genus Rhodoferax; species Rhodoferax sp. GW822-FHT02A01. The sequence goes on from NZ_CP152376.1 coordinate 5,278,608, forward strand.
GCCTCAAGGCCACCGGAAGTCTAGCTAGCAAGTTCTGTGCTGTTCTAGCTGCTCGTAAGATCAAAGACGCATTTATCGCGCCTACGGACCTGGATCGCCGCATAGTCGCGAGCAGCCTTGTGCTGAGGGACTTCAAAGAGTTAAGCCAGTTCGCGAACCAAGATTCCAACAAAGGCACTGTTGGCTTGGGTGCTAAGCAGCAGATTGCTGTCGCAGGCGTCTTGAGTGCGGTCTCAATGCTGCAATACGGCGCAGGCGCAATCCAGACGATCGCGAAGATGTTCAGATCCGACTATACCGTGTCGATTGCGGACGGGCGGCGCGAAACCTGGCTCGAATATTTCATGGTGGCAAGTTGTCCTATGCAAGTACCACGCGCCGACGTCGAGACAATTATTCGTGCAAAGGGTATCAACGATGAAATGCAGCAATTGAATGAGATCGCGAAATTCGTCGATGCCCATACCACACAAAAGGCGCTGCAAACAGCGAAGCTAGAGAAGGCAATTTTGGACGCCAAAACCGCCAAAGACAAAGATTCGAAGGCCGATACTTCTATTTTCATTGCCGATGCGAACAGTGCCAAGGCTTCACTAGATTCATTGGCGATGCTCGATGGCCCTGTCAGCCGGATGAAAACATTACTAGATGGTGTCACTTCCAAGCCAGACGCATTTGTCGATGCAGTGTCATGGTCTCACTTCGCCGGCGAATACAAGGATAAACCGAGAATCACCGTCGCGTTCACCACGCAGGACGGTCAGGTAACGCGCACGCACTGGTTGACTGGCAAACACGTCTATGGCCGTTCGAGCGGTGAACTAGTTTTTCGCGTCGTCGATGCAGCAGGTATCGTGCAAGTCGCTGGGTACTTGGTTGCCACGAATTCGGATGGCGAGTTTGACTTCAAAGCTAGTGCCATACCTGAAGCGAAGGGCGAGACCTACTACCCCGGAAAGGAGCCTGGGCAATATGAATAATGGCAGAGCGCGAATTGATGTTCCAGGTTTCGTGATGCTAATGATTCAAGCAACTTATGGAGCCGACAATGGAAGAAGTTAAATCCGTTGCTGATTTCATTAACATTATTCTCAAAAGACCAACAAGACTAAGAATGCTTACAACTTATCGAGGACACGGAAGCCCAGACTTTAGACTCCAACCATCGATATTTAGAAAGCAGAGCACCAGGGAAAATGAGCATATCCTTCTTCGAGAGTTGATTGCCGCGCATCCTGATGATTTCAGTGGTGACACAAGCACATTGGAAGCGCTGGTCCGTATGCAACATTATTCACTCCCAACACGTCTGCTTGATGTGACAATGAATCCTCTCGTTGCCCTGTACTTTGCGTGTGAGAGCGTGAAGAAGAGAACACGAATACTGAAAGATGGAGTGGCCTCCACCAAAACTGTAGAGAGTGATGGCCAAGTCGTAATCCTTACCGTCTATAAAAGAAGCATTCGCTATTTCGATAGCGATACAGTGAGTTGTCTCACAAATCTAGCAAGACTTTCCTATAACCTCAAGGAGGGGCTAGACACGAGTCTGCCAATTGAAGAATTCAACGAGAGCAAGTCAGTCAAACGCCTGCTTCATTTCATTAATCAAGAGAAGCATGGGTTTTTGCCTGAGATTGAACCTTCCGATCTCGATAGTGTCATTCTTGTAAAACCCAAACAAAGCAATAAACGCATCTTGGCCCAGGCGGGTGCATTCTTTACTTTTGGTCTCGGTGAAGAAATTGATGATGACAACAATCACGATGTCAAGATTGAGCGAATTACGATCGCTTCCGATTTAAAGGCAGACATCCTGTCTCAACTAGATAAACTTGGGATTAACGAAAAGACAATGTTTCCAGAGATAGACCGTGCTGCTCGCTATATAACCTCTAGTTTGGCTGGCTGAAGCGATTTAATTGTCCTTAAAATTACTAAACTATACGTGCGCCCGTCTGTAATTGCAAAGAGAGGTGTTGGAGTATCACGCCATGGTTAACGCAGACCATAATGAATGGGGTATGCGCTTTTTGAGTCCGGGTGTCAGGCTAGGAATGCAGCATGGATTATTTCGAGCGGAAGTTTTTAGCTTGCAGGCTAGACTTCAAACACAACCGATTGCGAGAAACTGGTTGAGATCCCCGACGCAGTACAGTGGAGCTTAACAGCTCGGGCATCCGGCTCCTGCCATAAAGGCAAAAATCATCAGTGTATGCCGTACTTCTCCAACAAGCCACTTTTCTTTAGAAGTAACACTAGGCCCACACTATCCGGTGTTACAAGGTCAGAAAGCAGGAATTCATTATCAAGGTCAGCAATATTTGCAGACTCTAAACTGTGGGATTCAATGCCAACGGTTACGCTTCGTTTAGCATAATTGGGGCTGTCAACAATAATTAGAAATGACAAGTGATGCCTCACTGCACTTAAGGTGACAGCCGTTCCGAGGAAATGAATGCCGTGACCGGAATTTCTATTGCTACTGATATCACTCTGAGCTGAGCTATAAGATGCTTGAAGGTCTTGGATTTCGGTTTGTCTCTGTAAGTCATCTTTGTCAATCCTATTTTTTCCATACTGAAATTCTTCATGGCCGAATAATTCCTCGAGAGTTTCACGGTAAATTGCATTTACGATGTTGAAGTGTTTTTTTACCTCTTCAAAGGACGCATTATTAGAATCGCCAAAAAATTCAAACCCGCCAGATGGGGTAATCTGCTTATAGCCAGCATAGGACGATACGGCTCCGGATTTGGAGCGCACCATGAATCTAAATCTCCAAGGGCAGCCCGAAGAAATATAATCTTTGTAAACGATAATTGCTTGAACACTCAACAAGGGAAAACAATTTGACGGTTTACAAATGCCGATAAGGGAATTGAGTCCGATTACATTTGCCAGCTGAGGCAACTTCAACCTCCAATTTCCGGTGTTTAAAGTGTCGCCAGAAATGTAGGCTTTGTACTGTTCGTACAATAGGAAGTTATTGGTAATAACGGTGTCTTGATATTTGCATATGCCAGCGTCGAAACCAATCATTTTTCCTTCTGAATTTAAAGATAGCTTTTTTAAGTAGAAGCCAAGTTGATCTTTGCTATGAATCGTTCGGTTTATTAAATTCCAATATTCCCTCTGAGTTGCTGTAGTTTTTGGGTTGTGGCTTGTAATGCTTTCATCAGAAAGTTTTCCAAGATATTGAAATTTATCGTTTACATCTCCACAGAGTGCTTGGCTGTCGTCAAATTCAAATATCGCTACCGGGAAATGACGTCCATTATTAAATGCAACCACCTTGCTGGAATATATTGATAATAGAGCGTTGATTTGCCATTTTAGAAATCCTTTACTCGTCAGTGTGTCGTTATATTTTATTAATTTATTTGGGTTGTTTCGACAGAATTCGTAAGCACTTATTACCATTTTTCGTGGCTTTTCAAACGCAAGAAATAGGCTGCAGATGGCTAACACTGTGCCTAAAATTGTCTCCACCATGGTTAGTACCCCTTTTAAAACATTATGCAGTTCGCTATTTTTACAATTTATTATTAAAAATTAGGCAATCTTCTCTTATGGATATCCAATGTCGCGCAAAGCCAAATTACGCTTTGGAGCTTCCGGACGAGCTGGCGCCACGGGACGACTTCGCAGTGAGTTCGGCTGTGCACCGAAAGAGAGGAAATCAGCAATCTCCTGCGCAGCTATTTTTGACTCTTTGGAATTGTTCCAACCCCAGTAGTCACTATGGCCTGCGCTGGGAATCCAGTCACGATCAATCTTCCCGGGCGACATAGGGACATCGCCATACCGGCCGACAGCGACAGGCAGAAGCCCATCCCCTCCAGCGCTTTCGCCAAGCGGAAATGCGTACTGCAATACCAGGTCAGCTGGCGAGAAGAGCACTCGCAAGCGTTCGGGCACTTCAAACGCCTTAGATAGCTGGCCTCCGGGGCATATCTCGTGCGTTGGAACAGCCGCCGCCATGAGGCAGACCTTCCTGATGGGGGTTTGATGCCCTCTGCTCCTTAAAATTTCTATAGTCTCGAGCACGACCCTGCAGCCCATCGAATGCCCGATGAAATAGAGGTTCAGCACATCGGTGCGCGACATTAGATAGTCAGCAAGGATGGGGGCCGAAGTCTTCGCTACACCAACGGCCTTTGGGTAGCAAAGAGCATCCAAGCGGTCCAAGAAGCCCCAGTCGGCATCGCCAGGCCAGAAAACGTCGGTCAGTGTGTCCTCGAACCTCTGGGAATTGGTTTGGAGCAACTCGGCTTGTCGGTCCCGAAAACCAAGGTAGGCGACCTCGGCTTCTTCTTGGTTGTTGTTGAACCCATGCACCAAAACAACCAGGTCAGGCTGTGAGATGGTCAGTTCATTCTTCCAATGTGGGAGGCCAGGATCTCGCAGTCCGCCTCCTTCGAACTCCAGCCTCATCGACAACGAGAGGATCACCCGGCTGAAATAGCCTGGTGCATGTCCCTTGAACTTGGCCATGTTGCGTCCCGCTCAGGGCTTGGTGAACTTGAGTGACGAGATGGAGCTTAGCAAGTCCTTGGCAAAGGGCGCCAGTGCACCGCCTAAAGCGGCCTTGAGTACGACACCAAAAAACAGATCCGGTTTGCGGAGGGCCTCGGCAGCTCCGTTGAACAGGTCCTGAATTGGCAGGAAAGGCGCAACCTTGGCGTCGCCCAGATGACTAAGCATGATGAACTGCGCTAAGAGCAAGATCACCGCTCCGACCAATATGGCCCAGAGCTGATTCATCTCTTCCCAGCGGCTGGCAGTCACGCATTGGAATGCATCCAACTGACGCCGCATCAACAGGCGGACACGGCCGTACAGATCGGACGCCGCCTTGGTCGGTGCATCGGTGGTGTCAAATCTCGTCCCCGTCACAAATGCTTGCCAGTCTCCCGCCTCCTCAGCCGAGCAGCCGCGCGTGAAGAAGGCATAGAGATTTCGGTACGCCGAAGGGTTGCTGAGCACGGCGTCGGCGGCATCCTGAACTTGGGCCATCAAGCGGGCAACATCCAGCTCGAAGACCGCCCGGTCAATACCGCGCCAATGGGCCCAGTCGCCGCGCGGCTTGAGAGGAATCGGGAGCCGCTGTCCCGACGTCAAATGAAAGAATTCCGCATAGGCTCTGGCGGGGTCGTAAGGGTGGCGGTCCAAAGCCCGATCGGCATTGGGAAAGCGAGCACGAAGGGCGGACTCAGCCCGCCTGGCGATGCCTTCCGAGTCTGCCTTCTTGTCTTTTCGCACCGAGTAGTGCGGTGCTCGGCCCAGCGACACGGCAAGAGATGCCCAAGTGAGTGGTCCGGTCGTAGCAGGCCTGAGCTCCTTTGGAACGGAAGCATCGTCTTCCGACAGCCAAAGAATTACCGCCGCCCGGTTGAACCGGCCACGGACAGAAAACAGCTTCTTGAAAGCTTCGAGAAAAGCCACCGCAAGGCCACTGGCGCCTGCTAACGCGGCGAGGTAGGTCGCCAGGACGTCGGTGATACCCGAAAGTGCGCCTGAGAGAGTGCCGGGTGACTGAGGGTCAGCCACCGCAACGGATGACATACAAACCATCAGCAAGATAGTCAAGTATCTCTGAAGCCTCATCATTCACTCCCCGCTTTAGTATATTTGTCCTTCATGAGTCCCCTTTATCTCTGACACAGGAAGGCAGGTTAGAAATAAATTCTAAACGTCTGATATATGAGCATCATGTTCAAAATCAATGATTTCCTAATTCAGGATAGATTTTATAATATCCGACGTTGTAGTCGGTCCATTCGACATATATATAACTAAGCGACAACGCAAGTCAAATGTCAGTGGAAAACTGACGCGATGCTGGTTCCCGTGCAACCACCATTGGCCGGGTAACGGTCATGACCAGACCTCCTTTGCGAACCTCCACCTTGATCTCACGCTCCACTGGCTCGATCCGCTTAATGAGAAGGGGCAACGCAATTAATGACGGCAAACTCTGACGAGCTTCATTCATCGTAGTGGCGCCAGTGCTGGCACCGTTGCCAATTGGCCCTGGATTGGGATGAATCTTTAAGCCGCAGGTGCAACACGTTGGCGTTCATGCCATGTGCACTGGCCGCCGCCGCAATGGAAGCGCCTGGTGGATTGCAAGCAGCCAGCAATTCAGCCTTAGTGTCGGCAGCGTATGTGCGCTTGATACGTCGCACCGCATACCTCGGGGTACCTGAGTCTTTGAGCATTGTGTTCACGATCATTGATGTGGACACAATGTTGCAAGGTCGGGCGCCAGTCAACAAGGTGTCTTCGCTGGTCGCTTACTTATCTGCTCTCGAATGACAGTTTAGAGATCTGTTAGCCAATATTGCAATTCCATACCGTCATACGTCAGCTTACCGTAGGAGCTATTCCCACAATTACGTGGATGCATGCACAGATGCCATCTCAGTGATTTTTTCACTGAGAAGATGTCGGACTATTGCGGCCCTCTTTTGCCCGCACTTCAGATGTTTCCGGATGGAATCAACCGTGCATTTGATGCGCCCGGCGACGTATTCACTCCAGAGATCTTCAAGCAACTCATCCTGCTCAGATTGCTGACCAGCGTCACGGTCAGTAATGACCGGATCATGTGCATTACTGTCCGTGACTCCTGGCGTGACTGCCTGAGTCACAGCTATTGCGCCACTGCTCAGGAATACCAAGTACCAACAAAAGCAGCCAAGGCCTTCCAAAATGAGGGAGAACACACCACCCATGACCGTGTTTGCCGCCTTGTTCGTCACGTGAAGACTGGCCGCTAGTGGAGTCGTGACTGCGTCGTCACGCAACTCGTCACGCCGTATTTGTACTTTGTCCTGCGCAAGTTGCCACCTCTGAATCTCGTCTGCTTCCGCCTCCAGCGCCGCCATGCGAGTCCTTGCGACTGATTGACGGGCATTCCACGCCGAACAATCATCGGTGCATCGGTATCGTAAATCCGCTGCCTGCAAGCCTTTCACTTTGGCCTCGTCCGCCAGGACTGTGGAGAGCGTTCGCTTAGGTATAGCCAATGGAATCAGTTGCGCCGGGATAAGTGTGGCAGCACGTTGGGCACCAGCTTGATCCTGAGCCAGTAGGAAAAAGCTCGCGTGTCCGTAGCTCACAAAAGTGCAGCAAATCAGCCAAATCATGACCCCAATGACTCGCATCAAAGTGGGAACATAACGACAAAATGCCGGAAGAAAATGTGCACCCAATACAGCCATGAAACCTACAGATGCCATCAGTAGACGCTCATTGTTAGTTGCTCCCCTTTGCCATCCTGCGGCCACGGAAATGGCCACCGAGATCGAACTCGCCAAGACTGCCAACATCAGGCATCCCAGCTTTAGACCGGTATCACTACCGGCCACGGAATTGTTTTTGATTGACATAAGACCCTCTAAATTTGTGCAGGCACGTGTGAAGCAGTGATCTAGCTGTAACCAAACCACTGCCCCTCATGAAAATCGCCATCACGCCTAAGTCCTTGTCACAGAAGGAAAAGGACAATTACGGATGTGAATTACAGGACTGGTTGCTGTGGTTGATTGGATGAAAATACACCCCTGGTGCGCGGCCTGCCACGCCCCTTGGAGCGATCACGGTACGCAAACCCCGATCCGAAGAGCTTGCAGCCGGGGTAGGGCAATACCTGTACCACTTGCGTGTCCTTCGCAAAATAGGCGAGTACTTTGTCACGCAAATTGGCTCTCTTGACACTGTCGTAGTGCTCGACCATGCCAATCCCATAATGGGGCGAATTTTTATCCCAAGCCTTGTTGACGTTTTGAAAGTAACCCTGTCCATTGGTAATGGCCACGTTCCAATACTTGCCGATTTCGTTCGCCAGATACACGTCGCTCTCCACCTCGGAGCCCTTAAAGAACAGCGCAGCGTGCAGGTGATAGCCCGCCTTTGGCGCACACTCGATGCGCCAGACGTATCCCACCAGATCTTTGAACAGGCTGGTCTTGCCCTTCCTGTTCGTAAACAGACGCTCCCGTGCTCTCTGGATGTCCTCAAACGGCACAGCACCCTGCAATGGTTCTGGGTTATCGATGTCTCTGCCAGTGGTGTACCACTCCCAGTCCTGCGCCCTATCTTCACCCGCCTGCAGAATGAACTGATCTATAGCGCTGGGAGCGAACATATCGTCCTTGAGATGCAGATCTAGTCTGATCGCACACACACGACCACATCGAGCGAAGAGTTTGGTCTCAAACTTCTTCAGACGTATCCTATTTTTCTTTGTCTTGCTGTCCCAATCATTCACTTTTTTCTTGAGACCAATCTCCAATGCGTCCTTGCGCATCTGCAAAACAAAGTCATCGAAGATATCACTGACCACTTGACCGCTATCGAGGCAGTCACTTGGTTTGTGGCCAGGGTCTACTTGGCTAATCAAGTGGGAGCGGTACTCTTCAAAGAAGAACTTGATCAGAGGATGAAAGACATAACAACGCGAAAATACCTTCGCATAGTTTCTGAGGGACTGTGCATGTTCTCCCAATGGCGATAGTTGCGGAAATCTCTTTGGTTTTGATCCTGTCTGTGTTTTGAAACACAGATCGTCTCCGTACAACGTCAGACGCATAAAGCTGAGACAACAACGAATACCTTCTAGCTGATTACCGAGCAGCACTCTTCTTCCATCCTCAGCAGTGAGGATGTATTTTGTTTCTGGTATAGACATGATGAATTAATATGAAAATACAGTCTTACATGAATGCTATAATCAATCTCGTTACCATCTCTCACATACCTTTGGAATTTGTCTGTATAAATACTATCGAATAGCTAGTAAGTGGTATTTGTATATATAATACTAACAAACCAATATAAATAAAATCGATTATTTATAGACAAATACATCTTTTTCCCCACAACTTCAAGCGAATAGTTATGGAAAACTGATGTATTCCTTTGCGATATGCATGAACGATCCGAGATGTACTCAATAGCAAAAAACCCTTCAGAAGCCCGTGAGAACTTCTGAAGGTGGCGCAAAGCGATTTCAAGCCCGATTTAAGAGTTGCTGGTACGGGCTGTGTATCTGAAGCCAATCGACACGCCCATGGAGAATCACGCTGACTACTCCTTGACTTGCAAGTACCGGCACTGCTCGATCAAATCGATGTTTTGTGAGTCCAAAGTTCGCAATTAATCGACGAACATCCGACATTGGAAAGTGCAAGCGACCAGACAATGTAACCAAACGTTGCAGTGCTTGATTCACGGTCGCGGCATCAATTTCAGCTTGGGAAAGTTTGGGTCGCACATAAGTCAATTCCGCAAAAGTTTCCATTGCTCTTCTGCACACGTCGTCTGCCGCATGAAGCGTCGCCAAATCAATTTCCGAGTCGACTCCGTACTCGAAAACGTGCATGGCACCTGCCAGTTTGAGAACACGCTCAGAGTGACGGTTAAAGTACTCGGCAAGCTCTGCAGCGCGCGAGTCGAATTCCAACCTCCTACGCACTTCATCACCCTGATCAATGAGATATGACGTCGCATTTGATGACAGCCAAAGTACAGGCCTTCCAGACTTGTGCATGACGTTTTGTACGGATACCCCAAGGAGTTGAAATGCCCTGTTGGCGTACTCACGCTTACTTGAGTCGGAGAGACCTCCATTGTGCAAAGCTGCGCTAATGGGGTGGGATTTCGCATACTCCAAAATGAACCTATTGATCAGCCCGACCCCGCCGTTTCTTGCTCCGATTCGCTCTTTTGTGCGTTCAAATATAGCTGGCTGTTCCATCAAAAGCATGCAGAAGCGGTGTTCGCACAACGCTGCTCGGCCTTTGCCAACACGTGCATGTTGAAAAGGCGAGCCGTCGAGCAACTTGGCAAGCGTGGAAGCCGAAGTGCTCATGAGAGCATCCAACTGCCCAGCCTCATCCGTGAACAAACCGGCGACTGGCCATTCCAAGAGAGCCTCGATAATGGCCGCACGCGTGGCATCTTCGAGAAGGAATGCAGGCTGCGTTACGCCGCTTACTTGCTCATTTAGAAATTGCGTGATTGGCTCCATCAGTGGATCGAAAACGACCGATTTGCCACTTCCAGAGGGCGCTAACAAGATTACGTTTGTCCCAATTTTTGTTCGCTGCCCATTAGGCCATCGTACGTCAGCACACCCTTGTGTGAGCAGTGATACGAATCCAATGACTTGAGCCCGAATAATTGCCATATCGAGGCCACTGGCGCTTAAATCCATTGCCATTTGCCCAAGCAAGCCTGGGAATGGCGCAACAGGCGTGAATTTTCGATGGCTCCAGTCTCTCATGATGCGCTCCCAGCAGCGAATCCATCGCGATGCTGTTCATTGCTACTTTGATTGCGGCCAATCTTGCGTGCTGGGTCGTTCTTTGAAGCGTCTTCGAATATCTGTTTCGAGTGGACACACCGGTCCTGACGAACTAATTCAGCATCGCGCTTTGCAATTTGGAGGCGCATCCATGCGTCCAATTCCTCTGCACACCACCGCACAGCAGATCTGTTTGCAGCGGTTGAAGCTCCAATTTGCACTTGTCTAGGAAATTCTGGATCGAACCTTTTGCTTTTGGGGTTCAATCGATCATAAAGCGCCGAAGTCGACATACCCGTGCGTTCACAGACCTCATCTTTTTTGATAAATCTCCGAACAACAATCGACGGTTGAACTGCCTTCAATGTCAGTAAGGAGCCGCGGTCACTGGGATTGGTTCGCGGCTCTTCGGATGTCACTGTTCGACCTCTCAAAATCTCAAACGCGCCGTCGGCGTAGGTAAAGTTTGTTTCGTTCATTTCCATACCAATTCTTTCAAATACACAAATTGAGAATGCGCTGGAAAATGTTGCGGCCAAGACGGCTCAGAATGATTCAGAAATCACTCCGAAAACGCCAAATGGCAGCGCAACAATGCAGCGCGCGATTAGTAGTGGGTGGGCTAAAAAGCCCGTAGCATTGGGCAACTGATCTAAAGTCAGTGGCCGGCGCAATTGCGCAGCGTGTCGACAATCGGAAAAATCCGTGTCTGCGTAGTTGACCAATAGGTCGCGAAATTCGGTTTGATATCTAACCAAACCGAGCGGAAGCTTTGCGCATTCCGGTAGCTCGAGCACAAATATTGCTCAGAAGGTCCAGTTTCTTAAACTGGTGCAGGTCAACGACCTGCGCAGGAATTCTAGCAGGACGTCGTTGGGCGTGGCAAGCCCATTGTGGAATGTAGTTCAAAATTCGTACGAATCTACATTCCAGTGGTTCAGCACTCGAAAAAGCAGCATCAGCGCTACGTGTTGCGTGCCGAGGTCAACCAATCGAAGAGACAACACCGTCGTTGGTGACCGTGAATGTCCACGTCGCTGGCGTGCTATTTCAATTGAATGGCATAAAGCCCAGGCCATCCAACTAGGCGTTGAATGGCCGGGTGGGTTAAAGGTGGGGAGTGAATTGAGATCAGATCACGGTGCGTAGGGCTATAGAGCTGACATCTTTTTAATGAGAATGAATGCGCAAAACAAGCGTATACCTATTTGAAGCTTCCCTGCGGAGCGGCAGGTAAAGTATGTATGTGTGTGCGTTTCGCAAGGGGTTCGAGTGTCCACAATTTATCTGGATCACAACGTGATCGCCAACATTGCAGGCATCCCCTTAGCCGCCAATGCACTTGAAGTTCGTCAGTATGTAACCGAGCTGCAGGCGGTTGGTCATCGTTTTGTGCTGTCTGCCTGGAACATGTATGAGCTGGCCCGTTCCAACAATCAGCAGCATATTGACCAGTGCTGTGCGTTCGTCGAAACCTTGAACCCGTTGTGGCTCAGCGATTCCACGAAGGTAAAGAGACAAGAGGTTGATCGATTCTTGCAACCCATCTTCGACAACGTGGGCCCGGTACGCAATCGGAGCTTTTCAGCATTGAACCAGACAGTTGCTGCGATGTGGGGCACCTATGGCGAAGGCGGTAGGCCAGACGAAACTTTTACGACTTCAGTTGCATTGCTGCGCGCCCACCCGGAATTCTTGAAGACTATCGACAGTTCTGCAAAGCAAACACCCGAGGCGATATTGATCGGTCGTCGTGCTTATCGCGATGGTGCTGAAGCGTTGCTTGATAGCATTGTTGACCGGGAGTATTTGGCCCTATCGCTGCCGGCAGGTGCAGACAGACTTCAGCTCGACTACCTCATGGCAAACCGCAACAAGCTCTTGTCAGTCTCTCCTGCGCTGGCTGTTGAAGATGCAATGTCGAAATTGCGTGTTCGTGACTCTTTCAAACCGGAACCTGCTGATGCAGCCGATCTGCAGCACGCATTGGTGGCACTGGGCTACTGCGATTACTTTGTAACGGGTGATCGCCAATTGGCGCAACATTGCAGGTACGTGGTACAAAAGCTTGGTCTTGCATGCCACGTATGCCGCAATGTGAGTGACATCCCCTGCCAATCCATGAGCGGCTAGCGTTCGATGAATTGATAGTTGTTTTGATAGTTTGATTTTTATGTCAAAAAAAAGTCCTTGGTTTACAAGGACTTTTTTCACTTTACTGGCGGAGTGGACGGGACTCGAACCCGCGACCCCCGGCGTGACAGGCCGGTATTCTAACCAACTGAACTACCACTCCTGGTAGTGAAAACTTTCGCTCTTTCGAGCCAAGGGCCCTTCTTGCGAAAGACCGTCTTCAACTTGCGCCTTGCTATGCATTGCTGCAAAACCTGGCGACCCCACGGGGATTCGAACCCCGGTACTCACCGTGAAAGGGTGATGTCCTAGGCCTCTAGACGATGGGGTCAAAACCTGTGGACGTATCCGTTTTCTCGAAAATTTTGGTGGAGGTAAGCGGGATCGAACCGCTGACCTCTTGCATGCCATGCAAGCGCTCTCCCAGCTGAGCTATACCCCCAAAACCCTTAGGTTCCCTGAGATTGCTTTTTAGAACATTCTCAATTTCCGAGCCTCAAATTATAGCGTGAAAATTGACCTCTAGCCAAGTCTTTCAATTACTTTTTCTCGATCGAGCAATTCAAGCACTGCATCAAGGGATGGCGTCTGCGGTGTACCCACCACCAGCACGCGCACCGGCATGGCCAGTTGCGGCATCTTGAGGGACGACTCGGCCAGCACTTCCTTGATGGCTGCGGCAATGGAAGCCTTGTCCCACGCACACGTTGCCAGCTTGGTAGCCAGCAGATGCAGGGCCGGCTTGATGGCATCCGTCACGTGTTGCGCCAGCATGTCGGCTTCGGGCTTCACATCGGTATAGAAGCGAGCCACCCAATCGGCCAGTGCCACCGTGGTGTCGCAACGGTCCTTGAGCAGATCGCACAGACGCGGCAGACGCGCATCGCTTGCAATGCCGCGCTTGGTCAACTGCTCTGCCACCAAGGGTGCCAGCGCCTCGCCACTCATGGCCTTGAGATGCTGGGCATTCACCCAGCGCAGCTTGGCTTCATCGAACTGCGCAGCGCTGCGGCCCAGGTGGTCCAGGTTGAACCATTCCAGGAACTGCGCACGGGTAAAGATTTCGTCATCGCCGTGGCTCCAGCCCAAACGGGCCAGATAGTTCACCATGGCATCAGGTAGATAGCCTTCCGCTGCGTATTGCGTCACCGGCTTGGCGCCGTTGCGCTTGCTCATCTTCTCGCCTTGCTCATTGAGCACGGTGGGCAGATGGGCGTACACCGGCGGCTCTTTGCCCAGTGCACGGAAGATGTTGATCTGGCGCGGTGTGTTGTTGACGTGGTCATCGCCGCGGATGACGTGGGTGATGTCCATGTCGATATCGTCCACCACCACGCAGAAGTTGTAAGTGGGTGTGCCGTCCGGGCGCGCGATCACCAGATCGTCGAGCTCGTCGTTGCTGAACTCCACATGACCCTTGACCTTGTCGTCCCAGGCCACGACGCCGCCTTGCGGGTTCTTGAAACGCAGCACCGGCTTCACGCCTTCAGGGATCGGCGGCAGGGTCTTGCCAGGCTCGGGGCGCCAGGTGCCGTCGTAACGGGGCTTTTGCTTTGCGGCCATCTGGCGTTCACGCAAGGCATCCAGTTCTTCCACCGACATGTAGCAAGGGTAGACCAAGCCTTGGTCCTGCATCTGCTTGAGCACTTCCTTGTAGCGGTCCATGCGCTGCATCTGGTAGAACGGGCCTTCGTCATGCGTCAGGCCCAGCCAGGCCATGCCTTCGAGGATCACGTCCACCGCAGCCTGGGTGGAACGCTCCACATCGGTGTCTTCAATGCGCAGGATGAAGTCGCCGCCGGTGGAGCGGGCAAACGCCCAGGGGTACAGTGCCGAACGGATGTTGCCCAGATGGATGAAGCCCGTGGGAGACGGGGCGAAGCGGGTACGGGTTTTGGTCATGTCAGAAAGTGTCCAGACCACGCGCCAGATCGGCGGTGATGTCATCAATGTGTTCGAGCCCGACCGCCACGCGGATCAGGCCCTGGGTTACGCCAGCGGCCTGGCGTTGTGCCTCGGTGAGGCGGCCATGCGAAGTGCTGGCCGGGTGCGCCACCAGTGTCTTGGTGTCGCCCAGGTTGGTGGACAGCGAGAGTAATTGCATGCTGTCGAGCACGTGGAAGGCGCGTGCGCGACCTTGTTCGGGATCTGCCGCCTTCACTTCAAACGACAGCACTGCGCCACCGCAACCGGACTGCTGCTGCATGGCCAGCGCATGCTGCGGATGGCTGGGCAGGCCTGGGTAGAACACGCGCTGCACACCGGCATGTTGCTCCAACCAACGGCCCAGCGCCATGGCGTTGGTGGATTGCGCTTTCATGCGGATATCCAGCGTCTCCATGCCCTTGAGCACGACCCAGGCGTTGAACGGAGCCAAGGTCATGCCCGCGCTCTTGAGCACCGGCAGGAAATTCTTGGTCACCATTTCCTGGCTGGCGCACAGCGCACCGGCCATCACACGGCCTTGGCCGTCCAGATATTTGGTGCCGGAATGCATGACGATGTCGGCACCCATCGCCATGGGGCGCTGCAGCGCCGGCGTGGCAAAGCAGTTGTCCACGGCCAGCAGTGCGCCGGCATGGTGGGCAATATCGGCCAATGCACGGATGTCGCACACCTCGGTCAGCGGGTTGGTGGGCGTTTCGGCAAACAGCAGCTTGGTGTTGGGCTTGACGGCAGCACGCCACGCGGCCACATCGGTCTGCGGCACAAAGGTGGATTCCACGCCAAACTTGGCCAGGTCCGAACCAATCAGCTTGATGGTGGAGCCGAACATGGATTGCGAGCACACCACATGGTCACCGGCCTTGAGCAGGCCCATGCACATCATCAGGATGGCCGACATGCCGGACGCAGTGGACATGCAGGCCTCGGCACCTTCCATGGCAGCCAGGCGTTTTTCGAAACTGGCGACCGTGGGGTTACCGTAGCGGCCGTAGGTGAAGCCCTCTTCCTCTCCAGCAAAGCGCAGGGCCGCCGCTTCGGCAGAGGGTTGCACATAGCCGCTGGTCAGGTACAGGGCTTCGGAGTTCTCGCCGTACTGGCTGCGCTCCACGGCCTCGCGCACGGCGCGGGTATCGCGGTGCAGGTCTTTGGGTGTTTGCTTGTCGTTCATGGCTTCCAACGGCTTTCAGTCTTCGTGGTTGGGCAAGGCCAGGCGCGAAGTGTCTTCCTGGTTTTCATCGCCGCCCACGCGGTTGGAGTTCAGGCGGCTGATGTCGGCATCGGTGATGTCACCGGTGACGTACACACCGTCAAAACAGGATGCATCAAAGCCTGCCAGGTTCTTGTTCAGTGAGCCGACGGCACGCTTCATGGCGTCCACATCCTGGTAGATCAGCGCATCGCAGCCAATGATCTGGCGAATCTCTTCCACCGTGCGGCCATGGGCCACCAGCTCACTGCTGGTGGGCATGTCAATGCCGTACACATTGGGGTAGCGCACCGGTGGCGCGGCACTGGCCATGTAAACCTTGCGGGCTCCGGCGTCACGCGCCATCTGCACGATTTCGCGGCTAGTGGTACCACGCACGATGGAGTCATCCACCAGCAGCACGTTGCGGCCCTTGAATTCGCTGGCAATCACGTTGAGCTTCTGGCGCACCGACTTCTTGCGCACCGCCTGCCCCGGCATGATGAAGGTGCGACCGACGTAACGGTTTTTCACAAACCCTTCGCGGTACGGCAAGCCCAGCAGTTGCGCGAGTTGCGCAGCGCTGGGGCGGCTGGATTCGGGGATGGGAATGACCACATCGATCTCATTCGGCGGCACAGTGGAGACCACGCGCTTGGCCAATGTCTCACCCAGGTTCAAGCGCGCCTGGTAGACCGAGATGCCATCCATCACCGAGTCGGGTCGGGCCAGATACACAAATTCAAAAATACACGGGCTCAGCACCGGAGACTCGGCGCACTGCTGTGCATGCACCTTGCCTTGCAGGTCGATGAACACGGCCTCGCCGGGGTTGACGTTGCGGTCGAACACATGGCCTGTGCCTTCCAGCGCCACCGACTCACTGGCCACCACCACATTGCCTTCGTCATTGCGTCCCAGGCACAGCGGACGGATGCCAAACGGGTCGCGGAAGGCCAGCACACCGTGGCCGGCAATCAGGGCGATCACGGCGTATGAACCCTTCACGCGCTTGTGCACCTTGCGCACGGCATCAAACAGGTCTTGCGGTTGCAGATCGGCACCGCGGGTGGTGCGCTCCACTTCGTGCGCCAGCACGTTGAGCAGCACTTCGGAGTCACTCTCGGTGTTGATGTGGCGGTGGTCGGTCTTGAACAGCTCGCTCTTGAGCGCGTGCGCGTTGGTCAGGTTGCCGTTGTGCACCAGCACGATACCGAAAGGTGCGTTCACATAAAAAGGCTGCGCCTCTTCTTCGCTGAAGGCATTGCCCGCGGTGGGGTAACGCACCTGGCCCAGGCCGCAGTTGCCGGGCAGCGAGCGCATGTTGCGGGTGCGGAACACGTCGCGCACCATGCCCTTGGCCTTGTGCATGAAGAACTTGCGCTCTTGCTGGGTCACGATCCCCGCTGCATCCTGGCCGCGGTGCTGCAACAGCAGCAAGGCGTCATAAATCAACTGGTTCACCGGTGCGTTGCTGACAACGCCGACTATTCCACACATGTTTTTTCGCTCACGTAGTAGGTAAATATTTTCCGAACTCTTGCGGCAACACCGGCTTCAACAGCCCCAACGTTGATGTTGCCCAACGCACGCCCGTCGAAGCCTGCCACTCACGTGACGACTTCCAGGGCGTCATGCCCACCACCACCGTGATGGCCAATATCAACACCACGCCGCGCAGCACACCAAACAGCGCGCCCAGCAAGCGGTTGATGGCGCCCATGCCCACGGCCGACAGCACCTTGGACAGCACAAAACCCAGCAACGCGCCCGCAAACAGCGTGGCCACAAAAATCAGTACAAAGCCGGCGGCATAACGCACCTGTTCACCCGCACCCGCCATGGGCAGCTTGGCCGCCACATCGGGGGCAAACCACTGCGCCAGCACAAAGGCCACGGCCCAGCTGGCCAGCGACAGCACTTCCACCACCAGACCGCGCCAGGCGCCCACCACCATGGACGCCAACAAAATACCTATGCAGACCCAGTCCAGCAGCGGCAATACCTCCAGCACCGCTAGAGCCCCAGAATGGAAACAGACAGACCGGCCTTCTGGATCTTCTCGGCGGCCTTCTCGGCGTCGCTGCGCTTCTCAAACGGGCCAACCCGCACACGGAACTTCTTGCCATCGGGCGTCTCGGCAATCTGCGCATAGGTCTTCAGACCCAGCTTTTCCACCTTGAGGCGTGCCTCGTGCGCACGGGCCGAATCGGTGAACGCACCAAACTGCACCACAAAGCGCCCCGTGGCCGATTTGTCAGACGCCTTATCTGCGGGCTTGTCTGCCGATTTTTCAACGGGCTTGGCTGTCACTTTGCTGTCACGTGCGGCATCGGCCTTGGACGGGGCGATGATGACCTCTTCCTTGTCGGCTGCCTTGCTCTTTTCCGCTGGCTTGGCCGGGGCCTTGGCGTCTTTCGAATCCTTGGCAGGCGCAGCTGCCGGTGCCGGGGAAGGTGCTGTTACGGGAGCTGCCACGGGAGCAGGTGCCGCGGCGGGTGCCGGTGCCGGCTCGGATGCAGCCGGGCTGGACGACTGGCTCTGCTGCACAACCGGCGCGGAATCGCTGGCGGCCAACGGCTTGACCTTGGTCTTGTCAGGGATGTCGATCGGAATATCCACCGCAATCGGGCGCGGCTGGTTGTCAAACAGGATGGGGAACCCAATCACGCCCGCCAGCACCAGCAGCGCCGCACCGGCCAGCCGGTAACGCGCCCGCTTGCGCATGGCGTCCACGCTTTCAGGAGCGGGCGGCGGAGCCGGCTGCTCCCCACCGGCTTTGCGTAGTTTGAAAAATGCCATGGATGCGCGTACGCGGAAGTTAGTGTTTATGGGGCCAGATGAGCGGCCTGCAGACGGGGCAAACCTGCCTGCAGAATGCCCCCTACCGTATAGAAGGACCCGAAGACGACGATTCTATCAGCGGGGTCTGCGGCGGCGATGGCGGCCTCCAGTGCCAGGGTTGGCGAGGCAAAAGCCTGGGCGCTGGCGTCCTTGCGGGTGTTCTGGGCTTCCCAGGCGGTCTTGAGCGCAGCACCGGTGGCGGCGCGGGCGGTGGGCAAGTCGGTAAAGTACCAGCGGTCCAGAATCGGGCCGACCTTGGCCAGCATGGGCGCCAGGTCCTTGTCGGCCATGGCGCCAAACACGGCATGTGTGGTCGGGAAAAAGCCCATGGCGTCCAGATTGGCGGCCAGAGCCGAGACTGAATGCGGGTTGTGGGCCACGTCCAGCACCAGCGTGGGCTGCCCCGGAATGATCTGGAAGCGCCCGGTCAGCTCCACAAAGGCCAGGCCGTTGCGCACGGCCTGCGCGGTGACCGGCAGCTTTTCGCGCAGGGCGGTGAGCGCGGCCAGCACGCCGGCGGCGTTCACCAGCTGGTTGGCGCCGCGCAGGGCTGGATAAGCCAGCCCGCTGTAGCGCCTGCCACGGCCGGCCCAGGCCCACTGCTGCTTGTCGCCGGTCACGTTGAAATCATGGCCCACGCGCCACAGGTCGGCGCCCACCTCCAGGGCGCGGTCCAGCACGCTTTGCGGTGGCACCGGGTCACTCACCACCACCGGGCGGTCGGTGCGCATGATGCCGGCTTTCTCGTAGCCAATGGCCTCGCGGTCGTTGCCCAACAGCTCCATATGGTCCAGATCGATGCTGGTGATGATGGCGCAGTCGGTATCGATGATGTTGACCGCATCCAGCCGCCCGCCCAGGCCCACCTCCAGCACGATGGCGTCCAGCCCGGACTGGCGCATCACATCAAAGATGGCCAGGGTGCTGAACTCAAAGTACGTGAGCGACACCTCTTCGCCCTGGGTGCGGGCCCGCTCCACGGCCGCAAAGCCGGCCACCAGCACATCGGCAGCCACCGGCTCGCCGTTGAGGCGCAGGCGCTCTTCAAAGTGCACCAGATGGGGCGAGGTGTAGACGCCAGTCTTGTAGCCCGCCTGACGCAGGATGGACTCCAGCATGGCGCAGGTGGAGCCCTTGCCGTTGGTGCCGGCCACGGTGATGACTGGGCAGTCAAAGCGCAGCTGCATGCGCTCGGCCACGGTGCGCACGCGCTCCAGGCCCATGTCGATGTTCTTGGGATGCAGCTGTTCGCAATAGGCCAGCCACTCGGGCAATGTGCTGAAAGAAGTAGTCATAGCCCGGAATTGTCGCCCACCCGCCGCCGCGCTGGCATGATGACGGCCATGAAAACCATTCACCTCTACGGCATCCCCAACTGCGACACCGTCAAAAAAGCCCGCACCTGGCTCGCCGACCAGGCTGTGGAGACGGTTTTTCATGACTTCAAAAAGGAAGGCGTTCCCGCCAACCTGCTGCCCGGCTGGCTCAAGGCCGTGGGGCGTGACAAGCTCATCAACCGCGCCGGCCCTACCTGGCGCAAGCTGGATGCGGCCATCCAGGCCTCGGTGGTGGACGATGCATCTGCCAGTGCGGTGATGACCAGCCACAGCAGCGTGATCAAGCGACCGGTGGTGGTTTGGGCCGACGGCACCGTCACCGTGGGATTCAAGCCGGAGCTGTTTGCAGAGCGACTCCCTTAAAATCAGCGGTTTCCCCCAATCAGTGCGCCTTCTTCCATGACCATCACCACCCAGATCGACTCCGTATCCCTCTCCACCAAAGCCAATGTGTACTTTGATGGCAAGTGCATCAGCCACAGTTTCACCCTGCCCGACGGCAGCAAGGCTTCGGTGGGCGTGGTGCTGGCCTCTACCCTGACCTTTGGCACCGGTGCTGCAGAAACCATGGAATGCGTGGCCGGCGGCTGCGAATACAAGCTGGCCGGCAGCGACACCTGGGTCAGCCAGTCCGAAGGTGACACCTTCAGCGTGCCGGCCAACTCCAAATTCGAGATCCGCGTGGCCCAGGCCTACCACTACATCTGCCGCTACGCATAAAGCAACACCATGTCCAACACCATCCTCCAAAACACCCCCGTCGGCCAAAAGGTCGGCATCGCCTTCTCCGGCGGCCTGGACACCAGCGCTGCCCTGCACTGGATGAAGCTCAAGGGTGCCCTGCCCTACGCCTACACCGCCAACCTGGGCCAGCCCGACGAGGCCGACTACGACGAAATCCCGCGCAAGGCCATGGAATACGGCGCCGAGAAGGCCCGCCTGGTGGACTGCCGCCCGCAGCTGGCCGCCGAAGGCATTGCCGCACTGCAAGCCGGCGCCTTCCACATCACCACTGCCGGTGTGACCTACTTCAACACCACGCCCCTGGGCCGCGCCGTGACCGGCACCATGCTGGTGTCGGCCATGAAGCAGGACGACGTCAATATCTGGGGCGACGGCTCCACCTTCAAGGGCAATGACATCGAGCGCTTCTACCGCTACGGCCTGCTGACCAACCCCGCGCTCAAGATTTACAAGCCCTGGCTGGACCAGGCCTTCATCGACGAGCTGGGCGGCCGCGCAGAAATGTCTGCCTTCATGACGCAGCACGGCTTTGGCTACAAGATGTCGGCTGAGAAGGCCTACTCCACCGAC
Organism: Rhodoferax sp. GW822-FHT02A01; assembly: GCF_038784515.1. Lineage (NCBI taxonomy): Bacteria > Pseudomonadati > Pseudomonadota > Betaproteobacteria > Burkholderiales > Comamonadaceae > Rhodoferax > Rhodoferax sp. GW822-FHT02A01. The sequence continues at coordinate 5,299,684 of NZ_CP152376.1, forward strand.
AGCAACATGCTGGGCGCCACCCACGAAGCCAAGGACCTGGAAAACCTCAACAGCGGCATCAGAATAGTCAACCCCATCATGGGCGTGCCCTTCTGGCGCGACGACTGCGTGGTCAAGGCCGAAGAAGTGTCGGTGCGCTTTGAAGAAGGCCGCCCCGTGGCACTGAACGGCGTGGAATACCCCGACCTGGTCAGCCTGATCCTGGAAGCCAACCGCATCGGTGGCCGCCATGGCCTGGGCATGAGCGACCAGATCGAGAACCGCATCATCGAAGCCAAGAGCCGCGGCATCTACGAAGCCCCCGGCCTGGCGCTGCTGTTCATCGCCTACGAACGCCTGGTCACCGGCATCCACAACGAAGACACCATCGAGCAATACCGCGACAACGGCCGCAAGCTCGGCCGCCTGCTGTACCAGGGCCGCTGGTTCGACAGCCAGGCCATCATGCTGCGCGAAACCGCCCAACGCTGGGTCGCCCGCGCCATCACCGGCACCGTCACCCTGGAACTGCGCCGCGGCAACGACTATTCGCTCTTGAATACAGAATCTCCCAACCTGACCTACGCGCCCGAGCGCCTCTCCATGGAAAAGGTGGAAGACGCGCCGTTCAGCCCGCTGGACCGCATCGGCCAACTGACCATGCGCAATCTGGATATCTCGGATACGCGGGCCAAGCTGGGGATTTACTCCAATGCAGGGTTGTTGGAGTTGGGTAAGGGGGATGACTTCCTCAAGCTGGGTAAGTAAGCCCTCGTTGAAATGCCAAAGACAAAGCCCGCCAGGTGAAAACCTGGCGGGCTTTGTTGTTTTGGACTTACTAGTACGGCTAGTCTGCCGATACTTTTTGGGAATGAAAGTGTGTTCAAGTTAAAGTGGGGTTGAATCGCAGAAACTAAATTAATTCCCTAATGACTGACTCGCTACGCGACCTAGCCCTACAGCTCGAAAAGTTTGCAAAAGAACGCGAGTGGCAACCCTTTCATTCACCCAAAAACCTTGCTTCAGCATTGGTGGTGGAGGCTGGCGAATTGCTAGAGCATTTTCAATGGCTCACTGAAGCCCAAAGTCAAGAGGTGTCCGATGAGAAACGCGAAGCCATAGGTTCGGAAATTGCGGATGTACTTCTGTATTTAATCCAACTCTCAACTGCTCTTGGCATCGATCCAATCGCAGCGGCACAAGCGAAAGTGAAAGCCAACGCGCTCAAATATCCAGTTGACAAAGCCCGTGGCTCAAGCAAGAAATACAACGAGCTTTGATCAATGATCATCTATCAAGCGAGTAAGCGTGCCTCTTCGGACAAGTCTGTGCGTGGACTCAAAAGCCTACTCAAAACGGAACGCGAAAAGGCGCTTGCGTTCGCTGACGCCATCGTAAAAAACACTTACCGTACTCTGATGACTCGGGGTATGAAAGGCTGTTATGTCTACTGCACTGACCCACAACTTAGGGAATTCATCCGTAGCAAATTGCGTGCGAGTGGTAACGAAATACAAGACGGCATCTCAAGTCAACGGACTGAAGTGGCAAATGTCGTGCCATTGCCGCGTGTTTCAAAGTCGGAGTTAAACGCAGGAGTGGCCGCTGCACCATTGCTGGATCTACGCATTGCGGCCGGAAACTTTTCAGACCTGCAAGCGCTTGTGCATGAAGCGGATGAATGGGTCGCTTTGCCAGACTGGGTGAACCCCCAACCAGGGCTATTCGTAGCCCAGGTTATCGGTGAATCAATGAACCGTAGGATCCCCAATGGTGCTTGGTGTCTTTTTCGAGCCAACCCATCAGGAACACGTGAGGGGAAAATTGTGGTTGTGCAGCATCGCACTATTGCAGATCCCGAAACCGGGGGGCGTTACACCATTAAGCTGTATTCAAGCGAAAAAACGGCAGTGGCAGACGGTGATTGGCGGCATACCCGCATCACGCTGAAACCGGACTCGACCATGCCCGGATTTCAACCGCTCGTCATTGAGCAACCAGAAAGCGATGAGAGCTTCGCAGTGATCGCAGAAATGCTCATGGTTCTGACCGCTCCCGAAAACTAAGTCAAGGCGGCAACTGTGCCTGACCAGGGATTCAGCAAACTGATCATTTGCAGCTGCTTTCGGCGGATGAAGGGCTTTTCTAGGCCAAATGGTATGGCATGCAGAACGCCAGGGATTGCGATGTCGTAAAAGCCGTAGCGCCTAATCCCCACCCCCACCACACCCGCTGCCACACCCATCCCCGCCGCTCCCAGATTCCCCGTCGCTGCCGCCTGAAGAGTGGGAAGAGTCAGAGGAATCCATACCACCAAACCCATCGCTGTCCCCACTGCTGGACCCGTCCGAAAAGTCCGTCGCGCAATAGCTGCCCGAGCCGTCTCCGTTGGCGTCGCTCTTGCGGCCTATGTCCTTGCAATCGGGCACGTACTGAAAGCCGCCCTCTATGCCGCATTTGGCATCCAGCGCAAACAGCAGCGGCAGGCGGCTGGGTTTGCGGGGGTTGATGGACTCTTCCTTGCAGGCCCAGAACCAGGCACGGCGCAGGCCGTCGTTGCGGTCGGATCGCGGGCCCAGCACTTCGGCGGGCGTGTGGTGCAGGAAGTGGCCCAGCGCAATGTCGCACCAGCGCTGGTAGGCCTGCGTGTGCAGGATGAACTCGTGCCACAGCACATCGACCACCTTGGATGGCATGGCAACAAACTGGCGACGGCTGCGGTGGCAGGCCAGAAAGAACTGGCGCAGGCCGCGCTCCACCAAATCCGCGTCTTTGCCGCTCAGGTGGGGGTAGGTTTGCCGTAGCTTGCGCTTGAGGAACTGGGGCAGCGGTGCTTCGCGAATCCAGCGTTCACGCTGCCAGGTGGCCCACACGGGTACTGCCAGACCGATGGCGCAGGTCAGCATCACCAATGGCACCATGCTGGACCCCACGCGCCACCATCCCAATCGAATGCCCAGGAAGGCCAGGAGCCACAGTGCCGGCAGCAGCCATGGGACATGCTTTGCATGCCGCAGCGCCAACACCCTCCACTTCATGCCTTCATCTGCCTGCTACTTCCAATTCGCCCGCTTGCGCACCCCCAGCAGGGAATGCCAGGGTGAGCCCTCGTCCAGGTAGTCGCCCGCAACCGCCTGCAAGGCGGCGGGTTCTATGCCCAGGGCGGACAGGCCGGGCGCGCCGGGGGTGGCCACGCTGGGGAGTTTCATGGAGTCGAGGTTGTCGCGGCTCATCAGGGGGTTGCCGGGCAGCATTTCCATGGTGCGGGCCTGCAGGCTGGCGGCCCAGTGGGGCAAGGAGAACACGGGGCGGCCTTTGCCCTGGTTGATGCCGGCCAGCTTGGCGGAGATTTCCACCAGTTGCTTGAGGGTGAAGACTTCCGGGCCGCAGGCTTCATAGGTTTGCGCGCCCGGGTGGGTGCGCTCCAGGGCCTTGACCACGGCATTGGCCACGTCTTCCACCCACACCGGCTGGAATTGGGCATCGGCGCAGGCCAGGGGCACAAAGGGCGCTACCTGCTGCATGGCGGCAAACAGGTTGAGGAACTTGTCGCCATGGCCAAAGATCACGCTGGGGCGCAGGATGGTCAGGGCCAGGGCGCTGCATTGGGCCAGCAGCACGGCCTCGCCTTCGCTCTTGCTGCGCAGGTACATCGAAGGGGCAGATTGGGGCTGCTGCGGGTTGGCGCCCAACGCGCTCACATGCACCAGGCGGGTTACGCCTGACGCTGCACAGGCCGCGGCGATCTTGCGGGGCAGATCCACATGCACGCGCTGGAAGGACTGCTTGTCGCCATGCAGGATGGCCACCAGGTTGACTACCGCGTCATGCCCTTTGGCCAGACGCGTCAGGGCCGCTTCGTCGTGGATATCGCATTCCTGCACGGTGAGCCCGGGCAGATGCATGACGTTGCGTGCGTTGTTCTCTCGCCGGGTGGCGACGGTAATGTCCCATTCCTCCCGGGCCAGTTTTTCGCAGACATGCGCACCGACAAAGCCGGTTCCACCCAGGATGAGAATGTTTTTCATGGGTGCACTGTAGTCCTCTGCAGTGACCGACTCTTTTACATGGGCTTAGGGTCAGATCACCACAGGCTCGGGTTCGAGCTGGATACCGAAGCGTTCGTACACGCTGGTCTGTATGGCTTTGGCCAGCGTCATCACCTCGCCGCCGGTGGCGCCGTCGCCGTCATTGCCCGTGCCGCGGTTGACCAGCACCAGGGCCTGCTTCTCGTACACGCCGGCATGGCCCACGGTCTTGCCGCGCCAGCCGCAGGAGTCGATCAGCCAGCCCGCGGCCAGCTTGACCGAGCCATCGGCCAGCAGGTAATGCACCACCTTGGGGTCGCGCGCGATGATGTCGGCGCACTGCTCGGGCGTGACGGTGGGGTTCTTGAAGAAGCTGCCGGCATTGCCGATGACGGCCGGGTCAGGCAGCTTGGCGCGGCGGATGTCGCAGATCCAGTCAAAGATCTGGCGCGCCGTGGGCTGGTCGCAGTGCTGCTCGGCCATCTTTTTTTCCAGGTCGGCATAGCCCAGCACGGGCTTCCAGGCTTTGGGAATGGCAAAGCGCACCCGCAGGATCAGCACCCGGTCTTTCAGGCCCAGGGCCTGGAGCAACTCGGCATTGCTGCTGTGCTTGAAGATGGAATCCCGGTAGCCAAAGGCGCATTGCGCGGCATTGAGCGTGAACACCTGACCGGTTTGCAGGTCGATAGCGTCCAGCGAATCAAAGCGGTCCTGCAGCTCCAGCCCGTAGGCGCCAATGTTCTGCACCGGGGCCGCGCCCACCGTGCCGGGGATAAGCGCCATGTTTTCCAGGCCCGGATAGCCCTGCTCCAGGGTCCAGGCCACCAGGTCGTGCCAGCCCTCGCCGGCGCCGGCTTCCACGATGTAGTGGCGTGGAGTTCCCTGCAGCAGGCGCTTGCCGGCAATCTCGACCTTGAGCACCACCGGCTTGACGTCGCCGGTGAGCACGATGTTGCTGCCCCCGCCCAGCACAAACTTCGGGCTGACTGCCAGATCCGGGTCGGCCAGCACGGCGCGCACGTCTTCTTCGGACCTGATACGGATCAGGGAATGGGCCTTTGCAACGATGTGGAAGGTGTTGAAGGCCTGCAGGGGGACATTTTTCTCGACTAACATGGCAGGATTGTCTCACCGCTATTTTTAAGTACCCAAATGCCTTCTTTTGACACCGTATGCGAACCCGATTTGACCGAAGTAAAGAACGGTGTGGACAACACCGCCAAGGAAATCGGCACGCGTTTTGACTTCAAGGGCACCTCTGCCAGCATCGAACTCAAGGACAAGGAAATCACGCTGATTGGCGATGCCGACTTCCAGCTCCAGCAGATCGACGATGTGCTGCGCAACAAACTGGCCAAGCGCAATGTGGACGTGCGCTTTCTGGACAAGGGCGATGTGCAGAAGATAGGCGGCGACAAGGTCAAGCAGGTCATCAAGGTGCGCAACGGCATCGAGTCAGAAGTGGCCAAGAAGATCCAGCGCGCCATCAAGGACAGCAAGATGAAGGTGCAGGCCGCCATCCAGGGCGATGCCGTGCGCGTCACCGGCGCCAAGCGTGACGACCTGCAGGCCGCCATGGCGCTGATCAAGAAAGAAGTTCCGGACATGCCGCTGAGCTTCAATAACTTCCGCGACTGATGAAAACCCCCGCCCTGCTGGCCTCTGCCCTGCTGCTGTGCATGCAGCAGGTGGTGGCGCAAACGGTAGGGCTGGCCGGCATGATGGGCGACAAGGCCTTGCTGATCATCGACAGCGCACCGCCCAAGAGCGTGGCCAGCGGCGACACCTACAAGGGCGTCAAGGTGCTGTCCATCAAGGGCGATACGGCGGTTGTCAATATGGGCGGCAAGCAGATCAGCCTGCGTGTGGGCGATGCGCCTGCCAATGTGGGCGGCGCGGCGGGCGTTTCGGGCTCGCGTGTGGTGCTGACCGCCAGCAGCGGCGGGCACTTCATGACCCAGGGGCAGATCAACGGCAACACCGTCACCTTCATGGTGGATACCGGCGCCAGCATGGTGGGCCTGAGCACGGTGGATGCCGACCGCATGGGGCTGAAATACCGCGATGGAGAGATGGGCCGTGTCAGCACCGCCAATGGCGTGATACCGGCCTGGAGCATCAAGCTTTCTTCGGTGCAGGTAGGCGACGTGCAGGTGTACAACGTGGACTGTCTGGTGTCACCGGGCTCCATGCCCTACGTCTTGCTGGGCAACAGCTTTCTGACCCACTTCCAGATGACACGGACCAACGACCAGATGGTTCTGGACAAGCGCTACTAGGCGGCAGGCACAGACGCCATGCAAGTCAAGGACGAAAACGAATACGAGGATCTGCTGGCCGAGTGGGCGGACCTGGAGTCCGGCCTGGCCATCATCCTGAGCCATCCGGACAGCAGCCAGCAGTTTACCCAGCGCGTGCTGCAGTACGACCGCTGGATGCAAGGCCTGCTGCAACGCGACCAGGATGCCGGGCTGTACCTGCTGTTCCAGTTGGCCAGCAATTCGCCGGTGGGCTATAGCGCATCGCACGCCCTGGTGTGTGCCGTGCTGTGCCACTTGATTGCCCATGAGCTGCAGCTGCCAGCCAAGGAGCGCGACAGCCTGGTGCGGGCCGCACTGACCATGAACCTGGCCATGACCCAGATGCAGGACGTGCTGGCCACCCAGACCGAGCGCCCCAACCCGGCGCAGCAGGAGATGATCCGCCTGCACCCGGTCAAGTCGGCCATGATGCTGGGCTCCATGGGCGTGCAGGACGAAAACTGGCTGGAGGTGGTGGGCAACCACCACGATAACCAGCCCGAGGTGGGCGACTTCCGCACGGTAGCCCCGGTCATTCGCCTGACCCGGGTGCTCAAGACGGTGGACCGCTATGCGGCCATGATCAGCCCGCGGCTATCCCGTGCGGGCCGCAGTGCGACCGAATCGGCCCGCGCCGTGATGGCCAATGGCGCAGACCGCTCGGACGAGATCGGCCAGGCCCTGATGCGTGTGGTGGGGCTGTGCCCGCCGGGAACCTTTGTGCGCATGGACAGCGACGAGCTAGGCGTGGTCTTGCGGCGCAGTGCCCAACCGAATATGCCGGACGTGGCCATTGTGGGATCGGCCGACGGCCAGTTACTGCGCAGCCCGCGCCTGCATGCCACGGCACGCGCACTGCCACGCATACGCTCGGCCCTGGCGGCCTCCAGTGTGCGTGCCCAGCTGAACCACTACCAGGTGTTGTGCCTGAGCGCGCAGGCCGTAGCCTGAACGCGCATACGGCGCCTCAGGCGGCCTTTTTGCCCAGCTTGGATTCGGTGCCTTTGAGCAGGCGGTTGATGTTCTCAGAATGGCGCCAGATCAACAGGCCCGACATCACGGCCATGGACAGCAGCACCCAGTTGTCTTCGTACCAGGCCACGCCGTCACCGAACAGGTAATACACCGGCGCAAACACCGACGCCACCAGGGACGCCAGCGACGAGTAGCGGAAGAAGTAGGCAATGATCACCCAGGACAGCAGCACTGCCAGCCCCAGCCAGGCGCTGACCCCCATGATCACGCCCAGCGCGGTGGCCACACCCTTTCCGCCTACAAAGCGGAAGAACACGGGGTACAAGTGGCCTAGGAAGGCTGCCAGCCCCACCAGCGCCAGCGTGCCCTCCTCCAGCCCATAGGGCTTGCCAAACCACTTGACCAGCACCACCGGCACCCAGCCCTTGAGCGCGTCCAGCAACAGCGTGACGATGGCCGCGGCCTTGCTGCCAGAGCGCAGCACATTGGTGGCACCCGGGTTCTTGCTGCCGTAGGTGCGCGGGTCGTTCAGGCCCATGACCCGGCTGACGATCACCGCAAAGGAAAGAGAGCCCACAAGGTAAGCCGCCACGGCGGCCAGGGCCGGGTACACCACTGCTATCGAATTCAAAACCGTCTCCTGTTATCTGCCGCCAATCATTCGGCCAGCGCGCACTGTACCTTTTTTGCGGAGAGCAATTGGACGCAGACCTGCGGGTCCAGCCCCACCAGGTAGCCGCGCCGCCCGCCGTTGATGAGGATTTTGGGCAAATCCAGAATTGTTTCCTCGATGTACACCGGCATGGACTTGCGCGTGCCAAACGGCGACGTGCCGCCCACCAGATAACCGCTGTTGCGGTTGGCCACTTCGGGCGTGCAGGGCTCCACCGACTTGGCGCCGATCTGGCGCGCCAGGTTCTTGGTGGAGACCTTGCGGTTGCCGTGCATCAGCACCACCAGGGGCTTGGCGTCCTGGTCCTGCATGATGAGCGTCTTGACCACCGTGAACGGGTCAAAGCCCAGCACCTGGGCGCTGTGCTGGGCGCCGCCGTGCTCCAGGTATTCGTACGGATGCTCGGTGAAGGCGATCTTGTTCGCCTTCAGCAGCTGGGTGGCCGGTGTTTCGGATACGTGTTTTGCCATATCAGTTGGCCGGATCGCGGATTTCCCAACGCACGGCGTCGATCTTTTGGAGCAACTCTGCGGGCAGCGTGGTGCCCCAGGCGTTGATGTCTTCGTCCAGCTGGGCCACCGAGGTCACGCCAATGATGGTGCTGCGCACCTGCCACTTGGTGTAGCAGAAGGCCAGTGCCATTTGCGTGGGAGTCAGGCCGTATTCCTTGGCCAGCGCGTTGTAGCGGCGCGCGGCAGCCAGCGATTCGGGGCGGCCCCAGCGCTGCTTGCGCATGGACTCGTATTTGGCAATGCGGGCCTGCGCCGGTGCGTCCGGGCCGGTGGTGCCCGACACGTCGTACTTGCCGGTGAGCAGGCCAAAGCCCAGGGGCGAATAGGCCAGCAGCGACACGCCCAGGCGGTGCATGGTTTCATCCAGCCCGTTTTCCAAGGCGCGGCTGATCAGGCAGTAGACGTTTTGCACGGTGGCAATACGCGGCAGGTTGTACTGCTCTGCCACGCGCACGAACTCGTGCACGCCATAGGGCGTTTCGTTGGACAGGCCGATGGCGCGCACCTTGCCCGCCTGCACCAGCGTCTGCAGGGCCTGCAGCTGATCGTGGATGGAGGCCACGGCCGGGTTGTCCTTGGTGGGGTCGAAATACAGGCTGCCGAACATGGGCACATTGCGCGTGGGCCAGTGCAACTGGTAGAGGTCGATCACATCGGTCTTGAGGCGCTTGAGGCTGCCTTCGCAGGCGGCGATGATGTCGGCGCCGCTCAGGTCGGGGCTGCCGTTGCGGATCCACGGCATGCCGCGTGAGGGGCCAGCCACCTTCGTCGCCACCACCAGCTTGTCACGCGCGCCGGGATTTTTCTCAAACCAGTTGCCGAAGATTTTTTCAGTGACCTGGAAGGTCTCGGCCTTGGGCGGCACGGAATACATCTCGGCCGTGTCGATGAAGTTGATGCCGCGCTCCAGCGAGCGGCTGAGGATGGCGTGGCTGTCTGCCTCGCTGACCTGTTCACCAAAAGTCATGGTACCCAGACAGACGGGTGTTACCTGCAGATCGCTTTGGCCAAGAGACACGAGTTTCATAGGGAATGTACGGTGGAGTTGAAGTGGAAAAGTAACAGCGCGCGCAGTATCCCACGCATCGCCCGACATTGCAGGGATAACCCTTGAGCACAAGCCGGCCTAAAGCGCATAGCATTAGTTCAGCGTCAAAACTATAGCTGACGCCATTCCAAAAATACATGAGACGCCGCCAATATGAATCTCTCCAACCTGAAGATCGGGACCAAGTTGACCCTCGGATTTGCCAGTGTGCTGGCGCTGACCTTGGTACTGGGTGCCATGGCGCTGTTCCAGCTGTCCAACCTGTCCGTCAAGACCGAGCAGATTGCCACCAACAACCTGCCCAGCGTGCAATACACCGCGGCACTGAGTGGCATGCTGGGTAACGTGCGCCGTGCCGAAGCCATGCACCTGCTGGCCTCCGACCCCAACGTCAAGCAAGAGCAGGAAAAACTCATTGCCGACGCGCGCAAGCAAATGGAAGCATTGGACGGCAAGGCATCGGCGGTATTTGGTTCGGAAACAGAAGCCAAGGCCTTTTCCAGCTTCAAGAAGAACCTGGCGGAGTGGGCCGCCGCCGACGCCAAGATGCTGGAATTGTCCAGTGTGAACAACGCCAGTGCCGCAGAGGACATGTTTCGCGACCAGGTGGGCAAGCCCTTTGAGGCCGCCATGAAAGACATGGGGACGATTGCGGACTTCAACGCCAAGGAAGCGGAAACCGTCTGGGCCGATACCCAGAAAGTGGTAACCACCGGCAAAGTCACGATCATCACCGCGCTGGTGGCAGCACTGGGCATAGGAGCTGTGCTGGCCATCCTGATTTCACGTGCCATCACCAAGCCCGTGGCGGATGCCGTGCTGGCGGCACAGGAGATGTCCAAGGGTGACATGACCCATGTACTCAACGCCAGTGGCCGCGACGAGATCGCCGAGCTGCTGCAGTCGCTCGAGGCCATGCGACAAAGCCTGGCCCAGGTGGTGGACCGGGTGCGTCAGGGCTCCGAAGGCGTAGAGACTGCCAGCTCGGAAATCGCCCAGGGCAACCATGACCTGAGCGCCAGAACCGAACAGCAGGCCAGCGCCCTGGAAGAAACTGCCGCGTCCATGGAAGAGCTCAGCGCGCAGGTCAAGCACAACGCCGACAACGCGCGCCAGGCCAACCAGCTGGCAGCCAGTGCATCCAGCGTAGCAGCGCGTGGCGGCGACGTCGTGGGCCGCGTGGTGAACACCATGAAGGAGATCAACGACTCTTCGCGCAAGATCTCCGACATCATCTCCGTCATCGATGGCATTGCGTTCCAGACCAATATCCTGGCGCTCAATGCGGCGGTGGAAGCGGCACGCGCTGGAGAACAGGGCCGCGGGTTTGCCGTGGTGGCATCCGAAGTGCGTTCGCTGGCCGGGCGCAGCGCCGAGGCGGCCAAGGAGATCAAGAACCTGATCAATGCCAGCGTGGAACGGGTTGAACAGGGATCTGCCCTGGTTGACGAGGCCGGCACCACCATGAATGAAGTGGTGGTATCCATCCGCCGCGTGACCGACATGATGGGCGAGATCAGCTCAGCAAGCAACGAGCAGTCACTGGGTGTGGCTCAGGTCGGCGAAGCCGTGACGCAGATGGACCGCACCACCCAGCAGAATGCCGCACTGGTGGAGCAGATTGCCGCCGCAGCCAGCAGCCTGAAGGCGCAAGCGGGTGAACTGGTGAGCACCGTGTCCGTCTTCAAGCTGGGAGGCGCACAAAGCGCCGCTCCCCGCTTGCCTGCCAATCGCGAAAGCCTGCGCCTCAACTAACCGGCAAGTCCCTTGGCACGCGCCTCTTCCTGCAAGCGCAGGACGCGGCGCTGCACCTTGCCGGTGGTGGTCATCGGCAGCGCATCAACAAACTCGATTTCCTTGGGGTATTCGTACGGTGCCAGCAGGCCCTTTACATGGGACTGCAGCTCGGCGGTGAGGCGGGCATGCAGGTCGGCACGCGCAGACGTGCTGTTGCCGCAGGATGCCGCCACGTCGGCAGACAACACCACATAGGCCTTGACCACCGCACCCCGTTCGGCATCCGGCTTGGGCACCACGGCGGCGTTGACGACTGCCGGGTGCTTAACCAGGCAGTTTTCGATTTCGCCGGGGCCAATGCGGTAGCCAGAGGACTTGAACACATCGTCCGAGCGGCCCTGGTACCAGAGATAGCCCTCGGCATCACGCACCGCCAGATCGCCAGTGCGGCACCAGTCGCCGGTGAATTTGTCGCGGGTTGCGGCCTCGTTCTTCCAGTAGCCGAGGAAAAAGATCGGGTCGGGCTGGCCGTGGACATCGAAGCGATTCAGCGCCACATCGCCCGGCACGCCAACCGGACACTCGTTGCCGTCTTCGTCGATCACGGCGACACGGTGGCCCGGATAACCCATGCCCATGCTGCCGGCGCGCGGCGGCCAGTGCCGCGCGCAATTGCCTACGATGTAGTTGATCTCGGTCTGGCCGAACATTTCGTTGGGCGTGACGCCCATTTGCTGCTCGCAGTAGGCAAACACGGCGTCGCCCATGGCCTCGCCCGCGCTCATGAGTGCTTCAAGCCGCAGCTTGTACTGCTTCTGCACCGTGGCAGATGCGGTGCCGGGGCAGGTTTTCATCATGGCCTTGATGGCGGTGGGAAACAGAAAAGTATGCGTCACGCCGCAGTGGCCCATCAGTTGCAAGGCGGTCTGCGGATCGAAGCGCGCAGCCTGGGCAATGATGGTGCAGCCGAAGTACAGCGTGGGCAGCAAGGCATCCATCAGCCCGCCCGTCCAGGCCCAGTCCGCCGGGCTCCAGAACACGGCTTTGGAGCTGCGGTTGGTCTGGCCATCAAAGCCGAACCAGTTCTGGCTGCAGATGAAGCCGGTCAGGTTACCGATGAGGGCACGGTGCGGCAGCAAGGCGCCCTTGGGGTTCCCCGTGGTGCCGCTGGTGTAAATCAGGATGGCCGGGTCTTCTGCCGCAGTGTCCACCACTTCAAATACGGGCGAGGCCTGGGCTAAGCTGCTTGCAAAATGCAGTTGCGCGCCGCCTTGCAAGACGTCCTGGGCACCTACGCCGATCACGCAGCGCAGCTGCGGGCACTCTGCGCGCACCTGCTGCAGGCTCGCCAATGCAGAGGCATCGGCAATGGCCATTACAGCTTCGCTGTTTTCCAGCCGGTAGCCGAGCGCCTCCGGTCCAAACAGCAGCGACAGCGGCATGGCCACCGCGCCCATTTGCAGCACGGCGATATAGGCCACTGCCGTCTCAAAGCACTGGGGCATGACAATCGCAACCCGGTCACCACGCCGCACGCCTGCTGCCACCAGCACGTTGGAGAGGCGGTTGGCCTGTTCCTGCAACTGGGCGTAGCTGTAGGACGCCTGCACGGTGCCGTTGGCAAACGTGCGGATGGCCATGCGCCGGGCTGCTGCGGGCTGGGCGGCCCAGCGCGCGCTGCACTCCTGGGCGATATTGAAGCGCTCGGGCACCTGCCAGCGAAACGCGCTGTGCAGCCTGCGATAGCCCTCGGGCAGGGTGCCGGATGGTGTCGGGGTACGGGATGGGGTTTTGTCTCGGAGTTGACGGCTGGGCACTGTGGCTCTCCTTATGATTGCCCGAATGTACCAAGTCAAACGCATCGCCCAAAGTACCCATGTCCCCATCCGGACACTGCAATACCACGTCCAGGTCTGGGGTGAACCCGCAGCGGGCAAGACGCCGCTGGTGCTGGTGCATGGCTGGATGGACGTGGCCGCGAGCTACCAGTTCGTGGTGGATGCGCTGTCTGCCGACCACTATGTGATTGCGCCGGACTGGCGCGGCTTTGGCCGCACCCAGGCGGGCGATGTGGACCACTTCGTGTTTGCCGACTATCTGGCGGACCTGGACTTTTTGCTGGATCACTTTGCGCCCAACCAACCCGTCAACCTGGTGGGCCACAGCATGGGCGGCAATGTGGTGATGGCCTATGCGGGTGTGCGCCCCGAGCGCATCCGCCGCCTGGTCAATCTGGAAGGCTTTGGCATGCCGGCCACTGTGGCTGCGCAGGCACCCACGCGCTACGCGCGCTGGATCGATGAACTCAAGGCCCTGCACCTGGGGCAGCGCGAACTGCGCAGCTACGACAGTCTGGACGGTGTGGCGCAACGGCTGATGAAGACCAATCCGCGCCTCTCCCGTGACAAGGCCGAATGGCTGGCCAGCCACTGGTCCAGCCGCAACGCGCAGGGCCGCTGGGAGATCCTGGGCCATGCCGCCCACAAGATCACCAGCGCCAACCTGTACCGGGTGGACGAGGCGCTGGCGCTGTACCGCAACATCACCGCACCCGTGCTGAACCTGATCGCCAGCGACAACAGCATGGAGCTGTTCTGGAAAGGCAGCTACGGCCTGCAGGAGTTCCAGGAGCGCATGAAAGCCGTCCCCCAGCTGGAGACGGAGCACATCGAAAACGCCGGCCACATGCTGCACCACGACCAGCCGGAACGGGTGGCGGCAGTGATGGAGCGCTTCATCGCCTGAGGCGCATGCCCCGGGCATGAGAAAATGCCGGGTTAATCCCGCATTACAGAATCAGGACAGAATCATCATGGACGTAGAACGCATCAACCTCATCGGCACCACCCTCGCAGACCTGGGCCGCCGTGCGCTCGATTTACGGGGGTATCTTTGACTACGATGCCAAAGCCGAGCGCCTGCGCACCGTCAATGCATCGCTAGAAGACCCTACGGTCTGGAACGACCCCAAGAAAGCCCAGGAACTGGGCAAGGAAAAGAAGATGCTCGACGGTGTCGTCGTCACGCTCACCGACCTGGATCGCGAGCTGGCCGACAACACCGAGCTGTATGAGATGAGCAAGGAAGATGGCGACGAGGACGGACTCAAGACCATCGAAGCCGAAACCGCCAAGCTCGCCGCCATCATCGAAGGGCTGGAATTCCGCCGCATGTTCAACAACCCGGCAGACCCCCTGCCCTGCTTCCTGGACATCCAGGCTGGCGCTGGTGGTACCGAGGCTTGCGATTGGGCCAGCATGCTGCTGCGCCAGTACCTCAAGTATGCAGAACGCAAGGGCTTCACCGCCACGGTGGAAGACCTGACCGATGGCGACACCGCCGGCATCAAAAGCGCCACCATCAAGATCGAAGGCGAATACGCCTTTGGCCTGCTGCGCACAGAGACCGGTGTGCACCGCCTGGTGCGCAAGAGCCCGTTCGATTCCTCCGGCGGACGCCACACCAGCTTTGCCAGCGTGTTTGTCTACCCGGAAATTGACGACAGCATCGAGATCGACATCAACCCGTCCGACGTGCGGGTGGACACCTTCCGCGCCAGCGGCGCCGGCGGCCAGCACATCAACAAGACCGACTCGGCCGTGCGCCTGACCCACATCCCCACCGGCATCGTGGTGCAGTGCCAGGACGGCCGCAGCCAGCACAGCAACCGCGACGTCGCCTGGAAGCGCCTGCGCAGCCGCCTGTACGACTTTGAACTGCGCAAGCGCCAGGCCGAGCAGCAGAAGCTGGAAGACACCAAAACCGACGTGGGCTGGGGCCACCAGATCCGCAGCTACGTGCTGGACAACAGCCGCATCAAGGACCTGCGCACCAACGTCGAAGTCTCGGCCACACAGAAGGTGCTGGATGGTGATCTGGACGTGTTCATTGAGGCTTCCTTGAAGCAAGGCGTGTGATGGTTCAGGCTTTGATTTTCGACATGGACGGCACCATGGTGGACTCCATGCCCTGGCATGCACGCACCTGGATCGACTTTGCCCAACGACACTCCATCGACATCGAACCCGCCGAATTGATGCGCCGTGTGACCGGCGCCACCGGCTTGGAGTGCGTGCGCATGCTCCTGGGCCAGGACTTGGCTGAAGACGAGGCATTGGCTCTGTTGCATGAGAAAGAGTCGCTGTACCGCGAGCTGTTCGGGCCACGCTTTACTGAGATCAAGGGCTTCAAGCAGTTTGAAGCCCAGGCCCGCCAGCGCGGCCTGAAGATTGGCGTGGGCACGGCAGGGGATATTCACAACCTGAACTTCGTGATGGAGCATCTGGCGCTGGAAGTACCGCCCCAGGCGGTAGCGCGTGGCGACGAAGGCCTTCCCGGCAAACCCGAACCTGCGATCTTCTTGGCCGCAGCCCAGCGACTGCAGACCGCCCCTGCCAACTGCATCGTCTTTGAAGACGCACCGCATGGCATAGAAGCCGCGCGCCGCGCCGGCATGCGCGCGGTTGCCATTTGCAGCGGCCACAGCGCCGCCGAATTGGCCGGACCTCACGTGATCGCTGCGGTAGGCGATTACACCGAACTTTTGAACAATAACTTTTTGGAGAACCTCCATGCTGCAAAGCTCTAAAGACGATGGTGGCGCGCAGGCGCCCGCCATTGTTCTGCGCGAGGCCTACAGTGCCCCGGCCTTCTGGATTGACACGGTAGACCTGTGCTTTGACCTGGACCCGGCCAAGACCCGTGTCCTCAACAAGATGACGCTGCGCCGCAACCCCGACGTGCCCGCCCAGGCGCTGCGGCTGGACGGAGAAGAGCTGAACCTGGCACGTGTGCTGGTCAACGGCCAGGGCACTTCGTTCAAGATGGATGGCGACAAGCTGGTGCTGGAAAACCTGCCCGAAGGCAACGAGCCGTTCGCGCTGGAGATATTCACCACCTGCAACCCAGGCAAGAACACCAAGCTCATGGGTCTGTACGTGAGCAACGACTCCTTCTTCACCCAGTGCGAGGCTGAAGGTTTCCGCCGCATCACCTACTTCCTGGACCGCCCGGACGTGATGGCCAGCTACACCGTCACACTGCGCGCCGACAAAGCCAAGTACCCGGTGCTGCTGTCCAACGGCAATCTGGTGGAGCAAGGCGCGCTGGAAGACGGACGCCACTTTGCCAAGTGGGTGGACCCGCACAAGAAGCCCTGCTACCTGTTTGCCCTGGTGGCCGGCCAACTGGTGGCGCGCGAGCAGCGCATCACCTCGCGTGCTGGCAAGGACCATTTGCTGCAGGTCTATGTGCGCCCCGGCGACCTGGACAAGACCGAACACGCCATGAACTCGCTGATGGCCTCAGTGGCATGGGACGAAGCCCGCTTTGGCCTGCCGCTGGACCTGGAGCGCTTCATGGTTGTGGCCACCAGCGACTTCAATATGGGTGCCATGGAGAACAAGGGCCTGAACATCTTCAACACCAAGTACGTGTTGGCGAACCAGGCCACAGCTACCGATGTGGACTACAGCAACATCGAGAGCGTGGTGGGTCATGAGTACTTCCACAACTGGACCGGCAACCGCATCACCTGCCGTGACTGGTTCCAGCTCTCGCTGAAAGAAGGCCTGACCGTCTTCCGCGACCAGGAATTCTCGCAGGACCTGTGCGCCGATCCGTCGGCCCGCGCGGTCAAGCGCATCGAAGACGTGCGTGTGCTGCGCACCGCCCAGTTTCCGGAAGATGCAGGCCCCATGGCGCACCCGGTGCGGCCCGACAGCTACATCGAGATCAACAACTTCTACACCGTCACCATCTACGAAAAAGGTGCGGAAGTCGTGCGCATGATGCAGACGCTCACCTCGCGGGCCGGTTTTGCCAAAGGCATGACGCTGTACTTCGAGCGGTTTGACGGCCAGGCCGTGACCTGTGATGACTTTGCGCAGGCCATTGCCGACGCCAACTCGGACTCCCCTTTGGCTGCGCTGCTGCCGCAGTTCAAGCGCTGGTACAGCCAGGCGGGCACACCCCGCGTGGCTGCCCGCGGCGAATACAACGCAGAAGCCAAGACCTACACGCTGCATCTCAGCCAAAGCTGCGCACCCACGGTGGGTCAACCGGAAAAGCTGCCGTTTGTCATTCCGGTGAGCCTGGGCCTTGTCGGCGCGCAAACTGGCGCAGCCCTGCCCTTGCAGCTGCAGGGCACAACTACGGCGAGCGACAGCTATCTGTTCGTGCTCTCACAAGCCAGTGAATCAGTCACCTTTGAAAACGTGGCTGAAGAACCTGTGCCCTCCATCCTGCGCGGCTTCTCGGCGCCCGTGGTGCTGGACTTTGACTACAGCGATGCGCAGTTGCTCACGCTGCTGGCGCACGACAACGACCCGTTCAACCGCTGGGAAGCCGGACAGCGCCTGGCCCTGCGCAGCGCCACTGCGGCCATTGCCTCGGGCAATACCAGTGGCGTGCTCAACGATGCCTACATCGCCGCCATGCGCGCCGTGTTGCGCCATCCCACACTGGATGCGGCCTTCAAGGAACTCGTGCTGACGCTGCCGTCCGAAACCTACATCGCCGAGCAGCTCGATCTGGTCGACCCGCAGCGCATCCACGCGGTGCGCGACAGCATGCGTCTGCAACTGGCACGCGCGCTGTTCGCCGACTGGGAATGGGCCTATGCCGAGCACCAGGACAACGGCGCCTACCGCCCTGACCCGCTGTCCAGCGGACGCCGCGCGCTGGCAGGCATGGCCCTCACCTTCCTGTGCCTGGCATCCACCGAATCCCGTGATGCCGTATGGCCGGGCAAGACGCTGCAGCGCTTCAAGGACGCGGGCAACATGACCGACCGCTTCAACGCACTGCAGGCTCTGGTGAGCGCTGGGCATGCGCATGCAGCACCTGCCCTTGCACGCTTCTACAGCCAGTTCAAGGACGAAGCCTTGGTGTTGGACAAATGGTTTGCCCTGCAGGCCAGCGCACCGGACCGCGGTGGCAATGTGCTGCCCGCCGTGCGCCAGCTGATGACGCACCCCGACTTCAACCTGCGCAACCCCAACCGCGCACGCAGTGTGATCTTCAGCTACTGCAGCGGCAACCCGGGTGGCTTTCACCGTGCGGATGCGGCGGGCTATGTGTTCTGGAGCGAGCGCGTCATGGAGCTCGACGCCACCAACCCGCAAGTGGCGGCCCGCCTGGCGCGCGCCATGGACCGTTGGAAACGCCTGGCGGAACCCTACCGTAGCGCAGCCTGTGAAGCGCTCAAGCGCGTTGCAGCCAAGGTTGACTTGAGCAACGACGTGCGTGAAGTGGTTGAACGTGCGCTCGCCGACTGATATGGCCCCCACGTTCGCCCACTGTGTGTGGCTCTCTGCCCCCCAAGGGGGCCGCGTTTTACCTTGGGGCGGCCCGGCGGTAAAACTTTCCCCCAATCAAGGAGACTGAATATGGCACCCAAAATTTCACTGACCCGCTTTCTGGTCGAAGAGCAACGTATAGATGGCGCCATTCCGGCGCAACTGCGTCTGCTGCTGGAAGTGGTGGCGCGCGCCTGCAAGAGCATCAGCCTGGCCGTGAACAAGGGCGCCTTGGGCGGCGTGCTGGGCGTGTCCGAAGGCGAGAACGAAAACATCCAGGGCGAGATCCAGAAGAAGCTGGACATCATCGCCAACGATGTGCTGATCGAGGCCAATGAATGGGGCGGCCATCTGGCAGCGATGGCCAGCGAGGAAATGGAAGGCATCCACGTGGTGCCCAACCGCTACCCACAGGGCGAATACCTGCTGCTGTTCGATCCTCTGGACGGCTCCAGCAATATCGACGTAAACGTCAGCATTGGCACCATCTTCAGCGTGCTCAAGAAACCTGAAGGTGTGGGCGTGTCGGAGCAGGACTTCCTGCAGGCCGGCAGCAAGCAGGTCGCTGCGGGCTACTGCATCTATGGCCCACAGACCACGCTGGTGTTGACCGTAGGCCAAGGCGTTTCCATGTTCACCCTGGACCGCGAGCAAGGCTCGTTTGTGCTGACCCAGCGCGACGTGACGATTCCCGAGGACACCAAGGAATTTGCCATCAACATGAGCAACATGCGCCACTGGGACACGCCGATCAAGCGCTACATAGACGAGTGCCTGCTAGGCAAGGAAGGCCCGCGCGGCAAGGACTTCAACATGCGCTGGATTGCCAGCATGGTGGCCGACGTGCACCGTATCCTGACCCGCGGCGGCGTGTTCATGTACCCCTGGGACAAGCGCGAACCCGAAAAGGCCGGCAAGCTGCGCCTGATGTACGAAGCCAACCCCATGGGCTGGCTGGTCGAACAGGCCGGTGGCGCCGCCAGCACCGGCAAGCAGCGCATCCTGGACGTGCAGCCCGAAAAGCTGCACCAGCGCGTCAGCGTGATTCTGGGTTCCAAGAACGAAGTGGAGCGCGCGGCCAGCTACTACGCATCGGTATAATGCTGGGTTTCGTGCCGGTGTAGCTCAGTCGGTAGAGCAGCTCATTCGTAATGAGAAGGTCGGGTGTTCGATTCATCTCTCCGGCACCACTCTTAAAAGCCCCTGATTCGCAAGAGTCAGGGGCTTTTGTTCAAATGAAAGCATGAACGCACCGTCCTCCCAGCCGAAGAACACCGCCCTCCACGCCATAGCCTTGTTCGAGGCCATCAAAGGCGTGGCGGCGCTGGTTGCTAGCTTGGGTTTGTTGAGCCTGGCACACCGGGACGTTCGGCATCTGGCCTATGCCCTGATCGGGCACTTTCACCTGGATCCGGATGCGCACTATCCGCGCATGCTGCTGAACTATGCCGACATATTGGGCAACGCAGACCTGCGCCAGGCCGTATTGCTGGCCTGGGGCTATGCGGCGATCCGGTTCACCGAGGGGTATGGGCTGTGGAAAGATCGCGCCTGGGCCGAATGGCTGGCGGCTCTTTCAGGGACGGTGTATCTACCGTTTGAGGTGGAACACCTGATGCAGCACACCACTGCAACCAATGCGATGGTATTGGTTGGGAATGTCGCCGTGGTGGCTTATATGGTGGTCAGACTGTGGCGACGCAGAAAACCACCGGTGGGCAATTAGCCGATCAACGACAGGTTGTTGGCGTTGACCACGCTGGCGCCGCCCTTCGGCCACTCGACCAGCACGCCACCTTCGGCGTGGCCGACGACGTAACCGTCAGTACGGGCAACAGAACCGCCCAGGATCAGATTGACGCGCTCACCGCTGGTGAACGTGGGTTGGGCAAACAGGGATTTCAAAAACAAAAGGATAGACATGATATTTACAACAAAAGAAAAAGTTAGTGGCTAAGCAGCCAGTCGCGTTCGCGAAGTTCGAGCTCGGCAATGGAGTTGGAGCCGGCGAGGTACAACTCGGCATCGATTTGGTCCATGCGGTCGGACCCACGTCCAAGCGCACGAGCGGCGGAACGAACCAATAACCAGATGGAATAGATGGAGTGCATGATGAATTTACGGGTTTACCCTGTATTAGGGTTAACCCGGATTATGGCACATGTCGGTGCAAGGCGCACAAATCCATGCAGCACAAAAGGGGAATCCCCCTAATTTGCACCATAACGGTGCAAATTAGGGGGATTTTTTAGGTGGTTTACGCGCCGTTTACATAGCGCGATTTCCTGTCGTTCAGCGGGCTGCGGACTGGATCGAGGTGGAATCCCAGCCCCCGCCCAATGCCTTGTATAGGTTGACCACAGCAGTGAGCTGGTTGCGTTGCACGTCGATCAGACCCGATTCGGCCTGCATCAGGTCACGTTGGGCATTGAGCACTTCCAGGTAGCCGGTGTAGCCTGCCTTGTAGCGAAGATCAGCCAGACGCAGCGTTTCGCGCAGTGCGTTGATGCGCACGGTGGTGCTTTCAACAAGCTGGCGGCCAGCATCCACGTTATTCATGGCGTCGTGCACGTCCTTGAAGGCGTTTTGAACCGTCTGGGTGTACTGCGCCACGGCCTGCTCCTGGCGTGCATTGGCAGCGGACACCAGGGCGTCGATGGCACCGGCGCGGAAGATAGGCTGCGTGAGGTTGCCAATCATGCTCCAGAACAAGGAAGCAGGATCAAACAGTGTGGACATGTCCTTGGACTGCTGCCCCACATTGGCCGTGAGGCTCAGCTTGGGGAAGTAGGCCGCGCGCGCCTGACCGATGTCCGCATGGGCGGCAATCAGGTTTTGCTCCGCACTCACAACGTCGGGGCGCGTAGACAGGATGTCCGAAGACAGGTTTGCGGGTACGGCCTGCGCCGCGTACAGCGCGCTCAGATCAGCACCCCGCGCCAGAACCGGCTTCACGATGTCAGCTGGTTGACGGCCCACCAGTACGGCCAGAGCGCTCTCGGCGCTGCTGCGGCTTTGGCGTACCTGTTGCAGGGTAGCCAGCACGCTGGCGGCCTCCGACTCAGCTTGGCGCAAGTCCAGCTCACCCACCACACCGGCATCAAAGCGGCGCTTTTGCAGGCGCAGATTTTCCTGCCGAGTGGCAAGCGTGCGCTCGGCCAGGGAAGTCTGGGTATCCAGGGCGCGCAAGGCAAAGTAGCTCTGGGCCACATTGGCATACAGCGTGGTAAGAACCGCGCCTTGGCTAGCCGACTGGGCCAGCAGACGGGCACGGGCTGCGTCGTCGGCTCGGGCGTACTTGCCCCAGAAGTCGAACTCGTAACTGGCCGTCAGCCCCAGCTGACGGTCTTCCGACACCGGATCGGCACCCGGACTGAAGGTGGCGGCGTTCTCGCTGCTGCGCCTGCGCGTGGCGCTGGCGTTCAGGTCAACCGTGGGATACAAGTTGGCATGGCTTTGCGCCAGGGAGGCGCGCGCTTCGGCCAGTCGGGCCGTTGCCAGCGCCAGGTCCTGGTTGTTGCGGGTTGCCTCGTCGAGCAGGGCATCCAGCACCGGGTCGGCAAAACCTTTCCACCAGGTCTTGAGGTCCTGCGCCTTGGCAGCCGCATCGCCAGCGGGCAACGTCAGCTCCGGGCGGCTGTAGGGCGTGGTACCGGGCGTCTGGCTGGCACATGCCGTAAGCATGGCAAGTGCGAATACCGAGACGGCAAAGGTGAAACGTGGCTTATTCAACATAGTGGACATCCGGCCCATGAGCGGGCTTGTTCTGGTATTTGTAGTCATCAGGTGTGGAGCGGAAGTTCCAATCGTTCACCAGCTTGAAGAACAACGGAACCAGAAACACCGCCAGGAAGGTGGCAGCCAGCATTCCGCCCAGCACGCCGGTACCGATGGACTGGCGCGCTGCCGCACCTGCGCCGGTGGAAAACGCCAGCGGTGTCACACCCAGAATGAAGGCCATGGAGGTCATCAGAATCGGGCGGAAGCGCAGACGAGCGGCCTCCAATGCAGCGGCAACCGGGGTGAGGCCTTCGTGCACTTTCATCATGGCGAACTCGACGATCAGAATCGCGTTCTTGGCCGACAGCCCCAGCAAGGTGACCAGACCGATCTGGAAGTACACATCGTTGGTGTAATTGCGTAAGAACACCGCCAACAAAGCGCCGAAGATACCGAACGGCAGCGCCAGAATGACCGAGAACGGCAGTGACCAGCGCTCATATTGCGCCGCCAGGATCAGGAAGATCATCAAGATGCCTGCAGTCAGCGCCAGTGTGCTGGAGCCGCTGTTGCGCTTTTGCTGGAAGGCGGTACCGCCCCAGTCGTAGCTCATGTCAGCTGGCAGCACCTTGGCAGCCGCGCGCTCCATGGCAGCAATGGCCTGGCCCGAGCTGTAGCCCGGTTTGGGGTCGCCCAGAATCTGGATGGAGGGCAGCGCGTTGAAATGCTGAACCGAATCCGGTCCGCTGACAAACTTCACTTCGGCAATCGTACGGATCTGAACCATCTGGCCCGTGTTGGATCGTACGTAGATGGCCCCGATGTCATCCGGCTTGGAGCGGAAGTTGCCTTCGGCTTGCATCAGCACCTGGTAGATACGTCCACTCTTGTTGAAGTCGTTGACGTAGTAGCTTCCCAAAGTGGCAGACAGCGTGTTGTAGATATCGGCCAGCGCAATGCCCATGGAGCGTGCCTTTTCGGTATCCACATTGACATAGAGCTGCGGCGAATTGGCTTGCCACAGGGTTTTGACGCCCTGCAGTTCGGGCTGCTTGTTGGCTTCTGCGAGCAAGATCGGCAGCATCTGCGCCAGGCGGCGCACGCCTCCATCACCCTTGTTTTGCAGGTAGAACTCGAAGCCGCCGGTCTGACCCAGACCCTGGATGGCCGGTGGCGAGAACGCCAGGGGCAGGCCTTCCTTGATGCCGCCGGTCTTCATGTAGGTTTCCATCACCAGATCCTTGGCAGACTGGTTGCGCTCATCCCAGGGCTTGAGCGGGAAGAACATGGTGGCTGCGGACGACTTCAAGCCGCCGCCGCCCAGGAAGTTCAGACCCACCAGGCTGAAAACGGTGTCGATGTTCTTGTTGGGGCTCATGGCCGCTTCAACCTTCTTGACCACCTGGTTGGTACGCTCCAGCGACGAGCCTTCCGGCAGGATGACTGCGCCAATGAAGTAACCCTGGTCTTCGTCCGGCACCAATGCACCGGGCACGATCTTGAACAGCACTCCGGTCAGCAGGCCCATGCCAATGAACAGCGCCAGACCGAGCACGCCACGCTTCAGGAAGAACGCAACACCCGAGATGTAGCGGCCAGTGAGGCGGTGAAAAGCACTGTTGAACCAGTCAAAGAACTTGTTCTTGCGCTCCATGTTCGGCTTGAGAAACACCGCGCACAAGGCCGGTGTGAGCGTCAGCGCCACAATGCCGGACAACACCACCGCAATAGTGATGGTGACGGAGAACTGGCGATACAGCTCCCCGGCCAATCCGCCCAGGAAGGCGACCGGAATGAAGGCCGAGCACAGCACCAGCACGATGGCAATCACCGGGCCGGTCACTTCGTGCATGGCCTCGATGGCGGCCGCCTTGGGCGTCATGTTCTCTTCGTGCATCAAGCGCTCGACGTTCTCCAGCACCACGATGGCGTCGTCCACCACGATACCGATGGCCAGCACCATGCCGAACAGGGTCAGCGTGTTGATGCTGTAGCCCAGCAGATGCAGACCGGCCATGGTGCCGATGAGCGACACGGGCACGGCCAGCGTGGGGATGATGGTGGCGCGCCAGCTCTGCAGGAACAGATAGACCACCACAAACACCAGCACCATGGCTTCTGCCAGTGTCTTCACCACTTCGTGGATGGACTCCGACACAAACGGCGTTGTGTCGTAGGGTGTGGAATAGGTCAGACCTTCGGGGAACTTGGCCTTGAGCGCTACCAGTGCAGATTCAACGGCTGCACGCGTATCCAGTGCATTGGCACCGGTCTGCAGGAACACGCCAACAGGCACTGCCGGATGACCATTCACGCGCCCGTAGAAGTTGTAATCCTTAGAACCCAGTTCGACACGGGCCACGTCCTTCAGGCGCACTACCGAGCCATGGGTGCCGCTGCGAACAACAATGTTCTCGAACTGCTCAGGCTCCAGTAGACGGCCTTTGGCGGTCACGGTCAGCGTCAGCTCTTCGGTGTTGTTGGGTGGCGCACCGATCTTGCCCGCTGCGTACTGCGCGTTCTGCTCAGTCACTGCGCTGGAGATGTCCCCTACGGTGATTCCCATCTGCGCCATACGGTCAGGCCGCAACCAGATCCGCATCGCGTAGTCCTTGGCACCAAAGATTTGCACGTTGGTGGTTCCGGGTACCCGCTTGATAGGGTCCAACACGTTTTGCGTGATGTAGTTGGAGATGTAGAGCGCGTCGTAACGGTCATCCGGCGAATACAGCGCGGCAACCACCAGGAAATTGGCAGAGCTCTTGGCCACGGTCACGCCCTGGCGTTGAACTTCCTGCGGCAGCTTGCTCAGCACTTGGTTGACGCGGTTGTTGACGTTCACCGCAGCGATGTCCAGATCGGTACCGACGTCGAAAGTCACGTTGATGGAAACCGCACCGTCACCCGACGAGGTACTGTCCATGTACAGCATCTTTTCAACGCCGTTGATGGACTGCTCGATAGGGGCGGCCACGGTGGTTTCCAGCACTTCAGCTGAAGCGCCTGGATAAATGGCCCGAACGTTCACCACGGGTGGCGAAATTTCCGGGTAGCGCGAGATGGGTAGCACGCGCATGGCGGCCAGCCCCGCCAGGACCAGAAACAACGACAAAACCGTTGCAAAGATCGGGCGATTGATAAAGAACTTGGAAAACATGTGTGCGTGGCTCCCTACTTGGCCGCAGCAGTTGCAGAAGCGGCGGCGGCAGGCGCAGCGGCTGATGGCTTGACAGCCGCGCCATCTGCAGGCGTCGGCACGTAGGGAACCGGCTTGACCAGCATGCCGGGGTCATGCGCCTTGATGTAACCATCAACCAGCACACGATCACCATCCTTCAGGCCCTTGGTCACGATCCATTGACCTTGCGACCAGCCGTCCAGCTCCACCGGGTGGGGTTCGAGCTTGTCTTCCTTGTTGACAACAAAGACGATCTTTCCGAAGGGACTGTCGATGATGGCGCGCTGGGGCACGGCCAGGGCCGCCGGGCGGCTGGCCCCACCCAGACTCACGCGCACGAACTGTCCGGGACGCAGCGATCCGTCGGGATTGGGGATCTCTGCCCGCACATCAAAGCTACCGGTCTGGGCATTGATGCGTTCGCTGGCAAAGTTCAACTTGCCGGTACGTGGATAGCTGCTGCCGTCTGACAGTTTGACACTCACGGTGAAGCCTAAGCTGCCATTGCTGGCCTTCTTGCCCGGCACCGCCAGTTGTCCCGCCTTGAGCTGTTTGGTCAAGCGCAGCATGTCACCTTCGGACACGCTGAAGTTCACGTACATGGGATTGGTCTGCACGATGGTGGTGAGCAGACTGTCTGCGGTGGTCAACAGATTGCCTTCGGACTTGCTGGCGACTCCGGTTGTACCGCCAATGGGCGCCACCACCCGGGTGTAACCCAGGTTCAGGCGTGCTTCGTTGGCTTGTGCCTGGGCCTGCTTCAGGCTGGCTTCGGCGGTTTCCAGAGCGGACTTGCTGTCGTCGTATTCCTTCTGACTGACCGCCTTGTCGGCAACCAGAGGCGCCAGACGGGCATATTCGCGACGCGCTTGAGAAGCCTTGGCTTCGGCCATGGCGACAGCGGCTTCCGCAGACGCGAGTTGCGTCTGGTAGCTGGCTGGATCAATCTGGAACAGGGGCGTGCCGGCTTGCACCACGGCGCCCTCTTCGTACAGGCGTTTGTTCAGGATGCCGCCAACCCGGGCGCGAACTTCGGTTTCGCGTGAGCCGGCGGTCTGTCCGGTGTACTCCATGTCGACGGCCTGGTCTTTGGCCTGCACGGTAATGACCGCGACTTCGGGCAAAGGCATGGCACCGCCGGGACCGGCTTGTGCGCTGGAGAACTTCCCGCACGCAACCAGGGCCATGGGGAGCGCTGCCAGCACCAAGGTGGTTATCCAGCTAGGATGCCCGTTTAGAAGGAGACGATCGTCAGTCATAGAGTTTGAGCGTGGTTCTGTTGTCATAGATCAAGGCATTTGAATTTCGATGACCTAGTATTACATACATTCGTGAATGTTTGTTACATCGGGGAGTATGCGAAAATACAATGACGACGAGGAAACAACATGGTCCGCAAGAAGAAAGACGATGCCCAACTCACCTGCACGGCATTGCTGGATGCAGCGGAGCAGGTATTTTTTGAAAATGGTGTTGCAAAAACAACACTCAATGACATTGCAGCTGCAGCGGGTCTGACTCGGGGCGCAATCTATTGGCACTTCACCGACAAGGCCGATCTGCTTCAGGCGATGTTTACGCGTGCCATGTTCCCCATGGAGTCCATGCTCAATGAGTTGCTTCAGGCCGCCAACGCCAATCCGCTGGTAACGCTGCGAAACATGTGTGTACAGGTGTTGACCAATCTGGCCCACTCACCCGAGCAGCAGCGCGTGTTCAACATCATGTTTCATCGATGCGAGCACATTGGCCCCATGATCACCGTGTTGGAAAACAAGCGCGCCAAGCGCGAGGAGTGCCTGGCACAGGTGGAAACCGCACTGGCACGCGCTGTCGCTGCAGGGCACCTGCCGCCTGACACGGACGTAGTGCTGGCCAATCAGGTCATCAGCAATTTCATGGCTGGCACGATGAGCGAGTGGCTTTTTGCGCCCCAGTCGTTTGACCTGGCGACCTGCGCGCCTGGCATGGTGGACATGCTGATTGCCGGCCTTCAGGCCAATCCACCGCGACTTGCAAAATCCGAACCTGCAGCAATTGCGCGCTGCGCGGGCTAAATCACATACAAGCCGGCATCTGCAATCTTTTCGGCAGCAAGCATTTCGAAAGCCCTATTTACCGAAAGGTGCACCCTGCCCGACAGGCTTTGCCACAGCGGGGTATTCAGCAGACGATCCTGGACGGGCCCCTTTACCTCTGCCAGATGCAGACGAATGCCGCGTGCTGCCAGATCCTGATTCAGGTCGGAAAGCACCTCCATGGCGGTGGTGTCCACCCGGTTCACCGCACTCATGATCAGCACCAGGTCTTTGATGCGCGCGTCTTTCTGCAACTCGGCGACGAGCCGGTCCTCCACTGCGTTGAGATTGCCGAAGAACAGGCTCTCATCAATCCGCAGGAACAGCACACCAGGAATGGTCTCCACGCCGTGGCGCTCGACGTTACGGAAATGTTCAGTGCCGACAATGCGCCCTATCACTGCAATATGCGGTGTGCTGGCACGCACCAGCAGCGTGATCAACGACAACAGGATGCCGGTGGCAATACCCATCTCCAGCCCCAGCAGCAGCACGCCGGCGGCCGTTCCCAACAAGGCATAGGCATCGGCCCGGTCATAGGACCAGGCCTGGCGCAGGGCCTTGAGGTCAATCATGCTGATGGCCGCCACCACGATACTGGTAGCCAACACAGCCAGCGGCATACGGGCAAACCAGTGGGTACCCGCCAGCACAATCAGCAGCATGCTGAGCGCAGACACTAGGCCAGCGAGCGGAGAGCGTGCACCGGCGGCCAGGTTGATGGCCGTACGTGACAAGCCGCCTCCCACCGGCATGCCGCCATAGAACGCCGCCACCACATTGGCTGCGCCCAAACCTACCAGTTCGCGGTTGGGATCCAGTCGCTCGCGCCGCTTGGCCGCCAGCGCCTGCCCCATGGTGATGTTCTGCACAGTGCCGATGAAGGCCATGATCAGAGCCGGTGTGAGCAATTGCTGCAGGGAACCCACGTCGGGCAGGAACAGGTTGATGTTGCCCAGCCCTTCCTGAACTGCACCTACGACTGCCACATGATGGGCGTTGTCCAGATTCAGTCCGACAACCAGCAGGCTGGCGGTGCCCAAAACGATCAAGGGCATCACGCGCACCCATACCTCGGCTTTTGTCTTGGCAATGCCCATGCGCACGGCCATCCGTACCAGTCCATAGCGGGACAATAGCAACCACGGCAGTGCAATGCCCGAAAACAGCAGCGTCACCGGGTTGCTCTGTCCGAAATTCGACAGCACGGACAGAAGTGTTTGCCAGGTGTTGTCCCCCTTTACCTGAATGCCCAGCATGAACTTGAGCTGACTGATGATGATCAGCACCGCGGAGCCTGAAATGAAACCGCTCACAACCGGGCGACTGAGCAGTTGGGAAAGAAAGCCTAGCCTGAAGATTCCAAACACCAAAGTCAGAACGCCGGAACACAGAGCCAACCCTGCAGCCAGCGCGATGTACTGGGGGCTCCCAGGTGTGGCCAACGGGCTGAGCACCGCAAACGTCATGATGGAGGTAATGGCCACCGGACCTACAGCCTGGATCGAGCTGCTCCCCAGCCACACATAGGCGACCACCGGGAAAATGCTTGCGTACAGGCCTGCCTGCGGTGGCAGACCTGCCAGCAAGGCGTAGGCCAGGCTTTGCGGAATGACCAGAATGGTGACGATGACGCCAGCCATCAAGTCGCTACTCAGAGCATCGCGCCGGTAATGGACAAGCCAGGGAGGGAGCACGGAAGGAGAGAGCAGTTGAAGTTCCGCAAGAGGTTAGCATAGCCCCTCCCGTTCTTCCGCTTCGAACTATCTGCTTCACGACCATGCGTTCACCTTTCGCGTCCAATCCTCCCGGCAACAAAACGCCCGGCTTGTTTGCCGGTGTGCTGATTGCCAGCGTGGTGGTGGCACTGATTCCCACCATCTGGACGGCATTGGACCTTAGGGCTGCAGCCATCTTCACGGGCCCCACCGCCATGATCCACCCGGTGCACTGGTGGTGGGTGGAGTTGATCAACGACTACGTCCCTGCCCTGTTCCGGGTTTGCCTGGGCCTACTCTGGTTGGCCTGGGTTGTGGCCCTGCTCAAGCCACGCTGGCGCACCTGGCGACTGCCGCTGGCATTCGTGGTGATTGCCGGCATCCTGGGACCGGGCATGGTCGTGAACTGGGTGTTCAAGGAAAACTGGCAGCGCGCCCGCCCTTATCAGGTGCAGAATTTTGGTGGCCGCCAGCAGTTCACCCGGGCGGCCATCATCACCGACCAGTGTGACAACAACTGTTCATTCGTCAGCGGACATGTGGCCTGCGGCGTCTTCCTGGTTTCACTCGGATTGGTACACAGGCGCCGCCAGCGACTGTGGGCTGCGGCCGGCATTGCAGCCGGACTGGTGATCGGCTTTGCCCGCATGGCCGACGTGGCCCATTGGCTAAGTGACGTGCTCTGGGCTTTTCCCATCACGCTGTTCACCAGCTGGCTGGTCTGGAAGGCTCTCTACGGGTACTACTGCAAGCCTTCGCGTACCGAGGGATAACGCAGCCGCAGGCCAAGCTCCTGTTTCATGCGGGTGTTGACCAGACGGCGCGACTCGCTCATGAAACTCAGCAACATCACCGGCAATTGGCGCTGGGCGCCGTCGCGGGGCACCCGCGGGGGACGCGGCAGTCGGTAATGGTCTGCCGCCCAGTCGTAGTAATCACCCATCTTCATTTCGGTGTCATCACTGACGTTGTAAACCCTTTGCGGCCGGCCTTTCCACAGCGCAGCCAGGCATGCGCGTGCCAGGTCATCGGCATGGATGTGGTTGGTGTAGACATCGTCCTCGGCACAGAGCACCGGTGTGCCCTTTTGCAGGCGCGCTTCGGGCGTGCCGCCTTCGCGGTCCGGCGCATAGATGCCGGGGATGCGCAGTATCTGCGTGCGCACGCCCGTGGAGCGCCCGAAGAAGCGCACGCTCTCTTCCGCTGCCACACGCCTGCGGGCACGTGGGGTGGTAGCACTGGTGGGTCGGGTCTCGTCCACCCATACGCCTGCGCAGTCGCCATAGACACCGCTGGTGGAACCGTACACCAGTTGTACGGGCAAGCCCCGCAGACGCAGCGCACGCAGCAAGGCAACGGCACGCGGGTCCTGCCAGCCTTCGGTAGGCGGGGGGGCCAGATACACCACACGGTCTGCAAGACCGGCCAAACGCGCCAAGGTGGCGGCACGATCCAGATTGCCTGTCAGCGGGACTATGTCCCTGGCACGCAGTGCGTCGAATCGCTGCGGCGAGGAACTCAGTGCCAGCACGCGTGCCCTGCCCTCCAGATGCCTGGCCACACGCATACCCACGTCTCCACACCCCACAATCAATACACGCTGGCGACGAAAGCGCGCTGGCAGCGCGCCGAGAGGGTTTTGGTTTGAAGGCACAATTCAGGCTGCTAAAAAGATACAGCAGACAGGATACCCAAAAAGATGAGTTCAACCGGCAACCATGCCTCCACCTTCTCCGTCACCGTACAGCCCAGTGGCAGGACCTTCACGGCAAGCAGCAACGAAACCGTCTTGTCCGCTGGCATCAGCCAGGGCATAGGTCTGCCCTATGGCTGCAAGGACGGCGCCTGCGGCAGCTGCAAATGCAAGATGCTCTCGGGTTCGGTGGTGCATGGCACCCATCAGGAAAAGGCCCTGAGCGCGGACGAAGCCGCCGCTGGATTCATCCTGACCTGCTGCGCGCAACCGCAATCCGATTTGGTGCTGGAGTCGCGCCAGGTGACTGAGGAAGGTGCCTTACCCATCAAGAAGATGCCCACGCGCGTGAGCAGCATGCAAAAGGTTTCTTCCGATGTGATCGTCATGAAGCTGCAACTGCCGGCCAACGACAACTTCCTGTACCGCGCGGGCCAGTACATCGAATTCATGTTGCGCGACGGATCGCGCCGCAGCTACTCCATGGCCAGTGCACCTGCTGAAGGTGCACCTATGGAGCTACACATCCGCCACATGCCCGGAGGCAAGTTCACCGATCTGGTATTCGGCTCCATGAAGGAGAAAGACATTCTGCGCATCGAAGGACCATTTGGTTCATTCTTCCTGCGTGAGGATTCCGAGTCGCCCATCATCCTGCTCGCGTCGGGTACCGGGTTTGCGCCCATCAAGGCCCTGCTGGAACACATGCAGCACAAGGACATAAACCGCCCCGCCACGCTGTATTGGGGTGGTCGCAGGCCTGCGGACCTGTACATGGATGCCTGGGTCAAGGAGTTTGCCTTGGCACACCCGTGGCTCACTTACGTTCCAGTGGTGTCCGATGCGCTGCCCGAAGACGGCTGGACAGGCCGCACAGGATTCGTACACCGCGCCGTGCTGCAAGACTATGCCGACCTGTCAGCGCACCAGGTCTATGCCTGTGGTGCACCGATCGTGGTGGACTCTGCACGCAAGGACTTCTGCTCACAGGCCGGTCTGCCGGAAGATAACTTCTTCGCCGATGCCTTTACTTCGGAAGCTGACAAGGCGCATGTCTGACCAGCAACTATTGCTGTACTAACTTCCACTCGCTGAACACCACCGCAAAGACCACAACGGCAGCCCCCAGGGCTGCCCGCAGGCTCAAGCCTTCCGACAGCCAAACCCAAGCGAACATCGCCGCAAAGACCGGCTCCATGGCGTAGATGAGTGCGGCCTTGTCCGCCCGCACATGGCGCTGGGCGCGTGCCTGCAGGAACAGCATGCCTGCGGTGGCCACCACGCCCAGATAAGCCAGCCCCCAGAGGATTTCGACATTCAGCCGACTGCCTAGAGTCCGCAGCGTATCCGTGTTCTTTGCATCCAGCACCATCCAGGCACACCCCAGCACCGCCATCCAGACAATTTGCGTGGCCGCCAGCATGCGCGCTTCATGCCGTCCGGCACGTGCAGACAGCACAATCACATAAATGGCGTATCCGGCTGCGCCAGCAACAGTGGCTGCATCGGCAGCCCAGTCAGCGCCACCGTCCCAGGACATCAGGCCGATGCCCGAACAAGCGAGGACTGCGGCCAGCACGACGCGCCAGGACAGTGCATTGCCAATCACCACCCCGAACAGCGGAACCATCAGCACATTCAGGCTGGTGAGGAAGGCGCTGCGATTGCTCGAAATGAACTGCAGACCATAGGCCTGCGCCACGTAGGAAAACAGTACCAAGGCCCCCAGTAACGCACCATCGCGCCACGCTTTGCGCGGCGCGCGCACCGCCCAGGGCAACATGCAGACTGCCGCCAACAGAAAACGCAAAGCCGAGGTTTCAATACCGCTGAGCTGGGCCGTGGCAATCTTCAAGACGGGGAAGGTGGCACCCCATACCAGGGTGACGAACAACAGGGAAATGACGTGGACATTCATGGGGGGAAACCAAAAACACGAAAGCCACACGGGGAAGTGCCCGTGTGGCTTCGCGCAGAAGAAGACGTAGTGCTTATTCGCCCAGATAGGCTGCGCGCACCTTGGGGTCGTTCAGCATCTGCTTGGCGTCACCGCCCATGGTGACGATGCCGGACTCCATCACATAACCGCGATTGGCAAGCGCCAGTGCGCGGCTGGCGTTTTGCTCCACCAGCAGAATGGTTACGCCTTGTGCATACACGTCACGCACCACTTCGAAGATCTTGTCGACCATGATGGGCGACAGACCCATGGAAGGCTCGTCCAGCAGCAGCACCTTGGGGCGGCTCATGAGCGCACGGCCCATCGCCAGCATCTGTTGCTCACCGCCCGACATGGTGCCTGCCAATTGGTCCTTGCGCTCCTTCAGACGCGGGAAGATGGCGAACATCTTCTCCATGTCGGTCGCAATATCGGCCTTGTCGCTGCGGATGTAGGCACCCATCTGCAGGTTTTCGATGATGGTCATGCGGGTGAACACGCCACGGCCTTCCGGCACCATGGCCAGGCCTTGCTTGACCAAGTCCCAAGGGCCTTGACCCTTGATGCTGCGGCCCAGGTATTCGATGTCACCAGCATTGATGGGAAGGGTGCCAGTAATGGCCTTCATGGTGGTGGTCTTGCCAGCACCGTTGGAGCCGATCAGGGACACCAGCTCGCCTTCATGCACTTCGAAGTCCACACCCTTGACTGCCTGAATGCCACCGTATGCGACCTTGAGGCCGGTCACTTTGAGTAAAGTCTGTTTTGTCATGTGTCTAGTCCTCAGTGCCCGCTGGTGCCCAGGTAGGCCTCAATCACTTTTTCGTTCTTCTGTACATCAGCCGGTGTGCCTTCGGCAATCTGCTTGCCGTAGTCCAGCACCGTGACACGGTCACACAGTCCCATCACCAGCTTCACATCGTGCTCGATCAGCAGGATGGTGCGGTTGTCCTTGCGGATCTGGTCAATCAGCTCGCGCAGCATGACCTTTTCGGTAGCGTTCATGCCGGCTGCGGGCTCGTCCAGCGCAATCAGTTGCGGATCGGTTGCCAGCGCACGGGCAATCTCCAGACGACGCTGGTCACCATAGCTCAGGGTGCGTGCCTTGTAGTCGGTGAACTTACCAATGCCCACGTAGTTCAGCAACTCCTGGGCACGGGCGGCAATCTCGGCCTCCTCCTTCTTGAAGCTGGGGGTGCGCAGCACCGCGCCAAACAGGCCGGAATGGGTACGGATGTGGCGACCTACCATCACATTTTCCAGGGCGGTCATTTCAGAGAACAAGCGGATGTTCTGGAAGGTGCGTGCAATGCCGGCCTTGGCCACCAGGTGCACTGCGGTGGGTTGGTAGGGCTTGCCTGCCAACTCGAAACTGCCGCTGTCGGGCGTGTAGAGCCCAGTCAGCACGTTGAAGAAAGTGGTCTTGCCGGCGCCATTGGGGCCGATCAGGCCATACACCTGGCCACGCTTGATATTGATGCCCACATCGCTCAGGGCCTGCAGGCCGCCAAAGCGCTTGGACACACCGGAGACGTTCAATACGGTATCTGTCATGTTGGTATTTCCCACTGCTTCAGGATTTGGCCGTCTGCAAGGACTTGCCGTGCTCGGGTGAGGGCCACAGGCCACGCGGCCTGGAGAGCATGATGGTGATCATGGCCAATGCAATCAGCAGTTGACGGAGAATGGACGCATCCAGTCGACCGCCGGTAGCAGCTTGCAGGGGGCCTGCGACGAAGCGCAGCACTTCGGGCAGAGCTGACAGCAGCACAGCGCCCAGCACCACGCCGGGCAAATGCCCCACACCGCCAAGCACCACCATGGCCACGATCATCACCGACTCCATCAGGGTGAAAGACTCTGGCGAAATGAAGCCCTGGAAGGCACCGAACATCACACCCGACACACCACCAAAGGTGGCGCCCATGCCGAAAGCCAGCAGCTTCATGTTGCGGGTGTTGATGCCCATGGCCTTGGCCGCAATTTCGTCTTCACGGATGGCCATCCAGGCGCGTCCCACACGCGAGAGTTCCAGGCGGTGGCAGATGACGATACTGAAGAGCACCAGCACCAGGAACAGGTAGTAATACAGCGAGACGGAGGCGATTTCAAAGCCACCGACCGATACCTTCTTGCCCAGATCCAGCCCGAAGAAGTGCAGCGAGTCGATCGAGCTGATGCCCTTGGGGCCGTTGGTGATGTTGATGGGCGCGTCCAGGTTGTTCATGAACACGCGGATGATTTCGCCGAAGCCCAGTGTCACAATGGCAAGGTAGTCACCACGCAAACGCAAGGTAGGCGCGCCCAGCAGCACGCCAAACAGACCTGCCAGACCGGCACCGGCGGGGATGATCACCCATAGCGGCTGGTGCAGTCCATTGGGAAAGGTCTGCGCAATGAACTCGAAGGATTCCGACAAGTGCGGCGAAGACAGCAGGCCATACATGTAAGCGCCAATGGCAAAGAAAGCCACATAGCCCAAGTCCAGCAGACCGGCGTAACCCACCACAATGTTCAGACCCAGCGAGAGCAGCACATAGAGCAAGGCCACGTCGGCAATACGCACCCAGGCATTGCCAAAGCTTTGCAGAAACAGCGGCAGCACGATCAGCGCAATACCCGCAGCAAGGAAAGTGACGATTTTCTTTTGTTGTGTCATGTTGATGTTCTCCTCACGCACGGTCAGCAACACGCTCACCCAGCAAGCCCGAAGGACGCAAGGTCAACACAATGATCAGCACGATGAAGGCAAAAATGTCGGAGTAATTGCTTCCCAGCACACCACCGGTCAAGTCGCCGATGTAGCCCGCACCGATGGACTCGATCAGGCCCAGCAGGATCGCGCCGACCACGGCGCCAGCCAGATTGCCGATGCCACCGAACACAGCCGCAGTGAAGGCCTTGAGGCCAGGCAGGAAGCCCATGGCATGTTGTGCCGTACCGTAATTGGAGGCATACATCACACCGGCAATGGCAGCCAGCACGGCACCGATGATGAAGGTCGCAGAAATCACCATATCAGGCTTGACACCCATCAAACCCGCCACACGGGGGTTCTCGGCGGTGGCGCGCATGGCGCGACCGAGCTTGGTGTAATTGACCAGCCACATCAGCAGTGCCAACGAAACGGCAGTCACGCCCAGGATCATCACCTGGGTCGGCGTGATCACTGCCCCGGCAATATCAATGGGCGTGCTGGGCAGCAGCGTGGGATAGGACTTGTAGTTGGGCTTCCAGATGATCATGGCCAGCGTCTGCAAGAGGATGGACATGCCGATGGCGGTGATCAAGGGGGCCAGCTTGGGACTGTTGCGCAAGGGGCGGTAGGCGATCTTCTCAATCAGGAAGTTGAGAGTGGCTGCCACCACGCACGCTATGACGAGTGCAATGAAGAGGAGCACAAACCCTGGGATGCCGGGCATCGCGGGCTGCAGCCAGCCAATGACGGTCCAACTGGTCAATGCCCCCACCATCATGACCTCACCATGGGCGAAGTTGATGAGGTTGATGATGCCGTACACCATCGTGTAGCCCAGCGCGATGAGCGCATACATGCTACCTAACACCAGACCGTTGATGATCTGCTGTACCAATATATCCATAAACTTATCTCCGATTTGTGGCCGGCGCCTGAACCAACAAGCTGTGTTTGCATTTTGTTGACAAGCGGTTCGGCCTTGTGGGCTCTACCAGTTCCTAGCAAGAAACTCGCCACATTGGGTTTGGTGGCGCTTGAGTGGGGGGGATTGTAGCGAAAGGGGGCGGTGTTTCAGTCGCAGCGCGGCGGGGGTTTACCCTCGCGCGGTCGCGAATCATGGCCCATTAGTCGCTCTTATGTTTTTTTTGGTTGAGCGCATGCAAGGTTCGCATTTTCTCGGCAATGCGAATTTCCAGCCCGCGCTCCACAGGCTGGTAAAAACGTTGATCCTGCAAGCCATCGGGCAGGTATTGCTCGCCCGCGGCGAATCCATCCTCTTCATCATGGGCGTATCGGTAGCCCTTGCCGTAGTCCAGTTCCTTCATGAGCTTGGTCGGTGCATTGCGCAGGTGCATGGGCACCGGGCGTGTGCCGTCCTTCTTGATGAATGACTTGGCAGCGTTGTAAGCCTTGTAGACCGCGTTGGACTTGGGAGCCACAGCCAGATAGACCACGCATTCGGCCAACGCCAGCTCACCTTCCGGGGTGCCCAGGCGCTCATATACGTCGGCGGCATCCAGTGCCAGTCGCAGGGCGCGTGGGTCCGCCAGACCGATGTCTTCACTGGCCATGCGAATCAGTCGGCGCGCCATGTAGCGCGGGTCGGCACCACCATCGAGCATGCGTACAAACCAATACAGCGAGGCATCCGGGTCCGATCCACGCACACTTTTGTGCAGCGCCGAGATGGTGTCATAAAACTGCTCGCCCCCTTTGTCATAGCGGCGCATGCGTTCGCCCAGCACCTTGAGCAGCCAGACGTCGGAGATCTCGGCAATCTTCTCCTGCATGGCGGCAATGGCCAGCGTCTCCAGCGTATTGAGCAGGCGTCGCGCATCGCCATCAGCATATGCAATCAGGCGATCCACTGCAGCCGCTTCAATCGCCGGCAGCGTGCTCTCGGCAATGGCCCGCTCCACGATCTGCTGCATGTCCTGCGGCCCCAACGACTGCAGCACGTAGACCGCAGCACGCGACAGCAGCGCCGAATTCACTTCGAAAGAAGGGTTCTCCGTGGTCGCCCCAATGAACGTGAACAGCCCACTTTCCACGTGTGGGAGAAAGGCATCCTGTTGACTCTTGTTGAAGCGATGCACCTCATCAACAAACACGATGGTGCGTCGCTGCTCCAAACCGTCGCGTGCGGTTTGTGCCTGCTCCACCGCATCGCGTATGTCCTTGACACCGCCCAATACCGCGCTGATGGTGATGAACTGCGCATCAAAGGCGTCGGCCATCAGTCGTGCAATGGTGGTCTTGCCGGTGCCCGGCGGCCCCCACAGGATGCAGCTGTGCGGTTGACCGGATTCGAAAGCCAGACGCAAAGCCATGCCCGGCCCCAGCAGATGCTGCTGACCAATGACCTCGCCCAGACTCTTGGGACGCAGGCGTTCGGCCAATGGCTGGTGATTCGGCGCTGGCTTGGCCATAAGGAGGCTATTGCTGGATCACGTCAGCGCCCGCAGGCGGCTTGAATTGAAATGCCCCTGCATCCAAGGGTGCGTTGACGCGCAGATTGCTGAACCGCATGACCGAGCGCTGTCCAAAACTGTCCACAATTTCCAACACCGACAGCTCCACCCCTTGAAAACCGACGCGCACGGACTGCAGCAAGCCGTCCTTGGCCTTGGGACTCGCCAGCACCCATTCAAGACCGTCCTTGTCGGGCGCGGACGTCAGCACAAAGTCTGCCTGCAGTGCCTTGAGATCGGGAGCCGAGGCAATGACTGCCGCAGGGCTGGAAGCCAGCGCCGTCGATTGCTTGCGCGACGTCACCTGATTCAGATCTACGTCATACAGCCACAGCGTCTGTCCGTCGGCAACAATGGTTTGCTCGAACGGCTTGCGATAGTTGAAGCGAAAGCGGCTGGGGCGTGCAAACTCAAAGACGCCGCTGGAAGTCTTGGTGCGCACGGGTTGCCCCTCTTTGGTCGGCGCGGTCACCGTCTGCGTGAAGTCGGCACGCCCGGTCTTGGCCGTTTTGACAAACTGCTCCAGGCTATCCAGCCCGGACGCGTTTGCAGTGATGGCCGTGGCGGCCAGCAGCCCGAAGGCAAAAAGTTTTTTCAGCATGATTATTCGTTGCGCGCGGGCACCAGGATGTCGCGCTGGCCGCTGCTGCTCATGGAGCTCACAAGACCAGCCTTTTCCATGTCTTCCACCAGCCGGGCCGCGCGGTTGTAGCCGATCTTGAGGTGGCGTTGTACCAGGGAAATGCTGGCCTTGCGATTCTTGAGCACAACTTCCACGGCCTGGTCGTACATGGGATCTTTTTCGCCTCCGGCTT
Source organism: Rhodoferax sp. GW822-FHT02A01 (assembly GCF_038784515.1). Lineage (NCBI taxonomy): Bacteria > Pseudomonadati > Pseudomonadota > Betaproteobacteria > Burkholderiales > Comamonadaceae > Rhodoferax > Rhodoferax sp. GW822-FHT02A01. The sequence continues at coordinate 5,338,544 of NZ_CP152376.1, forward strand.
CACCCAACATGCCACCATCCTCGCCATCGACGGTGCCACCCTCCAGAATACCTTCGATGTAGTTGGGCTCACCACCTTGCTCCTTGAGGTAGCTCACCACGCGATGAACCTCATCGTCGCTCACAAACGCGCCATGCACCCGGATCGGCAAGCCCGTACCACTGGGCATGTAGAGCATGTCACCCATGCCCAGCAGGGCCTCGGCCCCCATCTGGTCTAGGATGGTGCGGCTGTCGATCTTGCTGCTCACCTGGAATGCGATGCGCGTCGGTATGTTGGCCTTGATCAGGCCGGTAATCACATCCACGCTGGGGCGCTGTGTGGCAAGGATCAGGTGGATACCTGCAGCGCGGGCTTTCTGCGCCAGCCGTGCAATGAGCTCTTCAATCTTCTTGCCAACCACCATCATCAGGTCAGCCAGCTCATCGATCACCACCACGATGTGGGGCAGACGCTCCAGTGGCTCGGGGCTTTCGGGCGTCAGGCTGAACGGGTTGTAGACGAACTCGCCCTTGGCCTTGGCTTCGTCAATCTTGGCATTGAAGCCAGCCAGATTGCGAACGCCCATCTTGCTCATGAGTTTGTAGCGCTTTTCCATTTCGGCCACGCACCAGTTCAAACCATTGGAGGCCTGCTTCATGTCGGTCACGACCGGACACAGCAGATGGGGAATGCCTTCATACACCGACATTTCCAGCATCTTGGGGTCTATCATCAGCAACCGCACATCGCGTGCCTCGGCCTTGTAGAGCAGGCTCAAAATCATGGCATTGATACCCACCGATTTGCCGGAGCCGGTGGTACCGGCCACCAGCACGTGCGGCATCTTGGCGAGATCGGCCACGATGGGGTTGCCGATGATGTCCTTGCCCAGGCCCATGCTGAGCATGGACTTGGCCTCGTTGTAGACCTGCGAACCCAGAATCTCGGAAAGGCGAATGCTCTGGCGTTTGGCATTGGGCAACTCCAGCGCCATGTAGTTCTTGCCAGGAATGGTCTCCACCACACGGATGGACACCAGACTGAGCGAGCGCGCCAGATCCTTGGCCAGCCCCACGATCTGCGAGCCCTTGACCCCTGTGGCCGGCTCGATCTCGTAACGGGTAATCACCGGCCCGGGTTGGGCCAGTACCACACGCACCTCCACACCAAAATCCTTCAGCCGCTTTTCGATCATGCGGCTGGTCATTTCCAGCGTCTCGGGCGAAACGGTTTCCTGCCGTTGCAATGCTTCGTCGAGCAAAGCCACCTGTGGCAGCTTGGAATCCGGCATCTCGCTGAAAAGCGGTTTCTGGCGTTCCTTGGCTACGCGGGTACTTTGCGGCACATCCACGTGCAGCGGCGGCTCAATAATGACTGGCTGCGGATGGTGCTGCACGATTTCCTCGCGCTCCTCGATCACCACTTCCTCACGCTCACGCATGGCCTGCTGGCCGATCTCAAAGTCCTGCGCCATTTCGCGCTTTTCCCGCTGGGATTCCACAAAGGAATAGATCCAGGCACCCAAGCGCTCCGCCACTTGCAGCCAGGAGAAGCGGAACACCAGCGAGCAACCGACCAGGCCCAGAACGATGGCCACCAGGCCTGAGCCAGCAAAACCCAGCCAGCGCACACTCCACGCGCCCAGCACATAACCCAGCACGCCTCCGCTGTGACCCGGCAGCAGACTTTCGAATCGGTACAAACGTGTCCACTCCAACGTGGTGCTGCTGAAAAGAAGCAGGACCAGCCCGAGCCAGAATGTCCAGCGGTGGCTGAAAGCAGGTGATTGGGCTGATGCAGCGGTGTGACCTTCCGGCTGCAGCCCGTCCCCGCGCAGCCGCTGGGCAAGCATGGCCAACCATTGACGCAAGCAGACGGCCAGCCCCCACCAGGCCGAAAAGCCCAGCAAAAAGTAACTCATATCCGCCATCCAGGCACCCAGGCGCCCGGCGCGGTTCATCACGGCCAAACCGGTACCCGAGGTAGACCAGGCCGCATCCTGCGGCGAATAGCTCAGCATGGCGATCAGCCAGACGGCTATCACGATAAATCCGGCCACCAGGGCCAGTTCGTTGGCAAAACGTGCCAAACCGGTAGGAGTCGGTGTTGGCCGTGGGCCGGAAGACTGAAGAGTGTGTAGCGAATATGTCATGTGCAAAACCGAGACTGCAAGCTTACCCCATGCCCGTAAACCCGAACCCGTTCCAGCCCGGTATGGGTTCGGTTTGGCAAATCCCCAGCGCAGCGGGGCCTACAGGCGACTATTTACAATGGCACTTGCGAGCCATCAGACGCAACCAGTGCGTAGGCCCACACTCTCAGAAAGCATTGCATGTCCTCCTCCAAACACGCCAAGGTCCTGGTCCTGGGATCCGGCCCCGCGGGCTATACCGCTGCCATCTACGCCGCACGTGCCAACCTCAGCCCCATGCTGGTGACCGGTATCGCCCAGGGCGGCCAACTGATGACCACCACCGAAGTAGACAACTGGCCCGCCGACGTCAACGGCGTGCAGGGCCCCGAACTGATGCAACGTTTCCTGGAGCACGCAGAACGCTTCAAGACTGAAATCGTTTTCGACCACATCAGTGCGGTCGACCTGAGCAAGCGCCCTTTCACCCTGAAAGGTGACAGCGGCGAATACACCTGCGACTCGTTGATCGTCGCTACCGGCGCCTCAGCCAAGTACCTGGGCCTGCCATCCGAGACGGCCTTCATGGGCAAAGGTGTGTCGGGCTGCGCCACCTGCGACGGCTTCTTCTACCGCAATGAAGTGTGCTGCGTAGTCGGCGGCGGCAATACGGCTGTCGAAGAAGCGCTCTACCTGTCCAACATCGCCCAGAAGGTGTACCTGGTGCACCGCCGTGACAAGTTCAAGGCCGAAGCCATCCTGATCGACAAGCTGATGGAAAAAGTCGCCGCAGGCAAGATCGAGCTCAAGACCTTCCGCACCCTGGACGAAGTGCTGGGTGATGCTTCCGGCGTCACCGGCATCCGACTGAAGAGTACGGTGGATGGATCTACCGAAGACCTGACGCTCAAGGGCTGCTTTATCGCCATCGGCCACGCGCCGAACTCCGAGATATTCAATGGTCAACTGGAAATGAATGGCGGCTATGTGGTCACCAAAGGTGGTCTGAATGGCTTTGCCACCATGACCAGCGTGCCAGGTGTGTTTGCCGCTGGTGACGTGGCCGACCACGTATACCGCCAGGCCATTACCAGTGCCGGAACCGGCTGCATGGCCGCCCTGGACGCCCAGCGCTTCCTGGAACAGGAATAGTCGGCTATAATCAGAGGCTTTGCTGGAAACAGCACAGGGTTACCGCCACCCTTTTTCTTGGCGAGGTGAGGTCTTGGCGAGATCGGCGTGCCTGTATGGCACGCGCGGATCGTGAGTTAAGACCGTTTCAATCGGAGTGTCCTCATGGCACGCGTATGCGAAGTAACGGGTAAAGGCCCGATGGTCGGAAACAACGTTTCCCACGCCAACAACAAAACCAAGCGCCGGTTCCTGCCGAACCTGCAATACCGCCGTTTCTGGGTGGAGTCTGAAAATCGCTGGGTTCGCCTGCGCATTTCCAACGCCGGCCTTCGTCTGATCGACAAGAACGGTATCGACTCTGTGCTCGCCGATTTGCGCGCACGTGGCCAAGCTTAAGGAGTAGAGCACCATGGCAACCAAAGGCGGACGCGAAAAAATCAAGCTGGAATCTACAGCTGGCACCGGTCACTTCTACACCACCAGCAAGAACAAGAAGACCATGCCCGAGAAGATGCTGATCAAGAAATTTGATCCCAAGGCTCGCAAGCATGTGGAATACAAGGAAATGAAGCTGAAGTAATTCAGGCTTCCCTTGAATCCCAAAAGCCCGCTCTCATGCGGGCTTTTTTGCGTCTGAACCTTTTGCATTTGATGTCTTTTGTATCTCGCCCGCGCTTGGCAAGGGACAGGCCTTTTGCTCCGTGTCCCCCGGGCTTCGCCCTCCTCCTTTACCTGCGCAAAAGGCCTGTCCCTTGCCAAGCGCTGGAGTGGTCGGCGCACCAAAAAGCGATCTCCAAAGCAGTTGACGCCCCTCTTCTCGCAAGATCCGTCGGGCCATGCGTTTTGCGCAGGTAAAGGAGGAGCGCCCAACGGGCGCGGGGGACACGGAGCAAAACGCATGGCCCGACGGATCTGGAGCGTCGGCAATGACTTCAACAACCTTCCGCACAATAAAAAAGCCCGCTCAAAAGCGGGCTTGGTTAACCGAGCATAAGCACCTTAAACGTGCGCAGCCCGCAGCTTCATGGAGAACTCGTGCAGAACTGCAATACCGCTTTCCTCTGCACGGCGGCACCAGGCCTGCAATTCCAGAGCCAACTGATCGCGAGAGACATGCGTGTTCAACCACATCTGGCGCAGCTCTTCCCGCATGGTGACCATCTTGTCCAGCACAGGCGATGCCGCACGGGCCTTGGCCAGCTCGGGCGCAGCGGACGCGGGCACCTTTTCTTCATCACGGTGCAGCCAGCGCCTGGCTGCCTTGATGACCGCGGCGTCGGCGCTGCGGGCCTTCATGGCTTCAAACTCGTTCTTGGCCGTTTGGCGCATGCCCTTGGCATAGGTTGCCATCAGCTCGTAGCGATTGGCAATCAGTGCTTCCAGAGTCTTCTCGTCGGCCACAGGACGGATGTCGCCATAGGCAGCCTTGGGCGGCGTCTTCTTGACCTTGGCCAGCCCCACCATCTGCATCAGGCTGATGTACATCCAACCAATATCGAACTCATAGGGCTTGACCGATAGTTTGGCGGAAGTGGGATAGGTGTGGTGGTTGTTATGCAGTTCTTCCCCGGCAATGAGGATGCCCCAGGGCGAGATATTGGTGCTGGCGTCCGGTGCCTCGAAATTGCGATAGCCCCAGTAATGCGCTGCACCATTGATGATGCCCGCCGCCATGATGGGCGTCCAAGCCATCTGCACGGCCCAGACTGCCAAGCCTGCCGCACCAAACAGGAACAGGTCGATGATCATCATCAGACCCACACCCTGCCAGGAATAGCGGGTGTACAGGTTGCGCTCAATCCAGTCATTCGGCGTGCCGTGGCCGTAACGGGCCAGGGTTTCCAGATTCTTGGATTCGGCGCGGTACAGCTCGGCCCCTTGCGTCAGCACCTTCTTGATGCCGTACACATGCGGGCTGTGCGGGTCTTCAGGCTGCTCGCATTTGGCGTGGTGCTTGCGGTGAATCGATGCCCACTCCTTGGTAACCTGGCCGGTGGTCAACCACAGCCAGAAACGGAAGAAGTGCGAAGCCAGCGGGTGCAGGTCCAGCGCGCGATGCGCCTGGTGGCGGTGCAGGAAGACGGTGACGCTGATCATGGTGATGTGCGTCAGGGCCAAAGTGAACAGAACAATCTGCCACCAAGTCAAAGCCCACGCGCCGTTCGCAAGCCACTCAATTGCTGCGTTCAGCACAGCCCAGTCAGGTAACAACATAAAGAAACCAGTTATTTGGAGAAGGGAAAGTGCTGATATGTGCACTTTTATCGATTAAGCCTTGGATTTTACGTGCCAAGGCTATTCAGCAGCCACTATTTTCTTTGCCACACTGCAGCAAAGAAGCCATCTGTCTCGTGCACGTGCGGCCACAGGCGCAGATAGAGCTGCCCATCCTCACCGCCGCTGCAGAGCTTGGCGGCATCGGCAACTTTCAGCTGGGTCAGAACCTGGCCTACCGGCAAGGGTACAAAGTCCGGATTGGCCTCACTGAAAATCTGGGCAATGGCCTCGTTCTCCTGCGGCAGCACGCTGCAGGTGGCGTACACCAGACGCCCACCGGACTTCACCAGGCGCGCCGCACTTTGCAGAATGGCCGTCTGCTTGACCGTCATCTCTTCCACGGTCTGCAGGTTCTGGCGCCATTTCAGGTCCGGATTGCGGCGCAGCGTTCCCATGCCAGTGCACGGTGCATCCACCAGCACGCGGTCGATCTTGCCTGCCAGGCGCTTGACGCGATCATCACGCTCGTGGGCAATTGCAGCTGGGTGCACATTGGACAAACCGCTACGGGCCATGCGCGGCTTGAAAGAATCCAGACGGTGGGCCGAGGTGTCGAACGCATACAGGCGCCCGGTGCTGCGCATGGCAGCCCCCAAGGCCAGTGTCTTGCCGCCAGCCCCGGCACAGAAGTCAACCACCATCTCGCCGCGCTTGGCGTCCACCAGCATGGCCAGCAGTTGCGAGCCTTCGTCCTGCACTTCGAAATCGCCACGGACAAAGGCGTCCATCTTGTTAAGCGAAGGCCGCCCGGCAATGCGCAGGCCCCAGGGGGAATATGGCGTTGGCACGGCCTTGATTCCGGCTGCAGCCAATTCCTTTTGCACATCGGCACGCTTGGCCTTGAAGTCGTTGACGCGCAGGTCCAGTCCGGCGCCCTTGTTGAGGCTTTCGACCAGAGGCCAGAAGCCGTCGCCAAGCTGGTCCTTGAGGGGCTGCACCAGCCACTCCGGCAGATTGTGGCGGTGGCGCTCCATCAGGTCCTCGGGCTTGACCTTTTCGCACGCGTCCAGCCAGTTCTTTTCCTGATCGGTCAGTGCGCTGCGCAGAAAGTCACCCGGGCCATAAAAGCCCAGGATGGCCAGACGACGCTCCTTGGGGCCACTGCCCGAGGGTGCCAGATGGTCGAACAACTGTTTCTTGCGCAAGACGGTGTAGACCGTCTCCGCCATGGTGGCGCGCTCGCGCGGCCCGAAGCCTCGGTGGTCACGAAAGAAGCGGGCCACGATGGCGTCCGCCGGGTGGTCGAATTTGAGGGTAAGCCTGACCAATTCGGCGCAGGCGTCCAGCAGAGCTTTTGGATGCATAGGCTAGGATTGTCCCATGAGCGACGAAAACCTCCCCCCACTGATCACCACACCGCCCGGCAAGTACCGCCATTACAAGGGCAATTTGTACGAAGTGCTGGACACGGTGCGGCACAGCGAGACCTGCGAGCCCATGACCTTATACCGCGCGCTCTACGGCGAGCACGGGCTCTGGGTGCGCCCGGCAGCCATGTTTCTGGAGGAGATCGAATTCCAGGGCGTCAGGCAGCCCCGTTTTGCCAAGCTGTCAGACGGCCAGTAGCCTGGCAATGGCCCGCGGATAGATCAGGTGCTCCTGGGTCAGCACACGCGCTGCCAGGGTGTCTGCCGTGTCATCCGGCAGAACCGGTACAACCGCCTGATCGAGGATGGGGCCGTGGTCCAGCTCCGCAGTGACCAGATGCACGGTGACCCCGGCAAACTTGCACCCCGCGTCAATCGCCCGCTGATGCGTGTGCAGCCCGGTGAATGCGGGCAGCAGTGATGGATGGATGTTGGTCAAACGTCCGGCAAATCGCTCCACAAAGGCGGGGGTCAGGATGCGCATGAAACCGGCCAACACCACCAGCGCAGGCTGCTCGGGTGTGTCATAACGGCTGATGGCATCGCCCAGTGCCTGATCAAACGCTTCGCGGCTGGGAAATGCCTTGTGGTCCAGCACCTGGGTGGCAATACCCTGCGCTTTGGCGAACTCCAGCCCCTTGGCGTCCACACGGTTGCTGACGACTGCCGCCACGCGGGCCCCCAGCCGTTGCTCCCAGTGCTCGCGCTCAGCCGTACGCACAATGGCCGCCATATTGGAGCCGCCGCCGGAAATCAGGATGACGATGTTTTTCATGTGCCGCGGATTTTGTCACGTGTCACCCATGGGGCGCCGAACACGTCATTCAAACAGATGAAGGAAGACCGTTACTCCGCATCGCGCACCCTCAAAAAGCTGGCGAACTTGGGCAGACCCGTGGCCGTGCGATCCCGGTAGCGGTAGGTGACCAGTGATCCCACGGCGGGCGGCTGGGCGCGCATTGCATCGGCAAACCCGCTGCCCAGCGCAAAGCGCTGGCCTTCGGGCGTCTGCAACAGCAAGGCGCCCATCTTTCCCTGGTACTTGCCGGTTCCCGGCAGATGGGCCAGCACCAGCCCTTCTTCGTCCGGTAGCGGCTTGAGCTTGCGCAAGGCGTCGCTGCGACCGGGCGCCCATAAGGCATCGCGCCTGTGCAGCACCAAACCTTCGCCCCCGGCGGCCACTACGCCTCGCAGACGCTGATGCAACGCAGCCGAATCCGCCACGTCACCTTGTTCGACGGCCTGAAGCCAAGGCAGGCGCGATTGCGCAACCAGCTCCTGCATATGCGCTGCGCGCTGCGCAAATGGATCGGAACTCTGCGGCAGGTCAAACAGCATGTAGCGCACAGCATGCCATTGCCCATCCAAGGGCTCGCTTGCGCGCACCGTGCCTGACACCTGGTCAAAGCGGTGGCGGCCGCCCCACAACTCCCCATCCAAAAACATCGCGGGAAGGTCCTTCACAAACCAGGCGGGTGCAGCAATGGGCCTGCCGCTGCGAAAACGCAGTACCTTGCCATCCCACAGCGCCCGCACGCCGTCGAGCTTTTCGCTCACCAGATAGTCTGCAGGATCGAGGTTTGCCTGCCAGGGTTTGGCAAGCATGGCCTGGACGGATACCCCTGTCGCACTTGCCGCAAAGGGAATGGTCGTAAACAGGCCCGCACTGGGGAGGGAAATGCCCGCCACGAGCAAACTGCGGCGGCGGTCATCGAACGAATGGGGAAACTGCATGGTTGGGAGCACTCCTTTCAACAAGGCAATGGGCTCCCTGGAAAACAGTGGCAACGGTGCAATGCCACCGCAGCCACGTCATGAAGACGGCTAGGTCAGCAGTCTGGAGGACCGCGGCACGTGGGCCATGAGGAATTCCATCTGGTCCGCCAGGATGCGGCGGTTGCGCAAAATGAAGTCTTCCCACAGGCTGGGCACATAGGGGGTGTACAGCAAGGGCATATGCGCCTGCTCGGGGGTGCGGCTGCTCTTGCGGTGGTTGCACGGCTTGCAGGCGGTGACCACATTCATCCAGGTATCGATACCGTTCTGTGCAAAGGGAATGATGTGCTCGCGGGTCAGATCGCTTTCGTGGAACAAGCCGCCACAGTAGGCGCACACGTTGCGGTCCCGCGCGAATAATTTGCTGTTGGTCAGGCCGGGGCGCAGGTTGAAAGGATTGATATTGGGCACACCACGGGTACCGATGATGCTGTTGACACGGATGATGGACTGCCTGCCCGTGCGCGCATTGTGCCCGCCATGAAACACAGCCACCTCCCCCCCGGACTCCCAGCGCACTTCACCTGCTGCGTAGTGGATCACCGCCTGCTCCAGCGTGATCCAGGACTGGGGTAGCCCCTGGGCCGACAACTTCAAGACTTTCACAAAAGACCTCCATCAACGGTTGAAAAACCACTAACCCGGACTGCAAATGTCTGCCGCGCCAAGCCCTAAACGGAAGGAATGTCGCGCTAGGTGACAATATACAGGGTTTCGATGACATATTTGCTTCACACGCACGGCGGACAAGCACCGTCTGCTATCAAAAAGATACTAGGCTCATGAAGGTTTTTCGTGGTTTCAAACACCCGGGCGTGGCGCAGGCCTGCGCACTGACCATTGGCAACTTTGACGGCGTGCACCGAGGTCACCAGGCAATGCTGTCACTGCTGCGGGGCGAAGCCGCGCAACGCGGCGTGCCCAGTTGCGTGCTGACCTTTGAGCCGCATCCGCGTGATTTCTTTGCCTCGGTACACCACAAGCCTGACCTGGCCCCGGCGCGCGTTGGCACCCTGCGTGACAAGCTGGAAGATCTGGCGCAGTGTGGCGTCGACCAGACCATCGTCTTGCCATTCGATGCGAGGCTCGCAGCTCTCACACCTGATGCGTTCATCAAGGACGTTCTGGTGCAAGGCATGGGCGCACGCTACGTGCTGGTGGGGGACGACTTTCGCTTCGGCGCCAAACGCTCGGGCGACTACGCCACCCTGAGCGCGGCGGGTGACGCCATGGGGTTCGATGTGGCGCGAATGAACAGCTACGAAATCTCCTACCGCCACGTAAGCGCCACCAGCGCCGCAGATGCCAGCCATGGCCTGCGCGTGTCCAGCTCTGCGGTGCGCGAGGCGTTGGGGGAAGGTCGCATGCTCGACGCCGCCCGGCTGCTGGGCCGCCCCTATTGCATTTCAGGTCACGTGGTGCATGGCCGCAAACTGGGCCGCACGCTGGGCTTCAAGACCCTGAACCTGCGCTTTGCCCACTGGAAGCCGGCTGCCAGCGGCATCTTTGTGGTGCTGGTGCATGGCCTGTCCGACAAGCCCTTGCAAGGCGTGGCAAATCTGGGCGTGCGACCTTCACTGGACCCCAACGATGTGAACGGCGGCCGCGTGCTGCTGGAAACCCATTGCCTGGATTGGCCCGCGGAACTGGGGCCTGAGGGTGCCTACGGTAAAATCATCCGCGTGGAACTTTTGCACAAACTGCACGACGAGCTCAAATACGATGGTCTGGATGCCTTGACCCAAGGCATACGCAAGGACTGTGACGACGCTCGTGCCTGGCTGTCCAGCCGAATTTGACGGGGCCTCGCTTTACGCACCTAGCCCCGCGTATGTCCTGAACCGCCCAGGCGGCAGCCCTCCCCTGGCGCTTTGCGCCCTGCCCCGTTTCCCGATTTTTGCGCCCCCAACCTGAGAAGTGGCCATGACCGAAAAAGTTGATTACCGCAGCACCCTGAACCTGCCCGACACCGCCTTCCCCATGCGCGGTGACCTGCCCAAGCGCGAACCCGCCTGGGCCAGCGGCTGGAGCGACAAAGGCATCTACAAGAAGCTGCGCGACGCCCGCGCCGGCGCGCCCCTGTTCGTGCTGCACGATGGCCCACCGTATGCCAATGGACAAATCCATATGGGTCATGCCGTCAACAAGGTGCTCAAGGACATGATCGTCAAGAGCAAGCAGCTCGCCGGCTTTGATGCGCAATACGTTCCCGGCTGGGATTGCCACGGCCTACCCATCGAAAACGCCATTGAGAAGAAACATGGCCGCCAGCTCAGCCGTGACGATATGCAGGCCAAGAGCCGCGCCTACGCCACAGAACAGATCGCACTGCAGATGGCTGACTTCAAACGCCTGGGCGTATTGGGTGATTGGGAACATCGCTATGCGACCATGGACCCGGCCAATGAGGCGGGCGAGATCCGCGCCTTCAAGCGCGTGATAGAGCGTGGCTTTGTGTACCGCGGCCTGAAGCCCGTGTACTGGTGCTTCGACTGCGGTTCCTCGCTGGCCGAGTTCGAAATTGAATACGCTGACAAGAAGAGCGACACGCTGGACGTGGCCTTCGAGTCCAATGACCCGGTTGCGCTGGCCAAGGCCTTCGGACTGCAGGCGCTGCCCGGCGACGGCAACAAGAAAGCCTTTGCAGTCATCTGGACCACCACCGCATGGACCATTCCCGCCAACCAGGCACTCAACGCCCACCCCGAACTGGAATATGCGCTGGTGGACACGCCGCGCGGCGTGTTGCTGCTGGGCGCCTCCCTGGTGGACAAGTGTCTGGAGCGTTACAAGCTCGACGGCACGGTAGTTGCCAAGGCCAAGGGCGAAGCCCTGCGCGGCCTGGTGTTCCGCCATCCGCTGTATGACACCGACAGCGGCACCGGCACCTACAGCTACAAGCGTCTGTCTCCCCTGTACCTTGCCGACTACGTGAGCGACAGCGACGGTACCGGCATCGTGCACTCCGCACCGGCATATGGCGTGGATGACTTCAACAGCTGCGTGGCGCACGGACTGAAGTACGACGACATCCTCAACCCCGTACAGGGCAACGGCACCTATGCCGAAGACCTGCCCCTGTTTGGTGGCATGAACATCTGGAAGGCCTGTGCCCGGATCATCGAAGTGCTGGGACAGAGCGACCGCCTGATGGCCACGCAGCCCATTACCCACAGCTACCCGCACTGCTGGCGCCACAAGACACCGGTGATCTACCGCGCTGCGGCACAGTGGTTCATCCGCATGGATGAGGGCGAAGGCGTGTTCACCAAGGACAAGGCTCCTCGCACACTGCGCCAGCTCGCGCTGGACGCGATCGACAAGACCGGCTTCTTCCCGGAGAACGGCCGCGCACGATTGCACGACATGATCGCCAACCGGCCCGACTGGTGCATCAGCCGCCAGCGCTCCTGGGGAGTGCCTATCCCCTTCTTCCTGCACAAGGACAGCGGTGAGCTGCATCCGCGCACCATGGAAATTCTCGACCAGGCAGCGGATATCGTGCAGAAGGGCGGCGTCGAGGCCTGGAGCCGCGTCACCGCCGAGCAAATTCTCGGCGCCGAAGACGCGCCGCACTACACCAAGAGCAGTGACATCCTGGAAGTCTGGTTCGACTCAGGATCGACCTTCTGGCACGTGCTGCGGGGCCAGCATCCGGGTGGTTTCCACAGTGAAGGCCCCGAAGCCGACCTCTACCTCGAAGGCCACGATCAGCATCGCGGCTGGTTCCACAGCTCGCTGCTGTTGGCTTGCGCACTGTTTGACCGCGCACCCTATCGCAACCTGCTAACCCATGGCTTTACCGTGGATAGCCAGGGCCGAAAGATGAGCAAGTCGCTGGGCAACGGCATCGACCCGCAGGACATCAACAAGAAGTTCGGCGCCGAGATCATCCGCTTGTGGGTTGCCGCCAGCGATTACTCCGGCGACATCGCGGGTGATGACAAGATCCTGGCCCGTGTGGTGGACACCTACCGCCGTGTACGCAACACCCTGAAGTTCCTGCTGGCCAATGTGAGCGACTTCGACCCGGCCAAGGACACGGTGCCTGCAGACCAGTTGCTGGAGATCGATCGCTACGCCCTGAGCCGCCTGGCCCAGTTGCAGGAAGACATCCTGCAGCACTACAGCAAGTACGAGTTCCATCCGGTGGTTGCCAAGCTGCAGGTGTACTGCAGTGAAGACCTGGGTGCCTTCTATCTGGACGTGCTCAAGGATCGTCTCTACACCACCGGTGCCCATTCGCTGGCCCGCCGCTCGGCGCAGACAGCCCTGTGGCAGATCACCCAGGCCATGCTGCGCTGGATGGCGCCTTTCCTGAGTTTCACGGCTGAAGAAGCATGGGCCGTTCTAGGCGATGCTGGCAAGGTCGCCGCCGACAAGAAGGAATCCATTTTCCTAGAGACCTATCTGAACCTGGCCCCTGCCGACAACGCCTTGCTGACCAAGTGGGCGCGCATTCGCGAAATCCGCGAAGCGGTGAACAAGGACATCGAGACGCTGCGTGCGGCCGGTCAGGTGGGCGCGTCCCTGCAGGCCGAAGTGACCCTGACGGTGAACCCGGCAGACTACGCGTTGCTGGCCAGTCTGGGCGAAGACCTCAAGTACGTGTTCATCACCTCGGCTTTCGCCCTGGTTGCTGGCGAAGCCCTGGCCATTGCGCCCAGGGCCTCGGAAGCGGTCAAGTGTGAACGCTGCTGGCATTACAAGCTGGACGTGGGCAGCGTGGCTGAGCATCCCACCTTGTGCGCGCGTTGCGTCAGCAACCTGTATGGCGCCGGCGAAGTCAGGACCTACGCCTGATGGCACGCGGCTCCAAATCATCCGGCGGCATCGGCATGCTGCACTGGCTCGGCTTGGCCTTCTGCATCGTGCTGGCAGACCAGTTCACCAAGGTGCTGATCCTGGGCTACTACCGCCTGGGTGACAGCACCTATGTAACCAGCTTCTTCAACGTGGTGCGCGTGCACAACCAGGGTGCAGCGTTCTCCTTCCTGGCTGACGCCTCAGGCTGGCAGCGCTGGTTCTTCACCGCACTGGGCTGCATTGCCGCAGGGGTCATCATGTGGATGCTGAAATCACATGCGGCGCAGCGCCTGTTCAGTTTTGCGCTGGCCTGCGTGCTGGGAGGCGCCATTGGCAACGTGATTGACCGCCTGCTGCACGGCTACGTGGTGGACTTTCTGGACTTTCATGCCCGCGGCATCCATTTCCCGGCATTCAATCTGGCCGACAGTGCCATCACGTTGGGCGCGGCCTGTCTGATTCTGGATGAATTGCTGCGCGTGCGGCGTGGACGTTGACTACAGTCAACGGGGCCGCCCGACGGTCCCCGATAAAATAAGGGCTTTCCCTGATCGCCCTCCCCATCTCAACTCCTGCCCCGAGAAGCATTCCATGAAAATTCCCGCCGCCACCAAGCACCTGCTGTGCACCGCCGCCATGTCGCTCCTGCCCTGTTCTGTGGTGCTGGCGCAGGGTGCCCCGGAGGTGCCGGCCACACCTGCGGTCAACACCCAGGCTGCCGGCAGCAAGTCCAGCATGGAGCGCGCGCTCAGCGAGGAAAACAACTGGTATTTCTCGTGGGGTTACAGCCGCCAGCAGTACCAGGACTCGGACATCCACGTGTCGCAGCCAGGCTTGGGCAATGACTTCACGGTACATGGCGTGAAGGGCTCGGACTTCCCCACCAGCACAAGCGATACGCTCAAGTCCCTCACCGAACTGGACCTGACCAATCCACAGGAAAACATCCGCATCGGCAAGTTCATGAACCCCGAGAAGACGTTTGCCATCGAGTTCTCGCTGGACCACAGCAAATACAACATCGACCACAACCAGAATGTGCCGGTGACCGGCACGATTGCCAATGCACCGGCTCCGGCTACCCTGGCCACGCCGGGCCAGTTCGACTATGCGCTGCACAACGGCCTGAACCACCTGATGGTCAATGCGGTGTGGTTCAAGCACCTGGCCGGACCTGAGCAGAAACCGGGTGACCTGCAGCTGGTGAGCCGCGTGGGCGCCGGCATCCTTCTGCCGCACGCCGAGAACACCATCCTTGGCAACTCCGTCCAGGTGGGCCCCAAGAACGACAACATCTGCTGCTTCAACAAGGGCGACTGGTGGCAAGTCAACGGATGGACGGCCGGCGCTGAGGTGGGCCTGCGCTACACCATCTACAAGACGATCTACCTGGAACTGACTTCCAAGTGGGCCTATGGTCAACTGCGCGGCGTGCCGGTGTACCAAGGCTCGGCCGACCAGACGCTCATCATGACAGAGCAGGTTCTGTCGACCGGCTTCCTGTTCTAAGGTGGCAGTGGCAGGCCCCCCGCCACAGGGCCTGCCATCCTCCGCTTACAGCGTCAGGATCGTGCAACCCGTCGTCTGGCGTGCCTCCAGCGCGCGGTGGGCGGACTGCACATCTTCCAGCGCAAAGCGCTGGTCGATACGAATCTTCACATCCCCCGACAACACCACGGCAAACAGCTCGTCGGCCATGGCCTGCGTGCTTTCGCGCGTGGCGATATGGGTGAACAAGGTCTGGCGCGTCACATAGATGGACCCTTTCGCACCCAGGATGCCGGGTGCAAACGGTGCCACCGGACCTGACGCATTGCCAAAGCTGGCCATCAGCCCAAACGGGGCCAGGCAGTCCAGGGACTTGTCCCAGGTGTCCTTGCCCACCGAGTCGTACACCACCTTGACGCCCTTGCCTCCGGTGATTTCCTTGACACGTGCCAGAAAGTCTTCCTTGGCGTAATTGATGACGTGGGCCGCGCCGTTGGCCTTGGCCAATGCGCATTTGGCGTCAGAGCCGGCGGTGCCAATCAGTTGCAGGCCCAGCGCCTTGGCCCACTGGCAGGCTATCAGGCCCACGCCGCCCGCAGCCGCGTGGAACAGCACAAAGTCGCCCTTGTTCAAGCCGCCCTGCGGCAGGGTGCGCTTGAGCAGGTACTGCGCAGTGAGCCCCTTGAGCATCATGGCCGCACCGGTATCGAAATCGATGCCGTCCGGCAGCTTGCACACGCATTTGGCGGGCATCACCCGCAGATCGCAGTAGCTGCCCGGAGGCTGGCTGGCGTAGGCGGCACGGTCGCCGACCTGCAGGTGCGTCACGCCCTCGCCCACGGCTTCGATCACACCGGAGGCCTCCATGCCCAACTGCAAGGGCATCGGCATGGGGTACAGGCCGCTGCGCTGGTACACGTCAATGAAATTCAGCCCCACGGCCTTGTGGCGGATGCGGATTTCACCCGGGCCGGGGTCACCCACCTGGACTTGGACCAGCTGAAGTTTTTCGGGGCCGCCGTGTTCGGCGATGTGAATGGCTCTGGAGCTGTGTTGCGTCATGGTCTATTCGAACGGGTTATGCGGGACAGAAGGAAAAGGACTGCACGATGGTGCCACGAAACCAATTTCGGCGTAGTGCCGGGCCCGAAGACCGATGCACGCCAGCCGGTTAAAACGTGCCCGGAAAGGCGCCGCCATCGGCCAGGATGTTCTGGCCGTTGATATACCCCGCATGCTGGCTGCACAAGAAGGCACAGACTGCACCGAACTCGGCCGCCTGCCCCAGACGCTTGGCTGGAATGGCGGCAATCCGGCGCTGGGTGACGGACTCCAGGCTATCGCCCGTCTTGGCCGCCGCAGCCTGGTAGTTGGACTTCAAGCGATCGGTATCAAAGGCACCGGGCAACAGGTTGTTGATGGTCACCCCGTGCGCTGCTACACCACTGCGTGCCAGACCCGCGACAAAGCCCGTGAGGCCACTGCGCGCGCCATTGGACAGGCCCAGGCTGTCGATAGGCGCCTTCACGGCACTGGAGGTGATGTTGACGATGCGCCCAAAACCGCGACTGGCCATGCCGTCAACCGTGGCCTTGATCAACTCGATCGGTGTGAGCATATTGGCGTCCACGGCGCGCAGCCAGGCATCGCGGTCCCAATCGCGGAAGTCCCCGGTGGGCGGTCCACCTGCATTGGTGACCACGATGTCGAAGTCCGCGCGCAGGGCCAGCACGTCGGCGCGACCGGCTGCGCTGGTGATGTCCCGGGCGCATTGCAACACCTTTGCGCCACTCGCCTGCGCATCTGCCACCAGCGTGTCGGCTGCCGCCTGCAGTGCCTCGCTGCCACGCGCCACGATCAACACGTTGACGCCTTCACGCACCAGTGCCTGCGCGCAGCCAAAGCCCAGCCCCTTGCTGGCTCCGCACACCAGAGCCCATTTGCCTGCAATTCCCAAATCCATGTTCCGCTCCTGAAAATTCCTTAGGCGGTAAACCGGGGCCGGCTGCACACATAAATGCCCGCCAACACCAGCACCGTTCCCACCACCACCCAACCGGTAAAAGGTTCGCCCAACAGCAGCACACCCATGGTGATGGTGGACATCGGCCCCACCATGCCTACCTGGGAAGCCAGCCCGGAGCCTATGCGTTCAATGGCCATCATCACCAGCAGCACCGGTATCACGGTACAGCCCACGGCGTTGAGCAACGAAAGCCAGATCACCTCGGGAGCCACTGACAATGCCGCATCCAAGGGGCGCATGATCACGAACTGCGCAATGCAGCAGACACAGGCCACGCTGGTGGCCAGCCCGACCAGGCGCAGCGAGCCCAGCCGTTTGACCAGTTCGCCGCTGTAGGACAGGTAAATGGCGTAGCTCACCGCGCTCAAAAAAACCAGCACGGTTCCCAGTGCCACATCGGTGCCGGCCAGATTCACCTCGTGGCCAAACACCACCATCACACCGGCATAGCTGATGGCCATGCCCAGTGCCTGGTTGCGTTGTATGGGCTTGCCATAGAGCACTCGGCCCAGCACCAGTACCAGCGTGGGGTTGAGGTACAGGATCAGGCGCTCCAGAGAGGCGCTGATGTACGCCAGCCCGGCAAAGTCCAGAAAGCTGGCCAGGTAGTAGCCCGTCACGCCCAGGCCCAGCACACCAAGCTTGTCGGCTGTGCTGAGCGCCGGGGGCGAGACGCCATTGCGCGGCCGTCCAGTCCACCAGGCAATCAGCAGAAAGAACGGCAGCGCAAACAGCATGCGCAGCATGATGAGCGTGATGGCGTCCACCCCATGGCGATAGGCCAGCTTGACGATGATGGCCTTGGCGCTGAAAGCGACGGCACCGACCACGGCCAGTATCAGCCCGGTGGCCATGGATGGCGACCTCGGTTGTGGCGCGTTCACTTCAACGCCCTTTGATCAATTGCCACAGCTTTTGCGCAGCCAGCACAAGCGCCAACACCAGGGCGCCCGCCAGCACACCGACCAACATGTCAAAGCCCAGAGAGACAGCCGGCTTCAGCATGGCATCCACCGCGGCGACTCCGCTTGTCACCTGCTCCTGCACGGACTGCGCCGCATGGTGCAGCAAGGGCAATCCATGGGACAGGATGCCGCCGCCCACCAGGAACATGGCGGCAGTACCCACCACCGACAAGGTCTTCATCAGCCAGGGCGCCGCATCGAGCAGCCACAATCCCACGGCGTGCTTCCAGCCCGTGCCCGCCACGGCCGTGGGTCGGCGGCTGAGGTACAAGCCCAAGTCGTCGATCTTCACGATGCCCGCCACCAGCCCGTAGACACCCACCGTCATCACGATGGATACGCCCACCAGCACCGCCAGTTGGGTGGTCCAGGAACTGCCTTGCACCGTTCCCAAAGTGATGGCAATGATCTCGGCAGACAGCACAAAGTCGGTCCGTATCGCCCCTTTGATCTTGTCCTTCTCCAGTGCCACCAGATCCACCGACGGGTCGGCCAGCGCCTGCATCAGCTCTTCATCCAGATCGTCCGGATGGTCGCCCCTGTGCATCCAGCTGTGGGCGATTTTCTCGAACCCTTCAAAGCACAGGTAGGCCCCGCCCAGCATCAACAGCGGCGTGATCAGCCAGGGCAGCGTCACGCTCAGGATCAGGGCCAGGGGCACCAGGATCGCCTTGTTGAGCAGCGAACCCTTGCCCACGGCCCACACCACCGGCAGTTCCCGATCGGCGGCCACGCCGCTGACCTGCTGCGCATTGAGCGCCAGATCGTCACCCAGCACACCAGCCGTCTTGCGTGCGGCCACTTTGGTCAACAGCGCCACATCGTCCAGTACGGTGGCAATGTCATCGATCAGGGCAAAGAGGCTGCTGGCCATAGGGGGAAGCACACCAGGTGCCGTTCAAGTAGTGGAACGGGGCAGCATAGCAAATCCCGGCAGTGAGCCCATGGCCCCACGCGCCCTGGGGCGGTTGTGAAAATGGCACAAGCTTCGCCCAGACCCCGTGGGTCCTGTAGCACAATGGGCCAAAAAAAGACCGCCTATGCCACAAACCGCTTCCACGCCTGCATTTGAATTGCTAGAGGCACCGACCGTGCTGGACATCGAGGCCTCAGGCTTCGGGCGCAACAGCTACCCCATTGAAGTCGGTTTTGTGCTGCCCAACGGCCGTACCTTTTGTTCCCTGATACGCCCCCAGCCGCATTGGACCCATTGGGATGAGCAGGCCGCGCACACCCACCACATCCCGCGCCATCTGCTCACTGAACGGGGGCTACCCGTAGAAGAAGTGGCCGCGCGCCTGAATGCTGATTTGCGTGGCCTGACGGTGTATTCCGACGGCTGGGCCAATGACTACAGCTGGCTGGGCGCCCTGTATGACGAGGCCGAGATGAGTCCGAGTTTTCGCCTGGAGAACCTGCGCATGCTGCTGACCGAGGCCGAGGCCGACCAGTGGCACATGGTCAAGGCCGAGGTCAGTTCCGAGCGTGGTGCGCAACGCCATCGCGCCAGCTCGGACGCGCGTCTGCTGCAGCTGACCTTTCAGCGCCTGCGCAGCGCAGCCCACTGAAGCGCCGTCTTGGAGCAAGCTGCCGACACGCTATTGCTGGCGCCCATGGAGGGTCTGCTGGACTTCGTGCTGCGTGACATCCTGACCCGCAGCGGCGGCATAGACCGTTGCGTGTCCGAATTCATACGCGTCACCAACACCCTGCTGCCCACCCGCACTTTCGAGCGCATCATCCCCGAGTTGCACAACGGCGGACGCACTTGTGCGGGCGTTCCGGTACGTGCCCAGTTGCTCGGCTCAGACCCGGCGTGCCTGGCCGAAAACGCGGCACAACTGGCGACGCTGGGCCCGCACGGCATTGACCTGAACTTCGGCTGCCCGGCCAAGGTGGTCAACCGCCATGGCGGCGGTGCCGCCTTGCTGGATGAGCCGGAGCTGCTCTACCGCATCGTCGCGGCGGTTCGCCACGCCGTTCCGGCGCACATGCCGGTCTCCGCCAAGATGCGCCTGGGTGTGCACGACGACAGCCGCGCCGAAGAGTGCGCCCTGGCGCTGCAAGCCGGCGGTGCAGAAGAACTGGTGGTGCATGCCCGCACCAAGGCCGACGCTTATCGGCCACCGGCCTACTGGGCGCGCATAGCGGATATCTGCGCCGTGGTCCGCGTCCCGGTGATTGCCAATGGAGAAATCTGGAACGTGCAGGACGCGCTGCGCTGCCGCGAACTATCCGGCTGCCACCGCCTCATGCTGGGGCGAGGCATGGTGACCGACCCCGGCCTGGCGCTGGCCATTCGTGCCCACGACAGCGGCATGGCGCCCTACGCCGATCTGGCGCAGGAACACCCGGCCCTGATTGCCTGGCCGTCCCTGCTGCCTTTGATGGCGGACTTCTGGATGCTGGTGCGTACCCGGCTGGACCGCAAGAAACAGTGCGGGCGCCTCAAGCAGTGGCTGAACTTTCTGCGCCACCGCTACGCGCAAGCCGAGGGGGTCTACCAGGCCCTGCGGACCGTTACCGATCCACTGCTGATAGACCAGTGGATGGCCGATCAGTTGGCTAAGCCAGGGGGCGCTTGAGGCGGATTTCCTCGACCTTGACGCCGCCGATGGCGACGGTCTTGGCACTGGGCAACTCGCGCTTGAGGCCGGCCAATTCAAAAAAGCGCATGGCGCGGTCATTGGCAATAGGCAGCCAGATGCTGACGTGGGTACAGCCCTCGTCCTGCAAGCCTTCACGGGCGGCGTCCCACAATGCCAGGCCTACACCTTTGGACCAGTGGCTGGCAGCCACGTAGATAGCCCAGATCTCGCCCATGGTGGGCGGCGTGCCCTTGTCGCGCGAGCGGTCAAAACCGACAAAGCCGACGATTTTGTCTTCGTCGATGGCCACCAGCACCTGGGGTTCAGCGTATTCAATGGCTTCGCGCCAGTAGGCCTGACGTTTGTCCAGGGGCACCACGGGAATGGGTGCATCAATGGTGATGGTCTTGAAAGCGTCGCGAACGGTGGCGTTGTGGAGTTCGGCGATTTGTTTGGCATCGCGCAAGGTGGCGGGACGCACTTTATAGGTTGTCGTACTGGACATGTAGTTACGTAAACGAAAGCGAAATGACAAAAGTGCAATTGTCGCCGGAAATGCCCCCGGGCTCCTTACGGCCCTCCAATGCCCCGATACAGACCCCCGCTTCCCGTGTATCCTCCTGACCCGCCCATGACCACTTCCTTGACCGTCACCCCGCAAGATCTCCCTCTGGCTTGTCTGTACCGCTGGGAGCGCGAACGTGCAGACCAGGTCTACCTGAGCCAACCCATGGGCGAGGGCGAAATACTGGATATCACCTGGGGCCAAGCCGCAGACCAAGTGCGGCGCATGGCCACCTGGCTGCAGGCGCAGGGCTGGCCCGCGGGCAGCCGTGTGGCCATCATCGGCAAGAACAGTGCCCACTGGCTACTGGCCGATCTGGCCATCTTCATGGCGGGTCATGTGTCGGTGCCGGTCTACCCAACCTTCCATGCCGAAGCCCTGGACTTCATCCTGGCGCACAGCGAGGCCAAGGCCGCCTTCATCGGCAAGCTCGACGGCATTGGCAGTCTGAAAGGTTGCCTGGCCAGTGGCCTGCCCCTGATCACGCTGCCCTTGGCCCCCACACTGCCTGCACTGCAATGGACCGACCTGGTGGGCGCCACCGCGCCGCTGCAAGGCGACTTCTGCCCCGCTGCGGAGACACTGGCTACGGTGATGTACACCTCTGGCACCACCGGCCAACCCAAGGGCGTGATGCACAGCTTTGGCGCCCTGGCGTTTTCGGTCAGCAGCGCCCTGCTGCGCGTTCCCATGTTCGGCACCGACCGCATGCTGTCCTACCTGCCGCTGGCCCATATTGCCGAGCGCATCCTGATCGAACAGGCGGCGCTGCGCATTGGTGCCCACCTGTTCTTTGCCGAATCGCAGGACACCTTCATTCTGGATGTCCAGCGTGCCCGGCCCACGGTGTTCTTCTCGGTGCCGCGGCTGTGGCTCAAGTTCCAGCAGGGCGTGCATGCCAAGCTGCCTCCGCCGCTGCTCAAAGTCCTGGTACACCTGCCGCTGCTGGGTTCGCTGGTGCGGCGCAAGGTGCTGCAGGGTCTGGGACTAGACCAATGCAGGCTGGCGGCTGGTGGCGCCGCGCCCATGCCGACCGAGTTGCTGGGCTGGTACCACCGACTGGGCCTGGACTTGATCGAGGTGTATGGCATGACCGAGATGTGCGGCGCCTCCCACTCCACCATGCCGGGCGCCTTTGAAGTCGGCTCCGTGGGCCTGGTCGCAGACGGTTTTGCATGCCGCATTGCGCCGGACAACGGCGAGATCCAGGTGCGTGCGCCCTGCCTCACCAGCGGCTACTTCAAGCAGCCCGAGCTCACCGCCGCCATGATGACCGAGGACGGCTGGATGCGCACCGGCGACAAGGGGCAGATCGATGCCACGGGCCGCCTGCGCATCACCGGGCGAGTCAAGGACCTGTTCAAGACCAGCAAGGGCAAGTACGTTGCACCCGCACCGATTGAAGACCTGCTGACGCAGCACCCGGATGTGGAAGCCTGCGTGGTCACCGGCGCCAACTTCTCGCAACCGTTTGCACTGCTGCTGCTCAGCGCTGCCGCCATGGAGCGTAGCCGGTCGGACGCCGGACACAAAGTGCTGGAGGCCTCCCTGCTGACCCTGTTGCAGACCGTGAATGCCCAACTGGACGCCCATGAGCGCCTGGACATGCTGGTCGTGGTGGCCGATACCTGGACCGCCGAAAACGGCATGGTCACGCCTACGCTCAAGGTCAAGCGCGCGCGCATCGAGGAAACCTACGCGGTGCGCTACACGCGCTGGCTGGACCACAGGCGCCCCGTGGTATGGGCCCATCCCATTGACGCGCATCAGACCCACTAGGCTGATGCACATGCCGCGTTTGCTCCGTCTGTTTCTATGGTGCTGCATAGTCCTGGGCCTGAACTCCTGGGCGTGGGCGGGGCGCGTCTTTGAAGACAGCATGGCACAGCGCACCCTGGCATGTACCGCCTGCCACGGGGACCAAGGACGTGCCGGCCCCGACGGCTACTACCCGCGCTTGGCGGGCAAACCCGCGGGCTATCTGTTGCACCAGTTGCAGAACTTCCGTGACGGCCGGCGCCACTATGCGCTGATGCAGGGCCTCTTGGGCAACCTGGACGAACCCTATCTGCGCGCGATAGCCAATCACTTTGCCGCACAGAACGTCGCCTACCCTCCACCGGTAAAAGGCAATGCCACTGCAGCCGAACTGGAACGCGGGCGCAAGCTGGTGCAGGAAGGCGATGCCGCACAAGGGCTGCCCGCCTGCACCCAATGCCATGGCACCTTGCTGACCGGTGTGAACCCAGATATCCCCGGCCTGCTGGGTCTGCCCAGTGACTACCTGAATGCGCAACTGGGTGGCTGGCAGACCGGCCAGCGCCGCGCCCATGCACCGGACTGCATGGCCCAGATTGCCAAGCGGCTGAGCGCCACCGATACCAACGCCATCGCACGCTGGCTGTCAGCACAGCCGGTGCCAGCCAATGGCCACCCTGCCGACCAAAAGCCCGCGCCTACCGCGTTGAGCGCGGAGTTGCGTTGTGGAAGCGCGCCCTGAGATGCGTACACCGGCACGCACGCCTGCTCACTCTGCCTTGCGCTGGCTGGGCATGCTGGCGTTTGTGGCCCTGGCGGTGCTGGCATCGCTCTGGTTTCTGGGCGGCGCTGGCATGGCCGACTTATCGGAGGGCACGGCTGCGCCTTCCGTGGCATCGACAGACCAGGCTGCACGCGTTGCCCGCGGCAGCTATCTGGCGCGCATAGGCAACTGCGCGCTGTGCCATACCACGCGGGGCGGCATCCCGTATGCCGGGGGCCGCGCCATAGATACACCCTTTGGTGCAGTGGTGTCCGGCAATCTCACACCTGATCCGGTGCACGGGCTGGGCCACTGGAGCGCACAGGACTTCTGGCGCGCCATGCACCTGGGCCTCTCCAAGGATGGGCACGCGCTGTACCCGGCCTTTCCCTATACCAGCTACACCCGCATCAGCCGCGAGGACTCGGATGCGCTCTTTGCCTACCTGCAGACGCTCACACCAGCAGCCGTGCCCAAGACCGCACACACGCTGCGCTGGCCTTACAACACCCAATTGGCGCTGCGGGTCTGGCGCGCCTTGTACTTCCAGCCCGCCCGCGAAGCGGAAGTTGCGAGCACCCCGGTTGCGCGCGGCGAATACCTGGTAAACGGTCTGGGCCACTGCATGGAGTGCCATGGCACGCGCAATGCGCTGGGCGCCCTGTCATCCCGTGGCAAGGGTGGCTATCTGCTGCCAGGCAGCCAGTGGTATGCGCCATCGCTGACGGACGCGGCACAGGCGTCGGTAGCAGCCTGGTCGCCGGAAGCCATCCAACACTTTCTGCAGACCGGCAGCAATGCCACTGCCCAGGCCGGCGGCCCCATGGCCGAGGTGGTATTGCATGGCACGCAATACCTCACGGACACGGACGTCCAGGCCATGGCCGCCTATCTGCACGCGTTGCCGCATGCTGACGCGGCGCCTTCACGGGACAAGGTGAATGGACCAAGCCCTGCAGTCGCCTCCAAAGGCGCCAAGCTGTATGAGACCCATTGTGCGGACTGCCACGGCCTGCAAGGTGAAGGCCGTGCTGGCGCCTATCCGTCCCTGGCGGGCAACCGTGCCGTCACCATGGCGCAAACACAGAACCTGATCCATGCGGTGCTGGGTGGCGGCTTTGCGCCTGCCACGGCGGGCAATCCGCAGCCCTATGGCATGCCGCCTTTCATGCTGCTGCTCAGTGACTCTGAAGTGGCGGCAGTGCTAAGCCACATCCGCAGCGCCTGGGGCAACCAGGCTGCGCCCGTAAGCGAGTTTGATATAAACCAGCTACGCCGCTCCCAAGTGCCTTAATGCCCAGCGCCCACATCCAGCCACTGCCCAGTTCCCCAAGCGCCAACGCCGCGCCGCAGGTGGTGGTGCGTGGCTAGTCTGCACAGGCGCCCCCGGCTGCGCGTGCCCAGCCGCGCTGCGTTGCGTGCACCGTCAACGCATGACGCCGCGCAAGATCTCATCATCGAGGGTTATCGTCCGGCGCAGATGATTGCGGACCTGCGCAAGTACCAGGCCGAACTGGAGATACAGAACAAGGCCCTGCGCTACAGCCAGCAGGAGGCCGAGGGCGCATCCGAGCGGTTTGCCACCCTGTTTTCCAGCGTGCCGCTGGCACTGATGGTGGTGGATGAAGAAGGCTTGGTCATGGCCAGCAATGCCATGGCGCTGCGCCTGTTCCAACCGCAGGAGAGCGACCCGCCGCTGAACTTCCTGCTGCCCTTTGTGGGGCCAGACCATACCGACGAAGTGGCGGTGTCCTTCCTCAGTGCCAAGGCCAGTGGCGCCAGCGAGGTGAGCGAAGTGGTGTTTCGCAGCGGCACCGATGGCAGCTTCACCGGCGACCTGCACATTGCGCGCATCGAGAATCCGCAGGACGAGCTTGCGCACTTCATCTGCGCCATCATCGACCAAGGGCCGCTCCTAGCCCAGCGGCTGGCGCTACAGGAAAGTGCTGCCGTGCTGTTGCAACGCAATGAGGACCTGCTGCTCAGCGAAACCCGCATGGCGGCCATCATCAACTCGTCGCTGGATGCCATCCTGTGCCTGGACGAAAACCAGCGCATCGTGGTCTTCAACCCGGCCGCCACGCAGCTGTTTGAATGCCCGGCACCTTCCGCCTTTGGCAGCCCGCTGGGGCGCTTCCTGCCCGATGTGGAAAAGCTGCTCAAGGAAACCGCACTGCCCGACCAGGCCGTGCTGGGCGAGTTCCGTGCCGTCACGCTCAAGGGCGCCGAAATCTTTGTGGAAATCAGCATCTCGCTGGAGCGCGGCCAGAGCCCGCAGCACAGTGCCGGCACCGCCATCACCACCCTGTTTGCGCGCGACCTGACCGCTCGCAAGAAGGCCGAGGCACAGCGGCTGGCACTGGAAACCCAGCTGCGTGAGTCGCAGAAGATGCAAGCCGTGGGCACCATGGCCGGCGGCATTGCGCACGACTTCAACAACATCCTGAGCGCCATCCTGGGCAACGTGGAACTGGCCAAGCAGGACACCACGGCTGGCTCTGCATCGCTGACCAGCCTGGACGAGATCGACAAGGCCGGACGCCGCGCGCGCGACCTGGTGCGCCAGATCCTGACCTTCAGCCGCAACGAGCAGCCCAAACGCAGCCCCATGCGCCTGAGCGAAGTGGTGCAGGAAACCGTGCGCCTGGTGCGGGTGACCCTGCCGCCCGGCGTGGAGCTCAAGGTGGCGGAAGCCGCCGACTGCAGCAGCGTGCTGGCCGACGCCACGCAGGTTGAGCAGGCCCTGCTCAACCTGTGCACCAACGCCATCCTGGCCGTAGGTCCCAACAAGGGTTGTGTGACCATCGAGTCGCGCAACACCACACTGGATTTGCCCCAGGCCAGCCGCATCGGCATACCGCCGGGACGGTATGTGGACCTGTCGGTGAGCGACACCGGCAACGGCATCGATGCGGCCACCTTGCTGCGTATTTTCGAGCCCTTCTTCACCACCCGCCAGGTGGGCCAAGGCACCGGCCTGGGACTGTCGGTGGTGCACGGCATCATGCAGACCCACCAGGGCGGCATCGATGTGCAGAGCACACCGGGCCATGGCAGCGTGTTTCACCTGTACTTTCCGGCCTGCAGCGATGCCGCCTCTGCAACCGCGGAGCCGGCAGCGGCCCAGGTCGCGGTGCACGGCCAGGGCCGCCACGTGATGTATGTGGACGACGACCAGGCTTTGGTGTTTCTGGTGGAGCGCGTGCTGCGACGCAAGGGCTTTACCGTCACCACCTTCAACGATCCGCAGGAAGCCCAGGCCGCGCTGGCCGAACGGGCGCAGGACTTTGACCTGCTGGTTACCGACTACAACATGCCCGGCTACAGCGGCCTGGACCTGCTGCGCGCAGTCAAGGCCATACGCCCCGACCTGCCGGTGGCGCTGGCTTCCGGCTACGTGACAGCCGAGCTTGAAAAAGACGCCTTTGCCGCCGGTGCCAGCGCCCTGGTCTACAAACCCAACGACGTGAACGAGCTGTGCGAAACCGTGCAGCGCCTGATCCTGGGCGGCGCTGCCTCTTGAAACCGCTGGAAGTCGTCTACGCGGATGACGCACTGGTGGTGCTCAACAAACCCTCCGGCCTGCTGGCCGTGCCGGGCAAGATTTCCAATGAATGCCTGAGCCTGCAGGTGCAGCAGCAATTTGCCGATGCGCTCATCGTGCACCGGCTGGACATGGCCACTTCCGGCCTGATGGTGATGGCGCGTGGCATCGCCATGCAACGCGCGCTCAACCAGAGCTTTTCGGAGCGCCGCGTGCACAAACGCTACGTGGCCATCGTGCAGGGCCCATGCGGCACCCCGACGCATGTAGAAGCCGAGAATGGTTGGCAGTTGATTGACCTGCCCATCATCGTGGACTGGCCCAACCGCCCTTTGCGCAAGATAGACCTGCAAAGCGGCAAACCCAGCCAGACCCGCTGGCGCAGCGTCCACTACGACGCGCAGCACAACACCAGCCGTCTGGAACTGGAGCCTGTCACCGGTCGCAGCCACCAGCTGCGGGTGCATCTGCAGGCCATCGGGCATCCGATACTGGGTGACACACTGTATGCGCCAGCCGAAGTGGCCGCCGCCAGTGAACGCCTGCTGCTGCACGCCACGACACTGGCCTTTGCACATCCCCAGACGCATGCATGGGTAAGCTTCCATGCCCCGGATGCATTTGGAGCCTGGCCCTAGAATGGGGGCGTGACTACCATCCTCAACGCCGACCTGCATTGCCACTCCGTGGTATCGGACGGCACACTCACCCCCGAAGAACTGGCAGAGCGCGCCAAGGCCCATGGCGTGGAGCTGTGGGCGCTGACCGACCACGATGAAATCGGTGGACAGAAACGTGCCTTGGCTGCAGCGCATGCGCAGGGCATGCGCTACCTCACGGGGGTGGAAATTTCGGTCACTTTCATCGGGCAGACGGTGCACATCGTCGGCTTGGGATTTGATGCAGGCAATGCAGCGCTGGCCCAGGGCCTACGCGATACCCGGGGCGGGCGCAGACAGCGCGCCCTGGAAATGTCCGAGGGCCTGGCAAAGGTTGGCATCCACGGCGCCTACGAAGGCGCCCTGCCCTACGCCGGCAACCCGGAACTGATCTCGCGCACCCACTTCGCCCGCTTTCTGGTGGAGACGGGTGTGTGCAAGGACACCAACGAGGTGTTCCGCAAATACCTGACCGAGGGTAAGCCCGGCTTTGTGCCGCACCGCTGGGCCACGCTCAAGAATGCAGTCACCTGGATCACCGAGGCCGGTGGCATGGCAGTCATCGCCCACCCGGCACGCTACAAGTTCACCCCCAACGAAGAGTACGCCTTGTTCACCGAATTCAAGGCGCTGGGCGGCCGCGGCGTGGAAGTGGTCACCGGCAGCCACAGTACGGCTGAGTTCGCCAGCTACGCCGAGACCGCCAAGGAGTTCGGTCTGGCCGCCTCCCGCGGCAGCGATTTTCACAGCCCCGGCGAGAGCCACACCGAATTGGGAACGCTGCCTTTTCTGAATAGCGAACTCACACCGGTGTGGGAACTGCTGGGCAACCGCATCCAGTAACTTTTTTCATGGCCCAGTACTTCGAAGTCCACCCCGAAAACCCGCAAACCCGACTGCTCAAGCAAGCTGTGGCCTTGCTGGAAAAAGGCGGCATCCTCGCCGTCCCCACCGACTCCAGCTATGCCTTTGTCTGCCATCTGGACGACAAGAGCGCCGTGGACCAGTTGCGCCGCGTGCGCGGCGTGGACGACAAGCACCAGCTCACCCTGCTCTGCCGCGACCTGAGCGAGCTCGCCAACTACGCCCGGGTGGACAACCGCCAGTACCGCCTGCTCAAGGCAGCAACACCGGGCCCCTTCACCTTCATCCTGGAAGCCAGCAAGGAAGTGCCGCGCCGTGTCAGCCATCCATCGCGCAAGACCATTGGTCTGCGCGTGCCGGAACACAAGGTGTTGCAGGAGCTGCTGTCGCTGCACGGATCCGCATTGCTGGCCACCACCCTGATACCGCCCGGTGACACGCACCCGCTCAACGACGCCCAGGAAATCCGTGCCCGTTTTGAAAAGCTGATTGCCGGCGTGCTGGACGCCGGCGCCTGCCCGCAGGAGCCCACCACGGTGGTAGACCTGACCGGGGAGGTGCCCGAGATCATGCGCCAGGGGCGCGGGGACGCTTCGGTGCTGGGGCTCTAGAAAAAGGGATACGCCTCCGTCTGAGACAATCCCTGCATGGATATAGCTCAACTCATTCAAACCGTCGCCATCTACGCCCTACCCGTGCTGTTTGCCATCACGGTGCACGAGGCGGCGCACGGTTACGCGGCGCGGTACTTTGGCGACAACACGGCCTGGAAGATGGGACGTGTCACGCTCAACCCGGCCAAGCACATCGACCCCCTGGGCACCATCGTGATGCCCTTGCTGCTGTATTTCGCTACCTCCGGCGCCTTTCTGTTTGGCTATGCCAAGCCGGTGCCGGTGCGCTTTGGCAATCTGCGCAACCCCAAGCGCGACATGATCTGGGTGGCCTTGGCCGGCCCTGCGGCCAATCTTGTGCAGGCGCTGCTGTGGGGCATTCTGTTCTATCTGTTGCAAGGCCTGGGCACCGAAGAAGTGTTCTTCTACGCCATGTGCAAGGCAGGTATCTCCATGAACGTAGGGCTGTTTGTGTTCAACCTCTTTCCGCTGCCCCCCATGGATGGTGGCCGCATCATGGTGGGTCTGCTGCCCCTGAAGCAGGCACTGGCATTCTCCAAGCTGGAGCCCTACGGCTTCTTCATCGTGATTGCTCTGATCTACCTGCGGATACTCGACACCCTCTGGATGGGCCCGCTCTCGGCACTGACACGCATGCTGCTCAATGTGCTGCTCACGCCCTTTGCCATGCTGGCCTCCTGATTTGATTCCTTGTTTGCGCGCGCTATGACCATTACCCGTTTTCTCACCGGCATCACCACCAGCGGTACACCGCACCTGGGCAACTACGTGGGCTCCATCCGCCCGGCTGTGCGGGCCAGCCTCACGCCTGGCGTGGAGAGCTTCTACTTTCTGGCCGACTACCACGCGCTGATCAAGATCGATGAGCCGGCGCGCATCCAGCGCTCCACCCTGGAAATCGCCGCCAGCTGGCTGGCTGCGGGCCTGGACCCGGAGCGCGTGACGTTCTACCGCCAGTCCGATATTCCCGAGATTCCCGAGCTGACCTGGTTCCTGACCTGCGTCACCGGCAAAGGCGTGCTCAACCGCGCCCACGCCTACAAGGCCTCCGTGGATAAGAACACAGCCACCGGCGTGGACCCGGACAGTGACGTGACTGCCGGCCTGTTCATGTATCCGGTGCTGATGGGTGCGGACATCCTGATGTTCAACGCCCATAAGGTGCCGGTAGGCCGCGACCAGATCCAGCACATCGAGATGGCGCGTGACATGGCCCACAGTTTCAACCACCGCTACGGCGAGCACTTCGTGCCACCGCAGGCCGAGATCGAAGAGTCCGTGGCCACCCTGCCGGGACTGGACGGCCGCAAGATGAGCAAGAGCTACGACAACACCATCCCGCTGTTTGCCAGCCGCGAGCAGCTCAAGAAACTCATTGCCGGCATCGTCACCGACTCGCGCGCACCGGGCGAGCCCAAGGAAACCGAGGGCTCGGCCCTGTTCCAGATCTACCAGGCCTTTGCCAGCGCCGAGGAAACAGAAAGCCTGCGCAAGGCCTATGCCGAAGGTATTTCCTGGGGCGATGCGAAGCAGACGCTGTTCGAGCGCATTGACCGCGAAATCGCCCCCATGCGCGAGCGCTACCAGTACCTGATGGACAACCCCGGCGAAGTCGAAGCCATGCTGCTGGCCGGTGCCGCCAAGGCCCGCGCCATCGCCACGCCCTTCATGACCCGCCTGCGCCATGCCGTCGGCTTGCGTACGCTTAGCACAGGTGTGGAGAAGTCCAAGGCCAAGGCCACCAAGACCGCTGGTGCCAGCTTCAAGCAGTACCGCGAAAAGGACGGCAAGTTCTATTTCAAGCTGACCGACGCAAAAGGCAACGTGCTGCTGCAAAGCCTGGGACTGGAGTCACCGCAGACGGCAGGCAAGAGCATTGCGCTGCTGCAGCAGCAAGGCTCGGATGCACTCGATAGCTTGAAAGACGCGCTCGAGCCCATCACCGATGTGCAGGCGGTACAGGCAGCGCTGGAAGCGATCAAAGCCGCCTGACCTACGGCGCCATCACCCGCACCTGCAACAAGCGGCGCACCTGCAGCCCCGACTCGCTGCTGTAGGTGCCCGGCTTGGGCGCCCGGCCCGTCGCAGCAATGGTGACCCACTCGGCCAGGGGCAGCGTGACCGTGGTGGACATGCTGTTGCGGGTTTGCGTGGGCAGATCCGCCCCCATGCGCTGGCCAACGGAAGTGCGCTGCACTTCGATCTCCACCGTCGCGGGCTTGTTGCCACCCGGCCATTTGGGCTGCACGGTGATGCTCTGACCGGCATCGAACCAGGTCAGCGCGTTGTTGATGCTGACGGCGTTGGCGCTACCGTTCGAATTGGAGCTGGATGCGTTGGTGTTACCGGAGGGCAGTGTTGCAGTGCTGACCGACTGCGTCCACTGCATGGGGATGGCGTCCTGCATGCGCAACTGAGCCTTCTCGCCATTGCGCACCTGCACCATCTGCGGCTCCCAGGCCGCGGCATCGGAACCGCCGGCCGAATAATGGGAACCACCCTCGTTGCCCTCCTCGACCTGGCGCAGTTCCACCGTGAGATCGCGCTTGGGCAATGCGGCTTCTGCCGCCAGCGCCACCTGGCTCATCAGGGCCGTAACAAGCAACACCATGGCAACCAGAATCTTCATCGTCCCCATCCTTTCAGCGTCGGCCAACAGCCTATTCATCAGTGCGTGGCGTAGCCCATGGTCTGCGGCAGCCACAGCACGATCTGCGGAAATACCGTCATGGCCAGCAACAACAGCAGCAGCATGACCAGGAACGGCCAGCCTTCCTTCATCATCTCGCCAATCGGGATGCCGGTAAGCGCTTTGGTGACGAACAAAAGCATGCCAAATGGCGGATGGATCAGGCCAATCATCATGTTGAGCACCACCAGCACGCCAAAGTGCACCAGATCCACCCCCAGCAACTTGGCTGCTGGCAGCAGCATAGGCACAAACACTAGCAGCAGAACCGACACGTCCAGAAAACACCCCAGCACCAGGAACATGAGGTTGACCAGCAGCAAGAAGCCCAGCTGGGACAGGTGCATGCCATCCACCCAGGTCGCCATGGCTTGGGGCACGCCTTCAGACGTAAAGGCGTAGTTCAGCATGAAGGAGCCGGCCAAGATCAGCGTGATGACGGCGCTGCCGCGGGTGGACTCCATCACCACTCCCCAGAAGGTTCGCCAGCTCAGGGCGCGGTAGATCACACCGGCCAGGATCAAGGCGTGCAGGGCTGCCACGGCCGCCGCTTCGGTGGGCGTGAAGGCCCCGGAATAGATGCCGCCCAGCAGCACCACCGGCATGGACAGCGGCAAGGCACCGCGGTACAGAATGGCGGGCCACTCGCGCAGCGGAATCTTGTCTTCACGCGGCATGTTGCGCTTGGTGGCGATCCAGTGCACCACCAGCATCATCAGGATGGCCATCAGGGCACCGGGCACCACGCCGCCCAGGAACAGCGCGCCCACCGAGGCACCTGACACCAGCGCGTAGATCACCATCGGAATGCTGGGCGGAATGATGGGGCCCAAGGTCGCACTGGCCACCACCACAGCACCCGCGAAGCCCGGTGAATACTCCGGCTTCTTGAGCATCTGGCGGATGGTGACCAGCCCCGGGCCGGCCGCATCGGCAATGGCACTGCCACTCATACCGGAGAAGATGACGCTGACGAGGATATCCACCTGGGCCAACCCGCCACGCATACGCCCCACCAGAATGCGGCAGAAGTCAAAGATGCGCTCGCTCACCGTGCCCGCATTCATGATGTTGGCGGCAAACACGAATAGCGGCACCGCCAACAGCACATAGCTGTTGTAGAGGCCGTTGCCCACCTGCTCGGCCACCAGGCCCAGGTCCTGTCCCTTGACCAGCAGATAGGCCACGCCGGATGCCAGCATGGAAAAGCCAATCGGCATGCGCAGCAGCATGCCCCCCACCAGCACCAGGCCGAGTGCAGTCAATGCGTGGTTCATGACAGGTGCAACTCCGTGTGCAGCCCCTGGCCGCGCAGCGCGGACACGATGGCCCAGGCGCTGCGCAGCACCAGCGCCACCATCAGGATCACAAAGGGCATGAACACCCACATGAAGCTGATGCCCAGTACCGGTGTGCTCTCGCGCCGCATGAAGTGCACATAGTCCCAGGTGGCAGGCACGGCAGCTGCCGCCAGCCCACCCACCATCAGGTTGCCCAGGATGCGCATGACCAGGCGCGTGCGGCGCCCCGCCATGTTCCAGACCAGGTCAAACACCACATGCTCGCGCTCGGGCACCACGGTGGCGGCGGACCACAGAATGACCCACACATACAGCACCACCGCAGCCTCATCGGTCCAGGGCAGCGGCTTGTTGAAGGCAAAGCGCGCGACCACCTGGGCAATGAAGACCACAAACAACATCAGAAACAGACCGCCGCCCAGAACCCTGGCTGCGGCCTGCAGCATGCGCAGCGCTTTCACTTGGTGGCGTTGATGCGCTCAAGCAGGCCCTTGGGCCAGATCTTGGCGTAATCCGAGTTCTGGTAGGCCGATTGCACGGTCTTGTGGAATGCGTCGAGATCGGGCGTGGTGACCTGCAGCCCCTCCTTCTTGAAGAAGGCCACCAGTTCCGCCTCTTCCTTCAGCCGGTTGTCGTTGTTGTAGACCGCGGCAGCCTGGGCCGCTGCCTGCACCTTCTGTCGCTGCGCGGGCGCGAGCGCTGCCAGCGCCTTGTTGGAGATGGAAATGAACAGGGCATCCACCAGATGGCTGGTCAGCACCAGCTGCTTGGTCACCTCATAGAACTTGGCCGCCTTGACCGTGGGCAAGGGATTGTCCTGGCCGTCGATGGTGCCGCTCTTGAGGCCCAGATAGACCTCGCCAAAAGCCAGCGGCGTGGGCGTGGCGCCCAGTGCCTCGCCCAGGAACAGCCATTCCTTGGAGCCCGGCATGCGCAGCTTGATGCCCTTGAGGTCGGCTGGCGTGCGCACATTGCGCACTTCGCGCAGATTGAGCTGGCGCGTGCCGTAGTAACAGGTGGACAAGGGGGTGATGTCCATCTTGTCGGCCACCAGCTTGAACATCTCGGCGCCAATGGGGCCGTTGAAGATCTTCTGCTGCTGCGCCGGGTCGCGCACGATGTAGCCGGCAGTGAAGATGGAAAACTCCGGCACCAGCTTGGCAATGTCCTGCGCCGATACGGTGGTCAGCTCCAGGTTGCCGCGCGCCAGGGCCGCAGGCTCGGCACCCTGCTTGAACAAGGACGCGTTCAGGTTGATCTGCACATCGAATTCACCCGGCGCGCTTTTTTCCAGGGTGTCCTTGAACACAGTCCACATCTTGGCGTGCCAGTCATCGGGCACGGCGGGGGTGGAGATGCGCAGCAGAACCTTGCCGGAAGCCCGGGCGGGCAGGCCGGCGGCACCCAGGGCGCCTGCAGCGGCGGCTCCCAGCAAGGTGCGACGGTTCAGGGGAAGGACGCCAGGGGTGAAAGGCCTACCGGGGTTCATAGTCTCTGCTCTCGTTGTTATGGGAAGTCGTCTCAAAAATGGTCCCCACAGCCAAATATTTGCGGGGTGGGGAATGTTACTGTGCAATTGGCACCACGCCGACGCGCCATTTGATCGGCAAATGGCGCCAAGCGGGCGCTGGCGCTGGTCAGCACGCCATTGCCGGTTTAGTATCAGTCATTGATAAAACCTGGATGTCATTCGCACAAAAAGAATGCCCGCAGCGATGTGCGACATCGCCCGCTGCACCAACCCACAACATGGTGACCGACGAATTCCGTTTTGCCGACCTGATGGCATCTTCCATCCACGACATGAAGAACGCCCTCAATCTTCAGGTCAGCGCCCTGGAACAGATTGCCCGCGACTGCCAGGATCGGGGAGACACGGCCACCTTCGACAAGCTCGGACAGGTCATCTACCAGACCAACCACATGAGCCTGGGGCTGATGGAATTGCTCAGTCTGTACAAACTGGGCGACGCCAGCTATCCGCTTGACATCACCCAGCACCGCGTATCCGATGTCATCGAAGAGGCCGTGCTGCACAACCAGTTCATGATGCACAGCAAAGGCATTGCCGTGTCGGCGGACTGCGCACCCGAGTGCTTCTGGTATCTGGACAAGGAACTGGTCAAGGGCGTGCTGCTCAATGCGCTGAACAACGCCTACCAGCACACCCGCGACGCCATCCGCATCACCGCACGCCAGCATCCGCAACATCTGGAATTGCGGGTGGAAGACAACGGCACGGGCTACCCCGACAGCATGCTGCACAGCGGCGACGCGGGCAGTGACCAAGGGGTCAACTTCTCAACCGGCAGCACCGGATTGGGTCTGCATTTCTCCCGGCAAGTCGCCCATCTGCACAAGAACGCAGGTGCGCGCGGACAACTGCGCATTGAAAACGGGGGCACGTTGGGCGGCGGATGTTTCGTGCTGACTCTGCCATAGAAGCGCCTGCGAAGATACTTGCACCATGTCCCTCGCACTTCGACAAGCCAGCATACTGATCATCGATGACTTCCAGGGCATGCGTACCATGCTGCGCGAGTTCCTCTCCTCCATGGGCGTCACGGCGATTGACACCGCCAGCAACGGCCGCGACGCACTGCAACTGCTGGCGGCCAACCGCTTTGATATCGTCATCTGTGACTACAACCTGGGCGAAGGCGCCAACGGCCAGCACATCCTGGAAGAGGCCAAACTCAAGAACCATGTGGGCGTCTCCACCGTGTGGGTCATGGTGACTGCGGAAAAAACCCCCGAGATGGTGATGGGCGCCGCCGAAATTCGTCCCGACGATTACCTGCTCAAGCCCATCAGCCAGGCCATGCTGGAAAACCGTCTGGAAAAGCTGCTGGCGCGCAAACAGTCCCTGGCACCCATCGAAGCCTCGGTCAAGGCATTGAACTACGCCGACGCCTTGGCGCAATGCGACCAGCAGCTCAAGTCCAACGCCATCAACCCACACGAAATCCTGCGCATCAAGAGCGAACTGCTATTGGCCATGGGCGACTACGCGGCGGCCACCGCCCTGTTTGAGTCGGTGCTGGTCACGCGTGAAGTGCCCTGGGCCCAGACCGGACTGGGCAAGGTGTACTTTCACGACAAGAAATACGCCCAGGCCAGGGAGATGTTCCAGAGCGTGCTGGAGCAAAACGAAGTGTTCATGGAAGCGTCAGACTGGCTGGCCAAGACCTGCATCATGCAAGGCGACCACCAGACCGCGCAAACGGTGTTGCAGGATGCGGCACGGCTCTCCCCCAACTCGCCCACGCGGCAAAAGCTGCTGGGTGACACGGCACTCAAGAACGGCGCTCTGGATGTGGCCCGCAGCGCCTTCGAGAAGACCATCCGTATCAGCGAGTTCTCTCCACACAAGTCTGCCTCGGCCTACACGCGTCTGGCCCGGGTGCTTTCTGAGCAGGGCGCACCGCAGGACGCACTCAAGACGCTGGCCCAGAGCAAGAAGGAATTCCGCTACAACACCGAAGCGGCACTGCAGACCGCCGCGGCGGAAAGCGTGATCTACCAGGACATGGGGCAGGCAGACCGGGCCCAGGCCGCCCTGCTGGAAACGGAGAAACTGATCGACAAGGCCGCAGGCAAAGTGGGCGCCGATGTGGCACTGGAAGTGGCCGACTCCCTGTTCAGGCTGGGCAAGAAAGACAAGGCCTGCAGCCTGCTCAAGGACGTGGTGCGCAACAACCACGAGAACCAGGAGCTGTCCAACAGCATTGCCGCCATCTTCGAAGAACATGGCCTAGTCGCAGAAGGTCAGGCACTGATCGCCGAATCACGTGGCGAGGTGGTGGGCATCAACAACGAAGGTGTGACGCTGGCCAAACAGGGCGACCTGCTGGCGGGGGTCAACCGGCTGCGCACGGCGGCAGAGAAATTGCCGAACAACGAAGTCATCCTGATCAACCTGTGCGGCCTGCTCATTGCCTTGCTCAGCAAGGAAGGCCGCAACCACCAGATCGCCGGAGAAGTGCGCGAGCTGCTGGACCGGGTGCGCCAGCTCAACCCGTCCAACAAGAATTACCACGTCTACACCGCGGCGCTCAACCGCGTCATGGGCACCAACTAGCGTTTGCCAGTGCTCCGCCGCGCATTGGGGCGTCCGTGTACCTTATTGTTTTTCTTCGATGGCCAGAAGGGCTGCCCCGTAGGCGTCGGAACACAACGCGCTATTGCTGCGCCGGATAGCCCCATCACAGGCGGCATTGGCCTTGGCGCTGGTAAGCAAGGCACCCAACTGGGCGCGGCCTTTGGCGTCATTGAGCGACACCATGAACGGCCCGGCCTTGGAAGCCGCCAGCGCGCTGATGTCACGCGGCGCATCCGCCACCACCACCAGCAGATTGTCCATGCCTTCAGGGCCGCCCGCCTTCACGCGCCAGTTCGGGCGCGGCAACTGCAACGTCTGCCCTGCCTCGATGCGGTTGTTCTGATCCAGGTCGTTGGGAAACAGCAGGTAGACCGACTGGTTGTCCGAGCCTGCCAGTGCCAGATAGACATAGCCCGACTTGTCCGATTGCACCGACAGGTCCAAGGCATCCTTGCCGATCTTCAGGCGGCTCTGGCCGACGCTGGCTTGCACCGCGTGCTTGGCGTCGCGCTGGGCATACATGAGCTTCAGTGCCTGCTCGCCGGTCAAGGGCGGCGCTGCAACTACGACTGGCGCCGGCTGGGCCGCAGTCGTGGCTGCCGGTGCGGTTGCCTGGGAAGGCGCGGCCAGCACCGGCGCAAGCGCAGGCTGGCTGAACCAGGCTGGAACGAACTCGGTGTTGCCGTTGAGTACCAGGTTGTGTGGCTTGAAGACCGTACTGGTGGCCATGCGCTGGTTGATCTTTTCCTGGGCGCATTGGCGTATTTCATCGATGCTGATGGAACCCGAGTTGTCCAGGTCCTTGGCATCGCGCAGCATGCAGTCGCGCATGTACTGGGTTGCCAGGCCGCCCTTGGCTTCGTCGTCGAAGCTGATCTCGTTGTCGCGCGAGGCGCTCAGGTGGATGATGTCCTGCGGCAGCATGCCCTTGGCGGTGGCCTCGACGATGAGGTTGCGCGTCTTCACATTCACAGGTCGGCCGCACTCCTCATTGGTACTGACGAACTTGCCACGCAGATTGCCTTCGTCGCCAGGCACGCTGATGCCGCGCGTGCGCAAGGTGGACTGGGCCTGGGCCACGCCGCCAGAGTGGCAGGCGTCGTACATCACGAACAGCTTGTCGGTCTTGTTGGTGATACCCGAGAGCAGGCTGGCCATCTCGTGGTTGGAAATCTGGCCGCGCGTGCCGCCGTCATAGGCCAGCAGCGCCTCCACGCAACCGCCGGCAGCCGGGTCCAGATAGCGGGTGCCATGGCCCGAGTAGTGAATGAACACACGGTCGCCTTCTTGCACCCGGTCGTTGAGTTCCTGCAGCGCCTTGCGGATGCCGTCGCCGGTGGCCTGATCGTCCTGCAAGTAGCGGATGTTCTCCGCCGGAACCTGCATGCTCTGCGCCATCTGGGTGGCCGACTGGCGGTCGAACTTGACGCCGGGCAGCTCGGGGATGCCAGGGTCGGCGTAGCGGCTGATGCCGATGATGAGCGCATGGCGGTTGCTGCGCGGTGGCAGCATGCGCACGCCCAGAGTCATGGCGCTGTTGCCTGCCACTTCGCGGCCACTGGCCACCGTGCTCACGGCCGAAGCCTGTGTCTTCCAGTTGAGCGCGCTGGCACGAATCCAGCCGCTGGCTACCGCCTTGTTGCCCGGCTCCACCACCGAGACCCAGGCCCAGCCGCCCTCGGCGCTGAGCAGGCGCACGGTGGCGGCGACTGACAGGTTTTGCACCACGGCAGCATCGGCCAACTTGTCTGCGCGCAATTCCGTGGCACGGGTCAGGCCCAGCACCCCCTGCTCGGCCGCACCCGCTGCGGCGGAGCCCCCCAGAGCGAAGCTGAAACAAGCCAAGGCAAGGCGGTTTCGTAACAAGGTCATGACGGGGTTCCTTCCTTTTTTACGGGTTCGAGCTTAGACCAGATTCGCTGGGCCGCCTGCGCCAGCGCTGCGCGCCCCAGCCCATCCGGCAAGGGCTGGATGGCCGCACTGGCGTAACGGGAAAAACGCCTATCCCGCTGGAGAGCGCGCTGCAATACCTGCAAACTATGCTGCGGCCCAACGATGGCCGCATGCTGGCCCAACTCCGGCCAGCGCAACTTCTGCAACACATGCACCGACAGGTCCGGGACGATCAGGCGGCAATCCGGCGCATGCTTTTCCAGCAGATCAATCAGGTGGTCCAACGGACCTTCCAGCCAGGGGCTGTTGCGTTGCAACGGCCACAGACCCAGGGCTCTGCCAGGCAGCGGCGAACACCAATAGTTGCGCCGCAGCCCGTTCCAGTAGCGCAGCAGTGCCATGAACAGCAACGCCAACGCGGCCGATAGCTTGAGGTCCACGAACACCGGCGAACCATTCAGCGACAAGTAACTGACGAACAGCAGTCCGGCCGGCAGCACCAGGGTAGGCATGGCCAAGGTGGCCAACTTTCTGTGTTGCACCCACAGCGCGGTGCCCAGGCACAGGGCCATGGCGATCAGCGCATCCAGCCAGCGCGGCAACTCGCGCAGGTGGCGCCGGTGGAGCTCGTTGTCCAGCACGGTGGCCAGGGCATCCACGCCCGGATGGTCGGCCGCCAGGGACGTAGGGTGTACATCGTGCAAGGAAGCCGCAGCGGAGCCGATCACGATCACCTTGCCGGCGAAGTCCGGTAAGCCGGTCACGACTTTGCCGGTATCAGCGGCCTGGAATACGTCTGCAAACCCTACGCGCGGATAGGCCGAAGGCTTGCTGCGCCAGGCGATCAGCTCACCGGCCTGCTCGTTTGCCACAGGCGCCTGGGCAAGGCGTTGTCGGTAGGCATCTGGGTCCACCGTGGCCAGGGTTGCCAGGGCAAGGGACTGGATACGGCTGTGGTCCGGCAGGGTTTCCAGTGCGCGGTTGTGGCGCAGCACGCCATCGGAATCCACATAGCCGTTGTTGTAGCCCAGGCGTGAGGCGGCAATGGCGGGCAAGGCGGGTGGAATCACGGCCACA
This sequence comes from Rhodoferax sp. GW822-FHT02A01, assembly GCF_038784515.1. Classification (NCBI taxonomy): domain Bacteria; kingdom Pseudomonadati; phylum Pseudomonadota; class Betaproteobacteria; order Burkholderiales; family Comamonadaceae; genus Rhodoferax; species Rhodoferax sp. GW822-FHT02A01. The sequence continues at coordinate 5,378,934 of NZ_CP152376.1, forward strand.
GTGGCACTAGGTGCCGAGGCGCTTGCCGCGGGCTCTGCGGCCCAGAGCGTTGGCAGCACTGCGCGGGAAATGGCGCTCTTTGCGTCCGCTTCCGGGGACAGTCGCACCACAGAAAAGTGGCCGTGGCTGCTGCGGGACACTGCCGCATTGAACGCCGCGTCGCCGCCGGGGCTGATGCGGTCCGCATCCGAAAACATGATGTCCCAGACGATGGCGGCAGGTTTTTGCCGCTCCAGATAGTCCAGCACCGTGGCCAGCGTGTCCCGCGGCCAGGGCCAGCGCCCGAACTCGCCAGCCATGCGCTGCAGCGAGGGCTCGTCAATGTCGATGATGAGCACACGCGGGTCGGGTGCCGCCACCAGCACACGGGCACGCACCATGGCATCAAACGTCGCGGGCGAGATGCCCGTGGTGAACCGCAGCACGAACACGTCGAGCATGATCCAGACGCAAAAAATGCAGGCCAGTCCCCAGATCACCCGCGCGGCGGGCCAGGCACCAGCCTTTTTCTCCCAATGGCCGATGGCGCGTCGCAGCCAGGCGATCACGGTCAATCCAGGTTGACGATCTTCACGCGCCGGTTTTCTGCCGCCAGCGGCACCTGCGGATTGGCGGGTTCGCTGGAGCCCTTGCCCACGGCCACCAGACGATCTGCCGCAATGCCCTTGGATACCAGCAGGTCCCGCACGGCTGCAGCACGCTGGTCACTCAGCTTGCGGTTGTATTCCGCGTTGCCTTTGGCGTCGGTATGGCCTTCGATGACAAAGCGCGAGTTCAGCAGGGCGTCGGACGACAGGGCCGAGGCCAGGTTGGACAATGCGGCGAGGCTCTCTGCACGGATGCGGGAAGAATCAAAGTCAAACTGGATGCTCAGCGACAGCGAGGGGCGCTCCTGCGCCTGTGCGACGCCAGTCGCCTGGACCGCGCTACCGCCCGCGTCTGCAGGTACCGCTTCCACCGTGAGATTGCGCAGGCTGCGCAGACGCGGCGGCGTCCTGAGTTGCTGAATCATCTGTTCGGTGGACGGCGTCGTCGCCTGGGCAAACGCCGCGCCGGAAAGCGCCAGCAGCGTGCAGATCAGTAGGCTTCGTATCGCGCTCATTTCAGGCTCAGGAAAACTGCGGTGGACGTTTGTCGATGAATGCCTGCACCCCCTCCAGAGCATCGGCGTCCATCATGTTACAGGCCATGGTGTTCAACGCGTCCTGGTAGGCCGCTTCCATGCCCGATTCCAGCTGCCGGTAGAAAAGACCCTTGCCCATTTCAATGGCCACGCGCGGCTTCTTCAGGATGCTGTCCACCAGCTTCTGCACGGTGGCATCCAGCTGTTCGGCCGGCACAGCGTGGTTGATCAGGCCTTGCGCCTGTGCCTCCTGCGCGCTGATGAACTCGCCCGTCACCAGCATCTCGAAGGCGGCCTTGCGGCTCACGTTGCGGCTCAGGGCCACGCTGGGCGTGGAGCAGAACAGGCCGTAGTTCACGCCGCTGGTGGCAAAGCGCGCCGTGTCGGCAGCCACCGCCAGATCGCACATGGCCACCAGTTGGCACCCCGCTGCCGTGGCAATGCCCTGCACCCGGGCAATCACCGGCACCGGCAGGCGCTGCAGGCCCATCATCACTTCACTGCACTGGGCAAACAGCGTGCGGTAGTACGCCAGCGAAGGCGCTGCCCGCATTTCCTTGAGGTCGTGGCCGGCACAAAAAGCTTTGCCCTCTGCCGCCAGCACGACCACACGTACCGACGTATCGACGGCAATGTCCTGGGTAGCTTTTTGCAGTGCAGTCAGCATGGCCTCGCTCAATGCATTGAAGGCTTGCGGACGGTTGAGCGTGAGCGTGACCACGCCGCGCGCATCACGCGCCACCTGCAGGAGCTCAGCTTGCTCGCTCACGATGCAATGGCCTTTTCGGCACGCTTGCGCAACTCGAACTTCTGGATCTTGCCGGTCGACGTCTTGGGAATGGATTCAAAACGGATATCGCGCGGCACCTTGTAGCCCGCCAGCAGCGATTTGCAATGGTCAATCAGGTCCTGCGGCGTGACCTGCACACCGTCCTTGACTTCCACATAGGCCACCGGCGTCTCACCCCATTTGGGGTCGGGCTTGGCGACCACCGCGCACGACAGTACCGCCGGGTGGCGGTACAGCGCATCTTCGACTTCCAGCGAGCTGATGTTCTCGCCACCGGAGATGATGATGTCCTTGCTGCGGTCCTTGATCTTGACGTAGCGGTCACCCTCTAGCACCGCCAGGTCACCGGTATGGAACCAGCCGCCCGCAAAGGCCTCGGCTGTGGCCTTGGGGTTCTTGAGGTAGCCCTTCATGACGATGTTGCCGCGGAACATGATTTCGCCCATGGTCTGGCCGTCGGCGGGGACTTCGGTCATCTCCTCGGCGTTCATCACGGTCATGCCTTCCTGCAGCGGGTAACGCACGCCCTGGCGGCCATTCAGGCGGGTCTGCTCGGACAAGGACTCGCTGGCCCACTGCGTGCGCTTGGCGGCCACCGATGCTGGACCGTAGACCTCGGTCAGACCGTACACATGGGTGATGTCAAAGCCGATCTGGGCCATGCCTTCGATCATGGAGGCCGGTGGCGCAGCACCGGCCACCATGCCGCGCACCTTGTGGCGGATGTTGGCGCGCATCTCGGGCGGTGCGGCAATCAGCAGGTTGTGCACGATGGGAGCAGCGCAGTAGTGGTCCACGCCATGCTCGGCAATGGCCGGCAGGATGTGGGCCGCGTCCACGCGGCGCAGGCACACATGGGTGCCCGCCAGCATGGCCACGGTCCAGGGGAAGCACCAGCCATTGCAGTGAAACATGGGCAGGGTCCACAGGTAAGTGGGGAAATGCGGCATGGTCCAGGTGGCGGCATTGCAGGTAGCGTTGAGGTAGGCGCCGCGGTGGTGGGTGACCACGCCCTTGGGGTCGCCGGTGGTGCCAGAGGTGTAGCTCACGGCAATGGCGTCCCACTCGTCCTGCGGGCCCTGCAGCACGGCCAAGGGTTCGTGAGCCGCCAGAAAGGCTTCGTACTCCTGCGTACCCACGCGCTCGCCCGTGCCGGTGAACTCGCTGTCGCATACGTCAATCACCAGCACCTCGCGCCCATGCTCTTCCTTGAGCATGCGCAACGCGTCCTTCATCAGGTGCGAGAACTCGGTGTCGGTGATCAGCACACTGGCTTCGCAGTGGTTCATCTGCCAGGCCAGCAGCCAGGGGTCGAGCCGGGTGTTGAGCGTGTTGAGCACGGCATTGAGGGCCGGCACGGCGTAGTGCGCCTCCACCATCTCAGGCGTGTTGGGCAGCATCACACTCACCGTGCTGCCGCGTTTGACCCCATGCGCCTTGAGGGCCGCGGCCAGCCGCGCCGAACGCTCACGGGTCTGAGCCCAGGTGTAGCGACGCTTGCCATGGATTACGGCGGTGAGGTCACCGAAGATTTCCGCCGTGCGCTCCACAAAGCTCACGGGCGAGAGCGCCACGAAATTGGCGGGGTTCTTGTCGAGGTGTTGGTCGAATATGGAAGTCATTGTTGTGCTGCTTTCTCCAGTGCCTGGTCTATGTCCCAAAGAATGTCGTCAATGTGTTCCAACCCTACCGACATGCGCACCATGTCGGGCAGCACGCCGGCGGCGATCTGCTGTTGTTCGTCCAGCTGCCGGTGCGTGGTGCTTGCGGGATGGATGATGAGTGTGCGCGTGTCGCCGATATTGGCCAGATGGCTCATGAAGCGTGCCGCCTCGATGAAGCGCACTCCGGCTTGCAGCCCGCCCTTGACGCCAAACGCCAGCAAGCCCGACGCGCCCGGCACGCCGTCTATGGCGCGCATCTGTTTCTGCACCAGCGCATGGTCGGCGTGGTCGGGCAGACCGGGATAGCTCACCCAGGCCACCTGCTTGTGGGCTTGAAGGAACTCGGCCACCTTGCGCGCGTTGCTGCAATGGCGCTCCATGCGCACATGCAAGGTCTCGGTGCCCTGCAGAATTTGCCACGCCGCCATGGGCGACAGCGCGGCGCCATACACCCGCAAGGTCTCCATGCGGGCACGCATGGTGAAGGCGAAGTCGCCAAAGGTCTCAAAGAACTTCACGCCGTGGTAGCCCGCGGAAGGTTCTGTCATGCCGGGGAACTTGCCGTTGTCCCAGGGGAACTTGCCGCTCTCCACCACCACGCCACCCAGCGTGGTGCCGTGGCCAGCCAGGTATTTGGTAGCCGAGTGCACCACGATGTCAGCGCCCCAGCGTATGGGTTGGCACAGGAAGGGCGACGGCACCGTGTTGTCGATGACCAGCGGCAGGCCATGGGCATGGGCCACATCGGCTATTGCCGCAATGTCCAGCACCGCCAAGCTGGGGTTGCCCAGGCTCTCGGCAAACACAGCGCGGGTATTGGGTTGGATGGCGGCGGCAAAGGCCTCGGGCTTGCGTGCATCCACAAAGGTGGTGGTAATGCCCAGCTTGGCCAGGTTCACCGCCAGCAAAGACACGCTGCCGCCGTACAGCGCACCCGCCGCAACGACGTGGTCGCCTTGCTGCAGCAAGGTCATCAGCACCATGCTTTCCGCCGCCATGCCGCTGGCCGACGCCAGCCCTGCACGCCCACCTTCCAGCGCGGCGACGCGCTCTTCGAGTGCCGCCACCGTGGGGTTGCTCAGTCGCGAATACACATTGCCAAAGGTCTGCAGATTGAACAGGCTGGCTGCGTGGTCGGCGCTGTCAAACACAAAGCTGGTGGTCTGGTAGATGGGCACTGCGCGGGCGCCAGTAGCGGCGTCGGGAATCTGGCCGGCGTGGATGGTCAGGGTTTCAGGTTGGTAGATGCGATCAGCCATGTGGTTCCCCTTATCCCGGGCGTTTGGCGGAGATGACGCCGGTGTTCACCCCGGCCCAGTTCAGACCGCCCATGAGGCGAGCATGCTCGATCTTGACGCAGCGGTTGGTGACCGAATCCAGCCCCGCCGCCCGCGCCAGTGCGTCGGCCTCCAGGTTGTTGACACCGAGCTGCTGCCACAGGCATTTGGCGCCTATGTCTATGGCCTGCTGCGCAATGGGCAGCACGTCTTCGGTCTTGCGAAACACGTCCACCATGTCCACAGCAAAGGGGATATCGGCCAACGTGGCATAGCAGGTCTCACCCAGAATGGCTGTGCCGCTTGCTGCGTAACGCGGGTTCACCGGCACGATGCGGTAACCGTGCTCCTGCATGTACTTGGCGGCAAAGAAGCTGGGGCGGTGCCATTCCGCAGAAAGCCCCACCACCGCGATGGTGCGGTACTGGCGAAGAATGCGTTGCAAGCTGGCGATATCGTTGTTCACAAGGGTCCAATCATTCGCAGGAAGACCCGCACAATATAGCGCCGCTCCCACCGGGTGTCGGATACTAAACACCCAAACCTAGCCCTGCCTGACAAATCAGCCCCACCATGACAAGAAACGCCTCCAGCAGCACGCTGGTCTATTCCACCGACAGCGGCCGCATCTGCACCGGTTGCGGCAAGCCTGTGGCGCAATGCATCTGCAAGACCGCCAGTGCCGCGCCGTTGGGCAACGGCAATGTACGTGTCAGCCGTGAAACCAAGGGCCGCGCCGGCAAAGGCGTAACGGTCATCAAGGGCCTGCCCCTGGCAGCCGCCGAGCTTGCGGCGCTGGGCAAGCAATTGCGCACCGCCTGTGGCTCGGGCGGCACCGTCAAAGATGGCACGCTGGAAATCCAGGGCGACCATGCGGACCGTGTGGTGGAACTGCTCAAGGCCCAGGGCTTCAGCGCCAAGCGCGCAGGCGGGTAAGCTCCCCACCATGCAGAAGTTTGACGTAGTGATCGTGGGTGCCGGGGCTGCCGGCTTGTTTTGCGCCGGTGTGGCCGGGCAACTGGGCCTGAAAGTGCTGGTGCTGGACCACAGCGAGAAGGTGGCGGAAAAAATCCGCATTTCGGGCGGCGGGCGCTGCAACTTCACCAACTTGGATGTGACAGCGGCCAATTTCCTGAGCGAGAACCCGCGCTTTGCCAAGTCGGCCCTGTCGCGCTACACGCCGCGCGACTTCATAACGCTCCTGCAGAAGCACCAGATTGCCTTCCACGAAAAGCACAAGGGCCAGCTGTTCTGCGACCGTTCCGCCGAAGACATCATCAACCTGCTGCTGGCGGAATGCGCGCAAGGCGGCGTACAAGGCTGGCAGCCCTGCAGCCTCAAGGCGGTGCGCTTCCACGCCGGTGCCGACCTTCCCTACACCCTGGATACCAGCCAGGGTGAGGTCGGCTGCAAGGCGGTGGTGATTGCCACCGGCGGCCTGTCCATTCCCAAGATAGGTGCCAGTGACCTGGGCTACCGTGTTGCCAAACAGTTTGATTTGCCGGTGGTAGCGACCCGGCCCGCGCTGGTGCCACTGACTTTTGACGAGGCTGCCTGGGCGCCATTCGCGCAGCTCTCCGGTTTGTCCTTGCCGGTGGAAATCGCCACCGGCGCCAAGAAGGACTCCATGCAGTTCCGTGAAGACCTGCTGTTCACCCACCGGGGCTTGAGCGGCCCCGGCGTGCTGCAGATCTCCAGCTACTGGAAGGAGGGCAGCAGCATCCGCCTGAACCTGGTGCCCGACACCGCCCTGGCCGATTACCTGCAGCAGGCCAAGGCCACGTCGCGCAAACGCATTGCGAACGAACTCGCCGCCCTGCTCCCTTCCCGGCTGGCCGATACCTGGGTGGCGCAAGGTGCGGCCCTGGGCCAGAACTGGGACCGCGCGGTGAACGAGGCATCCGACAAGGCGCTTCTGCTGCTGGCAGAGCGCATCAACCGCTGGGAGCTCACACCCACGGGCACCGAGGGTTATCGCAAGGCCGAGGTCACCGCGGGCGGCGTGGATACCAAGGTACTCTCCAGCCAAACCATGGAAAGCCGGCAGCCCGGCCTGTATTTCATTGGGGAAGTGGTGGATGTGACCGGCTGGCTGGGCGGCTACAACTTCCAGTGGGCCTGGGCCAGCGCCTTCGCCTGCGCGCAGGGCCTGGCAGCCCGTTTGCAACAGCCTGGTTGAAAGCGCTTGGACGTAGCCTAAGACAAAGGTTATAATCGCAGGCTCTTTGGCAGTTCCCCGTCGGCCAATACTAGTTAAGACGGGAAATACCGCTGAATCTGGCGAGTGGGGCCCGATCTTCCCCCTTGCATCGTGATCAGCACAATTTTTGGAACCCATTACGTAATGACAACGATCCGTGTAAAAGAAAACGAGCCGTTTGACGTCGCTCTGCGTCGCTTCAAGCGCACCATTGAAAAGCTGGGCCTGCTGACTGACTTGCGCGCACGCGAGTTCTACGAAAAGCCCACTGCCGAGCGCAAGCGCAAGAAGGCTGCTGCCGTCAAGCGCAACTACAAGCGCATCCGCAGCATGCAATTGCCCAAGAAACTCTACTGAGTTTCTGCTGCAGAAGCTGTTTTGAGCTTCCCGCCCGCAGGTTCACAAGGATCTGCCGGACACAAAATGCTCGCCTGGGGACGCTCCGGCGGGCATTTTTCATTCTGAGACCTCTTTTTTAGCCGCTCACTTCTGGAGAACCGCAATGTCCCTCAAAGACCAAATCACCGAAGACATGAAGACCGCCATGCGCGCCAAGGACAGCGAGCGCCTGGGCACCATCCGCCTGCTGCTGGCCGCCTGCAAGCAGCGTGAAGTGGATGAACGCATCGTGCTGGACGATGCCGCCGTAGTCGCTCTGGTGGACAAACTGATCAAGCAACGCAAGGACTCGGTTGCCGCCTACGAAGGCGCAGGTCGCCAGGACCTGGCCGACAAGGAATCCGCCGAAATCAAGGTACTGCAGGTCTACCTGCCCCAGCGCATGTCCGCCGACGAGGTGCTGGTCGAAGTCAAAGCCATCGTTGCCGAACTGGGCGCCAAGGGGCCTGGAGATATGGGCAAGGTGATGGGTATGGTGAAGACGCGACTTGCTGGGAAGGCGGAGATGGCTGTTGTTTCTTCGGCTGTTAAGGCTGCGCTGGCCTGAGTTTCAATCAGCTCCCAGCAACCTTCATCTTGTTGATCAAGACGGACCCCACCGTCTTGGCCCCATAGTTGTAGGTATCCGCGCCAATCGCCTCAACGCCCTTGAACATGGCTTTCATGTTGCCGGCAATGGTGATCTCGTGGACGGGGAACTTGATGCGGCCTTTTTCGACCCAGAAGCCGCTGGCGCCACGCGAGTAGTCGCCGGTGACGTAGTTCACGCCCTGCCCCATCAGCTCGGTCACAAACAGGCCGGTGCCCAGGCGCTGCAGCATGGCGTCCAGGTCGTCGCCGGCCTGGGTCAGGCGCGAGGTGAAGGTGAGATTGTGGGAGCCGCCGGAATTGCCGGTGGTGCGCATGCCCAGTTTGCGGGCGGAGTAGCTGCTGAGGAAATAGCCGCCCACCTTGCCCGCTTCCACCACCTGGCGCGCCTGCACCCGCACACCCTCGTCATCGAAGGGCGAGCTGCCCTTGCCGCCCAGGATGAAGGGGTCTTCAAAAATGTCGATGTGCTTGGGAAACACCTGCTTGCCCAGGCTGTCGAGCAGGAAGGTGCTCTTGCGGTACAAGGCACCGCCACTCACCGCTTGCACAAAGGCACCCAACAAACCCGCTGCCAAAGGGGACTCGAACAGCACCGGGCATTCCACGGTCGCGATCTTGCGTGCCTTGAGACGGCTCAAGGCGCGCTCCGCCGCGTAACGGCCCACGGCCTCGGGGAACGCCAACTCTTCGGCGCGGCGCTGCGAGCTGTACCAGGCATCGCGCTGCATGTCGTCGCCCTTGCCGGCAATGGGTGAAACCGACAGCGAATGGCGCGAGGTGGCGTAGCCGCCGCGAAAGCCGTGGGTATGGGCGCTGAAGAATTGCGACTGCTGGGCCGACACGGCAGCGCCTTCGCTGTTGGTGATGCGCTTGTCCACGGACAAGGCGGCAGCTTCGCATTGCAGTGCCAGTTGGGCCGCCTGCTCGCTGGTAACAGCCCAGGGGTGGAACAGGTCCAGGTCACGCTTGCGGTCCGCCACGGGGGAAATATCTGCCTCATCGGGAAGGCTGGCAAACGGGTCTTCGGCGGTAAAACGGGCGATGTCGTAGGCCGCACGCACGGTCTGCGCGATGGCCGCATCGGAAAAGTCGGAGGTGCTGGCGTTGCCGCGTCGGTGTCCCACATAGACCGTGACGCCCAGCGACTTGTCGCGGTTGCGCTCCACATTCTCCAGTTCGCCATTGCGCACGGAGACGCTCAGGCCACAGCCTTCGGATACTTCCACACCGGCATCGGTGGCGCCGGCTTTTCGGGCTTCTGCCAGCGCTTTGTCAGCCAGAGACTCAAAGAACGGCAGCGTGTAGGCGAATCCAGAATCCGAAGGTTTGGCCGAGCGGAGGGCGGTGGAAGTGGGCTTGGAGGGCGCGGCTTGGCGCGAGGTGGGGTGTTTCTTCATGGCGAAGGCTATGATACTTGGCTATGTCACGCAAACTTAAAAAAGGCTATTACGTCAAAGGCCAATTCGTCGCCGAGGGCAGCGCACTCGATCTGGAGTACAAGCGCGAGCTCAAAGGTTCCGACGAGCCCAGCCGTACCGACCTCAAACGCGAAAGCGACGAGCAACAGAAACTCGGCGAAGATTTGCTGACCCTGCGTGCAGAACTGATGACCCGCCTGGACCTGCCGGAAAAGCTGGTGGAAGCCGTCGCAGAGGCCAAACGCATTAGCAACTTCGAAGGCCTGCGCCGCCAGATGCAATTCATCGGCAAGCTCATGCGCAAACTCGAAGCAAGCAAGATCGAAGAGATCCGCGCCGCCCTGGAAGAACAGCACATGCCGTCGGCCAAGGAAACCCTGCTGCTGCACCAGGCCGAGCAATGGCGCGACCGACTGGTCGCAGATGACGATGCCGTGGGCCAGTGGATCAACTTGAGCCCGGGCACCGACAGCCAGCAACTGCGTGCCCTGGTACGCCAGGCCCGCAAGGACGCCAAACCGGAGAAACCCGGCATGGCACCGCGACACGGCCGCGCCTACCGCGAAATTTTCCAGCTGGTGCGCGAGCAATTGACCAGTGCCCACGACCAAGGTGCTGAAGCATCCAACGCAGACGCCAGCGAAACTGACCACGACGACTGAGTAATCCCATGAGCCCAACCCTTGCGCCCCCTGACACCGTCAAGATCGGCATTGTTTCCATCAGCGACCGTGCGTCCAGCGGCATTTACGAAGACAAAGGCCTACCCGCGCTGAAGGACTGGCTGTCGCGCGCGTTGCTCAACCCGATCGACTTCGAAGCACGCCTGATCCCCGACGAGCAGCAGGAGATCAGCAAGACGTTGGTGGAATTGGTGGACGCCGGCTGCGCACTGGTGCTCACCTCCGGCGGCACCGGCCCTGCCCTGCGCGACGTGACTCCAGAAGCCACGCTGGCCATTGCCGACAAGGAAATGCCCGGCTTTGGCGAACAGATGCGCCGTGTCAGCCTGGAGTTTGTGCCTACGGCCATCCTGTCACGCCAGGTGGCGGTGATCCGTGGCAAGACCCTGATCATCAACCTGCCCGGCCAACCCAAGTCCATTGCCGAAACGCTGGAAGGATTGAGAGATGCCGAGGGCAACAGCAAGGTGCAGGGCATTTTTGCTGCCGTGCCCTACTGCATCGACCTGATTGGTGGGCCGTATCTGGAAACCAACGACGCCGTCTGCAAGGCCTTCCGGCCCAAATCGGCGCAGCGGCCTACTCGGCAATCAGCTGGTTGAGCTTTTCCGCCTCAAAGCATTCCTTGCGCGCGGCGTCCGCCGGAACACAGTCACTGCTGACGTCCTTGCGGTTGGACAGCGTCTCGATCGCCTGCCAAAGCAAGGCAATCTGGTGGTCCTGCGACGCGGCGCTGTTGACCAGACCATGCAGGGCCTGGCTCAAGGGATCGTTTTCCTTGGTAATGCCGTAGGCCGAGAACTTGCTGTCGGTGGGTGCCACATCAGCACTTTCACCGGCTTTGGATTGGATGATGCGTGCGGGAATGCCCACGGCGGTTGCACCAGCGGGTACGGGTTTGATGACCACGGCGTTGCTGCCGATCTTGGCACCGTCACCGACTTCAAAACCACCCAGCACCTTGGCGCCAGCGCTCACCACCACGTCCTTGCCCAGCGTGGGATGGCGTTTGGCCCCTTTGTACAGCGAGGTGCCGCCCAGGGTCACGCCCTGGTAGATGGTGCAGCCGTCGCCGATTTCTGCGGTTTCACCCACCACGGTACCCATGGCATGGTCAAAGAAGACGCGGTCCCCGATCTTGGCGCCAGGATGGATTTCAATGCCGGTGAGAAAGCGCGACACATGCGAGGTAAAGCGACCCAGCCACAGAAAACCATGCGTCCAGAACCAATGCGCCGGCCTGTGCAACACCACGGCATGCAATCCGGGATAGCAGGTCAGCACCTCCCAGGTACTGCGCGCAGCAGGATCACGGTCAAGTATGCATTGGATGTCGGAGCGTAGGCGGGCAAACATGGGAAGAGTCTAAACGCTGCGCCCGGGCTCGGGCAGCGGGTCTGCTTTTGACAACGCCGTCGGGGTGGAATTGCCAGCGAGCTGCAGCACCGACTTGGCGATGCCGCGCAGGATGTGGATTTCTTCCTGCGTAACTTCGGCGCGGTTGAACAGGGCGTTGAGGCGCGGCATGAGCTTCTTGGGCGCCGCGGGGTCCAGAAACTCCAGCGCCACCAACGCCTGCTCCAGATGCGCCAACATGCCGCTGACCTGCGCCGCATCGGCCACCTTGGCCGCGCCTTGCGGCAGGGCGGGTGCTTCGGCAAATCCGCCCAGTGCCAGGCGCCATTCATAGGCAATCACCTGCAAGGCAGCTCCGATGTTGAGCGAGCCAAATTTCGGGTTGCTGGGAATGCTCAGGCAGACGTTGCAGCGGTACACGTCCTCGTTGCGCATGCCAAAGCGCTCGGAGCCAAACAGGAAGGCTATGCCTTCGTGCTGGGGCTTAGCGGTTTCGCTACGCTCCTGCACCATGCGCGCCGCCAGCTGGCTGAAGTGCTCGCGCGGCGTGGTGGTCGGTGGGCCAAAGTCGCGTGGCGTCATGGCGGTGGCACACAGATGTGTCATGCCTTCCAGCGCTTGGTCCAATGTTTCCACGATGCGGCACTTTTCCAGCACATCCAGGGCACCGCTGGCACGCTGGATGGTTTCCTCCCGGCGCAGCACATTGGCCCAGCGCGGCGCCACCAGCACCAGGTCGTCAAAACCCATGGTTTTCATGGCCCGGGCGGCTGCGCCCACGTTGCCGGCGTGGCTGGTCTGGATGAGGATAAAACGTGTCTGCATGGAAACCGGTAAAATCCGACTATTGTCGCCGCCTGCATCGCCACCGCGGTATCACCTGTTCTTCCCCCCACAATCTATGTCGCTCAATCTGCACCCCATGGTCAATGTGGCCATCAAGGCCGCCCGCACTGCCGGTTCCATCATCAACCGCGCCGCTCTCGATATCGAGTCCGTGCGTGTGTCGCAAAAAAAGGCCAATGACTTTGTCACCGAAGTGGACCAGGCCGCAGAAGCCGCGATCATAGAAACCCTGCTCACCGCCTACCCCGGTCACGGCATCTGGGCCGAGGAGTCGGGCAAGGAACACGGCGCGCAGGACTCCGAATTCGTCTGGATCATCGACCCGCTGGACGGCACCACCAATTTCATCCACGGCCTGCCCACTTATTGCGTGAGCATTGCCCTGGCCGTGCGCGGCAAAGTGGAACAAGCCGTGGTGTACGACCCGACCCGCAATGACCTGTTCACCGCCACCAAGGGCCGTGGCGCCTTTCTGAACGACCGCCGCATCCGCGTCTCCAAGCGCACCCAGCTCAAGGAAGCGCTGGTTTCCACCGGTTTCCCTTATCGCCAGGGTGACGACTTCGACCAGTATCTGGTGATGATGGGTGAAGTCATGCGCCGTACCGCCGGTCTGCGCCGCCCGGGCGCTGCCGCTCTGGACCTGGCCTATGTGGCGGCTGGCTACACCGATGCCTTCTTCGAGAAGGGGCTGCAACCCTGGGACGTGGCGGCAGGCTCCCTGCTGGTGACCGAAGCAGGCGGTCTGGTAGGCAATTTCTCGGGCGAAGCAGACTTCCTGGACCAGCAGGAATGCCTGGCAGGCAATCCACGCGTCTACGCGCAGATGGTTGGCGTGCTGGGCAAACACAGCAAGTTTGCCAGCGCCGGTGAAAAAGCCGCCGTGCGCCAATCCACCCTGAGCATCAGCCCGCGCGGCAAGGGAACCGACGAAGCCGCTCCCCTGTAAGGCAGGGCTTGCAAGCCATGCCCGACGGGAGTCTTAAGGAGCTGTTTGCACAGCGCAGCTTTGTGCGCTTCTGGCTGGCACGCCTGTTTGGTACCACCTCGCTGCAAATGCTGATGGTGGCGCTGGCCTGGCACATGTACGACATCACCTCCAGCGCCTGGGACCTGGGTCTGGTGGGGCTGTTCCAGTTTGTGCCGGCCCTGCTGCTCACCTTGCCCGCCGGCCATCTGGCGGACCGCGTGCACCGGGGCCACATCTTCTCGGTCTGCATGGCGATGCTGGCCTTTGCGGCGCTGCTGTTGCTTCTGGCCGTTCACTTCCAGTTTGCCAACCGGGAACTGATCCTGGGCATTTCGGTGCTGCTGGGCATGACCCGCGCCTTCCAGATGCCGGCCCAGCAGGCGCTGACCCCGCAACTGGTGCCCACCGCCATGCTGCAACGCGCCCTCACGCTGAGTTCGGGAGCCATGCAAGTGGCCATCATTTGCGGGCCCGCGCTGGGTGGCCTGCTTTACGGCGCCGGGCCCGCCACGGTCTACGCCTGCAGTGCCGGCTTGCTGCTGGTAGCAGCCGCACTGGCGCTCACGATCCGGTACCGGCACGTACCGGCGCAGGGATCCGCCAGTTGGCGCAGCGTGCTGGCCGGTGTGGGCTTCGTCTGGCGGCACAAAGTCATTTTGGGTGCCACCAGCCTGGACCTGTTTGCCGTACTCCTGGGCGGAGCGACCGCGCTGCTGCCGATTTTTGCGCGCGATATGCTGCAGACCGGCCCGCTGGGACTGGGTATGTTGCGCTCTGCCCCGGCGGTCGGCGCCCTGGTGACCTCTGTGGTGCTGGTGCGCTGGCCCCTGCAGCACAGAGTGGGCAAGAAGCTACTGATCGCTGTTGCCCTATTCGGCCTAGCCACCTTGGTGTTTGGCCTGTCTCACAGTTTCGGCCTGTCTTTGTTTGCACTCCTGGTGACCGGCGCGGCCGACAACATCAGCGTGGTGACACGCAGCACCCTGGTGCAGCTGGAGACGCCAAATGAGATGCGCGGGCGCGTCTCGGCCGTGAACTCCATCTTCATCGGAGCCTCCAACCAGTTGGGCGAATTTGAATCGGGCGCCGTCGCCGCTGCCTTTGGACCGGTGTTTTCCGTCGTGTCCGGTGGCATTGGCACCATGCTGGTAGCGGCAGCCTGGCTCAAGCTTTTCCCGGATCTGGCCCGGCGTGACCGCATGCACAACGATCTGTCCTGAACCCAAGCCACCCTGGGCTGTTGCGCACAAGCAACCGAAAACCCTCTAAGTGATAATGGGATTAGGGTAAACCCTAGGAAGAACACTAGGGTTTACCCTATACTGCACTGCAACACGATCACTTTTCTTAGGAGGATCTCATGTCCAGTTCCGTAATTACCGCTTCTTCCCTGTCCCGTACCGGTGACAGCAACATCGTAGGCGCATTGGCTGAAGTCGGCGTCGCCTTCAAGCACTTGGCAACTGCGGTTTTCCGCACCGCCGTGGCGCCCGTGGCTCCCGCCCAGCCTCTGACGGCCTACGAAGAAGCCGAGCAACTGCGTACCTACGCTGCCGAAATCCAGCAAAAGGACCCCGACTTCGCGCAAGACCTGTTTGCCGCTGCGGACCGCCACGAAATCGAAGCGGCCGCTGCAGCACGCACTGTCCACTAAAACGGCCTTTCAGCGTGGCGCCATGCGCCACTGCTTGACCAGGGCGTAGAGGGCCGGAATCACGGCCAACGTCAGCACGGTGGAAGACACCATGCCGCCCACCATGGGCGCAGCAATGCGGCTCATCACTTCGGACCCGGTGCCAGTGCCCCACAGGATGGGCAAAAGCCCAGCCATGATGGCCACGACCGTCATCATCTTGGGCCGCACGCGTTCCACGGCACCCTCCATGACGGCGTCATACAGGTCCTGCGGACCTGCGACAGCACCTTCCGCCTGGCGCCGCTGCTGCGCAGCCTCCCAGGCGTGGTCCAGGTAGATCAGCATCACCACCCCGGTTTCGGCGGCCACCCCGGCCAGGGCAATGAAGCCCACGGCCACGGCCACTGACAGGTTGTAGCCCAGCGCCCACATCAGCCAGACCCCGCCCACCAGCGCAAACGGCACCGAGAGCATGACAATCAGCGTCTCGGTCAGGCGCCGGAAGTTCAGGTACAGCAGCAGGAAGATGATGAGCAGGGTGACCGGCACCACGATCTTCATTTTTTCCGTGGCCCGCTCCATGGACTCGAACTGCCCGCTCCAGGTGGCGTAGTAGCCGCTGGGGAATTTCACCTGGTCGTTGACGGCCTTGCGCGCTTCCTTCACGTAGCTGCCAATGTCCCGGTCGCGGATGTCCACATAGATGTAAGCCGACAGCAGCGCGTTCTCGGTGCGTATGCCGGGCGCGCCACGGGCGATTTCCACCTTGGCCACCTGCCCCAGGGGAATCATGGCACCGCCCATGGTGGGTACCAGGATCTCGCTGGCAATCTGCTGCGGGTTGGCGCGCAGGTCGCGCGGATAGCGCACGGTCACACCAAAGCGCTCCCGCCCTTCCACCGTGGTGGTCACCATCTCGCCGCCCAGCGCGGTCCCGATCACATCCTGCAGGTCACCCACGGCCAGACCGTAGCGAGCCAGTTGCGTGCGGTCCGGCTCGATGTTGATGTAGTAGCCACCGGTAATGCGCTCGGCAAAGGCCGAGGTCGTGCCCGGCACCTTCTTCACCACCGCCTCGATCTCCTTGGCCAGGCGCTCCATCTCGTTCAGGTCCTTGCCAAATACCTTGATGCCTATGGGCGTGCGGATGCCGGTGGACAGCATGTCAATGCGCGCCTTGATCGGCATGGTCCAGGCATTGGACACACCGGGAAACTGCAGCGCCTTGTCCAGCTCGGCGATCAGCTTGTCGGTGGTCATGCCCGCGCGCCACTGCGATTCGGGTTTGAGGTTGATCACCGTCTCGAACATCTCCGTGGGTGCCGGGTCGGTCGCCGTGTTGGCGCGTCCGGCCTTGCCGTAGACCGACTCCACCTCGGGGAAGCTCTTGATGAGCTTGTCCTGCGTCTGCAGCAATTGCGCGGCCTTGGTGATGGACATGGCCGGCAGCGAAGACGGCATGTACAGCAGCGTGCCCTCGTTCAAGGTGGGCATGAATTCCGAACCCAGCTGTGACGCCGGGACCAGCGAAACACCCAGAATGACCAGCGCCAATGCAATGGTGAGCTTCTTCCAACGCATGACCCAGGCGATGATGGGCCGGTAGATCCAGATCAGGAAACGGTTTACCGGGTTTTTGTTCTCCGGCATTACCGGGCCGCGGATGAACAGCATCATCAGCACCGGCACCAACGTCACCGACAACAGGGCTGCGCCCGCCATGGAAAAGGTCTTGGTGTAGGCCAGCGGCGAGAACAGCCGCCCCTCTTGCGACTCCAGCGTGAACACCGGCAGGAACGACACGGTGATGATCAGCAGCGAGAAGAACAGCGCAGGCCCCACTTCCTTGCAGGCCGCCACAATGGCTTGGGCGCGGGACTCGCCCGGCTGCAGCCGCTCGATGTGCTTGTGCGCGTTCTCGATCATCACGATGGCCGCGTCCACCATGGCGCCGATGGCGATGGCGATGCCGCCCAGGCTCATGAGGTTGGAGTTCATGCCCAACAGGTGCATGGCAATGAAGGCGATCAGCACACCCACCGGCAGCATCAGGATGGCCACCAGCGCCGAGCGCACATGCAGCAGAAAGACCACACACACCGCCGCCACGATCAGGCTCTCTTCCAGCAGGGTGTGCTTGAGCGTCTCGATGGCCCGGTGGATCAGGTCGGAGCGGTCATACACGGGGATGATGCTCACCCCTTCGGGCAGGCCGGCAGATACCTCGGCAATCTTGTCCTTGATGTTGGAGATCACCTCCAGCGCATTCTGGCCGTAGCGCGCCATGGCAATGCCCGAGACCACCTCGCCCTCGCCATTGAGTTCGGTGACGCCACGCCGCTCATCCGGCACCAACTCCACCCGCGCCACATCGCGCACCAGCACGGGCGTGCCCTTGTCGCTCTTGAGCACCAGGTTCTCGATGTCACCCACGCCACGCAGATAGCCTTTGCCGCGCACCATGTATTCGGTCTCGGCCATCTCGATGGCCCGTCCACCCACGTCGCGGTTGGAGTCGCGTATGGTCTGCGACACCTTGTTCAAAGGGATGCCGTAGGCCCGCAGCTTGATGGGGTCTACCGTGACCTGGTAGGTCTGCACGAAACCGCCAATGGACGCCACTTCCGCCACGCCGTGGGCCTTGGCCAACTGGTAGCGCAAATACCAGTCCTGGATGGTGCGCAACTCGGCCAAGGTCTTGTTCTTGGCAACCAGAGCGTACTGGTAGACCCAGCCCACACCGGTGGCGTCCGGCCCCAGTGAAGGCGTCACGCCCTGGGGCATGCGCCCGGCGGCGAAGTTCAGGTATTCCAGCACCCGCGAACGCGCCCAGTAGATGTCGGTGCCATCCTCGAAGATCACGTACACAAACGAGGCGCCGAAGAACGAGAAGCCACGCACCACGCGCGACTTGGGTACCGAGAGCATGGCCGTGGTCAGCGGATACGTCACCTGGTCTTCCACCACCTGCGGTGCCTGACCCGGGAACTCGGTATAGACGATGACCTGCACGTCCGACAAATCCGGCAGCGCGTCCAGCGGAGTCCTGAGCACCGCATACACGCCCGCCAGCGTTACGAACAGCGTGGCCAGCAACACCAGCACGCGGTTGCGGCCGGACCAGTCAATGATGTTTGCAAGCATGGCGGCTACCTGTTTTGCGGGGTGATGCGGGTGATGACCCACTCGCCCTTGCCACGCTCCACGAACTCGAAGCGGATGGCCGCATCGGGCTTCAGGTCCTTGAGCAGCGCGCCGTTGGCCAGCTGGAAGTCCATGGTCATGGCCGGCCACTTCAGGCTGGCAATGGCGCCGTGGCTGATGGTCACGCTCTGGGTCTTGGTGTCCACTTCGACCACCTTGCCCACGCCCTCATGACCGGTTGCACTCGCAGCGGGTGCACTGGTTTGCGCTGCACCAAAGCCCGCCACAGCGGCCTTCAGATTGCTCTCGGCATCGATCAGGAAGTTGGCGGAGACGACCACCTGCTCGCCCTCCTTCACGCCTTCCAGCACTTCCAGGTAGTTGTCACTGCGCGCGCCCAGTTTGACGTCGCGCGGCTCAAAGCGTCCCTCACCCACCTGCACCAGAACCAGCTGGCGCTTGCCGCTGTCGATGACCGCGGACAGGGGCACCGTCAGCACCCGCGCCTTGCCACCCACGGCCAACTCCACCTGCGCATACATGCCGGGCTTGAGCAAGCCGCCCGGGTTGGCCAGCTCCAGCCGCACCGGCACGGTACGCGTTTCGGCGTTCAACGTGGGGTAGACATAGGTCAGCGCCGCATCCAGCGTCTTGCCGGGATAGGCATCGATGGTCACCCGCGCCCGGGCGCCGGTGCGCACCGCGGCAATATCCTGTTCGAACACATCGGCCACGACCCACACCGACGACAGGTCACTGACCTGGTAGAGCACGTCTCCAGGCATGAAGCGCATGCCTTGCACGGCCTTCTTCTCCGACACAAACCCGCTCACCGGCGAGCGGAAGGTCAGCGTGCGCTTGGCAGCGCCTGAGCGCGTGAGTTCCTTGATCTGCTCCTCGCTCACATCCCAGTTGCGCAGGCGTGCCAGGCTGGCGTCGGCCAGTTGCTGCATGCTCTTTTGCGCATCGGGCCCAGCCTGGGCCAGGTTCTGCACCCCTTGCACGGCAATGGCGTATTCGCGCTGCGCGGCCAGCAGATCCGGTGCATAGACTTCAAACAGCGGCTGCCCCTTGGCTACGGACTGCCCCGTGGCATTGACATGCAGCTTTTCCACATAGCCTTCAAAGCGCGGTGCAATGGTGTAGCTGCGCCGCTCATCGGGCTCGACGCGGCCGCTTGCATGCACCGCCTTGTCCAACACGCGCAAGGCGGCCGCTTCGGTGCGGACGCCCATCTTCTGCACCTTGTCGGCGCTGAACTGCAGCTGGTTGGCGGTGGCGGGTGTACTTTCTTCCTCCCCCTCATAGACAGGGATGTAGTCCATGCCCATGGGGTCCTTCTTGGGCGTGGGCGAGGTGTCGGGCAAGCCCATGGGGTTGCGGTAGAAACGGATCTTGCGTTCCTTGGGCGCGGCCGGAGCCATGGCTTCGGCGGAAGCAGATGACGTTGCCTGTGCATGGTGCGTTCCCCACCAAACTCCGCCGCCTGCGGCGATGCCGGCCAGCGCCAGGGCAGCTACCAGTACCGTGATGTTCTTGTTCATAGGTCTTCTCCCAGAAGGCGCTCGATTTGCGCCAGACGCGCCTGGCCTTCGGCCTGGGCTTTGATGCGGGTTTGCTTGGCCTGACGGATCTGGCGCTGCGCGTCCAGTACGGTGGCAAAGTCCACCTTGCCGGCCTCGTAGCCCACCAGTGCAGCCTGCAGGGTCAGCTCGGCTTGCGGCAGCAGGCTGCTGGCCACCAGGCCTTCCGTCTGCTGCGCGCTCTGCAGTGCTGCGAGGTTCTCGTTCAAGTCCGACAGCAGCTGGTTGCGCGTGGTGTCGCGCCGCGCACGTGCGGCTTCCGCCATGGCGACCGATTCGCGCTCCTGCGCGCGGCGTGTGCCTTGCCAGAGCGGGATGTTCATCTCCAGCATCAGGTCCCAGGTCTTGAAATCATTCTGGAACTGCGTGGGCGCGATGCCCACGGTCAAGGTGGGATAGCGGCCTTTCATGGCCAGCGCCTGCCCCGCATCCGCTGCGCTCACACGCGCCTCGTCGGCCGCCAGCTGCGGATTGCGCGCACGGGCACGCTGCTCCAGCGCCTCAGCGTCAAGCAGGTCGGGCTGCGGCAAGGCGCGCAGGCTCTGCGGCTCGGCCAGTTCGGCCTGCGCAGGGCGCGCCAGCCAGCCGTTCAAGCGGGCACGCGCCTGGCGCAATTCACTTTGCATGCCAATCAGCTCGCTCTTCATGGCGGTCTGCTCGGTCTGTGCGCGGATGGCGTCCTGTTGCGGCGCCAGGCCGGCGGCGTAGCGCACCTGGGCCATCTGCTCCAAGGTCTGCATCAACCCCAGGATCTCCTGGCTCAGGCGCTGGCTGCGGCTCAGAAAGTAGAGCTGGGCGTAGGCCAGCTTGATGCGCGAGGCCAGATCCACCCACACGCCCTGCGCCGCAGTCTGCGCACCCTGTGCCGTGTACCGGGCCTGTGCACTTTTGAGCTCACGCGTGCCGAACCAGGGCAGTTCCTGCGACAGGGTGTAGCGCGTGCTGCCCACGTCGGACGGCCACAGCGTGGGGTTTTGCGCGCCCATGCGGGTGACGTCCTGCAGCTCCAGCTTGAAGCGCGGGTCGGGCAGCGCATCCGCCTGCGCCACACGCTCCTGTGCGGCATCCGCCTCATGGCGCATGGTGGCCAGCTCCGGGTTGTTCTGCCGCGCAATCTCCAACAGCGATTCCACCGTGGCGCCGGGCGGGTTGGTATCAGACTGCGCGGCGGCGCCCGCCACAACCAGCGCGGCCGCCGTGGCGACAACCGCGCGCAGCAATGGCTGCTTCACTTGGCGTGCTCCAGCGCTTCGATGACCATCTGGTCACCCTGCATCTGCACGGTAAAGCGCACCGCATCTCCAGGCTTGAAGCCCTTGAGCTGCGCCGCATCACGGACCTTGTAGGGCATGGTCATGCCCTCCATGCCCATGCTCTTGATGGCTTCGTGCTTGAGGGTGACCTGCGCTTTTTCGGGCGCGATCTTGGTGACTTCTCCACGCACCCACTCGGGTGCAGACCATACGGACGTGGCGCACAGCAGCGCCAGCGAAACTATCCAGCGATTCATGAAAAAACTCCTGACTTGATGGGCCTTTGCGGCCCGGACCACGCGTGCCGCAAATTGCGGACGCACCTAGGGCGTGGAAGTCAGGAAATGGGTGGTTTGGTGTAGCGCGTGGGTTCGGCGCTCTCGAAGGTGCCTGGTTGGCGTACTGGTACTGCGTGGGGAATTGGTTTCAAGGCCATCTCAGGGGCCTCATCCAATGCCGCCAAGGGCATGCAGATATCGCAGGATTGGCAGCCCGCGTGCTGCGTGGCGCCTGGGTCCTGATCGCCATGGGACAAGGCCGCCATCTGCATCTGCAGTGCACAGTCTTCGCTCATGCCGCTCTGCTGCTGCATGCTGACAACAACTGCTGGCGCATTCATGTCCAGCACCATGCGCTGCGCCGTCCAGCCGCGCAAGGGCAGCAAGGCGATCAGAAACAGGATGAGCAGGCGCGACATGGCCGGATGATAACGCCTGCAATTGCAAATCCCTTGACCAAAAGCAAAGACCGGTCACGGCAAAGCGCTAGCCTCGCGGCTTCGGATCAGAAAACCAATTTCCCTTTATGGATGCAGACGTCATCATTGTGGGTGCTGGCCCGGCCGGCCTGTGCCTGGCCAAGTCGCTCAGCGGGCGCAAACTCAAGATTCTGCTGATCGAGCAGCAAGACCGCGAAGCGCTGGAGGCGCCCATTTTTGACGGGCGGGAAATCGCACTCACCCAGCGCTCCGCCACGTTGCTCAAAGGGCTGGGCTTGTGGGACCTGATGGACGGCAAGGACATCGCACCGCTCAAGGACGCCAAGGTCATTGACGGACCGAATATCTTCTCCATGACGATTGGCCACGAGCTGGGCAAAGGAACGGAGCTGGGCTGGCTGGTGTCCAACCACCTGATACGGCGCGCCGCCTGGCAAGGCATGCAGCATGCTGCCAATGCCAACAAGGACATCACCCTACTCACCGGAGCAAAGGTCAGCGATGTACGCACTTCCGCCAGCGAAGCCACCGTCACCCTGGCCAGCGGCCAAGCGTTGCGCAGCAAGCTGGTGGTGGCAGCCGACAGCCGCTTCTCCAGCACGCGGCGCATGATGGGCATTGCCGCCCATATGCACGACTTCGGCAAGAACATGCTGGTCTGCGCCATGATCTTCGAGAAGCCGCACGACTTTGCCGCTTGGGAGTGGTTTGGCTACGGCCAGACACTGGCGCTGCTACCCATGAACCCGCATCCGGAAACCGGGGCACACCGTGCGTCGGTGGTCATCACCTTGCCCAGTCACGCCATTGAAGCGCTCATGCAGATGGAGCCGGACGCTTTCAACGCTGCCGTGGCCCAGCGCTTCAACCACCGCCTGGGCGCCATGCAGCTGTGCAGCACCCGCCACAACTACCCGCTGGTAGCCGTGTACCCACAACGGCTGGTGGCACAGCGCTTTGCCACCGTGGGGGACGCGGCGGTGGGCATGCATCCGGTGACCGCACACGGATTCAATTTCGGCCTGCTCAGCGTGGACGCGTTGACACGGGAAATCGCCACCGCACTGCACACCCGTGGCGACATCGGCAGCACCAGCCTGCTGCAGCGCTACGAGGGCCGCCAGAAGCGTGCCACCTTGCCCCTGTTCTGGATGACGCGTCTGATCGTGGAGATATATACCCGCGAATCCATGGCAGCCAAACTGGCGCGCCAAGTGCTGCTGCGCGTGAGCGACAAGGTCACGCCGTTCAAGCGTTCCATCGCCCAGTCGCTTTCGGGAACCTGACGCCTTGATGGAATAATCTTGACGGCTTGAAGGGGGAAACAAGCCGTCATGGAACGATTCCGGAACTATTACGAAATCCTGGGGCTTACGCGTGCAGCCACCGAGATGGAGATCGCGCAGGCCTACAGGGCACGGTTGCAAAAACTGCAATCCGACCCAGGGGTGGACAGCGCAGGGTCCCTGGCAGAACAACTCAAATTGCTGGACGAGGCGTATCGCACGCTGACCCATCCGGCGAGCAAGAAGAAGCACGATGAGCAAGTTGCCTGGCAGGCAACCAAGCGCGATCTGGACGCAGAAGAAGCACGGCGGCTGGCCTGGCGGCTCAAGGAAGAGCAGGCAATGGCCGAACATGCAGCCAAAGCGGCCCGGGAAGCCAGCGAAGCTGTCGCCATTGCTGCCGAATTGAAAGCCGCAGAAGAAGCGCAGCGCCAGGAGGTACAGGCGCGCATTGAGGCGTTGGCCGCAGCACGTTTTCGGCCACTCGCTGCCCGGCAGGCAACGGGCGGAACTGATTTTGCGGATACCCAGCCGCAAGAGGATTTGTCTGCGGCACCCCAGGTTGCGGCATCTGCAACGACGGCCTCTCGCTCTATTGCCGTAGTGACCGTTCTTGGCAGCGTGCTGTTTGTGTTGCTCTGCTTTGGTGGCTACTGGTTCATGCGCCCGACGCAAGCACTCAAGGCGGCCACTCCCGTGGCGATGGCGCAACCCGCTGTGGCACTTGCATCTGAGGCGCCCGCATCGGCACCGCTTGTGCCAGCTTCGGAACCGGCGCCACCGGCATTGGCGGCCAGTGCCCCACCGTCCAACCCGCCCCCAAAGGTTGACACCGCCAAATCCGAAGAGGCGCGGCAATACCAGAAGGCCCTGCAACAGGCAGAGCGGGACCATCCCGAACTCAATCCCAGAAGCGCAAGACGCCGCGATGACCTCATTGCCTTCGTCGAGTCGCGTACGCGCCAGCATGTGAAGGAGGGGTATTCCAGGGGCAAGGCTTTGGAGATCGCCCTGCGCGATCTGGAAACACAGGAGCAGACGCGGCGCCTGATCGAATCCGTCAAAGTAGAAAAGCCCAAACCCGCCACGGAATCCCCTCCGCCCGTGCTGGACCCAGGTGGCCATGCCGGCTTTGATCCCAAGTGCCGCTGGGTCACGTCGGAGCAATGGTCCTGCAAGTAACACTGCGCTTGGCGGCCCCGCACGCAGGGCAGCGCCTGCCATCTGGGCGCTCCTATAATCGGCCACGCATCCGCTGAGCGATGTTCACGAGTGGGAGTCCATGTCAGTCACTGCTAAGCCGGATGAAAACGCGCCGCCCAAGGGGCTGATCGCCGTACTCTTCACCGGGGTCTTCATGGCCGCGCTGGACACCGCCATCGTGGGGCCGGCGATTCCCGTGCTGCGCGAAACCTTTGGTGTGGACAACCGCGCGGTCGGCCTGGTGATGAGCGTATTTGTGCTGTTTTCACTGTGCAGCACGGCTCTCATGGCCAATTTGAGCGACCGCTACGGGCGCCGCCCGATCTACCTTTTCAGTGTGTCGGTCTTCGCCCTGGGCTCCCTGCTGATCGCCCTGTCTCCCAGTTTCTGGATGGTGGTTGCCAGCCGAGCGGTGCAGGGCATGGGTGCCGGGGGCATCACGCCCACGGCCAGTGCCGTGGTGGGCGACATGTTTGCACCCGAGAAGCGCGGCAAGATGCTGGGCCTGATCGGGGCCACCTACGGCATGGCCTTTGTACTCGGCCCCCCGCTGGCGTCCGCCCTCATGGTGGCTTTGAGCTGGCACTGGATCTTTCTGCTGAACCTGCCGATTGCCGCCGTCATCCTCTACCTGGGCGCCAAAGTGCTGCCTCAGCACCGCAGCAGAGCCGCACAGGCACCGCTGGATGTCACCGGTATTGCCGTCACCTTTGTTCTGCTGAGCGCCCTGGTGCTGGGCATCACCCGCGTACTGGACCCGTTGGTGGACCCGGTATTGGGCTCAGCGCTGTGGCCTTGGCTACTGCTGGCAGTGGCGCTGTTGCTGGCACTTCTGGTCGTGGTGGAGCGGCGCGCGACACAACCTCTGATTCCCATCTTCCTTTTTGAAAACCGCCAGCTTGCGACAACCTATCTGTTGGCCGCGGGCGCGGGCTACGGAATGGGCAGCGTGATCTTCCTGACCTCGATTGCCACCCATGCCTATGGCGTGACCTCGCAGCACGCCGGCTTTGTGCTGCTGCCCATGGTGGTGTGTTCCATGCTGGGCTCTGGCGGCGGCGGCAGGCTGCTCAATCGCCTGGGCGCACGCACCATGATTCTGCTGGGCTTTGCCATGCTGTCGCTGGGCTACGGGTTGACCGCCATCACCTCCTTCGGACTGTGGCTGTTTCTGGTCGCGTCCGTTCCGGTCGGTCTGGGTGTGGGCATCGTGGTAGGCGGTGCGCTACGTTCCATCGCCATCGACGAAGCACCGCAGGACGTGCGCGCCGCAGCCCAGGGGCTGATCAACATCTGCACCGCGGTGGGCACGCTGACCGCAGCCGCCACCATCAGCGCATTGGCCGACTTCAGCGGTGGTGGCGTGGAAGGCTTTGCCAAGGCCTACTATGTGGTCGCGGCCCTAATGGCAACCATGTTGCTGATTACCCTGGGCCTGCGCAAGCAGTCCAAGGTGCAGTTGCAGACTGCCTGAACCCGGTGGCGCGCTAGCGCGTCGCCTCTCCTATCCGGATGAATTCTCGCTGGAAGGGCACCGTGTCCAGCGGCAAGGCTGGCGCATCCAGCTCCCGTGCGGCACGGTGCCCTGCATACACGGCGGCGGCAACGGTACCCGGCGCATAAGCGTCACCCAGCACCTGCACGCTGCGTATGCCGGCTGTGGGCCAGTCGGCCTCACGCGCCTGCAATTGCACATACAAGGCATCCGCCGGGTCGCGCATGGTGACCATCACCACACTGGCACAGCGCAGGGTGGTGCGCGCATCCGAATACACGTCGCAAAGTTCCACCGCCAACCCGGCGCCGTCGGTCTGGATGGCGGCCACCTCGGCGTTGGTACGGATCTGCACGCCCAGCTTGTGCAGACCGCTCTGGATGCGGTGCTGCTCCATGGTCATGTCGGTGAACTCGGACACCTTGACGCTGGGGGTGACCAGATGCACTTCCAGCCCTCGTCTGCGCAATTGCTCGGCAATGGCTCCACCCATGTAGTAGTGGTCATCGTCATAGACCATTACAGGCGACGCAATGGCGGCGCCGGAAAATACGTCATCTGGGGTGAAGATGCGCGGCGCCAACGCAGCGTCGGCGGTGTCGATCAACGGTGCGCGGTGCTGTCGCCCCAGCCCGTCCTTGCGCCAGGTGGAACCCGTGGCCACGAAGACGCGGTTGAAGCCAAAGACCAGCACGTCATCCGCTGTCAGACGGCTGTCCAGATACAGGTTGACGTTGGACATGGTCTGTATGCGCTGCATACGCCAGTCAGCCACGCGCATCCAGGTCGAAAGGCCGGGCAACGCGGCGTCGTTCAGCAGCCGGCCACCCACGCGCTTGCCGGCATCGGCCAGGGCCACTTCGTAGCCACGTTGACCCAGCGCCCGCGCGAGCTCCAGACCGGCAGGGCCGGCGCCCACCACCAGCACCGAGTCCTTGGACTGCGCAGTTGCAATGCGTTCCGGATGCCAACCCTTGCGCCATTCCTCGCCCATGGTGGGGTTCTGGGTGCAGCGTATGGGCACGCACAGGTTGTCGCCCGTCACGCAGATGTTGCAGCCTATGCATTCGCGGATTTCGTCCATGCGCCCCTGCTCCACCTTGGCGGGTAGAAACGGGTCTGCAATGCTGGGCCGGGCCGCACCTATGAGGTCCATCACGCCACGCTTGATGGCCGAGACCATGGCATCCGGCGAGGTGTAGCGCCCTACGCCCACCACCGGCTTGGTGGTGAGCTGCTTGACGTGGGCGATGTACTGCTCCTGGTAACCCTCCTGCGAGAAGCGTGCGGTCTGGCTGTCGTTGGACCAGTCAGCGATGTTCACGTCCCACAAGTCCGGCAGCTCGGCCAAGAGCGCAATTACATCGCGCCCTTCGTTGGCGGAGGTGATACCCAGCGGTCCCAGCAACTGGTCCACCGCCAGACGCACCACCACGCCGCAGCGGTCGCCCACCGCGTCCTTGGTGTCCTCGATGAGCTCGCGCAGAAAGCGCACGCGGTTTTCCAGGCTGCCGCCGTATTCATCGGTGCGCCGGTTGGTGCGGCGCGAGAGGAAGTGCATGGGCAGCCCTAAGTCATGGCCAGCGTACACATACACCAGATCAAAACCAGCGTCGCGCGCGCGCAGGGCGGCATTGCGATGCCAGCGCCGCACGTTGGCAATGTCGCGCTTGTCCATGGTGCGCGCCTGGATGGGGTCGTTGGCCTTGACCGGCGTATGCGAGGGTGCCATGGGAATCTCGCGGCTGTAGCGGTTGGCCGTGGCATAGCCGTTGAAGAAGAGCTCGGCACCGGCCAGCGCGCCATGCGCATGGCAGGCGTCGGTCATCAGGCGCAAGGCCGGGATGTCGCGCTCGTCCCACAGCCGCCCCTCCATGTAAGGTGCGGTCTCGGAGTAGGGGCTGATCTCGATTTCCTCAGTGCACACCACACCCCAGCCCCCTTCGGCCTTGACGCCGCGCATGGCGGCCAGGGACTGTGGCTTGCCGTGTCCCATGCCGTTGCAGTGGGGCACTTGGTAGAAACGGTTCTTGGTCTTTACCGGACCGATCTGGACCGACTCAAAGAGGATGTCAAAACGTGGATCGCGGGTATTCATGGTGACCCGAATTTAGACGCAGATTTCCACCAGCGTGGGGCCAGCAGCGGCGGTGATGACGGAGCCAATGCCGCTAGGGCATATCGCACCGGCACACCACCGGATTGGCCGGGTCACTGCTCCACTCCAGCCAACCGCCGTCGTACACGCTAATGTGCTCCCAGCCCATCAGCCAGGCATAGAAAAAGGCCAGTGATGCGCGCCAGCCGGTGCCGCAGTAAAAAGCGATGTGCATGTGCGGGTGAATGCCCGCTTCAGCCCAGACCGCAGCGATGTCGGCCGCAGGCTTCATGCGCCCATCGGGCAATTGAAAACTACCCATGTGGTTGACGTCGCCATCGCGGCCCGCGTGCCCCCACAGGGCGCCGGGTATTTCGCCCCGCACCGCAATGTAGTCGTAGCCCGAAGTCTCACCCATGAACTCGGCACGGCTGCGTATGCTGACCAGGGTACCTTGGTGATCATCCAGCAGTTTCTTGGTCTGATCCATGTCCAACAAGAGCTCGGGCCGCGCAGGAAAACTGCCGGGCCAAGCCCCATGCGATACAGAAACAATGGACTGCTGTTCGTCTCCACGATGGAGCGGCTGCCCCGCTGCGCACCAGGCATCAAAACCACCGTCGAGCAGCCGCACATCCTGCACCCCGGCGTACAGCAACAGATGCGCCACGCGCGCCGCGGCCAGTGTGTTGCGTCCATACAGGATCATGGTGGTGTGTGGGCCGATTCCCGCTTCTTCCATCACGCGGAGCAACTCCGCATCCGCCACCTTGTTCCACAGCGGAGCGTTTTCAAACTGCAGCGTATCGAGATAGCCCGCAGCAGGAATGTGGCTCTCCCGATATGCCGCTCGTCCATCACAGGCAACTTCGAAAAGTTTCCAACTGTGCGCCGGCGCGGCAGCGACTTGCCGCCCCGCAATCAGCTTGGCAAGCCATGGCACGCTCACCAATTGCCGCCAGCGCATCAGGTCGGAACGGAAGCTCTCAGGGGCTGCGCTCAAACCAGTTTTTCAGCCAGCCATTGCAGCGTGCGTCCATGGGCCAGTGCCGAGGCGCGCTGGTTGTACATGGGCCGGCCCCAGCAATTGAAACCGTGGTCGACTCCGGGGTAGACGTGGAACTCTGCATTGCTGCGTCCGGCAAAGGCGGCCTTGACCGCTTCCACCGCAGTCATAGGAATGTGCGCATCGCGCTCGGCATAGTGAAACAGGATGGGCACCTGGATGGAGGGCGCAATACCGAGGTTGTCCTGGATGCGTCCGCCGTAGTAGCACACCGCCGCATCGATGGCACCGGTGGCCGCCAGCGCATAGGCCAGGCGACCACCCATGCAATACCCCACCGCACCGACAGCACCGTCCAGCTCAGGCAAGCCCCGCAAGACCTGTGCAGCGGATTGCAGGTCCAGCACCGTGTTGGGCGCATCCAGATTCATCATGTAGTTGCGAGCCTGCTTGGAACCCTCTTCGTCATAGCCCAGGTCCACACGGGGTTGCTGGCGCCAGAACACATCGGGTGCCAACACTACATAGCCGTCCATGGCGTATTGATCTGCCACTGCGCGAATGTGCGCATTGACGCCCCAGATTTCCTGCAGGATCAGCAGACCCGGGCCGCGCCCGGTGGGTGGCAGTGACATATAGGCGTCAAAACTACGGCCATCGTGACTGGCTATTGAAATAGTACGATCGTTCATATTTTCTTCCGTAAAGTAATCTTGAAGTAAGGCTTGCTCCAAACGGAGCAACATGGTGCAGAATAACTTCCAACTAGATAAATTTTGTTGCTTGGAGGTAATTCTGATGACCCGTAACCACTCGGCTTTCACTTTCTCCGCCCGTCTCGGACTGGTATTGACCCTAGGCGCAGCACCTTGGTGTGCAAGCCATGCAGACCCTCTGCTTACGGGCAAGGCATTTGATCTAGTGGTAGGTGTGAACAGCGGATACACCGTCTCAGGAAACGACGTCACGGTCACAGGCGGCACCGTATCCAACCCCTTTGGCGCGACCACACTGGAGGATCTGAAGAATCAGCTGACCACAGCAGGACTGAGTAACATCAACTCGCAGTACAACGCGAATTCTGCAGCCGTGATTCGTGCGGGCTATCTGGGCTTTCCCATCGTCATCAGCACCATCACCAATTCGACGCAAGTGGACCTGAACATTCCGGGGCTGAACATCAGCAAGAGCTTCAACGCGCAGTCCACACGGGACGGCAACAAGAGTGATCTGTTCGACTACCTCAAGGCCAACGGCAGCGACATTCTGAGCGGCATTCAGCAGAAGCTGACGCAGTATTCCCCCATCAGCCCGGTTGCAGGCAACCCGAGCTCCCTGCAGAGTCGCATGGTGGCGGATGACTTTGACCGCGGGTTCACGCAGTTCGCCTCCAACATCAAGAGCACCGACGAGCAAGGCAGTTCCAGCAACAACCTGGTCGGCGTAGGGCTGTCCCTGCAGTCAACGGACACGGGACACGTCAAGACCGATACCGTGGCCCTGCCGCTGTCCTACACCATCCGTTCTGATCTGGACCCACGCAAGCAGTGGACTTTCTACATGCCGATCTCGCAAAGCGACTCTGCAGGTGCCAAGGCCTATGGCGTGAATCTCGGTGTGTCTTACCGCACACCGATCACCGACGAATGGTCGCTGATGCCGGCCATTGGTTATGGCGTGACCGGCAGCGTGGATCTGGGCAGTGCGGCCGCCATGATGGCCGCCTCCCTCACCAGCCAGTACACCCTCAAGCTCGACGGCTATGACCTGGCCATCGGCAACATGGTGGGTTACCTGCAATCGAGTCAACTGAGCGTGGGCGACTACTCGGTGGACCCCAAGGTCACCAACACGGTGTTCCGCAATGGCGTGCTGTTCTCCATGCCCACATCCCTGTTCGGCCCCAAGCAGGCGCTTGAGTTCTCCTACATCATTACCAACTACACCGGCTCCACCCTGTATTCCAACCAATACCAGGAGATCGGCATCACGCTGGGAACCAACAAGGGCGCCAATACGGCACGTACCTATTTCCGCGCTGGCCTGAGCTACCTCACCGGCGACAATGGCATCACCGCCTCACGGATGAACTTCGGCTACTGGTTCTGATCGAGCTGGAGAAATGACTGCACGGCAGTTTGACGCCACGCTGCTTCTGCCGGTATTTGTATGCGCTCCATCACATGCCTTCTGGCCTGCGGCCTCGTGGTCCTGGGCACCTGGACCACGGGTGCCCACGCGGCGCTCAGCGGCAACGAGCAGGTTTCGCTGGCGGGACGGGGCGCGTTTGACGAGCTGGTGAAGGGTCTGCAGGCGCAGGCCAATGCCGGGCCCATGAAAGTGGCGGATTGGCATGCGCTGTGTTATGGCTACTTCAAACTCAAACGCTACGACCAGATCAACAAATGCCTGGACTCGCTCGAAGCCGCGCTCACCACGGCACGGGACAAGAGAACCCGCTTGTTCGGTCTGGACGACGCCACGCCTACGGCCTTCCTGATGCGCGCCGAGACGGCGCTTGAACTCGGACAGTACGACAACGCGGTGCAGCAGGCACAGCACGCGCGCGACTGGTACAAGCAGGATGGGGAAAGTGAAAAGGACATCCTCATCCAGGCATTGGCCGTGCAGGCCATTGCGCTCAAGAACCTGAACAAGCGCTATCAGGCCGATGGTCTGCTGGGAGAAATCCGCAGAGTCCCAGTCAGCGTGCTGGGCGATGACGAAGCCATAGGTGCCAAGTCCCTGGCACAGGCCCGGGTGAGCATGTCCCTGGGTTACTGGCCGGAAGCACTGGATGCGTTGGCATTGGACAAGACCCTGCCATTGCGCAAGTTTCTGGACAACCTGGCCACCGGCGCCTTCCTGCGCAATGAAAACAACTGGGTCTGGATTGAGCTGCCGCGCGCCTACATGGAAAACAAGGCCTTGCTCGAATTGGGCGAGCGCGAACGTGCCAGGCGCGGGTTTGAATCCATGCTGAAGATTCCTCAGATCGCGGCCAATAGCGAAATCCACTGGATGGTGCTGGCCGACTACGGCGACATCCTCGAAAAGGAAAAGTCCCACGACCAGGCCATAGAAGCCTACCGCAAGGCACTTACCATCATCGAGAGTCAACGTGCCAGCATCAACACCGAGGCCAACAAGATCGGCTTCATAGGCGACAAGCAGGATGTGTATGCCAAGCTGGTGGCACTGCTCTTCAGCCAAGGCCGCTACCCCGAAGCGCTGGAAGTGGTGGAACGCAGCAAGTCACGGGCACTGGTGGACATGCTGGCCAGCAAGCAGCGCTTTGGCGCGCCTGCCGGCGAACGGCAGCAGGACGCCAACATTGCGCAGGCGCTGGCCGAGGTGAACCAAAAAGACGTGCAGCTGCGCGAACAGTCCTTGTCCCGTGTGCGCAGTGTCGAATCTGCCGAACGCGGTGTGCAGTCGGTTCGCATGCCCGCCGAGTTGCGTGGCCTGGTATCGGTCAAGGCACTGAGGCCGGAGGAAATCCAGGCCTTGCTGTCGGCGGATGAAACCTTGCTGGCCTATTTTGCGCATGGCGGCGACATGTTCGTACTGGTGGTGCAACGAGAAGGTATTACCGCCCAGAAGATTGACAGCACCGACCTGGAAAAAGACGTCCGCAGGTTGCGCGCCAGCATCAGCAAACGACTGGATGTGCAACCTCTGTTGAACGCCATGTACCAGCGGCTGATAGCGCCCGTCGCCAGCCGCATCCGTACGCCCAAGCTGACCATCGTGGCCCATGGCGCGCTGCATTACCTGCCCTTTGCCGCACTGATGGATGGTGACCAGTACCTGGTAGACCGGTATTCCATCCGCATGCTGCCCAGTGCCAGCGTGCTGCAGTTCCTGCGACCCCATCGCTCCAATGACGCAGGCCAGAGCCTGGTCCTGGGCAACCCGGACCTGCACAACCCCGACATGGATTTGCCCGGTGCGCAAAATGAAGCACAGACGGTCGCCAGTCTTCTGGCCACACCCAATCTGCTGCTCAGGGACAGGGCCACCAAGGAGGCTTTCACCCGTCTGGCGCCCTCTGCCAAATATGTGCATGTGGCATCCCACGGCGAGTTTGACGCCCAACAGCCGCTGGCCTCCGCCTTGCTGTTGTCGGCACCCCAAGGGCAGGACAACCGCCTCACCGTTTCCGACATGTATGAACTGGGCCTGGATGCCGAGCTGGTCACCCTGTCGGCCTGCGAGACCGGCCTGGGTGCGGTGGGCAGCGGAGACGATGTGGTCGGGCTGACGCGTGGCCTGCTCTATGCCGGCGCCAGCTCGGTCGTGACATCTTTATGGAAGGTGGATGACGAGTCCACCGGACAGCTCATGGCCCAGATGTACCGTAATTTGGCAAAGAACACGCCAGATGAGGCCCTGCGAGGCGCACAATTGGAGACCCGCAAAAAGTTTCCCCATCCCTACTATTGGGCAGCTTTTTATCTGACTGGCATGCATTGAAGGCAGCGACTGCGGGGTGTTTGGTTCTTGAGGTATGTCATGCGACACCATTTACGCAAAATTTCAATCCCGCTATGGGCCCTGATCTGTCTGTTGCTGAACCTGCCGGCACATGCTCAGGAGCATTTCGCCACCGTCTTCCAGGTTCGTGGTGTGGTGACGGCTAGAAGCCTGGGCAGCGCAACCACGCATGAGCTCAAGATGGGTGACGCCGTGTACGTGGGCGAGCGGGTACAGGCCAGCAGCACCGGTGAAGCCGTGCTCAAGACCGATGATGCGGGCGTGATTGCGATCCGGCCCAACGCCATCTTCGTGGTGGAAAAATTCGCCGCCAAGGGCTCCGCGACGGACGGTCAGACCATCCATATTCTGCGCGGCGCACTGCGCATGATTTCGGGCTGGCTCAGTTTCAGCAGCAAGGAAAATTACAAGCTGACCACGCCGTCGGCCACCGTAGGTATTCGCGGGACCGACCATGAACCCTTTGTGATCAGTACCGAAATGTCGGTGGACATGGACCAACCGGAAGGCACGTATGACAAGGTCGTATCGGGTGGCACCGTGTTGCAGTCCCCGGTGGGCGAAGTGGCGGTGGACCCCGGCAAGGTCGGCTTTGCGCCCGTCGTTGAGAAGCTGCGTGAACGCGCCCTGCTTACCGTGTTGATGCCCAAGATTCTTGATCGCGTGCCCGCCTTCTATGTGCCGGGCGCATTTGATGACCAGTTGGAAGCACTGGCCCGCCAGAGCATGGATGAGGCCGTCAAAAGTGGCCGCGTACCCAAAGTAAACAAGACTGCGGCTCCGGCCCCCTCACCCAAACCGGTCGCCCCCGCACCGGCGAATACACCAGCCCCAACCCTTGCGCCCAGCACCGACAGCTCGGGTTGCCATGCCCGGCAGATCGCTGACCAATGGCTGGCCGAACTGGATGGTGCCATCCTGGTTCGCAATGCCAATGATTTCGTACAGAAATTCGCCCAAGATGCCGCCATCACCGCCCGCGTCCGCCGCTCTGACGGTGGTGTGGCCGAGTTGGGCTTCAATCGCAGCGAACTGGCCGAAAGCACGTTCAAGGCGTTGGCGGATCTGGAGCAGTTCAGCAGCCGCCGCCCCGCAGTCAGCGCGCGCGACATGGGTGGCTGCAACAAGCTCCATATCGAAGCGGTCACCATTGAGAGCGGCGTACGCAGTGGCCAGTCTTATCGACTGGAGTCCCTGGAGAAATATGATCTGGAGCTCAAGGGTGGCAAGTGGATTGCGGTGAAGGCAGTTACCGAACAGCGCTAAGTCACTGGTTTGACATTGAGGCCTATTGATTGCCTGCGGGTTCGGTTGTGCAGTGGCAACTCCAGCATGCGGTAGCTGATATGTCCCGCGATCAGAGCGCATAGGAATACGCACACAAGTGCCAGACCATTCAACTCGTTGCTTCCTACTTTCAAAACGCCCCAGAGTCTGCCCAAGGCAGAGATGACGAGCACGTGCGACAGATAGATTGAATACGAGCTGTCGCCAATCGAACGCAACCAAGCTGGAAGCAGACTTCCAGCCCGTTCCACTGCCACGAGACCGTAGCACAGAAGTGCCGCTGGAATACCAAATACAGGTAGGCGTCGCCAATCAACTGGAGCCATTCCCCAGCCAATATGCGTTGCAAAAATGGCATAGGCCACCACCCACCAAGCTAGCGCCAGCCACAACGCTGATTTTGCATATCGGAGCACAGAACGCGTCGCCGCAAGCCCGATCCAGCATCCTGCAATGAACTCACAAGTCAATGGGTGTGTCACAAGTTGCACCAAGGGCACCCGGGCTCCCCATTGCGAGGCGAAAAACAGTGGAACTGCGACAGCCCAAAGGCACAGGGTCACGTTCAGAAAACGCTGTGGAAACAGAAGCAGGACGGCAAACACCAGATAGAAATACATCTCGTGAATCAAGCTCCAACCCACGCCCAACAATGGATAGGTCCCCTGCGGCAAGGGCAGAAGCAGAAACGACTCCCAAATCCGGATCTGGTTACCCTGCGCACTGTTTACCAACGTAGGCTGCAACCAGAATACGCCAAGCACGATGACGCTATAGAACCAGTACATCGGAAATATGCGCGAAAGCCGGTTGTACAAAAAGAGCGCGGACAATCGCACCTTTGAGTGCCACCCCCGGGTGACCGAAACCATTACAAACCCAGAAATCACAAAGAAGATGTCCACACCTGAGATTCCGATTGACAAGAACTCTGGCAGCAGATGATTGCCAGAAAAGTATTTCTGCTCGATCACCGTAAGATGCGACAGCAACACCAGCATGACGGCAATGCCTCTCAGGGCTTGAATATTTTTAACCATTCGATTGATCAGTTTGTCACGTGAAAGGCTCCAGCTCTGGCAATTTTGAATACGAGCCCGGCCTTGCGAGCAGTGTAGACTGCCCGCAGAGGACATCCATCATGAAGAAACTTCTACTGATACTGACGTCACTCCAGATCTGCGCCTGCTCGAGCATGTTGCCCTCGGCCAAGCAGGCGGTGAATACGCCTTGGTCGGATTTTGAAGGTGCCAAGCGCAGCTACGACCAGATCACGCCCTTTGTCACCACCATGCAGACGGTGCGCGAGCTGGGATTCGACCCCTACAAGACAGCCAACATGAAGGTGCTGAACCAGGCGCAGGTGGTCAACGCGGTCCTGCCATCCCCTCTGCAGGATTCAGCTTCCATCCCCAAGGGCATTGTGGACTGCATGCGCGTGCAGGAGGGATGCGTGGGCTATCTGATGGAGCCCAGCAAGATTGACCAGAAACGCGAAGGCAGCTTTCTGCTGGACTTTCTGAACTTCAGACGCAACACGGTGACCACCGGCTGGAAGTTTTCAGCGCTCATCGTCGTCATTGATGACAAGGTAGTTTACAAGCAATGGGACGGGCAACCCAAGATCGAAACCTCCGACCAGCGCACCAACCCCCTTGGCCCGCTGCAAAGCATGGGCGAGACGCTCAAGGTTGCACCGTGAACGGAGACTCTCTTTGCGTTTGAAGATGGCCACTGACGCCGTGGTCCAGATCAGGAGCTTCAACGCAGGGCGCGACCCGCAGCGCCTGGCGATGAAGTACCAGAAGATGCGCGCCAGCACCTTCGCTTTTTTGCGCGCTACCTGCCACCTGTTTTACCAGCGGCTTGCAACGCAGGAGCGGCTGAAGGATGCGCCTCTGGTCTGGGCTTGCGGCGATCTGCATCTGGAAAACTTCGGCAGCTACAAGGGCAGCAACGGCCAAGTCTATTTCGACCTGAACGACTTCGACGAAGCCGCACTGGCGCCAGCCAACTGGGATCTGGTGCGCATGTTGGCCAGCATTGAAATCGGCGCCATGGACGCAGGCCTCAAGTCCAAGCGGGCGCAAGTGCTGTGCCAGGCTTTTGTGCAGGCCTATGCCGAGGCGCTCAGCCTGGGCAAGTCCTACTGGCTGGAACGCGAGACAGCCACGGGCCCGATTCATCATTTGTTATCCGATCTGCGTGAGCGCAAACGCAGCGCGTTTCTGGACACGCGCACCGATGTCCGTGGGGGCAAGCGCGCCATACGGCTGGACGGCAAGAAGGCCCTGCCAGCGAGCGCGCAGGAGCGCAAGCATGTCAAGGCACTCATCTCCTCGTATGCATCAACACTGTCCACTCCAGGCTTCTACCGCGTGCTGGACGTGGCGCGACGCATCGCGGGAACCGGCAGCCTGGGTCTGGAGCGCTACATGGTGCTGGTGCAGGGCAAGGGCGGCGTGGATGGCAACTACCTGCTGGACCTCAAGCGCGCGGTGCCTTCCTCGCTCACTCCGTATCTGAAGACAAAACAGCCGCGCTGGCCCAGTGAGGGGCAAAGGGTGGTGACACTGCAGCAGCGCATACAGGCCGTGCCCATGGCCTTCCTGAATTCCATTGAAGATGCAAAGGCCTCCTACGTGTTGCGCGCCCTGCAACCCTCGGAAGATCGCATCCGCATTTCGGAGTCCACACTGGCACCCGGTGGGCAGGAAGATCTGATCCATGCCATGGGCCAGATGGTTGCCTGGGCCCACCTGCGCACCTGTGCCCGCCAAGGCTCTGCCGGTGCGGACGAATTGATCGCCTTTGGTAAACGCAAGGCATGGCGCTCGCCGCTGCTGGCAAGCGCCAAGCGCTGTGCCCAGCAGGTGCGCCAGGACGCCGTTCTGTTCAACCAGGCCTACGACCGTGGGGAGTTCGATGTCCACTCCAGCTGAGGTGGTGGCACAGCCCGCACCACGCTGGCGCGACCTGGTTGCCGGCTTGTGCGTAGCCGGCCTGCTGCTGCCCGAAGCGGTCGCCTACGCAGGCCTGGCCCATCTTCCGGTGACGCACGCCCTGACGGCCGTGCTGGTGGGTTTGGCGCTTTATGCGCTTTTTGGCGGTAGCCGCTTTGCCATTGTTTCCCCGACGTCCAGCACGGCCACACTGGTTGCAGCGGCGGCCGTGTCCGTAAGCGGGAGCACCGTACTGCAAGATGGCGCGGCCTATGTGCAGGCCGTGTTGGCACTGGTGCTGCTGTGTGGCGTGATGCTGATCCTGCTGGCCTTTGCCAAGCAGGGACAACTGTCGTCCTTCATCTCGCGCCCGGTACTCAAGGGCTTTGCCTTTGCCCTGGCAATTTCCATTGCGGTGAAGCAACTGCCCGACGCATTCGGTTTTCCATTACCGGCCCAACTGGTCACGGACCCGGTCCATGTCCTGTACTTCACGCTGGGCCACATGGAACTCTGGCATGGCCCCAGCGTGGCCATTGCCGTGGCCGCTACGCTGCTCATCGCTGCCTTGCATCGCAAACCGCAGATTCCCGCTTCGCTGCTGGTGATCGTGCTGGCCATTGCGGCGGCCTATCTGGGGAACCTGAAGGCGCTGGGGGTGCAGGAAATCGGCGCCATAGAGGCGGTTACCCTGCAGTTTGGCTTTCCTGATCTGAGCATGCCCCAGTGGATGCGCGCTGGTGAACTGGCATTCGGGCTGGTCATGCTGGTGTTTGCCGAGTCCTGGGGCAGCATGCGTCCCATGGCACTTGCGCATGGCGACACGCTGGATGCCAACCGCGAGTTGCTGGTGGTGGGAGCGTGCAATACAGCCTCCGCACTGCTGCATGGGATGCCAGTGGGCGCCGGCTTTTCCGCGACCTCGGCCAATGCGGCTGCCGGCGCAGTTTCCAGAAAATCCGGCGCCGTGGCGCTGGTGGCAGTGCTTGCCACGCTGATCTTTGCCCTGCCCGCCCTGCACTACCTGCCCCGACCCGTGCTGGCCGTGGCCGTCATCAGTGCGCTGTGGCATGCGCTGTCCATCAAGCCCTTGATCAGCCTCTGGCGTATGAACCGCGACCGGGTGCTGCTGGTGGGTGCGGCACTGGCCGTGCTGTTTCTGGGCGTGCTGGACGGCATGCTGGCATCGGTGGGGCTGTCCATCGTGATTGCATTGAACCGCTTCAGCCAGCCCGTGGTACATGAGCTGGGGGAGCTGGGCAGCTCACGCAACTTTGTCGATATCCATGTGCAGCAAGGTGCCCTCGCAAAACCGGGGCTGCTCATTCTGCGCCCGGAGGAGCCCCTGTTTTTTGCCAGCGCCGAGCGCGTCACCGCCGAGATCGGCAAGTTGCTGCGTGCCCGGCCAGGCGTGAAAGCCGTCATCCTCAGCCTGGAGGAAAGCGGCGACCTCGACAGCACCGCGGTGGACTGCCTGGTGGAGCTGGATCAGCAACTCAAGTCCCTGGGCACCACGCTCTACATCGCCCGAGCCAAGACCACCGTGCGCAGCTTGCTGGCCAACTGGGACCCATCAGGTTTGGGCCAGGAGCAGCGCATGTTCTGGAGCGTTGCTGACGCAGTCGAGTTTGCACAGCAACGCTGACGCTCAATTCATCTGCATGCCTTCCACCAGGGCCTTGACGTTGTAGCGCATCAGCTGGAGGTAGCTGGCACCTTCGGCGTTGGACTTGGATAGCGCATCGGCAAACAGCGGACGCCCCAGGATGACGCCGGTGTCCTTGGCGATCTGGGTGATCAGCTTGGAGTTGCTCATGTTCTCCAGAAACACGGCCTTGATCTGCTCTTGCTTGATTTGCCGTATGAGCTTGGCCACGCCCTTGGCACTGGGCTCGGCTTCGGTGGAAATGCCCTGGGGTGCCAGCAAGGTGACACCAAAGTGCGCACCGAAGTAGCCGAACGCATCGTGGCTGGTGATCACCTTGCGCTTGGGTGCCGGGATGGTGGCAATCTGCTCCTGGGCCCAGGTGTCGAGCTTCTGCAATTCGGCCACATAGCTCTCCGCATGGGCACGGTAGATGGCAGCGCCATCGGGGTCCAGCTTGGACAGTCCCGCTGCAATGTTGCGCACGTACAGAATCACGTTGGTGGGGTCCTGCCAGGCGTGCGGGTCGGTCTCCACTCCACCACCCGTTTCAGCCGGCATGGTACGTGCAGTCACACCGTCCGAGGCTTGCACCACCAGCCCCTTGTAGCCGGAAGACTTCACCAGCTTGGCCATCCAGGGCTCAAACCCCAGACCGTTGGTGACCACCAGTTGTGACTGCAGGATGCGTTTGGCATGTGTGGGCTTGGGCTCGAACACGTGAGCATCCTCATCCGGTCCAACCAGGGCATGCACCTCCACCCGGTCTGCCCCCACCACCTGCACCAAGTCCTGCAGGACGCTGAAGCTGGTGGTGACCTGAACCTTGCCCGCCGCCAGGGCAGAGGCGTTGAGAAAGACAAAGGCGGCAAGCGCCAGTAGCCATTGCGAAAGACGTTTCATGGATATCACCCAAATAGAGATTGTTGAAAAAAGAAGAAAAGCGTGCTCAGGCCGGTCGCGCCCGTAGCGGTGCGGCGCGTTGCAGCCAGCCACCCGGCGCCAGGACCAGCGACACCCCATACAAGGCGCCGCAACAGCCGATGATGGTGGGGCCTGTGGGCGTGTTGAAGTGGTAGGAAAGCAGCAACCCGCTGGCTGCTGCAGCCATCGCTTGCGCACTGGCGTTGACCAGTTGTGCTGGCAGGCTGTCATGCCAGAGCCGGGCGGACACGGCGGGCAGCATCATCAGGCCGACCGCCATTAACGTGCCCAGGGTCTGGAAGCCTGCCACCAGGTTCAGCACCACCAGAATCAGAAAGCCTTGCTGCCATAGCCAGCCGCGGCGCCCCGAGGCCGCCAGAAACAGCGGATCAAAGCTCTCCAGCACCAGCCCCCGGTAGAGCACGGCCAACGCCACTAGGCTGAGGCTGGCAACGCCAACCACCCACTGCAAGCCCGCCCCATCCACACCCAGCGCGCTGCCAAAGAGGATGTGCAGCAAGTCCAGCTGGCTGCCCTGGCGAGAAATCAACACCACCCCCAGAGCCAGCGCGACAAGGTACATGGCCGTCAGACTGGCGTCTTCCTTGAGCGTGGTGACATTGCTGACCACGCCTGCCACCGCCACCACGGCAATCCCAGCCAACACGCCCCCCAGTGCCATGGCGGACAAGGACAGCCCGCACAGCATGAAGCCCATGGCCACGCCCGGCAACACCGCGTGGCTGAGCGCGTCCCCCAACAGACTCATGCGGCGCAAGGTCAGGAACACGCCCAGCGGCGCAGCACTCATCGAGAGCGCCATGCTGGCCACCAGCGCGCGACGCATGAAAGCAAATTCGGCAAACGGGCCGACCGCCAAATCCCACAGACTCTGGACCATGGATGTCATGCGCCCACCGCCCTTGGCGTTCCCCAGGCGCCCTCGTGGGTTGCACCGGCGCCATCGGATTCCCAGGATTCCGCCAGGCGGCGTACACGCTGCAGATGCACGTCCTGCAGAACGTCCGAAGTCTTGCCCCAGGCCACGACCTCGCGTGCCAGCAGCAGGGTTTGTGGAAAGTGCAGGCGTGCCTGCACTTCATCATGGATCACGGCAACCACGGTGCGCTGCTGCGCATGCCACTGCGCCACGATCTCCAGCAGTGTTTGCGTGGTGCGGCCATCTACGGCGTTGAAGGGCTCATCCAGCAGGATGAGCGGCGCATCCTGCACCAGCAGCCGCGCAAACAAAGCCCGCTGCAACTGCCCGCTTGACAGCGTTCCGATAGCGCGCTGCTCCACCCCCTCCAGACCCACGGTATGCAAAGCCTGGTCCACACGTGCACGCAGGTCGGCATCGATACGCCGCACAGCGCCTGCGGCACCCCATGCGCCCAGCATGACGCAGTCGCGCACATGGATGGGAAAACTGCGGTCTATCTCCGCCAGCTGCGGCAGATAAGCGACTCGACTGATCGGCACGCTCAGTTGCAGCATGCCCGAGCGCAGAGGCAAGGCGCCCACCAGGGCCTTGAGCAAGCTGCTCTTGCCTGCCCCATTGGGGCCCATCACCGCAGTGAGCGAGCCCGCCGCAAAAAAACCGCTGACTTGCTGCAAGGCAGTCTGGCGGCGGTAGCCCACACACAAGTTGTCCAGACGGATCATGGTGCAAGCGGCGCATTCGCCCAGTTCACGGCCAGCCACAACAGCATCAACAGCGGCGCCACCGCCGCGATGCGCAACCAGGCTGGCCAGGCCAGAAACGAAGGCGCACGGAGAAAGAAAGACAAGGGTTTAGAGCTCATTACGAGACGATCTTTACAAGGGCTTGATAAATATCCGGAGGCAGATTCATAGAATTGCAATCAAATTGCGTTAAAGTCTAACGCAAATATGTTGCTTTAATTTTTATACGCAACTTTGTTGCGTTACTTTACATTCCCGCCATGACCAAGTTGAAGCCGCCCGCCAAAGCCGAAGACCCCATCGACGCCCTGCTCAGCGCCCACGGCTTGCGCAAGACCGCCACCGGGCGCCTGGTGCTGGGCTGGTTTCTGGCACATCCGGATACCAGCTACACGCATGCCCAGTTGCTGGCGGCCTTGACGGAAGACGTATCCACCGAGCTGGACCGCGTCACGCTGTACCGGCTGATTGATCGCCTGACCCAGGTCGGCCTGCTGCTGTGCCGCGTGGATGTGAACCGCGTGCGGCGCTTCCAGGCCATGCCCGCCAGCGTGCATGCCATCCCCCACTTCGAGTGCCAGAGCTGCCACCGCGACAGCCCTCTGGCCGGAGCGCTCAAGGCCAGTGCCAACGACCTGGAGCGCGCCGCGCAAAACGCGCTGGAGGCCCTGCGCGCACTGGGCTACCAGGGCTACAGCATGGACTTTGCCGTACGTGGCGTCTGTGCCGACTGCGCCACCGGAGCTGCCTCGTGATACAGACCTCCAACCTCACATACAGCTATCCGGGCAGCAGCCCTATCCAGTTTCCCGACATCGACGTGACGCAAGGCAGAGTCGTGTTGCTCAGCGGCCCCTCGGGTTGCGGCAAATCCACATGGCTCGCGCTGGTCGCCGCACTGGTCAAGCCCAGCGCAGGCAGCCTCACGGTGGCTAGTCAGGCGCTGGGCAATCTCAGTGGTGTAGCCGCCGATGCCTGGCGCGCGACCACCATCGGCTTTCTGCCGCAAAAGCTGCACCTGAGCGCAGCGCTCACGGTAGCGCAGAACTTGGCCATGGCCCAGTGGGCCGCCGGTCAGGCAGAGGACACGAGCCGCATCCGCTCCACGCTGCAAGCCCTGGGCGTGGCAGACCTTGGCGCACGCAAACCCTCGCAACTCTCCGGTGGCCAGGCGCAGCGCGTGGCGCTGGCGCGCGCCGTGCTTCTGCAACCCAAGGTGATACTGGCCGACGAACCCACTGCCAGCCTGGATGATGAAGCCGCCGCCTCAGCCGTGGAAATGCTGGTACAGACCGCAAGGCAATTCGGCGCCACTCTGGTGATTGCCACCCACGACGGGCGCGTTGCACCCATGATCCAGCCCGCACCCGACGGACAACCCGGCTTTACCGCCCTGAAGCTCACCCGCCAGACCGAAGGTGCCGCAGCATGAAGACCATTGCACTCTCCTGGCGCTACCTCTGGTCCCGCCCACTGGGCGCGTCGCTCAACGTGCTGCTGCTCAGCCTGGGCCTGGCCTCCATCACCTTCTTGCTGCTGGTCAGCTTCCAACTGAACAAGGCCTTTGACAAGGACCTGGCCGGCATCGACGTGGTGGTGGGTGCCAAGGGTAGCCCCATGCAGCTGATTCTGTGCGGCGTGTTCCATATCGATGTGCCACCGGGCAACATACCGCTCAAGGCGGTCAAGGCGCTGCAGCAGAACCCGATGGTGGCGTCTGTCATCCCCATCAGCCTGGGGGACAACCTGCGCGGCTTTCGCATCGTGGGCAGCTCGCATGAATATGTGGACCACTACGGTGCCACGCTGGCACAGGGGCGCACCTGGGACGCGCCCATGCAGGTGGTGGTTGGCTCCATCGTGGCCCGCAAGCTCGGCATCCAGGTGGGCAACACCTTTGTGGGCTCGCATGGTCTGGGCGCTGGCGGCCACTTGCACGGTGACCACCCCTACACCGTAGTCGGCATATTGCAGCCCAGCGGCACCGTGATCGACCGTCTGATCGTGACCGACACCGCATCGGTGTGGAAGGTGCACGAGGACTACACCGCTGTGGACGACGAAGACCGCAAGATCATGGAAGACGAGCGCGAAGTCACCATGGCCCTCATCCAGTACAAGACACCGCTGGCCGCCATGAGCTTCCCGCGCATGGTCAACACCACCACCGAGATGCAGGCCGCCGCACCCGCCGTGGAAATATCGCGCCTACTCAACATGCTGGGCATTGGCACCGACGTGCTGCGCGCCTTTGCCGGCGTGCTGCTGCTGACCGCGGGCCTGAGCGTGTTCATTGCATTGTGGAGCGCCGTGCGTGAGCGCCGCTCAGACCTGGCTCTGCTGCGCATGCTGGGTGCA
This sequence comes from Rhodoferax sp. GW822-FHT02A01, assembly GCF_038784515.1. Classification (NCBI taxonomy): domain Bacteria; kingdom Pseudomonadati; phylum Pseudomonadota; class Betaproteobacteria; order Burkholderiales; family Comamonadaceae; genus Rhodoferax; species Rhodoferax sp. GW822-FHT02A01. The sequence continues at coordinate 5,423,012 of NZ_CP152376.1, forward strand.
CCACCGGCCAAGATTGCTGCGTTGCTGATGGGCGAGGCGCTATGGCTGGGCGTGCTGTCGGCCGTGATAGGCGTGGCCGCCGGTCAGGGGCTCACCGCGCTGATCGGCTGGATGCTGCAGCTCGACAACTCGCTGCTGATTGGTGGCATGGTCTGGCCCATCGAATTGCTGTGGGTGCCCGCAATGGCTTGCGGCGTATCACTGGCCGCAGCCATCCTGCCGGCAGTGGGCGCCTACCGTGTAAGTGTTCTGGAACTTCTTCAATCAAGGTGAACTATGAAATCCTGGCTTCTGATCTTCGCTTCGTTGGCCCTGTCGGCGCACGCATTCGCGGCAACGCCTGAACTCAGCCAGGAGACGCTGGACGACATTGCCAAGCACGAACGCATTGCCGCCGCCCACACCGAAGCTGCCAAGTGCCTGCGATCCGGCAAGCCTGATGAGGTTTGCGAAGGCGCACTGCTGGCCGCATGCAAGGGCATTGCGTTTGGGAAGTTCTGTGGGATGAAGCACTAAGGGCTGGTCGTGCCTCTGGGGCTGATGGAAGTGAAGGGTTTCATTGCCCTCTCACGACTGTCACCCAAGAGCTAAGAGTCCCGAATGGCCGCTGACAGCGTGTCGGCCAATACCCGCGCCATGTCGTGGATCTTGTCCCCTTTGCGCACGATCAGGCCCAGGGTCCGCGTGATGGCCGGGTCGACCAATGGCACGCCCATGAGTCCGGGGTGAAGCTGGGCATCCAACGCCAGGCCCGGAATGATGGCAATGCCCAGTCCGGCAGCCACCAGATTGATGGCCCCCGTGACGTGGTTGATTTCATACTGGATGGTCGGTCTCTTGCTGGTTTTTGCAAAAGCACTGTCTATGAGCAAACGGTTGCCGCTGGTGCTGGAGACGGAAACCAAAGGCTCCTTTTCAAGCTGCCGCCAAGCGACTGTCTTGCGCCGCGCCAATGCATGCTCCTTGGGGACTACGACAACATAGCGCTCTGCCCGGATGGCCGTAAAGTCCAGTTCAGCCTCCTGGCTTCCAAGAAAGCTCAAGCCAAAATCTGCCAGCCCTTCCCGTACGCTGTCTAGCACTGTTTGCGCACTTTCATCGATCACTTTGACACGCACAGACGGATAGGTCCTGGCGAAGTCCTTTAGGACCGATGGAAGCAAATGATTGGCCACCGAGGGAACGCAGGCGATGGTCACCTTGCCGGTGCGCGCGACCGCTCTGGCTTCCAAGCCCTGGTAGGCACGCTCCAGTTCATCGATGACCGCTTGCGCATGGGACAAAAACTGGCGCCCGGCATCGGTCAGGGACACCCTGCGCGTGGTTCGTTCCAGCAATTGGCATTTCAAGTCCTTCTCCAACTTGTCAATACGCCGACTCAAGGCTGGCTGCGAAATAAACAGACTCTCTGACGCCGCCCGGAAGCTGGACTTCTGGGCAACCGCTAGGAAGGCTTGAAGTTCGCCGATTTCTGTATTAATGCGCATAACACATCAATATATCAAATTAATGCAATTGTGTTTTCAATTGCGGCCACGCATCATCCGCCCCCAAGCCACATACAAGCACAAAAGGAGATGACATGAAACTTGGGCTCAAGCGTGGACGCACGGCGCGTCTTCTATTCCTGGCAATGGCACCGGCAATGGTGTCACTTGGTTTTGCAGACGAAATCCATGTGGCAAGCTCCGGCGGATTTGCCGCTGCATATCGCGCACTGGCTCCCGGCTTTGAAGCGCGCACGGGACACAAACTGGTCGCGGTGTGGGGTCCATCGATGGGTGAGACCAGCGGCGCAATCCCCAAACGTCTGGAGCGCGGAGAGCCAATAGACGTGGTCATCATGGTGGGCGATGCCCTGGACAAGCTTGTCCAGCAAGGCCGCGTCGAAGATACCAGCCACCGCCTGCTGGCCAACTCAAAGATTGGCGTCGCAGTGCCTGCGGGATCAGCCAAGCCCAATGTGAGTACCGTGGAGGGTCTGAAACAGGCTCTGCTGAATGCGCGCTCCATTGCCTACTCCGACAGCGCGAGTGGCGAGTACCTCTCGAAAGTCTTGTTCCCACGCCTGGGTATTGCTGACCAAATCAAGGGCAAAAGTCGCATGATCCCGGCCGAACCCGTGGCACAGGTAGTGGCACGCGGCGAGGCGGATCTTGGCTTCCAGCAGGTCAGCGAACTGCTGCCGATTCCAGGAATTGACTTCATCGGTGAGATCCCCGAAGAAACACAGCAACTCACGCCATTCTCTGCCGGCATCGTGGCCAATTCCAAAGAGCACGCGCCAGCGCAGGCTTTGATCGACTACCTCACATCCAACGAGGTAGCCCCCACCATCCGGAAGACCGGCCTCACGCCCGCCGCTTCCACAGCACACTGAATGAGGTCACCATGACAGATATCCAAAAACCTGCGCAATCCAGACTGTCAACCGTGTTGCGGGTGACGAGCGGCAACTTCCTGGAGATGTTTGATTTCTTTCTGTATGGTTTTTACGCCACCTACATCTCCAAAACCTTTTTCCCCAGCAATGACGAGTATGCGTCGCTCATCCTGACCTTTGCCACATTCGGGGCCGGCTTTCTGATGCGGCCTCTGGGGGCTGTGATTCTGGGCAGCTATATAGACCGGATCGGGCGCCGCAAGGGGCTCATCGTCACGCTGGGCATCATGGCTCTGGGTACCGTGCTGATTGCCTTTGTGCCCGGCTACGCGACCATAGGCATTGCTGCGCCCATTCTGGTCCTGATTGGCCGCTTGCTGCAGGGCTTCTCTGCCGGCGTGGAGCTCGGCGGTGTATCGGTCTACCTGTCCGAAATGGCCTCCCCTGGCAACCGAGGCTTCTATGTCAGCTGGCAGTCCGCGAGCCAGCAGGTCGCCATCATGGCTTCAGCCATCATCGGATACCTGCTGAGCCAATGGCTGACTCCTGCCCAAATTGGCGCATGGGGTTGGCGCGTGCCATTCTTCATCGGCTGCATGATCGTTCCGGTGATATTTGTAATCCGTCGCTCACTGCAGGAAACCGATGAATTCCTGGCGCGAAAGCACCATCCTACCTTCAAGGAAATCCTGCAATCCATCGGTGCCAACTGGCGCATCGTGCTGGCCGGCATGATGATGGTGGTGATGACCACCGTGTCGTTCTACCTGATCACGGTCTACACACCCACCTTTGGCAAGAGCGTGCTCAAGCTCAGTACTGCCGACAGCCTGCTCACCACATTTTGTGTCGGTATGTCGAACTTTTTCTGGCTGCCCGTCATGGGCGCGCTGTCAGACAAGGTGGGACGCAAGAAAATTCTGGTGACCTTTACCCTGCTGCCCATATTGACTGCCTATCCCATCCTGTCCTGGCTGGTGGCCAACATCAGCTTTGAGAACCTGCTGGTGACCGAACTGTGGCTCTCCTTCATGTACGCCAGCTACAACGGCGCAGCGGTGGTTGCACTCACAGAAGTGATGCCGGTCCATGTGCGCACCGTAGGCTTTTCGCTGGCCTACAGTCTGGCGACTGCCATATTTGGCGGATTCACTCCCATGCTGTCGACCTGGTTGATTGAGGTCAGCGGCGACAAGGCGGCGCCCGGCTACTGGATGACCTTTGCCGCAGCCTGCGGTCTGGCCTCGGTCTTCATGCTGTACGGGCGCCGTCGCGTTGCGAGGGTTGCGGTTGCAGCGTAAGGTTGCGAAACGGCGGAGTGTTTGACACAAACCCAAGGGGGGCACCAATCGCTGCGAGTCTGCAGCAAGCCTTTGTCTATTCAATGGCCGATCATCTAGCTCCTGCTTACTAGCCAGGGGGCTAGCGTCGAACAGGCAAATCACCAACTCCACAAATGCACATTGCGCATCTGCGCAATGTGTTTCGTGCATACATGGTGCGGCGGCAATCTTAGAATCCGCGCGATGAACAAATCCAGCAGGAACAATCGCACGACGGAGCCATCCCACATGCAGGACATACTTGCACAAATTAGCGATGAAGCACGCGCCCTGTTTGGCCAAGGCAAGGTGGCAAGCTACATACCTGCCCTTGCCAAGGTCAATCCCCGTCAATTTGGCATCGCAGTGGCCTTCACTGATGGGCAAACCTGTTCGGTGGGCGATGCCAACGTTCCATTCTCCTTGCAAAGTATCTCCAAACTCTTCACGTTTGTGCTTGCACTCAAGGCCATTGGCGATGATGTCTGGAAGCGGGTCGGCCGCGAACCCTCTGGAGCTGCCTTCAATTCCATGGTGCAACTCGAGACGGAGCACGGAATCCCGCGTAACCCATTCATCAATGCGGGTGCACTGGTTATAACGGACATTTTGACCAGCCACTACGCGCATCTGGACTACGCACTTTTGGGTGCACTGCGCAAGTTGGCCGATGCACCCATGCTCAACTGGAACACCGAGGTTGCCAAATCAGAGCGTGGCACCTCACACCGCAACATGGCCATGGCCTATTTCATGAAGAGTTGTGGGAACTTCCACAACGCACCGGAACTGGTGCTGGACAACTATTGTCGGCAATGTGCCGTTGAGATGAACTGCGTTCAGCTCGCTCAAGCCACCATGTTCCTCGCCCACAGTGGTCGCAACCTGGGCCAGAGCGGGCAAGCAAATGCGCAGTTCCTGAATGCAGATGATGCCCGCCGGGTCAACGCCCTGCTGCTCACCTGTGGTGCCTACGACGCGGCCGGAGACTATGCCTACCGCATCGGGCTTCCAGTGAAAACCGGAGTGGGTGGAGGCATCGTGGCGGTGGCACCCGGCATCGGAACGATCGCAGTCTGGGCGCCGGAGCTCGACGCAAAAGGAAACTCCGTCTTGGGAGGATTTGCATTGGAGCGCCTGGTGGAACTTACCCGCTGGACGCCGCACGCAACGTGAGCAAATGAAGCTGGTCACTCCGGCCGCACGCCAAGGCAAAAGCTCGTAAATATGGATCTGGTTGCAGGTATCAGACCATGAGCGCAGCCCTATTGGGCACAGTGATTAAACCTGCGCATTGCAAAACTGCAAACAGGCTCTCAGCCCACTTCCATTGGCAATGGTATCTAGAGAAACCTTGGCGCCAGTGCGCTCGGCAAAGGCTCGAACAATCGACAATCCCAGGCCACTTCCCTGCGAGTCGTGGTTGTCAATGCGGAAGAATCGTTCGAAGACCTTTTCCCGTAGCTCAGGAGCAATTCCTGGTCCACTGTCCTCCACTACCAATGTGCTTGTGTCCTGCGTCGAGTGAAGACGAACCGTTACATGACCACCGCTTGGGGTATAGCGAATGGCGTTATCCACCAGATTCATCACCATTTCACTGATCACCAGGGAACGCCCTTGCACGACCGCCCCATCTCCATGATCCTCGAATCCCAGATCGATGTTCTTTTCCTGTGACAGCCCTGCGAGATTCTCAAGCACCTCCTGCACAACTACCGTCAGTTGGGTAGTTTCCGAACTAGCTCCGTCCTTGTTTTGATCCAGCGTCTGCGCCAGCGATAGCGACAGCAGCTGATTTACCAATCGAATGGCACGGCTCAAAGTGCGCCTGGCCGCGGCCAGGGATTCGGTATGTCCAACGCCCTGGCTGTTGCGCATGGCATAGCTCAATTGCGTACTTAACACTGCAAATGGAGTCCGTAGTTGATGCGCCGCATTCTGTATAAATACTTCGTGGGTATTGACGTGCTCCTCCAATCTTCGAATGTAGTCGTTCAGCGAGTCCACGAGCGGCGTCAATTCGTTGGGTAATTCATGCGCAATCACGGGCTCGAGCGTACCCGGCTTGCGTGAATGAATCACGTCACGCAGGCGGCGCAAAGGCAGCAATCCACGGTTCAACCCAAACACGATGAGCACCATGGTCATTGCCAGAATGAAAAGCTGTGGAACTACCGATTGAAGCCAAAGCTTGTGAATCAGTTGCTGTCTTGCATTGGTGGTCTGCGCAACCTCTACCACCGCTGGCGCTGCAGTCGGATTGCCAATGACGGGCTGCCAAAGTGCCACGACTCGTACGTCCTTGCCACGCATCTGGCTGTTGAAAAAGAAGGGCGTATCCTGTGGAGCAGTGACTTCCGGTCGCGCCAGATCGGTGTATCCAGACAGCAATTGGCCGCCTTCAACGGTGACCTTGTAGAAAATCCGATCCACATCTTCCGACTGAAACAGTTCAAGTGCGGCAGGCGGAATCAAGTGTTGAAATGACCCGTCTTCAAATCGAATCTGCTCTGCGATGATGCGCGCAGATCCCTGTAACAGTCGATCCTGAACTACGGTGGCAGTTTGTACTGCGCTGCGATAGTTGACCCACATGTTCAGGCCCACAGCCCCTAGCAAAGGGAAAAGCACCCACGTTAGCAACTTGCCTTTGAGACTACGTGTCATGACCGGTTGCGCGCAACAAATAGCCAAGGCCGCGCAACGTGACAATGCGCACATTGCTGGAATCCAATTTCTTCCGCAGACGGTGCACATAAATTTCAATGGCATCCACCGAGGTCTCATCGCTCAAGGAAAAAATGCTCTGTGCCAGCGCCGCCTTCGATACCGTGCTGCCCTCTTTGCGCATCAGAATCTCCAAGACACCTCGTTCACGCGGCGTAAGAGACAAGGGCTGATGTGCAATCGCAAACTCACGGCTATTGGTGTCATAACTTAGATTTCCGCAGGCGATAGCCGGATTGGAGTGACCTGCGCTACGCCGCAGAAGCATGCGGATTCGAGCCTCCAGTTCTTCCATTTCAAAGGGCTTGGCCACGTAGTCGTCGGCACCATGGTCGAGTTCCCCAACACGACTCTGGATAGAGTTATTGGCCGTCAAGATCAGCACAGGGGTGGAATCATTGCGGCTTCTGAGCCTGCGCAACACTTCGGTACCACTCAGCTTGGGCAAGGCCAAATCCAGGATCACGATGTTGTAGGTTTCCGCCTTCAGCGCATAGTCTGCATCAAGCCCATTGTTGATCCAGTCCACCGCGTACTGTTGCTGACGTAGCGCACGAATCAGCCACTGCGCCAGGTCTTCATTGTCTTCAACTACCAGGATTCTCATGGCTTCCATGATATCGCCGAGATGACACATGACAGATGTCCTCAGTACTTTCCCTAGTCGATACAGACTGAAAGCGGACTGAAAGCAGGCCCCAAATACATTGCCCTTCGATTGGTCAGCACAGGTGTTAACAGCACTTGCGCGCATTGACTGGTTGCGTCACCCCTTTTGGCTTTGACGACATTTAATGATTTATAGGAGACCCGATTGATGAAAGCACAACGTCTTATTTTGGTGAGCGCAGCACTGGGCATGGCATCCATGGCCACGCATGCACAAAGCAACGAACAACTTCAGCAAGCGCTGTCTCAGGCGCAGGCCGCAGCCGCCCAAGCGCAAGCCGCGGCCAAGCAGGCACAAGCCGCCCTGGAACAAGCACAAGCTGCCGCTGAGAGCGCCAAAGCCAGCAACAGTGCGGCAGCACCCGCGGCAAAGCCCAATACATCCGGTGCACTGACTTTCAACAGCGGACCTGTCAGCGCAACGCTGTACGGCTTGATTGATATAACGCTCTTCAACAAGAACGCCAATGGACACACCACCACATCGCCTGACGTGGCATGGTTTAGTGGTAATCGTTGGGGTATTACAGGTGCACGCCAACTGGGCGGCGATAACGACCTGAAGGCCATCTTCCGTTTGGAAAGCGAATTCGAATCCGAAACCGGCAATATGGATACCCCGGGAGTTCTCTTCAACCGCGACGCATGGCTCGGTCTGGAAAGCAAGTCGCTCGGCAAGCTCACCTTTGGTCGCCAAAACGCACTGGGTCGCGACCCAGCAGCTTCTGCCATTTACGGTGATGCGTATGGTCCGGCCAAGGCAAGCTTGGAAGAAGGCGGTTATTCAAACAACAACAACTTCAAACAGCTGATCTTTTACGCGGGTAGCGCCAACGGTACACGTGTCAACAATGGCGTTACCTGGAAGAAGGCGTTTTCCAACGGATTCGTGACTGGTTTGCAGTACTCCTTTGGTGGTGTACCGGATAGTTTCAACACTGGAACTTCCAGAACCGCTTCGCTTGCCTATAACGGCGATATGTTCACGGTCGCCGGATTCGCCACCAGTGCCAATGTGGCCAATCTTACGCACCAGAGCTATTCAGTTGGCGGGTCCATTCAGATCAACCCTTTGGTGAAGCTGAACGCCGGCTACTACAACTACACGGCCCAACAAGCCAGCGCAGTTGGTGACCGCAAGGACTCAGCCTGGACCCTTTCCACCAAACTGACTCCTGGAGGCGCCTTTGACTACGAATTGGGATACCAGGTCATGACGGCCAACAACGCCGGATTGAACGGTTCCGGTTATGTGCTGAATGCGTTCGCCGATGCAAGTGGCGTTACGGCGGTAGGCAGTGGCAATCGCAGCACGGTTTACGGATCGGTCTTTTACCACCTGGATTCAGCCACTGAAATCTATGCCGCCTTTGACCATCTGAACACCACCGATACCTATTTGGCTGCCCAAGCCGGTGGAGCCAAATCTGCTGATGAAGTCGGCGTTGGCATGCGTTTCAAATTCTGATTGGAAACATCCATGCAATCTGTTCAAGGTATTTTGAAGGCATTCCGGCTGACCGGTTTGTGTGCAGCCATTGTGATGTCTACTTCTGCGCTCGCAGCAGACAAGATCAGCATCATTGTTGGCGGCTACGAAAAGCAAATCTATCTGCCGGCGAAGCTGGCAGAGGGTCTGGGCTACTTTCAGGCTGAAGGTCTGAATGTTGAGCTGCTCAACGAAGCATCCGGTGTGGACGCCGAAAACGAAATGCTTGCGGGTGCAGTCCAGGGGGTAGTTGGTTTCTACGACCACTGCGTGGACTTGCAGACCAAGGGCAAGTTCGTCGAATCGGTCGTTCAGTTCAGCCAGGCACCGGGCGAGGTTGAGCTGGTGTCTTCACGATACCCGAACGTTGCAAGCATGGCAGATTTGCGTGGCAAGAACCTGGGCGTTACCGGCCTGGGCTCTTCCACCAATTTCCTGACCCAATTCCTGATGGTCAAATCTGGCGTACCGCTGGGCGAATTCAGCAACCTTCCGGTGGGCGCAGGTACAACCTTCATTGCCGCCATGCAGCAGGACAAGATCCAGGCTGGCATGACGACTGAGCCGACCATTTCTCGGATGCTCAAGTCTGGCGAGGCCCGGGTGCTGATTGACCTGCGAACATTGGAAAAAACCAAGCAGGCATTGGGAGGCCCTTACCCTGCTGCGTCCCTTTACATGGCCACGGACTGGGTCGAGAAGAACAAGCCCACGGTGCAGAAACTGGCCAACGCTTTTGTCAAAACCCTGAAATTCATCAGCACCCACAGTGCGGCTGAAATCGCCGACAAGATGCCCAAGGACTTCGTTGCTGCAGACCGCGATGGTTATATCAAGGCACTGGCCGATGGCAAGGGGATGTTCACCAGTGATGGTGTCATGCCAACGGGTGGACCCGAAACCGTACTGTCGGTGTTGTCGTCTTTTTCCAAAAATGTAAAAGGCAAAACGGTTGATTTGCAGAAGACCTACACCACCGAGTTCGTGAAAAATGCAAAGTGAACCAGCTATCCAATTGATCAATGTCAGTCGACGCTTTGTCACGCCTGATGGCAAGTCAATGACGGCGCTGCGTGACTTCAACATGTCCGTGGCCCGAGGGGAATTTGTCGCGGTGGTGGGGCCCACCGGCTGCGGCAAATCCACCACGTTGAATCTCATCACCGGGCTGGCCACGCCGTCCAGTGGTGAGGTACGCATCAATGGCAGAGCCGTGAACGGAATAGACCCCAGCATTGGTTTTGCATTTCAGACCGATGCGCTGTTTCCCTGGCGAAGCGTGATTGACAACGTGGCGGCTGGTCCGCTGTTTCGCAGTGTGCCCAGGAAGCAAGCGTATGAGAAGGCTCGCTTGTGGCTGGACCGTGTCAACCTTGGCGGCCACGAGTCCAAGTTTCCACACCAGCTTTCGGGCGGTATGCGCAAGCGTGTATCTCTGGCGCAGACTTTTATCAACGAGCCCGAGATTCTTTTGATGGACGAGCCGTTCTCAGCGCTGGATGTACAGACGCGTGTGCTGATGCATGAAGAGTTGCTCAAACTCTGGTCACAAGCCCGCGCATCGGTGGTATTTGTCACCCATGACTTGGAGGAAGCCATTGCTTTGGCTGACAAGGTCTATGTCTTGACGGCCGGACCCGCCGCGGTGAAGTCGGTTTACCCGGTTTCCTTGCCCAGACCGCGCGTGGTCAGCGAAATTCGCTACGAGCGGGCCTTTATCGATATTTCCCACACCATCTGGGAAGACTTGCGTGATGAAGTTCAACGTAGCGCGGTCCGAGAAGAAGCCTCCATTGCATAAAAGAACTCCCCAAATAAACCGCTCATGACTGATACCTCCCTGACAGTCGGCATTGCTTTGCAAGCTGGCACTTCGGACGCCGAGATTGAACTGGCAGCCGCAAAGAAAATACGCCGCCGCACTCAGACCGTCTACTTTTGGCGATTCGCCATTTTGATTGTGTTCCTGGCGAGTTGGGAATGGCTTTCCCGCAGCAAGTTGATTGACGAGTTCTTCTACTCTCGACCTTCCACCATTTGGGAGCGGCTCTACGAATGGGCCACTGTCGGCACATCAGAAGGCCCACTCTGGTATCACCTGTGGGTAACGATGGAAGAATCGCTTCTGGGCTTTTTCACCGGCTCTGTTGCTGGCATTGTGGTTGGCATCGCGCTGGGCCGTAAGCGCATGCTCTCGGATATTTTTTCGGTCTACATCAAGGTCATCAACTCAGTGCCGCGGGTGGTTCTTGCCCCGATTTTCATCATGATCTTTGGATTGGGGCTTTCTTCCAAGGTAGCGCTGTCTTTTGTGATGGTCTTTTTTGTGGTGTTCTCCAACGCCTTCCAGGGAGTGCGCGAATCGGACCGCAACTTGCTGGCCAACGCCCAGATCTTGGGTGCCAAGGGCTGGCAACTGACGCGCTCGGTGGTTATCCCCTCGGCGATGAGCTGGATCTTTGCCTCGTTGCATGTGAGCTTCGGATTTGCCATAGTTGGCGCAATCGTTGGTGAATTTGTCGGCTCACGCTATGGCATCGGCCTGCTCATCAACGTGGCCAAGGGTTCGTTTGATGCGTCCGGCATGTATGCCGCAATCGTCATCATCATGGTGGTGGCATTAGCTGCCGAATACTTGATGACGGTACTGGAGAACCGGTTGGCCCGCTGGCGCCCAGCGCCATTGCTGGACACGCACTAGATGGTACACGCTACTTGGCAGCGCTGACGAACTCACTGGTGAATGTCTTGGATAAGTCCACCGACTTGCCCTTGACGTTCTTGTTGAATGCCGACAACACGGCAAGCACCGTTTCCGGCCCCCCTGAAGGCATTCGGCCATCAAGCGTAAACATGCTTTTTCCGTCTGCCAATGCCTGTATATAGCCATCCCGGTCACCCACAAAAAAGTCCTTGGGCAGGTGTGCGGCGATTTCAGCGGCACTGTGGCTGTGGATAAACCTCAGTGTCTTTACCAGTGCATTGACCAGCTTCTGTACCGTGACCCGATTCCTTTGCACCCACCCGGTAGGCATATACAAGGAAGCCGCGGGATAAGTGCCGCCCAGCGCCGCCTTCGTGTTTTCGTTCACACGCATATCAACCAACACCCGAGCTTCGCCCGTTTTCAACAACCTGGAGATGGTGGGTTCTGTTGTCATACCAGCCTGTATCTGGTTGTTCTGCATGGCGGTGATGAAGCTTTCTGCCGCACCCACCGGCAAGGTGCTGAACTCCCCCAGAGGAACGCCCGCCTTACCCATCAGATACTGGGTCAAAAATGTGGTGGAGGAACCAAGACCCGTCACACCTATGGTCTTGCCACGCAGCTGGGCCACCGATTTGATGCCCGGGTGCTTATTGGACACTAGCAGTACCTCACCCGGTGCCTGACTAAACTGCACCACTGACTGGACGAACTTGCCTTTGGTCTGAAGGTCGATACAGTGGTCATAAAAACCTATGACTCCTTGCACCGAGCCTGCCAGCATCACATCTTCGGCGTCAACACCGGAAGGTTCATTCAGCAGTTCAACTTCCACTCCCTCAGACTTGAAATAGCCCAAACTCTCAGCCAGTTTGGCCGGAAGGTAAATCTGCTTTTCGTAGCCACCCACCATGATGGCAACCTTTTCGGCTGCAAGTACCCTCAAAGGACTTAGTGTGAGCGCACCAAGTAGCATCGCACGGCGGGTTGTCTCGGGTTGAATGCTGAAGTTCATGTCATCTTTGTATTGTGTCTGCCAACGTCCCTTCGGATTATGCAAACCAAGTTCAAAAAATGATATGTGGATTGCCACAATCGGTGTCAAGCCACTGTCAACGAACTGCTGGCATTGCCGAAACGGGTACTTCCTGACACGATCTCATTGCGCTGGCTTCGAAAAGATGTTCGCCAGACTGCCATCCGGATCACGTAGCAGCAACGACAGGTTGCCCCAAGGCATACGCGTCGTTGGCATGACAATTTCCGCGCCGGCGGCGGCCATGCGGTCAGAAACGGCGTCCACGTCCTCGACCTGAAACTCCAGGATTGCAGATCGATTGGAAGCCGCAATGGCAGCCCCGGCGTTGAAGGTTCGAATCAGCTGCTCGGAGGAAATGGCCAGCACCACCCCTTCAAACCGTATTTCGGCAAACCCGTCGGCAAGACGCGTGGGTTCTATTCCAGACAGGTTTTGGTAGAACGTTACGAGGCGCTCGAACGCATGGGTGACAAGACGGACAGATGCAAACTTCATATTGGGCTCCAAGTTGAAAGAGCCTTGCAGCTTAGTCTCAGCTACTGTCAATTTCTGGCAGTATTGTCTGACCATTCATGGTTTGCGAGCGACGCCACGCCTTCAGCAGCTCCTGCCTGCTTTTGGGATAACGCACGCCGAGCAGCGCAACCTCGGTGATCCGGTCTGCGCGAAAGTTGCGAAATCCGTTGCGCAGTTCACACCAGCACATCAACACGCGCGCCTGGTCGAAATAGACAAGCGCAAAAGGCCAGACGGTGCGCTGCGTATTTGTTCCCGCCCCATCACTGTAGGCAATTTGAAGTTTGCTTTGTTGACGGATGGCCGCGCGCAAGAGGTCCGGGGCTACTGCATGGAGCGGGATCTCTTTTCCCGCGCCGATCAGCAAGGCCGACTCCTGCAACTCCCGACGCAGATCCGGTGGCAGTACGGCCGCAATCTTGGCCAGGGTGCTCAATGCCCCGTTGGCCAGCGTTCGGTCACCGCGGTCGGCAACCCAGCGCATCCCAAGCACCAACGCGTCAAGCTCTTCGGAGGCAAACATCAAGGGCGGGAGCATGAAGCCCGGCTTCATGACATACCCAACCCCGACCGCCCCCTCGATGCCAGCGCCCTGCGCTTGAAGACTGGCGATGTCGCGATACAGTGTGCGGATGCTGACACCCATTTCGGCGGCCAGGGTCTGTGCGCTCACCGGTCGCCGGTGGCGTCGCAGAACCTGCAACAGAGCTAGAAGACGTTCGGATCGGGACATGCCACGATCATATGCACTGAGCCACTGGCGGGCACGCAAGGGTCCGCGACTGATTTACCCTACACCCCATGCCCCAATCCCTTTCATCCACCGTCGAGAGCGAACTGCTCATCAAGAAAAGCCGCTTCATCGGCTGTGTGCAACCGGTGCCCGACCGCGCAGCCGCGCAGGCCATTGTTGCCAGCCTCAAAGCGCAGCATCCCGGTGCGGCACACGTCTGCTGGGCGTTGATGGCGGGGGGACACTCGGCTGCGGTGGATGATGGAGAGCCCAGTGGCACGGCAGGAAAACCCATGCTGGAAGTGCTTCGCCACCAGGACCTGGAGGGCGTGCTGGCGACCGTGGTGCGCTACTACGGTGGCATCCAGTTGGGAGCAGGTGGCCTGGTGCGGGCCTATACCGATTGCGTGGCGCAGGCGCTGAAGAACGCCGTCAGGGTTCCCATTGTCAAGAGCAAGACGCTGCACTGTGCCGTGCCCTATGCACTGGAGGGCATGCTGCGCCGGGAGATCGAAGCAGCCGGTGGTGCCCTATTAGACGTGCAGCACAGTGGCGATGTCGAGTTTGCGTTCAGTCTGGCAGAAACTTCAGCGGATGCCCTGGTGGCCCATTTGAATGAAGCGGGGCAAGGCCGCATTGCCTGGCGGGACGCCAACGCGTCATGACAGCCCAGGTGCGGTCAAGTGCGCCAGTGTCACCACCTTGCCGATGACCAGCAAGGTTGGCGGTTTGACCGCATGGGTCTTGGCCGTTTGCGGCAGCTCGCACAGGCGCGTGGTCCAGATCTTCTGCTGCGGCCAGGTGGCGCGATAGATCAGTGCGGCGGGTGTCTGCGCATCCAGGCCCGCAGCCTGCAGTTCGCGCGCTATCACTTCCAGTCCGGTGACGCCCATGTAGATCACGATGGTCTGATTGGGTTGCGCCAGCGCTTTCCAGTTCAGGTCGATGCTGTGGTCCTTGAGGTGTCCCGTCACGAAGACGCAGCTCTGCGCCAGGTCCCGGTGTGTCAGTGGAAAGCCAAATCCTGCCGCAGCCCCCAGGGCCGCAGTAATGCCCGGCACGATTTCCACCTCGATGGCGTTCTGCACCAGCACGTCCAGTTCCTCACCGCCCCGGCCAAAGACAAACGGGTCGCCGCCTTTGAGGCGCACCACCCGCTTGCCCCACTTGGCCTTGTCCACCAGCAACTGGCAGATTTCTTCCTGCGACAGGGTGTGGTTGCGCGCAGCCTTGCCCACGTAGATGCATTCGCAATCCGCAGGCGCCAGCTCCACAATGCCGGGCCCCACCAGGTTGTCATAGACCAGCACCTCGGCCATCTGCAAACGCCGCAGGGCGCGCAGGGTCAGCAGCTCACGGTCGCCCGGTCCGGCGCCCACCAATGACACCGTGCCCGGTGCCTGTTCCGACAATCCGCTGATCATGCTTGTGGCCCTTGGTGAAACACGAGGTCCTGCACCACACGTCCATGCACCAGATGCTCCTCGACGATGCGGTCCATATTGACGTCCGTCACGTTGTAGTACCAGGTGCCATCGGGCTGCACGCACATCACCGGCCCCCCCTTGCAGGCAGCAAAGCAGTTCACGCGGCTGCGTTTGACGCGCAGCTCACCTTCGTGCACGCCCGCTGCCTTGAACTTGTCGCCCAGGCTGTCAAACAAGGCCTGCGATGCGCCGTCTTCGGTGCAACGCGGGCCGGTGCACACCAGCAAATGGCGCTTGTACGCCGCGATCTTGGGTTTCTGCAACTCACTCATTCCGTTCCTTCTTGCTCGGCAGGCAGTGCTTCTTCCACTTCCTGCGGCGTGCTCAGCACCCATTCAATATAGTCCTGCGGCAGACCGTGCCGGGTTGCCAGACTCAGCGTGCTGGCGCCCTCCAGATAGTCCAGGCGCAGATTCTCCATCCAGCCCAGCAGACCTGTGGACAGCGAGCGCCCGGCCTTTTCACCGACGCGGGTACTGCCGCCATCGTCCAGATCATATTTGTTGGCATAGCCGCGCGGCGTGACCATCAATCCATGCTGCACAAAAGTGTGGCTATTGCCGATCAGCACGGTGGTGAGCATACCGATGTCGCACTCGCTCATTTTGTCCAGCGTGGTGAACTCGATGCGCTCGCGCCGCCGGTAGGCCGACTTGACCACGGCCACCGGCGTGTCCGGCCTGCGGTGGCGCAGAAACAGCGCCTGCGCCTGCACGATCTGCTGAGTGCGCCTGCCGCTCTTGGGGTTGTAGAGCGCCACCACAAAGTCCGCAGCAGCCACGGCATCCAGCCGCCGCGCAATCACCGGCCAGGGCGTGAGCAGGTCACTGAGCGAGATGGAACAGAAGTCGTGCGTGAGCGGAGCACCCACCAGCGCTGCACAGGCGTTGATGGCAGAAGCCCCCGGCACCACTTCCACTGCCACGTCCGTCTCTGGAGTCCAGCCCGCCTGAAACAGCATTTCATACGTCGGCCCAGCCATGCCGTACACGCCGGCATCGCCGCTGGAGATCAGCGCCACCTTCTTGCCCTCGCGGGCACTGGCCAGCGCATGCACCGCACGGTCCAGCTCCTCGGTCATACCCTTGCGCACCACCTCCTTGCCTTCCAGCAAGTCAGCCACCAGCTTGATGTAGGTGACGTAGCCGACCACCACGTCAGCCTCGGCAATGGCGGCGCGGGCCCGGTGGGTCATGTGGTCATGGCTGCCCGGACCAATGCCGACCAGCATGATCTTGCCCTGCGTCTCGCTCATTGTGAGGCTCCCATTTCCCCGGTAAGGCGCGTCGATTGGCCGCCTGAGATGTCAGCCAGCACAGGCCGCAGCCAGCGCTGGAACGCCGGGGCGGCGACCAGCCCCATGCTGCCCCAGAACGACAGCGACACCCAGGTCGTCGCCCACACGAACTGGTCTGCCAGTTGCGCCAGCGCCGCATGCGCCGTGGCGTCATAGCCGGCCAGGGCATCACCCTGCAATTGCGGCGCTCCCACAACAAACGGCACTGCGAGTAGCACGACTGCCACGGCCCAGCGCCAGCGCGCGCGGGCAAATCCGGCAATGGCGCACGCCATGCAGGCGCTGCCCACCGCCAACAGCCACCAGAGTTGGCGCGCATGCAGCGATGCGGCCTGCATGCCGGGCACCTCGGCCGGCAAGCCCAGCGTGGGCCAGAGATGAAAACTAAGCCACCCCGCTACGGCCACCAGTCCGGCCAGGGCGCGCGAGCCCAGGGCCGCGCCGCGCTTGAGGTGCCAGATGCCCATGACCACAAACATCAGCAATGCCATGCTGAATGCGTGCAACACGTTGGCAACCCAGGTCCAGGTGGTGCGCTCGGCGCCGTTTTGCGGCTCCCACGCTGCGGCATCGTGTTCATGCTCGTGCGCCGTTGCCATGCTGGCATGGGCAGGCGCTTCGACCGCGTCGTGAACCTGCGGCGCATCTGCCTTTTGCTCCTCGAACGCTTCCGCTGCCAGGATCAGCGGTGCTGCCTGCCAGTGCTGCACGCCGGTCTGCACCGAGCCGACCAGCAGGGCCGTGCCCAGTGCCGCCCAAATCAAGCGATGAAAAATCATGGAGGTCTCCAGCGGGTGGGTGAATCAATGGCAGGGTTTGACGGTGATGTGGCGCACGTCGTGCGCAGCGTTGTGCGCAAACGGACTCTCGGCGAAGGCCACGCCATAGAGCACCACCATGCCCAGCAGTGCGCCTGCTGCCAGTTGCAGCATCAGGCTGCGGATGGCACTGGTGCTGTGGCCGATGGAGAGAGGGGAAGTTGCGGAAGAGGTCATGGTTACTCCTGAAGGGTTGCATACATCGGGTCGCACATGGCTACGGAAACCGTGGCGTTGCGCCCATCTGCGCCACGGTGTTTGAATTTCTCAACCAGCAAGGCCGACATGTCCAAGGCCTGAGTTCGCCCCAGATACCTGGCGGCCCCAAGTAGTGCGGCAGCCTCGCTGACGGACGGTGTGCCGGTGTGCTTGCGCACTGTCTCGGACGGGTTGGGCACTTGCACCACGGCCAGCTCCAGTGCGGCATAGAAGTGCACGTTCCAGCCGTACAAGGCGGCACAACCAAACAGGCCGGGCTCGTCGGCCTTCAGATCTATGCTGGACACGGCGACGACCTGCGATAGCTGCAACCCGGCTTGCATCAATGCGCCATGCAAGGCCTGCTCCAGCGTCAACACAGAGGTTCCGCGGTCGCACCCTATGCCGAGTGACACTGTTGCTGCAGGTTCGCGCCGAAGACTCATGCCGCTTGCCCTAGAGGAGGACGGTAGACCACCAGCCGCTCATGCAGCTCCACCCAGCGCGCCACGGGAATCTCCGCATCGGTGATCCACAGCACCGCCTTGAAATACTGCAGGTCCACCTCGTCGAAACGGGTGAAGGTGTGGATGTTGGCTGGCAATGCTGTCGAACGGGTCCACCAGTGGTGGCTGCCGGTCTCCTGCACCACGGCCACCGGCTCGCCATTGACCACATGGGCCGACACGCGCGTGATGTTGATCTTGGGCGCCTCCACCTTCCAGCCCAGCTCGCGCCCCAGAATGTCCACGGGAATGGTCTTGCCCACATCGGACGCGGTGGTCAGCACCGGCGTGGCGCCCAGCATGGCAGCTACCGTCTCGGCCATGGCATTGGCACCCCCCACATGGCCGGAAAGCACTGGGATGACGAACTGCGCCGCATCGTCCACCACCAGCACGCCGGGGTCTTCGTCCTTGCTCTTGAGGTGCGGTGCAATCAGCCGCACCACGGCGCCCAGCGATACAAAGAATACGATCTGGTCAAAGTCTGCAAACAGCGCTTCCATCTCGTCACGGAACGCACCGCTGTAGGCGCGCACCGGGTTGTGCAGCCCTTCCATCAGGGGTGCAAATTTTTCGGCCACGCACACACTGGCGGCGGGCATCTGGCGCGCCAGCGCGGCGGTTTGCTGCGCACCGTGCTTGGTGATGGCCACCAGCACCACGCGCACCGGTGTGTCCGCGTCGTGGGCTGCATGCAGCGTTACGGGGGTCGTCATTCCTGTGTTTCCTCTTCCGAGTCGGCGGTGGATTTCTTGCGGCAGCCGCGCAGCAGCTCGCCGCGCGGGCGGTCGGGGTTCTTGACCAGCAACAGCGAGAGATAGTTAACCTTGGTGCCCTTGAGCGCGGCCACGTTGGTGACAATGCGCTCCACGGGTGAACCGGCCTTTTCGATGAAGCGGCTATGCGCCAGCAGGCCCCGGCGCTGCAGCAGGTCGATCAGGTCATCCAGCAGCGGCTTGACCTTCATCAGCACCAGGGTGTCGAAGTCGTCCAGCATTTTTTCCACGGCCTCAATGCCATAGGCCGCCGGCACGATGGCAATGGTGTCGTCCTGCTCGGACAGCGGCATCTGCAGTTGCGCACAGGCCGCGTTGAACGAGGTCACACCCGGCACGATGTTCACACGTGCATCGGCGTCCAGCTCGCGCAGCACGCGGGCCAGGTAGCAAAAGCTGGCATAGGTGGAGGCGTCGCCTTCCACCAGAAACAACACGTCCTGGCCGCCAGCCAACAGGTCACGCACCGTCTCGGCGGCCTTGAGCCAATGGCGTGCCAGTTTCTCTGCGTCATGCGTCATGGGGAACAGCAGCGACTGGTGCTGTGCCGGTGGCGTCAGGCCCGCACGCAGGGCGATGTCCAGCGCATAGCTCTCCTTGCGCAGGCTGCGCACCGGGTAGGTCCAGATGGTGTCTGGCTGCTGCAGCAGCGCCCAGGCGCGGCGGGTGATCAGGTCCGGGTCACCCGGCCCCAGCGAGACGCCGTACAGCGTGCCCTTGTGGTGTGTGCTCATGCGCGCTCTCCTGCCTGGGCGCAGACAATCCACACCGGGTTTTCGGCTGCCATGCGGTGCATGTGCAGAATCGGTTTGCTGCGCGCGGCCTGCAGTTGCAGCACGTCCCAGGTGGCGCCGTTGGCCTTCAGGGCCTCCACCGCAGCAGCCAGGTTTTCCAGCGTCACAAAGTTCATCACCAGCCAGCCTTGTGGCTTGAGGCGCTGCAGAATCAACGCAATAAGCTCCGCCAGCTCGCCACCGGAGCCGCCCACAAACACCGCGTCGGGGTCGGCCCAGTCCTGCAAGCCTTGCGGCGCCTTGCCGTGCACCAGGCTGTGGTTGCTGATACCCATGGCGAGCCGGTTGCGTTGCACGATGGCTGCGTCGTCCTCATTTTTTTCGATGGCATACACATGGCCGTTGCGGCACAGGCGCGCCGCCTCCAGGCCCACGCTGCCAGAGCCTGCGCCTATGTCCCACACCACGCTGTCGGCACGCAGCTGCATGCGCGCCAGCGACACGGCGCGCACCTCGTTCTTGGTGATCAGGCCCTTCTCGGGGTGGCGCTGCTCAAAGCTGGCGTCCGGCAGGCCAAACAGCACCTGCGGCGCGCGCTGGCGCGTGCGCCACAGCAGCACCACGTTCGGGTCGGCAAACTGCAACTGCGCAGCCGCAGCGATGGTCACGCCGCTGACCACGCGCTCCTCGGGCTGGCACAGGCGCTCGGCTACGGCCATCTCCCACTCGCCATCCAACTGCTCGGTCACCAGCATGCGGGCAATGCGGTCCGGCGTGTTGAAAGGGCTGGTCAACACCGCCAGGCGGTCGTGCTGGCGAATGTCGCGCAGCAAGGCATAGAGGCCGTGGTCAGGCGCTGCGCCCGCTTGCCACTCGCCCGCGTCCTTGCTGTGCACCGAGGCAAAGCGCATCTCCTGCCAGGGCAGGCCCAGGCGCGCGCACGCCAGTTGCAGGGTGGATACGTTGGGGAATACCTCGATGGCTTCTATGCATAGGCGCGAAGCCAGGTAAGCCGCAATGCCATGGCACAGCGGGTCGCCGGTGGCCAGCACCGCCACACGCCGGCCGTCAGCCTGCGCGGCGCGTATCCATTCGGGCACCTGGCTGAGCGCACCCGTGAGGTCGCGCTGCTCGGCATGCGGTGCAATCTCCTTGGCGAGCAGCTTGAGCGTGCGCTCAGCGCCAATCACCAGATCGGCATGCCACAGGTGTTGCCGGGCTTGCGCTCCCAGGCTGGCTGCGCCATCGTCCAGCACACCCAGGATGCGGCATTTTTCCAATACGTTGTCGGTGTTCACGAAGCCTCCGCTATCTTGCGACCATCAAAGTCGCAGACCAGCACTTGCAGTTCAAATTGATCGGGGTAGCGCGCGCGCAGCGTCTGTATGACGCGCTGCGCCAGCGCGGTATGAAACGCCGCACCCAGGCCCAGCGCATCCATGCGCTCACCGGCGTAGCGCGCGGTCTCGTTGCCGCGAATGGCCTCGCACACATCGGGTGCCGCGCCCACGCCAGCGGCCAGTTCGGCCAGCAGACCGGTGTCCACTTCGGCGCGGCCGGCGTGGGTGATGGTCTCGCCCTGCGCGATCTTGGTGAGCTTGCCCACCATGCCACCTATCACCACTTTCTCAATGCCGGCCTTGACGGCTGCACCCAGGGCGTAGCGCAGGAAGTCCCCCATCTGCACAAACGCGGCCTGCGGCAGCGAGGGCAACTCTTCCATCACGAATTTTTCGGTACGCCCGCCAGTGGTCAACACCACCACACCATGGCCCAGCGTGCCCGCCACCTGCACGCCCTGGACCACGCTGGCGCGGTAGGCAGCGGTGGAGTACGGCTTGACGATGCCGGTGGTGCCCAGGATGGAAATGCCATCCAGAATGCCCAGGCGCGCGTTCAGCGTCTTCTTGGCCATCTCCACACCTTGCGGCACCGAGATGCAGACCTCCAGCCCCACTTCGTCCAGCAGGCTGTGGCCTGCGGCGCGCACATTGGCTTCGATGTTGCGGCGTGGCACCGGGTTGATGGCGGGCCCGCCCACCTCCAGCCCCAGGCCCGGCATGGTGACCCGCCCTACCCCAAAGCCGCCGGTCAGCACCACTTGCCCAGCCTTGTGCGGCAGCAGGCGCACGTCCACCGTCAGGTGGGCTTTGTCGGTGCAGTCGGGGTCGTCGCCCGCGTCCTTGATGACCATAGCGTGGGCCACACCGGCGCTCACGTCCACGCGACCATCCTGCACGGCAAAGGTAACCACGTCCCCATTGGGCAGCAGGCACTCCACGGTGGCTGGCACTTCGCCTGTCACCAGGCCGAGCACCGCCGCGCGCGCAGCCGCAGCAGAGCAGGCACCGGTGGTGAATCCGGTGCGCGTGCCGCGTGGCGCGTCTTTGTTCATCATGCACCCAGTTCCTGTGCCTCTGCCAAGCCCAGCAGTGCGTGGATGGCCGCCACCACCAGCGTGGAGCCGCCCTTGCGGCCCCGGATGACGATCCACGGCACATCGATCTTCAGGGCCATCAGGGCCTTGGACTCTGCAGCGGACACAAAGCCCACCGGCATGCCCACTACCAACGCCGGGTTGGCGTCCTCTTCTTCAATGAGCCGCACGATTTCAATCAAGGCCGTGGGCGCATTGCCAATACCCACGATGGCGCCGTCCAGCAGCCCTTGCCGGTGGGCCTTGCGCATGGCCTGCACGGCGCGCGTGGTGCCCTCCAGGGCAGCCGCGTCGATCACATCCGGGTCGCTGATGAAGTGGTGTGTAGTGATGCCAAAGTGCTGCAGCCGCGGCGCCGACAGACCCACGCAAATCATCTCCACATCGGCCACCACCCGCGTGGTGCGCGAACGAATGGCCTTGATCGCAGCCCCCACCGCAACCGGGTGGAACTCGGTCAATCCGTTGAAGTCAAAGTCGGCGTTGGCGTGGATCATGCGGCGCACCACCGGCCACTGCTCGGGCCTGTAGTTGTGCGATTGCACCTCGCGGTCGATCACCGCAAAGGAGTCGTGCTCGATGGCGCGGCCTGCAGCGGTGAGCTGCTCGGTCACCACGTTGGTGTTGATCCCGCTCATGCGTGGGCTCCGGTCGCAGCGTGTCCGTGGGCATGCGAATGGTCATGTGCATGCGGGTGGGCGTGATCATGTGCATGGTCGTGCGGCAACGTGTCGTCGTGGTGGTGGCCGCCCATGCCGTGCTCCTCGGCAAAGCTGCGGTACTTGCAGCCATCGCAGGGCATAAGCTGGATGGGCGCACCCTGCCGCAGTGCCTGAACGCGCTCTTCCAGCAGCTCGAATACCTCGCGCTCAAAACCAAAATATTTTGTGGAGATCAGCCGCAGCGTGGGGTACTGCGCCCTCAGGTTTTCCACCTGCCGGGTGATGCGTTCCACCAGCGTGCCGTTGAACAGATAGTAGGGAATCACCACGACCTGCTTCATGCCCAAGAGGCTCTGGCGCTGCACCACCTTTTCCAGGCGGGGATAGGTGATGCCGGTAAAGGCCAGGTCCACCAGCTCGTGGTCCGTCTCTTCCATCAGCCAGCGCGCCATCTTGGCCATGTCGCCATTGGCCTGCCGGTCCGACGAGCCGCGGCCCAGCACCACCACACCGGTGCTGGTGGGGTCGGGCATGTCCAGCGTCTGCATGGCGTCCTTGAGACGGCGGCGCAGTATCTGCAGGATCGGGTCGCATGCGCTCAGGTGCGGCGCGTAAGAAAAATGCACACCCGGAAACTTCAGCCGCGCACCATCAATGGCCTGCGGAATATCCATCTTCACATGGCCCGCCGCGTTGAGGATGAGCGGCACCACCAGCACGCGCGTGGCGCCCTGCGCCGCACGGCGCAGCCCTTCACTCAGGGTGATGTCAGAAAACTCGATGAAGCAGACCTCGATGCGCCAGCCCGGCTTGCGCGCGCGCCACTGTTCCGCAAAGGCCTCGATCTCTGCGTTACCGGAGGGTTCGCGCGAGCCGTGGCCCACCAAGAGAATGGTTTCTGTGTTCATGGAAGTTCCTTCATGGAAGATGCGTGAGGGTCTGCGACCAGTGCTGCGCTGGGCACACTGGCGCGGCGAAAGCGGTGCGTGAAGCTGGCGTCGTACAGCTTGGACTTGGCCAGCGTGGTCCAGTGGCGCGCGCCCAGCGTGGGGCTTGCGATGATCATGGACTGGCTGACGATCTTGGCCTCGCGGCACAGCGCCTGGATAGTGGCCAGCGTGCCGCGAACTATTTTTTCTTCACCCGGCCAGCTGGCCTTGTGCACCACGACGATGGGTGCGTCTTCCGACCAGCCCGCCGCACGCAGCGATGCAGTGACCTTGCCCATGAGGGTGATGCTCAAAAATATGCAGAGCGTGCAGTGGTGCGCCGCCAATTCTTCCAGCGACTCGCCATCAGGCATGGGCGTGCGGCCTTCCACGCGGGTGAAGATCATGGTCTGCGTGACCTCCGGCAGCGTCAGGCTCTCCACCGCTGCGGCAGCAGACGCCATCGCCGATGACACACCGGGCACCACCTGCACCGGCACACCCGCGGCGTCCAGCGGCTGCACCAGCTCAATCAAGGCGCCATACAAGCCGGGGTCGCCGGTCTGCAGACGCACCACGGTGTCGCAGCGGCTGGCATGCGCAATCAACCAGTCCGACATCTGCTCCAGCGTCATGTCTTTGCTGTCGGCCACCACGCAGTCGGGCGCGGCCCAGCTCAAGGCCGCAGCACTCACCAGCGAACCCGCATAGAGGATGGCACCGGCGCGCGCGACCAGGTCGCGGCCCTTGACCGTGATCAGATCCGGGTCACCCGGACCGGCGCCCACAAACCAGACAGTGCCGCTCATGGCAGGCACGCCCAATGGATATTCATTCCAACTCTCCAGACGCACACCCGCGTACAAGATGCAAAACGCGAACACGTTGGAGAAAGAATGAGAGACAGCAGCAGTGCACCAGCACCTGCAACCAGCCCACATCGCCCACCGCAATGCCGCACGTATGCGTTACAGGCCGGTTTCCGGGCTCGTGAGTGGAGATTTGCATCACCTACTTGGTGCCTTCCCATGCTTTCGCACAGTGGCTGTCGTACCAAGCTTGTCTCACTTACCGTTGCGGGGGCAGCGTTGGGATTGTTGGCCCCTGTATGGAACCAACGCACCGACTTCCCGTTTAATTCCCTCAACTGAACAGTCAGGGAACACCTTTAACGTGGGCGGATGTTAGCAGAACATTTTTTGCAATGGCGCTCTTTTTTTCGCATTGCATGGCAAGACCACTTCCATGTATGCATACAAAAACATAGCTAGCTATACGTAGTTATGCGAGTAAGAAATGCAGGCGTTGGCCGACCAATGAGCATCTCCACCAACTATGTTTTCCATATGCACCTCCCTACTTTTAGGCCCTTGGCCTTGTGGTTTTCTTCAGCGGTGATCTCTGCCGTGGCATGGGCTGCACCCACGTCGTGTGAGGTCACCTCCGGTGATCGACTGACCCCGGTGATTGAGCTCTACACGTCGGAGGGCTGCAGCTCCTGCCCACCAGCAGACCAATGGCTATCCACCATGAAAGGCAAGCCCGTGGTGGCACAGGCCTTCCACGTTGCCTATTGGGACTACATCGGCTGGAAGGATCCGTTTGCCAATCCCGCATTCACCGTACGCCAGAGGGAAATTGCATTCGCCAATCGATTGAGCGGCATCTACACCCCCCAACTGGTGCGCAACGGGCGTGACTGGGCCAACTGGAGGCAATCCTTGCAGGCCGTCGATTTCAACGCAAGCGCAAAGGCAACGATTCACTTGCAAGGCGGTACACGCGCCAACGCTTTTGAAGCACGCGTAACCCCTGTGGCAGGTTCGGGCCCGTGGACCGCATACTGGACCACCACCGAGCACAACTACAGCTCACACGTCAAGGCAGGTGAGAACGCGGGTGAGTATCTGAAGCATGACTTTGTCGTCCGGCAGTACGCGCCCGTAGGTCGCTACGAGGGAGCCCAGACACTGACGTTTTATGCAATCCCCGCGCAGGCGGATCACCCCCGCCAAATCAACCTGGTTGTCTCCGACATCCAGACCGGTGAAACCCTGCAGGCGGTCAGCCTTTCCTGCTCATAAGGGCGCGTTGCGGTCAGGCAAATACGTCTACCAGACCACCGATGGCGCCAAGACCCACAGGCCGAGCAGCAACCGGTGCTGACGAAAGCGCTGAACCGGACGAACCAGTTGACGGCGAGCGTGCATTCACGCTGTCCGCGTCTGCCATGCGGGATTCGATGTTTCTGATTTGAGACTGCAGGTTCTCGATGATGCGTTTTCCTTCGGGGGTTTTTCCTGAGGGGCACGCTTGCCAGTCGCCCAACTGTCTTTCGCATTGGGCCAGTTTGGCTTGCAGTGCGACCGGTGCGCCGCCCCCACCGTTGCCAGGCCCGATGGACGAAGTGCCGGAGAGTGCTGATAAAGACACGATAGAAGTTACCTGCGTAGCGGACCGCATCAGTGCCCGCACCGCGATGCGCCTGGCCCATTGCTGGGCCGTTGGCATCGGCTGCGGCACCAACGATACGACTTATTTCTTCATCTCGTCCTTGCCCATGGCATCCTTCTTCATGGCGTCTTTGCCCATGGTGTCCTTCTTCATGCAGTCCTTGCCCATGGCGTCTTTGCCCATGGAGTCCTTTTTCATGCAGTCCTTGGTCATGGCATCCTTGCCCATGGCGTCCTTCTTCATTTCGTCAGCGGCCATGGCACCGCTTGTGGCGATCAGCATGCAGGCGGACAGGATGGTTGCGGTCAGTTTGTTCATGGTTTTTTCCTTCAATTCACAGAGTGATGTATGTGGCAAAAGTGCCGATGTTTGGAACAAGCCGAGCGGACTCAGCTTCCTCCGAACCAGTTGTACCCTTGGTCTTCCCAGTAACCGCCAGGGTAGGTATTCGTGACAAAAATCGCTTGGATGTGCTTGGGGTTCTTGTAGCCAAGCTTGGTAGGTATGCGCAGCTTCATGGGGTAGCCATACTTGGCGGGCAGAGTCTGTCCGTCATAGGTCAGCGCCAGGGTAGTCTGGGGATGCAGGGCCGTGGGCATGTCGATGCTGGTGTAGTAGTCGTCAGCGCACTTGAACCCGACATACTTTGCGCTGAGGTCTGCGCCCACGCGTCGCAAGAAGGCCGCGAAGGACACACCACCCCATTTGCCGATGGCGCTCCAACCTTCCACGCAAATGTGGCGGGTCACCTGATCGATCTGCGGCATTGCACGCAACTCGGGCAAGGTCCAGCTGCGTTTGTCCGCCACCAGGCCTGTGACCTCCAGGCGGAAGCTGTCTCCGTCGATGGCACGCACTTCGTCTTCGCCATAGAAGGCATTGAAGGGAAACGGCCGCGTGATCATGGAATCCGGATACGTGGGCGCCAGCCGATTGGGGTCGAACAGCCAAGCCTGTGCCTTGTCATTGAGGCGTGAGATGCGCGTGAGTGCGGTCTCCACACTGTCCTCGTCGACCAGCGTGCAGCCGGTGAGCATGCTCAGGCCGCCCAACGTCATGGTTCGACGCAAGAAGTTTCGCCTGGAGGCGTCCATGGATGGGTTGGCGTGTGCCAGTCGATCAACGGCCTCCTGAAGGGCGGCTTTGCCATCCACAGACAAGACGGAAGGGACTCGGATTTTCATGTGCTTGTCTCCTAGCGACCGCGAACCATGGCGATCAGGGTGCGGGGTACCAGCGCGACCATCGCCAGATGAACCACAATGAAACATACGAGGCCGGACATCGCAACAAAGTGAACCAGCCGCGCCCCTTCGTAACCGCCGAGCAAGGTGCGCAACAGCGGAAATTGGACGGACTTCCAGAGCACCAGGCCGGATAGCACCAGCACCATGCTGTCCAGCATCACAAACAGGTAGGCAACGCGCTGGACGGTGTTGTAGTGGCGCGGGTCTGCGTGCACCAGCTGCCCTCTCAAAGCAGCAGCCAAGTCTCCCAGCAGGGCCGAGAAGGACAGCGGAAAGAACCGCCGCGCAAACCGCTTTGTAAAGCCGTTGAGCAGCAGGTACACCACACCGTTTGCGGCCAGAACCCACATGGCTGCAAAGTGCCACAGCAGTGCGCCGCCCAGCCAGCCACCCAGCGTGAGCGTGCCGGGAATCGCAAATCCCAGAAAGGCGGTTGCGTCGTAGATCTTCCAGCCGCTGGCAACCAGTACCAGCACGGCAAGTGCATTGGTCCAGTGCGTGACGCGAAGCCACACCGGATGGATGACTTCCGTGGCGGGGGTCATGGGCGACCTTTCATGGATGCCTGGGTAGAAGTTGTCGTCATTGCGTAAGTTCCGAGCGTTGTTGGGCGTTAGTCCGGCAGGAGGCCGACTTCTTACAGGCATTCTGATTTTTTTGCTGGCATGAACGCCAGAAACTGCGCTGCGAGTGCTTCTATGGTTTGTTGTCTATGCTGAGGTTGGAGGGCGAACATGCAAGAGGCTGTAAGAGACGCCTGAGTTTCACGACCAAAACCTTGTAGGGTCACCAGTCGCCCTACGCCTATCCAGGAGGAAGTGCCATGTCGAAGCAAATACCCAATCCTTCCGCGCAGTCAGCTAGAACGGGCAATTGGCCGTTTCTGGCCATTACCGTGTTCCTGTTGCTGACCATGCTGTACCTGGGGCCTGCTGCCAAGGCGGATAAGGCCAGGTCACTGCCGCCACCGAACCAGGAAATCATTTCCAGTCCCGTGGGCACTGGGGCGATGCAGGACTCGGTTGTTTTTGCGGGAGGTTGCTTTTGGGGAATACAGGCAGTGTTCCAGCACACCAAAGGCGTTCTCAACGCGGTGTCGGGCTATGCCGGAGGGAAGGCATCCCAAGCAGACTATGAAACAGTCAGCGGCGGTGGCACGGGTCACGCCGAAGCCGTGCAAGTTACTTTTGACCCTCAACAAGTGAGCTATGCACAACTGCTGCAGATCTACTTTTCGGTGGCCCACGATCCGACACAATGGAACCGCCAATATCCAGACGTGGGAAGCCAATACCGGTCGGCGATCTTCTACCGCGATGACAGGCAGAAATCCCTGGCTCAGCGATACATCGACCAGCTTGATTCAGCAAAGGTGTTTGAGCAAAAGATTGTCACCACGGTAAACCGGCTGGACGGGTTCTACCCGGCAGAGCGCTACCACCAGAACTACGCCACCGCGCATCCCGAATCGCCGTACATTGTGCGTTTTGACCTACCCAAAGTGGAAAACCTGAAGAGCACGTTCCCGTCGCTGTACAGAGATATGCCTGTGTTGGTTCCCCAATAGGGCTCACCTCAATTGCGATCAATGCCTTGGCTCTGCGCCGGCAAACGCTTGAGTTGTAGCAGCGCAAGACCGGGGTACAAGGGGACACTGATGAATCTTGAGACTCCGCATGCAACGAATGCACAGGTCATCAGGCTCAGCACCAAGGCATGTCCGTCCACCATTTCCATCACAATGATGAAAGCAGTCAGCGGGGCTTGCGTCACTGCGGCAAGAAAGCCGGCCATGCCCAGCGCAATGTATGCGGGCGTACTGGCAACGCCAAGCCATTGCGACACCTCTTGTCCAAGGGAGCCTCCAATGGCCAGAGATGGGGCAAAAATCCCCCCCGGAACACCTGACCATGTGGTCAGCCAAGTTGCAAGGAACTTGAACGGCACAAATAAGTCGAAGGTTTCCGTGCCGGACTCCAACAGCTGACGCGTGTGCATATATCCACTGCCAAAGATGGAACCATCGCTGGTCACACCCATAAGGGCAATCAGCAGCGCACACAAACCGGCAAAGGCAATGGGCCGGTTTCTTCGTAGATTCATGCACCAACCCTTTGCGTTCGGTGTCATGGAGGTGAGCATGAGTCTGGAAAAGATACCCCCCAGCACTCCGCTCACCACGGCAATGACCAGTCCTGGCCAGATCAAAGCAGTACTCCAGCCATCAATTCGAATGACCCCAAAGTAAGTTGCATTACCGTAGATGGAAACGGCCATCAGGCCACTGAAAACAATAGCGGCAAGGACCAAACCATTGCTACGCTGCTCGGGCCTCCTCGACAACTCTTCTATGGCAAACATCACCCCTCCTAGTGGCGTATTGAAGGCGGCAGCAATGCCTGCAGCACCTCCGGCGATCAGCAGCGCCTGATCGGATACCCGGGCGGACTCCGGGATCCAGCGCCTGGCGTGGTGCAAAACTCCCGCCGCTATCTGAACCGACGGCCCTTCGCGCCCCAACGACAGTCCCGCCAATAGACCCCAGGCCGTCATGGCGATCTTGGCAATAGAGAGCCGTAGCGAAACAAAATATCCACGATTGCTGCCCGTGGCCTCCGGCTCAAGGGCTGCAATTACCTGAGGTATGCCAGAACCCGCAATGCCTGGGAGCCAACGCCTAGTGATCGCCGCGATGGCCATGGTGCAAAAGGGCGTCCAGAGCAACGGTGCCCACCAATAGGTGCTCTGCAAAACGTGAAAAGCAGCAAGGGCCCGCTCGCTAAGCCAGGTGAACGCTACGACGGTCAGTCCGGCGGTTGAAGCAAAGACCAGAACGAGTGTCCTCCCGACCCAACGCCGCCAGTCGGAAAGTTCCTTCCGGAGGGTTCGTCCAATGTGAGGCTGAGGGCTCATACGGTATGCATTCCAGTGGAGATGGGTCCATTTCAAAATTACATGGTAACAAATGCAATTTGAATGCCAGGAAGGTGGTTGCCCTCACATTTCCCACCGGAGCCAGCATCTTCTTGTACGGTGTAAGAAATCCCGGAATCTGAAGACCAACGGCATGAACATTGAATTAGTGAACGGAGGAATGTCTTGAGCCTGCTAAGCCACATCAAAGGTCTGCTGACCACTGTGCAACCCGGAGATCCCATCCGCCACCAGGAGGATCTGCTGACTTCTCTGTTGGTCATGGCCTGGATGGTCGAAGCCAGAGACCCCTACACGGGGGGACACCTGTGGCGCGTTTCCCAGTTTTCACAACTGCTGGCCACGAGAGCAGGCCTGCATGCCGATGACGTCTCAGGCATTGCCGTGGGCGCCTTCTTGCACGACCTGGGAAAGATCAGCGTTCCGGACCACATTCTTGGAAAGAAGGACCGGCTGTCGGACGAGGAGTACGCGGTAATCAAGACGCACCCGGAGGTGGGTTGGCGCATGCTCTCCAGTCACCCCTTGGCGCAATTGGCCGAAGCGGCCATCCGGGCGCACCACGAGACACCCGATGGACGGGGCTACCCCAGAGGGCTCGCTGGCCAGGACATCCCCGTGGACGCGCGCATTGTGGGCATATGCGACGCCTTTGATGCCATGACAAGCACCCGCCCCTACCGCACTGGCATGCCCGTGCCCCAGGCACTGGACATCATTGCGCAGAACCTGGGAACGCAGTTCGACCGGGAGATGGGGGAAAGGTTTGTGGCGCTGGGCAAGGCAGGCGAGCTTGATCACATCGTAGGGCATAGCGATTCCGGAATTCCGTTGCAGGCCTGCCTGATGTGTGGCCCCACGATTGCCGTTCCACGCTCGCATCAAATGGGTACGCGCCTGTACTGCCCCTCGTGCACTGCGGAATATGAAACGAGCCGCTCCGGTGGCATCTTGCAATTGACGGCCACCGGCTGCAACGGGTCCCCTGCTGACCTGGAGCCCAAGGTAGACCCCGACGTGATTGGCGACGTGGTACGAACCGCCGCGCGTGCCCTGCTGGTCTCCTGATGCAGCCTGGCACGCGCCTACTGCAGCAGCGGGTTCTGGCGCAGACGATCGATGGCCAGATCCAGAAAGGCCCGCACTCTCTGCGGTGCCTGTCGGCCCTCACGGTGCACCACATGGATAGGCAAGGGTGCGGGCTCACAGTCTGACAACACCGCCTGAAGCAGCCCGCTTTGCAGGTGCTCCGCCACTTGGTAGGACAGCAGCCTGGTGAGGCCAAAGCCACCCAGCGCGGCAGTGACAGCCGAATCGTTGGTGCTGGTAATCATGCGGGCATGCAAACGCACCGTGACGGCTTCACCTTGCCGCAAGAGCTTCCACTCCGGGTTGGGTGTCACGCTGCTGGCAGATACGACGGTGTGCGACTGCAAGTCTTGCGGAGTACGCGGCGTGCCCGCTCTCGCGAGGTATTCGGGTGACGCACAAATCACGCGCCGCACCTTGCCGACGCGTATGGCCTGCAGGCTGGAGTCCGCCAGCTCACCGATGCGGATGGCCACATCGACGCCTTCATCCAGCAGGTTGACAACACGGTCCAGAAACAGGCACGACGCGCTGACTTCGGGGTAGCGCTGCAGGTATTCCGTGACGATGGGCGCAACGTACTTCCCACCAAACAGCGCCGGCGCCGTGACCGTCAGACGTCCACGCACGGACGCATGCATGCCGCTGACAGACTCATCCGCCTCCAACATATCCGCCAGGATGCGTCGGCAGTCCTGCACATAGCGCTCCCCTGCGTCCGTGACGCGCACCGTGCGGGTGTTGCGCGTGAGCAGGCGCAGCCCCAGGTGGGACTCCAGTTCATTGACGGCGCGCGTCACGGCTGGCGGCGACATGCCCAACTTGCGTGCAGCACCCGCGAAGCCGTTGGTGTCAACAACGGCGACGAACACATTGATGAGGTGGAATCGGTCCATAGTCTTCCGCCAAGTGGAATAGTGAATTGAGTGTAGCGGTCATTCTCTTTGTTGAACGAACTAAATACAGTTCATCCATTCGCTGCATATTGCGGTGAAGACCACCCCAAACCGCCACTACATTGAAGGAAACCACCATGTCCCGTATCAGCATCCCCACCGTTGACCAATCCGTTGAAGCCGCAAAGCCTCTGCTGGCTGCCGTTCAAAAGCAACTCGGTGTTGTGCCCAACCTGATGAAGCTCGTGGGCCACAGCCCAGCCGCCCTGGAAGGGTATCTCTCGCTCAACGGCGCATTGGGCAAGGGGAAGCTCAACGTGCAATTGCGTGAACGCATTGCCCTGGCCATTGCCGAGTACAACGGCTGCGACTATTGCCTCTCGGCCCACGACTACCTGGGACGCAACGTGGCCAAGATCAGCGGCGCAGAGCTGGACGCCGCACGGGATGCACGCTCTGAGGACGCAACCGTCCAGGCCGCACTGCAATTTGCCTTGCGCGTGGCCCAATCGCGCGGCCGCGTGAGCGATGCAGACATCGCCGCCCTGCGTCTGGCCGGCTTTGACGAAGCCAGCGTCATCGAGATCGTTGCCAATGTGGCCGTCAACGTGCTGACCAACTACATCAACAACGTGGCACAGACCACGATCGACTTTCCAGTTGTCCACGCCCGCATGGCAGCCTGATATCCCTGGAGCACCAAACGGTGCTCCCCCGTCAAACACATGGGCCGGTGTCTGAAGGCCTCCTTGAAAGGAAATACGATGAACGCCACCGCAGAAACAGTGCGCCCGCCGCTACCACCATTTACCCGCGAAACCGCCATTGCCAAAGTACGCTTGGCGGAGGACGCATGGAATACGTGCGATCCAGTGCGTGTAGCACAGGCCTATACAGCCGACAGCCGTTGGCGCAATCGCTCGGAATTTGTCACAGGCCGCGAAGCGATCCAGAAGTTTCTGACATCCAAATGGGAACGCGAGCTGGAATACCGGCTGGTGAAGGAACTTTGGGCCTTTCATGAAAACCGCATTGCTGCTCGCTTCTGTTACGAGTGGCACGACCAGCATGGTCAATGGTTTCGCAGCTATGGCAATGAGAACTGGGAATTTGATGCCAACGGTTTGATGCGCACGCGCCTAGCCAGCATCAATGACCTGCCCATTGCGAAAGCAGATCGCAAGCTGCTGTGGCCTGCCGGTCGTAGGCCGGACACCTGGCCGTCCCTTTCTGAGATGGGCTTGTAGCACCATGCCGACACAACCCGCGTACAGCAGTGATGTCGCCTTCACGCCGGCAGTCAAGGCCATCCAGACCCGCAAGGGGTCGCGCCACGCCTATTCGCGCATGGAGCTCGGCGGGTCGTGGGAAACCACCATCACCCCAGAGCTTCAGGCTTTCATTGCCGAGCAGACCAGCTTTTACCTGGCGACAGCCAACCTGCAAGGTCAGCCCTACATCCAGCACCGCGGAGGGCCAGCAGGTTTTCTGCGCGTCCTGGACGAACACACATTGGCCTTTGTGGACTACGCCGGCAACAAGCAGTACATCACTGCGGGCAACCTGTCAGAGAACCCCAACGCGCATCTGTTCCTCATGGACTACGAGCACAGGCAACGCGTCAAGATATGGGGCCGGGCCAAAGTGGTCGAGCATGACGATGCGCTTGTCAGTGCCCTCATGCCCCCAGGCTACAAGGCCAAGGCGGAACAGGCCATTGTCTTTTCCGTATCGGCCTGGGATGCCAACTGCAACCAGCACATTCCAACCCGCTTTGATTCAGCCAAAGTTCAGGCTGCCTTGGACGCGCGGGATCAGCGCATCGCCGAGCTGGAAGCAGAGATTGCGGCCTTGCAGCGAAGTAGCTAAGGGCCGCCAAGAAAACCCCTCTCAATTTCTTACGGGCCAAAATGGATGAATCCATGCAAGGCATTCTGACTTCCATCGCATTGCTGCTCAAAACGAAGATCCAACGCAGTTACCGCACCGTTGGCATAGGTCACGCTGTCAACGGCAAACCATCCCAGCAATGTATTGCAACCACTCCCGTTCCCGCTCCAATCCAACCCTCCCAATACCGGGTTGTTAAAGGGATAGCGTATGAGCCCAGAGTAGTAGCCAACTTGCAGTTGGCTGATGGAGTTCGGGCCGACGAAATTTCCAGACCACCAATCATTTCCATTGATTGTGACCTGTACTCCACCGGAGGACGAGTGCAGCGCTAGTTGTGCATTGAGTGGAGTGTATGTATAGGCCCTTCCTTGGCCAATGTAGTCGCCGGAGTCACTCTGCAGATAGACAAAATTGCCGGAACTTGGTACCGCACCAGGCGCTGGTTGCCAAAGGCCACTCGGTATGGGTGTAAACGGCTGCGGTGTGGTGGCGGTTCCAGGTGCAAAAGTCTGAAACGTCCAGGAGCGGCTAGCCGCAATTGGATCACCCGCCACATCTTTGACACTGCTGCTGACGGTGGCTCGGTACACCGTATTCACGGTCAACGGTGTGGTCGGCGTGAAGGTGGCAGTTGTGCCGGAATAGCCAACGGTTCCCGAAATGGGCCCCGAAGGGTCGGACACCGTGAAATTGCTGTTGTTCACTGTACTGGCGTCTACAGTGCCGCTGAAAGTGGCGGTCACCACTGCGTTTAGTGCAACCGGATAGCTATACGGAGTCGGACTGGTCGCAGCAACGCTTACTCTGTTCTTGGTATAGAAATACCAGGAATAGTTGTTACCCAAGGAAGCCCCCGATTGGCTTTTCACATTACCCGAGACAGTCGCTGTGTAGTACGTGTTGGCCGCCAATGGCGCGGAGGGGGTGAACGTCAAAGTCGAGCCCGACGCGGAAACGGTTCCCGTAACGGGAGTACCGCCAGAGGTGAGTGTGAAAGTTGTACCCGTAACCGTGCTCACATCCACGGGAACGCTCAATGTAAGCGTAATCGGTTCTGTTACTGCGACACCCGTTGCCCCGCTGAGTGGTGTGGTGCTCACCACACTGGGCGCAGGGAATGTGATTGAAGTGCTGGTCAGTGTCAGCGTCGTTCCATTCACGGGACCAACCGACTGCAGACGCAAGATTTTCCCGTTGGTGTCGATGGTCAAACAGGTGATGTTCGTCGTTGGGATTCCTTTTGTTGCACCTGTTGGAGTCGCCGAGACGCTGATGCACAGATTGGCCGTACCAGGAGCTGTGCCAGTCTGCAAAGACCAACTCTCCTCGAATTGATCTACAGAATTGGATCGCGTGGCATCCGTGTAGTCGATGCCCACGCTGAATCTTCCTGAAGAGCCAACCGTTGCGTTGCGGGGCAGAGGAATCTGATTCGAGAACACCGTGTAGGAATTGGAGCTCACGCTCCCCAGACTCTTGTAGGGCGCCACGCCGAAATACAAGGTGCTGGGTTGCAACTGCACAGTGTTGCCCTGATAGCTGACGTAGCCAGTCTGGCTGGCCGCAAGGGCCGGCTGTCCAGCAAATGTCTGCGGACCGTTCAAGGGTGTATTGGTTTGGTTCAGCGTGATTGTGTTGCCCTGATAGGTGCCTGTCATATTGATGGTCAGGGCACTGGTTTGAAGCGTAGTAAAGGCGAGGTCCACCGGAAAGTAGACCGCGGTACTGCCACTGCCGGTGCTGCGGTATGCCGTTGCCAAAGCAGTTACCAATGCTGCCGGTGGACTGAATTGCGAGGCCGCAGCGCTGCCTAGCAAACTCGCGTGGGAAACCCCGGAGTTGGTCATCGCTACCCGGAGGGCCTCCAGCATGTCGTCCTGGGGATTGCCCGGAGTCGGCGAAAACACGGAGAAGAAGGGGTTGTTGCCATCAGCATACATGGGGAGCGTCGGAAATGCCGCATTGAGATTGGCAAGCGCGGTGTCCGCTTGGGTTTGTGTCAATGCAGATAGTCCGGCAGAACTTCCAGCCAGAGATGAGAACCATGTGGAAGGACTTGGATTGCCCACCATGTTGGCAACCAGCAGATCCGTGAGCGGTGTGACATTGACGGTTGCGCTACTGATCGTCACCGAATGGTAGACATTCGAATTGGGCACCCCAGCTACCGTTCCTCCGCTGGCTTCTGCAGCGCACGGGAGACCTTGCCCGTTCAATACGACTTGCCAGTTGCCATTTGCATCGGTTCTGGACGGTGGTGGGGCAACACCTGTGGCGCAAACCACATGCACTTCGGCGTTGACAACCGGATTTCCTACCGCCACAACGCCACTGAGGCTCGCAACCGTCGGATTGCTGCCACCGGTAGACCCTGCTCCACTCCCTACGTTCCCGCCGCCACCTCCGCCGCCACAGGCAGCAAGTGACACAGTCACGAGCACGCTGGACAGTAGTGCAGCGAAACGAAGTGCGCACAACTTCAACGCGAAAGACCTACTGACCGAAAAAACTTGGCACGGTGTCTTTGCCATTTTTATATTCCTCTCCCTTAAGCAACTTCCCCATATTTTATTGAATTGGGTTGAAATACGGAGGTGCTATACGGAGTATCTCAGACTGCGAGGCCAATGCCCTTATGTTCAGAGATCGCAAGCATCAAAGCTCATTGAGACTGTCGCCTTTGCGTATTGCCGGACACCCAGCGTTTCAGGATTGAGTCGAAGCTCCAAGACCAGCCTTCTACCGCAAGACCCCGAGTGAGTAATCATTTAGGAAAGGCTGAGCTACGCATTCATCAGTACACCTTCGATGTCCTACCTATTGCCAGCTTCGC
This sequence comes from Rhodoferax sp. GW822-FHT02A01, assembly GCF_038784515.1. NCBI lineage: Bacteria > Pseudomonadati > Pseudomonadota > Betaproteobacteria > Burkholderiales > Comamonadaceae > Rhodoferax > Rhodoferax sp. GW822-FHT02A01. The sequence continues at coordinate 5,459,790 of NZ_CP152376.1, forward strand.
CATCTGGGAAAAGACAATTGAACCGATGCCGACCATGAACGCTGCGGTACCTAACAACGCTGCGGGCGGTCTGAAAGAAAAAGCAGATGAAGCAAATGGCAAATAAACAATCGACAACAGCCCGACCAGGGTTGCAAGCAGAATCCAGCCCACTATGGGCTTCAAACCTGTGAACATCTGGCGCCATCCAAAGTCCGAAGAACGTGAAGGGAAGATGAGCGCAGCATTTGCTACAACCAGCACAATAAAAGCCATTCCGCGAGCTTCACCGATATCAACACCAGCACGCAAAGACCAGCTATAGCAAGCCAGTACCAAAGCAGTCACTATGGACCCTTGCAGCAAACTCAGTACCAGTTGCCGTGCAGAAATAAGGTGTTCTTTGGACGAACGTGGTGGTTGTTCCATCAATCGTGTGCTACCCGATTCGGCTTCAAAGACAACGGAACACGCCGGATCAATGACCAGCTCCAGGAAGGCAATATGAATGGGTGCAAGTACGAGTGGCAAACCAAACAGAAGTGGCAAGATGGAAAGTCCAATGATGGGAATGTGTACGGCAAGCGTGTAGACCAATGCCTGGCGGAGATTTGCAAAAATGCGGCGTCCCAGGCGAATGGCAGAAACAATCGCTTTGAAGTCATCATCTAGCAGAACCAATGAAGCAGCCTCACGCGCCACGTCCGTGCCTCGTTTGCCCATTGCGATGCCAATATGCGCGGCCTTGAGGGCCGGAGCATCGTTGACACCGTCCCCTGTCATCGCAACGACTTCGTGTTGCCCTTTCAACGCTTCAACTATTGCAAGCTTTTGATGAGGCAAAACGCGCGCAAAGACGTTTGTTCTGCTAAGTCTTTCACTACGGGACGTGCCGTCCAACTCATCCAGTTCCGCCCCCGTAATCACTTCCTTGCTGTCAATACCAGCTCCAGATGCAATGGCACGCGCCGTGCGAGGGTGATCACCAGTAATCATCACTACGCGGATGCCAGCCTTTAAACACTCCGCCACAGCACTGGGTACTTCTGGCCTCAGCGGATCAGCCAATCCAATCAGCCCCACAAATTCAAAGTCGAAGCCATGCTGTGCGTCGGGCCAAGTCGTCTGTGCGTTGTGCTGGGCTTTCCCAACCGCCAGCACCCGCAAGCCCTTGTCAGCCATCGCCAATGTGTCCTGGGCCAACTTCCTGCGTTGCTCCTCATCCAAATGGCAGAGCTCAGCAATCGCTTCTGGAGACCCCTTTGTCGCAACAACGTCGTAATTCAACGTGTCATGTCGCCAAAGATGTGTCATGGCCAACAAGGCGGAAGACAACTCATATTCCCGTGCCAAAGACCAGTTCGGGTGCAAATGGTGGGTATTGGCCAACATATTCCGGGCCATGCTATGAAACGCAACTTCCATCGGGTCGTGCGGTTCAATCTCGCTGGCCAAAACCACGTACTCAAGCAGCTCATGGAATGAGTCTGGCAATTCGCCGTCGGAAAGACTCACCGTATCCAGAAGAACGCCCTGTACGGACAACGCTGCAACTGTCATTCGGTTCTCTGTCAGCGTACCGGTTTTGTCGACGCAAAGAACCGTCGTTTCACCAAGCGTCTCGATGGCATTGAGTCGGCGCGTCAATACCCGCTTTCTTGCAATGCGGCGTGCGCCCAGTGCCAAGAAAATAATCATGATGACGGGGAATTCCTGCGGCAGGAGTCCCATTGCTAGCGTAATGCCAGCCAGTAGTGCATCAAGCCAACTGCTGCGCAAACTCCAATAGAGCAATGCGAAAACCACGCTGACAATGACGCCTATGACAGCCAGGCGCCGTGTCAAAAGACCAATTTCATCGCGCAATGGAGAAGACTCCAGATGGATGTCTTGCAGCGACTTGCCAATGTGACCCAATTCGGTGGATTGGCCAATTGCCGTAACGCGCATCACGCCCTGACCACGCACCACCATGGTTCCTGCGAAGACCTTGTCCGGGCCTTCAAACTTTGCCACTGCTTCAGATTCACCTGTCAGCATGGACTCATCCACTGCCAGTTCGTGCGCCTGCAATACCCAACCATCGGCCGGGATGCGATCGCCCTCCGAGAGAATCAGCACATCGTCCCGAACCACTTCGCGCCCAGCAATTCGGGATGGTGCACCATCCCGTATGGCCAGTGCGCGGGGACTGGAGAGATCGCGCAATGCCTCGAGTGCGTTCTCGGTGCGCCTCTCCTGTAGAACCGTCACTGCAATGATGACGACGACAAATCCGAGGAGGATCAATGCCTCATGAGGATCACCCATGGCCAAATAGATAAGTCCGGCTCCAATAAGAAGCAGGAACATCGGCTCGCGCATGACTTCACCCGTGATGTCCAGAAGCGTTCTGCTCTGGTTCACACCCAGTTCATTGGGCCCCTCGCTTTTCAGGCGATTCAGTGCCTCAGCTTGGGTCAACCCGGTGAGTGATTCTGTAGGCACACCATTCCAATCAAATTGCTCGCATTGTCAACTGGTTCAGTCAAAGAGTTCCTGCATTTTGTCGAGTTCACGCCGGTCAAGCCAGACTCCCCTGCACTGAGGGCAGTAGTCCATTTCAACACGGAGGCGATCCGTCATGGAGTCCGGGCTTTCCTAGGGATATGCTTGGTCACGTCATGTGCTGATCGGAAGTCTGTTCTCGTGCATATATATCTCCAGGATTCCCGCCCAGGCTGTACGGAATGCTCAAAAATGCAGTGAGCACCATGGGAACCAAAGCCATCACCACCACGCGAAGGTAGGCGACAACAAAATTTTTGAGATCTGTATTCATTGCATACTCCATTGATTCAATTGAATATGCCAATCCTAGGGTGCTCAAATTAAGGTGCGCTGAAGCACTCATCTTCCCAGCAGTTGGATACTCCAAAAAGCCAGAAATCCGCCAAACAAGACCAGGGTAGCAACGGGCTTTTCTTGCACTTCGTGGGCTTCAATCAACAACTCTTCCGTCACCAAGTACAACAGGGCTGCTGCACTGAATGCCAGCGTCCCTCCGATAACCGCGTGCGAGGCGCCGCTCAACAATACGGTGCCCAACAGTGCAAACAGCAACACAGTAACGCCCAGTGCGCCGGACAGGATGATGATGCGCCGTCCCGACGTGGCGCCAGATGCCAACGCCAACCCCAGGAACAGCAACTCCACGGATAGGCCTAGCGCCAGTATGGTGCCGGTCTGGCCGCCAGCCGCAAAGCCGGCGCCAATGATGAAGCCATCGGTTGCCACATCTATAAATGTGGCCAGCAACAGGCCACTCCCCACGCCAGCAGCAGCCCCCATCAACTGGGCTTGGTGCTCCAGCCGCATTGTCCAGAGCTTGATGCCGTACATGAACAGACTACCCAACGCAAAGCATGCAATCAGTACCAGGCTGGGAGCATGCTCGCGCTCAATCTCGGGCAACAGTTCTACGGCAAGCGCCGCCAGCACCACACCCGCAGCAAAGTGCTGGATCAGACTGCGTGCCTGATGGCTTGGCGTCCAGACTGCGGCCAATATGCCGCCCAGCAGTGCAACCACTGCCGGTATGGTCATGATCAGAAAGTCTTGTGTGTACATTGATTAAGTCCCTGTTGAAATGTCAGTTCATTACTTGGGCGTTGCAGGTGTCACATGCACCAGCGCCTTGGCCAGGTTGCGATAGATTCTTCCGTGTCGAACCGACGGCCACCACTCATACAAGAATATCTGCAATGGGCGCCACATGGCCACCCAGCCGCCAATGATCAAGCTCTCCCGCAGGACCCGCAAAAAGGTGTTGCCCACATTGCCGGACAGCAGATCTGCACCCAGCAGACAAAGCAACAGGAAAGCCAACCCGATCAACAAACTGACGCGCCCCTCACGCAGCAGCAGCCCCAACTGGCGTTTGGTGATGGTGGTCTTGTAGTCAAAGAAGTTGTGAATCGCTTCTGCCACCAGAGGCGTGGGGTCTTGATCCGGCATCTGTTCCATGTGCACGATGATGCGGAAATGGCTGTCGGACGGAAATTCCATGGCCCAACTCTCGAGGTATTCCTGCGCATCGCGGTCCAGATCGCAGTGGTGAAACGGCGTCGGGTCCATCGAGTTGAAGAGCTCCGAGAGCTTGTCAATCCGCAATTCAATCTGGTGCACAGGCGGCACATGCTTTCTCATGGTTCAGCCTCCTCCGTCAGTCATCGTCCCCTCCGCCCTCGCCTCCTTCACCATCGGCGCTACGGTGACAACGCACACAGTTGTCCAGATCACGTATGCCCTCGTCGCGATGCTCCCGCAAAACGTTTTGCACCGTGTGCTCGTGGCAGCCATAGCAGGTGTAGCGACTGTAGTCATTGCCCACGTGGCAGGTGACGCACTCCACATTGTGGTCCCGGTCCAGCACGAACGATTTGTCGTGGTCGAAGCTGGCTGGCTTCCAGGCGGTTTGTGCATGGCATTGGCTGCAGTTGCCGGTGATCTTGGTGTGCAGCTTGTCGGCAGGCGCGCGGTGGCAGGTCTGGCATTGCTCGCGTACGTTGCTGCGCAACAGTCCATGGGAGAACGGCTTGCGGCTGCGTTGCGTCAGCTTGGGGCCAGCGTGGTCGCTGTGGCATGTCATGCAGTTTTGTTCCAGCAAATCCTGGTGGAAGGAGACTTTCAAGGTCTTGCGCGCAATTGGCTTTCCCTGTGTGTTGCGCAAGCCAATGTCAGGCAGGGCGTGGCATGCGATGCAACGGCTGGATGCGGCCCCGCGCAGGGGTGCATGGCAGGCAAAGCAGTCGGTGGCAATGTTGGCGTGTCCCGCGATCAGCGGGCCGGGGCTCACCATCAGGTGCGGGTAGACGAACACCAGCGCCAGTAGCAGCAACAGGTTCAGACTGACCAAAGCCAGGACCCAACGGCGCGTCATTTCCAACCCCAGAAAAGAAAGACGGCGACGATGTGCGCCAGTGCCAGCACGCCAAACGCCAGAGTGATGGGGAAATGCACTGCACGCCACTGTTTGACCACATCGAAGGTCAGGCTATCCACATAGACTTGCTCGTCCAGCTCCGCTTCCGGCACACCCCGGCGCAACATCGTCTGGCGCGCCTCCAGCATGCGCTTGCGTGCACGATCCAGCAGAAACTTGCCTGCCAAGCCACTGCCGACATTGACCAGCATGGCGCCTACGGCCAGCCAGCCCAGGATTGCATTGAAGTGGATTCCGGCATGTACCAGGATCAGCAAAGAGCCCAGCCAGGCCTGGTACTCATGCCAGCGCAGCAGCGCCAGGGGACTCCCTCCGGAAATTATTTTTCTCTTGCGCAGCGAATAGCGGAAGGAGTACAGGACCAGCAACAAGCCGACAATGCCCAGGTAGCGACCAATCCACACCAGTCCAAGCCAATGCAGCAGGGCATCCAGCAACAATGTTCCCCCCACCAGGGTCGCAAACGACAGCAGGAACGGGATGATTTCGCGCGTAATGAGCCGGGGTTTCATAGTGCTCATGCTTCCAATGTCAGAGGTGTGCGGGGCTTTGCCACGCAGAGCAGACAGTGCCCAGGTGCAACTTCATAGTCTGGAGGGTTGGCATAGTCCACCGAACCTTCGGCCAGCGTAGTCACACAACTGCCACAACTACCAGAGCGGCAGCCGGATTCAATCTGAATGCCGTGCGCCTCGGCAAAGTCCAGCAAATTGGAATACTTTGCATTCCAAGCAAGGCTACGGCCACTGCGTGTGAACTGGATCTGCAGCCCATCGACCGGCAAGGTGGCCTTCTCCATGGCCTCTTGCGCAGGAAGGCGCACACTGGCCGGGCCGAAAGCCTCGAAGTGAATATCCGAGGTTGCCACGCCCCACTCCACCAGTGCTGGCACTAGGCTTTCCAGCATGGCGGTCGGACCACAGATGTAGAACTGGTGCGGACCGTGGGGCAACGTCAGCTTCAACAGGTCCAGATTGACGCGTCCTGCGTGCTGGTAGTCCAACCGATGCTGATCTTCCGTGAGGGGATTGCTGTAGACCACATGCAGCGTGAACTGCGGCCATTTGACAGCCATGTCTTCCAGCAGAGCCTTGTAGGCTTGTTCGGCACTATTGCGCACACCGTAATACAAATGCACCGCGCGCTCGGGTTGATGCTGCGCACACCAGCGCAGCATGCTGAGCATGGGCGTAATGCCAATGCCACCAGCAATCAGTACCACCGGTGTGTGTGTCGCGGTATCCAGATGGAAGTGCCCGGCTGGGGCGCGCAGCTGCAGCGTGTCACCGGTATGTATATGGTCATGAAAGTAATTGGATGCCAATCCAGGCGGAAGCCCTGAGGGCTCCGTCGGTGCCGGTACACGCTTGATAGTTACCCGGTAATAGCCTGGTTCAGGACTATCCGATAGCGAATAGCAGCGGGTGACGGTACGTGTTGCACCGCCGGGCAGTGCGGGCAGTGGCAAACTGAAGGTGAGGTACTGACCTGGCTTGAAGGGCGGTAGTGGCAATCCGTCAACCGGCTCCAGATAGAACGAACACTGGGTTTGGGCAGCGTCCTCGAAGCTGCGCTTTGCCACCCGAAAGGCCTTGAGACCGATCCATGCGAGGGGCGACACGCCAGGCTGTGATATCGCAGGTGACGGGGCAGGCAAACGTGCCGTCGCCCTGCGCTTGAGCAAGGCATAGGCTATGCCCAGCATGATCTGAGCCATCAAGGCCATGCCGATGTATAGAAGAAGTGTGGAAGCAGTCACAAGGCCAGTTTGGTGCTAAAGCCTGAGTCACATCTTGACACCCGTCATGTTTTGAGTGATCAGTCATCACGCTTAAGCAATGCTTAACCTTGTGCCGGACATTTAAGCCCCAAGCCGACTATGTCAATTGCCAACCCCATGAAAATAAATACTTGCACGCATTGAGATGAATCAATGGGTTCTATTTCACTTGGGCGGAGTATTCGAAGCGGGTCATTGCGTGCATCAAAGAAAGAATTGATTGCGCAACTTGATCGCGGTGGCCATTTCAAAATTCCAACCGATTGCCAAAGGATTTCAAAATGAAAACAATTAAATTTCAGTTTCCACGAATTTCTGCAATTGCCATGGCAATTGCAGCATTTGCATTTGCTGGAGGCAGCGTACTTGCACAAGACAATGTTCAAAGCAAAACACCGGGGCAAATGCGTGCCAAAGATAGCTCGACGTACGCCATCTACGGATCGCAATTGATGACCAATGCCGAGCGCAACGAATACCGCATTCATATGCGCAGTCTAAAGACCAAGCAGGAACGCGAAGCATACCGACTCGAGCACCACAAGCTCATGCAGGAGCGTGCACGTGAAAAAGGCCTTACCTTGCCTGAATTACCTCCAGCCATGGGTAAAGGTAAGGGACCTGGTCCAGGACCCGGTGGAATGGGGACTGGCCCCTCCGGGAATCCATGAAATTAAAGAACTTGCCTCGGCCAATGTTCGCTGGCGAACGGAAAACTTTGCTGCTGCCAATAGACTGACGAAAGAAATACGCAATGCTCACGTAGCTGTCCGTTGGATGCAACTCTTCAGGATGAGATCGCTGATAGGTGCGGACTTGATTCCCGTACTTTGACGCGTAGGTGAGGCCCCAAGCCAGGGGTGCTTTACTGGTTCAATCCAGTGAAGCCGATGAAAGCACCCTCAGATTGGTTGGCTGGTCAAGCGCTCAACCAAGGCTTTCACACTTTCCCGCTATATGGCAATGAGTCTATGCCCACCGAATTCCGCTTCGATTCAAGCGCAGCCGATAGCAAACCACTCCAAAAACACTTTACTGACCCACCGGTTGTTAAAGTACCTCCCATCGTGACTTAGATCAATACTTTCTTGCTCGCCCCCACGTAGAGTGAAGCCATCGACCCGAACTTCAGATGGCGCCCCCTATGATTTCGCATGTTCCCGCTTCAGCGGGCACTCCCTGCTCAGTACGTGGCCGTCTTGCAGCCATGCCGCTGGCCGTCTCGCTGCTGCTAGCCGCTTGTGCGCACCAGCCCACCACGGTGGAGCTTCCCACGCCGCCCATTGCCAATGCCTATGCGGAAGGCCGCAGTGCGGATGGGCCAGGCGCTGCTGCGTTGGCCTGGCGTGACTTCTTTACCGACCCAGCCCTGCAGCGCCTGATTGACCAGGCACTGGCCAACAACCGCGACCTGCGCATTGCCGCAGCGCGGGTGCAGCAGGCGCAGGCCGCCCTGGGCTTGCAGCATGCGGCTACGCTGCCCTCGGTGTCCGGCCAACTGGGTGCCTCGCGGGCGCATCTGCCGGCCAACATCAACCCCCTGGGCGCGCCCATACAGGGCACGGGCTACAACGTGGGCCTGGGGTTTGTGAGCTGGGAGATTGACCTCTGGAACCGGCTGGGCCAGTTGCAGGATGCAGCGTTTGAGACGGCGCAGGCTGGCGAAGAGTCGCGCCGCGCAGCCACGCTGAGCCTGACGACTGCGGTGGCGCAGGCTTACCTGGCGCTGTGTGAACTGGATGAGCGCCTGGCACTGGCGCGCCAGACCGAGGCCAGCCGCGTGGAGAGCACGCGCATCTTCACCCGGCGGGTGGAGGTGGGCTCCAGCTCGCGCTTGCAGCTCACGCAGGTGCAGACGCTGCTGACGCAGGCGCAAAGCCTGGTGGCGCAGTTGCAGCAGGCGCGCGCCACCCTGGTACAGACCTTGACGCTGCTGGTGGGCACTTCGCTGGACTTGCCCGAGCGCGCCAATGCCCTGAGCATCCAGCCCCCGATTGCACGGCTGCGTAGCGGCTTGCCCTCGGAGCTTTTGCAGGCGCGCCCGGACATCGTGGCAGCCGAGCACCAGCTGCGCGCGGCCCATGCGCAGGTGGGCGCGGCACGTGCAGCCTTCTTCCCCAGCATCACGCTGACCACGGTGCTGGGCAATACCAGCGAAGACCTGGACAAGCTCTTCAAGAGCGACAGCCGGGCCTGGCTGTTCTCGCCCAGCATCAACCTGCCGATCTTTGATGGCGGGCGCCGCCAGAACAATCTGGACCTGCAAGAGGCCCGCCGCAATGAGGCCGTGGCCCAGTATGAAAAAAGCATTCAGACCGCCTTCCGCGAAGTGAACGACGCGCTGAGCGACGGCCACTGGCTGGAAGTGCAGCAAGGCATTGCCGAAGCCGCCGTGCGGGCGCAGTCCGAGCGGGCACGCCTGTCCGAGCGCCGCTTTGAGGCCGGCTCTGCCGCCTTTCTGGAAGTGCTGGACGCCCAGCGCGACCTGCTCGCCGCAACCCAGCAGCTGGTGCAGGTGCGCCGCGCCGTGCTGGCCAGCCGGGTGACGCTGTATGCGGCACTGGGCGGCGGCTCGCTGGCTGCCAACACCTCTCCCCTTTCGCAAGCGCAGAGCAGCGGCGCTCAGCCCTGATGCGCGCAGTCCCATGGATCAGATAGCACCATGAACAAACCCAAATACCTCATCCCCATTGCATTGGCCCTGGCCGTCGGCGTTGCCATCGCGGGCTATGGCTGGACCCATTGGCGCAACACCGGCCCCGGCCCGGGCTTTGCCAGCGGCAACGGCCGCATCGAAGCCACCGAGATCGACATCGCCACCAAGTCGCCAGGGCGCGTGGTCGATATCCTGGTGGGCGAAGGCGACCTGGTCACCGAAGGCCAGACCCTGGCCCACATGCAGATCCAGAGCCTGGAAGCCCAGCGCGATGAAGCCCGCGCCCACCAGCGCCAGGCCGAAACCGCCATAGCCAGCGCCGAGGCGCAGGTGGCCGTGCGCGAGAGCGATGCCGCTGCCGCCCATGCGGTGGTGAGCGCGCGTGAGGCCGAGCTGGATTCCGCCCAACGGCGCCTGGCCCGATCCGACGACCTCAGCCGCGACGGCGCCGCCTCGCAACAGGAGCTGGACGATGACCGTGCCCGCGTGCGCAGCGCCAGTGCCGCCACAGCGGCAGCGCGCGCACAGGAGGCTGCTGCCATCAGCGCCATTGCCGCAGCCCGTGCCCAGGTGGCCAGTGCCCGCGCCGTGGCCCTGGCGGGCGACGCCACCGTGGCGCGCATCCAGGTGGAGATTGACGACGGCACGCTCAAGGCGCCGCGCAGTGGCCGTGTGCAGTACCGCGTGGCCCAGCCGGGTGAGGTGCTGGGCGGTGGCGGCAAGGTGCTGAATCTGGTGGACCTGTCGGATGTGAGCATGGACTTCTTTGTGCCCGAAACCGTGGCCGGCAAACTGGCCATGGGCAGCGAGGTGCATGTGGTGCTGGACGCCGCGCCGCAGTACGTGATTCCGGCCAAGGTGTCGTATGTGGCGTCTACCGCGCAGTTCACCCCCAAGACGGTGGAGACCGCCAGCGAACGCCAGAAGCTGATGTTCAAGGTCAAGGCGCAGATAGACCGCGAGCTGCTGCGCAAGTACCTCACCCAGGTCAAGACCGGCCTGCCCGGCGTGGCATGGCTCAAGCTCGACCCGCAGGCCGCCTGGCCCACTGAGCTGGCGGTGAAGGTGCCTCAGTGACTGCAACGATTCCGGCTGGCGCCTGCGCCCGCCTGAGCAAGGTCAGCCTGAAGCTGGGCAACACCCAGGCGCTGGCGAACATCACGCTGGACCTGCCCGCAGGCTGCCGTGTGGGGCTGATCGGGCCGGACGGTGTGGGCAAGTCCAGTCTGCTGTCGCTGCTGGCGGGTGCGCGCGCCATCCAGCAAGGGCGCGTTGAATCGCTGGGCGTGGACATGAGCAGCTCGGCCAACCGCGACGCCGTGTGCCCACGCATTGCCTACATGCCCCAAGGGCTGGGCAAGAACCTGTACCCCACGCTCTCGGTGGAAGAGAACCTGCAGTTCTTCGGCCGCCTGTTTGGCCAAAGCCCGGCCGAGCGCCGCCGCCGCATCGACACCCTGACCGGCAGCACCGGGCTTGCGCCCTTCCTGTCGCGGCCAGCGGGCAAGCTCTCGGGCGGCATGAAGCAGAAGCTGGGCCTGTGCTGCGCGCTGATCCACGACCCGGACCTGCTGATCCTGGACGAGCCCACCACCGGTGTGGACCCGCTGTCGCGCAGCCAGTTCTGGGACCTGATAGACCGCATACGCGCCGAGCTGCCGCGCATGAGCGTGATCGTGGCCACTGCCTACATGGAAGAGGCTGAGCGCTTTGACTGGCTGGTAGCCATGGACGCAGGCCGTGTGCTGGCCACCGGCACTGCCGCCGAACTGCGCGAGCGCACCGGCAGCCATACGCTGGAAGAGGCCTTCATCGCCCTGCTGCCCGAAGAGCGCAGGCGCGGCCACCAGGCTGTGACGGTGCCGCCGCTGGGCAGCGCCGCCGATGCCGAAATCGCCATCGAGGCCAAGGGCCTGACCATGCGCTTTGGTGACTTTGTGGCAGTGGACCATGTGGACTTCCGCATACGGCGTGGCGAGATATTCGGCTTTCTGGGCTCCAACGGTTGCGGCAAGTCCACCACCATGAAGATGCTCACCGGCCTGCTGGTGCCCACCGAAGGCCAGGCGCAGTTGTTCGGCCAGCCTATAGACCCGCAGGACCTGGCCATACGCCAGCGCGTGGGCTATATGTCGCAAGGCTTCTCGCTCTACAGCGAGCTCACCGTGCAGCAGAACCTGGTGCTGCATGCGCGGCTGTTCAATGTGCCCGAAGCCGAGGTGGCGCAGCGCGTGCAGCAGATGGTGGAGCGCTTTGGCCTGCACGACGTGGTGGACAGCCTGCCCGAGAGCATGCCGCTGGGCATGCGCCAGCGCCTGTCGCTGGCCGTGGCCACGGTGCACAAGCCCGAGCTGCTGATACTGGACGAGCCCACCTCGGGCGTGGACCCGGTGGCGCGCGACATGTTCTGGCAACTGATGATCGACCTGGCGCGCAAGGACGGCGTGACCATCTTCATCTCCACCCACTTCATGAACGAGGCCGAGCGCTGTGACCGCATCTCGCTCATGCATGCCGGGCGCGTGTTGGTGAGCGACACGCCCCAGGCCATCGTGCAGCAGCGCGGCACGGCCACCTTGGAGGAAGCTTTTATCAGCCATTTGCGTGAAGCCGGTGGTGTGGAGGCAGAAGCACAACCCGCCAGTACGTCCGTAGGCGCGCCCACTGCGGCAAACCCGGCCGCCACACCGGCCAAGCGCCGCGGCGGATTCAGTCTGGGCCGGGCCTGGAGCTATTCGATGCGCGAGGCGCTGGAACTACAGCGCGACCCGGTACGTGCCACGCTGGCGCTGCTGGGCACGGCCATCCTGATGTTCATCATTGGCTACGGCATCAGCCTGGATGTGGAGGACCTGAGCTACGCGGTGCTGGACCGCGACCAGACCGTGCTGAGCCAGAACTACGCGCTCAACCTGTCGGGCTCGCGTTACTTCATTGAGCACGCGCCCATCACCAGCGACCAGGACATGGACCAGCGCATGCGCAGTGGTGAACTCTCGCTGGCCATCGAAATACCGCCCGGCTTTGCGCGCGACCTGGAGCGCGGCAAGCCCGTGAGCGTGGCGGCCTGGGTGGACGGCGCCATGCCCACACGCGCGGAAACCATACGCGGCTACGTGCAGGCCATGCACATCGGCTGGATTGCCGAACAGGCGGCGCTGCGCTTTGGCATCCATATGGACACGGCCAGCCAGGTGGAAACACGCTACCGCTACAACCCCGATGTGAAGAGCCTGCCCGCCATGGTGCCAGCGGTGATCCCCATGCTGCTGATGATGATCCCGGCCATGCTGACGGCGCTGTCGGTGGTGCGCGAGAAGGAGCTGGGCTCCATCATCAACCTGTATGTGACGCCGGTGACCCGCGCCGAATTCCTGCTGGGCAAGCAGCTTCCCTACATCGTGCTGGCCATGTTCAACTTTGCGCTGATGACCTTTCTGGCGGCCACCGTGTTTGGTGTGCCGGTCAAAGGGGACTTGCTCACGCTCACGCTGGCGGCACTGCTGTTTGTGATCAGTGCTACCGGCTTTGGGCTGCTGGCCTCGACCTTTACCAAGAGCCAGATCGCGGCCATGTTTGTGACCATGATCGGAACGCTGATTCCCTGCGTGCAGTTTGCAGGTCTGCTCAACCCGGTGTCTTCACTGGAAGGCACGGGGGCCTTCATCGGAGCCATCTACCCGGCCACCCACTTCCTCACCATCAGCCGCGGCGTCTTCAGCAAGGCGCTGGACATGACGGCCCTGGGCAGCGCGTTCTGGCCGCTGGCGGCTGCCATTCCGGTGGTCCTGGGGCTTGCGATCGCGCTGCTGAAGAAACAGGAGAAGTAGCCCATGAGCCGGCTGAGCAACATCTACCGCCTGGGCGTCAAGGAGCTGTGGAGCCTGGTGCGCGACCCCATGATGCTGGTGCTGATCGCCTACACCTTCACGGTGTCGATCTATGTGGCGGCAACGGCCATGCCCGAGTCGATGCACAAGGCGTCCATTGCCATCGTGGATGAAGACGGCTCGCCGTTGTCGGCGCGCATCGTGTCGGCCTTCTACCCACCCCACTTCAATACGCCGCGCCTGCTGAACCTGAAGGAGATGGACGCCGGCATGGACAGCGGTGACTACACCTTTGTGCTGGACATCCCCTCGGGCTTTCAGGCGGACGTGCTGGCCGGGCGCTCGCCGCGCATCCAGCTCAATGTGGATGCCACCCGCATGAGCCAGGCCTTTACCGGCAACGCCTATATCCAGCAGATGGTGAGCGACGAGGTGGACGAGTTCGCGCGCCGCTACCGAGTGGCACGCACGCTGCCGGTGGACCTGAACCTGCACACCCGCTTCAACCCCAACCTGGAGCAGGCCTGGTTTGGCTCCTTGATGGAGATCATCAACAACGTCACCATGCTCTCCATCATCCTGACCGGTGCAGCCCTGATCCGCGAACGTGAGCACGGCACCATCGAGCACTTGCTGGTGATGCCGCTGCGACCGCTGGAGATCATGATGGCCAAGGTCTGGTCCATGGGCCTGGTGGTGTGGTGTGCCGCGCTGATTGCCCTGGTCTTCGTCGTGCAGGGCACGCTGCACGTTCCGGTACAGGGTTCGATTGCCCTCTTCATGCTGGTGGTGGCCATGCACCTGTTTGCCACCACGTCCATGGGTATCTTCCTGGCCACAGTGGCGCGCTCCATGCCGCAATTCGGCATGCTGCTGGTGCTGGTGCTGTTGCCGCTGCAACTGCTCTCGGGCGGCATGACGCCCCGGGAAAGCATGCCAGCCCTGGTGCGCGACATCATGTTGTTTGCCCCCACCACCCACTTTGTGTCAGCCGCCCAGGCCATTCTGTACCGCGGTGCCGGGCTGGACACGGTCTGGACTTCACTGCTGGCGATTGCCGCCATCGGAGCGGTGCTGTTCAGCGCTTCCCTGGCCCGCTTTCGCAAGACCATCAGCCAGGTCGCATAAATTACGCGCAAAAAACCCTACAGTTCAGGAACCGGCTGCCGATAACCTCCTTGGGTAAGAGCGCTTTTCGCTCGGATTTCAAGAAAGGTTTGCCATGGCTATCAGTTCTGTTGGTTCCAATTCCTCCGTACACCCCCCGGTAAAGCCTGCTCCCGTGGAGGCTGCAGAAGCCACCTCCGGCGGCAAGGATGTCAAAAATGACAGCGATACCGATGACACAAGTGGCGCTGCCGCAGCTGGCACCCCCACGCCAGTGGTCAACACCTTGGGGCAGCAGATTGGCAACAATCTGAACGTGACTGCCTGACGATTGACGGATTAGGGGAACAAGGTGTCTACCATCGTTTCGTCCGCGAGCACGTCCCTGGCTGGCAGCCTGGCTGCGCCGCTCGCAGGTGTGCGCGTGCCGGCAACGGCACTGCCCGCCGCGACACCGGTCACCCAGACGGATCAGACAAACTCTGCCAATACGTCCGCCAAGTCCGGCACGCCCGGACAGGAGGAGCTGAAGAAGCTGGTCACAGAGATGCAGTCCAAAGTCGCGCAGACGGCTTCCGATCTGGAGTTTTCCATCGACAAGGAAAGCGGCAAGTCCATCGTCAAGGTGACGGAGCGCGCTTCCAAGCAGGTGATCTGGCAGTTCCCGTCGGAACAGGCCTTGCAGGTCACTCGGGAGCTGGACCGTTATCTGGGCGCATTCCTGAACCGGACTGCGTAAGCCCGCTGCTGCGCCACGGCCAAGCCGTCAGATATCTTCGTTGAGAAGAAGTCCGCGCTTGGCCAAGTTGGCGAAGAAAGCGCCCAGGCCAAACTGCCAGGGGGCGGCCTGCTCGCAATGGGTCACGCGGTTGCACAGCGCGCCCAGATGCGGACTCTGGATACGCACCACATCACCCAGGTGGTGGGTAAAGCCGCCGCCCGGCTGATCGCGGTCCTGCGTGGGCGCAAACAGAGTGCCCATGAACAGCATGAAGCCGTCCGGGTATTGATGCGCGCCCAGGGTCTGCTGCACCAGTTCCAGCGGGTCGCGACTGATCTGGTCCATCGAGCTGCTGCCCAGCAGCACAAAGCCGTCTTCTCCACTCACCTGCAGTTGCACCACCTGGCGGCGCACGTGATCCAGGTCGAAGCTCTCGTCAAACAAGCGGATAAACGGCCCCAGCGCACAGGAGGCGTTGTTGTCTTTGGCCTTGCCCAATAGCAGCGCGCTACGGCCCTCGATGTCGCGCAGGTTGACGTCATTGCCCAGGCATGCGCCCTGGATCACGCCGCGGCTGTTGACCGCCAGCACCACCTCGGGCTCGGGGTTGTTCCAGTGCGAGTCGGAGCGTATGCCCACGTCGCTGCCCGTGCCCACCGAGGACAGCACCGGCGCCTTGGTGAACACCTCGGCGTCCGGGCCAATGCCCACCTCCAGATACTGCGACCAGATGCCCTGCGCCTGCAAAGCCGCCTTGAGCTGCATGGCCTGTGCCGAACCCGGTTTGATGGCCGCCAGATCGCTGCCGATATGGGCTACCACCTGGGCACGGATGTCCTGCGCCCGGCTGGCGTCGCCACCCGCTTTCTCTTCGATGACCCGCTCGATCATGCTGGTGGCAAAGGTGACACCCGCCGCCTTGATGACCTGCAGGTCGCAGGGCGAGAGAAAGTACGGTTTGCCCGGATCACGCGTGGCCTCGGTGCTGTTGGCCAGCACCTCTTCCAGCGTGCCTACCCGGTACCCGGCCCAGCTGCGCACCCACACCACCGGTTCCTCCGCCTCCAGCAAAGCACTCATGGTGGCCACGTGGCCGCTCAGGTCATACACCGCGTCTTCACGGATCACCGCCACCGATGGCCCGCCAATGCCTGCGGGATTCCAGATGCGGGTTACCAGGGTGCCGGTGTAGAGGTCGTCGGGAAGGAAGGGGGATGTGGGCATGGCGATCGGTTGCATGAAGCGGGTTGTGTGAGGAACGATGAGGCAGGCCGAGTTACCGGCGCCACATCATAAGCATGCACAATGCCCCTGGCGTCCCACGAGCCTATGCCTGCCCTCTATCAGGCCGCCAGCCGGCTCGCCACAAAGCGGCTGAGCCGATCCGGCCCCAGTGCCGTCAACCGGAACAGCCAGGTCGCCATGAAGCCAACCGGCCAGTGCACCTTGCCAAAGCTGCCCTGGTAGGTGGCGGCGGCGTAGATGGTGCGTGCGACATCCTGTGTGGTGAGGCGCACACCCATGCGCTCGATGCTGCGTGCGTTCATGTTGGTCACCATGTCGGTTTGCACGAACAGGGGCATGACGTCCATCACGCGGATGCCGTCTTTCTGCCACTCGATGTTCAGCGCCTCGGTCAGTGCGCGCACGGCGAACTTGCTGGCCGAGTAGGTTGCCAAAGAGGCCTGACCGTACACCGCCGCAGCAGACGACATGTTGATGACGCGGCTGCCCGGTGTGGACTGCAGATAGGGCTTGGCCAGTTGGCAGCCGTTGAGCACGCCTTTGACATTGACGTCCAGCACCGCCTGGTGGCGCTCCAGCGTATTGGCTTCCAAGGGGCCGGAGATCAGGATGCCGGCATTGTTGAGCAGCACATCCAGGCGGCCTGTGGCTCTGTGAAAGCTGGCAAGTGCCGTGTGCCAGGCATCTGCGTCGCGCACATCCAGCGCCATGGTCAGGCAATGGGCCTCACCCAGTTCCTCGCCCAGCGCTTTCAAGCCCGCCGTGTCGATATCGGCCAAGCCGACAAACCAGCCTTGCTTGCTGAACAGCCGCGCAGCTGCGCGGCCAATGCCGGTGGCGGCGCCGGTGATGAAGACACAGTGTATGGTTTGCATGGTCATACCCAACGGATGAAGGTCTTCAGGAGCTTGCGCACCAGAGGCGGAACCGGGCCCGCCCGGAACAGCGTTGCCGCCAGCGAGAACTGCGTGCGCACCACGCCGCGCTCGTGGCTGAAGGCCTTGAAGCCGTAGTGGCCGTGGGCATTGCCAATGCCGGAGTTATTCACTCCACCAAACGGCAGGCGCGCATGCAGGAACTGCAGCAGAGCATGGTTGACACAGGCGCCACCAGAGGCGGTCTGCGTCAGTATCTGGTCGATGGCCGATGGGTTGCGGCTGTACACATAGAGGGCCAGCGGCTTGGGGCCGGCATTGATGCTGGAGATCACCTCATCCAGATTGCCAAAGCCAATCACGGGAAGCAGCGGGCCGAAGATCTCCTCCTGCATGATGGACGCGTCCGCAGGAATGCCATCCAGCAAGGTAGGCTGCACAAAGCAGGCATCCTCCACCACACCGCCACCGGCCAAGGCCTTGGCGCCACGTGCCGTGGCATCGTCCAGCAAGGCTTTCACACGGGTGGTGTGGCGTGCGTTCACCATGTGGGTCAGGCCCAGGCTGTTCTGCTGCTCGCCCAGGCTGGCGCCATAGGCTTTGCGCAGCTCCTGCCGGCACAAATCCACCCACTGTTCCTTGACGCTGTGGTGCACATACACGTGGTCGGGCGCAATGCAAGTCTGGCCCGCGTTGGCAAATTTGGACCACATGATGTTGACGGCGGCCAGCTTCAGATCGGCGCTGGCATCCACGATGGTCGGGCTCTTGCCGCCCAGCTCCAGGGTGACACTGCTGAGATTTTTGGCCGCGGCGGCCATCACATGCTTGCCGATGGCCGGGCTGCCGGTAAAGAACACATGGTCAAAGGGCAGCGCCTGCAGGGCTTGCGCGACATCGGCCTCGCCTTGAAAGACCGCGACCTCATCCTCGGTGAATACCTCGCGCACCACCTTGGCAATCAGGCCGGAGAGATGCGGAGTCAGTTCCGAAGGTTTCACGATGACGGTATTGCCCGCCGCAATGGCCGACACCAGCGGGCCCAGCGTCAGGTTCACCGGGTAGTTGAACGGGCCGATGATCAGGCACCTGCCGCGCGGCAGGTACTGCACGTGGCTGGTGGTGCCCAGCGTGAGCATCGTGGGCCACACGCGCTTGGGTTTCATCCAGCGGCGCAGGTTGCGGATGGCGTCATTGGCCTCCACACACACGGGCAGTATTTCGGCCAGGTCCACCTCGCCGGGCGGCTTTTTGAAATCGGCGTAGGCAGCCTGGTACCAGTCTTCGGTATGGGCAATGACGGCCTCGCGCAGCTTGCGGATCTTGGCGATGCGCTCAGCTGCAGTGGAGCTGCGCAATCGCAGTGCCGTGGCGGCCTGGCGTTCAAAGACCGCTTGCATGTGCGCGGTCGGGGTGACGGTGTGGAGGTTGGTGGTGGATGTCATGGTTGCTTGTACCGCATTGGGGGCCGTCATGCCAGCACCACGTCCTTGCCGCTCAGGCGTTTGGCAAGGGCCTGAGCCAGGCGATTGACGTTGCCGTAGATGGAGAGCTGCGGATTGGCGCCGATGCTGGTGGGGAAGATGGAGCCGTCGTGAATGGACAGATTGTCGAGCTGCCAATGGACGCCATCGGGCCGTGTCACGCCCAATGATGCATCTCCACCCAGACCGCAGCCGCCCATGACATGTGCGCTGCCGATCTTGGTGAGCAGCGGCTTCATGGGCAGCGCCTCAATGGCAGCCTTGGTCGCGGCCCAGGTGCTGGTGCCGCCAGCCAGCTCGTGGCCGGGGTAGACCATGGTGGCGCCTGCTTCAAACTGGATCTGCGCCATGACCAGCATGGCGCGGCGGGCACCGTCCATTACATAGTCGGTCAGCGGATAGTCCAGCAGGGGCGAGCCGTCACCGCGCAGTTCCACCGTGCCACCCACCGACTGATCATGAAAGCCGTCGCGCATGAGCGCCAGCATCACATTGGCATGCGGGTACTGGCGCAGCAGTTCCGCCTGCTTGGCGCCAAAGCCCGGCAGGTTGGCGCCGAAAAACATGGGATGCAGCGGCGCCACTTCCAGCTTGAAGCCTATGGGTCCGTCCACCGGCTGGGTGTGCAGGAAGTGGTCGGAGTAGATGGACTGCGGCGCGCCGTTCCAGGCTTCCACCGCATCCTTCATGACGGCGGTGGTGATGGCCACCGGATGCAAAAAGGTGCGTGTGCCCAGCTGCTTGTGCGGGTCCGGCGCCTTGGAGCGCAGCAGCAGCGCCGGCGAGTTGATGGCACCACCCGCCAGCACATAGTGCTTGGCCGCGATGGTGGTGGAGACTGTGCCTGCTTGCACCGGAGCAGCGTTGGGCTTGACGGCGATGCACTGCATGCCGGTTACACGGTTGCCATCGAAGACCAGTTTTTCAGCCCGCGTCTCCACCAGCAGCGTGGCGCCATGGTCCAGCGCAAACGGAATGGTGGTGACCAGCATGGACTGCTTGGCATTGGTGGGACAGCCCATGCCGCAGGAACCCAGGTTGTAGCAACCCTTGACGTTGCGCGGAATGGTTTCGGCCTTGATGCCCAGCTTGGCAGCGCCACGGCGCAGCAGCTCGTTGTTCTCGTTGGGCGCGGCTTCCCAGGGGTGAATGTTCAGCCGCGTCTGCGCCTGGCTGAAGAAGGGCTCCAGCGCCTCGGGTGTGAAGTCCTTGAGGCCGAAGTGGTCCTGCCAAAACTTGAGCGTGTCAGGCGGCGTGCGAAACGAGCTGGTCCAGTTGACCGTGGTGGTGCCACCCACGCTGCGGCCCTGCAGGATGGTGATGCCCTTGTCCTTGGTCTTGCGCCCGGCGTTTTCCTGGTAGAGCGCGGCATAGGCCTGCAGTTCGCGCTGCTTGAAGTCGGAGCTGGATTGGAGCTGCCCTTCTTCAACGATGACGACGTTCAGCCCGGCCTTGGTCAGCAGCTCGGCGGTGATGCCGGCACCTGCACCCGAGCCGATGATGGCCACGTCGCAGGTGATGTGTTCGGGCAGTGGCGCGTGCTTGCCGCCTAGGACTTTCCAGCCGCGTTGCAGGCCTTCCAGGATGGGATCGGGAATGTTGCTCATGGGTGGTACTCGGAGCTAGGTTTCAGACAGCGCGTGGTCCGGGGTAGCCAATGGCCTGCCAGGACTCTTCGCCGGAAAAATACGGGGCGAACACGATGTCGTGCAGCCCCTGGTAAGCCTGTATGCGCAGCGCCATGCCGGACTCGCGCATGGACTGAAGTGCCGCGCTGGTCTGGGCCACGGTGGCTTCTGCCCACGACTCCGGCAGACCCACCAGCAGGCGCCGCCCCGGGGCGCTGGTCAGCAGGCTGAGCAACTGACCCAGCTCCTCCAGCACATGCACAGGCAAGCCTGCCAGAAACACGTCGGTACGCTGCAGGATGGCTTCGGTGGCGGCTTGCAGGGCGGCGGGCTCGGATGGCAACAGACCCGCCAGCATGGCCTGGCCGATCTTGCCCATGGCCTCGCGCGCAGAAGGGCTGAGTTTGCCGTCGACCAGGCCTGGCTTGAGCATGGCGACAGTGCCACCCGCCACGGCGAGGACAACGGCGGAACCGATACCGAGTTTGAGAAACGAACGGCGGCGCAGGGTGGGTTGCGGCATGGCGGTGGACTCTGGTTTGGAAGGATGGGAAGGCATGTTCAACCCACGCAGGAACGGGCAAAGGCGGCGATGGCCTGCAGCGCCTGTCGGCTGGAGCGCAGGTAGAAGGCCTGCAGATGGAACACATGCCAGCGCTCCTGGTAAATGTCCAGCTGGCAAGGGACCTTGCAGCGCTGGGCATGGGCCTCAAGGCGCATGGAATCGGGCAGCAGAATCTCCTCCCGCCCGGCCTGGATCAGCATGGGTGGCAGGCCGCTGAGGTCAGTGTCCAGCGGCGCAAACTCCGCTGTGCCTTGCGGCACATGGAACCATTGCAAGCCCTGGCTTAGCCAGGCCTGCGTGACCATAGGGTCGCCGCGTACGCCGGGTGCAGTGTCTGAGTGGTCCGCCTGCAAGTCGGTGACGGGAGAGATCAGCGCCAAGCCTGCGGGCATCGCACGACCCAGGCGTTTCAAATGGATGGCCAGCGCCAGCGCCAAGGTAGCTCCCGCAGAGTCACCCGCCACAACGATGTTGTTGCAGGCATAGCCCCGCTGCAGCAGCGCATCGAACGCGGCCAAGGCATCTCCCAGCGCGCAGGGGTACGGATGCTCCGGCGCCAGGCGGTAGTTGGGAATCCACACTGGCATGCCGCTCTCATGCGCCAGGTGCGAACACAGGCCTCGGTGCGTTTGCGTACCGCCCAAGCAGAAAGCGCCCCCGTGCAGGTACAGGACCACGCCCTTGCTTGCCACCTGCGGGGGTGCAAGCACCAGCACATCCAAGCCAGCAATGTGCTCGCGTTGCGAGACCAGCCCCGCGCGCCCCGGCATCAGCAGGGACAGAATATTCGCCCAGTGGCGTTGCGCCACCGGCCCCAGGCGCGGGCCTATGAAGGGGCGAAACGCTGCGCGCAGGAACAGGCGCAAGAAGCCCGCCACACAGGCCTCGAACCAGCCGCCGGGCGCAGGAATGCTACGCTGCATGCGGCACACCCCACGCGGCTTGGGTGCTGGCGGAGAAACGGTAGGCGTCCAGGCTGGCCGTGCGGGTCAACCAGCGGTAGCTCAGGGTGAAGCCCGGCCAGTTGGTGCTGTTGTGGCCCTGGGCATCCACATACCAGCTCTTGCAGCCGTTCCACACCGTGTGCGCGAGGCCGCTTTGCACCTGCGCGTTGAATTGCTCGAACACGCCGGGCAAGACTTCCATCACCTGGGAGCGGGTGCTTTCCATTTTCTTCAGGCAACGCATGACGTGCGCAATCTGGCTCTCGAGCATGTAGACGATGGAGTTGTGGCCCAGGTTGGTATTGGGGCCGTACAGCATGAAGAAGTTGGGGAACTCCGGCACGGTCATTCCAAGGTACGCCTTGCTGCCTTGTGACCAGGCTGCATTGAGCTCCTTGCCCGCCCTGCCCTTGATGCGCAGAGGCGCCAGAAACTCGGTCGCGGCGAAGCCGGTTCCGTAGACGATGGCGTCCACTGTATGCACCTGTCCGTCGGTGGTTTCCACACCCGTGGGGGTGATGCGCCGAATGCCTTGCGTGACCAGCTGCACATTGGGGCGGTTGAAGGTTGCCAGGTACTCGCTGGAGAGCAGGATGCGCTTGCAGCCAATCTGGTACTCCGGCGTCATGGCCCGGCGCAACGCGGGGTCAGGCACCTGCTGCTCGAGTTGCTTGCGCACCGGTATGCCCACCGCGAATTTCATCAAACCCTTGAAGCGCGTGAATGCCAGGGCGCGGGATTCGTACTGCACGTAGATGGCCAGACGGTGCAGACGCATCAGCCAAGGCGCCCAGCGGCACAGGGCTTTTTCCAGGGCGCTGTAGGGGCGGTCGGGTCGGGGCAGGATGTAGGCCGGTGAGCGCTGAAACACCGCCATGCTTTGAACCCGAGCGGCAATCGCAGGAACAAACTGGATGGCCGAGGCACCAGTGCCAATCACTGCCACGCGCTTGCCCGCGAGGTCAAAAGCATGGTCCCACTGTGCGGAGTGGAATGCATTGCCCTGAAAGCTTGCTTGGCCCTCGATCACCGGTATGGCCGGGCGGCTGAGCTGGCCCATGGCAGTGATGAGTATCTGGCTACGCAATTCGGTTCCGTCGGTCAGGAGCACACGCCAGTTCTGCTGCACCTCATCAAATTCCGCAGCGCGAACTTCGGCGCCGAAGCGCACATGGCGGCGCACACCAAAGCGCGTGGCACAGTCTTTCAGGTAGGCCAGGATTTCGCCTTGCGGTGCGAACTTGCGCGTCCAGTGGGGGTTGGGAAAAAACGAGAAGGAATAGAGATGCGATGGCACATCGCAGGCAGCGCCGGGGTAGCTGTTGTCGCGCCACACGCCGCCTACGTCATCGGCCTTTTCCAGAATCAGGTACTGATCGATGCCCTGCTTCTGCAATGCGATGGCCATGCCCAGGCCTGCAAAGCCGGTGCCGATGATGATGGCCTTGAGCACGTTGCTGGCGCTGGCTGCGCCGGGCTCTTGCGTAACTGGCATGCAATCCCTCCTGGGTCATAAGTGGCGCGATTGTTCAACACAACGCGTGCGCCGCACATGCTGACTTGGGTCATTGTCATTAGAATTTGGGCCAAATTCACCAAACAAGGGTAATCACTGATGAGCCTGTTGGACTACACCCGCAGCCCTGCAAGCATCGCCCTGCTCGTTGCATTCGGCAAGGAAACGGGGCGCGATGCTGCGGCCCTTTTGCGCGGCACCAAACTGTCAGAGCAGCAGTTGACCGACCCGAACGCGGAGGTGACTGCGTCTCAGGAGCTGCGCGTTGTGGCCAACCTGCTGCGCCTGTCCAAGGCTTCGTCCCGGTTGGGCCTGCTCATTGGCCAGCGCTACAAACCATCGGTGTATGGCGTGTGGGGATTCGGGCTGATGAGTTGTGCCACGCTGGGCGCCGCCGTGACCCAGGCGCTGAAGTTCCTGCCACTCACCTTTGCGTTTTCCACCATCCGCTACCGCTTCGACGCAGGACTCGCGCATCTGCAATTTGAAGAGGCAAACCTGCAAACGGAACTCAAGGAATTCCTGCTGAATCGGGACATGACGGCCGCGCTGCAGTTGATCCGCAGTACGCTCGGGCGGAACTTCCGCTTGGCGGAAGTCCGGCTGAAGCAGCCCCGTTGCCCTGCCCATACTGACGTACTTGCCTATACCGAAGCCTTCGGCATAGAACCGGTTTTTGGTGCGGCAGACAACATGCTGATTTTTGATGGCAAGTTTTTGGAGTACCCGTTGCCGCTGGCCAATCCGTCGGCAGCGTTGATGTGCGAACAAATGTGCGTCGAGCTGCTGGAGAAGCGCCGCTCCAAACTGGGCACCACCGCCATCGTCAACCAGTACCTCAGCCTGAACCTGCACAAGATACCGCAACTGGGCGACATGGCCGCCTTGCTCAACACCAGCGAACGGACCCTGAAGCGCATGCTGGCCAGCGAAGGCACCAGCTTTCGCGAACTGGTCAGGCAATTCCAATGCGCCCAGTCCACCGAGTACCTGCGCAACAGCCAGCTCGGTATCCACGAGATTGCCGCGCGGCTGGGCTTCAGTGATGCCTCCAGCTTTTCGCAATCGTTCAAGCGCTGGACGGGCATGGCACCGCAGGTATACAGGGACAGGGAAGACGGCGCGCGCATCTGATATGCGTCAGCTTTTCAAATAGGCCTGCCACGTATACTGCGCCGAACATGAACAGCCACCCCAGACGCTATTGGTCCACATGGATTGCCATCCTGGCCATCCTGTTGAATAGCCTCATGCCGACGGTTGCACATGCAGTTTCCGGAAAACAGTCAGCGCCGCGTTCCGGCTGGACCGAGGTGTGCACCACGCAAGGAGCCATCTGGATCAAGGTTGCGGCGGACGAATCAGACGCTGCGCAAAGCCCAACCCAACCGGCAAACGCACCGCAAGGCACCATGACCCTGGTGCATTGCCCCTACTGCCTGCTGCATGCAGGTGCGCCAGGTCTCCCTGCCGTTGTGGAACACGGGTTGGTGACAGATCGTGCGGACAGCAGGCCCCTGCCCTCTGCCTCCCATTTGCAAATCCACTCCCAGGCCCACTGGGAGTCTCCGGCAGTACGCGCTCCGCCGCTGGCATAACTGCCTCCGCTTGATCCGGTGCGCCCAGGCGCCCGGTGCTGCCCTGCCCTCGCTGCTGCCACGAGTTGATCTTCCGGCGCGGCCTGGGAATCCGTAATCAAAGTCCTCCCCATCAATGGCCTTGTCCCTGGCATTGCGCTTTGCCCGCTACGTGTTGGTCTGGTTCGTCCTATCAGTGGGCGTATCAGTGGCCTCGCCTTTCGTTGCCCCCCGACTGCTGACACTGGTCTGCACCAGCGCCGGTGCCCAGGTCATCGAACAAGGCCAGTCTGCGCCGAGCACTTCTTCCGCCACTTGGGATTGCCCCGCCTGTGTCAACTTCATCGGGCCGGTTGCCTCCTTTTCAATCCACCTGCCTGCGGCGGTTCCGTACCAGCCATCTTTGCCGATGCGTCTGGAAATACACACCAAACCCGTTTCTGCTGCACCGCCACCTTCGCGCGCACCTCCTGCCAGTCTTTCCACTTGAGCGGACCTGTTTGAAGCAGGTCTGATGGACCTGGGTCACCAGAAAATTTTTTTGCGTTGCCGATCAGAGGTCGGCGCGCCTCATCTTGAAAGACGAAAACATGAAGAAGCAAAAGATAGCAGCGACGGCACCTGCCATGTCATCGCTAGGCATGGCCTTGCTGGCAGCTTTGTCAACACACGCGAGCGCACAGCAAACTCCCCAATTGCCGGAAGTGGTCGTGAGTTCCAGTCGGGTGCCAACAGGCAGCTCAGCGCTGGATGCATCGCAGATAGCCCGCCAGGGCGCATACACCAGCGATTCGGCGCGCCTGCTGGAGGACGTGCCCGGGCTGAGTTTGTATGGTGCCGGTGGAGTCTCCAGCCTTCCGGCAATCAACGGTCTGGCCGACGATCGCTTGCGGATCAAGGTGGATGGCATGGACCTGATTGCCTCCTGCCCCAACCACATGAATTCCCCTCTGTCCTATGTGGTCCCCACCCAACTGGAATCGATCCGCGTGTACCCCGGCGTTTCTCCGGTCAGCGTGGGTGGGGACAGCGTGGGCGGTGCAATCCTTGTCACGTCACAGGCTCCTGTCTTTGCATCCGAATCGCAGGGACTCTTGCTCAATGGCGAGGTGGGCACCAGCTACCGCAGCAACGGGGATGCCAAGACCTACAACCTTGGCGTGCTGATTGCCGGGGAAAGCCTGAGTCTTTCCTACAAGGCGTCTTCGGCCGAGTCCTCCAACTACAAGGCAGCAAGCGACTTCAAGAGCTACACCTCGATCCGCCCCGCATCGGCGGTGAGTGGCGCCAACTACGGCAGCACCCTTGACCAAAATGAAGTCGGCTCAACGGCGTACAAATCGCGCAACCAATTGCTGACCCTGGCGGCAAAGGCCGGGCAGGACATCCTGGAGGCCGCCGTCGGCTACCAGGACATTCCTTACGAGATGTACCCCAATCAGCGCATGGACATGTTGGGGAACACGGCGGAGCGCTACAACCTGCGCTACCAAGGCCAGAGGGATTGGGGGCTGTTTGACATACGGGCCTACCACGAGACTGTGACCCACCACATGGACTTTGGCGCAGACAAGGTCATGTACTACGGCGCCATCACCGGAACCAACGGTGTCACCTATCCGGTCAACGGCATGCCCATGAATACCGACGGAAAGACTGACGGTCTGGCCCTGAAGACAGAGTTTGAATGGTCCAACCGGCATCTTGCACGCGTGGGCTTGGACTGGCAGCAGTACCGCCTCAATGACTGGTGGCCGCCATCGCCCAATTGCGGCGTAGGCATCTGCACTGGAGGCATGGCGCCTTATCCCTTCTGGAATATTCGAGACGGGCAACGTGACCGGCAGGCCGTATTTGGGGAGTTGGAGTCACGCTGGAATGCGCAATGGTTCAGCCAGCTGGGGTTGCGCCTTGAACAGGTGAGCACCAACACCGGTGCGGCCCAGGGCTACAACACGGGCATGATGTACGTGGGAAGTGCCGTGAGCGCCAGCGGTGGAGCCGCCGCCTACAACGCGAGCGACAAGCACCGTACGGACAACAACCTCGATTGGAGCGCCATCAGCCGGTATGAGCCGGATGATCAGAAGTCGTTTGAACTCGGGCTCTCGCAAAAGACACGCTCACCCAACCTCTATGAGCGCTACGCCTGGTCCACCAACGCAATGGCCATGGAAATGGTGAACTTTGTGGGTGACGGAAATGGCTATGT